>NZ_AP022616.1 GCF_010731115.1 Mycolicibacterium phocaicum
CGAAGTCGACGGCAGCCACGCTGCCTGCCAGTTCTTCACCGGGGATGCCGAGCGGGCGGTCGGACTGGGCGCCGATGGCGTAGATGACGGCGTCGTACCGCTCCGCGAGCTCGGCGGCCTGCACGTGCTCACCCACGGTGATGTTGCCGAAGAACCGGAACCGGGGATCGTCGGCCACCTTGTCGAACTGCGCCGTCACGGTCTTGATCTTCGGATGGTCGGGAGCCACGCCGGAGCGCACCAGCCCCCAGGGCGTGGGCAGCATCTCGAGCATGTCGATGCGCACCTCGACCGGGTCATCGGTGGCAGCCTTGGCATCGGCGAATTTCAGCAGTGACGCGGCAGCGAAAAACCCTGACGGGCCGGATCCGACAACCGCCACATGGTAAGGGCGCATATGTATGGTTTGCCTTCTTGTTCTGCTCAGTGCGCGCAAGGGGCTGTCGCGACGCGGCCGAGCGGGTTACACGGCGATGCTAAACCGGTCTAAGCGATCAGGGCTTGCAATGTGAAAGTCCGTCTCACTGGTCGGTACCCTCATCCTTTGTGGACCTCGACCGTCAAGCCGACATTGCCGCCCTCGACAGCACCCTGACGACTGTGGAGCGGGTGCTCGACGTCGAAGGTCTGCGCGCGCGAATCGCCAAACTCGAAGACGAGGCATCTGATCCCAAGTTGTGGGACGACCAGGCCAACGCGCAGAAGGTGACGAGCAGCCTGTCGCACGCACAGGGCGAGCTGCGCCGCGTCGAGGAGCTGCGCGGACGGGTCGAGGACCTGCCCGTGCTCTACGAGCTGGCCGAGGAGGAAGAGGGCGCGGCCAAGACCGACGCGATCGCCGACGCCGACGCCGAACTGGCCAAGTTGCGTGAGGACATCGAAGCGCTCGAGGTTCGAACGCTGCTGTCGGGGGAATACGACGAGCGGGAAGCTGTCGTCACCATCCGCTCCGGCGCCGGTGGCGTCGACGCTGCCGACTGGGCCGAGATGTTGATGCGCATGTACATCCGCTGGGCCGAGAAGCACGGGTATCCGGTCGAGGTCTTCGACACGTCGTATGCAGAGGAGGCCGGCATCAAGAGCGCGACCTTCGCCGTGCACGCCATTCGCCTACGGCACGCTGTCGGTCGAGCAGGGCACCCACCGGCTCGTGCGGATCAGCCCCTTCGACAACCAGAGTCGCCGTCAAACGTCATTCGCCGACGTCGAGGTGCTGCCGGTCGTCGAGACCGCCGACTCCATCGACATCCCCGAAGGTGACATCCGAGTCGACGTCTACCGCTCCAGCGGCCCGGGCGGTCAGTCCGTGAACACCACCGACTCGGCGGTCCGGCTCACGCACATCCCGACCGGCATCGTCGTGACCTGTCAGAACGAAAAATCGCAGCTGCAGAACAAAGTTTCCGCGATGCGAGTGCTCAGCGCCAAGCTGCTGGAACGCAAGCGCCAGGAAGAGCGCGCCGAAATGGACGCCCTCAAGGGCGACGGCGGCAGCTCCTGGGGCAACCAGATGCGCTCGTACGTGCTGCACCCCTACCAGATGGTGAAGGACCTGCGCACCGAGTTCGAGGTCGGCAACCCGGCCTCGGTGCTCGACGGCGATATCGACGGCTTCCTGGAAGCCGGAATCGCTGGCGCAACCGAAAAGAAGATGACTAATTTTTCTCTGATTGCCGCGAGCCAACCGGAGTCGCTCGGTTGGTGGGCCCAGCAGTGGCACGACTTCTGGCGGGGCTCGATCGGCGAATGGATCATCACCCGCGGGCTGCGGATCGTCATGCTCGTCATCGCGGCGATGCTCATCGCGCGATTCGTCGGCTGGCTGACGCACCGGGTCACCGCCCGCATCGATGAACGTTTTCAGGAGAGCGACGCGCTCGTCCGGTCGGAGACCACCAAGCACCGGCAGGCTGTCGCCTCGGTGATCTCGTACGTGGCCATCGGCCTGGTGTCGGTGGTCGTGCTCGTCGACGTCATCGAAATCCTCGGCATCCCCATCGGTTCGCTGGTCGCACCCGCCGCCGTGCTGGGCGCCGCGCTGGGCTTCGGTGCCCAGCGCATCGTGCAGGACCTACTCGCCGGGTTCTTCATCATCACCGAGAAGCAGTACGGCTTCGGTGACCTCGTCGCACTGACCGTCAGCGGTATCACGGTGCCGGCCGAGGGCACCGTCGAAGACGTCACGCTGCGCGTCACCAAGCTGCGCTCCAGTGATGGCGAGGTGTACACGATCCCGAACGGGCAGATCGCCAAGACCGTCAACCTGTCCAGGACTGGGCGCGCGCGGTGGTCGACATCCCGGTGCCCACGACGGCCGACCTCGGCAAGGTCAACGATGTGCTCGGCCGGGTGTGCGAACGCGCGATGGAAGACCGCCAGTTGCGCACGCTGCTGCTCGACAAACCGCAGTTGATGGGTGTGGAGAGCATCGAACTGGACACCGTGAACTTGAGAATGGTGGCGCGCACACTGCCCGGCAAGCAGTTCGAGGTCGGCCGGCGACTGCGGGTGATGGTCGTGTCGGCCTTCGGCCGGGCCGGTATCGAGAGTCCTGCCGACCACGAGCCTGAAGTGGAGGCCATGGTGCATCCGGCCACCGCTGCCGGCGCCGCGGACGAGACCCAGGGGCCGGGGGGCGAGCGATGATGAGTGCGCTGTCCCGCATCGCCGTCAAACGCGCTGACCGCGCCTGGCCCGCATACATCCTGGGGCGGTTCCGGACGTCGACGGTCGGCCTGATCGTGGCCTTCTTCGCCGCGTACTGGCTGCACCAGACCTATGCACCGCCACCGCCTCCGCCGACGCCGCCGCCCGCGGTGGTGCCTCCGGGCTTTGTACCCAATCCCGAGTACACCTGGGTGCCGCGCACCGATGTGAACACCCGCCCGCGGACAACGCCCCGGTCGACGCCGACGGAGACTCCGACCGAGACGACCGAACCGACGACGACCACGACGACAACGACGACGTCGAGCACGACCAGTTCCACCACGTCGGCGCCGCCCACCACGACGGTCATCACCCCGGCGCCGGGACTGCCGCCGGTCACGCTGCCGTTGCTGCCCGGCATGGCTCCGGCACCGACGCCGGCTCCCGCACCGTCGCCGCCACCGGGGCCGCTCCCGGCCGCGGCGCCGCCCGACGGCCCGGTCACGACCACCATCATTTCGCCCGGTGCGGCACCGGCGGCGAGCTAGCAGCAACAGCCTCAGGCGTCACACGTCGGCGTCCGACTACACTGGCGTGCCGTGATGATCACCCTCGACCACGTGAGCAAGAACTACAAGTCTTCGGCACGCCCAGCCCTGGACAACGTGTCGCTCAAGATTGACAAGGGTGAGTTCGTCTTTCTCATCGGTCCGTCCGGTTCCGGGAAGTCGACGTTCATGCGTCTGCTGCTCGGTGCCGAGGTGCCGACCTCGGGTGACATTCGCGTCTCGAAGTTCCACGTCAACAAGCTGCCCAGCCGGCACATCCCGAGCCTGCGCCAGGTGCTCGGCTGCGTGTTCCAGGATTTCCGGCTGCTGCAGCAGAAGACGGTGTTCGAGAACGTGGCGTTCGCGCTCGAGGTGATCGGCAAGCGTCCGGACACCATCAACCGCATCGTGCCCGATGTGCTGGAGATGGTCGGCTTGTCCGGCAAGGCCAACCGGCTGCCCGGCGAGTTGTCCGGTGGCGAACAGCAGCGCGTGGCGATCGCCCGGGCCTTCGTCAACCGGCCGCTGGTGCTGCTGGCGGACGAGCCCACCGGCAACTTGGACCCCGAGACGAGCAACGACATCATGGACCTGCTGGAGCGGATCAACCGCACCGGTACGACGGTCGTGATGGCCACCCACGACCATCACATCGTCGACTCGATGCGTCAGCGCGTCATCGAACTCGAACTCGGCCGCCTCATCCGTGATGAGCAGAGCGGCGTCTACGGAATGGATCGCTAAGTGCGCTTCGGCTTTCTCGTCAATGAAGTCCTGACTGGATTTCGTCGCAACGTCACCATGACGGTCGCCATGATCCTGACGACCGCCATCTCCATCGGCCTGTTCGGCGGTGGTCTGCTGATCGTGCGCCTGGCCGATCAGTCCAAGCAGATCTATCTGGACCGCGTGGAGAGCCAGGTCTTCCTGACCGACGACGTCTCGTCCAATGACCCCAACTGCGACGCCGACCCGTGCAAGTCGCTGCGCAAGCTGATCGACGACCGCAAGGACGTCAAGTCGGTGCGGTACATGAACCGGGACCAGGCGTACGACGACGCCGTGCGGCGCATCCCGGCGTTCAAGGATTATGCGAGCAAGAAGGCGTTCCCGGCGTCGTTCGTCGTCAAGCTCGACAATCCCGAGCAGCACAAGGGATTCGAGGACGCGCTGCGCGGACGTCCCGGCGTGCGCCAGGTGACCGACCAGAAAGAACTGGTCGACAGGCTGTTCGGCATCCTCGGCGGTATCAGCAACGCGGCATTCGCGGTGGCGCTGGTGCAGGCCGTCGCCGCGGTTCTGTTGATCGCCAACATGGTTCAGGTCGCCGCCTACACCCGGCGTACCGAGATCGGCATCATGCGACTGGTCGGCGCCACACGCTGGTACACCCAGCTGCCGTTCCTCGTCGAGGCGATGCTGGCCGCGACCATCGGTGTGGTCGGCGCCGTCATCGGCCTGATCGTGGTGCGGGCCATGTTCCTCGAAGACGTGCTCAACCAGTTCTATCAAGCCGGCCTGATCGCCAAGGTCGACTACGCCGACGTCCTCTTCTATTGCGCGCCAATCATGTTGGCTCTGGGCCTGACCATGTCGGGCGTCACGGCCTACGCGACGCTGCGCGCGTACATACGGCGGTAGCGATGGCCAAGAACGCAAACAAGAAGGACGCCGACAAATCCGGCAACAACGCCGTCGTCGCGACCAACCGCAAAGCGCGGCACAACTATTCGATCATCGACACCTACGAGGCGGGTATCGCGCTGGTCGGTACCGAGGTGAAGAGCCTGCGCGAGGGCTGGCATCCCTGGCCGACGCGTTCGCCACCGTCGACGACGGTGAGGTGTGGCTGCGCAACCTGCACATCGCCGAGTACCACCACGGCACCTGGACCAACCACGCACCGCGACGCAACCGCAAGCTGTTGTTGCACCGCAAGCAGATCGACACGTTGGTAGGCAAGCTGCGGGACGGCAACTTCACCCTGGTGCCGCTGAAGCTGTACTTCTCCGACGGTCGGGTCAAGGTCGAATTGGCGCTCGCCCGCGGCAAAGAAGCCCACGACAAGCGCCAGGACATCGCCAAGCGCGACGCGCAGCGCGAGATCACCCGTGAGATGGGCCGACGTTTCAAGGGCAAGATCTGACCGGGGTTCTGCTGGCGCTGCTGTCAGCGCTGGGCTATGGCATCAGCGACTTCGTCGGCGGCATCGCGGCTCGGCGCGTCGCCGCACTGCGGGTGGTGCTGGTGTCGTACCCGATCGCCGGCGTGCTGCTGACGGTGATGGCGTGCGTTGTCGGCGGCCAGGTTTCGTCGACCGCGGTCACGTGGGGCATCTTGTGCGGCGTGCTGCAGGCGTTCGGTATCTGGTGGTTCTATGCGGCCCTGGGCTCCGGACCGATATCGGTCGTCTCACCGCTGACCGCCATCCTGGTGTCGGCGGGGCCGATCGGCGTCGGCGTCGCGATGGGGGAGCGGCCCAGCGGGCTGGCGATCGCCGGGATCGCGCTGGCGTTGGTCGCGGTCGCGCTCGTGAGCGCACAGGCCACCGATGAGGACGAGACGCCGCACCGGTTCACCGCCAAGGTCGCCTGGCTGACCGTCGGATCAGGATTGACCTTCGGGCTCAGCTTCGCCGTCATCCACCAGGTGCCGCACGAGGCGAAGCTGTGGCCGTTGGTGTTCGCCCGCTTCGCGGCTACCGCGGTGGTGATGATCGCCGCGGTAGCGACCCGCAATTTCGCTCTGCCGCGCGGACTTCCGCTGAAGCTGGCCCTGGTCGCGGCGGCGCTCGACGTCATCGCGAATGTGGGCATGCTGCTGGCGCTGCAGGCCTCGATGCTGTCGTTGGCGAGTGTGCTGATCTCGCTGTATCCTGCGGCGACCGTCGCCCTGGCCATGGTGGTGCTCAAAGAGCGCGTGCGGGCGTGGCAGGCCGTCGGCATGGCGCTGGCCCTCGGGTCGGTCGCGATGATCGCCGCCGGGTAGTTGCCTCCGTTTTCTCCGCGAACAACAGCTGGATGGCTTCATCGCCGCGGTCGCCGAGTCGGTGATTCTGCGTTGAGGGCGTGAAGACCCGGTGGCGGTAACCGTGAGTGCAGGCTCAACATTGAGCCAAATCGACTGCGCATTTTGGCCGTTAGGTACTCGAAGAAAGCCTGCCGCAGCGCACAGTCAACGAACACCCGTGTTGACTGTGCGCTGCAGCAGGAAAAGATCGAGTAGCGAGCAGCGTAGACGCACCGGTCAACAGCCGCGTCTGCTCGCGAGGAAACTACAGCTGATTGATGCGGATCAGGTTGCCTGACGGATCGCGAAATGCGCAGTCGCGCACGCCGTAATCCTGGTCGGTGGGCTCCTGCAGGACGTCGGCGCCGGCGGCTTCGAGGCGCGCGAACAGTGCGTCCAGGTCGTCGGTCGCCAGGGTGACGGCGCCGTAGGAACCCTTGGCGATGAGCTCCAGGATGGTGCGGCGCTCGTCGTCGGTGATGCCCGGATCGGCGGCCGGCGGGTGCAGCACGATCGAGGTGCCCGGCTGCCCGGGCGGGCCGACCGTAAGCCACCGCATGTCTTGGTAGCCAACGTCTTTGCGTACCTCGAACCCGAGGTCGTCGCGGTAGAACTTGAGCGCGGCCTCGGCGTCGGTGTGGGGCAGGAATGCGTAGTGAATGGAGATTTCCATGCCCGTCACGGTAGTGGCGGTCAGTGCGGCGGTGCTTCTTGATTCCTGACCGGTCTGGTGACCTGCCGAGCCAGACAGGCCGGAATGCCGTCGGCCGCCTGTGAATGGTCGCGGCGATACACGCTGGGCGCCACGCCGACCAACTCGGTGAACCGCGTGCTGAACGTGCCCAGTGATGAAAAGCCAACGGCGAAGCAGACATCCGTCACGCTGAGGTCGCCGCGACGCAGCAGCGTCATGGCCCGTTCGATGCGGCGCGTCATCAGGTACGAGTAGGGCGATTCGCCGTAGATGCGCCGGAATTCCCGGCTGAGGTGGCCGGCGGACATGTGCGCGCCGCGCGCCAGTTCCTCGACGTTCAGCGGCTTGGCGTACTCGCGGTCGATGCGGTCGCGCACTTTGCGGATCACCGTGATGTCCCGCAGGCGCTGTGCCTCGGCGCGGTCGTCCCCCATGGGCCCATCGTCGCATGACGAAATTGGGACGCATCGCGGATTTCCCAGTGCGCAGGGTTCTGTCGTCGTACGGTCAGCCGGTGAGCAGCTCAACGCGACCCGTGACCGTCCTCGAGAAGTCCGACGTCTTGCCCGCCCTCTTCGGGGTGTGGGACGACCTGGACACGCTGTTGTCCACCATTTCCGAAGCGGAACTGCTGACCACGCAGACCGAGCTGCCCGGCTGGCATGTCCGCGATGTGGTCGCGCACATCATCGGCACCGAGCTGATGCTCAAGGGTGAACCGGTGCCGGAAGCCGACATGGACGTCTCCGAACTCGACCACGTGCACAACCCCATCGGCGTGATGAACGAATGCTGGAACCGGTCGATGGCCGGGCTCTCGAGCGCCGAACTGTTGGAGAAGTTCCGTGCTGTCACCGACGACCGGCGGGCGACCTTGACCGCGATGTCGGACGAGGAGTGGAACACCCGACGATGACGCCGGCCGGGCAGGACAGCCTCGGTCGCTTCATGCGGATCCGGACGTTCGACTCGTGGATGCACGAGCAGGACATTCGCGAATCGGTGGCGCGCGTGGCGTCGGACGCCGCATTGCAGAAGCCGGAAGCGCGGCTGGCGCTCGACGAGATCGAGACGATGATGGGCTTCGTCGTCGCCAAGCGCGGGGGAGCCCCCGACGGATCGCGCGTCGAGATCCAACTGACCGGTCCCATGGCGCGCACCATCCGCGTCGCCGTCGACGGCCGCGCGGCCGTGGTGCCCGACTTCGGTGGCGCCGAACCGACGACGGTGATCCGGATGGACGGCTGGCAGTTCACGCGGCTGTGCGGCGGACGCCCACTGGGCGCGGTTCGTTCCGTGGCCATCGAATACGAGGGCGACGCCGAGGTCGGGCAGCGCATCGTCGAGAACCTCGGTTACGTCATCTGACCTGCTGGTTTCGGTGGCCTCGGATATTCAGTGGAGCTTGTCGGAGCTACCGGTATGATGGAGTGTCCTGCCGAAAGTCGGCGGGGGTGCGAGGGGCTGAACGGTTTCGACTTCGCGCATCGAATCAAGGGAAGCGTGCCGGTGCAGGCAAGAGACCACCGTAAGCGTCGTTGTAACCAATTAAGCGCCGATTCTCATCAGCGCGACTACGCCCTCGCTGCCTAAGTAGCGACCGCGTGTCTGTCAGACCGGGAGCGCCCTCGGCCCGGACCCTGGCATCGACTAGAGGGACCCACCCACGGGGCCGGTCGCGGGACCCGTGGGGACATCAAACAGCGACTGGGATCGTCATCTCGGCTTGTTCGCGTGACCGGGAGATCCAAGTAGAGGCATAGCGAACTGCGCACGGAGAAGTCTTGAGGGAATGCCGTAGGACCCGGGTTCAATTCCCGGCAGCTCCACAAGGAAGGCCCGGCTCGAATGAGTCGGGCCTTTTCGTTTGGTTGCGTCATCGGGTCTGTCCCACCCGCCCCTCGACTCAGACGTTTCTGATGTCTGCCTTGAGCAGGTGGGGTTCGGTGTCGGTGTCATCGATGCCGAAGCTGATGATGCGACGCGGCGTGATGCGGATGATCGCGGAATCGAGGACGTCTCCCGCGGGGGCAACTCGCCCCGACGCTGTCACGGCCTGCTGGGCGGTGCCGCGTATCTCCAGGCACCGCACGCGCCATGGATTGCGCGAGGCGATGTCATCGACGACGAAAGCCACCTTGTCGTGGTGGGCGAGGTTGCGGTACTTCTGGCTCTTGGCCATGTGGTAGCCCGAGATGTCGATGGTGCCCAGTTCCTCGTTGTAGGTGAAGCCCACTGGGCTGACCTGCGGTGTGCCGTCGGGCTGGATAGTGGCGAGTCGCCCGAGGTCTGCCGCCTTCAGGTATTCGATTTCGTGTGGTTTGAAGGTCATACATTCGACGCTAGGACCTCAACATAGGTTGAGGTCAACCCCGGCGCCACCACACGTTCCGTAGTTTCGATACCACCATGTGGTGAGCGACATTCCGCATTTTCCGTGACAGAAACTGAAACACGTTCTAGTCTCGCGTGATGGGTAACCTGGAGGCGATCGCCGACATTCAACGGCTCAAGTACCGCTACTTCCGCTCCTTGGACCTCAAGGAGTGGGACACCTTCGGGGACTGCCTCGCTGCAGATGTCGTGACCCGCTACGGCACACACGCGATGGGTGAGCCGGTGCATTACGAGGGACGAGACGCCGTCGTCGACTTCATGCGGACGAACCTCGACAACGGCATCATCACGACCCATATCGCCAGCCACCCCGAGATCGACCTCGACTCCGACACCACGGCGCACGGTTCGTGGGTTTTCGAGGACACCGTGATCGTGCCGGGCCACGCGATGATCCGCGGTTCGGGCTACTACTCGGACACCTATCGCAAGGACGAGGACGGTGTGTGGCGCATCGCCAGCACCGGGTACCAGCGCATCTACGAGGCGCTCACGTCGTTGGAGGATATGCCGAGTTTCAAGTTGCTTGCGAACCGCTGGGCGTAGTGCCGGCGCGCCCTGCGCCTAGTTCGTCAACACGTTCAACACGAAGTTGGCGTCGGTCTGATTCGGCACCTCGGGCGGCACCTGCACGGTGCCGTCACCGCGGGCCTTGCTGTATTTGCCGCTGCCGCCGACGATCGACATCGGCACGGTTTCACCCTTGCTGAACACGGCGGCACGGTCGGCAAGAGTCTGGACTGAAATCTGCCCACCGTCGAGGATGAAGGTCTCGGTGCACGAGACGTCACCCGAGGTGGCGTTGCCGCTGAGGGTGGTGCACTGTCCGGCGGTCCGCCCGAGCTTCGTGCCGCCCTGGCGATCGAAGACGTCGCCGGAGAAGATGAACTGGTCGCCGGGTCCCTCCCCGGGAGTCCCGAGGTCCACGCTGGTCTGCCCGGTGTCGTGCTCATAGAAGTGCAGCGTGGTGACGGCCGACTGATCCTTGCCTTTGTCGCCCGGTGAACAGGACATCGTCAGCAGCAGGGCGGGGGTCAGCACGGCCGCCGTGGTACGCAACGTGTTCATGGATCTTCCTCTCGGCGGGGGGTGAACAGCTACTAATGGCCGCAAACCATCGGTTGAGCGGTAAGACCTCCTTATCCATACGATCAGCTGCGAGTTCCCTGTGGGGAACCGTCTGCTGTCGAGCATCCCACTCGCGGGCCGCAATTCATAGCAAACGATTCGGCGGGCGGTCCGCGCCTGGAAAGTTAGGCTTGCTCCGGTGTGCACACGAGTCATCTGGCCTGACGCAGGCGATGCGGTTCTGGTCGGCCGCAACATGGACTTCCATCGCGACCTCATGACGAACCTGTGGAAGCAGCCGCGCGGCGTGACCCGCGACGACGGCGTCACCGGCAAGTTCACCTGGACCTCCAAGTTCGGCAGCCTGATCGCCACCGCCTTCGACATCATCTCGGTGGACGGCATCAACGAGGCCGGTCTGGCAGGTCACGTGTTGTGGCTGGCCGAATCCACTTATGGCACACCAGATGACACCCGGACCCAGTTGAGTCAGGCGATCTGGCTGCAGTACTTCCTTGACAACTTCGCCACGGTCGCCGAGGCGGTCGCGTGGATCAGCGAGACCAATGTGCAGGTGGTCCAGCTGGACGACCCCACCGGTGGCGACCCGCCCACCATTCATCTGGCGCTCGATGACGCCACCGGTGACTCGGCGATCATCGAGTACCTCGACGGCCGGCCGAAGGTGTACCACAGCAAGGACTTTCGGGTGATGACGAACTCGCCCACCTTCGACCAGCAGCTCGAGCTGGTGAAGAACTTCGAGGGTCTCGGCGGCTCGGAGCCGCTGCCGGGTTCGACGTTGGCCGCGGACAGGTTCGCGCGCGCCACCTACTACGTCGGCCGGCTGCCCACGCCGTCCAGCCAGGTGGAAGCGATCGCCGGCATGTTCTCGGTGATCCGCAACGCCGCCCAGCCCTTCCGGATACCGGATCCGGGCAAGCCGGACGCGTCGCAGACGATCTGGCAGGTGGTCATGGATCTGACCAACCGGCGCTACGTCTATGAATCCACCACCCGCCCCAACATCGTGTGGGTCGATCTCGCGGACCTCGACTTCAGCGCGGGCAGCCCGCAGCTCAAGCTCGACCTGATCAGTGACCTCGCTGTCGAGGGCGGCATCGCAGGCAACGTGGGCGGCAAGTTCAAGGACGCGGGACCCATGACCTTCCTGTCGTTGTCGCTGCTGCGCGAACTGGAGAAGGCGAACACAGCGGATTGAGCGGCACGTCCGCCATTGCCATGACGCGCCGGTGACGCTCTGACACGCTGTCGGGATGGACCTCATGTGGCGTGTCGTCGCGTTGACCGTCGCGACGTTCACGGTGCTGCTGGCGGTGCGCCGCATTGTCATGGTGGTCAGCGGGCTGGTGTTCGCACGCTATGTCGCCGTCGGCGGCTTGGCGGCGTTCTCCGTGTACCGCGACGACGCGGCCGACACGTACCGGGTGCGGTTCGAGGTCGGTGGTCCGGCGGTCTTTCACAACGTGACGGTGCAGCTGTTCGGCGTGCCCGCGGGCGCCGCGCCGGCACCACCGGCATTGCGCCACACCATGATCGCCGGTGACGATCCGATCGACTGGACCTTTCGGCTTCCCGCCGGTGTGGCAGCGCAGCCGTGGGTGACGGTCACCTGGGTCCGGCCGTACCTGCAGGGCGTCGAATCCGAAGCGCTTGCGCACTGGTTGCAGGCTGACCGGCCGTACGAATGGCGTTGGTACTCAGAGACGAACCGCTACCTCCGGACCGTCATCCGCTTCGTCGCGCGACGGTGGTCCGTCGGTGGGGAGTCATTGCGCGAGTTGCCGCTGTACGGCCGGTGGCGGCGCACCTCGTCGAACAACAGCGCTGATCTGTTGGGCCCGGCGGCCACCCCGCCACCGAGAACCTAGACATCTTCAGTCGCAACCGTGGCCTCTTCACCTATTTGTGTTGGTGGCGGCCCGATCGCGCGGTGGCTCCGCGCTCACGAAGCCGTGGTAGCCGGGCGCGGCGTCGCGCGCTTTCTCGGTATCCGCCGCCGTCCTTGATCGCCACCTCTGACAGCCGCAGCGGGCCAAGGGCCGTCGAGCCGATCAGCCTGCGAATCCTGTAATCAACCAGGTACAGCCGGTACAAGACCGCAATCAGCAGGGGATTGAGGACTCTGTCGATCGGCCGAATCAGTCGCAGCACGTGGTCAAAGCGGTGCTGGTCCGCCGCGGTCCAGTCCCACCCCATGAGTTCACGGAAGAAGGGCGGCAGGGTCGCGCGGGTGAGAAAGTGGAACTGGCGGCCCAACATTCGCGCGACTAGGGCACCCCGCCATCCCCACGCCTCGGCGAGAAATGTCAAGTCGGCGAGCGATTCGAAATCATCGCGCACCGGCTGTGCTATGGCCATCCGCGGCAGCATGTCGCGCCAGTACTGCTCGAACTGCAGCCAGTTTTGCGGCCAATCGCGTTGCGGCACATTCACTCCGGTTGCGAGGGCAGCGCCCTCCTGAACCAGATGATCCAGCTGTTCGACCGGCAATGAGCCGTAGAGGATCGTGTACTGGTCGATGTAGTAACGGAACAAGCAGGCCGCAACCCAGAGCTGCAGATCCTTGGCATTTGCACTGTATTTCACCGGGCTCTCGTAAGTTGAGTGGACCGGAGTGTGCACCTGCCTGAGCTCCTCCCGCAGCGCAGTACGGTCGGCCTCATTCCCCATCAGGGCAACGGTCAGATACAGCTGCGTTGTGCGTGCTCGCTTGACTGGCCGGCGCCGCGGACTACCCGACGCCACATGGCTCTCGTTGACGCCGTGCCCCACTGGCGGCAACGACAACTGCATGACGATGTTGGCGACGTTGTTGAACGCTCCAACGGTGGTCAACAAGTCGGTCAGCTTCAGCGGGGTCGATCGGGCGCATCTGGCCCGACCCGAACCCCGCGGCGGGTAGGCGGCCTGCAGGTCGACGACGCCGGTTGCGTCGGGCGCGATGCCGTCGGTGTCGGTGCCAGTCATCTCCAGGTGCTCCATGCCGCGAGGCTAATCTCAACGCTAGGTCGCATATAAGTCGCATTTGTGCGAACGGATCAGAGACGAAATGCCGAGTTCAAGGCAGTGCAAGGCGCCGCAACAACTGCGATCCCGGGACATGGTCGCAAAAATCATGTGCGGGGACGGCGCGCCTGTTGCGGTCACAATGCCCCGAAACGGTCATCACGAACCGCATCGCAGGCGTCACGGGGATCTCGGCGACCCAACCGCGACTGAACGTCAAACCCAACTGCCTCAGGGCAGTACGGTGTGCAGCAGCATCACGTTGTACGCCGACCACAGCGACAGCGTGAAGTAGAGGTCGCGTCCGTTGGACCACGGGTGCAGGTACGGCGCGTAGACGCCGCCGGGGAACTGCATGGACGAGACGACCAATTGCTCTGGGCCCCAAGGTCCTTGCGGTGTCGGCGCAGTCCGGATGACCACATCGGACAGGTTGTTGCAATACATCACCAGGTACTGCTTCAGATAGGTGTTGTACTGCACCGACATCTCACCGACCGGTCCGGGAATGATCGGCGAGGCTGCGGCCGGGTTGTTGGGCACCCACGACTGGCTCTCGTTGTTCCAGTACTCGTACTTGCTCATGTCCGGCAACAGGTTCTGCGGTACCCGCGACACGTACGCGGATCCGCTTCGGCCGGAAGGGGTTCCGTACGAATAGATGTAGCCGTCGCTGCCCTTCAGGAATGCACCCTGCTGGAAGTTCTCATTGCCCGGCAGGTAGGCCACGCGCGAGACGCTGTCGGGCGCCATCGGGCGGACGCTGCTGGGGTAGACGCCCCAGTTCTGGCCGTTGTCGTTGGAGACAGCAATCGCCGAGTAGTTGGTGGTCCACGCGCCGGCGCTGTCCCAGTTCTTGATCGACATGAAACTGGCGTACTGCGTCTTACCCACGGAGACACCGGAAGTCGGGATGATGCCCTTCTCGACGGGCGCCCAGCGGATGGTCGGGATGGTCTGCTTGGCCAGGTTCGGCTGCCACTCGGGGGAGCCCGAATACGGGTTGGTCACCGAGCCGGGCGGGATGTGAATCCCGTGCGACAACGTGCGGTCGTTGGTTCGGAACATCGTGTTGTAGCGCCACTGCTGGTTGGGGGTGGCGCAATAGCCGTACGTATCGCCGAACATCATCAGCACCTGGTTGTTCACCGGGTCGCCGTTGTCCCACATGATCCCGAGGTCGGTGCCGGAGATGCCGAACCGTTGCAGGGTGTCGCCGCCCGCGCTCTGGTCACCGGTCACCCAGCCGACCAGAGACGTGGTGCCCGCGTCGATGGGCGGCGCCGGTTGTGCTCCGGGCTGGGGCTGCGCCGCGGCGGGAGCGGGCTGTGCCGCACGTTGTTGAACCGGCGGCTGCGGTACCCGGGGGGTGCCGGGCAGCACGCCGGCCTGCTGTTGCACGGTGCCCTGCGTGAAGACGCTGAGCAGCGATCGGGACAACTTGCCCAGAGTGGGCAGCGGGGCCTTGTCGTTCGCATTGCTCGGTCGGTGGCCGCCCGACGGCGGCCGCATGACTCCGCTCGAGGGAACCCCGTTCGGCGGCAAGACGCCGGCGTTGGGGCCGGTGCACGGTTCGGCGGCTGCGCGTGGCGGCGCGATGCCGACGGCTCCACCGAGAACGACGGCAGCCGTCAAAGCCACCGATGCAATGCGAGGACGCGGCGACACGGTCACACCTTTCGGATGGCAGGCGGCGCTCGGACGCCAGCGAGGGGCTGTTGTGACCATAGTTATCACTGGGGCTGTTGAGGCCCCTGCTGTGCGGATGGGTACCCATCTGTAACCACGTCGCGATCGTTCACCTGGCGTTTGCCCCATGGAGGTGACCCGCGTCGCAGTGTCCGAACGCGACGGCCCGCGCCTCGCTGCCTGATCGTCGCCCGACCTAGACTCCAGCCATGACTGCCGCCCAACGGGAACGTGCCGCCCTCGTCGAATCCCTACGCGAGCACGGGCCCGATGCACCCACTTTGTGCGAGGGCTGGACCGCTCGCGACCTGGCCGCGCATCTCGTGGTGCGGGAACGTCGGCTCGACGCGGCGCCCGGAATCCTGGTGCCGCAGCTGGCCGGTTACACCGAACGAGTTCAGGCGCGGGTGACGGCATCCACCGAGTGGGAAAAGCTGGTCGACATGATCGCCGCGGGCCCACCGCTGTATTCGCCGTTCAAACTGCTCGACCCGTTCGTCAACGTCGCCGAGATGTTCATCCACAACGAGGACGTGCGCCGGGCGCAGCCGGCCTGGGAGCCGCGCGAGCTCGACGGCAAGCTGGTATCCGCGCTGCAGGGACAAGTCGCGAACATGGCGCGCATGGGGATAAGGAACGCGCCGGCGCGGGTTGTGCTGGTGACCCCGGACGGCCGCCGCCTGGCCGAGACCGGCCGCGGTGCCGAGGTGACCGTGACCGGTACACCGGGCGAGCTACTGCTCTTCGCGGCGGGCCGTGGCCCGGCTCAGGTCACCTTCACCGGACCTGACGAGGCTGTCGCCGCGGTCCGGGGCTCGAATCGCGGGTTCTGACTACCGGGAAACGGCCCCGAAAACACAACGCAGCTCGATCCCGGGGGATCGAGCTGCGTTGTTCTGGCGTCTGATCAGAAGTTGTTGCAGGTGTTGGCGACGTTCAGCACCAGGTCGGTGTACTGAGCGGCGCCCGGGGTGTTGTACGCCCGCGTGATCAGGGCCTTACGCTGCTGCGGACCGGAGGCGATCAGCTGGTGCAGGTAACCGACGCCGATCGGGTTTGCCTGCAGCTCGGCGGCAGCACCCGGGTCGAGTGCGGTCAGGGCGGCGATCACCTGCGGGTAGGTGCAGGTCGAGTACATGATCGGGGTGGGGTCCGGCTGAGCGGTGGCGACTGCGCCGCTGGCCATGACAGCGACCAGTGCCGAGCCCGCGCCGACCATCATCCGAGTGGTGAAAGACATTGTGTATTCCCCTCCCGCACCAGCTAACCGATGCGACCAAAGTGATTGATGACTACGTTAGCAGTTCTATCGACCGTCTGTGGCTGAGCGTTACAGCGTCTGAAGGAGCAGTCCGCACGGGTGTTGGGGACTCCACAGCGACCGCTGCCTGACGGTCGGGACGTGGGCATCAGCCACGTTCCGACACATTGACGTAGGCAAACCTAACCTAAGCAATATCGGGTAGGCTCGCCGCTGAAATGACCGAGATTGATCAGGGGCCGGTGCTACCGCGCGAGTTGACCTCACTGTCCGCTGAAGTGCGAGCGGTGGGTGCACCACCCGTTCCGCAGCTCGCCAGTCCGTGGGCCGTGCGCCTCGTCGACGCCGACGCCGATGCCGAGATGCTGTCCGAATGGATGAACCGACCGCATCTGGCGGAGGCCTGGGAGTACGACCGACCGCCGGAATGGTGGCGGCGGCACCTGCAGGCGCAGCTCGACGGTGAGTACTCGCGGCCGTTGCTCGTCAGCTACCAGGACAAGGCCATGGGCTACCTCGAGCTGTACTGGGCCGCCAAGGACTCCATTGCCCCTCGATACGACGCCGAGCCCCACGATCTGGGACTGCACGCCGCGATCGCGGATGAGCGCTTCGTCAACAGGGGACTGGGACCACTGTTGATGCCGCAGGTGTTGGCGAGTCTGTTCGAACTGGTGCCGTCGTGCCGTCGGGTGATGTTCGATCCCGACCATCGCAATACCGGTGCGCGGCGGCTGGTCGAGCATGGCGGCGCCGAATTCCTCGGTGAGCACGACATGGCCAACCGCAGGATGGCGCTGTACGCGCTGGCGCGCCCATCCAGCTGACGTCGGACGCGCCCTGTATATAGAGGGAGTGGCAAAAAGGCTTCTGCTGTTGCTGGCAGTGCTCGCCGTCGTGGGGGTATGCGCGGGACCGTGGTTCTACCGAACTCAGATGGAAGGCGCTCCGGCTCCGGCCCTGACCCTGCCGACCACGCATCGTCCGGCCACGACGAACCTCGACGGCAAATGGATCGTGGCCGCGGGCCCCGACGATGAGGCCAACCGCTCCCAGGCCGGCTATCGCGCCCGGCAACAGCTGCTGTGGGAAACCGTGACCGTCACCGGGCGGACCAACTCTGTCCGGGGTGACGCCACTGTTGCCGGTGGCACGCTGCAGGCGGCGAGCTTCGTCGTCGACGTGGCAACCATGCAGTCGCCGCACCGTGGTCGCGATGACAGGTTCCGCGGCCCCGACGTCATGGATGCCGCCAAGTTCCCGACGGCCAAGCTCGCCGTCCTCGATCCGGTCGACCTGTCGTCCATCTCCGGCGACGGCACGCCCACCACGATGGAGGTTTCGGCGCAGCTGACGCTCAAGGGCGTCGCCCGGCAGGTCGCGGTGCGGCTGGACGTACAGCGCTCGGGCAACGGGGTCGTGGCCGTGGGCCAAATCCCCGTCACCTTCGCCGATTACGGCATCGTCCCACCGGCGCCGCCGGTGGGACTGCTGGCCGTCGATCCGATCGTCACCATCGAATTTCTGGTGAATCTCGTCAAACGATGACCGGTGAGGACGTCACCGCGTCGTACCCTTCGTAGTCGGGCCGCATCCCCGCCGCCACGAGTTCCCAGAGCACCTCGTCGGTCCCGCCGCCGACCCGCGCGAGCTTCATGTCGCGCCACCACCGGCCCAGCGGTGTCTCGTCCACCAGATATCCGGCGCCGCCGAAGATGTGCATGCACTCGTCGACGACCTCGACGCCGAGGCGTGCCGCGGTGACCTTGATGGCCGCGGCCGCGCGCAGGTCCATTCGTCCCTGTGCGGCCAAACCCGCCAGGCCGTAGCGCAGCAGATCGACCCGAGCGTGCAGGTCGGCCAGGCGCATCCGCAGTGCCTGATGCTCGTACAACGTGTGGCCGAACTGCCGCCGTTTCATCATGCGAGCCAACGTGATTCCGATGATCCTGCGGCAATTGGCCTCGATCTGACCGGCGACCGACAGCCGCTCCTGTGCCAATCCCCAGGAGATCGCGGCCAGGCCGGTGCCCGCCCGCGCCACCAACGCTTCTGCCGGCACCCAGGTGTCGATGTGGACCGCCGCGTTATCGAGCGGACCGGCGCCCACCTTGCGATAGGGCGTCTGCACGTCAACCTGAGCGGTCGGCACGGAAATCACCACGACGCTGCCGTGGCGGCTCTCCCGATCGTGGTCGACGCTCCGCGCGACCACCATGATGTGGTCGGCGATGGGCGACATCGACACGAACTTCTTGGTGCCGCGGACCTCGAAACCGCCACGCGCCGAGACGACTTCGGTCTCGACGATCTGCAGGTCCGAACCGCCGGACTCTTCCGACGCGCCGATGCACAACACGGCGTCGCCCCGGATGGCCTGCTCGGTGATGTCGCGCAGATAATCGGACTTGCCGAATCTGCGCAGGATGGCGATGGCAGAGTCATGCAGACTGACTCCGACGCCGATTCCTGCGGATCCGAGCTTGCCCAGTTCCTCGGCGAGTGCGAAGACCTTCGCCACGTCCGGATGCTGGCGCTCGCCCCACTTGGCCGCGAAAACCTCGGACTGGCCCAGGTATTCGATGAGTTTGCGCGGAAAGCGTTCGGATTCTTCGGCTTCCGCGGTCCACTCGCGGACCCGCTCATCGAAGACCTCGCCCAGCAGTTCGCGGTAGCTCTCGGTGGTGCAGGTCTCGAAGGTGGTCATGATCCCACTGCTTCCAGGGTGCGCCTGACCTCGAGACGGCGGAGCTTGCCCGACGAGGTTCGCGGCAGTGACCCCGGTTTGAGGAACACCACGTCTGCCGGCACGATGCCGCACTCGGACGCAACCAGTGACACCACTTGGCTGCGGGCGGTCGACTCGTCGTCGCCCTTGAACTCCGCGGCGATCACCAAACCCTGTCGGGCGCCGGCATCGTTGGCGCTCACCGCCACGACGGCACCCTCGCGCACGCCGTCGGCGCGGGCGGCCACCTGCTCGATCTCGGTGGGAAAGATATTGCGGCCGGCCACGGTGATGAGTTCCTTGAGTCGGCCGCACACGACGAGGCCGTCGTCGGCGAGGTACCCGAGATCACCTGTGGCGAACCAAGTTTCGCGATCGATGGGGTCCTGTCCGAGATAGCCGGCCATCATCGAGGTGCCGCGTACCTGGACTTCGCCCACATCGCGTCCGGCGAGTTCGTGGGGCACATCGGTGGGCGCGATGCGGACCTCCATGCCATCGATCGGCCGGCCGAGTACTGCGTACCTGCGCACCATGGTGTCGCCGTCGACGGCCACGGTGACGTTGTCGCAGCGCAGCCCGCCACCAGGGACGGGAACGGTTACCGCGCAGGTCGATTCGGCGAGGCCGTACGACGGACACAGGGCGTTCGCGTCGAAGCCGAATTTGGCCATCTCGGTCGCGAATCGATTGGTGCCGTCGCAGTCGACGGGCTCGCCGCCGTTGAGTGCGAACCGCAGCGCGCCCAAGTCGACATCGCTGACGAGACGGGCGTACTTGCCGAGCAGCCCGAATGCCATGTTGGGGGCCGCGGTCATGGTTGCCTTGCTCTCGGTCAACCATTTGAGCCAATTGAACGGCGAGGCCGAGAACGCGGTGGTGGGTGCCTGCCACAGCTCGCCGCCGCCGAGCGTCATGGTGAGCATGAACGCCAGACCCATGTCGTGGTAGATCGGCAGCCACGAATGTCCACGGTCGGCGTCGGTGACGCTGATCCGCGAGACCAGTCCACGCAGGTTCGCCAACGCCGCGTCCGCAGGGATCTGGGCGGTGCGAGGCGTGCCGGTCGATCCCGCGGTACCCTGCAGGATGCCGAAGTCGGCGGTCCGCGAGGGTGTGAAGGTTGTCGAACGATGTTCGTGGGCAACGGTATTGACGTCGTGCAGGTCCGCATCGGCGGTGCCGGCGCGCAGCAGTTCGAGATGCTTGCCGTGGCTGAGCACCGCACGGATGCCGATGCCGGCGAACCTGTTCAGGGTGGCGCCGGCCCAGGTGGCGGTGTCGGCCCCGCGTACCGGTCCGGGAAGGATGGATACGGCGGCGCCGGCGAGGATCGCGCCGTAGATGCCTGCCAGGAATTCGACGGTGGGTTCACCGACCAGTCCGATGCGGCTCTGGCCGTCGACGTGTGCGGCGACGTTCTCGGCGCGGGCGTGCACCTCCTGCCACGGATGCCGTTGCCAGTCACCGGTTTTCGGGTCGAGGGTCACCAGGTCACGCGTGGACCGGGTCATCACCTCGGACAGGGCTGATGCCAGACTCGAGGTGCTCATGAGCGTTGGGCGGTAGGCAGTTTCGCGGTGATCGCGTCTTCGAGGTCGCCGACGGTTTCGCTGCTCAGCAGGTCTTCCTCGGACAGTGCGACGCCGAAGCGGTCTTCGATCGCGACCATGCCGACGGCGAAAGCCACCGAGTCCAAACCGACATCGTTGATGAGCCGTGATTCGCGGGTGACGCGTCTGATGTCCACGCCCATGTCGTCTTGCATGATCTTGGCCAAGCCAGTGCTTACCGATTCAGTTGTTGACTCCATGTCGAGGGACCGTAGTCGACCAGAGCGGTTTAGGCTAGGCTTACCTTCTACGTTAGGAAGTGTCCCAGACCGGTACCGCCGTCCCGGTTTCCGTCGTCGACGGAGACCAGCGCCGGCACCCGTTCGCAAGTGACCACCCCATGTTCGGAGGTGACGTCATCGATGAGATCGAAAGCGGTGGCGATGTTTTCGGGAGTATCGACCACGATGGTCGTGACGGGAACCTGGCGGCCCAGCTGAAACAACCTGTCGCCGTGCGGCGTCCGCCCGTCATGGAAGCCCCAGATGCCGCGCAGGACCGTGACGCCGCGGGCGGCCTCGATGGCGCGCAACCGGCGCACGATCTCGCGGTGCACCGGCTCACCGCCGTGCAGCGTGTCCTCGGTGGTGTACACCATGAGCTTCTGCCACAACGACGTTCCGTCGGCATCGTGGGCCGGCAGCGTACCGGGACGGGCCAGTAGCGCTCCTGCCCGCTTGCACAGCTCGGCCCGCTCGACCGTCACCAACGGGTCGGGCAGCAGCCGCTGCAGCTCGGGCAGGACCGCGACGGCGCGGTCAGCGTCGCCGATCGCGATGACCATGACGGGAATGTCGGTGTTCCGGTTCAGGAAGCGGGCCCGCTCGCGGCGGCCACGCACCGTGCCATCGACCCCGAGAAAGACCGAGGCGCAGGCGAATCCGCTGCGGTGGAGCAGGTCGCACACCGCGATGTGGGCCGGCCGGCCATCGATCCGGTGCTGGCGGCCGACATAAACCGTGAGCTTGGTGTGCGTGCCGACCTTTGCGGTGGTGAGCAGGCGGGCGCGTTCGAGCGTGACCAGTCCGCGCGTCGTCAGTGCCACGGTTTGCTCGGCCAGCGCGGCGATCTTGTCGGCGGTGTCCACCGCGGCGATGGCCACCGGCAGATCCTCTGACTGGCTCAGGGTCTGGTCAGTGCGCAGCTGGTGCCGTGGCCCGAAGCCGGCGATGCCGCGCAGCACCACACTGGTGGCGACCTTCTCGGCGCCGTAGAGGTCGAGCAGCTCCTCGGCCAGGAAGCGGCCCCGATAGCGTTGTCGCTCACCGAAATACGTCGTGAGTTTGAGGTAATCCGCGGAGTCGTTCACAGCAGGCCACCCATCCAGATGCCCAGCGCGGCGGCGGCCAGCCCCAGCACCACGCTCGCGACGATGTTGGCCAGCGCGAACCAGACCTGTCGTTCCTCGCCGAGGCGCTGGGTTTCCAGCATCCACGTCGAGAACGTCGTGTAGGCGCCGACGAACGCGGTACCGGCCAGCAGGGCGACATTGGGACTCAAGGCCAGGCCGCCGAAGAAGCCGAGCAGCCAGGCGCCGCTGAGGTTCACCGCGAAGGTGCCGAACGGGAAGCTGCTGCTCTTGCGTTTCGACACCGCGCGGTCCACCAGGAACCGCGTCACGGCCCCCACGCCACCGATGAGTGCGACGCCCAGCCAGATGACGGCTGTCATGCCCGGACCCGGACCCGGACCCGTCGGACCAGGACCGTGGCCAGGTACACCGCGGCCAGGCCGGCGACGATGCTGGCCACGGTATAGCCCGCGGCCAGCCCATAGGCGCCGTGTTGGAGCATCCGCACCGTCTCGACCTGCATGGTGCTGAATGTGGTCAGGCCACCGCACACGCCGGTGCCGAGCAGTGGGCGCTGATAGCTCGACACCGGCAGCCGTTCCAGCAGTCGGGTGGTGAAGTACCCGAGCAGGAATGCGCCGACGATGTTGACGACGAAGGTCGGCCACGGCCAGTGCGCCGGATGAGGCGCGGCGAAGACGGCGAGGGCGGCACGCGCGACGGTGCCGATGGCGCCCCCGACGAACACGGCGGCCAATTCTCGGTTGTCGTGGCCGAACATGAAGCAAAAGTATGGTGGCAGGCCACCGACAGGTGCACACCGGGGGAGAACCGGTAGCAGAATCGAGGCCATGACGGCCAACCCGCGCGCCGGCCAACCGGCCCAGCCAGATGACCTGATCGACGTGGCCCACGTGGTCACCGCCTACTACACCGTGGCGCCCGATCCCGAGAACGTCGACCAGCAGGTGGTCTTCGGCACGTCGGGCCACCGCGGGTCGAGCCTGGACGCGGCGTTCAACGAGCCGCACATCCTGGCCACCACGCAGGCGATCGTCGAGTACCGCGCGGCGCAGGGCACGACCGGACCGTTGTTCATCGGCCGCGACACCCACGCGCTGTCCGAGCCGGCCTGGGTCACGGCGCTGGAGGTACTGGCCGGCAATGAGGTCGTCGCGATGATCGACGCCGCGGACCGTTACACGCCCACACCGGCGGTCAGCCACTCGATCCTGACCTTCAACCGCGGCAGGGAAGGCGACCTCGCCGACGGCATCGTCGTCACCCCGTCGCACAACCCGCCACGTGACGGCGGGTTCAAATACAACCCGCCCAACGGCGGTCCGGCCGACACCGATGCGACGAGCGTGATCGCCAAACGTGCCAACGAAATCTTGCGTGACGGGCTGCGCGACGTGAAGCGGATGCCGCTGGCGCGGGCACTGGGCTCGACGGAGCGGCATGACTACCTCAATGCCTACGTCGAGGACCTGCCGAATGTGGTTGACCTGCATGCCATTCGCGCCGAGGGCGTGCGCATCGGCGCGGACCCGCTCGGTGGGGCCAGCGTCGACTACTGGGCCGCCATCGCCGAACGGCACCAGTTGGACCTGACCGTCGTGAACCCACTGGTGGACGCGACGTGGCGGTTCATGACGCTCGACACCGACGGCAAGATCCGGATGGATTGCAGCTCGCCGAACGCCATGGCGTCGCTCATCGCGAATCGGGACCAGTACCAGATTGCCACCGGCAACGACGCGGACTCGGACCGGCACGGCATCGTCACGCCCGACGGCGGGCTGCTCAACCCGAACCACTATCTCGCCGTCGCCATCGATTATCTGTACACGCATCGAGCGGGCTGGCCGGGCTCCACGGCGGTCGGCAAGACCGCGGTCAGCTCGTCGATCATCGACCGGGTGGTGGCGGGGCTGGGGCGTCAGCTCGTGGAGGTGCCGGTCGGCTTCAAGTGGTTCGTCGATGGATTGCTCAGCGGCACAATCGGATTCGGTGGAGAAGAGAGCGCCGGAGCGTCGTTCCTGCGGACGGACGGGTCGGTCTGGACCACCGACAAGGACGGCATCATCCTGGCGCTGCTGGCCTCGGAGATCCTCGCGGTCACCGGCAAGTCACCGTCGCAGCGCTACGCCGAGCTCACCGAAAAGTACGGTGCCCCAACCTATGCCCGCATCGATGCGCCGGCCAACCGCGAACAGAAGGCCCGGTTGTCGAAGCTGTCCGCCGAACAGGTCACCGCGACCGAGCTGGCCGGTGAGGCGATCACGGCCAAACTCACCACGGCGCCCGGTAACGGCGCCCCGCTCGGCGGGCTGAAGGTGACCACCGAGAACGCCTGGTTCGCCGCGAGGCCGTCGGGGACCGAGGACGTCTACAAGATTTACGCCGAGTCGTTCAAGGGGCCCGAGCATCTGGCGCAGGTCCAAGCCGCCGCGCGGGAAGTGGTGAATACAGTCATAGCGTGAGCGCTGTCACGGAGGGCGACTGTCCGGCCCCGACCCGACTTCCTGCCGAGATCTGGGTTTTGGCCGGCGCCAACATCGTCATCGCACTCGGCTACGGAGTGGTGGCGCCGGTGCTGCCGGCGTACGCCCGCAACTTCGGTGTGAGCATCGGCGCGGCGACGTTCGTCATCACCGCATTCGCCGCGATGCGCCTGATCTTCGCGCCGCCCAGTGGCCTGCTGGTACAGAAACTCGGTGAGCGGCGCGTCTATCTCACCGGCCTGCTGATCGTCGCATTGTCGACGCTGGCCTGCGCGTTTGCGCAGACCTACTGGCAGCTGCTGCTGTTCCGATCCCTCGGTGGTGCCGGGTCGACGATGTTCACGGTGTCGTCGCTGGCGCTGATGATCCGGCTGTCGCCGTTCGACGCCCGCGGTCGCGTCGCCGGGCTGTTCTCGAGCGCCTTCATGATCGGTGGCGTGGCCGGGCCGGTGGTCGGCAGCCTGACTGCTGGGCTGGGTCTATCTGTGCCGTTCGGTATCTACGGGGTGGCGCTGACGGTTGCCGCGGCTGTCGTGTTCGTCAGCCTGCGCAACTCGCCGCTGGCCGCGCGGGAAGAGGCAACCGGGCCGACGGTGTCGGTGCGGACCGTGCTGCGCAACCGCGCGTACCAGGCCGCGCTGCTGTCGAACCTGGCGGCCGGATGGGCCGCGCTGGGCCTGCGGGTGGCGCTGGTTCCGCTGTTCGTCGTCGACGTGCTGCACCGCAGCGCGGGCACAGCCGGTCTGGTGCTGGCGATGTTCGCGGTCGGCAACGTATGTGCGGTGATCCCCAGTGGGCATCTGTCCGACCGAATCGGCCGGCGCAAGCTGCTGATCGTCGGGCTCACGGTGTCGGCGATCTCGACGACGCTGCTTGGCTGGACCACGTCGCTGCCGGTTTTCCTGGTGATCGCGTTCGTGACGGGCGCGGCGAGCGGCATCTTCATCTCGCCGCAGCAGGCCGCCGTCGCGGACATCATCGGCAACCAGGCTCGCGGCGGCACCGCCGTGGCGACCTTCCAGATGATGTCGGACCTCGGCACGATCGTCGGCTCCCTGGCTGCCGGCCAGATCGCGCAGCACATGTCGTTCACCGCGGCCTTCTGTGTCGGCGGGGTGATCCTGCTGGCCGCTGCGGTGTGTTGGGCGCTGGCACCGGAAACGCGTCATTCCGGTGAAGACGAGGAGACCCCGATCTGTCCACTCGGCCACGAGCCGGTGGAAGGGTCGCTCTGACCAGCCGTTTTGTCGACGGTGGTGCCAGTGGTGTAGCTTCATCAGGCACCACTTAAGGGGCTATGGCGCAGCTGGTAGCGCACCACACTGGCAGTGTGGGGGTCAGGGGTTCGAGTCCCCTTAGCTCCACAAGTAAACCCGTTCTGACTTCGGTCAGGGCGGGTTTTTTGTATGTCGCGCACTTTGGGTCGAGAGCCGATATTTGTACTTGCGCCTGGCGCGCTCGCACCCCGGATGCGAGGAGCGGGTAGGTCGTCATCCCGTCGAGCCGTGACGAGTAGCCGATGGCATCTGGCCGGCTACTTCATCATCGTCATCAAATCCTTGACACAGCAAACTTACAGGCCGTATTTTTGCGGCAGCAAAAACTCGGTGGCAGCACAGTTGCCGCCGTGACGAGGTAGCGGGTCTCCCTGGGGCGAAGCGGTTTCCGTGCCGGGCGTGATGCTGTGGCGCGGCGGTGTCGCGCTGCTGATAATGCAGTGAACGTTGTTTGTAGCAAACTAGTGCGGCACCCCGCCCGCATGGTGGTCAACTGCGGGGGCGATTCACCGACGCCCGACACTCCAGACGTTCACGAAGGGACCAGCCCCTTGGACCGTCAGTGCAGAGACGTCATTCTCTACGAGCTCAACGAGGTTCCGTGGGGCGTTGTCGATATCTATGTCAAAAATCGGCCCACCTCGCATATTGCGGCCCTGCTCCGTGAGGGGCAGTCGCTGACCACGGTGCACGAAGATCGTGAAGAGCAGCTGGGCCTGCAGCCATGGCGCACCTGGCCGACGCTGCATACGTCGACCTACGCCCACAACTCGGTCGACCTCGGCCAGGACCCGACGACATTCAAGGGCGACCCGATCTGGGACGTCGCAGAGGCTGCGGGTCTGTCCGTCGGGCTGTTCGGCCCCATGCAGAGCTGGCCGGCCCGGCAGTTCAAGCACGGCGGCTTCTACGTGCCGGACACGTTCAGCCAGGACGCCACGACCTACCCGCGCTCGTTGGAGCGCTTTCAGGCCTTCAACCTCGCGATGACCGGCGCCTACGGCGTTGCTCCCGCCGAGGTGATGAACCGCAAGATGCTCGGTGGTACCGCGGTGGACCTGCTGCGCAACGGCCTGACGTCGCGCTCGGCCGCCACGCTGGCCACGCACCTGGTCAGGGAGTGCAGGGACCCGCGTTACAAAGCATTCCGCTCGGCCATGCAGGCGCCGCTGGGCTTCGACCTGTTCTGGCGTGCGCACCGCAAGCACGATCCTCGACTGTCGATCTTCTTCACCAATCACGTGGCCGGCCTGATGCACCGATTCTGGGGTGACGGGATGCCGGGCTACACCGAGATGTACGAGTACACCCGTGACGAGGTGTACGGCAGCTTCATCCACCACGCCATGGACATCGCCGACCGTCAGATCGGCCGCATCCGCGCGTACCTGGCCAAACACCCACGGTCGATGCTGGTGTTGGCGGCCAGCATGGGCCAGGGGCCTGTCGAAGCGGACACGTTCGGCGGCCGGTGTTTCGTGCTCGACGACGCCGCCGCATTCGTGTCGGGCCTGGGGCTGCACCCGGCCACCGCCGGCCTGGCCATGTACCCGATGGTGTCGTTGGTGTTCGCGTCCGAGGCAGCGGCATCGGCGGCGGTGGTTCCGCTGGAGTCGGTCACCATCGGCAGTCACGGGCCGTTGTTCGGCCGCGTCCGTGCCGAAGGAAAGACGGCGACGTTCGCCATCGATCCGGCGAAGGGTGCCGACGCCGATGCCACCCTGCAGTACCGGGCGGCAGGCTCGGACGCTGTTGCCACCGGCAAGCCCGCCGACCTCGGTTTGCACATCCGGGTGCGCCCCGGCGGTACCAACACCGGGTTCCACATCCCCGAGGGCATCTTGCTGGCTGCCGGAGCCGGGGTGCCCCGCGACCCGTCACGCGCCGCGGTCGATGTTCTGGATGTCGCGCCGTCCCTACTGGCCAATGTCCTGGGCGTCGAGCCGGCACCGTCGATGCAGGGCAAACCGACATTGTTCCGGTAGCTGCGCATTGCGTCGGGTCGATCACCTGGCTCTCGTCAGAGGAACTTACCGCGCGGTAAGATGCCCGCATGACTCAGCGCAGCATGCCGACCGTCGATGGCGTGACCCATGAATATGTGCAGGCCGGCGACGTGAAGATCCACGTCGCGGTGGCCGGACCGGAGGGGGGACGCCCGGTCGTGCTCCTGCACGGCTGGCCGGAGAACTGGTTCATGTGGCACAAGGTCATCCCCGCGCTGGCAGACGCCGGCTACCGGGTGCACGCCATGGACCTGCGCGGCGCCGGCTGGAGCGAGGTCACCCCGAAGGGCTACGAGAAGGAGCAGTTCGCCTCCGACGTGCTCGCCGCGGCGACCGCGCTGGGACTGGACTCGTTCGACCTGGTGGGCCACGACTGGGGCGGCTGGACCGCGCAGTTGGTGGCACTGAAGGCGCCGGCGCGCGTCAAGCGCTTGGCGATCCTCAACATCCCGCCGGTGTGGCAGGAGCCGGGCCGGGTGGCTCGCCATGCCCACAAGCTCGCGTACCAACTTGTCGTGGGCGCCCCCGTGGCCGGACCGCTTACACATCTGACGCCGACACTGTGGTGGTTCATCCGGCGCAGCGGTATGCCGCAGGAGTCGGTGGACTTCTTCCGCAGCTGCTTCCGGGATCGGGACCGTCGGGTGGCGGGTTCCAAGATCTACCGGTCCATGGTCGGTAAGGAGTTCGCGAAACTCGCGCGCGGCCCCTACGACGATCAGAAGCTGCAGATGCCGGTGCGGGTACTGTTCGGTCTCGACGACGTGGCGGTGCACCCGTCGCTGCTGGAGGGCTTCACTGGCCATGCCGACGATCTGAACATCACCGAGGTGCCTGATTGCGGTCACTTCATCATCGACGAGCAGCCGGAACTCGTGATCAAGTGGCTGTCGGACGTGCTGGCCGAGCAGCCGCAGCGTTGATGTTGTTGGGCAGTTCCGGCAATCCGACCCAACTGCCTCGGCCGGGTGCCGGGTGGCGAAGAATGGTCGGATGGTGAACTCCGAGCTCGTACCTTTCGGCGAGAGCTCCAGCGAGCTGGCGGTGATAGAAGAAGCGGAACCGCCTGGCCTTCCGGGCAGCAACCCCACCCTGGCGCTGCAGCATATGGAAGCTGCGCTGGTCCGCGCCGACCTCGAATGTCCCGGCGTCCTCAGCCCGGAGCAGTTCCGGCGCCTGCGCTACCTCTTGAGCTTCGCGCGGTTGACGGTGTTCGAACCGGGTGCGGCCGGGCCGGGCGGCACCCGCGGCCGTGGCGATGTCGCGGTCGGTGACGAGATCCTCGGTTTCCGCCAGCGGGTGATCGACGCGCTCTTCAGTACCTTGCGGGGACGCACCACCGCGCCCGAGCGGCTGGCGGCGGCCAAGGAGGTCCTGGAGACCTTCGCCGCGGACGTCGAGTACGAACGGTCCAGACTGTTGGAGCGGCACGCCAACGACTTCTCGGCGGCCGAGCTCGATGCCGAACTCGGCTACAAGACCTACGTCGCGGTCTTGGGCGGTGGGGGCGGCGCCGGCTACGTCTACCTGGGCGGCATGCAGCGCATGCTCGCGGCGGGTCTGCCGCCCGCCTACATGCTCACCAACTCGTTCGGCGCCATCGTCGGCAGCGTGATGGCGCGCGCGCTGCCGGTGCCGATCGAGGACTACGTGGCCTGGGCGAAGACCGTCACCTACCGCGGCGTTCTGGCTCCGGCGCGGACGCGCCGCCGGCACGGTCTGAACGGGCTGTTCTCACTGCGATTCGACGAATTCGCCAAAGAGATGTTCACCCGCGAAGACGGTGAGCCCATGCGGCTGACGGACCTGGAGATCCCGTACGAGACCGTCGTCGCCGGCGTGCGGAAGCAGTCATTCGATCGGCTGCCTGGTCGCTTCCATCCATCGCATTTCACCCTGATGGGGGTACGGGCACTCGAGCACCTCAAGCTGGGCTACGCGCCGGGTGCCGTCAATCGGTTGTGGCAGATCGGCGCGTTCATCGACTCACGCGTCGTCAAGCCCATCGTGCTGGGTGGCGACGACCTGACTGCCGAATTCAATGTCGTTGATGCTGCGAGCTTTTCGTCGGCGATCCCGGGAATTCTGCATCACGAGTCGAGCGATCCGCGGATGTGGGGTCTGCTCGATCAGCTGTTGGTGGAAAAAGATGTCGCCGCGTTGGTCGACGGCGGTGCGGCCAGCAATGTCCCGGTTGAGCTGGCGTGGAAGCGAATCCAGGACGGTCGCCTCGGCACCCGCAACGCGTGCTACATCGGCTGGGACTGCTTCCACCCGCAGTGGAACCCGAGACACCTTTGGCTGCAACCGATTACCCAGGCGCTGCAGTTGCAGATGGTCCGCAATGCGCCGTTCGCCGATCGCGTCATCCGGTTCAGTCCCACGCTGTCTCCGGTCACGCTGGCCGCCGCGCCGGACGCCATCGACCGCGCTATCCAATGGGGCAACGCCTCGGTGGAGAGTTCGGTGCCGTTCGTGCAGCGGCTCACGGAACCGGTGTGGTGGGAAGGCGAGCAGGCGCCCCAGGTCGATCGGACGCCGATCCGTGTCTCGGCTCCGTTGCAGCCGATGACGACGATTCTGGACGGCGCCCGGCGGGCCGCCGAATATGTACCGCGGGTCACGCGGGTACGGCGTCGGGTCGCGGCCGTCGGCGATCGCATCCGTAGATCGCAGTCCGAGTCCGCTCAAGCCGTCAACGCCAGTGGCGATCACCTGCCACGCAGAGCATGAGGACGGCCAACCACGCAGCGATCACGGGCACTTGTATCCGCTCGACCAGCCCGGCCAAGGCCGTCGACGCCGTCAGGCACATGATGACGTCGACGCTGCCCAGGATCGCGGCCACGGCCGACAGTCCGGACGCTCCGAGCCTGCGGTAGCCCGAGGTACGTGTCAGCACAACCCCGTAGAGGCCGATGGCGCAGACGAGTGCGGTGAACCCGATGAGGCTCGACGCGGTATGGGGTTCCACGAGCTGTGTCGTGTGGATCGTTTCTTTCGTTGCGCGGCAACTCGAGTCGATCGACGGTGCGCACGACATCGGCCACAGGCCATCGACCATCGACGAGACGCCGGCGCCCATAGCGCACAGATGCGCGACCGATGCCTGCCTCGTCGGCTGCCAGCGCATCAGCACATTGGCCATGGCGATGAACCCGACTCCGGCCACGATGTCGCTGATCCGGAAGAACGTGCGCGCCGGCTGGCCTGGCATTCATGTGCGGTCTATACCCACTTCCGCCTGGTGCCCACCGCAAGCCCGGGCCCGCGGTGGGGGCGAAGCCGTCAGGTCGAGGTTATTTCCGTAGGGTCGTCGTGACCGGACTCTGGATGCCCGTCTTGGTCGGGGGTTTCGGAGTGCCTTGCTGAGGCTTCACATCGCTGCCCGGGATGCTGTCATCGCAGAAGCCGTCCGGTCCCTCGCATTGTCCGCTCAGCAGGGCGCCGTTGATTTGGTCTTGCGCCCGCTGGTGTCCGGAGTCGACCTGCTGGCAGTTCGGCGTGCCCTCGTTACAGACGGCGAAAGCGGGCGCAGCCGTCCAGCTCGAAGCGATGAACATGAGGGCGGGGGCCGCTGCTACGCCGACTGCCGCGATGAGCCGGTTGGTCATCGCGTTGTGAGTGAGGTTCATGGCGTGTCCCATTTCCAGGTGGGCCCCACGGTGAGGCTCCGTTCATAGGTAGGAGCGGCCACCGAGCGGAAACGGGACACTTATTGCAGAGTCCGTTTGACGCCGCGCAGTGTTCGGCCTCCAACCCATTTCCAACTGCACGTAGCTACCTTCCTGCCATGACCCGATCCACCGGTTTTCTCGGCACGACCGTCATCGTCGGGGCCCTCACGCTGCAGTTGAGCGCGTGTACCTCGACCATCAAACCGGAAGGCGCCGCGCAGTCGGTGACCGACATGGTGAGCAGCAAGACCGGATTCCATCCGACCGATGTCAAGTGCCCGTCGGGCATCGACGCCAAGGTCGGCGGCGAATTCGACTGCACTTTCACCGGCCCGGAGGGTCCCTACAAGGCGCACCTGAAGATCACCAGTGTCGACGGTGACAAGGTCGGTTTCGACATCAAGACGAACCGGAGTTAGGTCACGCGCGGGCGGCGGTGTCTCCGTGCGGCGACATTGATCGGCGTGGTGTCGGGCCGGCTCACGAGCGCGCTGATCTGCGCGCTCGTGCCGCCTTGGTGTTGGCCGCGATCAGGAGCTCAGCGTGGTCGAGAATGCACTCGAGCCCGAAGTCGAAATTCACCTCGTCCAGAGTGCAGAGTTGCCGACCGTCCCGAAGCGCCTGCGCGAGTAGTGGTGTGGTCCCGGGATCGACAAGGGGAGCGTCCTTGCGCCCGTCCCGTCCCGCTTCGGGGGTCATCTTTTCCCGAAGGCGTTGCAGCACAACCGATCCACGGACGTGAACTGATACCGCTGTATAGACGTCCAACGCAGCCTCCGGTGTCAGCCCGGCTTCGACCAAACTGGAGATGGCGTGCTCGACGGCTTGTACGCCCAAGCCGTCGGTGTGTAGGGCGTGTGGGGATCGAATGAGGATCAGGTCGCACATCACCGGGTTGTCCACAAATATTTGACGCATCGCGCGGGCATGGCTGCGTAACGCGGACCGCCAGTTCTCGGCAACGGAATAGACCGCGGAAAGCGCATACTCTCGCAAGGCGAGGTCCGTCATGGCGTCCAGCAGGTCGTCCTTTTTGCGGAAGTACCAGTAGATGCTCGTGACACCGACGTCGAGATGCTTTCCCAGCATCGGCATGCTGAGATTGTCGATCGAAACCTGTTCGGCGAGTTCGAAAGCACCGCTGACGATGTCGTCGGGATTGATGGAACCTCGTTCGCGCCGCCGGCGCTTGTCTGCGGTTGCCTCTGTTGTCACTGCGGGCACCCCATCTCGAAATCCGTTTCCAATTCTCACTTTGGCGCGGCGAACCCGTTGGCCAAGAAATCCCATAGTTCGTCGGTGGTGATGGAATCTGCGGCTGCGCTGTCGGTGGTCCCACTGGATTGAGCGATGAACATCACCGTCTGCATGGCCATCGCCGCCATTCGAGCCGGATTGGCACTCGGCCGAAGTTCGCCTGCGGCACTGGCATTTTCCATCAACTCGGTGAGCAACGACAGCAAAGGTGCTTGGGCGATTTTGACCTCATCCGGATGCGTGACCACGAGTCGCGGAGCGAAGTCGGTGAACAGTGGCTGCCTGGCCGCTGGGTCGGGTCGGCACAGTTCGAAGAGCAGCTCGATGGAAATCTTGAGGCGATTCAGCGGGTCACTCTCGGGGTCGGCGGCGGCCCGAATCTGGTCGGCTGCGCGGTTCAGCGCATCTTCGAATAGCGCCAGCAGTAATTCATGCTTGCCGTCGAACTGCAGGTAGAAGCTACGCAGCGACTGGCCTGAGCGGTCGACGACCTCCTGGACAGTGAAGTCCGTGGTGCCCTTCTCGAGGATGATCGACTGAGCCGCGTCCATGAATCGTTGGACTCGTTGGGCTGCCCGGAGTTTCGCCGTCTTGACTGAGCGCTCGACCGCGCGTTGTTTCCAGATCGGATCGTCTGTCGGGCTGGTCACCACACGCCCAGGTCATCGGCGGAAAACACTCATGAACTGTACCCGAACCCAGGCTGGCGGATGCTAGTGCCGAGCGCCTGCTTAGCATCATGGCGTCGCCGTCACGTGGTGGAACCGCGAGAATGGCGCCCGGCGGCAGCGGTGGAGAAAGGTGGTGACGGTATGGCATCGGAGCGCAGGATCGCTGGTCCCGAGTCGAAGAACCGCGGAGCCCTACTCGATGCCGCCGAGGCGCTGATGCTCGACGAGGGCTACGCCGCGGTGACATCGCGGCGGGTCGCTGAAAGGGCAGGGCTCAAGCCGCAGCTGGTGCACTACTACTTCCGCACCATGGATGATCTGTTCCTGGCTGCGATCCGGCGCAGGATCGAGCAGGAATTGGCATCGCAGGCCCAGATCCTACGGGCGCCGAACCCGTTGCGGGCGTTGTGGAATGCCCTCATCGACAACCGTGATTTCGGACTGATCACGGAATACACGGCACTCGCCAATCATCGGAAAGCGCTGCGGGCCGAGATCGCGGCCGCAGCGCAGCAGTTTCTGGAAGCGCAGGCTGAGACTGTCCGGTCCGTCCTGTCGCGGCACGGCATCGCCGCCGAGGATCTACCGCCGGTTGTGGCGACGTCCTTGATCGTCGGGACGGCGCAACTGCTGTCCATGCATGCGTCGCTTGGGTTGTCAGGCGGTCGTGACGACATCGTCGAGTTCTTCGATCGACACATCAGCAAGTTCGACGGGACGGCCGAGACGTGATGCCTGTCGGGAGCTAAGAGGAATGCAGCCCGTTGGCTCCACCGGCAGTGCCGAGTTGTGCGGCCCCGGCATCACGAATTGCCTTGGCGCGGTCTGCTTTCCCCGCAGATCTGATGGTGGCTCTGGCCTCGCTCCGCCGTTCGTCGATGAGGCGGCCGAACTCCCGGGACAGTTGGGGCCGGTCGGTGAGCAGGCGCTGGATTTCGTCGTGCTCGATCTGCAGCAGGGTGACTTCGTCGAGGGCGTGCACGTAGGCGAGGTTGGCCTGGTGGGTGAACGCGGCGACGCCGATGAGCGCGCCCTTGTCCAGGCTGCGCACGCCGGCGACTGAACCATCGGCCGTCGGCACGGTCAACCGGACCCGGCCTGACACCACCACGTTGATGGTTTTCGGGACCTCGCCGGGCGCCTGGATGAGCTCGCCGGTGCCGTACCGGATCAGGCGTGCGTACGGGGCGAGAGCTTGCTGGTCGGCCTTGTTCAGCCGGAGTGCGGGCGCCGCCGCCTCCTCGAGCGCTTCGTCGACACGTTTGGGGGTGGAGTAGTCGTCGGCCACACCGTCGAGATGCAGCTTGTCGCGCCGAGCCGCATACCAGGCCCAGCGTAGGAAGGTGGCCTGCACGGCGTCGTCGTCCCCGGGCGATTTCAGCCCGATGGTGGTGCGGTACTTGTGATCGCCGATCGGCACGGCGGTGGGCTCGACGTCGTCGCCGCGGTTCGGCAGGGCGGCCGCGATCCGGGTGAGCATCGCGCACACCTGGTCGGGTGGGTCGGTGGCGGCGAACGTCGTGGTGATGGTGGTGTGCGAGGTGGCCAGCCGGCTCAGGTTGGTGAAGGACGTGCCGGCCAGCACCGAGTTGGGCGTGATCTGTACGCCGGTGCTGGACTCGATGTGGACGGCGCGCCAGTTGACTTCGACGACGCGGCCACGCGCGGCGGCGGTGTCCAGCCAGTCGCCCATCCGGAACGGCTGCTCGAACAGCATGAACAACCCGGACACGATCTGCCCGACGGAGTGCTGCAGCATGAGGCCGAGGACCACGGAGCTGACACCGACCGCGGTGAAGACGCCCTTGACGTTGCTGCCCCAGATGTACCGGGAGATCACCGCCAAGCCCAGGATGATGAGCACCATCCGGGCGACGTCGAGGAAGATGCGGGGGATGCGGCTGCGCCACGAGGTCTCCGGGGCGTTCGCGAACATCGTGTTGCTCAAGCCGGACAGCACCAGCAGCAGCACCAGGAACACCAGGACGGTCGCCACGATGCGGATGGGAACGTCGCGGGCGGGGACGACCGCCACCTTGAGCATCAGCAGCAGGACGGCGATCACGGGGAGCACATACGTGCGCAGGAGCCCGACGGGCGCGGCGAGCGGACTGTGGCGGCGGATCAGGGACCGGCGCCACTCGGTCAGGACGATCAGGCCGACAGGTAGCCCGATGGCGATCGCTGCGACCCACAGGAACCATGACGAACCGGAGGAGTACACGGCCTACCGCCGCCCCGCCAGCCGCCAGATGGGCTCTTCGACATCGTCGACGATGTGCTGCCCGGCCGGCGTGAACCGGTGGGTGTCGTGCACGGCGTCGTACACCCGCCCGGTGATGTAGATCCCGGGCTCGGCACCGCCGGCCTGAATCTGATAGGCCAAATCGACTGCGCTGCCCCACATGTCGTACATCATGGTGGCTCCGCCCACCAGGCCGCTGGTGACGGTGCCGGTGTCGATGCCGGCCCGGAAACCGAGTTGCAGATTGTCCTCGTCGTTGAGACGGGCGACGATGCGCTGCAACTCGATGGTGAAGTTGACGATGCGCTCGACGTTGTCCAGCCGGGGCACGTTCAAACCGCAGCTCGCCGTGTATCCGTTGCGCAGGATGCGCACCGGTTCGACTCCGCTGCGTTCGGCGGCGTCGTCGAACTGGCGCACCAATTCGTTGACCACCGTGAGGAATTGGTCGGCCGGTAGCGCGCTGGAGAGGGCGTCGAGACCGTCGATGTCGGCGAAGAGCACCGCGACGTCCTGATGGTTCTCGCTGATTGTCTCCTCGCCGCTGCGATAGCGCTCGATGACCGATTCGGGCATCAGCGAGCGCAGCAACTGGGCGTTCTCGCGGCGTTCGCGCCGCAGCAGATCGTCCTTGATGCCGAGCAGCCGGCTCATGTCGTTGAATGTCTTGGTCAGATCCCCGAATTCGTCTCGCGTCCGCACCGGGATCATCGCGTCGTAGTCGCCCCGGCTGACCTTCTGGGCGCCGGCCTCGAGCCGTCGGATGGGCCGCACGAACAGCTGCGCGAGTGCCATGGCGGCCAGGCAGTCCAGGATGACGATCGCGGTCACCGCGACGCCCATGGTCCTGGTGAAGACGCGTTCGGGCGCAAAGGCTTCCGCGGTGTCGATCTTCGCGACGATCGACCAGTTGACGTCGGGGCCGACGGTCACGGGTGCATACGACTGCAGCGTTTCCTGACCGAGGTAGTCGGTGGCGATCAGCACCCCCGACTGGCCGCGCTGCGCGGCGCGGGTGGCGGGGCCGCCGACGGGCTGTATCAGCGTGGTACCGCCGAGCCGGACGGCGCGCTCAGCCAACTCGGCGGGTGTCCCGGCCGCGACGACATCGTGTTGATAGGTCTGCCGATTCTCCTCGAAGAGGCGGGAATTCGACCGCATGAGGTCGTCGGTTCCGGCGAGGTAGGTCTCGCCGGTCGAGCCCAGGCCGTTCGCCTGCCACTTGCCGCTGAACGTCATCAGCGCGTTCAGCCCCGAGATCGGGAATTGCAGAGCCACGACTCCCACGGTGCGGCCGCCCGTCACGACCGGCGCGGCCATCCACGCGATCGGATGGTCCGCGGCCGGGTGATAGGTCTGGTAGTCGGTGACGGAGACGTACCCGACGCGGTCGGCGCCCATGGCTTTGGCGTAGGCCTCGTGCAGGTTGCCCTGCTGGTATGGACCGGACAGCACGTTCGTGCCGAGGTCCGCACGCTTCTTGGCCGAGTACACGACGTTGCCGGTGGCGTCGATCAACAGGGCGTCGCCGTAGCCGAACAGCCGCACGATCTCCTGGAAGAACGGGTTGTAGCGGGCCGAGGCGGCGCCCCAGGCGGTGGGGTCGGGTGGCGGCGGTGGGCCGTTGGGCCGTGCCGCGGCGACGGTGTACCGCGCCTGCAGGTACTTGGCCGCGTTGGACGACGGCAACAGCACGTCGAGGTTCAGCTTGGCCCCCGTCGCCCGTTCGACGGGGTTGATCAGTTGCTGGTTGTAGTAGTCGACGATCGCCTGTTGCTCGGCGGGATCGATTGTGGCATTGGCCAATTCGTTGAACCCGGTGCTGAACGCCTGTACGGCTTCGGCCATCGCCGGCCCGCTGGTGTAGATCAGCAGCGCGTTCTTCAGGTTGGTGACCTGGGCGGCGAACTGCCGGGACTGCGTCTCGCGGACCTGTGTCAACCGGTCGAACGCGGCATTACGCAACGAGGCCTGCCCCGTCTGATATCCGATGAATCCCACCACGGCCGCCGACACGATGCTGGCTCCCAGCAGCATCGCGATGAGCTTCGACTGGATGCTGAATCTGCCGCGCACCCGCCGCAACCGGGCCTCAGGCGCCGGTGCCGCGGCGACCTCGTCGCGATCCTCCGGTGGAGGGTTGACCATCGGGCCTCCTGTCGTCGGCAGCAAGTACATCATGACCGGTGCCGATGACTGGCGGGTTATGGCAGGTGGGGCCCGAAAATCGGGCGCTCTGACGCCCTTTCGCGCAAGCCGCGCGGCGTGCGGTCAGCGCACCAGGCGGGCGGCGACCTGGGCGTAGATCTCGCCCAGTTTGTGTGGATCGCGGTGGGTGCGCGACGGGAACCACCGACAGACGTCGACGCACAGTGACGATATCGCCATGACGACGTCGTCGAGGTTGTCGACGTGGAATTCGCCTGTCGCCATACCGGTTTCGATGATGTTGGCGATCACGGCGGTGACCTGGTGGCGCAGTGGGGCGATGGTGCGGTAGTGGGCCGGGGTCAGCCCGTGCAGTTCGTATTGCACGACCCTGGCCTGCTTGCTGTTCTCCGCATGCCAGGCGGCGAAGGCAGCGACCACCGTGTGGAAGCGCTCGGCGCACGGTGCGCCGGCGTCATCGGTGGCACGCAGCGTCGCCAGCAGGCTGCCGTGCCCTTCCAGGGCGATGGCGTAGAGCAGCTCTTCCTTCGAGCGGTAATGCGGGTACATGGCCGTCGCGCTCATGTTGAGGCGTTTGGCGATCTGGCGGGTCGAGCTGCCGCCGTAGCCGGACTCGGCGAACGCCTCGATGGCCGCCCGCCGGATGCGCTCGGCGGCGGCCGAGTCGGTCGTCCGGTCGGTCTTCATGTGCAGGTGATCGTACACACAGTTGACACAGACCCGACCGATAGGCGATATTAGCAATCGCTTAGGAAATGAGCGACTGCTAATGTCTGGCTGCATTGGAAGGTAGAACCCAGTGACTGATTTCATGTCTCGGCGCGACCTGGACTTCTTGCTGTACGAGTGGCTTGACGTCGTCGAGCTCACCAAGCACGAGCACTTCGCCGAGCACTCGCGGGACACCTTCGACGCCGTCCTCGACCTGAGCGCCGACATCGCCACCAAGCGCTTCGCGCCGCACAACAAGAAGGCCGACCACAACCCGCCGTTCGTCGACGAGAGCGGCAAGGTGGTGCTGATCGACGAGATCAAGCAGGCGCTGGACGACTTCAACGGGGCGGGTCTGATGGCCAGCTCGTTCGACGAGCGCGTCGGCGGCATGCAGCTGCCCAACGTGGTCGCGCAGTCGTCGGCCGCGTTCTTCCGGGCCGCGAACCCCGCCACCTTCTCGTACGCGTTCCTGACCGTCGGCAATGCCAACCTGCTGACCGAGTACGGCACCGACGAGCAGATCGACACCTGGGTCCGCCCGATGCTCGAGGGCCGCTACTTCGGCACGATGTGCCTCTCCGAGCCGGATGCCGGCTCGTCGCTCGCCGACATCAGCACCAAGGCCACCAAGGCGGCGGACGGCACCTACCGGGTCACCGGCACCAAGATGTGGATCACCGGTGGTGACCACGAGTTGTCCGAGAACATCGTGCACCTGGTTCTGGCCAAGGTTCCGGGCGGCGGCCCCGGTGTGAAGGGCATCTCGCTGTTCATCGTGCCGAAGTTCCTGACCGATGGCACCCGCAACGACGTCGCGCTCGTCAGCCTCAACCACAAGATGGGCAACCACGGCACGACCAACGCCCTGCTGAACTTCGGTGACGGCAGCCACCAGCCCACCGACGAGCCCGGCGCCGTCGGCTACCTCGTGGGCGAGGAGCACCGCGGTCTGGCCTACATGTTCCACATGATGAACGAGGCTCGCGTGGCCGTCGGCTCCATGGCCACCGCCATCGGCTACGCCGGCTACCTCACCTCGCTGGAGTACGCCAAGGTGCGCACCCAGGGCCGTCCGGTCGGTGACAAGGATCCGTCGCGCGCACAGGTCGCGATCATCGAGCACGCCGACGTCAAGCGCATGCTGCTGGCCCAGAAGTCTTACGTGGAAGGCGCTTTGGCGCTCGGCCTGTACTGCGCACGGCTCGTCGACCAGATCAAGATCCTCACCGGTGCCGAACGTGACGAGGCCGAGCTGATGCTCGAGGTCCTCACCCCGATCGCCAAGAGCTGGCCGTCGCAGTGGTGCCTGGAAGCCAACAACCTCGGCATCCAGATCCACGGCGGTTACGGCTACACCACCGAGTACGACGTCGAGCAGCAGTACCGGGACAACCGCCTGAACGCCATTCACGAAGGCACGCACGGCATTCACGGCATCGACCTGCTCGGCCGCAAGGTCGTCATGCAGGGCGGCGCCGGCCTGACGCTGCTGCAGAAGCGGATCAACGACACCGTCCAGACCGCGCTGCAGTCGGAGGCCACCGCCGGCTACGCGCGGGAACTGCAGGCGCAGACCGAGCGTCTGGCCGAGGTCACCGCGACGCTGTGGGCTGCCGGTGATCCCGAGACCACCCTGGCCAACTCGACCGCGTACCTGGAGGCCGCCGGCCACATCGTGATGGCCTGGATCTGGCTGGAGCAGCTCAATGCCGCCGGCGGTAACACCGGCAACTTCTACGACGGGAAACGTGCTGCCGCGCAGTACTTCTTCCGTTACGAGCTGCCGAAGGTGACGACCCAGCTGGACCTGCTGGCCAGCCTGGACCGCACCACGGTCGAGGCACAGGTCGACTGGTTCTGATCGCCGGTACCTTCCGGAAGTAGACGTCGGACCCGAGGTTCTCCTCGGGTCCGACGGTCGTTTCTGGGCTATGGCACGACCGGTGGCGTGCCCCAGAAGTCGTTGAGCGGCACGGCGTAGGCGTCGTTGTCGGTCAGCGGCTCCAGCTTCAGTGAGTCCTCGATGGTGCGCAGCAGGCTGTAGTGATTGGCGTAGCTGGTGTCGGTGAAGTTCCCCGAACGCATCCCGGCGCTGACCGCGCCCGGAGACGGAATCACCACGGTGACAACACGATTGCCGCCGTTGCCGAAGCCCAGTGACAGGTTGTCGGTGTCTTCGTCGAACGTGACGACGATGGCCGACTTCTGTGTCGGATCGTTCCACACCGCCGAATTCAGAATGGTCGGGATGGTCTGCGCAGCGAACTGGTCGGCCGCCTTGACGTTGTACTGGTGGTTGGTGAGCAGTGCGCCGATGTAGTTGAGGACGCCCTGGACCGAGTCGATGGGGCCTTCGCCGTTGTTGGCCTCGTTGGCCGCGAACCACGCGAAGTTCGGTGTGGTGGCCGATGACGAGAGATCGGTCGCCAGCTGGGTCAGCGGGTGGAGGTGAGCGGTGGCGCGGGCCTGGTCGTTGTAGATGTCGCGGTACGCCAGGAACGGCAACTGGTCGGGCGCGTAATCGCTGGTCGACACGTAGGGGCCGGCCGCGGACATGCCCTGGGCATACCCGGCCCACGTCTTGCCGGCACTTTCGATTCTGTCGGCGAGGTTTGTGGCGTCGATGCAGTTCGTCGCGCAGTTGTAGCTGAGTCCGAAGTCGGAGCCGCCGAGGATCGGGTAGTAGTTCGGATCACTCGGATGGGTCAGCGCGTAGTAGTTGGCCGCGACGCCGTAGGTGTCGATCAGGCTGTTGAGATACGGCGCATTGGGGCTGCCGACGATGTCCTTGTAGCCCTTGTTCTCCAGATAGACCATGAACACGTGGTCGAGCGCGCCGACCGTGGACTTCGGCGGGGTGGGCGGCGGCGGGGTGGGGAGCGCAGCTCCCACCGTGAACGACAGGTCGTCGGCGAACGCGTTGTTGTAGCCGCCGGTCAGCGGGTTCGAGTCCTTCAGCGTGACGACCACCTGCGCGGTGCGGGTGCTGACGGGGATGGTGCCTTCGGTGCTGCGTTCGAGCAGTCCGGTCTGGAACCAGCGTTCGAGGGGACCGACGGGCGCCACTTTGCCGACGCCCAGTTGCGTCCCGGTGGCGTCGAGGAACGTGACCTTGATCGACGCGGCCGAGGGGTCGATCATGGCGCCGCCCAGGAAGCCGCTCAGCTTGAACGGCATCGTGCCGGCATCGATGCCCGCGGCGGCGCCACTGAGATCGACTGTCTGGGTCAGCGTGGAGGTCGCGACATTGCCGCCGCCGAAGAACTGGGTGTCGCCCGGAGTGGGCCGATCGCTGGGGAAGTTGAAGATGGCCGGGAGTGTCGGCCCCGGCGTCGGCAGGCCCAACGGGAGCTGGCGCTTGGTGCCGTAGGGGATGACGGTCGGCGTGCCGGTGACGGTCCAGCCGGGGATGGACACCGTGCTGCCGCCGGACAGCGACGGGTCACCGAACTCGGCGCCGGGGTTGGTCAGCAGGTTCGGGCTCGTCACGTTCCAGGCGGAAACCACATGGGGTGGAAGGAGATTCGTCTCGATCTGCCTGCGTACCCAGGCCAGCACCGTCCACAGGGCGGGCGAATTGGCGGGCACGTTCGACGGCAGCGTCGACACCAGTGGCCGCAGTGCCACACCGATGAGTTGCTTTGCCGCGGTCACGATCTGGTTGATCGCGTTCGGTACGGACGGGGCCGATACGGTGGGCGTGACGACCGTCGCCAGCGGTACCGCCGCGACGCGGGTTACCGACGCCGTTGCGGGCACGGCCGAGGTCGCGGCGACCGCCGGTGTGCGGGAGTGACTGACGGTGGCAGTGGGCCGCGTCTGGTCGGTCTTTGTTGTGGCGCTGAGGGATTCGCTGGGCGTCGCAGTGGGGGCGGCCTTGAGGGCACTGTCGGTGTGGCGGGTGGGGTTCGCGTCACGGTGCCTGCCGGCTGTCTCGGCGCTGTCACGGCTCTTGTTCTTGGGCTGCCGCTTGGGCTTCTGGCCTGACGGCGCCCAGTCGTCCGACGTCGAGGCCGGCGTTGCGTCGGGCGATGCCGCCGTCGCCGGGGTGGGCGCGTGTTTGGGCCCCGGCTTGCTGGGGGCCGCGGCTTGCGTGGCATGCGCTGTGTCCGACGGCTCGGCGGAGGCGAATGCCTGTCCGGAGGTGACCGATACGCCGACTCCGAGAAATACTGCCAGGGCGCCGACCCGGCCGATGTACCGTGAGCAACCCATGGTCGTTCCCTCCGCCCGCGCGCTGTTGGCTGTCAGCGGTAACGGTAGAAAGAATTGACGCCGGATTTAGCATTTCCGCCTGGGATACAGCTGGGAGTATCCGTAGAGTTTCCGGGGATTTGATGGCTGCCGATTGGTCGGTAGTCCCGCCGCGGGCCGCCACCCCGTCAGATCGACGGGGTGGCGGCCGCTTGGTGCGTGCTAGAGGCGAATGAACGCACTGCCCTGCATGTCCCAGACGCCCCAAGCGCCCAGGTCAGGGTTCCAGACCACCTGCATACCGGTGGCCCAGTCCGGGAGCGCCGGTGCCGGTGGAGTACCCATCGGCGGGACCACCGGGACCAGGACCCACGACGGCGTCGCGGTGAACGGGATCCGGTCCTGCGGCATCGGGCCGCCGTGTCCCGGAGGCGGCAGGTAGCCGTGTCCCGGCGGGAGCGGATTGCCGGGTGTGCCGGCATTCACGCCAGGTCCCGTCATGCCGGGAACCGGCGGAGGCGGCGGCATCGGGGTGTGCGGATCTGCCTGCGCGAGGCCGGCGCCGACGCCGAGGCCCGCCAGACCAAGCATGCTGGTAGCGACTGCACGCGCTGCGGTCTTCTTCAAGGTCATGGGTTGAACTCCTTGCGTGTGCTCGTGATGAAAGAGGAATCGCTCTTCCGCGCTGTCCCGCGGCAGAACAACTCCACGACCCCCGCAACACCAGATACCCGGGAGCGGACTCGCGAAACCACGCAATGTGGGGAGCTATGAATTGAATCGGCGCCGACCCGGCGCCAGATGCCCGTGCTGGGACAGGTCCGGCCACGGCGGGCGCCGCAGCAACGCAAGGCAGCCGATCGTCGCGGCCACCAGGCCCGTCACGACGCCGACCAACGCGATCCGGTCCGCATCGACGGCGGGCACCCAGGTCGTGCCGCTGTCGCGGATGACGAAGACGCCCAGTGGTTTTGCCGTCGTTCCGGTGCCGCCGTGACTGACCTTGGCGACGGGAATCACAGTCGATCCATCGGGCGTGTGGTACGGCTCGGCGAACACCCGCCCTGACGCGTCATCGGCGAACTGGTCGAGAAAAGCTTCCGGATTCGGCAACCTGGCCTCCGCATGGATCGGGCGTGGATGCTCGCCAGCGTAGGTCGATGCCCCGGTGAGTGCCAGACCTCCGCGGCTATGACCGGCCGGCTCGGCGGTTCAGCTGCCGGATGTGCCCGCACAACACGGTGGCGAAGGCGCACCACAGCGGATACAGCGCCAGTGGTGCGGCTCGCCCGCCGAGTGCGTCGACGGCCCGCCGTGTCAGATCGGCGCTGCTCACCGTCAGCGCGGCGCTGACCACTGTCGCCGTGCCGAACCGGCGGCGGTTGAAGAACAACCAGGACCACGCGGCGTTGAGAACCAGGTTCAGTGCGAGCCCGTTCCGGTAGGCGTTTCGCTCGATGGCGCGGCCGGTTGCCCCCAATTCGTCGATCGTGGCGCCCGACACCACCGCGATGTCCGCGTACAGCGCCGGCCAGACCACCGGGAATACCTGACGCGGCGGTTGATAGGCCGGCTTGCGCAGCTGCGCATACCAACTCGATCGGACCGCCGGCGTTGTTGCCGCGCCGCCGGCCGCCGCGGTGGCAACGGCCGCGAGTCCGGTGACCAGCAAGGTGGTGATGCGCATGAAAAACCTTCCTTCAACACATGAAAACAGCTATGGCACTGGCCAATTCACATACCCGGAATTCGATGCCGCCACACCCCCGCGCTCCGCACGGTTTTCGCTGATTGCGGACTACGTGCCGCGGCCGCTGAGTGCTTGATAGCGCCGGAGGGCTTCGGCACGTTCTTCGCCGTGATCGACGATCGCCGCCGGGTAGTCCGCCGGGCGCGATCCAGATTTGAGGTGGGCGTCGGCGGCGTCGGCCAACTCGGGAACCCAGCGGCGGACGTAGGCGCCGGTGGGGTCGAATTTCTGCCCCTGCGCTGTCGGATTGAAGACCCGGAAGTACGGCGCGGCATCGGTGCCGCTGCCCGCGCACCATTGCCAGCCATGCTGGTTGTTGGCGATGTCGGCGTCGACGAGCTGCTCCATGAACCAGCGGGCCCCCCACTGCCACGGCAGGTGCAGGTCTTTGACCAGAAAGGACGCCGCGATCATCCGTACCCGGTTGGGCATGAAACCGGTCTGCCGCAGTTGCCGCATGCCGGCATCGACGAATGGAAACCCGGTCTGTCCGGCCTTCCAGGCTTCGAAGAGTCGCTCGGCCTCGTCGTCGGCATCGGTCTCGATGGCGTCGAAGTCACGGTTCCAGTTGTGCCAGGCGCTGTCCGGCCAGCGGTGCAGCACCGCGGCGTAGAAGTCACGAAAAGCGAGCTGGCGCAAGTACGCGGTGTGGCTGCCGTGGTTCAGGTCGAGATCGGCGGCCATGGTGCGCGGGTGAATGGTGCCGAACTTCAGGTGCACCGACATCTGACTGGTGCCGTCGACACCGGGCAGATCGCGCTGTTCGGCATAGTCATCGAGGCCCGCGTCGACGAATCGCCGCCACTGCCGCAGCGCCGCCTCCTCGCCGCCGGCGAAGCCCGGCAGGGCACCGGTGTCCGGGATGTCCACCGGTTCGGCGGCCGTGGCAGCCAGGCTGCCCGGATCGATCCACTGTGCCGACTGCGCCCCGGTGCCGGCCGGTTGCCGCCAACCGTGATCACGCCAGCGCCGAAAGAAGGGCGTGAAGACCCGGTAGGGGCTGTCGTCGTCTTTGGTGACCCTTCCCGGCGAGACCAGGTACGGGGAGCCCGTGGGAATCAGCGGAATGCCGTCCAGGGCGTCCTGCACCCGGCGGTCACGGCGCCGGCCGAAAGGGGAGAAGTCTGCCGAGACATGCACGGCACCGGCGCCGATCTCGTTGGCGATCAGCGGAATTCGCTCTTCCGGGCGGCCGCGGGTGATCAGCAGCCGGCCGTCGAGCTCGGCGCGCAGCTGCCGCAGACAGTCGCCCAGGAACTGCAGTCGGCGCGGGCCCGGCGACGCCTCGAGGCGCGGGTCGAGCACAAAGCACCCGAGTACGTCACGGTCCTGGTCGATCGCGGCGGCCAGCGCCGGCAGGTCATGCAGCCGCAGGTCGCGACGGAACCACAGTAGGGATGGCATCGGTCCATCTTCTATGAACCGGCGGAACCACCGCGGGCGGATTCACGTGCTCCGCTGCGCTCGTGTCGATACGGTACGGACATGGTGGATTTCGCCCTCCGGTCCTGCGGACTCCGCGGCCATGCCACGTTCGCCCCGGATGAACCGGAGCTGGCCGCCCGTCTGCACGTGCAGACCCCGGTCGGTGAGGCGTGGCGATGCCTGCGGTGTGAGACGTTCGTCGTCGGCCCGCCACGCGGGAAGGGGCCGGCGGAATCGGCACCCGAAGTTCCGCGCGGCCGGCTGCTGCGCGACCGCGTGCTGATGCGGGTGCTGGCCGTCGAGCGCGTGTTTCGATTCCTGCTGTTGGCCGCGATGTCCTACGGCGTCTTCAGGGTGCGGGCGGCACGCGTGCACCTGCGGGACATGTTCGAGAAGGACCTGCCTTTGCTGCGGCCGCTGGCGGACCAGATCGGCTGGAACATCGATGGCTCGAAGATCATTCGGCATATCAACGATGCCTTCACCATGTCGGGCACGACCCTGTTGTGGATCGGGATCGGCATCGCGGTGTATGCGCTGATCGAGTTGGTGGAAGCCGTTGGGCTGTGGGGGATGTGGCGCTGGGGAGAGTACTTCGCGGTGGTGGCCACCGGTATCTTCCTGCCACTGGAGATTTACGAGCTGACCGAGAAGGTCACCGCGTTGCGGGTGGCGATGCTGCTGGTGAACATCATCGCCGTGTTGTGGTTGTTGTGGAGCAAGAGGCTGTTCGGCCTCAACGGCGGTGGTGCGGCGTACCGCCGGGAGCACGAGACCGAGAGCCTGATGAGCGTCGAGCGGGCAGGCCTGGCGACGACCGCGCCTTGAGCAGTCCGGGCTAGTCGGTGAACCGTGCCCGGAGTTGTTCGCGCAGAATCTGTTTCGCGATCTTGCCGTTGGTCGTGAGGGGTAGCGCGTCGGCGAACACGACGTGCCGGGGGCGCTTGAAGGCCGCGATGCGTTCCCGCACGTGCGCGGTGAGGACGTCCGCGTCAGGCTGCGTGCCGGCGGTGGGCACGACGACCGCGCAGATCGCCTCGCCCCAATACGGATCGGGAACTCCCACGACCGCAACATGATCCACGTCGGGGTGCGATGACAGCACGTCTTCGACTTCCCGGGAGGACACGTTCTCGCCGCCGGTGATGATGACGTCCTTCAGCCGGTCGGAGACCACGAGCCGGCCCGCGCCGTCGACGTATCCGACGTCGCCGGTGTGCAACCAGCCGTCGTCGGTCGTGGGCGTGTCGGGCCAGTACCGGACCGCCACCTGGTCGCCGCGCACCAGGATTTCGCCGTTCGGCGCGATGCGGATCTGCACACCGGCGTGGGGACGACCGGCGGTGGTGAGCACCGCGGTGTCACCCGCGGCGCCCGCACGATGGTCCTCGGGGCCGAGAAACGTGACGTTGCCGCCGGTTTCGGTCATGCCGTAGCCCTGATGGAATCCCACGTCGAGTCGGTCGAGGGCACGTCGCAACAGGTCGGCGGGGATGGCTGAGGAACCGTAGGCGATGTCGCGCAGCGACGGCAGATCGGTGCCGGTCCGGTCCAGATGGGTCAGCAGGCTGTGCAGCATGGTCGGAGCCAACGAACACGAGGTCACCTGGTACCGGTTCACCGCAGCCGCGAAGGCGTCGGGCCGGAATGCCGCCACCGGCAGCACCGTCGACCGGGCACCGTGGTGCACCAGCATGTTGTACCCGGCGATATGGCACATGGGAAAAGGCAGCAGATAGACGCCGCCCGGGCGGACCGACCTGCCGGCGATGCTGCCCCGAACCGCCGCGGTGATCGAACGGTGCGTGTGCACAACACCTTTCGGCGTTCCCGTGGACCCGCTGGTGAACAGCAGCCAGACGGGGTCGTCGGCGTCCGGCTCGTCGGGCACGGGCCATGCGGCCGATTGCGTTGCCGCAGTCCACTCTTCGCTGTCGAATGAGATTGTCTCGGGCCGGTTCAGGGTCCCCAGATAGCGGCCGTCACCCAGAATCAGGGTGGGAGCCGCGGTGGCCAGTTGCGCGGTCTGCTCGTCGGCACTGAGCCGCTGATTGATCAGGACGAGGATGCATCCGGCGCGGGGCACCGCGTAGTAGAGCGTCGCGTAATCCGGGCCGTTGTCGGCGATCACCGCGACGTGGTCGCCGCGCGTCGTTCGGGACGCGATCCAGCCGGCGACCGCCGCGATCGACCGGTCGAATTGCGCGAACGTCGTGACGGCGCCGTCCTCGGCGATGAGAGCAGGACGATCGGGTACCGCGGCAGCCGCGTCGGACACCAGGTGATGGAGCAATTCACCGTGCCCCACAACGCCTCCCGTGCCTCGACCTGAATGTCCGCATCACGCTACCAGCCCGGATATCGGATATGTCTCCGTCCCAAGGGCTTTGGCCGGACGGCTCAGTGGGGACGCGTGGCGAGGATGACCTTGCCGCGGACATGACCGGCCTCGACGAGGCGGTGCGCGTCAGCCACCTTCGACAGCGGCAGTACCTCGGTTTCCGGCGGCCGGATCACGCCCCTGGCGCACAGTGCGGCCAACTCCATCAGATGCTGGGGCTGGCGCTGGACCACGATCATGTTGGAGACGATCCGCACCCCGCGCTCGGCAGCACGGGCCACCCGCTCCGCGTCGGCGCGCGAGATGAGCGTCTCGATCTCGACGTAGTTGCCGCCGGGTGCCACCAGCTCCTCGGCATGCGGCAGCAGGGTGTCCAGCCCGACAGCGTCGAGCACCAGATCGACGCCCGACGGGGCCCAGGCCCGCAGCTGCGCGACGACGTCGCCGCCCCGGTAGTCGATGGCCAGCTCAGCGCCGAGCCCGGTGACGTAATCGAAGTTCTTCGGGCTGCACGTCACCGCCACCCGCGCGCCCAGCGCCCGGGCGATCTGGATCGCGGCGCTGCCGACGCCGCCGGCGCCGCCGTTGATCAGGACGGTCTGGCCGTCCCGCAGCCCGCCGGCATCGACCATGCCGCCATAGGCCGTGCTGCCCGCCACCGGCAGTCCCGCGGCGTCGACGTGGCTCCAGCCCGCGGGCAGTGGCGCGAGCAGCTCGGACGATGCGAGGCAGTATTCGGCATACGTGCCGTCTGCACCGTTGCGCTGGTTGGACATTCCGAAGACCTGATCACCCACCTGCCAGCGCGTCACGCCCGGCCCGACCGCCGCGACGACACCGGCCAGGTCGAAGCCCAGCACGAACGGGAAGTGATAGTCGATGTAGGCGGAGAGCTTGCCCTCGCGAGTTTTCCAGTCCGCCGGGTTGACGCTGGTGCAGGCGATCTCGACCAGCACCTCGTCGGCCCCGGGCACCGGGGTCGGCAACTCGGCGGCGTGCAGCACCTCGGGGCCGCCGAACTCGGTCAGCACCATGGCGTGCATGGTGTCCGGCGGGGGAGCGATGTGGGAGGTCATCATTCGGTCTTAGTCGGCCCACAGCGACCGTGGAAGGGCGGTTCCCACTCGGTGACACCCCCGGTCGGGATGCGATTTTTGGTGACGGTGGCCTGCGCCCCGTGGGGGACAATGGAGACACCGATGGGAACGGGGGACGGTCCATGCCGTACACGGTGTCGCAGGTGCTGAATTCCGATCCGGAATCGCTGCTGACCGCATCCCTCGGCGCGCGGGCCGCGGCCCAGCGTGTCGACGCCCAGATCGACCGGGCACGAACACAATTCGCGCACCTGGCCGAGGGCTGGACCGGTACCGCCGCCGATGCCGCGCAGAAGCAGGGCCGCGAATCACTCGATGAGCAGACCGCATATCGGAACCACCTCGATGCCGTGGCCGAGCCGTTGGCGACAGGTGGTGCCCAGCTCATCGAGCTGCGCGCCAATCTCAAAAAGACAGTCGACGCTGCCGAGTCGCAGTGGGACGTCGCCGACGACGGTGGGGTCACGCCGGGCTTCTGGCTCCGCTGGTATTCGCGGGTTTCGCCGGTCCAGGCACTGCAGATCGCGGCCAAGCGGATCGAGGTCGAGAACGCGATCAAACTGCTGCTCGCGAAGTTCGAGGCGGCCGACCGGGACACCGGCTATCAGCTCCGCAAGGTCGGTTGGGAACTGGCATGACCGCGCCGTTGACGGTCGTCGTGGCCTCGTTGCGGGAAACCGCGGCGGAGTTGGCGGACCTGGCCCGCGGGCTGTGCAACGACGGTGGCGGCGCGGCACTCTCCGCCGCCGCGGGCCCGGTGGCCGAACTCGACAGCGGCCAGGCGTGTCGAGAAGTGGGGGCTGCGCTCCTGCGCCGTGCGCAGGTGCTCGGACACGGCATGTCCGCGTTCGCGGGGAAGCTCGATTCGGCTGCGTTCCTTTACGAGCACGGCGACCGGGCAGCCGCCGAACGCATTCCGTTCGACGTGCCGGAAGCGAAGGACGCACGAATCGGAGATGATCCCGGGGAAGCCGGGTACGACCCCGTCAACAAGTACGAAGACGCGCTGCGCGACGCGGGTCTGCTGAGTGGGGACAGCGCCGGGTACTACCGGGAGTGGCTGCAGAATGCGGCGAAAAAGGGTGTGCCGCCTCGGGTCATCGTCGACATCGCGCGGCAGCAGAATCTCACCCCGGCGAGTTTCGACATCCTCGAGGGCCTGCAGCGCGCCGTCGACAACCACCGAACGAGCAGCGATCCCAGCGACGACAACACCTACTTCCTGCTATCCCCGGGGACCAGCGCCGACGACGCCCGCCGGGCAGTGTTGATGACGTACATCCTCAACGCGGGCACCAGCTACACCAAGGGAAACCCGACCACCGACTTCGCCGAGACGCCCTACACCGCTGACGAGGTGCGGCGCATCGCCGACCGGCAGTCGGCGAATTCCTGGAGCTACGAACAGGTTCCGCGACTAGCGGGCAGCGGCGGGCGGTTCGCCACCACGCCCAACGGCATGCTGATGGGGCTGGGCGGCGGGTTCATCCAGAACCAGCTGAGCCAGCAGGCCGGATCCACGTACGGTGACGTGTTCCTGATCAACATCGATCACCCGACGGATGCCGGCGACCAACTCCGCAAGATCATCGGGTCGGGTCAGATGTGGTACGACGGACCCGGCGGCGCGCGCCAGCAGGACATGGACATCGACCGCATCCTGCATCACGAAGAGCGGCACTCGGGACAATGGGCCGCGTTGGGACCGGTGGAATTCGCCAAGCAGTACGCGATCAGTCTGGCCGCCGAAAAGCTCACCGGCCGCCGAAATCCGTTCGAGACCAACGCCGGCGCATCGGACGGGGGCTATTCGTGATCCGGCGAATCCGCTGTCTGGGTGTGGCTTTCGTGACACTGCTGGCGTTGTGCGGCTGTGATCCGCTGGGGAAGCCGTCACTACCGGTTCAATTCGGAGTCCGGGTGACCGACGGACAACTGCGGGTGTGGACCGGCTCACCATGCCGCGGCACGACGGCCGTCGACGTCACCTTCAACACCGATGGCCGCGTCAAGGCGGAACTGAAGCTCGAGGTGCCGCCGTTGCCGGCAGCCGTCGGTTCACGCAAGGCTCCGCCGAACCCCGGCGTCGAAGTCGAGTACCTCACCGTCGGCGGGCCCTACCCAGGGTTCGACGTGGTGACGCCGCTGCCCGCCGGATTCGACTGGCGCACCGCGGACACCGTGTCCGTCTTCCCGCAGTCCCCACGATCATTCGGCGCTGTCAGCAAGCTGGGCGAGGCCATCACGGAGTCGGACCGGCATCCGCCGGACACCTACTGGTTCGAGGGCATCGGTTGGCTCAACCCCGCGGAAGTCGCGGCCCGGGACGGCACGAAGTTCCTGGCGCTCTGTTCACGTGACCCTGCGCAGGGGCGGCAACTGCCAAGGGTTTTCGGGGTGCGGGTCACCGACGGGACGTTGCGAATCTGGCCCGGCCGCTACTGCGGTCCGGTGGACGGCGTGATCCTGACATTCCAGCCCGGTCAGACGGATCTGGTACTGGCTGCCGACTCACGCAATGCCGTACCGTTCGACTCCCTGACCGCCACCGGGCCGTATCCGGGCTTCGCGGTGATCCGGCCGCTGCCCGGCGGATTCGACTGGCGGACCCGGAAAACGGTGCTGCTGCGGGTCTACCGCAGCAGCGGGGAGCCGGAGACCACCACAACCGACCTCGGCCCGGCCGTCACCGAGTCGGGCCGGCATGCAGCGGATACCTACTGGTTCCAGGGATTCGGCTGGTTGAGTCCCGCTGACGTCGCAGGCAAGGACGGCACGGAGCTGTTGACCGCGTGTGCGCCCGAGCCGCAGCACCGGTGACATTGCCGGTATCGCGCGCCGCACGTCTTCGACTTGGCCGCGCCGACCGGCTAATGTCCGCGCCATGGCCCGGTTGACGGACGATGTCGCCCGACTGCTCGAGGAGCGGTCGGGCCGGGTGATCGTCGGTCTGACCGGGCCACCGGGTGTCGGCAAGTCGACCGCGGCCGAGCGGCTCGTCGATGAATTCAATGCCACGCAGCGCGATTTCGCCGCCCTACTGCCCATGGATGGGTTTCACCTCGCCAATGGGCAGCTGGCGCGGCTCGGCCGCAAAGGCCGTAAGGGCGCCCCGGACACCTTCGATGCGGCCGGTTTCCTGGTGGCGCTGGCTCGGGTGCGGGACGCGTATCAAACTGCTGATGTCTATGTGCCACGGTTCGATCGGGCGCTCGAGGAGTCCGTGGCGGCCGGTCTGGTTGTGCCCGCGGCGGCCCGGCTCGTGGTCACGGAGGGGAACTATCTGGCGTTGCCGTCCCACGGCTTTTCCGGGGCGCGGGAGTTGATCGATGGGCTGTACTACCTCAGGGGCGCCGACGACGTGCGGCGGCAGCGGCTGCTCGCGCGCCACATCGCCGGCGGGCGGAGTTTGATCGCGGCCGAGCACTGGGTGCGTGCGGTCGACGAGCCGAACGCGCGGTTGATCGCCGAGACCGAGGCGCGATGTGATCGCACCTGGGATATCGATGACGGCGACCGGCCGTGATCGCGACCCTTACCGGGCCTCGCGCGGCGGGCGCGCCGTCTCCGCGGTCTGGCGCCGGTAACCCGACGGTGATCGCCCGCTGAACTGGGTGAAGCAGCGGGTGAACGCGCTCAGGCTCTCGAAGCCGACCGCGGTGGCAGTGGCCTGCACCGACTGTCCCGGTTCTGTCAGCAATGCCATCGCCCGGAGCATCCGGGCGTTGAGAAGGTAAGTCCGCCAAGACAATCCGATGGACTCCTGGAACAGCCGGCGCAGCGTGCGTTCAGATACCGAGACCGCGCGGCTCACCTGTTCGGCCGTTGCCGAAGCGAGATGCGCCTTCGTATAGGCCATTGCCGCGGCGACGATCGGGTGCTCGGACGTCGGCAGGCTCAGCGGTGCTTCGTGGTCCAGCGCCTCGACCACGAGATGTGCCAGGGTGCGAAAGAACCCGTCCGAGACGGCATCGCCGTCCGGCCGGTCGATGGGCCACCGCAACGCGTAGATCATCATCTCGCGGATCAGCGGGGAAACGGCGATGATGCGAGCCCGGTCCGACCGGTCCGAGATCAGGCCGGGATCGAACATCACGGCAACGGTCTGGACGTCGGGATTCATCACCGCCTGATGGGGCAGGCCGGCCGGTATCCAGGCGGCCTGTTGCGGCGGCAGCAGATAGTGGGCGACATCGGTTTCCACCTCGACGAGGCCGTGCAGCGCGTATTCGATCTGGTGCACCTCGTGCGAGTGCCAGCCGGTGATCAGCGCGTCGCCCTCGTAGAGGTAGCTGCCGCCGAGGGCGCGGCCGCCGCGGCGCAGCTCGATCACCGGCCGCGCGGGCATCTTGGCCGTTTGAGATAAACCTCTGTCCGAAAGTGCAGAGACGGTCACGCCTCTAGACGGTACTACTGAGTGTGCAGTCGCGGACGTGAGGAGCAATGTGAATACCGACGACCTGATCCTGGTGAGCATCGATGACCATGTTGTGGAGCCGCCCGACATGTTCGTCAACCATGTTCCGGACAAGTACAAGCCCGAGGCGCCGATCGTCGTCACCGACGACAAGGGCGTCGACCAGTGGATGTACCAGGGCCGCCCCCAAGGAGTGAGCGGGCTCAATGCCGTGGTCTCCTGGCCGGCCGAGGAGTGGGGTCGCGATCCTGCCGGGTTCGCCGAGATGCGTCCCGGCGTCTACGACGTGCACGAGCGGGTACGCGACATGAACCGCAACGGCATCCTGGCCTCGATGTGCTTCCCGACCTTCACCGGTTTCTCCGCCCGGCACCTGAACATGCACCGCGAAGAGGCCACCCTGGTGATGGTCTCGGCCTACAACGACTGGCATATCGATGAATGGGCCGGTTCGTACCCGGACCGGTTCATCCCCATCGCGATCCTGCCGACGTGGAACCCCGAGGCGATGTGCCGTGAGATCCGTCGCGTCGCCGCGAAAGGGTGCCGGGCGGTGACGATGCCCGAGTTGCCGCACCTGGAAGGCCTGCCGAGCTACTTCGACGAAGACTACTGGGGCCCGGTGTTCCGTACCCTGTCGGAAGAGAACGTCGTGATGTGCCTGCACATCGGCACCGGTTTCGGCGCGATCTCGATGGCCAAGGACGCCCCGATCGACAATCTGATCATCCTGGCCACGCAGGTCTCTGCGATGTGCGCCCAGGACCTGCTGTGGGGCCCGGCGATGCGCAACTACCCGGACCTGAAATTCGCGTTCTCCGAAGGCGGTATCGGTTGGATCCCGTTCTATCTGGATCGCAGCGACCGGCACTACACCAACCAGAAATGGCTGCGCCGCGACTTCGGGGACAAGCTGCCCAGTGACGTCTTCCGTGAGCATTCGCTGGCGTGCTACGTCACCGACAAGACGTCGCTGAAGCTGCGCCACGAGATCGGTATCGACATCATCGCCTGGGAGTGCGACTATCCGCACTCGGACTGCTTCTGGCCCGATGCGCCCGAGCAGGTGCTGGCCGAGTTGAATGCCGCGGGCGCAAGCGATTCCGACATCGACAAGATCACCTGGCAGAACTCCTGCCGGTTCTTCGGCTGGGACCCGTTCAAGTTGACCCCGAAGGACCAGGCGACGGCGGGTGCCCTGCGCGCCAAAGCCGTCGACGTCGACACGTCGATCCGGCCGCGCGCCGAGTGGGCAAAGCTGTACGCGCAGAAGCAGATGACGCTCACCTGATCCGGTCCGGCCGGATCAGGTGAGGGCACACCCAGAGTTGCGCGGCGCCGAACTCAGCCGCGGGTCAGTTCTGCGTAGCGGGTCACGTGGTGGTCGGTGGAGCCGTATTCGTACTGAACGGCGGTGAGCCGCTTGAAGTAGTGGCCGATGGCGAGCTCTTCGGTCATACCCATGCCGCCGTGCAGCTGTACGGCGTTCTGGCCGATGAACCGTGCGGCGCGGCCGACGGTGGCCTTGGCCGCGGAAACCGCGCGTGCCCGGGTGTGCGCGTCGGCTTCCAGGTTGAGCACGGCAAGGTACACCGCCGACACGGACTGTTCGAGCTCCATGTGCATGTCGACCATGCGATGCTGCAGGGCCTGGAAGCTGCCGATCGGCTGGCCGAACTGCTGGCGCTGCTTGGCGTATTCGACGGTGTCCGCCAACGCCTTCCGCATGTTGCCGACGGCTTCGGCGCACACGGCGGCGGCGCCCTCGTCGCGGGCCTGGGCGATCGACGGCCACGCCTCGCCCTCGGCGCCGAGGAGCGCGTCGCCCGGCAGCCGGACGTCGCGGAGTTCCAGGTCGGCGGCCCGACGGTCGTCGACGGTGCGGTAGCTGTGCATTACCAGCCCCTCGCGGGGCTCGGAGATGTCGACCAGGAACAGTGAGATGCCGCCGGGTGTCTGTGCGGTGACGAGCAGGTGGGTGGCCAACGGCGCGTTGACCACCATGATCTTGTCGCCGCGCAGCACCCAGTCGTCGCCGTCGCGGGAGGCGGTGGTCTGGACGTCCTGCCACCGGTCGCCGCTGTGGGCCTCGGCCGCGGCAAGCGCGACAACGGCTGTGCCGGAGGCGATTTCCGCCAAGATGGGGCCGGCAACCGGGCTACCGGATCGCAGCAACAGACCGGCTGCGACCACCGCGGTGTCCACGTACGGTTCGATGACCAGGGCGTGACCCAGCGCTTCGGCGATCAGCATGACCTCGACGGGCCCGCCGCCGATGCCACCCGCGTCTTCCGGCAGCGCGGCGCCGAGGATGCCGAGTTCCTCGGCGAACGACTGCCAGATGTCAGGCTGCCAACCGGGCCCCGATTTCGCTGCTGCCCGGCTGGTTTCGAGGTCATACCGGCCGGCCAGGAACTTGGACAGGCCGTCCCGGAGAAGTTCCTGTTCCGCGGAGAAGGTGAAGTCCATCTACAGCCCCAATTCTGCTTTGGCGAGGATATTGCGCTGAATTTCGTTGCTGCCGGCGTAGATCGAGCCGGCGCGGTCGTTGAAATACCGCAGCGGCGCGACCGCCTGCCATGCCTCGCCGCTGACGTAACCGTCTGGGGGAGGGGCGAATTCGGCCACCGGTCCACCGGGACGGGTGGCATGCGGCTGGTACGCCCGGCCGCGGGGGCCGGCGGCCTCCATGGCGAGTTCGGTCAGGGTCTGGCTCAACTCGGTGGAGAGCACCTTCAGCATCGACGACGCTGCGCCCGGATGTCCGCCGCCGGCCAGCGCGGCCAGCACGCGGTATTCGAGAATCTCGAGCACTTCGGTGCGGATTCGCGCATCGGCGAGCTTGCGCGAGAACGCGGCATCGTCGAGCAGCACGCCGCCCTCGGGGCCCGGCGCGTGCGCCGCCGCCGTGGCGATCTCGTCGGCCAGCACCTGCAGGCCCGGGGCGGCCGCACCGCCGCCGCGTTCGAATTCGAGCAGGTACTTCGCGACGGTCCAGCCGTCGTCGATCTGCCCGATGACGTTGCTCTTGGGCACCCGGACCTCGTCGAAGAAGACCTGGTTCTGGACCTCTTCGCCCGACGTCATGACCAGTGGCCGGATTTCGATACCGGGTGTGCTCATGTCGATCAGGACGAAGGTGATGCCCTGCTGCTTCTTGGCGGTGCGGGTGGTGCGCACCAGTGCGAACATCCAGTTCGCCTCGGTGGCGTGGGTGGTCCAGATCTTGCTGCCGGTGCACACCAGGTCGTCGCCGTCGGAAGCGGCGGCCATGGTCAGGGCGGCCAGGTCGGACCCGGCCTCGGGTTCGGAGTAGCCCTGGCAGAAGAAGACCTCGCCGGTCAGGATGCGGGGCAGGAAGTAGTCCTTCTGTTCGGCAGTGCCGAACCGGATGATCGCGTGTGCCACCATCCGGATGCCCATCGGGGACAGCGACGGCGCCCCGGCCAGGATCGACTCCCGGCTGAAGATGTAGTGCTGGGTCAAGCTCCAATCGCAGCCGCCGTACTCCACCGGCCAGGCCGGCGCCGCCCAGCCGCGCTCGTGCAGGATGCGCTGCCAGTCCAGGCTCGCGTCGTGATCGCTGTACACGCTGGTCATCAGGCGACCGGCTTCTTGGATGTCCGGTGTCAGATTTTCCTGCAGAAACGTGCGTACTTCATCGCGGAATGCCAGATCACTGGCCGACCAATTGAGGTCCATGCAGACTCCTCTGTCGCTTGGGCTGATGGCAGCCTAGCAACAAAGAAGTGAACTTAGTTAGCGATGTGGGTTTCAGGTGGTGGTCTGCTCCACGGTGTTCGTCTGTCGCGTGGATGCGGCCGCCATGAAGGCAAGATGGCGGTCGAGCGAGTCCGCGGTCACGATCGCCGGCATCAGAACGCGCCACTGCCTGGCGAACCGCTCCCGGAGATCGTTGCCGTCGGACGCGGCGCTTGACATCAACTCCGCGCCGAGGATCCAGGCCACCAGCGTGTTGGCGACGTCGGCGGGGTCCGCGCCCGGGCGCAGGTCGCCGTCTGTTTCGGCGCGCTTGATGTCCGAGGTGAACTGGTCGACGAAGTTCACGTAACTGTGTCGCGCCGTCGGGTTGAAGCCGGCGAACGTGCGCAGCAGTTTGGTCCCCGCTTGGGCGGTCCGGTTGGTCGCCAACAGGTCGCTGGTGGTGAAGGTGCCGACGATCAGTGATTCCATGGCGCTGTGCTCGGAGTCCCGTGCGGACTGGAACACGTTGTGCAGCAGAACCATTGCCTCTTCGATGATGACAGTGGCCAGTGCTTCTTTGGAGTCGAAGTGATAGTAGAGCGCGCCCTTGGTCAGCTCGGCGCGTTCGATGATGTCAGCCAATCCCGCGGCGGGATAACCGATCTCGTTGATCAAATCGACAGCAGAGTCAATGATCTTGCGTCGGGTCACTTCGGATCGCGGCTGGCGCCCCATTCGTCGATCACCTTCCGTCAGCGCGCGTTCTGTGGCTAGCCCCCCGGAATCATCCTAAGGGTGCCATAACGTAGGCCGTTGTTGGTGTCGTTCATTCCGAGAGTATGTAAAGTAGCCGCACGGCGAAATCGATCCCTGGCTGTCGGATTGTTGCAATTCGCTGCCGCTTAACTCAGGGATTTCAGGTTGGATTGGGACGCAGAAGTTGACGTGCTGTGCGTCGGCGCCGGTATCGGTGGCCTGGCGACAGCCATTGCCGCGGTCGACGCCGCCGCAGATGTGATGGTTGCCGGAGCGCTGCACGCCGATGACGGGCGCTGGCTGCGCGGCGATGATGTGCATTGCGTCACTCTGGGCGCCACGCTCGACGCAAGGATCGACGAGTTCGGCGTACCGCGAGGGATTCCCGACGACGAGCCCGCCCCGGAAGCCGGCGGACCCGGCGAAGTCGAAGCGGCCGAGCCCGACCTCGGCGAGCAGCTCGACGCCACCGCCGTCTATTTCGCTGCGGTGACCGCCGAAGTCGATGACGCGGCCGAACCGCCGTCGGACGGCGCTTCGGTGCCGGCCCGTGTCGTGCGCGAGCTGACGGAGTCCGAGACGCACACGCGCACCATCGAGACGTTCTTCGGCGCGGGACTGCTCGACTGGGCCCGGGTGTGCCTGGATTCGGCCACCGGCGCGCTCTACAGCACGGTTCGCGGCTGGTCCTCGGAGACCCTGCGCGACTCGGCGGGCACGACGCTCCAGCTGTCTTCGCTCGGCGCCATCGAATGGAGCACGGGCGACGGACCGGGCCAATTGTTCGACTGGCTGGCGGCGGCGGCCGCCGAACGCGATATCGCGGTGAGCGCGGCCAGCACGCTGCAGGCGCTGCTGTTCGAAGACCGCCGGATCATCGGAGCCGAACTGAACACACCCGACGGGCCGTACTTCGTACGTGCGCGCCACGGCGTCGTGATCTCGCCCGATTTCACCGGCAAGGGCGCATCCGTCGAGACTGCCGCGGCGCCGGCCGGCGCCCTCGAGGTCTGTATCGTGGGCCTGCCCGCCAGCAGATTCGCCCGCGTGGAACTGGTTGCGCGCTAGCGCGGTTCGGATCACATCTCGCTGGTGAACCGGACCGGTACCCGTCCCTTGCGGTACAGCGTCGCCATCTGGTCGCTCGGCAGCGGCCGCGACAACAGGAAGCCCTGCGCACGGTGACAGCCGAGGCGCAGCAGTGTGGTTGCGGCAGCTGTGGTTTCGACACCCTCGGCGACGATCTGGAGACCGAACGAGTCGGCCAGTGCGATGATCGCCCGGACGATCGCGAGGTCGCCGGGGTTGGAACCCAGATCGGTGACGAAGCTGCGGTCGATCTTGAGGATGTCGACCGGTAGCGACTTGAGATGGGACAGCACGCTGTAGCCGGTGCCGAAGTCGTCGATCGCCAGCCGGACCCCGGTTCTGCGGAGGTCCGCCAGGGTGGCGCGGGAGGACTCGCTGTCCTGGACGACGACGTTCTCGGTGATCTCCAGGCACACCGATCCGCGGTCGAGACCGAATTCGTCGAGGATGTCGGCCACCGACTCGGCGAAGCCGTCGGTCACCAGCTGGACCGGGGAGACGTTGACGCGTAGTTCGAAATCGTCGCGGTCATCGGCATCATCGCTGCCGGATTTCGAAGCCAGGAAGTCCTCGCGCCACCGGGCGAATTCGCGACACGCCGTCCGTAGCACCCAACGGCCCAATTCGCCTGCCAGGTTGATCGATTCGGCGATGCCGATGAATGCGGCCGGCGGGAGCAGCCCGCGCGTGGGATGGTCCCAGCGTACGAGCGCTTCGGTCGCGAGCAGCTTCCCGGTGCGCATGTCGATTTCCGGTAGGTAATTGAGCAGCAGTGCGCCATTCTCGATGACGTCCTGCAGATGTAGCTCGATATCGTTGCGGTAGGCCGTTTCCAGGGACATCGCGGTGGTGAACACCGCGACGCGGTCCCCGCCCGCCGACTTCGCGCTCAATACGGCCTGGTCGGCCCGGCGCAACAGGTCGGAGGAGGTGTCGGAGCCCGGAATACCCGAAGCGACGCCGACACTCACTGCCCGCGTGAGCCGTTCACCGTCGATCCAGACGCGGCGCCGCAGTGAGTCCTGAAGCTGGTAGGCGAGGGCTTCGGCCTTGCTCGCGGATATCGGCTCGGCCGGGACGACGACGAACTCGTCACCGCCGAGCCGGGCGATCACGGTCTTGCTGTCGACCCCTTCGGTGAGGCGCTGGGCGAAGACGCGGATGAACGAATCTCCCGCGCTGTGCCCCAGGTAGTCATTGATGGCCTTGAGCCGATCGAGGTCGAAGAAGAGCGCGGTCACCGGGCCGGGTTGTCCCGGCTGCAACCGGGCATCGAGGTGGGCGATGAGGGCGCGCCGGTTGTTCAGACCGGTCAGATCGTCGTGTTCGGCCAGGTACCGGAGCTGCTCTTCGGCGAGTACCCGAGATTGGGCCTGGGTCAACAGCGAAGCGATGGCCTGCAGCGCGTTGATCTCCTCGGTGACCCACTCCCGGTTGCCGTACTTGACGAAGCCCAGCGCGCCGGTGGTTCGTTCGCCGGACACCAAAGGTGTTGCTGCCAGTGATATCTGGGGGACGTTGCGGTCCGCCTCGATGCGGCGCTGGTAGTCGTCCGGTTCCGGGTCGGGGCGCACGATCAGCGGCGTCTTGCGGTGCTCGGTCTCTGCGAAGACCGGGTCGGCGTCGGCGAAGTACACCACGCGCAGGGGGTCGGGGTCCGGAATCTCCGGCCGCAGTGGCCATTCCGCGACGAGGATCGAAGCACCGATCTCATGGTCGTTGCGACGCAGGAAGCTGACGTCGACCTCGAAGTAGTTGACGAGGATTTCCAGAACGTCTGTGTACACCTTGGTGGAGTTGCCGGAATCGGCGGCCATCAACCGCGTCGCAACCTCTGTGACCACGCGATCCAGTGAAGGGGGAGACTCGTCGATGGACATGAGACGCTCAGCTTAACCTGCGCTGACCTCAAAGGCGGTGCTCCTGCGGCTGGGTACCGAAGCTGGTGGCGCATCGGATATTCGGAGCGCGAGGACCACCGTCTCGTCCGGCCCTTTGCTGGTCAACGCGTGGAATGTGTCCTGTAGTCGGCGGAGTTCGTCGGCGTACTTGCCGGACAGTTCGCCGAGCTCGGTTCCGGTGTGGGCGTAGAGAAACGGCGGCGACATCGGCTGCACGGTCAGGCCCGCGTCCTGCGCCGCCATCCACACGGCGACCACGGCGGCACCGCCACGGGCGAAGTCGCTCAGCGCCGCGCCTCGGACCAGAACGGTGACGATCGCACTGCTGGAACGCATGCGATCTCTTGTGTCGTCCCCGAGGACGGAGCCGGCATCCCAGTCGTCGAGTGCGGCGACGACGTCGGCCCGGCGCAGCAGGGGCAGTACGGCCAGATCGCCGGAAGCGAGCCCCAGGGAACGGACGTCGATGCCGAAGTCCGAGTCGTCGTCGCCGGGCCAGCGCAGTTCCGAGATCATCTCGCGGTGCAGGGTGGGGGTGAGGTAGCGGATCCGGTCGGCGTCGGCGAAGACCGTTGCTGCGCGTGCGATCTCGTCATGGTCGACCATGGCGTGCACACGTGCGTCGTGTTGCTGTGCCACCCGTGACAATGTCTCGGTCACCTCGGGTGGCAACGGTGCTCCCGTACCGCGGTGGCGGTTGGTCTCACGCACGAAGATCCCTGGGTACCACGCTGCGAGCTCAGGGTCGGCGCCAGGCCGCAGCCGGAGGGCGATCTGCAGCGGGGCTTCGCCGTCGGGTTCGGTGTATGCCACGTCGGCGGCAAAACCGTTGGCGGCGGCAGCAACTCGGGCGTTGAATGCCGCGGCTCCGATGGCGACCGCGCTGCCCCGGAAGCCGACGTCCATGGTCGACGTGCGCGCGGGATCGATGCCTATGACGACGCTGTCGGCGGTCGCCGCAATGTGCCAGGGCTGGGAATTGCCGCCTGACGGGGCGCGGATCGCGGCGGCGACCGCGGCGTCGACGACCTGGCCGAGACCGGTGGCGACCGCAGGGGACGGCGGCAGGGCGCCGTCGGCAGGTGGGTCCGCGCGGGTGGGTTCGGCCAATTCGCCGAGCAGACCGCCGATGTCGACCTGGGTGCGCCCCGACGCCAGCGGTTCGTCCAGCCCGATCCGGCGGATGGCTTCCAAAACTGTTGCCGCTCCGACGGTTACGTCGCCGACGAGCTGTGGCCAGGCCGACAGCGTGCGGCCCACCTCGAGTAGGGACGCACCCATTCGCGGCGAAACTCTGGCCGGGTCGAAGACCTGCATGAGGTACGGCAACTTCTGGGCGATCGGCAGGCCCGCCATCGCGTCGGGGTCGATGTCGCCGAGCAGTCCGTGGAAGACCGGGCGGGTGGGATCGATGTCGAAGCGTTCGACGTCGATCAGCCCGCGGTCGCTGGTGGCCATCAGCACCGGGATCCCGCGGGCGCGGGCGCCGTGCCGGAGGTGCAGTTTCATCTCCAACGAGTCACATTGCTCGACCAGTACGTCGAGCCCGTCGAGGAACGGCGCGAGGGCGTCGGCACTCAGTCCGGCGGACGAATGCCGGACGAGGAGGTAGGGATCGAGTTCGGCGATCCGGCGCATGGCGGCGGTCGCCTTGTTGAGGCCGATGTCGAAAACCGTTGCGGGAATGCGGTTGAGATTGGACACGCCCAGCGTGTCGAAATCGGTGAGCCGCAGCTCGCCGCAGAACCCCGCTACGGCGAGCGAGTGAGCGATGAGGTGGCCCGAGCTGAGTCCGACGATGCCGATGCGGAGGCGGCCCAGCCGGTCCTGTTCGCCGCTGGTGGCCAGATGCCGGTTGCGGTCCAGACGCAGTCGGCGATACGACCGCGGTCCCAGCAGCTTCAGCACCGTCGCGCGCCACGGGTAGTAGACCCAGCGGGCGGGCTCGTCGAGGAGATCGGACGTCGGTGCCGGCCGGAGTTCGGCCAGCGCGGCGAACTGGTCGGCCCAGGTGTCCACGGTGTTCACCGTCGGGTCGCGCAGCAGCGCTTCGAGGGATTCCGCGTCGGCGGGGTTCTGCGGGTCGAGGATCGAGATGTGGTTAGCGTCCACAGCTGGCATCAACCGGCGACCAGCCTGGTTGATATCGCGTCGATCTCGTGCAGCGCCTTCGTAATCTGCTCCGGCTGAGAATGATTGACCATGGTCCGTCGATCCCACCACATCATCTTGGTGCGGTAGCGCTCGTCCGGGTACGGCGTGGCCGGAATGGGCGCCACCACGCCGCCACCGGATTTCCACAATTCCAGGACGTGCTGGGCTGCCGTGGCCATCACGAACTGCACGCCCATGACGCTGGTGGCGTGATAGGCGGTGCGGGCCAGGAGATTCGTGATGGCGTGCTGGCTGGTCCGGTTGTCGGAGACCCACGCCGTTTTCATCTCCATGACGCCAAAGGGCACCCGGTCGTTGATCATCTTGCGCACCATGGCCAGTCCGGGCCGGCCGGCCCACTCGACCACGGCATGAGAATCATCGGCGCCGCCGAGCGGGGCTTTGGCACGCAAGCCGCCGACCATGTTGCCGCCGCGGTCCAGGACCGTCCAGAATAGCGCGGTGTCGGCACCGCCGCGGATCGCGGCAGCGTCGACGACCGCTTCGACGCCGTGCCGGCGATAGCTTTGCTCCGCCGCATCCACGTAGCGGTTCCAGAGTTCCGGGTCGGTGTGGGGTTGCGACAGCACCACGCTGCAATCGGTATCGGTGTCGAGCCAGGCGATGTTTTCGGGAAAGCGAATATCGACGTTGGATTCGTATTCGACATACTCCACCGACATCGTTGCCCCATTCGTTTCGAGCAGTCACTGCAACGTCAGTTGGCAGTCGGTTGCGGTAAACGCATCTCGCGCGGACTGCATTCCCTAATTCAGTATCGGGGTTGTTGGGGGGCCTTGCCCCCATGTAGTGGACACGGGATTTGTGGTTACGCGGCTACTGGCAGCGTAGCCGGTGTTAGGGTCCTAATCGTTTAGTAGGGATGGATTACCGGTCCTGATGACCGGGGTTTGTTCCTGACGGGGTCTGTTGCCAGGTGATGCCTGATGTGTCCCGTCGTTCGACGACTTACGAAAGAACGGCGCGCCTGGCAGCAGACCCTGTTCGGTGGTGGTGGGATTCCGTTGCCCGAGCCTGCCGCAGGGTTGACTTCCCGATGATGGTTCCCGAGCTTTGAGCTCTTCGATAGAACGAAGTCCTGCGGTGCGCTGGAGTCACGGACGGCTAGTGAGATGACGGACCTTTGAGTCCCACGATTAGGGCGCCGCGTGAGTCCACCGGTAACGGCACGACCACAGATCGAAGGAGTGAGACAACATTGGGTTTGTATTGCGGAATCGATTGGGCCACAGCCCATCACGATGTCGCGGTGATCAACGATGAGGGCAAGGTGGTGGCCCGCGGCCGGGTCAACAACGACGCCGCCGGGTTCACCGCCCTGCTGGCCCTGCTGGCCGAGGTCGGTGACAGCGCTGAGCATCCGATCCCGGTCGGTATCGAAACCGACCGCGGCCTGTTCGTGGCAGCGCTGCGGGAAACCGGCCGGGTGATCTACCCGATCAACCCGCTGGCCGCGTCCCGCTACCGGGCCCGGTACTCGGTGTCGGGCGCCAAATCCGATGCCACCGACGCGGTGCTGCTGGCCAACATCATCCGCACCGATCCCACCGCGCATCGCGCGTTGCCGGCCGATACCGAACTGGCCCAAGCGATCCGGGTCCTGGCCCGCGCCCAGCAGGACGCGGTGTGGGCCCGCGGGCAGGTCGGCAACCAGATCCGTGATCTGCTCAAAGAGTTCTACCCCGCCGCGCTGGTGGCGTTCGACGGCCTCGACGGCGGGCTGGCCCGCCCCGATGCCCGGGCCATCCTGACCGCGGCGCCGACCCCGGCCCAGGCCGCCAAGCTGACCCCCGCCAGGTTGCGCCGGCTGCTGATCAAAGCTGGCCGCCAGCGCTACCTCGACCGCGACGTGACACGCCTGCGTGAGGTGTTCGGCGACACCTACCTGCACCAGCCGGCGGTGGTGGAAAACGCGATGGGCATTCACCTGACGGCGCTGCTGGGCCAGTTCGACGCGGCCTGCGCCGCGACCGATGCGTTGACCGAGGCGGCGACCGCCCATTTTGATCAGCACCCGGACGCCGCGATCATCACCAGCTTCCCCGGGCTGGGGATGCTCGCCGGTGCCCGGGTGCTCGCCGAGATCGGTGATGACCGCACCCGGTTCCCCGACGCCCGCGGCTTGAAAGCGTTCGCCGGATCGGCGCCGATCACACGAGCCAGCGGCAAGAAAACCGTTGTCCTGCACCGTCATATCAAAAACCGGCGACTCAACGCCGTCGGGCCGATCTGGGCCCTGGCCTCGCTGCGCGCCTCCCCAGGAGCCCGCCGGCACTTCGACGCCCGCCGCGCCGCCGGAGACTGGAACCACCAAGCCCAACGGCACCTGTTCAACAAATTCCTCGGCCAACTGCATCACTGCCTGCACACCGGCCAGCTCTACAACGAACATCAAGCGTTTCCACCTCCACTCCCGGCCGCGGCTTGACTTTTAACTTCGTGAGATGTCTTTCGTAGGTCGCAGTGCTGGAATAGCGGCACCGGGAGTGCCGTCGTTTGGTGTTGTAGCGAGCCAGCCAGCGGAACACTTCGCGGCGGCAGGTAGCAGCGTCGGGCCAGTGGCTGCGGTCCTGCAGGATCTCGCGTTTGAGGGCGGCGTTGAACGATTCGGCCAGCGCGTTATCGGCACTTGACCCGACGCCACCCATAGACTGGGTGACCTCCAAGTCACGGCAGAGGTTCGCGAAATCCCTTGAGGTGTACTGACTTCCGTGATCTGTGTGGAACACTGCACCGGTCAGGGAGCCGCGCAGCGCCGCAGCGGCTTTGAGGGCATCTTCGACCAGTTCGGTGCGCATGTGCTCGGCGATCGCCCACCCCGCCACCCGTCCGGAGAAGCAGTCGATCACGGTCGCCAGATACAGATTCGAACCGCTTGCCAATGGCAGGTAGGTGATGTCGCCGACGTACTTGACGTTGGGTGCCGCGGCGGTGAAGTCCCGGTTGAGCAGGTCCGGGACTTTCTGTTTGGCCGGATCCGGCGTGGTGGTCTTCACCCGTCGCCGGCGGCGGTAGCCGGCGATCCCGGCACTGCGCATGACCCGGGCCACCCGCTTGTGGTTGACCCGCTCACCGTCGGGTGCACCGTCGTTGAGTTCAGCGGTGATCCGCGGCGCCCCGTAGGTGTTGTCCTCATCGTGCACGGTGCGGATACGCGCGGCCAGCGCCTTGTCAGCGGCCTGGCGGGCGGCGCGTCCGTCGGCAGCGGCCAACCAGGCGTAGAACGATGAACGCGCAACCTCGACGACTGCGCACAGCCACTTCACCTCGAAGGTGTGCAGGTGGTCGGCGACGAACTGGAAGCGGCTCACCAGTTCGTCTCCCCGGCGAAATACTTGGCCGCCGACCGCAGAATGTCACGCTCGGTAGACAACCGAGCCTCCGTGGCGCGTAACGCCTTGTTCTCGGCCCGTAGCCGGGCCAGCTCCTGCTCTGGGGTCTCAACGCCGGGGCTCGGCTGTGCTGCTGCGGTGGGGTTGCGGTGCCTGATCGGCACCCCGGCGGCTTTGCACCACGCTGAGAGCGTCACACCGGAGATGCCGAGTTCGTCGGCGATCTGCGTGATCGTGGCGCCCTCGGTGTCTCGGTACAGCGCTACCGCGTCCCGTTTGAACTCGTCAGGGTAATTTTTCCTTGCCATCGTGGTGGATCATCTCGCTTCCCCCGCCAACCTTGCGGGATTCAGCGTGTCCAACACACGGGGTCAAGTCCCGGGGTCCTGCAGCCAGCTAGTGGTGAAACGTTGTCTGTCGACCTTCGGCGTGCCGAAGAATTGACCGAAACGAGTGTGCTGGCGTGAAGGACGTCGGCAATCCCGGAGATAGCTATTTCTGCAGGTTAGCCTAGACGATGCTCGAGGATGGCGAACTTTGAGTGGCTAAGTACGTGACATCGGCCCAAAATCTGAGCATTGTGCCGCCCTGACGGACGGGTTAGAAGTATTAGCGGTGCGGGCCGGGAAGCGGCCGCGCCCGAGAGGAGTGAGCGTGAAGGTCTTCGCCAATCTGTCCGAGTTCGTCGCAGCAGCAGGTAGTCAGCTTGGGCCGACGGAGTGGATGGAAATCACCCAGGACCGGGTGAATCTCTTCGCCGACGCCACCGACGATCACCAGTGGATTCACGTCGATCCGGAGCGCGCCGCCGCGGGCCCGTTCGGCGGCACAATTGCTCACGGTTTGCTGACGCTTTCACTGCTACCGCATTTCATGCACCAGCTCTATCGCGTCGACAACGTCGCATTGGCCGTCAATTACGGTTATAACAAGGTGCGATTCATCACACCGGTCAAGGTCGGAGCAAACGTTCGGGCGGGTGCGGTCATTTCGAAAGTCGACGAGCTGGACGGTGCCGTTCAGGCGACCGTGACAGTAACCGTCGAAATCGAGGGATCGGATAAGCCGGCGGCCGTGGTCGAGTCGATCGTGCGAATCATCGGATGATTGCTGGAGGCGGCCAGGTGAGAGCGCGGACCGCCAGGTCGCGCGGTCGCGTCAGCGGCCCGCAGCCGAGCGCTGTGCCGCCTTCACCAGGCCGCCACCGATGATCAAACGCTGAATCTCGCTGGTGCCCTCGTACAGCCGCAGCAGACGCACGTCGCGGTAGATCCGTTCGACGGGCACGTCGCGCATGTACCCGCTACCGCCGTGCACCTGCACGGCCAGGTCGGCGACCTTGCCGACCATCTCGGTGCAGAAGAGCTTCGCGGCGGACGGCGCGATGCGTCGGTCCGTGCCGCTGACCCACATTTGCGCGGCATCACGGACCAGGGCGCGACCGGCCATGACGCCGGTCTGCATGTCCGCCAACATCGCCTGGACCAGCTGGAATTCGCCGATTGCGGTGCCGCCCTGGGTGGCGGTCGCGGCGTATGCGACCGACTCGTCGAGCGCGCGTTGCGCCGCGCCCACCGCCACTGCGGCGATGTGCACCCGTCCCCGGGCCAGTGACGTCAGCGCGGCGCGGTAGCCGATGTCCTCATTGCCGCCGATGAGGGCATCCGGACCGACCCGCACATCGTCGAACGTGACGTCGGAGGTCCAGGCCCCTTCCTGGCCCATCTTCGCGTCTTTCGGTCCGACCACGACGCCGGGAGCGTCGGCGGGGACCAGGAACACCGCGATGCCGGGTCCGTCGGCGTCGGCCGGCCGGGTCCGGGCGAACACCACGAACAGATTCGCGGTGGGCGCGTTGGTGATGAATCGCTTGTGGCCGGTGATGATCCAGTCGTCCCCGTCGGCCACGGCCTTGGTGCGCAGGCCCGCCGGGTTGGAACCGGCGCCGGACTCGGTCAACGCGAACGATGCCACGCAGTCGCCACTGGCGATCGGTTCCAGCCAGCGCTGCTTCTGGGTGTCGGTGCCGAAGCCGACCAGCACCTGACCGGCGATGCCGTTGTTGGTGCCGAACATCGAGCGGACGGCCAGCGTGGTGTAGCCCAACTCCATCGCCATCTCGACGTCCTGGACGAGATCGAGCCCGAGGCCGCCCCATTCCTGGGGGATGGCATAGCCGAACAGGCCCATGTTCTTGGCCTGATCCCGGATGTCGTCGGGCACCCGGTTCTCGGTCATGATCTCCAGCTCCCGCGGCACCACCGCGGTACGGACGAACTGGCGGGTCGCGTCGAGAATGTCGCGGAAATCCTGATCGCTGACTTCTGCGACGGGGGAACCGGTGGGTCCGGCCATGTGGGGTCTCCTTGCGCAACACGACGGTGCTTCTGGTTTGATGCAAGAAATATCATATTTTATGTATGAAGCTGGTCGTCGGGTGCTGCGATGACCGGTTCAGTCGATCAGGAGGAGTGCACGACCATGCCGCTGCTGGACGGACGTATCGCGGTGATCACCGGCGGAGCCCAGGGGATCGGATACGCGATCGCGGAACGCTTCATCGCCGAAGGCGCCCGCGTCGTGATCGGCGACCTGAATCTCGAGGCGACCGAGGCGGCTGTCGCCAAGCTCGGCGGCACCGACGTGGCCAAGGCCGTCCGGTGCGACGTGACAGCTGCCGCCGACGTGCAGGCGCTGATCGACGCCGCCGTCGCATGGGGTGGCCTCGACATCATGGTCAACAACGCCGGCATCACCCGCGACGCCACCATGCGCAAGATGACCGAGGAGCAATTCGACCAGGTCATCGCCGTCCATCTGAAAGGCTGCTGGAACGGCACTCGGTTGGCGGCCAACGTGATGCGGGAGGCGAAAAGCGGTGCCATCATCAACATCTCGTCGATCTCGGGCAAGGTCGGCCTGATCGGCCAGACCAATTACTCCGCCGCGAAAGCCGGCATCGTCGGCCTGACCAAGGCGGCCGCCAAGGAAGTCGCCCACCTCGGGGTGCGGATCAACGCCGTGCAGCCGGGTTTGATCCGGTCCGCGATGACCGAGGCGATGCCGCAACGGATCTGGGACCAGAAGCTGGCAGAGATCCCCATGGGCCGGGCCGCCGAACCCAGTGAAGTGGCGTCGGTGGTCACATTCCTGGCATCGGACATGTCCTCGTACATGACCGGCTGCGTCCTGGAAATCACCGGGGGACGGCACATCTAGATGAAGCCCACCACCCCAGTCATCTGCGAACCGGTACGTACCCCGATCGGCCGCTACGGCGGCATGTTCAAGTCACTGACCGCGGTCGAGCTGGGCGTTGCGGCGCTGCGGGGCCTGTTGCAGCGCACCGGGATTCCGGCCGAGGCGGTGCAGGACGTCATTCTCGGGCACTGTTACCCGTCGAGTGAGGCGCCGGCCATCGGCCGCGTGGTGGCGCTCGACGCCGGGTTGCCGGTCACGGTTCCCGGCATGCAGGTCGACCGGCGCTGCGGGTCGGGACTGCAGGCCGTCATCCAGGCGTGCATGCAGGTCGCCAGTGGCGCAAACGATCTCGTGATCGCCGGTGGCGCCGAGTCGATGAGCAATGTCGCCTTTCACTCCACCGATATGCGCTGGGGCGGCTCGCGCGGCGGCATCACCGTCCATGACGGATTGGCGCGTGGCCGGACCACCGCCGGTGGCAAGAACTACCCGGTGCCCGGCGGGATGCTGGAGACCGCGGAGAATCTGCGCCGGCAGTGTGCGATCTCCCGCGTCGAACAGGACGCGCTGGCGGTGCGGTCGCATCAGAAAGCCGTTGCGGCACAGCGCAGTGGCGTGCTGACCGACGAGATCGTCCCCGTGATGGTGGCATCCCGCACGGGCGACCAGAAGATCGACACCGACGAGCATCCCCGCGCCGACACCACGGTCGAAGCGCTGGGCAAGCTCAAACCCGTTCTGGGCAAGAATGATCCGGATGCCACCGTGACGGCCGGAAACTCCAGTGGGCAGAACGACGCGGCGTCGATGTGCGTCGTGACCACTCCCGAGCGCGCGGCCGAACTGGGGCTGGCGCCGCTGGTGCGGCTGGTGTCGTGGGGTGTGGCCGGGGTGCCGCCGAACGTCATGGGCATCGGACCGGTGCCGGCCACCGAGGTCGCACTGGCCAAAGCCGGCCTGGCTCTTGCCGATATCGATCTGATCGAACTCAACGAGGCCTTCGCCGCGCAGGCGCTGGCGTGCACCCGGGAATGGAAGTTCACCGACGGGGACTGGGAACGCACGAACGTGCGCGGCTCGGGTATCTCGCTCGGCCATCCCGTCGGCGCGACGGGCGGCCGGATGCTCGCGACCCTGGCCCGCGAACTGCACCTGCGGGATGCCCGCTACGGCCTGGAAACCATGTGCATCGGAGGCGGCCAGGGGCTGGCCGCTGTCTTCGAAAGGGTGGCATCGTGACTCGTCTCGCCCAGACCGCCGGCCTCACCGAGGTGCAGCGCGAAATCGTCGCCACCGTGCGGCAATTCGTCGACCGGGAGATCATTCCCGCGGCCCAGGAGCTCGAGCACTCGGACTCCTACCCGCAGGCCATCGTCGATCAGATGAAAGACATGGGCCTGTTCGGCCTGATGATCCCGCAGGAGTACGGCGGGCTCGGTGAGTCGCTGCTTACGTACGCGCTGTGCGTCGAGGAACTGGCCCGCGGCTGGATGAGCATCTCGGGCGTCATCAACACCCACTTCATCGTCGCGTACATGATCCGCCAGCACGGCACCGACGAGCAGAAGCAGCGTTACCTGCCCCGCATGGCGACCGGCGAGGTGCGCGGCGCCTTCTCGATGTCCGAGCCGGAGCTGGGTTCCGATGTCGCGGCGATCCGCACCAGGGGTGTCCGGGATGCCGACGGTGGCTACACCATCACCGGGCAGAAGATGTGGCTGACCAACGGTGGCAGCTCGACTCTGGTTGCGGCGCTGGTGAAAACCGATGAGGGCGCGGACAAGCCGCACCGCAACCTGACCGCGTTCCTGGTCGAGAAGCCGACCGGCTTCGGCGAGGTCAAACCCGGCCTGACCATCCCGGGCAAGATCGACAAGCTGGGCTACAAGGGCATCGACACCACCGAGCTCATCTTCGACGGCTACCGCGCCGGCGCGGACGACGTACTCGGCGGCAAGCCGGGTGCGGGCTTCTTCCAGATGATGGACGGTATCGAGGTCGGCCGGGTCAACGTGTCGGCGCGGGCCTGTGGTGTCGGTATCCGCGCCTTCGAATTGGCGGTGCGGTACGCCCAGCAGCGGGAGACGTTCGGCAAGCCGATCGCCGACCACCAGGCCATCGCCTTCCAGCTCGCCGAGATGGCCACGAAAGTCGAGGCGGCGCATCTGATGATGGTCAATGCGGCGCGGCTCAAAGACTCGGGGGAGCGCAACGACGTCGCGGCAGGCATGGCGAAATACCTTGCCAGCGAGTTCTGTTCGGAGGTCACCCAGCAGAGCTTCCGGATCCATGGTGGCTACGGCTACTCGAAGGAGTACGAGATCGAACGGCTGATGCGGGACGCGCCGTTCCTGCTGATCGGCGAGGGCACCAGCGAAATCCAGAAGACCATCATCAGCAAGAGCCTGCTCAATGAATACCGCATCTGAACCCGAATTCGCCGCGCCCGCACAGCTTTCGCACGACGTGGCGCGTTACGTCCGCCGCCGGATCTTCAACGGCACCTTCCCGGCGGGGGAGTATCTGCGGCTCGACCAGCTGGCCACCGAGCTGGGTGTCAGCGTCACCCCGGTCCGGGAGGCGCTGCTGAACCTGCGGGCCGAGGGGCTGTTGGTGCAGCACCCGCGACGCGGCTTCATGGTCCTGGAGGTCACCGCCCGCGATGTCTCCGATGTGGCCATGGTGCAGGCGTTCGTCGGCGGGGAACTCGCGGCCCGCGCCGCCGAGAACATCACCGCGGCCCAGGTTTCGGAACTCACCCGGATTCAAGACGCGCTTGAGCAGGCCTACCAGCACACCGATGTCGACCGCATGGTGCAGCTCAACCACGAGTTCCATCGGCTGATCAACGTCGTCGCCGACTCACCCAAGCTGACCCAATTCATGTCCGGCATAACCCGTTACGCGCCTGAAGCCGTGTTCCCGACACTGGAGGGCTGGCCGGATCTGTCGATCCGGGACCACCGCCGGGTGATCGCCGCACTGCAGGCCGGCGACGGTGAAGCGGCCCGAACGGCGATGGCCGAACACTTCGAGGTCGGGGTGGCCCCGCTGACCGAGCACCTCTGCGCACGCGGGGTCATCCGCGAGGGCTGAAGTCCGGTGAGCCGGTGTCGCGCGGGGGTACGGTCTGTGTGAATCTGTGAATCGTGCAAGGAAAACGGCGCTGTGGCCAGATCCCGTTCCTTGGCGTCGGTTCGCCGCAATGATGTGCCCACACCCGTTCGTTGCCGACCGTTGGAGAGCAGCATGACCGCACTGACCGAGGACACGCCGACGCCGTCGGGCCGCGCCGCGACCCGGCGCGCCATCTGGAACACCATCCGGGGATCGTCGGGCAACCTCGTCGAGTGGTACGACGTCTACGTCTACACCGTCTTCGCCACGTACTTCGAAAACCAGTTCTTCGACAAGGCCGACCAGAATTCGACGATCTACGTGTACGCGATCTTCGCGGTCACGTTCGTCACCCGGCCCATCGGATCGTGGTTCTTCGGCCGCTTCGCCGACCGCCGGGGCCGCCGCGCCGCACTGATGGTCAGCGTTTCGCTGATGGCCGCCTGCTCGATGGTGATCGCCCTGGTTCCCTCGCGGGCGAGCATCGGCGTCGCCGCACCGATCATCCTGATCATCTGCCGGCTGGTGCAGGGGTTCGCCACCGGCGGTGAGTACGGCACGTCGGCGACCTACATGTCGGAGGCGGCGACCAGGGAACGCCGTGGGTTCTTCTCCTCGTTCCAGTACGTCACCCTGGTCGGTGGGCACGTGCTGGCCCAATTCACCTTGCTCATCATCCTCACGGCGCTGAGCACCGCGCAGGTGAGCGAATTCGGTTGGCGCATAGGCTTTGCGGTCGGCGGTGTCGCGGCGGTGGTGGTGTTCTGGCTGCGCCGCAGCATGGACGAGTCGCTGTCCAAGGAGACCCTCGAGGCGATTCAGGAGGGCAAGGAGCCCCATGCCGGTTCGATATGGGTGCTGTTCTCGCGCTATTGGAAGCCGTTGCTGCTGTGCTTCCTGATCACGCTCGGTGGCACCGTCGCGTTCTACACGTACAGTGTCAACGCGCCGGCGATGGTCAAGGCGACCTACAAGAACCAACCCATGACCGCGACCTGGATCAACCTGCTCGGACTGATCTTCCTGATGCTGATCCAGCCGATCGGCGGAATGATCAGCGACCGGATAGGCCGCAAGCCCCTACTGCTGTGGTTCGGCTTCGGCGGGCTGGTCTACACGTACGTCCTCATCACCTATCTGCCGCAGACGCACTCGCCGATCATGTCGTTCCTGCTGGTTGCCGTCGCATACGTCATCCTCACGGGATACACCTCGATCAATGCGCTGGTGAAGTCCGAACTGTTCCCGGCCCACGTGCGGGCCCTCGGCGTCGGCGTCGGCTACGCGCTGGCCAATTCGATTTTCGGCGGTACCGCACCGCTGATCTACCAGGCCCTCAAGGCCCGGGGCGACGTGCCGCTGTTCATCGCCTACGTCACCGTCTGTATCGCGGCGTCGCTGCTGGTGTACCTGTTCTTCTTGAAGAACAAGTCCGACACCTACCTCGACCGCGAGCAGGGCAGCGCCTACCGCTGAGAGTTCGACGGCTTGCGTGATCTCCGGATCAGCCCAGCGGATCGAACCGGAAGACCGCGAGTCTGCCTGCCAGCGAATCGAATTCATCGGGCGTGCCCTCGGTGACCATGCTGCGGGCTAGTCCTGGAGCGCCTGCTCCTTGGCCCAGCGGTAGTCGGCCTTGCCCGCGGGGCTGCGGACGATGGTCGGCCGGAAGACGACCGCCTTGGGCAGCTTGTAGCGGGCGATGGACTCCGAGGCGTGCTTGATGAGTTCGGCGGCGTCGGCCTCGGCGCCGTCGGCCAGCGCCACGACGGCGACGACCTCGTTGCCCCAGCGCTCGCTCGGGCGTCCGGCGACGACGACGTCGACCACGGAAGGGTGCGAGGCGATGGCGGATTCGACCTCTTCGGCGAAGATCTTCTCGCCGCCGGAGTTGATGGTCACCGAGTCGCGGCCGAGCAGCTCGACGGTGCCACCCTCCAGCAGCCGGGCCCGGTCGCCCGGCACCGCGTAGCGGATGCCGTCGATCACCGGGAACGTCTTGGCCGTCTTGGCCGCGTCGCCCTTGTATCCGAGCGGCACGTAACCCTCCTGGGCCAGCCAGCCGTTGCCCTCGTGGCCCGGAGCCAGCAGCGCGGAGAAGTCCTCCGAGACGATCCGGGTGGCCGGGCCGGCGGTGAAGGTGCCGCTGGACACGTTGGCCTTGGTCGACACGTGCGACATCTGCGCGCCGGTCTCCGACGAACCCACGCCGTCGATCACCATCGCGTTGGGCAGAGCGGCGACGAGCCGGCCCTTCACGGCCGGGGTGAACAGCGCGCCACCGTTGGCGACGATGACCAGCGAGGTCGGGTCGTGGCTGCCGTCGGCGATCGCCTCTTCGATCGCGGTGACCAGCGGCCGGGCCATGGCGTCACCGACGACCGTCGCGATGGCGATCTTCTCGCGCGCGATGGTCTCGACGATCTCCTTGGCGTTGAAGCCCTCGACATCCTTGGCGAACACGATGGTCTGGCCGTTGTTGATGCCGGTCATCACGCCCCACTGCGCGGCGCCGTGCATCAGCGGCGGCAGGATCATCATCCGCATCTCGCCGGCGGCCGAGGCCCGGTCGACGATCTCCTGGGCCGACTGCGCCGGCTCGCCCGTCATCGCGTTGCGGCCGCCGAACGAGGCCATGAAGATGTCGTGCTGGCGCCACAGCACGCCCTTGGGCATACCGGTGGTGCCCCCGGTGTACAGCACGTAGAGGTCGTCGGGCGACGGCGTCACCGGCGGCGGCGGGACATCGGTGGTCACGATGGTCTCGTAGTCGACGGCACCCGGCAGCAGCTCGTTGCCCGAGCTGTCGGCGATCTGGATCAGTACCTTGAGGTTCGGCAGCTCTGGCAGCACCTCGGCCAGCGTCGGAGCGAACGCGGCGTGGTAGATCAGGGCGGAGGCACCCGCGTCGTTCAGCAGGTACTGCAGCTCGGCCTTGACGTAGCGGTAGTTGACGTTGAACGGTGCCACCCGGGCCCGGAAGGCGCCGAGCAGCGATTCGACGAACTCGGGGCCGTTGTAGGCGTAGATGCCGACCAGGTCCTGCCCGACTTCGTGGCCGGCCAGCTGATCGCGCTCGGTGTGCACGCCCAGGCCCTGTGCGTGCAGGTAGGCGGCGAGCCGGTTGGCGCGGGTGACGACCTCGGCGTAGGTGAAGCGGCGATCGCCCTGAATGATCAGGGTCCGGTCCGGGATGGCTGCAGCGACGGCGTCGGTGACGTCGGAAACCGTGAACAGCACGTTTCTCCTAAAGCTGGTCGGGCAACAACTGGACATCTGTCCATACAGGAATTTAGTACCACGGAGTGAGGGGCGTCTCTTTTGGTACCACCCTGTGCGGTGCCGACAGCGGTGTGCGTCCACTGTGCGGACGGTTGTGTAGACGGTCGTTGCCCGCCGGCCCGACGGTCAGCTGTTCACCTGGCGTGCCCGCTCAGCAGCAGCGGCCCTGCGGGTTGCGATCCGCGGCGCGGTGCCGCGCCTTCCAGTACTCGCGCTCGGTCAGCGCCGGCTCGCCGGTGTGGCTGCGACGGTGGTGGTCCAGATACCGGGCGTAGTGGTTGTCGCCCATCAGTGATGACCAGTACCAACTGATCTGGCGTGCGAGTCGGGCAGCGCGTCCCATTGCTTCTGCACCTCCTTCTCGATGTCGGTGGCGAAGAGGCCGCGCGGGGCGAACCGCCGCGACGGCACCGCCTCGTCGTCGGTGAGGGGCCGGCCGCCGCCGCGGATGGCCTGGATGGCGACGACGATGCCGACGACCACGACGATCACCACCAGCAGCGCGAACACGATGGACAGCGTGCCCTGAATGAAGGTGTTCCGGATGACGGCGTCGATCTGGTCGGGGTTCTTCGCGGAGCCGAAGCTCGTCTTGCCGGCCGCCTCGGCCGCCACATACTGCGAATGCTGTTGCCAGTAACCGATTTTGGGGTCGTGGGAGAAGATCTTCTGCCACGACGCGGTGAGGGTGACCAGGGCGTCCCAGAACAGTGGCAGCCCGGGAATCCAGGCCCATTTCAGCAGGCCCTTCTTGATCACCACGACGGTGACGACCGTCAGTGCGATGGCGGCGAGCAGCTGGTTGGCGATACCGAACAACGGGAACAGCGTGTTGATGCCGCCGAGGGGATCGGTGACGCCCATCAGCAGGATGCTGCCCCAGCCCGCGACGACCAGGAGGCTGCAGCTCCACGCGCCGATCCGCCAGCTGGGATCGCGCAGCTTCCGCAGGGGCCCCCCGAGATTGCCCAGGGCATCGGACAGCATGAAGCGTGCGACGCGGGTGCCGGCATCGACGGTGGTCAGGATGAACAGGGCCTCGAACATGATCGCGAAGTGGTACCAGAAGGCCTTCATGCTCGACCCGCCGAACACCTGGTGCAGTACTTCCGACATGCCCAGCGCCAGCGTCGGTGCGCCGCCGGTACGCGAAACCACCGAGTGCTCACCGACATCGGTGGCGGCAGTGGTGATCTCTTGTGCGGTGATCGGGGCTCCCGAGAGGCCCAACCCGTTGGCGTAGGTCGCGGCGGTTGCCGCGGTGGGGCCGGTCGCCGCCCCGGGGGAGTTGATGACGAAGTACAGGTGCTGGTTGATGATCGCCGCGGTGATCAGCGCCATGATCGCGACGAACGACTCGGTCAGCATGCCGCCGTAGCCGATGAGCCGCGTCTGCCCTTCCTTCTCCAGCAGCTTCGGCGTCGTGCCCGAGGAGATCAGGGAGTGGAAGCCGGACAGCGCGCCGCACGCGATGGTGATGAACAGGAACGGGAACAGCGCGCCGGCGAACACCGGACCGTCGGCCCGGGTGGCGAACTGCGACACCGCGGGAGCCGACATGACCGGGTGGGCGATCAGGATGCCGACGGCCAGCAGCGAGATGGTGCCGACCTTCATGAACGTCGACAGGTAGTCGCGCGGCGCGAGCAGCAGCCACACCGGCAGCACCGACGCGGCCAGGCCGTAGACGATGATGCACCACGACAACGTCACCTTGGACAGCGTGAACCAGTCTGCACCCCAGGAGGTTTCGGCGACCCAACCGCCCGAGACCACCGCGAGCAGCAGCAGCGCGACGCCGATGAGTGTCACCTCGGACACCCGGCCGGGCCGCAGGTACCGCAGGTACAGCCCCATGAAGATCGCGATCGGAATGGTCATCGCGATGGAGAACACGCCCCACGGGCTTTCCGCGAGCGCGTTGACCACGACGAGAGCCAGCACAGCCAGCAGGATCACCATGATCACCAGCACCGCGACGATCGCGGCGATACCGCCGATGGGCCCGAGCTCGTCGCGCGCCATCTGGCCGAGCGAGCGGCCGCGCCGCCGCGTCGAGATGACCAGCACCAGGTAGTCCTGCACGCAACCGGCGACGACCGCGCCGATGATGATCCAGATGGTGCCCGGCAGGTAGCCCATCTGCATGGCCAGCACAGGGCCGACCAGGGGGCCGGCGCCGGCGATGGCCGCGAAATGGTGACCGAACAGCACCCGGCGGTCGGTCGGCATGTAGTCGGTGTCGTTCTCGAGGAGCTCGGCCGGGGTCGCGTGATCGTCGCGGGGTTTGACGATCTTCATCTCGATCAGCCGCGCGTAGAACCGGTATCCGATGACATACGTACAGATCGCGGCGATGACGAACCACACCGCGTTGACCGTCTCGCCACGCGCGAGGGCGATTACGGCCCACGCCACGGCGGCGACCACGGCGATGACGCCGAAGATCACCCGATGTCGGGTGGTGATGGGCGAGCGGTCGATGATCGCGACCGGTGGCAGGTCCGGGTCGGTACGCACATAGGTGACGTCCCCGACGGATTCGCCGGGGTGCGCGGTGGCTTGCGACATGCCCCACATCCTGTCATCGGTTGGCCCCGGATCGCGGGGTAACACTCAGCGTTCGTACAGCGACCGGACGGAGTCGATGGTGTCGGCTTCTTCCGGCCGCTTGTCGTCGCGGTAGCGCAGCACCCGGGCGAACCGCAGCGCCATCTTGCCGGGATAGCGGCTGGACCCCTGCACGCCGTCGAACGCGATCTCGACGACCTGCTCCGGGCGCAGCCGCACGACGTAACCGTCCATCGGGCCGTCGGCCAGTTCGGTGAATCGCGCGGTCTGCCAGTCCAGCATCGCGTCGGTCATTCCCTTGAAGGTCTTGCCCAGCATGACGTAACCACCGGTGGCCGGATCACGCGCTCCCAGATGGATGTTCGACAGCTTGCCCGTACGCCGTCCGGAACCCCACTCGACCGCGAGCACCACCAGATCGAGCGTGTGCACCGGCTTGGCCTTCAGCCAACCGGCCCCGCGCCGCCCCGCCTCGTAAGGCGATGCCGGGTGCTTGGCCATCACGCCTTCGTGGCCCGCGGCCAGCGTGTCGTCCAGGAACCGCTGGGCGACAGCCGAATCGGAGGTGACGCAGCGCCGGACCCGCAGCGGTTCGGGAACGACCTCGTCGAGCACGTGGCGGCGGCGCTCGGCCGGCTGGTCCAGCAGGTCCGTGCCGTCGCGGTGCAGGATGTCGAAGAAGTACACCGAAAGGGGTTGCGCCCCATCATCGGCGCGTTTGCCGATGCGGGAGGACGTGACCTGGAACCGGTGCGGGCGGCCGTCGGGGCGCATGGCCAGGGCCTCGGCATCGGCGATCAGGTCCGTCACGGGCAGGGCCAGTACCGCGGTCACCACATCGGGTACGCGCGCGGTGATGTCGTCGAGGCTGCGGGTGTAGACCGACACGTCGGTGCCGGACCGATGTATCTGCAGCCGGACGCCGTCGAGCTTCGTCTCGAATATCGCCGTGCCACCGAGCTTTTCGAGGGCATCGCCGACATCGGTGGCGGTCTGGGCCAGCATCGGGCTCACCGGGCGGCCCACGGTGAGGGTGAAGCGCTGCAGGCCCGCGGCGCCGTCGGACAGCACGGCGGCGGCGACCGTGGCCAGGTCGCCGCCGAGCATCGCGGCACGGCGCACTTCCGCGGCGGCGATGCCGGCGGCCTTCGCCACGGCGTCGGCCATGACCCCGGCCAGCGCGCCCTGACGCAGCCCGCCACTGAGCAGCCCACGCAGGAAGGTCTGCTCGACCTCGGTGGCCGCCCCGAACAAGCCACCGAGCAGCGCGGTGCGCGCGGCCCCCGAACCCGGGCCGGCGACCGCCTTGATGGCCGTCAGCGTGGCGTCGACCTCGATGACCGTCAGCGTCGAATCGCCTGCGGCCGGCGGCGGCAGCGCGCGCAGCGCCGCCCAGCCGACCCCGATCTGCCGCTGCGGCAGCTCACCGGACAGCCAATGCACCACCATGGCGACGGTGGCCGGATCATCGGCCGTGGTCCCGAGGAGAGCTGCGATGCGGGCGATCTTCGCGGACCGGGCAGACACCGCACCGACTTCGGCCGAGGCCGTGGCGACGTCGGAGAGCAGCATGACCCCAGCTTGGCATGGGGCACCGACAAAGTTCAGTCGCTGCCGAGTAGCGCACGCAGGACGGCGGCCTCCGCCTCGACCTGCGCGGCCCGGTCGTCGCGGCCGGCCGACCGTAGCTGTCCGGCCGCAGCTCGACGCTCGTCTGCCTCGGTGCCGATCAGTTCCCGGATCTGGTCCTCGGTGAGTCGTCGGCGGGCGACCTCGGCGGCGCCGAGACCGTGGGCGCTGTCGGCGATGGCGCCGGCCCGCGGCAGGGGTACGTCCGGGGTCTCGGCGTTGTCGATGGCGCTGAGTGCGCTGCGGAGCGCCGCGACCGCAACGTCGTCCTTGGCCTTGCGCGCCGCGATGAGCCGGGACCGGAGGCCGGCGCGCCACTGTTGGGCGGGTTCGGTCATCCGGTCACTGTAGTGAAGCGGATCCGGCTCGCCAACTGAACATTTCGGATGCCGGTCAGGCGACGGTGAAGGACACCGAGTGCCAACCCGTCGCGCCATCGGGAACGACGTCGGCGACGTCCGAGGTCTGCAACGCGCCGGTGCCATCGGTGGCGCGGACGGTGATGGTGTGCCGTCCGGGCCGGTCGGCCTGCCAGGTGTAACTCCACAGCCGCCAGGTGTCGTTCGAGTACGCGGCGCCCAGTGTGGCCGGCCGCCACGGGCCGTCGTCGATCCGGACCTCCACCGCACGGACCCCGCGGCCCTGCGCCCACGCGACGCCGCCGAACGTCGCCGTACCCATCGGCACGCCGGACCCGGCGCGGGGCACGTCAATGCGCGACTCGGTCTTGATGGGCCCGCGCGCGGACCAGCCCAACTTCGTCCAATAGGCCTCGGCCCGATCGAATCTGGTGAGTTCGAGGTCGACGAGCCACTTGGTCGCCGAGACGTAGCCGTACAGACCCGGCACCACCAGCCGCGCCGGGTAGCCGTGTTCGGTCGGCAGCGGTTCGCCGTTCATGGCGACGGCGAGCAACGCGTCGCGGTTGTCGGTCAGTGCCTCGACGGGGGTGCCCGCGGTGAACCCGTCGATGGACTTGGACAGCACCATGTCGGCATCGGGGTGCACACCGGCCCGGGCCAGCAGGTCGCGCACGCGGTAGCCGGTCCAGGTGGCGTTCGATATCAGGTTGCCGCCCACCGGGTTCGACACGCAGGTGAGCGTGACGACCTTGTCGACCGCCTCGAACTGGGCCAGCTCATCGAAATGAAAGCTGACTTCGCGATCGACCATCCCGTGGATCCGCAGCCGCCAGTCCTGGCGCTGCACCTGCGGGACGGACAGCGCGGTGTCGATGCGGTAGAAATCGGCCGTCGGAGTGATGAACGGTGCTAGGTCCACGCCCGCGGGCTGCACCTCGGGCGGTATCGGCGGGCCGGGCACCTTGGGCGCCGGCGGGGTGTAGGCGCTGCGGTCACCCGCGGCCGACGACGCGGCGCGGCCCAGCACCGTCCCGATGACGCCGGCGAGGGTACCGGCGGCGAGGAAGCCCAGCGCCGCCAGCGATCGGCGCCGGCCGGGATCGGTATCTGCTCCCGTTTCCGGGGCTGGGCGACTCACGCGATCGGCGACCAGCAGCCGCAGAACCGCGATGCCCGCCGCAGCACCCACGAGCGACGGGATGACGTCGACCGGGCGAGCGCCGCTGCGCGACAGCACCGCGGCGCCGCCCAGTACCCCGGCCAGCCCCAAGGCGATACTGCCGAGCTTCCGGTCCTCGAATTGTGCTGTCACCATGGCAATCACCGCGATGACCACGAGCACCGACACGGTCAGGAACAGCTTGTCGTTGGTGCCGAAGGTCTGGATCGCCCACTCCTTGACCGGCCCGGGCGTCAGGTCGATGACCACCGATCCGACCGCGGTGCGGGAATCGGCATGTGGCCCAAGCGGAATCGCCAGCAGCGCCGCCGCCCCGAGCGCAACGGCTGCGGCCGCGAGGCCGGCCAGCGAGCGGTGCGGATCCAGTCGATGTGCCACACCGCCACAGTACGGCGCGCCCCGGTGACGAGCCCCGAATGAAAACGGATCGTAAGAATTGGCTGCCTGTTCGGCTGATCGCGGGCCAGAATCACTGCATCATGCAGCCGACTCTGACCGACCGTGACCGAGACATCGTCCAGAACTGGATCCGCGCCGAGGGGCTGGGTGAGCACGTCACCTCCGTCGAGCCACTGACCGGCGGCACCCAGAACATCGTGGTGCGGTTGCACATCGACGGCCGCCCGGTGGTGCTGCGCCGACCACCCCTGCATCCCCGGCCGACCAGTGACAAGACCATGCAGCGCGAGATCGCGGTACTGCGGACCCTGGCCGGCACCTCGGTGCCGCATCCCGCCTTCATCGCCGGCTGCGAGGACCCGTCGGTGCTCGGCGTCGTCTTCTATCTGATGGCCGAGGTCGACGGCTTCAACCCTGGCGAGGAACTCTCGCCGGCCTACGCCGCCGACGCCGGGCTACGGCATGACGTCGGGCTGTCCTATGCGGCGAGCCTGGCGCAGCTGGGCAACGTCACCTGGGAAGGCAGCCCGTTGGCCGCCATCCGCAAGCCGGGATCGTTTGTGGCACGACAGGTTCCGCAGTTCGTCGGGCTGCTCCAGAGTTACCGGCATGAGCACTACGACCCCGAATCGCTCGACGGTGTCGCGCAGTTGGCGACCTGGCTGACCGACAACCGGCCGCCCGATGGCGAACCCGGCATCATGCACGGCGACTGCCACCTCAACAACGTCATGCTGCGCCACGACCGGCCGGAGCTGGCGGCGTTCGTCGACTGGGAGATGTGCACCATCGGCGACCCGCTGCTGGATGTGGGCTGGATGCTGGTGTGCTGGCCGACCGCGCCCAACGCGATCGTCGTCGGCGCCGCGCTGGCGGAGGCCGGTGGCCTGGCCGGGCGGGATGAACTGCTGGACGCCTACCTCGCCGCGGGCGGCCGCCGCACCGAGCATCTGGACTGGTACATCGCGATGGCCTGCTTCAAATTGGGCATCGTGATTGAGGGCACCTGGTCGCGGTTCCTGGCGGGGCTGGCCGACCGCGAGGCGGGGGAGAAGCTGCACGCGTCGGCCACCGAGCTGATCCACCTGGGTGTGCGAGTGGCCAAGGGCGACAACCCGTTCCCCTACCGGTAGGCGTCGTAGCCCAGCTTGACCGCCAGCGCCAGGCCGGCGACCGCGATGGCCAGTCGCAGTGGTGTCGCGGGAGCGTGGCGGACCACGATCGGGCCGAGCCGGGCACCGATCAGGCAACCCAGGCCGAGTGGCCAGACGGCAATCCAGTGCACCGGCGCCAGCGCGATGAAGCCGATGGCGGCAACAAAATTGGCGGCGCCGAGCACGACGTTCTTGGCGGCGTTGGCATGGGCGAGCGATTCACTGCCGCCGTGCAGGAACAGTGCCAGCAGCATCACGCCCGCCGCGGCGCCGAAATACCCGCCGTACAGACAGATCGCGAAGATGGCGACGGAGATCAGCACCGAACGCAGGCGGCCGGGCTCGTCGTCCGCGCCGCGTCGCTGCGGTATCGCGATGGTGAGACTCGACAGTGCCAGCAGGATCGGCACCACCTGCTCGAAACCCTCGGCGGGCAGCGACAGCAGCAGTGCGGCGCCGGCCGCGCCGCCGAGGATGGCCATCGGCATGACCCGACGCAGCCAATGGCCCATGCCCTCGAGTTCGGGGAGCGAACCCCACACCGATCCGATGGTGTTGAACGTCAGCGCGACGGTGTTGGTCACGTTGGCCGCCACCGGCGGCAGCCCTGCCATCAGCAGGGCCGGGTACGTCGCGACGGAGGCCAGCCCGGCGATACTCCCGGTCAGACCGCCCGCGACACCGGCGGCGAGCAGAAGTAACGCGTGCTGCCAGCTCATCGCGGCACACCCTACAACCTCGCGATTTGTGCACGACAATCCGCGCTGACCGCGGAAAACCGTGCACGAAACGCGGAGGTAACTGTCGTCCGATAGAAACATCTGCATGTCCTCCGCTGATTTCGGCGTCGACGCCGCCCTCGCTGCGATCCGCGCGGCAGACGGCGAGGACGCGCTGCGGTCGGGAATCGAACAGGCCCTGCAGGCGGTGCGGGCGGCGGCGCGCGCGTCGGCCCCGGCCGGTGAGGTCGCGGCTGCGTGGTCGCGGGCGCTCCGATCCGGTGTCGCCGCGGCCGTGCGGTTGACGCCCGGCCCGTCCTGGTCGTGGTTCGTGTCCGGCAGCGTCGCGCGGGGCGAGGCCGTGGCGGGCTCCGACGTCGAGACGCTGGTGGTGCTGGCGGACGACGCCGCGCGCGACGAAGCGCTGGCGGCAGCGGCGCAGGTGCATGCCGTCCTGGAACGGTGTGGCGTGCGTGCGGACGCCAACGGCGTGCTGGCCAGCCGGCCGCGGTTCTGCCGATCGGCGAGCGCCTGGTCCGACGGCATCGCGCACTGGACGTCCGACCCGCGGGTGGACCGCGGCGTCGTGATGACCGGTGTGCTGGCCGATTCCCGCGCCGTCCAGCTGGCCGACGACGATGTGGCCGAGGACCTCCTCCGGGCACAGGTGGTGCGTGCGGCCGTCGCCAACTACCCGGCCCGGCAGTACCTGCTACAGGATGCCACCACGTTGCGGGCGACATTCCCCTCCCGGCTGCGCATGCTGGCCAACCAGTCCGACGCCGTCGACCTCAAGCCGGCGGCGATCGATCCGCTGGTGAAGATCGCCCGGTGGGCGGGGGTGTCGGCAGGTGCCACCGCGCTGTCGACGCCAGGTCGGCTCGACGCCGGTGGCGCGGCGAATGTCCTTGACGCCGATGATGTTTCGACGCTGCGGGACTGTTTCGCCGCGTTGGCCAGATTCCGGTGGACGTCTCGTGTCGGCGCCGATCAGGTGGTGCTGTCGGAGTTGCCGCCACAGGAGCGGGCCATGCTGCGCAGTGTGGCCCGCGAGGTGGCCGGTGTCAGCCGCAAGCTGGCCTATCTCGCGTCGACGTCGGCGTTCCGCTGATGGTATCGGAGTCCACCGTGACCGCTCGCGCGGCACAGCACGCAGTGCACCAGACCCTGGCCGCCCAGCGCATCGAAGGTTGGGAGCCCCAGCCCGCTCACATCGTCGAGCTGGGTGCACTGGCGTCCGGCGCGCTGGCATTCGACGATTACCTGGCACGGTGCCGTGCGCAGTATCCGCCGACGCCGGTCCGGCGCCGGTTGCTCCGCCGCCGGGCGCCGTATCTGATTCCGGGAACATCGGTGCTGCGCAACAACTTCGGTATCGAGCACGGACCGGACCTGGCGGCCGTGGAGTTTCAGGTGACGGCGGGGCGAATGGTGTTGTGGCACTGTCGGCAATCCCCGGCGGAGGCGGAGATCGACATCCGGTCCCTGCACCGGGAGCTGTTCGGTGACGTCTACGAGTGGGCGGGGGAGTTGCGTACCGTCGACATCCGCCGCGGTGACTCGGCGTTCACCTGGCAGGTCGACGTCGCCGCCGGATTGGCGGAAATCCAGCTTGCCGCAACGGCATTGGCGGATACCGGTACCGCGCACGACGATCCGAGGCTGGCCTGGGAACTGGCCCGGCTGTACGCCCGCTACAACCAGATTCACCCGTTCCGGGAAGGCAACGGACGCACCGGGATGCTGTTGCTGCACGCGCTCGCCGGCCGGTGCGGGCGGGAACTGGACTTCACCGGTGTCAGCCGGGCCGCCTGGTATTCCGCATCGCGGGACAGCATGCCGCTGCACCGGGACGGGCGCCTCAGCCACCGGCCGTTCCTGTGGCTGCTCAATCCGGCGGTGAAATCGCCTTGACCCGGGGCGCGGTCGCGGACTAACCTCGGCGACCATGCTTCACATGCTCGTAGTAGCCAGTACCCACAGCGGGGTCTGATCCTGACCGACCCCTCGCTGTGGGTCGGACGCTACTACCAGTCGGTCACTCCTTTCGAGCAGAAAAGACCGACGCATGTTCACCTCCACCGCCATTTCCACCACGCGTTTCGCGGATCTGTTCGACCGTCCCGTGCCGCGTGACCTGCGCGAACACGCCGAAACGATGTGTCACGACACGTTCGTCGACCACTACGGCCACCAGGGTGGTCCGATCCGGCTGGGCAGCTGGGGCGCCGCCGGCGACGACGACCGTCGTCGCGGCATCACCGCTGCGCGCCGGTACCGCGCCAGCATCGCCGTCGGCGATCGCATCGCGACCTCGACGGCCGCCGCGACCGGCCCCGTCGCGGCCCTGACCGCGATGCTGCACGAGCGCGGCGTGGCCGTCGAGATGATCAAGTTCCATCAACTGCCCGCCGTCGGCGGCGGTATCGCGACCTTCATCCACGGCAGCGACGGCGTGCGCGCGGAGTGGGCCATGGGCTGGGCCCGCGACCCGGTCCAGTCGGCGCTGCGGGCCATGATCGCCTGCGCGAACCGGCTACACGCCTAGTCCCGGCGTGGAATCAGCGGCGGGAGATCAGCGAATGGGCCGCAACACTATCGGCATGCCGTCGACCGGAACGGCCATGCCGCCGTAGTCGTACCAGGGCTCGTAGCCGGGGTGCGGCAGCTCCAGGCGGTACCGGCGCAGCAACCGGTGCATCACGGTCTTGATCTCCAACTGCCCGAAGACCATGCCGATGCACTTGTGTGCACCACCGCCGAACGGGGCGAAGGCGTAGCGATGCGACTTGTGTTCGCTGCGCGGCTCGGCGAACCGTTCGGGGTCGAACCGCATGGGATCGGTCCACAGTTCCGAGAGCCGGTGGTTCATGCCGGGCCAGGTCACGACGTCGGTCCCGGCCGGGATGTAGTAGCCCAGCAGTTCGGTATCCCGAACGGCGCGGCGGAAATTGAAGCCCAACGGGGTCTGCAACCGCAGCGACTCGTTCATCACCAGGTCATAGGTTTCCAGCTTCTCCAGCGCCTCGATGTCGAGTGGGCCGTCACCGATGCGCTCGGATTCCTCGCGGAGTCTGTCCTGCCACTGCGGGTTGGCCGCCAGGTGGTAGGCCATGGTCGTCAGGGTCGACGTCGTGGTGTCGTGGGCGGCCATCATGAGGAAGATCATGTGCGCGACGATCTGGTCGTCGGTGAAGGTCTGCCCGTCTTCGTCCTGCGCATGACAGAGCACACTGAACATGTCGGTGCTCTCGGAGCGACGCTTCTCCGCGATCGAGCTCGAGAAGTAGTCCTCCAGCGTCTTGCGGGCCTGGACCCCGCGCCACCACGCGAAGGGACGCACCGGCTTACGGATGATCGCGTTGCCCGCCCGCGTCGTGGTGGTGAAGGCCTGGTTGATGGTGGTGACGAGCTTGCGGTCGGTGCCGGCGGGATGCCCCATGAACACCTCGGACGCGATGTCGAGCGTCAGCTCCTTGACCGCCGGGTGGAACAGGAAGCGGGGGTCGTTGGCCACCCAATCATTGGCGAGCACCTTGGTCGCCACGGAATCGATGTGGGACACATAGCCCGTGAGCCGCGAGCGGGTGAAGGCCTCCTGCATGATGCGGCGGTGGAACATGTGCTCGTCGAAGTCGAGCAGCATGAGACCACCCTCGAAGAACGGCCCGATGACGGGATCCCAGGCGCGCTGCGAGAAGTCCTTGTTGCGGTTGGAGAACACGGCCTGGGTCGCATCCGGACCGAGCGCCATGATCTGCGACAGTGCCGGCGTCTGCGCGAAGTACAGCGGACCGTGCTTGCGGTAGAGCTCCAGGACGTAATCAGGCCCGCCGCGGAACACCTCGATCAGGTGGCCGATGATCGGCAGTCCGGAGTCGCCCATGATCGGCTTGAGGCCGCTGCCCGGCGGCGGCTCGGCGAGGACGAACTGGTCCCACTCAGTGGCCCGCAGACGCTGCTCGATGATGCCCATGCCCGGCACCGTGACCGGCGTCGGCTTGAGTCGCCGCATGGCCTGATCGAGGAGGTAGTTCGGGGTGCTGATGGTCGCCATCCAGGGATTCCTGTCTGCTCTTGATGCTCTTTTGTGGTGAAAGTCACCACCTGTTGTCATCTTGGCTGCCATACTTGACGCGTGTCAAGTTTTGATTTGGCGTGTCGGCGATGACATCGTGAGCGCCATGAGTGCTGAAGTCGAGACGGCCGACAAGGGCCGTAGCCGCGGCGACAAGCAACGCGACGCCATCATCGAGGCGGTTCGCGAACTGCTGGAGGAGCGGCCGTTCGCCGACCTGTCCGTCAGCACCATCAGTGCGCGCGCCGGCGTCGCGCGGTCGGGCTTCTACTTCTACTTCGACTCGAAGTACTCCGTCCTGGCCCGGATCGTGTCCGAGGCCATGGAGGAACTCGACGAGCTGACCCACAACTTCGCGCCGCGCGAGCCCGACGAGTCGCCGGCGTCCTTCGCCAAGCGCATGGTCGGTAGTGCGGCCGCGGTGTTCGCGAGCAACGACCCGATCATGGCGGCGTGCACCATCGCGCAGAACACCGATGCCGAGATTCGCGACCTGATGGCCGATTTCGAGGACGGTGTGATCGCCAAGATCGTCGGCTTGATCGAGCAGGACGCCGGTAGGCGCCCGATTTCCGATGACCTGCCCGCATTGGTCCGCACTCTGGTGTCGACGACCGCTATGACGCTGTCGCGCGACAGCGCATTCATCGGACGCGGCGGGGACGCGCAACGCGCCGTGGAGATCGTCGAGCGGTTGTGGCTCAGCGCCTTATGGGGTGGGGCAGACCTGCCTGTGTAGGGTCGGGCCATGACGCGGTGGAGCGGCTACGCAGGCAAGCGGTGTTTCGTGACGGGGGCGGCCAGCGGCATCGGCCGCGCGACGGTGCTCAAGCTGGCGCAACAGGGCGCGGTGCTCTATCTGACCGATCGTGACGCCATCGGGTTGGAACAGACCGTCGCCGACGCCCGGGCGCTCGGCGGCGAGGTGGCCGAACACCGCGCGCTCGACATCTCCGACTACGACGCCGTCGCGGCCTTCGCCGCCGACATCCACAGCCGGCACGAGGCCATGGACGTCGTGCTCAACATCGCCGGAATCTCGGCCTGGGGCACCGTGAGCACCCTGACCCATCAGCACTGGCGCTCGATGGTCGACGTCAACCTCATGGGGCCCATCCACGTCATCGAGACCATGGTCCCGCCCATGGTGGCCGCGGGCCGCGGCGGTCGTCTGGCCAATGTCTCGTCGGCCGCGGGCATCGTCGCGCTGCCGTGGCACGCCGCCTACAGTGCCAGCAAGTACGGCCTGCGCGGGGTCAGCGAGGTGCTGCGCTTCGACCTGGCACGGCATCGCATCGGGGTGTCGGTCGTGGTGCCCGGCGCGGTGAAAACGCCTCTGATGCAGACGGTTCAGATCGCGGGCGTGGATCGCGACGATCCGCAGGTGCAGCGCTGGGTGGCCAGGTTCGCCGGGCACGCGGTGTCGCCCGAGCAGGCCGCGGACAAGCTGTTGTCCGGGGTGGCCAAGAACCGGTTCATGATCTACACGTCGCCCGACATCCGGGCCCTGTACCTGTTCAAGCGGCTGGCGTGGTGGCCCTACAGCGTGTCGATGCGTCAGGTGAACGTGTTGTTCACGCGCGCCTTGCGGCCCAAGCGTGCCTGAACCCCAAAGCTGCTGAGCTTCAGCGCTTTCCCCAGTCCCACGGCGGCGCGGTGAGCATGGTCTGGCCGTCGATCTGGGTTTCGCCCCACTGCTTGACCAGTTCGACTTCGCTCGCGTCGCACGCGGCCAGCCGCTCGCGCAGCCGTGCCGAGTGGGTGACGACGACCACCTGCGTCTTGCGTGCGGCAGCGGCGATCATGTCGGCGAGCGGGCCCACCAGGTCGGGATGCAGGGACGTCTCCGGCTCGTTGAGCACCATGAGCGCAGGCGGCTGCGGCGTCAGCAGGGCGGCGCCCCAGAGCAGGAATCGCAGTGTGCCGTCGGATAATTCGGCCGAGCGCAGCGGACGGAGCATGCCGCGTTGGTGCAGTTGCAGTTCGAACAATCCGCTGTCGGAGCTCACCGAAATCTCGGCGCCGTCGAATGCATCGGCGACAGCACGCGGCAGATCGTCGAACCCGGCTTCAAGGATGGTCTGCACGGCGGCGGCCAGGTCGTTGCCGTCGTTGCTCAGCACCGGAGTGCGGGTGCCCACCTGGCGGCGGCGGGCCGGCGCGTCCCGGTCGACGCGGAAGCCGTCGTAGAAACGCCAGTCGCGCAATCGGTCCCGGACCGCGGCCAGCTCGGGCAGCGCCTCGGGGTTCGCGTACTCCGCGAGGACGCTGCGGTAGCTGGGCAGGGCGCGGGTCAGTTCGTCGAAACCGCGGCCCGAGTCGGATGCCACCTCGGCGTAGGTCCGGGTGCGACGGACCAGAGCGCTGCTGGGCCGGGGAGAAGGCCCGGCGAACACGGTCTCGCGCTTGATCTCGGGGTCCTGACCGAACATCGAGTTGTGGCCGGGGTCCTGCGGCAGGCCGAGGTCGATGAAATAGCCGAAATCGGTTGCCGCGAAGCCGAGTTCGAGCGACACCGGCCGGGTCCGGCTGGTGCCTTCGGTAGTACCCGTCCGGCGCGCGCCACTGGTGTTCTCCGGCCCGGCCCACAGCACCGACTGCAACCCGCCCTCGCGGGCCAGTGACCCGATGACCTCGCCGCGTCCGCAGTCGGCCAGCAGCCCCAGCGCCCGGTACACCGACGACTTGCCGGTGCCGTTGGCCCCGGTCACCACGGTCAGCTCCGACAGTGGCAGGACGATCTCGCGCAGCGACCGGTAGCCCCGGATGGCGATGGTGGTGAGCACTACTTCGGCATCTCCAGTTCCAGCCGGACCCCGAGCAGCCGCACCGGCCGGTCCATTTCGAAGTCGTGCAGCAGGTCGATCGCGGTCCGGGTGATGGTCTCCAGATCCGTACCGGCCACCGGCAACTTGCGAATCTTGGTGCGGGTGAAGAACGTCTTGGTTCGTACGGTCACGGCTACTCGGGTGACGATACGGCCCTGCTCGACGATCTCATCCAGGGTCCGCCGGGCCAGCTCGCCGACCGCGGCGTCCATCTCGGCGATATCGGTGAGGTCCGCAGGGAACGTCACCACATGGCTGCGGGACCGTGGCACCCACGGTTCGGCCGTCACGTTGCTGTCGCCGCCGCCCTTGGCGAGCAACAGGATCCACAACCCGGTGGTCGGGCCGAACGTCGACGTGAGCAGCTCGGCGTCGGTGCGGGCCAGCTCGGCGACGGTCGTGATGTCGAGCTCGGCAAGCTTTTTCGCGGTCTTGGGTCCCACGCCCCAGAGCGCGTCGACCGGCCGGTCGCCCATGACCGTCATCCAGTTCTCGGCGGTGAGTGCGAAAACCCCGGCCGGCTTGCCGAATCCGGTGGCGACCTTGGCGCGCTGCTTGTTGTCGCTGATGCCGACGCTGCACGACAGGCCGGTCTCGGCAGCGATCACGGCGCGAATCTTCTCGGCCAGTTCGAACGGATCGTCTACGGCCGCACCGACGTACGCCTCGTCCCAGCCCCATACCTCGACCGGATGGCCGAGGTCGCGCAGGAGGCCCATCACCTGTTCGGAGGCTTCGTCGTAGGCCGGCGCGTCCGAGGGCAGGAAGACGGCCTCCGGGCATTTGCGGGCGGCGGTGCGCAGCGGCATCCCGGCGTGGACGCCGAATTCCCTTGCCTCATAGGAAGCGCACGTGACCACCTTGCGGGGCTCGGTGGGGTCACCGCTGCCGCCGACGATGACGGGTTGCCCGACCAGCTCAGGGTGACGGCGCAATTCGACGGACGCCAGGAACTGATCGAGGTCGACGTGCAGTACCCACGTCATCTCAGGTCCCGCAAAGCTTGCGCGCCACGCTTTCCCACGCGTCGCCCTGTGCCTGCAGGCTGTGACCCAGATCGTCGCGCTGGTGGCTGACGTAGTCGGCGTCGAGAAGGGCCAGTAGGGCATCGGTCTGGGCGTCGAGGTCTCCCGTGGTGCCGGCGGTGTGCAGCAGCATCCGGACGTGGGTGCGGTGGACGGCTGCCGCGGCTCCGAAGCGGCTCTGCGGATCACGCCCGGCGTCGGACAGCAGGGCGCGGTGCTGCCAGACGAACTGGAGGCGGTCGCGGCCGTAGGCGAGTAGTCGTTCCAGTGGCGGTGCGCCGGGCCCAAGGGGAGGTGGGCCGAACATCATGGCGTTCTGCTCGACCTGCTCGTCCTCGTCGAGGAGCACGAGCATGAGGCCGGAACGGCTGCCGAACCGGCGGAACAGGGTGCCTTTGCCGACACCGGCCTCGGCCGCGATGTCGTCCATGGTGACGCCGTCGGAGCCGCGCGCGGCGATGAGTCGGCGGGCCGCGTCGAGAAGCAGGAGCCGGTTGCGCGCCGCATCGCCGCGCTCGACCGGCGCAGCCGGACTCATCGGCAGACCTGCCATCGGCAGGTTCGCGGGCCGCAGTTGCGCCACCCCGTCGCTCATGAAAAAACTTTAACTCAGGCGGAATGAATCGGACCGCAGTCCGGTTGACTCATGCGAGGATCGGTTCGCCGGAACGGTCCACAGAGACAAGCTAGGGGAGAGAAAATGGCAGATACCAAGGTCCTGGTCCTGGTCGGCAGCCTGCGCGCGGCCTCGTTGAACCGACAGCTCGCCGAGGTGGCGGTCGAATCGGCGCCTGAGGGCGTGACGGTACGGGTGGCGGACGGACTGGCCGACCTGCCGTTCTACAACGAAGACATCGACAACGACTCGGCTCCCGAGGCGGTCGTCGCGCTGCGCCAGATCGCGGGTGACGCGGACGCGATCCTGGCTGTGACCCCGGAGTACAACGGCACCATTCCCGCCGTCTTGAAGAACGCGATCGACTGGCTGTCGCGCCCGTACGGTTCCGGCGCCGTCGCCGGCAAGCCGCTGGCGGTCATCGGTACCGCGCTCGGCCAGTACGGCGGGGTGTGGGCACATGACGAGAGCCGCAAGTCGTTCGGCATCGCCGGTGCGGATGTCGTCGACGTCAAGCTGTCCCTGCCGGCGTCGGCGTTCGACGGCAAGCATCCGCGTGAGGCGGCCGAGGTCGTCGAGGGCGTGCGTGGCGTGGTCGCCAAGCTGGCCGCCGAGGTCGGCTGAATCCACCTCAGCTGAGCGTCAGGGCCGCCGGTATCCGCGAACGGATATCGGCGGCCCTTCGCTGTGTGCCTGCTGAGCGGCACCGCGGCGAAATATCCGGTAGCTGTCATCCTTCGGGGACAAACGGGCCGACGACGAACTACGGTTTGGGGGTGGCCGGGAAAACAGGCAGTTAACGTGGCCGGTGGCGCAGACCGCACCGGCGCGGGTGACGCGTTGACGCAGGCGGTGGCCGGAATCGGCATGCGATTGGACGCTCGGCTCGCCGACATCACACGCTCTGTCTCGGAACTGCTGGTGGCGGATATCCGCGAGCTGCGCGACGAAGAGCAACTCCAGCAGGTCCTGGCCGATTCGGTCGCGGCGAACATCGATGCGTTCTTCGCCGCGGCCCGGCACGGAATCTCGATCGACCTGTTGCATGCCCCCGCGGCCGCGCTCGAGCATGCACGCCGGTTGGCGCAACGCGACATCTCGGCAAACGTCCTGGTGCGGTCGTACCGGCTCGGCCACCAGGCGGTACTGAAAGAGGTGCTCGAGGAGATCCGGGCCGCGAAACTCGATCCGGGATTGGGCCTGGACATTTTCGACGTGATGTCGACGATCTCGTTCAACTACATCGACAGGATCTCGCAAGAGGTCGTCGAGGTGTACCAGCAGGCGCGGGAGAGCTGGCTGGAGAACCGAAACAGTGTGCGCGTCACAGAGATTCGTGAGCTGCTGGCCGGTGGCGATGTCGATATCGATGCCGCGACGGTGGCCATCCGCTATCCGTTGCAGCGCACCCACCTCGCGGTGCTGCTGTGGTGCGACGACTCCGAGGACCGGCTGGCCGAGATGGAGCGGCTGATCCAGCAGTTCGCCGCGTCGATCGGTGCGGCCGACTCACCGCTGTTCGTCTCGGTCGATCGGGCCACGGCGTGGGCCTGGGTCGCGGTGCCCGCGGCGGTCATCGCGGAGGCGGTGACATGGCTGGGGAGTCTGGTGCCGGCCGATGGGCCGTATGTCGCCGCCGGGACTCCGCAGTCCGGCGTCGCCGGCTTTCGGCTGTCGCACCGGCAGGCCGAAGACGCCCGCGCCGTCGCGGTGGCGTCGGGCCCGCAGCGGCGCCGGTTCACCGCGTTCGGCCACCGTGGCATCGCGCTCGCGGCCCTGCTGGGGACGAACGTCGATGCGCTGTCGGCGTGGGCCACGGAAGTGCTTGGCCCGCTGGCCTGTTCGACAGACGGTGACCAGCGCCTGCGCGAGACGCTGCAGGCCTTCCTCAAGGCGGGCGGCAGCAACAAGGCCGCGGCCGAGGAGCTGCACCTGCATACGAACTCGGTGAAGTACCGGGTGCAGCGGGCGATCGAACGCCGGGGCCGGCCCATCGAGGACGACCGGCTCGACGTCGAGGTGGCGCTGCTGCTGTGCAGTCTTTTCGGCGACCGGCTGCTCGATCCGGTCGACGACGGCGGGTGAGAGCGGCTGATGATGTCGCTCGTGGCGGCCCGATGTAACCCCGGAGGCTATCTACATGGCGAAGTGGTCCCGCGGCGTGCCGGGCCGCACCGATGAGACGGGGCCAATGTGTCTGCGCAGCGTGACCCTGTGCACCGAACCCCACTGCGCGTGGTCTCGTCGGATTCCCGGTATCCCGACTGGGAGTCCGTCTACCAGGACAACGCGACGTGGGTGTACCGCACGATCTACGCGCGGGTCGGCAATCAGGCCGACGCCGAGGATCTCACCGCCGAGGTGTTTCTCGCCGCCCTGCGGCCGTTGCGGCTGACGGCAAGTGCTGCCGAGGTGCGGTCCTATCTGCGGAGTACCGCGCGCACGGTGCTCGCCGCGCACTGGCGCGAGACGATGGGGCGGGAGATCACCTGCATCGACCTCGATATCGAAGCGCCGCCGGAAGCCGAAGAGTCCATCAGCACCGCACCGGACCGTGTCGCCGCGGTGTTGGACGCCCTGCCGGACAACTATCGACGCATACTGGAGCTGCGATTTCTCCAGACCAAGTCGATCAAGGAGTCCGCAGCGGAGCTCGGTGTCAGCGTCGCCAACGCAAAGGTGTTGCAACACCGGGCATTACGACTGGCGGCACAGATCAACGAGAAGGGCGAGCCATGAACGCGCGGGGGTTGCGCCGGTACCTCGACGATCTGTTGCGCGGCCGCAAGCCGTCGCGGTTCACGCCCGACGACTTCGACGCGGCGCAGATGCGGACGGCGATCGACCTGCAGGCGGCCCGGCCCGGCGCCGACGAGCCGCGGCCGGAGTTCCTCGCCGATCTGCACGGCAGACTCGCCGCACAGTTCGACGGCGAGGAAGCGGCGGCGTCGAAGCCGGGTTGGCTGCGCGCCAACCGGCGTCAGGTGATCGTCGGGACATCGGCGGCCGCCGGTGCCGCGGTGGCCGCGGTCGCCGTCGACCGGGCTCTGGTGGGCCGCAGTGGGCCGGGCAACCAGGACACCGCGAACCCTGAGCTGGTCCCGTCCGCCGGCAGCTGGCAGAAGGTCGCCGACAGCGCCGACGTGTCGGAGGGGGCGGTGCATCCGTTCGACCTGGGCACGGTCGTGGGGTTCGTGCGCAGGGTCGACGGGAACGTGCAGGGCATCTCGGGCGTCTGCACGCATCAGGGCTGCCGACTCTGGTTCGACGGGCCGGACGACCGGCTGCGCTGCCCCTGCCATTCCACGTCGTTCGCCACCGACGGGCACGTCCTGACACATCAGCTGCCGATAGCGCCAAAACCCTTGCCGAAGTTCGATGTTCGTGAGGTGGGCGGCGTGATCGAGGTTTTCGCGCCGACGCCGCCGAGTCAGCCGGCCTGAGACGGTGTAACCCGCCGCCGTATCTGTTGGTGAGGGTGCGTGGACGCGCCCGAACCCGACGACTACGGAGGTTCCCGTCGTGTCGCGACGATCCCTGGTGGCGCTCTCCGGCGCAGTCCTGCTCCTGGCTGCATGCACCTCGACCGTTCCACAAAGCTCAACTGCAACCGCGGTTTTCAGTTCCGGCGTCACGCCTGGCATGTCGGGCTCCGGGTCCGGACCCGCGATGGGCTCGATGACGATGGCCCCGCCCGAACCGGGCCACCAGGCGCCGATGCCGGCCGGCCCGAACGCCGTCAACATCGACAACTTCGCGCTCGCGCCCGACACGCTGACGGTGCCGGCCGGAACGACCGTGACGTGGACCAACCACGACGAAGACCCACACAACGTCGTCGCCGAAGGCGGTCAGTTCCGCTCTCCGACAATGGGTTCCGGCGCCACCTTCAGCTACGTGTTCGCAGCGCCCGGCACCTACACGTACGTCTGCGGCATTCACCCCTTCATGCACGGGACGGTGGTCGTCAAATGAGTGACTCGCAAGGCGACCCGCAGCAGATGAACCGCCGCCAACTGCTCCGGCACACGGCGTGGTTCGGCGCCGCCGTGGGGCTGTCGGTGGTCGGCGGGGAAGTGCTGTCGCACGTCGCGGGCAGCTCGTCGGCCCCGGCGCAGCCGACGCTGCGCTTCGCGCAGGTCAGTGACAGCCACATCGGTTTCACCGGGGCTGCCAACACCGACGTCGCCGGCTCGTTCACCCATGCCATCGACACCATCAACAACCTCGGCTACACGCCGGATTTCGTCATCCACACGGGCGATCTGACGCATCTGGCCACGCCGGAACAATTCGACCAGGTCCGGCAGATGATGACCGGACTGCGCACCCCGCACGTGTTCACCGTTCCGGGAGAACATGATTCGGCCGACGACGCCGGCGCCAAGTACCGCCAGGCTTTCGGCGCGGGCACCCGCGGCGACGGCTGGTACAGCTTCGATATCGCCGGCGTACATGTCATCGCATTGGTGAACACACTGAACCTGAAGAAACTCGGCCACCTCGGCGTCGATCAACTCGAGTTCGTGGAGAAGGACGTCGCCGCGCTGTCGAGCGATACCCCGATCGTCGTGTTCAGCCACATCCCGTTGTTCGCGATGTATCCCGACTGGGGCTGGGGGACCGACGACTCCGCGCAGGCCTTGAGTTACCTGAAGCGGTTCGCCTCGGTCACCTGCCTCAACGGCCATGTGCACCAGGTATTTTCGAAGACCGAGGGCAACATCACGTTCCACAGCGGCACCACGACCGCCTACCCGCTGCCGCATCCCGGCGATGGTCCGGCACCGAAACCGCTGACGTTGCCGGCCGGCAAGCTGCACGACGCGCTCGGTATCCGTGAGGTCAGCTACCAGACCGGTCAGCACACGCTCGCGCTCAAGGAACGGACCCTGCTGTGACTCTTGTCTACCGTCTGGTGCTCGCGGCGGCCATGGTTGTCAGCGGCGGTGTGCACGCCTACCTCTATGTGCACGGGTACCGACACATCCCGACGATCGGCACCGGCTTCCTGGTGCAGGCAGCGGTGTTCTGTGCCGTCGGCGCGCTGCTGGCGGTGGGTGCGCCGCGGTGGTTCGGATGGGCCTCGGGAGTGCTGTCGGCGGGGGCATTGGCGGCGTTCGCGCTGTCGCGAACCGTCGGCCTGTTCGGATTCGTGGAGACGGGCTCCGAGCCGGTACCGTATGCAGTCCTCAGCGTGGTCGCCGAAGCGGTGGCCGTACTGGCGGCGGGGGTGTGGGCGGTACGCGCCACGCGGGGGTGATGGTCGCATCTGTCACGTCCGTCACGCGTGTACCACAGCAGTGGCGCCCGTCGCGCGGAAATCGGCGTAGCTGGCGACTTCCGTCGGGTCGAGCCCGGCGCGTCGCGAGCGGCGCGTCGCCGCAACTTGATGCTCCTATTTCTGTTAATAGTCAAGCGGCGTGGTTGAGCTGGGTGTTTAACCATTGGCGGTAGGTAGCGGCGAGGGTGTCGTCGCGTTTGAGGCCGCGTTCGAGGCGGGAGATGTCGTTGGGCCATACGCCGAAGTGGTCGGCGACGGCGGTGAGAGTGATGTTTGTGGCTCGACGAGCCGGGCGGAGGTCGCTGTAGTCGTCGATCGGGCTGGGTGCGGTGAGGTGTTTGAACATCTCGCGGGCGATAGCGCGTTTGAGCATCCGCAGGATCTCTTTTTTGGACCGGCCGGCGGCGGTCTGGCGGGTGACGTAGTCGCGGGTGCGTTGGTCGTGGGCCATGCGGACCAGGGCGATGCGGTACAGGGCGTTGTTGGCGGCGCGGTCGCCGCCGCGGGAGAGTCGGTGGCGGCTGGTTTTCCCGGACGAGGCCGGGATGGGAGCGACACCGGTGAGCATCGCAAAGGAGGCTTCGCTGCGGAGCCGTTGGGGTTGGTGCCGGCGGTGATGATCAGTTGAGCGGCGGTGTCCGGGCCGACGCCGTAGGCGGCCCGGAGTGCAGGATTGAATGCAGCAGTGAGGGTGTCGAGCTCAGCAGTGATTTCGTCGGCCTGATCTTGCAGGAAGGTGACGCGGCGGGCCAGTGTTTTGCAGGCCGTCAGTACTGAGACCGTGACGGGATCGTTGTGTGTAGCGGGTCGGCATCTGGACAGCGCGGCCACGAGCGTCAGCGTGGTGGTGTAGCCGCGGTAGCGCTCGCGTATCTCGGCGGGAGCGGTGACGAGGAGGTCCTTGATCTGCTGGATGGCTGCGGTGCGGGCTTTGACGGCGCCGCGACGGGCGGTCAGCAGGGCTTTGAGTGCATTGGTGTGGGGTCTTTGGGGACGGCTGGGCTGTTGCTGGCCAGCGCGGCGCGGGCGGCACTGTAGGCATCGAGCGGGTCGGATTTTCCTTGCCTGCGCCTGGCTGCCCGGTCGGGTCGGTTGACTTCAACGACGTGAATAGCGTTGGCCTGCAATGCTTGTGTGAGTCCGGCGCCGTAGCTGCTGGTGCCCTCGACTCCTGCGGTCACGATGTCACCAAAGCTGCGGGCCCAGCAGATCGCGGCCCAGTAGCCGGTGGGGTTGGTGCGGAATTCGGCGTCGCCGAGCGGTTGGCCGGTGTCGGTGATGGCGGCGACGTGGATGGTGTCCAGATGGGTGTCGGCGCCGATGACGACTCGGCGTGGGGATGTCACGATGGTGGTGTCCTCTCCGTAGTAATGAACCGTGCGGGTGGGTGACAACCCTGCGGGGCGGGCAGACAAGACATTGATGAGGAACGGCCAGGCTCCTGATTAGGTCATGTCCGCCCCGCTGGGCTCTCGGGGCAACGCTTGCTCGCGCGTCGCTGGTGAGACAGATCAAGTCGAAGACAACCCAGCAGGGCGTCAGTCGGTGGGAGGGTCATCACCAGCGGCGAACGAGCAAGGTCATCCTCGCCCGAACGGGTTGAACACAATCAATGTCGGTGGCTGGTGATAAACCGGTAGTTGGAGCGCGACACGCCCCCGGGTGTGATGTGCGACACGCCGAGAGAGTGTCTCGGATTCGGCCTTACGACCTGGGAATTTCACGAATGTTGTTCAGAACATCTTGTATCTGTTCGGTTTGTCGCCCACTAGGTGTAGTGTTTGACGGACCGACAGGCCCCCACAATTTGAGGGTCGGCCGGGGCCGGAAAGTCGGTCGGACGGGGATTCCCGGACGTTCTGACCGGAGTGGCTCGGGACGACCGGAGATGCGGGAATTTCAGGGGTTGCCGGGCCGCTGATCCGGATGGGGATATCAGCGGAAAGCGCTACCCCGTCAGTTGCCAGCCATGTTCAGTTCAGCTTCCAGGCCTTTCGAAGAGGAGTCGTACCGAGATGACCGTCACCGTGTACACCAAGCCGGCATGTGTGCAGTGCAACGCCACCTACAAGGCGCTGGACAAGGCGGGCATCGCTTACGAGAAGGTCGACATCAGCATCGATGACGAAGCCCGCGAGTACGTGCTGGCGCTCGGTTACCTGCAGGCCCCGGTCGTCGTGACCGACAGCGAGCACTGGTCGGGCTTCCGTCCCGACCGGATCAAGGCGCTCAGCACCGTGGCGGTCACCGCCTAGAAATCAACCAGCCGGGGGAGGAGAAGGAACAGTGAGCAATCTCGTCTACTTCTCCAGCGTGTCCGAGAACACCCACCGCTTCGTCCAGAAGCTGGGTATCCCGGCCATTCGCATCCCGATTCATGGACGTATCGAGGACGGGGTCATCGACGAGCCCTACGTCCTGGTGCTCCCGACCTACGGCGGCGGGCGTGCCACCCCGGACATCAACGACGGTGGCTACGTCCCGAAGCAGGTCATCGCCTTTCTCAACAATGAACACAACCGGTCGTTGATCCGCGGCGTCATTGCCGCGGGCAACAACAACTTTGGTGCTGAATTCGCTTACGCGGGCAATGTGGTCTCCCGTAAGTGTGGAGTTCCGTACCTCTACCGCCTCGAACTCATGGGGACCCCGGACGACGTCATCGCCGTCCGTGAGGGTCTGGAAGATTTCTGGAAGGAACTCTCGTGCCACCAACCGTCACAGCTGCAGAACCGGTAGCCGCCACCACGCACGCGCTGCCCGGTGAGAGCGACTACCACGCTCTCAACGCGATGCTCAACCTGTACGACGCGGACGGCAAGATCCAGTTCGACAAGGATGTGCTCGCGGCGCGGGAGTACTTCCTGCAGCACGTGAACCAGAACACGGTGTTCTTTCACAGCCAGGACGAGAAGCTCGATTACCTGATTGAGAAGGAGTACTACGAGCGCGAGGTGCTCGACCAGTACAGCCGCAACTTCGTCAAGCAGCTGCTGGACCGGGCCTTCGCCAAGAAGTTCCGTTTCCCGACGTTCTTGGGCGCGTTCAAGTACTACACCAGCTACACCCTGAAGACTTTCGACGGCAAGCGCTACCTGGAGCGGTTCGAGGACCGCGTCGTCATGGTCGCCCTCACCCTGGCCGCTGGTGACACCGAGCTGGCCGAGAAGCTCGTCGACGAGATCATCGACGGCCGGTTCCAGCCAGCCACCCCGACGTTCCTCAACTCGGGCAAGAAGCAGCGCGGCGAGCCCGTGTCGTGCTTCCTGCTGCGCATCGAGGACAACATGGAGTCCATCGGCCGCTCCATCAACTCGGCGCTGCAGCTGTCCAAGCGCGGCGGCGGAGTTGCGTTGCTGCTCAGCAACATTCGTGAGCACGGCGCGCCGATCAAGAACATCGAGAACCAGTCTTCGGGCGTCATCCCGATCATGAAGCTGCTGGAGGACTCGTTCTCCTACGCCAACCAGCTCGGTGCCCGCCAGGGCGCGGGTGCGGTGTACCTGCACGCGCACCACCCCGACATCTACCGCTTCCTCGACACCAAGCGCGAGAACGCCGACGAGAAGATCCGGATCAAGACGCTGTCGCTGGGTGTCGTGATCCCGGACATCACGTTCGAGCTGGCGAAGAAGAACGAGGACATGTACCTCTTCTCGCCGTACGACGTGGAGCGCGTCTACGGGGTGCCGTTCGCCGACGTCAACGTCACCGAGAAGTACTACGAGATGGTCGACAACGGCGCCATCCGCAAGACCAAGATCAAGGCGCGCGAGTTCTTCCAGACCCTCGCCGAGCTCCAGTTCGAGTCGGGCTACCCGTACATCATGTTCGAGGACACGGTGAACCGGGCCAACCCGATCGACGGCAAGATCACGCACTCCAACCTGTGCTCGGAAATCCTGCAGGTGTCGACGCCGTCGCTGTTCAACGAGGATCTGTCCTACGCCAAGGTCGGCAAGGACATCTCGTGCAACCTGGGCTCGCTGAACATCGCCAAGGCCATGGACTCGCCGGACTTCGCGCAGACCATCGAGGTGTCGATCCGCGCGCTGACCGCGGTGTCGGACCAGACGCACATCTGGTCGGTGCCGTCGATCGAGCAGGGCAACAACGACTCCCACGCCATCGGCCTGGGGCAGATGAACCTGCACGGCTACCTGGCCCGTGAGCAGATTTACTACGGCTCCGAAGAGGGCATCGACTTCACCAACATCTACTTCTACACCGTGCTGTTCCACGCGCTGCGCGCGTCGAACCGCATTGCGATCGAACGCGGTACGAAGTTCGGTGGGTTCGAGAAGTCGAAGTACGCCTCGGGTGAGTTCTTCGACAAGTACACCGATCAGGAGTGGGCGCCGAAGACCGACAAGGTGCGCCAGATCTTCGCCGACGCCGGCATTCACATTCCGACGCAAGATGATTGGCGCTCGCTGAAGGAATCGGTGCAGGCGCACGGCATCTACAACCAGAACCTGCAGGCGGTTCCGCCTACGGGCTCGATCTCGTACATCAACCACTCGACCAGCTCGATCCACCCGGTCGCGTCGAAGATCGAGATCCGCAAGGAAGGCAAGATCGGTCGCGTTTACTACCCAGCGCCCTATCTCACGAACGACAACCTGGAGTACTACCAGGACGCGTACGAGATCGGCTACGAGAAGATCATCGACACGTACGCCGCGGCCACACAGCATGTGGACCAAGGTCTTTCGTTGACGCTGTTCTTCAAGGACACCGCCACGACGCGCGACGTCAACAAGGCGCAGATCTACGCCTGGCGCAAGGGCATCAAGACGTTGTACTACATCCGCCTGCGGCAGATGGCGCTGGAAGGCACGGCCGTGGAGAACTGCGTCAGTTGCATGTTGTGATGATTGGTCGCTGACAGCGGATTTCATGACTGGTAGAACTCCGACCGGAGGCCTGATCTATGGGGTCAGGCTCCGGTCGGAGTCTGTTTATCGCTATGTCGGCCTCACGACGAAAACCGCGGAAGTGCGCCTGCGGCAGCATCTGAAAGTCGCTTGGGACGGGAGAAAAACGCCGTTCTATGACTGGTTGCGAAAGCAGCAGCGCGAAGATCTGATCGTGGACCCGCTGGACTGGACGGATGGACTCGACGAGCTAGGTGAGGCCGAGATTGCGTGGATAGCGCTTCTTCGCCAGGAGGGGCATCCATTGCTGAACCTCGCGGCCGGTGGGCTCGGACCGACGGGTGTTGTGTGGACCGCGGAGATGCGGGAGGCGGCGAGGCTCCGATCCACTGGACGTAAGGTTCCCAGCCGATTCGGTGAGGAGAATCCGTTCTATCGGAGAGAGCACTCCGCCGAGCAACGAGCGAAGTGGTCGGCCGCACGTAAAGGCACGAACGTCGGTGCTGACAATCCGAATTACGGGAAGTTTGGTGTTGATCACCCCAGTTTCGGTCATGTGATGTCGGAAGAGGCCAAGGCCAAACTTTCAGAGCAGCGGAAAGGCGCTGGAAACCCCAATTTTGGCCGAAGTGCCAGTGCGGAGACACGTGCCAAAATGTCTGCGGTCCGAAAAGGCCGGCCGAAGCCGTCGAGTAAGCGCAGTGCTCATACGCGCCACCACACAAATCGGGGAATCAAGAAAGACACCTGCCAATACTGCATTGAAGACTCGAATTGAGTCGACTGCGCCTAATTGACCGCAGCGGCCAACGCTATCCCGCTGACCAACCCCGCTGGCGCGGTGACGACGGCGGCCCGCTGGTCTTCGAACAGCTGCCGGGCATCGGCCGCGAAGAGATCGACGCCGCGATCAACTCGCAGTGGCGCTATCGCGCTGCGCTGCCAAATCCCTTGGCGCACATCGAGCCGGTGACCCTTGGTGAGGGGCGGACACCGCTGCTCACCCGAACCTTCGACGGCATCGACGTCGGCCTGAAGGTCGAGTCGATGAATCCGACCGGCAGTTTCAAGGATCGCGGCGTCGCGGTGATGGTGACTGCCTTGCGTCACCAGGGAATCGATCGAGTTCTCGAGGATTCCAGCGGCAACGGCGGCTCCTCGGTCGCGGCCTACTGCGCGGCAGCGCGAATCGAAGCCCACATCCTCGTGCCGGCTGCGACGTCGCCGAACAAGATCGTGCAGAGCCGATGGCACGGCGCCCACATCGAATTGGTGTCCGGAAGCCGGCAGGACGTGGCCGACGCGGCCGTGGGCCGCGCCGACACCACTTTCTACGCAAGCCACAACTGGCACCCATATTTCCTGCAGGGCATTAAACTGATCGCCTACGAGATTTGGGAGGACCTCGGATTCCGAGCTCCCGCAGCGGTTCTCGTTCCTGCCGGCGCCGGCAGTCTGGTGCTCGGCTGTGCCGCCGGATTCGGCGAACTGCGTCGAGCCGGCGCGATCGACCGCGTGCCACGAATCCTCGTCAGCCAGCCGCAGAACTGCTGCCCGGTCGTCACGGCCATCGCACAGGGGCGCGATGAGGTCACCGACAGCCAATGGTCGACGACCGTTGCCGAAGGCACGGCCATCGCGAAGCCGGTGCGGGATCGCGAAGTGCTGCAGGCGATCCGGGACACGGGTGGGACGGCCGTCGCCGTCCCGGAGGATGAGTTGCTTCCTGCCGTGAGCGAGCTCGCCAGGTCCGGGCTGTTCATCGAACCCACCAGCGCGCAGGTCGTGCCCGCACTGCGTCAGCTCCGGGCCGCCGGAGAGATCAGTGCCGCGGACACTGTCGTCGCCGTGCTGACCGGTTCGGGGCTGAAGGCCGGCCACCTGCTCACCGCAATATGACGGCACCAAACCGAACGGGGCGGGTCGCCCAGACCATCATCTGACCATGATTCATGTCACATTTCGATTGCGGCGTGGCTCGCTGAGGTAATTTCCGGCCATGGCTCAGCGCGAATTCGACATCGTCCTCTACGGCGCCACCGGTTTCGTCGGCAGGCTCACCGCTGAATACCTGGCCAAGGCAGGCGGATCCGCCCGGATCGCCCTGGCCGGGCGGTCGGTGGACAAGGTGCGCGCGGTGCGTGACTCACTGGGGGCGGCGGCCCAGAATTGGTCGATCATCGAGGCCGACGCCGGGTCACCGGCGTCACTGGTGACGATGGCCGCGCGTACCCAGGTCGTCGTCACGACCGTGGGGCCGTACACCCGCTACGGGCTGCCACTGGTGGCGGCTTGTGTGGAAGCCGGCACCGATTACGCCGACCTCACCGGAGAGACCCCGTTCATCCGTGCCAGCGTCGACCAATTCCACACGCGGGCTGCCCATGCCGGCATCCGGATCGTCCACTCCTGTGGATTCGATTCGGTCCCTTCCGATCTCACCGCCTATGCCCTGTATGACCGTGCGCGTGCCGATGGCGAAGGTGCGCTCACCGACACGGACATGGTGGTGCGAAAGTTCGTCGGCGGCGCCTCGGGCGGCACGCTCGCCTCGATCCTGGAAGCTCGGCGCACCATGTCGGCAGACCCGGCCGTCCGCACCGCGATACGCGATCCGTACACGTTGAGCGCCGATCGAGAGGCCGAACCCGACCTGGGGCGGCAATCCGATGCGCCCTTACGTCGCGGCGCACAGATCGCCCCGGAACTGGAGGGCAGCTGGACCGGCGCCTTCATCATGGCGGCGGAGAACTCGCGAATCGTGCGGCGTAGCAACGCACTTCTGGATTGGTCGTACGGGCGCACGTTCCGCTACGCCGAACAGGTCAGCGCCGGATCGTCCGTCCTCGCCCCGGTGCGTGCGGCAGTCTCGACGGCGGCCCTCGCCGGCATGTCTGCGTTGGGCAGCCGCTACGCCAACTCGGCGCCTGCGCGGTTGTTCGAACGCCTCCTGCCCAAGCCGGGGAGCGGGCCGAGTGAAAGTGCCTTGAGCAAAGGGCAATACCGCATCGAGACTTATACAACCACCACGACCGGTGCTCGGTACCGCGCCGTCATCGCACAGCAGGGCGACCCCAGTTATCTGGCGACGGCGGTACTGCTCGGGGAGAGCGGTCTGGCGCTCGCGCTGGACGGCGACAAGCTTTCCGCTCTGCGTGGGGTCCTGACGCCGGCCACGGCGATGGGTGACGCGCTGCTGACCCGCCTGCCGGCCGCTGGTGTCACGTTCGAGACCGTCCGCCTGAACTGAGTGCGGGCTGAGGGCCAATCACGCTCTCATGCAAGGGCATAACGCTGGCGCGGACGGCCGGTGGAGCCGTACTGCAGGCCCATCGTGAGGGTGCCGGCGCGCACCAGATCCGCGAGGTAGCGCCGCGCGGTCGCCGGGGCAATGCCCACCAGTTGCGCGATCTCGTCTGCCAACAGTGGTTTCCCCGCCTCGCGGAGCGCGTCCACGATCAGGCGCTCTGTCAGCGGGGCACCATCGTCCTTCTTGGTGCTCGGCCGCTCGGACCGCAGCGCCGAGACCGCGGAGTCCACCTGTTCCTGAGTCAGGTGTGGTCCGTCGAGGATCCGCCGGTACGCCGTGTACGCCGCCAGGCGCCGCGCCAACTCCGTGTTGGGAAACGGCTTGATGAGATAGTGCAGGGCGCCGGCGGCCAACCCGGCCCGGATGTTCGCCGCATCATCCGCGGCACCGAGAATGAATGCGTCGCAGTGCAGGCGGCGTACCAGGTCGATGCCGGAGCCGTCAGGTAGGTACACGTCGACGAGTGCCAGATCCACCGGTGCCTGCGCGGCGTCGGCGTCGGCCACTATCGTCCCGGCTTCCGCGATGGTTCGCGCCGAGCCCACCGTGACCAATCCGACCATCGAGTCCACCACCGAGGCGTGCAGTGCGGCGACCCGAAAGTCGTCGTCCACCACCAGGATTCGCAACTCACGCGTCATCGCCCAGCACACCTCCCGGAATCGTGGCCAGCACTGTGGTCGGCTCGCCGTCCGTGCCGCCGCGGGCCGCGATGGTGACATCCCCACCGTGTCCGCGCGCGACCTGCCGTGCGATGGCCAGGCCCATACCGCGCCCGCCCGGCACCGTCGGGTCGGATCGGGTGGTGACCCCTTCGAGGAAGGGGTCGTCGACAGCGAATCCGGGCCCGGTGTCGGTCACCACGATCACCAGATCATGTCCGTCGCGCAAGAGATCCAGCTCTACCGCCGGGACGTGCGCGTCCGGCGCTGCGTTCTCGGCCGCCGCGTCGATCGCGTTGTCGAGCAGATTCCCGACCACCGTGGTGGTGTCCACCGGGTGCGCGAGTGTGCCGACCAGCGCCGTCTCCTCGCCTACCCGCAGCACGACGCCGCGCTCGTGCGCACGAGCGGCCTTGGCGCCGACGAACGCCCGCAGATGTGGTTCGTCCAACCGTTCCAGACCCGGCACGGGGGCCACGCCGGCTCGGCCGGTGATCTCGTCGAGGTAGCTGAGCGCCTCGGCGGTCCGGTGGTCGCGGAGCAGGCCTGCCACCACGTGCAGGCGGTTCGCAGACTCGTGTCGCTGGGCCCGCAGTGCCGAGCTCATGGCCTGCACCGAGTCCAGTTCCCGGGTGAGCGCCTCGATGTCGGTGCGGTCCACGGCGGTCAGCACCGTGCCCAGATCGGTACCGTCGCGGTGCACCCGCCGGGACGACACCAACACCACGCGTTCGTTGACGGCCGCGGCCACCGGCACCGTCGTCGGCTCCGCTGCGACGGCAGCCACGCGGGGCGTCAGGCCCAGATCGCGCAGCGGCGTCCCCGGTGCGGCGGTGACACCGAGCAACTCCCGAGCCCGCTCGTTGATCACCCGGGAGATGCCTTTCGCATCGATCGCGATGACTCCCTCAGCGCCCGAATGCAATACCGCGTCCTGCTCGCGGATCAGCTCGGCCATCTCCTCGGGCTCCAGGCTCAGGGTCAGGCGGCGCCACCGCCTGGTCAACAGTGCCGAGCCGATCGCGCCCACCGTCAGTGCAATCGCCACCAACGTCACCATGAGCACCAGGGTGCGGTGGGTGGCCTGATTGACGGTATCCATCGCCACGCCGACACTGACCAAGCCGACGACCGTGCCGTCCGGACCGCGGATCGGTGCCTTGGCGCGGACCGAATCGCCGAGAGTGCCCTGCTGCACGGTCAGTTCGGACTCGCCACCGAGGACGGCGGACGGATCGGTGCTCAGGGGCCGATCCAGCTGTGTCGGGTCTGGATGTGCGATGCGGTAGCCGGCGTCATCGGCGATCACCACGAACAGCACCCCGGTCCGGGCGGTGATGGCCGCGGCCTGCCGTTGCAGCGGGGCGGCGGCCAGCTCGGCGGCCGTAGCCGGGTGCCCGGCCCGACGTGCCGCGGATTGGGCGGCGGCACCGGCCTGGACCTCCTGATCCGAGGCCACCGTCTCGGCGATGGCCTGGGCGCGGCGCGCAAATTCGGTCCGGGTCTGCGTGTCGGTGCGGTGGATGATGATGCCGAAACCGGCGGCCAGGCTGGCGGTCACGATCACCATCTGCAGGATGAGGATCTGGGTGCGTAATCGGATCCTCGGCATGAGGGTCGAGGCTATCGCTGTCGACGACGGATCGGCCGCGGATCGGCGCGTCAGAGCGGTATCTGGCCGAGAGCGACGCCCACCACCAGCATTACCAGCGAGACCACCGCCGCACGCCACAACACCTTCTTGTGATGGTCGGCGAGCCCGACGCCGGCCAGCGCGACCAGCAGCAGGATCGCCGGCACCAGTGGGCTCTGCATGTGGAACGGCTGGCCGGTGATCGAGGCCCGCGCCATCTCGGCCGCGCTGATCCCGTAGTGGCTCGCGGTCTCCGAGAGCACCGGCAGGACGCCGAAGTAAAAGGCGTCGTTGGACATCAGGAACGTGAACGGGATCGACAGCACGCCGGTGATCACGCCGAGGTGCGGGCCCATCGACTCGGGGATGATGCCGGTGACCCAGGTGGCCACCGCTTCCACCATGCCGGTGCCCTTGAATACTCCGGTCAGCACAGCTGCGGCGAGCACCATGCCCACCACCGACACGATCGACGACGCATGCCGAGTGATCGCGGCCTGTTGTTCGGACACCTGCGGGAAGTTCGCCATGAGGGCCACCGCGGCGGCGATCATGAAAAGCACCGGGATGGGCAGGATGTCCATGGTGAGCACGGCGAGCAGTGCGACGGTGACGATCGCGTTGAACCACAACAGTTTTGGTCGAGCGAATTCACCGGAGATCGCGCCCGAGTCGTCGGCGGCGCCCTCGAATGCGTCACCGCCGCCGAGGCCCGTCGGTTCCGACCCACCTCCGACACCGGCCAGGACCCGCTCGCGAACCACGATCGAGCCGATCCGCTTGCGCTCCAGCACCCCCAGGTGCCATGCGAACGCCAGCACGATGAACATTCCGGCGATCAGCGACGGGATCATCGGGACGAACACCTCGGACGGGGAGATCTTCAGTGCGGCCGCCGCGCGCGCGGTCGGGCCGCCCCACGGCAGGATGTTCATGGTGCCGTTCGCCAAGCCGGCGACCACGGTGAGCACCACCGGGCTGACCCCAAGCTTCAAGTAGAGGGGAAGTAGCGCGGAGACCGTGACGATGTACGTTGTCGAACCGTCGCCGTCGAGCGAGACGACCGCCGCGAGCACCGCGGTGCCGACCACCAGTCGGGCGGGATCGTGATCCACCAAGCGGATCACGGTGCGGATCACCGGATCGAACAGCCCGACATCGATCATGATCCCGAAGAACACGATCGCGAAGAAGAGCATCGCGGCGGTGGGCGCCAGGTCCTTGATGCCGTCGGTGATCATCTTCCCGATTCCGCTGCCCGCCCCGGCCAGCAGGCCGAAGGTCACGGGGACGGCGATCAACGCCACGATGGGCGTGGCGCGCTTGGTCATGATGACGACCATGAAAGCGGCGACCATGGTCAGGCCGAGGGCAACCAACATCAGCTATCTCCTGAGGGTGTGACTGGTGCAATCTCAGAAGGGTCGCTGTAATCGGCATCACAATGCGAGCTTGTACGTATTAGTCGCGCTTTTGCGTGTTTCGCTCGGTGTTGTGTTGCCGGGTGACTAGCGCAGGGCGTGTCGGATCGCGGCGGCGACGCGGCTCACCGCATCGCGGGCTGCTGGGCTGATCTGGGTCATGGAGATGTACCCGTGCACCAGGCCGCTTTCTCGTAGCAGGCGGGTCGGGACGCCGAAGTCCTTGAGCCGCTGGGCGTATGCGATGCCCTCGTCCCGCAAGGTGTCGAAACCGGCGACGGTGACGAGCGTCGGCGGCACCCCGGAGAGGTCCTCCGCCAGAATCGGTGAGACCCGTGGGTCGGAGCCGTCATCGGCATCGGGGACGTACAGCTCGGACAGCCACGCGATCTGCTTGGCGGTCAGCGCGGGGTTGTCGGCGAACTCCGCACGCGAACGGTAGCTGCCCACGGCATCGACGACCGGATACATCAGCACCTGCATCCGGGGCAGCAATGCGTCGCCCTGGAGTTGGTTCGACAGCACCGCACAGAGATTCGCGCCGGCGCTGTCACCAAGCAGGACGATCCGCGCCGGATCGATGCCCCAGTCGGTGCAGCGGGCGACGGCGAAATGCCATGCGTCCCAGGCATCGTCGACAGCCGCCGGAAACGGCGCCTCCGGAGCGAGCCGATACTCGACCGACAGGACATTGACGCCGGCGCCGGCCGCGATGAGGCGGGCGGGGGAGTCGTAATCCTGGCGACTGCCGAGGACGAAACCGCCGCCGTGCAGGAACAGCACGAGCCCGTTGGAGCGCACCTTCGGGCGATACAGGCTGGCCCGAATACCGCTGGGGAGAACGATATCGGGGTCCACGTCCACCGTCACGTTCTCGGATTTGTCCGCGAAGACCCGGCAGTCGTTCGCCATGATGGCGCGCGCCTCGGCCACGGTGCCGTCACTGAAATCAGGCTCCTCGGCGGCGAAGCGCATCAGCAGTGCGATCTCCGGCGCCATCACGTCGCCGTCGGCGTTGACGGTCGGCGGGACGAGCCGGCGGAGGACGGCCTGCGGAACCCGGCCCAGAGCCGTGAACAGGCTCCGCTGCATCAGCTCGGCCGCGGTCAGTCGGCGGTCCGGCGTCGTGGGTCCGGCAAGGGTCGCCGTCATGACGCGACTCGTCCGGACGCTGCCCGGTTGATCTCGGCCCGGCGATCCTCGTTTTGCGTGCCGCCGACGGCGAGTTCACGTTCTAGCCGCGAGCTGAAGCGCAGATTGTCGTCGATGATCGATCCCCGGTACATCTTCCGGTCTTCCAGGAACACGTTCCGCATCTGCCAGGGCATCCCGTCGCCCTGACGCGGTAGCGCCCGATTGGCGCGTTGCATGTATCCGGCGTCCAGGTCGAGGATCGACCGCGTGCCGACGCCCTCGGCCGCATACGGCGCGACGGTGTCGTACCCATGGGTGTCCATGTACCGGAGCAGTTCGATGAGGCTCTTGCCGAGGAGCGAAATCTTCAGTGTCCAGGACGATTTGGTGTAGCCGATCGCCATCATCCAGTTCGGGATACCGGACAGCAGGGCGCCGCGGTACACCACGGCGTCGGACAGCTCGACCGGTCGGCCGTCGACTGTCAGGTCGATGCCGCCGAACAGCCGCAGGTTCAGCCCGGTCGCCGTGACGATGAGGTCGGCCGGCAGGTGCTCACCGGACTCGAGTTCGATTCCGGTCTTGGTGAAGCGGCGGATCCGATCGGTCACCACCGACGCGCCGCCGTCGCGGATCGAGGCGAAGAAGTCGCCGTCGGGGGCGAGGCACAGGCGCTGGTCCCACGGGTCATACGGCGGGTTGAAGTGCCGGTCAACGTCGAATCCCGCCGGCAGTTGCTTCTTGTTCAGGTGCCGGATGACGCGCCGTGCGGTCTTCGGGAACCTCGTCATCAGTTCGACGACCACCCAGTCGATCAACACGTTCTTCCACCGGGTCGCGAGGTAGCCGCGTCGTTCTCCGAGGAGGCGAGTGAGTTTGAGGCTCAGCGTGTCGACGCGTGGCAGCGACATGATGTAGGTCGGCGTGCGCTGCAGCATGGTGACGTGGTCGGCGGCGCCGTCGCCCTTCAGCAGCGACGGGATGAGCGTGATTGCGGTTGCGCCGCTGCCGATTACGACGACCTTCTTGCCGGAGTGGTCGTAGTCCGCAGGCCAGAACTGCGGGTGGATGATGTCGCCCTCGAAGTCGTCCCGGCCCTCGAACTCCGGGGTGTACCCCTCGTCGTACCGGTAGTAGCCCGTGCCGGCGTAGACCCACCCCGCTTTGATCACCTCGTTGCGCACCGCACCGGTGGCATCGGTCACCTCGACAGTCAGCACCCATTCCGCGTCGTCGCTCGACCACGCGGCGGCCACGACGTGGTGGCGGTACCTGATGATCGTGTCGAGGCCGTACTCCTCGACGGTCTCCTTGAGGTAGTCCAGGATCAGCGGTGCGTCCGCGATCGCCTTCTCATCGCGCCAGCTCTTGAACTCGTATGCGAAGGTGTGCAAATCCGAGTCGGACCGAATGCCGGGGTACCGGAACAGATCCCACGTCCCGCCGATCGCGGCGCGCCCCTCGAGCAGTGCGATCTTCTTCGCCGGGAACTCTTTGGTGAGATATGCCGCCGCGCCGATTCCCGAGATGCCGCCGCCGATGATCACGACGTCGTAGTACTCCGGGTTGGGTGCTGGGATGCTCATCTGTCGTTTCCTTCCTGCGCCGGCACTGGCGCCTTGCGATGTGCCTCAGACTGCCGGGGTCGACGTGGTGCGCACCACATCGAAATGCAACAACCTGTATCCGGTAGCGGTGTGATTCGCACCGCGCAGGGATCAGGTGCGTCCTCGGCTGAACCGGCTGCGGTGCCGACATCGGCCAACCGACCCCGGGTTGGTGGGACGGGCCGTACCATCGCATGCGCGTCCGGACAGACAGAGGTGCACCGCCATGACCACGTACCGCAGGATCGCTGCACTCGGCAGCTCCTATGCCGCCGGCCCAGGCATCCAACCGGTCGTCAACCGCGCTGCGATGCGTTCGGGCAACAACTACGCGCACGTATTGGCGCGTGCCCTCGGCGCCGAGCTCACCGATCTGACGGTTTCGGGCGCGACGACGTCAACCGTCCTGGATACGCCGCAGCGCGTCGGACTCGTGAAGTTCGCGCCGCAGATTCTCGCGCTGCCCGTTGACGCCGACCTGGTACTGATAACGGCCGCCGGCAACGATCTCGAGTACCTGGGTTCTGCGGTCAAGCTGGGCGTCCATTTCACGCTGAATCGCTACACGCGCGGACTCCTGCAGCGGTGGATTCCCGCCGACGTTCCCACGGCGACGGTGGAGCAGCAGAACAAGGCCGCCGCGGGACTGGCCCGCATCGTGATCGAAGCACGTTCGCGCGCACCGGAAGCACGTGTCATTCTCGTCGACTATCTCCCGATGGTCGGTGACATGACCGTGCCTTTCATGGATGTTCCGTTCGATAACGCTGTCGTCGACGCTCTCGCGGCAATTCACGATCAGCTGTCGCGCGTATTCACCGACGTCGCAGAACAAACCGGAACCGATCTCGCGCAGGCATCCCGGTTCGGCCGCGGGCACGAGCTCGGTAGCCCTTCCCCGTGGATCCAGCCCTTGCAGCCTGTTCATCGCATCGCGAGTTCGTTTCACCCGACCGCAGACGGGATGAAAGCCGTTGCCACCGAACTACTGCGCATAATTGGTGAGCCTTCGAGATGACGCCGCGCGGCCGTCCCAAGGCCGATTGGCATCGGCACCCCTCGGGGGGCGAGTAGGGCCGACGGTGCTTGGCCCGTCTGCTCGTACCCCGAGGGGCGCCCGACGGTTATGCCGAGACTTCTGCGGGGCGGCCCAGTCGCTGGGCGATCTGCTCGGCGGTGTGCAGACCGGTCAGGATGGCGCCGTTCATGGTCCCGGCCCACTCGCCCGCGGTTTCCGTGCCCGCCCAGTGGATGCGCCCGTGCGGCGTGGTGAGGGCCTCGCCGTAGTTCACCGATGCAAAAGGCGGCGCGGCCGGATGCGGGCCACCCGGGGCGAAAGGTTCTGTGCCCCAACAGTGATCGATGTAGTCGATGGGGCTGCCGGCCTGCTCGCCGTACAGCTCGACCAACTGGTCGAGGACCAGTTTCCGCCGAACGTCCGGACCGAAGCCGTCGTACACCCGCGCGGTGCAGAAGACCATCAGGATGCCCGGCCCGTCATCGCCGGGGGACACGTCGAAGGTGATGAACACCGGCGCGGTATCGGTCAACGCCTCACCCGAAAGCCCCTCGGACCGCCAGAAGGGCTTGTCGTAGGCGACGAACGCCTTGCTCAGGGCACCCATCGGGAAGCTCGTCGTGAGCCCCTCGGTCTTGGCGGGCAGGGCGGGGCGGTACTCGATGTACGCCCGATGCTCAGGGGCCGCGGTGACGATGGCGTACTTGGCGTTGATCACTCCCGAGTCGGTGGAGACCGTGACGCCGTTGTCGTCTTGGGAGATCTCGCGGACCTGGGTGTTCAGCACAATTCGGTCGCCGATCTGCGCAGCGAGCCGCTTGGCGATCTCTTGCGTGGTTTCGGTGACGCGGAACTCCTGCTGTCCGCCTTCGACGGCCAGCATGTGATCGAGCCCGCCCACCGCCTGGATATAGCGCAACACATGCAGCAGTGACACGTCGAGCGGGCTGCAGCCCCACTGCACCCTGGTGACGATGAACATCAGGGCACGTGTGCTGGTCGCGGCCTGCTGCCGGTCCAGCCATTCGCCGAACGAGATCGCGTCGAGCTGACCGGCGTCGGGGGATTTCCAGGCGGCGTTGACGTCGATGGTGTCCAGCAATGTGGTCAGCTCCATCAGGATGCGGCCCAGGTCCTCGGCGTCCACCGGTCCGGTCGTCGGCAGGGTGCCGGTGTAGGTCTGGCGTTCCCCGGCCATCCAGAGAACGTTGAGCCCTTCATCGAACTGAGGAATCAGCGAACATCCCAAGCGCTCCATAAGGTCACGGATTGCGTTGTGGCGCTGGGCAACCCAGGTTGCACCCAGGTCGACCTTGACACCGGCCACTTCCCCTGAGTACGAACGGCCACCGACCCGGTCACGGCCTTCTACAACGAGAACTGATACACCCTGACTGGAGAGCCGATCCGCGGCGCTCAGGCCGGCGAAGCCCGCACCGACAATCACGACGTCGACCGATGCGACTTCGGCGTCGCCCTCAGGTGATTTCGACAAGGTCTGCTCTTTCACGGTTTCCTCCATCGCACTCGCGGTTGAATGACGCGAGATGCAGCGGGCGGCAGTGTCGGTCAGCACCTGCGCAATGATGAACTGCCGCCCGCAGCGGATTACCCTGGCAATCTCCGCATCTCGCTACTGACAGGTTCAGTGTCGCCAGCGATGATTCGACGCGGCCACGACAACGGCCACCGACTTCCGTCGTGTAGGGGTGCACGGTGCACCCCTGATCATCGGCGAGAGGGCGATGTGACGGCTCTGTTGGGGTCCGTCGGTGGAGGTGGTGAGGTGAACGGCGGAGCCTCCGGCGGTAATAGGCCTTTCTCTGTGGGTTGGACGGGGAAGGTGCTCGTGGGCGCCGTCGAGCTGGGCGCCTGTTGGTCTTCTTTGCCGCAGTCCGCGGTGAACAAGCCGATGAGGAGAAGAACTGCCGCGGTCCGGATCGAGACCGAGTTGAACACGGTGGCCATCGCTATTGCGCGGGCTGCTCAGTGGGCGCGGGCTGGGCGGGCGGCTCCAGTTGCGGGTAGCTCGGCGGGGCCGCATTCGTCGCCTCGCCGGTGGGCACCCCCGTCTTCGGTGGTGTCCCGGTGGGGCTTTCCAACAGCGGCTGCGGCCACGGCCCCGCACTGGAGACCATGCCCGGTAGCGTGCCGGTGTCGGATTGCAGGAGGGCCGAGGTGCTGTCGGGTGGCACGATGCCACCCTGCACTCCGTAGCGCATGTTGGTGTAGTTCAGGATGAACGACTGATTGGGCGCTGACGGACCGGGCTTGCTGTTGGGCAGGCCCACGCTGGTCTGCGTCGGATCCGCGGTGGGCCCGCCGGTTCGCACGCCGCGGGTGTCGGTCATGTGCGGGGGATAGGTGTATGCGCCCGTGCCGAATTCGTAGGTGTACGCCCCGGGATAGGGGGCGGTAGGCGTTCCCGGGAGAAACGGCAGAATCGGGTCCGCGCTCGCGACAGCGCTGCAGACTGAACCCATCGTGAAAATCATCGCACTGCCCGCGACGAATCGACCGACTCGGAGTTGTGACACAGAGCTCTCCTTTCTCGTGGGACGTCAGATCTTGATCGGGTCGCCGTAGATGGCGTACGAGAAGTGGCTGGCCGCAGTCGAAATGCGCAAGTATGCGTACGAGCGGATGTTGACGTCGCCGCCACAGGCATCGGCTTTGATGTGCAGATTGTCAACGCCCAGAGACGCGGTGTTGCCCGGGCTCAGCGCCATGTTGGTCATCGGCAGATCGACGATGACGCCAGGCTGGACAATGGTTTCCAGGAAGCCCGCAGCGCCGATGGTGCCGCCGACGCCGGACGGTACGCCCGCTGAACCGGCAACGCCGCCGGTGCCGCCCATGACCAAACCTGCCGAAACGTCCGATTGGCAACCCAATTGATAGCCGAGGATGAAGAGGCTGTCCTGGATCGGATTTCCACCACCGGTCGCCGTTGCGGTCGCGGTGGCAGTGACGAATGCTTCACGCGAGTTGGCCGCCGCCGCGAGATTGGGAACGGAGTTCACGACCTCGTTCTTGATCTGCAGATTCAGATGCCAGCCGTCCGGGGACACCTTGTCGTAGACCTGCGGAGCCATATCGACCGGCGCGGCATGTACTGCCGGTGCCATGCACAGGCTCGCCACCGACGCAGCCACTGCCGCAGCGGCAAGGACGGGAGAGGGTGCAACCTTCAATCTCATTGTGTTCCTTTCATTTTGGTGTGTCGTCTTCATCCGAGGCTGTGCCGGAGGTCTTTTCGATAACTCGAGGTTGTCCCCGCGTCCGCGGCGATGTTGTGGGCATACAGCGCGCGGTAGGCGCGAAGGTAGATGACCCCCTGAGCGCCCCACGTCGCCAGCGCAGCGGTGTAGAAGAACGTGCGGTTGTGGTCGTCGAAGGGGAGGGGGCAGAAGTCATAGGTGATCGCGATGGCCGTCGCGGCCGCAGTGACCAAACCTGTTGCGATCGCGAGCTTTCGGGCGCCGGCGTCCCAGACCTTCTTGGCGAAGAATGCCAGGAATGCAGTCGTCAGCACATTGACGATCAGGTAGAACGTCGCCGGCCCGACGTGGAGAGTCTCGTCGTGGAACTTCTTCAGGAACATCGCGGCGACGGCGGCCAGTCCGAAGACACCGACCTCGACAGCGACCGTCGGCGTGTACCGATGGGTGACCGCCATCAGGCCCATGACGAGGATCAGCGTGAAACCGACCGACCGGGAGAACGCGTCGAGGAAGAAGGAGACGTCGAAGGCGATCCCGCCCTCCGCGGCGCCGAGCAGCGACCCGACGAGGAAGTTGGTGGCAGAAATTCCAACGATCAAGGATTCCAGGCCGAGAAGGTAGTTGCCGTAGTCGCGGATGAACTTCCATCCGATGTAGTAGCCGACGGCCGCCAGCCATACCGCGGCTGCCAGGAACACGAGGTCCTTCATGGTGGTGATTCCTCTCGAAGTGTGGTTGATGGCGGGACGCCGCCAAGTGGCGGGAGAGGTTTCCCGCCGTTGCTCGTCAGGTGGTGCACTACTGTCGCGGTCTGGTGAGCTGGGTCACAACGACGGTGCTCACCCCTTTTGGTGCGGGAGCGGTGCATGGTGCACATATCTGAATGCCCGCTGTGTGGCCCACTCTGGTTAGTGGCCGCACAAGAGCTCAGGGGGCAGTTTCGTGGCGCTGTAGCCGGTCGAACCAGCGAAGTGCCGGCATCGCGATGAGGGTCGCCGCGGCCAGAGTGAGGAAAGCGGTCGCGGGATGCGTGACGAGCAATCCGACGGCAGTGGCGATGACGACGCCGCCCAGATTGCCGGCCATCCAGATGAGTCCTGCCGCGGTGCTCTCGGCATCGGGCGCGTGGCGCTCACTGAGCGCCAGCACGATGGGTAGCGCCGGCAGCAATACGAAACCCACCCCGATCAGCGTCAGGAAGGCCATCGTCGTGCTGGGTGCCAGTGCCAGGTGCAGGCACGCCACCGCGGTGAAACCGATTCCGACGCCCATGATCTGGACTTCCCGGCGGTGTCGATCGGCCCACACCGGTACGACGGCGCAGCCGACGACGCCGGCGATCATGGTGACGGCCAAGACAAGGCCGGCGGTCGATTCCGAGACGCCCGAAGGCTCGAGCAGTGGCTGTACGAAGGTCGCGAGCGCGATGAACGTGCCCATCGGGATGGCGACGACCGCGCACAAGCGCCGGAGATAGCGGTTGCCGAATGCGGTGCGGAAGGCCCGGATTCCTCCGGTTGTGCGAATGGACTCTGGACCGCCCAGTGGCTGGGCGAAGCGAAGCGCCGCCAGGAGACACAGCCCGGCATCGAGGGCGAGCAGCGCAGTGATGACCGTCAAGGTGTGGACGTGGTTTTCGCCCGGGAGGCACGCGCCGAGCAGATATCCCACGACCATCCCGCCGAATGTGGCGGAGGACGCGACGGCGATGCCGGTCGCGCGGTCTTTGACGGCGAGGTAGCCGACGGCGAGGCCGGGGATCGCGTTGAGGACGAAGGGCTGGCCCACCGCCGCGACCACCTGCCCGATCAGCGTCCAGGTGAAGTCACCGGCGACCAGCCGCAGGAACGCGCCGGCCGCGGTGAGCACCGCGCCCGCGATGAGGGCCGGGCGGAAGAACCGATCGAGTGCCAGACCTGCGGGAATGGCGAGCAGCACGTAGATCAGCGGGAAAACCTGTGACAGCCAACCGATTGCGGCGATCGACACGCCGAAATGCCGGGCCGCGTCGCCGGTCACGGGCGCGTAGTTCACCACGAGTGCCTGGGTGGCGGCGGCCAGGATTCCGTACGCGGCGAAGACCGACCACCGGCTCTTCGCGTGCGCCTCGATACGGGAGCTTTCGAGCGTCTCCTGGACGCCGTCGAGATTCGCCCGTTCCTGCGTGACATTCGTCGGCCATGCGGTATGTGCATGAAACATATTGCGCTGTTTGGTATTACGTCGAAGCACGACCCACGCGACGGCACCTGCGGCGGCAGCGCGCGTGGCCGCCAACTCGGGCAGACTCATCTGCTGTCCTTTTGTTGAGATTGCGCCCGACTACGCCGGCGGACTGCGGGAAGTGTGACTGAACGAATATTCGTTCGTATGAGTGACGTAGGTTACTGCCGCACGAAAGTCGTGTCAACGGTTGGTTTGATCCGGTGATTCGGCGGCTCTCGGTGAGGTCCACGAATAACGCTCGCGCCCTTGCGATTCGGGGGTGCGGTGATGATTCGCCTCGATGGGATCGGGGCGGGTGACCCGCATTTTGGATGGCAAAGTGGGCGGGGAATCGCCTCGGATGGCAGGCGAGGTCGGCGGGGCGGTAAACCCGGGGAGCGCTGGTTAGGAGTGGTCCGGCCCGAGCCCGACGAGCATGGCTCGCACCAGCTGCCAATGCAGATCGGCCAGTTCTTCGGGGTCGCGCGCACCGTCTGCCGGGAACCAGTTCGCGACCCGATCGCACATCGCGATGATCGCCATCGAGGCAACGGTGACCTTGGTTTCCGACACGCCGGGCGCGAAGGCGGTCACGCGATCGCGCACCAGATTCAGGTGGGCCTGCTGCAGGGACAGCAATCTGTCGTAGTCCTCGGTCGACAAGAACTGGCCGGCGGAGGCGGTGTAGAGAACGAGATCCGCCACGCGGGCAATGTGCATGTTGTGCATTTGGTACAGCACGTGTTGTCGTACCGTCTCGCGCAGGTCTGCTTCGGGATCTACACCGTCGACATGCGTTGAGTTGTCCAGGAAGTCGCCCAGCACCCGGGAGACCGCCTCGGTGAGGATCGCCTCCTTCGACGGAAAGTGGCTGTAGAGTCCGGGCGCTTTGATGCCGGCGACGGCCGCGACTTCCCGGACTGTGAACGCACCGAATCCGTGATCGGCGACGTTGGTGATTGCCGCGGCCAAAATGCGTTCGCGCATGACACTCAGATCGAAGACCCGGCCGAGGTTCGCGATGTCGGCTGAGCGGTCGAGCTCCGAAGGACTCGAGGCGGGCCGAGTCGCGGATCCTCGTGCGGCGGTCATCTGTCCTCCTGTTGGCAGCTGCGTCCAAGGTTACGGCGCTCGAGTGTGTACCCGGCTCAACGGTGTGCCCGGTGTCGCCGGTCTGTGTGCCGAGCGGATGTTCGCCTGCAGCTGCGGTTGTCGGGGTGTCGTGGCCGGGCTGTCGGCAATTGACTTGGCGCCACCTATTGACGGAAGCCACGGCCAACGCTAGCTTAACGAATGTTCGTTCGTGCAGGTCCTGACTGGTGAACCTGCGATATTGGAAGAGGTTCGACATGGTGTCAGTGGGTATTGCCGGACTGGGGCAGATGGGGAGCGCCGCCCTGCGGATTCTGCTCGAACAACTCCCGGATGCGCAGTTCCTGGCGATGGATCGGGCGCCCGAAGCTGTGCGGCGCGCCGAGTCGCTGGATCCCGCACGCGTTCGCGGGCGCGTCGTCGACGTCACCGCGGAGTCGGTGGACCTCGACGGTGTCGACGTGGTGCTCAACCTTTCCGGACCGTTCTTCGCAGGATCCGACGGCCTGGCGCAGGCCGCGCTGCGGTCAGGCACGACCTATATCGATATCGGTGACGACCTCGAGGCGACCGAAACCGTCCTGGCCCTGGATGCCGACGCGCAGAGTGCCGGTGTCGCTCTCATCAGCGGTGCCGGCTGGTCGCCCGGCGTGTCCAACTGGTGCGCTGCCCGCCTGCTCGACGAATTTCCCGACAGCGACGGCGTCCAGGTGGTGTGGGCAACACACGAGCGTGACCCCGGCGGACTGGCTCCGCTGCGCCACATGCTCCACATGGCGGTGACGCCGTGCCCGGTGTGGCGCGACGGCCAGTGGGTGCAGTCGCCCGGCTTTGTGCCGGAAACCGCGGGTACATTCACCTTTCCCGAGCCACTCGGTGTCATCGACGCCTTCGACACCGCGCACCCCGAGCCGCGCACGCTGAGCAGATTCTTCCCGCAGTTGCGCAACGCGAGTTGTAAGGGGTCGCTGCGGCCCGACTGGGCCAACGCGGCATTTTCGACGTTGGGTCGCATCGGCTTCGGTCACAATGACGTCCTGGTGGACATTGCCGGTCACGATGTCGAGCCGGCCGAGTTCCTCTGGAAGCTGATGTGGGCCCGCCACCAGGCTTCCGCCGCTCCCAAGGGCGGTAAAGCGTTGACTGCGTTGCTGATTCAAGTTCTCGACGGCACTCGCGTGCAGGGTGCGCTCGCACTCATCGACGACGCGCCGATGTCCCGTGGGACCGGCCTCGGCGCCGCCGTTGCCGCACTCGCCGCGCTGCGCGAATGCCCGCCGCCGGGGGCGTGGGGACCGGAGGTCCTCCCGTGGCAGTTCGCGCTCAGCGAGTTCGAGCGCATCGGACAGTCGCTGGGCGGGTTCGGGCCGGGTATCCAGACCCTGACCGAAGTACGCAGATGATCCGCGCACCGCAGACCGGACACACCAGCCTGTCGGGCGCCGTTGCGCACTGGGCTGACACGCGGCCGAATGCCATCGCACTACGTTGCGGGGAAACGACTCTGACGTGGTCGGAACTCGACGACGCGATGACGCGCTTCGGCGTCCTACTCCTCGATCGCGGTGTGCGCAGGGGTGATCGCGTGGTGCTGCTCGGCGAAAACAGCCTGGAATGGGTTGTCGCGTTCCTCGGGTGTCAGCGCGCCCACGTGATCGTTGTCCCGATGAATACCCGTCTCGCACAGAGTCAGGTCGTCGCGCAGGTCGTGAAGGTCGATGCCCAGTTGGTGCTTCACGATGCCGGCCTCGGGGGAACCGATCTCGCCGCCCTGACCGGTGCGCAGTGCCTGGAGCTGTCGGCGCTTCTGCGCGAGATGAGCAGCAGCAGTGCCGAATCGGTTGCCGCAAGCGATCATTCAGAGGAGGCCGAGGTCCCGGCCCTCATCAGCTTCACCTCAGGTACCACCGGAACTCCCAAGGGTGCGGTCATCAGCAGTGCCGCGATGGCCGAGCTGGCCTACGCGTTCTCGGATTACTTCGAAACGGGGCCGGACGACAGCACCCTGATCGTCGTACCCATTTTTCACAACACGGGCTTCGCGGATCAATTGGCGCACATGGTCGCCTCCGGAGGGACGACCAGTCTCCTGCGGCGCTACCGGACCGGCGACGCGGCAGCAGAACTGATGGCGCACCCGGCCACGTTCCTCGCGGCAGTGCCGAGCATGCTGAGAATGCTGATGCTGCACGACGAGGCTGACGCGATTTTCAGCGGCGTCCGCGCAATCATGTACGGCGGCAGCGCAATGCCCGAGGCCTGGGTGCAGGAGCTGCAGCAGCGGTGGCCGCATCTCAAGCTGGTGCACGCGTACGGACTGAGTGAGTTCACGTCGGTGTGCACGTTCCTGCCCAGCGACCTGGCGGCGACGAAAGCCGAGTCCGTGGGACTGCCGTTGCCCGGCGTCCAGCTACGCATCGTCGACGAGTCGGGTGATGACGTGGCGCCCGGCGGATTGGGCGAAGTGTGGCTGAGTGGGCCGACGCGCATGCTCGGTTACTGGGACGAGCCGCGGCTGACGGCGGAGAAGATGACCGGGCAGTGGCTGCGCACCGGCGATGTCGGCCGGATCGACGGCGACGGCCTGCTGTGGCTGCACGGCCGGGCAGACGACGTCATCAACCGCGGCGGCGAGAAGATCATGCCGACATTCGTCGAGTCCCACATCGCTCGCCACGAAACCGTCGCGGCCGCATGCGCTTTCGGGTACGCGGACGACATTCTCCAGCAGCGTGTCGCGGTCGCCATCGAGACGCGCGCCGGCACGGCGTTCGATGAGCAGGAACTCGTCGGGTTTCTGCGCACTTGCCTGCCCGACTATGCGATTCCCGACCGTTGGGTCGTGTACGACGCGCTTCCCCTCAACGCATCCGGCAAGTTCGATCGCAAGGCCCTGCGTGCGGACTTCGAAGCAGCGTTGCGACCGAAATCGATTGATCACAAACAGGAGCGAGCGAAATGACCATGCCTTTGTACTTCGTGACCGACCCGTCGACCGGGGAAGTCGTACGGGAATACCCCACTGCCACTGATGAAGTGGTGGATGCGACGCTCGAAGCGGCTGCCGGCGCCTACCGCAACTGGTCGCGGCAAACCACCGTCGCGCAGCGCGCGGATCTGTTGAGAAAGGTGGCTGCACTTCACAACTCGCGCAGTGCTGAACTTGCTGAGATCATCCGCCGCGAGATGGGCAAGTCCCTCGACCAGGCCATCGGTGAGGTCGAGTTCAGCGCAGCCATCTACGAGTACTACGCGGACAACGCCGCCACGTTTCTGGCGGACGAGCCGATCGAGCTCATCGAGGGGGAGGGAACGGCATTCGTCCGGCGCCAGCCGATCGGCGTGTTGTTGGGCATCATGCCGTGGAACTATCCGTACTACCAGGTCGCCCGATTCGCCGCACCCAATCTCGCTCTGGGCAACACCATCGTGCTCAAGCACGCGCCGCAGTGTCCGGAGTCAGCGGCCGCCCTGCAGCGGATCTTCGTCGACGCAGGCTTTCCCGAAGGCTGCTACGTCAACACCTATGCCACCAATGAACAGGTCGCCGGCGCCATCGCCGACCCCAGAGTTCAGGGTGTCTCCTTCACCGGTTCCGAGCGCGCCGGCGCGGCAGTCGCGGAAACGGCGGGTCGCAACCTGAAGAAGGTGGTGCTCGAGTTGGGGGGCTCGGACCCGTTCATCGTCCTGTCATCCGATGACCTCGATGCCACCGTCCAGGCCGCGATCGATGCCCGATTCGAAAACACCGGTCAGGCATGCAATGCCGCGAAACGCATCATCATCGCCGATGAGCTCTACGACGAGTTCGTCGACAAGTTCACGAAACAGGTTATGGCCCAATCCGAGTCGCTGGCTCCGCTGTCCTCGGGCGCCGCCGCCGAGCGCCTGGAACAGCAGGTCCAGCGCGCTGTCGGCGACGGGGCGACACTCGTCTGCGAAGGCAGCCGCCAGGGGGCGTACTTCCCGCCCGCTGTTCTGACCGGCGTAGCGCCGACGTCGCCGTCGTCCAACGAGGAGCTGTTCGGTCCGGTGGCGACCGTGTATCGAGCGGCGTCCGAAGACGAGGCCATCGAGTTGGCGAACAACACGCCCTACGGATTGGGCTCGTACGTCTTCACCACGGACCCTGAGCAGGCGCTGCGGGTCGCCGACCAGATCGAGGCAGGCATGGTGTTCGTCAACGGCGTCGGCCTCGACAGCATGGAACTGCCGTTCGGCGGCGTCAAGCGATCCGGCTTCGGACGCGAACTCGGCCGGGCGGGGATCGAAGAGTTCGCCAACAAGAAGCTCATCCGCACCGTTCGTTAGACCCCGCCCGCCACATCCGATTCGCCACATCCAGCACCTCTAAGGACATCTGCCATGACCATCGAATTCGACGCCGCCGTTTTCAGGACGCCGAACGCGCCGCTGACCATCGAAACCGTTTCGCTCCCATCGACCCCGCCGCCCGGCGACGTACTCGTGCGACTCAAGGCAAGTGGAGTGTGCCACAGTGATTTTCACGTTCTTGCCGGTGAATGGGACGTCCCCACCCCGATGATTCTCGGCCACGAAGGGGCAGGTGTCATCGAGAGCGTGGGCGAAGGGGTGACGACCCTGAAAACGGGCGATCACGTCGTGCTGTCCTGGACGCCCTCCTGTCGCCGGTGCCGGTACTGCATCAGTGGCCGGCCCGTCCTGTGCGACATGGTCGCTCAACATTCGGCCAACCACCTGTCGTTCGACGGCCGGTCCCGGATCACCACGGCTGACGGCGCCGACGTCCTCAGCTTCGCCGGCGTCGGCACCTTCGGCCAGTACGCCATGGTGCCCGAATCTGGGGCGATCGCGATCCGCGAGGACGCCCCCTTCGAACAGTCGGCGCTGATCGGCTGCGCCGTCACCACCGGTGTCGGCGCAGCGGTCAACACCGCCAAGGTGCGCCCAAGTGACACAGTGTTGGTCATCGGGTGCGGCGGCGTCGGGCTGAACGCGATTCAGGGCGCGCGCCTGGTCGGTGCACGGCAGATCATCGCCGCCGACATCTCCGACGAAAAGCTCAAGCAGGCACGGGTTTTCGGAGCCACCGACATCATCAACAGCGCCCAGGAGAATCTGGCGGACCGGATCGCGGAGCTCACCGACGGGCGTGGCGTCGAAGTGGCCATCGAGGCCATCGGCCTGCCGCAGACCATCGAAGCCGCCTACGCGGTCCTGGCCCGAGGTGGCACCGCTGTCGTCGCGGGGCAGGTGGCCGACGGCATGAAGGTCACAATCGATCCGTTCGTCATGTCGGATCAAGAGCTTTCCCTCATCGGCTCGAACTACGGCTCGAGCAAGCCCGCCACCGACTTCCCGCTGCTCGTCGAGCATTACATGCGGGGCCGCATTGATCTCGACTCACTGGTGACCCGGGTGATCGACCTGGCAGAGATCAATGACGCCTTCGACGAGATGAAGCGCGGCGTCGGCATCCGCTCGGTGATCAGGTTCTGATGATGGACATCACCACCAGCGCGAACACCGCTGAGCCCGGTACTACGCCCCGGCTGAGCGGCAAGCTCGGCGTCGGCTCGATCTCCCTCATGATCATCGCCGGGGCCGCCCCGCTCTGCGTGGTCGGCGGGCCGATGGTGCTGGGCCTGGCCTTGGGCAACGGCGCAGGCCTGCCCATCGGCTACGTGGCGACCCTCGTCGTCCTGCTGCTCTTCGTCATCGGCTTCACGACGATGACACCGTTCGTTCGCTCGGCGGGGGCGTTCTACTCTTACGTGCACGCGGGCCTGGGCCGAGCTGCCGGAATCGGCACCGGCTATCTGGCAATGCTGTCGTATACGTGCATCTTCATCGGGCTGTTCATTCTGTTCGGGACCGGTGTCGACGCGCTGGTGAAGTCCTACGGCGGACCCGCGTCGCCATGGTGGCTGTGGGCCGGGGTGGGACTGGCGCTGACGTTGTTCCTGGGCTACCGGGACGTCGAGCTGTCCGGCAAGGTCCTGGGTGTCCTCCTGGTCGCCGAGGTGAGCATCGTTCTCGCACTGGACTTTTGGATCGTTGCGCGCGGCGGTGGACCGGAAGGCCTGTCCGGTGGGATCTTCTCTCTGAAGACGATATTCACCGGTGCACCCGGGGTGGGCCTCATCTTCGCCGTGCTGAGCTTCATCGGCATCGAGGCGGCGGCGGTGTTCCGGGACGAGGCACGCGATCCCGCCCGGACGGTACGCCGAGCCACGGTCATTTCGGTGGTCGTGGTGGGACTCTTCTACACCTTCACCTCGTGGGCGGTGATCAGCGGAGTCGGCGACAGTCGAGTTGTCCAGGCCGCGGCAGCCGACCCCGAGGGCCTGTTCTCCGCTGTGGCGCTGCAGTACCTCGGACGCGTCGGTGCCGACCTGACCGTGGCGATGTTCGTCACCAGCACCTTCGCGGCCGCCTTGACGTGGCACAACATCCTCGCCCGTTACACCTTCTCCCTGGCGTCCCGGGGTCTGTTGCCGACCCCGCTGTCGGCGAGCCACCCGAAGCACGGCTCGCCGCACCGCGGAGCGGTGGCCGTCGCGGTCGTCACCGGCGCCGTGCTGGCCGGCGGCATCGTGATCGGGCTGGACCCGATGAGCGAAATCTACACGTGGACATCGGGTCTGGGGTCGATCGGATACGTCGTGCTGCTCATCCTCACCTGCTCGTCGGTGCTGGCGTTCTTCCGTCGCGAGCCGCACGGGGCGCCGGTGACTCGGACACTGATCGCGCCACTGCTCGGCATGGTGGGGCTGGTCGCCATCCTGGCGATCATGCTGCTCAATCTCGATCTGCTCGCCGGGAACAGTCGCGTGGTCTCGGTCGTCATCATTGTTTCCCTGATCGCCGCCTTCGCGCTCGGACCCGTTGTGGGGAAGCTCTGAAACGCCCTGGGTCCGCCGGAGGCTCGGGCTATTGGATTTCGACCAGGGTTTGGCCGCTCCGTTGGGCATCGTAGAACGCGGCTTCGTACTCTGCCGGAGGTAGGTCGCCGAGGTAGCCGTGCAGGCGGCTGGTGTTGTGCCAGTGCACCCAGCCCAGGGTGGCCAGCTCGACATCCTCGACGGTCTTCCACGGCCCGGTGTGAGCTGGCCCGTAGATCAATTCGGCCTTGTAGTAGCCGTTCACCGTCTCGGCCAAGGCGTTATCGAAACTGTCCCCGACGGTGCCGATTGACGGGACTGCGCCGATCTCGGCGAGCCGTTCGCCGTACCGGATGGAGGTGAACTGAGATCCGGCATCGGAGTGACATACCAAGTGCGGCAACAGCTTTCCGCGTGACCAGCGGGCCATCTCGATCGCATCGAGCACCATCGTGGTGCGCATGTGCGAAGCCACCCGCCACCCGACGATCATCCGGCTGAACGCATCGATAAGGAAGCAGACGTAGGCCACCCCGGCCCAGGTCGGCACGAACGTCAGATCGGTCACCCACAACTGATTTGGTGCGCTTGCGGTGAACTGGCGTTTGACCAGATCTGGGTGCCGGGCCGCGCCAGGATCCGGTTTGGTGGTGCGCACTTGTTTACCGCGCCGGGCCCCGCAGATCCCGTTGGCCCGCATCAGCCGGGCCACCTGGTCGCGACCCACGTCATGGCCGGCCCTACGGGCGGCCTTGTAGAGCTTGCGGGCCCCATAGACCCGGTAGTTGTTCTCCCACAGCGTCACCAGGGCCGGACCCAGCACCGCGTCGCGGCAGGCCCGCGGCGACGGTGGGCGAGTTTTGGCGTCGTAGTAGGTGCTCGGGGCCACCGACACCCCTGCGGTGCGCAGGACGGTGCAGATGGGCTCGACCCCGAACTCGGCGCGATTCGCGTCGATGAACGCGATTACCTGCGGTGTTGGCGGTCGAGCTCCGCCCCGAAGAAACTCGCCGCTCGTTTCAGAATCTCGTTGGCCCGCTTGAGTTCTCGATTCTCCTGCTCAAGATCTCTAATCCGTTGCGACTCACCCGAACTCACCCCGGGCGCGTGACCGTCATCGATATCGGCCTGACGCACCCACGAGCGGACCGACTCAATCCCGTAGCCGAGCTGGCGCGCCACCCGCGACACCGTGCCCTGCTCGGTACCCAACTCCTGCCGCAGCGTCCGCACCATACGCACCGCGGCGGCCTTCTCCTCCGGGCTGTAGCGACGTGCCGTGGGCTTGCCTGGCGACTGTTCTTTCGGCATTCCTGCATCCTCGTTTCCAAGGTCAGGAGCCTCCGGGATTTCCAGGGCGTTTCACTCCTGCCGGCCTCGGGCCGGCAGGAATAGCGAAACTGCCGAACCACGAATCCCACTGAAAGACAGCGAAAAATGACACAACGAATCGCGATGGTGGGCCTCGGCGCCACGGGCCGCGCCATGGCGCAATCCCTGCTGCAGCGCACCGACGTCGAGATCGTCGGTGCGGCCGACCGCAATCCCGAGGTGATCGGCACCGACCTCGGCACGCTGGTCGCTAGCGCGGCGACCGGCGTGACCGTCGTCGATGATCCCGCGAGTCTGCCCCCGGCCGACCTGGCGATCGTCGCGACGACGTCGGATCTGAACCACGTGGCCGCCACCCTCGTGCCGCTACTTGAGCGTGGGTACAACGTGATGAGTATCTGCGAGGAACTGGCGTACCCGTGGTCGAGTCACCCCGAGATCTCGCGTCGTCTCGATGACACCGCCAAAGCGCACGGCGTGACCGTGCTGGGCACCGGCGCCAATCCCGGTGTCCTCATGGACACCCTGCCGCTGCTGCTGACCGCTCTCACTCAGCGCGTCGATCGCGTGATCATCCGCCGTCGCACCAACATGTCGCGGTACGGGGCGATCCTGTCGAAGTTCGGCATGGGACTGACGCCCGCGCAGTTCGCCGCCGCACAGGAATCCGGAGAGGTGGTCGGCCACTACGGTTTCGAACAATCGATCAGCGCGCTGGCGAGCGGCCTTGGCTGGACCCTGGACGCGATCGAGGTTGGCCGGGTGTCGCCCGCGGTGGTCAGCGAGATCACTCGCGTCGGCGAACACGTCACCGTCGAACGTGGCCAGATCGCGGCCGTCACCCACGCCGCCCGCGGATTGTGCGGCGGCCGTGCGGTGATCGACCTGGAGATCATGTTCGGCTTCTTCGACCCGAGTGACGCGCTCACCGCGGGTGACGATTGCCGCATCGAAGGCGCTGACCAGGTGATCGAACTGACATCGCTGACCGGCTTCGAGTCCTTCGTCAGCACCATCGCGGCGGCGGTCAATGCCGTGACGGCGGTGATCGACGCGCCCAGCGGATTCCTGTCCATGGGAGACCTGCCCGCCCGCACGCTGGCATCGAAAGGTGCGCGGCTGCGTGAAGCATCTGGACTCTCGCCGATGGTGCAACATGCACCGCCCGCCCGCTCGATTGGTTGAGAGGTGCCATGGCACATGACCGGGCCCAGCGGCAATAGTGAGATGAACGCCACACCAGCAGCTCGGCGTCTCCCCAAAGTTCAATTCGCAGAAAGAGATAACGCGATGACCACCGCTGTTTCGAACCTCAGGAAGCTTCCTCACACCGCGGATGTCGCGGAGATCCGCGCCGTCGTCGCCGAGGACGGTGGGGTGATCATCGAGGGCCTGCTGACCCCTGAGCAGGTCACCCGATTCAACGCCGAGATCGAGGGCCCCCTCACCGCGCTGACTCCCGGCGGCAAGCACGAGCTCGAGATCGTCAACGAGTTCCACGGCGCCAACACCAAGCGCCTGACGAACCTGGTCACCCACAGCCCGGTCTTCCGCAACGAGATCATCAACCACGACCTGGTGCACGCCCTGTGTGATGCGACCTTCCTCGAGGAATCGGGCACGTACTGGATGACCACCGCCCAGGTGATCGAGATCGGCCCCGGCAACCGCCCGCAGTTCCTGCACCGCGACCTCGAGAACTGGTACCCCTTCGTCGGCATGGGCCCCGCCGGCCCGGAGATCACCCTCAACTTCCTTATCGCCCTCACCGACTTCACCGAGGAGAACGGCGCCACCCGCGTCATCCCCGGCAGCCACAAGTGGCCCGATTTCCAGGACCGCGGGACGCCCGAGCAGACGGTCCCCGCGATCATGAACGCCGGCGATGCCCTCTTCTTCAGCGGCAAGACCGCACACGGCGGTGGCGCCAACGTCACCTCCGATGAGTACCGCCGCGCGGTGTCTTTCGCGTTCAACCCGGGCTTCCTGGTCGGGGAGGAGGCCTACCCGTTCCTGGTCGACCGGGAGGTGGTGAAGACCCTGCCGGAGCGCGTCCAGCGCATCCTAGGCTTCCGCTCGCAGTACCCCACGGGCTCGCCCGGCCTGTGGATGGTCGACTACCGCGAACTCGCCGATCACCTCGGTCTGTAAGCGGCAGACTGTTGCCATGACACCGGATCAGCTGTGGCCCGATGCATCCGATCCGGTCCGCCGGCTGATCCGGGAACTCGCTGAGTCGATGCTGACGAGGTCCGGCGAAGTGGTCGCCGATCTGACCGCGGCGTCCCTTCGCGACTCGCGGTACCGGGCGATCGCCGACGACCCGGTACTCGCGGAGGCCGACGCGAGCCTGACGGTCGCCAACCTCAAGCATTGGCTGACATCCAACATCGCCGAACCGGGTCGCCGGGTCGCTCCCGCGACGGGAAGCGCCATGCGCACCTACGCACGTGATGTGGTCCTGCGTGGCCTGACGACCGACGATGTCGCATCGTGGCGATCTGCTCAACGTGTCGGGTGGAAATGGTGGCTGGCCGCTTGCTTCAAGGCGACCGACGATGCGGAACAACTCCGTGAACTCATCGAGATCACGGGCAATTCACTTGCCACATTCGTCGACGATTCCATCGAGGAACTGGCGGCACACGTGGGCCGCGTCCGCGAGGAGTTCGCCGGTGGCTCACAGCTGCAGCGCTACGCCACTGTCGAATTGCTGCTCCAGGGCGCGGACATCGCACCGTCGCGTGCCGAAGCGCAGCTGGGCTACGCGCTGACCGGTTCTCACATCGGCGTCGTGGTCTGGGTGGATTCGGAGCAGGACGTCGGCTTGCTCGAGCGCGCCAGTGAACAGGTGATGCGGGCGTGCGACGCGGACCGGCGACTGACGGTGGTCGCCGGTACTGCCGCGTTGTGGCTGTGGATCCCGGCGAAGGCAACGCCAACAGCTGCTGATCTCGCCGAGCGCCTGGGACGACGGCCTGGTGTGCGCGTGGCTCTGGGCCGCCCGGCCGCGGGCATGAGCGGCTTTCGGCGCACACATATGGATGCCGCTGCAGCGCAACGGCTTCTGGCCCGCCTGGACTCCGGGCTGTCCATCGTGCGCTACGAGGACGTCCACCTGGTGGACCTGCTGTCGACGGATCTGGCGTCCGCCGACCAGTTCGTCGCGGACGTGCTCGGTGAATTGAAAGATGCCAGCCCGGTGCTGCACCAGACGGTGCTGACATACGTGGACGAGGGACTCAACCGCACGAGCACCGCCGAACGGCTGTACACCCATCGGAACACCATCGACCGGCGTCTCGCCCGCATCGACGAATTGCTGCCGAAACCCTTCGCGCGCAACCCGATCGAGGTGACTGCGGCCCTCACATTGCTCAGTGTGCGCGGGGGCCACTGACTCCGACGAACTGCCCGCGACGCGGGATCGTGGACACCAGGCGACGACCCACCCGCGTCGCGACGCGCCCCACCCGGATCAGCAGCGTAGGGAGCGGGGTGCGCAGAGTGGCGTGCTTGCGGACGTAGTCCGGGACGTGCCATCGGTAGGTGGTACCGGCGGCAAAAACCGCGGAATCGCCCGCCCGGAGCCAGGTTCCGGTCTCTGGGTCGCCGATGCGGACCTCGCCGGCGACGATGTGCACCGTCTCCTCTACGACGAAGGTCCAGTCGAAGGTGCCGGCCGAGCAGTCCCAGATATAGAACTCGACTGCCGAGTCGCCACTGGTGTGCCAGCGCCGCGACCGTGCCCGTGGCTTGCCGTCGACGACCCATGACGGATCGATCGGGCTATCTGCCAGGTCGTGATCCTGTGCGAATGCTGACTGCATGCTGGGAAATCGTAGCGGTGTGCAGGATTGGCCGGGGTCAGTTTTGGGCTACGTGGCCGCGGGGTCCATCCAGAAGATCTGCCAGGAGTGGCCGTCGAGATCGTGGTAGCTGCGGCCGTACATGAAGTCCTCGTCGTCGGTATCGCCCGGCGTGGCGCCCGCAGCGATGGCGCCGTCCACGAGGGTGTCCACGCACTCGCGGCGGTCGACACCCAAGCAGACGACGCACTCCTTCGTTTTCGACGCGTCCGCGGTCTCTGCCGTGTGCAGGGAATCGAAGACATCGCGCTGCGTCAGCATCGCGAACTGGTTCTCGCCCAACACCAGAGTCACTGCGTTGTCACTGCTGAACGTCTCGTTGACCGCATAGCCGAGGCCGGAGAAGAACTTCCGCGAGCGCGCGACGTCGGCGACGGGCAGGTGAACGAAGATCATGGCGTGCATCGGGCTGCTCCTGTGGTCCGCGGCGCCCGGAAGCGGGCGCCGTCACCGGGATAGACAGCCGGCTCACGCACAACTCATCGCGCGGCGGTTCCGGGGAAGGCGTATCGCACGACGACAGGCGCGTGGTCGGACAGCCGCGCGTCGGGAGCGGCTTCCTTGTCGACCGTCACCGACATAGCGGTCCGCGCGAGCCGCGGCGTGGCCAGGTGGTGATCGATGCGCCAGCCCACGTCCTTGCTGAACGACTCGCCGGCCCAACTCCACCAGGACAGCGGCCCGGGCCGGTCACCATGCAGCGTCCGCACCACGTCGACGAGTGTGCGCGGCCCGATCTGTGCGTCCAGCCAGGCGCGTTCCTCGGGGAGAAAGCCCTCCATCTTCTGTGCGGGCCGCCAATTCGTCACGTCGTGCGGAAGGTGCGCGAGGTTCAGATCGCCGAGCAGCAGGAACTCGCGGCCCGCCGCGAGCGCCGCCCGCCGGTTCCGGCTCAGCTCGCGCGCGAACGCCCCGAGGAAGCGCATCTTCCTGTCGTACTTGGCGCCGCCGTCGGGCAGATCGCGCATGTTGCCGGGCCGCTGCAGGTGCGCCGGCAGGCCGCCTTTCGGCAGATAGAGGCACGCCAGAGTGAGGGGAGCGTGCGCGAGGTCGACCTCGAGGTACCGCCCCTCGTTCGCGAATGTCCCGAGCCCCCGGGTGCGCGGGGGATGCGAGACCCAGGTCCGCACGTCCGTCGGCGCCTCGCGCGTCAGGATGGCGACGCCGTTGCGGCCCGGTATCGAGCCGGAGTCGATCGCCGCGTGATAGCCGTCGAATTCGCCGACCTGCTCGGGCGGGCAGCGCAATTCCTGCAGGGCCACCACGTCGAGTCCGCGCCCGGCGAGCCAGGCGTCGAAGCCGCGACGGCGTGCCGCACGGATGCCGTTGACGTTGAACGTGGCGATGCTCAGTGGAGAGTCCGGTGTAGCCATCGGCTCTACCAAAGCAGATCGGCACGGCGGCCGTTCGGCGGACTCGGCATGTCCGCCGATCGGGGGGAGAACGGTTCCACCGGTGAATCCGCTGTTCGGGGGAATCCGGAAAGCCGCCGTTCGCGGAATAGTCGTCGGTGTCAGGGGATCATCCCAAAACGTCTCTCGGTCAACAACATTCACTTACAGGAGGCTCCATGAACATCACGACGGCTCGTATCGCCGCAGCGGGAACGGGAATCGCCGCCGCGCTGTCCTTCGCCGCGGTTGCCCACGCGGGAACCATGCCTGTCACTCATCCCGGCGAGCCGACCATCGCCATGACGATCACCAACCACACCGACAAGGTTCAGTTCCTGCTCGATGACGGGACGAGCCCCAACGGCAAATGGGTCGACGGTCCTCAGCGCCTACTGGCACCCGGAGCCACCGAAACCGTGACAGCCGTTGCGCCACAGGGCGACTCGCTCGACATGCACGTCGCCTACCGGGTTGGTGTCGGCGGCCCGACCGCCACCTACGAGGTCAACGACTCGAAGACCAACACGAATGTCGCGAACACCGGTGTCACCGGTTTTCTCGCCAAGAACTACTGGATCAATCACAGCTTCAGCAGCCATTACCCCAACGCCAACGTGGGCTTCGATCTCTGGTGAGTGCTGCTGTGACGACCGGTGGCAGGTGGCGACCGGTCGTCAGGCTTCGCGCGCCTGATCCGCGTGCAGTGCCTTGATCCGCCGCTGCTCGCGCAGTACCTGCTGGTAGCTCTCGCGTTCGATGATCAGCCAGTCCGGCTTCTCCTCGAGCAGGGCGTCGATCTGCTCGGTGGTCAGCGCCTTCTCGACGCCGCCGCGTGCGAGGCCGGCGATCGAGATACCCAGCTTGGCGGCCACCAGGTTCTTGGGGTGCGGCCCGTTCTTGCGAAGGTCCTTGAGCCACTGTGGCGGATCGGCCTGCAGCGCCGCCAGGTCGGCGCGGGTGATCGCGTTCTCCTGGAACTCGGCAGGTGTCGCGGGCAAGTACACGTCCAGCTTCTTCGCCGCGGTGGCGGGTTTCATGGACTGCGCGTTGGGCCTGCTCATGGGCATCAGCCTATCGGTAGGTCGCTGCGATGACCCCGTACGATCCGCGACGTGGAGTTTTCGACTCTGGATCTCGCGACCCGCAAGTTCTGGCGGGCCACCGGCAGAGGCGTCGACCTCGACGGCGTCGATGCCTGGCTGCAGGCGCCACTCGGGTCCCGGGGCGGCGGGAACAACTGGCTGCGTGATGAAGCGGCCCGCCGCGGTGGCGCCCTGCGCGACGACGACCCCGACGCCGGTTTGCAGCCCGATCTCGAGGGACTGTCCGGGCCCGGATTCGATGCCGCAGCCGTCCACCCGATGATTCACGACTTCTACACCCACACGGCGCGCTGGCGGATGGAGGTGTGGAGCAGCTGGTCACCGTTGTTCTGGCCGGGCGGCGAATTGATATCGCGCATGTTCGGTAAGCGGGTACAGCAACTGGCGCTACCGATGCGTCCCCTCGACGTGGCACGCGGCATCGATGGTCGGGTCTCGGTGATCACCGACGGCACCGGCGCGCAGGTCGCGGCCGGCTGGATCCGGACCTTGCGCGGCAACGGCGACACCGTGTTCAGCGGATGCTATTCGCGCAGAACACTTCCCGGTGCCGACCGGGCCAGCGTGCACGTGACGTTCCCGTTGGAAGAGGGCAACGTCCAGGTCTTCCTGCGGCCGCAGCACCTGCCGGACGGCGGTCTGCGGTTGTCTTCCCCGGCCGGCCCGTGGGGCGCTGACGGGGCGTACGTCCTGGTGCGTGATCGCGGGCGCTACTTCGCGCGGCGGGTACCCGTGCATGAGACGTTCGACCTCTACGTCGACCGTGAGCAGGTGCTCCGCACCGACCATGTGCTGCGGATGTGGAACCTGCCGGCCGTCCGCCTGCACTACAAGCTGGAACGCCACGGCACGTAACCGGTACGCCCGTCCCAGTAGCCGTGTTCGGACAGCGGCCGGAACCGGTAGGTCGCGAACTCGCGGTGGAAGTCGCGGCGCCGGCGCTCGGCCATCGCATCGGCATGTCGAGCCGGGTCGGCGACCTCGGTCACACCACCCCGGCCGTGCACCATCCCCGTCATCGCCCGCACCGAGGTCCAGATCGAGAAGGTCGAGATCGAACGGGGCGGACGCATCGCGGCCAACGCCAGGGTGGCGTCCGGATGGTCGCGCACCAATCGCTCGACCGGCTTGCCCCACGTGAGGAAGCGCGGGACCTCGGGCAGTCGCATCCGGGCCAGGGTGACGGCGACGACGGGCTCGTCATCGTCGGAGGCCTCGGCCTCCTGCGGTAGATCGGGGAGTGCCACGAGCGTGGACCAGCGCCGCAGAAACGTCATCCGGACATGCCAGCCCGTGGCGAACCGCGCGCCCGGACCGGCCAGGAATGCGTCGATCGCGGCCTCGTCCTCCCACCGGGCGAACATCGCCAGCCGCCGCAACTGCAGCCGGTCGGGGGAGATGGTCGGGGCGCCGAGCCGCATCAGGGACAGGCACTCGGCGTAGCGCAGCCCGGCCACCCGGTCGGGCTGCGGTGGTCGCCGCAGCAGCGGCACCGTCGCCGTGACAGGCAGCTCGACGAGATGGAACGTGAAGACGCCGAGCTCGGTCATGCCTCAATTATCGGCGCTGACCACCAACCGCCCGACGCGCGTTTGGGTAGCGTGATCGCCGTGACACCGTCCTCGTCGGCCTCATTGACTCTCGGGTACGTCCCCGGTGGGACGCCCGCGAAGTGGGCGCGGATCTGGGCCGAGCGTCATCCCGAGGCGGCGCTGATTCTGCATCCGGTCTCGGCGGCCGATGCGGCCGACACGCTGCGGGCCGGCGGCGTCGACGTGGCGCTGCTCCGGCTGCCGGCGAACACGACGGGGCTGGCCGTCATCTCGCTGTATGAGGAGACGACGGTGGCTGTCGTGTCGACCGATCATGTGCTCACCGCGGCCGACGAGATCACCGCCACGGACCTCGACGGCGAGCCGATCATCGTGCCGCTCGACGACGTCGTCGGCTGGGCGGATGCACCGGGAAACGCGGTCGAGTACCGGCCCGAAACCACCGAGGGTGCAATAGAACTCGTCGCGACGGGCATGGGTGCCCTCATCGTGCCGCAGTCGCTCGCGCGGCTGTATCACCGCAAGGATCTCACGTACCGGCCGATCACCGACGCGCCCACCTGCCCCGTCGCACTGGCCTTTCCGGAAGGGGAACAGTCGGAACTGGTCGAGGAGTTCATCGGCATCGTGCGGGGCCGAAAGGCCAGTTCGTCGCGGGGCCAGGCCGAGCCGGCGCCGAAACGCAGCGCGCGCGAGAAGACCCTTGCCAAGCAGGCGGCCCGGGCGGCTGCCGGGAAGGGCGCCGTGGGCAAATCGGCCCGAAAGTCAGGCCAGGCCAAGCGCGGTCGGCGCTGACGCCGTTGTAGCCCGTGGCGTTTGCTCAGCGCTACTACACTCCCAGGCCATGAGCAGACCGTCGGCGGGCGCAGGTAAACGCACCACCGCGCCACGATCCGCGACATCACGAGCTCCGCGCACTATCCGCGGACTCGACGCCGAGCAGCGTCGAGTCCACCGCCGGGAACAACTTCTGGCGTCCGCGTTCGAGTTGATCGCGCGCGACGGTTATGCCAACACCTCGATCGAGCAGATCTGCCAGAACGCGTTCGTGGGAAACAAGGCGTTCTACGAGACATTCGACAGCAAGGAAGACTGCTACATCGAGTTGCTCCGGCAGATCGCCGAGCGAATCGAACGCCAGGTTGTCGAGATCCTCGAGGACACCACCGCTGACAACGACGATATGGTCGAGCGGCTGCTGTCGGCGTTTGCCCACGCCCTGGTCGACGACCCCAGGATCGCGGTGGTGGCGTTCGGGGAGTGCGCAGGTATCTCGCCACGGGTCGAACGTCAGCGTCGCGAGAATCGGCGTTGGACCGCAGCGTTTGTCGAAGAGTTGTGGCGGCGTCGCGAGTTCCCCGAGATCGCGGCCGACACCACGCTCGACTTCCATGCGCTGGCGGTCCTGACCGTCGGCGGTCTGTTCGAGGCAGTTGCCGACTGGCTGCACGACTACGAGCCCGACGCTGAACAACGGCCGAGCATCGACACTCTCATCGGCAATCTGACCAGCTTCATGGCAGTGGTCCGGGCCGGCATCACCGCCTCATTGCGCTGATCGCAATCCGCGCCATACCCCGGTGCATCCGATCGCGGGCCGCTTTGGCAAGAGTTCTTGTTTTTAGAAAGAGGTCTTGTTCGAAACCGGCTGTTGCTATAGCGTCCTGCGGCTATGGGGGTCAACTCAACACAATTGCAATCGCCGCGATGGACGGCCACGGTCCTGGCGAGGGGTGTCGCGGTGGGTATCGCCGCGGCGACTGTGGTCGGCGTGTCGGCGCCTGGCGCTCCGATCGTGTCGCAGGCCGCGGTACAACTCGTCAACACCACCATCGGCGTCGGAGGATCGTTCGACCCGTTGGGGCTGAGCATCCCGCTGTTCTTCTACGGAACGACTGTCCCGCAAGGGGATTCATTCCACGTAGTGCCATACCCGGGGCAGATCAACGTCGAATGGCCGATCATCTCCGCACTGCCGGGGTTGTCCGGCGTCCCGTACTGGCCGCACTCGCTGAAGCAGTCCGAACGCATCGGTGCCGGATATCTCGAGCAGGACATCGCCAAACAGGCACCCGGTCAGAAGATCACCATCCTCGGCATGTCCCAGGGTGCACAGGTCGCCGAGATCGCGCGCGCCGACATGGCCAAGGACCCCGTGTACGTCGCCCACGCCGGCGACTACACGTTCACCCTCATCGGCGATCCGTACCAGCCGAACGGCGGCATCCTGTCGCGCTTCACATCGTGGAGTCGTATGCCGATCCTGGGTGATCTCTTTCCGCTCGGACGACCGGGGCCGTCCGACAGCCCATTCCAAACCACGGTCTACCAGAACCAGTACGACGGATTCGCTGATTTCCCGGCCTATTTCAACCCGCTGGCCGTTGTCAATGCCTTGCTGGGCATCATGTTCGAACATGTCCTTCCCGGCTATGCGTTGGAGCCCAAGACCAGTTCCAACACGGTGAGCACCACCGTCGGCAACACCACGTACGTGACCTTCCCGCAGCGCCTGCCGCTGCTGGCACCGCTGCGTCTGGCCGCGTCGCTGATCGGGGCGCAGCGGCTCGTCGACGCCATGGACCCAGTCCTGCGCGTCATCATCGAAAGCGCCTATGACCGCACCGCGGATCCCAGCCAGGTCAAGCAATTCAGCTGGACCACGCCGCAGGCCAAGATCTCTGCCGCCCTCAAAGAGCTGCCCGGAGCGTTCGCACAGTCAATGCAGATTCTCCGTACCGGCCGCTACACGCCGACGCTGCCGCAACCGGTCGTGGATGCCACCGAACCGGCGACACCCACAACCGAGCATCCTGCGAAGTCTGTAGATAACTCACCGCTGGCCAGGGCGATTCGGCAGTCGGTGGTCAATCTGACTGCGGCGCTGACGAATATCACTCGTCCGGTGGCCAAGGTGTTGCAGGTGGTCGGCGGCCAGAAGCCGACGTCGGCGACGCCGCCGAGTGCCGCACTCGCGTCCGTCGTCGCGGTGCCTACACTCCAGTCGCCGTCGACCGGAAGCCGCCTCTCGGTGACAGCACCGCGGACAGCGCAGGCGACGTCGGGGGAGCCGGACTCGAACGCGGCCTCCGGTGCTGCCGCGGCCTCGTCATCACCGGCCGCCTCGAAGGACAAACCGGCCAAGCGCGCACGCTCGGTGCGGCCGACGCCAGACGCCGTCGCGCCGGTGCGGCCGACCCGCGATCATGCAGATACCGGGGCCGCGCCGAACTCGCCTACCGCGGCGACGGCCAAGGCGGGCGACCGTCGAAGCGAATCCGCCGGGACCGCAACGAAATCCGGCGCACCGGCCGGCGCGAAGGCCGATCACGCGAAGGCCGATCACGCACAGTCCGAAAAGAGCGCCCGGCCCGCAGCCTAGTCAGGTGTGCGCCGGACCCTCGGCTTTCTTGTACAGCGACTTGAGCAGCACATCGCGGAAGACGCGGCTGTCGACCGCGCGGCGGCCGGCGTCGGCCACCCACGGGATGCCGGCCAGCCGGTGAAAGAACCGGCCGCGCCGGTACTCGCGGCCCCATGCGGCCTCGATCCGCTGCTGGTAATTGGTGAAGTCGCCGGGACCACCATTCGCCAGGGCGGCGGCGGCGCATTCGCCCGCGGCCAAACCGGATTCGAGTGCTTTGGAGATCCCGGCACCGGAGGCGGGCTTGCCGGCGCCCAGCGCATCGCCGGCGAACAGGATGCCGGGTCGCCACGGTGGCCACGCGGTGAAACCCATGGGCAGCCGCCAGGCCCGCACACTTCTGTTCTTCTTCAACTCGTCGATCGAGGGCAGCGCCCAGTCGCGGGGCAGCGTGTGCAGGAAGTCGCCGAGGAATCGGGTTGCGTTGATGGCCTGCCAATTCCGGTAGCTGTTGACGTAACCCAGCCCGATGTTGAAGTTGCCGTTGCCCATGGGGAACACCCAGCCGTAGCCGGGCAATTGGTGACCGTCGAACAGCAGCTTGAGATAGATCTCCAGGGCATCGGAGTCGGCGCGCTCGGCCGGCATCTCGGCGCGAATGGCGATGGCCGAATAGCCGTGTAAGTCGGAGTCGAGGTGCAGCGCGCGCTTGAGCGGGGAGTAGGCGCCGTCGGCGGCGATCACGGCGTCTGCGTGCACCGCCTCGCCGTCCTTGAGGACCACGCCGGTGATCCTGCCGTCGTCGTCACGCACAGGGCCGGCCACCTCGGCGCCCTGGCGCACTTCCACGCCCGCGGCGGCGGCGTGCCCGAGCAACAGCGCATCCAAGTGGGTACGGCTGACGGTGCAGCCGTGGTCGGGCATACCGGGGCGGCGCGGGAACGACAGCTCCCATTGGTGCGGGCTGAATACCGTGACCCGATTGATCCGGTGGAACTCTGCCACCTCTTTCGCGAGGCCCATCTTCTGCAGGTAGCTGACACCGCGGGCGGTCAGGCCGTCGCCGCACGGCTTGTCGCGTGGGAAGGCGGCCTTGTCGAGGACGAGCACGCTTGCGCCGGCCTGCGCCGCTTGCCACGCAGCAGCCGACCCGGCCGGCCCTCCGCCGGCGACGATGACGTCGTACCGCTGCGCCATGTGATCAAGTTCCCCTGTCAGGCCGGTACTTTCGGGCGGTGCGTGAGGCCGATGCTACGCGCGAAGTCTGTCGGCCGGCTGGTCCGACCGCGCGCCCGAAGGTGTGACATGCGCCGCGCCGGGCAGTCTGAGCAGGTCAGATTTGGCCCGCCCGGTACAGTGGCGGGGTGCGCAGGCCATCTCTTCCACGCACCGGCATCCAGGCCGGGGTGAAAGTTCCTGGTGTGCCAGGCGTGAACGTTCCGTCCGTCAGCGTGCAGGTGAAGGTCACTCCGCCGAAGGGCGCCCCCGAGAAGGTGGACGCCCGCAGTGAGCGTTGGCGCGAACACCGGCTCAAGGTCCGCGAGGAGATCGTCGACGCCGCGTTCCGCGCGATCGACCGGCTGGGGCCGAACGTCAGCGTCCGGGAGATCGCCGAAGAGGCCGGTACCGCCAAGCCCAAGATCTACCGGCACTTCGCCGACAAGTCCGACATGTTCTCGCAGATCGGCGAGCGGATGCGCGACATGTTGTGGGCGGCCGTCATTCCGTCCATCGACATCGAGCACGATTCGACCGGGCAGATCATCGGCCGCGCCGTCGAGCACTACGTGGACCTGGTGGACCAGCACCCCAACGTGGTGCGCTTCCTGCTGCAGGGCAGGTTCGCCGACCAGTCCGCCGCCGCGATGACGACCGTCAACCGGGGCCGCGACATCACGCTGGCGATCGCGGCAATGATCAGCGGCGAACTCAAGGACATGGACCTCGACTCGGCCATCTTCGAGCTGGCGGCGTTCACGCTGTTCGGCGCGGCCGCCTCGGCGACCGACTGGTGGCTCGGCGGCAGTGACGACACTCCGCGCCGGCTGCCCCGCGACCAGTTCGTCGCACACATGACGACCATCATGATCGGCGCCATCAACGGCACCGCGCGGCTGCTCGGCATCCGGTTCGACCTGGACCTGCCGGTGCACGACGCGGTCCGCCGCGAAGAATCCGTCGGCTGACAGGCCGTCGCCAGCCAGGTGCGTTGACACCTGGGCGGCCTGACCGGACACTGTGAAGTATCCGGTACCGCCGTTCCCAGGAAAGAGCAGGTTCATGACGGTTTCCGAACAGTCCGCCGACGTCGAGGTCGCCGCCGAGCCGATCGTGACGCGGGCGGTGATCATCGGGTCCGGTTTCTCCGGGCTGGGTATGGGGATCGCGCTGCGCAAACAGGGCTTCGGTGCGCGTGACTTCCTGATCCTGGAGAAAGCCGACGAGGTCGGCGGCACCTGGCGCGACAACACCTACCCCGGCTGCGCGTGTGACATCCCGTCGCACATGTACTCGTTCTCCTTCGAACCGAAGGCCGACTGGACGCACATGTGGTCGTTCCAGCCCGAGATCTTCGACTACCTCAAGGGCGTCACCGACAAGCACAACCTCCGCCGCAACATCCGGTTCAACACCCACGTCGACCGCGCGCACTGGGACGAAGACGAGCGGCGCTGGCACATCTACGACGGCAGTGGCCAGGAGTACATCGCCCAGTTCCTGATCTCCGGCGCGGGCGGCCTGCACATCCCGTCGGTTCCCGAGATCGAGGGCAGCGACGAATTCGTCGGTGTCGCTTTCCATTCCGCGCAATGGGACCACAGCGTCGACATCACGGGTAAACGTGTCGCGGTCATCGGGACCGGCGCCAGCGCCATCCAGATCGTGCCCGCGATCGTCGACCAGGTGGCCGAGCTGCACCTGTACCAACGCACCCCGGCGTGGGTCATGCCCCGGCCCAACAACGCTTTCCCGGAGTGGATGAAGAACACCTTCCGCCGGGTACCGGGTACCCGTGCGCTGATGCGGGACGCCATCTACTGGATTCACGAAGGTGTCGGCTTCGCGATGACCAAGCAGCCGCGACTGCTCAAAATCGGTGAGCTGCTGGGCAAATGGAACATCAACCGCAGCATCAAAGACCCCGAGCTGCGTCGTAAGCTGACGCCGAACTACGTCGCGGGCTGCAAGCGAATCCTGAACTCCGACACCTACTATCGCGGCATCGCCAATCCGAAGACACAGGTCTTCACCGAGGGGATCGAGCGAATGACCGCGGGTGGCATCGTCACCCGCGATGGCGTCGAGCATCCCGTCGACGTGGTGGTGTGGTGCACCGGTTTCCACGTCACCGACTCGTACACCTATGTCGACATCAAGGGCCTCGGGGGTGAGGACCTGGTCGACCGGTGGAACCGCGAGGGCATGGCGGCGCACCGCGGCATCACGGTGGCGAACATGCCGAACCTGTTCTTCCTGCTGGGCCCGAACACCGCCTTGGGCCACAACTCGGTGGTGTTCATGATCGAGTCGCAGATCCGCTACGCCGCGCAGGCCATCGCGGCGGCCGACAAGGCGGGCGCCGCCGCGCTGATGCCGAGCCGCCGCGCCCAGGACGAGTACAACGCCGAATTACAGCAGAACCTGGCCGGCACGGTGTGGAGCACCGGTGGTTGCCACAGCTGGTACATGGACGAGCACGGCGTGAACCGCACGCTGTGGAGCGGCATGACCTGGCAGTACTGGCTCGAGACCAGGAAGTTCAAGTCGACGGAGTACGAGTTCATCCGCTGAATCGGTGTCGCCGGCGCGACACGAAAACACAACTTTTAGCGGTGTTCGTCGATGGGAAACACCAGGGGTAGTGTCTGTGGTGCCGATCCGGCAAACACAGTTCCAGCTGAAATGGGGTCACGGTGTCTGAAGGTATGAAGCTGATCGACCGGGCCTCCGCGATCAACTGGAACCGCGTGCAGGACGAGAAGGACGCAGAGGTCTGGGACCGTCTCACGGGCAACTTCTGGTTGCCGGAGAAGGTGCCGGTGTCCAACGACATCCCGTCCTGGGGCACCCTGACCGACAGTGAAAAGCAGCTCACCATGCGGGTTTTCACAGGCCTGACGCTGCTGGACACCATCCAGGGCACCGTCGGCGCCGTCAGCTTGATCCCGGATGCACTGACGCCGCACGAGCAGGCCGTCTACACCAACATCGCGTTCATGGAGTCGGTGCACGCCAAGAGCTACAGCAACATCTTCTCGACGCTGTGTTCCACCGTCGAGATCGACGAGGCGTTCCGCTGGTCGGAGGAGAACCCGAACCTGCAGCGCAAGGCCGAGATCGTCATGAAGTACTACAAGGGTGACGAGCCGCTCAAGCGCAAGGTGGCCTCGACGCTGCTCGAGAGCTTCCTGTTCTACTCCGGCTTCTACCTGCCGATGTACTGGTCCTCGCGCGCCAAGCTCACCAACACCGCCGACATGATCCGGCTGATCATCCGCGACGAGGCAGTGCACGGCTACTACATCGGCTACAAGTACCAGCGCGGTCTGACCATGGTCGACGAGGCCAAGCGCACCGAGCTCAAGGACTACACGTACGAGCTGCTGTTCGAGCTGTACGACAACGAGGTGGAATACACCCAGGACCTGTACGACGGCGTCGGCCTCACCGAGGACGTCAAGAAGTTCCTGCGCTACAACGCCAACAAGGCGCTGATGAACCTCGGCTACGAAGCGCTGTTCCCGCGCGACGAGACCGACGTGAACCCGGCGATCCTGTCGGCGCTGTCCCCGAACGCCGACGAGAACCACGACTTCTTCTCGGGCTCGGGTAGCTCGTACGTGATCGGCAAGGCCGTCAACACCGAAGACTCGGACTGGGACTTCTAGGAGTCTGCTGAAAAATCCGCGTGGCGGAAGGCGGGTTGGTCGGTGGTATCTGGGATCCTTGGTGGGTGCAGGGTCGCTCTGATGATCAGCGTGAGTTGTTGGATGCCGAATCGGTGGCCGGGCATCTTCTGAAGCCCGACAGTGTGTTTGCGTTCCTGGCGGCCCATCGCCACGAGTTGTTTCCCGAGGAGATGTTCGCGGATCTGTTTCCGTCGCGGCGGGGCCGGCCCAGTGTGCCGGCCGAGGTGATGGCCTCGGTGATCGTGTTGCAGGCGTTGCATGGGCTCTCGGACAACGAGACCGTGGATGCGGTCACCTTCGATCTGCGGTGGAAAGCCGCGTGCGGGCTGCCGGTCACCGCACCGGCATTTCACTCCACCACCTTGACCTATTGGCGGCGCCGGCTGGCGGCCTCGGATCGACCGAACCGGATTTTCGAGGCCGTGCGCACCGTGGTCGCGCAGACCGCGGTGTTGGCAGGCAAGACCCGGCGGGCGCTCGATTCCACGGTCCTCGACGACGCGGTGGCCACCCAGGACACCGTGACCCAGCTGATCGCCGCGATCCGGCGAGTCCGGCGTGAGGTCCCCGGCGCCGCCGAGGTCATCGAAACCCAGTGCACGGCACACAATTACGATGATCCGGGTAAACCAGCGATCGCCTGGAACGACAAGGCTGCCCGTGATCAGCTCATCGATGCCCTGGTCGGCGACGCCCACCGGGTTCTGGGGCATCTGCCCGAACAGGAACTGGGGCCACGCGCCGCCGAAGCGGTGGCGCTGTTGGCGTTGATCGCCGGCCAGGATGTCGAACCGGCTGAGGGTTCTGATGGCACCGACGGGCACTGGCGCATCGCCCACAAGGTCGCCCCGGACCGGGTCGTCTCGACGGTGGATCCTGAGGCCCGGCACGCTCATAAGACGGTGCATCGGCGCCAGGACGGTTTCAAGGCCCACATCGCGATCGAACCCGATACCGGGATCATCACCGACTGCGCGCTGACCAAAGCCAGCGGCCCCGATAACCACGAAGCGGTCGTCGGGCTGGGATTGCTTGCCGATGAGGATGCCCCGGTGCGGGTGCTCGGTGATTCGGCCTACGGCACCGGCGCAGCCCGGGCAGAGTTGGCCGAGCGCAAGCATGTTGCGGTGATCAAACCGCTGCCGTTGCGTGCCGCGGTGCCCGGTGGGTTCACCATCGATGACTTCGCCGTCGACTTCACCGCGCGGACGGTGACCTGCCCCGCCGGCCATACTGTCGGTATCGCGCCTCGTGGTGGTGTGAAGTTCGGAAAATACTGTGGCGCTTGCCCTTTGATGACCAAGTGCACGACGGCCAAACGGGGACGACAGCTGACCGTCTCTGAGCACGAACCGCTGATGCGTGCCGCCCGCCGCCAAGCCCACGACCCCGATTGGCAGGACGAGTACCGCCGGCACCGGCCCATGGTGGAACGCTCCATCGCCTGGCTGGCCCGCGGCAACCGCAAAGTCCGCTACCGCGGAACCCTCAAAAACGACCACTGGCTGCACCACCGCGCCGCCGCATTGAATCTTCGACGGCTGATCGCCCTGGGCCTTGGCCACAACGGCACCACCTGGGCCATCGCCTAACAGCAGGTGACCAACCTCTTGCCACCCCAGGCAACCGATGCCACAGTCGATGGTGGCGGGGTGATCTCGCATCTGTCGACCTCCGGGCCTGACTTCACCCACGCGCCACCGAGCGCTTGAGACGCCCCGCCCCAAACCCCACTAATTCAGCAGACTCCTAGTGTCCTGCGCCGTAAATTAGTTGATTAATTGTAGAATTGGCGGGTGGGAACCAGGGGTAGGCCGGTAGTCGAGTTGGTGTTGACCGACGACGAACGTGAGACGTTGCAGCGGTGGGCCCGTCGATCGAAGTCCTCGCAGGCGTTGGCCCAACGTTGTCGGATCGTGTTGGGTTGCGCGGCAGGGAAATCCAACAAGGAAGTCGCCGCTGATGAAGGTGTGTGGCCGCAAACGGTCGGCAAATGGCGTGGACGGTTCCTGGAGGCGCGACTGGAGGGTCTGGCCGATGAGCCGCGTCCTGGTGCGCCGCGCAAGATCACCGACGAGGCGGTCGAGCAGCTGATCGTGGCCACGTTGGAGCGTCAACCCAAAGGCGCCACGCACTGGTCGCGGTCTTCGATGGCGGCTGAGACCGGGTTGTCGAAGTCAACGGTCGGACGGATCTGGAAGTCGTTCGGCCTCAAGCCGCATCAGGTGGACACCTTCAAGATCAGCAACGACCCGCAGTTCGTCGACAAGGTCCGTGACGTCGTGGGGTTGTATCTGGACCCGCCGGAGAAGGCACTGGTGCTCTGCGTCGATGAAAAATCGCAGATCCAGGCCTTGGATCGCAGCGCGCCGGTGCTGCCGATGATGCCCGGCATGCCCGAGCGCCGCACCCATGACTACGTGCGGCACGGAATCACCACCTTGTTCGCCGCCCTGGATGTGGCCACCGGCGAGGTCTACGGCTCGATTCACCGCCGGCACCGCGCGATCGAGTTCAAGAAGTTCTTGACCAAGTTGGACAACACCGTGCCCGCTGACCTGGACGTCCATCTGATCTGCGACAACTACTCGACGCACAAATCGCCGACAGTAACCAAATGGCTTGCCGCCCATCCCCGATTCCACATGCACTTCACCCCGACCTACTCGTCGTGGCTCAACCAGGTCGAGCGGTGGTTCGGGTTACTCACCGACCAGAAACTGCGCCGCGGCGTTCACCGCTCAATTCAGGCCCTCGAGAAGGACATTCGCGAGTGGATCGCAGACTGGAACGACAACCCCCGCCCGTTCAACTGGACGAAGACCGCCGACGAGATCTTCGAACGACTCGGTTCATATCTTCAACGAATTCCCGGCGCAGGACACTAGAGGAGCAGTTCAGTGCTGTGAATGCGGGGCGTGCCGGGCAACCGGCTGCGCCCCGTATCTCATTGGCTCGGCTTGTGCGGAGCCAGTCAGGCCAGCGGCGGTACCGGGTTGATGGTAAACCCGAATTTGGTCAGCGGCTCAAGGGATTTGCGGGCCTCGGGGCTCGCGACCGCGAAGGTGATGATCGCGGACTGATCGCTGACGGCCGACGCGAACAGCGCCATGAAGTTGCGCTGCAGCGCTGAGGTCATGTCGCTGTTGGCGGTCCACTGCGTGATCCACAGGCCGTTGGTCAGACCGGGATTCACGGCGCTCGCGCAGGTGCCCGCCCGGACCGCGCCCGGCCAGTCGCGCGCGGCGATCGCGGGATCGTCCTGGTTGAAACTGCCTGGCGCACATACCGATTTCTGCCAGTCGTTGAGCACGCCGGTGACACCGGCGGAGACGGGAGCCGGAGCCGGCGGCGGTTCCGGATCGGCGTGCGCGACGCCCACCGGCAGCATGGTGATGGCCACGCCGGCAAGGGCCAGCTGGGACAGCGGAGCACGGCGGCGAGCGGACGTCATGATCAAAGTATTAATGCGTGACGGTAAATTCCGTCAACCGGACCAGTCAGTCGGCGTTGGACTCCCGGTCGCCGACGAAGGCGTGCAGCGCCGCGTCGCCGGAGCGGATCACGTCGACGCGCTCACCGCCGTCGCACTGGAACAGCCCGATGGTCAGTTCGTGCCCGCGGCCGATGATCCGCCAGACACCGCCTGCCAGCTCCCAGCGCTGCAGGATGTCTACGGGATCGTCGGGCACAAGGGAGATTGTGGCCGGTACCCCGAGGAGCAGGCGCGAAAACCCCCGATCCCATGAGAAGCGGTTTCCGCCCCGGTCGGCGCGTCCAGTGGTGGGTTGACCGGGCAGCGGCGAGACTTACCGGGTGTCGACGAAGTCGCTACTGCTTTCGGTGCTGAACTGGCTGCGTGCCGGTTACCCGGAAGGGGTCCCGGGCCCCGACCGGGTGCCTCTGCTGGCATTGCTGCGGGCCACGCCGCTGACCGAGGACCAGGTGGCCGAAGTGGTGCGCAATATCGCCGAGGCCTCAGCGCCCGCCGACCTCGACAATCCCATCGAGCGCGACGACATCGCCGAGTTCATCGCCGACGTCACCCACCATGACGCCGGCCCGGAGAACGTCGCGCGGGTGGCGGCCAAACTGGCCGCGGCCGGCTGGCCGTTGGCCGGTATGGACCTGTTGCCTGACGCCCGCCCCGGCGCAGACGGCCGATGACGCGTTACGCCGAGGATTGCAGTCACTATTTGACTGCAATCCCCGGCGTTGACGAGAAACCCGCGGCTAGATGGTCGCGGTGTCGATCACGAAGCGGTACCGCACATCACTGGCGATGACGCGCTCGTAGGCCTCGTTGACGTACGACGCCTCGATGACCTCGATCTCCGGGGTGACGTCGTGCTCGGCGCAGAAGTCCAGCATCTCCTGGGTCTCCGGGATGCCACCGATCAACGAACCGGCAAGCGTGCGGCGCATGCCGATCAGCGGGAACACCGGCACCTCGAGCGGCTTCTCCGGGGCGCCGAGTTCGACGAGCGTGCCGTCAGACTTCAGCAGGTTCAGGTAGAGGCCCATGTTGAGGTTGGCCGACACCGTGTTGATGATCAGGTCGAAGCTGCCGGCCAGCTTCTTGAAGGTGTCCGGGTCATTGGTGGCGTAGTAGTGGTGTGCGCCCAGACGCAGGCCGTCCTCCATCTTCTTGAGCGACTGGCTCAGCACGGTGACCTCGGCGCCCATCGCGACGGCGAGCTTCACGCCGACGTGGCCCAGACCGCCGAGACCGACGATGGCCACCTTCTTGCCCGGCCCGGCATTCCAGTGCCGCAGTGGCGAGTACAGGGTGATGCCGGCGCACAGCAGCGGAGCGGCCTTGTCCAGCGGGATGCTGTCCGGGATGCGCAGCACGTAGTTCTCGTCGACGACGATCGCGGTGCTGTAGCCGCCGTAGGTGGGGGTGCCGTCGCGGCCGGTGGCGTTGTACGTGCCGATGTTGCCGCCCTTGCCGGTGCAGTACTGCTGCAGGCCGGCCAGGCAGTTCTCGCACTCGCGGCACGAGTCGACGAAGCAGCCCACACCGACGTGGTCGCCGACCTTGTACTTGGTCACCTCGGAGCCGACGGCGGTGACGACACCGGCGATCTCGTGGCCGGGTACGACGGGGTAGTTGGCCGGGCCCCATTCGGACTTGACGGTGTGGATGTCCGAGTGACAGATGCCCGCGAACTTGATGTCGAATGCCACGTCGTGCGGGCCGATGTCACGGCGCTCGATGGTGGTCTTGGTCAGCGGGCTGGTCGCTGAGGTCGCGGCGTAGGCGGAAACGGTCGTGGTCATGCGTGTTCAGTCCTCTTCATTCTCGGCTTGCCTAGCGGCGGTTACCCACTACAAAGATTAGCGAAGGTAACGAAATGAGGGGCAATGCGTCAGGCCCTGACCACACTCAACGGCGACCGGCGCCGAACTAATCCCGGATCCGGCTGTGAATTTTGCGGCTACAGCCCGGCGGCGCGGAAACCTGCGTTGAAACTCACACGCTCGTACGTGGCGACACCGGCATGCACATACGGATCGCTGGCAGTGAGGGCGTCGGCTTCTTCGGCCGTCATGTCCGAGGCGATCAGCACGGCGCCGCCCTGCGACTCCAGCCGGCCGGCGAGAAGGATGCGGCGCTCCTCGACCAGCTTGCCGAGCCAGTCCAGATGCGCGGGGCGCGCCTGGTCCACGACGTCCAACGGTTGCGTGTAGGTGATGTTCAGTACGTGAAACACGCTATGAGGTTATCGGGGGCCCTGGTGGAGTTCGATGACCTGCCCGGTCCTTCTGCGCAGTGCCGGTGTCGCGGCGTCGGGGATGCCCAGCACGCGCACGCCGGCATCGGCGACCTGCATGGGCAGGTCGGATCGCTCGGGGCCGTGCGGTACCGACCACATGTTGACCAGCGATTCGACCAGCCGGAACGGTAGGTCGGCCGCCGCCGGATGGACGCCGGTCTCGTGCAGTACTTCCCGGCTCAGGGTCAGGTAGTGCTGTCGCAGGCGTTCGCGGTCGGACCAGAATGGCTCCAGCCGATCGGCGCGCAGTTCGGGAAGCAGGTAGAGCGCTCCCAGATTCCAAGTGCCACCAAGTAATTGGTCACCATCGAACGCGGCCAGAGCGTGCAGGTGCTCGGTTGCCGACAGCGGTGGCGTGGCGTTGAGCAGGCTCGGGATGAACGCCAGTGTCGGGGCGACGGTCTGGCTCAGCACGGCGCACAGGATGTCGTCTTTGGTCTTGAAGTAGTGGTACAGCGACGCCTGCCTGATGCCGACCGAATCGGCGATGCTTCGCGTCGACGTACCCGCGTAGCCCAGGGTGGTGAACAATTCGCTTGCGGCATCGAGGATTTCGTCTCGTCCGGTGATCCCCGGACGACGCTGGGGCCGCAGTCGAGGCCGTCCTGTGTGGGTGGTCGACATCTGTCCATCGTGGTCCAAGCCGGCGGGCATCGATACCGGCGGTCAGTATCTGTCACGCGACAGAAACTTGCGATATCGGCCGGTTACCTGAGGGCCCCGGTTGCTTACATCGTGCTTACTTGGGCGACACCATCCGCGATGGTCCAGGGGAGAAAACTGTCAACTGACAGGCCAGCGGTCACGGACGTCCCACGGCATGGCGATCAGAACGCAGGAGAGCACACATGGGCACTGCTGTATCGGTGGCGGACGCCACGCCCGTCGCCACCGTGTCGTCGAACCCGGACGCGGTGGCGACCGCGGCGGGCCTGCATGTCACGTTCCAGCGCAACGGCCGTGCGGTGCACGCGCTGCGCGGCGTCTCGCTGACTGTTCAACGCGGCGAAATCCTCGGCCTGGTGGGCGAATCAGGTTCGGGGAAGAGCGTATTGGGATTCGGCATGCTCGGGCTGCTGCCGGCGTCCGCCCGGATCGAGGGCACCATCTCCGTGGCCGGCTCGGACATGGTGCACGGTGACGCGAAGGCGCTGCGCAGGGTGCGCCGTCTCGATCTGGGCGCGGTATTCCAGGACCCGATGACGTCCCTGAACCCGACCATGCGCATCGGGAAGCAGGTCGCCGAGGCGGCCGGCAGCGCCGACGAAGCGCTGCGGCTGCTGACGGCGGTCGGCATACCTGACCCGGCCCGGCGGATGCGTGCGTATCCGCACGAACTCTCCGGCGGCCTGCGGCAGCGCGTGATGATCGCCATCGCGATCGCGGGCTCGCCCGAACTCATCATCGCCGACGAACCGACCACCGCCCTGGACGTCACCGTGCAGGCTCAGGTGCTCAGGCTGCTGCAACGGCTCCGCGACGAAATCGGTTGCAGCATCGTCTTCATCACCCACGACCTCGGGGTGGCGGCGCAGATCTCCGACCGCATCGCGGTGCTCTACGCCGGCCGGATCGCCGAAGTCGGCCCGGCCGGTGAGGTTTTGGGCGCACCGGCGCATCCCTATACGCGCGGGCTGCTGCGGTCACGGCTGACGCTGGACACCGTCCGTGGCCGTCGGCTGGCGGCGATGCCGGGTTCGGTGCCGAGCCCGCTGTCACCGCTACCCGGATGCGCTTTCAGCCCGCGCTGTGACCAAGCCACCGACGACTGTGAGAAGTCTTCTCCCGAGCCGGCTTCCGTCGGACCCGGACGGGTCAGCGCCTGTCTGCTCACCCCCGGGCAGCTGGTGCACGACCCGGCAGCGGAGCTCGATGCCGCGCCGGAACCTGTTGCCGCACAATCGGTCGGCCCGGCCGCCGCGGACCAACCCGCTGCCGTCACCGTGACCGACGTGACCAAGACCTTCACCGTGGCGCCGCGCGGCAGACTCCAGGCGCTGCGCGGCGTGACGCTGCGGGTGGGGCACGGCGAGTCGGTGGCCTTGGTAGGGGAGAGCGGTTCGGGAAAATCCACGCTGCTGCGGGTGATCGCCGGCCTGGAGAAGGCGACGACGGGCACGGTCGAGGTGGTCGGGGAGCAGCGCCCGCAGATGGTGTTTCAGGACGCCGGCGCGTCACTCACGCCGTGGCTGTCGGTCGGCGAGCTGATCGCAGAACGACTGCGCGGCAGGAAACTCTCGCGGACCGCGCGCCGCGACGCTGTCATCGAGGTGCTCGACCGGGTGGGTTTGCCTGCGGAAGTGGCGAAGTCACGCGCCGGTCAGCTGTCGGGCGGTCAGCGCCAGCGGGTTTCGCTGGCCCGCGCCACCGTCGTCCCGCCCGCGGTGCTGTTGTGCGACGAACCCACGAGTGCCCTGGACGTGTCCCTGGCCGCCTCGGTGCTCAACCTGATCGGCGACCTGCGCCGCGGTCTGGACATGTCCGTGGTGTTCGTGACGCACGACCTGTCGGTGGCCCGTGTGGTCGCCGATCGCATCGCCGTGATGTACCTGGGCCGCATCGTGGAGATCGGGCCGGCCGAAGACGTCATCGGAAATCCGACGCACCCGTACACCCGCGCGCTGGTCGACGCGATCCCCGACCTCGGCCGCGAATCACGGGTATTGCCAGGCGAACCGGCGAGCCCGCTGTCCCCGCCGCCCGGGTGTGCGTTCCATCCGAGATGCCCGGTCGCGGTCGACGCCTGCAGCGGTGACGAACTCGATGTCCGGCTCGTGGGCAAATCCGGTGGCGCACACCAGGTTGCCTGTATCGAAGAGAAGGTGCGCTGATGGCCATCGCGATCCCCGCCCCGAGTCTCACCCGCGGTCGCGGTCGGCTGCGCCTGGCGCTGCCGCAATCCCGGTCGCTGATCATCAACCGGCTGGGATTCGCGCTCGTGATCCTGCTGACGATGGCCGTCGTCGCGGTGCCGCTGCTGGCTCCGCACGACCCGCTGATCCCGGTAGGGATGCCGCTGCAGGCACCGGGCGAGCACGGGTTCCTGCTCGGCACCGACAGTGTCGGGCGCGACATCCTGTCCCGGGTGCTCTATGGGGCCCGGTCGAGTTGGTTGGCCGCGCTGGCGGTGGTGGCGCTGGGCCTGCTGATCGGCGGGCTCGTGGGACTGGTCGCCGGGGCGGCCGGCGGCTGGATCGATTCGGCGCTGATGCGCATCACCGACGGCTTCCTGTCCCTGCCTGCTCCGGTGCTGGCGATCGCCGTGGTCGCGGCGCTGGGACCGAGCTTCCTGCACACCCTGATCGCGGTGTCCATCGTGTGGTGGCCGTTCTACGCCCGGCTGGTGCGCGGGGAGGTGGCGCGACTGGCCGCGCGCCCGCACATGGAGGCCGCAAAGCTGGCCGGCGTCAGCCGATTTCGGCTCGCAGGCCGGCACCTGCTCCCCGGCGCGGTGCCCAACGCGCTGGTCGCCGCGAGCCTGGACATCGGCACGCTGATCCTGACCCTGGCCGGCCTGTCCTTCCTCGGCCTCGGTCAGGCCGCGCCGGCGCCGGAGCTCGGCGCCGACTCCGCGCGCAACCTGAGTTACTTCCTGCAGCAGTGGTGGATACCGGTCATGCCGGGACTGGGGGTGTTGGTGCTGGCCCTGGTCGCCAACATCTCCGGCGACTGCCTGCGCAACTTGATGAAGACGACGTAGGTGGGTGAAACATGAAGACCTTCGTGGCCTCGCGGTTGGGGTCGATGGTGGCCATTTTGGTGGCCCTCACGGCGGTGATGTTCGTCCTGCAGAACATCTCGCCACTGGATCCGGTGAAGGCCCAACTGGGCGCACAGGCCTCGGCCGATGCCGTGGCGGCACGGCGCGCGGCGCTGGGACTGAATGACCCTGTGCTGGTGCAGTTCTGGCACTACCTGTCCGGTGCCGCGACCGGGGATCTGGGCACGTCGTACCGGACTCGGCACGCGGTGATGTCCGACCTCGGCTCGTTCGTCCCGGCAACCTTGGAACTGGCACTCGCCGGCATGCTGATCGCCGTCGTCCTCGCGGTGCTGCTGGCGTTCAGCACGACCCTGAAATGGCGCGGCGCCAATGTGCTTCGGGCAGTGCTGTTCACGGGTTCCGCGGCGCCCATGTTCCTACTCGGCATCCTCGGCCTCATCGTCTTCTATCAAGACCTGGGCTGGGTACCGGCGGGCGGCCGCAGTGCCGTGCCGAGTCCGCCGACGGGGCCGACGGGCATGCTCACCGTCGACGGTCTGCTGAACGGTCGGCTCGATGTCGTGGCCGACGCCGCGCACCACCTGATCCTGCCGGCGTTCGTCATCGCGATCGGCCCAGCCGTCGCGATCGGCCGCGTCCTGCGCAGCAGCCTGCTGGCCGACATCGACAGCGACTACGCGCGGACGGCCCGCGCCAAGGGACTGTCCGAGACCCGCATCTTGGCCAGGCATGTGCTGCGCAACTCGGTCGGCGCTGCCCTGTCGATGACGGGACTTCAAGTGGGCCTGATGTTCTCGGGTGTGTTGGTGGTCGAGCAGGTGTTCGGCTGGCCCGGCATCGGGCAGTACGTCGCGCAGAGCATTCCCGTGGCGGATTTCCCGGCGATCGCCGGGGTCACGCTGATGCTCGGCGCGCTCTACGTCGTCATCAACACAGTGGTGGACCTGCTGCAGGCCGCCGCTGATCCGCGTATCGCAGTCACAGGAGGTTAAGTGCCGAAACAGCCGCTCATCGTAGGTAATCCCGTCCTGGTCGTCGTCGACATGCAGGAGTCCGGCGACATGCCGGCCGAGGTGGTCGGCATCGAGCACATGGCCGGTTACGACGGCCGGATCGCCCGGGCTCAGCGCCTGATCGCCGCCGCCCGCGCCGCGCGGATCCCGATCGTGTTCTTCCAGGAAGTGCACCGCCCCAACGGCATCGACTTCGGCCGCGAGCTCGACGGCGCCGAGGGAGAGCACTGTGTGGACGGCCGGCCGGGCACACCGCTGCATCCGGCGCTGCTGCCCGAACTCGACGGCCCCAACAACGAATTCCACATCGTCAAACGCCGCTATTCCGGTTTCATCGGAACGGATTTCGAGATCGTCCTGTCGGGCCTGCGGGCGTCGACGCTCATCCTCATCGGCGGGCTCACCGACGTCTGCGTGCACTACACCTTCGCCGATGCGCACCAGCGGGACTTCTACGTCCGCGTCGTGACTGATTGTGTCGGCGGCTCGTCGACGTATCGCCACGACGCCGCCCTGGATGCCATGGAGTACCTGCAGGCCGGTGCCATGCGCACGACCGACGAGATCATCGCCGCCTTTTCCGATCTGTGTCCGCCCGAACTGTCCAACCCCGCCCTCGAAGGAGCTGCCCGATGATGAAGAGCCACAAGGTCCCCGGTCGTGCCCGTAGCGGCTGGCGGATCGCCGCGGCCAGTGCCGCCGTGATGCTGACGCTGAGCGGTTGCGGCGGTTCGAATTCCGGCGGCGGCACCCCCAATGCCGCGCCCACCGACAAGGTTCTGCACCTGTCGTTCCTGCAGGACCCGGGGCAGCCGCCGGACCCTGACATCTACTACGCGGGCCAAGGTCTGTTGCTGACGACCAACACCTACGAAGGTCTGCTGCAGTACAAGGCCGGTGTCGACAAGGCCGTCCTGGAACCGCTACTGGCCACGAGCTGGACGGCATCGCCGGACAACAAGGTGTTCACGTTCAAGCTCCGTGAGGGCGTCAAGTTCCATGACGGCACACCGTTCACGTCGCCGGCGGTCAAGGCGTCGTTCGATCGCCGGGTGGCCGTCAACCAGGGCCCGGCCTACATGGTCAAGGACGTGGAATCGGTCACGACGCAAGGGGATTACGGCGTCACCATCACGCTGAAGGCACCCAACTCGGCGTTCCTCGATTACCTCGCATGTCCGTACGGTCCCCGCATGCTCAGCCCCGAAGGCCTGAAGAAGAACGCCGGCGCCGACAACGCGCAGGGTTACCTGACCACTCACGATCTGGGCACCGGTCCATTCGTGCTGACCGACGCCCAGGTGGGCTCGCACTACGCGCTGGCCGCCTTCCCCGAGTACTGGGGCACCAAGCCGTATTTCGAGAAGGTTGAGCTTCCGGTCATCACCGACGTATCGGCGCAGCAGCTGCAGTTCAACAACGGCCAAGTGGCCGCGATCCTGCACGACCTGCCGTCCTCGGCGGTCCAGTCCTATCTGAACAACAAGTCGTTCACCAACTACTCACTGCCGACCATGATGTCGAACTACGCGTACATCAACCCGCGCAAGGGCATGATGACCGACGCCAAGAACCGGACCGCGGTGATGCAGGCGATCGACATCGACGAACTGGTGAAGCAGACGTACTTCGGGCGCGGCAAGAAGGCCGAGCAGATTTACCCGCCGAACATGATGGCCGCCGAATACGGCAAGCAATCGGTCCCGCATGATGCGTCGGCGCTGTCCGCCATCGCCGGCAAGCTGCCCGCCGATCAGAAGACCGTGACCATCGGCTATGACTCGAGCAACCCCGATAACCAGTTGATCGGCAACCTGATTCAGACTCAGCTGGCCGCGGCGGGCCTGACCGCCAAGGTGCAGGCGTACCCCACGTCGGAGATCTACGGCTGGGTCGGCACCGACGGGCAGGCCGCGCCGGAGATCATGACGTATCTCGGCTGGCCCGATGCGCCGTCGCCGTACACCTGGGGCCACATCTCCTGGGATGCAGACGGCGGACTCAACTTCTTCGGGTGCTCGGCGCCGCCGGTCACAGCGGCACTGGCCGCGGGACTGCCGACCGATTCGGAGGCCGATTTCTCCACGGCCGGTGTGGAAGCGGTCAAGACCGGATGCTGGCTCAACATCGCCGACGTGAACGACTTCATGGTGGCCCAGCCGTGGCTCAAGGGCGTCGAACAGGCACACGTGGTCACCAACCCAAATTCGCTGCGCCTGAACGCCCTTTCGGTCGGCTGATGGCCACTCTGGTCGGCGAGCCCGGGGTCCGGCGGATCATTCTGCTGACCCTGGGCTGGGAGGAGCTGCCGAAGTCGGTGTCGGTGTACGGCGCACCGCCCGAGGAGCGCATGCGGGAACCGGTGCCGGGCGTGCTGCTGCAGACCGACGGTGGTTGGGTGTTGCTCGACACCGGATTCAACACCGCGCTCGTGCGCGACCCGGCGCTCTACCGGCGGTTCTTCCCGACCGTCGAGTACCGCCCGGTGCTGCCCGGACCGGGCGAGCCGATCGAGCAGCGACTGGCGGAGGTCGGGGTGGATTTCGATGAGATCCACACCGTCGCCGTCAGTCATCTGCATCACGACCATGCCGGCGGGCTCAAGCTGTTCGCCGGCAAGGTCCCGGTGCACGCGCAGCGTCGTGAACTCGAGTACGGACTGTCGAATCACCCTGAACCCGAACGCAATGCGATCAATCGTATCGACTTCGACGATCCGAACATCGAATGGCAGCTGGCCGACGGGGAAGCCGAGATCGCCCCGGGTATCACCGCGGTGCCGACCTACGGGCACACGCCGGGGCACCAGAGCTTCGTCGTCGAACTCGACCAGTCCGTGGGCGGTGACGGCTTCGTGTTCGCGTTCGACGCTGCCGACCTCACGGAGAACATCGAGCACGAGCTCGCCATCGGCGGGTTCATCGACGTCGACCCGCAGGACACCATCGAGCCGATCCGCCGACTCAAGAAATTGGCTGTCGACAGGGGGTTTCAGCTGATTCCCGGCCATGACCCGCATGTGTGGCCCGAGCTCACCCAGCATTTTCACCACAGGTTCGGTGCGCCGTGATGGAGTGCGTACTGCGCGCCGACCGGGTGCTCGTCGACGGTCACCAGGTCCCGGCCGCCGTCGGGATCGACGGTGGCCGCATCGCATTCGTCGGCGAGGTCGACGCCGATTGCGCTGCGGTGGAAGACCTCCGGTTGCCCGAATCGGTGGTACTGCTGCCGGGTTTCGTCGACACGCATGTCCACATCAACGACCCGGGTACCGACTGGGAGGGGTTCGAGACCGCCACCGCGGCGGCGGTCGCGGCGGGCATCACCACGGTGGTGGACATGCCACTGGACTGCGACCCGGTGACCACGAGCGTCGCGGCGCTCGACACCAAAAAGGCCGCGGCAGAGGGTAATTGCCACGTCGACGTCGGCTACTGGGCCGGGGTGGTGCCCGATAACCTGGACCGCCTGGCCGATCTGGCGCGGGCCGGGGTGCGCGGCTTCAAGTGTTTTCTCGCGGACTCGGGCAACCCGAATTTTCCGCACCTGAGCCCGCCGCAATTCCGGGACGCCATGGCGTGCGTCGCCGAACTGGGGTCGGTGCTGCTGGTCCATGCCGAAAGTAACCGGGTGATCGATGCCGGGCCACTGCCGTCCGGCCGGGAATACCGGTCGTTCCTGGCGTCGCGACCCGACGCCGCCGAAGACGACGCCGCGGCCTTGGTGATCGACGCCGCGGCGGCGACCGGGGCCCGGGCACACATCGTGCACGTCTCCAGCGCCACGGTGCTGGTCAGGTTGGCCGAGGCCAAGCGCGCCGGGATTCCGGTGACGGCCGAAACCTGCCCGCATTACCTGACATTCGCCGCCGAGGCGGTGCCGGACGGCGGCACCGAATTCGCCTGCTGCCCACCCGTGCGGGACGGTGCCAACCGCGAACTGCTGTGGTCCGCGCTGCACGACGGCACCCTGGACCTGGTGGTGTCCGACCATTCGCCATGCGCGCCGCAGCTCAAGGGCGACGGGGATTTCGGGCGGGCATTCGGCGGGATCAGCTCCTTGCAGCTCAGCCCGCGCGCGGTGTGGACGCAGGCCGCCGTACGTGGCTTCGGGCTGGCCGATCTCAGCCGGTGGATGTCGGAACGCCCCGCCGCACTGGCCGGTTACCCCGATCGAGGGCGGATCGCGGTGGGGCTGCGGGCCGACCTATGTGCCTTCGATCCTGGTGCCCTCGACACCGTCCGGGCGACGACGCTGCGGCACCGGCATCCGGTCAGCCCGTATGAGGGTGTCGCGCTGCGCGGTTCGGTACTGCAGACCTGGGTCGCCGGCGTGCCGGCGTTGGTGGGGGAGCCGGCATGAGAATCCTGGTGCTCAACCCGAACACCTCGGCCGCGATGACCGCCGAGATTGCGGCCGCCGCGCGCTCTGTGGCGCATGCGGACACCGAGATCGTCTGCACGTCGCCGTATTTCGGGGCGGCAGCCATCGACTCGTCCGCCGAGAGCTACCTGTCCGCGGTCGGGGTGATGGACGTCGTGGCCCGGCTGACCCGGGCCGGTGACTTCGACTTCGATGCCGTCGTGCTCGCCGGATTCGGTGAACACGGCCGCGATGCCCTCGCCGAGATGCTGACGGTGCCGGTGTTCGACATCGCCGAATGCGCCGCGCACGTCGCGCATCTGATCGGCCGGCGGTTCTCGGTGATCACCACCCTCGCCCGGTCGATCCCGCCGATCGAGGACCGGCTGCTGCTGGCCGGCCTGAACGCGCACTGCGCCTCGGTCCGCGCCTGCGGCCTGAGCACGGCGGACGTGGACGCCGACCCCGCCGGCGCCGTACAGGCGATCGTCGACGAAGCGGCGCGCGCCGTCAGCGCGGACGGCGCCGACGTGATCTGCCTGGGGTGCGCCGGGATGGCGGGAGTGACGGCGGCGATCTCGGCCAAACTCGGGGTGCCCGCGGTCGACGGGGTGTCCGCCGCCGTGGCCCTCGCGCAGGCTGTCGTCGGGCTGGGGCTGTCCACCAGCAAGGCCGGCGTGTTCGCGCCGGGCCCGGACAATCCACGCAGCCACTGGCCGCTGTCGGAAGCGCTGGGCCTATGACCGACATCGATCTCGCCTCACGCCGCGTCGGCGGCAGTGTGGTGGCGGCCAGTGACGAATCGTTCGGATTCAAGGAGCGGCTCGTCGACCCGGCCGAACCCGCTTTCGTACCCGGCACTTTCGACCTGCGCGGCGAAGTGGTCGACGGCTGGGAGACCCGCCGCCACGCCGGCCGCGCCGGCGACTGGGCGATCATCCGGCTGGGGACACCCGGCCGGCTGCACGCCGTCGACGTGGACACCCGGTTCTTCTCGGGTAATCACCCGAGCGCCTGCGCGGTGGACGCCTGCAGTCTGGAGCGCGCCGACGATCCGACCGACCCGGCCGTCACGTGGACAGAGATCGTGGAATCGACTGTGCTCAAGGCTGATTCGCATAATCTGTTGGCCGTCCGGGATCGCCGGCGGTGGACGCATCTGCGGTTGCGGCTGCGGTCCGACGGCGGCGTCGCCCGGCTGCGGGCGTACGGCGAGGTGGTGCCGCACCCCGCGTCTTGGAGCGATATCACCGTCGAGGTGTCCGGCCTGGAGAACGGCGGCCGCGTCGAATGGTGCAGCGACAGCTTCTATTCCAGTGCCACGTCGCTGATCCTGCCGAACCGGCCGCACAACATGGGCGACGGGTGGGAGGCGCGCCGGCGCCGTGACGTCGGACCGGACACCCATGACGCGGTGATCATCTCGTTCGCCGTTCCCGCCGACCTGCGCCGGATCGAGGTCGACACCTCGTACTTCGTGTTCAATGCCAGCCTCGAGGTTTCGGTGCTGGGCAGTCGCGGCCGTCCCGATCGCGAACATGGTTGGGGGATGGTCGCTTTCGATATCCCCGTGTTGCCCCGAACGCGACTGCTCGCCGATGCGCGCCAGGTGTTCCCGGTCGACGTGCCCGATGTGGCGGCCCTGCGCGTGCAGGCCTACCCGGACGGCGGGCTTGCCCGGGTGCGGGCCGTGGGGGTGCCCACCACCGACGGGCTACGGACGCTGCAGTGCCGATGGGAGGAATCGTCATGACACCACTACTGACCGAGTGCGCGGGCCTCTGGCGCCGCACCCTGTTGATAGACACCGACGGCACCCGCGACACCGCACCGGGTGTGCTGTGGCTGCAGGGGCCGACGGCCTATGTGGACTCCCGCGGTTTCGCGGGCACCCTGCACCAGGTGGCCGACGTCTTCGAGTGGCATCGCGAGTTCGACGCCACGACGCCGGGTCCACATCCTGATGCCGGCGTAATGCACTGGGAGGGCGACATTCTCGTCGAGACGGGCGTGCACGAACACTACATCGAGCACTGGGTCCGCGACACCGCCGAGGCAGGTCCGACGGGCGCGCTGCGGCTGTGCGGGCCCGCCTCGGCATCGGCGCTACTGGTCCGGGTCGGCGCGATGTTCGGCTGGGCCGACCACACCGGGGTGCTGCTCGGCGCCGTGGGTGGCGCCGAGCACCGTGCTCTCGGCATCGACATGACCGGCAGCGTCTCTGTCGGCGACCAAATCCAGGCCAACGGCGTGCGCTGGACGGTGGACAACTCGGAAGGGAAAGTGAATTCATGAGTGGCGTAACGTCATTCACGTCGGTGCCGATCATCGACATCAGCGGATTGTCGTCACCCGAACGCGCCGAGCGGGACCGCGTGGCCACCGAGATCGGCCGGGCGGCGGCCGATGTCGGTTTCTTCTACATCAGCGGCACCGGCATCGACGAGTCGTTGTTCGACGCGATGCTGGCAGCGGTGAAGGAGTACTTCGCGCTGCCGGTCGAGGAAAAGATGCGGGACTACATCGGGCTGTCCCGCTGTCACCGCGGGTATGTGCCGGTCGGCGAGGAGGGTCTGGAGGGCACCGTCCCGGACCTGAAGGAGGCGTTCGACACCGCGCTGGATCTGCCGGCCGACGATCCGGACCATCTGGCCGGCAATCCCATGCTGGGCCCCAACACCTGGCCGGACCTACCCGGGTTCGCCAGTGCGGTGACCGCCTACTACCAGGCGGTGCTGGCCGTGGGGCAGCGGCTGCTGTGGGCGTTCGCCGTCGCCCTCGGCGAGGACCCCGAAGTGTTCTCCCGGCACGCCACCAAGACGCCGAGCCAGCTGCGGCTCATCCACTATCCGTACAACCCCGACGCGCACGACAGCGTCGGGATCGGCGCGCACACCGACTACGAATGCTTCACGCTGCTCAAGCCGACGGCCCCCGGCCTCGAGGTGCTCAACGGGGCGGGCGAGTGGATCGACGTGCCACCGGTCGACGGGACGTTCGTCGTCAACGTGGGGGACCTGCTGGAGCTGTGGACCAACGGCGCTTTCGTCGCCACGAGCCACCGGGTCCGCAAGGTCGCCGAGGAGCGGTATTCGTTCCCGCTGTTCTTCAACGTCGACTACCACACCGAGGTGAAACCGCTCCCACAGTTCGCGTCACCAGATGCCAAGCTGCGCCCGGTCCTCCGGGCGGGCGAGCACCTGTTCGCGCAGACCGCACAGACCTTTGCCTATCTGCGGCAGCGCATCGAGTCGGGTGAGCTGGTGCTGCCCGACGGCTCGTTGGAGCTGGGACAGTTCGGCCAGCAGGCGTTGCAAGGTGTCGAGTGATCAGTTGATGGGCGCGTTGAGCCAGTGCAGGTCGTCGAGCATGCCCCGCGCGGCCACGATGCCCTGGCCGGTCTGCCACACCTCGTTGTTCACCACGAACACCCGGTTGTCGCGGGTGGCGGCGAGCTTCTTCCAGGCCGGGCTGTCGAGCAACCCGGCGGCCTTGGCCTTGGCCGCCGGTGACTCGAACGACAGGTAGACGATGTCGCCGTCGGCAGTCGAGAAATCGGTGCCGGGTGTCAGCTTCGAGATGTCGATCTCGCGGTACGGCTTGTCGGTGAACCGTTGCGGCGCAGGGCGATCCGCGCCGATCCGGGCCAGCACGCTGCCGGGGAAGTTATTGGCGCCGAAGATTCGCATGGTGCCCTCGGTCAGCTGCACGACCGACACCTGGAAGTGCGAGGCGTCGTTCTGCCCGCCGACCCTGGTGGCGTCGGCGTTGAACCCGTCCACCAGTGCGCCCGCGGCGGCGCCCCGCCCGGTAGCCGCACCGACCATCCGCAGATCGTCCTCCCAGGCCGCGCCGGACGGACCGGTGAGGACCGTCGGTGCGATGGCCGACAGCGCGCCGTAGGTGTCCGACGTGGACGACACCTGCGAGCCGATGATCAGGTCGGGGTTGGCGGCCTTGACCGCCGCCATGTCGGGTGCGCTGCGGGTGCCGGCCGCCGGCACGTTGTGGATGACGGTGCCCAGGTATGACGTCTGGCCCGACGCATCCGTCGGGGTCGCCGCGGCGACGACACGGGACTGCAGGCCCAGCGCGCACAGTGCGTCGAGCGCCGTGCCCGACAGCACGACGATGCGCTGGGGGTCGGCCTTGACGTCGGTGTCGCCGGCGGCGTGGTGCACCGAACGGGTGGGCGGGCCCTCCTCGAGTGCCGCCGGGTTTGGCGCGCAGGAGTCGTCGGGCCGGCGCTGGTTGCCCAGCACGCCCGCGGTCGCGATACGGGTGGTGCTGGTGATGGGCGCGTTGTTCGCCGTGGGCGGGTCGCTGGTGTGTCCCGAACAGCCCGTCAGGACGGTCGCGGCCGTCGCACACAGCGCGGTGAGAACCGCCGCGCTTGCGCTGGACAGCCGGGTACGGGGAGTCGGAAACTGCACGTGGCCGACGGTAACACCCGCGCGGTCCGGCCCAGATGAGGCGCGGTCGCGGGCGCGGACGCCACGCCGGTGCCGACGGCTGGTCCAGCCAATTACGACAGTTTGTAGGACCCTCGCCGCAAGGCTGTGCGATGGGGGATAAGATCACCGGCAGACAACATGGGATGCCCCGTGTGCTCGAACTATTCGCCCGGAACATTTGGAGGATCTGTTGGTAGCCGAAGCGCCCCCAATCGGAGAACTCGAGGCTCGTCGCCCGTTCCCGGAGCGTATGGGCCCCAAGGGCAACCTGATCTACAAGCTGGTGACCACCACCGATCACAAGCTGATCGGCATCATGTACTGCGTCGTCTGCTTCGTGTTCTTCTTCATCGGTGGCCTGATGGCGCTGTTCATGCGCACCGAGCTGGCCATGCCGGGACTGCAGTTCCTGAGCAACGAGCAGTTCAACCAGCTGTTCACCATGCACGGCACCGTGATGCTGCTGTTCTACGCCACCCCGATCGTGTTCGGCTTCGCGAACCTGGTGCTGCCGCTGCAGATCGGCGCTCCGGACGTCGCGTTCCCGCGGCTGAACGCCTTCTCGTTCTGGCTGTTCCTGTTCGGCGCCATGATCGCCATCGCCGGCTTCATCACCCCCGGTGGTGCCGCTGACTTCGGCTGGACCGCCTACTCGCCGCTGACCGACGCGATCCACTCGCCCGGCGCCGGTGGCGACCTGTGGATCGTCGGCCTGGCCGTCGGTGGTCTGGGCACCATCCTGGGTGCCGTCAACATGGTCACCACCGTGGTCTGCATGCGCTGCCCGGGTATGACGATGTTCCGCATGCCGATCTTCACCTGGAACATCCTGGTGACCTCGATCCTGGTGCTGCTGGCCTTCCCGCTGCTGACCGCCGCGCTGTTCGGCCTGGCCGCCGACCGCCACCTGGGCGCCCACATCTACGACCCCGCCAACGGTGGCGTCCTGCTGTGGCAGCACCTGTTCTGGTTCTTCGGCCACCCCGAGGTGTACATCATCGCGCTGCCGTTCTTCGGCATCGTCTCGGAGATCTTCCCGGTGTTCAGCCGCAAGCCGATCTTCGGTTACACCACCCTGATCTACGCGACGCTCGGTATCGCCGCGCTGTCGGTCGCGGTGTGGGCGCACCACATGTACGCCACCGGCGCTGTCCTGCTGCCGTTCTTCTCGTTCATGACGTTCCTGATCGCGGTCCCGACCGGTATCAAGTTCTTCAACTGGATCGGCACCATGTGGAAGGGGCAGTTGACCTTCGAGACGCCCATGCTGTTCTCGGTGGGCTTCCTGATCACCTTCCTCCTCGGTGGCCTGTCGGGCGTGCTGCTGGCCAGCCCGCCGCTGGACTTCCACGTGACGGACAGCTACTTCGTCATCGCGCACTTCCACTACGTGCTCTTCGGCACCATCGTGTTCGCCACCTACGCGGGCATCTACTTCTGGTTCCCGAAGATGACGGGCCGGCTGCTCGACGAGCGCCTGGGCAAGCTGCACTTCTGGCTGACCTTCATCGGCTTCCACACCACCTTCCTGGTCCAGCACTGGGTCGGTGACGAGGGCATGCCGCGTCGTTACGCCGACTACTTGCCCACCGACGGCTTCACCACGCTGAACGTGATCTCGACCATCGGTGCCTTCATCCTGGGCCTGTCCACGCTGCCGTTCGTGTGGAACGTGTTCAAGAGCTGGCGTTACGGCGAGCCCGTCGTGGTCGACGACCCGTGGGGTTACGGCAACTCGCTGGAGTGGGCCACCAGCTGCCCACCGCCGCGGCACAACTTCACCGAGCTGCCCCGGATCCGTTCGGAGCGCCCGGCGTTCGAGCTGCACTACCCGCACATGGTCGAGCGGATGCGCGCCGAAGCGCACATCGGTCGATCGCACCACTAGGAATCAGCCGACCCGCCCGCGCCTAAGGCGCGGGCGGTTCTGCGTTAGGGGACTTGACAGATGACGCAGGCAGGAATGCCAAACGGATCAGTGCTCATCACCGTCACCGGTCTCGACCAGCCGGGCGTGACGTCGACGCTGTTCGGCGTGCTGTCGCGGCACAACGTCGAGCTGCTGAACGTCGAGCAGGTGGTCATCCGTGGCCGCCTGACACTCGGCGTGCTGGTTGCGGTACCGGCGGAGGTGGCCGGCGAGGTGCTGCGGGCCGACGTGCAACAGGCCATCGGCGAGCTGGGACTCGATGTCGCGATCGACAGCAGTGACGATCAGCCCGTCCTGACCGAACCGTCGACCCACACCATCGTCGTGCTGGGCCGGCCCATCACCGCCGAGGCGTTCACGGTCGTCGCCCGCGAGGTTGCCGCGCTGGGGGTCAACATCGACTTCATCCGCGGCGTCTCCGACTATCCGGTGACGGGGCTGGAGCTGCGGGTGTCGGTGCCGCCGGTGGGCGGGGCGTACACCCAGCTGCAGACCGCGCTGGCTCGCGTCGCCGTCGACGAGGGCGTCGACATCGCGCTCGAGGACTACAGCCTGGCTCGGCGGGCCAAGCGGCTCATCGTGTTCGACGTCGACTCGACGCTGATCCAGGGCGAGGTCATCGAGATGCTGGCGGCGCGCGCCGGCGCCGAGGCCAAGGTCGCGGCCATCACCGAAGCCGCCATGCGCGGCGAACTGGACTTCGAGGAGTCGCTGCGCGAACGCGTGGCCACGCTCGCCGGCCTGCCGGCCGAGGTGGTCGACGAGGTCGCCGACCAGATCGAGCTGACCCCGGGGGCCCGGACCACGCTGCGCACGCTGCGCCGGCTGGGCTACCACTGCGGTGTGGTGTCCGGCGGGTTCCGTCAGGTGATCGAGCCGCTGGCCGAGGAACTGATGCTCGACTTCGTCGCGGCCAACCACCTCGAGATCGTCGACGGCAAGCTGACCGGCCGGGTGACCGGCCCGATCGTCGACCGACCGGGCAAGGCCAAGGCGCTGCGCGATTTCGCCAACCAGGCGGGTGTGCCCATGGAGCAGACCGTCGCGGTGGGCGATGGCGCCAACGACATCGACATGTTGTCGGCGGCCGGCCTCGGCGTCGCGTTCAACGCCAAGCCGGCGCTGCGGGCCGTTGCCGACGCGTCGCTGAACCACCCGTATCTGGACACCGTGCTGTTCATCCTGGGCATCACGCGTGGCGAGATCGAGGCCGCCGACGCCGTCGACGGTGTGGTGCGGCGGGTCGATATTCCGTAGGGATTTCTGGCGAGGGCACACCGGGGCCGCTGTCGCGTTACAGTGGTGACTATTGATATTGATTTGCTGCGTAGGCGTGTGGGAGATGGTGACATGAAGCGTGCGGTTCTGGTTGGTGTGAGTGCTGTCGCGTTGGTCGCCGGCCCCTTGTCGGTCGTCTCGGTGACGGCCGCCGCGCCGGCCTACGCGTGCCCCTGGGGGACCGTGCCCAGCCACTTCGAAGGCGTGTGCGTCAAGGGCACGGCGAATGGCAGTGGCCCGCAGGCGGTGCCGCCGCAGACGTCCAACAGTGGGACGGGCGCACAGATCACCCAGTCTGTCGGCGGCCTGCAGACGGTCAACGGCATTCCCTGCACGCCCGAGCACATCGGCACCTGCATCGGCCTGATCCAGAGCCAGCAGTAAGTTTCGCCGCAGAACCCCGCAGAACCCCTCAGACGACGAGGGCGTGCGCGTCCGGCGTACCGGCGCCGGTGACGCTGCGCCAGGCCTGAGCCAACACCGCTACCGACTGGTGCAGGCGCTCCTCGGGCTGGGTGAACGGCACCCGGATGAAGCGCTCCAACGTGCCATCCACCCCGAATCGCGGACCCGCGGGGATGACGAGCCCCATCCGGGACGCCGCCGCGGACAGCGCTGAACTCATGGGTGCGGGCAGCCGCATCCACATCGACATACCGCCGTGGCACGGGCTGGCCGTCCAGTCCGGAAGTTGTTCCTGCAGAAGCGAACTCACCAGCTCGCGCCGGGCGCGCAGCATGTCGCGACGGGCCGGCAGGACGGTGTCGGCCTGCCGGAGCAGGTCGGCCGAGGCGAGTTGTTCGACGATCGCGGTGCCCAGGTCGATGGTCGGCCGCACCGCGGCGATGGCGGCCAGGGTGGACCGTTCGGCGCGAATCCAGCCGACCCGCAGGCCACCCCAGAACGACTTCGACATCGAGCCGACGGTGATCATGAGGTCGCGACGGCTCTCCAGATAGGAGGCCAGCGGCGGCAGTGGCTCGTCCAGCCAGATGTCGCAGATGGTCTCGTCGATGATGGTCCGGGTCCGGGTCTCGGAGATGATCCGCGCGAGGCGCTCGCGTCCCGCGGCCGGCAGGCTCAGCCCGGTCGGGTTGTGGTTGTCGACGATCAGATAGGCCAGGGTGGGGGCCAGTTGCCGCATGGCGGCCTGCACGGCATCCAGTTCCCAGCCGTCTTCTGCCATGCTGACGGGCACCGGGCGGGCGCCGGACGCCGCGATGAGCGAGATGGCGCCGTGGTACGTCGGCTGCTCGATCAGTACGCGGTCGCCCGGGCGGGCGTAGGTGGCCAGCACGAGGTTGATCGCGTGCAGGGCCCCGGTGGTCACCATGATCTCGTCAGGATCGGTGGGAAGCCCTCTGGCGCAATATCTTTCGGCGATGGCCTGGCGCAGCTCGGCGACGCCGGTGAGTTCGATGCCGAGGTCGTGCAGATGCGGCGCGACGCGCTGCGCCGCGCGCGCGAACGCCTCGAGGGTGGCGGCTGCCGGCGCCGAGGGTGCGGCGTCGGCCAGGCTCAGCGTGCCGGTTCTGACGATGGGCGCCGGACTGGCCGTGAGCGCGGTGGGCGGCAGGGCCGTGGTGCTGCGTGCGCCGCGGCGGGCGTTGAGGTAGCCGTCCTCGCGCAGTTGCGCATAGGCCGCCGTGACCGTCGTGCGGGAGACGCGCAGGGCATCGGCCAGCGCGCGCTCGCTGGGATACCGGGCGCCGACGGGAAGCCGGCCGTCGACGATGAGCAGGCGGATGGCGTCGGCCAGGCCCAGGTAGGCGGGGCCGCTGAGGCTGGAGGTGCGCCAGTTGCCCAATTCGCGTGCCAGAAGGACTTCGTCAAGTGATCTGGCTGACATCTCGATCGACATTGAAGCCAGTATCGACCAACTGGCTATTGAATGGCAAGCCAGTTGGCCGGAAAACTGGTGCCATGCGTACGAACTGGCTATCAAAACTGGCTGAGAAGCGCGTCCGGTCGCGGCGCGACAACAGGGCCGATGTCCGTGATCTCGACGCGGCTCGGGTGCGCCACGAACTGGATGCCATCCGTGCCCGCTTCCAGGACCACCGGTGAGGGCTGGCGTCGGCGTGAAGACCACGGCCGTCCGCACGGCGCTGCTGTTGGCGGGTCTGTGCGGCTACGGCCTGTCGATGGCGCTGTTCGTGCGGGCCGGCCTGGGCCTGGACCCGTGGGACGTCTTCCACCAGGGGCTGGCCAAGCACACCGGCCTGACCATCGGCGGCGCCACGGCGCTCGTCGGCGTCGTCGTGCTGCTCGGGTGGATTCCGCTGCGCACCCGCCCGGGCGTCGGCACCGTCGCGAACGTCATCGTCATCTCCGTCACCGTCGATGCGGCCCTGCTGGTGCTGCCGCAGCCGGCGACGCTGCCGGTGCGCACCGCGATGATGGTCGGCGCCGTCGTGCTCAACGCCGTCAGCACGGTGATGTACATCGGTGCCGGGATGGGGCCGGGGCCACGCGACGGACTGATGACCGGGCTGGTGGCCCGGACCGGCTGGTCGGTGCGGCTGGTCCGCACCGGCATCGAGGTGACGGTGCTGGCCACCGGCTGGCTGCTGGGCGGCACCGTCGGCGTCGGAACCGTCGTGTACGCCTTGGGGATTGGGCCGCTGGTGCAACTGGTGCTGCGGTGCACCCCGACCCGGTGGCTGGCGGCCAGCGGATGGGCGCACGTGGTGGGGGACCGGGCAGCTGAACCGGCCGTGGCTACGATGAGCGAGTGCCCGGCGCCCTCAACGACCACCTCGGGAAGCCAGATGCCCAGCCCGACTCCGACCATTTGATCGACTCCGCCGATGGCGACCTGCTGATCGAATTCTCCGGCGTCACGCTGCGCCGCGGCGGTGCCACCCTGGTCGGCCCCATCGATTGGGCGGTGGAACTCGATGAGCGTTGGGTCGTCCTCGGCCCCAACGGCGCGGGCAAGACGTCGCTGCTGCGGATGGCGGCCGCCGTCGAGCATCCGTCGTCGGGCACGGCGTTCGTCCTCGGCGAGCGGCTGGGCCGGACCGACATGTCCGAGCTGCGGTCGCGCATAGGGCTCAGCAGTTCGGCGCTGTCGCAGCGGATACCGGACGACGAAGTCGTGCGGGACCTGGTGGTCTCGGCCGGTTACGCGGTGCTGGGCCGGTGGCGCGAGCAGTACGACGACGTCGACTACAACCGCGCGCTGGACACCCTGGAGAGCATCGGCGCCGAACACCTCGCCGACCGCCGCTACGGCACGCTGTCCGAGGGTGAGCGCAAGCGGGTGCTGATCGCCCGGTCGCTCATGACCGATCCGGAACTCTTGCTGCTCGACGAGCCGGCGGCCGGACTGGACCTCGGCGGGCGCGAAGAACTCGTGGCCCGGCTGGCTGATCTGGCCGCCGACGCCGACGCGCCGGCCACGGTGCTGGTCACCCACCACGTCGAGGAAATCCCGGAGGGCTTCACGCACTGCCTGCTGCTCTCCGAGGGGCAGACAGTCGCCGCCGGGCTGTTGCCCGATGTGCTGACGTCCGAGAATCTCTCCCAGGCCTTCGGTCAGTCGATCGCCCTGGAGTACATCGACGGGCGGTACTTCGCCCGTCGTACCCGCAGTCGCGCGGCGCACAGGAGGCGTATATGACCGAACTCGACCCCTTGCATCCCAGGCCGGCCGCGACCGTGATGCTGGTGCGCGACGGCGCGCCGGGCATCGAGGTCTTCCTGATGCGCCGCACCATGTCGATGGCCTTCGCCGGCGGCATGACGGTGTTCCCCGGTGGCGGTGTGGACGAGCGCGACTATGACCTGTTTGTCGCCTCCGGCGACGGTGACGCAGATATCGCCTGGACCGGACCCGACCGCACCTGGTGGGCCGAGAAGTTCCGCGTGGACCCGGTGCTGGCCGGCGCGCTGGTGTGCGCCGCCGCCCGCGAGACGTTCGAGGAGTCCGGTGTGCTGTTCGCCGGGCCGGCCGACGATCCCGACGGCATCGTGTCCGACGCGACCGTCTACCACGAGTCCCGGACCGCGCTGGAAAGCCGGGAGCTGTCGTTCGGCGAATTCCTGGCCCGCGAGAAGCTCGTGCTGCGTGCGGACCTGCTGTGGCCGTGGGCCAACTGGATCACGCCCAAAGAGGAACGCACCCGCCGCTACGACACCTTCTTCTTCGTCGGCGCGCTGCCGGCCGGCCAACGGGCCGACGGCAACAACACCGAGAGCGACCACGTCGCCTGGCGGACGCCCACGGCAGCGCTGGAGGAGTTCGCGCAGGGGCATTCGTTCCTGCTGCCGCCCACGTGGACGCAACTGAGCTCGCTGGACGGTCGTACGGTCCCGGAATTGATGAAGGACGAGCGCACCATCGAACCGATCGAGCCGGTCCTCACCATGGGTGAGGGCACCTGGGACATCGAGTTCTTCGACGCCGAGCGGTACAAGGCGGCACGCGGCGGCAGGGCGCAGTGATGGACATCGGCGAATACGTCCAGATCCACGTCACCGACGGTGTCGGCACCCTGCTGCTGGCCAGGCCACCGCGCAATGCGCTGACCCGCCAGATGTGCCGGGAGATCGCCGCGGCGGCCGAAGAGCTGGGCCAGCGGTCCGACGTCACCGCCGTCATCGTGCACGGCGGTCACGAGGTGTTCTGCACCGGCGACGACGACCACGAGACCAGCACTCTCGACGCGGCGGAAGCGCGCGTCGCTGGTGCCGTCTGCCGCGCCGCCGTCGACGCCGTGGCGGCCATTCCGCGGCCCACCGTGGCGGCCGTGACGGGTTACGCGCTCGGTAGCGGCCTGACGCTGGCGCTGGCCGCCGACTGGCGGATCAGCGGCGACAACGTCAAGGTCGGGTCGACCGAGATCCTGTCGGGGCGGGCGCCGGCCGAGGGCGCGGCGGCGCGGTTGGCCGCGGCCGTCGGCGACAGCCGCGCCAAGGACCTGGTGTTCAGCGGCCGGTTCGCCGGCGCCGAGGAAGCGGTTTCCCTCGGTCTGATCGACCAACTCGTGGCGCCTGACCACGTCTACGACGAGGCGCAGAAATGGGCGCGCAGGTTTCTGGACTCGTCTCCCGAGGCGCTGGCCACAGCAAAGGCGGCGTTCGCGGTTCGCTGAACCGGTGCTCAGCGGGTGAACAGAAGTGTGGATGTGAACTCCCGGTGACCGGGCAGTTAGGCTGACCTGCATGACGAGTACCGACCAGACGTCCGAGGTCGCCGCAGCCGACGCTGCCGCCAAGGTATCCGACGTAGTTGAGCAGGCTGTTGATCAGGCGCCCAACCCGCACGCGACCGCCGAGCAGGTCGAGGCGGCCCGCCACGACACCAAGCTGGCGCAGGTCCTGTACCACGACTGGGAAGCCGAGAGCTACGACGACAAGTGGTCGATCTCGTACGACCAGCGGTGCATCGACTACGCCCGCGGTCGCTTCGACGCCATCGTCCCCGACGAGGTCCAGCGTGAGCTGCCGTATGACCGGGCGCTCGAGCTCGGCTGTGGCACCGGCTTCTTCCTGCTGAACCTGATCCAGGCCGGCGTCGCCCGCCGCGGCTCCGTCACCGACCTGTCCCCGGGCATGGTCAAGGTGGCCACCCGCAACGGCAAGGCCCTCGGTCTGGACATCGACGGCCGCGTCGCCGACGCCGAGGGAATCCCCTACGAGGACAACACCTTCGACCTGGTCGTCGGCCACGCGGTGCTGCACCACATTCCCGACGTGGAGCTGTCGCTGCGCGAGGTCGTCCGCGTACTCAAGCCGGGCGGCCGGTTCATCTTCGCCGGCGAGCCCACCACGGTCGGTAACTTCTACGCCCGTCGCCTCGCCGACCTGACCTGGAAGACCACCGTCGCGGCCATGAAGCTGCCCGGGCTGGAGTCCTGGCGCCGGCCGCAGGAGGAGCTCGACGAGAACTCCCGCGCCGCGGCGCTGGAGTGGATCGTCGACTTGCACACCTTCGATCCCGCCGACCTGGAGCGCATGGCCACCAACGCCGGTGCGGTCGAAGTCGCCACGGCCAGTGAGGAATTCACCGCAGCCATGCTGGGCTGGCCGGTGCGTACCTTCGAGTCGACGGTGCCCCCGGGCAAGCTCGGCTTCAAGTGGGCCAAGTTCGCCTTCGGTGGCTGGACCACGCTGAGCTGGTTCGACGCCAACGTGTGGCGCCGCGTCGTGCCCAAGGGCTGGTTCTACAACGTGATGATCACCGGGGTCAAGCCGTCCTGACGGTGTCCGCGATGGACCTGACGGACCAGACGCCCCTGACGCTCTGACGTGAGCGGCTATGCCTTCACGCTCGACGATGTCGCCTACCTGACCGGACCGGGTCAGGAGGCGCTCGCCGAGGTGGCCGCCCGGCCTCTGGCCGATGCCCATCGGGTGTCCGACATCGCTTGGGCGCGTTCGCGTTTCGGTGACCGCGCAGCGGTGCTGGTCGAGACTGTGCTGTTGCGTCGCCGGGCCGTCGCCAAACTGGCCGAGCTGGGCGATGTCACCGGCTGGCTGTTCACCGACGAGGCGCTGCAGCAGGCCACCGCCGGGGCCGTCGCCGTTCATCGGGCGCGGCGGTTGTCCGGCCGCGTCGTGCACGATGCGACGTGCTCTGTCGGGACAGAACTTGCCGCCCTGGGCAATTCGGGCGGCGGCGACTCGGCGCCCCTGCTCGTCGGCAGCGACCTCGACAGCGTCCGGCTGGCCATGGCGCGCCACAACGTGGGTGCCCGCGCGCTGCTGTGTCGCGCCGACGCGCTCCGCCCGATCACGCGGGACACGGTGGTGGTCGTCGACCCGGCCCGGCGCAGTTCGGGGCGCCGCAAGTTCGATCCCCGTGATTACGCCCCGCCATTGGACGAGCTGCTCGCGGTCTACCGGGACCGCGACCTGGTGGTGAAATGCGCTCCCGGCGTCGATTTCGGCCGGCTGTCGGAGCTCGGATTCCGCGGCGAGGTGCAGATCACATCGCTGGCCGGCAGCGTCCGGGAGGCCTGCCTGTGGTCACCGGGGCTGGCCCCGGCAGGGGTCACGCGCCGGGCCACGGTGCTCGACAAGACCGGCCGGGTGGCAGAGGAATTCACCGATGCCGACCCCGAGGACTGCCCCTCCGGGCCTGCGGGGCGGTGGATCGTCGACCCCGACGGTGCGGTGGTACGGGCCGGCCTGGTGCGGCACTATGCGGCGCGGTACGGCCTGTGGCAGCTGGACCCCGCGATCGCGTACCTGTCGGGTGACGAGTTGCCGAGCGGTACAAGGGGTTTCGAGGTCGTCGAGCAGATCGCCTACAACGAGAAGCGGCTCCGGCAGGCGTTGTCCGCGCACGGGGCGTCGGCCGTCGAAATTCTGGTGCGCGGGGTCGACGTCGACCCGGATGCGTTGCGCGCCAGGCTGAAGCTGCAACGCTCGGGGGCTCGGCTCTCCGTGGTGATCACGCGCATCGGCGCGGGGGCCGCCGCCCGGCCGACGGCCTTCATTTGCCGGCCGTCGCGCTGAGATCACCTGGTCGCAGTTCATGCTCGGGACCGGTAGGGCCGACAGGTACGCTGGAACCGGCGGCGATGTGCCGCCATTCATTCATCCCTGGAGGATTCACCAGATGCGCCTTCCCGCACTCGCCGCAGTGATCGCTGCAACAGGGGCGGTCGGCTGGCTCGGCATGCCTCTTGCGGCCGCGACCCCGGCGAAATGCCCCGAGCTGGGCGGTGTCGTCGACGGCTCGCGGATGTGTCAGATTCGCGACACCACCCGCGGCTACGCGCTCAACATCAGCTTCCCCATCGACTACCCGGATCAGCAGGCGGTGGTCGACTACATCACGCAGACCCGTGACGGGTACGTCAACGTCGCGAAGATGCCTGGGCCGCACGAGACCTCGTACGAGCTGGACACCAGCGCGACGCAGTACACAGCGGCGATCCCACCGCGCAACACCCAGTCGGTGGTCTTCAAGACGTTCCAGGACGTCGGTGGGGCGCATCCGCAGACCTTCTACAAGACGTTCACGTGGGACCTGGTCCAGCGCAGGCCGATCACCATCGAGAACCTGTTCGCACCTGGCGCACAACCATTTCCGGTGATCCTGCCGATGGTTCAGGGTGAACTGATCCGCCAGTCCGCGCAGCCGGTGCTGATGCCGCCCGCGGCCGGGCTGGACCCGGAGACCTACCAGAACTTCGCGATCACCAACGACTCGCTGATCTTCTTCTTCAGCCAGGGGCAGGTGCTACCGGAATCCGCCGGCGCGGTGCAGGTGACAGTGCCGCGAGCCCCGATCGAGGCGATGCTGGCCTAGCGATTCGTGCACGATTTTCCGCGCGGGCCGCGGAAAATCGTGCACAAATCCCTGATCAGGCTGGGGCGAACGCGTAGACCTGGCCGTCGCTCGTCGCGGTGACGACGCGTTTGTCGTGCCCGACGGAGACCCCGACAGGCCAGCCCGTGGCGCCCGGCAGCGGATAGCTGTTCACGGTGTGGCCGTCGGCGGGGGAGAACACCACCAATGCCTGACCGGCCTGACCGTCGCGAACCACGACGTACCCGACGTCGGTGCCGGCGCGTGTGGACGTCGTCAGCGGCTCGATGTCGGTGCGCGTCCACGCCACCTCGCCCTTGTCGCCCTTGTCATTGACCGCGGTGAGCTTGGTCTGCGGCCCACCGCCGGCGACCACCAGGCCGTCCGGCGTCACCGACGGCGGCGTCTGCGGCTGGAAGCCCAGGTTGACCGACCACTTGGCCTTGCCGTCGGCGGAGTTCACCGCCCAGAGGTGCTGGTCGCGGCCGTTGACGTAGACGGTCTTGCCGTCGGCGGACAGCACCGGGCTGGCGATGGGGCCGCCCCCGACCGCGGTGCTGCTCCATTCGCGGGTCAGCAGCGGCGTCTGGCCCTCGTGGTAGCGCAGCCCGACGAGGGTGGGGGCATCGGCGCCCGGCTGCCACAGGCCCAGCACCACCATGTTGGTGTCGGGGGAGTACGCGGGCGCCGCAGAGATGGGGCAGGCCGCCTTGGCGGGCTGGCAGTCGGCCAGGCCGCGCGCCGAGTCGGCGGGGTCGACGCCGCTGACGAGGTCCAGCGGGGCGCCGATGGTCTGGCCGCGGTGCGCGTCGAAAACCAGCACCTGGCCCAGATGCGTCACCACGAGGAGCTGACCGGGCGACAGGATGCGCGGCGTCGTCGGCATCCCGATGACGGGCTGACGCCAGCGGATCCACTGCGTCGGCGGGAACGACATGATCGCGCCGGGCTGGCCGACGTACATGTTGTCGAAGCCGTCGAACAGGGGACTGGACATGCCGCCGCCCTGCCACAGCCGGGTGCACCACCGCTGGCGGCCATGCTGGTCGCTTTCCCACACCATCAGCGAGCAACCATTGGCCGACTGCGCGTTGATGGCCAGAAAGCTGCCCGAGCCGAGGATCACCTGCGCGCCGATATTGCCCTTGGCCGAGCGGGCCCAGTCCTGCTTCAGGCTGCTCGCCCCGGCCAGCGCGGTGTAGCTGCTGTTGGCGGCGTCGCCATACTGCGCCGGCCAGCCGTCCGAGGGGTGTGCCTTGACCCAGGAGTCGGTGTTGCCGCACCCGGCGACGGTCAGGGTGACCGCGGCAACAGCAATGACGGCGAGGCGGCGGATTCGGTGTGCAGGCATCGAGTCCCGAGACTAGCCCGAGACCGGCGAATGTCCGATTTCGCCTCGCGTAGGCTTTCCGGCCATGACGACGATGTGGGGCGCACCGATTCACAAGCGATGGCGAGGTTCGCGGCTGCGCGATCCGCGGCAGGCGCGCTTCCTCACCCGTGAGTCGCTGAAGTGGGTGCTCGACAACAAGGCCTACACGCCCTGGTACCTGGTGCGGTACTTCCGGCTGCTCAAGTTCAAGCTGGCCAACCCGCACATCATCACGCGGGGCATGGTGTTCCTCGGTAAGGGCGTGGAGATCCAGTGCACGCCCGAGCTGGCGCAGATGGAGATCGGCCGCTGGGTGCACATCGGCGACAAGAACACCATCCGCTGCCACGAAGGCTCCCTGCGGTTCGGTGACAAGGTGGTGCTGGGACGCGACAACGTCATCAACACCTACCTGGACATCGAGATCGGTGAGTCGGCGCTCATGGCCGACTGGTGCTACGTCTGCGACTTCGACCACAAGATGGACAGCATGGAGCTGCCGATCAAGGACCAGGGCATCATCAAGGGCCCGGTGCGGATCGGCCCGGACACCTGGGTCGCCGCCAAGGTGACCATCCTGCGCAACACCAGCATCGGCCGCGGCTGCGTGCTCGGTGCCCACGCGGTGGTCAAGGGCGAGATTCCGGACTTCTCCATCGCGGTCGGCGCGCCGGCCAAGGTGGTCAAGAACCGCAAGCTGGACTGGGAGACCTCGGCCGCCGAGCGTGAGGAACTCGCCCGGGCGCTGGCCGACATCGAGCGGAAGAAGAGCTCCCGATAACTCAGCTCGTGTAGTCGAGCGTCGTCATCATGCCTGCCTCCTGGTGATAGGCGTTGTGGCAGTGCATCATCCAGTCGCCGGGGTTGTCGGCGACGAGAGCGACGGTCAGCTTCTGCTTGGGCAGCACGATCAGCGTGTCCTTGCGCGGGCCGCGCCGACCGTCGCTTTGCAGCACCTGGAATGTGTGCCCGTGCAGGTGCATGGGGTGCCACATGGTCGTCGAGTTCGTGAAGGTCACCGTGGCGCGCTGCCCCTCGCGCACCGTCAGGACCTGGCGGTTGTCGAACCCGCGTCCGTTGATGCCCCAGTCGTACTTCATCATCGAGCCCGTGAGTTCCGCGGCCAGCGTGACGTCCGGGGTGATGGGTCCGAGGTCGACGGCCGAGGCGGCCGTGAAGTCGGCGACGGTGCCGACGCGGCGCGTCAGTTCCGCGGGACGGAACGCGGCGTCGGGCGCGGTGCCGGCGCCGGTGGCGAGCAGGGCGCGGGCGGCGCTGTCCTTGCCTTCGGCGACCGCCACCAACGGGAAGACGCCGGCGCCCGCGGTGACGGTGACGTCATAGCGCTCGCCCATGCCCAGCAGCAGCGCGTCCACCTCCACCGGGTCGACGGGGAAGCCGTCGGTGTGCGTGACGGTCATCCGGTGCCCGGCCAGCGCCACCCGGAAGGCGGTGTCGGCGCCGGCGTTGATGATGCGCAGCCGGATGCGCTGGCCGGGTTTGGCGTCGAAAACCGTTGGTGCGGAGGAAATCCGGCCGTTGGCGAGGAAGTGGGGGTACTTGACGTCGCCGGCGTCGCCACCGAGCAGTGTGCTCGTCGCCATCCCTGACATACCGGGCATGTCGCCCATGCCGCTCATATCGTGGCCGCCGCCCATGTGCCCCATGCCGGCCATGGCGCGCAGGCCGTCGTAGATCTGCTGGGGTGACTTGCCCGCTCCCGAGGTCCAATCATCAAGGACCACAATCCATTCCGCGTCGTAGCGGCCGCGGTCCGCGGGGTCGTCGATGATGACCGGCAGGTACAGTCCGTAGTCCGCGTCGAGGCCGGTGTGCGGGTGTGCCCAGTAGGTGCCGGCGTGCGGGACGGAGAAGGCGTAGGTGAAGTCGTTGCCGGGCTTGATGTTCGGCGTCGCGGGTGCCGCGCCGTCCATGTCGTTGCGCAGGGCGATGCCGTGCCAGTGCACGGAGGTGTCGTGGTCGAGCCCATTGGACACACGGACCGACAGTTCGTCGCCCACCGAAGCGCGGATCAGCGGGCCCGGCACCTGGTCGCCGTACGCGAGCGTCTGCACGGCGACCCCGCCGAGGTCGACGGTGGCCGGCTGCGGGCGCAGCGCCACCGAGACGGTGCGCCCGCTGTGTGGACGGGCGGCCTCGGCCGCGGCGATGGCCTTCTGGTCGACGCCGCCGGCCGCGGCGGGTGGCGGCGTCTTGCCGCACGCGGCGACGCCGGCCAGCGCGGACGCGCCCGTGACGGCAGAGGCGATCAGGAAACTACGGCGAGTGAACACCCTGCCGTTTGTACCCCCGGGGGGTATCTACGTCAAGAGTCGAAAGTCTGCGAGCAGACAGAGAACTGTCCCTTTTCCAGGGAAAAGGGACAGTTCTATGGATTTTCGGTGAAGAGCCCTCAGCCGCGGTCGGGCAGCGGCCGTTCGACGATGGGACGGCGCGCGTGCGGCAGGCGCTCGCCCCGCTTGGCAGCCAGATACACGTCCGACGTCTCGGCCGCGACGGTCTGCCACGAGAAGTCGTGGTTCAACCGATCGCGCGCGGCCAGCGCGCGCTGCTGCGCGCCCGCGGGGTCGTCGAGTACCTTGCGGACCGCCGACGCCAGCGCGCCGACATTGCGCGGCGGGCAGGAGACACCCGTCTTGCCGTTGATCACCGCTTCGCCGAGCCCGCCGACATTGGAGGTCACCAGCGGCGTACCGGCCGCGGCGGCCTCCAGTGCCACGATGCCGAACGGCTCGTAGTGGCTCGGCAGGACCGCAGCATCGGCCCGGTGCAGCAGTTCCAGCAGCCCGGAATGGTCAACGCGGCCAACGAAATTCACGGCCTTGGTGACCTTGGCCTTGCGGGCCTCCTCGACCAGCCAGTCGTACTGGGTGCCGTCACCGGCGATGGTCAGCGTGGTCCCGGGGTGGGTCCGCCGGATTCGGGGCAGCGCGGCGATGACGTCGTGCACGCCCTTCTCGTACTCGAGCCGGCCGACGAACAGCAGCTCGGCCGGGCCGTCGTGCCTGCGCCGCATGGCAAACGGCCAGCCGGCGGTGTCGATGCCGTTGCAGATCACGCTCACGTCGGGCAGCTCGGGTCCGAACAGCTCGGTGATCTCCTCGCCCATGGATACCGAGCAGGTGATCAACGAGTCGGACTCGTGCACGAGCCACGATTCCAGCGAGTGGACCTGGCGGCTCACCGGGCCGGAGAGCCAGCCCGAATGCCGGCCGGCCTCGGTGGCGTGGATGGTGGAGACAAGTGGCACGTCGAAGAATTCGGCCAGGGTCACGGCGGGATGCGCGACCAGCCAGTCGTGCGCGTGCACGACGTCCGGGGTCCAGTCGCGCAGGCTCAGGCCGGCGCGAATCATCGCGTGCCCCATGGCCAGTGTCCAGGCCATCATGTCGGTGCCGAACTTGAACTCGTTCGGGTCGAGAGCCGCGGAGATCACCCACACGCCCTCGTGCACCTCGTTGGTGGTGGGGTGCGTGCTGGGATCGGTGTCGGCGGGGCGACGGCACAGCACCACGACCTCGTGGCCGAGGGCGGCCAGCTCGACGGCCAGATGGTGGACGTGGCGTCCGAGGCCACCGATCACCACGGGTGGGTACTCCCACGAGACCATGAGGATTTTCATCGGGGTAACCGCCTGGCGTCCAGGGCGCCGAACAGTCCGTCGGCGCGGTTCCAACCTTCCGCGAGCTTCTGTGCCTGATCGCGCCGTCCAGACGCGAGGGCACCGGCGATCTCCCGGGTGGCGTGCGCGTGCAGGTGCGCGCGATAGCGAGCATATTCCGCCGCGGTGTCTTTGCTCACCATGAAGGGCCAGTCGCTCGAGACGGTCAGCAGGGCTTCCCGCAGGATCTGGTCGGCCACCCGGTCGCGTGCCGGGTACGCCGAATCCTGCGCCAGGACCTTGTCCACCGTGGTCAGCGCGGTATCGACGACCTCGGCGTTGAGCGTCACGAAGTCGGCGACCTGCTCGCCGGACCAGACCTGCCAGTCCTTGCCCGAGCCCCAGGAACTTGGCGGCAATTCGACGGGCGAGCCGACGAAGCCGCCCGCGATCGCGTCCGACAGCGTGCCCACCTGGACACCGGCGGCCGGCAGCGCGCGCAGTACGCGTCCCAGCCACTCCGGTCCCTCGTGCCACCAGTGCCCGAACAGCTCGGTGTCGAATGCGGCGACGACGTGGGCCGGCCGCCCGGTGCGCTCGGACTCCGAGATCAGCCGGCGCCGAACCGTGTTCACGAAATCCGCGACGTGGGTGTCGATCGCGGCGGCGGCGCGCTCGGGCTCGTACGGGGCCTTGGACTCCGACGGGACGGTGCGGCCGGTGACCCGGGCCGGCTTGAGGCCGGTGAGGTGGTCGTAGGTGTGGAAGTCGCGGTAGGCCGGGTGCCCCGGGTAACCGGACTTGGGGGACCACACGCGGTAACTGACCTGCAGGTCGCGGCCGAAGGCCACGACGTCCGACTCGCCGACCGGACGGCCGAGCGCGGTGTCGCCGTGCAGCGACGGGCCGTCGACCATGAAGTGGGTGACGCCGGCGGCCGCGTAGCCGGTCTCCATGCCGGGGGCGTAGGCGCATTCGGGTGCCCAGATGCCGCCGGGGGTGTGCGCGAACCGGGCGCCGGCGTCGGCCAGGCCCTCGCGCAGCGCGAACTCGCGCAGCCGGGGGTTGAGCAGCGGCTGGAACGGATGCGCCAGCGGGCCGCCGAGCAATTCGATGGTGCCCGCGCCGATGAGCTGCCGCAGGACCGGGCTGCCGCCGTGCTGCCAGTGCTCGGCGAACTCAGCGAGCGCCGCGCCCGCCTGCTGGTGTTCGTGAATGCCGAAGGCGCGCAACGCTTCCGGTGAATTGAACGTTTCGGGTGCGCCCCCGCCGTCACGGACGGTCGTCGCCTCCAGCGCGCGCAACTGCCAGTTGGACAGCCACTGCTGCATGCCGGCCAGACAGTACGGATCGTCGAGCTGGGCGGTGACGACGGGCGTCATGCCCAGGGTCAGCAGGTGGCCGCGACCTTCCTCCGCCAGCTCGCGCAGGACGCGCGTCAGGGGCAGGTAGGCCGTCGCCCACGACTGGTAGAGCCACTCCTCGCCGACCGGCCAGCGGCCGTGGTGCGCCAGCCAGGGCAGGTGCGTATGCAGCACCAGGGTGAACATCCCCGGTACCGGCGTCGGCGAATCACTCACGGCCGCACCGCGATTGCCACCAGGTCGAGGCTGTCGTCGATATCGACACCGGCGGCACCGGCGTCCAGTAGATCGAAATCGTCGATGGTCACGGCGGCGACGTCGGCCAGCAGGTCCGCGGGCCAGGGCGCATCGGCCACCGCGCGGTCGATCTGCGCCTGGATGACGGAGCCGCCGTGCCGGGCGTCCAGCTCACGCAGCCCGGCGCCGTGATAGACGCCCAGCATGGCCTCCATGACGAAGCCCTGCTCGGTGAGCAGTTCGGTCATCTCGGCGGCGTTCAGTTCCCGGGTGTGGAACGGGTTGAGCGGGGTGTCGCTGCCGGGGGTGAAGGTGATGCGGTTGGGCGTCGACATCAGCAGCACGCCGCCGGGCCGCAGCACCCGCAGGCATTCGGCGACGAATTGTCCTTGATCCCAGAGGTGTTCGATGACCTGGAAGTTGACCACGACGTCGACGGACGCGTCGGGCAGCGGCAGCGCGGCCAGGTTGCCGTGCAGCATCTCGACCCTCGGGTAGCGGGCGCGGATGTGCGCCACGGAGGACTCGTCGTAGTCCAGCCCGATGACCCGGCGCGCGACATCGGCGATGAGGTCGGCGCCGTAGCCCTCGCCGGCACCGGCCTCCAGGACGTCACGGTCGCGGCAACGGTCGACCAGTCGCCGATACACCACCTCGTGACGGCGGAACCAGTAGTTCTCCTCCGCCAGGTCCGGGACCGTGCGCTCACCGGTCAGTGGCATGACTGGCACTGACCGGGCGTGGCCGTCCGGCTGGATTTCGGGAAAAGTGCTCATTAGATAGGCAGGCTAGCTCAGAGTGGTCCATGAATTCCCAGGCCCGATCGGTTGGGCCGTTCCACCTGCTGGTTCTGCCATGTTGCCGAACCCTCTCAAGTGTGGTCAAGAAAACAAAAGGCGGCATCCTCGGGCCGCGTTCGACCAGCTATGGTGTTCCTGCGCCATGCCACATAAGTTACCGAGTAGTAACATGTTGGTCGTTGCGTTAATCGTGAATGCCAGGCCGACCGCCGGCCTCATCGAGGAGGACGAACCACACCCATGACGAACATCGTGGTCCTGATCAAACAGGTCCCTGACTATGAGTCGGAGCGCAAGCTCAACGACGGCGACTTCACCCTCGACCGCGAGTCCGCGGACGCGGTGCTCGACGAGATCAACGAGCGCGCCGTCGAGGCCGCGCTGCAGATCAAGGAGAAGGAAGAGGCCGCCGGCGGCGCCGGCACCGTCACCGTGCTGACCGTCGGACCGGAGCGGGCCACCGAGGCCATCCGCAAGGCTCTGTCCATGGGCGCCGACAACGCGGTGCACGTGAAGGACGACCAGCTCAAGGGCTCGGACATCGTCCAGACCGGTTGGACCCTGGCGCGCGCGCTGGGCACCATCGAGGGCGCCGAGCTGGTCATCGGTGGCAACGAGTCCACCGACGGTGTCGGTGGCGCGGTTCCGGCCGTCATCGCCGAGCTGCTGGGCCTGCCGCAGCTGACCTCCCTGCGCAGCATCTCCGTCGAGGGCGGCAAGGTCACCGGTGAGCGTGAGACCGACGAGGGCGTCTTCGGCCTGGAGGCTTCGCTGCCCGCCGTCGTGAGCGTCAACGAGCGCATCGGCGAGGCCCGCTTCCCGTCGTTCAAGGGCATCATGGCCGCCAAGAAGAAGCCGGTCACCGTGCTGACGCTGGCCGAGATCGGTGTCGAGGCCGACGAGGTCGGTGTCGCCAACGCCAGCAGCAAGGTGCTGTCGTCGACGCCGAAGCCGGCCAAGGCCGCGGGCGAGAAGATCACCGACGAGGGCGAGGGCGGCAACAAGATCGCCGAGTACCTCGTCGGCCAGAAGCTGATCTAGCCCCCACCACACCGAAACTTCCAGAAAGACACAGAGGCAAATACGCATGGCTGAAGTACTTGTGCTCGTCGAGCACGCCGATGGTGCCCTCAAGAAGGTGAGCACCGAACTGATCACCGCTGCCCGTGTGCTCGGTGAGCCGTCGGCAGTTGTGGTGGGTGCCCCCGGCACCGCCGCGCCGCTGACCGACGCCCTCAAGGCCGCCGGTGCGGCCAAGATCTACGTCGCCGAGTCGGATGACGCGGCCAACTTCCTGGTCACCCCGACCGTCGACGTGCTGGAGGCTCTCGTCGAGTCCGCCGGTCCGGCCGCCGTTCTGACGGTCGCCAGCACCGAGGGCAAAGAGGTCGCCGGTCGTCTGGCCGCCCGCCTGGGTGCCGGTCTGCTGGTCGACGTCGTCGACGTCAAGGCCGGTGGCATCGGTGTGCACAGCATCTTCGGTGGCGCCTACACCGTCGAGGCGCAGGCCAACGACGTGCTCCCGGTGATCGCGGTCCGTCCGGGCGCTGTCGAGGCCGCCCCGGCCGACGGTGCCGGCGAGGTCGTCAACGTCGAGGTTCCGGCCCAGGCCGAGAACGCCACCAAGATCACCTCGCGCGAGCCGGCCGTCGCCGGTGACCGTCCGGAGCTCACCGAGGCCAGCGTCGTGGTCGCCGGTGGCCGTGGTGTCGGCAGCGCCGACAACTTCGCGGTCGTCGAGGCCCTGGCCGACTCGCTCGGCGGTGCCGTCGGTGCTTCGCGTGCCGCGGTCGACTCGGGCTACTACGGCGGTCAGTTCCAGGTCGGCCAGACCGGTAAGACCGTCGCCCCGCAGCTGTACATCGCCCTCGGTATCTCGGGCGCCATCCAGCACCGCGCCGGCATGCAGACGTCCAAGACCATCGTCGCGGTCAACAAGGACGAAGAGGCCCCGATCTTCGAGATCGCCGACCTCGGCATCGTGGGTGACCTGTTCCAGGTCGCTCCGCAGCTGACCGACGCCATCAAGGCTCGCAAGGGTTAGTTTCCGTTTGGCAGGAGCGCCCCGGAACTTCGGTTCCGGGGCACTTTTGCGTCCGGATGCGAGTACGGACAGCAAATGGATACGGTGATGCCGATGTCGAGCCAGGATCGTGGGCCGGTCTTGCGCGGCCGCGATAGAGAGATCACGACGCTGCGCGGCCTGTTGTCGGCCGCGCGGTCGGGCAGCAGTCAGGTGCTGGTCCTGCGCGGTGAGGCGGGGGTCGGCAAGACCGCGCTGCTGCGGCATGCGATGGACGTCGCCGACGGCTTTCGCTGTGTCCACGTGACGGGCGTCGAGTCAGACATGGAGCTGGCCTACGCCGGCCTGCAGCAACTGTGCGCGCCGCTGCTGCATCACCTCGACGAGTTGCCGACGCCGCAGCGTGAAGCACTGGACGTGGCCTTCGGTCGCGGCGCCGGGGCGGCGCCGGACCGCTTCCTGGTGGGGCTCGCGGTGCTGAGCCTGCTGGCGGCCGCCACCGACGATCAGCCGCTGTTGTGTGTGGTCGACGACGCGCAGTGGCTCGATCAGGTGTCGGTGCAGACTCTCGCCTTTGTCGCGCGGCGGTTCCTCGCCGAGCCCGTCGTGCTGCTGTTCGCGACCCGCGACGCCGGAGCGCAGGCGCTGGGGACCCTGCCGGAACTGGCGGTGACGGGTCTGTCGGATGCCGATGCCAGGGATCTACTGGACTCGGTGCTGCTGGGTCGCGTCGATCCGCGGGTGCGTGACCGTCTCGTCGCCGAGACGAGGGGCATCCCACTGGCCCTGCTGGAGGTTCCGCACAGCGTTCATGCCGCCGAACTCGCGGGCGGGTTCTGGAACATGGGCACCGGGCGCAGTGTGACGAGCCAGGTGGAGGACAGCTACCGGCGTCGTGTCGAGGCGCTGCCACCGGCCACCCGGCAATTGTTGTTCCTCGCCGCCGCCGACCCGGTGGGGGACGCCGCGCTGTTCCAGCGGGCCGCAACGATTTTGGGACTGTCCGTCAGCGCGCTGGCGCCGGCCGAGGCGGCGGGATTGATCGAGTTCGGCGCGCGGGTTCGGTTCAGCCACCCGCTGATGCGTTCGGCTGTCTACCGTGCGGCCGATGTGAACCAGCGCCGATCGGTCCACCGGGCGCTGGCCGAGGCCACGGATCCACGGCACGACCCCGACCGGCGCGTCTGGCATTTCGCCCACGCGGCAGCGGGGCCCGACGACACGGTGGCCGCGGATCTGGAGCGATCCGCCGGACGGGCCCAGCGCAAGGGCGGCGTCGCCGCGGCAGCGGCCTTCCTGGAACGCGCGACGGTGCTGACCGCGGACCCGGCCCTGCGTGCGGCCCGGGCGCTTGCGGCGGCACAGGCCAAACGCGACGCGGCGGCACCGGCGGCGGCGTACGAACTCCTGGCGATCGCCGAACTCGGTCCGCTGACGAAACTGCAACGGGCACAAGTGGATCGGTTGCGGGCCCAGATGCAGTTCGCCCGCAGTCGAGGCGGCGGGCCGGGCGTGCCTCCGCTGAGCGATGCCGTGCAGAAGCTGCTTGCCGCGGCCAGAGATCTCGAGACGCTCGATGACGGACTTGCCCGCGAGACATATCTCGAGGCGCTCGCCGCCGCCATGTACGCCGGGCGGCTGAGCCGGCCCGACACGCTGCCGGAGGTGGCCGCGGCCGCGGCCGCTGCCCTCGGCGATGCGGCGGAGTTGCACCGGCCGGTGGATCTGTTGCTGAGCGGCGTGGCGAGCCGGATCGTCACCGGTGGTGGTACCGAACAGATGCGCACCGCGCTGGAGCTCATCTGCCGGCACGCGCAGGACGCCGACGGGCAATTCCTGCGGTGGATGCCGTTGGGGCTGGCCATCGTTCAGGAATCGGCCGTCGGCGAGATTTGGGACGACGGCATCCACCGGCTGCTGGCCACCGCCGCGATCCGCCAGGCGCGCGACGCCGGTGCATTGGCCGTGCTTCCGTCCGCACTGGCCTTCGGTGCCGGAGTGCATCTGCTTGCCGGCGAATTCGACACGGCGGCAGCGCTTATCGCCGAGGCCGCCGTGATCTCGGCGGCGACCGACTACGCCCCGTTGCGGTACCACTCGCTGTCGCTGGCGGCGTTTCGTGGGGTCGCGGGTGACGCGGTGTCCATCATCGAGTCGGCAGCGGCCGACGCGGCGGCACGCGGCGAAGGCCGGGTGCTCGGCGTCACGGGGTTTCTTTCGGCTGTGCTCTACAACGGACTCGGGCGCTACGCGGAAGCCTTCGCCGCGGCCAGGAACTGTTGCGAGTACGACGATCTGGGCTTCTACAGCTGGGGTCTGGTTGAGCTCGCCGAAGCCGCATCACGCATCGGGGACAAGGAAACCGGGGGGTGGGCCGCGCAGCGGCTGGCTGCTCGTGCGGGTACCAGCGGCACCGACTGGGGGCTGGGTGCACTCGCCTACGTACGTGCCCTGGTTGCGGAGGACGAGGACGCAGATGCCCTGTACGCCGAGGCCATCGAACGGCTCGGGCGCACCGGTGTCGTCTTCCTCCTGGCCCGGGCTCATCTGTGTTACGGAGAATGGCTGCGCCGCTTGAATCGTCGCGTGGCAGCGCGGGAGCACCTCGGCACGGCATTCGAGATGTTCAACCGCATGGGGGCCGAGGCGTTCGCGGAGCGGACCCGCCGCGAGCTGATCGCGGCCGGCAAGAAGGTCCGCAAGGAGCCGGTCAGTTCCGGTGACGAGCTGACGACGCAGGAGGCCCAGATCGCCGAACTTGCCGCCGGCGGTCTGACCAACCAGGAGATCGGTGCGCAGCTGTTCATCAGCACGCACACCGTGGAATGGCATCTGCGCAAGGTCTTCGTCAAGCTCGGCATCACGTCGCGGCGACAGCTGCGCACGCTCTTCCCCTCAAGCTGAACTGGACCACGGACCACGAACTTCCAAGGGTCCGCCGCGGTGCGCGATCGGTCATGCTGAGCGCATTCCGCGAAAACCCTTGAAGGGAAAAGATTTCTGTGTCCCGCATCCTGTTGCAGACGACGATCACCGAGTGCGCCGACGATTGGGATGTCAGCCGGTTTTCGATGTTGGCGGACGAACTGAGGGCGTGTGGTCATCACGTGACCGCACGGAACCGGTCGTGCCTTGCCGACGACCCGGTGCTGAGCCGGCTGGACGCGCTCGATTTCGACCAGGTGTGGCTGCTGGCGGTCGACGTCGGTAACGGGCTGACGGCGGCCGACGCCGACGGCATCCGGCGGTTTCGCGAGCGCGGTGGTGGCGTACTCACCGCACGCGATCACCAGGACCTCGGGTGTTGCCTGAACCGCCTCGGATTCCTCGGTGTGGTCAACGAATTCCACGACCCGACCCTCGATCCCGGCGACCTGTGCGACGACCAGGACAACCCGGACATCTCCTGGCCCAACTACCACTCCGGAGCCAACGGCGATTATCAGCCGGTGCTGGTCGACGGCGAGCCGCACGAACTGCTGCGGACGAACCGCACAGCCAGCGGGCACATCGAATGGTTCCCCGCGCATCCGCACGAGGGCCTGGTGTCCGCGAAAGGTCCGCTCGTCCAGGCTATTGCGACGGGTCGCAGCACCGCGACCGGCCGGCATTTCAATCTTGCCGTCGTGATCGACGGTGAACGGTCGCCGGACGGCCGGCCGATGGGCCGCGCGATCGCCGAGTCGACCTTCCATCACTTTGCCGACTACAACTGGGATCTCGCCGCGGGTGCACCGTCGTTCGTGTCCGATGTTCCCGGCACACAGATCAAGGACGACCCGTCGCGACTGGCGGTCTTCAAGGACTACATCGCCAATATCGCTGCCTGGCTTCAGCCGCCGGCTGCAGGTACTGCGACGAAGAGTGTCAAACCGATGATCCGATCTGGATCAAGTGAGGAGCAACAATGACGGAACTGACCGGACTCACCGCGCTCGTGACCGGGGGAACCGCGGGCATCGGGTTCGAGACCGCGCGGCTGCTGGCCGTCGAAGGCGCTACGGTGATCATCACCGGACGCTCGGCCGCCCGCGGTGCCGCGGCGGCCGCCGAACTCGGGGTGCGGTTCATCGCCGCCGATCTCGCCGACCTGGAATCCGTGAAATCCCTTGCCCCGCAATGCGGTGACGTCGACATCGTCGTCAACAACGCCGCCAGCTTTCCGGGGGCGCTCACCGTGGAGCAGGACGTCGCGTCGTTCGAGTCGACGTTCGACACCAACGTGCGCGGCGCCTACTTCCTGGTGGCGGCACTGGTACCGGGCATGCTGCGCCGCGGACGCGGGAGCATCGTCAACGTCACCTCCATGGTGGCGTTCAAAGGGGTGCCGGGGGCGTCCAGTTACAGCGCCTCCAGGGCGGCGCTGGAATCGTTGACCCGCACGTGGGCAACTGAATTCGGGCCGAGCGGGGTTCGCGTCAACAGCGTCGCGCCGGGGCCGACGGCGACGCAGGGTGTGGTGGCCGAGTGGGGTGACACCAATGATGAACTCGGTCGTGCGCTGCCGCTGGGCCGCACCGCACAGCCGGCAGAGATCGCGCAGGCGGTGCTGTTCCTGGCGTCGCCGCGATCGAGTTTCATCACCGGCTCGACGTTGCACGCCGACGGCGGCGGCGCGGCGGCCTGAACGCACCGAAGCACGCCGAAAACGGCCCCCGGACAACATGTCCGGGGGCCGTTCTCGTGGTCAGCGGTCAGTAGTCCCAGGACGCAGGCACACACCGGAAGGTGTCGCCGGTCGCCGCCACGTGGCACACCGATGGGAACGGCAGGTGTGTGGCGACCAGGGCCGATCGGGTCGCCGCGACCTCCCGCAGCAGGCCGCCGCGGACGCGGGCCGCTTCCACCGGGTCGTGCTCGAAGCCGTTCTGCCACTCGGGGTTGTCGAACCCGGGAGCGAACACGGCATCGCCGGCGAACATCAGCTTCTCGCCGCGGGACTCCAGCCGGACCACACTGTGGCCGGGCGTGTGACCGCCGGTGCGGGAGATGAGCACGCCCGGTGCGATTTCGTAGTCCGCCTCGAAAGTCCGCAGTTGGCCACGGTATTCGTTCAGGAACTGCGTAGCAACCCGCTTCAGCACGTCCGGAATGGGCTGCGGCATGACCGTGCGCGAGAAGTCCGGTGCCTCCCAGAACTCGGCTTCGGCGGTGGCGGCGTGCACCCGCAGATCGGGCCGCAGCCGGTCCTTGACCCCGTCGGTGATCAGCCCACCGACATGATCCATGTGCATGTGGGTCAGCACGACGTCGGTCACGGACCCGAGGTCGACGCCGGCAGCCTCGAGGCGATGGATGGTCTGGCCGGCACGGGGGAAGTCCGGGAACTCCAGGCCCAGCCCCGCGTCGACCAGGATGGTCCGGTCCCCGCTCCGGACGACGACCACGTTCAGCGGCCAGTCGATGATCTCCGGCGGCAGGAAGTTGTCGTTCAACCAGCCCGCCAGGTCGGCCGGAGGGGTGGTGGTGGCCAGCGTCGATGCGGTGATCGGCAGGACGCCGTCGCTGATCACCAGTACCTCGATGTCGCCGACCTGCACCGCGTAGCGCGACGGCACCAATTCGTCGAGCCCTGTCTGACCGAGGTGGGAAATGTTGTCCACGCTCACGTTGTCTCCTTCTGGTCGTTCGGCAGTGGATTTGCCCCTGCGCAGGGTTGAACGCGCACCGATCAGCGAAGTCATCCATGCCGTCACACACCACGGATTCATGTTTTCGACTACGGACTTTCAAAGGTCTCCTGCGGCCGCCGTGCGACGAGGCTGGATGCGGCGGGACGAGATCACCGCCACCGGTTGAGCGAGGGGAGGCTTCGATCGTGACGGCAGCGCCGGTGCCGGACTCCGAACTTGCTGCCCGGTTCGTCATCGAGGCCGTCCCGCTGCTCGACGCTCTGGGCCGCGGTGCCCGCCGGCTGACGCGCTGTGAGGCTGACGCCGAAGATCTGTTGCAGGACACGCTGTTACACGCGTTTCAGGGCTTCGCGTCGTTCCGCCAGGGCACCAATCTGAACGCGTGGCTCTTCCGAATTCTGCACAACCGGTGGATCAGCAGGCATCGCTATCGGGAAGCTCGCCCGTCCGAGGTCTCACTCGAGATCATCACCGCCGGTGGCCATGAACCGTCGGCCGTCCGCCGTTCGGCCGAAGCGGAAGTGCTCGACTTCATGCCGGACGACGACGTCGAGGCAGCTCTCGCGGAGCTGTCGGAAGGCGCCCGGATGGCGATGTTCTACGTCGGGGTCCAGGGGTACACATTTGCCGAGACCGCCGCACTCATGGACGTGCCCATGGGCACCGTCATGTCACGGGTGTCGCGTGGGCGCAGGCAGTTGCGTGTCGCGTTGGCGCACTTGGACCATCAACCCGGTTCGGCGCGCTAGCCGGCCACCCGCAGGTGCGTGCGGGCGGCGAGTTCCGCGTCGTCGACAGGGGTGAGCATGTCCCAGATCGAGGGATACAGCTACGCCGAGACTGCCGCGATTCTGGGGATTCCGCACGGCACCGTCATGTCCCGGGTGTCCCGTGGCAGGCGACGGCTGCGCGTCGCCCTGGCTCACATCTCGTGACCCACCGACTACGGACTTCCAAGGGTCCGGCGAAGCAATGTGCAGGGCAGGCTGATTGACAGGCCGTCCGTCTGAATTCAACTGAGGAGCAACGATGTTCGCCACGTCCGACGACATAGCCAAAGCCATCACGACCATCCAGACCGTCACGCCGCCGTTCATTCCGGCCGACGCGCACGTGATGACGGTGATCATCGAATGGCCGCCGGGAGGGGTCGGAGCCCCGCCGCACAGGCACCCCGGCGGACCGGCGTTCGGCTATGTGCTGGAGGGGGAGATGCTCTTCGAGCTCGAAGGCGAGGCCCCACGAGTGGTCAAGGCCGGGGAGGCGTTCTGGGAGCCCGGGGGCGACGTCATCCACTATTCGGACGGCAACAATCGCGCGGACATCCCGGTGCGCTACCTCGTCACGATGGTCTGCAACCCGGACATGCCGATGCTCGTGGTCGTCGACGACGACGAGCTCGAAGCCCGCAAGAATCGTCGAGTCCGCTGATGGCCGAGTTCGGCGACGTCGTCCGGTCGCGGCGGTCGGCGCGGAAGTTCTTGCCGGACAAGGTCGTCCCGCATGAGCTGCTCGAGGAAGCTCTGACGCTGGCAGTACGAGCGCCGTCGAACTCCAACACCCAACCCTGGCACGTGTTCTTCGCTACGGGTGCGGCACGTGCCCGCCTGTCCGAAGCGCTGCTCGCCGCCGTCGAGTCGACGCCTCCGGCGATGGACGCCGCCGGCCTGCCGCAGAGGTTCGCGCACCTGCGCCGAGACAGTGGAGCGCTGGTCTACGGCGCGATGGGAATCACTCGTGATGATGCGGAGGGCCGCTGGGCCGCTCGGAGGCGAAACTGGGAGTTCTTCGGCGCCCCGGTTGCCGCAGTGGTGTGCATGCATCGCGATTTCGGGGACGTCGATGCACTCGGTGTGGGGATGTTCCTGCAGACCCTGCTGCTGGCGCTGGAAGAACGGGGCGTGGGCAGCTGCGTGCAGGTCTCGATTGCGTTGTACCCGGACGTGCTGCGCGCACAGTTGGACATCCCCGAGGAACTCACCATCCTGTGCGGGATATCGATCGGCTATGCCGATCCGGGATTCCCGGCGAACAACCTGGACATTCCGCGCAATCCACTCAACGAGAACTTCGTATTCCACGACCAATGACCCGCTGCGCAGCTGTCAGAGCTGCTGCAGCACAACAGAAATCAAAGATGAAAGGGCAGTCTCATGAAGATCACCGTGATAGGGGCCAGCGGCCAGATCGGCTCGAAGGTCGTCGCGCTGCTGGGCGCCGCCGGCCACGAGACCGTGGCCGCCTCCCGTGAGTCCGGTGCTGACGTGCTCACCGGAGCGGGCCTTGCCGACGCTCTTGCCGGCACCGATGTACTCGTCGACGTCGTCAACTCACCCGACTTCTCCGACGGCCCGGTGCTCGACTTCTTCACCAAGTCGGCGACGAACCTGACGACCGCCGCCAAGAACGCGGGCGTCGGCCACTACGTCGCCTTGTCCATCGTGAACTGCGACGGTCTGCCGGACAGCGGTTACATGCGGGCCAAGGTCGCCCAGGAACGCATCATCACCGGATCGGGGTTGCACTACACCATCGTGCGGGCCACGCAGTTCCATGAATTCGCCGAGGCGATCACGGCGTCGCTGGTCGTCGACGGCGTCGTGCGCGCGCCGGAAGGCCTCATCCAGCCGATGGCCGGCAAAGACGTTGCGGCCGAAGTCGCCCGCGCGGCGCAGGCCGCACCGATCGACGGGATCACCAATATCGGCGGACCCGAGAAGATGACCTTCGCCCGACTGGCCGAGCTGGCCCAGGCGCACAGTGGCAGCACCCTGCCGATCGTGGTCGACCCGGCGGCCGTCTACTTCGGCACGAAGGTCGGCGACACGGGCCTGGTCACCGGTGCTGACGCCACCATCGCCACGACCCGCCTGCAGGACTGGCTGGCGGAGCACTGATCGCTTGCCGCCGCCGCGGCGCGAAAGGTCCTTGCCAGAAACTGAAACGTGTTCCAATATGCATCGATGAGGCATGGCGGGAGTTCGGACAGCGACGGCACGACGTTCGACCCTGACGCGCTGCGGCAGCGGTACGCCGAGGAGCGCGCGCGACGGCTGCGGTCCGACGGCATCGGGCAGTACGTAGAGATCGCCGGCCGGTTCGCGGCGTTCGGTGAAGATCCTTGGGCCGAGCCGGGTTTCACCCGGGAGCCGCTCACAGACGAGGTCGACGTCGCGATCATCGGAGCCGGCTTCGGCGGGCTGCTCACCGGCGCCCGGCTGCGGGAACTGGGTGTGGCCGATATCCGGCTGATCGACAAGGCAGCCGACGTGGGCGGCACCTGGTACTGGAACCGGTATCCGGGGATCGCCTGCGACGTCGAGTCGTACGTGTACATGCCGCTGCTGGAAGAACTGGACTACGTTCCGACCGAGAAGTACGCCAAGGGTGCCGAGATTTTCGCGCACTGCCAGGCCATCGCCCGGCACTACGACCTGTACCGCAACGCCTGCCTGCAGACCGAGGTGCGGGAAATCCGTTGGGACCCGTCCGATTCGCGGTGGGTGATCGCCACCAACCACGGCGACGCCATCCGGGCCCGGTTCGTCTCGATGGCCAACGGTTACCTGCAGAAGCCCAAACTGCCCGGGATCGAGGGCATCACCGAGTTCGCAGGCCATGCGTTCCATACCAGCCGCTGGGACTACGCCTATACCGGCGCGGGCCTGGAAAATCTGGCCGACAAACGCGTCGGCATCATCGGCACCGGCGCGACGGCGATTCAGTGTGTGCCGCGGCTGGCACCGGCCGTCGGGGAGTTGTTCGTGTTCCAGCGGACACCGTCGACGGTCGACGTGCGGGCCAACGCACCGACCGACCGGCAGTGGGCGGCGGCGCTGGAACCCGGTTGGCAGCAGCGCCGCATCGAGAATTTCCAGATCCTCACCGCCGGTGGGCAGGCCGATGAGGATCTGGTCGCCGACGCCTGGACCAGCCTGGCGAAAGCCATGCCGATCGCCAGAGAGGGCACCGATCCGCAGGCGTCGACGGCGGAACTGGCCGACTTCGCCAAGATGGAGCAGATCCGGGCGCGCATCGACGCGCTGGTGACCGACCCGGCCACTGCCGAGGGCCTCAAGCCCTGGTACGGCTACTACTGCAAGCGGCCCTGTTTCCACGACGAGTATCTGCAGACCTTCAACCGGGACAACGTCACCCTGGTCGATACCCGGGGCCGCGGTGTCGAGCAGATCAGCGCACGCGGGGTCGTGGTGGACGGCACCGAATACCAATTGGACTGTCTGATTTTCGCCACCGGCTTCGAGGTCGGCACCGACTACACGCGGCGCACCGGGTTCGAGGTGATCGGCCGCGACGGAAAGACGTTGACCGACAAGTGGTCCGATGGGGTGCGCACGCTACATGGGTTGCACGTCAACGGTTTTCCGAACTGCTTCATCGCCAGCATCGCGCAGTCTGGCTTCACGGTGAACTTTCCGTACCTGATCGACACGCAGTCCCGGCACACCGCGTGGGTCATCGCGTGGTCGCTCAAGAATGACATCGCGGAAGTGGAGGCTTCGGCCGACGCCGAGGACAGCTGGGTTCGCGATGTGGTGGCGCGCTCCGTGGTGATCTCCGGCCGGCGCGAGGCCTGCACGCCCGGCTATTACAACCGTGAGGGACAGCCCAGCGACAGGCTGAACCAGGACAGCTTCTTCTTCGGCAGCCCCACCGAATATGCCGACATCCTCGCCGCCTGGCGGGAAGCGGAAACCCTTGAGGGGCTGGTGATCACATGAGCACGGCCCTGCTGATCGACGGGAAGCTGGTGCCGGGCCGGGGCGGCGAATTCGCGACGATCAACCCGGCCACCGAGGAGGTGCTTGGCCACGCCGCCCACGCGGACGGCGACGACATGGACCGGGCCATCGCCGCGGCCCGCACCGCATTCGACGACACCGACTGGTCGCGCGACACCGCATTCCGTGTGCACTGCCTGCGGCAGTTGCGCGATGCGCTGGGCGACGAGATCGAGCACCTGCGGACCATCACCGTCGCGGAGGTCGGGGCGCCGGTGTCGCTGACGTACGGCGGCCACCTGCAAGCGCCGATCGACGGTCTGGGCTATGTCGCCGATGTCGCCGAAAACTACCAGTGGACAACCGATCTCGGAGAGGCGACGCCGTTCGGTAAGCCGACGCGGCGCACCGTTGTCCGCGAGCCCTGCGGCGTCGTCGGTGCCGTCACGCCGTGGAATTTCCCGCACCAGATCAACTTCGCCAAGCTCGGCCCGGCGCTCGCCGCCGGCAACACCGTCGTGCTCAAGGCAGCGCCCGACACCCCGTGGTGCGCCGCCGAGGTCGGCCGGATCATCCACGAGCGCACCGACTTTCCCGCCGGCGTCGTCAATGTCGTCACTTCGGCCGATCATGCGCTCGGCGCGCAGCTCACCGAGGACCCCCGGGTCGATCTGGTGTCGTTCACCGGCTCGACGGCCACCGGCCGGGCCGTCATGGTGGCCGCCTCGCACACCATCAAGAAGGTGTTCCTGGAACTGGGCGGCAAGTCGGCCTACATCGTGCTCGACGACGCTGACCTGCCCGCGGCGTGTGTCGCCGCGGCCGCCGGTGTCGCGATGCACGCCGGGCAGGGCTGCGCCTTCACCACGCGGCTCCTGGTGCCCCGCGCACGATACGACGAGGCCGTCGCCGCGGCGGCAACAGCCTTGTCCGGCATCGGTTTTGGCGACCCGACCGATCCGAAGACCCTGTGCGGTCCGCTGATCTCCGCGCGCCAGCGCGACCGCGTCGAGGGCTACCTTCGGCTGGCGCTGGAGGAGGGTGGCCGGTTCGCGTGCGGCGGCGGCCGGCCGGCAGACCGAGCCAGTGGCTTTTTCATCGAGCCGACCGTCATCGCCGGACTCACCAACGATGCCCGCGTGGCCCGCGAGGAGATCTTCGGCCCGGTGCTCACCGTCATCGCCCACGACGGTGACGCCGACGCCGTGCGCATCGCCAACGACTCGCCGTACGGGCTGTCGGGCGCGGTGGTCGGCGCCGATCAGGACCGCGTCGACTGGGTGGCGTCACGGCTGCGGACCGGGACCATCAACGTCAACGGTGGGGTCTGGTACTCACCCGACGCGCCGTTCGGCGGCTACAAGCAGTCCGGGATCGGCCGGGAGATGGGCCTGGCAGGGTTCGAGGAGTACCTGGAGACCAAACTCATCGCCCGCGGTATCGCCGGAACCCGTTGACCCTGTAGCTACGGCGCATTTGTGCGAGTAGCGACCGCCCTGGTTTCAGGGTCAACGCGAGGTGGGGGCGCGAGCGCGTCGAGGCTGTACCTACGGCGAACTTTTGCGAGTGCGCCTACACGCCGTAATCGATCACCGCGCGAATCACCCGGCCGCCCAAGAGGTCATCGAACGCCTCGTTGATGTCGTCGAGTCGGTAGCGCCGGGTGATCATCTCGTCGAGCTTGAGCCGACCCTCTTGATAGAGCTGCGCCAGCGCCGGGATCTCGGTGGTCGGGTTGCACGAACCGAACAACGTTCCGCAGAGGTTCTTGTTCATCAGGATCAGGTCCTGCAGGTCGAGCTGCACGGCGCCAGCTGACCCAGCCGCCATCCCCGTCAGCACGCAGGTGCCGCCTTTTCGGGTCAGGGACAGGGCATCGGAGACGTCACCGTCACCGATGAGCGACGGCGATACGACCACGGCGTCGGCCATCACGCCGCGCGTCAGATCCCGTACCAGCTCAAGAGCTTCGGCGACGGTGGCCGCGGCGTGGGTGGCACCGAACCCGACTGCGGACTCCCGCTTGAACGCCACCGGGTCGACGGCCACAACATGAGCAGCCCCACCCAACGCGGCCCCCTGCAACGCCGCAGTACCGATCCCGCCGACCCCGATCACGACGACGGTGTCGCCGGCACGCACCCCGGCGCGCCGCACCGTCGACCCGTAGCCCGTGGGCACCGCGCAGGACAGCAGCGCGCTGGGCACCAGCGGCAATGCCGGGTCGATCTTCACCAGCGAATCCGCCGCCACCACAGTGTGTTCGGCGAACGCGCCGATCTTCGAGGTGTGTCGCAACTCTTCACCGGCGAGGCTGTGATGACGGAACGTGCCATCGGTGGGCATCCCGGGAATCAGTGTGCCGGCGCCGACGTCGCACAGGTACTCCATACCGCTTGTGCACCAACGACATTTCCCGCACACCGCGAGGAACGACGTCACCACATGGTCGCCGGGGGAGAACCGGGTGACGCCCGGACCGACTTCGAGCACCACCGCCGAGCCCTCGTGACCGCCGATGGTGGGCGGCATGCTCGGCACCGCAGCGCCTTTGGGCGCGGCCAGTTGGCCGGCGCGGATGTGATCGTCGGAGTGGCACAGCCCGGCCGCGGCCATCTGCAGCAGAACCTCACCGGCGCGCGGCGGGTCGAGCTCGAATTCCTCGACCGACCAGTCTCCGCCGACCTCACGGACAATCGCGGCGCGGCTTCTCATCGCGGCATCATAGGCCGGGTGGAGCCGCGGGTGATGAGGCGGCCGCACAGGTCGCCGTTCGGGATCGGGCGGTCCACGGCGTCAAGGCGATTGGCGAGCGTGGTGACCGCGACGCGGGCCAGGAGTTCGGGGCCCAGATCCACCGCGGTGATCGCGGGAACGGCCGAGCGGGTCTGCTCGGAATCCGAACCGGCGACGAGTTGCACATCGTCGGGCACCCGAAGGTCGTGACCGGTGAGGGCGCTAAGCATGCCGGCGGCGTGGCGGCCGGTGAGGCAGTAGACGGCGTCGGGAGTCGTTGCGGCACTGAAGAGTTCGTCAAAAGCCGCGGTTCCGCCGACCTGGCCCGCGGTCTCGGGTTGATGCACGACGAGCGGTTCCTGCCCGTGTTGCGCGGCCCAGTCGCGGTACGTCGACTCAGTGTCGAGGTTCCACGAGTTCCGATCCGTTCCTGTCACCAACGCGATACGCGTCGCGCCCGCGTCCTGAAGATGCTGCAGCACTTGCCGTGTCATCGACGCGGTGCCGGTATCGAGCCAGCTGTCATAACCGGCGTTCTCGGGATCCCGTCCGACGCTCAGGAACGGTATGTGCTCCTCGGAGAGCATGGCGACGAGCGGGTCGTTCGAAACCGGTTCGGTGATGAGGAAACCATCGCACGCCAAGGCAGCTGCGGGCGAGTCCTCCCGCGTCGGATCGGCGACGAGCATGAGCCCGTAGCCCAGCTCCATCGCGGCCAGGGCGGCTTGCCCGGCGAACCGGAGGAAATAGTCGACGCCCTCGGGAAGGAACGAATCCAGGGTCTCCAATGGCCGCAGGACGAGGGCCAGCACGCCGAGCCTGCTGTTGCGCAGGCCTTGCGCGACGACATCGGGCCGGTAGCCCAATTGCCGGGCGACCTCGCGGACATGCTGGCGGGTAGGGGCAGCGACCACGCCCTTGCCGCTGAACGTATGCGAGACGGTAGTCGCGGACACTCCGGCGCGGCGAGCCACGTCGTGGATGGTGGGACGGGTCCGTCGTTGTGTCACCACCACACGCTAGCAATGCAAAGACCTGCACCAAATCGATTTGAAGATAGTTCGTTCCACCCGTTGTCCAAATCGATTTGGTTCCGTACGGTGATCGCCATCACACGCCCTGCAAGTCCCCGGAGGAGTCATGTCTCTGATGACGCCCACAACTGACCAGCCGTCCGCCGATCGGTTGGGACAGGTCGAAACCCACGGCATCGACTACATCCCGGAAACCGAGCGGCACGGCCGGGCCCGCGAGCTGTTCGCGGTCTGGGCCGCGCCCAACGTCGGATACCTCGCACTGGTGGTCGGCGGCACGCTCATCCTGATGGGGCTGAGCCTCTGGCAGGCGCTGGCCGTCATCGTCGTCGGTAACCTGTTCTCCGTCCTCACCGGCATCGTCGCCGTCAGCGGCCCCGCGTCGGGCACCCCGAGCGAGGTCATCAGCCGGGCGATGTACGGCATCCGCGGCAACCGGGTCAACATCCTCGTGACCAGCTGGTTCATCAGCGTGTGTTACCTCGCGCTGAACTGGGCGGCCGCCTCCTACACCGCGTTCCGACTGGCCGAGCGATTCGGCGTCGAGGTGACCGTCCCCGTCAAGGTCGTGCTGATCCTGGCCGTTGCCGGAGTCACCCTCGTCATCGGTGTCTACGGGCACGCCACCATCGTCCGGCTGTACCAGCCGCTCGCACTCGTGCTCACCGCGGTCTTCGTCGTGATGGCGTTTTTCGTTCTGGGCAAGGCGGACTGGGCATATCACCCCGCCGAGCCTCTGCACGGCGTCGGGCTGTGGGCGGCCATCGCTGCCGGATTGACCATCGTCGCGTCGGCGCCGCTGTCGTACACCAACAGCGCCGACTTCGCCCGCTACCTGCCGTCGGACACGTCGCCGGTCGCCGTGGCCGGGTGGACCTCGCTCGGTGCGTTCGTCCCCAGCGTCTTGACCACCGGGCTCGGCGCCCTCGCCGGGACGGCGTTGAACATGGCCGATCCGGAGTCCGCGATCGAGGGCGTCCTGCCGTCGTGGTTCATTCCCGTCTTCCTCGTCGCGGTCATCGTGGGCACCATCGCCAATAACGCCATGACGGCCTACAGCTCCGGGCTGGCGCTGCAGTCGGTGGGCCTGAAGCTGCGCCGCTCGCGGAGCGTACTGCTGGACGGCAGCATCGGCACCGCAATGACGATGTATGCCCTGCTCGTATCGAATTTCCTTGACACCGTGAGCAATATGATGCAGCTCGTGGTCACCGTGATGGGGCCGGTGATGGCCGTGTATGTCGCCGATGTGCTGTGGCGCCGCAACACCTACGACGGGCCCGGCCTCAGCGACGAGACCAGTGCCAGCCCCTACTGGTACACCGCCGGGGTCAATTGGGCGGGCGTCGTCGCCGTGGTGGTCGGGATCGGCCTGAGCCTGATGTGCGTCGCCGCCCCGGTGTTCACCGGTCCGGTGGCCAAAGCGGTTGGTGGCGTCGATCTTTCGCTGCCGGTCGGGCTCCTGGTGCCCGCGGTGGTCTACGTCGTGCTGATGAGCCGCCGGCAGGTCACACGATGAGCACCCGGCTGATGGTCACCGTCGACGCCGCCTCGCCCGCCGAACGCGGGGTGGCCCGCGGACACGCATTGCGTGCCGAGCTACCCGCGGCCGTCGACCTGTATTTCGAGCTGTTCCACACCGTCGGAATCGCTGACGCGACAGCGCATTCCGACGCGGACCGCATCGCCGACATCATCACCGGGTGGGACGCCCGGTACACCGACGAGATCCTCGGCGTGGCCGACGGTGCGGGTCTGGAACCCTGGCGGGTCATCGCGGTCAACGCCCGCACCGAGATCCTGTCGCAGGCGCTCGGTAGCCGGCCCGGTGAATGTTCCACCATCGGGCACCTGCCGCGGGCGGGATCGCCGTTCGGCATCCAGACCTGGGACTGGCACCAGGAGATGGACCCGTTCTGGCATCTGCACACCGTGAGCGGCCCGACGTACTCGTATGTGGGCCTGACGGAGCACGGCATGCTCGGCAAGATCGGCGTCAACAGCGCGGGGCTCGGCTTGTTCTTCAACATCCTCGGCCACCGCGACGACGCTCCCACCGGGGTGCCGGTGCACGTGCTGGCCGCGGCGGTGCTCGGCAACGCGGGCAGCGTCGCCGAGGCACTGGAGTTGTTGCGTGGGGCGCCGATCAGCACCTCGGGCGCCTTCACCCTGCTCGATACCGAGACGGCCGTCTGCGCCGAGCTCAGCCCCCGCGGCGTCTGTGTACTGCCACCGTGTGACGGCTATCTGCCCCACACCAACCACTTTCTCGATGCGCGGAACACGCCGTTCGAAAAGCCAGGGCTGTACGACCCGGATTCGCAGGAACGGTTGCAGCTCATCATGTCTAAGCTCGGGAGCTACCCGACGCCGCGGCAGCCCGACGATCTCGTCCACTATCTGCGGTCCGATCCCGGTGAGCCGCAACTGTGTTGCGTACCCGCGCCGGACGCGGTGTTCGGGCAGCGTTGGGCGACCCTGGCGACCGTGCTGCTGGAACCCGAGCACCGCCGCGCCGGCATCCTGGCGGGCACACCTCTTCAGGCCCGGGACGGCGCCTGGACCACCCTGGAATGCACGGAGGTCGTCGCCCGATGACAACGCACTATCGCGGCGGACGGATCTTCACCGCTGCCGAACCGGAATGGGCCCAATCCCTCGTTGTGGACGGAACGGAACTGGTCTTCGTCGGCGACACGGCGTCCGCCGACGGATGGCCCGGCATCACGCGCACCGTCGAACTCGACGGCGCGCTGGTGTTGCCCGGCTTCATCGACGCGCACACGCATCTGGTGTCGATGGGACAGTCGCTGCAACAGGTGGACCTGTTCGACGCCGTCGACCTCGCCGACATCCAAAACCGTTTGGCTGCAGCGGCTTCCGACGATCCGTCTGCTGCGAGGATTCTGGGCCGCAGTTGGCTCTACGCGCCACTGGCCGGCCAGGCCCCCGACCGGCACATGCTCGACGCGGCCGTCGCCGACCGGCCGGTGTACCTGGCGTCCAACGACGTGCACTCGGCGTGGGTGAACACCGCGGCGCTGCGCGAGCTGGGCATCGACGCCGACACCCCGGATCCCATCGGTGGCACCATCGAGCGTGACGCCGAGGGCAATGCCACCGGGATGCTGTACGAAACGGCCGCACTGGGTTTGATGCGCACGTTCCTCGACGGCACCGTCACCGACGCCGAACGCGACACGGCGCTCGCCGCCGCCTTCACGCACTATCTGGCAGCCGGTGTGACGGGTGCCGTCGACATGGGTCTCGATGGCGCCGATCTGCCCGCCCTGGAACGTGCCCTCGCGGCAGGTGACGGCACGCTGCCATTGCGGATCGCCGGACACTGGATCATCAACCGCACGTCCTCGGCTGCCGAGAATCTGGCCCAGGTGCGCGAAGCCGTCGAGCTCAACCGGCGACTGTCCGGGCCGTGGCTGCGCATCACCGGCATCAAGATCCTGGTCGACGGCGTCATCGACAGCTGTACCGCCGCGATGAAAGAGCCGTACGCCGACGGCAGCCATCCCGGCCCCATCTGGGATCTGGAAGCACTCGCGCCGGTGGTGGCCGCCGCCGATGCCGCGGGACTGCAGGTGGCCATGCACGCCATCGGTGACGAAGCCTCTGACATCGCGCTGTCGGCGCTGGAGCACGCGATCGAGGTGAACGGGCCGCGGGACCGCAGGCATCGCATCGAGCATCTGGAGACCGTCACCGAGGCCAACGTCGCGCGGCTGGCCCGGCTCGGTGTCATCGCTTCCATGCAGCCCGTCCACGCCGACCCCGCCATCGCCGACAACTGGCGGGCCATGCTGGGTGACCACCGGGCCGATCGGGGGTTCCCGTGGCCTGAATTCACTTCTGCCGGTGCGACATTGGCGTTCGGCTCGGATGCGCCGACCGCGCCGTACCCGCCGCTGCCCAACATGTTCGTCGCGACCACGCGGCGGTCCGCGTCCGATCCGGCCCTGGCAGCGCACCTGCCGCAGTATGCGTTGCCGTTGGCCGAGGCGCTGGCACACGGAACGCGTGACGCCGCCTACTCATGCCGGTGGGAGGACGTGACGGGCCGGCTGGTCGCCGGGCATGCGGCCGATTTCGTTGTGCTGGATCGCGATCCGTTCACCGTCGGTGTCGATGCGTTATTGACGGCCCGCGTGCGGACGACGGTGATGGCGGGCCGCGAGCATCACGTGGGCTGAGGGCATTTCAGACCCCAGATCACGGTGAAAGCCAACCGTTTCGCAACCGGTCATCAACGCGTTACGTGATTGATGCCGCCGCGCTGATCGGCTCCGTCACCGTGCTGAGCATGAGCACTAGTTCTGTACTCATCGCCCCCGACGACACTGCTGCTTCGACCGACACCCCGAGGTACACCCTCCTGTTGTCGGCCGATCCCGAACACATCGACGCCGCGCAGCGGCTTCGTCACCACGTGTTCACCTCCGAGCCGGGTTACACCCTCACCGACGACAGCCCCGGATTCGAAAGCGGCCGCGACGCCGACCGATTCGACGAGTTCTGCGACCACCTGCTGGTCCGCGAGGACCACACCGGCGAGTACGTCGGCTGCTACCGCATGCTGCCGCCGCCCGGCGCCATCGCCGCCGGCGGACTGTATACCGCAACGGAATTCGACGTCACCGCGCTCGACCGCCTGCGCCCGTCGCTGGTGGAGATGGGCCGCGCCGTGGTCCGCGCCGACCACCGCAACGGCGCCGTCGTGCTGCTGATGTGGGGCGGCATCCTGGCCTACCTGGACCACAGCGGCTACGACTACGTCACCGGCTGCGTGTCGGTGCCCATCCAGGGCAGCCCCGACGAGCCACCGGCCACCCAGATTCGCGGCGTGCGCGACTTCGTCAACAAGCGGCACGCCTCCGAGTACAAGGTGCGGCCGTACCGCCCGGTGATCATCGACGGCAAGTTGCTCGACGACATCGAGCCGCCGGCCCGGGTGACCGTGCCGCCGTTGATGCGCGGCTACCTGCGCCTCGGCGCCAAGGTGTGCGGTGACCCGGCCTACGACCCGGACTTCGGTGTCGGCGACTTCCCGGCCCTGCTGGACAAGCGCGAAGCCGACGTTCGGTACCTGACCCGGCTGCGGTCGGCGGCCGCGGCGACCGACAAGGCCGCCCAGTGACAACGCCCGTGACACCGCAGGAGCACGCCTGGCTGCCGAAGGCGTCGTGCGACACCAGCTGCATCCGGGTCGATGCCGTGCACGTCAGCCGCCCGATCGTCGTGGTGCTGCGCACGACCGTCCGGCTGATCATGACGATGCTGCTGCTGCCCGCGCTGCCGCTGCTGGCGGTACCGCTGCCCGGCAAGTCCCGCATCCAGCGGATGTACTGCCGCCTGATGCTGCGGTGCCTGGGCGTGCGGATCACCGTCTCCGGTGGCCCCATCCGCAACCTGAGCGGCGTCCTGGTGGTCGCCGGGCACGTGTCGTGGGTGGACATCTTCGCCATCGGCGCGGTCATGCCCGGCTCGTTCGTGGCCCGCGCCGACCTCATCGAGTGGCCGGCCCTGGGCTTCGTGGCCCGGCTGCTGAAGGTCATCCCGATCGACCGGCACAGCCTGCGTCGCCTGCCCGACGTCGTCCGCACCGTCGGGGACCGGCTCACCGCAGGTCAGACGGTCGTCGCGTTCCCCGAGGGCACCACGTGGTGCGGGCTGGGGCACGGCACGTTCGCCCCGGCCATGTTCCAGGCCGCCATCGACACCGGTCGCCCCGTGCAGCCGCTGCAGCTGACCTACCGGCACCCGGGCGGCGCGCAGTCGACCATCCCGGCGTTCATCGGCGACGATTCGCTGCTGACGTCCATCAAGCGCGTCGTCACCGCCAAGCTGACGGTGTGCCACATGCAGGTGCAGTCGCTGCAGCTGCCCGGCACCGACCGCCGGGATCTGGCCGCCCGGTGCCAGGCTGCGGTGCACCAGGTGGGTCCGCTGCCCGTCGCCGCTGTTCACGGGCACGTGCTGGCAGCCTGACCGGTTTGGCCTGGCCGGTATCCTGGACAGGCCATGAGCCCCGCATACCTGGACCACGCCGCCACGACCCCGATGCACCCCGCTGCCATCGAGGCGATGACGGCGGTCCTGGCGGCAGGCGGCAACGCGTCCTCGTTGCACACCTCCGGCCGGGCAGCCCGGCGCCGGATGGAGGAGGCCCGCGAGTCCCTGGCCCAGCAGTTGGGTGCCCGGCCCTCCGAGGTGATCTTCACCGCGGGTGGCACCGAGAGCGACAACCTGGCCGTCAAGGGCATCTTCTGGGCCCGCCGGGGCAGCTGCCCGGGACACCGTCGGATTGTCGTGTCGCCCGTCGAACACCACGCGGTACTCGATGCCGTCGAGTGGTTGGTCGAGCACGAGGGTGCAGAGGTGACGTGGCTGCACGTGGACAGTTCGGGTGCCGCCTCCGCGGAAGCCCTGCGTGAGATTCTCGAAACCCATGACGACGTCGCGCTGATCAGCGTGATGTGGGCCAACAACGAGGTCGGCACCATCCAGCCGGTCGCCGAATTGGCAGCTGTCGCAGCTGAATTCGGTGTGCCCATCCACAGTGACGCGATCCAGGCGGTCGGTGCCGTGCCGGTCGATTTCGCGGCGAGTGGGCTGTCCGCCATGAGTGTGGCGGCACACAAGTTCGGCGGCCCGACCGGGGTCGGGGCGCTACTGCTGCGCCGGGATGTCGCCTGCGTGCCGCTGCTGCACGGTGGTGGTCAGGAACGTGACGTGCGTTCGGGCACGCCGGATGTCGCGGGGGCGGTGGCCATGGCTGCCGCAGCGCGCGTCGCGGTCGAGGGCCTGGACGCTTACCGCATCCGGATCGGCGCCCTGCGGGACCGCCTGGTCGACGGCGTGCTGTCCGGCATCGACGACGTGGTGCTCAACGGCGGCACCGGCGAGGATCGGCTCCCGGGCAACGCGCACTTCACTTTTCGCGGCTGCGAGGGCGATGCCCTGCTGATGCTGCTGGACGCCAAGGGCGTCGAGTGTTCGACGGGTTCGGCCTGCACCGCCGGCGTCGCACAGCCGTCACATGTGTTGATCGCGATGGGTGCCGATCCGGCGAGCGCCCGCGGATCACTCCGATTTTCATTGGGGCACACCAGTTCTGACGCCGACGTCGATGCCGCGCTGGCCGTGCTGCCGGCCGCGGTCGAGCGGGCCCGTCAGGCCGCACTGGCCAGTGCCGGGTTGGGAAGGTAGTCATGCGGGTTCTGGTAGCGATGAGCGGGGGAGTGGACTCCTCGGTGGCCGCGGCGCGCATGGTCGACGCGGGCCATGACGTGGTGGGCGTGCACCTGGCGCTGTCCACCGCGCCCGGCACCCTGCGCACCGGGTCACGCGGCTGCTGCTCCAAAGAGGACGCCGGGGATGCCCGCCGGGTCGCGGACATCCTCGAAATCCCTTTCTACGTATGGGATTTCGCGGACCGCTTCAAGGAAGACGTCATCGACGACTTCGTCGAGTCGTACGCCCGTGGCGAGACGCCGAACCCCTGCGTGCGCTGCAACGAGAAGATCAAGTTCTCGGCGCTGTCGGCCCGGGCGCTGGCGCTGGGATTCGACGCCGTGGCGACCGGGCACTACGCGCGACTGGAGGACGGCCGGCTGCGTCGTGCCGTCGACGCCGACAAGGACCAGTCGTATGTGCTCGGCGTGCTGACCGCCGAGCAGCTCAGCCACGCACTGTTCCCGATCGGCGACACCCCCAAGCCGCAGATTCGTCAGGAGGCCGCCGAGCGTGGGCTGGCGGTCGCCGACAAGCCGGACAGTCACGACATCTGCTTCATCCCGTCGGGTGACACCCGGGCCTTCCTCGGCGCGCGCATCGGCATCCGGCCGGGCGCGGTCGTCGATGCCGGCGGCACGAAGCTCGCCGAGCATGACGGCGTGCACGGGTTCACCATCGGTCAGCGCAAGGGGCTGGGCATCGCGGGTCCGGGGCCGGACGGCCTGCCGCGCTATGTCACGGGTATCGACGCCGAGACCGGGACCGTGCATGTCGGTGGGGTGGAGGATCTCGAGATTCACGCGCTGACGGGCGAGCGTCCGGTGTTCACCTCCGGTGTGGCGCCCGAGGGTCCGGTCGAGTGCCTGATTCAGGTGCGGGCGCACGGGGGTCTGGCGGATGCGGTCGCCGAGTTCCGGGACGGCGTGCTCGATGTGCAGCTGCGCACGCCGCTGCGCGGTGTCGCCCCAGGTCAGACCATGGTGCTGTATCGGCGTGACCCGGACGGTGACGAGGTCATCGGCAGCGCCACGATCGCGCGCTGACCCCTTCAAAAGCAACCAAAAGGTTGCGCTTGGCGCTGGTGCGTCGTAGCGTAAAAGGCAACCAGGAGGTTGCTTATGAATTCCGATCGCATCGAAAAAGAAGTCACCCTGCGTGCCCCGCTGGGCCGCGTGTGGCGCGCCATCTCCAACGCCGATGAGTTCGGTCGCTGGTTCGGCGTGCGCTTCGACGGCCCGTTCGTCGCGGGCCAGTCGGTGACCGGCGTGATCACCCCGACCGAGGTCGACGACGAGGTCGCCGCCGCGCAGGAACCGCACGCGGGGAAGTTGTCCGTCTGGCACATCGTCGCGGTGGAGCCGTCGCGCCGACTGGCATTCCGCTGGCATCCGTACGCCGTCGAACCCGGCGCCGACTACGACGCCGAGCCGACCACGCTGGTCGAGTTCACCCTGACCGAGACCGCAGACGGCGTGCTGCTGCAGATCGTCGAATCCGGGTTCGACAGCATCCCGGCCGACCGTCGCGCGGCGGCGTTCGAGGCCAACAGCGGCGGTTGGGAAGCCCAGACGAAACTGGTACGCAAGTACCTGGACGAGCTCGTGTGAGTACCGCCGTGGAGGCCCGGGCGCCGCTGTTCGACGCGCTCGGCGACGCCAACCGGCTGCGCATCGTCGTACGCCTCTGTGAGGCCGGTCCGTGCTCGACTTCGCAAGTGACACAGGTGATCCCGGTGACCCGGCAGGCGGCCACCAAACATCTGCTGTTGCTGGAGGCGGTGGGGTTGGTGACCAGCAGTCGGCACGGGCGTGAGCGCATCTGGCGGATCCAGCCGGACCCGCTCGCCGAGGCCAGCGAGTATCTGATTGCGCTGTCGAAGCGGTGGGACCGCGCCCTGGACCGGCTGCGGAGCTACGTGGAAGAGGGGTCCGGGGAAGCCATCGAATAGTGTTGGCGGCGTGACTGTTTTCGCTCAGGCAACCGGTATCGGCTCGTGGCCGGGGACGGTCGCCCGGGAAGCGGCGGCGGTCGTGGTCGGTGAGCTGCCCGCCCTGCCGCATCTGGTGGAGCTGCCGGCGCGTGGCATCGGCGCCGACATCATCGGACGGGCGGGCGCACTGCTCGTCGACATCGGCATCGATACCGTCCCCCGCGGTTACCGCATTGCACCCGGCCGCAGTGCCGTCGTGCGCCGCGCCACGGGCCTGCTCGACGAGGATGTCGACGCGCTCGAGGAGGCGTGGGAGAAGTCCGGCTTGCGCGGGACGGGACGGACCATCAAGGTGCAGGTCCCGGGTCCGCTGACGCTGGCGGCCGAACTCGAGTTGTCCGGCGGCCACCGGGCAATCACCGATCCGGGCGCCCTGCGGGACCTGACGGGTTCGCTCGCCGAGGGCGTCGCGCACCATCGCGCCGAGGTTGCGCGCCGCTGTGACGCCGAGGTGGTGGTGCAGTTCGACGAACCGGCGTTGCCCGCAGCCCTGGCCGGGCGGCTTACCGGGGTGACCCGGATGTCGCCGGTGGCGCCGGTTGACGCGCTACTGGCCGCGAGTCTGCTCGACGAGTGCATCGCGACGGTCGGCGGACCGGCGAGCATTCATGTCTGTGCCACTGAGGTGCCGTGGAAAACCCTGGCGCGCACCGCTTTCAGTGCCATTTCCGTCGACGTGACCAAGCTGATCGCGGCCGACCTGGATGGCATCGGTGAGTGGGTCGAGGCGGGCCGGACGATCATGCTGGGGGTCGTGCCGGGCGTGGCACCCGACCGCCCGGTGCCGGTCGAGACCGTGGCCGCCGCGGCCGCGAGCGTCACCGACCGGCTCGGGTTTCCCCGGACGGTGCTGCGCGAGCGCGTCGGCCTCACGCCCTCCTGCGGCCTGGCCGGCGCCACAGAGAAGTGGGCCCGTACGGCGCTGACCGTGCTCCGCAAGGCCGCCGACGGCATTGCTCAGGACCCGGATGCGGCGTGAGTTCTGCCGTGTCCAGCGAACCGCGGAAATCGTCAATCTCGGCGCGGTGACGTGCCATGATGAAGGTCCAGAGTGCGCTGCGGGGTGCCACTCAGCGGAAGTGATCGGGGGCGGACGTGCGCCGTGACGATGCGCTGCTGACGGTCGCCAGCCTTTCGGTCGCGGCGTTTCTGGCGCTGGCCGGTCCCTCGCCGGCCGTCGCGGCCGCGGACCCCGGCGGGTCTCACGGCAATGGCGGGAACGGTAAGTCGGGGAGTTCCCAAGGCGGCTCCTCCCGCGGCAATCCCGGCAACGGCAATTCCGGCAACGGCGGCTCCGCGACGCGCGGCAATCCCGCCGGCAATTCGTCGGTGTCTGGCCAGACCAACTCCGGCAGTTCGTCGAACGGCAAGGGCGGCGGCAATGGAAATGGCAATGGAAACGGCAACGGAAACGGCGCGAACGCCCAGTCGAACAGAGGTTCCGACGGCCCCGATGCCGCGCCCCTCACGCCACCCAACGCGATGGTGCCCGTCGTCGTAGCCGAACAGCACACCGGTACGACGGCAGGACGTTCGTGGTGGGCGGCGCCGGCGGCGGCCCCACTGGCCGTCGAGATGCATGCGCCGGCCGCGCCGCGCATGGAGGGCGACGCGGATCTGCTGGCGGCCGACCACACCGGTATCCCGGTATGGGCCGCCGCCGAGCCGGTCGGGTTGCGGGGCGACCTGTTCGGGCTGGCGGGCTTGGTGTTGATGCCGCTCATCGGGCTCGCGGTCGGCTATCGCCAGGCCCGGGCCGCGCGCGACATCGGCCAGACGCTGCCGGGCTAGACCTCGCGGATGTCGCGCAGTTCGCGGCGCAGAATCTTGCCCGCCGCGGACTTCGGGATCGCATCGATGAACGCGACCCGCCGGACCTTCTTGTACGGCGCCACCTGACCGGCGACGAAATCCATGATCTCGTCGCCCGTCAACGCCGACTCCGGTTGCAGCACCACGAACGCCTTGGGTACTTCCTCGCCCGATTCCGGATCGCGCACCCCGACCACTGCCGTATCGGCGATACCGGGGTGCGTCAGCAGCACGGCCTCGAGTTCGGCCGGCGGTACCTGGTAGCCCTTGTACTTGATGAGTTCCTTGAGCCGGTCGACGATGTAGATGCAGCCGCTGGCGTCGACCCGGGCCAGGTCACCGGTATGCAGGAAGCCGTCGGCGTCGATGGTCTCGCTCGTGGCGGCGTCGTTGTTGAGGTACCCGGCCATGACGTTGGGGCCCCGGAAACACAGTTCGCCGACCTCGCTGAGGCCGTGCTCGGGTCGGCCGATCTCGGCTCCCGTATCGGGGTCGACGATCTTGCTGACGGCGTTCGGCACGGTCCAGCCGCACGAGCTCAACGGTGCGACGGCGCCGACGAGTTCGCGGCCGCCGTCGAACGGCATGCAGTGGCTCACCGGGCTCAGCTCACTCATGCCGTAGCCCTGCACGATGGGACAGCCGAGGCGGTCGGAGACCGCCATCCCGAGGTCGTCATCGAGCGGCGCGGCGCCCGACATCAGGCCCTTCAGCGAATCGAGCCGGTAGGAGTCGACCATCGGATGCTTCGCCAGGGCCACCGCGACGGGCGGCGCGATGAACGCGAACGTGCACTTGTGGTCCTGGATGGTCTTGAGAAAGAGCGCCAGGTCGAAGCTCGGCATGATGACCAGCCGGGCCCGGGCGTGCAGCACCGAGTTGAGCAACACCGTCATGCCGTAGATGTGGAAGAACGGCAGCACCGCGAGCACGCGGTCCTCGGGGATCAGGCCCTGGATGGGCCGAATCTGCGCCACATTCGCCGCCAGATTCTGGTGGGTCAGCATGACGCCCTTGGGATTTCCCGTGGTACCCGAGCTGTAGGGCAGGGCCGCCAGGTGCGTGGCCGGGTCGAAGCTGACCTGCGGCGCGGGCGACGCCGCCTCCAGCAGTTCGGCGGCATTCGGATGGCCGTCGGCCGCCGTGCCGGGACCGTCGAGCACGACGACACGATCGGCGGGCAGCCCAACCTCGGCGGCGGCCTGCAGCGCCTGCGGCGCCAGCGACGTGACGGTGATCAGCATGGCCGCACGGGAGTCGGTCAGTTGTTTGGCGATGTCCTTGGCCGTGAACAGCGCGTTGATCGTGGTGGCGGTGGCGCCGGACCGCAGGATGCCGTGGAAGGCGATGGCAAACGCGGCACTGTTGGGTGCCAGCAGGCCGACCACGTCGCCGACGCCCAGACCACGGGCGGCCAGCGCGCCGGCGAAGGCCTCGATCCGGGTGATGAGCTCGCGGTAGGTGTACTCGGCACCGGTCGCGACCTCGGTGATCGCGATGCGATCGGCATCCTGTTCGGCCAGCGAACCGAAGATGTACTCGTAGACGGCCGACGTCGGGATCTGGACCTCGGGGAAAGGGCTCGCGATAGTCATGGCGTCTTAGATCGAACCATGCCGGGGTGACGTGCGTCATGCCGGTTGGTTGCCGTTGTCAGGCCGGTTGGCGGGCCGCGTTACATGTCGTCGGCCATGCGCAACGCACCCGTCGGGCACGCCGCCACGGCGCGTCCATTTCGCTGACCGGACGCCGGCCGGCGGCCAGTTCATGCTGTTCTGAACGGCCACCGCGAGAAAAACTTTGGTCACTTTGTTTGCGCTGGTCACAGTGGGTAACTGGTGTCACACGTGCCGCGGTTTCTTGTCGGTGCTTCGAACTATTGTTCGATTATGGGGTTGACCGATCCGGCTGTCATCGAGGAGGCGTACGCCGCGTACGAGGCTTCGCAGGCTCGGCTCGCGTCCCTGGATTACAGCGGGCTGCCCATCAAAACGTTGTTGGCGTTGCAGTCGCGCCGCGAAACCCTGAAGTGCGCGGCCGAGGCGGTCGATCAGCAGATTCTGGCCGCCGCCCAAACTCAGGCCACCGCTAAAGAGATCGGGGCCAAGAATTGGCCTGAGGTGTTGCATATCCGGCTCCGCGTCAGCCGCGAGGAGGCGCGTCGCCGGGTTCGGGACTGTGACCATCTGGGTCCGCGGTCGGCGATCACCGGGGAGGCGTTGGGCCCGGTGTGGGAGCTGGTGGCCGCCGCGCTGGCTGAGGGTGCGATCAACAGTGAGCACGTGCAGGTGATCACCTGGTTTTTCCAGAAGCTGCCGCTGTGGGCGGCCGACCCGATCACCGTCGCCCAGTGCGAGAAGGATTTGGTGGCCGGCGCCCGGGTCAAAACCCCTGAAGAGCTTCGGCGTGCGGCCGCGGATTTGTTGTACCGGCTGGATCAGGACGGTCCCGAACCCGATGACGCCGAACGTGACCGCAAACGGGGCATCGCCCACGGTAAGCAACGCGCCGATGGCACCAGCGAGGTGTCCGGCACGATGACCCCCGAGGCTCGGGCGTATTGGGATGCGATCTACGACAAGTACGCCGCGCCCGGGATGTGCAACCCGGCTGATGAGACGCCCTGCTACTCGGGGACACCGACGGCCGAGCAGATCGCGAACGACACCCGCACCCTGGCGCAGCGTCAGCATGATGCGCAGATGTGGGTGGCCCGCATGGCCCTGACCTCGGGCATGTTGGGCGAGCACAACGGGCTCCCCGTCGCGGTGGTTGCCACCTGCACCGTCGCCGACCTGGAAAAGCGCACCGGGATGGCTGTGACCCACACCGGGACGAAGCTGCCGGTGAAGGATTTGGTGCGGATGGCCGCACAGGGGTCGGACAACTACCTCGCGGTGTTTGATGACCACACCGGCCAGCCGCTGTATCTGGGTCGGGCGGCGCGCACCGCCAGCGCCGCGCAGCGGCTGGCCCTGTTCGCCCGGGACCTGGGTTGCACCAAACCCAACTGCACCGCCCCGGCCTCGCGCAGCCAGGCCCATCACATCACCAACTGGCGCGAGGACGGCCTGACCAATGTTGACGCCATGACCCTGGCCTGTGGCTGTGATAACCGGCTGGTCGACACCGGCGGCTGGAGCACCACCATGGGCCCCGACGGCCGCACCCACTGGACCCCACCACCACTGCTCGATGTCGGCCAACCAAGGACGAATCAGTACCACCGCCCGACGCTCTACCCGGCCGAGGGCGAAGGCGGCGGCGATGGCGAAACCGACAGTCCCGCAAGCTGATCCAGCGCCAACGGCGCCGGAACGCCACGCCGACCAACCGCGGCGGCGGTACCGCACGCCCCGCGGCACCACGCGCCGCGGGATCTGCACGCCTGGCCGTAGCCGACCGCGGATCGGCCCACTCCGCCGCCCCGAGCCGTTATCCGCAGAGCGATTGAGTGTCAGATGGTGGGAGTCGAACCGTCACCACGATCAGCAGGTCGCCGGAGAAGAACCTGAAAAGTTGACTAAGCCTCGCCGCGGTCCAGCAGCTCACTTGAGCCGAGGACACGCTCGACCCGGACCTCGATCACGACGCGACGGGGATTCACCCGCGGGGTGCGGTAGCGCTGGGCGTAGCGCAGCTCGGCGTCGCGGACGTCGTCGGCGTCGTTGCTGACGGTCGACTTGCCTTCCAGGGACAGCCAGCGGGCGCCGTCGACCTGGCTCAGCACGGCGACGCCACGCTGGGCCGCGTTGAGGGCCTTCTGGGAACCGCCGGTGGTGATGACACGCGCGATGTGGGTCTTCGGGTCGAAGGTGAATCCGACAGCCACGACGTGCGGGGAGTTGTCCGACCGCAGGGTGGTCAGCATGGCCAGATGACGCTCGGTGAGGAATGCCAGCGCGTCACTGGTGAGCCGTGTCGTTGCCTTCGCCATCGTGATCAAAAGTAGCGCAGGTGATAATCGCAGCCGTGAACGACACGGCGGAGACCAGTAGCGAGGTGGTCGTCATCTTCGGCGGCCGCAGCGAAATCGGCCTGGAACTGGCCGTCCGGCTCGCGCCGGGCAACACGGTGGTGCTCGCCGCGCGCCGGGCCGACCAGCTGACCGGCGAGGCGCAGGCTGTCCGCGCGGCAGGCGCCGCCGACGTGCGGACCTGCGAGTTCGACGCCGACGACCTGACGTCGCACGCCGCGCTGGTCAACGCGATCGAAGCCGAACACGGGCCCATCGGCACCGCGGTCCTGGCCTTCGGTGTCCTCGGGGACCAGGCGCGCGCCGAGGACGACGCGGCGCACGCGGTGGCCGTCGTACACACCGACTACGTGGCCCAGGTGAACTTGCTGACGCTGCTCGCACAGCACATGCGCGCCGCCGGCCGAGGTCGGCTGGTGGTGTTCTCGTCGATCGCCGGGGCGCGGGTCCGCCGCGCCAACTACGTGTACGGGTCGGCCAAGGCAGGGCTGGACGGCTTTGCCTGCGGGCTGGCCGACGCGCTGCACGGCACCGGCATCCAATTGCTCATCGTGCGACCCGGCTTCGTGATCGGGCGGATGACCGAGGGCATGGACCCGGCGCCGATGTCGAGCACGCCGGCGCAGGTCGCCGAGGCGGCCGGGGCAGCACTGCGAAAGGGCAAGTCCGCCGTCTGGGTGCCGTGGGGTATCCGCCCGCTGATCTTCACGACTCGTTTCGTGCCGAAGGCGATCTGGCGGAAGATGCCGCGATGAGCGCTTGCGTGAAGAGCCGAGGACGCGGATGAGCGAGAGCGAAGGGAAGATCACGGTCGTCGGTATCGGCGCCGACGGCATGGCCGGGCTCGGCCAGGCTGCTCGTGACGAACTACTCGGCGCCACAGTGATTTTCGGCGGTCCGCGGCAGCTGGACCTGCTGGACGCGGACGTCACCGCCGAGCGGAGGGCCTGGCCGTCGCCGATGCTGGCGGCCCTGCCCACGTTGTTCGACGGGTTGGGGGATGTCCACGCGGTGGCATCCGGCGACCCGATGCTGCACGGCATCGGCGCCACCCTGATCCGGCTGTTCGGTCGGGATCGCGTCACGGTGCTGCCGCACGTGTCCTCGGTGACCCTGGCGTGCGCGCGCCTGGGCTGGAGCGTCCAGGACACCGAGGTGATCAGCCTCGTCAATGCCGCACCCCACACCGCGATGCGACTGGGCGGACAAGCCATCGTGCTGTCGAAGGGAGCCGACACCCCGCGGGCGTTGGCCCGACTGCTCACCGAAACCCGACGCGGCTATTCGGCATTCACCGTCCTGGAACAACTCGGCGGGCCGGCCGAACGCGTCACCACGATGACAGCGCAGGAGTGGGACATCAGGGGCCCGCGTGTCGACGCACTCAATGTCATCGCCGTGCGGTACGCACCCGATCTCCGCATCGGGGCGGTGTTGGCAGACAACGCCTTCGACCACGACGGGCAGATCACCAAACAGCACATCCGCGCGGTGACCATGGCCACGCTGCAGCCGCGCCCAGATCAAATCCTCTGGGACGTCGGCTCGGGTTCGGGCAGTGTGGCCATCGAATGGTGCCGAGCCTCGGGCGGCCGGGCGGTCGCCTTCGAGAGCGACGACGTGCGCCGTCAGCGAATCACCACCAACGTCACCACGTTCGGCGTCCGCGTCGATGTCCGTGGCGCGGCGCCGGAGAGTTTCGCCGACGTGGCCGGCCCGGACACCATCTTCATCGGTGGCGGCCTGACCCGGCCCGGGCTGTTCGACGCCTGCTACGACGCCCTCGAACCCGGTGGCCGGCTGGTCGCCAATGCGGTGACGGCAGAGTCGGAAGCCTTTGTGGTGCAGCTTTATTCGAAGCTGGGTGGCGATCTGCGTCGGTTCCAGCACTATCACGGCGAACCGATCGGTGGCTTCACCGGTTGGCGCCCGGCATTGCCGATAACCCAGTGGACGGTGGTCAAAGAATGACGGTGTACTTCATCGGCGCGGGTCCCGGCGCCGCCGATCTCATCACGGTGCGCGGGCAGCGGCTGCTGCGGTCGTGCCAGGTCTGCCTGTACGCCGGCTCGATCATGCCCGACGATCTGCTGGCGGACTGCCCGCCGGACGCGCGGGTCGTCGACACCGGCCCGCTCAACCTGGAACAGATCATCGGTGAGTTGGTCGCCGCGCACGAGGCTGGACTCGACGTGGCGCGCCTGCACTCGGGCGATCCCTCGATCTACAGTGCGGTGGCAGAACAGTGCCGCCGGCTGGACGAGCTCGGTATCGCCTACGAAATCGTCCCTGGTGTACCGGCATTCGCCGCCGCGGCCGCGACACTCGGGCGCGAGCTGACGGTGCCCGGCGTGGCCCAGACCGTCACCTTGTCCCGGGTGGCGACGCTGTCGACCGCGATGCCCGACGGCGAGGACCTGGTGGCCCTCTCCAAGCCCGGCGCCACCCTGGTGCTGCACCTGGCGGCCGCCCAGATCGACAACATCGTCCCGCAGCTGCTCGAAGGCGGGTACCGTCCGGAAACCCCTTGTGCGGTGGTAGCTTTCGTGAGCTGGCCGACCGAGCAGGTCATCACGTGCCCCCTGGCCGAACTGGCCGAGCGGACCAAGGCAGCGGGCATCACCAAGACCGCGGTCATCTTTGTCGGAGATGCCTTGGGCGCTCAAGGGTTTGCCGAGAGCTACCTGTATTCCAGCGGCCGCCGCCGCGGGGCCACCCACTGATGAAGCTACTGCTCCTGGGCGGCACGTCCGAGGCACGGGCACTGGCCAAGCGGCTGCACCCCGGCATCGAGCTCATCAGTTCTCTGGCCGGCCGCGTCCCCGACCCGGCGCTGCCGGTCGGCCCGGTACGCATCGGCGGCTTCGGTGGCGTGGCCGGCCTGCGAACGTACCTGCAGGACAACGGCATCACCGCCGTCGTCGACGCCACGCACCCGTTCGCCGCCAACATCACCGCCAATGCCGCCCAGGCCTGCGCCGGCCTGCGCCTGCCGCACCTGGTGCTGGCCCGGCCGGCGTGGCCGTACGGTGACGCCATCGTGGTCGCCGATGACCGGCAGGCCGCACAAACCGTCAAAGACCGCGGCTCCCAACGGGTCTTCCTCACCACGGGGCGCTCGGGCACGACGGCCTTCCGCGGCTCCGACGCCTGGTTTCTGATCCGCGCCGTCACGCCGCCGGACGCCGAGACGCTGCCGCGGCATCATCACATCCTGCTGTCCCGTGGCCCGTACGACTACGACAACGAGCTGGCGCTGCTGCGTGACCATCGCATCGATGCCTTGGTCACCAAGAACAGCGGCGGCGGCATGACGCGCGCGAAAATCGATGCGGCACAAGCGCTCGGCGTTCCGGTGATCATGGTGGACCGGCCGGCGCTGCCCGACGGCGTGGCGACAGCCGCCACCGTCGACGAGGCGGAAGCGTGGGTCAGGGCGCGCCGATGAGCCGCTGGAGTTCGTCCCAGGCCGCCTGCCGGTGCGCTTCCGCGTCGTCGCGGAGCTGACGCACCTTCTGGCCCTGCTCAGTGCTGCGGTCCCGCAGCGCCTCGAGGTCCACGATGAGCCGACGCCGCAGCTCGCCTTCGGGCCCGTCGGTGCCGAGAACGTTGAGCTGCTCCGAGATTCGGCTCTGCGCCTCGTAGTCACCCGAACGCGCGGCCTCGACCTGCTCGGCGCCCGATTCCAGCCGCTCGGCGACCGCCCACTTGTCCAGGACATCGCCGAGCGCGGTGATGGTGGCCTCGTCGAGGGACCGGTCGGCGAGCCACTCCTCGAGCTGACCCGGCGCGAGGTGCTCGTAGTCGATCTCGCTCGACAGCGGCCAGCTTTCCAGCACCGTGGCTTCGACCGCCCCGTGGCCGGCCGCGGTGACGGTGATCCGGTGGTTGGTCCCGTCGTCGGCGATCGCGGTGACGTTGTCCCGCGGTTCGACGCGGTGCCCCTGCACACGGGGGACTTCGAAGATCACGTCGACCGGTTCGGCATGGTCATTCTCGACTCGCAAGGTGTGCAGCCTCTCGCGGCGCTGCTCGTGCACCAGCGCGGCACGGGCAAGGCGCACGCGGGCGGTGACGTCGCTGACGGTCGAGGTTTGCCGGCAGCGCACCGCAAGGTCTTTCGCGAACGGCAGGCGCACCTTTGCATCGCGGGCCGTGAAGGGCACCATCGCTTCACCGGCATAGGCGTCCTGCTCGTAAATCACGGCGGGACCTTCCTCGAGCACGATGCCCGCGGTATTGGTGAAGACGAGGACGATCACGGGGGAGCGGTCATGGCCGTTCCAGACCAACTCGCGCCGGACCTCGTCGACGGCCTGTACCGCCAGCGGAATCATCGACGCGCCGCCGCGCTTGAGCGACACCGGGGTACTCAGTCGGTACTCGAAATACTCACCGCGGTCGGCGGTTTCGACATCGTCGACGGCATCGGCATACGCGTCGAAGTACCCCGCTCCGGCAGGCGCGGGCATCGCCATCGCCACCGGGGCCGCAGCCGGAGATCGCGTCTTCGCCAGGGCTACCACGGGAGCCGCGCCGCGGCGGCTTTCCTCGACGACCTCCCGGCGCGCGTGCTTGCTCTCGTACAGGTCGATGTCGAAGGAGACCGGTTCACCGGTGGTCAGGGTCAGCGCGATGTCGGTGAGGTCTTCGTCGACCGGGTTGTGCACGATGCCCATCGCCGTCAAGACGAGCGTGTCACCGTCGCGGACCAGGCGGTACGACAGCCGCCACAACGGGGCCGGCACCACATACGACACTTGGACGGTCCCGCTGCCCTGCACCTGTACGCCCAGTTGGCAATGCTGGCCCGCGGTCAGCGCGCGGGACCGGTCCAGTAGGTACTCGAGGTTCTCGCGCGACGGCCCTTCCGTCAGCGTCACGGCGCCGACGTCGGCGAGCTCTATCAGGCTGACCGCCCCGGCGTCGGTGCGCAGGACCAGCACCTGCCGATACTTCGCGGATTCGTCGACACCGATGACCTCGCCCCGATGCCGGGTGTCGCCGCAGTCGACTTCGACCGTCCGGCCCCGCAACCCGTCGAACAGTCCGCGCAGCGCGTTGCCCGACTCGATCTGCACCCCGCGGCCACCCAGTTGGGTATGCGGATCGGTCGGGGTGTCGAACGAGACCGCCCCGACGGCCAGCTCGCCGCCGCCGACGCTGGTCACCGAAAGCGACTTCAGCACGTCCTTCATCTGGGCGTGGCGGAACGTCAGGGCGAAATCGCCGTCGACCGGGCCACTGCGTTCGACCAGCGCCATGCCGTGCTTGTACATGACCAGGCGCGTGACTCGAGGGCTTTCGCTCATTCCGGAAACCCTAGTGGCCCAAGCGAATCAGTGTGGGTAATACCGCGGGGTGAACACCCGGTCGCCCTCGGGGGTGGAGTGCCACACCGTCTGCGACGATCCGATGATCAGCAGGCAGCGCATGTCGATCTCGGTGGGCTTGAGGTCGGCCAGGCGCACCACGCGCACCGTTTCGTTCGGCCCTGCCACGTCGCGACCGATGATCACGGGGGTGTTCGGGTCCCGGTACTCCAGCAATAGGTCCTGCATCGCGGCCACCTGCCAGGTGCGGGTCTTCGATGCCGGGTTGTAGATCGCGAGCACGAAGTCGGCGCGGGCGGCGGCGGTGACGCGCTGGGCGATGATGTCCCACGGCTTGAGCCGGTCGGACAGCGAGATCACCGCATAGTCGTGGCCGAGGGGCGCACCGACCCGGCTGGCCACGGCCTGTGCGGCGGTCATCGCCGGGATCACCCGGACGTCGACACCCGGCCACTGCCGCGCCTCCTCGAGTACCGCGGTCGCCATCGCGAACACGCCGGGGTCACCCGAGGACACCACGGCGACGGTCCGGCCCTCCTGGGCCAGCTTGCAGGCCAGCTCGGCGCGGGCGCGTTCGTCGGTGTTGTCGCTCGGATGCCGCTGCTGACCGGGACGCTCGGGCACCCGGTCCAAGTACGGCCCGTAGCCGATCAGGTCGGTGGCGGCGGCAAGTTCCCGACGGGTCTGGGTCGTCGTCCACTCCGGATCGCCCGGCCCCAGCCCGACCACGACCACGCTGCCGGCTGTGGCCTGATCCTGCCGGCCGCCCGGCAGGATCGCGATCGAGAAGTACGGCACCGTCGTCTCGTCGACGTCGGCGGCCGGCAGCACCCGCTGCGCCTCGGTGCTCGCGCGCTCCACGTAGAACGCCTCGTCCAGCCGTCCGGCCGACGAGAGTGCCTGCCGCACAGCCGGGTACGAGCGGCCCAGCTTCATCACGACGGCGGCGTCGGTGTCGGCCAGACGGCGCTGCAGCTCGCCGGCCGGCAGCGTGCCGGGCAGGATGGTGAGTACCTGTTCGCCCTGCACCAACGGCGTCGAGATCGCCGCCGACGCGGCGCTCACGGACGTCACGCCCGGCACGATGACGGCGTGGAACCGCTCGGTGAGCCGGGTGTGCATGTGCATGTACGAGCTGTAGAACAGCGGGTCGCCCTCGGCCAGCAGCGCGACGTTGCGGCCCGCGGCCAGGTGGCTCGCGATGCGTTCGGCGGCCTCGGTGTAGAAGTCCTCGATCGCGCCGTCGTAGCCGCCGGGATGCGACGTGGTCTCGGTCGTGACGGGGTAGACGAGGTGCTCCTCGATCTGGCCGGCGCGCAGATACGGTTCGGCGATGCGGCGCGCGATGCTGTGGCCGTGGCGCGCACTGTGGTACGCCACCACGTCGGCCTCACCGATCACGCGCGCGGCCTTGACGGTCACCAGTTCCGGGTCACCCGGACCCAGGCCGACACCGAAGAGAGTTCCCGTTGTCATCGTCCACCTTCTGCTCGTTCGGCGAACCTCACTCGCGTTCACTCGCAATCGCGTTCACCGCGGCGGCAGCCATGGCGCTACCGCCACGCCGCCCCGTCACCACCAGATAGTCCATGCCGCGCGGTCGCGCGATCAGTTCGTCCTTCGACTGCGCCGAGCCGACGAAGCCCACGGGGCCGCCCAATACCGCGGCAGGCACCGGCGCGCCCTCGTCCAGTAGCTCCAGCAGCCGGAACAGTGCGGTCGGCGCGTTGCCGACGGCCAGCACGGCACCGCCGAGCCGGTCCGCCCACAGATCGACCGCGGCCGCCGACCGCGTGCTGCCCAGCTTGGCCGCCATCGCGGGTGCACCCGGGTCGGCGACCAGCGACACCACTTCGTTGTCCGCGGGCAGCCGTGAGCGCGTGATGCCCGCCGCCACCATCGACGAGTCGCACAAGATCGGGGCTCCGGCGGCCAGCGCGGCGTGCGTGCGGGTCACCACGTCGTCGGTGAACGCGACGTGCTCGGTGACATCGACCTGGCCGCAGGTGTGGATCAGACGGACGACGACGCGTGAGACGTCGTCGGGAAATCGCGCCAGATCCGCCTCGGCGCGGATCGTGGCGAACGACTGCCGGTAGATCTCCGCAGCGTCGCGGACGTAGTCGAGCACGCGATAACCCTACGGGTGGCGCGGTTCGTACCCCGAGTTGGTCGCCACCAGCACCTCGCCGACGGCCGGACTGCCGCATGCGCGCTCACAGCCGACGAAATGCCGGCGGCCGCCGGGCTCGCCCGACTCCGCGGCTGCGGCGGCGTCACTGCGCACGTCGGACAGTGACTTGGCGCACCCCGGGCTGCCGGTGCACGAACTGATCGACAGCCAGGGCGAGTGCTCGTCGAAGATGAGGCCCATGGGGGCCAGCACCCGCAGCGAGGTGTCGGCGATGCCCTCTTCGAGGTCACAGATCAGTAACGAGCGCCATGGTGTGACCACCACGGGAGCGGTGATCGCCGCCACAAACTCGGCGGTACGGGCCTGCAGCACACCCAGCGGGACAGCGGCGCCCAAGGTGATCCGGCCGTCGTCCTGGGGTATCCAGCCGACCGGTGGAACGTCGATTGGTGACCAGGTCGCGCCGGCGGGTTCGGTGGGATTCAGCCCGGCGCCGGCCAAGAGCTCACCGGTGCTGTCCAGTTCGCTTGTCCGCCAGCGGTTCCCGCGAATGGCCTGAAAGGCGCCGGCCAGGTTCAGCAGCGTGTCGGCGGCCTGCGCAGCGGGTATGTGGACCCCGGTATCGCGGCCTGCGATCAGCACGGCGGCGGTGTCGGAAGACACCAGGTGGGTGCTCACGTCGGGCGCGAGACCCGAGATGTCACCGCGGCCGTCGTCGACCCCGAACCAGAACCTGCCAGGTAATTCGGCCAGGTCAGGACGGTTTTGCAGGCCGGTGTCGAGGTCTCGCACGGCGGCCCGGACGTCGCCCAGTCCGCCGCTGCGGCCCGACAGCGGGGATGCCACGATGTTGCGGACGCGCTCATGGGTTGCCGAGGGCAGCAGACCCGCGGCCCGGACCGCCGCGGCCAGGCCCGCGGCATCGTGGATCCCACGCACCTGGATGTTGCCGCGCGAGGTCAGTTCCATTGCCGGCGAACCGAATTCGGGTGCGGCGTGGGCCAGCGCCTCAAGTTGCGCAGCGGTGATCATGCCGCCGGCCAGGCGGATGCGGGCCAGGTCCCCGTCGGCCGCCTGGTGCACCTGAAGGGCGCCGGGGCAGGCGTCGTCGTCACGGCTGCGAATCACCTTGTCCACGTTACGTTGTGCCACCGGAAGTGAAGTAGGTCACTGCCGTTTCCGGCCTGTTCCGTGCCTTACAAGTCCCTTGTTTTCGACCTGTCGACCCGTACCGTGGAACGCGAACTTCCGCTTGCTACACCGCATTCGGATGACATAAGGAGGGACGCAATGTCCGATTTCGCTCTGTACGTTGGTGGCGTCTTCGCCCTCATCGTCGCTGCGGGCCTGCCCTACCAGGGCAAGACGTGGTACCAGCGCTGGGAGACCAACCAGCGCTGATGTCAGCGACGTAGAAAAGACCGCCGGCGGGCGGGTTGCACAGCAACCCGCCCGCCGTTGCTTTTTGCGCCTCAGTGAAGGGCCGGGACCGCGCGACCCTGCCCGTGCGGTACGAATAGTCGGTGCCGACCGTACTGCTGCTCTCGACGTCCGACACCGATCTGATCACCGCCCGCGCCAGCGGCGCCGAGTACCGGTGGGCCAATCCGTCGCGGTTGATCGACGGCGAACTGGCGGACCTCCTGGCCGGTGTGGACCTGGCCGTGGTTCGAGTGTTGGGCGGTTATCGCACCTGGCAGGACGATATCGACGCCGTCGTCGCGACCGGTGTTCCGACCGTGGTGCTGTCGGGGGAGCAGACACCCGATGCCGACCTGATGAGTCACTCGACCGTCCCCGCCGGCGTCGCGCTGCAAGCGCACATCTACCTGGCGCAGGGCGGCGTGACCAACCTGCGTCATCTGCACGCCTTCCTCTCCGACACCGTCCTGATGACCGGCTTCGGCTTCGGTGAACCCGAATCGACCCCGAGCTGGGGGCTGCTCGAGCGCTCGTCGGACGCTGATGGTCCCACCGTCGCGGTGCTCTACTACCGCGCCCAGCAGCTGGCCGGCAACACCGCCTACATCGACGCGCTGTGCCGGGCCATCGAGGCGGCCGGCGGGCGTCCGCTGCCGATCTTCTGCGCCTCGCTCCGCACCGCCGAACCCGAGCTCATCGAACTGCTGGGGACCGCCGACGCCCTCATCACCACGGTGCTGGCGGCCGGCGGTGCGACGCCGGCCCTGGCCAGCGCCGGCGGCGACGACGACAACTGGAACGTCGCGCACCTGGCTGCCCTCGACATCCCGATCCTGCAGGGCCTGTGCCTCGCCAGCTCGCGTGCCCAATGGGACGACAACGACGACGGTCTGACGCCGCTGGATGTCGCGTCGCAGGTGGCGGTGCCGGAGTTCGACGGCCGCATCATCACCGTCCCGTTCTCGTTCAAGGAGATCGACAGCGAGGGCCTGATCTCGTACGTTGCCGACCCCGAGCGCTGCGAGCGCGTCGCGCGGCTGGCCGTCCGCCACGCTCGACTGAAGCACATCTCGCCGGCGGAAAAGCGCGTCGCGCTGGTGTTCTCGGCGTACCCGACCAAGCACGCCCGCATCGGCAACGCCGTCGGCCTCGACACCCCGGCCAGCGCCGTCGCGCTGCTGCGCGCCATGCGCGACGCCGGCTACCGCATCGGCGACATCCCCGGCGTCGACGCCGAAGATGGCGACGCGCTGATCCACGCCATGATCGAAAAGGGCGGCCAGGACCCCGACTGGCTCAGCACCGAGGCGCTCGAGGCCAACCCCGTCCGCGTGTCGGCCAAGGACTACCGGGCGTGGTTCGCGACCCTGCCCGCCGAACTCACCGACGCGGTCACCGAACATTGGGGCGAGGCGCCCGGTGAACTTTTCGTCGACCGCTCGCAGGACCCCGACGGCGAAATCGTCATCGCGGCAATGGTTTCCGACAACATCGTGCTCATCGTCCAGCCGCCCCGCGGCTTCGGCGAGAACCCCGTCGCGATCTACCACGACCCCGACCTGCCGCCGAGCCATCACTATCTGGCGGCCTACCACTGGATCAACAAGCACTTCGGCGCCGACGTGATGATCCACCTGGGCAAGCACGGCAACCTCGAATGGCTGCCCGGTAAGACGCTCGGCATGTCCGCGGCCTGCGGCACCGACGCCGCGCTCGGCGACCTGCCGCTGGTGTACCCGTTCCTCGTCAACGACCCCGGCGAGGGCACGCAGGCCAAGCGCCGCGCGCACGCCGTCCTGGTCGACCACCTGATCCCGCCGATGGCCCGCGCCGAGACCTACGGCGACATCGCCCGGCTGGAACAACTGCTCGACGAGCACTCGACCATCTCGGCGCTGGACCCCGGCAAGCTCCCGGCGATCCGGCAGCAGATCTGGACGCTGATGCGCGCCGCCAAGATGGACCACGATCTGGGGCTGGAGGACCGGCCCGACGAGGACGTCTTCGACGACATGCTGCTGCACGTCGACGGCTGGCTGTGCGAGATCAAGGACGTCCAGATCCGCGACGGGCTGCACATCCTGGGCCAGGCGCCGGACGGCGAGGCCGAACTGGACCTGGTGCTGGCCATCCTGCGGGCGCGGCAGCTGTTCGGTGGCGAGCAGTCGGTGCCGGGCCTGCGCGAGGCCCTGGGGCTGGCCGAAGACGGATCTGCCGAACGTGAGGCCGTCGACGCGGCCGAGGGCCAGGCCCGGGATCTGGTTGCGGCACTGCAGAAGTCCGGCTGGGACGCTGCCACCGTCGACAGCATCACCGACAACGCGGAGGTCGCCAAGGTGCTGCGGTTCGCCGCCACCGAGGTCGTGCCGCGGCTGCGCGCGACCAGCCGCGAGATCGACCAGATTCTGCACGCCCTCGGCGGCGGCTTCATCGCGGCCGGACCGTCGGGCTCACCGTTGCGTGGTCTCGTGAACGTGCTGCCCACCGGGCGCAACTTCTATTCCGTCGACCCCAAGGCCGTCCCGTCGAAGCTGGCGTGGGAAACCGGTGCGGCGATGGCGGATTCGCTGCTGGAGCGCTACCGCACCGACTACGGCCGCTGGCCCGAGTCGGTGGGGCTCTCGGTCTGGGGCACGTCGGCCATGCGCACCGCGGGCGACGACATCGCCGAAGTGCTTGCGCTGCTCGGTGTTCGGCCCATCTGGGATGACGCGTCGCGCCGCGTGGTCGGGCTGGAGCCCATCGCGCTGGCCGAGCTGGGCCGCCCGCGCGTCGACGTCACCGTCCGCATCTCCGGTTTCTTCCGCGACGCCTTCCCGCATGTGGTGACCATGCTCGACGACGCCGTCCAGCTGGTGGCCGGACTCGACGAATCGGCCGAGGACAACTACGTCCGCGCCCATTCGCAGGTCGACATCGCTGACCACGGCGACCAGCGGCGTGCCACCACAAGGATTTTCGGTTCCAAGCCGGGAACCTACGGCGCCGGTCTGCTGCAGCTCATCGACAGCCGCAACTGGCGTGACGACGCCGACCTGGCCGAGGTGTACACCGCGTGGGGTGGCTTCGCGTACGGCCGCGGCCTCGACGGCGCCCCGGCGACCGACGACATGAACCGGGCGTACCGGCGAATCTCGGTGGCGGCCAAGAACACCGACACCCGCGAGCACGACATCGCCGACTCCGACGACTACTTCCAGTACCACGGCGGCATGGTCGCGACGGTCCGGGCACTGACCGGCAAGGACCCCGCCGCGTACATCGGCGACAACACCCGGCCCGACGCCGTCCGCACCCGCACGCTTTCCGAAGAGACCACGCGGGTGTTCCGGGCGCGCGTCGTCAACCCGCGCTGGATGACCGCCATGCGCCGGCACGGCTACAAGGGCGCCTTCGAGATGGCGGCCACCGTCGACTACCTGTTCGGGTACGACGCCACCGCGGGCGTGATGGCCGACTGGATGTACGAGCAGCTGACGCAGAGCTACGTCCTGGACCCGGAGAACCGCAAGTTCATGAGCGAGTCCAATCCGTGGGCGCTGCACGGCATGGCCGAGCGGCTGCTGGAGGCCGCCGGCCGCGGTATGTGGGCCGAACCGGAATCCGCCACGCTCGACGGACTCAAGCAGGTGCTGCTGGAGACCGAAGGGGAGTTGGAGGGCTAGGCGGCGTTTCGTGGCCAGAACTCCTCGAGTCGACGTTCGATCACTGTCCCGGTCTCGAATGCTGCAGCCATGGCGAGGTTCTCGTCGGCGATCTCTTCAGCCCACTCGGGTGGCCATCCGCCGTCTGTGAGGCTGGTCCGCATTGCGAGCACCAGCTCTTGCCGGGTCATCTCCGCATCAATGACCTGAGCAGTGGTGGTGGCGCGATGCGATGCCAGACCGGCAAAACCCCGGCCGCATCCGCATCCGCCTTCGGGATCGAGACGGTCGCGGTCGCATGCATCCTGAACCCACACGAGTTCCCCCGGGACGCAGTAGTTGTAGTCGTTTCCGCGAGCACCCTGAGTAAGCGCCGTCGCCACAAGGATTTTCATCGTCTGTCCTCCTGATCGGTTTGTCCGGGACGCTACGACTGGCCACTGACAAGAGGGCCGGTTGACACTGCCGCGGTGACCGAACGCAACTGGGTGGCGGCAGAACCGCCGAACTACCGCCGTCCAGTTGCGTTCGGCGACGTCTACGACGCGGTGACGCGGTACGGTTTCGCGGCCGGCGAACCAGTTCGGAGCGCTGGCCTGACAGCGGCCGACTAACCTCATCGCCATGGCTCTCACCTTCGCCGATGTCGCCACCGCGAACTACGTCCTGCTGACCACGTTCACCAAGGACGGCCGGCCCAAGCCGACCGCCGTCTGGGCGGTCCCGGACGGTGACCGGCTGCTGGTCATCTCCGAGGCCAAGGCTTGGAAGGTCAAGCGGATCCGGAACACCCCGCGCGTGACGGTCGCCAAGTGCGACATGCGCGGCAACCCGAAGAGCGAGGCCGTCGAGGCGACGGCGGCGATCCTGGACAAGTCGCAGCTGGGCACGGTCTACGACGGCATCGGCAAGCGCTACGGATTGCTCGGCAAGGCCTTCAACTTCTTCTCCAAGCTGCGCGGCGGTATGGAGAACAACGTCGCGCTGGAGCTGCGGGCGGCGTGAGTCAATTCCCTGCCGGCGCGCCAAAGCTGCCGCGCCACAAGGACATCGGGCGGCTACTGCTGAACTGCCCGGATCGTCGTGGTGTCATCGCCGCGGTGTCGACGTTCCTGACCCGCTCCGGCGCCAACATCATCTCGCTGGACCAGCACTCGACGGCTCCGGAAGACGGTGTCTTCCTGCAGCGCACCGTCTTCCATCTGCCGGGGCTGGCCGCGGCGCAGCCCGACCTGGAGCGCGAATTCCAGGCCGTGGCAGACGAATTCGACATGGACTACCGGTTCGCCGACGCGTCCAAGCCGAAGCGGGTGGCGATCATGGCGTCGACCGCCGACCACTGCCTCCTCGACCTGCTGTGGCGCAACCGTCGCGGCGAACTCGACATGACCGTGGTGATGGTGATCTCCAACCACGCTGACCTCGCCGAGCAGGTCCGGGCGTTCGGGGTGCCGTTCGTGCACATCCCGGCCAGCCGCGACATCCGGGAGCAGGCCGAACAGCGCCAGCTCGAGCTGCTCAAGGGCAACGTCGATCTGGTCGTGCTGGCCCGCTACATGCAGATCATCACGCCCGAGTTCCTCGGGGCCATCGGGTGTCCGCTGATCAACATCCACCATTCGTTCCTGCCGGCGTTCGTCGGCGCCACGCCGTACCGGCGGGCCAAGGAGCGCGGCGTGAAACTGGTCGGTGCCACTGCGCACTACGTGACCGAGGACCTTGACGAGGGCCCGATCATCGAGCAGGACGTGGTCCGCGTCGACCACACCCACAGCGTCGAGGAACTCGTCCGCCTCGGCGCCGATGTGGAACGCGCCGTGCTGTCGCGGGCCGTGCTGTGGCACTGTCAGGACCGCATTCTGCGCCACGGCAACGAAACCGTGGTCTTCTAGAGCCATGGCTCCGACATTCGAAGACGTGTACCGCGAGAAGTACCTGTTGCTGACCACCTTCACGAAGGACGGCCGGCCCAAGCCGACGCCGGTGTGGGGCGTGCCGCACGAGGGCAAGCTGCTGATCAGCACCGACGACGGCTCGTGGAAGACCAAGCGGATCAAGAACACGCCGCGGGTCACCATCCAGAAATGCGGCGCGCTCGGAAAGGTCAAGGGTGAACCGGTCGAGGCCATCGCCCGCAATCTGCCGAAGTCCGAGACCAAGCGCGTTTTCGACATGGTGACCAGGCGCTACTGGTGGCACGCCTGGTGGTGGATTCCGCAGGCCATCATCCGCGGCGGTGTCGACAAGGTGCACGCCGCCATCGAGGTCGAGCCGCTTCCCGGCGGCTAGGAACCAATTCCGGCGTTTCCGCGTTGTCCAGTGCATGGCGATGCGACTATTTCTGGTTTATGCCCTGGTCGAGGTCGCGGTGCTGGCAGCCCTGGCCTCGACCATCGGTGTGGCTTGGACGTTGCTGGCGCTGCTGGCCACTTTTGCCGTCGGCCTGGCCATCGCGGGCACGCAGATCACCCGGCATTTCAGCAGGTTGTCCGACGCGCTGAGCGCTCGATCCGCCGACCCGACACTGGCCACCGACAGCCTGTTGGTGGCGCTCGGCACGGTCCTGGTCGTGGTGCCGGGGCTGGCCAGCTCCGTACTCGGCGCGCTCATGCTGGTGCCGTTCACCCGGCGCGCGGTGCGCCCGGCGGCCAACGCCCTGTTCGGCCGTCGGCTCACCCCGATGGACTTCCCGACCCAGGTGATCTACATCAATCACGACGAGCGCTACCGCGGCCGCGGCGAGTACATCGACGGCGAAGTGATCGAGGTCATCGACAGTTCACCGGTCGCCGTGCACCGGCACGCCGGCTGAACGGACTAACCTGTCACCTTCGTGACCACCTTTGCGACGACGCTGCTGCTGGGCGGTCGTATTCACAGCCCTGCGGCGCCCGACGCCACCGCGATCGCGATCCGCGACGGCGTGGTGGCCTGGCTCGGTTCCGATGACGTCGGCCGGGCGCTGCACCCCGACGCCACCGTCGTCGACCTCGAGGGCGCGTTCGTGGCGCCGGCGTTCGTCGACAGCCATGTGCATCTGACCGCCACCGGGCTCACCGTGGTCGGGCTCGACCTGCGTACCGCGACATCGCTGCCGCACCTGCTGACCTTGCTGGCCGAACACGCCGCACAGCATCCGGACGGCATCATCTGGGGCCACGGCTGGGACGAATCCGGCTGGCCAGAGCGCGTCGTTCCGACCACCGCCGACCTCGACGGTGTCCTCGGCGGCCGGCCTGCGTACCTGGCCCGGGTCGACGTGCACTCGGCCGTCGCCACGACCGGCCTGCGGCAGCTGGTGCCGGGGCTCGCCGACGCCGCGGGCTTCTCCGCACAGGGACCGCTGACCGCCGACGCCCACCACCGCGTGCGCGCCGCGGCCCGCAATCTGCTCAGCGCGGCGCAGCGCCGCGACGCCCAGCGCGCCGCGCTCGACCTGGCCGCCCGCAACGGCATCGTCGCGGTGCACGAGTGCGCCGGCCCCGAGATCGGCGGCCTCGACGACTGGGCCGACCTGCGCGCCACCGAACACGGCGTCGACATCGTCGGCTACTGGGGCGAGGCCGTCGACGACGCGGCCGCGGCCCGCGACCTGATGGCCCGGACCGGCGCCCAGGGCCTGGCCGGCGACCTCTTCATCGACGGTGCGCTGGGCTCCCGCACCGCCTGGCTGCAGCAGCCCTACACCGATGCGCCCGACTGCTGTGGCAACACCTACCTGGACACCGACGCCGTCACCGCACACCTGCTGGCCTGCACCGAGGCCGGCATCACCGCGGGCTTCCACGTCATCGGCGACGCCGCCGTCGCGACCGTCGTCGAAGCCCTGGACCGGACCGTGGCCGTGTTCGGGGCACCCGCGGTGGCGCGCTGTGGGCACCGGCTGGAGCACCTCGAGATGGTCGACGCGGAGCAGGCGCGCAAGCTCGGCGCGTGGGGCGTGGTCGCCAGCATGCAGCCGAATTTCGACGCGCTCTGGGGCGGTGCCGACGGCATGTACGCGCAGCGTCTCGGTGTCGATCGAGCGCGGGGTTTGAACCCGTTTGCGCTGTTAGCATCGCAAGGCGTGCCCCTCGCCTTCGGTTCGGACAGTCCTGTCACCAGCATCAATCCATGGGAATCGGTGCGCGCGGCCATCAGTCACCGCACGGCCGGCAGTGCCATCTCGGCGCGGTCGGCATTCCTGGCGGCCAGCCGCGGCGCCTGGCGGGCCGGCGGTGTCCGTGACGGCATGACGGGGACGCTGGTGCCCGGTGCCGTCGCGTCGTACGCCGTGTGGCAGGTTCCAGGCGGTGCCGAGGCATTGGACGTCACCGCACCGGCCGACGCCGTGCAGCGCTGGTCGACCGATCCGCGGTCGCGGGTACCGGCGCTGCCGCCCCTGGGGCCCGATGACGAGCTGCCGACCTGCCTGCAGACCGTGCACCGCGGTGAGCTGATCCATGGCTGAGGGCACCGAAGAGGTACAGGAAGAAGTACCGGAAGCGGCCCCGGCCGAGCCGCAGCCGGAAACTCCCGACGCACCCGAAGAGCCACTGGGGCCCGGCCGCGGTGCGCGCATCGTCGCCGGCCTGCGCCGGTTCTTCGAGCCCCGGTTGATCCGGCTGGCCGCCGCCGTCGTCGCCGGTCTGCTGCTGTGCGCGAGCTTCCCGCCGTTCGACCTCTGGTACCTGTCGTTCGTCGCGCTGGCGCTGCTGGCTTGGGTACTGATCGACGAACGCACCACGCCCGCAGGCGGTTTCGGCTACAGCATGCTGGCCGGGATGGTGTTCTACGCGCTGCTGCTGCCGTGGATCAGCAACTTCGTCGGCCCCGTGCCATGGCTGATGCTGGCGGCGTTGGAGGCGTTCTTCACCGGGGTGTTCGGCGTGACCGCGGTGCTGGTGCGGCGCCTGCCGGCTTGGCCGCTGTGGTTCGCCGCGCTGTGGGTATTTGCCGAATGGCTCAAGTCGACGGTGCCGTTCGGCGGCTTCCCGTGGGGCGTCGTCGCCTTCAGCCAGACCGACAGCCCACTGCTGCCGCTCGCGCAGCTCGGCGGCGCGCCGCTGGTGTCGTTCGCGGTGGCGCTCATCGGTTTCAGCGCAACGGCCATCGTGCTCGAGGCGGTCAGGCACTGGCGGCACGATCACCGCACGGGTGCCGCGGCTCCGCCGGAGGTGTTCATCCCGGGCATCTGCATCGCCGTGGTGCTGCTGCTCACCGTGCTGGCGTGGCCGCACGTCCGCAAGGCCGGTGCCGGTGCGGGTGACGACCCCGCGATCAACGTCGCCGCGGTCCAGGGCAACGTGCCGCGTCTCGGCTTGGACTTCAACGCCCAGCGGCGCGCAGTGCTCGACAACCACGTCCATGAAACCAAGCTGCTGGCCGAGGACGTCCGCGCCGGGCGCGCACCGCAACCGACGGTGGTGATCTGGCCGGAGAACTCGTCGGACATCGACCCGCTGGTCAATGCCGACGCCGCGGAACTGATCTCGGCCGCATCCTCCGCGATCCACGCGCCGATCCTGGTGGGCACCGTGCTGGCCGCACCGGAGTACACGCCGGAGCATCCGGTGACCACCAACTCGGTGATCGTCTGGAACGGGACGGACGGGCCGGGGGAGCGCCACGACAAGGCCATCGTCCAGCCGTTCGGGGAGTACCTGCCCTGGCGCAGCTTCTTCCGGATGTTGTCGCCGTACGCCGATCGGGCCGGCTACTTCGTACCGGGCAACGGCACCGGCGTCGTCACCGCCGCGGGGGTGCCGATCGGGGTGACGACCTGCTGGGAGGTCATCTTCGACCGCGCCGCCCGGCAGTCGGTACTCAATGGCGCGCAGCTGCTGGCGGTGCCCGCGAACAACGCGACGTTCGACGAACCGATGAGCGTGCAGCAGCTGGCGTTCGCCCGGTTGCGTGCCGTCGAACACGACCGGTACGTCGTCGTCGCGGGTACCACCGGCATCAGCGCCGTGGTCGCGCCGAACGGCCAGGTCCTCGAGCGCACCGAGTTCTTCCAGCCCGGTTATCTGGATCGCCAGGTGCGGTTGAAGACCGATCTGACCTTCGCCACGCGGTGGGGACCGGTCATCAACAGTGTGCTCATCGGGGTCGGCGTTTCGGCTCTTCTGGCAGCCATGTTGCACAATAGGAAGCTCGTGCGCCGCCGCCAGGCGGCTGCGGAGCGTCAGGACGGCAGTACAGCCGGGCCTGACACCGACACCGACACCGAGAACGAACAGGGGTAATGACCATGGGCGAGGACCGTCCGAGTCAGCGCACGCTGGTCATCATTCCGACCTACAACGAGCGCGAGAACCTGCCGTTGATCGTCGGCCGGGTGCACGCCGCCCGTCCGGACGTCCACGTGCTCGTCGTCGACGACGACAGCCCCGACGGCACCGGCCAGCTGGCCGACGAGCTGGCACTGGCCGATCCCGACCGCGTGCACGTCATGCACCGCGCCGGCAAGGGCGGTCTGGGCGCCGCGTACCTCGCCGGGTTCGCCTGGGGCCTGGGCCGCGGCTACAGCGTGCTGGTCGAGATGGACGCCGACGGCAGCCACGCGCCCGAGGAGCTGTACCGCCTGCTGGACGCCGTCGACGCCGGCGCCGACCTGGCCATCGGGTCGCGGTACGTCCCGGGCGGCGCCATCCGCAACTGGCCGCGTCGCCGGCTCGTCCTGTCGCGCACCGCGAACACCTACGCCCGCGTGCTGCTGGGCGTCAAGATTCACGACATCACGGCCGGCTACCGCGCCTACCGGCACGACGTGCTGGAGAAGATCGGCCTCGATGACGTCGATTCGAAGGGCTACTGCTTCCAGATCGACCTGACGTGGCGCGCCATCAACGCGGGCTTCACCGTCGTCGAGGTGCCCATCACGTTCACCGAGCGCGAACTGGGCGTCTCGAAGATGAGCGGGTCCAACATCCGCGAGGCCATGTCGCAGGTGGCGAAGTGGGGCATCCGCGGCCGGCTGGACCGGGCCCGCGGCGTCGTCCGCTAGCGACACCGGCCACAAGCACGAAAAAGCCCCGCCTCGCGGCGGGGCTTTTTGTTTGACCAGGCGATCAGCCGCGGCGGCGGGTCTTGATCAGCTCCAGGCGCTCCTTGAGCAGCTCTTCGAGCTCTTCGACGGAACGACGCTCGAGCAGCATGTCCCAGTGGGTACGCGGCGGCTTGACCTTCTTGGGCTCGGGCACGTCACCCTCGAGCAGGGTGCCTTCCATGCCGTTCTTGCACGCCCAGGTGCCGGGGATTTCCGCGTCGTCGGCGAAGGGAACTTCGAATTCCTCGCCGTTGTCGGTGCGGTAGCGGGCCACCTGCCGCGGTGCCAGGTCATGGTTGCGGTCGGTCTCGTAGCTCACAGCTCCGAGGCGACTACCTCGCAGAACACGATCAGCCATCGTCAATCACTCCCTTGGTATAGCGACAGGGAATCAACGCAGTCCAGCGCCGTGAAGTTCCCGACTCGATTGTCCATGATACCGGCGTTCGGCCGCCCGGCGGATACAGTCACGACCGTGAGGCGGACATGAAGCGCTCGAAGGCCCAGCCATGCCGGTGGTGTGGCCGGGAGGTGGCCGACGCGGGCATGGGCCGTCGGCGCCAGTACTGCCGCCAGTCGTGCCGCCAGCGGGCCTATGAACAGCGGGCCATGGTCAAGGGGACCAACCTGGCCGAGGATTCGGTGGTACTCAGCGCCGAGGAAGCGGCGGCGCTCTCGGACCGCGTTTATCAGGTACGGTGTGCGGCCGAGGACGTCGCGACGGCTGTTGCCGAAGGCGCCGGACCCACCGAATTGAAAGAACTGTGTGAGGTGCTGCTGCAGGCCGCCAAAGACGCCGACGGTTGGCGTTAGGGGCGAGCGCGGCGGCGGGAAAGAACTGGTGCATGACTGACGACCGTCGGCGGATACACAAGCCGACCAAGTTCCTGGGCCGCGGCTTCGAGGCGTTCCACGATGTCGAGGATCCCGTGCAGGACAGTCGCGTTGCCCACGAGACCGCGGCGGCGCTGCTGGAACGTGTGCGCAGCTATCCGGACCCCGACGTGGTCTCCCGGCTGGTGGCGTACACCGACGAGCACGGCATCGAGACCATCGCCGAGTTGTGGGCCGGGGCCGGGCCGCGCAGTCTGCCCGGTGCGCTGTGGCGCGTCTATCTGCTGCGGCTGTCGATCCGCACCGACCCCTATGCGGCGAGTCTGATGTTCGGCCGCGGCACGGAGGTGCTGCATTCGATCTACCCGGTGGTCGCCGGTGCGGAGACGCCCGTCGGGCCGACGGAGATCCGTGAGCTCGCCGACCGGATTCTGCGCGGCGTCTTCGAGGGCGATTTCGCCGTGGCGCTGGAACGCGCGGCGGCGTACTGCCGCGTGAGTGCGGCCGGCTGCACCAGCCTGGCCGAGGATGCGACGAACACGGCGCCCGAGCGCGCCGCGGAACTCACCGACCGTGCCGTGACGTTCACCCGCATCGCCAACGAACTGCACGCCGCGGCCGGGTTGTGGCGCAGCGATTCGCTGGATTGACGCTGTCACCGCCGATGTCGGCGGGAAACAGCTGAGAAGTTAAAGCCAGACCGCAGAACGCCTCTCGGCGGTAGGCCGCTCGTGGCGGCGAAATTTGGGGCCCGGGGTTACTGCGGCCTGGCGGTCTTCACTCTAGCCGAAGTTCCGGTGAGGTGAGCAATTCAGTGACGGGTGGCACTGGGCGTCGAGGCCGTCTGCGGGGCGCGCGCGACGACAGATCTTCGCGAGCATGAAGCAGGGTGCGCGATTCGGGCCCGGCGGGGCTTAGTGTGTCGACGTGGGAGACGTCAGTGGTGACCTGCAGCAGTGCCTACCAGAGGAACTGAAGGCACTGTTCCTGTTCGAGTCGCTGACGCCCGAGCAGCTGGCGCAGCTGTGTCACGCCGGTCACATCGAGGTCTTCGGCCCGGGTCCGGTCATCACCGAGGGTGATCCCGTGACGCCGCTCCGGGTTCTCATCGATGGCGAGTTGGTGCTCTCGAAGCGTGCCGGTGGCCGGGAACTCGAGATCGATCGAACGTCGCAGCCCGGTGTCTACTTCGGTGCCCGGTCGGCGTTCAGTCCCGTCGGGCATGACCGGAACCGGTTCTCGGTGCGGGCCACCCGGCCGAGCCGGTTTTTCGTCATGCCTGCCGACGAATTCGGTGCCTTCGTCAAGACCCAGTTCCCGATGGCGGTCCATCTCATCGACGGGCTGGCGGAGACCGCGGAGAAGCAGCACCGCGTCGCCGACGAACGGGACCGGATGCTGGCACTCGGACAGCTCTCGGCCGGATTGACACACGAACTCAACAACCCGGTGGCAGCCGTCGCCCGCGCCGCGACCGACCTGCGCGGCCGCTTGGATGCTCTGACGGTGCCGCTCATGGACGGCGAATTCGACAGCGCGGCGCTGACTTTCCTCGCCGCGGCGCAGGCCGACGTGGTCGCGAAGGTGGCCGCGACGTCCGGACGGCGACTGTCGGCGATGCGGGCGAGCGACCTCGAGGACGAGGTCTGTGAATGGTTGTCGAGCCAAGGTGTAGCCGACGCCTGGGACATGGCGCCGACGTTCGTCGAGGTCGGACTGGATTGTGACTGGCGCGAGCAGTTGCTGCCGGGTGACGACCGGCCGGACTGGCTGCCCCGCGCCATGACGTGGTTGCGGCACCGGGCCGAGGCCGAACTGCTGACGCATCAGCTCAATGATGCGGCGCACCGGATTTCGGGCCTGGTCGCCGACGTCAAGCAGTACACCCAGCTGAACAGCGCGCCGTTCCAGTTCGCGGAGGTCGGCGCCCTGCTGACCAGTACCCTGCGGATGTTCGCCGGACGGATCGGCGCGGGTACGCCCGTGGAAGTGATCACGGACTTCGATCCGTCGGTACCCGAATTACTCTGTTACCCAGCCGAACTCAATCAGGTGTGGACGCGCATCATCGAGAACGCGATCGCCGCGATGCGACCGTTCGGCTCGGGGACGCTCACGGTGCGGAGCCGATTCGAGGACGATGCGGTCCGGATCGAGATCAGTGACACCGGCAGCGGGATTCCCGCCGATGTCCGCGGGCGCATCTTCGACCCGTTCTTCACCACCAGACCGCTCGGCGAAGGTACCGGCCTGGGCCTGCATCTGGCCAGGCAGATCGTCGTCAACCGGCACGGCGGAGATTTGTTCGCGGTCTCACAACCGTGGCACACCACCTTCGTCGTCCGGCTTCCGTTACGGCCCGCGCCGGAGGGCGAAGGATCATGACGACGGCGTTCGTGCTGTCCGGCGGCGGCAGCCTGGGGTCCGTCCAGGTGGGCATGCTGCTGGGGCTGGCCGAGGCGGGAATCAAGCCGGACCTCATCGTCGGCACCTCTGTCGGGGCCCTCAACGGCGCGTGGATCGCCGGGCGGTCCGACCACGACGGGGCCCTGGCGCTCGCCGACCTGTGGCGGACCCTGTCGCGCCGGAAAGTGTTCCCCACCAGCCCGAGCATGGGGTTGCTCGGCGTTCTCGGGCGTCGGCCGCACCTGGTGTCCGACATCGGGATCCGCACGATCCTGAAGCAGCACCTGAGGTTCGGGCGCCTGCAGGACGCGCCCACGCCGCTGCACGTGGTGGCCACCGACGTGCTGTCCGGACAGGACGTCCTGCTGTCGTCGGGTGACGCCGTCGACGCCATCGTCGCCAGCGCGGCCATCCCGGCTGTCCTGCCGCCGGTCCGGATCGGCGGACGCGATCTGGTCGACGGCGGCGTGGTGAACAACACACCGCTGTCGCACGCGGTTGCGCTCGGCGCAACCGAGGTGTGGGTGTTGCCCACCGGCTACTCGTGCGCCATGCCCCAATCACCCACGGGCGCACTCGCGATGGCCATGCACGCCTTCACGCTGGCGATCAATCGGCGGCTGGCCACCGACGTCGAACGGTTCGAGGGGCTGGTCGAGCTGCACGTGGTGCCGCCGTTGTGCCCGGTGCGGGTGTCGCCGGTGGACTTCTCGCGGTCGGCCGAACTCATCGACCGGTCGCTCAACTCGACGCGACACTGGTTGCCGACCGACCGCACGGGAACGCGGCAGTCCGAGGTGCTCGAGTTCCACCGGGATTGACGCCTACTTCAGCACGTTGACGGCACGCGCGATGACCAGCGCGGTCGTCGAGATCGACACCAGCGACTGCAGCGTCATCATCATCTTCGCCCATCGGGACAGCGGCATGGTGTCGGTGGGGGAGAACGCCACGACGTTGGTGTAGCTGACGTACAGGTAGTCGACGAACGTTGGGCGCCAACCGGGTTCGGCGTTCTGCGGATCGCTCATCTGGGGGAACTGGAAGTCGGGGTACGGGTCGTCGCCGGCCCGGCGGGCGAACGGACCACCGCGGTCCAGTTCCCAGAACCAGATGCCGAACACGATGACGTTGGTGATGAAGATCGCTGCCCCGCTGCCGAGCAACAGCCCGGCGTTGTTGGAGACCTGACCGGACAGGATGTGGACGTCGAGGACGATCGCCGAGGTGGTGTTGTCGGCGGTGATGGCCGCGGTCAACACCCACATCGCCCACTTGCCGACGGTGGTCTCGCGGGACATCCGCACCGGGTTGATGATCAGCAGCACGACCACGAGCAGCAGCTCCAGGCCGATCAGCGGCCACCGGGGGACCACGGTGTACTGCTCGGGCACGGCCCATTGCAGTAGGACCGCGCCGAGGATGGCGGCGATCACCGGCAGCCGGTTCTCCGGTGCGCCGGGCCGCAGCCACGACGGCACGTGGTGTTCGGCGCTGCTCGTCAGGCGGTGCGTGCGCTCGACGAACGTCCTGACCGCCGGCGGCACCGGTTCTGGGGTGGGGTCCATGCGCTCAGTTTTGCACCGAGATGACACCATTAGACGGTGTCTGCCGAGCTGAGCCAGGGAACCCACAGGACGTCGCCGCTTGCCGCGGCCGACATCGATGCGGCTGCCCGGCGAATTTCCTCGGTCGTGACCCGCACCCCGCTGCAGTACAGCGACCGGCTGTCGGCGCTGACCGGTGCCCAGGTGTACCTCAAGCGCGAGGACCTGCAGGCGGTGCGCTCGTACAAGCTGCGCGGTGCCTACAACCTGCTGATGCAGCTCTCCGATGAGGAGAAGGCCGCCGGCGTGGTGTGCTCGTCGGCCGGTAACCACGCCCAGGGCTTCGCGCTGGCCTGCCGCTCGATGGGTGTGCACGGCCGCGTGTACGTGCCGGCCAAGACGCCGAAGCAGAAGCGCGACCGCATCCGCTATCACGGCGGCGACTTCATCGAGCTGATCGTCGGCGGCGCCACCTACGACCTGGCCGCGGAGGCGGCACTCGAGGACGTCGCCCGGACCGGTGCCACGTTGGTGCCGCCGTACGACGACCTGCGCACCATGGCCGGCCAGGGCACCATCGCCGTCGAGATCCTCGAGCAGCTGGACGGCGAACCCGACCTGGTGATCGTGCCGGTGGGTGGCGGCGGGTGCATCAGCGGCATCACCACCTACCTGACCGCGCACACCAAGGCGACCGCCGTGCTCGGGGCCGAGCCCGCCGGCGCGGCGTCGATGATCGCGGCGCTGGCCAAGGGCGAGCCCGTCACGCTGGAGCACGTCGACCAGTTCGTCGACGGCGCGGCGGTGGCCCGGGCCGGGGAGCTGACCTACGCGGCGCTCGCCGCCGCCGGTGACATGGTGTCGGTGACGACGGTCGACGAGGGCGCGGTGTGCACCGCGATGCTCGACCTGTACCAGAACGAGGGCATCATCGCCGAGCCCGCGGGCGCGCTGTCCGTTGCGGCGTTGATGGAGAACGGTGTCGAGGCCGGGTCGACGGTGGTCTGCCTGATCTCCGGCGGCAACAACGACGTCTCGCGCTACGGCGAGGTGCTCGAGCGGTCGCTGGTGCACCTGGGTCTCAAGCACTACTTCCTGGTGGACTTCCCGCAGGAGCCCGGCGCGCTGCGGCGATTCCTCGACGAGGTGCTCGGGCCGAACGACGACATCACCCTGTTCGAATACGTCAAGCGCAACAACCGAGAGACCGGCGCGGCGCTGGTCGGCATCGAACTCGGTTCGGCCGCGGGCTTCGACGGGCTGCTGGAGCGGATGCACGATTCGGGCATCCACGTGGAGCCCTTGGAGCCGGGGTCGCCGGCGTACCGGTACCTGACCTAGTCGTCTCGGCGCAGCACCGCGAAGCTGTGGCCGGGCAGTGTCGTGGCGCCGGCACCGCATTCGGGGGTCTGTGAGCTCAGCACCACCTCGCCGGTGACGGGTACGGCGACGGGCCGTTCGCCGAGGTTGCACGCCACGGCGAACGCGCCGCGGTGCATGACGATCCAGCGGTCGGCTTCGTCGAACTCGACGCGCAGGTGGTCCAGCCACGGGTCGGCGAAGTCGGGTTCGGTGCGCCGCAACGTGATCAGGTCGCGGTAGAGCTGCAGCAACCGGGCGTGCTCACCCGTGCCCATCTCGTCCCAGTCGAGTTTGGAGCGCCGGAACGTGGCGGGGTCCTGCGGATCGGGAATGTCGTCGGCGGCCCAGCCGTGATCGGCGAACTCGGCCTTGCGGCCCTCGGCCGTCGCGCGCGCGAGTTCTGGTTCGGGATGTGAACTGAAGAACTGGAACGGTGTCGACGCGCCCCACTCTTCGCCCATGAAAAGCATTGCCGTATACGGTGATCCGAGGACCAGCGCGGCCTTGACCGCCAGCTGCCCGAAGTCGAGGTACTGCGACGGGCGGTCACCGATCGCCCGGTTGCCCACCTGGTCGTGTGTGCAGGTGTAGGCCAGCAGCCGGGTCGCCGGAATCTGCGCGGTATCGAGCGCGCGGCCATGCCGGCGGCGCCGGAACGACGAGTAGGTGCCGGCGTGGAAGAAGCTGCGGGCGAGAGTGGTCGCAAGGGTCTGCATCGACCCGAAATCGGCGTAGTAGCCCTGTCGTTCGCCGGACACCGCGGTGTGGATGGCGTGGTGGATGTCGTCGTCCCATTGGGCGGCGAGGCCGTAGCCGCCGTGGTCGCGCGGGGTGACCAGCCGCGGGTCGTTGAGATCGCTCTCGGCGATCAGGGACAACGGGCGGCCCAATTCCCGTGCCAGCGCGTCGGTTTCGCCGGCCAGCTCCTCCAGCAGATGCACGGCCGTGGTGTCGACCAGAGCATGCACCGCGTCCAGTCGCAGGCCGTCGATACCGAAATCCCGCATCCAGCGCAGCGCGCAGTCGATGATGTACCGGCGCACCGGGTCGGAGTCGGCGGCGGCGATGTTGATCGCTTCACCCCACGGAGTCCGGCCCACCGTCAGGTACGGACCGAACTTGGGCAGGTAATTCCCGGACGGGCCAAGGTGATTGAACACCGCGTCGAGCAACACACCCAGACCGCGGCGGTGGCAGGCGTCGACGAAGCGCACCAGACCTGACGGGCCACCGTAGGGCTCGTGCACGGCGTACCACAGCACGCCGTCGTAGCCCCAGCCGTGGTTGCCGCTGAAGGCGTTGACCGGCATCAGTTCGACGAAGTCGACACCGAGGCCGATCAGGTGGTCCAGCCGCTCGATGGCGGCGTCGAACGTCCCGGCCTCGGTGAACGTGCCGACATGCAGTTCGTAGATCACCGCGCCGTCGATGGTGCGGCCGGGCCAGGGCGCGGGCGGCTCGGACGTCCACAGCTGCGAAAGTCCGTGCACGCCATCGGGTTGTCGCGGCGAACGGGGGTCGGGCAACGGATCGGAATCATCCAGGACGAATCCGTAGCGGGTATCGGCCGGCACGTCGACGGTGACGCGCCACCAGCCGTCGTCGGAGCGGGTCATCGGGTGTCGGGCCCCGTCGACGTCGAGTGCGACGTCGTCCGGCGCGGGCGCCCAGACCGAGAATTCGTGGTCAGGCACGGGATTGCTCCAGAAGTACGCCGGGCAGTTCGGCGAAGAGCGCGTCGACGGCGACGACGCCGGACCACACGCGCCCGGTCAGCCGGTCGGTCCACTCACCAGCCGGCAGCTCGACAGCCGTGTCGGCGCAAGCTGATTCGTCGAGCTTCAGCGTCCAGCGGGGCACGACCACCAGCACATCGGTGCCGCGCCGGAACGCGACGATGTGGTCGGCGGCAGGTCCCTCGGCGACGACGGGTGTGTAGTCACCCGACAGGTACGTGTCCGGCCGTTCCCGGCGTGACCGCAGCGCTGCCGCGACCACCCGGATCTTGGGGTGGCTCAAGGTGTTCAGTTCGGTCCGCCGGAGAGCGAAATCCACCGGGCGGCGATTGTCGGGGTCCACCAGGCTGTCGTCGAACAGCTCGGTGCCCTGATAGACGTCGGGGATCCCCGGCACGGTGAGCGCCAGCAGCTTCTGTGCGACGGCATCGCAACGTGCGGCCTCGTCGAGCTGCTGGACCAATGCGGTGACCTCTCCCGCGACCGGCCCGTCGATCAGCGCATCGATCCAGTCGCGGACCGCATCTTCGAACTCCCGGTTCGGCTGCTCCCAATTGGTGTGGAGCTCCGCTTCGCGGATCGCCTTCTCGGCATAGGCGTGCAGGCGCGCGCGGACGGCGTCGTCGACCTCGCCGGCGGCCGGCCATACGCCGATGATGTTCTGCCACAAGAACAATCCGGTGCCTTCGTCCGGCGGTACGCACACGGCGTTCCAGCGGCGGACGCGCTCGGCCCAGCGCTCGGCGCACTGGGACAGCACCGTGATGCGGGCGCGCACATCCTCGCCGCGCTTGGTGTCGTGGGTGGACAGCGTCACCATGGTGGCCGGCCAGTCGCGTGCGCGGGCCGCGGTGCGCTGGTGGAACTCGGCCGTGCTCATGCCGAAACGTTCGGGGGTGCCGCCGACCTCGTTCAGCGACACCAGCCGAGCATCGCGGTAGAACATGGTGTCCTCGATCGCCTTGGCCGTCATCGCACCGCACAACTGCTGCAACCGGGACGCCGGTTCGGGCTGCTCGAGGGCGGTGACGACCAGCTGCAGAGCCGATGCCAGTTCTGGTGCCGCGCCGAGGGTTTCGTTGATGGCTTCGGGCAGCACCGCGGACAGTACCGGGTAGTCGGTGCGATACATGCCGACCCGGCTGAGCAGTTGGGTGACGGCGGTCGGGAGGGCAGGATCGTCGCTCCCGGCGGCCCGCAAGATCACACGGCACAGCCGGGCCAGCTCGCTGGCCAGTGTCTCGGTGACGGTCCTGATCTTGAGTTCGCGGGCATCGCATCGGGTTTCGCGGGCCAGCTCCGTCAGCGCGTCGGCTCCCTCGGGGTCGACGAAGAGCCCGCCGATCTCGCGCAGCACGTCGTAACCGGTGGTGCCCGCAATGGGGAGGACGGGGTCCAGCGGCTCGTCGGCGGCCAGGATCTTCTCGGCGACGATCCAGGCGTCGGGCCCGGCCAACTCGCGCAGCCGGGTGACATAGCCTGCCGGATCGGTCAACCCGTCGATGTGGTCGACCCGCAATCCGTCCACCAAGCCCTCACGGAACCAGCGCCCGATCTCGGCGTGGCTGGCGTCGAACACGTAGGGATCCTCCTGGCGCACGGCCGCCAGTGACGTGATGGAGAAGAACCGCCGGTAGCCGCAGGAACCGGACTGCCAGCCCGTCAGGCGGTAGGCCTGCCGGGCGTAGACCTCGGCGGCCGTGCCCGTGCCGGTGCCGGGCCGGATCGGCCACGTTCGGTCGCCGAGCCGGAGCACGTCACCGTCGACGGTGAGGTCGTCGACGTCGGAGTCGGAACCCAGGACCGGCAACACGATTCGGCCGTCGGGGTCCAGGTCCCAGTCGATGTCGAAGTAGCTCGCGTACCGCGACGATCGGCCGTACGTCAGGAGGTCCCACCACCACGGATTCTGCTCGGGGTGTTCGACGCCGACGTGGTTCGGCACGATGTCGACGACGAGCCCCAGGCCGCGCGCCCGCGCCGCGGCGGACAGCCGGGAAAAGCCTTCCGGCCCGCCGAGCTCCGCCGAGACGGCCGTGGGGTCGGTGACGTCGTAGCCGTGCGTCGACCCGGAGGCCGCCGTCAGCACCGGCGACAGGTAGAGGTGCGAGACACCCAGCTCGTCGAGGTAGGGCAGCAGGGCCAGCGCGTCGTCGAAGGTCATTCCGTCGCTGCGCATCTGCAGTCTGTACGTGGAGACAACGGGCATGACCGGCATCGTGTTCACGCCGTCTTACGCAGCACCAGCAGGGAGCGGGCCTGTAGCGAGATCGTCGCGCCGGCCTCGGCCACGAGTTCGGTGTGACCGTGTGGGTCGGCGGTGTCCAGTGCCGCCGCCCAGCTCGCGCCGTAGTCCTCGCCGGGGATCACGAAATCGAGGGCCTCGTCGTGGGCGTTGAAGCACAACAGGAACGAGTCGTCGGTGACCCGCTCACCGCGGGCGTTGGGCTCGGGTATCGCATCGCCGTTGAGGAACACCGAGATGCTCTTGCCGAAACCGGAATCCCAGTCCTCGAGCGTCATCTCCTCGCCGGCCGGGGTCAGCCACGCGATGTCGCGGACCTGCCCGGTGCTGCGCACCGGTTGACCGGCCAGGAACCGGCGGCGCCGGAAGACGGGATGTTTGCGCCGGAACGCCACCACGGTGCGGGTGAATTCCAGGAGGGCGGCGTTGGTCTCGCACATGGTCCAGTCCATCCAGGACAGCGGGTTGTCCTGGCAGTAGACGTTGTTGTTGCCCTGCTGGGTGCGGCCGATCTCGTCACCGTGGCTGATCATCGGGGTGCCCTGCGACAGCATCAGTGTCGCGAAGATGTTGCGGCGCTGCCGTTCCCGGAGCTCGAGGATTTCGGGGTCGTCGGTGGGGCCTTCGACGCCGCAGTTCCACGACCGGTTGTGGCTCTCGCCGTCGCGGTTGTCCTCGCCGTTGGCCTCGTTGTGCTTCTCGTTGTAGGACACCAGATCGGTCAGCGTGAAGCCGTCGTGACACGTGACGAAGTTGATGCTCGCGCTCGGCCGCCGGCCCGTCGCCTCGTACAGATCCGAGGAACCGGTCAGCCGCGAGGCGAACTCGCCCAGGGTCGCGGGCTCGCCCCGCCAGTAGTCGCGCACAGTGTCGCGGTATTTCCCGTTCCACTCGGTCCACAAACCTGGGAAGTTGCCGACCTGGTAGCCGCCCTCGCCGACATCCCACGGCTCGGCGATGAGCTTCACCTGGCTGATCACCGGATCCTGTTGCACCAGATCGAAAAACGCCGACAGCCGGTCCACGTCGTAGAACTCCCGGGCCAGGGTAGAGGCGAGGTCGAAGCGGAAGCCGTCGACGTGCATCTCCAGCACCCAGTACCGCAGCGAATCCATGATCAGCTGCAGCGTGTGGGGATGGCGGGCGTTGAGGCTGTTGCCGGTCCCGGTGAAATCCTTGTAGAGCGACGGGTCGTCGTCGTCGAGCCGGTAGTACGCGGCGTTGTCGATACCGCGGAAGTTGAGCGTCGGGCCGAGGTGATTGCCCTCGGCGGTGTGGTTGTAGACCACGTCCAGGATGACCTCGATGCCCGCTTCGTGGAACGACTTCACCATGGTCTTGAACTCGGCGACCGCGCTGCCGGCATGCTGGTTCCACGAGTACTGGTAGTGCGGCGCGAAGAAGCCGAACGTGTTGTAGCCCCAGTAGTTTCGCAGGCCCAGGTCCAGCAGCCGGTGATCGTGCAGGAACTGGTGCACCGGCATCAGCTCGATCGCGGTGACGCCGAGGGACTTCAGGTGCTCGATGATCGCCGGGTGGGCGAGTCCGGCGTAGGTGCCGCGCAGTTCTTCGGGGATCGCCGGGTGCGTCTGCGTCATGCCCTTGACATGGGCCTCGTAGATCACCGTCTCGTGATACGGCGTCCGCGGTAGGCGGTCGTTGTCCCAGTTGAAGAACGGGTTGATGACCACGCTCGTCATGGTGTGCCCCAGCGAATCGATGCCGGGCGGCTCCCCGGTGGCCGACGGCGCGGCCATGTCGTAGGAGTACAGCGCCTGGGTGAAGTCGAAGTCGCCGTGGAACGACTTGCCGTAGGGGTCGAGCAGGAGCTTGCTCGGATCGCAGCGATGTCCGTTGGCCGGATCCCACGGCCCGTACACCCGGAATCCGTAGCGCTGCCCCGGCGTCACGGCCGGCAGATAGCAATGCCACACGTAACTGTCGACCTCATCGAGGTTGACGCGTTCCTCGCTGCCGTCCTTGGCGATCAGGCACAGCTCGACGCGCTCGGCGACCTCGGAGAACAGTGAGAAATTCGTGCCGGACCCGTCGTAGGTGGCACCGAGGGGATAGGCGCTACCCGGCCAGACGCCAACAACCATGAAGGCAGCTCACCACCAGCCGGTGGCAGCCCCGACCTGGCGGCCGAGTTCGGCGGTCATGGTGCGCATGTAGGTGGCGGACAGGTGATGAGAGTCGTGATACAGCAACACATTTCCCTCCACAGCGCGGCAGATGTCAGGGCGGCACACCGCGTCACTCATGTCGAGCGGTTTCAGCAGTGGGAACTGCGCGACGAAATCGAGGGTCGGGTTGTGGTCGGACAGTACCTCGGAGCGGGCGATACCGCATGACGTCGAATTGCCGCCGCTGGCAAGGCAGTCCGCCGGGAAGAACGGCTTACCGTCCCGCACCAGCCACGGGGTGTCGCGCATGGCCAGGATCGGGATGTTCGCATCCGACAAGCGCTGCCAGATGCCGATGTACGTGCCCGGCATGACGTCACCGGACTTGATGTTCCAGGGACGCGTGGAGGTGGTGAAGACGAAACTCGGATGGTCGGCCACCAGCTTCGGCATGACCAGCTCGTTCCACTCGTAGCACTTCGGGTACGGCCGGTTGTCGCCCATCACGAGCGGGTTCTGCTCGGTCGACAGTGGGCAACCCATCTTCAGATAGGTGACCACCTTGAAGTGGTAGCGCTTGCCGAGCAGGTCCAGCGCGGTGATCCAGTGCTCGGCGTGCGAGCCGCCGGCGAGCGCCACAGTACGGGTCGCGGCGATGTCACCGTAGGAGCAGTTGCGGATGGACAGGTCGTCGAAGTCCGCGATACAGCTGTCGGCCGTCGTGGCCGGTACGTCGTCCTTGGCTTCGAGCACCGTCGGGCGGAAGGGCAGCTTCGGCACCTTGAGGTGCCGCAACAGCGAGCGCGCGCCCGGGTAGTCGACCGGGTTGAGCGTGGCGAGCTCCTTGCCGTTGGCCCGCTCGATGTTCATGTGCTCGCGCCAGGTGAACGCGGTGGCGGTGAGCGACACGCCCAACACGGCGACGAGCGTCCCCAGCACGGCGGTGGGCCGCCGCAGCCCGGCCAGCCCGGCGGAACCCGTCGTCGACGGCCGGCGCAGCGGGTTCTCCACGTAGCGGGTGGTCAGCCAGGCCAGCACCCCGGAGACGAGCAGCACGATGGTGCCGTCGACGAAATGGGCCCGGCTGTGGCCGCTGTACGCCAGCCAGAAGATCAGCAGCGGCCAGTGCCAGAGGTACAGCGAGTAGGCCATGGTGCCGAGCGACAGGAACGGGCCGGTGGCCAGGAGCCGGTTCGGCGCGGGCAGTCGCTCGGTGTGATTTGCGGCACTGAGGATGAACAGCATGGTCGCGCCGACCGGGACCAGCGCCCAGGGGCCGGGGAATTCGCGGACACCGTCGAGCAGCGCGCCGCACGACAGGATGGCCGCCAGTGCGACCACCGACACCACGTTGCGCAGCCACATGGGCCACCGGACCGACGGCACCAGCGCGCCGACGAGCGCGCCCAGCAGCAACTCCCAGGTGCGGGCGAAGCTGTCGTAGTAGGCGCTGACCTGGTCGGCCTGGTGCGCGAAGATCGCGTAGACGAACGACGCGACGGTCAGCACGCTGAGCAGCGCGATGAACGCCGGGCGTAGTCGGTCGCCGAGCCGGCGCCGGAACAGATACGCGAAGCCGAAGATCAGCGCGAGGAACGCGACGTAGAACTGGCCCTGCACCGACATCGACCAGAGGTGCTGCAGGGGGCTGACGGATTCGCCGGCCCGCAGGTAGTTCGAGGCGGTCTCGGCCAGCTCCCAGTTCTGGTAGTAGCCGAGGCTGGCCAGGCTCTGGTCCGCGAACGTCTCCCAGCGCGTTTCCGGCTGGATCACGATGGTCAGCACGGCGCCGGCGGCCAGGACGACGATCAGGGCGGGCAGCAGGCGACGGACCAGCCGGCGCAGTTGCGGCCCGGGGGACAGCGGCGCGCCGGGCGTCAGCGCAATGCGCAACAGTTTGCCGCCGAAGAAGAATCCGGACAGCGCGAGGAAGACGTCGACACCACCGGAAACGCGGCCGAACCAGACGTGAAAGGCGGCGACCATGGCGATGGCGATGCCGCGCAGACCGTCCAGGTCGTGGCGGTAGAACCCGCTCGGCGCGTTGCCCGCAGCAGAGTCCGCACCGCTGTCGGTGACGTGCACGGCGTTGCCCGACCCGGGCTGCGACGCCGGCCGCGGTGCTGCAAGAGTCGTCATGGTCGGATGTCAATCTACCCAAGATCCAGGTCTGGTTCATGTAACGGCGAGTCGCCCGCCCGCTGAGTAGGCCGGTTTCGACGTGCCTGCGGGGCGATTAGGCTCGGTCCTCGTGCCAGCGCTGAACCCTGCCGAAATCTCGGCGATCGACACCGCCCACATCTGGCACCCGTACAGCACCATCGGCGACGAGGCTTTGCCGGCGGTGGTTGCCACCGAGGCGCACGGCATCATGCTGACCCTCATCCACGAGGGCCGCCCGGTGCAGGTCATCGACGCGATGAGCTCGTGGTGGACGGCGGTGCACGGACACGGGCACCCGGTGCTCGACGCCGCGATCACGCAGCAGCTGAGCCGGATGAACCACGTCATGTTCGGCGGCCTCACGCATGAGCCGGCGGCACGACTGGCGCAGCTGCTCGTCGAGATCACCCCGGCCGGTCTGGACACGGTGTTCTTCTCGGACTCGGGCTCGGTGTCCGTCGAGGTCGCCGCGAAGATGGCGCTGCAGTACCAGCGCAGCCTCGGCCGTCCCGGCCGGCACAAGCTGATGACGTGGCGCGGCGGGTACCACGGCGACACCTTCACCCCGATGAGCGTCTGCGACCCCGACGGTGGCATGCACTCCATCTGGACCGATGTCCTGATGCCCCAGATCTTCGCGCCGCGGGTACCCGCCGAATTCGACCTCGCCTACGTCGAGGCCTTCGAGGCCCAACTGGCCGCGCATGTCGATGAACTCGCCGCCGTCATCGTCGAGCCGGTGGTCCAGGGCGCCGGCGGCATGAGGTTCCACGACCCGCGGTACCTGACGGCGCTGCGCGACATCTGCACGCGGCACGGCGTGCTGCTGATCTTCGACGAGATCGCGACCGGTTTCGGGCGCACCGGGGAGTTGTTCGCCGCGGACCACGCCGGCGTCAGCCCCGACATCATGTGCGTCGGCAAGGCGCTGACCGGTGGCTATGTCACGCTGGCGGCGACGCTGTGCACCGGGGAGATCGCGCGGGTGATCAGCTCCGGCGAGCCGGGCGCACTGATGCACGGGCCGACGTTCATGGCCAACGCGCTGGCGTGCGCGGTATCGGTGGCAGCCGTCGAGCTGCTGCTGAGTCAGGACTGGAAGGCGCGGGTCGCGGAGATCGCGGAGGGGCTGCGGCGTGGTCTGGCGCCGGCCGCCGACCTGGCGTCGGTCGCCGATGTGCGCGTGCTGGGCGCCATCGGCGTCGTCGAGATGCGTGAACCGGTGAACATGGCGCTCGCCACGGTCACCGCGATCGAGCATGGGCTGTGGCTACGGCCCTTCGGCAAGCTGGTGTACGTGATGCCGCCCTTCATCTGCACGCCGGAGGAGATCGACCAGATCACCTCCGGTGTGGTCGCCGTTGCCCGTGCGTTAACCTGAACACCGTTCAATAGCCCTTGAGTCAGGAGCGCGCCGATGACCGAGCACTCGCCGCTGGCCTGGCTCGCTGATGTCGAACGCAAGCGCCGAGCCGCGGGCCTGCGCCGGTCGCTGCGGGTCCGGCCCGCGGTGGCCACCGAACTGGACCTGGCGTCCAACGACTATCTCGGCCTGACGCAGCATCCCGCCGTCATCGAGGGCGGCGTGACGGCGCTGCACACCTGGGGTGCGGGCTCCGGCGGATCGCGTCTGGTGACCGGCAACACCGAATTGCACGAGGACTTCGAGGCCGAGCTGGCCGCATTCATGGGCGCCGAGTCGGCGCTGGTGTTCTCGTCCGGCTATACCGCCAACATCGCCGCGGTGGCGGCGCTGTCGGGCCCCGGCTCTCTGGTCGTGTCCGACGCCTACAGCCACGCGTCGCTGGTGGACGCCTGTCGGCTGTCCCGGGCGCGGGTGGTGGTATCCCCGCACAACGATGTCGGCGCCGTCGAGACCGCGCTGGTCAGCCGGTCCGAGGAGCGCGCCGTCGTGATCACCGATTCGGTGTTCTCCACCGACGGTGCCCTGGCCCCGCTGCGCGCCCTGCACGAGGTGTGTCGCCGGCACGGCGCGCTGCTGATCGTCGACGAGGCCCACGGCCTCGGCGTGCGCGGCACCGGCGGCCGCGGACTGGTGCACGAGGTCGGTCTGGCCGGCGAGCCCGACATCGTGGTGACGACGACGCTGTCCAAGTCGCTCGGCAGCCAGGGCGGCGCGGTGCTCGGCCCGGCGGCGGTGCGGGCACACCTGATCGACGCCGCGCGCACGTTCATCTTCGACACCGGTCTGGCCCCGGCGGCTGTCGGCGCCGCGCAAGCCGCGCTGCAGGTCCTCATCGCCGAGCCGTGGCGGGCGCAGGCCGTGCTGACCCACGCCGCGACCCTGGCCCGGTTCGGCGGCGCCGTCCACACGCCTGATTCCGCCGTCGTCTCGGTGATCCTGGGCGACCCCGAGGTCGCGCTGGCCGCCGCCTCGGCGTGCCTGGACCGCGGGGTCCGGGTCGGCTGCTTCCGCCCGCCGTCGGTGCCGGCCGGCACCTCGCGGCTGCGCCTGACCGCGCGCGCGTCGCTCGATGATGCCGAGCTCGACCTGGCCGGGCGGGTGCTCGGCGAGGTGCTCGCGCTGGTGCAGTCGTGACGCTGCTGCTGGTCGCCGGGACCGATACCGGCGTCGGGAAGACCATTGCCACCGCGGCGCTGGCCAGTGCCGCCCGTCAAGCGGGTCTGGACGTCGCGGTCTGCAAGGCGGTGCAGACCGGAATCTCGCCGGCCGCCGGCCACGGTGACGACGATCTGGCCGAGGTGGGACGCCTCGCGGAGGTCACGTCGCTCGTGCCGGGTTGGCGGTACCCCGAACCGCTCGCGCCCGTCGCGGCGGCCCAACTGGCCGGGATGACGCTGCCGTCGCGCGACGAACTGGTCGCGCTGGTCCGGAACGTGGACCGGCCCCGGCAGCTGACCCTCGTCGAGGGCGCCGGGGGACTCCTCGTGCAACTCGGCGCCGACGGCACGACGCTGCGCGACCTGGCCGTCGAACTCGGGGCCGCGGTGCTGGTCGTCGTCGCACCGGGGCTGGGCACCCTCAACCACACCGGACTCACCGTGGAATCGCTGGCCGCGCACAGCATCGCGTGCGCCGGACTGGTGATCGGCAGTTGGCCGCAGGAGCCGGGGCTCGCGGAAGCATCCAACCGGGGTGCGCTCGCGGACATCGCTCCGGTGCGCGCGGTGCTGCCCGACGGCGCGGGCCGGTTGTCGCCCGGGGAGTTCGCCGCGGTGAGCGCGAAAGCGTTTGATCCACAATGGGTTTCGAGCCTGGTCGGCTGACATGGTGCACTCGGTCGAGCTGCTGTTCGACCTCGACACCGAGGCCGTGATCAGGCGCGCCTGGGACGACCTGCGCGCGGCGGGGATCGTCGCGCAGCCGCCCGCAGCTCGTCCGCACGCCACCCTGTGTGTCGCGCAGCAGATCGATGAGGCGGTCCTGCCGGCGCTGGCCGGCATCGGCGACAGGTTCCCGTTCCCGGTTCGCCTCGGTGCCACGTTGGTATTCGGTCGCTCCGCCGGAATCCTTGCGCGACTCGTGGTGCCCAGCGTCGAGCTACTCGCGTTGCACGCCGAGGTCTGCCGGCTCAGCGCACCGCACCTGCGGCCGGGCCCCATGCCGCATACCGAACCGGGCGACTGGACGCCGCACGTCACCCTGGCGCGCCGGGTCCCGCCGGACCGGCTTGCCCGCGCCCTCGGTATCGCCGGCCGGCCTGCCGAGATCAACGCCACTGCCGGCGGGCTGCGGCTGTGGAACGGCAACGAGCGCACGGAGATTCAGATCGGTGTGAGCTGAGGCTGGTCCGTCTCGGGCTGTGGTCCTGGCCGACCCACGCGCAGGAGTCGCCGCAATACCTGGCTTCATTTGCGAGGCTGTCGAACCGCTCGTGATTGCAGCCAGGTACTTCTCGAGACCACCGGACGTCCCTCAGTGCAATAACCGCAGGCAAATCCCAACGTGATTGCACGCATGGACATTTCGATTCCCGGTGACGATTTCTACTGGTACTCGAATCCTGACTGCGCCGGGTGGCCTTGACGGTTTACCGCGCACGCAGGGCGTCAACCGACGGCGTCCGGTCATCACTGTGCGCCGCGAGGCCGTCGACAAGCAGGTCCAGGCCGAAAGTGAAACGGCCACCGGCATTTTCGGACCACACCGCGTCGCTGTCGGCCACGGTGGCGCCGGCGGCGTCCCATTGGATGCGGGACTGCTCGTCGGCGGTGAAGCCAAGCACGTAGTAGACGATGGTGCGGGCCGCGAGGTCGGCGTCATGGGCCGTCAGCCCCGATTCGGCACATGCGTCGGTGAGGGCCGCCACGATGCGGCTCAGCTCGGCGGATCGGCCGGCGGAGAAACTGGCCGAGACCAGCTCGGCGCCGTCGGTCGCGGACAACAGCGCGTCGCGCAGCGCCGAGCACAGCGTCACGATGCGCTCAGGCCACTCGCCGGCCACCGCCACCGCGGCAGCCGATGCCAGCAGGCGGTCGGCCACCGCGCCGAGGAGCTCCTGTTTGTCGGCGAAATGCCAGTACAGAGCGCCGGGGCTGACGCTCAGTTCCCGCGCCAGCCTGCGCATGGTCAGGTCGGCGATCCCGTAGTTGTCCAGGATTTCGGCGGCCTTGGCCACCACGTCGCTTCGGTGCAGTTGCACGTCTGTATCCTAAACACCGTTCAAGTTGTAGGCCGCAGTCGGCCTGAAGTAAGGAGTGCCGATGACTCAGGCCGCGACCGATGTACTGGGTGTAGCCCGCGAGCAGGTGCTCGAGCGTGGCGAAGGCCTGAGCCAAGAGCAGGTGCTCGAGGTTCTGCAGCTGCCCGACGACCGGCTGGAGGACCTGCTGGCCCTCGCGCACGAGGTGCGCATGAAGTGGTGCGGTCCCGAGGTCGAGGTCGAGGGCATCATCAGCCTCAAGACCGGCGGTTGCCCCGAGGACTGCCACTTCTGTTCGCAGTCGGGTCTGTTCGCGTCTCCGGTGCGCAGCGCGTGGCTGGACGTTCCGAGCCTCGTCGAGGCCGCGAAGCAGACCGCCAAGACCGGTGCCACCGAGTTCTGCATCGTCGCCGCCGTGCGCGGGCCCGACGAGCGCCTGCTGGCCCAGGTGGCCGCCGGTATCGAGGCCATCCGCAACGAGGTCGACATCCAGATCGCGTGCTCGCTGGGCATGCTCGATCAGGAGCAGGTCGACCGGCTCAAGGCCATGGGTGTGCACCGCTACAACCACAACCTGGAGACCTCGAAGTCGTACTTCCCGAACGTCGTGACGACCCACACCTGGGAAGAGCGCTGGAAGACGCTGGAGATGGTCCGCGAGGCCGGCATGGAGGTCTGCTGCGGCGGCATCCTCGGCATGGGCGAGACCCTGGAGCAGCGTGCGGAGTTCGCCGCCAACCTCGCCGAGCTCAACCCGCACGAGGTTCCGCTGAACTTCCTCAACCCGCGCCCGGGCACCCCGTTCGGTGACCTCGAGGTGTTGCCGGCCGCCGACGCGCTGCGCGCCGTCGCCGCGTTCCGCCTGGCCATGCCGCGCACCATGCTGCGTTTCGCCGGTGGCCGCGAGATCACCCTCGGCGACCTGGGCGCCAAGCAGGGCATCCTGGGCGGCATCAACGCCGTCATCGTCGGCAACTACCTGACGACGCTGGGTCGCCCGGCCGAATCCGACCTGGAGCTGCTGGACGATCTGCAGATGCCGATCAAGGCTCTGAACGCCACCCTGTAGAACTAGACGTGATGACCAGAGAATTGCCCGCACCCGTCAGTGCCGGCAAGTTCAACGTGTACACCGGTGTCGCGGCGGATGCCGTCGACGGCGCCGTCATGCCGACCACGGCCCAGCTCGGGCTGGAGGCGCCCCGATGGTGTGCCGAATGCGGCCGCCGGATGGTGGTGCAGGTGCGCCCCGACGGTTGGTGGGCCAAGTGCTCGCGGCACGGGGTGGTGGACTCGAAGGACCTGGAAACCCAACGGTGACTCAGCCTGCTGAAACCGCTGCGGCGCCGAAGCTTTCGCATCGCGCCGCAGCGCTGCGGGTCGTCGTCGGTCTGACGCTGACCGGCGCGCTCGGTGGCGTGCTGTGGGCGTTTCTCGCCCCGCCGGTCGACGCCGTCGTCGCGCTGACCAAGAAGGGCCAGCGCATTCACGGGTACTTCGGTGACGAATCGGACCGGGTGTTTCTCGGCGGCGCGCTGGCCGTCGGTTTCCTGACGGTGATAGCCGTCGTGGCGGCGACGCTGGTGTGGCAGTGGCGCGCGCATCGCGGGCCGCTCCTGGCCGGCGCGCTGGCGCTCGGCAATGTGGCGGCCGCGGGCGCACTCACCGGTGTCGGTGCCGTCGTCGCGCATTTTCGTTACGGGACACCGGATCTCGCGGGCGCTCCGTTGTCTCCCGAGCATCGGGTGGGCTACCTCGTCGAGGCGCCGCCGGTGTTCTTCGGCCACTCGCCGTGGGTCATTGCGACGACGCTGATCTTCCCGGCCGGCATTGCCGCGTTGGTCTATCTGTTCTGCACGCTGGCGACCAAGCGCGACGATCTGGGCGGCTGGCCGCCGGTCGAGCCGGTCCGGCTACCGGCTGCCGCCGCTCCCGCGGCTACCGACGCCCAATCGGAAGTCCCAGCAGAACCTTCGTGCTGACGACGCCGAGCTTGAGCAGGCCGAGGTAGGTCGCCGGGTTCAGCAGGGCCGGCCACGAGGTTCGCACCGTGGGGCCCAGCGGCTTGCCGTCGAATCGTTCGGCCAGCCAATTCAGCGTCATCGGCGCGGCCAGCGGGTGCAGGGCGATGTGCTCGCTGAGGATGTCGCGGTGGTAGGTCACGTGCGAGCCGCCCATGACGTAGGTGTCGGTCAGCTCGTCGATGTTGCCGACGGAGATGACCTGGTCGTACACGGCCTGCATGATGAGCAGCGGCGGCGTCGGCGCCGTCTTGCCGAGCTTGATGCTCTCGAAGACGTGCTGGACCTCGGGAGTGTCGAGCACCTCCTGCAGCGGCGACTTCAGCAGGCTGTCGAAGTCGAGTCCGGCGTGCCGGAGAACCGCCTCTGCGGTGGTCATGCCCTCGATGTTGCGCAGCATGGCCTTGCCGGCTTCGGTCGCGTGCTCGTGGATGATGCGGTTGAGGCCGGGGTAGATGTGCATCAGGGCCGCGATCACCGTGGCGGGCAGGCCGGCTTTCGAGGTGCCGTTGAGCCGGCGGAACACCTCAGCCAGGTCGCCGACCGGCGAGCCGAGGGCGGCGCCGACGACGTTGAGTTCGGGTGCGTAGTTGGCGTACTCCTCCGCGGCCCAGGCACTGGCGAGGCCGCCACCCGAGTAGCCCCACAGGCCGATGGGCGCGTCGGCGTACAGGCCGAGCGATTCGGTGTTGATGGCGGCGCGCAGGCCGTCGAGGATGTGGTACCCGGGCTCGTGCGGGGCGCCCCAGATGCCGTCGGTGCCCTCGTGATCAGGGATGGACACCGCCCAGCCCTGCGCGAGGACCGCGGCAACGAGCATGTATTCGAGCTGCGCGACCGAGCCCAGGGCCCGCGAGCCGCGGCGCAGGGCGTAGGACGGGAAGCAGGCGTCGGAGACGGCGTCGATGGCGCACTGGTAGGACACGATGGGGCAGCGGGTGTCCGGGTTGTGGCCGACGGGCAGCAGGACGGTGGTCACCGCGGCCTGTGCGCTGCCGCCCAGATCGGTGCTGCGGTACAGCAGCTGCGTGGCGGTGACGCCTTGCGGGATGAGGCCCATGAAGCCGAGTTCGACGTCGCGGGACCGCAGGACGGTGCCGGGGACGGTGAGCTCGAAGCCGACGGGCGGCACGTAGAACGTGTCCTCGCTGGGCCGCAGTGGGCGGATGCCGGGTCGAAGTTCCTCGTGGTACGGCTGGCCGATCCACTCGGCGTCGAACGCCCTGGCTGCGTTGCCCATGGTCATCGGGAAATCATGTCTTAAGGAACCCTTAAAAACCAATTCTGGCGCGCAAAATGTGGCCTGAAAGTGACCTACGTCACGGTACGTAGGTTAACTAGGTGGGCGTAGCGCGGCGAACTCGTCCGTAACCCGGTATGTCGAGTCGGTGAACCGGTACAGCGCGGCGGGTCGGCCGCCGCTGCGGCCGGAGCGCGCCGTCGTGCCGGTCGGGGTGATGACGCCGCGCCGTGCCAGCACGCGCTGCAGATTGGTCGGGTCCACTGGGTGGCCCAGCGTGGCGGCGTAGATGTCCCGCAGCGTACTGAGGGTGAATTCCTTTGGCGCCAAAGCGAATCCGATGTTGGTGTAGGACATCTTGGCCACCAGCCGGGCGTGGGCGTGGGTGATCATCGGACCGTGGTCGAAGGCCATGCCCGGTAGCGCCGACACCGGATGCCAGCGCGTGTCGCTCGGCAGCTCGGGTGTTGCGGGGGAGGGCACCAGGCCCAGGAAGGTCGAGGCGATGGTGCGCGGCCCGGGCACCCGCTTGGGTTCGGAGAAGACGGCGAGCTGCTCGAGGTGGGTCAACTGGCGCAGGTCGACCTTCTCGGCGAGTTGACGCCGGACCGAACTGACCATGTCTTCGTCGTGCCGCAACTGACCGCCGGGCAGGGACCACGCGCCGCGTTGCGGCTCCATGGCGCGCTCCCACAGCAGCACGCTGAGCTGGGGCCTCTTGCTGTCGAGGTGGCGCACCTGGAACACGACGGCGAGCACTTCATGCGCAGTACCCACATCCGTCACGTTTTCGATTTTAAGTCGAAAACGTGAGATAGCAAAAGTTGACGTCGGCGACCGCGGTCATCGACGGTGCGCGTTGCTGTCAGTCGAACGGATGAAACTGCAGCAAACTATCGCAAGTGTCAACGACGCGAAAACAATACTGTTATATTGCCGAGGATTACCTGAAACACCTGATGGATAGGCGTATGTCGTCGTTGCGGAGCAGTGTTGCGGCGATTGCCGTCTCTTTCGGTTGATGGGTAGCAACGCAAATATATTTTCGGGGGTAAGAACTGGAATGGCGCTCAAGTATAGAAAGACGCCGGCTTGGCTGGTGCCCGCTCGCCGCTGGATGATTGACATGATTCCGAAGCGTCTGATGCGCCGCGTGTTGTATCGGACGGTGATGGGGGCTACCGGCAACTTCGCTGATCCGCAGACCTTCAACGAGAAGGTGAACTGGCGCATCCTGCACGACAGGCGGGATCGAATCGTCAAGGCCTGCGACAAGATGTGGATGAAGGAGATGGCACGGGAGGCGTACCCGGGCGCGGATTTACGCATCGCGAAAACCTTGTGGTCGGGCACCGAGCTTCGGCACGCCCCCGATCTGGCGACGCTGCCGCCGTGGGTCCTCAAACCCAACCACAGCAGCGGGCATGCGATTTTCGGTCCGGATTCGGCCGTGAATCTGCCTGAGCTCCTTAGGAACACGGAAACTTGGCTGCACGACACGCCGATGGAGCTGGGGGAGTGGGGCTACAGCCAAGCCCGTCCATTGCTGCTCATTGAGGAGCGCATTCCGACACCGGACGGCAAGCCGCCGACCGACTACAAGTTTTTCGTCTTCGACGGCCGGATTGAGCTGATTCAGGTCAATCGAGGCCGATTCGGCAAGAATCTCACCGCCACCTTCCTGGACGCAGAGTGGCGACAGTTTCCGGTGCGCCAAGGTGACCGACTGGTCGTCGATGAGCCGCGACCCCAGGAGCTGGACAAGATGTCCGATATCGCCCGTGTCCTGGGCGCGGGCTGGGATTTCATTCGCATTGACCTCTACGCGGTCGATGGCGATGTGTGGTTCGGGGAATACACGCCGTATCCCGGCAGTGGACTGTTGCCCTACAAGCCCATGAGTTTCGATCTTGAGCAGGGCATGCTCTGGAAATTGCCGACGCTGGACGAAGTTCGGCCCGGTCGCCCGTAGGCGTCGACAGGAAGAATGTCCGCCGCGCCGTTAGACTCATGCGCGAATACAGCAAATTTTCGTATTCGTCCCGCGGGGGAAAGGCCGGTGGGGGCCGTGCGCAATATCGGCATTCAGCCAACGGATCCGCTCGGGTGGATGTTCACCTTCGCGGAGCTGGGCACACTCGGTCCACGCCTGCTCGTGCGAAACCGCAGGTCTGTTGACCCGATCGTCGGCACCGGTGCCGCCAACGTGTCGTTGACGAGTTATGGCAAGCGGATTTCCACCGTGTGGCAAACGATCGAGACCATCGGTGCCGGCACCGTCAAGCCGCACCGACTGATCCTGTGGCTGGATGACCGCGACGCGTACCTCGATCCGCCGGCAACGCTGAAGCGATTGCAGGCACGTGGGCTGGAAATTCGCCATTGCCGCGACTACGGGCCGCACAAGAAGTACTTCCCGTATCTCAACGAGATACTGCCGGCCGAACCCGACTGCACGCTCGTCACCGCGGACGACGACGTCTACTACCCGCCCGGCTGGCTCGCGGAGCTGCTGGCCGCGCATCGGCCCGGCGAGGTCACCGCTTTCCGTGCGCGTATCCGCAGTGACGGCCCCTACCGCACCTGGCCGATGTGCACCACGACCGAAGCCTCCGAATCGGTCTTCGCGACAGGCGTATCCGGTGTCGCCTACCCGCCGGAACTGCTTGGGGCACTGCGGGATCGGGGCGAAGCGTTCGCCGAGGTGTGCCCCCGCGCGGACGATTACTGGTTGCACTACGCCGCCGTGTCCACGGGAATTCCGATCCGCCAGGTGCGTGATGTCGCGGCGTACTTCTGGCCCATCGTGCTGGTGGCCAGTCGGGGACTGTGGGACGGCAGCGGAACCGCCAACGACGCCATCGCCGCCCGGACGCGGCAGACCTGGCAGAACTTCCGGAACCGTCCCGGCGCCGAGTGAGGTTCGGCGGGCCGGCCGTGGCCGTCTTTGCTGTTCAAGCTGGGTGAGGTTCAGGCCGGCTGTCGTCGCACGCGGTACACGAAGGTGAACATTTCGTGTGCAGTGCTAGTATGTGGCATGTTTTCGATCATAAGTCGAAAACCTGGCCAGGTTCAAAGGAGACGGCCATGACGGTTCTGGACCGTGCGGCGGAGTTCGAAGGTTTCGGTGACGTGGTCGCCGACGGGCAGTGGGCGGACGAGGTGCGTCGCCTCGCCAAGGAGCGCAACGCCACAATCCTCGCGCACAATTACCAGCTGCCCGAGATTCAGGACATTGCCGACCACGTGGGTGACTCGCTGGCGCTGTCCCGCATCGCCGCGGACGCCGCCGAGGACACCATCGTGTTCTGCGGGGTGCACTTCATGGCCGAGACCGCCAAAATCCTCTCGCCCGCCAAGACTGTGCTGATCCCGGACCAGCGGGCGGGCTGCTCGCTGGCCGATTCGATCACCGCTGACGACCTGCGGGCCTGGAAGGCCGACTACCCGGACGCCGTTGTGGTGTCCTACGTGAACACCACCGCGGCCGTCAAGGCCCTCACCGACATCTGCTGCACGTCGTCGAACGCCGTCGAGGTCGTCGCCTCGATTCCCGCGGACAAGACCGTGCTGTTCTGCCCGGACCAGTTCCTCGGCGCGCACGTGCGCCGGATGACCGGGCGCGACAACCTGCACATCTGGGCCGGGGAATGCCACGTGCACGCCGGCATCAACGGTGACGAACTCGCCGACCAGGCCCGCTCGCACCCCGATGCCGAACTCTTCGTGCACCCCGAATGTGGTTGTGCCACCTCGGCTCTGTACCTCGCGGGCGAGGGCGCCGTGCCCGACGACCGGGTCAAGATCCTGTCGACCGGCGGCATGCTCGATGCCGCGCGCGAGACGCACGCCAAGCAGGTCCTCGTCGCCACCGAGATCGGCATGCTGCACCAGTTGCGCCGTGCCGCACCGGAAACCGAGTTCCTCGCCGTCAACGATCGGGCGTCCTGCCCGTACATGAAGATGATCACGCCGGCCGCGCTGCTGCGCTGCCTGCGCGACGGCGCCGACGAAGTTCACGTCGATGAAGATGTCGCAGCCGCAGCTCGGTTGAGCGTGCAGCGCATGATCGCGATCGGGCAGCCCGGCGGCGGGGAATAGCGTGAGCGCCCACGTGGGCCGTCGGCCGGCTGCTTGCGGCGGACGTGGCTACTGGCGTCAGCGGGCCGACGTCATCGTCGTCGGCACCGGGGTGGCCGGCCTGGCGGCGGCGCGCGCCGCGCAGCTGGCCGGTAGCCGGGTCGTGGTCGTCGGCAAGTCCGGCGAGACGGCGACCGCCTACGCCCAGGGCGGTATCGCGGTCGTCATCCCCGACACCGATGACTCGGTGCAGGCGCACGTCGCCGACACCGTCGCCGCCGGGGCCGGCTTGTGCGACGTCGACGCCGTCACCTCGATCGTCGCCGACGGCTATGCCGCCGTGCGGGAATTGGTCGGTGCCGGCGCGATTTTCGACGAAGTCCGGCCGGGGGACTGGTCCCTGACCCGCGAGGGTGGGCACAGCCGGCGCCGCATCATCCACGCCGGCGGTGACGCCACCGGCGCCGAGGTCCAGCGTGCCCTGGCCGCCGCGACCCGGACGCTCGACATCCGACCCAATCATGTTGCGCTGCAGGTGCTGCACCACGACGGAGCAGTCAGCGGCCTGCTGGTCCTGAGTCCCGAAGGACCCGGCGTGCTGACGGCGCCTTCGGTCATCCTGGCGACCGGTGGACTGGGGCAGCTGTACACCGCGACGACCAACCCGGACGGTTCGACGGGCGATGGCATCGCCCTGGCGCTGCGGGCCGGATTGCCGGTGCGTGACATCGAATTCATCCAGTTCCACCCGACCATGCTGTACACCGGCGCCGCCGGGGGCCGGTGCCCGCTGATCACCGAAGCGCTGCGCGGAGAAGGCGCCATCCTGCGTGACCGCCGCGGCGATTCGGTGACCGACGGCGTGCACTCGATGGGTGACCTGGCCCCGCGCGACGTCGTGGCCGCCGCCATCGACGCCCGCCTCGCGGCAACCGGCGACGACCACGTCTACCTCGACGCCCGCGGCGTCCCCGACGTCGCCGCCCGGTTCCCGACGGTCACGGCCGCGTGCCTGGCCGCGGGTATCGACCCTGCGCGCCAACCGATTCCGGTGGTGCCCGGTGCGCATTACAGCTGCGGTGGGGTGGTCACCGACGTGTACGGCCGCACCGAGATGGCTGGCCTGTACGCCGCCGGTGAGGTCGGGCGCACCGGTATGCACGGCGGTAACCGGCTGGCCTCCAACAGCCTGCTGGAAGGGCTGGTGGTCGGTGCCCGGGCCGGTCGTGCGGCGGCCGAGCAGGCCCGCGAGGCCGGCGGAAACCGGGTGCCGGAGCCGGATCTGGGCAAGCGGCCCGCGTTGGATCGCGATGCGTTGCAACGTGACATGACGAAGTACGCATCGGTGGTGCGCGACGCCGCCGGACTGGGGCAGTTGAGCGAGTTGCTCGCCGGCGCCCGCGGTGCGGCCATGTCGGACCGGGCTGCCGTCGAGGATGCGGCCCTGACCGTGACGGCGTCGGCGGTGGCCGCAGCTGCGGCCGCGCGCGCGGAATCCCGTGGCTGCCACCACCGCAGTGACCATCCGGATCGCGATCCGGCGTTCGGGATGTCGATCGATGTGCGGCTGGACGCCGCCGGGCGTGCGGTGGCCGCCCTGCCGATAGGAGCGTGTAACTGATGGCATTGACCGCAGCGGAATTGGCAGACGCGCACGCGATCATCGATCGAGCGCTCGATGAGGATCTGCGCTACGGACCGGACGTCACGTCGGCGGCGACGGTGCCTGCCGACGCCACCACGGTCGCGTCCATGGTGTCGCGGCAGCAGGGCGTCATCGCGGGCCTGGACATCGCGGTTCTGGTGCTGGACAAGGTGATCGGCGAGGGTGCCTACCGGATCCTGGACCGCGCCGAGGACGGTGCCGAGGTCAAACCCGGCGACGCCGTGCTGACCGTCGAAGCCCCGACGCGGGATCTCCTCACGGCCGAACGCACCATGCTCAACATCGTGTGTCACCTGTCGGGGATCGCCTCGGAGACGGCCCGCTGGGTGCAGGAGGTGGCGGGGACCGAAGCCGCGATCCGCGACACCCGAAAGACCTTGCCAGGATTGCGGTTACTGCAGAAATACGCGGTGCGCGTCGGCGGCGGGGTCAACCACCGGCTGGGGCTCGGCGATGCCGCGCTGATCAAGGACAACCACGTCGCAGCCGCCGGGTCGGTGCTCGCGGCACTGCAGGCGGTCCGTGCGGCGGCGCCCGGGCTGCCGTGCGAGGTCGAGGTGGATTCGCTCGAGCAGCTCGACGAAATCCTCGGTGAGAATGTCGAATTGGTGCTGCTCGACAACTTCCCGGTCTGGCAGACGCAGATCGCGGTGCAGCGCCGTGACGCCCGCGCGCCCGGCACCAAGCTGGAATCGTCGGGCGGGCTGAGCCTGGACTCTGCCGCGGCCTACGCCGCGACCGGCGTGGATTTCCTCGCCATCGGCGCTTTGACGCATTCGGTGCGGGTGCTCGACGTCGGCCTCGATACCTGACTCGGCCGCTACTATCACGAGCATGGCGGAAGACGAGAAGACCGAAGACAAGACCACCACGCTGAGCAAAGCCGCAAAAGACACCGATGAGACGCCGGGTTCGACGTCGGTCACGCAGATCATCGCGATCGCGGCCGTGGTCATCGGCCTGATCGCCATCGCCGTCGGCGGCTACGCGCTGTACGCGGTGAAGAACCAAGACAAGAAGTACACCGAGGCCGAGCAGGACACGGCCAAGATCGCGCTCTGTGACGCCATGAAGACCGTCAGCAAGGGCATCGCGATCAACACCAACCTGGCGGTCCCCGGCGGCCCGGACGACACGACGGGCGCGCTGGCCGTGGCGGCCAACGCTCGCCTGGCGCTGATCACCGGTGGCCAGTACCTGTTGAACCGGATCGATCCGGCCGCCCCCGCCGACCTGGCGACGGCGGCGCGCAAGTACGCCAACACCCTGTTGGACATCGGGGCCGCCGCGACGGCCGGCTCACAGACCGACGACCCGCAGCAGAAGGTGCGCCTGGACGACGCCGGCGCCGACAGCAAGCAGATCAGCGACATCTGCAAGTAGCCGCTGAACCATCCGGGGGCCACGCTGAGATTCAGCGTGGCCCCCGGTGTGTCAGTGGGCGATGTCGGCGACGAAAACGCCGCTGCGCTTGGCGACCAGCTGCGCGATCCGCGGCAGTGACGGGTCGACGGTGCCGGCAGGCAAGACGCGAGGGTTGACGACATGCAGATCGGTGCCCGAGACGCACATGTCCGCTTCACCTGCGGCCAGCACGTTCTTGACCCAGTTGGTCTTGCCGTGGAGCAGCCCGATCGCCAGCACGTCACCCTTGCGGAACGAGTTGACCGTGGTCTCGAACTGCTTGCCCGACTTGCGGCCGCGGTGCTTGACCACGGTGAAGCCCGGCAGCTTCTTGGCCAGCGGCGACATCACCGGGTTGATGTACTTGATCTGGAAGTTCTCCAGCCATACCGGGAAGATCATCGGCACGCCGGCGGCGTTGTTGGGGTGGTCCTGACGGCTTGACATTGACGCCTCCGTATTCGATTTGGCTTGCTCTGGGAGAATAGTGGGGTGAACACTGCAGTGAAGCTCGCGCGTATCGATTTGCGAGGTCAGCAGCTGTCCGCGGCGCAGTTGCGAGCGGTGCTGCCCCGAGGCGGTGTCGACGTGGATTCGGTGCTGCCCAAGGTACGCCCGATCGTCGACGCCGTGGTCGAGCGCGGTGCCGTGGCGGCACTGGAGTACGGCGAGTCGTTCGACGGGGTGCGGCCGGCGGCCGTGCGCGTCCCCAAGGCGGAGCTGGACGCCGCGCTGACCCGACTGCCCGCCGACGTGCGGGTGGCGCTCGAGGTCGCTATCGAGCGGACCCGCGCCGTGCACGCCGACCAGCGCCGCACCGACACCACCACGACCCTGGCGCCGGGCGCGACCGTCACCGAACGCTGGGTACCCGTAGAGCGGGTCGGGCTGTACGTGCCGGGCGGCAACGCCGTCTACCCGTCGAGCGTCGTGATGAACGTCGTGCCGGCCCAGACCGCCGGCGTCGACTCGCTGGTGATCGCCAGCCCGCCGCAGAAGGACCACGGCGGTCTGCCGCACCCGACCATTCTGGCCGCGGCCGCTCTGCTCGGGGTCGACGAGGTGTGGGCCGTCGGCGGTGCCCAGGGCATCGCGCTGCTGGCCTACGGCGGCGTGGACACCACCGGCGAAGAGCTGGCGCCGGTCGACATGATCACCGGCCCGGGCAACATCTTCGTCACGGCCGCCAAGCGCATCTGTCGCTCGCAGGTCGGCATCGACGCCGAGGCCGGGCCGACGGAGATCGCCATCCTGGCCGACCACTCGGCCGACGCGGTGCACATCGCCGCCGACCTGATCAGCCAGGCCGAGCACGACGAGATGGCGGCCAGCGTGCTGGTGACCACCAGCGAGAAGCTGGCCGACGCCACCGATGTCGAGGTGGCCGCGCAGGTCGCCACGACGCTGCACCGCGAGCGGGTGACGGTTGCGCTGAACGGCAAGCAGTCCGCCATCGTGCTGGTCGACGATCTCGACACCGGGGTACGGGTGGTGAACGCCTACGCCGCCGAGCACCTGGAGATCCAGACCGTCGACGCGGCCGAGGTCGCGGGCCGAATCCGTTCTGCGGGTGCGATTTTCGTCGGCGCCTGGTCGCCGGTGAGCCTCGGTGACTACTGCGCCGGGTCCAACCACGTGCTGCCCACCGCCGGTTGTGCGCGGCACTCCAGTGGGCTGTCCGTCCAGACGTTCCTGCGCGGCATCCACGTCGTCGACTACACCGAGGCGGCCCTGAAAGACGTTGCGGGTCACGTGATCACGTTGGCCACGGCAGAGAACCTGCCGGCGCACGGTGAGGCTGTGCGCCGGAGGTTCGAAAGCTGATGAGCCGCAAGATATCTCTGGCCGATCTGCCGCTGCGGGAGAACCTGCGCGGCAAGTCGCCGTACGGCGCACCCCAGCTCGTGGTTCCCGTGCGGCTCAACACCAACGAGAACCCGCACCCGCCGACCCAGGCGTTGGTCGACGACGTCGCCGCCTCGGTCGCCGCGGCGGCCGCAGAGTTGCACCGGTACCCGGACCGCGACGCGATGGCGCTGCGTACCGATCTGGCCGCCTACATGCAGGCGCAGACGGGTGTCGCGCTGACGGCGGAAAACCTCTGGGCGGCAAACGGTTCCAACGAAATCCTGCAGCAGCTGTTGCAGGCGTTCGGCGGGCCGGGCCGCAGCGCCCTCGGTTTCGTGCCGTCGTACTCGATGCACCCGATCATCTCCGACGGCACCCAGACCGAGTGGCTGTCGGCGACCCGGGCGTCTGATTTCGGGCTCGACGTCGACGTCGCCGTGGCCGCGATCAGGGCACAGCAGCCCGACGTGGTGTTCGCGACCAGCCCCAACAACCCGACCGGGCAGAGCGTGCCGCTCGACGACCTGCGCCGGCTGCTCGACGTCACGCCGGGTGTCCTGATCCTGGACGAGGCGTACGGCGAATTCTCGTCGCAGCCCAGCGGAGTCGCGCTGCTGGCCGAATACCCGGCCAAGCTCATCGTCAGCCGCACCATGAGCAAGGCGTTCGCCTTCGCCGGCGGGCGGTTGGGCTACCTGGTGGCCGACCCCGCGGTGATCGAGGCGATGCTGCTGGTGCGGTTGCCCTATCACCTGTCGGTGCTGACGCAGGCGGCCGCGCGCGCGGCGCTGCGGCATGCCGATGAGACGCTGAGCAGCGTCGCCACGTTGGCCGCGGAGCGGGACCGGGTGGCAGCGGCGTTGTCCGACATGGGTTTCCGGGTCATCCCCAGCGACGCCAATTTCATCCTGTTCGGCGAGTTCGCCGACGCCGCGGCGACCTGGCAGCGCTACCTCGACGCGGGCGTGCTGATCCGCGACGTCGGGATCCCCGGATTCCTGCGCACCACCGTCGGTTTGGCCTCGGAGAACGACGCCCTGCTGGAAGTCAGCGCCAAGCTCGCCGCATCGGAACCAGCCCCACAAGGAGTTTCATGACCCGCCGCGCCCGCGTCGAACGCACCACCAAGGAGTCCAGCATCGTCGTCGAGATCGATCTCGACGGCACCGGCCAGGTCGATATCAGCACCGGGGTGCCGTTCTTCGACCACATGCTGACCTCTTTGGGCACGCACGCCAGCTTCGATCTGACGGTGCACGCCAAGGGTGATGTCGAGATCGAGGGTCACCACACGGTCGAGGACACCGCCATCGTCCTCGGTCAGGCGCTCGGCCAGGCCCTGGGCGACAAGAAGGGCATCCGCCGGTTCGGCGATGCGTTCATTCCGATGGACGAGACGCTCGCCCATGCGGCCGTTGATGTTTCGGGCCGTCCGTACTTCGTGCACACCGGTGAGCCCGAGTCCATGGTGTCCTTCACCATCGCCGGGTCGTCGGTGCCGTACCACACCGTGATCAACCGGCACGTTTTCGAGTCACTGGCCTTCAACGCCAAGATCGCGCTGCACGTGCGCACGCTGTACGGCCGCGACCCGCACCACATCACCGAGGCGCAGTACAAGGCCGTGGCCCGCGCGCTGCGTCAGGCCGTCGAACCCGACCCGCGCGTGGCCGGCGTGCCGTCGACCAAGGGCACTCTGTGACACCGGGGCCTTCTGTCCGGCTCCGCCGGAAGCAGCTGGTTGTTCTGGATTACGGCTCGGGCAATCTCCGGTCCGCGCAGCGTGCACTCGAGCGGGTGGGCGCTGATGTCGAGGTGACCTCGGACGCCGCTGCCGCGGCTGCCGCCGACGGTCTCGTGGTGCCCGGCGTCGGTGCCTACGAGGCCTGTATGACGGGTCTGCGGTCGATCGGCGGCGAGAAGATCATCGCCGACCGGCTGGCGGCGGAGCACCCCGTGCTGGGGGTATGCGTCGGCATGCAGATTCTGTTCTCGAAGGGCGTCGAGTTCGGCGTGCAGACCGAGGGCTGCGGGCAGTGGCCCGGCGAGGTCACCCGGCTGGATGCGCCGGTGATCCCGCACATGGGCTGGAACACCGTCGATGCCGCAGCTGACAGCGTCCTGTTCAAGGGCCTCGACGCGGACACGCGGTTCTATTTCGTGCATTCCTACGCCGCCCAGCAGTGGGGTGGCCATGCCGACGCGAAGGTCACCTGGGCCACGCATCACGTGCCGTTCATCGCGGCCGTCGAGGACGGCGCGTTGTCGGCGACACAGTTTCATCCGGAGAAGAGCGGCGACGCAGGTGCGACGCTGTTGGCGAATTGGGTTGAGGGGCTATGAGTTTGATTTTGTTGCCGGCCGTCGACGTGGTCGACGGCAAGGCGGTGCGGCTGGTGCAGGGCAAGGCCGGCAGCGAGACCGATTACGGTTCGGCGCTGGAGGCGGCGCAGACCTGGCAGCGCGACGGCGCCGAGTGGGTGCACCTGGTGGACCTGGACGCCGCGTTCGGCCGGGGCAGTAACCGGGAACTGTTGGCCGAGGTGGTCGGCAAACTCGATGTGGCGGTGGAGCTTTCCGGCGGCATCCGCGATGACGCCTCGCTCAAGGCGGCCATGGACACCGGCTGCGCCCGCGTCAACATCGGTACCGCCGCACTGGAGAGCCCGGAGTGGTGCAAGCGCGCCATCGGCGAGTACGGCGACCGCGTGGCCGTCGGCCTGGACGTGCAGTTCGAGAACGGCAGCTGGCGCCTGCGCGGCCGCGGCTGGGAGACCGACGGCGGCGATCTCTGGGACGTGCTGGAACGCCTTGATGGCGAAGGCTGCTCGCGCTACGTCGTCACCGACGTCACCAAGGACGGCACCCTGACGGGCCCCAACCTGGACCTGCTGAGCACCGTCGCCGGCCGCACCAAGGCGCCGATCATCGCGTCGGGCGGCGTGTCGAGCCTGGACGACCTGCGGGCCATCGCCACCCTGACGGGGCAGGGCGTCGAGGGCGCCATCGTCGGAAAGGCCTTGTACGCCGAGCGGTTCACGCTGCCCGAGGCCCTGGCCGCGGTGAAGTGATCGAACCGGCGAGGTTGGCAGAGCTGGTCGCGGCCGCGACCAGCATCCTCGACGATGCCGTCGCCCCGTTCATCGCCGGCCACCAGGCCGACGCGGCAGTTCGCAAGAAGGGCAACGACTTCGCCACCGAGATCGACCTCGCCATCGAGCGCCAGGTCGTCGCGGCACTGACGGCCGCGACCGGGATCGGTGTGCACGGCGAGGAATTCGGTGGCGAGCCCATCGATTCCGAACTGGTGTGGGTGCTCGACCCCATCGACGGCACGTTCAATTACGCAGCCGGTTCGCCCATGGCGGCGATCCTGCTCGGCCTGCTGTGGCGGGGCACTCCCGTCGCGGGGCTGACGTGGCTGCCGTTCATGGGTCAGCGGTACGTCGCGACACTGGACGGCCCGGTCCGGGACGGGGATACGGTGTTGCCGCCGTTGGCGCAGACCACCCTGGCCGACTCGATTGTCGGCATCCAGACCTTCAACATCGATTCGAAGGGCCGGTTCCCCGGGCGGTGGCGCAACGCGGTGCTGTCGAGTCTGACCCGGGAATGCTCACGGGTGCGGATGCACGGTGCGACCGGTCTGGACCTGGCCTATGTCGGCGCCGGCATTCTCGGCGGCGCAATCAGTTTCGGCCACCACATCTGGGACCACGCCGCGGGCGTGGCTCTGGTGCGGGCCGCCGGCGGCATCGTCACCGACCTGGCCGGGGAGCCGTGGACCGCCGATTCGAAGTCTGCGTTGGCCGCCGCGCCCGGTGTGCACGAGAGGATGCTGGAGATCGTGAAATCCGTTGGGGTTCCGGAGGATTACCTGTGAGTCTCGCAACGCGCGTCATCCCGTGCCTGGACGTCGACGGCGGCCGGGTGGTCAAGGGCGTCAACTTCGAAAATCTCAGGGACGCCGGTGATCCCGTCGAGCTGGCCGCCGCGTACGACGCCGAGGGTGCCGACGAGCTGACGTTCCTGGACGTCACCGCGTCGTCGTCGGGCCGCTCGACCATGCTCGAGGTCGTGCGCCGTACCGCCGAGCAGGTGTTCATTCCGCTGACCGTCGGTGGCGGCGTGCGCTCGGTCGAAGACGTCGACACCCTGTTGCGCGCCGGTGCCGACAAGGTCTCGGTCAACACCGCCGCCATCGCCCGGCCCGAGCTGCTGTCGGAGTTGTCGCGCCAGTTCGGTTCGCAGTGCATCGTGCTGTCGGTGGATGCCCGGACGGTGCCGGAAGGCGCTGAAGGATCTGTGCCGACCCCGTCCGGCTGGGAGGTGACGACCCACGGTGGTCGTCGCGGTACCGGCATCGACGCCGTCGAATGGGCCACGCGCGGAGCCGAACTCGGGGTCGGGGAGATCCTGCTGAACTCCATGGACGCCGACGGCACCAAGGCCGGGTTCGACCTGGCGATGCTGCGGGCGGTGCGCGCCGCGGTGAGCGTGCCGGTGATCGCGAGTGGGGGCGCCGGCGCCGTCGATCACTTCGCCCCCGCGGTGCAGGCCGGTGCCGATGCGGTCCTGGCGGCCAGCGTCTTCCACTTCCGCGAGCTGACCATCGGTCAGGTGAAGGAAGCGATGGCGGCCGAAGGGATCACGGTGCGATGAACGTTCTGGACCCCGGGATCGCCGCCCGCATCAAGCGCAACGAGGCAGGGCTGTTCACCGCGGTGGTGCAGCAGCGCGGCACCGGCGACGTGCTGATGGTCGCCTGGATGGACGACGACGCGCTGGCCCGCACCCTGGAAACCCGTGAGGCGACGTACTTTTCGCGTTCGCGCGGTGAGCAGTGGGTCAAGGGCCTGACGTCGGGCCACACGCAGTACGTGCACTCGGTGCGGCTGGACTGTGACGGCGATGCCGTGCTGCTCGAGGTCGACCAGGTCGGCGGAGCTTGTCACACCGGCGATCACAGTTGCTTCGACGCCGACCAGTTGCTCGCCCCCGAGTGATTTGTGCACGAAAATCCGCGGCCGGCGCGGAAAATCGTGCACAAATCACTCAGACGAGGGCAAATGTTGCTCGACCAGCGCCCGGCCCTCGGCTCGTAGGGCGTCATCGACGTCGACTCCAAGTACCCGCAGCGCCGCATCGGCGATGGCCTCGGCCACGTCGTCACCGGTGATGTCCGGGTCGTCGACACGCTGCGCGATGACCGTCTCGGTCAGCCGCACCGGCAGGCCGCAGCGGAACTCGTCACGGCCACCCACGGCGTCGACCGCCAGCTCGCGGTACACGGCGTGCAACTCACGGCGCCGGCGGTGGAAGCCCTCGATGCCGTCGACCTCCGGCAGCAGATAGAGCCGGCCCAGGTTCCACGGCACGGACAGCAGGTTGGCCGCGTCACCGGCTGCCACCGCCCACAGGGCGGCCTTGGGATCGTCCACCGACCGCGTCACGCGCCGCGCGAACTCCAGCGACGGCACCACCGTCGCATCGAGCAGCGCTTCGAGGATGGCTTCCTTGTTGGGGAAGTGGTGGTACAGCGAAGCTTGACGGATGCCGACGGCCTCGGCGATGGACCGGGTCGAGGTCACCGTGAAGCCCTGTGTCACGAACAGTTCTCCGGCGGCATCGAGGATCTGCTCGACGGCGGTGCTGCCGGGGCGTAGGGCGTCGCGATGGCGGGGGCGGCCGGGGCGGCTCATGCCACCACTGTGCCACCTGCGCTCTTCCGCGCAGCGCCGGCTCGCACGAAACCCAACTGTTACATCGCGACCCACGGCGGAAACGTCGGTGACCCCTCTGCGTCACGCTTCCCATTAATTCTGTCAGTTGACAGGTATTAGGTTTCGCAGAATCGGGATCGGATGACATTGACCAACACGTCGCCGGCAGATCACGACGATCTCGCCGAGTTCGGCTACGACCAACAGCTGCACCGCTCGCTGGGCAAGTTCGCCTCGTTCGCGGCAGGCTTCTCGTTCGTCTCGATCCTGACCACGATCTTCCAATTGTTCGGCCTCGGATACAGTTTCGGCGGTCCGGCGTTCTTCTGGACGTGGCCGGTGGTGTTCATCGGGCAGTTCGCGGTGGCGCTGTGCTTCGCCGAACTCGCGGCGCGCTACCCGATCTCGGGGGCCATCTACCAGTGGGCCCGTCGCCTCGGCGGTGAGGTCGTCGGCTGGTTCGGCGGGTGGTTCATGATCCTCGCCCAGATCATCACGGCGTCTGCCGCAGCCATCGCGCTGCAGGTGGTGCTGCCGGCGGTGTGGTCGGGCTTCCAGATCATCGGCACCGACACCGCCCTCACGTCGGCGGACGGCGCCGCCAACGCCGTCCTGCTGGGTACGGCGCTGTTGGTCATCACCACCACGATCAACTGCATCGGGGTGCGCTGGATGTCGCGGGTCGCGACCATCGGCGTGTGCTGCGAGATCATCGGTGTGATCGCGGTCGTCGGGGTGTTCTTCACGCACGCACAGCGTGGCCCGCAGGTCGTCTTCGACACCGGTGCAACGGGTTCCGGTTACGGCTGGGCCTGGATCGCCTCGGGGCTGATGGCCGCCTACGTCATGGTCGGCTTCGGCTCGGCCGGTGAACTCGCCGAGGAGACCCGCGACGCGCGTCGGGTCGCCCCGCGCACCATCCGGTCGGCGCTCACCGTCTCGGCGCTCGGCGGCGGTCTCATGATCATCGGCGCGTTGATGGCCGCGCCCAGCCTGACCGACGGGCGTCTCGCGACCGAAGGCCTGCCCTACGTGCTGGGTGCGGTGCTGTCCTCGCCGTGGGGCACGTTGCTCCTCGTCGACGTGGCCATCGCGATCTTCATCTGCACCTTGGCAATTCAGACCGCTGCCACGCGCCTGATGTTCTCCATGGCACGCGATCACCGGCTGCCGTTCTCGTCGCTGCTGTCCCGCGTCAACCCGGCCACCGGGACGCCCATCCCGCCGGCGATCGTGGTCGGTGTCGCGTGTGTCGGTGTGCTGCTGGTGAACGTCGGCAACTCCGCGATCTTCGCGACCCTGGCGAGTGTCTGCATCATCGCGATCTACATCGCCTACCTGCTGGTGACGGCGCCGCTCCTGGCACACCGACTGCGCGGAATGCGTTGGGACACCACGGCTACCGACGCCGGCGGCCGGCCGCTGTTCTCGCTGGGCCGCTGGGGTCTGCCGGTCAACGTGTTCGCCGTGATGTACGGCGTGGCGATGGTGATCAACCTGGCCTGGCCACGGCCGGAAATCTACGACCCGACGGGCACCATGCCGCTGCTGGTGTGGGCGGGGCCGTTCACCATCGTCGCCATCGTGGCGCTCGGCGCCCTGTGCTTCCCGTACCGCCGGACCCATCCGCGCCCCGTCGGGTCGCTCTGACCTCTGCCAATCCGCTACTGCCGAAGGGATTCTCATGAGTTCTTCGTCCACTTCCACCACCTCGACCACCGCGGCGGCCCGCGCGCACGCCCGGGCACAGGCCGGCACGCACACCGCAGCCATGCCCGTCGTCCCGGCATCACTGTGGCCGACACCGCCCGCCGGCGTCGAAGCCGACCGCCTGACCTGGGCCGAGACGGTCCCCGGCGGCCGCTACACCAGCAAGGTGCTGGACCGGGGAACCCGGTTGCGGCTCACCGACATCGAGGGCCGCGCCTGCGCGCATCTGTTGCTGTGGCGCGCCGACGCCCCCTGGGAACGGCTCAACACCGCCGACACCGTCAAGGTGCCGTGGCAGGCGTACCTCGGCACCGGGCATCCGCTGCTCGATGACCAGGGACGGGTCCTGGCGACCATCGTCGCCGATACCTCGGGCCACCACGATGCCCTGTGCGGCACCACGACCCGAGCCCAGAACGAGGCGCGCTACGGCGCCGGCACCGCGCACTCGGACAGTCCGGCCGGGCGCGAGCTGCTGGTGCTCGCCGCGCTCAAACACGGCCTCGGCCCGCGCGACGTCGGCCCCGGCGTGTCGTTCTTCCACGGCGTCCGGGCCGACGATGCGGGCCAGCTGGTGTCGACGGGCTCGGCCGGAGCAGGCACGGCGGTCGAACTGCTCGTGCACCTGCCGGTGATCGTGGCGATCGCCAACACCGCGCACCCGCTCGATGAATCGCCGACCTTCGATACGTCCGATCTGGAGGTGCTGGCCTGGTCGGCCCCCGCCGACCTCGCCGACCTGGCCGCCCGCGCCGAAACGATCGGACCCGAATACGAACGCGCGCACCGCAACACCGAAGACGTCTGGACCGCACTGCATCTCACCGAAGGAGTTCCCGCATGAGCACCGCCATCGATTCGGTCCCCGCGCTGGTGTCCGGCACGACCATCCTCGACGAGATCGTCGAGGCCCGCGGCCCCTGGTCGGCGATCGTCGCAGCAGGCGATGTGCTGACCATCGTCGACCTGCACGGCAACCAGGCCGTGGACACGCTGATCTACGGGGCGCACGACACGTCCCGCCGGTACAGCGCCCAGACCACCATCACGGCGCAGAAGTCGCTGTTTGTCAGCACCGGAACGGTGTTGCGCGACAGCGACGGTGGGGCACTGATGACCGTCGTGGCCGACGAAGTGGGCAATCACGACACCGTCGGCGGCGCCTGCTCGCAGGAGTCCAACACCCTGCGCTACGGCAACCACACCCGGCACCAGCACGCCTGCGTGGAGAACTTCCTAATCGAAGGCGCGCGGTACGGCCTCGGAAAGCGTGACCTGGCACCGAATCTCAACTTCTTCATGAACGTGCCGGTGGAGGCCGACGGCACCCTCGGCATCGTCGACGGGCTGTCGGCGCCGGGACTGCGGGTGGCGCTGCGCGCCGACACCGACGTCCTCGTACTGGTGTCCAACTGCCCGCAGATCAACAACCCGTGCAACGGCTTCGATCCGACACCGGTGCGGATGATCGTCACCCGCCCGTCCTGATCCACGTTCTCTCGCACCGCGTTCTGCATTCGAAGGAGTACCCGAATGGCGCCATCCGCCCTCACCGTGCTGCGGCCCGGGCCGAGCACCACCGTCCAGGACTGGCCAGGCCGCATCGGCTACTGGCAGGTCGGCGTACCGCCGTCAGGCCCGATGGACGATCTGTCTCTGCGGCTGGCCAATCTCGCGGTCGGTAATGCCGAGGGGGCACCGGGCCTCGAGGCCACGATGGCCGGTCCCACACTGGGATTCGACGAGGCGACGGTCGTCTGCGTCACCGGCGCGCCGGTACCGGTCACGCTCGACGGGGTGCCGGCGCGGCAGTGGGCGCCCATCGCGGTCCCCGAGGGCGGCGTGCTCGAAATCGGTGCGGTGCAGGGCGTCGGCATGCGGATCTACATCGCGGTGGCCGGCGGCATCGAGGCCGAGGCGTACCTCGGCTCGCGCTCGACGTTCACGCTCGGGAAGTTCGGCGCCGGCGGGCGGGCGCTCGCGGCCGGTGACCGTCTCGATCTGGGTGTTCCAGGCGGACGACCGCGCCGCCTCACCGATGAGGAGATCCCATCGATCGGTCACGAATGGCGGCTGGCGGTGACCGAGGGACCCCACGGCGCGCCGGAGTTCTTCACCCGCGCTGACATCGAGAGCCTCTATGAGGCCACGTATCTGGTGGACCACAACCTCGACCGCACCGGCGTGCGCCTGGTCGGGCCGAAACCGCAGTGGGCGCGGCCCGACGGCGGTGAGGCCGGACTGCACCCGTCGAACATCCACGACACCCCGTATTCGGTTGGCGCACTGGACTTCACCGGCGACACCCCAATCCTGCTCGGCCCGGACGGACCCAGCCTCGGCGGTTTCGTCTGCCCGGTGACGGTGACGTCGGCGGACCGCTGGAAGCTCGGACAGCTCACGCCCGGCGACCGGGTGCGCTTCGTTCCGGTGCGGGCCAGTGCCGCGGCACCGCTGGCGGCGCTGGGGACATCCCGGCGCGCGGCGTCGCCTGTGGTGCGCAGCCCGCGCGGTGACGGCGATGACGGCGTGTTGCACCGCGGGGTCACCGGCGACGGTACGACGTCGATGACATTGCGCCGCAGCGGCGACGACAACCTGCTGGTCGAATACGGCACGATGACACTGGATCTGGTGTTGCGGGCGCGGGTGCACGCCCTGCACACCGCGATCGAGGCACACCGGCCGCGCGGGATCATCGACCTGACGCCTGGAATCCGTTCGCTGCAGGTCAAGTTCGACGCCGCGCTCACCGATCACCAGGCGATGACGGCCTTCGTACTCGATCTCGAGTCCGCGCTCGGGCCCGTCGACCAGCTGGTGTTGCCGAGCCGTTCGGTTCGGCTGCCGCTGAGTTGGGACGATCCGACCATCCGGCTGGCCATCGACCGGTACCGCAACGGTGTGCGCGACGACGCGCCGTGGTGCCCGAGCAACATCGAGTTCATCCGCCGGATGAACGGCCTGGAGTCGCAGCAGGAGGTGTTCGACATCGTCCATGCGGCAAGCTATCTCGTGCTCGGCTTGGGTGATGTGTACCTCGGCGCGCCCGTCGCCACGCCGGTCGATCCACGCCATCGCGTGGTCACCACCAAGTACAACCCGGCACGGACCTGGACGCCGGAGAACGCGGTCGGCATCGGCGGCGCTTACCTCTGCATCTACGGCATGGAAGGCCCGGGCGGCTACCAGCTGATGGGCCGTACCACCCAGGTGTGGAACCACCGATTCCCGCTGTCCGCACCCGGTTTCGAGCCCGAGCAGCCGTGGCTGCTGCGGTTCTTCGACCAGGTGTCGTGGTATCCGGTGTCCTCCGATGAGCTCACCGACCTGCGGGCCGACGTCGCCGCCGGCCGCGGCACCGTCGACATCACCGACGGTGAGTTCCGGATCGCCGACCATCTGGCCTTCCTCGCGCGGGAGGCCGACGACATCGCCGCGGTGCGACAGCGGATGACCGCCGCCCGCAACGAGGAACGCGCCCGCTGGGAGGCCAGCGGCGAGATCGGCGCACGCAAGAAGCCCGGGAGCGCGACGATCGAGCGGCGAGGAACGAGCCGCGATGAGGAGTGCGACCAATCAGACTCAGCCGCCACAACAGGACAGGAAGTCGCATGACGGACCGGATCAGCGCCGCCTACGCGGCCATCGCACAGCGACCGGAAGCCTTCATCACCGTGCGCGACGAGGACACGGTACGTCAGGAGTTCGCACAGGCGCAGGGCCCGCTGGCCGGCCAGCTGCTGGCCGTCAAGGACAACGTCGACGTCGCTGGCCTCCCCACCACCGCGGCGTGCCCGGGCTACGCGTACACCCCCGATGCCGACGCGCCCGCGGTGGCGGCGCTGCGGGCGGCCGGCGCGGTGGTGATCGGCAAGACCAATCTGGACCAGTTCGCCACCGGGCTCGTCGGCACTCGAAGCCCCTACGGCGCCGTGCGTGACGCGCGGCGGCCGGACCGGATATCGGGCGGCTCGTCGTCGGGCTCGGCCGTCGCGGTGGCCATCGGTGCGGCCGACCTCGGAATCGGCACGGACACCGCGGGATCCGGCCGGGTGCCGGCGGCGTACCAGGGCCTGGTCGGCATCAAGGGCACCATCGGGCTGGTGTCGACGACCGGCGTCGTCCCGGCCTGCCCGAGCTACGACTGCGTGACGATCCTGGCGCGGGATCTGGCCACGGCGGAGAGTGCCATGGCCGTGATGGTGACCACCACGGAGCGGCCGTGGCCCGCGTCGACGCGCTTCGCCGCCCCGGCCGACCCGGTCCTGGCCGTCCCGGCCGAGCTACCGGCCATGGCGCCCGGCTGGGACGTCGCGTTCCAGCGCGCGGTCGATGCCGCGCGGGACGCCGGGATGCGCATCGTCCCCATCGATCTCACGGACTTCCTGGCCGCCGCGCGGCTGCTGTACGACGGGGCGCTGGTCGCCGAACGTACGGAAGCGGTGGGGGACTTCATCACCCGTGCCGGTGACGATGCCGGCTTGGACCCGACAGTCGCGGCCATCATCAGCGCCGGTGGCGCCCGCACCGCGACCGGACTGCTGCGCGACCGTCGTGAATTGGATCGCCTGCGGGAGCGGGCATTCCGGGCCCTGGGGGAGTGCGACGCGCTGCTCGTCCCCACTGCGCCGCTGCAGCCGACGCTCGCCGAGGTGGCCGCCGACCCCGTCGCGGTCAACGCCCGGATCGGCACGTATACCAATTTCTGCAATCTCTTCGACATGTGCGGCGTCGCGGTTCCCGCGGGTGAGGTTGTCGAATCCGACGGCACCACAGCGCAATTCGGGGTCACGGTACTGGGACGGGCCTTCGATGACGCCGTGGTGGCCGACATTGCGGCCCGGCTGGGCGGTGGTGACCGCGGCACGGTGGCGTCCTGGCCGGAACGCGCGGGCGCCGGGGCGCTGACGCTGGTGGTGGCCGGCGCGCATCTGCGTGATCAGCCGCTGGCCGGTCAGCTCCACGATCTCGGAGCGCGGTGGGACGGGCCGGCCCGCACGGCGGAGCGCTATCGGATGACGGCGCTGCCGTCCGGTAAGCCGGCCCTGGTGCGGGTCCCCGACGATGGGCGGTCCTTCGAAGTCGAGCGCTGGTCGCTCTCGCCGGCGGCGCTGGGAACGTTCCTGGCCGCCCTCCCGACGCCCATGGGACTGGCGGCGGTGGAACTCGACGACGGGTCCTGGGAGACCGGGTTCGTCTGCGCCGACGAGGGGGCCATCGCCGCACCCGACATCTCGGAGTTCGGCGGCTGGCGGGCCTACCTCCAGGCCAGGGAGTTCGCCACCCCGTAACCCAGGGATTTGTGCACGATTTTCCGCGGCGTGCGCGGAAAATCGTGCACAAATCACTAGTCTGCAGGGAGTATGACGAGCGCACCGTGGACCCTGGCCGACGCAAGCCGTCAGGACGGACGCGTCGCGCTGGTCACCGGCGCCGGCAGCGGGATCGGTGTCGAGATCGCCAGGGGGCTGGCCGGGCTCGGAGCGACGGTGGTGCTGGCCTGCCGCAATGCCGACGCCGCTCGGCGGGTGCAGGCCGCACTGCCGGATGCGACAACCGAATTCGCGGAACTGGACCTGGCGGATTTGGCGTCGGTGCGGCGCTGTGCCGAGAGTCTGCGTGCGCGGCACCGCAGGATCGACCTGCTGATCAACAACGCCGGCGTCATGCATCGGGTGCGCACCGAGACGAAGGACGGTTTCGAGGGCGATTTCGGGGTGAACTTCCTCGGGCACTTCGCCCTCACGGGCCTGCTGCACGACCGCGCCGAGCGCATCGTGATGGTCAGCAGCGTGACGCACCGCCGCGGCGTCATCGACTTCGAGGATCTGCACAGCCGCAAGAAGTTCCGCAGCGCGAAGGCGTACGCGAATTCGAAACTCGCGCAACTGCTGTTCATGTCCGAGTACAACCGGCGGCACCAGGCCATGTGCGTGGCCGCGCACCCCGGCAGCGCCAGGACGGCGATCCTGCGTGACCAGGGTTGGCAGCAGCTGGCGTATCACCCGCGGCTGCGGTTCTCCACGTCGTGGTTCGTGCAGGACGCCGACGGCGGGGCACTGCCGATCCTGCGCGCGGCCACCGATCCCGACGCCGTTGCCGGTGACTTCTACGGTCCGGGTGGGCGTCTGCAGATGACGGGCGCGCCGGTGAAGGTCGAACTCGCCCCTGCCGCGCGCGATCCGCTTGTCGCGCAGCGCCTGTGGGAGACGGCGGAATCCCTCACCGGCGTCCGGTTCTAGCGCGGTACGGCGGGCATGACCTCGTCGACGACGCGGTGCAGGTAGGGCCAGGCGAGCTCGGGCGGTAGACCACCGCAGAGCGGGTGCAGGGACAGCACCCCGTCCCGGGCGATGGCCTCGATCGCCTGGTCCACCGAATAGATGCGGTGGCTGCCGTTTTCGGCACGCAGCGCATCGATGGTCTGCGCGGTGGACAGGCTGACGATGTGCGGGTCGTGATGGCCGTCGGCGTACGTCATCGCATCGTGGAGCAGGTACGGCCCGATCTCGTGCCAGGCCCGGTCCACGTCGTCGGCGACGAAGACCGTCGTCGGGAACCCGGGCCGAGGTTGCTGCATCCGGCCGGGAACGCGGCCCTGCCTGGCACATTCGTCGTAGTAGGCATCGGCCAGCTCCGGCAGGTTGTTCTGGGCGTTGAACCCCAGCCCGAAGCGGGCCGCGCGGCGTGCGGCCCGCGGCGTGCCGCCGCCATAGGACAGTCGCACCTTGCGCTCGGGTGCGGGCCGGACCAGCACACCGCGTTCGTCGTCGTAAAAGGGCGCTCCGTCAAGGGCTTTGAGTAACACCGTCAGGTGCGCTTCGGCCAATTCGCCGCGGCGGTGATAGTCGACGCCGAGCGACTCGAACTCCTCGGGCCGGTAGCCGACACCCAAGGTGTAGGAGATCCGTCCGCCGCTGAGATGGTCCAGTACGCCGATGTCCTCGGCCAGCCGCACCGGGTTGTACAACGGCAGGATGAGGGCGCTCACGGCGATGGGCACCGATGTGGTGCGGGCGGCCAGTGCCGCGGCCATCGGCAACGGGCTGGGCAGGTACCCGTCTTCGGCGGCGTGGTGCTCGGACACCACCAGCAGGATCAGGCCGCGGGATTCGGCCCACGCGGCCATGTCGAGCGCAGCGGGGTACAGCGACGACGCCGGCGCGCCACCGGCGGGGGCCCGCATGTCGAACCGCAGGGTGAACACGAAACCCTAACGCGCCGCGGCCAGTAGGGTCGCGAGCTCCGACTCGATGCCCTCGGTGATGGCGGCGGCGTCGGAGACGTGCCGGGAGTCCGCCGTCACCGAGAGGCACAAGTTGTTGTTCCAGGACATGGCGATGACGCTGGGACCCATGCCGTGGTACAGCGGCCCGGCCGGATGGAAGCGCAGGGCCGGCAGGTTGAGGAACACCGGATCGTCGACCGCGATGCCGCTGGCGTTGGACACGATGACGTTGCAGGGCCACGAGATCCGTTCGGCCAGACCGAACCGCTCGATGGTGCGGAACAGCAGATTGACGGCGCGGCCCGGAGCGTATTCGTTCCACTGCCGAAACAGGTTGACGCCCCGTTGTTCCTGCACTGTTTTGACCGCCCGTGCGTGTTCGGCGACGGCGAGCAGGCGCCGCACCGGATCGGCCACCGTGGTGTTCAGGTTGACGCGCAGCACAGTCGTGGTGCCGATGCCGTCGGTGACGTAGTCGGACGTGTCGGCGGCGCGCATCGCATAGGGCACGGCCGCCACCAGCGGCTGCTGCGGACGCCGGCCCTGCCGGTGCAGTACACCGTCCAGGGCGGCGCCCACGCAGCTGAGCAGGATGTGGTTGATGGTGACCGAAAACCGTTGGGCCACCGTCTGGAGATCCGCGAGCGGCAGGACGGCGACGGCCGCGGTGGAGGTACCCGACAGCGAACAGTTCAGCGCCGTCCGTGGTGCTTTCACGTCGAGGTGGCGGGCGGCCCACTTGCCACGCAGGACCCGCGCCGAGGTGGCCACGAGCCGGGGGAGTCGCCGGAGGCGACGCGCCTTGCGTGCGGCGGCATCGCGCGCGATGGCCGCCGGCCGCGCCGGAAACGTCGACGATTCGGGAACGGCCATGGCGGGCCGGGTACTCAGATCGCCCGGGGTCATCAGACAACCGGTGACCTCGATTGCCGAGTCACCGTCGACGAGGAGGTGATGCACCACCGAGATCAGATACGCGTGGTCGGTGTCGTTGTCTTCCAGAACGTACATGTGCCACAAGGGTTCCCGTCGGTCCAGGTGCATCGCACGGACCGCGGCCAGTGCCTTGGCCGCACCGACCGCGCCTCCGGGCGCGGGCATGGGCAGGGCTGTCACATGCGCCGACACGTCGATCTGCGGCCGGGCCACCAGCATCGGCCGGTCCAGGTTGAACCACGGGTCGTACAGCACCTTGCGGTACGCGGGCATCAGGTGCATGCGGTTGTCCAGGGCCGACACCACGTAGTCCCGCAGATTTCCGATCACCGAACTGCGATCGACGAGGATCAGCGACATGCCGTTGCCGACCTGCAGCCCGGTCTCCTGATAGAGCTGCCAGGCGTCCATCCCGCTGACCCGCTCGGCGCGGGGCATGGCAGTGCTCATGCCGCCGGCGTGTAGAACTGCCGTACCCAGTGGCGGTACTTGCCGATCGGCCCGTCGCCGGGCGTCAGCTTGGGATGCTCGAGGTACACCTTGTCGTCTCAGATCAGCTGATCACGCTGTACCTCGTAGGCGACGACCTGCAGCACGATCCAGCCCGCCAGGCGTTCGACCGGTGCCAGCAGCGCGCGCACAAGCCGGTTGCGCACATGCCTTTTCGCGGCGATGCCGATGTAGATGTCGACGTTGCGTTCGGCGACCGGCGTGGGCAGCACCATCTGGCGGACCGTCAGGCCGCCCTGGATGGCGATCTCAACCAGGGAGAATCCGAGGCCGACCAGGACCGACTTGAAGTGGAAGCTGACACCGCCGATCACCGGAATGGGCTTGGTGCCACCGTATTCGGTATAGATGCGCGGACCGTCGATCTCCATCGGTTTGGGTACGACGAAGTCGCGAAACTTGTGGATGGTCGCGAAATGCGCGTGGTCCAAACCATTTTCGTTGACTTCCTGCGGATGCGTCTTGAAATGCAGCTTCTTGGTGGCGATCGGATGCCAGTCCGCATCGGCGGCGGGCAGGTCGAGTTCGAATGCCGGCTGCTGTCCGGGTGGACCGTGGTACACCATGATCATGCCCAGGTGGTTGCGGACCGCAGCGTCTTGAGTGCCGCGCCGCGCGGCGGCTCTCCTGTCGGGGTCGAGACGCAGGTGCCCGACGGAGCGAATCTGAACTCGTGGAACGGGCAGACCACGGCTTCGCCGTCGACCCAGCCACGTTTCCCGATGTGGGCGCCGAGGTGAGGGCAGTAGGGCTCGGCGGCGGACAGCTCGCCGGATGCAGTCTGGAAGACGATGATCTCGCCGTCGAGGAAGCGCCGCGTCAGCACCGTCCCGGGCCCCAGCTCGTGGGCGAACGCCACCGCGTACCAGCTGTATGGGTACGGCGGGAACGCGTCCCCGGCCCGGCTGAGGTTCGTCACTTCCGTCGTTGAGGTCATCGAAGCCCTTTCGCTGTCCGCGCGGTGGAGTCGAATCCGAAACAGGTGACGCGTGGACAGCGCCGGCGACGGGCATGCGGCAATCCTGCACGTGTCCGTAGATTTCCCCGACTACGTTCCCGCGTCCACGTCGTTGTGGGTGGCTAGTAGAACATGTTCTAGTTCGCAGTAGACCACTAGTTCGACGACCGTCGCAAGAGAACCGAAAGACTCTGTCGCGCACGTAAATTACCGATATTCGGCAAGGTACTGGCCAGTAATACTGCCAATAGCCGGACAGGGCCCGGCTTGTGTGTTAGGCGATGACCCGGCCGGCTTTTGCCCGCGCCGACCACCGGCCGTGGTCGTAGCCGACCTCGACCGGATGCGAAAAGGCCTCCGACACATGATCGGTCGTCACGGTCTCGACCGCTGGTCCCACCGCGACCGTGCGGCCGCCGGAGATCAACAGTGCGTGGGACGTCGACGTGGGCAGCTCCTCGAGGTGATGCGTCACCAGGATCGACGCCATTTCGGGATGTGAATGCTCCAGCGTGTCAAGGGTTTCCAGCAGCTGCTCGCGCGCTGCGACGTCCAGGCCGGTGGTCGGTTCGTCGAGGAGCAGCAGCCGCGGCTCGGCGATCAGGGCGCGGGCGATCAGGGTCCGGCCCCGCTCGCCCTGCGAGAGTGTCGGCCACACCGCATCGGCGCGGTGGGGCAGTCCCACCGTGCCGATCAGCTCGTCGGCCCGTGCGATGTCGTCGGCGGTGGGTGTCCAGCGGGCCGCGGTGTCGATGGTGCCGGTGATCCCGGTCAGGACCACCTCGCGCACCGTCAGGGGGTACTGCAGCCGGTGCCGGGGATTCACGTGGCCGATCGACCGGCGCAGCGGTGCCAGGTCGGTGCGGCCCATCTGCGCACCCAGGACCCGAACGACACCGGTCGTCGGGAACGTCACGGCACCGCAGAAGCCGAGCAGCGTGCTCTTGCCCGCGCCGTTGGGGCCGAGCAGCGCCCAGTGCTCGCCCTCCTGCACCGTCAGCGAGATGCCGTCGATGATCTGCTTGCCCTCGCGGCGGAAGGTGACGTTGTCGATTTCGAGGACCGGGGTCATGTGAACGACTCCTTCAAAGCGCTCAGGTGGGTGCGGCTCGCGGCGGCCGCGGCGGCGGGATCGCGCGCGACGATGGCGTCGGCGAGTTGCTGATGCAGTGCGTGGTCGCACGGCTCTGATGCGATCGGGCGGATCTTCAGCATGTCGATCATGGCCAGCCGCAGCCGGGGCAGGAATGCGTCGAACAGTTGGGTCAGCACGTCGTTGTGTGCCGCGGCGATCACGGCCCGGTGAAAGGCCATGTCGGCGTCCACATGTTCGGGGACCGACTGGCCGGTGACGCCGCGGGCGGCGAGGGTGCGACGGATGGTGCGCAGATCGGCCGGTGTGCGCCGGGTTGCGGCGAGCGCGGCGCCCTCGGCCTCGATGGCGATGCGAGCCTCGATCACCGAGGCGATGTTCGCGCTGCGCAGCACGGTGTCCCAGTCATCGGTGACATCGAGGGCGATGACGAAGACGCCGGCGCCCTGGCGGCTGTCGAGGACGCCCTTTCCGGCCAGTTCGCGGATGGCCTCACGCAGGGTGGAACGGCCGACGCCGAGCTGGGCGGCCAGCGTGGTTTCGCCCGGAAGTCGTTGTCCCAGGGCCCATTCACCATCTTTGATGCGCGTCAGCAGCAGCTGGGCGGCCTGCGCCGCCAAGGGCTGACGCGATACCTGCGAGACCATGAAACCTCTCTACTTGTCTGAGGAGTTGTGTATAGTCTAACCATCATGACGCGCGTGCTTCTCCTTGGCTGCCGCGGCGGGGTCTGAAACGACCGGCCCCCTGCCGTGGGGCTCTGTCGCGACCGGTCACCCCAAACCTGACCGAGAGCAGACCACTCATGAACACCTCCTGGAACCGTCAACAACCGTCAACCATGCCGTGGCACCGTTACGCCGATGTCTTCGACCGCGTGGAAATCCCTCCCGTCAAACGGGATTGGCCCAGCAACCGAATCACCGCCGCTCCGCTGTGGGTGCCCGTCGACCTCCGCGACGGCAACCAGGCCCTGGCCGAACCGATGGACCCCGATCGCAAACGCCGATTCTTCGAACAGCTCGTCGCCATGGGCTACAAGGAGATCGAGGTCGGTTATCCCTCGGCGTCCCAGACCGATTTCGACTTCGTGCGCCTGTTGGCCGAAACCGACATCGCGCCACCAGATGTCACCATCGCGGTGTTCACCCCGGCCCGTCGCGACCTGATCGAGCGCACCGTCGACTCGGTGCGGGGCATGCGCAACGACGTCGTCATCCACATGTACACCGCGACCGCTCCCACGTGGCGAAACACCGTGCTGGGCAAGGACCGTGACGAGCTGCGCAGTCTGATCCTGCACGGCGCGCTCGACGTGCTGACCTTGACCGAGGGCATGCCGAACATCCGGTTCCAGTTCTCGCCCGAGGTGTTCAACCTCACCGAACCCGATTATGTGCTGGAGATCTGCGACGCCGTGACGCAGCTGTGGGACGCCACCGAGAGCCGGCCGGTGATCCTGAATCTGCCTGCCACCGTTGAGGTTGCGACGCCCAATGTGTATGCCGACCAGATCGAGTACATGCACCGGAACCTGGCCCGGCGCGACGCGGTGATCTTGTCGGTGCACCCGCACAATGACCGGGGGACCGGCGTGGCCTGCGCGGAATTGGCCGTGCTGGCCGGAGCGCAACGCGTCGAGGGCTGTGTGTTCGGCAATGGTGAGCGCACCGGCAACGTCGACATCGCGACCCTGGCCCTGAATCTGTATGCGCAGGGCGTCGACCCGATGATCGACTTCTCCGATATCGACGCGATCGCCCGCACGGTGGCGCACTGCACCCGGATGCCGATCCACGAACGCCATCCCTACGTGGGCGACCTGGTGCACACCGCGTTCTCGGGAACCCATCAGGACGCCATCAAGAAGGGGCTGGCCGAACACCGGGCCCGGGCGGCGGCCGAGAACCGCGACGAACGCGAAATCGATTGGCGCGTACCGTATCTGCCCATCGATCCGGCCGACATCGGCCGCAGTTACGACGCGGTCATCCGGGTGAATTCACAATCGGGCAAGGGCGGCATCGCCTATCTGCTGCACACCGGGTACGGGCTGGACCTGCCGCGCCGGCTGCAGATCGACTTCGCCAGGCACGTGCAGGCCCATACCGACGGCAGCGGCACCGAGGTGACCGCCGCCGAGCTGTACGACCTGTTCGAGGCGACCTACCTGGGCTGCGGCGGCCCGGTAGAGCTGAAGGACTGGCACGTCAGCAGCGACGACACCACCGAGATCACGGTGACGGTCAACGGCATCGCCCGCACCAGCACCCATCGCGGCGTCGGCCCCGTCGAGGCGCTGACGCAGGCGCTGGCCGATGTGGACCGGCCGGTCGAGATTCTGGGCCTCACCCAGCAGTCGATCGGCGCCACGGCGGTCACCTACCTCGAACACCGCGGCGGCTGGTCGTGCGGCCGCAGTGACTCGGTGCTCACCGCGTCGCTGGCGGCGGTCATCCGGGCGGCTAACGCGCCCTGAGCACCTCGAGCGCCTTGTCGGCGTGGGAGTCCATCGAGATCTCGCTGGCGATGACCTCGAGGACCCTGCGATCGGTGTCGATGACGAACGTCGTCCGCTTGACGGGCATCAGCTTGCCGAGCAGGCCACGTTTCACCCCGAACGCCTCGGCCACCGCGCCGGAGGTGTCCGACAGCAGCGGGTAGTCGAAGCTGTGCTTCTCGGCGAATTTGTCCTGCTTCTCGACCGCGTCCATGCTGATCCCGACGCGGGAGGCACCGACCGCGGCGAACTCGGCCGCCAGGTCGCGGAAGTGGCAGGCCTCCATGGTGCAGCCCGGCGTCATGGCCGCGGGATAGAAGAACAGCACGATCGGCCCGTCGGCCAGCAGTTCGGAGAGGCTGCGGTTCGTCCCGGTCTGGTCGGGGAGATTGAACTCTGCGACGAGGTCACCACGTTTCATGGTTGCCACGCTACTTCTGGGAGGATTGCCCCGTGAAGACGACCTCACGCGAGGAATTCCAGGCGCTGGCCGCCGAGCACCGTGTCGTGCCGGTGACGCGCAAGGTGCTCGCCGACAGCGAGACGCCGTTGTCGGCCTACCGCAAGCTGGCGGCCAACCGTCCCGGCACGTTTCTGCTGGAATCGGCGGAGAACGGGCGATCCTGGTCGCGCTGGTCGTTCATCGGTGCGGGCGCCCCGTCGGCACTGACGGTCAAGGACGGCGAGGCGGTCTGGCTCGGCAGCACGCCGCAGGACGCACCCAGTGGCGGCGATCCGCTGCAGGCGGTGCGTGACACCCTGGCGCTGCTGCAGACGGCGCCGGTGCCGGGGCTGCCGCCGTTGTCGAGCGGGCTGGTGGGGTACTTCGCCTACGACATGGTGCGGCGCTTGGAACGGCTCCCTGAACTGGCGAAAGACGACCTCAAGCTGCCCGACATGGTGCTGCTGCTGGCCACCGATATGGCCGCCGTCGACCACCACGAGGGCACCATCACGCTCATCGCCAACGCGGTCAACTGGAACGGCACCGACGAGCGCGTCGACTGGGCCTACGACGATGCCGTCGCCCGCCTCGACGTCATGACCCGGGCGCTGGGGGAGCCGCTGTCGTCGAGCATCGCGACCTTCGACCGCCCGCAGCCGCAGCCCCGCCAGCAGCGCACGGTCGAGGAGTACACGGCCATCGTCGAGAAGCTGGTCGGCGACATCGAGGCCGGCGAGGCGTTCCAGGTCGTGCCCTCGCAGCGCTTCGAATTGGATACCCCAGCCGATCCTCTTGATGTCTACCGGGTGCTGCGGGTCACCAACCCCAGCCCGTACATGTACCTGCTCAATGTGCCCAATGCCGAAGGCGGCCTTGACTTCTCGGTCGTCGGATCCAGCCCGGAGGCGCTCGTCACGGTGAAGGACGGGGTGGCGACGACGCATCCGATCGCCGGCACCAGGTGGCGCGGCGCCACCGAAGAGGACGACATCCTCCTCGAAAAGGAACTCCTCGCCGACGACAAGGAGCGTTCCGAGCACCTCATGCTTGTCGACCTCGGGCGTAACGACCTGGGCCGTGTCTGCAAGCCCGGGACCGTGCGCGTCGAGGACTACAGCCATATCGAGCGCTACAGCCACGTCATGCACCTGGTCTCCACCGTCACCGGCCACCTCGCCGACGACAAGACCGCGCTGGACGCCGTCACCGCCTGCTTCCCGGCCGGGACGCTGTCCGGTGCGCCGAAGGTCCGGGCCATGGAGCTCATCGAAGAGGTCGAGCTGACGCGTCGTGGCCTGTACGGCGGCGTGCTCGGGTACCTCGACTTCGCCGGCAACGCCGATTTCGCCATCGCTATCCGCACCGCGCTGATGCGCGGCGGCACCGCCTACGTGCAGGCCGGTGGCGGCGTCGTGGCCGACTCCAACGGGCCGTACGAATACAACGAGTCGTCCAACAAGGCCAAGGCCGTCCTGGCGGCCATCGCGGCCGCCGAGACGCTGAGCGAGCCGTGAGGACCACGCGCACCGCTCAGGTGCTGCTGCTCGTCGCTGCCCTGATGCTGTGGGGCGCCTCCCGGCTGCCGTGGGTGGACGTGTCGTCGTTCGACGGGCTGGGCCAGCCGAAGACGACGACGCTGTCCGGAGCGGCCTGGTCGACGGCCCTCATCCCGCTGGCGTTGCTGGCCGGCGCTGCCGCGGTGGCGGCGCTGGCTGTGCGCGGCTGGGCGTTGCGGCTGCTGGCGCTGCTGGTCGCCGTCGCCAGTGCCGGGATGGGATATCTGGCCATCAGCCTCTGGGCGGTCACCGACGTCTCGGTCCGTGCGGCGGATATGGCGCAGATCGCGGTCATGTTTCTGGTGGGGACGCAGCGGCACTACTGGGGCGCCGGCGTGACGCTGGGGGCGGCGGTGTTGACGCTGGTCGGAGCCGTTTTGCTGATGCGTTCGGCCCGCCGCGGAGCCGCTGGGCCGGCCACCACCAAATACGCCGCGCCGGGTGCGCGTCGCGAGGCGGCACAGGACGAGACTGCCGACGGCATGTCCGAACGGATGATCTGGGATGCCATCGACGAAGGTCGCGATCCGACGCAGGTCGAGGGTCGTGACCCCACCCAGAACGACGGCGGGACCAAATGAGCGTGGCCCGGTGGCAGTCTGTGCCGCCTCGGCGACTACCCTTCGAGATGATCATCTGGCTTGCCGAACCGGCACGGAAGGACGACGACGCGTTATGACTTCGGGGACCGTGCTCGACTCCATCATCGAGGGAGTTCGCGCTGACGTTGCCGCCCGCGAAGCCGCGCTGAGTCTGACCGAGGTCAAGGAGCGGGCCAAGAAGGCGCCGACGGCCAAGGATGCACTCGCCGCGCTGCGTGAGCCGGGCATCGGCGTCATCGCCGAGGTCAAGCGGGCCAGCCCCAGCAAGGGTGCGTTGGCGCAGATCGACGATCCCGCCAAGCTGGCCAAGGCCTACGAGTCCGGCGGTGCCCGGGTGATCAGCGTGCTGACCGAGGAGCGTCGCTTCAACGGTTCGCTGGCCGACCTGGATGCCGTGCGTGCCGCGGTGTCGATTCCGGTGCTGCGCAAGGACTTCATCGTCACCCCGTACCAGATTCACGAGGCCCGGGCCCACGGCGCAGACATGCTACTGCTGATCGTCGCCGCGCTCGAGCAGTCCGTGCTCACCTCGATGATCGATCGGACCGAGTCGCTCGGGATGACCCCACTGGTCGAGGTGCACACCGAGGAAGAAGCGGACCGGGCCATCCAGGCCGGGGCCAAGGTCATCGGCGTCAACGCCCGCGACCTCAAGACCCTCGAGGTCGACCGCGACTGCTTCGGCCGCATCGCGCCCGGCCTGCCGAGCAACATCATCCGGATCGCCGAGTCGGGGGTGCGTGGCACCGCCGACCTGCTGGCCTACGCCGGTGCCGGCGCCGACGCCGTCCTGGTCGGCGAGGGCCTGGTGACAAGTGGCGATCCGCGGAGCGCCGTCGCCGACCTGGTAACTGCCGGCACGCACCCGTCCTGCCCGAAACCAGCCCGCTGAATTGCGGGCTCCTGCGCGAAGAAGCAGCCCGAGTTCTTATGTCTGATCGCACTGGTACCGAATTGCCGCGGATGAGCGCGGCGGTCGCCGAAGCCACAAGCCACGACCCCGACGCCAAGGGGCACTTCGGTGCCTACGGCGGCCGGCTGGTGCCCGAGGCTCTGATGGCCGTCATCGAGGAAGTCACCGCGGCCTACGACAAGGTCCGCACCGACCAGACGTTCCTCGACGAGCTCGACCGGCTGCAGCAGCACTACACCGGCCGGCCGTCGCCGCTGTACGAAGCGACGCGACTGTCCGAACATGCCGGCGGCGCGCGGCTGTTCCTCAAACGAGAAGACCTGAACCACACCGGTTCTCACAAGATCAACAACGTGCTCGGGCAGGCGCTGCTGGCCAAGCGCATGGGCAAGACCCGCGTCATCGCCGAGACCGGCGCCGGCCAGCACGGCGTCGCGACCGCGACGGCCTGCGCGCTGCTCGGCCTGGAGTGCGTCGTCTACATGGGTGCGGTCGACACCGCCCGGCAGGCGCTGAACGTGGCCCGGATGCGGCTGCTCGGTGGCACCGTGGTGTCGGTCGAGGCCGGTTCGGCGACCCTCAAGGACGCCATCAACGAAGCCTTCCGCGACTGGGTCACCAACGCGGACGACACCTACTACTGCTTCGGCACCGCGGCCGGACCGCACCCGTTCCCCGTCATGGTGCGCGACTTCCAGCGCGTCATCGGTTTGGAAGCGCGGGTCCAGATACAGCAGCAGGCCGGCCGGCTGCCCGACGCGGTCACGGCATGCGTCGGCGGCGGATCGAACGCCATCGGCGTCTTCCACGCCTTCATCGACGATCCGGGTGTGCGCCTGGTCGGTTTCGAAGCGGCCGGCGACGGTGTCGAAACCGGAAGGCACGCAGCGACTTTCACCGGAGGATCACCGGGTGCGTTCCAGGGCTCGTTCTCGTACCTGCTGCAGGACGAGGACGGCCAGACCATCGAATCGCATTCCATCTCAGCCGGTTTGGACTACCCGGGCGTCGGTCCGGAACATGCCTACCTCAAGGACGTCGGCCGCGCCGAGTACCGGCCGGTGACCGATACCGAGGCCATGGAAGCGTTCGGCCTGCTGTGCCGCACCGAGGGCATCATCCCGGCGATCGAATCGGCGCACGCCGTCGCGGGCGCGCTGAAACTCGGCAGCGAACTGGGGCCGGGTTCGGTGATCGTGGTGAACCTGTCCGGCCGCGGCGACAAGGACGTCGAGACCGCCGCGAAATGGTTCGGTCTACTGGACGGTGAGACTGGGGAAGCGTCATGAGCCGACTGGCTGGATTGTTCGAATCGTGCCGGGCCGAAGGGCGTTCGGCGCTGATCGGGTACCTGCCGACCGGCTACCCGGACGTGCAGACCTCGATCGACGCGATGGTCGCGATGACCGAATCCGGTTGCGACATCATCGAAGTCGGCGTTGCCTACTCCGATCCCGGAATGGACGGGCCGGTCATCGCGGCCGCCACCAACACCGCCCTGCAGGGCGGCGTGCGGGTCCGCGATGCGCTGCGGGCCGTCGAGGCGATCAGCAACGCGGGCGGCCACGCCGTCGTCATGACCTACTGGAACCCGGTGCTGCGCTGGGGCGTTGACGCTTTCGCGCGCGATCTGGCCGCGGCAGGCGGGCTCGGGCTCATCACCCCCGACCTGATCCCGGACGAAGCCGACGAGTGGTTCACCGTCTCCGACGCCCACAACCTCGATCGCATCTTCCTGGTGGCGCCGTCGTCCACTCCGGAGCGGCTGGCAACCACGGTGCAGGCGTCGCGCGGATTCGTCTATGCCGCATCGACCATGGGTGTGACGGGTGCGCGGGACGCGGTGTCGAACATGGCACCCGAGCTGGTGTCCCGGGTGCGGGCCGTGTCGGACATCCCGGTGGGTGTCGGCCTCGGCGTGCGCTCGCGCGAGCAGGCCGCTGAGATCGCGTCGTACGCCGACGGTGTCATCGTCGGCTCGGCGCTGGTATCCGCGCTCGGCGACGGGGGCATCCCCGCGGTACGAGCTTTGTCCGAAGAACTGGCCCACGGAGTGCGACAGAAAGTTTCCGCGTGACCACATCGTTGCTGGCATACATCCCGAGTCCGGCCCAGGGCGTCTGGCATTTGGGGCCAGTACCGATCCGGGCGTACGCGCTCTGCATCATCACCGGCATCATCGCCGCGCTGATCATCGGCGACCGGCGCTGGGTCGCGCGTGGTGGTGAGCCGGGCGTCATCTACGACATCGCGCTGTGGACGGTGCCGTTCGGTCTCATCGGTGGTCGCCTGTACCACCTGATGACCGACTGGCGCACCTACTTCGCCGAGGGGGGCGCCGGTATCGCCGGTGCCGTCCGCATCTGGGACGGCGGCCTGGGCATCTGGGGTGCGGTGGCACTCGGCGCGGTCGGCGCCTGGATCGGCTGCCGCCGGCACGGAATTCCCTTGCCCGCGTTCGGTGATGCCGTCGCGCCCGGGGTGATCCTGGCCCAGGCCATCGGCCGCCTCGGCAACTACTTCAACCAGGAGCTGTACGGCCGCCCCACCGATCTGCCGTGGGGCCTGCAGATCTTCCAGCGCAGCGACGGTTCCGGCGTGGTGAACCCGCACCTGCTCAACGGGGTTTCGACCGGGCAGGTCTACGAGGTCGTGCACCCGACGTTCCTCTACGAATTGCTGTGGAACCTCCTGGTTTTCTTCCTGCTGCTGTGGGCCGACCGTCGCTTCAGGCTGGGCCACGGCCGGCTGTTCGCGCTGTACGTCGCCGCCTACTGCGTCGGTCGCTTCGGCGTCGAGCTGATGCGCAGCGACACCGCGACGCTGATCGCCGGTATCCGGGTCAACTCGTTCACCTCGACCTTCGTCTTCATCGGCGCGGTGGTCTACATGATGGTGGCGCCGCGGGGCCGCGAAGATCCGGCGACGCTCGGTGGCCGGCAGGTCGACGACGCCGGCGACGTCCTCGATTTCGACACCGGAGTTGCCGTGAAGGTGCCCGCGGTCGTCGCCGCCGGTGCTGCTGCCACTGCCGCATCGGGCGGGGATGCCGACGTCGCCGACGAGGCCGACGCCGTCGAGACCCAATCCGACGAACCCGTGGCGCTGGCCGAACAGGCCGCCGATGCCGAGACGGCTGCCGACGAATCCGGCGGCGAGTCAGTCGATTCCGACGAGGTCGAGGAAGCAGACGAGTCCGACGCCGAAGCCGCAGACCTGGATGCCGACGAGGCCGAAGCCGTCGAGGTGGCCGAGGAGTCCGAGGGCACAACTGAGTCCGACGAAGCCGCTGAGGAGGCTGCCGCCGAGACGGACGTTGCCGACGGCGACGACAGCGCTGACGTCGAGGACGCCGCGGAGGCCGAAGAGTCTGCGGAGGCCGAAGAGTCTGCGGAGGCCGTGGATTCTGCGGAAGCGGCTGAAGAAGCTGCCGTCGAGACGGACGTCGCGGACGCCGACGACAGCGCTGACGTTGAGGACGCCGCGGAGGACGAGGAGTCCGCCGAGGCCGTGGATTCTGCGGAAGCCGCTGACGAGGCAGAAGAGGCCGAAGGGACAACGGAATCCGACGCTGACGAGGCCGCCGTCGAGACGGAGGTTGCGGACGCCGACGACAGCGCTGACGTTGAGGACGCCGTGGAGGACGAGGAGTCCGAGGCCGCCGAGGAACCCGAAGCCGAGGAGGCCGCGGAGGTCGAGGCTGTCGACGAGTCCGAAGAGGCAACGGATTCCGAGTCTGCGGAGGCTGAGTCCGAAGACGCCGAGGCCGAAGAGGCTGAGGCCGAGAACGCTGAGGCCGAAGACGCTGACGCCGAAGCCGCAGAAGACGATGCCGACGCTGAACCGGCTGAAGCACCCGCGCCGAAGGGCGACGCCACCGAAAGGGTTGAGCCCGTTGGGGTTCCCGTTTGGGAGCCGCCCGCCCCGCGTCGTCGTTGGTGGCGCCGACAGGGCTGAGTCTGGCCTACGAGGCCGCGAATGTGCGGGCAGACCACGGATCCCGCAAGGAGCACGCACTGCGCGCACGCTCGGCGGCCCTTGTCGTTGAGCCTGAATCCTGGGCGCTGAAGTGTGAGTGGCGCAGGCCGTGGTTGCAGGGTGAACGCGGTCGAGCGGGCCCTTGTCGTTGAGCCTGAATCCTGGGCGCAGAAGTGTGAGTGGCGCAGGCCGTGGTTGCAGCGTCGATGCATAGCGGGAAGCCCTCGTCGCTGACCCTGCACTGAGGGCGTGACACCAGGACCGTAGGCGCAGGGCCACCGCGGCCTCAGATTCCGCCCGCGGCAAAAGTGCGCACAAGCTGCACTTTCATGCGAACGGTGTGTTCCTCACTCGCCGGTCCTGATCGGTTGTGCGGTGGTTGGATGTCTCCTGTGGATGACATAGCCGACGGAGTGCAGTTGCAGCAGTCTCGGCAGGACCGCATCCTCAATGCGGCGCTGAACGTGTTTGCGCAGCGGGGCACGTCCGATGCGACGTTGCAGATGGTGGCCGATACCGCGGGTGTTTCAGTCGGGTTGGTGCAGCACCATTTCGGCACCAAGGACGGTTTGATCAAGGCCGTCGACGATGTGGCGATGAAACTCATCAGCTCGACCATGTTCGCCGCGCTGGAAAGTCCGGGGCCCGACTCCGTTGCCGCGATCGGCCGGGCGGTGCACGGCCTGCTCACCGACCACCTGGTGGTGATGGACTATCTGGGCCGGGCGGTGGCTTCTGAAACCCCAAGCGGTATCGCAATATTCGACGCTATGGCGCGGATCGGCATCGACCGGTGGCAACGCATGATCGACACCGGGGACGCCGCCGAGGGGCTCGACGCGGTCTGGGCCGGGCTGAATCCGTTGGTGCTGACTCTGGGCTCGGTCATCTTGCGCCGGCACCTCGACCGGCACCTGCCGGCGTCGTTCACCTCTGACCCCGAGTTGGCCAGGTGGGAAGAGTCCGTCAACGAGCTGATCCGGCACGGTCAGTTGCGCCAATAACTCCCGCTGCGTTTGCCCGAACCGTTACAATACGGCAATATTGTCGCTGATTCGCGGCGAACGTCGGTGTCGAGGGGTCACCGACGTTCGTGCGCCATCAGAGCCTCTTGAGCCGTCGGACGATCTGGTTGAACGGCTGGACCGAGGCAAGGCCTTTCCGCAGGTTGCGCCTCAAGAAGCTGAGGTTGGCCAGCACCACGTATCGGACGCCGCAGTCCCGCCATTCAGCCACCTGTTCGACGATTTCGTCCGGTGTGCCGTTCAGGCAGATGTCCCGCATCAGCGACGGCGGGACCGCGTCGATGAGAGAAAGCGCCGTTTCTTCGTCGATGCTGTGCGGCAGGAAGTCCTGCGCACCGGAGAAACCCGGCCCCAGGGGATGTTCGGCACCGTGGCGGCCGAACATCTCGTCGCTGGCGTTGAGGGCGAACGATTTGAGCACCTCTGTATCCAGTGCCGCGTCGACGTCGTCCCTGCTGCGGCCAGTCACCACGAACAGCATTACCGCAGGGAGGACGGCCTTGGGGTCGCGTCCGGCGTCGGACGCGGCGGTGCGAACGACTTCCAGCCGCTGGGCATAGTCTTTCGGCTGGTGCGGGAATGCCGGAAAGTAGGCGTCGCCGTAGCGCCCTGCGGCACGCAGCATGCGTGGACCGTGGGCCGCGATCCAGATCTCGGGCCACTTGCCTCGGTAGGGCGGCAGTTCGAAGACCGCGTTGCGCAACGGGAAGAAGGGCGAGTCGCGGTTGACCAGTTCGCCGCCCGAATCCCAGAGCGCGCGGATGGTGGCCATGGCCTCCTCGAAGCGCGCGACCGGTTTGGACCAGTCCACCCCGTAGGGCTCATTGCCTTCCCGTTCTCCGGGTCCGATGCCCAGGATTGCCCGCCCGCGGGTGAGCAGATGCAGCGTCGCCGCGGCCTGCGCGGTGACGGCAGGGTTCCGCCGACCGGTGTCGGTCACTGCCACACCGAGCCGCAGTCGGCCGACCCGATTGCGAGCGGCGATGTGCCCCAACATGGTCCACGGCTCCAAGCTGGCGTCGATCGTCGGGATCACCTTGGTGGCGCCGCAGTATTTCGGCTGCCACAACGAGCGCGGAAAGAGTTGGTTGAGGTGGTCGGGTACCCAGAACGAGTCGACGCCGGTGGCGACCGCGCCGAGGTAGTCGGCTCGGGTCAGGGCATCGACGGTCGGTCGGGCCGCCAGGAGGACGTCCGAAGTGCCGACGCGGAATCCGGTGTTGCGTGCCATGTGCTGCCCCTCGGAGTCGGTCCTTTCCACTGTCCGGTGCGAGGTCTCCCTGAGCATCAGCCGAACGGCGTAAATCGGCGATCGGCGTCGTCGCCGGGCATCATGGACGCATGACGTCAGCCGCCAGGGTCGCGCGTGTGGCGGGAGTAGCCGGCACCGGGGCCGTGGCGGTGGCGACTCTGACGTATATCGGCGTCGCCGACCCGCATCGCCCCGGATTCGGGTTTCCGCCGTGTCCGTTCAAGGCCCTCACCGGCTGGAACTGTCCACTGTGCGGCGGGCTGCGGATGACCCACGACGTCTTGCACGGTGACTTGTCAGCAGCCGTCGTCGACAACGTCTTCGCGCTCGTGGGGTTGCCGCTGCTGACCGTCTGGCTCGTGGTGTGCTGGAGACGGCGGCTGTCGGTGGCGCCGCCGTTGGTGACCGCACTGGTGGCGATGGTGTTGTGGACGGTGGTCCGCAATCTGCCGGGATTTCCGTTGGTGCCGACGTTCACGCAGTCCTAGCGCCGCTGAGCTGGGGACACCACGAGGCAACTCGCTGTTCGGCTGATGTTGAGATGCCGACAGCGCTCCCGGCAAGCCGTTATCTGAATCGATCCACTATGCTCATGCACCGTGAATAGGCGCGGAAAAATCGTCTGTACGCTCGGCCCGGCTACGTCTACCGACGCAACCGTGCTGGCGCTGGTCGAAGCTGGAATGGATGTGGCGCGGCTGAACTTCAGCCATGGTGCGCACGCCGATCATGAGACGGCGTACAAGCGCGTGCGAGCGGCGTCCGATGCCGCCGGCCGCGCGGTCGGCATTCTCGCCGACCTGCAGGGCCCCAAGATCCGGCTCGGTCGCTTCGCCGACGGCCCCACCGAGTGGCGCACCGGCGAAACGGTGCGGATCACCGTCGACGACTGCGACGGCAGCCACGACCGCGTGTCGACCACCTACAAGCAGCTGGCCGAAGACGCCCGCGCCGGTGACCGGCTGCTCGTCGACGACGGCAAGGTCGGCCTCGTGGTCGACAAGATCGACGGCAACGATGTCGTCTGCACCGTCACCGAGGGCGGCCCGGTCAGCAACAACAAGGGCCTGTCCCTGCCGGGGATGAACGTGTCCGTTCCGGCGTTGTCCGAGAAGGACATCGACGATCTGAAGTTCGCGCTGAAGCTCGGCGTAGACCTGATCGCGCTGTCGTTCGTCCGGTCACCGGCCGACATCGAACTCGTGCATGAGGTGATGGACGAGGTGGGCCGCCGGGTGCCGGTGATCGCCAAGCTGGAGAAGCCCGAAGCCGTCGACAACCTCGAGGCCATCGTGCTGGCCTTCGACGCGATCATGGTCGCCCGTGGTGACCTGGGCGTCGAGCTGCCGCTCGAGGAAGTGCCGCTGGTGCAGAAGCGCGCCATCCAGATGGCCAGGGAGAACGCCAAACCGGTCATCGTCGCCACCCAGATGCTGGAGTCGATGATCGAGAACTCCCGGCCCACCCGGGCCGAGGCCTCGGACGTCGCCAACGCGATTCTCGACGGCGCCGACGCCGTGATGCTCTCCGGTGAGACCTCGGTCGGCAAGTACGCGCTCGAGGCCGTGCGGACCATGGCTCGGATCGTGAAAGCTGTCGAGGCGAATTCCACCGACGCACCTCCGCTGACCCATGTGCCGCGCACCAAGCGTGGCGTCATCTCCTACGCGGCCCGTGACATCGGTGAGCGCCTGGATGCCAAGGCGCTGGTCGCCTTCACCCAGTCGGGCGACACTGTGCGCCGGCTGTCCCGCCTGCACACACCGCTGCCGCTGCTGGCGTTCACCGACCTGCCGGAGGTGCGCAGCCAGCTGGCGCTGACCTGGGGGACCGAGACGTTCATCGTCCCGCAGATGGACAGCACCGACGGCATGATCCAGGAGGTCGACAAGGCGCTGCTGGAGCTCGACCGCTACAAGCGCGGTGACCTGGTGGTCATCGTCGCGGGCGCGCCGCCGGGCACAGTAGGCTCGACCAACCTGATCCACGTGCACCGGATCGGGGAGGAAGACCACTGAGCCGGGGGTAGCGCGTGACGACTGCGGATTTCGAGGAACTGCTCAAGGTTCTCGACGTCACCCAGGTCGACGACGACACCTTCACCGGTGGTCATCCGAGCCGGAACCCGGTTCGCACCTTCGGTGGTCAGATGATGGCGCAGGCGTTCGTCGCCGCCAGCCGTACCGTGCCGCCCAAGCTGCCGCCGACGACGCTGTCGACGCACTTCATCGCCGGTGGCGACCCGGAGCGCGACCTCGAGTTCAAGGTGGTCCGGCTGCGCGACGAACGTCGCTTCGCGAACCGCCGCGTCGACGTCATGCAGGGCGACACGCTGTTGGCGACGGCGCTGGTGTCCCATCTGGCGGGTGGCCGCAGCCTCGAGCACTCGGTCAAGGCGCCGGTGGTGCCGGATCCGTTGTCGCTGCCCACGATCGACGACCTGCTGAAGGGCTACGAGGAGACCGTTCCGCTGTTCGTCGAGGCGCTCAAGCCCATCGAATGGCGCTACACCAATGACCCGGCCTGGGTGATGCGGGACAAGGGCGGCAAGCTCGACCACAACCGCGTGTGGCTCAAGACCATGGGCGCCATGCCCGACGACCCGGTGCTGCACGCCGCGGCGCTGGTCTACTCGTCGGACACGACGCTGCTGGACTCGATCATCACCACCCACGGGCTGTCATGGGGGCACGACCGGATTTTCGCGGTGACGATGAACCACACCGTGTGGTTTCACCGGCCCATCAAATTCGACGAGTGGGTGCTGTATTCGACGACGTCGCCGGTGGCCGCGGACTCCCGGGGTCTGGCATCCGGCCATTTCTTCGATCGCGCCGGTCAGGTGCTGGCGACGGTAACCCAGGAAGGCATCGTCAAACACTTTCCGGGCTAACGGTTTTGGGGTCGGCTCAGTCGACCTTTACGCCGAATTCCTTCTCGATACGGCCGCGGAAGTCCTGGACACAGGTGCTCTGTGCGTTCTGGTCCTGCCCGGCGCGCGTCATGCAGTCGGTGTAGTCGCTGAAACCGACCTGGCGGTAGAAGCCGATCACGACGAACACGAACACCACCGCGAGCACGGTCGCCAGCGCGCCGAGCACGATGCCCGCGCCGGCCACCACGCCGTTGTCGGCGAGTCCCTGCTTGACCCGGCCGCGGCCGAGGATGCCGCACGCGACGGCACCCAGCCCGAACAGCAGCCCCCCGATCACCGACCACGAGGTCAGCAGTCCCACGATGCCCAGAACCAGCGCGGCGGTCCCCATACCGTTGCGCGGAGTCGACGTGTACGCCCCGTACCCCTGGTCGGCGTACGGCGGTGGTGGCGGCGGCGGATACCCGCCACCGGGATACATGCTCATGACTGCGCAGGGTACCCGTCGTTGCTGGAATCGAGGTTCAGCACCGTGCAGGGCACGTCCGGTGGCAGCTGGTGCGTGGCCACGACCACCGCGCGGTCGGCGCCGAACATCGCGCCCGGAGTGAGGAGTTCGGCGAGCAAGCGGTGACTGTCCGCCGCGTCGAGGTGCTCGGTGGGTTCGTCGAGGAGCACGACGGGGAAGTCGGTCAGCAGCGCGCGAGCAAGCAGCAGTCGGCGCCGCTGGCCGGCGGAGACGGCGGCGGCCCCACCGGAGAGCAGGGTGGACAACCCGTCCGGCAGCGTCCCCAGCCAGGGGGCCAGGCCGACCCGTGTCAGGGCGGCGGTGAGTTCGCCGTCGGTGGCGTCGCCGCGGGCCACCAGCAGGTTGTCGCGCAGCGTGGTGTCGAACAGATGCGCATCCTCGGCGAAAAACCCTGCCGGTGAATCGGTTTCGTTGAAGCGGTCGGCGGTGGACAGCAGCAGGGTCGTCTTGCCCCGGCCACTGGCGCCCAGCACGGCGACCCGGTCTCCGGGTGCGACCTGTAGCGGCGGGACGGCCATCAGCGCCCGGTCGTCGGGGTGCTCGGCCAGCATTGCGGTGAGCCGCGCGATGGCGATGCGGGCCCGGGTCAACTGCACCGCCGCGCCCGGCAGCGCGCCGGTGGCCTCGAACGCCGACAGCGGCAGCAGCATGAGGATCGCCAATGTCGTGGGAGCGACGGTCGACGTGAGCGAGATGGCGGCGACGATCGCGGCGATGGCGCTCGCGCCGGTGGCCAGGATCGGCACCGCACCGGCCAGGGCAGCGGGCCGCGCGGCACGGTCGGCGGCGTCGCCCCAGCGGCGGTGGTCCGCGGTGGCCTGAGCGATGACACCGCCGAGGCGGCCGGCCACGGCCAGTTCGGCAGCATGGTCGAGCGCCAGCATGACGGCGGCGTCCCGGTCCGAATGGTGTACTGCCGCCAGGTTTTCGGTGGCTTCCGCGGCGCGCGCGGCCTGCCACGGCGCCCAGACTCCGGCGACCACCAGTCCGGCGGCAAGGGCGAGTGCGGCGGCGGGCGAGATGACGGCGATGACGATCACCGTGGCGGTCGACAGCACCGTCGCGACGGCGACGGGCAGCACCGACCGCACCAGGGTGTCGGCCAGGTCGTCGACGGAAGCGCCTGCGCGCGAGACCAATTCACCGCTGCTCAGCCGCAGCACCGTCGCCGGTGGCGCCGCGGACAGCCGCCGGTACAGCTCGGTGCGGGCCCGGCCGGCGGCGCGCAGCGCGACGTCGTGCGATGCCAGGCGCTCGCAATAGCCCAGCACCCCACGGGAGATGCCGAACAGCCGCACCGCCACCACCGCGACCGACAGCTCCAGGATCGGCGGTTGCTGCCAGGCCCGGGTGATCAGCCACGCCGACACCCCGGCCAGGGCGAGGGCGCTGCCGAGTGCCGCGGAACCGAGGAAGACGGCCAGCGCCAGGCGGGGGAGCCGGGGCCGGAGCAGGTCGATCGCGAATCTAACTGTGGACACGGGAAGCACCTCCCGCCCGGACGATCTCATCACCGATGGCCAGCACGGCGTCACGGTGTCCGACGACGATGACGGTCGCGCCGGCCGCGGCGCGGGCCCGGATCGCCTGGAGAACCCGGATCTCCAGCTCGGCATTCAGATGTGAGGTCGGTTCGTCGAGCAGCAGCACCGGGCTGGGCCGGCCGAGTACCCGCGCCAGTGCCAGGCGCTGCCGCTGGCCCAGCGACAGCCCGGAGCCGCCGCGCCCCAGCACGGTGTCGAGTCCGGCGGGCAGGGTGGCCAGCACCTCGTCGAATCCCGATGCGCGGCAGGCGCTGTCGAGGTCGGGGAGGGCGCCGAGCAATTCCAGGTTTTCCCGCACCGTCCCCGGGACGAGGACGGGCCGTTGCGGCAGCCAGCCGATCTGGTGCCACCAGTGCTGCCGGTCCAGCGCGTCGACGTCGCAGCGCTGTTCGTCGTCGCCGACCCGGACGCGGCCGGCATCGGGCGTCGTCAGCCCCAGAATCGCTTGCAGCGCGGTGCTTTTCCCGCTGCCGTTGGGGCCGGTCAGGACCGTCACCGAGCCGGGCGTGGCCCGCAGCGTCAGATTGTGCGGCGCCGGTCCGTCCCGGCCGTCGATGCTGATGTGCTCCAGGTCGATGGTCGGCCGCGCCCCGATCCGTGCGGTGCCTGGTTCCGGTTGCCCGGCGTCTTCCAGCAGCCGGTAGGCCTGCCCGAAGGCGACCTTGCCATCCTGCGCCGCATGGAATTCCACGCCGACACGGCGCAGTGGCCAGAACACCTCGGGCGCCAGCAGCAGCACCGTCAGCGCGACCGGCAGGGTGACCCCGCCGCTGACCAGTCGCAGACCGACGCCGACGGCGACCAGCGCCACCCCGAGCGTCGCCAGCAGTTCGAGGACGAGCGCCGACAGGAACGCGATGCGCAACGTGGCCAGGGCCGAATGCCGGTGTGCGTCAGACAGTTCGGTGATGCGCGGCGCGGCGCCCTCGGCGCGGCCCAGGGCCCGCAGCGTGGGGATACCCGCGATCAGGTCGAGCAGGCGCGACTGCAGCGTGGCCATGGCGGCCAGCGCGGCCGCGGACCGCTCGGTCGTCATGACACCGATCAGCACCATGAACAGTGGGATGAGCGGCAGCGCGATCAGCACGACGAGCGCGGATTTCACGTCGTACCAAGCGATCACGATGACGGCGGCCGGGGTCAGCAGCACGGACATCACGACGGCCGGCAGATATCGGGTGAAGTACGGTCGCAGCCCGTCGATTCCGCGGGTCAGCAGGATCGCGGCCTCGTCGTGCACCGCCTGCCGACGATGCGGCGGCAGCGCGGTGACGGCGGACAGCACCTGCGCGTCGAGGTCGGCGATCGTGGCGGTGGCGCCGTGCTGGCCGAGCCTGGCCTGCCACCACTGGGCGCCGGCGCGCAGCGACCAGAGTGCGGCAAGCGCCAACAGCTGAGGTATCCAGTGCGACAACGGCGCACGGGTCGTGATGAACCCGGCCACGACATGCGCGGTGAGCACCGCCGCGGCGAGCGTCGCGGCGGCGATGACGACGCCACTGCCGACCGTGGCCGCCAGGTGCCGCCGCAGACCGGCGGTCATGCGGGGGTTGGTCGACGATCGGGTCAGTGCGATCCGCCGTTTCGGGACAACCCGATGGAAGCCGGGATGTGTGCGGCCGAAATCCGTTGCCGGAAAACCCAGTACGTCCACCCCTGGTAGCAGATCACCAGCGGGGTGAGCAGCAGCGCGGCCCAGGTCATCACCTTGAGCGTGTACGGCGTCGACGACGCGTTGTGGATGGTCAGGCTCCACGCCGGATCGAGGGTCGAGGGAACGAGATTCGGGTACAGGCAGCTGAACAGGAGTGTGACCACGGCGGCGACGACGATGGCCGTCGCGGCGAACGCCCACCCGTCGGCGCGGCGCGTCCACACCAGCCGGACCGCCGAGAACTGGGCCACCACGGCGACGCCGAGTGCTGTCCAGGTGACGTCGTTGCCGTACGCCACCTGTGTCCAGATACCGAACACGGCGACGATCACGGTCACCGGAACGGTCAGGCGGGTGGCGAAGCGGCGCGCGGTGTCGTGCACGGCCCCTTCGGTTTTGAGGGTGACGAACACCGCACCGTGGAACGCGAAGAGACCGGCCGTGGCGATACCGCCGAGGAGGGAGTACGGGTTCAGCACGTCGCCGAACGACAGCTGAATCTGGTGGCGGGCGTCGACGGGGAGGCCGCGCAGGATGGAGGCGAAGGCCACGCCCCACAGCACGGCCGGCAGCCAGGAACCCATGGCGATGCCGATGTCGGCCCACCGGCGCCACTGCGGGTCGTCGATCTTGCCGCGCCATTCGATGGCGCAGACCCGCACGATCATGCCGACCAGGATCGCGAGCAGCGGCAGATAGAGGCCGGAGAACACCGTGGCGTACATCCCGGGGAACGCCGCGAACATCGCCGCGCCCGCGGTGATGATCCAGACCTCGTTGCCGTCCCACACCGGTCCGATGGTGTTGAGCGCGGCGCGGCGGTACTGCTCCGCGTCGCCCTCGTCACCGTCGGCGGCGCGGCCGAAGAACCCCATGAGCATGCCGACGCCGAAGTCGAACCCCTCCAGGACGAAGAAGCCCAGGAACAGCGCGGCCAGGATGACGAACCAGAGATGCTGAAGTGTCATGGCTGCCCCTTCCTAATACGCGAACGACAGTGGGGCGACGTCGTCGCTGCCGGGTGGGGTGGGCGGCGCCGGTTCGGCATCGTGTTCGAGCGGCCCTTCCAGCGTGTAGCGGCGGATCAACCAGAACCAGATGACCGCGAGCAGCGCATAGAGCGCGGTGAAGGTGATCAGCGAGATCCAGACCGTGCCCGCGCTGTGCGCCGACACGCCCTGCCGGATGGTCAGGTGCAGGTTCGGGTCGCCGGTCGGGTTGGTGGCGACCACCCAGGGCTGCCGGCCCATCTCGGTGAAGACCCAGCCCGCGCTGTTGGCGAGGAACGGCATGGGCAGTGTCACCAGGGCGAAGATGCTCAACCAGCGTTGCGTGGGGATGCGGCCCTTGCGGGTCAACCACAGCGTGGTGAGCGCGAAAAGCCCTGGGAATGCGAGCAATCCGATCATCATGCGGAACGACCAGTAGGTCACGAACAGGTTGGGCCGGTAGTCACCCGGACCGTACTTGGCTTCGTACGCCTTCTGCAGGTCCTGCACGCCCTCGAGCCGAACACCCTCGAACTTGCTCTCGGCGAGGAACGGCAGCACGTACGGCACCTCGATGACGTGCATGACGCTGTCGCAGTTGTTGTGGGTGCCGATGGTCAGCACCGAGAAATCCGGGTCGGTTTCGGTGTGGCACAACGATTCTGCCGACGCCATCTTCATGGGCTGCTGGACGAACATCAGCTTGCCCTGGGCGTCCCCGGTGAGCGTGAGCGAGGCGGCCGCGACCAAGGCGACGGAACAGCCCAGCAGGGCCGCGGGGCGGAACATGGTGCGCGATTCCTCGGTGTTGCCGCTGCGCACCATCCACCACGCGCTGATCGCCGCGACGAAGGTGGAGGCCGTCAGGATGGCGCCGCCGACCGTGTGCGTGAACGCCGCGATGCCGGTGTTGTTGGTCAGCAGCTCCCAGATGCTCGTCAGCTCAGCCCGGCCGGTCTCCGGGTTGTAGTGCGCGCCAACGGGATGCTGCATGAACGAGTTGGCCGAGATGATGAAGAACGCCGACGCGTTCACGCCGAACGCGACGATCCAGATACACGCCAGGTGCACCAGGCGGGGCAGCTTGGTCCAGCCGAAGATCCACAGCCCGATGAAGGTGGATTCGAAGAAGAACGCCGCGAGGCCCTCCAGGGCCAGCGGTGCGCCGAAGACGTCGCCGACGAATCGTGAGTACTCACTCCAGTTCATCCCGAACTGGAATTCCTGCACGATGCCCGTGGCCACGCCGAGAGCGAAGTTGATGAGGAACAGCTTGCCGAAGAACTTGGTCAGCCGGTACCAGGCCGGATTGCCCGTCACCACCCAGACGGTCTGCATGACGGCCAGCAGCGGCGCCAGGCCGATGGTCAGCGGGACCAGGATGAAGTGGTAGACGGTGGTGATCCCGAACTGCCACCTCGATACGTCCAGTGCGTCCATTGGGTGGGCCTTCCCCGAGCCGGAGGGATTCGTCTACGACTTACTGTAGTAGTTCATGTGGGCGACGGTCCACACCGAATTGTGTGGCCAGGCGCACACGTGCGCCCGGCCACACAGTTCAGCCTGCCGGCGTACTCAGACGTTGGTCGCCGCCCCGTTGATGGCCTTGTCAACGGCCTTGGCGCCCTTACGGATTCCGAACGCGGTGATCACTTCGGCGACACCGGTGACCACGAGCCAGATGCCCGTCACCAGCGCCAGCGTGCCGATCGACTCGATCGGCGAACCCAGCACCACGAAGCCGGCGATCAGACTGATGATGCCGAGGAAGATGTTCCAGCCGCGGCCGGGCAGGCCGGGATCGCTGATCGCCGACACCGTGGTGGCCACGCCGCGGAAGATGAAGCCGATGCCGATCCAGATGGCCAGCAGCAGTACGGCATCACCGATGTGGCGAAACGCGAGCACCGCGAGCACCAGGGACGCCGCGCCGCTGATGAAGGCCAGCACCCGACCACCGGCCGCGACGTGCAGGCTGAACGCGAATACCACTTGGCCGATGCCGGTGACGAGCAGATACGCACCGAAGAAGATGGCCGCCACCGCGACCGAGATACCGGGCTGAGCCAGCACGGCGGCGCCCAGGACCACGGAGATCAGGCCCGCGATGAGCTCGGCTTTCCACAGGTGCTGCAACAGACTTGGCGGAGTTGGGGTCGTCATTGACGCAGTCTCACATATTTGACGGAGGCTGCGCAGAATTCGGACAACCCGGTTTTTCGATGGTTCCAGATGTGGACAACGGGCGATTGGGCTGCTTGGGGACCAGCGTGCCGATAAGGTGCTCTCCAACGCAGCACGCTCACCGATGCGCGCTGACGGTGTGTCATGGCAGCTGTGGTCGGGGCAGAGTTGAGCACGAAGGAAGAGGCAACGTGTCAGATGTGAGTCAGGGCCGTCGGGGCACGGCGTGGCGCATCGCGGTGGTGGTGGCGGTAAGCAGCGCGTTGGCGCTGTCGGGTTGCACCAAGAACACCGAATCCAGTTCGCCCGCATCGAGTTCGTCGGCGGCTCCGGCCGCCAAGGTCGAGTCCATCGCGAACACGGTGCCGGAGGCCATCAAGTCCAGCGGCAAGCTGATCGTCGGCGTGAACATCCCGTACGCGCCCAACGAATACAAGGACCCCAGCGGCAAGGTTGTCGGATTCGACGTCGACCTGATGAACGCCATCGCCCAGACGCTCGGTCTGACCGTCGACTACCGCGAAGAGTCGGACTTCTCCAAGATCATCCCGGCGATCCAGGCCGGCACCTACAACGTCGGGATGTCGTCCTTCACCGACAGCAAGCAGCGTGAGCAGCAGGTCGATTTCGTCACCTACTTCTCGGCAGGCAGCCTGTGGGCGCAGCGTGCCGGTGACCATGTCGATCCCGCCAACGCCTGCGGCAAGAAGGTTGCTGTCGAGTCGACCACGGTGCAGGACACCGAGGAACTGCCCGCGAAGACCAAGGCGTGCACCGACGCCGGCAAGCCGCCCATCGACGTGGTGAAGTTCGACAACCAGGACCAGGCCGCCAACGCCGTCGTCGTCGGCCAGGCCGACGCCATGTCCGCGGACTCGCCCGTGACGCTGTGGGCGATCAAGCAGGCGGGCGGCAAGCTGGTGCAGGCGGGCGAGGTGTTCGATTCGGCGCCCTACGGCTGGCCGGTGAAAAAGGGCTCACCGCTGGCGCAGTCGCTGCTGCAGGCGCTGCAGCACCTGATCGACAACGGCACGTACAAGCAGATCGCCACCAACTGGGGCGTGCAGGCCGGAATGATCGACAAGCCGGTCGTCAATGGGGCCACCAGCTGACGTGACGAAAGCTGAGTCGGCGGCAGACCCGCACGGTCCAGCTGCCATCCACGCGGTACCGCTGCGGCATCCCTGGCGGTGGGTCGGAGCCATCGCGATCATCGTTGTTGCCGGGCTGTTCCTTTACGGCGCCGCGACCAATCCCGCCTACGGCTGGGACACCTATCTCAAGTACCTGCTCGACGAGCGGGTGGCCGAGGCAGCGTGGAACACCGTGCAGCTCACCATCTATGCGATGGCGATCGGCTTGGTGCTGGGCGTGGTCCTGGCCGTGATGCGGCTGTCACCGAACCCGGTGTTCCGTGCCGTCGCGTGGGGCTATCTGTGGATTTTCCGCGGTACTCCGGTGTACGTGCAGCTGGTGTTCTGGGGCCTGTTCCCGTCGATCTACCAGAACATCCAGATCGGGGTGCCGTTCGGTCCGTCGCTGTTCCACATCCAGCTGCAGGGTCTGTCTCTCGCGTTCGAGATGGCATTCATCGGCCTGGGCCTCAACGAAGCCGCCTATATGGCCGAGATCATCCGTGCCGGAATCATTTCCGTCCCCGAGGGGCAGACCGAAGCGTCGGTCGCCCTGGGCATGTCGTGGTGGATGACCATGCGGCGCACCGTTCTTCCGCAGGCGATGCGGGTCATCGTGCCACCCACCGGCAACGAGCTGATCAGCATGCTGAAAACCACGTCGCTGGTCACGGCCGTGCCGTACACGCTCGAGCTCTACACCCGCACCCGCGACATCTCGGCCGTGATCTTCCAGCCCATCCCGCTGCTGCTGGTCGCCGCCACCTGGTACCTCGTCATCACCAGCGTGCTGATGGTCGGCCAGTTCTACCTGGAGCGGTACTTCTCCCGGGGCGCGTCGCGCAAGCTGACGACCAAACAGCTCGAGGCCCTCGCCCTGGCGCAGATGGGCGACCACGGGGGTGTGCCCGCATGACCCCGATGGTGCGCGCCGAGCAGGTGTGCAAGAGCTTCGGTGCCCTTAACGTACTCAAGGGCGTCTCGCTGGAAGTCCAGCGGGGACAGGTCCTCGTGCTGGTCGGGCCCTCTGGGTCCGGCAAGTCGACGTTCCTGCGGTGCATCAACCACCTGGAGCAGGTCAGTGCCGGGCGGCTGTACGTCGATGAGGAGTTGGTCGGTTACCGCGAACGCGGCGGCAAGCTGCACGAACTCCCGCCCAAGGAGGCCGCCCGCCAGCGCCGCGACGTCGGCATGGTCTTTCAGCATTTCAATCTGTTCCCGCACCGGACCGCGCTGGAGAACATCGTCGAGGCGCCGGTGCACGTCAAGGGCGTCAAGCGTGATGCGGCGGTCAAGCGTGCGCGGGATCTGCTCGACCAGGTTGGGCTGTCCAGCAAAGCCGATGCGTATCCGGCCCAGCTGTCCGGAGGCCAGCAGCAGCGCGTGGCGATCGCCCGCGCGCTGGCGATGGAACCCAAACTGATGCTGTTCGACGAACCGACCTCGGCTCTGGACCCGGAACTGGTCGGCGACGTCCTCGCGGTCATGAAAAAGCTTGCCCAGCAGGGCATGACGATGATCGTGGTCACCCACGAGATGGGCTTCGCGCGCGAGGTGGCCGACGAGCTGGTGTTCATGGACGGCGGCGTGGTGGTCGAGCGCGGCGCCCCGCGTGAGGTGATGGCCGACCCGAAACATGAACGCACGAAGGCTTTTCTGTCCAAAGTGATGTAGTGGCTGTTCACCCCGCTTCGAAGCCGGAATCAGAACCGGACCCGGCCGCCCCGCTGTGGCGGGCGGCGCAGGGTTTCCGGCTGCTCAGCTGCCTGTACGCCTTGGGTTTTCAGCTCGCGGTCAATGACGATCTGCTGCACCCGGCCGTCACCTGGGCGCTGTTCGGGCTCCTCATCGCCTGGAGCGTGGTGTGTGCGGTGGCGTACCTGAAGGGCTTCGGACGGCGGCGCGCCTGGGTGCTGGCAGAGGTGCTCGCCGTCGTCCTGCTGGTGTTGTCGACCGATCTGGTGGCTTCTCCGGCGTGGATCGCCGGCAACCAGTCGTGGCCGACCACGTTGTGGGCCACCAACGCGACGTTGTCGGCGGCCATCCAGCTGGGTCCGCTGGCCGGCATGGGCGTCGGGCTGCTCGTGACGGCGACCGGCGCGGTGCTCAAGGGCTACTTCGACCCCAACCTCGGCAGACAGGCGACACTGGTCATCGAGTTGGCGGTGGGACTCGCCGTCGGGATGGCCGCGCAGACCGCCCGCCGTGCCCACGCGGAGTTGCAGCGCGCCATCCGGTTGGCGGCGGCGACCGCGGAGCGTGAGCGGCTGTCGCGGCAGGTGCACGACGGCGCCATCCAGGTGCTGGCGCTGGTGGCCCGGAAGGGCCGGGAAATCGGCGGTGAGACAACGGCACTCGCGCAGCTGGCGGGCGAGCAGGAACGAGCGCTGCGGCGGCTGGTCAGTTCCGGTCTGGACGAGGCGCCGGGTGGTCTGGTCGACATCGGGGAGATGCTCCGGGCCCGCGCGGGTGAGCGCGTCGCGGTCAGTGTGCCGCCGGACCCGGTGCTGCTCGACGCCGCCGTGGCGGGCGAACTCGATGCCGCGGTGGCCAATGTGCTGGGTAACACCGCCGCCCACGCGGGACAGGAGGCCCGGGCTTACGTCCTCGTCGAAGACCTCGGCGAGCAGGTCGTGGTGAGCGTCCGCGACGATGGGGTGGGCATTGCCGACGGACGGTTGGCGCAGGCGGCTGCGGAGGGGCATATGGGCGTGACGAAATCCATTGTGGGACGGCTGGAATCACTGGGCGGTGCGGCGGAGCTGACGACGTCGCCGGGCGCGGGCACCGAGTGGGAGCTGACGGTACCCCGGAAGGCAACCGGTGTCTGAGCCACAGCTGACGGTCATGGTGGTCGACGACCACCCGATCTGGCGGGACGCCGTCGCCCGTGACCTCGAGGACTCCGGCTTCACCGTGGTGGCCACCGCCGACGGCGTCGCCGCCGCGGGACGCCGGGCCGCGGTGGTGAAGCCGCAGGTGGTCGTGATGGACATGCGGCTGTCCGACGGCAGCGGTGTCGAGGCGACCACACAGGTGCTGGCGGTCTCGCCGGCGAGCCGGGTGCTGGTGTTGTCGGCGTCCGACGAGCGCGACGACGTGCTGGAGGCCGTAAAGGCCGGTGCCACCGGGTATCTGGTGAAGAGCGCGTCCAAGGCCGAGCTGGCCGACGCGGTGCGGGCGACGGGCGAGGGGCGTGCGGTGTTCACCCCGGGTCTGGCCGGGCTGGTGCTGGGGGAGCACCGGCGCATGGCCAAGACGCCGGGCGCGGACCCGGCCGCGGGCTTGACGGAGCGGGAGACGGAGATCCTCCGTTACGTGGCAAAAGGCCTGACCGCCAAGCAGATCGCCGAACGGCTGACCCTGAGTCACCGCACCGTGGAGAACCACGTGCAGGCGACGTTCCGCAAGCTGGAGGTGGCCAATCGGGTGGAAGCGGCGCGCTATGCCATCGAGCACGGGCTGGACTGAGCGCCGTCGGCGCGCGACGCGCCTGAGGTCCGCCCGACCAGGTACCAGGTGCGCATCAGGCCCTTGCCCTTGACGTCGATCTCGCCGCGCTCCTCGAATTGGTAGGCGTGCTGCAGGCGCTCATACACGTTGTGCGGCACCTGGATTCGCCCGGCCACGTCGGTGCTCTCCATTCGGGACGCGACGTTCACCGCGTCGCCCCAGACGTCGTAGAAGAACTTGCGTGACCCCACCACGCCGGCCACCACGGGGCCCGCGGCGATCCCGATGCGCACCGGCACTGGGCGACCCTTCGGATCGGTCAGTTCGCGGACTTCGTCGGCGAAGTCCAGGGCCAGGCAGGCCAGTGCCTCGAGATGATCGGCGCGGCCGTGCGGTATACCGCTGACGACCATGTAGGAGTCCCCGCTCGTCTTGACCTTCTCCAGGCCGTGCCGGTCGACGAGCGCGTCCAGGCCGGTGTAGAGCGTGTCCAGGAACTGGACCAGGTCGGCGGGCGTGGTGTCGCTGGCGCGTTGGGTGTAGCCGGCGATGTCGGCGAAAAGGATTGAGGCGTCGTCGAATTTGTCGGCGATCACCGTGTGCGCGGGATCCTTGAGGCGCTGTGCGATGGACTCCGGGAGGATGTTCGCCAGCAGCGTCTCGGACCGGAGGTACTCCGCCTGGATGGCGCGCTGGGCGATGGCGTTCTCGCGCAGGACGGACCAGACGGTCGCCATCACGATCAGGCAGCCGGACACCGCCGTGATGACGAACGACACCCGGCCTTCCATCTCGGTCTGCGCTCCGGTGTACGCCGGCACGGTGAATTCCAGGACGCTCGCGGTGACGATGCCGACGGCGGCGACGGCGGCCGCGAATCCCACGTGTTCGAGACCCACGATCAACAGCGTGATGGCGCCTGCCACGGCGAAATACAGCAGAATGCCGGAGCCCGTGCCGACATTGATGGTCACGACGGTGACCGAGGTGTAGGCGATGAGCACGAATGCCGCTGGCGCGACGAGTTCGCCGAAGCGGTAGAGCGCCGGGACGAGCAGGAACAGTGCGGCGCTGACGATGTTCACCGCACCGATCCACATCGTGTACGGGCCGGTGGACAACGCCTGGAAGGCGAAGAAGACGCTGAGCATCGCGCCGAGGCGGCTGGTGCGGGTCAGGATCCGGCGGCTGCGGGCGACGGTCGGGCTCAGGATGTCGGCGTCCGGGTGCAGGCACTCGCGGACGGTCGCGGTCGGTACACACACCGAACGGCGCACGGCGGCGACCAACTCGGCGCTGGCCGGGGTCGCGGTGCCACCGGCGAGGCGAGCGTCATCCATGATCGCCATGGACTAAAGGGTAGACGCGCACGGCCGCGTTTGGTGCCCGGCTGCGGATACTCCGCTGACGGCGAAACAGCGGGTCGCCGCGGTACCTCTGGTGAGGCCGTCCGGAGCGGTTGCGGGACCCCTAATGGCCAGTTGCTCTGGCCAATTAGAGGCGCTCGCTGAGTGGGATATTCGTTGGTACTGGGCGTCCCTTCGCCGCAGCCGAAAAGTACGTATGGCACGGATCAATATCAAAATTGCCAAATATTCTGCAGTTGCGTCGAATGGCGAGCTGGCGAGAATGGCAAGTGCTGTGAACTGCAGATATATGCGAAAAATACTTGTCTACTGCAATTATGCAAACCGATATTGATTAGCTACATACGTACATACCAGAAGTATTTAGGACACCTCCATATTTGCCTGAAACGCATGATCGGACTATTTCGATCAGATTTCGGATTTGCGCTCCTTTAATTGTTGTCGGAGCAGTAAATTAACTGCCACGCGTCGTCGCTGAGTGGCGACGACCAGGGCGGAAAGGGGACTGCGGTGAACCGTCTGGTCCGTGCTCTCATGCTGAGAGTCGTTGTCGTATTGATGCCGTTGGCAGTCATCTGCACCTACAGTCACGTCACCCCGACGCCGCCCCGGTCGGTCGCGGTCGACGTCATCCCCACCGCCGAGATCGATCCGGAGTCGTCGAGCATCGGCATCGCCGACTCGAGCCTCTATGGGCTGTCGCCGGCGGAGATCGACAAGACCTTGACCCAACTGCAGTCGATCGGGGTGCAGAACATCCGGGTCTTCGTCCCGTGGGCGTTGATCAAGATGACGGGTCCCAATGATCTGGCGAATGACGCCAACTGGACCCTCATGAACAACGTGATGGATGCCGCCCGCGCTCACAACATGGGCGTGCTGGCCGTCATCAGCCACACGCCCTTGTGGGCGGCGCCCAGTGGGACGATCCCGGGTGCGGGCGCGCCCGACCCGGCCGTCTACGCGGACTTCGTCAAGCAGGTGGCGACGCGGTACGGCGACGTGATCTCCGCGTACGAGGTCTGGAACGAGCCCAACAGCGCCAGCTTTTTCCAGCCGATGGATCCCGTCAAGTACACCGCGATCCTGAAGGCCGTCTACACCACGCTCAAAGGTGTCAACGGGACCGGAGGTGTCGACCCGACCTCCACCGTGATCGCGGGCGCGCTGGCGCCGTTGCAGGACTTCTTCGGTCTCACCTCGTCACCGCAGACCTTCCTGGCCGCGATGTATGCCGCTGGCGCCCAGGGCTTTTTCGACGCCATCTCGGTTCACCCGTACGAGTTCAATCAGGTGCTGAAGTTCTCGCAGGGCGCGTTGAACCCATTCGCGGCGCTGTACCAGGTGCAGCAGATGCGGGCGATCATGGTGCAGAACGGTGACAGCGACAAACTGATCTGGGCCACCGAGTACGGCTTCCAGACCGTGCTCGACCAACTCGGTGTCGTCGATCCGACCAGCAACCAGCTGCAGGCCGATTTCATCCAGGACTTCATCACCACCTGGCGGGCACTGACCTACACCGGCCCGTTGTTCATCTACACCACGCGCGACGGCGTGCCCGGCACGGACACCGGTTACGGCATCTTCCAGGCCGACTGGACGGCGAAGCTGGCCGTGAAGGTGATCTCGGACGCCATCGGTCTGCCACCCGTCATCGTCTCGCCGATCGTGGCCCTGGCCGAATTGATCCAGAAGGCGGTGGCCCAGTTCCAGAAGGCGTTCGCATCGTTCACCACGTCGCTGCAGACCGCGTTCGCCAATGCCGTCAAGGCGTTCCAGAGCCTGTTGTCGGGCATCTTCAAACCCGCTGCGGCGCAACCGACTACCACCGCGAGCCTGGCGCCTGCTGCCGCGTCGATCAGTTCGGACACTCTCTCGGAGGCCAACCGGGCCGCGACGGAACTGAAGTCTCAGGTGGGCGGCGCGAAGGACACTGCCGAGCATGTGAAGGCCGGCGACAAGTCGGAATCGGGCGACGTCAAGGTCGTTGACGCTGTTGAGCACGACGCCGCCGGTGCAGTCGATCCCAAGGCCGTGGAAACCAAGGTCGACGATCCCAAGGCCGAAGCTCCCAAGACCGAGGACCCCAAGGCCGAAACTCCCAAGGCTGAAACTCCCAAGGCCGAGCAGCCCAAGGCGGAGACGCCGAAGGAAGAGGCCCCGGCTGAAACTCCCAAGGCCGAGACCCCGAAGGCGGAGACCCCGAAGGCCGAGAACCCGAAGGCGGAGACGCCGCAGACCGATTCGCCTGCATCGACGGAGCCGAAGGCCGCGACCGAGTCCAAGAAGCCGGCCAAAGACGATGCGGCCCAGGACAAGTCGACCGATGGCAAGGCTGGTGACAAGGCGGGCACCAAGGGCAAGTCGGGCAAGAAGCCGGGCAAGACAAAGAAGCCGGCCCCCGCTGCCAGCGAACCGTCGAAGCCGACGGGGCGGTCCAACAGCGACACCGGTGGCAAGACCTCGGCGACGGACGGCAAGCCACAGCAGCACCAGGGCGCATAGCCCGGGTCTGAGCGAGGCCTCCCTGGCGTGTCAGGCGCCGGGGAGGCCGCGCAGTTTGTGCGGCTCAGACCGAGTAGATCGGGGCGCCGATGCCGGACATCGTCGCCCGGAGGCGGTGTGCGATATCCCGGTCCAGCGCAACGAGATTCGCGGCGAAGTGCCGGATGTCGGCGGAGTGGTCGTCGGCCATCGACTCGCGTGACTCGCGTTCGCGGGCCACGAACCGGTACCTGACCTCGGTCACCGACAGGTCTTCAGCGACCGCGAACTCATTGGTGCGTGCTTCGTCAATTGCGTTGAGCGCCAGTCGTTTGACGTCAGAGAGCGACGACGCGCCTGTGTGCGCGATACTGGCGGCGGCCCGCAGCGCGTCGGCCGATCCGCGGACCTTGACCAGATCACGCCAGGCGATGTCCTGCGCGTTCTCCGCTGCGCTGCCTTCCCACGTGGTGCCGCCGGGGCGCAGGGTGCCCTGCCAGACCTCGTGGAACGAGTTCTCCCACAGGTCGGCGGTCTTGTTCCATTGCGCGGCAGCGTCGACCAGGTGTTGCACATCCCAAGCGGTGATCTGCGCCAGCGTCGGCAATTCCAATTCGGCCATCATGACTATTCCGCCAGTGCTGCCGAGGCGGCGCTGTCGGAGTCGGTATAAGCGCGTCCGGCGGCGGTCAGTGTGGCGGCAACAGACCAGATCCGTTCGGCATGTGCGGCGGACGCCGCGTCAACGCGCGACTGGATCTCGGCGACGACATCCGCGGTGGACTGACCGGCGGGCAGCGGCGCACCGCTGATGGTGTGTGCCGACAGCGCCTGGGCATGCTGCTCGAGTTGGCCGGCAACGGCGAACAATCCATCCGCAGTGACTCGCAGTGCCCCCATGCCTGCAGTTTAGCGGCGAGCTTTGGTGCCCTCGGTGAGATTCGAACTCACACTGCACGGGTTTTGAATCCGTTTCCTCTGCCAGTTGGGATACGAGGGCGTTGCAACCCGTTGTTGGGTGGCGGTGTACCACCATAGTTGATGTGATTCTGGCGGCGACGGCGCGCCCCGAGGTCGCCTCAGCGGCCACCTCACGCGACAATGTTGTGATGACCGGTCCAACAACTGATGACGTCACACCGCGCCGTGTTCTCGTGGCCGAGGATGAAGCGCTCATCCGGCTGGACCTGGCGGAGATGCTCCGCGACGAGGGCTACGAGATCGTCGGCGAGGCCGGCGACGGCCAGGAGGCCGTTGAACTCGCCGAGCAGCTGAAGCCGGATCTCGTGATCATGGACGTGAAAATGCCACGCCGCGATGGCATCGACGCGGCCTCCGAGATTGCCGCCAAGCGCATCGCGCCCATCGTGATCCTGACCGCGTTTTCGCAGCGTGAGCTGGTCGAACGCGCCCGCGACGCCGGTGCCATGGCCTACCTGGTCAAGCCGTTCTCGATCACCGATCTGGTGCCGGCCATCGAGGTCGCGGTCAGCCGGTTCGGCGAGCTGACGGCGTTGGAGAAGGAAGTCCTGTCGCTGTCGGACCGCTTGGAGACCCGCAAGCTCGTCGAGCGCGCCAAGGGCATCCTGCAGACCAAGCAGGGTATGACCGAACCCGAGGCGTTCAAGTGGATTCAGCGGGCCGCCATGGACCGGCGCACCACCATGAAGCGGGTGGCCGAAGTGGTCGTCGAGACGCTGGATCCGCCGGCCGCGGAAACGACGGAGCCGTCAGCCGACTGAGTCTCGGGATGCCGCGGCGTTAACTCTGTGTTTCGGGCCGCAGCATTTGCACAGGTCCGATAAAGACAACGTCGGCGAGCATCGCTCAACAGCGCGTATCGCCGCGCCGTGTTGGTTACTGTCTACGCGAAGTACCGGATGTCGGCCCCACCTGCGAAGAGTGCAGGCCGCGTCCGGTGCCACGTAACCATGACCCGGAGGTGAAGCGTGCGCAGTCGCGTAGCTCGTAATGCTCTTGCAGTCGGCAGTGCCGGTCTGATCGTGTTCGGTCTGGCGGGATGCAGCCAGTCTGATCCGAAGCAGAGCGGCGCGGCCGGCTCGAATCTCAAGATCGTCGAACAGGTCCAGATCGACGAGAACGGCGGCGAGGTCAAGGGCGCCACGGGCGCGACGCCGGCCGATCCCGCCGGCGACGGCAAGGCCACCTGCCCGCCGGTTTCCATCGCCATGGCGGGCGCGCTGAACGGTCCCGATGCCGCACTGGGCATCAACATCAAGGACGGCGTGCAGCTGGCCATCGACAAGCACAACGCGGCCAACCCGGGTTGCCAGGTGACGCTCAAGACCTTCGACACCGAAGGCGACCCCCAGAAGGCGACGGCCATCGCGCCTCAGATCGTCGATGACAAGTTCACCATCGGTCTGGTCGGCCCGGCGTTCTCGGGCGAGACGAAGGCCACCGGCACGGTCTTCGACCAGGCCGGCCTGGTCGCGGCCACCGCGTCGGCCACCAACGTGACGCTGAGTGAGAACGGCTGGAAGACCTTCTTCCGTGGCCTGGCCAATGACGGTGTGCAGGGTCCGTCGGTCGCGAACTACCTGAAGAACACCCTCAAGTACAAGAAGGTCTGCGTCGTCGACGACAGCACCGACTACGGCTTGGGCCTGGCCACCGCGGTGCGTACCACGCTGGGACCGGTCGCGGACTCGGCGTGCAACATCTCGGTCAAGAAGGGCGACAAGGACTTCTCGGCCGCCGTCACCCAGATCAAGGGCGCCGCACCGGACGCGATCTTCTACAGCGGGTACTACGCCGAGGCCGCGACGTTCGCTCAGCAGCTCAAGGACGGCGGCGTGACCGCGACGTTCGCCAGCGCCGACGGCACGAAGGACCCCGAGTTCGTCAAGCAGGGCGGCGAGGCCACCAAGGGCGCCATCCTGTCGTGCCCGTGCGGACCGGCGAGTAAGCAGTTCGCCGAGGAGTACACCAAGAAGTTCGGCCAGGAGCCCGGCACCTACAGCACCGAGGGCTACGACCTGGGCACCATCCTGGTCAAGGGCATCGACTCGGGCGCCGTCACCCGGCCCGCACTGCTGGACTTCGTGACCAAGTACGAAGGTCAGGGCGTGGCGCGCAAGTACCAGTGGAACAACAAGGGTGAGCTGACCACCAACCTCATCTGGATCTACAAGGTCCAGTAGGAACCTGCAGGCGACGACGCGTCCGGACCCAGTGCCGGGCGCGTCGTCGTTCCTGGACTCTCACCACCGCGATAACCGAGGAGCCGCCACCCGATGACATCCGACTGCGTCGGCCACTACGTGTGCACCGCGGCCAACATCAATTTCAACGTCGACAACCTGGTGAACGGGTTCTGGCAGTTGACGATTGACGGGTTGTCGTGGGGCGCCATCTATGCCCTCGTCGCCGTCGGCTACACCTTGGTGTTCGGCGTGCTGCGACTCATCAACTTCGCGCACTCGGAAATCTTCATGCTCGGCATGTTCGGCGCCTACTTCGCGCTGGAGGTCATTCTCGGCTTCAAGCCCAGCGGAAATGCCTACAACCTCGGCGTCGGGTTGACGATCTTCTACCTGGGCGTCGCCATGGTGGTCGCGATGCTGGTCTCCGGCGCCGCGGCCGTCGGCCTGGAGGTGGTGGCCTACCGCCCACTGCGCCGCCGCAATGCGCGCGGGCTGACATTCCTCATCACCGCCATCGGCATGTCGTTCGTCCTGCAGGAATTCGTGCACTTCGTGCTCCCGAAAATCCTCAAGGGTTTCGGCGGCAGCAATGCGCAACAGCCGATCATCCTGGTGCAACCCAAAACTCAGTTCACGCTCTTCAGTGCGAACATCTCGAACGTCACCATCGTCATCGTCGTGGCGGCCATCGTGCTGGCGCTGCTGACCGACATCGCGCTCAACCGCACCAAGTTCGGCCGCGGCATCCGCGCCGTCGCGCAGGATCCGACGACCGCCACCCTCATGGGCGTCTCCCGGGAGCGCATCATCATGACGACGTTCCTCATCGGTGGCCTGCTCGCGGGCGCCGCCGCGCTGCTCTACACCCTGAAGGTGCCGCAGGGCATCATCTACTCGGGCGGATTCCTGTTGGGAATCAAGGCATTCTCGGCCGCGGTGCTCGGCGGCATCGGCAACCTGCGGGGCGCGCTCCTCGGTGGCTTGATCCTCGGCATCATGGAGAACTACGGCCAGGCGTTCTTCGGCACGCAATGGCGCGACGTGGTGGCTTTCGTCCTCCTCGTGCTGGTGCTGCTGATCCGTCCCACCGGGATACTCGGTGAAAGTCTCGGGAAGGCGCGAGCATGAGCGGGCAGCATTCGAACGAGGGCCGGGCCCGGTACCTGCTGGCACCCGGTGACCAGATACGCCAGTGGTGGGATCAGCAGAGCCGGCCCGCCAAATGGATCTTCGGCGTCCTCTTGTTCACGGCGGTGGCGATGCTGCCGCTGCACACCCCGTCGTTCCTCAACACGCCAGGCATCAGCTTCGGTGGCACCATGGCGCAGTTCGCGATGGTGGCGATCATCGCGATCGGCCTCAATGTCGTTGTGGGACAAGCTGGATTGCTCGACCTCGGCTATGTCGGGTTCTACGCCGTCGGCGCCTATACCGTCGCGCTGCTGACCAGCCCGGACAGCCCATGGAACCAGGTCGGGGTCGACGGATTCCTCGACAAGGACTGGGCCTGGCTGGCCTGCGTACCCCTGGCCATGGCGGTCACCGCCATGGCCGGCCTGGTGCTGGGCATCCCGACGCTGCGGTTGCGCGGCGACTACCTCGCGATCGTCACGCTGGGATTCGGCGAGATCATCCGGCTGCTCGCCGACAACCTCTCCGACCTGACCAACGGTGCCCGCGGCCTCAACCAGATCGCCTACCCGCGGCTGGGGGAGACCGACAAACTCCCTACGGGCGTGTTCTCCAGCGGCAACTCCGCCGGCAGCGCCAACTACGGCACGTGGTGGTTCTGGCTGGGCCTGGTGCTGATGGTCGCCATCCTGCTGCTCGTCGGCAACCTGGAACGCAGCCGTGTCGGGCGGGCGTGGGTCGCCATCCGCGAGGACGAGGACGCCGCGGAAGTCATGGGCGTCAACACCTTCAAGTTCAAGCTGTGGGCGTTCGTCATCGGCGCGGGCATCGGCGGCCTGTCGGGCGCGCTGTATGCCGGCCAGGTGCAGTACGTCGCACCGCCCACCTTCAACATCATCAACTCGATGCTGTTCCTGTGCGCGGTGGTCCTCGGCGGGCAGGGCAACAAGCTCGGCGTGATCGTCGGTGCGTTCATCATCGTGTACCTGCCCAACCGGCTGCTCGGCGTGCATGTGCTCGGCATCAACCTCGGTGACCTCAAGTACCTGTTCTTCGGCCTGGCGCTGGTGGTGCTGATGATCTTCCGGCCACAGGGTCTGTTCCCGGTACGCCAGCAGCTGCTGACCTACGGCAAGTCGGCGCGAGCGTTGTTGCGCAATGCGGACGAATCGAAGGCGGCGGCATGACCGAACCCGTAGAGCCCGCACCCGACGAGGAACTCGCCGCCCTGCATCGAGACGTCCAGGTCGCCGAGGGTGAGAAGTTGTTGGCCACAACCGATCTCACCGTCAAGTTCGGGGGACTCACCGCACTCGATTCGGTGACGTTCGATATCCGGCGCGGCGAGATTCTCGGCCTCATCGGCCCCAACGGCGCCGGCAAGACCACGTGCTTCAACGCGATCACCGGCGTGTACCGGCCGTCGTCCGGATCGGTGATGTTCGACGGCGCGCCGCTCGGCAAGATCAAGCGCCACGAGATCACCCGGCGCGGCATCGCGCGCACCTTCCAGAACATCCGGCTGTGGGGTGAGATGACGGCGCTGGAGAACGTCGTCGTCGGCACTGACGCCCGGCACAAGACGTCGGTGCCCGGCGCGCTGGTGCGCACCGCGCGGCACCGCCGCGAGGAACGCGACGCCATCGAACGTGCCGCGGCGCTGCTGCAATTCGTGGGCATCGCACACCGCGGCGAAGAGAAGGCGCGGAACCTGTCGTACGGGGACCAGCGCCGGCTGGAGATCGCCCGTGCCCTGGCCACCGAGCCGAAACTGCTGTGTCTGGACGAGCCGGCGGCCGGCTTCAACCCGAGCGAGAAGTCCGCACTCATCGAACTGATCCACGCGATCCGCGAGGACGGCTACACCGTGCTGCTGATCGAACACGACATGCGACTGGTCATGGGCGTCACCGACCGCATCGTGGTGCTGGAGTTCGGCCGCAAGATCGCCGAAGGCCTGCCGGCCGAGATTCGCGAGGACCCCAAGGTCATCGCCGCTTACCTGGGGGTGCCCGATGACGAGCTCTGAATCCGCCGACCTCGACCCGCGGCCGGTGCTGCTGGAGGTCCGCGACGCCGTCGTCCACTACGGCAGAATTCAAGCGCTGCACGGTGTTTCGCTGGTCGTGCGGGAGGGTGAACTCGTCACCCTGCTCGGCTCCAACGGCGCCGGCAAGACCACCATGATGCGGGCCATCTCCGGACTGAGGCCGCTCACGTCGGGTTCGGTATGGTTCGACGGCGCGGACGTCTCGAAGATGAAAGCGCATCGCCGCGTGACCGCGGGCCTGATCCAGGCGCCCGAGGGCCGCGGCATCTTCCCGGGCATGACCATCGTCGAGAACCTCGAAATGGGCTGCTACGGACGCAAATTCGAGTCCAAGCACGACCACGATGAGCGTCTCGACTGGGTGCTGACGACGTTCCCGCGGCTGGCCGAACGGCGGACGCAGGCCGGCGGCACGCTGTCCGGTGGTGAGCAACAGATGCTGGCGATCGGTCGCGCGCTGATGGCCCGGCCCAAGGTGCTGCTGCTCGACGAGCCGTCGATGGGCCTGGCGCCCATGGTCATCTCGCAGATTTTCCGGATCATCTCCGAGATCAACTCTCAGGGCACCACGGTGCTACTGGTCGAGCAGAATGCGCAGCAGGCGCTGAGCCGGTCCGACCGGGCCTACATCCTGGAGACCGGCGCCGTCACCCGCAGCGGTAATGCCCGCGACCTGCTGAAGGACGACAGTATCCGGGCCGCCTACCTCGGCGTCGCCTGAGCTGTCCTTCCGCCGAACATGAGCTTGTGTTCGAAGAACCCGCGAAATTTCGGACGTAAGCTCATGTTCGGCGCAACTGAGCGTCGATTCGGTTGACGATGTCGTCGTCGATCGTCACCAGACGGACGTCGTCGACCTTGGTGGAGGCTGACGAGACTGTTTCAGCGGCAATCATGATCGCGTCGTGCAGCGGCCACCCGTAGATACCCGCGCTGATCAACGGGAAGGCCACGCTCAGCGCGCCGAGCTCGTCGGCGACCTCCAGTGAACGCCGGTAGCAGGACCGCAACAACTCCGGATCGCGTTGGCCCGCGCGGTGATTCGGCCCGACGGTGTGGATCACCCAGCGGGCCGGGAGATTGCCGGCGGTGGTCCAGCCGGCATCGCCGGTCGCCAGGCCGTGCGGGAAGCGCGCGACGCAGTCCTGCAGCACCGCCGGGCCGCCCGCCCGGTGGACGGCGCCGTCCACACCGCCGCCACCGCGCATCGCATTGTTGGCGGCGTTGACGATGGCGTCGACGTTCTGCTGCGTGATGTCGCCGAGGACGGCGGTGATACGTGGCATGACTGCAGTATCGGCGCTATTCGCCGATCCGAAACCGCTTGATCCGCGCCGCCGCGCCGGACACCAACTCGACCCGTGACTTGGGCACCTCGAAATGCTGGGCAAGCACCCGGATCACCGCGGTGTTGGCCTTGCCGTCGACTGCCTGTTCGCGGACGTACACGACCAGCGTGCCGTCGTCGTCGGTCTCGACGAGGGGCCCTTTGCGGCTGCCCGGCTTGACCCGGACCGAAATCATCACTGGCCCAGCGTGCAGAAAATCCCGGGGAATCGGAAATTCCCCGGGATTTTCTTCACGTTCAGCGGATCGGAAACTAGCGCGCGACGATCACCGACGAACCGTGCCCGAAGAGGCCCTGGTTCGCGGTCACGCCCACCCGGGCACCTTCGACCTGGCGTCCGGTGGCCTGACCCTTGAGCTGCCAGGTGAGCTCACACACCTGCGCAATGGCCTGGGCCGGGATGGCCTCGCCGAAGCACGCCAGACCACCCGAGGGGTTGACCGGGACGCGACCACCAATGGTGGTGGCACCAGAGCGCAGGAGCTGCTCGCCTTCACCCTTGGCGCACAGGCCCAGGTGCTCGTACCAGTCGAGCTCCAGCGCGGTCGACAGGTCGTAGACCTCCGCGAGGTTGACGTCGTCGGGACCGATGCCGGCCTCGGCGTACGCGGCATCGAGGATCTGATCCTTGAACACCCGTTCCGGTCCGGCGATGGCCGCGGTGGAATCCGTTGCGATGTCCGGCAATTCGGGCAGGTGCTGCGGGTACTGCGGCGTGACGGTGCTGATGGCCCGCACCGACGGCACACCGTCGAGCGAGCCGAGATGCTTGCGTGCGAAGTCGGCGCTGGCCACGATCAGCGCGGCGGCGCCGTCCGAGGTGGCGCAGATGTCCAGCTGCCGCAGCGGGTCGGAGACGACCGGGCTGGCCAGCACGTCCTCGACCGAAGCCTCCTTGTGGTAGCGGGCATTCGGGTTGTTCAGGCCGTGCTTGGAGTTCTTCACCTTGATCTGGGCGAAGTCTTCGGAGGTGGCGCCGTACAGGTCCATGCGGCGGCGGGCCAGCAGGGCGAAGTACACCGGATTCATGGCGCCAAGCAGGTGGAAGCGCTGCCAGTCGGGGTCGTTCTTGCGCTCGCCGCCGACCGGGGCGAAGGCACCCTTGGGCGTGGTGTCGGCGCCGATGACCAGCGCGACGTCGCAGAAGCCGGCCAGGATGTGGGCGCGGGCGCTCTGCAGGGCCTGCGAACCGCTGGCGCACGCGGCGTAGGACGAGGACACCGGCACGCCGTTCCAGCCCAGCTTCTGGGCGAACGTCGACCCGGCGATGAAGCCGGGGTAGCCGTTGCGGATGGTGTCGGCACCGGCGACCAACTGGATCTGACGCCAGTCGAGGCCGGCCTCGGCCAGCGCGGCCCGGGCGGCGACGACGCCGTACTCGGTGAAGTCGCGGCCCCACTTGCCCCACGGGTGCATGCCCGCACCGAGGATGTACAGCGGCTCAGGCGTGCTCACTTCGCAATCTCCCAGGCATAGGTGGTGCGCTCGACACCGTCGGCATCGGTGTACAGCGGCATGGTGGTCAGTTCCATCTCCATGCCGACCTTGAGGTCCGCGGCGAGTGTGCCCTCGACGACCTTGCCCAGCACGATGAGGCCCTCGGCCTCCAGCTGGACAGCGGCGATGGCGAACGGCTCGAACGGGTCGGCCGCCGGGTACGGCGCCGGCGGGGGATAGCGGTTCTCGGTGTAGCTCCACACCGTGCCGCGGCGCGACAACGCGACGGGCTCGAGCACGTCGCTGTCACACGCCGGGCTGGGGCAGTTGTTGGCGCGAGGCGGGAAAACGTAGGTCCCGCACTGCGGGCACTTGGCCCCGATCAGGTGTGGCGCACCGTTTTCGTCGGTGTCCCACCAACCTTCAATTGCCGGCTGACTACCGGCTTCCGTCACTCCTGGCACGAGCTCAGCGTAGCTGCCAATAGCCCTGAAACTGAAACGTGTTGCAGTTTTATCCCGGCAGCCGGGAAAACCCATTGAAGTGTACGGAACGGTTTCGTACACTTCTGCCATGGTTCGAGGGATGGCGCGGGAACAGGCGGTGCTCGCAGCGACGGCCGAGTTGCTCGTCGAACGGGGCTACGCGGCATTGACCACCGATGCGGTGGCCGTGCGGGCGGGTGCCAGCAAGGCGACCATCTATCGCCGCTGGCCCAACAAGGCTCAGCTCGTCCGGGCCACGCTCGACGCCGCGGACGCCGCCCGGAACGCATCGATGCCGGATACCGGGGCGCTGCGCAGCGACCTGTTCGCCGTGATGGACGCCGTCGCAACGGATGTCGCCGACCCGTTGACGCGGGTCACGGCCGAACTCGCGACGCTCATGCGGCACGACGACCAACTCGCCGAGGCCCTCCGTCAACACCTCGACAAAGAGGAGCTGTCGCCGTTCCACGACGCGCTCCAGCGCGCCATCGCGCGGGGTGACATCGACGCCGACGCCGACGTCGAGCTGATCCACGACGTGGCCGAGGCAATGATCCTGCGGCAGATGCATCTCGACCGCCCCGTCGACACGGACTTCAGTACGCGACTCATCGACAACGTGCTGCTGCCCCTGCTGGGCGGTGCCCGATGAGCGTGGTGGTCGCGGGCGCGGGACCGACCGGACTGACCCTCGCCATCGAGCTGGCTCGCCGCGGTGTGCCGGTGCGCGTGCTGGACCGGGCTCAGACGTTGTTTCCCGGCTCGCGTGGCAAGGGACTGCAACCGCGCACCCTCGAGGTGTTCGACGATCTGGGCGTCATCGGTGCGGTGCTGGCGGCGGGCGAGCCGTTTCCACCCATGCGGCTGTACCGCGGCGCCGAGGTGGTCTGGACCAAGCCGATCTACGAGCTCTTGGGCCTGCCCGAACTCGCGGCCACGCCGGCCGTGCCGTATCCGTTCACGTGGCTGATCCCGCAGTGGCGGACCGACCAGATTCTGGCGGCACGTTTCGTCGAACTCGGGGGCGTCATCGAATTCGGCACCGAGGTAACAGGTTTCGCGCAGGACGACGACGGCGTGACCGTGCAGACCGACCACGGTCCCGTCCGCGCCGATTACCTCGTCGGGGCCGACGGCGGTCGCAGCACGGTGCGCAAGGTGTCCGGCGTCGAATTCCTCGGCGGGGCGCTGACCGAGGAACGCATCATCGTGGGTGACGTCCGGGCCAGCGGGCTCGACGGCCGGTGCTGTCACCTGCTGACCCGTGACGGTGACCAGGCCACGCGGTTCTCGCTGTGGAATCTGGCGGGTACCGAGCACTTCCAGCTGGTGGTGACGATGGCGCCGGGCGCGGACCCGCCCGCACTGACCCTGGGCGGGATGCAGGAACTGCTTGAACAGCGCTCCGGGCGCCGCGACGTGGAGCTGTCGGACCTGCGGTGGATTTCGGAGTACCGCGTGAATCTGCTGATGGCGCAACGGTTCCGGATGGGCCGGGTGCTGCTGGCCGGCGACGCCGCCCACGTCCATTCGCCGGCCGGGGGACAGGGCGTCAACACGGGCGTGCAGGACGCCTACAACCTCGGCTGGAAACTGGCTGCCGTGCTCGCGGGCGCACCCGATGAACTGCTGGACAGCTACGCCGCCGAACGGATGCCGGTCGCGGCCAACGTGCTTCAGCTCAGTGGTGCGCTGCACCGTCAGGGCTTCGCCGCGACCGGACCGGCGCCGTCCGCCATTCATCAGCTGGACATCAGTTACCGGGGCGGGCCCCTTGCGGGTGAGGTACGCGGGCCGGGCGTGCTCCAGTCCGGCGACCGCGCACCTGACGGCCTGTTGCCCGACGGTCGCCGGCTGTTCGACGTCTTCCGCGGACCGCACTGGACGTTGCTCGAATTCGGCAGAGCTGCAGTAGATTTCGGCGTTCCACGAGTGCGCCTGAGCCCCGGACCGGATTACGACGTGCCGGCCGGCTCCTACGTCTTGGTCCGGCCCGACGGCCACATCGCGGCGATCACGGATCAGCCGGAAGCGATCCGCGAACAGCTGCGTCGCTTCGATCCGGTGCGGGCGGGCAGCCCGTCATGACCGGGTGCTCGTCGCGGTCTCGGTCCGGTACCGGGTGGTGACCCGCGCCAGATCCGCCGGCGCCCGCGATGCCCCCGCGACGTGCATCTCGCGGTTGGCGGCGATGACATCGGCGGTCTCGGCGCGCCGGGCCTGTTCGTAGCTCGGGAGCCCGGCGAAGCCGTGGGCCGCCAGTTCGTCGGCGAGCACCCGCGCGTCCACGATCGACTGTGACGCACCGTTGGCCCCGACGGGGTACATCGGGTGCGCGGCGTCGCCGAGCAGCGTCACCAGACCTGCGCCCCAGTGTGGCAGCGGGTCCTTGTCGACCATGGGGTAACTGAACAGCGCCGGGCTGTGGCCGATCAGCGCGTTCATGTCGAGCCAGTCGAGATCCCAGTCGGCGACGTGCGGCAGGACATCGTCGGCGGTCGCGGGTGCGTTCCACCTGGCGTCGCCGTCCACCGGGCCGGGCGGCCCGGTGGGCACCTGCAGCACCCAGTTCACCTGACCGCCGCCGATGGGATACGCGATGAGGTCAACCCCGTTGTCGGCCTTGATGATTGCCATCGTGTGCCCGTCGAGGAACGGCGTGATGTCACTGGCCCCGCGGTACATGGTGATACCGGACGAGAGCAAGGGATCGGGGCCGGGATGCAGCGCCGCGCGCACGACGGAGTTGATGCCGTCGGCGCCGACGAGGGCCGAGCCCGCGACCGGGCCGGCCGCGGTGTCCACGACGACACCGTCGGCGCGCTGCCGGAATCCGGTGACGCCGCAGCCGGTGCGGACCGCGTCGGCGCCGAGACGTGCCCGCACCGCGTCGAGCAGCATCATCTGCAGCCGCCCGCGGTGCACCGACAGCTGCGGGTGGGCGTCGCCTGCAGCCAGTCCACGGGGTTCGGTGAACAACAGCTCGTCGCGATGGGTGTAGAAGCGGATCGCTGACGGGGCCACGGCCATGGCGGTCAACGCGTCACCGAGGCCGAGCTCGGTGAGTTCGCGGACGGCGTGCGGCAGCAGATTGATTCCAACGCCCAACGGCTGCAGGTCATTTGCGCGTTCCAGCACGAGTGCGTCGAAACCGCGCGTATGCAGGGTCAAGGCTGTGGTGAGTCCGCCGATACCGCCGCCGGCGATGAGTACTGGTGTCATGACTCCAGCCTCGGTGCGGCACAACCATAAGTCCAATATCGATGTACTCCACAAACTATAATCAAAGCTTATGGAACTACGGCAGTTCGAGTACTTCGTCGCCGTCGCCGAGGAAGCCAACTTCACCCGCGCCGCTGAGCGCATCCACGTCGCGCAACCCGCGGTCAGCGCCCAGATCGCCCGGCTGGAGGGCGAACTGGGCGAGCCGCTGTTCGACCGCGCCCGGCGCGAGGTTCGGTTGACGGCCGCGGGACAGGCGGTGCTGCCGCACGCGCGGGCGGCCCTCGCGGCGGTGGCCGATGCGCGCACCGCGGTGGCCGAATTGAGCGACCTCGTGCGCGGCTCCGTGACCATCGGCACGGTCACCGCGCATGACGTCGACATGCCGAGCCTGCTGGCCCGGTTCCATGAGGCCCATCCACACGTCGACATCACCCTCGGCACCGCCAATTCGGACGCGTTGATCGAGGGGATACGCACCGGGCAGCTGGACGCCGCCATCGTGTCGGTCGGCGCCGCGCTGCCGTCGGGGCTCGCTGCCGTCGTCGTGACCGATCAGCCGATCGTGGCCGCCGTCGCCCTCGACGACCCGTGGCATACGCGGCGGGCCCTCCGGTTGGCGGAGCTGGCCGGGCGTGCCGTCATCGCGCTGCCCGTCGGCACCGGCATCCGGCACCAGTTCGACGGCGCGTGCGCCGCCGTCGGCGTCGACGTGCACGTCGCCTTCGAGGCGAGCACACCGCAGGCGCTGGCCGACCTCGCCGCGCGGGGGCTGGGGGTCGCCGTGTTGCCGCAAGCGATGGTGCGGTCGCGTAGTGATCTGCACTTGATCAAGCTGACGCCGGCACTGCGGGGGCGGCTGGTGTTCGCGTGGCGGGCCGGTGGGCCGATGAGCCCGGCGGCCCGGGAGTTGGTGAACATGGCGCGGCGGTTACTGGCTGTCGGTGGGGCTGAATAGAGTTAGAGCCGTGAGCCCCACCGCAACGGACGCCCCGCCCACCACCAAGCCCACATTGATGCTGCTGGACGGCAATTCACTGGCGTTCCGAGCGTTCTACGCGCTGCCCGCCGAGAACTTCAAGACGCAGGGCGGGCTGACCACCAACGCGGTGTACGGCTTCACCGCCATGCTCATCAATCTGCTGCGCGATGAGAAGCCGACGCACGTCGCGGCGGCCTTCGACGTGTCCCGCCAGACGTTCCGCAAAGAGAAGTACCCGGAGTACAAGGAGGGGCGGGCCGCCACGCCCGACGAGTTCCGGGGCCAGATCGACATCACCAAAGAGGTGCTGGGGGCGCTCGGCATCACGGTGCTGGCCGAAGACGGCTTCGAGGCCGACGACCTGATCGCCACGCTGGCCACGCAGGCTGAGGCGGAGGATTTCCGGGTGCTGGTCGTCACCGGCGACCGCGACTCGCTGCAGCTCGTCACCGACGACGTGACGGTGCTCTACCCGAAGAAGGGCGTCAGCGACCTGCACCGCTTCACCCCCGACGCCGTGGTGGAGAAGTACGGCCTCACCCCGACGCAGTACCCGGACTTCGCGGCCCTGCGCGGCGACCCGAGCGACAACCTGCCCGGTATCCCCGGTGTGGGGGAGAAGACCGCGTCCAAATGGATCAACCAGTACGGCTCGCTACAGGCGCTGGTCGACCATGTCGATGAGGTCAAAGGCAAGGTCGGCGACTCGCTGCGGGCCAACCTCTCCAGCGTCATCCTCAACCGTGAGCTGACGGACCTGGTCAGGAACGTGCCGTTGGCACACACCCCGGAGGCCTTGCGGGTGCAGCCGTGGGACCGCGACCGCATCCACCAGCTGTTCGACGACCTGGAGTTCCGGGTTCTGCGGGACCGGCTGTTCGACACCCTGTCGCCCGTGGAGCCCGAGGTCGAGCTCGGCTTCGACGTCCGTGGCGGACTGCTCGAGCCGGGCACCCTGGCGGCCTGGCTCGCCGAGCACAGCAACGGCAGCCGCTTCGGCATGGCCGTCGCGGGCACGCACAAGGCCTTCGACGCCGACGCGACCGCGGTGGCGATCGTGTCGGCCAGCGGCGAAGGCGTCTACATCGACACCGCGCGGCTGGACGCCGAGGATGAAGCGGCGCTGGCGTCGTGGTTGGCCGATCCGGGCCCGCCGAAGGCGCTGCACGAGGCGAAGCTGGCGTGGCACGACCTGCTCGGCCGCGGCTGGCCGCTCGCCGGTGTCACTTCCGACACGGCACTGGCGGCGTATCTGGTCCGTCCGGGGCAGCGCAGCTTCGCCCTCGACGACCTGTCGGTGCGGTACCTGGGCCGCGAGCTACGGGCGGAAACCAAAGAGGAGCAACAGCTTTCGCTGCTCGACGACCCCGATGAGGTCGACGACGCCGCGGTCCAGGCGCTGATCGTGCGTGCCGCGGCGGTCGGCGATCTGGCCGACGCGCTCGACGTGGAACTCGCCAAGATCGACTCGCTGGCGCTGCTCGGGCAGATGGAGCTTCCGGTACAGCGCGCCCTCGCCGAGATGGAGAACGCCGGCATCGCCGTCGACATCGAACTGCTCGGCCGGCTGCAGAGCCAGTTCTCCGACCAGATTCGCGACGCCGCCGAGGCGGCCTACGCGGCGATCGGTGAGCAGATCAACCTGGGCTCGCCCAAGCAGCTGCAGGTGGTGCTGTTCGACAAGCTCGAGATGCCGAAGACCAAGCGCACCAAGACCGGCTACACCACGGATGCCGATGCGCTGCAATCACTTCTGGACAAGACGGGCCACCCGTTCCTGCAGCATCTGCTGGCGCATCGTGACGCGACCCGGCTCAAGGTCACCGTCGACGGACTGCTGAACGCGGTCGCGTCCGACGGCCGCATCCACACCACCTTCAACCAGACCATCGCCGCCACCGGTCGCTTGTCGTCGACCGAGCCGAACCTGCAGAACATCCCGATCCGCACCGAAGCGGGCCGGCAGATCCGTGAGGCGTTCGTCGTCGGCAAGGGCTTCACCGAGCTCATGACCGCCGACTACAGCCAGATCGAGATGCGCATCATGGCGCACCTGTCGGGCGATGCAGGCCTCATCGAAGCCTTCAACACCGGCGAGGACCTGCACACCTTCGTCGCGTCGCGGGCCTTCGGCGTGCCGAGCGAAGAGGTGACCGCGGAACTGCGCCGCCGGGTCAAGGCCATGTCATACGGCCTGGCCTACGGGTTGTCGGCGTATGGCCTGGCCTCGCAGCTGAAGATCTCGACCGAAGAAGCCAAGCAGCAGATGGACCAGTACTTCGACCGGTTCGGCGGGGTACGCGACTACCTGCACTCGGTGGTCGAACAGGCCCGCAAGGACGGCTACACCTCGACGGTGCTGGGGCGCCGGCGCTACCTGCCGGAACTCGACAGCAGCAACCGCAACGTCCGCGAGGCGGCCGAGCGGGCCGCGCTCAACGCGCCCATCCAGGGCAGTGCCGCCGACATCATCAAGGTCGCGATGACCAACGTCGACCGCGCGATGGAGGACGCCGGGCTGAAGTCACGCATCCTGCTTCAGGTGCACGACGAATTGCTGTTCGAGGTGGCCGAGGGCGAGCGGGATGCGCTCGAGACCTTGGTGCGTGAGCAGATGGGCAGCGCCTACCCGCTGGACGTGCCGCTCGAGGTGTCGGTCGGATACGGCCCGAGTTGGGACGCCGCCGCCCACTAGGGCTAGGCGTCGGCCGCCAACCCGATCCCGAGCGCAACGAGGATCGCGCCCATGGCGCGTTCGATGCGCTGACGAACGTGGGTGCGGCTCAAGATGTTCCGCGCCCGGTCGGCCGCCAGGACGACACCGACGCACCACGAGGTGTCGATGACGAGTTGGATGGCGGCGAGCACCAGCAGCGTCGGCAGCACGGGGCCGCCGGCCGGCAGGAACTGGGGGAGCACCACGATCCCGAAGGCCGCGGCCTTCGGGTTGGCGGCGATCGACACGAGTGCGGCACGGAACGCCGCGCCCGGGGTGCGGCCGCGCAGCGGCATGGTCACGGCCATGTCGGTGGGGTGTTTCGCACTGCGCCAGGCGCTGATGCCCAGCCAGATCAGGATCGCGGCGCCGACGACGTGCAGCGCCAGCGACAGCCAGTGATTGGCCGCCAGCAGGATTGACAGCCCGCCGCCGCCGGCCAGCGTCCACCCGCAGACGCCGATCTCATTGCCGACGACGGCCGCCAGACCGGCCTTGCGGCCGTCGCGCACCGAGCGGTGCAGGAACAGTGCCGTCGCCGGTCCGGGCAGCGCGGCCAGGATCACCGACGCGACCAGGAAGGCCGGCAGGACGTCGAGAAGGTGCGCGAGCATGCCGGTCACACCGCCCGGTAGTTGGTCAGCCACTGCAGCACCGGCGCCTGCGCCCGTGTGGCGGTCAGCCAGTAGGCCTCCTCGGCATGCCGCTGATAGGTCCGCTGGTCGGCCAGGCCCCGGTCGATGCGGTCCCGGACGAATGCCAACTCGACGACTTGCACGGCGAATTCCTTCACCGATTTACCGGCCGGCGCGCCGCCGATCCGCGTCGCCGTCGCGATCGCCGCCTTGCGGGTCCGCATCGATCCGAGCCACGTCGCCTCGTTGGGGGTGATCAGGCCGGAGGCGATGAGTCCGGGCAGCTTCTCGGCGACCACCCGCTGCTCGCGGCGGCGCCCCAGCACGCCCGTGACGATGGCGAGGGCGAAGATCGGCACCATCCAGAACAGGTAGACCGCGAAGTAGGCGCCGGCGCCGACGACGGTCGACCCGTTCCACAACATGTGCATGACCACCGCGGCGACGTAGCCGAGTCCGATGTAGAGCACCTTGGCGCCGGCGCTGCGATGCTGCAGCGCGAGGTACACGCCGATGCCGGTCATGCTGGTGAACAGCGGATGCGCGAAGGGGCCCATGATCAGCCGCAGCGCGGCGGTGAGCAGGGAGTGCGCGATGGTCTCGCCCATGGCGATGTAGAAGATGTTCTCCAGCCACGCGAAGCCCGCGGCGACGAAACCGGCGTAGACGAGGCAGTCCGTCAGCGAATTGAGCTCGTTGCGGCGCCGGCCGGTCATCATCAGCAGCAGGAACGCGCCCTTGGCGGCCTCTTCGATCACCGGTGCGCCGATGGCCATCGCCGCGAAACCGTCCTTGCCGAGCAGCGGCGTCGACATGGTTTCCAGGACCACCGAGATGACGACGCTGATGGAGGAACCCCAGATGAACGCGAAGATCAGCAGCCGCGGTGGCTCGGGCTCCCAGCGGTCGAACCACAGGTAGGTCAGCAGCACCACCGCAGTCGCGATGCTGGCCAGCACGAATCCGATGGTCATGCCGATCGGGTTGGTCAGCGTGGTCAGGATCAGGACGCAGCCGATCAGCACACCCAGGCCGATGATCACGCCGAGGGGCGCGCCGACCTTGCGGATTCGCCGCGGCATGGGCGCCAGATACGGATATGGCGGCGGCACGGGCGACGGAGCGGGATACACGACACGAAGACTATCGGCGGAACGGCATTCCCCTGCAGTGGAGCAGACCGCGTTTGGCCTGCGTCTACGGGTCTAGTACCCTCGACAAGTACCTGTGTCCACATGGGCTACGGGTGCGCGTGAGACGTCAGGCGGCAACGCCTCGACGCATCACGAGAAACACCAACCATTTTGTCCCTACGATTCAACCTGTCCGGAGCATCCCACCACATGCCAAGTCCCTCCATCACCTCGCCGCAAGTAGCCATCAACGACATTGGCTCGGCCGAGGACTTTCTCGCCGCTATCGACAAGACCATCAAGTACTTCAACGATGGCGACATCGTCGAAGGGACCATCGTCAAGGTGGACCGTGACGAGGTCCTGCTCGACATCGGCTACAAGACCGAAGGTGTCATTCCTTCTCGCGAACTTTCCATCAAGCACGACGTCGACCCCAACGAGGTCGTTTCCGTGGGCGATGAGGTCGAAGCCCTCGTTCTCACCAAGGAGGACAAGGAAGGCCGCCTGATCCTCTCCAAGAAGCGGGCTCAGTACGAGCGCGCCTGGGGCACCATCGAGGAGCTCAAGGAGAAGGACGAGGCCGTCAAGGGCACCGTCATCGAGGTCGTCAAGGGCGGCCTGATCCTCGACATCGGCCTGCGCGGCTTCCTGCCCGCATCGCTCGTCGAGATGCGCCGTGTCCGCGATCTGCAGCCGTACATCGGCAAGGAGATCGAGGCCAAGATCATCGAGCTCGACAAGAACCGCAACAACGTGGTGCTGTCGCGTCGCGCGTGGCTCGAGCAGACCCAGTCCGAGGTCCGCAGCGAGTTCCTCAACCAGCTCACCAAGGGCGCCATCCGCAAGGGTGTCGTGTCCTCGATCGTCAACTTCGGCGCGTTCGTCGACTTGGGCGGCGTAGACGGCCTGGTGCACGTCTCGGAGCTGTCCTGGAAGCACATCGATCACCCGTCCGAGGTGGTTCAGGTGGGCGACGAGGTCACCGTCGAGGTGCTGGACGTCGACATGGACCGCGAGCGGGTTTCGCTGTCGCTCAAGGCGACTCAGGAAGACCCGTGGCGCCACTTCGCCCGTACCCACGCGATCGGTCAGATCGTCCCGGGCAAGGTCACCAAGCTGGTTCCATTCGGTGCGTTCGTCCGCGTCGAAGAGGGCATCGAGGGCCTGGTGCACATCTCGGAGCTGTCCGAGCGCCACGTCGAGGTCCCGGACCAGGTGGTCCAGGTCGGCGACGACGCGATGGTCAAGGTCATCGACATCGACCTCGAGCGTCGCCGCATCTCGCTGAGCCTCAAGCAGGCCAACGAGGACTACACCGAGGAGTTCGACCCGTCGAAGTACGGCATGGCCGACAGCTACGACGAGCAGGGCAACTACATCTTCCCCGAGGGCTTCGACGCCGACAGCAACGAATGGCTGGAAGGCTTCGAGAAGCAGCGTGACGAGTGGGAGGCCCGGTACGCCGAGGCCGAGCGTCGCCACAAGATGCACACCGCCCAGATGGAGAAGTTCGCCGCGGCCGACGCCGAGGCAGCTGCCCGTCCGGCGACCAGCGGTTCCTCGCGTTCCGAGGAGTCGACCGGTGGCACCCTGGCCAGCGACGCCCAGCTGGCGGCGCTGCGCGAGAAGCTCGCCGGCAACGCCTAAGTAGCAACACAGAAGAACTCCCCGGCTCTCACCGAGCCGGGGAGTTCTTTTTTGTCGACACGTGCGTGTGTATCTATTTGACAATAATTTTCATCAACGGCTTGGCTGGGCGGCGTGCTCAAATTCTTCGCCGTTCTGCTCCTGACGGCTGTCGTCGCCGGGTGTTCCGGCCCCGCCGAGAACGCCGCTCCGGTGGAACAGTCCGCGCGCACCCCGCGGCTGGCCCTGAGCTATGACGGCGGGGTGCTGGTGCTCGACGCCAAGACACTCAAACCAGCCGGCGACGTCCCGCTCGAAGGCTTCCTGCGACTGAATTCCGCCGCGGACGGCCGGCATGTGCTGGTGTCGCAAGCCGGCGGGTTCGCGGTCCTCGATCTCGGCACCTGGACCGACGACCACGGCGACCACGGGCATCACTACACCGCCACCCCGCGGTCGACGGGTATGCGATTCAGCGGCGCCGAGCCCGGCCACGCCGTCGCCCATGACGGCAAGCTCACCCTCTTCTTCGACGGCACCGGCGCGGTGGACATCGTCGACCCGCACGCACTGCTCGCCGGCAAGGCCGAGGTGGCTTCGCATTTCGCGGTTCCCGCCCATCATGGCGTCGCCGTCGCTCGCGGCGACGGGTCGGTGGTCGTGAGCCGCGGCGACGAGCATGCGCGGACCGGTCTGGAAATCCGCGACGCCGCGGGCAGGCCGATCGCGATCAACGACGACTGTCCCGGTCTGCACGGCGAGGCCGCGGCCGCCGACGGTGTGCTGACGTTCGGCTGCCAGAACGGCATACTCATCGTCCGCGGCAACACCATTGAGAAGACTGCCAGCGCGGACCCGTACGGGCGGATCGGCAATCAGGCGGGAAGTGCCGAGTCGCCGGTTGTGCTCGGCGACTACAAGACCGAAGCCGGCGCAAAACTCGAACGCCCCCAACGGTTTACCTTCACCGACACGCAGACCGGCCGGATCACGGTGGTACCGCTCGATGCCAGCTATAGCTTCCGGTCGCTGGATCGCGGGCCGCGCGGTGAGGCGGTCATTCTGGGCACCGACGGCGCACTGCACGTATTCGATGCGAAGACCGCCCGGCGTATTGCGCACATCGGCGTCATCGCGCCGTGGCATGAGCCGGAGGACTGGCACGAGCCGATGCCGAATCTGCATGTACAAGATGGCGTTGCCTACGTCAGCGATCCGCAGATCCGGCGGCTGGTGGCTGTCGACCTGGCCGGCGGTGCGGCCGTCGCGGAAACCACGTTGGAGCGGGCGGTCATCGAGATGACCGGAGTCCGCGGCTGAGGTGAGCGGGGCACCTGACACACTGAAGCCGTGCTTCGTATCGGACTGAGCGGCGGCATCGGCGCCGGAAAATCCACTGTGTCATCGACCTTTGCAGCCGAAGGCGGCATCGTCGTCGACGGTGACGTGATCGCCCGCGAGGTGGTGGAGCCCGGCACCGAGGGGCTGGCCGCCCTGGTGGCGGCCTTCGGCGAGGACATCCTGCTGCCCGACGGTTCGCTCAACCGGCCGGCGCTGGCCGCGGTGGCGTTCAGCGACGACGAGAAGCGCAAGACCCTCAACGGCATCGTGCACCCGCTGGTCGGCAAACGCCGTGCCGAGCTCATCGACGCCGCGCCGGTGGGTTCGGTTGTGGTGGAAGATATTCCGCTGCTCGTCGAGTCGCAGATGGCGCCGCTGTTCCCGTTGGTCGTCATGGTGCACGCCGACGAGGACGTGCGGGTCGCGCGGCTGGTCGAGCACCGCGGCTTCTCGGAGGCGGACGCCCGCGCCCGGATCGCGGCGCAGGCGACCGTTGAACAGCGACAGGCCGTCGCGGACGTCTGGCTGGACAACCACGGCAGCGCCGACGAACTGGCCGCCGCGGCCCGCGAACTGTGGGAGCAGCGCATCGTCCCGTTCGCGCGCAATGTGCAGGCCGGCGTGCCGGTCAGTGTGGCGCCGGCCGTCGTGTCGTACGACGAGACGTGGCCCGAGCAGGCCCGCCGCATCGTGGCCCGGCTGAACACCGCGTGCGGCCACCGGGCGGTGCGGGTCGACCACATCGGGTCGACGGCGGTGCCGGGCCTGGACGCCAAGGACGTCATCGACATCCAGGTGACGGTGAAGTCGCTCGACGTGGCCGACGAGCTCACCGATCTGCTGCTGGCCGCCGGCTACCCCCGGGTCGCGGACATCACCGAAGACGTGGCCCACACCGACGACAAGACGTTGTGGCAGAAGCGCTTTCACGCGTCCGCCGATCCCGGCCGGCCGACCAACGTGCACCTCCGGGTCGACGGCTCGCCGGGTCAGCAGTTCGCCCTGCTGTTCCCGGTGTGGCTCGCCGCCAACCCCGACGAGCGGGTCGAGTACCTGGCGCTCAAGCACGATGCGATCGCTGCCGCGCCGGCCACCAGCGGCGAGTACGCCGACGCCAAGGAGCCCTGGCTCGCCGGTGCGTACCGACGGGCCTGGGCCTGGGCGGACGAAACCGGTTGGCGCCCTTAGTGTGCGACCGGAGTCGCGGGCGCGGCCGGGGTGGCCGGGGTGCCCGGTAGCTCAGCGCTGTACTGCTGGCTGGGATCGAAGTCGGTCACCGAACCGCAGCTGAGCACGCCATAACCGGGGTCCTGGCGCTGCGGCGTCAGGCGCGGGGCGACGAACTGGTCGGCCTGGGCGACGATCTCGTCGTCGACCAGGATCTCGCAGTGCAGGCTGGCCGAGTACGGCCATTGGATCGACACCTGCATGCCGGCGTTCGCCGCGTTGTTCAGCACGGCCGAGGCTTCGAACGATTCGCCGGGGAGCAACGAGGGCGTCGCCGAATTGAGCTGCGTATCGGTGAGGCGGTAGGTGATCAGCGTCCCGCGGGACACCCCGTCGATCCGGGCCCGGTAGGTGACGTTGTGCGGTCCCGCGCTGGGCGGTGCGCTGTCTCCGGCCGGAACCGCCGGCGGTGCGGGCGGTGCGGGCGGGGCCGGGGGAGCCGGGTCGGCAGCTGCCGTCGTCGCGAGAAACAGGGAGGCGCTCGTGGCCACTGCGGTGGCGCACGCCAGCGATGCCGCGGCCAGTCGTCCGCGCCCGATCGATGTCATGGTTGTTGACATTACCCGTCGCGCCAGGTCAGTGACATACCGAGACTGGCTAGCCAATTGTTCAGCTGGTAATTGTGCTGAGCCAGCCCTTCGATGGCGGCCGTCGCCGTCGTGATGGCGCGTTCACCGTCGTCGGTGCTCAGGAGGTGGTGCCGCACCGCGTCGAGAAGCTCGTCGACATCCTCCAGCTCGACACTCTTGCCCGACCGGACGACCAGGTCCAGGTAGTGGTCCTCGGACGTCCAGGCCTGCTCGCCGGCGGTGAACCGGCCGACATCGAGATAGAAGTCCTGGTCGCGTTCATGTCCCGGGTTGAAATGGAAGACGCTGGCCCGTAGGCCGATCGACGGCAGCAGCCAGGACTCCAGGTAGTGGAACTGCGGGCGGCCGGGGGTGGGACGGGCCATGTACAGGCCCCACGGCTCGAGGCGGTACACGTCGACGGCCCGCACGATGCCTTTGGGATCGGTGTTCGTGCGGGCGGCCAGGTCGAACGTCTCGTGCTTGGGTGCGTGGATGGCGCCAGCGTACGCGCTCGTCCGGCGACCGGCAGCGCCTGATGCTCCTATTGGTGTCAAGCAGCTTGGAGCCATGATCTGTATTGATCAGCCAGGGCGTCGTCGCGTTGTAGTCCGCGTTCGATGCGGGAGATGACGGTGGGCCAGACGCCGAAGTGGTTCGCAGCGGCGGTGACGGTGATGTTTTTGGATTGCCGGGCTGGCCGTAGGTCGTTGTATTCAGGTACTGCGATCTGGCGGGTCAGGAGTTTGAAGACTTCGCGGGCGATGGCCCGTTTGAGTTTGCGCAGGATCTCCATTTTGTTGTGGCCCTTGGCGAGCTGTCGTTGCACGTAGTCCTTGGTCGACTGGTGACTGGACATGCGCACCAGGGCGATGCGGTGCAGCGCGTTGTTGGCGGCGCGGTCACCGCCGCGCGATAGGCGGTGCCGGTTGGTCTTACCCGAGGACGCCGGCACTGGCGCGGTGCCGCACAGAGCGGCGAACGCGGCTTCACTGTGCAGCCGGTGCGGGTTGGCTCCGGCGGTGATCAATAGCTGGGCGGCGGTGTCCGGGCCGACACCGTAGGCAGCGCGCAGGCCGGGGTTGGCCTTGGCGACAAGGGCATCGATCTGCGTTTGCAGGGTTTCGGCTTGGGTTTCGAGGAATTGCACGCGTTGGGCGAGCATCTTGGCCGCGGTGAGCAGCGACTGTGCCCACGTGTCGGCCACAGTGTCGGGGCGGCAGCGGGCGATGGCCTCGATCAACTTCAATGTTGTTAAGCCACGGTACTTTTCACGCACCGCATCCGGCGCCGATATCAGCATGGCTTTGATCTGGTTGATCACCGCGGTGCGGTGCTTGACCGCCGAACGACGAGCGATGTGCAGGGCACGCAATCCGGTGGTGGCATCGTCTTTGGGGGTGGCCAGGCCCTCGCCGGCCAACACGGTGCGGGCGGCGCTGTACGCGTCGAGCGGGTCGGATTTTCCTTTGAGTCGGCGGGTGGACTTGACCGCTCTCGTCACCTCCACCACCTCGATCCCCGCGGCGGTTAAGGCCCGGGTGAACCCGGCGCCGTAGCTGGCGGTGCCTTCCACACCGATGCGCACAATGTGGCCCAGTGTCATGAGGAATGCGATCGCCGCGGCGTACCCGGCGCCGGTGGTGGGGAACTCCTTGTCGCCGAGGGTGGCGCCGGTCGTGGTGATCGCGGCGACGTGGATGGTGTCGAGGTGGGTGTCCGCACCGGCGACGATGAGCGCAGATTCTGTCAAGATGATGGTGTCCCTTCTGACCAGCGTTGGGCGGGGCACACACCGGCCAGGGCGGGCAGACAAGACATTGATGAGGAACGGCCAGGCTCCTGATTAAGTCATGTCCGTCCTGTCCGGTGTGAACAAGACGCGCACCACACGGGCCGGGCAAATCAGGTTAAAGACAACCCAGTAGGGCGTCAGTCAGTGCCAGAGCCACGACCCGCGCGGTAACGCTCTTCCATCATCAATGTCGGTGCCCGCCTCTACCCTGGTACTCATGGCCTTCGCGACCGAATACCCCGTCCTCGCGCACTCGGAATACCGGCCGGTCGACGCCATGGTGCGGGCCGGCGGGCGCTTCGAAGTGGTCAGTCAGTACGAACCGGCGGGTGACCAGCCGGCAGCCATCGACGAACTCGAGCGCCGGATCTCCGCCGGCGAGCGCGACGTGGTGCTGCTCGGTGCCACCGGCACCGGCAAGTCCGCGACCACCGCCTGGCTCATCGAGCGGCTGCAGCGCCCCACCCTGGTGATGGCGCCCAACAAGACGCTGGCCGCCCAGCTCGCCAACGAGCTGCGGGAGATGTTGCCGCACAACGCCGTCGAGTACTTCGTCTCGTACTACGACTACTACCAGCCCGAGGCGTACATCGCCCAGACCGACACCTACATCGAGAAGGACAGCTCGATCAACGACGACGTCGAGCGGCTGCGGCACTCGGCGACGTCGAGCCTGCTGTCACGCCGCGACGTCGTGGTGGTGGCCTCGGTGTCCTGCATCTACGGCCTGGGTACCCCGCAGTCGTACATGGACCGCTCCGTCGAGCTCAAGGTCGGCGACGACGTGCCGCGCGACGGGCTGCTGCGCCTGCTGGTCGACATCCAGTACAACCGCAACGACGTGGCGTTCACCCGCGGCTCGTTCCGGGTGCGCGGCGACACCGTCGAGATCATCCCGTCCTACGAGGAACTGGCGGTGCGCATCGAGTTCTTCGGTGACGAGGTCGAGGCGCTCTACTACCTGCACCCGCTGACCGGCGACGTGGTGCGCAAGGTCGACTCGTTGCGCATCTTCCCGGCCACCCACTATGTGGCGGGTCCCGAGCGCATGGCCATGGCCATCTCGACCATCGAGCAGGAGCTGGAGGAGCGGCTCGCCCAGCTGGAAGGCCAGGGCAAGCTGCTGGAGGCGCAGCGGCTGCGGATGCGCACCAACTACGACGTCGAGATGATGAAGCAGGTCGGGTTCTGCTCGGGCATCGAGAACTACTCGCGGCACATCGACGGCCGTGCCGCCGGTTCGGCACCGGCGACGCTGCTGGACTACTTCCCCGAGGACTTCCTGCTGGTCATCGACGAATCCCACGTGACGGTGCCGCAGATCGGCGCCATGTACGAGGGCGACATGTCCCGCAAGCGCAACCTCGTCGACTTCGGGTTCCGGTTGCCGTCGGCAGTCGACAACCGGCCGCTGACCTGGGAGGAGTTCGCCGACCGCATCGGTCAGACGGTCTACCTGTCGGCGACGCCCGGTTCCTACGAGATGGCGCAGTCCGGCGGCGAGTTCGTCGAGCAGGTCATCCGGCCCACGGGCCTGGTCGACCCCCAGATCGTCGTCAAACCGACCAAGGGCCAGATCGACGACCTCATCGGGGAAATCCGCAAACGCACCGAGCGCGACGAGCGCGTGCTGGTCACCACGCTGACCAAGAAGATGGCCGAGGACCTCACCGACTATCTGCTGGAAACCGGCATCAGGGTGCGCTACCTGCACTCCGAGGTCGACACGCTGCGCCGCGTGGAGCTGCTACGCCAGTTGCGGCTCGGTGACTACGACGTCCTGGTCGGCATCAACCTGCTGCGTGAGGGCCTGGACCTGCCCGAGGTGTCGCTGGTCGCGATCCTCGATGCGGACAAAGAGGGTTTCCTGCGCTCGACCCGCAGCCTCATCCAGACCATCGGCCGCGCGGCGCGCAACGTGTCCGGCGAGGTGCACATGTACGCCGACAAGATCACCGACTCCATGCAGGCGGCCATCGAGGAGACCGAGCGTCGCCGCGCCAAGCAGATCGCCTACAACGAGGAGAATGGGATCGACCCGCAGCCGCTGCGGAAGAAGATCGCCGACATCCTCGACCAGGTGTACCGCGAGGCCGCTGATACGGAGGATGCCACCGAGTCCGTTCCGGTTGGCGGTTCGGGCCGCAATGCCTCCCGCGGTCGCCGGGCCCAGGGCGAGCCGGGGCGCGCGGTCAGCGCCGGCATCGTCGAGGGCCGCGACACGGCGAACATGCCGCGTGCCGAGTTGGCGGACCTGATCAAGGACCTCACCGCGCAGATGATGAACGCGGCCCGGGACCTGCAGTTCGAGCTCGCCGCCCGCATTCGTGACGAAGTGGCCGACCTGAAGAAGGAACTGCGCGGGATGGATGCGGCCGGGCTGAAATGAGCGCTCCTTGACCTCAACCGCGGTTGAGCCCCTAGCGTCGCGGACGTGACTGACATGCGCGCCGAAACCGTGACGATCGGCAGCTGGCGGGAACTGCTCGGTCCCAAGTACCTGGGTGCGTCGACGGTGCTGGCCGGCGGTGTGGCGCTGTACGCGACCAACGAGTTCTTGACCATCAGCCTGCTGCCCAGTGCCGTCAACGATATCGGCGGCGGGCGGCTGTACGCGTGGGTCACGACGGTGTATCTGGTCGCGTCGGTGATGGCGGCAACGACGGTCAGCGGCATGGTGGCCCGGTTCGGCCCGCGGCGTTCATATCTGTTGGGGTTCAGCGTTTTCGCGCTCGGCAGCGTCATGTGCGCGCTGGCGCCGACCATGGAGGTGATGCTCGCCGGCCGCGTGGTGCAGGGCGCCGCCGGTGGCACGCTGGCCGGCCTGGGTTATGCCGTGATCAATACGGCTCTGCCGCAGTCGCTTTGGCCAAAGGCGTCGGCTTTGGTGTCGGCGATGTGGGGTGTCGGGACGCTGCTCGGCCCGTCGTCCGGCGGCTTGTTCGCGCAATTGGGCGTGTGGCGCTGGGCGTTCGGCGCGCTCGCGATCCTCACCGTCGCGGTGATGGTGCTGGTGCCGTTGAGCCTGCCGGGCAGGTCCGCTGATCGTGAACGCGAGCCGTTCCGGATTCCGCTGTGGTCGTTGGTGATTCTCGGCGTCGCGGCCATGGCGATCAGCGTCGCGGGCATCCAGCGCAGCGTGCCGTTGATGGCGGTGCTCCTGGCTGCCGGCGTGGCGCTGGTCGGAATCTTCATCGCCGTGGATCGCCGGATGCCGGTGAGCGTGCTGCCGCAGACCGCCTACGGGCCCGGCCCGTTCAAGTGGATCTATGTGACCTTGGGCGTATTGATGGCGGCCACCATGGCAGACATGTACGTGCCGCTGTACGGGCAGCGGCTGGCCGGTCTGGTGCCGTTGGCGGCGGGTTTTCTCGCGGTGGCGCTGAGCGTGGGCTGGACGGTGAGTGAGATCGTCAGTGCCTCGGTCACCACACCCGGCCGGACCGTGCGCATCGTGGCGGCGGCGCCGCTGGTGATGGCGATCGGGCTGGCCGTCGCGGCGCTGAGTCAGGTCGATGGGGCGTCGCCGGCGGTGGTCGCGGTCTGGGCGTTGTCGCTTCTGGTCACCGGTACCGGAGTCGGCATGGCGTGGCCCCACCTGTCGGTGTGGGCGATGGGCCGGGTCGACGATCCCGCGCAGGGCACGGTGGCCGCGGCGGCGATCAACACGGTGCAGCTGATCTGCGGGGCGGTCGGCGCCGGGCTGGCCGGCATCGTCGTCAACACGGTCGATCGGCCCGATGCCGTAGGGGCCAGTTGGTTGTTCGCCGTCTTCGCCGGCATCGCGGCGCTCGGTGGCGTGGCGTCGTTCCGGGCCGGTAAGGGCGTGGGTTAGAAGCGTTTGACGGCTTCGCTCGAGGCGTCGGTACAGTCGGCTTCGTGTCAATCCTCGCCAGGCCCGTTGTTGCCGATGCTGTCGCACGGCTGTTCTCGTCGACAATCAATCCGGCGCCGAAACCGGGCGTTCGATTTCCTGAAATCCCCGGCAACACAACGTCGGTGGTGATTCCGACCCGGCACGGCGATACGGCGGCAACGGTGTACTGGCCCGAGCCGAGTGACGGTGCGGCGGGCGTCTACGTGAACGTCCATGGTGGTGGCTTCGTCGTCGGCCACCGGGAACAGGACGATCCGTGGTGTCGTTTTCTTGCTGCGCACGCGAATGTGGTTGTGGTGAACCCGGATTACGTGCTGGCGCCGGGACACCGGTTTCCGGCCCCCGTCGAGCAGGTGTACGACGTTCTCGTCTGGGCGTCGGCTGCCGAACGCGAATGGGACGGCAGGAAGCTCTGCGTCGGAGGTCAGAGCGCCGGCGGCAGTCTGTCGGCGGCTGCGGCTCGGCTTGCCTTGGAACAGGGCGGGCCCGAGATCAAGCTACAGATGTTGCACTATGCGCCACTGGATTTGGTGACGGCGAGCAGCGACAAGCACTCGCCGCTGGGCGCCAAGGCCATCATGCGGCCGTGGATGAGCGAGGTCTTCGACACCGCATACATCCCGGACCCCGTGCAGCGCCGCGATCGGCTGGCCTCGCCGGCATGGGGCAACAACGCCGACGGCATCGGCGGCATCGCCCCCGCGTTGATCGTCACCGCTGAGTACGACCGGCTACGCGATGAAGCATGGCGGTATGCCCAGAAGCTGGACGCCGTCGGTGCACTGGCGGAGTACCACGAGGTGCCCGGCGTCGACCACGGCTACAACATCATGAGTAGCGCGACGGACGTCACGCGCGGCGTGTACGAGCTGATCGCCGGACACGTCAGCCGGGCGATCGGTTAATCGGGGTCTTCCTGCAGTTGGCGGATACCCGCCACGCCATCGATCAGAGCCAGCACAGACGCGGCCCGTAGGACGCCGGCGCCGCCGAGCGTCAGCTGCACCCCGACATGGCCCGGCGGTGCGCCGAGCGGTTCTCCGGGCGGATCGGTTTCGAGGTCGGTGATCTGCCAATCGCGCCGGCCACACGCCTGCAACACATCTCGTAGGACGCCGCGGTCGTCGGCGTAGGTGATGTGCAGGCGGACCGACCCGCCCAGCCGCGAAGCCAGCCGTCGTGCCAGCGGCATGAAGCCCACGATGATCAGCAGGTGCATCGCGGTCATCACCGACGCGAGCAGCAACAGTCCGGCGCCGGCCGCCATGCCGATCGCCGCCGACTCCCACACCGACGCTGCGGTGGTCAGTCCGTGCACCGAGCCCCGGCGCACGATGATGATGCCGGCACCGAGGAAGCCGATGCCCGAGACGATCTGGGCCGCGACACGTGATGGGTCGACCACGACGAGGCCGGGAGTCAGCACGTCGCCGAACCCGTACTTGCTGACCAGCATGATCAGTGCGGCCGCGGTACCGACGATGGTCTGCGTGCGTAGGCCGGCACTCTTGCCCTGGATTTCGCGTTCGAGTCCGATCAGTGCGGTCAGGCCGAACGCGACCACGAGTTCGATGATCTGCCGCGAGCCCTGCCCGGGCCCGCCGAAAAAGGCGGGATCTGCCAGCCACTCCATGAGGGACAAACTAACGCGCGCCGATGACTTTTGGCGGCAGTCGGAGTCTGTCTTTGTATAGGCCGTATGAGAGGAGTGATGCCATGTCAGCGCAACCAGCCGCCTATCCCGATGTCGTCACGCGGGAGGAATGGATCGGGGCTCGCACGAAGCTACTGGCCCGGGAGCGGGAGGCGACGCATCTGCGTGACGCCGTCAACGCCGAGCGCCGTCGACTCCCGATGGTGAAGATCGAGAAGGACTACGTCTTCGACGGACCCGACGGCGCCGTCAGCCTGCTGGATATGTTCGAGGGCCGCCGCCAGCTCTACATCCATCACTTCATGTGGATCGACGCAATCGATGCCGGCTGCCCGAGTTGTACCGCCGCTGCCGACCTGACCTTCACCGAAGGGGATCGAAAGCTGTTGCACGGCAAGGACGTCACGTTCGCATGCGTGTCGCGGGCGCCGTACGAGAGCATCGCCCGGTACCGCGACCAGCACGGCTGGACGTTCCCGTGGTACTCGTCGCGCGACGGTGACTTCACCTACGACTTCCACGTGACACTCGACCCGGCGCGAGCGCCGATCGAATACAACTACAAGTCCCTCGATGAGCTGCATGCCGACGGCTGGACCGATGACGACCTGCGCGGAGACTGGCCCGGCGCAAGCGTTTTCCTGCGCCGCGGCGACGAGGTGTTCCACACGTATTCGGCATACGCGCGCGGCCTCGACCATTTGGCGGTCGGATATCCGTTCCTGGACCTGACCCCGTATGGCCGTCAGGAACCGTGGGAGGACTCACCGCCCGGCTGGCCGCAGGGCGGCCCAGCCGTCGGTCGGCCGGTTGGTGATTGCTGCGAGGGGTAGTAATCACCGCGATCTCAACCCTGGGCGCGTGGCGGCTCGGCTGGCACTGTGGCCATCAGTGCGGGTGTGGCTGAGTGGCTAGGCACCGGCCTGCAAAGCCGTTCACACGGGTTCGAATCCCGTCACTCGCTCCACTACACGGAAGCTCGGCAGGTGTCACCACCTGCCGAGCTTCTATTTTGGCGGGTGTTCCTCGGAGATGAGTTTGCGTGCGACCTCATACAAGGGAATGTTCAATTCCTGCGACAGCTTCGTCAGCATCGTGAAGGCCGCACCCGCGGGGACGCTGAACCGTTCCATGAGGATGCCCTTGGCCTGGCCGATGATGTCCCGCGACGCCAACGCACTTTGGAGTTCGTCGCCGCGGCGTGCGTTGGCGAGCCCGATAGCGGCGTGAGCGGCCAGCGTCAGGGCGGTCTCCTCGACGTCATGGGTGAAGACGTTGGCCTCTTCGGAGTACAGGTTGAGCGTCCCGAGCTCGTTTTCGTTGGTGTACAGCTGAATGGACAAACTCGAGCGCACCGGCGTCTGCGTGAGCAACGCGGCCACGAAGGCCGGCCAGCGTGTTTCGGCCGCGTAGTCCGAGACCCGCACGGTGTACAGGTTCCAGATCGACTCCAGGCAGGGTCCTTCGCCAAGTTCGTCCTGCAACCTGTCGAGGGCTCTGGGAATCTCGCCGGTGGCCGCGACCGACTCCACTGTTCGCCGGCGACGATTGACAACCAGCGTCACGCCACCATGGGTGACCTTGGGTAGCAGCTGGGTGGCTGTCTCGGTGACTTCGAGCAACAGCCGCTCGGTATCAAGGTCCATGACCTGCTGACTCTGCAAGGTGCGCGCCAACCGCGCTAATTCGGACGAAATTCCGCCTGCGACTTCAGCTTCGGCTTCCATGACACCGCCTCCAAGTCCTGTGCCGGTTCAGCGTCAAAATCAACTGCGCTCAACAAGGTCCTGACGTGCAGTGTAGCTACCAGTAACAGGGGTACGCTCCCGCTAGCGATGGAGGAGGCAAGGTTGTCTGCATTCTTCCGCGCGAGGTGGTCAGCGGTGGCAACTTCGGTGTTGAGAAGCCAGCATGGAGCCGCTGATCCCCGTTTTGGCCCTTGGCGTCGGCGGGCGTCTTGAACCTGCGCGGATACCCCTGATAGTCCGGCATTTTCAGGGGCGTTCACGCATGGTCAGAGTGGCGGTGGGATGTCTTGTTGCTCTGCGGGTTCGGCGGCCGCTGCGGTTTGTGCGGCTTCTCGTTCTTCGCGTTCTTTGCGTTGGCGGGCGAACGCTTCCCGGGCGGCCTCTTGTGCGTCGATGTCGGCTTGGTTGAGGGCGCGCTCGTAGGCGATCTGCTGGGCCTGATCTTGCGCGCGGGTGCGGCGCCGGATCGGCATCATGATGTCCCGGCCGGGAGCCGTGGTGGTGTCCAGATCGCCGGCATCTGGTGGCGGATTGGGCAGCGGTGTGTCGGTGATGGTGCGGGGGAACAGGATTCGGCTTTCGGGCACGCTGATGTAGGTGTGGCCAGTGGGTGCGGTCCACACGATGGTGCCGTCGGGTTGTTGACGGTCCTGCCACCCGTCCGGGCCGCCGTAGAACGTTTTCAGTAGGTGGTGTTTGCGGCATTTGGGGTTCAGGTTGCCCGGATGGGTGGGCCCGGCCGGCCACGGCACCGTGTGGTCGATATCGGAGGCGGTGGCCGGGTGATCGCAGCCCGGGAACATGCACGTCATCGCCCGCATCCGCACGAACTCATCCATCGCGGCCGACGGCCGGTACCGCGGCACCTCATCCAAATCGGCGGCGGAAGCGACCGAACGGACCTTCGCGCCCCGGGCCACCAGATCCGCCAACACTGTCGGCGGCACCACACCGCCGCCGAGGACATAACCGACCGGTGTGCGCACCGGAGCCGGAGGCTTGACGGCAGTGGCCACCGAAGGTGACGAGACCGGTGCCGGGCATGACTCTGGTGCCGGGCCGGCCGTTTGCGTGGGTGCGGTCTCGCTTGCCGGGTCGGCCGCAGCAGGCGCCACCGTTTCGGCGGGCCGCGAATCGGCCACCGGCGCCGGCTCGGACATCGGCGTGGGCGTCGGCGCCGTGTCGTTCGCCGGCTCGGCTGCTGGCGCAGGTTCAGGTGCGACGACCGGCTCGGGCGCGGCCTGGGGCTCGGACGTGAAGACCGGCTCCGGCGCAGACCGGGCCGGCGTGGGCACCAGCGGCGCGGCCGGGTCCCCACTGAGCAGCGGATCCGCCACCGGCGCCGGCAGCCCATTGGTCAGCACATGAATCATCACCGCCGCGGCCCGGGCATCGGGCCCGGCGGCCGGGCAGTCGGGATTGCCGCATTGGCAGGCCAGCCGATCCCCGCGGGCCGCCAGGACTCCCAGGGCGTCGGCGCGGCGCTGCCCGAAGGTGCGCGGATCCTGGTCGCACACTTGCCGGGCCATCTCGGTCAACACCCGATCCAGCAGTTCGGCATCGGTGGCCAGGAGTGCGCCCCAGATGGAGGCCACCCCGGTCTCGTCGTCCGGTTTGCCGACCCCGACGCCACGGCGGCGGGCTGCTGAGCGGACTTTCAGGACTGCGGCCGGGTCGAACTTCTGCACCCAGCCGTCGATCTTCTTCTCGATCTTCTTGCGGGACAACCCCGCCCACTCACACAGCGCTCCCGCGAGCGCGGCGTCGATCACAGCCAGGGTGTTGGCGTCCTCCACCAGGCGGGTGCGCCAGCAGATCGCCCCGGCCGTCCGCGCTGACACCCCGCCGTCGGCGAACACCGCCGCCACCCGAGGTAGCCGGAACCGCAACGCCACCGCGATCGACAACTGCCCCGATGCCTCGCGCTTCCCGAGACCGAGGGCGGCTCCGACTTCGGCGACCGCGGCGTCCCAGCCATCGCAGGCCCACCACTGCCGGCCATCCTGGTCATCGACCCGCAGAGCCACCAGGTCCGCGATGGCTCGGAACTTCCCGCACTCGGCGACGTTCGACACCCGCGCGAAATGGATCATCAAGTCGACCACGCCGGCATCGTGGACCGGCACACCGCCGGCCCCAATACCAGAATGTTCGAACATGTGTTCGAGTCTACCCACCCTTCTGCGGCACCGCAACAGAATTCGCGGAACCTGTGGATAACTCGCAGAGGGCGCCGATGGGCGTCTGAACCCCTCGGGCAAGATGCCTCAGGTGACGTACAGTTCGCCGACTCTGTCTGATCTCGTGAGCACGCTGCTGGTGGATCAGACCGATGACCACCACTTCGTGGCCACTCAGCTCGACAATCCCAGCCACCACATCGTCGGCGGTCATCTCGCCGGTCAGGTGCTGGTGGCCGCGAGTCGGACCGCGCCGGGACGCAGCGCGCACAGCCTGCACGTCTACTACCTGCGTGCCGGTGATGCCCGTAAGCCGGTCGAGGTCCAGGTCGACGCCGCACGTGACGGCGGCACGCTCGCGACGCGCCGCATCACCGCCCGCCAGGACGGCGAGATCCTGCTCGAGGCGCTGGCGTCGTTCAGTACCCCGGTCGACGCGCTCGACTATCAGGCAACCATTCCTGATGTGCCAGAACCGCTTTCGGTACCGACCATGGCCGAGCAGCTTGCCGACTACGCCGACGAATCGGGCGGCTTCTGGGTTCGCGACCAGCCGTTCGAGCTTCGGTACATCGATCCGCACCCGCGGCTGGCCAAGGATTCGCCGGCTTCGGCGCCGCATCTGCGCATGTGGTGGCGCCCCACCGACACCATCCCCGACGACCCGGCCCTGCACGCCGGTCTGCTGACGTACCTGACCGGCACCACCATGCTGGAGGCGGCGATGATCCCGCGGGGCGCGCTGCCGGCCCACACCTTCTCGGCGCTGATCGACCACGCGCTGTGGTTTCACCGGCCGGTGGATCTGAGTGATTGGGTGTTGTCCGACCAGACCTCGCCGAGCGGCATCGGGGGTCGTGGATTGGCCAGCGGGACGATGTACAACCGCGCCGGGCAATTGGTGTGCGTTGCCACGCAGGAGTTGTATTTCGGTCGTGGCTAACGATCTCGGGTCGGAAGCGTTCCACCTCACGGGACGAAACACCCACTCGTTTGGTCACTATCGGCAAGCCTCCTGCGGCGGCTGCCGCTAACATCGGTGCCGGTAAAGCACATTTTTCACGGTGTCCCCGGCGAACTTGTGTGGTGAAACCGCACCAATGGCCACGATTGAGCGGCTACTGTCTGCGGGGATGCCGGACAGAACGCCGGATACACAAACCTGCATAACGGGAGGCCATTGATGAGCGGCTACCAGACCGTGGTCGTCGGTACGGACGGATCGGATTCGTCACTGCGCGCTGTGGAGCGCGCTGCCCAGATCGCCGCGGGGGCCAATGCGAAGTTGGTCGTGGCAACCGCCTATTTCCCGCACGCCGATGATCAGCGTGCGGCCGATGTCCTGAAGGACGAGGGCTACAAGGTCCACGGCGACGCGCCGATCTACGCGATCCTGCGTGAGGCACGCGACCGTGCCGAGGCGGCAGGCGCCACCCAGGTGGAAGAGAAGGCTATCGTCGGCGCTCCCGTCGACGCGCTCGTCGACCTGGCCGAGAATTCCAACGCCGACCTGCTGGTCGTCGGCAACGTCGGTCTGAGCACCATCGCCGGCCGCCTGCTGGGCTCGGTGCCCGCCAACGTGGCCCGGCGCGCCAAGGTCGACGTGCTGATCGTCCACACTTCGTAAGGTTCGTATCTTCCTGAGGCCCTCGGCATACTGCCGGGGGCCTCAGTTTTTTCGTGCCCGTAAAGTTCGGGCCATGGCTCGAAGAAGTCTCGTCCGCGCGTCATGGGTGACGTTGTCATTGGCCGCCACACTGATCGCCGGCTGCGCGGGCCAGAACCAGCCCGCCGCACCTGCGACGACATCCGCGATCGCGTCGGAGACCGAATCGACGATCCCGTCCGTCGCCCCTCCTGACCCCAACGTGGCCGGCAACCCGGCGGTGACTGCCGCGCGAGCGAGCGTGGTGCGTGTTCACGGCGTCGCCCACAGCTGCCGAAAGCGGTTGGAGGGCACCGGATTTGTGGTGGGACCGAAGCGCGTGATGACGACGGCGCACGGCGTCGCAGGGACCGACGAGGTGTCGGTCGAGGTCGACGGGACCAAGTACAACGGCCAGGTGGTGTCGTTCGACCCGAACATGGACATCTCGATTCTCGCGATCCCGGACCTGCCGACGGCTCCGTTGATGTTCTCCGAAGCGCCTGCCGTCAGCGGTGCCGACGCGGCCGCACTCGGGTTCCCGCACGGGGGTGCGTACGAAGCGAAACCGGTGCGGGTCCGCGAGGTCATCAAGCTCCAGGGGCCGGACATCTTCCGCACCGGCACGGTGACCCGAGAGGTGTACGCCCTCAGAGGTGGTGTGCAGCAAGGGAATTCCGGCGGCCCGATCGTCGACCTGGACGGTCGGGTGCGCGGTGTCGTCTTCGGGGCGGCCCAGGACGACCCCGACACCAGTTTCGCGTTGACCGCGAAGGAAGTAGGACCGCAGCTGGCGCTGGTCGGCAACACCCAACAGGTGCCGACGGGTCAGTGCGTGGGCTGACGGGCCGACCGGCTACCAGCCGCGCGCCCGCCACTCCTCCAGGTGTGGCCGTTCGGTGCCGAGTGTGGTGTCGTCACCGTGGCCGGGGTAGATGACCGTCGAATCGGGGTAGACGTCGAATACCTTGCGGGTGACATCGCCGAGCAGTCGCTCGAAGTCGCCTTCCTGCCAGGTCTTGCCGACGCCACCGGGAAACAGGCAGTCACCGGTGAAGAGGTGGGTGACCTCACCGTCGGCGCCGCGCAGCGCCAGCGCCACTGAACCCTCGGTGTGACCCTGCAGGTGGATGACGTCGAACGTCAGGTCGCCGACCGTGATGGTGTCGCCGTCGGCGAGGATCCGGTCGGGCTTCACGGGCAGCGGCTCGGCGTCCAGCGCGTGCGCTGCGGTGGGCGCACCTGTGGCCTCGGCCACTTGTTGACCGTCTCTCTGGATGGCTATCACGGGGTGGCCATTCGTCATTGATCTTGCCGATGTGATCGGTGGCGTGGCCCGCCGGCTTGATCTTGGTCGTGTGCACCATCAGTGTGATGAGGAACTGATGGGTCGCGCGGCACCCCGCTGAAGTCTTGGCGGGCTCGCAGGGTGCCGCGCTGTAGTGCACGGAGGCACCGATGGTGACGGTAGAGGCTGATCTGGTCTGCGTCGAGTCCCGGTTGGCGGCGGGGCTGATCAGATGCCCGGCGTGCTCACAGGGCGTGCTGGGTGGTTGGGGATTCGCCCGCAGTCGCCGCGTGGTGGGTCTGGCCGGTGCGGTTCGGCCACGGCGGGCGCGATGCCGATCGTGTCTGGTGACGCACGTGTTGTTGCCGGTCACGGTGCTGCTGCGCAGAGCGTATGCAGCCGAACAGATTTGGATGGCATTGGCTGCTCGCGCACAGGGGGTTGGGCATCGCCGGATCGCTGCTCGACTCAACGTGCCGGCGACCACGGTGCGGGCTGGCTGCGCCGGGCCGGCGGCCGACTGGAGGCGATCCGGGCGTGGTTCATTCAGATGGCGGTGCTCATCGGGATCGACGTGACGATCCCCGAGGGCAAGGCTGCGGCTGGGGTGAGGTGGTGGCCGCGGTCGATGCCGCGGCGGTGGCGATCGGGCAGCGGTTCGGGCCGGCCGGGTTGGTGGGCGCGGTGACGCCGGTACAGGTGATGGTCGCGGTCAGCGGCGGCCAACTGCTAGCACCGGGCTGGCCGACGACGCGGCAGACGCCGTTCGCAACACCAGTTGCCCCTGATGCGCCACGTGGGAATCGGTGATCCTCGCGAAGGCACCTGCCCGACAAATGGTTTCGGGTCGGGCCATCGAATGTGTGAGGAGAAACGGTGTCGTTGGAAGAACACAAGCGTCGCGAGCGGGTCCAGGCGATCGGCTTGTTCCGGTATCAGCTGATCTGCCCCGCCCTGGAGGCCGGGTTGTCGACCAAACAGCGTGGCCGACTGGTCCGCGAGATCGCGCAGCGCACCCATGTCGACCCGTTCGGCACCCGGGTGCAGATCGCACGACCGACCCTGGACCGCTGGATCCGGCGTTACCGGGCCGGCGGGTTCGAAGCCCTGGTGCCCGAGCCGCGCCGGCTGGCCACCCGCACCGACGTCGGGGTGCTGGAGCTGGCCGCCTCGTTGAAGCGGGAGAATCCGTCACGCACCACCGCCCAGGTGGCCCGCATCCTGCGCACCGCCACCGGCTGGGCGCCCTCGGAATCGACCCTGCTGCGCCATTTCCATCGCTGCGAGCTGATGGGCCCGGCCGCCGGTGGCGCCAGGGAGGTGTTCGGCCGGTTCGAAGCCGCCGACCCCAACGAACTGTGGGTCGGCGACGCTCTGCACGGTCCGCGGGTCGGTGACCGCAAGACCTACCTGTTCGCCTTCCTCGACGACCATTCTCGGTTGGTGGTCGGTCACCGGTTCGGGTTCGCCGAGGACACCGTGCGTCTGGCGGCCGCGCTCAAACCCGCGCTGGCCGCCCGCGGCGTGCCAGCCTCGATTTATGTCGACAATGGTTCGGCGTTCGTCGATGCCTGGCTGCTGCGGGCGTGCGCGAAACTCGGTATCCGACTGGTACATTCGGCGCCCGGGCGCCCGCAGGGACGGGGCAAGATTGAACGGTTCTTCCGCACCGTGCGTGGGCAGTTCCTCGTTGAGGTCACCGACACCACCACCGAGGACCTCGCCGCCGCCGGGGTCGACCACACCGGTGCGCTGTTGGAGCTCAACCGGCTGTTCATGGCCTGGGTCGAGACCGAATACCACCGCCGCACCCATACCGAGACCGGGCAATCCCCACTGGAGCGCTGGGACACCGGCTGGGACCGCCTTGGTCACACTCCGGAGTTGCCGACGGCGGCGGATCTGACCGAGGCGTTCTTGTGGTCGGAATTTCGGGTGGTGACCAAGACCGCCACCGTCTCCCTGCATTCCAACACCTACCAGGTCGACCCGCCCTGGCCGGGCGCCGCGTGGAGCTGGTGTTCTCCCCGTTCGACCTGCAGACCGTCGAGGTCCGCCACCGCGACCAGAGTTTCGGTGCCGCGACACCGCACACCATCAGCCGCCATGCCCACCCGAAAGCCCGACCCGAGACCGTCGAGACCCCGCCGGCAACGACGGGGATCGATTACCTGGCGTTGACCGCTGCCGCCCATCACGAGCAGCTGCGTGAGGATGAACGTATCGGCTATCACGCCCTCTACGGAACCGACTCCGACGGCGACCAGGTCGCCGCTCAGCTCTCGATCACGACCTCGCTCCCACCGAGGACGAGTTCGAGGACGGGGTGTCGGCGTGAGTATTCAACGGTTGCAATCACATTGGGGCTTCACACGGATGCCGTTCGGGCGGGATCTGGCGCCGTCGATGCTGCACCGCCACCCCGGCCACAGCGAAGCGATCGCCCGCATCGGCTGGTGTGTGGACCAATGCGCCATCGGCGTCATCACCGGCGAAGTCGGCGCTGGCAAAACCGTCGCGATCCGCGCGGCAGCCGCCTCCTTGGATCCGGCGCGGCACGTAATCATCTACCTCGCCAACCCCACCATCGGGGTGCGCGGCATGCTCACCCACATCGTGGCCACCCTCGGCACACCCGGCGTTTCACACCGCCCGGCTGGCTCCCCAAGCCGCAGACGCCTTGGCCGCCGAGCACGCTGAACGTGGCCGCAACCCGTGTTAGTCGTCGATGAAGCCCACCTGCTCGACAACCATCAACTCGAAGCGATCCGGCTGCTGACCAACCACGACATGGACAGTGGTTCACCGTTCGCCGTGGTCCTGGTCGGGCAACCCACCCTGCGGCACCGACTGCGTCTGGGTGTTCTGGCCGCGTTGGATCAGCGCATCGCCGTGCGCTACACCCTGCCCGGCATGACAGCGGCCGACACCGCCGACTACATCGGGCATCACACCAAGATCGCCGGCCGCTCCGATGCGCTGTTCGCCGACGACGCGATGACCCTGATCCACAACGCCTCCCGTGGACATCCGCGTGCGGTCAACAATCTCGCCCTGCACGCGCTCACGGCCGCGTTCGCCGCCGGGCACTCCATCGTCGGGGAGAAAGCCGCCCGCATCGCCATCAGCGAAACAGCAACCGACTGAACCCGATCCGCTTCACCACGGCGACGACCACGTCACCGCGACGAGGATCCCGTCACCGAGATCACAAACGCCCCGCTCGCCACAGTCGAGCGGGGCGTTCTCATCAGTGCATCGTCATCAACACCGATGACGCCGACATCGTCATCTTCAACGACGGCCAACACCACTTCCGCCAGGGCCTGCCAGTGGTCGAAGTGCTGATGGCTGGTGACGATGAGTTCGACGTCCGGCGCCTGCGATCTGATCAGCTCGACGAGCGCCGGACCGTCGTTCGCGGCGTCGATGAGCAGGGTTTTTCCGGTCGCGGAACACGTGATGAGGTACGCGTTGTTGTCCATGGGTCCGACCGATGCCTTGACGATCGTCGCGGCGGGAAGGGTGCGACGTGCCGCGGTACCCGCATCGACGTGGCCGGTGTACGTGTCATTGACGACTGTCATGACGCCACCGTATCCGGACTTGATGCTCCTATTTCTGTTAATAGTCAAGCGGCGTGGTTGAGCTGGGTGTTTAACCATTGGCGGTAGGTAGCGGCGAGGGTGTCGTCGCGTTTGAGGCCGCGTTCGAGGCGGGAGATGTCGTTGGGCCATACGCCGAAGTGGTCGGCGACGGCGGTGAGAGTGATGTTTGTGGCTCGACGAGCCGGGCGGAGGTCGCTGTAGTCGTCGATCGGGCTGGGTGCGGTGAGGTGTTTGAACATCTCGCGGGCGATAGCGCGTTTGAGCATCCGCAGGATCTCTTTTTTGGACCGGCCGGCGGCGGTCTGGCGGGTGACGTAGTCGCGGGTGCGTTGGTCGTGGGCCATGCGGACCAGGGCGATGCGGTACAGGGCGTTGTTGGCGGCGCGGTCGCCGCCGCGGGAGAGTCGGTGGCGGCTGGTTTTCCCGGACGAGGCCGGGATGGGAGCGACACCGGTGAGCATCGCAAAGGAGGCTTCGCTGCGGAGCCGTTGGGGGTTGGTGCCGGCGGTGATGATCAGTTGAGCGGCGGTGTCCGGGCCGACGCCGTAGGCGGCCCGGAGTGCAGGATTGAATGCAGCAGTGAGGGTGTCGAGCTCAGCAGTGATTTCGTCGGCCTGATCTTGCAGGAAGGTGACGCGGCGGGCCAGTGTTTTGCAGGCCGTCAGTACTGAGACCGTGACGGGATCGTTGTGTGTAGCGGGTCGGCATCTGGACAGCGCGGCCACGAGCGTCAGCGTGGTGGTGTAGCCGCGGTAGCGCTCGCGTATCTCGGCGGGAGCGGTGACGAGGAGGTCCTTGATCTGCTGGATGGCTGCGGTGCGGGCTTTGACGGCGCCGCGACGGGCGGTCAGCAGGGCTTTGAGTGCATTGGTGTGGGGGTCTTTGGGGACGGCTGGGCTGTTGCTGGCCAGCGCGGCGCGGGCGGCACTGTAGGCATCGAGCGGGTCGGATTTTCCTTGCCTGCGCCTGGCTGCCCGGTCGGGTCGGTTGACTTCAACGACGTGAATAGCGTTGGCCTGCAATGCTTGTGTGAGTCCGGCGCCGTAGCTGCTGGTGCCCTCGACTCCTGCGGTCACGATGTCACCAAAGCTGCGGGCCCAGCAGATCGCGGCCCAGTAGCCGGTGGGGTTGGTGCGGAATTCGGCGTCGCCGAGCGGTTGGCCGGTGTCGGTGATGGCGGCGACGTGGATGGTGTCCAGATGGGTGTCGGCGCCGATGACGACTCGGCGTGGGGATGTCACGATGGTGGTGTCCTCTCCGTAGTAATGAACCGTGCGGGTGGGTGACAACCCTGCGGGGCGGGCAGACAAGACATTGATGAGGAACGGCCAGGCTCCTGATTAGGTCATGTCCGCCCCGCTGGGCTCTCGGGGCAACGCTTGCTCGCGCGTCGCTGGTGAGACAGATCAAGTCGAAGACAACCCAGCAGGGCGTCAGTCGGTGGGAGGGTCATCACCAGCGGCGAACGAGCAAGGTCATCCTCGCCCGAACGGGTTGAACACAATCAATGTCGGTGGGGACACATAGCATGGCGCTGTGGTGTCTGGATTGCCCAGACCGGTGAAGGGATACGTGTGTCAGACCGTCTGATCGTCAAAGGTGCGCGCGAGCACAACCTGCGGGGAATCGACCTTGACCTGCCCAGAGACTCGCTGATCGTGTTCACGGGCCTGTCGGGTTCGGGTAAGAGCTCGCTGGCGTTCGACACCATCTTCGCCGAGGGGCAGCGCCGCTATGTCGAGTCGCTGTCGGCGTACGCCCGTCAGTTCCTGGGCCAGATGGACAAGCCGGACGTGGACTTCATCGAGGGCCTGTCGCCCGCGGTGTCCATCGACCAGAAGTCGACCAACCGGAACCCGCGCTCGACCGTCGGCACCATCACCGAGGTCTACGACTACCTGCGTCTGCTGTACGCGCGTGCCGGCACGCCGCACTGCCCGGTGTGTGGTGAGCGCATCGCGCGGCAGACGCCGCAGCAGATCGTGGACCAGGTGCTCGCCATGGACGAGGGCATCCGGTTCCAGGTGCTCGCGCCCGTGGTCCGCACCCGCAAGGGTGAGTTCGTCGACCTCTTCGACAAGCTCAACGGCCAGGGCTACAGCCGCGTCCGGGTCGACGGCGTCGTGCACTCGCTGACCGATCCGCCGAAGCTCAAGAAGCAGGAGAAGCACGACATCGAGGTGGTCGTCGACCGCCTGACCGTCAAGGCCAGCGCCAAGCAGCGGCTGACCGATTCGGTCGAGACCGCGCTGGGCCTCGCCGACGGCATCGTCGTCCTCGAGTTCGTCGACCGCGACGACAACCACCCGCAGCGCGAGCAGCGCTTCTCCGAGAAGCTGGCCTGCCCCAACGCGCACCCGCTGGCCGTCGACGACCTCGAGCCGCGGTCGTTCTCGTTCAACTCGCCCTACGGCGCCTGCCCGGAGTGCACCGGTCTGGGCATCAAGAAGGAAGTCGACCCCGAGCTCGTCGTACCGGACCCGGAGCTGACGCTCGCCGAGGGCGCGGTGGCGCCGTGGTCCATGGGCCACAACTCCGACTACTTCACCCGCATGATGGCCGGGCTCGGTGAGGAGCTGGGCTTCGACATCGACACCCCGTGGAAGAAGCTTCCGGCCAAGGCGCGCAAGGCCATTCTGGAAGGTTCCGACCACCAGGTGCACGTCCGGTACAAGAACCGCTACGGCCGCACGCGCTCGTACTATGCCGACTTCGAAGGCGTGCTGGCGTTCCTGCAGCGCCGCATGGAGCAGACCGAATCCGAGCAGATGAAGGAACGCTACGAGGGCTTCATGCGGGACATCCCGTGTCCCGAGTGCGCCGGTACCCGACTCAAGCCGGAGATTCTGGCGGTCACCCTGTCCGCGGATGACGACGCGAAATCCATTGCGCAGGTGTGTGATCTGTCCATCTCGGACTGCTCGACGTTCCTCAACGCGCTGACCCTCGGGCCGCGCGAGCAAGCCATCGCCGGCCAGGTGCTCAAAGAGGTGCAGTCGCGGCTGGGCTTCCTGCTCGACGTCGGCCTCGACTACCTGACACTGTCGCGGGCCGCGGGCACGCTGTCCGGCGGTGAGGCACAGCGCATCCGGCTGGCCACCCAGATCGGTTCGGGTCTGGTCGGTGTCCTCTACGTGCTCGACGAGCCGTCCATCGGCTTGCACCAGCGTGACAACCGCCGGCTCATCGACACCCTGGTCCGGCTGCGCGACCTCGGCAACACGCTGATCGTCGTCGAGCACGACCTCGACACCATCGCGCACGCCGACTGGGTCGTCGACATCGGTCCCGCGGCCGGTGAGCACGGCGGCCAGATCGTGCACAGCGGCACCTACAAGGACCTGCTGAAGAACACGAAATCGCTTACCGGCGCCTATCTTTCGGGGCGGGAGGAGATCGAGGTCCCGGCCATCCGCCGACCTGTCGATCGGAAGCGGCAGATCACGGTCGTCGGGGCACGCGAGCACAACCTCAAAGAGGTCGACGTCGCGTTCCCGCTCGGCGTGCTGACGTCGGTCACGGGGGTCTCGGGTTCGGGCAAGTCGACGCTGGTCAACGACATCCTCGCGACCGTCATGGCCAACAAGCTCAACGGCGCCCGCCAGGTGCCGGGCCGGCACACCCGGATCAACGGTCTCGACCAGTTGGACAAGCTGGTGCGGGTCGACCAGTCACCGATCGGCCGCACGCCGCGGTCCAACCCGGCGACCTACACCGGGGTGTTCGACAAGATCCGGACGCTGTTCGCGGCCACAACCGAGGCCAAGGTCCGCGGCTACCAGCCCGGCCGGTTCTCCTTCAACGTGAAAGGTGGCCGCTGTGAGGCGTGTTCGGGTGACGGCACCATCAAGATCGAGATGAACTTCCTGCCCGACGTGTACGTCCCGTGCGAGGTGTGCCAGGGCGCCCGGTACAACCGGGAGACCCTGGAGGTGCACTACAAGGGCAAGACCATCTCCGAGGTCCTCGACATGCCCATCGAAGAGGCCACCGAGTTCTTCGAGCCCATCAGCTCCATCCACCGGTACCTCAAGACGCTCGTCGACGTCGGTCTGGGCTACGTGCGGCTGGGCCAGCCCGCCCCGACGCTGTCCGGTGGTGAGGCGCAGCGTGTGAAGCTGGCCGCCGAGCTGCAGAAGCGGTCGACCGGGCGCACCGTCTACATCCTCGACGAGCCGACCACCGGCCTGCACTTCGAGGACATCCGCAAGCTGCTCAAGGTGATCAATGGTCTGGTCGACAAGGGCAACACCGTCATTGTCATCGAGCACAACCTCGACGTGATCAAGACCTCGGACTGGATCGTGGACATGGGCCCGGAGGGTGGCGCGGGCGGCGGCACCGTCGTGGTGTCCGGTACCCCGGAAGACGTCGCGGCGACGCCGGACAGCTACACGGGGCAGTTCCTCGCCGAGCTGTTGCCCGCCGTCGTGCCGGATCCGCCGAAGACCAAGCGGCGCAAGGTGAGTGCCTAGCGGGACAGGGCGACGCTCAGCGGTGACGGAAAGCGGGGCTTGACGCGCACGCCGTCGAGCCAGTCCGTCAGGTCGGAAGCCTTGCGTTGCAGCACTTTCCGCGCCGACGCCCCGACGTCTTCGACGTACTCCAGCTGCACCCGGCCGTCGGCGTCCTGACCCCAGGCGCCGACGACGCGGCCGTCCCACCACACCGTGGGGCCGGCATTGCCGGAACGGTCGAACAACTGGCCCGCGTGCGGGCCGAGGTACCAGGACCGGGCCTGCCACCCCATGACGGTGGGGTCCAGCCCGGGCAGCAGTGCGCCCCACGGCGGAATAGGGGGAGTGGCGTCGAGATCGTCGGGCAGGACATACCCGGACTCGTCGCAGCCCTCCAGCGCCACTGCGGCGGCCTCGATGGCGTGCAGCCCCTCGCGGGCCCATGACAGGGTCTGGCCGAACCACCATTTGATATCGGCGGCGGTGGCCGGGCCGAAGGTGCGCAGCCAGGCAGTCAGCACTGCCGCGCGGGCTGCGTCGGCCGGAAGGGCAGCGTCCGGTTCCGGTAGCCAGTGCGACGCCGACGCCCACAGCGGCCGCGATGTCGTCCACGTGCCGTCGTTGGGGCCGCGCAGGATGTGCCCCTGTGCGGACAGCACGGTCATCACACGCGGCGCGACGGGAGTGCTTCCGCCCCAGGTCTTTCCGGGGGCCGGATCCCAGCTGCCCGCCAGCTCTGGCAGTGCGGCCCGGAGCGCGGCGGTGCCCGCCACCAAACCTGCTTCCAGGTGCCCACGTACCGCAGCCGCGGCACGCTCCAGCCACGCCTCGCCGTCGGCCGCGATACCGGACTTCTCGACATCGCCGATGAGCCGTTTGCGCTCCGTGGCGGCCACACGATCGCTGGCCGCGGCCTGGACCGCGGGCAGGTCGGCGGTGTGCACCACCCACAGCGTCCGGCGCATGGCCATGTGCTTGATCAGATGCCTGTCCTGGTACAGCGCGGCATCGAGATCGGTGACAGTGAAACCGGGTAGCCGGGCCCACAGTGACAGGTAGGGGGTGGCGGGATCGGTGCCGTGCAGGCCGACCAGCGCCCGGGTCACCTCGGCGGGACTCGCCGCCGCAGTGCTCAGGAAATGACGTTGCGCCAAGCGATTACGGCGCTCGGCGATGGTGAAGGTGCGCAAGTCAGTCGTCGTGCATCGAGCGACGGATCTGCTCGAGGCGTTCGGCGGCAGCCTTCTGGCGTGCTTCGTACTGTTCCTCGACCGATCGGCCCTCCGCGGTTTCCGCGGCCAGCTCGGCCGAGCCGATCGCGGTACCGTACCGGTTCTCGATCTTCTCGCGTACCGACTCGAACGTCGGGACGCCGTCGGGGGTGTAGCCGGGATCGACGGGCGGAGACACCGGCACCGGCGTAGGCGCCGGATCCAACGGCACGATCTCGGCGTCGATGGGCTCGTTTTCGGCCATGGCTTCACCGTACCGCGCTGGAAACTTGGGATCGGTAGCCGCGGCGCCCGCGTGTACTTACCGCACGACGACGCCACTGGGGCGTCGGACTGAGGAAGGAAAGCTCCCGCACATGAAGACCAATGGCATGAACATCAAGCGCACTCTGGCCGCCGGTGTCGGCTTGCTGGCCGTGGGCGCCACCCTGATCGGCTGCTCGAGTGACAAAGAGGCAGGCCCGAAGGCGACCGGCCCGGGTTCGGTGACGGGTGGCGGCAACACCGTCGTCAAGGTCGAGGGCCAGGACCTGGCCGGCCTGGACCTGAAGTCGGTGACCTGCGTGAAGCAGGGCGGCAGCATCAACATTGCCAGCGCACCCATCGGCGGTGGCGCACAGGGTCTCGGCGTCGTCATGACCGACGCCTCGCCGCCGAAGGTGCAGTCCCTGGGCCTGGTGGTCGACGGCAACGCGCTCGCGGTGTCGGAGATGGGCGGCATGAAGACGGGCTCGGCCGACGTCAAGGTCGACGGCAGCACCTACACCATCACCGGCCAGGCCGCCGGTGCCGACATGAAGAACCCCATGGCGGGAATGATCTCGAAGAACTTCGAGATCAAGGTGTCCTGCGGCTGACATGCCCGCCAGGAGAAGGACGGCGGGTGCAGCCAATGCGCCCGCCGTCCGACTTATGATGCGGCCGTGTCGATCACCGGCGAACTCGCCCGCGCCCGCGCGCTGATGTTCGCCGCCGACGAGCCGACAGCCAAAGAACTGCTGCTGTCGCTGATGCCCGCCATCGAAGCGGCCGACCGCGATGACCAGATGCTCGAGGTCTTCGCGCAGCTCGGCGAGATCTATCTGATCCGCAGTGCCCTTGACGGAGTGCGTGAATGTATCCGGCGCATCGATGACTGCCTCGACATCTACGCATCGATCCTGGCCGGCCGCGCGCCGGCCGAGATCGTGGCGCAGATGACCATGACGCCGGAGGACGCGGACCACATGCTCAGCCGGTACGCCCGCCGGGCCACCTTTCTGCGGACCGGCCTGGCCGCCGCCATCGGAGACCATGAAGGCGCGGCGCAGTCCCTGACCGCGCTGGACGGCCCGTCGCCGCACGCCGATCTGGCGGACGAGCACACCTATCTTCTGACCCACGCCCGGATCCTGTGCGCGCTCGCGTTGTGCGACGACGATCTGCACGTCCGCGCGGTGCCGCTGTGGAACGCGGTGCTGGCCACGATCGCGACACCCGCCGACGACCCGCAGCGCGAATATCTCTGGCTGACCGGTGCACTCGGCTACGCGCGGTTCTGCATCGAGACCGGCAAGGTCGACGAGGCCCTGCCGTGGCTGCGCCGCGCGGAGGCCCGCGCACAGGCTCGCGGCTGGGAATTTGCCACCGCCCGAGCGCAATTGGAGCGGGCGGCGGTGAGCTGGCTGGCCGGCGACCAGCAGGGTACCGAGGCGCTGGTCACCGCCGCGTATCCAGAGATCGCCCGGCAGGCGCGGGCTCACGAGGTGTCGCGCTGCTGGCTGTACTTCGGGCTGACCCGGCTCGCCGCCGGTGCACTGCAGGCCGCCGATGAATGCTGGGGACACGCCGAACGGCACTGGCGTGAGCTCGGCAAGCCCCTGCACGTGCACCGCATCTTGTTGCAGCGCAGCTGGATAGCCATCTTCCGGGGCCGATACGACGAGGCCCGCGCAGTGCTCGATCAGGCCCGGGCGTGCCTGGATTCCTCGCCGCGCAGCAGCTGGCTGCAGTATGCGCGGTTGGATGACCAACTCGGTACCGTCTGGCGCGCGGAGGGACTTGCGGACCTCGGCTTCGACGCCGCGGGTAATCCCGCCGACACGTGGGCGCAAGCCGAAGCCCGGTACCGCGGCGGGCTCGGGACGTGGTCCGCAGAACCCGGTACCGACCAATACCGTTCCGGCATGGACAAATTGGCCGCCGCCGCCGACCTGAAGTTGCCCGCAGCGCTGGCCGTCGACTCGGTGCGGTACTCGATCACCGACGTGGACGCGCGGGCCCGCTGGGCCGCGGGGGTGTCCGCACCGATGCTGGCCGGAGCGTTCGCCGTGGCCTGGGAATCGCAGGATCCGGCGCTGGTGAGCGAATTGATCGAATATCACAGCGCCCGAGGCGCGTTCAGCGTGGACGCGGCGGCGGGTGCGGCCATGGAGTGGGCCTCGGCCACGACGGCGGCCGCGCAGGTTCTCGACGTGGACGAACTCGCCTCGGTCGCGTCCGGCCCGGTTGCGGTCGGCGCTGCCGGCCTCATCCGGCTCGGCCCGCTGCCGCCGCTGCGGATGGAGCCCGACGGCGAGCCCGTGCTGGCGCGCTATCGCGAGCTGGCCCGGTTGCGCTACGGCCGCGCGGTCATCGCGGACCAGGAGGCGTGGTCGACATGCCCGTGACCGAGGACACCACAACCATGTTGGTGCTGCGCTTCGCCGACATCGGGATCGGCACGTACGTCAGCCTGCGGGTTGTCGGCTCGCCCGAGCGGCTGGTCACCTGGATGCTGGCCGAGGACGTTCTTCTCGCGGTGACCTCCGCGCTGGCTGAAGCACTACCGGATCCGCTTGAGGGTGAACAACTTCCCGAGGCTCTGACCCGGTCCTTGGCGACCGGCCCGTTCGCCGCGGCGGTACGCGAGCGCGAACTCGCCCGGCTCCTCGGGGCCCTGCTCCCCGACGAAGCGTGGGATCTGCTGCGGCAGTGCACCGGCGACCCGGAGCTGCCGGTGCTCTTCGTGTCGCCGAGTGCCCGCCTGAGCCGGGTGCCGTGGGGACTGCTCGCGCAGCCCAGTGGCGCTGACGACCAACGCCTGATCGAGCTCGCCGACCTGCTGCTGGCGGTGCCGGCGAACATCGCGAACGCGTCCCGCAGACAATCGCCACCGGTCGGCGGACCGCCGCTTCTGCTGCTGGACCCGAAAGTGCCCGGCCAGCGGCCGGATTCAGCGCTCGGCTCGGTGCTGGGCCGGCCATCGCCGGACACGGTGCTGGCCCGGCACTTCGGCGAGCGGCCCGCACTGCCGGCGGTCACCGCTCCGGTGGAGCTCTTCCGCCGGGCCGACGCCGACCGGCACTGGCTGGCCACCCAACTGGCGCAGCAGCCGTCACGGCTGGTGTACGTCGGGCATTCCAGTGCCGCCCACGACCGCGACGGATCGGCAGAGCAGGCGGCCCTGCATCTGGCCGAGCCCGAGCCGCTGACCGCCGCCGACATCATGGTGATGGGCCTGGAGATCCCGCCCCGCGTGGCGCTCCTGGCCTGCGCATCCGGTGCCGACTACCGGTTCGATGAGGCCACCGGTCTGGTCGCGGCGATGATTCTCGGTGGCGCACAGGTGGTTACCGCGACCCTCTGGTCCCTGCCGACAGCTGCCGGATACCGGACGGCCACTGGCGCCGACGCAGATCCCATGGCGGAGGCGATCATGGCCGTCGACACCGCGCACGAGGCGACGACACCGGCCCGGGCCGTGAATCGCTGGCAGCGAGACTGCCTGCAGCGCTGGCGAACCGGAGATGCGACACTCAGCCCCGTGTACTGGGCAGCGGTGATGACGTTCACGGTCGACGGGGCGCGCTGATGACTACTGCGCCGCAGCCACGTCGCGCCGTCATCGATGCCGCGTGGCGGGAGATCGGGCCGGGTCTCGAACTGCTGAGCAGCCCCGACGGCGGCCCGTTGAGCCGCGCGGTCAAGCGCATCATCGATCCGCTGGTGCTTCGGCTGCGCGCACACCCCGAATACTCGGCGCCCGTCGTTGCCGCCGACATCGCCGACGAGATGCGTCAGGTGATCGTCGATCACGCCGCTCAGTTGCGCGCTGCGGCCCAGTGGTTCGCGCTGTTGAAGGCGCAGCGCCGGCGCGACCGGATCACCACCGGCAACGCCCAGGAGCTCTACTTCCCGGTGTGTTTCGAGTTGGCCGCGACCAGAGGCCAACCGGGACAGGGTGATTCAGGCGTCGTCGTGGCAGCACTGCGCGACGTGCACGGCGATCGGGATCGCACCGCGGTCGAGCGGCTGCACGAGTACCTCGCCGACCCGGCTGTGCTGGAGACGCTGTCGCGTCAGCTCGATGCGGGCTGGGACGACGTCAGGTCGGGCGACGCACCGTGCGAGCCGTTCCTCGCCGGGCTCACGACGGTCCTCGGGCCGTCCGGCGGCCACAACGCCGATGCTGCGCGCCAACGGGTCTGGACCGCATTGATCGGTGACGCCACCCCGTACAACTTCGGCGCCCGGATGCGCGACGCCGCGGCCGCCGCGCCGTGGTCGGTCGATCAGATCGGGTTGTGCGCTGCCGCACCGCAATCGAAGCCGGCGGTCACCGGCGCCCGCGCGGCAGAACGTCCCCTCGACCGCAGCATCGTCGACCGGGTCCGGGCGACGCTGCGTCGTGCCCTCGACCGCGACGAGCTGCCAGACCTGCCGACTCTGTGCGCCGAGGAGGCGGACCGCGCGGCGTCGCCGTGGGGGCTCCTGGCCGAGGACAACCAGGCTGCCCTGGTCGCCGGCATCGAGGTCGGGGTGGACCTGGCGCCGCTCGAGGTGAATCATCGGACGCGGTACCACCTTTCGGGCCAGATCCAGGCGCGGCTCCGCAAAGAGGCGTACGTGCTGCACGCCCGCCGGTATCTGATCGACGGCGGCCCGGTCCACCCGCGGCAGCAGCAGGTGGTGGACGACCTGGCGGCGTTCGTGCGTCCCTACGTCTCGCGGCTGTGGGCACGACTGCACGGGCGTGACGTCTGGCAGGAATCCTGCGACGACGCGGGCGAGGTGCGGGGCCTGCTGGACGGGGTCGCCCGTTCGGTGAGCCTCGATCATCGCCAGCGCATCAAGGCAATGCTGGAATTGGAGGCGGCAGGATGAAACTCACTGTCGAGTCCGGATTGTGGGCCTTGGGCTCCGAGGTCGCGCCACCACCCGAGGTGGCGGTACTCGAGGTCAGCGGCGCGGTCCTCGCGTGGACGATCCACGACCCGGCGCAGGCGGTTCGCATCACGTTCACGGATCTGCCCGCGGCCGACTGGTTGTGGCGGCTGGTCGGGGAGGCCGGGCACGTCGCGGTGGTCACCGCCGCCGAGACTGCCGACGTCGTGCCGCTGCCCGAACCCCTTGCCGCCCTTCGCCGCCTGGCCGTCGGGCACTGGCTACGGCGGTGGTGGCCGGCCAGTGCCCGTGACGGCATCGGCCCGCTGGACGCCGCCGTGCTGGACGCCGAGGTGGCGCTCGCGACGGCGGCGCTGCAGGACTATTTCTCCGAGGACACCCTGGATTCGGATATCGCCGGGCTGCTGGCACCGCATCGAGAGGCGCTGGCGAGGACAACCGGCTCCGGGGATCCCCGGATTCTCGACCTCGTTCGCAGCTGCGTCGGCCTCGCCGACGAATCCGGGCTGGGGGGCTGGTCGGAAGTCCTTGCGGGCCAGGGGCCGCCGCGACAGGACGACTATGCGCTCGCCGCCGGCCAACCCGGCGCCGGCGACGATGGTGCCATCGCGGACGGCGTCGCCTCCGTCTCGTGGACCGCGGTGCCACCGCGGACATTCGATGCGGCCGAAAGCACCATCGACTGGTCCGTGCGGGCGCGCGACGGTGCGGTGGTCGCCGACATCCGCGTCGCCACGATCGGTCCCGCGGACGGAATCCCGGTGCGCCTGGACTCCGGTTCGATCACCGGCGGCGGCACCCTCGACATCGACGGAAACGCCACCCTGCCGCTGCCGGCCACCGAAACCCAAGCGTGGGGCCATGATTGGACGGACACCACCGTGACGGTGGGTGCCGCGGCCGGCGAGACGGAAGCGGTTCGGGACCGCGTCCGGCGCTACGTGCGGGCCCGGCTCGCGGCGCCCGGCCCCGATGCGTTCCTCGCCGAGATCCTTGCCGCCGAAGCCGACTACTAGGTCACCGGCGCGCGGCCTCGACCGGCATGGCCGGCGTCGTCGCACCGGGCAACGGCAGCCGCGGCACGTCCGGTGTCCCGAGCTGACCGGCCAGCCACGGCAGCGCCACGCTGAACGCCTGCGCGGCGAACGGCCAGTCGTGCTTGCCCGGTCGTTCGACCACCGCGCACCGGATGCCACGGGTGCTGCCGACGCCGCACAGCGAATGTGCCGCAACCGTCTGCGCGGGCAGCGGGCTGCGGGAGAGCTCAGGTCCATTGATGTCGAACCAGGCCGCGATGTCGTCGTAGGTGCGACGGGACATCACCGTCATCGGGTCCCAGTCGGCGTATTTGGCGGTGCTGCCACCGAACAGTCGCTGAACGGTCTGCGGCCGGTCACCGGCGTTCGGCGCGATGTCCCCGGCGATGTCCTGGAACGCGCTGAACAGATCCGGATGCATCACGGTCAGATCCACCGCGCAGGTTCCGCCCATTGACCAGCCGACGATGCCGCGGTGGCGACGGTCGGTACTCACGCCGTAGTTGGCGGTCATGAAGGGCAGCACGTCCTTGATCAGGTGGTCGGCGGAATTGCCGCGAGGCCCGTTGACGCACTCGGTGTCGTTGTTGAAGGACCCGCCGGGATCGACGAACACCAGCACCGGGGCGTTGCCGTGATGGGCGGCGGCGAAGTCGTCGACCGTCTTGATCGCGTTGCCGGCCCGCAGCCAGTCGGCGGGTGTGTTGAATTCGCCGCCGATCATCATCACCATCGGCAGCCGTGGCGGTGGGTTGCTGGCGAACCACGCCGGCGGCAGGTACACGTATTCGTCACGGTGATTGAATCCCGATGCGGCCGAGCCGGTTTGGACCTCGACGACACTGCCCTTGCTCGGTATCTGCCGGGCCTTCTGCATGGCGACCACGGTCTCGGGCCGCGTCTGGTTGGGCAGCGGCGCCGAGTTGGCCTGTTCCCACGCGGTATCGAGATTGGGGAAGTACCCGACCCAGCTGTTGAGGGTCAGCCCGGTGGACAGCACGCACAGCGGCACGGACAGCACGGACAGCCCGCGGCGCCACCAGCGCGTGGCGTGCCAGCCGACGATCAGCAGCACCACGGCGGCGCCGGTGACCGCGGTCCAGATCCACAGCCGGGCCGGCGCCGGATCGTCAGACCAGCCCTGAGATGCCATGACCCAGCGCGCGGCGGCGGTCACGAGTACGCCGGACACGGCGGCAACCGGCAGCCAGAGGGTGCGCCACCGCTGGTTGCGCCAGCCGACCGCGAGGATCAGCACCGCCGCCGCGAGGGCCTGGACGGTGAAGGGCAGCCAGCCGTGCGTCAACGAAACATGTTGCTCGCCATAGAGCCCGGCGTTCGTCGCCCCGATCGTCACGACGCCAGCGTGCAGGGCGAAGCTGGGAGGCTCCTGTGTTCACCGAGGCTTCGCGAGCGGGAACGGCAGGGTCTCGCGGATGCTGCGGCCGGTGATCAGCATGACGACGCGGTCGACACCCATACCGAGGCCGCCGGTCGGCGGCATCGCGTATTCCATGGCCTGCAGGAAGTCCTCGTCGAGCTCCATGGCCTCGGGATCGCCGCCGGAGGCCAACAGCGACTGTTCCTCGAGCCGCCGGCGCTGTTCCACCGGGTCGGTCAGCTCGCTGTACGCGGTGCCGAGCTCGACACCCCAGGCCACCAGGTCCCACCGTTCGGCAACGCCCGGGATACTGCGGTGCGGGCGGGTCAGCGGCGACACGGAGGTGGGGAAGTCCTTGTAGAACGTCGGTGCCTCGGTGCGGTCTTCGACGAGGTGTTCGTAGAGCTCCAGCACGATCGCCCCGGCGTCCCAGTGGGTCCGGTACGGGATCGTCGCGCCGTCGCACAGCTTGCGCAGCGTCGCCACGTCGGTCTCCGGGGTGACGTGCTCGCCCAGTGCCTCGGACACCGCGTCGTGCACCGTCTTGACGGGCCAGACGCCCGAGATGTCAACGGGCGTAAGGCTTCCGTCGGGCCCCGGGCGCATGACCACCTGGGCGCCGTTGGCCGCGGCCGCGGCGTTCTGGATGATCTCGCGGCAGCCGTCGATCCAGACGTTGTAGTCCGCGTGCGCCTGGTATGCCTCCAGCAGGGTGAACTCGGGGTTGTGGCTGAAGTCCACGCCCTCGTTGCGGAACGCGCGCCCCAGCTCGAAGACGCGCTCGACGCCACCCACGCACAGGCGCTTCAGGTACAGCTCGGGCGCGATGCGCAGGTACAGGTCCAGGTCGTAGGCGTTGATGTGGGTCTCGAACGGCCGGGCGTTCGCGCCGCCGTGAATCTGCTGCAGGATCGGGGTCTCGACCTCCAGGAAACCCTTGCCCACCAAGGTTTCCCGGATGGCGTGCAGCACCCGGCTGCGCGCGGTGATCAACTCCCGTGACTCGGTGTTGATGGCCAGGTCCAGGTACCGGGTGCGGACACGGGCCTCGGGGTCGGTCAGGCCCTTCCACTTGTCGGGCAGCGGGCGCAGGCACTTGCCGATCAGGCGCCAGCTGTGCACCAGCACCGACACCGTCCCATTGCGGCTGGCGCCCATCACGCCCGAGACCTCGATCAGGTCACCGAGGTCGATGGCACCGGTGAACTCGGCCACGGTGCTGCCGGTCAGGAGCGAATTATCCAGCAGCAGTTGGACTTCGCCGGACCAGTCACGCAGCTGCGCGAACAGCACGCCGCCGTAGTCACGCAGCCGCAGGACACGTCCGGCCACGCAGACCGCGGTGTCGGCGGTTGACTGCACCGCCTCGGCGACCGTGTGGCTGGGCGCCTGCCCGACGGGGTAGGCGTCGACGCCGCCCGCCTGCAACGCCTGCAGCTTGGCCATCCGGACCCGCACCTGGTCGGGCAGGCGGCGAGCGTCGGCGGTGTCGGCGGCCCCGGCCGCGAGATCGGCCACATCGGGTGCGCTGCCGTCGGCGTGCAACCGCCCCGAATCGATCAGATTTTTGGGGGCCGCGGTGTGGTGGCCGGTGTGGGGTTGCTCGTCGCGCCGGGAGAACGGCAGCACCAGGAAGCCCTCGGCGATGACCGAGGCGACGCCGACGCGCGGGATCAGCCGCGCGTCTTCGTAGCAGGCGTAGCGCGGCACCCACTCGGGCAGGTACTTCATGTTGGAGCGGTACAGCGTCTCCAGCTGCCACCAGCGCGAGAAGAAGATCAGCAACGCACGCCACAGTCGCAGGATCGGCCCGGCGCCCAGCTGCGAACCCTGCTCGAAAGCCGAGCGGAACATCGCGAAGTTCAGCGAAATCCGGGTGACGCCAATCTCTTCCGAACGCTGGCACAGCTCGCTCACCATCAGTTCGATGGTGCCGTTGGGGGATGCGGGGGAGCGGCGCATGAGGTCAAGGGACACCCCGTTGTTGCCCCACGGCACCAGCGAGAGCATCGCGACGACCTGGCCGTCACCCTGCACGGCCTCCACCAGCAGGCAGTCGCCGTCGGCGGCGTCGCCGAGACGTCCCAGCGCCATCGAGAAGCCGCGCTCGGTCTCGGTGTCGCGCCAGGCGTCGGCATGCGTGATGACCTGAGCCATCTCGTCGGCGCTGATGTCGCGGTGCCGGCGCATCCGCACCGTCAGCCCGGCCCGGCGGGCGCGGGTGACGGCCTGGCGGACGGCCCGCATGTCGGGGCCCGACAGCCGGAAGTTCTGCGGATGCAGGATGGCTTCGTCACCGAGTTGCAGGGCATTCAGGCCGCCCTGGCGATAAGCCTCGGCGCCCGTCGAACTGGCGCCCATGACGCCCGGTGCCCAGCCGTAGGTCTGGCACAGGGCCAACCATGCGTCGATGGCCGCCGGCCAGGCCCGCGGATCGCCGACGGGGTCACCGCTGGCCAGGCAGACGCCCACCTCGACGCGGTAGGTAATGGCTGCGCGGCCGTTGGGCGCGAAGACCACGGCCTTGTCGCGGCGGGTGGCGAAGTAACCCAGCGAGTCGTTTTTGCCCCACAGTTCGAGCAGGCCGCGGATCGCGGATTCGTCCTCCCCGGTGAGCGCATTCTCGGCGCGCTGGGACTGGAACAACACGATCGCCGCCACCATCAACGCCGCCGCGCCGAACAGGCCGAACAGCGCGTTGAGGAACGCATGCGGATGCCCGCCCTCGAACGCTTCCTTGCCGACCGCGGCGAAACCGCTGACCCGGTTCACGGCGTAGGCCAGCCGGTAATCGGGGTCCAGCGGGGGCCGGCCGGGGAACATCTCCAGCAGGCCCCAGGCCGCCAGGATGCCGACGGCCATGCCGGCCACCAGCGTGAGGGCCGCTTTGAGCAGTGCGCCGCGGCGAACCTTGGCCCAGAACTGGTTTCGTGACAGCAGCAGCACGACGATGACGCCGATGTGGAACACCAGGCCCAGTGCCTCGCCGAAGTCCTCCACGAAGGTCAGGTCGCCGTCCGGGAAGTTGTCGGACAGCAGGCCGTAGACGTTCCAGCCGATGTGGCCGACCATGTAGATCAGCAGGATCCACCAGGCGATCCGCTTACGTGCCGCGAGTGCCGCGGCCAGCAGGACCAACACGAACGACCAGGCGAAGCTGGTGTCCGGGAAGTTGAACAGGTAGTCGTTGACGAACTCGCGGGGGATGTGGATCATCCACCGGATCAGCGGCGACAGACTGGCGAACAGCGACAGGGTCGCGACGACACCGACGGTCCAGCCGGCGGCGGCCGGAACCCACCCCAATGTCGTCGGGCGCTGCTGCGATCTGCTCGGCGTCAACGTCATGAGTTCGGACAATATGCGGTGAAACCTGGAAGTGTCTGCACAGCCCCTGAGCTACCAGACCGGGCCGGTGTACTTCTCGCCCGGACCCTGCCCGGGCTCGTCCGGCGCGACGCTCGCCTCGCGGAACGCCAGCTGCAGGCTCTTGAGTCCGTCCCGGACCGGGCCGGCGTGCAGTCCCAGATACTCGGCCGAGGCCTGAACCAGGCCGGCCAGCGCGGTGATGAGACGACGGGCCTCGTCGAGGTCGCGGTGCGGGCTCTCGTCGGGATCGGCGTCGGCCAGGCCGAGCTTCTCGGCGGCCGCGCTCATGAGCATGACGGCGGCGCGGGTGATCACCTCGACGGCGGGGATCTCTGCGAGCTCGCGCACCTGGTCACTGGTTAGGTTCGGGTCGGTCATGACTGCTAGAGTGTCATGCGCGACCGTCCTGGCTTACGTCAGGACAGCAAGTGGAGTCCCACTCCCACCGTCGGCCTAGCGGCTTGACGGTCCGGTCACAGGCACATTGTGCCTGTTCTGCGTTGTGCGCAGGCGGCGTGAGCCGTGATCGGTCGGCATTGGGCCCTGCTATATGCAGGGCTTTTCTGTTCATGCGAACAGATGGCTGAGCCGGGTGTGTGACCTCTACTGAACAAGTAATGGAACAACCCGGGAGGCCCCATCAGCACTGAGACACGCGTCAACGAGCGCATTCGCGTACCTGAAGTTCGGTTGATCGGACCGAACGGCGAGCAGGTAGGGATCGTGCGCATCGAAGATGCCCTCCGCGTCGCCCAGGACGCCGATCTCGACCTTGTCGAAGTTGCGCCAGGCGCAAAGCCGCCGGTCTGCAAGATCATGGACTACGGCAAGTTCAAGTACGAGACGGCTCAGAAAGCACGTGAGTCTCGCAAGAACCAGCAGCAGACCGTCGTCAAGGAACAGAAGCTGCGTCCCAAGATCGACGACCACGACTACGAGACCAAGAAGGGTCACGTCGTCCGCTTCCTCGAAGCAGGGTCGAAGGTCAAGGTGACCATCATGTTCCGCGGACGTGAGCAGTCGCGGCCCGAACTGGGCTACCGACTCCTGCAGCGGCTGGGCGCCGACGTCGCCGAATACGGCTTCATCGAGACGTCCGCCAAGCAGGACGGCCGCAACATGACGATGGTGCTGGCTCCGCACCGCGGCGCGAAGACTCGCGCCAAGGCGGCGCACGACGCCGACGCGCCGGCCGGACGGCCGGCCCCCGCGGCACCTGAATCTGACGCAACCGCGTAACAGCAGTCGCGATCACTCGCAGCGGCCTCCAGCCGCCGCGAGCGACCGCATGGAAAGAAACTGAGGACACATGCCCAAGGCCAAGACCCACAGTGGCGCATCGAAGCGGTTCCGCAAGACCGGAACCGGCAAGATCGTGCGCCAGAAGGCCAACCGCCGCCACCTGATGGAGCACAAGGCCACCAAGCGCACCCGTCGTCTCGACGGTCGCGCCGTGGTTGCTGCCAACGACACCGCGCGTGTCGCCAAGATGCTGGCCGGCTAGTACCGCCCGCTCCCCTGAACATCGAAGATAGGAACAACTCATGGCACGCGTGAAGCGCGCACTGAACGCTCAGAAGAAGCGGCGCACAGTACTGAAGGCCTCGAAGGGTTACCGCGGGCAGCGCTCGCGGCTCTACCGCAAGGCCAAGGAGCAGCAGCTCCATTCGTTGACCTACGCCTACCGCGACCGTCGTGCCCGCAAGGGTGACTTCCGCAAGCTGTGGATCACGCGTATCAACGCTGCGGCCCGCGAGAACGGCGTCACCTACAACCGCCTGATCCAGGGCCTGAAGCTGGCCGGCGTCGAGGTCGACCGCAAGAATCTGTCGGAGATCGCGATCAGCGATCCCGCCGCGTTCACCGCGCTGGTCGAGGTGGCCAAGGCCGCTCTGCCTGCCGACGTCAACGCTCCGTCCGGAGAGGCTGCCTGAGTCTGACTACAGACTCAGCGCTCACCGAGCGATCTGCCCGGGTGGTCGCTGCGGCCAAGCTGCAGCGCCACGTCGGGCGCAAACGCGCCGGGCGCTTCCTTGCCGAGGGACCCAACCTCGTCGAGGCGGCGCTTCGGCGCGGACTTGTTTCTGAGGTCTTCGCGACTGCCGCCGCGCTGGAACGCTTCGGCGCACTTTTGGACGGTGCCCCGGTCTCGGAAATCACCGAGAAGGCCGCAAAGGCGTTGTCGGAGACCGTGACGCCCGTCGGGCTCATCGCGGTGTGCGCGCTGCCCGATGCGTCGCTGGAGACAGTGCTGGCCGCGGAGCCACGGTTGCTTGCGGTGCCGGTCGGCATGTCGGAGCCCGGCAACGCCGGCACCCTGATCCGCATCGCCGACGCCATGGGCGCCGACGCCGTGGTGTTCGCCGGGCACAGCGTAGACCCGTACAACGGCAAGTGCCTGCGGTCCTCGGCGGGCAGCATCTTCTCGCTGCCGGTGGTGGTGGATCCCGATGCGGCCGCGGTGGTTTCGGCGATTCGGGACAGCGGCATCGAAGTGCTCGCGACCGCGCTGGACGCCTCGGTCGACATCCGCGCCGCCGATCTGTCGGCGCGTACCGCGTGGCTTTTCGGGCCCGAGGCGCACGGCCTGCCCGACGAGGTCATGGCGCTGGCATCGCAGCGGGTGCACATCCCGATGCGGGGGAGCGCCGAGAGCCTCAACGTGGCAGCCGCAGCGTCGATCTGCCTGTACGAGAGCTCCCGGGCCCACTCCTGATCCGGTTCAGGCCAGCAGCCCCTTGGCGACGTGCGTGATCTGCACCTCGTTGCTGCCGGCGTAGATCATCAGCGACTTGGCGTCACGCGCCAATTGCTCGACGCGGTACTCGGTCATGTAGCCGTTGCCACCGAACAACTGGATGGCATCCATCGCGACGTCGGTGGCGGCCTGCGAGCAGTACCACTTCATCGCCGACGCCTCTGCCAGCGGTATCTGGCGGCCGGCCTGGCCCGACTCGATGACGCGGAACAGCATGTTGCGCACGTTCATTCGCGCCACCTCCATGCTGGCCAGCTTGAGCTGGATCAGCTGGAACTGCCCGATCTCCTTACCCCACAGCGTGCGGGTCTTGGCGTAGTCGATACACAGCCGCAGGCATTCCTCGATGATGCCCAGCGACATGGACACCACGCCGACGCGTTCGGCCGAGAAGCTCGACCGGGCGCTGTCGCGGCCGTCGCCGGCCTTGTTTTCCTCGGTCTCGCCCAGCAGCCGGTCCCGGCCCAGCCGGACGTTGTTGAAGAACAGCTCGCCGGTGCGCGAGGAGTGAATACCCATCTTGCGGAACGGCTTCGACTGGACGAAGCCCTCCATGCCGCGGTCCAGCACGAAGGTCAGCACCTTGCGGTCGCGCTTGTCGGCCCCGTCGCCCTCGTCCAGCTTGGCGTAGACGACCACGACGTCGGCGTCGGGTCCGTTGGTGATGAACGTCTTCTGCCCGTTGAGGATGTAGTCGTCGCCGTCGCGCACGACATACGACTTCATGCCGCCGAATGCGTCTGAGCCCGAGTCGGGTTCGGTGATGGCCCAGGCGCCGACCTTCTCGTACGTCACCAGGCCGGGCAGCCAGCGTTCCTGCTGGGCCAGGGTGCCGCGGCTCTGGATGGTGGGCACCGTCAGGCCCAGGCTGACGCCCACGCCCGTCACCAGACCCGAACTGACGCGGCACAATTCACTGATCAGTACCATGCCCATGCCGGCCTGGTCCGGTCCGCCGCCGAACATCCCACCGGATGCCCGGGGTTTGCCGTCCGAGGCTTCACCGGACCGCAGCCGGGACAGCCGCCGCTCCAGCGACTCCTTGGCCATTACATCGATTCCGAAGGTGGCGAACAGCTTTCGGATGATCGGATACGGCTCCATGTCGCCGCCCTCGAGTTCGTCGAGGTGCGGGCGGATCTCCTTGTCCACGAACTCGCGAACGGCGTCGCGCACGGCAATATCGACGTCGGACCAATCAAGCATGTATTCAGGCAGCCTTTCCGGACACTGAGCGGCCCGCGCGCGGACGCAGACCGGCCAACGAGAACGTGGTGTGCACCAGTGACCCGGCGCGTTCCATCAACGATTTGTGACGTGGCACATAATGCATCGGCAGGCCCCAGCGGTCTTTCGGCGGGGCCATGAATCCCGGCGCCTCGACCAGCGGCGCGTCGGCCGGCACGCGCCCGGCGGCCCGGCGGTAGGCGGCCAATGCTCTTGGGTGCAAACGGATTTCGTCGGGGACGGCGAGGAACGCCAGTTCGACGGCCTTGCCCAGTAGCCGCAGCACCACCTCATCGCCGGGCGTCCAGCGCATGCCGGCCCGCTCCCGGACCGCGGGGTCGAACACCCCTGCCGCGACCCAGCGCTGCCCGGCCACGAATGGCTTGAACATCTGGTCCCACACCGGGGTGGGCATCAGGACGAACCACGGCTTCGGAATTCGGATGGTGAAGATGTCGAGTGTGGCCCGATTGATCTCCAGTTCCTCGGAACACTTGTGTTCCCAATAGGTTTGGAAGTCCTCCCAGGTCTCCGGGACCGGCCGCATGCTCATGCCGTACATCCGGTACCACTGCACGTGCTCGTCGAACAGCTGGCGCTTCTCGGCTTCGGTCAGCCCGCCGCAGAAGTACTCGGCGGTCTTGAGGATCAGCATGAAGAACGTCGCGTGCGCCCAGTAGAAGGTCTCCGGGTTCAGCGCGTGATAGCGGCGGCCGTCGTGGTCGACGCCCTTGATGGTCTCGTGATACCCGCGGATCTGGGCACCGGTGTCGGCGGCGCGGTCGCCGTCGTAGACCACGCCCATGATCGGGTACACCGAGCGCGCGACCCGCTGCAACGGTTCCCGTAGCAGGATCGAGTGATCCTCCACGCCGGCGCCCAGCTCGGGATACATGTTCTGGATCGCGCCGATCCACACGCCGAGGATGCCGGTGCGCAGATCGCCGAAATACTTCCAGGTCAGCGATTCCGGGCCGAGCGGCTCGGCGGCGGGTGTCGTCCGTGGGGTCATGCTGGCCTCGCTCAACGTTGATACCGAGGGTTCTGTGTCGTCACGATAATCGTGACAACGCATGTTGTCCACGATTTGGTGCCGGTGTCGCAGTGACCGTTACAGAGCGTCCATCGGGCCGCCACAAGTCGGTGACCAGCCAGTTTTCCGACGCGCGGCCGTCGTCGTTGCCGGTGTCGCGGACCGCCACCTAGGGTGGCGTCGTGGAAGTCGAATCGTTCGAAGAACGATCCGACGGTGTCGGAGAGATCGGCCCAGCCTCACACGCTGAGCCAGGATCAAGTGGACCGTTGGGGTGGTTGCAGAACACCAATCACAGTCCGGCTGTCATCGGATTCATCCGACGGGCGCGCCGTGCACTGCCGGGTGATCCGGAATTCGGTGACCCGTTGTCGGTCGCCGGCGTCGGTGGGCCCAGCGCGGCCGCTCGCGCCGCCGATCGGCTGCTGCCACGCGGTGGGGCCTCTCACGAGGTGAGCCTCGCGGGGCTGCAGGTGTGGCAGGCCCTCACCGAGAGGGTGTCCGGACGCCCGGCGAACCCCGAGGTGACCATCGTCTTCACCGATCTCGTCGGCTTCTCCAAGTGGTCGCTGAGTGTCGGCGACGAGACCACGCTGCGGCTGTTGCGTCGGGTGGCTCAGGTCTTCGAGCCGCCGCTGCTGGAATCGGGCGGCCACATCGTCAAGCGCATGGGCGACGGGTCCATGGCGGTGTTCAGTAATCCGGTCACCGCGCTGCGATCGGTAATCCGCGCGCTCGACGCGCTCAAAGAAGTCGAGATCGACGGGTATCACCCCAAGATGCGCGCCGGCATCCACACCGGGCGGCCGCAGCGCATCGGGTCGGACCTGCTCGGCGTCGATGTCAACATCGCGGCGCGCGTCATGGAGCGGGCCACCAAGGGCGGCCTGATCATCTCGCAGTCGACGCTCGACCGGATCGACCAGCAGTACCTCGATGCTCTGGGCGTGACTCCCAAGAAGGTGCGCAAGCAACTGTTCGCGGCGAAGGCGTCGGGTGTGCCCGAGGATCTGTCGATGTACTGGATCAGGCCGCGCAAGGACGCCGGAACCGAACCCGACGACGGGGAGCTCGCTGAGGCCTAGGGTCGGCCCGGTGCGGCGCCTGGCCCGCGTTCCGGTCACCGTCGTCTACGCCGCGCTCCTGCTCGTCGTCACGGTGGCCCTGGCGGCGCTCGGCCCGGCGGCGCACGACCGGGTGGTCGGGTACGCCAGTACCAATTTGCACAATCTCGGCGCAGGCCGGGTCGACACGCTGTTCGCCAGTGCGCTCATCGCCGACGACGGCCGGTTCTTCCTGTGGCTGCCTGGGCTCATCTGCCTGCTCGCCGTCGCCGAACTGGTCTGGCGCAGTCGCCGCCTGCTGTCGGTGTTCCTCGTCGGCCATATCGGAACGACCCTCGTCGTCGCGGCCGGGTTGGTGGCCGCCGTCGAGTTGGGGTGGTTGCCGTGGTCGATCAGCCGGGTTGCCGATGTCGGGGTCAGCTACGGGGTGTTGACGGTGGTCGGAGCGCTGACCGCGGTCGTGCCCGCCCGCCTGAGAGCGGCGTGGCTCGGGTGGTGGCTGGCCGGTTCGGTCGCTGTTCTCGCGGTCGGTGACGACTTCACCGAAGTCGGTCACGTGGTCGCTCTTGCGCTGGGTCTGGTGCTCTCGCCGCGCCTGGATGCGCCGGTGCGCTGGACGCCGGTGCAGGGCGTCCTGTTCGGGGTGGGCGCGTGCTTCGGCTACGCCGTACTGGTCCACACACCGGAGCTGGCGGTGGCCGGGGTGCCTGCGAGTGCGGTGGGCGCGGCGCTCGTCGCTATGATCTCCGGGTGGCTGAGCAGGGTGAAGAACTATCGGAAGCAGCATTGACCGCGGCGGTCGACGCCGCCCGTCTCGCCTTCGAACAGGCCGCTGACCTCGACGCCCTGGCGCGCGCCAAGACCGAGCACCTCGGGGACAAAGCGCCCATCGCGCTGGCCCGTCAGGCATTGGGCACCCTGGCCAAGGAAGACCGGGCCGACGCCGGCAAGCGCGTCAACGTCGCCCGCAGCGCCGCACAGCAGGCGTACGACGACCGCATCGTGGTGCTGCGTGCCGAACGCGACGCCGCCGCGTTGGTGGCAGAGCGCATCGACGTGACGTTGCCGACCACCCGGCAGCCCATCGGGGCCCGGCATCCGATCACGATCCTGGCCGAGAACGTCGCCGACACCTTCGTCGCGATGGGCTGGGAGCTGGCCGAAGGCCCTGAGGTCGAGACCGAGCAGTTCAACTTCGACGCGCTGAACTTCCCGCCGGACCATCCCGCGCGCAGCGAGCAGGACACCTTCCACATCGCGCCCGAAGGGTCACGGCAGGTGCTGCGCACCCACACGTCGCCGGTGCAGATCCGCGCGCTGCTGGACCGCGAACTGCCGGTCTACATCGTGTCGATCGGCCGCACCTTCCGCACCGACGAGCTCGACGCCACCCACACCCCGGTGTTCCACCAGGTCGAGGGACTGGCGGTCGACAAGGGCCTGACCATGGCCAACTTGCGCGGCACCCTGGATGCCCTGGCGCGCGCCCAGTTCGGCCCCGAGGGGCGCACCCGGTTCCGTCCGCACTTCTTCCCGTTCACCGAGCCGTCGGCAGAGGTCGACGTCTGGTTCCCGGACAAGAAGGGCGGCCCCGGCTGGGTGGAATGGGGCGGCTGCGGCATGGTCAACCCGAATGTGTTGCGCGCCTGTGGCATTGACCCCGACGAGTACTCCGGATTTGCCTTCGGCATGGGATTGGAGCGAACCCTGCAGTTCCGCAACGGAATTCCCGACATGCGCGACATGGTGGAGGGCGACGTGCGCTTCTCCCTGCCGTTCGGGGTGGGTGCCTGATGCGTATTCCTTACAGCTGGCTGCGGGAAGCCGTCCAGGCCGGAGCTCCGGGCTGGGACGTGTCTGCCGCGGAACTGGAAGAGGCCTTCATCCGGATCGGCCACGAGGTCGAGGACGTCATCGCCGCCGGGCCGGTCACCGGTCCGCTGACGGTCGGTCGCGTCGTCGATATCGAGGAACTGACCGAGTTCAAGAAGCCCATCCGGGCCTGCAAGGTCGACGTCGGTGAAGAGCAGCCGCGCGACATCGTCTGCGGGGCACGCAACTTCGCCGTCGGCGACCTCGTCGTGGCGGCCCTGCCCGGCACCGTGCTGCCCGGCGAGTTCAAGATCGCGACCCGCAAGACCTATGGCCGCGTGTCCGACGGCATGATCTGCTCGGCCGCCGAATTGAACTTCGGTTCCGACCATTCCGGCATCATCGTGCTGCCGCCGGGCACCGCCGAGCCGGGCGCATCGGGCGCCGAGGTACTGGGCCTGGACGACGTGGTGTTCGACCTCGCCATCACCCCGGACCGGGGCTACTGCCTGTCCATCCGCGGCATGGCGCGCGAGATCGCCTGCGCTTTCGACCTGGATTTCGTCGACCCCGCCGACGTGCCGCCCCTGCCCGCCGAGGGCGAGGCCTGGCCGTTGACGGTCCAGCCCGGCACCGGCGTGCAGCGTTTCGGGCTGCGCCCGGTCGTCGGCATCGACCCGACGGCGGTGTCGCCGTGGTGGCTGCAGCGGCGCCTGCTGCTGTCCGGTATCCGCGCCATCTCGCCGGCCGTCGACGTCACCAACTACGTGATGCTCGAACTCGGTCACCCGATGCACGCCCACGATCGCAAGCTGATCACCGGCGGGTTCGACGTGCGTTTCGCCAACCCGGGGGAGACCGTCGTCACCCTCGATGACGTCGAGCGCAAACTGGATCCGGGCGACGTGCTGATCGTCGACGACGTAGCCACTGCCGCCATCGGCGGCGTGATGGGCGCCGGCACCACCGAGGTCCGCGACACCACCACCGACGTGCTGCTCGAAGCGGCGGTCTGGGATCCGGCCGCCGTGTCGCGCACGCAGCGCCGCCTGCATCTCGTGAGCGAGGCCAGCCGTCGCTACGAGCGCAGCGTCGACCCGGCGATTTCCCGTGCCGCACTGGACCGTTGTGCCGCCCTGCTGGCCGAAATCGCCGGTGGCACCGTCGAACCCACCCTCACGGATTGGCGTGCCGAGCACACCGCACCGGACTGGTCGCAGCCTGCGGTGACCATCGCCGTCGACCTGCCCGACCGCATCGCCGGCGTCAGCTACCCCGACGGCACCACGGCGCGTCGCCTCAAGCAGATCGGCGCGCACGTCACAGTGGCCGGCGCGACCGCCACCGTCGTGCCGCCGAGCTGGCGGCCCGATATGAAGCAGCCCGCCGACCTGGTCGAGGAGGTGCTGCGGCTCGAAGGACTCGACGGCATCCCGTCGGTGCTCCCGCAGGCTCCCGCCGGTCGTGGCCTGACGGCGGCACAGCAGCGTCGTCGTGCCATCGGTAAGTCGTTGGCGCTGAACGGTTTCGTCGAGGTGCTGCCGACGCCGTTCCTGCCTGCCGGCGTGCTGGACGCCTGGGACCTGCCGGCCGACGACTCGCGGCGCGCCACCATCTCGGTGCTCAACCCGCTCGAGGCCGACCGGCCCGCACTGGCCACCACGCTGCTGCCGGGCCTGCTGGAAGCGTTGGTGCGCAACGTGTCTCGCGGTGCAGCCGATGTCGCACTGTTCGGTATCGAGCAGGTCGTCCAGGCGACCCCGAACACCAAGGCTGTTGCGGCCATCCCGGTCGACCGGCGCCCGACCGACGCCGAGTTGGCCGAGATCGACCAAGCGCTGCCGTATCAGCCGCTGCATGTCGCCGCGGTGCTCACCGGCCTGCGCGAGCCGGCCGGCCCCTGGGGTCCGGGTCGCGCGGTCGAGGCCACCGATGCCCTGGAGACCGTGCAGATCATCGCCCGGGCCTGCGGCGTCGAGCTGACGCTGCGCGCGGCGCAGGAACTGCCGTGGCATCCGGGCCGCTGCGCCGAGGTGCTGGTGGGTGACACCGTGGTCGGCTACGCCGGCCAGCTGCACCCGGCCGTCATCGAGCGCACCGGTCTGCCGAAGGGCACATGTGCCGTCGAGCTGAACCTGGACGCCATCCCGGTCATCGAGCGCGCCATCGTGCCGTCGGTGTCGCCGTATCCGGCGGTGTTCCAGGACGTCAGCCTGATCGTCGCGGACGACGTGGCGGCCCAGGCCGTGGTCGACGTCGTCCTCGAGGGCGCCGGCGGCCTCCTCGAGGACGCGCGGCTGTTCGACGTCTACACCGGCCCGCAGATCGGTGAGGGTCGCAAGTCCCTGACCCTGGCCCTGCGGTTCCGGGCGCCCGACCGGACATTGACCGAGGACGAGGCCAGCGCGGCCCGTGACGCCGCCGTGGCCCTGGCCACCGAGCGTCTCGGCGCCGAGCACCGGCGCTAGTTGGAATCACCGCGAGCGGGCGTGTTTGTACGCAGACCCGCCGCCTGCGACGTGCATTTTGGGGCCGCTCGCCGGAGCTGCGTGCGCATCGTAGGCATCTGTCAGATCATTGTTGTTGGCCCAACACGGTGTGCAGTTGATTGCGGTTGGTGATGCCGAGCTTGGGGAACATCTTGTAAAGGTGGGCCGCAACGGTTCGGTGTGAAACGTAGATGCGGTCGGCGATCTCCCTGTTGGTCAGCCCTGCGGCGGCCAACTGAGCGATCTGAAGTTCTTGGGAGGTCAGGTCGGAAGCCGGGCCCTGACGAGGAGTCCCGGCAGGGGTGGCCACGCCTGCCGCACGCAGCTCGGCGGCGGCCCGATCGACGAACGGCGCCGCGCCGGCGGCGTCGAATACGGCCAGCGCCGACGACAGATGGGTGCGCGCCTCGGTGATCCGGCGCTGTCTGCGCAGCCATTGCCCATATGCCAGATGCGTTCGGGCCGTTTCGAGTTCGGCATTCGCATCTTCTCCAGCGACCAGCGCTGCCAGGAAATGGTCCTGTGCCTCGCCATCGTTCTGTGCGAGGAGCGCGTGGGCGCGATGCGCGAGCATCAACTCGAGGCCCGCCCCCAGCTGCCGAGCCTGATCTTCGATGTCGGCAAGCAGCGGCCGCACCAGTTCGGCGCCGTCGCAGCCGGCAGCAGCCTCGGCGAGATCGGCGACGGCCCACCGCCGGGAGGTCCTGTGCCCGGTCATTTTGAGCAGGTGCCCCAATGCTTCGGCCGGGTCGCCGGTGCACAGCGCCAATAGTCCCGCTGCCCAGTGCGCGTCGTCATGCCACACGATCGCCGGATCGGCTGCCAGCAGTCGACGCGCGGTGGCAACAGTCTCATGGGCCTGGTCGAAGCGGCCCTGCCAGACTTGCACGCGGGCCAGGGTGGCCGCCGCCGACGCCGCGGTCATCGGCAGGTTGATGTCCTGCGCCAGCCGCAGCGCATTCTCGGCGGCGATGGCCGCGGCCTGGATATGGCCCTCTTGCAACAGCAGATGCGATGCGCCGCGCTGACTTTCGCATTCGTCGGCGGCTGACCCGGAGGCCCTGGACCGGCTCTGCACCCGGTTCCAGCACTGCAGTGCGTGCGTGCGGTCGGCGACCGCCTCGGCGGCGAACCCGAGCGCCATCAACAGCAGCGTATCGTCGGCCACCTCGTCTATCAGCCGGGACAGGCGGGTGCGCAGGCCTTGACCCGCGCCGGTGTCGTCCACCAACGCCAACGCCATGCACACCGCGGGATCGTCCGCGCCGTTTTCGAGGTGGCCGAGGGCCGCGACGATATCGCGACGGGGTTCCTCGGCAAGGCCGTGCATGCGGCACTCGATGGCTGCAGCCCACAGCAACCGGCGCTGTGCGGCGTCGCCGTCCTTGAACTTGCCGGCGAGCGCCACCAGTTCGGTAGCCGACTGGCCCGATACCGCCGCGGTGGCATTGAGGACAAATCGGGTGATGGCCAATTGCTCTGTGCTGCAATACTTGGCACCCAGATTCTCGGCTTCGCCGAGAATGCTGATGGCCTCGGCGGTCAGTCCGGCGCTCCGGGCGATCTCGGCTGCTTCGGTCAACCGGCGCACCCGGGCAGGCGGGTCCGGGGACAGCACGGCAGCCCGGCGCAGGGCTGCGGCGGATTCCGCGCCCGCACCGCGCGCACGGGCGTACCGCGCAGCGCCTTCCAGGTCCTTGGCAACCTGCTCATCGGTGCCGAATGTGGCTGCCGCGCGGTGCCATGCCGCACGGACCAGGTCCACGGTCGCGTCGGCGAGTGCCCGGTGGACGACGGTCCTGGTCGACAGCGGGGCCGCGCCGTAGACCGTTGACCGGATCAACGGATGGCGGACGTGAATCCGGTCGCCGACCGCCTTGATGAGGCCCGCACGCTCCAGCGGGGCCATTTCATCGGTGAGTACCAGGCCCAGAAGACCAGCTGCGACGTCGATGTCACGCAGCTGGCCATCACTGGCCGAGATCATCAGCAGCAGCAGGCGGCCGTTGTCGGTCAGCCCGTCGAGCTGGGACAGGAAAGCCCGCTCGACGCGGCGGGTCGTGGGCAGCGGCTCACCGGAGAAGGTAGCGCTGCTGCCGCGCTCGCTCAGGGCGCCGGACAGTTCGATGACTGCCAGCGGGTTGCCGCCTGCCTGCTCGAGCACCCGTTGCTGGAGCAGGGCGTCTGCGTGCTGGGCGGTGGTGCTCAACAGTTGACGGGCATGTTCGGGAGCCAAGGGACCCAATGACAATCGAGGCAGACCGTCCAGATATGCGGTGGCGCCATCGAGCCCCGTACGTTCGGCGCACAACATCATCAGCGGTGCATTACTGAGCCGGCGCGCCACGAACGCCAGAACCTCCAGCGAAGACTGGTCCAGCCACTGGACGTCATCGATGATCAGGACGATTCGGCGTCGGCTCGCCGATTCTTCGAGGAGTCCGAGTACCGCCAGGCTGACCATCAGCCGATCTGGCGTTGGGCCTTCGGCCAGGCCAAAAGCGGTCAGCAGGGCCGTGCGCTGGCGGGGTGGTAATGCCGGGGTGTGGTCGAGCACCGGGTGGATGAGTTCGTGGATGCCGGCGAAACCCACTTCGCTCTGGCTCTGCAGGCCCGAACAGCCCAGCCTGCTGTAGCCGTTGGCCACCGCCCAGTCTGCGATCGCCGATAGCAACGTGGACTTGCCGATACCGGCCTCACCGTCGACGACAAGCGCTGCGCCACTTGTAGAGATCGCGGCGAGCGTGTCGGTGACGCTCGACAACTCGGTTGACCGACCGATTATCACCGTTGCCAAGCTAGCAGCCTGAATTGGCATTGCCAACCCAGGTATGGTGTGAGGATGCGCACCGACCCGTGGTCCGACGACGCCTGCCCGATAGCCCGCACGATGGCGGTGCTGGGGCAGCGGTGGGCCATCCTGATCGTCCGCGAGGCATTGCTGGGGCGGTCCCGGTTCTCCGAATTCCGCGAGCAGCTCGGGGTGGCCTCCGATGTACTCAGCGCGCGGCTGGCCGAGTTGGTGGCCGCCGGCATCCTGGAGGTCGAGGATTATCGGGAGCCCGGCGAGCGCACGCGCAGTCGCTACGTGCTCACCGACGCCGGACATGATCTGGTGACAGTGCTCGCCGCGATGGGGCAGTGGGGTCGCAAACACCGGGTCACCAACAAGCGCAGCGGCTACCGGTTCATCGAGAAATCCACCGGCGAGCATGCACTGGTGGTCTTCCGTCGGCACGACGGCATCGCTGTACCTACCCGTGACGTGACACTCATCGACTCGCTCAACTCCGAATGAAGTCCAGCAGATCGCGATTCAGCTGCTGCTGATAGTCGCCGTGAATACCGTGGGGGGCGCCCGGATACACCCGTAGGGTGCCGTACCGCACCAGCTCGATCGATTTCGACGCCGCATCGTGGATCGGGACGATCTGATCGTCGTCGCCGTGGGCGATCAGGATCGGCGCTTCGAGGGCCCGCAGATCCGCGGTCAGGTCGGTTTCCGAGAACGCCTTGACGCAGTCGTACGCCGATGCGAGTCCCGCCTGCATGCCTTGGAGCCAGAAATGGTCGATCAGTCCCTGGGAGACGGTGGCACCGTCTCGGTTGAAACCGTAGAACGCCACCGCGAGTTCCCGCCAGTACCCGGATCGGTTGTCCAGTACGCGGGCCCGGATGTCGTCGAACACCGACAGTGGTGTGCCTTCGGGGTTTTCTGCTGATGCCACCATCACCGGTGGCACCGCGCCGACCGTGATCACCTTGCGCACCCGACCGGCGCCGTGGCGTGCCGCGTACCGCACCACCTCGCCACCTCCGGTGGAATGCCCCACAACGACGACGTCGGACAATCGGAGTCCGTTGATCAGCGCCGCCAGGTCTGCGGCGTAGGTGTCCATATCGTTGCCAGACCACGTCTGCTCGGACCGGCCGTGCCCCCGACGGTCGTGGGCGATGGCACGGAAACCGTTGTCGGCGAGGAGTTTCAGCTCCACATCCCACGCGTCGGCGCTGAGCGGCCAGCCATGACTGAAGACCACCGCCGGCCCGGCTCCCCAGTCCTTGTAGTACAGCTGCGCCCCGTCGGAGCCCTCGATGAATGGCATGGGTGCCAGTCTGGCCTCAGCTGTCAGACGCGGCCATCAGTCAAACGACCATCGCGACACGCGGGCCCTCGTCCGCATACCCCTAGTCAATTGACGGATACCGGGGAGCCGGGCCGAGAACGCAGGCTGGTGACAACGACGACAGCAGGGAGACACCACATGACGGAAGCCTCCACCGCGGTGGGCGCTGCGCACGCCGCCAACCTGGACATCGAGGTCGACGGTGAACGGTTCGCCTACCGGCGCTTCGGTGGTCCTTCGGCCACGGTGCCGCCACTGGTGCTGCTTCAGCATTTTCGCGGCAATCTCGATTACTGGGACCCAGCATTCCTGGACGTGCTCGCGGCCGACCGTGAGGTGATCACCGTCGACCTGCGCGGCGTCGGAGGCTCCACTGGCACCACACCCGACAACATCGCGGACATGGCGCGCGACGCCCTCCGGTTCATCGACGCGCTCGGCCTGAAATCCGTTGATCTGCTCGGTTTTTCGCTCGGCGGTCACATTGCCCAGGAGATCGCGCTGGTGCGTCCGCGATTGCCGCGCCGGCTGGTGCTCGCCGGCACGGCGCCGCAGGGTGCTCCCGATCTGCACAGGTGGTCCGAGGACGTCTACGCCTACGCCTGTGCCGACGAGATCACCGCCGAAGGATTCATCGCGCTCTTCTTTTCCGGCTCCGAGAAGAGCGTCCAACGCGGTTGGGAGTACCTGGCGCGCACCCACGCTCGAGACACCGACCGTGACGCCGAAACCACTCTGGCCTGTCGTGACGCGCAGTACCAGGCGCTGATGACTTGGGGCATACCGGAATCGTCGAAGCTGGAACGGCTTTCGGCCATCACGCAACCGACGCTTGTCGCCAACGGCGACAACGACACCATGATGTCGACCAAGAACAGTTACTTGTTGGCCGAGAGGATCCGTGGCGCCCAACTTCGCGTCTATCCCGATGCAGACCACGGATTCCTCGACCAGTATCCGGTCGAGTTCGGCCAGCACGTCCGCCAATTCCTCGGCCGCTAAGGAGAATTCATGACCGACCTGCTCACCTCTGTGCTGAATGCCTACGGCGGCGTCGACCGCTGGCGCGAACTGTCATCGGTCACCGCGCGCAAACGGTTCGGCGGCGCCATCTGGGACATCAAGGCCGTACCCGGCATCGTCGACGACGGTGAGATCACGGTTTGGATCAAAGACCAACGCACCTCGCTGTCGCCTTTCACCGCGCCCGATTTGAAGACCGCCTACACGCCGCAACGGGTCGGTATCGAGACAACAGCCGGGGACATCGTCGAGATGCTCGACGATCCCAGAGCGTCGTTCGCCGGGCATACTCTCGAAACACCTTGGAGCACATTGCAATTGGCGTACTTCACCGGGTACGCCATGTGGACCTACACGGCCGAGCCGTTCAATCTCACCTTTCCCGGTGTGCGTACCGCAGAGGGCGAATCCTGGACCGAGGACGGCCAGCAATGGCGCACCCTGCACGTCGACTACCCCGACACGATCGCCACCCACAGTCCCCACCAGATCCTGTACATCGATTCCGACGGACTGATTCGACGTCGCGACTACCAGGTCGACATTGCCGGGGGATCCCCGGGCGCTCACTACGTTTCGGATTTCGATGAGATTGGCGGTCTGGTCATCCCACGCACCCGGATGATCTACGTCCGCGACGCCGACAACCACCCGATACCGGAGCAACTCGTGGTGTCCATCGAACTGACCGATGTCACCGTCAACTGAAGGGAATGCCCATGACATATTTGTCCGATCAAGCTGAGGATCGCTTCGTCGGGGGCCCTGACGGCGAACGTTTCCACTACCGCCGATTCGGGAGGACCGGCGGAGTCCCGTTGGTGCTGTGCATGCGCCTGCGCGGCACGGTCGACCACTGGGATCCACAACTGCTCGACGCGCTGGCCGCCGAACGCGAGGTGATCGTCTTCGACAATCGTGGGACCAGCCTCTCCAGCGGCGACGCGCCGACCACCATCGACGGCCTTGCCGACGGTGCCATCGCGTTCATCCGGGCGCTCGGACTGACCCAGGTCGACGTGCTCGGCTGGTCGCTGGGCGGCATTGTCGCCCAAGGTATTGCATTGCGTGCGCCGGAACTGGTGCGTCGACTGGTTGTCGCGGGTAGCACGCCGGCAGGCGTGCCGGACCAGCCGGCCCCGGGGCCCCGGGTCGGGGAGATTCTCGGCCACCCCGTCAACGACGATGAGGACTACCTGTACCTGTTCTTCCCGGAAACCGATCAGGGTCGTGCCGCCGGACTGGCTTCATTGCGGCGCTTGGACACTCGGTTGGTGCAGTCCCAGGCCGCGGTGCAGGGGGACACCTATCGGGCACAGTTGGGTGCCATCGCCGCATTCGGTGGTTACTACCGGCGGCTGGCGGAGCTGAAGCTGCCGGTGCTGGTCGTCAACGGTGCCCATGACGTGATGATCAATTCCTATGCGACCTACGCGATGTCGCAGCAACTGCCGGATGCCAAGGTGGTGCTCTACAGCGACGCCGGCCACGGATTCCTGTTCCAGCACATCGCGGATTTCGCGCACGACGTCAACCGGTTCCTGGGATGAGCGCCATGAGAGCTGTCAGCCAGGACGAACTCGGCGGGCCCGAGGTGCTACACGTGGTCGAGATCGACCGTCCTACACCAGGAATTGGGCAGATTCTGGTCCGGGTGCACGCCGCCGGTGTGAACCCGGTTGACGGGATGAACCGTCAGAGCGGGGTACTCGTCGGGGCGACACCGTTCGTCCTGGGCTGGGATGTGTCCGGCACTGTCGAAGCCGTGGGTTTCGGCGTCACCCTCTACCGGCCCGGTGACGAGGTGTTCGGCCTGTTGCCATTCCCTCTGGGGCACGGCGCCTATGCCGACTATGTCGTCGCTCCGACTCGGGTGTTCGTGCCGAAACCGGCGAACCTCGACCATGTTCAGGCCGCCGCGTTGCCGCTGGCCGGGTTGACGGCCTACCAGGCACTGGTGGACACCGCCGGCATCGGCGACGGCACCCGGGTGCTGATCACCGCCCCGGCCGGCGGGGTGGGACATCTGGCGGTGCAGATCGCCAAGGCATTCGGCGCGTATGTCATCGGACTGGCGTCACCCGATAACGTCGAGATAGTGACCGGCCTCGGCGCCGACGAGGTGATCGACTACACCACAACCGATTTCGCGACGGTGCTCAGCGATGTGGATGTGGTGTTCGACCTCGTTGGTAACGACTATCAGAGCAAGGCGCTGCAGGTGCTCAAACCCGGCGGCACGCTGGTCTCGTCGCTGCCGCAGTCTCTGCCGGAGGTCGTCGCCGACGCTGTCGCGCGAGGTATCCGGCCGGCCGGACTGTTCGTCGAGGCCGACCGGCTGGGCATGACTGCGCTGGCAGAGCTTGCCGGCCGCGGGGCGCTGGTCCCGACGATCGCGGCCACCTTCCCGCTGGAACAGGTCGGGCAGGCGCAGTCCTACCGCGTCAGGACCGGCAAGGTGGTGTTGACCCTGTGATGGCGAACGAAGCTGGAACCGACGTCGTGGAGAGCACGGCGATCGAAGCCGATCTGCTCGTCATCGGTTTCGGTAAGGGTGGCAAGACGCTGGCCGGTGACGTTGGCCGGACAGGCCAACGGGTGGTCCTGGTCGAGCAGGCGGCGCAGATGTTCGGCGGCACCTGCATCAACACCGGTTGCGTGCCGACGAAGTCGATGGTCCATCAGGGCGAGAAGAACGCCGCGACAAACCTCCCGGGTGAACTGGCTTATGCCGCAGCGGTTGCCGCAACGGAGCGGTTGACCGCGGGGCTTCGTGCGGCCAACCTCGCTGCACTGGAAAGTATTCCGTCGGTCACGGTGCTGATCGGCACCGCCATGTTCGTAGATGCCAACACGGTGCAGGTCAGTTGTGATGCAGGTGCCGTGACGGTGAGCGCTCGTCAGATCGTCATCGGAACCGGGGCGCGCGCCGGCACCGCGGAAATACCCGGCCTGGCTGCTTGTCCGGTGGCCGTCACCAACGTCGAGCTGTTGCATCAGGCGGCTCGCCCGGAACGCCTCGTCGTTCTCGGTGGTGGATTCATCGGCCTCGAATTCGCGTCGATGTATGCCGCGTTCGGCTGCTCGGTCACGGTCCTCGAGAGGAATCCGGCAGTGCTCGCAAGCGAGGAGCCTGAGATCGCGGACATGGCGCGTTCACTGCTGGCCGCGCGCGGCGTAGATATCCAAACCGGCGCCGATGTCGTCGACGTGCAGACGATCCTCCGTCCCGGAGCCGCGCCGATGGCTCGTGTTCGGTACCTGAGCGATGGACGACCGGTCAGTGTCGACGCAGACTCTGTTCTCGTCGCGCTCGGGCGCATCCCGAACACGGCTGCATTGCGCCTCGACCGGGCGGGAGTCAAGACGACCGACAGGGGTGCAGTCGTCGTCGACGACTACCGTCGCACCACCGTGCCGCACATCTTCGCCGTCGGAGATGTCACCGGCGGACCCCAATTCACCTATCTCTCACTCGATGACTACCGCATCGTCGCCGACCAGCTATCCGGGGTCGATGAACCTCGGCGGGCGTCGCAGCGAACGGCAGTACCTACGTGTCTCTTCCTCACCCCGCCGCTGGCCCGGGTGGGATTGACCGAGTCGCAGGCGCGCAGTGCGGGTCACGACGTCCTCGTCGCCGCAAGTCCGGTCGCAAATCTCGCAACCGTGGCCCGTGCACGTATCGTCGAACAGACCGAAGGAATGATGAAGGTCGTCGTCGAAGCCACCACCGGCAAGATTCTCGGCGCCACACTGTGGTGTCATGACGCCCACGAAGTGATCAACATCGTCGCACTGGCGATGCGGCACGGTATCACCGCGCGTGCACTGCGCGACGAGATCTACACGCACCCTTCGATGTCGGAGTGCTTCAACCAGCTACTGGGACTATTGGCCTGAGCGCATTGCCCGGTGCGGGCGGTGCCCGCGCAACCACGCGAGGCACCGCCGCTACCGACTACCCGGCGTCGGTCATCGTCAGGACCACCCGAAAGCGCGCTTCATTGCGCATCATCCGGTCGTAACCGGCGGCCGCATCCCGCAGCGGCATCGGTTCAACCCACGGCCGAATGCCATGCAGGGCAGCGAATTCCAGGGTGTCTTCGGTATCCGCTGCGGTACCGGCAGGATGCCCATGAATGGTGCCTGAGGCGTTGATCAGTTGTAGCGGAGTGATGTCGAGTGGTTCGGCGAGCACGGCAAGCGTGAGTACCTCACCGTGTGGCGCGAGGCCGTCGCCCGCAACGCTGATCGCGGTCCGATTGGTGGCCGTCGCCGCCACCACCCGCGCGCCACCGAGCTTGCGCAGTTCGGCGGCCACGTCGGCGGCGGTCGAATCGATGTAATGGTGAGCGCCCAATTGATAAGCCATATCGGCCTTTCCGGCGCCGCGTGCGATGGCCACGGTCCGGAATCCCATGCGTGCGGCGAACTGCACGCCCAGGTGACCCAGTCCGCCGATGCCCAAGACGGCGACCACGTCGCCTGGGCGTGCACCACTGTGGCGCAGCGAATTGAACATCGTCACTCCGGCGCACGCGAGTGGTGCGGCTTCGACGGCGGTGAGGGCGTCGGGGATCCGTGCCAGTCCGGACTGGTGCACGAGCAGCATCTCGGCATAGCCGCCCGGAAACCCGGCCCCGGTCACCTTCGAGCGCGTGCAGTGCACAAAATCACCGCGGCGACAGCGGGAACAGCTCCCGCAGTAATACCCGAACCAGCCGACCGCGACGCGGTCGCCGATCTGCCAGTCGAGCACTCCGGGCCCGACCGCCACGATGTGACCGGCGACCTCATGACCGGGCGTCACCGGAAAAACCGTGCCGGGCAGGTGGCCCGCGGCGATCTGAGAGTCCGAATGGCACACGCCGCAGGCTTCGACGCGGACCAACACCTCGCCGTCGCCGGGTTCGTGCACCGGCCGGTCCGTGAGTGTGATTGCACCACCGGGTTCGGTGACCTCGACGCTGCGGTATGTGGCGACCATGAATGTGACTCCTTTTGCGACAGAAACGGATCAGGCGGGGGTGGCGACGTCGAGCACCACGCGGAACCGGGCGCGGCCGGACATCATCCGGTCATACGCACGGGGTGCTTCGGTGAAAGGCATGGGCTCCACGAGCGGCGCGATCTGGTGCGTGAGGCTGAACGCCAGGTTGTCTTCGTTGTCGATCGCAGAACCGGTCAGACTGCCGAGGATGCTGCGGCCCCCGAAGATCAGGTCGGATGTGTGAACAGGCAGCGGCTCGGGGGATGCCCCGACAACGACCAAACGTCCGCGGGGCCGCAGTCCGGCGACCAACCCTGCCATCGACGGTCCGCTCGACGCCGTCGCGATGACGGCGGCGGCACCGCCGAGTGCGTTGAGCGCCGATGCGACATGTTCGGTTGAGCTGTCGATGAAATGGTCGGCGCCCAATGTCTTTGCCAGCTCCTCCTTCCCGGTGCCGCGTGCGACGGCGACGACCTGGAATCCCATCTTCTTTGCGTACTGGATGCCGAGATGGCCGAGCCCGCCGATGCCTTGGATCGCCACCAAGCTGTTCAGCGGTGGCCCAGCGGCGCGTATCGCGTTGAACACCGTGACACCCGCGCAGAGCAGCGGGGCTGCGGTGAGCGCGTCGAAACCGTCTGGGACACGGACCAATCCGGTGGACCGGGCGTACATGATCTCGGCATAGCCGCCGTCTGTGGTGGTACCCGGCTGTGGTTGATCACTGCAGTTGACGAAGTCTCCGCGGCGGCAGAAGTCGCACTGCCCGCACTGCCCGCCGAGAAACCCCACTCCGACGCGGTCACCGGCCTGCCAGCGTGGATCGACGCCGGTGCCGACAGCGTCGATGATGCCGATCACCTCATGTCCCGGCACCACAGGTTCCTGCGGGTCGGTTCGCTGCCCCTCCACGGCGAGCACGTCGCTGTGGCACACCCCGCAGGCCAACACGCGGATGCGGACCTGCCCATGGTCCGGCTCCCGAAGTTCCCGTTCCACGAGGGTGAATTGCCGCTGTCCGGTCACCTGATACGCCCGATATGCCGTCACCACATCAGGACATCAACCCGGACCGAATCGCGGTATCCGCACGGTGACCGTCGTTTGGCGTGCGGCGGGCGTGACGGTCTTCCAAGTGATCTGGCCAGGTTGGCAAGGGTTGTCGGCCGCGGCCGGCAGTCAGATTACTTATGCCGCGTTTCGCGATGCACGGAGAGAATCACCGGCATGAACGAATTGTCGAGCGCCGAATTGGCATTGGCCGCGATTCTCCCGGTGCTGGCCGCCGCCGTCGGCGAGAGTGTGCGATTGCCGACGCCCTGCCCGGGATTCGATGTGGCCGCGCTGGCGGATCATCTGGCGGGAACTGTGACAATGGTGGGCGAGGCGGCCGGAGCGCAGGTTTTCGTCACGCAGAACGCGGGCATCGGGACACGCATCTCGCAGACCACGAATTCGGTGATCGACGCCTGGCGCGCTCGGGGCACGGAAGGCGACGCGATGTTCGCCGGCAGGGTCATGCCCGCGCACCTGGCGTTGGGAGTGCTGTCGGTCGAGTTGGTGGTGCACGGTTGGGACTTCGCGCAGGCACTGGCACGCCCGCTGGCTGTCGCCGCCGCACACGCCGACTTCGTCCTCTCGCTTGCACAGCGCATCATCACCCCGGACAGTCGGCGTACTGCGGGGTTCGACCCTCAGGTACCGGTAACCACTGATGCCGAGGCTCTTGATCGCTTGGTCGCTTTTACCGGGCGTCATCCGCGACAACACGTTGCGTGACTCCAGAAGGCGCAGTAATTGGTTTGCAAGTTGATGCATAACCATGCAGAATCGGTTCATGACTTCTGTGGCGGTGGCCGGCGCCAGTGGGTATGCCGGCGGCGAGATTCTGCGGCTTCTACTGGGCCACCCGGCCTACGCCGACGGTCGCCTCACCATCGGTGCGCTGACTGCCGCGGGCAATGCCGGCACCACGGTCGGTGACCATCACCCGCACCTGCTGCCCATCGCGCAGCAGGTGCTGCAGCCCACCGAGGTCGACGTTCTCGCCGGGCACGACGTCGTGTTTCTGGGTCTGCCGCACGGACATTCGGCCGCGCTCGCGCAGCAACTGGGCCCCGACACCCTGATCGTCGACTGCGGAGCCGACTTCCGGCTCACCGACGCCGCCGCGTGGGAGAAGTTCTACGGCTCCGAGCACGCCGGCAGCTGGCCCTACGGCCTGCCCGAGCTGCCCGGCGGCCGCGACAAGCTCGTCGGCACCAAACGCATTGCGGTACCGGGCTGCTACCCGACCTCGGCGTTGCTGGCGCTGGTGCCGGCCGTCGCTGCCGGCCTCGTCGAGCCCAACGTCACCGTGGTGGCGGTCAGCGGCACCTCGGGCGCCGGAAAGTCGGGCAAGGTCGATCTGTCGGCCGCCGAGGTCATCGGCTCGGCCCGGGCCTACAACGTCGGCGGCGCGCACCGGCACACTCCGGAGATCGCGCAGGGCCTGCGGGCTGTCACCGACAAGGACGTGACCGTGTCGTTCACCCCGGTGCTGATCCCGACGTCCCGCGGCATCCTTGCAACCTGCACCGCGCGCACCACGGCGTCCGTCGAAGACATTCGGGACGCCTACGAAAAGGCTTACGCCAGTGAGCCGTTCATCCACCTGCTGCCGGAAGGGCAGCTGCCCAAGACCGGTTCGGTCGTCGGCAGCAACGCCGCGCAGATCGCCATCGCGGTCGACGAGGATGCCAAGACCCTCGTCGCCCTGTGCGCCATCGACAACCTGACCAAGGGCACCGGCGGGGCGGCAGTACAGTCCATGAACATCGCGCTCGGCTGGCCGGAAACCGAAGGACTATCCACCGTGGGAGTAGCACCGTGACCGACACCCCGTCCCTGCACCGCAACCAGGGCGTCACCGCGCCGGAAGGTTTCCGGGCAGCCGGAATCGCCGCCGGCATCAAGGCTTCCGGGAAACCCGACCTGGCCCTGGTGTTCAATGAGGGCCCCGACCTGTCGGCCGCCGGGGTGTTCACCCGCAACAAGGTGCGGGCCGCTCCGGTGCAGTGGAGCGAGCAGGTACTCAAGAGCGGTCGGTTGCGGACCGTGATCCTGAATTCCGGTGGCGCCAACGCCTGTACCGGTCCGGGTGGTTTTCAGGACACCCATCAGACCGCCGAGGCCGTCGCCGCCGCGTTGAGCGACTGGGGCACCGAAACCGGGGCGATCGAAGTCGCGGTGTGTTCGACGGGGTTGATCGGCGACCGACTCCCGATGGACAAGGTGCTCGCCGGTGTCACCGAGATCGTGCACGAGATGGCCGGTGGGCTGTCCGGCGGCGACGAGGCCGCGCGGGCCATCATGACCACCGACACCGTGCCGAAACAGGTTGCGCTGCATCACCCGGGCAAGTGGACCGTCGGTGCCATGGCCAAGGGCGCCGGGATGATGGCGCCGTCGCTGGCGACCATGCTGGTGGTCATCACCACCGACGCCGTCGCGGACGCCGAGGCTCTCCAACTGGCGCTGAAGAACGCCGCCGGGAAGACCTTCGACCGGCTCGACATCGACGGCAGCTGCTCCACGAACGACACCGTGCTGCTGCTGTCGTCCGGCGCCAGCGAAATCCGGCCCAGCCAAAGTGAATTGGACGAGGCCGTCCTCGCCGTCTGTGACGACCTGTGCGCGCAACTGCAGGCCGACGCCGAAGGTGTCACCAAGCGCATCGCGATCACCGTCAAGGGCGCAGCCACCGAAGATGACGCCCTCGTGGGCGCCCGGGCGCTCGCGCGCGACAGCCTCGTGAAGACCGCGCTGTTCGGGTCCGACCCCAACTGGGGCCGGGTCCTGGCCGCCATCGGCATCGCGCCCATCGAACTCGTGGCCGACCGGATCAGTGTGTCGTTCAACGGATCCGCCGTGTGCATCGACGGCGCCGGTGCACCGGGTGCCCGCGACGTCGACCTGTCCGGCAAGGACATCGACGTCATCGTCGATCTGCAGATCGGCGAGCACGAGGCGACCATCCGGACCACCGACCTGTCGCACGCCTACGTCGAAGAGAACTCGGCGTACAGCTCATGAATACAGATGGACTCACCGCCGGGCCACTTTCTACCAAGGTCAAGGCCGCGGTCCTCGCCGAGGCCCTGCCGTGGCTCAAGCAACTGCACGGCAAGATCGTCGTGGTCAAATACGGTGGCAACGCCATGACCGACGACACCCTCAAGGCGGCCTTCGCCGCCGACATGGCGTTCCTGCGGAACTGTGGCATCCAGCCGGTGGTCGTGCACGGCGGCGGCCCGCAGATCAGCGCGATGCTGAAACGCCTTGGTATCGAAGGCGATTTCAAGGGTGGCTTCCGGGTCACGACGCCCGAGGTCCTCGAGATCGCGCGGATGGTGCTGTTCGGCCAGGTCGGTCGCGAACTGGTCGGGCTGATCAATGCCCACGGCCCGTACGCGGTCGGCATCACGGGCGAGGACGCGCACCTGTTCACCGCGGTGCGGCGCAACGTCACGGTCGACGGGGTGCCCACCGACATCGGCCTGGTCGGCGACGTCGAGCACGTCAACGCCGACGCCATTCTGGATCTCATTGCTGCAGGCCGGATTCCGGTGGTGTCCACCATCGCTCCCGACGCGGACGGCGTGGTGCACAACATCAACGCCGACACCGCCGCGGCCGCAGTGGCCGAAGCGCTCGGCGCCGAGAAGCTGCTGATGCTCACCGATGTCGAGGGTCTTTATACCGACTGGCCGGACCGCAACTCGCTGGTCACCGAAATCGACACTGCTGCACTGGCGCAGCTGTTGCCGAAGCTCGAATCCGGCATGGTGCCCAAGATCGAGGCGTGCCTGCGGGCGGTGCAGAACGGCGTCCCGAGCGCGCACGTCATCGACGGCCGTGTCGAACACTGCGTCCTGGTCGAGTTGTTCACCGACGAGGGCACCGGAACCAAGGTGGTTGCACCCGCATGAGCGAAACCGAAGCACTGCAAGCCCGTTGGCAGGCGGTGATGACGAACAACTACGGCACGCCGCCCGTCGCTCTCGTCAGCGGCGACGGTGCCGTGGTCACCGACGCCGACGGCAAGAGCTACGTCGACTTCCTGGCCGGCATCGCGGTCAACGTGCTGGGCCACCGGCACCCCGCGGTGATCGAGGCCGTCACCACCCAGCTGAACACGCTGGGGCACACCTCGAATCTGTACGTCACAGAACCGGGGGTCGCACTGGCCGAAGCCCTCGTCGCGCAGTTGGGTGCCCCGGCCCGGGTGTTCTTCTGCAACTCCGGCGCCGAAGCCAACGAAGCCGCGTTCAAGATCACGAGGCTCACCGGACGTACCAAAATCGTTGCGGCGCAAGGAGCCTTCCATGGCCGCACCATGGGGTCGCTGGCGCTGACGGGCCAGCCCGGCAAGCAGGAGCCGTTCCTGCCGCTGCCCGGTGATGTCACGCACGTGCCGTACGGCGACGCTGAGGCCCTCGCAGCCGCCGTCACCGACGCGACCGCCGCGGTGTTCCTCGAACCGATCATGGGCGAGGGCGGCGTCGTCACCCCGCCCGCCGGCTACCTGGCCAAGGCGCGCGAGCTCACCACGAAACACGGTGCGCTACTGGTGCTCGACGAGGTGCAGACCGGCATCGGCCGGACCGGCGCCTTCTATGCCCACCAGCACGACGGCATCACGCCCGACGTCGTCACGCTGGCCAAGGGCCTCGGCGGCGGCCTGCCCATCGGCGCCTGCATCGCCATCGGTCCGGCAGCCGATCTACTGCAGCCGGGCATGCACGGCAGCACCTTCGGCGGTAACCCGGTGTGCACCGCCGCGGGCCTGGCGGTCGTCAAGACCCTCGCCGACGACGACCTGGTGCACCGGGCAGACGCCGCAGGCAAGACACTGGCGCACGGCATCGAGGCGCTGGGCCACCCGCTGGTCGACCACGTCCGGGGCCGCGGGCTCCTGCTCGGTGTCGTGCTGACCGCGCCGCAGGCCAAGGCCGTCGAAAACGCCGCGCGCACAGCCGCGACGACTGGATCATGCGCGCCAGTTCCGACCGGATCCGTTGAACGCCTTGAACGACTCGCGAGCAGGTCCTGCAAGCGCGTGTTGCTGATGCTGCTGACCAGGACTGGGCCTGGTTGAGCAGGTCCACGATGTCCTGGCCGACCGCGGTCCGGTCGACACCGATGGTGGCGCCGTTCTTCAGCATGTTCTTCGAGGTCGGCCGGCGGCACCAGATCGATGTACTGCTCACCGATCGCAGACACGCTCTGACCGTGGCCGTGACATTGTCCGGCACCGGGCTGTCGGTGTTCAGCCGCATCTGAGCCGTTACGCCGGTGTCGGTCAGACCGACGTTCATGACCCGGCCGATCGTCACGCCCCGATAGGTGACGTTGGCGTTCTGGCAGATGCCGCCGCCGACGACGAACTTGGCGTCCACGTTGTAGGCCCCAGGCCGACTGCTGCGGCAGGTGCAGGTAGGACGTCGTGATCAGGGCGAGGCAGATGACGGTGACGACACCGAAGATCGCCAGCTGGAAACGCGCAAGACGGGTCAACAACATTACGGCTTCACCCCTCCATGTTGCGTCGCTGTGCCGGGCGGAACCTTGAACGGATCAGCGGCCTGTCCGGACAGGTTGGCCAGTGCGCCCAACAGGAAGTCCGGCGGGTTGATCACTTCGTCCAGGTGCCTCATGTTCGGGTCGAGACCCCCCGAGGTCGCAAAGAAGGTCTCACCGAGGCGGCGCAGCGTCAGGTCGAACGTCACGTACACGTTCAGGTAGTCACCGCGCACCGCGTTCTTGAAGTACTGTTGGAGAACGGGAACGTCGCCAGCAGATCCTGGTCGTGGATGAAGTCGTCGGCGTTGTCGTTGAGCGCTTTGATGACCGGAAAGAGGTCCCGAAGTCGGCCGCGAAGTCATCCTTGGTCGCGGCCATGACCTGGCACCGACGACCGCGAGCTTCCGCAGCGCGGTAAACGCATCCACGATGTTCTTGCGGTTGTCGTTGAGGACTCTGATCGCCCCGGCAGGGTGTCGAGCGTGCGGCCCAGGCCGTCCTTGCTCTGGCCAGGATCGAGGCGAAGCGGTTCAGCCCATCCATGGCCCCGATGATGTCGGTGGTCTGCTTTGTCCAGGGACTGGGTGAGCTCGGCCAGTGGGATGAAGTCGACGAACTGCCCGGCCCGCGACGGCGGCATAGGCCTCATCGGTGATGTCCTGCAGCGCACCGAGATTGCCTTTGTTCACCACCAGGCCCAGCGACGACAACACCTCTTCGGTGGTCGGGTACCGGCGGTGTGGGCCAGCGGAATCTCTGAGCCCTGCTTGAGCCATTCCTTGCGGCGCTTCCTCGACGGGTTCCGACAGCTGCACGTGCTGCGAGCCCAGCAGCGAGGTCTGGAGACCTTCGCCCGCGCGTTCGCCGGCAGCTTCACATCGCCGTTGATCGACAGTTTCACCGCGGCATAGAACGTGCCGTCAGGACGCTGGACCGCGTCCAGGCCCGACACGCTGCCGACGGTGACGTCGTTGACCATCACCGGCGAGTTCTGCGGCAACGTCGCGACGTCGGGCAACTGCACCGTGATGGTGTAGGAGCCGGCGCTGCCCTGGGTACCGGCATGTCCAGCGAGTTCAGGCCACCGAACTGGCAACCGGCGAGCACCACGGCACTCGACCCGATTGCCAGGACCTTCACAACCGCCCTCATCAGTTGCCACCTCCAGCTTCAGCGGGCAGCGGAGCACCCACGGGCGCGGCGGGCGCCGGGCGGGGCCGGCAGCGGACCCGAACCAGCGGCGCCGGGCCCGGTCCCACCGGCGGCGTGGCCGGCGAAATCTGGCCCGGGACGGCCGGCGGCGGCAGGATCAGGTCGCTGAGCGTCCCGTCCGGCTGGACCTTCGGCGGGATGACGCCGGGTGCGGCATTCCACTGCAGGTACGGCACCGGAGTCTGCGCCTTGGCCTCGGTCTGCGGGTGTCGTAGATGATTTTTGTTGTACGCCGTGATGCTGTTGATCGGGTGGAACAGCACCGGCGGGTAGTTCATCGCGATCCGGCGCAGCACGGGAGCCATGCGCGCTGACCGTCCGCGCGCTTGTAGTTGTCCGGCGAGGCCTGACGTCGAAGTTGCCGCCGCACAGGAACTGCACCGGGTTCGCGAAGTTCGGCAGTGACAGCAGACCGTCCAGGGAACCCTGCGCCGGGTTGTAGATGTTGTAGAAGTTGGCCAGACCGTTCGGTGTGATATGCAGAACCTGCTCGATGTTGTCGCTGTTGTCGGTCAGCATCTGCGTGAACTCGGCCAGCTTGCCGACCTGATCGATCAGGGCCGTGTTGTTGTCTTTCAGCAGGCCCTTGACGTCGACCAGGGCCTGGTTCAGAGCGCCGAGGGTCTGGTCCAATCCGGCCGAGCTCTCGGCCAGCACCTGAGAGACAGAAGCCACGTGGTCGGTGAACTGCACGATCTGCTCGTTGCTGTTCGACAGCGCGTTGACCAAGATTTGCAGGTTCTTGATGGTGCCGAACAAGTCGCCACGCGAATCACCAAGGCGCCCAGCGGTTTGCGACAGTTCGCGCAAGGCACTGCGGAACGAGTCGCCGTTGCCGTCCAGGGTGTCGGCGGCCTGGTTAATGAAGGCGAGCGGCCCTGGCGCACCGTCCTGCGGACCGAGCTGCGCGCTGAGCTGGGTCAGCTGCTTCTTCACGTCGTCCCACTCGACCGGGACACCGGTCTCAGCGGCACCTCGGCGCCGTCGGCCAGCACCGCGCCACCGCTGTAGGCCGGGGTGAACTGCACGAACCGAGCGGCCACCAGGTTCGGCGAGATGATGATCGCCCGGGCATCGACTGGGATTCACGCCGTCCTGCACCGTGATGCTGACCTTGACCGAATTCGGCTGCGGCTCAACCGAATCGATGGTGCCCACCGGCACCCCGAGCACCCGCACATCGTCACCGGCGTACAGGCCGACGGCGGCGTTGGTGAAGTAGGCGACCACCTTGGCCGCCCGCGGCGGCATAGCAGGTGGCACCGCCGGCGACGAGCGCCACCAGTGCGACCACTAGGGCGATAATCGCGCCGCGCGACTTCAGGTTCTTCATCATGGCGACTTCGGCCTCACGACGATCCGTTCAGGTGACGATCTCGGTGGCCGGTTGCGTGCCGGCCGGTCCCGCAACGACCAGGTGGCCACGCTGTTCCGCATGTGGCTGCGCGACGCCAGACGTGGCGGCCGCGCTGGCCGGCCAGGCCGAGGCGCACCCGACGGCGATCATGCCCGGCAAGACGCACCTGCAGTCGGCGCAGCCCGTGCTGTTGGCCCACCACCTGCTCGCGCACGCGCACCCGCTGCTGCGCGACGCCGACCGGCTGCTGGATCTGGACAAGCGGGCGGCGGTGTCGCCTTACGGATCCGGTGCGCTCGCCGGTAGCTCGCTGGGCCTGAACCCCGATGCCATCGCCGCGGATCTGGGATTCCATGCGGCTGCGGACAATTCGATCGACGCCACGTCCGCGCGCGACTTCGCCGCCGAGGCGGCGTTCGTCTTCGCGATGATCGCAGTGGATCTGTCCCGGCTGTCGGAGGACATCATCCTCTGGAGCACAACGGAATTCGGCTACGTCAAGCTGCACGACTCCTGGTCGACCGGCAGCTCGATCATGCCGCAGAAGAAGAATCCCGACATCGCCGAACTGGCGCGCGGCAAGTCCGGCCGCCTCATCGGCAACCTCGCCGGTCTGCTGGCGACGCTCAAGGCACAGCCGCTGGCCTACAACCGGGATCTGCAGGAGGACAAGGAGCCGGTCTTCGACTCCGTCGCACAGCTCGAGCTGCTGCTGCCCGCGATGGCCGGACTGGTCGGCACCTTGACGTTCGACACCGACCGCATGGCGGCGCTTGCGCCGCTCGGCTACACGCTGGCCACCGACATCGCGGAATGGATGGTGCGCCAAGGTATTCCGTTCCGCATCGCGCACGAGGCGGCCGGCGCGGCGGTCAAGGCCGCCGAGGCCAGGGGAGTCGGGCTGGAAGAACTCGCGGCCGACGAGCTCGCGGGTATCCACCCGGGCCTGACCGCCGAGGTGCGGGACGTGCTGACCATCGCCGGTTCGGTCGACTCCCGTGATGCCCGCGGTGGCACGTCGCCGGCCCGGGTCGCCGAGCAGCTCACCATCGTTCGGGATCGGGCGGCGCACCTGCGGTCGCAGCTGGGGTAGGCGCCGGTGGACGTCGAGGCAGTGGTGCTGCGAGCCCAACTGCTTGGCGACGTCGGCCAGTGGCAAGCCGCCGCGGACCTGCTGTCGTCCGCCCTTGCCGAGCACCCACACGATGGACAGCTGCTCGAGGCATTCGCCGTTGCGGCCTACAACGTCGGAGATCCGGACCGTGCGCGCGCCGCGGCAGAGGCGGCGATGGCGCAACGCGGCACGTCGCTGTTGGCGTTGCAGGTCCTGGCGCGCGTCAGTCTCTCGGTGAACCGCGCCGCGGACGCGGTCCGATATGCCCGTCGGGCTGCGGGCGCGCACCCCCATGACGCCGACGCGCACATGCTCCTGGCGACCTGCCTGTCGCAGGTGCCGGATCGGCGTGCCGCGATGGCGGCCCTGGATCGAGCGTTGGAACTCGAATCCCATGACGCTGAGCTGTTTTTGGCCGCGGCACGCGTGGCCCGCCGGTGCGGCGACGACCGTGCTGCACAATTCATCTCCACCGGATTGGAACTCGATCCGTCCAATGCCGATCTGCAAACCGAGGCCGCCTCGGCTCGGACTTTCGCCGGTGAGCGCGTGGCGGGTCTGTCCGCGGTTCTGGTCGACGAACCGACCCACGACGCGGCACGACACACTCTCGCGCAGACCGTGTGGGGCACCATCGCTCGGCTTGCCAGTGGCGTGTGGATCTATACGTTGGCGGTGGTCCTCTTCTCCGCGTGGGTGCCGCCGTCGGCGTTGCGGCATCTGGCGCCGGTGCTGATGGCGCCGCTGCTGGTGCACTGGATTCGCACCTTCTTCCGGGTGCGCAAGCAGCTTCCGCGCGGCTACCTGGCCCGGCGGCTGCGGCGCAGCCCGATTGCGTTGGCCGGCATCGGATTGGCCGCATTGGCCGCAATCATCGCGACCATGGCACCTGTGCTGATCATCGTCGGCTGGAGCCCGAACGGGGTACGCCTCGGGTATGACGCACTGATCGTCGCGTGTCTGCTGGCTGGGCTCGCGCACATCATGGTGACCAGCGGGCGCCTTCGCAGCGACCGCGACGTGAGTCTGGGCGACCATCTCGCCGAACAATCGGGTTACTGGTTGGTGTGGCTGCTGGGCTTGGGGCTGCCGGTCGGCCTGGGATGGGCGTGCTACCGATTGGCAGCGCAGCCCGGCGCGCTGTGGTTCGCGCTGATGGTGCTGCCGATCGTGTTCGGGGTCCGCTGCGTGGAGTACGTCGTGGCCCTGGCCGGCCGGGGCCTGCGGTGGTCGGGGTATGTCGTGGCGGCGCTCTTCCTCGCCGGTTGTGTAGGGCTCGTGCTGTGGTGCGGCCACCGGGCGGCGAGCGCCGATTTCAAGTATCGGCCGGGCCCGTTGTCACCCGGCAACATTCAGGTGCCGACGTTCAGCCCATTGCCGCCCATCCCGATCTTCACGGTGCCGATACCACCAAGTCGCTGAAGCGACACCGCGGATCACCCGGGCGCCGGCTACCGGCCTGAACCTGTCCGCGGCCGTAGGCTCATGCGGTGCCAGTTCGCAGCCGCGCCGCGGTCTACGCCAGACGTCGTAAACGTCGGATGGCGAAGGTCGACCACGACCTGACGACGCAGCAGTGGGCTGTCCTGCAAGAGATTTGGGGTGGCTGCGCCTACTGCGGCGCGGACGACGCCGACTTGCAGAAGGACTGCGTGCAACCCATCTCCCGCGGCGGGCGGTACACGCTCGACAACGTGGTACCCGCGTGCCGGTCCTGCAATGCGAGCAAATGCAATGCCGAGGTCACCGGCTGGTTGCGCCGAAAGAAGTTGGACGAGGGCAGGTTTCTGCTCCGGAAGGCCACCATCGCCAGGGAACTGGCGCAATATGCAGACTCCTGACGCCGCCCGACGCATACGCTGAGCCGATGGCCGCTACGCAGACGCCCGAAGTGCGCCTGGCGGAGCTCGTTGCCTCGCTGTCGCTGGCCACGGATCTCGGTCTGGGGCAGCCACAGGAGCATGTGTTGCGCCAGACTGTCATCGCGACGCGCCTGGCCGCCGCGGCGGGCATGGCGCCCGCGCATCAGGCCGCGGCCTTCTACGTGTCGCTACTGGCCTGGATGGGATGCGTTGCCGACTCCCACGAGCTGGCGCACTGGTTCGGCGACGACCTCCGGATGCGGGCCGACAGCTACCACGTGGACAAGGCCGGACCTGGCATGGCGCGGTTTCTGCTGGGACACCTCGCGCAAGGGCAGCCGGCGTTGCAGCGCATCACCATGGTCGGCCGCTTCCTGGCCAGGGGGGTAACCGAGATGCCCAAACTGTTTGTCAGCCACTGTCAGACGGCCAGCGACATCGCGGACCGCCTGGACCTGCCGCCCGAGGTGCGCGCCGCACTGCTCGACGCCTTCGAGCGCTGGGACGGCAAGGGTGTGCCGGGGCGGGCCCGGGGCGCGCAGATTCAGCCGGTGATGCGGGTCGTCCACATTGCCGACGACGCCGAGGTGCACCACCGCACCGGCGGCGTCGACGGCGCGCTGGAGATGCTGCGCAGCCGCCGGGGGAGCGAGTTCGACCCCGAGCTGGTGGACGTGTGCGGTGCCAGATCCGACGAGATCTTCGGGGGACTCGACACCGTCGACGCCTGGGGCGCGGTGATCGGGGGCTGCGCGTCGCTCGATCGCACCATCCCCGACGCCGAATTGACCGGGGTGCTGCAGGTCTTCGCCGACTACGCCGACCTGAAATCACCCTGGTTCCTGGGCTATTCACGCCGCGTCGCCGAGCTCACCGCAGCGGCGGCCCGGGCGGCCGGACTGCGTGACGACGACGTCGCCCTCGCCGAACGCGCGGCGTTGGTACACCGGATCGGGGCCATCGGTGTCTCGACGGGCATCTGGAACAAGCCGGGTCCCTTGACCATTGCCGAACGCGAGCGCGTTCGCACCGTCCCGTATCTCACCGAACGGGTGCTGTGCCGGCAGCCGCGGCTGTGCGAGATCGGCGCGGTCGCCGCGGCCTGCCACGAGCGCATGGACGGCAGCGGGTACCCACGCGGGCTCACCGGCACCGCGATCCCCGCGCCGGCCCGGCTCCTGGCCGCCGCGGCGGTCTACCAGGCACTCGGCGAGGATCGCCCGCACCGGACCGCGTTGGCACTCGCCGACCGCGCCGAGGCCCTGCGCGCGGAGGTCACCGCGGGGCGGCTCGACGGCGCCGCCGTCGGAGCGGTGCTGACCGCCGCGGGCTGCCGGCCCAGCCGCCGGACCCCACTCGTCGCCGGTCTGACCGGCCGCGAACTCGAAGTCCTCGAGCAGCTGGTCCGTGGTTCATCGAATCGGCAGATCGCCCAACACCTTTCGATCACGCCACGCACCGTCGGCACCCACATCGAACACATCTACACCAAGATCGGGGTGTCGACGCGCGGTGCCGCCGCGATGTTCGCCATGCGCCACGGATTGGTCAGCGCCGCCGAATAGATCGGGTGTTCACCCGATGTGCCGAGGCGCCGGCGGGCCGTAGAACCGATACATGAGCAACGACATCGGCGCGGGATGGGCTGTGGCGGGCGCCTTTCTGGAGGCTTTCGCCGGCCAGGACTTCGCCGCGCTCGCCGAATGCCTTGATCCCGACGTACATTTCCGCGCCCTGATCCCTCCCGGCCTCGTCGACGTGACCGGTGCCGACGACACCGTCGGGCGCTTCCGGCACTGGTTCGGCGCCGACACGTTCGAACTGGTCGATGCTTCCGTCGGCCGCGTGGGCGACCGCGTCGCGCTGAGCTGGCGGGTTCGCACCGCGCCACCGGGTGACCCGACCGCCGTCAAGATCGTCGAGCAGCGCATGTTCGCCGCCGCCGACGACCGCATCCATTCAATCGACCTGCTGTGCTCAGGATTTCAGCCCGAACAGAAGGAGAACCGCTCATGAGCTCGAAAGTGGCGATCAGCCTCACCACCGGTCTGGAGGACGCCGAGAAGGTCACCATCGCCCTGCTCATGGCCGTCGGCGCGGCCGAACAGGGACACCCGACGATGATGTTCCTGGCCAAGGAAGCCGTGCGCCTCGCCCAACCGGGGTTCGCGCTCGGCGTCGCATGCGACGGCTGCCCACCACTGCCGGACCTGATGGCCCGCTACGAAGCCGCCGGCGGCAAGTTCCTCATCTGCCCGATCTGTTTCAATGCCAAAGCCCTTGACGCCGAACACATCGTGGCCAACGCCGACCTCGGCGGCACCATCCCGCTGTGGCAGTGGATCGGCGACGAGCCGGCCACCACGTTCAGCTACTGACGTCCTCGGACAACTCCATCCAGCGATCCTCGAGTTCGGTCACTTCACCTTCGAGCTCGCGCAGCGAGCCCGTGAGGCGTTGCAGCCCTTCGTAATCGCCCTGGTCATGCTCAGCCAGACGCTGGTGTGCCGTGTCGATCTGGCCCGCAAGTTTCTCCAGTCGACGCTCGATGGCGGTGAGTTCCTTCTGTGCCGCGCGCAGCTCTGCACCTGACAGTCCCTCAGTCGCGACCACAGCCGGTTTGGCTGCGGCGGTACCGGTTTGGGCCGCGTGCGTCGCCCGCAGGCGCAGGTACTCGTCGACCCCGCCGGGCAGGTGGCGCAACCGGCCGCCGAGGATGCCGAACTGCTGATCGGTGACGCGCTCCAGGAAGTACCGGTCGTGGCTGACGACGATCAGCGTGCCGGGCCAGGAGTCCAGCAGGTCCTCCATAGCCGCCAGCATGTCGGTGTCCAGGTCGTTGGTCGGCTCGTCGAGGATCAGCACGTTGGGCTGTTCCAGCAGGATCAGGAGCAACTGCAGCCGGCGCTGCTGCCCACCGGACAGATCCTGCACCGGGGTGGACAGCTGGGCACTGGCGAAGCCGAGGCGTTCCAGTAGCTGGCTCGGGCTGAGTTCCTGTGCCTTGGAACCGGATCCGAACGTGTAGGTGGTGGCCAGCCGGCTCAGCACCACCCGCACGGGCTCATCGAGATGCTCGGCGAGCTTCTCCACACCCTGGGTGAGCGTGGCGATCTGCACTGTCTTGCCGTGCTTGACCCGGCCGCCGGTCGGCTCGACCGACCCGTCGATCAACCCGAGCAGCGTCGACTTGCCGGCGCCGTTGACGCCGAGGATTCCGGTGCGTTCGCCCGGCGCGATCCGCCACTCGACGTCCTGCAGCACCTGCCGCTCGCCGTAGGTCACCGACGCGTCGAGAATGTCGACAACCTGCTTGCCGAGGCGCGTCACGGCCAGCGACTGCAGTGCCACCTTGTCGCGGATCTCCGGCACGTCGGCGATCAGCGCGTTGGCGGCGTCGATCCGGAACTTCGGCTTCGACGTCCGCGCCGGCGCACCGCGGCGCAGCCAGGCGAGTTCTTTGCGGGCCAGGTTCTGGCGCCGGGCCTCAGAAGCCGCCGCCTGCCGGTCGCGCTCCACCCGTTGCAGGATGTACGCCGCATAGCCGCCCTCGAACGGTTCGACGATGCGGTCGTGCACCTCCCAGGTGGCGGTACACACCTCGTCGAGGAACCACCGGTCGTGGGTGACGACGAGCAAGCCGCCCGCATTGGCGGCCCAGCGCTTCTTCAGATGCGCGGCCAGCCAGGTGATCGCCTCGACATCGAGGTGGTTGGTGGGCTCGTCGAGGATCAGGACGTCGTGGTCACCGGCGAGCAGCCGGGCCAGGGCCACACGGCGACGCTGCCCACCGGACAGGGTGCCGATCACGGCATTCCAGTCGAGGTCGCCGAGCAGCCCGGCGATGACGTCGCGGCCCCGGGGGTCGCCGGCCCATTCATGCTCGGGGACGTCGCCGACGACGGCGTGCCCGACGGTGTCGGTGTGGTCGAGCGTGTCGGCCTGGTCGAGCATCCCGATCCGGACGCCACCGCGTACCGTCACCCGCCCGGAGTCGGGCTTCAGCCGGCCGCCCAGCATTGCCAGCAAACTGGATTTGCCATCGCCGTTACGGCCGACGATGCCGATCCGGTCGCCCTCCTCGATCCCGACCGTCAGCGAATCGAAAACCACGCGGGTCGGAAATTCAAGATGCAGGGCTTCGGCCCCAAGTAGATGCGCCATCAGGCGCAGATTCTAGGCGTCGGCCGCGGGTGCCTCTGCCACGCCGTAACCACGAGGTAACCAGCGCGTTGTGCCATGATGGCGTCGTAATCGGGGGATTTGTACTTATTTGACCAAAAGGGAGTACCCGGTGGTGGACTTTTCGGTGATCACCGGGCCGGTGGAGCGGTTGGTAGCTACCGCTCAAAACGGCCTGGAAGTGCTTCGCTACGGCGGGCTGGAGACGGGCGCCGTGCCGTCGCCGTTCCAGATCGTCGAGAGCGTGCCGATGTACCGGCTGCGGCGGTACTTCCCGCCGGACGCGCGTCCGGGCGCGGCCCCGGCCGGATCGCCGGTGCTGATGGTGCATCCGATGATGATGTCCGCCGACATGTGGGACGTGACCCGCGACGACGGCGCCGTGGGCATCCTGCACGCCGCCGGTCTGGACCCGTGGGTCATCGACTTCGGTTCGCCGGATCAGGTCGAGGGCGGCATGGACCGCAATCTGGCGGACCACGTGGTGGGTCTCAGTGCGGCCATCGACACCGTCAAGGCAACCACCGGCAAAGACGTTCACCTGGCCGGTTATTCGCAGGGCGGCATGTTCGCCTACCAGACCGCCGCATATCGGCAGTCCCGCGACCTGGCCAGCATCGTCGCCTTCGGGTCTCCGGTGGACACGCTGGCCGCACTGCCGATGAACATGCCGGCGAACATGGCATCCGGCGTTGCCGACTTCATGGCCGACCATGTCTTCAGCCGCCTCAACATCCCGGGTTGGCTGGCGCGCAACGGTTTCCAGATGCTCGACCCGATCAAGACCGCGCAGTCGCGCCTCGATTTCTTGCGCCAGTTGCACGACCGCGAGGCCCTGTTGCCGCGTGAGCAGCAGCGACGGTTCCTGGCCAGCGAGGGCTGGATCGCCTGGTCCGGCCCGGCCATCGCGGAGCTGCTCAAGCAGTTCATCGCGCACAACCGCATGATGACCGGCGGTTTCGCCATCCACGGCAACCTGGTGACGCTGTCCGACATCACCTGCCCGGTCCTGGCCGTGGTCGGTGAGGTCGACGACATCGGTCAGCCCGCCGCCGTGCGCGGTATCAAGCGCGCCGCCCCGGAGGCCGATGTCTACGAATACCTCATTCGCGTCGGGCATTTCGGTCTCGTCGTCGGTTCCAAGGCCGCCAGTCAGAGTTGGCCGACGGTGGCGTCGTGGGTCAAGTGGCTCGACGCCGGCGGACCGATGCCTGCCGACGTGGTACCGATGCCGCTGCAGTCCGAACTGCCGCGTGAGTCGGTGCCGTTGGCGATCCGCGTGGCGCACGGTGCTGCCGCCGCGACGGAGATGGCGTTCAGCCTCGCCAACACCGCGGCCGACGCCGTGGTGACGGCCGGTAAGTCGACGCGGGCACTGGCCATCGAGACCGTCCGGACCCTACCGCGGCTGGCCCGTCTCGGTCAGATCAACGACCACACGCGAATCTCGTTGGGCCGCATCATCTGCGAGCAGGCCCAGGGCGCGCCGGACGGTGAGTTCCTGCTGTTCGACGGCCGCGTGCACACCTACGAGGCAGTGGACCGCCGCATCAACAACGTCGTGCGTGGTCTCATCGAAGTCGGTGTCCGACAAGGCGTTCGGGTCGGCGTGCTGATGGAGACCCGCCCCAGTGCGCTCGTCGCCATCGCGGCGCTGTCACGTCTCGGCGCGGTGGCCGTGCTGATGCCGCCCGACGCCGACCTGGCCGTGGCCGCCCGCCTCGGCGGCGTCACCGACATCATCTCCGACCCGGCCAATCTGGATGCCGCACGGCAGCTGCGGACCCGCGTCCTGGTGCTCGGCGGCGGCGAGAACCGCGACCTGCACGTGTCCGATGACGCCGATGTCGTGGACATGGAGCAGATCGACCCCGACGTCGTCGAGCTGCCCGGCTGGTACCGGCCCAACCCCGGCTACGCGCAGGACCTGGCCTACATCGCGTTCGCGAACGTCGGCGGCGAGCTGGTGGCCCGGCAGATCACCAACTTCCGCTGGGCGCTGTCGGCATTCGGCACCGCCTCGGCGGCCAACCTGGGCCGCGGCGACACCGTCTACTGCCTGACCCCGCTGCACCACCAGTCCGGCCTGCTCGTGTCGCTCGGCGGCGCCGTCGTCGGCGGTGCGCGCATCGCGCTGTCCCGCGGGCTGCGCCCCGACCGTTTCGTGCACGAACTGCGGCAGTACGGCGTCACGGTGGTGTCCTACACCTGGGCGATGCTGCGCGACGTCATCGACGACCCGTCGTTCGTGATCAACGGAACCCACCCGGTGCGCCTGTTCATCGGCTCGGGTATGCCGGCCGGGTTGTGGCGCCGCGTCGAGGAGGCGTTCCAGCCCGCACATGTGCTGGAGTTCTTCACCACGACCGACGGTCAGGCCGTGCTGGCCAACGTGTCGGGCGCCAAGATCGGCAGCGAGGGCCGGCCGCTACCGGGCGGCGGCCAGATCGCGTTGGCCGCCTACGACGTCGACGACGACCTCATCCTCGAGGGCGACGACGGTTTCGTGGTGCGTGCCGAGCCCAACGAGGTGGGCGTGCTGTTGGCCAAGCCACGTGGACCCGTCGACCCGACGGCGTCGGTCAAACGCGGTGTCTTCGCGCCGGGGGACACCTGGGTCTCGACCGAGTTCCTGTTCCGCCGCGACGACGACGGCGACTACTGGATGGTCGACAACCGCCGTTCGGTGATCCGGACGCCACGCGGCGCCGTGTTCGGCAAGGAGGTCGGCAATGCGCTCGGTCGTCTCGACGCGGTCGACATCGCCGTCACCTACCGGGTGCCGGTTGCCGATCGGGAGCTGGCGGTCACGGCGTTGAGCCTGCGTCCGGGCGGCAGTGTGCTGCCGGCCGACCTCCGTGAGGCGTTGGTCGATCTGCCGGTCGGCGTGGTGCCGGACCTCATCCACGTGGTGCCGGAGCTGGCGCTGAACGCGTCGTATCGCCCGGTGCTGGCCGAACTGCGGGCCGCCGGCGTGCCCGAATCGACGGACAACTCGTGGCAGTTCGACGTCGACAGCGACTCGTTCGTGCCCTTCACCGCGGCCGCCCAGGCCGAGTTGACCGGGACGAGCAGTCTGTCGTGACGGCCTGCCGGTCGTGGTCGTCGCTGTTAGGCTGCGGTTTGTCAGTCGGGGTAAACGCCGTCGGGCGCAGATATCGAATGGAGAACGCATGACGTCACACACCAGCCGGAGGCGGCGTGGTGTTGCCGGCGCGATTCTGGCGGGAGCTGTGGCCGTCGGGATGATGATCACTCCTGCCGCGGCACACGCCGACGTCCTGGACGACCTCGACGCCGAGTACGACATCGGTGCCAGTGGCGGCGACCTCGCGAAGCTGCTGCACACGTCGCTCAAGCTGCGTGCCCAGGGCTTCGGCCCCTCGCGGGGCAACCTCGCTGATATCGAGGCGGCCCTCGATCAGCGTCCGAACCAGGTACCGCTGATCCATGCGCTGCAGGACACGGTGAAGTTCCAGAAGCGCAATCAGGCCCGTGCCGCCGGCGTGAAGCCGCAGAACCCCATCGTCATCGGTGGTCCGGGTGGCCTGCCACCCGGCCTGGTGCCGGGTACCGGTGGCTCGCAGATTCCGTTGGGTGGCTGACGCCAGGTGATCGACGAAGCTTTGCGCGCGATTTTGGTGTGCCCGCAGGACCGGGGCGAGCTGCTGCTGGTCGGCGACGAATGCCTGTACAACCCGCGGTTGCGCCGGGCGTACCGGATCGACGCCGGGGTACCGGTGCTGCTCATCGACGAGGCGGTCGACGTCACCGACGACGCCGAGCATCAGCGACTGCTCGGCGCTGCCCAGCGTTAGCTCAGTGCCGGCAGGTCGCCGGTGAGGTAGCGCTGCAGGTTGGGCGCGATCGTTTCCGCAATCTGTTGCACCGGGAGCGATCTGAACGGTTCCAGTTGCAGGATGTAGCGGGCCATCACGACGCCCATCAGCTGGGAAGCGACGAATTGCACGCGGATTCGTCCCGTGCCGGGCGGATTGTCAACCCGCGCACCGACTTCGGCGGTGATGACGTCCTCGAGGAAAATCCGGATCAGGTTGACGTCGTCACCCGCGAGCATCGAGCGCAACGCCGCGATGAACCCCACGCCGAGCTCCGAGTCCCAGATCGGGAACAGCAGCGACGGCAGGGTGTGGCCGAGTTCGTCGACGGGGGTGTCCCGCAACGGGCCCAGCACCATCTGCGGATCGATGGGAATGTGCACGGCCGCTGCGAACAGCTGCTGCTTGGTCCCGAAGTAGTGATGCACCAGCGCCGCGTCGACACCGGCGGCCGAGGCGATCGCCCGCACGGAGGTGTTGTTGAAACCGTTGCGGGCGAACAGGTCCCGCGCACACGACAGGATCGTCTCCTTCGTGTCCGAGGTTCCGGTGGGACGACCGGGCGGCTTGCGGCGCGGCCGCGGCTGTGTCGTGGTCATGGGGTCCGACGGCGCAGGGTCGCAGCGGCCAGACACATGGTGACGACGGCGAACGCGATCACAATGACGATGTCGCGCATCGTGGTGCTGGTGATGTCGGGGTGGTCGGCCACTTGTTGGAGAGCCTCGAGCGCGTAGGTCGCGGGTAGTGCGTCACTGATCCACCGTAACCAGTCGGGCAGCATTTCGCGGGGAACGATGATGCCGCACAACAGCAGTTGCGGCACGACCACGACCGGCATGAACTGCACGGCCTGGAACTCGGTGCGCGCGAAGGCACTGCACAACAGCCCCAGCCCGACGCCGAGCACCGCGTTGATGATCGCGATCAGGAAGACCAGGGCGGGGCTGCCCGCGGTGTCGAACCCGAGGAACCAGAATGACACCAGGCAGGCCAGCGTCGCCTGGGCGGCCGCAGCCACCGAGAATGCCGATCCGTAGGCGGCCAGCAGCTCCAGCCGGCGCAGGGGAGTGGTCAGGATTCGTTCCAGCGTGCCCGAAACCCGTTCGCGCTGCATGGTTATCGAGGTGATCAGGAACATGACGATCAGCGGGAAGACGCCGAGCAGGATCAGACAGGCGTTGTTGAACGGCGACAGCGTGCCGGGACGGTGCGGCAGGTCGTCGAACATGAAGTACATCAAGGTGATGACGGCGCTCGGCACCACGAGGATCATCGCCATGCTGCGATGGTCGGCGGCGAGCTGACGCAGGATGCGGGCCGTCGTGGCCAGGTAGGGCCGCAGCGTCAGCCGGCTCTGGCCGCGGTGCTGCGCCGGATGATGGTCAGGAACGCTTCCTCCAGCGATGAACATCCGGTGTCCTCTCGTAGTTGCGTGGGTGTGGTGTGTCCGAGCAGGCGGCCGTCGCGCATCAGCAGCAGTTCGCCGCAGTGATCGGCCTCGTCCATGACATGGCTGGACACCAGCAGGGTGGTGCCGTCGCGGGCCAGTCGGTCGAACTGGTCCCAGAGGTCGACCCGCAGGACCGGGTCCAGTCCGACCGTCGGTTCGTCGAGCACGAGCAGGTCAGGTTTGGACACCAACGCGCAGGCCAATGAGGCGCGCGTCCGCTGACCGCCGGACATGTTGCCGCACAACGCGGTTCGGTGATCCTGGAGGCCGACGGCAGCGATGGCCTCGTCGGCCGCGGTCTTGCTCGAGCCCGTCAGCGCAGCGAAATACCGCACGTTGTCGATGACGCGCAGATCGTTGTAGACCGTCGGCTCCTGGGTCACGTACCCGACGCGTCGGCGCAGGTCGGCCGATCCGCCGGGTTTCCCGAGCACGGTGACCGTGCCGTTCGTGATGATCTGCGTACCGACGATGGCGCGCATCAGGGTGGTCTTGCCGCAGCCGGACGGGCCGAGCAACCCGGTGATGCTGCCACGCCGGACCTGCAGGGGCACCCCGTCGATCGCGCGCCGCTTACCCCGGATCACGGTCAGGTCCTCGATCCGAATTGCCACGTCAGCGGCATCACCGTGTAATTCACCAACCGATGAACTCATCATGTGATGAATACTCCGCTCCTGGTGTCGACGTGTCAACGGCCGGCTCGGACCGGGCAGAATGGCGGGCCATGAGTGCCGAGCTACTCGCCGTCGATCCCGTCACCGCGGCCCGACGCCTGCTCGGCGCCACGTTGTACGGCCGGGACGTCGTCGCGACCGTGGTCGAGGTCGAGGCCTATGGCGGCCCACGATCGGGGCCCTGGCCGGATGCGGCTGCGCACTCGTTCCGCGGGCCGACGCCCCGGAGCTCGGTGATGTTCGGGCCGCCCGGGCATTTGTACACCTACCGCAGTCACGGAATCCACGTGTGCGCCAACGTCGTTTGTTGCACTGACGGCGTGGCGGGTGCCGTACTGCTCCGTGCGGCCCGCGTCGTCGACGGTGGCGGCGTGGCCGCGGGCCGGCGGCGGGCCGGCATCGCGCCCGCGGCGTACGCTCGCGGCCCGGGCAATCTGTGCGAGGCGCTCGGAATCACCTTGGCGGACAACGGCATTGACCTGCTGGATCGCCGATCACTCGTCCGGATCGAGCTGAACCCGCCGCAGGAGGCCAGCGCCGGGCCGCGAGTGGGCGTCAGCCAGGCCGCCGACCGCCCCTGGCGGTTCTGGTTGCCGGGCACCCCTGAAGTGTCGAACTACCGGCGCAGTCCCCGGGCGCCGGCACCGGGCGACAGTGACTGATGACAGGCGATGACCTGCAATAGGGGAAGATCGACGACGTGAGTACTGGCATCCTCGACGAACTGGACTGGCGCGGCCTGATCGCGCAATCGACCGACCGCGAAGCGCTCGCCGCCGCGACGACGGATGGGCCGCTCACGCTGTATGCCGGCTTCGACCCGACCGCGCCCAGCCTGCACGCCGGACACCTGGTTCCCCTGCTCACGCTGCGGCGATTCCAGCAGGCCGGCCACCGACCCATCGTGCTGGCCGGCGGTGCCACCGGCATGATCGGCGATCCCCGCGACAACGGCGAGCGGACGATGAACACCGCCGACACCGTCGCCGACTGGGCCGAACGTATTCGCGGTCAGCTGGAGCGATTCGTCGAGTTCAACGACTCGGGCAACGGCGCGATCGTCGAGAACAACCTGTCCTGGACCGGGCCGATGTCGGCCATCGAGTTCTTGCGTGACCTGGGCAAACACTTCTCGGTCAACGTCATGCTCGACCGCGACACCATCAAGCGGCGGCTCGAAGGCGACGGCATCTCGTACACCGAGTTCAGCTACATGCTCCTGCAGGCCAACGACTTCGTCGAGCTGTACAAGAAGCACGGCTGCAGTCTGCAGGTCGGCGGCTCTGACCAGTGGGGAAACATCATCGCGGGCGTCCGCCTGGTGCGCCAGAAGCTGGGTGCGACCGCACATGCGCTGACGGTTCCGCTCGTCACCTCGGCCGACGGCAAGAAATTCGGCAAGTCGACCGGCGGCGGCAATCTGTGGCTCGATCCCGAGCTGACCAGCCCCTATGCCTGGTACCAGTACTTCGTGAACGCGGCCGACGCGGATGTCGTGGGCTACCTGCGCTGGTTCACCTTCCTGTCCGCCGACGAGCTCGGTGAACTGGCGACCGCTACCGCGGAGCGTCCCCATGAGCGGGCTGCGCAACGCCGGCTGGCCCGGGAGTTGACCACGTTGGTGCACGGTCAGGCGGCGACCGACGCCGTCGAGCTGGCGAGTCAGGCGCTGTTCGGCCGTGCCGAGCTCGCGGATCTCGACGAGTCGACGCTGTCGGCGGCGTTGACGGAGGCCAGTAATGGCCAGGTCGCGGAGCTGGCGCCAGGTGGTCCGGACGGGATCACCGATCTGTTGGTTGCGACGGGCCTGTCGAAGAGTCGCGGGGAAGCGCGCCGCACGGTCGCCGAGGGCGGCGTCTATGTGAACAACGCACGAGTGGAAAGCGACGAGTGGGTACCACAGCCGTCGGACTTTCTCGGTGAGCGCTGGCTGGTGTTGCGGCGTGGCAAGCGCCACATCGCGGGGGTGCAGCGGGTTGGCAGCTCCGGCCAGGGCTGACGACCCCTCTGACCAGGGGAAACGGCTCGCTGACCTGGCGATTTGACTCGCTGTTAGCCCTGCCGTAACTTATTCCAGGTCAGAGCGACACGGACAAGCGCCGGAGAGCGAAGACCAAATCCGAGAGTAACACCCATTAAGTTGGGAGTTCCTCACTGCCCGCACTACGGACCGCGGCTTTTAGCCGCGGGTTTGTTGCGCGGTCAGGCTGGGCGTGTTGTTTGAGAACTCAATAGTGTGTTTGGTGGTTTTTGTTTGTTGTTTTTTTGGCCATGCCTCGTGTTTTCCCGTTTGTGGGGTGTGGTTGTTTTTTTGATGCCAGTTTTTGGTGTCTTTTGTTTAGGTCAGATTGTTCTGAACTGTAAATTCTGCCTCGTTTTGCGAGGGGTTTTTGTTTGGAGAGTTTGATCCTGGCTCAGGACGAACGCTGGCGGCGTGCTTAACACATGCAAGTCGAACGGAAAGGCCCTTCGGGGTACTCGAGTGGCGAACGGGTGAGTAACACGTGGGTGATCTGCCCTGCACTTTGGGATAAGCCTGGGAAACTGGGTCTAATACCGAATAGGACCACGCGCTTCATGGTGTGTGGTGGAAAGCTTTTGCGGTGTGGGATGGGCCCGCGGCCTATCAGCTTGTTGGTGGGGTAATGGCCTACCAAGGCGACGACGGGTAGCCGGCCTGAGAGGGTGACCGGCCACACTGGGACTGAGATACGGCCCAGACTCCTACGGGAGGCAGCAGTGGGGAATATTGCACAATGGGCGCAAGCCTGATGCAGCGACGCCGCGTGAGGGATGACGGCCTTCGGGTTGTAAACCTCTTTCAATAGGGACGAAGCGCAAGTGACGGTACCTATAGAAGAAGCACCGGCCAACTACGTGCCAGCAGCCGCGGTAATACGTAGGGTGCGAGCGTTGTCCGGAATTACTGGGCGTAAAGAGCTCGTAGGTGGTTTGTCGCGTTGTTCGTGAAAACTCACAGCTTAACTGTGGGCGTGCGGGCGATACGGGCAGACTAGAGTACTGCAGGGGAGACTGGAATTCCTGGTGTAGCGGTGGAATGCGCAGATATCAGGAGGAACACCGGTGGCGAAGGCGGGTCTCTGGGCAGTAACTGACGCTGAGGAGCGAAAGCGTGGGGAGCGAACAGGATTAGATACCCTGGTAGTCCACGCCGTAAACGGTGGGTACTAGGTGTGGGTTCCTTCCTTGGGATCCGTGCCGTAGCTAACGCATTAAGTACCCCGCCTGGGGAGTACGGCCGCAAGGCTAAAACTCAAAGGAATTGACGGGGGCCCGCACAAGCGGCGGAGCATGTGGATTAATTCGATGCAACGCGAAGAACCTTACCTGGGTTTGACATGCACAGGACGCCGGCAGAGATGTCGGTTCCCTTGTGGCCTGTGTGCAGGTGGTGCATGGCTGTCGTCAGCTCGTGTCGTGAGATGTTGGGTTAAGTCCCGCAACGAGCGCAACCCTTGTCCTATGTTGCCAGCGGGTTATGCCGGGGACTCGTAGGAGACTGCCGGGGTCAACTCGGAGGAAGGTGGGGATGACGTCAAGTCATCATGCCCCTTATGTCCAGGGCTTCACACATGCTACAATGGCCGGTACAAAGGGCTGCGATGCCGTGAGGTGGAGCGAATCCTTTCAAAGCCGGTCTCAGTTCGGATCGGGGTCTGCAACTCGACCCCGTGAAGTCGGAGTCGCTAGTAATCGCAGATCAGCAACGCTGCGGTGAATACGTTCCCGGGCCTTGTACACACCGCCCGTCACGTCATGAAAGTCGGTAACACCCGAAGCCGGTGGCCTAACCCTTGTGGAGGGAGCCGTCGAAGGTGGGATCGGCGATTGGGACGAAGTCGTAACAAGGTAGCCGTACCGGAAGGTGCGGCTGGATCACCTCCTTTCTAAGGAGCACCATTTACATGCCCTGATCCAGGGTTTCCCCCATCCCCGTACAAATTGCGGGATGAAGGTGGTTGGGATTGTCGCCGGCGCCTGTAGTGGGCTGCTTCGGCGGGTGCATATGACAACAAACGCTGATCAGCTGGGATGACACGTTGATCGAATGAATTGCCAGACACACTGTTGGGTCCTGAGACAACAGGCCCGTTCGCTCCCCTCCTGATGTGGGGGTGGGAGACGCCCCGGTTGCGGGGTGGGGGTTGTTGTTGCCTCACCGGTTTTGGTGGTGGGGTGTGGTGTTTGATTCGTGGATAGTGGTTGCGAGCATCTAACGCGCGCAGAATGTGTCGCCTACGGCTTCGGTCGTGGGTGTATGTGTCTGTGGGTGTTGATGTGCAATTTTGATTCTTGTTTTCAATTGGTTTTTTGTGTCGTAAGTGTTTAAGGGCGCATGGTGGATGCCTTGGCATCAGAGGCCGATGAAGGACGTAGGAGGCTGCGATAAGCCTCGGGGAGTTGCCAACCGAGCGTTGATCCGAGGATGTCCGAATGGGGAAACCCAGCACGAGTTATGTCGTGTTACCCACTGCTGAATATATAGGTTGTGGGAGGTAACGCGGGGAAGTGAAACATCTCAGTACCCGTAGGAAGAGAAAACAATTGTGATTCCGTGAGTAGTGGCGAGCGAAAGCGGATGAGGCTAAACCGTATGCATGTGATACCGGGTAGGGGTTGTGTGTGCGGGGTTGTGGGACCTATCTTTCCAGTTCTACTCAGCTGGAGGGCAGTAAGAAAATGTCGTGGTTAACGGAAGTGGCTTGGGATGGCCTGCCGTAGAGGGTGAGAGTCCCGTACGTGAAAACCCGATGTCTGCCTTGATGGTGTTCCCGAGTAGCAGCGGGCCCGTGAAATCTGCTGTGAATCTGCCGAGACCACTCGGTAAGCCTAAATACCTTCTGATGACCGATAGCGGATTAGTACCGTGAGGGAATGGTGAAAAGTACCCCGGGAGGGGAGTGAAATAGTACCTGAAACCGTGTGCCTACAATCCGTCAGAGCCCTCGTTTACGTGGGGTGATGGCGTGCCTTTTGAAGAATGAGCCTGCGAGTCAGGGACATGTCGCGAGGTTAACCCGTGGGGGGTAGCCGTAGCGAAAGCGAGTCTGAATAGGGCGTATCCACGTAAGTGGTGTAGTGGCATGTTCTGGACCCGAAGCGGAGTGATCTACCCATGGCCAGGGTGAAGCGCGGGTAAGACCGCGTGGAGGCCCGAACCCACTTAGGTTGAAGACTGAGGGGATGAGCTGTGGGTAGGGGTGAAAGGCCAATCAAACTCCGTGATAGCTGGTTCTCCCCGAAATGCATTTAGGTGCAGCGTTGCGTGTTTCTTGCCGGAGGTAGAGCTACTGGATGGCCGATGGGCCTCACCAGGTTACTGACGTCAGCCAAACTCCGAATGCCGGTAAGACAAAAGCGTGGCAGTGAGACGGCGGGGGATAAGCTCCGTGCGTCGAGAGGGAAACAGCCCAGATCGCCGACTAAGGCCCCTAAGCGTGTGCTAAGTGGAAAAGGATGTGCAGTCGCGAAGACAACCAGGAGGTTGGCTTAGAAGCAGCCACCCTTGAAAGAGTGCGTAATAGCTCACTGGTCAAGTGATTGTGCGCCGATAATGTAGCGGGGCTCAAGCACACCGCCGAAGTCGCGGCATCCGCAAGGATGGGTAGGGGAGCGTCCTGCATCCGGTGAAGCAGCCGAGTGATCGAGTTGTGGAGGGTGTGGGAGTGAGAATGCAGGCATGAGTAGCGAATAGGCAAGTGAGAACCTTGCCCGCCGAAAGACCAAGGGTTCCTGGGGCAGGCCAGTCCGCCCAGGGTGAGTCGGGACCTAAGGCGAGGCCGACAGGCGTAGTCGATGGACAACGGGTTGATATTCCCGTACCCGTGTGTGTGCGTCCGTGATGAATCCATTGTGCTAACCATCCAAATGGCACGTGATGATCCTTTCGGGGATCACGTGTTGCCGGCTGCGTGGGACCCTGGTGGGTAGTAGTCAAGCGATGGGGTGACGCAGGAAGGTAGCCGTACCGGTCAGTGGTAATACCGGGGTAAGCCTGTAGGACGAACGATAGGCAAATCCGTCGTTCACATAGTCTGAGAGGTGATGCATAGCCGAGTGAGGCGAATTCGGTGATCCTATGCTGCCAAGAAAAGCCTCTAGCGAGTGCACACATGGCCCGTACCCCAAACCAACACAGGTGGTCAGGTAGAGAATACTAAGGCGTACGAGTTAACTATGGTTAAGGAACTCGGCAAAATGCCCCCGTAACTTCGGGAGAAGGGGGACCCACATGGCGTGTAAGCCCTTGCGGCCCAAGCGTGAGTGGGTGGCACAAACCAGTGAGAAGCGACTGTTTACTAAAAACACAGGTCCGTGCGAAGTCGCAAGACGATGTATACGGACTGACGCCTGCCCGGTGCTGGAAGGTTAAGAGGACCTGTTAACTCCTTCGGGGGTGAAGCGGAGAATTTAAGCCCCAGTAAACGGCGGTGGTAACTATAACCATCCTAAGGTAGCGAAATTCCTTGTCGGGTAAGTTCCGACCTGCACGAATGGCGTAACGACTTCTCAACTGTCTCAACCATAGACTCGGCGAAATTGCACTACGAGTAAAGATGCTCGTTACGCGCGGCAGGACGAAAAGACCCCGGGACCTTCACTACAACTTGGTATTGGAGTTCGGTACGGTTTGTGTAGGATAGGTGGGAGACTGTGAAGCGCACACGCCAGTGTGTGTGGAGTCGTTGTTGAAATACCACTCTGATCGTATTGGGCTTCTAACCTCGGACCGTCTATCCGGTCCAGGGACAGTGCCTGGTGGGTAGTTTAACTGGGGCGGTTGCCTCCTAAAATGTAACGGAGGCGCCCAAAGGTTCCCTCAACCTGGACGGCAATCAGGTGTTGAGTGTAAGTGCACAAGGGAGCTTGACTGCGAGACCTACAAGTCGAGCAGGGACGAAAGTCGGGACTAGTGATCCGGCACCCCCGAGTGGAAGGGGTGTCGCTCAACGGATAAAAGGTACCCCGGGGATAACAGGCTGATCTTCCCCAAGAGTCCATATCGACGGGATGGTTTGGCACCTCGATGTCGGCTCGTCGCATCCTGGGGCTGGAGCAGGTCCCAAGGGTTGGGCTGTTCGCCCATTAAAGCGGCACGCGAGCTGGGTTTAGAACGTCGTGAGACAGTTCGGTCTCTATCCGCCGCGCGCGTCAGAAACTTGAGGAAACCTGTCCCTAGTACGAGAGGACCGGGACGGACGAACCTCTGGTCTACCAGTTGTCCCACCAGGGGCACCGCTGGATAGCTACGTTCGGACAGGATAACCGCTGAAAGCATCTAAGCGGGAAACCTCTTCCAAGACCAGGTTTCTCACCCTTTTAGAGGGATAAGGCCCCCCGCAGACCACGGGATCGATAGACCAGACCTGCACACCCAGCAATGGGTTTAGGGAACTGGCACTAACCGGCCGAAAACTTACACACACCCAAAAAACCAATCGTGTGTAAACCAAGACGAAAAACCTTGCACATCAGTGCCTCGCAACCACAATCCACACCCAGAGTCGAACAGACCACACCCCACCACCAAAAACACACCCCACCAAAAGGGGACCGTGAACAGGCCGGTAGAGGATTAAAAAAATAGAGTTACGGCGGCAACAGCGGCAGGGAAACGCCCGGTCCCATCCCGAACCCGGAAGCTAAGCCTGCCAGCGCCGATGATACTGCCCTGCACGGGCGGAAAAGTAGGACACCGCCGAACACAAATTAGGAATCACCCCCCACATTTATGTGGGGGGTGATTCTATTTGAGGAATTTCCATTTCTCGGCTCGGAAATGTGCCCCGGGCCGGCCGTCGATTGCTTCGGCGCCGGTGCCCGGCGGGCGAGTTTCGCGAGCAAAGTTCGGCCGGTGCCAGATCGGGCCGTATTCTGACCTGAGATTTCGTAGGGAAAGGTTCCAGTGGTCGACAACAGGCAGGGCGGCGATCGTCGCCCCTCGCGCAGAGACGACGGCGACGCACGACGGGGGCAGCGTCCCCAGCGTGACCGCACGCAGGCCCCCCGACGCCCCGGCTCAGATCGGAACGGCCGGCCGCCGCAGTCCCGTGACGAAGCGTCGGATCGCCCGTCCGGTCCTCGGCTGCCCGACGACGTCGAAGCCAAGCAGCTTTCGCCTGAGGTCCGTCGTGAACTGACGACCCTCGACAAGGCGACCGCGGACTACGTCGCCAAACACCTCGTCATGGCCGGCGATCTGCTGGAAGAAGATCCGGAAGCCGCTCTCGAGCACGCACGTGCCGCGCGGAACCGGGCGTCGCGCATCGCGGCGATCCGTGAGGCCGTCGGTATCGCGGCCTACCACTGTGGTGACTGGGCGCAGGCCCTGTCCGAGCTGCGTGCGGCCCGGCGGATGGGCAGCAAGTCGCCGCTGCTGGCCCTGATCGCCGACTGCGAGCGGGGTGTCGGCCGTCCGGAGCGCGCCATCGAGTTGGGCCGCAGTCCGGAAGCCGAGCAGCTCACCGGTGATGACGCCGACGAACTGAAGATCGTCCTGGCCGGTGCGCGGTGCGACCTGGGTCAGCCCGCACAGGCGTTGGCGCTGCTGTCGAACCCGCCGCTGGATTCCACTCGGACGGGCCAGACCGCTGCTCGCCTGTTCTACGTGTACGCCGAGACACTGCTGGCCCTCGACCGCAAGAACGACGCACTGCAGTGGTTCCTGCACGCGGCCGCCGCGGACCTGGAAGGCGTCACGGACGCCGAGGACCGCGTCGCCGAATTGGGCTGACGTGGCGACGCTGGCTCAGCTGCACGACTGTCTGCTCCTGGATCTCGACGGCACCGTCTTCCGTGGTCATGAGGCCACCGAAGGTGCTGTCGATGCCCTTGCCGCGATCACGTCCCGCAAGCTCTATGTGACCAACAACGCGTCCCGAACGCCGGCCGAGGTGGCGGACCATCTCGATGCGCTCGGTTTCTCCGCGCATGCCGATGACGTGGTGACCAGTGCCCAGAGTGCGGCGCACCTGTTGGCGCTGCAGCTGCCCGCCGGCGCCAAGGTCCTGGTCATCGGTACGGAAGCGCTGGCTGCCGAGGTCGCCAATGTCGGTCTGGAGCCCGTGCGGCAGTTCAGCGACGATCCGGTCGCGGTGGTTCAGGGCCATTCGCCCCAGACCGGTTGGGCCGACCTTGCCGAAGCCGCGCTGACCATCCGGGCCGGCGGCCTCTGGGTAGCGGCGAACAGCGACAAGACGCTGCCGTCGGAGCGCGGATTGCTGCCCGGCAACGGCTCGATGGTCGCCGCACTTCAGACCGCCACTGAACAGGTGCCGCAGGTCGCCGGCAAGCCGCAGCCGACGTTGATGAACGACGCTCTGGCCCGCGGCCGGTACGAGGCCCCGTTGGTCGTCGGGGACCGGCTCGACACCGACATCGCGGGGGCCAACGCCGCGGGCCTGCCCAGCCTGATGGTGCTGACCGGGGTGAACAGCGCAGCCGACCTGGTGCATGCCATTCCTGCGGAGCGCCCGGACTTCCTGGCGCCCGATCTGCGCTCGTTGGGTGCGTCTTCGGATGTCTTGCGCATCGGGCCGCATCCCGCGTGGCGGGTCGAGATGTCGGGCAACGACGTCACCGTGCACGCCACCGGCGAATCCGTCGGCGATGAGTTGTCGGTGGTCCGCGCGACGGCCGGCGCCATCTGGGGTGGCGCCGTCTCCGGGCGCGTGCGTATCACCGCGGGGGACGACACGGCACGTGCCGCATTGGATCGGTGGTCGCTGCTCGACGGCACCGATCCGCTAGCGTGAACATCGCTATGAGTACCGATCCTGACCAGATCCGCGAGGACATCGTGGTCCTGCTGTCCCACCTTCCGGATCTGTCCGGGGAAGGTGACGAGACGCCAGACCTCGAGGCTGTCGCGGCGGGTTTGGACCATGCCCACAATCTCCTGGTCCGGGCCCTGGAATCGGTCGAGAAGGGGTGATCGCACGTGACGCGACGCGCACGTGTTGATGCCGAACTCGTCCGGCGGGGGCTCGCCCGGTCCCGGCAACAAGCGGCCGAACTGATCGAGGCCGGCCGTGTGACGATCGACGGCATGCGGGCATCGAAGGCATCGACTGCCGTCACCCCCGCGGCCAATCTCCTCGTGGCCGAATCGGCCGAACGCAGCTGGGTGTCCCGCGGCGCGCACAAGCTGATCGGCGCCCTCGATGCGTTCGGCGTCTCGCCCGAGGGCCGGCGCTGCCTGGATGCCGGCGCGTCTACCGGCGGATTCACCGAAGTGCTGCTGGACCGCGGAGCGCGTGAGATCGTCGCGGCCGATGTCGGTTACGGGCAGCTGGCCTGGTCGTTGCGGTCCGACGACCGGGTCATCGTGATGGAGCGGACGAACGTGCGGGAGCTGACGGCCGAGGCCATCGGCGGCCCGGTCGACCTGGTGGTGGCCGATCTGTCGTTCATCTCGCTGGCCACCGTCCTACCGGCACTGACCGCATGTGCGTCGGACGTAGCCGATATCGTTCCCATGGTGAAGCCGCAGTTCGAGGTGGGCAAGGATCGGGTCGGGGCCGGTGGTGTGGTTTCCGATCCGGAATTGCGTGCCGACGCGGTTCTGACCGTCGCGCGGCGGGCCGCCGAACTCGGCTGGCATGCAGTGGACGTCACGGCCAGCCCCTTGCCCGGCCCGTCCGGCAACGTCGAGTACTTCCTCCGACTGCGGACCACGACGGACCAACCGCTGAAGGACGACGCCCTGGCCGCGGCCGTCGGCCGCGCGGTAGCCGAGGGGCCGCAGTGACGCTCGAACGAACCGTCCTGCTGGTGATCCACACCGGCCGCGACGAAGCCACCGAAACTGCGACCCGTGTGGAAAAAGTGTTGGGCGACAACGGAATTGGCTTGCGGGTGCTCGCCGCCGAGGCCGTCGACCGCGGCGCTCTGCATCTCGCGCCGGACCACATGCGGGCCATGGGTGTCGACATCACGGTCGTCGACCCGGACCAGCATGCGGCCGAGGGCTGTGAACTGGTCCTGGTGCTCGGTGGTGACGGCACCTTCCTGCGGGCCGCCGAGCTGGCCCGGAATGCCGAGATCCCTGTCGTCGGGGTGAACCTCGGACACATCGGGTTCCTGGCGGAAGCCGAGGCCGAGGCCATCGATCATGTGCTCGAGCGCATCATCAACAAGGACTACCGGGTCGAAGAGCGCATGACGCTGGACATCGGGGTGCGTGTCGACGGCGAGATCGTGCAGCGCGGCTGGGCGCTCAACGAAGCCAGTCTGGAGAAGAGCAGCCGGTTCGGTGTGCTGAATGTGGTGCTCGAGGTCGACGGGCGTCCGGTGTCGGCGTTCGGCTGCGACGGTGTGCTGGTTTCGGCCCCGACCGGCTCGACGGCGTACGCCTTCTCGGCGGGCGGCCCGATTCTGTGGCCGGACTTGGAAGCAATCCTCGTGGTACCCAATAACGCTCATGCCCTGTTCGCCCGTCCCATGGTGACCAGCCCGGACGCATCGATCGCGATCGAGGTCGAAGCGGGCAACAATGACGCCATGGTGTTCTGCGACGGCCGTCGCCAGATGGTGGTCCCGGCGGGCGGCCGGCTGGAGGTCACCCGGTGCGACACCTCGCTGAAATGGGTTCGTCTCGACAGCGCCCCGTTCTCTGATCGTTTGGTGCGCAAGTTCCGGTTGCCGGTGAAAGGGTGGCGCGGCCAGTAATGCTGACCGAGATTCGCATCGAGGCGCTGGGCGCCATCAGTGCGGCCACTGCCGAATTCGGCCGTGGTCTGACTGTGCTGACCGGCGAGACCGGCACCGGTAAGACCATGGTGGTCACCAGCCTGCATCTGCTGGGCGGTGCGCGCGCCGATCCCAGCCGGGTGCGGTCGGGTTCGGCCCGCGCCGTCGTCGAAGGCCGTTTCACCACAACCGAACTCGGCGACGGGGTGTCCGAGCGGGTCGATAAGATTCTGGAAGCTTCCGGTGCGGACCGTGACGACGACGGCAGCGTCATCGCCGCGCGGTCGGTGAGCAAGGACGGGCCGTCGCGCGCGTACCTGGGTGGCCGCAGTGTGCCGGCGAAATCGCTGGCCACGTTCACCACCGAACTGCTGGCCCTGCACGGGCAGAACGACCAGCTGCGCCTGATGCGGCCCGACGAGCAGCGCGGCGCACTGGACCGCTATGTCGACGTGACGGGGCTGCTGGCCAAGTACCGCAAGCTGCGTGACGAATGGCTCACCGCCCGAAGGGATTTGATCGACCGGCGGAACCGCGCGCGGGATCTCGCGATGGAGGCCGACCGGTTGCAGTTCGGTCTGGGGGAGATCGACGCGGTCGCGCCGGAAGCCGGCGAGGACGACGCGCTGGTGGCCGACATCCGCCGGCTGTCCGAACTGGACGCGCTGCGCGACGCGGCGCAGACCGCCCGTGCCGCGCTGTCGGGGGAATTGGGCGACGGGCCGTCGGACGACGCGGCCTCAGCGCTCGATGCTGCCGCACAGGCCAAGTCGGTGTTGTCGGCGACGGACGACGCCGTGCTGCGCGCGCTCGGGGATCGGCTGAGCGAGGCGCTGGCGGTGCTCGGCGACGTGTCCGGCGAACTCGGGGATTACCTTTCCGAGTTGCCCAGCGACGCAAGCACTCTGGAATCCAAGCTGGCGCGCCAGGCGGAGCTGCGCAACCTCACGCGCAAGTACGCCGCCGATATCGACGGGGTATTGCGGTGGGCCGCCGACGCTCGGCAGCGGTTGTCCCAGCTCGACGTCTCCGAAGAAGCCCTGGCCGAGCTGCAGAAGCAGGTCGACGAACGGCACGACAAGGTCGTGCTGGCCGCCGCCGAGGTCACCAAGGCGCGCACCAAGGCATCGAAGTCCCTGGCGAAGGCCGTCACCGCTGAGCTTGCGGGGCTGGCGATGGGTGGCGCCGGGTTCAGCATCACCGTGTCGCCGCTGGAGGCACGCGCCGACGACAGCGCACCGCTGACGCTGCCCGACGGCACCGCCGTGCACGCCGGCCACGACGGCGTCGACGCCGTCGAGTTCGGTTTCACGCCGCACAGCGGTTCGGACGTGCTGCCGCTGGCCAAGAGCGCGTCCGGTGGTGAGTTGTCGCGCGTGATGCTGGCGCTCGAAGTGGTGCTGTCGGCATCGGCCGAGGGCACCACCATGGTGTTCGACGAGGTCGACGCCGGTGTCGGTGGCCGTGCCGCCGTGCAGATCGGCAAGCGCCTGGCCCGGCTGGCACGGACCCACCAGGTCATCGTCGTGACGCACCTGCCGCAGGTCGCGGCGTACGGAGACGTGCACCTGGTGGTGGAGAGCGGGCCGAAGTCGAGCCGCGTGGTCCGCCTCGAGGACGACGACCGGGTCGCCGAGTTGGCCCGCATGCTGGCCGGACTCGGCGACACCGACAGTGGTCGTGCGCATGCTCGCGAACTGCTCGAGGCGGCGCAGCAGGAGCACGCCGCGCCCTGACTGGTCAGGCGGGGTTGGCGGGTGAGAGCTCGGCCTGGCCCCACCGCAGCGGACTGACGTCGCTCAGCTCGACCACTTCGTCGACCGTGAACTCCACCGAACACTGCGGACCCTCGTCCCAGATGATCTCGGCGGTGCCGGTCAACTGCACAGTGGTGCCGGTCTGCCAGTCTGGGATCAGCAGGCCACAGCGGGGGTTGGCGCTGATGTTGCCCAGCGTCATGAACATCGAGTTGCCGCGGTAGTCGGGCCACCGGAGCCGGTTCGGCGAAAGCACCTGCAGGAAGCCGGGATTGCCGCCGCGGTGCGAAGCGTCGGCGTTGCCGTCCGGATCGGCTGACCCGATGAAGAAGGTGTCGGTGCGGCCGACGATCTGCTGCAGGCGCTCATCGAGGACGTCTGCGCGGTGGACGGCCGGCCGATGCGTCGTCTCGGCGACACCGGCGATGTGCCGGCGCGAGATGTACTTCGGGCAGTTCGAGTACACCTGGTCGGGATGGATGTGCAGGCTGCCTCCGGTTGGTCGGGCCAGCCCGTTCACCCGCATGCGGCGGCGGGTCTGCGGTTCGATCGCGATAGTGCCGACCTGTTGATCCGGCCGGCGGAGAACGTCGTGGAGCGGGTCGCCCGGCACCGGCAGGGCGCCGACCGCGATGGTCCCGTCGGTCTCGGCGTGCATGAACCCGGGCGGGCCGGTGACCAGACTGGCCCACACCCGGCCCGCGTCGTCGGTCGCGGCGAGCACGACCATCTGCTGCTCGGCCAGGAATGCCGCCGCGGCGGCCGGAATCTCCGTACGGATCATCCGGCCGACGCGGACGGCGATGTCCGCCTGGCCCATGCGCCGCTGCACTTCCAGCTCACCGGCGTGATAGGCGTTCATGGCGCGGCTCAGAAGAATCCGCAGGTGGGGGCGGCGCCGCTCGGTGCCGGTGCGGTCTCGGCCCCGTTCGGGGCGTAGATCTCCAGCCGGATGCCGTCGGGGTCGGTGAAGAAGATGCCGCCCGAGGCCGTGCCCTCGCCGTGTGCCACCACGCCGTCGTGGGCGAACGACACGCCCAGCTCTTTGAGTGCGGCCTCCACGGTCTGAACCTGCTCGATGGTGTCGACCTGGAACGACAGGTGGTGCAGGCCCGGGGTTCGGGAGGAGAACGCGCCGTCGCTCTGCTGCCACAAGGTCAGCCGCAGGGTGCCTTCGGAACCCAGGAAGGCGAAGCGGTGTTCGCCGTCGTCGCTGCTGCCCAGTTGTTCGAAACCCAGAGCGCGCCGGTAGAAGTCGACGGACCGCGACAGGTCGGTGACGTTGAGCCCGACGTGGCCGGGGGCGAGCTTGGGTGTGATGGCGGTGGTCATCGGTTCCTCCGTTGTAACTGGTTATCTGGTATTTGAAGGTTAGAATCGGAGTCGCAACGTGTCAACCATCAAAATGAAAATAGATGGTTAGTGGACTGTCGGGAGGCTGTCGATGCAGGAGGGGCGGTTAATCTCAGCTATGCGTGATCCGCGCCCGCATGTCGGCGAACCCCTCGCGCTGGACCTGCTGAACACCCGGTGGATGTCGCCGGAGGGGCCCCGGGATCTCCTGACCGACGTGGCGGGACTCCGATGTTGGCTGGTCGCCAACGATCTCGATGACCGTTGCCCATCCGATGAAAAGACCCGCGCGGCGCTGGTGCGGGCGCGCGAGGCGATCGTGCAGGTGGTCACCGGCGGTTCGATCGATGAGTTGAACGCCGTTCTGGACCACGGGCGTATCCGGCGTTCGCTCTCCGACTCCGGGCCGCAGGACGAGGCGGACGTGTCGCGATCCGAATGGCTGCCCGGCTGGCTCGCAGCCGACAACCTGCTGCAGCTGCTGGCCGAATCGGCCGGCCGTATCAAGCAGTGCGCGCATCCACACTGCGTCCTGTGGTTCTACGACACGTCGAAGAACGGCACTCGGCGCTGGCACTCGATGACCACGTGCGGCAACCGCGCCAAGGCTGCTCGGCACTATGCGGCGAAGCGAGATTGAGACCATTCAGCTGTTACAGATGTGACAAAAGAAAACTTCTGAGGCTGTTGTTACGGCGCGCCTCCACCTCTACTTGAGGGTTCATCGACAGAATCGACGCATGAAGATGGCAGCGCTGCTCACCCGAAATGCCGGACCGAAGCCGGGCGTGACTGGAACCGCCCGCGTTGACCGCGACATCGACCGACTGCTGCGACGCGTCGGTCCGGGGGACATCGTCATCCTCGATGCACTCGACCTCGACCGCATCACCGCCGACGCGCTGGTGGAAGCCGAGGTCGCCGCAGTCGTCAACGCATCGTCGTCGATCTCCGGTCGCTACCCGAACCTGGGCCCGGAAGTGCTTGTCGCCAACGGGGTTACGTTGATCGACGAGACCGGCCCCGAGGTCTTCAAGAAGGTCAAGGACGGCGCCAAGGTGCGGCTGCACAACGGCGGCATCTACAACGGCGACCGCCGTCTGGTCCTCGGCAACGAGCGCAACGACGAGCAGATCCACGAGATGATGCACGAGGCCAAGAGCGGCCTCGTCGCGCACCTGGAGGCCTTCGCCGGCAACACCATCGAGTTCATCCGCAGCGAGAGCCCGCTGCTGATCGACGGTATGGGCATCCCCGACATCGACGTCGACGTGAACCGCCGGCACGTCGTCGTGGTCACCGACGACCCCAGCGCCGAGGGCGACCTGAAGGCCATCAAGCCGTTCATCAAGGAGTACCAGCCGGTGCTCGTCGGTGTCGGCGCCGGCGCGGACACGCTGCGTAAGGCCGGCTACCGGCCGGCGCTGATCGTCGGTGATCCCGAGGACATGAGCGCGGACGTGCTGCGGTCGGGCGCCCAGGTGGTGCTGCCGGCCGACGCCGACGGCCACGCCAAAGGCCTTGAGCGCATTCAGGATCTGGGCGTCGGTGCCATGACGTTCCCGGCTGCCGGCTCGGCCGCCGACCTGGCGCTGCTGCTCGTCGACCACCACGGTGCCGCGCTGATCGTCACCGCCGGCCACCGCGCCAACATCGAAGAGTTCTTCGACCGCACGCGGCAGTCGAGCACGCCGTCGACGTTCCTCACCCGCCTGAAGGTGGGGGAGAAGCTGGTGGACGCGAAAGCCGTTGCGACGCTGTACCGCAGCCGGGTGTCCGGCGGCGCCATCGCACTGCTGGTGCTGGCGATGCTGGTGGCCGTCATCGTCGCGCTGTACGTCGCGCGCGCCGACGCCACCGTCCTGCATCTGGTGACCGACTACTGGAACCGCTTCCTGCTGTGGGCCCAGGGTCTGGTGAGCTAGCTCCGGCGATGATCTCCCTACGCTCGCATGCGATCTCGCTGGCCGCGGTGTTCCTGGCGCTGGCCATCGGGGTGATGCTCGGTTCCGGCCTGTTGTCCAACACGCTGCTGTCCGGACTGCGCGACGACAAGCACGAGTTGCAGAACCAGATCAACAGCCTCACCGACGAGAAGAACGCGCTGAACCAGAAGCTCAGTGCGGCAGGCGAGTTCGACGCCCAGATGTCGCCGCGCATGGTGCGCGACGCGCTGGCGGGGAAATTTGTCGTGGTGTTCCGCACCCCGGATGCCGCCACCGACGACGTCGACGCGGCCGCGAAACTGATTGCGGCCGCAGGTGGTTCGGTCACCGGGACCATCGCGCTCACCCAGCAGTTCGTGGACGCCAACGCCTCGGAGAAGCTGCTGTCGGTGGTGAACTCACCGATCGTGCCGGCCGGACGTCAGCTCAGCACCCGGACCGTCGACCAGGGCTCCCAGGCCGGCGACCTGCTGGGCATCACGCTGCTGCGGGACCGCAACCCGGCGGTCCTGCCCGTCGACGACATGCAGCGCGACACCGTGCTGGCCACCCTGCGCGACACCGGGTTCATCACCTACGGCTCTCAGCGCATCGGGGTCGCCGACAGCGCGCTGATCGTCACCGGCGGCGCCCTGGGTGACGACGCCGGCAACCGAGGGGCCACGGTGGCCCGCCTGGCCTCGGGCCTGGCGCCGCATGGCGCTGGCACGGTGGTGGCGGGCCGGGACGGCTGCGCATCCGGCACCGCGGCCGTCGCCGTCGTGCGCTCGGACGCCGGGCTGTCCGGCGCGGTCGGGACCGTCGACGACATCAACAGCCAGGCCGGCCGGATCACCGCCGTTCTGGCCCTGCAGCAACTCATCGCTGGTGGTCATCCGGCGCAACTCGGGATCGGTCGCGGCGCCAGCTCGGTGACGGTCCTGCAGTAAAGCGGGCCGTGGCGACCGTCACCGGCGCGTCAGTCCCAGCTCGGGCCGGTCGGTGATAGGGTGAAATTCCGTGGGTCGGCAGGCCCCAGGTAGCTCAACCGCTACGTTGCCCCATCACCACGGAGGTCGTTCTTGGCATCGCTACGCAGGCACCCACAGGCCGCGACGAAGCACATTTTTGTCAGCGGCGGGGTCGCTTCCTCGCTCGGTAAGGGTCTGACCGCCAGCAGTCTTGGCCAATTGCTCACCGCGCGTGGTCTGCACGTGACGATGCAGAAGCTGGACCCGTACCTCAACGTCGATCCGGGCACCATGAACCCGTTCCAGCATGGCGAGGTGTTCGTCACCGAGGACGGCGCCGAGACCGACCTGGACATCGGCCACTACGAGCGCTTCCTCGACCGCAACCTGTCGCGGTCGGCCAACGTCACCACCGGCCAGGTGTACTCGGAGGTCATCGCCAAGGAGCGTCGCGGCGACTACCTCGGCGACACCGTCCAGGTGATCCCGCACATCACCGACGAGATCAAGAGCCGCATCCTCGAGATGGCGCTGCCCGACGCCAAGGGCAAGCGCCCCGACGTGGTCATCACCGAAATCGGCGGCACCGTAGGTGATATCGAGTCGCAGCCGTTCCTGGAGGCGGCCCGCCAGGTCCGCCACGATGTCGGCCGCGAGAACGTCTTCTTCCTGCACGTGTCACTGGTGCCGTACCTGGCGCCGTCGGGCGAGTTGAAGACCAAGCCCACCCAGCACTCGGTGGCCGCGCTGCGCAGCATCGGCATCACGCCGGACGCGCTGATCCTGCGCTGTGACCGCGATGTGCCGGAGCCGCTGAAGAACAAGATCGCGCTGATGTGTGACGTCGATATCGACGGCGTCATCTCGACACCGGACGCCCCGTCGATCTACGACATCCCCAAGGTGCTGCACCGCGAGGAGCTCGACGCCTACGTGGTGCGCCGGCTCAACCTGCCGTTCCGCGACGTGGACTGGTCGGAGTGGGACGACCTGCTGCGCCGGGTGCACGAGCCCAAGGAGACGGTGCGAATCGCCTTGGTGGGCAAGTACATCGACCTGTCCGACGCCTACTTGTCGGTGGCCGAGGCGCTGCGTGCCGGCGGATTCGCCCACCACTCCAAGGTCGAGATCCGTTGGGTCGCCTCCGATGACTGCGAGACCGAGCAGGGCGCGGCCGCCGCGCTCGGCGATGTGCACGGCGTGCTGATCCCGGGTGGCTTCGGCATCCGCGGTATCGAGGGCAAGCTCGGCGCGATCAGTTATGCCCGCCGTCAGCGACTGCCGCTGCTGGGCCTGTGCCTCGGGTTGCAGTGCATCGTCATCGAGGCCGCGCGGTCCGTCGGCATCAGCGGCGCCAACTCGGCGGAGTTCGACGAGCACACGCCCGACCCGGTGATCGCCACCATGGCCGACCAGCTCGACGCGGTGGCCGGTGAGGCCGACCTCGGCGGCACCATGCGCCTCGGCGCGTATCCGGCCGTGCTGCAGGCGGATTCGATCGTGGCCAAGGCCTACGATGCGACCGAGGTTTCAGAGCGGCACCGGCACCGCTACGAGGTGAACAACGCCTACCGCGACCGCATCTCGGAAAGCGGGCTGAAGTTCTCAGGCACCTCGCCGGACGGCCAGCTGGTCGAGTTCGTCGAGTACGACGCCGACCTGCACCCGTTCCTCGTCGGCACGCAGGCGCACCCTGAGCTCAAGAGCCGCCCGACGCGCCCGCACCCGCTGTTCGCGTCGTTTATCGGGGCGGCGCTGGATTACAAGGCTGCCGAACGCCTGCCGCTCGAGGAGATCGACTCCGAGGTGCACGGCGCCGGATCGCATGCGGAGGGTTCGGATGACGATGCCGAGCAGCTGCAAGAATCCCGTGGCTGACCACGATTTCGCCACGCTTTCGAGCGAAACCGTCTACGTAGGAAACATTTTCGCGTTGCGGGCCGACGAGGTCGCGATGCCCGGTGGTGGCTCGGCGCGTCGTGAGGTGGTCGAGCACTACGGGGCGGTCGCCGTGGTCGCGCTCGACGAAGACGGGAATTTGGTACTGGTGTACCAATACCGGCACCCGATCGGGCGGCGGCTGTGGGAGCTGCCGGCCGGGCTGCTGGACATGGGCGACGAGCCCGCGCACGTCACCGCGGCGCGGGAACTAGAAGAGGAAGCCGGACTGGCCGCCGCGCACTGGCAGACCCTGATCGACGTCGACTCGACGCCCGGATTCAGCGACGAGAGCGTACGGATCTTCCTGGCCACGGGGCTGACCGAGATCGGGCGGCCGCATGCGCACGACGAAGAAGCCGACCTGGTGGTCAAACGGGTGCCGCTGGCCGATGCCGTGCAGATGGTGTTCACCGGTGAGATCGTCAATGCCCTTGCGGTGGCCGGGATCCTGGCTGCCGCGCACCGGCCGGCCGAATTGCGGCCGGCCGACGCGCCGTGGATCGACCGCCCGACCGCATTCCGCACCCGGCGGGAACAGGGCTGACGACGGTGGCGGCGTCGACGGGGGTCCGGTCGCGGCTCGAGCAGCAGGTGCAGGGCTACCTGAACCACCTCAGCATCGAACGGGGCGTCGCGGCCAACACCCTGAGTTCCTACCGGCGTGACATCCGGCGGTACACCGCGCATCTGGCCGGCCGCGGTATCGACGACCTGGGCGCTGTCACCGAGACCGACGTCAGCGAGTTCCTCGTCGCGCTGCGCCAGGGCGATCCGGAGAACGGCGTCGCCGCGCTGTCCTCGGTCTCGGCCGCGCGGGCCGTCATCGCGGTGCGGGGGCTGCACAAGTTCGCCGCCGCCGAAGGGCTCGCCGACATCGACGTCGCGCGTGGCGTGAAGCCGCCGACGCCGGGCCGCCGGCTGCCCAAGAGCCTGAGCTACGACGACGTCATCGCGTTGTTGGACGGCGCGGGTGGCGACAGCGACGCCGACAATCCACTGACATTGCGCAACCGGGCGCTGCTGGAACTGCTGTATTCGACGGGAGCGCGGATCTCCGAGGCGGTCGGCCTCGATCGCGACGACGTCGACACCGAGTCCCGGTCGGTGATGCTGCACGGCAAGGGCGGCAAGCAGCGGCTCGTGCCCATCGGCCGGCCCGCCGTCACGGCACTGGATGCCTACCTGGTGCGGGGCCGCCCCGAGCTCGCGCGCCGTGGCAAGGGCACACCCGCCATCTTCCTCAACGCGCGCGGCGGTCGGCTGTCGCGGCAGAGCGCGTGGCAGGTGCTGCAGGATTCCGCCGAGCGGGCCGGCATCACGGCCGCGGTCTCACCGCACACGCTGCGCCACTCGTTCGCCACGCACCTGCTCGAAGGCGGCGCGGATGTGCGCGTCGTGCAGGAACTGCTCGGCCACGCGTCGGTCACCACGACGCAGATCTACACGCTCGTGACGGTCAGCGCGCTGCGCGAAGTGTGGGCCGGGGCGCACCCGCGCGCCAGGTGAGGATGACGATCGGCCGGGGCTAGCATCCGGTCATGGCCTTCTACGACGTCATCGAGACGACCGGCAAAGTGATCGATGCCGTCGGTGTCGCGGTGATCGTGGGCGGCGCGGTACTCGCCCTGGCCGCGACGGTCGGCCGGATCCGCGGCGAGGGCGGTGCCTACGACGCGTTCCGGCGGCAGCTGGGCCGCTCGATTCTGCTGGGCCTCGAATTTCTCGTCGCCGCCGACATCATCCGCACGGTGGCCGTCACGCCGACCGCACAGAGCGTCGCGGTACTGGCCGGCATCGTCGCGATCCGAACCTTCCTGAGTTTCTCGCTGCAGGTCGAGATGACCGGCTCGTGGCCGTGGCAACGACCGGTGAAGGCGGACGACGCTCAGCCCAAGTAGTCCGACTCGAGCACCAGGTCAGGCAGTGTCTTCTGGTACTCGACGTGGGTGGGGTGCTCCTGGGTGTGCCAGAGCTTGCCCTCCTGGTCCCGCATGTACGCGCGGTAGGCCGGAGCGCCGGGCACCTTCACGTTGTCCGCCACGACGACCGCACCGCGACGCAGCCAGCCGCGCGCCAGGATCGACTCCAGATCTTTGAGGTAGGCGGCCTTGTCGTGGTCGATGAACACGAAATCGAGGTTGCCCGGTCCGAATCCATGGCCGGCGAGGCGGTCGAGCGTCGCGCCGCCGTCGCCGATGGTGCCGACCACACAGGTGATCCGGTCCGCGACGCCGGCGTGGGTCCAGATGCGGCGGGCGATTTCCGCGTTGTCCGCCGACAGCTCGACGGTGAAGACGTGTGCGTCCGGCGCGGTGCGGGCCATGAGCAGCGCGCTGTAGCCGCAGTAGGTGCCCAGCTCGAGGATGCGCGCAGGGTTTCCCCGGATGAGCGCGGACTCGAGGAGTTGACCTTTTTCGTCGCCGACATTGACCAGCATCGACTGTTCGCGGGCGAAGGTATCGATGGTCGCGAGGACATGATCGATGTCGCCGCAGCGGGCGTTGGCTTCCACGTAGGCCGCGGCGGCGGCCTCGCGGCCGTCGCCCCACTGTCCGGTCTGGACGAACTTTCTCATCCCCAGCGCCATCCGGACGAGGGACCACTGCCGCTTCCAGCTCATGGCAGTCACATTAGGACAGCGGGTCTGCCGTCGTCAGCGGCGTGGCACCGTTAAACTTGCCCGGATGTTCGCTATGGGAGTCACGCCGCTGATCGGCGACGCATGACCGATGTCCCAACAGGCGTGGGGGGCCTGAGCCCGGTGGAGCCGGTTTCGTTGCCGCTTGATGTCGATGGCGCGGCCGCGACCGCGGATCCGGAACCCGCGGTCGGCCTGACCGGCCGTCCCGCGCGACACATCCCCGAGCCGAAGCCCAAGAGCATGCACGGTCCGGCGAAGGTCATCGCGATGTGCAACCAGAAGGGCGGCGTCGGCAAGACCACGTCGACCATCAATCTGGGCGCCAGCCTGGCCGAGTACGGCCGCCGCGTGTTGCTGGTCGACCTCGATCCGCAGGGCGCGCTGTCCGCCGGGCTCGGCGTTCCGCACTACGAGCTCGAGCACACCGTGCACAACCTGCTCATCGAGCCGCGGGTGTCGATCGACGACGTGCTGATCAACACCCGGGTCAAGGGCCTGGACTTGGTGCCCAGCAACATCGACCTGTCGGCCGCCGAGATTCAGCTGGTCAACGAGGTCGGCCGCGAGCAGACGCTGTCGCGCGCGCTGTACCCCGTGCTGGACCGCTACGACTACGTGCTGATCGACTGCCAGCCGTCGCTCGGACTGCTCACCGTGAACGGCCTGGCGTGCGCCGACGGCGTCATCATCCCGACCGAGTGCGAGTTCTTCTCGCTGCGCGGCCTGGCGTTGCTCACCGACACCGTCGACAAGGTCCGCGACCGGCTGAACCCCAAGCTCGACATCAGCGGCATCCTGATCACCCGTTACGACAACCGCACCGTCAACGCGCGTGAGGTCATGGCCCGCGTGGTGGAACGCTTCGGCAATCTGGTGTTCGACACCGTCATCAGCCGCACCGTGCGCTTCCCGGAGACCAGCGTCGCCGGTGAACCGATCACCACCTGGGCCCCGAAATCCGGTGGCGCCCAGGCGTACCGGGCGTTGGCGTGCGAGGTCATCGACCGGTTCGGCGCGTGATTGCCGAGGCCGCCAGCGTTGGTGGTGAGGTGGCCGCGGACGCGGCGCCGGAGGGGCCGGCGACCGACCAGCCGGACGAGAAGAAGGCCGGTTTTCAGGTCCGCCTGACCAACTTCGAGGGCCCGTTCGACCTGCTGTTGCAGCTGATCTTCGCGCACCGGCTGGACGTCACCGAAGTGGCGCTGCACCGCGTCACCGATGAGTTCATCGCGTACACCAAGGAGATCGGCAGCCAGCTCGAGCTGGATGAGACGACGGCGTTTCTGGTGGTCGCGGCCACGCTGCTGGACTTGAAGGCCGCGCGGCTGCTGCCGGCCGCCGAGGTCCACGACGAGGACGACCTGGCGTTGCTCGAAGTACGCGACCTGCTGTTCGCGCGGCTGCTGCAATACCGGGCGTTCAAGCACGTCGCGTTGATGTTCGCCGAGCTCGAGGCCGCCGCGATGCGCAGCTACCCGCGCGCCGTCACCCTCGAGGACAGGTTCACCGAGCTGCTGCCGGAGGTCATGCTCGGCGTCGACGCCGACCGGTTCGCGCAGATCGCGGCGGCGGCGTTCACGCCGCGTCCGGTGCCGTCGTTGCGCGTCGATCACCTGCACGTGCAGGCGGTGTCGGTGCCCGAGCAGGCCATGAAACTGATGGGACTGCTGGAGAATCGCGGCGTCGGGGAGTGGGCGTCGTTCACCGATCTGGTCGCCGACTGCGACGGCGGGATGGAGATCGTCGGCCGGTTCCTGGCGCTATTAGAGCTCTACCGCGCCAAGGCGGTAAACTTCGAGCAGATTGAACCGCTTGGAGTGCTGCAAGTTTCGTGGACCGGTGAGCGGCCGACGAACGAGCATCTGGCAGCGGCGGTGGAAGAAGACCAATGACAGACAACGACGCGGTGATTGCCGCGGATAGCAGCGTGGGCGAGGACGTCGAGCCCGACGCCGGTGTGACCGACGCGGCGGCTGTCACCGAAGGTGACGAACTCGACACCGAGGCTGACGAGATCAGCACCGAGATCACCGACGACGAACTCGGGTGCGCACTGGAGGCCCTGCTGCTGGTGGTCGACACGCCCGCCCCGGTCGACTCTCTGGCGTCCGCGCTGGACGAGACGATCGAGCGGGTCGAGGACAAGCTGCGCCGGATGGCCGCCGAACTGGCCGAGCGCGGCAGCGGCATCGACCTGCGCGAGGCCGGCGGCGGCTGGCGGATGTACACCCGCGCCCGGTACGCGCCCTACGTCGAGCGGCTCATTCTCGACGGCGCCCGGTCCAAGCTGACCCGGGCTGCGTTGGAGACGCTGGCAGTGGTGGCCTATCGGCAGCCGGTGACCCGTGCCCGGGTGAGCGCGGTGCGTGGCGTGAACGTCGACGCCGTGATGCGGACCCTCGCGGCGCGCGGCCTGATCATCGAAGCCGGCACCGATGCCGACAGTGGCGCAACGACTTTCGCCACGACGGAATTGTTCCTGGAGCGGCTCGGTTTGACCTCGCTGAGCGAGTTGCCGGAACTCGCCCCGCTGTTGCCTGATGTCGACGTGATCGACGACATCACCGAGACGCTCTCTGAAGAGCCGCGTTTCGCCAAACTCGGCGGAACCCCTGCGCCGGCTGCGGAGCCGGCCAAATTCGACGTAGATCGGGACTGACATGGCCAACGAAGAAGGCGTGCGACTGCAGAAGGTGTTGTCGCAGGCGGGAATTGCCTCTCGCCGCGTCGCCGAGCGGATGATCCTGGACGGGCGAGTGGAGGTCGACGGCCAGATCGTCACCGAACTCGGCACGCGGGTGCACCCCGATCGGCAGGTCGTCCGGGTCGACGGCACCCGCGTCCTCGTCGACGAGGACCTGGTGTACCTCGCGCTGAACAAGCCAAAAGGCATGCACTCCACCATGTCTGACGACCAGGGCCGTCCGTGTATCGGTGACCTGGTCGAGCATCGCGTGCGCGGCAACAAGAAGCTGTTCCACGTCGGCCGACTCGACGCCGACACCGAAGGGCTGATCCTGCTGACCAACGACGGCGAGCTGGCGCACCGGCTGATGCACCCGCGCTACGAGGTGTCCAAGACGTACCTGGCGACCGTGCAGGGCACCGTGCCCCGCGGATTGAGCAAGAAGATGCGCGACGGCGTGGAACTGGACGACGGCCCGGCCTATGTCGACGAATTCGCGGTGGTCGACATGGCCGCCGGTAAGTCGTTGGTGAAGATCGTGCTGCACGAGGGCCGCAATCGCATCGTGCGCCGGCTGATGGCCGAGGTGGGTTACCCAGTGAAGGAACTGGTGCGTACGCACATCGGCACGGTGGCGCTGGGGGACCAGCGCGTCAACAGCCTGCGGGCGCTGACACGCAAGGAAGTCGGCGAGCTGTACCAGGCGGTGGGCCTGTGAACGCTCTCGTCATTGCCATCGACGGCCCGGCGGGAACCGGGAAGTCCTCGGTGTCAACGGGTTTGGCGCATGCACTCGGCGCCAATCACATCAACACCGGCGCGATGTACCGCATCGTGACGCTGGCGGTGCTGCGGGCCGGCATCGACCCGTCCGAGGTCGATGCCGTCGTTGCCGTGTGTAAGGAGACCGAGTTCTCCGTCAGCTTCGATCCGGACCACGACACGTCGTACCTTGCGGGCGAGGACGTTTCGGACGAGATCCGCGGCGACGCGGTGACGCTCGCGGTATCGGCCGTGTCGGCGATTCCGGCCGTGCGGACGCTGCTGGTGCAGCGGCAGCGCGAGCTGATCGCGGCGGCCGGCTCGGTCGTCGTCGAGGGCCGCGACATCGGCACCGTCGTCAAGCCCGACGCCGATCTCAAGATCTTCCTGACCGCCTCTGCCGAGGAGCGCGCCCGCCGGCGTAATGCGCAGAACGTCGCAAACGGCTTGAGCGACAACTACGAAGCGGTGCTGGCCGATGTGCAGCGCCGGGACCATCTGGACTCGACGCGCGCGGTCTCGCCGCTGCATGCGGCCGATGATGCGATCGTCGTCGATTCCAGCGATATGACCCAGGCTGATGTGGTGGCACATCTGCTGGATCTCGTGCAGCAGAAGGTAGGTGTGCGTCAATGAGCGACGACGACGGTGTGTGGTTCGACGAAGGTGACTGGGAGATCGGCTCGGAGGGCTTCGAGGCCGAGCTCGACGAGTACGCCGGACCCCCGCCCGTGGTGGCCGTGGTCGGCCGCCCGAATGTCGGTAAATCGACTCTGGTGAACCGCATCCTGGGCCGTCGCGAAGCGGTGGTGCAGGACATCCCGGGCGTGACCCGCGACCGGGTGTCGTACGACGCGCAGTGGGTCGGGCGGCGTTTCGTGGTGCAGGACACCGGTGGTTGGGAACCCGACGCCAAGGGTCTGCAGATGCTGGTCGCCGAGCAGGCCACCGTCGCCATGCGCACCGCCGACGCGATCATTCTCGTGGTCGACGCGGTGGTCGGGGCGACCGCGGCCGATGAGGCCGCGGCCAAGCGGCTGCAGCGCTCGGGTAAGCCGGTCTTCTTGGCGGCCAACAAGGTTGACAACGAGAAGATCGAATCCGAGGCGGCGGCGTTGTGGTCGCTGGGGCTGGGACAGCCGCACTCGATCAGCGCGATGCACGGCCGCGGTGTGGCCGATCTGCTCGACAGCGTGCTCGAGGTGCTGCCCGAGGTCTCCGAAACCTCCGGCGGCACAGGCGGTCCGCGCCGCGTCGCGCTGGTCGGCAAGCCCAACGTCGGCAAGAGCTCGCTGCTGAACAAGCTGTCGGGCGACGAGCGGTCCGTCGTGCACGACGTCGCCGGCACCACCGTGGACCCGGTCGACTCGCTGATCGAATTGGACGGCAAGACTTGGCGTTTCGTTGACACGGCCGGCCTGCGCCGCAAGGTCGGCCAGGCCAGCGGGCACGAGTTCTACGCCTCGGTGCGCACGCACGGCGCCATCGACGCCGCCGAGGTCGCGATCATGCTGATCGACGCCTCCCAGCCGCTGACCGAGCAGGACCTGCGGGTGCTGTCGATGGTCATCGAGGCCGGGCGTGCGCTCGTCATCGCGTTCAACAAGTGGGATTTGGTCGACGAAGACCGGCGCTACCTGCTGGACAAGGAGATCGAGCGCGAGCTCGTGCAGGTGCAGTGGGCGCCGCGCGTGAATATCTCGGCGAAAACCGGTCGGGCCGTGCAGAAGTTGGTGCCGGCGCTGGAGACCTCGCTGGCATCGTGGGACGCCCGCATCCCGACCGGGCGGCTCAACACCTTCCTCAAGGAGATCGTGGCCGCCACGCCGCCGCCGGTGCGCGGTGGCAAGCAGCCGCGCATCCTGTTCGCCACGCAGGCGGCCTCGCGACCGCCGACCTTCGTACTGTTCACCACGGGCTTCCTGGAGGCCGGCTACCGCCGCTTCCTGGAGCGCCGGCTGCGTGAAGAGTTCGGCTTCGAGGGCAGCCCGATCAAGATCAACGTGCGGGTGCGGGAGAAGCGCGGGGCCAAGCGCTAGCCGCCGACGCGCCGCCGGACCCGTTTAGGGTCCGGAGGGAGGTCTGGGGTAGGCTTTCCAACCGTTGCCGGTTCGTCCGGTAGCGCCGCGGGCTGTGGCGCAGCTTGGTAGCGCACTTGACTGGGGGTCAAGTGGTCGCAGGTTCAAATCCTGTCAGCCCGACAAAGTTTTTGCAGGTCAAAGGCCTCGCGGTGGCTTGAATGGCGCCGTCTCTCTGCCGCATCCACCCGAGGACACCTTGATGGCGATAGCCGATGTCACTGCCTACGTGCACCTCAGCAGTGAGGACGTCGAGGAGATCGGCTACGAACTCGACGTGATCCGCCGCGACGTCGAGGAGTCGCTCGGACCGAAGGACTCGGCGTACATCCGGCGGGTGATCCATTTTCAGCGGGTGCTCGATGTCGCGGCGCGGCTGATGATCGCCGGGAGCCGGTCCAAGGCTGGCTGGGTCGCCGGCACGTGCGCGCTGGCGTACGCGAAGTCTATCGAGAACATGGAGCTCGGCCACAACATCTCCCACGGCCAGTGGGATTGGATGAACGACCCGGAAATCCACTCCAATACCTGGGAGTGGGACATGGTCGGGCATTCCGCGCAGTGGCGGTACTCGCACAACTATCGGCATCACGTCTACACCAACGTGTTCGGCATGGACGAGGACATCGGGTACCGCCTGCTACGAGTGACGACCGACCAGCCGTGGCGGTGGGCGTATCTGTTGACACCGCTCCGAAACCTGGTGCTCGCAGCGACGTTCGAATGGGGTATCGCCCTTCACGGCCTGCATTCGGAGCGGCTCCGGGACGAGACGCCAGGCGCTGTCACGGTGGAGAGGCGGAAATTTCTCGCCAAGAGCGCGCGCCAGTTGGGCAAAGACTATGTGTTCTTCCCGGCGCTGGGCCTGCGCCGGTGGCGTCGCACGCTGGCGGCCAATGTCAGCGCGAATGTGCTCCGGAACCTGTGGGTGTACGTGAACATCATTTGCGGGCACATCCCCGACGGGGCCGAGACATTCGACCCCGCGGTGGTCAAGGACGAAACTCGCGGCGAATGGTATCTGCGACAAATTCTTGGGACCGCGAACTTCAACGCAAACCCGCTGCTGGCTTTCTCGGGTGGGCACCTGTGCTACCAGATCGAGCATCACCTGTTCCCTGATCTGCCGAGCAACCGGTTGCCTGAAGTAAGCGTCCGGGTGCGGGAACTGTGCGAGAAGTACGACTTGCCCTACAACACCGCATCGCTTCCGCGCCAGTACTTTCGGACGCAAAGGATCATCCACGGGCTGGCGGTGCCTGACTGGCTGCTGCGCGTGGGGCGGCGGCGCGGTTAGTAGACGACTGCTTTGTTTCCTAGCGGCAGATCCAGCTTTGGGAGACAACGTAATTGCGTGCGACTTGGGACTGGGACCGGCCTTCGATTCGGACTGCGGTGATGACCAGACGAGCCTTCGACACCAGCTGAAACTGGCCGATCGGGCTATGCCGATGTCTTGAGACACGCTATTCGCATGTCATGAAACATCACACTGTCAGCCTGACAGTGTGATGTCGCAGGACATACGAATAGTCCCGGACCTACTTTAGGTCCGGGATTTTTCGTTTTTGGGGGCATCAGCAGCGGCCAGCTGAGGCCGGGTCAGCAGGCGCTGACGTGGACCCAGGTGTTGTTGACCGCCGCTGTCCCGGTGAACGAATCGACCAGTGCCGGATCATGCAGGTCATTCACATTCGCGCCGGGCAGGGTGTTGGCATGGCGCCAGCCGGTGTTCGTGTGGCCCCAGCCGTGGGGCACTGCGACGGTGCCTGACCGGATGTCGTCGCTGATGTCCAGCGGCAGCTCGATGGACCCGACGGCAGAGGTGACCTGAACCATGTCGCCTTGGGCGAGTCGGCGAGCATCGGCATCGGCTGGATGCATCAGCACCGTGCACTTGTTGGACCCGCTGGTCATCGATGGCACGTTGTGCAGCCACGAGTTGTTGCTGCGCAATTGCCGCCGCCCGATGAGCTGCAAATCGAACTCGCGGTCGGACTCCTCGGCGGCAGTGTCGAGCAGCCGACGGGCGGCTGCGAGGAACTCGGCAGGCGCCAGCGCAACCTTGCGGTCGTCTGTGGCGATCACCTTGTCCAGCCGCGGTTCGAGCGGGCCTAGGTCGAGGCCACCTGCGCTGGAGCGTAGGTCTTTCATCGTCTTTCCCTTGCGGCCCTTGCGGATTCGGCCGTAGGGTCCCGTCGCCAGCGCAACTGCGGCCATCCGCAATGGGTTGGCGAACTGGATCAGCGGGCTGCGGAGCGGTGCGGTCAGCTGCCGCAGCGGAGCCGGGAGCAACTCGAAGGTCAGGCGACTGAGAATCTCCCAGTCCTCCAGCGCACCGGCGGGCGGGTCGAAGGACCGGTGTTGATAGCGAATGTTGTTGCGCACGCTGAAGATCGTGGTCAGCAATCCGACGTCTTCGCGCTCCAGCGGCGACACCGGCGGCAGGATGAAGTCCGCGTGCCGGGTGGTCTCGGTGACGTACATGTCCACCGCCACATACAGATCCAGCGATGCCAGCGCCTGGGCCAGCCGGCCCTTCTGGGGGATCGAGGACACGGGATTGCCGGCGTAGGTGATCATGGCCCGGATCTGGCCGTCGCCGGGGGTCAGGATTTCGTCGGCCATCGCGACGGCGGGCAGCTCGGCGCGGAAGGACTTGTAGCGGCCGGACCGGTCGGTCCACGCTCCGTGTCCGACCGGGACATGTTTGGCCATCCGCGGCAGGTCGATGATCGGGGTGGAGAACATGGTGCCGCCGGCACGGTCCAAGTTGCCGGTGACGGTGTTGAGCACCATGACCAGCCAGCTCACCAGGGTTCCGGTCTGCTGCTGGCAGATCCCGATCCGGGCGTAGATGGCCGCCGATTCAGCGGCCGCGTGCTCGCGGGCCAGGGTGCGAATCGTCTCGGCGTCCACACCGGCGCGCTGCGCGACGGCCTCCGGGGTGGCGTCGGCGACCAAGTTGACAAGCTCCTGTCGACCGGTCGCCAACTGGTCGAGAGTAGCTGTGTCGCAGAGGCTTTCGTTGAGCAGGACGTGCAGCATGCCCAGTAGTAGGTACACGTCCCCGCCGGGACGCACCGACACATGCTGATCGGCCATCCGGGCGGTCTCGGTCCGGCGCGGGTCGATGACGACGACTTTCCCGCCGCGCTCGCGGATCGCTTTGATTCGGCGTTTGGCGCCCGGCATGATCGACAACGAACCGTTCGACACCGCGGGATTGGCGCCGATGATCACCAGCCGCTGGGTGCGGTCGATGTCGGTGATCGGCACCAGCACGTTGGAGCCGAAAACCCGCCACGCCGCGTACTCGTGAGGCATCTGGTCGATCGTGGACGCCGAGAAGAAGTTGGGCGTGAGCAAGGCTGCCCGCAGCATCAGGCCGTAGAACGCGCCGGAACTGTGCGCTGCCGGGTTCCCCAGGTACATCCCGAGCGATCGTGATCCGTGCTCGCTGCGGATGCGACGCAGCCGGGCTCCGATCTCGGTGAACGCCTCGTCCCAGCCGACCGGCTCGAAGCTGTCACCTACCCGGCGCATCGGGGTGCGCAACCTGTCCGGATCGTGGTGCAGGGCTCCCATGGCCGTGGCTTTCGGACAGATGTAGCCCTTCGAGAAGACGTCGTCGGGATTGCCCTCGATGCGGCTGACCTTGCCGCCGGTGACCGCGACATGGATGCCGCAGTGCGCTTCGCACAGCGTGCACTGGCTGACGTACGTGGCGCTTGCCGTTTCGTCCGCACTGCCGCGTACTCCGGGCATGGGCATGTCAAGGGCTGTCATCAGGCCTCCAAGACGTTCTGGTCACGTGCGTGACCAGACTAGCCTCGGCGGTGCACTCCAGGCCAGAGCCTGCCGAACGTTGGTCTGCCGTTAACGTCCACGGGACACGGTGGGCATCGGCAGCTCCGCTATCAAGAGCCTGCGTGCTCGGCTGCTGCCAGGACGTGTTCAACCGTGGCGACTACGAGATCGGTGCTCTGCCCGATCAATTCGTCCCGTCCGATCGCCAGCTCGCCGGCGAGCCAGGCCGTCGTGGTCGCCGCGCGGTGACCGTCGCCGATAAGGCGACCGAACTCGGTGGAACCTCGGGGGAGAACACCTACCCGGTGTCGCCTGCGACGTCCGTCCTCGGCCAGCGGGACGCGCAGCTTTTCCAGCGGGTGCGGCGTACTCAGAACGTCTAGCCTGGCGCCATGACCGTGAACTCGAAGGTTTCGCGCTCCTGGCTCCTCGTCAATCCGTCCCGCGAACCTGACCTCGGGGCAGTCCTGGCGACCACGAGCTGTGACGAGGTGATCCTGGACCTCGAGGATGCCGTCGCCCCCGATGAGAAAGAGGTGGCTCGGGAGCGGGTCATCGACTTCCTGAACGGCGGGGCGCAGGCATGGGTCCGGGTCAACGACGCGTCGAGTGATTTCTGGTCTGCCGACTGCCGTGCCCTGGCGGAGTGCCGCGGGGTGAAGGGCGTCGTGCTGGCCAAGACCGAGGGCGGAAACCACATGTGGGACACCGCGAACCGGCTCGGCGGCGAGTCGCGGGTGATCGCGTTGATCGAAACGGCGCGCGGGCTGGCGCGCGTGCACGACATCGCAGCGGCGCGACCGTGCTTCCGCATCGCGTTCGGCGTCAACGACTACACGCTGGACATCGGGGTCGAGCAGGATCCGTTGGCGCTGGCCTACAGCCGCTCGCAGTTGGTCATTGCATCGCGTGCGGCGCACATCCCTGGCCCGATCGACGGGCCGACCCGCGATCCCGATCAGCTGGCCGAGGGCGTGGCGCTCACCCGGCAGATGGGTATGACGGGCAAGCTCGCGTTGCGCTCGTCCGATGCCGAGGTCATCAACGCCGGACTGAGTCCGTCCGAATCAGACATCAGCTGGGCGCGCGAGTTCGTCGAGCAGTTCAACGCTCGCGGCGGAAAACCGAAGGACGGCAGCGACTTACCGCGATTGAACCGCGCCCGCATCATTCTCGAGAAGGCGCGCCAACTCCGGCTGATACCGGGCTGAACGTCCGCGGGGGAGTGCAGCGTCAGGTCAGCGGTACCCAGCCCCGCGGATCGACATCCGTGGGCACGGCGCGCACGTAGAAGCAGTTGCTGAAGCCCATTGCGCCTTCGCAATGGTTGAAGATGCCGTTTCCGTCGGCTTGCCCGTCGCAGTATCCGCCCCAGGGGGTGTTGATGCACTGTCCTGGTGTGGCGTGAGCTACGCCGATGGGGCTGAACGCGAGCGCGGCGGCGGCGATTGCCAGTGCGATTTTCATCAGCCCATCCCTCCTTCTGTCATGAGGTTTGTTCTGTCGCGAGGCGTTGGCGGGTGCCTTCGCCACGCCCATAAATTCCGATGGTAGGCCGAGTTCTCGCACGCTGGCACCGGTATGTGTGCAGGCAAACAGCCGTCCCAGTGGATTTCCGAAACCGGCGTGGCGCATGAGGTAGATGGGGATTTTGTGCTCGGCAGCGGTGGTCAATCGCGTACGCCACCACTAGGTTTCGACGCGGCGGCGGGTGCTGGCGCGATGAGTTACACCTTCGGTCGCACCGACCGCCACGACCTATGCGGAACCCGCTACGGCAGGGTCGCGTACGTTCCTAGAGAATTACCGCCAAGAACCCGACGCAGCACTCGACGAAAGCCATCATGTCTCAGGATCAGAACAACGACGTTCCACCGAACCACCTCTCCATCGATCCGCGCAGTCCCTTCTATAACGAAGAGGCGCTCATCCGCGGCGTGGGTATTCGCTTCAACGGCGCGGAGAAGACCAACGTGTACGAATACGACGTCGCCGAGGGCTGGGTGCGGGTGGAAGTCCCGACCGCCAAGGATCGCCGCGGAAATCCGATGGTCGTCAAGCTCAACGGCACGGTCGAACCCTATTTCCGTACCTAGCACACAGCCGAACCTTGGTGGATACCTCTGCTGCGCCCACGATCACCGCGGCGGTGCCCGGCTCCTTCGAGTGGGATGTGTTCCACGGGCGTCATCCGAAGCTGATTCGTCAGGTCCTGGACTCCACGCCGTACACCCCGGCCGAAGAGGCGAAGCTGCAGCAGCTACTCGTCGAGAGCACCACCGGTGTCATCGAGCCGCTGCCCCAGACGGCTCATGACCGAGCGGATTGGCTCGCCTGGGGCGAGCAGATGTACGGACGCCCGTGGGGTGAGGTGCCGTTCCTCTGGAGCGAAAGCTACTTCTACCGCCGATTGCTCGGGGCTGTCGGCTACTTCGGGGCCGGCGCCTGGCGTGGCATCGACCCGTTCGCCCCGGTCAAGAACGCAGAGCTCACGGGGCCAGAGGTCGACCAGGAGCTCAATGTCTTCGCCGACGTGGCGGACGCGTCGGAGGATCAGCAGCACCAGGCGCTGCTGGTCGCCGCACTGTGGGGTAACCGCGCCGATCTCAGCTTCCAACTCCAGCTGAACACCGCTGCCGCAGAAGCACAGTCGGAGGGCATCCTCGTCGACGACAGCGCGCTGCTGTGGTCTGCGCTGACATCGCAGGACAACCCGATCGTCTGCGTGGTCGCCGACAACGCCGGACGCGAGCTGCTGGCGGATCTCGTCCTGGCCGACAGTCTGCTCGCTCAGCGGTTGGCCGCCGAGATCGTGCTGTACGTCAAGCCGCACCCCTACTACGTGTCGGATGCGACCATGGCCGACGTCCTGGCTGTCGTCGAGCGCTTGAGGGCCGACTCACGTGCCCAGATCGGCCGGATCGGTGACCGGCTCTGGGACGCCGTGCGCACCGGCCGACTCAAGGTGCGCACCCACAAGTTCTTTTGTGCGCCTTTGGCATTCCACGAGATGCCCGACGACCTCGCGGCGGAATTCGCGACCGCCACGATGACGGTGATGAAAGGCGATCTCAACTATCGGCGCCTCGTCGGAGACCGATACTGGCCCGCCACAACACCGTTCGGCCAAACCGTCGACTATTTCCCGTCCCCGGTCACGGCACTACGGACGCTGAAGTCGGAAGTTGTCGTCGGTCTTGCGCCTGAGCAACTCACAGGACTCGATGCCAGTGGCCAGCGATGGCGGACCACCGGTGAGTACGCGCTGATCCAAGCCCGCGTGGACTAGCGCACCGCATACGCTGGCCGATGTGATCGAGGACCAGAACACGGACGACGACGGCGACCTGCAGATCAGCGGCCCGGTGCAACTTCGTCGCGAACGCTGCGCGACCACGACCGCCGACCAGCGCCTGCTGGACCGGCGCGGTCCCACCGATTGGGTGCACACCGATCCGTGGCGCGTGATGCGTATCCAGGGCGAGTTCGTCGACGGCTTCGACGATCTCTCGGAGATGCCGAGGGCGGTAACGGTTTTCGGCTCTGCTCGCACGACGCCCCACTCGCCCGAATACCGCCTGAGTGAAGAATTGGGCGTCGCCCTGGTGCGCGCCGGCTACGCGGTGATCACCGGGGGCGGCCCGGGTGCGATGGAGGCGGCAAACCGTGGGGCCAGCGAGTCCGGCGGCTATTCGGTCGGTCTGGGCATCGAGCTGCCGTTCGAACAGCGCCTCAACCACTGGGTCGATCTCGGGATCAACTTCCGCTACTTCTTCGTGCGCAAGACCATGTTCGTCAAATACGCGCAGGCGTTCGTGTGCCTGCCTGGCGGATTCGGCACTCTGGACGAACTGTTCGAAGCCTTGACGCTCGTCCAGACCCGCAAGGTCACCGCCTTTCCGATCATTCTGTTGGGCGTCGATTACTGGTCGGGCCTGATCGACTGGATTCGCAACACGATGCTGGCCGAGGGAAAGATCTCCGAATCCGACCTCGACCTGATCCACTGCACCGACAGCGTCGCAGAGGCCATCGACATCATTGTCGCGTCAGCGCGGTAGCCGGTCCGTCTTCACTCGCGTTTCGCCTCATAGCGCAGTAGGACCGTGCCGCACGGAAAGGTGCGGTTCTCCAACAGGCCCAACGAGATCCATGACGGCAACGCCGGGAAGAACGGCGTGCCACCGCCGACTGCGGTGGGCACGAGCACGATCCGGTACTCGTCCACCAGCCCGGCTTGCACGACGGGCGCGGCGAGCGTCGCACCGGCCACCTCCAGATTGCCGTCGGTCTCGGCTTTCAGCTTCCTGACCACCTCGACGGGGTCGCGGCGTTCCAGACGGGAGTTCCAGTCGACGGAGTCCAGGGTGCGCGAAAACACGACCTTCGGCATGTTCCGCCAGATGCGGGCGAAGTCGACGATCATCGGCTCGGCGTCAGGGTCGGCGTCAGCGGTGGGCCAGTACGCGGACATCAGCTCGTAGAGTCGCCGGCCGTAGAACGCCAGGGCCGTCTCCCGCTCGAAGTCATTCCAGTACTGGTGCAGTTCCTCGCTCGGTTCGGACCAGTCGATACTGCCTTGCGCGTCGGCGATGTACCCGTCGACCGACACATTGAAGCCATAGATGAGTCTGCCCATGTAGATCAGACTGCACCCGAGCGCAAGATTCATCGGTCAGGGCGGCATCCGTGACACTCGCCGGCCGCGGCGCGTAGCGCCGGGATGTTGAGCACACCAGGGAGATAACCGGCTGCGCTGGTTTCGGGCATGCCTCTGATCACCCGTGCTCGGCCGCGCCAATCGCGCCGTTCAGGCGGCGCGGCAACGCCCGCCTACCGGAGGGACTCGGCGCGCTTCTTGACGCCGTCGGTCATGCCGCCGAAGCCCTTCTTCAGGGCGCGGCCCATGATGCCGGCGACGATCGGTGACACGGGCCCGAACAGCTGGAAGTGCGAGTCGTAGCGGGTGCGGCCGTCGGGCAGCGGTGTCAGGCGGTGCGAGCGCTCGCTGCGGAGCAGCCCCAGCGGGGCGGGCTTCATGTTGTAGCTGAACTCGACGCCCGGGGTGAAGGTGTTGATGAATTCGCGCTGCTTCTTGGGCGGACCGATCAGCACCACCTTCATGTCGATCGGGCTGCCGGGCTCGAACGTCGACGAGCACTCGGTGACGAAGGGGTTCCACTCGCCGTAGCTGGCCCCGTCGGTGAGCACCTGCCAGACCACCTCGGCCGGTGCGTCGATCTCTACTGACCTGTCAATCGCGAAACTCACAGACACACCGTACGGGAGGCGGTGAACACCTCGCGACAACTGTCCACTGATCGCGCTGATTGGAGCCATCCACCGGGACCTCGGCACCGAATCACTTTTGACGACCACACCAAACGGGAAGGCGCGATGTGCTGAATCAAATGCGGACGTTCACTACGCAAGTGCTGAGCCCCGTGACGTCGACGGTAGGGATTCGGAGCGGGATCGAAGAGCCGTCATACGAAGCGGAGCCGTTGGCCCGCGGAGTGCAGATTCGCCGGTACGGGCGGCGAATCGCCGCGCAAACCACGGTGCACGGAGACGAGGAAGACGCACGCAGTGCCGGGTTCCGCAGATTGGCCGCATACATCTTCGGCGCCAACCACCGGGGCGATCGAATTGCGATGACGGCGCCGGTCGGGCAACTCCAGCGCAGCGATACCAGTTGGAAAATCGCGATGACCGCGCCGGTGGAGCAGCAAGGCAGTCCGGCCGGCGGTTGGGTTGTCCGGTTCTTCATGCCGGCCGGATCGACGCTGGAGTCGTTGCCGGTACCGGATGACGAGCGCGTCGAGCTGGTGCCGGTTCCAGCGGAAACCGTTGCCGTGCTGCGCTTCAGTGGTGATCGCGGCGCCGACAGCATCGCCCGGCACACTGATCACCTGCGCGAGACGCTCCGCGACTACGGATTCGCCGCCGAAGGCGAACCGTCGGCCTGGTTCTACGACCCGCCGTGGACCCTGCCGTGCCGACGCCGCAACGAGATCGCGATTCCCGTTGAGAGCTGACCGCGCTGCCGTCCGCCCGATCGACAACGTCCGCAACTCACCGCACAGGAGCCTCAGACCATGAAACCGAAGACGATCGCCGCCACCGCCGCCGCTGTTCTCGCCACTGCCATTGCGGGAGGGGCGGCATCGGGCCCGGCCGTCGCCTCGCCGTGGTACGCGCGCTTGCGCAAGCCGAGCTATCAGCCGCCGCGGCAGGCGTTCCCCATCGTCTGGCCGCTGCTGTACGCGGACATCGCTGTCGTGTCCGCCGACACGCTCGACCGCTTGAGCGACGCGGAAGACACGCGAGCCGCCCGCCGTTTCGGTACCGCACTCGCGATCAATCTGGGGCTCAACGCCAGCTGGTCGTGGATCTTCTTCAACCGCCACCGGCTCGGGGCGGCGGCACTGACCGCGGCCGCACTGACGGTCAGCAGTGCCGACCTGACGCGTCGCGCCCTCGCGGTACGGCAACAGCGCGCGGCGCCCCTGGCCGCCTATCCGGCCTGGTGCGCTTTCGCGACCGCACTGTCGACGCACATCTGGTGGCTCAACCGGCGCCGCTGACGTAGCCGCAGTCGCTAGGCGGCGCGGGTCCGCTCCTTCTGCGCTTCGGCCGCGATGTTCTTGATCATGCCCGTGAAGATGATGCCGTGGAACGGCATCAGGGCATACCAATACAGCCGTCCGGCAAGGCCTTTCGGAAAGAAGATGGCGCGCTGGTGGAGATGGGTGGTGTCCCCGCGGGCTTGCAGCTCCCATTGCAGCCAGGCTTTGCCCGGGGCGCGCATCTCGGCGCGCAGCCGCAGCAGATGTGGCCGTTCGATGCGCTCGACGCGCCAGAAATCGAGGGCGTCACCGGTGTAGAGGGTGTTCGGGTTGCGCCGGCCCCGCGCCAAGCCGACACCCCCGGTCAGTACATCGAGCCACCCGCGGATGGTCCAGGCGAGCGGAAACGAGTACCAACCGCGTTCACCGCCGATGCCTTCGACGACCCGCCACACCTGCTCGATGACGGCGTCAGAGTCGAGGCTGCGGTCGTCGGTGTAGATCACATCGCCGGTCCAGCTGGGATCCGACGGCAGCGGATCGGCGGGCGCGCCGGTCGGCGAAGCGTTGGCCCACGTGGTTTCGACTTCGCCGTTCTTGATCCGGCGCAGCGCCAGTCTGACCGCTTCGCGGTATCCGGTGGTGCCGCCGGGCGGGGGCGGGATCACCGCATCGATATCGTGCTCGGCGACCACCGCGTCGGTGCTCAGGGACTCGATGAGGGCGCGGCCGATCTGCGGTGGCACCGGGGTCACCAGCCCGATCCACAACCCGGCGAGTTTGGGGGTGAGGACGGGCAGGACGAGGATTCGGCGTTTGGCCAGTCCGGCGACGTCGGCGTAGATCTGCATCATCTCGCCGTAGCGCAGAACGTCGGGTCCGCCGATGTCGTAGGTGCGGGAGCGCGGCAGGTCGGTGGTGGCGGCGGCCAGCAGGTAGTAGAGGACGTCGCGGATGGCGATCGGCTGGATGCGGTTGTTGACCCAGCGCGGCGTTGTCATCACGGGTAGCCGGTTGGTCAGGTGGCGGATCATCTCGAAGGAGGCCGAACCCGAACCGATGACGACGCCGGCCTGCAGCACGAAAGTCGGGACACCGGAATTGATGAGAATCTCTCCGACCTGGCTGCGGGACCGCAGGTGGGGAGAGAGCCGATCAGATTCGGTGTGCAGGCCGCTCAGGTAGACGATGCGTGTGACGTTGGCGCCGCGCGCCGCGGACGCCAGATTCTCCGCGCTGCAGCGTTCGGCTTCGGTGAATTCGCCGTGGTTACCCATCGAGTGCACCAGGTAGTAGATGACGTCGATGTCGCGGCACGCGTCGCCGAGGGTGTCCGCATCGGTGAGGTCACCGCGCACCACCTCCACGTCAGCCGCCCAGGGCACGTCACTGATCTTGTCCGGGTTGCGCGCCAGTACACGCACGTGGTGGCCGGCTTCGATGACGCGTGGCACCAGACGCCCGCCGATGTATCCGGTGGCCCCGGTCACCAGTACGCGCAGCGACGGTGTGGGTTGATTCACGTCGGTCACAGACTCTCCTTGGCTACGGCTTCACGCTGACTGTCAGGACAGTTCCCGAAAATGCCCTTCACTACCCAGTGATTCGGAGACCTGCCGTGCGCGGATGCCCGGCAGATTGGTTTGGTCCGAACGCGGACGGGGCATTCGGGGCGAACATGCCGTATGCGCGGTGTCCGTCTGGGAAAGGTCTGACCACGTGACGATCGATTACGACAGCCTGCAACAGCTGGTTGGTACGCCGCAGCAGGTCCATGAATTCATCTGCACCCGTTGCATTCACGTTCGCCAGCTCAGCGATCTGGCAGCTGATCGATCGCAGCGTCGCATCTGTCGCGAGTGCGCGTGACCAGGATCGACTGAGCGGCCGAGTCACCCGGTCCGCGCTAGCCTGGCGACCATGTCCAGCACGTTCTTCGACAACCCGGTCGCGCGCGCCCTCAACAAGGCAGCGGTCGGTCTGACCACCGTTCCCGTCGTCGGCGGCATCGTCGGCCGCAGTCTGGTCGAGATCCGCTACACGGGTCGCAAGTCGGGGCGCCGCTTCCAGACGCCCGTGAACTTCCGGCTGTCCGGTGCTGACGTCGTCATCAGGGTGATGTCACCGGACTCCAAGAGCTGGTGGCGCAACTTTCTCGGCGACGGCGGCCCCATCACGCTGCTCAACTTCCGTGGCACCGACCGCGCCGGGCATGCGATCTCGACGCGTGACGACAAGGGCCGGGTGACGGTGCGGGTACAGCTCGACTGAGCGTCAATCCGCGGCGGAAATGGCATGATCCGGGTGTCGACATCCGCAGGAGGCGAGAACGTGCCGCTGGCTCACCGTGAGGCCAAAGCGAGGGCGTCCGTTGCCTGACGAGCTGAGGGTCGTCGATCTCGCTGATGTCCCGGGCTCCGCCGGGCCGGCGATCGGGATCGGAGACCCGGCCGGCGATGACGCCGAGGTCTGGTTGCAGCAGGCGACTTTCACGCTGGTCGACCGTCCGTGCGCGGACCGCAGGACCGTGCAGGTGCCCGATGTCGACGCGGCGCTGGCACAGATCAGCGAACGCGTCGCGTCCTGGCCGCAGACAGCCGCCGTGTGCGACGACGTGCTGCGGGCGTTCGACCCGGCAGCGCCGACGTTCGCCGGGCTGACCACCGAATCGCTGGCATATTCGACGTTGCAGTCCGGCCGGGAGTTCACCCGCTGGCTGGCCGAGCGCGGCCCGAAAACCGTTCCGCTGCTCCCGGATCCGGTGGTGTCGCACCGCGACGGTGACACTCTGCACGTGGCGTTCAACCGTCCGCAGCGGCACAACGCGTTCTCGACCGATGCGCGGGCTGCGCTGCTGGAGGCGCTGGAGGTCGCTCGCCTGGACACCTCGGTGACCGCTCTGGTGCTCACCGGGAACGGTCCGTCCTTCTGCAGCGGCGGAGACCTCGCCGAATTCGGGACGTTCGACGATCCGGCCTCGGCGCACCTTGCGCGCACGCGCTTCAGCCCGGCCCTGGTGCTCGACGAGATCACCGCGCGACTGGGCACGGCGTGCCAGGCCGTCGTGCACGGTCAGGTGCTGGGCAGCGGACTGGAGATGGCCGCGTTCTGCGGGCACGTCACCTGTCACCCGGGGACGCCACCCTCGGCCTGCCGGAGCTGACGCTGGGACTGATCCCCGGCGCCGGTGGCACCGTGAGCATCACCCGGCGGATCGGCCGTTGGCGCACAGCGTATTTGGTGCTGTCCGGGGCGACGATCGACGCGACGACAGCGCGGGACTGGGGCTTGGTCGATGCGGTTCGTGCGTGAGTGAGGCGGTACGGGACTGGTCGGCCAGCGGGCTGGCCGCGCTGACAGGCGTGCCCGATGGCCCGCCGGACGTCAGTCGAGCTGCGGTGTTGAGTCGGGCTCGGGCGGTCGCGTCCGTGCTGTCGGGGCAACTCGGCATCGCGGTCGATGCTGCGGAACTCCTCGCGGGACGGGCCGCGTTGTCAAGGCTGCACCGGCAGGGACGGATCAGCGCCGGGGGCGCCACGCGGCTTGTCGCCGGCCGGGACGGCTGGTTCGCCCTGACGCTGGCGCGGCTCGATGATGTCGCTGCGGTGCCGGCGCTGCTCGAATCCGATGTGCCGGTTGATCACCTGTGGCCGGCGCTCATCGAGTGGGCCGGTCGCCGTCAGGTCGCCGATGTCGCCGAGCGCGCGCGTCTGCTCGGACTTCCTGTCGGCGTGCTGGGGGAGACCGCTGCCGCCGCGCCGGTGGTGCGTCGGCACGGCAATCGAAACCCTTTCCAGGGCCACGGCCGGTTGCTCGTGGCCGACCTGTCCTCGATGTGGGCCGGCCCGCTGTGTGGGCAGTTGCTGGCCCGGGCCGGCGCGACGGTGATCAAGGTGGAGAGCCCGTCGCGGCCGGATGGCACCCGGCAGGGCGAACGACGATTCTTCGACTGGATGAATGCCGGAAAGCTCTGCTACGCCGCTGATTTCGGCAAGCCCGAGGAACTGCGACAGTTGTTGTCCGTGGCCGATGTGGTGATCGAATCGTCGCGCCCGGACGCACTCGTGCATCGGGGCCTGGGGCCGGAAGATGTCCCGGCGCGGGCTGGCCGGGTGTGGCTGCGGATCACCGGCCACGGTACGGAAGGGGCCCACGCCCACTGGGTGGGGTTCGGTGACGATGCCGCGGTATCCGGTGGTCTGGTCGGGTCCGACCCGGCGGGCTCGGGGCCGGTGTTCTGCGGTGACGCTATCGCTGACCCGCTGACGGGGTTGCACGCTGCGCTGGCCGTGACTGATTCGCTGCGGCGCGGCGGTGGTGAAGTCGTCGAGGTGGCGCTGGCGGCTGTGGCGGCCGAGTACGCCGCGCTACCGCTGACAGCCAGTGACGGCGTTGATCCACCGGCCGATCCGGCGGCGCCGGTGTTGACGTCACGGGCGGGCGAGCTGGGTGTGGACAACGCGCGGGTCCGGGACCTCGTGTGGGAAAGGGCTTCTGGGGCATGCTGATTCAACGGGCCGCGCTGCTCGACGGCCGCACCGTCGATATCCGGCTGGGCCGGCGGGTCGAGGCCATGGCAGACGGTCTGCAGCCGATGGCGGGGGAGGACGTGCTCGATGCGGCCGGCGGCACCGCCATCCCGGGACTGCATGACCATCACGTGCACTTGCGTTCGGCGGCAGCGGCATTGACGTCGGTTCGGGTCGGCCCGGGCGAGGTGCGCAGCCGCGACGCGCTGCGTGCGGTCCTGGCGCGGGCCGACGTGGGCGTGGACGGTTGGATTCGGGCCGTCGGCTATCACGAGGCTGTTGCGGGCCCGCTGGATCGCGCTGTGCTGGACGAGGTGTCGCCGAATGTGCCGGTACGCGTCCAGCACCGCAGCGGCGTGCTGTGGACGCTGAACTCCGCGGGGTTGGCGGCCGTCCGCCTGCCCGACCACCCCGACGGCCGGCTGCGCAGTGCGGACCCTGGCTGGACGCATGCGTTGCAGCGCAACGACGCCGGGCTCGGCGAGATCAGCCGGCGCCTCTCGGCGTTCGGGGTCACCGGTGTCACGGACGCGACCCCCGATCTCACCGCCGAGGATGTGCTGGACTTCGCCGAAGCGCAACGACACGGTGAACTTTGTCAGCGTGTCGAAGTCCTGGCACCGGCCAAGCGCATCCTGCACGACGACGATCTGGATCTCGACGCGCTGGCCGATTGGATCACGGCGCGGCACCACCAGGGCGGAATCGTTGCGCTGCACTGTGTTACGGCCATGCAGCTGGTTGTCACGATTGCCGCGCTGCGGCAGGCAGGGTCACGCGCCGGCGACCGCATCGAGCACGGCGCCGTCATCCCCGACGACTGTCTGGCGGACCTGCGTGAACTCGGCGTGCTGGTGGTGACCCAGCCGAACTTCGTCGCCGAACGCGGCGAGCAGTACCTCACCGACGTGCCCGCGGACGAGCATTGCCGGCTGTGGCGCGTGGCATCGCTGTGTGGCGCGCAGATACCCGTCGCACTGTCGACCGACATGCCGTTCGGGGACGCCGACCCCTGGGCGGCGATGCGTGCCGCGGTGCACCGCAGCACGCCCTCCGGCAGCGTGCTCGGAGCGAAGGAAAGCATCGACGCCGCAACGGCATTGGCGATGTTCCTCGGCGCACCCGAGCAGCCGCATGTGCCCCGGCAACTGGCAGTGGGCATGCCGGCGGACGTGTGCCTGCTGGCAGCCCCACCGCGAGACGTCCTGGCTACGCTGGACGCCTCGCTGGTGGCCGCCACCGTCTACGACGGCGCGGTGGTGTACCGGGCCGGCTAGTGCACCGGCTGCAGCATGTCGTCGTCGAGCGTCCGGTTCAGCAGGTCCTGGCGGGCTTCGACGTACTGCGTCTTCAAGGTCTCCACCAGTTGCGCGACGGTGAGACGTTCCTTGATGCTGCCCACGCCCTGCCCGGCACCCCAGATGTCCTTCCACGCCTTCGCGTCGGTGTTGCCGCCGGAGCCGAAGTTCATTGCCGAGGCGTCGGATTCGGGCAGGTTGTCGGGATCAAGGCCCTGGGCGACGATGCTGCCGCGGAGGTAGTTGCCGTGCACGCCGGTGAACAGGTTGCTGTAGACGATCTCCGAAGCGGTGGAGTCGACGATCATCTGCTTGTATTCGGGCACCGCGTTGGCTTCGTCGGTGGACAGGAAAGCCGAACCGACATAGGCGAAGTCGGCTCCCGCGGCGAGCGCCGCAAGAATGGACCGGCCATGGGCGATGGCGCCCGACAGCAGCAGCGGACCGTCGAACCACTCGCGGATTTCGCGGACCAGGGCGAAGGGGGACTGGGTGCCGGCATGGCCGCCGGCACCGGCCGCTACGGCGATGATGCCGTCGGCGCCCTTGTCGATGGCCTTGTGCGCGAACTCATTGTTGATGATGTCGTGCAGGACGATGCCGCCGTAGGAGTGCACCGCGTCGTTGATCTCGGGCCGTGCGCCGAGCGAGGTGATCACGATCGGCACCTTGTGCTCGACGATGACGCCCATGTCGTGTTCGAGCCGGTCGTTGGACCGGTGCACGATCTGGTTGACGGCGAACGGCGCGACGATGGCGTCGGGATTGGCGAGGGCGTAGGCGGCGTTCGACTCCTCGATCTCATCCAGCCAATCACCCAGCAGGCTGGAGGGCCGGGCGTTCAGCGCGGGGAACGAGCCGATGACACCGGCCTGGCACTCCGCCTTCACCAGTTCGGGCCCCGAGCACAGGAACAACGGCGACGCGACCACCGGCAGGGACAGGCGCTGTGCGAGGACGGGAGGCAGACCCATGGTGATAGCCCTTCGAATCGGAAACCGTGGTTGTTCAGGACTTTAGCTGCGCCACCTTGGTTATGCAACTAGTGGCATAATCAGGAGTGGGTGACCCGGCGGCGAGTTGAGAACGGTGTTCGAACACGTTGGCAATTCGTCGGATTTGGGCAGTGTTCGGCGGCCGGCCAGTTTATCGTCGTGGCTTTATGCAACAGATTGGATAACGGTTGTGACAGGACCCTTGCCGCCGCGTTCCGCCGGCGGAAACTCCACGACACCTACGATCACGCCATGTCGCTGCAATTCGCCATCCTGACCGCGCTCACGGAGCGGGCATCGACCGGTATCGAACTCACCCGCCGGTTCGACCGGGCATTCGGCTACTTCTGGCCGGCGACCCACCAGCAGATCTATCGCGAACTCGACAAGCTCAAGACCTCCGGGCTGGCCGAGGCCTCGACTCCCGACCGCCCCGAGCGCGGCCAGCCCAAACGATTCAGCATCACGCCGTCCGGCCGGCGTGCTCTCAGCGAATGGCTTGGCGGCATTGATGATCCCGCGCCGGAGCGCATGGCCATCGCGGTGCGCGTCCGTGCTGCCGCGGCACTCGGCGAGACCGGGGCCGTGCGCGGCGTGATCGCCCACCACCTCGCAGCGCATGAAGCGATGTTGGCCAACTACCGCGAGATCGATGCCCGTGATTTCGCGGCCCCGGTCGCCGATGCCGACGTGTTACGCCACCTCGTGTTGAAGGCGGGGTTGCGTACCGAGCAGGCCTGGGTGGACTGGTGCCGCGAGGCGCTGGACGTACTGGACAGGCTCACGTCGTCCGCCGACCGGACCTGAGGGCTACGCCGCCGGCTTCTGCCAGACCAGTAGGTAACGCCAGAAGAGCAGGCGCCGCACCTGGGCGCAGGGAAGCAGCTCCGCGGTCTGTGCGGCGACCTGGCGCGTCGTCAGTCGTGGATCCAGGACCACCGGCATCACGTCGTGATCGGGCGTCTTCGCGAACCCGGTGCCGATTTTCAGCAGCCGTTCCGCGCGAAATCGGACACCGAGCGCGCGATGTGCGAGTGCCGCCGCGAGCTCATGCGGCCACTCCCGGCGCAGATCGGTCCGAGGCAGCGCGATCGCCGCGAGGACACCGCCGGGCCGCAGTGCCGCGGCCAGCTGCGCCAGCACCGTGTCGAGCGGCATGTGGTGCAGTGCGCTGATGGACACGATCGCGTCGTAGTCGCTCGCCGGCAGCCCGTCGGTGAGGACGTCGGCCTGGACGCAGTTCACATTCGTCGGGGTCCGGCGCCGGGCTTCGGTGATCATCGCGGCCGAGCGGTCGACCGCGTCGACGTGGCCGCAGCGCTGGGCGAGCTGAACGGCGAATCCGCCGGCTCCGCAGCCGACGTCCAGGACACGTCGGCAGCCCGGCGGCACGTGCCGCAGCAGCAGGTGCTGGTAGTAGGCGTTGTGGTCCCAGTCGAGCATGCTCCGAGCGTTGGCCACGCCGGCGTCACACCCGCGCGGTGACCCGAACCGGGATGGGACCTTTCGCAACCGTCGTGTACGGCGATTCGAGCGGGAAGTCGTCGTGCATCGACTCGATACGGTTCGACCGCACGATGGTGGCCAGTGCCAGCGTCGTCACCAGCATGGCGAAATGCTCACCGATGCAGGACCGCGGGCCCGCGGCGAACGGGATGAACTGCCACCGGTCGCGGGTCTTGGCGTTCTCCGGGCCGAACCGGTCGGGGTTGAAGGCCAGCGGGTGGTCCCACAACGTCGGATCCCGGTGCACGGCACTGATGCCGATGGCCACGATGCTGCCGGCTTCGACGCGGTGGCCGTCCACCACCATGTCCTGCAGCGCCGTCCGGCCCACACCGGCGGCCGGCGGGCATAGCCGCAGCGACTCGTTGAGCACCTGGGCGGTGTAGGTGAGGCGGGAAACGTCGTCGGGTGTCAGCTCTCGGTCACCGATCGCGGCGACCTCGGCGGCAACCCGGTCCTGCAGCTCGGGATTCCGCCCGAGTTGCCACAAGGCGTACGTCAGCGTCGTCGCCGTCGTGTCGTGGCCCGCCAGCATGAAGATGAGCAGATCGTTGCAGATGTCGTCGTCGGACAGCTTCCGGCCGGTGTCGGGATCCGAGGCCGCCAGCAGCGCCTTGACCAGCGGCGCATCGCGGTCCGGGTTCGCACGGCAGTCCCGCAGGACGGCCATGGTCATCTTGCGCATCCGGGCGACGGCAGCACGTGCGCGACGGCGTCCCGGCGTCGGGAGCCACTTCGGCGCCTTGACCGGCCGCAGGGCGCGGTCGGCCGTGTAGCGCGAGGCCACGTGCATGTTCTCGGCGATGGTGTTGCTGTGCTCGTTGATGTCGAGACCGAGAATCGAGTAGCCGAGGGAGCGCATCGCAAGCCGGCGGCACTCGGTGTCGAGGTCGACGTCGCGAGCGTCACGCCAGCGGTCGGCGATCGACTGCGCGGCCTGCGACATGTGCCCGCCGAACCGGTCGACGTGCTGCTTGGTGAACACCGGCTGCAGGGCGCGCCGGCGCGGCGGCCAGGCGCTGTTGGGCAGGACGAAGAGATTGTCGCCGACCACGTTGCGCACTTCTTCGTGGATCGTGGAGCGCTCGGCGAGGTTGTCGGTGCGGCCCAGCACGTCGCGGATCCCGGCGGGGGAGGTGACGAGCACGATGGGCGGCGCGACGCGCTTGGGTACGACGGCGATGCGGCTGATGGGCCCGCCGGCCTGGCTCAGCGTGACCAGCCCGGTGTGCAGTTGCCGGGTGGCGAACAACTGCCTGAACGGCAGCGGATTCTTCGGCGCGAGCGGCAGCGTGCCCACGTCGCGGGCCTCGATGGTTGCAGTCATGTCAATAAAGAATTATGCCGCGCCGGGTGCGTGTGGTCGAGAGGTTCGAGTGACTTTTGGCCATAGCACCGGGCAGTCGGCGTCCGTACCGTTGAAAGTGTCGGAATTGCACCTTCGTCTGGAGCGGACCCCATGACCGAGTTATCTCCTCGCCCTTACATTTTGGTTGGCATCGATGGCTCGCGGTCATCGTTGGAAGCGCTGCTCTGGGCCATCGGTGAGGCACAGCTGCGTAATCTGCCATTGCGGCTGGTGCACGCCGTCGACTACGGCAATTTCGTCATGGGCTTCAACCCGGGCGCCTCGGAGAGCTTCTTCAAGTTCGTGGAGACGTCGGGCCAGAACTTCCTCAACGAAGCCAGGGAGCGGGTCCAGGCTCTCGCGCCCGAGGTGGAGGTGTCCGTCCACAACCTCGTCGGCCGCCCGGCACAGTTGTTGGAGGAACAGTCGAAAGACGCCTTCCTCACCGTCGTCGGTTCCAGTGGGCTGCATGGAATCACCGGGCTGCTGGCCGGGTCGGTGGCGGTGTCACTGACCGCGCACGGCCACAGCCCCGTTGTCGTGGTCCGTGCCCCGGGCCAACATGCCGGCGGACCCGTCGTCGTGGGCATCAGCGGTGCGCCCGACAGCGAGGAGGCGATCGGCTGGGCCTTCCAGGAGGCGTCGCTGCGCGGCGCGAAACTGCTCGCCGTTCTGGTATCGAGTTATGTCCCAGCCTATTTCGACTACGTCGAACCCACGTGGGAAGAGCTGCCGGGGCCGGCCCGAGAGGACCAGCAGGCGATGCTGCTGGCCGAACGGTTGGCCGGTTGGCAGGAGAAGTTCCCCGAAGTCACGGTCCGCCGCGTGGTCGCTGCCGGTCACCCCGGGCACGTCCTGCTGGGCTACGCGCAACGCGCGCAGTTGATCGTCACCGGAACCCGCGGACACGGAAACGCGGCCGGGTGGTTCCTGGGGTCGACGAGTCACCGGCTGGTTCAGCATGCCGAGTGTCCGGTGCTGGTTGCCCGCCCACAGGCTCGGTAGTCAGACCGTTCACAGGGCAGGTGGCCGTTCGCGGCCACCTGCCCTGACGCTCTTCATGGCCGAGCGACGAGCACAGATGGGTTGTCGGCGTTGGAGTCGGCGTGCGAGCCGACGATCTTCACGAGCTCAGCGGCTTCGTGGGCGCCGACAACGACCAGGCTGATCGGTTCGGGCGTCGTCCGGAGGAATCGCATGAAACTGGTCGCGACGGGCACGGTCGAGATGTAGACGTCGGGGTAGAGGTCGTGCCACACCGCACAACGACGCAGCAACTCCTGGCGGGCGCTCATCCCGGTCTCGGGCGGACACACGCCGACCGCGAGAATGGGGCGTCCACGTAATTGCGCCTCGGCGACCGCCGCGACCAGCACGTCGTGATTCTCTTCCCGGTCATTGACCTCGACAACGATCGACCCGGCCGGGAACCGTCGGCGCGGTGCGTAACTGCGGACCACGGCGGCCGGGCACTCCGCGCCCTCGGCCACACCTGCCGCGGTCGATCCCAGGAGCGCTTTTGCGAAGCGGCCGATCCCGACGGAGCCGACGCACACCATGGCAGCGTGGCGGGATTCGCTGATCAACACCGCCGTTGGGTCGCCCACTACGACGGCGGTCTCGATCTTGACCTGCGCGGCGGTGTCGTCGATGGCCGCATGCGCGGCGCGCAGACAGGTCCTGGCGTATTCGATGGTCATCCGATCCGAGCGCTGCGGGCCTTGCACGCAGCTCACCAGCCGTAGCGGCACATCGCGGACGATGGCCTCGCCGACCGCCCAGTGAGCGGCGTACACGGCAGCTGTCGAGCCGTCTATGCCAACCACGACGCAGTCACCATTGTGGGTCTCGATCATCTTGTCTCCCGGAGCTTTTGGCGTGCTCCGCAGTGGTCTTCCTGGGCGTGCGGAACCGTAGATGTGTCATCGAATCCTCACGCGGGCAAGCCTTCGGGGTCGAGGGCATAAAGGCCCTGGGGCCGCCGCATGAGTCACCACGGGTCGACGGCCCGAGCCGATGGCAACTGTTCACTCGACGAGTGACTTTCGGCCATAGTCGCCGAGGGGGCGGGCTCGTACCGTCAGGGACATCGGACAAGCAGCGTCATCGGAGGACAACGTGACCGAATTATCGCCCCGCCCTTACATTTTGGTTGGCATCGACGGATCGAGCTCATCGCTGATCGCCCTGAACTGGGCCGTCAACGAAGCGCAGTTGCGCAATCTTCCGCTCCGCTTGGTGCACGCCGTCGACTTCGAGAGTTTTGCGATGGGGTTCAATCCGGGTGCCTCGGAGAGCTTCTTCCAGTACCTGGAGACGACCGGCCAACGTTTCCTCGATGAAGCCCTGGATCGCGTCCAGACGCTGGACCCTGATCTGGAGGTGATGTTGACCAGAAAGGCGGGCCGTCCGGCGCGGGTGCTCATCGACCTGTCGAAGGGCGCATTCCTCACCGTCGTCGGTTCCAGTGGACTCAACGCGTTCACGGGTCTGCTGGCCGGCTCGGTGGCAGTGGCACTGACGGCGCACGGGCACAGCCCGGTGGTCGTGGTCCGCGCACCGGGGGTGCCGGTGACAGGGCCCGTTGTGGTCGGGATCAGTGGGGCTCCGGACAGTGAGGACGCGATTGCCTGGGCCTTCGAGGAGGCCTCCATGCGCGGCGCAGAACTGACCGCGGTCCTGGTGTGGGGCTACCTGCCGGTGCATTTCTACGATGCGGAACCATCCTGGAATGACTTGACGGGCCAGGCTCGCGAGGAACAGCAGGAGATGCTGCTTGCCGAGCGATTGGCCGGGTGGCAGGAGAAATTTCCAGAGGTCGCGGTCCGCCGCGTCGCGGCGATCGGCAACCCTGGACACGTTCTGCTGAGCCATGCTCAGCGCGCCCAGTTGGTCGTCACGGGAAGTCACGGGCGCGGCGACGCCACCGGACTGCTGCTCGGGTCCACCAGCCACAAACTGATTCACCAGGCGAATTGCCCGGTACTCGTTGCTCGGCCGCATGCTCGCGAGTCCACCCGATGACGAGCGCAACTCGCGAGGTAGGTGAGCCCTTGGCCGCGGCGCGGTTGCGCTCCGTGGACGCGTACTGGCGGGCTGCCAACTATCTCACGGCCGGCCAGATCTACCTGATGGGCAACCCGCTGCTGCGAACACCATTGGCCCAACAGGACATCAAGCCGCGTCCGTTGGGCCACTGGGGCACTTCGCCTGGGCTGAACTTCATTTACGCGCATTTGAATCGCGCCATCATCGAGCACGATCTCGACGCGATGTACGTCATCGGCCCCGGTCATGGCGGGCCCGCGCTGTTCGCGAATGCCTGGCTCGAGGGCAGCTACAGCCGAACGCGTCCCGACATCGCCCGTGATGGCCACGGGATGGCGACATTGTTCCGCGAGTTCTCTTTTCCCGGTGGCGTTCCCAGCCACGTGGCGCCTGAAGTTCCGGGATCCATTCACGAGGGCGGCGAGCTCGGGTACTCCCTGGCGCACGCCTATGGTGCGGCTCTCGACAACCCGAACCTGTTGGTGGCGTGCGTAATCGGCGACGGCGAAGCAGAGACCGGCCCGCTCGCGGCCAGTTGGCATTCCAACAAGTTCATCAACCCGGCTACCGACGGCGCCGTCCTGCCGATCCTGCACCTCAATGGGTACAAGATCGCCAATCCGACGGTGCTGGCCCGGATCACCGACGCTGAACTCGACTGCCTGTTGCGGGGATACGGGCACTACCCGATCTACGTCAGCGGTGACGATCCGCACCAGCTGCATCAGGACATGGCGGCGGCACTGGATCGCGTCGTGGCGATGATCGACGAAATCCAGACTGCCGCGCGCATGGTCTCGGCGCCGCCGCGCCCGCAGTGGCCCATGATCGTGCTGCGGACACCGAAAGGCTGGACCGGACCACGATGGGTCGACGGCCTGCCCGTCGAGGGCACGTGGCGTTCGCATCAGGTGCCCCTCGCCGACGTCCGTACCGACCCCGAACACCGTCGACAGTTCATGGACTGGCTGCACTCCTACCGCCCCGAGGAACTGTTCGATGAAACCGGTTGTCCCACAAAGCTGGTCACCGACAACGTGCCGGCGCCCGAACATCGGATGGGTGCGAACCCACACGCCAACGGTGGCCTGTTGCTGACGCCGTTGCACCTGCCGGTCGCCAAGGAATTCGCCGTGTCCACGGTCGGACCCGGGGATACGATGGCCGAACCGACCAGGGTGCTCGGCCGGTATCTGCGCGAAGTGATGGTGCGCAACGCCGGCTACCGCAACTTCAGGTTGTTCGGACCCGATGAGACCGCGTCGAACCGGCTCGGTGCGGTGTACGACGTCAGCGACAAACAGTGGAGCGCAGCGGTTTTGCCGAGCGATGAGCATCTGGCTCGCGACGGGCGCGTGCTCGAAGTCCTGTCGGAGCACATGTGCCAGGGTTGGCTGGAAGGTTATCTGCTGACGGGGCGGCACGGTCTGCTCAACAGCTATGAGGCCTTCGCCCACGTCGTCGACTCGATGGTGAACCAGCATGCCAAGTGGCTCAAGGTAAGTCGGCAGTTGCCGTGGCGTGCACCGATCGCGTCACTGAACTACCTGATCACGTCACATGTGTGGCGTCAGGACCACAACGGCTTCTCGCACCAGGACCCCGGTTTCATCGACCACGTCGCCAACAAGCGCGCCGAGATCGCCCGCATCTACCTGCCGCCGGATGCCAACACCCTGCTGTCGGTGGCAGCGCATTGCCTGGCCAGCCGGGACTACATCAACGTGATCGTCGCCGGGAAGAACGACGCTCCGGTGTGGCTGACCGCCGAACAAGCCGCGGTGCACTGCGCACGCGGCGCGGACATCTTCGAATGGGCCAGCACCGACGGAGGCTCGGTGCCTGACGTGGTGCTGGGCTGTGCGGGCGACGTGCCGACCCTCGAGGTGCTCGCCGCCGTGTCGATACTGCGAAAGCACCTGCCAGAGATCAGAATTCGCGTCGTCAACGTGGTCGACCTGTTCCGTCTGCAGTCGAACACCCAACATTCGCACGGCATGACCGATGCGGAGTACGACACACTGTTCACCACTGACCGGCCCGTGATCTTCGCCTACCACGGATACCCGTCGTTGATTCACCGGCTGACCTACCGTCGCCGCAACCATCAGCACATGCACGTGCGCGGATATCTGGAAGAGGGCTCGACGACAACGCCTTTCGACATGCTGGTGCTGAACAAGATGGATCGCTTCCAACTGGTGATCGACGCCATCGACCTTATGCCCGGACTCGATGGTCCGGCGGTACGCGCACTGCGCGCGGCAATGGTCGAGGCGCACGATCGCCACCGAGAGTGGATCCGGACGCACGGAGAGGATCTGCCCGAGGTCACGGACTGGCGTTGGGATCCGGCCGATGACTGACGGTGTCGGTGGTTACGGACTGAATCGGATTACCAGAAAGGATCTTTCGTCATGAGTAAGTTAGTCAAGGGCGGTCAGGGTCATAGCGGTACGGCCGCCACGGCTGTTGTCGCCGGGCTGGCCGCGTTGATGTCAGTGGTGACGGTGCTGGGTACAGCCGGCGCCCAACCGTTGGATCCGTGTTCGCCTTCGGAGATGATGCGTGGCCACGCCGCGGTGATGGATCAGATGGCCGATTACCTCGACGCGCACCCCGACGTAGAACAGGCGATGCGCCAGGCAATGCAGATGGGCAGCCCACACGAGCGGCATGTTGCGATGCAGGGTTACCTCCAGGCGCATCCGGATGTCGCCGCCGACATGAAGAACATCCGCCAGCCGATGCTGGATCAGCGCGCCAATTGTGGTCTGCCGCCCCAGGAAATGCCCATGCAGGGCGGCATGAAGTCCGGTATGAGCGTGCCCGGCATGATGGGCCAGTGATCACGCCAGGTCGTTGCCCGGTCTCTGGCAACCCGCAATTCAGTGTGGAAGCGAACTGACCGTGGATCGTCGAGACGCCGGGCTTGTGGTGCGCGCGATCGCGAAAGTCAGCATCACGAGAAACGTGCCGACGATGGCAACGTGGATGCGCTCGAACAGCCCCGTCCAATCTGTGTCCGCCAGCGCAGTCACGATTTCGATGCCGCCGAGGACGGCGCCGATCGCCGCACAGGTGAGCCCCATCAATCTCAGATGGCGCATGCCCGGCTGACCGCCCAGCGCGACACCATAGGCTGCCATCGCGAACAGGATCGCGGTGAAACCGACCACCCCGGAGATGGTGTGCAACTGCGACAGCTGCGTCGACACGGCGGCGTGATCGGCCGCCCAGCACCGGGGGTCAACCGACGGGGCGCAGCTCATGGGCGACAGCGCGTCGACGACCGACGTGGCGGCAGCAACCACCAGCGCCGCGCTCCCGAGCCGCATTGGTGATGACGGGCGCCAGATGACCAGGACGCCGGCAAGTACCGCAAGGCCGATGCCGGCGACCAGGTCGCCCATCCGGAAAAACTGGTAGTACGGTTGGCCGGCGACCGCCAGTTCACTGATGTAAGACCGGGTCGGGCTGAGCGGAGACCCGACGATCCATTGGAGCGGGAAGTCGCAGTAACCGATGAGTCCGACGAGCACGGCGACAGTCCACGGTCGTAGTGCCGGCCGGAACCTGGTGTAGGTCACCGTCGAAGCCATACCCTCGGCCCGATCTCGAGAAACCTGGTCAGGCCGCGGGTTCCGGCGTGCGGGTCGCGACCGGAGTCGCCTCCGCCCGTTCCCTGATCCCGAGCAGCATGCCGCGCACCGTCAGCGAAACCACCGGACCGGCCGCTTCGGTGACGAAGACCTGGCCGGGGTGGCGGAGTCCCGCCCTGGTGCGCACCAGTAGGCGGCACTGGTCATCCCAATGGGGTTCGAGATGGAACGACCACACCGCTTCCCAAGGGAATTCCGGCGGTGTCCCGCACAACACGATCGACTGTTTGTCGACGACGCTCGCGACCCGCAGCAGCACACCGCCGCGCCGGCCGAGCCAGCCCGGCGGTGCGAGGCGTACCGGGTCGCCTGGTTCGAGTCGCTGCCATTCCGGACGGATGGCGTGGTCGCCGTGGTAGTCGCGACTGAGCAGGCTCTCCAGCGACTCGTAGGTGTAGAAGCCGGCGCGGTCCTCGCCGAGTTGCATCAGCCAGGGCCACACCGCGCGCACCGGTGCGTCGATCAAGATGCCCTCGGTCGACTGCAGTGCGGGTGAGCGCACGAGCTCGTCACCCGGCAATCGTCTCCTGCATTCTGCTTTTGTCGTACCCCAATTGCGGTAGTACCGGCGCGCCGCGTACAGCAGTGCCGCACCGCCGACGGCAGCTTCGGCAAAGTGTGTCCTGGTCATACGACAACTGTGCGCTCAAGGAACCGCGCCGACTAGGGTCTTGGGTCCTCAGATTCACCGTCGCCCGTTATCCACGATTTGGCGTCCTCGACATGGCCCGCGGGAAACGGCCGGATGTCCGCCGCGATGAAATGCGAAACCAGGTGCTTGGCAACGCCGGCCAGCGGCGAATCGGTCACGACGGCAATCTTTTTCACGTGTTGGTGATGGTCATGGACGAATCGCATGTGGGTCACCATCGCGCCGAAACCGTCCCATCCCGGAAAGTGCGGAGCATCGATGATGAGGCCCGCAAGGTCGCCGCCCTGCTCGATCTTCGGGTCGACGGTGTGGCTGAGTGCGGCGAAATCGTCCGTGCTCAAGGGGGATTCGGGATGAATGGTGAGGATCGAGTTGTCCGAGTCCCATTGCTGATCGATCATGTTTGGTCACTCCCTTGTTGTCGGTCGGGGCGTAATGCATTGCGGGGCAGGGTAAAGCATGCCTCTAGCCGCTGAGCAGCATCAGGTTGCCCAGCCGGCGGGTGTGCGTCGCAGCGGAGGCGACAGCGACCAGATGAGCGATCCCGTGCTCGATGCCGCGGGCGAGATCGTCCGCGTCGAGTTCGGCGTCGTAGTCGCCGATGACGCCGAACGTCAGACGATCGGCGTAGCTCATGATGGCGATCCCGGTGCGCATGCCCATCGCGATCGGGGGCACCGGCACCAGCGCGACGATCTTCCGGCCCATCAAGCGCATTCGCCGGCTCGGGCCGGGGACATTCGTCGTCACGGCCACGACGCCGTGTTGCGGCAGCCGGCCCAACAGCCGCACGGCAGATGCCATCACCGGAAACGGAATCAGGTTGGCCGCGGCAACCACGAAGGAGCCGGCTTGGCGCTGCCCACTGCTTTTCGCCGTCGTCAGCCGCTTGTGGACCAAGCGAAGCTGTTCGAGCGGATCCGGCCGATCGACGGGTAGGTCCGGCAGCAATATGGAAACCCGGTTGTCGGGAACGTGGAGCAGTTCGGCCGGCCGGACGGAAACCGGCACCACGGTACGGATCGGCCCGGCCGAAGGTTGCATGTCGTGCCGCAGCATCGCAGACCGGAAACCGTCGGTGATGGCGGCCAGAGCCACATCGTTGACCGTGACGCCGAACCGTTTGGCGACCATCTGGACATCCTGCAACGAGACGTCGACAGCACTGAACCGACGCATGTCGCTGAGCTGACCGTTGAGCGGTTGGGTCGATGTGGTGAGCACACCGGCCACGAGTTGAGCGGCCCCGAACGCCATCCGTACCCCACTGCGCGCCGTCGACCGCACCATCCGCCACGCATCGGTGCCGAGCGCGATCGGATTGAAGGCGCGCGAGGGATGCCGGTCCGATACCGAAGGGAGGCTGAGGACTTCATCGTGGTCGGCCCATTGGTTGTCGCAGATGCCTGCGAGCATCGCTGTCGCCGCGACACCGTCGGCGATGCAGTGGTGCAGCTTCACCACGATCGCCCAGCGATCATCGGCCAGACCGTCCAGCATCCAGGCCTCCCACAAGGGACGGGACCTGTCGAGACGGCGCTCCATCAAATCGGCGACCGCACGATGGAGCGCGGTGTCATCACCGGGCGCTGTCACGGTGAGTCGGCGGACGTGGTGGGTGATGTCGAAACTGGGCGCCGGTACCCATTCTGGAGCGCTGAGATCGAGCGGATAGGAGTGCAACACCTGTCGGCAGCGGGGGAGCGTGGCCGACCGCTCGTCGAGCACAGTCACGAGTTCGGCGAAGTCCGGCGCCGGGCCTTCCATGAGGGCGACCACTGCGACAGCAAGATTGGCGTGGCTGTCGGAATCCTCCGCCTGCAGGAAACCGGCATCGAGAGCGGTGAGCTGATTGTCGTTCATCGGTTTCCTTTACGGGCCGGCCCGCGGGCGGTGCGGTATTCGCGAATGATGTTGCGCCTATCGGCGGTTCGTCAGCAGGGCTGATGGACCGCGGTCGTAGGGACCTTCGGCACCTGTGGCCTTCCGGCTATCTGCCAGAGGACTTTTGACCCGTGTGGCCCTCAGCCGAGTGGCGCACCATGTGGACATGCGGTTGTCAGAAGGTCTCGACGGTGCACACCAGGGACAACTTCGCGGTATGACCGGCGTGGCACTGATTGCGGCGCCAATATTCATCGGTTGGATGTTCGGCGATCTCTCGTCGGTCCGCCTGGGACTGCCGGATGACGCAGTGGCACCGGCGAAAGTTGCTACGGCACAACAGCAGGCGCCGCCCGCATCGCAACAACTGCACACGTGGCTTGCACGACTCGAATCGCCGCTGGACGCGTTGCTGATCCAGCGAGACAACATGACCAGGGCGGCGGCCAGCGCCGACATGGCGGGAATCCAGCGAGCCTGCGAGGCCGGTCAGGCGGCCGTGCCGCCGCTACAGATATTGTTGCCGAGCCCGGATGCGACCCTGACCACGGCCCTGCGGCAGACTCTCGATGATTTCGGCTCCGGGTTCAGTGAGTGCCTGGCCGGAATTCGGCATCAGGACGTCGCCGACATCGAGATGGCCTCGGTCTATCTGTACCGCGCGAACAACGATCTCCGAACGCTGATGGCCGTGATCGCGCGCGTGCTCGATGACGCCGACTCCGCGACCCAGGACGTCGTGCCGATCTGACACCGAGCGTCGAGCCGAATGCCGGTGGAGCGCCTTAAGACTCGGAGGTCGCGGTGACGGACGGGGCCGGTCGACGATCCGGAGACCACCCGACGACGGTGAGATACAGTCCGGCCAGTCCGGTGACGATCACGCCGACCTGCCACCACGGTGCGGCGGCCAGGACGTCCTGTCCCGTGGTGAGGTACGCCCCGGGGAACGTCATCAACGCCACACCCTTGAGTACCGTCAACCAGCCCAGCACCGACACGGTGGCGGCGGCAGCTCCGCGCCAGTACGGGTGCAGTGTGACGACAACCAGTCCCATCGGTAGGACGAATGCGCCTGTGACCCAGGGCCATACCGAGTCGTCCCCGAACGTGTGCAGCAGCGTCTTGACGTAATCGGCCCGGGTGACCAGTGAAGCGGCCGCGACGACGAGGTAGGGGCCGAGCACCCGGGCGAACATCCGGGTGCGGTGCGCGATCATCGATCCGCCTCCTCGTCGTCAGTGGGCTGTGAACCCAACACCGGGTCGTCGTCGTGCAGAAGGGACACGACGTCCGTCAGCGCGCGGCGCGGGGTCGCGGGCAGGGGATCGGCGTTGAGGGGTGCCCAGCCGACCCGGATGAGCATCTGCGGGAACAGCTCGTCACCGAAAACGTCCGATCGGACGATTGCTCGACACGCGGGATTCTCCAATGCCTCCGTGACGGGGCAGGTGGACAGGCCCTGTGCGGTGGCAGTGAGCAGAACTGCGCTCGTCGCTTCGCCGGCTCGCAGTCGATCGATCGGAGCATCGGTCGAGGTGCCGAGTGCCAATAGCGAACCGTTGTCATCACTGGCCGTCGTACCGGCGGCCTGGCCGAGTACGGGTCCGGCGAAGATGCGACCCGGGAGAGCTGCACTATGGTCGGGCGTGGGTGTACTTCGAGCGGGCACTCCGGCCACGGAGGCATAGCGCCCGCTCCAGACCGTCAGTTCGGTGAGATAGTCCAGATCATGCACATGCTGCGAAACAGCCTGCCGCAGCGCACTTGTGAGGACGTCGTTGAGCTTCACCCGGCGGAGCCCGATGCCCAGACGGGCGGCGCGGGCGGTCATCAGAGCGATGTCTCCGAGCGGGACAGGCCAGCCGCTGTAGTAGCGCCGGTCGGTTCTGCGCCTCGGAATCGCTGCGGCGAGCGCGATGTCGGGCTGCTCCGGGGTGACGGGGCTCAGCTCGATCGCGGCGAGGTGATCAGGTTCGGCCGGATTGGGGAATCTGCGCACGGTCGGCTGCCAGCCCAGCGCGTGGAAGGCCACGGTCGCGTGGTGCAGGGCCGCACCGCAACTGATCAACAGGTCGCGACCGTCGGGGTCGGTGTGAATCAGGTGCAATGACGATTCTGCGTACAAGTGCACACTGTTCGAGCCGATCCGCCACCGCCACGGTTGCGTGTTGTGGACCGAGGGGGCACGCGTTGCCAGCGCCATGGCTGCGCAAATCGTCTGGTGGTCGGGGAACTTCTCGGACATCTGATTCACCTCGCAAGACCTGTCGTCGAGATCGACGCGGAGCGATTCAGGTCGCGCCCACTGCTCGTTTCTCATACAGCGATCCTTCCGGTGATCCGGCACGACCGACAGAGCACTACGTCACTTGCTGAGAGGTCTTGGTCGCTCACTCCAGGTTGCCCGTCAGGGCAGGGGTGCCCACCACCGCAGTACGGTGCCGGCGTCGACGCCGGGTTCGACGGTCATGTCGCCGCCGGTGTCCTGCGCCCGCCTGCGAAGGTTCGCGAGGCCGCTTTCGGTGATTCCGTCGGGCAGTCCCTGACCGTTGTCGGCGACTTCGATACGTAGGTCGTTGTCGACGTTGACGGTGACGCTGACAGCGCTGGCCTTGCCGTGACGGACGGCGTTGCTCACCGCTTCGCGGACGACGGCCTCGGCGTGATCGGCCAGGTCAGGCTCGATGACCGAGAGCGGTCCGTCGTAGCGCACCGTGGTGTGCAGCTCGTGGCTGGAGAAGGAGGCGACAGCGGCATCGAGGCGTTGACGTAACCGGGTGGTGGAGGCGGTGCTGCCGTGCAGATCGAAGATCGCCGTGCGGATTTCGGTGATCACTTCCTGGAGGTCGTCGACACAGTCGGTGATGCGCCGCTGCACGTCGCTGGATTTGGCGCGCGGGATGGCGCCCTGGAGCGTCAGACCGACCGCGAACAGTCGCTGGATGACGTGATCGTGCAAGTCGCGGGCAATGCGGTCGCGATCTGCCAGCACGTCCAACTCACGCTTCTGACGCTGGCTGGCCGCAAGTTGCCAGGCGAGCGCGGCCTGATCGGCGAACGCGGCCATCGTGTCCAGCTGATCGGTAGTGAAATCCGGTCGGCCCGTATGCCGCAGCACGATCAGCACCCCGATGACGCTGTCGGTGGTGCGCAGGGGCAGCACCAGTGCCGAAGCCATGTCAACCGCTATCGCTTGCGGCAACTCCGCTGCCCGGCAGAACAAGGGCGTCCGAGCGTGAAAGGCCCGGCCGATGGGGCCGTCGGCCGCCGGCGCCTCCAGCGATGATGCGCGGACGTCGCCGACGACGTCGATGACCTGGAGTTCGGTGATCTCGCTGCTCGGAGCATCGTCGTCCTCGGGAACCGCAATCAGCGTGGCGTCCGCGTCCGTCAGGGAGCGCGCTTCCTCCGCGATCTGGCGGAACACCTGCGCGGGCTCCGTGCCGGACAGCAGGGCGGTACCGATGTCGCGGGTGGCCTCGATCCAGGCCTGGCGTTGCTGTGACTGGCGGTAGAGCCGGGCGTTGTCGATGGCGATGCCGGCCGCCGCGGCCAGGGCTTGGGCGAGCACTTCGTCGTCTTCGCTGAAGGGCTGCCCGGATGCCTTCTCGGTCAGATACAAGTTGCCGAAGACTTCATCGCGGATGCGCACCGGTACCCCGAGGAACGTACGCATGGGCGGGTGGTTCTCGGGAAACCCGACTGAGGCAGGATGCGTGCGAATGTCTTCCAGCCGAATGGGTTTCGGCTCGTCGATCAGTACGCCGAGCACGCCGCGCCCTTGGGGAAGCGGGCCGATCTGGCAGCGGGTTTCCTCGTCGATGCCCTCGTAGACGAATTCGACGAGCTCGTGATCGGTGCCCCGCACCCCGAGGGCGCCGTACCGGGCGTCGATCAGCTCGATCGCGGTGTGCACGATGGTGCGCAGTGTCTCGTCGAGTTCGAGACCGGACGTGACCGTGAGCATCGCCTCGACCAGGCCGTCGAGCCGGTCCCGGCCCTCGATGATCTGTTCGACGCGGTCCTGCACTTCACTGAGAAGTTCACGCAGCCGTAGTCCCGATAGCGGCGCTCGCAGCGGATGGCCGGCGCTGCTGTCTTGGCGTGTCACATCGGTGATTCTGCCATCGCGGCAGTCGCGCGCCAGGAATTTGACGCCGCGGACATATCAGTCGTCAGAGCGCCGCGGTCGGTCCAATTTCGACACGAACACCGCGGCCTGGGTGCGGCGCTCCATGCCGAGTTTGGCGAGTAGCCGCGACACGTAGTTCTTGACCGTCTTCTCGGCCAGGAACATTCGTGCGGCAATTTGCTTGTTGGTCAAGCCTTCACCGAGCAGATCCAGCAGCACCCGTTCCTGGTCGGTCAGGCCCGAAAGTGGGTCGGACCGCTCGGCGGCGTTGCGCAGCTTCGTCATCAACGCCGCGGCGGCGCGATTGTCCAGCAGGGACCGTCCGGCGCCGACGGCCTTGATGGCCTCGGCAAGTTCCATGCCCTTGATGTCCTTGATGACATATCCGCTCGCGCCGGCCAGGACCGCGTCGAGCATGGCCTCGTCGGAGGTGAATGACGTCAACATCAGACACCGCAGGTCGGGCAGCCGCGACAGCAGATCGCGGCACAGTTCGATGCCGTTGCCGTCCGGCAGTCGCACATCGAGGACGGCGACATCGGGCCGGAGCGCGGGGATCTGCGCCATGGCATGCGCCACGGTGCCGGCCTCGCCGATGACCTGCAGATCCGGGTCCGCACTCAACAGGTCGATGAGTCCACGGCGCACGACTTCATGGTCATCGACGAGGAATACTGTGACCATTCGCGTGCCCTTCTGCACGCCGTCGGCGTGCGTTCAGTGTTGATGTCCTGCCATGACGATAGGCCAGGCTCCGGCTACAGACGCTGATTATGTTGGCAAATCAGTGCCGTGCAGTTCACCTGGGGCGAGGCCGAGCGTGCGGTTCCCACGATCTCACCCATCCCGGGCCTGCGGTGTCTGCCGATCACCAGCAACTGGATCGAATCGGCTTGGCGATCAAGATAATTCATGGTGGAGCCACGGATTGCGACGGGGTTGAATTCGATGTCCGGATTGGCTAGGCGGTGCCGGGTGAGGCGTTTGTCCAGTCGTGCGCATACGCCGTCGTCCTGCGCTTTGTCGCGGCCGTCGGAAAGTGAGGTCGGCCGCGTTGCGAGCACTGTCAAAGGCGCTCCGCGCAGCCGGGCTTCGCTGATCCCGGCTTCGAGAACGACGGTGCTGTCCGGACTTTCATCGACTTCGACAACTACGTGACGGCGCTGCATCGCCCCATGGTGATTGCCGCTACGGACGATGGCGACCGGGCACGGCGCCGACGTGGCCAATGTCGCCGCGGTGGAACCGAGCCGGTGCCCCGTGGCATGCGCGATGCCGAGCGAGCCGAGACACAGCAGATCGGCAGAGCGGCTGGCGTCCAACAAGACCCGGGAGGGATGCCCCTGCAGCACTTCCCATTCCACTTTGACCGGCTTCTCGGTGGACTCGACCGCGACCAGCGCGCGCCGCACGGAGACGTCCGCGCACGCCAGATCTTGCGCTTCCTGCTGGGGATCGACAGCACCATGGCCGCGCGGCTCGACCACGTAGAGCAGGCGCAGGGGCACATCACGACTGACGGCTTCGTCGACCGCCCACAAGGCGGCGTCGACCGACCACCGCGAGCCGTCGATGCCGACCACCACGGCCGACGATGGTGAAGCTGATTTGTACATCTTCACACCCTCCTGACACCACCGAACTGACTATTGGTCGACGGTAGGTGCGACGACGGCGCCGGCGGCAGGGGCATTGGTCCCTAAGTCACCTGTGACAGTGGCCTCTTGAACCAGGCCGCTTGGCCTCGACCTCGGGCCCATGTGCTCTAGTCAACGGCCGTGGCGACCAGCCATCGTCGATCACATGAAGAAGCAGCTGGCAACCGGGACCGCGCTTGCGGCCGCGCTGTGCGTAGCGGGCCGACTGATGCGGAAGCGGGCCGCCGCCCGGCGCGCCTCCAGCGCCCCGCCGTCAATTCCGATCGTCAGGGCGATGTGGCCGGAAGCGGAAAACATCCGGCAGCTGGCGTCGCGGTGTCGGTGGCGGGATATCCTCCAGAGCCGGGGCCGTCCCGATCCGGACCAACACCTGGGGCAGCGGGTGACCGGTGAGCGTGCTGATGATGTCGCGGGTGGCCGCGTGCTCGGTCAGATGGGTGAGCGTGCAACTGGCTAGGCCCGCGACGGTGGCCTCCAGCAACACCGCCGACAACGTCTCGCCGCACGCAAGGATGTCCTCACGCGTGTCGCCGAGGGCCGAGATCACCACGACGGTGGCCTGGTCATCGCCGGCGTCTTGACGTCGCTCGCGGGTGCGGGTCACCGGGAATGAGCGTCCGATCTCAACGCGGTCGTTTTCTGCAACCGAGACCAACGAGCTGTGCGGAATACCGGTCGAAATGTCAAAAGATGAAGTCCACCAGTCCAATTCGGCATGATATGCGGCGTCGTACATGCGAAGCACGTCGGTGAGATGCGAGGCCTCGGCCAGTTCGGTGCGTGTCTGGGCGGCCAGGACGTCGATCCGAGACGGGCGATTCCCCACCGCCAGCCGCAGCAGATTTTGCAGTGCCGGCCGGTCGTCGACGGCGCCGAACGGAAGTCGGTCGGTTCGTCGGCTCAATATTGCGTCTGCGGCCTGCCGCTGTGCCGGAGTTACGTCGCCGGCCGGGTGGAAGCGGATGTCGGCGAGGTGCTGGTGGTTGTGCGGATCGGGAAAGCGGTCGATCGTGGTGGTCCAGCCCGTTGCGGCCATCGCCACCCGGAGATGATCCAATGCCGCGCCGCAGCTCAACAGTGCCTGGCGCCCGGAACGGTCGGTGGTGACCAGCCGGTCGCTATCGAGGTACAGCTTCAGCGTGGCGGCTTCGAGAACCCATCGCCACGGCTGGCTGTTGTGGATCGACGGCGCCCGGCAAGCCAGAAGCACCGCACCTTCGATTTCCGCGAGGGGAATGGCGGCTTTCGTCATCAGGCGTCCTTCGGCAGCAGCAGTTGCACCTCGAAGCCTGCGACGGTGTGGACGCTTCGGACAGGGCCGGAAGTCATCAGTCGCGCAGCCGCCGCAACGTTCCCAGCAGAGCACTTTTCGGACCTTTCGAGGGACCTTCGACACTAGGCCCGGTTAACGCGGCGCGGTCAGATGTCATCGGAGATCGGTGGATCTCCAGACCACTACGGCACAAGGACTTCCGATGAACACCCAAGCCCCAGTCACCCCGGTCGTGGTCGGTATCGACGGGTCCAAACATGCGCGGCGCGCTGCGCGGTGGGCTGCGCTCGAGGCGGCGAGCCGGGACACCACATTGCGGCTGGTTTACGTCATCGACTCGGAAGGACCTGATGGCCAGAAGAGCATCCACCGCGCGCAGCACGCGTTGCACAAGGCCTGGAAAGCGGTGGCCGATACGCATATCGACGTCAAGCTCGAGTCGGAGATACTCTCCGGCAGTCCGGCGGAATGCTTGGCCGAAGAGTCATGGCGTGCCGCGCTGGTGTGCGTCGGCGACCGGGGGACGCACGACACGCCCGATGCTCCACGCGGATCCACGGCTGTCGAGGTGGCCCGCAACGCACCGGGCACGGTAGCGATCATCCGCCGGACACACCGCGAATTCGACCATCGCAAATGGATTGTGGCCGTGCTGGACGAATCAGCCTCTGCCACTGCCGTACTGAAGGCCGCCGAGGCTGACTCGGCATGGCGCGCCGCGCCCATTCTGATGTTGGAGCCGTGGTCGCATTCGGGTGAGCCGGCCGACCAAGGGCATCCGGTGCACGCCGCCCTGGAGCGCTACTTGCGGGCTGCGGATGACGGTCACCTGGAGTCGGTCACGCTGGCGATGCCCGGGCATCTGACCAACCTGTTGCGCCAGAGCGCGTGCATCGACCAGCTCGTCATCGTGCCCGGCGACGACAGCGAACTGGTGGCGGAACTGACCAGCGACGAGATGCGCAAGACCTTGAAAGGTTCGGACTGCACGCTGTTGTTCATGCGGACGGCCTCCCACCCAACGAGCGGTAATGGAGCTGCCTGCCAGCAGAGTTCGATCGACCTGGCGACGGTAGGGCAGGCATGACCGTGCTGCATGAGCCGGTCCGCGACACTGCACGTGCGGACTGGATTGCCGGAGTTGCGGAGAAACTTGCTCTTCGTGAGGGACGCCACGATATGGCGCGCGATATGGAGATCATGCACTGGTGCCGAGAGGCTGCGACGCGGTTCACGGACGCTCGAATTCAGGCGTTCGTCCCGGTTCTGGTCGAGCGCATCGTCGGCGACCGCATCCGGCGCGATCGGATCGGACGGGGTTGTGCTCCGGCGGTTATGGAACGTGCGGGTCGCTAGGTGCTGCGGTGACAAGGCCGCGTAGCCGGGACCTTCCGATCACTTCGAGCAACCGCCGCAGCAGCGGTCGGAACAGAAAGTATCCGGCCCCGCTGACGACGCCGCCGAGTACCAGGCCGGCAAGGACATCGCTCGGATAGTGGGCACCGACGTAGATGCGCGCGAACGCCATCACAGCCGCCGCCACGGCAGCCACGATACCCAGGTGGCGGTTCACCAGCCACAGTCCTGCGGCCACCGCTGCCACGATAACGGCATGGATGCTCGGGAAACCGCCGTCGGTATTGCAGTGCAGAACCACGATGTTCCGTAGTGCGTTGCACGGACGGGTTTCGTTGACGGACAAGGCGATCGGGTCGTAGATCAGTAGGGCGGCCAACACGCCCAGCGGTGTCCACATCGCCGCGACCATGGCCGCCGGGTCGGTGCTCTTGCGGGCGAGCCACCATCCGGCCGACAGCAACACGAGGAACACGAACACCCCGTCGTTGGCGTACGCGGTCAGCAGAGGCTGTAGCCATGGAGTATCGCGAGCGAAATCGTTGATGACGTGGAAGATTCGTTGGTCGAGATTCATCGCCGATACTCTCCGGTCGCCGCAGTGTCTGGTGCCCGCCTTTAATAGTGGTCCAACGCGGCGATTCGTGAACGACCGACCCGCGAATGTTGCGAACGATCACTGGTGCCACGAACATGAGCTTGTGTGCCAGATTCCGTCGTGATTTGGCACACAAGCTCAGTCTCGGCGAACCTGCGACTTGGTCGTGTACCGAGGTCTACCGTCTTGGCTAACCGTCAACCGGAGGAGGCCGCGATGCCGTTGAACCCCAGGGACTCGTTCGACGCGGTCCGGGACGTCGCCGTGCATTCCGTCGAGAAGGCGTCGGACATCGTCGACAACGCCGCGGACATCATCAGAGGTGATGTAAGAGAAGGGATTTCCGGCATTGTCGAGAATTCCGTCGACATTGGCCGGCATGCTGTCGACAAGCTCAAGGAGGTCGTCACCGGAGACGGTGCCAATACTGACGCCGAAGCGTGATCCGGTTTTTCAGCGAATAGTCGCCGGCCGGGGATAGGGTGCGGGCGCAATGGCCGACGAGTCCCTGGGAAGGACGGACGATGAAGGTTCTGGTGACCGGGGGGACGGGCTTTGTCGGTGCGCATATCGTCGCCGCGCTGATCCGGGACGGACACGAGGTGCGGATGCTGGTCCGCCGGGCCGAGCAAGTGCCGATATCGCTTGAACCGCTGGGTGTTTCGGTCCAAGACATCGTCGTCGGAGATGTGTTGGATCCTGAGGTGGTCGCCGCGGGACTCGACGGTGTGGACGCCGTCGTGCACGCGGCCGCGGTGTTCAGTCTCGACGCGCGCCGGGCCGCCGAGATCACCCGGACCAACCTGCGCGCAACGGAATTGGTCGTGGGCGGTGCGGTGGAACGCGGCCTGGATCCCATCGTGCACATCTCGTCGACGGTGGCCCTCACGTGTCGCGACGGCGGCGGACCCGACCTGCCGCTGGGCGACGTCGACCGGCCCTACGCCAAGTCCAAACGTGAATCAGAGGTGCAGATTCGGGCGCTGCAGTCGACCGGGGCGCCCGTGGTATCGGTGTATCCCGGCGGCGTGTTGGGGCCGCACGATCCGTACCTGGGCACGCAGTCCGAGCTGTTCGCGTGGATCGTGAAGGGCTGGCTTCCGGTGTGGCCGACGGGCGGGGCCCACTATGTCGACGTCCGCGACACCGCCGATGTGGTCGCCGCATGCCTGGTGCCGGGCCGAGGTCCGCGCCGCTACGTGGTGCCCGGGCATCACCTCACCGGCGACCTGATGCACGGCACGCTGCACAAGATCACCGGACGGTGGCTGCCGTTCGTGACCACACCGTCCATCGTGGCCAAGCCCTTCAGCCGGTTCGTGGAGCTGTTCAACAAGGTGTTGCCCGACAGCGTGCACCTGCCGGCGGACGTCGAGACCGTCGAACTCGCCGAACGCGACACCCGCTTCGACACGTCGCCCACCACCGAGGACCTCGGCATCGTCGCCCGGCCGTTCGAGGAGACTGCCCGCGACACCCTGTTGTGGCTCATCGAAATCGGCGCGCTGGCAAGCAGATACGCCGGAAACCTGCGCTGAGCTAGGGCGTCGCGGTCGCGGCGGCGGCCCGGTCGGTGAGCAGGTCGTAGATCGGGCGGGACCCGAGCGCGATGGCGACCAGCAGCGCCGTCGCGCAGGCACCGAGCATCGGCGGCAGTTGGTTGGTGCTGCCCGTGAGCTCGGTGGCGAGGATGAGCCCCGTCACGGGCGCCTGGACGGTGGCGGTGAAGAACGCCGCCATGCCGATGAGGGCGAGTGCAGCCGGGGCGGGTGCTGTATGCGGCGCCAAGTGGGTCGCGATCAGGCCGACAATCAACCCTACATCGGCGCCGAGGACGAGCATCGGCGCGAACAGACCGCCGGGCGTGCCCGCCGCATACGAGACGACACCGAGGATGAACCGCAGCACCAGCACCGCGGTGACGGCACCGATGGCACCGTGGCCGAGCAGCGCCTCCTGGGTGAGCTGGTCACCCCCACCGGCAAGGTCGGGGGAGTACCAGACCAGTACCCCGACGCCGGCGCCGATGAGCGCGGCCCGGACCTCGACCGGCCACCGGCTGGTGTCGGCGGTGCGCAGGCCGAACATGATGGCCTTGTTGTAGAGGACGCCCAGAAGACCGGCGAGGACGCCGACGGCCAATACCCACCAGGAGCCGGCCAGCTGCGGATCGGCCAGGGCCGGCACCTGGAATTCACTGCCGGAGCCGACGAACGGGAGGGCCGCCATGAACCCGGACGCGGACGCGATGAGGGTGGCCACCGTGGTGCGCGGGTCGAAGCGCTTGACGAGTTCTTCCAGGACGAAGACACCGCCGGCGATCGGCGCGTTGAACGCGGTCGCCAAGCCGGCGGCAGCTCCGGCGGCGGCGAGGACGCGAAGGTCGGCTTGGGAGCGCCGCGTCGCCGAGGCGACGATGATGGCGATGGACCCACCCATCTGCACCGACGGTCCTTCGCGCCCGAGGGCGAGGCCGGACCCGAGGGACAGCAACCCACCGACGTACTTGATCGGGAGGATTCTGAAGCGGCCCGGCTCGGCGCGGCCGGCGACGACAGCCTCGACGCGGGGGATGCCACTGCCCTCGGCGTGCGGTTCCACACGGCAGACCAACGACGCGGCCACCGCGGTGCAGACGGCGCAGATGGCCACGACAACGATGGGGCCCCACCAACTTCCGTGCGACCAGTGCGACAGCGAGGTGCGCCACTGCGTCGCGTAGTCGAGCAGCGCCCGGAAGCTGCCTGCCGTCAGACCGGTCAACGCACCGACGACTGCCGCGGCGAGGACGAACCCGATGACGTTGCCGGCGCGTCCCTTATCCATCACAGCCCACCACGGGCGACCAACTGCGCGGCGATGACATTGCGCTGGATTTCGTTGGTGCCCTCGCCGACGATCATCAGCGGGGCGTCGCGGAAGTAGCGTTCGACGTCGTATTCGGTGGAATAGCCATAGCCACCGTGGATTCGGACGGCGTTGAGCGCGATCTCCATGGCGATCTCGGACGCGAACAGCTTGGCCATGCCGGCCTCCATGTCGCAGCGCTCGCCACTGTCGTAGCGTTCGGCGGCATACCGCGTCAGCTGGCGCGCGGCCGTGAGTTTGGTGGCCATGTCCGCCAGGTAATTGCCGACCGACTGGTGTTTCCAGATCGGCAGACCGAAGCTCTCGCGCTCCTGCGCGTATTTGAGCGCGTCCTCCAGCGCGGCGGTCGCGACGCCGAGGGCCCGCGAGGCGACCTGAATCCGGCCCGTCTCAAGGCCTTTCATCATCTGACCGAAACCCCTGCCCGGCTCGCCACCGAGGATCGAGGACGCGGGCGTGCGGTAGCCGTCGAACGTCAGCTCGCAGGATTCGACGCCCTTGTAGCCCAGCTTGGGCAGATCACGTGACACCGTCAGCCCGGGGCCGTGCTCGACGAGTACCACCGAAATGCCTTTGTGCCGTGGCTCGGCGGTGGGATCGGTCTTGCACAGCAGCGCGATCAGGCCCGACCGGCGCGCATTGCTGATCCACGTCTTGGACCCGCTGATCACCAGGTCGTCACCATCGCGGCGCGCGACGGTCGACATGTTCTGCAGATCCGAGCCGCCGCCCGGTTCGGTCAGGGCCATGGTTGCGCGCAGCTCGCCGGTGGCCATGCGCGGCAGGTACGTCTGCCTCTGCACCGCAGTGCCGAACAGGCCGATCAGCTTGGCCACCACGGTGTGACCGCCCATGGCGCCGGCCAGGCTCATCCAGCCGCGTGAGAGTTCCTGCGTCACTTCGACATAACACGGCATCGACACCGGGGAGCCGCCGTACTCCTCGGGGATCGCCAGCCCGTAGATGCCGATCTGCTTCATCTGCTCGATCCACGCCTCGGGGTAGGTGTTGGCGTGTTCGACGTCGCGCACCGTGGGCTTGACGTCGCGGTCGATGAACGCGCGCACGGTTTCGACGAGCAGGGCCTCTTCGTCGGTCAGGTGAGTGGACACGGGCACTACCTTGCCAGGGGTGGTGCCGGTCACGAAGCCGGTCGGTCTAGGCGAGTTTCCGGTGCGCCGCCTGCTCGACGAACAGCGGGATGAAGTCCCGCACCGCGTGATCGTGGAAATCGGCGTGGATCCGGCGCACCACGGCCGTCACGGTCCGGGGATCGATGTTCGGATAGGTGATGGTCAATTGCGCCACCAGCGCGTCGATGGCGGCGTACTCGGCCGCTCGCGCGGTCGTGGGATCAACCTCGGCCTCGACGTCGATCTCGGTCAGGTCGGTGTCCTGGTGCTCGATCGCGAACGCGTCGAACGCGGCGACCACGCGTTCGGGAGTGGCATCGGGGTGCTCGCGGGCCAGCGCATCGAGCGCGATCCAGCAGGTCGGGCCCAGAATCGTGGTGGGTGGTGGCCGGTCTCCCCGCGTGATGGCCGCGGTGAGCAGATCCCGGAAGGTCTGCTCGGCGAGGCTCGTGGGTTCTTCGGACATGCCAGCGACTGTACGGACCGATGGTTACCGCCAGGCGACGCGCACGTGAGATCGACTTTTCGCACCACGGGGTGGGACAGGCACGGTCGGTGACCGGTGATCGCACCCACAATCGGCGGCGACTGTCGACAAAGGAGCGCGGATGTACCTGCACATCGACCCCACCGAGGTCCCACCAGCAGTCGAGGTGCGGGAACCGGATGACTTCACGGCCTTCAAGGTGGTCGTCGAGGTGCCCGAGCACGCCTGGATCGTGCCCGACGTACTGACCGCCCTGGCCGGCCGCGGTGACGACGACGAGTGGCGGCAGAATCTGGCCGGGATGCTGGCATATGCCGCGAGCAAGGGCTGGTGTGACGACGCCGGACGGGTCCGGGCGCACGTCGAGGTGACTAGCGCAGCACCGCACCGGGATTGAGAATGCCCTGTGGATCGAGTGCGTCCTTGATGCGCCGCGTCAGGGCCATGACGTCGTCGCCCAACTGATTGGGCAGCCAGTCCCGCTTGAGGCGTCCGACGCCGTGCTCGCCGGTGATGGTGCCGCCGAGCCCGATGGCCAGCTCCATGATGCGGGCGAACGCGCGCTCGGCGCGGTCGGTGGCGTCGGGATCGGTGGGGTCGTACACGATGATCGGATGCGTGTTGCCGTCGCCGGCGTGCGCCACCATGTAGATCTGCACATCGCAGGTGTCGGCGATGTCCTCGACCCCGGTGACCAACGCCGGCAGTTGCGGGATCGGGACGCCCACGTCCTCGAGCAACAAGCTGCCCAGCTTCTCGACCGCGCCGAACATGCCGCGGCGGGCCGCGGTGAACGCGGCTCCCTCGGCCGGATCGTCCGTGGCGAAAACCTCCGTGGCGCCACACTTCTCGCAGTTGCTGACCATGGTCGCCACTTCCGCCGCGGCGGCTCCCGGCGCATCGGACTGCATCAACAACATGGCCCGGGCGGACCGGTCCAGACCCATCCGCATGTGGTCCTCGGCGGCGTTGATGCTCGCGTGGTCCATGAATTCCAGCATCGCCGGCCGGATTTCAGCGGTGATGGCGACCACCGCGTTGGCGGCGTCCGCGACGGAGTCGAACAGGGCCACCACGGTCGACGCGGGCGGTTGTGCCGGGATCAACCGCAGCGTGAGCTCCGTGATGACGCCCAGAATGCCCTCGGAACCAATGAACAATTTCGTCAACGCCAGTCCTGCAACGTCTTTCAGCAGCGGGCCACCGAGCCGTAGCGCCGTGCCGTCGGCCAGCACCACCTCCATGCCGAGCACGTAATCACCGGTGACGCCGTACTTCACGCAACACAGACCGCCCGCGTTGGTCGCTGCGTTGCCGCCGATCGACGAGATGTCGATGGACGACGGGTCCGGCGGATACCACAGGCCGTGTTGGGCGGCCGCGCGCTTGACCTCGGTGTTGGTCAGGCCCGGCTGCACCACCGCGGTCCGGGTGGCCGGATCGATCCGGATGTCCCGCATCCGTTCGGTGCTGAGCACGACGGAACCGTCGACGGCGTCGGCCCCGCCGGACAGGCCCGATCCGGCGCCGCGCGGCACCACGGCGACATGGTGTTCGGCGGCCCACCGCAAAACCTGCTGAACGTCAGCGGTACCGGCGGGACGCACCACGGCGACCGGGGTGCCGGCGTGCGGATCGGCTGCCGAATCCCGGCGGTAGCGCTCGATGATGTCGGAATCGGTGATCAGCGCGCCGTCGGGCAATTCATCGGCGAGACGGTTCAGGGCGGCGTGCATCGTCGGACTGTATCGAGATCACGGCCCCGATGGACCGAACTGGTCCGCTGGGCGGATTTGTCGACGTTGCCTGCATCGACACCACGGCGGGCCTACGATTTGCCCGTGTTGCTCACCGAGGGTCAGGTTTTCGCCGGTTACACCATCCGGCGGAAACTCGGCGCGGGCGGGATGGGCAGTGTGTACCTCGCTTCGCATCCGCGTCTGCCGCGGCTGGACGCCGTGAAGGTGCTGTCGGCCGAGCTGACGTCGGATCCGGAGTACGGACCGCGGTTCCTGCGCGAAGCGGACCTGGTGTCCACGCTGTCGCATCCCAACATCCTCGGCGTCCACGACCGCGGCGAGTGCGACGGCCAGCTCTGGATTTCGATGGACTACGTGGCCGGGACCGATGCCGCACAGCTGCTGCGCGAGCACTATCCCGCCGGCATGCCGCCCGAGGTGGCGCTCCCCATCATCCATGCCGTGGCCTCGGCGCTGGACCATGCGCACCGGCGGGGGCTGCTGCACCGAGATGTGAAGCCGGCCAACATCTTGCTGGATGCCGAGACCTCCCGCATCTACCTCGCCGACTTCGGGATCGCCCGGCCCATGAATGACTCGGCGGGGCTCACCGCGACCAACATGGCGGTAGGGACGGTCGCGTACGCGGCGCCGGAGCAGCTCCGGGGCGAGGGGATGGACGGCCGCACGGATCAATACGCCTTGGCGTGCACGGCATTCCAGCTCCTCACCGGGAACCCGCCGTACGCCGACAGCAACCCGGCGGTGGTCATCACCAAGCACGTCACCGCACCGGCGCCGTCGCTGGGGGAGCACCGGCCCGAACTCCGTGGCCTGGATCCGGTCCTGGCGCGGGCCATGTCGAAGACGCCTGCGGCGCGTTTCGCCAGCTGCGGTGAGTTCGCGCAGGCCCTGCAGCAGCAGTCCCGCCAACCAATGCCGATGGCCACCAACGACTTCCGCAATCAGCAGACCATGGCCGCGCCGGCACCCCCACCGTCCACACGGCACGCACCGCAGCCGCTGAACCTGCCGCCACAGCAGTTCACCTCGCCACCGCCGCGGTCGTCACGGTCCGGGGCGCTCATTGCGGTCCTGGCGGTGGTCGCCCTGTTGGTCGTCGCCGGCGTGGTGTTCGCCGGGGTGCAACTGTTCGGGGGTGGCGACCACCCGATCGGGACGCCGCCGACGCACACCATGTCGCCGACAGCCGCGGGTACCGGCTTCAGCGGCAGGTACCGCGCCGAATACGGCCCGGCCACCGATCTCCAGGGCACGGCGATCCCCGGCGGACCCGCGATCACGGGCCAATGGGACGTGCGGTCGTCGTGCGGCGCCAACGGGTGCATCGCCAACGCGTCGTACACCGGAAAGAGCGCCGTCCCCGTGGTGTCGAACATGACGTTCGACCAGATCTCCGGTGACTGGGTCGCCGTCGGGACCGGGGCCGTGAAATGCACCGACGCACCGGGCGAGGCGCCGACCGAGGTGTGGGTGGTCTTCACGCTGACCCCCAAGCCCGACGGCACCTTGGCCGGTGAGACGACGCGCAGCGCCGTCAACGGCTGCAGCAGCGTGAAGCGGACGGTTACCTTCACCCGCACCGGCGACGGCGAGTTGAGCAGCGTGTCCGATCCCGCCGGCCTGCCGCCGCGCACCACGTCACCGGCCTCGACACTGCACGGCCGCTACCACGAGAACATCGTGTACGCGGTCGGCGGCTTCGGCCCGGGGGCGCCGGATCTGGAGGTCCGTACGCAGTGCCTGCGCACGGGAGACCGGTGCATCAGCGCATTCCACGCGATGGACGGTGTGGTCACGCTGATCTTCGCCGCGGGCAAGTGGACACGTACCGAGGAGGGCACCGTCCCGTGCGCGCTCGGGGGGACCACGCACGTCAAGATCACCGCGGAGTATCCGCTGCCGACCGATCTCCAGGATCCGATCCCGACGCTGGAGGGTCGAGGTACCAACACGTCGACCGGCGGCGAATGCAAGGGTGGCGATTTCACCGACAAGTTCGTACGCACCGGGGACTGACTGCGATTTGCGTTCCGGAAGTGCCGATCGGGCGGCGGACTCGGGCCGGCCGATTTAAGCTGACTGCCAGCGATTTCGACTTCTCGGGGAGCTGACCATGGCTGAGCCGCCGGTGATCGAGATCCGCGAATGGGGCCGGCCGGCCCGCCGCATGACGCTCAGCAGGCCGGTGCAGTTCGGCCGCGAGTGCGACGGCGTCAACCTCGCCGACAGCGAGGTATCCCGCCGCCACCTGCGGCTGGTTCCGACGCCCACGGCGCTGTCGGTCGTCGACCTCGGCAGCAGCAACGGCAGTACCGTCAATGGCGTGCCGCTGACCGGGCGCGGGACCCTGTCGACCGGCGACGTGATCCGCTTGGGACGCACGGAGATTCTCGTCGTACACGCTCCGAAGCTGTCGAGCGCGGAGCAGGCGCCGGTCGCCGTGGCCGCCCACGACCCCACGCGGACGATGCAGGTGATCAAGCTCGTCGACGTCCCGGTCCCGGCGGCCGCGGCGGCGGAGGTCCGGCCGGTGGGACTGCGGCTGGCCGAGCGGGCGCTGGGCATCGACCCGACCGGAACCCGCGACCTGTTCCCGCCGTACACCGAACTGCCGCACAAGGTTTCGCGTCAGGCATGGCTCGCGATCCGGGTCGGCAGCGTGCTGGTGTATCTCGCGGTGGTAGTGACGCTGTTCGTCCGGCCGGCCGCGGGACTGTTCGTCTTCTTCCGGGTGATCGTGCCGCTGTGGCCGGCGTTGTTCTTCATCGCGCCCGGTGTGTGGCGCAACATCTGCCCGCTGTCGGCATCGAATCAGCTGCCTCGGGTCGCCGGGTTCAGCCGGGCCGCCACCGCCCCCGGTTGGTGGACGCGCAACAGCTTCCTGATTGCCGCGGCGCTGTTCTTCAGCATCGCGGGCGCGCGGCTGATCGGCCTGGACCGCAGCGGACCGGCCACGGGCGTGGTGCTGGCCGTGATCATCGCCTCGGCATTCGCCGGCGGGTTCCTGCTCAAAGGCAAGAGCGGCTGGTGCTCCAGCATCTGCCCGCTGCTGCCGCTGCAACGCACGTACGGGCAGACGCCGTACGTCACGTCGCCGAACAGTCACTGTGAGTCCTGCCTGGGCTGTGCGAAGAACTGCTACGACTTCAAACCCCGGGCGGCCTGGCAGGCCGACATGGCGGATCCCGAGCCGCGGTGGAGTGCGCCACGCGTGTTGTTCGCCGCCGCGCTACCGGGATTCATCATCGGCTTCTTCACCGTGCATGCCCAGCAGGGCGGTATGGCGACCGAAAAGTACGGTGCGCTGGCGCTTTTCGTGTTGGTCAGCGTCGGGCTGTGCTATGTGGTGCAGGCCGTCACGCCGCTGAGCCAGGCGATGGTGACGGCGATCTTCGCTGCGGTGGCCATCAACGCGTACTACTGGTTCTCCGGTCCCATCATCGCCGACTCGGTGCGGCAGATCACCGGTGTCGACGCGCCCTGGCTGCGGTGGCCCATCATCGTGGCGATCGCGCTGCTGACGCTGTGGTGGCTGGCCCGAACCCGGGTCAGCGAGCTGCAGTTCGCGTATGTCACCGGCGCGCGGCCCGAACCGGTGCTGCTGAACCAGCCGAAAGTGCCGGCGCGCACCGACGCCGCCGGCGGCGAAACCGCAGCTGTGCGAGTGCGTTTCGAATCTGATGCCGAACCCGTCGGGGCCGACATCGGGATGAGTCTGCTCGACGTCGCGGAAAGCAGTGGACAGCCGATCGAGGCGGGCTGTCGAATGGGCGTATGTGGTGCCGACCCCGTGTCGATTGTCGCCGGGATGAGCTGCCTGTCGCCGGCGGAAGCCGACGAACTCAAGACGCTGAACCGGCTGGGCCTGGGCAAGTCCAGCAGGATGGCGTGCTGTGCCCGGATCCAGGGCGGCCATGATGGCGGTGTCACGGTGTCGCTGACGCCCGAACGCGCCGACACCGCGGCGAGCAGGCCCGTCAGCTACGACCGCTCGATCGTCAGCATCGTGGTGGTCGGCAACGGCATCGCGGGGGTGACGGCCGCGGACTTCCTGCGCCGGGGCCACCCCGACTGCGAAATCCATCTGGTGGGAGCCGAGCCACACGGTCTGTACAACCGCATGGGCATCTCGCGACTGGTGTACGGCCGGTCGGCGATGCAGGGCCTGTACCTGCTGCCCGAGCAGTGGTACGACGACCACGGTGTCACCGCCTGGCTGAACACGTGGGCATCCGGCATCCATCTGCGTTCGCGCGTGGTGCGCCTCGGCACCGGCGAGACACTGCCGTACGACAGGCTGATCCTGGCGATGGGGTCCAGCGCCGCGGTACCCGACATTCCGGGCCTGAACCGGCCCGGAAGCGTCGTGCTGCGTTCGGCTGCCGACGCCATGCGAATCCGCGCGTACGTGCAGGAACGGCGGGCCCGGCACGCGGTGGTGGCCGGTGGTGGCCTGCTGGGGCTCGAGGCGGCGTACTGCCTGCACCAACTCGGCCTGCAAGTGACTATGCTGGAACGCGGCACGCGGCTGCTGAGCAAGCAGATCGACGCGCGCTGCTCGCAACTCGTGGCCGAGCATTTCGCCCGCGCCGGCATCACCATCGCCCACAAGGCGGAGACGGCGGAAGTGCGCGGCGACCCCGCCGTCACCGGCGTGCGGTTCAAGGACGGCCGAATTTTGTCGTGCGAGCTGTTCCTGGCCGCCACCGGCATCCGGCCCAACATCGAATTGGCAAGGGACGCAGGCCTGCCCGTCGGCAAAGGGGTGCTGGTCGACGACCGGATGCAGACCCGGGTGCCCGGCGTCTACGCCGCCGGTGATGTCGCCGAGCACGGCGGCCGCGTGCTGGGCCTGTGGCCGGTGGCGACCGAACAGGCCGAGGCGGCGGCGGTCAATGCGCTGGGCGGCGACCGGACCGTGCCGGTCGAGACGCCGCCGACCATTCTCAAAGGTGTTGAACTGGAACTCTTTTCGATCGGCCCGGTGGACCCCGGCGCGGGCGACGAGGTGGTCGTCATCGACCGGCCGACGGTGCCGTCCTACCGCAGGCTGGTGGTATCGCGCGGCCGTGCGGTCGGGGCGACGGTGCTCGGGCACCACCCCGCCGACCTCGCGGCCGCCCAGAAAGCGGTCCGCGAGCAGCGCCGCGTCGGACCGGTGGCAATGGGGGTGCTACGGACGGGCAACTGGGACATTCTGTCCGATGCCGACAGACTCGCCTACTGACTCTGGGCCGGCACCTGATAGGTGAGAATCTTCTGGCCGATCCGCAGGTAGCAGCCAGGTAGCAGCTCGACGGGCTGGTCGCCGATCTGGGTCCAGGTCTGGTCTCCGGGCGCCGCGATGTGGGTCCCACCGACGGTTTGTGCGTCGCGGACCAGGACCATGCCGCCGCTGACGGTCACATAGGCGTGGACGCGCGACACCTGTGGGTCGTCGGGCAGGCTGATCGGCGATGCCGCACCGCTCACGACCGCGGGATCGATCATCGGGTTGCGGCCGATGATGTACGGACGGTCCAACGGGTACCCGGCCCCGTCGTCGGCGGTCAGGATTCCGGTGACCGGACGGGCGCGGGTTGTCGCGGGGGCCGGCTGAGGTGCTTGCTGCGCGGCGGACCGCGCCAGTGCCGACTGCAGTACGAAGCCGCCGCCGGGCACCACGCCGGCGACCAGATCGGTGTCCGCGCAGGGCACGAATGTCGTTGCGGCGCCGCAGATCGTGATCCGGTCGAACCAGGGCGGGACAGGTTCGTCGACGAGCGGCCGGCCACCGCTGCCCAGACGCCGCTGACCGCCGCCCGCCTCGACGTCGGCGATCACCTCGCCCCGCACGATCAGGTGCAGACAGTCGCCGGCCGGTATCAGCGCGCCGAACGCCGGCACGGTGTCGGTTTCCGGACCATGGGCGAGTCCGGCGAGCGCCTGGGGCAATGCCGGCGGCGCGACGGTGGTGAGCAGCTGCAACAGCGGGCGGGCACGGGCGCCGTCGGGGAGGTATGTCAGCACATCGCCGAATCGGGCGACCAGACCTTCGCCGCGGCCGATGGCCACGTAGTGCTGCTTCTGTTCCACCTTGTCGCCGCCTCGGTAGGTTGCCGCAGATGCTGATGATAAGTCAGCGTCCGACCCCGTGCCATGCGGCGATTCACCTGCGGCGGCGGGGCCCGTGCCCGTCATCAGGTCCCGGCAGTGTCCCTGAGTTCAATCACGGTGGCGATCTGCCGTCGGTTACTGAACTCAGGGACCTCGGACGGCCGCAGAACGTACCTGGCTTCAATTGCGGTGGCCGTGAGCACCTCGTCGTTGACTCTTGGGATCACCTTCGTCTTCCGGGTAGCTGCAAGGGCACAACGGGTGCCTGCAGGAGCGACAAACATGCAGGTCAGGCCCGACGATGGAAGCACTCCGCAATACCGGCCACCAACCTGAAAGGAAGCGCCGAACATGAAGATCACCGTCAAGCACTTCGCGCCCTGGCTGGCTGCTGTCGCCGCTGTCGGAGCTCTCGCCCTGGCACCCGTCGCCGCCGCAGACCACGACGAGGCCGACCAGTCTGCCGGCGCGCTGGATCAGCCTCTCTGATCGCGCGCCCGGCGACCGGCCCGGCTCCACCAGATCAGTGTTTCTGCCTTCCAAGGCTTTTCGACGAGAAGGCGGTATCGAGGGGTGACACTGGCGGGAGCCGGGCCGTTTCGGCTGCTCGGTGTAGTCAGGCGATGAGGGCGCGGATCGCGTCGCCCGACAGATCGAGTTTCGGCAGGAACCGCGGTGGTGAGTCACTCAGGTCGGCGACGGGCAGGTCGGTGAAGGTCGAGGTCAGGATGGCCATCACGGTGGCGGTGCCGGCGTGGGAGTTCAGTTGCGCGACAAGGTCGAAGCCGCTCTCCTCACCGAGGTTCACGTCGACCAGCGCGATGTCCGGCCGGAGCCGTTCGACGGTGTGCAGCCCGTCCGAGATGGATTGTGCGGTGCCGACGACGTCGATGCCGCCCTGCCGCAGGAGTGCCGTCGCCGCGGCCAGGTAGTCGGCGTTGTCGTCGACGATGACGCATCGCAGAGATTGGCGCTTCGTCATGACTGCATTGTCTCCCGGGTGATGCCGTCCGGGCATTCCTGCTAGCTGCCATCTGTGCCGGCGACGGCGGTCTCTTTCAGCGGCATCTCCGCGACGAGCGTGGTCCCGACACCGGCGGTGCTGGACAGGCGCAGCTTGCCGCCGAGGGCGGCCACCCGGTCCTCCAGACCGAGCAGGCCGCTACCGGCGTCGAGGGCCGCGCCGCCGACCCCGTCGTCGGTGACCGTGATGCGCAACGATGTCGCGTCGGTGTCGACGTGCACGGTGACCACCGACGCCTGCGCGTGCTTGGCGGCATTGGTGAGGGCTTCGGCGACGGTGTAGTAGGCGGCGATCTCGACGGCCTGCGGCAGCCGCGCCGGGACGTCGACGTCGACCTCGACGGGCAGTGGCGCGCGCCGGCCGAGGTCGCGCAGTGCCGGACGCAGGCCGCCGCGCGACAGGATCGCGGGATGCACCCCGTGCGCGAGCTCGCGCAGCTCGTCGCTGGCGGTGCGCAGCCCGTCGCCGATGCCGGCGATACGGGATTGCAGCTCGGCTGGATCATCCGGGATCGCCATCTGGAGGGTGCGCACCTGAAGGGCCAGCGTGACGAGCCGCTGTTGGGCGCCGTCATGCAGGTCGCGTTCGATGCCGCGCCGCGCGTTGTCGGAAGCGGTGACGATACGGGCCCGGGATGCGACGAGCTCGGCGCGAGCGTGCGCGTTCGCGATGGCCGTGCCGATGAGTTCGGCGAAGTCCTTCAGGCAGTCTTCGGTGTCGGCGGGGAGCGCGTCCGGACCGGATGTGCCGACAATCATTGCGCCCCAGAGCTGTCCGTCGACCGTGATGGGTACGCCGACGCACGCCTGTAGCCCGAGATCACGGACGAGTGCCGCCGTCGAACCGCCGGCGTCGTCGTGGGTGTCCTTGCGCGCGGGGCTGCCGGTCGAACGCACCATCGCGATGACGTCGTCGCCGTCGACGGGGAATGTGGTCCCGACGGCGATCGTGGTGAGTCCCGGTTCGTCGTGTGCGGCAACAAGAGTCGCGGTGCGACCCGACTCGTACCGGACGAGCCCGGCGTTGCGGACATGCAGCACCGCGGCGACTTCGTCGGCCACACCCGACAGGACGTCGGACGGCGACCTGCCTTCGGCGATCTGGGTCGCGACCCGTCGCAGTGCGCCCTGTTGGTCGGCGAGTTCGCGCACGCGCTCGGTGGCCGCGGTGGCGACCTGCCAGCTCTGGTGCGCGTCACGGGCACGGGTACGCAGTTGCCAGCCAAGGACATTCGCGAGCCCGGCGATGGGCAGGAACACCGACAGCGTGAGAACGTCGATCGGCTTGAGGGGCAGGAGCGGGCCGCCGTCCAGATGCACCTGCAGGTAGGCGACGGCACTGGCGACAGTGGTGAGCAGTGACAGACCGAGACCCCAGCCCGCGCTCATGATCAGCACGCCGAACATGAAGACGATGGCGTAGGTGCTGTGCGGCGGCGGGTCTCGCAGTAGCCGAACCACCCCGACCTCGCCGGCGATCAGGCCGGCGGCGACCAGCAGCCCGATGTACCACGGCGGGGTGGAGACAGCCGGATTCCATCGTGCCGGATTCATCGGCCGCCTCCCGCCTGGTCACCTGGTTCGGTCATCGAACCCTAACCGCGGTCGGGACCGCGCCGGCGGCCAGCTGACGGTCGTGTCAGAACGACTGGTCGATGTGGCCTGCCGGGGCGTTCGAGTTGTGCTCGCCGTTCTGGTACTGGCTGTAGGAATCGGTGCCGGACGGGACGGTCGGGTTGGTGTCCGCGGCGGCGACAGGCGCCACCACGAGTGCCCCGCCGACCGCGGCGATGGACAACCACACGGTGATGCGCTTGAGGGAGTTCTTCATGATCGGGGCTCGCTTTCGGTCGGACGGGAGGGCGGGAAGTGGGGGTCAGGTCAGTGGTTCCGGAACAGCAGGAAGCCGTAGTCGCCGCCGAACGGCTGCTGCAGCTGGCCGGCTTCCTGCGCCGCCGGGCCGGGTGTCGCCACGATCTGGGCGTTGCCGTTGCTCTGGGTGACGCTGGATCCGGTGGGCAGGGTGGCGGCCGCCGCGGTCGGGGCGACGACGATGGCCAGGGCCGCCGCCGCGGTCGCGGCCAGCGGGATGATCCGGGTGCGGGTGATGTGCATTGTCCTCTACCAGCTTTCGTTGTTCTGATGTCTGCGGTTGGCCGTGTCCGGCTGTTCTTCAGATTGCTCCGCCGGGGCGCCGGTGTCGTCGATGCCAGCGCCCAATTCGGGGGTAGGGCTAGCTGCAATACGCGCCCCCTGCCAGTGGGTCCGGGGCCGATTCACCGGACTGCGGGCGACGCTGGATGGCGGCCAGGCAAGATGAACGCAATGAGCGGCACGTCCGGCGTCTGACGGCACGGCGGCCAGGGTCGAGACGAACAGGACATACGTGGACGCAGTGGGTGCGCGGGAGGGGACGCGGGTTGTCGTCGCCGATGACGACGTGTTGCTTCGGGAAGGTGTGGCGAGCCTGCTGACCGGCGCGGGTTTCACCGTCGTCGGGCGGGCCGGTGACAGCGGCGAGCTGCTCGCGCTGGTCCGGGACACGGTCCCCGACCTGGTGGTGACCGATATCCGGATGCCACCCACGCACACGACCGAGGGCCTGGACGCCGCCAAGGTGATCCGTGGTGAGTTGCCCGACGTCGCGATCCTGGTGCTGTCGGCGCATGTCGACGTCGAGCACGCGATGGAACTGCTCAGCGGCGGCCAGCGCATCGGCTACCTGCTCAAGAGCCGCGTCATCGACGTGACCGACTTCCTCGAGACGCTGCACCGCATCACGGGTGGCGCGTCGGTGGTGGACCCTGCCCTGGTGCAGGAACTGTTCGCGGCGCAGCGGCGGGAGGACCCGCTGGCGGTGTTGACCGAGCGCGAACACGAGGTGCTGGCCCTGATGGCGGAGGGCCGGTCGAACGCCGGCATCGCGCATCAGCTGTGGGTGACCGAAGGCACCGTCGAGAAGCACGTACGCAGCATTCTCAGCAAGCTGAACCTGCCCGACACCGGTGAAGATCACCGCCGCGTGCTGGCCGTCATCACCTTCCTGGATTCGCGCTGACCCGCGGGGTGGACAGGCCGCCCAGCGCCCAGACGGTCACGTAGGCCAGCCCGAAGAACGCGGCGACCGCCAGTCCGACGCCGGTGGACTGCACGTACGACAGCGGCGCCCGCACCCACTCGAACGTGGCCGCCACGACGGCGTGGGGCCGGGTGACCAGGTCCCAGGAGTTCCAGCGCTGGAACCGGCCGATCACCACGCCGATCGCGCAGAGCCCGACGGACGTGACCACGGTCAGCCAGCCCCAGATCGGTCCGAACTCGCGATCGATGCGTTTGTGCACCAGTAGCAGCGACACGGTGCCCAGCAGGATGCCGGTCCACGCCGCGAACCCGTACTGCAGCACGTGGCGCCACAGCTCGTCCTGCTCGCCCAGATGGACCAGGTCGGTGACGAGGTAGGGCGCGTTCGGCAGGAATGCGAGCCAGCCCAGACCCAGCGGAAGCAGCCAGCGGCGGCGGGCCACCGCGGCGAAGGCGGCGGCGAAGAGCATCGGGATCCAGGCCAGGAACATGTTCCACACCAGGAACCGCGTCGGGTAGGACAGCGGCGCCTCCGGATCGGTGATCCCGAGGACCAACGTCAGGGCGGTCGTGGCGAGCAGGGCGGCGACCAGCAGGTACCCACGGAAATCGATCACCCGACCAGTGTGCCTGCGATTATGCCGAGTTTGGGGTTTCGAGGTTTAGCCCGGTCCGTGCCCGGGTATGTGACCTCAGGGCAGCGCCTGCCCTGAGCTGATCGAGCGGAGCCATGGAGGGGAGCAGTCCTTGACGGACGCGAGCGACAACTCAATACGGTCGATTCGACGTGTGGCGGCGATCGGTACTTCAGGCGCCGACGGGAGCGGGTGTCACTGCGTGATCCGCACGTCATCCCGCTATCCAATGGGGTAGCGGCACAGACATTTTGACGAGGTTAGTCGGCTACCGCGGAAGGCGGTAGCCGGCTAACCGGACCCTGCATCACGAAATCGATTGGAAATAAACAGGAAACTCCAGATGACGCGCCCGGGGCGGGGTCTGCGGGGCGGGTACTTTCGTGTCCGTCAATCGGATCGCTGACCACTTCGCGAGCAAACATATTGCCACAGAACAAATTTGAATCATCCGCACGTCGACGGTGCACATCGGGTACGGTGGAGCCGGAGACGTCCACCAAGGGAGCTGACTTCCACCATGTGCGGCATTGCCGGCGAAATCGCCTGGGGCCGTGGTGCTGATCTGGCGGCGGTTGCTGCCATGACCGACCGCATGGCACCGCGGGGCCCGGACAGTAGCGGATTGTGGGTACGGGACGGGGTGGCGTTGGGTCACCGGCGTCTGGCCATCATCGATCTGTCCAGCCACGGACACCAACCCATGCATGATCCGGAGCTCGGCCTCACCGTCGTCTTCAATGGGTGTATCTACAATTATCCTCAACTGCGCCAGGAACTTTCGAGCAAGGGCTACCGCTTCTTCTCGCACAGCGACACCGAGGTGGTGTTGAAGGGGTATCAGGAGTGGGGCGAGCGCGTCGTCGAGCACCTGTACGGAATGTTCGCCTTCGCGGTCGCGGAGATCGAGTCGGGCCGGGTGCTGCTGGCGCGTGACCGCCTCGGGGTCAAGCCCCTGTATTGGTGTGAGGCGGCCGGGGGAGCGCTGCGCTTCGCGTCGTCGTTGCCGGCGCTGGTGGCCGCAGGCGGTGTCGACACCGATCTCGATCCGATTGCGCTGCAACACTATCTGAGCTTCCACTCGGTCGTGCCCGCGCCGCGCACGATCCTGCGCGGTGTGCAGAAGCTGCCGCCGGGCACGGTCATGCGCATCGAACGCGATGGCAGGCGCACCGAAACGACCTACTGGGAACCAGTTTTCGAGCGGTCACTCGAGCGGGCCGACTGGACCGAGAACGACTGGCGGGACGCCGTGCTGGCGGCGCTGCGCACCGCGGTCGAACGCCGGCTGGTCGCCGACGTGCCGGTGGGCTGCCTGCTGTCCGGTGGCCTGGACTCCAGCTTGATCGTCGGTCTGCTCGCCGAAGCCGGCCAGCACGGCCTGGCCACATTCTCCATCGGATTCGAATCCGCGGGTGGTGAGGAAGGCGACGAGTTCAAGTACTCGGACATCATCGCCCGCCAGTTCGATACCGACCACCATCAGATCCGTATCGACTCGGCACGCATGTTGCCTGCGCTCTCGGGTGCCATCGAGGCCATGAGCGAGCCGATGATGAGCCACGACTGCGTGGCGTTCTACCTGTTGTCGCAGGAGGTCAGCCAACATGTGAAGGTCGTGCAGTCCGGCCAGGGGGCCGACGAGATCTTCGCCGGCTACCACTGGTACCCGCCGATGGCGAGTGCGGCCGACAATAACCCGGTCGACGCGCTGCAACGCTACCGCGCCGCGTTCTTCGACCGCAGCCACGACGCGGTCAACCGGCTGCTGCAGCCCCAGTGGCGGCTCGAGCACGACTCCGCGGGCGCGTTCGCGCTGCAGAACTTCAGCCATCCCGGGGCGGCCACCGCGACCGACCGGGCGCTGCGGCTCGACACCACGGTCATGCTCGTCGACGACCCGGTCAAACGCGTCGACAACATGACCATGGCCTGGGGTCTGGAAGGTCGCGTGCCGTTCCTCGACCACGAGCTGGTCGAGCTGGCGGCGACGTGCCCGCCCGAACTCAAGACCGCGCAGGACGGCAAGGGCGTGCTGAAAGACGCTGCGCGCAAGGTGATTCCGGCCGATGTCATCGATCGGCCCAAGGGCTACTTCCCGGTGCCCGCACTCAAGCACCTCGCCGGCCCCTATCTCGACCTGGTTCGCGATGCGCTGCACAGCCAGGCCGCGCGCGATCGTGGTCTGTTCGCGCCCGACGCGGTCGCGGGGATGTTCGACGATCCCAACGGCAACCTCACGCCACTGCGGGGCAACCCGTTGTGGCAGATCGGATTGCTGGAACTCTGGCTCGCCACCCACGTCGACGGAGCAGCGCGATGAAGACAACGCAGACCAGCGACATGGCCGAGGGCGTCGTGCAGGACATGGGTTGGGGGCGGCTGGTTTTCGGCCAGACGTTCCGCGATCCCGACGAGTTCGGCACAGCGCTGCGGGAGGAGGGCAGCGGCCGCCGCGACATCGGGATGTACCTCGACGCGCCGCACGTCTTCGTGGCGCTGCACGCCCACGAGTTCTTCATCGACCCGAGTTTCACCTACCGGCTCGACCTCACCACGCCCATGCAGTACCGGCCGCCCGATGTCCCGGGATTGACGGTCCGGCAGGTGAATTCGATCGAGGACTGCATCGCGATCAACCACATCTACGTGCGGTGCCACATGGTGCCGGCCGACAGCGACCTGATGTCGAGCAACAGTCAGAACGCGCCGCACGTGGTGTATCTGGTCGCCGTGGACGACGAGACCGGCCAGGTGGTCGGCACGGTGACCGGCATCGACCACTGCCAGCTGTTCGGCGACCGGGAGAACGGCTCCAGCCTGTGGTGCCTGGCGGTCGAGCCGACCGTCACCCGGCCCGGAACCGGCGGCCTGCTGGTGCGTTCCCTGATCGAGGAGTTCATCCGCCGGGGCCGGTCGCAGATGGACCTGTCGGTGCTGCACAACAACGACGGCGCGATCGCGCTGTACGAGCGCATCGGCTTCACGCGGGTGCCCGCCGCACTCGGGATCAAACGCAAGAACGCCATCAACGAACCGCTGTTCGCTCCGGTGAAGCCGGAAGAACAACTGGGACAACTGAACCCGTATGCGCGGATCATCGCCGACGAGGCGATTCTGCGGGGCATCGCGGTGGACGTGCTCGACGCTCAGGGCGGCTACCTCCGGCTCACCCACGGTGGCACCAGCATCGTCACCCGCGAATCGCTGTCCGAACTGACCAGTGCGGTGGCGATGAGCCGGTGTGACGACAAGCGGGTCGCCCGGGCGGTCGTCGCGGACGCGGGCATCCGGGTACCGGAGGGCTGCACTGCGACCTTCACCGACGAAGACTGCCGTTTCCTGGAGAAGGTGGGCACAGCCGTCGTCAAGCCGGCGCGGGGCGAACAGGGCGCGGGCATCACCGTCGGTGTCACCAACCCCGACGACCTGAACCGCGCGATCGGCCTGGCCATGCAGCACTGCCCCGACGTCCTCATCGAAGAGCGTTGCGAGGGTGAGGATTTGCGCATCGTCGTCATCGACGGCAAGGTGATCGCCGCGGCCATCCGCCGGCCGCCCGAGGTGATCGGCACCGGCACCCACACCATCCGCCAGCTCATCGAAGCGCAGAGCCGGCGCCGGTCGGTGGCCACGCACGGGGAATCGGTGATCCCGCTGGACAGCGTCACCGAAGACACCGTGCACAAGGCGGGTTGGCAGCTGGACGACGTGCTGCCCGCCAACGAACGTCTGATCGTGCGCCACACGGCGAACCTGCACACCGGCGGGACGATTCACGACGTCACCGACGAACTCAACCCCATGCTGGCGAAAGTGGCGGTCGACGCGGCGGCGGCGATCGAGATTCCGGTGACCGGAATCGATCTGATCGTGCCGACGGTGTGCGGCGAGGAATACGTGTTCATCGAAGCCAACGAGCGGCCGGGCCTGGCCAATCACGAGCCGCGGCCGACCGCGCAGGCGTTCATCGATCTGCTGTTCCCGCGTACCGCGGCCACCCCGTGGGCCTGGCATCCCGACCCGATCGAGCAGCACTGAGTGCTGTCTCGCAGAACCACTGTGGTCGTTGGACGAAGTGATGTGAACTGGAGAAATGATGACTGAGCCCGACGATGCCGAAAACGTGACGATGTCGCCGGACGACCGCATTTGGATGGTCGACACGCTGTTGGCGTTGCTACAGACGCCGAGCCCATCGGGGCGCACCGACGCCGTGATGCAACTGATCGGTCAAACGCTGACCAAACTCGGTGTCCCGTTCACCCTGACGCGGCGCGGTGCACTCATCGCCGAACTGCCAGGGCGGTCGCAGACCACCGACCGCGCCATCGTGGTGCACGCCGACACCATCGGGTGCATGGTGCGCGAACTCAAGGACAACGGGCGGCTGGCGCTGGTGCCCGTCGGCACCTTCTCGGCGCGATTCGCCACCGGTGCCCGGGTCCGCATCCTGCCCGACGACAACGACCAGTTCTTCACCGGAACCGTGATGCCCCTCAAGGCGAGCGGCCATGCGTTCGGTGACGAGATCGATACGCAGCCGACCGGTTGGGACGACGTCGAGGTCCGCGTCGACCGCAGCGTCTCGTCGCGCGCGGACCTCGAGCAGCTGGGGCTCAACGTCGGCGATTTCGTCGCGTTGGTCGCCAGCCCCGAGCTGACGGAGGACGGCTTCGTCGTCTCCCGGCACCTGGACGGAAAGGCCGGCGTCGCCATCGCACTGACGCTGGCGAAGGTCGTCGCCGAGCGCAACATCGTGCTACCGCACCGGACCACGCTCATGGTGACGATCACCGAGGAAGTCGGCCACGGCGCCAGTCACGGCCTGCCGCCCGACGTCGCGGAACTGGTGTCGGTGGACAACGCGGTGTGCGCACCCGGCCAGCAGTCCCTCGAACACGGCGTCACCATCCCGATGGCCGACATGCACGGGCCGTTCGACTATTACCTGACCCGCAAGTTGTGCAAGCTGGCGCAGGAAAAGGGAATCACCCACGCCCGCGACATCTTTCGCTACTACCGCTCGGATGTGGCGGCGGCCATCGAAGCCGGCGCCGCCACCCGGGCAGCCCTCGTGGGATTCGGGCTCGACGGCAGTCACGGCTGGGAACGCACCCATCTCGATTCGCTCGAGGCGACGTATCTGCTGCTGTACAGCTGGCTCCGGACGCCGCTGACGTTCGCGATGTGGGATGCCCAGCCGTTCGGCGATCTGGAAGATTTCCCCGCCGAGCAGGCCGCGGCCAGCGAGCAGTGGGTGCCACTGTCGCGCGGCGACTTCGCCGACCCGGGCGCGGCGTCACAAGGCCACCATTGGCCGCCCGAAGAGGGCAGCGCCGACGTCACCCCGCACTGATTCGGGCGCAATCGGCGGGTTTACTCCGCCGCGGATTGGGTAGCAGGCCCAGCACCTGACCACGCGCGAGCTGTTCGGCAAGACGCTGCGCGCGGCCGACGTCACCACGCGCCGGCGGCACTTTGCGGCGCTGCGCGCGGCGCTCACCGCGCAGGAAGTGAGCGAGGAGCTGCTGGTCCACCCGAGGGTCCGGCGTGGACGGGTCGTCGAGTCGCTGCGCGGCGAGACGGACGACACCAAGGAACTGCTGGACCAGATGGCGCGGCTGGATCCGGCGTCGGCAGAATTCGAGACCGCCCTGACGGACCTGCAGCAGGCCACCGAAGACCACACCCAGCGCGTCGAAGCCGAGGAATTCCCCCTGCTGACCCGCCGGTGATCAGCGCGGCGCGGCCTGCTCGACGCGGGCTTGCGCTGGAGAGCGGCCGAGCTTGCTCATGACGAATTGTGCTGCCTGGTCGGCCATTCCGTTGTCCGAGTACGCCATATGGGCGGCGTTGTCACCGCCGCCCGTCGAGCACACCGGGTCATCGGCGATGCACAGGTCGAGGGTCTTCGACACATACCGCGAACCCACCGTGATCGGGGGCGCGCCCGTGTAGACCATCTGCAGGAAGCCGGACGACGGTTTGCCGAACAGCACGACCGCCGCCACGTGGTCTGCCACGAATGCCGGCATCGGGCCGGTGATGCCCATCGGCAGGGTGACACCGGCGGGGACGGCGTCCTCGGTGATGTAGGCCGCCACCGCCGCGCCCTGGGAGTATCCGCCCAGCACGATCTTGGTGGTGGGACAGATGGACGCGGTGCTCTGGACTCTGTTGGTGGCGTCGACGACGCCGTCGGCGGCGGTAGCGAAGTCGAGCGACGCCGGGTAGTCCACGGGGGACACGTCGACCGTGCGGCCCGCGGCCCGTGCGGTGAGCGCGTCGACAAAGGCCTGGCCGGGCGTGCCCACGCCCGGCGGTTCCATGGTGCCGCGCGCGAACACCATTTGAACATCAGGGCAGGGTTGCGCAGCTGCCGGGGCGCCGCCGGCCGGCACCGCCAGCATCAGGGAGGTCAGGGGCACCGCGGCGGCGATGCAGCACGTGATGGTCTTCATGACGGAATCCACCGATCCTCGGCTCACCGGTCGGATCGCTCCATTGCGGTCGACGAACTACGGCGTAGTTACCCCGCGACCTGAAGAGCTAAACCAACGATGACATCACTCGTCCGGCGCGGGCCGGAGAAACCGTTCGCCGAATTGCCAGCGGCCGCTGTTCGCCGCCGGCCTGGCGCCATGGTCTGCCGCCTGCGCGCAATGCTCGCAGCAATACTGCCGGCCGTCGATCCGCAACGCGTGGCCCAAGATTCGGCATCCGCAGTGGTGGCATGTCGGCGCCACCATGGTGGCCATGCATTCGATGCAGTCGAAGCTGGCGGTGCGCCCGTTCCAATTCACGGTGAACGGCTGGTCGCAATCTGTTCCGCAGGTAATGCACACCGACATCAAAAGAGCCGTTCCTGTCAAAGGTTTTCAAGTGCTGCTCATTGCCGACCCCGGGCATACCCTGGGCGGTTCTCGGCGAAACCTGTTCCAGCAGAAAAGTTTTTCGTGCTCTGACCAGGTGTTATGGCCGGTTGGTGCGGCGTCGCGGTGGTGCCCCGATGGCTTCGGCGGTATGGTCGGTTACAGCGTCCAGATGGCGCGGTTGCTTAGACCGAAGCGACAGCAGCTGAGAGCTACCTGTGCGGCATGCGGCCGCGGTCCAGATCAGGGCACGGCCGTGTGGATGCCGTAGGTAGCGATCGGTGACGGCAGATTGCCGGTCCACCTGACAGGTGGAAACAACACGCATGCACGGCGCCGAGTCTAGGCTCGGCCAGCCGGATCTCCCGATGTGTGTTGTGGGCCCGGGGAAGGCACGTCATGTCAACTTCGTTGCTGGAGAAGCGTTTACCTGATGGAGCCCGGCACGCCGACGAATATGCGGATGTCCCGGAATTGGTGGCGGAGCTACGCGCGCTGCCGGCGGAATCCGACGAATTCGCTCGGCGGCGCGAACAGATCGTGTTGCGGTGCTGCCCGTTGGCGGACCGGCTGGCGCGTCATTTCGATGGCCGCGGAGAAAACCTCGATGACCTCGTTCAGGTTGCCCGGGTTGGGCTGATCCAGGCGATCAACCGTTTCGATCCGGACAACGGGGCGGGTTTTGTGGCGTTCGCAGTCCCGACGATCATGGGGGAGTTGCGCCGGCATTTCCGCGACTATGGCTGGAAAGTCCACGTGCCGAGGAGCATTCGCGACATCCGTCAGCAGATCAAGGGCGCGACAACGGAACTGACGCAGCGGTTGGGGCGGTCGCCGAACACCAGTGAGCTGGCGGACGCGTTGTCCGTTTCGCCGGAACAGATCATCGAAGGCCTGTTGGCGGCCAATGCTTATCAGCCGCAGTCGCTCGACATGCCCGTCGTCGACAATGACGACAATCCGCAGTCGCTCTCCGACCTGCTCGGTGATGTCGACGAAGGATTCGAGCGGATCACCGACCGCGAATCGGTCAAGCCGGTGCTGCAATCGCTGCCGGTCCGCGAACAACGCATCCTCTATCTGCGGTTCTTCGCAGCCAAGACGCAGCGCCAGATCGCGGACACGATCGGCGTCTCGCAGATGCATGTCTCGCGGATCCTGGAACGGACGCTGCGGGAGATTCGCGAACAGGTCGCGCAGAGCTGACGTCCCGAAGGTCGCGCAATTGCTCGACGCGCCGGTGCGCCAAGGACTTTCGCCCCGAGAGCACCAGCGTCGTCGATCGTCTGTTGGTCGCTGAGCTGGGTCTCAGTGACGATCAGCCGTGGCCACCGCCGCACCCGACTCCGGGAATACAGCCGCTACCGCCGGGAATGCCGCCGGGACCGGCGTTGACGCCACCGGAGCCACAGGCTGTGCCCCATTGAGTGGGCACGCAACCGGCACCTCCCGGGCCGCCTCCGGGACCACCGTTCACACCACCGGAACCGCACTGGCCGTTGACTCAACCACCGCCACCCGGGCCGGGGCCGGGATCATCGGCGGGCTGCAATGGGTAGCTGGTCAGTACCGGATGGGCGCCGACGGTGCTCGGCACGATATCGGCTGACACGAATGAGGCGGCCACGCCGGCCGTTGCGAACGCGCCGGCCGCCAACAGGGGAATCATTTTGTCGGTGAACATGTCTGGTTCATTGCCGCCTTACGGCGCAGTCAAACATCGGGGCCGTCAGATTCGCGGGATCGGTCGTCCGCGCATGCGGGCGGGAAGCTACTACGTTGTGTCGTAGGTCACGTGGGCTTGAACTTGCATTGATCATGCTTATTTAAATAGCCTGGCTGACAGGTGGAAGACGGGCATCGAAGCCTTCGATCCAGGTCGCGCCGACGCATTCACGACGAAATGAGAGGTTCTGCCATGTTGTCCACGTCCGCGTTGTCCCCGGCCCATGCCGAGGTCGTCAAGGCCACCCTGCCGGTGGTCGGGGGTGCGATCGGCGAGATCACGCCGGTCTTCTACCGTCGCCTGTTCGCGGCACATCCCGAATTGGAGCGGGACCTGTTCAACCGCGGCAACCAGGCGAACGGCTCGCAGCAGAAGGCATTGGCGGGGTCGGTCGCGATGTACGCCACGCTGCTCGTCGACCCTGATGCGCCCGGTGCGGACGTCATCGAGCGGATCGCGCACAAGCATGCGTCCCTGGGTGTGGCGCCGGAGCAGTACCCGGTGGTCTATGAGCACCTGTTCGCGGCGATCGTCGAGGTGCTCGGCGCCGACGTCGTCACCGCGGACGTGGCCGAGGCGTGGACCGCGGTGTACTGGTCGATGGCCGACATGCTGATCGGCCGCGAACGGGAGTTGTACGAGGCGGCCGGCACCGATCCGGAGCATGTCTGGCTGCCCGTCAAGGTTGTCGACAGGGTGCAGCAGTCGCCGGTCACCGTGGCGTTCGGGCTCGCCGCCGTCGATGGTGGCAGGCTTCCCGATTTCGCTCCGGGACAGTACATTTCGGTGGCGGTGCAACTGCCCGACGGGGCGCGGCAGATTCGTCAGTACAGCCTGTCGCACGCCGGCGCCGACGACCGGTGGCGCATCTCGGTGCGCCGCGACGGCGCGGTGTCGTCGTACCTGCACGAGTACGTGTTCGAAGGTGACGTGCTGCAGGTCTCGCACCCCTTCGGGGACATCACCCTGGACAGTCCGGCGGAGACACCGCTGTTGCTGATCTCGGCGGGCATCGGCATCACGCCGGTGCTGGGCATGCTGTACTTCATCGCGGCCGAGCAGCCGGGACGCCCCGTGACCGTCGTGCACTGCGAACGCACCCGTGCCAGTCACGCCCACCGTGCCGAACTCGCCGATCTCGTCGCACAGATTCCCGGTGCCGCGCTGCACACGTGGTACGACGGGCTGCCTGACGGCTATCCGCTGACCGAACCGGATCGTCGCGGCCGAATTGACCTGAGCGCCATCGAGTTTCCGTCCGACGCCAACGTCTACATCTGTGGGCCGACGCCATTCATGGAAGCGGCGGTCCGGCAGCTGGGCGAAGCCGGTGTGCCGCGGGACCGCATCTGGTTCGAAGCGTTCAGCCCGCTGGCCGTCTAGCGTCGTCGCTGATGAGTACGCCGGCTGCGATCCAGATCGCCATCACCTTCGTCTGGTTGGGGATGGTGCTCGCCATCTCCTTCCTGGAGGCGCCACTCAAATTCCGCGCGCCGAACGTCACACTGCAGATCGGCCTCGGCATCGGGCGCCTGGTGTTCCGCGCGCTGAACACCGTCGAGCTGGTGTTCGCCGCGGCAATTGTGCTGGCAGCCTTGGTGAATAGGCCGCCGATCGCCGTCACGGCCGCGTTTGCCGCGGCCGTGGCGGCATTGGCGGTGCAACTGGTTGCGGTGCGGCCGCGGCTGAACCGCCGCTCCGACGAGGTGCTGGCCGGGCGCGAAGGCCCGCGGTCCCGCATGCACCACGTCTACGTGGTGCTGGAGTTGATCAAGGTCGTCGCGCTTCTCGTCGCGGGTATCTGTTTGCTCTGACGAGGATGTCGGAGGCGCTACGTAACCTGGGCGCATGATGCAGCAAGTGCACTTCTTCACCCTGGCCACGGTCGATCTCGATGCCACCCGGCAGTTCTACGGCGCGCTGGGCTGGGTGCCGGCGCTCGATGTGCCGGGGGAGATCATCTTCTATCAGACGGCCCCGGGCCAGCTGCTCGGGTTCTTCCTCGCGGACAAGTTCAACGCCGACCTCGCACAGGCTGCCGACCACTCACAGGTCAGCGGAATCACGTTGGCGCACAACGTCGGCAGCCAGGACGAGGTCGTCGAACTGGCGGCCGCCGTGATCGCCGCCGGCGGCACCACGCTCAAGCCGCCCCAACCCGGACAGTTCGGCGGCGTGTTCCACGCGCATGTCCAGGACCCGAACGGCGTGATCTGGGAGATCGCACACAATCCGAACTGGCGCGTCAACGCCGACGGCACCGTCAGCCTGAGCTGACCCGCTACATCTTGATGGCGGGCAGGAGCCGGATCAGGTTCCAGGTCCGGTTGCGGCGCGCGCAGAGGCTCGAGATGCCCAGTGCGCCGAGCCAGATGCACACCAGCACGATGATCGCCTGCCACAGCCGGCCGTCGATGCCGCCGAGGATCAGTTGACGGAGTCCGTTGACGCCGAAGGTCATCGGATCGAACTTGTGCATGACCTGGAACGGTCTGGACGTCGTCTCGACCGGGTACATGCCGCCGGCACTGACCATCTGCAGCATCAGCAGCGCCATGATCAACACGCGACCGACCGCCGGTCCGACCAGCGCGTTGATGGCCTGCGTCGCGGCGACGAACGCCACGGACACCAGCACCATGAACGCCAGCATCGCCACCGGATGCGCCACCTCCATGCCGAGGGCGAACCGCACCACGCAGTACAGGATGACCGACTGTCCCAGGGCGAGCACCGCCGCGGGCAGATAGCTCGCCAGCACCACGCGGATGGCCAGCACCTCTGCGGCGATCGGGCGGTTCTGCAACGGCCGCAACACCATCCACAGCACGAGCGCGCCGAAGAACAGTGCCAGCGTCAGGAAGAACGGGGCCATGCCGGTGGCGAAGTTGGGGGCGCCGTTCTCGTGTGAGGACTCCAGATTCACCGGGCCGCCGATGGTGTCGGCGATGGCCTGCTTCTGCTGCTCCGTCCACGTCGGCACCTGCTTGGCGCCGTCGGCGAGCTTGGTGGCCAATTCGTGGTTGCCGTCCTTGAGCTGCACGGTGCCGGACTTCAACTGGCGCGCCCCGTCATCGAGTTGCACTATGCCACTTGCCAATTGCGCGTTTCCGCTGGCCAGTTGCTGAGCGCCGTTGCGCAGTTGGTTCAGCTTGTCGGTGAGCTGCTGACCGCTGCTGCCCACCTGATCCAACGCCGTTCGCAGCGGGCTGCCGGGGGAGCGCAGTGTCTCGGTCATCGAGATCGCGGCATTGCGCCCATCGGTGATCTGCTGACGGATCTGTGGCGTGAACTGATGGCCGTTCAGCTGGTCCTGGACGCCGCGCAGGGTATTGACCGCGCCGACCGAGACGGGATCCTGGTTCACCGAAAGTTGTTGGATCACCGAACCGATCGCCGCCGCCGCGGTGTCCTGTGCGGTGGCCAGTGCGCCGGCCTGATCGGCGGCCTGCTCGAGCGCCGCCGCACTCTGCTGCAACTGTTCGGTGCTCCCGCCGACCTGTGACAGGGCCTTGGTCACCTTCAACAGGGGGTCGGTGGCCTGGGTGATACCCGAGGACAGCTGCTTGGCGCCGGCGGACAGCTTGGCCGAGCCGTTGCGGGCGTCGTCGAGGCCGCCGACCAATTTGCCCGCGCCGGTATCGACCTGCGCGGCCCCGTCGGCCAGTTTCTGCGCCCCGTCGGCCGCCTGTTTGATGCCGGTGCCGGACGAAACCACCACGGACAGAATCTGATTGACCGCCTGGCCGGAGATGCGGGTCGACACCGCGTTGAGCACCTGGCTGGTGGCCGTGCGGCCGATGGTCGAGGAGATGTAGTTGTTGGCGTCGTTGTACACCGCGATCAGCTGGGCCTTCTGGGGATTGCCGCTGACGGGTGAGGCGATGGCTTCGCTGAAGTTCTCCGGGAGCTCCAGCATGAAGTAGAACTTGCCGTGCTCGACGCCGTCGCGCGCCTCCTTGTCGCTCACCACGTGCCAGTCCAGGCTGTGGTCGGCCGTCAGGCTCTTGGCGATCTCGTCGCCCGCGTTGACATGGACGCCCTCCACGACGGCGCCGCGGTCGGCGTTCACCAGGGCGACCGGCATCTTGTTGACCTGGCCGAACGGATCCCAGAACGCCCACAGGTATAGCGCGCCGTACACCAGCGGCAGCAGCATCAGCACCACGATGGCGGCACGCGTCATGCGGCTGCGGCCGAATCGTTTGATCTCCGAGCCGAATGCGAGTCCAGCAAGCATGGTCAGGCCTTTCCGGTGTGTATGCGGCGGTCATGCAGAACGTGGTCGGGGGCGTCGTCGCCCAGCGGATTGGTCACCCCGACGACGACGGTGCGGTGTTCGGCCAGGGCGCCGAGCCGCTGCACGGCGAGGGCGCGGCGTTCGTTGTCGCGGACCTGCTCGAGGTCGCCGACGATCAGGACCGGCCGGTCGGACATCAGTGCCAGGGTGATGCGCAGCAGGAAGAGTTCGAGATCGGAGAGCTCGATGATGAAGGTCTTCGGTGACAGCAGCGGTAGGTCGTCGCCGAAGACCGCAGTCATCTCCGGGACGTCCGACTGGACCGGGACCCAGGCCGGGAACGGCGACACCCAGCGGCGCTGCTCGGTGAGCACGGTCTGCACCGTCACCGTGTCTTCCAAGTCGTCGATGTCGGCGAACGCGGCGATGGCACAGTGCTTCCGGATGCCGCGCGGCCCCGTCGCGCCGTTGACGGTGACGGTCCCGTGGGTCGGCTTGAGCCGGCCGGCGAGCGACAGCAACAACGTGTGCTGAGCCGGTCCGCCCGGCATCTGAATGGCGTGGAAACCCGGCCGCAGCTGCAGATCGACATCAGAGAACAGCGGGCCGTGTTCGCCGACGACAGCGAGGCCCTCCGCGTTGATCACCGGTGGGCTGTCCGCTGTGTCGGGGGCGGCCGTCGTCTCGTCGTCCATTGCTGCTCATCTCCGGGGTCGAAGTAACGATGGCCAGTAAATCAGCGTGCCGGGGCAGAAACTCCGATAGCGGCGTTCTCACAGGTGTGATGTCACGCGGGATCCGTGCCGATATGCCGTGGCGGACACATGGGTCTCGGCGGCTTCGCGGATCGCTTGCAGGTAATGTCTGTGCGGCTCGTCACTCGACGTCTGTCAAGAACTGAATTCTTGATATTGGGCAGCCATGATTTCGTGTACGAGAGTCCCATTGTTATTGTCCCGTTATGCATCGCTTCGGGGGCGTTCTGGCAGCGTGTCTGCTCATCGGTTCATTGCTTGCGGGAATGCCCGCAGCCCATGCGGACGGCGACGAGCCGCAGTACGCCGAGTTCTATCTGCCGCCGGATCCACTGCCACCGGGCAAGCCCGGTGATCTGATCCGGACCGAGCCGTCGCGCCTGGTGCTCGAACCGTCGGGCCAACTCGGCGCCATCATGGCGACCGGGACGCGAATCATGTACCGCAGCACCGACGCCCGCGGAAATCCCGTCGCCGTGACCGGCACCTACTTCGAGCCGTACAACGACTGGCCGGGCAAGGGACCACGGCCGCTCATCAGCTACGCGGTCGGCACCCAGGGCCAGGGCAATCAGTGTGCGCCGTCGCGGCAGTTCAACCAGGGCATCCACTATTCGGGTGGCTGGGACATCATGGTCAACTACGAAGAGGCGTTCATCGCCACGATGGTCGCCCGCGGTTTCGCGATCGTGATGACCGACTACGAGGGCCTCGGCACCCCGGGGATGCACACATACGTCAACCGCGTCGCCGAGGCCGCCGCGGTGCTCGACGCTGCGCGCGCCGCCAAGAAGCTGCCGGGCACCTCACTGGATCCCGATGGGCCGGTTGCCTTCTGGGGCTACTCGCAAGGCGGCGGTGCCGCGGCGTCGGCAGCCGAGCTGGCGTCGTCCTACGCGCCGGAGCTGCACGTCGTCGGCACGTACGCCGGCGCTCCCGTCGCCGACCTGAAAGAGCTGTTCCCGTACACCGACGGCAGCGCGCTGGTCGGCGTGGTGGGCTACGCCCTCAACGGCGAGATCTACGCCTATCCGGAGTTCGCCGATCTGATCCGCTCCAAGCTCACGCAGCGAGGTAAGGACATGCTCGAGAGCGTTTCGCGACAGTGCATCGCGCAGACGATCGTCGACTTCATGTTCCGGCATCTGCAGCCGTACTTCACCGAAGACATCAACGTGCTGGTCGAGGAAGAGCCGTTCAAGTCACTGTTCGAGATGCAGAAGCTCGGCAAGTACAAGCCCAACGCCCCGGTGCTGATCAACAGCAACCGATATGACCCGTTGGTGCCGTGGACGGCGGCCAACCAGCTGGGCCGCGACTGGTGCGACAAGGGCGCCGACGTCGAGTTCCGCACCAACGAGGAGCCGCCGTTCCTGAACAAGCTGGTGATCAACCACGCCCTGCCGATGCTGGTGGACGGCGAGCCGGCGATGCAGTGGATCGCCGCCCGGTTCAACGGTGAGCCGACGGCGCCGAACTGCGGGACGTACTGAGCCGACGGCTCAGTCGCTGCCCGCGGCCGAGGCGCGGATGACGCGGTCGCGGCCGCGGTTCTTCGCCTCGTACATGGCCACGTCGGCGCGGTGGATCGCCGACCGCAACCCCGCCTTGTGCCCGAGCTGCGAGACGCCGATGCTCACCGTGCCGGCGAGGACGGCGTCGTTGTGGCTGAACGTCGCGGCGGCGAACGCCACCCGGAGCCGGTCGGCGATGACCGCCGCCTGGCTTTCGTCCACTCCCGGCAGCATGGCGCAGAATTCTTCGCCGCCGATCCGGGCCAGCAGGTCGCCGCTGCGTAGATTCGACCGTGCCACGCACGCGAATTCGGTCAGCAGCCGATCGCCGGCCTCGTGCCCGAAGACGTCGTTGACGGCCTTGAATTCATCCAGATCCATCACGATGACAGAGCACCGCAGCTGCCGCGCGACGCATTCCTCGGCCAGGCGCTGCGCCTGGATCATGAAGCCGGCGCGGTTCAGCGTGCTGGTGAGGGAGTCGAGCATGGCCGCGTCGGCCAGTTGATCCTCGAGCCGCTCCCAGCCCATCAGCGACAGACACAGGTTGATGGCCATGACGGCAAAAGCGAAGAAGAGCATCGGAAACGACACGGCCGGGGCGGTCGTGGCGAACTGGACGGCGCCGGCGTCGAGATGGAGGCTGACCGAGCGCGCGACGGTCGCCGCGGCCGCAACGACGTACAGGCCGATGAGGATGCGGCGCGACGCCAGGCGCTCGACGCGCTGGGCTTTGATGCCGTCGACGACGCTCAGCGCGAAATACCCGGCCAGCACCAGGGCGGTCAGCGACACCCGGGCCGGGATGCTGGTGGTGAACGGCGGTATCAACTGGAATGCCGCCAGTACCGCCAGCGGTCCCGCGGCCATCACGCGGCCGCGGACCGGCTGGCCGTTGAAGGCGCACAGGCCACCCCAGATCAACGACCAGCAGGTGATGATCAGGACGTTCGACACCGTCACCGACAACACCTCGGGCACCAGGCCGCGCGCGCTCAGCAGCCCGGCGCCGACCGCACCTGCGAAGTTGCCCGCACCCCAGAGCTGCACCGCCGGGTGCCGCCGCTTACCGGCCCCCACCCAGACATGCAGCAACCCGAAGATCAGGGCGGTCATGGAGACGACCATCCACAGGGTGCGCACGTCGGGATTCATGTCGCGCTATCGGGTGCGCCAGGCGGCGTGCGGCGTCGGGATCAGCTGAGGCATAGCGCAAACTTACTCGCCGCTGCCGACGGCTGTCGGCAGCATTGGGTAGGGTCCAGCCCGTGAATTTGAGCGTCAAGTCTGTCGTCAAGTCCGTGAACGCCCGCCTGGCCGAAGAGTTGGCCGTCGCCGAAGGTCAGGTCGACGCCGCGGTACGGCTGCTGGACGAAGGCGCGACCGTGCCGTTCATCGCGCGGTACCGCAAGGAAGTCACCGGCAGCCTGGACGACGGCCAGCTCCGCACGCTGGAGGAGCGGCTCCGGTACCTGCGCGAACTGGATCAGCGCCGCGACGCCGTGCTCGCGTCGATCGAAGAACAGGGCAAGCTGACCGACGACCTCAAGGCGGCGCTGCTGGCCGCCGAGACGAAGTCGCGGGTCGAAGACATCTACCTGCCGTACAAGCCCAAGCGTCGCACCAAGGCCCAGATCGCCCGTGAGGCCGGTCTGGAGCCCCTGGCGGACCGGCTGCTCGCCGACCCGACGCTGAACCCGGATGACGTGGCCGCAGAGTTCCTGGGTGAGGAGGTGGCCGACGTCGCCGCCGCACTCGACGGGGCGCGCCACATCCTGGTGGAGCGGGTCTCGGAGGACGCCGAACTGGTGGGCGCGGTGCGCGAGAAGTTCTGGTCCGACGGCACCCTGACCACCAAGCCGTGGTCGGAGGAAGCGGCGAAAAGCCCTGCTGCGCAGAAGTTCCGCGACTACTTCGAGTACTCCGAGCCGCTGGAGGACATGCCGTCCCACCGCGTGCTGGCGGTGCTGCGCGGCGAGAAGGAAGAAGCACTGTCGCTGAACTTCGACGGTGGCGACGAGACGCTGTACCAGGCCATGATCGCGCAGTCGCTCGGTGTGGACATGAGCGCCGGCGGTGCCGCCACACCGTGGCTGACCGCCACGGTCGGCTGGGCCTGGCGCACCAAGCTGATGTTCTCGGCCGCCGTCGACGCCCGGATCCGGCTGCGGCAGCGCGCCGAGGAGGACGCCGTCGCGGTGTTCGCCAAGAACCTCAAGGATCTGCTGCTTGCCGCACCCGCTGGGACGCGCGCCACCCTCGGGCTCGACCCCGGTTTCCGCACCGGCGTGAAGGTCGCGGTGGTGGACGGCACCGGCAAGGTCGTCGATACCTGCGCCATCTACCCGCATCAGCCCCAGAACAAGTGGAACGACGCCAAGGCAACACTGGCCGCCCTCGTCGCGCGGCACAACGTCGAACTGATCGCCATCGGCAACGGCACTGCATCCCGCGAAACCGACGCACTGGCAACCGAACTCATCGCTGACCTCAAGGCCGCGGGAGCGTCCGGCCCCAAGCGGCTGCCGACCAAGGCCATGGTCAGCGAGGCGGGCGCCTCGGTGTACTCGGCGTCGGCCTACGCCGCCCACGAGCTGCCCGAGCTCGACGTCACGCTGCGCGGCGCGGTCTCGATCGCCCGGCGCCTGCAGGACCCGCTCGCCGAACTGGTCAAGATCGAGCCGAAGTCCATCGGTGTCGGGCAGTACCAGCACGACGTGACGCCCGGAACTCTGGCCCGCAGCCTCGACGCGGTGGTCGAGGACGCCGTGAACGCCGTCGGCGTCGACCTCAACACGGCCTCGGTGCCCCTACTGGCCAAGGTCTCCGGCGTGACCGAATCGCTCGCCGAATCGATCGTGTCGCACCGCGACAAGACCGGACCGTTCCGCAGCCGTGCCGGCCTGCTCGACGTTCCGCGCCTGGGCCCCAAGGCCTTTGAGCAGTGCGCCGGCTTCCTGCGCATCCGCGAAGGCGACGACCCGCTGGACGCCTCGGGCGTGCATCCCGAGGCCTACCCGGTGGTGCGGCGAATCCTCGACCGCGCCGGCGTCACCCTCGCCGAACTGATCGGTGACGAACGCAAGCTGCGGGCGCTCAAGCCGGGCGACTTCGCCGACGAACGATTCGGTATCCCCACCGTGACCGACATCCTGGGCGAACTGGAGAAGCCGGGCCGCGACCCGCGTCCCGCGTTCTCCACCGCGACCTTCGCGGCCGGCGTCGAGAAGGTGTCCGACCTCAAGGTCGGCATGGTGCTGGAAGGCGTGGTGACGAATGTGGCCGCCTTCGGCGCGTTCGTGGACGTCGGCGTGCACCAGGACGGTCTGGTGCACGTGTCGGCGATGGCCGACCGCTTCGTCTCCGACCCGCACGAGGTGGTCAAGTCCGGTCAGGTCGTCAAGGTCAAGGTGCTCGAGGTCGACGTCGAGCGGCAGCGCATCGGGCTCAGCCTGCGGTTGAACGACGATCCGCAGCGCGCCCGCGACGGCAAGCGGCCCGAGCCGGGCACCGCGCCCCGCCGCGACGGCGGTCAACCGCGCGGACGCGACGGCGGCAACCGCGGTGGCAACGGTGGCGGCCAGAACCGCGGCCAGAACCAGGACCGTGGCCGTAATCCGCAGCGTGGCAACGGCGGTGGCCGCCGCGAGTCGGCGCCGTCGGGTTCGATGGCCGACGCGCTGCGCAAGGCGGGTTTCGGTAAGTAGGCAACTCCCGCGAACAGCCGTAAAACTGTCGTTTGCCACCGCTTTTCGACAGTTTTGCGTTCCCCCGCAAGCGGGAGGTGCCCCCAGTTCGGCGAGAAGAGATCAGGAATCGAGAAGCGACGGCGATCGGCGCCCGATTAGCGTGTGGACATGCCCAGCAGAACGCACGCCGCTGACAGCCATGACCTCATCCGCGTAGTCGGTGCCCGGGAGAACAACCTCAAGGACATCAGCGTCGAGATCCCCAAGCGGCGCCTGACCGTGTTCACCGGCGTGTCCGGCTCCGGCAAGAGTTCGCTGGTGTTCGACACCATCGCCGCCGAATCGCAACGGCTGATCAACGAGACCTACAGCGCGTTCGTCCAGGGCTTCATGCCGTCGCAGGCCCGCCCCGACGTCGACGTGCTGGAGGGGCTGACGACCGCGATCATCGTCGACCAGGAACGGATCGGCTCCGACCCGCGCTCGACGGTCGGCACCGCCACCGATACCGGGGCGCTGCTGCGCATCCTGTTCAGCCGGATCGGCGAGCCGAACATCGGTTCACCACAAGCTTTTTCGTTCAATGTCGCCTCGATCAGTGGAGCCGGCGCGGTCACCATGGAGCGTGGCGGACGCACCGTCAAGGAGCGGCGTGACTTCAACATCGTGGGCGGCATGTGCCTGCGGTGCGAGGGCCGCGGCGCGGTCAACGACATCGACCTCACCGCGCTGTACGACGACAGCAAGTCGATCAACGAGGGCGCCATCACCATTCCCGGCTTCAGCATGGACGGCTGGTACGGCCGAATCTTCAATGGGTGCGGCTTCTTCGACCCCGACAAGCCGATCAGGAAGTTCACCAAGAAGGAACTCGACGCCCTGCTGCACAAGGAAGCGACCAAGATCAAGGTCGACGGCGTCAACCTCACCTATCTGGGTCTGATCCCGCAGATCAAGAAGTCGTTCCTCAGCAAGGACGTCGAGGCGATGCAGCCGCACATCCGGGCGTTCGTCGAGCGGGCGGTGACGTTCACGACGTGCCCCGAGTGCGAGGGCACCCGGCTGTCGGAGCTGGCACGCTCGTCAAAGATCAAGGGCGTCAACATCGCTGAGGCTTGCGCCATGCAGATCACCGACCTGGCCGATTGGGTCGGCGTGCTGGCCGACGACAAGCGCCTCGGCGCCGGCGTGGCGCCGCTGTTGGCGACGTTGCGGCACACGCTCGATTCGTTCGTCGGAATCGGGCTGGGCTATCTGTCGCTGGCGCGGCCCGCCGGGACCCTGTCCGGCGGAGAGGCGCAGCGGGTCAAGATGATTCGTCATCTCGGCTCGGCGCTGACGGACGTCACCTACGTGTTCGACGAGCCGACCATCGGCCTGCATCCGCACGACATCACCCGCATGAACGAACTGCTGATCCAGTTGCGGGACAAGGGAAACACCGTACTGGTCGTCGAACACAAGCCGGAAGTGATCGCGATGGCCGACCACGTCGTCGACCTCGGCCCCGAGGCGGGCTCGGGCGGTGGCCAGGTGGTGTACGAAGGCACGGTGAAGGGGCTGCGCGGCAGCGGCAGCATCACCGGCCGGCACCTCGATGACCGGGCGGCGCTGAAGGATTCGGTGCGAGAGGCCAACGGCGCGTTGGAGATTCGCGGTGCCGATACCAACAATCTGCAGAACGCCGACGTGGACATCCCGCTCGGCGTGCTCGCCGTGATCACGGGCGTGGCAGGCTCGGGCAAGAGCTCCCTGATCGACGGTTCGGTGGCCGGGCGCGACGGCGTCGTCACCATCGATCAGGCGCCGATCCGGGGATCGCGACGGAGCAACCCGGCCACCTACACCGGACTGCTCGACCACATCCGCAAGGCGTTCGCGAAGGCCAATGACGTCAAACCCGCACTGTTCAGCTCGAATTCGGAAGGCGCCTGCCCGGCGTGCAACGGCGCCGGCGTCATCTACACCGATCTGGGGGTGATGGCCACCGTGGAGTCGCGCTGCGAAGAGTGCGAAGGCCGGCGGTTCGGCGCGTCGGTGCTCGAATACACCCTCGGCGGGCAGAACATCGCCGAAGTGCTGGCCATGCCCGTCGCCGATGCGGAGCAGTTCTTCTCGGGCGGTGACGCAAACGTGCCGGCCGCCCAGAAAATCCTCGCCCGGATGGTCGACGTCGGGCTTGGCTACCTCACCCTCGGACAGCCACTGACGACGTTGTCCGGCGGCGAGCGGCAACGACTCAAGCTCGCCGCGCAGATGGGGGAGAAGGGCGACGTCTACATCCTGGACGAGCCGACCACCGGCCTGCACCTGGCCGATGTCGAGCAGCTGCTGGCGTTGTTGGATCGGATGGTCGATGGCGGCAAATCTGTCATCGTCATCGAACATCACCAGGCCGTCATGGCGCACGCCGACTGGATCATCGACCTGGGTCCCGGCGCAGGTCACGACGGCGGCCGGGTGATCTTCGAGGGTTCGCCGGCAGATCTGGTCGCGGCCGGCAAGACGCTGACCGGATCGCACCTGGCCGACTACGTCAAATAGCAGTCAGGGCTGCGGCCGGTGATCGGTCGCAGCCCTGACTGTGAAACAGAGGGGTCGTAGAACGGTCAGACGGGCATCTCCGGGCCCTCAGGGGCCGGAGCGGGAGCCTCGGGAGCCGGCGCCGGGGCCTCGGGGGCGGGCGCAAAATTGGCGGCTTCGATGATCTCCGGGGCCGGGAGGTCGGCCGGACCGGCCGGAGGCGCCAGCGGTGCGTCCAGAGGGCCGTCCAGGGGCAGATCGGCGGGGATGTCCTCACCAGGCGCCATGGGCAGGTGCATGTGGTGGGTGAACTGGCGCTGGAAGGCGCCGCCGCCACCGACGCGGACGCCGCCGCCCTCACCACTCGACACCGGGGTGCCGTCCGGCAGCGTCACGGCCGTGTGGCCGCCGTTCCAGCCGATGTTCAGGGCGCCGGGGGCGGTGCCGGGCAGGAAGCCACGGGCCCGCAGTGCGGCCTCTTCGTTGCCGGTGTTGAACCGGTTGCCGTAGACGGGACGGCCGGTGGCCGCGTTGGCCACCCAGGAGGCCAGTCCGGAGCAGTCGGTGCCGCGTGCCGTGTCTCCACCGGAGATGTACGGCGTACCCGAAACCTGGTTGACCAAAGCCAGCAGCGATGCGGTCGCAATAGCAAACATGACGACGAACGCTAGCAACGGAAAATCGCGACGGTCAAAATACTGTGGCTGCCATCACGTTTCGCGAATCCTGTGGTGTGCGTTACACCCCGGTTTATTCGCATCATGTTGGGGCAGAGGCGATTTCGAGTATTCGCAGGTGAATGCACAAAACATACTGCCATACACAGCTTTTGCGCAAATGCAAGGTCGTGACGGTCGTTGCGAGGTCGTGACCAGCTAATTCCAAAACGCCCCTGCGCGGCGTTTGCGCGGTTTTGGCGCCGATTTCGGCCTGCGCTCCGGCAGGTCATGCCGCCGATTCGACCGACACCGTCTGACCATCTGAAACGGTCAAGTTACGGTGGTTCGATGTGGCTGTCGCGGTCCCGGTTCGAGCTGAGGGAAGAGGTGCCGGCGGCACCGGACGACGTCCGCACCTTCTATACAGATCTGGCGAACATGAAGCTGGTCCATCCACTCGTCGTGGCGGTGGATTGTCTGGCCGATCGGCAGGACGCGCAGGGCCGCTGCCGGGAGTACCGGGTTCGCGACCGCATCTCACTCGGCCCGTTCAGGATGGGCGTGACCTATCGCGCCACGGTGCTGATCGCGCCCGACGGCGTCGTGCACACCGAGGCGCGCCAATTTCCGCGTGTGCGGCTCGTTGGCACTGTCACGTTCGCACCCGCCGGCGCCGGGACCGCCGTCACCGAGGCAGTACATATAGAAGCGCCGCGGCCGCTCATTGCCTTTACTGCTGCGCAGGCGGAGAAAGCGCACGCGGCGATGCTGGCGGCCATTCGGCACCATTTCGAGTCAGGTTCGACCTGATCGGGCTGGGATGACGGTTGTTCAGGTGTCGCCGGCGGCGCATCGGCAGCAGCGCACACGGGCTACGCGAAAAACTTTGGTCACTTTGTTTGCACTGGTCACAGTGGGTAACTAGCGTCACATTCCAGGCCATTTCTTGTCGTACCTTCGAACTAGTGTTCGATGTATGGGAATGACCGATCCAGCCGCCGTCGAGGAGGCGTACGCCGCCTACGAAGCTGCGCAGGCCCGGCTCGCAGCCCTGGACTACACCGGCCTGGATGTGCGGACATTGTTGGAGTTGCAGTCCCGCCGCGAAACCCTTAAGTGTGCGGCCGAGGCCGTCGATCACCAGATCCTGGCCGCCGCCCAAACCCAAGCCACCGCCAAGGACATCGGGGCCAAGGATTGGCCGGAGGTGCTCCATGTGCGGTTGCGGATCAGCCGGGAGGAAGCCCGCCGCCGGGTCCGCGACACGGACAATTTGGGCCCGCGCTCGGCCATCACCGGGGAGCCGCTCGGTCCGGTGTGGGAACTGGTCGCCGCCGCCCTGGCTGACGGTGCGATCAATGCCGAGCACGTCGCGGTGATCACCTGGTTCTTCGGCAAGCTGCCGCTGTGGGCGGCCGACCCGATCACCGTCGCCCAGTGTGAGGCGGATCTGGTGGCCGACGCTCGGGTAAAAACCCCCGAAGACCTGCGCCGCGCCGCGGCGGACTTGTTATACCGGCTGGATCAGGACGGGCCCGAACCCCACGACAACGAGCCCGACCCGAAACGCTCGTTTGTCATGGGTAAGCAGCGGCCCGACGGGCGCACCGACGTCACCGCCCAACTCGACCCCGAAGGGCGGGCCTACTGGGAGGTGTTGTTCGACAAGTACGCCGCCCCGGGCATGTGCAACCCCGCCGACCCACACCCCTGCTACTCGGGTACCCCGACCCAAGAGCAGATCGATGCGGATACCCGCACCCTCGCGCAGCGCCAGTACGACGCCTTCACGTTCGTGGGCCGGATGATGCTCGCCACCGGGACCTCGGGGGTGCACAACGGGTTCCCGGTCGCGGTGGTCGCCAACTGCACCGTCACCGACCTGGAGAAGCGTGCCGGGATGGCGCTCACGCACACCGGCACCAAGCTTCCGATCAGGGATTTGATCCGGATGGCGGCCCAAGGGTCGGACAACTACCTGGCGGTGTTCGATGAGCACACCGGCCAGCCGCTCTATCTGGGCCGGGCGGCCCGCACGGCCAGCACCGCCCAACGCCTCGCACTGTTCGGCCGGGACCACGGCTGCACCCGCCCGAACTGCACCGCCCCGGCCTCGCGCTCCCAGGCTCACCACCTCACCAACTGGCGCGATGACGGCCTGACCAACGTCGACACCATGACCCTGGCCTGCGGCCGCGACAACCGCCTGGTCGACACCGGCGGCTGGAGCACCACCATGGGCCCCGACGGCCGCACCCACTGGACCCCACCACCACTGCTCGACGTCGGCCAACCCAGGACGAATCAGTATCACCACCCGAAGCTCTACCCGGCTGAGAGTGGCGACGAGGGCGGCGAAAGTGACAGTCCCGCAAGGTGATACGGCGCGCTGAGCTGGTCGCGCCGGGCCTGCGCGCGTCTTGGCAGGGGCGGGCGGTCCCGTCGCGTGAGCCGCGGGACTGCGGCAACACGCTGCGCGGCGCCACCGACTACCAGCGGATGACGACAACCACGAGAGGCGAAAATGTTGCGTTGCAGCCGAATTGGCTACGCATTACTGCCAGAGGTAGGAAGCCGACGCACGTCACCAGCGCTGAGTGTGCGGTGTGGTGATCAGGCCGGGTGGCGTGGTCAGGTGCCGCTCCGGTCGGGCGGTGGTCAGGCGCCGAACCGGTCAGGCCCGGAGGTGGTCAGGCCCGGAGGCGGTCAGCTCGGGAAGAAGCCGTCACCGGTCTTGAAACCGGGCTGCCAGCCCTGCGGGCCGAGGCACAGCAGTGGGCGACCGTCAGGAGCCTGGGCTGCGGTCTGCGGGCCGGGGCACGGAGACCCGATGTCCTTCACGCCCTGGATTGCATAGGAGTAGCCCCAGAATCCGGTGTCGACCGGCGGCCACTGGTTGGGAATCCAGTGGCAGGCCATCGATGCGCCGCCGGGACCGCGGCCGAAGATGAAGATGTCGTGGTTGTCGCACGGCGCGCCGTTGACCGCCTGGTAGTTCATGCCGGGGACGTCGGTGGGGTAGCGGCCGGGATCGTCACTGCCGCCCAGTGCCGGATCGGCGCTCGCGAACGGAGCCAGCCCGATGGCGGTTCCGGCGATCGCTGCGGCCACCGTCAGTACCCGAAACATCCTGGTCATCTCCCCTCGCACTACTGCCACACGACAATGTGGCAAAGCGTAGCGTGTCAGCCGCGTCGCCGGGGATATTGTCGGCAGGTCAATATCAGTAGGGTTCGTGCCGCGCCGTCTGATCGTCCTGGGGCGGTCCGCTCTGTTCGGGCGCATCCAAGACGCTCACCCCGATGCCGTACGGCAGGAACCGGACCTTGCGGCTGGGGTCGGTGTTGTTCTTGTTGGCGCGCAAGGCCTCCAGCTCCGAGGGGTAGACCTCCTCGACGTGCGCACCGCCGTCCGCGGCCACGGTGTACACCACCCAGACGCCGTCGCCCGTTTCGCCGGTGGTCTCCGGCTGCGTGGCGTGCCGCGGTGTCCGGGTCAGGTCGTTCACCACGTTGGCCCACGCGGCGCCGCGGCCCAGGCGGTCGAACACGCCGCGGATGCCCTCGCCCGTCTCGCGAAGGACGCGATCGAACTCTTCGGGATCGATGCCGAACGGGCCGTTGTTGCTCATACCGACCAGTGTGCGCGACATCGGCGACATCTGCCACGGCCCATCCCCTCGCAGCGGCCGTCGGTGGTGGTGGACGATGGACCCATGTCCGTACCGCAATCGCCGACCCGCGACGACCTCCTGGCCACCGTCGAGCGGTCGCCCGCAGCCACCGCCGCACACGACAAGGCCGCCTGGGTGGGCCTGTTCAGCGCCGACGGACGTGTCGAAGACCCCGTCGGCTCCCGGCCGCACATCGGGCACCGCGCCATCGGGCAGTTCTACGACACCTTCATCGGCCCGCGCACCATCGTGTTCCACCGCGACGTCGACATCGTCATCGGTAACACCGTCGTACGTGACCTGGAGCTGGAAGTGCACATGGGCACCAAGGTGCAGCTGCGCATTCCGGTCTATCTGCAGTACGACGTGGTGGCAGAAGGCGCTGATCCGGCGCTGAAAATATCTCGGCTGCAAGCGTTTTGGGAGCTGCCCGGGATGGTGGCCCAGTTCATGCGCTGCGGCGCGGCGGCACTGCCGGCCGGACTGGGGCTCTCCGGGGCGCTGCTGCGCAACCAGGGGCCCGGCGGCGCGGTGGGTTTTCTCGGCGGTCTGCGCACCGGAGGGACGCGGGCCAAACGCGCGCTCAGCACGCTGCTGGCCGATGCCGCCAACGGCGATGCGCTGGCGGTCAAGCGGCGGCTCAGTGAGCCCGTGCAGATCACCCGCGGCCTCGAAGACCGGTTAAGTGTTTCCGAACTGGTCGAGGAGCTGGCCGGCGCCCGCGTCGAGAAGGTGATTGCCGCCGGCCGGTACGTCCTGGCCGGTGTTCGGCGGGACGGCTACCGCGGGGTGGTCATCGCGGAGCTGGCCCCCGGTACCCGGCGTATCAGCGGCCTGCGACTCTTCGCCGAATGAAGCTGCCAGTTGCCGCGGCTTCGGCCCCCGACATGAGAACGTAGTCACACCATGCCAGTTCAACCCCAACACGAATACATGTCCTACGAGGAATTCGGCCGACGATTCTTCGAGGTCGCTGTCAGCGAGGAACGCGTCGCGGATGCGATCGGCGGCATCGCCGGCGAAGCCTTCGACATGGGCCCCATCGCCCAGGGCCCCGGCGGGCTCGCGAAGGTTACCGCGCGCGTGCAGATCAAGCACCCCGTGGTGGCCCGCACGCTCGGCGAAGAGATCACCTTCGCCATCCGCATCCCGCTGGAAATCGACATGACGCTCGACCTGCGCATTGACCGGCCCCGGTTCATGGTGTTCGGCGAGATCAACCTGACGGCCACCGCCCGCGCGGCGCATCCGCTGCTGCTCGTCATCGACGTCAAGACGCCGCGGTCGTCGGACATCGCCATTCACGTCACGTCGTCGTCGATCCGGGCCGAGTTGCTGCGTATCGTCGCCAACGTCGACGGCGAGATTCGGCGATTCATCGCCCACCACGTGGCAGGCGAGATCAACGGCGCAGATGCCAAGGTCATCGACATCGGAACCCGGATCGCGAGCGCCTGGACCGGGGTCTGAGACGGCCGCGAGGCGGTATCGGCAACCTGCTTCCCTTATGATGCAGGGATCATGAAGAGCACAATCGGTACCGCCATCGTCATCGCAGCTACCACCGTCGGAATCGTGGGCAGCCTGGTCACGGCCGGTTCGGCAAGCGCCGATGCGGGTGTCGACGCCTTCAACAACGCGCTCAGCAACGCCGACATGATGCTGCCGAGCGGCTCTGATCCGGTCGCCCTGGGCCAGTCGGTGTGCCCGATGCTCGCTCAGCCCGGCCAGACCCTGGCCGACGCCGCGGCCAAGGTCGCCGACACGTCCGGCATGTCGCTGGGCCCGGCCACGATGTTCACCGGCTTCGCGATCTCGTCGTTCTGCCCTGGGGTCGTCGGTGCGCTCGGACGCGGCGAATCGCCGCTGCCGCTCGGGCTACTCGGCCTCGGATAACGCGGGGCTGGCGTCGAGCGGCGCCATGACCGGGCGCTTCGGCTCGAGCCCCTTGCCCCGGGAACTGCCCAACGTATGCCGCCACACCCAGGGCATCAGCATGTTCTGAGCCCACATCAGCTGCGAGTACATCCGCTCGCGTAACCGCGGCAGCACGAGTTCACCCTCGACCTCTGCCCAGCGGTGATCGCTGCCCGGCAGACCCAGCGCCTCGGCGGCGGCGTCGGCGAACAGCTGATGACCGTGCGGGGAGCCGTGCACCCGGTCGACGGCCCAGGTCGCGGGGTCCAGCATCGAAGTGGCCGCAGACAGGTCGACCAGCCGAAAGCCGAAGTGGGCCGAGTCGGTCCGGATCACCTCGTTGATCCGGCGCAACCGGCCGCTCAGCACCCGACCGACCGGCAGGATGCGGGCGATATCAGGGAATGTCGTCGTGACGACGGTCGCGCCGGTGGCGGCGAGCTCGGTGTGCACGCGCCGCATGTCCTCCAGCGCCTTGTCGAAGCTGCGTACCGGCCGCGTGACGTCGTTCATCCCGATGCAGCTGGTGATCAGGTCGGGATTCATGTTCCGGGCCAGCGGCAGCTGCCGGTCCAGCACGTCACTGATGCGGCGGCCCCGCACCGCGAGGTTCGCGTAGTGGAGTCCGGGTTGTAATGCGTTGAGTCGCCACGCCAGGCGGTCGGCGAAACCGTGAATCCCGGTGTTGTCATCGCCGTCCAACAGGCCCTCGGTCTGGCTGTCGCCGAGCGCGACGTATCGGGAGTAGCCGATGGTCACGACCGTGACTGTAATGAAGGATCGGCAGAACTTCAGCGCAGCGGATCAGCCCGGCCAGATCACGTCGAGCGGACGGCCCACCACGCTGAGTTGGTTGATCACCTCGTCCAGGACAGCTCGTGGCAGGTCGAGCCGCCACTCCGGCAGCGTCGCCCCGACCCGCACCACACCCGGACCGACCTCCACCGAGGTCAGGGTCATGCCGTACGGCAGCTCGGGCAGCCGCACCGGGTACGCCGGGGCGAGCCCCGGCACGGGCACCCGGGCGGAGCCCAGCGTCAGGCCGCGGGGCTTGAGCCACAGCGTGTTGCCGTGGAGTTGGGGATCGACCTCGACGACCCCGGAGCGGAAGCGTGACAACCGGATTCGGGCGATGCCGTCCTCGCCGATTTCGGTGCTGATGCGCGGTTCGGCGGCCTGGATCAGCTCGTCGAGCGAGTCGGACGGGACTTCCACCGTCAGCTCGACGGGTGCGGCGGCCAGCATCGGTGGCACCGAGGGCCGGATGTGCAGGTTGTTCAGCTTCGCCGAGATCGAATTGAGCACGGTGCCAGCCCATTTCACCTTGTGTGCGGTGATGTTGACGGTGCCGATGTGGCCGACGGCGAAGATGCCGGCATCCCACCGGGAATCGAACTCGGCCACGGTGAGGGCCAGGTCGCTGGTGGCCAGGCGGACGGTGATCCGGCGCCCGATCACGAGCGGCCGCACCGTCAGCAACGCCGTCCGGTAGGCGGCGGCCGCCCCGGTGCTCACCGGCAGCACCGCGGCGGTCGACACCACCGAGGTGAACAGATCGAGCGGTCGGAGCGGGTCCCACCGGCGCGGCGGACGCGTCATGGGCTCCAGCATGCCTGGATCTGCCGCCCGGGCACCACTCGGCGCCCGGGGAACGGGCTCCCGGTAGCGTCGAGTCGTGGCTGAGTCTGATGAGCTGTACCGGCAGCGCGACCGAGCTGATTCCTTCGGTGGGGCCGCCCGGTCCTATGACCGACACCGGCCCCGCTACCCGGAGGCCATGCTCGACGAGCTGGTCGGGACGGGTTCGGTCCGGGTGCTCGACGTCGGCGCCGGGACCGGGATCGCGTCGCGCCAACTGATCGCCCATGGGGCGGAACTGGTTGCGCTGGAACCGGATCCGAGGATGGCCGAGATCGCCGCCGAGCACGGCGTGACGGTCGAGGTGGCCACCTTCGAGGACTGGGACGACGCGGGCCGGACCTTCGACGTGGTCCTGTTCGCCCAGTCGTTCCACTGGGTCGACCCGGCCGCGGCACTGCCGAAGATCCGCCGGTTGCTCGCCGCGGGCGGGCGGCTGGCGCTGGCGTGGAACCGGCTGTTCCCGGTCGAGCCGTCCCGTGCCGACTTCGCCGAGGTGTATCGCGACTTCCTCGATGCCACTTCGCCTTTGGTAACCGCGACGCCCACCGGCGGGACCGGCTCGGGCATGGACAGCGACGACGTGGTGGCCGACCTGGCGGCCGCCGGATTCACGGTACGGCAGCTGACCTACGCCCGCGGTGAGCAGTACAGCCGCGAGCAGTGGCTGGACCTGGTGTTCACCTACTCCAACCACCTGGTGCTGCCCGCCGACCGGGCTACCGAGCTGCGGGCCGGGCTGGCCGCCGTGATCGGCGACGGCGGGGTTCAGGTTGGCGGCGACACACTGCTGATCCTGGCGCAGCCGACGTAGCCCGCCGGCTAGTCCCGGATCCGGCGGATGGGCCGCGTCTCGATGGCGTTGATGGTCAGGGCGCGGCGACGGATGCGCCAGCCGTCGCCGCTGGGCGCGTACTCGTCGTCGTACCGCAGGTGCCACACCAGATCGGTACCGCCGGAGTCGGCGTCCCGGGTCCAGTGGTGGGCGACGCACGTGATGCGGCCCCGCGCGTGGTCCGCGGCGTCGGTGTATACCTCGCCGACGATCTCGTGCTGGGTGCGGGCGACGCCGGACAGGGCGGCCATCGCGGTGCGCACCCCGTCGTGCCCCTGCTCGTACCGAACCGGGTCCAGCGATCGGGGCGGGTCCGGGAGGACCAATTCCGCTGTGCTGGTGAAGAGTTCGACGACGTCGTCGAACCGGCGGTCGTCGACGGCCGCGGCGTAGCGGTGCACCAGGTCCGTCAGTGCCAGCCGGTCGGCGACCGTCAGTGGCATGGTGTGAGTCCGAGGCGTTCGGCGCAGGCCGACAGCATGTCCTTGGCCTCGTCGATGTCGGTGACGGGGGGCATGGCCAGCACGATGCGGTCGGCGCCGAGCTCCGCGAGCCGGCCCGCCCGGTCGGCGTCGACCTTGGGCACCAGGTGTCCGAGGGAGAGTTCGAGGGCGTCGGGGTCGCGGCCGGCCCGCTCGGCCGATTCCCGCATCAGCGCGATCAGCCCCGACAGTTCCGCACCGGCGACGCCGAGGGGCTGCAAACCGTCGCCGCGCCGGCCGGCCCGGCGGGCCGCGGCCCGGCTGTGCCCGCCGATGTGGATCGGTATCGGGGAAACCGGCTTGGGATAGCAAGCGGCATGGGCGAATTGGAAGAACTCACCGGAGTGGGTGGCGCCGTCGGGCTGGTCCGACCACAGCAGCCGCAGCACGTCGATCTGCTCGTCGGACCGCCGGCCGCGGTCGTCGAACGGCGCCCCGCACGCCTCGACCTCCTCGCGCAGCCAGCCCATGCCGACGGCCAGGCGAATCCGCCCGCCGGACAACGCATTCAGCGTGGCGACCCGCTTGGCCAGCACCACCGGGTGGTGGTTGGGCAGCACCAGCACGCCGGTCGCCAGACCCAGTGTGCTGGTCTGCCCGGCCAGGAACGTCAGCAGCTCCAGTGGATCCGGGACCGCGCAGTCGGCGGGAATGTCCACCCGCCCCGAGGCGTCGTACGGATACACACTCGAGTACTCGGTCAGCAGCACCGTATGTTCCACGGCCACAATGGATTCGAAGCCGCAGCTCTCCAGGTGGCGGGCGAACTGCGTCATCCAGACCGGATCGGCGGTGACGCCGGCCGCGACCGGTGCGACCACAGCGAACTTGGGTGACATCAGCGTCTCCGCTCGCTGCGACGAATCTCTTCCCAGCACTGCAGTCGCGTCATGCCGGTCTGCTGCATGCACTCGCGGATCGGCGTTTCCTGTTCCGGCGCAGGCGCTTCCGTGGTGGTCGGGGCGGTCGGGGTCGCCGTCGACGGGGCGGTGGTGGTCTCGACCGTGACGGTGCTGGTGACCGTCTCCTCGGTGGGTGCGGCCGGAGACTCGGTGGGCGCCTCGGTGGGCGACGGCACGGTCGCCGTGGTGGTCACCGGAGGAGCCGTGGTGGTCGTCGCCGCGGGACGGGGCGCTGCCGGCTGTTCGTCCTTGGCGCGGGTGAACTCGATGGCCGCGAAGACGAGTGCGGCGATCAACAGCACCGTCAGCACGACGGGCAGCACGAGCGAGCGGCGCGACCGGGTGGACTTGTCGGCGTGCAGGACCTGCGTCTGGTCGGACGTTGCGGGCGCCAAGATGGTGGCATCCGCGCCCGCAGCGCCCAACCCGTGCTGAAGGGCGCGGGCGAAATCGGCGCATTTGTCGAACCGGTCCCTGGGATCCTTGGCGAGTGCCTTGGCCAGCACCGGGTCCAGGGCGGTGAGATCAGGCCGGCGCTGTGAGAGCGAAGGCGGGGGAGCGCTGAGGTGCTTGCCGATGATCACCGCGGCATTCGAGTTCTCGAACGGCGGCGCGCCGGTGAAGAGCTGAAATGCCGTGGCCGCCAGCGCATATTGGTCGGCGCGACCGTCGATGACGCTGCCCGTCAGTTGCTCGGGAGCGGCGTAGAAAACGGTGCCGACGGTCATGTTCGTCGCCGTCAGCCCCACGGAATCGTTGGCGCACCGCGCAATGCCGAAGTCCGCCAACTTGATTCGCCGGCTCGCCGGATCGGTGTCGCTGATCAGGATGTTGGCCGGCTTGACGTCGCGGTGCAGCAGGTCGTGCTGGTGCGCGTAGTCGAGCGCATCGGCGACGGCGCTGATGATCGCGACCGCCTGATCGTCGGATACGCCGCCGGCGCTCCGGAGCAGCCGGCTGACATCGGTGCCATCCACGTACTCCATCGAGATCCACAATTGGCCGTCGAACTCGCCGCGGTCATACACCCCGACGATGTTCGGATGCGACAACGCGGCGGTCAGATCCGCTTCGCGCAGGAACCTCTCGCGGAACTCCTGATTGGTCGACGTCTCGGGCCGCAGGACCTTGAGCGCGTCCTGCCGGGGAAGTCGCGGGTGCTGGGCGACGTAGACCTCGCCCATTCCGCCCGAACCCAGGCACCGGACGATGGTGTACCCGGCGAAATCGGTCCCCTCGGCCATTGGCATTGAGGCATCGTAAACCGGTGCCGGCAGGCCTCACTTAAAGGTCCAGCGTCAGCGGGCCGTCGCCCTGGGCGCGCGACACGCAGATCAGTGCCTGTCCGGCGTCGCGTTCGGTCTCGGTCAACAGGCCGTCGCGGTGGTCGACCGCACCGGCGAGCACCTTCACCCGGCACGTGCCGCAGAAGCCCTGCCGGCACGAATACGGGGCGTGCACACCGGCTTTGATCAGCGCGGTAAGCAAGGTTTCGTCGGCCGCGACGGCGACGGTTTGCCCCGTCGAGGCGATCTCGACCTTGAACTCGTGGCCATCGGTCACCGGCGGCGCGGCAAAGCGCTCGAAGTGCAGTTCGATGTCGTCGGCCCCGACGAGCCGGGCCCGGATGGCATTGAGCATCGGCGCCGGCCCACACGTGTACACCGAGGTGCCCGGCCGGCAGTCGCCCAGCAGGTCGTCGGCCGTTGGCAGCCCGTCGACGTCGTCGGTGCGGATCTGCACCCGGTCGCCGAACCGCGTCAGCTCCTCCAGGAAGGGCAGGCTGTCGCGGCTGCGGCCGACGTAGAGCATCGACCAGTCGATGCCGAACTGCTCGGCGCGCGCCAACATCGGCAGGATCGGCGTGATACCGATGCCACCGGCGATGAACCGGAGCGTGCGGGTCGGCGAGCCGAAACCCGGGACCGCCAGCGGGAAGGCGTTGCGCGGACCGTTGGTCGTGATCACGTCGCCGACGCTGAGCTGGTGTGCCTCGATGGAGCCACCGCCGCCATCGGGTATGCGCCGCACGGCAATTCGGTACGCGCCCTGCTCATCCGGGTCGCCGCACAGCGAGTACTGGCGGACCAGACCGCTGGGCAGGTGGATGTCCAGGTGCGAACCCGGGTGCCAGCGGGGCAGCTCCGACCCGTCGGCGCTGACGAACGTCAACGCCACCACGTCTTGATCGTGCGCGACCACCTGACGGTCGGCGATCTTCAGCGCGATGGTGCGTTCGACGACGGCTGGGACCGGCGGCTTGCGCAGGCGCGTCGACACCCAGAACGTGCTGGTGACCACGGCGTCGGCCAGGGTGATCAGGGCGTCGTGCCGGAGCAGACCCATCACGCTGGGCGGCGCCAGACGTGACCGGACGCGGCGCGTCTTCACAGGTGTGCGGCGCGGGCGGCGGGCGAGGCGGCCAGATACGCCACGGCCTGCGCGGTCGAGCCCATTTCTTCAGGGGTGTAGTTCGGCTTGAAGTACACCAGCGTCTGGGTGAGCAGCAGGTTCCGGTACTTCGGCAGCAGGCCCAGCTTGGAGTCGCGCATCCGCAGGCGCTGCGACTTCCACCAGCCGAGCTTGAGCTGCGGGTCGCTCTTGACCAGGAACCGCATGCCGCGCTGGAAGAACACGTACATCAGGATCGCGACGACGCTCATGGCGCGGATGCGGTCGAAGTAGCTGTTCCGGAAGTACATGGCAACCTCGTGGGCCACCGAGCGGTGCTCGACTTCCTCGGCGCCGTGCCAGCGGAACAGGTCCACCATGACGGGGTCGGCGTCGTGGTCGTCCCACGTGCAGTTGAGGACGAAGTCACCGAGCACGGCGGTGTAGTGCTCGACAGCCGCGATGAACCACAGCCGCTCGATGAGGTTGTTCATCTTGCGGCGCGGGTCGTCGGTCTTGGCCGGAGCGAGAATTTCCTCGAACACGAACTCGACTTGATCGAGCAGCGGCGTGACATTCATGCCGCTGTTCACCAGGTAGTCGTTCATGACGGTGTCGTGCGCCTCGGCGTGCATGGCCTCTTGGCCGATGAAGCCGCGCACGTCGTCGGCGAGCTTCGGATCCTTGATGAGCGGCAGCGCCTCGTTGAAGGTCTCGATGAACCAGCGTTCGCCGGCCGGAAGCAGGATGTTCAACAGATTCACCACGTGCGAGGCGACGGGGTGGCCGGGAATCCAGGACATCGGCTTGTCCGCGGTCTCGAAAGCCACGTTGCGGGCCTGGATCTGCACCGGACCCGGGTCGACCTCGTGAGCGAAACGCTGTGGTTGCAGCATGGAAAAGCTACCTCCGGATCCTCAAGCATCGTTGCAAGTGGATTCAGTGTAAGCGTTTTATGTGGGAACGGCGGTACTGGGTTTTGCCGCGAGACGACGAAACGGCATCCCAGCAGGCAAAAACAGTGTGTCGACCTGCTGGAATGCCGTTTCGGCAAAGAGTTACATACCGGGGATGGACATGCCCGGCTGCGGGCCGACAGGCGTCGCCTGCACCGTCGTCACGCCGTTGGCGCCGACGTTCGGGCCCTTCGGAGCACCGGGCGCCCCTGCGGGGGCACCGCCACCGGCCGCGGGCGCGCCGGCGGAGGCGTTCTCGACGGCCTTGGTGGTGCAGTTCAGCATGAGGATGACGCGGCCGTGGCTGCCCATCTTCTCCTGATCGACGATGCACTGCGCCTGCGGCACATCGCTGCCGACCGAGCCGCCGAACGTGGCCCTGACGCCCTGGCTCTTGAGAATCGAGACGGCGCGCGCATAGGACTCGCCGACCACATTCATGGAGTTCGAACCGCCGGGATCCGACGCGGCCACCGACGAGCCGAACATCGCGGTGGCACCCACCGCCACCGCACCTGCTGCCACGGCACCTGCCGTCAGCATCTTCAGCTTCTTCACCTGACCTCCTCGAGTACAGCGAAGATAGCGCAGATGGCGGGGCGGAGAAACTCGAATCAACTCAATCCCGGCGTCACCGCGTCGGCCATCACCTGCGCCAACGCAGCCGCACGAGGATCGGAAAACAGGTCTTCGAGGAGAATCTTCCGGCCGTCGGGACCCGCCAGCGGCACCCGCCAGTTCGGATATTCGTCGGTGGTCCCGGGCTGATTCTGGGTCCGTACGTCGCCGACGGCGTCGGGCAGCGCTAGTGCCAGCAGCCGCGACGGGGTGCGGGTGAGGTAGCGGTACAGGGCCAGGACAATCTGGTCGGCGTCGATCGCCTCGGGCGCGTTCGGCGGCAGCAACCCCGCCGCCCGCAGGACGTCCAGCCAGCGCTGCTGGTCGGCGCGATCGGCCGCGACCTCTTCTTTGTAGGGGCGGGTCAGCAGCCCCAGGTCGCGGCGCAGGCGCAGATGTGCACCGGCCAGGTAGCCGGCCGTCGGCGGCAGGTCATGCGTCGTCACCGCCGACAGGCAGTATTCGCGCCATCGCGGCGCGGGCAGCGGTCCGCCGTCCTGGTCGGCCTCGAACCACAGGATCGAGGTGCCGAGCAGGCCGCGGTCGCGCAGGTAGTCGCGAACCCACGGTTCGACGGTCCCCAGGTCCTCGCCGACCACCACCGCACCGGCCCGGTGTGCCTCCAGCGCCACGATGCCGATCATCGCCTCGTGGTCGTAGTGGACGTAGGTGCCGTCGACCGGCGTCGCACCGTTGGGAATCCACCACAGCCGGAAGAGGCCGATGATGTGGTCGATGCGGACGCCGCCGGCATGCCGCAACACCGCCCTGACCACGGCGCGGAACGGCTCGTAGGCGCGCTCCATGAGTTCGTCCGGCCGCCACGGCGGCTGCGACCAGTCCTGCCCCAGCTGATTGAACTCGTCGGGCGGCGCTCCGCCCGACACCCCGGTGGCCAGCACATCCTGCAGCGCCCAGGCATCGGCGCCGCCCGGATCCACGCCGACCGCCAGATCGTGGACGATGCCCAGCGCCATCCCCGCCTGCACCGCGGTGGCCTGCGCGGCGGTCAGCTGGTCATCGAGCTGCCACTGCAGCCACCGGTGGAAATCGATACGGCTGCTGTGCTTTTCGGCGAAGGCCCGCACCGCGGGATGGTCCGGGTGCTGAAACTCCGCCGGCCAGTCGCGCCAGTCGTCGCCGTGTTTCTCGGCCAGCACGCACCACGTCGCGAAGTCGTCGAGCGTGCGGCCGGTCCGTTGCCGGTAGCCGTCGTAGGCGATGGTCCGGCCCGCCGAGCGGTGGGCCCGGTACACCTCCTTGAGCGCATTGCGTTTGGACTTCCAGGCCGCATCGCGGTCGATGAACTCGTTCTTGTCGGCGCGGGACTGGGCGTCGGCGCGGGCTTTGCGCAGCGTGGCCGGCGTGCGGACGGCGGTGTATTCGGGGATGGCCTGCACCCGCAGATAGAGCGGGTTGGCGAACTGCCGCGAGGTCGGCAGGTAGGGCGACGGCTCCATGGGCGCCACCGGGCCGGCGGCGTGCAACGGGTTCACCAGGATGAAATCGGCGTGGTACCGCGCGGCTGACCACACAGCGAGGTCGGCGAGGTCCGTGAGATCGCCCGTGCCCCAAGAGTTCTGCGAACGCACGCTGTAGAGCTGGGTGGCCAGGCCCCAGGCCCGGCCGCTGCCCAGGCGGCTCGGCAGCGTCAGCGCATCGGGGGTGACGATCAGGACGGCGTCGGCGTCCCCTGCGGTGCCGGCCTGGACATGCAGGCGGTGGTAGCCCAGCGGGAGATCGGCCGGCAGTTCGAAGGTGGCCTCGCCCACCAGCCGGCCATCGAGATCGAACGGCGGCCGGTTGTTCTCCAGCTGGCGCAGGCCGGCCCGCACCGAACCGTCCTCCAGCCGGATCCACACGCCGACGGGGGCGCCGTGGGTGACGTGGACCCAGAAACTCGACGGCTGACCCGCCCGGGCGACGATGGTGGCGGACAGGGTGCGCTGCCAGTACGCGCGTTCGTGGTCGGCAAGGGCCGCCGCGCATTCGTCCTCGGAATCGGCAGGCACGCCCAGCGCCGCGAGGACGGCGACCAGCGTGGCCGCGGCGACGGCGTGTTGCGCGCCGCTCCAGTCGGTGTACTCGGTGGCCACACCGTGGCGTCGGGCAAGCTCGACGAGCGACGCGGTGCGTTCAGTCATGCGCGCCATCTTGCCGGGATTCGGCGCACCATGGGAGCTGAGCGCGCACTGTCGCGAACACGGCCGGTGGACGGTGCGCGTCCGGATACGCTGCGCGCGGAGGTGTCGACGTGAGTTCCGATCTGCTGTCCGACGTGCTGCCCACCATGCTGCACGACCCGGTGTCGTACGCCATCCCGTTCTTCGTGGTGGCGCTGCTGCTGGAGTGGGGCGCGGCCCGCAAGCTCGCGCACGACGAGCAGCAGCGGCCGCCGTCGGGCGCGTACCTGCGCGCCGACGCCTGGGCCAGCATCTGGATGGGTGCGGTGTCGCTGTTCACCAGCGGTGTGCTGAATTTCCTCGCGCTGGTCGGCTACGCGGCGCTGTACGTGTATGTCGCGCCGTGGCACCTGCCGGGCGACGCCTGGTACACGTGGGTGATCGCCATCCTCGGGGTCGACCTGATCTACTACACCTACCACCGCATGGCCCACCGGGTGCGGCTGTTCTGGGCCACCCACCAGGCGCACCATTCCAGCGAGTACTTCAACCTGTCCACCGCGCTGCGGCAGAAGTGGAACCCCTCCGGCGACCTGGCGATGAAGGCGGTACTACCGGCGCTGGGCGTGCCGCCCTGGATCGTGTTCGCCAGTTTCTCGCTGAACCTGTTGTACCAGTACTGGATTCACACCGAGCGCATCGGAAAGCTATGGCGGCCAATCGAATACATTTTCAACACGCCGTCGCACCACCGTGTGCACCATGGCCGTGACCAACAGTACCTCGACAAGAACTACGGCGGCATCCTGATCATCTGGGACCGGATGTTCGGCAGCTTCACGCCGGAGACCGCGCGGCCGAACTACGGATTGACCAAACCCGTTGGTACATACGATATCTGGAAACTGCAGACGCATGAATATGTCTCGATGGTCCGAGATGTGCGCCAGGCCAACGGGTTCGGAGACCGAATGGGCTACGTTTTCGGCCCGCCGGGATGGCAGCCGGCCGGGCCCGGGCCCGCGCCGGTTCGCTGACAGGGGCGTCAACGCTGTCAGAACGCTGAGATTTCTCGGCGATAACTCATTGTTTGCCAACTGTTTTGATTTCGGCGAGCGCAAACGCTGGCGTTCCCCGGAACCGTCGGTACTGTCGATGGGCGACAGGGGTGAATCGAACCAAAGGAGCAGGACTTTCATGGGTGACACACTTCAGAAGGGCGAGAAGCTCGAGGTCGGCCAGTCGCTGACGTCGAACAACGGTGCGTACCGGCTGGTGCTGCAGGACGACGGCAACCTGGTGCTGTACGCGGGGGAGCAGTCCGTGTGGGCCACCGCCACCGACGGCCAGGACGTCAAGCGTGCCGAGGTGCAGGAGGACGGCAACTTCGTGCTGTACACCCCGGACAAGCCGGTGTGGGCCAGCCAGACCGCCGGCGCCGACAACGTCCGCCTCGTGCTGCAGGACGACCGCAACCTGGTCCTCTACAGCGGCGACGACGCCAAGTGGTCGTCCGAGACCCACACCGACGAGGTGCCCGCGGCGCCGGTCGAGGCCGCGCCGGAGCCCGCCCCCGAGCCCGAGGTGGCCGAGGTGGCTGCCGAACCCGTCGCGGCCGAGGTCATCGCCGAGCCCGAGCCCGCCCCGGCGCCCGAGCCGCCGGCGGCGCGCACCTACACCGTGCAGTCCGGCGACACCCTGTGGGCCATCGCCGAGCAGTTCTACGGTGACGGCAACCGCTACCCGGAGATTGCCGGTGCCAGCGGAATCGACAACCCGGACCTGATTCAGCCCGGTCAGCTCCTGACCATTCCCTGACCTGGACGGACCCTGGCGGCCCGGATCGAAAGATCCGGGCCGCCAGTGCGTTTCAACGTCCGATTTCATGGGCAGTTTGTTTGCTGGTGCAGGACGGCCGCCGGTCGCCGGGGGCGGGGGCTTTCCCATCCCGCGTTCGGGTTTGCGGGGTAGGCTGGCGCGACGTCCGTCCCGAGGTGATGGGAGCAAGGTCATGTTTGTGGGGGGTTTGCGGGCCGCTGCAGTAGCCGCGGTCGCCGTGCCGATGTTCGCCGTGGGCGCCCCGGCGCCGATCGCGTCGGCTGATCCCGGGGTACTCGTGTACCCGGGCATGGAGATTCACCAGGGCACCACGCGCTGCACGCTGGGTTATGTCGACCCGGTCGCACGGACCGGCTACACCGCAGGTCACTGCCGTGGCAATGGCCCGGTGACCGACAAGGACGGCCGCTTCATCGGCACCATGATCACGTTCCGGGACAACACGCCGGACGGCGCCACGATCGCGACCGACCACCAGATCTCCGACTGGGAGTCCATCAACATCGCCGGCGACGTCATGGTGAACAACATTCTGCCGGGCGGGCGGATGCTCGTCACCGATCCCGCGGTGAATCCCCAGCGCGGCGCACCCGTCTGCCACTTCGGCGTCGTCACCGGTGAGACGTGCGGCACCGTCGACGCCGTGAACAACGGCTGGTTCACCATGTCCAACGGGATCGTCAGCCAGAAGGGTGACTCCGGCGGGCCGGTCTACACCGTCACCCCGGACAACCGGGCCGTCCTCGTCGGCGTCTTCAACAGCACGTGGGGCCATTTCCCCGCGGCCGTCTCCTGGAGCGCGACAGATCAGCAGACCAATGACGCCGTCGTGCAGCAGGCCTCTGACGGCTGACGCGCTGCTGCGTTGATATGTAACCCTTGACTTATATAAGTCACGGCTATAACTTGGCGTGGTGCACGCCTTCGATGTCCTGGGGGACCCGGTTCGCCGCCGAATCCTGGAACTGCTGGCGCACGGTGAACTGACCGTGGGCGCCATCGCGACGACGATTCAGGCTGAGTTCTCGATCAGTCAACCGGCGGTATCGCAGCATCTGAAGGTGTTGCGCGACAACGGTTTTGCCAGTGTGCGCCCGGACGGTCAGCGGCGGCTGTACGCCGTGGACGGCCGGGGCATGCAGGACATCGACAACTGGCTGGCCGGGTTCCGCCAGTTCTGGCGACCGCATCTGGACGCGCTGGCCACCGAGGTGGCGCGCGGAAAACGTAACCGCAAGGGGGAGTCATGATCGACGTCACCGCACAGATCAACGCCGTGGAACGCAGGGTCGGCACGCGGACGTGGCAGGCGGGCGAGGCCCGCGTCGTCACGATCAGTCAGACGTATCCGACCGACGTGGCCGACCTGTGGGACGCCTGTACCAATCGGGACCGCATTCCGCGGTGGTTCCTGCCGGTCACCGGCGACCTCACGGTCGGCGGCGCGTTCCAGTTGGAGGGCAACGCCGGCGGCACCGTGCTGACATGCGATCCGCCACATACCTTCACTGCCACCTGGGAGTGCAACGGCCAGGTCAGCTGGATCGAGCTGCGAATACTCGACGCCGGCGACGGTTCGGCGCGTCTGGAGCTCGACCACATCGCCTCCGCTGATGACGACGAGTTCTGGGCGCAGTACGGTCCCAGTGCCGTCGGTATGGGCTGGGACGGTGCGCTTCTCGGGCTGGCCATCCACACGTCGACGGGGGAGGCCATCGATCCGTCGTTCGGTCCGCAGTGGACCGTGAGCGAGGAAGGTCGCCGGTTCACGCGCGAATCGGGCGCGGCCTGGTGTGCGGCCGATATCGCCGGTGGCACCGATCCCGAGCAGGCGCGCGCCGCGTCGGCCCGGTGCATCGCGGCCTATCTCGGTGCCGAAAGCGAGTAGAAACTAGAACACGTTCTAGCCATGGTCTCGTCTCGACGTTATTGTCTAGTCGATCACTGATCAGACACGTGTCCAGGTTGCCGGATTCGACCGCGCCGGACACCACCCCGAGACCGGCCCAGGAGAGACGATGCAAACAGTGCCCGAGACCGTCGACGCCGCCGACGTCACCGAATGGTCCGACGAGGCCGACGTCGTGGTGATCGGCTTCGGTATCGCCGGTGGCTGTGCCGCGGTCAGCGCTGCGGCCGCGGGCGCCAAGGTCCTCGTGCTGGAGAAGGCCGCCGGTGCGGGCGGCACCACATCCATGGCCGGCGGCCACTTCTACCTGGGTGGCGGCACGGCGGTGCAGCAGGCCACCGGCCACGACGACACCGCCGACGAGATGTACAAGTACCTGGTCGCCGTCGCCCACGACCCCGAGCACGACAAGATCCGCGCCTACTGCGACGGCAGCGTCGAGCACTTCAACTGGTTGGAGGACTTGGGCTTTCAGTTCGAGCGCAGCTACTACCCCGGCAAGGTGGTGGTGCCGCCGGGCACCGAGGGGCTGTCCTACACCGGCAACGAGAAGGTGTGGCCGTTCTGCGAGCAGGCCAAGGCCGCGCCGCGCGGGCATTCGGTCCCGGTGCCGGGCGAACTGGGCGGCGCCGACATGGTCATCAAGCTGCTGCTGAAACGCGCCGACGAGCTCGGCGTCGAGATGCGCTACGAGACCGGCGCGACCAACCTCGTGGTGGACGACGCCGGTGCCGTGGTCGGTGTCCGCTGGAAGAACTTCGGCGTGACGGGCACCGTCAAGGCCGGCGCGGTGGTCATCGCCGCGGGCGGTTTCGCGATGAACCCGGAGATGGTGGCCGAGCACACGCCGGCGCTGGGGCAGAAGCGAAAGACCAAGCACCACGGGGAAGTTGAGCCCTACATCCTGGGCAACCCGAACGACGACGGACTGGGCATCAAGCTCGGCGTGTCCGCCGGCGGTGTCGCCAAGAACCTGGACCAGCTGTTCATCACTGCCGCCTGCTACCCGCCGGAGATCCTGCTCACGGGTGTCATCGTCAACAAGGACGGGCAGCGCTTCGTCAACGAGGACTCATACCACTCGCGCACATCGGCTTTCGTGCTCGAGCAGCCCGACCAGTTGGCCTACCTGATCGTCGACGAGGCGCACACCGAGATGCCGGCCATGCCGCTGATCCGTTTCATCGACGGTTGGGAGACCATCGCGGAAATGGAAGAGGCACTGGGCATTCCGGCCGGGAACCTGGCAGCGACGCTGGAGCGCTACAACGCCAACGCCGCGCGCGGCGAGGACCCCGACTTTCACAAGCAGCCGGATTACGTTGCGGCGCAGGACAATGGACCGTGGGCAGCGTTCGACCTGTCGCTGGGCCGGGCCCTGTACTCCGGATTCACCATGGGCGGACTGTCGGTCAGCATCGACGGCCAGGTGCTGCGCGAAGACGGCACCGCGGTGCCGGGGCTGTACGCGGCGGGCGCCTGCGCGTCGAACATCGCACAGGACGGCCGAGGCTATGCCAGCGGCACCCAGTTGGGCGAAGGCTCCTTCTTCGGCCGGCGAGCCGGAAAGCACGCCGCCACTCGGTGATCAGACCCGGGCGGGTTCGCCGTCCTGGTCTTCGATGCGGGTGAGCCGCCACTCGCCGTTGCCCAGCAGTTCCAGCTCCTGCTGGTGGTGCTGCTCGACGGTGCTGCGGTGGCTGACGCTGACCACGGTGGTATCCGGCAGTTCTGTCCGAACCAGTTGGTACAGCATCATTTCCAGGCCCTCGTCGAGAGCCGAGGTGGACTCGTCGAAGAACAGGGCCTTCGGCCGGGTCAGCAGCACGCGGGCGAAGGCGACGCGCTGCTGCTCGCCGGGGGAGAGCACCTTGGCCCAGTCGTCGACCTCGTCGAGGCGGCTCGCCAGATGCGGCAGCGCGACCTTGGCAAGGACATCCTGCAACTCGGCGTCGGTGTAGTCCCCGGACTTGCGCGGGTAGGACACCACGGTGCGCAGATCACCCAGCGGCACATAGGGGAGCTGCGACAGGAACAGCGTCTCGTTCTCGTCCATCGGGAAATGCATGGCGCCGTGACAGAAGGGCCACAGCTTGGCCAGGCTGCGCAACAACGTGGTCTTGCCGGCGCCGGACGGCCCGGTGATCACCAGCGCCTCGCCGGGATACAGGCACAAATCCAGCGGAGCGATGAGTTCGCGTCCGTCCGGAGTACTCACTGTGACCTTCTCCAGCGTGATGGTGTCGTCGGGGCAGTCCTCGGTCGCGAGTTCGGGCAGGTGCCGTGCCGCATCGTTGGCCGTGACCAGGCCGTACAGACGGATGATGGCAGCGCGGTAGCCGGCGAACTGGTCGTACACGTTGCGGAAGAAGGACAGGCCGTCCTGGATGCTGCCGAACGCCGACGCGGTCTGGTTCATGTCGCCGAGCTTGATCTCGCCGGCGAGGAAGCGGGGGAACTGCAACACATACGGCAGCGGCACGATGATCTGACTCATCGACAGGTTCCAGCCGTTGAGGCCGATCATCCGGTTGACGTAGCGCTTGTAGTTGGCCACCACCGGGGCGAACAACCGGCGCAGGCCGGTTCGCTCGGCTGCCTCACCGTGGTAGAAGGCGACGGCCTCGGCGGCGTCGCGCAAGCGCACCAACGCATAGCGGAACGCCGCGTTGAAGCGTTCGTTGTCGAACGTCAGCCAGATGATCGGGCGGCCGATCCAGAAGGTGACGATCGAGGCGATCAGCACATAGCCGATGCCAACCCAGAACATCGCCTTGTCGAGGGTGAATCCGGCGATGGTCAGGGGTCCCGACAGTTCCCAGAGAATCGCGGTGAACGAAAGCATCGAGGCGATGGCGTTGATGGCGCCGAACAGCAGCGTCGAGGTGGTCATGTTGTTGGGCGTGTTGGGCAGCGGACCCACGCCGGCGGTGAAGATGTCGATGTCGCTTTGGATGCGCTGGTCCGGGTTGTCGATGGTGTCGTCGATGAACCGCGACCGGTAGTAGGCCTTGCCATCGAGCCAGTCGCCGGTGAGCTGATCCGTCAGCCACGCGCGCCACCTCAGGATGAAGCGCTGCGTCATGAACAGGTCGAGCATGATGCGCCCGACGTGCAGCGTGGCCAGCAGCGAGAAGATGCCGATCGACATCCAGAACCCGTGCGCCCCGGAGTCCTTCACCGTCTGGTCATGACCTGCCAGACCGGAGGCCACCACCTGGAAGCTGGTCATCAGGTCGTTGCTCTGATAACTGAAAAGCACCGTGAGCCGAACGCCGGTGATCACCGACAGCAGCAGCGCCGCCAGCCACAGCCACACCTTGATACTCGCGCGGCCGACGAAGTAGCCGCCGGTGATGCGCCAGAACTGCCGCCCCCAGACCGTGAACCGGCCGATGGCGGTCACCACCACCAGCGTCGATACCGCTGCGATCAGCCAGGCTTTCGCGATCCACCACAGCGAGGTCGTGAGCTCACTGCCCCATTCGAGGGTCGGGGTGAACAAATCCATCCCCGCAAGGTACCCGTGCTCTGTTGACGTGCGCGCTGCGACAGGCATGGACGTGAGACGCCGGTCACCTTCCGCGGGTCTCGGGCAGGTGGATGGTTGCAGAAGTGCCGCCGGACCGGACCGGTACCTTTGACCTGTGGCGAAAACGAGCACCGCGAAATCCGGCCGGCTGAGCAGCAAGTTCTGGAAGCTGCTCGGTGCCTCCACCGACAAGAACCAGAACCGATCGATGAATCAGGTTCGGGCGTCGGCCGAATTCGACGACAAGGCCGCGGGGCTGGACGACGAGCAGATCACCAAGGCCGCCAAGCTGCTCGAGCTGTCCGAGCTCGCCGATGCCGCCGACATCCCGCAGTTCCTGGCCATCGCCCGCGAGGCCGCAGAGCGCACGACGGGCCTGCGCCCGTTCGACGTTCAGCTCCTCGGCGCGCTGCGCATGATGGCCGGTGACGTCGTCGAGATGGCCACCGGTGAGGGCAAGACCCTGGCCGGCGCCATCGCGGCTGCCGGTTACGCGCTGGCGGGACGGCACGTGCACGTCATCTCGGTCAACGACTACCTGGCCCGCCGTGACGCCGAGTGGATGGGACCGCTGCTCGCCGCCATGGGCCTGACGGTCGGCTGGATCACCGCCGAGTCGACGGCCGCCGAACGGCGCGCCGCCTACGAATGCGACGTCACCTACGCCTCGGTCAACGAGATCGGATTCGACGTCCTGCGCGACCAGCTCGTCACCCACGTCGACGACCTGGTGTCGCCGCGGCCCGACGTCGCACTCATCGACGAGGCCGACTCCGTGCTCGTCGACGAGGCGCTGGTGCCGCTGGTGCTCGCCGGCACCACCCACCGCGAGACCCCGCGCATGGAGATCATCCGGCTGGTCGGGGAGATGACCTCCGAGAACCGGGTCGACGACTCGCTGCAGTACTACGACACCGACGCCGACCGCCGCAACGTGCACCTCACCGACGCCGGCGCGCGCAAGCTCGAGAAGGCGCTCGGCGGCATCGACCTGTACTCCGAGGAGCACATCGGCACCACCCTGACCGAGGTCAACGTCGCCCTGCACGCCCACGTGCTGCTGCAGCGCGACGTGCACTACATCGTGCGGGACAACGCCGTTCACCTCATCAACGCCTCGCGCGGCCGCATCGCGTCGCTGCAGCGCTGGCCCGACGGCCTGCAGGCCGCCGTCGAGGCCAAGGAAGGCATCGAGACCACCGAGACGGGCGAGGTGCTCGACACCATCACCGTCCAGGCCCTCATCAACCGGTACCCGACGGTGTGCGGCATGACCGGTACCGCGCTGGCCGCCGGTGAGCAGCTGCGCCAGTTCTACCGGCTCGGGGTGTCGCCGATCCCGCCGAACACGCCGAACATCCGCGAGGACGAGGCCGACCGCGTCTACATCACCGCGGCCGCCAAGAACCAGGCCGTCATCGAGCACATCCAGGAGATCCACGCGACCGGTCAGCCGGTGCTGGTCGGCACCCGCGACGTCGCCGAATCCGAAGAGCTGCACGCGAAGCTGGTCAAGGCCGGCGTGCCCGCTGTCGTGCTGAACGCCAAGAACGACGAGGAAGAAGCCGCCGTCATCGCCGAGGCCGGCAAGCTCGCCACCGTCACCGTCTCCACCCAGATGGCCGGCCGCGGCACCGACATCCGCCTCGGCGGATCCGACGAAGCCGACCACGACGCCGTCGCGGAGCTGGGCGGCCTGCATGTCATCGGCACCGGCCGGCACCACACCGAGCGCCTCGACAATCAGCTGCGCGGCCGCGCCGGCCGTCAGGGCGACCCGGGATCATCGGTGTTCTTCTCCAGCTGGGAGGACGACGTCGTCGTCTCGCACCTGGACCCCGAAAAGCTGCCGATGCAGACCGATGAAGACGGCCGGATCATCAGTGACCGCGCCGGCCAGATGCTCGAGCACGCCCAGCGCGTCGCCGAGGGCCGGCTGCTGGACGTCCACGCCAACACCTGGCGCTACAACCAGCTCACCGCGCAGCAGCGCGCGATCATCGTGGAACGCCGAGAGACGTTGCTGCGCACCACAACCGCGCGTGACGAACTCAAGGAGCTGGCGCCGGACCGGTACCAGCAATTGGCTGACGAGGTCGGTGAGGACGAGCTCGAGCGCATCTGCCGGCTGATCATGCTGTACCACCTCGACCGCGGCTGGGCCGACCACCTGGCCTACCTGTCCGACATCCGCGAGAGCATCCACCTGCGCGCGCTGGGACGTCAGGACCCGCTCGACGAGTTCCACCGCATGGCGGTCGACGCGTTCGCGTCGCTGGCGGCCGACGCCATCGAGGCTGCGCAACAGACCTTCGAGACCGCCAACGTGCTGGCGGACGAGCCCGGCCTGGATCTGTCCAAGCTGGCGCGCCCGACATCGACGTGGACGTACATGATTCACGACAACCCGCTGGCGGACGACACGATGGCAGCGCTGAGCCTGCCCGGGGTATTCCGTTAGGTTTAGTCGCATGACGACCAGCGATCCGGAAGCCGGCGCGGCCGACCGGGTGCTGACGATTCCCAACGCGCTCAGCGCGTTGCGGTTGCTACTGGTCCCGGTATTCCTGTACCTGCTGTTGTCGGCGCACGCGAACGGCTGGGCCGTCGCGATCCTGATGTTCAGCGGCTTCTCGGACTGGGCCGACGGCAAGATCGCACGCCTGGTGCCGAACCAGTCGTCGCGGCTGGGCGAGCTGCTGGACCCGCTGGTCGACCGGATCTACATGCTCGTCGTGCCGGTCGCGCTGGCGATCGCGCACGTCGTGCCGTGGTGGTTCGTGCTGACCCTGATCGGCCGTGACGCCGTGCTGGCGGCCACGCTGCCGCTGCTGCGCGGCCGCGGGCTGACGGCGCTGCCCGTCACCTACATCGGCAAGGCCGCGACGTTCGCGCTGATGTCCGGTTTCCCCTTGGTGCTGCTGGGGCAGTGGCCCGACGCCTGGAGCCGGGTGGTGCTGGCCTGCGGTTGGGCGTTCCTGGCGTGGGGCATGGCCATGTATCTGTGGTCGGCGGTGCTGTACCTGATCCAGGTGTCGATGGTGCTGCGGGACCTGCCGCCGATGACGAGGTCCGCCGCGTGACTGAAGCCGGGACTCCCCGGGACCGGGCGCTGGGCGGCTACTGGCCGGAGGCCGGCCGCAACAGTCACGTCGCCGACGAGCCGGTCCGGATTCCGGTGCCGTCGCTGCTGCGTTCGCTGCTCACCGACCACCTGGACCCCGGTTACGCCGCCGCCGCCGAGCGCCGTGCCGCCGCGGGCGACGGTGCCCGGCGCAGCCGCCCCCGGTTCGCCGACGGCGCCTGGCTGCTGGTCGGCGTCGCCGCGGTGTCGGTGGTGTTCGTGACGGCGGCGCAGCATGCGGTGTCGATGGCTCCGGCCAACGACCAGACTCAACACGTGCTGTCGGCCAACGCGCGCACCGCCGAGGAGCGGACGCGCGACAGCACCGCCACCCGCGACGCGCTGGCCGGCCAGGTCGAGGCTGCACGCCGCAGCCGGCTGGCCGGCGACGCGAAAGGCCGTGAACTGCTGGCCGCCCTCGAACAGGCCGAGTTCGGTGCCGGCGTGACCGCGGTGACCGGACCCGGCCTCACCGTCACCGTCACCGAGCCGCCGCCGAGCCCGAACCTGTCCGACGTGTCCAAGCAGAGGGTTGCCGGTAGCCCGCAGATCATCCTGGACCGGGACCTGCAGCTGGCCGTCAACTCATTATGGGCGGCCGGTGCCGAGGCGGTCTCCGTCGGAGGTGTGCGGATCGGGCCGAACGTGACCATGCGGCAGGCCGGCGGTGGCATCCTCGTCGACAACCAGCCGGTCGCCAGCCCTTACGTGATCGTCGCCATCGGGCCGCCGCACGCCATGCAGGAGGTGTTCGAGCAGACGCCCGCCATGCAGCGGCTGATGCTGCTCGCCCAGTCGTACGGGGTGGGCATCAGCGTCCAGACCCGGGACCGGCTCACGGTGTCGGCCGCGTCGGTACGAGATGTCAACTTCTCCAAGGAGATCGGACCAAAGTGAGCAGGGGTACATGAGCGGGATCGCGGCACTGGTGGTCGGCATCGTGGTGGGATTGATCTTCCACCCGAGCGTGCCCGAAGCCGTCCAGCCGTATCTGCCGATCGCCGTGGTGGCGGCGCTGGACGCGGTGTTCGGGGGATTGCGGGCCTACCTGGAGCGCATATTCGATGCGAAGGTCTTCGTGATCTCGTTCGTCTTCAACGTCCTGGTCGCCGCGGTGATCGTGTACGTGGGCGACCAACTGGGCGTGGGCACGCAGCTGTCCACCGCGATCATCGTGGTGCTCGGTATCCGCATCTTCGGCAACGCTGCGGCGCTGCGCCGCAGGTTGTTCGGGGCGTGACGGTGCTGGGGCGAGCGGAGCGACGGGGAAAACGACAGTATGGCTGACGAACAGCACGCGAACGAGCACCACGCGGACGAGGAACACCACGGGCGCCACGAGCTGCCCGACGGCGTCCCGGCGCGGCTGCCGCGCACCCGCTCGCAGTTGATGTTCGGCGCGCTGGCCGTGCTGCTGTGCGCCCTGCTCGGGGTGGCCATCGCGACGCAGGTGCGTCAGACCGAATCGGGCGACGCCCTTGACACCGCGCGGCCCGCCGACCTGCTGGTGCTGCTCGACTCGCTGCAGCAGCGCGAGGCGTCCCTCAACACCGAGGTGGCCGACCTGCAGAAGACGCTGTCGTCGCTGCAGGCGTCGGGCAACAGTGATCAGGCCGCCATCGAGAACGCGCAGGCGCGGCTGCGGGCCCTGTCGATCCTGATCGGCACGGTCGCGGCCACCGGCCCGGGCGTCACCATCACCATCCAGGACATCGCGCCCGGCGTGTCGCCGGAGACCTTGCTCGACGTCATCAACGAGCTGCGCGCAGCCGGTGCCGAGGCCATCGAAATCCGGTCCGGCGGCGGTGACCAGCAGACCGCGGTGCGGGTCGGTGTCGACACCTGGGTGACCGGCACCGCGGGCGCGCTGGTGGTCGACAACGTGACCATGAACCCGCCGTATTCCATTCTCGCCATTGGTGATCCGCCGACGCTGGCGGCCGCGATGAACATCCCGGGCGGGGCGATGGACAGTGTGAAACGGGTTGGCGGCACAATGACCGTGCAACAGGCCGACACGATCGACGTGAGTGCCTTGCGGCAACCGAAACCGCGCCAATACGCTCAGCCCGTCAAGTAGACGCCGGGTCTGATCGTCGAGCCGTATCGTATGTACCCCATCAACACACTGACCTGAAACTGCAAGGAGCGTCGTGAGCGAAACGCCAGCCGATCTGCTGTACACCACCGAGCACGAATGGGTGCGCCGCACCGGCGAGGGCACCGTGCGGGTCGGAATCACCGATTTCGCGCAGGGCGCGCTGGGTGACGTGGTCTACGTCGATCTGCCCGAGGTCGGTACCACCGTGGCCGCCGGCGACGTGTTCGGCGAGGTCGAGTCGCCCAAGACGACCTCGGAGCTGTACGCCCCCATCGCCGCGAAAATCGTTGCGGTCAACGGTGATCTGGAGGGCTCGCCCGACCTGGTCAACTCCGATCCGTACGACGCCGGCTGGCTCATCGAACTCCAGGCCGACGCGGCCGAACTGGACGGCCAGCTCGCCGGTCTGCTCGACGCGGACGGCTACCGGGCGACCCTTGACGACTGACCCTTTTGTTAGGGTGCTGCGGTCCGGTTCGGCCGCGGCGACACCAAAGTCGGCTCGGCGGATCCGGCGGTGGCGGGCACACTGGCCCGCGCCGCGCGGTACGGTCAATAGTGAGACCTACGCGACATCGATGACTGCTGGCAGCACCTGCCGGCTGGTCGTGCAAAAGAGCGCCACAGCAGCCAGTAGAGGAGCAGCGCGTGACGGATAACGACAGCGGTTCGGGGACTGATTTCGGGTCCGAGGAGGCAACGGTGGAGACCACGTCGGTCTTCCGTGCGGACTTCCTCAATGAGCTCGATGCCCCGGCTTCGACGAGCGGCACCAGTGCCGTCTCCGGAGTTGAAGGACTGCCGGTGGGCTCGGCCCTGCTGGTGGTCAAGCGCGGGCCGAATGCCGGCTCGCGATTCCTGCTGGATCAGCCGAGCACCTCGGCGGGCCGTCATCCCGACAGCGACATCTTCCTCGACGATGTGACGGTGAGCCGTCGCCACGCCGAGTTCCGGCTCGAGTCCGGCGAGTTCCAGGTGGTCGACGTCGGCAGCCTCAACGGCACCTACGTCAACCGCGAGCCCGTCGACTCGGCGGTGCTGGCCAACGGGGACGAGGTCCAGATCGGCAAGTTCCGCCTGGTGTTCCTGACCGGCCCCAAGACCGACGACAGCTCGGCTGGTTAGACCGGCGGTCAGTCCATGACGCAGCCCGACCGCAGTGCAGTGGCCGGGATGTCGATCGGAGCAGTGTTCGATCTGCTCCGGCCAGACTTCCCGGATGTGACCATCTCCAAGATCCGGTTCCTGGAGGAACAGGGTTTGGTCACGCCCGAACGCACTGGGTCGGGCTACCGTCGTTTCACGGCCTATGACTGTGCGCGGCTGCGGTTCATCCTGTCCGCGCAACGCGATCAGTACCTGCCGCTCAAGGTCATCAAGGCCCAGCTGGACGCTCAGCCCGACGGCGCGCTGCCGTCGAACGGATCCGCTTACGGCGTACCGAAATTGGTTCCCGATCCCGACAGCGATCAGGCCGGCGGCCCGGCTGACGTCGCGCCCGCGCAGGTCCGGCTCAGCCGGGAGGATCTGCTGCAGCGCTCGGGCATCACCTCGGAGCTGCTGGCCGCGCTGGTCAAGAGCGGCGTGATCATCCCCGGCCCGGCGGGCTTCTTCGACGAACATGCCGTGGTCATCGCACAATGCGCCCATGCGCTGGGCGAATACGGTGTCGAACCGCGGCACCTGCGGGCCTTCCGGTCCGCCGCCGACCGGCAGTCGGACCTGATCGCCCAGATCGCCGGCCCCATCGGCAAAGCCGGCAACGCCGGGGCTCGCGACCGGGCCGACGAACTGGCCCGCGAGGTCGCGGCGCTCGCCATCACGCTGCACACCTCGCTGATCAAGTCCGCGGTGCGCGACGTTCTCGATCGCTGAGGACTAGACTCGAATTCGTTGATGGCACACGGATTGCGGAGGGCAGACGCAGATGGGCGAGGTTCGTGTGGTCGGCATTCGGGTGGAACAGCCGCAGAACCAGCCTGTGCTCCTGCTCCGCGAATCCGACGGTGACCGGTACCTGCCGATCTGGATCGGCCAGTCCGAGGCCGCGGCCATCGCGCTCGAACAGCAGGGTGTCTCGCCGGCGCGGCCCCTCACGCACGACCTCATCAAGGATTTGATTGCCGCGCTTGGTCATTCGTTGCGCGAAGTGCGCATCGTCGACCTGCAGGAAGGCACCTTCTACGCCGACCTGGTCTTCGACCGCGACATCACGGTGTCGGCGCGGCCGTCGGACTCGGTGGCCATCGCGTTGCGGATGGGCGTGCCGATCTATGTCGAGGAAGCGGTGCTCGCCGAAGCCGGTCTGCTGATCCCGGACGAGGCTGACGAGGAATCGTCCGGCCCGGTGCGCGAGGACGAGGTCGAGAAGTTCAAGGAGTTCCTCGACAGCATTTCGCCGGACGATTTCAAGGCGACCTAGCCTGGGGCGCGCTGTCCTGCGGGGCCGTTGTCACGGATGTATCTCAGTTCGGTCAGCGCGTGTCGACACTCGGTGCGCCGTTTGCGGATTCGACGAATCCGCGCCACATACTTTCCTCGTTCTGGTGACAGGCTGAAGAGGCCCGGCGGGAAGCGTATGCTCGACACATTCGAGCAGCGGACATGCCCGCCGAGCAGCAGTGGCCGCCAGGCAGGTTAGTTCGATCGGCGAGAGGATCAGGCAGTGGGCGACGAGACGCCACGTCAAGAGCAGTTGGACCTGACGACCAACGGCGCGCCTGAGCAGGCCGCCCCGACGCCGGCTCCCGTGCCGGTGCAGGCAGGCCTGTTCCCTGACGAGTCTGTTCCCGACGAACTGGTCGGCTACCGCGGGCCGAGTGCCTGCCAGATCGCCGGCATCACCTACCGTCAGCTCGACTACTGGGCCCGCACCTCGCTGGTGGTCCCGTCGATCCGCGGCGCCGCCGGCTCCGGCAGCCAGCGCCTGTACTCGTTCAAGGACATCCTGGTCCTCAAGATCGTCAAGCGGCTGCTGGACACCGGCATCTCGCTGCACAACATCCGCGTCGCGGTCGACCACCTGCGCCAGCGCGGCGTCCACGACCTGGCCAACATCACGCTGTTCTCGGACGGCACCACGGTGTACGAGTGCACGTCCGCCGAAGAGGTCGTCGACCTGCTGCAGGGCGGTCAGGGCGTGTTCGGCATCGCGGTCTCGGGTGCCATGCGTGAACTGACCGGTGCCATCGCCGACTTCCCGGGCGAACGGGCCGACGGCGGCGAGTCCATCGCGGCACCCGAGGACGAGCTCGCATCACGGCGCAAGCAGCGTGACCGCAAGATCGGCTGACCCCACCAACGCACGAGCAACGGCCCCTTTCCACGCGGAGAGGGGCCGTTTGCTGTCCATTCGTGGCTGTTGGTGACCGACCGGTAGACTGGCGCGCGCATCGTCCCGACGCGGGAGAGTTCTGTGGCCGCCAGCCATGGACGCCGAAGGAGCAATACCTCTCCATCAACCTCTCAGGCCCCCGGACCGCGCCGGAGCCCGATGCCTCTGGAAAGCGGCGAGCAGCGACTCGCCCGCCCATGGGGAAAGGCCGACCACTGTCGGGCCGAATCTCTCAGGCACCGACGACAGAGGGGGAGGGAACGCCCCAACGTCTGGAGAGGCCGTCATGACCGACAGCACGTCCCGTTCCTCTGCTGAGCACCACCAGCTTCGCTTCGTCGACCGGCACATCGGCCCGGATGCCGACGCGGTGGCCACCATGCTCGGGGTCATCGGCGTCGACTCGCTGGAAGAGCTCGCCGCCAAGGCGCTGCCCGCGGGCATTCTCGACGCGCTGTCCAGCGCCGGCCTGGCCCCCGGGCTCGACGAGCTGCCGGCCCCGGCGTCCGAAGAGCAGTCGCTTGCCGAGCTGCGCGCACTCGCCGAGACCAACACCGTCGCGGTGTCGATGATCGGTCAGGGTTACTTCGACACCCTGACCCCGGCCGTGTTGCGCCGCAACATTCTCGAGAACCCGGCCTGGTACACGGCCTACACGCCGTACCAGCCGGAGATCAGCCAGGGCCGGCTGGAGGCCCTGCTCAACTTCCAGACCATGGTCACCGACCTGACCGGCATGGAGATCGCCAACGCCTCCATGCTCGACGAGGCCACCGCCGCGGCCGAGGCCATGACGCTGATGCACCGCGCCGTCAAGGGCGACTGCCGTCGCCTGGCCGTCGACGTCGACATCTACCCACAGACGGCGGCCGTGCTGGCGACCCGCGCCGAGCCGCTGAACATCGAGATCGTCACCGCCGACCTGCGCGACGGCCTGCCCGAGGGCGAGTTCTTCGGCGTCATCGCCCAGGTGCCGGGGGCCAGTGGATGCGTCAATGACTGGAGTCGACTGGTCGAACAGGCCCATGAGCGCGGCGCGCTCGTCGCGCTCGGCGCCGACCTGCTGGCGCTGACGCTCGTCACCCCGCCCGGGGAGATCGGCGCCGACGTCGCGTTCGGCACCACGCAGCGTTTCGGGGTGCCGATGGGCTTCGGCGGTCCGCACGCCGGCTACCTGGCCGTGCACGGCAAGCACGCCCGCCAGCTGCCCGGGCGCCTGGTCGGCGTCTCGGTCGACGCCGACGGCGCCAAGGCCTACCGGCTGAGCCTGCAGACGCGTGAACAGCACATCCGCCGTGACCGGGCCACCAGCAACATCTGTACCGCCCAGGTGCTGCTCGCGGTGATCGCCGCGATGTACGCCAGCTACCACGGGCCGCGCGGCCTGACCGCCATTGCGCACCGGGTGCACGGCCACGCCCTCGCGGTGGCCATGGGCCTGAAGGAGGCCGGCGTCGAGGTCGTCCATGCCGGGTTCTTCGAAACCGTCCTGGCCCGCGTGCCCGGCAAGGCCGAGCAGGTGCAGGCGGCCGCCAAGGACCGCGGCATCAACGTCTGGCTGGTCGACGCCGACCACATCTCGGTGTCGTGCGACGAGGCGACCACCGCCGATCACATCGACGCGGTGCTCGCGGCGTTCGGCGCGACCCGCGGCGGCCACCACTGGAACGGCCCGGAAATCCATACGCGCACTTCGGAATTCCTCACCCACCCGGCCTTCTCGCGGTACCGCACCGAGACCGAGATGATGCGCTACCTGCGCTCGCTCGCCGACAAGGACATCGCGCTGGACCGCAGCATGATCCCGCTGGGCTCATGCACCATGAAGCTCAACGCGGCCGCCGAGATGGAACCCATCACCTGGACCGAGTTCGCGCAGCAGCATCCGTTCGCCCCGGCCTCGGACACCCCGGGCCTGCGCAAGCTGATCGCTGACGTCGAGTCCTGGCTGGTCAGCATCACCGGCTACGACTTGGTGTCGCTGCAGCCCAACGCCGGCTCGCAGGGGGAGTACGCCGGTCTGCTGGCCATCCGCGCCTACCACGAGGCCCGCGGCGAAGCCGGCCGCAACATCTGCCTGATCCCGTCGAGCGCGCACGGCACCAACGCCGCGTCGGCCGCCATGGTCGGCATGAAGGTCGTCGTCGTGGCGTGCCGGGAGAACGGTGACGTCGACCTGGACGATCTGCGCGCCAAGGTCGCCGAGCACGCCAGTGACCTCGCCGCGCTGATGATCACCTACCCGTCCACGCATGGGGTCTACGAGCACGACGTCGCCGACATCTGCGCCGCGGTGCACGACGCCGGCGGTCAGGTGTACGTCGACGGTGCCAACCTCAACGCGATCGTCGGGCTGGCCCGGCCCGGCAAGTTCGGCGGCGACGTCAGCCACCTGAACCTGCACAAGACGTTCTGCATCCCGCACGGCGGTGGCGGTCCGGGCGTCGGCCCGGTGGCCGTGCGCTCGCACCTCGCGCCGTACCTGCCCGGCCACCCGTTGGCCGCCGAACTCGCCGACGATCACACCGTGTCGGCGGCGCCGTACGGCTCGGCGTCGATCCTGCCGATCACGTGGGCATACATCCGGATGATGGGCGCGGCGGGCCTGCGCGCGGCCACGCTGACCGCGATCGCCTCGGCCAACTACATTGCACGCCGCCTCGACGAGCACTACCCGGTGCTGTACACCGGCGAGAACGGCATGGTCGCCCACGAGTGCATCCTGGACCTGCGGGCCATCACCAAGGCCACCGGCGTCACCGTCGACGACGTGGCAAAGCGCTTGGCGGACTACGGTTTCCACGCGCCGACCATGAGCTTCCCGGTGGCCGGCACGCTGATGGTCGAGCCCACCGAGAGCGAGAGCCTCACCGAGGTCGACGCCTTCATCGCCGCGATGATCGCGATCAAGGCCGAGATCGACCAGGTCGGTTCCGGTGAGTGGCCGGCGGACGACAACCCGCTGCACAACGCGCCGCACACCGCCGAGTGCCTGCTGGTCGACGAGTGGAAGCACCCGTACACCCGCGAGCATGCCGCCTACCCGCTGGGCAAGGGCTTCCGGCCGAAGGTGTGGCCGCCCGTGCGCCGCATCGACGGCGCGTTCGGTGACCGCAACCTCGTCTGCTCCTGCCCGCCGATCGAGGCTTTCGCCTAGTCACGGTCTGTGCAAAAACGTCCCGCTCAGAGCTTCTGAGCGGGACGTTTTTGTACGTACGCAGCGGCGTGTCGCGTACAGACACGGCCGCTCGCGAAAAGGAACCAGCTAGGGCAGGGCAGCGGCGACGGCGTTGGCCAGTTCCGGCGTCACCGAGGTCGGCATGCCGGTGAATGTGCCGCCGGTGAGCTGCGCGACGGCCTGCCACGTCGAGCCGTCCGAGTCGCCACCGATGTCGATGACGTTGACCGCCACCGGGCGGGCCGGATCGAACGCCGACTTGATGTAGTCCTGCAGGCCCTGGCCGTCCAGTGACTGGTCGGTGTGCGGGCCGGACGTGATCAGCAGGATCGAATTCGCCTGGCCGTCGACGTATTTCGAGATCGCGTCGCCGTAGAGCATGCGCAGCGTCGTGAACGAGACGTGACCGCCGCCCGACGAGCTCTGGTTGTTCAGGTTCGAGATCAGCTGCGACGCATGCGCCTGGTCGCTCAGCGGAGCCGCCGGAATCTCGTTGCGGCCCGACACCCCGTCGAACGTCCACAGCCCCACCGAGCTGTTCGGCGACATCGCCTTGAGCCGGTCCATGAGCGCTGTGGTCACATTGCCGAGCCGGGTCTTGGCGCCGTCGCTGGTCGGCATCGACTGGTCCAGCATGATCGTCACGGCGGCGGCCTTCGACGTGCCGCCGACGGCATTGGCCAGCGTGGCGCGCGTGCCCGTGTCGCCGACCGACAGGGCGTCGGGCAGGGAGCCGAGGTTCACCACGTCGTTCTTCGGGGGATTGCCGCCGTCGACGCGGAAGCCGGCCTTGGACAGCTCGGCGAGCTGTTCGGGCTTGCGCAGGAAGCGTTCGAACTCGCTGGCCGCGGTGACCGCCTCGTGCGACAGGCCCTCGCCGGCGAGCAGCACGGCCGGGTAGTCGGCGACCGCCGGCGCGCCGGGTGGCAGCCAGGCCGCCAGCTTGCCCTTGGCGTTGTCGGTGTGTTGCGACCGCTGGTAGAGCTGCTGTTCGGTGGTGACGACCGCGTGCACCGGCGCCGTGGCCGGGTCACTCGCGGAGATCAGCGCGTCCAGCGCCGTAGAGGCCTTCGGGTCCGCGAGCTTCGGCTGCGCGGCCGTCAACCGGTGTACCGCACCGGCACCGGCGTTGACCGGACCACCATCGGCCGCCGCGGCGGCGACGGCCTCGGCGGCCAGATACGCCGCGTCACTGTTGTCGGCGGTCGGCACGGCGAGCCGCAGCGAACCCCAGCCGGGCAGGCTCAGGCCGTCCAGCGCCGTCGGCGTCGTCTGCAGGGCCGGCAGCGTGCCCCAATTCTGCTGTGACAGCGCATCTTTGAGCTGCGGCCGGACCGCCAACAGCACTGGCGAGGTCGCCAGCGACTTGGCGTCACCGCTGACCGCCTGCTCACCGGCGCCGGCCACCAGCCGGGCTGCCGACACCGAGCTGGCCGGAATCCACAACGCGGGCCGGGGCCCGAGGTTCGACGGCCACTTGTTCACCACGCCGTCGACGACGGTGGTCGGATCGCTCGCCTTGACCTCGACCTTGACGCACTTGTCGCCGATGGGTGCGGCGGACTGGCTGTACTTGCCCGCCAGCGAGTTGAGCGCGTCGGAGATCGACGGGTCGGCCAGCACGGGGACGCTGACCGAGCCGGACACGCACCGCGCCGAGGCCTCGCGGCTGCGGTCGGACAACACGCTGCCGAAGAATCGCCACAGGATCACCGCGGCGACGACGACCACGACGGTCACGAGCGCGGCGATGACGCCGACGCTGACGCCGCGGCGCTTGGTCTGGATGGCCCGGTGGCTGCCGGTCCATTCACCACCCTCCCAGTCGCCGCCGTGCGAGCGGACCGAAGCCCGGCGCGGGACGGACGGGAACGCCTGCGTGATGCTGTCGGCGCCGGTGAGGTCGGGCTGGTCCGAGTAATCGGGTTCGCCGTAGTCGGCGTTGGGCTCGTCGGTCTCGTACCGATCGCCGTTGTCGGCCGGCGGCGTGGCGGGGGATGGGGTCGCAGCACGCGGGGTGTCGGCAGCAGACATCCCATGCATCTCGGCCCAGTCGTCCGGCACCCGGAATCCCATCGCGCCGGTCGCGGTGTCGTCGGCTTCCGGGATGTCCGGCGACAACGCGTCGTAGTCAGAGATCGCGTCGTCGCGTGACTCGTCGGCGTTCGAATCGTCGTCGTCGGGAGCTCTGTGCCTACCCATTGGTGTCTGCTCCTGGTGTCGGCGTGCAATCGGCGGACCCGTGTCGAGTGACGCGGGCCCGCCGAATTTTAATCAACGATGATGGGAGAGTTGACCGTTCACGAACCGGCGTGTGCGGCCTTGAACTCCCGCCGGCGCCGATGCAGGATCGGCTCGGTGTAACCGTTGGGCTGTGCGCAACCCTCGAGGATCAGCTCCTGCGCGGCCTGGAAGGCGATGCTGCCCTCCGGGTCCGGGGCCATCGGCAGGTACGCCGGATCGCCCGCGTTCTGCTCGTCGACCACCGCGGCCATGCGGCGCAGGCTCGCCTTCACGTCGTCCTCGGTGATGACGCCGTGCCGCAGCCAGTTCGCCAGCAGCTGGCTGGAGATGCGCAGCGTCGCGCGGTCCTCCATGAGGGCGATGTTGTGGATGTCCGGCACCTTGGAGCAGCCGACACCCTGGTCGATCCAGCGCACGACGTAGCCGAGGATCGACTGGCAGTTGTTGTCGACCTCTTCGTGGATCTCTTCGGGCGCCCAGGCCAGTTCCTTGGCCAGCGGGATGGTCAGCAGTTCGGCGCGGGTGGTGCGCTTCTTGCCGGCCAGCTCTTCCTGCACCTCGCGCACGTCGACCTGGTGGTAGTGCATGGCGTGCAGGGTGGCGCCGGTGGGCGACGGCACCCACGCGGTGGTGGCACCGGCCTGCGGCTGCGAGATCTTCTGCTTGACCATCTCGGCCATCAGGTCGGTCATGGCCCACATGCCCTTACCGATCTGGGCGCGGCCGGCGAGGCCGTCGGCCAGACCGGCGTCGACGTTGGCGTCCTCGTAGGCCTTGATCCAGGTCTGGGACTTCATGGCGCCCTTGCGGACCATCGGGCCCGCCTCCATCGAGGTGTGGATCTCGTCGCCGGTGCGGTCCAGGAAGCCGGTGTTGATGAACACCACGCGGTCGGCGGCGGCCTTGATACAAGCGTTGAGGTTCACCGTGGTGCGGCGCTCCTCGTCCATGATGCCGACCTTGATGGTGGCCGCGGGCAGGCCAAGGACGTCCTCGACACGGCTGAAGAGCTCGCAGGTGAACGCGACCTCTTCGGGGCCGTGCATCTTGGGCTTCACGATGTAGATGGAGCCGGTGCGGCTGTTGGTCAGCTCGCCGTTCTCCTCGGACGACTTCAGGCCGTGCATGGCGATCAGGCTGGTGAACAGCGCGTCCTGGATGCCCTCGGGGATTTCGTTGCCGTCGGCGTCCACGATGGCGTCGTTGGTCATCAGGTGACCGACGTTGCGGACGAACAGCAGGCTGCGACCCGGCAGGACCAGTTCGCCCTCGCCGTCGGGCGTGGTGAAGACGCGGTCCGGGTTCAGGGTGCGGGTGAAGGTCTTGCCGCCCTTGCTCACCTCTTCGGTCAGGTCGCCCTTGTTCAGGCCCAGCCAGTTGCGGTAGCCCAGCACCTTGTCGTCGGCGTCGACGGCCGCGACGGAGTCCTCGAAGTCCATGATCGTGGTGATCGCGGACTCCAGCACGACGTCCTTGATGCCGGCCTTGTCGGTCGAGCCGATGGGCGACGACGGGTCGACCAGAATCTCGATGTGCAGGCCGTGGTGGACCAGCAGCACCGACCACGCCGAGTCGCCGAGCTTGCCGGTGTAGCCGACGAACTCTTCGGGGTTGGCGAGGCCGGTCGACAGTCCGTCGCCGAGCTCGGCGACCAGCTGGTGCTCGTCATCGATCTTCAGACCGGTGATGTCGGCCCACGAGCCGGACGCCAGCGGGACGGCCTCGTCCAGGAAGCCGCGGGCGTAGGCGATCACCTTGTCGCCGCGCACCTTGTTGTAGCCGCCCTTGCCGGCCTCGGCGCCGCCCTCGTCGGAGATGACGTCGGTGCCGTACAGCGCGTCGTACAGCGAGCCCCAGCGGGCGTTGGCGGCGTTGAGCGCGAACCGGGCGTTCAGGATCGGCACGACCAGCTGCGGTCCCGCGGTGCTGGTGATCTCCGGGTCCACGCCCGAGGTCCGGATGCAGAACTCGCCCGGCTCCGGCTGCAGGTAGCCGATCTCGGTGAGGAATTCCTCGTAGGAGTTCTTGAACTCATCGGTGTCGACGGGATCGATGACCCGGGCCCGGTGCCACTTGTCGATCTGCGCCTGCAGATCGTCGCGGCGGGCCAGCAGCTCCTGGTTCTTCGGGGTCAGGTCGGTGACGACCTTGTCGACACCCGCCCAGAAGCTGTCCGGATCGACCCCGGTGCCGGGGAGAGCCTCGTTGGTGATGAAGTCGTGCAGTACGCGGGCCACCCGCAGATTTCCCACCGTCACACGATCAGTCATTTTCTTCTTCCTCCTAAGCAGCCCACACGGCGACCATCCACTTTACCCGTGGGTAACCGCAGCTCACCGGTGTGTCGGCCAATGAGAACCCGGTCACACCGTCATTGCGGTGCCGAGCCGGGCAAACCGATGGCCGGGACACCGGGCGTGTGCAGGCGTCCGGCCAGCCACGGCAGGGCCGCCGCGAATACCTCTGCGGCACTGGGGAACGTGTGGTCACCGCCGTGCGGGACCACCGAGCACTCGATACCGGCGGCGCTCACCAACGCGCACATGTAGGTGGCGACGGCGGTGTGGCTTTCCGGATTGTCCGGCGGCTGCACATTCGTCGGCGCGCCGGCCTGTGCGGGTTGATACACCACCGGCCCGTTCTCCGACACCGCGAACCAGCCGGCGACGCCGGTGTACGGGCCGTGCGCCCGCACCACGGTCGCCGGATCGAAATGGGCGAATGCCGCCGCGTCACCGCCGAACAGCCGCGCGATGGTCTGAGGTTCCGAGCCGGCGTTGGGCCCGACCTGGCCGTCCATGTCGACGAAGGTCTGGAACAGCTCGGGGTGCACGACCGTGGTCATCACCGCGCACGTGCCGCCGGCGGACCAGCCGACGATGCCCCACCGCGACGGGTCCGGGCTTGCCGAGAACGTCGAAGTGACAAACGGCACAACATCTTTGGTGAGATGATCGGCGGCCATACCGCGGGGCCCGTTGACGCATTCGGTGTCGTTGGAGAACTGGCCGCTGGTGTCGACGAAAACCAGGATCGGCGCGTTGCCGCCGTGGGCGGCCGCGAAATCGTCGGCGGTGCGCTGGGCGCCGCCCGCCGTCGGCCAGTCGGCAGGCCACCCGAACTCGCCGCCCACCATGACCACCGCCGGCAGCTGCGGGGCGTCCTTGGCGAACCAGGCGGGCGGCAGGTAGACCAGCTCCGGACGGGCACGGAAGCCCGACGCGGTGGTGGGGATCTGCACCGACACGAGGACACCGCGGTCCGGATGTTCGCCGGAGCGGCGCATGTTCAGTGCGGTCTCCAGGTCGATCTCGCCGCGCAACTCGGCGCCGGTGGCGCGCTGCCACAGGGCCTCGACCGTCGGCAGGTAGCCGGTCCACGTGTTCACCGCCAGGCCCGCGCACACGGCGCACAGCGGCACCACGGCGACGGCCACCGCCCGGCGCCACCAGTGCAGGCCAGGCCACCCCGCGACGGCCACGACGAGTGCCACCCCGGTCAGCACGATCCACACCCACAGGGATGTCGGGGCCGGCCCGCCCGCGAGGCCCTGGTCGGAGATGAACCAGCTGCACGCGAGCGCCAGGACGACACCGGTACCGACGGCCACCGGGAGCCACAGCCGCAGCCAGCGCGGAGACCGCCGCCCGACGGCGACGACGAGCGCCAGCACCGTCACCACCTGGATCAGGGTCGGCAGCCAGCCGTCGAGCAGGCCGATGTTCATTCGGCGTCCCCGAGGTCCGCCGGCGGCGGGGGCGCGGGCTGCTGATGATGCGGCGCCTCGGTCTCGCCCGCGGTCTGTTCGGCGGTCGAGGTCACCTCTTCGCTGCCCGAGCCCGACTGCTCGGTGTCGGTGTCGTCGGAGTGCGAACTGGCCGTCGACGTCGGTGTGGTCGACGTCGGGGTCGCGCCGGGGCAGGTGTTCGGCGCGGGCACCCCGTTGAACCGGTCGGTGATCCAGCCCAGCGCGTCGGCTTCGTCGGGCTGGACGTAGTCGATGACGTCGCCCATGGCGCAGGCTCGTTCGACGGCCGCCGCGGTCTGTTCCGGCGGCACCAGCCCGTCGGGTGCTCCCGGGGTGATCAGCATCGGCGCGGCGGCCGGCGCCTGCGGCAGCGTCGCCTTGCGCAGATAACCGCGCAACGCATCGGCCGCGGCCGGTGTCGTCGGGCCGAGGTCGTTCGGCCCCAGCGAATCCAGTACGCCGGTGCGGTCGGCGACCGCCGGGCCGCGGCAGGCCGACAGCGTGTCCCAGTGGTCGCGGGCGGCGCCGCGGCGGTAGTCCTCGATGGGGAATCCGGGGTAGGCCTGCGGCATGATCGCGAGGTACTGCTGCAGCATCAGCTGCTGGTCGCGGTTCAGGTTCCCGCCGGCCGACGCGTCGGCCAGCCATTCCAGCGCCGCGGTCGGGGCCAGCGCGACGGCACCCTGCGGACGGAGGCCGCCGCCGTAGTCGGTGGCCAGCTCGGCGGCCGCCCAGGCCGCCTGTCCGCCCTGCCCGGTGCCCACCGCGACCCAGTTGGTCGACGCGGCAGAGACCAGTTTGCGCGTCGCCCGCGCCAGGTCGATCAGGTTGAAGCCCTCGGTCGTGGAGTCCAGATACGGGTGATAGGTCTCGTCGAGGCCGATGCCCTGATAGTCGGTGATCGCCACGAGGTAGCCGGCGCCGACCATGAGCCGCACGGTCGGCAGCAGGCCCAGCAGGCTCGGCGACGACGACGGCGCGCAGTCGGACTTGATGCCGCTGCCCGGGTTGGCGAGCGCGATGATGCGCCAGCCGCCCTCGGGCGGCTGGCCCTTCGGCAGGAACACCGAGCCCGTCACCTTCGGGTGACTGTCGTTGATGCCCGACGTGGAGACGTAGGTGATCCGCGCGGAGATGGCGGTCAGCCCGGCCAGTTCGGGGTCGACGGTCGTCAGCGGCTGCGCGGCGACGAGCGTGCCGGGGCCGGCGCCGCTGTAGTCGCCCGGCAACACCTGACCGCTGCGCTGCGTGCCGCGCCCGGGCGCCTCGTCGGAGCAGCCGGCGACGGTCAGCACGGCAGCCAGGGCCGCGGCCGCGATGCGCAGCATCCGCCGGGCCGTCACAGCAGGCCGCCGTCGGTGTCGTATTCGAGCAATGTCCGGCACGCGGCCAGTAGCGAGTCCCGCAGCGGCACAGCGAGATTGGCGATGTCCTGCTGACGGCGCACATACTCGGCGCGGCCCGCGGGGTCCTCGATGGCGATGGGCTCGATGCCGTAGTCGCTCAGGTCGTACGGGCTGGCCTGCATGTCGAGGACGCGTGCGTCCGCCGCGAGGTCAAGGCAATCCATCAACAGATTCGACTCCAGCAAAGGTCCGAGCTTGTAGCTCCATTTGTACAGATCCATGTTCGCGTGCACACAGCCCGGCTGCTCGGTGGCCGTTTGGGCGTGTCGCGTCAGGGCATCTGCGTTCCGTGGAACAGCGGCGTCGGTGAAGAACCGGAAGGCGTCGAAATGGCTGCACCGCAACGGCATCGACTCGACAACGGCATCGGTGTCCGCCGCGCTCAGCCGCAGCGGCACCTGCGCGTGCCGTACCTCGGGAGCGCGGTACACCATGGCCCATTCGTGCAGGCCGAAACAGTTCAGCCGCGCCGGGCGCGCGGCCGTCGCAGCCAACAGGTCGGCGACGAACCCGACGGTCTCGCGGCGGGTGGCGAGGTACTCGGGCGTCACCGTCACGGCGTCGCCGCGCCCGCCGTACCCGGCCCGGTCGGCGAATCGCAGCGCGCCGGGGCCGGTCAGCGCTCGGCCGAAACCCGGGTGCCAGCGTCGCAGCTGCCGGGGTTTGAGGCTGTAGTACGTGAACAGGAAGTCCCACACCGGGTGCGGCTCGCCGGCCCGCATCCGTCGCTCGTGTGGCGCCAGGAAGGCGTCGACGCGGTCGAGGTAGCGCTGTTCTTGCGGTGCCCAGTCGTCCTCGCCCAGGACCCGAAGTGGCGCGCACACCGTGTCAGACACGGTGGGTACCGTCACGCACCACGCCGACGAGGTCTTCGACCAGGTCTTCCAGCGCCACCATCGCGGTGACGTAGCCGTCGGTCGTCACCAGCGACAGGTGACTGTTGTTGCGGCGCAGCCACGACAGCGCGTCGGCCACCGGCAGCGTCGAGGCCACCATGGGCAGCGGGCGCACCATGGACCGGTCGAGCACCGCGTCGTTGTCGTCCATGCACGGCAGCACGTCCTTGATGTGCAGGTAGCCGAGGTAGGCGCTGTGCCCGTCGGTGACCGGGAACCGGGAGTAGCCGGTCTCGCGCAGTGCCTGGGCCACCGCACCCACCGTCGGGCCGGTACCGGGCGCGGCGATCGGCACCGCGCGGATGTCCTGCAGCGGTATCGCGACGTCCTTGACCGTCCGGGTCCGGATGTCCAGCGCGCGCTTGAGCCGGACGTGTTCCTCGGCGTCGAGCAGCCCCTCCGACAGCGACTCGGTGAGCATCTCGGACAGTTCGACCGACGAGACCGTGACGTCCAGTTCGTCCTTGGGCTCCACCCCGAGCAGGCGCAGCGTGCTGTTGGCGCACCAGTTGTAGAAGATGACGAACGGCCGGGCGATGCTCATGTAGACCAGATACGGCGGGATCAGCAGCATCGCGGCCTTCTCGGGCCCGGCGATGGCGATGTTCTTGGGCACCATCTCGCCCAGCAGTACGTGCACTGTCACCACGATCGCCAGGGAGACGCCGAACGACACCGTGTGCAGCACCGTGTCGGGCACGCCGACCGCGTCGAAGGGCTCCTCGAGCAGGTGCGCGACGGCCGGTTCACCGACGCGGCCCAGCAGGATCGAGCAGATGGTGATGCCGAGCTGAGCGCCGGCCAGCATCATCGACAGTCGCTCACCTGCCCGGAGCACGGTGACCGCGCTGCGCTTGCCCTGTTCGGCCAGCGCCTGCAACCGGTCGCGCCGCGCCGAGATGAGCGCGAACTCGGCGCCCACGAAGAACGCGTTGGCGCCCAGCAGCACCATGGTCAGCAGGATGCCGAGGACGTCATTCATGGTCGGCTCCCGACTCCTCGGCGCCCAGCTCGGTGAGTTCGAGCTGGTCGATGCGCCGGCCGTCCATCCGGATCACGGTGGCCTTCCAGTGCACCGGGTCCAGTTCGGGATTGTCCGGGTCGAATTCGGTCAGGACGACGGTGTCGCCGACGTCCGGGATGTGGCCGAGCTCCTTGAGCACCAGGCCGCCGATGGTCTCGTAGTCGCCTTCGGGCGCGCGGAACGGGGTTTCGGTGTCGACCTCGTCGATGCGCATCAGACCGGACACCAGCCAGCCGTCGCGCACCTCGACGACGTCGGGGGTGGCGTCGTCGTGTTCGTCGCGGACGTCGCCGACGATCTCCTCGATGAGGTCCTCGACGGTGACCATGCCGGCGGTGCCGCCGTATTCGTCGACCACCAGTGCGGTCTGGACGCCGTTGGCCCGGATCTGGGTCATCACCGCATCACCGTCGAGGGTCGACGGCACCGTCGGGACGGGCCGGGCCAGCTGCGCCAGCCGGGTGCCGGCCCGCAGCTCGACGGGTATCGCGAAGACCTGTTTGACGTGCACGATGCCGACGGTCTCGTCGAGGTCGCCGGCGACGATCGGGAAGCGCGAGAACCCGGTGCGGATGGCCGTCTCGATGAGGTCGGCGACGGTGTCGGTGACCTCCAGCGACTCGATCATGGACCGCGGCGTCATCAGCTCCTCGGCGGTGCGGCCGCCGAATTGCAGGGAGCGGTCGATCAATTCGGCCGTCTGCGGGTCCAGTGATCCGCTCTCGGCGGAGTTGCGCACGAGCGCCAGCAGCTCCTGCGCGGACCGCGCCGAGCGGAGTTCCTCGGCGGGCTCGACCCCGAGCCGGCGCAGCACCCAGTTGGCGGTGCCGTTGGTCAGCTTGATCACGGGGGAGAAGACGAGGGAGAAGAACCACTGCAGCGGCACGGTGGCGCGTGCGGTCGGTACCGGCCGGGCCACGGCGAGGTTCTTGGGCACCAGTTCGCCGAACACCATCGACACCGACGTGGCGATCAGCAACGCGAGCGTCAGGGCCACCGCGTCGGTGAACTTCTCGGGCAGTCCGACGGCGCGCAGCGGACCGTGCAGCAGCCGCGCCACCACGGGCTCGGCGAGATAACCGGTGATCAGCGTCGTGATCGAGATGCCGATCTGGGCACCCGACAACTGGAAGGACAGGTTGCGGTGCGCGGTGCGGACGATGCCGTCGCGGCGCCCGCCGTCGCGGGCGTTGGCCTCGACGGTGCTGCGCTCGAGCGCGGTCAGGGAGAACTCGGCGGCGACGAAGATCGCCGTCCCGAGGGTCAGCAGGATGAACGCGGCCAGGCTCGCGATGGTCAGCGCGGTGGTCACCGTGCACCACCGCTCGGGGCGCCGGGCTGACGGCCCGGCCGGCTACTGGGAGGTTCGGAGTCGATAGACTCGGGACCCGGCTCGGGGAGTGCCTGATCGGCCTGGCACGCTCCCGCCTGGCTCGGGACGGTCAACGCCCCAACGGGTGCCTGCGGCACGTGCTCCCTTTCGCTGAATCGGTATCGACGGCCGACCGACGCCTGCTGCGTTCGGCGGCCGTAGGCCAATGGTAGCTGGTCGGCCCTTTCGGACCTGCTCACCAACCCGTCGGCAGCGGGTGCCCTTCGGCGAATCCCGCGGCCGACTGCACCCCGAGCACCACCTTCTCGTGCAGTTCGGCCAGGTTTGCCGCGCCGACGTAGGTACACGTGCTGCGGACGCCGGAGGTGATGTGGTCGAGCAGGTCCTCGACGCCGCCGCGGACCGGGTCCAGCGCCATCTTGGACGACGAGATGCCCTCTTCGAACAGGGCCTTGCGGGCGCGGTCGAACGCACCGTCACCGGCCGTGCGCGCTGCCACCGCGCGCTTGGAGGCCATGCCGAAGCTCTCCTTGTAGACGCGGCCCTCGCGGTCCATCAGCAGGTCGCCGGGCGACTCGTACGTGCCGGCGAACCACGAGCCGATCATGACGTTCGAGGCACCTGCGGCCAGCGCCAGTGCCACGTCGCGCGGGTGCCGGACGCCGCCGTCGGCCCACACGTGGCCGCCGAGTTCCTTTGCCGCCGCGGCACATTCGACGACGGCGGAGAACTGCGGACGGCCCACGCCGGTCATCATGCGGGTGGTGCACATGGCGCCGGGGCCGACGCCCACCTTGACGATGGACGCGCCGGCGTTGATCAGGTCGCGGGTGCCGGCGCCCGACACCACGTTGCCGGCCGCCAGCGGCAGGCCGAGATCCAGCGCGGCCACCGCCGACAGGGCGTCGAGCATCTTGGCCTGGTGCCCGTGTGCGGTGTCGACGACCAGGACGTCCACGCCGACTTCGGCCAGCGCCCGCGCCTTGGCGGCGACGTCACCATTGATGCCGACGGCCGCCGCGATCCGGAGCCGGCCCTGGGCGTCGACGGCGGGGGTGTAGATACCGGTGCGGATGGCCCCCGTGCGGGTGAGCACACCGGCCAGCGAACCGTCGGCGTTGGTGAGCACCGCGACACCGGTCTGGGAGTGCTCCAGCAGGTCGAACACCTTGCGGGGTTCGGTGCCCGCCGGCGCGGACACGAAATCGGTGCTGGCCACGTCGCGGACCCGCGCGAACCGGTCCACTCCGGCGCAGCCCGCCTCGGTGACCAGGCCGAGCGGCCGGCCGCCGTCGAGGACCACCGCCGCGCCGTGGGCCCGCTTGTGGATCAGGGCCAGCGCGTCCGAGACCGCGTCGTCGGGGGCGAGCACGACCGGGGTGTCGACCACCAGGTCGCGGCTCTTGACGAAGTCGACGGTGCCCCGGACCGCATCGATGGGCAGGTCCTGCGGCAGCACGACGATGCCGCCGCGACGGGCGACGGTCTCGGCCATCCGGCGGCCCGCGACCGCGGTCATGTTGGCGACGACGATCGGGATGGTGGTGCCCGTGCCGTCGGTGGTGGCCAGGTCGACGTCGAAGCGGGACGTCAGTTCCGAGCGCCCAGGGACCACGAAGACGTCGTTGTAGGTCAGGTCATACGGGGGCCGGTGGCCGTCGAGAAACTGCACGCCTCCAGCCTAGGCCTCGACCTCGGTACGGTCGCCGCTCCAGAGGGTGTGGAACTTCTTGCCCTCGGGCGCGTCGGTGCGGCCGTAGGTGTGGGCGCCGAAGAAGTCGCGCAGGCCCTGCGTCAGCGCGGCGGGCAGCCGTTCGGTGCGCAGCGCGTCGTAGTACGACAGCGACGACGCGAAGCCCGGGACCGGGATGCCCAGCTCGGTGGCCGTCACGACGACGCGGCGCCAGCTGTCGATGCCCGACTCGACCGCGCTGCGGAAGTACGGCGCCGCCAGCAGGGTGGCGAGTTCCGGTTCGGCGTCGAACGCGTCCTTGATCCGGTTCAGGAACTTGGCGCGGATGATGCAGCCGCCACGCCAGATGGTGGCCAGGTCGCCGGGCTTGACGTTCCAGCCGTATTCGGCGCTGCCGGCCTCGATCTGGTTGAAGCCCTGCGCATACGCGACGATCTTGGAGGCGTACAGCGCCTGCCGCACGTCCTCGATGAATTTCGTGGCGTCGCTGGGCTTTTCGCCGAGGTGGCCCGAGGCCAGGCCGACCGTCGCGCGCCGCTGCGGCACCGAGCCCGACAGGGCGCGGGCGAAAACGGCCTCGGCGATGCCGGTGATGGGGATGCCGAGGTCCAGCGCCGACTTGACGGTCCAGCGGCCGGTGCCCTTCTGCTCGGCCTCGTCGACGATGACGTCGACCAGCGGCTTGCCGGTCTTGGCGTCGACCTGCTTGAGCACCTCGGCGGTGATCTCGATCAGGTAGCTGTCCAGGTCGCCCTTGTTCCACTCGGCGAACACGTCGGCGATCTCGCCGGCCGCCATGCCGAGGCCGTCGCGCAGCAGCTGGTAGGCCTCGCCGATGAGCTGCATGTCGGAGTACTCGATGCCGTTGTGCACCATCTTGACGAAGTGGCCGGCGCCGTCGGGACCGATGTGCGTGCAGCACGGGACGCCGTCGACGTGCGCGGAGATCTCTTCGAGCAGCGGCCCGAGCGAGACGTACGACTCGGCGGGCCCGCCCGGCATGATCGACGGGCCGTTGAGTGCGCCCTCCTCGCCACCGGAGATGCCTGCGCCGACGAAGTGCAGGCCGCGCTCGCGGATGGCCTTTTCGCGGCGGATGGTGTCGGTGTACAGCGCATTGCCACCGTCGATGATGATGTCGCCGGGCTCCATGGCGTCGGCGAGCTCGTTGATGACGGCGTCGGTCGGGTCGCCGGCCTTGACCATGATGATCACGCGGCGCGGCTTCTCGAGCGCGTCGAGGAACTCGGCGATGGTCTCGCTGCGGACGAACTTGCCCTCCGCGCCGTGCTCGGCCAGCAGCGCGTCGGTCTTGGCGACGGAGCGGTTGTGCAGCGCGACGGTGTAGCCGTGGCGGGCGAAGTTACGGGCGAGATTGGAGCCCATGACGGCCAGGCCGGTGACCCCGATCTGGGCGGTAGCGGTGGTTGATTCCGGGTTTCCCGACGAGCTCACGGCTGGCCCTTTCGTTGTTTGGTTGTGGCGCACAGCATTTCGGACCGGCCGGGGCCGGCGCGGCGTCATCCGCCACCGAAGGGAGATGCTGCCAGTCGCAAAGTCTACGAGAAGAACAACCGGTGCAATTCAGTGAGCCAGGGCACTGCCACGGCGACGGTCGGTACGACCAGGACGGCGGCGGCCGCCAGGTACGCGGCGGCGGCCACCCACGAGCTGTTGGGTTCGCCGGCCAGGCGCTGCACCCGCAGGACGGTGGTCGGCCCGCCGGCGGCGAGGGCGCCCTTGGGCGCCCGCCCGGACGCGCAGGCCACGAGGGCGCGGGCCAGCGGCGTGGGGCCGGTGGCCCGGACGGCGGCGTCGTCGGCGAGCAGTTCGATGAGGAAGCGGACCGCGTCGAGGGCGCTGGCGCTCCGGACGAAGCGGGGGAAGGCGGCGTGCACGGCGATGAACATCTCGAGCACCAGGTCGTGTCGGGCGCGCAGGTGTGCGTGTTCGTGGCTGAGGATGGCGGCGATCTCGCTGTCATCGAGGTGCTTGAGCGCACCTTCACTGAGCACGACGCGGCTGCGGACGCCGGGCAGGCAGTAGGCGAGGGGCTGCTGGACGTCGAGGATGCGCAGGCCGTGGCCGATCAGATGCCGGGCCTGGGGTGCGGGTGCGGTGTCCCGCGAACAGTCGAGGAGGTCGACGATCATCCGGTGGTGGGCGCGCCGCCGCCGGGTCGCGATGGCGACCTGGACGAAGGCGATGGCCAGGCGCGCGCCGACGACGAGGGTCAGCGCGAAGACCGCGACGTGCGTGATCCACAGCGGCCAGCCCATGACGCTGATCTCGCTGGTCGCGGTGGTTGTCGGCTTGCCGTCTGGGCCGGGCGCGAAGAGCCTGCTCGCGACGGCGATACCGGCGCTGAACGCGGACAACACCGCGGCGATGGCGATGGATTGCCACAACACGATCGCGGCCCGGGGGGCCCGCTGTGGCCACGAAGCGCGTGCCAGCAAGTCGGGGACCGGCCCGACCAGCATCAGCGCTACGAAGGAGAAGGCCAGAGCGGACACGCGCTTAGTGTCTCTCAGGCGGTGCCGGAATTGCCAGTCGCCGGTGGGATTCGGTGCTTGGCTTCCAACTCATCGAGGGCGCGCCGGAGCGCGTCGGCCTCGTCGACGCCGACGCGTTCGACGAAATGCACCAGCGCCGCGACGCGGCTGCCGGAGTCCGCGGCCTGGTCGAGGGCGTCGACCATCAGCCCGGCGACCAGCTCGTCGCGGCCGTGGGTAGGTGCGTAGCGGTGCGCGCGGTCGTCACGATGCTGGACGACCAGATTCTTCTTCGCCAGGCGCTGCAGCACCGTCATGATCGTGGTGTAGGCCAGGTCCCGGCGCTCCGCGAGGGCTTCATGCACCTGACGCACGGTCTGTGGCTCACGCGAGGACCACAGGTGGTCCATCGCCTCGCGCTCAAGCTCGCCCAGTCGCGTCAATTTCGCCATGTCCTATTTCACTCTTTCGGCAGTGTTTCCAGGGTACTACGCATTTACTACCGTGCGTCGTATCCATTTCGGATGTTCTCCCCAACGCCCCGGCGGAGCGTTGGGGTTCCCGGTCAGGGCCATTTTTCGGCCACTTGTGAGTCCCGTCACAGCGGTTTACATCTCGCGGGTCGTCACTATAGTAAGGCTAACCTAACCTAAGGATGTGTTCATGCCCTCCGCTGTGATTGACCCACTGATCGCCACGATGGACATCCGCCGGATGCTTCCTCTGCACGAGTCGAGCCGCCGGCTGCGCGAGTTGTGCCCCGGCGATCCTCGGGTCTACGGCGTCGCGGTGATGGACGACATCTCACGGCGCCGGTGGTGGCCGCTCGCCGAAGCCGTGACGGGTGACCGCCTGCAGACGATGTACGACACGGCGGTAGGCGACACCGGCAGCGAGGCGGTGGCTGCCCAGCAGGTGGCGGCGATGCTGGCGCACGTCGTCGTCGGACGGGTCGTGCCGCTGCTGGTGTTGGAAGGCCGGGCCTGGGATCCGGGCCTGGAGAACCTGTGGGTCCACATCGACTCGGAAGGCGGCATCGACTGGGTCGGCGTCGCGGACCCCACGCTGCGGGTGCTGCCCGGGGACCCGGTGTTCGGCGGCCGGGGCGTGCCGGCGACGCGCCGGATCGGGGAGGGCGTCGTCGCGTTCCCCGGCGAGGAGGCGCTCGCCACGTGGTTGGCCCACCGGTGCCACCGCGCGCTGAATCCGCTGTTCGCGAAGCTGTTCGACGTCAGTGGTGGCCTGCTGGCGGTGTCGGCGATGTGGCACATCGTCGGCGCGTCCGTGGTCAGCACGGCGACCCAGGTGCCGCTGTTGGCCGGGGTGGGCGAGGCCGACGGTATGCGGCGCGCGCAGGCGGTGCTGGACACCCTCGTCGGGTTTGGTGTGCCGGTGCGCGGGCTCGATCGGGTGCAGCTGGCAAGGGCTTGCTAATTAGGCAAGCCTTGCCTATTCTTTAGGAGTCGAAAGACCACCGGACCGCGCCGGAATCCTGAGGGCTGCAGTGATTCCCGGTCCATTCGAAGAGCAGGCCCCGCACCATCGGTGCGGGGCCTGCTCGCTTTCGTGCCACCCGGGTGTCCAGACCGCCGCCGCCGGCGCTCGTGTAGACAGCTATTCGTGACGACATCTGCGCCTGAGGGCCTGGGCAAGGGCTTTGACAACGAAATCGGACTGACCTACCTGGAGATCACGCCGGACGGTGGCCGCGCCCAGCTGACCATCACCGACAAGATTCTGCAGCCGTGGGGGATCGTGCACGGGGGTGTCTACTGCGCCATCGTCGAGGGCCTGGCCAGTGTGTCCGGCCACGTCTGGCTCGCCGAACACGGTGGCGGCACCGTCGTCGGCGTCAACAACAACACCGACTTTCTCCGCGCGCTCAAGGCCGGAACCGTCACCGCCACCTCGATGCCGATCCACCGGGGCCGGCGCCAGCAGTTGTGGCTCGTCACCATCACCGACGAGGACGATCGGCCCGTCGCGCGGGGTCAGGTGCGGCTGCAGAATCTCGAGGGCTGAGCCCCCGGGGTGCGGTGAGGGGCCGAAAACTCCCGCCCGACATGCCATTCCCGGCGTGCCGTGGCAATATCGCCCCTTATGCGTTTGACGCCGCATGAGCAAGAACGCCTGCTGATTTCGTACGCCGCCGAACTGGCGCGCCGACGGCAGGCCCGAGGGTTGCGCCTCAATCACCCCGAAGCCGTCGCGGTGATCACCGATCACTTGATGGAGGGCGCCCGCGACGGGCGGACCGTCGCGGAGCTGATGGCCAGCGGCCGTGAGGTGCTCAGTCGCGACGACGTCATGGAGGGGGTCCCGGAGATGCTGCCCGACGTCCAGGTGGAGGCCACCTTTCCGGATGGCACCAAACTCGTCACCGTCCACTACCCGATCGCCTGAGGCCCGACGATGACCGAGCGCGCGACTGCCGAAGGAACGGGGCTGGTCCCCGGCGAAATCCTTTATGGCGACGGCGATATCGCCATCAATGCCGGTGCGCAGCGGCTGACCCTCGACGTGGTGAACACCGGCGACCGGCCGGTGCAGGTCGGCAGCCACGTGCATTTCCCGCAGGCCAATTCCGCGTTGGACTTCGACCGGGCCGCGGCGCACGGCTACCGGCTCGACGTGCCGGCGGGCACCGCGATCAGATTCGAACCCGGTGTGGCCCAGCGGGTTGCCCTGGTACCGCTGGGTGGGACGCGTGAGGTGTACGGGCTGTCGCTGACGCCGCCCGGAAAGCTGGATGGCTGATGAGCGCTCGCGCGACGAACGGACGGCACGTATGAGTTCCCTATCCCGCGCCCGGTATGCGGCGCTCTTCGGGCCGACGACGGGCGACCGGATTCGCCTGGCGGACACCGATCTGCTGATCGAGATCACCGAGGACCTCAGTGGCGGTCCCGGGCTGTCGGGCGACGAGGCCGTCTTCGGCGGCGGCAAGGTGCTGCGCGAGTCGATGGGCCAGGCGCGTACGACGCGGGCCGACGGTGCGCCGGACACCGTGATCACCGGCGCGATCATCATCGACTACTGGGGAATCATCAAGGCCGACATCGGGATTCGGGACGGCCGCATCGTCGCCATCGGTAAGGCCGGCAACCCCGACATCATGTCCGGGGTGCACCCCGATCTGGTGGTGGGGCCGTCCACCGAGATCATCGCCGGAAACGGGCGCATCCTCACCGCGGGCGGCATCGACTGTCACGTCCACTTCATCTGTCCGCAGCTGCTGGAGGAGGCGATCGGCGGCGGCATCACCACCATGATCGGTGGCGGCACCGGGCCGGCCGAGGGCAGCAAGGCCACCACCGTCACGCCCGGCGCCTGGCATCTCGGGCGGATGTTGCAGGCGCTCGACGGCTGGCCGATGAACATCCTGTTGCTCGGCAAGGGCAACACCATCAACCCCGACTCCATGTGGGAGCAATTGCGCGGTGGCGCAGCCGGTTTCAAGCTGCACGAGGACTGGGGCACGACACCGGCCACCATCGACGCCTGCCTGCGGGTGGCCGAGGAGGCCGACGTGCAGGTGGCGCTGCACTCCGACACCCTCAACGAGATGGGATTCGTCGAGGACACCCTGGCCGCCATCGCCGGCCGGGCCATCCACGCGTACCACACCGAGGGCGCCGGCGGTGGCCACGCGCCCGACATCATCACGGTGGCCAGCCATCCGAACGTGATGCCCAGCTCGACCAACCCGACGCGGCCCCACACCGTCAACACCCTCGACGAACACCTCGACATGCTGATGGTGTGCCACCACCTCAACGCCGCAGTGCCGGAGGATTTGGCGTTCGCGGAGAGCCGGATTCGGCCGTCGACCATCGCCGCCGAGGACCTGCTGCACGACATCGGCGCCATCTCGATGATCGGCAGTGACAGCCAGGCCATGGGGCGCATCGGTGAGGTGGTGATGCGGACGTGGCAGACGGCGCACGTGATGAAGAAGCGCCGCGGGCCGCTGCCCGGCGACGGCGCGGCCGACAACAACCGGGTCCGCCGCTACGTCGCGAAGTACACCATCTGCCCGGCGGTGACCCACGGTATCGATCACGAGCTGGGTTCGGTGGAGGTCGGCAAACTGGCCGACCTGGTGCTCTGGGAGCCCGCGTTCTTCGGCGTCCGTCCGCACCTGGTGCTCAAGGGCGGCGCGATCGCCTGGGCGGCGATGGGCGACGCCAACGCCTCGATCCCGACGCCGCAGCCTGTCCTGCCACGGCCGATGTTCGGCGCGCACCCGACGGTGGCGGCGGGTCTGGCGGTGCACTTCGTCTCGCCCACCGCGATCGAAGACGACCTCGCGGCCCGACTCGGCTTGCGGCGCAGGCTCGTTCCGGTCAAGAACGTCCGTGGCCGGGGCAAGGCAGACCTGCCGCTCAACGACGCCATGCCCGACATCCGCGTCGATCCCGACACCTTCACCGTCCGCATCGACAGTGAGGTCTGGCAGGAACAGCCCGCCGCCGAGCTGCCCATGGCGCAGAGATACTTCCTGTTCTGATGGATGGTGGTTTGGCCACCCTGCTGGCGCTGGCGGATTCGCGGTTGCCGACAGGCGGGCACGTGCACTCCGGTGGCATCGAGGAGGCGGTCACGAGCGGACTGGTGACCGGCGTCGTGACATTGCGGGCGTACCTGCGCCGGCGGATCCGGACCCAGGGGCTCGTCACCGCCTCGATCGCGGCGGCGGTCCACAGCGGGCTCGACCCGGTGGCCGCCGACCACGAAACCGACGCGCGCACACCGGCTCCCGCCGCGCGGCAGGCTTCCCGGGCGCAGGGGCGTGGGCTGGTCCGGCTGGCGCGCCGGGTCTGGCCCGAAACGGACTGGGTCCCGTTGGGTACCCGCCCGCACCTCGCGGTGGCCTCGGGTGTGGTGGGTCGCGTCAGTGGCCTCGACCCCGAACGGACTTGCGCCACAGTCGTTTACACCACCATGACGGGTTCGGCGACGGCAGCGCAACGCCTGCTCGCGCTCGACCCCGCCGACGTCGCGGCGCTCACCTTCGAGTTGTCGGGGCTGTGCGACGTCACCGCAGCCGAAGCCGCGAAGGGCATCGCCGACCTGTCCGATCCACTGCTCGACGTCCTGGCGCAACGCCACGCCGGCCGCGACCGCCCCCTGTTCGCCTCCTGAACCGAAAGGTCAACCATGTCACCACATTTCATCGACGGTCAGCCGCACCATCACCACGACCGGCCCAAGCGCGAGCGGCAGCCCGGTGAGCCGTTGCGCATCGGCGTCGGCGGCCCCGTCGGCTCCGGCAAGACGGCGCTGGTGGCGGCGCTGTGCCGGCAGCTGCGCGACGAACTGTCGCTGGCGGTGCTGACCAACGACATCTACACCACCGAGGACGCCGACTTCCTGCGCCGGCACGCCGTGCTGCCCGACGAGCGGATCGCCGCGGTGCAGACCGGCGGCTGCCCGCACACCGCGATTCGCGACGACATCACCGCGAACCTCGACGCCATCGACGATCTCATCGAGGGCAACGACAAGCTCGACCTCATCCTCGTCGAGTCCGGGGGAGACAACCTGACCGCGACGTTCTCCTCGGGTCTGGTCGACGTGCAGATCTTCGTCGTCGACGTGGCCGGCGGTGACAAGGTGCCGCGCAAGGGCGGGCCCGGCGTCACGTACTCGGATCTGCTGGTGGTCAACAAGACCGATCTCGCGCCGATGGTCGGCGCCGACCTGGACGTCATGCGGCGCGACGCCGGACAGGTGCGCGGTGACCGCCCGACGGTGCTCATCTCGCTCACCGAGGATCCGGCGGCGTCGTTGGTGCAGGCCTGGGTACGCGAACAGCTCGCCGGCGCCGGGGTCACGAACGCCTGAGTCATGCACACCCAGGTTCTGATCGTCGCGACCGCCGGCCGGGGCCCGCGCATCGAGTGCGTCGGTGGTATCGCCGCGCGTCGCACCGCCCCCGACGCCGTCCACCTGGTGTCCACGGCGGCAACGCCGTTGGGCGGTGACACCATCGACGTGCGCGTCATCGTGGAGGCGGGTGCCCGGCTGCAGGTGCGCAGTGTCGCCGCGATGGTGGTGCTCCCCGGTGCGACGACGACGCAGTCGCGCTCGGGTTGGGAGCTCGAGGTGGCGGGGGAGCTCGATCTCGACCCCGAGCCGACGGTCATCGCCGGCGGCAGCAGTCATCAGGCGACGACGCGGTTGCAGATCGCCGAGGCGGGCCGGGTGCGGCTGCGCGAACGGGTGCAGGTCGGGCGTGCCGGCGAACAGCAGGGCTTCTGGGAGGGCACACTGCACGTCGATCATGATGCGCTGCCGGTGGTGCGGCACCGCGTCGAACTCGGTGCCGGTGCGGTGGGCGACGACGAGATCGCCACCTCACGCGCCTATGTCAGCGAATTTCGGTACCCCGAAAGCGATTTCGGCGTGGTTCGCACCGCCGAGCGGTACGAACCGCGCCGAAATCGGGTGGTCATGGCCCTGGCCGACGGGGGTTGCCTGTCGGCGTGGCAGGGACCGCGTCTCTAGTCAGGAAGCCACCGGGTCGGGGGTGGCTTGCACAGACGATGCGATCTCCTCCAATTCGCCGATTCGGGTGCGGGCGTAGGCCTGCTGCTCGGTGATGGTCAGCTGACCGCGCTGACGGCTCATGAACGTCACCGTCCACGACAGCAGGGTGGCGATCTTGGTCTTGAAGCCCACCAGGTAGATCAGGTGCAGCCCGAGCCAGGCCAGCCAGGCGATGAAGCCGCCGAATTCGAGCTTGGCCTTCTCACCGAGCGGGATCTGCGCGACGGCGTTCCACTTGGAGACGGTGGCCATCGAGCCCTTGTCGAAGTACGAGAACGGTTCGCGCGGCTTGGGTTTGGTGCCGTGCGCGCGGGCCTTGGCCTCGTTCTTCAAGATCGCGGCGACGTGCTTGCCGCCCTGGATGGCGCCCTGCGCCATGCCCGGGACACCGTCGACGAAGGCCATGTCGCCGACGACGAAGACGTTCGGGTGGCCCGGGACCGAGAGGTCCGGGTTCACCTTGACGCGGCCGGCCCGGTCGATCTCGACGTCCGACTGGTTGGCCAGGTCGCGGCCCAGCGGGCTGGCCTGCACGCCGGCGGACCACACCTTGCATGCCGACTCGATGCGCCGGATGGTGCCGTCCTTGTCCTTGACGGTGATGCCGTTGCGGTCGACGTCGGTGACCATGGCGTTGAGCTGAATCTCGACGCCCATCTTCTCGAGCCGGTTCTTGGCCTTCAGGCCCAGCTTCTCGCCCATGGGCGGCAGCACCGCGGGCGCGGCGTCGAGCAGGATGACCTTGGCCTCGGACGGGTCGATGTGCCGGAAGCTGCCCTTGAGCGTCTGGTCGGACAGCTCCTGGATCTGGCCGGCCATCTCGACGCCGGTCGGGCCGGCGCCGACGACCACGAAGGTCAGCAGCTTCTTGCGGCGCTCGGGATCGCTCGACCGCTCGGCCTGCTCGAACGCACCCAGGATGCGGCCGCGCAGCTCGAGCGCGTCGTCGATGGTCTTCATGCCCGGCGCCCACTCGGCGAAGTGGTCGTTGCCGAAGTACGACTGACCGGCGCCGGCGGCGATGATCAGGCTGTCGTACGGCGTGCTGTAGGTGTGGCCCAGCAGGATCGAGTCGACGGTCTGGTTCTCCAGGTCGATGTGCGTCACGTCGCCGAGCAGCACCTGGGCGTTCTTCTGCTTGCGCAGGATCAGTCGGGTCGGTGGGGCGATCTCACCTTCGGAGATGATGCCCGTCGCCACCTGATACAGCAGCGGCTGAAAGAGGTGGTGGGTGGTACGGGCGATCAGCTTGATGTCGACATCAGCGTGCTTGAGGGCTTTGGCACTGGTCAGGCCACCGAAGCCCGAACCGATGATGACGACCTTGTGGCGATCCGTTGCCGTAGCTCCGGGGTGAACCATGTTGAGGGGCTCCTCGACGTACTACTACAAGACTGTTTACATCCACCAGGCTAGTCGTAGCTGAATCGATCAATGCAGTGAGATGCCCCACCGGGCCCGACTAGGCGCCGATCACGGAATGCAGAGCAGCTCCGAGGGCGCTGATGACGCCGGGTACGTAGCCCGTGACCTGCGTCGGGATGTTGACGATGACGCCGTCGACGCCGACGTCGAAAACCTTGGCCTTCAACTGTTCGGCGACGCTCTCGGCGCTGCCGGCGACCATGTTCTGGCGGTTGGCCTCGGGGATGAGGTCGGGGGTCGCCCGGTCGTCGACGAGCACGGTGAGCAGCATGCTGGTTTCCAGCGTGGCCGGGTCGCGGTCGATCTTCTCGCACGACTCGCGGACGACGCCCAGCTTGTGCGGTAGCTCGTCGAAGCCGCCGATGATGTTCAGGTGGTCGAAGTGCCGTGCGGCCAGCGGAATGGTCTTCTTCTCGCCACGGCCGCCGATCAGCAGCGGGATGTGGTCGCGGAAGCGCGGCTCGGCCATCGCCTCACGCGTCCGGTAGTACTTGCCCTCGACGGTGGGCCGTTCCCCGGCGAGCATGGGCAGGATGATCTCGAGCGCCTCGTCCAGCTTGTTGAACCGGTCGGTGAACGTCCCGAACTCATAGCCCAGTGAATCGTGCTCGAGTTCGAACCAGCCGGTGCCGATGCCCAGGACGGCGCGGCCCTGACTGATGACGTCGAGCGTGGTGATGGCCTTGGCCAGCAATGTCGGGTTGCGGTAGGTGTTGCCCGTGACCAGCGTGCCGAGCTGCACCTGCTCGGTGGCCACGGCGAGCCCGCCGAGTGCGGTGTAGGCCTCCAGCATGGGCTGGTCGGGAGTACCCAGCCCGGGCAGCTGATAGAAGTGGTCCATCACGAAGACCGAGTCGAAGCCCGCGGCCTCGGCTTCCTGGGCCTGGGCGATGACGGTCGGGAACAGCTCACCGACACCGGTGCCGTAGGAGAAATTGGGGATCTGAAGTCCGAGTCGAATCGTCACGATTCGACCCTAATCACCAACGGTGCTGTGGCGTCACCCATTTCGCCGGGCGCGAAGCCCGGACGAAACGGGAATAAAACCCGGCCGGGCCGGATCAGGCGAAGGTCGCGAGCGCGCCTGCGCTCACGTGCAGCGTCTCGCCGGTGATGTGGCGGGCGGCGGGCGTGGTCAGGAAGAGCGCGAGCTTGGTCAGCTCGGAACCGACGGTCGCGCCGCTGGTCTCGACGCCGTCGTAGCCCGCTTCGCTGCCACGGCCGGCGGCGACCACGTTGATGGTGATGCCGCGGATGCCGAAGTGCTCGGCCTGCCCGGCGGTCCAGTTCGACACGGCGGCCTTGATCGCGGCGTCGGCGGTGCCGTCCTTGGGGCACTCCGGCACGACGGTCACGATCGCGCCGCCCGAACGCATCTGGTCGCCGAGGATCTGGACGGTCAGTACCGCCGACAGCAGCGAGGAGTCGAGGGTGTTGCGCCACACGGCGGCGCGCTCGGCCAGCGTGTAGGTGCGCGGGTCGCCCGCGGACCAGACCGGAGCCGGCACGTTCACTATGGTGTCGAGGTGCTGCGGCAGCTTGTCGCGCATCGCCTCGAGCGTGGCGCCGTCGGTGTTGTCCAGCACGATCGACTCGACTTCGAGTTCCTTGGCGGCCACTTCGAGCTCGTCGCGGCGGGCGCCGGCGATGACGACGTTGTGCCCGGCGTCACGGAATCCTTCGGCGATGACGCGGCCGAGGTCGGTGTCGCCTCCGGTGACCAGAACGTCCATGAGCAGGGCCTCCTCGTGTGCAACGCTGAACGCGGTTGCGGCCATGTTACTGGACAGTAGCTAGCGCGCGAAACTCGCCACGCGGAGGAATGAGCCCTAGGGTTTGGCGAATGTGGCTCATGCGCAATTTGTTGCGTGTTCTGGCGGTATTGGTCCTGCTCGGAACCGTGACCGCGCTCTCAGCGTGTGATTCTGGCTCCAAAAAGGCCGGCCCTGTGGTCAACGTCTACGCGGCCGCGTCCCTCAAGCAGGCGTTCACCGCGCTCGCCGACCGCTACGAGAAGGACAACCCGGGCGCGGACGTGCAGTTCAACTTCGCGGGCTCGTCATCGTTGGTGGAACAGTTGACGCAGGGGGCCAAGGCCGACGTGTTCGCCTCGGCCGACGCCAACAACATGACCAAGGCGGCCAAGGCCGGGTTGCTCGCGGGCACCCCGGTGAACTTCGCATCCAACACGCTGGTCATCGTGACCCCGCCGGGTAATCCCAAGCAGGTCAACAACTTCGGTGACCTGGCCCGGCCCGGGCTGAACGTCGTGGTGTGTGCCCGTCAGGTGCCGTGCGGCACGGCGGCGCGGAAGGTGGAGAAGATCGCCGGCGTGGAACTCAAGCCCGTCAGCGAGGAGACGTCGGTGACCGACGTGCTGAACAAGGTCACCAGCGGCCAGGCCGACGCCGGCCTCGTCTATGAGACCGACGCCAGATCGGCAGGTGACAAGGTGTCCAAGGTCGACATCCCGCAGGCGGCGTCGGCGGTGAACATCTACCCGATCGGGGTGCTGAAGTCATCGGCCGACGCGGCGGCCGCCCAGCGGTTCGTCGACCTGGTCACGAGTGACACGGGCCGCCAGACCCTGGCGCAGTTCGGGTTCGCGAAGCCTTGAACCCTGGGCTGCCGCGCTGGATCTACGTCCCCGCGGCACTGGGTGCGTGGTTCGTCGTCCTGCCGCTGATCGCGGTCGCGGCGAAGGTCGACTGGTCACGGTTCCTTGAGCTGATCAGCAGCGAGTCGTCGGTGATCGCGCTGGTCCTGAGCCTCAAGACCGCAGCCGCCAGCACCGTGCTGTGTGTGTTGCTGGGGGTGCCGATGGCACTGGTCCTGGCGCGCAGCGGGTCGCGCGTGGTGCGCTGGACCCGCCCGCTGATCCTGCTGCCGCTGGTGTTGCCGCCCGTCGTCGGCGGTATTGCGCTGCTGTACGCCTTCGGCCGCCTCGGGCTGATCGGCAGGTACCTCGACGCCGCGGGGGTGCACATCGCCTTCTCGACGACGGCGGTCGTGCTGGCGCAGACGTTCGTCTCACTGCCGTTTCTGGTGATCGCCCTGGAAGGGGCGGCCCGGACGGCCGGGTCGCAGTACGAGGCGGTCGCGGCGACGCTGGGCGCCCGCCCGACCACGGTGTGGCGCCGGGTCACGCTGCCGATGCTGGCGCCCGGCCTGGTGTCGGGTGCGGTGCTGGCCTTTGCGCGGTCGCTGGGGGAGTTCGGCGCCACGCTGACGTTCGCCGGCTCCCGTCAGGGCGTGACGCGCACGCTGCCGCTGGAGATCTATCTGCAGCGCGAGGCCGATGCCGACGCGGCCGTGGCGTTGTCGCTGGTGCTGGTCGTGGTCGCGGCCGTCGTGGTGCTGGCGATGGGTGGCGCCCGGTTCAGTCACGGGCCTTTCGAGGCGGAGGGCCGGCAGTGACGGGCGGTCTCGCGGTACGCGCGATCATCGAGGCTCGCGGCATCGACGTGGAGTTCGACGTCGCCGCAGGCGAGGTGCTGGCCGTCGTCGGACCCAACGGCGCGGGAAAGTCCAGTGTGCTGCACGTGATCGCCGGTCTGCTGCGGCCCGACGCGGGCACCGTGAGGGTGGGCGAGCGCCTGCTGACCGACGCGGCATCGGGCGTGCACGTCGCGGTGCACAACCGGCGGGTCGGCCTGCTGCTGCAGGACCCGGCGCTGTTTCCGCACCTGACGGTCGCCGGCAACGTGGCCTTCGGGCCACAGGCCCGCCATCTCCACCGCCGGGGCGCACACACCGAGGCGCGGCGGACGGCCGGACGCTGGCTGGGTGAGGTCGGTGCCGCCGAACTGGCCGATCGCCGGCCGGGCCAGTTGTCGGGTGGTCAGGCGCAGCGCGTCGCACTGGCCCGAGCGCTTGCCGCCGAACCTGACGTGCTGCTGCTCGACGAACCGCTCTCCGGTCTGGACGTCACGGCCGCCTCGGCGATGCGCCGCCTGCTGCGTGGCGTCCTGGGGACGGGCGGGCGCAGTTCGGTGCTGGTGAGTCACGATCTTCTCGACGTCGTCACGTTGGCGGATCGGATCGTGGTCATCGAGGGCGGCCGCATCGACGAATCGGGCGCCGTCGCCGACGTGCTGACCGCGCCGCGGACGGCGTTCGGGGCGCGGTTCGCGGGCGTGAATCTGGTCAGTGGGCGCGCCGGTGACGACGGCGGTTCGGTGCTGGCCGCGGGGCAGACGTGGCGCGGAGTGTGGGGGCCTGCCGTGACGCCGGGCGGTCCGGCGATCGCGGTGTTCGCTCCGGCGGCGGTGTCGGTGTCCAGGGAACCGCCCGCGGACGACGTGAACGTCGTCGCGGTGGTGGTGGCGGAACTGGATCACCGTGGCCTGGTCATCCGCGTGCGCGCCGAGGCGCCGGACGACGGCGGTGGCGCGCTCGCGGCCGACATCAGCGCGGAGGTGGCCGCTGGTCTACGGCTGATTCCGGGGGAACAGGTGTACTTCGGCGTCGATCCGCGGGACGTGGCGATTCGGCCCGCCTGACGGCACGCCCGGAGCGTCCCGGGCCACGGCGGGGCACTGCGGCGCCTCAGCAACCGAGCGATATTGCCGTGGTCTGTCCGGATACCGGAAGCGAGCTAACCAACTCGCGAGGGAATTAGCCGCAACTCGCACTTGCGTCACGCCGGTAACACTGTATTTTCGTCCCCATGCGACACCCGGATGCGCGGACAAGTGCCCGCAAACGCCTTCCGAAATCACTGACTGCTGCTGTGGCAGGTGCGGCGGCCGCGGCGATCGCGCTGCCGAGCGCGATCTCGTATGCCGACCCGGTGCCGCCAGCTCCTGCGCCCGCCCCGGCACCCGCCCCGGCCGGCGAACCGGCGCCTGCTGCGCCCCCGGCGGTCGACGCGCCGCCGCCCGCAGTGGACCCGGCCGCACCGCCGGCCGACCCCAATGCACCGCCGCCACCTCCCGCGGCTCCCGGCGCACCGGCCGCACCGCCGGCCCCGGGCACCGCTGCGGGTGCGGCTCCGGCTGCCGCCCCAGCGCCGCCGGCTGAGCCCGGCCGGGTCAACAACGACGCCGGTGGCTTCAGTTACGTTGTGCCGCAAGGCTGGAAGATCGCCGACGCCACGCAGCTGTCCTACGGTCAGGCGCTGCTGACCAAGGCCCCGGCCGCGGGTTCGGAGCAGGCCCCGAGTGACACCAGCGTGCTGCTGGGCCGTCTGGACCTGAAGCTGTTCGCCGGCGCCGAGTCGGACAACGGCAAGGCCGCCAACCGGTTGGCCTCGGACATGGGCGAGTTCTTCATGCCCTTCCCCGGCACCCGTGTCGGCCAGGAAACCACGGCGCTGACTGCCGGCGGACTGCCGGGCGCGGCATCGTTCTACGAGGTCAAGTTCACCGACACCGGTAAGCCCAACGGCCAGATCTGGGCGGGCGTCGTCGGCAACCCGCCGCCGGACGCCACCATCCGCAGCCAGCGCAACCCGCAGCGGTGGTTCGTCGTGTGGCTGGGTTCGGGCAACCACCCGGTCGACAAGGCCGCCGCCGTGACGCTGGCGCAGTCGATCCGCCCGTGGAACCCGCCGCCTCCGCCGCCGGTCGACCCGAACGCGCCGCCCAAGCCCGCCGATCCGGCCCACCCGATGGTCGGCGTGCCGGTGCCGGTGACGAACGCGCCGCCGGAGATGGCGCCGCCGTCCTGACTGTAACGCTTGAGAGGGCCGTACCTGATTGGTGCGGCCCTCTCACTGCATTGGGCGTCACCCACGTAAGCGGACCTGGAGCAATCAGGTCGGCATCGGATTGGTTATCAAGTTTGTGCACTATCAGGTGTGCATCCGTTACCTTCAGCCGCTAAGCCAGACGTACTCGATTTTTCAAGTTGTTAGCCCGACTATCGGCAGGAGTCCACCATGGAGATGGCATCGATTCACCAATTTCTCGCCTTGGAACCGCCATTTGCAGTCAGTTGGGTGTCGTACATCATTATTGGTGGTATTGCCGGTTGGTTGGCCGGAAAGCTTGTCAAGGGCGAAGGTCAAGGAATTGTCATGAACATCGTTATCGGTGTTATTGGCGGTGTTATTGGCGGATTCGTGTTGAATTGGTTCGGGTTCAATGTCGAGGCCGGGCGAAGGTGGTTCACCTTCTTTACCTCTTTGCTCGGCGCGATGATTCTGCTATGGATCGTTCGTCTTGTTCGGAAGCTAGTCGGCTAGTAGAACTCACAACAGAAGTTAACGCTCCTCAATTGCGTGCGGCGTTCCGATGGTTGTCGTCCATGGTCACGCGATTTGCAACGCCGCGACGGCGGACTCGAATTAGTCCGTTCGTACGACATGCGTCACAGATGAGCGGTGATATCGTGTGGCGTGCCTGAAAGAGAAGTAGACTCCCAGTAGGGTGATGTGGTTTTGTGCAAATTTTCCTAGTTGATAGGTGTTCTGATTCGTGATCGGACTGATCGGTTGTCTGCTCGTTGGAGTCGTGGTCGGAACTATTGCGGCGCTGAGGGTTGCAAAGACCGGGAAACCTATCGTGAAATTGATTCTAGCGATTGTAGGTGCATTTGTTGGGCCGATATTGTTGTCGCCTCTCGCGCCACCTCACCGTTTTGATCTTAATCCTCCTTTGGTATGGGCTATTGTCCCTGCGCTAATTGCTGCAATTGTTCTTGTTTCTATCCCTACTGGAGCGAAATCGAGGCAGCGAAATAGCGGTCAGGCTGTGATTGGCTATACGGATAAAGGTGAACCCATTTACCGAGTCGTCGGCTACACAGCTGATGGCAAACCGGTCACTGCGGATCGAGTGTCAGGGCCAGTTGCACCAGGTATAGATCCTCAAACAAACGGTTTGGCGATTGCTGCATTGATACTTGGCCTTACGGTCGCGCCGCTCGCAATTCCTTTTGGGCATATCGCGCGGTCACAGATCCGAGCATCGGGTGAACGAGGTGATGGGCTAGCCTTGGCCGGTCTGGTGCTGGGATACTTGAGCATCGCTAGTATCGGAATTTTGCTCGTATTTTTTGCTTCTGCGTACTGATTCCGCATCGGGGCAGAGGCGCAAAATAAAGCGCATCAAGTGCCGAGGTGCCAGACAAGTGCCGCGGCGAGCGCGCCCATGCCGTTCAGCGACCAGTGCAGGGCGATCGGGGCAAGCAGGCTGCCGGACCGGCGTCGTAACCAGGTGAAGACGAATCCGGCGGCTGCTGTGGCGACCACCGCCATGGCCACTCCGGCGACCATGCCGGCGACCCCGCCGCCCAGGACCCGCGTGAATCCGACGTTGCTACTGGTCAGGCCAAGTGAGGTGGCGATGTGCCAGAGTCCGAACAGCAGCGAGCCGGCGGCGGCGACGCCACGAAATCCCCAGGCCCGGTCGAGGGTGCCGTGCAGTACCCCGCGGAAGGCGAGCTCCTCGGGGATGACGGTCTGCAGGGGGATGACGATCATCGAGGCCAGCAGGGCGCCGGAGAGAGTGGCGTAGTGGTTGTTGAGGAACATCGGGCGGGTCCACGGCAGCAGGACTCCGACGGCGATCACCGATCCAACCAAGAGGATTGCGCAGAGCGCGTAGCGCATGCCGGTCCGCCAGTGTGCGCGCCCGAGCCCGAGTTCGGTCCAGCCCAGGCCGCGTTTGCGCACCAGGGCCACCAGGGCCAGCGCCGCGACCGGCACCACGACGATGTTCGCCCAGGGCGTCGTGAAGTGGGCCAGCAGATTGGTGGCAACCAGGACGGCCACGACCACGGCCACATCGATGTAGACGCGCGGGTGCCGAACGGCTGGTGAGCCGTTCGGTAGGCACTGTGCAGCGGCGGCTGCCGAGGCGTCGTTCATCTGGGCCGAGTGTACCGACCGGTGCCAAAGGGCCAGGTCACGCCGCATCGCGGAGACCCACTAACGTGGGCGTTGTGGAGCCGCTCACACGCTTCATCGCCACTGCTGAAGGAGCACTCGGATGTCCGTGATCAACGACGGCGCAAGGATTTTCGTCGGCGGGCAGTTCCGTTCCGCCGCGGCCTCGACGCCCGTGCTGGAAGCCGCCACCGGAACGCTGCTGGGAGCCGGCGCCGCGGCAGGCCCGGACGAGGTCGACGCCGCGGTCGCTGCCGCCGGCGCGGCCCTGCCGGGCTGGAGCGCCATGCCCGCGGCCGAGCGCGCCGGGGTCCTGAACCGGTTGGCGGACGAGTTGCTGGCCCGGTCGGCGTCGACCAACGAACTGTGCACACGCGAGAACGGCATGCCGATCCGGCTGTCCCGTGGTGCGAACGGCAGGTTCCCGGCCGCGCTATTGCAGTACTACGCGGATCTGATCACCCGGACGCCGGCCGAGGAGATCCGCCCGGCGGCCATCGGGCACACCATCGTGCGCCGCGAGCCGCTCGGGGTGGTCGGGGCCATCGTGCCGTGGAACTATCCGCAGGCGCTGGCTGCGTTCAAGCTGGCACCCGCGTTGGCGGCCGGCTGCACCATGGTGCTCAAGGCGTCACCGGAAACCGCGCTGGATGCCTTGATCTTCGCCGAGGCGGCGACGGCGGCGGGGCTGCCCGCGGGCGTACTCAACGTCATCGCGGGCGGGCCGGACACGGGAGCGCGGTTGGTGTCGCACCCGGGCGTCGACAAGGTGTCGTTCACCGGATCGACCGCCGTCGGGCGCCAGATCGCGGAGGCGTGCGGGCGGCTCCTGCGACCGGTCACGCTGGAACTGGGTGGCAAGTCGGCGGCCGTCATTCTCGAGGACGCCGACCTGGATGCCACGATCAACGGCCTCAAGTCGGCGGCGTTCGTCAACAACGGCCAGACGTGCCACCTGAACTCGCGGATTCTGGTACCGCGGTCCCGGTATGACGAGATGGTCGACGCGCTGGCGGCGCTGGCGTCCGGGCTGAATGTCGGTGACCCGCTGGAAAAATCGACGGACGTCGGCCCGCTCGTCAGTGCCCGGCAACGGGACCGAGTGCTCGGCTATATCGAGGCCGGCAAGGCCGACGGCGCCAAACTCGTTGCCGGCGGCGGCATTCCGGCGGATCAGCCCGTCGGCTGGTTCGTCTCGCCCACGGTGTTCGCCGATGTCGACAACGCCTCCCGCATCGCGCAGGAGGAGATCTTCGGCCCGGTGCTCGCCGTGATCCCGTACGAAACCGAGCAGCAGGCCGTCACCTTGGCCAACGACAGCGAGTATGGCCTGGGCGGCACCGTCTGGTCGGCCGATGCCGAACATGCCACCGACATCGCCCGCGCCATCCGCAGTGGCACTGTCGGTGTCAATGACTATCAAATGGACATCGCGGCACCGTTCGGCGGCGTCAAGGCCAGCGGGTTGGGCCGCGAACTCGGGCCCGAGGGGCTCGCCGCCTACCAGAGCATCAAATCGATCTACCGCGTCGGACCCGCTTCCGGAGAGGACTCACTCTGTGCCCCTTGATCCCAGAACCCCGGTGCTCGTCGGCTACGGCCAGGTGAACCAGTACGACAAGAATCCGGGTAGTGAACCGGTCGATCTGATGGAGGCGGCGGCGCGGGAGGCGGCGGGCGCGCGTGTTCTCGGGGCGGTCGACGCGGTCCGGATCGTCAATGTGTTCTCGCTGCGCTATCGCGATCCGGGTCTGTTGCTGGCGCAGCGCATCGGTGCGCCTGATGCCGTCACGCGGTACACGCCGGTCGGTGGCAATGTGCCGCAGTCGTTGGTGAATCAGGCGTCTCTGGATATTCAGCGGGGCCGTAACGACGTGGTGTTGATCGCCGGTGGTGAAACCTGGCGGACCCGAACCCGTCTGAAGGGCCGCGGTGAGCGGCTGGCCGGCACCGAGCAGGACGAGTCGGTACCGATGGCGCTCAGCGACCCGGACGTGGACATGGTGGGGCCGGCCGAGCTGCGCATCGGGTTGGTGGCGCCGTCGCATGTGTATCCGATGTTCGAGCAGGCGCTGCGGATCGCGGCAGGGGAGACGCTGGAGGAGCACCGCCGCCGGATCGGTGAGCTGTGGGCGCGGTTCAGTGCCGTGGCAGCGGGTAATCCGCACGCCTGGAGCCGCGATGCAGTGTCGGCGGAGCAGATTTGGCGGCCCGGTCCGGACAACCGGATGATCAGCTGGCCGTACACCAAGCTGATGAACTCCAACAACATGGTCGACCAGGGCGCCGCTCTGATTCTGACCTCGGTGGGCAAGGCAGAACAACTGCAAATCCCCAGGGACCGTTGGGTTTTCCCGTACGCGGGCACGGATGCTCATGATCCGTACGTGTTGGGTGAGCGCGCCAGCTTCGCGGGGTCGCCGTCCATCCGGATCGCGGGCCGCCGGGTGCTGGAGCTGACGGGCCTGGGTATGGATGACATCGACGCGGTCGACGTGTACTCGTGCTTCCCGTCGGCGGTGCAGGTCGCGGCCCGCGAATTGGGACTGCCGCTCGACGACCCCAAGCGGCCACTGACCGTCACCGGTGGTCTGACCTTCGCCGGTGGTCCGTGGAACAACTATGTCTCGCATTCGATCGCGACCATGGCCGAGCGGCTGGCCGCCAATCCGGGTCAGGTCGGGCTCATCACCGCCAACGGCGGCTACCTGACCAAGCACAGCTTCGGGGTCTACAGCGCGCAGCCGCCGGCGCATGAGTTCCGTTGGGAGGACGTGCAATCCGAGGTCGACGCCGAGCCGACGGTGACGGCCGAGGACGGCTGGTCGGGTACCGGCACGGTCGAGGCGTGGACGACGCCGGTGACCCGCGAGGGCGCGGCCGAGAAGGTCTTCGTCGCGGTCCGCACGCCCAGTGGTAGCCGGGCGCTGGCGGTCATCACCGATGCGTCACAGGCCGAGGCCAGCACCCGCGAGGACCTCGCCGGCGCCAAAGTCACCGTTACGCCGGACGGCACCGCCGGGCTGGAGTAACCGGGTCAGGCCGCCAGATCCGACAGTTTCACCGACGGATCGGCGAGCGCCCCGACATCGACCGGGCGCTGGGACCTGATGATCTTCTTGATGTCGTCAAGGCCTTCCCAGATGTTGACGTTCATGCCGGCCAGTACGCGGTGTCCGCCGTCGAGCCAGAACATGGTGAACTCGCGCGTGCCGAGGTCACCGCGGGTGACCGACGCCTGGTACTGCGGGGCGTAGCCGACGTACTCCATGCCGAGGTCGTACTGGTCGGTGAAGAAGTACGGCAGTTCGTCGTAACTGCCTGAGTTACCGAGCATTCCGTCCACGGCGACGGCGGGCTGCTTGAGGGCGTTGGCCCAGTGCTCGGTGCGGATCGGGACACCGAACAACGGGTGTTCGGCGGCCGCGATGTCACCGACGGCGTAGATGTCGGAATCGCTGGTGACCAATGATTCGTCGACGGCGAGGCCGCCGTCGGCAATCACGAGACCCGAGCGCTCGGCGAATCCGACGTTCGGCATGGCGCCCACGGCGACGAGCACCGCGTCCGCAGTGATGGTCGTCCCGTCGCCGAGTCGCAGGCCTGTCGCCTTGCCATCTGCAGTGGTGATCTCGTCGACCGTCGTCCCTAGTCGCAGATCTACGCCGTTGTCGCGGTGCAGGCCGGCAAACACCTCGCCGGCCTCCCGCCCGAGTGAGGACAGCAGCGGTAGCGCAGCGGATTCCACGACGGTGACATCAGTGCCCAGCCCGCGGGCACTGGCGGCGACCTCGAGCCCGATCCACCCGGCTCCGATGATCGCCAGGCGCCGTCCGTCCGTCAGTTGCTCCAACAGTGCAGTGGCGTCGTCGACAGTGCGCAGGAAGTAGACGCCATGCGCGTCCGCGCCGGGGATCGGGGGTTTCCGGGCGCGAGATCCGGTGGCCAGCAGTAATTTGTCGTAATGCTCGTGGTCACCGTCGTTGAAGGCCACCATGTGTGCGGTGCGGTCGAGCGTCGTCACCTCGGTACCTAACCTCGATGTTTCACGATTTGGTCGGTGACACGGGCTGTTAATGCACGGAAGTGCCTGTCCTGCTTGGGAAACTTGGGATTGCGACGTCCAAAGTAACTCCGAGCGGAAAGGCACTCCGTAGGTGAAGCGTAGCCCAGGTGGTGCTGTGGTGGTTGATGCCACTCGCGAACAGTTGGTCTCCTCAGCCGGTGGTGTTCTGCTGCGGCAGACGGTGCGCTGTTCGGGACTGGATAAGGCCATGTCAGCGGCGTTGGCGCCGTGGCGGGCGCCGCGGTCGACCCACGATCCGGCCAAGGTTCTGATTGATCTGGCGACCGCGGTCGCGTTGGGCGGTGACTGCGCCGCCGACATCGCCGTGGCGCGGGCCCAGCCGCAGGTGTTCGGTCACGTGGCCTCCGATGCCACCGTGTCCCGATTGATCACCACCCTCGGTGGCGACGTCGATGCGGTGATCGCAGCGATCGGCACCGCGCGGGCCGCCGCCCGTGCTCGGGTCTGGGCCCGTCGACGGCCTGTTGGTGGCGCGGTGGGCGATCAGGTGATCATCGATCTGGATGCCACTTTGGTTACCGCCCACAGCGACAAACAGGGGGCCACCCCGACGTTCAAGTACGGGTATGGATTTCACCCGATGCTCGCGTTCGTCGATCACGGCGACGCCGGATCTGGAGAAGCCCTCGCCGGGCTGCTGCGCCCGGGCTGCGCCGGCTCCAACAGCGCAGCTGACCACATCACCGTGCTCGATGCCGCGCTGGCCCAGTTGCCCGAACACGAACGACCGAACGTGGTGGTGCGCACCGATACCGGTGGCGGGGTCAAAGATTTCCTGCACCACATCACGGCGTTGGGATTGCAGTACAGCATCGGGTTCTACGGCATGCCCCCGATCGTGGAAGCCCTCTCGAAGGTGCCACGGCAGGCATGGCGCGCAGCCCTCGATGGCGATGGCGCACCGCGCGAGGGCGCCCAGGTCGCCGAGCTGACCCGCTACCTACCGACCACGCTGCGGGGCTGGCCGCCCGGGATGCGGGTCATCGCTCGCCGTGAACGTCCCCACCCCGGTGCCCAGCTGCGCCTCACTGACGACAACGGGTGGCGCATCACCTGCTTTGCCACCAACACCGTCGGTTGGTCGATCGCGGATCTGGAGGTGCGCCACCGCCAACGCGCCCGGGCAGAGGATCGCATCCGCAACCTCAAAGACACCGGGCTGACCAATCTGCCCTTTCACGGGTTCGCTCAGAATCAGATCTGGCTGGAGATCACCCTGCTGGCCGCTGACCTGTTGGTCTGGACTCAAGTGTTGGCATTCGCCGGGCAACCCGCCAGACGTTGGGAACCTAAACGACTACGCCTGCGCCTGCTGGCCGTGGCCGGACGCATCATCACCTCAGGCCGACGCCGCTACCTACGCCTACCCCACGGATGGCCATGGAGTGACCTCATCGAAACTGGCTGGCACGCACTACAGACCACCTGACCACCCGCCCACATCCCGACAACCAAGGACCAGGAGCGCCGGCGATAAGCAACGCCGGAACCCCCTGCCGCCCAACGACTTATCCACCAACCAACGAGCAGCCCTCGGCCCCGACACCACCCACATGAAAGATCGAGGCTAACCGCAGGTCGACTTCGTGCTCGGCGTACCAGCTCTTGGGCTGCACCGTGAATTCCTCGATGGTCTTCTTGCCCGCCATGAAATCCTTGGACAGCGGCGGTCGTTCGTACGGCAACCGGTTCTCGGCGCCGAACAGCACCACCTGACCACCAAAATTCTTGTCGCGCAGGGCTTCCGCGGCTTTGGCGCCCGCCAGTCCGCCGCCGATGATCACGAATGTAGGTGAGCCGGCCATGTCGAGTAATCCCTTCGGTAATCGAAATGTGGACGTGTGCTGCTTGCGAAGCTAGGTTGCGACACGCCTGCGCAGACCATCGTCGAGCGATGCCCGGACAAGGGCCGCGGCCAGCCTGGCGTTGTGCTTCGGGGCCAGACCACCGAGCTGGTGAGCGTCCGCCGGTAAGCCGAGCGCCTTGGCGGCGCCGAGCGCGCGCTCGTCGAAATACGGTTGGGCCCAGGTCCAGACGTCCTGGATCTCGCGAAGGAAGATGTCGGCGCCCGTCTGGCCGATACCGTCGAATTCCTGTAACGCCTTGTGGGCGGCTGTCACGTCGTGGTGGGCGCGGACCCGCAGGTTGCGGAGGTCACCGCCGTACTCGTCGTTGACCCGCGTTGCGATTCGTCTCATGCGGGTCGCAGAGCTTTCGTCGTACCGGGCGTACCCGGCGCGTCCGAAGGCCGCGATCATGGTGCGGCGATCAGCTTTGAGAACCGCTGACGGGGTGCGCAGCCCGGCCCGGAACAACTCGCGGGCGGCGGAGACTGCCGTCGTTGCGGCAATGGGTTTGCTGGCGAGCATGCAGAGCGACAGCAGTTTAAAAAGCGGCATCGGCTTGTCGCGCAGTGTGATCCCGGCGTCGTTGGCATACGTGGTACCGGCTGCGTCGAGCAACCGCGCGACGACCTGTCGATCCCGTGCCATATCCCACGCATACCCCGCCTGTCGGCGTGCAAACGCCTACTTGGGTGGCAGCGTGCCCGCGTACCCGACGCCCCGGTCGACCCAGGTCTGCAGCTGCCGCTTGGTTTTCAGGCCGTCGGGTGCCACCCGCAGCCAGCCGCGCATCTCGCGCCCGCCCATCACCATCAGCCCGACGTGCCGGCTCTGCAGCAACTTGTCGGTGTCGTCCGGCGCAACCCGGACCAGTAGGCCGCCGTCGTGGCTGGCCGCCACCGACATGTTGCCGTTCACCAGGAAGGCCAGCCCGCCGAACATGCGTTTTTCCTCGATGCCGCCGACCGGGCCCACCAGCTCACGGATCCGGTTGGCCAGATCTTCGTCATAGGCCATAGCGAACACGTTAGATTCCTCAGGTGCTGATCGCGGCGTTACGGGACCTGCAGTGGCGGCGCCGCCGATTTCTCATCGCGGTCGTCGGCACTTCCTTCGTGTTCGCGATGACGCTGGTGCTCACCGGACTGGCCAACGGATTCCGTGTGGAGGCCAGCAATACCGTCAACTCGCTGGGCATCGACTACTTCATGATCCAGAACGGGGCGGCCGGGCCGTTCCTGGGCTCGTCGCCGTTCGCGCAGACCGAAGTCGAACGCGCACAGCGGCTTCCGGGCGTGCAGGCGGCCGCTGCGGTCGTGTACGCGGGGACCACCGCCCTCGACAACGGGACGCCGCGCACCATGAATCTGTTCGGCGCACCGACGGGCGGGCCGGGCATGCCGGCGATGTCGCAGGGCCGCCCGCCCGCCACGCCCGACGAGATCGCGGTGTCGTCGACGCTGGGCCGCAAGATCGGCGACCAGATGCACATCGCCTCCCACAACCTGCAGGTCGTGGGGATCGTGAACAACTCCACGGTGCTGGCGCAGCAGCCCAATCTGTTCCTGACGACGGTGGGGGCGCAGCGCCTGGTGTACGGCGGGCAGCCCGTCATCGCGTCGGTGGGCATCCGGGGCAACCCGGCCAAGGCACTCGATGGCTACCGGCTGGTGGACCGGCACGGCGCCATCGACGACATGATGCGGCCGTTGAAGGTCGCGGTGGACGCCATCAGCATCATGGCCGTCCTGCTGTGGGTGGTGGCCGCGACGATCATCGGCATGTTCATCTACATGTCCGCGATGGAACGCACCCGCGACTTCGCGGTGTTCAAAGCCGTTGGGGTGAAGACGAAGTCGATGATGGCCGGGCTGGCGATGCAGGCCGTGTTCATCGCCGTGTGCTCCGCGGCGATCGGCGTGCTGTTGGCGATGGTGCTCGGGCCGATGTTCCCGATGCGCGTCGACGTCCCGGCGGGCGCGTACCTGTTATTGCCGGTCGTGGCGATCACCATCGGGCTGATCGCGAGCCTGGCGGGCATGCGGAGAGCGGTGACGATAGATCCGGCGATGGCATTCGGGGGGCCATAGACCATGAGCGGCTTACAGATTCGTGACCTGGTGGTGGAATACGGCAAGGGCGCCGACAAGGTCAGGCCCATCGACAATTTCGAACTGGAGCTGTCGGCCGGATCGCTCGCGATCCTGCTGGGGCCCAGCGGTTGTGGGAAGACGACGTTGCTGTCCTGCATGGGTGGCATCCTCAAACCCACGTCGGGTGAGATCCTGTTCGACGGTATCGACGTCACCAGGCTCGCACCCAAGGCGCTGACCGACTACCGCCGCAATACCGTCGGCATCGTGTTCCAGGCGTTCAATCTGGTGCCCAGCCTGACGGCCGCCGAGAACGTCATGGTGCCGATGCGGGCCGCGGGCATGAGCCGCGGCGCCGCCCGGCAGCGCGCCGCGGAACTGCTGGACCGCGTCGGCCTGTCGCACCGGATGACGCATCGCCCCGGTGACATGTCGGGAGGACAGCAGCAGCGCGTCGCGGTGGCCCGCGCCATCGCGTTGGATCCGCCGCTGATCCTGGCCGACGAGCCGACGGCGCATCTGGACTTCATCCAGGTCGAAGAGGTGCTGCGGCTCATCCGCGAACTCGCCGACGATCGCGTCGTGGTGGTCGCCACGCATGACAGCCGCATGCTGCCGCTGGCGGACCGGGTGATCGAACTCGTCCCGACGGTCGCCAGCACCGAGCGTGAGCCCGAGGTCTTCGAGCTCGACGCGGGCGACCTCGTGTTCGAGCAGACGACGATCGGCGACCTGATCTACGTCGTCAGGACGGGCCGGTTCGAGATCACGCGCGAGATGCCCGACGGTGAGACGATGCTGTTGTTCACCGCCGGCCCCGGCGAGTATTTCGGCGAGATCGGGCCGCTGTTCGGGATTCCGCGCACGGCGACGGTGCGCGCCCTCACCGACGGTGTCGTCGTCGGCTACACCGTCAAGGATTTCCGGGCCCGGCTGGGACCCGACCGCATCCACGAACTCATCGAGCACCGCGCGATCCATCTGGCCGACGAACCGCCGTCGGCCGACATCGCCTGAGTCTCAGTCCAGGTCGACGCGGACCGACAGCAGGTCGGTGCCCATCACCCGCACCACAGCGCTGTTCAGCTGGGGGAGCTGCCGCAGCCGCGCGACCGGGTCGTCGTCGGGGACCAGATGCGCGGTGCCGCTGCGCCATTCGCCGTTGATGCGCACGCGCACAGCGGGATTCGCCTTGATGTTGCGGACGAAATCAGCGTGGTCGCCGTGCTCGGACACCAGCCAGAACGCGCCGTCGATCACCCGGCCGCCGATCGCCGTGTGGCGTGGCTCGCCGGACTTGCGGCCGATGGTTTCCAGCATGGTCACCGGCAGCTGCCGGCCCACCGGGTTGACGAGGCGACGCTGAACGGCGTGCACCACGCGCCGTTTCACTTCGTTGATGTTGGGCATGTGCTCATCTAACGCGAACGGGCCCAAATGTCCCACCACCATGAGGTGAACAGGAGCATCTGGGCCCGCTCGCGTCATTCAGTTGTCAGGCAGCCACCGTGGCGGCTTGCGCCGCCGGCTCCAGCGCCTGGGCGATGATGTCGGCCACGTCGGTCATCGGCCGCACATCGAGTGCGTCCAAGACCTCGGCCGGCACGTCGTCCAGGTCCGGTTCGTTGCGCGACGGGATGAAAACCGTTGTCAGCCCGGCACGTTGGGCTGCCATCAGCTTCTGCTTGACCCCGCCGATGGGCAGCACCCGCCCGTTCAGCGTGACCTCGCCCGTCATCCCGACATCGGACCGCACCTGCCGTCCGGTGGCCATGGAGACCAGCGCGGTCACCATCGTCACGCCGGCCGACGGACCGTCCTTGGGCACCGCGCCCGCGGGCACGTGGACGTGGATGCGGCGATCCAGAGCCTTCGGATCGACACCCAGTTCCGCCGCGTGCGACCGCACGTAGGACAGCGCGATGTGCGCCGACTCCTTCATCACGTCGCCCAGCTGACCGGTCAGTTGCAGACCCGGTTCGCCATCGTTCGAACCGGCCTCGATGTAGAGGACGTCGCCACCCATGCCGGTCACGGCCAGTCCGGTCGCCACACCGGGCACCGCGGTGCGCTCGGCCGACTCCGGCATGAACCGCGGGCGGCCCAGATAGTCGACCAGATCCGGCTCATCGACCGTGACCGACTCGACGCCGGAAGCCAGCCGCGTGGTGACCTTCCGCAGCGCCTTCGCCAGCAGTCGCTCGAACTGCCGCACACCCGGTTCGCGCGTGTAGTCCGCGGCGATCTTGCGCAGCGCCGCGTCCGTCACCGTCACCTCGTCGGTGGTCAACGCCGCCCGTTCGGCCTGCCGGGGCAGCAGGTAATCGCGGGCGATGGCGACCTTGTCGTCCTCGGTGTAGCCGTCGATCTGCACCAGCTCCATACGGTCCAGCAGGGCGCTGGGGATGTTCTCGATGACGTTGGCCGTCGCCAGGAACACCACATCGGACAGGTCCAGGTCCAGATCCAGGTAGTGATCGCGGAACGTGTGGTTCTGCGCCGGATCCAGCACCTCCAGCAGTGCCGCCGCCGGATCACCGCGGTAGTCCGAGCCCACCTTGTCGATCTCGTCCAGCAGCACAACGGGATTCATGGAACCCGCCTCGCCGATGGCCCGCACGATGCGGCCCGGCAGCGCGCCGACGTAGGTGCGCCGGTGGCCACGGATCTAGGCCTCGTCGCGCACACCGCCCAGGGCGACGCGGACGAACTTGCGGCCCAGTGCCCGTGCCACCGATTCACCCAGCGACGTCTTGCCGACACCGGGAGGGCCGGCCAGCACCATTACGGCGCCCGAGCCACGACCGCCGACGACGGCCAAGCCGCGCTGGGCGCGGCGGGCCCGCACCGCCAGGTACTCGACGATGCGGTCCTTCACGTCGTCCAGACCATGGTGATCGGCGTCCAGAATCTCCCGGGCGGCCGTCAGATCCGTCGAATCCTCGGTGCGCTCGTTCCACGGCAGTTCCAGCACGGTGTCCAGCCAGGTCCGGATCCAGCCGCCCTCGGGGGTCTGCTCGCTGGACCGTTCCAGCTTGCCGACCTCGCGCAGCGCCGCCTCGCGCACCTTCTCGGGCAGATCGGCGGCCTCGATGCGGGTGCGGTAGTCCGCGGGCTCCTCGGCCCCGGCGCTACCGTCCAGCTCGCCCAACTCCTTGCGGATGGCGTCGAGCTGCTGGCGCAGCAGGAATTCCTTCTGCCGCTTGTCCATTCCGGCGCGGACGTCCTCGGCGATCTTGTCGTTGACCTCGACCTCGGCCAGGTGCTCGCCCGTCCACTCGACCAGCCGGCGCAGCCGTTCGGCGACGTCGACGGTCTCCAGCAGCTCGCGCTTCTGCACGTCGGTCAGGTAAGAGGCGTAACCCGCCGTGTCGGCCAGTGCCGACGGCTCGCTGATCTGGTTGACGGCGTCGACGATCTGCCAGGCCTCGCGGCGCTGCAGGATCGCCAGCAGCAGCTTCTTGTATTCGGCTGCCAGCGTGCGGGTTTCGTCGGTCGCAGCGGTCTCGGTGATCTCGTCCACCAGGACCCACAGCGCACTACCCGGGCCGGACGTGCCGGACCCGATGTGTGCACGCCGCTCGCCGCGGACGACGGCCGCGGTTCCGCCGCTGGGCACCCGGCCGACCTGGACGATCGACGCCAGGACGCCGTGGGTGGGGTAGCGGTCGTCGAGGCGGGGAGCGATCAGCAGCTTCCCGGCCTCGCCGGCGGCTGCGGCGGCCTGGGCCGCGTCGACCGCGGCACGTGCGGCCTCATCGAGTTCGATGGGCACGACCATGCCCGGCAGGACGATCGGCTCGGTGACAAACAGGACGGGAACAGCGATGGGCGCTGTTGTGGCGTCAGACATCCGTACCTCCAAAGTTGAATCTCCTGCGCTCAACCTTTGTGGTCGGTGATTTGTTCCGCCGTCTCCAGGGCGGTTTCGTCCCGCTCGTCCCACCTGGCGCGGGCACGCTTGCCGACGAGGAACGTCGCGGTCATCAGGACGCCGGTGGTCGCGAGCGAGAATGCCGAGGCCAGGGCATTGGCGACGTCCACCGACGTGGCGAAGATGATCGCCAGCTGCACGCCGGTGCCGACGATCAAGCCGGCGCCCCACATCGCTGAGAGCAGAACGTGTACCCCGCGGCGATATGTGATGGCAGCCACGCTGGTGTCCTGCGGTCCGCCCTGGAGCCGTTCTGCCACAACCTGCGTGAGCGGTGTACCGATCACGCAGCTGCCGAGGAAGACCAACCCGCCGATCCCGCCGACCAGCGTGGTGCCGGCGAGCAGCAGCCGGGCGTCCGAGGTGCTCAGTCCCACCACCAGGCTGAGCCCGAAGTTCAGCATCAGATAGCCGGCGAACGGATCGAGGCGCCGGGTCCGGATCGCGTCATAGGCGACCTTGCTGCCGGCCAGCACGGTGGCGGTGAGCAGAGCCACATACTCCGAGAACCCCGCGGCCCGCAGCCCGTAGTACGCGGCCAGTGGCGGAGCGATGTCCAGGAGGATGCCGCGAATGATGGGTCTCATGGACTGCGCGTCGCTCACGGCGACGACACTATGCGGCGTTCCTGAGTGGCAGCCAAAGCGGGAGCCTGCCGTCTCGGGGGTAACGGCAGGCTCCCGTGGTTACTAGTGAAACACCGTGACGGCACGGTTCCGCGGACCGATGCCGAAGAGAGACATCGCAATTGGCTAACGGTTATGACTCGGAACAGCGCTCATGGCCGGAAGCAGGCTGCGTACAAGCCCTTCATGGTGTCGGCCAGGTCGTCGACGGGGCCGTCGACGGGCACGCCGGGTGCCACGACCGAAATGGGCAGTGCCGCAACGGGGGAGGGCGCGACGCCCCACTCGCCGAGCCAGCCGCCCAACTGTGCCGACGACGTCGCGTACACGATGCGCCCCAGGCCGACCCAGGCGTGCGCCGCCGAGCACATCGGGCAGTGTTCGCCAGAGGTGTACGTCACCGCGGCGGCCCGCTGCGCGACATCGAGATTGGTTGCCGCCCAACGGGCGATGGCGAATTCGGGGTGCTGGGTCTGATCTCCGCCGGAGACCCGGTTGCGGTCCTCGAAGACGACGACGCTGTCGGCGTCCACCAGGATCGAGCCGAAAGGCTGGTCGCCGTCCGCCAGTGCCTCCCCGGCCAGCTCGACACAGCGGTTCAGGTGGCGCAGATCATCGGCTGTGACGGTCATGGCGTGGAGTCTACGGAGTCACAGATCGTCGATGCTGATGATCCGATCCTGGATGGCGCGCGCCACCAGCGCGGCTTTGGTGCCGGCGGGGCGCCCGGCGGCGATGTACTTGGCCCGGATGCGCTGGAGATGCGTACGCACGGTGCTGGGCGCCAGGAACAGCTGCTGGGCGACGAGTTCCTTGCTGTCGGTCCGGAACCACGCCAGCAGCACCTCCTGCTCTCGCGGCGCCAGCACCGGCCGCAGGCAGAAGTTGCGGTCGTCGAGAGCGGCGGCGACGTTCGGGCCCACGTAGGGGAACGGGGTGACGGCGGCCCGGATCGCCTTGAGCAGATGCTCGCGGCCCGCGGTCTGGAACAGGTAGGTCCGGGCGCCCGAGTCGATCGCGGTGCGGATGACGTCGCGGTCGGTGAGATGCGAGTACACCACGACGTGGTATCCGCGGTTGGTGAGGTCACGCACCGCGGCCAGGCTGTTCGCGTCGTCCGCGGCCAGGCCCAGTACGACGACGTGGGCGTCGTCCGGGGGAAGGGGGTGGCGGCGGAGGAATTCTCCGGTGTCGACGTAGTAGGCCGTGGTGCTCGAACCGAGTGCGTGATCGTCGCGGAGCCAGGTCGCGATGCCGGCATGAACGACTTCGTACGAGTCGACGACGGCCACGCGCGAGACCCGGCACCCGGCGAACGGATCGATCCTCATCGGCCTGCGCTCCTCAACATCGGGATCCCACCCCCGTCGCCCGCGGTTTCGGGATCGCATTGCCGCATTGCCGAATTGAATTTGCTGCGAGTGGGCGGTCGGCGTTGGATTCAGACTCTAATCCGCAGGCTGCACGATGTACAGCATTGTTCCGCCGGAATGTGCAGATTTTCGCAGTGTGCTGCGGCGCCTGTTCGGCGATCTCTCGAATTCGAGCTAATGACACTGGTAGACACGCATCCTTGGTCGGGCAGTCGAGAGCGGCGCCGGGTGTCGGGCGGTCGCTTGGTCGAATCTCGCGATTTCATGCGGGTCCGGCGCGGCGGACCGCCGGTCTCGGTAAATGCGGCGCAGGTTGGCTCGTGGTCAATTTGCTGACACTGACTTGTGTGGTAGCTGTTGCCCTCGGGCGCCGCGACGACCCGGGCCGCGCCATGAATTGTCGTAGGCGTCCGAAACCTGTTGCCGCGCAGGCAATGGGACCCCACTCTCGACAGCCTGATTAGAACGTGTTCTAGTTCAAGGGTGCTCGAGGACACATTGCAGAAGCTGAGCGCCGACGAGGTGGCGCGAATGCGAGCCGTCTACGAACCGCTGACGCAGTCCGTACGCGAACTCATCGACGCCACCATCCGGACAGAGGTCGCCGCCGAGGCCATCGCCGCGGTGCAGGCCGAGATCGACGCCGCCACGGCCCAGCTCCGGGCGCAGCAGCTCGAAGGCTCGTTCGGGATCCGGTTCGGCGCGCACGGCAGCGAAATGCCCTGGGGCAACGCGGTGATCGGGGTCCGCAATCCGATCGCCCCGCCGGTGGAGCTGATCCGGGCCGACGACGGCAGCGTGTCCGCCGACTTTCACCTCGGCGCCGCATATGAAGGGCCGCCCGGCCACGTCCATGGCGGGGTGTCGGCGATGATCCTCGATCATGTGCTCGGCGAGGGTGCGAGCCTGCCGGGGCAACCGCGGCTCACCGGCACGCTCACCATGCGCTACCGGCGCATGACGCGGCTCGGCGACCTGCACACCGAGGCCCGCATCGTCCGGACCGAGGGCATCAAGACCTATGCCGTCGGGCACATCGCCGATGCCGAGGGCATCACGGTGGAGGCCGAGGGTGTGTTCATCACGCCGCGCTGGGCGCGGGACTGACGGGGAGATTCGATGGAGAAGGTCATGGTCACGCTGCGGCGTGACACCGCCGACGACGCCTGGTGCGAGCGTCTGCGCACCGAGGTCGCCGGCGAGTTGCTGGCGCTGGGGGTGCCCGGACTCGCGGTCAACGTCAAGGACGGCGCGGTCCGGGACTCCCTGATGCTCCTGACGACACTCGACCCGCCGGTCGTCGCGGTGGTCAGCGTCTGGACACAGCAGTACTACGGCGCGCAGATGACCGCGGTGCTGGATCGACTGCGGGCCGAATGCACCGAACTGGCCGCATATCTGGTCACCGAATCGGTGCCGATGGCCGGTCCGGCCATCGCCGTCGGTGAGCGCACCACGGGCCTGGCGAACGTGGCGCTGCTGCGGCGTCCCGACGGCATGGACGAGCGAGAGTGGTTCCGCCGCTGGCACCTCGACCACACCCAGGTCGCGATCGACACCCAATCCACGTTCGGTTACACGCAGAACGCCGTGGTGCGCGCGCTGACGTCCGACGCCCCGCAACTCGGCGCCATCGTCGAGGAGCTGTTCCCCATCGAGGCGACGACGAGCCTGCACGCCTTCTTCGGCGCCGCCGACGACGCCGATCTGGCCGACCGCGCCGGCAAGATGGCCGCCAGTACCTCGGCCTTCGGTGCCAACGTCAACGTCGACACCGTGCCCACCAGCCGCTACATCATGCGAAACCCGTTTGGAGACAACCTGTGACCGACGCCGCGCTCGTCCAGATCGACGACACCAACCGGGTCCGGACCCTGACCCTGAACCGGCCCGACGCACTCAACGCGTTCAGCGAAGCGCTGTACGACGCCACGACGATCGCACTCAAGGAGGCCGCCGCAGACCCGGACGTCTCGGTCGTCCTGCTCACCGGCGCCGGCCGGGCGTTCAGTGCCGGCAACGACCTCGTCGAGATGCAGGAGATGGTCACCAACCCCGAATACCAGATGGGGGAGTACGGATTTCCCGGCCTGATCGAAGCGCTGACGGCGTTTCCGAAGCCGCTGATCTGCGCGGTGAACGGCGTCGGCCTGGGCATCGGCACCACCATCCTCGGCTATGCCGATCTGGCGTTCATGTCGACGACGGCGCGGCTCAAATGCCCGTTCACCAGCCTGGGCGTGGCGTCGGAGGCGGCGTCGTCCTACCTGTTGCCGCGGTTGATGGGCCGGCAGAACGCCGCCTGGCTGCTGCTGTCCTCGGAATGGGTGAGCGCCGATGAAGCGCTGCGCATGGGTCTGGTGTGGCGGGTGTGTGAGCCCGACGACCTGCTGCCGGAAGCCCGCCGCCATGCGGAAATCATTGCCTCGCGGCCGCTTTCGAGCCTGATGGCAGTCAAGCACGCGATGGTCGAGCCGACGCGGGAGGCGATCGTCGCGGCGACGCAGCGCGAGTCCGGTCAGTTCGCCGAGTTGCTCGGCGGGGCTGCCAACGCCGATGCGCTGAGCGCGTTCGTGGGGCGCAAGGGCTAACCGGCCTTGTGCACCGGGCAGTCGGTGCGGGCCGCTTCGATGATGGCCCGCACGGTGCGGCGGCAGCGGCCGCAGTCGAGGCCGGCGCCGCATTTCTCGGCGATCTGCTTCGACGTGGTCGCACCATCCGCGACGAGTTCGGTGACGACCTGGCTCGTCACTCCGGTGCACAGGCAGACGAACATCAGTCGGCCGCCTCGATCGACGTGATGTGGGCCAGGGTCCCGACGAAAACCGTGGGGTAGACGCCGAATCCGGCGGCCGACATCCATTCGGCGGCGGCGTCGGGATGATCGATCCAGCGGCGGGCGGCGGCCTCGTTCTCGATCTGCTGCAGGATCAGCACCTCGTGGCCGTCGTCGAACGCGCGGTACACCCAGACCTTGCACACTCCGGCCTCCCGGAACCGGGCAGCGGCGTCGTGCACCTTGTCCATCAGGGCAGGCACGTCCTCGACCGCGGTCACGACGCCGACGACGACCGACGCGACGTCATGCTGCCCCGGTGGGGGCTCGGCGAGTTCGATCTTCTCGACCACTTCACCGGCGAAGATCGCCGGGATGTCGTCCACACCGGAGGCGTCGAAGAATTCGAATACCGCCGGCGAACGCAGAACTTCCCGGACGGAATTCGCATTGTGGATTCCGACGGTGGCCAATACGCGGCCCGGTTCCCACAGTGATGAATAGACGACGACGTGATGCGCGGAGAGTTCCGTGAGAATTGAGCGGTGCGATTTCAGTCGCTCCCACATCGATTCCACATCATCGACCCGATAATCCGCGGCAAGAATGAGCGAGTGCAGCGGTTGCTCGCTCATCGTGTCCTGCCATTCTGGGTCGTTCGGGACCGCGGACGGGCGCCGCGGGGGTTAGTGCAGTCTAACCTTACTTAGGGCAGCCAGTCCATAGCTGCTGGCCAGCGGCGGAGTCGCGAATCTCCAAACCCGGGATTCGGCGTGGAATCGGGCGGGAAACACCGGCCGATCCGGTCGCCTGCCCGGGGTTACTCGACTAGGTTTGGAACAGGCACGTTGTTGTTCCGCGCCAGTGACACTTGACCCAGCCCGATGGTGTTTAAAGGAGCCGAAATGCAAGGCGACCCCGAGATCCTCAAACTGCTCAACGAGCAATTGACGAGTGAACTCACCGCGATCAACCAATATTTCCTGCATTCGAAAATGCAGGACAACTGGGGCTTCACGGAATTGGCGAAGCACACCCGTGAAGAGTCGTTCGAGGAAATGCGCCACGCGGAAACTCTCACCGATCGCATTCTGTTGCTGGACGGCCTGCCCAATTACCAGCGGTTGTTCTCGCTCCGCGTCGGCCAGACCCTGCGCGAGCAGTTCGAGGCCGATCTGGCCATCGAGTACGAGGTGGTCACCCGCCTGAAGCCCGGCATCATCATGTGCCGCGAGAAGGGCGACGCGACGAGCGCGAACATCTTCGAGGCCATTCTCGCCGACGAGGAAGGCCACATCGACTATCTGGAAACGCAGCTGGAGCTGATGGACAAGCTCGGCGAGCAGCTCTACGCGGCACAGTGCGTGTCGCGCCCGCCGTCATAGGTCGGTCCCCGTCGGCCGCGGCCTCGCCCATCTGGGGCGGGGCCGTTGTCGTCTGCGCCGGATTGATTCTCGGGAAAACTAGAACTTGTTCCAGTTTTGGCGTAGCGTGCGAAAAGTGAGCCGAATCGGAGATTTCACCGACGAAGACGTAACCGCCTGGGTGGTCAAGTCACCCGACATCGGCACGGCCATGGCGGGTTTCACCAACGCCGTCTACACCAAGGGCCGCCTGCCACTGCGCGTGCGTGAGCTGGCCCGCGTGGTGATCGCGCTCGACAACGAGTGCGTGGTGTGTCAGAACACCCGCGATTCGGCGGCCGAGGCCGAGGGCGTCGACGAAGACCTCTACAACCACGCCGGCGTGTGGCAGACCTGGCCCGGCTACTCGGACCAGGAGCGCATCGCCGCCGAGTTCGCCTACCGCTTCGCCTCCGACCACACCGGGCTGCGTGACGACGAGGACTTCTGGGCCCGTGCCGCAGAGCATTTCAGCGACGAGCTGATGACCGACCTCGCCCTCTCGTGCGCCATGTGGCTCGGCATGGGCCGCATGCTGCGCACCCTCGACATCGGTCAGGCCTGCAAGATCACCCTCTGAGAGGGAGAACTAGACCAGGCCGGTCGCGTCGAAGATCCACGACATGTCAGCCGTCGCGAAGTTCTCCAGCCAGGACGGCGGGGCGAAGTTCGTCAGCCCGCTCATGTCCCAGTAGTCCTTCCACAACGTCACCTTGCCGTTCTCGACACGGTGCACGGTGACGAACTTGAGCACGGCGGATTCGCCGGTCTCCCAATGCCATTCCTCATGGTGCTCGTACATGGCGTCGGCGCCGTTGGTCAGCAGCAGGCCGTCGAAGTTCTCGTACGAGGCCAGCGGCTCCAGGCCGATCTTGAGGCGTTTGACGATGTCCTCAGGACCGCGGGCCGCGGCGGCCGGGCCCACCGGCATGTCCAGGTAGATGCAGTCGTCGGACACGAACTCCTTCAGCCGGTCCCAGTCCCGCGCCGACAGCGCCTTCCATAATCCGTGGATCGTATCCTCAACCGACACTGGCGAACTCACCTTCCTTGGCAACGGGCAGGGCTGGGGTCTGACGGGCGAACCGCAGGAAGCGGCCGGTGCGGGTGGTGCCCACCAGGTCGGTCGGCACCCCGTCGCGCACGACCTGCCGTCCGCTGACGAACACCGCCGCGACGGTGGCGTCGTTGCGGTTGACCATGCGTGACAGTCCGCCGTACTGCTCGACGGGATCCTCGGCGTAGGCGTCGAGCGAATCGTCCAGCCGTTCGGGATCGATGACGACGAGGTCGGCGCGGTCTCCGACGCGCAGGTGCCCGGCATCCAGGCGGTACCAGTCGGCGAGTTCACCGGTCAGCCGGTGCACCGCCTGCTCGACGGTCAGGAAGGGGGTGCCGGCGCGCTCGGCGTCGCGCACGTGCCGCAGCAGGCGCAGGCCCATGTTGTAGAACGCCATGTTGCGCAGGTGTGCGCCGGCATCGGAGAAACCGAGCTGGATGCCCGGGTCGCGGGCCAGCTTCTTGAGCACCTCGGGGCGGTGGTTGGAAATCGTTGTGCGCCAGCGGATATCGCGGCCGTATTCAAGTACCAGATCCAGGAAGGCGTCCACCGGATGCAGCTCGCGGTCCACGCCGACCTGACCGAACGTCTTGCCGATGAGAGCTTCGTCGGGGCAGCCGACGATCTCGGCGTCGAAGAAGTCGCGGTGCCATACGCGGACGCCGAACTTGTTCTCGTAGTCCTTGCGGAACTGGCGTCGGTATTCGTCGTCGCGCATCAGGTCATTGCGCTCGACCTCGTCGCGCAGGTGCAGAGCCGCTGCGCCCGAACCGAATTCCTCGAACACGACGAGGTCGATGCCGTCGGCGTACACCTCGAACGGCACCGGCAGGTGCTGCCAGCGGAAGTCGCCGCCGAGCTTGTTCACCAGCCGGGCCACCGGCCCCATGATGGTGATGGCGTAGGGATTGGCCTTGATGTCGGCGGCCGACAGCAGGCTCGTCTTGAGGTTCTCGCGGAACAGGCCGAGCGACTGCGCCAGCTGCGACACCAGGTTCAGCGGGTTCTGCAGGTCCGGGCCCGACTGCAGGATGCGGCCCGAGCGACGCAGTTGCGTCTTGAGCCGGCGAAGTTCGCGGGCCCTGGCATAGGTGGACGGCAGGGTGCGGGACCGGCAGGTGTCGCCGTCGATCTTGTCGAAAAGCAGCTGCTGCGAAGACATTCCGACGAATCCGGCCTGCAGCGCGGCCGCCAGCATCTGCTCCATCTCAGCCTGCTCGCCGCGCGTGGGCCGGACGTCCTTGCGGGTGGCGCGGTCCAGGCCCATGACGGCGGTGCGCATGTCGGAGTGCCCGATGAACGCGGCCACGTTGGGCCCCAGCGGCCGGTCCTCGAGCGCGGTGACGTAACCCGCTGCGGTGTCCCAGGTCTTGTTCGCGTCGACGACGGTGATGACGTGATCACGCGGGATGGCCTCGACCCGGCCGAACAGATCGCCGGCATCTTCGCCGCCGACGTGGACCGTGGACAGCGAACAGGAGCCGAGCATCACGGTGGTCACGCCGTGCCGCAGCGACTCGGCCAGTCCGGGGCCGGCGAGCACCTCGACGTCGTAGTGCGTGTGGATGTCCAACAGGCCGGGTGTCACCCATTTGCCGGTGGCGTCGACGACGTTCTGGCATCCGGTTTCGTCGAGGTCCACGCCGATCGCCACGACGTGTCCGTCTCGGATTCCGATGTCCCGGACCGCGGATGGCGCGCCGGTTCCGTCGAACCAACGGCCGCCCGCGATGATCGTGTCGAACGTCGCTGCAGAGGTCACCTGACGATAGAAGCGTGCCGGCCAGGCCCATGTCAATGAAAAAGTGAACACTTCCCAAAAAATGTCTACTCGTCCTGGGGAAACCTTGTGACGGCGCTCAGGATCAGGGCGGATACTGGCTCGGGTGACCCCCTTGCAGCGGTACATCGCCGAGGAAATCGCCACCGACCACGTCGACGGATTGCTGTCCCGGCGCGAGGCGCTGCGCCGGCTCGCGCTGCTGGGTGTGGGCACCGCCGCCGCGACCGCACTGCTGGCGGCATGCGGCGAGAGCCGGGGACCGACGGCGGCCACGACGTCGACGGCGGCAGGCAAGCCGTCCATCGAGCCGGGCCCACCGCCGGGGATCGAGAACGCCGTGCAGACCACGCCCATCACCTGGGCCGACGGCACGCTGCAGGGGGCGTGGGCCCCCGCCGCCCAGCCCCGCGGCGCAGTGCTGGTGATCCACGAGAACAAGGGGCTGAACGACTGGGTCCGGTCGGTGGTCGGCCGCTTCGGTGGCATCGGATACTCGGCGTTGGGCATCGACCTGTTGTCGGCGCAGGGCGGCACCGCCACGTTCAAAGATCCCGCGGAGGCCACTGCGGCACTGGGGAAGATCCCGCCGGACCAGTTCGTCGCCGACCTGCGCTCCGGGCTCGATGAGCTGCAGCGGCGGGCGCCGGGCATGAAACTCGCGGTGCTCGGATTCTGCTTCGGCGGCGGGCTCACGTGGCAGCTCCTGGCCGCCGGTGAGCCGAGGCTCTCGGCGGCCTTGCCGTTCTACGGGCCGCTGCCGGACCCGCACGACTTCGCCGGCTCGAAACAGGCTGCGGTACTGGCCTTTTACGGCGCCAAGGATGCTCGGGTGACGGCGAGCAAGGACGCGGCGGCCGCCGCACTCGAGCAGGCCGGCACGGTTCACCAGATCGTCGTGGAGCCCGACGCCGATCATGCGTTCTTCAACGACTCGGGCCAGCGGTACAACCCCACCGCGGCCGCCGATGCCTGGGCGCAGACGCAGTCCTGGATGCAGAGGTACCTGGCATGACGACGCGCCTGCCGGTGGTGCTGGTGGCGGCGGCGCTGGTGGCCGGCGCGGTTGCCGGGTGCGCGACCCCGGCGCCGGCGCCGAACAGCACCCCGACGTCCAGCGCGGTGCCGGTGACCGGGCCGGTGCAGGGGCCGGCGATCACCATCACCGCGCTCAACTTCGGCGACCCGCTCACGGTGGCGCCCGGCGCGCAGGTCACCGTCGTCAACAGTGACGACGTCGCGCATACCGTGACGTCGAAGGTCAAGGGGCAGTTCGACGTCAAGGTCGGCGGCAACGCGCAGACGACCTTCAACGCACCCACGACACCGGTCCGGTACCCGTATTACTGCGTGTACCACCCGGGGATGGTCGGTGTCCTGATCGTGCAGTAACGCCTCAGCGCGGCGGTGTCCAGCTGACCGGCAGGCGCTTGATGCCGTGGATGAACTGCGACCACAGCCGGTCGGGCTCGTCGGTGGCCTTCAGGTCGGGCACGCAGCGGTGAATCTCCTCGAACGCCACCGCGATCTCGCGACGGGCCAGATTCGCCCCCAGGCAGAAATGGGCGCCACCGCCGCCGAAGCCCAAGTGCGGATTGGGGTTCCGGTGCACGTCGAAAAGCCAGGGCCGGTCGAATTTCGCCTCGTCCCGGTTGGCCGAGCCGTACCACAGCGTGACCTTCTGTCCGGCTTGCATTTTCACGCCGCTCAGCTCGAAGTCCTGCGTCAGGGTCCGGCGCATGTAGACGACGGGGGAGGCCCAGCGGATGATCTCCTCGACGGCGGTGGGTGCCACCGCGTCGTAGTCGGCCCACCACTGTTCGCGCTGCTCGGGGAACCGGCTGAGCGTCAGCACCCCGTGGCTGATCGCGTTACGCGTGGTCTCGTTCCCCGCGACCACCAGCAGGATGAAGAAGGACGCCACCTCGCTCGACGTGAGGCGTTCGCCGTCGACCTCGGCTTGCACCAGGGCAGTGGTCAGGTCGTCGTGCGGGTTGACGCGCCGGTCGTCGGCCAGGGCGGTGGCATAGGCGCCGATGTCCATGGCGCACCGGAAGAACTCCTCGTAGTCGGTGGTCAGATCGGGATCGCCGAACCCGAGAATGATGTTGGTCCAGTGGAAGATCCGTTCGTGATCCGGCTCCGGGATGCCCATCATGTCGCAGATGATCTGCAAGGGCAGTGGACCCGCCAGGTCGGCCACGATGTCGCCCTGACCGTCCGGGTGACGTTCGATCATGGATTTCACCAGGCTGCGGGCCCGGTTGCGCACCGACGCTTCTGTGCGTGCCACGACCTTCGGGGTGAACGCGCTGCGCACGATGTTGCGCAGCCGCGTGTGCCGCGGGTCGTCCATGACGATCATCGAGCCGAAATACTCGGCCAGCTCCGGCGTCTGCTCGGCGATCGTGATGCCGCCGGCGGAGCTGAAGATGTGTGGGTGGCGGCTGGCGAAGAACACGTCGTCGTAGCGCGTCAACGCCCAGTGGCCGGGACCTGATTCGAACCCTTCCTGGGCCAGTTCGGCGTGGAAGGCGATGGGTGCCTCGCGCCGCAGCGTGGCGAATGCACCGTCGCGGATCCCGTCGTTCCGGCCCCAGAACCGGACCGAACCGAGGTCGATGTCCGACAGTGCGAGGTCCGCCGGCGGTGCGCCGTTGTCGAGTAACGCGATGGCCATCTTCGGAGCGTAAAGCCCCGTCGGGCAGTACCGCGGCAGAATCGGCTGCGAAGAATCCGCCGAACGTGATAGCACCTTGTGGTGCGCAACCCACATGCAGGACAACCGTTTACGACCTCCGACGAGGACATCGCCAGTGCGCTGATGGACGTCAGCATCCCCACGCTGATGCTGTCACTGGTGCACATGTCCGGTGATCCGGAGCTGATCCGCGGCGCCCTGCGCCCCGCCGGGCTGTTCCTCAACGAGGTCCAGGGTTACATGTCCGAGGACGACAAGGCGGCCGTGCGCACCCTGGCGCTGAAGGTGATCGCGGACTACCGCGACCGCGGGTGCCCCGAGCCCGAGCCCATCGGTGCGGAGCTGCTCAAGGAGATGATGGAGTGGCTCGTCTGCGAGCCGGTGCCCGACGAGTACGTGCCGATGGTGTTGGAGGAGATGGAGCTCGACGGGAGAGATGTCCGCGGCGGCGCGGCCGGGCGTGACGCCGAAGCGGCGGCCGACTTCCCCGTGCTCGTCATCGGCTGCGGCGAATCGGGACTGCTCGCGGGAATCCGCCTGAAAGAGGCGGGAATTCCGTTCACCATCATCGAACGTGCCCCCGGTGTCGGCGGCACCTGGTGGCACAACAGCTATCCCGGTGCCCGCGTCGATGTCGGAAACCACTTCTACTGCTACAGCTTTGAACCCAGCGACCACTGGACGCAGTTCTTCGCCGAACAGCCGGAGTTGCAGGCCTATTTCGAACGCATCCTGGACAAGTACGGCATCCGCCCGCACGTCCGGTTCGAGACCGAGGTCACCGGCGCGCGATGGGATGACGCGACCGAGACGTGGCAGGTCACTGTCCGCAACGCCGACGGCACGTCGGACACGGTGTCGGCACGCGCCGTGATCAGCGCCGTCGGGCAACTCAACCGTCCCTATCTGCCGCCCATCTCGGGGCGCGACGATTTCGCGGGCCCGTCGTTCCACTCGGCGCAGTGGGATCACGACATCGACCTCACCGGCAAGCACGTCGCGATGGTCGGCGCCGGCGCCAGCGGCTTTCAGATCGCCCCGTCGATCGCCGGGAAAGTCGCTTCGCTCAACATCTTTCAGCGCACCGCGCAATGGATGTTCCCCAACCCCAACTACCACGCCCTGGTCGGCGACGGCGTCAGGTGGGCACTGAAGCACCTGCCGTTCTACGGGCGCTGGTACCGCTTCCTGCTGTTCTGGCCCGGCTGCGACAAAGGCCTGGCCGCGGCCCGTGTCGACCCGGACTACCCGGACCAGCAGCGTGCGGTCAGCGAGATCAACGACGTCACCCGAATCATGTTCACCGAGTGGATCAAAGGCCAGATCGGTGACAATCCGGACCTGCTGTCCAAGGTCATCCCGGACTACCCGGCTACCGGTAAACGGACGTTGCAGGACAATGGCAGTTGGCTCAAGACCCTGACGCAGGACCATGTCGAGCTGATCCGCACACCCATCGCCCGCATCGAACGCGATGCCGTCGTGACGGACGACGGCGCACGACATCCCGCCGATGTGATCGTGTATGCCACCGGTTTTCATGCCGGAAAGGTGTTGTGGCCCATGACGATCGTCGGCCGCGACGGCCGGGTGCTGGCCGAGCAGTGGGGGGAACGGCCCACCGCGTACCTCGGCATCACCGTGCCCGGGTTCCCGAATTTCTTCTGTATGTACGGCCCCGGCACCAACCTGGCCAGTGGCGGCAGCCTGATCTTCCATTCGGAATGCCAGATGCGTTACATCTCAGAGTGTCTGGACCTGCTGCTGACCGGCCACGGGCGGTGGATGGAACCGCGGCCCGAGAAACTCGCCGACTGGGTGGAGCGCAGCCAGGCCGAGATGCGCACCATGGTGTGGTCGCAGCCGTCCATCAAGCACTCGTTCTACAAGAACGCCGACGGCGAAATCTACACGCTCAGCCCGTGGCGGCTGGTCGACTACTGGACGTGGACGCGCAGCGCCGACCCGCAGGACTACGCCTTCGGGTGAGCGGCCGGCGCGGCGAAAAGCCGCGTTGAACCCGGCCGGTAGCGGGTACGTGTTCCTGATACCGGTCAAGTCGCCACGCCCGGCGGCCGGCCGCGTGGAACTGGAGGTACGGACCATGGTCACCATCGCATCGCCTTCGACATACCGACTGCCGCACACCGTCTGGCGCCTGGCCGCCACGATCGTCGCGGCGCTCATGTTGCTGGTCCTGGCCGGCGTGAGCGTCCCGAAAGCCCGCGCCGACGACCGGCTGCAATTCACCGGCACTCTGCTCAGCGGCGGTACGTTCAACGGCGCGAGCCTGGCCGGCCGGCCGGCGGTGCTGTGGTTCTGGACGCCGTGGTGCCCGTTCTGCAACGCCGAGGCCCCCGGCGTGCATGCGGTGGCGGCGGCCAACCCGAACGTCGCGTTCGTCGGGATCGCGGCGCACGCCGACCCGGGCGCGATGAGCGCCTTCGCCGGGAAGTACGGACTGAACTTCCCGATCATCAACGACGCCGACGGTTCCATCTGGGCGCGCTATCAGGTGCCCTGGCAACCGGCCTATGTCTTCTACCGCCCCGACGGATCCTCGACGTTCGTCAACAATCCGACGTCGGCGATGCCGGAATCTGAACTGGCCGAACGGGTTTCGGCATTGACCAGGTGAACGGGCTGTCACTGGCCTTCGTGGCAGGCGTCGTCGCGGCGCTGAACCCCTGCGGTTTCGCGATGCTGCCCGGCTATCTGGCGCTGGTCGCGCAGAGCGGCCGCACCGGACCGGCGGCGGCGCTGATCCGTGCGGTCACCGCCACCGTCGTGATGGCGCTGGGTTTCGCAACGGTTTTCGCCGCGTTCGGGGTGCTGGCCGTGTCGGCCGCCGATCTGGTGCAGCGCTACCTGCCGTGGGCGACGCTGGTCATCGGCGTGGTCCTGGTGATCGTCGGGGTTGGTCAGGTGCTGGGCCGGCCCCTGGTGTCGTTGCGGTTGGCCGGGGCGGCGGCGGGCGGCGCACCCGACGGCCGGCTCGGGTCGATGTTCGGTTACGGCATCGCGTACGCGCTGGTGTCGGTGTCCTGCACCATCGCCCCGTTTTTGGCGGTGACCGGGATCGGCTTGCGGGACAAGAACATCGGTGCGTCGGCGGGCTACCTGGGCGCCTACGTCGGCGGCTTCGCGGCCCTCGTCGGGGTGCTGGCGGTGACTGCTGCGGTGTCCGGGGCGGCGGTTGCGGACCGGTTGCGGGGCTGGACGCGCTGGGCGCCGATGATCGGCGGTGTGCTGCTGGTGATTTCCGGTCTCTACGTCGCGTACTACGGCGGCTACGAGCTGCGATTGCCGGGGAGTATCGGGGCGGATCCGGTGATCGCGGTGGCCGGCCGGATCCAGCAGCAACTCGCCGGCTGGGCGTACCGGCTGCCGTGGCCCCTGGCCGCCGCGGCGATCACCGCGGCCGTCGTGGCCGTCATCCTGGGCGTCCGGAACCGGCGACGACGCCACGTCGCCCGCGGTCGCGACAGCTGAGCGCTACCGGTTGACGAGCGGGAAGGCCGGCGCGCAGCCGCGTTCGATGGCGTGTGCCCAGGCGTCCTGTTCGGCAGAGGCCCGCAGGTGCCGGTGGCGCGCGGTCCAGCCGCAGGTGCAGGTTGCGTAGGAGCAGCCGAGGCCGCGGACGTGGACGCCCACCTCGCCGTGGGACACCGCGGTCGGTGTGGTGAGTGGGGGTGCCGTCATGATGCTGACCTCCTGGCTGGTCTTGCCGACGATTCTCCCGCCGCCCGATCACGGGGAGCAGTAGCGACAGGTCACAACTAGGCCACTGCATACCTCCACCGGCCTGCCTTCAAACGTGCGGCACATAACCGGGCCACGCCGTGCGGCCTCGGCGGAGATGGCAAATACTGATAACGGTTTGAACACAGCGCCGTGGCCAACTGGCAAATCACCGCAGGTCGGTGGCTTGCGGACGGGTGCATTGTGGCGCAGGTTACGGGTAAAGTCACCGGTCAAAGGGTGGCTTGTCTCACCGCGATTCCGGATAGTTCCCGCACGCCGAAGCGCGCGTCGTCGCCGGTCGTGCGCCGCCGTTATGCGTTTTTTTGAAGGGGTTGTTTGCGTGGACGCGGTGCTCGGGTTGGCCATGACTCCGTCGTCCATCGGCCTGGTTCTGGTCGAGGGCAACGACGTTGACGGTTTCACCATGGACCACGACGCCGTGGAGATCATGAACTCCGACGACGCCACCGCGGCCGTGCTGCGCAGCGAGGCGCTCGCGGCGACGCGGGGACTGCGGCTCAAGTCGATCGGACTGACCTGGAGCGACGACGCCGACGCCGAGGCCTCGATGCTCATGCAGTCGCTGTCGGAGTCCGGTTTCGACAACGTGGTGCCGGTGCGTTTCCCCGAGGCGAACGAGGCGGTGGCCCGCGGTATCGCCGACGCGCTGGGCTGTGGCACCACCGCGGTGTGCACCATCGAGCCGGAGTTTGCCATCACCATGATCGTGCATGCGGCCAGCGGCGCCGTCCACACGGCCGTGAACCACTCCATCGGCTCGCGGGCAGGGCTGACCAGCTGGCTCAGCGCGGTGTTCGCCCGTGCGGACTGGCAGCCGGAGGCCCTGGTGGTCATCGGTTCCGCAGGTAACTTCGAGGCGATCCTGCCGGGACTGCAGGACGCGCTCTCGGTGCCGGTCTTCACTCCGGAAGAAGCGGACCTGGCCCTCGCCCGCGGCGCGGCGCTGGTGTCGGTGCGGTCCGGCGACGCCGACCTGTCGGAGCCGTATTACTTCGGCGACGTGCCGCGCCCCGACGAATGGGCCGGCGAGGATTTCGGCTGGGATCCGACCTTCGACGCGTTCGAGGACGAGTTCGAGCGACCCGCGTTCGCGCCGGCCGGGCGGCACCGCTCGAGCGGTCCGTCGCGGTGGGAGAAGGTGCCTACGTCGCCCGCGCTGCCCCTGACCATGCTGGCCGTCGGGTCGACGGCGTTCGTGGCATCGGTGTCGATGGCGGTCACGCTGCAGTTCCTGCCCTCGCACGGCGCCGCCTCGACGTCCGTCACCAAGAGCCCGCGGCCCGCGGCCGCCGAGCAGGCTGTCGCGCCTGTCGAGCCTCCGACGGTGCACGTGGCGCCCGCCGCCGAGCCGTCGGCCGAGCTGTCGGCACCGGTCGAGGCCCCGCTGTCCGATGCGCCGATCGTCGAGCCGCAGGCGGCTCCCGTCGTCGAACCCGAACCGGCAGCGCAGCCCGACGGCCTGCCGCCCGCCGACGTGCCACCTGCCGCCACGGACATCCCGCCGGTGGAGATGCCGTCCAATGCGGTCGCGGTCGCGGTGCCGGCGGAAGCCCCGGCTCCGGCCGTTCCGGCGCCTGCCGACGCCGCGCCGCCCGCGGAGCCCGCCGCGCCGCCGCAGTAAACCCTGAGGTCGTTCCACATTCGCCGGGCCAGGAGCGCGCGCTGACCGAAGTAACGTCCGGAGCCGAACTACGATATGTAGTGAACGTATCTCGGACCGGAGGATGGACCCCTTGCCCAAAACTGTGCATTATGCGCTGGCCGTCGCCGCATCTGCGGTGATGATGCTGAGCGGCTCCGTGGGTGCTGCTGTCGCGGCGTTGCCCGAGGCCCTTCCGGTCGCCACGATCACGCCGAGCGGCGGCCCCGCCGTCGGTGTCGGGATGCCCGTCACGGTGACGTTCAGCCGGCCGGTCGCGGACCGGGGACGCGCCGAGCGGACCATCGAGTTCTCGTCACCGAAGATGACAACGGCGCCCGCCGGGACGTTCTCCTGGCTCGCGGACAACAAGATGCAGTTCACGCCGAGCACGTACTGGCCCGCGCACTCGTCCATCACGGTGTCGGTCGGCGGGTTCAAGCAGTCGTTCGAGACCGCCACGGCCACCCTCGGTGTCGCGAGCATCAGCGGGCACACCTTCACGGTGAGCATCGACGGTCAGGTTGTGAAGACCATGCCGGCGTCCATGGGCAAGCCCAAGCATCCGACACCGGTGGGGTCGTTCACCGCGATGTCCAAGGAGAATCCCGTCATCATGGATTCGCGGACCATCGGCATCCCGCTCAACGACCCCGAGGGTTACAAGCTGACGGTCTACTACGCCGTGCGGGTGACCTCGGGCGGCGTCTACGTGCACGCGGCGCCGTGGTCCGTTGCGCAGCAAGGCAGTTCGAACGTGAGTCACGGCTGCATCAACCTGAGCACCGACAACGCGCAGTGGTACTACAACCAGGTCAACATCGGCGACCCGATCGTCATCAACTCCTGAGCGCCTGCGCCGTCGCCTCGTCGGCGGGCAGGAACGCTTCGATGCTCAGCTCCACGGCGGTCAGGTCCAGCGCCGTGCCGAACGTGGTGACGGTGCTGATGAAGGTCAGCACCTGACCGTCCGGGCCGTCGATCACCAACGGCACCGCGACACCGCCGAGATCGGACGAGTCGACGTCACCACCGGGGTAGGCCTCGATCTCGGTCAGCAGGTCGTGAAGCTCCTGCGACGCGCTGGCGGAAACTTCGCGGCGCAGCCGTCCGAGCACGTGGTGCCGCCACTGTCCGAGATTGCGGATCCGGGGCGCCAGCCCGTCCGGGTGCAGTGAGATGCGAAGCGCGTTGGGCGATTCGAGCAACCGGGGAGCGACGTCCTGGAGCAGCACCGCGATGCCGGCGTTGGCGGCGACGATGTTCCACAGGTGGTCGACGGCCAGGCAGGGGAACGGCTCGTATGCGGCGAGGACGCGATCGATCCCGGTGCGTACCGCGCTCATCTCCGGGTCGTCGAGCGACCGCTCGGCGAACACGGGTGCATGACCCGCGGCCAGGAGCAGCCGATTCTGTTCGCGCGCAGGGACATCGAGCACGCTGCCGAGCTTGAGCACCATGGCGCGGCTCGGCGTCGACCGGCCGGTCTCGATGAAGCTGAGATGGCGTGCCGAGACGTCCGCCTCGATCGCCAGGTCGAGCTGGCTGATGCGCCGCCGCTGGCGCCACTGCCGCATCAGCGCTCCGAAGGGTTGCGGCGAATGTGGCGGGGCGGCGCTGGCGACGGTCACGATCCCAGTGTCGCGGTTGGCCGTCCCGGTGGCGACTACCTGTCAGGTAATTGCGGCGATTACCTGGTGCGGACAGTCTCGAATCATGCGCACGAACCCCGCAAACCAACCGCCGACCCAGTCCCCGCCAGTCTGGCTGCGGGCCGTCATGGCCGCCGACCGAACCGGATCGGCCTGGTACGTCGGTACCGGATTCTTCTTCGCGCCGGTATTGCTGCTGGTGTCGCCATGGCCCGCGCTGACGAATGTGCTGTGGGTGGTCATCGCCGTCACCGGCTTGTGGCTCGGTCTGCTCGGCGTCGCGATGGCGACCGGTCTCGCGATGGTGCTGCGCTCCGGCGCGGAGCTGTCCGACGATTACTGGCAGTCGCTGCTCGATTATCCGGACGGGCCCAAGATCACTGCGCGACAGCTGATTTCGCGTTAGCGCCGGTGTAGTCGACCTGCCAGTGCTTGATGCCGTTCAGCCAGCCGGACCGCAGCCGCTCCGGCTCGCTGAGCGGACGCAGGTCCGGGAGATGGTCGGCGATGGCGTTGAACATCAGGTCGATCGTCATGCGGGCCAGGTTCGCCCCGATGCAGTAGTGAGCGCCGGTCCCGCCGAACCCGACGTGCGGATTCGGGTCCCGCATGATGTTGAACGTGTACGGGTCGTCGAACACTTCTTCGTCGAAGTTGGCCGACCGGTAGAACATCACCACCCGCTGGCCCTTCTTGATCGGCACTCCGCTGAGCTCGGTGTCCTGCGTCGCGGTGCGCTGGAACGAGGTGACCGGCGTCGCCCAGCGGACGATCTCGTCGGCTGCCGTCGCCGGACGTTCGCGCTTGAACAGTTCCCACTGGTCCGGGTGCTCGGCGAAGGCCATCATGCCCTGCGTGATGGTGTTGCGGGTCGTCTCGTTGCCCGCCACCGCCAGCAGGATGACGAAGAATCCGAACTCGTCGTCCGAGAGCTTGTGGCCCTCGACGTCGGCCTGCACCAGCCGGGTCACCAGATCGTCGCGCGGATTGGCGCCCCGGTCGGCGGCCATGGCCATGCCGTACATGATCAGCTCGACCGACGCCGTGATGGCGTCATTGCCCGCGAATTCGGGGTCCATGTCGCCGACCATCTGATTGGACCAGTGGAACAGCTTCTTCCGGTCTTCCTGCGGTACCCCCATCAACCCCGCGATCGCCTGCAGCGGCAGCTCACACGACACCTGCTCGACGAAATCGCCGTAGCCCTGGGTGGCCGCCTCCTGCACGATCTGTTGTGCGCGCCGGCTCAGCTCGTCGCGCAGTAATTCGATGGCCCGCGGCGTGAACATGCGCGAGATGATCTTGCGCAGGTGGGTGTGGTGCGGCGCGTCCATGTTCAGCAGCACGAATTTCCCGCGCTCGATCTGCTCGGTGACGGTGCCGTCCTGGTACCGGGGAATGGCTGTCTTCACCTGGCTGGAGAACACGTCGCTGCGGCGGGACACTTCCTTGACGTCCTTGTGTCGCGTCACCACCCAGTAGCCACCATCGTCGAAGCCACCCTTGCCCATGGGCTGTTCGTTCCACCAGATCGGCGCGACGTGGCGCAGTTCGGCCAGCTCCGTGACCGGCAGCCGCTGCGCATAGATATCGGGGTCGGTGAAGTCGAATCCGGCTGGGATATCGGGTGCCGCCATGTGACGCTCCTCACTCTGCAACGTGTTCCAATTTAGTACCGCGTGCCGGTCGGAGCCGCAAGGTTATGCCGATAATTCGGCGCAGATTCTGGGCGAATGTCGATGCCCGCCGAAGGGCCGCGCACTATTCGTCGTAGCCGATCCGGCTGGTGCGGGACCGTCACGGCGCGGGACGCCGGCAGGGATTCGTACGGCCGCACCACATTGATCCGGCAAATTCCCAGCAATACCGCAGTCACCTGTAGCACCATTGGTTACCGCAGACGGACGGGAGGGCAACACATGAGAATCCTGGACAGCGTCAAGTTCCGCGCCGTAGGTCTGGCCTGCGCAGCGTTGCTGCTGCCGATCACGCCGGCGGCCGCCGCGTGGGCCGACGACACCACCGCGCCGGTCGACCAGTCGGCCGCGCCGATCGATCCGCCGCCGCCCGCGGATCCCAAGCCGGCTCCGGTCGGCAAGCCGGTCCCGGTGGCAAATGCCGCACCGGTGCCGCACCTGTCCAGTCCCGAGAATCTGCCGCCGTACACCACGACCACCGCGGAAGGGTCGCAGGACACCGACCAGCTGTCGTATCTGCGCGATGTGTGGCATGCCGTCCAGGAGCGCGAGATCAGCCCGAAGCAGGCCCTCGTGCTGCTGGCGCAGCGCCCGATGGACGCCGACGCGGCACCGCCCGCGGGGATGCCCGCCGGTCCGCAGGCGCCGGTCGCCGCTCCGGCGCCCGCCCCGGAGGACCCGGTCGGCTAGTTCGGCCGGCCGGCGTCGCGCACTGCCGTGAGTGCCTGGTCGACAACCCGGTAGCACTCGCACGCGATCTGCCGTAGTCCGGCGCGGTCGACGATCTCGATGTTGCCGCGCCGGTAGGTGATCAGGCCCTCGCGCTGCATCCGCGCCGCTGTGTCGGAGATCGTCGGGCGCTGCACGCCCAGCATCTGCGAGAGGCTTTCCTGGGTGCTCGAGAACTGTTGGCAGTCGTAGCGGTCATGAGCGGCCAGGAGCCAGCGCGCCAACCGGGCCCGCGCCGAGTGCTGGCTGATGCACAGCACGTTCTGCGCCATCTGGATGAGCAGATAGTCGGTGAACCGGTCGATGGCGTCGTGCCACGGCCCGCCTTCTGTGGTCGCCCGGAGAAATTCCGCGACCGGAACGTAGGCGGTGTCGCCGGCGCACCAGCAGATGACGGTCTGGCGGCTGTTGCGCGCGCCCAGGTGGCCGGCGATGCCGACCAGGCCTTCTGATCCGACGGTGCCCACTTCGATCCCGGCGCCGTGTTCCGATTCGGCCAGGACCGAATAGACCGAATCGAGGGGAAAGTGGATGTGGCTCAACGGGTTTCCGGCCCGTTGCGCGACATGACCGATGGGGCTGAAGTCGACCTGGATGTGCGGCAGCAATCGATCGAGGCGGTCGCTGTCGAATGTTGCGAGCACCGCGTTGCGGTGCAGATCGCTCACCGCAGCCCCATGCCCACTCATGCAAGCTACTCGACACGTGCGCCGTCCCGATACGGTCTCGCCGCTTTCGGTGTTTGCTATGTCAGAGAGCTGACATAGCGGCTAGTATTTGCGGGCCGACGGTCAGCACGGCCTGGCATAGCCCTCATAGAGATCGACGATTGGTTCCGTATGCCTGATGCACTGGCCGATGATGCCGATGCCGACAACGCGTCCGAGCACTGGGAAGTCGCCGCGGTATTGGCCGGTGGCGATTCGCCGAAAGCCGGCGGATTCAAGTTCTTCGTCGCCGATCAGCGGTGGGTGTGGTCCGAAGAGGTGGCCCGCATGCACGGGTACGCGCCGGGACAGGTGGAGCCCACGACCGAGTTGCTGCTGAGCCACAAACACCCCGACGACCGGGCCCGGGTGGCCGAAATACTGGACCGCGTGCGGTCGGGAGGCCTGTTCAGCAGTCGGCACCGGATCATCGACGTCGATGGCAAGACCCACTGGATGGTGGTGGTCGGTGACCACGTGACCGACGAGTCGGGTCAGGCGATCGGGACGCAGGGCTACTACGTCGATGTCACCGAAACCATGCAGGCCGACCTCACCTCGGAGATCAAAGAGGTCGTGAAATCCCGTGCCACCATCGAGCAGGCCAAGGGCATCCTGATGGCGGCATACGGCATCGACGCCGACCGCGCCTTCGACATCCTGACGTGGCGCTCGCAGCTGACGCACGTCAAGGTCAAGACCGTCGCGGCACAGTTTCTCGAGGCCGTCATGCGGGAGGGGCTGTCGCCCGAAAGCGTCAGCACCATCGACCGGCTGCTCCTGCCGAACGACCCGGTCGCCACCTAGTCAGGCCGTCAGCGCCTCGATCCGGGCCGGCACGTGCTTGTGCCAGGGGGTCCCCGCGAACGCGTCGCGCCAGTCCGCCGAGGTCAGGTTGTTGGGCGCCACACCGGGCACCCGCTTCCCGCCGTCGGCCTCGGTGAAGTCCACGCCGAACCCGTTGGGCAGCGAGGCGTGGCCGGGCAGCATGACGTCGGTGACCTCCACCGCGGCTTCCGCGGTGCCGGCGGCGGTCGTGATCCGGGCCCGGCCGCCGTCGACCAGTCCCAGTTCCGCGGCGTCTTCCACGCTGACCCGCAGTGCGCCGTCGGCGTCGCGCCGGCGCCAGTCCGGGTCCCGGATGATGTCGTTGGCGGTGAACGCCCGTCGCTCGCCGGCCGAGAGCACGATCGGGTACTCGTCGGAGATCAGCGGCGGCCGGTCGGTGGCGAGCGCGCCGAGTTCTGTGAGCATCTCGGGTATCTCGAGCGCGAACCGGCGGTCGGCGTGGGTGACCAGGCTCCAGTCGTCCTCGTATTCGTGCACCGTGAACGTCACCCCGGACCGGCCTTCGAGGATCGCGGTGAACAGCGCGTTGCCGTCCGCATGACCGGCCCGCCGGACCGCGTCGGGATACGTCATCGCGGCCTTCTGCGCCAGCCCCCACAACGCGGCCGCGCCGGCCAGTCCGTCCGGCAGCGTCGGGCCCAGGGTTTCGTACAGCACGTACGGCAGCACCCGGCCGAGCGACGGATTGGCGCCGACCGCGCCGAAGAAGGCTCCGAGATAGGCGTCGAGGCCCTCGCGGGCGGCCCGGCGCAGCGGGTCGAGTTCGCCGTCGTCGACGACGCCGAGCGCGCGGACCAGCCGCGCCCAGATCTCGGGTTCGGGCAGGGTGCCGGGCAGCGGCGTCATCAGCCGGTGGCGCAGATGGAAGGTGTTGTGCGGGAACTCGAGGTTGAAGAACGTGGCCTCGGGTTTCTCGAACTGGCTCGCCGCCGGCAGCACGTAGTGGGCCAACCGGGCGGTCTCGGTCATCGCGACGTCGATGACGACCAGCAGCTCCAGCGCGCCGAGCGCTTCCTGCACCGCGGCGGAGTCGGCGATCGAATGCGCGGGGTTACTGCTCTCGACGATCATGGCGCGGAAGCGGTCCGGGTGGTCGGTCAGGATCTCCTGCGGCACGACGTTGGACGGCAGCAGCCCGGCGATGATGGGCGCGCCGGTCACCGGCGAGCGGCCCACGCCACCCGCCGCGAACAGTGGCGCGAACGACGAATGCAGATGCTGCGCACCGCGTTTGGCGAAGCTGCCGGTCAGGATCCACAACATCTTGTTGAGGTAGGAGCACAAGGTGCTGTTGGGCGCCTGCTGCACACCGAGGTCCTCGAACACCGAAACGCTTGCCGCTGCGGCAATCCTGCGCGCCGCGGCGCGCAACAGGTCGGCGTCGACGCCGCAGCGCCGGGCGAACTCGTCGACGTCCACAGCGCGCAGGGCGTCCCGCACCGGTTCGACGCCGGTGACGTGTTCGGCGAGAAACGCCTCGTCGCAGAGGTTTTCCTGGACCAGGACCGCGGCCAGGGCCGACAAGCACCAGGCGTCCGTCCCGGGCCGGACCCGCAGGTGGAAGTCGGCCATCTTGGCGGTGTCGGTGAGTACGGGATCGATGACGATCATCGACCGCTGCGGATCTTTCGCGATGTCCTGCAGCACGGTACGGGCGCGCGGGAAACTCTGCGACATCCACGGGTTCTTCCCGATGAACACCGATACGTCGGCGTGCTCGAACTCGCCGCGGGTGTGTCCGCCGTAGAGCTGTGCGTCGACCCAGAACTCACCGGTCTTCTCCTGCGCCAACGCATTCGACCGGTACCGGCTGCCGAGCGCCTTGAGGAAGGCGCCGCTGTAGGCGCCGCCGAGGTGATTGCCCTGGCCGCCGCCGCCGTAGTAGAAGATCTTGTCACCACCATGCTCGTCGCGGACCCGCGCGAAGCCGTCGGCGATCTCGGAAATCGCGGTGTCCCAGTCGATTTCCTCGTAGGTGCCGTCGGGCCGCCGGCGCATCGGCGAGGTGAGACGGTCGCGGTTGTTCTGGTAGTGGTCCAGCCGCAGTGCCTTGTTGCAGGTATAGCCCTGCGAGGCCGGATGTGCCTTGTCCCCGCGGATTTTCGACAGCGTCCGGCCCTCGAGCTGGACGACGATGCCGCAGTTGCACTCGCACAGGATGCAGGCGGTCGACTGCCAGTCGGCCTGGGTTTGGGTCATGACGGCGCCTTCCGTTGGGTGAGGGCGGCAGTTACGAGGGTGCGCAGCTGCCGATGCACGAGGTCCAATGGGGTGATGGAAGCGGTGGTGCGGGCCACCAGCACGGCGCCTTCGATGGCGGTGGTGGCGAGCATGGCCAGTTCGGCGGCTTGTTCGGCGGATGCACCGTCGGCGCGCAGCTGTGCTTCGAGCTGGGCGAGCCAGCGGGTGAAGGCGGCGGCGGCCCGTTCGATGACGGGCGGGTTGTCGGCCTCGACCGCGACCGCGACCACGGGGCAGCCGGCCCGGAAGCCGGTCTCGGTGAGTTGCGTGCGGAAGCCGTCGACCAGCACGTCGAGTGCCTCGAGTGCGGTGCCGGCCTTCGCGATCCGGCGGGCGATGTGCTCGCTGGCGAAATCGATTGCCTCGCAGAGCAGTTCGGTGCGACCACCCGGGAAGTGATGGTACGCCGAGCCGCGGGGTGCCCCGCTGTGGGCGAGCACGTCCGAGATGGCCGTCGATTGCGCGCCGCGCTCGCGGATGAGCAGTGCCGCAGACACGATCATGCGTTCACGTGGACCAGACATCCGCGCCCTTCCGGTGGATTATGTATGCAACCATACATAATCCAGGGTCACGGGTCCATGCCCCGTGCCGAAATCAGTTACGCCTCGGATCGCAGTCGCATACTGACCACGATCCGAGGCGCAAACGGCGGTGTGCTCGGGTAGCTACGCCTCGATCACACGGACGCGGCTTCGTTCAGTTCCTCGAGCCGGCCGGTGGCCTCCAGGTACTCCTGCACCCAGCGCTCGATCACCGCGGCGGTCTTCTCGACCTTCGTGAACTGGCCGACCACCTGGCCGACGGGGTTGAACGCGACGTCGACGCTCTCGTTGGGGTACTTGTGCGTGGCCGCCACCGCCATGCCGGAAACCATGTACTGCAACGGCATTCCGAGCGGCTTCGGGTTGCCTTCCTTCTCCCACGCCTCGGTCCAGTCGTTGCGCAGCATCCGCGCCGGCTTGCCGGTGAACGACCGGCTGCGCACGGTGTCCTTGCTGCTGGCCTTGGCGTAGGCGGCGTGCTGCTGCTCGGAGTGTTCGCTCTCCTCGACCATCACCCACTGTGAACCGGTCCACGCGCCCTGTGCGCCGAGCGCCAGCGCCGCGGCGATCTGCTGGCCGCTGCCGATGCCACCGGCGGCCAGCACCGGCACCGGCGCGACCTCCTTGACCACCTGCGGCCACAGCACGATCGAGCCGATCTCACCGCTGTGCCCGCCGGCCTCGCCGCCCTGGGCGATGATGATGTCGACGCCCGCGTCGGCGTGCTTGCGGGCCTGCGACGGCGAGCCGCACAGCGCGGCGACCTTGCGGCCCTCGGCATGGATGTGGTCGATCATGTCCTTCGGCGGGGTGCCCAGCGCGTTGGCGATCAGCGTGCACTTCGGGTGCTGCAGCGCGACCTCGACCTGCGGGGTCGCGGTGGCCTCGGTCCAGCCGAGCAGCTGCAGGGCGTCGTCGTCGCTGTGGTCGACCGGCACGCCGTGGTCGGCGAGGAGCTTCTTCGCGAAGTCCAGGTGCTCCTGCGGCACCAGCGCGTTGAGCTGCTTCTTGAGCACGTCGGGATCCAGGTCGACCTGATCCATGCCCTCGTACTTGTTGGGGATGACGATGTCGACGCCGTAGGGGTGGTCGCCGATGTTCTCGTCGATCCACTTCAGCTCGATCTCGAGCTGTTCGGGGGAGAAGCCGACCGCGCCCAGGACGCCGAAGCCGCCGGCTTTGCTGACGGCCACGACCACGTCGCGGCAGTGGGTGAAGGCGAAGATCGGGTATTCGATGCCGAGTTGGTCGCAGATAGCGGTACGCATTGGGGTTCCTTGTGCTGGGGCCGAGGCGGAAGCGGCAAAACTGAAACGTGTTCTAATTTAGTACCGCGTGACGGTCCGGCGCGCAAGGCTACGCGCGGATTCGGGCCCAGATTTCGGGCGACGACCGTTCCAGAAGCTCAGCGACGGGTGAGTCGTCGTAGCCAGCCCGGCCGAGCGCTGGGCGCGGCGGCCGCGCGGACCACCGTCCACCCGAGTCGCTCCGCTTCGGCGGCCAGCCCGGGCCGCGGATTGACCGGAATCGGGTGCCCCACGACGCGCATCAGCGGCAGGTCCTCGTCGCCGTCGGCGTAGAAGTAACTCTGTTGCAGGTCAACCTGATTCGCCTGGCTGAACGCCTCGACCGCGGCGGCCTTGCGGTGGCCCCAGACGATGGGCCGCACGATGTCGCCGGTGAGGGCGCCGTCGGCATCGACGGTGAAGTGATTGCAGATGACGTGCTCGACCCCGAGATAACGGGCCAGCGGCATGACATGCATGGTCAGGGCCGACGAACTCAGCACCACCGTGTGGCCGGACCGCTGGTGGGCGCGCACGACCTCGCGCATGGTCGGGAAAATCCTGGCCTGCACGTGGCTGTGGAACAGCTGCTCGCCGAGTGCCTCCTGCTCGGCGAGGGACTCGCCGCGCAGGTAGCCGGCGGCGCGCACCAGCAAGCGCTCGAACTCCATGCGGCGCAACTTGTATCGCACCGTCGCCTCGAGAATTCCGGTGAGCTCACCGAAAGCCGCCTGCCGCTGCCGGAACCGGTGGGCGGCATGCACGGTCGCGATGAAACCGGACACCAGCGTGCCGTCGACGTCGAAGAACGCGCCGACGTTCGACTTCTCCGCGCCGGCGTCCGCGGTGTCATCGGCGTCGATCGCAGCGATCGGCCCCGTGATCGGTCCGGCGTTCGGCGCAGACATGCTGACCAGTATGCCGGGCCTCCCGGCTACCCATCGGCCGGACGGTAGCGTGACCCGGCATGGGACGCGTGGACGGAAAAGTTGCACTGATCACTGGCGGCGCTCGGGGGATGGGCGCGGCGCACGCCCGGATGCTGGTCGGCGAGGGTGCCAAGGTCGTCATCGGCGACATCCTCGATGAGCCGGGCGAGGCGCTGGCCGCCGAACTCGGGGACGCCGCCCGCTACGTCCACCTCGACGTCACCGACGCCGAGCAGTGGGCGGCCGCGGTCGCCACGGCCACCGAACAGTTCGGCCTGCTCAACGTGCTGGTCAACAACGCCGGCATCAGTGCCCTCGGCAAGATCGGCGAGTTCGACATGGCCAAGTGGCAGAAGTGCATCGACGTCAACCTCACCGGCACCTTCCTGGGCATGCAGGCCGTGGTCGCGCCGATGCGGGAGGCCGGCAGCGGCTCGATCATCAACATCTCGTCCATCGAGGGCATGCGCGGCGCGACGCTGCTGCATGCATACGTCGCGTCCAAGTGGGCGGTGCGCGGGCTGACCAAATCGGCGGCCATCGACCTGGGCAAGGACAAGATCCGCGTCAACACGGTGCTGCCGGGCTTCATCCGCACGCCGATGACGAAGTACTTTCCCGACGACATGATGATCGCGCCGCTGGGCCGTCCCGGGCAGTCCGATGAGGTAGCGACCTTTGTGGTGTTCCTGGCCAGCGACGAATCGTCGTTTGCCACCGGCAGCGAGTTCGTCGTCGACGGCGGTCTGACGACCGACGTGCCACACAAGTTCTGACCTCAGCGATTCCGGAACTGCCGGTCTGACGGGGCACAATGAGGTGCCCCCACATCGCGCATTCGGTTGTAGAAGCGCGTTCAGATGCTGTCGTTTCGGAGGGAGCAGGGCTATCTCAACCGAGTTGCGCCGCGGTGCAGTGCTGGGTGCCGTCATGTCTCTGGTGCTGCTGTTCGCGTGCACCGGCGATCTGCCGCGCCTGCTGAGGCCCATGAGCGCAGCTGCCGAAGTGGAGCTCGCGCAAGGCTGGCAGCTGTCGTCCGCACAGGGCATGGTGGCCACCGGCGCGCAACTCAGCCTCGACGGATTCCCGGCCGCCGGGCCCGGCTGGCACCAGGTGCGGCACATGCCCGCGACGGTGCTCGAGACACTGCAGGACGACGGCACCTACCCGGACCTCTACTACGGCGACAACCTGCTGACCAAGGTGCCGCAGGACCTGTACAAGCAGGACTGGTGGTACCGCACCACCTTCGTCGCACCGGCGGGGCACTCGACGTACCGGCTCAACTTTCCCGGCATCAACTACCGGGCCGAGATCTGGCTCAACGGGCATCAGGTCGCCGACAGCAAGCAGGTCGCGGGCATGTACGTCGACCACACCCTCGACGTGTCGAAGTGGATCGACCGCGGCCGCACCAACACCCTCGCCGTCAAGGTGACCCCGGAGCGCGCGCTGCAGGACGTCGACGGCGTGGAGCTGGCCGACAGCTGGTTCGACTGGATCAACTGGAACTACCTCGGCTATCAGGGCCCCGGTAAGAACCCGGCCAACGGCAACTCGTTCGTGGCGGACCGCAACGCCGGCATCCTCAAGCCCGTCACCCTGAAGATGTCCGGCGACGTGGCGATCACCGACGCGACCGTGAACAGCCAGCTGCCGTTGCCGCGCACCGACAGCGCCCAGCTGAGCGTCCGGTCGGGCCTGACCAACTACTCCGACCAGCGCGTCAACGGCGTCGTCCGGGCAACCATCAGCCGCGCCGGCAAGGCCGACATCGACATCGAACGGCCGGTGTCGCTCGCGCCGGGGGAGAGCCGCGACGTCACGTTCAGCCCCGGCGACTATGAGGCGCTGCGCGTCTCCCATCCGGACCTGTGGTGGCCGTACACCATGGGCAGGCCCGACCTGTACGACCTGCGGATCCACTTCCTGCAGTACGGGCAGGCCACCGACGAGCTGAAGCAGCGCTTCGGCATCCGGTCCATCGAGCAGGGCCGCGACGGCAGCGAGGAGTTCCCGCAACTGGGCTCCGGCGGCAACTTCTACCTCAAGGTCAACGGCCGCGACTTCCTGGCGCGCGGCGCCACCTACACCCCCGATCTGCTGTACCGCGACGATCCCGACCGCGACAATGCGATCCTGCGCTACGTCAAGGATCTGGGTCTGAACATGATCCGGATGGAATCGAAGATTCCCGGCGCCCGTTTCATCGAGCGGGCCGACGAACTGGGCATCCCGCTCATGGTGGGCTGGATGTGCTGTAACCAGTGGGAGAAGTGGCCGCAGTGGGGCCAGGAAGACCACCGGGTCGCGCAGGACAGCCTGCGCTCGCAGATCACGATGTTGCGATCGCACGCGTCGGCGTTCGTCTGGGCCAATGCCAGCGACGGGCACCCGCCCGCCGACATCCTCGAGCAGTACCACGAGATTCTGCGAAAGCTGCACTGGCAGAACGCCGTTGTCGACACCGTGTCGTCCTACACGACCGATTCGTCGGGCAACCGCCTGTGGGACGGCATCCAGATGGCCGGCCCGTACACGTGGCGGCCGCCCGCGTACTGGTTCGACGGTGCGTACGCCGCCGCCCGCGGCGCGTCGGCCGAACAGGGCGACAACGAGCACATCCCGCCGTTCGCGAGCCTGCGCAAGTTCATCCCGCCGGACAAGCTCTGGCCCATCAACGACATGTGGTACTTCCACGCCGGTTCCAACCCCGGCAACGAGGCCCTCGCGAGCATCCGCAACGCCGTCGTGCAGCGCTACGGATCCTCCAGTGGCGCCGAGGAATTCACGCGCAAGGCGCAGCTGGCCCACTACGAGGCGACGCGGGCCCAGTTCGAGTCGTTCGCCGCCCTGGGCTGGGCGGACCGCAAGATGACGATCTACTGGATGCTCAACAACCACTGGCCGTCGTTCTTCGGCAACATCTTCGACTACTACCTGCGGCCCGGCGGTGCGTACTACGGCGCGAAGAAGGGCCTGCAGCCGCTGTCGGTGACGTTCGATTCGTATGCGACCGGCGACCACAGCACCGCCAAGGTCAGCATCACCAACCAGAGCCCGGAGAACGCCGTCGGCCTCCGGGTGCGCACCCGCATCTACGACATCAACGGGAACGTGCGTGACGACCGCACCAGCGACCCGTACGACGTCGTCTCCGGTGCCGCTGCCGTGGCGATGACGCTGCCGCGCGAAGTGCCGGACTCGCGCGTGTTCTTCGTGCGGTGCGAGCTGCTGAACCCGGTCGGTGAAGTCATCGCGGACAACGACTACTGGCAGTCGCAGCAGGACGACATCGGAGATCCCCGCAAGGACGTCGCCTTCGAGCTGCACCAGACCGCGTGGGCGGACATGACGCCGCTGAACTACATGACGAAGGCCCGCCTGGACGTCAGCGCGGCCGGTTCGGTGAACGGTGACGGCCAGCAGGTCGTCGACATCACGCTGCGCAACCCGACCAAGCAGGTCGCGTTCTTCGAGCGGGCCGAGCTGACCACCGCCCCGGATGCCGACGAAATCCTGCCCATCGAGTACAGCGACAACTACGTCACGGTGTATCCGGGGGAGACCGCGCACGTGCGGGGCCTGGTGCCCAAACCCGGTGTGAACGCGGGCTGGGTTCGGGTCGGTGGCTACAACACGGCGCCGGTGACGGTCCCGGTGACGGGCAGCAACCGGCCGGCGGACTCGGCGGAGGCGGCCTCCCGCGCCGCGATCGCCGACCCTGGCCTGGCGGAGCCCGCCCCCCGGCCTGCGGCGCCCGACGCGGTACCGCGGGTCCCGAGGCCGGGCGCATAGGACATGATGAAGGCACACACGAAGGAGAGACAGATGGCTGACGAACGTTCCGCACTGGCCGAGCGCACCGCCGCGAGCGGGTGGCAGCGCCACACGGACGACCGCGTCGACGTCTACCTGCGTGGCGCGTCCCGGGTGCGGGTCATCTGGCGCGGTGACGACGCGATCAGCGGCGGCACGCGCTTCCACGAAGACATCATGGAGAACTACACCCGCGAACTCGACACCGTGCGCGCCTGGCTGGCGGGCTGACTCAGTCCGCGGTGCCCGCCGGTAGCGCCGTACTGTGATCGCCATGGGCGTGCGTGCGGGCATCGTGGTGACCGGAACCGAAGTTCTCACCGGCCGGGTCCAGGACCTCAACGGTCCGTGGCTGGCGGATCGGCTGCTCGAACTCGGTGTGGAACTCGCGCACATCACCATCTGCGGTGACCGGCCCGAGGACATCGAGGCCCAACTGAATTTCCTTGCCGCACAAGGTGTCGACCTGATCGTCACCAGCGGTGGCCTCGGGCCGACGGCCGACGACATGACCGTCGCCGTCGTGGCCAAGTTCTGCGGCCGCGAGCTGGTGCTCGACGAGCCGCTCGAGGAGCGCATCGCCGAGATTCTGCGGTCCTTCATGGGCCGCTTCCCGGGCGCGGATTTCGAGGCGGTGCGGGCCGCCAACCGTAAGCAGGCACTGGTCCCCGCGGGCGACGGCGTCGAGATCCTCGACCCCGTCGGCACGGCGCCGGGCGTCGTGGTCACCCGGGCCGGCGGCGTGCCGACGGTGATCGTGCTCCCCGGGCCGCCCCGCGAGCTGCGGCCGATGTGGAGCCGCGCCATCGAGACGGCGACAGCGCAACGGGCGATCGCCGGCCGCACGGTCTACCGGCAGGACACCATCCGGATGTTCGGGCTGCCCGAGTCGGGGCTGGCCGAGACCCTGCGGGAAGCGGAAACGCTCGTCACCGGTTTCGCGGGGCTGGAGATCACGACGTGTCTGCGGCGCGGCGAGTTGGAGATCGTCACCCGCTACGAACCCGGCGCCGCCGAGAGCTACCGGCAACTGGCCGCGCTGCTGCGTGAGCGTCATCCGCACGACGTCTTCTCCGAGGACGGCGCACTGGTCGATGATCAAGTGGCGCAACTGCTTTCGGGTCGCACCATCGCAACGGCCGAGTCGTGCACGGCAGGGCTGCTGGCGGCGCGGCTGGCCGACCGGCCCGGCTCCTCGGCCTACCTGGCCGGTGGCGTGGTGTCGTACTCCAACGAGGCCAAGGCCGACCTGCTCGGCGTCGACCCCGCATTGATCGCAACCCACGGTGCGGTGTCCGAGCCGGTTGCCGAGGCCATGGCGGCCGGGGCGCTGCGGCGGTTCGGCGCCGACGTCGCCGTGGGCATCACCGGTATCGCCGGTCCCGGCGGCGGTAGCGACGAAAAGCCGGTCGGCACAGTGTGTTTCAGTGTCGGTCTGGCCGACGGCGCGTACCACACGCGGACCTTTCACCTGCCCGGCAACCGGGCCGACGTCCGGGAGCGGTCCACGACCGTCGCAATGCACATGCTGCGCCGCGTCCTCAGCGGTCAGCCCGCGACGGTCTGACCGCCTCTACTGCGCGGCCAGGTCGGCGGCGTCCCAGACCTCGAGAATCTTGGTCAGGATGTCCTCGGGCACACCGAGACCCGCGAGGTGACTCTCGCCCGGCAGCGTGTACATCTCGGCGTCGGCGATGCGCGCCACCGCGTGCTGGCCGTGGGCGTAGGGCACGATGTGGTCGGCATCGCCGTGCCACCAGCGCACCGGCACCTTGATGTCCTCGAGCCGGAAGCCCCAGTCACGGGCGAACACGACGATGTCGGCGAAAGGTGCGGCGAGCTGCTTGCGACTGCCGTTGAGCAGGTCGTCGAGGAACATCGCCTTGAACTCCGGGCGGCTCAGCAGGTTCCGGTCGCCGTCGGGGGAGATGCGGGCATACAGGTCCAGGGCGGGGGAGCCGAACGGCCCGATCAGTTTGATCAGTGAGCCGGCCACCCAGCGGATGGGGGTGTCGGCGACCTCGAGGATCGGCCGGACGACCTTGGCCAGCTCCATCAGCCCGCTGCTGATGCCGTCCTCGCCGATCAACGGCGCGACGCCGCCGAGCACCGCGGCCATCACCACCCGGTCGGGCATGGCGGCCGCGGTGGCCAGCGTGTAGGGACCGCCGCCGGACAGGCCGATCACCGCGAACCGGTTGATGCCGAGGGTGTCGGCGATGGTCCGCAGATCGTCGGTGAACCCGAGCACGTTCTCGTACTGATGCGGCGTCGAGGAACCGATGCCGGGGCGGTCGATGCCGATCAGCCGGATGTTCTTGCGGGCGGCGAAGCTGCGGGCCTCGGTCGGGATCTGCCGGCGCGCGCCGGGCGTCCCGTGCAGCCAGAACACCGCCCGTCCCTGCGGGTTCCCGAACTCGGCGAAACCGATCTGGCGGTCCTCGCCGACGGCGATGTTGCCTTCCAGCTTCGGGCGATCGATCGACATGACCATTCCCGAATTGTTGCACGCAGATTTCCGCCGCAGTGGTCGGCCTCAGGGGCGCGGGTAGTGGTCGGCCCAGGGTACGGCCTGCTCCAGCTGCCGGGCCAGTTGCAGCAGGATGGTCTCGTCCGGCGCCATCAGCTGGACGCCGATGGGCAGTCCGTCCGCGGTGCGGCCCAGCGGCAGGGAAATGGCGGCCCAGCCCGTCACGTTGGCCAGCGACGTCCAGCCGGTGGTGGCGAATTCGACGTCGAAGAATTCCCGGGTGCTGCCGCGGGGCTGATCGAGCAGGCCGTACGGCGGCGGTCCGGACAGCAGTGTCGGCACCAGCAGGACGTCGTGGCCGGCCATGCCGGCAGCGAACCGCCGGGTCTGGTCGTGGACGGCCGCGATGGCCTCGGCGTAGGCCAGGCCCGTGGTGGCGAATCCCTCGCGGATCATCATCCAGGTGCTCGGTTCGAACTCGTCCTCGCGGGGCGGGCGGCCCAGGTGCGCCGCGGCCAGCTCATGCAGTTGGACGTTGCTGACGCGGTGCAGCACCGCGACGGCGTCGGCGACAACGTCTGGATCGATGCTCGGCGCCGACGGCTCGACGTGGTGGCCCAGGCCCGCCAGCAGCGCGCCGGTGGCCTCGACGGCGGCGGCGACCTGCGGGTCGGTGCCCGGCCCCGGGAACGGCGAATCCACCGCGATGGCGATGCGTTGCGCCGCCGGGGCCTGCGCGATGGCGTCGAGGAACGGCTGGGCGGGCCGGGGAGCCGAGTACGGGTCGCCCGGTGCGCTACCGGTGACGGCATCGAGCAGCGCCGCGCAGTCGCGGACGGTGCGGGTGAGGGCATGCTCGTTGACCAGCCCCTCCAACCCGTGCCCGGCGCTCGGCGCGAACGAGGTACGGGCGCGGCGCGGTTTGAGGCCGACGACGCCGCAACACGATGCCGGCACCCGGATCGAGCCGGTGCCGTCGCCACCGGAGGCGGCGGGCACGATGCCGGCCGCGACGGCGGCGGCGGACCCTCCGCTCGACCCGCCGGGGGTGACCTCCGGTGACCACGGATTGACCGTCGGCCCGAACAGGGACGGTTCGGTGGTGCAGTGGTTGCCCCATTCCGGGGTGTTGGTCTTGCCGAAGATCACCAGCCCGGCGTCGAGATACCGCTGCACGATCCAGGCAGTCTGGTCGGCGACATGGCTGCGCAGCGCCCGTGACCCCATGGCCTCCGGGGCGCCGGCCAGCGACGCCCCGAGGTCCTTGAGCAGGAACGGCACCCCGGCCAGCGGTCCGGCCGTGCCGGTGCGCAGCGCGCCGGACTCATCGAGCCGGCGGGCCTGTTCGCGGCCGCGGTCGAACAGATCGGTGACCACGGCGTTGAGCGGGCGCGCCGATTCGAGCCGGGTGATCGCGGCTTCCAGCAGCTCGACGCTGCTCACCGCGCCGCTGGCCACCAGCTGCGCCTGCCCGACGGCATCGTCCATGCGATCGGTCACCCGGCCTTGCTGTCCACGCGGGTCTTCCACAGGCTCGCCACCGTCGTGATGACGAGCGTGACAATGATGACCGCCAGCGACAGCAGCGTGGGAATCTGCGGTACGTGCACGGGCTCGCCGCCGTTGATGAACGGCAGCGTGTTCTCGTGCAGCGCGTGCAGGACCAGCTTGACGCCGATGAACGCGAGGATGAAGGCCAGGCCCTGTGACAGGTAGACCAGCCGCTTGAGCATGTCGCCGAGCAGGAAGTACAGCTGGCGCAGACCCATCAGTGCGAAGACGTTGGCGGTGAACACGAGGTACGGCTCCTGCGTGAGGCCGTAGATCGCCGGGATCGAGTCGAGCGCGAACAGCAGGTCCGTGGTGCCCAGCGCGATGATGACGAGGATCATCGGGGTCAGCACCCGCTTGCCGTTCACCACGGTGTGCAGCTTGCTGCCGTCCCACTGGTCCGAGGCCTTGAGGTATTTGCGGGCGAACCGCACCATCGAGTTCTCGGCGTCGTCGTCGTGCTCGGTGTCGCGGGCCAGCTTGATCGCGGTGTACACCAGGAACGCGCCGAACAGGTAGAAGATCCACGAGAACTGCGAAATGGCAACGGCGCCAAGGGCAATGAAGATGCCGCGGAAGATCAGCGCCAGGATGATGCCTATCAGCAGCACCTCCTGCTGCAGGACCCGCGGCACCTTGAAGCTGGCCATGATGATCAGGAAGATGAACAGGTTGTCGACCGACAGGCTGTATTCGGTGAGCCAGCCCGCGAAGTACTCGACGCCGTATTCGCCGCCGTGGAACTGCCATACCCAGATGCCGAAGGCGACGGCGAGGCCGATGTAGAGCGCCAGGTAGCCGGCGGTTTCGCGGTTGGTGGGTTCATGTGGGCGGCGGCCGATCACCACCACGTCGAAGAGCAGTACGGCGATCGTCACCCCGAGGGTGATGGACCATTCCAGTGTTGAAACATTCATATGAGGGTGCCTCCGGGCGTCAGAAAACGACCGAGGTCTCTACCACCGCCGAAGCGGCCCGCGGCACCGGCTGCCCGACATTGCGCAACGTGATGACGACACCGCGGCGAAGGAATACTCCCCTCGAGAACCATTATCGCAGACGCCGGCGTCACGCCGTGACCAGGACGGTCAACTGCGCCCCGTCGCGCTCGACGCGCATGCCGGCGCGGCGCGCGACGGCGGCGACGGCAGCGGCGTCGTCCGGCTCGGCGCGGCTGCCGGCCAGCGCCCGGGCCAACCGGCCCTTGTGCGCCTTGTTGAAGTGGCTGACGACGGTGCGCCGCCCGTCGGGGTGTTCGGTGTAGACGTCGACGGTCACCGCGCCGGGAATCTTGCCGAGCGCCTCGTACGAGCCGGACCGCAGATCGACGATCAGCTCCTGTTGCTGGAATTGCGCCAGCACGGGTTCCAGGACCGGCTTCCACCGGCTGGCGAGAGTGCCGCCGGCGGGCAGTTTCGACGCCGCCGAAAGCCGGTACGCCGGAATCGGGTCGTCGGCGCGCAGCAGCCCGAACAGGGCCGACCCGACGGCGAGCCGAGCGCGAGCGCGGGTCGCGGTGGCGCCGCGCAGCGAGCCGATGTCGAGGGCGTCGTACAGCACCCCGGTGTAGCGGTCGATGGCCGGCATCGTCGGGGCGCTGCGCAGTTCGGCGTTGCGCTGGATCTCGGAGTCCTGTGACGCGGAGATGGCGAGGGCCTTGCGGCTGGCCTCCGGGCTGGCTGCGAGCTCGACGAGTTCATCGACCAATGCCGCGCGCAGTGGCGTGAGTTCGGGCACACTGAGCGCGCCGAGCCGCAGCGGCGCTCCGTCTCCACCTGGGCGCTTGGTCTCAGAGGGCGGCAGCAGCACGATCACGGCGAAGACGGTAGCCGACGCTGCTTGGTACGACGCGTACCATCTAGCTGTCAATCGTAGGTGTTTGCTTTGCCGCTGTGGTCGAGGTGGCCTAAAGTTCGGTACCTACTGACGTCGGGGCAGAGGTCGGTGGGCCGAGGTTCGTACCTGCGGTGATGACCAGGGAAATGCTGGGGTGGTTATGGGTAGGAACGCCAAGTTCGCCGTTGACATGCGGGTTCGCGTCAACCGTGGCGACGCCAAAGACGTGCGTGGGGTGATCGTCGAGGACTACGGCGATCATGCGGGCTATTCGGTCGATGTCGGTGAGGACCATATTGTCGACGCGGCACGCCGCTGGGCCGTCCTGCTGGACAGTGGCACTCTCGTTTTCGCCGACGACGCCCATCTGAAGCCGGAGTAATTCCGGTCATCCGGAAGCGATGAGCAGCGGGACCAGCTGCTCGGCATCTGTCCACGACCCGTGCTGCCCGATCAGGGCAGATTCCAGCGGCTCGACCGTCCGACGTACCAGCCCGGCGTTGTCCCGGGCCGCGGCCACCACATCGCCGATGCGGCTGCGCGCCGCGTCACTGACCCGCGCGCCGAACCAGCCCTCTTCGATGGCCTGCTCCCGGGTACGAACCCAGGCCCTGGCGCCCAACGTTTCTCGCCACCCGCCGGCGACCGCATCGGCCGCCCCGTCGGAGACGTAGACGTGCCGTGCGCGCGCCTCCCCGGCGACGGCGACGACGCCGTCCAGCAGCTCGGGACGCGCATCGATGTCGACGACGTCGGCCTCGTCGAGGTTGACCATGCCGTGGTCGGCGACGACCGCCAGCAGGCCACCGGCCGGCAGGGCTTCGACGATCGATTCCACCAGCCGGTCCACCTGCCGCAACTGCATGCGCCACGCCGTCGACCCCGCGCCGTACAGATGGCCGAGCATGTCCAGGTCGGCGTGGTAGCCGTAACAGAAGCCGCGGCCGGCGATGGCCTGCTGCACCCGGGCCGCGAGGTCGCCGAGGCGATGCACCCCGACGTACCGGCCGCCGCGCAGCACCGCGCGGGTCAGCCCGGAATTGGTGAATTCGGCGCCCGAGATGATGCTCACCGCCACGCCGGCGGCAGTGGCCTGACCGAACGTGGTCGGTAGCGGTTGGACTTCCTCCGGCACCAGCGCGTCGCGCAGATCGGCGCCGAACGGATGCGGCGTCCAGCGCAGCGCGTTCACCACACCGTGGTCGGGAATCCGGAACGAGTAGCCGACCATGCCGTGTTCGCCCGAGCGCCGGCCGGTGCCCACCGCTGCCAGTCCGGCTGCGGTGGTGGCGGGATAGCCGACGCGCAGGTTCCGGTTGCGAAGTCCGGCCAGTACCGGCGCGTCGTCGGCGTAAGTGTCGAGCAACTGCGCGCCGAGCCCGTCGATCAGCAGGACGCACGCGCCCCGGACGTCGCCGGGCAGGTCGATGGGACGGTGCACCCCGTCGCGTTGGGCTCCGGTCACACCCATCGCGGCCAGTACGGCCGGCACCACGTCGGCCAGATGCGGCGCGTCGGGCCGCGGGCTCGGGACATCCATGGCCGCGAGCTTAGGGATTTCCGGCGCGAAGTAAATGCAATTACCGCCATCGGCACCGAGGGTGAATTCCTATTCGGCGCCGTGAATAGGAGAAACGCAATTATCTCGCGCCGCGAGCAAATGCGTCGTCAGCCGCCCCAGCCGCGGGAGCCGTCCCAGCCGCCGCACAATCCATTGATGCAACCGTGCCCGAATCCACCGGTGACGGGGTTCCAGCCGCCGCAGCCCTGCCAGTTCGCGCCGTCGCCGCAGCCACCGCCGCCGCCCTGGCCATCGGGTCCGCCGTAGCCGTTGTCGGCCACCACGGTCCGGTCCGCGCCGATGCTCCCCGAGAGGGTCATCGCTGCGGCCGGAGCGGCAACTATCGCTGCTGTGGCGGCCACCGCGGCGACCGCCGATGTCGTGAATTTCCGCCTAATTAGCATGTCTACAGAATGCTCTCGAGCGGCCGAATATTCCAGTCCCCGGCGCTCTTCTATTGTTTTCTGTGAGCAGAGTTACTGCCGGGCGCACCATTCTGTAGGAAAGAGAATTCCGGCGCTCGGCAGTGCCGTCCAAGAAAGTCACAGGTTTCCCGTCGGGACCTGGGTCGTCGCCGCTGTTACCCTTTTCCCGTCATGAGTGTTGTGCCGAGCGGTGAAATCAAGGCACTGTCCGGCCTGCGCATCGTCGCTGCAGTGTGGGTGGTGCTGTTCCACTTCCGTCCGCTGTTGAAGCAGGCGTCACCGCCCCTGAGCGACGCACTCGCCCCGATCCTCGACTGCGGCGCGCAGGGCGTCGATCTGTTCTTCATCCTCAGCGGCTTCGTCCTCACCTGGAACTACCTCGAGCGCATGGGACCGGCGTGGTCGACGCGGGCGACGCTGCATTTCCTGTGGCTCCGCCTGGCCCGGGTCTGGCCCGTCTACCTGGTCACCATGCATATCGCCGTGGCGTGGATCATCTTCACGCTCAACGTCGGTGACTTCCCGTCGGCGGAAGCCGCCACCCTCACCGGCCCCAACTACCTGCGCCAGCTGTTCCTGGTCCAGCTGTGGGTGGTGCCGTTCTTCGACAACTCCAGCTGGGACGGCCCGGCGTGGTCGATCAGCGCGGAATGGCTGGCCTACCTGCTGTTCGGGCTGCTGGTCATCGTGCTGTTCCGGGTGGCCCGGGCCAGCCGCGCGCGCACGCTGCTGTGGCTGGCCTTCGGCGTGACGCTGCCGCCGCTGCTGTTCCTGGCCGCCACGGGCGAGTTCTACACACCGTGGAGCTGGCTGCCGCGCATCGTACTGCAGTTCACCGCGGGTGCGCTGGCGTGTGCTGCCGTGCGCAAGCTGAACCTGACCGATCGGGGCCGGACCATCGCCGGCGTGCTGTCGGTGGTGCTGCTGGCCCTCATCGTGGGTCTCGTGTACTGGTTCGACGCCCATCCGATCCCGACCATCCGCGATGACTTCGGGCTCGTCGACGTCTTCTTCCTGCCGCTCGTGGTGGCTCTGTCGGTCGGCACCGGAACCTTGCCCGCGCTGCTGTCGACCCGTGTCATGGTCTACGGCGGCAAGGTGTCGTTCAGCCTGTACATGGTCCACGAGCTGGTGCACCAGGGCTGGAACTGGGCCGCGGCGCAGTACTGCATCGACATGCTGCCGAGCTGGGGCACCAAATTCATCGTGCTGGCGCTGCTGGCCGGCTCGTTCGCCGGTGCGGTGGTGCTGTTCCACTACGTGGAAGAGCCGGCGCGGCACTGGATGCGGCGCATGGTCGGGCCGGCAGATGACTCGAAAGCTGTTGTAACACAACGTAAACTCCAGGCGATATCTGACGACGAAGAGCCCGCCGAACGCGCAGGCTGACCGCAGTACGTCGTAGTTCCAACTCATCATGGGAGACCAGTGCGCCATCTGACCGCCTTGTTGCTGACCGCTGCGCTGTGGGCAGTGTCCGTGGTGGGCGCGCCCGGTGCCGCACACGCATACCGGTACGTGCGCCCGGGGATGCCGCCCGAACGCGTGGCGGTGATCAGCGACTCGTACACCAACGGCACCAACTTCGGCGGCCAGGGCCCCCGGAGCTGGACGGCGCAGGCGGGTCGCAACCTCGATGCCTGGGGTGCCCCGATCACGGCCGACGTCGCTGCCGAGGGCCGGGCCGGTTACGTCGTGCGCGGCGACCACGGCAGCATCTTCCTGGACCTGACCAGGCGCGCCGTGCGTCCGGACGACGCCCTCGTGGTGTTCTTCGGTTCCCGCAACGACCAGGGCGTCGACCTCGTGCAGCTGTCGGGGATGGCGCACGACGCCTTCGCCCAGGCGCGGGCGACGGCGCCCGGCGCCAAGCTGCTGGTGATCGGGCCGCCATGGCCGACGGCCGACGTGCCGCCGGCGGTGCTGCAGATCCGCGATGTGCTCGGCATGCAGGCCGGGATGGCCGGTGCGACGTTCGTCGACCCGATCGCCGAGCGCTGGTTCGTCGATCGTCCGGACCTGATCGCGCCGGACGGCGTCCACCCGACCGACGCCGGACACGACTACCTCGCGGGCCTCATCGCGCCGCGCATCCGGTCCGAGCTGCCTACTCGCTGATCGGCAGGTCGTCCCGCACGTCGTAGCGGACGTCGTTGCCGCCGTCCTCCCGGGCGCGTTCCATCGCCTCTTCGGCCACGGCGAGCAGCGCGTCGATGACGATCTCGGGCGGGTGCACCGTCAGCGGGGCCAGCGGGGTGCACACCACGCCGATGCTCGCCGTCACGCGGGACGGGGTGGACTTCATGGCGCCTTGCACGCGGTCGATCAGCGGCGACGCGTCGGGGGTCGTGAAGGTGTCCGCGACGATGAACTCGCTGTCGGAGATGTGCGCGGCGATGGCGTTGCGGCGCACCGTCTCCCGTAGCGCCTGGCTGACGTCGATGCGGGCCCGGTTGGCGCGCCGCTGGCCGGACATCGAGGACAACAGCGGGAAGCTGTCGATGCTGACCACGGCGAGCACCATGTGCCGGTCGTCCTGCCGGTTGCGGGCGGCGAGCAGGTTCGCGGCGCGCGAGTACAGGCCGTCGGTGTTGAGCAGCCCGGTCAGCGGTTCGATCTCGCTGTGGTGGATGTCGGTCGAGCTGAGCCCGATGGCCACGCGGCACGTGAAGAACACGAAGGCGTTGAGCAGAGCGATGATCAGGACGGCACACGCGGCCAACGCCGGGTCGTGCAACCCGACCCGGAATCCCAGGTATCCCAGCGTCAGTCCACCGAGGAGCCATGGACCGGCGAGCATGCTGGGGCGGTGCAGGAACGCGACATAACCGCTGGAGAAGATGAACGCGCTGGTCGCCAGCAGCCCGAGCACCGGATCCGTCATGATCAGGCAGGCCGCGCTCATCGGGACCGCGCCCAGGGTCACCGAGATCGCGGAGAACTGCTGCGACGGCCACGAATGACGCAGCCAGACGGCGCCGACGCCGAGCGCGCAGACCCCGATGATGGCGGCGATCGCCTGGCGCACCGGGCCGTGCGGGCCCGCGGGGCTGAGCATCAGGACGGCGGGAACCATGCCGAGCACCGCGTTGAGCGCGGCGATCACCCGACAGGTTCTGGTCTGCAGTCCGCGGACGGCGAGCAGTGAGGTGAGCCAGTAATAGTGATTTTGTCCGGCAGCGGTCATGCGGGTACCCGGCGGTCTCCCGCGTCAGCCGGCCGGCGAACCGGGTGGCCTGTCACGCTGCGTTGCATATGCAGCAGATTAACAATCGCGTGACTCGGTTTCGGTGGCCGTCGGCAAACTCTGCGCATACGTTCAGCCTCAGGCACTGCCGCCCTCGGCGAACTGGGCAGTGTGATTCGCCGGTTCGGGCGATTTCCCTGCGGGCGCGCGGCGGGTCGCCTAAAGTGTCTGCGGAACAACGGCTTTGACCTCTGCGAATGGCAGTTGGCGCCGGTTCCCCGTCGCGAATCAGCGTGACAGACATCACTGTCAAGTCTTGACTCAGTCCAAAAAAGCGCGTAGAAGTGAACACGTGACGACCGACTACACGGAGCAGCTGCGTTCCGCAGATCTCCGTGTGACGCGGCCCCGCCTCGCAGTCCTCGAGGTGGTGGCGGGCCGTCCGCACGCCGACACCGAAAGCGTCTTCGACGCGGTTCGCGCGATCCTGCCCGACGTCTCCCGCCAGGCGGTGTACGACGTGCTGGCCGCGCTGACCACCGCCGGGCTGATCCGCCGCATCCAGCCCTCGGGGTCGGTGGCCCGGTACGAAACCCGGGTGGGGGACAACCACCACCACGTCGTGTGCCGCTCCTGCGGCGCCATCGCCGACATCGACTGTGCCACCGGGGAAGCGCCCTGCCTGACCCCGTCGGACACCCACGGCGTGCTCGACGGTTTCGTCGTCGACGAGGCCGAGGTCATCTACTGGGGCGTGTGCCCCGACTGTGCCGCGGCAACAGCTTCGCGATCACATCCGTGATCGCGGCCGATTCACCACCCTCGAAAGGAAGTGCAGTGCCTGAGGAAACTCACCCTCCGATCGGAGAAGCACAGACCGAGCCCGCCGAAAGCGGTTGCCCGATGCGCATCAAGCCGCCTGTCGAGGGTGGTAGCAACCGGGACTGGTGGCCCAACGCCGTCAACCTGAAGATTTTGCAGAAGAACCCGCCGGCCATCGACCCGACGGACGAGGGCTACGACTACCGCGAGGCCGTCAAGACCCTCGACTTCGATGCTTTCCAGCGTGACTTCGATGAGCTGCTGACCAACTCCCAGGAGTGGTGGCCCGCCGACTTCGGCCACTACGGTCCGCTGTTCGTCCGGATGTCGTGGCACGCCGCCGGTACCTACCGCGTGGAGGACGGCCGCGGTGGCGGCGGTCGCGGTATGCAGCGCTTCGCCCCGCTGAACAGCTGGCCCGACAACGTCAGCCTGGACAAGGCCCGTCGTCTGCTGTGGCCGTTGAAGAAGAAGTACGGCAAGAAGATCTCGTGGTCGGACCTCATCGTCTACGCGGGTAACCGCGCCATGGAGCACATGGGCTTCAAGACCGCCGGCTTCGCGTTCGGCCGCCCGGACTTCTGGGAGCCAGAGGAGGACATCTACTGGGGCTCCGAGCACGAGTGGCTGGGTTCGCAGGACCGCTACGCCGGTACCGACCGCACCAAGCTGGAGAACCCGCTGGCCGCCAGCCACATGGGCCTGATCTACGTCAATCCCGAAGGCCCGGAAGGCAATCCGGACTACCTGGCCGCCGCCATCGACATCCGCGAAACTTTCGGCCGGATGGCGATGAACGACATCGAGACCGCGGCCCTGATCGTCGGTGGCCACACGTTCGGCAAGACCCACGGCGCCACCGACATCGAGAACGGCGTCGAGCCCGAGGCTGCCCCGCTCGAGCAGATGGGTCTGGGCTGGGCCAACCCCGGCGTCGGCAACGAGGCCGTCAGCAGTGGCCTCGAGGTCACCTGGACCCACACCCCGACCAAGTGGGACAACTCGTTCCTGGAGATCCTCTACGGCAACGAGTGGGAGCTGACGAAGAGCCCGCAGGGTGCCAACCAGTGGAAGCCCAAGGACGGCGGCTGGGCCAACTCGGTCCCCATGGCACAGGGCACCGGCAAGACGCACCCGTCGATGCTGACCACAGACCTGTCGATGCGGTTCGACCCGATCTACGGCGAGATCACCCGCCGCTGGCTGGATCATCCGGAGGAGCTGGCCGAGGAATACGCGAAGGCGTGGTTCAAGCTGCTGCACCGCGACATGGGTCCGGTGGTGCGCTACCTCGGACCGCTGGTGCCGAAGCAGACGTGGCTGTGGCAGGACGTCATCCCGGCCGGTAAGCCGCTGTCCGAGGCCGACGTCGCCACCCTCAAGACCGCGATCGCCGAGTCGGGTCTGTCGGTGCAGCAGCTGGTCAACACCGCATGGAAGGCGGCGGCCTCGTACCGCTCGAGCGACATGCGTGGTGGCGCCAACGGCGGCCGCATCCGGCTGCAGCCGCAGCTCGGCTGGGAGGTCAACGAGCCCGACGAGCTGGCTCAGGTGATCCGCAAGCTCGAGGAGATCCAGCAGGCGTCCCCGACCGGTGTGTCGTTCGCCGATCTGGTGGTCCTCGGCGGTGTCGTCGGCCTCGAAAAGGCCATCAAGGACGCCGGTTTCGACGTCACGGTGCCGTTCACCTCGGGTCGCGGTGACGCCAGCCAGGATCAGACCGACGTCGAGTCGTTCGCCTACCTGGAGCCCAAGGGCGACGGTTTCCGGAACTTCGTCGGCAAGGGCGACACCCTGCCGTCCGAGTACCGGCTGATCGACCGCGCCAACCTGCTGGGGCTGTCGGGTCCGGAGCTCACCGTCCTCATCGGCGGTCTGCGGGTCCTGGGTGCCAACCACGGCGGTTCGGACCTCGGCGTGTTGACGCAGAACGTCGGTCACCTGACCAACGACTTCTTCGTCAACCTGCTCGACATGTCCACCAAGTGGGCCCCGTCGCCGGCCGATGACGGCACCTACGTCGGCACCGACCGCAGCAGTGGCGCGCCGAAGTGGACCGCCAGCCGCGTCGACCTGCTGTTCGGCTCGAACTCGCAGCTGCGGGCCCTGGCCGAGGTGTACGCCGAGGACGACAACAAGGAGAAGTTCGTGAAGGACTTCGTCGCGGCGTGGGCCAAGGTGATGGACGCCGACCGGTTCGACATCTAGTCAGCACCTGACTCGGTACCCCGTGGGCCTTCGGGCTCACGGGGTACTGTGCTTTCGTGCTCCTCGACGAACTCCGCTGGTTCGTCGTCCTGGCCGAGACCGAGCACGTCACGAGTGCCGCCGCCGAACTGGGTGTCGCGCAACCGACGCTGTCGCGAGCCCTCGCACGGCTGGAAAACCAGGTCGGCACCCCGCTTTTCGACCGCATCGGCCGCCGGCTGCGCCTGAACGGGTACGGGCAGATCATGCTCGAACATGCCCGCCGCGGCATCGCCGAGATGGATGCGGCGCAGGTCCGGATCGACGCACTGCTCGATCCGGACAGCGGCCTGGTCCGACTGGCTTTTCTGCATTCGACCGCGAATTGGTTTGTCCCGGACGTGCTTCGGCAGTTCCGGGCGCTGGCTCCGGCGGTGCGCTTCGAGCTGTTCCAGGGCGCCGCGCACGATATCGCGGAGCGGCTGCGCACCGGACAGGCCGATGTCGCGATCACTTCGCCGCGGCCGACGCAGGTGCCGTGTACGTGGCGGGTGCTCTACGTCGAACGGTTGTGCCTGGCGGTGCCCGCCGACCACCGCTTGGCGGGCCGCGCCCGGATCCGCCTGAGCGAGGTGGCTGACGAGACCTTCATCGCACTCGGAGCGGATTTCGGGCTCCGCCAGCTGACGGACCAGGTGTGGGCCGAGAGCGGCATCACGCCCGAGATCGCGTTCGAGGCCATGGAGATTCCGACGATGGAAGGCCTGGTGGCGGCGGGCTTCGGGGTCGCCGTGGTGCCGGTGCCGCGGCCCGGTCGCGGTGCTCCCTCGGTGATCTACATCCCATTGTCCGACACCCGGGTCAAGCGTGAGATCGGCATGGCGTGGGTGAAGGGGCACGAATTGTCGCCTGCCGCAGCACGATTCGCCGAGGTGGTGAGCGCCACCGCCTCTGATGCGCGAAATGTATGAACAAACCTCGATTAATGTATTGGACACATCAACGGCGGGCTTCCTAGCCTGCCCACGTGACTGTTGAAGCGCCCGTCTGGACCGGCCATGTGCGCGGCTCCACGGACTACCGCCGACTGCTCGGTGCGCTGTTCTGTGCCGGTGTGGCGACGTTCGCGCAGCTGTACTCGCCGCAGGCCGTCCTGCCGCTGATCGCCCGCACCCTCAACACCGGCGCGGCGTCGTCGGCGCTCATGGTGTCTGCGTCGACCATCGGTCTGGCCGTCGGGGTCATCGGGTGGTCGACGCTGGCCGACCGCATCGGCCGGGTGCCCGCGATGTCCTACTCAGTTTGTGTCGCAACAGGTTTGGCGCTCCTGGTGCCGTTCGCGCCGACATTCCAGCTGTTGCTGGCCGGACGATTCGCCGAAGGCCTGGCGCTCGGGGGAGTGCCGGCCATCGCGGTGGCCTACCTGACCGAGGAGATCGAAGCCGGCCACGCCGCGCGGGCCGCGGGCACCTACGTCGCCGGCACCACCATCGGCGGCCTGCTCGGCCGACTGGTGGCGGCGCCGGTGGCCGAGTTCACCGACTGGCGGTGGGCGATGTTCGTCGTCGGATTGCTCTGCAGCGCAGCGGCTGTAGGGTTCATGCGGCTGGCTCCCGAGCCTCAGGGGTTCGTTCCGGCCGCCGAGGAGACCGAGGGCTCGCTGGCGCACCGGTTGGCCGCCAACCTGCGCAACCCCCGGCAGTTGGTGCTCTACCTGCAGGCCTTCCTGCTCATGGGCGGGTTCGTCGCGATGTACAACTTCCTCGGCTTCCGGTTGAGCGCGGCACCATTCGGCCTGCCACAGACCGTTGTCAGCCTGGTGTTCGTCGCGTACCTGGCGGGTACCTGGGCATCGGCGTGGGCCGGGGCCGCGGCCAGCCGGTACGGCCGGCGCCCGGTGCTACTGGGCAGCGTCGCGGTGATGGGTATCGGCGTGGTGATCACCTTGAGTCACAACCTGTTTGCCGTCCTCGCCGGTCTGCTGGTCGCCACCGCCGGGTTCTTCGGCGCGCATGCCACCGCATCGGGCTGGACCGGCCAGTTGGCCACCGTGGGCAAGGCGCAGGCCGGCTCGCTGTACAACCTGGCGTACTACGCCGGTTCGAGTGTCATCGGATGGGTCGGCGGTATCGCCTTCGACGCCGCCGGCTGGACGGCCGTGGCTGCCGTCATCGTGGGACTGGAGATCGTCGCCGGGCTTGCGGCGGCTGCCGTCCTGCGGGACTAGTGCTGGTGCACCCGCTGGTGAACCCGGTCCTTGATCGCCTCCGGCAACGCGTCGGCCGGAAGCAACCGCGGCAGCAGGTCCGGCTCGAGCGTCATGGCCCGGAACACCAGGGCGACGGTGACGTCGTGCGCCGGACGCGAGACCACCGTGATCGGTGCGCCGGCCCGGAGCACGCCGGGCGTCACGACCCGCAGATACGCGCCGGGTAGGGCCTCCTTGGTGAAAGTCTTGACCCAGCCGCGGATTTCGAGCCACTCGGCAAAAGTGCGGCACGGGATGCGGGGCCGGCTCACTTCCAGGAGCGGGCCGCCATCGCCGATCTGCCAGCGTTCACCGATGAGGGCGTGGTTCACGCCGAGCCCCGTTGTGGTGAGGTTCTCGCCGAACGAGCCGTTGGCCAGCTCGCGGTCGAGGCGCACCTGCCAGTCGTCGAGGTCTTCGCGCGCGTAGGCGTACACCGCCTGGTCGTCACCGCCGTGGAACTGCTGATCGCCGATCGTGTCGCCGACCAGACCGCTGCCGAGGCCACCGTGCATGGGCCCGGGCGCACGGACCGGCACCGGCTGGGACGTCGGCCGCTTGTCGATTCCGGTGGACAGCTGATCCTTGTCGGGGCTGGGTCGGGGGACCGCCACATTCACTGTCAGGATCGCTGCCATGGGCGCAAGCCTAGAGGCGCCGCGCCACCAGATCCGTCGCGCCCGGTTACCTTTCGATCACATTTTCGATAAAGATCGCGCGCTGACCTGCATTTATGAGGGATAAGGCGCGCGCGTGGGGTTAAAGTGACGTTAGTGAAATTTGTGACGAGAGGGACCTCCGGGGACACGACCCCTGCGTAGACCACGCGGCGTCGTGCGTCCCGGTGGCGCACGACGAGAGGCAGCCGAAATGCGACGGATGATTGTGACGCTGGCGAGCGCAGCACTGCTGGCGACGCCCATGGCGGTGGCGGCCCCGCTGGCATCGGCGCCCCTCGCGTCCGCCGACACCACCTGGACCGGCGGCACCCACCGACAGGCCATCGACTTCGTCATCCAGCGCGCGCTGTCGCAGCGCGGGGTGCCGTTCGTCTACGGCGGCGGCAACGCCAATGGCCCGAGCCTGCCTCCGGCCAGCGTCACGACCGCGGCCGCCCCGGTCGCCCAGCCGGCGCCTCAGGTCGGCCTGCAGCCGATGGGCGTCACGCAGCCGGCGGCGGCGCCGCAGACCAACGCACTCATCCCCGGCCTGTCGGGTCTGTTCGGCCAGTCGCCCACGGCGAGCGCCATCACGCCGGCGCCGACCACGCCGGGCTTCGATGCCTCGGGCCTGGTCCAGTACGCGTTCGCCGGCGTCGGCATCAAGCTGCCCCGGTCGTCGGGCGAGCAGTACAAGGTCGGTCGCAAGATCACGGCGGACCAAGCCCTCCCCGGTGACCTGCTGTTCTACGGCCCGGCCGGCTCGCAGAGTGTCGCGCTGTTCGTCGGCAACGGCCAGATGATCGAAGGCACCGAGCCGTCCGTGTCGCTGACCCAGGTGCGCACCAACGGCATGGACCCGTACCTGAGCCGCATCATCGAGTGGCAGTAGCGGGTGCAGCAGCACCCCCGCGCTGCGGGCGTGACGCAGTCTTGACAGACTGTCGGGTATGGCACAGATAACCCTGCGTGGAAACCCCATCAACACCGTCGGTGACCTGCCCGCTGTCGGCTCCCCGGCTCCTGCGTTCGCCTTGACCGGAGCCGACCTGGGGCCGGTGACCAACGAGCAGTTCAGCGGTAAGTCGGTGGTGCTCAACATCTTTCCGTCGGTCGACACCCCGGTGTGTGCCACCAGCGTGCGGACCTTCAACGAGCGGGTCTCGGCCGACGGCGCCACCGTCGTGAACGTGTCCAAGGATCTGCCGTTCGCCCAGAAGCGCTTCTGCGGCGCCGAGGACATCGAGAACGTCTCCACCGCCTCGGCGTTCCGCGACAGCTTTGGTGAGGACTACGGCGTGACCATCGCCGACGGACCCATGGCCGGTCTGCTCGCGCGCGCCATCGTCGTGATCGGCGCCGACGGCAACGTCGCGTACACCGAACTGGTGCCCGAGATCGCCCAGGAACCCGACTACGACGCGGCGCTGGCTGCCGCCAAGTAATACCGGCTCTTCGACGGACGGGGTGGGTGCCACGGGCACGCGCCCCGTCCGTGTTTTTGCATCGGGCATGATGACCTGGTGCAGCTGCGATTACCGATACCGGCTTTGTCGTTGCGAGTGATCGTCGTTGTCGCCGCGTTGTCGGTGGTCGCGACGGTGCTGATCATCGGGACCTGGGTGTGGATCGGTGTCACCAACGACCAGTACAGCCAACTCGATCGCCGGCTGGACTCGCTGAGCAGTCTGCCGGACGTCAACACCCTGCTGAGCATCGCCAGGCAGAGCCCCACCGGCACGCCGCAGTCCGAGGGCTCACTCGTGCAGACCGTCCGCATCGGCGCCGCCACGGTCTCGATGCCTGCGGACATCGTGCTGCCGCAGTTCGACGCCGGCTATGCCAACACCACGATCAACGGCGTCGAATACCGGGTCCGCACCGTGACCACGGGATCGGCGTCGATCGCGCTCGGCGCGCCACTGGCCGAGGCGCAACGGCAGATCCGCACGCTGCACATCCGCATCCTGGCCATCTGCAGCGGCGTCATCCTCGGCACGTTCCTGGTCGGCGGCTCGATGTGGTTCGTGATGATCAACCCGTTCCGGAAACTCGCGCAGCAGGCCCGGCAGATCAACGCGCAGTCGAAGCCCGAAGAGGTCCACGTGCGGGGCGTCTCGGAGGCCGTGGAGATCGCCGAGGCCGTCGAGGGCATGCTGGCCCGCATCGGTGAGGAGCAGGAACGCACCAAGGCCGCGCTGGAGTCGGCCCGTGACTTCGCATCGGTGGCATCGCACGAATTGCGCACGCCGTTGACCGCGATGCGCACCAACCTCGAGGTGCTGTCCACGCTGGATCTCGAGGCGGAGCAGCGCGCCGAAGTGATCGGTGACGTCATGCGTACCCAGAGCCGCATCGAGGCGACGCTGACGGCACTGGAACGGCTCGCCCAGGGCGAGCTGACCACCGCCGACGACCTGGTGCCCGTCGACATCACCGAGTTGCTCGACCGGGCCGCTCACGATGCGGTGCGGGTGTACCCCGACCTCAACGTCGCCCTGGTGCCGTCCCCGACGGTGCTGATGCTGGGGCTGCCCGTCGGGCTCCGGCTGGTCGTCGACAACGCGATCGCCAACGCCGTCAAACACGGTGGCGCGACCAGGGTGCAGCTGTCCGCGGTCAGCTCGCACGACGGGGTGCAGATCGCCATCGACGACAATGGCACCGGCGTACCGGAACACGAACGTGACGCGGTGTTCCACCGTTTCGCGCGCGGATCCACCGCGTCACATTCAGGTTCCGGCCTCGGTCTCGCCTTGGTCGCGCAGCAGGCCGAACTGCACGGTGGCACAGCGTCTTTGACGCAGAGTCCACTCGGCGGTGCCCGGCTGCTGCTGGAGCTGCCGGCGCCGCGCCCGCACTCGGACTGAGCTAGATGCAGGCGGCGAAGATGCAGAATCCGCCGTCAGGTTCCCAGCCGCCGTTCCAGGTGCCCGGCGGGTTCCAGCCCCAGGCCGGCGGCGGTGGTGGCGGACCCCAGCCGGGTCCCGGACCGTTCCAGCCGGGCCCGTGACCCCAGCGGGCCGGGACCGGTGCCGTGCCGGTGTCGGCAGCGGCGGTACCGGCGCCCAGCCCGAGGGTTCCGGCAGCGACGCCGCCGGCGACGGCCAGGCCAACAATGAGCTTTATCGATTTCATAGCTATCCCATTCCTCGACTCAGGTGAACCCGCGGCAGTCGCGGGGTCACTGTTTCTCGGTCTGTAACCACTATCGTTAGCTAAGCTATGTATGGCCTGTGCCCGCCTTAGGCATCACCTTTCGGTGTCTAGATGCAGGCACCGAACAGACACACACCGCCGTCCGGCTCCCAGCCGCCGTTCCAGGTGCCGGGCGGGTTTCCATCCGGCGGTGGTGGCGGTCCCCAGTCGTGGTCGCGTGGTGGCGGTCCCCAGTCGTGGTCGCGTGGTGGCGGTCCCCAGTGGTGGTCCGGCGGCGGAGGTCCCCAGCCGGGGCCGGGCGGCGGCGGTGGCGGACCCCAGTCGGCGCTGGCGACACCGGTGCCCAGCGTCACGAGGCCGGCGCCGAGGCTGCCGGCGATTGCCAAGCCGGCAATCATCTTGGTGAGTTTCATGATCGATCGTCTCCGTTCGTGGCGGACTGTCCGACCATGGAACGGCAGCAGGTTGTGGATCAGCTGTGCCTGACGTAAGTGGCAGGTCCCGGTTTGGCATCGTGCCGCTCCCTACAATTGGCCGATGCCTGCCAATCCCCGGTCCGCCCGAGTCGGAGCCGCGCAATGCTGATCGGCGTCATCGCGGCGTTGGTCGCCTGCTTCAGCTACGGCACGGCGTCGGTTCTGCAGTCCCGTGCCGCACGACAGGAAGGCGAGGCCGCCGTCGCCGCTCCGACCTTCCGCTCGACGATGTCAGCGATCCTGGCGCCCCTGTTCCTCGCCGGCATGCTCCTGGACGGGCTGGGATTCCTCGGCAGTCTCGTGTCGGCGCGGCTGATCCCGCTGTTCCTGTCGCAGACGATCATGAGCGCCAATCTCGCGGTGACCGCCGTCTTGAGTGTGCTGGTGCTCGGGGTGCGCCTGCGCACGCGCGACTGGACCGCCATCGCGATAGTCCTTGCCGCACTGTGTGTCCTCGGTTTCAGCGCCGGTGAACTCGGCACCGAGGTACCGGGCAGGCACATGCACTGGAGCGTCCTGGCGGCCGCGGTGCTCATCTTCGTCTTCGGGGTGGTGCTCGTCCGGGTGCTCGGCACGAAGGCTGCGGTGCCGGCCGGCTTGATCGCCGGGATCCTGTACGGCGCCATGGCTGTTGCAGTGCGAATCGCGCACGGGCTGGACCCGTTCCAGTGGCATGCGCTGGTCTCCGACCCGGCGGCGTGGGCGGTGCTGGTCGCCGGCGGCGGTGGCTTCTACCTGTTCACCGTCGCGCTGCAGATCGGCTCGGTGAACGGGGTGGCCGCCGCACTCGTCATGGGGGAGACGGTGATCCCCGGAGTGGTCGGCGTCCTGCTCCTGGGTGATGTGGCCAAGCCCGGCCTCGGGTGGCTGGTCGGGGTTGCCTTCGCCACCGCGGTCGCGGGTGCGGTCGCGATCGCGATCTTCGGTGCGGCAGAACAGGAACCGGCGGTCTAGTCCTCCTTGCGGATCAAGCGGCCGAGAGCCTCGCGGTCCGGTGCCAGCAGTTCGTCGATCCGTGCCTTGTTCACGTCGGCGACGATGATCTCACCGACCTCCTGGTAGACGTTGCTGAACAGGCCGTGCGACTTCATCTTCTCGGTCTGGTAGATGTTGTCCTCGGTCGGCGTCACGTAGTAGACGATCTCCGACTTGAACCGGTGGATCAGCCAGACGTGGATCAGATCCATCAGCCGCTTCTGCCGCAGCTTCTCGGCGAAGGTGTTCTGGTCGCGCACCGTGAGGATGTTGCGGCCGTACCGGTCCTTGATCGGGTCGACGACGACGTTCGCCAGTGGCTCGTCACCGCTGCCGTAGATGCCCAGATCCAGGACGTCGGAACCGGCGCGACGGGGACGCAGCTGCACGTGCAACTTCTCGCCGATCTGGTAGTGATCACTCCACATGGCCAGCCACTCTTCGAGGAGCTTCTTGGGCACCTCGGTCTGGACCAGGTGCTGATGCTGCGTGGAGCCGGCACCCATCGCCTTGGTGGTCGCGGTCCGGCCCGACGACGCGGCCAGCGCGGCATCGCTGCGCGGCCCGCCGACGAGGGTTTGCGGTGTGCGGTAGGGAGATTCGACGAGCCGCATCTTCCGTTGCAGACGGGCCAGCGCCAGCATGCCCTCCTGGCGCAGGGATGTCGCGAACTCCTCGCACGCGACACCGTCCACCTGGTGGCCGCCGTAGGTGATGAAGTTGAAGACGAACCCCATCTTGCCGAGTTCCTCTGGGAATGCCCGCATCTCGTCGTCGGTCATGCCCGTGGTGTCCCAGTTGAACGACGGCGACAGGTTGTACGCCAGCATCTGGTCGGGGAATTCGGCATGGATGGCCTCCGCGAATTCCCGGGCGTCGGCCAGGTCCGCGGTCTTGGTCTCCATCCACAGGATGTCCGCGAAGGGCGCGGCCGCAAGGGATTTCGCGATCGCGTACGGGATGCCGCCGCGCACCTGGTAATAGCCCTCGGGGGTCTTGGCGAGCTCACAATCCCATGCCACGTCGGCACCGAGTTCGCGGGCCTTCTCACGCGCCGCGTACAGCGAGGCGCGGGCCGCGAACTTGCGCCACTCCTCGGGGCTCACCGTGGTGGCCTCGCCCTCCTTGGCGCGGAACTGCAGTACTTCGGCCACCGCCTCGCAGTAGGTGTTGAGCCCCGAATCCGCCTGCCACGCTTCGACGAACTTCGACTCGACCTTGTCGAAAACCGAGTCGACGGACTGCCCGGAATTCTGGTCCCAGGACGCGGCCGCCTCGTCGATGAGGCCCGCGATGCCATGGCTGTCCAGCCACGCCTCCGCGGTGGCGTACTGCCCTTCGGGCAACGCGTAGAGCAGGTGTCCGCGTAGGTCGGTGACGCCCTTGTCGTGGAAGCGGCGCACCATCGCCAGGAAACACGACTTGTAGGACGGGATGTTGAGGTTGGTGGCGCCCAGCAGGAACGGCTGATCACGCTCGTCGGCTGCGCTGTCGATGAGGTTGGCGGCCTCGGCGTCGGTGCGCGCCACGATGATTCCCGGCACGCCCATCATGTCGAGCTGGAAGCGCGCGGTGTTGAGGCGCTTGAGCTGTTCGTCCGACGGCACCAGCACCTTGCCGCCCTGGTGGCCGCACTTCTTGGTGCCGGGCCGCTGGTCCTCGATGTGGTAACCGGGGACGCCCGACTCGACGAAACGGCGAATCAGGTTGCGTACGTGGGCATCTCCACCGTGGCCGGTGTCGGCGTCGGCGATGATGAACGGCCGGTAGTCGATAGCCGGGGTGGCGGCCCGCTGTTCCTCGGTCATCTGCAGCCGCAGGTACTGCTGGTTGCGGTCCGCGGTCAGCAGGGCACGCACCAGGCCGGCGGCCTCGTCGGGCACCTGACTCAGCGGGTAGCTCGCCAGGTCGGGCCCGGGGTCCTCGCTGATGGAGCCCTTGGCCGAGGTGGCCCAGCCACCGAGGTAGATGCCTTCGATGCCGATCCGCTTCATCACCACGGCCTGGCCGGGGGAGTACGGCCCGAACGTCGTGATGCTCTTCTTCTGCGCGAACAGTTCGCGCAGCCGCGGGTAGAACGCCTCGGCGGCCTGCCGGGCCACCGGGTAGTCGGACGGGATGGTGCCGCGCTGTTCGACGACCTGACGCGCGGTGTAGAGCCGCGTGATGCCGTCGAAACGGGGGCTGTCGAAATACTCCTGCACGTCGGCGACGTTCTGCTCGAAAGACGTCGCAACTGCTTCGAGAGTCATGGACTGCTCCTTGCTGAGCTTGTTTCCGATGAGCTCTCCGAGCCTATCGCCGCGGGGCGGCCGTGAATACGCGATCAGACATTCACATCGAACCCGAGGCCGACGTCGCAGGCGGCCTGCCCGCCCCGGATGCCCCAGTTCTCCAGCGCGCTCTCGCGCAGCAGGATCGTGATGTGGTCGGCCGGAATGTCGAAGGCGGCCAGGCCGCGCACGATCTGTCGGTACAGCTCGCGCTTGGCAGCCACCGACCGGCCGGCGAAACAGTCGATGGTCACCAGGGTGTACCGCTCGGGGTGCGCGAGATGCGGCGCGTGCGAAACCCGGTGCGGCTCATGGGCCACCAGCCGGACGTGTTTGTCGCCGACCGGGATCCGGAACGCGGCTACCAGCGCACCGTGGACGGCGTCGATGAGCGCGACCTCGTCAGACTGGCTGTACCGGCGTCGGACCTCGATCAGGGAACTCGGCATGGCGCTGATCGTCACACCCGGCGGCCGTCAGCGCACCTGAATTTCCGCTTCGGTCGCCGCATCGAACCGGACCCGGTACACGGCCGGCCAGTACTTGCCCGTGACCAGGAACTGCCCGTTGCCGTCGGGCCCGCCGAGATGCGCGATGCCGTTGAGCACGCCGGCTTCGCCGTGCCAGGCAGCCTCGCGCAGACCGGTGGCGTACACGACCGCCGTGACGACGCCCGTGGCGGCGTCGACCTCGATGATCTGGTCGGTGGGGAACACGTTGGCCCAGATCCGGTTGCCGACGCAGTCGAGGCTGTTGAGTCCCGGCACGCGAATTCCGTTGTAGGTCACGGCCAGAGTGCCGGTTTCGCGCATGTCGTCGAGTCGGTGGATGCGCAGTACCGCGGACCCGTCGCTGCGGATCAACCGGTCGCCGGCGCGGCACAGGCCCCAGCCCTGACCGTCGAGCGGTACCTCCCGCAGCATGGTCAGCGTGGCCTTGTCCCACTCGATGGCGACGCCGTTCTCGTAGGTCAGCTGCCACAGGTGCGCGCCGGCGTCGGCGATGCCCTCACCGAAATAGGCGGGCGGCAGCGGAACCACGCGACGCAACTGTCCGGTATCGGCGTCCAGTTCGCGCAGCTCGGATTTTCCTTCGAGACCCGTGCTCTCATACAGCGTCGCGCCGTCGACGAACATGCCCTCGGTGAAGGCGACGGGGTCGTGATCGAACCGTTCGAGTACGACGGGTTGGAGTCTGGCGACCTGATCGGCCGCGGCGGTGGGGATCCCGGCCACCACGATCAGGAGCGTGCCGACTGCCGTCAGCGTCACGGCGGTGATCGCGGCGGTGTGTTCCTGTACCCAGTGGCGCATCCGCTCCAGGCCCTTCTCGGCGTACCGCGAGGCCACCAGGTGCGCCAGGATGGGAGCGGCGGTGGTTGATCCGGCCAGGGCGACGAAAAAGCCGATGGCACCGGCTTTTTCGGTGGGTGCGGTCAGCAGGGCGTCGATGGCCACGCCGCCCGCGACGCACGCCAGGATGAACTTCGGGTTCGCGACGGCGAAGACCAGCCCGGTGACGCCGGTGACCAGTGGCGACGCGGACTGCAGCCGGGTGAGCCAGCCCGTCGCCTGCGCGTAGTGCCTGCGCCGCAGCCACGTGACGACACCGAGCGCGACCAGCACGATGCCGATGCCGAGCTGCAACCGGGAACTGGTCGCGGCGGCGTGGGACTGCCCGACGGGCGAGACCAGCACCACTGCGCTGATGACGGCGGCCATCCCGACGAGCCACCCGCAGAGGTACGTCAGGCCGGTGCTGCGGGGCCGGTCCGAGTACAGCAGGAGCAGCACCGGCGGCAGGACCGCCATCGGAGACAGCGCCACGATGAGCGCGTCGGGGATCAACCACGTCACACGAGCCATCCTGCCCAAGTGTCCGCCCGGCGCGGACGTCCGGCCGGTGATCGGGCAGGCTGGAGCACACGATGGCACCCCGCATATCCCTCTTGGACGACCCCGCCGACCTGTCCGCGCTGCGCGCGACGGGCGCTGACCCCGACGAACTGCTGGCATCGTTCGCCGCGTGGGCCGAGGCGTCGGGGACCGCGCTGTACCCGGCGCAGGAGGAGGCCCTGATCGAGCTGGTGAGCGGCGCCAACGTCGTGCTGGCGACGCCGACCGGTTCCGGCAAGTCGCTGGTGGCCACGGGCGGGGTGTATTTCGCGCTCGCGGCGAACCGGCGCAGCTACTACACCGCGCCGATCAAGGCCTTGGTCAGTGAGAAGTTCTTCGCCCTGTGCGACGTCTTCGGCGCCGCCAACGTCGGCATGCTCACCGGCGATGCCGCGGTCAACGCCGGCGCGCCGATCATCGCGTGCACGGCCGAGATCCTCGCGAACATCGCGCTGCGGGAAGGTGCCGACGCGGACATCGGGCTCGTCGTGATGGACGAGTTCCACTTCTACGGTGACCCCGACCGCGGCTGGGCCTGGCAGGTGCCACTGCTGGAACTGCCCAGGGCCCAGTTCCTGTTGATGTCGGCGACGCTCGGCGACGTCACGGTCCTGCGTGAGGACCTCACCCGCCGCACCGGCCGGCCGACGGCTCTGGTGGCCGGCGCCGAGCGCCCGGTGCCGCTGTTCTACAGCTACGCCACCACCGCGATGCACGAGACCATCGCCGACCTGTTGCAGACCAAGCAGGCGCCGATCTACGTCGTGCATTTCACCCAGGCCGCCGCGCTGGAGCGGGCGCAGGCGCTGATGTCGGTCAACGTGAGCACCAAGGAGGAGAAGGCGGCCATCGCCGAGCACATCGGGGGCTTCCGCTTCACGACGGCGTTCGGTTCGACGCTGTCACGGCTCGTGCGCCACGGCATCGGCGTGCACCATGCCGGCATGCTGCCCAAGTACCGGCGCCTGGTGGAACAGCTCGCCCAGGCCGGGCTGCTGAAGGTCATCTGCGGCACCGACACCCTCGGCGTCGGCATCAACGTGCCGATCCGCACCGTCGTCTTCTCGGCGTTGTCGAAGTACGACGGCACCCGCACCCGGCTGCTCAATGCCCGCGAGTTCCACCAGATCGCCGGCCGCGCCGGGCGGGCAGGCTACGACACCGCGGGCACGGTCGTGGTGCAGGCCCCCGAGCACGAGGTGGAGAACCTCAAGCAGTTCGCCAAGGTCGCCGACGATCCGAAGAAGCGCCGAAAGCTGGTGCGCCGCAAAGCGCCCGACGGCATGGTGCCGTGGGGTGAGAACACCATGAAGCGCCTCGTCGAGGCCGCGCCGGAAGCACTCACGAGCAACATGCGGGTGTCCACGGCCATGATCCTCGACGTCGTCGACCGCCCCGGTGACCCCTGTCTGGCCATGCGCCGGCTGCTCGGTGAGAACCATGAGCCGCGCAAGAGGCAGCTGCGGCACATCCGCGAGGCGGTCGGCATCGCGCGCTCACTGCTGCAGGCCGGCGTGCTGGAACGTCTCGCCGAACCCGAGGAAGACGGCAGGCGCTACCGGCTCACGGTCGACCTGCCGCCGGATTTCGCGCTGAACCAGCCACTGTCGACTTTCGCGCTCGCGGCGGTCGAGCTGCTCGACCCGGATTCGGAAACGTTTGCGCGCGACGTGGTTTCGGTGATCGAGGCGACGCTGGAGGACCCACGCCAGATCCTGGCGGCCCAGCTGAAGAAGGCCCGGGGTGAGGCCGTCGCGGCGATGAAGGCCGAAGGCATCGAATACGACGAACGCATCGAACTGCTCGACGACATCACGTATCCGCGTCCGCTCGATGAACTGCTGACGCACTGCTTCGAGGTGTACTGCCGGAGCAACCCGTGGGCCGCGGACGGGCACCCGGCCCCGAAGTCCGTCGTGCGCGAGATGTGGGAGCGGGGGCTGACGTTCAAGGAGTACGTCAGTGCCTACGGCCTGACCCGCACCGAGGGCGCGGTGCTGCGGTACCTGTCCGATGCTTTCAAGGCGCTGCGCTCGGGAGTGCCGGCCACCGCCCGGACCGACGAGTTCACCGACATCGTCGAATGGCTGGGTGAGCTTGTGCGCCAGGTTGATTCGAGCCTGCTCGACGAATGGGAGCAACTGACCAGCGCCGATCAGGTCGACGAGGTGGCGGTGATGGCGCCGGTGCGGCCGCTGACCGGCAACGAGCGGGCATTCACCGCTATGGTCCGCAATGCGTTGTTCCGCAGGGTGGAGCTGTGGGCCCGGCACCGCTGGGACGAGCTCGGGGCCCTGGACTCCGGGTCGGGGTGGACAGCGCAGCGCTGGGAAGAGGTGGGGGAGCAGTACTTCGCCGAACACGAGGACATCGGCACCGGGGCCGACGCGCGCGGCCCGGCGATGCTGATCTTCGACCGGGCGCCCGACGTGTGGCGCGTCCGGCAGATTCTGGACGACCCGGCGCACGATCATGACTGGGGCATCGACGTGGAGGTCGACCTGCGCGCGTCCGACGAGGACGGCGCGCCGGTCATCCGGGTCGTCGATGCGGGGCTTTTCGGTAGCTGAGCGCGCTTCTCGGGCAGACTGGGCGCATGACCGCCCCTGCCGCCGAGCCCGTCAGCGGCACCCGTGGGTTCCTGCCTGCGGTCGAGGGGTTGCGGGCGGCCGCGGCCCTGGGGGTGGTGCTCACGCATGTGGCATTGCAGACGGGCTACACCGACGGGGTCGCCGGCCGGTTGCTGGCGCGCTTCGACCTGGCGGTGGCCGTGTTCTTCGCGTTGTCGGGTTTCCTGCTGTGGCGTGGTCACGCGGCTGCGGCGCACGGGCTGCGACCCGAACCCGAGGCGGCGCCGTACTACCGGTCCCGGCTGGTCCGGATCATGCCCGCGTATCTGCTGACGGTGGTCGCGGTGTTGACCCTGTTGCCGGACGCCCACCGCGCGGACCGGGCGGTGTGGCTCGCGAATCTGACCCTGACGCAGGTCTTCGTCCCCAAGACGCTGATCGCCGGGCTCACGCAGATGTGGAGCCTGTCGGTCGAGATGGCCTTCTATCTCGTGGTGCCGTTGTTGGCGGTCCTGGTCGCGAAAGTGTCACTGCGCCTGCGCGTTCCGGTGATCGCGGGCGTGGCGCTGCTCAGTTTCGGTTGGGGTTATCTGCCGATCCCGGCGTACCACGGGGCCAATCCGCTCAACTGGCTGCCGGCCTACGCCTCGTGGTTCGCCGTGGGGATGTTGTTGGCGGAGTGGATGTTCCGGCCGTACGGCTGGGCACATCGGTTGGCTCGGCAGCGCTCGATCCTGATGGCGGTGGCGGTCGTCGCGTTCCTGGTGGCAGCATCGCCGCTGGCCATGCCCGGCGGCCACCAGCACGCAACCCTCGGCCAGTTCATCGTGCGGACGGCGCTCGGGGCCGTCATCGCCTGGGCCCTGCTGGCGCCGCTGGTCCTGGACGTCCCGGACGGCCGGCACCGGGTACTGGCCAGCGCCCCGATGGTGACGCTCGGCCGCTGGTCGTACGGCCTGTTCCTCTGGCACCTCGCCGCCCTCGACATGGTGCTCGCCATGATCGGGCAGACGACGTTCCCCGGCGCACTACCGGTCGTGATGGTCCTGACGACGACGTTCGGCTTCGCGGTGGCCGCGGTGAGTTACGCGCTGCTCGAGGAGCCGTGCCGGCTGGCGCTGCGGCGCTGGGAAGCCCGGCGCCGGACTGCGGCGGCGGTCGCGACCTAGAGTTGCGGTGTGCGATTCAAGCGTCAGGGGCCGCTGGACCAGATGAACGCCGCGGTGGCCGATCTGGAACTGCCCGAGGCCGTGTACAAGACATGTCCTTGGCAGCCGCGGGATCTCGTGACCGAGGGCCTGCGGCAGTGGTTGCGGTGCTGCGGCGCGGCAATGCGGGACGGTCAGGTGATCGGTATGCCGTCGCACGCCGTCGACGAGGCCTGGCACGGCCTGATTCTCTGTACCGCAAGGTATTCGGCGTTCTGTGACGCGGCATATGGCCAGTTCCTGCACCATCATCCCGAAGGCGGGGCGCCCGCCGGTGCCGTCTCGGAGCCGATGCACGAGCAACTCCGGCGGACGGTCATCGCCTGGGAGAAAGTCGCCGGACCCGATGAGGTCTGCGTGCTGTGGGACCTCGACGAACGGGTCGGCGTCGACAAACCGTGGGGAATCGCGGCGGCGCGGGTCGAGGAAGTCAGGTCGGCATACCGGGCTTTTCAGGTCCGAACGAGATGACGGGGGCCGGTACACGCGATAGCCTGACCCGTTACGGACGCCGGTGAAAGGACAGACGAGCATCTTGAAGACCGAGCGACAGCGTTTCCAGCCGCCAGTGATCGTCGGCGGCATCTTGCTGGCCGGTGCGCTCGCTGCGGCCGGTCCGGCTGCGGCGGACCCCGCCACACCGACGACACCCGCACCCGGCCAGCCGGTCGTGGAGCCCGCGAGCGGTCCCAGCGGCCCGGTGGCCGCGCCGCCGATCGGCGCTCCGACGGTGCCCGAGCTTCAGGACCAGACCTACGGCGCGGGAAGCACTCCGGGCCAGCTCGGCTACCTGCGGGACATCTGGCACACGTTCCACAGCGGCAACCCGATCGAGGCGCTCACGATGCCGCCCGAGGAGGCCCCCGGGCCACCGCCCGGTGCGGGGCCGGCGCCCAAACTGCCCCCGGGCTTCATCTCGCTGACCGATCCCGGGTCGTCGAACCCGATCGTCGACACCGGACCCAAGACCGGCGGACCGGCGCTGCCTCCGGGCTATTACCCGTTGAACGGCCCGCCGCCGCCCGGGTATTACGACGCCCCGGGTTCGGCGCCGGCGACTCCGGCGCCGGGTGGTCCCGGCGCGCCACCACCAGCTGCCGGATTCGCGCCCACCCCATCGCACTGAGCGCGCGGGGTAATGTGATTACACACGCTAAGTAATCACAGAGGAGCATACGCATGTCGACCGTCAGAAAGACCTTGTCCGCCGCCGCCGTCGCGGGTTCGCTCGCCGCGGCCGCGCTCGGCATCGGTATGCCGCTGGCCGCCGCTCAGCCGCCGCCACCGGCGCCCGGACTGGGTGAGGAGCCGCCGGCGTGGGCCCCGAAGAAGCCGGCTGAGGCGTGGGACGGTCAGCCCGTCGTGTGGACCTCGGCATGGGGAGGTCGCTGGGGCGTCTGGATCAACGACGGCTTCATCCCGCTGACGTCGAACCCGGTCACCAACGGCGGATAACCGTCGTCGTCACCATCGTGCTGCGACGTTGGTGCCGATCTGATTGGCAATCTGGACCGCCGTGTCCGCCGGATCGGGACTGCACGTGTTGATGTCGATGATGACGTTGTTCTTGTGTGCCAAGGCGCGGCCGCACGCCCAACCGGGTGCGGCCGCGTCTTGCTCTGTCGAGACCACGCTGAGCGTGTCGTGCGCGTTGGTGATGTGCCCGACGGACCACTGCGACTGACTCTGCGTGTGCGTGTACTGCTTGCACGCCGGCCACAGCTGCGCCGACGTGTTGAAGAACTCCTGCGCCTTGTCCTGCGTCGGGAACAGGACCACAGCCTGCTTCAGGTAGTGGGTGAACTTGTCCCCGTCGTTCATGCTCTGTTCGCGCTCGGCCCAGAAGCCACTGCCCGCATACACCGCGGCTTCTGCGGCGCCGTCGATGACGAGGCACTCGGGCGGCGCCATCGTGGCGCTGTTGTCCGACATGGTGGCCTGGGCGCTGAGCACCGTCATGGCCGCCGATCCCATGGTCGCGTTGACCTGCTCGGGGCTGAGCAGCAGACCGTCCAGTTCACGTTCGACCAGGGGCCGGGCCACGAGCGGCGGCGTGGTCACCGGCACTGCCGTGCCCGCGGTGCTACCACATCCTGCGGCCAGGGCAGCGACCATGACGACGGTGACGGTGCCGACTGAGCTGCGCATATATCCTCCCGTCGCGGCAGCGGCGACCTACTGACATGCTGCGCTGTCCTCCCCAGCGCGGCACTCCAACGCCTCCATTGTGGCGTCAGTTCAGGTCGGGGCCGCCTTTGCTCGACGGTGTTTCGCGGTAACGATGAACCAAGTTCTTGATAACAGGTTCGCCGCGAAGCCGCAGCCCGATGATCAGTTCGACACGTCGAGGATCTTGATCGCGAAGACCAGCGAGTCACCCTTCTCGATGCCCGCACTCGGCTGGCCGTCGGGGTAGCCGTCGGCCGACGTCATCGCGACCGCGACGGTGGAGCCGACCTTCTGCCCGGCGATGGCCTTCTGGAAGCCGGGCACCACGCGCATGAGCGAGAAGGTGGCCGGCGCGCCACGGTCGTAGGCGCTGTCGAACTTTGATCCGTCACGGCCGTTGAAGCCCGCGTAGCAGACCGAGACCGTCGCGGTTTCGGGGACGACGGGGCCGGTGCCGGCCTTCAGCGTCTGTACCTGGGTCTGGTTCACGCTGAACGGGCCCTTGACGGTGACGACCGGGGCCGCAGTGTCGGTGGATCCCGTCACGGCCACGCTGCCGGTCGCGCCGCCCAGCGTCCACTCGGGTGCGCCGCCCTGTCCTTCTGCCGTCGGGCAGGTGCGGGCGGCCGCGGTCGAGGAGTTGTCGAGCGCGGTCGCCGCGCTCGGGGTCGTGGTCACCAGCGGCGCCTGGGTGGTGGTCGCCGCCGGTGCCTTTTCGTCGGAGCCACACGCGGTGAGGGCGACGGCGAGTGAGGCGGCGCAGGCGGTCAGTGCAACGGTGGAAGACACGCGGGAGAAGTTCACCGGTGCCACGCTACCGGGGCGGGATCGGGATGAGGACCGCGACCAGGAAGTCGGATTTGTCGGTGAAGACCCGCAGATCCCAGGTGGACAGCAGTAGATCCGGCGTGAGGCCGGCTTGGCTGGCGTCCTGGAAGAACTGGTTGAACTCGTAGTCGCGGCCCGCGCCGAAGCCGATGACCACGCGGCCGTCGTCGGCGAGGTGGGCGCGGAGCCGGGAGAGCACCTGCACCCTGGTGCTCGGGGCGACGAACGTCATCACGTTGCCGGCCGACACGATCAGGTCGAACGGTTCTGGGATCCCGCGGGCCGGCAGGTCGAGTTCGGCGAGGTCGCCCACCAGCCAGCGTGGTCCGGGGTGGTCCGCTTCGGCGGCGGCGATCAGAGCGGGATCGACATCCACCCCGACGACGTCGTGCCCGGCCGCTGCGAGGTATCCGCCGACCCGGCCGGGGCCGCAGCCGGCGTCGAGGATCCGCGCGCCGCGGGCGGCCATCGCGTCGATCAGGCGGGCTTCGCCGACGATGTCCTCACCATCCCGAGCCAGGGTCCGGAACCGTTCGATGTACCACTGTGAGTGGCCCGGATCGGCTTCGACCTTCTGCATCCACAAGCTCTGCTCGCCCATATGTCCCATTGTTGCAAGCCCGGACTTCAGTGGCTGCCGACCACGCTCTTGGCGATCAGCATCGTCGCGGCCTCCCGGATGTGGTCTGCGTCGATGCCGGCCCAGGCGAGCAGCTCGCGTGTCGTTCCCGACCCGGGCATCCCGCGGACCGCCAGATGCGCGAGGCGGATATCGGCCAGCTCGTGAGCGACGAGGGCGTCGAGCACCGCCGACCCGAGACCACCCTCGGGGTGGTGATCCTCGGCGACGACGACGCGGCCGCCGGTGGCGCCGACGGCTGCGGCGACGGTCGCCGCGTCCATCGGCTTGACCGAGTAGCAGTCGATGACCCGCGCGGTGATGCCTTCGCCGGCGAGTTGTTTTGCCGCGCTGAGGCATTCGTGCACCGTCACGCCGGCGCCGATCAGGGTGACGTCGTCGGCCTCGGATGCGCGCAAGAGCTTGGCACCGCCCACCGGAAACTCCTCGGTGGCGTCGTACAGCACCGGATAGGCGCCACGCGTGGTGCGCAGGTAACAGATTCCCGGTGTCTCGGCCATCGCGTGCACCAATGCGACGGTGCTGGTGGCATCACTCGGGTAGAGCACGACGGCATCGTGGACGGCGCGCATCATCGCGATGTCCTCGAGTGCCATCTGCGAGGGACCGTCTGCGCCGATTTCGACACCGGCATGGGAACCAACGAGTTTCACGTTCGCGCCCGAGATCGCGCCCATGCGAATGAAGTCGTAGGCGCGCGTCAGGAACGCCGCGAACGTGGACGCGAACGGGATGTAGCCGCGGACGCCCAGGCCGGTGGCCGCGGCCACCATCTGCTGTTCGGCGATGAACATCTCGAAGTAGCGGTCGGGGAACTTCTGCGCGAATTCGCCTGCGTGGGTGGAATTTCCGACCTCGCCGTCGAGTGCGACCACGTGACGGTTGTGACTGCCGACGGATACCAGCGCAGCGCCGTAAGCCTTCCGGGTGGCGACGTCCGCACCGAGTTCGTAAGTGGGGAGGTCCACGGCCTCGACGGCGTCCCACTCCTCTGTCGGCGCGGGAGCCGGCGGCTCGAGGCTGCGCACGATCAGCCGGCGCCGGCCGCCGAGTTCGGCGATGGCCCGTTCGGCCATGTCCTCAGGGAAGGGTTTGCCATGCCAGTCCGGGCTGTCCTCTACCTCCGAGAATCCTTTGCCTTTGACGGTTTTCGCGATGATCACCGTCGGCCGGTCCACCGCTTCCGGCGCGGCCACGCTTGCCAGCGCGTCATCGATCGCGGCGAGGTCGTGGCCGTCGATGACGAGCGTGCGGGCACCGAAAGCCTGACACCGCCGCTCGTAGGCCGCGACGTTCCAGCCGAGGTCCGTCGGGCCGCGCTGTCCCAGCCTGTTCACATCGATGAGGGCGACCAGGTTGTCCAGCTTGTAATAGGACGCCTTGTCGAGCGCTTCCCACATGGAGCCTTCGGCCATCTCGCTGTCGCCGCACAGCACCCAGACCCGGTAGGGCAGGCCATCGAGGTATTTCCCGGCCAGCGCGAGTCCGATGCCGTCCGGCAGCCCCTGGCCGAGTGAGCCGGTCGCGACGTCCACCCACGGCAACACCGGGGTGGGATGACCTTGCAGGCGCTGCCCGAACCGGCGGTAGCCGTCGATCAGCTCGTCGTCGGTGATCGCACCGACGGCCGCGTACGCCGAATACAGCAGCGGCGACGCGTGCCCCTTCGAGAAGATCAGGTGGTCGTTGGTGACGGCGGCCGGATCGCGCCAGTCGTAGCGCAGATGGCGGGCGACGAGGACGGCGACGAGATCCGCGGCCGACATGCTCGACGTGGGATGACCGGATCCCGCGCTGGTACTGGACCGAATCGAATCCACCCGCAGGCGGGCGGCGAGTTCGGCCACGGTGTCCATGGGAGTTGTCGGTGGCGGCGCAGGTGGTGTCGTGTTCACAGTGGGCTGGTACCCGGTGTCGAGCCCGGAACACCCTATTCGGGCTTGAGATGCCGCCACCAGCACGTGATGTAGAGACTCATCGACGCCACCAATATCACGATCACCCACAGCACGACCGACACGTCGATCCATGTTCCGATGGGTGGCGCGTCGGGCAATGCGTTGCGCAGTGGCACCACAGCGAAAAGCATTGCGGCAAACCATGTCGTCATCGGCGGCTGGAACCTGCGGCGATTGCGTGCGGTCTGAACGGCCACGACCGCACCCAACGTGGCAATGGTGATGAGTGCGCCGACGAGCACCGCGGCGAACGCGGCTGTGCTCGGCGAGCGTTGCGCGTCGACGCGATGGACGCCCGGTATGGCGCCATTCCGGTCGGCCGGAGTATGGAACATCCAGCCCGGCACACGATCGAAGAACGCGGGCGTCACGCGGATCGGTACATGCGACGCGCCACGGAACAATTCGACGGTGATCGGGCCTGATCGGTAGCGATCGAATGGGTAACCGCCAGGGTCGCCGGACAGGATCAGCGCGACCGGGAACACGTCGGGCACCATCCCTTTGGTCCATGTACGCCGGGTGGGCGTGACCGCGGATTGCACTGCGACACTGAGGTCTTCGAGCAGGCCATGAGTTTGGGGATCCAGTAGCGCCGGTCCGGGCACCACTGTGACGTTGGCGACCATGTCGCCCTTGACCGAATGGACTTCGTTCAGGTCGATGGTGACGGTGGTGCCGTCTGTTGTCGGCGTCGCTTCGCTGAGCTGGCTGGGGTGTCCCAGTCCGGTGCTCGCATACAGCGCAATCGTCGTGATGTACAACGCGATGACGACCACCACGCCGGCGATTACCCGCACCTTCATCGACGCCCCCTCCTGCGCTACTGACAGGAGTGTAAATTAGTCCCGCGGCCGGCTGTTCAGATCCAGGCACCGCGTGGATTCGACGATCTGGGCTCCCATGTTGCGCTGCATCATCTTCAGGGCCGCTTCGCCGAGTTGCGGGTCGATGTGCGCGACCGCGTCGGGCGGGACGATGACGTCGTAGTGCCGCAGGTGCCCGTCGAGGGCGCTGTAGAGAATGCACTGCTCGGTGACCTGTCCCGTCAGGATCAGCGTGCCGACCCCACGCTGCCGCAGCAGGTAGTCGAGCGCGGTGGCATAGAAGACGCTGTGCCGAACTTTGATCAGGAAGGTGCTGCCGTCCGTCGGGACCAGAGGCCTGACGAGTTCAGGATGACGCCCGGACAGCGCGACTTCGACAATGCCTTCGCCGCCGACGCTGAAGTCCTCATGGTTGTCGTTGACGTACACGACGTCCACACCGCCGTGTGACCGCGCCGCAGTGAGAAGCCGGTGCAACGGATCGAGCATCTCGGCGACGTTCGTCGCAAGGTCCTCACCGTCTTCGTGCCGGTAGTCGTTGATCATGTCGATGATCAACAGGGCGGTGTCACTCACCGATGGTGCATACCCGGACCACACCGCGGGCACACCTGCCGCCGTCACTGCGCCGCGTCGCGCAGTATTTGTTGCAGCCCCCGCAGCGGGTCTCCGGCATCGGGTGGTGGCAGGGGCGGCGGGAGCGTCGACGAGGCGTCCCCGGATGCGGGTGGCGGCGGCGGTGGTGGTGCCTCTGGACGCGGCGGTGGTGGCGCGGTCGGCGGCCGGTCCGTCGTCGCGAGCTTGGCGTCCAGGCGGGGCAGGGCCTCGGCACGGATCCGGCGGCGCTCGGGGTCCGCGTCGGTATTGCCGGCGAAACAGTTGGCGGGCGCGTGCGTGACGACGTCTCTGGCTGCGGTGTAGAGCCGGACGGCGGTGTCATGGTCGCCCGCCGCGGCGGCCTGATCGCCGAGGGTTTCCCGGATCAGCTCGAGGTTGACCCGGACCGGGCACGACCGGTCGGCCGCGGTGCGAGCCAGGGCGTCGCCGAACTCGCGGTCGGCGTCGTCGAGCCGGTGCTGCAGCACCGCGAGGCTCCCGCCGGCGTATGACGTCCGGGCTGGTTCGATCACGTTGAACCGGTGCAGGATTGCGATGTCGTCGGACAGCGCAGCGGTATCGCGGTGTGCGTAATCGGTGACCACCGAATCGCCGACCACTGCGACGGAGGCCAGCTTCGCGGCGAGGATCAGCACGACCGCGACGACGGGTGCCGAGACCAGGAGTAGTCGGCGACGCAGCCTCTGTCGGTCGGTTTTCACAGCCGCACCCGATCCAGCCGGGTGCGGGCGGCTTCCCGCAACGTGAGAAACAGCTCGACGAGCAGGAGCACGGCGGCGAGCCCGGAGAGCACCCAATAGAGTTCCGTTCCGCTGTCAGCCCGGCCGGTGGGCTGTTCGGCGGGGCGGCCGACGTCGGTGAGTGCCTCGGCCGGCAGTCCCGCTTCCGTGCGCTGTACATACGGCACGCCGATCTGCTGGGCAACGGCGGGCAGTGTGGGGGCCGCGTCGTCGCCGTAACCGAGCACCGCGCCGCCGGCGACCACGCCTTCTGGTAGATCGAATTCCCGCTGCGGAGTGGCAGATTCCGGCGTTCCGGCGCCGAGGTAGTAGACGAGGTTCTTGGCGTCCGGGTATTGCTGGACTGCGCTGAGCAGCTGGTAGCGCAGCACCGTACTCGCCGCTCCGGCGTCGGGCGGCGTCAGCTCCGTGGTGCGATACGTGACGGGCGTCGTGACGACGGGCTTCAGACTCCACCCATCGGCCGACAGCGGCCATTCCACTGCGGGGCCGGAAGCGAATCCGACGACGGCGAACCGCGCCGTCGGGTAGCGATCGATCAGTTGCGCGATGTCGGCGCTCGCCTCGGCCGCGCGGGAACGGCCGTCGGGCCCTGGTGCGGTCATGTTCGACGAGCGGTCGATGACCAGGAAGATGTTCGGCTCGCGGGCGCCCGCGGTCTGGGGCGGCGGCGCTGTCGCGCCGATGGTGGGGCGGATGGCGGCCGCGATCAGCAGCAGCGCGGTCACACCGAATCCGGCCCAGCGCCACGTGCGCCATCGCGCGTGTTCGGTGCTCCGGCGTCGCCACCAGGCGGCGGCGCACACTGCGAGGAGGGCCACCAGGAGCGCGACGTCCGGCGTCTCGACCGGTTTGGCGGCGACGTTCGTCCGATCCGCCGGCGGCGGATGTCGGGTGATGTCGCGCAACGACGCACCGATATCGGTGGCAGAGTGTGACATGCCGCCGGTGTCGAGCACGAGCCCCGAAACCGTGCCCCCACCATCGCCGACGATGATCGCGTTGACCTGAATTTTATTGGCGGCAGCCAAGTTTCGAAGTGCGGCGGCGGTGAAGAGCCGGCCGGCATCGCCGTTCGATGCTTCAGGCCCGACATAGATGAGTGACCGGCGCGTTGTCGATGAGCCGGCCGCCGGCGGGAACCCGGCCATGCACAGCGCCAGCAGGTCGTCGGTGTTCGGGGTGTAGCCGGTGTAACGCACCGGCGCCACAAACGGTCTGGCGTCGCTCCGCTTGATCTGACGGGAGTACGCGGTGAACTCCGCGGCAGCGTACTGGTAGTCCCGGGTCAACGGGACGACACGGCGATTGGCAGACGTGAGCCCGATCCGCTCGGTGCTGAATCCGCGGGCGGAATCGGCGAAGAACTGCAGCGTCGCGGTCACGGGGGCATCGGTCGCCGGGGCTCCGGCGCAGATCATGATGTCCTGCGGCGCAGCGGCTTCGGACCGGTGGTTCAGTGTGGGCAGCCCGGTCGGTCGTGCCGTGGCCACGACGGCGGCGCCGAAGCCCACCACGAGCAGCGCGACGGCGGACCATACCGAGATCGCGTTCCGGCGTCGCGCCCGGCGATACTCGGGCAGCCGCGTCAGGCGGTTGGTGTTGGCCAGCGGCCGCAAGTCGCCGGGGCGGTGGCGGTGCGGCCACAGCACGGCGAACGCCACACACGCCGCCAGCGCGACGCATCCGGCGATCGCCGCAACCCGCCAGGTCAGCTCCATCGCATGACCAGCCCTTCGGCAGTCACGCAGGCATCGCCGACATCGACGGCCGAGCGCGGATTGAACTGCACGTCAACGAGTTCGGACAGCAATGGTGCGGCGGCGCCCGCGGGACCGGCCGCGATGGCGCCGACATGCATGTACTGAACCCGGAGCCCAGTCGCCGAACGCAGGAACCGGCGCAGTTCGCGGCTCAGCGCCGCCGCGGCGGCCGGCGCCGAGAGGTCCCCGGATCGATGGCGGCGGGCGATGCCGCGAATGTCCCGGACCGCGCGCAACTTGATCATCTCGTCCCGCACGACGCGGATCAACCGCACCTCGCCGATCCGCCGAGCTGGCGACGTCGTCATGAACAGCCAGGCATACCAAGCGATCACGCACAGGATCAGCGCGGCCGCGAGCCACGGCCACCACGCGGAATAGGGCGTGGGGCCGATTACGTACCGCAGCAGATCCTCATCTGGCACGTGCGTAGACCCCCGTCATCGCCGTCAACGCAGGTTTGATGCCGGCGCTCCCGCCGATACGCGCATGTGGTACGCCGGACACCGTCAAGAACTCTGAAAGATGCTGGCGCCGTGCGTCTTCCGAGCGCTGGTAGGCCTCCGAGACGGCGCGGTCCAGTGCCGCCGGCGGCAGCAGGAACTGTCCATCGGCGGCGTCGTAGCTCCGGCCGCTTTCGGGTCCCACCGGCGGCATGTCGGTCACCAACGCCCACAGCACGTCATGCCGGGCTGTCAGCGATCGCAGCACGTCGCGTAAGGCGTCACTGATGTCAGGCTCGTCGGACACCACGAACACCAGCAGCCGGTGCCGATAATGCGTTGCGAGCCAACGCAGCTGGACGAGCAGATCGCTGCGCGCCGGTGCCTCGCCGGCCAGCTGCAGGTAGTGGTGCAGCATGCGCTCGATATGGGTCTCGCCGCGGCGCAGCCGGGTGTCGATGCAGCCCCGGCGGTCACCCGTGACCAGGCCGATCTCGTCGGATCGACGCAACGTCATGAGCCCGATCGCGCCGATGACATGCGCGATGATGTCCTTCTTGAGTTCTCCCGACGGCGCCAGCGCCGACACATTGCGGCCGGCGTCGGCGACCACCACGATCTTGTGGTGTTTCTCGGACACGAACTGCTTGATCAGGGTGTGGCCGGACCGGGAACTCGCCTTCCAATCGATGTCGCGGACGTCGTCGCCCGGGACGTAGGGGCGCAGTTCGTCGAACTCGAGGCTCCGGGTGTGGATCAGCGCGTAACGGCCGCCTTCCAGCAGGCTGCCCGGGTCGCGGCCGATGTGAATTTTCGCGGCGTCGAGGTGTTTCCCCATGTCGGCCTCACGGCACCGGGACCGTCTGAAGTACCGCGTCGACCACCGCATCGGGCGTGATCCGCGCGCTCGCGGCCTCGAAACCGAGAATCAGCCGATGGCGCAGCACCCGGTGGGCGAGCATCGAAATATCTTCGGGTACAACGTGTCCGCGGTCGTGGATGACGGCGAGCGCGCGGGCGGACCGGCAGAAGGCAATGGTCGCGCGGGGGCTGGCGCCGTATTCGATGAGTCGGGCGAGGTTGGACGGTAGGTGCTGGGCAGGTTCACGCGTGACGGCGACCAGCCGGCTGGCGTACGCGACGAGTGCGCGATCGAGGTGGACCGAGCGAACGATCTCCTGCACCCGGCGGACGTCGTCGAGGGATACCACCGGGGCCGGATGACGGTCGCGGTCGTATCGTCCGGCGTCCATGCGGTCGATCATCTCGATCTCGTCGGTGATCGACGGGTAGTGCACGAGCTCTTTGAGCATGAACCGGTCGGTCTGCGCCTCGGACAGGGGATAGGTCCCTTCCTGGTCGACGGGATTCTGGGTGGCCATGACGAGAAACGGCTCGGGTAGCGGGTATTCGACCCCGGCGATCGTGGTCTGGCGTTCCTCCATCGCCTCGAGCATCGCGCTCTGGGTCTTGGCGCTCGAGCGGTTGACCTCGTCGAGCAACACGATGTTGGCGTGCACCGGGCCCAGCTGCGTGGTGAACGAGTTGGTGTCGGCCTCGAAGATCTGCGTGCCGATGATGTCGCTCGGCAACAGATCCGGCGTGCACTGGATGCGGCGGAAGCTGCCGCCGACCGATCCGGCCAGCACCCGCGCCGCCGTCGTCTTGGCCAGACCGGGAACGCTCTCGAGCAGCAGGTGACCACCGCCGAGCAACGCGACGAGCATCGTTTCACGCAGGTGCTGCTGGCCCACGACCTGGTGTGAGAACGCCGACGCCACGGCGCCCACGATGTCTCGCGCCTCGGCGATATCGCCTTGGCCGGGCTGCATTCTGGGTAGCGTCATCGGTCCTTCCACTCACGGCTTGAGCATCACCTTCACGGCACCGTCCTGTTTCCTCTGGAAGATGTCGTAAGCATGTGGTGCATCATCAAGGGGCAGAACATGACTGGCGAACGTGTCGACACCCAGCGGGTCGTCGTCGCCGAGCAGCGGCAGGATGTCGTCGACCCATTTCTTGACGTTGGCCTGGCCCATGCGCAACTGAATCTGCTTGTCGAACAGCGTCAGCATCGGCAGGGGATCCGCCATCCCGCCGTACACGCCGATCAAGGAGATGGTGCCGCCGCGGCGGACGATGTCGATGGCCGAGTAGAGCGCATGAAGTCGATCCACCCCGAAGTTCTGCATCATGGGTTTGGCCACCATGTCGGGAAGGGTCCCGGTCATGCGCTGAAGCGCTTGTGCCACCGGCGATCCGTGGGCTTCCATACCCACCGCGTCGATCACCGAGTCGGTGCCGCGGCCGTCGGTCAACGCGCGGATGGTGTCGCCGACGCTGCCGTCAAGCGCGTCGAGGTCGACGGTGTGGATGCCGCGCAGCGTGGCCCGAGCCAGCCGTTCCGGAACTCGGTCGACGGCGATCACCCGATACCCCAGGTGTTGGGCGATGCGCGCGCACATGTCACCGATCGGCCCCAAACCGAGCACCGTGACGCTGCCGCCTTCCGGGATATCGGCGTAGGCGACGGCTTGCCACGCCGTGGGCAAGACGTCCGACAGGTAGACGAAACGCGAATCCGGCGGTCCCTCAGGGACTTTGATGTGGGTGAACTGCGCCTGCGGCACCCTGAGGTATTCGGCTTGGCCACCCGGCACCTGGCCGTACAGCTCCGAATAGCCGAACAGTGCCGCGCCTTTACCGTGGTCGCGAACCTGCGTGGTCTCGCATTGCGTGTACAGCTGCTGGTCGCACATGTAGCAATGCCCGCAGGAGATCTGGAACGGTACGACGATCCGGTCACCGACAGATAGCCCGTCGACGTCGCTGCCGACCTCACGAACGATGCCCATGGGTTCGTGCCCGAGAATGTCGCCCTCGTGCATGAACGCGCCGAGCACCTCGTAGAGGTGCAGATCTGATCCGCAGATGTTCGTCGAGGTGACCTCGATGATGGCGTCGGTAGGTGTCTCGATCCGGGGATCGGGCACTGTGTCGACGCGGACATCTCGTCGGCCATGCCAGGTAACTGCCTTCACAGAAGACTCCCATCTCCGGTAGCGACCATCGACGGGGCCCGTTGACGGTTTGCAAGAATTGAGCTGTGGCTACCCCAACTCCGGTATCCCAAAACCCGAGGCCAGGACCGGTGATGACAGCAGACAGCGCATTTGAAGACTTCGTCGACCTACTCGACTACCCGATGTTCGTGGTCACGGTGCAGGCCGACGGTCAGACCGGCGGATGCCTCGTCGGCTTCGCTACGCAAGCCAGCATCGACCCCCCGACATTTCTCGTCGGGCTGTCCACGCAGAATCACACGACGTCGGTCGCCCGGACGGCGACGCACCTCGCGGTGCACCTGCTGCCGCGCGGCGAGTTGAAGGTGGCCGAACTGTTCGGCGGCGAGACCGGCGATGCCGTCGACAAATTCCGGCAATGCGACTGGCATGTCGGACCGGAAGGTACGCGCATCCTCGATTCCGCGCTGGCATGGTTCGTCGGCGAGATCATCGGAAGGTTCGATATGGGCGACCACATCGGCCATCTGCTGGCCCCCGTCGCCGGCGGAAGCTCAGGCGCCCAACGCCGGCCGGTGTTCTTCGCCGACGTCAAGGATCTCAGCCCGGGGCACGGCGCGTAGGCAGGCCCCACGAAGTCCTCCAGACGCTAGCGCGCTGACAACCGCCGGGCGATCTCGCCGTACCGCTCGAAACGGTCGGAACCGCCGAGCGCGTTGTAGAGGACCACGCGGCTGGCCACGCCCTCGTACTTGGCGATTAGCTTGTCCGCCAGGTGATCCCACGTGGATTCGGTGGCGAACGCGGCGATGTGGTCGTCGGTGATCTGCGCCATCATGCCCGCCATGTCGCCGGCTTTCTGCTTCTCCCGCAGGCGCGCCGTGGTGCCTTCGAAGCCGGCCTCGTCCCAGATGAACGCGTAGTTCGGCGTGCTGCCGTAGAAGCTCATGCTGGCGCGGACGAACTCGCGTTCGTTGTGCCGTTCCTCGTCGGTGTCGCCGACGATCGTCATGGCCGGGATGATCGTGTCGATGTCGGCAGGGGAGCGGCCCGCCTTCTCGGCGCCGGCAGCCACGTTGGGCAGCACGTGGCGGGCGACGTAGCCCGGCTCGCCGAGTGGGTGGATGTGCACGCCGTCGGCGACCTCACCGGCCATGCGCAGCATCCACGGGTTCACCGCGGCGATGTCGACCTTGGGATCGGGCGCATCGATGGGGCCGGGGCTCCACTGGGGCGTGATGAAGTCCATGTCGTAGAAATCGCCGTGATGGTCGAGCTTGCCGGTCCGGAAAGCCGTGAAGCATGCCTTCACGGCGCGCACGTAGTCGCGCAGTCGCGGGCCCGGCTGTTCGAAGGGCATGCCGTAGCGGCGCACCACGTGCGTCCGGACCTGGGTGCCGAGACCGAGCCTGAACCTGCCGCCGGTGGCTTCCTGCAGTTCCCACGCCGACGCCGCCGTGACGAAGGGACTGCGCGGAAACGCGACGGCGACACCGGTGGACAGCTCGAGGCCGGGAGCGGCCTGGGATGCGACCGCCGCGCTCAGATATGCGGTGCGGCCGGTCTCGGTCAGGAGGAGACCGGAGAATCCGGCTGCCTGCGTGCGCTGGGCGAGTGCGCCCATCTGGACCAGAGGCTGCGGAACTGTCATCACGTCGACGTGCACAGTGGGCAGCCTACGGCCGCGGCGCTTGCCGACGGCGAGATACGCAGCACCACAGGAAAAGTCGCTGTCGGCGGTACTTGTCGTGGGCAGGGTGTACATTCGAACGTATGAGCGAAGCTTTGGTGGACCCCGACGCCGACGAGGCGGCGTTGTCGGGTCGCATGGCGGAGCTCGAGCGGGTCAAGGCGCGTGCGGCGGCCGAGCAGGCTCGGATTGCGGCGGCACTTGAGGCGCGGCGGGTGGCGGCGGCCGCGGCGGGTGGGCCGCGGGTGTCGCGGGCCGCGCTGGGCTCGGAGATCGGGTTGGCGCGGCGCGAGTCCCCGCATCGGGGTGAGCGGTTGATGGCGATGGCCCGCATCCTGGTCGCAGACATGCCGTGCACGCTGGCCGCGTTGGAATCGGGTGTGCTCTCCGAGCACCGGGCCGAGCTGATCACCAAAGAGGCGGAATGCCTGTCGGTGTTGGATCGCCGGCTGCTGGATGCCGAATTGTGCGCCGACCCCGCCACCGTCGACGGTAAAGGTGATGCGGAGATCACCGCCGAGGCCAAGCGGATCGCCTACCGGCTCGATCAGGAGGCGATCGTGCAGCGGGCGCGCCGCGCGCCGGCCGGGCGCCATGTCCGGTTCCGGCCCGCCGCTGACGGCATGGCCACCGTGAGCGTGCGGCTACCGGCCGCCGAAGGCCGCGCCATGCATACCGCGCTGTCCGATGCGGCGGCGAGCACGCTGGCCTCGACACTGCCGGGCACGACGGTACCGGCCGGGTTGGGCCGCACCCACGACCAGATCATGGCCGACGTGATGGTGCAGCGGGTCACGGGCCGCAACCCGGTGCAGTCGCCGGTGCCGGTGACGGCGAACCTGGTGCTCTCCGATGAGACCCTGCTCGCCGGTGGCTCAGAACCGGCGCATCTGGAGGGGTATGGGCCGATCCCGGCCGAAATCGCCCGCGATCTCGTCGTGGCCGGCGCGCTCGATGCCCAGGGCGCGGCCGCGGTGCGGCGCCTGTACGCCCAGCCCGGCACCAACAAGCTGGTGGCGATGGAATCCACCGCGCGGGCGTTCCCGAAAGCCCTGGCCCGGTTCATCGCGCTGCGCGATCAGATCTGCCGCACCCCATACTGCAACGCCAGGATTCGGCACACCGACCACATCCGGCCGCACGCGCAGCATGGCCCCACCAGCGTGCACAACGGTCAAGGCCAATGCGCGCACTGCAACTACGTCAAAGAAGAACCCGGCTGGCACGCGGCCACCACATACGACCGGCACGGCCGCCACACCGTCACCCTGACCACCCCGACCGGCGCGGTCTACACCTCCACCGCACCACCAGGGCCCGAAGCGCTGCGCGTCTTCACCCGCGATGTCTACATCGCGCGGATCCACCCTGCGGCGTAATGGCAAGTACTAGCGTCTGGGCAGCGACAGTTCACTTCGGAGGGGGTAGGCGTCATGCGGGTGCTGGTCACGGGCGGGACCGGGTTCGTCGGTGGTTGGAGTGCGAAAGCCATTGCGGACAAGGGGCATTCGGTCCGCTTCCTGGTGCGCAACGCGTCTCGGCTGCAAACCAGTGTTGCCAAATTGGGCGTCGATGTCTCTGACCATGTGGTCGGCGACATCACCGATCGCGACTCGGTGCTGCGCGCGCTGGACGGGTGCGATGCGGTGCTGCACGCCGCGGCGCTGGTCGCCACCGACCCGAACCAGACGGCGCAGATGCTGAGCACCAACATGGACGGTGCGCGAAATGTGCTGGGCGGCGCCGTGGAACTGGGCCTCGATCCGATCATTCACGTCTCGAGCATCACGGCGCTGTTCAATCCCGATGTCGACAAGCTCGAGGCCGATCTTCCGGTGTTCGGCGGCACCGACGGCTATGGGCGGTCCAAAGCGCAGGTCGAGATCTACGCCCGCGGCATGCAGGACGCCGGGGCTCCGGTGAACATCACCTATCCCGGCATGGTCATGGGTCCGCCGGTCGGCGACCAGTTCGGCGAGGCCGGCGAAGGTGTGGCCCAGGCACTTCAGCTCGGGGCGATTCCGGGACGTAGTGCGGCGTGGACCGTCGTCGACGGTCGGGACCTGGCCGATCTCCACGCGGCGTTGCTCGAGCCCGCCAAGGGTCCCCGCCGTTATATGGCGGGCGGCCACCGCATTCCGGTGGACGAGCTGGCTCGGCTGCTGAGCGAGGTCGGTGACAAGACCATGTTGTCCGTTCCGATTCCCGACACCGTGCTGCGGATGGCCGGTCAGGTACTTGATCGGCTGGGACCGCTGCTACCGTTCCAGACGCCGTTCACCGAAGCGGCGATGCAGTACTACACGCAGATGCCGGACTCGGACGACACCCCGAGCGAACGCGACCTCGGTGTCACCTACCGCGATCCGCGCATCACACTGGCCGACACCGTCGCCGGCCTCCGCAATCTGGGCCGCTGAGGTGAATGATGGCTGAAGTCAGGAAGTTTCAGGTCACCTTCGACTGCGCGGTACCTGAGCGCGTGGCGCGATTCTGGTGTGACGTGCTGGGGTACGTGGTGCCGGCGCCGCCGCCGGGATTCGCATCGTGGGACGACTTCGATCGCGCGCTGCCATCCGAGCATCAAGGTTCGAAGTTCGCCTGCGTCGATCCCGAGGGGATTGGGCCCCGCTTGTTCTTTCAGCGCGTTCCCGAAGGCAAAGCGGTGAAGAACCGGGTGCATCTGGACGTGCGGGTCGCCACCGGGCTGGCCGGGGACGAGCGCCTTGCGGCGCTCGAGACGGAGTGCGAGCGGCTCGTCGCGCTCGGGGCGGTGCGGGTGCGGCTGCTGCCAGCCGATGACATCAACGAGTCGTGCATCGTCATGCAGGACGTGGAGGGTAACGAGTTCTGCCTCGACTGACCTCAGTCCGTTTATGGCTGCCGGCGTGGGGTATTCACCAATTGCCTGAGGCGCCAGGTCCGCTCTTTCGGGGTCGGGGCAAGCTCGCCAGGTAGGAATGCGATGCCGCATCCGTCGCGGACCTTGACGCGTGAGGCCATGCAGTCAAGGCAAGGACGAGGCAATGACCATCAAATGACTGACCGCAACGATGACGCTGACCGGGAGCCTGGCCGCCGGACTGTTCGGTGTCGCCGGCGGTATCGCAACAATGTCGCCGACCGAGCTGGGCAGCGGCGTCGCGGCCGCCGAGCCGAACGTGCCGCCGGCCATTCCACCGCCGTGGGCTCCGGTACAACCGAACCCGCCGTGGTGGGCTCCGGGCGCATCCGTGGTGTGGAGCCCGGCCATCGAGCGCTGGGGCTTCTGGTGGTTCGGCAATTTCATGCCGATGTAGGCAGGTTGCCGTAGCCACCGGAACGAGCCGGCCGTCGCATCTCAGAAAAGAAATGCGGCGGCCGGTTCAACGGCGTAGATGTTGATGAAGTCAAGTTGACGACGACAAGAGGGGTGCCAGGGTGAGGCAACAGGTTGCGATCGGTGCGGTGGGCATGGCCGCCGTCTTGGGGCTGGCCGGGTGCAGCGACGACAAGCCGTCGTCGGAGACGACGAGCTCGACCAGCAGCACAAGCAGCACGACCAAGACGTCGTCGGCCTCCAGCGCGACGGCCTCGCCCGCCCAGCCTCCGACCGGCAATCCACCGCCGGGTCAAGCCGAGGTGACCGTTGACGGGGCGCGCCAGAAGATCACGGGAAATGTGGTGTGCACCAACGCGGTCGGCAACTTCAACATCGCAATCGGACAGCAGGTTTCCGGAGTGGCGGTGGTGTTGACGCCCGACGCCGCGACCGTGCACTCGGTGATCCTGGGCAACGTCAACGGCGTCATTCTCGGTTACCAGCAGGGCATGTCGGGCGGTCAGGCCACCGCGTCCAAGGACGGCAACACGTACATCATCAGCGGTAGCGCTACCGGGGTGACGGCAGCGCTACCGCCTGTGATGGTGACCAAGCCCTTCGAGATTCGCGTTACGTGTAGTTGAGCGTCACGCCGCGATCTGGGTGACGTTGAGGTGCTTGTGCGCCTCGGGCCGCGGTCGTCCCATCATCGAATGCGACCGGCCGTAGACGAAGTAGAGCACCACGCCGATGGCCATCCAGATCAGGAACCGCAGCCACGTCTCGACTTCGAGGTTCAGCATCAGCCACAGGCAGGACAGCGCAGCCAGGATCGGGACCACGGGGACGAAGGGCACGCGGAAGCCGCGCTTGAGATCCGGCCGGGTCCGGCGCAGGATCGGCACACCGATCGCCACCAGGATGAAGGCGACCAGCGTGCCGATGTTGACCATGCCCGCGAGCGTGCCGAAGTCCACAAACGCTGCCAGCACCGCGCACACCACACCGACGATGACGGTCAATCGCACCGGGGTGCCGTGCTTGCCGGTGTGCGAGAGCCGCTTGGGGAGCAGGCCATCGCGGGACATCGCGAACAGGACGCGGGTCTGGCCGAGGAACATCACCATGACGACGGTCGAGAGGCCCGCCAATGCGCCGATGGAGATGATGTTCTTGGCCCAGGTGTCACCGTGGAGGGCGAATGCCGTTGCGAGGGTGGCATTCTCCCCTTGGAGCTGGGTGTACGGCACCATGCCGGTGAGTACGAAGGACACCGCGACGTAGCAGACGGTGACGATGGCCAGCGCGCCGAAGATGCCGCGGGGGACGTCGCGTTGCGGGTTGCGGGTCTCTTCCGCCGCGGTGGCGACGACGTCGAAGCCGATGAACGCGAAGAACGCGATGCTGGCGGCGGTCAGCAGGCCCAGCCACCCGAAGCTCGTTCCGCCAGTTCCGGTGAGCCAGGCCAGCATTGACTGGTGCACACCGTCGGCCTTCGCCGAGGGCTGCGCCGCCGGGATGAAGGGCGTCAGGTTCGAGGCCTTGAAGTAGGTGGCGCCGACGACGAGGATCAGCACGATCACGGAGAGCTTGATCGCCACGGCAACGGCCGAAACTCGCGATGACAGCTTCGTTCCGGTCGCCAGCAGCACGCCGACGATGGCGATGATCACCAGCGCACCCCAGTCGAACTTGACGGACCCGAGGTGCACGACGGGCGACACCGTCCCGCCGAGCACGTGGCCGAGATACTGCGACCAGCCTTTGGCGACAACGGATACCGCGAGCGCGAATTCGAGTATAAGATCCCAGCCGATGATCCACGCGACCAGCTCGCCGAAGGTGGCGTACGCGTAGGTGTAGGCGCTGCCGGCGACGGGCACGGTCGAGGCGAACTCGGCGTAGCACAGCGCGGTGAGCCCGCATGTGATCGCCGCGATGACGAAGGCGACCGACACGGCCGGCCCCGCCATGTTGCCCGCGGTCTGAGCGGTAAGGGTGAAGATGCCGGCGCCGATGACGACGGCAACGCCGAAAACTGTGAGATCCCTTGCCGTCAGGTCTTTGCGGAGCTTCGAATCGGGTTCGTCGGTGTCCCGGATCGACTGCTCGACCGACTTGGTGCGGAAAAGCCCGCCGCCGGCGCCCATCAGATGGCCCCGTCGAGCCGCTGTTCGGCGAACAGGTTCGCGGCGGCGCCGATGCTGATGCCCGCGTCGTTCGCGGAGGCGATGATGTCGCGGCAGCGGTCGAAGATGCGGGTCACGTCGGCTTCGACGGCAGCGCGGTCCGCGCCGTGCAGCTCACCGGCGACCTGGATGAGGCCGCCGGCGTTGGCGACGAAGTCAGGTACCCAGGTGATCCCGCGACGGCCGAGCAACAGCTCGACGTCGGGCGTCGCGAGCTGGTTGTTCGCGGCACCGCAGACCAGTTTCGCCTCGATGGTTTGAGCGCTCATAGGCGTCAGAGTAGCCCCGAGGGCACACGGAGCATAGACATCGACCGGGGCGTCGGCAACTGAATTGACGACGCGCACCGAGGGATGATCGCTCGACAGGCGCTGCAGTGCCGCGTCGTTCACGTCGGTGGCGAATACGTCGGCGCCATCGGCGAGCAGCAGGGCGATGAGTTCCCGGCCGACCTTGCCGACACCCTCGACACCGACGGTCCGGCCCGCCAACGTGGCTGCGCCCCAGACGGATTCGGCGCCGGCCCGCATGGCGTTGAAAACGCCCAGTGCGGTGAGGCGGGCGCTGTCACCTGAGCCGCCGGCGACGGCGCTGCGGCCGGTGACGTGCGAGGTGTACTTACCCATGATGTCGAGATCGTCGGTGTTGGTGCCGACGTCGCCGGCGGTGACATACCGTCCGCCGAGGGTGTTGACGTAGCGCGCGAAGGCCGCGAACAGCGCTTCGCTCTTGTCGCTCGTGGGATCGCCGATGATGACCGATTTGCCGCCGCCCAGGTTCACGCCGGCCGCCGCGGCTTTGTACGTCATGCCCCACGACAGCCGCAGGACATCCTCGAGCGCCTCGAACTCGTCGGCGTACGGGTACATGCGGCAACCGCCGAGGGCAGGACCCAGCGCCGTCGAGTGAATGGCGATGATGGCCTTGAGGCCGGACTCGGCGTCCTCGCAGAACACGACCTGCTCATGGCTGCGGGAGCTCAACTTGTGCGAGCGACCGAAGACTCCGGCGGGGGTGGGCATAGCTGTCACTACTGATTCCTTTCTGCTGCCGCATGTTTGGCGGCCTGGTTGACACTGCCGCAGGGGTGGCGGCAGGACATCTGGGGTGGCGGCCGGTCAGGCCGGGATGCCGAGCTCGCGCAGGCGTGCCCAGTACAGCTCGACGTTGCCGAGTTTGACGTCCTCGTAGCCGCGGACGATGTCGGGCAGTCCGGCGGCCTCGACGGCCGTGGCGTAGTTGTCGACGGTCAGCTCGGCGGCGAGGCGCAGCACCATCGCCGTGTAGTGAGACAGCAACTGCCGCTCCACTTTCCGGACGTGGGCGTAGCCGAACGGATCCAGCCTGGTGCCGCGCAGCACCTTGGCCTTGGCCAGCATCTTCAGTGCCGCATGCGATTTCGGTCCGAAGCCGACCTTCTTCGTGCGGCCCATGGCGCGCAGGACGGGCGGATGCAGCTTGTAGGTGAGGTTCTCCCCACCGGGCACCTGCGCCTGCACGTCGGCCAGGAACGCCGGATCGACCAGCAGCCGCGCGACCTCGTACTCGTCCTTGTAGGCCGTGAACTTGTGCAGCCCACGTGCGACGGCCTCGCTGAACGCGGTGTTGTCGGTGATGGTGCGCTCCAGCTGCCACACGGCCTGAACCGTTTCGACGTAACGCCGGGCGACCTTGGCGTTCTGGTAACCGACCAGCTCGCCGGCTCGCAGTTCGACCAGTCGGCGCACCTCACCGTCGAACGTGGTGCTGGCCAACAGCTCCGGGCGCGCCACCGCGGGCACGGCCTTGGGGCGGGCGGCGTCGACGGCGGCGGCGAACGCGGCCGGATCGGCGACCGCGACACGGCCCCAGCGGAACGCCGCCACGTTGGCGGCGACCGCGACACCGTTGATGCCGATGGCCTCCTCGATGCTGGCCTCGGGCAGGCGTAGGCCGCCGTTCTGGAAGGCGGCGCCGACGACCAGGAAGTTGGCTGCCGCGGTGTTGCCGAACAGTGCCTGTGCCGCGGCGAGGGCGTCGAAGTGGGTAAGCGTCCGGGTGGCGGCGGTCAGCCGGTCCAGCAGCGACTGGGTCTCCGGGTAGGCCACGGACTTGTCGTACACCATGTCACCGGTCGGGGTCTGGCTCGTCGAAGCGACCGCGATGGTGCGTTCGGCACTGCCGTAGGCCAGATTCCGGTTGTCGGTCGCGGTGAGCAGGTCGATCGCGATGATGCAGTCGGCGCTCCCCGAGGTGAGCCGGTTGGACGGCTCGAGCGCGCTGGTCGAGAACCGCAGGTGCGACACCACCGGTCCGGCCTTCTGGCTCAGGCCGATCTGGTCGAGGCTCTCCACTTCGTAGCCGGCGCGCAGTGCGGCAGTCGCGAGTACCTGGTTGACCGTGACGATGCCGGTGCCGCCGATGCCGGCCAGCAGGACGTTCTGGGTGCCGGTCGGCACGCCGAATCCGGGATCCGTGACGCGCGGCGGCTCCGGAGCCTTACGCCGGGAGGTCTTGCGGCCCTTCTTCTCCGGGGTCAGCTCGACCGTGACGAACGACGGGCAGTCGCCGTCGAGGCACGTGTAGTCGGTGTTGCAGGAAGTCTGGTCGATCCTGGTCTTGCGGCCGAATTCGGTGTCGACCGGCTGTACGGACAGGCAGTTCGACTTGGTGCCGCAATCGCCACAGCCCTCGCAGACCGCTTCGTTGATCACCACACGGGTGTTGCGGGTGGGTAGGGTGCCGCGCTTGCGCTGGCGGCGGGCGTCGGCGGCGCAGTGCTGGTCGTAGATGAGCACGGTGACGCCCGGGATTTCCCGCAGCACCTTCTGTGCCTCGTCGAGCCGGTCGCGGTGCCACAGCAGCGTGCCCTTGGCGAGGGCTTTCTTGTTGTGCCGCTTGGGTTCGTCGGCGCAGATGATGATCTGCTTGACGCCTTCGGCCGTCAGCTTGTGGGTGAGGCCCGCCACGACCAGCCCGCCTTCGACGTCCTGCGCGCCGGTCATGGCGACCACTTCGTTGTAGAGCAGCTTGTAGGTGATGTTGACACCGGCCGCGATGCAGGCCTGCACCGCGAGCTGTCCGGAGTGGAAGAAGGTGCCGTCGCCGACGTTCTGGAACAGGTGCGGCACATCGGTGAACGGGGCCTGTCCGATCCACTGGCTGCCTTCGCCACCCATCTGCGTCAGACCCACCACGGCGCTGTCACTGCGGCCGGACATGGTGACCAGGGTGTGGCACCCGATGCCACCGCCGCCGATGGAGCCCTCCGGGATCGCGGTGGACCGGTTGTGCGGGCAGCCACTGCAGAAGTACGCGGTTCGCTTGGCGGACAACACTTCCAGCGACAGCGGCGGGGGAGGCGTGCGCTTGAGCTCAACGTGATCGCGCAGTACCCGGCGCAGCGGCGCGAGCAGGCGTGCAGCGGTCAACTCGCCGCCGAGCGGGAACAGCGGCGCGCCCGCGGCATCGTGCTTTCCGACGATCTGCGGGGCACCGGTAGTGCCGTAGAGGATTTCGCGGACCTGGGTCTCGATGAAGGCCGTCTTGTCCTCGACCACGATCACCTGCTCGAGGCCCCGGGCGAATTCCCGGACGGACTGCTGGCCGACGGGGTACGGCATCCCGATGCGCAGCAGGCGAATTCCGGCGCGGTGCAGAGCCGCGTCGTCGACTCCGAGGTCGAGCAGCGCCTGGCGGACCGCGTCGAATGTGGTGCCGGTGGCGGCGATGCCGATCGTGGCGCGGGCCGGGTCGACTTCGAGGACGTCGAGGTTGTTGACGTCGCCGAAGGCGCGCACGGTCGCCCAGCGCGGACCGTAGAGGTCGGCTTCGGCGATGAGGCTGTCGGCCGGGGCCGCCATCGGTCGCTGAACGTAGGTGAACCGCTTTCCGTCCCAGAGGATTTCAGGTGCGGTGATCGCGATGTCGGCGACGTCGGCGTCGACGGTCCAGGCGCCGTCGGCGACGTCGGCGACGATCTTCATCGCCACGACGCAGCCCGAGGCGCGCGACAGTGCAACACCCTGCATGCCCATCGTGATGATCTCTTCGGCGTTGCGCGGGAACAGGACCGGGATGCCGAGAGCGGCGAGGGACCGCTCGCTGACGGCGGGCACCGTCGACGATTTCGATGCCGGGTCGTCGCCGACCAGCAGGAGCACGCCGCCGCGGGGGTTGACGCCGTACATGTTGGCGTGGCGCAGCGCGTCGGTCGCGCGGTCGACGCCGGGTCCCTTGCCGTACCAGACACCGATGACGCCGTCGTGGGTGGCCTTCCCGGCGGGCAGGTCGGTCTGGCTGCCCCAGACCGAGGTGGCCGCGAGTTCCTCGTTGAACCCGGGGGTGAAGACGACGTCGTGTTCGGTCAGGACGCTCGGCATGCCCAGCAGCATCTTGTCGACGCCGCCGAGGGGGCTGCCCTGATAACCGGAAACGAACGTCGCGACGCGGCGGCCGGCGCGCAGGTCACGGACATGCTGCTCGACCATCATGCGGGCGATGGCCTGAACGCCGGTCAGCAGGACGGGGCCGGCGCCGGAGCGGTACCGGTCATCGAGGTCGTAGGGCGCGGCGGGTTCGGCCGCTGCGAGTTCGGATCGGGACAAGACACTGGTCATCGACAACCTCCACACTTTCCGCCACTCAGATCGCCAGTCATTAACGCGAACTATTAGCAATCAGTGCAGAGAAATCTGCTCCTGTGGGTGATCTACGTCAACAGTCGACGAAAATATTGATCAGACTGCTCAATTGTGACGTGGCGCACTGTGACGCACGCATCATTTTGTTCGACGTTGTGTCACGTGCTGCACCAGAGGCAGCGATCGGTATTCGACGGGTGTCGCCATCGCGAGCATGGTTTCGGAGTGCTTGACACCGTCGATCCGGTGCACCCGCTGGATGACGCTGAGCAGTTCTTCCTGCGTCTGAGCGGCGATGCGGGCGAGCAGATCGGCCCGCCCCGTCGTGGCGTGGACCTCCAGCACATGGGGGACGTCCTGCAAGGCTTCGATGATGGCGTTCATCTTGGTCTGGTCGGTCTCGATGAAGACCAGCGCGTGTACCGCGAACCCGAGCTGCGACAGGTTGATGTTGGGCGGGTAGCCGCGGACCAGGCCGGATTCCTCGAGTCGCTTCATGCGCGCCTGCACGGTGTTGCGGGCGACCTTCAGCCGCGACGCCAACTCGAGAATCGGCGTCCGCGGATCGGCGGCCAGCTCCGACAGCAGCGCGGAATCGAGTGCGTCGAGCTTGATGGTCATGCGCCATTTTCCCACGGGGGCACCGTGGGTCACGCCGATTCGGCGACGCTCACCTGTGCTTCGCACCGGACATCGAAGTTGACGGAATTGGCGATGAAACACAGGTGATGGGCCCGCTCGTGGACACTCGTGAGGGCCTCGCGGTGCCGGTCGTCGGCGATCTCGACAACCGGACGCAGCACCACCTCGGTGAAGTACCCGCCGCCGTCGGGGGTTTGCGCCATGGTGCCCGACGGCTGGTCGGTGTATCCGGTGACGACGATGCCCTCCTGCGAGCACAGCGCGAGAACCCACAACATGTGGCACTGCGACAGCGAGGCCACCAAAAGCTCCTCGGGGTTCCAGCGCTGTGGGTCGCCGCGGAACGCGGGGTCGGCACTGCCGGCGATCGTGGGCTTGCCGTCGGCGCTGACGTCGTGTGCGCGGTCGTACTCGCGGTAGCCCGAGGTTCCGGTGCCGGTGTTGCCGATCCATGTCACATCGAGTTCGTAGTGGTGCGTCTTCGCCATGGCGGGCATCCCCTTCGTCGCTGCGCTCGCGTACCTCTGTTCTAGCGCACGCGCCCGAAGGTCAGTGCTTGCTCCGCCCGTGGTCGCCCTTCGCCTTGGTCTCGGACTGCTTGGACTCGGACTTCTTGCTGTCGGACGTCTTGCTGTCGGACGTCTTGGTCGTCGACTCGTCGCTCTTGGCCGCGCGCTTGGCCTTCTTGGCCGGCTTGCTGGTCCCAGACTTCTGCGCCGTGGTTACCGACGAATCGTCCTGCTTCGTTTCCGATTTGGTGGCCTTGCCAGACCGCTTCCCGGTGACATCGGCAGCGGTGGGTTTCGATGCTGTGCTGGTTGATTCGGCGGTGGCGCGCGGCTCGGCAGTGGAGCGGGTCGCGACCGCCGCGGTCGGCCGCGGCGCGTGAGTGAGGACATTCGCCAGACCCTGGACCGAGGACACGACGTTGGCGACGGCCGTCAACGGATTATGCCCACTGAGGACAGAACCGACGCCCGTGGTGGACAGGGTGGCGACGGCGTAGTAGACGCCGACCGCTGCTCTTGCCACCCTGACGACGTAGATCACCGGGGTCAGCGGCGCGAGGTGGGGAGCCAGCGTGGCCGTCACGGTCTTGGTGGCACCGGCGGCAGCGGCGCCTGCCTGTCCAATTCCGCTGACCAACTGCCGGACCTGGGGTGACGACGCGGCGCCGGGGAAGTCGGTGACCGTGCTGACCAGACTCTGCAGGTGCGCCGTCGTCGACGTCACCTTCTGCACGGCCTCGTGCTCACCGGTGCTCTGATCGACCTGCGCGCTCAGCACCAGCAGCGGAAAGTCCGGTGTCTGCCAGTAGATTACGTCGGTGGCGACGGCCTGGGCCGCACCTCCGAGGTTGCCGGCGTACCGAATCGGGTTGAACGCGGCATCGATGGTCGCGGCCGTGAGCGCGTACCGGTACTCGGCGCTGTGCACCGTCGTCGGGTGCGTCGTCGGGTGCGTCGTCGGGAGAACCGGTGCGGCACTGGTGACCACGACCGCGGCCGAGCACACCACAGACAGCGTCACGGTCTGCGTCTTGATCCACATGCGAATTACCTCCTCGATTCCCCGCCGCGGCGAGATTTCCGAAAACCGAACCCCCGCTGAGGTTTCGGTGCTTTCTCTTTGTCTTCTTTTGCGCTGCCAGAATCCTTGGCAGCAGATGGTTTCGCGGCCGTCGGTTTCAGTGCCGACGGCTTGAGGGTCGGTGGTTTGTGGGCCCTTGCCGCCAGGGTGGCGATCGACGGTCGGGGAGCGGGATCGCGCGGCGCGACCTCCGGGCGGCGGACGTAGGCGCGGTCGATCTGCGGTCGGAGCAGCGCGTCGATGAGGGACGTGTTCAGCCCGGCATCACGCAACGGTTGCGTGAGCGGCAGCCGGGCCGTGGGCACCACGTAATGCGTGATGGTGCCGCCGGCGGCGTTGGTGCGGACGGTCTTGAGCGTTCCCGGTGTCGCCGGGTTGGCTGCCGACCCGTAATCGGTGTGCACGAATCCGATTCCCATGACGGCGTTGAGGACGGCCAGACGCGTTGGTTTGTCCCGCCAATCGGAGAAGCCGTCGTATTCGCGAACGATCTCGGTGGTGGGGTAGGCGCTTGCCCGGGGCACGTTCGGCGCGAACAGTTGCAGTGCCCGATTCTTGGTGGTGATACCGCCTGTGGTGTTCTGCGGGTCGCCGAAGGTCACGAACTGCAGATTGTCCGCACGGCGCCCACCGAACGAATCCCGCAGCGACTGGGCGAGTTTCACGTAGTTCAGGACGATGGCGCCCTGGCTCAGACCGGCGAGGGTGACGCCGGCGCCGTCGGGAACCGTGGCGAGGGTTGCGTCCACCTTCGCGGTCCCGATAACGGCGTCCGCGGCGAACAGGAGGCCGGCGGGGTACCCGATGCCATGGATGGTTCCGCTGGAATCCAGGTATCCGTCGGCCAGTCCGAGGGCCTCCTGGGAGGTCGGCGACACGTCGCACAGGCAGGTGCCCTGCAGGTAGAAGGTGACGCCGGGGCTTTCGTCCGATGCCGTCGCCGACGGCTGCACACTGATCGTCATAGAGAGTGCGACGACGAAACCTATTGCACTGCAGCGGTTCAGGCCGGCCACGGGGCAGTTTCCAATCTGTGTACGGGGATCCGATGGATACGCAGCGCACCACCATTGGCGCGACGCTGTCGCGGTGGTGACTTGCTTGGGGTTTCGCTGATCAGTCAGCGGCGGTGATGGCGGCGTTGAGCGGGAGATTCTCGCCGGCGCGTGTGTAGGCCCTGCCGTCCCCGACTACCCCCGTTTTGGCGCCTCAGTACAACATTGACCACGAAAATTAACACCGTTGCAGCATTCTCGCATGCCATGAGACGCAGGTCACGGCCGGAATACCACCCAGCGCATCGCGGCGTACATGTACACCGCCTCGCAACCTCCCGAGACAATCCGGGCGATGTGGTACTCGACGCCGAGGGCCGACAATCCGGTCGAGACGCCCAGGATGAAGGCAAGGTAATTGACCGCGACCACCACGACGTAGATGGCGAGCTGCGGGCCGACCGCGCTGTGCGAACTGAAGTTGAAGGTTCGGTTCAGCACGTAGCTCAGCCCGAACGCGCACCCGTACGACACCGTGACCGCCACCGCCAGTGGCGATCCCAACCCGTCCCGCAATGCGGTCAGCAACAACAGGTCGATCGCGAACGTGCCGCCGTTGATCACTGCGAAGCCCAGGAACGTCGGAGCGACAACCGATTTGAGCCCGAAGGGCAACCGGCTGACGACCAGTTCGCAGCCACGGTGGAAGCTGTCGACGGCGCGCTGCAGGCCACCTGCCGCGTCGACGGTCACGCGGGCACTGTGTCATGGGCCGGCGTCGTCCAGGTAGCTGGCAGGCGAACTCTGCGCTTCGGGCGCGGGCGGCGTCCCGTAATCTCCACACCGATGAGCCTGGCCACGATCACCCAAGCCATCGCGACCTTCGCCGTCACCAACATCGACGACCTTGTGGTGCTCGCCGTGTTCTTCGGCCAGGCGCGTGGCCACCGCAGCGCGGCCATGCGGGTGATCGCCGGGCAGTACCTGGGTTTCGTGGCCATCGTGGCGGTGTCCGTATGTACCGCGCTTGCGGGTGCGGCACTGCTGCCGGCTGGCGTGCTGCCCTATCTCGGCCTGCTGCCGATCATGTTGGGGCTCAGGGCCGCTTGGGTGGCGTGGCGGCGCCGGGGCGGCGAACCGCCGGATGGTGAGGGCGGGCCGGCACCGTGCGCTCCGGGTGTCTGGCAGGTCGCCGGTGTGACGTTCGCGAACGGCGGCGACAACGTCGGTGTCTACGTGCCGATGTTCGCGGTCGCCACGGCAGGCACGGTCGCGTTGTACGTGACGGTGTTTCTCGTCGGGGTCGGGGTCTGGTGCGTCGTCGGCCGATACTTCGCCGCCCACCGCGTCGTCGCCGACACGTTCACGCGGTGGGGACACCTCATCCTGCCGGTGGTGCTGATTGCCGTCGGGACCACGATCCTCGTCGAAGGCGGCGTGTTCGCGCGGTGACCGCAGTAAGTTCACCCGGGTGACCAGCAGACGACTGTCCCCGCTCGACTCGATGTTCCTGGCGGCCGAATCTCCCGAGACGATGATGCATGTGGCCGGGCTCATGCAGTTCCGTCCGACATCGGGCGACGCCGGGGACATCCTGAATCTGCTGCGCGACGAAATCTACGGGTCCAACGAGATCGAGCCACCGTGGAACATGAAGCTGCAGACGCCATGGTTCCTGCTGAATCCGCTGCAGCGCTGGGTCGAGGACCCGAAGTTCGACGTCATGTATCACGTCCGACGGTCTGCGTTGCCCCGTCCCGGCGATCAGCGCGAACTGGGAATCCTGATCTCCCGCTTGCACGCTCGGCAGCTGGACCTGACGCGACCGCCCTGGGAACTGCACATCATCGAGGGCCTCGACGACGGCAACGTCGCGTTGTACGTGAAGATGCACCATTCACTCGTCGACGGCTATACGGCGATGAAGACGCTGATCCGGTCGATGTCGACCGACCCGTCCGATACCGACACCCCGTTGTTCTTCCGGAACCCGGTGCCGAAGCGGGAGCGCAAGAAGGACGAGAAGGACAGCGGCCTCATTCCCGACATCGGCGGGCTGCTGCGGTCCATCACCTCGGAGTTGTCGACCGTCATCGATCTGCCTGCCGCGTTCGCCAAGCTGGCGGTGACCGCCGTCAGCAGGAGCAATCCGCTTGTCGGCCCGGGCCGGGCGCCGCACACCATCTTCAACGGCCGCATCGGCCGGAGCCGGCGGTTCGCCACACAGCAGTACGACATCGCACGCTTGCGGGCCGTCGCCGATGCGGCGGGCGCCACCCTCAACGATGTCGCGCTCGCGATCTGCGGCGGTGGACTGCGTGACTATCTCCTCGGACTCGACGCACTGCCCGAGAAATCGCTGATTGCCATGCTGCCGGTCAACATTCGGCCGAAAGACGATCCCGGCGGCGGCAACGCCGTCGGCGCCATACTCGCAACCCTCGGTACCGACCTCGCCGACGCCCGCGAGCGGATCGAAACCATCAGCGCGTCGACGAAAGCGGCCAAGGACCAATTGTCGGGAATGACCAGTACGGCGATTCTCGCCTACACCGCGGCGCTGATGGCGCCGTTCCTCGTGCAGACCGGGGCGGCGACCGTGGGTGCCCCGAAGGTGGCCCCGGCGTCCTACAACGTCATCTTGTCGAATGTGCCCGGGCCCGACTATTCGCTGTACTTCCGGGGCAACGAGCTCGTGTCCACCTATCCGGTGTCCATACCCGTCCACGGCGTCGGCCTGAACATCACCTGCCAAAGCTACTCGGGCACTTTGAATTTCGGCTTCACCGGCTGCCGCGACTCGATGCCGCACATGCAGAAGCTGGCAATAAAGACCGGCGAGGCGTTGGTGGCGCTGGAGCAGGCCTATGGTCTGCTGTGAAAACAGTGTGTAAAAGCAATTGACCCAAGTGCCGAAACGAACCTTCACAGCAGACGCAAGGGTGCTACCTTCACCGGACCAGTTAGCGCCGGAGAGTGGGTATGAAATGAGCGCAACGACGACGCGATTCGCTCGCATGTCAATGGGGGCAGCAACGTTTGGCGTTGCATCCGCGGTGGCGGCTTTGATCAGCATGCCGCTCGCGCACGCCGACGAACTCACGTGCTCGGACGGCCTGGTCGCCTCCGAAGGCACCTGCGTGGCCCCGGCCGACGGCCCCGCGGCTCCGGAGGCGGCACAAGGTCCGTTCAATGCGCCGGAGTCGTCTCTGGACGATCCGAGCTTGTTCACGCCGCCCTACGAGCTCACCGAAGGCGAAGTCGCTTCGCCCGGGTACAACGGCGGCGGCCGGCGGTAAGCCTCGCATGATCGAGGCCGGGCACCCGAGCCGTCGTGGGGTACTCCTCGGCGCGGGTGCTGTCGGTGCGGGGATGGTGGTTGCCGCCTGCGGCGGTAAAGAGGCGCCGCCGTCGGGCGGCCAGTCCGCGAGCAGTGAGTCCAAGGCCGCGTCTCCATCGGTGAAGACTGCTGAGGTACCGGTGGGCGGCGGCGTGGTTCTCCCGGAGGCGAAAGTCGTCGTCACTCAGCCGAAGGCCGGCGAGTTCAAGGCGTTCAGCGCGGTGTGTACACACAAGCAGTGCACGGTGTCGAAGGTCGCCGACGGCACCATCGACTGTCCTTGTCACGGAAGCACATTCAGTATCGCGGACGGCGCCGTTGTGAAGGGTCCGGCGGACGAGCCGCTGGCTCCGAAGACGGTGACGGTCAGCGGGGACACGCTGACCGTCACCTGACTGCTACACCGAGCCGTCACAGCTGCGGATCCCTGCGGCGACCGGCCGGCCCGGGGGATCAGGCTGCGGGTTGAAGCCGTGGATCACGCCAGGATTGGTGACCTGCGGATGGCCGACAGTCACCGGCTTGGTCGGCGGTTCCGGCTGCGGATTGAACGCCTGGGCCGTGCCCGAAGCCAGTCCGAAACCGATGAGCGTCAGGCCGCCCGACAGCAGCGCCGTGCCCGCGGCCTTTTTGATGGTGGTGATCATGGTGTCTCCCTCTCGCTGGTTCGGTAATGGTGAGACGCCGCCCTTGGCGGATTCTTGGCAGATTCCTGCGGCCGGCGGCTATCGCCCGCCGTCTGCTGTGTGTCAGCATGGAAAACGCCGGTCGTAGTTAGCTGGAGCTGATATGGACGTCATCGAGCTGTTCCAAGCCAAGCGGTTACCCCACCTCGCCGGGGTCGCCACGGTCGTCGCTTCCGCCTTCGTGAGTGCCCCGGCACCACCCGCGTCCGCTGATCCCTGCCCCGATGTCGAGGTGGTGTTCGCCCGCGGCACCAGCGAACCGCCGGGTGTCGGGATGGCCGGCCGCGCGTTGGTCGACGCGCTGCAGGCGCAGGCGGGGAACAAGTCGGTCGCGGTGTATCCGGTGAACTATGCGGCCAGCAGCGACTTCGGGAATCGTCTGGATTTCGTGCAGAGCGTCGTCGACGGGGTCAAGGACGCCGCCACGCACGTCGAGGCCACCGCGGCGAACTGCCCGAAGACCAGGATCGTCCTCGGTGGATATTCCCAGGGCGCGGTGGTTTCGGGATTCACGACCGCGAACGCGCTGCCGAAGGAGATCCCGGCGGATCTGGCGGAGTACAGCTGGTATGCGCCCAAGCCGATGCCGCCGGCGGTCGCCAACCACGTTGCGGCACTTGTGCTGTTCGGGAAGCCTTCGACCCAGTTCATGACGGACATCGGCGCGCCACCGATCGCCATCGGACCCGCATACGTGGCCAAGACGATCGAGTTGTGCGTGCCCGACGACACCATCTGCAACGGGGCGCCTGCCGGTGGGCCGTCGTTTGCCCACATCACCTACGGGTCGAACGGAATGGCCGACCAAGCCGCGACTTTCGTCGTCGGAAGGCTGTGAGCACGTTCCTGCTCGTTCCGGGTGGCGGTTGCGATCCGTCCTACTGGCGATTTGTGGTGCGCGAGTTGGCTGTTCGCGGGCATCGTGGCGTCGCGGTCGACCTGCCGTGCGCCGATGACTCGGCCGACCTGGACGTGTATGCCGACGTGGTCGCGACGTACGCACACGGTGACGGCGAACCGCCTGTGGTCGTGGCCCATTCGTTCGGCGGCTTCACCGGAGCGCTGGCGTGTCCGCGGGTCGGTGCGGCAGAGTTGATCTACGTGTCGGCGATGGTTCCCCGCCCGGGTGAATGCCCCGGCGATTGGTGGAGCGCCACCGGATGTGTTGCCGCGCAACGGGAAGCGGCTGCCGCGGGTGGATACGACATCGCCGACGCCGTCGCGCTGTACTACAACGGTGTCGATCCGGCGGTGGTCGGGGAGGAGATCGAGCGCACGCAATCCGAGACCCCGTCGCTGAAACCGTGGCCCGCGGAAGCACTTCCACAGATTCCGACGCGGTTCATCCTGTTCCGTGACGACCGGTTCTTCCCGGAGCGATTCATGCGGGGCGTCGTCGCTGACCGTCTCGGGATCGAGCCCGAGGTCATGTCCGGCGGCCACATGGCGATGCTGTCGCATCCGGTCGAGCTCGTCGACCTGCTGGCCAGGTCATGCGGATCGAGTCGAGCGGCCGGGGGTTGTAATGGAGATTGACGGTGCTGAAGCAGTCGTGACCGGCGCTTCCGGTGGTCTGGGCGGTGCCATTGCCAGAGCTATGCATGCTCGGGGCGCTCGCGTGATACTCACCGCCAGACGCGAAGAATCGCTCAGGAAGTTGTCGACGGAGTTGAATGGCGCCGATGTCATCGTCTGTGATCTGGCGGACCGAAAGCAGGTCTCCGGACTCGTCACCAGGCTGGTGCAAACAGACATCGTGGTCTTCAACGCGGCGCTCCCTGCGGCCGGCCGACTCGACGATTTCACGCCCGAACAGGTCGACCGTGCTCTCGACGTGAACCTGCGCGTGCCTATGTTGATGACGCAGCAGCTCCTCCCCGCGATGTTGGAACGTCGACATGGCCACTTCGTCTACATTTCGTCCATGGCAGGCAAGGTCCCGAGCGTGCGCCAGTCTGTTTACTCAGCCGCGAAGTTTGGGTTACGCGGGTTTTGTGGGGCACTTCGCGGCGATTTACACGGCTCGGGGGTGAGCGCATCTGCGGTCTTCCCGGAAGCGATCAACGATGCCGGCATGCTCGCCGATTTCGGGATCCCGTTGCCGCCTGGCATGAAGGGTGTGTCATCCGTCGCCGTGGCGCGTGCCGTGATCGCTGCCATCGAGAAGGACCGCGGTGAGGTGGACGCCGCCCGGTTCCCGGTTCGCTTGGCGGGCAAGCTCGGTGGATTGGCGCCGGGCCTGACCGATCGTATGACACGGCGACCGGCGCACATCGCTTGGATCGAGACCGGGGTCGAACGAAGTCGGCACCTTCGCTGAGCCGAGCCGCATGGCGAATCGTCCGGAGTCGTGGCGGTCCGCAACGTGCGGCGACAAGATCATCATTCAACTGCGCAGCGCATCACGAGCCCGGCACAGATACGCCTCCTCGACGGGGTTCGCGGTCAGGGCGGCAGCGCGGTCGTAGGCGTCGACCGCCTCGGCGGTTCGGCCGAGGCGGGTCAGCAGTGCGGCGCGGACCGCGTGATAGACGTGATAGCCGGCCAGGTCGAGCGTGTCCACCAGGTCCAGCGCCGCCTGCGGATCCTGCGTCTCGGCCATCGCCACGGCACGGTTGAGGGCGACAACCGGAGTCGGGGCGATGGCCATCAGCTGGTCGTACAGCGCGAGAATCTGGCGCCAGTCGGTGGCGGACGCGGTCGGCGCATCACTGTGCACTGCGTTGATCGCGGCCTGGATCTGATAAGGCCCGGGCCGGTTCCGGCGCAGGCATCCGCGGACCAGGGCCTGTCCCTCCGCGATCAGTCCGCGGTCCCACCGGCGGCGATCCTGGTCCGCGAGCAGAACCAGATTCCCGTCGGCATCTGTCCGCGCCGGGCGTCGCGCCTCGGCCAGCAGCATCAGCGCGAGCAGTCCCCACACCTCGGGCTCGTCCGGCATCAGCTGGGCAAGCAGCCGGCCGAGCCGAACCGCTTCGCCGGTGAGATCGGCGCGCACGAGATCGTCGCCCGAAGTGGCAGTGTGGCCCTCGTTGAAGATGAGGTACACCACGGCGAGCACCCCGTGCACGCGCTCGGGCAGGTCACTGTCGTGCGGCACCCGGTACGGGATGCGCGCGTCTCGGATCTTGCGTTTGGCGCGCACAAGCCGTTGCGCGACAGTGGCTTCCGAGATGAGGAAGGCACGCGCGATCTCCTTGGTGGACAGACCGCCCAGCAATCGGAGCGTGAGGGCGACCCGCGCTTCGAGGGCGAGCGCCGGGTGACAGCACGTGAAGATCAGGCGGAGCCGGTCGTCGTGCACGGGGCCTTCTTCGAGTTGCTCGTCGTCGGCCACGGGATAGAGCAGCGCCGCCTGCGCATGTCGCTCGCCGCGAACGGATTCGCGGCGAAACCGGTCGACGATCGTGTGGGCGGCAGTGGTGATGATCCATCCGGCGGGGCTCGGCGGCGGGCCGGCCTGTGACCAGCGCTCGACCGCCTTGGTGAAGGCGTCCTGGACCGCCTCCTCAGCGAGGTCGATGTCGCCGAATCGACGGACCAGGACAGCCACCGCGCGCCCGTACTCCCGCCGGAACACGCCGGCGATGTCTGCGGGCGACAGCTGCGGCACGGTTGCGGTCAGCCTCGCAAATCGCCGCGGAACGGGCGTACCTCGATGGGCAGCAGCCGCACGGCTTCTGCCTGCCTGCGCGCCCAGTCCAGCGCGGCATCCAGATCGGGCACATCGATGATGGTGAAGCCGCCCAGGTGTTCCTTGCCCTCGGCATACGGGCCATCCGTCGTCAGGATCGCGCCGTCGCTGACCCGCACCACGGTCGACGCATCGGGGTTGTGCAAGCCACCGGAGAACACCCACACACCCGCGGCTCTCATGTCGTGCTCGACAGCGTCAAGCGCGTCCATGATCGGTCCCAGCACCTCCGGCGGCGGCGGGTCGCCGACCGGCTGATGCATGGCAAGTAGGTAGTGCATAACCGTCACTCCTCGATCTGGGGGCGGCCGGTTGCCACCTCTCATCTTCTACACGAACGGCGACCCCGGATTTCGACAGATCCGGGATTACCCTCGAGAAGCGTGACTTCCGTGCAGCGGCCGGTGCCGCCCATGAATGCCGACGAGCGCACCACACTCGAAGGTTGGCTGGACTTCTACCGCGCGACGTTGGCGTCGAAATGTGACGGCCTCGACGACGATCAGTTGTGCACCGCGTCCGCGCCGCCCTCTGAGCTGACGCTGCTGGGGTTGCTGCGGCACGCCGCGGAGGTGGAGCGGAACTGGTTTCGCCGGGTACTCGCCGGTGAGCAGGCACCACCGATTTTCGGGCCGGCGGATCATCCCGAGGGCCACGACGGCGGCTTCGAGCTGTCAACGGAGTCGTCGCACCCGGTCGCATTTCGGATCTGGCAAGACGAGGTCGCCCATGCGCGTGCCAACTGCGCGGTACGTCGGCTGGATGACGTCAGCCCTTTCATGGGCGGCGAGGTCAGTCTGCGCTGGATCTACACCCACATGATCGCGGAGTACGCGCGCCACTGCGGGCACGCCGACATCATCCGCGAACGGATCGATGGCGCCACCGGCGTCTGAGTCGCTTTCTCACACAACGTGATCAGTGTCGGCCGGCGAGATGCTCGAGGGGTCCACAGCGGATGCCGTATCGCACTCGGATCGTGTCGAGTGTGGCTCGATGATGTTCCCGGTCCCGTCGGTGTGTGCGCTGGAATCGAGCCATGGCGGCCAGCCTGCGCGGTAGCGGGTACCAGAGCAGGAGGTCCGAGCCGAAGCCCGCGAACACCTTGGGCGAAAGATGGTCGAACGCCAAACTCAGGTTGTAGAGCGTCAGGGGGAATCCCGCCGGAACGGGGGACCGCCCCAACTTGTCGCGCAGGCCTTCCGCGTCGAGTTCATACAGCGGGAGCGTGTGCAGCCCGCCGGTGAACATCAAGTGGGTCAGGAAGTACGCGGCTTGGAGCGTGAGGGGGATTGCCGTCGAGCGCTGCTGGATCGACAGTGTGCGCCCTGACGGTGAGGCGAACGGCTCATATGGGTGCGAGCCACGCATCATCAGCCCGGTGCAGTTGACGAGCCACGTGCCTGCGGGCACTCGCTCGGTACGGCCGCTACGGAACACGAGTTCGGGTGAACCGTCGCGATCGACCGCGTCGGAGAGGTACTCGTTGTCGGCACGGCTGAGACCACCGTTGATCACGGCCATTTCCGCATCGGACGTCACGCCGCCGAAGCCGAATGCGAAGTCGCACTTCTCACCCGTGGGGCCGGTGCCCAGCACGGAGTAGTACCAGTGGAGCACCTCGTCTTCATTGGTTCCGTCGTAACGCTGTGCGAGTCCGTCTCCGAGCGTGGTGAACGGCAGGCCGCCGAACCAACGGTCACGCGCCCCCGCCGGCAGGAGGACGTCGCGGCGCAGCGCGATCGATCCTCGACCGACCATCATGTTCACCTCGCGCCCTGGACACCGCGTGATGAGCAGGTGCGCGGTGTCGAGGCCGGTCTTGCCGCCGCCGATTATCCAGACCGGCGCGTCAGAGTCGATGACGCGCCCGAGGTCGTTGGGTGTCGTGGACCGGACGTGATTGCTGGACACCGGCAGTGGTGGGTTCGGCTCGACATCGAAGCCGAATGCCTTGATCAATCGCTGCGCCTCGACCACCCGCGTCTGCCCGGCCGGATCCTGCAGCGTCACCCGAACGGCGCCGTCGGTCTCGTCATGCGACACATAGGTCCAACCGAACCGTTCGTCGATGTCGACCCGTCGGGACATCACATCGATGCAGTGCTGCAAGTGGTCGAGAATTTCCGGCTTGCTTGCCAGATGTCCGCGTTCTTTGCCCAGCGTCCATTTGATGTTGCCGGCAGTTAACAGCTGATAGGGCTGATGCAGGCGCACGTAGTCATACGTGTCGATCCACATCCCACCGACCCGCGCCCGCTGATCCACCAGTACGACTTTGTCGGTGGGGCCGAGATATCGGGTGGTGGCAGCCAGTGCGTTGAGGCCGGCGATGCCGGCGCCGACGATGCAAACCTCACAGTGGTCGACGCGCTGCGTGTCAGTCATGGCAGACGCTCACCACCGATCTCACGTCGCCGGCGCGACGATCTCGCATCGAGTATGCGCTGGTGGCCAGGGCTTTGCTGGCGTTCTGGAAACCGGGCGGATCCGTCAGCTAGAGGACGTAGAGCATCTCCTGATACGTCGGCAACGGCCACAGGTCGTCGGCCACGACACTTTCCAGCGTGTCGGCCGCGGCTCTGATCGCCTCCATGGCGGGCAACAGCGCCACTTGCGCGTGCTTGGCCTCGTCATGAGCGGTTGCTGCCGAGTGATCTGCCAGTGCCGTCTTCAGCGTTGCCAACGCGTCACCGAGGGCGCTGATCGGCTCCGAGATCGACTGCAGCAGAGTCAAACTCGGTGACATGCCGGCCGCCGTCAATGCCGCCACGTTCTGCGCGAGCTCGGTCTGGTAGCGCAGTGCGGCCGGCAGGATGATGGTGGAACCGATCTCGAGCGCCAGCTTCGCCTCGACGCCGATCGTCAGGGCATACTGCTCCAGGCGCACCTCGTAACGGCTGTGCAACTCCCGCTCGTTGAACACGCCGTACTTCTCGAAGACCGCGATCGCCTCGGGCGTGATGAGCTCGGGGATGGCATCGAGCGTGGTCTTGAGATTCGGCAGCCCGCGCGCGGCGGCCTCGGCCTGCCAGTTCTCCGAGTAGCCGTCGCCGTTGAAGACCACGGCGCCGTGCTCGGTGACGATGTCGGTCAGCAGCTTCTGCACCGCGGAGTCGAACTCCTCCCCGTCGGCGACTGCCTTCTCCAGAACGGTTGCGCAGTAGTCCAGCGAGTCGGCCATGATGGTGTTCAGGACGATCATCGGCACCGCGACCGTCTGACCCGAGCCCGGCGCCCGGAACTCGAATCTGTTGCCGGTGAATGCGAACGGACTGGTGCGGTTACGGTCACCGGGGTCGGTGGGCAGCACCGGCAGGGTGTCGACACCGATGATCATGCTGCCCTTGCCCTTTGACGATGTCGCCGCGCCCTTGGCAATCTGCTCGAAGACCTCGGCGAGCTGATCACCCAGGAAGATCGAGATGATCGCCGGCGGTGCCTCATTGGCACCCAAGCGGTGGTCATTCGTCGCCGACGCGACCGAAACCCGCAGGAGGCCAGCGTATTTGTGCACCGCGCGGATGACGGCCGCACAGAACACCAGGAACTGCGCGTTCTCGTGGGGCGTGTCACCCGGCACCAACAACGAGCCCAACTCGGCGTTGCCGACCGAGAAGTTGACGTGCTTGCCCGACCCGTTCACCCCGGCGAACGGCTTTTCATGGAACAGGCATTCCATGCCGTGCTTCTTGGCGATGGTCTTGAACACCGTCATCAGCAACTGCTGGTGGTCGGAAGCGATATTGGCACGCTCGAACATCGGGGCCACCTCGAACTGTCCGGGGGCGACCTCGTTGTGGCGGGTCTTGGCAGGAATGCCGAGTTTGAACAGCTCCCGCTCGGTGTCCATCATGAACCCCAGCACCCGGTCGGGCACGGCACCGAAATAGTGATCGTCGAACTCTTGCCCCTTGGGCGGTTTGGCGCCGAACAGGGTACGACCGGCGTTGATCAGGTCGGGCCGGGCGAGGAAGAAGTGCCGGTCGACCAGGAAGTACTCCTGCTCAGGACCGCAGAACGAGACGATCTTCTCCAGATCCTTGTGGCCGAACAACGTCAAGATCCGCTCGGCGTGGATGCCCATGGCCTGCTGGCTGCGCAGCAGCGGCGTCTTGTAGTCCAGCGCCTCGCCGGTCATCGACACGAAAACCGTTGGGATACAGAGGGTGTTGCCGTTCGGGTTCTCCAGGATGTACGCCGGGCTGGTCACGTCCCAGCCGGTGTACCCGCGGGCCTCGAACGTCGACCGCAGGCCGCCGGACGGGAAACTCGACGCGTCGGGCTCGCCCTGCACCAGGGTCTTGCCGGCGAACTCGGCCAGTGCCTGCCCGTCGGAGACCGGTTCGAGGAAGCTGTCGTGCTTCTCGGCGGTCAGGCCCGTCATCGGATAGAACACGTGCGCATAGTGCGTCGCGCCCTTCTCCAGCGCCCAGTCCTTCATCGCGGCCGCGACGGCATCGGCGACTGTCGGATCGAGCTTGGCGCCCTTCTCGATGGTCGCCACCACCGACTTGTAGATCGCCTTGGGCAGGCGGGCCTGCATCTCGGCCTTGGTGAAAACGTTCGTCCCGAAGATCTCGCCGGGCGCTTCAGCAGGGTCGAAGGTGTACGCCGGAGGCGTATAGGCCTGGACGCCCGCGATCGCGCGCAAGCGGGTGGCGTTTCCGCTCAATGGAATTCCTCTCCCCACGTGAATGACCGCTTCACCCTAGGGACGCCTCATGGCGGCAGTGTTACGTCGATGTCAAAGGCGACGTTCAATACCCGTCAGACCCGGCGGCCGACGTCCTGGCTCAGAATCTTGGGCCAGGTCTCGACATCTTCCGGGGTATGCGCGAACGTCAGGGTCGACCGCGGCATGAGGGCGGCAAGGGCTTTCGCGGTCGACGCGGGATGGGCCGGGTCGTCGATCCAGGCCAGGATCGTCGTCGGGACATCGATTCGCGCGATGGCTTCGGGCGCCGGCAGGTCACTGAGCGCGGCACCGCGAAACAGTGACGGCAGCAGGGCGTCGGCGACGTCCGGCACTGTTTCGGGCGCGCCCACGGTGGCGGGCGGCCGGGTCGCGCCACGGGTGGCGGCGATGAACGCCCCGACGCCCTCGGTCTCGATGAGCGTGGCCGCAGCCTCATAGTTCGCGGCCTGTGCGCGACGGGTCTCCCATGCGGTGGCCGGCACCATCAGGGTCAGTCCGGTGAACCGTTCCGGTTCGCGGGACGCCGCGTGCAACAGCGTTCCGGTGCCCATCGACGGGCCGACGCCGTGCACCGGTTCCCCGGGAAACCACCGGTCGAGGAGGTTCAGCAGGTCGTCGGCGAGTTGTTCCCACCGGTAGTCCTCGGGGACTTTCCGGCCCGTCGACTTGCCGTGGCCACGCGCGTCATAACGCAGCAACCGGGTCCCGCTGAGCCCCCGGCCGAGGTCGAGATTGAGCACGCGATCGCGCGCGCGGCTGGAGGTCAGTCCGTGCAGTTGGACGACGGGGTGGCCACCTTCGTCGCTCAGTTCGACCGCAAGCTCGGCGCCGGGAACTGCGAAAGTAGGCATGAGGCAGGTTATCTGGGGCGCTAGGGTACCGCCATGCGGCTCACGAATGTCTCGCACCTCCGACTGCCGTTCGGGCGTCTGTGGGGCTACGACGTCACGGTGTCCGCGCCGGGTCGGTGTTTGCCGGTGTCCTTCGACCAACGGATTCACGTGGCGGCAGGGGCCCGGCCGGGTTCATGGATGGCGTTGTCCATCCGCTTGCCCGCGCGGGTGAGCCGGGAATCCCTGGCGTCCGCATGGCTGGCGGTGGTGGCCCGCCACGGCACGCTGCGGACGGCGTTCTCGGCAGGGCCGGACGGCGAACCGCAACTGCATGAGATCGAAGTCGGTCCCGGCGGCTGGGTCGAGCATGAGATTGCTGCCGGCCAGGCGGTGAACGATGCCCTGCGTGACGTCCTGGATGCCGCGTGCTCGCCGTATCAGCAGCCCTCACATCGGTTGTGCCTGTTGGAAACCGCGGCGGCACTGACCGTCGTGATAGCCGCCGACCACAGCCACGTCGACATGTGGTCGATGCTGGTGATTGCCCGGGACCTGCTGGCGCTACTCGGCGATGCGGGCTTCGGACGTGCTGCTGCGCTGCCGCCGGCGCCCGCATTCGTCGAACACACCCAGGCGCTGCTCGACCGTCCCGCGGCACCGGACCACGTCCGGGAGACCTGGGCGCGCATCATCGCCGACAGCGGCGGGGTGATGCCGCGATTCCCGCTGCCGCTGGGCGAACCCGAGCTGGGGCCGGAACGTGTCGAGGTTCGGGATGTGTTCGACGTCGACGCCGGTGCGGCGTTCGCCGTGCAAGCCCGCAACGACGGGGTATCGACGCTGGCGCTGGCCGTGGCTGCGATGACGGCAGTCACCCGCGAGTTGGCGGACGCGCCGCTTCGCGCCGTCTTCCCGGTGCACAGTCGCTTCGACACCACCTGGCACGACTCGGTGGGGTGGTTCATCACCAATTCGGTACTGGAGTCGACAGTCGCCGAGCCACGTGCCGCGGCCAACGCGGTCAAGGAGGCGGTGCAACTCGGTTCCTGGCCGCTGGCGGACGTGCTGTCCCCATGGGGCGGCATGCCGATGTCGCCCGGCATGTTCGCGATCTCGTGGCTGGACCTGCGGCGCCTGCCGGTCCGCATCGATGACGTCGGCCTGGACGCCCAGTACGTGAGCGCCGCCATCCAGACCGACGGCGTCATGCTCTGGTTCATCCTCGACGAGTCGGGCTTGCATCTGCGGTGTCGTTATCCCGATACCCGTGAGGCGCGCACGAATGTCGGGACATGGCTGGACCTCTTGGTGACGCGCCTGCAGGCGCAGGCGCGCACGTCGGTGCGGGGACTGCTGCAAGTGGGGGACCGCAGTTTCCGGGTGGAACGAGCAGCCCGTGACGATGTCGCGTCGATCGTCGCGCTGCTGTCCGACGACGAATTCGGTCCGGATCGGGAAACCGCCGACCTCGAAGACTATGAGGCGGCCTATGACGTCCTCGTCCGTGACCATGCCAACTATCTCGGAGTGGTTCGCAACTGTTCCGGCGTGATCGTCGCGACTGTCCAGTTGACCGTGATTCCCGGGCTGTCGCGCGGTGGTTCGACCCGGCTGCAGATCGAGGGATTGCGGGTCACCGCCGCCGAGCGTCGCAAGGGACTGGGTACGGCCCTGGTGCAGTGGTCGCACGAGTACGGCCGGGCGCACGGGGCACGGCTGGCGCAGGTGGCCACGGACGAAGCGCGCGAACAGGCGCGGGCGTTCTATGACCGGCTCGGGTACCACGCCGCGCACGTCGGCCTCAAACGCATCATCTGAGTGGGGCGCTCACGACCTGCGGGGCGCTCGGGCCACAGTGAGCAGCCCGGCGACGAGAAGTGCTGCGCCACAAGCACCAACGGTCGCCGGCCAGCCGAATGAGGCCACCGCCGCCGCACCGAACGCCGTGCCGAGACTTCCGCCCACGAAGTAGACCACCATGTACGCGCTGTTGAAGCGAGCAGGCGCCGACGGGTCGATCGCCAAGATGGTGGTCTGATTCGCCACCTGTGCCGCGAACAGGCCGGCGTCGAACACCGCGAGAGCGGCCATGGTCGCCCAGGAGTTGCCCAATCCGAACGCAAGGACCGGGCAGGCGGCGCCCGCCACCGCGAGGCCCGCCAGGATCACCGGCCGGAAACCCAATCGGTCGGTGTAGACCCCGGCAATGCGGGTTGCGAAGATCCCGGCGACGCCGGCCAGGGCGTATAGTCCAATCTGCTTGGCAGGCAACAAGTATGGCTCTTGCGACAACGCGACGGCGATTCCGGACCAGACCGCGCAGAACGCGAAGAACCACAGGGACCCGCGCAGGGCGCCACCGCGCAGTACCCGGCAGCGCAGGAAGAGCCCGGGCACCGACGCCAGTTCGGTGAAGTAGTTCCGTTCGAGCGTTCCTGCTGCGGATGGCAGGAACAACAGGCAGGCGCCGGCGACGGCCACGATGGCCCCGGCGACGGTGAGAAGCATTGCGTGCCAGCCGATAATGTCGGTCAGCCAACCGCCGGCGATCCGGCCGGCCAGGATTCCCGCCGAGATGCCGGCGGTGACGATCCCCAGAATGGTCGCGCGCCGACGCTCGGGCGCGAACCGTCCGACAACAGAACTCAGACCCGCACCTACAGAGGAAAAGGCACCGGTCACCAGCAGTCCCATGCCGAGCAACCACACGGTGTCGGCGACGGTGGTCAACGCCAGCGCGCCGCCGAGGGCCAGGAACTGCGATGCGACCACCCGGCGCGGCGAGAACCTGTCCACCAGCGGGACCAGCAGGGCGAGTCCCGACAGGTAGCCGATCGGTCCGCAAGCCAGCGCCGCTCCCACCGCCGCCGGACCGGACTCGAGCGACTGCGCGATGTCTGCGATGGCCGGCTGCAGCGGGTAGATGGTCGCGGTCCCCAATGCGGCAGCCAACGACATGAAAAGGACTGTGGTGCCGGTGATTACCGGGTCGTTAGGTTCGGTTGTGGTCACGCGTCGACGTTATGGGCGACGTCGCGTGCAGCGCTGGCGGAAATCCGCCATCGCTGTCGGCTCAGCTCTTCCAGACCACCTTGTCGGTGCCGCCGGCATCGCGGTACACGACCTGGACCGTCAGGTCGCGCGCATTACGGCGTGGGCCACCGTCAACGGGTATGAGGTGGGCGAGGTGGTGACCGAAGTCGGGTCCGGAACGAATGGGAAGCGCCCGAAGATTCGGCGGGTGCTGTCGGACCCTTCTGCGAAGGTGGTTGTTGTGGAGCATCGCGACCGTCAGGCCCGGTTCGGGGTCGAGCACCTCGAAGCGGCCCTTTCGGCGCAGGGCCGCCGCATCGTGGTGACCGATGATGGTGAGACCGAGGATGACCTGGTCCGGGACATGATCGAAGTCCTGACCAGCATGTGCGTTCGCCTGTACGGGCGGCGGGGCGCCCGCAACCGCGCGATGCGCGCTGTGACCGCCACCAAGCAAGCCGGGGCCGAGGTTGCCTGATGGCCGAGAAGTTCACCGTTGCGGATGGGTGGGTGCTGCAGGCCTACCGGTACGCGCTCGACCCGAGCGCGGCGCAGGCCGCGGCGCTGGAGTCGCATGCCGGCGGCGCCCGGTTCGCGTACAACACGATGCTGCGCACGGTGAAGGCGAACCTGAGCCAACGGGATGCGGAACGGTCCTACGGGATCGCGGACGCTGATCTCACACCGCCACTGTCGTGGTCGTTCCAATCGCTGCGCAACGACTTCAACCGTCGCAAACACCATGTGGCCGTGCGTGAGGACAGGACGCCATGGTGGCCGGAGAACTCGAAAGAGGTGTACGCCAACGCCGTTAAGAACCTGTCGCTGGCTTTGAAGAACTGGGGTGGCTCCCGCTCGGGGGCGCGTAAAGGGCCCCGTATGGGGTTCCCGGGCTTCAAGTCGAAGCGGTCGAGTCGGGCGTTCGCGTTCACCACCGGAACGATCCGCATCGAGGCGGACCGCCACCATGTGACCTTGCCGAGACTGGGCACGCTGCGGGTGCATGAGTCCACTCGCAAGGTCGGCCGACGATTGGAGGCGGGCACCGCGCGGATCCTCAAAGCCACCGTGCGGCACGAACGCGGGCGGTGGATGGTGAGTTTGACCTGCGTGGTGCAACGCGCCGCGCAACGGCCCGCGCACATCAAGGCGCTGGCGCCGGTGATCGGAGTCGATCTCGGTGTCAAAGACCTGATCGTCGCGGCCACCCCCGACGGGCGCCAACTGTTGCGGCAGCACGCTCCGCGCGAACTTGCGCATGCCGCGCGGCGGCTGCGTGCGTTGCAGCGCAAAGCATCCCGCCAACTCGGGCCGTGGGACCACTCGTCCAAAACCAGGCGGGAGCCGTCGAACGCGTGGCGGCGCACACAACAGCTCATCGCTGCGCAGCACGCCCGGGTGGCCAACCTGCGCCGTGACCGGCTGCACAAACTGGCCACGCAGAAACGGGCGGGCGTGAAGACCGGGCCTGCCGCCGGGGGGTGTCTGCCTAGATTGGGCGTTGGCGCGTCTGCATGAACGGCGCCCACGGTGTGGCCCCGGCGGCGTACGGCTCAGCCTTGGTGGGGGAGGTTACAAACGGCTGCGGCTCCCGGAGGGCTGCGCTGCACCGGCGTCATGCGGCGCAGCGGCGCCCGCCGTGGTCGCCGGCATGAGTACTCCAAAGACCGACCAGCGCACCGGGGCCCGAATAGGGCGCACCCGACCGCTGGTGGCGTCGGCTGCTGACGGCAAGGAGCTTCGGCGGCACAGAAGATGGCGTCGACTTCGGCGATCAGCGCTATCACCATCGTGGGGTCGTCCACACCCAGGGATTGGGCCAGCTCTTCTGGCGCGCTGGTGTCAGGCGCCGCCGGCGCCGCAATCGTGCTGTACTGCATCACTTTTCACCTCCTTGCACCGTCGGCATGGCACCGACCATTCAAGAATGTGTCGCGACGAATTCGGTCGGCCCGGTGCCGGTGCCGGGCGGGACAGCGTCCCAGCGCGGCACCGGCACTTCGGCCCGGTCAGGCGTGCACCGGCTCCTTCTTGTTCGAGGTGTCGGTGACGGGGCTGCCGTCTTCGGTGATCACTCGATTCTCGTCGATCGCCTTGGCGTTGCCGGCCCTGCTGACGCTGATCTTGCGGGGCTTGGCCTTCTCTGCCACCGGGATCACGAGCCGAAGGACCCCGTCGCGGTATTCCGCGGTGATCCTCCCGGTGTCGAGGTTGTTGCCCAGCACCAGTTGTCGGGAGAAAACACCGCGCGGCCGCTCGGCGGCCAGCATTTCCCGCGACGAATCCACTGGCGCCCGTTCGGCGCGCACGGTCACCACATTGTTCTCGATATCGAGGTCGAGCGACTCGGCGTTGATGCCGGGCAGGTCGAACTCGACGTGGAACTCGTCGCCGTCGCGCCAGGCGTCCATGGGCATCGCGGCCGGCCGGGCTGCGGTGCCGAGAACTTCTTGGGTGAAGCGATCCAGGTCTCGGAACGGGTCAGTACGCAGCAGCATCGTGGCCACCTCCATCTGTCCTTTCTCTTATGCCATCTATGCGCTTCCAGCTCGATTATCTGTTTCGGCTGGCATAGATTTGTTTTAGCACTCGACGTCGGCGAGTGCAAGCAAGTGGAAGCAGAATTTTTCTGGGCGCCGATCGGGGCCGGGGACGATCTCGCGATGGTTGCAATCGTGCAAAGGTACGGCAGCGCACCTGCGGCGCAATGGAGAGCGTGTGCAGGTGAGCCTTACTCTGGGCTGCGATGACTGGACCGGACTCCCGTGTGAAGCGCTGCCGCACAGCGCTTCACGTCGTCGTGTCCGCACTGACGGTCATCGTCCTCGGACTCGCCGGCAGTTCGGTGGCGCACGCGGCCGCGGCCGGGGCGCGGTTGGCGGTGCAACATACCTGGCAGGACGGCTTCATCGCGCGCTTCGTTGTCACCAACTACAGCACCGTGCCGATGGCGGATTGGAAGATCGAGTTCGACATGCCGATGGGCCAATCGATCTCGCACGCGTGGAGCAGTACCTTCACCCAGTACGGCACGCACTATGTGATCGGCCCCGCGAGTTGGAACCGGGTGATTCCACCCGGTGGTAGCGCGAACGGTGGCATCCGCGGTGTGCTGAGCGGCACCTACACGCCACCGTCGAATTGCGTTCTCAACGGCCAGGTCTACTGCTCCTAGTGTGATGGCGGTCGGATGACGAGCGGGGCCCTGACGGACTGGCTACTGGATTCGGACCCGGCGCTGCGCTGGCAGGTCGAGCGCGATCTTCTCGGTGCCCCGGCGGCGGCATGGGAGGCAACCCGGTCGCGGGTTGCGACCGAGGGCTTCGGCGCACGTCTGCTCGCACTGCAGGACGCCGACGGCCAGTGGGCCGGTGGTGCGTTCTTCCCGGCGGATTACGACTTCGACGACCCAGACCGGCCCGAGGAGGGCCAGCCGTGGACGGCCACCACATGGACGTTGAATATCCTGCGCGAGTGGGGACTTGACGCAGCGGTGCTGCGGGAACGCCGCACCGCTGAGTTGCTCGACGAACACTGCCGCTGGGAGTACGACGACCTGCCCTACTGGTCCGGTGAGGTGGATTGCTGCATCAACGCCTGGACCCTGGCCAACGGCGTGTGGCTCGGCGCGAGCGTCGACGGCCTCGCCGACTGGTTTCTCGAGCATCAGCTGCCGGACGGAGGGTGGAACTGCGACTGGGTCGAGGGTTCCCGTCGCTCCTCGTTCCATTCGACGCTCAACTCGCTGAAAGGGCTGCTGGCGTTCGAGGCTGCCACCGGCGGCGAGACCGAGGTCAGTGCGGCACGCCGGCGCGGGGAGGAATACCTCCTCGAACGCCAGTTGCTCAACAGGTTGACGACGAATCAGCCAGTAGGGCAATGGGTCAACGATTTCAGCTATCCGATGCGCTGGTCCTACAGCGCGCTCAACGCGGCTGAGTACTTCCGCCGCGCCGTGCTGCACGATGGCACCGCTCCTGATTCCCGGATGAGCGCCGCGGTCGAGATCGTGCGAGCTGCCCGGCAGCCCGACGGCACCTGGCTGCAGACGGGCCGCCAACCGGGGCGCATGTGGTTCGAAGTCGATGTGCCGGCGGGACAGCCGTCGAAGTGGCTCACCCTCTACGGAACCCGCCTGCTCAACTGGTGGGATTGCGCGGCATAACCTGCAGCGCAATGTTTTTCGCTCAGGTGCGAGACGCGCGGAAGGCTCGCGGACTCATCCCGTGCCAGCGGCGGAACGCCTGCGAGAAACTCGACAACTCGACGTAGCCGAGTCGACTGGCCGTCTCCGCGACCGTCAGGCGGCCCCCGATCAACATTTCTTCAGAAAGGCGCTGCCGGATCTCGTCGAGCAGTTCCCGGTACGACGTGCCCTCGGCGCCGAGCCGGTGGCGTAACGTCCGCGGACTCATCAACAGCGCATGGGCGATCTCGTGTGCGTTCGGCGGCTGCGCCGGGGACGCCAGCAGTAGGTCACGAACCTGGCCCGACAACCCGGTCCGGCTGCGCCGCTCTTCGAGAAGATTGCGACACTGTTCCTGCGTCGCGGCGGAGTTATAGGCATTGGCCTGGGGCAACGGGTTGTCCAGCAGGCCGACGGGAAGGATCAACAAGTTCTCGGGCGCGCCGAACTCCGGCTCGGTGTCGAATGCTGCGATGTAGCGCTCGAGGTTGGCCGGGCGGGGATGGGTGAACCGAACGCCGAAGGGCGGCAGTTCCGCTGACAATTCGCGCTTGATCACGGAGATCGCCGTGGCCAACCGGTCGATGTCGAACCGGCGCACGCGGTCCGGTGTGCCGGGAGCCTCCAGAACGAAATGGAACTCGTCACCGACCACTCGGGTGCCGAAGGTCGACGAAGCGAACGTCAGATCGAGATACCGCAGTCCGACATCGATCGCACTGCGCAGGTTCGGGCTGCTGATCAACGCGAACCCGAAGATTCCATAGGTGGCGAGGCGATAGCGGAGTCCCACCTCGACACCAAGATCGTCAGGATAGTCAAGAGCCTCAAGGAGATTCGTGACAACGGTCAATTCCTGGCGTGCGGTCACCTCGGCGCCCGGGCGCTGCAGGCCGCGGACGGTCAGCCGCGAACCGGCCAGGCACGTTTCCGGGCTGACCCCGCGTTCGCCGGCCAGGCCGAGCAGCACGCCGACGCTTGCCGGCGTGCGGGGGATATCCCAATCGACCACGTTGCCAAATCTAGTAAGTCGCCGCGCCAAGATCGCTTTGCTTCGCCGAATTCACTGTGGGAGTTTCGGTTTCACCCAGTAGGCGCGCGCGAAGGGCCGCGACCGCGGGCGCGTCGACGCCGATCTGACGCAGGTAGGCGTCGAAGCTGCCGAACTGCTCGTCGACCGTCCGCCACGATGCGGCGATGAAGTCACCATGGACGCCGAGGATCTTGTCCGAGAGTTGGGAGAGGTCACCGTTGCGGGCGATGACATGCCGGCGCAGTGGTTCGACGGCCTCGTTGCTCCGCAGATAGTCGGCCAGGATGTCGGCCTCCGTTATTCCGCCTGCACGCAGCAACGCGGCGATGATCCAGCCCGCGCGATCCTTTCCGGCCGCGCAGTGAATGAGCACGCCGCCCGGCGCTTCTGAGACCACGCGAATCGTGTGCGCCAGCGCGCGCTGTCCCGTCGGCAGCAGCGGAAAGCGACTGTAGGCGTACTCGAGGGCGGCCTCGAACAATTCCGGCGTGACGACGCGTGCGGGCTCATGCGGGGCGTTCTGCTGACCGTCGTCGTGCACCGACGCGGCGTGCAGCGTCACCCCCGGCGGCAGGACGTCGTGTCCGTTCCACGCGATCTCACTCTCGCTGCGGAGGTCGATGACGTCGGTGATCCCGAGCTCGCGAAGGTTCTGCTGACCCGCCGCGTCGAGCGCGCACAGTTCCGACGATCGGTAGAGCACGCCGGGCCGTACCGCGCGTCCGTCGTTGGTTCGAAGTGCGCCGACGTCACGAAAGTTCCAGGCACCGGAGAGGTGGTACTGATCGACGACGGCCACGGGCGGTAGCTTACATCTGCCCTCGGCATTGCCACTTCGAGTAAGTATTCGGCCACTTAGGGTCTCCCAGCTGCACCTTTTGGTTCGTAGCGTCATTGCCAACGAACAGTCGAAGCGAGGAGGCCCCGATGGTTGCAGTCAACGACACCGCAGTGCGCCTGGCCGGCGGCTGGGGCGGCACTGTCCTTCGCACCGGTGGAACGGTCCGCCGTTCGACCGGGCACTGGACGCCGGCCGTGCACGAACTCCTCAAGCACCTCGAGTCGGTCGGCTTCGAGGGTGCGCCCCGGGTGTTCGGCGTCGATTCCGACGGCCATGAGGTGCTCACCTTCATCGACGGACCAACGGCCGCCAGTGCCCAGGGCTGGCCCGCGTGGTTGCGCTTCGAGGCGAACCTGGTGCGGGTCGCACGACTGCTGCGCCAGTTCCACGACGCCGTGGAGAGCTTCCGCCCGGGGCCCGAACTGCAATGGCGTAACGGCAGTCGCGGCCTGGGGGACGGCGAGATCATCGGGCACAACGACGTGAGCCTCGCGAACCTGGTGGCGGACTCCACCGGCCGAATCCATTCGCTGATCGACTGGGACCATGCGGGACCGACCACTCGACGCCGCGAACTGGCTTATGCCGCATGGCATGTCGTCGGTCTGCACGCCCGCGATCACGCTCGGGCCCGGGGCTGGTCGAAAGCCCCCGACGTCGTGCGTCGCCTGCACATGTTCCTCGACGCGTACGGGCTCGACGACCGCGAAGGCTTCGTCGACGACATCATCGATCGCATCGGTGCGGCCGTCCGCTCATGCCGTGCGGCGGTGGACGCCGGCGATGGCGGTGCCCGGCCTTTCGTCGCGCTGTTGGAGGGCGACCTCGAGTTCGTCCGGCGGCACCGCGAAGCACTCGATCAGCCGAACCGCGCCTTGCGCACCCAGTCCGAATTCCAGATCTGACAAGACGGAGGAAATCATGAACATTCTCGATCAGGCAATCACCAAGGCGCAGGAAGCAATTCTCGACCCGGTGCTTGGTCGCGCCCAGTCGACAATCCCCATGCCCTTGCAGATCAAAGGCATGCACCTCTATCAGAAGACCAAGAAGTCGGTGGTCGGCGACAAGTCGCCGGTCTTCGTCGAACGCCCGATTCCCCCTGTCGAGGAGGTCGAGCTGGCAGACATCGACGTCAGCAACCCGTTCATGTTCCGCCAGGGTCGCTGGCAGTCCTACTTCAAGCGGCTGCGTGACGAGGCGCCGGTGCACTACCAGCCGAACAGCCCGTTCGGGCCTTACTGGTCCATCACCCGGTACGACGACATCGTCACGGTCGACAAGGACAACGAACGGTTCTCCGCAGAGCCGCAGATCGTCATCGGCGCTCCACCTGAGGGTCTGGACGTCGAGATGTTCATCGCTATGGACCCGCCGCGTCACGACCAGCAGCGCGGGGCGGTGCAGGGCGTGGTGGCGCCCCAGAACCTCCAGGAAATGGAAGAGCTCATCCGGAGCCGGGTGCGGGAGGTCCTCGACGGGCTGCCCGAAGGCACGCCGTTCGACTGGGTCGACACCGTCTCGATCGAACTGACCTCACGCATGCTGGCGACGCTGCTCGACTTCCCGTACGACGAGCGCCGCAAGTTGGTGTACTGGACCGACACCGTGGCCGGCAGCGCCTCGGCCACCGGCGGCGAAGCCGACATGGACGAGATGTTCAGCGCCGCAGCCGATATGGCGCGCGCCTTCAGCTCGCTCTGGCACGACAAGAAGGCCCGGTTGGCCGCCGGTGAGAAGCCCGGCTTCGACCTCATCACGCTCATGCAGTCATCCGAGGACACCAAGGATCTGATCGATCGGCCGATGGAGTTCCTCGGCAACCTGATCCTGCTGATCGTGGGCGGCAACGACACCACCCGCAATTCGATGACCGGCGGCGTGCTGGCCCTGAACCAGAACCCCGATGAGTTCGCGCGGCTCAAGGCCGATCCGGGCCTCATCACCAAGGCGGTCCACGAGATCATCCGCTGGCAGACCCCACTGGCGTACATGCGCCGCGTCGCCAAGCAGGACACCATCTTGAACGGGCAGTTCATCCGCAAGGGTGACAAGCTCGTCATGTGGTATGCCTCGGCCAACCGCGATGAGCGCAAGTTCGAGAATCCGGACGACTTCATCATCGGCCGCCACAACGCCCGTCATCACCTGGCGTTCGGCATCGGCATCCACCGCTGCATGGGCAGCCGGCTGGCCGAGCTGCAGCTCAAGATCCTGTGGGAGGAGCTGCTGGCCCGCTTCGAGGACATCGAGGTCGTGGGGGAGCCCGAGTACACCCAATCCAACTTCGTGAAGGGGTACTCCAAGATGATGGTGAAGGTCACCAGGAAGCAGCCGGCCTAGCGCATATCCTGGGTGGTAGACGCCGCGCTGTGCGACGCCCGGACCTCCGGGAGGCAGCGATGTTCGAAGAAGCGCAGTTGTATGCGCCGGTGACGCGCTCGGGAGATGACGTCACCGTCCATCTGGCTGCGGACCATCCTGGCGCCGTCGACCCGGAGTACCGGGCCCGCCGCAACGCAATTGCGGCGCTCGCCATGGACTGGCAGCCCGGGACGCCGCCACCCGTCGCGACCTACACCGACGACGAGCAGGAGGTCTGGCGCATCGCGTGTGCCGAGCTGCACCGGCTGCACCAGCGCCGCGCCTGCACCGAGTACCTGCAGGGCAGGGAGCGGCTCGGACTTCCCGAGGATCGGATTCCGCAACTCGTCGAGGTCAATGAGAAGCTCGGGCCGCTCACCGGGTTCCAGTACGTGCCCGCGGCCGGCCTGGTGCCGCTGCGTGAGTTCTACGGACTGCTCGCCGACGGCATCTTCCATTCCACCCAGTACATCCGGCATCACTCCGTGCCGCTGTACACCCCCGAGCCGGACCTGATCCACGAGGTGGTCGGCCACGGCAATTGCCTGGCGCACGAGCGGTTCGCGGCGCTGTATCGGCTGGCCGGGCAGGCCGCACAGCGGGTGAAAACAACTGAGGCACTTGAGTTCGTCTCAAAGGTCTTCTGGTTCTCCCTCGAATTCGGTGTGGTGCGTCAGCACGGCGAAGTCCGTACCTACGGCGCCGGTCTGCTGTCGTCGTACGGGGAAATTCAGCAGATCGACGTGGCTGATCTGCGGCCATTGCACATCGCCCGAATGGGTGTGCAGACCTACGACATCACGCACTATCAACCAATTCTCTTCTGTGCCAGAGGGTTCAGCGAGATCGAAGACGTCGTCGGCGGCTTCTTCGCCGACGTGGACGACGACATGGTGGCGCGCCTGGTGCACGACGCCGCCCAGGTCACGGGTAGGTGATGGCCGGGTCGATGACGGCGACGCACTCACCGAACCCGATGGTGGCCGCCCCCGGGCGATGGGCCCGTGCGCTGAGGGTAATTTCGTCACCGTCTTCGAGGAACGTGCGCGTTTCCCCGTTGGGCAGCGTGATCGGGCCCGTGCCGCCACGGCTGAGTTCCAGCAGGCTGCCTTCGGACCCCGCATCGGGTCCGGACAGCGTGCCACTGCCGAGCAGGTCGCCGGGCTGCAGGTTGCAGCCGTTGCTCGTGTGGTGAGTGACCAGTTGCGCCACGGTCCAGTACATGTGGCGGCTGGATGAGCGTGTGATCGGGTGCGGCTGCTCGCCGTCAGCGCGCATCCGGGCCGTGCTGATACGTACCTCCAGCTCGATGTCGAGGCCGCCGCCGGCGCGGTGCCGCGGGCTGTCGAGGTAGGGCAGGGGAGCGGGGTCGTCGTCGGGACGCTCGAACGGAATCCGGAACGGCGCCAGTGCTTCTGGAGTGATCACCCACGGCGAGACCGTGGTGCCGAAACTCTTGGCGAGGAAGGGGCCGAGGGGCTGGTACTCCCAGGTTTGCACGTCGCGTGCTGACCAGTCGTTGAGCAGGCAGTACCCGGCGACGTGCGATTCGGCGTCATCGATTCCCACCGGCGTGCCGAGGCGGTTCTCCGGGCCGATCCACACGCCGAGCTCGAGCTCGAAATCCAGGCGGCGGGTGGGAGCCAGTACGGGCGCCGGCGCGTCCGGAGCCTTCAGTTGCCCGTGCGGCCGGATGACGGGCGCGCCGCTGACCCGCACGCTGGAGGCACGCCCGTGATAGCCGATCGGCACCCATTTGTAGTTGGGGAGCAGGGGATTGCCGGGCCGGAACAGGGCACCGACGCTGCGGGCGTGGTGAATCCCGACGTAGAAATCGGTGTAGTCGCCAATGCGGGCGGGCAGCAGGACGTCGACGTCACGCAGCGGGGTGAGCAGCGCTGCGACGGCCTCTTGATGCGGCGCGCCCTCGATGAGCAGTGCGTGCAGCGCCCGACGAAGCGCTGTGCGGGGGCCAGATCCCAAGGCGAACAAGGTGTTCAGTGTTCCGGTCGCTGCAGCCTCGGCCGCCGCCTGCGCCTCGCCGGTGAGCAGCCCGGACGCGGCGAGTCCACTCAGGTGCAGAGCGGTGTCGCCGATCCGGACGACACCGCGCGGTTCGCCGTCGGGACCGGCCACCACGCCGAACGGGAGGTTCTGCAATGGAAAGTCCCCGGAGCCGGCGGACGTGACCCAGCTGCGTCGGCTCGGGTCGTGCGTGAAATCCAGTGCGGTCACGGCTCGCCCGGGTCGAATCGCTTGGTCAGACCGCGCCAGCAGTCCGCATAATCCTGTTGCCGCTGAGGCGAATTCGCAGCGTAGGACGTGACTTTCTGCGGGAATCGGGTCTCGAACATGAAAGCCAGCGTGTCTTCCTGCTTCACCGGCTTGAGTTCCGCGGTGATGGCAGCCTGAAATGCGTTGGCGTCCGGTCCATGTGGGGTCATGCAGTTGTGCAGGCTGATGCCGCCGGGCACGAAGCCGTTCGGCTTGGCGTCGTACACACCGCGGACGAGTCCCATGAACTCGCTCATGACGTTCATGTGATACCACGGTGGCCGGAAGGTGTCCTCGGCGACCATCCATCGCTCGGGGAAGCAGACGAAGTCGACGTTGGCGGTGCCCGGCGTCTCGCTCGGTGAGCTGAGCACCGTGAAGATCGATGGGTCGGCGTGGTCGAACAACACCGGGCCGACGGGGGAGAACCGCCGCATGTCGTACTTGTAGGGCGCGTAATTGCCGTGCCAGGCAACCACATCCAGCGGTGATTGGGCGACGTCCGCCCGCCACAGCGTGCCGCCCCATTTCACATACATCGTGGAGGGGACGTCACGATCCTCATAGGCCGCGACCGGTGTCAGGAAGTCGCGTGAATTGGCCAGACAGTTCGCCCCGATCGGGCCCCGTTCGGGGAGAGTGAAAGGGCTGCCGTAGTTTTCGCACAGATAGCCCCGGGCCGGACCGTCGGGCACCTCGATCCGCATCTTCACGCCGCGGGGAACGACGACGATCTCACATGGTTCGGCGTCGATGATCCCGAATTCGGTGCAGAACCGAACGTTGCCGTGCTCCAAGACGAAAAGCATTTCGGCGTCGCCGTTGTAGAAGTAGGCATCCACCATCGACGACGTGATGGTGTAGATGCTGCACGCGAATCCACTGCGGGTGTTGACGTCCCCGCCGGTCGTCATCGTGTGGACGCCGGTAATGAAGGTCGTGTCCTGGCCCGGCATCGGCACAGGGTTCCAACGCATTTGGGCAATGGGAACAGCAGGAGCGTCGTCGGGCGCCGAGCGCCAGTGTTCGCCGGGCACCGCCGTGAAATCGCCCCAGTGGGCCACGCTCGGCCGAATCCGGTACAGCCAGGATCGCTTGTTGGCGGCGCGGGGTGCGGTGAACGGCGACCCGCTGAGCTGCTCGGCGTAGAGGCCGTAGGCGCACCGCTGCGGTGAGTTGCGGCCGACAGGCAGCGCGCCGGGCAGGGCCTCGCTTTCGAAGCTGTTGCCGAAACCGCTTTGGTACTCGGCCATCACAGGTTCCCGCGCTTTTCCTGCTCACGCTCGATGGACTCGAAGAGCGCCTTGAAGTTGCCCTTGCCGAAACCCAGTGAGCCGTGGCGTTCGATGAGTTCGAAGAACACCGTTGGGCGGTCTCCCAACGGTTTGGTGAAGATCTGCAGCAGATACCCGTCTTCGTCACGGTCGACCAGGATGCCGCGCTGCTGCAGTTCCTCGACCGGTACGCGGACCTCACCAATGCGGGCTCGCAGTTCCGGATCCTCGTAGTACGCATCCGGGGTGTCGAGGAACTGCACACCCTGCCGGCGCAGCTCGTCGACGCTGGTCAGGATGTCGTTGGTGGCCAGCGCCAGATGCTGGACTCCCGGCCCGCGGTAGAACTCGAGGTACTCGTCGATCTGCGACTTGCGCTTCGCCACGGCCGGTTCGTTGAGCGGGAACTTCACCCGGTGGTTGCCGTTGGCCACCACCTTCGACATCAGCGCCGAGTAGTCGGTGGCGATGTCGTCGCCGATGAATTCGGCCAGGTTCACGAACCCCATGACCCGGTTGTAAAAGCCGACCCACTCGTCCATCTTGCCGAGCTCGACGTTGCCGACGACGTGGTCCAGCGCCTGGAACAGGCGCTGAGGCGAACCGTCGCGCCGGACCTGACCACTTGTTGCCGGCTGATAGCCAGGCAGGTAGGGGCCGCGATAGCGGGTCCCGGCGACATCGCGCTGAACCAGCGTGTGGCGGGTTTGCCCGTATGCCGCGATGGCCGCGACGCGCACAGCGCCGTGCTCGTCAGCGACGTTGTGCGGTTCTTCCAGGACCGTGGCGCCGGCCGCCTTGGCCTGTGCGATGCACTTGTCGACGTCGGGCACCTCCAACGCGATGTCGACGACGCCGTCGCCGTGGCTGGCGTGGTGGGCGATCAGGGGACTGTCGGGACTCACCGCGCCCTTCAACACGAACCGGACCGACCCCGAGCGCAACACGAATGCCTTGTGGTCGCGGTTGCCGTTTTCGGGCCCCGAGTAGGCGACCAGTTCCATGCCCCACGTCGATTGGAAGTAGCTCGAGGCTTCGGTGGCATTGCCGACCACGAAAACGATGGCATCCCAACCTGTTACGGGGAAAGGGTCGTCAGTCGGGTCGTACTCCACCAGGCCCACCAACTGCTTGAGCTGGTTGACGTCGAGCCGGGCCTGCTTCTCCTGGTCGGTCAGGGCGCTCTGGTTCGCCATGTGGACATTCTTCTCCCAAATACGGGATTACTCGATGAATTCGCGGCCGTGTTCAACTACCGCCGCGTTCGGCGGCGGGAACCTCGGCGAGCGCGCAATGGTAGTGGTGGTTCTGGGATTCCTCGGCCGGTTCTTCGGCAAGCAGGTCGTTGGAGATGGTGGCGAACGCGAGCACTCCGCCGAGGGCCGCAAGGCCGGCCGAAATCAGCATCGCCGTGTGGAAGCCGGCGGTGATCGCAGCGGGCGATCGGAAAGCGTCGCCGGTCAGTCCGGAGAGCGGGGGCAGCAAGGCGACGGCCAGCAGTCCCGCGGTACGCGCCACCGCGTTGTTGACTCCGGAGGCGACACCGGCGTGGCGCGCATCGGCGGCCGCGAGCGCGGCCGCCGTGACGGGGGCGACCGTCGCCGCGAGCCCCAACCCGAAGACGACGACGGCGGGGAGCACGACGGTGCTGTAGGAGGCACCCGGGCCGATTCGCGTCATCAGCACCATGCCGGCCGCTATCACGAGCGGACCGATGGTCAGTGGCAGTCGTGGGCCGATGCGTTGGGCGAGCGCGCCTGACGCCGACGAGAGGGCCAGCATGATCGCCGTCACCGGGAGGGAGGCAGCACCGGCGGCGACGGGGGAGTAACCGAGTGCGGTCTGCAGAACGACCACAAGCAGGAAGAAGACGCCACCGAGTGCGGTGTACACGACGAACGTCACCGCGTTGGCACTCGTGAACTGCCGTGAGGAGAAGATGCCCAGCGGCAGCATGGGATTCGCGGTGCGCCGTTCGATCACGACAAATGCGACAATTGCGATGGCCCCGAGTGCCCCGGCCGCGAGCACGACCGGAGAATCCCAGCTGCGGTTGGGCCCTTCCACGATGGCGACTGTCGCGCCGGCCAGCCCGGCAGTCGCTGTCGTCGCTCCGGCGTAGTCGAGGCGGCCGGCGGTCGACGGGGCGCGGCTCTCGGGCACGTGGCGCAGTGCCAGCCAGGCGACCAGGCAGCCCAGCGGCACATTGATGAGAAAGATTGCGCGCCAACTGATCGCTTGCACGAGGTAACCGCCGAGCAGCGGGCCGATTGCCGCGGCGACCCCGCCCAGCGCCGACCATGCGCCGATCGCCTTGCCGCGGTCGGCCGGCATGAACACCGACTGGATGATGGCGAGGCTGCCCGGCGTCATCAACGCGCCGCCAATACCCTGCAAAGCTCGTGCGCCGATGAGCATTTGGGCGTTGGGTGCCACCGCACAGATCGCTGATGCCACCGCGAACCATGCCACGCCGACGACAAAAATTCGCTTGCGGCCCAACCGGTCGCCGAGGCTGCCCGACAACAGGATCAATGCCGCCAGCGTCACCGAATAGGCGCTGACCACGAGTTGCAGACCGCCGACCTCGGTGTTCAGGTCGTGGCCGATTGCCGGCAGCGCCACGTTGACGACCGTCGCGTCCAGCTGAGCCATACCGGATCCCAGCACCGTGGCGGCGAGTATCCAGCGTCCCGCCACGCTGCCGAAACCTACGCCCGATGCGGTATTTGCGAGCATTCGAGTTCCCCATTGAATCGCTGTCGTGCTGTGAGCACCAACCTACCGCGCTGGAAAGTGATTATCTGGCAAAGATTTCCATGCGTTCGAGCTTTCGGCCTGTCTGCCGCGTACACCAGGGACAGGCCCAAATCGCGTTACACCATCCGGCCATATTGTTGCGTCGACGCATGCTCTAATGGTCCGCATGGCAGGTTTGACGGAGGGGAGCGTCGATCCGGCGTTCGCCGCTGTGCGAGATATCTTCGAAGCGAGCTTCGCCGACGGACAGAACTGGGGCGCGGGCGTTTCTGTCGTGATCGATGGCAGGCCCGTTGTCGACCTGTGGGGCGGCATCGCTGACCCGCGCACGGGACGGCGCTGGCAGCGCGACACGGCTTGCGTCACCTTCTCGTGTACCAAGGCGGTGACCGCGACGGCCGCGCTGATGGTGGCGGAGCTCTACGGTGTCGACCTCGAAGCACCTGTGGTGACGTGGTGGCCCGAGTACGGCGCGGCGGACAAGAGCCACACCACGGGGGAACAGCTGCTCTCGCACGCCGCCGGTCTACCCGCTGTGGAGCGCCCCGTTTCGATCGAGGAAGCTGCCGATCCGGAACTGATGGCCGGTCTGCTCGCCGCTCAACAGCCCCTGTGGGAACCGGGATCGAAGCACGGCTATCACGCGTTGACGTTCGGTTGGCTCGCCGGCGAGATCGTCCGACGGCACGCCAAGAGGACGGTGGGTGAGTTCGTGCGATCGCACATCAGTGGAGATCTCATGATCGGCACCAGTAGCGCCGCCCTCGATGGCATCGCCCGGACCGGCTTTCCCGACGCGAGCGAACAGCAATGGGCAACGGACACCGCCGCAATCCCCGCCACCACGGTCGCACGCCTCGTCGAGGCATACCGCGATCCGCAATCCTTGTTCACCCGCGCGACCGCCAATCCACCTGCGCGCTACAACCATCCCGATGTTCTGGCGGCCGGCTGGCCGGCGAGCGGACTGATAACCACTGCGCGTGCACTAGCGGATTTCTACGCGCGCCTGAGCGCCGGGGAGCTGTTGCATCCGGAGAATCTGGCCGACGCAATCCGTGTGCGGCACAGCGGTTCTGATGCCGTCATGGTTCTCGATTCCAGCTACGGCCTGGGGTACATGCGGCCGTCGCAGTTGTTCTCGTTCCCCGATAACGCCGGACCCGGAGCGTTCGGGCATCCTGGCGCCGGCGGCGCGTTCGCGTTCGGTGACGTCGACAATCAGCTGGCGTTCGCGTTCGTGCCCAACCTCCGTCGCGACGCGCTCGCCGGGGATCGTCGTGCAAACGATCTCGTCGAAGCGACCTACGCCGCACTGTAAACGCGTTGCTCAGCCAGGAGTCGCATCCCGCCGCCGGCCGAGTTGCCGGAAGCCCGGGTGCACGGCCGGCGTCAGACCTTGCTGGTCGGCGACGGCGGCGAGCAGTTCGCCCAGCGTCTTGCGTTGTTGACTGGACAGGCCGGCGGTCAGGTCTTGTTCGTGCTCACGAGCGATCTCCGAGAGCGTCCGCATCAACTTCTCACCCGATTTGGTCAGATACAACGCGTACAGGCGCCGGTCGGTCGGGTTGCGCCGGCGTTCGACCTCGCCCCGGGACTCGAGCTCGTCGAGATATACGACCACTCTGCTGGGCAACAAACCCAGCAGAGTGCTCAGTTCCTGCTGACTGAGGCCCGGCTGAGTGGCGATCATCCGCAGGATGCCGGCATGCGGGGGAGTCAGCTTCACGGCCTCGAGACGTTCGGCGAACAACTGAGCGGCGTGGTGGCCGAGCTGGGCAAGCAGGAATGCGACACCGCCCCGCTGCTGGGCGCCGGAAGCTGATGACATGGACGAACAATACATGGCCGAAACCGTTCAATTCGTGAATGAGGTTGACGCATCTAATTCACTAAGAATATCGTTCAATACATGAACGATTACGCGCACGACGGACCACCGGTGCCAAGCCGGGCGCCCCAACAGAGCGGGCCGCCGCTGTGGCTTCTTGGCACGATTTCACTCGGCCTGCTGCTCTGCGGCGTCATATTGGGTGTCGCGCTTGGCGGCACACCGCCGCTGCCGTACCAGAATTCAGCGGCAGTGCAGGATTACTTCCGCGCGCATTCGTCGTCGGCACAGGTGGGCGCGGTGTTCGTCTTCGGGGCGTCGGTGCCGCTCCTGATCTACGCCGCCACCGTCAGCGCACGGCTGCGGCAACTCGGCGTCACCGCGCCCGGTGCCACCATCGCCCTGGCCGGCGGGGTACTGGCTGCTGGGGGATTGGGGCTGTCGAGCATGCTGCTGTGGACGCTATCGCGGCCGGAGATCATCACCGACGGCCCACTGATCAATGCGCTCTACTATTTGGTGTTTCTCACCGGCGGCGTGGCACACGTCGTGATGCTCGGACTGTTGACAGCAGGCATCGCGGTCCCGGCGCTGATCCTGCAGCTGGTACCGCGACCCGTGGCGTGGGCCGGCCTCGGGATTGCCGCGGCCGCCGAGCTCGCGACGATTGTCCTCATCTGGCCGCCGGCCTCGCCCCTCCTGCCGCTCGCCAGGTTCTCGGCGCTGATCTGGCTTGTCACCGTTGGCGTTCTGCTGCCGAAGCGACGTGCCGCCCGCAACCGGCGAGAGCACGCAGTCCCTGGCGGGGCGTCATGAGGCTCAGCGTCAGCGTCACCAACTTCTCGTGGCCGCAGGGGCCGACCGCGATCCGCGCAAACCTGGCCTCGGTTGCCGAAATCCTTGATGGCACAGATGTTCACACGCTCTGGGTGGCCGATCATCTGCTGCAGGCCGACCCGGCCGGCCGACTGGATGAACCGATGCTGGAGGCGTACACCACCCTCGGCTTCCTGGCGGCCTCGACCGCGGAGCTACGGCTCGGAACACTGGTCACCGCAACAACATTTCGCGACCCGGCGGTGTTGATCAAAGCCGTCACCACCTTGGACATACTGTCCGGCGGGCGAGCCTGGTTGGGGCTGGGCGCCGGCTACAACGCCGACGAGGCACGAGCGCTCGGGCTGTTCCTGCCACCGACCGGCGAACGATTCGACCGCATGGGCGAGCTCCTCGCGCTGGCCCGCCGCATGTGGGACGGCGACGAATCCCCTTACGAGGGGCGCTACTACCGTGCTGAGCACCCCATCGGCCGGCCGCTGCCGATCAGGCGGCCGCCCGTGTTGATCGCCGGCACCGGCGAGCGCCGCACCTTGCGCATGGTCGCCGAGTACGCGGACGCCTGCAACCTTTTCGATATCCCCAACGGGGAGAGCGTGATTCGCCATCAACTCGAGGTGCTGGAGCGGCACTGCGCCGAGATCGGGCGGCCGCCTGAGGAGATCGAACACACCCTCACAACGGCTTTGACTCCCGGCGAGACGGCCGACGACCTGGCCGAACGTTGCCGGAATCTGGCGGGGCTGGGAATTGAGCACATTGTCGTGATCGCCCGCGGCCGGCCGTGGACACCCACCGAGCTCGACGTCGTGGTCAGGGCTGCGGGTCAGCTGGCGAGAGTCTCGGCATCAGCCCGGGCGCACCGGTGAAGGTCCCAGAGAGACAGGCAAATAGCTGATCCCTCGCAGCAGAGTGCTGTCGTTCGTGGCCGGCGTACCAGCGAGAGCCAGACGCGGGAAGCGCTCGAACAGCGTCTGCAGGCCGATCTGCAGTTCCATGCGTGCCAGGGGAGCGCCGAGGCACACGTGACTGCCGGTTCCGAAGCTGACGTGATCGCGGGCGTTGTCGCGTGCGGCGTCGAATTGGTCCGGGCGTTCGAACACGGCTGGATCGCGGTTGGCGCCGGCGAGGAGCAGGAAGACGGCGGTCCCCTTGGGCACCGGGTATCCGCCGACCTCAACTTCCTCGGTCGCCACTCTTACTCCGATCTGGGAAACGGAGTCGTAGCGCAGAATCTCCTCGACGGCGTTGGGCCAGCCCTCCGGATGGGCGCGGAGTCGCTCCAACTGGTCGGGATGATTGATCAGCGCCACGACGGCGTTGCCGAATTGATGTGCCGTAGTGAGGAATCCGGCGCCGAGAAGTAGGCCGGCAAACGTCCTGACCTCGAAGTCGGAGAGTTCGGCGTCCTGGACAACGGCGGACAGGATGCTGTCGTCGGCGCTTGCGCCGCGGAGTTGCTCGATGTGGGTGGCGAGGTAGTTCTCAAGCTCGCGCAGCGCTGCGACGGCGGTCTGGAAGTTACGCCACGACGGTGCTGTGGTCGTGATCAGCTTGGAGGTCGACTCACCCATCTCGTAGAGGTAGGGCGCCTCCGCGCGGGGAATGCCCAGCATGTCCGCGATGATTTCGATCGGGATCCGAGACGCATAGGCGACCGCCAGATCGCATTCGCTGCCACCGTCGTCCAGCTCGTTCAGCAGGCCTTCGGAGACGTCGTGGATGCGGTGCCGAAGCCCGTCGATCGCTTTCGGGGTGAACGCCCGGGATACGAGGCGTCGCAGCCGGGCATGGTCGGGTGCGTCGACCATCAGAAGTGACGGCGGTTCCACTGGATTGATCACGCCGGGATTGGTCTTCTCGAAGAGCCGCTGGACGGCGCGGAACGGTGATCGATCGGATGGCTTCGCGGTTCGGAACCTGTTGTCACGCAAAATTTCTCGGGTGACATGAAGATCGGCGGTGACCAACGCGTTGCCGCCGAATATTGGCGACATGCGTCCCTGTTGGCGAATCTGCTCGATCAGGTCATACGCGCAATCGTGCTGACCGTCGTCGAGCAGCAATCGGGCGAATGGGTCTCCCCGGCGTGAAAGCACCTTGAGTGTCGCGCGGGGGAGCCCATACCCCATCAGCCAGTGTGCCCGGGTCTTCATATCCAGATTCACGTCGTTCGCCCCCGCCGATCGCCTACCGCTCAGGCTAGACGGAAAAGCCGCCCGCATCGCCCAGGATCGAAATCATCGGTAGTAGCCATCACTGGCCAGGATCTCGACGCCGCGCCAACCCCAGTAGACGCGGTGGGCCTGGATCAAGCCGTCCTCGATCTCCATGACCTCGACGAAATCCATCTGCTGACCGTCCGGCGTCTCGCGGGGATACTCCCAGGTGGCACGGTGGCCGTCGGTGAAGAAGCCGGCGCGGAAGTAGTGTCGCTCGTCCGGAGTACGGGCCACCACCTCGGTCAGGAAAGGCCGGAGCTCCGTGTGGCCCCGGCAGACCCCCGGGCCGCCCAAGATGTGCGCTGCGACAGGGCTTTCCAGCGTCGCGTCCGGTGCGTAGCACGCCAACAGTGCCTCGACATCGTGGTTCGCCAACGCTTCTTCCCAAGCACGTGTCACTGCTTCGATGCCCGGGCGATCGACTTCGTCAGAGTTTTCAGCGTTCATGGATCCAGGATGCGCCGCTGATACTTCGGCGCTGGCCGAAGTGGCGGCGCCTCCGGATCGCATGACGAAAAATGGTTGGCCCGCAAAGACGGTCGCTGTTACTTTCTTGGCAGGCCAGGCAAGAGGACGAGGAGGTGGTACCCGTGAACGTATCGACGTGGGTGCTCCTCACCAGGGCCACAGTCGGGCGATAGGTCGTCCCGGGAGCGCCGTCTCACGAGCACTCCCGAAAGGCACGACCATGCACTTCATTTCCGAACATCATCTTGGCGGCGGCGGCGTCGAGCGCACCTTCAGTCTCAACGACATCCCGGGCATCCTGTGGACGCCCGAAGCTTCACCCGCGCCGTTGATCCTGCTGGGTCATCCCGGCGGTCTGCATCAGATGTATCCGCGACTCGCGAACCGCGCCCGCGACGCGTTGGCGCACGGTTTCGCCGCTGCCACCATCGAGCTGCCGGGCCGCGGTGATCGCCCCCGCCTGGCGGATCTCGAGCGGGCCCGCGCCGATCTGCACCGGGCGCTGGGTGCGGGCGAGCCGGTCGACGACATCGTCGACCGGCTCGTCATCCCGTTGGTCGATACCGCCGTCCCGGAATGGCAGTCCGTGCTCGATGCTCTCCTCGCGCTGCCCGAGATCAGCGGTCCGGTCGGCTTCTCCGGCGGGGTGCTGGCCATCGGTATCCGGTTGGCCGTGGTCGAGCCGCGCATCGTTGCCGCGGGTTTGTTCGCCGGCAGTTTCGTACCCCGCGCCATGTTCGACGAGGCCCGTCGAATCACGATTCCCCTGCACGTCCTGCTGCAGTGGGACGACGAATCGAATGACCGCCAGATGGCGCTCGACGTGTTCGACGCTTTCGGCTCACGAGAGAAGACGTTGCAGGCCAACATGGGTGGGCACACGGGCGTCCCCTCGTTCGCCGGGGAGGACGCGGCGCGTTTCTTCGCTCGACACCTCACACCGGGCGGCGCGCGGTGCTGAAGTGCCTCCGTTATGGTCGTGACCGGGCCGGGGCATCAGCTGCAACATGACGCGCACCACACCGAAGACGTGAGGGGAACCTATGGACACGAGCACGTACCGCCGCACTACCATCGCCGGCCTGGCCGCCGTCGCACTGGCCGTTGCCGGCTGCAGCAATGGCACGAGGATCGGTGTGTCGGCTCAGGAACCGCAGGTCGCCTTGGTCGTGACGTCCGAAGTTCCGGCGCCGCCCGCCGAAGTGAAGCTCATCGGTGAGCGGGACGTCGAGGTCACGCTGACCGGCCCGATCGCGGCAAAGTACGCGTCGGCGAGCGACAAGCAGAAGTCGGCTCTCGGCAAGCCCCTGACCGGTGACCACAACGCCGGAACCCGCGACAGCGGCGTCGTCTTCCAGCAGTTCCAGGGCGGCGCCATCGTGGCCAAGAACAGCCAGCCGGGCACGCCCGCGTACATCATCTGGGGCAAGATCCGGGAGGCCTGGAATGTCCAGCGCGATGCGGACGGCGTGCCCGCGGCCACCGGCACCAACGGCTCGGCCGGCCCCCTGGGCGTCGTCACCAGTGACGAGACGCCTGTCGGCGATCAACTCGTCGCGACGTTCGAGCACGGCAAAATCGCGTACAACACGACGACCGGTCAGGTCGAGGTGACGGTCAACGGCAAGGGCGTCCCGTCAGGGCTGTAGAAGGCGACGCTCAGCTCGATGACGCCAGGATCTGAGCCGGTGACACAGTTGGAACGAAAGCGCTTGCTGCGGAAGCAAATTCATGGTCCGCAGTGGCCAGCGCGTCGGCCTGCAACTGAGTGAGTGCGATGAACTCAGCCCGGTAGGTGTCCGGCCAGTTCAACTCGGCGGCTATTCGCCAGGCGTGATCCTGCAGGGATCGATCGCCGAGAAGCCGGATTCGCAGCCCACGGATCCGGTCGAGCACTTTTCGGCCCGCCCGCTCGTCGATCTCGCCGCCGCGCACCGACTCGTACACGAGCGCAAGGACTTGCGAGCGCAGGAGCGTCGGCGCAGCCAGGCTGTGTTCTGACGGAATCGAAGCTCCCGTCGTCGCGAGCGAGATTGCCACCGGCGCATCGATGACGAAAGTTGTCATTCCAGCACCATCGCATGGTGGGGCTGATGCTGCGTGTCGATGAACTCGTCTCAGGTATTCGGTGTCACCCGCCCGAATCGGCGTCTTTGCACGCGGGCTTTCGCGCAGCAGCGACGTTCTGCTTGGTCGTCTGCAAGAGGCGTCCGATCGCTGTGTCCATCTCTTGTGGGCTGCGCCAGCCAGTTTCGATTGAAGCCCGTTTCCAGGTGCTGCCGGCGAGAACAAGGTTCGCCACATGTGCGAGTCTGTCCGCGCTCGGATATTCGGACGCGGTGGCGAGTGCGGCGAGCACTTCTCGCGCGCGCACGCTGCGCCGTCGAACTGCCTCCCACTCGCCGACGGCTTGGGTGCGGATTGGGTCTTCACCCCGTGCCGCAGCGTCCCAAGCGGGACCATCTTTGACAATCATCTGACCGGTCACGCGGCTTCTGGGGGCATCGCTGATCCATGCAGTGATCACGTGCTCGAAAGCGAGAACGATCCAGAGATACTTCCGCGCTTCGACATTGCACCGCAGGGACATGTACGTGATGCGGCCTGTACGGACATTGGTCTCGACGGTCATCACCTCCCAGTCCTGGGGCTGAAAATCGGTCAGATACTCCATCGGAATTCCGCGCGCTTCGAAGCGGGATTTTGCATGCGGTATCTCGAGGCCAAGACCGGCGAGCTCCGTCAGCTGTTGGCGCGCCTTATCAAAGAGCGGCGTTGGGCCGTACTTGGTGTGGAATCTCAGGGTGCGGACATTGGTCATAGCCGGCACAGAGTGCCAGCAGCCACCGACAAGTTTCGCCCGCGAGACAACGCTGCCTGCGGTGCTTCAGCCCAAGATCGCCCGCGCTGCACGCTCGGCGATCAGCATCACCGGCGCGTTGGTGTTCCCGGACGTGATGGTGGGCATCGCCGACGCATCGACGACGCGCAGGCCCGCGACGCGGTACACCCGGCAGTCGGTATCGAGCACCGTGGCTGCTGACCGCGGAAGACCTTGTGTGTCAAAGGCTCCCATCGCACAGGTGCCCACCGGATGGAAGATGGTCGTGCCCAGCTCGCGGGCTGCCTGCTGCAGGTCGTCGTCACTGGCCACTTGCGGGCCGGGAAGCAGCTCGTCGGGCCGGTAGCGCGCGAGGGCCGGCGCCGCCATGATCTCCCGGGTCATCCGGAGGCCCTTGACCGCGGCTTGGTGGTCGGCTTCGGTCGACAGGTAGTTGCACATGACCTTCGGGTTCGTCAGGGGATCCGCACTGGCGATGCGCACATGACCCCGCGAGGTGGGGCGCAGATTGCACACCGAGGGAGTGATCGCCCCAAAAGAGTGCAGCGGGTCGCCGAACTTGGGCAGGGACAAGGGCTGCACGTGCCACTCCAGATCCGGACTGGCCAGTGCCGGATCGCTTTTCGCGAAGGCCCCCAACGTCGACGGTGGCATGGTCATCGGTCCGGAGCGCAGCGCCTGGTACTGAAGCCCCATGCCGCCACGAGTGACCAAGTTCCGGTACAGCGTGTTGACCGTCCGGGCGCCCTGGATGCGGTACACCGTGCGCAGCTGCAGATGGTCCTGGAGGTTCTCGCCGACGCCGGGCAGGTCGACGGCCACCGGCACGTGATGCTCGGTGAGCAGCCCGGCCGGACCCAGACCAGAGGCCTGCATGAGTTGCGGTGATCCGATCGCGCCGGCGCTCAGGATCACCTCATGCCGAGCATGGACATCGACGATCTGGCCGTCTTTGCGCAGCCGCACACCGGTGGCACGGTGTCGGGCGGTGGTCCAGGCGCCGCGACGCTGATGCTCCTGGACGCCGTCGTCCATCAGCAGCTGCACGGCCTGGCTGTCGGTATAGACGGTGAGGTTGGGCCGGCGGGCGATGGGATGCAGGAACGCGTCGGCCATCGACCAGCGTCGGCCACGCTTCTGGTTGACGTGGAAATACGCGCTGCCGGAGTTGTCGCCCCGGTTGAACTCGTCGATCGGTGCGATGCCCACCTCGGCAGCGGCCGCTTGCCAGGCGTCCAGGATCTTCCAGCGCACCCGTGGCCGCTCGACGCGGATCTCGCCGCCGACGCCGTGCCACTCGTCGGCTCCGCCGAAGTAGTCCTCCAGCTGCTTGTATATCGCCAGCGTCTCGCCGACGCCTTCGGAGCCACCCCAACGCCAGCGATCGTCGCCGGTCGCCTGCGCCCAGAGGTCGTAATCGCTGGCCTGCCCCCGCATGTGGATCATGGCGTTGATCGACGAGCACCCACCGATGACGCGGCCGCGCGCGTAGTGGATGCTGCGGCCGGCCAGGCCCGGGTCGGCCTCGGTGGTGAAACACCAGTCGGTGCGGGGGTTGGCGATGGTGTACAGGTAGCCCACCGGCACCTTGATCCAGAACCAGTTGTCCCTACCGCCCGCTTCGATCAGCAGCACCCGGTGATCGGGATTGGCGCTGAGCCGATTGGCGAGCAGGCAGCCGGCACTGCCTGCGCCCACGATGACGAAATCGAAGTCGGCGGCGGGGCTCATTCCGGAATCGGTCCTCCAGGGCGTCGGATTGGTGTCTCAGTCTGCGTTATCGCCGTCCGGTCCGTACACATCCCGCCGCCGAGCCCCACCGCGGTGTCGCGGCGCGTGCCCGGTTGGCTATCTCCGACGCGGCGACATTCCCAGTTTGCACCCCTGGCAACCTGGATTAACATGTGATGCAATCATTCGTCAGCAAATGTGCGTCGGACAGCGATCAGCGGCTGCGAGGGTTTGACGACTGCGGACGTCCAGGTAACCCGTTGGGGGGAGATGCACCATGCGTTGGGTCAAGCAATGGTGGCGTCAGTCCGATCACTACGACTGGCTCATGGGGTACGTGAAGTTTCGTGGGCTGTCAGGCCTCGTTCGCACGATGATCGCCGCCGTGGCCATCATGAGCACCTTCATCCCGATTGCGCTGATGACGGTTCCCGAGGGACCGGTCGGCGTCGTCCCGCGACTGGTCACCCGCGCGGCCACCGTCGGGTTGGTGCTCGCCGACCTCATCTGGGTTGTCGGGCTGCCCAGCCGACGACGGTCGACGATCTTCGCCGCGATGGTCACGGCCTGTATCGCCGCCGTTGCGCTGTCCTGTAGCGACCCGGCCGTCGCCATCCTGGTCTGTACCACGTTCGGGGTACCTGCGGCGTACGTCGCATTCACCCACCGGGCCATCCACGCGGCCTTCAACTTCCAGGTGGCGATGATCGTCGCGACGGTCGAGGCCGTCCGACTGACCACGTCCGGCCGACCCGTCCTCGCGGTGTGCGCAGTGTGGTTGGTTTTCGTTCTCACGGTGACGGTGCCTGCCAGCATTCAGATCGTCGTCCACGCCCTGGGGACCGACCTCATCCGGGCGGACTGTGATCCACTGACATTCCTGCTGAACCGGCGTGGTTTCGGCATCAAAGCCCAGGAGCTGATCCATCGCGACCGGGGCACGTCCGCACATCTCATGGTGACGGTGATCGATCTCGACGGGTTCAAGCTCCTCAACGACAGCCGTGGCCACCTGTTCGGTGACCGTGCGCTGATCGCCGTGGCCGACATCCTCAGGAAGCAGGCCAGCCATGATGCGGTGATCGGCCGCAGCGGTGGTGATGAGTTCCTGATCGCCGACACCACGCACCGACCCCATCAGTCGTCAGCCGCCGAACGCCTGCGTGCGGCGATCGCCGCCACTCCGTATGCCATCACCGCCAGCGTCGGAGTGGCAACGATCGCGCTCTCAGATGTCGACGACTCCGCTGCCGCCACGATCATCGACGACCTGGTGATGTCGGCAGACCTGGAGATGTACGTGGCGAAACGCTTGGGCGGCAACGCATCCAGGCACGCTGACGGTTCGCACGGACAGACCGCCGTACGTCTCGCGGAGTAGCCGCCCTTTCTCAGAGTTGACCGACTCCGTGCGTATCGACGGGGTTCACCCGGGACACCACCAGCGGGTCGGCCGGAGTGAAGGGGAACGTCGGCAGGTCATCGATGTGGGTGTTGAATGCCGCGGCCAGGACCTCACGCGAATAGGCGCTGGCAGAGGCTTTGAAGCCGATGTCGGCGGGGAACGGCTGGTCGAAGAAGATCAGGAAATGCCAGTCGTCGGCGCCGATGTTCTCGATGTGGTGGGGGTAGGCGCGGGGGATGAAATACATGTCTCCGGTGGTGAGGTTCCACGTGTCCAGGGTCCCGTCCGGATTCATGATGGTCATGCGCGCGTCGCCGTGCTGCACGTAGCCCATCTCCGCGGTGACGGGATGCCAATGTGGTTCGCGCATACCGCTTTCGGTGACGCGCAGCGAGTACATCGAGATGTCCTTCAGCGCAGGCCAGAACTGGTCACGGGCGAAGCGTGCGTTCCCGCTGGCGTAGTTGAGACCGGGCGCTTGGGCCTCGATGTCGAACTTGTGCGGGTCGTTGAAGTGAGCAGCGGCAGGGATACTCGGGTCGCCGGTGCGGGCTGCCAGTTTGTGGTCGACGGTGCTACGGCGGATCTTGCTGATGTCGGACGACGGCAGGTCGTACGTATTGCCCAACACGGCGTCGGTGAACGCCCCGAAGGTGGCGCCCAGCCCGAAGTCCTCCGGACGTTCGTTGCGGAAGGCGATGATGAACTCGGCGACGTCGGTACCGATGTTCTCGATGTGGTGCAGCGCGCCGGAATCGATGTGGAACATCTGCCCTGCGGTGACGATGAAGTTCGAGAACACACTGTGGTTGTCCAGGACCGACACCAGCGCGGTTCCCGAGACGCAGTAGGTGAGTTCGTTGGCGTTGGCGTGCCAGTGGGGCGTGCGCATGGCCCCCGGATTGAGCAACAGGCGCTTGATCGACAGATTCTTCAGAATCGGCATGGCATCAGCGGTGACCCGGCGCATCGAGCCGTGTTCGGATTCCTCGACGATCTCGCCGTCGAGTAGCGAGACGGTGTGGCTGCTGCGGGCGATGGACGTTGTCATGCGGAGCCTCCTCGTTGGTCAAGCGGATACAGGTCAGTGTTGTCGGCGGGGAGCGTGCCGTCATGGACGGCGGCGGTAATCCGTGGTGGCGGCGAGCGCTACCTCAGGTATTCCTGCTGGCGGTAAGGCTCGTATCACCCGGATTGAGCAGAACCCTTGGTGACCGCCGACCGACTTGCTAACTTCCGGCGGTGCGCTACATACGAGGAGCCGTCCTGCCGGTGTTGCTGCTCGTCGCTCTGATACTGGCGGCGTGCGGATCGCCGAGTAGCAAGGACGGCGAGAATCCGGTCCAGGCGGCGGGCGTGCTGCGCGTCGGCACCGAAGGGGTGTATTCACCGTTCAGCTACCACGACCCGGCCACGAACGAGCTGGTCGGATACGACGTCGACGTCGCCAAGGCCGTCGCCGGCAAGCTCGGTGTGCGTGTCGAGTTCGTCGAGACGCCGTGGGACTCGATCTTCGCCGCGCTGGAGGCCAACCGATTCGACGTCGTCGCCAATGAGGTGACGATCAATCCCGAACGCAAGGCGAAATACGACCTCTCCGAGCCGTATTCGGTGGGGGAGGGCGTGATCGTCACGCGTGCGGACGACAACTCGATCAAGTCGCTCGACAACCTGAAGGGCAAGGTCGCCGCCGAGAACGCCACCAGCAATTGGTCTGAGGTCGCCCGAAAAGCCGGGGCCCGTGTCGAGACCGTGGAGGGCTTCACCCAGGCCATCAAGCTGCTCAACCAGGGGCGCGTCGACGTCGTCGTGAACGACAGCATCGCGGTGTACGCCTACCTCGCCGAGACCGGGGACAAGTCGGTCAAGATCGCCGCCAACACCGGCGAGAAGAGCGAGCAGGGCTTCGCCGCCCGGAAGGACAGCGGGCTGTTACCCGATCTGAACAAGGCGCTCGACGAATTGCGGGCCGACGGCACTCTGGCCCGGATCTCGCAGAAGTACCTCAAGGCCAACGCATCTGGCGGACCCGACACCGACCGGGCGCAGCATGTGGCGCGCTCGACATGGGCGCTGATCGGGGACAGCCTCGTGCCGTTGGCGAAGGCCGCAATCACCAAGACTATCCCGCTGACGGTGATCAGCTTCGTGATCGGTCTGGTGATCGCGTTGGCGGTGGCGCTGGCACGGTTGTCGTCGAACGTGGTTCTTGCCAACGTGGCGCGGTTCTACATCTCGATCATCCGCGGTACTCCACTGCTGGTGCAGCTGTTCATCGTGTTCTTCGCGCTGCCGGAACTGGGTGTGAAGATCGATCCGTTCCCTGCCGCCATCATCGCGTTCTCCCTGAACGTCGGCGGTTACGGGGCGGAGATCATCCGCTCGGCCATCCAGAGCATTCCCAAAGGTCAATGGGAGGCCGCCGAAACCATCGGCTTCAATTATGTTGGCGCGCTTCGGCGCATCATCCTGCCCCAGGCCGCCCGGGTGGCGGTGCCGCCGTTGTCGAACACGTTGATCTCGCTGGTGAAGGACACGTCGCTCGCCTCGACGATCCTGGTCACCGAACTGCTGCGGCAAGCTCAGATCATCGCGGCGCCGACGTTCGAGTTCTTCGCGTTGTACGGCACCGCCGCGGTGTACTACTGGGTCATCTGCCTGGCGCTCTCGTTCGGCCAGGGTCGTATTGAACGCCGGCTGGAAAGGTATGTGGCGCGATGACAGAGAACCGCGTGGTCGCCGAGGGCGTCCACAAAGCCTTCGGCGACAACAAGGTGCTCAAGGGAGTTTCGTTCACCGTCGAGCAGGGCACGGCGACGGCCATCATCGGGCCGTCCGGATCGGGCAAGACGACGCTGCTGCGCACGCTGAACGCCCTCGACCGGGCTGACGCCGGGGTCATTCGGGTGGACGATATCGAAATCGACTTCTCCACGCCCACAGCGAAACCCGAGGTGCGCCGGTTCCAGTCCCGGAGCGGCTTCGTGTTTCAGAACCACAATCTGTTCCCACACAAGACGGTCCTGCAGAACGTGACCGAGGGCCCGGTCATCGTGCAGAAGCGGCCCAAAGCGGAAGCAGAGGCCGAAGCCGTCACGCTCCTGGAGCAGGTGGGGCTTGCCGCCAAAAAGGACCAATACCCGTATCAGCTGTCCGGCGGGCAACAGCAGCGCGTCGGCATCGCCCGGGCGCTCGCCTTGAAGCCGAAATTAGTGCTGTTCGACGAGCCGACGTCGGCGCTCGATCCCGAACTCGTCGGCGAAGTGCTCTCGGTGATCAAGGATCTCGCGGTCGAGGGTTGGACCATGGTGATCGTCACCCACGAAATCCAGTTCGCCAGGCAGGTTTCCAATCAGGTGCTGTTCACCGATCAGGGCATCATCCTGGAGCGGGGCACGCCCGACGAGGTGATCGGCAACCCGAAGGAAGAGCGCACGCGGCAGTTCCTGGACCGCATTCTGAATCCGCTGTAGCGCGATTCAGCTCGCGATCACGCACCATCCCGCCATGCGACCACCTCTTTGAGCGAGGTCAGGTCGTAGTTGTTGTCCGCTGTCAGTTCGGTCTGGAACAGCGTGACGCCGGCCTCACGGAAGGCATCGGCAGCTTGGGCGTTCGTCCACAGCGTCGAGCGTTCGATGTCAGATCCGTTGCGGCCGAATGTCGCTGCCAGCTCGTCGACGCGGTCGCTGGATTTGCGGAACGCCTCGATGTCCTGGAATGCGTGCCAGATGTCGGCGTGCCGGGCGACGGCGGGCAGGGAGCGCTTGGGCCCGGTGCCGCCGATGAGAATCGGAATCTTGCGGACGGGCGGCGGAATCAGGGCGGCGAGCCGGTTCTCGATGCGGATCAGGCTGTCGTCGAACAGGTCGAAGCGCGAACCGAAGGTGCCGAAGTCGTAACCGTAAGTGGTGTAGTCCTTTTCGTACCACCCGGCGCCCAGACCGAGGATGAGGCGACCACCGCTGATGTGGTCGACGGTGCGCGCCATGTCGGCCAGCAGATCCGCGTTGCGGTAGCCGACACCGGTGACGAGGAGCCCGATCTCGGCATGTGAGGTGATCTCGCCCCACGAGGCGAGCGCGGTCCACCCCTCGAAGTTGGCGACGTCGGGCTGATCGTCGAACAGGACGGGCTTGCCGTCGACGATGGCCTTCATCGCCGGGCGATGGAAGTGGTCGTAGCCGAAGATCACGTCGACGCCGAGATCGTCGGCGGCCACGACGGCGTCGCGCCAGGTGGCGTAGTCAGGCGTGCCGCCGGGCTGGATCTGTACAGCAACGCGGACGGGACGAGTCATGGATGCTCCTTGGTCGGGGAAGGGGCGACTCTTGAGCCAAGGTCCCCGCGTGCGGGTTTATTCCGGGTCGGGCGTTTCCAGCCTTGAAGTGGTTGGTGCACCTCGTCTTTGGGGAGGTCGTGGCCGGTCAGGTCCACGCTCATGCGCAGGCGGTTTCGGCCACGGCGTCCTCGGGTACCCAGCCGAGCGGTGCCGCCAGACGCGGCGGCGCAGGCAAGGAGTACACCATGCGCGCTGAGGAAGGCGATGAATCGATCGCTGAACTGGCTGACTACGCCGAGCAGGCCGAACAGAATCTGGACGAGAGTATTGCGCCGCTCGAGGGCAAGAAGGTGGCGATTCTTGCCACCAACGGCGTCGAGCGCCGAGAGCTGCAGGAGCCCCGAGATGCGGTACAGGCCGCGGGTGCCAGCACCGAATTGATCTCGCTGCAAGAAGGCTCCATCGACATGCGCGACAACGACCTGAAACCCGGCGGCACCGAGCTGGTGGAACGCCTGGTAGGTGACATCACGCCGGAGGACTTCGACGCGCTGCTCATTCCGGGCGGCACGGTGAACGCCGACAAACTGCGCGCCGACGACAAAGCGGTCAAGTTCGTCCACGACTTCGTCGAATCCGGCAAGCCGGTCGGCGTCATCTGTCACGGTCCGTGGACGCTGATCGACGCCGGCGTCGCCAAGGGCCGGACGCTGACGTCGTACCCCAGCCTTCGGATCGATCTGCAGAACGCCGGGGCGACAGTTGTCGACCGCGAGGTCGTCATCGACGGGAATCTGATCTCCAGTCGTGGCCCCGATGACCTACCGGCGTTCTCGTCGGCCGTTGTGGAAGCGCTCGCCGGCACCTGACATCAGGCTTACTGAGCGCTGTCGTCCGGCGAAGAGTCTCCGCTGGAACCGATCGCGGACATGTCGGCGTAGCGGGCCCCGGTCACTGCGTTACCCGCATCCCCGAGCGCGCTCACCTGCTCGGCAGTCAACGTCACCGACAACGAGGCGAGGTTTTCGTCGACCCGCGCGGCGCGGCGCGTGCCCGGAATCGGCACCGCCGCAACGCCCAGGTCATCGGCGCGCTGACGCAGCCATGCCAACGCCACCTGTGCCGGCGTCGCTCCGACCGTGGCGGCGACCGACACCACGGCGTCAACGACCGCCTGATTGGCCTCCAGCGCTGATCCGGCGAAGCGCGGCATCGTGCGCCGGAAGTCGTTCTCGCCCATATCGGCCGCCGACCGCACGGAGCCCGTCAGGAAGCCGCGGCCCAGCGGAGAGAACGGAACAATACCCACGCCGAGCTCGACAGCAGTGGGGACGATGACGGACTCGATGTCGCGCGTCCAGACCGACCACTCGCTCTGCAGCGCGGCGATCGGGTGCACCGCGTTCGCGGCGCGCAGTTCGGCCGCGCTGACCTCAGACAGCCCGAGGTGACGCACCTTGCCGGCCGCGACCAATTCGGCCATCGCGCCGACGGTCTCCTCGATCGGCACGGCTGGGTCGCGCCGGTGCAGGTAGTACAGGTCGATCACGTCGGTCTGCAATTGCTGCAGGCTCTCGTCGATGCACTGACGTACGTAGGCCGCGTCGCCCCGCGGACTGATGCGACCCTGCGCGCGGCCGGCTGGGTTGCCCTGGATGCCGAACTTGGTGGCCAGCGTGACCTCGTCGCGGCGGCCGGCGAGCACACGGGCGATCAGCCGTTCGTTGTCCCCGTCTCCGTAGATGTTGGCGGTGTCGATGAAGGTCACCCCGACGTCGATGGCGTGGTTCAGCGTGGCCAGTGATTCATCCTCATCGATGGCTCCGCCGTACACCGGTGTCAGCGCCATTCCTCCGAAACCCATTGCACTGGTGGCCAATTGGTCGCCGAGCAAGACTGATTCGCACATGTGTCATCCTCCTCCAGGTTCGATGGGCGTTCTAGAGTCCAACCTGAGGCATCGCGAATCTGTTCCGCGGATCGGCCGGCAACGGCGGGTGACAGCGAGCGAGAACCCCCGTCGCTATCGGCGTCGATTGAGAGTGTTGCGCAGTTGTTTGGCCAGATCCCGGTTCTCGATCGGCTTGCCGAGGTAGGGCGCTATCGCGCGCGCGATTCGCACCACCGCGAGTGGGCGCGGCGGGATCTTGTAGAAGTGGTTGCCGATGATCAGCCATCCGCCACCATCGCCGGCGACGCCGCCGAGGATGTCGCCGACGACGTCGGGCACGTCGGGGAAGTGGCGAACGTGGTCGCCGATCACGGACACCGAGTCGTCGCCGAGATTGGTGACATAGATTCGCTCTTCGTCGGAACTGACCGCGAGAGCCCACGCATCTTCGCCTACCTCGAGCGTTTCGGTGACATCGTTGGTGGCGGCGTTGATCACCTGCAATGAGCCGGGTCCGGGGTAGCCACGGTTGGTGATGTAAACCCGGGCGCCGTTGGGACTGACCGCAACGCCGATCGGTGAGTTCCCCACAGGGATGGTCTCGGTGACGGTATTGGTCGTCGAATTGATCACCGAAACCGTTCCGATGGGAGCCGCGTTGGTGACGTAGACGCGGGAACTGTTGGGGCTGACGGCAACACCGCTGGGCAAATCACCCACCTCGACGGTCTTGATCACCGTATTGGTGGCGGTGTTGATCACCCACACGGAACCGTCCAGGTCCCAGTTCGTTACGTACGCGCGCGCACCGTTCGGGCTGACCGCGACGCTGTGGGGATGTCCGTCGACGGGGTTCGTCGCCGTGACCGTGTTGGTAGCCGTGTCGATCACCACGACGTCTCCGGACGTCGCCGGACTATGGGCCGCAGCAACATAGGCACGAGCGCCGTTGGGAGTGAGCGCGATTCCGCCCGCGAAGTCACCGACGGGAATGTTCGCTGTGATGGTGTTGGTGGCGGTGCTGATCACCGAGACCGTGCCGGCATTCTCGATCGTGACGTAGGCACGTGTGCCGTCGGGGGAGATCGCCACCGAGTCGGGGAGGTCCCCGACGGGAATGGTGGTGGTGACCGTATTGGTCACGGTGCTGATGACCGAGACGGAGTCGCCGCCGCCGTTGAGGACGTAAGCGCGGCCACCATCGGGAGTGAGTGCCACTCGACTCGGGGAGCCGCCGACAGGGATGGTCTTGATGACTTCGAGCGTCATGGCTTGCCTTCCGGTCGAATCGAATTGACCTGACCCAGCGCCAGCCAAGCTACAACAGGGAGATGCCTTCGACGCCCGAATCGCAATACTGCCGACGCCGATGAGTTTCGGATGCGGCAGCGGTCTCAATGAAGACAGCGGCAATCGCATGAACCGATCGACGGAACGGAACTTGACGTGGCACGAACGAATCTCTCGATGTCGATCTCGGCCGACGGGTATGTCGCCGGGCCCGGTCAGAGCGAAGAGAATCCGCTAGGGGTGGGCGGGCTCGACCTCCATGATTGGCATATCGGTGCCAGCAGAGATCACCCCCTCAACCGGCAGGTGATGTCCGAGATGCTGGACGGCATGGGCGCAACCATCATGGGGCGCAACATGTTCGGACCGATTCGTGGGGAATGGGACGGCTCGGACTGGCAGGGCTGGTGGGGTGACACTCCGCCGTATCACTGCCCGGTCTTCGTGCTCACGCACCACGCCCACGACCCGATCGAGATGAAGGGCGGTACGACATTCCATTTCGTCACCGACGGCATCGAATCCGCGTACGCACAGGCGCAGGCGGCTGCCGGCGGGAAGGACATCTCGATCGCCGGCGGCGCATCGTGCGCACGCCAGGCGATCAAGGCGGGCTTGGTGGACGAGATCGACCTGCAAGTGTCGGCGGTCATCCTCGGTTCGGGGGAGCGCTTGTTCGACGGATTCCGGCCCGGCCTACCGAAGATGGAGCTCGTGCGGGTGCTGCAGGCCCCCGGGGTGGCTCATCTGCGCTACCACGTCACGCGATCACCTGAAGGAAGTTGAGATGTCGACATCAGAGTGGGAAGGCACCGTCGTCAAGAAATACCGGGCGCTTCTCGACGGGGCGAATCTGTACCGACGCCTGCGTATTCGGCTCGACAACGGACAGACGATCACTGTGCGCGTCGACCGTGCGAAGTGGAAGGAACTATCCGTCGGGGACAGGGTGAGCAACACCGCGGAGGACGGTTTGCAAAATACCTAAGTGAGTGCCGCAGACGCGGTGCGTGTTTACCTGTGGCGGGCCGGGGGTAGCCGGTCGGTGTTCAAACGTGTTTGCAATCACCACCGCGACGACGGGTGGACCAAAGTCGTCCTCAAACCCGCCACGGCCGGCTGACCGCGCCGGACACCAATCGAAGGAGGAGCCATGATATGAGTTGGGCTGTTGGTTCGGGTACAGGCAAAACCGGGCAAAGAGGCAGAGGTTGCTCAATTCTTGGCGGACGCGCAGGCCATCGTCGAGCAAGAGCCCGACACCCGGGCCTGGTTCGCCATCCAGTTCGACGCGTCGACGTTCGGCATCTTCGACGTATTTGCCGATGACGCCGGCCGACAGGCACACCTCGCGGGCGGCGTGGGCACCGAACTCATGGCGCGCGCTGACGAACTGTTCACCGTGCAACCTGCGATGGAGAACGTCGACGTTCTCGCTTCCAAACTTCCGTCATAACGCCCGGACGTGCCGAAGTCTTCTGCTCTTTATCTACGTGATCACTCCGGAAACTCTTTGCGCGCAGCCGGATTGATCGACTTGGTCGGCGATCACCTTCACGAATAAATCGACCGGCTATATCCCACCGATGACCCAGCACCTGTACGCAGCGGCTTCTGACTCATTCTGGCACCGACCTGATGCGTTACGCACCAAGCGGATTGAGCTGATCGGCGGTGGCGTCGTCGGCCGCGGTCGAGTTGCTCAGGTCCGCGTACCGTTCGTCAGCGGCGAGCAGGCCGCGACCGGCCGCGGTGGCGTATCGGTAGGCATCTGGGCCGACCAGCAAGCGAGCCGGTGGAGTGTCCATCTCGACGATGTCGAGCAACAGCGCCGCGACCTTCACCGGATCGCTGGCGCCGAGGTTGGCGGATTGGCTCAGCTGCGCCGCGGCTCCCACGGTGTCCCGGTACTCGTCGCGGACCGGGGCGATGCGCATTGACGAGCCTGACCAATCGGTGCGCATGCCACCGGGCTCCAGCACGGTCACCTTGATGCCGAGCGGCGCGACCTCCTGTGCGAGGACTCCGGAGTAGCCGGTGACGGCCCACTTCGAGGACTGATACGCAGCCAGGCCCGGCCGCGCCAAACGTCCACCGACGGACGATATTTGGATGATGTGGCCTGCACGCTGCCTCCGCATGAGCGGAAGCACGGCTTGGGTGAGCCGTACGACGCCGAAGAAGTTCGTCTCGACCTGGGCGCGGAAGTCATCGACGTCAACGTCTTCGACGGCAGCCATATTGGCGTACCCGGCGTTGTTGACCAGAACGTCGACGCGACCCCAACGCTGGATCGCGGTGTCGATGGCTCCACGGACCTGCTCGTCGTCGGTGACGTCGAGCGGGACAACGGCCAGGCGCTCAGGTTCGCGGGCCGCGAGATCGTCGAGCGCTGATACCGAGCGAACGCCCGCGACGACGTGATGTCCGGCGGCCAGGGCCGCTTCGACGATGGCGCGCCCGAGACCGCGAGAAGCTCCGGAGATGAGGAAGACATGCGACATGACAGTGACCGTTCTTTGTTGACTGGTGGTTTCAGTTGACGTTGCGGATGGTGCCGCCGTCGACGCGGAGATCGGCACCGCTGATGTACGCGGCATGGGAGCTGGCGAGGAAGCAGACCGCGGCGGCGATCTCCTCAGGACGGCCGAGTCGGCCGATGTCGTTGGGGAACCATGTTGTGGCCGCGGCTTTTTCAATGTCTTTCCAGGAGGTTCCCCAGCCGTGCACGGCGCCGGCCTGCAGCACCATGGCCCGTGTGCTGTCGGTGAGGATGGCTCCGGGCGCGACGATGTTGGCGGTGACGCCGGTTCCGGACAACTCTCGGGCGAGCGAGACGGTCAAGTTGTGTCGCGCAGCCAACGTGGCGCTGTAGTGCGGCTGCTGGGCGACCGGTTGAACGGCGAGACCACCGCCGATCTGGATGACCCGGCCCCAGCCCCGTCGGCGCATACCCGGGACAAGATGGTCGATCATCCGCACGACGGACACGACGTTGGTCTGGTGGATTCTCGCCCACTCGTGGGTGGTGAGTTCCGCCCAGGACGAACCGTCGTAGTCGCCGGCATTGTTGACCAGGATGTCGATCTCGCCCGCGGCATGCGCGACGGCTGCGGCGCCTTCGTCGGTCGAGAGGTCGCCGAGTACGGCGACCGCTTCACCGCCGTTGGCGCCGATCGCGGAAACGACCGCTTGCGTCCGGTCGGCGTCACGTCCGTGTACCACCACGGACGCGCCCTCTGCAGCCAGCATCTCAGCGATCGCGCGACCGAGACCCGCACTCGAACCGGTGACCAATGCGCGCTTGTGCCTCAATCCGAGCTCCACCCGGGTCCTCCTTGTCTACATCTGTATACCTTCGATGTATACGAACGTAGACTTAGGCGGGTTCATTCCCGTTCCGACGTTGAGGCTCGCGAACCGCCGATGAGCGCAGCGAAGGCCGGCTCAAGCACCCTTTCGATATCCGCGGGCTTGCTTTTGCGAAGCGCGCTCGTCCCGACCACGCCGCGCATCGTGAGCATTCCGCTGATCAACGCAAGCAGGATCTCGCCGCGCAGATTCTGATCAGGCGAGTCGAGTTGCCGAGCCAGCCGGGCGCCAACGTGGCGTTCGATGGCGTCGCGCACGATCGTCGTGGCGACCGGGCTCGAGGCGGACCTCAGCATGATCATGAACGGCGGCGGCGCATCGTCGCCGGATCCGGTCCTCGCCACCAGCGCCCGGACCGTGTCAGCGACCAGATCGTCAGATTGCTCTCCGATGAAAGTGGGTGTGGCAAAGGAGGTTTCGACTGCCTCGGCGAACAGCCCTTCCTTCGAGCCGAAGTACCGGTTGACCAGCATGGCGGTCACGCCGGCGTCGTGCGCGATCTGGCGAACTCCCACGCCGTCGTATCCGGCGCGGGCGAAATTCTCGATCGCCGACCGCAGGATCGCCTCACGCGTGGCGGCCGCATTGCGCGTAGGCGAAGTGGATGTGGCCATGTGGGTATCTCCTCCCGGCGACGCACCAAGCATCGCTACTGAAGCGGGGAACTCGCGATCGGCTGCAGCGTTTGCGTCTGCGTCGCGACGATGAGCGACGTATCGAAATGCCGGTGATCCTCGACGAAATCATCGCTTGCGCGGTAACTCTGGGCGAGGCGGCGGGGATCGCCGCCCATATAATCGACGAGCGCGACGACGCGAGGCTCGCTCGACTCGGGGTCGATCCAGACGCCGCGCACAGTGATGCCGTGTTTGCGCAGCGTGCGAATGTGGCGAGGCCAGAAGTCCGAGACGTAGCTCGCCAGTGCGGCGGCGTCAGCCAATGTGTAGGTTCGCAACTCCACCCAGCAAGTCTACAGGCGTAGATTCGGCTGGATGTCGTTCTCGCCGACGGTCACGCCGGACGCGGGGGCTCCGCGATCCAAACGACGCGATTCGCCTCTTTCGGCGTTGAGGATTGGAAGTCTCGATCTCGGGGAATAACGCAACGACAGCCGAGAGGGAGGCAAACATCACCATGAGATTGACAGCTGACACGAGCATCCGCCCGCAATCGCGAGCATCGTGGCGTAGGCACTCAGCCTGGATCGGCCTGATCGCCGGTGTCGCGGTACTTCCTCTCGCCACGGGATGCGGCACTGACGAAGGCAGCAAAACGACAACGACCAACTCGACCACTACTACTACGGTGACGACGACGCCGACGACCATGTCACCTACGACCTCACCCGGCACCGGCACCGCTCCAGGTGGAGCCACGGGTGGTGGTGGCCCTGAAGGTGGCGGCGGTTCGATCCCGGGCGGCCCGACCGGTAGCGGGGGACCCGGCGGCGGGGGCGGCAGCGTGCCCGGCGGACCCACGGGTGGCGGCGGCCCCGGAGGCGGCGGTGGCTCAATTCCGGGCGGCCCGACCGGCGCTGGGGGACCCGGTGGCGGGGGCGGCAGCATTCCTGGCGGTCCGTCCGGCGGCGGCGGTCCCGGCGGCGGTGGAGGCTGTGTGCCCGGCGTGGGGTGCGTCTCGGTTCCTTGATCCGAGGCGGATGTCAGCGCAGTCCCGGTACGCGAGCAGCGCTCCCGTACCGGGACTTACGCGAGAGCGCGTCGCTGTATGTGACCAGCGCTGCTGACGAGTGAGTTCGGCGGGACATCCGATGCCACCACCGCGCCCGCGGCAACAACCGATCCCGAGCCGATCGTGACTCCAGGAGCAATGGTCGCGTTGGCCCCGATCCACACATTTGTGCCAACGTGGATCGGGGAGACCGTGATGCCGTCGAATCGGGCCGCCGGTTCGACGGGATGGCCGGCAGTGCAGAGGGTGACGCCCGGCCCGATCAATGTGCGGTCTCCGATTGTGATGCCGCCGAGGTCATAAAACGAGCAGTTCTGGTTGACGAAAACCCGGTCACCCAGACGCAAGTTGAGGCCGTAGTCGCAATAAAACGGCGGGTAGATCGTCGTGGTTTCCGGCAGCGACCGCCCCAGGATTTCCTTCAGCAATGCGTTGCGGCCATCCACATCCGAGTGCCGCAGCACATTCAGTTGCGACGTCAGGTCCATGACAAGCTGGACCCGTTCCACCACACGGCGCGATTCGTCGGTACCTCTGGGGATCAGCCGCGCGGTGTTCTTCTTCATATCTCGATCCTGGCACCGACCGCAGGCATCTCGGCGAGCGACGCGCCTTGTTGCCGAACTTGGCAACTGACTTCGCCGGCGGGCGGAAAGCGTTGCACGGCAACCGAAATCCTTCACTCCAATGGCTCGGGGGTGAAGGTCACGTCGACTCCGCCAACGGTCATCGTCACCTGACCTTCGATCACCATCACCTGTGCCGAGACCCGTCGATCGACGCTTTGGGCCAGTTGCTGCACCGACTCGTGCGGTATCTGTAGCACCGACAGGTTCGCCAGCCCCGCCACTTTGGGACCGACGGTTCGCCACCAGGTGGCCACGCCGGCGGCGAACGGGTAGAGCAGCACCTGGTCGGCCTGGCTGGCCGCCTTAGCCAAGACGCGTTCGTCGGGCTGGCCGACGTTGATCCATTCCAGGATCCGGCCGGTGTAGTCGGCGAGCCGCACGTCCGGTACGCCAGGGGTGGACAGGCCCGGCCCGAACGCCAACTCGCCGTCGACGTCGCTGAGTCGGTGTGCACGAAGCCCAAAAGCCAACAACCGCACGACCATCCGCTCATCGGTCTCACTGGGATGGCGGGCCACGGTCAACGCGTGGTCGGCGTAGTAACCGTGATCGACATCGGAGACGCCGAGTTCAACTTTGAATACTGTTGCAGAAAGGGCCACGTCATAGTGTCCACCCGGCCGGCACCTGCCCTGCAGTCGGGCCGCCCGCCAATTCGAATCGCCACAGGGGAGAAGTGGCGACTCCGCCCTAGCCGACTGGCGGTTGTGAGCCATTCGGTCCGTACGGGCCGTTCTGGCTATTTCCGCCGCCCCCGGCAGCGCCGCTACTGCTCTGCTCGGGTGGGGTCGCGATGACATTGGCGTTTCCCGGCGCCTGGCAGACGGTGGCACTGCCTTCATCCGCACACGGGGCGGAGCCGCCGTCTGCGTAAGCGGCCGGCGCGAGTACTACCGCGGCTGCCGCGCCAGCGGCGACAAGCGTCGACGCGATCGAGATGTTCGACAACATGAGTTCTCCTGTGGTGGCTGCGCATACGTTGCCGCTAAGAGCCGATCCAAAATATTCATGCCGCTTCGGGAGCGGTCAGGGCTCTGCGGCGTTCTCCTGTAGTGGCTACCCGTGCCCGACCGACGACAAACGTTGGGTCGACGGTGCGAGCTGCGCCGACCTACGGCCAGCGACTACGCAGCTGTTCCGGAGTCCACGACGGCCATCGGGGCGTGTCGACACTCAGCCCGCCACTCATCTGCGCGACGATCTGCGGTCCGCTGGCCGCGGAATTGTCGTAAATCGTTGCGCTGTCGACGCGAACGATCGCTGCAGCCACCAACGTCCACAGCCGGCGATACCGTTCCCGGATCTTCTCCTCGGGCACATCGTGGCCACCGGCGGCAACCCGGTAGCGGACGCGGTGAACGGCCAAGTTCTCCGGAATCAGCACAATGTGCAACACCACGACGTACCCCGCATGATGGGCCGCATCGATCAGCTCCAGCTTGGAGGGGTGCGAGAACACAGTCTCGGCGATGAATGAACGCCCCTGCTCGATCAACGCTTCCCGCGTCGCCGCGGCGATCCGCGCGGCCTCGTAGGCGTGGCCCAAAGCGTCGGTAGGCCAGCGCTGCTTGGCGATCTCATCCGCGTTGACGAACACGCTGCTCGGTAGCAGCGGAGCCAGCGTGAGTTCGACGAACGTCGATTTTCCGGCACCGTTCGAGCCGACGACGAGGTCCAGGCGTTTCACCGACGCAGCGAGTGCACCGCACCAACCACGGACTCGGTGCCGTCCGGGCGATGCTCGACGATCTGGCCGTCCTCATCCAATGCCACCGTGGTGATCCCACGAGAGGCGAGCACGGCACCGTAATCGGTGCGGGCCAGACTCTCCTCGATCGCCGCGGAAACCTCCGCATTGAACACCACGCCTTCTTCGGTGTTAAGAACGGCGATGTCGATCTGACCGGCGAGGGCAGCCTCCACCCTGCGTCGTGAAGCGGTGTGCTGGGTCGATACAGCGCGGCCCACCCGCGCCCAATGGTCGAGTTGCTGCTTGGCGGAGCGACTCTGCCGGGCACCCTCGGCGGCCGCGGCCTCGAACAGGTCAGCGGACACCCGGGTGACCCGATCGGCGACGTCGGACATGACCTACCTCCCGTGTAGCATGTTGCTACCAACGTAGCAGATTGCTACTGTACGCGTCATCTTTCCAGGGCACCGCCCGATAGAAGGGCCAGAGGCGGACAATTGCTCCATGTCCACTGCGTTCTGGATCGTCGTTGCAGTGCTTGCCGTTGGGACTATCGCCGGCGGGTTGTTGCGGATTCGAACCTGGTTACAGCAGCCAGCCCCGCCCGAAGCGATCGAGGCCGCACACCGTCACGACGACGAAAACGACTAGCAGCGTGAACCGAACACATACGTAGGGCCGGGGCGGGTGCAGCATCGGACCGCGACAAACTACTATTCGAGTAACTGACATAATGTCGATTATCGGCGTTTTGCTTTCAACTGGTGGGCAGCGCCGGCCCAGACGTCGGCCTCATCACCCCGTCGTCCGCCATTGCATTGGAAGACTTTCGGGGGTCGTCCCGCCATCCGGCGCGCACACTTCGCGGGAGCACGCTCGAGCACCGTTGGCGGGACACCGCTGCGCGTCTTGTCGCAACTTGATGCGCTGCGCATCAATGCCTCGATTACATGCCCAGGCGCAACCGTGCCGCCAACTCGGCAGCCCCCAGCGACGCTTGAGCGCGCGGGCCGGACTGAACCAATTTGTCACTGTGACGTTTTAGCCACGGCTAACCGGGTGCGCGAATATCACTGCAGCGCCCAGCCTTTCGATCCGAATTGGCGATCTGCCGTTCAACGCCGCGGTGTGCGCATGAGTGGCTCAAGCGCTGACTGGCCATCGATGTCCGTTCTCATTTGAACTGATGCAGTTACACAGCGCTGACCTGCGATGTATCAGATGGATCGATAACCGCGCGGTTGGTGGTTTCTCATTTGATCCGATACAGATTGGTCCTCCTATTCTGTAGCAGCTCAACGAACGACCATCGCATCCAGGTCGGAGCAACCAGGATCCTCAAACATCGATATCGGTCCCACACGGCCGCTCTCAAAAGTTGGATGCCCACGGTCATGCCCGTGCGACCGAACCGCAAACGCGGCCCGGACGATTCGGTGGCCTCGGCGGTCTGCTCGACCCACTCGGGGTCAGAATCCACGATGACAAACAGGGTCCAAGTCTTTGACGACACTCAATTGCTCGGTGGCGGCGAGCAAGGGCCTTGTCTACTATCTAGGTACGGAGATAGTAGATTGTGCTGTTTCCGGATGTCAGAGAAGTCTTGATGCGGGAAGGAGTCGCGATGCGTGAATTCCTGGTGGCGATCGCGCCCTTGGCGTGCCCGGTCGGGATGGGGTTGATGCTGTGGATGATGATGCGCGGCAACCACAGTGGCACTGAGGCCGAGCGTCCCGAGGTGGCGCAGCTGCGGGCTGAAATCGCCGAGCTGAAGGCTGCGCGGGTGTGGTTCCCCCGAGATCGTGGAGGGTTCCTTATGCCGCTTCCGGCGTGATGTTGGATTCCCTGATCTCGTAGTTGACCGGCGATAACCCATCGGCGGCGCTGTGCCGACGCTGGTGATTGTAGAAGGTGTAACACCAATCGATCACCACAGCCTGCGCATGAACGGTATCACGGAACATATTGCGGGACAACACTTCCCATTCCAATGAAGAGAAGAACGCTTCCGCGGCGGCGTTATCGAAACACGACCCCACGGCCCATCGACTGCCGAATACCCAAGGTCCGGCACAACGTGGTGAACACCTTCGCGGTATAAGTGCTGCCGCGATCGGTGTGAAATATGACCCGTTCGGACTCCTCATCGCGCCAGATCGCTTGGCGGCCACCGCGGGCAGCTACGGCCATGTTGATTGCCGCGCACGCCAACTCGGCATCCGGGTGCAGTCCCATCGCCGCCCCCAACAACCGCCGACTGTAGAGGTCGATCACCGTCGCCAGATACAGCTTCTGCCCGCACTCGGTGGGAATCTCGGTCATATCGCCCACCCATTTACAGTTCGGCGCGGCCGCAGTGAAGTCCCGTTTGACCAGGTCAGGGAACTTCGGTGCCGTCTGGTCCTGGCGGGTCAGGCCACCCCGGCGACGGATCTTGCGGGCCACCAACCCCTGACGGCGCATCGAATCGGCCACCGTGTTCTCCGACACCTGCCAGCCCAGATCCCGCAGGTCAGCGACCAGCCGCGGCGACCCATGCAACCCCTTTGCTCTGACAAATGCGGTGCTGACTGCCTCATCGAGTGCCACGCGGCGCCGGTCGGTGTCGGTGTGCACCCCATCATGGTTGCCGGCCCGGCCAAGCCACTTATAGAACCACGACACACCAACACCCAACAGCGCGCACGTGATCGTATGGGGCACACGGTATTTGGTCCTCTGGTCGGCGATGAAGCGTGCCACGCTCACTTCGTCGCCTCCTTCACCCACAGGACCACTGATCGCTTGAGGACATCACGCTCCATCCGCAACTCAGCCACCTCGGCACGCAGGCGCTTGAGCTCGGCAACATCGTCCTTGGACAGCTCACCGCGACCTTCCCGCGCTTCCCGCGCCCGGGTCACCCAGTTGCCCAGGGTGCCCTCGTTCACCCCCAGATCCCGAGCCACCGCCGCGATCGACTTACCCGTCTCCTCGACGATCCGAACAGCCCCCTCACGGAACTCCCGGTCGTACTTCTTCCGCTTCTCTGACATCGCTACTCCTTATAGCTGATGCCTCCACGGTCTCGGGGGAAGGTCACGGGAGCACCAGCTTTGATGCCGATATGGGGCGTCGGTATCTGTGTCCAGTTGGCCTAGGTAGCGAGATCGGAGAGACCGCATGGGAGCCACGCATCCGCGAGATGCGGCGAAAGCCGAACGGGCGCAGCGAAAAGCGATGGCGCATGTGCGCGATGGCGGACGCCGCGGCAGATGGGTCTGGATCGGCGCATTCGTTGTTGTGGCGGCGGCGGTGCTCGCGGCGGTGTTCGTCTGGCTACCGCACAATGCCCGCAACCACGCCAAGGTGGCGGCGACTGGCCTGGATCACCCGGCCGCAACGGTGGCGGTGGGCGCCAACAGGATGCCGCCGTGGCCCGCGCCACGTGATGCCGCCGGCGCTGTGGCTGCGGCGGGGTTGCCGATGTTGGGTGAAGAGGGCATGGTCGATCACGTTCACGCCCATGTCGATGTACTGGTCGACGGGCGGCCGGTGCCGGTGCCGGCGAACATCGGCATCGACTTGAAGCGTCGCACCATGAGCCCGCTGCATACCCATGACGACACCGGCGTCATCCATGTCGAATCGCCGGCCAGCCGGCAATTCAGCCTCGGTGAATTCTTCTCCGAGTGGCAGGTCAGCCTGTCGGCCATCAACATTGGCGCGTTACACGCTAGCGGCGGCAAGAATGTGCGGGTGTTCGTCAACGGCGCACTACAGTCCGGCAATCCAGCGGCGATCCTGCTGAAAGCCCACGACGAGATCGCCATCGTCTACGGTGCGCCGGCACCGGGTGAAACCATCCCGGCTACCTACGCTTTCGGGCGCGACGAGTGACTCGGCCGCACCGGGGCCACTACTAGTGGCCTCCTGGTCCCATCATGGGCCCGGGGCCCATCATCGATCCCGAATCGCCCATCGTGGACCGCATCCCGGCGGGCATGCCGTCACGCACGAAGCCGCTCACTTCCCGGGCGTGGGCTCGGATCGCGTCGGTGATCGCAGGATCGTCGGAGGTTTCCTCGGCCACCACACCGGTGTCGGTGAACGACAGTTGGCGGCGGTAGCCGCCTGCGTGCCGAAACAGGGTCGGCAGGCTCTCGCTCATGCACATGACCTCATTGCCCTGGTCAACGTGGGTGTACATGCTTGCCACGTGCGCTTTGAGTTGGGCGGCCAGTTCGGGGGCGCCGGATTCGGTGGTGGTGCGTACCCCGCCGGGAATGTCCTCGACGGTGCGGCGTAGTTCGGTGTGCCGCGCGAACATCTCCATGTAGCGGGCCATGTCGGCGCCGCCGACCCCCATCATCGCGCCGTCAGTCAACCGGACGCCCCGGGGTGATTCGACGATCCCGAGCACTGCGTAGGCCAGGCCCGCGACGGCACCAACCCCCAGTGCCGCCAGGGCGGCTCGGCGGGTCAGGTAACGAAAAGTCGTGTCACTGGCCATCTTCGGATCGTCCTTACCTCGACATGTGGTCCTATCCCATGCACAGCGCTGTGCCCGATGCCGCCAAGGCGGCGATGAACAGTGGCCCTGCGATGACCGTCACCAGCGCGGCGGCCAAACCCGCCCGCGCCGCCAGCCCTGTGCCGGCGGGCCCGGTCAGGCGGGCAGCACGGTCCAGCACGGCAACATCGGCCGCCCCGAGGGCTTCGGCCGGTGCCGCGCCGCACAGCGCGATCAGCCCGGACAGCAACGCGCGAGCACCATGATCGCGGACCGCGACATCGTCGGCGCACATCTCCAACAGCCGCGAAACCTGTTGGACGCCTTCGGTGATCAGCAGCAGGCGGGGAAAACCCGGGCCAGGGCGCGCATCCCCACCATCACCGTCAGATGGTGCCCGGCCAAGTGGGCGCGTTCGTGGGCCAGCACCGCCGCGCGCTGGCGGTCATCGAGCGCAGCCAGCGCGGCGCTGGTGAACACGATGGCCCCCGGGCGGCCCGTCACGCAGTAGGCCGCGGGCTGGGGCGCATCAATGACCACCACATCGGCGTCGGCGGTCGCGCGCCCGACCAGCCGCACATCGCGGGCGTGCTCGCGGGCACGATGGCGCAGCAGACCCGCTGCTCGCACCACCCGCACCGCGGCGATCGCGGCACCGGCGCCCGCCGCGGCGAGCGCACCGATCACCACAGCCTGCGCCGTGCTGTCCACGGCGCCGCTGGCCGCGCGGCACAGCCACATCAGGCACGAGACGATGAGGCGGTCCAGATGTCCCCAATGGCGGACCAGTTCGACGATCGTGATCGCGGCTGCGGCCACCCAGCTGGCCAGGACGCTGATGATCGCGGTCAGCCAGGCCGCCGCCCCTAGGCGGGCGCGTGCCCGCCGGCGGTGAGCCGGCGCAGCACGGGTGGCCCGGCCAGCAGCACCGCGAGGCTGTAGCCAAGCAGGCACACCACCGTGCTCACGGGGTGTCCGCCCGTTTGGCCAGGCGACGCAACGCGGCCCGCAGCTCCGCCGACTCCTCGGCACTCATGTGCTCCACGAAATGGGCCAGCACCAGATCGCTGTTGCCGCCGCCGTCGAGCGCGTCGCGCATCAGCCGGGCGCTGTGCTCCTCACGGGTCAGGACGGGCCGATAGTGGTAGGCCTTGCCGCGGCGGTCCCGGGTCAGCCACCCCTTGGTGTGCAGGTTGTCCATCGTCGACATCACCGTGGTGTACGCGATGTCGCGCTCGGCGGCCAGTTCGTCGAACACCTCCCGCACGGTGGTCGGCGAGTCCTCGTCCCGGTTCCAGATGCGGTCCATGATGACCGCTTCAAGTTCCCCGAAACCCCGAACCCGCATGCCCCACACCTCAAATTCATGTCGTGGCTTCTCGCCCATCTGGCCGGGCAGCGGAATGCTCGCCGTCCCGCATCGTTCTACGTAGCTACATAGTAGAACGGGTGCGCCGGATGTGCCCAGCGCCGCGGGTCCTACATTCCGTTGTTCATGCCTTTGTTGTCGCAGCAATCGCAGCCGCCGTCGCAGCAGGGGCAGTCGTCCATCGGCATGGGCATCGGCTTGGACATCATCGGCGCCATCGCCGCCATGTCGCACCACATCATCGCCGGCTTGGGCCCACCGGCGGAATACGTCACCATCATCGGGTCGGCCCCAGTCACGTCGAAGTACACCTTGCCCGTGGCACTCTGCCCCTGCGCGAGGGTGGCCGCCGAGATACCCGACGGGCTGGCCAGCTGCCACAACACCGGATACTGGGCGTGCTGTTCACCCATCGCGCTGAAGTTCGGGATCATCGGAGTCACCGCACCCGACACCGCCCGCACCGTCACGGTGGCCTCCCACAACCGCCCGGCCAGCGGGTATCCGGGAGCCGGGTCGGCGCTGGGGTGCAGACCGGTCAGCGTCCAGTCGGCCGCCGCGCCGCCACCGGCGTCGGGCAGGTGCTGCGCCGACCCCATCTGATGCGGACACGTCTCGGCCGCCGCGGCCAGCGGTGCCCCCATCATCGCCAAGCCGAACATCCCGGCTGCCGCCACCACCATCCGTCGAACCATGTACACCTGAACACGCCCTCTCACATAATCTACGTACGTACTACGTACATTAGTACCAGGTGTGCGGCGCTGCGGCGCCGGATCGGCGCGGGCGGCCGCCTCCCAGCGTCATGTGATCGATTTCGGTTCGGGCCATGCTGTCGGTGATGGCCATGACTGCGGCGGCGATGTCGACGTCCGATACCCGCGGCTCGGTGCTGTTGGGCGAAAAGGCTTTTCAGTCGGTCGATGTCACTGTCAGTGGGACGCCGCGGCATCAGCGCCAACATCGGTTGGCGCGTATAGCGTGCCGGCACCCATTTTGGTCGCCCCAGACTGCCAGCGGATCTTCTCCGAGCCTGCACGCCGGGGATATGATCATTTCGCCGATGGATGGGGAACGGTTGCTTCCATGTCTATCGTTAGGCGACCAAGTGGACGCAACCACGGTGTTAAGCAGCAGCATCGACCCTGAAGTCGCCGCCCCATCACATCAACAGCCAGATGCGGGCCGCCTGCGGATCACCGAGATCGGCCACCCACGGAGATGGTGGAGTCGCGGTGGGTGATGACCACAGGGCGCCTTTGCCGGCGGCCAGCACATCATCCTCAACTGGGACAGCCCGGCCAGCCACCCAGACTGCACTCAATCTGGCGTTGGTGTTGCTACCCGGCGTCCAACTGCTCGATATAGGCGTCGAGTGTCTGCTGGAAGTTCGGGCCGCTGCGCATCCGCATATAGGCCGCGTGCTCGATGGCGTATACCCCAGGAATAGGGGCGGCGAGGTGCTCAGCCAGGAGCGCGTCGTCAGGCTCGTTGTTGGCCAGGCCAGCCGATAGTCGCCGCTCGAACTCGCTCCGGAGTTCCTGTAGCGCTTCGGATTTGGTGGTGCCGGTCACTGACCAGTCCGATTTCGGGTACCAGGCCGTCCACGTCTGGTCGGTGTGCTGCTTGGCCTGGGGCCGCACTACCAGCACATATTGTGGTTCGTTGCCATCCATCGTGGGTGCCTCTCGTCAGTCCGGCCAGTGGCCACTGATGTCGGTCGGTGACGCGAATATTGAGATCGTGCCGTTCGGTAGCAATTCGCGGCACATGAATCCGCCACCAGGATGGTCTCGGCACCACACGATGCCCGTCGGCGGCGCCGAGTGCCAGCCGTCCAACTGGACCGGAGAGTCCGTGGGCTCGTCGAACCGCAGCTCACGCAGCGGGGCTAGCGCGGCCGTGATTTTGCCGGCTACCTCCCGGTCCGTCGCGGCGAGAATCGTTGCTCGCGAAACGATCTCGGCGGCATGCTCCTGTGCCTGTGCTTGCCGGGTTTCCCAGCCGCGCATCAGCACGGTGGTGGTCGGGTCGCTGACCGACAGGTTCTCGGTGACGACGAACTGCGCCTCTTGGGCGTCGGTGACCGCTTCCAGCACACGGCCTTTGGCCCACGCCAGCTCATCGGCGCCGTTGCGGGCAACACCCGCGGCGTCGTACAAGCAGTTGGCGGCACCGCGCACTTTCACCAGGTCGCCGAAAGTCCGGTCGGCCGCCGCATCGGCTGCGGGTCCTTCCCACACGGTGCCGCCTGGCGAGAGCGTGCCCTGGTGGATCACGGTGAAATGGTCCTCCCATCGCTGCGCGGCCGCCGACCAGTCACGGGCCGCGGTCTGCAGGTGCGTGGTGTCCCATTCGGTGATCTGCGACAGGCCCGGCAGCCCAGCGGTGTTGACGTTCGGCATCTCAGAGCTCCCTCGTCAAGTTCTGTGCAGACTCGTCGTCGGTCGTGTGGTAGAGGCCACTGGCGGTGCGCAGCTTGTACCCCGTTGACGTGGCTCGGGCGGCCAGAACTCCAGCTGCGGCGTGAAAGTCGGTGTAGGCGCCAGCGACTGCGGTCGCGGTAGCCTGGCGGGCCGGACCCGCCATGGGAGCGGGGACGATGTTCAGCGCGTTGCTCGCCTGGTCGCACTGTGCGGCCAGCACACCCAATCCCTGACTGTCAACTTCGATCACGTCCCCCACACAGTCAAGTCTACGTGCGGCGATCTCGGGGGCGGTATGTGTTTTAAGTGCTGTCGTCCACGCGGTGGGCGTTGGCACCGGTCTCGAGGATGTCGCCATCAAGGTGAGCCGATCGCGGATCGCTGTGTGGGCTAACCATTGCGGGCGCCATGACGTGAGCGGCGGATGATCTGTTGGTCGTAGAGCCAGCACCGCAGTGCTTCCTCGACGCTGTCAGTCTTCGGGTGGAACGCCATGTATGCACGGGCGAGAAACGCTGCGATGACAAGGTTTTCGTTGCCGGCGTTCAGCAGTAGTGGCCGATGGGCGATGATGGCTCCGGCGACAGTGATGACCTGCGGGTAGGTCGTCAGGTGTGTGCGTACGTCTTTGGCGGTAGCCCATCGTGCCGATGGGCTGGCGTTGGTGATATCGCACTCGGGCTGGCCGTCGAGGCGACGCTGCCGCATGACGATGCGCAGTGCGTCGTTCAGTGCGGCCTCGATGATGTCGGGATGATGGAGCCGGTGCAGGCGCGCGTGCCTCCTGGCGGCGGCGATCACGCCATGGTGGCCGGTCAGTGACACTTGATCATCCCAGGTGTTCGCGGACGGGCCGATCCAGCGGTAATGGCGATAACACGCGGTCACGTGGTCGGGAAACCAGCAGTGAACGGGTTCGTTCACGCCGCGCCGGGCGCAACACCAGCGGCACGCCGGCCGTGATCGTGCCCGTTGACGGGTGGCGTCACGCTCATCCGGGCGCAGGCCCCGCAATCGGTTCAGCAGTACCGCGGGCGGATATCCACTGAGCAATCCGAGACGCTCGGTGTTGGGATAGTAGTCACCCGGGCGGGCGGCGTATCCGCGTAAGTCCTGTGGCGCAACATGATTGGCGTGCGCAAGCCGCGTGATGAAGGAATGAACGGTTTCAAACTGGAATGCGGTGACCGGTCGCGGTAGAGCCCGAACAGCCGGTTCGGGCCAGCGCACACTCACCGCCGTCATATCTGATCAGCTGGCGCTGCGCTGCGCGGAGGTCTGGGCGGCGTAGTCGATGAGCACACTGTCCATCGATTCACGAGTGATCTGTTCGGTTTGATCGAGCATCGCCCGGATCGCAGCCGAACGGATCAAATGCGCCAGGCTGCCGATCATCCCGCCCGTGCGCTGATGAAGGTATTTGGCCTGCTTGACCAGGGTTCCAGGCTCGTGGCGATGCAGCCGCAACGTACTTTCCATGGCGGCGACCAACGGTTTCCACTCCTGGCCATACGGGAAGGCGGACGTGTTGATCACCGCGCACCTGCCGGCGAGTTGCCGGCCCCGGGTGCCGGTGAACACCCCAGAGCGTTCCACATCGATCCCGGCGTAGATGAACGTGGCGGGCAGGTGCTCGGTGAAGTACTTCAAATGGTCGGAAAGTTCTTCTCCGGCACGAGTATCGAGGTTCAGGTTATGAATCTCATCAACCACGACCACATCGGTGCGGGCGTCGATGAGCACCTGGCAGACCGCGTCAGCGATATCAGTGACATTCATCCGCGACCGGACCGGCGGCAGCCCGAGGAACCGGGCGAATTCCATCGCCAGCTTGCGGGGCGATCCTTTCGGGGGTGCGGTCACATAGACGACCGGGATGCGGGCGGTGTCAGTGAAACGGGCCCGTATCCGCAGCTCGTGGAAACGGCCGAGTTGTTTGATCGCGGTGGTCTTTCCGGTCGCGGCGCCACCGGAAACAATCAGCCCGCGCCGGGCGCCGATCTCGCGCTGATTGAGCAGCGTCAGCAACTGGCCTTCGTTGGTGATCTTCTGGATCGCCGAGGTAGTGACCACCACAAGTTCGGAGTGATGGGCCACCCGCGCCTCGTTGTAGGCCATCCGGCTCACATCGTCCAGCCCCGCCCATTCCTGCTCCGGTAGCAGCGTGAACTCGGGTCGGTCGGCATCGATGAACCGCCGCCAGCCCTCCAAAGTGGTGGTGGGTTGTCGTCGATCTTCGAGCTGACTGATCGGGCTCACCAACGCCATTGCTCAGCCTCCTTACGGGCATCGAACACGGGCAGCGGAATGACCTCGGCGATGTCGTCATCCTCATCGAATTCCTGCGGCCCAGCGGGCACAGCAGCCTCCGACGCCTCAACCGCGGGGCGTGGCCATGACGGATCGCCGGTGGCGCGGGTGCGCGCCGCAGTTCGTCGCGCCGCTGAACTTGCCGGTGGCGGTGTTTCATCGTCGCCGGTGGGGCCGTGTTGCGCGCGATCAAGAAGGGCGTCGGCCGCGGCGGCGATCTCCGATTCGGTGACGTGGTCGCGGCCGCGCTGGGCAACGATGATGCGGGCCTGGCGCCACGCCGCTTCACCGAAAGGAACGGGCGTGCTGCGCAGGTGTTTCCATACGGCGGTGATCCACCCGCCGTCGTGGTGATTACGCACCCAGATCCGCGACACGTCGTAGGGGTCGTAATGCACTTCCCACTGGCCGTTATGCGATCGCACGCCGGAGTCTTGCCGACGGTAGGGGTTCAATGCGCGGGCATCGTAGGTGCGGTTGTTGACCCGGATCCCGTAGGAGTTGATCGTGCGCCAGGTGGTCGGCAGCAGCTCGATGTAGTCATCGGCCGACAACGGCACCGGCACGTACCCGGCGATCTCCACCAATGCCGCGTATTTTTCGTTGGGGGTCAACGCCTTTCCTGGCGTCACCGGATCACGCAACCCATCGTGGGGGCGGTTCTGCCACACCGCGACGATCCACTCATCCAGGAGCGCTTGCAGTTCCAGCATCGACCAGACCGCCTGCTGGTCGGCGTTCTTGCCCCGGTATTCGACGCTGGAACCGACGTAGCCCGCGACGTGCTGGGCGAACAACGTCGCCACCGACTGCAGAGTGCGTTCCACTTTCGGCTTATCGGTGGGGGTGTCGGGGTGCGCGGGCTGCAGATTGATACCCAATGAGCAGCAGGCCTGCCGAAATGTTTGTGACAGAAACGCTTTCCCGTGATCGAACACGATCGTTTCGGGAGCGATCACCGGCCGTGCGGCGGCATCGGCTAGGCGCTGGTCGACATCGGTGAGGCTGCGGTGCGGCAGCACCGACCGCGACATCCGCAGCGCGTCCGACCATCCGGGACGCATCGGCTCGGGGGTCAAGGCCCTCGCCAACAGCAGCGCGGCATCAACCGACTTGGTCGTGGGCCGCAACACCGCCGCCACAATCGTGCGGGTTGCGCTATCGACCATGGCGGTCAGCTCAACCCGATCGACCACACCGTCGTCAAGGACGACCCGCACATCCAGTGGCGTCGAATCAATCTCGACCATCTCACCTGGGCGGGCAACCGTCACCGCGCCGAATGGGCCCTCGGGTTGTTTGGCCAGCGATCGGCGCGTACGCGCCGATCCGAAGGTGTGCCGGCCCTCAGCGAGGCGGTTAACCAGCCGATAGAACGTGGCCTGCGCCGGGACTTTCGGCGCGTTCTCGGGCCCGTATTCGGCTACCAGGGCCTTTTCCACGCGGCGGCGCAGCCGGCTTACCGTGCCGGTCGACATGTCGGTTTCCTCGTCGATCAGCCGCCGCACCACCGCGACCACGCGCTCATCGACGCGGCCTAACACCGGGCGGCGCGCCCGGTAGCGGCCGTCGACAAGGCCCAGCAGGCCCATATCCTCATACCGGCGGCGCTGGCGCTGCAACGTCAGCAACGTCATCTCCTCGCCGGCCGCGTGCAATTCGGCGAGCTTGGCGATCTCACGTTGGCGCAACGAACGCGTCGCCGGATCGAACTGTGGCCGGGGCGCCCATCCCGGTTCGATGCCAGGGGGGCGGCCGGTCAACACCTCCACCACGTGCCGCTCCCACCACTGGGCACGGCGGGCGACCTCATCAGGAACACCATCAAGCACGGCTGCCGACCACAACGCCGGCCGCGACCCAGCCAGCACCGCCAACGAGGGATCAGCCAACAGCGCCGACAACGACATCACGCGACGTTCGCCCACCGCGTCGATCAGCCGGACTGTCTGACCTGACAGGGTAGCGACGGTGAAAACCTGTGCACCCAACCGGATTTCGTCGCCCACCCCGATCACGCCGCTGCGCCCACTGGTCATGCTGCGGCCGCGACCACGGAGGTCTGATCGTCGAGCACCGACAGCGTCAAATCCGCCACCAACCGCCGGTGCCACAACAAGTGAAACAGCACAGGTAACGCCGCTACCTGGTTGCCGACCGCCTTCGCGCCCGCCAGCAACGGCCGCTCCTGGGCGAAATGTGCGAGCAGCTCGGCCGCCAGGCCCGGGCGCAGCACCCGCGAATGCCGGTAACCCGACAGCCACCGCAGGTTGGCCGCCAGGATGGGATCGAGCGCACCGACGCGGCGATAACGCCAACCCACGGCCGAGCACGCCACCTCGGACCAGGCAAACAGTTCGGCGTCGGCCGGCTTAATGCGGTCATCAGCGCGAACGTCAACGATCAACACGGTGCCATCAGAGCGCCGGACGTAGAAGTCCGGAACATGATGGCGCCCATCGGGCCAATGAATCCGAAACGGTTGCGAGGCAACGCCAATGACATCAGGGTCGGCGTCAAAAGCCATCACATGATCGCGCTCCAGCCACGATTCATAACCGACATGGGTGCGAGTACCGGTCAACCACCACGAACCAGGAAAATTGCGTTGCCCGCGAAACGAAGGAAACCGCCGGACCGGACCGCAATCGGTATCGAAACCGATCGCACAGGCTCGCTCCAACGGCAGCCGGGAGCGCTGACCATCCATGGCGACCTCCAGCTCAGCGCCGCAGAACGAATCGACCCGGGCACCCACAGCCAGCGTCGACATGCCCCAAAGATAATGCCTGTATCAGGTCAAATGAGAAAGGCACGCCGATATATCAGCTCATTTGAGAAAACAACAGATCAAATGAGAACGGACAATCGATATGACAACAGGCGAAAGTCGACCGCCATTCACCCCCCTGCCGTCTCGGGAAACCTGCCGCAATGCTATTCGTCACTGTGACGAATAGCATTGGGCCGCAACCTGGTTCAACCTTTCACCGACGATGCCATCGGGGTTTCGGCGCATCCGTGCAGAAACCTGACTTACACTGCTGTCAATTATGCGGGAGGGGTCGCCGATGAAAGTCCGGGTAGTCGCGAGTGTGGCGGTTGTCGTCGCCCTGTACCTCACGACAATCGCGCTGTACGCGAGGACCGGCCTCGGACACCCGAGCCAAATCAGCGAGCCGATACCGACAGCCGATGGCACCACCGTCACCATCTGTTGGCCGTCGTTGAAGATGACGATGTCGGCGTCATCGGTGTTGATGACGATGCACTGATGAGAACGCCCCGCTCGACTGTGGCGAGCGGGGCGTTTGTGATCTCGGTGACGGGATCCTCGTCGCGGTGACGTGGTCGTCGCCGTGGTGAAGCGGATCGGGTTCAGTCGGTTGCTGTTTCGCTGATGGCGATGCGGGCGGCTTTCTCCCCGACGATGGAGTGCCCGGCGGCGAACGCGGCCGTGAGCGCGTGCAGGGCGAGATTGTTGACCGCACGCGGATGTCCACGGGAGGCGTTGTGGATCAGGGTCATCGCGTCGTCGGCGAACAGCGCATCGGAGCGGCCGGCGATCTTGGTGTGATGCCCGATGTAGTCGGCGGTGTCGGCCGCTGTCATGCCGGGCAGGGTGTAGCGCACGGCGATGCGCTGATCCAACGCGGCCAGAACACCCAGACGCAGTCGGTGCCGCAGGGTGGGTTGCCCGACCAGGACCACGGCGAACGGTGAACCACTGTCCATGTCGTGGTTGGTCAGCAGCCGGATCGCTTCGAGTTGATGGTTGTCGAGCAGGTGGGCTTCATCGACGACTAACACGGGGTTGCGGCCACGTTCAGCGTGCTCGGCGGCCAAGGCGTCTGCGGCTTGGGGAGCCAGCCGGGCGGTGTGAAACGCCGGGGTGTGCCCGAGGGTGGCCACGATGTGGGTGAGCATGCCGCGCACCCCGATGGTGGGGTTGGCGAGGTAGATGATTACGTGCCGCGCCGGATCAAGGAGGTGGCTGCCGCGCGGATCGCGACGGTTTTGCCAGCGCCGACTTCGCCGGTGATGACGCCGATGGCGCATTGGTCCACACACCAGCCGATGCGGGCGATCGCTTCGCTGTGGCCGGGGTGGCGGTGCAGCATCGACGGCGCCAGATCCCGCCCGAACGGCATCCGTGTGAAGCCCCAATGTGATTGCAACCGTTGAATACTCACGCCGACACCCCGTCCTCGAACTCGTCCTCGGTGGGAGCGAGGTCGGTGATCGAGAGCTGAGCGGCGACCTGGTCGCCGTCGGAGTCGGTTCCGTAGAGGGCGTGATAGCCGATACGTTCATCCTCACGCAGCTGCTCGTGATGGGCGGCAGCGGTCAACGCCAGGTAATCGATCCCCGTCGTTGCCGGCGGGTCTCGACGGTCTCGGGTCGGGCTTTCGGGTGGGCATGGCGGCTGATGGTGTGCGGTGTCGCGGCACCGAAACTCTGGTCGCGGTGGCGGACCTCGACGGTCTGCAGGTCGAACGGGGAGAACACCAGCTCCACGCGGCGCCCGGCCAGGGCGGGTCGACCTGGTAGGTGTTGGAATGCAGGGAGACGGTGGCGGTCTTGGTCACCACCCGAAATTCCGACCACAAGAACGCCTCGGTCAGATCCGCCGCCGTCGGCAACTCCGGAGTGTGACCAAGGCGGTCCCAGCCGGTGTCCCAGCGCTCCAGTGGGGATTGCCCGGTCTCGGTATGGGTGCGGCGGTGGTATTCGGTCTCGACCCAGGCCATGAACAGCCGGTTGAGCTCCAACAGCGCACCGGTGTGGTCGACCCCGGCGGCGGCGAGGTCCTCGGTGGTGGTGTCGGTGACCTCAACGAGGAACTGCCCACGCACGGTGCGGAAGAACCGTTCAATCTTGCCCCGTCCCTGCGGGCGCCCGGGCGCCGAATGTACCAGTCGGATACCGAGTTTCGCGCACGCCCGCAGCAGCCAGGCATCGACGAACGCCGAACCATTGTCGACATAAATCGAGGCTGGCACGCCGCGGGCGGCCAGCGCGGGTTTGAGCGCGGCCGCCAGACGCACGGTGTCCTCGGCGAACCCGAACCGGTGACCGACCACCAACCGAGAATGGTCGTCGAGGAAGGCGAACAGGTAGGTCTTGCGGTCACCGACCCGCGGACCGTGCAGAGCGTCGCCGACCCACAGTTCGTTGGGGTCGGCGGCTTCGAACCGGCCGAACACCTCCCTGGCGCCACCGGCGGCCGGGCCCATCAGCTCGCAGCGATGGAAATGGCGCAGCAGGGTCGATTCCGAGGGTGCCCATCCGGTCGCGGTGCGCAGGATGCGGGCCACCTGGGCGGTGGTGCGTGACGGATTCTCCCGCTTCAACGAGGCGGCCAGCTCCAGCACCCCGACATCGGTGCGGGTGGCCAGCCGGCGCGGCTCGGGCACCAACGCTTCGAACCCGCCGGCCCGGTAGCGACGGATCCAACGGTCCAGGGTGGCTCGCGCGATCTGGACCTGGGTGCCGAACGGGTCGATATGGCGACGTTCGGCGATCTCGCGGACCAGCCGACCCCGTTGGCGGGTCGATAACCCCTCGTCCAGCGCCGGGCAGATCAGCTGATACCGGAACAGTCCGATCGCTTGGGCCCGCTCCCGACGCTTGTGCTCCTCCAATGACACCGCAGTGCCCTCCTCGCAGTCGAAGGCCCTGCCCGAAACCAATGCCGGGCAGGTGCCTTCGCGAGGATCACCGATCACGCCGCGCCGCGTCAGAGGCAACTGGTGTTGCGTACCGGACCTACCGCATCCAGGACCAGCCCGGTGAGAGCAGACGGCCGCCGCTGACCGCGACCAGCACCTGTGCCGGCGTCACCGCGCCCACCAATCCGGCCGGTCCGAACCGCTGCCGGATCGCCGCCGCCGCGGCGTTGACCGCCGCCACCACGTCACCCCAGGGACTGCTCCGCTCGTCGGGAATCGTCACATCGATCCCGACTCGAACCGCCACCATGAGGAACCGCGCCCGAACCGCCTCAAGTCGCCCGCCGGCCCGACGTAGCCAGCCGCGGACCGTGGCCGCCGGAACCCGCAACTGCTCAGCGATCTGCCGATACCCCTGCCCGTGGCCGCGCAGCGACAAAGACTCCCAAATCACCTGTGCCGCATAAGCCCTACGCAGCAACACCGTGACCGGCAACAACACATGGGTCACCAGACACGACCGGCACCGCGCCCGCCGCGGCCGAACCGCACCGGCCAGACCGACGACACGGCGAGTGCGGGCGAATCCCCAGCCGCCAAGAACACCCTGCGAGCACGCCGGGCAGCTGATCTGGCCAGCTGCCAACCGGGACTCGACGCAGACCAGATCAGCCTCTACCGTCACCATCAGTGCCTCCGTGCACTACAGCGCGGCACCCTGCGAGCCCGCCAAGACTTCGGCGGGGTGCCGCGCACCCATCAGTTCCTCATCACACTGATGGTGCACACCACCAAGCTCAAGCCGGCGGGCCACGCCACCGATCACATCGGCAAGATCAATGACGAATGGCCACCCCGTGATAGCCATCCAGAGAGACGGTCAACAACCATCGACCTGAACGAGGTCCATTCGGTCAAAGGCGACATGGTGGCCAACGTGACCGTCGTGCCCGGTCCAGCGCTGCTGGACCCGCAAACGCACAGTCTTACCGAAGACCTCAGTGTCGCAGTGCAATCCGCAGTGACACCGACCCGCCGCACATGGACGAAAGGCATGGTGCCCGACGTCTTTCCCGTCGCGCTGATCCTGTCCGGCGACCCTGGCAGCTATCCATTCGACCATTACCGCTCGGGCCCGATCACCGTCGAACTGTTCCGGGGTGCGTCACACGTACCGATACGAGTGACGCCCGCGTTCTTCGATCGGGTGCCCGGATGGATGTTCCACATTCCGGCCGGCAGCAACGACGCCGCACCGGGTGTCTACCGGGTCAAGGCGCAGCGCTCCCCCAGCACAGCCGCATTCGCCGCAGTCCTCGTCGGCGCGCTCGTCACGATTGCCGTACTAGGAGCGGTGGTCGCCGTACAGACCGCACGCAACCGCCGCAAGTTTCAGCCGCCCATGACGACATGGTTTGCCGCAATGCTTTTCGCAGTGGTGCCGCTGCGCAACGCGCTACCCGATGCTCCACCCATCGGGACGTGGATCGACGTGTCCGTAGTGCTCTGGGTGATCGTGACACTGGTGGCCTCGATGAGCTTGTACATCACGTGCTGGTGGCGCCACCTCAGGCCCGAATAGAACGGCCGCCGGCGGACCCTCCTAGCGCGTGTCCAGTTCCTTCAGGAAGTCGTCGATCGCCGGCCACGTCTCGGTGACACCGGCCGACAATGCGACCAAGCCGAGATGGCTGGCTTCCACAGTGGCGAACCGAACATCGGCCGACTTCAGCATGGTCACCCCGTTGTGCACGCATTCCCACGGCGCGATGGCGTCCCGGTGGCTGCCGAACAGTTGGATCGGCAGTGTCAATGACGTCAGGTCAAGGGTCCGGCCCGCAACATTGACGACGCCGGTGGCGATCTCGTCGTGGTAGATCAGCCGGCCCCACATCTGAGATACGGCGCGCCCCGGATATCCCGGAAACGCGTCCTGGAAGCGGTCGATCACTTCGGCTCTGGCCAAGGCTTTGGTGTTGCCCAGGTTGTTGAGGACGAACCACGGTCGTTTGAGTTCACGATCCCAGGACGTCGCGCGGTAAGCGGCCTGGACCACCGGGGCGGGCACCCCGCCCATGGCGCGCAGGACAGTGGTGACCGCATAGCCGTTGGTGGGCTTGGTGATTCGTCGGACTTCCGGATAGCCGGGGATCCGGCCGTAATCCAGCGGCGTGCCGATGCCGGTGATCGAACGGATGGGCAGGTCCTTGTTGGCAGCCGCAGTCAACAGGCTGAGCGTGCCGCCGAGGCTCCAACCGATCAGGTCGAGTTCCTCGGCCCCGGAATCGATGAGCACCCGCTCGATGGCTTCCGGCAGGATGTCTGCGAAGAAGGCCTCCAAACCGAGATGCCGGTCAGCCCAGCCGATTTCGCCGTAGTCGACCACGTACGGGGTACGGCCCTGTTCCAGTAGGTGCGCCACCAGTGATTGACCCGGCGACAAGTCGTAGCAGGTCGCCGAAGCGGCCAGTGGCGGTACCAGCAGAACCGGCACCAGTGCGGACTCGCGCCCGTCCGAATGGCCGTAGCGCCGCAGTTGGCGGTGCGGTTCATCGAACAGCACCGCGTGCTCGGTCGGTTCCGGTGGGCACACGCCATCGCCGAGGGTGATGGCGAACAGGTTGCGTGCCGAGGTCGCAAGCGAGGGCATGGTCGGGCAGTCTATCTTCTTCTACCCCGCACAGAATGGTTGGGAATAGGACGCATTCGTCACAGTGACGAATAATGCAGGGGTGCAGCGCGTTCCAATCTTCGTGATTCCAAAGCGTTCTCGGCGAGCCCGCCGCCAGTCGGCGTCCTGATGCCATCTCGTCATCTGGTGTCCGTTCTCATTGATTCTGGGGCATTCTCATTGAATCTGGGGTAAGTGCGTGTCTTTCTCATTGAATCTGGGGCACGAGGCTTAGCGTTTATGTGTGCTGACGTCGGCTGTTTCGGCTGGGCCAGGTGTAGCGAGTGCAGTGGACTTGGAGTTCAACACCCGCGAGGGATGCACGCGGCAATCGCTGGACCGATGTGCTGCAACCCGGTTTGAGTTGGACTGTTCACCAGTGCGGAATTTCCCCTCGTTTCGAGGTCAGCGTAACTTTCCCGGGCTGTGGTGGTTCGCCACAACCGGCGCACATGTAGGTCACGAGTCCTGGGTAGAACGTGACCAGTTGATGGCGTTGGATGCCGATCCGGATGTTGTTGGTGTTCTGTCGCAACCATTTTGGATTCATTGGCGTGACGGCACGCGGCATGCTCCTGACTACTTCGTGCGGCGCCGCGATGGATCTGTCGTCGTAGTCGACGTTCGTGAGGACGACCGGATCTCTGACGCTGATCGGGACGTGTTCGATCGGTCTGCCGCCACGTGCGCGATGGTCGGTTGGGATTACCTGCGTGTCGGTTCCCTCGATCCAGTGCTGCGGGCGAATCTACGTTGGTTGTCGGGTTATCGGCATCCGCGAGTATTGAAGATCGGTTTGGCTGATCAACTGGCGGAGGTCTTCGCTCGGGTCCGTCCGTTGATGGCTGGTGTGCACGCGGTCGGGACTCCTTTGGTGGTGCTGCCCGTACTGTTTCATCTGCTCTGGCACGGCCGTTTAGTTGCCGATCTGCAAGGAGCGGCACTTGGCGACGACACGGCGATTGGCCTCGGGACCGGGTGGTGACCTGACGTGCGAACGGGTGTCGTCCGAGAGGGAGACGAAATCCGTTTATCAGCAGGTGTTTTCACCGTCGTAACCCTGTCGGGCGGATCAGCTCGACTGGTTGACGCTGTCGGCGAGCAGATTGTGGTGCCGCTCTCGCAGCTGATGGTTGATCCGGCATTGGAATTGGTGTCGGGGTCGCGACCGCCACTGTGTTCTGAGGAAATGCTGGCTGGCATTCCCGAGGCAGCCGTCGAGCAAGCACGGTGGTGGGAGCGCCACATCGTGGAGATCCTCAGCGGCCGCCCGCCTGGGACGGCCGCGGGCATTCGTCCCCGCCCAGAGTTCGACACGGCGAAACGATCTCTGCGGCAGCGTGAGCTGGCCAAGTTGGACGAGCTGCGTGCCGCCGGCCACGACGTGAGTCGGAATGCGTTGCAGCGTCGCCGATTTGCCTACGAACGGGACGGGCTCCTGGGAGTGGTTGACGGGCGCCATAATCGGCGGCGCGCGGTATTCGGCCGTGTGGACGACCGTGTCGTCGCCGCGGTGCGGGATGCGATCGAGGGCGAGACCGACCTGTCAACGGGAACGGTGCAGCGTCTGCAACGGCGGGTCGCCAAGACGCTGGTGGCCACCTATGGTGCCGACGACGCGCCCGCGATGCCGTCGCAGCCCACCTTCTACCGGCTGGTCAAGCGCCTCGCGGAAGGACGGCACACGTTCGGGTCAGCACGGACGCGGCGATCGCTGTCCAAGCAGCCCGATGGCCCATTCGGGTCGATCACCGTGGTGCGCCCCGGCGAGATGGTGGAAATCGATTCAACCCTTCTGGATGTACGGGTAGTGCTCGATGACGGCATGGTAGACCGAGTCGAGCTGACTGCGATGGTCGACAACGCTACGCGGTCCATCCCGGCCGCGGTGCTGCGACCGACGACCAAAGCAGTGGACGCGTCACTGCTCTTGGCGCGGGCATTGACGCCCGAACCGATGCGCCCGGGATGGGCCGATGCGCTGCGGATGTCCCGGTCGGTACTTCCGCACCACAGCCTGACCAGTGTCGATCAGCGCCTGGCCGATGCTGCGGCCAGGCCGGTGATCGCTCCCGAGACGATCGTCTGCGATCACGGGAAAGCGTATCTGTCCCAAACATTTCGGCAAGCGTGCTGCACATTGGGGATCAATCTGCAGCCGGCTCATCCCGACTGCCCGACCGATAAGCCGAAGATCGAGCGGACATTGCAGTCGGTGGGCACCCTGTTCGCACAGTACGTGGCCGGTTACGTCGGTTCATCGGTGGAGCGGCGTGGGAAAAACGCCGAGGACGACGCGGTGTGGTCGATGATTGAGCTGCAGGCGCTGCTGGACGAGTGGATCATCGCGGTGTGGCAGAACCGCCCCCACGATGGCCTGCGGGATCCGGTGACGCCGGGGAAAGCGTTGTCTCCCAACGAGAAATACACTGCCCTCGTTGAGGTGGCTGGCTATGTACCGGTCCCACTGGACGCCGACGACTATATCGAATTGCTTCCCGTGCAGTGGCGCACAATCAACAGTTACGGGGTCCGGATCAACCATCGCACCTATGACGCCAAGGCGCTCAACCCATACCGGCGCCAGCATTCCGGGGTCGATGCCCGTAACGGACAGTGGGAAGTGCACTACGACCCGTATGACGTGTCGAGGATTTGGGTGCGCAATCACCACGAAGACGGATGGCTGGCCGCGACGTGGACGCACCTTCGGTCCTCGCCGGTGCCGTTCGGCGAGACACTGTGGCGCCACGCCCGCTCCGTAGCCGACCGCAGAGGGGCCCAGAAGACCCAGGAAGCGGAGATTGCGGCCATCGCGGAGGACTTGCTGGACCGCGCCGCCGCTGGGCCGCAGCAGCAGACGAAAGCCGAGCGCCGAGTGACTGGACGGACCAGCGCCGCGAGCGCCGGCCGGGACTGGCCGGACCCGACGGAATCATCCGAACATCATGGCCCGTCACCGTCGGAACGGGCCGCCGACAACGAGACTTTCGACGATGACGGCGAGATGGCGGAGGTCATACCCCTGCCGGTGTTTGATGCACGCAAGGAGGCCCAAACGTGGCGACTGTGACCGAGATTGCGGCGGTGGGTCAGTTAGAGGATCGCCGCCAGCCGACCACGACGCTGGAGGGCTGGCGGCGTTTTGTTGATGCCGATCCGCCGGAGTTCACGTTGCTCGCCGACGACGAGTGGGCCAGCCTCGGTGAGGACGAGCGGACGGCCTACAACGAGGCCCGGGTTGCGCATCATTCGGAGCTGGTGGTGGTCACCACGTCGGCGATCGAAGCGATCACCCATCAGGGCCGGCTGTTGACATTGCTCAACCAGCGCGAGATCGGGGCCCGGCGCGGGCTGATCATCTCCGGCGGGGCAGCGACGGGGAAAACTACGGCGATCAAGCAACTGGGTCGGTTTCACGAATTGCGCACCCGTGCACGGTTTCCCGGCGATGAGAGCCGGATTCCGGTGGTGTATGTGACGGCCCCGCCGAAAGGGTCGCCCCGCAAGTTGGCGATGGAGTTCGCACGGTTTCTGGGGCTTCCCACGCTCAATCAGCGGATGAACGTGACCGATATTTCCGATGCCGTGTGCCAGGTGCTCATCGATGCCCGTACCGACATCGTGGTGGTCGATGAAATCCACAACCTCAACCTCGACACCCGCGCCGGCGAAGAACTGTCCGACCACCTCAAATACTTCACCGAGCATCTGCCTGCGACATTCGTTTACGCCGGGATCGAAGTGGAACGCTCGGGGCTGTTCACCGGCACGCGGGGACGGCAGTTGGCCGGCCGTTGCGGGGTGATCCACACCAGCGCATTCCCCGACGCCAAGGAGTGGCGACAACTCGTCGCCGCCATGGAAGGTACCTTGCGTCTGCATCGACACGAACCGGGAAGCCTTGTCGCCCAGGCCCGTTACCTGCACCGCCGCACCGGCGGGATGATCGGCAGCCTGGCCCACTTGATCCGGGCTTCAGCAATCCAAGCGATGCTCGACGGCACCGAGCACATCACCCGCGAGGCCATGGACGATATTTTGATCGACTACGCCGCCCACACGGCCGCGGCCCGCACGGCCAGCTGACGTGGCAACTGTCAGGCCGTGGCCGCGCGGACCACGCCAGCGGCTCCCGCGAACGATCGCACCGTTCCGTTGGGAAGCCGTATCGTCCTACATCGACAGGCTGGCCCGCGCCAACCATATCGGCGTCTCCACACTGCGCGGCCATGTCGCCGAATCATGCGCAGCCCGGCCGCGACCGGACTGGTTGGCCGTCGTCAGCGGCCAACCTGAGCAGGTAATCCGGTCCCGTCTCTGCGGGCTTGCTGGCGACCCCACCGCGCTCAAGCAATATCTCCGCCGCCCTTTGTGTCAAAGATGTATGGCACGCAAGGGAATACACGAACCCGTCTACTGCTACCTGCCTGCACATGTCTCCGTATGCCACCGTCACCGACGCTGGATCGGTTCACCAACGCGCGTTCTTGACGACCAGGTGGATCTTCGTGACCGGCCCACGGTGCTCAGTGCCGGGCGCACGCATCGGCGCTTGGCCCGTCAGTATTCAGAGGTCGACCTTCATGACGCCTTGGGCGACGCCCGCCACATCCTGGTCTTCTGGGCTCACGCAGAGCGTCACGTGGCGGCGGGGATTCTGCAGAATGGCCTAGAAGCGCACGTGGTGGCCTACCCCGATGTGATCGCCGTAGCCGCAACATTGCTCACAGCTCGCCCTCGGGTTGAACAGCCCAGGACGCCAACGGAACCCGCCTGGCCGACGCTACTGCTCGACCGCATCAACGAACGCACCGGCGCCCACCATGCCGACGCCACCCCCGTCGAGCAATGGGCGCAGTACCGACGCCTATTCGCCACTGCCGTATTGACGACACGCTCAGACGGCGCAGAACTGGCGTGTCGCGCTTAGGGGTCGGCAGTCTTGAATGTGCCTTATCAGTAAGGCACTTGTGGTGTGCATCTGACTGTGTCCGACGGTTGTATCTATCGGCTTTCTAATCGTTAGGGACAGTGGTATCTGGCTGGGTGTATCGGCCGGTGAATCATCACCGGCGGCGCTGCTTGCCGGTGATTGGCCGGCGGTGGGTGGTCCAGTACGCGGCCACCGCGCTGACCACCACAGCGAAGGCGGCAATGACGCTGGCCGGGAGGGCGTGGTCCTGCAGCCATCCGGTCGCGGTGGCCGACCAGCCGGTGAGCAGGTTGCCGCCGCTGGCGGTGTGCCCGGTGGCCGCGGGCAGCCAGTACCACGCGAGGTAGGCGCCGGTGGCGATGAGGACAACGGCGGTGACGCGGGTCCCGTGGCGGGCGAGGATACCCAGATGCCGGGTCAGGGCCGTGCCGGCGATGGCGGTGCCGACGCTGACCAGCATCAAGATGGTGGCGGCACCGGCTGTGTATGCGGTGAACACTGCCAGCAGACCGCCCCATCCGCTGGTGGCCTGGGCCTGGGCGATCACCGCGAGCAGTACCCCGAAGGTGCAGGACAGTGACGCCAGGGCGTAGCCGATTCCGGCCGCGAGCACACCACCGGCTGTTGGGGAGTCCGGCCGATGACGCGTCCGGGCAGGCATACGCAGACCGATGGTGCGGCCGGTGAGCATGAAGCCGCCCAAGATGGCCAGGGTGAGCCCGATCGTGATCCCGAGCCAGGGAGCAGCCGTCACCAGGGTCCGGGCACCGGCACTGATCGCGATACCGGCGAGGGTGAGGGTGCCGGTGAACCCGATGGTCAGGACGGCCCCGGTGCGCAGTGCCCGGGCCAGCCGCACGAGCACCGCATCGGTGCCGCCGGTGGCGATGGTGCCGGTGATCCACGCCGGTAGCAGCGCGAACCCGCAGGGGTTGACCGGGGCGAGCATGCCAGCGGTAAACGCGAGCGCGAGCAGGTTCACCGTGCGGCGCTGCTGCCGAGGGCGGCCAGGATCTGATCCTGGGACGGGGCGTGGCCGCGGTAGCTGATCTGCCCGGACGGGTCGATGACGAGGGCGGTGGTCGGCGCGGTCACCTGGTAGCGGCTGGTCAGGGCCCCGTTAGTATCGACGACCGCGGGCAGGCTGGTGCCGCCGATCTGGTCCAGGAAGTGGCGAACATCGGCGGGTTTCTCGGTGGGGACGATGTCGACGGCTAGGAACTTGGCGCTGCCTCCGGCTTTCTCCACGGCCGCCCGAGCAGCGGCCAGGGATTTACCGCCGCCGACGCATTCGCCGCACCCGTAGGAGAAGAACAGGATCGCGGTCGGGGCGGCAGCGGGCAGTTCGACGGTTTTGCCGTCCACCGTGGTCAGTGTCGCCGCCGTCGCCTGGGTTGTGGCGTTGGCGTGTGGCGGTGAGGTCGGATTGCTGGTTGTGGCCGATTGGCCGCACGCGGTCAGCGCGCCCGCTGCCAGCATCACAGCCGTAACGCCCGCCCACCTGTGGGGTGTAAACGAACGCGTTTCAGACATTGTCGATGCTTCCTTTCGTCAGGTCGTCGAGCGTGTGCGTCGCGGGTGAATGGCTGTCGGCGGGACAGCAGTGATCGCCGCGTTGACCGCGGCGGGCGAAGGCGACCACAGCCGCCAGCAGCAGCGCGACGGCTGCCCCGATGACCCATGGATTCTCGAGCAGTCCACACACGGCGGCGAGCGCGCCGCCGGCGATCAGGACTGGCGCGGCGCAACACAGGGCCGTCACCAGCACCGCTGCCGCACCCAGCAGCACGGGATTTCTTCGTGGACGTTGATTCATTGATTTCTCCTCATCAGGTTGGGTGCGGCTGGTCAGCTGCAGCAGCCGGGGTGGGCAGTTGGCGGGGTATGGAGCTGGGTAAGGATTTGTGTGGTCAGGGCTGCGCCGAGTTGGTGGGCCTCAGCGACGCTGACGATCTGACCTTCGGGGTGCTCGGCGAGCCACGGCGCGGCGTCCTGCGCGCAGGTGAAGTAGTGCACCTGGTTGCAGAATGAGGACCGGATCGAGGTGAGGTCGTCGGGGTTGACCAGCGAGACCACCGCGGTCTCGGGCTGCACGCTGGTGACACCGTTTTCGCCGACCGAGACCCTGATCGGGTGCCCGCTGACGGGTGATTCGGATTCGATGCTGGCGGGCCGGTCCAGGATGGTGGGAAAGATGAGGGTGTCCAGGGCGCACCAGGTGTAGAGCTCTTGGCCGGCCACGGTGAATCGGTGGCGGGTCGGGCGCAGGGTCAGGCCCTGGCCGACGATGCGGCCCTGCTCGTCGTATTCGGTGTCGGGTACCGCGGCCAGACGCCGGGTCACCTCGTCAACCGGGAGGCCGACGGCCGCGGCGAGCGCCTCCACGGTGACCGGCTCGCCGGCGGCGAGCAGCCGCAGCAACGGCACCAGCATCGTCGGGTCGAGCCCGGACTCTTCCGGAATGGTCAGGCGGTCAAGGAAATTGGGCATCAGGAACCTTTCGAGTGAGCCATGCGTCAGGATGCGCAGCAGGACAGTCGGGACATATCGGCGCTGAAGGACTGGGCGGCGATTTTGATGCCTTCGGCCATGGTCAGATACGGGGCCCAGGACCCGGCGACCTGGTCGACGGTCATCGCGGCGTCGAGGATGTAGACCGCGGCGGCGGCGATCTCGCCAGCATCCTTGGCGACGGCGGTGATGCCGTGGATGCGGCCGGTGCCGGCGTCGGCGACGAGTTTGATGAAACCGCGGGTGTCTCGGTTGACCACCGCACGCGGCACATGTTTTAGCGGCAGCACCCGGCAGTCGCACCGTGTCCCGGCGGCGAGGAGCTCGGCCTCGGTCGTCCCGGCCGCACCGACCGCGGGGCTGGTGAACGTCACGCGGGGCAGATGGCGGTAGTCGACCCTGCGGCCGGCGTCGGTGAAGATGTTGTCGGCGACCATCGCGCCGTGATGGGCGGCGACGTAGACGAACTCGCGGTGCCCGGTCACGTCGCCGGCCGCCCAGATCCGTGGGTTCGACGACTGCAGCCCGTCGCTCACCACGACCTCGTTGTTCTCGCCGGTTTTGACCTGCACCGCTTCGAGATTCAGGCCGTCGGTGTTCGGACGGCGGCCGGTGGCGACGAGGACTTTCGCGGCACGGAACTGCTGCGTTCCGCCGGTGATGGTCGCGGTGACCGTGACCTGATCGTCGGCCTGCTCGACCTCGCTCACCGTGGCGCGGCGCACCACCCGGATGCCGTCGTCGGCGAACACCTCCAGCAGCGCCATGCCGACTTCCGGCTCTTCCTTCGATGCCAGCGTGGAGCGGACCAGCACCGTCACCGTTGACCCGAGCCGGGCGAACAGTTGCGCCTGCTCCAACGCGACGTAGCCGCCGCCGATCACCAGCAGCGACTCCGGGACCTCGGTGACTTCCATCGCGGTGGTCGAGGTCAGGTAGGCGACGCCCTCGAATGCGGGCGGGATGACTGGGTTCGCGCCGGTGGCGATCAGGTAGTGCTCGGCCTCGATGGTGGCATCGCCGACCTCGATGACGGGCGCGTCCGGGGTTCCGGCGAACCGCGCTTGGCCCTGAATGCGCTGCCAGCCATACGATTCGGCCACGTTGAGGTACTTCTCTGAGCGCAGCGACTCCACCAGATCGTGCGTGCCGGCGATCAGGGCCGCCATGTCCACCGGGCCGGCCGTGGTGGCGATCCCCGGGAACCGGGCAGTGTCGGCTGCGGTATGCCGGGCCTCGGCCGCTGCGATCAGGGCCTTTGACGGCACGCAGCCGGTGTTGACACACGTGCCACCGAAGATGCCGCGCTCGATCATGACGACGGACTTGCCGAGCGCGGTAGCGCGGATCGCCGCGGCCATCGCCGCGCCGCCGGAACCGATGACCGCGAGGTCCAATCCCTGACTCATGCACCCATCCTTGACCTTCAAGTAGGCTTGAAGGTCAAGTGTTCTGAGGAGACATCGTGAGAATCGGGAAGCTCGCCGAGGCGACCGGGGCCACCACCGCGACGCTGCGCTACTACGAAGACGAAGGCCTGCTCCCGCCCGCCGAACGTTCCCCGGCGGGGTATCGCGACTATGCCGCCGACACGATCGCCCGGGTCGGCTTCATCCGACGGGGACAGGCCGCCGGGTTCAGCCTCGCCCAGATTCGGCAGATCCTCGACATCCGTGACAGCGGCCACGCGCCGTGCACGCACGTGCGCGACCTGCTCGACATCCGACTGACCGACCTCGACGAGCAGATCAGCGCACTGGTGGCACTGCGCGAGACCATCGCCCGGCTGCGGCAGGGCGCCGAAAGCGTCGACCCGGAATCATGCAGCGCCGATGACGTATGTCGATACCTCTAGGAGCCACCTCCGTGGCACCGGAGGCATGTATTTCGTCAAGTCCGTTGACCCCGGCAGTCGTCATGAATTTCCGCCCCACTGGAGGTCGTTGGTGCGCGGGAGCGCGGGGCCTGCTGAGCAGTAGGCTCACCCGATGCGGTGGGATTTCACTCGAAGCTGGTCGCATTGGCCGTGCTGAGCCCAGCCACACTCGTTCAGGCGATCGCCACCTTCGCCATCACCAATATCGACGACATCGTGGTCCTCGCGGTGATGTTCGGCCAGGCGCCCGGTCATCGTGGCGCAGCCATCCGAGTGACCGCCGGTCAGTACCTCGGCTTCACCGCCATCTTGGCAGTTTCGGTCGGCGGCGCACTCCTGGGTGCCACGCTGCTTCCTCCAGCCGCACTGCCGTACTTCGGGCTGCTGCCCATCGTGTTGGGGCTGCGGGCGGCATGGCTGGCCTGGCGGGATCGCCGCACCCAACCGGCGCCGACCGATGATCCCGCAACACTGTTGACGCCTGGCACCTGGCAGGTCGCAGTCATCACCTTCGCCAACGGCGGCGACAACATCGGCGTGTACGTTCCGATCTTCGCCGTCTCAACGATCGCCACCATCGGTGTTTACATCATCGTGTTCCTCATCGGTGTGGCCATCTGGTGCGCGGCCGGCCGATATTTCGCCTCCCACCCGATCATCGCCAAAGCACTCTCACGCTGGGGCCACATCGTTCTGCCCGTTGCACTGATCACAATCGGGGCCCTCATCCTCATCAAAGGCGGAGCGTTCGCCCTCTAGCTCGGAGCAACTTCACCACTCAGGGCCAGGAGGCGCTCCTGCATCGGCATGTGTTGGCGTTCAACCACTTTGGTGATGTCCCGGCCCGTATCCGCTATGACAATCTAAAACGGGCGGTGGCCAAGGTGCTCAAAGGCCGCAGCCGGCACCCGAACTACCAACACGAGCGAGCGCACCACAGAATCATGATCGTGTGTCACGAGAGACACGATCACAGTAGTTATACCGAAGACGTACCCGAGCCAACGGAATCGACAGGAGACCATTCCGGCTACCCTGCTGCGCTCGCAGCCGGGCGCGGAAGCAGGGTTGCCCCAGATTCAATGAGAAACGTCGCGATCGAAATTCTCATCCAATCTGGGGCAATGCAGGTCAGACTAGTAAATGTGCCCCAGATTCAATGAGAACGGACATCTGGGATGATCGAGGCGTGACCGATGTGCTCGCCGACCCCTTCAACGCCGCGCTCGACGGCCCACACAGCCGGTTCCGTGAAGTCAGCGGACGGATCCAGCGATACCGCGCGGACGTTTCGGTGTTCTATGGTCACCCACGCGAACTGACCGCCGAGGACTACATCCACGTCGCCCGCCTGGCCGGCGACACCGGGATCGCGGTCCTTCGCGACCGCGCCACCGCGCTGCCCGCGGGCTGGTCCGTCGTCGAGACGTTCGGTTTGGTCCAATATGAGGGCAGCGAAATCGAAGCTGCTCCCGATCCGGCGGCGATACCTCTGACGCCGGCCGACGTGCCCGAGATGACCGCCCTGGTCGAGCGGACCAAACCGGGACCGTTCCTCCCCCGGACCATCGAACTCGGAACCTATCTGGGTATCCGCGCCGCCGATGGTTCGCTCGTCGCGATGGCCGGCGAGCGGATGCGACCGACCGGATTCACGGAAATCAGCGCAGTGTGCACCGCCCCCGAAGCCCGCGGACAGGGCCTGGCGTCCCGCCTGATCCGCGCAATCGCCCACGGTATCCGCGAGCGCGACGAAACTCCGTTCCTCCATACATCGAGCGACAACCCGGCTCAGAGGCTCTACAAGGCGATGGGTTTCACTCTGACGCGTACGGTCCCCCTCGAGATCGTCCGTATTTCCTGACTCGGGTCGCTTCGCCGACACTCCACGTCCTGGGCCGTCTGCGATGGTCCCGGAATCCGTGTGTCGGCTTCGCCCGTTCCATGAACTCCTGACCAGTCAGAACCGCCGACCTCGCAGGAGTCGGGCTTCAAGCGTGATGGCCGTAGCACGCGTTCGTTAGGTGTCCTACTTGCCGATTCCAAGCCTTCGGTATAAATTTGCTAAAAATCGCGTTCGTTAACAAGTAGCACGTCGCGCGAGACCACCGCCGGTCACCGCGCTGATCCCAAATCGGCAGGTGAACCCTGCGAGCAGCCTGGGGTCGAACCAACCGAGTGAGTCCCGCCCAGCAGAGAGCGCCCCGGTAGCCATGTCGACACCTACAGTTGGAAACCCGCAGGTAAACAGTTCAAACGAGTCCACCACCGGCCAATTCCCCGCTGCAAGCGAGCTTGCGCTGCAGCTACCAGCTGCTACCACAATCAGCAACCGGGGAAGGTCAATGCGTGAGCAGCGTCACGCAAAATATGCACGCAAGCTCATTTTCAGCGATGCTCTAGTTATTTGCTCTTCCGTCATCCTGGGGCAAATTTTCCGGTTCGCCACCACCGGTGGCCACCCTGTCTACGTGTCCCTCGACAACGGTCCGCATGTCCGGTATCTGGCCGTATCGGCTGTCATCGCGGTGGCGTGGATGGGCTTCCTATCACTGGGCAGCCGCTCGGCCAAGGTCGTCGGCCGAGGCTTCGATGAGTACGTCACCCTCGCCGCGGCCACGTTGCAGCTGTTCGGCCTCATCGCCATCGCCTCGACGCTGTTCCACCTGAACATCTCGCGCGGCTATCTCGCCATCGCTCTACCGACGGGCCTGGTCGGTCTGATCACCACCCGCTGGATCTGGCGCAAATTCCACGCGAGCAAGCGCCGCCTGGGCTACAACCAAAGCCGCCTCCTGGTCGTCGGTGCTACCAGTGCTGCCGCAGACATCGCCACCGAGTTCGCCAAAGACCCCTGGGCCGGTTACCACGTCGCCGGGTTCTGCACCCCCATGGGACCCACGCACGCCAAGGAAGTCATCACCATCGCCGGCCGCGACATCCCGATCGTCGGCACCGACGAAGCCATCCTCGCCGCCGTTCATCGCACCAACGCCGACACTGTCGCCCTGGCTGCCACTCACCATCTCAGCCCCACCGAGATCCGCCGACTCATGTGGGAACTGGAAACCCACGGTATCGACCTCATGGTTGCCCCCGGCCTCATCGACATCGCCGACCAACGCCTCACCAGCCGCCCCGTCGCCGGCATGGCGGTCTTCGAGATCACCAAACCCCAATACAGCCGCGCAAATTCACTCATCAAGCGCACCTTCGACATCGCCTTCGCCGGTGCGGCGCTACTGGCGGTTGCCCCGCTCATGCTCGTCACCGCCCTGGCCGTCAAGCTCACCAGCGCAGGCCCGATCTTCTACAAGGCGGAGCGCATCGGCCTGGACGGCATCCCGTTCAAGATGACCAAGTTCCGCAGCATGTACCAAGACGCTGATGCCCGCCAAGCCGACATGATCGCCGCCAGCGGAGGAGGCGCGATGTTCTTCAAGATGAAGGACGACCCGCGCGTCACCCCCATCGGCAAGATCATCCGCAAGTACTCCATCGACGAACTCCCCCAGTTCTTCAACGTCCTCACCGGACATATGAGCGTTGTCGGCCCTCGACCCCAAGTGCGCCGCGAAGTCGACACCTACGACGACCTCGTCAGCCGACGCCTCACCGTCAAACCCGGCCTCACCGGCCTCTGGCAAATCAGCGGACGCTCCGACCTCGCGGTGGAAGACGCTGTGCGCCTGGACCTTTCGTACGTCGAAAACTGGTCTCTCCTCCAAGACATCCTCATCATCGCCAAAACCGTCCGCACCGTCCTCACCGGCAGCGGCGCCTACTGACAACCGTGGCGACTTGCCCACGAAACTCCTGGACCTCGAGCGAGACCGCCCCCGATCAACGTCGCTCGAGGTTCAGGCATGCCAGGAGATGCGCGGCAGAATGACGGGATCGAGTCGGCACGATGCGGCGCTGTGGCTGGCGATCATGACCATGGCTGGTGCGGTGGCCTGCTGCCCACCAGCCATGGCGGACCCGTCACCGACGTCGCCGGTTGACTCGCGGCCGGGGGCATCCGCAGGAGCAGACGGCCGTGTAGCGCGTTTCGGGCACACATCGGCCAAGTCCCCCAAGGGCTTACCTTCATCACCGAGCGTCGGTGACGTGCCCGCTGCGCCGGCTCAGGCCCCTGGGAAGACGGTCCGGCGCACACCAGGCGGCGCGGACTTCGAGGCCGAGCGGCCGGCGGCGAAAGCGGCCGAGCCGAGTGACTCGGAAATGTCTGCCCGCCCGGGCCGTGCACCGGCGGGCCAGGAATCATCGACCGGTAGCCGCGCAGTTCCCCGCCAACGGACAGCCTCCGGTCGGCGGCCGAGTACGTCCACCGAAGCTACCCGGCGCGCGTCGCGGCTTCCAATCGACTCACCCGAGAAACCCCACCGGGTGCAGGTGAGTGGCCATGCCGCCACGACTCTATCGCCGACCGTAGCGCACGAATTGCGCTGGGATGCAACACCGTCTGACGAACGACCGGATGCGCCACAACTTTCGGCACCGACGAACAGGGTCAGCATCAGAAGTTCAATCGCTGACCTTGCCCGGTTGCCGCTGGTGATAGGGCCGGATTCGGACAGTCCGGTCGCACTGCGCGGCAACTTGGTCAATGCGGCCGCGGTCCCCGGGTCCGTGGCGATGCTGATGGTCGTCGCAATCGGCGTCGCCCTGGGCTGCCGACAGGCGAAGCGGCATGACGTCGCCGGGTCCGACGTCATGCGCTTCATCTCCTGAACTACCACCCGAGCGCTTCGCGAACCGCGCTCGGCCATGAATCAGGCTTTAGGCCATGGGTTTTGAGCAGGGCAAGGGCGATTCGTTCCATGCCAAACCCAACGCAGGCGCTGTGCGCCACGGCCCCGTCAGCGGTCGACAGCCCAAACGTCTCACCAAAATGATCCCGATGGCAGTTGGCCGACACCACGGCAGTACCGTCATCGAGGTCGTCGTAGAGCCGCACCAACAGCTCCGTCTTGAGATTCTCGTCCCGCTGGTTGGCCGCCAGCATTCGGCCCGCTCTGCCGAAGAACGGATCATTGGCAGGCGCGGGCCGGGCGTCCAGGCCGAGGGCGGTGAGTACCTCCATGCCGTGGTCCACCCACGAGTCGCGATGTCTCTCAGCTTGTTCGGGTGAGCCGACGCGCACATACTCGTGCATTCGGAAGGCTTGCATACGCGCTGGGTCGATCGCAGGCTCATGCCGGAAGCAATAGCCGTAGATATCCATCAGCGCCCCGCCTTCGGGAAGGATCTTGGCGAGCGTGCCGTAGCTGGGATGGCACGCGGCCGAAACCAGCATGGTCCCAGCAGGGTTCAGGTGGCCATCCCACGACAGTCCGGCGTCACGATCCGCCAGCAGCGCGCGATGCTCGGGGTTGCCTCCGGTGAATGTCGAGATGGCGCCTGTCAGATTCGGGAACGACGCGATGTAGTCGGTCTTCTCGAACGCTTCGCGCGGGTACAACGGAGGAAAACGCAAGACCGCAGCCGCGTCGCCGTGCACCTCGGCGCCCTTCCGACGCACCGCGACATCGATGCCGTCGATGATCTTCTCGAAATCACCGCCGCGGCCGTAGAGTCCGTCGATGCCCAACGGCACCAAGTGGCCGACATCGACCAGCTCATCGCGAAATTCTTTGCGCGCCAATTCGAGCGGCTCGCCAGCTGTCGTCAATGCTCTCACCCCCGGTAGGCCAACACGAGATTGGCGTTGTTTACTCGAATACGTTCGTTCGAGACCATCAGCTGTGGACCGAATGCGTCCCGTAGGAGACGTCCCATGGTCAGCGCGTGGTCCTCGCGGTAACCATTGAGGCCGACGATCTTCAACGCCTCGGTCACCACATCGATCACCGCAGTCGATGCGGCGATCTTGAGATTGTTCATGGCGACGGTGAAGCTGATGGTCGCTTCATCGGCACCGGACTCGGCCAAGGACTGATAGCGCAGAACCTCGTGTAGCACCATCGATTCGAAGCGCTGGTGCGTCACGGTCAGATCAGCCAGCACCGACGCTTGCGGGACGGTCTTGTCCGGCGCCTTGCGCGCGGCTTGTCGAACGACCGTGCGGGCTTTGGCGTATGCCGCGTCGGCGATTCCCAACCACACCGACGCCCACAGGGTGTGTGACGCGGGCAGCATCGTGGTCGCCAGGATGCTCGCGTAGTCGGCCGGAATCAGGTTGGCGGCCGAAGTCCGCGTCGACAACAGATAGCCGGGACTGCACGTGCCACGAAAGCCCATGGTGTCCCAGGTGCTGGTGCGCTTGAGATCGGTGTCGCCCGCCGGACACAACAGCAGGACTTGATCGTTCTTGGCTGCATCCGGGTGACGCCTGGCGGTGGCGCCGATGTAGTCGGCCTGCTCGGCATACGAGATCACCGGCGCGTTCTTTTCCAGGAGAACTTCGTCGCCTTCGCTGACGATCGCACACGTCGACGAGCCGAGATCACCACCAGTTGTGCTCTCAGTTGTTGCTGACGCAATGAGCAACTGATTTGCTGCGATGCTTCTTGCCACTTCCGCGGCGGGGCCGCTACGGGCGTACTTCGCAAGGACCAGGGCCTGCGTCTGGTGCATGGCGAAGACCATGCCCGCGGCGCTGCACGCGGTACCCAGCGCCCGGGCGATCACCGACAGTTCGGCGATGCGGAACCCCTGACCACCGAGTTCGGCTGGAAGACCGCACGAAAGTAATTGTGCCTGTTTGAGTGCGTCGACGGCTTCGTGCGGGAACCGCGCCTGCTGGTCGACCTCATCTGCGGCGCCAGCGGCGACGCGCACGGCGTCGACGAGCCCGGGAATGGTCGACGCGGTGCGCGTGACCGCACCGTCAAGATCGGGCATGAGACCCCCTCGGGCGATGAACCGACCTTCGGTTCCTCGCAGAATTGTAGTTAGCTGTGATGAATACAGCGAACTATCAGCGGCGAATACTCTGTATGATACGGGTATGCGGGAAACCATCGAACGCGTTTTGGCTGCGCACGGCCGGATGGCCGTCGACCCGATCGGGGTGGCCGACGACGCCGACCTCTATGAATTGGGCCTGACCTCCCACGCTTCGGTGAATGTGATGCTGGCGCTCGAAGACGAGTTCGACATCGAATTTCCCGATGAAGCCCTCAAGAAGTCCACCTTTGCCTCGATACGGAACATCCAGGCGGTCGTCTCGAATCTCGCCAAGTAGGGCTCATGAGTCGCGCCATGGTGCCGCAAGCTGCCGCTGCCCTGCAGATCGACGCCAGGCCCGACGGTTACGAACCGCATTTCACGCACCACGCCGACCGGCTCTGGGTCGAGACGAACTGCTATCTCGACCTGTGGATCGAGATTCTGAATTGTCTTGGGCTGGACCCTGTTCCGAGCTTCGCGTCGCTGCTTTCGGTTGACCATGACGGGCTCAGCTGGACCTTCGGCAAGCAGCAACCGGAAGACCTGCGTCGGCTGTACGGCATCGAGGTAACCGAAGAGAATTCGTGGCTTCCGGTGCTCGAATTGGTGGAGACGGGGCCGCGGCGCGGCGTGCTGCACACCGTGGAAGTCGACAGCTGGTGGCTGCCCGACACCGCGGGAACCGCCTATCGCAATGAGCACGTCAAGACCACGATCACGCCCCTGAACGTCGACCGGAACGCAAGGCAGATGCGCTACCTGCACAACGCGGGGTTGTTCGCGCTCGACGGCGAAGACTTCGACGGCGTGTTCGGGCTGACTGCCGCGTCGGCACCGCTGCTCCCGCCGTACATCGAAGTCGTCCGTCTCTTCCCGGCCCGTGCACAGCCTGGTGCCCTAGCAATCATTGTGCGCGAGCATCTTTCACGTCGCCCGAGCGGAAATCCGATCGATCGTCTGGCAACCTGCGTCGAGGAGGCCGGGACCTGGCTGCCTGAGGCGGGGATGGCCCGCTTCCACTTGTGGGCCTTCGGTTCGCTGCGTCAGTGCGGGGCGTCGGCTGAACTGCTGGCCGATCTGGCCGAACACCTCGATGCCGAGTTCTCGGGTGCGGCCGCCGCAGCAGTGTTACTGCGTAACGTCGCGGCGGCGGCGAAGGCAGTGCAGTTCAAGATGGCGCGCGCGGTGAGCGGGCGGAAAGTCGATGTGTCCGCCGCGCTTTCCGCCATGGCCACCGACTGGCAGGACGCGCTCGACGTCATCGCCGACGCGGTGGGCTGAGGCGATGCCGGCACGTTGGCAGGTGTTGCGCCGGGACCCCGGCTCCGTTGCGGGACCCGCGGAGCTGACTGACGATTGGGCTGCCGCACGGACCCTGGACATCCCGGCGACGGTGGCGACCGCGTTCGTCGGCAACCCCGACGACCACGACTGGTGGTACCGGACCACGTTGACCACGGAACACGCGACCAGTATCGAATTCGAAGGACTGACCTTCCCCGCCACGGTCTTTCTCGATGGGTCGCCGGTGGCCGACTGTGAATCGATGTTTCTGCCGTTGCGCATCGAATGCGATGCCGGTGATCACGAGCTGGTGATTCGCTTCGCGTCGCTGAATCATTGGCTCAAGACGCGAAGGCCAAGAGGACGTTGGCGCTCCACGCTGGTCGGTGCACCGGGCCTGCGGTGGGCTCGAACGACGCTCATCGGCCGCGCCCCCGTGTATGGGAATCTTCCGGCGCCCGTTGGCATCTGGCGTCCGGTGACTGCTGTCACCGCGCAGACCCGGACCGATGTCGTCACCAAGGTCGACGGAAACGTCATCACAGTTGCGGGAACCAGCGGTGCGCGCACGATCCGGCTCACCGTGGTGGATCCGGCCGGCCGACAGATAGCCGACGACACCACCGCACCGACCCAACGTGGCTTCCGGTTCGACGTCGCCGTTCCGTCTCCGCTGCTCTGGTGGCCCAACGGCTATGGACCGCAACACGTGTACCGGGTACGCCTTGAGGCCGATGGCGTGGAAGTCGCCGACCGGCCCGTCGGATTTCGGACACTGTCGGTCGCAGCGGACGGATTTCGGATCAGCGTGAACGGCACTGCGATCTTCTGCCGGGGCGTGACGTGGTCTCCCCCGGACCCCATCCGGGCATTCGCCGATCCCGATCAGATTCGCGATCAGGTAAGGACTTTCGCGGCCGCCGGTGCCACGATGGTGCGAGTGGTGGGTGGCTTGCTCTTCGAGCAGGCCGAGTTCTGGGAGGCCTGCGCCGAGGCGGGCCTGCTGGTGTGGCAGGACGCCATGCTGGCGACGTTCGATCCCCCGGTCGAGCAGAGCGAGTTGATCGCAAGAGAACTCATCTCGGTCCTGCAAGGAGTGTCGGGAAACCCAGTGCTGGCGGTGGTCAGCGGAGGCAGCGAGACGCTGCAACAGCCCGAGATGCTCGGACTCAGCCACGACGAGTCGGTGATTGAGGTCCTGGAATCAGTACTTGGTGCCGCTGTCGCGGAACACTCTGATGCCCACTACGTCCGGGCCTCACCGTCGGCCCCACCCGGTACCGCCGATCTCGCGATCCGCCCGGACACCGGCATAGCGCACTGGTTCGGCGTCGGTGGCTACCTACGACCAATCGCCGACGTGCGGAGCGCCGGAATCCGGTTCGCTGCCGAGAGCCTGGCGTTCTCCAATCCCCCGGTGTCCGACTACGTCGAACGTCATTTCGGCTCCGCCGCGATGGCCGGTCATCATCCCGATTGGAAGGCCGGCGTGCCACGGGACCGCGGCTCCTCCTGGGACTTCGAGGACGTCCGCGACTTCTACGCGCACGAGGTGTTCGGTGAAGTCCTGCTCGCCGTCCGGCGCACGGAACCCGAACGGTATCTGCAGCTCGGGCGCCTTGCCGTGGCCACCGCGATGCGCGAATGCTTCGCCTACTGGCGGCGAGCCGACTCAGGCTGTGGCGGGGCCCTTGTGCTGTCCGGCCGGGACACAGTGGCCGGCGCCGGGTGGGGACTTCTGGACTCCGACGGCGCGGCGAAACCGGCACTGGCTGTGCTGGCCAGGACCTGGGCTCCGGTAGCGGTCTTGCTCTCGGACGAGGGCCTCGCCGGCGTCAGAATCGACGTGTACAACGACACCGACGCGGAGCTGCGTGGTGAATTGACCTTGACGGCAACGAATTCCGTGGGCGTTGCGGTGGACGCCACTCGACCGATCACGGTGCCCCCGGCCTCGTCGACCGCATTCGTCGATACCGAGCTGTCAGGACAATTCCGAGATCTGTCACAGGCCTATCAATTCGGCCCGCCGACAGCGGATGCCGTCCAGGCCCGGGTCACCTTCGACGGCAGACCGACCGTGTACGACGTGCTGGTCGTGAATCCTGCAGGCAGGCAAGCAGCTTCACTGCTGACCGCGACGGCATCCCCGGTATCGGAAGGCATATGGGTGCTCGAGTTAGTGTCCGAGGTCGCGTTGCGGTACATCGAAATCGAGATTTCTGGTTGGCGGGTCAGCGACAACTATTTCCACGTGGCCGCACGACTACCGCGTCAGATCATGGTGACCCGGCAGAGCGGCGGTGAGTCGCCGACCGGAACAGTCGGGTCGATCGATCTGCGCGCGTCGATTCCGATACGGAGATCGGTGTGATCGTTCCTGAGGTGCAGGTTCCGGGTCACCACGTCCGGGTCGGTTGCGATGTGGTGAGTCTCGACGAGATCGAACACTCCGTGTCGACGTTCGGCGCGCGGTTCCTCGCCAAGATCTATACCGACGACGAGCTGGCCGCATGTGCCGGACCGAGCCGGCTTTCTCGACTCGCGGCCCGATTCGCCGCTAAAGAGGCCGCTATCAAGGCATTTTCACGCCCAGATGCCGCCTTCGTGCCCCGCGAGATCGAAGTGGTGACGGCGAAACCGCTCGTCACCCTCCGGTTGAGTGGCTCGGCCGCAGTGCTGGCGGCCGAGCAGCAATGGCGGCAGATCTCGCTGTCGCTGACCCACGCCGAATGCCACGCTGCCGCCGTGGTTGTGGCGGTCTGCGCGACCACATCACTTGACCTGGCTTGATTCAGAGGTGTTGCTGTAGTCGCAATATGTGGCTTCTAGCAACGCCATGTGATGGAGTTGTCGGCTATCAAATCCGTCGGAGCAATTGATGCCAAATAGCATGTAGAAGGCTATTTATGGCGATCATGGGGTCATCTCGCCGACCAGCTAGACCAAGGCATCACTCGCGCCTCAGCGATGATTGCTAACATCTCTGTAAATTTGCCATCTGGCCCAGCCTTCATTACTGTCTAGGCCACACGAACAGGTTTGGAGGGAGCCGACGTGGGACAGCGACGTAGGTCTGCGATTTCGAAGTGGGTTACGCCGCTGTGGCCGATCACGCTGGTGGGCATCGTGCTCGGCGCGTTGATCGGCGCAGTCGCCCTGGCCCCGAGCAAAGACGTGACCGCCAGCACCACGATTCGGGTCGACGAACCCATCGAGGCCAACCAGATAATGCTCGGTACGCAGCCGCTGCTGAACACGATGCCCGATTACATGTCGGGTGAATTGGCCTACCTGGCATCTCCCAGCTATCTGGATTCGGTCGCCAAGAAACTCGGGGAGAACAAGAAGCCCAACGTTTCTGCGTCGCAGGCGGGTAAGTCGAACCTCGTCACGCTCTCGGCCACCGCCGGCAATTCAGACGAAGCTCGCCGGACCGTCGACGCGGCCGTCATCGTTTTCACCGGTCACGTGTTCGACCAGAACCAGCAGCGGTATCAGGCCAGCCTCGACGCCGTCAACGCGGTCATCCCCAAGCTCGAAGAGGCTCAGCGGGCCAGCGAACCGGTCGCGACACGCCCGACCGACGAGCTCGTCCAGCTGTATTTCCGGCGTACGTCACTTCAGGTCGAGCTGCTTCGGACACCAGGCGTGCAGACCGTCGAGCCGACCCGCGTCGCCGAAGCGACCGGACTGCTCAGCTCGCCGGCGTTGGGCCCCATCGGTGGCGGTCTCCTCGGCGGCATCGTGGCGCTGGCCGGTGCCATGGTGTGGCGCACGCGTTCCGGCACCGTCACGTCGGTCAGCCAGTTGGACGGCGACGACAAACTCGCACTCCGGCCGGTGCTTCGCCTCGCGCGCCGAGAGGTGGACGAGGTGGCGGCACGGACGATCTATGCGCAACTCCCCCGCCCCTGCACCGGCACCATCCTCGTCGTCGGGGCGTCCGCCGATTCGGGTTCCGCGACCGTGGCACGGCATATCGCCTTCGCCGCAGCCGAGCACGGCGAGGCCGTCAGTGAGGACCTTGCCGAGGGCGACAGCGCCCGCCGTGCCGAGACGACGATCCTCGACGGGGGCACGTGGAGCTCGCCGGTCGCGGTGGAAGCGGCTGATACCGCCGACCAGATCGTCGTCGCCGTTCGGATCGGGTTCGACACCGCGAGCGACGTCGACATCGCCGCCCGCTCGGTCGCGCACCGCGACATTCCCGTCTCAGTCGTGGCGACCCGCGCGTGACGGCCAGATTCAGCCGGCAAGCATCGCGGTGATCGCCGCATGCTGATGGCAACGAAACTCCGCGCCGCAGCCGCGTCGACCACAGGTGGCGAACTCCGGCTGGGATGGCTGTCACCAGCCGTGGTGTCTCTTGCCGTCGGGTCGAGTGCGATCCTGCTGACCGCATCGGTCGACGATCAGCAGTTCCGGACGTACTGGCAGGAACCGAAAGTCGTGACGGACAGCATGCTGTGGCTGTTCGAATGCGGCGTCCTCGCCTTCGCTTTCGGCGCCATGATCGTCATCGCGGCCATGCCCGCCCGAGACAATCTGATCGCGGCCTGGCCCGCGTTGTCCCAGCGGCGCCGCGCTGCCCTCGAGCGCGTCAGCACGGTACTGACAACGCTCACGATCGTCGGGTACGTGGGATTCGCGGTCCTGATCGTCAAGAGCGGACTGGGGCCCGCCGAGTTGTTCGGCGGCTCCGATCACCCATGGGACGCCCCGGCCAAAACGGCCATCGGCAATATCCCAGGCGTCACCGCCCTCACCCAGATCGGTATCGCCGCGGTCGTTGTATCCGCAATCCTGCTGGCGCACAAGTACACCCGTGCTGAGCTGATCAAACTGCTCGTCGTCCTTGCGCTGTCGGTGCCACGCTCGTACATCTACTCGGAGCGCCTCGCGATCCTCGAGCTCGTGGTCCCGGTGGTGGTCGTCGGTGCCGGCTGGCTTTCCACCCGCGGCCGCAAGCAGCGCACCATCGCTCGCGCCATCCCCGTCGCCGGTATTGCCCTCGTGATCGTCACATTCGCCTTCTTCGAGTACTTCCGGTCGTGGATGTTCTACCGGATGCATGGCGAAGATTCGTTCCCCACATTCGTGATGAACCGGCTCGCGGGCTACTACGCGACAGCCATCAACAACGGCGCGGTCATCATCGATCACATGAGCTGGCCGGGCCGGCTCCCCTACGACACCCTCGAGTCGTTCTGGTCGGTGCAAGGTATCTATCAGCTGCGGCTCTACGAGCGCCTCGGCGGTCACGATCGGCCCTACCCCAAGACATTTGATCCGGATTCTCCGTACTACCGGGTCCTCGAGCAGTACGCGAACCCGGAGTTCAACAACCCAAGCGGGTACGAAGCCCCATTCGTGGATTACGGCCCGATCGGCGGTCTCGTGTTCTTCTTCGGACTCGGCTTGGTCGCCGGACTGCTGTACCGCCACTTCTGCAGAGGCAGCTTGGGCGGCCTCCTGGTGTATCCGATGTTCTTCACGGGGCTCGTCGAGTGGCCGCGGTACATGTACTGGGTCCAAGGCCGCGTCACCTACGCCTGGGTCGGCCTCGCCGCAGTGATCGTGGGCGTGCTCATGACCGAACGCAGGGCTCGCCGGCGCGAGACAATCTGGCCGAAGCAGCCCGCGCCCCTGAAACACCATCAATCGCAGTCGATCTGAGAGGGGCCGCCCCGTGCGAGGTCGGACAATTGTTGCGGCGCTGGGAGCCGTCGTGCTGATGGTCGCCGCCTGCAAACCGCTGTCGGCCGCAGACGACGGGGACCTCCGGGACGACACCGCGGCACTGCAGGCACAGTTCGATGCGCTCCAACCGGGCGCGACCCTGACCCTCGAGCCTCGGACCTACCATCACCGTGGCATCCTCACGGTTCGGACACCCGACGTCACCATCAACGGCAACGGCGCCACGCTGACTGCGACCAACGACGAGACGTCGGCTGTCGACATCCTCGGCGACGGCATCACCATCACCGACGTGACGCTCGCCGCGCCGTCCGACGGCAAGCGCTGGATGGGCGAACAGCAGCATAAACTCGTCGTCAAAGGGCAGCGGGCAACGGTCACCAATGTCAGGGTGACCGGCTCGGCCGGTGCCGGAATCTACTTCAGCGGCGCAACGCATTTCGTTGCTCGGGACATCACGATCACCGGAACCCGCGCCGACGGTTTGCACATGACGGGGGGCTCGGCCTTCGGTCAGGTCGACAACATCAAGACCGATCAAACCGGCGATGACGGTGTCGCGGTCGTGTCATATGACCACGACGCGGCGCCGTGCCATGACATCACCGAAAAGAACATCACCGTCGGGAGTACCCGTTGGGGCCGGGGTATCACAGTGGTCGGCGCGAACAACGTTGACATCAGTCACTTTTCGGTCGCAAATACCAGTTCGGCAGGGTTGTACGTCGCCAACGAGGGAAACCCGTTCTTCACGCGATCCGTCGAACGTGTCGCCATCACCGACGGCACCGTGAGCGGCGCCAACTGGGACAAGGATATCGAGCAGGGCGCCATTCTCGTGTACTCGGGAAATCCGGGACGATTCGTGCACGACGTCACCGTCTCGAATGTGACGGTCACCGCGACGAGCCCCACAGTGAACCGCAACGTGGCCATTGTGGATGAGACGAATGGCGGAGATCGCGCGATGCGCGGCATCAACCTGTCGAACATTCACCTGACGGCGACTGCGGTGGCGCCGTTCTACAGCAATGTGCCGGTCGGCAGCTACACGGTGGCCAACTGGACCAACGACGGCAAGCACATCGACGTCACCTCGATCTAGGCCCACCGACGTCGCCGGAGCCGTGTGCGGCAAACCTCATTTCCGATGCGCGACAGCCGGTTCGGCGGTAACAGCTGTTACTCTGCCGAGTGTCGAAATCTGACGCAAAACTGACGTCGTGGCAAAACAATTCAAAAGGTATCGAACAGCAACATACTGCTGGTTTGTTCCATTCCGCGTCAATTGACCTGATTTCTGGCGAATAGCAAACGGTTCCACTCTCACGCCGGCCTCCGGGACGAATTTCCGAAATGCAACACATTGCGGCCAATGCTCGTCATCATCGTTGCCACAAATGACGGCCGCGTAGCTCGGCGGCCCGATAACGCGTCGAGAGGTCGGGCAAATGGACATCACCATGTGCGTTGGGCGGGTCGGCGCATTGGCGGTCGCGTTGGGCATCGGTACCGCCATCGCCGGCATGGGCACCGCGGCGGCAGCGCCGGAGGCCACGTCGACCGCTCCACACCAGAACGACCCGAAACCCGCGTCGCCGAAGGCAGATTCGAAACCCACGAACAAGCCCAAGGGTCAAGGTCCGGCGGCCGGCGAGCGACCTCAGCGCGCCAAACCGTCTCGTGCCCAGGGGAAGACGCAACAGAATCCCACTGCCGCGCAACCGACCAAGAAGACGCCACCGCAACTGCCCACGGACGTACCGGCCGCAGCGGCCACCCCGCCGAAATCAGTACAGGTGGAATTGATTTCGACCGCCATCAGCACTCCCGCGGCGCAATTGCCCGCGACTGCCGGCGTTACCACGCCTACCGGCCCGTTGACCCACGGCGCGGCACCTTCGGCGCCGCTCGGTGCGCCGATCGCGTGGACCATCGCCGCGTGGACGCGACGTGCAAGCAGTCAGCTGCAGAGCCAGCCGGTCGCCGCCACGAGCCAAACCACCACTGCCGCAACCGAGTCAACCGCCACCACGGCTCAGCCCATGGCGGCCGCCGCAAGAGATACGAGCACGACGTCGCTCACCACCCTGCTCAAACCGGTCACCGCGGTCAAGACGAATCTCAATTCACTCGTCGCGGGCACGCCGACCATCGGTACGCCGGATTCCACCACGGGCGCCGTGTCCGGATCACTCAACGTGACCAATCAGGGCACAGGCACGGTCACGTACACCGTGTCATCGCAACCCACCTACGGCACGGTCACGGTGAATGCAGACGGCTCCTTCACCTATACGCCGACTCAGCTGGCGCGGGACCTGTCCGCCGTCTCGGCGAACCAGAACACCTCCAGCTTCACCGTGCTCGCCAGTAGTGGCTCGTCCAAAGTGTCCGAGACGGTCTCCGTGCCGGTGCTGGCGACGCCGATCACGGGCGACAGCACCGCTGTGCTCCAGGATGTGTTCAGTAATCTCAAGCCGGGCTCGACACTCACGCTGGCCCCAAAGACGTTCTACCACTCGGGTGTTCTGCAGATCACCGTCTCTGGGCTGACCATCAACGGCAATGGCGCGACGCTCCAGGCCACGAATGACGCCACGTCGGCGGTCGAGATTCTCGCCGACCACGTCACCATGAGCAATCTGACGCTCGGTGCGAACCTGACCGGCCCGCGCTACTACGCCGACGAGCAACACAAGTTGCTGATCGAGGGCGACTACGCGACGGTCAGCAACGTCACCATCAACGGCGCCGCCGGAGCCGGGGTGTACGTCCTGGGCGCCGGCTGGTTCAACCTGACCGGCATCACGGTGAACAACTCACGTGCGGACGGGATTTCGATGACCGGCGGCGCGCACGACGGCGTCGTCAACAACCCGGTGACGAACAACACCGGCGACGACGGGGTGTCGGTGGTGTCCTACATCCATGACGGGACCATCTGCTCCAACATCACCATCAACAACCCGATCGTCAACGGCACGACGTGGGGTCGCGGTGTGACGGTCGTCGGCGGGCAGAACATCACCTATAACAACATCAAGGTTTCGAACACCAACGGCGCCGGAATCTACATCGCTTCCGAGCCCAGCTACGACACGATGCGTGTGTCCAACGTGATCGTCAACGGCGGCACGGTGACCGGCGCGAACTACAACTCAGGCGTTGTGCACGGGGCCATCCTCGTCTATGCCGGCAATGCGGGTCAGCCGGTGACCGGCGTGACCATCGAGAACATTTCGGTGTCGGGAACTCCGCTCACTGCACAGCGTGAGATCGGCCTGATCCAGGAGACCGGCTCGAGCATGAGCGGCATCGTCTTCAAGAACATCAGTTTCGACAAGACCGCGCTGCCGATCTTCTACACCAACACGCCCAGCGGTAGCTACAGCGCAAGCGGCATCACGATGGGTGGCACGACGATCATCGCCTGACCTGGCGCAGGCCGTCCGGCATCAGGGCATCCAGCATTGCCGGAAACGCCAGCCGCGCGTCGTGATCGGCACATACCCGTTCGTACGCCCGCTCGACCATTTCGGCTACACCGGAAGGGTTTTCGAGCACGGCGGAGATGGCCGCACCCAGCGCATCGGCGTCTCCGACGGGGACCAGCACACCGGCGCCGTCGCGCAACAGCCAACTGCTGCCGCCGTGATCGGTCGCGATGACGGGAACGCCGACGCTCATCGCCTCGAGCGCCACGATCGGGCCGGCCTCCGGCGATGTGCTCGCGTTGACCAGGATGTCCCAGTTCAGCACCGTCGCGACCGGATCGACATGACCGAGGAAGTCCACCCGACCGTCCAGTTCTGCGCTCGAAAAGTGTTGCAGCTCAGTGAGATAGTCGGCGTCGGCGTGGAATGCGCTGCCCGCCACCTCACAGCGGACCCCAGGTATCTGCGTGAGTGCCTGGAGCAGCACCTGGTGGCCTTTCCATGGCGTGATCACTCCCATGATGCCGATCACCGGCTGCGGACGTGCCCGCCGCTGTGCGCGTACACCCGGGATGTCCACGCCCAACGGGGAGACCGACACCTCGAGCCCGAGCTGCTGCACGGGCGCAGCCGTCGGCGGTGACACCGCCACGGCCCGACGAATGGCCGGCCGGCCGATCCGGACCATGGCCCGCTGCTTGGCTTCGTCGATGGTGTCGTGGACGAGCCATGACACCCCTTGCCGCAACCTTGCGAAACGAGCGGCCGGTAGCGCGAGCAGGGAATTCACAATGACCACGTCGTGCGCGCCGACGGTGCGGCGGATCACCGCCGCGGCGCGGAGCCAACGTCGCGCCAAGGCGCCGAGCGCCATCATCCGTGCGACACCCGAGGCACCCCCGAGGTCGAGTTCGTCGATCTCGCTGTGCGCGACGCTCGCGGGCAGCCGGTCAGCCAGGACCCCCACGGGGCTGATCACGCGAACCTGATCACCGCGTTCGAGAGCGGCCTGAATCAGCCGCAGCAGAACGACTTCCGCGCCCGAAACCCGGCCGGCCCGGTTGACGAAGACGATCGAGGCCACTGTCACACCGACCGCACACGCCGCAGTCGCGACAACAGCTGCCGGTCGAGCAGTCTCAGCGTGAACGCACCGCCGACGAACAGCGCGACCGCGCACGCCGCCACGAACGGCCAGGGCACATACCCCTGCATGACCTCGGTGACCACACATACGCCGACCGTCAGCACCACGATGAGAAGCAACTTGGAGACCGGCAGCAACCGGTCGATGGGAATGGTCCGGGCCGCGAGCACCCACATCGCGGTGAACATGACGATCTCGGTCACGACGGTGGCTCCGGCCGAACCGTTGTACGAGAACCGCGGGATCAGAAGAACATTCAGCACGACGTTGAGCGCCAATGCCCCGAAGGCCACCCATGGATAGGCACGTTGTCGCGCGGCCGACACCAGGGCAACGAGGATGAGGTGCGACAGCGCCGCGAACACGGCCCCGACCAAGAGCATGCGGACGGCGTCGGCGCACACGCCGAACCGCTCGCCGTACAGCAGGGACACGACATCGTCGCCGGATGCCCACATGCCGGCGACCGCAAGGCAGGTCAACAGTCCGATGAGTACCGCCGAAGACCTTACGCGGCTGCGGAATTCGTCGGTCATCAGCGGCCACGCCGCGACCAACAGTGTCGCCACGGGGGTCACGATCGCCAGGACCGCGTACGACAGCACATCGGCGAACTTGTAGGCCACGCTGTACAAACCCACCGAGTCGAATTGATCCAGCTTGCCGAGCATCAGGATGTCGACCTTGGAGAGCAACGTCATCATGGCCAACCCGATGCTCAACGGAATGGCTTCCACCAACATTTCGCGCCACAGCTTGAAGCGCGGCTGTTTGGTGATCCTGGGCCCGACATGGCCGTGCCGGACCCCGATCAGTTTCCATGTGCCGGAGAAGATTTCATTGGCGATCGCGGGAAGGATGAAGACCATCAAGCCGGGATGCGTCGTCGCGATCAGGATGGTGAGGACCAGTTGGACCAGCTGGGCGAACGCTTCCGCCGCCGCGACGGTCACCATCTTCAGCCGGCTCTGATAGAGGACCGACAGCGCATGGCTGGGTGTGGCGATGACGACGACGACGCCGGCCAGCGCGGTCGCCCGGATGACCTCGCCCGAATAACCCATCGCGACGACGTACCCAACCGCGATGCCATATCCGAGTAGCCCCAGGGCCGCCCGGAGACCGACGAACGAACTCGCGAAGACGTCAGCGTCCTCGTCATCTGACTCCAGCAGCCGGCCGAGCACCACCCGGCCGACGCCGAGATCGGTGACGATCGACATCATCCCGAGAAGTCCGAACACGAACGAGAACACGCCCCAGTCCGTCGGCGACAGCAGTCGGGCGATCAGAACCGTCCCGGACCACCCCATCAGCGCGATCGCGAGGCGGCTCAACAGCAACGCAACGGTGTTTCGCCCGGCTGCCGCATGCTGTTCGTCACGCCGACGCTTGTCCGCGTCAGCGTTCACGGACGCGCCAGGTCCGCCACTGCCCGTGGCAGTCACTTGGCCGCCAGATTCCACACGCTCAACCGCGTCACGCCGCCTACTTCTCATTCCGATGGTCACCGTCGCTCACAGCAGGGCGTGGGAGGATCCGCGTTGCGATGCAACGCAGTACGCCGAGCATCGCCATCAACCGATTCTGGCAGCAGTTCAGCAAACTCGCGCTGCGCGACGGCCAGAATCCGTGCGCTCGCGACATTCTGGATGTCCCGCTGCAGTAGCGGGTGATCGCCGCTCGGCGCACGCGTGATCGCCGGCGCCCAGCCACGACGTTCGAGCCGCGCCAGGCCTTGCTGCCCACGTTGTTTGTCGAACCAGGCCTGGTCCTCGGGCGACATCACCATGTCGACGACGATGCCCTGACGTCCCAGAGCCGTCAGCAGGACTTCCGGCACTTCAGTCAAACCCACTCGGCCCATCAGCAGCCACAGCGGGTACGGCAACCAGCGCCTGACCAATCTCTTGAGGCGGGCTTCGAACGTGCGAGGTTCGGGTGCGGGTTCCACGCCGGGATTCGGCGGCGTCATGCCGATCAGTTTCTCGGGTCCGATGGCCTTGTGGCGGACGCTGAAGAGAATGGCATTGACCAGCACGACCGCTCGGGCGCCGTACCGAATGGCCCCGATCGCGGAGTTCCACGCCCCGGAGCAGATGCCCGTCATCATCAGGCGTTCCGCAGGTATTCCGGTCGCCACCATCGCGTCATGCACATCGGTGTTGGATTCGGGCGAATAGATCGTTGCGAATTCGGCTGTGGCCCAACCTGTGTCACCGGTGCCGCGCCGGTCGTAGCGCACCGCGGCCAAGCCGTGCGCGGCGAATTCACGTGCGGTGTCGGTCCATACCCGCCCCGAGCCGACGCGATGTTCACATGCGGTGTTGTGGATGAGCAACGTCGGGGTGTCCGGTGGCGCGTCCGCCAGAGCTGTTCTGATCGCGAACAACCGATTGGGCCCCAACTCATCCAACGTTTCTACGACCGCGCGGCCATCCGGCAGCTGCGCCACCTGTGCGTGGCGAACGATGACCGGCGAGACCGGCTCTCGGCCGGTCTCCATGGCCTGATGAAGCCACTCGGCGATCAGCGTCAGCGTTTCCACCGGGATCTGCACCACGAAAGTCACCGGCTCGACATACTCCGGCTGGCCCACGACCGCCGCCAGCTCACAGTTGCCATTCGCGATCAGCGCCTTGATCGTCGCGTCCTCCACGCGCTCGGGCCTGGCGACCACGAGCGTCGGAACGGCAGCGCTGAGCGACTCCGGCATCTTGATGCTCTTGAGGTGCTTCGCGCATTCCGGCGAGAAAGTCGTACCCAGAATGGACTCGCGTTCGACGTCGACCAGGTCCGCACCGACCGTCATCTTGTACAGCGTCCGCTGCTCACGGAGATACCGGCGACCGTCCAGAACGGGGTCCCACAGGACAAGCGCCGCCAACCCGTCGAGATCGGATGCGACGGTGGCTGCGAGGAGGGCGCCCATCCGTAGCCCGATCACGCTGATCCGCGGCGCGCCGGCGGTCCGCAGATACTGCACCGCGGTGCGAATACTGTCTTGGTAGTCGCTCAACGCCGAGTCCGACCCGAGCTCCCCGGCGGAGTCACCCGTGGCGTGATAGTCGAATCGCAGCACCAGGAACCCACGCTCGCACAACTCTTGAGCCAACAGTTTGAGTCCTCGGTAGGTGTCGACGTGCTCCTTGCCCAACGGCGGGCAGATCACGACGCCGCCGCGCGCACGTCGTCCCGCCGGAACGTGGATGACTCCGTACAGGGGTGCCATTTCGGGGCCGAACCATGTCGGCTGCGTATCGGCAGCTTCCTCGTCCACGAATCAGAGCCCCCTCTGTGATCCAAAGTCCGCCGGCAACCGGGCGTTCGCCGCGCTCCACGATACACAGTTCCCGCGACGATAAGTTCGCTAGAACAGCTACATCAAACTTTTAGCTCGCCAGAACACGAACCCGATCGGGACGTCTATGGTCTGGCATGGTGCCGAAGACCCTCGGCAAATGATCCGCCATATGGCCTTTATCACCGCAAACGACCACGGTCGATACGATTTTCAACTGGACCATGGCAGCAAGAACCGTTACCGTTGATGAAAATTGAGCAACTGCTAAATGATTTGCTAAATTCACGTTCGGAGGCGCGAGGTGGCGGACCCCAACTCCTCGTTGGGCATCGTGGCCAGTCGACGTCCGTCGATCGTTCACGTCGCGGAATCATTTGCCAGCGGTACCGCGTCGGCGATCGGGGACTTTGTCCGCAACTACCCCGAGGCTCAGCATCACCTTGTGTACTCGTTTCGCGACGAGGCGCGGCTGGACATCGATGAATTGACGTACTTCGCAACGAAGACGGAGTTGCCCCCCGGAACCATTGCCCGGGTCAGGTTTCTTCGGCGGTTGCTTCGCGGCACGCACGGCCACGCGATCGTGCATGCGCACTCGAGCATGGCCGGCGCGTACGTGCGCGCCGCGGTGCGCCGAACGCGCAGGTGCCCGTTGGTCTATACGCCGCACTGTTACTCGTTCGAGAGGCTGGACGTCTCTTGGGCGGTGCGGCAGAGCTTTCGCATGCTCGAATGGTTGTTGTCGTTCAACACGTCCGCCTACGCGGCGTGCTCGCCGCGGGAGGCCGAGCTGTCGCGATGGCCGTTGAGTTCGCCGCGCGTCGTGACGGTACCGAACGTCCAACCACCCGGGTTGCCCCGAGCAGGCCGCCCCGCAACCGATCCCACGTTGCGGATCGTCGGCAACGGGCGCCTCGGCCCACAAAAAGATCCACGGTTCTTCGCCGAGGCATTCCGTGCCGCAGCCGAGGTGCACGGCGGCCTGGAGGCCGTGTGGATCGGTGGCGGCAGCGACGACGACATCGATGTGCTCCGGGCGCACGGAGTCGACGTCACCGGCTGGCTGCCTCGTGGTGAAGCCCTCGATGTGATGGCCGGGTGCGATCTGTACCTGCACACGGCGTCATGGGAAGGATTTCCGATCTCGATCATGGAGGCTGCAGGCATGGGGTTGCCCGTCGTCGCACGACGCCGTGCCTATTTGCACGGTGTCGAGCTACCGGTACTGCTCGACCGCCCCGAAGATCTGGTCACCGCCATCACGGCGCTGCGCCGGGTCGGCGGCCTGGCCACACTGCGGCAGCAGACGGCGATGGCATTGGCCGGCAATTGCGACATCCAACAGCGGAAGGCACTTCGCGCCCTGTATGAGCCACTGGCAGGACACCGCTGATGCGGAAAGTCCACGTGAACGGAAAGTGGTTGGCGCAGAAGCTGACCGGAACGCAGCGCTACGCCACTGAGATCGTCCGCGCAGTCATCGACAATGACGTCGCTGATCTGGTCGTCCACGTGCCGGCCGACGCCGAGATTCCCGATTGGCTGCGCACACCGCGAGTCGAGATTCGACAGTCACGTACCACCGGCGTGGTTTTCGAGCAGATATACCTGCCCGCCGCGACTCTCGGGAACCTGCTGCTCAATTTCGCCGGGCCGGCGCCACTGGTGAAGCGCCGGCAAGTGGTCACCATGCACGACGCCACGCCCTTCCGGTTCCCGCAGACGTTCCGTAGGGCGTTCGTGGCCTTCTATCGGGTGTCATACTCGATTCTCGGACGGTGGGCACGCCATCTGATCACCGTCTCACACTTCAGCGCCAGGGAACTGGACGACGTACTCGGCATCCGCTCGCAAAAGTTCGTCGTCGCCGGCTGTGCCGCCGATGCCTTGACCGCGGTGGAACCCACTCGGCCCGACTTGGCCCCGGATGAGCCGTTCTATCTCATGGTCGGCACGCTGGCAGTCCACAAGAACCTGCCGGCACCGGTACGAGCCGTCTCGGAATCCGGACGCACCGTCGTCGTGGTCGGCGCGTCCGGCAACGACCAGGTGTTCAGCCAAGCGGCTGCGCTGTCACCGAAAGCCATTGTGGCCGGCCGTCTTTCCGATGCCGAGTTGGCGTGGTTGTACCGCAACGCGCGTGGTCTGATCTTCCCGTCACGGTACGAGGGTTTCGGCCTGCCGCCATTGGAAGCACAGACGCTCGGCTGCCCGGTGATCACGTCGAACGCGGCATCGCTGCCCGAGATCGCTGGCGACGCCGCCCTCTACTTCGACCCCGATGACATGCCTGGTCTGCTCGCGCAACTGGATCGGCTGGAATCCGAGGCAGGCCTCGAGAGCACTTTGCGAGAACGCGGCCTCCTCAACGCCGGCCGCTACTCGTGGGAGGCCTCTGCCGAGCAGATACTCGAGACCGTCGGCATCACTCCGGCCGGCCGGGACTAGGACTCGCCAGCTAGATGCTTGCGCCGACAGGTCGTGGAATGTGCGGCGGAAAGTCCGGCTGCGCACGAAGCCAGGCGGGCACGCGGTCGGCTGGGATCGGCGTGCTGTAGAGATAGCCCTGCACGACGTCGCATTTGAATTGCTTGAGCCGAGCGGCAGTTTCGCCGTCTTCCACACCCTCGGCGACCACGCGGGCACCCAGGTGATGCGCCAGCGAAATGATGGAGCGGACGATTTCGGCGGCACGATCGTCCTTGAGGACAGACCCGACGAACTGCCGATCGAGCTTCACTTCGTCAACCGGAAGGTCACGCAGGTAACTCAAGGTCGAGTAACCGCTGCCGAAGTCGTCGATTGCGACGCGTACCCCGGTGTGGCGCAACCCGTTCAAGACGTACTGAACGCGGCCCAGCTTGCTCAGCATGAAGTCCTCGGTGATCTCCAGCGTCAAGTCGGCCGCCGAGATCCGGCGTGCTTCCAGCGCCTTGGCAATTCGCCGGGGCAGGGCGATATCGGTGAGGCAATTGGCAAATACGTTGACCGCCACGGGAACAGCCAATCCCTCACCGCGCCAACGGGCCACGTCGTCGAGTGCCCGCTCGATGACCAGGTCGTTCACCAACGTGGTCAGCCCATGGGAGCGCACCAAGGGCAGGAAGCGGTCGGGGGCCAGCAGGCCGAGTTCCGCATGCGGCCAACGTAAGAGGGCTTCCACGCCCATCATTGCGCCCGAGATCAGGTCGAACTTGGGCTGGTAGTACAGGCAGAGTGTCTCGCTGTCGATCGCCTGCCGAAGCTGGCCCAGCAGCCGGACCGTCTCGGTGGGGCGTGCTCCCAACGCCGCGGTCCGCGACGTCGTCACGGTGTCGTCGATGTCGCTGTCCATCCCGTGGATGTACGCGCTACGCAAATGCGAATTCTTGGCGATTTGGACGGCCGCCGCCGCGCGCGCGAGCAGATCGTCGGCAGTGAGGTCGGCTTCTCCATCGGACGCCGCCGCCAGGCCGACGCTCGGCCGGATCAGCAGATCGTGTCCGTCGATGATGAACGGGTCCGCGAAGGCCTGAACCAGGCGGTCTGCCACAGTCCGGCCATACTCGACACCGCCACCCATGAGCACCGCGAATTGACCGCTGTCCAGCCTGGCCACGACGTCGTCGAGGCCGACGCTCGATCTGATGCGGCAGGCGGCCAAGTTCAGCAGTTCGTCCCCGGCTCCACGTCCATAGGCTGCGGTCACCAACGCCAACTCGTCCATGTCGAGGCGCGCCACCGAAACGCCCGCAGCGCCATGGCCGGTCCGGGACAGCGAGCGAAACAGCCGGTCGCGCAACGAGATCGCATTGTCGAGACCGGTCACCCGGTCCTGCTCCAACAGTTCTCGCGCGGCGGTCCGCAGCCGCTGGTTCTCGTTGAACGTCACAATCTGTCGCACCACGGTCGTCACCACGAGCACGAGAGCGGTGATCGCCATGGGAATGCAGCATGCGGCCGCCACATGCAGCAATTCGACGCAGCAGAGCGCGGTCGCGATGACCAGCGGCACCACCGGAATGGCCGCGGACCACCGCGGGGCGGCCACTGCATCAACATCACTGGCCGACACCCGGTTTCGTTGGTGACGACTTGCCAACGCCGCGAATCCCAGGCAGATCAGCGCCGCACTCCAGCCGAGATCCAACAGTCGGTGTCCCGTGCCGCTCCCCCACATGTCGACGAACAGCATGGCGATGTTGGAAACCGCCCCCAGCACGTTGCCGGTGGTGAGCAGCAGAAGCACCGGGCGATGTCTGCGATCAGCAGCGGTCAACACTGCGATGGCGACCGCGACCAACACCAGATCGGCGATCGGGAAAGCCATGGCGAACCAAGATTGCCAGCGGTGTTCGGCGCCCATGGCGAAGCCGTCTTCGAGCCCGACGACCCAGGCCAGCGCGAAGACGGCGAGGCCGATGATCGCTCCGTCGAGAAGCAACCGCGCCCTGGTCCACGGCGAGGCGCCGGATGCGAGCAGGACGAGCCCTACACGCCGCGACCGGATACAACAACCCGACCAGGTCGACCGCGGCCGGGACCACTGCCGGGGTGGCTCCCAGGCGGACTTCGGAGAACGTCCAGATCGTCTGGGCGACCACCCAGCCACACACGCCGACGGTCAGGCTGAGCCACGCCGCACGGTGTCGGCCGTGCGATCCCACAGCGGCCGTGACCGCGCACACCGCAGCAAACAGCGCAAGAGCGATCATCACGGCGTCGACGACGACTGCGCCTGCGACGTCGCTGTTCGCGCTCGCAATCAGAACCTGCCGCACCACAGGTGCCTCCAGTCCGGTGTGTTCGTGCAATCGTAGCGACAACAGCAGGGTTAGCGTGAACGACCCGCCCAACCTTGCCGGATCGCAACCAGCCTAGATTCTCGCCGGTAGAAAGTGGCTTCTATCTCGCTATTTCTCTGCATACCGGCAAACTCGCGCCTGCGAATCCGGCCCAGGTCGCCATGCATCCGCATATCCTACCTCAGTCTCAGCAAAGTTTCGGAAGCGACAATTCAGCCGCGGTTTTCCCATGCGCTGCGATGGCCGTGGCGGTGGCCGGCAACGCAATGCACACTGCAGAACCGGTCAGCGACGCCTCGACGGGGAGGGGTCATCGCATGACGTAGAAGTGCCGTCGCAACGGCAGACGATGTCGTTGCCGACGGCGAACGTCAGGCGCACGGCGGCATTGCCGCCGCTTCGCTTTGCCGAGAACATCGCGTGGTCGGCACATTCGATCGTGGCGTCCAGCACCGATTGAGGATCCTCATCTCCCCCGGAAAGTCCGGCAGCGCGATGGAGGCGACACCGATGCTGGCGGTAACTGGCGCCATGTCGGCCGTTGCGGCAATGGCCGCCCGGATTCGCTCACTGATACCGAGTACTTGCTGTGGGGAAGTGACATCGACGACGACAAATTCTTCTCCGCCCACTCTGGCAACGAGTGCGCTGCTGCGCACGACACCCCGGATCCGTTCCGCGCTGCGCATCAGGACGGCATCGCCGACAGCGTGCCCATATGTGTCGTTGACGTTCTTGAATCTGTCCAGATCGATGACCAGCACCGTCACGCAAGCTCCGGCAATCGACTGATGCGCCCGGTCCGCCAGAAAGCTCTCGATTCTCAGGTTCAACCCCCGGCGGTTGAGCAGACCCGTCAGCTGATCGGTCACCGAGTCGTGAGCATCGTTCCGCATAACCCAGATCCCGAATTGGACGACCGCCGGCACCACCACGAAAGACGCGATGGCGGCCAGTGTTTTCGCGAGTGCCAGATAGGGGTCGCCGTGTGGCCCCCACGCGATATCGGCCGCGAACACGCCGATCACCAAGAGCACCCAGGCGGTGTGGAGCGCCAAGACCCTGGGCCCTTCGAAGAACTTCGCGTAGACCGAGATCAGGAGAAGAGCGTTCAAGCCGAAGAACCCGGCCAGGCGGTTGGAGTCGAGCAGCGCGACGACGCTGATGCCGATATCCGCATAGATGATGAAGGCGATCGACGTCGCGCGCGACGGCCAGGGCCCGAACCACCACACCAGTGCCCAGACGAGCGCCGAGACCGCGAACACCGAAGAGACGCCACGGGCCAAGGCGGTCGACGGCCCCGCGGGCGAAAGCTGGATGACGATCGAGATCGCGGCGAGCAGCGCCGCGCAGCCGCCCACGAGCAGTTGAACCCCGCCCAACAGGCCGCGCTGCGCGAAGTACCCGATTTGCGCGTCGTAATCGACCGGTTCGGACCACCAGACACGAGCCAGCCGCGCAACAGCCAATAGCTCGCGCAGCCGTGTCAGCACGTCGGACCCCGTTTCAGGTGCACCTGATTAATGCGATCTCCCCCATCGCGACAGCAAAACGAACGCTAGCAGCCCAGTTTGGCAATGTCTATGGCTATTCATTTCCGCTAGTCAAACAAGATTGAGCGGATGCATGGCTAATTTTCATAGCTTCCACACAGTCGACCGGTGATTTCCTCCGGCTGCGCACGCCCGCCGCCGCAGCGGCGGACCTCACCGCCCCACGAGCATAAGTGTGACGGTCGTAACAGGCGTTGGTTAGGTGTCCTACTTGCCGGGTCCAAGCCTTCGGTATAAATTTGCTAAAAATCGCGTTCGTTAACAAGTAATGCCTCGCGCGAGACCACCGGTGGTCCGCGTGTCGATCCCGGAGCAGCATGTGAAACCTGCAAGCACCGCGGGGTCGAACCGACCGAGTGAGTCCCGCCCAGCAGAGAGCGCCCCGGTAGCCATGTCGACACCCGCAATAGATAAACCGCAGTTAAGCGACGATATTCGCCCTGCTCGCGAGCGCGCCGTCGCCGCAGCAGGGGCTCCACTGCAGCTGACACCAGCTACCACAATCAACCACCGTGGCCGCTCCATACGTGAGCAGCGGCACCGAAAACTTGCGCGGAAACTCATTTTCAGCGATGCACTAGTTATTTGCTCTTCCGTCATCCTCGGACAAATTTTCCGGTTTGCGGCCACCAGCGGCCAACCCGTCTATCTGTCGCTCGACAACGGTCCGCACGTCCGCTATCTGGCCGTGTCGGCGGTCATCGCGGCGGCATGGATGGGCTTCTTGGCGCTGGGCAGCCGGTCGGCCAAGGTCGTCGGCCGCGGGTTCGACGAGTACGTCACCCTGGCGGCGGCCACGTTGCAGTTGTTCGGCCTCATCGCCATCGCCTCGACGCTGTTCCACATCGACATCTCCCGCGGCTACCTGGCCATCGCCCTTCCCACCGGTCTGGCCGGTTTGATCACCACCCGCTGGATGTGGCGACGCATCTTCGCCCGCAAGCGCCTTTCGGGCGAAGACCAAAGTCGCCTCTTGGTTGTCGGTGCCACCAGCGCCGCCGCCGACATCGCCACCGAATTCGCCAAAGACCCCTGGGCCGGCTACCACGTCACCGGCTTCTGCACGCCAATGGGACCCACCCACGCCAAGGAAGTCATCACCGTCGCCGGCCGCGACATCCCCATCGTCGGCACCGACGAAGCGATCCTCGCCGCCGTCCAGCGCACCGGGGTGGACACCGTCGCCCTGGCTGCCACCCATCACCTGAGCCCCACCGACATCCGCCGGCTCATGTGGGAACTGGAAGAACACGGCGTCGACCTCATGGTCGCCCCCGGCCTCATCGACATCGCCGACCAACGCCTCACCAGCCGCCCCGTCGCCGGCATGGCGGTCTTCGAGATCACCAAACCCCAATACAGCCGCGCCAATTCGCTCATCAAGCGGACATTTGATGTGGTGTTCGCCGCGACAGCGCTGGCCGCCGTTGCGCCCGTGATGATCGTGACGGCACTGGCGGTCAAGTTGACCAGTGCCGGGCCGGTCTTCTACAAAGCCGAACGCATCGGCCTCGACGGGATTCCGTTCAAGATGACCAAGTTCCGCAGCATGTACCAAGACGCCGACGCCCGCCAAGCCGACATGATCGCCGCCAGCGGAACCGGCGCCATGTTCTTCAAGGTGAGGAACGATCCGCGCGTCACCCCCATCGGCAAAATCATCCGCAAATACTCCATCGACGAACTCCCCCAATTCCTCAACGTCCTGTCCGGACACATGAGCGTCGTCGGCCCCCGCCCCCAAGTCCGCCGCGAAGTCGACACCTACGACGACCTCGTCAGCCGCCGCCTCACCGTCAAACCCGGCCTCACCGGACTCTGGCAAATCAGCGGACGCTCCGACCTCAAAGTGGAAGACGCTGTCCGCCTAGACCTTTCATACGTCGAAAACTGGTCACTACTCCAAGACCTCATCATCGTCACCAAAACCATCCGCACCGTCCTGACCGGGGACGGCGCCTACTGACAGCGGCGTGCGGTCACTGCGTGGACGGTTCGCCATGAGCCGGCGAAATCGCCTGTTACGTACCGCCAAAAGAAACATCCGTTACATTCTTGATTGTGATTGTGAGCGTGACGCTTCGTGCGGTGGCTGATCCTGGTGGTGCGGATACCTGCAGTGCCTTCTCGGCACCGGGTGGCGACGTGGCGCGAGCTGCGGCGGGGCGGCGCATTGCAGATCGGGCAGGGGGTGTGGGCGATGCCGGACGTCCCGGTGTTCGCCGACGTTGTTGCGCGGGTGGTCCAGTTGGCGCATCGCGGCGGGGGCGAAGTGTTGACGCTCAGCGCGGCCGGCCGTGACCGATCGGAATCAGTACGACTGCAAGACATGTTCACCGCTGAACGGGCCAGCGAATGGACCGGCTTCATGTCCGGCTGCGCTGAGTTCGACACGCAGATCGACATGGCAATCGCCAAGGGTGAACTCACGATCGCAGCGCTGGGCGAACAGGAAGACCGCCTGGAGCGACTACGTCGGTGGAATCGAGACATCAAGGCACGCGACGTGTTTGGCGCGCCGGTCGCCGGACAGGCTCAACTACGGCTCGAACGCTGCGCGGGCCACTTGGCCGACTACGCCGAACGGGTGTATCGAGCACTGCACCAGGGGTAACCGCTCCGCAGCGCGGCCGGCCAAACCACCGCGGAAGCTGCGATGAGTACTTCGCCCCGCTCGGGACAACTCCCGGTCTATGGCGCCGGTTTCGTAATTGCGTTGAGCGCCAGCAGTATTGCGGCGAGTTTGGCCGGCTAGCTGCGGATCGGCCATGCGACATTCTTCACTTTGGGATTCCTGCTGGCGATCTATCCAGCAGCCGAACTACTGCTCAAACCGCTGATCCGGACCCTGTCATCCACACTGGGTGTTCGGCGAGTTCTCCTGCTCGGCTTGGCCGGCTCCGCAGTGGCATCGGGGGCCTTCGCCATCGCGGAAGACGCGGACGTCATCGGCATGGCACGACTCGGTCAGGGAGCAGCGGCCGCGGCCGTCGGTCTGGGTGCCGACGCGGTGCTGACCCGGTGGTCACGATCCGGTCCGAGCCGCTCCTACGGCGGTTACCGCACGTGGAAAGCAGCGGGTTACGCGTTGGGACCTCTGCTCGGCGGCATCGTGGTTGCGTTTTCCGGTCCACCGGCGCTGTTCATGCTGCTCGCCATCCTTACCGCGGCAGTAGTCGCATGGGCAGCGGTGGCGGTGCCCATGATCGACACCGCGGTCGCGGCGAGTGAGTCTATGACTGATCTCGTCCGGTCTCTGTTGAGTGCATCATGCCTGCGGCCCGCACTGGCCCTCGGTGCGGGCGCGGCGGCGGTGTCCATCAGCCTCGGATTCCTACCTGTCCTTGCTGCACATCAGGGCCTGGGCCCGTTGGCTTCCGGCGTACTCGTATCCGGTTTGGTTGCGGTCGCCGCGTTGGTGCAGCTCCCCGTGCGCCGTATCCGTGATGCCGGAAGATTGGCCGACCACACCGGCATCGGAATCGGGTTGCTCTTGGCGGCAATGGGTTTCGCCGCGGCAGCCTTCGCCCCGACTGTCGCAGGCCTGATGTCCGCCGGCGTGATACTCGGTGCCGGCGCAGGTGTGATCGCGCCACTCGGGTTCACCTACCTGGCGCGGCGCAATCCACCTGAACAGCTCAGCCAGGTGGTGGGCGTCGCCGAGATCAGCACTCTCGTGGGCGGTTTCGCCGGACCACTTGTCGTTGGTGCGATCGCCGCCTGGTCGACTCTGACTGTGGCCCTTCTCGTCGTGACGATATGCCTCGCGGCCGCAGCCAACTTCCTGGTACTGGCCGCCCGCGATTCCCGCTGATCACGCTCAGTCAGAGGCTACTGTGGCGCTGTTGCGTCGGCTCGTCTCCGCACCACGGCGGCGGACGCCGCGACGACGATTCCGACGATCGCGACAGGGATGGCCCAGGTCCGGCGACCGGACAGTGCCGATTCACACAGCGCTACGTAATCGGTGTGCGGGACAATCTCATTCAGGATCGGTACGCCCGCGATGCTCGACGCGTTCGCCGAGCGGGCTTGGTCCAGATCCTGGAAGAGCGCACTGCCGCAACCGATCTCCTTACCGTCGTTGGACGTGGCCGAAACCGGAACCAACAGGCCTATCGCGCCGGCCAGCAGCAAGATGGCACCCGCGAGCAATAGCATTCGTCGAACCGACATGGTCGCTCCTCCTGGCTCAAGATTTCTTCGACGGGATGACGATCACGACGATCAGCGTCAAGATCGAGAAGAACAACCCCAGAATCCCCCAACCGAGGGCGCTTCGGCCCTTCGTGCCGGCGATCACCGCACAGATGATCGCGGCGATGACGCTACCGATGGCAACGAAGATTCCCTTGATGCCCCGCAGGATGAAGCCGGCTGCTTCGGGCTGGCTCTGCAGGGCCAATACCAGTTCGTGGACCATCTCGATTCCTCACACTGAGTGACGCGCCGACGGCATCAGCTGACTCAGCTATTCCCGGAAGCGGGTTCTTCCAAACGTTCGCCCGGCACGAGCTACCGCCCCATCGGTGCGCAAGATCAGGCGGAGCGTTTGGCTTTGGCGATCTGCAGGATCGCGCGCGCGGCCACCGTCTTGCTGGTGCCCCGGTGACCCGGGCGATGTCGGCAAGGGTGGTGTCGATCGCGGAGATGACATCGGCCAGCCCCGCCGGTTGTGCCGTGGTCACGGTCAATTCCACTGTCGAACTGCCGCGGTCGGCGATCGCTTTTCCCTTGGCGGACTGCACATTCGAATCCTGTGCCAATGCGGCGGCCGCCGCCGCCGCAACGCCGTCGAGGTTCACGGTGATGAATCCCGGCTCGCTGGTACCTGGAACGCGCAGGACCTGCGCCTTCCGGACCGGCACATGCGCGATGAGCCAGACCAGCCCGAGTATCAACAGCAACGCGCCCGCCCCAGCCAGTTCCCACGGCCACCACGTCGACGAGGTGACCCGCTCGGCCGGCCCCGTACTGATCTGTTCTGGAGCCGCATGCACCACATGCGTCGGCCACAGTGCCGCAGCGGCGCCCACACACGCCACGACGACCCCGGCGACCAGAGTCGCCGCGCGATCCACGAGGTCGGTCGGCAGCAGGCTCATGCAGCCCCGCTCGTACCGATGCGAACGACGATTTTCGGTGTGGGAACAAGGATTTCGGTCGCGCTACCCACCGCGGCGGCGATGGAGCCCTTCGCCGCGGCGTCGGATTCCATACCGGTGTTTCGACGTACATGGTGACCTTGCGACGAGTGGCCGCCGAGTTCAGCACCTCCACGCCCGGCACGCAGGACGCCGCGTGCGATGCCAGCCGGGCCACGTCGCGCGGGCGCATCCACACCGATCCCGCGGCGTCGACGGCGACGACGGTCTTACGTCGCGGCCGCACCGCGACCACCACCAGCCAGAGGCCGAGGATCAGTGCCACGGCACCCGCGGGCACCATCCACCACTGACTCCGCAGACCGTTCAATGCTGTTATGGCCGCACCGATCCACGGTGCTCCGTCGACCCAGCCCAGCTCGATTCCGGCTTCCCGCAGGGACACCGCCCCGCCGAGCATGACGACCAGTGCCAGCGCCACGGCAACGTACCGGGCCGTGGCCGCAGCGACCGGGGACCGGCCGGGTGCGGGGAGCGCAAAGTTGTCGGCAGTCATCATCGGATCCTTTTCGTGTCCTTGGCGACGGTGCTCAATTGCGCGACGGTGACGTCGACACGGTCGACCTGCAGTCCGCCCATGCTCGACAAGGTCTGCGCGACATTGCGCTGCACTGCATGTGCGACGGCCACCGCCGGTGCCGGCCAGGCCACCGTCACCTTGAGGTGTGCGGTGACCCGGTCGCCGGTGACCGTCAGCTGCGCCTGAGGCAGCGACCTGCCCGGGATTTTGGCGCGTCCTTCTGGGAACGGCAGCACGTCGGGGGTATCGAGCGCGGCGCGGATGGCAAGCCGATGCGCGACCTTCTCCCGGACGGTCAGCGTGCCGCGCGTGCCGGCGTCGTCCTCGGAATCATCCTGCGCTGCAGCAGTTTCGACAACCTCTGGTTCAGTCACGGTCGCGTCTCCGTAACAGGGCGGACAGATCGAGTTCGCCGTCGCGGTGTGCGCCGATCAGGTAGCCCGCCGCGCCGAGAAGCAACGCGATGAGAAACCCGCCGAGGCCGCCGGCGGCCGCAGCGATGCCGAGTAGCAGACCGGCAACCAGACCCAGCGTCGATGAGGTCATGATGTGAACCTTCCGCGTTACGAAGTTGTAGTGGCACTTGAGAGTTCGTAGCCCGTGGTGGGGCGGCGCGCCCCTCGTCGCGCCGCCACACCACGGCGGTCTACAGCAACCCTCGACCAGACGTTGGTGTCACCGGCACGAGATCTTCGATCGTGACGTCGACCGGTAGTTGGATCAGCTCGGCGACGGCGCGCTGAATTGCGGTCGCGGTGGGCCGCACCGGCACACCGAGCACCAGACTCACGTGTACGTCGACCCGGTCCGCCGCGATCCGGACGCCCGATACCCGGCGCCCCGGCAGGTAGGTCGCCACCTCGCCGAACATGCCGGCATGCAAACCGGCCACGCCCTCGACGGCAGTCACCGCAGCGGCAATGCGTTCGGCGTCCTCGAGAACTCCATCCCCCGCCGGGGCATCACTGGACACGGGCGGGAGCGGCGTCGGCGTCGTCACCGCTGTCACCGTCCAGATGCACGTCGTGGACGGTGATGTTGACTTCCGTGACCTCGAGGCCCGTCATGCGTTCGACCGCGGCGATGACGTTTCGCCGGATGCCCGCTGCCAGGTCGGCGATTGCCACGCCGTACTCGGCAACGATGTCGATGTCGACAGCTGCCTGCTTCTCACCGATCTCGACCGATACGCCCTGGCTCTGGTTGACGCTGGCGCCGGGGATCCGCTCGCGGAGCGCACCGACCATCCGCGACGCCCCGCCGCCCAGGTCATACACGCCGCTGACCTCGCGGGCCGCGATCCCGGCGATCTTGGAGACCACCACGCCCGCGATGGTCGTCTTGCCCTGCGAGCTCACCAACGGTGAACCCTGGTAAGGGCTGACTTCTTTGCCGGACGGCTCCGTGTCGGCCTGTGCGCTGGTCATCACCGCTCCCCTTTCGACGTCGTTACATGGGTAGTCGTTACTCAGAACTCGAACCGAACGTCCCATTTGAGTGATTCAGGACACATCGCAAATCTACTCAGCCGAACTTGTCTCAGACAGCCCGGAGGGCATTCAATTCTGGTACGAAGGCCTATATTTCAGGAGCGGTGGAGCGTAACTGAGAGCGGAGTGTGGTGACAGCGCCAACCGGTGGCGACCTACGCGACGCTGACGACGAGGCCTTACGGGCCTCGGCGGTGGTCGGTGATCGCGAAGCGTTCGACATCATCGTCAACCGCTACGGCCCGGTGCTCTACCGGTACGCGCGGCGAATGCTCGCCTACGAGGCCGACGTGCCGGACGTCGTGCAGGACACCTTCGTTGCCGCGTGGCAGCAGATCGGCTCCTTCCGCGGAAGCTCATCACTGCGAACGTGGCTGTTCGCGATCTGCTACCGGAAGATCGCCGACACGCACCGGCTCAAACGCGCACGGCCAGTTGAAGATTGGGTACTGGAACCACTGGCGGGACCTGACACTTCCGCGGATCCCTTCACCGCGGCATCCAATGCCGCCTTCCTGGACGCCCTCGAGCTGGCGCTGGGCGAACTGCCGGTGCGCCAGCGCGCGGTGTGGATGATGCGGGAGGTCGAGCAGATGACGTTCCCCGAGATCGGCGAGGTGCTCCACCTCAGCCCCGACGCGGTGCGCGGTCACCACCACCGGGCTGTGAAGACTTTGCGAGTTCTGTTGAGGAGGTGGCAGTGACAGAGCCTGATCCCTTCCTGCACAGCGCAGCTTCATACCTGAGAACTGTGCCCGAACCCGGCTGGGACGCCATCAGCGACAGGGTGCGCGCGGCGGTGCATGCAGCGAGCCGGGTGGGTTGGCCCATCCGCGCGTCGCGGGATGCCGGCGCCGGCGTCGTGTACATCACCGACCACGCTCTGCGCAGCCTGCTGGCCCGGGAGTTGCGTCGCAGCTTCGTCTGCCAGCCGACCCGCATCGCTTTCACCCTGGACGGCGCCGTACTGCGTGCCATCGACATCGACGTCACCGGAAGCTACGGAACCCAACTGCGCGACCTCGGCGACGACATCCGCCGGCTGGTGCTCGACACGATCCGAACCATCCTCGACGACCTCGACCAGGACGGCAGCAGTCCGGCCGGCCCGATCGACGTCACCATCACGGATGTTGTGGAGGGTGACCCACTGGGGTGACGTCCGCACTGGTGTCGGCGATTCCGGCTCGCTGGGCTTCGCGGTCGGCCATTCCCAGCACCCGCCGGAGACGACCCGCGGCGGCGTGCTTCGTCAACGGCGGCTCGGCGAGCCGACCCAGATCCTCCAACGACAGGTCAGGGTGCTGGACGCGCAAGCGTGCGATCTCGATGAAATGGTCGGGCGCCTTGTCGCCGAGGATTTCCAGCGCTCGTTGCGCCCGGATGGCAGTCGTCATCGCCGACTGCTGCGCGCGGCGTTGATTGGAGTCCACCAGTGCCGCGCCGGCCGTGGCGGTGCCGCCACGATCGCGGTACGACTGCCAGACCTCATGAGTCTGTTTGGCGCCAATGAGATTCAGCAGCGAGGAGATGGTGTCGGGGTCACGAACCGTGACCCGGTCGGCCCCACGCAGCTGTCGCGCTTTCACGTGGACGCCGAGGCGTCGCGCGGCCCCCGTCAGCGCCAAGGCGGCTTCCATACCAGGGCATTCCACCTCCAGGCCCCGTGCGCGACCGGCCAGAGCCAGCGATCCCCGGGCGAGAAACGCGCCACGCCAAACGGCTTCGGCATCGGCCCTGCTGCCGCCCACGATCTGCGCGGGCATCCCCCGGACCGGCCGCCCCCAGCGGTCGATGAGTCCGGTCCATCGGGCGACGTCCTCCGCCTGGTGAGCGACGTGCACCAAGTAGCGACGACGCGAACCGACGCTCGGCAATACGCGTACCTCGGGCGCGGACCCGCACAAATCTTTGAGGTCCCGGCAAACTCGGCTGGCGACGGATTCGCGGTCCACGTCAGCGTCGATCACGACGCGCCCGTTGGCCACCCGAAGTCCGCCCGCGAACTGCAGCAGCGCAGTCACTTCGGCCTTGCGCGCAGTGGGCAGGTGCACCACGGTACTGGCGAGCTCGTCTTTTACTCTCGGTGTCAACACCACAAATCCCCCACAACACATCGATTCCTTGATCGCCACCACACCGAGAATCGCGAAGGGGCTCACCGACCGTCATGCGACGCCGAACGCACCACATCAATTCCCCGCGTGTCGGCGAGAAGCCTGCGCAGGTAGTTCCGCTGGTCAAAGGTCAGTCGCTGCAGAAAGTTTGCCAGAGCTGACGCTTCGGTGCCGTCGTCGGGCATGTTCAGAGGAAAGACGACCCACACCGACTCCCCGTCCGTCACCTCGATCTCAGCGATGAACCCGCCGCCGGCGAGCTGCTCTCCCAGCGCGCGCAACCGCCAGCCCTGCGCCTGGAGAGCGTTGGCCCACCAATACGCCACCCGAACGGAACGATGTGGCTGACAGATCATGCCTGGGATGTGCGCACTGTTGCGCGACGCGGGACGTGGCCGCCTCGACAGCTGCGAGCCAATCAACGCCGCCGGCACGTCTGCGGCCTCTTCAGCCCATCCTGCGCAATCGTCCTGTGAGCAGCCTTGCCGTCCAACAGAATTCATTCAAGTCCCCATATCGTGCACGGCGTCTCCGTTGGCCTGCACCACCGGCAGACTCTTGACCCGGTTGCTCGGTGGCGGCGCACCAGCAACCACCAGACGACGAACCCTCACAACGGCAGTTACGGCTATGTGAGCAGCACCCCGGCCGACACGACACTCCGCGGTACCCGCGGCAGAACACGAATCACTGCATCCCCCTTGAGAAGACCGGCCCCAAGCCCCCCGGCTTTACTGGCACTCAACTGATGTCACGAGAATTCCATGAACCTACCGAAGCGTCAACTCTTCGCAAACATTAGCTGTCGTTGCATTCACAGGAAAGTGAGCTAACGTTCGTGCGACGGGCGCGCGCCCGAACCTCACCCTGTGGCGTCTGGCCCAGGCGCCGCACCCCCGGGCGGTCACTGACTGAGTCAACGTAAGTCATTGCACTGCAGCTTGATTCGAGGGGGAATCCGATGGTCAACAAGACAAGTCGCCAATATTCGGTGGGCGCAGCCACTTTCGCCGAACGACTCAATCGACTGTTCGCCGCCGGCTGGCCGCCAGGGCGGGGGCCGTATCGCAGTTTCGAGGTGACCGGAGCCCTCGCCCGCCGCGGGTACCAGTTGTCGGCGCCCTACCTGTCGCAACTCCGTTCGGGCACCCGGAAGTACCCGTCCCCGCACACGGCGGAGATGTTGGCCGAGTTCTTCGGCGTAGAAGTCGCGTACTTCGATCCCGATACCAGCTATGCGCGGATGATCGACGCGGAACTGGCGTGGCTCGAACTCGCCCACGACAAGACCGTCCGCGAGCTCACCACGGCACTCATGACGCTGACATCCGATCAGCGCGAAATACTATTGGGATCCGGGCCGAGTCCGATGCTGCAACAACAGGATTCGTCTCATGGGGAGACCCAGCCGTCGGGACGTACGGGCCGGGTGTGTTCAGGCTTGATCTCGTCGCCGTCGGGCGATTGGTACTGCAACCTCGGCAACGGCACGCCGCTACGCAGTGCGACCATGAGGTGAAACAGCTTCTCCCCCTTGGGATCGCCGACCGCGTCAGCTCATCGAGCGGCGGCCGGTGAGACTGGGCAGCAACACGTCGTCGACCAGGATCCGTACGGTGTCCTCGGTCGGCGGTCGATCGGAGACCAGCGCCCGGAACACCAGATACCCCGGCAGCAGATCGAATATCTCCTCATTGATCGCCGCGGCGTCGATCTCGCCGCGTTCGACGGCATCGGCGAGAACTCCGTCCAGCACCAATTTGCGCTGCAGGACGAACTTCTCCTGCATCACCGCCTGCAGACCCGGGCTGTGTGACATCTCGTTCAGCACCGCCCGCATGGTCGGCGTGTGTTCACGCGCCTGTTCGCAGGTGGCCCGCCCGATCTCCAGCAGGTCTCCGCGCAGCGAGCCGGTGCGGGGTGGCACGGCGGATTGCCGAATGCCCTCGATGAACGCGGCCAGCACCAGATCGGCCTTCGACGGCCAGCGCCGGTACATCGTCGCCTTGCTCGCTTTGGCCTTGGTCGCCACGGCTTCCACACTCAACCGGTCGTAGCCGTGCTCCCGTAACAGTTCGAGTGTGATGGCCAGCAGTTCGGCTTCCCGCTCACTCCATGGGCAGCCGAGGCTCTCGGGCATGTCCTCTGACATCGCCATGCCCCTTTCTGCCGCACTCACCCAAGATGGAATACCAGAGTTACACCGTGGCGTTGCACTTCGTTGCGGCAATGTGCTCAGGCTTTTGCTCATATGTCAATCCGGTTGCGATCGCACGTACGGTACCGTACCGTTCTGCGTTACGGGACGATTTGACGAGGTTGCTGCGGCTGTTCGTCAACGGGGGCGTCGAAAGGCTGTGGCTTGAGCAAGTTTTCGGTGAGCAAGTTGGCGCGCCGGCAGTGGATCGCCATCGTGGTGGTCGTGGTGATCGCCTTGGTCGCGTTCAGTGTCGACCGGTTGCGGGGCATCTTCGGTTCCGACAACGAGATCTCACGGCCCGGTTCAGAGGCCCTGGAGAACACCGGCTACAACCCGAAACGGGTGTTGTTCGAGGTGTTCGGTTCACCGGGATCCACGGCCACGATCAATTTCCTGGACATCAACGCACAGCCGCAGCGCGTCGAAAACGTCACCCTGCCGTGGTCGCAGGCCCTGACCACCGACGATCCGACGATGTACGCCGATCTCCGAGCGCAGGGTGATGGCAGCACCATCGGCTGTCGCATCACCGTCAACGGCATCGTCAAGGACGAAAGGTCCACGAACCACGTGAACGGTTACATCGCCTGCTTGGACAAGACGGCATGAGCGAGCATCGCAGCGACGCCGCCGTCGAGGGTGCCCTGCCGGCACGGCTCATCCGCAAGTTCGCACTGCCGATCCTGCTGATCTGGATCGCCATCGCCGGCGTTTCCAACACCATCTCGCCGCAGCTCGAAGTGGTCGGCTGGGAGCGTTCGGTCGGGCAGAACGCACCCGATGCGCCGGGCATTCTCGCGATGCGGCACATCGGCGAGGTCTTCCACGAATTCGATTCCGACAGTGCGGCAATGCTCGTGATCGAGGGCGACAAGCCGCTCGGTCCGGAAGCCCACAACTACTACGACGGCTTGGTCAAGCGCCTCCAGGCCGACAAAGAGCACGTCGAGCATGTGCAGGACTTCTGGGGTGACCCGCTCACCGCCGGCGGCTCCCAGAGCAAGGACGGCAAGGCAGCTCTGACCCAGCTGTATCTGCGCGGTAATCAGGGCGAGGCGATGTCGAACATCTCCGTCGACGCCGTTCGCAAGATCGTCGCCGACGATCCGCCGCCGCCCGGTATCCGGGCGTACATCACCGGTGCTTCGCCGCTGGTGACCGACAACTTCGAAGTCGGTAGCGCCGGCACCAACGAGGTCACCGGTGTCACCTTCCTGGTCATCGGCATCATGCTGCTCTTCGTCTACCGCTCACTGGTTTCGATGGTCATCGTCCTGCTGACCGTCGCCATCGAACTCGCGGCGGCCCGCGGCGTCGTGGCGGTCCTCGCGCACGCCGGCGTCATCGGTCTGTCCACGTACGCGACGAACCTCTTGACCCTCCTCGCCATCGCGGCAGGCACCGACTACGCGATCTTCGTCGTCGGCCGCTACCAGGAGGCACGCGGCAAGGGCATGGACCGGATCTCGGCCTACCACGACATGTGGCATGGCACGGTGCACGTGATGGTCGGCTCCGGACTGACCATCGCCGGCGCCGTTGCCTGCATGCAGTTCACCCGGCTCCCCTACTTCCAGACGCTCGGCATCCCCGCCGCGCTCGGTGTCCTCGTGACGTTGGCCGCTGCGCTGACGCTGGGGCCGGCGGTGTTGTTGATCGCCACCCGATTCGGCCTCCTGGAACCCAAAGTCGCCCAACGGGCACGCGGCTGGCGCCGCATCGGCACCGCCATCGTGCGCTGGCCCGGTCCCATCCTCGTGGTGACCGGCGCGATCGCGCTCATCGGTGTGTTCGCGCTGCCCGGGTTCGAGGTCAGCTACGACAACCGCCCGTACATCCCGGCCAGCGCACCCGGTGTCGTCGGCATGGAAGCCGCCGAACGGCACTTCACAGAGGCGCGCATCAACCCCGAGCTGGTGATGATCGAAGCCGATCACGACATGCGGAATCCGGCGGACATGCTGATCCTCGAGCGCGCCGCCAAGGCCGTGCTCCACACACCGGGAATCGCTCTGGTGCAGTCGATTACGCGCCCGCTGGGGACGCCGATCACGCACAGCTCCATCCCGTTCCAGATCAGCGCCTCGAGTGCCAGCCAGATCATGAACCTGGGCTACCAGAAGGACCGCGCCAACGACCTGCTCAAGCAGGCCAACGAGATCGACAACACCATCAGCGTCCTCAAGCAACAGCTGTCGTTGCAGAAGCAGAGCGCCGAGGCGACCCACGACCAGGTCGAGGCATTCCACGACACCGTCACAACGGTCAACGACCTGCGGAACAAACTCGCCGATTTCGACGACCAGTTCCGCCCGTTGCGCAACTACTTCTACTGGGAACCGCACTGCTTCGACATCCCCATGTGCGCGGCATTGCGGTCCGTGTTCGACTCGCTCGACGGCATCGCCGATCTCTCCGACAAGTTCGGCAACATCACCGCCAGCCTCGACAAGTTGGACGCCCTGCAGCCGCAGCTGGTGGCGCTGATCCCGCCGCAGATCGCGATCCAGGAACGCAATCGCGAACTGACACTGTCGAATTACGCGACCACCGGTGGCACCAACGCCCAGAGCGATGAGGCCCTGAAGAACGCCACTGCCATGGGCAAGGCGTTCGACGACGCCAAGAACGACGACACGTTCTACCTGCCGCCCGAGGCCTTCGACAACGCCGACTTCAAACGCGGGCTCAAGCTGTTCCTGTCGCCAGACGGCAAGGCGGCGCGAATGATCGTGACGCACCAGGGCAATCCCGCCAACCCCGAGGCCATCCCGCACATCAACGCGATCAAGGACGCGGTGTTCGACGCCCTCAAGGCGACACCCATGTCGGACGCCAAGATCTACATCGCCGGTATCGGCTCCACCAACAAGGACATCCAAGAGGGCACCAAGTACGACCTGTTGATCTCCGCGCTGGCGGCAGTCGCGCTCATCCTGCTGATCATGGTGATCGTGACCCGCAGCATCGTGGCCGCGGCCGTCATCGTCGGTACCGTCGTGCTGTCCCTGGGCGCCTCGATCGGATTGTCGGTTCTGGTGTGGCAGTACATCTTCGGCATCCATCTGTACTGGGTCGTGGTGCCGCTCGCGATCATCCTGCTGTTGGCCGTCGGCGCGGACTACAACCTGCTGCTGGTGTCCCGGTTCAAAGAGGAGATGCATGCCGGCCTCAACACCGGCATCATCCGGTCGATGGGTGGCACCGGCAGCGTCGTCACAGCAGCCGGTCTGGTGTTCTCCGCAACGATGGCGGCGTTCATCTTCAGCCCGCTCGTAGGCCTCGGGCAGATCGGTACGACCATCGGTCTGGGTCTGCTGTTCGACACGTTGGTGGTGCGATCGTTCATGACACCGTCGATCGCCGCACTGCTGGGCAAGTGGTTCTGGTGGCCGCAGATCGTGCGCCAGCGCCCGGTGCCCGCCGCGTGGCCGTCGCCGCAGAAGTTCGACGACGACGACGACCTGTCGCTCAGCGAGCGCTGACCGAGCCGCGTCGGACGGCGTGCTGCGCGGCACGCCGTCCGGAGAACACACAGTCGGCGAGCGACAGCCCACTCACGTAGGAGTTGGCACAGATGCCGATAGCCGTGCGTCCCGCCGCGAAGAGGCCGTCGATCGGTTGTCCCTCAGGGGTTTTCACGGCGCCGGTGTCTTCGTCGACGATGAGGCCGCCGAGGGTGAACATCGGGCACGGATTGATCAGGCTGCGCTTGATCGAGATCGCGATCAGCGAGTACGGACCCTGTTCGATGGGGTGCACGTATTCGGCCGGCTTGCCCATCGGATCCGGGCGCCCCGCTGCCGCGGCCTCGTTGTGCTCAGCGACGGTCCGGCGCAGTCCAACCGGGTCGACGCCCGCCTTGGCGGCGACAGCTTCGATGGTGGCCGCCTCCACGCGATCGGTCCGCAGCATCGCTTCCATCTGCAGACGCTGAAACCAGATCGCCTGCTGCGGAAGCTGTTTGCGCGCCTGCTCGAGCAGCCACCGATCGGCCAGAATCCAGCCCCGCCCGTTGTGGCCCTGCACCATCGCGTTGCCGATGGCTGCGCCGTAACGGGTTTCGTCGATGAAGCGGTGCCCATTCTCGTTGACGACGAGCCCGCCGAGCATCGCACTGGGCGGCGTGATGAACCGCCACGCGGACACGTTATCCAGCCGATCCACGGCCGCGCCCACGTCGACAGCCAACTGCATGCCGCTGCCGTCGTCCGCGCTGGTGCCGAGCTGCAGGCCATCGCGATAGTCCGGAGCGTGCTGCTGGATCAACTCGCGATTGGCGATATATCCACCGGCGCAGAGGATTACACCTTTGCGGGCATGGACGTCGACCGTCCGGGCGTAGCGGCGTTCGAGGGCGGCCAGCCGCCGGTCCATCGCCGCGCGCAGCGGCGGGTAGTAGATACCGGGTTTCACGGACAGCGCGGCGTATGTCGCGTAGCGACGCTGCACCCACGCCGGCGCCTGCGCCAGGGTGCTGGTCCGGACCCCCACGACCCGGCCCTCGGCATCGGTCAGAAGTGACTCGGCTCGCGTGTGGAACATCGTGCGCACGCCCGCCCGATGCGCTGACGCAGCCAGCGGCTGATAGATCTTTTTGCCCGACGCGCCCGGACCCTTGGCGCGGTGGCCACGCTGTACCGGCGGCGTGAGCGCACGGAACTGCCCGGAGTTCTCACTGCCCGAGTAGTAAAGGTAGTACTTGTTGTTGGGGTACGACGTCTTGTAGGGACACACCGAGGCCTCGAACGGCACGCCGTGTGCGGTGAGCCAGTCGATCATCGCGGGGCTGCCGTCGACGAACCGCCGCAGTGTTTCCGGCCGCACCGAGTCGCCGACCTCGGCGTGCAGGTATTCGTACATGGCATCGGCACTATCGGTGATGTCCGCCTGACGCTGGACCCACGTGCCACCGCCGGCGTAGATGATCCCGCCCGACACCTGCGTGGCGCCGCCCCCGTTGAAACGATCGATGGCGAGGACGTCCGCTCCCTGAGCCCGCGCTTCGAGCGCAGCGCACACACCCGCGGCTCCGTAGCCGACCACAACGACGTCTGCGGTGACGCTGCTCATGGTGATCCCTTCCGACACGTCTAGAACTCGAGGTTTAGACTCTGAGTACAACATATCAGTTTGGATGTCGGTTCCACCGTCGCGAGGTCCCGCGGATCACTCCCTCGTACACTTCGACTCGTGGTTGAACAGACGGGACGCGCAGTGCCCGCGGCAGTGGCGAGCAAGCTCTATGCCGCGGCCGACCTGATCGCCGCCAAGGGCCTGGAAAACACGAAGATCGAAGAGATCGCCGCCGCGTCCGGTGTCCCGAAAGCCACGCTGTACTACTACTTCACCGGCAAGGACGACATCCTCGGCTTCCTGCTGCGGGATTCACTGGGCGACCTGGCTCGTGACGTTGCCGCGGCCGCCGATTCCACGGGAAGCGGGCGGGAACGGCTCATTGCAGTCATCACCGCGCAGGTCGCGCACACCATGAATCGGCCGGGGACGAGCATGGCACTGGTCGGTGACCTGGGCCGCGCCATCCGACTCCCCGACCTCGCTTCGGCGGTCCAGCACGCGTTCTACGAACCCATTTCCCGCGTGCTCGAGGCCGGCGCCGCGGACGGCACCTTGAAGCGTGTCGCGGATCCGCACACCGATGCGGTCACCATTTTCGGCGCGGTCATGATGACGGCGCTGTTGCACAACGCCCTGAGTTCAAACAAGACGCAACGCGACGTCGCCGGTGACGTCATCGACTTCGTCTTGAACGGCGTTGCCCCGACGCGCTAATCACGCCGCACGCGCCGGCATCGTGCCGTGGGTGGCGGTCGACACCTACCCCGGGAGTAGAAAGTCTTCGACCGATCTCCGACCACGGCACGATCCGGGCTGACCCCTCACCTCCATAGGCTGTTGAACACGTAGTGCGCCAATCTATTTCACGCACGAGCAAGAAGGTTCACAGTGAAAACCTCAGCGACCGTACGGGGCGAATTCGCGCGAGCCGTGGCCATATCGGCAGCATTGAGTGCGGCCATGACGATGGTGGCCACGTCGGCGTCCGCATCGCCGGCACATCGAATGTTCCTGCTCGCCAACCTGCACACCTGCGACTTCCAGCTGGTGACAACACAATTGGGTCGCGCAAGCGCGAAACCCTTCGCCGAGATCACCTCGGACGGGCGCATCGCGGTCGCTCATATCGACTTGACGAACGGCGCCGACGACGCGCGGTACGTGGTGCGGGTGATCCCGGCACCGCACGGCGTGCTGGGTTGTCTGCCCGGTGACCGCGGCATCACCACCGGCACACTCGTCACCGATGCCTTCGGTAGCGGCAGCATCACGCTGCAGGCGCCCATCCCGGCCGGCGCCACCGGCATGTGGCTGGCCGTGGACCTACCGTCTGCGCATTCGCAAATCCAGGAGGAGTTCTACAGCAGCAACTACATCGCGCCGGTCTGATCGGTCGCCGAATCGTCCCGCCGCGGGGTTGTTCGGTACGCCACCACTACGCCGCCACTACGGCGCACCGATTCCCTTGACGAGCAGGACGACGGCGTCGGATCCGGCCCGGCGATCGACCGAGATTTCCTGGTACTCAGGTGAATTCGCCCATGCACGGAACGACGACTCGTCGGGGAACGACATCAGGACCACCTTCTCGCGATCCCAGTCGCCTTCGATGACCGCGGGTGCCTCGTCTGCCGCGAGGATGGTCCCCGCGTATTGCGCGAAGACGCCCATGAACCGACTCTGATACCTGTCGTACGCGGGTCGATCTGTAAACCGAAGCTGCGCAATGGCATACACCGTCATGCGGGCACGCTACCCCGTCGGCGCCGTCAGACGCCGGTCCACGCGCTGGCGATGCGCTTACCGATGTCGACGACCTTCGCCTGCTGCGCTTCGGGCGCCTCGATCCGGCGGCCGACCTGCTTGGCGATGACGCGCTTGATCTCCGAATCGACGTCGGCCACGATCCGCAGCAGCTCACCCCGCAGCGTCTGCGATGTCACGTTCACGGTGATGTCTTTGCGCTCCGGCTTCGGGATGTCGATGATCAGCAGCAGCGGTTCGGCAGCGCGCGCCGTGGCGATCAACGCGATCTCGCCGTTCACTTCGAACCGGGAACGGTCCACACGCAGGTCGATGAGCAGATCGATGTCGAGGGGAATTCGAACGTCGAAAGCGATCATGTCGCCGTCTCTGCGTGTCACCTGTGGCTGCTCGATGCTGACCCGCGCCGTCACCCGCGCGATCCCGGCGGGGCCGGCCGGAAAGGGCCCGAGCTCAAAGGTGTCGCCGGCCATCGTGCCGAAGCCATCGGCAACGCGATCGGCGGTGACAGCGACCTCGAAGAACTCTCGGCCGAATTCCTCGTAGGTGGCAAAGTCGTGGGTCGACATCGGCACAAGGTCAGTCGACGGTGTGCACGATCAAGATGTCGATCTTGGCCTTGCGCGCAACGTCGGCGGGAACCGAGCCCAACAGGCGTCCTGCGGTCGTGTTCAGGCCGACATCGCCGACGACGATCAGGTCGGCGGCGACGTCGCGCGCCAGCGTGGTCAGCGCTTCGACGGGTGCGCCGATGACCGACCGCTCTTCCACGTCCTGGGCGCCCGCGCCACGCGCGAGTTCGCCTGCGTCGCGCAGAATCTCGTACACGTGCGCGTCGCCGTGCACCCGGTAGCCGGCGTCACGACCGAGTACGTCCTCGGCGCGACGATCACTGGCCTTTTCCGGTGCGGCCGCTCGTGCCCAGCTGCCCTTTTCGACTTCGTGGAAATGGGCCGTCGCGATCACCAGCTTCGCGCCCTGCTGAGCGGCGAACGTAGCGGCGTGCTCGACTGCCTTCATCGATGAGTCTGAGCCGTCAGTTCCGACCAGGACCGTCCGATAGCTACCCATGGCTGTCTCCTTACGGCAGTGACGTCGAGACGACATTAGCGCGGACAATCCGGTTGACGTGGACTTTTGGCGTGGCTCGGAGGTACGCGCCTTCAGTGGCTCCGCCGATCGGTGGACATCGGTTTCCTCCCCCTCATCAACCGGTCGCCCGACAGACCCGGGACTGCCCGAGCGAGACGCTGTAGGCATCGCTGCACGGCGACGCCACCGACTCGTCCGGGAAGGACATCTCCATGACCGCCATGTCGATCGACACCATCGAACCGGAGCCGGTCGACCGCCCGGATGCCGCCCGATCCGCCGCCAAACGCCGCGCGATCGTCCGGACCGTCCTCGAGATCGGCACGCCGCTGGTCGCCTTCTACGGCCTCCGCGCCACCGGGCATTCCGAGTACTTCGCGCTCCTGGCCGCGACGGTCGTCGCCGGTGTCCCGGTCGCGTACGGGCTCGTGCGGGTTCGTCGGCTCGATCCCTACTCCGGGTACCTCATGCTGATGTTCGGGCTCACCCTGGCCGTCGCCCTGGTGACGACCGATCCCCGGCTCGTGCTGGCTGGGCAGACGCTCGTCGGCGGTGTGGCGGCGGCGGTGTTCCTCGCCAGCTGCCTGCTCGGCAAGCCCATGACGCAGTTCGTCGCGGCCCGATTCATGCCGGCCACCACCGAGCACACTCCGACCACCGCGTTATTGGCGTTGCACGTCCGACTGAGCGCCGTCGTCGGCGTCGGCCTGCTGATTCAGGTGGCCGTCCTGCTCGGCATCATCTTCACGTTCCCGTTCGACGTCGCCAACGGCCTGGTCAACGCCGTCGGTTCGGTCGTCGTCCTGGCCATCGGCGCCGTGGTGGCCCTCATGGTCCGCCGCTTCAAGCAGGCTCTCGCACCGGAAGTCCGGCGGCCCGGTACACGGCATCGATGACGGTCATGTTCTCGACCGCGTCCTGCGGAGAGGTCTTGACAGGTTCACCACGCAAGACCGCACCGGCGAAGGCGTCCAGCTGATAGTCATAGGATGCGCGCCGCGGAAACCGTTCCACCCGTTTGCCTTTCACGGTGCGGACCGTCAGGCGGTGGTACAGCTGGGGCAGCACGGGATTGAACACCCGCAACTCGCCGTGGTCCCCGACGACCCGAGCGCTCATCTCGAGGAGACTCGTCGACCACATGCTGCAACGTATCCGTCCGGTATGCCCTGCGGGGTAACGCAATTCGGCGGTCATCGCACGGTCGACCTGCCGGTCCCGGAGTTTCGCCTGCGCCGATACGACCTCGGGAGTGCCACCGCCGAAGATGCGCGCCATGTGGATGGCGTAGCAGCCGGCGTCCATCGTCGCGCCGCCCGCCAGCGCGTAGTTGTACCGGATGTCGGAGAATTTGGGCAGCGGGAAGCACATCGCCGTCTCGACGTGCTGCAGCTTCCCCAATTCGCCTGAGGCGATGGTCTCCTCGACGCGCAGCGCCAGCGGGTGGTAGCGGTAGTGGAACGCCTCCATCACCACACGGTCGGAAGTGGCCGCGCGTTGGGCGATGTCGGCCGCCTCAGCGGCGTTGGCGGTGAACGGCTTTTCGCAGAGCACATGTTTACCTGCCTCGAGGGCAGCCCGAATCCACCTGCCGTGCAGCCCGTTCGGCAGTGGGATGTACACCGCGTCCAGCTCGGGATCCGCGATCAGGTCCTCGTAGGCGCTGTACGCCGTACCGATGCCATGGCGGGTGGCGAATGCGGCGGCCCGCTCTTCCTCGCGGGCTGCGACCGCGGCCACGACGACGTCGTCGCGGCCCTTGGCCGGTTTGATGAGCGCCAACGGCGCGATCCGGGCTGCGCCGAGGATGCCGATTCGTACCGGCGCGACTGTCTCGCTCATCAACGGCTCAGCATTCGACGACATTGACGGTCACTGCGAGGCCGCCAGTCGAGGTTTCTTTGTACTTGGAGCTCATGTCCATGCCCGTGGCGCGCATGGTTTCGATGACCTGGTCGAGGCTGACCCGATGGGTGCCGTCACCTCGCAGCGCCATGCGTGCGGCGTTGATGGCCTTGCCCGCGGAGATGGCGTTGCGTTCGATACAGGGGATCTGGACAAGGCCGCCAATCGGATCACACGTCAGCCCCAAGCTGTGTTCCATGGCGATCTCGGCAGCGTTCTCGACCTGTTGCGTTGTGCCACCGAGAATTTCCGCGAGGCCGCCCGCCGCCATGGAGGCCGCTGATCCGACCTCGCCCTGACAACCGACCTCGGCGCCCGAGATGGATGCGCGTTCCTTGTACAGCGACCCGATGGCTCCGGCGGTCAGCAGGAATCGAACCGTCGCGTCATCGGGGTCGGCCTTACCCGCGGCCGTGTAGTGCAAGGCATAGTGCAGCACGGCCGGAATGATGCCCGCGGCGCCGTTCGTCGGAGCTGTGACGACGCGTCCGCCCGAGGCGTTCTCCTCGTTGACCGCCAGCGCCACCAGGTTCACCCAATCCTCGGCGAACGCCGGATCCCGCTGCGGGTCTTCGGCATTGAGCCGCACGAACCAGTCCTTGGCCCGGCGACGGACCCGCAGGTTGCCGGGCAGGTAGCCGTCGCGCGACATCCCGTTGGTCGCGCAGGCGACCATCACGTCACGGATGTGCAGCAGACGCTCGCGCACCTCTGCCTCGGTGCGGGTCGCGGACTCCTGCGCCATCATCGCATCACTGATGGAGATGCGCTCACGGTCGGTGAGGGCCAGCAGTTCGGCTGCCGACGTGAAAGCGGCGGTCTCGCTGGTGCTTTCGGGTGAGGCGGCCATGGCCTGCTCGGTGAGGACAAAGCCACCGCCGACCGAGAAGTACGTTTCTCGGTACAGCACCCCGCCGTCCGCCGAGGTCGCCGTGACCGTCATCGCGTTGGGGTGACGGTCGAGTTGCTGCGTAGGGTGCAGAGCGATATCGGATTCGGTGAGGGCAAGCACGATTCGGCCACCGAGCCGGATCTTCCCCTCAGCTCGAATGACCGCCAGCCGCCGTTCCATCTCATCGGTCTCGATGGTGTCGGGCCGGTAGCCCTCCAGACCGAGCAGAATCGCCGGCATGGTGCCGTGGCCGCCGCCCGTGGCAGCCAGCGACCCGTACAGGTCGACGCGGACATCGACGACCTGGTCGACCACATTGCGCGCGCTGAGCTCGTCGACGAACATGCCGGCGGCTCGCATCGGCCCGACGGTATGTGAACTCGACGGCCCGATCCCAATGGAAAAGAGATCGAACACGCTGATCGTCATGACAACTCCAGATTGGGCGGGAACTGTTCGCCAGCGTACGCAGAAGCGCCAGCACCGAGACTCGGTCGCCGACATTGATCGTCATCGCCGCGCGGTACACCGCGAGTAGCGTCATCACGGCCGGGCGAACCGCTCTGCTCGAGGGACTGCGGATGGTCATCGAAAGGGGTCGACATGCGTTTGTTGGCTGCCGTGCTGTGCATCTCCGTGTCCACACTCGTCGGTGCGTGCAGTCCCAAGGTCGTCGGCGGGTACTACGTCGAGGACGGCAAGGTCTATTGGACAGCCGGCATCGACTCGTCACCCCGGGTGGTGGCAGGCGCTGACGCCGAGTCCTTCCACAAACTCTCGAGCGGCTACGCACGGGACAAGTCGCACGCCTACTACCGAGGGGCTCAGATCCCCGGTGCCGATGCCGCCACATTCGACTGGCTCAATTACGGCTGGGCCAAGGACCGCAACCACATCTGGGCCGGCACTCTGCCCCTCAGCAACGACCCCGACCATTTCGTGCCGATCAACAGCGATCTGGCAAAAGACGGTCAGAGTGTCTATTGCAAGGACCGCGAGATTTCGGACGACCCAGCGCACTTCAAGATCCTGCGCTTCTCCCCCGACGACCGAAACCTGGACTATGCCAAGGACATTCACACCGTCTACTACCGCTGCGAGGCGATCCCCGGAGCGAACGCGGCCACCTTCCGTCGCCTCAACGACAGCGTGTTCAATTACGCCGTCGATGATCAGCGCGCCTACTACCAGGACCGGGCTATCGTGGGCGCCGACCCACATACGTTCCGGGTGCTGTACGACACCGCCAACGAAGGCTGCGCCGCCGATGCGCAACACGCGTACCGCTGGGACACCGTCATCCCGAACGTCGACCCGCATGACTTCCCATCCGGTAAGCCTGTGACCGGGTGCGACGCGACGCAGGTTACGTTCGGGCCATGACAGCTGACCACGGAGAGCGTCGTCGTCCGCGCCGGCTCCTCATCATCGCGGCAGTGTGTGTGCTGACACTGGCGGTCGTCGCGGTGATCGGCGTGAAAACCCGCGGTTTCGGCCTCATGGGTCCGGAGCCGCGTGCTGCGCAAGACGTCGCCCGCGACAGATGCCAGGCCGACGTGCGCAAGCAGTTGGCATCGCCCGATTCAGCCCAGCTTTCCGGCGTTCGGTCGGTTGCCGGTGCGCTGGAGACGGATGGACAGGACATGTTCCCGCTGATGATGGACGAGCCACTGAAAGGTGTTGACCACGGCCGCATCACGGTGTGGAACGTGTCGGGGACGATCGACGCCAAAGCCGAAGCCGGCGGCACGATTCATGACCCCTTCACCTGCCGCGCCTACTTCGTGGACGGCAACCTGGCCGACACCTTGGTTCTGTTCGACCACGCACACTAGCCATCTGAGTCACCGCGGTGGCGGGATGCCTTGTTGCTCTGCCGATTCGGCGGCCGCTGCGGCCTCTGCAGCTTCCCGTTCTTCGCGTTCTTTGCGTTGGCGGGCGAACGCTTCTCGCGCGGCCTCTTGTGCGTCGATGTCGGCTTGGTTCAGAGCGCGCTCGTAGGCGATCTGCTGGGCCTGATCTTGCGCGCGGGTGCGGCGCCGGATGGGCATCATGACGCTCCGGCCGGGAGCCGTGGCGGTGTCCAGATCGACGGTCTCCGGTGGTGGATTGGGCAGCGGTGTGTCGGTGACCGTGCGGGGGAACAAGATTCGGCTTTCGGGCACGCTGATGTAGGTATGGCCCGTCGGTGCGGTCCACACAATGCTCCCGTCGGGTTGTTGACGGTCCTGCCACCCGTCCGGGCCGCCGTAGAACGTTTTCAGTAGATGGTGTTTGCGGCACTTCGGGTTCAGGTTGCCCGGATGGGTGGGCCCGGCCGGCCACGGCACCGTGTGGTCGATATCGGAGGCGGTGGCCGGATGATCGCAGCCCGGGAACATGCACGTCATCGCCCGCATCCGCACGAATTCATCCATCGCGGCCGAAGGCCGGTACCGCGGCACCTCATCCAAATCGGCGGCGGAGGCGACCGAACGGACCTTCGCACCCCGGGCCACCAGGTCCGCCAACACTGTCGGCGGCACGACGCCACCGCCGAGGACATAGCCGACGGCTGTGCGTACCGGCGCCGGAGGCTTGACGGTAGTGGCCACCGCACGTGACGAGACCGGTGCCGGGCATGACTCTGGTGCCGGGCCGGCCGTTTGCGTGGGTGCGGTCTCGCTTGCCGGGGCAGCCGCAGAAGCGACAGGGTTTTTGGCAGGCCGCGAATCGGCCACCGGCGCCGGCTCGGACATAGGCATGGGCGTGGGCGCCATCTCATTCGCCGGCTCGGCTGCTGGCGCAGGTTCAGGTGCGAAGACCGGCTCGGGCGTGAACACCGGCTCGGGCGTGAAGACCGGCTCCGGCGCAGACGGGGCCGGCGTGGGCACCAACGGCGCGGCCGGGTCCCCACTGAGCAGCGGATCCGCCACCGGCGCCGGCAGCCCATTGGTCAGCACATGAATCATCACCGCCGCGGCGCGCGCATCCGGCCCAGCCGCCGGGCAGTCAGGATTGCCGCACTGGCAGGCCAGCCGATCCCCGCGGGCCGCCAGCACCCCCAAGGCATCGGCACGGCGCTGCCCGAACGTACGCGGATCGTTCTCACACACCTGCCGGGCCATCTCGGTCAACACCCGATCCAACAACTCCGCATCAGTAGCCAGCAGCGCACCCCAGATCGACGCCACCCCAGTCTCGTCATCAGGTTTGCCCACCCCGACCCCACGGCGGCGCGCCGCCGAACGCACCTTCAACACCGCCGCCGGGTCGAACTTCTGCACCCAACCGTCGATCTTCTTCTCGATCTTCTTGCGGGACAACCCCGCCCACTCCGACAACGCTCCCGCGAGCGCGGCGTCAATGACAGCCAGCGTGTTGGGGTCCTCCACCAGACGCGTGCGCCAGCAGATCGTGCCGACCGTCCGTGCCGAGACTCCGCCGTCGGCGAACACCGCCGCCACTTTGGGTAGCCGGAAGCGCAACGCCACGGCGATCGACAACTGCCCGGAGGCTTCGCGTTTCCCGAGGCCGAGGGCGGCGCCGACTTCGGCGACCGCAGCGTCCCAGCCATCACAGGCCCACCACTGCCGGCCATCCTGGTCATCGACACGCAGCATCGCCAGGTCGGCGACGGCCGTCAGCCGGCCCGCAGCGCACTGGTTTTCCACCCGCGCGAAATGGATCATCAAGTCGACCACGCCAGCATCGTGGACCGGCACACCGTCGACCCCGATACCAGCATGTTCGAACATCTGTTCGAGTCTACAGCCAGATCCCACCGCTGTCACGTGTTATGTCTCAAGACATCGGTGACACTTCCGCCTGGGTCCCGTGCACAATCGGTGCGTGACCGGCCGACCACTCAAGCCCTGGCACTTTGTCCTCGTCTTCGGCGTGGTGAGCCTGCTTGCCGACATGGTGTACGAAGGCGCCCGCAGCATCATCGGCCCCTATCTGGCCACCCTCGGGGCGTCCGCCGCCGTCGTCGGATTGGTCGCCGGCGCAGGCGAATTCATCGGATATGGGCTGCGGGTTGTCGCCGGCTATGCCGTGGCCCGGACCCAGCACTACTGGACCTGGACGATCACCGGCTACGCACTGACGGTGCTGAGCGTCCCGTTGATCGGCGTCACAGGATCGCTCGTACCGGCGCTGCTGCTGTATGGCACCGAGCGCCTGGGCAAGGCGGTCCGCTCGCCGGCCAAGGACACATTGCTGTCGCACGCGTCGACGAGCACGGGTCGCGGCAGCGCCTTCGGCGTACATCAGGCCCTCGACCAGACGGGCGCCATCGCCGGGCCGCTGCTATTGGCCGCGGTGCTGAGCGCTCACGCCGGCGACTACCGGATGGCGTTCGGAGTACTGATCGTTCCGGGCGTGCTCGTCCTGATCCTGCTGGGCTGGCTCCGCTTTCGCGTTCCCGATCCGCGGAGCTACGAAGAGGAGGCCATTCGGGAAGCAACCGAATCCGACGCCGCTGGCCCTGCGGTACCGAAGCGGTTGCCGGCTCGGTTCTGGCACTACGTCATCACGATCGGGGTGCTGTCGTGCGGCGTCGCCTCGTTCCCGTTGCTCGCATTCCACGCCCAACGCACCGGGCTGCTGTCTGACGCTCAGGTCCCCGTCCTCTTCGCGGTGGCGATGGCGGTCGACGGTGCGGCCGGTCTCGTGATGGGCCGGGTGTACGACAAGCGCGGGCCTGTCACTCTGGTCGCGGTGCCCATCGCCGCCGCGTTCTCCGCGATTGCCTTCACCGGCGACCGGACGCTGGTGTGGATCGGCGTTGCGGTGTGGGGCATCGTCAACGGAGTCCTCGACTCGACCGTGAAATCAGTCGTCACCGAATTGGTCCCGGCGAACACCAGGGCTGTTGCGTTCGGCTGGCTCGCCCTGTTGCGCGGTGTCGCGTTGCTCATCGCCGGCGGACTGCTCGGCGCGGTCTACGACATCTCCCCCACCTACACGATTGCGCTGATCGTGGTGGCGAACGTCATCGCACTGATCGGTTTGGTGCCCATCCTGCGCCGGATTCAGCCGGCCACCCACTGAGTAGTCGCCTGCTGGGACACAGTTTCGGCCCACGGGCCGGCGTGCCTGTCAACCCCTACGTGCCCTGCCAGCGGGACGACCTGCAGAGCCGGAAATACCGATCGCTAACATGAATGCGCTGCTCAGCGCGATCGGCCAAGCGACCCGTAGGACAGATGAGTTGAATACACCAGAACTTGCCAATTGGAACACCCAGGAAGCCCTGGCGGAGGCGATGATTCCGATCGTCGGCACCTTGCACCGCACGCGCGGCGTCACCGTCCTGCTGCACAGCCGGTCGCTGGTGAACAAGTCGGTGATCAGCATCCTGCGTACCCACCGCTTCGCCCGGCAGATCGCCGGCGAGGAGCTGTCGGTGGTCGAGACCTTCCCGTTCCTGGAGGCTCTGGCGAATCTGGACCTGGGTCCGGCCAAGATCGACCTCGGCCTGTTGGTGCACGCCTATCGCGCGGATGAGCGTGGCCTGTCGGTCGCCGACTTCGTCGCCGACGCGCTGTCGGACGTCACCGGCGACAACAAAGCCGAGCCGCAGGGCCCGCGTGACGTGGTGCTCTACGGCTTCGGCCGGATCGGCCGCCTCGTGGCCCGACTGCTGGTCGAGAAGGCCGGCGGTGGCAACGGCCTGAATCTGCGGGCCGTCGTGGTCCGCAGCGGTGGCGCCGACGACCTGAAGAAGCGCGCTTCGCTGCTGCGCCGCGACTCGGTCCACGGGCACTTCAACGGCACCATCAAGGTCGACAAGGAGAACAACCTCCTCATCGCCAATGGCAACGTCATCAAGTTCATCTACGCGAATGACCCGTCCGACGTCGACTACACCCAGTACGGCATCAACGACGCCATCCTGATCGACAACACCGGCAAGTGGCGCGATCGCGCCGGCCTCGAGCAGCACCTGCGTCCGGGCATCTCGAAGGTCGTCCTCACCGCACCGGGCAAGGGCGATGTGCCGAACATCGTGCACGGCGTCAACCACCTGGGCCAGGACGTCAACCAGCAGATCTTCTCGTGTGCGTCGTGCACCACCAACGCGATCGTGCCGCCGCTCAAGGCGATGGACGAGAAGTTCGGCATCATCCGTGGTCACGTCGAGACGGTCCACTCGTTCACCAACGACCAGAACCTGCTGGACAACTACCACAAGGCCGACCGTCGTGGCCGTTCCGCGCCGCTGAACCTGACCATCACCGAGACCGGTGCCGCCTCGGCCGTCGCCAAGGCGCTGCCGGAGCTCAAGGCCAAGATCACGGGTAACTCGATCCGCGTCCCCACCCCCGACGTGTCGATCGCCATCCTGAGCCTGCAGCTCAAGAAGGAGACGACGAAGGATGAGGTGCTCACGCACCTGCGTGAGACGTCGCTGTCGGGTCCGCTGAGCCGCAACCTCGACTACACCGCGGCGACCGACGCCGTGTCGAGCGACTTCATCGGTTCGCGTGCGGCGTCGATCATCGACGCCAACGCCGCCATCGTCGACGGCGATCAGGCGATCCTGTACTGCTGGTACGACAACGAATTCGGCTACTCGTGCCAGGTTGTTCGCGTCGTGCAGTTCCTGTCGGGCATCGAGTACCCGACGTACCCGCGGAGCTGACCAAGCCGCAAAGCTGACGGCGATACGGCCTGTCTCGGTGCCACCACGGCACCGAGACAGGCCGTATTCGTTTCACCACCAGGTGGATTGGGCGGTGCTAGCGTGACGCATTGCCAGGAAAACCCCGACGTTTGGATCAGACGCAATGAGTGCGACACCACTAGACGCCATCCAGACCTACATCGACGCATTCAACGCGGGTGACGCCGACGGCATGTCGGCGGTGTTCTCCCCCAACGGTTCCATCCTCGACGGGATGGCACCGCACCAGTGGCTTGGGCCGACGGCCGCGTCGGACTGGTATCGCGATGTACTGGCCGAAGGCGAGCACCTGGGAGCCTCGGGCTATCACGTGACGGTTGGCGAACCGCTGCACAACGACACCAATGACGACGCGGCGTACGTCGTGCTGCCCGCGACAATGACGTTCGACCTCAAGGGATCTCGGATCACCCAGACCGGCGCGGTCTTCACCTTCGCCATGCGCCGAGAGGGCATCAGCTGGCGCATCGCATCCTGGGCATGGGCGAAGGGTCAGCGCGCGACCTGACCGGGATCAGGGCTCCGGCGACAGCCCGTAATGCGCCGCGATGCCGACCAGCAACAGCGTGATTCGATGCTGGAATGCCTCGTCTCCGAACGGATCGTCACCCGATTTCGCGATGGCACGCAACGTCGGGAACTCCGACGGCGCACGCTTGGCGGTGAGCGCGAGGATCCGGGCCAGCCACGGCTGCCCACTTTCGGAGTACAGGTATTCGCGATGGGCCTCGGTGACGCTGCCGACCGCCATGGTGCTCACCGACGCCCACACCGCTAGGGCATCGCTCGGCGACAAACCTTGTGCGGCAAGGGCTTCGACAGCATCTGCGGTGTACTCCATCTCGACATCGTGACCGACCGCACCACTGACGAACTTCTCCACCAACGCGGGTTCGGCGGCCAGCACCGTCCGGATGTAGGACGCGTAGTCGCGGAGCCAGGTGGCCCAGTGCTCGCCGGTGTAGCGCGGCGGCGGCGAATTCGTCAGGGCGCTGACGGTCGCCAGGCGCAGTAGGTCGTGCTGGTTCTTCACGTGGTGGTAGAGCCCCGGCAGGCTGACGCCGAGGTGTTCGGCGACCCGGCGCATCGTGGCGTTCTCGGTGCCGATCTCCAAAACCGCTGCGGCAATGGCGCTCTCGTCTATGCGCGGCGGTCGTCCCCGCCGGCGCGCTGAGTTGTTCACGGCCATCGGGGTTGACGATAACCGAGAGGACTTTTAATAATCAATATGAAAACTCGCCGGTCCTCCACAGAAACGACACGATGAACCGAGAAAACCGTAAGATCCTGCTGCGGCGCCGTCCCAACGGTCTGGTCTCCCCCGACGACACCGAGATGGTTACGGCGCCCGCACCGGTCCCCGCCGAGGGAGAAGCACTGCTGCGGACGACGTACGTCGGCATCGACGCCGCCGCCCGGACCTGGCTCGACGGCGAACCTGGTTACCTCCCGGCACTGCAGCTCGGCGAGGTGGTGCGCGTGGCCGGCATCGGCGAGGTGGTCGAATCACGTTGCGACGCCTACAAGGTCGGCGACCTGGTCACCACACTGACCGGGCTGCAGGACTACGCGATAATCCGCGACGACCTGTTCAGCACGCCGGTCGTCGGGTACACGGACCCGCTCGCGGTGATGTCGATCTACGGCCCCACCGGAGCGACCGCCTACTTCGGCATGACGGGCGTCGGAAAGCCCCAACCCGGTGAGACGGTCGTCGTCTCGGCCGCGGCGGGCGCCACCGGGTCGGTGGCCGGACAGATCGCCAAGATCGCCGGCGCGCGCGTCGTCGGCATCGCGGGCGGTCCAGAGAAGTGCCGCGTCGTGGTCGAGGAGTTCGGCTTCGACGCCTGCGTCGACTACAAGGCCGACGACTTCCCGGCCGCCCTGAAGGCGGCGTGTCCGGGCGGCATCAACGTCTACTTCGACAACGTCGGTGGTGACATTCTCAACGCCGCACTCGGCAACCTCGCCCACCGGGCCCGCGTGGTCATGTGCGGCATCATCACCACGTACCTCAACGGCGACCACCCAGGCCCGTCCAACTACGTGAACCTGCTCGCCACGGCATCGACGATGCAGGGGTTCATCGCACTCGAGGAGTGGTCACGCTTCGATGAGGCGTTCGCCGCGCTGAGCGGCTGGGAGCAGCAGGGCCTGCTCGTACACCGCGAAACGGTCTACGACGGACTGGAATCCAGTATCGATGCGCTCAACGGCCTGTTCACCGGGGCGAACATCGGCAAGATGCTGGTGAAGATCAACGAGCCGGCGCGGTGACGCGACCGTGCTGACTCCGTTCGACGACTATCCGATCCACGCCTCGGCCGACCCGGTGGGCGTGCCGGCCAGCGGCGACCCCAACCACTATGACCGCTACTGGTTCAACGGCCACCAGCGCGACGGCGACTTCTACTTCGGTGCGGCCATGGGGCACTACCCCGTTCGCGGCATCATCGACGCGGCGTTCAGCGTGGTGAAGGACGGTGTCGAGCACTCGATCTTCGCCTCGGGCGCCATGCCCCTGGACCGGTCGGCGACCATCGGCCCCTTCCGCATCGAGGTCATCGAACCGCTGCGGACCATCCGCTATGTCGTCGACGCCAACGAGCAGAACATCTCCTGCGACCTGACCTTCCGAGCCACCACCGTGGCCGTGGAGGAGCCGCGTCAGCAGCGCCGCACCGCCGAAGGCATCGTGCTGACCGACCACACCAGGCTGACGCAATGGGGGACGTGGGAAGGGACGATCAGCGTCGACGGCGAAGACCTGGCGGTCGAGGCCGGCGACGTGCCGGGGACCCGGGATCGGTCCTGGGGCATCCGGCCTGTCGGCGAGCAACTCGCCGTGTTGCGCCGGCCCATGCCCTTCCAGGTCTTCTGGCTCTGGGCACCATTGCATTTCGGCGACCGATTCACCCACTACGCGTTCCACGAGCACGAGGACGGGCGCCGGTGGCTGGAAACCGCCGCGATCCTGGACCCGCTGCCCGGCGGTGCGTCACCGTGCAGCCGGGTGGGGGTACGCGAATGCTACGACGTCGGCTACGAACTCGACTGGGAGCCGGGGCGGCGCGAAATCCGGCGGGCCCATCTGTGGTTCACCGACCCCATCGAGGGTGAGACCCACATCGAACTGGAGAAGCTCTACACGTTCCGGATGCGCGGCATCGGCTACTGGCACCCGCACTGGGGGCACGGGTCGAATCACGGCCAGTTCGAAATCGGCCGGGAGTCAATCCGTATGGACGATTTCGACCCCACGGACTTCACATCGCTGCACCTGCAGAACGTCGTGAAGGCGACCATGGGTGAGCGCACCGGGATCGGCGTCGTCGAACAGATCGCCATCGGTCCGCACACCCCGTCGGGACTCACCGGATTCCTGGACGGGTACCAGGGCTGACCCGGTACGGCAAACATCTCCCCCGCTGACGCGGCCGTAAGTGCCATACGGCACAGTAGACGCTGAATTCGGGAGCAGTCTCTTGCGGCATCAGCAGAAAGAGGGGTCGAGTTGTCTGATACGAGTGTGGTGGCACCGGTACTGCCGAACGGTGGCGTGTTGCCATTCCCACCGGTGCCCTCCGCCAGCATTGCCGGCCGGACACTGCAGGAGTCGACGTACCAGCCGCGCACCGTCCCCAAGCGGTTGCACGACGACACCCCCAACATCGTCATCGTCCTCATCGATGACGCGGGTCCGGGCCTGCCGTCCACATTCGGCGGCGAAGTGACCACCTCGACACTCGACCGCGTGTGCGCGGAAGGTGTGTCCTACAACAGGTTTCACACCACCGCCATGTGCTCGCCGACGCGGGCCTCGCTGCTGACCGGCCGTAACCATCACGAGATCGGTAACGGGCAGATCGCCGAACTCGCCAACGACTGGGACGGGTATGCGGGCAAGATTCCGCGGTCCAGCGCCACCGTCGCCGAGGTGCTCAAGCAATACGGCTATGCCACGTCGGCATTCGGCAAGTGGCACAACACGCCGGCCGAGGAGACCACCGCCGCCGGTCCGTTCGAAAACTGGCCCACCGGTTTGGGTTTCGAGTACTTCTACGGATTCCTCGCCGGCGAGGCGTCCCAGTACGAGCCGAACCTGGTGCGCAACACGACCGTCGTCGCGCCGCCGAAGACGGCCGAAGAGGGCTATCACCTGTCCGAGGATCTGGCCGACGACGCCATCTCGTGGCTGCGGCGGCACAAGGCCTTCAACGCCGACAAACCGTTCTTCATGTACTGGGCCAGCGGCTGCCTGCACGGGCCGCAGCACATCATGAAGGAATGGGCGGACAAGTACGCCGGCAAGTTCGATGACGGCTGGGATGCCTACCGCGAGCGGGTGTTCGAGCGAGCCAAGGACAAGGGCTGGATCCCGCAGGACTGCGCGCTCACCGAACGCGACGAGACGCTGCCGGCCTGGGATGACATCCCCGAGGACGAGAAGCCGTTCCAGCGGCGCTTGATGGAGGTCGCCGCCGGCTACGCCGAACACGTCGACGTCCAGGTCGGCCGGATCACCGACGAACTCGAAGCCTTGGGCTACGCCGACAACACGCTGTTCCTGTACATCTGGGGCGACAACGGCTCGTCGGGCGAAGGGCAGAACGGCACCATCTCGGAGCTGTTGGCACAGAACGGGATTCCGACCACCGTCCGTCAGCACATCGACGCGCTCGATGAGCTCGGGGGCCTCGATGTCCTGGGCTCTCCCCTGGTGGACAACCAATACCACGCGGGTTGGGCGTGGGCAGGCAGCACGCCGTACAAGGGCATGAAGCTCCTCGCGTCCGATCTCGGAGGGACGCGGAATCCGCTGGCGGTGCGCTGGCCGGCGAAGATAGCGGCCGACGCCGTGCCGCGGGCCAACTTCCTGCACTGCAACGACATCGTGCCGACGATCTACGAGGTGGTCGGCATCGAACCCCCGCGCACCGTCTACGGGGAAGCCCAGATGCCGCTCGCGGGCGCCAGTTTCGCGCGCACGCTGGCAGACCGGAATGCCGAGGGCGGCAAGAAGACTCAATATTTCGAGATCATGGGCAGCCGCGCCATCTACCACGACGGCTGGATGGCTTCGGCGCGCGGGCCGCGGCTGCCGTGGATTCCCGGCCTACCCGAGGGCATGGCAACCTGGACGCCGGACCAGGACGCGTGGGAGCTGTACAACCTGGACGAGGACTGGTCGCAGGCCAATGATCTCGCGGCGCAGATGCCGGAGAAACTCGCGCAGATGCGGGAGATGTTCGCCATCGAAGCGGCCCGCAACGCCGTGCTGCCCATCGGTGGCGGGCTGTGGGTTCCCGTCTATCACCCGGAATTGCGGATCGCACCGCCGTTCCGGGAATGGCAGTTCTCCGGCGACATGATCCGCATGCCCGAGTTCTGCGCTCCGGCCCTGGGCAACAAGAACAACGTGGTGACCATCGACGCCGAGGTCCCGGAGAACGCGTCGGGGGTGCTGTACGCATTGGGCAGCGGCGCAGGTGGCCTGACCTGCTACCTCGAGGGCGGCCACATCCGCTATGAGTACAACCTGTTCATCCTGCAGCGCACCAAGATTCAGTCCGAGGCCGTCATCGCGCCCGGCCGTCACACCATCACGGTGACCACGCAGTACGCCGAGCCACGGCCCGGAGGTCCGCTGGACATCACCATCGCCGTCGACGGCGAGACGGTGGCCACCGGACAGGTTCCGATCAGCGCGCCGCTGCTGTTCACCGCGAACGACTGCCTCGACATCGGCACCTGCCTGGGGTCGCCGGTGTCGATGGACTACCGCGAACGCGCACCCTTCCCGTTCGAGGGTCACATCCACAACGTCCACGTCGCCTACACGTAGGCGGCCCATCTCCGACTTCTGCTTGATGTGCCCGCCGGTCGAGGGCTGCCGGGTCACCGGCTGATCGAATGCACCAGGTCGATCGCCGCACCGAGGGTCGCGAACCGTTCCTCGAGCGTGTCGCCCGCCGGGTAGATCCGGACGGTGTCGACGCCCGCGTCGCACCACACCTGCAGGCGGTCACGCACCATGTCCGGGGTACCGATCAAGGTGGTGGCCAGAATCATGTCGTCGGTGATCAGCGCCGCCGCGCCGGCGCGGTCACCGGACTGCCAGCGTTCGCGGACCGCGGCCGCGATCTCGGCCCAGCCCTGCCGGCTGTACGCCTGGTTGTAGAAATTTGTCGAGGCCGAGCCCATTCCACCGAGACTGAACGCCAACTCGGACTTCCGGGCGTCGATCATCGTCTTGAGGTGGGCCTCGTCACGAGCGAACGACACCTCGGCGCCCTGGCAGATGTCGAGATCGGCGCGGCTGCGTTGCGAACGGGTCAGACCCTCGTCCAGGTGCGCGAAATACGCCTCGTCCGCGCCTTCAGGAACGAAGCTGGTGCCGAGCCAGCCATCGGCGACCTCGCCGGTCAACCGCAACATGGCGGGCGTGAGACTGGCGATGTACAGCGGTATTTCGTGCTCCGCCCGCATCGACAGCCGCATCGGCTTGACATCGCCGCCCGGCAACGGGACCTGGAACTGCTTGCCGGCGTAAGAAACCCGGTCGCCGGCGGCGGCTTGGCGGATGATGTCGATGGTCTCGCGCATCCGGCCCAGCGGCTTGGCGAACGGCACGCCGTGCAGTCCCTCGATGACCTGAGGTCCCGAGGCACCGAGGCCCAGCAGGAAGCGCCCGCCGGACAGATTCGACAGCGTGATCGCGGCCTGCGCGATGGCCACCGGCGTCCGGGTGCCGAGCTGAATGATGCCGGAGCCCAACAACATCCGCTCCGTACATGCCGCGTAGTACCCCAGTGCAGACGGCGCGTCGGATCCCCACGCCTCGGCGACCCAACAGATGTCCAGACCCATCTTCTCGGCCTCGGAGACGAAAAGTCTCTGGTGGTCCCAGTTTCCGAGGCTCGCGGCCTCGACCGTCGTCGCCGCGCGCATCAGCTCTCGGCCCGCTGCTTGATGTGCGCCAGCACGCACTGCATCCCGGACTCGAATTCGCGGAGCCGGTTGAAGACGATCTTCTGTTCCTTGTCGGGCATCCGGGCGATCGCCAGCGACAAGCCCGACGGCGCGGGACCCATCTGAGCCCATTCCGCCAGGCGCGTTCCGGTGCCCTCGGGACGAAGGCTCAAGCGCCAGGTTGCGGTCGGATTGCCGGCATCGCCGATGGCCCAGGCCATCACGTGCTGTGGTTCGTACTCGACGATCTCGCACTCCGTCGACCAGTCACCGAGTGCGGGGTGGCTGTTGTGGCCGACGAAGCGGGCACCGAGACAGGGTGCGTCGCAGTCCCCGAGCCACTCGACTCGCTGCAGCTCGGAACTGCACTCGGGCATCACCGTGATGTCCGAGGCCAGTTCCCACACCCGTGCCACGGGCGCGTCGATCCACGTCGAGACCTCGACGGTCGGGGCGTCGGCATACACCGCACCGGTCCACTCCATGAGTTCAACTTCCCTTCGGTGTACTTGCGCCGGCGGCAAAGAGGGTCCGGGCCGCCAACAGCAGCTTCAGTTCGGCGTTGACATCGTCGAGTGGCTGCAGGCTCGATGTGGCGCGGCACATGGTGATCGCACCTTCGATGGCACCGAGCGACATGGTGGCGAGCCGGCGGGCAACGACGGTGCCGACGCCATCGGCCACGAGGCAATCGGTGACCAACTGATGCCAGGTGCGGAAGATCTGATTGGCATGCTGCGCCAGCGCCGAGCCCGGCGCGGCACTGACGGCAATGGACACCACCGGGCAGCCGACGGCGAACTTGTTCTGGCGCAGCAGCTTCCGCCAGAACCCCGTGACGGCGTCGACCACGGCGGCCGGACCGTCAGGTGCCGCTTTGGAGATCAGCCGGGAGATGGCATCGCCGCTGAGCTGCGCGGCCTCGTCGATGATCTGGGCACGTCCGTCTGGAAAGTGATGGTAGATGGAGCCTCGTGGCGCGCCGCTGCGGCTCAGCACGTCATCGAGCGTGACACCGTCAACGCCGCGCTCACGCAAGAGCTCGACTGCGGCGAGCACCATGGACTGGCGAGTGTCGGGCGGCATCGGGCGACTCCTGGCGGGCGGATCAATCAGGTCGAATTATGATCACAGTCATATTGGTGAGTCAATGTCACGCCCGAGATGCAGGAAGAACTGCACTGCCGCGACGCTGGAGCAGGTCGATTATGAGTCAACTCATAGCGCAATGGCTACAGCGCGTCCGCCAGATAAGCGGCTCTACAGGCGCGGCGCGCCAGCTTCCCGCTGGTGGTTCGCGGGATGCCACCGGCGGGCAGCAGCCGAACGTCGGCGACGGCCACGCCGTGACGCTCCGCGACGAGTGCGCCGACCGACTCGATCGCCGGCTGCGGATCATGGCGGGCCGTGCCCGACGCCCGTTCAGCGATGATCACGAGCCGCTCGCCGCCGTCGCCTGGCACACTGAACGCCGCCACATAGCCACGCCGCACGAGGGGTGACGCATCGGCGGCCGTCGTCTCGAGGTGCTGCGGATAGTGGTTCTGCCCGCCGATTGTGATCACATCGGCCAGACGGCCCGTGACGTACAACTCGCCGTCGAGGTAGAAACCCAGATCGCCTGTCCGCAACCAGGATCCGTCGACGTCGGAGCCGTCGGCGTGACTGTTCAGCGGCAAGGCGCCGTGCAGCCGGGCATGGAAAACGTCACGAGTCACCTCCGGCTGACCCCAGTAACCGCGGCCGATGTTGTTGCCCTGCAACCAGATCTCGCCGACTCGGCCGTCGGGTTGTTCGATTCCCGTGGCCGGGTCCACCATCACCGCCCAGAGACTGCTTGCCGGCTGCCCGCAGGCCACCTGCGCAACCGCGCCCGGGGCGTCCTCGGACACCGGCACCGCAACGCCCGACGCCAGCTGCTCGCGGTCGAAGTACCGCACCGTCGCTTCCGCGTCCGGCGCGATGTTGGAGACGAAAAGTGTGGCCTCGGCGATGCCGTACGACGGTTTGATCGCGGTCTTCGGCAGTCCGTACGATTCGAAGACCGAGTTGAAGCTCTTGATGGCGTCCATGCTGACCGGCTCCGAACCGACGATCATCACCACATTCGCCAGGTCGATGTCGTCACCCGGGCTCGGCGCACCACGGTGCGCCGCCCACTCGTAGGCGAAATTCGGTGCGGCGGTGACCACTCGGCCTACCTTCGAACCGTCCGACAACGCCTGGATCCACCGCAGCGGCCGGCGGATGAACGCGGTGGGCGACATCAGTGTCGAGTGACCGCCGTACACCGTGGGAAAGCCGATCATCGACAGACCCATGTCGTGATACAGCGGTAGCCAGCTGACGCCATGGGTGTTGCGGTCCAGCATGTCGATGGACAGGATCATCTGAATCAGGTTGGTGCCCACGGCTTTATGGGTGATCTCCACGCCGACCGGCGGTCGGGTCGCTCCTGAGGTGTACTGCAGGTGCGAGACGTCGTCGATCTCGAGATCGACGGGTTCGAACGAAACGCCCGCGTCGTCCGGCACCTCGTCGGTGGCGATGACGGTCGGAGTGCCCAGATCCGGGTGCGCCGAGAGGAATTCGGTGACCGCCGACCGCGCCGCCGCCGTCGTCAAGATCGCCGCCGGCCGCGCGTCGTGGAGTGCCGTGTCCAAACGCTCTGCATGCCCGGGCAATTCGGGCGCGAACAGCGGCACCGCAATGGCGCCGGCCTTGATCGCCGCGAAGAATCCGAAGACGTAGTCGAGCCCTTGCGACGCCATGATGGCGACGCGATCACCGCGCTGCGTGACGGCCTGCACCCGGGCCGCGATGGCCGCAAGCCGCACGCCGAGCTCCGACCAGGTCACCTCGAAAGTGCGCGCTTCGGTGCCGGAGTAATCCAGGTAGCGGTATGCCACCATGTCCGGCAGATGCGCGACGTTCCCGTCGATGAGGGCGATCAGCGTCGCGCCGGGCGGCAGCGTCACTGCCCCCGCTTCGTCGACGCAGTCCTCGATCTGGAAAAGGCCGCTGCCCCGTGTCATGGGTCCAGCCTAGGCACCAGGGACAGTCACCGAATGTGGGGCTCACCACGCACGTCGGGACCATTCCTCGGCCAGCAGCTCGTAGGAGCGCACCCGATCCCGGTGGTCGTGTGTGATGGTGGTGATGATCAACTCGTCGGCACCGGTGGCGTCGCGCAGCCGCTCCAGCTTGTCGGCGACCTGTGCGGCGGACCCGACGAACTGGGTGTCCACGCGGTCGGCGACGAGCTCGCGTTCGGCGGCCGTCCAGGTGTGCGCCCGCGCTTCGGCCGGCGTCGGAAACGGGATGGCCCCTTCGGCGGTGCGGATGCTGCGCACCCACAGACCGTATCCGGTGGCGAGCTCGCGGGCGGTCGCCTCATCGTCGGCGACGACGACATCCGCCGACACGGCGACGTAGGGCTCGTCGAGTTCGGCCGACGGGCGGAACGCGGCCCGGTACGCGTCGGTCGCCTCGAGGACCGATGCCGGAGCGACGTGGTAGTTGCTCGCGAACCGCAGGCCCTGCGTGCCGGCGACTTCGGCGCTCTCACCGGCGCTGCTGCCGAGGATCCAGAGCTGGAGATCGGCGCCTTCCCCGGGCACGACCCGTGCCGCCAAGCCGTCCGCGTTGCGGTAGCGCCCGGCGAGCAACGCCAGGATGTCGTTGATCTGGTCGGTGTAGTCCTGCGATTGCGCGCCGGGAAGCTGGAGCAGCGCCCGTTGCAGCGCGAACCGCGGAGACTGCAACAGCGGCCGCGGATCGAACTTCGGCGGAATCAGCAGCCCGTTCGCACCATCGGCGGCCCGGGTGCCCACCGAGGCACTCACCGGCACCTTGGGATCGCGCGGCTTCCCACCGGAGCGTCCCAGGCCGAGGTCGAACCGGCCCGGATGCAGCGCGTCGAGCAGACCGAACTCCTCCACCGTAGCCACCGCGGTCCGGTGGCCCATCTGCACAGCCCCCGAGCCCAGTCGAATCGTCGAGGTCTCCGCAGCGGTCAGCGCGAGAAGCACTGCCGGTGAGGTGCCGGCAATGCCGGGATTGAGGTGGTGTTCGGCGAACCAATAGCGGGCGTAGCCCAGGGCCTCCGCGCGCTTGGCGAGGTCGACGCTGTTGCGTAGCGCCTGCGGCGCAGTCGAACCCGACGAGATCGGCACCAGATCGAGCACTGTCAGTGGAGTCGCCATGGTCTACGACGCCACTTCGGCGGAGAGATTCGTGCGGGCGGCCGGACGCGGCAGTGGCGCCAGTCCCAGGTGGTCGCGCAACGTCGCACCTGCGTAGTCGGTGCGGTATGTGCCGCGCTCCTGCAGCAGCGGCACCACCCGGTCGACGAACGGATCGAGTCCGCCGGGGGTGAGGTGTGGGACGAGGATGAAGCCGTCGCTGGCGTCGGCCTGGACGAACTCGTCGATTGTCGCCGCGATGGTCTGCGGCGATCCGATGAACGACTGCCGCCCGGTGACTTCGACGATCAGCTCACGGGTGGTGAGCTTCCGCGTCTCGGCCTTGGCCCGCCACTCGGCGGCGATCGCGAGCGGGTCCCGGAACATGCGCACACTCGCCCGGCCGCGGGCGATGGTGTTCTCCCCCACGACCGGGTCCACCGCCGGCAGCGGTCCGTCCGGGTCGTGATCGGAAAGGTCGCGGTTCCAGAGCTGTTCGAGAAACTTGATCGCCGTCTGCCCGGACACCTGCGCGAGCCGGATCTCGTGGGCGAGGTCGGCCGCCTCGTCGTCGGTGTCGCCGATCACGAACGTCGCGGCCGGCAGGATCAGCAACTCGTCGTGGCGCCGCCCGTAGCGTGCCAGCCTGCCCTTGACGTCGGTATAGAACGCCTGCCCGGCCTCCAGGGTGCTGTGCCGGGAGAAGATGGCGTCCGCCGCGGACGCCGCGAACTCACGGCCTTCGTCCGAGTCGCCCGCCTGGAAGATCACCGGGCGCCCCTGCGGGGTGCGCGGCACGTTGAACCGGCCGTGGATGTCGAAGTGGCTGTCCGTGTGCGCGAACGCGCCGGCATCGGGATCGGACAGGAACACACCGCCGGTCTTGTCCGCCACGATCTCGTCACCGCGCCACGAGTCGAACAGCTCGAGCGTCGTCTGCAGGAACGTCTTGGCCCGCTCGTAGCGCTGGTCCTCCGCCAGGAACCCACCGCGGCGAAAGTTCTCGCCCGTGAAGGCATCCCACGATGTCACGACGTTCCAGGCCGCGCGCCCCTCGGACAGGTGGTCCAGCGAGGCGAACTGCCGAGCCACCTCGTAGGGTTCGTTGAAGGTCGAATTGATGGTGCCGGTCAAGCCGATTCGCTCGGTCACCGCGGCCAGCGCCGCCAGCACCGTGAAGGTGTCCGGACGCCCGACGACGTCGAGGTCGTAGATCTGGCCGTTCTGCTCACGCAGGCGCAATCCCTCGGCCAGGAAGAGGAAATCGAACTTGCCGCGCTCGGCCGTCTTCGCGAAGTGCGCGAATGAGCTGAACTCGATGTGGCTGCCGGCCGCCGGGTCACTCCACACCGTGGTGTTGTTGACGCCCGGAAAGTGCGCCGCGAGGTGAATCTGCTTGACGGGCTTGTTCATTGGCTGCTCCTTGCATAGCGGTTGGCCGGACGCGACAGCCCGAGCAGTCCACGCAACGTGGTCGATTCGTACCCGCCGCGGAAGAGTCCGCGGCGCCGCAGTTCGGGCACCAGTTGTTCGGTGATCTGGCGCAGGTCGTGCGGGAGGGCGGCCGGCCGCAACCGGAATCCCGTCAGGCCGGCACTGTGCCATTCCTCCAGCACGCCGGCCAGCTGTGCGGCGGTGCCGGCGAAAACCGCTGCATCGCTCCGATATTCGGCACCGGCAACGTCATCGAGCCGACGGCGGCGGGCCTGCGCTGCCGACTCGCTGTCGTCGAGAAACACCACCACGTCGCCGAAGATGTGCAGGGTCCCGGACCCGCGGCCCGCATCATGTTGCAGCGCACGGACTTCCCCGACGACTTCTGCGGCCTGCACGGCATCGCGAGGGGTGACGAACCCGACGTCCGCACTTCCGGCGATCAACTCATGGCCGGCTCGGCCGTGGCCCAATGCCGCGACGATCGGCTGGCCCTGCGGTGGGCGTGGTGTGATGGATGGACCCTTGACCGAGAACCAACGGCCGGTGAAGTCGATGTAGTGCAGCTTGTCCCGGTCGATGAAGCGTCCGGTGGCGGCATCACGGATTTCGGCGTCGTCCTCCCAGCTGTCCCACAAGCGGCGCAGCACCTCGACGTAATCCGCCGCCTCGGTGAAGTATTCCTGGGCCCGCGACCGGGCCGCGTCCTCACGGCGTCCGAAGTGCGCGGCGACGTCGGGGCGCCCGGCGATCTGGACGCGCACGCCGGCCCGGCCGGAGCTCACGTAATCGAGCGTCGCGATGGATTTCGATACGTGGAAAGGCTCGGTGTGGGTGACAACGGCGGTCGGCACCAGTCCGATCCGCTGGGTATGTGGCGCGATCCGGGCCGCGATCAGCACGGCGTCCAACCGGCCCCGGACCCGGTCGACGCGCTGGTCCGGAACGAAAGGATCGTCGGATTGCACCGCCAACGAGTCCTCGATGGTCACGAAGTCCAGCGCACCGCGTTCAGCCTCGAGGACCAGGTCGGTCCAGTAGCCGGCGCCGAAGAGGTCTGCGGGGCGCGCGTCGGGTTCGCGCCAGGCGGCCGGGTGCCAGCCGGCGCCGTCCAACGCCACGGCCAGATGAAACGAATCGGGCATACGACCACTCTGCCGAGCCGCGCGCAGATCGCAGCGGCTGCGGCACCGTCAGCGTCAGGCGAGGGAATAGTTGGCCGGCTGTGCGGCAGGTCCGGTCCGGCTCACATGCGCCGGCGGCACTGCCGCCCATGTCACCAGACCGACCGGATTGCCGCGGGTGCGTGAGCAGCATCTCCGCGCCATCAAAAGGCGCTTGTGCCAAGGCCTTTCACAAGGCGGGACGGCGCGCTGGTGACGTACTCGGTGGGTCGTGCCGAGTACCCGACAGGAGAGGCGTCGGCGCGGCCATCCGCACCGGCCTTGCCGCACCGAGGCCACGCAGCGGGCGCCGCGACGCGCCTGGAATCATCGGGATTCCAACCCCGCTACCTGATGCCGCGGACCAGCCGGCCCGGCCGCGCGCCGGTGTCGATGCCGTGCCGGCGCGTCACGGTGCCGCTGACGATCGTCGCGTCGTAGCCACTTGCGCCCTGCACCAAGCGTTTTCCGCCGGCCGGCAGGTCGTGCACCATCTTCGGCGCGTGCAGGGTCAGCGCGTCCAGGTCGATGACGTTGAGGTCGGCCTTCTTACCGACGGCGATGACGCCGCGGTCGGACATCCCGTACAGCTGGGCGGTGTCATGCGACTGCTTGCGGATGACGTACTCCAGTGGCAGCTTCTCGCCGCGGTGGCGATCACGGGCCCAGTGCGTCAGCAGGAATGTCGGGTACGACGCGTCGCAGATCATGCTGCAGTGCGCGCCGCCGTCCGAAAGGCCGAGTACCCCGGCCGGATGCGTGAGCATCTCGCGGATGGCGTCATGGTTGCCGTCCGAGTAGTTGAACATCGGGTACATGAGCATGGCGCCGGCATCCGCTTCGAGCATCAGGTCGTACATCGCGGTCAGCGGGTCCACGCCGCGGCGCTCGGCGATCGCGGCAACGGTGCGCTCGAAGGTCGGCTCGTAGTCGGGCGGTTCGCCGATGTGGTACAAGCGATTTGCCGCATTCTGGGCCAGCATGAACATGCCGTCGAACAACTTGGTGGGGTCGATCGGTAGGTCGTCCTCGGCGAGGATCGCGGCCCGCACCGCGGGCTCGGCCAGCTTCTCGGCCAGCTCCTCGCGTGTGCATTCGGCGACCAGCCGACGGTAGGTCGGCCGGTGGGTGAAGGCGTGGTGGCCGGGGAAACCCAGTAGCATGCCGAACGGGCGCGCCGCGACCTGCGGGAACAGCCTGCTGCCCGCCTGGTGCGCGGCGGCCGACAGGTCGAGCTGTTCACGCCACAGATTGGGGTCGGCGTCGACCTGGATGAGCGCGAAGCTCAGGGCACAGTCGATCTCCTCGCCCAGCCGCCGCATCCAGTCGAGTTCCTTGCGCGGCGCGATGATGTCCTCGCCGGCCGCGCCCTGCGGGGCCAGCTCGAAGACCGCGGCGCCGCCGGCAGCGGTGGCCCGGCCCAGTGCGAACAATTCGTCTTCGGCGGCGAAGGTACCGGGCACCGGTTCGCCGTCCATGGCGCGGTGTGCCAGCGTCCGCGACGACGAAAAGCCCAGTGCGCCGGCCTCGATCGCGTCCTGGACCAGTTTCGCCATGGCCTTGATGTCGTCGACATTGGCGGGTTCGTTGCGGGCGCCGCGCTCCCCCCATGGCGTACGCGCGGACCGCGCCGTGCGCGATCTGGGTGCCCATGTCGACGGCCAGTTCACGCTGCCCGACGACGTCGAGGTACTCGCCGAAACTCTCCCAGCCCCACGTGATGCCCTCCGTCAGGGCAGTGCCCGGGATGTCCTCGACACCCTCCATGAGCGCGATCAGCCATTCCTCCTGGCCGGGGCGCACGGGCGCGAAGCCGACGCCACAGTTGCCCGCAACGACCGTCGTCACGCCGTGGTTGCTCGACGGCTCCAGCACGCTGTCCCAGCTGACCTGGCCGTCGTAGTGGGTGTGGATGTCCACGAATCCGGGAGCGACGATCTTGCCGCCGGCGTCGATCGTCTCGGCCGAATCACCGGGCAGCACAGGGTCGTTCGGACCGCGGCGGTGAACTTCGACGATCTTGCCGTCCTTGATCGCGACATCGGCGGTGAACCGGTCCGCCCCCGTGCCGTCGACGACAGTGCCACCGGTGATCTTCAGATCGAACACATCTGCTCCCTTGCTGCTGCCCGCGAACCTCCGTCAGCGGCAGTACTGTAACAGTGTTACACCGTGATGGGGCGCAGATCCAGAGACCGCACACGACCCCGGTGTGATTAGGTGTTCGGCGAGGCTGAAGGAGGTGGTCATGGCTGAGGCAACCCAGCGCGGGTCGGAGGGTCCGTCGAAAACTGTTGACGCTCAACTCATCCTGGATACCGCTGCGGCGCTCCTGGAACGCGACGGTGTCGAGGGCTTCTCCATGCGCAGCCTGTCGGAGCATCTCGGTGTCGCCGTCACGTCCATCTACTGGCACGTCGGGGGCCGGGACAAGCTGTTCGACCACCTGATCGACCGGCTGATCGAGGTGATGGCGAGCCTGCCGGCCACCGGCGACACCCCCCAAGAACGCATCGTCTCGCTGGCCCGCGCGCAGCGCACCGCGCTCATCGAACGCCAGCATCTGATGGCCATCGCGCACGAACGCGACCGGACGCCGTCACTGTTCCAATCGGTGCAGCAGACCCTCGCCGCCGAACTCGCCGCGCTGGGGATCACCGGCAATCAGGCGGCGCTGGCCTTGCGTTCCATCGAGGTGCACGTGATTTCGTCTGCGCTGATGCAGTTTTCGGCCATCCGCAGCGGCGAGCACGAGGAAGAGGACGCCTCACTGTGGGGCGACGACTGGCCGGATCAGCAGCTGGTCGACGCACTGCGCTCGCCCACCGACTACGACGCGGTGTTCGAGTACGGGCTGGCCGCGCTCCTGGCGTCGCTCGTCTGACCTGTCACTTGGCGGCGAACCGCCGGGACCGCAGCTTCGGGATCGCCTGCTCGCGCAGGACCCGGGCGCGTTCGGTCATGGCGCCGGCGACGGCGTCGGGGTGGGTGGTCAGGTAGAAGCCACCGGCGGCCGACTGGTCGAAGATGATCTGCGCGGCGGTCACGGGATCCATTGCGGCGATCTGGTGCATCGCGGTGCGCTCCGACTCCGACGCGTCGGCAGCGTCCGCGCTTCCGCCGTCGACACCGCCGGCCGCGGTGAAGATGTTCGACTGCACCGGTCCGGGCAGCACCGCCTGCACACAGACGTGCTCGTCGTGGCCGGCCAGCTCGACCTCGACGCGCAGACACTCGGTCAGTGCAAGTACGGCGTGCTTGCTGACGATGTACGGCGCCTGTAGTTGCACCGTCGACACCCCACCGATGGACGACATGTTCCACACCCACGCGGGTTCGTCGCACGCCAGCATGGCCGGCAGGAAAGCCCGCACGCCATGGAAGACACCACTGACGTTGATGTCCATGACGCGCTCCCAGTTGGCGACCGGGGTGTCCCACAGGTAGCCGAACTGCTCGATGCCGGCATTGTTCACCAGTAGGCGGACCGGTCCGATTTCGCGGTACACCATGTCGGCCAGGTCCTGCACGGCCTCGGCGTCACGGACGTCGCACACCACGTCGACGGCCGTCGCGCCCGCGGCGGACAGCTCAGCGCGCAGAGCCGCGACCGCGGTGGCGTCGATGTCGGCCAGCACCGTCGTCATACCGAGCTCGGCCGCATGCCGGGCCAGACCGGCCCCGATCCCCGAGCCGGCACCCGTGATGACCGCGACCCCACCACCGAACAGTTCCTGTGCACCCATGGCCGAAGTAAATCGCAGGGCGGGGGCCCGGACAGGCCCGACGTCCGATCAGTGGAATGCCGGTCAGGCCGGCTGGACCTCGGCCTCGGCTCTCGGCGCCGCACGCAGCACACACCGCGCATAGCCGATCCAGCTCACCACGCAGGCCACGAAGCCGACGACGATCATCGGGTATACCGCCTGGCCGAGAACGACTGCGACAGAATCACTTCCGGCGAGCCGCCGGTCGACCGCACCGCCCGTCATCAACGGCAGCAGACTGACCACGAAGCAGGCGATGGCCGCCGCCAAAGCGGTGCCGAACCTCGCGCGCACCGCGGCGACGATCATCGTGCCTGCCGCGAGCAGGATCAGCACGGCGAAGGGCAGCGGGCGCAACTCGGCGCCGAGATCTCCGCTGATGTCCCAGATTCCCCAGCCGCTCATCGAACCGTGGCCATGGTCGTTGTGCGCGGTGTACCACGGCAGGACAGCCGCGACGACGATCATCGCGAAGGCGATGACCCCGATCGCCCAGCGCGTCAGTACGTTCTCGATCTCGACTCCTCATACCCCCGTGAACGTGGGCTGCATCAGCGTCAACATGGCCATCGCCAAACTGATGAGCAGACACAGACTCAACACGATCATCGCACCCACCAGCAGCCAGCGGCCCATCCGGCGGCGAACGCGCGTCAACTTTGCGTGGTGGCGTTCCTCGACGTAGCCGACCGCCACCATGGCGAACGCGACATCGATGTGCTCGTCACCGACGGTGGCCGCGCCCGCCGCGATCTCCTGCAGGCGTCCGGGTTCGATCTGCACTCCGGCGACGGCGAAGCGCCGACTGAGTCGGCGCGCCTGTCCTCGCGTGAGCGGGTGGTCACACACGTGCACGTGATGTCGCGGGGCTGCCACTTGCGTTATTCCCTCGATTCGGGCGCCTCGCCAGGCCCGAAATTGCCGAAGGCGCCCGGGATTCAAGTTACTCCGACGGGCGCCTTCGCACACTGCGACAGCGGGATTTCTACAGACCCATGTCCTTGGCGATGATCATCTTCATGACCTCACTGGTGCCGCCGTAGATGCGGCCGACGCGGTTGTCGGCGTACAGCCGGGCAATCGGGTACTCGTTGATGTAGCCGTAGCCGCCGTGCAATTGCAGGCAGCGGTCGATGACGCGCGCCGCGGCGTCGGTGCAGAACAGTTTGGCCTTGGCGGCGTCGGCGGCGGACAGCTCATCGAGGTCGTGGGCTTCCATGGCGCGGTCGACGACGGCTTCCATCGCGTCGACGTCGGCCTGGCAGGCCGCGAGCTCGAACTTGGTGTTCTGGAACGAGGCGACCGGCTTGCCGAACACGGTGCGGTCCTTGGTGTACTGCACGGCGAATCGGACGGCGGCCTTGGCCTGCGCGTACGCGCTGACGGCGATACCGAGCCGCTCGCGCGGCAGGTTCTGGCCGAGGTAGTTGAAGCCCTGGTCGGCCTCGCCGAGGATGTCCTCGACCGGGACCTTGACGTCGGTGAAGTTCAGCTCGGCGGTGTCCGAGCAGCGCAGGCCCAGCTTGTCGAGCTTGCGGCCGACCGAGTAGCCCGCCAGCTTGGTGTCGACCACCAGCAGCGAGATACCAAAGCGGCGGTCGTCTTCCTTGGGGGCCGACGTGCGGGCGCAGACGATCACGCGGTCGGCGTGCACACCACCGGTGATGAAAGTCTTGGAGCCGTTGAGGACGTAATGGGTACCGTCCTCGGAAAGCTTTGCGGTGGTGCGCATTCCGGCCAGGTCCGATCCGGTGCCGGGCTCGGTCATCGCGATCGCGAACATGATCTCGCCGCTGAGCATGCCGGGGAACCAGCGCTTCTTCTGCTCTTCGTTGCCGATATCGCGGATGTAGGGCAGACACAGGCCGACGTGCACGCTGGAGCCACCGAAGGACACCGCGGCGCGGGCGAGTTCCTCGGTGAGGATCGCCTGGAACTTGTACGAGGTCAGGCCCTCGCCGCCGTACTCCTCAGGGATTTCCGCACCGAAGATGCCGAGTTCGCCGAGCTTGTAGTAGAACTCGCGCGGCACCAGGCCCTTCTCGAACCACTCGTCGTACACCGGGCTGACCTCGGACTCCACGAACGACCGGATCATCTTCCGGTAGTCCTCGTGCTCCTCGGTGTAGACCTCGCGCTTCACAGGTGTCTCCTCAATCTCGGCGAACAGTGTTAGCTTGTTGCTGTCACAATAAGCTAACGACGTTCGCTAATTCAAGGGAGACGCAGATGGGCAGGCCTCGCGTACCGCTGCTCAACCGCGAACTCATCCGTGACACGGCACTGGAATTGATCGATCGCGACGGCCTCGCCGAGATGTCGATGCGCAAGCTGGCCGCCGAACTCGGCGTGCAGGCGTCGTCGCTGTACAAGCACTACCCCACCAAGGACGACGTGCTCGACGCCGTCGCGAGTCGCGTTGCCGGGGAAATCGACACGTCCGGGTTCGACCGCGGCGACGACTGGCAGGACGCGCTGGCGGCGTGGGCGCGCTCGCACCGCGCCGCGCTGGCGGCACACCCGAATCTCGTGCCGTACCTCGCCACCGGACCGGGCCGTCGCGATGTGAGTCTGCGGATCGCCGACGCCGTACACGGCGGACTGGTCGGCGCCGGCTGGCCACCGCGCGAAGCGACCCTGATCGGCGCGGCCACCCGGTCCCTGGTGCTCGGGTCGACCGTCGGCTCCTTCTCACGCGGGTTCACCGACGACGTGCAGGTCTACCGCGACCGCTACCCGCACATGGGCCAGGCACATCTACTGCGTGGCAAGGCCGACCAGATCGACACGGCCGGTTTCGAACTGGCCCTCACCGCATTCATCGACGGATTGGCCATCCGCTTCGCGGCTCTCCAGTGATTTGTGCCCAAATCACTTCTCTTGCGGCGGCCTGGGTCCGCCACCGAAGGGGTTCAGCCGCGACACGCCCGGAATGTTCGACAGCAGCCGGAACACCTCGTTGCCGGTGTTGACCAGGGCCTCCAGTTGCGGCAGCAGGGCGTCGAGCGTGCGGAACATGGGATCGGCCATGGCCATGAACCGCTCGGTGCGGTCGATGGTCGCGTTGAGCCGCTCGGTCGCCACGGCCAGATTCTCGATGAGATCGGGGACCTGGGCGGCGAGTTGGACGGAGGCCGGCGGAATGCGCATCGCACCGCTGGCCACCGCCTGCGTCATCTCGACGGCGGACTGAGCAGCATCGACCGCGGACTGGGCCGCGGCCTTCAGGTCGCTGGGCTTCGGAATCATTTGACCGGCCATACAGTTAACTGTGCCGCACCCAGGCCCGCCTGTCCCGTGATCGACACGGCTACACGTCGGTAACGCTGCTCACGATCTCAAGACGGCAGTACCAGGATCTTGACGTGCTCGTCCGGATTCCGCAGTGCGGTGAACGCATCTGCGATGCCGTCGAGCCCGGTACGTCCGGTGATCAGGGCTTCTGCGTCGATCTCACCGGCAGCCAGACGGGCCAGCACCTTCTCGTACGCCTGCTCGTAGGGGCCGTGACCGAAGTTGATCGCGATCTGCCGCATCTGCGCCACCACCGGGATGATGGTCTCCTCGGCGAACGGGGATGCCACCACCTGAATGCGTGAACCCCATGGCAGTGTGTGCGTCAGCGTGTTGAGCGTGCCGACCCGACCGCTGCACTCATAGGCGGTCAACAAGCCGCCGCCGGTCTTGCCGCTGCCCAGCAATTCGTTGTAGACCTCGATCGGGTCCTGCTCATTGGGGTCGACGACGATGTCGGCGCCCATCTTCGCGGCGAGCTCGCGCCGCTTGGGCGACGGTTCGGAGGCGATGACGAGGTGCGCGCCGGCGGCCTTGGCGGCCAGGATGGTGCCCAGACCGATTGAGCCGCAGCCGATGACGAGAGCAGTGTCCGCCGGCGTCAGCCCGGACTGCTGCATGTGCATCTCGCCCACGTGCAGCGGCTCGGCCAGCGCGGCGTGCTCGAGCGACAGACCGTCGGGCACGTGCCGCACCCAGAACGCGTCGACGACGATGTACTCGCCGAAGGCCCCGTGGTAGTCGTTCGAGTAGCCGATGATGGTCGGCATCCCGTTCTGCTCGGTGGTGATACCGAGGCCGGTGACGCGGTCGTCGACCGTGAAATCCGCGACACCCTCGCCGGTTTCGACGACGACGCCCGACCATTCGTGGCCAAGCACCACCGGGCGGGTGGCGTCGAAGACCGCGAACGGGAAGCCCGCGCCGGCGGCGACGGACACGAACCGGCACGGATCCTTGGACATGCTCAGGTCGCTGCCACAGATGCCACAGGCCGTTACCTTGATCCGCAGCTGGCCCGGACCCGTGGCCGGGGGCTCCGGCACGTCGGTCACGGTGAACTGGCCGTCGATGAACTGTGCTGCCTTCATGCGTGTGCTCCTGCGGTGTTGAGTTCGGCCGGCTCGCCGTAGTAATCGGTGTACGCCTTGGTGATGGCGCCGACGAGATTGCCGATCAGCACTTCGGAGTTGTCCTGTGCGAACTGCAGGCTGGCCTGCCGGGCGACGTTGCGGCGGCGGAAGTGCGGGATGACCTCGGAGGCGAACAGCTCGTAGCTGCGCTTGGTGTTCTCCCAGTCGGCGAGGTCCACGTGCATGATCAGCAGCGTGCCGAAGCCGCCGGTCTTCTCGATGAGGCGGTCGATCTGGGCGATGGCGTCCTCCGGCGTACCGATATGGCCTGGCCGAACTCGCCGAGCGACTCGTTCCGCCAGTAGTCGATGATGCCGGCCGGCGTCTGCGCCCAGTCCGGGTTGATGTTCTGCTGCCGGTTGACGTACTCGGCGATGTGGTGGATGCGACGGCTGACGGCGCGCTCGGCCTCCGCGCGTGTCTCGGCGATGAACATCGGGTTGACCAGACGCCACGTCGACCGGTCGGCGACGTAGCCGTTCTCGGCCGAAACCTGTTCGTACACACCCCAGTTGCGGTCGAGTGATTCGTAGCCGGCCTGCGAGCTGGCGGCCAGCGACAGCAGCGACAGGCCGTGCTTGCCGGCCAGCACCGATCCGTTGGGCGAGATTGTCGACGCGGTGACGACCTCGATTCCGGCCGGGTTGTAGGTGGGCAGCTGCGCGCGGGCGTCGCGCAGGGTGAACCAGTCGGTCTCCATGTTGACGACCTCGCCGCGCAGCAGGGCGAGCACGGCCTCCAAGGCCTCACCCTGCATGCGGCGCTGGTTGGTGGTCGTGATGCCCATCATGTGTGCGTCGAGCGGAATCTTGCCGGGGCCGGTGCCGACGATCAGCCGACCACGGGTCTGCAGATCCAGCTGTGTGATGCGGTCCGCGGTGATCAGCGGGTGGTGGTACGGCAGCGACATCACACCGGTGCCGAAGCGGATGCGCTCGGTGCGCTCGGCGGCGGCGGCGATGAAAACATCTGGCGCCGGGACGATCTCGGCACCGGTCGAGTGGTGCTCCCCCATCCACGCCTCTTCGAAACCGAGGTGGTCCAGGTGCGCCATGAGGTCGATGTCGCGGCGCAACTGCAGCGCCGGGTCGGCGTCGAGCGGATGGTACGGGGCGAGGAACGCCCCGAACTTCATGGACGTCGGGCTCCACTGGGCAACGCTGCTCACGGTGGTCTCCTGGTTCTCGGTGCGGGCTGTCTCGGCTTGCCCGGCCGACTGTAATCCGATCACTCGATTGGATCAAGTGATCCAATAATTTCGACGGCCGAATGTGCTGTTTGAGCACGTTCATCAGCCGCGAGCGCGACGAAAATGCACGCTATTTGCGGCGTGTTGCCGTACAGACACGGCCGCTCGCGGTTAAGAGTTCAAGAGGCGCTCGGTGCCGCCGACGACGAACGTCACGAGATCTTCGTAGAACGCTTCGAGGGCCGGGGCCGACAGCTTGGCGCGGTCCCATTCGTCGGCGCGGCTCAGGCCCTGCACGAAGCCCATGATCGACACCGCCCAGCGCGCCTCGAGCCGCTCTTCGTCGGCGTTCGGGAAGGCGCGCCGCACCTGTGCCAGCAGGGCGACCCGCAGCTTGGGCTCGATGGTTTCGTCGGCCGGACCGGCCTGGGTGATCTGCGCCATGATCTTGATCCAGCGCATCCCGCGGGTACGCTGCCGGCGCAGCAGATCCAGGTAGGGCGCCGTGACGGCGCGGACCAACGCGTCGGGCGACGGCGCGGCCGAATCCGCCGCCAGCACATCGACATTCGCCTGGATGGCCGAGCCCACCGCGGCGCCGAGGTCCAGGACCACCGCGCGCAGCAACTCGTCCTTGGAACCGAAGTGGTAGTGCACCGAAGCGGCCCCGAGGCCGGCCGCGGCGTTGACCGAGCGCACCGAGACGGCGTCCACGCCCTGCTCGGCGAAGAGCTTCTCGGCCGTCTTCACCAACTTGGCGCGGGTGGCATTGCCCTGGCGGTTCTGCGATGTGCCCGACACGGTCAGAAGCATGTCACAGCGGCGCGCCGGCGCCACCGAAAGCGTTGCGTGTCTCCAGGATCAGCAACGCCACGTGCAATGAGGTAGCCGACTCGCCGTCGGCCAGATCGACGCCCAGAATCTGCTCGATCCGGTTCAGCTTCGCGTACAGCGACGGGCGGCTCAGATGCAGTCGCGACGCCAGCGCCGTCTTGTTGCCGCCGAGTTCCAGGTATCCGCGCAAGACGTCGAGAAGCGCGTCTCCGGTTTCGATGTCGTGCAGGATCAGCGCGCGCAACTCCCCTTCGGCGAAGCGCTGCACCCGCGGGTCGGACCGCAGCATCGAGAGCAGTCCGCGCAGCCGGATGTCGGCGACCCGGAAGCAGACGCGCTGCGACGCGGGCAGTGACAGCGCCGCCTCGGCGACGTGGGCGGCATCGGTGATGCGGTGGATCGCCTCGATCAACGCCGGCGCCGGGGTGCCGAGACCGAGCACCAGGCCGTGGGCGTCGACGGCGCGCTCGGCATCGCGCCGCAGGGCCCGGCCCAGCGGCTCCAGCGCGCTGCCCACACGCGTGTTGAGCGACAGCACCATGGCGATTTCGCCGGGCCCGCGAAGTGAGAACAATCCGGTGTGCCCCAATGCCTTCACCGACCGCGTGACGACGTCGAGCAGGCGCGCGCTGCGGCGTTGTTCGGAGACCGGGTCGGCGTCAGCCGCCCAGCCCGCGATCCGCAGCGTCGCGGGCAGGTACTGCGCCGCCGGCCGCAGGCCCAGCGCGAAGGCACGCGCGGTCGCCTCGTCCTCGAACCGGATACGCTCGCGCGCAACGTCTTCCAGCAGGCCGGCCTGCGCCTGGTGTTCGATGTCAGTGCGGCCGCGCTCGGCCATGCGGTGCAGCACCAGCGCCTGGGATGCCCGCTCCAGCACCATGGTGAACCTGGCCGCCACACCTTCGGCGGTGCTCAGCGCGATCAGGCGGCCCCATGCATCGTCGCCGCGGCCCACCTCACTGATCACCCAGTCGTCCGTCCGCTCGGCCCCGGTCTCGTGCTGACGCGACCGACGTTGCCAGTCGCGCAACACATCTGGGGTGGGACGGCCGGCCGTCGCCACCGCGATCGCCTGGTGGTTGAGGTCCTCGAGGACCACGGGTGCACCGAGCAGATTCGCCGCGGCCTCGGCGATTCCGGCGGGCGTCGCCCGGCGCATGCTCAGGTCGGTGAACACCTCGTGCGTCTGTCGCGCGAAATCGACCTCCTGGTACTGGTCGGCGACGATCACCCGGTGCACCTGTTCGGTCACCTCGACGAACTTGATCACTCGGCGCACCGCCACCAGGGCCAGCCCTAGTTCCTCCGCGATCGCGCCGACGTTGACCGGCAGCGGCACGGCGCCCGCACCGAGTTCGACGACGACGCCGACGGCCTGCGCGGCGGCCACCGACCGCAGGTAGTCCAGCGGCGCGGCGCGCAGCGCGGCACCCGTGGTCAGCACCAGTTCGCCACCCTGCAGGACCTCCGAGAGATCCGGGACATCACTGACGTGGACCCAGCGGATCGGGCGATCGAATCCGGTCGCGCAGAGAATCTCGGGTTCGCCCTGCTGGATGACCGGCAGGGCGACGATCTCGGCGACGGTCGGCATTTACAAAGTGTAAATCCACATCCGGAACCTGATACAGATTGTCGGCCGATTCGGAGGTCGCCCCGGGGCAAGCTGAGTGCACACCCAGTACCGACCAGGAAGGCCTACTTCGACGATGACCACCTCGCAGACCATCTCGCACTGGATCAACAACGACGTCTTCACCGGATCCTCGGGACAGTCGGCACCGGTCACCAACCCGGCCACCGGCCAGGTCACCGGACAGGTGGCACTGGCCAGCGTCGAGGACGCCCAGACCGTCATCAACGCCGCGGCAGCCGCCTTCCCGGCCTGGCGCGACACCTCGATCACCAAGCGCGTGCAGACGCTGTTCGCCTTCCGCGAGCTGCTCAACGCCCGCCGCGGAGAGCTGGCCGCGATCATCACCGCCGAGCACGGCAAGGTGCTCTCCGACGCCATGGGCGAGGTCGCCCGCGGTATCGAGGTCGTCGAATTCGCCTGCGGCATCCCGCATCTGCTCAAGGGCGGCTACGCCGAGAACGCCTCCACCAACGTCGACGTCTACAACATCCGGCAGGCCCTGGGCCCGGTCGCCATAATCGCGCCGTTCAACTTCCCGGCCATGGTGCCGATGTGGTTCTTCCCCATCGCCATCGCCGCCGGCAACACCGTCGTCGTCAAGCCGTCCGAGAAGGACCCGTCGTCGTCGCTGTGGATGGCCGAACTGTGGAAGGAAGCCGGCCTGCCCGACGGTGTCTTCAACGTCCTGCAGGGCGACAAGACCGCCGTCGACGAGCTGCTGACCAACCCCGCCATCAAGGCCGTCTCGTTCGTCGGCTCCACCCCGATCGCGCAGTACGTCTACCGGACCGCCACCGCCTCCGGCAAGCGCGTGCAGGCCCTCGGCGGCGCCAAGAACCACGCCGTGATCCTGCCCGACGCCGACCTGGACCTGGCCGCCGACAGCATGGTCAACGCCGGCTTCGGTTCCGCCGGTGAGCGCTGCATGGCCATCTCGGCCTGCGTCGCGGTCGGTCCGATCGCCGACGACCTGGTCGCCAAGATCGTCGAGCGCGCCGCCGCCATCAAGACCGGTGACGGCGCCAAGGGCTCGGACATGGGCCCACTCATCACCAAGGTGCACCGCGACAAGGTGGCGTCCTACATCGACGCGGGCGAGGCCGAAGGCGCCAAGGTCGTGCTCGACGGCCGCAATGTCACGGTCGAGGGTGCCGAGAACGGCTTCTGGCTGGGCCCGACCCTGCTCGACAACGTCACCCCCGAGATGAGCGTCTACACCGATGAGATCTTCGGCCCGGTGCTGTCGGTCGTCCGCGTCGAAACCTACGACGAGGCACTGGAACTGATCAACAACAACCCGTACGGCAACGGCACCGCGATCTTCACCAACGACGGTGGCGCGGCCCGGCGGTTCCAGAACGAGGTCGAGGTCGGCATGGTCGGCATCAACGTCCCCATCCCGGTTCCCATGGCGTTCTTCAGCTTCGGCGGCTGGAAGGCGTCGCTGTTCGGCGACACCCACGCCTACGGACCCGAGGGTGTGCAGTTCTTCACGCGCGCCAAGGCCGTCACCCAGCGCTGGGCCGACCCCAGCCACGGCGGCATCAACCTGGGCTTCCCTGAGAACAACTGATCACGCCACCCAGACAGAGGACCCGACATGACCCTCGCCGCAGACCACGTCCTGCCCGCAGGCCACACCATCGACTCGATGCGTGCCGAAGCCGAGCGTGCCTACGCGCTGGACCGCGCCCACGTCTTCCACTCCTGGTCGGCCCAGGCCGCGCTGAACCCCATGACCATCACCGCCGCCGAAGGCAGTTACTTCTGGGACGGTGACGGCAACCGGCTGCTCGACTTCTCCTCGCAGCTGGTCAACACCAACATCGGCCACCAACACCCGAAAGTTGTTGCGGCGATCCAGGAGCAGGCCGCCAAGCTGTGCACCATCGCGCCACAGCACGCCAACGCCGCACGTTCCGAGGCCGCCCGGCTGATCACCGAGCTGACCCCCGGCAACCTGAACCACGTGTTCTTCACCAACGGCGGCGCCGACGCCAACGAGCACGCCATCCGCATGGCGCGCCTGCACACCGGCAAGCACAAGGTGCTCGCCCGCTACCGCTCCTACCACGGTGGCACCGACCTGGCGATCAACCTGACCGGTGACCCGCGACGGTTCGCCAACGACCGCGGCGCGGCCGGCGTCGTCCACTTCAACGGACCGTTCCTGTACCGCTCGGTGTTCCACGCCGAGACCGAGGAGCAGGAATCGGCCCGCGCCCTCGACGAACTGCAGCGCGTCATCGAACTCGAAGGCGCGTCGACCATCGCGGCGATCATCCTGGAGTCCATCCCGGGCACCGCCGGCATCATGGTGCCGCCGCCCGGGTATATGGCCGGCGTCCGCGCGCTGTGCGACAAGTACGGCATCGTGATGATCGCCGACGAGGTCATGTCCGGCTTCGGCCGCTCCGGAAAGTGGTTCGCCATCAACCACTTCGATGTCGTCCCGGACCTGCTGACCTTCGCCAAGGGCGTCAACTCCGGCTACGTGCCGCTGGGTGGCGTCGCGATCAGCGACGCCATCGCCGCCACCTTCGCCGAGCGCGCCTACCCCGGTGGCCTGACCTACTCCGGCCACCCGTTGGCGACCGCGGCCGCGGTCGCGACGATCAACGCGATGCGCGAGGAGGGCATGGTCGAGAACGCTGCCCATCTGGGTGCCGACATCATCGGGCCGGCTCTGCGGGACTTCGCGCAGCGCCACCCCAGCGTCGGTGAGGTGCGCGGCGCGGGCGTGTTCTGGGCCGTCGAACTGGTGAAGGACCAGAAGACGCGGGAGCCGTTGGCGCCCTACGGTGGCAGCAGTGAGGCGATGAACGCCGTCGTCGCGTTCTGCAAGGAGAACGGGCTCATGCCGTTCACCAACTTCAACCGCATCCATGTGGTGCCGCCGTGCAACGCCGCCGATGACGACGTCCGTGCCGGGCTGGAGATTCTGGACCGCGCCCTCGACGTGGCGGACCGGTACGCAAAGTAGGGGTACTGTCGGCCGGTGCGGATAGCCCTGTTCGCGACGTGCCTGGCCGATGCCATGTTTCCGGCTGCCGCCATCGCCACGGTGCGGTTGCTGGAACGGCTCGGCCACCAGGTGGAGTTTCCCGCCGGGCAGACCTGCTGCGGGCAGATGCACGTCAACACCGGTTACCTGCGCGAGGCCGTGCCGCTGGTGCGCAACCATGTGGAGGCATTCGCCGGCTTCGACGCGATCGTGGCGCCGTCGGGGTCCTGCGTCGGGTCGGTGCGACATCAGCATGCGATGGTGGCGCGGCGCGCCGGTGACACCGGACTGGCGGCCCGCGCCGAATCGGTTGCGGCACACACCTTCGAGCTCTCCGAGTTCCTGGTGGACGTACTCGGCGTCGACGACGTCGGCGCCTACTACCCGCACCGCGTCACCTATCACCCGACGTGCCACTCGCTGCGGATGCTGGGCGTCGGTGACAAGCCGCTGCGACTACTGCGCAACGTCCGGGGCCTGACACTCGTCGAACTGCCCTCGGCCGAATCCTGTTGCGGCTTCGGTGGCACATTCGCCTTGAAGAACGCCGACGTGTCCACGGCGATGCTCGAAGACAAGATGGCGAACATCACGACGACGGGCGCCGCGGTGTGCACCGCCGGTGACGCATCGTGCCTCATGCACATCGGCGGAGGCCTGAGCCGGACCGGCAGTGGGGTCCGCACCGTGCACCTGGCCGAAATCCTGGCGGCCACATCGTGACCGCGGTGTTCCTCGGGCAGCCGGGTGTGGGGAATCTCCGTGGCGATCATAGTTTTCCGGCGGCGGCGCGGACAGCGCTGGCCGATGAGCAACTGCGACGCAATATCGGCCATGCCACCGGCACCATCCGCGCCAAACGCCTTGCCGCCATTGCCGAATGCCACGACTGGGAACAGCTGCGTGCGGCCGGCAGCGCGCTGAAACAGGATGTGCTGGCGCGGCTGCCCGAACTCCTGGAGGAACTGGAAGCCAACGTCACCGCGCGTGGCGGCACCGTGCACTGGGCCCGCGCCGGCGACGAAGCCAATCGTATTGTCGCCCAGCTCGTCCGGAACACCGGCAGCACCGAGGTCGTCAAGGTGAAGTCCATGGCGACGCAGGAGATCGGACTCAACGAATATCTCGAGGGCGCGGGCATCACGCCCATCGAGACCGACCTGGCCGAGCTGATCGTCCAACTCGGACACGACAAACCGAGTCACATCCTCGTCCCGGCGATCCACCGCAACCGGACCGAGATCCGGGACATCTTCGAACGCGAGATGCCCGGCGCGGGCGACCTCACCGACGAACCCCGGGTACTGGCGATGGCCGCCCGCGCGCATCTGCGACGAAAGTTCCTGTCCGCCAAGGTCGCCGTCAGCGGCGCCAACTTCGGGGTCGCCGAGACCGGCACCCTGGCGGTCGTCGAATCCGAGGGCAACGGGCGGATGTGCCTGACGCTGCCCGAAACCCTGATCACCGTGATGGGCATCGAGAAAGTCATCCCGCGGTTCACCGACCTCGAGGTGTTCATGCAACTGCTGCCGCGGTCGTCGACCGCGGAGCGGATGAACCCGTACACCTCGATGTGGACCGGTGTGCATCCCGGCGACGGGCCGCAGCGGTTCCACCTGGTGCTGCTCGACAACGGCCGCACCCGGGCGCTCGCCGACGAGGTGGGACGTGCTGCGCTGCACTGCATTCGGTGCAGCGCGTGCCTGAACGTCTGTCCCGTCTACGAGCGCACCGGCGGACATGCCTACGGCTCGGTGTACCCGGGACCCATCGGCGCGACCCTGAGTCCCCTGCTGACCGGGACCACCGGACGTGACGATCCGAACGCGACCCTGCCGTACGCGTCGTCATTGTGCGGCGCGTGTTTCGAGGCCTGCCCCGTCCTCATCGACATCCCGTCGATCCTGGTGCATCTGCGGGCCGCGCAGGTGGACCAGGAACGAGGCGGGCTCCCGTCCGGACAGGATCTGGCGATGAAAACCGCGGGCTGGGCCATGGGGTCCGCGGCGCGGTTCGGGTTGGCAGAGAAGGTTCTCGGCGCGGGGCGACTGCTCGCGGGCACGGACCACCGCATCAGCCGGCTACCCTGGCCGGCGTCGAAATGGACTGCGAGCCGCGACATTCCGGCACCGCCGGCGGAGACGTTCCGGCAGTGGTGGGCCCGCAACCGGGGCGGCGAACAATGAGCGACGCACGAACCGAAGTGCTGGGCCGGATCCGCGCGGCTCTCGGGCCGGCGACGGCAGCGGTCGAGGTGCCACGCGACTACGACCGTCACCGGCTGACAGATCGGGGCAACGTCGCGCGATTCGCCGAGACGGTGGCCGACTACCAGGCACAGGTCCACCGCGTCGACGCGAGCGAGGTGGCCGCCACGATCGAGGCGCTCGTCGGCGCCGGCACGGCTGTGGTCCCGGCCGACTTGCCGCCCGACTGGGTCACCGGCATCCGCGCCGTCGTCGACGACCCGCCCGTCGGCCTCGACGTGTTGGACAGCGTCGATGCGGTGGTGACCGGCTGTGCCCTCGGCATCGCGGCGACCGGAACCATCGTGCTCGATGCCGGTGCGGCACAGGGCCGGCGCGCGCTGACGCTGGTGCCCGACCATCACGTCTGCGTCATCCGGGCCGACCAGGTAGTCGATACCGTGCCGCAGGCCTTCGCGGCACTCGACCCGTCGCGTCCCCTGACCTTCATCTCCGGACCGAGTGCGACGAGCGACATCGAGTTGCAACGCGTCGAGGGTGTGCACGGCCCGCGCATTCTGAACGTGGTGATCGTCGAGGGTGTCCGGTGACCGACCCCGTCGCGACCCGGCCGAGCGCCACCTCCATCGCGCTCCGCTACACCGTCGGATTCACCTTCGCCTACCTGCTGACCACCGCCGAGGTCGTCGCGACCGTGGTATCGCTGTGCGCCGAAACCCACAGTGCCGCCAGTTCGTTGCTGAGCCGGGCGAACCTGCTCCCGCTGGTCGCCGTGGTCACGCTCGGCACGCTGGTGGTGGCGATCGGCAGTTATCGCAGCATCGTCGACAGCGCCCGCTGGTACGCCGCCGCCGCGATACCCGACCAGGCCCAGCGACGCCGCGCCGTCACCGTCGTGCAGCGGCAGGCGGCCCTGTCCGCCGTGGTGTGGGCCATCGGCGGTGCCACCCTGATCACGACCAATCACCAGCCGATACCGGCGACGCTGCTCGCCATGACCGCCATCTTCGGCGCCATGTCGACGCTCAGCACCGGCATGCTGTTCACCCAGCGCGGCTACCGACCCCTCGCGGCCGCGGCCACTCAGGACTATCTGGGCCGGGCCGGCACGCCCGGGGTGCTGGCGCGCCTGGTGATCATGTGGGTGATGAACAGCGCGCTGCCGAGTCTGTTCATCGCCGTGCTGATCATCTGCCGCCACATGGGCTGGTTCATGCCCAAATCGGCGTCGGTGGACATTCCCGTCGTGGTGGTGGCAGCGGTATCGGTGGCACTGGGGCTGCGCGCACTGATGGTGGTGTCGCTGTCGATCTCCGATCCGGTGCGCGACGTCGTCGAGGCCATGGCCGAGGTCGAACGGGGTCAGATCGGCCGCACCGTTCCCGTCTACGAGCAGTCCGAAATCGGCCGCCTGCAAAGCGGATTCAACCGCATGGTGACCGGACTGCTCGAGCGCGACCGGCTCCGGGACCTCTTCGGCCGGCACGTCGGCCCGGACGTGGCGCGTCTGGCGCTGTCGTCCGACAAACCGGTGGCCGGCGAAGTGCGCGATGTCGCGGTGCTGTTCATCGATCTGACCAACTCGACCCGGATGGCCGAAACCATGGCACCCGCAGATATCGCCGCGGTGCTCAACGACTTCTTCCGGATCGTGGTGGCCGCCGTCGACCAGCACGGCGGCCTGATCAACAAGTTCCAGGGCGACGCCGCGCTGGCCATCTACGGGGCTCCCCTGCGCTCGGACACCGCGGCCGCCGATGCCCTGGCGACGGCTCGCACGCTCGGTGTGGCGTTGCAGCAACTACCGGTGATCGACTTCGGCATCGGGGTCAGCGCCGGCAGTGTGTTCGCCGGCAACATCGGCGCCGAGAACCGGTATGAGTACACCGTGATCGGTGACCCGGTGAACGAAGCCGCCCGGCTGGCCGACGTCGCCAAGAAGGAGCCCCACCGGACCCTCGCCTCCGACGCGGCAATCAGCCTGTGCGACAACGCAGAACGAGGGCACTGGCGAAGCAGCGGCAGCCGGATGCTGCGTGGACGGTCGAGCCTCACGCACACCTCCGTACCGATCGACTAAGAATGGATACTTGTGACCGACATCGTGCCTTTTCAGATCGCCGTGCCCGACGAGGTGCTGGACGATCTGCACCAGCGCCTGACCAACACCCGCTGGCCCGAGGCCGAGTGCGTCGATGACTGGAGCCAGGGCATCCCACTGAGCTACACCCGCGCGCTGGCGGATTATTGGGCGGACGGCTATGACTGGCGGGCCCGCGAGGCCGCACTGAACCGGTTCGACCAGTACGTCACCGAGATCGACGGCCTGGACATCCATTTCATCCATCAGCGGTCGCCGCACCCCGACGCGCTGCCACTGATCATCACGCACGGGTGGCCCGGGTCGATCGCCGAGTTCCAGAAGGTCATCGGGCCGCTGACCGATCCGACCGCCCACGGCGGACGGGCCGACGACGCGTTCCACGTGGTGTGCCCGTCACTGCCGGGCTACGGCTTCTCGGGTAAACCCGCCGCCACCGGCTGGGGTGTCGAGCGGACCGCGCAGGCGTGGGACGACCTGATGGTGCGACTCGGCTACCCCCGTTACGGCGCGCAGGGCGGCGACTGGGGTGCGGCGGTGACCACCCAGATCGGGCGAAACGTGGGTCATTGCATCGCGATTCACACCAACATGCCGATGGGCCGACCTGCCCCCGGCGCCACGGAGTTCACCGCCGAGGAACAGCACGCACTGGCGGCGCTGAAGCACTACCAGGACGTCGATTCCGGCTACGCCAAGCAGCAGTCCACCCGTCCGCAGACGCTCGGCTACGGCCTGGTCGACTCACCGGTGGCGCAGCTGGCGTGGATCGTGGAGAAGTTCTGGTCCTGGACCGACCACGACGGTGATGTGGAGAGCGCACTGAGTCGCGACGAGATGCTCGACGACGTGATGATCTACTGGGCCACCGCCACCGGGGCATCGTCGGCCCGGCTGTACTGGGAGAGCTTTCGCGTGTTCGGCGGCGGGCAGCAGAAGGTCGAGCTACCCACCGGCGTGGCGTCGTTCCCGAAGGAGATCCTGCGGGCACCGAGGTCCTGGTGCGAGAGCGGCTACAACGTCACCCACTGGACGACGATGCCGCGCGGTGGTCACTTCGCGGCATTCGAGCAACCCGAGTTGTTCGTCGACGACGTGCGCACGTTCTTCGCGACGGTGCGCTGATCGGCTACCCCGACGAGTGTTATCCCCAGTGTGAGTTCTATACACAGGATCGGCCCGAAATCGGTGCGTGGGCCTCACAGTCGTCGGTGCCGCCCACGACCGTGTCGCCATGGGACCATTCATCGGCAGCCGGGCGGTGCGGCGTGGCGCACTGACCAGGAGAACTCTGGCCCGCGACTACCGACCAATATTTCGGGACGTCTACCTGGCACGCGGCGTCGAGCTGACGGCGCAACTCCGGGCCCAGGCTGCGTGGCTGGAAAGTGGTGCGCCGCTATGTGGGCTATCTGCGGCCGCCCTATTCGGAACCAGGTGGTTGGACTCGCAGCAGCCCGCGGAGATACTGCGTGCCAACCGCCGCTCCCCGGCCGGAATGATCGTGCGGTCGTGGGTTGTCTGTCCCGATGAACTCTGCGTAGTCGAAGGCATCACACTCACGACGCCCGCGCGAACAGCCTTCGACATCGGCCGGATTCATCCTGCGCACCAAGCGATACCGATACTCGATGCACTGTTGAATGCCACCCGCATCAAGCCGGCCGATATCGCTGCGGTAGCTGATTCGCATGGTGGCGTCCGCGGAGCCGCCAGGTTGCGCGCATTGCTCGACCTGGTCGACGGCGGGGCGGAGTCACCACAGGAGAGCAGGCTCCGGCTGCTGTTGGTACGTGCTGGACTGCCACCGCCCGAGACACAAATCGAATTCCGCACACTGCGGATCCGGGTGGATATGGGCTGGACCCAATGGAAGGTGGCGGTCGAGTACGACGGCATCCAGCACTGGACCGATCGGAGCCAGCGGTCGTGGGACATCGACCGGATCGCGCTACTGGAGGCCGCCGGGTGGACGGTGGTCCGCGTCAGCGCCGAGATGCTCTCGCGACCGCAGGTCATCATCGACCGGGTGCGCGCAAAGCTGCGCGCAGCGGGCTGCGCCATCTGATCAATGTGAGCCCTGTGCACGAAACTTCGCCGATTTCCGTGCACAGCACTCACAGTCAGGAGCGCAGGCGCCGGTAGCCGCCGTAGGTCACCAGTGCGACAACGAAATTCACGAAGTACGCGATGTCCGCACCGTGCCACGCGACGGCGACGGGACCTTGCAGCAGCGTGGTGTTCATGAACGGGATCGCCGCGCCGTAGGCCACGGCGAACGCGACGAGCGCGGCGATGGCGTCGGCGCGCGGCGTCGCCTCCGCCGCCGGATCCACGGTCGGCCGGCCGCGGCTGCGGCGGCGCCAGTCGACGATCACGATGGCCGCGAAGGCCGGAATCCAGTAGCTGATCAGGAGCAGCACATTGGTGAATCGCGTTGCGGTGTCGCCGGTGTGGAGCCAGAGAATCAGACCGAACGCCAGCGCCGTCACCACCAATGAGGACACCGGCCGCCGCACGCGCACGCCCAGCGTCTGCAGCGCAAGGGAACCGCTGTAGTCGTTCATCACGCCCGAGCCGACCGACGCCAGCGCGATGACGGCCAGCGCGATGGCACCCAGGGCTCCCCCGCCCATCACCGACCGCACGCCCTCGGCGGTCTGGTCGGTGATGAGACTCCCCGCAGCGATGCCGATGGTCTCGACGAACACGTAGGCGGTGGCCAGTCCGGCGAAACTGAACCCGAACACCTTGCGCGGCGCGGAATCCGCCGGGAGGTAGCGGCTGAAATCGGCGGCATAGCTGGCCCAGGACACGGCCAGGCTCAGCGCGATCGTGACCGCCAGCACGAAGGCACCGGCGAGGTCGGCACCATGCGCGGTGGCCGGCGTGACGACCTGGTGTCCGGCAACGAGTTTGACCGCGAACACGACGAACGTCGCGAACAGCACCACCGTGAGAACGGCCTGCAGTCGATGGATCAGCTCGTAGCCGATGAACCCGACCGCGCCCTGCACGCCCAGCACGATCAGCACGGCCGCCCAGAACGGGATACCGAGCAGCACCGCCAGTGCCTCGCCGCCGAACAGACCGACCAGCGCGTCCCACGCCACCGACGAGAGCCATTGCAGGACAGCGGGTACCGCGATCAAGCCGCCGAAAGCCATCCGCGCACCGGGCAATTGCGCGGTGCCGGTTCGGGGACCCAGCGTGGAGAGGTAGCCGACCACCAGTGACCCGAGCACCGTGCCGACGAGCATCGCCAGCATCGCCAGCCAGAATCCCAGACCCAGCGCACCGATCATCGCGCCGGTGAAGACGCACGTCATGTTGATCTGCGGCGCGAACCACACGGTGAACAGCCGGCCCGGTGTGCCGTACCGGCGGTCGGCCGGAACCGGGGCGATGCCATGGGTTTCCACCGACATGTCCCCGGCCCGGCTGGGGGTGCGGCCGGTGAACGACGAGGCGGTGAGCGCGGTGGCCGGTGGCGTCATGCCCCTATTCGACCACGAGGGCCGGTTCGCGGTGGCCTGCCCCGGCCACGGGTCGCGCACCGCGGCGGGCGGCACCGACACCGGCCAGCACGACAAGTGCGATACCGGCGATGGCAGGCAGGCCCGGCACCTGATGCAGGATGAGCAGCCCGAGCATCATGGCGAAAGCCGGCTCGAGGCTCATGAGCGTGCCGAACGCTGCTGCAGTGAGGCGCTGCAGCGCCAGCATCTCCAGAGTGAACGGGATGGCGGGCAACAGGATGGCCAGGCCCAGGCCGGCCAACAGCAGGTGCGGCGTCAGATGGCCGATGACCGACGGCCCCGCCACCATGGTGACGACCAGCCCGGCGACCGGCATGGACACCGCGAGCCCCGTGATGCCGGTGACCTCGTCGCCCACGCGCTGGGTGAGCAGGATGTAGGCCGCGAGGCAGACCGCCGAAGCCAGCGCGGCCAGTACCCCGACGGGGTCGACGGCGGCGGCCCACGGTTGCGTCAGCAATACGACGCCGGTGCCGGCCATCGCCGGGAACAGCAGCCGCCCGCGGCCGCGTCCCTTGGCCACTGCGACGGCAAGCGGCCCAAGGCATTCCAGGGCGCTGGCGGTGCCGAGCGGGATGCGCGAGACCGCCACCATGAACAGCAGGGTGAACCCGGCGGTGGTGATGCCGAGCAGGACGCACGACACGAACGCCGAGCGCGTGAAGGACGCCGGCCGCGGCCGGACGAACAGCAGCATCAGCACGCCCGCCCACGCGAGGCGGAGCCACGCCACACCGGCCGGCCCGACACCGTCCATCAACTTCACCGCGAGCGCCGCGCCCAGCTGCACCGACATCATCGACGCGACGGTCATGAGTGCGCCGTTTCGCGCCGCTGCGGTGGTCATGCGTGTATTGAACGGGAACCAGAATGTTCATGTCCACGTGATAATCGTGGACATATCGTTCGCAATTCATGAATGAAGCCGTTGTTGCAGCGACTGCAACAACGGCCCCTTCGTGATCCGGATCAGAACCGAATCGATCAGAACGTCGGAACGAACGTGCCGTTCACCCAGACGCCCCAGTGGTTCCATCCGGCATCCCAGACCTGGGGATTACCCATCGACCACGCCGGTTCAGCCGGCTTCGGGGGTGCCCATGCCGGCGGCGCCGTCACGGTGGGCCCGGGAGGCGGCGTCATGCCGGCCGTGGCCATGCCTGTGCCGACACCTGCGGCGCCGGCGAACAGTGCACCGGCAACAGCAGTGGTGACAGCTGTTTTCTTCATCCTCATCGCGATCCTCCAATCAGATGATTGCGGGGTGTCCACCCCACGGATTGCTCGGACAGTCCTTGGTTACCGCATGCATCCCATCGCTAAACCTTCTGCAGCGCTTCAGACCTCGCGCCTGATCCGCTCCGGGAACCGGCTGTGGCCGAAGTCGATCTGGGCGGCGGGATTGCTGACCGCGGTGGTCAGGCCGGTGCCGATCGGTCCAGCGCTGTCGTACAAGGTGGTGGCACCGACCGCGATGCCGTGGGCCGCCCAGTGCGTCTCGGCCTCGACGCCGACCCAGTCGTCCTGCGGCAGCCGCGTCAACGCCACAGTGAGGTCGCCGTTGATGTAGCCGATGCCCGCGGTGCCCAGATTCGTGACCATGCTGGTGCCCTCGGCCGTCACCGCGGCACGGACGAACGGGGTGTTGACCTGCCCCTCGATGACGTCGATGGGCCGGTTGACGTAACGCTTGCGGCCGGTGTTCTGATGCTCGGCGATGGTTCGCGTCCAGCCGACACCGTCACTGCTGATATACGGTGCCAGGCCGTCGTCGATCACCGCGGGCGGCTCGAAATCGGTTGTGCCGAACCACTCCTCACCAGCGGGCGCCTCCGCGAGCCGATACTGCACCAGCGTGGCCCTGGCGACAGTCACGCCGTCCTGCACCACGTCACACTCGGAATTGCGCACCCGTCGCCCGTCCCGCACCAACTTCACCGCGGTCGTCGTCGGCACCCCGCGCGCGGCGCGGAACAGGTCGACGGTGAGCCGGGCCGGAAGAAAGTCGGGTAAACCGAACGCGGCCTCCAGCGCGTGCGCGGCCAGCCCCACCACCGCCGGGCCGTTGAGGTGGTCTTCACCCCACAAGCTCTGGGCGAAACGGGTCGGCTGCACCCGATCGGCGTCGATCGGGACGAAGTGGGCGGGGCGTGCGGTCATTTTCGGATCGTCGCACATTGGCTAAATATTCATAACTTCGGGCCGGAACACGCAGAATCGTGCAGATTCCCTGGACAATGATGGGATGGACACCCGCCGGCTGCGCCTCCTGCTGGCGCTGTCGCGCCTGGGGTCGATGCGAGCCGTCGCCGAGAACCTCAATCTCACGACGTCGACGGTGTCGCAACAGATCGCTGCGCTCGCCAAGGAAACCGGCACCCAACTGATCGAACCGGAAGGGCGCCGGGTCAGGCTGACACCGGCCGGACAGCGCCTCGCCGACCATGCGGTGACCATCCTCGCCGCCGTCGACGCGGCGCGCCTCGACCTCGATTCCGGCGCCGAACCCGTCGGCACCCTGCGGATCGGCGGCTTCGCGACCGGCATCCGCGTCTCGCTGCTGCCGATCCTGGCGGAATTGACCCGGGAACACCCCGGAATCGATGTTGCGATAAGCGAATACGAGCCCATCGAGGCGTTCGCGTTGCTCACCGACGACGACCTGGACCTGGCCCTGACCTACGACTACAACCTGGCTCCGGCCTCCCCCAGCCCGCTCCTGGAAGGCTTTGCCCTGTGGTCGATTCCATGGGGGCTGGGCCTGCCGGCCGATGAGGCGAACGGACCAGCCGAACTGTCCGAGTACGCGGACCGGACCTGGATCGTCAACTCCCGCAACACCGCTGACGAGGACGCCGTCCGCACACTGGGTGCGCTGAGCGGATTCACCCCGCGCATCGCCCATCAGATCGACAGCCTGGAACTGGTCGAGGACCTGATCGTCGCCGGGTACGGCGTCGGGCTGCTGCCGCTGGAACGGCCCACCAGCGCGGGCATCAAGGTCGTCCCGTTGGCCGGGCCGACGGTGATCCACACCGCCTACGCCGTCACCCGCAAGGGCCGCACCAATTGGCCACCGCTGCGGGCGGTGCTCGACCGGCTTCGGCCGGGCGACGGGCCGGTGCCGTTGCCGACGTGGCCGCGCCCAGAAGCCGTCGGCCCCGAATGACACTGACCGAGATCTGGGAGGCTACCGGCGTGAAACTGCTCAGGGCGGCACTGGTCGCGACACTTCTGACCGGGACCGTACTGCCCGCCGCCCGCGCCGAATGCACCGGCGCGTGCGATGCCCAGCAGCGCGTCGCGGCGGCTGACGCCTACCTCGCGACCCGGCCCGGCACCGTCGGCTACGTGCTTCGCGACCGCAAAACCGGTGCGGTGTACCGCAATTCGCACGCCGGGGACATGGTGTGGACGGCCTCGACCATCAAGCTCGGCATCATCGTGGATCTGTTCGCCCGGCAGAGCGCCGGGCTGCTGCGGCTCACCGACAACGACATCGCCCTCATGGGCAAGATGCTGCACACCTCGGACAACGACGCCGCCGACACCCTGTGGACCCGGTACGGCGGCCCCGACCACACGATCTTCAACAACGACTTCCCGCATTTCGGCATGACGCGCGTCCAGCCGCAACGGGGTTTCGGAGACATGTTCCCCTACTGGGGTTTTCAGAAGTCGACCACCGATGATCTCGACCAGATGGTGAACTACATGCTGACCCGGCTGCGGCCCAACGAGACGGCCTGGATCGTCAATGCCATGCAGCACGTCGACCCGATCCAGCAGTGGGGTGTGTGGGGCGCCGGCCCGGGCATGGCGCCCGGCAACAAGGACGGCTGGTCCGACGAGCAGGGCGGCTGGGTGACCAACACCGTCGGATTCGCCGGGCCTGGACAACGTTTCACGCTCGCCGTCATGAACGCGCTGAACGGCGCCGGCGGCAACGCGGACGGTCAGGCCACGACTACGCGGCTAAGCCAGATATTGCTGGCCGATCGGCAGTAAATTGACGCCATGACCTATGGCGAGAACTACCCCACCTCGGGCGCTTACGGCGCACCCACCCCGGTGCATCCAGGTGACCTGCTGCCCCGCTTCTTCGCGCGGTTCATCGACGGTCTGATCGTCGGCGTCCTGGCCTTCTTCGGCGCCTTCTCGATCGGCTCGATGTCCGACGTCATGGTGACCGGCCTGTTCTCCGGGCTGGGCACCTTCCTGTACTTCGTGCTGTTCGAGGTGCTGGCCGGCGCGACGCCCGGCAAGATGCTGCTGGGCCTGAGTGTTCGTGGTCCCCACGGGATGCCGAAGCCCGACTTCAAGCAGTCGGCCATCCGTAACTCGTTCACCCTGCTGACCATCATCCCGTGGGTCGGCGGGCTACTGGCGTTCATCGCGTACATCTACATCGCCGTCACCATCAGCTCCAGCCCATGGAAGCAGGGCCGGCACGACGAACTCGCCGGCGGTACTCAGGTGGTCAAGAAGTAGCGCCCTAGCCGTTGACCAGCGAAAAGCCTTCCCAGGCTTGACGCTGCTCGGAGCGGGGGTCGTATTCGACGCGGGTCTTGCGGTCGAAGACGAGCACGGCGCGATCGTCGGCGTCGTACCGCGGCCAGCCCTCGCCGGGGACGCCCGTCCGGGCGAATGCCCGCCACCGGTTCTGGACGTCGTTACTGATCCGCAGCGCCGACTTGCGGTCCAGGGCGGCGGTCAGCACCGAACCCAGCGGGGTCCGGTACACGTCGAAGACCGCGAGCAGTTCGGTGGCGTGCGTGGCACCCAGACCCGTCCAGTGCAGCGCCGGCGGCGCATAGTCGTACCGGTAGGCGTAGGTCGGCGCGTGGCGCATGTGCGCCGCGGCGATCTCCCAGGACGCGGTGCCGAAGGCGAAATCGCCGCCGAGCTTGATGCAGGCGTCCGCCGATTGCGGATAACCCGGATACGCCCCGGTGATCCGGGCGCGCCGTTCCGCCGGGAGGTGAGCGAGGATGCGTTCGATCATGGCCTCGTTGGTGGGCAGCAGCTGCATGAACTTGGTGAACAGCCGGCCCTCGTCGGCATTGCTGCCAACGATCAGCGGCACCTGGTGGGCCCGCCCCTCGCGCATCGCGACCATGGGGTCTTCGGGCAGGAACTCGGTTCCGTACGCCGGCCCGGCCGGGAAGGCACCCGGCATGTCGCCGACGGCACCATGAATGACGCGGTCCAGCGCGGCCATCAGCTCAGCCGGTCTCGCCGACATCAGCGCGGCGGCACCGTCCCGCTCGCCGGCTCCCAAGGCTTCGGCGAACTGCTTCGCGAACTGGGCGGCCGCGTCGGGTGAGCGCACCATGCCGCTGGCGGGGCTCTCCGCAATCGCCTGGTGGAAAAGACCTTTCGCCTGCGGCACGGCGAGCAGCGTCGCCACGGCGTGGGCCCCGGCGCTCTCCCCGAAAATGGTCACGTTGTCCGGATCGCCGCCGAACACGGCGATGTTGGTCCGCACCCACTTCAGCGCCGCCACCAGGTCCCGCAGGAACAGATTGTCGTCCAGCGGGTGCTCCGCCGTGGCCAAGGTGGACACATCGAAGCAGCCGAGCGCACCCAGCCGGTAGTTGGCCGAGACGAAGATGCAGCCGCGCCGCGCCAGCGCGGCACCGTCGTAGATCGGGGTCGCGGAACTGCCGAGGATGTAACCGCCACCGTGGATGAAGAACATCACGGGCAGCGGCTCACCGGTGGGCTGCTCGGGCGTCACCACGTTCAGCGTCAGGCAGTCCTCGCCCATCGGCTGGTACTTGCCCACGCTCAGCATCGTGTACTTGCGCTCCTGCGGCGCGCAGTAGGTGAAGCCATGGCAGTAGCGCACGCCGCGCCAGGGCTGGACGGGTTGCGGGGCCCGGTAGCGCCACGGACCCACCGGGGGCCGCGCGTAGGGTACGGAACGCCAGCGGTGCACGCCGTCGCGGGTGAACCCCTCGATGGTTCCGCTGTCGATAGTCACGCGGACGGTACGTTCGTGCATAAATGGACACTATCGAAAATCTGTAATCCTCGGGGTGCCTGAACCGCGTGTTGGGGTGGTGCCGGTTACCCTGGCGGGCATGCGACTTCCGGTGGCCCTCGCGGCATGTGCCCTGGTTGCCGGTTGTGCCGCCAATTCGGACCAGCACGGACAGCCCGGCGTGGCGATCTCCGAGCCGTCACTGTCGGCCACCGCACCGGCGAGTCGTCCCCCGGCTCCGGCGCCCAAGGCCGCGCCCACGACGCCGCCGCCCGCGGGTGCGCCCGTCGCCGACGTGATCGCCTGGGTGGAGGCCGGCACGCCCGCCGACCCGGCCGGGTTCCACACCGCGACACGCGACGGCGCGCCCACCGATCTGGGCACCGACATCGCGTTCACCACGGCGTCGGGCGCCAACTGCATCACCGACAAGGGCTTCAACGGTGCACTGGCATGCCTGATGCACCTGACGTCCCCACCGCCGCAACCGGCCGACACCTACGGCCACTGGGTCGGCGGCTGGGTCGATTTCGAAGGACCCACCGCGGAAGTCGGTTCGGTACACGGGGATCCAGGGCGTTTCAACGCCGGCACCGGACCCAAACTGAAGGACGGCCAGAGCCTGCGGTTCGGCGACTATCAATGCCGCGCCGACGCCACCGGGCCGGTCTGCGTGAATTACGCGCGCCGTACCGCGGTCCGGTTCAGCAACGCCGGCATCCAGACCTTCGGTTGCCTGACGCCGGTGCTGCCGGCGCCCGAAGGCGTCGGGCTGAAGTTCGCCTGCACGACAGCCTGAGCATCAATTCGCCGCCGCGACAGTCGCTTTCGGTTCGTGGACGGTCGGGCCCGGCGCGGCTTCGTAGAGCGCTTCGATCTCTGCGGCGTACTTCTCGACGACGGGGCGCCGTTTGAGCTTCATGGTCAGCGTGATCACGTCTCCGGCGGTGCGCAGTGCGACGGCGTCCGGATCGATCGCCGCTGTCAGCTGGAACGCTTCACACAAAGTGGTCGGATGCTGCGCTTCAGACATTCCGGTGTCCCTCCTCGATGGGCCTCATGATCGAAGCACATCGCCGGCGTCTCATGGCACCACAGCGCGAAATCCACAGGGCGCTAAACATTTTGGGCTGAACGTTCAGCGCCAATGGGGGCGTATGGTCGGAACGATGGGAATAGCTGTGACGTCGCTGACGCCTGTCGAACAGACTGCTCTGCTCACCGTGTACGCGCGGGCTCTGGACAACCGCAAGCCCCGCTCGATTCTCCGCGACACCTGGGCGGACGCCGCCGTCGCGGCAATCGACTATGACTTCGCCGCGCTGGGCGTCCAGACCAGCGTGGTCTGCCAGACCGCGCTGCGCGCCAAGATGCTCGATGCCCGCGTATCGGCGTTCACCGCAGCACACCCTGATGCGGCCGTGGTCGATCTGGGCGGTGGCCTCGACAGCGGCTTCTATCGGGTGGCCCCACCGCCGACGGTCGATTGGTACACCGTGGACCTGGCCGCCATTTCTGCGCTGCGCGACCAGATGCTGCCGGCGAACCCCCACTCTCATACGGTGGTGGCGTCGGTTGCCGAAACGAACTGGGCCGCAACGATTCCTGCGGACCGTCCCACCATGCTGGTGGCAGATGGCCTGTTCGCATTCCTGACCGAGCCCGTCATCGCCGGCGTGTTTCGCAGTGTCACCGCACACTTCCACCGCGGCGAGCTGGCGTTCAACGACTACGGACAGTTCGGGCCGGTCAGCCTGGCGGCGTTCAAGTACCTGCCGCAGAAGATGTTCAAAGACGTTGGCAGCCAACTGGGTTATGCGGGTTTCAAGGATGCACGTCACCCCCTGACGTGGAATCCCCGAATGCAACTCGTCGAAGAAGCCAGCCTGGCCCACCAGCCCGAGGTCGACCTGTTTCCCCGGGTGCTACGGATCGCCACCCGGCTGACGGGGCGCACCCGCGCGGGCGCGCGGAAGGCCCGGATCCTGCGCTACCGCTTCTGAACCGGCACTATCCGCCGAGGCAGCCCGGCCCCAGCAGTGCCTTCAGGTCGCCCATCAACGCCGACGACGGTGTCACGCGCAGCGTCTGGTCCAGTTCCAGAGTGGTGATGCGGTCTCCACTGATGAGCCGCAGATGCACCTGAGAGGTGCCCGGGTGGTGGGCCAGCACCTGCTTGAGCGCACTGACCTTCTCCGGGGTGCACTGCCGCGTCGGCAGGCTCACCGCGAGCGGACGGTCGGCCTGCGCGTTCGAGAAGTCGGGCACCACAAGGTCACTGGCGAAGATCGACACCCGCTCGTCTTCGACGCGCGCCTTGCCGCTCACCAGCACGATGGCGTCGTCCATGATGTCGGCACCGAACACGGCATAGGTCTTCGGGAAGAAGTTCACCGTCACCGAACCGTTGAGATCTTCCAATTGCGCTGAGGCCCAGGGCAATCCCTGCTTGTTGACGCGCCGGACCACGCCCGCCAGGATGCCGCCGATGCGGACCTGGCTGTCGTTGGCGACAGCGCCTTCGAGGATGGCCGGAATCTGGGTGTCCACCTGCGCGTTGAGCAGGTGCGCGACACCGTTGAGCGGATGGCCGGAAACGTACAGGCCCAGCATCTCTCGCTCCAGGGCGAGCTTGTGCTTGTCGTCCCACTCGTCGTCGGGCACCTTGATGGTGAAGGCCGCGTCCCCGGCATCCCCGGCGTCACCGCCGCCGAACAGATCGAACTGACCCATGGCCTCGGCCTTCTTGGTGCCGAGCACCGAGTCGACCGCATCGGCGTGCACCAGGAACAGGCCCTTGCGGGCATGGCCCAGCGAGTCGAAAGCGCCTGCCTTGACCAGAGATTCGGTGACCCGCTTGTTGCAGGCCGTGATGTCGATCTTGCTGAGGTAGTCGGAGAAATCGGTGTATTTCCCCTTGTCGGTCCGGCCCGCGATGATGGACTGCACCACGTTGGCGCCGACGTTGCGCACACCGCCCAGCCCATACCGGATGTCCTTGCCGACCGAGGCGAAGTTGTGCACCGATTCGTTGACATCCGGTGGCAGCACCGTGATTCCCAGGCGGCGGCAATCCGCCAGGTATATCGCGGCCTTGTCCTTGTCATCACCGACCGAGGTCAGCAGCCCAGCCATGTACTCGGCCGGATAGTTGGCCTTGAGATACGCGGTCCAGAACGACACCAGGCCGTAGCCGGCGGCGTGCGACTTGTTGAACGCGTAGCCGGCGAACGGCAGCACGGTGTCCCACAACGCGGTGATGGCCGCCTGCGAGAAGCCGTTCTGCTTCATACCGTCGGCGAAGCCGCCGTAGGCCTCGTCGAGGATTTCCTTCTTCTTCTTACCCATCGCGCGACGCAGCAGGTCTGCTTGGCCGAGCGAGTAGCCCGCGACCTTCTGTGCGATGTGCATGATCTGTTCTTGGTAGACGATCAGACCGTAAGTCTCGGAAAGGATGTCGCGCAGCGGCTCTTCGAGCTCCGGGTGGATGGGCTTGATCTCCTGCAGCCCGTTCTTGCGCTTCGCGTAGTCGGTGTGCGCGTCCACGCCCATCGGACCCGGTCGGTACAGCGCCAGGACGGCCACGATGTCCTCGAAGCCGGTCGGCCGCATCAGTTTCAGCAGATCGCGCATCGCGGATCCGTCGAGCTGGAACACGCCCAGCGTGTCGCCGCGCGCCAGCAGCTCGTAGGTTTTCGGGTCGTCCAGGCTCAGGTGGTCGAGGTCCAGATCGATGCCCCGGTTGGCCTTGATGTTCTCCAGCGCGTCACCGATGACGGTGAGGTTGCGCAGGCCCAGGAAGTCCATCTTCAACAGGCCGATGGCCTCACACGACGGGTAGTCCCAGCCGGTGATGATGGCGCCGTCCTGGGCGCGCTTCCACATCGGGATGGCGTCGATGAGCGGTTCGGAGCTCATGATCACCGCACAGGCGTGCACACCCGCGTTGCGGACCAGCCCCTCCAGACCGCGGGCGGTCTCGTAGATGGTGCGCACGTCGGGGTCGGTGTCGATCAGCGCGCGGACCTCGGCGGCTTCCTTGTACCGCTCGTGGTTGGGGTCGGTGATCCCCGCCACCGAGATGTCCTTGGCCATGATCGGCGGCGGCAGCGCCTTGGTGATGCGGTCGGCGATGGCGAAGCCCGGCTGCCCGTAATGGACTCGAGCCGAATCCTTCAGTGCCGCTTTGGTTTTGATGGTACCGAAGGTGATGACCTGGGCGACGCGGTCACTGCCCCACTTCTCGCTGGCGTAACGCACCATCTCGCCGCGGCGGCGGTCGTCGAAGTCGATGTCGATATCGGGCATCGACACACGCTCGGGGTTGAGGAACCGCTCGAACAGCAGACCGTGCGGGATCGGGTCGATGTTGGTGATGCCCATCGCCCACGCCACCAGCGAACCTGCGGCCGAACCTCGGCCGGGGCCGACCCAGATTCCCACTTCGCGCGCGTGGCTGATGAGGTCACCGACGACGAGAAAGTACGCCGGGAAGCCCATCTGCACGATGACGCTGATCTCGTACTCGGCGCGATCGAGGTACTCCTGCGGCGGGCCGCCCGGGAAGCGCCGGTCCAGACCACGCAGCACCTCTTTGCGCAGCCACGTGGCCTGCGTCTCGCCCTCGGGCACCGGGAAGATCGGCATCCGGTCGTGGAACTTCCAGACATCGGCATAGGACTCGACGCGCTCGGCGATCAGCAACGTCGAATCACAGGCACCGGGTACCTGGTGATCCCACATGGCCCGCATGTCCTCGGCCGACTTGAGGTAGTAGCCGTCACCGTCGAACTTGAACCGCGTGGGGTCCGACAGCGTCTTGCCGGTCTGGATACACAGCAGCGCCTCGTGGTTGTGCGAGGCCTCGCGGGTGACGTAGTGGCAGTCGTTGGTGGCGAGCGGCGGGATGCCCAGCTTCTTGCCGATGTCCAGCAGGCCCTCGCGAACCCGGCGCTCGATCTCGATGCCGTGGTCCATCAGTTCGAGGAAGAAGTTCTCCTTGCCGAAGATCTCCTGCCACTTCGCGGCGGCCTCGACGGCTTCCTTCTCGTGACCGAGCCGCAGCCGGGTCTGCACCTCACCCGACGGGCAGCCGGTCGTGGCGATGATGCCCGCCGAGTGCTCGGCGATGATCTCGGCGTCCATGCGGGACCACTTGCCGAGCTGTCCCTCGAACGACGCCAGCGACGACAGCTTGAACAGGTTGCGCAGACCGGTCGCGTTCTCCGCGACCATCGTCATGTGGGTGTACGAACCACTACCCGAGACGTCGTCGCTCTTCTGGCTCGGATCGCCCCAGGTGACGCGCTTGGTGTTGAAGCGCGACGCGGGCGCGATGTACGCCTCGATACCGATGATCGGCTTGATGCCCTCTTTGGTGGCGGTGTTGTAGAACTCGCTGGCGCCGAACATGTTTCCGTGGTCGGTCATGCCGATTGCCGGCATACCCAACCGGATGGCTTCCTGCACCATCGGCTTGACCTTCGCCGCACCGTCCAGCATCGAGTACTCGGTGTGATTGTGGAGGTGCACGAACTGGCTCATAGAGCTGCCAGTCTAAAACGGGCCACCGACACCTCTCGGCGTGTCGGGCGCTGTGTCGTCGGCGGGACTACGACGTGGGCGCGGCCGCTGTTGCCACGGGACCCACCAGCAACCCCTTGTGCAACACCTGTTGCAGTTGCTTAGTTACCGCTTCGACGCGATCCCGGTCGGCCACGAGCCCGGCATAGAAGCCGAGCCCCCACACCATGGTGTAGAGCAGGTCCGCCACAGGGGCCACAGCCGTCTCGGCAGGCAACTCACCGCGCGCCACGGCGTCGCGCACGGCCTGGTCCATGAATTTGCGGACGGCCGCCTTCGCGTCCCTGCGCGGGGCCGGCAACCGGTCGGCCTCCAGATAGGAGCTGACCAGCAGCGCCACACTGCCCGGTTCATGGACACCAGCGTTGCGGAATTCGGTGACGAGTACCGAAATCTGTGCTGGAAGAGTGGATTCCGCTCCGGCACGGGCGATGCAGAGGTCGATCGTCGTGGCGATCTCGTTCAGCAGGCAGTGGTAGATGTCCTCGCGCGTCTGGAAGTGGTAATGCAGCGTGGGACGACTCAACTCGGCGATCTCGGCGATCGCCTGGATGGTGGTGGCGTGGTAGCCACGGACTGCGATCGCCTCGCGCGCGGCGTCCAGGATGCGCGCCCGCGTCTGCGCCGAATCGGTGCCCGCCGGGCGACCCCGGCGGCGTGTCGCCTTCACTGGGAGAACATCGAGATGCACCATGCCACGTCCTCGCACAGAAAGGGATATTTACGAATTCAGCAAACTCTAAGACATAGCTGATACGTGGTCAACCGCAACCTCGACAACGGCCGGTCGACTTGCCTCGCGAGAACCCTGGGCAGGGTCCATTCGGTCCGGTGACCACCACAGACGGCGTCATGCCCGGCGGTCGATCGGCGGCGCGTTCCGCGATGGCGACGAGCACCGCAATTCATTTGCCCGAAAATTTGTCGCCGACGTAGAGATCCGGCAACCGAATCGGGGTCTCGATGGGGCCCTCGCCGAGCGCCACGAACCACCCCAGCACGAAAGCATCGAATATCCAACATGTCGTCAGCAGCGGCCATCCGCGCCCGCCAACTGGTCAACCAGAAGGTGCCCAATGGTGAGTCCGAGCTGAAACTCCTTGCGGTACTCAATGATTCGCGCCGGGATTTGCTCGACGTGGGGACCGACGCGGGCGTCTATTCGCAGATGCCGCAAAGTCGGTCGGTGGAAACGCTCACGCGACCACGTCAACAACTTCATCTTTGTTCATTCCGACAACGCGGCGCAGCCGACGAGTACCGGCAGGTCTTCACCGGCCGCTCGCACCGTCCGCGACCGGGGCCCGGCCGCGCCTTATCGCATCGCCGGTGAACACCGCGAGTGCGACCCAGATCAAGACAAAGCCGGCCCACCGTCCCACCGGCATCGGCTCGTGGCCGACAATCACGCCCCAGGCCATCTGCAACGCCGGTGTCAGATACTGCAACAGACCCATCGTCACGAGCGGGAGTCGCTGTGCCGCACCGGCGAACATCAGCAATGGGATTGCGGTCACCGGGCCGCACAACATCATCAGGACCGTATGGCCGGCCCCCAGCTCGGGCACCGTCGCCTGCCCGGCAACCGCGAGGACGACAAGATAGGCCAGTGCGAACGGGGCGGCCACACCCGCCTCGACGCCGACGCTCACCCGCGGGTCGGCGCGCACCACCTTCTTGACCGCGCCGTACACCCCGAACGACACCGCGACGCCGAGGCCGATCGCCGGGACTTCCCCGGCCTGCACCGCCAGCACGACCACCGCGACCATGGCGATGGCCAGCGCGGCCGCCTGTGCGCGGTTCAGCCGCTCGCCGAACAGCGCCACGCCCAGCGCCACACTCACCAGCGGGTTGACGAAGTAACCCAGTGCCGCGTCGACCACGTGGCCATTGTTGACCGCGTAGATGTAGATGCCCCAGTTCAGCGAGATCAACGCCGACGCACACACCAACAGTCCCCAGGTGCGGCCCGACAAGCGGCGCAGATCACCCAGTCGGCGACCCGCGGCCAGCACCACGAACATCAGCAGCACCGTCCACACGATGCGATGGGCCAGCACCTCGAAGGCACTCGCCGGCTTCAACAACGGGAAGAACGCGGGAAACAGACCCCACGAGCCGTAGGCGCCGAGCCCCAGCACTAATCCCCGGTTCTGGTTCGAAGTGGCCGTCGCGGTAGTGGTCACTGCCGATGCAACACATCCAGAGCGTGCTGCAATTCCGCCGGGTACTCACTGGTGATCTCGACCCACCTGCCGTCGGCCGGATGGGCGAACCCCAGCGACCGCGCGTGCAGCCACTGCCGATCGATCCCGAGCTTCTTCGCCAGCGTCGGATCGGCGCCGTAGGTCAGGTCGCCGCAACACGGGTGGTGCAGCGCGGAGAAATGCACCCGGATCTGGTGGGTACGGCCGGTCTCCAGGTGCACGTCCAGCAGGCTGGCCGCCACGAACGCCTCGATGGTGTCGTAGTGCGTGACGCTGTGCCGGCCGCCTTCGGTGACGGCGAACTTCCAGTCGTTGCCCCGGGCACGGCCGATCGGCGCGTCGATGGTGCCGCTGGACGGGTCCGGATGGCCCTGCACCAGCGCGTGGTAGCGCTTCTCCACGGTGCGGTGCTTGAAGGCCCGCTTGAGCACGGTGTACGCCCGCTCGGACAGCGCCACCACCATCACGCCGGACGTGCCGGCGTCCAGCCGGTGCACGATGCCCTGTCGCTCGTGGATGCCCGAGGTGCTGATCCGGAAACCGGCCGCAGCCAGCCCGCCGAGGACCGTCGGGCCGGTCCAGCCCAACGACGCGTGTGCCGCCACCCCGGCCGGCTTGTCCACGGCGACGATGTCATCGTCGGAGTAGAGGATCGCCATGCCCTCGATGTCCTGCGGCGTGTTCTCCAGCGGTGCGGGCGCCTCGGGCAGGCGGACCTCCAGCCAGGAGCCCGCGACAAGCTTGTCCGACTTCGCCGCCGGCGCACCGTCGATATCGACGCCACCGTCTTCGGCGATCGTGGCCACCGCGGTCCGCGACAACCCGAGAAGGCGAGCCAGGCCCGCGTCCACCCGCATCCCGGCCAGTCCTTCGGGGACCGGCATCGAACGGCTACTCATCGGCCGGTTTCGGCCTCGTCGGCGGCCGCGGCGGCCGGCGCCGGGGACGCCGACGAATCCTGTTGCGTATCAGTGGATTCCGCCGGATCATCGGCCTGCGGCTGCTTGCCTTCGGTGTCGAAGTCGATGCCGAACATCGACAGGCCGACCAGCAACACCGCGCCACACACCACCGCGGAGTCGGCGACGTTGAACACCGGCCACCAGCCGACCGAGAGGAAATCGACCACGTGCCCGCGCAGCGGCCCCGGCGAGCGGAAGAACCGGTCCATCAGGTTGCCCACCGCGCCGCCGAGGATCATCCCCAGCCCGAGGGCCCACCACAGCGAGACCAGGCGCCGCCCCATCCAGATGATGCCCAGCACCACGCCGGTGGCGATCAGCGTCAGCACCCAGGTGTACCCGGTCGCCATCGAGAAGGCCGCCCCGGAATTGCGGACCAGCGTCCAGGTGATGGTGTCGCCGATGATCTCGACCGGCTGACCTGGCACCAGAAGCTTCACCGCCAGGACCTTGGTCAGCACATCCAGCCCCAGCACCAGTGCTGCGACCATCAACAGCAGCCGCAGCCGCCGCGGGACGGGCTGGCCCTGCGGCGGCGCGGTCACGGGAGATTCGGCGCTTTCAGCCGTCTCCGGCCCGGTGCCCGAGGTCGCCTCCGGCTCCGTGGATTCATCAGTCACTCCCCCATCATCCCAAAGACGCCGTGAGGAACAATTCCGCCCATGACTCGCGTCGTTGTGATCGCCACCGGAGGCACCATCGCCACCAGCACCGACCAACACGGAATAGCCCGGCCGACCCGCAGTGCCACCGACCTGGTCCACGACCTGGGCACCGGGGTGCAGGTCGACACCGTCGACCTCATGTCGGTCGACAGCTCCGAACTCACCCCGGCCGACTGGGACCGGATCGCTGCCGCGGTGTGTGCCGCCGGTGACGCCGACGGGATCGTCATCACGCACGGCACCGACACCATGGAAGAAACCTCGTTGTGGCTCGACATCACGTACGACGGCGCCGTGCCGGTGGTCCTGACCGGCGCCATGCGCAGCAGCGACGCACCCGATGCCGACGGCCCGGCAAACCTGCGGGACGCGATCACCGTGGCCGCCAGTGCGTCCGCCCGTGATCTCGGGGTGCTGGTCAGCATGGCGGGCCAGGTGTGGCAGCCCCTCGGCGTCACCAAGGCCGGGCACGGTTTGCTCGGCACCGCGGTCGGGTCGGTCAGGGACGGCTCGTTCGTCCCCAGCGGGGTCAAACAGCGGCCACGACTCGGCGCGTTGTCGGCGGCGTCCACGCCGCGGGTGGACATCGTCGCCGCGTATGCCGGCAGCGACGCGCTGGCCATGGACGCGTTTGCGGCGGCCGGCGCCGGCGGACTGGTGCTCGAGTCACTCGGCTCGGGCAACGCCGGGTCCAAGGTGCTCGCCGGGGTGCAGCGGCTGTGCGCCGCCGGTGTTGCGGTGGCGATTGCGACACGGGTGCCCGGCGCGCGCGTCACTTCGGGCTACGGTCCTGGGCGGGCGTTGCTGGACGCCGGGGCGGTCTCGGCGGGCGGCTTGCGCGCCGCCCAGGCCCGGGTGTTGCTCATGGCGGCGCTCGCCGCGGACATGCCGGTCGCCGACCTGTTCGCTGAGTGGGTTTAGCTCGCGCCGTCGTCGGTCGGCAGCTGCGCCAGATAGTCCTGCCAGTCCAGGCTGTCGACAGGGTCGGCACGGGTGATCTTCGGATCGTCGGCCGCGACGGTTCGGGCCACCCCGGGACCGCTGGCCCGGGTCTCGAATCGCACCGTCATGACGCCATGCCCGGCGCCCTGCACCCACCCGTGGCCGTGGTCCGGATGCCGCACGTCATCGCCGACGCGCCAAGGGGATTCGGCCGGCGTGGCGCTCAGCGGGCCGGCCGCACCTGCCGAGGTCGCGACCTCGGCATCGTCCGCCATCTCCAGCTCCGGGAACAGGGACTCCTGCCGGGCGTCGGTCAGGCCCGAAAATCCAACGCCCACAAGGCGAATCGGTCCGATCTCGACGGGATCGAGCAGCAGCCGGCGGGCCGTCGCCGCCAAGGTCGACGGGTCGGTCGTCGCGTACGGCAGCGTGGCCGAGCGGGTCAGCGTACTCATGTCTGACTTCTTCAGCTTCACCGTCACCGTGCGGGCCCCGCGCCCGTCGCGCTGCAGCCGACGGTGCGCGTGCTCGGCGATGGGGCCGATCCTCTCGCGCAATTGGTCAAGGGTCGTCAGGTCGACCTGGAACGTGGACTCGGCGCTGATCTGTTTGGCTTCGGCGCGCTCGACCACCGGCCGGTCATCGATGCCGCGGGCCAGCCGGTGCAATGCCGGGCCGACGGTGCCGCCGAGGACGTCGGCGGCCTCGGCATCGGCGAGCGCCGCCAGCGCGCCCACGGTCTCGATGCCCAGCCGGTGCAGCTTCTCCTCGGCGACCGGCCCGATTCCCCACAGCTTGCGGACCGGTAGCGCTGCCAACAGCGAGCCCTGCTCGTCGCCACTGACGATCCGGACGCCGTCGGGCTTGGCCAGGCCCGACGCGATCTTGGCGACCTGTTTGCCCGATCCCGCACCAACCGAGGCCACCAACCCCGTCTCTGCGCGCACCAAGGCACGAAGGTCCTCGCAGAATTGCCGGGCCGTGTCCTGGTCGGCGCCGACCAGCTCGCCCGGCTCACCGAAAGCCTCGTCGAACGACAGTTGCTCGAGCACCGGCACCATGGCGCGCACCGCATCCAACGCTCGCCGGCTGGCCACCGAGTACACCGCACCGCGCGGCGGCAGCACGACGGCACCTGGGCCGACCATCCGCCGCGCTTGATGCATCGGCATCGCCGAGCGGGCACCGAACTTGCGGGCCTGATAGCTCGCACCCGCCACCACGCCACGACCACCGAGACCACCGACCAGAACCGGACGGTCCTGCAGGGTGGGCCGGGTCAACTGCTCGACCGACGCGAAAAAGGCGTCCATGTCGAGATGTATGACCCATCGATCCACAGTGGCCAATGCTAGGTGGCTACCCTTCTCGGCATGAACGACGTGCCGATCCGTGACGAATCGATCCGGCTGGGGCAGTTCCTCAAACTGGCCAACCTCATCGACAGTGGCGCCGACGCCAAGGCGGTCATCGGCGACGGCATGGTGCGCGTCAACGGCGAGGTCGAGACACGACGCGGACGGCAGCTGCGGCCCGGCGATACCGTGACCTTCGAGGGGCAGTCGGCGCGGGTCAGCGGCTGACCCGCGCCGAGGCCGTCAGGCCTTCGCGATCGCGGCCCGGACGCCGTCACCCACGTCAGCGCCGTCGGCCAGCTCGCCCGCATCCACCACGGTGAAACCGGTGGCCAGGATCTCGCCGGCGATCAGGTCGGCGTGGGTGGTCGCCCACTGCTGCTTGTCGGCCGGCACCGCGAACGTCACGGTGATCCGGTCGGACACGTCGAGGCCCGTGGCCTTGCGCAGGTCCTGCAGTTCACGGATCCGGTCCTTCGCCCAGCCCTCGGCTTCCAGCTCGGGAGTGACGGTGGCGTCGAGCACCACCAGACCCGCACCGCCGGGCAGCGCCGCGGTGAATTCCGGTTCTGCCGCAACGAGTTTCGAGCTGTACTCCGCCGGCAGCAGCATGGCAGGGCCGGCGGTCAGCGTGCCGTCGGGATTGACGACACCCTCCCCCGCCTTGACCGCCTTGATCGCGGCCTGCACGTCCTTGCCGATGCGCGGACCCGCGACGCGCGCGTTGACCGTCAACTCGAATTTGCCGTAGGCGTCGATGTCGTCGGACAGTTCGACGGCCTTGACGTTGAGTTCGTCGGCGATGAGATCCTCGAAGGGGGCAAGAACGGCCGGATTGACCGACTTTTCCAAGGCCACAGTCAATTTCGGCAATGGCAGCCGCACGCGCAGCTTCTTGGCCTTGCGCAGCGACGAACCCGCCGAGCACACCTCGCGCACGCGGTCCATCGCCGCGACCAGCTCGGGGTCGGCCGGGACCACACCCACTTCGGGCCAGTCCGTCAGGTGGACGGAACGCTCGTCGGTCAGCCCCTGCCACATCTTCTCGGTGGCCAGCGGCAGCAGCGGTGCGGCCAGGCGGCAGGTCACCTCGAGCACGGTGTGCAGCGTGTCGATGGCGTCGGCGTCCTCTTCCCAGAACCGCGAACGGGACCGGCGCACATACCAATTGGTGAGCGCCTCGGCGAACTGGCGCAGCTGCTCGCAGGCGCCCGAGATGTCGCACGCGTCGAGCGAGTCGGTCAGGGTGTCCCGCAGGTCGGCGAGCTTGGCCAGGATGTACCGGTCCAGCACGTGCGTCGAATCCGTGCGCCACGTGCCCTTCTTCGGCGCGTACAGCGCCAGGAAGGAGTACGCGTTCCAGACCGGCAGCAGCACCTGCCGGACGCCGTCACGGATGCCCTGTTCGGTGACGATCAGGTTGCCGCCCCGCAGGATCGGCGAGGCCATCAGGAACCAGCGCATGGCGTCCGAACCGTCGCGGTCGAACACCTCGGACACGTCCGGGTAGTTGCGCAGCGACTTGCTCATCTTCTGGCCGTCGTTGCCCAGCACGATGCCGTGCGCCACACAGGTTTTGAAGGCCGGGCGGTCGAACAGCGCGGTCGCCAGCACGTGCATGGTGTAGAACCAGCCGCGCGTCTGGCCGATGTACTCGACGATGAAATCGCCCGGGAAATGGGCCGATTCATCCGCACTGCCGTCGAACCAGTCGGCGTTCTCGAACGGGTAGTGCACCTGCGCATAGGGCATCGAACCCGAGTCGAACCAGACGTCGAACACGTCCTCGATGCGGCGCATGGTCGACTTGCCGGTCGGATCGTCGGGGTTGGGCCGGGTCAGCTCGTCGATGTAGGGCCGGTGCAGGTTGTCGGGGCGGACGCCGAAGTCGCGTTCCAGCTCGTCGAGGCTGCCGTAGACGTCGATGCGCGGGTAGGCCGGGTCGTCCGACTTCCACACCGGAATCGGGCTGCCCCAGTAGCGGTTTCGCGAGATCGACCAGTCGCGCGCATTGGACAGCCACTTGCCGAACTGGCCGTCCTTGACGTGCTCGGGGTACCAGGTGATCTGCTGGTTCAGCTCGACCATCCGGTCGCGGAACTCGGTGACCTTGACGAACCACGACGACACCGCGCGGTAGATCAGCGGGTTACGGCACCGCCAGCAGTGCGGGTAGGAGTGCTCGTAGGTCTCGTGCCGCAGCAGGACCGGAGCGTTGACCGCCGCCGGGCCGGTGCCGTTCTTGAGGTCCTTGATGATCTGCGGGTTGGCCTCGAAGACCTGCTGCCCCTGGTAGTCGGGCACCGTCGAGTCGAACCGGCCCGTGGAATCCACCGGCGTGACGGCGACGATCCCGGCGGCGTCACAGGTGGCCTTGTCGTCCTCGCCGTAGGCCGGCGCCATGTGGACGATGCCGGTGCCGTCCTCGGTGGTGACGAAATCGCCCTGCAAGACCTGAAAGGCGTTGTGCGCCTTGTCGCTGTCGACGAAGAACGCGAACGGCGGCAGGTACTGCGTGCCCAGCAGCTCGGCGCCGAGGTAGCTGCCGACGACCACCGGCTCTTCGCCGAACTCGCGCGCATAGGCCGCCAGCCGCGGCTCGGCCAGCACGTAGTTCTGCTCGTCGGGACCCACCACCTGCACGTAGGTGACCTCGGGGTGCACGGCGACGGCCTGGTTGGACGGCAACGTCCACGGCGTCGTCGTCCAGACCAGCAGGCGGGCGCCGGCCACCGGGCCGTCGGTCGCGACGAACCCGACGGTCAGCGCCGGGTCCTGCCGGCTCTGGTAGACGTCGTCGTCCATCCGCAGCTCGTGGTTGGACAGCGGCGTCTCGTCGTTCCAGCAGTACGGCAGCACGCGGTTGCCCTCATAGGCCAGACCCTTGTCCCACAGCTGCTTGAACGCCCAGATCACCGACTCCATGAACGTCAGGTCCAGGGTCTTGTAGTCGTTGTCGAAGTCGACCCAGCGGGCCTGGCGCGTGACGTAGGACTGCCACTCGTTCGAGTACTTCATGACCGAGGCCCGGCACGCGTCGTTGAAGGCGCCGATACCCATGGCCTCGATCTGGGCCTTGTCGGAGATACCGAGCTGGCGCTGCACCTCGAGCTCGGCGGGCAGGCCGTGGGTGTCCCAGCCGAACCGGCGCTCGACCTTGTAGCCGCGCATGGTGCGGTAGCGCGGAACGATGTCCTTGACGTAACCGGTCAGCAGGTGGCCGTAGTGCGGCAGCCCGTTGGCGAACGGCGGACCGTCGTAGAAGACGTATTCGGGGGCGCCGTCGCGGCGCGCGATGCTGGCACGGAAGGTGTCGTCACGGGCCCAGAACTCCAGAACCTCGGTCTCGAGGTCGGGGAAATTCGGTGTGCCACTGGCGGTCTTGGGGTACGCGCTCACGTCTGGTCTCCAGTGCCGTCAGCACCAAACGGTGCTCAGTTCCAGGCACGGGGACGACGATCTCGCGTCTGGACGCGAGTGCCGCGGTACCACCCCGCTTGCGCACCGCCGACCCCGGAAGGTCGCACACGTGCGCCGCTCAACTGCAGGCGATGACGGGCCCACCCGTTCGGTTCTACTGAGCCGCGGCGTTGATGGCCCCGGCCGTTCTTCCGAATGCTCCCCGGTGATGGCCGGATCGATGCGAATGCAGCGATTCTAACGGGCGCGGGCCGCCGCGGAGCACGCCGGACTACTCCGCGACCGGCAGGGCCTCCGAGGCGAGCTCGATGACGGCGTAAGAGAACTGCTCGGCGAGTTCTTCCACGGTGTAGGGCTCGAACTGGTGCCGGGCGTACCACCAGTCGACGTGCAAGGCGTCGTCGGCGTGGAACGCGCGGACCTCGAGCGTGTGGGCCGGGCCCGGGTGCTCGCCGTCGATGGCGGACATGCCGTAACTGAACAACACGTCGGCAACGTCGTTCGGGTCGGCCGCGGCGGCCGCCAGGGCGCCGCGGACCGCCTGCACCATCGCGGTGGCGTCGACGTCCGATGCGGAGGCCGCCTCCACCTCGAGCCGCCGGATCACGGCCAGGCCGCCGCCGGAGCGTTCCTTCGCTGCGGCCACGTCGACCGCGGCTCGGCCGGGCCCGATGACCCGCTCGATCGCGCGGCCGAGGGCGGCGATCAGCAGCACCTCGGCATCGACTCCCAGGTATTCGACCGCGCCCTCGAGCTCGGCGGTGATCACCGGCGACAGCGGGGCCTCGAGGCGCCGCATGTCGACCGCAGTACCGGCGGTGTCGAAGCCGCCGAACTCGTAGTCGGCGACATGCATCGTCGCCGCAGCAGCAGAAGGGAGAACGGCGTCGAACTCACCGGCGTACGCAAGAGTCATGTGATGCAGACTACAACACGATTCCCAAATTTGGGACATAGCTCCCGAAACTGTGACGCCCATGTCAATTACGGCTTATGTGTCGCAAAAACAGTTGCTAGCAACCAAAGGGGGGAAGGGTCTATCGTGGCAGAGTGCCCCGAACAGACCAGAACGGCAGACAGCTCAAGGCGCTGCTCGACTACATCTTCGACGGCGACGTCGAAGCGAGGGAGATCTACGGTGCGCTCGGAACGTCGAGCAGTACGTACTACCGGCGAATCAAAGAGGCCGACTATCCCAACGCGGAAGAACTCCGCCTGGTGGCCGATCACTTCCGGTTGAGCTATCCCGACCTGCAGGTTCGGTTCGGCCTGATGAGCCACGACGAGGTCATCAACTACATCCAATCGGCACCCCTCGCGGTTGCCACGGCGGCGCCGGCGGTCCCCAAACGCGCCACAAAGTTGTCGGAGATGACGCGACGTGCTGATGCGCCGCCGCTATGACCAGTAGAATCTGAGCGTTCGCAGGCGCTGGCAAAGGCTCCAACCATGGCTCTCACATTGCTCATAACCATCACTCTCGCCTGTATGGCGTGGAGTTTGTGGATTCGTCGCGTCACCTGGTCGTGCCGCTGGGAAGTGGCAGCGACCCTCAACATCGCGCTGCAGGCCGCCGCCGTCGCCCTGATGTCCCCGATGGCCGCCGACACCCTGGGCCGCGCCATCCACTCGGCAACCGGTGTGTGGAACCTGCCCGCCTACCTCGGACATGACTGCTACATCGTGGCCGCCTCGGCCATCGTCTACAACGCCATCGGCCGCCTGGCCGACGACGCCGCCATGCAGAAGATGTTCACGCAGTACATCGAGCGGCCCGCGACCCTGTGCATCCCGGTGCTGCTCGCGCTCTTCTCGATGAGCGTGGCCGGTCGCGAGTACTCCCCCGACCTGTTCACCATGCCCACCGACGGCTGGCTGGCCGCGTACTGGCTGGTGCTGTGCGGCACCCTGACCTACCTGCTGGTGTTCGGCGGCCGCGCCCTGCTGGTGTTGCGCAAGAACCCCGACTCGCGGCGCATCGCCAACATCTATCTGTTCGCCACCGCCAGCGGCATCATGGCCTGCGCCACCCGCATCCTGACATCGCTGGTGCCCGAGCTGCAGCCCCTCGAAGACGGCAAGTTCGTCTGGGTCTTCGCCTGCATGTGCGGCGGGGTCTTCGCGCTGGCGTCCGCGCACTCGTGGCTGATCAAGACCAAGTGGTTCTCGAAGGCGGCCCACTGAGCCTCCAGCGCTGACCGTCGGAGACTCGTCAGCAAAAGGCCCGATCCGTCAAAATCTGCGAGGATGCCTTACTCTGCTATCCGGCACCCGGTGTCAGTTTGACTGTGTTTCACCACCTTCGACGACACCCGGCCTTCACCCCTGCCCGAACATCCCCGAGGAGGAAGTGTCCGTGATCGAGTCGTCTCTGCCGGCCGTCCTGCGCGAGCGCGCCAGCCTGCAACCCAACGACGTGGCTTTCACGTTCATGGACTACGACACCGACCCCGATGGCGTGGCCAAGACCCTCACCTGGGCTCAGCTGTACCAGCAGAGCGTCGCAGTGGCGCACGAACTGCGCCAGCACGGTGAGATCGGCGACCGCGTGGTGATCGTCGCCCCGCAGTGCCTCGAATACGTCGTCGGCTTCCTCGGCGCCCTCGAGGCCGGCATGATCGCCGTCCCGCTGACCCAGCCGATCATGGGCCACCACGACGAGCGCGTCATCTCGGTCATGAAGGATGCGCAGCCGGTCGTAGCCCTGACCACCGCGGCCAGCAAGGACGCCGTCGCGCAGTACGCGACGCCGAACGACGACGGCCGCAGCCCCGTCGTCCTCGCTGTCGACGAACTGGACCTGGAGACGCGTCGTAAGCCGTTCTCCCGCCGCGAAGTTCGGCCCGAGACCGCGTACCTGCAGTACACCTCCGGCTCGACCCGCACCGCCGCCGGCGTGATGGTCTCGCACCGCAACGTCTCGGCCAACTACGAGCAGATGATCGCGGTCTTCTTCTCCGAGTGGGGCAAGGTCGCGCCGGCCGGCAGCACCGTGGTGACATGGCTGCCGCTGTACCACGACATGGGCCTGCTGCTCGGCGTGTGCACGCCGATCCTGGGCGGCTGGCACACCGTGATGACCAGCCCCATCTCGTTCCTGGTCAAGCCCGCCCGCTGGATGCAGTTGATGGGCAGCCACAAGAACGTCATCACCGCCGCGCCGAACTTCGCCTTCGACCTGGCCGCCGCGCGGACCACCGACGAGGACATGGCCGGCAAGGACCTGAGCACGGTCCTGACGGTCTTCAGCGGCGCCGAGCGCGTACAGCCGACCACCGTGAAGCGCTACATCCAGCGCTTCGCCAAGTTCGGGCTGCCGGGCAAGTCTGTCCGCCCGAGCTACGGCCTGGCCGAGGCGACCCTCTACGTGGCATCCCGCGAATCCGGCGAGCCGCCGACGGTCGTGGAATTCGACACCGAGAAGCTTGCCGACGGCATCGTCGAGCGCGTCGAGTCCGGCAGCCCGCTCGTGAGCTACGGCTTCTCGCCCTCCCCCCTGGTTCGCATCGTCGACCCGGAGACCCGCCGCGAGGCTGCCGAGGGCACCGTCGGTGAAATCTGGACGCACGGCGAGAACGTGTGTGCCGGCTACTGGAACAAGCCCGAGGAAACCGAGAAGACCTTCCGCGGCGTACTCGAGGACGCTCCCGAGGGCACCCCGTCGGAGTACTGGCTGCGTACCGGCGACCTCGGCTTCATCTCCGAAGGCTCGCTGTTCATCATCGGCCGGATCAAGGACCTGCTGATCATCCGCGGCCGCAACCTGTACCCCGACGACATCGAGGCCACCGTCAGCGCGGTCTCGGGTGGCCGTACCGCCGCCGTCGGTTTCGAGGAGGACGGTGTCGAACAGTTCGCCGTCGTCATCGAGATGAAGAAGCGCGGCGAGACCGAGGACGAGGTCCGCGAGAACCTGGCACAGGTCAAGCACGACATCACCTCGGCCATCTCCCAGGTGCACGGTGTGAATGCCGCCGACCTGGTGCTGGTCGGCCGGGGCTCGATCCCGATCACCACGAGCGGCAAGATCCGCCGCCAGGCCTGCACCGAGCTGTACCGCAAGGGTGAACTAGCGCGACTCGACGCCTGAGCCGGCCGCAGTGTGCGCCGATGGACGCGTACTGCAGCTGCTTGTGCCGTCGACGATGAAGAGGCGCCCGTCGACGGTGATGCTGCCGTACCCGACATTGCCGATTTGTCACGCAATTCAAACAAGGTCAATTGCGGACATCGGGAACGCGACCGCGAAATGGAGCACGAGACTCTCATTGAACGCGGTTGTTGGTGCCGCCGAAGACGGTCGGAACGCCAGCACACCGGACCTGGGAACGATCCCTGCCGGTGCGCACAACTGACCACCCGTCCGCCGGCCGACGAAAGACGACATACGGGACTCGAGCACCGATCAGACCGAGCCGCAGCAGTTCAGGAATGGGCGAGCAAAGTGTGGTCGATTACGTGGACTCGGCAATCGTCGATGCACCCCTGTAACGTGTGCACGCGTGATTGAGCTCGACCGCATCGCCAAGACATACGGGACATTTGCGGCGTTGAAGGGCATCAGCTTCTCGGTTCCGACGGGCTCCATCTGCGCTTTGCTCGGCCACAACGGCGCGGGCAAGACCACCACGGTCAAAATCCTGTCCACTCTGGTCCGACCGACATCGGGCACCGCAGTCGTGGCGGGTCACGACGTGATGCTCGAACCGGGCCGGGTCCGCGCGAACATCGGCGTGACCGGGCAGGACGCGGCGCTAGACGGATCACTCACCGGTCGCGAGAACCTCGTGCTCTTCTGTCGTCTACGCGGAATGGGCCGTCGGGCCGCCCGTCGCCGGGCCGACGAACTAGTCGAGCAGTTCGAGTTGGCATACGCCGCCGACCGTGCCGTCGCGACCTATTCGGGCGGTATGCGCCGACGCATCGACATCGCAGTGTCCCTGGTGGTTCCGCCGAAGGTGTTGTTCCTCGACGAACCCACCACGGGCTTGGACCCGCGCAGCCGTCGCGACGTGTGGAACCTGGTTTCTTCGCTGAAGGAACAAAACACCACGGTCCTGCTGACTACGCAGTATCTGGAAGAAGCTGACGTGCTCAGCGATTCGATCGTCATCGTAGATTCCGGTCAGGTCATCGCGCAGGGGACCGCCAACGAACTGAAAAGCGGGATGCGGCGCACGTACTGCCATATCAGCCCATCCGATCCAGATGATCTCGACCGCGTTGCCGAGGCACTGACCGGTTTCGCGAATATCGAAATCGACCGGGACACTGATTCAGTGGCGATCCCGGCTCTTGAAGGCGCGGCAACGCTCAGCGAGGTGCTGAACCGGATGACGACCCAGGGCATCGAGCTCGCCGATATCGGCCTGCGTAAACCGACACTCGACGAGGTCTTTCTGCACCTCACCGAGCGCGAAAGCGTCCTATGACAGCGGTGGTCGCGCTGACCGAGCGGGTGGTGACGCGCGCGGCGCGGGACCTTGACATCGTCTTCGCGGCAATTGCCCCGGTCGCAACGTTCGCCGGAGCCAATCTGGTACTGCGCCACATCATCGACACCGGCGGCATGAGCTACGCGCAGTACATGTTGCCCGCGATCATCGTGCAAGCCATGTTATTCGGCGCACTCACAACCACCGACCGGGCCGCAGAGGAGAGTTCCTCGGGTTTCAGCGACCGGCTGCGCACCCTGCCCATCTCCCCGCTGGCTCCACTCGCGGCGCGAATCCTCTACTGCCTCATCCGCGGAGGCGTGGCGCTGGTCGCGACGATTGCGGTGGGCTACGCGTTCGGATTCCGGATGGATGGCGGCGCGAGTGCGACGCTCGCCTTCGTCGCGATGGCGCTCGCCTTGACTCTGGCGCTGTCTCTGGGCTCCGACGCGCTCGGCGTCCGAGCGCGCCGAAGCGAGACATCGAGCCAATTGTTGCTGATCCCCCAGCTGCTCTTGCTCCTGCTGTCTACGGGCCTCGCCCCCGTTGAATCGTTCCCCGGCGCCTTACAGCCGTTCGTGCGTTATCAGCCCGTGTCGCAGTTAACCGAAACGCTGCGGGGATTCAGCACCGGAAACACCGACCCTGTCAATCTGGTCATCAGCCTCGCCTGGTGCGCGGGCATGCTGGTGATCTTCGGCACGATCGCCATCCGGGGACAAAGGCGGATTCCATGAACCCGACATCGAAGGATGCGGTGGCCAACTCGGTCGAATCGCGCACCGCCTCCGTGGCCGCCGAGAGTGCGGTGTTCGCCGGCCGTCTGATCACCCGGTGGCGCCGCGACCCGATGGTGCCGGTTCAGGCGTTGTTGTTCCCAACGGTGCTGCTGGTGGTTTACCACCTGCTGATCAGCAAGTCGATGGTCAAGGTGATGGGCACCGACAACATCGCGCTGGTGGTCGCGATGTGCGCGCTGGCCGGCGCCATGTCGGGCTCGTTGGCGTCGGCACTGAGCATTCCCGTGGAGCGCGATAGTGGACTATTGAGTCGGTTCTGGGTCATGCCGGTACACAGGATGAGCCCACTGAGCGGAATCCTGCTGGCGGAGGCGGTACGGACCTTCGCCGGTACACTCCTCATCGTCACAGTCGGAGCGATGTTCGGACTGCGTTTCGACAGCAGGTTGATCGGGGCGGCGCTGTTCGTCCTGATTCCGGTGTTGTGGATCGTGGTGTTTGCGACGGTGGTCATCACAGTCGCGGTTCATTCGGGCAATCGCACCATGCTCACCTGGTTTGCTACCGGCGTCATGGGTCTGGCGTTCGGTAACTCATCCGTGGTACCGGTCAAAGTTCTGCCGTCGTGGGTTCGACCGCTGATCGAATTCCAGCCGATGTCTCCGACCATCCTCGCCATGCGGGCGTTGAGCGAGGGCGGTCCGGTGCTGGCCCCGCTACTGATAACCACAGGCTGGATCGTGCTGCTAGGCGCGGTATTCCTGCCGCTGGCCGTCAGTGGCTTCCGGAAGGCGAGCGAGTCCGGAGACTGAACACATGACTGTCACGTACGTACGGCGCTGACCGACGCACCCTGGCGAGTGCCGCACTTCACATTCTGCGGCAGTCTGTGGAAGCGTGAGCAGTACGAAGCTCGACACGCAGGCATATATGCTGTCAGCAACTAGACCGCGACCCGTATGGAGAGGTTCAGACGTTTGCGCACGGTGATCCTGGTGCCCTATCGACCCGATGGTGGCAGGCGCGATGAGCTGTGGAGCTTCACAGCAGCGTGGCTCAAGAGACATCATCCCGACTACCCGATTTACATCGGCGAATCTCCCGCCGGGTTGTTCAACCGCAGCGCTGCGATCAACCACGCCGCCACTGAAGCGGGTGACTGGGACGTTGCGGTGATTTGCGATTCCGACACCCTGGTGGCACCGTCACAATTCGAGGATGCAGTCGCGCGAGCACATTCGACTGAGCTGTTGACTTCGGCCCTCACCAGGGTCGTCGAGCTCACCGAGGAGTCGACTGATCGGTTCATGGCCGACTCGGAACTGGATCCGCGAGGACTCCGCTCGGTCCGAACCCGTAAACGGGAACTGCTGACGCAGTCGTCGGTCGTTGCCGTGCCTCGCCGCCTGTGGGATGCCGTCGGCGGATTCGACGAGGAATTCTGCGGCTGGGGTTGCGAGGACAACGCCTTTTGGCTTGCCGCCGGTATTGTCGGCGGGCACGGCAAGGCGAACGGTAATCCGTCGCGTATCAGCGGTCCCGCCTATCACCTCTGGCACCCGCCGGCCACTAAAATCAAGATTCTCGACCCGGCGTTCCGGAGCAACTCACGGCGACTGCGGCGCTACAGGAAAGCGCGCACACCCGAACATCTCGCACTGTTGCGCAGCTGATTGCCCACGCCGGTAACCGGCGTTTTCGCTGTGCACTGATCCCGGTGGATACCCGCATTCACCGGGATCAGGTGTAAGCACGGATGGTGGGCGCACGAGCGGCACCATCGTGTCCATCGCACGGGGCGCTTTTGCTGCCCGCCTGCCCACCTCAAACGCGCCGGCCGCGTCGCTTGGTCGGCCGACACCGACCAGCGCCGCACGGCGGGCGACCGGTGCTGAATCTACGGCCCGAGCTAACACGCACGAAGATGGCTGGCACGCGGGCGAGTCTCCGCAAACTTTTCCCATAGGTCCAGCTGCTCACCTCTGACACTCTTCGAGGAAATCTAATAGCTGGCCAGAGGGCGAATCTACGGGCGACAACTTTGCCGGGAATTACTCTTGGTGACAAGAATAATTTTTCAGCAATTTTTACTGTGACAGAATGTGTACCTCTTCGCCAGAAATGCGGCTGAAAGTATTCAACGAAGCCACGCAGAACGAGGTATAATGGGTCCGTTCAAAGGTACTGCCCTCGACTGCGGAGAGAAAAGCAATGCTGGCTTTTATCACCACAATCAGACATCCGAGAAATTCGACCGACTACGGCCAGGTGGAGGAATTCCTATCCGACACACTCGATTCGATCGCGCGGCAGGCTTGCGATGACTATGTGGTCATTGTTGTGGGCAATCAAAAGCCGGCTTTCCCGCTGCCGCCACAGATGCACTTCGTGGGCGTCAATTTTCCGCCTCCCACTGCGCAACGCGGGGCACAGACCGGGATGGGACCGGTGATTTGGGACAAAGGCACCAAGACCGGGATCGGCTTGGCCGCAGCACGTGAATTTTCTCCTGATTTTGTGATGTTCTTCGACGCCGACGACTATCTCCACCGCGATGTAGCCCGCTATGTGCATGACCATCCAGACAGTCAAGGTTGGGTGGTTCGCAAAGGTTGGATGTACTCGCGCGCCAGGAACAGCTATGTTCGGCGCAACCGGCTATTCCGGATCTGCGGCACGTCCTTCGTCGTTCCGTTTGCAGCGTTCGAGGTGCCTGATCACCTTACGGTGTCATCTACGCAGTCAGAGGTCGTCGATGCGTTCGGGGGTCCTGACCCCAAGTGTTGGACACGCTGAATCCCGCAAGATTGGCGGGGGAAGCGAGATGATCGACACCGATGGCAAGGAAGAATTACCCGGACGAGTTCAAGCGGGATGCGGTGGCGCTGTACCGAGACACTGAGGGCGCGACGATCACCGCGATCGCTGACGAGCTCGGCATCAGTGGGGTGACGCTGTCGGCCTGGTGCAAGGCCGCTGGGGTGCCGATCCGGCACCGTAGCCCGAGTTCTGCCGGTGAGCCGGCACCGGGCGAGCAGACCCCGGACCAGGAGCTGGCCCGGCTACGCGCCGAGAACAGGGCGTTACGCGCCACCGAGGCCCGGTTGGCCACCGAGCGTGACATCCTGCGGTCGGCGGCCAAATATTTCGCCGGGGAGACGAACTGGTGAGCCGCTTCCAGTTCGTCGCCGACCACCTGCACACCTACCCGGTGAAGTGGCTATGCGCAGTCGTCGAGATCGCGCGTTCCTCGTTCTACGCCTGGTTGGCCGCTGCCGACGGCCGAGCCGCCCGCATCGCCGCTGACCAGGAGCTGGCCGCACGTATCCGCACCGTGCACGACGAAGACAACACCTACGGGGCACCGCGGATCACCGCCGAACTCAACGACGGTGCACCCGACGGTGAGCGGGTCAACCACAAGCGGGTGGCCCGGGTGATGAGGGGTGCCGGGATCGCCGGCTACCGCCGGCGACGACGCGTGAAAACGACCACCCGGATCCGGCGAATCAGAAGGTCCCGGACCTGCTCGGGCGGGACTTCACCGCGACCGCACCCAATGTGAAGTACGTCGGCGACATCACCTACCTACCCTTGGCCACCGGGGCGAATCTGTATCTCGCGACAGTGATCGACTGCTTCTCCGGCCGGGTCGCGGGGTGGGCGATCGCTGAGCACATGCGCACTGAACTGGTCGAAGATGCCCTCAAAGCCGCTGACGCGTTACGGGGCTCGCTGGCCGGTGCGATATTCCACTCAGATCACGGAAGTCAGTACACCTCAAAGGATTTCGCGACACTCTGCGCAGATCTGGGCGTCGTCCAGTCGATGGGTGGGGTGGGGTCAAGTGCCGATAACGCGCTCGCCGAATCGTTCAACGCCTCCCTCAAACGCGAGATCCTGCAGGACCGCAGCCAGTGGCCCGACGCTGCTACCTGCCGCCGTGAAGTGTTCCGCTGGCTGGTCCGCTACAACCTGAAACGGAGGCACTCCCGCTGCCGCTATTCCAGCCCGGCCGGCTACGAAAACACCCACACATTCGTTACGCTGCCAGAAGCTGCTTAATCCAAATCCCGTGTCCACCATCCGGGGTCAAGGCCCCGGCGTCGACGCGATTGAGCACGTCATCGGTGATCACCGATACGCACTCGAGTGGTGGCGCGCTCGCGGACGCAGTCTCGCAGCGTTGCCGTTTTCCGCGGTGGTCTATCACGTCGATACAGGCGAAAACCACAGTGGGACCAGGATGTTGGGACCGGGACTGCCATATCGCAGGCACTTGTTGGAGGACTTTGGAATTCGTTCCCAGAAAGGTATAGCGGCCACGATCTGGTCGGCCATCGGACCCTCGGCGTTGAAGCCCGATCTTCGGCCTCGGCGTTGAAGCCCGATCTTCGGCCTCGGCGGCCTTTCTTCTTGAAGCCGAGGCGGCCGCTCATCCAGCGCGGTCGGAGCGAGTTGGCGTAGTACTACAGTTGTAGCTGGGGGTCGGCGTGTTTGCGCTGATAGCTGGCTCGATGATTTCGGCGCGCTGGTCGATCGCGTCCGACCCTCGTTCGCCCGATACGAACCCGTTCGTCATGCCGCCGCGGGGCTGATGTTGGGATTGCTGTCGAATCTGGAACGCAAAAACTGCTGGACGATCGCCGAGGAACGCGGTGATGTAACACCCCATGGGTTGCAGCACATGCTTTCTCGCGCATCGTGGGGTGAGGAGCGGTTGCTGATGATATGCGTGACTATGTGTGGACCGCATTCGCCGACCCCGATGCAGTACTGGTCGTCGATGGAACTGGGGGACCTCAAGAAAGGGTATGGGGACCGTCGGTGTGCAACGCCAATACACCGGTACTGCTGACGGCGCTCATCGAAAATCCCCGGCTGTGCTCGCCGAAATTCCTCACCTGTGAGCAGTGGTCAGTGTAGTTGTTGGCGGGTTCCGGTGGTGGTCCGGCGGAGGGTTTCCGCGGCGGCATGATGGTCGCGTAGCCGATAGGACTCGCCGTCGAGGTTGATGACGACCGAGCGGTGCAGCAGGCGGTCGAGCATTGCGGCGGCCACGGTGGTGTCGCCGAGGATCTCACCCCAGGCTCCCACCCCGCGGTTGGTAGTGATGACGATGCTGGTCTTCAAATACCGTTGGGAGACAACCTGAAACAACGCCGAAGCGGCTTCGGCGGGCAACGGCAAGTACCCCAGCTCATCGATCACCAGCAGCGTCGGACCGGCGAAGAACCGCATCGTGGTGGCCCAGCGCCCCTCGATCGCTGCGCGATGACACCGGGCGGCCAGGTCGGCGGCGGTGGTGAAGTAGGTCCGGTAGCCGGCATGTGCTGCAGCCCTCGCCAATCCGACGGACAGATGCGTCTTGCCGGTGCCCGGTGGCCCGATGAGCAGGATGTTGGTCGCCGATTCCAGGTAGCGGCAAGTGCCCAGCTCGTCGATGAGCTTGCGGTCGATCCCGGCGGCGGAGTCGACGTCGAAGTCATCGAGGGTGGCCGGGGTGGGCAGGCAGGCGAACCGCAACCGGCTCGCCAACCGGCGGGCGGTGGAGGCCTCGACTTCCACGGCCAGCAGTCGCTCCAATGCGACGGTCAGGGACAGGCCTTCGACGGTGGCCTGGTCGAGCACCGCGGGGAGGGCTTCGGCGGCCGCGGTGAGTTTGAGTTCGGCCAGGTGCGAGCGCAGCTGCTGATAGCGGCTCGCCACCGTCGACGGCGACTCCTCCGTGGCGGTCGTGGCGTTGGGCGGCGTGGCGGTCATTGGATGGTCCTGTTCTGGGCGGCCCGCTCGTAGGCGGACAAGTCGATGACGGTGGAATCAGTTGATGGAGTCGATGTTTCAATAGCGGTGGTGGATGGCCGCTTGAGTGCAAGCAGTTGCGCGGCAGCGGCTTTAGCGGCCGGTCCCGGTGGGATGCGTTCCTTGGGGCGATGCGGACGCCCGGTGGCTGCGGTGGCCATCGCCGCGGTGTCCAAGGCGATGACATGCCCGCTGTCACGCACCATCACCCCAAGCCCGTCGGCGGCCATCCGGTGCCGAGCGACGATGATCCCGCTCGTGGTGGCGATGTCGCAGAACTCGCCCCCGACCGGATGGGACACCACGACCTGGGCGGCGGCCAGTTCCGGGGGCACTGAGTAGCGATTGCCGCGGTAGGGCACCAATGCCTGCCGGGACGCAGTCCGACGCTCGGAGACGATGACGGGATACGCCTGCGCCGGCGCCGGGAGTAGCGGTTCGGCCTTGGCCACGACAGCGACCGAGGACCGCCCGTCAGCGGTGGCACGCATTCGGGTGTCACCACGGACCCGGGCGAAGCGATCCACGCTGGCCTGGGCCGCCTCCACGGTGGCCTCGTCGGCCAGGGTGCGCCACCAGCGTTGCGCGGCGGTGTGATTGACCTTCTCCACCACGCCCTTGCGGTTGCCGCGCCGGGCCGGGCAGATCGCCACCGCGACGCCGTAGTGCTTGGCCACCCCGGCGAACGACGCCGTCACCCGACCCGAGCCGGGGTCACACACGGTCGCCATCCGATCGAAGCGCCACACCCGCGTGAGTCCACCGAGGCCGCGGGTGACGCGGTCCAGGCCGGCGACCAGATGCGGCTGATCCTCCAAGGGTGCCAGATAGCCGCGCCACTTCCCGGAATGCGCCAGCGAGCCGACCAGCAGGTGCGCGGTCTTGCCCCAACCCCACGACTGCGGTGGATCGGGTAATTCCAGCCAGTCCCATTGGGTTTCATCCCCGGGCTCGTGCGGGATTACCGCGTTCGGGCGCTGCGTGGCGGTCCGGCAAGCCTCACAGACCGGGCGCAGGCTGCGGGCGCGGATGTTGCGGGTCAGGCTCTGATACGACAACCCGAACCCCAGGTCCTCCAGCTCGTCGAACAGGGTGCGGGCCCACAGGTGTGGGTCCTCGGTCAGCCTCGCGGCGACGTAGTCGACGAACGGCTCGAACGGATCAGGGCCAGGCCGGGCGCGGACCCCGGGCGTGCCGTCACCGGCCAAATACTTGCGGACCGTCTTGCGATCGAAGCCGGTGTGGCGGGCGATCGCCGAGATCGACCAACCACGTTTGTGCAGGGCATGTACTTCCACATCGTCCTCCCATGTGAGCATGAGAAAGCGGGCCTCCTTCGATGAAGCAACTGGCGTCAGACACCAGCAGCTTCGAGGGAGGCCCGCCCTTCTCGGCGGAGCCACACTGGTGGGGAATTCCGATGAGCGTCAGTGGGGAAATTCAGTGAGCGCGGTCATCGGGTCCCATCGAATCGTGGGCGGAGATCGCACGTCGGATATTCACGATTACCGGCCATGATCCGTCCCGGGTGCGCGACGTCAGCACCGAGGATTACTTCGCAACCGCGCAAGCGCCCTTTGCACCCCGACCGCACAACAGTGCGCTGGACCTGACCAAGGTCGAAGCGACGGGTTTCGAGCCGGCGTTCTACACCGACCAGCTGGCGGATTACCTCAGTCCGACGCCCGAAGCGTCGTAGTTCAATCCTTGCGGGCCAACGCTATTTGCGCCACGGCCGTACTGGCACGCTGAACCTGCACGGCCATCTTGACCGCCAACCGTTGGATCAGGCTATCGCCATACAACCGCGGATAGGCAGCAGTCGTATCCAGCAGCAACGCCCGGCCATCCGGCCCAGGAACCGACGCCAACTGACCCAGGGCACCCCGGCTCACTGCGAGAACAGCGTTCTGCCGCTTGCGATTATCTGCTGCCAAACCAAACATCGCGTCGAGCATCGCCACATACCGAGCACCATGCTGCTGCCAGAATTTCACCCTATTCGTGTCTTTCACGTACCACATTCCGTACGGGTGGCGGCGGTAGACGCTCATGGTGTCGGCCAGCATGGCTACTTCGCCTCGTACCGCGTGCATGGTGTGCAGAATCCAATCCAGCGGCATGGCGTCGGGAGGGATTCCTTCATACGATTCCGCCCGCCGATACATGGCTGAATTCGGGGTCCTGACCCCAAGTGTTGGACACGCTGAATCCCGCAAGATTGGCGGGGGAAGCGAGATGATCGACACCGATGGCAAGGAAGAATTACCCGGACGAGTTCAAGCGGGATGCGGTGGCGCTGTACCGAGACACTGAGGGCGCGACGATCACCGCGATCGCTGACGAGCTCGGCATCAGTGGGGTGACGCTGTCGGCCTGGTGCAAGGCCGCTGGGGTGCCGATCCGGCACCGTAGCCCGAGTTCTGCCGGTGAGCCGGCACCGGGCGAGCAGACCCCGGACCAGGAGCTGGCCCGGCTACGCGCCGAGAACAGGGCGTTACGCGCCACCGAGGCCCGGTTGGCCACCGAGCGTGACATCCTGCGGTCGGCGGCCAAATATTTCGCCGGGGAGACGAACTGGTGAGCCGCTTCCAGTTCGTCGCCGACCACCTGCACACCTACCCGGTGAAGTGGCTATGCGCAGTCGTCGAGATCGCGCGTTCCTCGTTCTACGCCTGGTTGGCCGCTGCCGACGGCCGAGCCGCCCGCATCGCCGCTGACCAGGAGCTGGCCGCACGTATCCGCACCGTGCACGACGAAGACAACACCTACGGGGCACCGCGGATCACCGCCGAACTCAACGACGGTGCACCCGACGGTGAGCGGGTCAACCACAAGCGGGTGGCCCGGGTGATGAGGGGTGCCGGGATCGCCGGCTACCGCCGGCGACGACGCGTGAAAACGACCACCCCGGATCCGGCGAATCAGAAGGTCCCGGACCTGCTCGGGCGGGACTTCACCGCGACCGCACCCAATGTGAAGTACGTCGGCGACATCACCTACCTACCCTTGGCCACCGGGGCGAATCTGTATCTCGCGACAGTGATCGACTGCTTCTCCGGCCGGGTCGCGGGGTGGGCGATCGCTGAGCACATGCGCACTGAACTGGTCGAAGATGCCCTCAAAGCCGCTGACGCGTTACGGGGCTCGCTGGCCGGTGCGATATTCCACTCAGATCACGGAAGTCAGTACACCTCAAAGGATTTCGCGACACTCTGCGCAGATCTGGGCGTCGTCCAGTCGATGGGTGGGGTGGGGTCAAGTGCCGATAACGCGCTCGCCGAATCGTTCAACGCCTCCCTCAAACGCGAGATCCTGCAGGACCGCAGCCAGTGGCCCGACGCTGCTACCTGCCGCCGTGAAGTGTTCCGCTGGCTGGTCCGCTACAACCTGAAACGGAGGCACTCCCGCTGCCGCTATTCCAGCCCGGCCGGCTACGAAAACACCCACACATTCGTTACGCTGCCAGAAGCTGCTTAATCCAAATCCCGTGTCCACCATCCGGGGTCAAGGCCCTCGTCTGGATGAAGTTCCATTTGAACAGTGCGTCGACGGTGAGGTTCCGTCGGCGGTGCGTCGGTGGATAAATCGAATCCGGTGCCGAACCATCGGTCCAAATAACCCGCACCGGGTGGAAGCAGACAGACGTATCGGGGTGCTCCCGCAGATAGGCGACCTGCTTTGCGAGTTTGTGCGGGTCCGTCCAATAGTCGTCGCCCTCACACAAGGCAATGAAGGTGCCACGCGAAGCGGACAAGGCATCAATGAGATTCGAAAAGGCGCCGACGTTCTTCGAGCGCAGAACTGGGCGGAACAGCTGCGGATAGCGATCTGTATAGAGCTGGATGATCTCGGGCGTGCGGTCCGTCGAGGCATCGTCGGCGACGATCACTTCTATAGGAAAGTCGACTTCTTGATCGACGAAACTCTGCAGTGCCTCAGCGACAAATTCTTCGTGGTTGTAGGTGATTGTCACCACGCTGACGACAGGCGTCACTTCGGTCATAGCGAGCAGTATCACAGGTCATATACAGCCCAGCTTCGGTTGGTCACACTTTGCGGCGACTAGCCCGACTTGGCAAAGCCGGCCGCATACCCTGCGGTACCGCCAAACGGTATGAGCGCGAACAAAATACCGAGGCCGAACAGTATCCTCCGCTCGCGTTTGGCGAGCGGTGAATCGATCTCCGGTCGGCCCGACGCCCAGAGCAGGAAGACACAAACGATGTTGATGGTGATGAGCATCCACCACCGAATCCAGTCCACGCCCGTGGCGAAGACCGGAATCATCAACGCCAGCGCCGCCGCCGGAACCAACAGGCCACCGCGGATACTCGGCACGAAAGCCTTGAGACTGACTTTGGTGGCGTATGCCATCACCAATACCGTTCCGATACACACCAGCAGCCCATGCGTGAAACCGCCCACCAAGGTCGGGACCCCCAATGACCGCACCGACTGCATGCCTCCCACCAAGTTCTGGTCAAACGCCGGCAAGACGTTGGCGCAAACCCAATCGTGGTAGTCCGACACACTCTGGAAACGCCCGGCCATGTAGTCCCCGAACTTTTCGGGTGGCACTTTGAACGTGTTCCTCATCATGGCGTGCGGAATCCCGCGACAGGTCACGTCCGCGACATCCCGCCGTCCCAGGACGCTGATCGCGGCGGTCGCCAAGAGTCCTGGGCCCACTGCGACGGCCATGCACGTCCGACGGGTCCGCGCCTGCTCCACAGGAGCCAACACAGCAATCGCCAGAACCGCACCAAGCGCGAATTCAAGCGGTATGCCCTCATGCACAAAAGCAGCTAGGGCGATAAACAAGCCGAACCCGGCGCTGCAGACCACCGTGCCACGCATACTGTGCACTCGGGTCAACGCCAATCCGAACACCACCAAAGCACCGGCCGCCGCCAGTTCTGGACGTGGACCCAGCAACGCGAAGGTGAATGTGCACGGCAGCACGGGTACGAACAGCGCAACGATCACCCGACGTTCTGTGCGCTTGCCACCGCGCAGCACATGCGTCATCAAAGCCAGTAGGGCGCACAAATATACAGCGACGGCACCAACGAGAAGCCCCATTGTGACAATGAAGTACTGGTCCTTGGGAAACCACGCGACTATTGCACCGGCAAGACCGCGGCGAACGAATCCGGCGTCGTAATTCATCGCGTAGTACGAAAGCCAATAGATGCCGTTCGGAATGAGTTCGGTGACGGCGTAGATGTAGGCAGTCGTCCATACCACCAAAGTGATTGCGATGAACCAATACCAACGCTTACGCATTGCGCTGATCGGCTCACCCGACGCGGGTATTTCGATCAATTCAGAAGGAATCGACGACGACACCGGCAAATGCTAACCGGCCTCGAGAACCTTGACCACTCTCGACCCGATCAGGCGAAAGATCCGCGCCCGTACTGCGCTGCCCCTGCGACGTCGAACGCCGTCGTCATCTGGCAGGCATCGCAGGACGCCTCATACCCACAATCCGGGCACGGTCCGGGTTCGTCGGATTCGTGCCGAGCGCGACGCTCTGCATCACGTCGTTCGTTATCGGCCACAGCCGCCGCCAGTGCCGCTTCCTCCCGAATCCGCCGCGGCGACTTCGACGGCCACCAGTTGGCGTCACGCAGCAACGCCGCGATGGCCGGCACGGTGACGGTACGCACGATGAAGGTGTCGAGCAGCAGGCCGACACCGATGATGAAGCCCGTCTGAACGGCGCTGAGGATGCTACTGACGGTCAAGGCAAGCATCGATGCGGCGAAGATCAAACCGGCCGATGTGATGACACCGCCGGTGGCCGCGACCGTCTTCACGATGGCTGACGGAACGCCGTATTTCGCTTCGTCACGTATTCGGGAAATCAGTAGCAGGTTGTAGTCGGCACCCACCGCGACCAGCACCAGGAACGCCACACCGGGCACGCTCCAGTTGATGCCTTCACCCAGGATGAACTGGAAGAACACCACGCCGATGCCCAACGCTGACCCATACGACAGCACCACTGACAACACGAGGTACAGCGGTGCCACCACCGCGCGCAGCAACTGCACCAGAATCAGGAAGACCACGATCAGCGTGACTGCCACGATGTACTGGATGTCGCTGTTGTAATAGTCGCGCAGGTCTCGGTTCACCGCCGACAGGCCGATCATCGACACCTTGGCGTCGGACAGTGTCGTATTGGGTAGTGCGGTTTCCGCGGCCTTGACGATGGCGTTGGTCTGGTCCATGGCTTCCACGCCAAATGGATCCAGAGCGGTCTGAACCAGATAGCGCACGGTGTGACCGTCAGGTGAGACGAATAGCGTGGCCGCTTTTTCGAATTCGTTCCGGCCCAAAATTTCTGGCGGAACGTAGAAACCAGCCATCTGGGGGGTGTTGGCGTCGCGTCGCATACCGAGCAGGAACGACGAGGCCTGATTCAAGCCGCCGCCCATCGTCCGGACCTGGTCGACCAACAGCTTGACGCCGTCGGCAAGCTGCTTGCTCGAATCAGCAAGAAGGTTGACACCCTCAACTGCCTGCTGCAGCCGCCTGTCGAGGTCACCGGTGTCGTAGAGCCGAAGCTGCTTGAGCAGTTTGGTGACGCTTTCGATATTGGTGCCAATCCCCCGGACCTTGTCGTCCATACCGGGATCGCTTTTGTACTGCTGCAACATGTGACCGAGGTTGATGACCTTCTGCACCGTCTCGGGATCATTGCCGTCACTGACGTTCTGCAGTCCGGCCCGCAGCTCGTTACAGGCTTGGTAGTAGTTGCAGAACGGTGTGGCATTGAGCATGTCGAGTGCCCGCGAGGACCACTTGTAGACGTCGCCGACGCGAACCAACTGTCCGCCGATCGCGTCACCGAGCGACGTCATTTCGGAGACCATCTTGGCCGACTTATCCAAGTCGTCGATGGTTTTCGAGCCGCCATACCGGCTCTGAATCGCGGACATCTGGCTCAGCATGGTGCGGATCGGCTGAATCGAACCCAAGACTTGGGTCCGAATCTGGTTCAGCGCATCGGCCAATTGGTACTCGCCATCGACCAGCTTCTGCAGATTGCTCTCATTGCCGTGAATGAGATTCGACGCGTCCTTGAGCTTGCTGCCGACCTCACCGGCCTGATACGTCGCTTTGGCCTGCTCCAGCACATCGCCGGTGGGCCTCGTAATACCGCGGACCGCATCGATGTTCGGCAGCTGGCCGATGCGCTGGGCCATCTGCTCAAGGTCTGCGAGTGCCTTCGGCGCGCGCAGGTCGTGCGCCGACTGAATCAGCACGAACTGCTGCATGGTCGTACTGACCGGGAAGTGCTTGTTCAATGCCTCATAGCCCGCATTACTCGCCGCGTCCTCGGGCAAGTCCTTGCGGTTGTCGTAATTGAAATCCACCAGGGTGGCGCAGCCGGCCAGCGCCAACAGCACCGCGAGGCTGCCGGCCAGGTGCGTGACCGGGCGACGCACGATGTGGACGCCCGACCGGCGCCAGAACCGACCGGTCATATCTTTGCGCGGTTTGATCCAGCCACGCCGGCCAACCAGCACGATCAACGCAGGCAGCATCGTCACCGACGCGAGGAAGCCGATAAGAACCGTCGCGGACAGTGCCGGCCCAATCGTCGCGAACACGCCCAACGTGGCGAACGACAGCGCCAGGAAGGTGATGGCCACCGTGCCCGCCGAACCGGCGATCACCTCACCGATGGACGTCAACGCCGAGATCAATGCACGGTCGGAATCTTCACCGTGCCGGACAAACTCCTGATATCGACTGAATAGGAAGATCGCATAGTCGGTTCCTGCACCCATCATCATGCCGGTCATCAGCACGATGGTCTGGGGTGCGAGGCCGAGCCCCAATAGGCCAAGTCCGGCGACTACCTGCTGTGCCACAGCCAATGAGACGCCGATGGTCACGAGCGGCAGCAGCATCGCCACGACGCTCCGGTAGACGATGATCAAAATTGCGAACACCAGGATGCCGGTGGACGTCTCGATCAAGTGCTGGTCGTGGGCGCCGATCTCGGTAATGTCTTCGAATGTCGCCGCTGCACCGACGACGTTCAACTCCAGATCGCTGCCCTGGACCACTTTGCGGACCGTGGTCATGGCTTCGCGATAGGCGGCCTGTCCGGGCGCGGTACCCATGTTGCCGACCAAGCTGATGGGCAACTGCCAGGACTTCCCGTCCTTGCTCATCATGACCTGACGCAGTTCAGGAATGTGGATGAAGTCCTGAGTCGACTTGACGTTCGTCCGGTCGGCATTCAGCGCGTCGACAAGTCGTTTGTAGACGTCCTCATCGGAAGCGTTCAGACCGTGTTCGTTGGTCAGCAGGACGATCGCCACGTTGCCCGCGTCCGCTTCGCGGAACGCGTTCTTCATCGCGTTTCCGGCAATGAGTGTCGGTGCGTCGCTGGGCAGGAAGTCCGGTGGATGCCGCGTCGCGACATCGGTCAGTGGCGGAAGCGCAAGAAACAGCACGACGGCAAGACCGATCCAGGCGGCTATGATCGCCACCGGGCGCCGCACCGCGAACCTGCCGAGCGCGGCAAAGCCCACATGTGCCAACGCACCACTCGGCCTGGCCCTTTTCAGCATCCCCGACAGGCTACACGCCGCAAACCATCAACAAGCATGGACCAGCACGGCAACACAGCGGCGGCAAATCAACCTCCGGACCCGAGGCGTGCTGTAATCGGGTGTGCCACTGTCGAAGTCACCGCACCCGGGCCAGACCGTCAATTGCCGACGGGCCGAATGGCCGCATTCGTGCCAGCTACGCGTAGATCACCGGCGGAAAGGCCTGTGCAGCTTCACATGAAATTTGCCATTGCCATCCATGGCACTCGCGGAGATATCGAACCCAGCGGAGCCGTGGCACGAGAACTGCTGCGCCGAGGTCACCAGGTACGAATGGCGGTACCGCCGAACCTGGTTCCATTCATCACGTCCACCGGTCTGCCCGAGCCTGCCAGCTACGGCGTGGATTCTCAGCAGCAACTCGACGCCGACATCTTCCGGGATCACCTCAAGCTCCAGAACCCCGTCACGTTTGCGCGGGAGCTCCGTGCGTACATGGTCCAGGGCTGGCAGGACATGAGTGCGACCCTCGTCGACATCGCCGCCGACGCCGACCTGCTGCTTGCCGGGACCACCTACCAGGAGGTCGCAGGCAATGTCGCCGAATATTTCGACATTCCGCTGGCCGCCCTGCACTACTTCCCGTTCCGCCCGAACCGGCAGGTAGTGCCCGTACCGCTGCCTCTGCCGGTGATCCGCCGGGGTTTCGCCCTCGGTGAGTGGGCCCACTGGCGCGTCCTGAAGCAAGCCGAAGACATCCAGCGGCAGGCCCTGGGATTGGCACCGGCGAAGGTGCGCGCAATCCGGCGCATGTTGGATCGCGGCGCGCTGGAGATACAGGCGTACGACGAGGTGCTGTTCCCTGGCTTGTCCGCGGAGTGGGGTCCCACCAGGCCGCTCGTCGGATCTATGTCCATGGAGCTGGCGACCGACACCGATGCCGACGTCATGTCCTGGATCGCGAACGGTAAGCCGCCCATCTACTTCGGCTTCGGCAGCATGCCCGTCGAGTCTCCCGCCGACGCCGTTGCGATGATCGAGAACGTGACCGCAGAGCTCGGCGAGCGCGCACTGATCAGCTCCGGGGTCTGGGATCTGCCGGCATCCCGTCTCGGCGACCACGTCAAGCTGGTCGGCCCGGTCAACCATGCCGCGGTCTTCCCGCTCTGCCGTGCGTTGGTGCATCACGGCGGTGCCGGCACTACTGCTGCCGGACTGCGGGCCGGCGTTCCGACGGTGGTGCTGTGGGTCAGCGCCGATCAGCCGGTCTGGGCCGGTCAGATCAAGAAGCTCAAACTCGGTGCGTCACAACGCTTTTCCAAGACCACCCCGGCATCGCTGAAGGCCGCGCTGCGCACCGCGCTGCAACCGGACTGTGCGGCGTGGGTGCAGGCTACCGCCCAGAGGCTGACACGACCCGCCGATAGCGTGGCGCGCACCGCCGATCTGCTGGAGCAAGCCGTGCGTCAGTAGACGGTCAGCGGCGTGAGGTCGAACTCGTCCAGTGTCTGCTGGACGAGTTCGCGCAGCATCGCCCGGCTGTTCTCAGCCCCCACCTGATAACCCACGATGCCGAGGTTCACCCGTCCGTTGTAACGACCCGACGCGACCACCAGCAGACCGCCCGGCCGCTCGATGTCGGATTTCTTGACCTTCTGCTCGACGCCCCAGCAATTCAGGAACGTCGCTTGATTGGCGCCGTCAGGACGGCACATCAGCTCGGGCAGCTCGGCGAAGTTCGAGCACGTCACCGGCATGTCACCAAGCACGAGATCTGCCGTCCGGTTGACGGCACGGCGCGGAATGAACGGGGTCAGCGGCAACAGGATGAACGACTCGTCGGGCTGATCCTTGGCGCCCGCGAGCGAAGTGCGCAGCGCGGCCCGCAGGTCGGTCAGGTCCTTCGCGACGTGGGTCGGATCGACGGTCAGGTTTGCGAACGCCATGGCGTTGGCGCGAGTGTCGTCCATCGAGGTGCGATCGTTGACTGCAACCATGAGCGCAATCTTGTTGTCCTGCGTACGGTGCCGCTCCATCCGGACACCCAGCCGAGCAGCGAAAGCCGCGGCCAGCGAATACGTATTCCCGCCGAGGGCTGCGCACTTCGCGTCCCACTGCTCGACGTCGATGTGGGTGCCGGCGAACGGCAGCAGCACGTACTCCTCACCACCGACTCCGGTGGGCACGGGTCGCGAGTCGCCCGACTTGAACAGCTCATCGCGCCGGCGGTAGAGCATCTTCGCCGCTGCCACCACGGTCCGGCGGACCTCCGGCAAGTCGCGCCTGGTCTGACGCAGATCGGCGCGGATACCCTGCCACCGGGTCCGCGACCCCGGCTGCGCGTAACCCAGATCGCGGCCCTGGCCGAGCACCGATTCAATGATCGCGGCCACCGAGCCGGTGCCGTCGATCAAACAGTGCGACAGTGCCAGCGCGACGCCCGTCGAACCGTCGCTGAACGTCTGGACACCCATGTGCCAGCCGGGGCCGTGCTCCGGATCGATCCGGATCTGCGACCGTTCCTCCAGCCAGTCCGACAGTTCCGAACGAGGACGGGCCACGTCCGCGATGTCGAGTGGCCGCTCAACAGCCGGTGCGGCAACCCAGCGGGCACGCCCGAACGGCAGCGGCGAACGCTCAATGCGCCGAGCCGCCAGACTCCGTCCGAAGTTCTCGTGGAAGCGGCGCAGACCGTCCAGGTCGACGGGCCCTTCGTAGAACCACAGCGCCAGCATGACCTGTACCCGGCCACTGGCCCGGTAAGACAGGAACGTCGCCTCGTCCATGTAGTGCAGACGGTCCTGCGGGCGATCCAGCTCAGGCGGCAGCTTACGGAATCGGGTGCGGCCGGTCCGCTTTGACCGAGAAACAGTGGACAAGATAGACCCTGGCCCTTCACTTCTGCGCAATGTAGTCGCGTTATTCGTAGACGCCGGAGAGACCGAACTCGGCCAACGTCGCTTCCACGTGCGCACGCAGCGTGGTCTTCGTGTTCTCGGCGCCCGGCTGGTAGCCGATGACCGCAAGCGAGACCCGGCCAATGATCTGCATGGCGATGACGGTGAGCAGCCCTTCGCGGTGCTCGAGCACCGCACGCGGGATTTGACCGTCGACGCCGCGAGCCATCACGTACTCGGCTGGGGTGCCGTCCGCGCGGGCGATATCGTCCGGCAGCACGCCGAGGTTGGAACACGACACCGGCAGTTCGCCGAACCCGACCGCGATATCCGCGGCCTTGGTGACGGCCCGCCTGGGAATGAACGGCGTCAGCGGCAGCAGCTCCAACTTCTCGTCGGGCTCCTCACGCATTTTGCGCAATGCCTCTTTGATGATTGCCCGCGTCTCGGTCAAATCCTCGGTCACACCGTGCGGATTGATCCGAACGTCACCGAGCAACACCGCATTCGCGCGAGTGTCCTCGAGGGTGCGGTCGTTGATCGGGACGATCAGCGGCACCACACCCTCCGCGTCACTGAACCGGCCCATCCGCTCGGCCAGCCGCGCAGCGAATCCGGCGAGCAACGAATACGTGTTTCCGCCAAGGGCTTTGGCACGGGCGTCGAACTCGGCTGCATCAATGAAGGCCCAGATGGCGGGCACCAGGACGTTTTCCTTGGCACTGACCGCATCAAGGCCCGCCGCCGCCGACTTCTTCGGACGACGGAGCTCGGCACGCTGCCGGTAGGCCTGCCTGGCCGCCGACTTTATCGAGCGGCCGAGTTCGGGTAGGTCGCGGAACGTCTGCCGGACATCGACACTAAGCGCCTGCAACGCGGACCGAGACCGCGGCTGGGGGTAACCCAGATCGCGCCGCTGCCCCATCACCGACTCGTACACCGTCAGCATGGCGCCGCCACCGTCGCCGATGCAGTGCGATCCGACCATGCTGATGACGGTCGCGCCGTCATCGAGCGGCTGCACACCCATGTGCCAGGCCGGTCCGTACTCCGGGTCGACCGGGATCTGCGCATGTTCGTCCAGGAAGTCGCCCAGTTCAGCGCGCGGACGGACCGTCTCGTACACCCGCATCGGCGCCGGTGGTCCCAGGGACGACACCCACCGGTGCCGACCGAACGGCAGAATCGACGGCTCGATGCGCCGGCCCGCCAGGCCGTGGCCGAAGTTGTAATGCAGCCGACGCAGGCCTTCCATATCGACCGGGTGCTCGTACACCCAGACGCACTGCATGACGGCAGCCTGTCCGGTGGCTCGCAAACCCAGGAACAGTGCCTGGTCGACGTAGTCCAGCACGCGGCTCTGGTCGTTGAGGTCTTTGCCGTCGCGACGTTCAGCCAACCAACGGCGCAACAAAGGCACACGCGACGGGCGCGTGGAGTTCGTCACAGATCAGCCCTTCACAGCTCGAATCAGTTCGCTGCGGCAACCGTTGTGACGCAAGGCGTCCGAACGACCGGGCCCAGAACCACCGTCGGCTACCCGCAAGTACACCGCGCGCATCGCGTGCAGGTACTTGTCCACCGATTCGCGGGCGATGGGATTGTCCGGGTAAGCGATGGTGACCGAGGTTTCCTTCTCGGACCGGTTCACCCAGATGCCGATCTGGTACGCCGACCGTGCATCGCTGTACACGCGGCCGTTGAGCCGCTCCCACTCGTTCATGATCGCCGGCGACAACGGAGGCAGGTTGGTGTCGAGGTAGGACACCATTGGCACACCCGGGTCCGCCTTGCGGATCGAGGCCACCTTGCCCTCGGCCAGCTCCAGCACTCGCTCGAACGGGACGTGCGCCAGGTCGATACCCGTGTCGAACGCCTTCTGCATGGCGCGGGCCGTATCGCCGAACGAGTCCGGTACCACCGGGACACTGATCGGCACGACGCCGGTGAACCAGCCCGTCGTCATGAACTCGGCCGGGGTGCGGCGCGTGGTGGTCGGGGTGATGACGTTGTAGACCGGTTCGCCGGTGAGTTCGTGCTCAGCCAGGGCCGCGCAGGCGATAACGCCACCGATGACCCGCGCGCCCGCGGACAGGCAGGCCGACTCGAACCGCTCCGACTGATGCTTGTCCATCAGTCGGACGGTGAGCATCTCGCCGCCGCAGGGCACAGTCGGGTCACCAAGTGGCAGCGGGAAGCACGGCAAGGTGCCGTCGTTCGCCTCGGCGAACTTGATCCAGTCCTTGACCTCCGGGGACTCCAGCGTCAGCGACGCGGTGAACTCCGCCTGCTTGACGCAGTAGTCGTCGTAGCTGCCGGCGTCGGCCAACGGGATCGGCGGGGCACCACTGACCAGGGCCGCGTACATGAGGTGGATCTCCACCAGCACCAGCCCCATCAGCAGCGCATCGGTGTGCACGTGGTCGATGCTGAAGTAGAACGTGAAGTGGTCGTCACGCTGGATGATGCCGAAGTGGAAGCAGTCCCACTGCAGCGGATCAGGCGTCGCGAGGACGTGGTCGCGCCACTGCTGGGCATTCATCTCACCGTGCTCGGTGGCCACCAACTTGATGTCGCGCGGGCTCTTCGCGGTCCGGCGAACCACCGAATCATCGTCGAGCAATTCGAACCAGCTGTGGAACGTGTCGTGCCGGCGCACGTAGGCGTTGATGACGTGCGTCATGGCCCGGACGTCGCACTTACCCGGCATGTCCCACGCGGCGATGTTGAGCCGGGCCATGTCCGTGCCGTTGCGCTCGTGCGAACGGAACGCGCGGATGTGCTGGCTCTGCTGGTAGCTGACCGGCACCGAGCTGACCGGCGCGTTACGCAGCTTGGCAAGCGACGCAGACGAAGGGTTCCAGGAAGTCAGAACACCCGAGGAACCCATCCAGTCATGGATGGTCCTAATCGCAACCATGCTCACTCTCCTGTGCTTCGGTGAATTCAGCGCGCGGCTTCTGTGACGCCCTACTCTGACCCGTCATGTCGAAATCGCCGTCGAAATCGCCTCCCCCAGGCGCTCTGCCAGTGCTCGGACATTCGTGATGTCCGACGAACCGATCCGGACTCCCGTCTCGGCTTCGATACGGGTCCGCAGTTCCAGCGCCCCGAGCGAATCGAGGCCGTACTCGGCCAACGGACGGTCGGGATCGACAGATCGCCTAAGTATCATACTCATAGCGTCGGTGATCAGACGCCTCAGCCGAGCCGGCCGCTCTTCCTCCGGCAAAGCATGGAACTCCGCAAGGAATTCGCTGGAGCCCGCGCTCCCCCGCCCGATGCTGGCGAACGATTCGGCAAACTTGCTGGTCTGGGCAAACGCCACCAGCCAGTCGGCCCCCGCTACCGGGGCGTAGCCGGAGTAGGCGCGGTCGTGGCGGATGATCGCATCGAACGCGTATGCGCCGTCTTCCGGAGCGATGGCCATGGCCTCATCCGCGGCCATACCCTGCCCGGCGCCGATCTTGGCCCACGCACCCCACGCGATAGCAGTGGCCGGCAGCCCCTGTGCGCGCCGCCACTGGGTGAACGCGTCGAGCCAGCTATTGGCGGCCGCATATGCAGCCTGCCCTGGTGAGCCCACCATGGCGGCAGCAGACGAGAACGAGCAGAACCAGTCCAGGTCGGCACTGGCAGTCGCCTCGTGCAGGTACCACGCGCCGTACACCTTCGGAGCCCAGTCGCGCTGGATCAGCTCGTCGGTGATGTTCGGCAACGTCGCGTCCTCGACCACCGCGGCGCCGTGCAGCACACCGCGCAGCGGCTTGCCGGTCGACTCAGCGGCGGCGACCAGACGCGTGGCGGTATCGGCGGCCGCGATGTCACCCAGCACCACCTCGACCTCGGCGCCCTTGGCACGAACCGCCTCGATGGCCTGACGGGTGTGCCCGTTCGGCTCCGAACGGGCGTTGAGGACGATGCGTCCGCAGCCGCCCGCTGCTAGCTTGTCGGCCAGGAACAGACCCAGGCCACTGAGGCCACCGGTGACGATGTACGAGCCGTCCGCCCGATACACGGGAGCGTGCTCCGGCGACAGCACTGCCTCGAACTCCCCCGTGTGCGGGATGTCGAGCACCAGCTTGCCGGTGTGGCCTGCCGCGCCCATCACGCGGATGGCGGTCGCGGCGTCGCGCAACGGGTAGTGCGTGGTGTCCGGCACCGGCAGCACACCCTCGGCGATCTGTCCGAAGATCGTCTCCAACATGCCGCGCGTGACGTCGGGGTTGGTCAGCGTCAGCAGCGCCAGGTCCAGTGCGTAGAACGACAGGTTCCGGCGGAACGGGAACAGACCCATTCTGGTGTCGCCGTAGATGTCGCGCTTGCCGATCTCGACGAACCGGCCACCGAAGGTCAGCAGCTCGACGCCGGCCTTCTGCGCCGCACCCGGCAGCGAGTTGAGCACGACGTCGACGCCGTAACCGTCGGTGTCGCGACGGATCTCCTCGGCGAAGGCCGTGCTGCGGGAATCGTAGACGTGCTGAATTCCCCAGCTGCGCAACAGATTTCGACGGTCGTCACTACCCGCGGTGGCGTAGATCTCGGCGCCCGCGGCCCGGGCGATGGCGATGGCGGCCTGGCCCACGCCACCGGTGGCGGAGTGGATCAGCACCTTGTCGCCGGCCTGAATCCGGGCCAGGTTGTGCAGGCCGTACCAGGCAGTGGCGTGCGCACTGGGCACCGCCGCCGCGCTGCCCTCGGGCAGGTCGTCCGGAATCTTCACGGCCAGGTTCGCGTCGCAGGTGACGAACGTCTTCCAGGCGCCGGTCAGCGAGATGCCCGCCACCCGGTCGCCGATCTGATGATCGGTGACGCCCGGCCCCACCGCGGTCACGACACCGGCGAAGTCCGCGCCCGGCTGCGGCAGCCGGCCCTCGAAGCTCGGGTACCGGCCGTAGGCGACCAGTACGTCGGCGAAGTTGAGGTTCGACGCGGCGACCGACACCTCGATCTGGCCCGGTCCCGGAGCGACGCGCTCGTACGCGGCCAGCTCCGCCGATGACAGGTCACCGGGGGTCCGGATCTGCAGTTGCACACCGTCGGTCTCGGGCCGCACGACGGCGGTGCGACGTTCCTCGGGCTGCAGCTGGCTCAGGTTCAGGCGCGCGGTGAACCACTCGCCCGACCGCCACGCGGTCTCGTCCTCTTCGGAACCGGACAGCAGTTCCGCGGCGACGTGCGCGACGTCGGCCTGGACATCCAGGTCGATCTGCGTCGGCCGCATCGCCGGGTACTCCATGCCGATGGCCCGCATGAAACCGCGGATGCCGCCCTGCTCCAGGTTGGCCACGTCGCCCGGCGCCACGGTGCGGGCACCCCGGGTGAGCACGTACAGCCGCGCCGGCTGACCCGGCACGTCCGGCAGACCCCGCACGATGTGGACGAGCTGCTCGACCTGGGCCACTCCGCGCTGCGCGGTGGCCAGGGAAGCCGAAGCCGCGGAGCCCTCGGCCGCACCCGTGACGACGACGACGCCCTTGAACGGCTTGGCCGTCAGCGTCTCCTGCAGCGACTCGAGGTTCGACGCATGGTCGGCGTCGGCCGGCCACGCCATGGTGGAGACGTCGGCCTCGTCGGACTGCAGCACCTCGGACAGCTTCTCGGTCAGGCTGTCGGCATCGGCGGCGGCCGAGATCAGCAGCCAGCGGCCCGGATCGACCACGTTGGCCACCGGGGCGTCCTGGCTGCGCCATTCGATGTTCAGCAGGCGCTCGCCCAGAAGCCGCTCGCGCTGGCCCGCCTCGGACACGCCGGTGCCGAGCCGCAGGCCGGTCACCGCGAGCAGCACCGCGCCGTTCTCGTCGAGCACGTCGATGTCGGCTTCGATCGCCGTCGGCGAGAGGCTGACGAGCTTGACGTAGCAGTAGTGCGCGTTGCGGGTCGACTCGTAGGCCCGCAGCTTGCCGACGCCCAGCGGCAGCATCAGCGCGCCGCTGGTGTCGCCGTGCAGATCGGGATGCGCGGCCACCGCCTGGAAGCAGGCGTCGAGCAGCGCCGGGTGCACGGTGTAGGCGCTCTGCTGCGACCGGATGGCACCGGGCAGCGCGACGGCGGCGAGCACCGTGGTGCCCGCGGTCGTGTGGGCCGCCGTCAGGCCGGAGAACGCCGGGCCGTACTGGATGCCGCGATCGGCGAACCAGGCCCGCAGGTCGCCACCATCGACATCTTCGGTGTGGGCGGCGACCAGCTTGGCCAGGTTGTAGGAAGGACGCAAGGCGTCGTCTGCACTGCCCGATTCCACGGCGTGCAGCGTCGCCGCGGCACGGCGCACCTGCTCGCCGTCCTGGTAGGTCTCGACGAGGAAGTCGATGTCGCCCGACGGCACCGCCGTGGCCACCGCCGACACGGCGGTCTCCTCTTCGAGCAGCAGCATCGCCTCGAAGGTCACGTTGCGGACCTCGGAGGCCTCGCCCAGCACCTCGCGGGCCGCGCCGAGCGCCATCTCGCAGTACGCCGCACCGGGCAGCGCCGCGACGTTGTGGACCTGGTGGTCACCCAGCCAGGGCTGCATGCCGGTGCCCACGTCGGACTGCCAGACGTGCCGCTCGGGCTCCTCCGGGAGCCGCACGTGCGCGCCCAGCAGCGGGTGCACCGCCAGCGACGCCCCGCCGGGGGCCTGCTCGTGCGGGTCCCGCGTCAGGATCAGGTGGTTGCGGGTCCAGGTCGGCAGCGGCACGTCGACCAGCACGCCGTCCGGGTAGATCACCGAGAAGTCGATGGCGGCACCTGCGGTGTGCAGATCGGCGACGACGTCGCGCAGACCGTTCGGCACGTCCTGTTCGCGACGCATCGCGGCCAGGGCGGCGATGCCGATGTCCTGGTGCGCGGCGTTCTGGTTGACGGCGTGCACCAGCAGCGGGTGCGGGGCCAGCTCGATGAACACGCGGAAGCCGTCGTCGAGTGCGGCCTGCACGGCGGCACCGAAGCGCACGGTGTGGCGCAGGTTGTCCACCCAGTAATCCGCGTCGTAGTCCGCGGGGTCACGCGGGTCGTACTGCGTGGCCGAGTAGTACGGCACCGCAGGCTCACCGGGCTCGAGGTCCTCGAGGGCGTCGGCCAGCTCGTCCAGGATCGGGTCGACCTGCGGGGTGTGCGACGCGACGTCGACGGCGACCTCGCGGGCCATGACGCCGCGCTCGTCCCATTCCTTGACCAGCGCGCGGATCGCGTCCTTGTCACCACCGACGACGGTGGACTGCGGCGAGGCGACGACCGCCAGCACCACGTCGCTGACACCGCGGGCGCCGAGCTCGGAGAGCACCTGCTGGGCGGGCAACTCCACCGACGCCATGGCACCCGAGCCGGACACCTTGAGCATCAGGTTCGACCGGCGGCAGATCACCTTCACACCGTCGGCCAGTGACAGCGCGCCGGAGACGACGGCGGCGGCCGACTCACCCATCGAGTGGCCGATGACCGCGCCGGGCTGCACACCGTACGACCGCAGCGTGGCGGCCAGCGCCACCTGGATCGCGAACACGGCGGGCTGAATGCGATCGATGCCGGTCACCGTCTCACCGGCGGTGATGGCGTCGGTGATCGAGAAGCCCGACTCCGCTTCGATGAGCGGTTCGATCTCGGCGATGGCCGCGGCGAATGCGGGCTCGGCGGCCAGCAGACCGGCGCCCATGGCCGCCCACTGTGAACCCTGGCCCGAGAACACCCAGACCGGGCCGCGGTCGCCCTTGCCGGCGGCGGGCTGGAACGGGGTCTCGCCGTCGGCGACGCCACGGAGGGCCTGGATCAGGCCGGCGGCGTCCTCGGCGAGGACGGCGGCGCGAACCGGTCGGTGTGCGCGGCGGCGTGCGAGCGTGTAGGCGGTGTCGGCCAGATCGAGGGCCTCGCCCTGGGCGGCGGCCCAGTCGGCCAGCTTGCCGGCGGTGCGGCGCAACTCGTCGGCCGAGGTGGATGACACGGGGAACAGCAGTTTGCCGCCGATCCCCTGCCCTTCGGACCCGACGACGCGCGGCGACGACTCGGCCGGGGCCTGTTCGACGACGGCGTGCACGTTGGTGCCGGACAGACCGTAGGCGGACACCGCGGCGCGGCGCGGATGGTCGGCGGTCGCGGGCCACGGCACGAGCTCCGTCGGCACGAACAGGCCGGTGCTGATGGCCGCCATCTCGGCGGGCATCTCGTTGAAGTAGAGGTTCTTCGGCACCTCGCCGTGCTGCAGGGCCAGGACGGCCTTCATCAGGCCGACGGCACCCGACGCCGACTGCGCATGTCCGACGTTGGTCTTGACCGAACCCAGCACGACCGGCCCTTGCTTGCCGTAAACCGTTGCCAGACTTGAGTATTCGATCGGGTCACCGACGGGCGTGCCGGTGCCGTGCGCCTCGATGTAGCCGACGGTGGCGGGATCGATGGCGGCGAGGTCCAGCGCGCGGCGGTAGACCGCGACCTGGGCGTCCGCGCCCGGGGTCGCGATGTTGACCGTGTGGCCGTCCTGGTTGCTCGCCGTGCCACGGATGACCGCGAGGATGCGATCGCCGTCGCGCTGGGCGTCGTCCAGGCGCTTCATCATGAACATGACCGACGCCTCGGCGGAGACGAAGCCGTCGGCGGCAACGTCGAAGGCGTGGCAGTGGCCGGTCGGCGACAGCATGCCCTGGGCCGAACCCGAGGACATCTTGCGCGGCTCCAGCATGATCGACACACCGCCGGCGAGGGCGGCGTCGCTCTCGCCGTCGTGCAGGCTGCGGCACGCGTTGTGGATGGCGAGCAGGCTCGACGAACAGGCCGAGTCGACCGTGTACGACGGGCCGTGCGCACCCAGGTGGTACGAGACGCGCCCAGAGGCCAGGCTGAAGTTGTTACCGGTGAAGCCGTACGGGCCCTCGATGGCGTGGGCGTCGGCGGCCAGCAACTGGTAGTCGCCGTGGGTCATACCCACGAAGACGCCGGTGAGCGAGCCGGCCAGGGTGGCGGGATCGATGCCTGCGTGTTCCACGGCCTCCCAAGAGGTTTCGAGGATCAGGCGGTGCTGCGGGTCGATCGCGGTGGCTTCACGGTCGCTGATGTTGAAGAAGTCGGCGTCGAAGCCGGCAACGTCATCGAGGAAACCGCCCCACTTGGACACCGACCGGCCGGGCACGCCGGGCTCCGGGTCGTAGTACTCCTCGGCGTCCCAGCGTTCCAGGGGAACCTTGGTAACCAGGTCGTCACCGCGCAGCAGGGCTTCCCACAGCTCGTCCGGCGAACTGATGCCGCCAGGAAGCCGGCATGCCATGCCGATGATCGCGACGGGTGTCGTCGGTGACCCACCCACTTAGTTACCGCCTCTCCGTGCAGTCCGGCCCGACCCCGACACGCAGTGCCGGGTGGCTTTGCAGACCGCGCTCAAAAATCTCTGCGAAATCGTCTTTGCCGCGTTAAACAAACTGGCTCGAAATCCTACCGGGTCAAATTAACTGATCCGCCGATTCGGGGCTACCCGTTTCGGTCGAATCGCTACCAGGTGACCGTCAGCAGCGGATATCCGCAGCACACTCGCCGCGGAAGACCCAACCCGCCCGGCGCGCCGTTGCGCAGGGGTTTGGTTCGGAGCCTTTTCGAACCAGCCACGGGCCGGAAGCATAGCGGTCCGTAGCGAACATCGTTCACCCCAGCACCGTGCGCACGCGGACGCCGCGACAGGGCAAATGTTTGCGTGGATATCGTTATTGAAATTCGAGCAACACAACGAAAATCACAGAACTACAGGCTGTGGCCATAAAATCGTATTGTCGGCAATGATCGATACGCATGGTATGAAATATCTGGTGTGACGAACTCCGCTCGATACGGGCAAAAAATCAACATGCCCGACATCTGCGCGTATTCGAAAGTCCGGTGCTGAGGGCGGTCCGCATCGCTTCCGATGCGGCCGCATATCTCGCGCGCGCAAACTCCGTCAGCCCGCAACCGGGGCCGGATCGGCGTACGGTGCACCGAACTCCGCGACCCGGCAGAAACCGTTGCTGCGCGCCTGCGCAGCACCGTGTCGCACCATTGCCCCAAGTGCGACGAAACCAGCCTGATCCGCAACCATCAGCGGCGTCAACAGGCGGTTGTGCACGAATCCGAAAGCCAGGCCCCGATCGGGGTCCGCCCAGCCCAGCGACCCGCCCAGTCCGACGTGTCCGAACCCCGGCATGACACCAGGGATCGGTGTGCCGTGATACCCGAGGTTGAAGTCCATCGGCAGGCCGAGGCCCAGATCCGGGAAGAGGCTGCCGGTCCCCCGCAGTTGCGCGACGGTACCGGCCGACAGGAACCGCAGGCCGTCCATCTGGCCGCCGTTGGCCAGCGCGCCGTACACGCGGCCCAGCGCACGCGCGGTGGCCACGCCGTTGGCGCCCGGCATCTCGGAATCCAGCAGTGGCGTGTCGCCCTGCGCCATCGATCGCATGCCGGTGAAGTACATCGAGCCGAATCCACCCGAGAACGGCAGCTTGGCCACGTGCGGCGCCACCGCGTCGAACAGTGGGTTGCGGATGCGGAACTGCGGCCCGATGATCTGCGCGGGCTGGGTGGGCGCATCCGCGGCCGGCCGGCCCAGGTGCAGGCCGTCGATGCCGAGGGGCTCGGCAAGTTCGGTACGGAACAGCTCGCGCATGCTCTGCCCGGTCACCGCGCGGGCCAGCCCGGACAACAGCCAGCCGTAGGTGATGGCGTGGTACGCCGGTCGCCCCTTCATCCAGCTCATCGGCGCCGCCGCCAGCCGCTGCTCCATGAGGCGGTGGTCCATCAGCTCGTCGCGGGTGGCGCCGTTCAGCTGCGACAGCCCGGCGCGGTGCCGCATGAGCTCGCGCACCGTCACGCCGGCCTTGCCGTTGGCCGCGAAGGCCGGCCAGTAGTCGGCGACCGGGACGTCGTAGCCGATCAGGCCCCGATCGGCCAGGCGGTGGATGACGGTCGAGGCCAACCCCTTGGTCGCCGAGAACACCATGGCGCCGGTGTCCGCGTCCCACCGCCGGGTGCCCCACCGGTCGGCCCATCCCGTCCACACGTCGACGACAGGAACGCCGTCGAGGTACACCGAGAGGGCGCCGCCGCCCAGGAAGCGGCTGGGGAACATGGCCGAAAAGGCGCGCACCACTGTTGCGAAGTTCGGGTCAGCGGCACCGTGAACACCCTGCGGAAGAGGTCCGCCGGCGGACCGGAGAGGCGCGACGTTGCGCTCCCGGCGAATTGCGTTGGTCATTACCAAATGATGACGTGCGCCTGCCGCAGATCATCTCCGACGTTATCAATCTGTTAGCTAAATAGTCTGGATACACAGGTTCGGCGTGTCCGCCATATCCACTTCAAGATCGCATTTACGCTGGCGTAACCCGTTGCGGAGTTACTGCCAAGATCGCGAGTTCAGAGGTCAGCCCGCCACCGTTGGCAATATTTCGATAGCCGAACGCCCGTGGTCGCATTTTGGTCCGCAAGTCGGGCCGGCGGCTGGTCCATCCCGAATTCGGTTTCGCCAGCGCCCGACCCGAATACCCGGCAGGCCGGTTCCGTCAGCGCGCCGGCAAACACACCGGCAATTTCAGAACGGGCGCGGCCGGAGTCAGTTCGCGAGGTCGATGATGCGCTGTGCCGCCAGCGCCGGCGTCAACTCACCCTCGCGCACCTGGCGTTCCACCTCGTCGCGATTCGCCTTGACCGCCGGATTCGACAGCACCCGGTCGAGCACCGTGTCGCGCACCATGGTCCACGTCCAGTCGACCTGCTGGGCTCGCCGCCGGGCCTCGAATTCGCCTGCAGCGGTGAGGGTTTCACGATGCTTGAGCACAGTGTCCCACATCGCGGCAAGACCGTCGCCGGTCAGTGCGCTCATGGTCAGCACCGGCGGCCGCCACAGGGTGTCGCGCGGATAGATCAACCGGATCGCCCCGGACAGTTCCCGTGCCGCGGCCTTGGCTTCGATGGCGTGCTCGCCGTCGGCCTTGTTGACCACGATGACATCGGCGAGCTCCAGCACGCCTTTCTTGATGCCCTGCAGCTGGTCACCGGTGCGGGCCAGCGTCAGGAAGACGAAGGTGTCGACCATGTTCGCCACCGTCACCTCCGACTGGCCGACGCCGACGGTCTCGACCAGCACCACGTCGTAACCGGCCGCCTCCAGCAGCACGATGGTCTCGCGGGTGGCCTTGGCCACCCCGCCGAGCGTGCCCGATGTCGGCGACGGCCGGATGTAGGCCTCCGGCTGCACGGCCAGCTGCGCCATCCGGGTCTTGTCGCCGAGGATCGAACCGCCGGTACGCGTCGACGACGGGTCGACGGCGAGCACCGCGACGCGGTGTCCGCGCTCGATCAGGTGCATGCCGAGCGCTTCGATGGTCGTCGACTTGCCGACGCCGGGGACGCCGGTGATGCCGACGTGCAGCGCGCTGCCGGCCTCCGGTGTGAGCTCGAGCAGCAGCTGCTGCGCGGCATCACGATGGTCGGACCGGGTGGACTCGACCAGCGTGATGGCACGCGAGAGCGCCGCCCGATCGCCGGCGCGGATCCTGGCCGCGAGTTCAGGCACCGGGGCCGTCATACCCGCCACCTCAGAGCTTGTAGCCCAGCCGCTCGGCGAGCTTGCCCAACAGGCCGATCGCGGCGTCGGCGATGACCGTCCCGGGCGGGAAGATCGCCGCGGCGCCCGCCTCGTACAGCTCGTCGAAGTCGCCCGGCGGGATCACGCCGCCGACCACGACCATGATGTCCGGACGCCCCACCTCGGCCAGTGCGTCGCGCAGCGCGGGCACCAGCGTCAGGTGACCGGCCGCCAGCGACGACACCCCGACCACGTGCACGTCGTTGTCCGCCGCCTGCCGCGCCACCTCGTCGGGCGTGGAGAACAGCGAGCCGACGTCCACGTCGAAGCCGATGTCGGCGAACGCGGTGGCGATGACCTTCTGGCCGCGGTCGTGGCCGTCCTGGCCCATCTTGGCGACCAGGATGCGGGGGCGACGGCCGTCGGCCTCGGCGAACTTCTCGACCAATTCGGTTGCGGTGCTCACGTTTCCGGTCTTCCCCACCTCGTCGCGATAGACGCCGGCGATGGTGCGGATCTCGGCCTGGTGCCGGCCGTACACCTTCTCCAGCGCGTCGGAGATCTCGCCGACGGTGGCCTTGGCGCGGGCCGCGTTGATGGCCAGCGCCATCAGGTTGTTGCCCAGACCGTCCTCGCCGGCAGTACCGGATTCGCCTGCCGCACGGGTCAATTCGGCCAGGGCCGCCTGCGTGGCGGCCTCGTCGCGGTCGGCGCGCAGCTGTTCGAGCTTGGCGAGCTGCTCGGCCCGCACCCGGCTGTTCTCGACCTTGAGGACCTCGATCTCCTGGTCCTCGTCCACCTGGTACTTGTTGACGCCGATCACCGTCTGGGCGCCGGAGTCGATCCGGGCCTGGGTGCGGGCCGCGGCCTCTTCGATGCGCAGTTTCGGGATGCCCTCGCCGATGGCCTGCGCCATGCCGCCGTGCTCGGCGACCTCCTTGATGTGGGCGCGGGCCTTCTCGGCGAGCTGATGGGTGAGCCACTCGACGTAGTACGAACCGCCCCACGGATCGATGGGCCGCGTGGTGCCCGACTCCTGCTGCAGCAGCAGCTGGGTGTTGCGCGCGATGCGGGCCGAGAAGTCGGTGGGCAGCGCCAGCGCCTCGTCGAGGGCGTTGGTGTGCAGCGACTGCGTGTGGCCCTGCGTGGCGGCCATGGCCTCGATACAGGTGCGAGCCACGTTGTTGAACGGGTCCTGCGCCGTCAGCGACCAGCCCGAGGTCTGCGAGTGGGTCCGCAGCGACAGCGACTTGTCGCTCTTGGGGCCGAACTCGGCCACCAGCTCGCTCCACAGCAGGCGGCCGGCGCGCAGCTTGGCCACCTCCATGAAGAAGTTCATGCCGATGCCCCAGAAGAAGGACAGGCGCGGCGCGAACTTGTCGATGTCCAGGCCCGCGTCCAGCCCGGCCTTGATGTACTCGACGCCGTCGGCCAGCGTGTAGGCCAGCTCCAAATCCGCTGTGGCACCGGCCTCTTGGATGTGGTAGCCCGAGATGGAGATCGAGTTGAACTTGGGCATCTTGGTGCTGGTGTAGCCGAAGATGTCGGAGATGATCCGCATCGACGACTTCGGCGGATAGATGTAGGTGTTGCGGACCATGAACTCTTTGAGGATGTCGTTCTGGATGGTCCCGGCCAGCTTCTCCGGCGGCACGCCCTGCTCCTCGGCGGCCACGACGTACAGCGCGAGGATCGGCAGCACCGCGCCGTTCATCGTCATCGAGACACTGACGCTGCCCAGGTCGATACCGTCGAACAGCTGGCGCATGTCGAGGATGGAATCGATTGCCACACCGGCCATTCCGACGTCACCCTGCACGCGCGGGTGGTCCGAGTCGTAGCCGCGGTGGGTCGCCAGGTCGAAGGCCACCGACAGGCCCTTCTGCCCGGCCGCCAGGTTGCGGCGGTAGAACGCGTTGGACTCGGCCGCGGTGGAGAACCCGGCGTACTGCCGGATGGTCCACGGCTGGTTCACGTACATGGTGGGGTACGGCCCGCGGATGAACGGCGGGGTGCCCGGGAAGCTGTCCAGCGGGTAGCCCGCCTGCGTCGCGGCATCCCGGTCCTCGGCGATGTACACCGGCTTGACGTCGATGCCCTCGGGCGTCGACCAGGTGAGCTGCTCGGCGGTGTAGCCGTGCGCCTGCGCCGCGTCGGCGACATGCGCGCTGACAGCACCGGCGGACGGCGCTGCGGGCTCTTCCCCGTGCAGCGGGACGTCGGCGAAGCTGCCGATGGTGGTCACGTCGGAAGCGGTCATGGTCATGCCCCCAATCGGGTGAGCAGGGTCGAAAGCGCTTCGACGGCATCGATTTTCATGGTCAGGTATTCGTCGGGCTTGTCGGCCGCGTCGGCGACCGACTTCTCCGGTCCGGCGAGGTACACGTGCGCGACGCCGGCCGCGCGGGCGGCCTTGATGATGTCGCTCGCCTCGTCGGCGTACCGGGCGTCGGTACCGCAGACCACCGCGGCCACCTGGCCTGCGGCGGCCGCCGCCACGCCCTGAGCGTCGACGGTGCCGGGGTTGACGGCCTCGATGCCACCGGAAGCCAACAGGTTCGAGGCGAACGTCGTGCGGATGTTGTGCTCGGCCAACGGGCCCACCGGCAGCAGCACGGCCTGCGGGCGCTTGCCGGTCTTGGCCAGGTAGGCGTCGGAGCGATTGCGCAGCGCCTCGAAGGCCGCGGCGTAGCGCACCACGCCCGGGAACGAATCCGTCTGCGCGAGCCGGGTTTCCGCCAGGTTCGGGAACTCGTTGACGCCGGTGAGCGCCGTGCGCCGGTGCGCGATGTCATCGGCGCGACGGTCGGCGATCTCGGCGATCTGGGTGCGCAGGTGCTCACGGGCCGCGACGAAACCGCCCAGCGACTCCAGCTCCTGGAACTTCGCCCAGGCCTGCTGCGCCAGCTGATCGGTGAGGTCCTCGACGAACCACGAGCCACCCGACGGGTCGACGACGCGGCCCAGGTGCGACTCCTCGAGCAGCAGCAGCTGCGTGTTGCGCGCCATGCGGCGGCTGAAAGTGACTGCGGTACCAGGCAATCCGCCGTCGATGGCGGCGTCGAACGTCTCGACCAGCACGGTGTCGGCACCTCCGACGCCGGCGGCGAAGGCGGCGAGGGTGGTGCGGAGCATGTTCACCCACGGGTCGCGCTGCGACATCATGGCCTTCGAGGTGACGGCGTGGATCGTGGCGGCGCCCGCGTCGGGCGCACCGACGACCTCGGCCACCCGGGCCCAAAGCCGGCGCGCCGCACGGAGTTTGGCGATGGTGGCGAACTGGTCGTCGTCCGCGGCGAAGCGGAAGCTGAGCTGCCGCAGCGCGTCGGCGGTCGACAGCCCGCTCTCGGTCAGCAGCCGCAGGTAGGCGACGCCGGCGGCGAGGGCACCGGCCAGCTCCAGCGAGGCGCTCGCACCGAGGTTGTGCAGCGCGGCGGCGTCGACCGTGACGGCGCGCACTCCCCCCTCGTACCCGGTCAGCTTCGCGGCGGTGGCGACGACGTCGGCCTCGGCCGCGGCGGCACGACCCGACAGCGGCGCGGTCAGCGGGTCGGCGCCCAGGTCGATCGACAGCCGGGCGCGCTGGTCGGCATCGAACGGCTCGACCAGTGTCAGCAGCTGATCGGCCGCACCCGCCAGGTCCGCACCGGCATCGAGGAGCACCGGCACCAGATCCAGGAAGACGCCCTCGAACACGCGGTCCAGCTGGTCGACAGGTACGCCGTCAGCACCCACCCGGACCTCGACGGCACTGGTGCCGTCGGTGAGGGCGAGCAGGATGGCGCCGTTCACCGTGGCGACGTCGGCATCGCTGGCGATCGGGAAGGACTCGGTGACCTTCCAGCCGGCGAGCACGTCCCGGTGGGCGTCACCACCGCGGGTGAACGGCCAGTGTCCGGGCAGCGCGGGCTCGGCGAGTCCGTCCAGGCTGGTGTAGAGCGGACGGACCGGGAAGCCGTCGTACGTGGGGGTATCGAGCAGACGCTCAGGGTCTGCCGGCAGATCCTCGACTGCCTTGCGGGTGCTCTTGGCGAGCACGCCGGCGACGTTCTCTTGCCACCGCGCGTAGCGGTCCCGAACGGTGGACGCGTCGACAGTCACCGGCGACTCCCAATCTTTCGGCCATCAGACATATGGCACTGCATGCAGAAATGCCTATCACACTTGATTTTCAGGCTAAATCACGCAGGTCGCTACTACCCAGTAGCTCCACCGCGCACCGGGCGCCCACGACTCTGACGGCAACCGGTCGGCGCAATCGACCGTCTCGTGGACCCGCTCCTGACAGCGATGATCGGGCGGTCGCCCCGTACCCTTGGAAAACGTGAACTCCGTTGTCAGCGCGCTGCGCACGGTCCTGTCTGCGGTGCAAGCCACTGCGGCGCAGATGCCGTTGCGACGGGCCGTGGGCATCGGAACGGCGATTGTGATTCTTGTCGCAATCGCCATCTGGGTGCCGTTGCCCAGCGCGGTACAGATGCGGGACTGGGCCGCCGCGGCCGGCCCGTGGTTCCCGCTGGCATTCCTGGTCGCACACACCGTCGTCACGGTGCTGCCGTTCCCCCGCACCGCCTTCACCCTCGCCGCGGGCCTGCTGTTCGGCTCCGCCCTCGGCGTCACGCTGGCCGTCATCGCCAGCACGCTGAGCGCGCTCATCGCGCTCTGGCTGGTCCGGGTGCTGGGCTGGCAGTTGAGCAAGCTCTCGCACAAGCACATCGACAGTCTCGACGCTCGGCTCAAGGAACGCGGGTGGGCGGCGATCCTGTCGATGCGCATGATCCCCGCGGTGCCGTTCTCGGTGCTCAACTACGCTGCCGGCGCCTCATCGGTCCGGGTGGTGCCGTATGCGTTCGCGACGTTCTTCGGGCTGCTGCCCGGCACCGCGGCCGTCGTCATCCTCGGCGACGCCCTCACCGGACAGATTCGGCCGTCGCTGCTGGTGGTGTCGGCCTGCACCGCGACCATCGGGATCTGCGGGCTGATCTACGAGATCCGGCTCCATCGCCGTGCGCACGCCGCCGCACTCGACAGCGTGGGCCCGTGACCGCAGTCGCCGGCCTCGGCGCCCGGATTCTGCGGAACCGCCACCTGGTGCGGGCGCCGATCTGGCTGTACCGCGCCCGGCTGGGGGCGCTGCTGGGCCCGCGCATGCTGATGCTCGAACACCTCGGCCGCAGCTCCGGTCGGCGGCGCTACGTCGTCCTCGAAATCGTGGACCGACCGTTCGACGACTGCTTCGTGGTCGCCTCGGGTTTCGGGACCACGGCGCAGTGGTTCCGCAACGTCCGCGCCGAACCACAGGTCCGGGTCTGGATCGGCAGCCACGGCCCCGCACGTGCCACGGCACGCGTGCTCGAACAGGCCGAAGTCGACCGGACGCTCAGCGACTACCGGACCCGCCACCCCAAATACTGGGCGCAGTTCCGCCCGGTGCTCGAACAGACGCTGGGCCGGTCGATCGGCGACCGCGACGTCCCGCTGCCGATGGTCGAACTGCGGTTGCAGTCCTAACCTTCGCGCTCGGGCAGCCCCTTGGCCGTCATCGCGGTGAACAGCGCCAGGAACAGCACGGCCGGCGCGGCGTTCGCCGGCTTGTCGTGTGCCCTGACGTGCGCGCCGACGGCCAGCGTGAAGTACAGCGCCAGCATCGCGGTGGTCAGCCGGGCCAGCGCCGAATTGCGTTGTCCGGCAATCAGACCCACAGCGGCCGCGGCCTTGGAGCCGACGAGAATCCAGCGGTACTCGAGCGGGAAGTGCACTCCGTTGAGCGCCTTCTCGATGGGTGCGACGGGCACGGCACACGCCGCGGCGTCACCGGCCATCAGCACCGCCAGGGCCGTGTAGGTCTTCGGGGAGGTCAGTGCGCTCATGGTCACCTCGAGTGTTGCCCGGCGGGCGGGTCGATTTCCGGGGTCTGCCGAGCCTCGAGCGGCTGCGTCTGCGGGGCGCCGTAACCCGGCTGCTGCACCGGCCGGCGGGCCTCGGCTTCGGCCTTCGCCACCGCTTGCGCGATGGCCGGGTCGGTCTGAGTGGAGAACCAGTCGGCGACCTCGTCGGCGTCGTCGTCGGCCCCCGCGGGCGTCGGCTCGACGGGCGACGGCGTGTAACGGAACACCCCGTCCTCGCCCGGTGCCCCGAGCAGTTTGGTGAAACCCTGTAGCGCGGAACCGAAGTCGCTGGGCACCACCCACACCTTGTTGGCCTCGCCCTTGGCCATCTGCGGCAGTGTCTGCAGGTACTGGTAGGCCAGCAGCTCGGGCGTGGGGCGGCCGGCCTTGATGGCCGCGAACGTCTTCTCGATGGCCTTGGCCTGCCCCTGGGCGTTCAGGTACTGGGCGGCGCGTTCACCCTGCGCCCGCAGGATGCGGGACTGCCGGTCCGCCTCGGCGGCCAGGATCGCCGCCTGCTTGGCGCCCTCGGCCGCCAGAATCTGCGACTGCTTCTGGCCCTCGGCCTGCTTGATCGACGCCTCCCGGGTGCCCTCGGCGGTCAGGATCATGGCGCGCTTCTCGCGGTCGGCGCGCATCTGCTTCTCCATCGAGTCCTGGATGGACGGCGGCGGATCGATGCTGCGCAGTTCGACGCGCGCGACGCGTAGGCCCCACCGGCCGGTGGCCTCGTCGAGCACGCCGCGCAGCTGGGCGTTGATCTGATCACGTGAGGTCAGCGTCTGCTCCAGCGTCATACCGCCGACGACGTTGCGCAGCGTCGTGGTGGTCAACTGCTCGACGCCGACGATGTAGTTGCTGATCTGGTACACCGCGGCCTGCGGGCTGGTCACCTGGAAGTAGACGACGGTGTCGATGTTTACCGTCAGGTTGTCCTCGGTGATCACCGGCTGCGGCGGGAACGACACCACCCGCTCACGCAGATCCACGCGGGCCCGGATCTTGTCGATGAACGGCAGCAGCAGCGTCAGCTGCCCCGAGACGGTCTTGCTGTAGCGGCCCAGCCGCTCGATGACGGCCGCTTCCGCCTGCGGGATCAGCGCCACCGATTTGACCACCACCACGATGGCAAACGCCACCAGGATCAGCAGAAGGACAAGTGCACCAGTCAATTTCAGCTCCCCTTGCGTTCAGATGGCCCGGAAGACCACCGCGGTCGCGCCGTCGATCCGCATCACGGTGACGTGATCGCCGGGCTCGAAGACATCGTCGTCGGCCATCGGGCGCGCCGTCCAGATTTCGCCGTCGAGTTTTACCTGCCCTTCATGGCGGGTCACCCGTTCCAGCACCAGCGCCGACTTGCCTTCCAGGGCCTTCACCGGTTCGGGCAGGCCCGCAGCACCCAGCCGTTTGCGCAGCGCCGGCCGCACCAGGACCAGCAGCAGCACCGACACGATGAGGAAGGAGACGCCGTCGGCCCAGATGGGCCAGTCGGTGGCCCAGCTCAGACCTGCTGTCGCCAGGGCACCGCCGGACAGCATGAGCAGGAACATGTCACCGGTCAGCGCTTCGGCACCGGCAAGCCCGATCGCCACGATGAGCCACAGCAACGGCACCGGCATGCGACCAGAGTAGCGCCTTGCAGGCTTAATCGGCCGGAGCGTTTTACACTGCGTGCATCATGTGGTGTCCAAGTGTTTCGCTGACGGTGTGGGCCAATGCCTGGCATGCCGGCCTGGCCGCACCCGACGATGTCCTCGATGCGCTATCGCCGTGGGCGCCAAGGCATTCCATCGCCGCGTACGACGCCGTGGCGGCCAGCCGCACGGGCCTGCCGTGGCCCGACCTGACCAACTACGGCGGCGTCACGTTGCTGCAGACGCTGCGGCACGCGGCCGGCGCCGCGCGCTCGGAGCCGGCACTGAACCTGGTACTGCCCGTACCCGGGGACGTCCGGGGCCTGACCCCGGGTACCCAGTTCCAGCAGGACGCCGTCGACGTGGGCGAAGCCGTCGTCGTCACCTCCAACTACGGCGAGGCCGTCGGGCTGGTCCCCGATTTCGAATACGAGGACGACACCGACGACGCCGAGGTCAAGGCCCTGTCGTGGACGGTGTATTCACTGCCCAGTGCGCCCGTGGCCGGGCACTTCGACCTCGGCGAAGAGGAGTACCGGCTGCGTGACGCGGTCCGGTCCGCGGCCGACGCCCTCGGCCGCCTGCGTGCCGAACCCGGTTCGGACATCGAGGATCCGCGCGAGATGGTCGAGCAGCTGCTCGAGGCCGGGCATCTGCACAAACTGCCCGACCACGCCCCCACTCGTGCGGTGCGGGTACTCGAGACCGCGGCCCACATCGACGCGATCATCACGGTCAGCGCCGGGTTGGCGCCCATCGGCCTGCAGAGTGCCTCGGAGATGCAGATCGCCACCGAGGCCATGCGGCCGCTGACCGACATCGTGCGGTCCGCCCGCCTGGCCGCCGTGACGGCGATCCTGCACTCCGCCTGGGAGCGCTAGGCGTCCCCTACTGGCACCGGCCGTGGCCGCGGCGTGTCGCCGGAAATCATGTGCATCGACTGTGCGCCGTCGCTGAATTTGTTCGAGAACCGAACAGCCACTGCGCACAATCAATTCGGCTCAAGTTGACCTACGCCGAGCGTGGGCCCTCGCACAGTTTCATGTCAGTTCGCGAGAGAAACTCACGAGCCGGGACACTGCGGCGAGCAGGGTGCGCCGTTGATGCTGCAGCCGTAACCGGGCACGGGATCGTCACCGTCTACCCGAGCCGGCTCGGCGCTCGTGCGCAACTCCTCGATCAGCGCTGCCGCCAGCTTCGCGTAACGCCGGTCGGCATTGGGAGTTGCGGTGCGCACCAACGTGATTCCGGCCTCGGCGGCCTGTTGGGCGAGCTCGTTGTCCAGGTCCCACACCACCTCGATGTGGTCGGCGACGAATCCGATGGGACATACCACGACAGCGCTGGCGCCCGCGTCCCCGAGCGCGGCGAGATGGTCGCCGACGTCCGGTTCCAGCCACGGCACCTGTGGCGGGCCGGACCGAGACTGCCACACCAGGTCGTAGTCGCCCACTCCGACGGCCTGAGCGACCAGACGCGCCGCATACGCCACCTGCCGGCTGTACAGCCGCGGTCCGTACCGTTCGTCGGCGGCCAGCGGTATGGAGTGCGCCGTGAACACCAGGCGCGCGCCCGAAGGCGCGGCATGCAAGGCCTGCGAGACGAATTCGGCGTACATCTCGACGAAAAGCGGATGGTCGAAGTACTGCCTCACCTTCACCAGCTCCGGCGCCTGCGGTCCCGCCGCAGCCCTGCCGCGGGCGATGTCCTCGACATATTGCCGACAGCTCGAGTAGCCGCCCCACGCCGACGTGGTAAACACCGCTGCGCGGCGAACTCCGTTGTCCCGCATGGCGATGACGGTGTCCTCGACGTACGGCTCCCAGTTGCGGTTGCCGAAATACACCGGCAGATCCGGCATCGCCGCCTCGAGCTCCGAGATCAACGCGCGGTTGATGCCGTTGATCGGCGACACGCCACCGAAATGCAGGTAGTGCTCGGCCACTTCGTCGAGCCGCGCCGGCGGGATGTTGCGTCCACGGGTGACGTTCTCGAGGAACGGGCGGACGTCCTCCGGACCCTCGGGTCCGCCGAACGACAACAGCAGCAGTGCGTCGAAATCCACGGGTTTGTCCCCTCCTCAGACGCGAAACGGCGTCCCGGCAGTCGAAACCTGCTGGAACGCCGTTTCGGCGGAAAACAAATCGAATCAGAGCAGCTGGGTGCTGGCGCCACCGTCGGCGTAGATGATCGAGCCGGTGGTCGCGGGCAGCCATTCGGACAGCAGCGCACACACGGTCTTGGCGACCGGCGTCGGGTCCTTCATGTTCCAGCCGATCGGCGCGCGCTGATCCCAGCCCTCTTCGAGCAGCTGCATCTGCTGGCCGGCCTCGTCGCCCAGCGCGCCGCCGACGATGGCGCTCATGGCCAGGGTCCGGATGGGGCCTGCCGCAACGAGATTGGAGCGCACGCCGTACTTGCCGGCCTCGCGCGCGACGAACCGGTTGACCGACTCGAGCGCGCTCTTGGCGACCGTCATCCAGTTGTAGGCGGGCATGGCGCGGGTCGGGTCGAAGTCCATGCCGACGATGCCGCCGCCTTCGTTCATGATCGGCAGCAGCGCCTTGGCCAGCGCGGCGTACGAGTAGGCCGAGATGTGGATGCCCTTGGCGACGTCCTCGTAGGGCGCGTCGAAGAACGGGTTGATGCCCATGCCGCTCTGCGGCATGAAGCCGATGGAGTGCACGACGCCGTCGAGCTTGTTGCCCGCGCCGATCACCTCGGTGACACGCTCACCGAGCGAGGCCAGGTGCTCCTCGTTCTGCACGTCGAGCTCCAGCAGCGGTGCCGGGTTGGGCAGCCGGTCGGCGATGCGCTGGATGAGCTTCATCCGGTCGAAGCCGGTGAGCACCAGCTCGGCGCCCTGCTCCTGGGCGACCTTCGCGATGTGGAACGCGATGGACGAGTCGGTGATGATCCCGGTGACCAGGATCCGCTTGCCTTCGAGCAAACCTGCCATTGTGGTGACTCCTTTTAAACGAAAGTTCGGGTAAGCCAAAGAGTTTCGGGTCAGTGACCCATGCCCATGCCGCCATCGACCGGGATGACCGCACCGGCGATGTAGCCGGCGTCCTCGGAGGCCAGGAAGCTCACCGCACCGGCGACGTCTTCGGCGGTGCCGACGCGCTTGGCCGGGATGAACTCCAGCGCGCCTTCCTGGATGCGCTCGTCGAGGGCCCGCGTCATCTCGGTGTCGATGTAACCGGGGGCGACGACGTTGGCGGTGACGCCGGCCTTGGAGAGCTCGCGCGAGATGGAGCGCGCCATGCCGATCAGGCCGGCCTTTGCGGCGGCGTAGTTGGCCTGGTTGCCGATGCCCCACATGCCCGAGACCGAGCCGATGTAGATGATGCGGCCGAAGCGCTTGCGCTGCATGCTGCGCGACGCGCGCTGCGTCACGCGGAACGCACCGGTGAGGTTGGCGTTGATGACCTCGGTGAACCGCTCCTCGGTCATGCGCATGAGGAACGCGTCCTTGGAGATGCCGGCGTTGGACACCAGCACCTCGACGGGGCCCTGGTGCTCCTCGACCTCTTTGAACGCGCGGTCGACGGCCTCGGTGTCGGTGACGTCACACACGACGCCGAACAGGCCCTCGGGCGCACCCGAACCACGGTGGGTCACCGCGACCTTGTGGCCGTCCGCGGCCAGGCGCTGCGCGATGGCCAGGCCGATGCCCCGGTTACCACCGGTGACCAGCACGGAACGGGAAACGAAGGCCGGACGGCCGGGAGCAGCCTCAGTGGCAGCACTGTCACTCATGCTGGTCAACTTATCGCCTCGGCCGGTGCACGCCTAAATCGGCACGCCCGGAACGGTTGACAGCTACCGGGCCGCCATGGCGCCGCGGCGACGGTTCGCCACGAACCGGACGACGTCGGCGATCCAGTCGCGGTCGGTGCGCAGCGTCAGCAGCGGGGCATCACATCGACGCAGCGTGCGGGCCACTTCGTCGCGGTGCGCCTGGGCGGCGCGGGCGAAGTCGTCCCGAAGTTGCTCGTCGATGGTGAATTCCTTGGTGATGCCGGACTCGGCGTCCTGCAACACCACGTCCCCGACCGCCGGCAGCTCCACGTCACGCGGGTCGATGATCTCGATGCCCAGCACCTCGTGCCGGCCCGCGATGGCCCGCAGCGGGCGCATCCAGTTGATCGGGCCGAGGAAGTCACTGATGATCACCGCCATGCCGCGGCGCCGCTCCGGGCGGCGCAGGGCGTCGATGGCCGCGGCCAGGTCACCGCGGACCCCCGCCGGGGCCTTGGGTGTGGTGGCGATGGCGCGCAGCAGCTCCTGCTCGTGCAGCCGGCCGGAGAGTGCGGGTACCCGGCGGACGGTGTCGCCGTTCGAGATGACGGCGCCCAGCCGGTTACCGCCGCCGCTGTTGAGGAACGCGATGGAGGCCGCCGCGGCGACCGCCAGATCACGCTTCTCACAGCCCGCGGTGCCGAAATCCAGGCTCGCCGACATGTCGACGACGAGCCAGGTCTCCAGCTCCCGGTCCGCGATCATCTGCCGCACGTGCGGGTGCGTCGTGCGGGCCGTGACGGACCAGTCCATCCGGCGGACGTCGTCGCCGGGCTGGTACAGCCGCGACTCCCCCGGCTCCGAGCCGGGCCCGGGGATCAGGCCCTGGTGGTCGCCGTGGAGGACACCGTCCAGCTTGCGCCGGACGGTGAGCTCCAGCTTGCGCAGTGCGGCCGACAGTTCGGGATCCCGAATCTGGCCGCGCTGCAGTGACGGCAGATCGACGGACCGGCCGGTCTGTGGCGAAGCCGAACGATCAGACCCGGAGGCGGTCACCGACCAGAGACCCCAGCTGCGCCGGCCATCACGGGCGGAACCGAATGTCCTTGCTGCGGAATGGCATTCACCTGCGGCAGCGCGACAGTCTGCAGGATGCGGTTGACGACGGTCTCGGCGGAGATCTCGTCGGCGAGCGCGTCGTAGGTGAGCACGAGGCGGTGCCGCAGCACATCCGGGATGACCTCGACGACGTCCTGCGGGATGACGTAGTCGCGGCCGCGCACCAGCGCCAGCGCACGCGAGGCGCTGATGATGCCGAGCGAGGCACGCGGCGAGGCACCGTAGGCGATCCATGCCTTGGCGTCGGGCATGCCGAACTTCTCCGGCTCACGGGTGGCGGTCACGATGCGGACCACGTAGTCGACGAGGGCGTGGTGCACGAAGGTGTTGGCGGCCACGTCCTGCAGGCGCAGTAGGTCCTCGGTGGTGAGGATCTGCTTGGGCTCCGGCGGCTTGACGCCCATCCGGTAGATGATCTCGCGCTCTTCCTCGGGCGACGGGTAGCCGACGTTGAGCTTGAACAGGAAGCGGTCGCGCTGCGCCTCGGGCAGCTGGTACACGCCTTCCTGCTCGATCGGGTTCTGGGTCGCCATGACCAGGAAGGGGCTGGGCAGCGGGAAGGTCTTGCCGCCGATGGAGATCTTGCGCTCGGCCATGACCTCCAGCAGCGCCGACTGCACCTTGGCGGGCGCGCGGTTGATCTCGTCGGCGAGCAGGAAGTTCACCATGACCGGGCCGAGCTCGATGTCGAACTCTTCCTTGCCGACGCGGTAGATGCGGGTACCGACGATGTCGGTGGGCACCAGGTCAGGGGTGAACTGGATACGGGCGAACGAGCCGCCGACGACCTTGGCGAAGGTCTCGACGGCGAGGGTCTTGGCGACACCCGGCACACCTTCGAGCAGGACGTGGCCCTTGGCCAGCAGGCCGACCAGCATCCGCTCGACCAGCTGGTCCTGGCCGACGATGATCCGCTTGACCTCGAAGATGGCGCGCTCGAGGGTGTGCACCTCGGACTGCAACGACGCGCTGACGGGCTGCTGCGCGGCGGGGGCGGCGTGCGCCCCGGGCGGGTAACCCTGCGTGGGTGCCGGGCCTGGGTAGCCTCCGGCGCCGTCGGGCGGCCCACTCGGTGACGTCATCTAGCTTCCTCCCACAATTGTTTCGGCCGGGTGTCCGGCACAAAATCGCTGGTCTAGCGGGTAGCCGCCAATATAGCGGCGCGCCCGGACTCAACTATTCCAGGCGGCTGCGTATCCGTCGACGTTGCCACGACGGACTTAGGTGATTATCAGGTCTCGATGATGCGCGACAGGTGCGGCGACATGCCGGCCGTCCGGACCGGACTGACCGTCACCTTGCCGGCACTGCCGGACGCCTCGAGCATCTTTCCGTTGCCGAGGTAGATCGTGACGTGCTGGCTGCCGCCCGGGCCGTAGAAGATCAGGTCGCCACGCTTGGCCTGTGACGGCGGGATCGCGCGGCCGGTGTTGTACTGGTCGCCCGAGTACTTGGGAATCTGGACGCCGACGCCGGCGTAGGCGTAGCGCGTGAAACCCGAACAGTCGTAGCCGATCTTGCCGGCGTCGTAGTCGACGCCGGGACCCGGACCGGTCAGGGTGCCGCCACCCCACGAGTACGGGACACCCATCTGGGAGCCGCCGCGCCGGATGACGTATTCGATGGCCTGCTTCCCGCCGACCCGGCCGCCGGGCATCATCGTGGCGCTGCCGCCGCCACCGCCGCTGGGCTTGCCGCCCAGGCCGAGGCTGGACAGGAAGCTCTGGCCGAGGTTCTGGGTGGTCTGCAGGGCGAGCTGGCTGGCCTGGAAGGTCGCGTTGGCGATGGCCACCGGGTCACCCGGAGCACCCGAGCTGGCCCGCATGGGCAGCGTCGGGTCCCACCCGCCGTCGGGGTCGGCAACCGCACTCGGCGCAGGCCCGAACGCGAACGCCAGCGCCAGCGCGCCTACGCCCGCGAGGAGGTCTCTCCGGTGAAATTCCTTGCCCTGCAATGCAATACCCAATCAGTATTCGATGTAACGGATCACGTACGGCGTCATGCCGCTGGTTCGTACCGGCGAGACCTTGACGGTCGAACCGGTGTAGGGCGCTTCGAGCATCTGCCCGTTGCCGAGGTACAGGGTCACGTGCTGGCTGCCACCGGGGCCGTAGAAGATGACGTCACCGCGGCGGGCCTGCGCAGTCGGGATCTTGCGGCCCATCTCGTACTGGTTGCCCGAGTAGTGCGGCAGCTTGATGCCCACACCCGCGAAGGCATAGAGGATCAGGCCCGAGCAGTCGAAGCCGACGGTGCCGGCACCCGAGTCGATGCCCGTGCCCGGGCCGGCGGCCGTGCCACCGCCCCAGGAGTACGGGACGCCGATCTGCGACATGGCGCGCTTGATGACGTATTCCGAGGCCTGCTTGCCGTAGACGCGCGGGATGGCGCCGTTGGTGAAGCCGCTCTTGGTGACGTCGGCGGGCACCAGGCCGAGCTTCTGCAGGAAGCTGTGGCCCATCTGCTGGGTGACCTGTGCCGACGTGGCGGTCATGCCGAGCACGTTGTTGATGACGGCGATCGGGTCGCCGGGGATGTTGGCGCTGGGAATCTTGGGCAGCGTCGGGTCCCAGCCGCCGTCGTCCCACTTGCGGGGACCGGCGGCGGCGGGGGCGCCGTCCCAGTTGGCGGCGTACCGGCCGGGATCGGCCGCCGGCGTTCCGGATGCGCCGGCCGACCCCGGATTCGCCGCCCATTGCGTGCGTGCCGCGTTGAGCTTGGCCTGCGCCGCATCGCGCTGACTGACCAGCTGATCGAGCTGGGTCTGCTGGTCGGCGAACGTGGTGCGGGCATCGGTCAGGGCCTTGACGGCGTCGTCCTGGCTGGCCTGTGCGTCTTTGACGGCCTGGTCGGCCTTCTGCTTCGCGAGCCGGGCCGCGGATTCGCGGTTGGCCAGTTCGGTCCGGGTGCGCTGCAGGTCGGCGATGGCCTCCTGCGAGCTGATGGTCAGCGCCTGGCCGGTGGCGGCGGTGTTGATCATCTCGCCGGGATCGGTCGCGGTCAGGTAATTGACCGAGGGCCCGTTGATGTAGGCGGCCTCGGCGTACTTGTCGAAATGCGCCTGGGCGGCCGCGATGGCCGCATTCGCGTCCTTGAGTCCGCTCTGGCTGGTGTCGATCTCCTGCTGTGCCGTCGCGGCGTTGTCGCGGGCGGTCTGCACGTCGGCGATGGCCTTGTTGACCGATTCCTGCCGGGTCTGGATGGCGGCGCCGAGGTCCTGCAGCTTCTGGTTGGCGTTGGCGAGATCCGTTACCAGGGACGCGATCTCACTGCCGCCGGGTTGGGCCGACGCGATACCGGATGCGAACACGGACGCGGTCATGACACCGAATACCAGTGACCCGGTACCGACGCGACTGCCCAGCCGGGTGGCCAGCCCACCGGTGAAGGGGCGAATGCTGCGTCCCATTGACTCAGGTCTCCTAAGGCTCCAGCGCGCTGGTGCCCGCGTAAGGCAGAAGCGGGCTCGATCCGTTGGTCCCGTAAGTCGCAGAAATCACAATTAATCACAACTGCAACATGCGGTACCAACTGCACCGTACGTCACAGGTTGCACAAATGAAACGTTGATAACAAACCACACCGTTGTAATTGAAAAAGGTGTGACCGAATAGTGATATTCGAATTCGCGGCGGCCCGCGCCCAGCTACTGAGATGCGGGCGCGACGGCGTCCTGCGGCGCGGCCGCGGCGGCCGACTTTCGGGCGCGGACCTGCAGGAACCGGGTACCCACAGCAGCTGCTACCACCCCGAGGATGACCACCAGGGTGAACGACGTCCAGGGAAATATCGGCGTTTCCAGCTGACTCACAAAATTCTTCGAGTTCTGCACAACGCTCGGCGTCTTCGCGAGGTCCTGACCGGCTTCCAACAGCGACCGGTCATAAGTCGGGCTGACCGAGCCGGCGAAACCCGGACTGAGGGTCAGCACCGTCGACTCGGGATACACATGGCCGACGTCCGCGGCGATGTCACGCAACGGGGTGTCGATACCCGGACTCGTGGGCAACACCACGATCTTGAGGTCGATGCCCTTGGCGTGCGCGTCGGCGACAACCTGACGCAACGCGGCGGCCTCCTGCGCGGCCTCGGCGGCCTGCTTCGCCTCCTGCGGCGTGGCCGGCGCCTTCGCCGGCGGCGCGATGCCCGGCGCACTGACCCCACCGTCACGCACCTGTGTGATCACCGTCGCCATGCACACGTCGACGGGCGTCTTGGCCGGATCCTGCCCGACCGTCGCGCACACGTCCGGCGGAATGAACGCCGGCAGAAACGGCATCGCCGCAAAAGTTGTCACGCGGCAAACGGTACTGGAATTTCGCCGAACTCCCTGACGGCACACCCACAACCCGACAAGACTGTAGCCACCCCCTGGGCGCTCATAGGACAAGCGTACTGTTAGGGTAGCAACGCGCCGCTGACACAGCCCGTCGCGGCGAGATCTAGCCGGGAGTTGATGTGAGCAGCAATTCATTTGGAGCCCGTGACACGCTCGTTGTCGGGGAGAACAGCTACGAGATTTTCCGCCTCGACGCGGTTCCGGGTACCGAGAAGCTTCCCTACAGCCTCAAGGTGCTTGCGGAGAACCTGCTGCGCACCGAAGACGGCGCCAACATCACCAAGGACCACATCCTGGCCCTGGCCAACTGGGATCCGTCGGCCGAGCCGAGCATCGAAATCCAGTTCACCCCCGCCCGCGTGATCATGCAGGACTTCACCGGCGTGCCCTGCGTCGTCGACCTGGCCACCATGCGTGAGGCCGTCACCGCGCTCGGCGGCGACCCCAACAAGGTCAACCCGCTGTCGCCCGCCGAGATGGTCATCGACCACTCCGTCATCCTCGACGTGTTCGGCACCGCCGACGCCTACGAGAAGAACGTCGCCCTCGAGTACGAGCGCAACGCCGAGCGCTACCAGTTCCTGCGCTGGGGCCAGGGCGCCTTCGACGACTTCAAGGTCGTCCCGCCGGGCACCGGCATCGTCCACCAGGTCAACATCGAGTACCTGGCCCGCACCGTGATGGTCCGTAACGGCCAGGCCTACCCCGACACCTGTGTGGGCACCGACAGCCACACCACCATGGAGAACGGCCTGGGCGTGCTGGGCTGGGGCGTCGGCGGTATCGAGGCCGAGGCCGCCATGCTGGGCCAGCCCGTCTCGATGCTGATCCCCCGCGTCGTCGGCTTCAAACTGACCGGCGAAATCCAGCCGGGCGTGACCGCCACCGACGTGGTGCTGACCGTCACCGACATGCTGCGCAAGCACGGCGTCGTCGGCAAGTTCGTCGAGTTCTACGGCAAGGGCGTCGCCGAGGTGCCGCTGGCCAACCGCGCCACCCTGGGCAACATGAGCCCCGAGTTCGGCTCGACCTGTGCGATCTTCCCGATCGACAAAGAGACCATCAACTACCTGCGCCTGACCGGCCGCACCGACGAGCAGCTGGCGCTGGTCGAGGCCTACGCCAAGACCCAGGGCATGTGGCACGACGCCGACCGCGAGCCGGCCTTCTCGGAGTACCTCGAGCTGGACCTGTCGACGGTCGTGCCGTCGATCGCCGGCCCGAAGCGCCCGCAGGACCGAATCCTGTTGTCGGAGAGCAAGATCGCCTTCCGCAAGGACATCCACAACTACGTGGAGGAGCAGCACCCGGCCGACCACACCAAGCTCGACGAGGCCGTCGAGGAGTCGTTCCCGGCTTCCGACCCCGCCGCCCTGTCCTTCGCGGACGACGGCGCCGTCGACGTCCAGTCCGCCGCCAACGGCTCCGAGGGCCGCCCGAGCAAGCCCATCCGCGTCAAGGGCGAGCGCGGCGAGTTCATCCTCGACCACGGCGCCGTCGCGGTCGCGGGTATCACCTCCTGCACCAACACCTCCAACCCGTCGGTCATGATCGGTGCTGCCCTGCTGGCCCGCAACGCCGTCGAGAAGGGCCTGTCCAGCAAGCCGTGGGTCAAGACCAACATGGCCCCGGGCTCGCAGGTCGTCACCGACTACTACGAGAAGGCCGGCCTGTGGCCCTACCTGGAGAAGCTGGGCTTCTACCTGGGTGGCTACGGCTGCACCACGTGCATCGGCAACACCGGCCCGCTGCCGGAGGAGATCTCCAAGGCCGTCAACGAAGAGGACCTGACCGTCACCGCGGTGCTGTCGGGTAACCGCAACTTCGAGGGCCGCATCTCCCCCGACGTCAAGATGAACTACCTGGCCTCGCCGCCGCTGGTCATCGCCTACGCCCTCGCCGGCACCATGGACTTCGACTTCGAGACGGACTCCCTGGGCAAGGACACCGACGGCAACGACGTCTTCCTGAAGGACATCTGGCCGTCGGCCCAGGAGATCGACGACACCATCAAGAGCGCCATCAGCCAGGACATGTTCCGCAAGTCCTACGCCGACGTGTTCAAGGGCGACGACAACTGGCGCAACCTGCCGACCCCGGACGGCGACACCTTCGCCTGGGACGACGCCTCGACCTACGTCCGCAAGGCGCCGTACTTCGACGGCATGGAGATGGAGCCCGCGCCCGTCACGGACATCAAGGGCGCCCGCGTCATGGCGCTGCTGGGTGACTCGGTGACCACCGACCACATCAGCCCGGCCGGCCCGATCAAGCCGGGTACCCCGGCCGCGGACTACCTGGACGCGCACGGTGTGGCCCGCAAGGACTACAACTCGCTGGGCAGCCGTCGTGGCAACCACGAGGTCATGGTCCGCGGCACCTTCGCCAACATCCGCCTGCAGAACCGCATCCTGGACACCATCGGCCTCGAGGGCACGCAGGGTGGCTACACCCGCGACTTCACCCAGGAGGGTGGCCCGCAGGAGTTCATCTACAACGCGTGCATGAACTACCAGAAGGCCGGCATCCCGCTGGTCGTGCTGGGCGGCAAGGAATACGGTTCGGGCTCCTCGCGTGACTGGGCCGCCAAGGGCACCACGCTGCTGGGCGTCAAGGCCGTCATCACCGAGTCGTTCGAGCGCATCCACCGGTCGAACCTGATCGGCATGGGCGTCATCCCGCTGCAGTTCCCGGCCGGCGAGAGCGCCAAGTCGCTGGGCCTGGACGGCACCGAGACCTTCGACATCACCGGCATCGAGGAGCTCAACGCCGGCAAGACGCCGAAGACGGTGCACGTCTCCGCCACCAAGGAGGACGGCACCAAGGTCGAGTTCGAGGCCGTGGTCCGGATCGACACGCCCGGTGAGGCCGACTACTACCGCAACGGCGGCATCCTGCAGTACGTGCTGCGCAACATGCTGCGGTCGGGTAGCGAGGCCTGACAACTGGCTGATTCGGTTGGGCAGCCTCCGGGCTGCCCAACCGAACGCCGGTAGGAGTCCTGGTGCCCAAAGTCAGCGACGATCATCTCGCCGCCCGTCGAGCGCAGATCCTCGACGGCGCCCGACGCTGTTTTTCCGAGTTCGGGTACGAAGGTGCGACGGTGCGGCTTCTCGAAGAAGCCACCGCGATGTCGCGCGGCGCGATCTTCCACCATTTCCGCGACAAGGACGCGCTGTTCTTCGCGCTCGCCGAGGAAGACGGCGAGCGGATGGCCGAGACCGTCGAGAAGGACGGCCTCGTGCAGGTCATGCGGAACATGCTGGCCAAGCCGGAGAACTACCAGTGGCTGGGCACCCGGCTGGAGATCGCCCGCCGGCTGCGCACCGACGCCGAGTTCCGCGCCGAGTGGCAGCAGCGCTACGAGGAACTCAACCAGGCCACCATCGCGCGCCTGGAGCGCAAGAAGGCCGCCGGCACGCTGCGTGACGACGTGCCCACCGAAGTGCTGCACATCTATCTCGACCTGGTGCTCGACGGCCTCATCGCGCGGCTGGCCTCAGGGCAGACCGGCGAGGATCTGGCGGCCGTCCTCGACATCGTCGAGGCATCGGTCCGCCGAAAGCCCTAGCGGCTCAACCCTTTCAGCGGTTCGCGCTCATCACCGACAGCAGCTCGTAGCCGACGTGCGCGGCGGCGATTCCCGTCAGCTCGGCGTGGTCGTACGCCGGGGACACCTCGACGATGTCGGCGCCCACCACGTTCAGACCGGTCAGCGAACGCAGCGAATGCAGCAGTTCGCGCGACGTCAGTCCCCCGGCTTCCGGCGTCCCGGTACCGGGCGCGTGCGCCGGGTCCAGCACGTCGATGTCGACCGACACGTAGACCGGACCGCCCGCCAGCCGCTTGACCATGCGCTCCCGCACGCTCGCGAGGCCGTCGACCTGGTAGTCGTCGGAGCGGATCACCTGGAAGCCCAGGATCGCGTCGTCCTCGAGGTCCTTCTTGCTGTACAGCGGCCCACGGATACCCATGTGCAGCGACCGCTCCATGTCGACGAGGCCCTCTTCGCTGGCCCGGCGGAACGGTGTGCCGTGCGTGTAGGCGGCGCCGAAGTAGGTGTCCCAGGTGTCGAGGTGGGCGTCGAAATGCAGCACGGCGATGGGGCCGTGGTCGCGGTGCAGTGACCGCAGGATCGGCAGCGCGATGGTGTGGTCACCGCCGAGGGTGAGCACGGCGCTGCCGTCCTTGCGCAGCGCGGTCACCTCGGTGTCGATGGTCTCGATGGCCTCGTTGATGTTGAACGGGTTGACGCCGATGTCGCCGGCGTCGGCGACCTGCTGATTGGCGAACGGTGACACGTCGAGCGCCTGGTTGTAGGGCCGCAGCAGCTTGGACGCGGCGCGGATGTGGCCCGGGCCGAAGCGCGCGCCCGGGCGGTAGGACACGCCGGTGTCGAACGGGACGCCGAGGATCGTGACGTCGGGCGCGGACACCTGGTCCAGACGCGGCACCCGGGCGAACGTGGCCGGCTCGGCGTAGCGCGGGAACCGGCTCGCATCGACCTGGCCGATGATCTCGCGGCCGTCGGGCGCGGTGGTCGTGATGTACCGGTCGAAGCTCATCAGTTCTCCAAAGTCGTGGCGTGTGGCTTGGGTCTCATTGTTTCCGGCAGTAGAATTATTGTCAACCTTTGTTTCCTAGGAGGAAATCGTGGGCGGTTCGCCGGCAACGCAACTAACGATCGCCGCCCGGTTGAAGGCCGCCCGCAGCGCCAAGCGCATGACCCTCGACGAGCTCGCCGCCGCCAGCGGCGTGACCAAGGGCTACCTGTCGAAGGTCGAACGCGGCCAGTCGAACGCGTCGGTCGCCGCCCTCATCCGTATCTGCGACGCGCTCGAACTCCAGGTCGGTTCCCTGTTCGACGAGACCCCCGTCGGCGAGGTGGTCCGCGCCGGCGAATACCCGCCCATCGAGTTCGGCGGCACCCGGATGACCGAATTCCAGCTGACACCGACGGGCGAGCGCCGATTCCAGGTCCTGCTGAGCGACATCGCGCCCGGCGGCGGCAGCGGGAGCGACACCTACTCGCTGCCGGCCGAGGTGGAGTTCGCCATGGTCACCGAAGGCCGGCTGCACATCGACTTCGTCGAGGGCAACGGCAGCCGCATCACGCTCGATGCGGGCGACGCGCTGACCTTCGAGGCGGACCGTCCGCACGCCTTCCACGCCGACGCACAGTCCGGCGCGAAGGTGTTGTGGGTGCTGACCCCGGCGCTGACGCAGCGGCGGCTGGCCGAGGCCGCCGAATAGCTAGGCGGCAGTCAGCTCCTGGCGGCTGCGCTCGACGGCGGCATGCTCGGGCGCCAGGTCCACGCCACGGGTCAGGACGTAGTACACCAGCCCGGACACCGCGAGGCCGACGATGAACGAGATGTCCACTCCCCCAAGCAGCTTGGCGATCGGACCTTCGTGGAAGTGCAGTGAGACAAAGGGCACCATCGACACCATGCCGATGAGGTACGCCGCCAGTCCGCGCCACGACCACCGGCCGTAGATCCCGTCCGGCCGGAAGATGTCGACTATCGAATAGTGGCCGCGCCGAACGAAATAGAAGTCGACCAGATTGACGGCCGTCCACGGGATCAGGAAGTACAGCATCAGCAGCACGAACGTGTTGAACGACTCGAGGTAACCCTCGGGCAGCGACAGCGCGACGACGAACGCGACCAACGACGTCAGCGCGATGCCGAGCACCCGCAGGCGCACGGTCGGCGTGATCGGCCGGAAGGCGTCCAGTGCGCTCATGCTCGTCAGGCTCGCGCCGTAGGCGTTGACGGACATGATGGTCACCAGCGCGATCGACGCCACCACGACGGTGAAAGTACCGAAGCCAGGCAGTAATTGGTTGCCGACGGTCTGGATCGAGACGATCGCGTCCGGCGTCGGCAGCGCCGACGCCAGCACCGCACCCAGAGACATCAGCCATACCGACGAACCCGCGGCACCCAGATACGTCCACCAGATGACGTGCTTGGCCGAGGTGTTCTCCGGCAGGTAGCGCGAGTAGTCGGACACGTACACCGCATACGAGATCTGGTATCCGGCCGCCGCCGCGAACTGCATCAAAAACACCGTCAGCGAGAACTTGCCGCCGTCGGGGACCGCCGCATTCAGGTGCAGGGTCGACAGCGCATAGACGGTGAGCACGCCGAACACGACGATCAGCAGGTATGTCAGCCACCGCTGCACGACCATCATCAGGTCGAAGCCGGCGACGGCGATGACGATGGCCGCCACCATCAGGCCGAGATACCAGAGCCAGTTCGGGCCGGCGAAAACCGTCTTGAAGCCCGACGTGGCGAGGATGGTGTTGAAGACGTTGAAGCCGATGTACACGAAGATCACGGCGATGAACGGGACCAGCGCGCCACGCGAGCCGAACTGCGCGCGCGACTGGATCATCTGCGGCAGACCCATCGTGGGCCCCTGGTTGGCGTGGAAACACATGAAGAGCGTCCCGAAGCAAGCACCGGCGACCGCGGCCAGCACCGACCATCCGGCGGACAGTCCGTTGGCCGGACCGAGGAAGCCCGTGACCATGGTGGTCAGCACGAAGTTCCCGGTGAACCAGAACGGCGCCTGATGGTGCACCTTGCCCCTGCGTTCCCCTGTCGGAATCCAGTCGATGGAGCGGGTCTCGATTGCGCCTGCCATGGCATCCCCTTTGATGTGGCTCAGATCACTGGCCTCAGAGTAGGCATTCATCGTCGCCAAAGGCAACAATTGTTTCCTAGCTCACTCCACATGTTGACAGATGGGAGTGACGTACCGCACTCTGTTACGCGAGTCACAAATCTCGTGGCGCGCCCTCCTCTCCACGGAGCTTCCCTTGGCCATCACCGAGGCCCCCCGGCCGGGCATTCTGCGCGCCATGAGCGCACAAAAATCGGTCGACGACATCGTCGCCGCCAACGAAACCCCGGACGGCCCCCACCTCAAGCGGTCGATGGGTTTCATCCATCTGACCGCCCTGTCCATCGGCGCGACGCTCGGCACCGGAATCTTCGTCATCCTCGGCGCCGCGGTCCCGAAAGCCGGTCCGGCAGTCCTGCTCTCGTTCATCCTCGCGGCCGTCACCGCGCTCTTCTCGGCGCTGTCCTACGCCGAACTGGCCGGCACCATCCCCGTCTCCGGCAGCTCCTACTCCTACGCGTACGCCACCCTGGGTGAGTTCTGGGCCTGGGTGTGCGGCTGGTGCCTCATGCTCGAATACGGAGTCTCGGTCGCCGCCGTCGCCGTCGGCTGGGGCGGCTACATCAACACGCTGCTCCACCAGCTGTTCGGCAACGAGCTGCCCGCCGCTGTCACGGGCGCACCCGGTGAGGGCGGCGTCATCAACCTGCCGGCCATCACGATCGTGGTCCTCGCCTCGATCCTGCTGCTGCGGGGCGCGTCCGAGTCGGCCGTCGTCAACACCGCGATGGTGATCCTCAAGTGCGTCGTGCTGGTGTTCTTCTGCGCCGTCGCGTTCACCGCGTTCAAGGCCGGCAACCTGACCCCGTTCATGCCGCTGGGCTTCCTCGGCGTCTCCGCCGCCGCCTCCCAGGTCTTCTTCTCGTACATCGGCTTCGACGCGGCATCCACCGCGGGCAACGAGGCCAAGGACCCGAAGCGGGACCTGCCGCGCGCCATCATGGCCTCGTTGCTGATCGTCACGGTGCTGTACCTCGCCGTCGCGCTGGCCGCCCTCGGCGCCATGAGCTGGACCAAGTTCAGCGCCGACGAAGGCGCCACCCTGGCCGTCGCCCTCAGCGGCATCACCAGCAGCAATGTGCCGGCCATCATCCTGTCGATCGGCGCCGTCATCGCCATCGCCAGCGTCGTCCTCGCCGTCCAGTACGGGCAGACCCGCATCCTGTACACCATGGCCGTCGACGGCCTGGTGCCCGCGCTGTTCGCCAAGATCAACCCGCGGACATTCGTGCCGACCTGGAACATCGTCATCTGCGGCGTCGTCGTGTCACTGCTCGCCGGTTTCGTGTCGCTGGGTGAGCTGGCCAACGCCACCTCGATCGGCTGCCTCTTCGCCTTCGCGCTGGTCAACATCGCCGTCATCATCCTGCGGCGCACGCGCCCCGATCTGCATCGCACGTTCCGCCTGCGGCTGTTCCCCGTCGCACCGGTGCTGGGTTTCCTGTTCTGCTGTTACCTGATGTGGGCCCTGCCCGTCGCGACGTGGATCGCGTTCGGCATCTGGGGTGCCCTCGGCCTGGCGGTGTACTTCGGCTACAGCATCCGCAAGTCGAAGCTGCGCGTGGACGCCGCGTAGATGATCACCGTCGGCATGTTCCAAGGCCCGCAGGAATCCGGGACCGTCGCCGAGAATCTCAAGGCCATCGCCGCGGCGGCCCGGCGGGCCGCCGACGCCGGCTGCCGGATCCTCGTCACGCCCGAGATGTCGGCCACGGGTTACAACATCGGCACCGAGATCGCCGCCCGCGCCGAGTCCGCCGACGGCCCGATCTTCCAGGCGGTCCGGAACATCGCGCGCGACAACGGGATCGCCGTCGTCTACGGGTATCCCGAGGTCACGGAAGGCATGCCATACAACAGCGTCCAGGTCGTCGACCGGGACGGCGCAGCCCTGGCCAACTACCGCAAGACCCACCTGTATGGCTTCGACCGCGAGTTCTTCACCCCGGGCGCCGACTGGGTCGCGCAGTTCGAACTCGACGGCGTCACCTGCGGACTGCTGATCTGCTATGACATCGAATTCCCGGAGAACGCCCGCGCGCACGCCGACGCCGGCACCCAGTGGCTCGTCGTCCCCACCGGGCTCATGGAGCCGTGGAGTTTCGTTGCGACGCATATCGTTCCGGCGCGCGCCTACGAGAGCCAGCTGTTCCTGTCGTACGTCAACCGCACGGGCTTCGAGAACGGCCTCGAGTACTGCGGACTGAGCTGCACCATCGCGCCCGACACGACCGAACTGTGTCGCGCCGGCCGGACCGAGGACCTCCTCGTCACCCACATCGATCCCGCCGTGGTGGCCGTGTCCCGCGCCGTCAACACCCATCTCGGCGATCGCCGCCGAGATCTCTACCAGGAGAACCAGACCCGATGACCGTCCCCCAGCCCATCGAAGAGACGCAGCTGTCGGAGACCGGACCGCGGTCGTCCGACAAGCCGATCACCATGTTCGGTCCCGACTTCCCGTTCGCGTACGACGACTACGTGTCCTCCGCCGACGGCCTCGGCGAGATCCCGGCCGACCGCCACGGCACCGAGGTCGCGATCGTCGGCGCCGGTTGCGCGGGCCTCACCGCCGCCTACGAACTCATGAAGATGGGCCTGAAACCCGTTGTGTACGAGGCGGATCAGATCGGCGGCCGGATGCGGTCCATCCCGTTTGAGCACGCCCCGGACGCGGTCGCCGAGATGGGCGCCATGCGCTTCCCACCCACGTCGACGACGCTGTACCAGTACTTCGACAAGGTCGGCATCGAGACCATCGAATTCCCGAACCCGCTGGGCCCCGCGACGCCCAGCACCGTTGTCGACCTCAAGGGCCAGACGTACTACGCCGAGAAGCTCGCCGACCTGCCGCAGGCCTTCACCGACGTCGCCGACGCCTGGCGCAAGACGCTCGAGGACGGCGCCGACCTGCACGCGATCCAGAACGCCATCCGCGAACGCGACACCCAGGCCCTGAAGTCCGCGTGGGGCAAGCTCGTTCGCGAACTCGACGACGAGACGTTCTGGGGCTTTCTGACCAAGTCGCACCACTTCAAGTCGTTCGAGCTGCGCGAGATCTTCGGCAAGGTCGGCTTCGGCACGGGCGGCTGGGACACCGACTACCCGAGCTCGATGCTCGAAATCCTGCGCGTGGTGCTCACCGAGGCCGACGACAACCACCGCGGCGTGGTCGGCGGTTCGCAGCAACTGCCGCTGCGGTTGTGGAAGCGTTCCCCGCAGCGCCTCGCCCACTGGCCCGCCGGTACCTCGCTCGAATCGCTGCACGGCGGCCGGACCCGCGGCGCCGTCACCGACATCCGGCGCATGCACCCGAACCGCTACACCATCACCGACGCCGACGGCGAGACGCGCACCTACGACGCCGTCATCGTCACCGCCCAATCGTGGATGCTGCTCAACAACATTCGCTGCGACGACGACCTGTTCCCGTCCAACGTGTGGTCGGCCATCGAGCAGACGCACTACATGGGTTCGTCCAAGGTGTTCATACTGGTCGACCGCCCGTTCTGGAAGGACAAGGACGCTCAGGGCCGCGACGTCATGTCGATGACTCTGACCGACCGGATGAGCCGCGGCACCTATCTGCTCGACCAGGGGCTCGACGCCGACGGCAACGAGAAGCCCGGCGTCATCTGCCTGTCGTACACCTGGGAGGACGACTCCCGGAAGATCGTGCCGCTGGGCGCCACCGAGCGCATGGATCTGATGCTCAAGTCGCTGCAGGCGATCTACCCGAACGTGGACATCCGCAGCCACATCATCGAGACGCCCAAGACGGTCTCATGGGAGACCGAGCGCAACTTCATGGGTGCATTCAAGGCGAACCTGCCGGGCCACTACCGCTACCAGGAGCTGCTGTACACGCACTTCATGCAGCGTGACCTCGACGCGCGCCATCGCGGCATCTACCTGGCGGGCGACGACATCTCGTGGACGGCGGGCTGGGCAGAGGGCGCGATCACCACGGCGCTCAACGCGGTGTGGGCCGTGATGGACCAGTTCGGCGGGTCGACCTCGCCCACCAACCCCGGTCCGGGCGACGTCTTCGACATGATCGCCCCGGTCCGGCTGACCGACGAAATCTAAGGAGCACCAACGGGTTACGCCGCGACTGTCCGGTCACGGCGAAAGGGGCTGGGCCGCAGGGTCGTTCAGGCGATCTTGCGGCTGCGGTGGTTCGGGCCGCCGCGGCTGCGCATCACCGCGCCGGACTGCACCAGCATGCTGTGCACCGACCCATAGGATTTTCCGGACGTGGCCACCAATGACCTGATACTGGCGCCGCTCTCGTAGGCGTTACGCAGCTGGGTCATCATCTGGTCGCGAGATGCCTTGGATTGCCTCATCGCCGGTCCCCTGACTCTCCCCCGGCGGTATACCGGGCTGACGGGAATCAGCGTAAGAACAGCGCTCGCTCGGCGCGGGCGATTCGGTGAATCAGGTCAGGCCAATTCGATGAGATCGCGGTAGGTGTCCGACCAGAAGTCCTCGGTGGCGTCGGGCAGCAGCAGCACGCGCTGCGGATTGAGCGCTTCGGCCGCGCCCGGATCGTGCGTCACGAGCACCACCGAACCGGCGTAACTGCGCAGCGCGTCGAGCACCTGCTCGCGCGACGCCGGATCGAGGTTGTTGGTCGGCTCGTCGAGCAGCAGCACGTTGGCAGTCGAGGCGACCAGGCCGGCCAGCGCCAACCGGGTCTTCTCACCACCGGACAGCGTGCCGGCGGGCTGATCCAGCTGCGGGCCCGTGAACATGAACGCGCCCAGCAGGCCACGCAGATCCTGTTCCCCGGTGTCTGGGGCGGCGTGCCGGATGTTCTCCCACACCGTCGCGGCGTTGTCGAGGGTGTCGTGCTCCTGCGCGAAGTACCCGATCTTGAGGCCGTAGCCCGGTTCGATGCCGCCGGCGTCGGCGGTCTCCACCCCGGCCAGCAGGCGCAACAGCGTCGTCTTACCGGCGCCGTTGAGGCCGAGGACCACGACCCGCGAACCCCGGTCGATCGCGAGGTCCACGCCGGTGAAGATCTCCAGCGAGCCGTAGGTCTTGGTCAGGCCCTTGACGATCAGCGGGGTCTTGCCGCACGGCGCCGGCGTCGGGAACTTGATCTTGGCGACCTTGTCGGCCACCCGCTCGGCGTCGAGCTCGGCGATCATGCGCTCGGCGCGGCGCAGCATGTTCTGTGCGGCAACGGCTTTGGTGGCCTTGGCGCCCATCTTGGCGGCCTGCGCCCGCAGCGCACCCGCCTTCTTCTCGGCGTTGGCGCGCTCACGGCGCCGGCGCTGCTCGTCGGTGGCGCGGGCGTCGAGGTACTTCTGCCAGCCCATGTTGTAGACGTCGGCCTCGCCGCGCACGGCGTCGAGGAACCACACCCGGTTCACCACGTCGGCGAGCAGTTCGACGTCGTGGCTGATGACCACGAGACCGCCGGTGTGGCTCTGCAGGAACGTGCGCAGCCAACCGATGGAGTCGGCGTCGAGGTGGTTGGTCGGCTCATCCAGCAGCAGCGTGGTGTTGGAACCGGAGCCCTCCGAGGCCGCGAACAGGATGCGGGCCAGTTCGATACGGCGACGCTGACCACCGGACAGGGTCCGCAGCGGCTGCGTCAGCACCCGGTCCGGCAGGCCCAGGCTGGCGCAGATGCGGCCGGCGTCGCTCTCGGCGGCGTATCCACCGAGGGCCGAAAACCGTTCCTCCAGAACGCCGTACCGGCGCACCGCCTTGTCGCGGGCGGCCTCGTCGACCACCTCGGCCATGATGGCCTGCTGCTTCTCCAGGTCGGCCAGCAGCGTGTCCAGGCCGCGGGCCGAGAGCACCCGGTCGCGGGCCAGGACGTCCAGATCGCCTTCCTTCGGATCCTGCGGCAGGTAACCGACCTCGCCGATGCGCTCGACCGTCCCGGCATACGGCTGGCCTTCACCGGCCAGGATGCGCAGCGTCGTGGTCTTGCCGGCACCGTTGCGGCCGACCAGACCGATCCGGTCGCCCGGCTGGATCCGCAGCGCGGAACCCTCGAAGGCCAGCAGCGTGCGCGCTCCGGCGCGGACCTCCAGGTCCGTTGCGGTGATCACGCTGCTGCCTCCTTAGCTGTGCCGGGCGGTCCGTGCCGGCTTACTTGTCGTCCGTGAAGACCGCGGGTCGTTTCTCGGCGCGCGCAGCAACCGCCTCTTCGAAGTTGGCGGTGAGCAGTCGGATGAAGAGCTGACCCAGGCCTTCGGCCTGCATATGGCTCTCCAGACTACCGGCGTCCAGTCCACTCCAGAGAGTCCGCTTGGTCAATTCAATTCCCGGGCGGGAGAACGAGCCGATGCGCTCGGCCATGTCGAAGCAGGTTTGCAGGAGCTGATCGTCGGCGACGGTCCGCGACACCAGACCGATCCGCTCGGCCTCCGCCGAGTCGATGTCCCGTCCGGTGAGCATCACCTCGAACGCCCGCGACGTGCCGATGGCCCGCGGCAGCAGATAGGACAGGCCCAATTCGCTCGCCGTCAGACCGTTGTTGATGCCCGCGGCCCGGAAGTAGGCGCCCTCGCCGGCGACGCGGATGTCGCACGCCAGCGCGAGGCACAGGCCACCGCCGATCGCCGCCCCGTTGACCGCCGCGATAACCGGTTGATGCAGCTTGCGTAGGGCGAGGATGACGTCGTCGAGCACTTCCATGGACCGCAGCGCGAACGTCGGCCGGGTGAGCCCCGCGACGTGCGGCACCGAGCCGGCCGACTTGTGGTCGGCGCCGGAGGAGAACCCGCGCCCCGCGCCGGTCAGGACGACCGCGCGCACATCGTTGTCGTTGGTGACGTCATCGAGCGCCGCCTTGAGCGGGACCATGACGTCGAACGCCATCGAGTTCATCCGCTCGGGGCGGTTCAGGGTGACCAGCGCCACGCCGGGGCGCGGGCGGTCGACGAGTACCAGTGGGTTCTGTTCGGTCACGCCCTGCACGCTAGCGGGTGCGCAATGTCACACCCGCCGGCAGTGCTCGGCCGGGCTCAGGCGTCGGTGCCGTCGCCCTTTTCGGCCATCGCGGCGTCGATGTCGAATTCCTTGATCTGGCTGATGACCTCGTCGAGCTGATTGGCCGCCAGCATGCCCGAGTGCCGGAACACCAGCTGGCCCTTCTTGAACGCCATCAGGGTCGGGATGGCCTGGATTTCGGCCGCGGAGGCCAGCGCCTGCTCGGCCTCGGTGTCGACCTTGGCGTGGAAGACGTCGGGGTGCTTCTCGGACGATGCGGTGAACGTCGGAGCGAACGCCCGGCACGGCCCGCACCATGACGCCCAGAAGTCCACCAGCACGATGTCGTTGTCGCTGATGATGCCGTTGAATTCGGCGGCGGTGATGTCCTTGGTGCTCACGCTTCTCCCAACATTGCGGTGTACCTGCTTGTTCCCAGTATCTGGTCAGCTCAATCGTGCCAGCGCACTGGCCGCGTCGTAGCCATTGAACCCGTCCAGGGTGCCGCTGCGCAGGCGGTTCACCCAACCGGGGTCGGCGAGCAGCGCCCGCCCGATCGCGACCATGTCGAACTCGCCGGCGTCGAACTGCTCCACCAGCTGATCCACCGGCCCCGGTTCGATGACCTGGCCGGGCTTCTCGGAGCGGAATGCGGTCTGCAGACCGACCGAACCGACCGTGATGACGGGCGTCCCGGTGACCTTCTTGGTCCAGCCGGCCAGGGTCAGAGCGGGGTCGGCGTCGGGGAACGCCGGCACATAGTGCCGACGCGTCGAGGGATGCAGCGCATCGACACCGGCGTCGACCAGCGGCGCCAGCAGTTCCTGCAGCTGCATCGGGTCGTCGACCAGCGTCGCGTTGTAGTCGGTGCCCTTCCACTGCGAGAAGCGGTAGATGATCGGGTAGTCCGGGCCGACCGCCGCGCGCACCGCCGCGACGACCTCGGCCGGGAAGCGGGTGCGATTCTGCACCGAGCCCCCGTATTCGTCGGTACGCAGATTCGTTCGGGTCCACAGGAATTGGTCGAGCAGGTAGCCGTGGGCGCCGTGCAGTTCGACCGCGTCGAAGCCGACCTCCTTGGCGTTGCGTGCCGCCTCGGCGTACCACTGCGCGACGGCGGGAAGCTCGTCGGCCGCCAGGGCACGGCCGATCCGCTCACCCAGTCCGTTGACTCCCGACGGACTGACCGGCGCCACCCCGTCGCGGTCACCACGCTCGGCGCCCTGGTGCCACAGCTGGGCGGCGATGGTCGCCCCGTGGCGGTGCACCGCGCTGGTGACGTTGCGCCAGCCGTCGAGCGCCTCCACGCCCACGAGCGTCGGGATGTCCGGCGAGCCGGCGGCCGACGGGTCGCCCACCCGCACGCCTTCGGTGATGATCAGGCCGACGCCGCCGGCAGCCCGACGCGCGTAGTACTCCGCCACGTCGGGCCCCGGCACACCTCCGGGCGACGCCTGCCTGGTCATGGGCGCCATCGCGAACCGGTTGGGTACGGTCAGGTTCCGCAGGGCCAGTGGGGCGAAGAGTCCAGATGCATCGACGGTCATGAGCCTATGCAACACCGTGGCGGCTCAACCGATTCCGCCGGTGCCCGGCTGCCGGTCAGTTGTCTGCTGTCATGCCGATGACGGCAGCTCGTGTGCGCGGCGTGCTTCGAACCGCCAGATCGCCTGGTGCAGCGCATCGGCGTGCCAGCCGGCCGCATCCGCGACGGCGGCGAGCAGGCCCGCGGTGTCGATCGGGCCGTCGCGACCGATTTCGCGCGCGACGTATGCCGCGACGCTCGGATCCGTGCCGGGCAGTTCCGCCAGCATCAGCAGGAAGCGCCAGGTGAAGCCCGAGCGCTGACCGGGTATCGCGCACCACGCCCGCTTGGCCTCCTTCGCCAGCTCGGGGTCCGCGGCGACCACCCGCAGGTCTTCGGTGGTGCTGATCCCCAGTGCGACAAAGGCTTGCGCGACCTCCGTCAGCGCCACCGAGCGCAGCGGTGCGTCTTTCCTGGTGGATGTCGGCCGCCGATTACCGATCTGGGCGGCCCACGGTTCTGGGCCACCCAGTGCCTCGACATTCGCGAGCAGTTCGGGTGCACCGTCAGTGTCGGCGTCACCGCCCTGGCCCGCTCGATAGCTGCGGTACCGCTCGATGATCGTGTCGACAGTCTCATGGCGAGCGCCGGTCGCGTAGATCGCGTCAATGATGCACAGCGCCAACGAGTTTGGATAGCCGACCGGCATGGGCCAGCTGGCGGGATCGCCGAGATCGCGTTCGCACGCGGCCCGCAATTGTTCGATGTCAGCGTTCATCGTGGTGCCTTCCTGTCGCATCGGACCGCCTTGGTCCTGATGCGCTGGAAGCTAGAGAAGGCGACCGACAAAAACGCTGCGACAGCGCCTCAGAATCGAGAGTTATCCACAGGCCTGAGCGCTTCGGAGTTCACCTTCCGCTCAGTGGTTGGCGAGCGCCCGGTCGATCAAGGCACCCATGGCCGGCCCCATGGCTGCTGAGTACTCGCGCGTCAGATGGCTCCCGTCGTAGAACACCATCGTGTTGCCCACTACCGCCGGACAGTTGTCGCTCGAGCAGAACAAATCGCCGGTGTTCATGTACTGCCCACCGTTGTCGCGAACGACAGCAGTTTCGGCCGCGATACCGGCGTTGTAGTTGGCAGGCCACGTACCCGCGCACGCCTTTGCGTCATCCAGATGCCCCGCCAGGCAGCTTGTTGCCACCGAGGGGAGGCTCGGTTCCGGCCCTAGGACCAACACCTGCGAACCAAAGCTGCGGAGCTCCTTCACCAGGTGCCCCAATCCGTCGATCCACCCGGAATTGAACGGGTTGAACCCCGGTTTGCCCCACACGCCGATGCCGTCCGGGCCGTAGCCCCGTACCGCGGTCACCACCACCAGTTGCGGGGGCTCGGCGCGCAGTCGGGCCATGATGCCGTCACGCCACTGGGCACAGCGCTGCAACTCCTCCGACATCGCATTCAGATGGGACGTGAGCGGTAGGTCGACAACCGGGCATGAAGCTTTCCCCATCAGCACCATGCGCCAATCCCGCTCATCGACAGCCCGCTGGAATGCGGGGTTCCACATGCCGGCGTGGGAGTCGCCGAACACGGCGATCGTCGTCGCCGATGACCGGTTACCCGTCACGCACTCCGGGTGACTGCCGTCGAACGGCAGCGAACGCACGCAGCCGTTCGCGACAATCGAATTGATCTCGGCAGCGGTGCCGGTGAGCGACGGCGTCAGATTCGACGGCACGGCCGTCATTCCCACCGACGCCTTGACAACTGTGTTCACCTGGGCGAACGCATCCCGCACAGCAGTGTCGTACGCCGCCATCGGAAGACCCTGCGGCGTCGGCTTGGCGGCGAAAGCCAGTGGCGGCGCCGCCGGTCCGTGTCCGACCGGCGCGGGTGTTCCCACCAGCAAGATCGCTCCCGCACCCACCGCGATTGCAGTGACGACGGCGCCCAGGCCCAGGCTGTTGCGAGGCGATGTACGAATGCGGTCAGCGAATCGCAGCGGGTTTTCGATGTACCGCAGGGTCAGCACGGCCAACCCTGCCGACAATGCCGCCGCGGCCAGTCGCACGGGCAGGCTCACCGCGTGACCCAGGAATGCCGGGATCAACACCAGCACCGGCCAGTGCCACAAATACCACGAATACGAAATCCGGCCGATCGACCGCATCGGCGCCAACCCCAGGAAGCGACCGCACCCCGTCTCTGCATGCGCGCACCCGGCCGCGATGATCAGCGCCGCGCCCAGCGTGGGAAGCAGCGCGACAACACCGGGGTAATCGGATGCGCCGTCGATCCAGTAGCAGGAGAACAGCACCATCGCCAGACCGGCCCACCCCAGCACAGCGGCGCCGATACGCGGCAGCCGCTGCCAGTAGACCGCGGTGAGCGCCACCAGTCCACCGATGGCCAACTGCCAAGCGCGGGTGGGCAATGACAGGTAGGCGGCCGGCGGCATGATGTAGGTCAGCACCAGCGACGTCGCGAACGACACCACCACAACCAGTCCAAGCATTGCGATGAACGGAACCGGCGACGACGTCCCCTCGTTCCGGTCACGACCTCGTCGTACCACCCGACGTACGAACCAGGCCGTCACGATCAGGAGAACCGGCCACAGCAGGTAGAACTGTTCCTCTACGCCCAGCGACCAGTAGTGCTGAAACGGCGACGGTGTGGTGAGGGCATCTCTACCGAAATAGTTGATTCCCGAAGCAATGAACCAGTAGTTGCTCACATAGAGCGCGCTGGTGATCGCGTCCAGGCCGACGGTCTTGACCTGTAGGGGCGACACGATGAAGGCCGCCGCAATGACGGTGACAACACCCACAGTGGCCGACGCCGGCAGCAACCGCCGTGCGCGGGCACCCCAGAAGCGGCGCAGGCTGATGCTCCCCGAGGTACCGACTTCGCGCCACAGCACGCCGGAAATCAGGAATCCGGAGATGACGAAGAAGACGTCAACACCGACGAAACCGCCCTTGACCCCGGGTATTTCGGCGTGGAACAAGACGACTGCCAGAACCGCAATGGCGCGTAGTCCCTCGATGTCGGGACGAAAACCCTTGGGCACTTTCGTATCCGTTTTGGGTGCGGCCGGATTCCCTCCCGATCCGTAACCGGGTGAGGCTGCCGTCCGCCCAGAGCCCTTCTGGCGTCCGGAATCCATCTGTTCAGTGACCACCCGGTGTTCCCGTCCTTCCACCACACCATCAAGCAAGGCAAACAAGTTGGTTCGCCGGTGGAACGACGGACATTCGACGTCGCCGACGGCACAACACATCGACTCCACGCCGACTCCGCAACCGGTCATCAGACCGGAGATTCGGATAGTAGTGTCGTTGAGCGGCGTTATTTACGCAAGTGTGGACAGAACGTCTCAGCAAACATTGTCAAGCCTGGACGCGCCCACTCGAACGCCGTTTCAGCGAAATTTAGGACTAGACCGTGAAGCCGAGCGCCCGAAGCTGCTCGCGGCCGTCGTCGGTGATCTTGTCCGGCCCCCACGGCGGGTTCCACACCCAGTTCAGCTTCAGATCGCTGACCAGGCCCGCACCCACCAAGGCAGTCCGCGACTGGTCTTCGATGACGTCGGTCAACGGGCAGGCCGCCGACGTCAGCGTCATATCGAGCTTCGCGACGGTGCCTTCATCGCCTTCTTCAAGGCTCATGCCGTAGACCAGGCCGAGGTCGACGACATTGATGCCCAGCTCGGGGTCGACGACGTCGCGCATCGCCTCCTCGACCGCATCGAGCAGTTCGGGGTCATCGACGGCGTTGACCGCAGTCGTTTCCTCGGGTGTGGCTTCACTCATCGCTTACCCTCCGCATTGGTGCCGACAGCTGCCAGCACGGTGTCTTTGGCACTCGCCTCGGCGAGCGCGGCTTTGAACGCAGTCCAACCCAGCAGCGCGCATTTCACCCGCGCCGGATATTTGGCGACGCCGGCGAATGCGATGCCGTCACCCAACACATCTTCGTCTCCCTCCACGCTTCCGCGGGAGGAAATCATCTCGGTGAATGCGCCGACGGTCTTGAGTGCTTCGTCGACGCTCTGACCGATCACCTGATCAGTGAGCACCGACGTCGATGCCTGGCTGATTGAACAACCCTGGCCGTCGTACGAGATGTCGGCGATGGTCTCGCCGTCGTCGGACAGCGTCACCCGCAGCGTCACCTCGTCACCGCATGTCGGGTTGACGTGGTGCACCTGCGCGCCGAACGGCTCGCGCAGCCCGCGATGATGCGGGTGCTTGTAGTGGTCCAGGATCACTTCCTGGTACATCTGTTCCATTCTCATGTGGAATCACGCCCAAAAAATTCGATAGCGCGTTTGACGCCCGCGACCAAGCGGTCAACCTCGTCGAGCGTGTTGTAGACGGCGAACGACGCCCGCGCGGTCGCCGCGATGCCGAACCGCCGGTGCAGCGGGGCCGCGCAGTGGTGGCCAACGCGGACGGCGATGCCCTCGTCGTCGAGAATCTGGCCGACGTCGTGGGCGTGGACTCCGTCGAGCACGAAGCTCACCGGCGATCCGCGATGCTCGGTGGTGGTCGGCCCGATGATCCGCACCTGCGGAATCTGGGACAGACCCTCCAGTGTCGCAGCCACCAACTCGGCTTCGTGCGCCTCGATGGCAGCCATGCCGATGGCACTCAAATACCGTGCGGCAGCAGCCAACCCGACGACCTGCGAGGTCATCGGGGTGCCGGCCTCGAACCGCTGCGGCGCGGGCGCGTAAATCACCGATTCCATGGTGACGGTCTCGATCATGGACCCGCCCGTGAGGAACGGCGGCAACGCATTCAGCAGCTCACGACGGCCGTACAGCACACCAATTCCAGTGGGGCCCAACATCTTGTGGCCAGAGAACGCCGCGAAATCGACGTCGAGGGCGTGGAAGTCGATGGGCTGGTGCGGCACCGACTGGCAGGCGTCGAGCACCGTCAGCGCGCCGACGGCTTTGGCCCGTGCCACCAGTTCGGCGACCGGTGCAATGGCTCCCGTGACATTCGAATGATGAGTGAAGGCAACCACTTTCACCCGGTCATCGAGCTGCAGCGAATCCAGGTCGATACGACCGTCATCAGTGGCGCGGTACCAACGCAGCTCGGCACCGGTGCGACGAGCCAGCTCCTGCCATGGGATCAGGTTCGCGTGGTGCTCCAGCTCGGTGGTTGCGATGACGTCTCCCGGCCCGACCATGCGGTCAAACCGGTTGTCCCCCACCGCATACGACACCAGGTTCAGCGCCTCGGTGGCGTTCTTGGTGAACACCAGCTCGTCGTCATCGGCACCGACGAACGCCGCAATGTCCGCGCGGCCCTGTTCGTAGGCGTCCGTGGACTCCTCCATCAGCTGGTGTGCACCACGGTGCACCGCGCCGTTGGAGGTGGTCAGAAACTGCCGCTCGGCATCGAGGACCTGTAGCGGCTTCTGCGACGTAGCCCCGGAATCGAGGTACGCCAACGTGTTTCCGCCGCGCATCACCCGACTCAGGATCGGGAAGTCGGCCCTGATCCGCGTCAGGTCGAGATCAACTGACGCGGTCACTGTCAGGCCTCAGCAGCCGCGGTGGTGTAGCGCTCGTAGCCGTTCTCTTCGAGTTCGTCGGCCAGCTCCGGTCCACCGGAGGTGATGATGCGGCCATCGAAGAAGACGTGCACGAACTGCGGACGGATGTAGCGCAGGATGCGGGTGTAGTGCGTGATGAGCAGGACGCCGCCGTGCTCGGCCTCGGCGTAGCGGTTGACGCCCTCGGAGACGACGCGCAGGGCGTCGACGTCGAGGCCGGAGTCGGTCTCGTCGAGGATGGCGATCTTCGGCTTCAGCAGGCCCAGCTGCAGGATTTCGTGGCGCTTCTTCTCACCACCGGAGAAGCCTTCGTTGACGCTGCGCTCGCCGAACGCCGGGTCGATGTCCAGCTCGGACATGGCGGTCTTGACCTCTTTGACCCAGTGCCGCAGCTTGGGCGCCTCGCCTCGAACAGCAGTGGCCGCGGTGCGCAGGAAGTTCGACATCGAGACGCCGGGCACCTCGACCGGGTACTGCATGGCCAGGAACAGGCCGGCGCGCGCACGCTCGTCGACGCTCATCTCCAGCACGTCCTCGCCGTCCAGGGTGATGGACCCGGAGGTGACGGTGTACTTGGGGTGGCCGGCGATGGCGTACGACAGCGTCGACTTGCCAGAACCGTTGGGGCCCATGACCGCGTGGGTTTCGCCCGACTTCACCGTCAGGTTGACGCCCTTGAGGATCGGCACGTCGGCGCCGTCGGGTGCGGTGACCGAGACGTGCAGGTCCTTGATTTCCAGTGTGGTCATGAGTTGTTGCGTCCTTCAGTCAGTTCAAGTTCGTGTTCGATGGCGGCGGTGAGGCGTTCGCGGACTTCCGGCACGGCGATCTTTTGGATGATCTCGCCGAAGAAGCCCCGGACCACCAGGCGGCGGGCCTGGTCTTCGGGGATACCGCGGGCCTGCAGATAGAAGAGCTGCTCGTCGTCGAAACGTCCGGTGGCACTGGCGTGTCCGGCGCCGACGATCTCGCCGGTCTCGATCTCGAGATTCGGCACCGAGTCGGCGCGCGCGCCGTCGGTGAGCACCAGGTTGCGGTTCACCTCGAAGGTGTCGGTGCCCAGCGCCTCTGCGCGGATCAGCACGTCGCCGATCCACACGGTGTGAGCATCGGGCTTCTTCGAGTCCGGATCCCCTTGCAGCGCACCCTTGTACAACACGTTGGAGCGGCAGTTCGGCACCGCGTGGTCGACAAGCAGCCGCGACTCGAAGTGCTGACCGTCGTCGGCGAAGTACAGGCCCAGCATCTCGGCGTCGCCGCCGGCCGCGAGGTAGCGGGTGCGCGAGGTCAACCGTACGACGTCGCCGCCGAGGGTGACGGCGACGTGCCGCAGCACTGCGTCCTTGCCCAGGGTGGCGTGGTGGGTGCTGACGTTCACCGCGTCGTCGGCCCAGTCGGCGATCGACACGACTGTCAGCCGCGCGGCGTCGCCGACGACGAATTCGATGTTGTCAGCGTAAGTTCCGCTGCCGCTCTGGTCGATGACGACGACGGCCTCGCCCAGTTCGGCGACCCGCAGCTGCAGGTGGCCATAGGCGGTCTTGCCCTCACCGGGACCGGCGATGGCGATCTCGATGGGCTCGGCGACCTGAACATCGCGCCCGACGGACACGATGGTGGCCTCGGTGAACGACGAATATGCCTGTGCGGCAACGCGGTCGGCCGGAACACCGCCCTGGCCCAGCCGCGAATCGTCGCGCCCGACGGTCTCGACGGTGACACCGTCACGCGCCGAAACCTCAATGCGCGCAGCGCCGGTGGCTTCGGCGGAGCCGTCGTGCAGGCCGTGCAGTCGCTTCAGCGGAGTGAACCGCCAGAGCTCGTCGCGGCCGTGCGGCACTTCGAAAGCGTTGACGTCAAAGGACGTAAACAGCTCGCCCTTGTTGGCGGGAGCCAACGGTGTACCTTGCGTGGCGACGATTCCCTCCGCCGCCTCGGTCAAGTTGGTCATTAACCGACAGCACCTTCCATCTGCAGCTCGATCAGCCGGTTCAGCTCGAGCGCGTATTCCATTGGCAGTTCCTTGGCGATGGGCTCGACGAAGCCGCGCACCACCATCGCCATGGCCTCGTCCTCGGTCAGGCCGCGGCTCATCAGATAGAACATCTGATCCTCGCTGACCTTCGACACCGTGGCCTCGTGACCCATCGTGACGTCGTCCTCACGGATGTCGACGTACGGGTACGTATCCGAGCGGCTGATGTTATCCACCAGCAGCGCATCGCATTTCACGCTCGACTTGGAGCCGTGTGCACCCTTGTTGACCTGGATCAGGCCGCGGTACGACGACCGGCCGCCACCGCGGGCGACGGACTTCGAGACGATATTCGAGGACGTGTTCGGAGCCAGGTGCACCATCTTGGCGCCGGTGTCCTGGTGCTGGCCTTCACCCGCGAACGCCACCGAGAGCACCTCGCCCTTGGCGTGCTCGCCGGTCATCCAGACCGCCGGGTACTTCATGGTGACCTTCGAACCGATGTTGCCGTCGATCCACTCCATGGTCGCGCCGGCCTCGGCGCGGGCTCGCTTGGTGACCAGGTTGTAGACGTTGTTCGACCAGTTCTGGATGGTCGTGTACCGAACGCGCGCACCGGGTTTCACCACGATCTCGACGACGGCCGAGTGCAGCGAGTCCGACTTGTAGATCGGCGCAGTACATCCCTCGACGTAGTGCACGTAGGAGCCCTCGTCGGCGATGATCAGCGTCCGCTCGAACTGGCCCATGTTCTCGGTGTTGATCCGGAAGTAGGCCTGCAGCGGGATGTCGACGTGCACGCCCGGCGGCACGTAGATGAACGAGCCACCCGACCACACGGCGGAGTTCAGCGCGGAGAACTTGTTGTCACCGGACGGGATCACGGTGCCGAAGTATTTCTTGAACAGCTCCGGGTGCTCACGCAGGCCCGAGTCGGTGTCCAGGAAGATGACGCCCAGCGCCTCGAGGTCTTCGCGGATCTGGTGGTACACCACTTCGGACTCGTACTGCGCGGCGACGCCGGCGACCAGGCGCTGCTTCTCGGCCTCCGGGATGCCCAGGCGGTCGTAGGTGTTCTTGATGTCCTCGGGCAGTTCCTCCCAGGACGTGGCCTGCTTCTCGGTGGACCGCACGAAGTACTTGATGTTGTCGAAGTCGATGCCGTCGAGGTCGCTGCCCCAGCGCGGCATGGGCTTCTTGTCGAAGATGTGCAGCGACTTGAGCCGGAAGTCGAGCATCCACTCGGGCTCGTTCTTCTTGGCGGAGATGTCGCGGACAACAGCCTCGTTCAGCCCGCGGGTCGCGGCGGCGCCTGCGGCATCACTGTCAGCCCAGCCATAGCCGTAGGTGCCCAGGGAGGCAATGGTTTCCTCCTGGGTCAACTGTTCCGGGGTGGTCGTCATTGCGACACTCCTTCTTCTTGGGTCGCGGTGTGGATGGAGTGGACTGCGTTCTCGGGGATCACGGGGACGTGCGTAGTGCACGCACAATCGCCGTTGACGATGGTGGCCAGGCGCTGCACGTGCGTACCGAGTACCTCGGCGAACGCTTCGCGCTCGGCGTCGCACAGCTCGGGGAATTCCTCGGCGACGTGCGACACCGGACAGTGGTGCTGGCAGATCTGCACGCCGCCGATGGGTCCGGTCACCGGCGTCGTCGTGGTGGCGTAGCCGGCCTTGGTCAGCGCCGTGGCCACCTGATCCGCGGTGTCGGTGATGTCGTCGGTCGCGGTGACGCCGGACAGGATCGAGTCGATACGGCGACGGGCGAAGGTGCGGATGGCGTCGTCGCCACCGATCTCACGCAGCTGGCGCATGGCGGCCGCGGCGAGGTCGTCGTAGGTATGGCCGAGCTTGGCGCGCCCGGCGGCGGTGAGGCGGTAGCGCTTGGCGGGACGGCCACGGCCGTTGTGCTGCCACGCGGCGGCGGCGCTGGATTCGGCGTCGCCGGCCTCGATGAGCGCGTCGAGATGACGCCGCACGCCGGCCGCGGAGATGCCGAGTTGCTCGCCGATCTGGCTCGCGGTCACGGCGCCTTCCAGCAGCAACTGCACGATCGCCGAGCGGGTGTGACCGTCGGAAACAGCCGTGGCCGACGCCACCGCGGTCGCGGTGCCGACAGCTTCGGGAGCTCCGGACGGCAATTTCACAACACCATTGTGACGGAATTCAGAAACCGAATCTAGGAAGGTAACCCTTATCACCGCGGTCCCGCGGTTCAGCGGCCCGAAAACGGCCTACGGCTAATCTGCTCTGATGCCCGACCGCCTTCAGCACCTGAGCACGGCCGTCGCGCACTGGCATGCCGACGAGCCGTCCGTCGGCTCCCCCCTCAATGCGTCCGAGATCGCCTCCCTGCGCCGGACCCGCCGGTTCGGGGCGACCGGAACGGTACTGATGGCCATCGGCGCGCTCGGCGCCGGCGCCCGGCCCGTCGTGCAGGACCCGACGTTCGGGGTGCGCCTGCTGAACCTGCCGTCCCGCATCCAGACCGTCTCGCTAACCATGACCACGACCGGCGCCGTCATGATGGCGTTGGCCTGGCTGATGCTGGGCCGCTACACGCTGGGCAAACGCCGGATGTCCCGCAGCCAGCTGGACCAGACGCTGCTGCTGTGGGCGCTGCCCCTGCTGATCGCGCCGCCGATGTACAGCAAGGACGTCTACTCCTATCTGGCGCAGAGCCAGATCGCGAGCATCGGGCTGGACCCCTACCGCGTCGGCCCGGCGACCGGTCTCGGGCTCGGCCACGTCTTCACCCTGACGGTGCCCAGCCTGTGGCGGGAAACGCCGGCGCCCTACGGACCGCTGTTCCTGTGGATCGGGCGCGGCATCTCCGAGATAACCGGCGACAACATCGTCGCCGGCGTGCTCTCGCACCGGCTGGTCGTGCTGCTCGGGGTCGCGGCCACGGTGTGGGCAACGCCACGGCTGGCGCGCCGCTGCGGTGTCGCCGAAGTCAGCGCACTGTGGCTGGGACCGTGTAATCCCCTGCTCTTCATGCACCTCATCGCGGGCATCCACAACGAAGCGCCGATGCTCGGACTGATGCTCGCCGGCACCGAATTCGCCATGCGCGGCATCGATTCCGCCCGCCCGTTCCTCCCACGGCCCCTGCGCCGGCCACGGCACCGCGATGACTGGGCCGCCTGGTACCCACTGGCGATGCTGCTCACCGGCACGGTGCTGATCGCCATGTCGTCGCAGATCAAGCTGCCGTCCCTGCTCGCACTGGGTTTCGTGGCGATGGCCCTCGCGCGCCGGCTCGGCGGGACGGTCAAGGCCTTCTTCCAGGCCTGCGTGCCGCTGGGCACCGTCGCACTCGCGGTCATGGCGCTCATCGGCTGGGCCAGCGGCCTGGGCTTCGGCTGGCTGTTCACCCTCGGCACCGCCAACGTGGTGCGGTCCTGGATGTCGCCGCCGACGCTGGTCGCGCTCGGTACCGGACAGGTCGGCATCCTGCTGGGACTGGGCGATCACACCACCGCGGTCCTCGGGCTGACGCGTGGGATCGGCGTCTTCGTCATCGGTGTGCTGGTGAGCTGGCTGCTGCTGTCGGTGCTGAGGGGGCGGCTGCACCCACTGGGCGGCCTCGGCGTCGCCATGGGCGCGACGGTGCTGCTGTTCCCCGTCGTGCAGCCCTGGTACCTGCTGTGGGCGATCATCCCGCTGGCCTGCTGGGCCACCCGGCCGGGCTTCCGCGGCACGACCATCGTGGTGACGTTCGTCGTCGGCGTCTTCGGCCCGACGGCCAACGGCGACCGGTTCGCGCTGTTCCAGATTCTCGACGCCACCTTGGCCAGCACCGTCATCGTGCTGCTGTTGATCGCGCTGACCCGTAACCGCCTGCCGTGGCGCGGATTGCCGGAATCAGACAACGGTGACGCCCCTGGTAGCTCCCCTGCCAGGCCCGACGCTTACGCTGAATCACCGTGAGTTCCAGTGAGACGCCCGTTCTGCTGCGCGGCGTCAGCAAGCGCTACGGCGATATCCAGGCCGTAAACAACCTGGACCTCGAAGTGCACCGCGCCCAGGTGCTGGCCCTGCTCGGCCCCAATGGCGCCGGCAAGACCACCACCGTCGAGATGTGCGAAGGCTTCAACAAACCCGACTCCGGGAGCATCTCGATCCTGGGTCTGGACCCGACGGCTGACAACGCCAAGCTGCGCGCCCGCATCGGTGTGATGCTGCAGGGCGGCGGCGGCTACCCCGCTGCCAAGGCCGGCGAAATGCTGAATCTGGTGGCGGCGTACTCGGCCAATCCACTCGATCCGCAGTGGCTGCTGGACACCCTGGGACTGACTGAGGCCGCCCGCACCACCTACCGTCGGCTCTCCGGTGGCCAGCAGCAGCGCCTGGCGCTGGCCTGCGCCATCGTCGGACGTCCGGAGCTGGTATTCCTCGACGAACCCACCGCCGGCATGGACGCCCACGCCCGAATTGTGGTGTGGGAGTTGATCGAAGGCCTGCGCCGTGACGGCGTGACGGTCGTGCTCACCACCCACCAGCTGACCGAGGCCGAGGAACTGGCCGACCACATCGTGATCATCGACCACGGCGCAGCGGTGGCCGCGGGCACGCCCGCCGACCTGATGCGCGGTGGCGCCGAGAACCAGTTGCGCTTCTCCGCGCCCCCCAAGCTGGACCTGTCGCTGCTGATCTCCGCGCTGCCCGAGGGCTACCGCGCCACCGAAGCCGCCAGCGGCGAATACCTGGTGGAAGGCCATATCGACCCGCAGGTGCTGGCCACCGTCACCGCGTGGGCCGCCCGCCTGAATGTGTTGGCCACCGACATGCGCGTCGAGCAGCGCAGCCTCGAGGACGTGTTCCTCGACCTGACCGGACGGGAGCTGCGGTCGTGAGTACCGAGACCAATCGGTTCGCACCGGGGACGTTCACCCCGGACCCGCGGCCCGCCGCCATCCCCGCGATGCTCGCGGCGCAGTACAGCCTGGAGCTCAAGCTGCTGCTGCGCAACGGCGAGCAACTGCTGCTGACCATGTTCATCCCGATCACGCTGCTGATCGGGCTCACGCTGCTGCCGCTGGGCTCGCTGGGCGACCACCGTCCGGGCACGTTCACCCCGCCAATCATGGCGCTGGCGGTGATCTCGACGGCGTTCACCGGGCAGGCCATCGCCGTCGCCTTCGATCGGCGCTACGGCGCGCTCAAACGCCTCGGCGCCACCGCGCTGCCGGTGTGGGGCATCATCGCCGGCAAGTCGCTCGCCGTGGTCACCACGGTGTTCCTGCAGTCAATCCTGTTGGGCGGCATCGGCATTGCGCTGGGCTGGCGGCCGAGCCCGCTGAGCCTGCTCCTCGGTGCGGTGGTCATTGCGATCGGTACCGCGTCGTTCGCCGCGCTGGGCCTGCTCCTCGGCGGGACACTGAAGGCCGAGATCGTGCTGGCCCTGGCGAACCTGTTGTGGTTCATCCTGGCCGGTCTCGGCGCCCTGACCATCGAGCACCGGGTGGTCCCCGATGCGTTGCGCTGGGTGGCGCGGCTGACGCCGTCGGGCGCACTGACCGAGTCGCTCACCCAGGCGATGACGCTGTCGGTGGACTGGTTCGGCATCGCTGTGCTGGCCGTGTGGGGCGCACTGGCCGGACTGGCCGCGATGCGCTGGTTCCGGTTCAGCTGACGGGCACCAACTGCGGCAGCAGGAATTCCAGCTGCCCGACCTCTTCGATGTTGTGCTTCACCCATGCCCGCACCATGTCGTCGGGAAACCGCCGGGCCAGCACGCGGTTGACCGGCGTCATGATCGCCGACCGCGCGCCGACATCGAGCACGCTGACGTAGTGCGCCCCTTCGGCGCCCGCTGACCAGGTGTGCTCAAGGCAGAACACGATCACCCCAGCCACGCGCTGCACCAGCCGGATGCCGGTCGCGTCGAGCTTCTCGACCCGGTCCACCACGTCGACGTGGTACTCCGGCCGGCCACCGAACGCCTCGACGATGCGGAACCGCGCGCCTTCGGCCGCACCTCCAGTCGAGGCGGGCCGGACCAGTTCCCAGCGGATGTGGTCGACGGGATGCCAGGCCAAGTACCGGTCGATCACCTCATCGCCGTAGCGCATGGTGCCGCCGAGGTGCGTGAACCAGTCCAGCAGCATCGCCGGCGTCACCCCACGTAGTGGCCGGTGCTCGATGGTCACCCGGCGACGGCCGTGGGGCGCCCGGGTGTAACGGACGGTCGCGGTGTCGAGGGCTCGCAGCGGGTACAGGATCGGGCGGCTCATGGCTTCCTCCAAGATACGATTCCGTTTCTTAACAAGACACTAGGCTCATCGGTTAAGATACGCAAGCGTTTCTTCAAGGAGGTCTGATGCGACGACGCGGCGACGAACTCGATGCGGCGATCCGCGCCGCGGTCATGACGCTGCTCACCGAGCAGGGACCGGCCGGGGTGACCATGGAGGCCGTCGCCGCCGCGGCCCGCACCAGCAAACCGGTGCTCTACCGACGCTGGCCCGACGGTGCCGCATTGCTGCGAGACACCTTGCTGCGCAACCCGAAAGCGGCGATACCGCACACCGACACCGGCAGCTACCGCGGCGACATGCTGGCGGTGCTGCGCGGCTGGGCCGCGGTGTTCACCGGGCCGCAAGCCGCCACCATGCGAGCGGTGGTCGCCGCGATGACCGGGGACGACGAACTCGCCGCCGCGTTCCGGGCCGACGTGATCGGCTGGCGCAAGCAGGAGATGGCCGACCTCCTGGCGCGCGGGGTGACCCGCGGCGACGTCCGCGCCGACGTGCCCGTGGAGATCGCCCGCGAGCTCGGCCAGAGCGTGCTGTGGCACCGACTCCTCATCACCGGCGACGCCATCACCGACGAGCTGGTGGTCGACCTCGTCGATCAGGTGCTGGTGCCGTTCGTCGCCCCTACTACGCCACGTAGTTAGCGCTGATCTACCATCAGCCTGTGCTCGACAAGCTGCCCATCCCCTCGCTTCGGGTCCAGCGGCTCATCGCATTCCTGGTCATCCTGACCCAGGGCGGCATCGCCGTCACCGGGGCCATCGTCCGCGTGACCGCGTCCGGACTGGGCTGCCCGACCTGGCCGCAGTGCTTCCCCGGCAGCTTCGTGCCGGTGCCGCACGCCGAGGTACCCGTGGTGCATCAGGCCGTCGAATTCACCAACCGGATGTTCACGTTCGGCGTGGTGCTGACGGCTGCCCTGGCGGTCCTCGCCGTCATCCGCGCCGGCCGCCGCCGCGAAGTCAAGGTATACGCCTGGCTGATGCCGGCGTCGACTGTCGTGCAGGCGGTCATCGGCGGCATCACGGTCCGCACCGGACTGCTGTGGTGGACCGTCGCCGTCCACCTGCTGGTGTCCATGGTGATGGTCTGGCTGGCGGTGCTGCTCTACGTCAAGATCGGCGAACCCGATTCAGGCACCGACCAACTCGTCGTACCGCAGCCGCTGCGCTGGTTCACCGCACTCACCGCCGTCACGTTGTCCGCAGTGCTGGTGACCGGCACGCTGGTGACCGGTGCCGGACCGCATGCCGGCGACAAGAGCGCCCTGCAACCCGTCAAGCGCCTGCAGGTCGAGATCACCGATCTGGCGCACCTGCACTCGTCGTTGCTGGTGGCCTACCTCAGCTTCGTCATCGGGCTGGCTTTCGGCCTGCTCGCGGTACGCGCCCCCAAGCCGGTGCTGCTGCGGCTGGCCGTCCTCGCCGCGCTGGTCCTTGCCCAGGGTGCGGTCGGCGCCGTCCAGTTCTACACCGGCGTACCCGCGGTTCTGGTCGCCATCCATGTCGCGGGCGCAGGTGCCTGCACCGCAGCGACAGCGGCGCTATGGGCGTCGATGCGGTCGCGTTGTGCCCCAAGCTCCGCTAATCAGTGAGATTCGCGGGGTCGAATTCCACACTGAAGGGCTCGGCAAGGTGTGCCGGTTCCCCGGGCGCAATCGTGCCCTTCATGACGTACTGACCGTCGGTGAGCGCGCGAACTTCGACCGTTCCGTCGCGCTCAATCCGCCAGTAGTTTGGGATTCCCGCTTCGGCGTACTTGATGACCTTCAGACTCCGGTCGACGAGTTCAGTTGAGCGCGAAGCAATCTCGACAACCAGCGCAACGTCGGACGACTCATGCCATTCGACTCCGCGGACGGCATCAGGCTTCAGCACAACCAGATCAGGAATGAAATTGCCACCCGGGACGCGAACACCGACTTCGTACAGCACCCGCCAGCCAGCCGGAGCCGCGGTCGCGAGAAGAATCAACAGCTTTGCACCTATCCCCTGGTGGATGTCCAACGGCGGCGGCGTCACGAGCAGGCTCCCATCGACGATCTCGTAGCGGTGCCCGTCCGCGGGCAGATCGTTGAGATCGGCTTCGGACCAGTAGTCGGGAAACTTCGGAATTGGCTGCGCCATGGCACCCCCTTTCAATCGCGACGGTAAACCTGACCACTGACAACTTTAGGCGTAGCCCCGACTTGCAGGCGCTAGCACTGGCAACTCCGGACGATAGGCAACGACAGTGCATCACCGGTGTGCCCCGAGTCAGAACAGTGGGCTAAGCCGATACTGCTTCCAGCGCCTGTCGGTACTTGCGTTCAAGGCGTTCACGAGTCGCCGAATCCAAGCCGGCTAGACGGACAGGGTCAGAGTTGTCGGCGATGTCGGCGAGCTTTACACGGCGTGCCAGGTCATTACCGCGGACCCGTCGGTAGTAGTCGGCTGGGGCTTCGCCTACGCGGCGGGTGATCGCATCGACAGCTGCGACGACGTGCGGCGCGAATTCGTCGCCTAAATCGGACAGTTCGATGCTGGTGTCCTCGACGACGTCGTGCAGCCATGCCACTGTCTCAGCGTCGTGGTCGTCGGACACTCGTGCGGCGACACGGGACACGTGCCCGATGTACGGCTGCCCAGCCTTGTCCGATTGGTGGGAGTGTTCGCGGTGAGCGATCGCTTTCGCCGCTTCGAGTGCGGTCATGCGGATGCGGTTCGTAGCTACGCGTCGCCTCAGCGCGTCGCACACCTGCATTGCCTCAGCCTCGGAAACAGGCTGTGCATCACCGGCCTGCCGAGGAAGGTCCGCGGCGATCCAGCCTCTGATCGGGTTGAACGTCTCGATCCACGGAGCGACAGGGCCATCACCCAATCGCCACACCGCGCAATCACCGTCAGCCAAGTACTTGTAGGCCATCGTGCCTCCGTTCTCCAAGGGGTGGGGAGGAACATCGCAGGCAGTCCTCGTGGGTGCAGTCCGGCCGGATGCTGCGGCCCTCCAGTCTCGCTCGCTTCACACAGTCGCGGGTGTACCGGGCATACTCATCAAACCACGCTGCGAGTTCTTCGGACGCGTAGTTACGGACCTGCAGCTCCGTCATTCGCAGAACTCTTCCGAGGAATCGAATGCCCGGGGTGACAGTTCCGTCCACGGGTTCGGCGTCGCAGATCGCGGCGGTGCTGGCGGCGGTCGTCATCTCGGTGTAGGTGTCGAACCCGCGACGGGTGGGTCGACGTTCCGGCAATCAGTGCTCGCGGTTGGCCAAAGCCTTCTCCCGAATGACATCCCCCAGCGCGTCCCACGCGCACTCCTGTGCACCGAGGGCGATCAGCGGTCCGAGCCGAATCGTCTTCTGTGCCAATGCTTTTTGATTGAGGATGCTCGTCGCCAGGACATGGAACGTCCATTGTGTGACATCGAGCGGATTGATGTCGGCGCGCTTCGTGCCGTTGAGCAAGCAGAAGACATACACGTCGGCGCTTCGCTCCGTATTAGCGGCATAGGTGTTGGTACGGGCGTCCCACCACTTCGCGGGGCCGATGTTGAACGAGATCATCGAAGACAGGTCTTGATCTTGATGCCACGATTGGACATAGGCAGCCGATTTCACCTCCACGCCAATACCGTCGACTTCGAGGTCGTGCTTATCCCATTCGACACGCGTGATTTTCTTGGTGTCGATGCCGAGTGCTCTCGCAACGATGTACTCGGCCAGTACGCCGCGGGTGGTGTTCGACAGCAGGTCGTCGTACGCCCAGGCGTGGAATTCCTGTTTGTCCAGGTGAGTCATCGTCGTCCCTTCAGCGCATGATCCGTTCCCTTGCCCAGCACCGTCACGACCTTGTGCCGGTCGACGTCATCCAGTGTCAGCACCGCCTCGGGTCGGGTGATCCGCTTCAAATCGTCGGTCGACGGCTCCGGCACCAGCAGCGCTAGTTCGCGTGCCTCATAAATGTCGATGTTTGTGTGTACCCACCGAACCTGATCGGTGAGCTGGTGGTCGACGCTGACGAACCAGTTGGCGATGAAAACCTGCAGACGCGGGATCAAAGTCCAGACCTTGCGACGGGCCAACGCCGAGCCATTTGGCCGAGTGAACGCAAGCCACGCGAGCACACCACTGTTGGCGTCGGTGAGCTTCCAGAACGCGCGGCCGTTCGGAGCGATGATGTTCGGCCCATTGGCAGCAAGGATGTGCCCGATTTGGGAGGCCAGTCTCCGGTAGTCGGGAATGCCGCGGTCGTAGTCGTCACGCGGCTGCTCGGTCGCCACAAGCCGGATCATATGCACCCTCGGTAGCGGTCGAGTAATGACGCGCCAAGCGTGTAACCCAAAACCAACATTCCAGCCGGCGGTGCCCCAGTCGCCGACACATGGCTACCGCTGCGGCAGCGGCCCGAGGTCGAGTCGCTCCAGAGCCGACTCGACACCAAGAGCGAATTGCCGTTGCGCCAGCGCACGTTCAGGCTCGGCCAGCTGCCGCCAGCCGAGCCCCGGTTCGACCAACTCCAGCTCGAGCAGCCGGGGATCCCGCCGGTCTCCGATGACGTCGACCCGCGCGTAGAGGAATTCCGTCGGGTCGATGCCGAGATGTGCCGCCGCAGCGGCGAGCGTCGCGTAGCCGACGTCCCACAACTCGAAGTCCGGGTCGGCCGGCTGCAGTTGTTCCTCGGCATACGTGCCGGACTCGTGCATCTCCACACTGCCGCCCGGTGGCGGCAGCATCGGCCCCTTGATGAAGGCGTGCGACTGCTTGCCGGCCAGGAACACCAGCGCGGTCTCCCCCGCCTCGATGCGCACGTCGTAGGGCTGTATGAGCGCGGTGCGGCCGTCGGCCTGCAGCGTGGCCGCGTGCGCAGCGGCCGCGCCGGCATCGGCGAATCGTTGCGCGCCAACCGAACCCGCGCCCACCGCGGGTTTGACCACAACCTCACCGGCGGCCACGGTCACCGACTCCCCCGGCGCGAAGAAAGCACTCGGCACCGTCGGCACCCCGGCCGCCGCCAGATCTGCCAGGTACCGTTTGTCGCTGTTCCACGCGACCACCTCGGGCGCGTTCAGCAGATTGCGCACCTTCGTGGTCCAGGCCAGGAATTCGTCGTGTCGCTCGGTGTAGTCCCACGTGGCCCGCAGGATCACCAGGTCGGCCGCCAGGGTGGCCGGGTCGTCCCACGCGAGCCAGTTCGCATGCAAGCCGCGGTCCCGCAACGCCTTGACCAACCCGTCGTCGTCGCCGTCGCCTTCGACGAGAGCGTTGCAACCAGCCAAAACGATGCGGGGATGACGGATATCGGGCCGCGCGAGTTTCACGTTGGAATGATAGGTGCCATGCATGCCATCGAAGTCGCCGAACTCGGCGGTCCGGAAGTCCTGTCCTTCGTCGAACGCCCCGAGCCCACCCCCGGCCCGGGCGAGGTCCTGATCAAGGCCGAGGCCATCGGCGTCAACTTCATCGACACGTATTTCCGCTCCGGGCTGTACCCGCGTCCGGTCCCCTACATCCCGGGCCAGGAGGTCTGCGGCACCATCACGGCCGTCGGCGACGACGTCGCGGCACTGGCGGTGGGCGACCGGGTGGTCACCGCGGCGGCGGACGCCACCTACTCCGAATACTGCGTCGCACCAGCCGATTACGTGGCCTACGTCCCGGAGGGCGTGGAGCCCGAGGTGGCCGCCGCGGCGCTTCTCAAAGGCATGACGGCCCACTACCTGATCAAGTCGACCTACCCGGTGCAGCAGGGCGACACCGTGCTGCTGCACGCCGGCGCCGGCGGCGTCGGGCTGATCCTGACCCAGTGGGCCACCAGTATGGCCGTCCGGGTCATCACGACGGTCTCAAACCAGGACAAGGCAGAGTTGTCCCGCAAGGCGGGTGCCATCGAGGTGCTGGACTATCCCGACGACCCCGCCGAGTTCGGCGCCAAGATCCGCGAACTGACGGGCGGCAACGGCGTCGCCGCCGTGTACGACGGTGTGGGTGCCTCCACGTTCGAGGCCAGCCTGGCCAGCCTCGCGGTCCGTGGAACCCTGGCATTGTTCGGCGCTTCGAGCGGACCCGTGCCGCCGTTCGACCTGCAACGACTCAACAGCGCGGGCTCGTTGTTCGTCACCCGGCCGACGCTTGCCCACTACACCCGCACCGCCGATGAATTCTCCTGGCGGGCAGGCGAACTGCTGCAGGCCGTCGCCGACGGCACCATCAACGTGACGGTCAGTCAGCGCTACCCGCTTGCCGACGCCGCTCGCGCACACGCCGACCTGCAGGCCCGCCTGACCGTCGGCTCCGTGGTGCTGGTGCCCTAAGCCGGTTCGGCCACCGGGAACGTCCAGCTGTCGTCGAGAATCTCGGGCCGTGGCCGGTACAACCGCACGGTGTAGTTCCACCCCGGAGTGATCGGCAGCAGGTTCGCGGCGTCGGCGCCGCCGAACTGGATCGTCGTCGAGCCGGCGGCGTCCTTGACGGCGGTGATGTTGTTCAGCGAGTAGGCATTCTGGGGGTTGGCGGTGAAGTAGCCGTCCTTGTTGTAGACCGTCACCGACCAGAAACCGTCCACCGGAACATCTTTGACGGTGAGCCGGTGCACGGTGGTGCCGTCGTTCTGGGACGGCACCGCGGTCAGGTAGAGCGCGTCGCGCTGCGGGTTGCCGCCCCACGCGTTGGCCGATCCGATCAGGTGCCGCACCGGGTCCGTGTCGGCCGCGGTACCGAACATGCCCCTGGTGTCCGGCAGCGTGGTGGCGAGCGTGACGAGTGCATTGCGCACGGTTTTCTGGCTGACCGGGTCCCAGTCGGGTACCACGAAGCTTCCCGGGGCGTCCTGCGCGACGGTGATGGCGTCCTGCAGCGCGTGTACGGCGGCCACGTCGGCGGCGTCGCCCGGATCGACCAAAGTGCGGACCGCTGCCGCGACGTAGCGCGTGCCCACCTCATCGCGCGTGAGCGTCACCGCGGCGGGCGCGTAGGCGACCTGGGTCGTGTAGTGGTCCTCATTGATGATCTGCAGCGACATGAATCGGCCCGCGCTGTCGGGCAGGGTGACCGTGACGGGTCCCGCGTCGAGGTCGAACACCGCGGCCGAGTAGAGGGTGTCGCGGTTCTGCCGGATGACGATCTGGTGGTCGATCGAGCTGAGTTCGCGGTTGTGGAAGAAGGCGCCGAAGCCGTCATCGCGGACGATGCCGCCGAAGTACAGATCCGATTCGGCGCGGGCGAAATTGTCGGGGCTCACCAGTTGGGGCATGGTCCCCAAACTAGCTGGTCGGGTCAGTGGAACAGCATCGGCAGCGCGAGCGCCGAGTCGACCGCCAGCGCGCAGAACAGCACCGCGAGATAGTTGTTCGACTGCAGGAACAGGCGCAGCGGCTTGACCGGCTCACCGCGCTTGACACCCGAGTACAGCTGGTGCGCCATCACCAGGAACCACGCACCGGCGACCAGCGCCACCGCCGCGTACAGCCAACCGGTGGCGAACGCCAGCGCGAGCGTCGTCAGGACAGTTGCCCAGGTGTAGATCAGGATCTGCTTGGTGACCTCGCGCTCGGTGGCGACGACGGGCAGCATCGGTACGCCGGCTGCCTCGTAGTCCTCCTTGTAGCGCATGGCCAGTGCCCAGGTGTGCGGCGGCGTCCAGAAGAAGATGATCAGGAACATCACCAGCGCGGGCCATTGGATGGTGCCGGTGACCGCCGACCACCCGATCATCACCGGCATGCAGCCGGCGGCGCCGCCCCACACCACGTTCTGCGAGGTCCGGCGCTTCAGCAGCAGCGTGTAGACGAAGACGTAAAAGGCGATGGTCGCCAGCGCGAGCAGGCCCGACAGCAGATTCGAGCTGCGCCACAGCCACACGAACGACGTGACGGTGAGGATCAGGCCGAAGATCAGCGCGTTCCGGGTCGGAACGGTCGCCCGCGCCAACGGCCGGCGGGCGGTGCGCTTCATCACCTTGTCGATGTCGGCGTCGGCGACACAGTTCAGGGTGTTCGCGCCTGCGGCGGCGAGCAGGCCACCGACCAGGGTGTTGAGGATCAGCAGCGGCTTGATCGGACCCTGGCTGGCCACGACGTCGAAGCGGTGCGCGAGCAGCATCGCCGGGATCGTGGTCACCAGCAGCAGTTCGATGACGCGCGGCTTGGTGAGCGCGATGTAAGCCAGCAGCGTGTCCCGAACCCGGTTCGGCGACTTGTTCGCCGACGCAGCGTCGTGCTCGTCAGACGCTGCAGCTCCGGGACCGAAACCGTGTGCCCCGTGGACGGAACGGCGCTCGCGAATGCTCACGCAGATATCTCCTCGGAAGTCACGGCCGCGCAGCCTCTACTACAGACGATGGTAGACCGCGCACCTGAGTGCTCCACACCGCAGGGTGCATTCGGGTGAACGGAAACCCAATCACGGACAGGCCAAAGGTGAAGCGGTCTGCACCACACCAGCGGCGCGCACTAGGGTAGTCATGCAGCTCGCTTGCAATTTGCCGAGCCCGAGACGTCCCCCAGTAGGAGTGCGCCCGTGACCACAGTCGAAGAGATTTCCGAACTCACCCGCCCGCACCACCCGGACGACTGGACCGAGCTCGACTCGGCCGCCGTCGACACCGTACGAGTGCTCGCCGCGGACGCGGTGCAGAAGGTCGGAAACGGCCACCCCGGAACCGCGATGAGCCTGGCCCCGCTGGCCTACACCCTGTTCCAGCGCCAGATGCGCCACGACCCGTCCGACACCACCTGGATCGGCCGCGACCGCTTCGTCCTGTCCTGCGGGCACTCCAGCCTGACGCTGTACCTGCAGCTGTACATGGGCGGCTTCGGCCTCGAACTGGCCGACATCGAGGCGCTGCGCACCTGGGGCTCGCTGACCCCCGGCCACCCCGAGTACGGCCACACCAAGGGTGTGGAGATCACCACCGGTCCCCTGGGCCAGGGCCTGGCCTCCTCGGTCGGCATGGCGATGGCCGCGCGCTACGAACGCGGCCTGTTCGATCCCGACGCCGCGCCCGGCGAGAGCCCCTTCGACCACTTCATCTACGTCATCGCCTCCGACGGTGACATCGAAGAGGGCGTCACCAGCGAGGCGTCGTCCCTCGCCGGCACCCAGCAGCTCGGCAACCTGATCGTGCTGTGGGACAACAACAAGATCTCCATCGAGCACGACACCAACATCGCGCTGTCCGAGGACACCTGCGCCCGCTACCGCGCCTACGGCTGGCACGTCCAGGAGGTCGACGGCGGTGAGAACGTCACGGCCATCGAAGCTGCGTTGGCAGAGGCACGAAAGGTGACCGACCGCCCGTCGTTCATCTCGGTGCGCACCATCATCGGCTACCCGGCGCCCACCAAGATGAACACCGGTGGCGTGCACGGTTCGGCACTGGGTGCCGACGAGGTGGCGGCCACCAAGAAGGTGCTCGGCTTCGACCCGGACAAGAGCTTCGAGGTGAAGCCCGAGGTCATCGCCCACACCCGTGAGCTCGTCGCCCGCGGCAAGCAGGCGCATGACGAGTGGCAGGTCGCCTTCGACGCCTGGGCCGCCAAAGAACCCGAGCGCAAGAAGCTGCTGGACCGCCTGCACGCAGGCGAACTGCCCGAGGGCTGGGACGCCGACCTGACGTACTGGGAGCCGGGCAGCAAGGCCGTCGCGACGCGTGCCGCGTTCGGCAAGGTGCTCAACGACGTGGCCGGCAAGCTGCCCGAATTGTGGGGTGGCTCAGCCGATCTCGCGGGTAGCAACAACACGACCATCAACGGCGTGAAGTCGTTCGGCCCGCCGTCGATCTCGACCGAGGACTACACCGCCGACTGGTACGGCCGGGTGCTGCACTTCGGCATCCGCGAGCACGCCATGGGCTCGATCCTCAACGGCATCGTGCTGCACGGCCCGACGCGTCCGTTCGCGGGCACCTTCCTGCAGTTCGCCGACTACATGCGTCCGGCGGTGCGGTTGGCCGCGCTGATGAACATCGACCCGATCTACATCTGGACCCACGACTCCATCGGTCTGGGTGAGGACGGCCCGACACACCAGCCGATCGAGCACCTGGCCGCGCTGCGCGCGATCCCGAACCTGTCGGTGGTTCGTCCCGCCGACCCGAACGAGACCGCCTACACCTGGCGCACCATCCTGCAGCGCACGCACGGCAACAACCCGACCGGTTTCATCCTGACCCGCCAGGGGGTACCCGTCCTCGAGGGCACCGACGCCGACGGCGCTGCCCGTGGTGGCTACGTGCTCGGCGGCGGTAACCCGGCCGACGACGCGGACGTCATCATCATCGCGACCGGTTCCGAGGTGCAGCTGGCCGTCGAGGCACAGAAGCTGTTGGCGGACAAGGACATCGTCGCCTACGTGGTGTCGATGCCGTGTCTGGAATGGTTCGAGGCGCAGCCGAAGGAGTACCGCGACGCGGTGCTGCCGCCCGACGTCTCGGCACGTGTTGCGGTCGAGGCCGGCATCGCGCAGCCTTGGCACAAGCTGGTCGGTGACACCGGCGAGATCATCTCGATCGAGCACTACGGCGCATCGGCCGACGACAAGACCCTGTTCCGGGAGTTCGGCTTCACCGCTGAGGCCGTCGTCGCCGCCGCAGAACGCTCGTTGGACAACTGACAACCAATTCAGAAAAGAGCACCCTCATGACTCAGAACCCGAACCTCGCGGCGCTGAGCGCCGCCGGTGTCTCCGTGTGGCTCGACGACCTGTCGCGTGAGCGGCTGCAGTCGGGGAACCTCACCGAGCTGATCAACACCCGCAGCGTCGTGGGCGTCACGACCAACCCGTCGATCTTCCAGGCTGCGCTGTCCAAGGGCACGGCCTACGACGAGCAGGTGCACGAGCTGGCGTCCCGGGGCGCCGACGTGGACGCCACCATCCGCACCGTCACCACGGACGATGTCCGCAACGCGTGCGACGTGCTGGCCAAGGTGTACGAGGCCACCGGCGGCGTCGACGGCCGGGTGTCCATCGAGGTCGACCCGCGGCTGGCGCACGACACCGACAAGACGATCCTGCAGGCCATCGAGCTGTGGAAGATCGTCGACCGCCCGAACCTCCTGATCAAGATTCCGGCGACGCTGGCGGGCCTGCCGGCGATCACCGCGGTGATCGCCGAGGGCATCTCGGTCAATGTCACCCTGATCTTCTCGGTGGAACGGCACCGCGCCGTGATGGACGCCTACCTGACCGGGCTCGAGAAGGCCCGCGAAGCCGGCCACGACCTGTCGAAGATCCATTCTGTCGCTTCGTTCTTCGTGTCCCGCGTGGACACCGAGATCGACGCCCGGCTGGAGAAGATCGGTGGCTCGGCGCTGGGTCTGCGCGGCAAGGCCGGCGTCGCCAACGCCCGGCTGGCGTACGCGGCCTACGAGCAGGTCTTCGGCGGCCCGCAGTTCGCCAACCTCAAGGCCGAGGGTGCCCGCGTGCAGCGTCCGCTGTGGGCGTCGACCGGCGTGAAGAACCCGGACTACCCGGACACGCTGTACGTCACCGAGCTGGTCGCCGCCGACACCGTCAACACCATGCCGGAGAAGACCCTGGAAGCGGTCGCCGACCACGGCCAGATCACCGGCGACACCATCTCCGGAACGGCTGCCGCGGCGCAGGCCGTGTTCGATGAGCTGTCGGCCGTCGGGATCGACCTGGACGACGTGTTCAACCTGCTCGAGGTCGAGGGCGTGGAGAAGTTCGAGAAATCCTGGGGCGAGCTGCTCGAGGCCACGCAGGGTCAACTCGACGCGTTGAAATGAGCGACAGCAGCGAGCGGCCGGCGAATTGGGTGAACCCCCTGCGGGACAAGCGCGACAAGCGCATGCCCCGCATCGCCGGCCCGTGCGCGGTGGTGATCTTCGGCGTCACGGGCGATCTGGCCCGCAAGAAGCTGATGCCGGCGATCTACGACCTGGCCAACCGTGGGCTGCTGCCGCCCTCGTTCGCCTTGGTCGGCTTCGCGCGCCGGGACTGGGCCGACGAGGACTTCGGTCAGGTCGTCCACGACGCCGTCAGACAGCACGCCCGGACCCCGTTCCGGCAGGAGGTCTGGGACCGCCTGGCCGAGGGATTCCGTTTCGTGCAAGGCACGTTCGACGACGACGCTGCCTTCGAACGGCTGCGTGACGCGCTGCACAAGCTCGACGAGGAGCGCGGCACCGGCGGCAATCACGCGTTCTACCTGTCGATTCCGCCGAACGCGTTCCCGCAGGTGTGCGAACAGCTGTCAAGGTCCGGCTTGGCCGACAAGTCCGGCGGCTCCTGGAGCCGGGTGGTCATCGAGAAGCCGTTTGGTCACGACCTGGCCAGCGCCGAGGCGCTCAACGGCGTCGTCAACAGTGTGTTCCCGGAGTCGTCGGTGTTCCGCATCGACCACTACCTGGGCAAGGAAACCGTCCAGAACATCCTGGCGCTGCGGTTCGCCAACGAGTTGTTCGAGCCCGTGTGGAACGCCCACTACGTCGACAGCGTGCAGATCACCATGGCCGAGGACATCGGACTCGGTGGCCGCGGCGGTTACTACGACGGCGTGGGCGCCGCCCGCGACGTCATTCAGAACCACCTCCTGCAGCTGCTCGCGCTGACGGCGCTGGAGGAGCCGGTCAACTTCTCACCGCACGAACTCCAGGCCGAGAAGATCAAGGTGCTGTCGGCGACACACCTGGCCGAGCCGCTGGACGAGACCACGGCACGCGGTCAGTACGCCGCCGGCTGGCAGGGTGGCGAGAAGGTTGTCGGCCTGCTCGACGAGGAAGGCTTCTCGTCGACGTCGACCACCGAGACCTTCGCGGCGATCACGGTCGAGGTCGACACCCGGCGCTGGGCCGGCGTGCCGTTCTACCTGCGCACCGGAAAACGGTTGGGACGCAGGGTCACAGAGATCGCGTTGCTGTTCAAGCGGGCGCCGCACCTGCCGTTCGACGCCACGATGACCGACGAACTCGGACAGAACGCCCTGGTGATCCGGGTGCAGCCCGACGAAGGCATCACCCTGCGATTCGGTTCCAAGGTGCCGGGGCACCTCATGGAGGTCCGCGACGTCAGCATGGACTTCTCGTACGGTTCCGCGTTTGCCGAGGACTCCCCCGAAGCCTACGAACGACTGATCCTCGACGTCCTGCTCGGCGAACCGTCGCTGTTCCCGGTCAACGCCGAAGTCGAATTGTCCTGGAAGATACTGGATCCCGCGCTCGAACACTGGGCCGCGCAGGACAAGGCCGGCGGCCGGCCCGAGGCCTACGAGTCCGGCACCTGGGGTCCGGAGTCGGCATTCGAGATGCTGCGGCGCAGCGGCCGCGAATGGAGGCGACCGTGATTCTCGATCTGCCCGACACCAACACCGGCGCGATCAACAAGAAGATCGTCGCGCTGCGTGAAGAGGGTGGTGCCATCACCCTCGGGCGGGTACTGACCCTCGTGGTGGCACCCGACACCGAGGCCATCCTCGAGGAGGCCATCGAGGCCGCCAACACCGCCAGCCGCGAACATCCGTGCCGCGTCATCGTGGTGATCCCCGGTGACCGGCTGGCCACCGAGGCCCGCCTGGATGCCCAGCTCCGGGTGGGTCGCGACGCCGGCGCCAATGAGGTTGTGGTGCTTCGCCTTTCGGGCCCGCTGGCCGGCCATGCCAGCAGCGTGGTGACGCCATTCCTGCTGCCGGATACCCCGGTGGTCACCTGGTGGCCCGATGTGGCACCCGCGGTGCCGGCGGCCGATCCGCTGGGCAAGCTCGCGATCCGCCGGATCACCGACGCCACCAACGGTGAAGATCCTCAGACCTGCATCAAGAGCCGGTTGGCCGGCTACACGTCCGGGGACACCGATCTGGCGTGGAGCCGGGTGACGTACTGGCGGGCGCTGCTCGCCGCCGCGCTGGACCAGGCACCTTATGAACCGATCACCGAGGCGCTGGTGTCGGGGCTCAAAGATGAACCGGCACTGGACATCCTGGCCGGCTGGCTGGCGGCCTGCATCGACGGGCCGGTGACCCGCGCGGTCGGTGAGCTCAAAGTCGTGCTGACCCGACCGACCGAGACCATCACACTGAGCCGTCCGCAGACCGGCGTCACCGCCTCGCTCACCCGCACCGGCCGGCCCGAGGCCCGTATTCCGTTGGCACGCCGGGAAGCTCGCGACTGCCTCGCCGAAGAGATGCGCCGGCTCGATGCCGACGAGATCTACCATCGCGCCCTCGTGGGCCTGGACAAGGTCGTATATGTCTGAGCAGATCATCGAGAAGTATCCCGACGCAGATGCTCTGGTGACCGCCGTCGGCGATCGCCTCGTGGCGGCCATCAACGGCGCCATCGAGGCGCGCGGCGTGGCATACATCGTGCTGACCGGCGGCGGTACCGGCATCAAGTTGCTCAAGCATGTCGGCGGGCATCCGATCGACTGGGCCAAGGTGCACCTGTTCTGGGGCGACGACCGGTACGTCCCGGCCGACGATGCCGACCGGAACATCAAGCAGGCCCGCGAGGCGCTGCTGAATTCCGTTGCCATCCCGGCAGACAACGTCCACGCCATGGCCGCCAGCGACGGCGAGTTCGGTGACGACGTCGACGCCGCGGCCGCCGCCTACGCGCGCGAGCTGGCACTGGTCGCCGGGAATGGTTCGCCGACACCGGAATTCGACGTACACCTGTTGGGCATGGGCGGCGAAGGACACGTCAACTCGCTGTTCCCGCACACCGACGCCGTCCGCGAGACCGAGCGGTACGTCGTTGCCGTCACCGACTCCCCCAAGCCGCCGCCGCGGCGGATCACGCTGACCCTGCCCGCGGTCCGTCGCTCCCGCCAGGTGTGGCTTGTCGTGGCCGGCGCCGAGAAGGCCGACGCGGTAGCGGCCGCGGTGGGTGGCGCTGCGGCCGAAGACATTCCGGCGGCCGGCGCGATCGGCACCGAGGCGACGGTATGGTTGCTCGACGCCGCCGCGGCGTCAAAACTGTAGCCATGGTCGACAAAGGCGACGGGCGGTCACGACCCGTGCGCGGCCGCATCCGAACGTTGACGGACGCCGCGTTGAACGCCGACGTCATGGTGTCCCAGGTCGACTCGCTGCTGGTCGACATGGAAGGCACACTGGCGACCCTCAGCACTCTGACCGGTGATCTCGACACCACGATGTCGCGGTTCAACGAGACCATCACCCAGATCGACGAACTCGCGCCGCGCATCTTCGGCGTGGTCGACCGGATGGAAGCGATCGTGACGCGCGTGGAGGCCATCGTCGGGGTCGCCGAGACAGTGCTATCGCCCATCACGGTCACAGAAAACGTCGTGCGAGGCATGGTGAAGTCAGTTCGCGGCTGGGCTCCGTAGCAGCCTCTGCTGAGAACTTTGGTCACTTTGTTTGCGCTGGTCACGGTAGGTCGCTGAGGCCACATTCGTCACAGCGAATTGTCGGTGGTTCGAACTATTGTTCGAATATGGCCACCGACCGCACCACCATCCGCACCGCCTACGCGGCCCTGGCGGATGCCCTCGCGGCGGTCAACAGCCTCGACTACACCGGACTGCCCATCGAGGTCCTACTGGAGCTGCAATCCCAGCGCGAAACCCTCAAATGCTCCGCCGAGGCGGTCGATCACCAGATTCTGGCCGCCGCCCAAACCCAGGCCACCGCCAAAGAGATCGGCGCCAAGGATTGGCCTGAGGTGCTGCATGTGCGGTTGCGGATCAGCCGCGAAGAAGCCCGCCGCCGGGTCCGCGACACGGATAATTTGGGCCCGCGCTCGGCCATCACGGGCGAACCGTTGGGACCGGTGTGGGAACTGGTGGCCGCCGCGCTGGCCGAAGGTGCGATCAACAGTGAGCACGTACAGGTCATCACCTGGTTTTTCCAGAAGCTGCCGCTGTGGGCGGCCGACCCGATCACCCTCGCCCAGTGCGAGACCGACCTGGTGGCCGACGCGAGAGTCAAGACGCCCGAGGACCTCCGCAAAGTCGCAGCGGACCTGTTGTACCGGCTCGATCAGGACGGCCCCGAACCCGACGACACCGAACCCGACCCGAAACGCTCGTTCGTCATGGGCAAGCAGCGACCCGACGGCCGCACCGACGTCACCGCCCAACTCGACCCGGAAGGCCGGGCCTACTGGCAGGCACTGTTCGACAAGTACGCCGCCCCAGGCATGTGCAACCCCGCCGACGAGGTGCCGTGCCTGTCGGGGACACCCACCCAAGAACAAATCGATGCAGATACCCGCACCCTGGCCCAACGCCAATACGACGCGTTCAAAATGGTCGGGCGAATGATGCTGGCCTCATCCAGCGGGGTGCACAACGGGTTCCCCGTCGGGGTAGTCGCCACCTGCACCGTCACCGACCTGGAAAAACGTGCCGGGATGGCTGCGACCCACACCGGGACGAAGCTGCCGGTGAAGGATTTGGTGCGGATGGCCGCACAAGGGTCGGACAACTACCTCGCCGTCTTCGACGACCACACCGGCCAACCGCTCTATTTGGGTCGGGCGGCGCGCACCGCCAGCACCGCACAACGGCTGGCCCTGTTCGCCCGCGACCTGGGCTGCACCCGCCCCAACTGCACCGCCCCCGCCTCGCGCTCCCAGGCCCATCACGTCAACACCAACTGGCGTGATGACGGCCCCACCGACATCACCAACCTCACCCTGGCCTGCGGACCCGACAACCGCCTCGCCGACACCGGCGGCTGGACCACCACCATGGGCCCCGACGGCCGCACCCACTGGACCCCACCACCACTCTTAGACGTCGGCCAACCCCGAACCAACCACTACCACCACCCCACGCTCTACCGCACAGAGCGCGGCGGAGACGCCGACAGCGACAGCGATGGCGAAAGCGACAGTCCCACAGGATGATCCGGCACTCCGATGCGGCGAGCCAGCTTCATCGGCGATGCCCGATGGGCGGATGCCGTCGGTGGCCATGCGAATCGGTGCGGCCGGCCTAGAACGGAAGCCCGGGATCCGAGGGCGGCGCGTCGGGGGTCGTCGTGGTCCTGTAGTCGTAGTGAAGGGTCCCGCCCACAATTGGGGATTCCGTGTTGCAACCGCCGAAAATGCCCGTGGCGGCCACCTTGCGATGTCCGCGGAAGTCGAACGCATGTAAGGCATTTCCTAGACATTGGCCGTCGTTGCAGGGCCGCTACCCGCTGTTGCGCAGTGCGGTGGCCAACCCACTCATGGTCAGGAGGATGCCGCGCTGCACGAGTTCGTCTTCGTCACCGGAGCGGTAACGGCGCAGCAACTCGACCTGGAGATGGTTCAGCGGCTCCAGGTACGGGAACCGGTTGAACACCGACCGGGCCAGTGCCGGGTTGTCGGCCAGCAGGTCGTCGTGCCCGGTGATGAGGGCGTGCATCCGGATGGTGCGCTCATGTTCGGCAGCGATCTTGTCGAACACCCGGTGGCGCAGCGCCTCGTCATCCACGAGCTCTGAATACCGCGCCGCCAGACCGAGATCCGACTTGGCCAGCACCTGCGCCATGTTGGACAGCACCGTCCGGAAGAACGGCCACTTCGCGTACAGGTCCTGCAGGACCTGGAGGCCACCTTCGGTGTTGTCGATGAACTCCTCGAACGCGGTCCCAGTGCCGTACCAGCCGGGCAGCATGACGCGCGACTGGCTCCAGGCCAGCACCCACGGGATGGCCCGCAGATCGGCGATCGAGGTGGTCGGCTTGCGCGATGTCGGGCGGCTCCCGATGTTGAGCGCACCGATCTCGCTGACGGGAGTCGATGCCTTGAAGTACTCGACGAATCCCGGTGTCTCGTGCACCAAGTCGCTGTACGCCCGTTGTGCGCGGGCGGCCAGGTCGTCCAGTACGTCGTAGGCGGGTGCGGCGGCGTCGCCGAGCCCTTCGACGTCGAGCAGAGTCGATTCGAGGGTCGCGGCCAGCAGGGTCTCCAGATTGCGATGTGCCGCATGCGGTTCGGCGTACTTGGCCGCGATCACCTCCCCCTGCTCGGTGATCCGCAGCGAGCCCCTGACCGCGCCGGGCGGCTGCGCGAGAATCGCGTCGTAGCTCGGGCCGCCACCGCGGCCGACGGTGCCACCGCGGCCATGGAACAGCCGCAACCGGATTCCGGTCTTGCGGGCCGATTCCACGAGATCGAGTTCGGCCCGGTACAGCGCCCAGTTGGCCGCCAGGTAGCCGCCGTCCTTGTTCGAGTCGGAGTAGCCGAGCATGACCTCCTGCTGCTCGCCCCGCGCGGTGACGATGGACCGGTACAGCGGAATGGCAAGGGCCGCTCCCAGAATCGCCGATCCGCGTTGCAGGTCGTCGATGGTCTCGAACAGCGGCACGATGCCGACCGGGCTGTAGGGCTCGGGTCCGGCGGCGTCGAGCAGGCCGGCTTCTTTGAGCAGCACCCCGGCTTCGAGCAGATCCGACACCGACTGACACATCGAGATGATGTAGTTGGGCACGGCCTGCGGCCCGAAGACCGCGACCGCTCGGGCCGCCGCGGCGACGATGTCCAGTTCCTTGCGAGCCAGTTCCGACAGCTGCGCTTCGCGGCCCACCAACGGCCGGCGCGTGGACAACTCCGCGACCAGGACGGCGACGCGTTCATCTTCCGGCAATGATGCGTAGTCGGGGTGTACCCCGGCCCACGCCAGCAGCTCGGCCACCACCTGCTCGTGCACTTCGGAGTTCTGCCGAAGGTCCAGCCCACAGAGGTGGAAACCGAAGACCCGCACCGACTCTCGCAACCGGGCCAGCCGGTCGTCGGCCAGCACGCTGGTGCCACCGGCGCGCAACGACGCGTCGATGACGTCCAGGTCGGCGAGCAACTCGGCCGGCGCGGTGTACTGCAGCAGGCCGAGCTCCAGCTCGTGCTCGGGTTGCCGGTCGAGGATCTCGGCGGCGGTGGCCGTCAGGCGCGCGCGGATCACGTGCAGCGCCTGGCGGTACGGTTCGTCGGCGTGCGTCGGCTCGGGATGCTGGTCGGCCAGCGCCTGCAGCGCATCGCTGACCCGCACCAGCCGCGCCGACATCGACAATTCGTGTTCCAGCGCAAGGAGTTCGGCGAAGTACCGGTCGAACGCGGTGTAGGCCGCGCTGCCGGTCGCCAGGCGCACCACGTCGGCGGTGACGTTGGGGTTGCCGTCGCGGTCACCGCCGATCCACGAGCCGGGCCGCAGGATCGGCGTCTCCAGCAGTGGCTCACCCGGCCAGCGGGCCTGCAGCGCGCCGCGCACCTCCGCGTTGACGCGCGGGATGACGTCGAAGAACGCGGCCGGGTAGTAGCGCAGCCCGGTGGCGATCTCGTCTTGAATCTTCAACCGCGACAAGCGGATCAGCGCGGTCTGCCACAGGGTGAGGATGTGCCGGCGCAGCTCGGTCTCGAGGTCGCGGCCGTCGCGCGTCAGGCTGTGCCCGTGCAACCGCAGCCGCATCAGTTCGGTGATCCGGTTCTGGGTGTCGAAGATGGTGCGCCGCCGGGTTTCGGTGGGGTGGGCGGTGATCACCGGCGAGACCAGCGCACCGCGCAGCGCATCGGCGACCGCCGCCCCGTCCAATCCCCCGGCTTCGTCCAGCTTGCGGTACGTCGCGGCTAGGCTGCTGTCCTGCGGTGGCTCGCCCGCCGCCACGTGCACCGCACGCCGTCGTTCCCGGTGGATGTCCTCGGCGACGTTGGCCAGCAGCGCGAAATGCGTGAACGCCCGGATCACCGGGATGGCCTGGTGAATGTCGATACCGGCGAACAACGCCGCCAGCTCTGCCCGGTCAATCTCGGAGCGACGCACCCGGAAGGATTCCACCCGCGCGCGTTCCACGAGATCGAAGACCGCGTCACCGTTCTGCTCGCGCACCGTGTCGCCGAGAATGGCGCCGAGCAACCGGATGTCTTCGCGCATCGGTTCGGTGGCCTCACGGCCCAGTTCGGTGCGCTGAACCGATCCGATCGGCAGCAGTGTGGTGTCAGGAGCGTTCGGAACGTCTGCCATCACCCAAGTATCGACGGCAGCGGCCGCTCGCGCAGGGCAGGCGGTTCGGCACGGTCACGGCGGACCGACCGGGACGATCGGCGGCGACGACGTGGTGGGCGTGGCAGGCGCGCTCGCACGCGACGTCGTGGTCGATGGTTTCTGCCCGTCGGGCACCACAATTGGATTCGCATCGCCGGCGTCGCCGCTACTACCGCCACTGTCCGAGTCGACGTTCGGCGGCCAATCCACCGACGTCGGCGGCCACGCCTTCGCCGACGAGCTGCCGCCACCCGGTGGCGCGCAACCGGACCCGGCGCCGAAGTCCCCCGCGCCGGTGCAGTCGGCCGCGGCGACCGGTGCGAAGACCAGGAACCAGGCCGACGCCGCGACGCCGACCACCGCGGCCCGGATTCTCACCGGCATTCGTACGCCGCTCATAGCTGCAGGATGTCCCCGTAGGCGTTCACGCTGTCGTCGTTCCTGTCGGTGTCGATGGTCACCGTCGAGAAGAACCGGATGGCCACCGCCCCGCCGCAGGCGTCGACCTTGACGTGGGCGTCGTGCACGGTGATGCCGCCGGTACGGCCCTTCAGCGCTTTCTTGCCCAGCACCACGTTGGTGATCGTGCCCGGCAGCAGGTTCACCGAGACGTTGCCTTCCAGATCGGCATAGGGGCCGATGGCATTCAGCACGTTTCCGCTGAAACCCGGGTTGATGCCGATGTCGGCGTCGCCGCCGACGCTGGCGCCCTCACTGAGATCGACTTGGCAGCCGAGCTGCAGGCCGACGATCAGCGTCCCGTTGTTGACCGCCGACGAGCCGCTGCCGTCGATCGACGCCTCGGCCCGGCCGGTGACGAAACCTTCTCGCGTGAAAGCCGTCGCAGCCATGTTCGGGACCGAGTTGACGGTCATCTGGGTGAGCGAAACCCCAAGGCGCCAACCGTCTTCGGTGTTGACGGCCTGCCGGACGTCGGCGACCGGGAGTGGATCGGCCGCCGCCATACCCGGGGCCACGCCACCGGCCGCGCAGAGCAGCACCACCGCGCCTGCGCCGATACGAAGAAGATGCACCACGCGGCGAGCGTAGGTGCCGGCGCTAAGTGCGCCCTGTCATCGACATAAGCGCCGGCCCAGCGAACGCTGGGTACTTGCTGTCAGACAAACAGAACCGGCCACGCCTGACAGGCGTGGCCGGTTCGTGAAGTCCGAGGCTAGGCGCCGTACTTGATCTGCAGCGCGATGCCGATGATCGACACCAGCCAGATGCCGGTGATGAAGTACGTCAGCCGGTCGAGGTTCTTCTCGACCACGGTGGAGCCCGACAGGCTGGACTGCACACCGCCGCCGAACAGCGTCGACAGACCGCCACCCTTGGCCCGGTGGAGCAACACCAGCAACACAACCAACACACTGGTGATGATCAACGTGATCTGCAGGGCCAAAATCATGAGCCACAGCTTACCGGGTGGAGCGCCGTCACCCGGCCGCGGTCCGCCGTCGCGTCGTCGCCGTCACCACAATTGCGTTGCTGATTCGGCCGCAGCGGGCGCGGCGACGGCGCACCATGGACAGATCAACATCCACTACTCGGCCTGTTTGGAGGCCAACATGTCCGTCGTGAAACTTGCTTCAGCCACTTTGCTGGCTGCCGCATTGGCCGTCACCACGGCCCCGGTGTCGATCGCCGCGCCCAGCGACGACACCTGGGACATCGAGGCGTACGACAACTGCATGAAGAAGACCGTCCGGAATGCCGACCTGTGCTGCATCGAGTCCGGCGGCATCCCTGGCATGGATCCGGAGACAGGCTGCCACGCACCGCCCGCCAAGGCGGCGGACGCCCCGTTGACCACCACGAGCCGACCACTGCCCGGAGGAATCAACAGGGGCAACCTGCCCACCATGGTGCTGGAGCCGGCGAACTAGCCCGTCAGGGCAGCGGACCGCCTGCGGCGATCGCCGACAGCGTCGCGAACTGCTCGCCGTCGAGTGACGCACCCCCGACGAGTGCGCCGTCGATGTCGGGCTTCGCCACCAGCTCGCCGACGTTCTTGGCGTTGACGGAGCCGCCGTAGAGCACACGCACGGTCGCGGCGATCTCGGGCGAGGCCAGCTCGGCCAGCGTCGAGCGGACCGCGGCGCACACCTCCTGCGCGTCGGCGGCGCTGGCGACCCGGCCGGTGCCGATGGCCCAGACGGGTTCGTAGGCGATCACGACCTGGCTGATCTGCTCGGACGACAGCCCGGCCAGCGAGCCCTGCAGCTGAGCGGTGCAGTGCTCGACGTGATTACCGGCCTCGCGGATGTCGAGCCCCTCACCGATACACACGATCGGGGTCAGGCCGTGCTTGAGCGCGGCCTTGGCCTTGGCGGCCACCAGGGCATCGTCCTCGTGGTGGTAGGTCCGGCGCTCGGAGTGCCCGACGACGACGAACGTGCAGCCCAGCTTGGCCAGGAACGCGCCACTGATCTCACCGGTGTAGGCACCGGAGTCGTGTTGGGACACGTCCTGCGCACCGTAGGTGAGCAGGAGCTTGTCGCCGTCGACCAGCGTCTGCACACTGCGCAGATCGGTGAACGGCGGCAGGACGGTGACGTCGACCTTGGCGAAGTACTTGTCCGGCAAGGCGAATGCGATCTTCTGCACCAGCGCGATGGCCTCGAAGTGGTTGAGGTTCATCTTCCAGTTGCCGGCGATGAGCGGCTTGCGTGCCATGTTCTACGACCCCAGCACTTCGATGCCCGGGAGGGTCTTGCCCTCGAGGTACTCCAGCGACGCGCCGCCACCGGTCGAGATGTGCGAGAAGCCGTCCTCGGCCAGTTCGAGCTGGCGTACCGCGGCAGCCGAATCGCCGCCACCGACGACGCTGAACGCGCCCTTGGACGTTGCGGTGATGATGGCCTCGGCGACGCCCTTGGTGCCGTCGGCGAACGCCGGGAACTCGAAGACACCCATCGGGCCGTTCCAGAACACGGTCTTGGCGTTGGACAGCAGCGCCGTGAAGCGCTTGACCGACTCGGGGCCGATGTCCAGGCCCATCTTGCCGTCCGGGATGCGGTCCGAAGCCACGGTCTCCGGTTCGGCGTCGGCGGCGAACTTGTCCGCCACCACGATGTCGACAGGGAGGTGGATGACGTCGGCGTAGGTGTCCAGCAGCCGCTTACAGGTGTCGATCATCTCCTCCTGCAGCAGCGAGGTACCGACCGAAAGCCCTTGGGCCGCAAGGAAAGTGAAGCACATGCCGCCGCCGATGACGATGCTGTCGGCCTTGGTGGCGAGATTCTCGATCACCGCGAGCTTGTCGGATACCTTGGAGCCGCCGAGCACGACGGCGTAGGGCCGCTCGGTCGAGCTGGTCAGCTGCTCGAGCACCTTGACCTCGGTGGCCACCAACGTGCCGGCGTAGTGCGGCAGGATCTTCGCGACGTCGTACACCGACGCCTGCTTGCGGTGCACGACGCCGAAGCCGTCGGAGACGAACGCGCCGGGCGAACCGTCGGGACCCTCGACCAGAGCCGCCAGCTCGCGGGCCAGGGCCGCGCGCTCGGCGTCGTCCTTGCTGGTCTCACGCGGGTCGAACCGGATGTTCTCCAGCAGCAACACGTCACCGTCGGTCAGACCCTCGGCGCGGGCGAGCGCATCGGTGCCGACGACGTCACCGGCGAGCTGGACGTGCCGGCCCAGCTTCTCCCCCAGCGCGGCGGCGACCGGCGCGAGCGAGAACTTGGCGTCCGGTCCACCCTTCGGGCGGCCGAGGTGCGCGGTGATGACGACCTTGGCGCCGGCATCGGCCAGCGCGGCCAGCGTCGGGACCGACGCGATGATCCGGCCCGGGTCGGTGATGTTGCCGTTCTCGTCGAGCGGGACGTTCAGGTCGGAGCGGACCAGGACGCCCCGCCCCTCTACGCCTTCGGCCAACAGCTCATCGAGGGTCTTGATGCTCATACCTGTCTTTCTCTTACGTGCCGTCTACAGCGACTTGCCGACCAGCGCGGCCAAATCGGCGATCCGGTTGGAGTAGCCCCACTCGTTGTCATACCAGGACACGACCTTGGCTTGGTTGTCGATGACCTTGGTCAGCCCCGCATCGAACAGCGAACTGTGCGGGTCGGTGACGATATCGGACGACACGATCGGCGCGTCGTAGTACTTCAAAATCCCCTTGAGCGGCCCCTCGGCCGCCGCCTGCATCGCCGCGTTGATCTCCGCAGCCGACGCCGACTTGCCCAGCTCGGCGGTCAGATCGGTGACCGACCCGGTAGGCACCGGCACCCGCAGCGCGTACCCGTCCAACTTGCCCTTGAGCTCGGGCAGCACCAGGCCGATGGCCTTGGCCGCGCCGGTGGAGGTCGGCACGATGTTGATCGCCGCCGCCCGGGCCCGGCGCAGATCCTTGTGCGGCCCGTCCTGCAGATTCTGATCCTGGGTGTAGGCGTGGATCGTGGTCATCAACCCGCGCACGATCCCGAACTCGTCGTTGAGGACCTTGGCGATCGGGCCCAGACAGTTCGTGGTGCACGAGGCATTCGAGATGATGTCCTGACTGCCGTCGTACTTGTCGTCGTTGACCCCCATCACGATGGTGATGTCCTCACCGGTCGCCGGCGCCGAGATGATGACCTTCTTGGCCCCCGCCTCCAGGTGGCCGCGGGCCTTGGCGGCGTCGGTGAAGATACCGGTGGACTCGACCACGATGTCCACACCCAGATCCCCCCACGGCAACGCCGCCGGGCCTTCCTTGACCGCCAGGGCCTTGATCTTGGTCTCACCCACGATCAGCGTGTCCCCATCAGCACGCACGTCATAGGGCAGCCGGCCCAGGATCGAATCGAACTTCAACAGATGCGCCAACGCATCCGTCGAGGTCAGGTCATTGACCGCCACGATCTCCAGATCGGCGTTCTTACCCCCCGCTTTTTGCACATCCAGGGCCCGGAAAAAGTTACGCCCGATACGCCCGAAACCATTGACGCCGATCCGAATAGTCACTGCTGTGCTCCCTCGCCGGTACTCCTGGACAGGTCATGCGGTGAATCCTCAGCCAGCCTAGTGCGGTGAGGAACCTCACGTGCGGTACCGGACCCGCGCCCAGCGAGTCGGAGATGTCCTACCGTCCCGAGCTCAGTTGAGCCTTCGCGGAAGCAGCCGGTACCGGGTCCGTTCCGGATCGGCCTGGAACCAGTCGAGTGTCCCGCGGATGCCGTCGTCCCAGCCGGTGGCCGTCAGGCCGGTGAGTTCACGAAACTTGCTGTCGTCCAAGACAAATGGCCGTTCGAATTGGTAGAGCAACTCGCCGCCTTCGCGGACCAGCGGAACGAAGGGACTCAGTAGTCGAACCGTTCTCGCCGTCATGCGCCTGACACCGGGCGTGGTACCGGCCTGCCGCCCGGCGATGGCAATCAAGGCGCGTCCGGTGGTCGGCGCGGCGACCGGAACGTGGAACACCTCGCCCCCGACACCGGCTCGCTGCCCGAGATCGGCCAGCGCCCTGCCGAAATCGCCGATGTAGGTCGGGGTTATCGGCATGTCCGGGTCCCCCGGCCACACGGCACGCCGCCCTGTGAGTGCGGCGGCGAAGACGTTGGACGCAACGAGCGACACCACCCGCGGACCGTAGAGCTCACCGGCGCGACCGATGACCGTCTCGGTCTGCCCCCGCATGTGCGCCGCGGAAATCATTTCGGCGACCAGCGCGCGCAGGGCCCCCTTGTAGGCCACCGGGCGGATCGGCGAGTCTTCCCGCATCGGGCCGTCGACCTTGCCGTACATCCAGGTGTCGTCCGCGTACACCAACCGGGCCCCGACGTAACCGGCCGCACTGATGAGCGACGTCGCCAGGTCCACATATGTGGGCAGCCACGCGTCCATGGGCGGCAGCGCGCAGTGGTAAATGGCGTCGGCGCCACCGCAGACCTCGATCATCTGCCCGGTGTCCGTCGCGTCGGCCGCGATCGCTTGGACTCCCGGCGGCGCGCCGCGCCCACTCCGGCTGACGGCCCGCACGGTGTGGCCCGCCGCCGATAGTTCGGTGCACACCACCGAGCCGGCGGCTCCATTTGCTCCTACGACAACGTGAATACCCATGTCCTCATCCTCTACTTTTGTAGAGGATAGTACTCTACAAAAGTAGAGAGGAGACGCGCGTGATTGAAGATCGTCGTACGGTCGTGGCTGAGGCCGCCATCGCCGCGCTCGCGACCAGGGGTGCGCGCGGCCTGACGCATCGGGCGGTTGATCAGCTGGCCGGCCTGCCCGAAGGCTCGACGTCGTACTACTTCCGCACCCGCGCCGCCCTGCTCCAGGCGTGCGCGGAGCACCTCGTCGCCCGGACGCAGCGCGAGCTGGGACCGGCGCTCGAAGAACGTGCCCAGCTCACCCTTCAGGAACTCGCCGCGCTCGCCGCGCAAGCCGTCTGCGCCTGGACGGCGGAGGGTGGGCTGCTTGTGCTCGCCCGTCACGAGTTGCTCCTGGAATCCGCCAGGCAGCCCGAAATACACCAGACGTTGACTGCAGCCAGCGGCTATCTACAGAAGTGGCTGGAGGACCGGATCGCCGAACTCGGCCTACCGGCGGCGCCCGCGCGTGCCGCCGAACTCATCGCCTGCCTCGACGGCATAGCCCTGGCGGCCGCGGTGGCGGGGCAACCAGACGGGGACGCTGTGGGCCGCAGCGTCACTCGAGTGGTGAACGGGCTACTGACCGAACCGTAGCGGCTAGGCGTCGTCGAGCAGGTCCGGGGTGACGGCCGACTCGGTGTCCGGAATGCCTTCCAGCTTGGCTTTCCGGTCGGCCATCGACAGCAGGCGCCGAATCCGGCCTGCGACAGCATCTTTCGTCATCGGCGGGTCGGCCAGCCGGCCCAGTTCCTCGAGCGACGCCTGCCGGTGCTCGACACGCAACCGGCCCGCGGCCGAAAGGTGGTCGGGCACCGTGTCGCCGAGGATGTCCAGCGCCCGCTCGACCCGGGCCGCGGCCGCGACAGCCGCCCGGGCGGACCGGCGCAGGTTCGCGTCGTCGAAGTTGGCCAGCCGGTTGGCGGTGGCGCGCACCTCGCGGCGCATCCGCCGTTCTTCCCAATTGAGCCGCGTGTCCTGGGCGCCCATCCGGGTCAGCAACGCACCGATGGCCTCGCCGTCGCGCACCACCACGCGGTCACTGCCGCGCACCTCGCGCGCCTTGGCGCTGACCCCGAGCCGGCGGGCCGCACCGACCAACGCCAGTGCCGCCTCCGGTCCGGGGCAACTGACCTCGAGCGCCGACGACCGCCCGGGCTCGGTCAGCGAACCGTGCGCGAGGAACGCGCCGCGCCACGCCGCCTCGGCGTCGCCGACGCTGCCGCCGACCACCTGGGCCGGCAGGCCACGGACGGGCCGGCCACGCAGATCGAGCAGTCCGGTCTGACGCGCCAGTGCCTCACCGTCCTGCGCGACGCGCACCACGTACCGGGTGCTCTTGCGGATGCCGCTGGCCGACAGCACGTGCACGACGGCGTTGTAGCCGTACAGGTCGTAGATGTCCTTGCGCAGGCGCCGGGCGATGCTGCCCAGGTCGACCTCGGCCTCGACGACGACGCGTCCGGCCACGATGTGCAGGCCGCCGGCGAAGCGCAGCAGCGACGCCACCTCGGCCCGGCGTGCGGTCACCGAGTTGACGACCAGCCGGCTCAGCTCGTCCTTCACTTCCGACGTCATCGCCACGAATCGTCACCTCTTGGTCCTTCAGGGGCCGGCTGCTGACGGAATCCGTCGGCCGACCGAGCGGCGGGAGTGGATGGCTCGTATGCGGGCCGGGCCGGTGCGCTGCCATTGAGACGCACCCGCTCCAGAGCTGCCGCAAGCCGTGCCGGGTCATGTAAAGGTGTACCAGGTCGGGATACGTCAGCAAACTCGACCTGAGCCTCGAGAAACGACGCCGCCCGACGCAGTTGGTCGCGTTCCCGCTCACTGGGGACACTGGCCGCGTCCACGATGATGTCGTGCACCGTCAGGCCCGGGGCGTGCTGCGACAGCACGTGCACGTGCCGTTCGGCGGAGAACCCGGCGGTTTCCCCCGGTTCGGCGGCGAGGTTGAGCACCAGGGCCCGGCGCGCCGAGGTCGCCTGCAGGGCAGCCAGCAGCTGGGGCACCAGCACATGCGGGATCACACTGCTGAACCAGGAACCCGGACCGAGCACCACCAGGTCGGCCGACATGATGGCGTCGACGGCCTGCCGGGTGGCCGGCGGATCACCCGGCAGCAGCCGGACCCGCCGCACCTTGCCCGGTGTGGTGGCGACCGCGACCTGACCGCGGATCACGCGGCTCATCCGCGGATCGGCCTCGAGCCCGGACACGTCGGCCTCGATCTGCAGCGCGATGGGACACATCGGCAGCACGCGGCCCTTGACCCCCAGGATCCGGCCGAGCTCGTCGAGCGCCGCGACCGGGTCGGCGAGCACCTCGTTGAGGCCGGCGAGCAGGAGGTTGCCGATCGGGTGACCGGCCAGAGCGCCGCTGCCGTTGAAGCGGTGCTGGATGATGGTGGCCCACAACTGCCCGTGCGGACTGTCAGATGCCAAGGCCGCCAACGCCATTCGGAGATCGCCCGGGGGCACGATGTCCAGTTCGGAACGCAGCCGGCCCGACGACCCACCGTCATCGGCGACGGTGACGACGGCGGTGACGTGCGGCGTCAGCCGACGCGCCGCGGACAGCGTCGCGTACAGGCCGTGCCCGCCGCCGAGCGCGACGATGCGCGCGGGAGCCCGATCCTCCGTCATTCGCGCCCCAGATCCCGGTGCAGCACACGCACGGTCAGGTGGTCACCGCCACGTAGCCGGTTGGCCAGCGCTTCGGCGATCGCCACACTGCGATGCTTGCCGCCGGTGCAGCCGATGGCCACGGTCATGTAGCGCTTCCCCTCCCTGCGATAGCCGTCGATCACAACCCCCAGCAGCCGATGGTAGGTGTCCAGGAACTCGGCGGCGCCCTCTTGTCCCAGCACGTAGTCCCGAACCGCCGGATGCTGCCCGGTATGGGGCCGCAACTCGTCGACCCAATGCGGATTCGGCAGGAACCGGACATCCATCACGGTGTCGGCGTCCATCGGCAGACCATATTTATAGCCGAAACTCTCGACCGTAACGCTCGTCCCGGCGACGGCCTCCCCGCTGAAGGCGCGTTCGATGCCGGCCCGCAGCGCCGGCACCGGCAGTGTCGAGGTGTCGATGATCAGATCGGCCGTGGCGCGCACCGACTCCAGCAATCTCCGTTCGGCGGCAATGCCTTCCGCGAGCGTCTGGTTGCCCTGCAGGGGGTGACTGCGCCGGTTCTGCTCGTAGCGGCGCACCAGGATGTCGTCCGACGCCTCCAGGAACAGCACCCGCGGGAAGACGCTGCGAGTCGCCAATTCACGGCGCACAAAATCGAGGTCGCCCGTGAAGCCGCGGGACCGGACGTCCATCACCACGGCCAGCTTGGTGATGCGCGATCCGGCAGCCAGGCCCAGCTCGACCATCCGGGTGATCAGCTCCGGGGGCAGATTGTCGGCGACGTACCAGCCGAGGTCCTCGAGCACCTTGGCGGCGGTGCCGCGCCCGGCGCCGGACAGACCCGTGACCAGAACCACGTCGATCTCACCGGCAGCACCGTCCATCTGATCGTCCGTCACGACTTCGTCCATCCCCCGCTGCTCATCGACTGGTGCTGCGCGCTCACTGCTCTGTCCGATCATTGCCGATAACCGTCGGCGCCGCCCCAGAATCCGGCTGGGAATCGGACCGCAGCGCATCCACCACCGCCTGCGCCGTCGCCGCCCCGATGCCCGGCACCGCCGTCAGTTCGTCGACGCCGGCCTCCTTCAACCGTGCCACCGAACCGAAGTGGGTGACCAATGCCTTGCGCCGATGTTCACCCAGGCCGGGGATCGCGTCGAGCACCGACGCCGTCATCCGCTTCGATCGTTTGCTGCGGTGATAGCTGATGGCGAATCGGTGGGCTTCATCACGCACGCGCTGCAGCAGATACAGGCCCTCGCCGTTGCGCGGCATGATCAGCGGGTCCGGCTGCTCGGGAACCCACACCTCTTCCAGGCGTTTGGCCAGCCCGATGACCGCCACATCGGTGACGCCCAATTCGTCGAGCACCGCGGCCGCCGCGTTCACCTGCGGCGCACCGCCGTCGACCACGAACAGGTTGGGTGGATACGCGAATCGCTTTGGCCGTACCGGGGTTTCGGTGGCGTCGGTCACGTCTGTGTTCTCCAGCACCTGGGTGTCCGCGACATGACGCGCGAAGCGCCGGCGGGTGACCTCGGCGATGGACGCGACGTCGTCGGACCGGCCGCCGCCCGCGGCCTCACGAATCGCGTAGTGCCGGTAGTCGGACTTGCGCGGCAGGCCATCCTCGAACACCACCAGCGAGGCCACCACGTCGGTACCCTGCACGTGACTGATGTCGACGCACTCGATACGCAGTGGCGCATCATCGAGCTCCAGCGAATCCTGGATGCTCTGCAGCGCTTCGGATCTGGCGTTGAAGTCGCCGGCGCGCTTGAGCTTGTGCTGCGCCAGCGCGTCCTTCGCATTGCGCTGCACCGTGTCCGCCAGCGCGCGCTTGTCGCCGCGCTGCGCCACCCGCAGCTGCACACGCGAACCCCGCAGCCCGGACAGCCAGACGGCGAGTTCGTCGGCGTTGTCCGGAAGTACCGGCACCAGAACCTCTTTGGGCACCGGATTGGTGGTCTCATCGGCCGGTCCGGCGCCGCGCAGTTCGGCCTGATCGCCGTAGAACTGCGTGAGGAACTGGCTCACCAGATAGTCCTCGCCGGACTCCCCCGGTTCGCCGGACTTCTCGATGACCCAGCCACGCTGACCCCGGACCCGGCCACCGCGGACGTGGAACACCTGTACGGCGGCTTCCAGGTCGTCATCGGCGAAGGCCACCACGTCGGCGTCGGTGCCGTCACCGAGCACCACGGCCTGCTTCTCCAGCGCCCGCTTGAGTGCCGAGATGTTGTCCCGCAGCCGCGCCGCCCGCTCGAACTCCAGTTCCTCGGCGGCCTCGGCCATCTGCTGTTCCATGTCCCGCGCCAGTCGGTCGGTCTTACCGGCCAGGAAGTCGCAGAAGTCGTCGACGATCTTGCGGTGCTCGGCGGCGGTCACCCGCCCGACGCACGGGGCCGAGCACTTGTCGATGTAGCCCAGCAGGCAGGGCCGACCGATCTGGTTGTGCCGCTTGAACACTCCGTTCGAGCAGGTGCGCGCCGGGAAGACCCGCGTCAGCAGGTCCAGCGTCTCGCGGATGGCCCAGGCGTGCGAGTACGGGCCGAAGTACCGGACGCCTTTGCGCCGCGGGCCGCGGTAGACGAACAGCCGCGGGTACTCCTCGTTGAGGGTGACCGCCAGCACGGGGTACGACTTGTCGTCGCGGTACCGGATGTTGAATCGCGGATCGAATTCCTTGATCCAGTTGTATTCCAGTTGCAGCGCTTCGACTTCGGTCGTGACGACCGTCCACTCGACGCTGCCGGCCGTGGTCACCATCTGCCGGGTGCGCGGCGAGAGCGCCGACAGGTCGGCGAAGTACGAGTTCAGGCGGCTCCGCAGGCTCTTGGCCTTGCCGACATAAATGACCCGACCGTGCGGATCCCGGAACCGGTACACCCCCGGTTCCAACGGGATGGTTCCCGGCGCAGGCCGGTACGTCGATGGATCAGGCACCGTTACAGGTTAGTTCGACGGGCTGACAGCATCGATGAGCTCGCAGAACGCCGCGGCCTTGGCCACGTAGTTCGCGTACAGGTCATAGCTCGCCGCACCCGGCGACAACAGCACGGCCGTCACTCCCGGCACGGCGGCCGCGACCTGCACCGCCGCCTGCAGACTGTCCACCGGGTGCACGCACGCGGGCTGCGCCGCGGCGAAGCGGCGACCGATCGCGGTGCCGTTGGTCGGTCCCTGGATGAGGTGAACGTCACGTGCGCCCGAGAGCAGATAGTCGTCGATCTGGTCGTAGTCGAGCTGACGGTCCATGCCGCCGACGATGAGCGCCACCCGGTCGTCGGGCCGCATCGAGCGCAGCGCGGCGACGACGCTCTCCCCGGTGGTGGCCAGGGTGTCGTCGATCCAGCGCACTCCCCCGGTGCGGCGCACGACCTGCAGCCGGTGCGGCAGCGCCTCGAATGTCGTTACCGCGCCGAGGAATTCGTCCTCGGTGACCGGCCGGCCGAGCACCTCGGCGGCCGCGACGGCCGCCAGTGCGCCGTTGACGACGTTGTGTTCGTAGGCCATGACGTAATCCCCCTCGGGACGCGTCACGTCCGCCGCGTCGACGGTGCGCACCACCGGTGGCGGCGCGATACCCAGTCGCTCGAGAGCCGCCAGCACCTGCGGCGTGGTGATCAGCACCTCGCCGCCGTGGCTGAAGATGTTGGCCTTCGCGCCGTGGTAGGCGTCGATGTCGCCGTGCCAGTCCAGGTGGTCCTCGAAGAGGTTGGTGATCACCGAGATCCGCGGTGACGCAGTCACCAGCGCGCACTGCTGGCTGGACAGCTCGGCGACGACGACGGCGTCCGGCGCCGGCGCCAGGTCCGACAGCGGGGTGCCGATGTTTCCCGCCACCACGGCATCGGCGCCGAGCCGCCGCAGCAGGTGCGACAGGAACGACGCCGTCGTGCTCTTGCCCTTGGTCCCGGTGACGCCGACGGTCTGTGCCGCGTAGCGGTGCAGGTACCAGTCGGCGGCGCTCGACAAGGTGGCGCCTGCGGCGCGCAGCTCGGCGAAAAACGGCTGATGCCAGGGTATCCCGGGGCTGAGGAACACCACGTCACAGTCCGCCAGTCGGGTCAGGTGTTCGGCGCCGCGCCACAGGCTCAGGTTGGCGATGTCGGTCGGCGCGTCCAGGGTGCCGCGGCCGGCGTCGTCGACGGCGTCGATCCGCGCCGCGCCCTCGGCCGCCGCGGTCCGGGCCAGCGACTGGCCCTCCTTGCCGAAGCCCCAGATGCCGACGGCGACACCGGCGAGCTGCGGACGTTGTGACGTCACGGCCGGTCGTCCAGGGCGGCGCGGTAGCGCTCGGGTACGTACTGCACTGCCGGGCTGTCGTCGTGGTCGGCGGCGACGCGCTCCAGATCGGCTCGCGCACTGCGGAACTGCTCGACCAGCGGCAGGCCGGCCCAGGCCTCGTCGTCGAGGATGGTCAGCATCGACTCGGCGGCCTCGTAGTACTCACCGACGCACTCGAACGGCTTGTGCGCGCCGACCCCGAGGATGTCCTCGAACTCGGCCCGGCTGTCGGTGTCCTCGAACAGGTTTCGCCCGAAGATCGCCTCGACCTCGTCGCGGCCCAGCCGCGGCGCCATCAGCACGAAGACGAACTGACACTTCGGGCAATGCCCGCACCAGGTGGCGCCGCGGCGGCCGGCATCGAGCGCGAACGGCCGGTTACAGCTGATGAACGCGCGGAAGTACTGCGGACTGGCCGCGAACCGGTCGGCGATCTGCGACTCCGAGAGGCCACGCAGCAGCGAGAAATACCGGTCGGGGTTCAGCCCGTACGCGGCGAGGGTGTCTCGCAACAGCGTCTCGTAGGTGACGCTCTTGGACCACTGGTGGTTGATGTCCTGGCCCATCCACTCGACGTTGCCGACGTTGGACGAGCGCTCGTTGGACAGCACCACCGGACCGAGGCCCCTGGCGTCGGCCACGATCAAGCCGATGATGCTGTTGATCGCGGTGACCGGGATGTGCCCGTTGTAGGCGCCGGCCGCGTTGACGTCGATGAGGGTGCGGTCGATGGTCCGCATGACACGCACGTGCGGCAGCCCGCTGATCTCGACGCACCGGTCGATCGGGTCGAACCTGTTGACGTTGAACAACACCGGCTGCAGCGGGGCGAGCGCCTCGATGGTCACCACCGAGTCCTTACCGCCGCCGACCGGCACCAGCGGCGGCGCGTCGGCGTTCCAGGTGTCCGGCTGCTGTTCGCCGATCTCGGCGCGGTCGCCGGTGAGCTCCGGGCTCAACGCGCCCGGCAGGTTGTTGCGGTAGGCGTACTCGCCGAGGCCGCCGGCCAGCACCTGACGCAGATACTCCCGTTCGAAATCGTAAGTCGCGAAAGCGATCTCGATCTGCGGTGGCGCGGCGGCCTTGTAATAGCTCAGCGCGCAGGTCAGCGTCAGCAGCCGCAGCAGCCGGTCGTCGGGCCGGCCACCGCCCAGGGTGTCGCCGAAGTCGACGGTCTCGGCGAAGCTGACGTCGTCGGCGGAGTCGGCCCCGCACATGGTGTAGCGCCCGTGGAACACGCCGCCCTCGATGTCGTAGCCGTCGATGCGGAACGACTTGTAGGACTGTGGGACAAAAGGTTTGGTCACAGCTGCTCCAGGAACGGCGGTTGGGCGGAATCAACGGGAACGGCGTGGTCGCCGAGTTGTGCGACGGGATGCGTGCGGTACTGCGGTGAGATCCACCAGGCGCGCAGCACCTGGTCGGCGGGCACGGCGGCGCGCCACGCGACGGATCGCACCACACCGCACGCCTGCAATTGCTCGAGGATCGAGACGGGTTCGGTGTTCTCGACGCCCACCAGTTCGGCGCCGATGTCGAGGACCAGCGCGCCGGCCACGGCGGGTGTGACGTCGGGGCCGGGCCCGATGCCGTCCACGCAGCCCTGTTCGGCCAACCGGCGCAGCAGCAGGTCCACGGTGCCCAGGCTGGTCGTCCGGGCCGCCATCCGCAGCCACTTCTCGTCGGTCGCCGCCGGTGGGGTCCAGTCGCTGTCGCGCCGGCCGATCCGGACCGGCTCGGGTTCGTACAGCTGCGAGGGTGTGCCCGTCACCGCGCACCGGCCACCGTCGGTGATCGTGACGGTCACGGCCACCAGCTGCCCCTCGAACCGGGCCACCGCGGCACCCAGATCGGCCTCGGACGGCATGGTCAGCCCGAAATAGTCCGCGGGTTCGGCGAGGTGGCGCCACAGCCACGCGGTGTCGACGGGCCGGCCCTGGTAGATCGGCACGGTCACCGTCGGGTACGCACCAAGGCGGCCGACCAGTTCGGCGGGTGCGATCGCCACGACGTCCGGCGGCGGCGAAGGCATGCGAAAATCGGTCACTATCAGCAAATTCTATCCCATGGGAGGGAGCACCCAGGTGGGGGTGATCCGGCTCACCGAAGCCGACTGGCGGGTGTTCGCGGCCCTGCGGCTGCGCGCGCTGGCCGATTCCGCGGGGACCGACGATGCCGAATACCGCACCGAGATGAGCTTCACCGGGACACAGTGGCGCCGGCGGCTGCGGGCGCATGCCCAGTTCGCCGTGGCTCACGAGGACCGGCTGGTGGGCCTGATCGCGGCGCATCGGTCCAGTCCGAGCTCGGTGTACCTCTACTCGCTGTGGACCGATCCGGCCGCCCGTGGCCACGGGGTGGCGCGCACGCTGCTGTCCGCGGCCATCGACTGGGGCCGCGGCCTGGGCGCGCAGATCGTGACCCTGCGGGTGCACCGCGACAACACCGCCGCGCTCGGGGTCTACCGCGCCTTCGGGTTTGTCGCCACGGCCGACCCGGCCGAGGGCTCCCAAAGCTCCGGCCCGGCAGACGAACTCACGATGTCTTTGACGCTGAGCTGAGATCCGGGCGGTATTTCGCGACGAGCTCCCGCAGGCGATCCATCGCGTCGACGGCCCGGGCCTTGTCGACGGTCTGGATGGCCATGATCGGGACGTATTCATCGTCGGGCAGATCGACCCGGGCCCAGCGGGCGCCCAGCGGGAACGAGACCCCCACAATGTCGGACCAGGCAATGGTCTTGTCGCTCAAGACGTTACGGACGACGATGCCGGCCGGTCCGACCCGCAGCCGGGACCGCGTCGGCAGCAACACCGCACCGGCCAGGATGATGCCGAGCAGCGCCATCGACACCTGGTCGGCGGTCTGGAAGATCACCCCGGTGGCACCGATTTTCAGCAGCGCACCGACCGTGACGTGCACGGCGATGATGACGGCGGCCGCGGCGTAGGCGACGTACTTCACGCGCTGCGGCCGGACCTCCAGGTCCCAGCTGCCGGTTTCCCTGGCCATCGGCACGGTCATCGACGCAGGTCGCGCAGGGTGATCGCGGTGGCGAGCGCGGCCGAGGCGGCCTGCTCGCCCTTGTCCTCCGCCGAGCCCGGCAGGCCGGCGCGGTCGATGGCCTGCTCCTCGGTGTTGACCGTCAGCACGCCGTTGGCGACCGGTGTCGACTCGTCGAGCGACACCCGCGTCAGACCCTGCGTGACGGCGTCGCACACGTAATCGAAATGCGGCGTGCCGCCCCGGATCACCACACCGAGTGCGATCACGGCGTCGTGGTTCTTGGCCAATTCCTGTGCCACGACCGGGATTTCGATGGCACCGAGCACCCGGACGATGGTCGGTTCGGCAATACCCGATGCCGTGGCCACCCGGCGGGCGCCGTCGAGCAGCGCGTCACAGATGGTGGTGTGCCAGGTGCTGGCGACGATGGCCAGCTTCAATCCGGAGGCGTCGATCGCCGGCATCTCCGGAACACCGACGCCACTCATTTACCGTCTCCGTCTGTTGCGTCACCGGCGAAATCGTCGAGCCCGTGGAGGTCGTGGCCCATGCGGTCCCGCTTGGTCATGAGGTACCGGATGTTGTCGGCGTTGGGCCCGATGGGCAGGGGCACCCGCTCGATGATGTGCAGGCCGTAGCCGTCCAGGCCGACGCGCTTGGCCGGGTTGTTCGTGAGCAGCCGCATGGACCGGATGCCCAGGTCGACCAGAATCTGGGCGCCGATGCCGTAGTCCCGGGCATCGGCGGGCAGGCCGAGTTCCAGGTTGGCATCGACGGTGTCGGCGCCGGCATCCTGCAGCTGGTAGGCCTGCAGCTTGTGCAGCAGGCCGATGCCGCGGCCCTCGTGCCCGCGCATGTAGAGCACCACGCCCCGGCCCTCGTTCGCCACCATCTCCATGGCGGCGTCGAGCTGGGGGCCGCAGTCGCAGCGCCGGGAACCGAACACGTCACCGGTCAGGCACTCGGAGTGCACGCGCACCAGCACGTCGTCTCCGCCCCGGTCGGAGACGTCGCCCCGCACCAGCGCGACGTGCTCGACGTCCTCGTACATGCTGGTGTAGCCGACGGCCCGGAACTCGCCGTGCCGGGTCGGAATCCGGGCCTCGGCGACGCGCTCGATGTGCTTCTCGTGCTTGCGCCGCCACTCGATGAGGTCGGCGATGGAGATCAGCGCCAGGTCGTGGTCGTCGGCGAAGACGCGCAGTTCCTCGGTCTGGGCCATGGAGCCCTCGTCCTTCTGGCTGACGATTTCGCAGATCGCGCCGGCGGGCTGCAGCCCGGCCAGCCGGGCCAGATCGACCGCGGCCTCGGTGTGGCCGGGGCGGCGCAGGACGCCACCGTCCTTGGCGCGCAACGGAACAACGTGGCCGGGCTTGCTGAAGTCCTCGGCAATGGACGCCGGGTCCGCCAGCGCCTGCATGGTCTTGGCCCGGTCGGATGCCGAAATACCGGTTCCCACACCCTTTTTCGCGTCGACCGTGACGGTGTAGGCGGTGCCGTGCTTGTCCTGGTTCACCGCGTACATCGGCAGCAGACCCAGCCGGTCGCAGACCTCGCCGGACAGCGGAACACACAGGTAGCCCGAGGTGTAGCGGACCATGAAGGCCACCAGTTCCGGGGTTGCCTTCTCCGCGGCGAAAATCAGATCGCCCTCGTTCTCGCGATCTTCGTCGTCAATGACGACGACAGCCTTGCCCGCCGCGATATCGGCTATCGCCCGCTCGACGGAATCAAGCCTCGTCATCTCCACCACCCTTGCCGTGGCCACATCAGGGCCATCTTGATCACCTACCAGTATGAACCACTGGTACAGGCCGACTTACTCCCGCCGGTCCGCTCAGCGGACACGGCATGACCGGGCGCTACTGCGCCGGGGTGAGCAGCCGTTCGACGTATTTGGCGATGACGTCGACTTCCAGGTTCACCGTGGTCCCCACCGGGGCCCGGCCCAGCGTCGTCAGCTGCAACGTCGTTGGGATCAGAGAGATCTCGAACCAGTCGCCCTGCTCGTCGCGGCCCAAGCCCGACACCGTCAGGGACACCCCGTCGACGGTGATGGAGCCCTTCTCGACGACATAGCGGGCCAGCTGCGGCGGCAGCGCGATGCGCACGACCTCCCAGTGCTCCGACGGTGTGCGCGACAGCACAGTGCCCGTCCCGTCGACGTGACCCTGGACGATGTGCCCGCCCAGCCGGCTGTTGATCGCTGCGGCGCGCTCGAGGTTGACCCGTCCCCCGACCTCGACGCCGGCCAGGCTGGACCGGTTGAGGGTCTCGGCCATCACATCGGCCGAGAAGGCGCCGTCGGGCAGCACGTCGACGACGGTCAGGCACACGCCGTTCACCGCGATCGAGTCACCGTGCCCGGCATCAGTGGTGACCAACGGGCCGCGGATGACGAACCGGGCCGCGTCGGCCAGTTGGTCCTTGCTGACGATCTCGCCGAGCTCTTCGACAATGCCGGTGAACATGGCCTCAGCTTAAAGCTGCTTCTCGCCGAAGTAGTGCGCCACCGGGTTGCCGTTGAAATTCGCGATCGGCCGGTACCCCTCCGACTCGTACAGCCGCTGGGCATGGGGTTGACGTGAGCCGGTGTCGAGCCTGGCTACCGTGTAACCCAGCCCGCGGGCGGCGTCCTCCAAGGCCCGCAACAGGATTCGCGCGAGGACCTGCCCACGCGCCTCGGGTGCCACGTACATGCGCTTGATCTCGCAGGTCCCGTCGGGCAGCCGCTTGAGCCCGCCACCGCACACCGGTCGGCCGTCACGGTATCCGGCCAGGTAGACGCCGTGCGGCGGGCCGAGTTCGGCCGGTCCGGCCTTCGGCATGTTCGGCGCGTTGAGATCGAGTCCGCTCCGGACGTCGGCATACAGCTCGGCCATCTCGGCCTCCATTGCGCCCACCAGTGCCGCGCCGTCCCCGATATCGATCGGAACCGCCCGAAATTCGAGTTCAGCAACCATGGTTGTGGTTCTACAGGCCGATCGAGGCAACTTGTTAGTCGGGCGCACCTATTACGATGCAGGACATGCAGACGCGCAAACGCTCCGCCATGCTTGTTTCCCTACTCTCCACCGTGATGGCCGGGGTGCTCCTGGTCTCCGGTTGCTCGAAGTCCGAAGAGTCCAAGACCCCGCTGCCCGAGGCCGCGCCGCTGCTCAAGCAGTCCGCCGACACCACCCGTGGCCAGCAGAGTGTGCACCTCGTGCTCCTCGTCAACGGCAAGATCGCCAAGATGACGGTCACCAAGCTGACTGGTGACATGACGCTCACCCCGGCCGTCGCCGGCCAGGGCAAGGCCAACCTGTCGGTCGGCGGCATGGGCGTCCAGGACGCGCCGTTCGTCGTCTACGACAACCACCTGTACGCCTCGCTGTCGTCCGGTGGCCCGCTGTCCGACTTCGGGCCCGCCGACGCCATCTACGACATCTCGGCGATCCTGCGTCCGGAGACCGGCCTGGCCAACATCCTGGACAACTTCACCGACGCCAAGGCCGTGGGCCGCGAGGACATCAACGGCGTGAAGACCGTCAAGGTCACCGGCACCGTCAGCGCCGAGGCCGTCAACAAGATCGCCCCGCAGCTGAAGGTCACCTCCGCACTGCCGGGCACCGCCTGGATCGAAGAGGGCGGCAACCACCAGCTGGCACAGGCGCAGCTGGAGACCAGCCCGGGCAACAACCTGCAGATGACGCTGACCGACTGGGGTAAGCCGGTCACCGTCAACAAGCCCGACGTTCAGTAATGGCCGGGGGTAGCAACCGCCACGTCGCCATAGCCGCAGGCAGTCTCGCGGTCCTGCTCGGCGCGCTCGACACTTATGTCGTCGTGACGATCATGACCGACATGATGAAGGACCCGCCGGACGGGATCGGCATCCCGATCAACAAGATCCAGCAGGTCACGCCCGTGGTCACGTGGTACCTGCTGGGCTACATCGCGGCGATGCCACTGCTGGGCCGGGCCTCCGACCGCTTCGGCCGCAAGCTGGTGCTCCAGGCGAGCCTCGCGCTGTTCGCGGTCGGCTCGATCGTCACGGCGATTGCCGGCATGTTCGCCCCGGCGAACGAGATGGTCGAGCCGCTGATCCAGCTGATCGTCGGCCGGACCATCCAGGGCGTCGCCAGTGGCGCGCTGCTGCCGGTGACGCTCGCGCTGGCCGCCGATCTGTGGGCCGCGCGCAACCGCGCCGGTGTGCTGGGCGGTATCGGTGCCGCGCAGGAGCTGGGCAGCGTGCTCGGCCCGCTGTACGGCGTGGCCGTGGTCTGGCTGCTGCACGACTGGCGCGATGTGTTCTGGATCAACGTGCCGCTGACCCTCGCGGCCATGGTGATGATCCACTTCAGCCTGCCGTCACGTGCCGAGACCGAGACGCCGGAGAAGATCGACGTCCTCGGCGGCGTGCTGCTGGCCGTCGCGCTCGGACTGGCGACGTGGGGTCTGTACAACCCCAACCCGGACGGCAAGCAGGTGCTTCCGGAAAACGGCCCGCCGTTGCTGATCGCTGCCGCGGTCGTCGCGGTCGCGTTCTTCGTATGGGAGAAGATCGCCCGCACCAAGCTGATCGATCCGGTGGGTGTGCACTTCCGGCCGTTCCTGGCGGGCCTGGCGTCCTCGCTGTGCGCGGGCGCGGCGCTGATGGTGACGCTGGTCAACGTCGAGCTGTTCAGCCGCGGCGTGCTCGGCATCGACCAGTCTCACGCGGTCTTCAAGCTGGCCTGGTTCCTGGGCGCGCTGCCGGTCGGTGCGCTCGTCGGCGGGTGGATCGCCACCCGGGTCGGCGACCGGATCGTCGCCTTCGCCGGCCTGGTCATCGCGGCGGGCGCGTACCTGCTGGTGTCGCACTGGGACATGAACGTGCTGGAGGCCACCCACGACCTCGTGGTCGTCTCGCTGCCGAAGCTGCCGACGGACCTGATCATCGCGGGCCTGGGCCTGGGTCTGGTCATCGGACCGCTGACGTCGGCGACGCTGCGGGTGGTTCCGACCGCACAGCACGGCATCGCCTCGGCCGCCGTCGTGGTGTCCCGCATGATCGGCATGCTGATCGGCATGGCGGCGCTGTCGGCATGGGGTCTGTACAAGTTCAATCAGAACCTGGCGGCGCTGCCGCCGGCCAAGGGCGGCAGCCTTGCCGACGCGGCGGCCCAGATCGCGAAAAACGTGAAGACCGCGTACACCATGCAGTACAGCTCGATCTTCCTGATCACCGCCATCGTGTGTGTGGTGGGCGCGCTGGCCGGTCTGCTGATCGCCGGCCGCCACGAGCAGGCCGACGAACCGGAGACCGCGCCCGAGGTTGATCCGGCACCGGTGGCATAGGCCATAACGCAACGGAGCCGCAGAGTCGATCGACTCTGCGGCTCCGTTGTATCTGGCCTCTTTCCCGGGCTAGCAGCGTTCCAGACCTGGGCGCATCAGCACCACATTGGCCGGGATGTACGCCGGGGTCGGGGCGGGCGCGGGCGCGGAGTGGGACCCGTTCGCGTGGGCCGCGAGGCGCTCCAGCGCCACGTCCACGGCCTCGTCGAACTCTTCGACGACACTCAGCACCGCCCGTAAGGGCCGGCGGAACATCATGTCCTTGATGCCATCGTCACTCGGACGGAAGCTGAGCCAGTCCTGCAGTGCAGTCATGCTCGTATCCTTTGCTCGTGATCACCTTCGCTCTAACAACATCGGTGAGCGCGATATTTCAGCCGGATCCAGGTGATCCGGTGTCTGTCCTCAATTTTACGGATGCGAAATCAGGGCTTCCTGCACGAATGTCGCGGCGTTGATCTCGAACTGATAACGATTAGCAAAACTAAAGATGGGCCGCGGTGAGCCCAATCACATTGGGCGCGACGGTGAATCGCACATCTCACGCATTTTGGGGAATCGGTTCGGGTCTGTCAGTCGGCCACTCTGCGCAGCCGAGCCGCCGCGGGCAGGCGCAAAAAGTTCGCTGGAAGCCCCCGAGCAATCAGTTCGGCACCAGGCTGAGCCGGACGTCGGCACCGACGGTCGTGACGCCGTCGAACCGCCAGCGGCGGGCCTGTGCGATGGTCGACACCCCGGCGTCGTCGATCGCTGTGATGGGTCCGCCCAGCAGCGTCGGCGCCAGATACGCCAGAATCCGGTCCACGAGTCCCGCCCGGACGAACGCCCCGGCCAGGGTCGGACCGCCTTCGAGGATCACATCGGTGCGGTCCGACAGCGCCTGGAGCACCTCGAGCGGATCATGGGTCCGGATCACCATGGTCCGGGAATCGTCGTTCAGGACGTTGGCCTCCGACGAGATTTCGCGTTCCCCGACCACCACCCGCAGCGGCTGACGGGCCGTCGGGGTGCCGTCGGACCGACGGGCCGTCAGCGTCGGGTCATCGGCCAGCACCGTCCCGGTGCCGACGACGATGGCGTCGGCCACCGCACGGTGCCGATGCACGTCGGCCCGGGCCGCGGGGCCCGTGATCCACTGGCTGGTGCCGTCGGCGGCGGCGCTGCGCCCATCGAGGCTCGCCGCGAATTTCCATGTCACATGGGGCCGGCCGGTGCGCTGGCGGTGCAGCCACTCGCGCAGCGGGCCACCGCTGACCTCGTCGGCCAGGACGCCCGAGGACACCCGCACACCGGCGTCGGTCAGCCGCTGGGCGCCGCCCGCGGCCACCGGATTGGGGTCGGCCACGGCGAACACCACGGCCGCCACCCCGGCGTCCAGCAGTGCGTCCACGCACGGGCCGGTGCGGCCCTGGTGGTTGCACGGCTCGAGCGTCACCACCGCGGTGCCGCCCGCGGCCCGGGTACCGGCCCGCCGCAGGGCCATGACCTCGGCGTGTGCCTCCCCCGGCGGCTGGGTCCCGCCGACGCCGGCCACCTCGCCGTCGCGGTCCAGGATCACCGCGCCGACCGGCGGGTTCGGGTAGGTGGTGCCTTTGACCGCGTCGGCCTGGCCGATGGCCAGTCGCATGGCCGTCTCGATGGCCTCCGGCGTCACAGCACCAGGTGCGGTGACGCGGCCGCGGCCTGACGCCGCAGGGATTCCACCGCGGCACCCGGATCCGCCGCGTTGTACACCGCGGAACCCGCGACGAAGCAGTCCACACCGGCCGCGGCGGCGGCTTCGATGGTGTCGTCGTTGATGCCGCCGTCGATCTCGACGACCAGGGTCAGCTCACCGGAGTCGACCAGCCGGCGCACCGCGGTGACCTTGGGCAGCACCTCGGCGATGAACTTCTGTCCACCGAATCCCGGCTCGACCGACATCACCAGCAGGGTGTCGAAGTCGCGCAGGATGTCCAGGTAGGGCTCGATCGGGGTACCGGGTTTGACGGACAGGCCCGCCTTGGCGCCGGCCGCGCGGATGTCGCGGGCGACGGAGATCGGGTCATCGGTGGCCTCGGCGTGGAACGTCACGTTGTAGGCGCCGGCTTCGGCGTAGGCGGGGGCCCAGCGCTTGGGGTCCTCGATCATCAGATGGCAGTCCATCGGGATGTCGGTGACCTTCAGCAGGCTCTCGACGACCGGCAGACCCAGCGTCAGGTTGGGGACGAAATGGTTGTCCATGACGTCGACGTGCAGCCAGTCGGCACCCTCGACCGCTGCCGTTTCTTCGGCGAGCCGGGCGAAGTCGGCGGAGAGGATGGACGGGGCGATCAGTGGTCCTGCCATGGCGGTCAGACTACTTTGAGCGCGGCCGCGAACATCGCATCGGTGCCATGCCGATGTGGCCATAACTGCACATGTGGTCCGAGGCCGAGCCGATCGGCCGGGGCGAACAGCGGACGGGTGTCGATCTGTTCGACCGGCTGACGTCGCACCGCGTCGGCGATCACCCCGACGGTTTCGGCCAGGTGCGGCGAACACGTCGCGTACAGCACCACCCCACCGGGCCGGGTGAGTTTGATTGCCGCCGCGAGCAATTCACGCTGCAGCCGGGCCAGGCCCGGCACATCCGACGGCTGCCGGCGCCACCGCGCCTCGGGCCGCCGACGCAGCGCGCCCAGGCCGGTGCAGGGCGCGTCGACCAGCACCCGGTCGAAGGATCCGGGCTCCAGCCCCGACTCGCGGCCGTCGACCCGCAGCACCTCGACACCCATGCCGAGGGTGTTGCGCTCCACCAGGTCGGCGCGATGCTCCGTCGGTTCGACCGCGGTCACCGTGGCGCCGCACTGCGCGGCGATGGCCGCGAGCATCGCGGTCTTGCCGCCGGGTCCCGAACACAGATCCAGCCAGCGGGTGTCGTTGCCCTCCAGCGGCACCTCGGTGAGGGCGCGGGCCACCAGCTGGCTGCCCTCGTCCTGCACCTGTGCCAGACCGTCGCGGATCGGGTCCAGCTGGCCGGGGTCGCCGCCGGGCAGGTACACCGCGTACGGCGAGAACCGGCCGACATCGCCGCCGGTCGCCGCGGCAAGCTCCTCGGCACTGATCTCGCCGGGGCGGGCCGCGAGGTGCACGACGGGGCGTTCGTCGTCGCTGGTGAGCATCGCGTCGAGCTCCCCCGCATCGGCGCCGAGTGCGTCGGCGAATGACTGCGCCACCCAGCGCGGGTGCGCATGCGTGAACGCGGTGTGGCCGATCGGGTCGGCGGCGGCCGACGGCGCGAGCTCGGCCACCCAGGCGGCCTCATCCTTGCTCGCGATGGTGCGCAGCACGCCGTTGACGAAACCCGCACGCACCGAATCGAATTCGATGCCGGCCTGCTCGACGGTCGTGTCCACCGCGGCGTGGGCGTCGACGCGGGTGCGCAGCAGCTGGTAGGCGCCGAGCCGCAGCAGGTCGAGCAGGACCGGGTCGATCCGGTCGGTGGGCCGCCCGGCGGCGCTCTCGATCACCGCGTCGAGCAGCCCGACGCAGCGGCAGGTGCCGTAGGTCAGCTCGGTGGCGAAAGCCGCGTCGCGGCCGGTGATGTCGCGCTCGCGCAGGATGGCCGGCAGCGCGAGGTTGGCGTAGGCATCGCGCTGCGACACCGCGCGCAGCACGTCGAACGCGGCCCGGCGGGCCGGATCGAGCGGCTTGCGGCGCGGGCCGCGTGGCGCCTGCGACCGGCTCGGCTGGCGGTCCTGACGGTCCCGGCCACCCGCGAGGCCCTGGTTGTTGGGACGACCCTGCCGGCCCCCGCGCCCATTGTTACCGCGTTCAGTCACCGGGCCACCACACCTTCGTCCAGCCGGGCACCGCGCGCCCAGTCCGCCGCATTCATCAGTTTCTTCCCCGGCGGTTGCACCATGCCCAGACGCACCGGAGTGCTCCCGGTGCCGACCAGCACGCCCGACTTCTGCACCCGAATTGCCCCGGGCGCCAACGGTTCTGCCTCGACCGGAACCACCGGCCCGAGCTTCACCCGCAGGTCGCCGATCTCGGTCCAGGCGCCCGGATTCGGCGTGACCGCGCGGATGCGGCGGTCGACGACGTGCGCCGGCAGGTCCCAGCGCACCCGCGCGTCCTCGACGGTGACCTTGGGCGCGATCGTCACGCCGTCTGTGGGCTGCGGCACCGCGGTCAGCGCACCGTCCTCGACACCGTCGAGCGTCGACTCCAGCAGACCGGCGCCGGCGTCGGCCAGTCGGGCCAGCACGTCGCCCGCGGTGTCGATGGGTCGCACCGTCTCGGTCAGCACGCCGTACACCGGGCCGGAGTCCAGGGCGCGTTCGATCTGGAAGGTGGTGGCGCCGGTCACCTCGTCGCCCGCCGCGATGGCGGCCTGCACCGGGGCGGCACCGCGCCACGCCGGCAGCACCGAGAAGTGCAGGTTGATCCAGCCCAGGCGGGGCACCGCCAGCAGCTCGTCCCGCAGCAGCGCACCGTAGGCGACGACGGCGCAGCAGTCGGGGGCCAGCTCGGCGAGTTCGGCGACGAACTCGGGCTCATTGGGCTTGGCGGGCCGCAGCACCGGAATACCTTCGGCGAGAGCGAGTTCCGCGACCGGGGACGGCGCGGGCTTGCCGCGGCGACCGGAGGCCGCGTCCGGACGGGTCAGCACCGCGACCACCTCATGGCGGGGCGACGCGATGAGCCGACGCAATGACGGCAGCGCGGGTTCCGGGGTTCCGGCGAAGACGATACGCACGATCCACCAGGCTACTTGTGCAGCGGCCGAACCTTCTCATCCGATGTGCAGCGGATCGATCTGCACCCGCACCGGCTCCTGATCGTGGCGGGCGCTGAGCACGCCGGTCGCCCGTCGCAGCGCCGCCGCCAACACCAGCCCACGATCGCGCGAGACCCGCACCAGCATCCGGTGCACGGGAACGCCCGGGTCCACACCGGGCGGACGGCGGGCGCCGAACGGCAGATCGACCGGGCCCAGCACCTCGGCATCGGGCGGCAGGGCGGCCGCCTCCAGCAGCGCGTCCGCCGCCTCGGGCACCCCGTCGACGGCCGCCAGATGCACAGCGGGCGGCAGCCCGACCTCGGCACGGCCGTCGAGCTCGGCCTCCGCGTGCCCGACCGGGTCCCAGCGCACCAGCGCCTGCACCGTCGGGATCGACGACTCCGCCACCACCGCGACCGTGCCCCCGGCCGCGCGGTCGAGCACCATGGCCGATGCCGACAGCCACCGGCGCAGCGTGTCCTCGGCCGCGCGCAGATCCTGACGGCCCAGCAGCGCCCAGCCGTCCAGCAACAGCGCCGCACCGTAGCCGCCGTCGGCACGCGGTTCGGCGCCGGGAGTCGCCACGACGACCGCAGGCCGGGCGGGTACCTCGGTCACCACGGCGTCACCGCCGGAGGTGACGACGGGCACGCCCGGGAAGGCCCGGCCCAGCTCCTCGGCGGTGCGCCTGGCCCCGACCACCACGGCGCGTACCGCGTCCGAGCCGCACCGGCCGCAGCGCAGCGTGATGTCCTGGCGGCCGCACCACCGGCACACCGCGCCGACGGTGTCGCGGTCGGGCAGCGACAGCGGCCCGGTGCAGTGCCGGCACCGGGCGATGGTCCGGCATTTGCCGCAGGCCAGTGCGGGAACGTAGCCGCGGCGCGGCACCTGGACCAGCACCGGCCGGCCGGCGCTCAGCGCGGCCCGCGCCGCCCCCAGCGCCATCGACGGCAACCGCGCGGTACGGGCCGCGGCGTCGCGTTCGTGGGTGTGGGCGTCGTCGTCGAGCGCGATGACCCGCGGCGCCCTGGCGCGCACCACGCTGCGGCCGGCCACCAGGTCGTGCGCCCACTTGCCGCGCACCAGCGCCTGCGCCTCGGCAGTGCGCGCGAAGCCCCCGATGATTGCGCCGCAACGCAATTGGTGCGCCCGCAGCATCGCGACCTCGCGGGCGTGCGGATACGGCGCGCGGGGTTCCGCCAGCGAGTCGTCGCCGTCGTCCCACACGACGATGAATCCCAGGTCGGCGACGGGTGCGAAAACCGCGCTGCGGGTACCGATCACGAGGCGCGCCTGGCCGCGCAGCACCGACAGCCAGCGCCGGTAGCGCTGCGACGGGCCGAGACCGGCCGACAGCGCCACCACCCGGGACTCGTCGACGAGCGTCAGCGCCGCGGCGTGGACGGCGTCGACGTCGCGCTGATCCGGCACGATCAGCAGTGCCCCACGGCCGGCGTTGACGACGACGGCCGCCGCCTCGCAGAGCCGCCGGGCCCAGTCCTCCCCCGGCAGCGCCTGCCACACCGCGCGCGCGGCCCGGCCCTCGGCGAGCGCCTCCAGGAACTGCTCGCCGCGGCCGTACTGCTGCCAGGCGCCGGCGTCGACGTCCCGCGGCACGAGCGGCGGCAGTTCGGGCGGCGGTTGTTTCTCCACGGTCGCGTGCCGGGGCGGAATGGCCAGCCGCAGCACGTCGGGCCGGCTGCCGGCGTACCGGGCCGCCACCGCCTCGGCGAGACGCTGCACATCGGGGGTCAGGACCCGCTCGGCCGACACCACGCGGTCCAGCCAGCCGAGCTTGCCGGAATGGTCGGTGTCAGAACGTCTTTCGAGGATGAAGGCGTCGACCAATCGGCCGTTGAACCGCACCTTGGCACGGACGCCCGGCTGGGCGTCGTCGGACAGCTCGGCCGGCACGAGGTAGTCGAACTCGCGGTCCAGGTGCGGCACCGACAGCATGGGCAGCACCCGAGCCACGGGCTCGTGCTCGGCCTGCTGTCTGGTCGCGGTCACGCAGTCGGTGTAGCAGACACGGCCGACACGTGCGACACCGTCCGGCCTGCGAAGAAGCCGGCGGTGATCAGGAGCAACGAGGCGGCGTACGCCCACCAGATCGGGACCGCCAGCCTCTCGTCACCGAGCACGAACTTGCTGATGCCGATCATGCCGTCACTCACCGCGAAGCACAGCGCGCCGAGCGCGGTCCAGCGGGTCGGCAGGTCGGCGAACAGCGCCGTGCACACCATGGCCACCAGGACCGCCATGTACACGGTGACGGGGATGGTCATCTGCTGGGCGACCAGGCTGGGCCAGAACCAGATGATGAGCCCGACGCAGATGACGATGAGGATCGCCGCGCCGGCGGTGGCCGCCGGGGTGCGACGGGCCAACGGCAGCAGGGCGGCCAGGAAACACAGGTGCGCGATCAGGAACGAGCCGAGTCCGAACACGAAACCCATGGGCCAGCCCGGCACGGCCAGCAGGAAGTCCCCGCCCGCCGAGAACACCAGCGCCGCCACCAGCCAGTTGCGTTCACGGACGATCGGATGTCCGGCGGCGGCCACCGCCAGCAGCAGCGCGGGCAGTGCCTTGATCTCGGGCTGTAGCGCGAACTGGCCGGTCAGGTCGGCGCCCGAGGGCAGCCGCAAGGCCGTCACGATGAGGAAGATGCCGTAGCCGGCGGCGACGACGGCGGCCGCTATCCACAGCCACCGACGCACTGCGTACGGTGAACTCATGTCGGACACTGCGCGTCCCCCGCTCGATCCCATTCTGCAAAAGGTACTGGAAGCGGTTCCGTTCCAATTGACCATGGACGGCGGCGTCGAAGCCGCGCGGGCCCGGTTCCGCGAGCTGCCCCGCAAGCCCGTCTTCCCTGAGGTCCGCGCCGAGGACCGCGTCATCGACGGCGTGCCGGTCCGCGTCTACTGGCCCACCGACGTCGAACCGTCGGCGCCGGTCGTGCTGTTCTTCCACGGCGGCGGCTGGGTGGTCGGTGATCTGGACACCTATGACGGCACCGCCCGCCTGCATGCCGCGGGGACCGGCGCCGTGGTGGTGTCGGTGGATTACCGACTCGCCCCCGAGCACCCGTTCCCCGCCGCGGTCGACGACGTCTGGGCCGTCACGCAGTGGGTGGCCGCCCACGCCGACGAGATCGGCGGCGACCCGAATCGTCTTGCCGTGGCCGGTGATTCGGCCGGCGGCAACCTGGCCGCGGCGGTCGCGCAGCTGGCCCGCGACGCCGGCATCACGCTGCGCGCCCAGCTGCTGTGGTACCCCGCGACCACCTGGGACACGTCGCTGCCGTCGTTCGCCGAGAACGCCGACGCCCCGGTCCTGGGCCGCGACGCCGTCGGCGGCTTCTCGTTGCTGTACGCCACGGGCGTCGACCTGCGGAACCCGCCGCCCACGCTCGTCCCGGCGCGCGCCGAGTCGCTGGCCGGGCTGGCACCGGCGTACATCGCCGTCGCCGGATACGACCCACTGCGCGACGACGGCATCCGTTACGGCGAGATGCTCACCGCGGCCGGGGTTTCCGTCGAGGTGCACAACGCCGAGACGCTGGTACACGGTTACCTCGGTTACTACGGCGTCGTGCCGGCGACGACCGAGGCGGCCGACAAGGCGCTGGTGGCGCTGCGGGCCGCGCTAGCCTGAGGCATGACTTCAGATGTGACGCCGGACACCCGGCCCGCCATCGACCCCATCCTCAAAGCCCTCCTGGACGCCGTGCCGCTGGAGTTCACGATCGACGACGGTGTCGAGGTGGCGCGGGCCAAGCTCGCCGCGGTGCGACCGCCCGCCGCGATGCTGCCGGATCTGCGGATCGAGAACCGCGTGCTCGATTGCGGTGCGGCAGGCCAGATTCCGGCCCGCATCTACTGGCCGCCCATCGACGGCGAGACCCGTCCACTGCCGGTCGTGGTCTTCTACCACGGCGGCGGCTGGGCCATCGGTGACCTGGATTCGCACGACCATGTGGCCCGCGCCCACGCCGTCGGCGCCCGCGCCATCGTGGTGTCGGTCGAGTACCGGCTGGCGCCCGAGCACCCGTTCCCGGCCGCCATCGAGGATTCCTGGGCCGCGCTGCAGTGGGTCGGCGCGCACGCCGCCGAGCTCGGCGGCGACCCGACGCGTCTCGCGGTCGCGGGTGACTCCGCCGGCGGCAACATCTCCGCGGTGATGGCGCTGCGGGCGCGCGACGCGGGTGGCCCCGCACTGAAGTTCCAGCTGCTCTGGTATCCGGTCGCCACCGGTGACGTCACGCTGCCGTCGTTCACCGAGAACGCCGACGCCCCCATGCTCAACAGCAATGTGACGGCGGCCTTCCTGGCCTGGTACCTGCCCGGCATGGACCTCACCGACGCCTCGACGCTGCCGACCGATCTGGCCCCGGCGAACGCCGAGTCGCTCGAGGGTTTGCCGCCGGCCTACATCGGGACCGCCGAGCACGACCCGCTTCGTGACGACGGCGCGCACTACGCCAAACTGCTTGCCGCGGCCGGTGTTCCGGTCGAGTTGAGCAACGAGCCGACCATGGTGCACGGCTTCGTCAGCCTGGCTCTGGCCTCTCCGGTGGCGACCGAGGCCACCAACCGTGGTCTTGCGGCCCTGAAAGCCGCCCTCTACGCCTGAGTTTGCGCAAGTATGGACCCATGACAACGCCTGATGTCCAAACGGTGATCGTCGGCGCCGGCTTCTCCGGGATCGGGGCCGGCATCCTGCTGGACCGCGCCGGGCTCGGCGACTACCGGATCCTCGAGGCCGGCTCCGGTCCCGGCGGTACCTGGTTCTGGAACACCTACCCCGGTGTCGCCGTGGATATTCCGTCGTTCTCCTATCAGTTCTCATTCGAGCAGAGCGCCGACTGGTCGCGCACCTACGCCAAGGGCCACGAGCTCAAGGCCTACGCCGAGCACTGCGTCGACAAGTACGGATTGCGGGACCGGATCCGGTTCGGCGCCGAGGTAACCGGTGCCGAGTACGACGACGACGCCGACCTGTGGCGCGTACACACCAGCGGCGGCACCATCACCGCGCGGTTCCTCATCAACGGCAGCGGCGTCCTGACCGTGCCCAAGCCACCGGACATCGACGGCGTCGAGGACTTCGCCGGCATCACGCTGCACACCGCGCGCTGGGACAGCAGCATCGACCTGCGTGGCAAGCGGGTCGCGATCATCGGCACCGGCGCCTCGGCGGTGCAGGTGATCCCCGAGATCGCACCGGTCGTGGAGCACCTCACGGTATTTCAGCGGACGCCGATCTGGTGCTTCCCCAAGCTGGACCTCCCGCTGCCCGCGGCGGCCCGGTGGGCGATGCGGGTCCCCGGCGGCAAGACGCTGCAGCGGCTGGCCAGCCAGGCCTACGTCGAGCTGACCTTCCCGCTGTCGGCGCAGTACTACAGCGTGTTCCCGTTGGCCGACGGTGCGGCCCGGATGGGCCGGTCGTTCCTGCGGCGCGAGGTGCACGACCCCGTGGTGCGCGACAAGCTCACGCCGCGCTACGCCGTGGGCTGTAAACGACCGGGCTTCCACAACACCTACCTCGCGACCTACAACCGCGAAAACGTCAGCCTGGTAACCGAATCCATCGAGCGCATCACGCCGACGGGGGTACGCACCGCCGACGGTCAGGAGCACGAGGTGGATGTGCTGATCCTGGCCACCGGATTCAAGGTGATGGACGTCGACAGCGTGCCGACGTTCCCCGTCACCGGCGCCGGCGGACACACCCTCGGCGAGTTCTGGGAGAAGCAGCGGCTGCAAGCCTACGAGGGCGTCAGCATCCCCGGTTTCCCGAACTTCTTCACCGTCATGGGCCCGTACGGCTACGTCGGTTCGTCGTACTTCGCGCTGATCGAAGCGCAGACTCACCACATCGTGCGGTGCCTGCAGCGCGCGGAAAAGCTCGGCGCCCACCGGGTGGAGGTCTCGCAGGAGGCCAACGACCGCTACTTCGACGAGATGATGCGCAAGCGTCACCGCCAGGTGTTCTGGCAGGACAGTTGCCAGTCGGCCAACAGCTACTACTTCGACAAGAACGGTGACGTGCCGCTGCGGCCCGCCACCACGGTGGAGGCCTACGTCCGCAGCCGCCGTTTCGACCTCGACGACTACGAGTTCAGTGCCTGACATTCCTGCCGCCGCGGATATGAAAGTTCTTTGAACCCGGTAACTTTTCCGCATGCGTTGGCATCGGCACGGCTATGGGCGCTGAATCGTCGGTACAGTCGCGGAGGTGACTTCCCGGCCGATGCGATGGCGGACAGCGGCAGTGCTGCTCGTCGCGCTGCTCGGGATCGGCCTGGGAATCCAGCTGGGCGCCAAGCCCGTTGCCACCGCGCACGCGCACGCCGCCCCCATGCTCGTCGCCCCCGGACACACGCTGCCGTCGGTGACCCCCGAACACCCGCACGCGCGCGACGGCTCGATCCTGCCGGCTCCTGAGCTGTTCGCCACCGCGGGTCTCCCCCGGTCCGCCACCACGCTCCTGGCTCTCGGCCTGGCCGTGGCGCTGTGTGTCGCCACGGCGTGCTGGTGCGCGCTGCGGACGGTCACCAGTCGTGGTCCGCCCCGGCGCGCGGCCACGATCATTACCGGCCGGGCGGTCCTGACCCGGCTCTGCATCTCCCGACGCTGATCGGTCAGCTCAGGTCGGCCACGGTTCGTGGCTGATCGGTGTTCGCTGTCCGATCCCGCTGCCGCGCCGCGGCCCAAGCGAAAAGTGATGCACCCATGAACAATTCGTCCAACCTCACCCTGCCCAGGAAACCCTCTCGACCGGCGTCGGGGCCGTGCCGGCTGGCCCGCTACGACCGGCCGGGCACCATGGTCGGCGGCACGCCGGTGCTCCGCATCGCCGCCCCGTTCACCACCGACGACCGTGGCTTCTGGGCCAAGCTCGAAGGCGTCAACCCGGGCGGCATGAAAGACCGGCCCGCCATGTACATGGTCGAGCGCGGCCGCGCCCGCGGCGACCTGCTGCCCGGTGCGCGCATCGTCGAATCCACCAGCGGCACACTCGGGCTCGGTCTGGCCCTGGCCGGCACGGTGTACGGGCATCCGGTCACGCTGGTGACCGATCCGGGTATGGAACCGATGATGCTGCGCATGCTGGCCGCGTACGGCGCCGACATCGACCTGGTCACCGAGCCGCATCCGACCGGCGGCTGGCAGCAGGCCCGCCGCGACCGGGTGGCCCAGATCCTGGCTTCCGATCCCACCGCCTGGTACCCCGACCAGTACAACAACCCCGACAACGTCGACGCGTACCGCGACCTCGCGCTCGAACTGCAGTCGCAGCTGGGTTCCGTCGACATCCTGGTGTGCTCTGTCGGCACCGGCGGGCACTCGGCCGGGGTGGCGAAAGTGCTGCGCGAGTTCAATCCCGACCTGAAGTTGATCGGCGTCGACACCATCGGGTCGACGATCTTCGGCCAGCCCGCGCAGAGCCGGCTGATGCGTGGCCTGGGGTCGAGCATCTACCCCGACAACGTCGACTACGCCGCGTTCTCGGAAGTGCACTGGGTGGCACCCGCCGAAGCGGTGTGGGCGTGCCGGGCACTGGCCTCGACGAGCTACGCCAGCAGCGGCTGGAGCGGCGGCGCGGTGGCGTTGGTCGCCGGCTGGGCGGCCCGACACCACGACGCGGACACCACGATCGCCGCGATCTTTCCCGATGGGCCGCAACGGTATTTCGACACCGTCTACAACGACGACTACTGCCGCCGGCACAACCTCCTCGGCATCGAGCCGCCCGCCGAGCCCGCGGTGATCGCGGACCACACTGAGCGCGTGGTGGATTCGTGGACCCGCTGCACCACGGTGCGCAGGCCCGAAGCTGCGACGCTCTGATGGAGGTGCTGACGCAGTTCCGCAGCTTCGGCTGGCCCAGCCGGGTGCTGATGCTCAACCAGTTCGGCATCAACCTCGGCTTCTACATGCTGATGCCGTACCTGGCCGGGTATCTGGCCGGCCCGCTCGGCCTGGCCGGCTGGGCCGTCGGCCTGGTGCTCGGGGTGCGGAACTTCTCGCAGCAGGGCATGTTCATCGTCGGTGGGACGTTGGCCGACCGGCTCGGCTACAAGCCGCTGATCGTGGCGGGCTGTCTGTTGCGCACCGCCGCGTTCGGCCTGCTTGCCGTCGCACAGTCCCTGCCGGCGCTGCTGATCGCCTCGGCGGCAACCGGTTTCGCGGGCGCACTGTTCAACCCGGCGGTGCGGGCCTACCTGGCCGCGGATGCCGGCGAGCGCCGGGTGGCGGCGTTCACGGTGTTCAATGTCTTCTACCAGGGCGGCATCCTCGCCGGCCCGCTGGTGGGGCTGGCCCTGATGGCGCTGGACTTCCGGGTGACGGCAGGGATGGCGGCTGTGGTGTTCGCGGTGCTGACCATCGCGCAGCTCTTCGCGCTGCCCAAAGACCACGCCGATCATGCTGTCGCCGAACGTGTCTCGGTCCTGCACGACTGGCGCACCGTGCTGGCCAACCGCCCGTTCCTGTTGTTCGCCCTGTCGATGGTGGGCACCTACGTGGTGACGTTCCAGGTGTACCTGGCGTTGCCGCTGCACGCCGGAATGCTCGCGCCGCACCATGAATCGGCCATCGTGGCAGCGGTTTTCGCGGTGTCGGGGCTGGTGGCGATCGGCGGCCAAATCCGCGTCACGGCCTGGTTCACGGCACGCTACGGCCGCGCCCAGTCACTGACCATCGGCGTGCTGGTCCTCGCGGCGGCGTTCGTCCCGCTCATCGTGGTGCCCGACGACCGGTGGGGACAGCCTGCCGCGGTGGCCGCGCTGCTGCTGACGGCCGCGCTGCTGGCCGTCGGCTCGGCCGCGGTCTACCCGTTCGAGATGGACACCGTGGTGTCGCTGGCCGGCGACCGGCTGGTCGCGACGTACTACGGCTTCTACAACACCATCGTCGGCATCGGCATCCTGGTGGGAAATCTCGCCACGGGCGCGCTGATGGAGACGGCGCGTCACGCCGGCCGGCCGGAACTGGTCTGGGTGTCGCTCACGGCGATCAGCCTGCTGGTGGCCCTCGCCCTGTACCGAAGCCGTCGGCTGGAACCGGCACCCGTCGCCTGACCAGACGCAGATGGCCCCGCACCAGACGGTGCGGGGCCATCGCGCAGAAAAACTAGACCGAGGCCTTCAGGTCGTCGACCTTGTCCAACTGCTCCCAGGGGAGCTCGATGTCGGTGCGGCCGAAGTGGCCGTACGCGGCGGTCGGCGCGTAGATCGGCCGCAGCAGGTCGAGGTCGCGGATGATGGCGCCGGGGCGCAGGTCGAAGACCGAGGTGATGGCCTTCTCGATGCGGGCCGGGTCGAAGTGCTCGGTGCCGAAGGTCTCGACGAACAGACCCACCGGGGCGGCCTTGCCGATGGCGTAGGCGACCTGGACCTCGACGCGGTCGGCCAGGCCGGCCGCAACGACGTTCTTGGCCACCCAGCGCATCGCGTACGCCGCCGAGCGGTCCACCTTTGACGGGTCCTTGCCGGAGAAGGCGCCGCCGCCGTGGCGGGCCCAGCCGCCGTAGGTGTCGACGATGATCTTGCGGCCGGTCAGGCCGGCGTCACCCATCGGGCCACCGACGACGAAGTTGCCGGTCGGGTTGACCAGCAGCCGGAAGTCGGAGGTGTCCATGGTGTCGTGGCCCAGGTCGGCCAGCACGGTCTCGACGACGTGGCGGCGGATGTCCGGGGCCAGCGTCTTGTCGAGATCGACGCCCTCGGCGTGCTGGGTGGACAGGACCACGGTGTCCAGGCGGACGGGGACGTTGTCGCGGTACTCGATGGTGACCTGGGTCTTGCCGTCGGGCCGCAGGTAGTCGACGGTGTTGTTCTTGCGGACCTCGGTGAGGCGCCGCGACAGCCGGTGCGCCAGCGCGATCGGCAGCGGCATCAGCTCCGGGGTGTCGTTGATGGCGTAACCGAACATCAGGCCCTGATCGCCGGCGCCCTGGGCGTCGAGCGGGTCGCCGGCGCCCTCGACACGCGCCTCGTGCGCAGTGTCGACGCCCGCGGCGATGTCCGGAGACTGTGCGCCGATGCCGATGTTGACGCCGCAGGTGGCGTAGTCGAAGCCCTTGTCGGAGTGGTCGTAACCGATCTGACGGATCCGGTCACGGACGATCAGCGGGATGTCGGCAAACGCTTCCTTGGCGCTGGTGGTCACCTCGCCCACGACATGGACCTGACCCGTCGTCACGAGGGTCTCCACCGCGACCCGCGACTTGGGATCCTGCGCGAGGAGCGCGTCCAGCACCGAATCGCTGATGGCGTCGCAGATCTTGTCCGGATGTCCTTCGGTCACTGACTCGCTGGTAAACAGCCGACCTTCACTCACGTCGCAAATCCCTTCCAAAACTTTAGTCCGGCGCATAATATCCGCGCCCGGCTACCGACTGTCGTGTACCCCTGCGCAGCAAACCCGTCCCGCGGCGCGGTTCAGGCTACGTTCATTCGTCCTTGCCACGCAGGAAGGCCGCCGTCGCATCGGCGATGCGACTGGCCATCAAGGTCTTGGACCCGTGCTCCAGCGCTGACTCGGTGCCGTCGGCGGCCAGCAGCCAGCCGTCGTTGACGTCGACCTCGAAGGCCTTGCCATTGCCCACCGCGTTGACAACCAGCAGGTCACAGCCCTTGCGCTGCAGTTTGGCCCGGGCGTGGAACAGGACGTCGCCGTTGGCGTCACCGGTCTCGGCGGCGAAACCCACGATGGCGCGGAGCGCCGGCAACTGACCGTCGGTACGAGCGCGCACCGCGCCGGCCAGGATGTCGTCGGTCCGGGTCAGTTCGATGACGGGGGCTCCGTCGGCTTCGCCGGGGCCGTGCGTCTTTTTGATCTTGGTGGTCGCTACCTCGGTGGGACGGAAATCGGCGACCGCGGCGGCCATCACGAGGACATGCGCGTCGGACACGTACTTGAACACCGCATCGCGCAGCTGAGCCGCCGAACTGATGTGCACGACGTCGACGCCCGCCGGGTCGGCCAGGCCCACGGTGTTGCCGGCGATCAGGGTGACCTCGGCGCCGCGCTGGGCCATCACGCGCGCCACGGCGTAGCCCTGCTTGCCGGAACTGCGGTTGCCGATGAAGCGGACCGGATCGATGGCCTCGCGGGTGCCGCCGGCGGTGACGACGACCTTGACCCCGGCCAGATCGCGGGGCAGCGCGTCGCCGCGCTCCAGGAGCAGCTGGGCGAACGTGGTGATCTCTTCGGCCTCGGGCAGCCGTCCGGCACCGCTGTCGGCGCCGGTGAGGCGCCCGGAGGCCGGGTCCAGCACGACGACACCCCGACGCCGCAATGTCGCGACGTTGTCGACGGTGGCCGGGTGCATCCACATCTCGGTGTGCATCGCCGGGGCGAACAGCACCGGACAGCGCGCGGTGAGCAGCGTGGCGGTCAACAGATCGTCGCCGCGCCCCGCCACCGCCCGTGCCATCAGGTCGGCGGTGGCCGGTGCGACCACGACCAGGTCGGCCTGCTGGCCGAACCGGACGTGGGGCACCTCGGAGACGTCCTCGAACACGCCCGTGTGGACGGGATTGCCGGACAGTGCTTCAAAAGTGGCGGCGCCGACGAACTTGAGCGCCGACTCGGTCGGCACCACGCGGACCGAATGCCCGGCCTCGCTCAGTTGACGAACCAGGGTGCACGCCTTGTAGGCGGCGATGCCTCCGGCGACTCCGACGACGATGCGTTTGCGGTCGGCCATGTTCGGCGCCTACGCGGCCTTACTCGCCCTCGGTGTGCTCGAGCAGGTCGCCGTGGATCTCGCGCATGGCGATCGACAGCGGCTTCTCCTGCAGGCCCGGCTCGACCAGGGGGCCGACGTACTCGAGGATGCCGTCACCGAGCTGGTTGTAGTAGTCGTTGATCTGGCGCGCCCGCTTCGCGGCGTAGATGACCAGCGCGTACTTGCTCGACACGCGATCGAGCAGCTCGTCGATCGGCGGGTTGGTGATACCCAGCGGCGTGTCGTAGGCGATGGCGGCGTCGGAGTCGATGCTCTCGACAGTGGTGCTCACGAAGGATTCTCCCGGCGTTCGGCTGTGTTGATGGCTCAGTACGGCGCTGCTATCAGCGATATCTGTGCTTTGAGGTGGCTTGAAGCGCAGACCGCTCAGCGGCCCACCAGCAAGGATACCAATTCTGCACAGGCGGATTCCAACTGACTGTTGACAACAGTCACATCGAAACTGTCCTGAGCGGCCAGTTCGGCCCGCGCGGTGTCCAGGCGGCGGGCCTGTACCTCGGCGCTCTCGGTGCCGCGGCCGATGAGACGGCTCTCGAGCGCCTCCCAGCTGGGCGGCGCGAGGAACACCGTCAACACCTCGGGCATGGCCTGTTTGACGGCCCGGGCCCCGGCCAGATCGACCTCGATCAAAACCGGCCGACCAGCGGCGATGGCGTCCCGGACCGGGCGGGCGGGCGTGCCCGAGCGCTGCAGTCCCCCATGAATTTCGGCCCATTCCAGCAGCTCACCGTCATCGATGAGGCGCTGGAACTCGTCAGCCGAGACGAATGTGTAGTCGACACCGTCGACCTCGCCCGGACGCGGTGCACGCGTCGTGGCGGAAACACTGAAATGCAGGTCGGGCACCCGCTCTCGCAGGCAGCGCACGACCGTGGATTTGCCCACGGCAGAGGGGCCGGACAGCACAACAACACGGTTCATCGCCGTCCGGCCCCTACTGCTCGTCAGTCTTGCGTCAGATCAGGAAAAGTCGAACTTTTCCAGCAGGGCCTTGCGCTGACGGTCGCCCAGGCCGCGCAGACGGCGGGTCGGAGCGATCTCCAGCTCGGTCATGATCTCCTGCGCCTTGACCTTGCCGACCTTGGGCAGGGCTTCCAGCAGAGCGGAAACCTTCATCTTGCCGAGGACCTCATCGGTCTCGGCGTCCGTCAGGACCTGCTTGAGGTTGGTGCCGCCGCGCTTGAGCCGGTCTTTCAACTCGGCACGTGCTCGACGTGCGGCAGCAGCCTTCTCCAACGCTGCCGCGCGCTGTTCGTCGGTCAACTGGGGAAGGGCCACGGGGTTCCTCCGTATCTCCGTCAAATAATTTCTGTCACGGCTGGGGTGAACCAGCCAGCGACGACGACCGTACCCACGCTTCCCGACAAGCGCTAACCCCACCCCCCGGGTAACGAAGCTAAAAGCCCAGCGTGTAGTGCGAACGGCGGCTCCGGGTGGCCGCGAAGTGCAAGCTCCACAAGGCCCGTCGCGGGGCACTACAGCCACAGATCTGCCTGCGTATCAAGGGTTTTGAGCACTCAGTGGGAGGACGGCCGATCCGCCGCGGCGCGGCCGCGCGCATTTTCGGGCCGCCGGCCGGGGTTCATCAGGAAAATTTTCGCAGGTCACGGCGTGTCGGGCGTGTCGGTGTGGGGCCGAACGGGTCGGTGCACCGCCGACGCGGCCGTCGGCGGATTTGGGCGGTCGGACCACCCAAATCGAGGCGGTTTCGCCGGCCCGAGGACTGGTTCAGTACCCCGCAACGCGGCCGGCGCGCCGCGGCCGCGCGCCGCTGCGCAGACTCCGCAAACTCGGCCTGTTCCCGTCTCACCGACGTAGCCGACCCCCGACACCTCGCCCCGGAGACCGGTTGGTGATGAAACCGTTTCCCGGCCAATGCCTTCCATACGAGCCAGGTTCCACACAGGCAACGATCAGCGCTCGGTGACCGAACCGTTGCGACACGCACAGCACACACCTAACGACACCAAAGTTCGCGCACATTAGGCGCACCTAACTTCAATTCCAGTGCGACGGCGATACGCCCACCACATGCAAAACCCATCACGAGGAGGACTTCGCAGCGATGAACTTCAAGCGAGCGTTGACCGCATCCACCCTGGCAGCCGGCATCGGCGTCGCTGGACTGTTCGGAGTCGGCCTGGCCGGCGCCAATGCCGACCCGGGGTGCCCCCCGAACGCGCCGTGCGGCCAGCACGACAACCGGGGGCCGGGCGACAACCGCGGCCCAGGTGACAACCGCGGCCCGGCGGCCCCCGTCGGCCGTGACGACAACTGGCACGACAACCAGGGCCGCGACTGGCAGCACCGCGGCATCGACGATGCCCGCTTCGACCACCAGCCGTTCGACTACAACGGCCAGTGGGTGAACCCGGTCTGGGACAACGGCCACAACGCGTGGGGCTTCTGGCTCGGCCCGATCTGGATTCCGCTGTGATCGACGCCCGCTAGTCGTTCCCGGAACGAGACGGCCCGCCACGATGTGGCGGGCCGTCTCGTCGTCTCCGGGACTGCATCCCAAACTCGCTGCCGCACAACATGTTCCCGGCTGTACCGCCATGCACAGCAAACACCTAAGTACAGCTAAGTGCACGCCCATCGAACCGCCATAGCGTCAGCGGTATGAAGATCAAGCAGGCATTGACCGCGACCACGGTGGCGGCCGGCATCGGCGCCGCCGGACTCTTCGGCGTCGGACTGGCGACGGCGAGTGCCGACCCGTGGTGCGGGCCGGGTGCACCGTGCTGGGGGCCGCACAACGACCACCGCGACGACCGCGGCGGCTGGCAGCGCGGCGTCGACTGGCACCAGGACCGCGACGGCTGGCGCGATGACCGTGGCCGCGATTGGTACCACCGCGGTATCGATGACGGCCGCTTCGACCACCAGCCGTTCGACTACAACGGCCAGTGGGTGAACCCGGTGTTCGAGCCACGCTTCAGCGCGTGGGGCTTCTGGCTGGGGCCCATCTGGATTCCGCTGTGACATAGGTGCCCGGCCGGTACGTTCATGCCGATGGCTGTCGCGTACCGGTCGCTGTGCGTCCTGATGCTGCTGTTCGCCACGCTGACGGCGAACATCGCAGCGCCGGCCTGGGCGTGCGGTTGCGGCGCCTACATCCCGGACCATCCTGGCGCGACTGTCGTCGACGAACGTGCACTGATCGCCTGGGACGGCAGCACCGAGGACATCCTGATGTCGTTCGGGGTCAGCGGCGCCTCGGATCGGGCCGCCTGGGTGATGCCCGTGCCGTCGGCCGCGCAGGTCACGCTGGGCGATGACGCAGTGTTCGACGAGCTGGCGCGCCGCACTGCACCCCGGATCGAATACCGGGACAGCTGGTGGCCGACCTTCGGCTGGCTGGGAATCGGCGCGCAGGGTGCGCTCGAAGCGGCCGGCACGCGCCCCGGCGGCGTCAACGTGCTGGGCAGCCGGCGGATCGGGCCGTTCGACGTCACGCGCCTGGCCGGCGACGACCCCGCGGCCCTGGCGCACTGGTTGACGGCCAAAGGCTTCCCCCACCCCGACGGGCTCGATACCAACCTGGCGCCATACGTCGCGGCGCGCTGGGAGATCGTCGCGATCCAGCTCGCTCCGGATGCCGCCGGCGCGACACTGTCGGGAACCCTGCAGCCACTGCGGCTGTCGTTCGCCTCGGACACCGCCGTCTATCCGATGCGGCTGTCCCGGTCGGCGAAGGCACCGCAGCGTGTCGATCTGTACGTGCTGGCCGACCACCGGATGGATCCCAGTGCGTTGCCCGTGCCCGGTAACGCGGCGACGCTGCAGTACGCCGGACGCGTCGACGCACCGGCGCTCACGTCGTACCGCGGCCACTATCTGACCCGCTGGACGAATTACCTCGGCGAGCCGCAGCGCATCGACGGCGACTACGTATTCACGCGGGCCGCAACCGATTCCGACTACGCGCAGGTGATCTACCTGACGCGTAACCACGGCGATGTCTCGGGCCTGGCACTGATCGGCGCCGGGCTCGGCGCCGGGGTACTGGTCGCGGTGCTCTGGTGGCGCCGCAGGCGTCAGGCCAGATAGGCGACGGCGTCGCGGAGCTTCTCCCCCGCGGCGCGCACGGCCGCGACGTCCGGCCCGGCCCGCAGCACCTCCCGCGACACCGCGGGCAGCAAGGTGCCCGGCCGGGCGCCGCCGAGCCCGGCCAGCGCGTCCGGTCGGCCGCCTTGCGCGCCGACCCCGGGCAGCAGCACCGGCCCCCCGAGCTGCGACAGATCCGGCACCTCGGTCAGGGTGGCGCCGACGACGACACCCACCGAACCGTCACCCGCGGCGTTCGCCGCGGCGACATCGTCGACGATCGTCTGCGCGACGGTCCGCTCGCCGGTCAGCGCGCGCTGCACGGACGCGCCCTCCGGATTCGATGTGGCGGCCAGGACGAACACGCCGCGGCCATGCGCGGCCGCGACGTCGAGCAGCGGCTGCAGCGAGCCGAAGCCCAGGTACGGCGAGGCCGTCACCGCATCGGCGGCCAGCGGCGACTCCCCCGCCCACGCCTGCGCATAGGCGGCCATGGTCGAGCCGATGTCACCGCGCTTGGCGTCGGCCAGCACCAGCACACCGGCCTCCCGCAGCCGCGCGATGGTCCGTTCCAGCACGACGAAGCCCGCCGACCCGTACGCCTCGAAGAACGCGACCTGCGGCTTGACGATCGCGAAGCCCGCGAATGCCTCGACGCAGATGTCGCTGAACTTCGCCACGCCGTCGGCGGACACCGGCAGCCCCCAGGCGGTCAAGAGCTCGGGGTGCGGGTCGATGCCCAGGCACAGCGGACCCCGCTGTGCCATGGCGGCCCGAACCCGCGAGCCGAAACTCACTTCTCGGCCAACTGGCTGTGCAGTTCCTGCAGCGACCGCACGCCGATGTCACCGCGGATACCGGCCTCGATGCCCTGCACCGCGGCCGAGGCGCCCTGCACCGTCGTCACGCACGGGATGCTGGCCGACACCGCGGCCGAACGAATCTCGTAGCCGTCGATGCGCGGACCCGAGTTGCCGTACGGCGTGTTGATCACCATGTCGACCTCGCCGGCCTTGATGGCGTCGACCGCGGACATCGCCGGGCGGTCCGGGCTGGGCTCCTCGAAGTTCTTGCGGACGACCTCGCACGGAATGCCGTTGCGGCGCAACATCTCCGCGGTGCCCTCGGTGGCCAGCACCCGGAAGCCGAGATCGGCCAGACGCTTGACCGGGAACACCAGCGAACGCTTGTCGCGGTTGGCCACCGACACGAACACCGTGCCGCCCGAGGGCAGCGAGCCGTAGGCCGCGGTCTGGCTCTTGGCGAAGGCGGTACCGAAATCGCTGTCGATGCCCATGACCTCACCGGTCGACTTCATCTCCGGCCCGAGCAGCGAATCCACCTGCGAGCCATCGGCTTTGCGGAACCGGTGGAACGGCAGGACGGCTTCCTTCACCGCGATCGGCGCGTTGGGCGCGACGCTCGCGCCGTCGCCCTCGGCGGCCAGGATGCACTCGGCCCGCAGCTCGGCGATGGTGGCGCCCAGCATGACCCGGGCGCACGCCTTGGCCAGCGGTACCGCGGTGGCCTTCGAGACGAAGGGCACCGTGCGGCTGGCGCGCGGGTTGGCCTCCAGCACGTAGAGCACGTCGTCCTTGAGCGCGTACTGCACGTTGAGCAGACCGACCACGCCGATGCCGTGGGCGATGGCCTCGGTGGCCTTGCGCACGGCGGCGATGTCTGTGCGGCCCAACGTGACCGGCGGCAGCGCACAGGCCGAGTCGCCGGAGTGGATGCCGGCTTCCTCGATGTGCTCCATCACGCCGCCGATGTACACCTCGGTACCGTCGCACAGCGCGTCGACGTCGATCTCGATGGCGTCTTCCAGGAACCGGTCGACCAGCACGGGGTGTTCGGGCGAGAGCTCGGTGGCCCGCTCGATGTAGCCCTGCAGGGTCTGCTCGTCGTAGACGATCTCCATGCCGCGGCCGCCCAGGACGTACGACGGGCGCACCAGCACCGGGTAGCCGATGTCGGAGGCGATCCGGCGGGCCTGCTCGAAACTCGTTGCGGTGCCGAAGCGCGGCGCCGGCAGGCCGGCGGCGCGCAGCACCTCACCGAATTCGCCACGGTCCTCGGCGAGGTCGATGGCCTTGGGGCTGGTGCCGACGACGGGCACCCCGGCCTTCTCGAGCCGGTCCGCCAGACCCAGCGGGGTCTGGCCACCGAGCTGCACGATCACGCCGACCACGCCCGGACCACCGGCCCCGGAGGCCTGCTCGGCGTGGTACACCTCGAGCACGTCCTCGAAGGTGAGCGGCTCGAAGTACAGCCGGTCGGCGGTGTCGTAGTCGGTCGAGACCGTCTCCGGGTTGCAGTTGACCATGACGGTCTCGAAACCGGCCTGGCTCAACGTGGTTGCCGCGTGCACACAGCTGTAGTCGAACTCGATGCCCTGCCCGATGCGGTTCGGGCCCGAGCCCAGGATCAGCACCTTGGGCTTCTCGGTCTGCGGCGCCACCTCGGTCTCGGCCGCGGGGTCCAGCTCGTAGCTGCTGTAGTGGTACGGCGTCTTGGCGTCGAACTCGGCCGCGCAGGTGTCGACGGTCTTGTACACCGGACGGATGCCGAGCCGCTCGCGCAGTGCGCGCACCCCGACCTCGCCCGCCAGTTCCGGCCGCAGCGCGGCGATCTGGCGGTCGGACAGACCGCTGTGCTTGGCGCGGCGCAGCAGGCGCTCGTCGAGCACGGGGGCGTCGACGAGTTCGCCGCGCAGGGCCACCAGGGTGGCGATCTGGTCGACGAACCACGGGTCCACACCGGACGCCTCGGCCACGGCCTCGACCGAACCACCAAGGCGCAGTGCCTGTTCGATGTCGTAGAGCCGGCCGTCGGTCGCGGTACGCAGCCCGGTCAGCAGCTCATCGAGCGTCTTGTCGGGATCGTCCCCGGTCCAGAATCCGGTGCGCTTGGTCTCGAGCGACCGCATCACCTTGCCGAGCGCCTCGATGAAGTTGCGGCCCAACGACATCGCCTCGCCGACAGACTTCATGGTGGTGGTCAGCGTCTGGTCGGCGCCGGGGAACTTCTCGAACGCGAACCGCGGCGCCTTGACCACGACGTAGTCAAGGGTCGGCTCGAAACAGGCCGGGGTCTCCTTGGTGATGTCGTTGACGATCTCGTCGAGCGTGTAGCCGATGGCCAGCTTGGCGGCGATCTTGGCGATCGGGAAACCCGTTGCCTTGGAAGCCAATGCGCTCGAGCGGGACACGCGCGGGTTCATCTCGATGACGATGAGGCGACCGTCGGCCGGGTTGATGGCGAACTGGATGTTGCAACCACCGGTGTCGACGCCGACCTCGCGCAGGATCGCGATGCCCAGGTCACGCAGCTTCTGGTATTCGCGGTCGGTCAGGGTCATCGCGGGCGCGACGGTCACCGAGTCGCCGGTGTGCACACCCATCGGGTCGAAGTTCTCGATCGAGCAGACCACCACGACGTTGTCGCGGTGGTCGCGCATCAGCTCGAGCTCGTATTCCTTCCAGCCGTAGATCGATTCCTCGATCAGCACGTTGGCCGTCGGCGATGCGGACAGTCCGTCGCCGGCCATCCGCTCGACGTCTTCCTTCGTGTACGCCATGCCCGAGCCCAGGCCGCCCATCGTGAAAGAGGGGCGGACGACGACAGGCAGTCCCAGCTCGGCGACGGTGTCGCGCACCTCGTCCATGGTGTGGCAGACGCGGGACCGCGCCGATTCACCACCGACCTTGGCGACGATGTCCTTGAACTTCTGCCGGTCCTCGCCGCGTTGGATGGCATCGAAATCGGCGCCGATCATCTCGACGTCGTACTTCTCGAGGACGCCGTTCTCGTGCAGCGCGACGGCGGTGTTCAGCGCCGTCTGCCCGCCCAGGGTGGCCAGCACGGCGTCGATCTTGTTGCCGCGCTCGGCTTGTTGCGCGATCACCTTCTCGACGAACGCCGGGGTGATCGGCTCGACATAGGTGTTGTCGGCGTACTCCGGGTCGGTCATGATCGTGGCCGGGTTCGAGTTGACCAGGCTGACCTGCAGGCCCTCGGCGCGCAGCACGCGGCAGGCCTGGGTGCCCGAATAGTCGAATTCGCAGGCCTGGCCGATGACGATCGGGCCGGAGCCGATCACCAGGACGTGGTTGAGGTCTGTGCGGCGTGGCATTACTTGCCCTCCCCTGCCATCAGGTTGGCGAACTTGTCGAACAGGTACTCGGCGTCGTGCGGACCGGCCGCGGCCTCCGGGTGGTACTGCACCGAGAAGGCGCGCCCGTCGAGCAGCGAAACACCTTCCACCACACCGTCGTTGGCGCAGGTGTGGCTGACCACGGCGCGGCCGAACGGGGTGTCGAACTCTTCCCCGGCTTCGCCTTCCAGCGCGAAACCGTGGTTCTGTGCGGTGATCGCGATGCGGCCGGTGGCCTGCTCAACGACCGGGATGTTGATGCCGCGGTGCCCGAAGGTCATCTTGTAGGTCGAGCGACCGAGCGCGCGGCCCAGAATCTGGTTGCCGAAGCAGATGCCGAACAACGGGATTCCGGCTGCAAGCACCTGCTGGGTGACCTCGACCATGTGGTCGGCCGTGGCCGGGTCGCCCGGGCCGTTGGACAGGAACACCCCGTCGACCTTGAGGGCGGCGATCTCGTCGAACGTCACCGCCGACGGCAGCACGTGGCTGCGGATGCCGCGGGCGGCGAAGTTCCGCGGGGTGTTGGTCTTGATCCCGAGGTCGATGGCCGCGATGGAGAAGCGCTCCGCGCCAACGGGTTCGACGACGTACCGGTCGCCGGTGCTGACCTCGCCGGCCAGGTCGGCGCCCAGCATCGACGGCTGGTTGCGGACGCGGTCCACCAGCGTGTCGATGTCGGCCAGGGCCGGACCGGAGAAGACGCCGGCCTTCATCGACCCGAAGTTGCGCAGGTGCCGCACGATGGCGCGGGTGTCGACGCCCGCGACACCGACGATGCCCTGGCGCACCAGTTCGTCGTCGAGGGTGCCGGTGGCGCGCCAGTTGGAAGCGCGCGGCGACGGGTCGCGCACGACGTAGCCGGCAACCCAGATCTTGTCGTCGCGGCTTTCGTTGTCCTCGCCGTTCCAGCCGGTGTTGCCGATCTGCGGGGCGGTGGCCACCACGATCTGCCGGTGGTAGCTCGGGTCGGTCAGCGTCTCCTGGTAGCCGGACATGCCGGTGGAGAACACTGCCTCACCCAGGGTCTCGCCCACGGCGCCGAACGGCGTGCCGGTGAACACCCGGCCGTCCTCCAGCACCAGTACGGCGGTCTGATCGCTCGTCACTTACTGTCCTCCTCAACCCATTTGGCCAGTTCGCGACGGTCGTCGCTGCGGAATCCGGTATCGATCTCGGTGCCCGACGGCAGCCGCCACCGGATGGCGAGAATCCCGTCGTACGTGAGCACCTTGCCGGCGATGGCCCGCTCGGTGCGGATCGCGGTGATGGATTCGTCGGGAATCCAGATCGGGCTGCCGCCCGTGAGCTGCAGCATGATGCCCTCGGGATACCGCGTCATCACGGCCTTGCTGCGAAATCCGAGGGAGCCCACCGCAATTCGGTCCTGCCAGCTCGGTGCCAGGGTGCTGCCGACGTACAAGCCCTTGGTGGCCGAGACGATCGCCGGCCCCACGGTGTCGGGCAGCGCCGGGAGCAGTCCGACGGCGCCGGCCTGCCGCTGCACCCTGTGCATCCAGCCCTTGAGCATCTGCCGGATCGCGAACCCGGCCAGCACCACCACGACGGCGGCCAGTACCAGGTAGGTGATCAGCGTCCCGGTGTTCATGCGGGGCTGACTCCGTCCCGCGCGGTGACCTTGCCGCGCAGCATCGTCAGGGTGACGGTGGCGGGCAGCGTCATCGACTCGTACGGCGTGTTGTCCGAGCGACTGGCCAGTCCGGTGCCCTGCACCGTCCAGGTCGCCTCGGGGTCCACCACGGTCAGGTTGGCGGGTTCGCCGACCGCGAGCGGACGGCCCTGGTCGGGCAGACCGACGATGGCGGCCGGCGCCTCGCTCATCACGCGGGCGACGTCGCGCCAGCTGAGCAATCCGGGCGCCACCATGGTCTCCACGACGACCGACAGCGCGGTCTGCAGGCCCAGCATGCCGGGCCGGGCGTGGGCGAATTCGCACATCTTCTCGTGCTCGGCGTGCGGGGCGTGATCGGTTGCGACGCAGTCGATCACCCCGTCGGCGAGGGCCTGCCGCAGTGCCTCGGCGTCGCTGGCCTCGCGCAGCGGCGGGTTGACGCGGTTGCGGCCGTCGTAGTCCGCGAGCCGGCTGTCGTCGAGCAGCAGGTGGTGCGGCGTGACCTCGGCGGTGATCGAGATGCCCTGGGCCTTGGCCCATTTGATCAATTCGACGGTGCCCGCCGTGGAGGCGTGGCAGATGTGCACGCGGGCACCGGCGTCGCGGGCCAGGATCGCGTCGCGGGCGACGATCGACTCTTCCGCCGAGCGCGGCCAGCCGGCCAGTCCCAGCCGGGCGGCGTTCGGGCCCTCATGCGCGACGGCGCCCACGGTCAGGCGCGGTTCCTCGGCATGCTGGGCGATCAGAACACCAAGTCCCGCAGCATATTCCAGCGCCCGGCGCATCACCAGCGGATCGTCGACGCAGATGCCGTCGTCGGAGAACATCCGGACCTGACCGGCACCGGCGGCCATCAGGCCCATCTCGGTGAGCTGCTTGCCGTCGAGCCCGACGGTGACGGCGCCGACCGGATGCACGTCGACCAGGCCGACCTGCTGCCCGCGGTGCCAGACGTGGTCGGTGACCACCACGGTGTCGGCGACCGGATCGGTGTTGGCCATCGCGAACACCGCGGTGTAACCACCGAGTGCGGCTGCCGCCGAACCGGTTTCGATGTCCTCGGCGTACTCGCGGCCGGGCTCACGCAGGTGCGTGTGCAGGTCGACGAAGCCGGGCAGCATGATCTGGCCGGCGGCGTCGATGACCTCGTCGGCCGTCAGACCGCTACCGATTTCGGCGATCTGCCCGTCGGCGATCAACACATCGACCGGATCACCCTCGCCGTACAGCCGGACCCCGCGAATGAGAACCGTCATGAGATCACCCCCACCCCTTCAGGTCCGGCACCCACGAGAAGCTGGAACAGCACCGCCATACGAACATGCACCCCATTCGAAACCTGTTGCAGTACAGCTGATTGCGACGAATCGGCGACCGACGAGGCGATCTCCATGCCGCGCAGCATCGGACCGGGGTGCAGCACCACCGTGTCCTCGCTCAAGCCGGCCAGGCGCTTCTCGGACAGCCCGTAGCGCACCGAGTACTCGCGCGCCGACGGGAAGAAGGCGCCGTTCATCCGCTCGGCCTGCACCCGCAGCATCAGTACCGCGTCGGCGGCCGGCAGTTCGGCGTCCAGGTCGTGCGAGACCGTCACCGGCCAGTCCCCGACCCCGACCGGCAGTAGTGTCGGCGGCGCCACCAGCACGACCTCGGCGCCCAGCGTCGACAGCAGCGAGACGTTGGAGCGCGCCACCCGGCTGTGCAGGATGTCGCCGACGATCACCACGCGCCGGCCCTCGAGGCCGCCCAGGCGCTGGCGAATGGTCAGCGCGTCGAGCAGGGCCTGCGTCGGGTGCTCGTGGGTGCCGTCACCCGCGTTGATCACCGACGGCCCGCCGTGTTCGTCGCGGGTCCACGCCGCAAGTTGTTGTGCCGCACCGGAAGCCGGGTGCCGGATGATCAGCGCATCGGCGCCCGCGGCGCGCAGGGTCAGCGCGGTGTCCCGCAGCGACTCGCCCTTGGCCACCGACGAACCGGAGGCGCTGACGTTGATGACGTCGGCGCTCATCCACTTACCGGCCACCTCGAACGACACCCGCGTGCGGGTGGAGTTCTCGTAGAACATCGTGATGACGGTGCGGCCACGCAGCGTCGGGAGCTTCTTGACGTCGCGGCCCAGCAGCGCTTCGCGGAACTTGTCGGCGTCATCGAGAATGGCCGTCGCCGCGTCGCGGCTCAGGTCCGAGGCGGACAACAGGTGTTTCACCGGGTGGGTCCTCCATAGGGCGCAATGGAGACGTGATCGTCTCCGCCGTCGGTCTCTGACAGCCGCACCTTGACGTTCTCGGTGCGCGACGTCGGGACGTTCTTGCCGACGTAGTCGGCGCGGATGGGCAGTTCGCGGTGGCCGCGGTCGACGAGGACCGCCAGCTGCACCATGCGGGGGCGGCCGATGTCGCGCAGCGCGTCGAGGGCCGAGCGCACGGAGCGGCCCGAGTACAGGACGTCGTCGACGAGGATCACCGTCGCGTTGTCGATGCCGCCCTCCGGAATAGAGGTCGAGGCGAGCGCCCGCGGCGGTTTGAAGTTCAGGTCGTCGCGGTAGAGCGTGATGTCGAGGGCGCCGGCCGGCAGCTCGACACCGGAGAATTCCTTGACCTTTTCGGCGATCCGGGTGGCCAGGGTGACGCCGCGGGTCGGGATGCCGAGCAGCACCACGCGCGGGGCGTCGGCCGCGTCGAGCGCGGTCTTTTCGATGATCTGGTGCGCGATGCGCGAGATGGTCCGGCCGACATCAGCGGCGGACAACAGTTCCCGGTCCGAGCCGCCGGGCACGCCAGTTGCATCGTTGCCTGTGACAGCCACGAGTACCTGACCTCCTTCTCCGCCTCTCTGGACGGGTCGTTAAAGGACGTCTAACTAGCCGCGTAGCTTAGCAGGCCGCCAGGGCGTCCTCGTCGGGCATGTCGCCGGCCGTATCGTCGAGCTCCGTCCCCCGGGTTTCGGGCAACACCAGCGTGCAGACGATGCTGACCAGCACGAAGACGGCGATCATCAGCCCAACCGCCCAGCTCCCGAGGGCGGCGACGAGCGGGCCGGCGACCAGCGGCGGCAACGCGCCGCCGACGATTCCGGCGAGATTGAAGGCCATGCCGGCCCCGGTGTAGCGGTAGCGGGTGGCGAACGTCTCAGGCAGGAACGCGCCGATGGGTCCGTAGGCGAGCCCGAAGATGCAGAAGATGCCGGCGATCGCCACCGCGAACCCGACCGGCGAGCCGGAGTCGATGAGCGGCATGACGAGGAATGCCCACGGCAGCGCCAACCCGAACCCGACCAGGATGACGCGGCGCCGCCCGTACCGGTCGCACAGCACCGCCGAGATCGCCGAGAACACCATGAGCGACACCCCGGCCAGGACGCCGACCGACAGGATCAGCGTCCGCGGATGGTGGATGCGGGTGCTGGCGTAACTCATCAGATAGGTGCCGCCGAGGAAGCTCATGGTGAAGATGCCGACCATGCAGCCCGCACCCAGCAGTACCTGCTTGCCCTGCCGGCGCACCAGCTCCGAGAACGGCGCGCGAGGCACCGTGCCGCGCTTCTGCTCGGCGACGAAGACGGGAGTCTCGTCGATGGTCAGCCGCACGTAGAGCGCCACGGCCAGCAGCACCGCGCTGAAGAGGAACGGCAGCCGCCAGCCCCAGTCCAGGAACACCGGGCTCTTCTCCCCGATGGTCACGTTGGCGATCAGCACCACCAGATTGCTGACGGCCAGGCCGGCGCCGGCGCCCAGCTGAGTGAACATGCCGTAGGTGCCGCGCTTGCCGACCGGCGCGTACTCGGCGCTCAGCAGGGCCGAACCGGCCCATTCCCCGCCGACGGCGAAACCCTGGAACACCCGCAGGATCAACAGGATGATCGGCGCTGCCAGGCCGATCGTGGCCGAGCTGGGCACCAGGCCGACGCCGACGGTGGACAGCCCCATGATCAGCAGCGTCGCCACGAGAGTCTTCTTGCGGCCCAGCCGATCCCCGAAATGCCCGAAGACCGCCGCGCCGATGGGGCGGGCCAGGAACGCAACCGCGAATGTCGCCAGCGACGAGATGGTCGCCATGGCGGGCGGCAGGTTCGGGAAGAACACCTGCGGGAAGATCAGCGCCGCGGCCGTCCCGTAGATGTAGAAGTCGTAGAACTCGATCGCGGTGCCGATGAAACTGGCGAACGCCACCTTGTTCATCGGTGTGCTCGGGGTCGACGGGTCTGCAGCCACGTCAGGCAGGCTAACGTGACCGGGGTGAATCTCGACGCGAACACCGAATCGGTCAGCGCGGCGATCGACACCGGCCTGCTGGCCGGCGCGGTCACGCTGGTGTGGCAGGACGGCGCGGTGCGGCAGGTCAACACGCTCGGCCACCGCGACGTGGAAGCCAGGCTGCCGATGGAACGCGACACCGTCTTCCGCATCGCGTCGATGTCCAAGCCGATCACCGTGGCGGCGGCCATGACGCTCGTCGACGAGGGCCGGCTGGCCCTGACCGATCCCATCGCGAACTGGATTCCCGAGCTGGCCAACCCGCGTGTGATGACGAGCATCGACGGGCCGCTGGACCGGTCCGTGCCGGCCCGGCGGCCCATCACCGTCGAGGACCTGATGACGCATCGCGGCGGCCTGGCCTACGGGTTCACGGTGCCGCCGCCACTGGGCAAGGCCTACAACAAGCTGCAGTCGCTGCAGGATCCGGATCGCTGGCTGGCCGAGCTGGGACAGCTGCCGCTGGCTCATCAGCCCGGTGACGCGCTGACCTACAGCCAGTCGACCGACGTGCTGGGCTTCCTGCTGGCGCGCGTCGAGGGCAAGCCGCTGCCAGATGTGTTGGCGGAACGCATCTTCAAACCGCTGAACATGGTCGACACCGGGTTCGCGGTGACGCACTCGGGCCGGCGCCGTGCCGCGACCATGTACCAGCTGGCCGCCGACGGCGACGCCCTGCGCCTGCAGCCCGGGAAGATGGGGCCGCCGCAGGTGATGCCGCCGACCTTCTGTGCCGGCGGCGGCGGACTCTGGTCGACCGTCGACGACTATCTGACATTCGCGCGGATGCTGCTGGCCGGCGGCGAGGTCGACGGCGTGCGGGTGCTGTCGGAGGAATCGGTACGGGCCATGCGCACCGACCGGTTGACGGCCGAGCAGAAGTCACAGAACTTCCTGGGCGCGCCGTTCTGGATCGGCCGCGGCTTCGGGCTGAACCTGTCGCTGGTCACCGACGAGGCGAAGGCCACGCCGTTCTTCGGTCCGGGCGGCCCCGGCACATTCAGTTGGCCGGGTGCCTTCGGCACGTGGTGGCAGGCCGACCCGAACGCGAACCTGATCCTGATCTACCTGATCCAGAATCAGCCCGAACTCAGCGTGGATGCCGCGGCTGCCGTTGCCGGCAATGCCTCGCAGGCCAATCTCCGTTCCGCGCGACCGAAATTCGCGAAGCGTACCTACCAGGCGCTGGGCTTGTAGTTAGCCGGCCCGGGCGGCGGTCAGCCGCTGCATGTCGGCCATGCCCTGCTCCTGGGCGTCATGCATCCAGGCCGGCAGCGGTGCCCGCAGCTCGGGCAGCACCTCGCCCTCGAGCAACGCCTGCAGCTTGGCCTGCTTGCCGCTGCGGCCCGCCTGGTTGTCGAGTTCGTGTGCGCCCCCGGGCGATTCATAGTCGTAGAGCTCGTAGTCGACCTTGCGGGCATGATCGGCCTCCATGCCGCCGGGCTGCCAGTACGAGTAGCGGCCGAGCTTCGCATCGGGTGTCCGCACCGCGACGATGTGGCTGGGCGCCGAGGTCGGAATCTCGGTGGGCACCGGAGCGCCGCCGAACATCTTCTGTACCGCAGGCGATTTCATCAGCGTCGCCATTTCTTCGACCGACATGTCGTCGGTCGCGTGGGCCACCCAGGGGCGGCCCGCCGCACCGGGATCGGCCGCGATGGCGGCGATGTCGCCGCGCGCCTGCAGGTAGGCGTAGCGGCTGTCCGATCGCCAGCCGTTGCCGCCCGCGGCGATGGTGAGCAGCAGCGGCGCGATGTCGACGCTCGAGGTGAGCTGACGCCGGCGCTCACCCGGTTTGGGGGTCAGGTGACCCGCCGGGTCGTGGATGTACAGCGGCACCCGGATGGACTCTTCATAGATGGCCGCACCCTTGCCGCGCAGGCCGTGCGATCCGGCGTACTCGCCGTGGTCGGAGGTGAACACGACGACGGTGTCGCGTTCGACATCAGGGCGGGAGGCCAGAGTGTCGAGGACGCGGCCGATCTGGACATCCACCTGCTGGTGCAGCCACAGGTAGTTGTCGAGGCACCGGGCCCACTGCGCGGCCATGTCGGGACCCGAATACGGCACCGGGCCGGTCATCAGCGGCGACATGAAGTTCATGTAGTCGATCTGCAGCTGCGGCTTGCCGCGCCGTCGGAGATCGTCGGCGTTCTCGAAGTTGACGGGCGTCCCGGAGAACACGTGCGGAACGTCGTCCGGCAGCGGGTTTCTCGGCCACCAGCAGATGTCGTGCGGGTTCACCAGGGACACCGTGGTGCACCACGGGCCGCTGCCGGCGTGGTCGGCGAACCAGCCGTCGAACTGGTCGGCGATGCTGCCGTCGACCTTGAGCCCCTGGTTGGGGCCGCCGTTGGGCGACGGGTACGTGCCGCCGGAAAAGCCATGGGCGTCAAGGCCGTCCGGGTTGGTGTCGGCGATGTGGCCCAGGTGCCACTTCCCCCACCACCAGGTCTGGTAGCCCTGGTCGCGCAGCATGGTGCCCCACGTCGGAAAGCGGGGCGCCAGCGTGGATTCGGTGGGTCCCTCCCCGGTGTACAGGCACCCCGTCTGGTGCGAGTAAAGCCCGGTGGTGAGGACGCCGCGCGATGGCGTGCACATGTTGGATGCCGAGTAATGCGACTCGAAGGACACGCTGCGCTGCCGCAGGCGGTCCAGGTTGGGCAGTAGTTCGCCGAGCTGTCTGGCATCGGGAAACCATTGGGGCGCCCGCATCTGGTCGACGATGATCGCCAGGATGTTGGGTCTGCCCGCCGAATGCTCCCGGCCCGCCCGCGACAGGAACTGGTAGCCACCGATCCCCGCCGCGGCCACCCCCGCTGCCGCCGCCGTGCCTTTGAGGACGGTGCGCCGGTCGATGTCCGCCATGGGGCCAGCCTAGGAGCCAATGCTGAGAAAGCCATAGGCTTTCGCCATGGTGCAGCAGACGGTGTTGATCAGCGGCGCCGGAGTCGCCGGACCGGCCCTGGCCCACTGGCTGGCCGGCAACGGCTATCGGGTGGTCATCGTCGAGGCGGCACCGAGTATGCGCCCGGGCGGGCAGACGGTCGACCTGCGCGGCGCGGGTCGCGAGGTGGTCACCCGAATGGGCTTGTTGCCCACGATGACCGAGCGGTGCCTGTTTCAGCGCGGCATCGCCTGGGTGCGAGCCGACGGCACGCGGCGTGCGGAGATGCCGGTCGAGGCGTTCGACGGCAACGGGATCGTCTCGGCACTCGAGATCCTGCGCGGTGATCTGACCGACGTGCTCTACCAGGCCACCCGGGACGTGGCCGAGTACCGCTTCGGCACGCGGATATCCGCGCTCGAGGCGGACGAGTCCGGGGTCCGCGCCACGCTGACCGACGGCTCCGTGGTGGAGGCCGACCTGGTCGTCGGCGCCGACGGCCCGCATTCCGCGGTACGGCAGTTGACATTCGGCCCGGAGGAGCAGTTCGTTCGCCGCCTCGGTGGCTACAACGCGTGGTTCACCGCACCGGACATGATCGGGCTCGACGGCTGGTACCTGATGTTCCAGGCGGCCGGCGGGCTCAACGCCTCACTGCGGCCGTCGCACGACGCGGCGACCGCCAAGGCGGGTCTGGCATTCCGGTCCGAGCCGCTCGAGTACGACCGTCGCGACCCGGACGCGCAGCGCGCGCTCCTGGCCGAACGCTTCCGCGACGCTGGCTGGTACTGCGACGAACTACTCAGTGCCGCAGCGGAATCCGACGACTTCTATTTCGACGATTTCGTCCAGGTACACATGGACACCTGGTCGGCCGGCCGCATCACGCTGTGCGGTGATGCCGGGTACTGCGCATCGCCGCTGTCCGGCATGGGCACCAGCCTGGCGCTGGTCGGGGCCTATGTGCTGGCCGGGGAACTCGGGCCGGCCGCGGCGCTCGACGCGGCCGGCATCGCACCGGCGTTACGGCGCTACGAGACGGTCATGCGGCCGTACGTCGACCGGTGCCAGGACCTCCCCGGCGGCCTCGACGGGTATGCGCCGATGTCCGAACGCCAGATCGCGGGTGCGGCCTCCGCCATGAAGTGGGTGCAGCGCTGGCCGCTGCGGCGGTACGCCGGCCGCAAGTGGTTCGCCACGGCCGAGTCGATCGACCTGCCCGACTACCAACCGCGCTAACGGTCGTGCGTGGGCGGATGACCCGTCCATTTGATGTACGCCCGGCGGAATTCCCGCGGATCGGTGAATCCGACCTCGGTGGCGATGGCGTGGATCGGCATCGCGGTCTCGCGGACCAGGTACCGCGCGCGTTCACTGCGCACCTTGTCGCGCAATGCGATGAACTGCTGCCCACCGGCACTGAGGCGCCGCCGCAATGTGCGTTCGGTGATGTTGAGCCGCTTGGCGACCTGGGCCATGGTCAGCGGGTCGCGCACGCTCTCGCGCAGCATCGTCTCGACCGTCCGCACCACGTCGGTCGGCTGCTCGCCCTGCGTCACCATGTCGCGGCACGCGGCGACGGCGACGGCGTGCGTCGCCGGATCGGCGCGCGGTAGCCGCTGCGACCACAGCGGGTCCGGGAACGCCAGCCGGTTGGCGTCGGCGTTGAACAGGACCGGACAGCCGAAGAATTCGCGGTATCGCTGCGCGTACACCGGCGGCGGGTAACTGACCTGGACGTACTCGGGTGTCTGCTGCGGCAGCTCGAGCACGGTCCGCACGGTGACCAGCACGCTGCAGAACAACTCCTCGCACAGGAACGGCAGCAGCTCCGGTTCGGGGCGGCGCTCGTAGGCGCGCAGCGCGAAAGTGTCGCCGATCAGCTCGGCGCCGACGTCCATCAGGCTGCCGGCGCTCTGGTGCAATTCCAGACCCACTTGCATTGCCGCACCGAGGTTTTCGGCCGAACGGATGGCCAGGCCCAGCACGCCGAACGACACGAACATGTCGCGGGCCCCGACGTCGATGCCCAGGCCCCGGTCCGGCATGGCACGCACGGCACGCCGCAGCACGAGCGCCGCCTGCCGGAACGACACCCGGGTCTCGGGCGAATTGAGCGTCGCGGCCGTCAGCCCCGCCGCCGCCAGCCATTGCTCGGTGGGCAGACCGGCACGGTCGGCGACGTCGACGACGTTGACGAGCACCGACGTCGGGATGAGCGCCGCGCTTTCCCTGTCCACCCCACCTCCAACACGTGTCCGGTTTTCCCCCCATTGTGGTCACCGATGCCCTCGTGCGCACCCACCGACATGCGGTTAGCTCCCGACCCATGGTGTCGTCAATGCCGGTCGATCTGTCGGAATCGCTTTCCGCTGAGGGGTCGTGGGCGCGTCCGGACACGTATTGGCCGGCATTGACCGACGCGACCGCGCATCTGGAGACGCCGCTGGCCGCGATCGACCTCGGCGCATTGCGCCACAATGCGCACGATATGCGCCGCCGCGCGGCCGGGACACCGATCCGCGTGGCAGCCAAATCCGTGCGGTCGCGGACCATCCTGGACGCCGTCACGGCTCTCGACGGTTATGCGGGCGTACTGGCGTTCACATTGCCCGAAGCGCTGTGGTTGGCCGCCGGCGATGACGCGCACCCGCCGCAGGATGACGTCGTCGTCGGCTACCCGACGGCCGACCGCACCGCGATCGCCCGACTGGCGTCGTCCCCGGAGTTGGCGACGCGGGTGACGCTCATGGTCGACGACGTGGCGCAGCTCGATCTGGTAGACAGCGTCGCCGCGCCGTCGGCGCGACCGCCGCTGCGGGTCTGCCTCGACCTCGACGCGTCCTGGCAGGCTCCGGTACTCGGACACCTCGGGGTGCGCCGCTCCCCCGTCCACACCGCGGCGCAGGCCGCTGCCCTGGCCAGGACCGTCACCGCCCGCAGTGGTTTCGCGCTGGTGGGCCTCATGTCCTACGAAGCCCAGATCGCCGGCGTCGGCGACGACGTCCGGGGTCAGGCCGCACGCTCGCAGCTGATCCGGTGGATGCAACGACGGTCCAAGGACGAGCTGCTCGAACGCCGCGGTCTCGCGGTGTCCGCGGTACGGCAGGTGGCCGACCTCGAATTCGTCAACGGGGGCGGCACCGGATCGCTCGAATACACCGCCTCGGACCCGGCGGTCACCGAGATCGCGGCCGGCAGTGGGCTTTTCGGCCCGCACCTGTTCGACACCTATCGCGGCTTCGCGCCGGCGCCGGCCGCGGCGTTCGCGCTGTCGGTCGTGCGCAGGCCGGCCCCGCAGATCGCCACGGTACTGGGGGGCGGCTGGATCGCCTCCGGACCACCGGCCAGAGATCGTGTGCCGCTGCCGGTCTGGCCGCCGGGGCTGAGTCTGCTGTCCACCGAGATGGCCGGCGAGGTACAGACCCCGGTCACCGGGAAAGCCGCCGGGGCGCTGAACGTCGGCGACCGCGTGTGGTTCCGGCACTGCAAGGCCGGTGAACTCAGCGAGCACGTCGACGCGTTCGCCATGGTCGATGACGGTACGACCGTGGGCACGGCGCCCACCTACCGAGGCGAGGGGAAGACGTTTCTGTGAGCTGGACGAACTGGGGGCGCTGCGAGACTGCGCAACCGACGGAAGTGCTGCGGCCCAAGAACATTCAAGCAGTGTGTGACGCCGTCATCCGCGCGACGGCGACCGGCAGGCTGATCAAGGTCGTCGGGTCCGGGCACAGCTTCACCGGCATCGCCGTCGCGCCCGACATCCAGCTCGACCTGGGTGCCCTGACCGGCGTGATCGCCGTCGACCGCGATCGCCGGCAGGTCACCGTCGGCGGTGGAACTCCGCTGTGGCAGCTGACGCGGCTACTGGCACGACACGGACTCGCGCTCGAGAACATGGGCGACATCGACCGCCAGACCATCTCCGGCGCCATCTCGACCGGCACCCACGGCACGGGGCTGGCCTTCGGCGGCCTGGCAACCCAGGTGGTCGGGCTGACCCTGGTCTCGGGCACCGGCGAACTGGTGCGCATCGATGAGGAGCAGAGCAGCGAGTTGCTGCCCGCGGCACGGGTCGGGCTGGGCGCGCTGGGGATCATCGTCGAGGTGACGCTGCAGTGCGTGCCCGGCTTCGCGATCCACGCCATCGAACGTGTCGAGCCGGTAGACGAAGTCGTCGCAGCCTTCGACGAACGCTGCACGCACACAGACCATTTCGAGTTCTACTGGTTCCCGCACACTGACACCGCGTTCACCAAGGCCAATATCCGGCTGCCCGCCTACACCCCGCTCGAGTCCACCAACCGGGTATCGCAGTGGATCGAGGAGGAACTGGTCGAGAACGGTGTGCTGGGCGCGATCTGCGCCGTCGGCAGTGCACTGCCGGCCACGGTGCCCGTTCTCAACCGCACCGTCACCCGGTTTCTGTCCGATCGCGAACACACCCAGCGCTCGGACCGCGTGTTCACCTCGCCGCGGCGGGTGCGGTTCCGCGAGATGGAATACGCCGTCCCCTACGAATCGGTCGGGGCCGCGTTCGACGAGGTACGCAGCCTCATCGCGGAACGGGGTTGGCGCATCGGCTTTCCCATCGAGGTCCGCGCCGCCGCCGCCGACGAGAACTGGTTGTCCACCGCGTACGGGCGCCGCAGCGCCTACATAGCGGTGCACCGCTATGTACGTGACGATCCGGCCGAGTACTTCGCCGCGGTCGAGCAGATCATGCGCCGCTACGACGGGCGTCCGCACTGGGGCAAGATGCACAACCGCACGGCGGCTGATCTGCGGGACAGCTATCCACGATTCGACGACTTCCTCGCCGTCCGCGAAAAGCTCGATCCCCGAAGAACATTCGTCAACGACTATCTACACCGAGTACTCGGAGAATGAGGGCAGCCATGACCACGATCCACGCCTTCGGCGATGACGCACTCGGTGACCACGACGCCGTCGAGCTGGCCCGGTTGGTGCGCGATATGAAGGTCAGCCCAGATGAACTGGCCGCCGCCGCAACCACCCGAGCACAACTCGTCGACCCCGAACTGCGAGCGGTGGCATGCGATCTGCCACCGCGGCACGGCACGGACCCGGACGCCGAATTCTTCGGCGTTCCGACCTTCATCAAGGACAACACCGACGTCGCCGGCCTGCCGACCACGCACGGTTCGGAGGCCTTCACGGCCCGGCCCGCAAAGCAGGATGGCACCTACGCGACGCAGCTCCTCAGCACGGGACTGACGCTGCTGGGCAAGAGCCGGATGCCCGAGTTCGGTTTCAACGCCACCACGGAGTACATGACCGAGCCGCCGGTCCGGAACCCTTGGCACACAGAGTTTTCCGTCGGTGCCTCGTCGGGCGGATCGGCTGCCCTGGTCGCCGCCGGCGTCGTGCCCATCGCGCACGCCAACGACGGCGGCGGCTCCATCCGCATCCCCGCCGCCTGCGCGGGCCTGGTCGGGCTCAAGCCGAGCCGGGGCCGGCACCGCGACGGCGAACAGGCCGGTCATCTGCCGATCAACATGATCTCCGAGGGCGTCCTGACCCGCAGCGTCCGCGACACCGCCGCGTTCGTCGCGGCATGCGAGAACCATTGGCGCAATCCGAAACTCGCGCCCATCGGCCGGGTGAGCGGGCCGGCGCAACGGATGCTGCGCGTCGGCGTGCTGTTCGACAGCGTCACCGGCGAATCTGTCGACGCTGCCACTCGGGCAGCCGTCGAAGACACCGCGGCGCTGCTCGAGGCCGCAGGCCACGTCGTCGAGCCGATCACGTTGCCGGTCACCGCCCAGTTCGCCGACGACTTCGTCCAGTACTGGGCGCTGCTGGCCGATCTCGCGGTCGGCACCGGCCGGTTGATCCTGGACCGGTCGTTCGATACTGCCAAGGCCGACGGCCTGAGCCTGGGGCTGCGCGCGCACCATCGCCGGAACCTGCACCGCACCCCGGGTGCGTTGTGGCGCCTGCGCCGTGTCGCCGATCAGTACGCGCGGATGTTCGCCCGGCACGAAGTCGTGCTGTCGCCGGTGCTGTCGCACACCACTCCGCGTCTCGGCTACCTCGCGCCGACGGTCGAGTTCCCTGATCTGATCGACCGTCTGCGCCGGTATGTCGCCTACACCCCGCTCAACAACATCGCGGGGACGCCGGCCATCTCGCTGCCGGCAGGCCTGTCCCCCGATGGTCTCCCGGTCGGGGTCCAGCTGTCCGGCGCGTACGGCGATGAGCGCACGCTGCTCGAACTCGCGTTCCTGGTGGAAGCCCAGCGGCCGTTCGCCCGGATTCAGCAGGTAGCGAGCGCGTGTCGCGCGTAGGCCCGCACGTCGGCGTCGCCGTCCTCCAGCGCGATCCCCAGCGCCTGGCGGGCCGCCTCCTCGGAATCCGCCCAGCGGGTCAGGCTCAGCACCGCCGCCTTGCGCACATCCAGGTGCGGGTCGTGCAGCGCCTGCGACAGCGGTTCGACGGCGACCGCCGGGGCCGCGCCCGACAGTGCCCGCACCGCGCCCTGACGGATCTGCCACGCTGATTCCCGAAGCGCGCGTTGCACTTCCGGCACGTCCTGCTCGGCGCAACCCACGGCGGCCAACGCGGCGAGCGCGGCCGCACGCACCAGCGGGTCCCGGTCGGCCAGCAACTGCCGCACGGTGTCGGCACCGGAGCCGAGCGTGGCCAGACCATTGCTCGCGGCGATCCGCACCTCGCGGTTGTCGTCGTCCGCCGCCGCGGCCACCCCGTCGACATCGTCTACGGAGACCAGGGCACGTACCGCCTCGATCCGCACGCGGTGATCGGAATCGGTCACCGCGGCACGGTAATCCGGGGCCGCACCGACGCGGCGCGAGCTCAGGACGTACAGCGTCACGGCCCGCACGATGGGGTCGGCAGAGGTCAGGTACGGGGCGACGGCCGCCGGATCGGGCAGCACTTCGACCAGTTCGCGCAGGGCGTCGGCACTCTCCGCACGCACCGCGCCGTCCACGTCACCGAGCGCGGCAACCAGGTCCGCCTGGTAGCCGTCCGGCAGGTTCTCGACCAGCACGGCGACAGCGGCGCGGCGGACTCCCGCGTCGTCGTCCTGAAGGTATTCGGTCAGATCGGCGAGCGTCGGCTCGTCCAGGACCACCACGGCAGCGATGCGCGGCGACGGCGGCGTCGCCGGTTCGGTGGGCCGCAGCCGCGAGCCCGCCGTCGCAGGCGCCTTGCCACCGACCAGGTCCGGCTGGTGCACATGCTGCACGGCGTGGTCGGACGGTAGGTGGTCCAGGTCGGGCACCGGCACGAAATAGGGTGCCACGGGCCGCTTCAGGAACTCCATCTCACCGTCTGAGCCCTTGCGCAGGTTCAGGTGATAGCGCCACTGTTCGTCGTCGCGCTCGGGGATGTCGGCACGATCGTGGTACAGGCCCCAGCGTGATTCGGTCCGGGTGAGCGACGACCTGGCCGCCATCTCGGCACAGTCCCGGATGAACGAGACCTCGACGGTGCGCATCAGCTCGTGCGGCGTGCGGGCACCCATCTGCTCGATCTCCTCGGCCATCCGCTCGAACGTGCGGACCGCGATGGACAACTTGGTCGCTGTCTTCGGCGGCGCCACATAGTCATTCACGAAGCGGCGCAGCTTGTACTCGACCTGCGGCTGCGGGGGCCCGTCCGGATGCCGCAGGGGTCGGTAGATCAGCTCGTGCGCCTCGGCCAGCTGGTCCTGCGGAAGGTCCACGGGCGCTTCGACATCGGCGAGGGTCGACGCGGCGTGTTCGCCGGCCAGGTCGCCGTAGACGAACGCCCCGATCATGTAGTTGTGCGGGACGCACGCCATGTCGCCCGCCGCGTACAGCCCGGGCACGGTGGTGCGGGCGTGTTCGTCGACCCACACCCCGGACGCCGAATGCCCACTGCACAAACCGATCTCGGAAATGTGCATCTCGATGTCGTGCGTGCGGTAGTCGTGGCCACGGTTGGCGTGGAACGTACCGCGCGTCGGCCGCTCGGTGGTATGCAGGATGTTCTCCATCGCGGTGATGGTCTCGTCCGGCAGGTGCGTGACCTTGAGGTAGATCGGGCCGCGGGCCGATTCGATCTCACTCTTGACCTCGGCCATCATCTGGCCCGACCAGTAGTCCGAGTCGACGAACCGCTCCCCCAGTGCGTTCACCTGATAGCCGCCGAAAGGATTGGCAACGTAGGCGCAGGCGGGCCCGTTGTAGTCCTTGATCAGCGGGTTCACCTGGAAGCACTCGATGCCCGAGAGCTCGGCGCCCGCGTGGTACGCCATGGAGTAGCCGTCACCGGCGTTGGTCGGGTTCTCGTACGTGCCGTACAGGTACCCCGAGGCCGGCAGCCCGAGCCGGCCGCTGGCGCCGGTCGCCAGGATGACGGCCTTGGCCCCCACTGTGACGAATTCGCCTGTGCGCGTGTTGAAGGCGGCCGCACCCACGGCGCGCCCGTTCTCGGTCAGCACGCGTACCGGCATCAGCCGGTTCTCGATGCGCAGCTTCTCCCGGATGGACTTCTGCCGCATCACGCGATAGAGCGCCTTCTTGACGTCCTTGCCCTCGGGCATCGGCAGCACGTACGAGCCGGACCGGTGCACACGGCGCACCGCGTATTCGCCGTGCTCGTCCTTCTCGAACTTCACGCCATAGCGTTCCAGCCGCTGCACCATGGCGAAGCCGCGGGTCGCGGTCTGATAGATGGTGCGCTGGTTGACGATTCCATCGTTGGCCCGCGTGATCTCGGCGACGTAGTCCTCCGGGGTGGCCTTGCCGGGAACGACGGCGTTGTTGACGCCGTCCATGCCCATGGCCAGGGCTCCGGAGTGCCGCACGTGGGCCTTCTCCAGCAACAGCACCTGGGCGCCGTTCTCGGCGGCCGTCAGGGCCGCCATGGTGCCGGCAGTACCGCCACCGATCACCAGGACGTCGCAGTCGAGGCGGACGGGATCGGCGAGGTCTGGAATCTCCAGAGTGCTCATTGGTGTAGTGCTCCAAGGATTTCGGCCCGCAACTCGGTGCGGGACACTTCGGCATCACGGGGGCTCGGGACGTCCAGCAGCGCACGCAGCGGCCGGCCGGCGCGGCCGAGGACCGCCACCCGGTCGCCCAGGGCGAGGGCTTCGTCGACGTCGTGCGTGACGAACACGATGGTGGTCGGATGGGCCTGCCAGGTGTCGATCAGCAGGTGCTGCATGGCATTCCGGGTCTTGGCGTCCAGGGCGCCGAACGGCTCGTCCATCAGGACGGCCCGTGGCGCCCCGGCCAGTCCGCGCGCCAGCTGGACCCGCTGGCGCATGCCACCGGACAGGCTCTTGGGCAGGAAGTCGGCGAACCCGGTGAGCCCGACCTCGTCGATCCAGCGTTCGGCACGCTCGCGCCGGCCGGCCCGCGGCACGCCGCGCAGCTGCAGTGCCAGTTCGATGTTGGATCGCACTGTGCGCCACGGCAACAGCGCGCTGTCCTGGAACACCATGCCGCGGTCCCGCGACGTGGTGGTCACCGGTTCGCCGTCCGCCAGGACCCGCCCGGCGTCGGGCTTCAGCAGCCCGGCCAGCGCCCGCAGCACCGTCGATTTGCCGCAGCCCGATGGTCCGGTCAGCACCAGGATCTCCCCCGGCTGCACCGTCAGGCTCAGTTCGTCCACGACGGGCTCGCCGGTGTAGGACAGTCGGATTCGGTCGAGTTCGAGGCGGAGGCCGGAGGTCAGTACAGCGCTCATCGCCCGTTCTCCTCACCGCGCGGCAGCCAGCGGGTGAGCCGCCGGCCGATCAGTTCCACCGCGGCCGAGGTGCCGAACCCCAGCGCTCCGATGGTGATGATGCCGACGAAGACGCTCGGGTAGTCCAGCACCGTGTAGGCCTGCCAGGTGCGGTAGCCGACACCGAGCCGGCCGGAGATCATCTCCGCCGACACCACACAAATCCACGCCACACCCATGCCGACCGACAGGCCGCCGAACAGCCCGGGCAGGACACCCGGAAACACGACCTGCCGCAATACATCCCAGCGGCTGCCGCCGAGGGTCCGCACTGAGTCCTCCCACAGCGTCGGCAGCGCCCGCACGGCGTGCCGGGTGCTCACCATGATCGGGAAGAACGCCGCCAGGAACGTGATGAACACGATGCCGGCCTCGTCGGTCGGGAACAGCAGGATGGCGACGGGCACGAGGGCGATGGCCGGGATCGGCCGCGCCAACTCGGTGAGCGGCCCGACGACGTCGGCAAAAAGCCGCGACCGGCCCAGCGCGATACCGACAGCGGCGCCGATCACCGCCGCCAGCCCGAAGCCACTGACGATCCGGATCACCGACTGCGTGAGGTCGAGCCAGTACTGCGTGGCACCGAGTCGTTCGATGAACTTCGCGGCGATCTGGGTCACCGTCGGCAGGTTGTCGAACCGCAACCAGAACCGGACGTGGCCCGCCGTCAGCAGCTGCCAGATGCCCACGGCCGCAACGACCGACAGCGTCTTGACGGTGTAGCCGCGCCATTTCGCGGGTCCCTGCCGCCGCGACACCTCGGTCTCGGCCGGCCGCGCCGGCGCGGCGGTCACCGCGGCGATGGCTGTCATGCCACACCCACCAGCGCCTGTTGGTAGGTCACCACCGCGGAACCGGGATGGGCCGCCTGATAGCGGCGGGCGCCGGCGTCGGTGTCGAAGGGCACGAAGTCCGTACCCTGCTGCACCCACACGGATTTGTCTGCCAGCCAACGGGTTCCGAGCTCGGCATCCGGCACATAGGCGGCCCGGACCTTAGTGCCCTTGGCCTCCGCGGCCCGGATCGCCTTCAGCAGGCAGGTCGGGTTGGCCGCCGGCTGCGTGGTGTCGGAACCGTCCAGCCACAGCTCACCGGCCAGGGCGGGGTTGTCGACCGGAATGTTGCACACCGGATCGGTACCGTGCACGACCGACGGATTCGCGGTCCGGGCCACCTCGGCGTTGTAGTCGCGTCCCCGCGCGGCCAGCGCCTTGCGCAGCGGTCCGTCCTCGACGAACGTGGCGACGTCCAGGTCGGCGAAGTCACCGATCGACTTCAGGTACGGCACATCACCTTTCAGCGCGTCCACGAGCGACGGCTTGAGCGTGGTGTCGAACCGGGTGCCGCCGGGCCCGTTGTAGAGGTAGACGACTTCCGGCGGCAGGCTGCTGCCCTGCGCGACGATCTTCGCCGCCTCCAGCGGTTTGGTGTTGAGGAAGTCGGTGGCATCGAGCTGTGCCTGCAGGAACGCGTCGAGCACCTCGGGGTGTGCGGCGGCGTAGGCCCGCCGCGCGACGACGCCATGCCAGGTCGGGTAGTTCAGCTCGGCTCCGTCGTACAGCAGGCGGGCCTTGTTCTGGAAGACCAGCAGCCCCGGCCAGGCGACGAACTGCGAAAGCGCCTTCACCTGACCCGATTCCAGCGCCGACGCGCCGATCTGCGGCTGCTGGTTGAGCACCTCGACGCCGGTCTTGGGGTCGATGCCGATCTTCGACAGCGCGCGTACCAAGGTGCCGTGGCCGGCCGAACCGACGCTGGCGGACACCTTCTGCCCGGCCAGCTCGTTCAGCGACTGCACCGGTGAATCCGGGCTCACCACAACCATGTTCAACGATCCGGTCGGGCTGGAGCCCGTGGCCGCCACCAGTTCGGTCTTGGCGCGCTCGTTGCTCTGGGTCTTCGATCCATTGATCAGCATCGGGTAGTCACCCATCGAGCCGATGTCGATCTTCTCGGCGACCATCTGCGCGGTGATCGGCGCACCGGTGTCATAGTCCTGCCATTCGACGTGGTACTTCTTGCCCGTCTTGGCGCCGATGTCGTCGAGGCGTCGCTCGAGATAGCCCTGGGCGCGCAACAACGTGCCCGCGGTGACGGTGTTGATGGTCTTGGACTGGTAGCCGATGACCACGTTGACGGCGTTGTCGTCCTTGCCGGCCGAATCGACCGAGCAGCCGGTCGCGGCCAGGACGACGGTGGCGACCAGGGCGGTGAAGTGCTTCATGGGGGTCCTTAGCGGATGAGGTAGGGCATGTTGACGGAGACGGCACCGGTTGGGCAGCGCGCGGCGCACGGCCCGCAGTACCAACATTCGTCGACGTGCATGTAGGCCTTGCCGTTGTCGGGATTGATGGCCAGCGAGTCGAGCGGGCAGACATCGACGCACAGCGTGCAGCCCTCGATACACAGCGACTCGTCGATGGTGACGGGCACGTCGGCTCGTTGGTTGTTGACCAGCGTCATGATTCACTCCGTAACAGGTTGCCGCGCATGGTGATCCGGTCACCACGCAATCGGATGTATTCGAGGTCGACGGGACGCCCGTCGTCGAGAGTCGTGAGCCGTTCGAGCATCAGGATCGCGCCGCCGGCCGGGATGTCCAGCGTGGCCGCGGTGTGCGGATCGGCCGAAACCGCTTCCAGCGCAATGTCCGCCGAGCCCAGACGTTGTCCGGTGACCTGCTCGATCAGCGCGAACACATCGTTGTTCTCCAGCGAGTGCTCGAGTACCGCCGCGCCGATGTCGGGCACCAGGTACGTCAGATCCAGGCTCAGCGGCAGGTCGCCCAGGTACCGCAGCCGCTCGATGAACACGACGGGCTCTCCGGGAGTCAGCTGCAGGCGGCGCGCCACGGCCGCCGGGGCCGGCAGGTGCGTGGCGGCGCGCACTTCATTGCGGACGTCGCCGTAGTCCTTGAAGGTCTCCTTGAGCCCGACCAGCGCGTGTAGCCCGTGATCGTATTTGCGCTGCGCCACGTGGGTGCCGACGCGCGGTCCCCGGTCGATCAGCCCCTCGGCCTTGAGGATCGCCAGCGCCTCGCGCACGGTATTGCGGGACACCGAGAACTCGGCGACCAGCTCGGCCTCACCGGGCAGACCCGCCGCGTAGACCCCGTCGCGCACCTGGTGGCGCAGCACGTCGGCCACCTGGCGGGCGCGGTCGGCGCGCCGGCGCAGTGGCGTCGGGGAGGACTCGGGCATGCGGATGACGGTAGGGACCTGCGCCCCTCAGGTCAGCACCGGAGAATCGGGGGGTTCGACGGTACCTGCATTGCGCCGCCTTGCCCCAGGCTTGACCTGCGCAAATACCCATTTCAACCACCATTGCGCCACCTCGAAAACGCCCGACATTTCAAATCTCGGTGAGTCCAACCGAGCCTGCCGCTCGCGCCAACCTTCGACTCCGCGAAAGTGCGTGAGTTCAATCGTGATGAAAATTTGCCGTGGTGATTGAGCTGAGGGACCGCTGACGGCCCGAAGTAGTACCTGGCTTCAACCGGGACGTCCAACAGTGCCTGCTGAGTGAAACCAAGTATCTCTCCGCGCACTCGGCAGGCCGTAGAACGCAGCCGCTAGCTCCCCGCGGCCGACACCGTCACCGGAATCCCGTTGAGCGCACCATTGCCGGACGGCTCGTCGAGGAAGTCGGGCAGCGACAGGATGTTGGTGTTCACCCCGGGCGAGGAGTTGGCGATGCCCAGGCGGGTGCCGGCCTGTCCGTGCCCCCAGCCGTGCGGCATGGACACCACACCCGGCTTGATCGCATCGGTCACCTCGACGGGGACGACGATCTTCCCGGCGCCTGAGGCGACTTCGGCGTCGTCGCCGTCCGCGATGCCCCGCGCGGCGGCGTCGCGGCTGTGCATCAGCAGCGTGCAGCGGTCGCGGCCTTTCATCAGCGCGCCCACGTTGTGCAGCCAGGAGTTGTTGGACCGCATATGCCGCCGGCTGACCAGCACCAGCTCGTCGGCCGGACGCTCCAGCCGCGCGGCGAGCCGGGGCAGGTCATCGAGCAGGTACTGGGGGGCCACGCGGATCTTCTTGTCGGCGGTACCGAGAATCTCGGGCACGCGCGGCACCATCGGGCCGTAGTTGATGCCGTCCGGGTGGGCCTTGAGCTTCTCGAGTGTCAGCCCGTCGGGTTTCTCGCCGTACCGGTCGCCGAATGCCGCGGTCCGCAGCGTCAGGTCGAGCATGCGCTCGGGGCCGCCGTGGTCGTACTTCTTGCGAATCTCGGCGCCGTCGAGCCCCTGCGTGAAGCACAGGTAGTCGAACCAGCCGTCGTCGAGCGCGGCGACGTCGACGTCCTCGGCCGGGGTGCCGGTGCACAGCCCGGTGAGCCGGATCAGGATCTCCCACTCCTCCGGCGCGGCGGGGTCCTCGCGGTGGAACACCGGCGGTGAGTACCGCGCAAAGCTGTTGATGGCCGCACCCAGGAGCAGGTCCGCGGAGTGCGCCTGCTCGAGAGGCGAGGCGCCGGGCAGGATGACGTCGGCGTGCCGGGTGGTCTCGTTGAGCCACAGGTCCACCGCGATCATGGCATCCAGATGCGGCAACGCCTTGTCGAGTTTGTCGCCGCCCGGCGTCGACAGCACGGGGTTGCCCGCAACGGTGATGAGGGCTTTGAGTTGGCCCGCGCCCGGGGTGGTGATCTCCTCGAGCATGCACGAGATCGGGACCTGGCCGAGCACTTCCTTGGCGCCGCGAACCCGGGTCTGGTAGCGGCCGAAGTTCGGCGCCCCGTCCTCCAGTCCCGGGATGGTCTGGCTGGTGACGGTCCATGCGGTCGGGGTGGCGAACATCGCGCCGCCGGGGACGTCGAAATGTCCGGTGACGATGTTGACGACGTCGATGAGCCAACTCGCGAGGCTGCCGAATTCCTGATTGCAGGTACCGATCCGGCCGTAGACGACGGCGCGGGGCGTGCCGGCCAGCTCACGGGCCAGCGCCCTGATGCGTTCCGCATCGATACCGGTTGCCGCGCAGACTCTTTCGGGTGACCAGTCGGCGACGGCCCGGCACAGCTCGCCCACCCCGTCAAGGTGCTGCTCCACTTGGCCGAGGTTCACCAGCCCTTCGTCGAACACCGCGTGGATGACGCCAAGTAGTAGCGCTGCATCGGTGCCCGGCGTGATCGGCAGCCACTCGTCGGCCTTGGCGGCGGTCTGGGTACGCACCGGGTCGATGACGATCACCTTGCCGCGCTTACGGATTCCGCCGATGATGCCCATGATGTCGGGGGCGGCCAGCAACGAACCCTGCGACGCCGCGGGGTTGGCGCCCATCACCACCAGCAGGTCGGTGCGCTGCACGTCCGGTGTCGGGAAGGCCCACCAGCTGCCGTACATCAGGTGCGACGACAGATTCTTCGGCCACTGATCGATGGTGCCCGGCGAATAGGTGATCGGCATGCCGGACAGTCCCAGCAGGATCGCGGCATACCGGGACAGCGAAAACGAGTGCGCCAGTGGGTTTCCCGTGTACGCCGCGACCGCGCCGATGCCGTGCTCTGCGATGATCGGAGCGAGCAGCTCGGTGCAGCGGCGGAACGCGGTGTCCCAGTCGACCTCGTGCCACTGTCCGTCGACCTTGATCATCGGCCGGCGGATGCGGTCGGGGTCTTCGTGCAGCGCGCCGAGCGACGCGCCCTTCGGACAGATATGACCCGCGCTCCACGCGTCGGCCTTGTTGGGCCGGATGCCGGCGACTTTGCCGCCGGACACCCGAATCTCCAAGCCGCACATGGCTTCACACAGGCTGCAGGCGTGCAGGTGCAGGCCGTCTTCGCCGACCTCGGCGATCACTCGCTCGGTTCCCATCATCCGACTGTAACGGCGTTACTGAGACGTGGGTCACGATTTCTCCCGATGTCCGGGAGGTGGGCTACAGCGCGTGCGAAAGCTCCCGGCCGAACTGCAGCAGCCGCTGCATCTGGGCCAGACCGCCGTCGTCGACGGATTTGGTGTACCGGAACGACTCGCAGAAGAAGTCGGTATCGATGGCCGACTTCTGCCGGCTACGGGTGATCAGCTGGGTGTACATCCGCAGCCGCACCTCGGCCAGGCGCCGGGTGCCATCGGCCAGGACCTCGAACTGGGTCGTCAGGATGTGGTCGGTGATGGTGGACAACAGGATGGTCCGCACCGACGTGTCCAGCGTCCGGCGCAGGTGTTCGTCGTCGCCAGTGGCGTCGTCGTCGGCCCGCCACATGATCAGCCGCTCACCGTCGGTGAGGACGACCTCCTGCCACACGGCGTCGCCCCACGACTCCTCGGACGCGCCGCGCGACATGATGAAGGACTTGATGGACCGGAAGTCGACCACCGACCGCAACTGCTCGAGCGCCAACTCCGGATCGCGCAGGTAGACCTTCGCCGCGTCCGTGACACTCGAGTACGGCGCCCAGTCCTGCGGCTCGTCCACGGCTACTCGCCCCGGACCGCCGCCGCAGCCGCCCGGATCTGCGGCGTCACCAGCATCACCTGGCCGAGGACGCCGTTGACGAAGCCGGGCGACTCATCGGTGGACAACGTCTTCGCCAGCTCGACCGCCTCGTCGACGGCGACCGGTTCCGGCACGTCTGTCGCATGCAGCAGTTCCCACACCGCGACGCGCAGGATCGCCCGGTCGACCGCGGGCAGCCGCTCCAGGGTCCAGCCCTGCAGATGCGCCGAGATCAGATCGTCGATGTGCGCCGCGTGCTCGGTGACGCCGTTGGCGACGGTCACCGTGTACGGGTTCAGCGCCGATACCTCGGGGTCGCTGTCGGCGAGGGTGTTGCGCAGCTTCGCGCCCTCGGCCGCGGTGATGCCGCGGGCCTCGGCCTCGAACAGCAGGTCGACGGCGCGCTTGCGCGCCTGGTGCCGACCTTTGTCGGAACGACGGTCAGGCATTGACGCGGCTGATGTAGCTGCTGTCGCGGGTGTCCACCTTGAGCTTGTCGCCGACGTTGATGAACAGCGGCACCTGGATCTCGGCGCCGGTCTCGAGGGTGGCGGGCTTGGTGCCGGCGTTCGAGCGGTCGCCCTGCAGGCCCGGCTCGGTGTGCGCGACGACGACCTCGATGCTGACGGGCAGCTCCAGGTACAGCGGCGCACCGTTGTGGAACGCGATCTGCACCTGCAGGTTCTCCAGCAGGAAGCCGGCGGCGTCGCCGACGAGTGCCTCGGTCAGCGGGTGCTGCTCGAAGTCCTCGGCGTCCATGAAGACGAAGTCGCTGCCATCGCGGTACAGGTAGGTGGCGTCCCGACGGTCGACGGTCGCGGTCTCCACCTTCACACCGGCGTTGAAGGTCTTGTCGACGACCTTGCCCGACAGCACATTCTTGAGCTTGGTGCGCACGAAGGCCGGGCCCTTGCCGGGCTTGACGTGCTGGAACTCGATGATCTGCCACAGCTGGCCCTCGATGTTGAGGACGAGACCATTCTTGAAGTCGGCGGTAGATGCCACGGTCGGTACTGCTCCTAGCTCTCTGTCATCAGAGGATGGCCAGTTCCTTGGGGAACCGGGTAAGCAACTCGGGTGTGTGTGTCGTATCGCCGCTGACGACGAGCGTGTCCTCGATCCGGACGCCGCCCCGGCCGGGCAGGTAGACACCGGGCTCCACGGTGACCACGGAGCCAGCAAGCAGTGTACCGGCGGCGGCGGAGTTGATTCCCGGCGCTTCGTGAATCTGCAACCCGACCCCGTGCCCGAGTCCGTGGGAGAACTGCTCGCCGTACCCGGCATCGATGATGACCTGCCGCGACGCGCGGTCCACCGCCGACAGCGTCGTACCCGGCACCAGTGCTTCCCGGCCGGCCCGCTGCGACGTCGCGACCAGGTCGTAGATGTCGCGCTGCCACTGTGCCACCGGCGACAGCACGAAGGTTCGGGTCATATCGGAGTGGTAGCCCGCGACCAGCGCGCCGAAGTCGATCTTGACGAAGTCGCCGGCCGCCAGCACCGCGTCCGTCGGGCGGTGGTGCGGTATCGCCGAATTGGCGCCGGTCGCGACGATGGTCTCGAACGACGGGCCGTCGGCACCGTGGTCGAGCATCCGCGCCTCCAGTTCGCGGCCGACCTCCTTCTCGGTGCGGCCGGCCCGCAACCCACCGGATTCGATGAGGTCTTTGAGCGCGGCGTCAGCGGCCTCGCAGGCCAGCCGCAGGATCGCGATCTCTCCGGCGTCCTTGACCTCACGTAGCGCCTCCACCATGCCGGGTGCCCGGACCAGTTCGAGATCGCCGCCGACCCGCTGCAGCGCCGCGTGGGCGTCCACCGTCAGGACGTGGCTTTCGAAGCCGAGCCGCTTCACGCCCGCGGCCTCCGCGGCGCGCACCAACGCAGGCGCGCACGCCCGCTCGATGACGATCTGCGCGTCCGGGGCCTGCTGCGCGGCCTGCGTCCGGTACCGCCCGTCGGTGGCCAGGACGGGAGTCTCCCCGTGAGTGGGAATCAGCAGTGCCGCGTTCGATCCGGTGAAGCCGGACAGATAACGGACGTTGACCAGGTCGGTTACCAGGATCGCATCCAGCTCGGCGGCCGCCAGATGGCGACGCAGAATGTGGCGCCGGTGGGAAATTGTCACGATATGTGACGCTACTCGCTACGCTGTCTGCTCATGAGTAAGTGGTTGCTGCGCGGAATCGTCTTTGCGGCGTTGATGGTGATCGTCCGATTGCTGCAGGGCGCGATGATCGGTGCCTGGGAAAAACAGTCACTGATCATCAGTGTCACGCTCGTCGTGCTGTACATCGCCGCCGCCTTTGCCTGGGGCGTTCTCGACGGCCAGAGCGACGCGAAGGCGCAGCCCGACCCTGACCGCCGCGAGGACCTGGCCATGGCATGGCTGGTCGGCGGTCTGTTCGCCGGCATCGTCAGCGGTTTCTTCGCGTGGCTGATCGGCCAGTTCTACGACAACATCTATGTCGACGCCCTCGCCGCCGAGGTCACCACGTTTGCCGCGTTCACCGCGCTGATCGTCTTCGTGGGCGGCGTCTGCGGTGTCTCACTGGGCCGTTGGCTGATCGACCGCAAGGCCCCGCCGGCCCCGAAGCACGACCACGCCGGTGAGGGCGAGCGCGCCGACACCGACGTCTTCGCTGCGGTCGCCGTCGCGGTCCCGGTCGAAGGTGCCGAAGGCAAAACCGAGGTCATCGAGACGACCCCCAAAACCAACCCCGAGTCCTGAGCACCCACACCAAAATCGCGGCCCGTCCTCGGACGGGCCGCGATTTTTTTTGCCGAAAAAGTGTAAGACTCGCGCGGCCTGATTCCTCTTACCAGTGAAAGCGGCTCAACCGGAGCCGCAAACCCGAAAGAGGAACACCATGAACCGCACGAAGTCCGTCACCGCCGCAGCTGCCCTGGCGATGATCTGCCTCGGAACAGGAACCGCGCACGCCGCTTCTGTGCTCGATACGGCAAGCGACGCGGCGGGCGTCACGGTCCACATCACCTCCACCGGAAGCGAAGGCCTGTGCTTCTACTCCGCCGAGCCGTGGTTCGGCTGGCAGACGGTCAAGCACCTGCCGGTGTACAAGGTGCCGTTCCAGCTGCAGGCGAACCAGAGCCACAACCTGTGGTTCCCGGGCATTCAGACCGGCACGACGTGGAAAGCCGAGGTCGAATGCCCCGTCGGCGGCACCGACTTTTTCAATCCCGTCTACTGAGCGCGGCTCAGTCCTTCGCCACCACCGAGTAGGCGGCCGCCAGCAGCGAGGGGTCCGGGCCTTCCAGTCGGCCCGGCTTGGCGAGCCCGTCGAGCACCACGAAGCGCAGCACGCCCGAACGGGTCTTCTTGTCCCCCGCCATCGACTCCAGCAGTTGCGGGAAGGCGTCGGCGTCGTAGCTGACCGGCAGACCCAGGGCGGTGAGCACGCGGCGGTGGCGGTCAGCGGTGTCGTCGTCGAGACGTCCGGCAAGCCGGCCGAGCTCGGCGGCGAACACCAGGCCCACCGAGACGGCGGCGCCGTGCCGCCACTGGTAGCGCTCGCGCCGCTCGATGGCGTGCGCCAAAGTGTGTCCGTAGTTGAGGATTTCGCGCAGCGCCGACTCCTTCTCGTCGGCGGCGACCACCTCGGCCTTGACGGCGATGGCGCGGCGGATGAGTTCGGGCAGCACGGTGCCGGCGGGGTCCAGCGCGGCCTCCGGGTCGGCCTCGATCAGGTCCAGGATCACCGGGTCGGCGATGAAGCCGGCCTTCACGATCTCGGCCATGCCGGCGATGATCTCGTTGCGCGGCAACGAGTCCAGCGTCGCGAGGTCGACCAGCACGGCCAGCGGCTGGTGGAAGGCGCCGACCAGGTTCTTGCCGGCGTCGGTGTTGATGCCGGTCTTGCCACCGACGGCAGCGTCGACCATGCCGAGCAGCGTCGTGGGCACGTGCACGATGTCCACACCGCGCAGCCAGGTGGCGGCGGCGAACCCGGCGACGTCGGTCGCCGCACCGCCGCCGAGGCTGACGATGGCGTCCTTGCGGTCGATCCCGATGCGCCCCAACACTTCCCAGATGAACCCGACGACGGGCAGTTCCTTGCCCGCCTCGGCGTCCGGGATTTCGATGCGGTGCGCGTCGATTCCGTTGTCCGCCAGGTAACTACGGATCGCTTCGGCCGTCTGCGTCAGTACCGGCTGGTGCAGGATCGCCACGCGGTGCCGGCCCTGCAGGACACGGCCGAGGTCGCCGAGCAGCCCCGTCCCGATGATCACCGGGTACGGCCGGTCGACGTTCACATTCACAACTACGGGGTCGACGACAGCGTCAGTCACACTGCGAGCCTTTCAATCGTTTTGCCAGTGCCGCAGGGCTCGGCGGGGCCTCGGTGGTCGGTCCGGGGTTCAGGACCGTGGGCAGCCGGCGCCATGCCGAGCGGCGGCGGCGCCGGGAGTGCTCGTCGCAGCGTGGCTGCTCGAGCCGGTGCACGATGTGGCGGACCACGGCGCCGGGATTGCGCCGGTTGGTGTTCACCCGCAGCGTGGCGACCTGCCGGAACAGCGGCACGCGCTGCGCCATCAGCTCGCGGTACTTGGCGCCCGGATCGTCGCCGGCCAGCAGCGGACGCCCGCCGCCCGCGGTACGCCGAACACCTTCTGCCGCACTGATTTCCAGGTAGACGACGGTGTGGCCGACGAGCGCTTCGCGCACCTCCGGAGTGGTCACCGCACCGCCGCCGAGCGACACGACACCGTCGTGTTCGGCCAGCGCGTCGCGGATCACGTCGGCCTCGATCTTGCGGAACACCGGTTCGCCTTCGGCGAAGATGTCGGCGATGCTGCGACCGGTGGTCTCGACGATCTTGGCGTCGGTGTCGAGCATCGGCACCTGCAGCGCCTTCGCCAACCGTCGACCGATCGTCGACTTGCCCGAACCGGGCATGCCGACCAGTACAGCCTTGGGCGCCATCGAGCTATCCGGACATCTGCGGTTCGCGCTCATGCACCGCACGCAGGTAGTTCTCGACGTTGGCGCGGGTCTCGGCCAGCGAGTCGCCGCCGAACTTGTCCAGCGCGGCCCGGGCCAGCACCAGCGCCACCATGGCCTCGACGACCACACCCGCCGCGGGCACGGCGCACACGTCGGACCGCTGGTGGATGGCGACGGCCTCTTCGCCGGTGGCCATGTCGACGGTCGCCAGCGCGCGCGGCACCGTCGAGATCGGCTTCATCGCGGCGCGGACGCGCAGCGGCTGGCCGTTGGTCATGCCGCCTTCCAGACCGCCGGCCCGGTTGGTGGAGCGGGTGATGCCGTCGGCGCCCGGGTAGATCTCGTCGTGGGCGACGCTGCCGCGGCGCCGTGCGGTCTCGAAGCCGTCACCGATCTCGACGCCCTTGATGGCCTGGATGCCCATGACGGCGGCGGCCAGCTGGCTGTCCAGCCGGTTGTCGCCGCTGATGAACGAGCCGAGCCCGACGGGCAGTCCACTGACCACCACTTCGACGACACCGCCGAGGGTGTCGCCGTCCTTCTTGGCGGCCTCGATCTCGGTGATCATCGATTCTTCGGCGGCCTTGTCGAAGGCACGCACCGGGCTGTCGTCGATGGCCGCCAGATCCTCGGGCTGCGGGACGGGGCCGTCGTAAGGCTTCGATGCGCCGATGGAGATGACGTGCGAGACGACCTCGACGCCGAGGGCCTGCTTCAGGAACGCGCGGGCGACGGTGCCGGCCGCGACGCGGGCCGCGGTCTCGCGGGCGCTGGCGCGTTCGAGCACCGGGCGGGCGTCGTCGAAGCCGTACTTGAGCATGCCGGCGTAGTCGGCGTGCCCGGGCCGGGGCCGGGTCAGCGGTTCGTTGCGCGCGGTGTTGGCCAGCGCCTCCGGGTCGACCGGGTCGGAGGCCATGACGGTCTCCCACTTGGGCCATTCGGTGTTGCCGATCTGGATGGCGATCGGGCCACCCAGCGTCTGACCGTGCCGAACGCCGCCGAGCAGCGTGACTTCGTCCTTTTCGAACTTCATCCGGGCACCGCGGCCGTAACCGAGACGACGCCGCTGCAACTGCGTGGCGATGTCGTCCGAGGTCACCGAGAGACCGGCCACCATGCCTTCGAGCATGGCCACCAGGGCGCGGCCGTGGGATTCACCTGCTGTGGTCCATCGCAACACGTGTCCCATTGTCCCATGAGGGCCTTTACCGGCTGAAATCCGTCAGCCCAGGCTGCATTGCAGCAGCACGGTGTCGATGTCGCGGCCGTGCTTGTGACCGACCTGCCGCAGCCGTCCGGCCTCGTCGAAACCCAGCTTCTTGTGCAGCGCGATCGACGACGCGTCGCCGCTGTCGGCGATCACCGCGATCACCTCACGCACGCCCGCGGCGCGAGCGCCATCCAGCAGCGCGCCCAGCAGTTCTCGGCCGGCGCCCTGTCCGGTGGCCCACGGCGCCAGGTAGATCGAGTCCTCCACCGTGCCCTGATAGGCCGGCCGTGATTTCCAGGGCAGGCAGTACGCGTACCCCGCGACCTTGCCCTCGCGCTCGACGACCAGGAACGGCAGGCCCGCGGCGGTGACCTTGGCGAACCGCGCCTGCCATTCGTCGGCCGCGGGCGGCTCGAGCTCGAACGACGCCACGCTATTGAGGACGTAGTGCGCGTAGATGTCGGCAATGGCAGGCAGGTCAGCGGTGGTGGCGGCGCGGGTGGTCATGGTGAGGCAAAGGTACCGAGCGCGACGGCCGCGGCGCTCGCCAGGCACATCGACGGGCCGTGCGGGACGGTCCGGTCATGCCGCCGCAGTAGGACGACCACCGCACAGACCGCGGTCAGCAGCGGCGCCCCGATCGCCGCGAGCACCCAGACATCGGCGCCGCACATCCCGGTGAGCGCGCCGAGACCGAGCGCGAGTTTGACGTCGCCGCCGCCCATGGCGCGTGGGCTGACCACATGAATGAGGAGATACAGTCCGAAGAGTGCGGCTGCCCCGGCCAGCGCGGCAATGCCCTTGCCCGTCATCGCCCCAGCCACCAGCATCACCGCCGCGCCCGGCAACGTGAGCCAGTTCGGCAACCGGCGCTCACGAAGGTCGTAGACGCACAGCGCGGTCATCCACGCACCAATAGCCAAGCCCGCCCCCATGTTTCGAGGCTAAGTGCGCTGCGCCGGGCGTCCCGACACGAATGTGCCACGGGTGCCACACAGAAAAGTACGTGGCTTCATTCACGAGAAACGTGGCGCGCGATGATTGAAGTCAGGTACCTTTCCAGGCTCGCCGACGTCCCTGAGTTCAATAACCCCCGGTGGATCACGACCGCGATTGCAGTCATGTACTTCTTGACCCCAATTTCGGCTCTACCAGCTGAGCCGCGGGTCACGGGCAGGCGCTCGGAACTGAATTGCCACGACCGTGGTCTCACGCGCTCGTGCTTTTATGCCCAGCAGGCGGTGGCTCACGACTGTGCAATCAGAGCGCCTCACACGCGGATCTGACGGTCTTTACGCACCCTCGACGCAGACCAGACTCAGCTCGCAGCCAGCGCCGCCGCCATCACCTCGCGCGGCGCGGGCATCCCGGTGAACTGCTCCACCTGCGCGTAGGCCTGGTTCAGCAGCATCTGCAGGCCGCTGACCACCCGGCCACCGGCCGCGGCAACCGCGGCGGCAAGCGGCGTCGGCCACGGGTCGTAGATGGCGTCGAGCAGCACCGCCGTGTCGGCCACAGTCCCGGAGAACTGGCCGGCCACCGTGGCGGGCAGCGTATTGACCACCACGCCAAGGGAATTCAGCTTCTCGCCGAGGGCGACCCACCGGGTCGCGACGCCCAGCCGCTCCCCCAGCTCCACGAGCGCCCCGGCCTTCGAGGCATTGCGCGCGACCACCGCGACGTCCGTGATGCCCAAAGAAGCCAAGGCCACGACTGCCGCGGGCGCAGTGCCACCGGAGCCCAGTACCGCCGCCGCACCGGACACCTCACCCAGCGCGCCGACGACCCCGTCGACGTCGGTGTTGTCGGCGCGCCAGCCACCGTCGACGCGCACCAGGGTGTTGGCCGAGCCGACGAGCTCAGCGCGCTGCGTGCGTTCGGTCGCGAACCGCAGCGCCGCGAACTTGCCGGGCATCGTGACCGACACCCCGACCCATTCCGGGCCGAAACCGCCCACCAGGCCCGGCAACTGCTCCCCGGTGCACTCGATGCGGTCGTAGGTCCAGTCGGTGAGCCCGAGCTCCCGGTAGGCCGCCAGATGCAGCTGCGGGGACCGCGAATGTGCGATGGGCGAGCCCAGGACCGCGGCCCTCATCGGGCACTGTCGAGCACGCCGTTGCGTTTGGCGAGCTCGATGCTGGCGAGGTGCTGCTGGTAGTCGCGGGTGAAGACCGTCGTGCCCTGCAGGTCGATGGTCACGAAGTACAGCCAGTCGCCCGGGGCCGGATCCTGCGCCGCGACGACGGCGGGCGCCCCGGGTGAACAGATCGGCGTGACCGGAAGTCCTTCGCGCGCATAGGTGTTCCACGGCGTCGGCTGCTCGCGGTCGGCGTCGGTGGTGGCCACCTCCTGCCGGTCCAGCGGGTAGTTCACCGTCGAGTCGAACTGCAGCCGGCGATGGTCCGGGGTCGCCAGCCGGTTGTAGATGACGCGGGCCACCTTGGCGAAGTCCTGCGGGTTGGACTCGCGCTGCACCAGCGATGCCACGATCAGAATCTGGTACGGCGTCATGCCCGCGGTCGCGCCGGCGTCGAGCAGGCCGCCCTGCTCGTACTGGCGGCTGCTCGAGCTGATCAGGCCCGACAGGATCGACGTCGGCGTGCCGGCCGGATCGACGTTCCACGTGCCGGGTGCGATGAGGCCCTCGAGCCTGCGGTGGTCGGCGCCCAGCGACTTCACCGGCCCCGCTGCCCAGCTCGGTATCAGCAACGCCGAGACGTCGGCGGCACCGGCGGCCTTCTTCAGCTCCTCGGCGGACACGCACTTGCGTTTGCCGTCCAGGTCGACGCAGGAGGCCGCCGAGATCAGGCTGAAGATGCCCTGGTTGATCTTGTTGGTCTTGACGTCGGTGGTGTCGTCGAGCTGGCGGCCCTCCGGGATCACCAGGCGGCCCACCCGGTTGTTCTTCTCGGTGAGCCGGGACACCGCGTTGGCGGCCGAGATCTCGGTCCGCAGCTTGTAGAAGCCCGGCTGAATCTCGGTCATCGCCTTGTTGCCCTCGGCGGCCTGGACGAACGTCTTCACGTTCGCGACGACGCCGTGATCGAACAGGGTCTGCCCGATCGCGGTGGTCGAGTCGCCGTTGTGCACCTCGACGACGAGGTCGCTGCCACCGTCACCGGAGTAGTCGTTGCCCGACCCGAAGATGCCGTGCCACAGCCGCGAACCGAGGAACACCGCGGCGACCACGACGACGATGAACACCGTCAGCGCCACGACGCTGCGGCGCCGGCGGCGCTTGCGGTTGCGCTCGGCGCGGACCCGCTCGGCCCGGCTCATGCCGCGGCGGGGCCGGCCCACCGATTCGGGCTTGATGCGGGTGCTGCTGCCCCACTCGTCGTCATCGCCCGGGGCGTCGGGACGCATGTCCTCGGCCGGGGTCACTCGCCGGCCTCGCGCTCCGCGGCGGCCAGCACCGACCGGCGCATGTCCAGCCAGTTCTGGAGGATGCCGACGGCTGCCACCTGATCGATCATCTGCCGCTGGCCTTTCGCGCGTACTCCGGCTTCCCGCAACGAACGCTGCGCGGTGACCGTCGTCAACCGTTCGTCGGCCATCCGCACCGGGATCGGGGCCACCCGAACCGCCAGCGCGTCGGCCACCTCGATCGCATCCCGCGCCGAGGCGCTCGACTTGTCCTTCAGTGTGCGCGGCAATCCGACGACGATCTCGACCGCCTCCTGCTCACCGGCCAGCTTCACCAGCCGGCCCAGGTGCTTGTCGGTCTTGTCGCGACGCACGGTCTCCAGCGGAGTCGCCAGGATGCCGTCGGGGTCGCACACCGCGACACCGATCCGCACCGTGCCGACGTCGATGCCGAGCCGTCGACCGCGACCGGGGTCACCGGTCCCGGGACGGTCGGGCATGCGGTCGGTATCGGCCAAAGCTAGCTCCGGCCCAGTTCAGCGCGTAGCGCGGCCAGACCCGCGTCGATACCCGCTGCCCCCTTACCGGAACCCTGTGCCAGATCGGCCTTTCCACCACCACGACCACCGACGGCGGTGCCCAGCTGCTGCACCAGTTCGTTGGCCTTCAATCCGAGGTCCTGCGCGGCGGGGTTGACGGCCACCACGTACGGCACCGAGTCGCCCGCGTCGGCGATGAGTGCGATCACCGCCGGCTCCGAGCCGAGCTTGCCCTTGATGTCGCCGACAAGCGTGCGCAGGTCGCCACCGGAGAAGCCGCCGGCCATCCGCTGCGCGACGACGCGCACCTTGCCGATCAGCTCGGCACCGGCCGCGGCGTTCGCGGCGGCGGCCTTGGCACCGGCCAGGCGAACCTTGTCGAGTTCCTTCTCGGCGGCCTTGAGCTTCTCGACCAGCGTGGCCACGCGGGCGGGCACCTCTTCCGAGGGCACCTTCAGCGACGAGGCCAGCCCGGCCATCAGCGCGCGCTCCTTGGCCAGGTGGCGGAACGAGTCCAGACCGACGTAGGCCTCGACGCGACGCACACCCGAACCCACCGAGGACTCGCCGAGGATGGTGACGGGGCCGATCTGCGCAGAGCGCTGCACGTGGGTACCACCGCACAGCTCCATGGAGAACGGTCCGCCGATCTCGACGACGCGGACCTCGTCCGGGTAGGACTCGCCGAACATCGCCATGGCGCCCATCGCCTTGGCCTTCTCCAGCTTCTCGTTGAAGGTGTGCACCTCGAAGTCGGCCTGCACCGCTTCGTTGGTGACCTCCTCGACCGCGGTGCGCTGCTCGTCGCTGAGCGCGCCCTGGTAGTTGAAGTCGAACCGCAGGTAGCCCGGACGGTTCAGCGAACCGGCCTGACCGGCGTTGGGGCCCAACACCTGTCGCAGCGCGGCGTGCACCATGTGCGTGCCGGAGTGGCCCTGCGTGGCGCCGCGGCGCCACGTCGGGTCGACGGCAGCGGTCACGGTGTCGCCTTCGACGAACTCACCGGACTCGACGTTGATGGTGTGCACCCACAGCGACTTGGCGATCTTCTGCACATCGGTGACCGCGGCCTTGGCGGTGGCCGACGAGCCGGTGCCGGTGATGGAGCCGGTGTCGGCGATCTGGCCACCCGACTCGGCGTACAGCGGCGTCCGATCCAGGACGAGCTCGACACGGTCGGAGCCTTCGGTGCCGTGCGTCACCACGGGAACCCGCTTGCCGTCGACGAAGATGCCGAGAATCCTTGCCTCGGAAGTCAATTCGTCGAAGCCGGTGAACTCGGTCGGGCCGGCGTCGACCAGGTCGCGGAAGGCGGACAGATCGGCGTGCGCGTGCTTGCGGGCGGCGGCGTCGGCCTTGGCCCGGGCGCGCTGCTCGGCCATCAGGCCGCGGAAGCCCTCTTCGTCGACCGACAGGCCGGCTTCGGCCGCCATCTCGAGGGTCAGCTCGACGGGGAAACCGTAGGTGTCGTGCAGCGTGAAGGCGTCGCTACCGGAGACGACGGTCTTGCCGGCGGCTTTGGTGGCTGCCGCGGCGTCCTCGAACAGCCGCGAGCCCGCCGCGAGCGTGCGGTTGAAGGCGGCCTCCTCGGCGACCGCGATGCGGTTGATGCGCTCGAAGTCGGTGACCAGTTCCGGGTACGACGGACCCATCGTGTCGCGCACGGTGGCCATCAGGTCGGACATGATCGGCTGCTCGACGCCGAGCAGCTTGGCGGCCCGGATGATGCGGCGCAGCAGGCGGCGCAGCACGTAGCCGCGGCCCTCGTTACCCGGGGTGACGCCGTCGCCGATGATGATCGCGGCGGTGCGGCTGTGGTCGGCGATGACGCGGTAGCGCACGTCGTCGGCGTGGTTGTCGGCGCCGTAGTGCCGGGGCGCCACCGACGCCACCTTGTCGATGACGGGACGGACCAGGTCGGTCTCGTAGACGTTGTCGACGCCCTGCAGCAGGCACGCGATGCGCTCGACACCCATGCCGGTGTCGATGTTCTGGCGCGGCAGCGGGCCGAGGATTTCGAAGTCCGTCTTGCTGGTGCCCTCGCCGCGCTCGTTCTCCATGAACACGAGGTTCCAGATTTCGATGTAGCGGTCCTCGTTGGCCTCGGGGCCACCGTCGATGCCGTACTCGGGTCCGCGGTCGTAGTAGATCTCCGAACACGGGCCGCAGGGTCCCGGAATGCCCATGGACCAGTAGTTGTCGGCCTTGCCGCGGCGCTGGATGCGCTCGGGCGGCAGCCCGGCGATCTCCTCCCAGAGTCCGATGGCCTCGTCGTCATCGAGATAGACGGTGGCCCAGAGCTTTTCGGGGTCGAAGCCGTAGCCACCCTCGGAGACCGGGTTGGTCAGCAGATCCCAGGCGAGCGCGATGGCGCCACGCTTGAAGTAGTCGCCGAACGAGAAGTTGCCGGCCATCTGGAAGAAGGTGTTGTGCCGGGTGGTGATTCCGACCTCGTCGATGTCCGGCGTCCGGATGCATTTCTGGACGCTGGTCGCCTTGTCGTACGGCGGGGTGCGGTCGCCCAGGAAATACGGCACGAACTGCACCATGCCGGCGTTGACGAACAACAGGTTCGGATCGTCCAGGATCACCGATGCGCTCGGCACCTCGGTGTGGCCCGCTTTCACGAAATGATCGAGGAATCGTTTCCTGATCTCGTGTGTCTGCACGTGCTGCTGTCCTTCATCGACCGGGTAGTTGCCCGCATAACAGTACCGGGTGCGGTTTTCGCCCCCGCCCAAGAACCATTGTGCGTCGCGGCGCCGCGGAGGACAGTTGTCTCTATCCGGTGGCGCCACCGGAGCGCCGCCCTGAATAACGAGGGGGTGGACCGTGTTCGCACGTTCTACCACGATGATGGCGCGCCCTGATCAGATCGATGCCGGCACTGCCTACATCCGCGACGAGGTCATGCCTACGCTGCAGGAACTTCCCGGGTCGATCGGCCTGTCTCTGATGGTCGACCGGGAATCCGGCCGGTGCATCGCCACCAGCGCGTGGGAGTCCGAGGACGCCCTGCATTACAGCGCCGGCGAGGGCCGCCGGCTCCGCAATCTGGCCGCCGAACGCTTCGGTGGCGGCGCCCCGCTGGTCGAGGAGTGGGAGATCGCCGTGCTGCACCGCGAACGCGGCAACGGCGCGTGCGTGCGCGCGACGTGGCTCACCGTGCCGCCGGATCTCATGGAGGCCGGCATCGACTACTACCGCGACACGGTGCTGCGCCAGATCGAGCATCTGCCCGGGTTCTGCAGCGCCAGCCTGCTGGTCGACCGCGGCTCGGGCCGTGCGGTGTCATCGGCGTCGTTCCGCACCCGCGAGTTGATGGAGGACTACTGGCCGCAGGCCACCGCACTGAAGGTCGAATCGGTGCGGACCGCCGGCGCGACGGAGATCGACGACTGCGCCTTCGATCTGGTCATCGCGCACCTGCGGGTGCCGGAACTGGTTTAGCGCTTGCGCCGGATGATGGCGCGCAGCTTCTCCAGGCGGCCCGCGATCTCGCGTTCCGCCCCGTACGGGGTTGGCCGGTAGTAGTCGACCCCGACCAGCTCATCGGGTGGATACTGTTGCGCCGCAACGCCACCCGGGTGGTCGTGCGCGTACTTGTAGCCCTGGGCGTGCCCGAGAGCGGCAGCACCCGCATAGTGCCCATCCCGCAGATGCGCGGGCACCATGCCGGCCTTGCCGGCCCTGATGTCGGCCATCGCCGCGCCGAGGGCGACGGTCACGGCGTTGGATTTCGGCGCCGTCGCCAGGTGCACCGTCGCCTGGGCGAGCGTCAGCTGGGCTTCCGGTAGCCCGATGAGTTGCACGGTCTGCGCGGCGGCCACCGCCGTCGGCAGTGCGGTCGGGTCGGCGATGCCGATGTCCTCGCTGGCCAGGATCATCAGCCGGCGGGCGATGAACCGCGGGTCCTCCCCCGCGGTCAGCATCCGGGCCAGGTAGTGCAGCGCGGCGTCGACGTCCGAGCCGCGCACCGATTTGATGAACGCGCTGACGACGTCGTAGTGCTGGTCACCGTCGCGGTCGTAGCGCACGGCGGCCTTGTCGAGGGACTGCTCGATGACGTCGACGGTGACGCGTTCGCCCGCTTCGGCCGCGACCTCCAGCGCCGTCAGCGCCCGCCGGGCGTCGCCCGCCGACAGTGTCACCAGCAGCGCGACGGCGTCGTCGTCGACGTCGACGGCACCGCCCAGGCCGCGCGGATCGGTGATCGCCCGCTGCACGACGGTCCGCACGGCGTCGGCCGTCAGCGGTTGCAGCTGCAGGATCAGCGACCGCGACAGCAGCGGTGCCACCACCGAGAACGACGGGTTCTCCGTGGTCGCCGCCACCAGCAGCACCACCCGGTTCTCGACCGCCGCGAGCAGGGCGTCCTGCTGGGTCTTGGAGAAGCGGTGCACCTCATCGATGAACAGCACGGTCTGGCGGCCGTGAATGGCGCTGCGGCGGGCCTCGTCGATCACCGCGCGCACGTCCTTGACGCCGGCCGACAGCGCCGACAGCGCCTCGAACCGGCGGCCGGTGGCCCCCGAGATCAGCGACGCCAGGGTGGTCTTGCCGGTGCCGGGCGGTCCGTAGAGGATGACGCTGGCCGCGCCCGAGCCCTCGACCAGGCGGCGCAGCGGCGAACCGGGTTTGAGCAGGTGGTCCTGGCCGACGACCTCGTCGAGGCCGGCCGGCCGCATCCGTACGGCCAGCGGCGCCTGCACGACGGAGCTCGATGCCGGCTCGGCATCGCCTACGTCGAACAGGCCATCAGACACGGTTCAGGCTTACCACGCCGCACCGACCGGCGGTTCATTCGGCAGGTGCGGTCACGAAGTCGATCAGTTCCTCGACGCGTCCGATCAGCGCGGGTTCCAGGTCGTTCCAGTCCCGCACGCGGCCGCGGATGCGCTGCCACGCCTGGGCGATGTCGGCCTGGTCGGCATGTGGCCAACCCAGCGCGTCGCAGACGCCGTGCTTCCACTCGATACCGCGCGGAATGACCGGCCACGCCGCACGCCCGATCCGGGCGGGCTTGACGGCCTCCCAGATGTCGATGAACGGGTGGCCCACCACCAGCGTGTGTTCACCCCCCGGGCCGCGCCGCACCTGCTCGGCGATGCGCGCCTCCTTCGATCCGGACACCAGGTGGTCGACGAGGACGCCGAGCCGGCGGCCCGGCCCCGGCTGGAATTCACGCACGATGGCCGCCAGATCGTCGACACCGCCGAGGTACTCGACGACGACGCCCTCGACCCGCAGATCGTGTCCCCACACCTGCTCGACCAGTTCGGCGTCGTGGCGGCCTTCCACGTAGATGCGGCTCGCCAGTGCGGTGCGGGCCCGATGTCCTTGCACGGCAACAGAACCCGACGCCGTGCGGGTGGGCGCGGCCGGCGCGGTGCGCTTGGGTGCGGTGAGGATGACGGGCTTGCCGTCGACCAGATAGCCCGGGCCGATGGGGAACGGTTTGCGGTAACCCTCGAAGTCTTCGAGGACCATCCGGCCGTACTCGACCGAGATCACGGCGCCCACGAAGCCGGTCGTGGCGCACTCGACCACGAGCCCCTTCTCGGCGGGCTGCTCGGTCGAACGCTTCCTGGCGTTCGGGTTGCGGGACAGCACATCGGATCCGTATCGGTCACTCACGGCACCGATCCTAGGAACGATCGCGGGCCAGATCCGGTTGCGCCACCCGCGTTTTCGTCACAGACCGGTTACGGGGCCTTCTCGACCTTGATGTCGCAGGTGATGCGCTCACCGTCGACCTTCACGATCTTCATGTGCGCGACGTACTGGACCTTGCGCGGACCGGTGAAGTGACAGTCGAACTGGGCGCCCTTGGTGGCCTCCACGTCGGACGGACACTTCACATCGGTCGGGGTGAACTTGTTCTGATCCGAAACCAGCTTGACGACCTGCTTGGCGGCGTCGTCCGCCTTGACCGTGGTCTTTGAGCTACACGCAGCCGGCGACAGGGCCACCAGACCCATCAGCACCGCTGCCCCCACCCGTACGCGCATCATGGGCGCGATCGTGTCCTATCGCCGTGGGCCGAGTCAACGCGCCGCGCGGGGGGCACCGGCCTCGTCGACCGCCGTGTGGATGAACCGCATCTTCTCGAGCACCGCGGCCGGCAGCACGAACGGGTACAGGTCGTCCTTGCCCATCGACCGGTTGACCATGTTCAACGCCCAGGCCAGCGGTAGCCAGAGCTCGATGAGGGTGTCAAATCCGCTGGGGCCCAGCACCCGACGTTCGAAGGTGGCACCGGCGGGCGCGAAACCGAAGGCCGCCGCGGTGTCGAGTGCGTCCCGGATGTGCAGATAGTGCGCGAACGTCTCGGCCCAGTCCTCGGCCGGATGCATCGTCGCGTAGGACGACACGTACTGCTCCTCCCACCCGGCGGGCGCACCATCGCGGTAGTGCCGGTCCAGCGCCGCCTGGTAGTCGGCGTCGGGGTCCCCGAACAGTTCGGTGAACCGCGCGACGGCATCGGGCGACGGCTGCACCAGCCGGTAGAAGTAGTAATGCCCGATCTCGTGGCGGAAGTGGCCCAGCAGAGTTCGGTAGGGCTCGGCCATGGCGATGCGCAGTTGTTCGCGGTGCACGTCGTCACCCTCGGCGAGGTCCAGGGTGATGACCCCGTCCTGATGGCCGGTGAACACCTTGTCCACCTCGCTGGACAGCAGGTCGAAGGCCAGACCCTGAGCCGGGTCGCTGTCGCGCCCGATGATCGGCAGGCCCAGCTCCGACAGTTCGGCGATCAGCCGGCGCTTGGCCTGCTCGGCGACCGCGAAGGCCGCCATGGCCTTGGTGTCATCGTCGGCGGGCCGGGTCCGGGTCAACGCGCACGATGGGCACAGTTGCCGCACCGGCTCGATCCGGACCAGCCAATTGCATTGCGCCAAATGCAGATTCGCGCACAGCTGGTAGTCGGTCGAGGCCACCGCGCCGGCATGGTCGCTGTCGCCGTTGCTGTCCGGCGGCGCGATCACCAGCAGCGCCATGTCGTCCAGGGAGAAGCCGAGCGCGCTGCCGCAGCCCAGGCACAGCGAGTTCTCGAAGGCCAGTCGCTGCCCGCAGTTCGGGCAGTTGAAGTCACGCACGCAGTTGTCCTCCCACAATTGGTGCGACGTCGACGGAGACGTCGATGATGCTGCTCTCGGAGTCGGTGTAGATGATGCCGCGCAGCGGCGGCACATCGGCGTAGTCCCTGCCGAACCCCACCACGATGTAGCGCTCGTCGACCATCTGGTCGTTGGTCGGGTCGAGCCCCAGCCACTGGTTCTGCGGCGTCCACACCGACGCCCAGGCATGGGTGGCGTCGATACCCACCATCCGTTCCTTCCCCGGCGGCGGGTCGGTCGCCAGATATCCCGAGACATAGCTCGCCGCAAGACCGTTCGCCCGCAGGCACGCGATGGCCAGGCGGGCGAAGTCCTGACATACCCCTTCGCGGGCGGCCAAAACCTCCGCGACCCGGGTGGACACCGTCGTCGACCCGGACCGGTAGGTGAAGTCGGCGAAGATGCGCGAGTTCAGCTCGCGCAGCACCTCGATCAGCGGCCGGCCGGGCGCGAAACTCGGTGCGGCGTAATCCCGCACCTCGTCGGTGATCTCCGCGGGCTGCAGATCCAGCACGAATTCGGTGGCCAGCGCACCGTCCGGCCCGGACGGCCGGGAGTCCTCCCACGGCGCCACGGCGGCTCCCGCCGCATACCACTCGGCGGGCGGCGGGTCGACCTCGACGATGCTGCGCCCGGTCACGACGAGTTCCTGATGTGGTTGTGTCACATGGAAATACGAGCTGATGTTGCCGTAGGCGTCCCGGCTCGTGGAACGGTCGGCGGGTTCAGGATCGATGTTGAGCCGATACGACTGGCAGCGCTGCTGGCCGCTGTCGCGCGGGGTGAGGAATCCGCGGCCGTACGAGCTGGTGACGACGTCCGAGTAGCGATAGCGCGTGCGGTGGGTGATCTGGTACTCGCGGCTCATGGCATCTGCCGCCGTTCGTCGGGACCCCACAGCGGCTGCATGCCACTCGGCAGGGCCAGGTGGGCGGCGCGGATCAGCTCGGACAGCTCCCGCAGATCGGTGTGCATACCGTCGAGCAGCTCGGCGAGTTCGTCGCGCCGCCCGTCGTCGGTGACGTGCTCGAGGTCGGCCGGATCCTGGCGGCGTAGCCGGGCGGCGATCTCGTCGATCATCCGCTCCGGCCGGGTGGATCCGGTCGAGGACGGCAGTGCCCGCAGATCGGCGCGCAACCGCTCGAACTGGAAGGCCAGCGACCGCGGATTCTCCTCGTCGAACAACACCAGGTCGGCGATGGCTGCCACGCTCACCTGTCCCAGCATGCGCCTGCGGTACATCACCGCCGATTCGCACACCACGAGGACGGACTCGCTGACGGTCCGTTCGGTCTCGGCGCTGTGGGCGGTGGTGAGGGTGGCCCGCAGCAGCGCGGTCAGGCCGAGACCGCGCTCGATGCGCTTGCCGATGTCCATCATCGTCCAGCCGACGTCGCGGACCATGGATTCGGCCGCCACGCCCGACAGGGCCAGCATGCCGGCCAGCGTCTGACTCGGCGCGGTGGACAGGTACGCCTCGCCCTTGGTCTTCGAATCCGGCGGTGGCAGCGTCGTGCCCTGGCGGTGTCGAGCGCGGTCGGACGGCTGCAGCACCGCACGTTCGACGGCGGCCAGCACCATCCAGGTGTCGTTCGACATCTGGTCGCGGACCGCACGCGCGGCCAGGCCCAGCCGTTCCACCGACTGCGCCAGCGAACCCGGGCGGTGCCGGTCCGCGGTGAGCGCCCACAGCGTCGTCGGCGTGATGGCCAGCTGTTCGGCGTAGTCGCCGTCGGCACCGGTGTCGGTGCCGGTGATCCGGCCCAGTGCGGTCAGCAGGACCGGCACGCAGTCGCTGCCGCCGAGGTCCCGCCGGTACCGGAATTCGTGGTAGCGCTCGCGGGTGACGGTGAGCAGCCGCGCGGTGAACTCGGCGCGTTCGGCGTACCGGCCCAGCCAGAACAGGTCGGAGAGCACACGCGGCGAGCTCACGGCGCGGGTCGGGCTCGCCGTCATCCCCGGCAGCTCGACCGGCTGCGCCTGCACGACCGCGGCCCGGTCGGGCGATCGCACCCAGACATCCTTGGCCGCAACGGTTTCCATGCCGTAGGCGGCGTGCCCCCGCGCCAGCACGTAGCCCAGGCCGCCGATCATCGGCGCGTAACCGCCACGCTGGGCGACGGTGAACAGCCGCATCCCGACGCTGCCTGCGGACAGTCCGCTCGGCAGCAGGTCCATCGGGGCCGTGGAGAACTCGGGCAGTTCCTGGCCCATCCATTGCCAGGGGGCGGCGGTGATCCGGGCGGCCAGCGCGGACCGCTTGGCGGCGGACAGGGCCGGGCCGACGATCGCCGGGCCGCCGGTCACCGGCCGGATCAAGAGGGTGGACAGCTTGCTCAACAGATGCGAACGCTCGGCGTCGATGCCGCCCCAGAAACATCGGGCACTCGGCAGGTCCGGCGACTCCCCGGTGAGCAGCTCGGCCAGCTCGGGCAGGAACCGGGTGATTCCCGGGCTCTCGAGGATGCCGCTGCCCAGCGTGTTCACGACCGTCACCGCCCCGCGGCGCAGCACCTCGACGAGTCCCACCACGCCGAGGCGGGAGTCCGGACGCAGATCCAGCGGATCGACGTACTCGGCATCGACCCGGCGAAGTACGACATCGACGCGCTTGAGGGTGCCCAGGGAGCGCATCCAGAGGTTGCCGTCGCGCACGACGAGGTCGGCGCTCTCGACCAACGGGAAGCCCAGCACACCCGCCAGGTAGGCCTGGTCGAAGGCGGTCTCGGAATGACTGCCGGGGCTGAGTACGACGACCACCGGTTCCCGCGCGGCCTCGGGCGCCGCGTCGATCAGTGCCAGCCGCAGCGCCTGCGCCCACGGCGACGCCGGACGCGGGGCCACCTTCTCGTACAGCTCGGGCATGGCGTGCGCGACGACCCGCCGGTCGGCGAGCGCGTATCCGGCCCCCGAGGGCGCCTGCGTCCAGTCCGCGTTGACGACGAAGCCGCCGTCGCGGTGGCGGCTGACGTCGCAGCCGTGCAGGAACAGCTGGTGACGGCCCGGCACCGTGATGCCGCGGGCCGCCCGGACGTAGCCGGGGTGGGCGTACACCAGCTCCGGCGGCAGCACCCCGGAGGTGATGGCGCGGCGCGCGCCGTACAGGTCGGTGAGCACCGCGTCGAGCAGCCGGGAACGCTGCACCAGTCCGGATTCGAGGGTGCGCCAGTCGGCCGCGGACAACACCAGGGGCAGCGCATCGAGCTGCCAGGTGTCCACCACCGGCGTGCCGTCGACATCGGTGACGGTCTCACCGTCGCGGTCGACCTGCACGTAGCTGATGCCGTCGTTGTCGACGAGCTCTCGGACTACGCCACGCAGCTGATTCAGGCCGGCTCGGCCGCGGTCGCGGACGCAGTCGGTCAGCTCCTGCCAGGCCGGCCGGATCGCGCCCGACTCATCGACCAGTTCGTCGTAACCGGCCCCGGCGACGTCCCGGACGTCGAACAACGGTTCCTGGGCCCGGTCGGCCCGATACCCGGCCAGTGGGTCGCCGACGGGCGCCGCCTCCTCGGCCAGCTCTGGGGATCTGTGTGTACGGAGAACCATTACCGCAGAACGGTACGCACCCGGCGCAGATCGAGGATGCCCGACGCACCGCCATCGGTGGATTGACGGGCCCGCTTCTCCCGGAGATCGGCCAGATCAACAGTGCCCGGGGTGAATCCGATGGCCTCGAAACGACGGCCCCGACGCGACTCGGCCTCGACGGCGTTGACCGGCGGGGTGTCGTAGGCGCGGCCGCCGGGGTGTGAGACGTGGTAGGTACAGCCACCTTTGGAGAATCCCGTGAAGCCGTCCACCAGCTCGAACCGCAGCGGCCCGTCGACGGTGATGGTGGGGTGCAGCGCGCTCGGAGGTTGCCACGCCCGGTACCGGACGCCGCCGACCTGGACGTCCGGTGAGTCGGTGGCGAGCAGCGGGATGGGATGGCCGTTGACCGTGACCAGGTACCGGTTGCGGTCGGCGCCGATCAACCGGACCTGCAGCCGTTCCACCGAGGAGTCGACGTAGCGCGCGGTGCCGGTGCCGGTCGATTCCTCACCCAGGGTGTTCCACGGCTCGATGGCGCCGCGCAGCTCCAGTTCGGCGCCGTCCAGGATCACGCTGCCGATCCGCGGAAAGCGGAACTCGGTGAACGGGTCCAGCCAGCTGGTGTCGAACGCGATGCCGTGCGCCCGCAGGTCGGCCGCGACCTCGGCGATGTCTTGGATGATGAAGTGCGGCAACAGGTATCGGCCGTGCAGGTTCTCGCCGTGCCGGATCAGCGGGGCCCGCAGTGGCTCGTCCCAGAACCAGGCGACCAGTGACCGCACCAGCAGCGACTGCACCATGGCCATCTGGAAATGCGGCGGCATCTCGAAGCCGCGGAGCTCGAGCAGGCCGAGCCGGCCGCGGGCGCTGTCGGGGTTGTAGAGCTTGTCGATGCAGAACTCGGCGCGGTGCGTGTTCCCGGTGATGTCGGTCAGGAGGTGCCGCAGGGCGCGGTCGATGGCCCACGGCGATCCCTCAGCGACTCGGTCGATCTCCGCGAATGCGATCTCGAGCTCGTACAGCGCCTCGAGGCGGCCTTCGTCGACACGCGGGGCCTGCGACGTGGTCCCGATGAACCGGCCGGAGAACAGGTACGACAGCGCCGGATGCCGTTGCCAGTACGTCAACATCGACACCAGCAGGTCGGGCCGGCGCAGCAGCGGTGAGTCGGCGGGCGTGACGCCGCCGAGGGTGATGTGGTTGCCGCCACCGGTGCCACCGTGGGTGCCGTCGACGTCGAAGGACTCCGTGCCGAGCCGGGCCTGCCGGGCCGCCTCGTACAGCGTCTCCAGTTGTGCGGCCTGCTCGGCGAAGCCCGCCGTCGGCGCCACGTTGACCTCGATGACGCCGGGGTCGGGGGTGACGGTCATCTGCTGGAGCCTGGCGTCCGGCGGCGGTCCGTAGCCTTCGAGCACGACGGGCACGCCGATGTTCGCGGCGGCCTTCTCGATCCGTCCGACCAGATCGGCGAAATCGTCGAATTCCGTTGTGGGCGGCAGGAATACGTACAGCAGGCCGTCACGTACCTCGGCCACCAGGGCGGTGGTGGGCGCGCCGTCGGCGCTGACGACGGTCGCCGGTCCGGCGGGGTTGTCGGCGCGCCCGGGCGCCAGCGGGTCGGCGTCGGGCACCGGCCGCGGCGGCTGCCAACTGATCGAGTTCAGCGGCAACCGCAAGCCCGCCGGGGAATCGCCGCCCGTGAGCACCAGTCGCCCGCGGCGCAGGCGCCAGTCGGCGGAGACCCAGCCGGAGTCGTCGTCGCTGCGGTGCAGCGGCAGGACGTGGGCCGCGGGTTCGGTGACCGCGGCATCGAGCTTGTCCGCCAGGGCTTTCCGCTGTGCCGCGCCGTCGTCGGCCAGATCGTCGGTGACCGGATCCCCTTCGGGCCGGCGGACGGCGTCGGCCAGCCGGGCGAGGGCGTCCTCGTACGCCGGACGCACCTGGCTGTCCGGCAATCCGAGTCCGGCGGCGATCTCGGCAAGCAGCCGGCGCGCCGCATCCGTTGCGGCCGCATGAGACTCCCCGGACCATGGATCGGCCAGCAGCGTCGCATCGGTCCACAGCGGCGTCCCGTCGGTGCGCCACATCAGCCCGATCTGCCAGCGCGGCAACGGCTCTCCCGGATACCACTTACCCTGGCTGCGCTGCACCAGCCCGTCGGGCGCCCAGGCGGCTTTCAGCTGCGCGGTCAGCGCGGAAGCGAGTGTGCGCTTGTGCGGTCCGTCGGCGGCCGTGGTCCATTCGTCGTCGGTCTGGTTGTCGATCGAGACGAAGGTGGGTTCGCCGCCGACCGTCAGGCGCACGTCGCGTTCGGCCATCCGGTCGTCGATGACTGCGCCGAGGGCTTGGATCGATTCCCACGCCTGTTCGGTGTAGGGCAGGGTGACGCGCGGGTCCTCGTGCACCCGCGTCACCACGTTGACGAAGTCGAGGGTGGATTCGCACGGTTCGACGGCGCCGGTGATCGGGGCCGCCGATTCCGGGTGCGGCGTCGCCGACAGCGGGATGTGGCCCTCCCCGGCGAGCAGACCGGAGGTCGGGTCGAGGCCGACCCAGCCGGCGCCAGGGATGTACACCTCGGTCCAGGCGTGCAGGTCGGTGAAGTCGGCGGCGGGGCCCGAGGGTCCGTCGAGCGCCTCGATGTCGGCGCTCAGCTGTACGAGATAACCGGACACGAAGCGGGCCGCGAAGCCCATCTTCCGCAGGATCGCGACCAGGAGCCAGGCGGAGTCCCGGCACGAGCCGATGCCGGTGCGCAGGGTGAAATCCGGTGTCTGGACGCCGGGTTCGAGGCGGACGCTGTAGCCGACGTCGGCGGTGACCGCCCGGTTCAGCGACACCAGGAAGTCGATGGTGCCGGTGCCCGGCACCACGTCGAAGTTCCGGACCCAGGCCGCCGTCAGATCGTCGGCGTCGTCGACGGGACGCAGGTAGGGCTTGAGGTCCTCGAGCAGGTTGTCCGGGTAGGCGAACGGGACGGTTTCGGCCCATTCCTCGATGAAGAAGTCGAACGGGTTGATGACCTTGAGGTCGGCGATCAGGCCGACGGTGATGCTCAGGCGGGTGGCGCGGTTCGGAAATACCAAGCGCCCCACGAAGTTACCGAAGGCGTCCTGTTGCCAGTTGATGAAGTGGTCGGCGGGTTCGACCTGCAGCGAGTAGGCCTCGATCGGCGTGCGCGAGTGCGGCGCGGGACGCAGCCGGACCACGTGCGGGTACACCTTGACCAGCCGGTCGAACGTGTAGCTCGTGCGGTGCTCCAGCGCCACCTTGATTGCCATAGCGATCGATCCCACCACAAGAACCGGCAGGTCGCAGGGCGAGAAAATTAGTGGCGGCGGGCCCGGTTGTACCCGGCCAGGACCAGCACCCCCGCCGCCACGATGCCGACCATGTTGACTGCCAGCTGTCCGGCCGACGCCAGGGCCACATCCCAGTCGCGTGTGGTGGCCGCGACCACCGACATGCCGGCCGCGGGGACCGTCGTCACCGAGATGAAGACCCCAACCAGTGCAGCCGATTTCGAGGTCACGAGGGAAAGCATCCCGGCCGCTCCGGCCAGCAGTGCCACCACGAACGAGAACGGGCCGACCTGGAAGATGAAGTCGACGTTCTGCAGCTGGTGGATGCTGCGCAGCGTCACCCAGCCCAGCGCCTCGAAGCCGAGCGTGGCCACGGCTGTGACGAGCATCGCCGCCGGGAAGCCGACGAGCAGGGCCAGCGCCGCGCGTTTGGCGAGATAGCCCTTGCGCCGCACCACCGCCACCGCCAGCGCGGCCAGCGGCCCGAATTCGGGGCCCACCACCATCGCGCCGACGACGGTGATCGCCGAATCGGTCAGGACGCCGACCGCGGCCAGCAGACATGCGATGCACAGGAACGCCATGTAGGAGATGCCGAGGCTGCTCTGCTCCCGGGTGCGCAGCACCAGCTCGTCCCAGACCACGGCGTCTTCGCCGTCGCCGTCGATCTCGTCCTCGGCGCGGTAGGCGGCCGTCGACAGCACGGTGTCGAGCACCTCCATCGTGATGGCGCCGTCCTGGTCGATGCCGAGCGCCCGCAGCCCGCTGATCAGCCCGTCGGCGGCGTCGCGGGCGATGTCGGCGGTGATCACGTCGCCGCGCGGATCGATCGCGGCGCCCGGGTGGGCCACCACGTTGGCGATGCCGCCGTGGTGCCGGTAGAGCTCGAGCACCGAATCGGCGAGTTCCGGCGGGGTGATCACGCGTAGATGCAGCACGGCCGAAGATTACCGACCGCGGCGGCGTGCCAGCTTCATCCCGAGTTCGTCGGGCGGCACTTCGTGTCCGTCCGCGCACCGAATCTGGACCGTGGCATCGGCGCCGCAGCCCAGGTGGGTCAGCCGCAGGCCGGTGTCGCCCAGGTGTTTGCGGCCCCACTCGAACATCGCCCACACCACCGGCATGAAGTCCGTGCCGGCCTGCGTCAGCACATACTCGTCGCGGCTGCGCTGACCCGGCTCCTGGTACGGTCGTTTCGTCAGCAGGCCGGCCGCCACCAGTTCCGCGAGCCGTGCCGACGTGGCGGCCTTGGTGATGCCGACCCGCTTGGCGAAGTCGTCGAAACGTGTTGTGCCGTAGTAGGCCTCGCGCATGAGCAGCATGGCGGATTTGGTGCCCACCAACGACATCGTCTTCTCGATGGCGCACTGACCGACCGCCGACCACTTGTCGCGTTCGGCGAGCACACCCTGTAGCGCTGTCATGCGGATCACTCTACCGCTGGGTTGCTCTTGCCATACCCAGGTGTTAGATCTGAGTATAGGAAGCAGTACTCAGCGTGGAGTTACAGGAGGATTCTCATGTCGGGATACACAGACCGCGATGCCGTGATCGTCGCGGCGGTACGCACGCCGGTCGGCAAGGGTAAGGCGAACGGCGCGCTGCACGACGTCCTCCCCGCCGATCTGCTCGCCCACAGCCTGCGGTCCGTGGTCGAACGCACGGGCGTCGACCCCGTCCTGGTCGACGACGTCATCAGCGGCGCGGTCACGCAAGCCGGCGATCAGGCCGCCAACATCGCCCGAAACGCCGTGCTGGGCGCGGGTTTTCCCGAGAGTGTGCCCGGCACCACCGTCGACCGGCAGTGTGGCAGTTCGCAGCAGGCCATCTCGTTCGCCGCGCAGGGCGTGCTGGCCGGGTCCTACGACGCGGTGATCGCCGCGGGCGTCGAGTCGATGTCCCGCGTCCCGATGGGCGCCGCCGTCCTGCCGGGCAGCAACCCGTTCGGTGTCGGCATGGCCGAGCGCTACCCCGAGGGGCTTGTCCCCCAGGGCATCAGCGCCGAGCTGATCGCGGCGCGCTGGAACTTCTCCCGGACCCAGCTGGACGAATTCTCCGCCGCCAGCCACGAGAAGGCGGCCCGCGCCGCCAAGGACGGGCTGTTCGACAACGAACTGGTGCCGGTGGCGGGCCTGACCGCCGATGAGATCATCCGGCCGGGCACCTCGGTGGAGACGCTGTCCGGCCTGAAGCCGGCGTTCTACAGCGACGCCTACGCCGCGCGCTTCCCCCAAATCCGTTGGGAGATCACGCCCGGCAACTCGTCGCCGCTGTCCGACGGCAGCGCCGCGGTCATGATCACCAGCGGTGCCTTCGCCCGCGGCCACGGGCTCACGCCACTCGCCCGCATCCACACCATGACCGCGGTGGGATCGGATCCGCTGTATATGCTGACCGGCGTCATCCCGGCGACCGAGAAGGTGCTGGCCCGCTCCGGGCTGTCACTGTCCGACATCGACCTGTTCGAGGTGAACGAGGCGTTCGCGCCGGTCGTGCTCGCCTGGGCGGCCGACACCGGGGCGGACCTCGCCAAGACCAACGTCAACGGCGGCGCCATCGCCATCGGCCACCCGCTCGGCGCCAGCGGCGCCCGCATCATGAGCACCCTGGTCAATGCCCTCGACCAGCGCGGCGGACGCTACGGCCTGCAGGTCATGTGTGAGGGCGGCGGCATGGCGAACGCCACCATCATCGAGCGGCTGTAGCGCTCAGGCGCGGACGAGTTCGAACAGCGGGATGACGCGCGACGTCTTCGCCTGGTAGTCGGCGAAGACGGGGGCCACGGCCGTGATCAGCGGATACGTGGCCTCGCGCTCGTCATCGGGCAGTTCGCGGGCGACGACGTCGTACTCGTCTTCGCCGATCTCGATGCGGGCCGCCGGGTTGGCGCGCAGGTTGTGGACCCAGTCGGGGTGCGTGGGAGCGCCGGCCTTGGAACCGACGATGAGGATCTTCCCGTCGACCGGGAGGTACGCCAGCGGCGACATGCGCGGCTGACCCGACTTGGCGCCCGTGGTGTGCAACAGCAGCAGGTTGCCACCCTCGAACTGTCCACCGACCTTGCCGCCGTTGGCGCGGAACTCGTCGACGATGGCGGCATTGAAGGCATGGAAGGACGCGGCGTCCGTGAATTCGGTCATGCCTGACCCAACCGCCTAAACCGGCACAAATGTTCCCGTCACGGCGCGATACTTGCGTGGGAATTGACGGAGGTGCCAATGACGTCCGAAGTCGACGCCGTCGTGGTCGGAGCCGGGTTCGCCGGCCTGTATCTGGTGCACCGGCTCCGCGAGCGCGGATTTTCGGTGCGCGTCTTCGAAGCCGCCGACGACGTCGGCGGCACCTGGTACTGGAACCGGTACCCGGGCGCGCGCGTCGACATCCCGAGCCTCGACTACATGTTCAGCTTCGACCCGGACTGGCACCGCGACTGGCAATGGTCGGAGAAGTACGCCACCCAGCCGGAGCTCCTGCGGTACCTGAACCATGTCGCCGACAAATTCGACCTGCGCCGCGACATCACGTTCGGCACCCGCGTCACCAGCGCGCACTGGGCCGACGACGGCTGGCGCGTCCGCACCGACCACGGAGACGACGTGGTGTGCGGTCATCTGGTGCTGGCCACCGGCTGCCTGTCGGTCCCCAAGGAACCCGACATCGCGGGCATCGAAACCTTTACGGGCGAAAGGTATTACACCAGTCGCTGGCCCCACGAACCGGTTGACTTCACCGGCAAGCGCGTCGGGGTGATCGGCACCGGGTCCTCGGGCATCCAGTCGATTCCGCTGATCGCCGCACAGGCGGCGCAGCTGACCGTCTTCCAGCGCACGCCGTGTTTCTCCATCCCGGCGCACAACGGGCCGGTGTCGGAGGAGAAGCAGGCCGCGCTGGCCGACGAACCCGCCTACCGCGCGGCGGCACGAGCGTCGTTCGGCGGCGTGCCCCAGGAGCGCACACTGATCCCGACATTCGCGGTGCCCGAGGCCTACCGCCAGCAGCGGTACGAACGCGCCTGGGAGATCGGCGAACTCCTCGAGACGCTCAACATGTTCTCGGACCTGATGAGCAACCCGGCCGCCAACGAGTCGTTCGCCGACTTCGTCCGCGACAAGATCCGCGCCGCGGTGCATGATCCACAGACCGCGGACCTGTTGTGCCCCAAAGATTATCCGGTCGGCGCGAAACGGCTGTGCCTCGACACCGACTACTACGCCACGTTCAACCAGCCCCACGTGCGGTTGGTCGACCTGCGAACCCAGCCACTGGTCGGCGTCACCGGGAGCGGCGTCGCGACCGTGGGTGAATCGTTCGACTTCGACGCGCTGGTGTTCGCGACCGGGTTCGACGCCATCACCGGTGCGGTGACAGCCATCGACATCGTCGGACGCGACGGACTCGCACTGAAAGACAAATGGGCACAAGGGCCGTCGACCTACCTCGGCCTCACCACCACCGGATTCCCGAACCTGTTCCTCATCACCGGACCGGGCAGTCCCTCGGTGCTCTCCAACATGGCGGTGTCCATCGAGCAGCATGTCGAACTCGTCACCGACACCATGGCATATCTCCGAGAACACGGCTTCGACACCATCGAACCAACGCCGACAGCCGAGGCCGGCTGGATGCAGCACGTCGCCGACGCCGGCGCCATCACCATGTTCCCGCAAGCCAATTCGTGGTATGTGGGCGCCAACATCCCCGGCAAGCCCCGCGTCTTCATGCCCTACGCGGCCGGCGTCGACTTCTACGGTGCGGCCTGCGCCGACGTCGTCGGCCGGGACTACCTGGGTTTCCAGCTGACCGGACCGGCCGGCGCGCAGTGCCACGACGGCGTCGTCCGGCGGCTGCAACCGGACGTGCAGGCGGCGCTGGAGATGGTGGCGGCCATGAATCCCCGCCACTGGAATCACTACCGGTCGAGGTGGCCCGCGCCGCCATGACCGAGGCCAATGCCGCCCGGCCACCGGGCCCCGACGTCGGCGAGATCATCGACGGCCGATTCCCCGGCGCCGCAGGCGAACTCGAGTACCGGCTGCACCGCCCGGCGACGCCGCGCCCGCACCCGGTGGTCGTCTACTTCCACGGCGGCGGCTGGGTGCTGGGCGACGCGACGTCCGACGATCCGCTGTGCCGCGACCTGTGCGTGCGGGCCGATGCGGTGGTCTTCTCGATGAACTACCGGCACGCACCGGAGCATCCGTTCCCCGCGGCCTTCGACGACGGCGTCGCCGCGCTGCAGTGGGTGGCCGAAAACGCCGCCGCACTCGGCGGACTCCCCGACCGGCTGGCCGTCGCCGGTTGGAGCGCGGGCGGCAACATCGCCGCGGCCGTGTGCCAGTGGGCGCGCGACCACGGCGGCCCGCGCATCAGTGGGCAACTCCTGCTCACCCCGGTGACCGACGCGCAGCCATATCCGTCGTATCAGGAGAACGCCGACGGCTACGGACTCACCGCTCCGCTCATGCAGTGGTTCGCAGACCTCTACGCCGGTCCCGCCGACGATCCGCGGCGGTCACCGTTGCGCGGCAACCTCGCCGGCCTGCCCCCGGCGATGGTGGTGACCTGTGAGTTCGATCCGCTGCGCGACGAAGGCAACGCCTACGCCGCCGCGCTGGCCGCAGCCGGGGTGCCCACCGAGCACGTCCAGGCCCGCGGCCACACGCACCTGTCGACGACGATGGTCGACCTGGTCGTGTCGGGAGCCCCGATCCGCGAGCAAATGGCCGAAGCCCTGCGGAGGTTCCTTACTTCGCCTCAGGCTTGACGTCGATGCCCGACTCCTTGCGCTGCTGCGCGGTGATCGGCGCGGGGGCCTCGGTCAGCGGGTCGACGCCGCCGCCGGACTTCGGGAACGCGATGACGTCGCGGATCGAGTCCACCCCGGCCAGCAGTGCGGTGATGCGGTCCCAGCCGAAGGCCAGACCACCGTGGGGCGGCGCGCCAAAGGTGAAGGCGTCCAACAGGAATCCGAACTTGTCCCGGGCCTCGTCATGGCCGATGCCCATCATCGCGAACACCCGCTCCTGCACGTCGCTGCGGTGGATACGGATCGAACCACCGCCGATCTCGTTGCCGTTGCAGACGATGTCGTAGGCGTTGGACAGCGCCGCGCCGGGATCGGTGTCGAACGTCGACTCCGACTCGGGCGCCGGCGACGTGAACGCGTGGTGCATCGCGGTCCATTTCCCCGAACCGACGGCCACGTCACCGGACGCGGTGGCCTCTTCGGCCGACTCGAACATCGGCCAGTCGACCACCCAGGTGAACGCCCAGGCATTCGGATCGATGAGATCGAGGCGCTTGGCGATCTCGATGCGCGTGGCGCCCAGCAGGGCGCGGGCACCCTTGGCCGCTCCGGCCGCGAAGAAGATGCAGTCCCCCACCTTCGCGCCGACGTGCGCGGCCAGACCGGCGCGCTCGTCGTCGGTGAGGTTCTTGGCCACCGGGCCACCCAGCTCGCCGTCCTCGCCGACGAGCACATAGGCCAGGCCCTTGTGGCCGCGCTGCTTGGCGAACTCCTGCCAGCCGTCCAGCGTGCGGCGCGGCTGCGACGCCCCGCCCGGCATGACGACCGCGCCGACATACGGCGCCTGGAACACCCGGAACGGGGTGTTCTTGAAGTAGTCGGTGCACTCGACGAGCTCGACGGCGAAGCGCAGGTCCGGCTTGTCCGAGCCGTAGCGGCGCATGGCCTCCTCGTAGCTGATGCGCGGCAGCGGCAGCGGCAGGTCGACGCCGATCAGCTGCCACAGCGCCGCGAGCACCTCTTCGGCCACGCCCATGACATCGTCGGCGTCCACGAAGCTCATCTCGAGGTCCAGCTGGGTGAACTCGGGCTGGCGGTCGGCGCGGAAATCCTCGTCGCGGTAGCAGCGCGCGATCTGGTAGTAGCGCTCCATGCCCGCCACCATGAGCAGCTGCTTGAACAGCTGCGGGCTCTGCGGCAGCGCGTAGAACGAGCCCGGCTGCAGGCGGGCGGGCACCAGGAAGTCGCGGGCGCCCTCGGGGGTCGACCGGGTCATGGTCGGCGTCTCGATCTCGACGAAGTCGTGCCTGTCGAGCACGGCGCGGGCCGCGGCGTTGACCTTGGAGCGCAACCGGATTGCGTTGCCCGGGCCTTCCCGGCGCAGGTCCAGATAGCGGTACTTCAGACGTGCTTCCTCGCCCGGGGTCTCGTCGAGCTGGAACGGCAGCGGCGCGCTCTCCGAGAGCACTTCCAGCGTCGTCGCGTTGACCTCGATGTCGCCGGTGGCGATGTCCTTGTTGGCGTTGCCGTCCGGCCGCACCTCGACGACGCCCGTGACCAGGACGCAGAACTCGGCGCGCAGCCGGTGCGCCTGCTCCAGCACTGCGGCGTCGCGGAACACCACCTGGGAGACCCCGGAGGCGTCGCGCAAGTCGATGAAGATGACGCCGCCGTGGTCGCGCCGGCGCGCCACCCATCCGGCGAGGGTCACCGTCTGACCGGCATCGGTGGACCGCAACGAACCGGCGGCGTGGCTGCGCAACACGAAAATCTCCTCTGACGTCTGAATCGACCGCTAAGTCTAAGGGGCGCCCCGACCGGTACTTTGGCGACAGTGAGCTTTGCCCTCGTCGGACCGGGTGCCATCGGATCAACCATCGCCGCGCTGCTGTACGCCGCGGGCCATGAGGTGCAGCTGTGCGGCCGGACCGCGCGGCAACAGATCGAGGTTCGGGTCGATGGCCAGGAGCCCATCGTCGTCCCGGGCCCGGTGCACACCGACCCTGACACCGTCGCCGGGCCGGTCGACGTGGTGCGACTGGCGGTCAAGGACACCCAGTACGCCGCGTCCGGGCCGTGGCTGGCCCGTTTGTGCGGCCCGAACACCGTGGTCTGCGCACTGCAGAACGGTGTCGAGCAGACTGACCGGCTGCGGCCCTACTGCCCTGAATCGGCCGTCGTACCCGCGGCGATCTGGATCGCCGCGGAGACCCGCCCCGAGGGCTGGGTGCAGGTGCTGAGCGCTCCCCGGCTGGTGCTGCCCGACGACGCGGCCGCGGCCCGTCTCGCGGCGGACCTGGACGGCAGCGGGATCGCCGTCGAGCTGGACCCGGACTTCCTGAGCGCGGCATGGCGCAAGCTGTTGGTCAACGCCGTGGTGGGATTGATGGTGCTGTCCGGCCGGCGCTCCGGGATGTTCCGGCGCGACGATGTCGCCGCCCTGGCCCGCAGGTATCTGGCCGAGTGCCTCGCGGTCGCGCGAGCCGAGGGCGCGACACTGCCCGACGGCGTCGTCGACGAGATCGCCGACATGTTGAAGCAGGCCCCGACCGACATGGCGACGTCGATGCTGATCGACCGCGAAGCGCATCGCCCGCTGGAATGGGACATCCGTAACGGTGTCATCCAGCGAAAGGGCGCCGCGCACGGCATCCCCACCCCGATCAGTGACGTCCTGGTGCCGCTGCTCGCCGCGGCCGGCGACGGACCGGGCTAGCGCCGGCCGAAGACGAGCTCGACCAACTGGTCGCGGCTGTTGACGCCGACGCGCTGACACGCCCGGAAGATGTGCCCCTCCACGGAGCGACGGGACATCCCGAGCCGCTCGGCGATGGCGGTGTTGGTCAGCCCCTTGGCCGCCAAGGCGACGATCTCGCGTTGCCGGACGGTGATCGCCGGCGGGGTGGCCGCGGCCCGCAGCGCCGGGGTGTCGGCGCCGCCGCATTCGGCCGCCAGTCGCGCGGCGGTGGTTGCCGCGCCGAGGCCCGATCCGCGCAGTCCGGCCTGCTGGTAGACGGCCGCGGCCTGCGCCGCGGCGTCGGCGGCGGCCAGCCGGTCCCCGAAGTGTTCGTAACGTTTGGACGCCTCGACCAGCCCGTCACCGTCGGCGGCCGCCAGCGCGACGGCGTGTGCGGCAGCGGCCGCCGCTCGCGGACCCCGTACCGTCAGCGAGAGCTCGGCGAGACGATCAGCGGTGGTCTGATCACCGAATTGCGTTGCGGTCTGCAGGAGCATGACCTCCCAGCCCACCCTGCCGAGCCGCCGCTCCCGCTCAGCAGCCGTGCGGACTATCGAAATCGCTTCGGACACAGCACCTTCGGCGGCGCTGACCCACGCGCGGGCCAGGATGCGGTCGGGATCGCGCGCACAGGCGTCCGGGTCCGCCTGCCACCAGGGCGTGGCGTCGAATTCGCGGCGGGCGTCGACAGCACGACCGGCCATGGCGTCGGCACTGGCCAGCCAGAGGCGGGCGAGCATCTTGCGCATACTGCCGCTGTCGCGGGCACCGAAGTCGGCGAGCGACTCCTGGCACAGCCGGTGGGCATCGGTCAGGGCACCCCGGCTGATGGCGGACAGCCCCGCTACGAACGCATGCCACGACTCGGCGACCTGCCATGACCCCTCGATCGGCACATCGACGGTGTCGCGGCGGATGCGCGCGATGGTGACGTCGGCCTGATCGAGCGTCCCGGCGAGGCGTTGCATGTGCGCGTACAGGAAGGCCAGCGGCAGCCGTAGGTGTGACACCTCCGGCGCGGTGTCGGCTAGGCGGTACCCGGCCTCGACCACCTCGTCGACCTCGTCGATGCGGCCGAGCTCACCCAGGCTGCTCACCAGCGCCCACGTCGACAGCATCCGGGCGATCGCATCCGAGTCCGGGTCATCGATGACCCTGCGGGCCTGCTCGATGGCCGCTGCCGACCGGCCGCGCGCCACGTCGATCGATGCCCGCAACGCCAGTGCGGTGGCCGCGACAGTCGCGTCCCCGGCGGGCACTTCGGCATCGAGTTCGGCTTCGGCTCGGGCCGTGTGGCCGAGAATCACCGCGAAGTTCAGGGCACGCAACAGCGCGATCTGTACGCGCAGCGGACCCGATGTCTCCGCGGCAAGTTGAGCGAAGATGGCCTCGACTTCCTCGCCACGCTCCTGCCAGATCAACGCCATCGACAGCGCGATGCTGGCTTCCAACCCACCCCCGGCTGCGACCGCACGCGTGCCCAGCGACTCGGCGAGCCGCATGTCGGTCAGCTGGATGGCGGCCGACGTGGCCGCGTTCAGCACCGCGGGATCCGGTGCGAGATCGGAGCCAAGGGCCAGTACCGCGCGACGAACCAGGTCCCGCGGATCGGTGGCGGGCCGGGCGGTGAGCGCAGCGGCGATCTGGCCGTGCAGGCGCCGCATCCGTACCGAACCGGTGCGCCGGACTTCACCGAGCATCGGATGGGACAACCGCACCGAAGCGGGTGCCGTGCTGCGGTCGACACGGATCAGGCCGAGCGATTCCGCCTCGGCGACAGCGCCCGGTTCGGTGACCGCGGCCAGGATGTCGGTGTCGAGCGGTTCGGTGACGGCGAGCGCATCGAGCACGTCGCGCGCCGCCTCCGGAATCTGGCCGATCCTGGTGGTGAGCAGTTCGGCGAGAGTCGGTGTGAGCCGCGGCTGGCCCGCCCAGAGCCATACCCCCGAATGCCGCGTCAGCCGACCGGCACTGACCTCGGTGTCCAACAGATGGCGCAGATACAGCACGTTGCCCTGCGTGTACTGCCACAGTTGCTGCACGCACCGGGAGTGCACCGGACCGCCCAGGATGTGCTCCACCAGCTTTCCGATCTCGGGCAGCGAAAGCGGTTGCAGCTCAATGCGTTCCAGCACATCGTCTTTCCAGATGACGGTGATGGCATCCGGGGCCGGTTCACCGGACCGCACGGTCAGCACGACGGTGGCCAGCCGGCGGGTGACGAGTTGGTGCACCGCGAATGCCGACAGGTCGTCGAGCAGGTGGGCGTCATCGACGCCGACCACCACGCTTCCGTTCGGCGCAGTCCCGATCACCCCGTCGATCACCTCGCGTACCCGCCGCAGCGGATCGGGGCCGAAGTCGCTGACGACATCGGCGAACGCACCCAGTGGAATGGTGCGCGCCGATGCGGTTCCGGCGATCCACCGCGAGCGCCCGGGTGGCCGGCATACAGCGACGGCTTCACGGGCCAGGCGTGTCTTCCCGACCCCCGCCTCGCCCGCCAACACGATGCCGCGGGCCCGGTCCGCGCCGCGCCGAGTCGCACCCGAGATCACGCGCAGTTCCTCGGCTCGTCCGTGCAGGGGCCATTCGTGGAGCACCGACCGATCACCCCCGGGCCACAGCAAACTCACACCATTTGCATCAGATGCTGCCAGGTTGGCCGGGGCCAAACAATAGCTGCTCTAACGCAGCAGCTCGCGCACCTCCTCGTCACTGACCTGACCGAAATCACGGTAGGACTCCCCCACGGCGGCAAAGGGCGTCGGCATATCGGCGCACACCACGTCGTCCGCGATCCCCATGAGTTGGCGGCACGCCGCTTCGGTGCCGACGGGCACCGCCACGACCAACGTCCGCGGCCCGCGCTCGCGCACCACTTCGGCGGCGACACGCATGCTGGCTCCGGTGGCCATGCCGTCGTCGGCGAGGATCACGGTGCGCCCCTTGACGTTCGGCGGTGGCCGCCCCTGGCGGTAATCGGTTTCGCGCCGTTGTAACTCACGGCCCTCGGCTTCCGCGACCGCGGACAGCGTCTGCTGCGAAATCTGCAGTGGCCCAACGACATCCTGATTCACGACGACGTGACCGCCGCCGCCGATCGCGCCCATCGCGTACTCCTCGTGACCGGGGACGCCCAGTTTGCGAATGATCAGCGCGTCCAGCGGCGCGTCGAGAGCGCCGGCGATCTCCCGAGCGACGGGCACGCCGCCCCGGGCCAGACCGAGCACGACGACATCACGCCTGCCGCGGTACGCCGTCAGCAGACCGGCCAATACGCGCCCCGCTTCTGAACGATCACGAAAGACGCGCCTCGATGCATGGTGTCGCGTAGTTCCGATCCTATTCCCATCAGCGCTTTTCAGTGGTAATCCGTAATTGACAGGGTCAGATGAAAACCGTTTCGAGGAGGCAGAAGTGAAGGTCACCGGAACAGCTGTTGCGGTTCTCTCGGTCATCGGCATCGCCAGCGCGCCGATCGCGTCGGCCGGTTATCCACTCGTCGGCAAGCTGGGTAGCGCCATGACCATGACGGACAGCGTCGGTCAGGTCCAGCTGAGCTGGCAGGTCTCCGACCTCAAGCCGAGCTCCGATGTCATGCCGGGCTACCGGGTCGCCGGAAAGCTCTGGGAGGCCACCGCCACCGTCCGCGCCCTGAGCGGCCCGGTTACCCCGGGCATTTCGCAGTTCAACGCCGTCGCACCGAACCAGGCGGCGTACCGCGTGCTGTGGATGGTCGCGAGCCCGGTCAACATCAGCGGTGCGACCATCCCACAAGGCGGGCAATCGACCGGAAAGATCCACTTCGACGTCACCGGCCCCGCCCCCACGACCGTGACGATGAACAACGGCATGGAAGACCTGATGGTCTGGACACCGTGAACCCGTAGACACCCTGTTCTAGGGTGTCTACTCATGAAGACCTACCAGTGCGAGCCCGTCGGGGTCGACTTCATCGACAGCGCACCGTTCCGCTTTGTCAGCAAAGTCGATCTGGCGATCAAGCCGGAGCAGTTGTTCGAGGTCTTCTCGGATGAGACCTCCTGGCCGCGCTGGGCGACGCTGATCACCGACGTGGAGTGGACCAGCCCGAAACCGTACGGCGTCGGCACCACCCGCACGGTGACCATGCGCGGCCACATCGTCGGCGATGAGGAGTTCATCGGCTGGGAACCCTTCTCCTACATGGCGTTCCGGTTCAACACCAGCACCTCGAACATGCTGTCGGCCTTCGCTGAGGGGTACACCGTCGAGGAAACCGCCGACGGTTGTCACCTGACGTGGGTCATGGCGATGAAGCCCAAGGGCCTCGCCGGCGAGCTGGGCATGCGGGCGGGCCGCCCGATGATGGCGTGGCTTTTCCAGCGGTTCCTGCACAATCTGCGCCGCTATACCGACGAGCGTTACGGCGCGTAGAGCCCTTCCCACACCTCGCGGCGGGCCTGGTCCGGGTCGTCGATGGTTTCGTCACGCATCGAGCCGATGACCCGCGTGGCCCGACGGTCGGTGTCGTAGGTCGGCCAATTGGCCAGCGCCGCAGTCGCGAAATCCAGCCAGGTGCGCTGCATACGCCGGCCGACCGACGGCTGCACCTGACGCCCGAGCGGATGCAACATCCGGCCGAGGTACGAACCGTAGCTGTGCTGGATGTGCACGATCTCGCTGCCATGCGTGGCACCGAGGCCCAGCACCTTCAGCGTCCAGGTCGTGTGGTCGAACCGGTAGACGTGCGTCGGCGCGTGGCCGCTGTAGGCGTCCGCGAAGGCCCACGTCGGGGCGCCGAACATGACGTCGGAGCCGATAGCGATCAGCGCCCGGCGCCGCGGGTAGCTCGGATAGGCCTGCAGCACAGCGTCTTTGGCGTCGGGTGCGATACGCGCGAAGTAGTCGTCGACCATGGGCACGGTGGTGGGCAGCATCGGCGGCCTGCCCCAGGCGAACATCGACGCCTCGCGGCTGTTGGTCCCGACGATCAACGGCACCTTGGCCACGGCCCCGGCCCGGGCGGCGAGCACCGGATGCGCGGGCAACAGCTCGACGCCATAGGTCAGCCCGTACGCCAGTTTGGGACTGCTGGCCGCGCTCTCCCCCTGCAGCTGACCGGCGGCGCGGCGCAGCTGACGCTGCGGCAGGGCGACGATCTCGTCGATGGGGACGTCCAGGCGGCGCACGAATTCGTGCGCCTGGCGGGCCCGGGTCTCGCGGTCGGCGATGAGCGGAAGCGCCGGACTCTGCGCGATGGCCCGGCCGAACAGTCCGTCGGCCGCCGGACTTGCCAGCAGCGCCAGCACGGATGTCGCGCCGGCGGACTCACCGAAGACGGTGACCTGCTCGGGGTCGCCGCCGAACGCGGCGATGTTGTCGCGCACCCACTGCAGTGCCGCGATCTGGTCCCGCAGACACAGGTTGTCGTCGAACCCCGGGCCGAGGTCGCCGAGTTCGAAACCGCCGAAGACACCGAGCCGGTAGGTGACGTTGACGACCACCACGTTGCCGTTGGCCGCCAGCCGGGACCCGTTGTACAGCTGCAACTGACCGGCGCCGAACACGAAGGCGCCGCCGGGAATCCACACCATCACCGGCAGTGCGCCCGTCACATCGGGTGACCACACCGTCACGGTGAGGCAGGCCTCGTCGCGCATCTTGGGGTCGTCGCGGCCGCCGCCGACGAACGACTTGCCCTGCGGCGGGATGGGTCCGTGATCGATGGCGTCGCGAATGCCGGACCACGGGATCAGCGGCTGCGGTGCGCGGAACCGCAACGGCCCGACGGGCTGCTCGGCGTAACCGACGCCACGCCAGACGTGCACACTGCCCTCGGTGGTGCCTCTGAGGGCGCCGGCGACGGTGTGAACGATGGTCGAACGGTCGATGGTTTCGGGCTGGACGGCCACACCGGAAATCCTAGTGTGGAAAGCTGACATCCAGTCGTATTCGAGGCCCGGACGGAGCGGTGATGTCCTTCAACGAAGGTATGCAGATCGACACGAGCAACACGTCGACCAGCGGGGGCGGTGGTTTCGGCGGTCGCGGGATGGCGATCGGCGGCGGCATGGGTGGCTTGGTGATCGTGGTGGTCGCCATGTTCCTCGGTGTGGATCCCAGTTCGATCCTCGGCAACCAGAACCAGGCACCTCAGTCCAGCCAGGGGTCCAGCGCCTACGACCTGAGCAAGTGCAAGACCGGCGCGGACGCCAACAAATACCTCGAGTGCCGCATCGTGGCCACCGGCAACTCGGTGGACGGCGTGTGGTCACAGCTGTTGAAGGGCTACACGCCGCCGAAGATTCGGCTGTTCCGCGGGCAGGTCAACACCGCGTGCGGCCCGGCCGACACCTCGGTCGGCCCGTTCTACTGCCCAGGCGACAAGGTCGCCTACTTCGACACCAGCTTCTTCCAGACCCTGGTCGACGAATTCGGTTCCAGCGGCGGCCCTTTGGCACAGGAGTACGTGGTGGCCCACGAGTTCGGTCACCACGTGCAGAACCTGCTCGGCGACATCGGCAAGGCGCAGCGCGGGCCGAAGGGCGCCGAGGGCAACAGCGTGCGCACCGAGCTGCAGGCCGACTGCTACGCCGGCGTGTGGGCGCACTACGCGTCGACGGTGAAGCAGAAGAGCACCGGCGTGCCGTTCCTGCAGCCGTTGAGCGACAAGGACATTGCCGACGCGCTGTCGGCGGCATCGTCGGTCGGTGACGATCACATCCAGAAGCAGGCCACCGGACGCGTCAACCCGGAGTCGTGGACGCACGGCTCGTCGGCCGAGCGGCAGAAGTGGTTCACCACCGGTTATCAGACCGGCGACCCCAAGCAGTGCGACACGTACAACGCGCAGGACCTCGGCTAGGCCGCAGGATTGATCCGCGCGATGTGGACATCGCGGGTGAAGATGCGCAAGCCGTCGGGTGTCGGTGGCGCCGTCGAGGTGTACACCGCGCCCGATGGCGTGGTCAGCGCGATGGTGTGCCGGCCGTACCGGTCATAACTCGCCGCCGCCTGCCAACCCGGTTCTTCCTTGACGTAATTGCAGTGCTCGCACAGCCCGTCGCCGTTGTGTGAGCTCGTCGGCCCCCGCTTGGCATGCGGCGTGACGTGGTCGGTGTGCCGAATCCGCGCATTGCAGTACGGGGTCCGGCAAATCTGGTCCCGCAACCCGATGAACGTCGCGAGCGCCTTCGGAAACGCCCGCGCCTTCGACTCCATCGCGACGAGCTTGTTGGTGCCCGGCTGGGCGTAGAGGCGCCGCAATGCCGCCCCCACCGTCGCATCGGCCGCCGCGGCCAGCACCAGATCCCGGGCCAGCACCGCCGGAATCGGCCCATAGCCGTCCAACTGCGCGGGCTGCTCACCCCCGGTCAGCAGCGTCTCATCCGACATCACCAGGTTCAGTGTCACCGGCACCGGTGTCGTGACCGGATCACGACCCGTGACCCGCTCCACCACCACATCGGCCATCACCTGCGCGCGGCTGCGCTCCGAGCCCGCCGCCACCGCCGACGCCGCCTCACGAGCCAGCGTCTGGCGCACCAACTGACCTTGGGCCGCCGGCATCAGCACCGTCATCGACATCATGCCGTCAGCGGCCACCCGGAACCGCACATGCCGCGCGGACCGCGCCCGCCTCATCTTCTCCACCACGGTCTGCTGATCCAGCTCATAGGCGATCCGCGCGGCCTCCGCCGATACCTCGGCGTTCCCCAACCCCGCCAGCGGGCCCGGATCCCCACACAATTCGGCATCCAGCAGCCGGCGATCCAACACCGACAGGCACGCCGCCTCTTTGGTGATCAGCTCGGCCCGGTGCTCGGAGAGCACACCCGACTCCAACGCGGCCAGCGTGCACGGCATGTCCGCGACCAGGATGCGGGCCATCGCCATCAACCGCTCACCCCGATGCGGGGACTCGCGCCGCGCCAAACCGATCTCCGAACCCAGCGCGGCCCGCGACACCCGCGGCCCACCCGTCTTCGCCGCCGCCACCCGCCGGGCCTCCAACGCCACCGCAATCCGAGCCTGCTCGGCCGCCGCACGCGCCTTGACCCGCTCGAGCTCCGCCATGCGACCCAGCGACGCCGCCTCGCCGGCGTCGGGGTCCACCAAAGCTTCGCTCATACGTTCGAATGTACACCGCGCCCCCGACACGCGCCACCACCGAAATCGATTTCCCGAATCGCTGACCACATTGAACAAATTTCGTTAATGTGTGCAAATGCCCGCCAAGCCGCCGACGCCGCGCACCATCTCGCCGGCCCTACTCGAAGCCACCGCGGAGACGCTCCATCGTTTGGGCCCAAGGCAATTCAGCCTCACCGCGGTGGCCGAAGCCGCCGGCGTCTCGCGTGGCACCGTCTACAACGCGCTGGGCGGTCGTGACCACGCCATCAGCGTCGCGCTGGACCATCTGGCCTCGAGGTTCGTCGACGGCATGGCCGCCGAGATCGACAAACAGTCCACGCTGGCCGACCAGGTGGCCGCCGCCGCCGTCCTGATCTGCACGCACCGGCAGAGTTCACCCTCGGCGCCACAGAAGGGCATCAACGAGGGCATCGTCGTCCTGCTGTTGCGCAACATCGGCGAAGACCTCATGAAGCGCGCCGTCGAACTCTGGAAGCCGCGCGTCAAGGCCGCGCAGCGCGACGGTGAGATCGGCGCCGGCGTCGACCCGGCGCGCGCCGGCGAATGGATCGTCCGGGTGCTGCTGAGCTTCGAACTGCTCCCGCCCATCGGCGTCAACCTCGACAATCCCCGCGCCATCCGGCGCTTCGTCACCGACCACATCATCAATGGACTCAACGGAGAGGCACCATGACCACACCCGACCACGAAGTGGTCATCATCGGCGCCGGGCCGGGCGGCATCGCCTCGGCCCACCTGCTGCAGCAGAAAGGGATTCACGACTTCGTCATCGTCGACCGGGGCGACGACTTCGGTGGCACCTGGCGTGACAACCACTATCCGGGGCTCGCCGTCGACATCCCGTCGCTGTGGTACCAGCTGTCGTTCGCGCCCAACCCCGACTGGTCCCGGTTCTTCGCGCCGGGGCCCGAGATCTACGCCTACCTGCGCGACACCGCCGACAAGCTGGGCCTGCGACCGCACCTGCGTGCGGGTGCCGAGGTGCTGCGCCAGCAGTGGGACGACGACGCCGGCCTGTGGCGGCTGTCGATTCGCAACCAGCCCGACGTGACGGCCCGGTTCCTGATCAGCTCGGTCGGCGGATACGTCAACGCCAAGAACGTCATCGACATCGACGGCATCGAGGATTTCGAGGGCACCATCCTGCGTCCCAACGACTGGGACGACGACTACGACGTGCGCGGCAAGCGCGTCGCGGTGATCGGCACCGGCTCCAGCGGAGTGCAGATCACCGGGGCATTGTCCGGGGTCGCCGCCAATCTCGATGTGTACCAACGCACTCCGGCCTGGGTACTGCCCAAGGTCGACTTCGACATCCCGCCGTGGCTGCGGCGGCTGCTCAGAGTGCCCGGTGTCGTCAGCGCGGCCAACATCTTCGGACGGCTGCTGATGGACGTCGCCATGGTCGTGCCGATCGTCCACGTCTTCTCCCGGCTGCCCCGCTCGGTGCTGACCAGGCTCATGCCGCTGTACGACGGCAACAGCCGCAACCTCTACCGGTTGCTGCTGCGGTCGACAGTGCAGGACCCGGCGACCCGCAAGGCGCTGTTGCCCCGCTACGGCATCATGGCCAAACGGCCGGTGATCTCCAGCGATTTCCTGCCGGCCCTGAACCACCCCGACACACACCTCATCACCACACCCATCGAACGGATCACCCGCGACGGGATCCGCACGGCCGACGGCGTGGACCACCCGGCCGACCTGCTGGTCGCCGCCACGGGCTACGAGCTGTGGACCGACCCGGAAACCTACCGGCCCGGAACCATCATGGGCGCAGGCGGGTTCGACCTCGCCGAGTACTACCGCGCCCACGGCCTGCACGCCTACGCCGGCACGGCCCACCCCCGGTTGCCCAACCGCTGGGAGATCGTCGGCCCGCTCGGGTTCGTCGGGTTCGCCTGGATGGACTACGTGGAAACCGTTGCCGCCCATGCGGTTCGGATCATTGCAGAAGCCCGGGGCCGCGCCGGCGCCCCAGTCGTCGCGGTGACGGGCGACGCGTTCCACAAGTGGAACGCCCTGATGGACCGCCGCGGCCGGACCGCGCACACCTACTACACCCGCAAATCGGCGCTACGCACCTATTTCGTCAACTCCCAGCACGAAACGCCGTACTACCGGCCGCAGACCATCACCGGGGCAAGGGTTTTCGCGCGGCGATCGCCGCTCACCGACTACGAGTTCAGCGCCGTCCAGGCGGCCACGATGAGCGAGGAGCTCAGCGCATGACCGATCAACCGCTGGCCGGCAAGGTCGCGTTCGTCACCGGAGCCGCGCGCGGACAGGGCCGTTCGCACTGTGCCCGGCTGGCACGAGCCGGTGCCGACATCGTCGCCATCGACGCCTGCGCGCCCGTGGCGGAGGCCAACGGGTACGCGCCGGCGACTCCCGCGGATCTGGCCGAGACGGTGAACCTCGTCGAAGGTGAAGGCCGCAAGATCTACGCGAAGCAGGTCGACGTCCGGGACGCCGAAGGCCAGCAGCGCGTGGTCGCCGAGACCATCGAACAGTTCGGCCGGCTGGACATCGTGGTGGCCAACGCGGGCGTGCTGAACTGGGGGCGACTCTGGGAGATTTCCCCGCAGCAGTGGCAGGACACCCTGGACATCAACCTGACCGGCATGTGGAACACCATCCGGGCCGTGGTGCCGGCGATGATCGCGGCCGGCAACGGTGGGTCGATCATCGCCACCAGTTCGGCCGCCGGCATCAAGGCCGTGCCGGGTTGCGGGCACTACTGCGCCAGCAAGTTCGGCGTCGTGGGCATGATCAACGCGCTCGCCGTAGAGCTGGGCGAGTTCGGCATCCGCGTGAATTCGGTACACCCGTACGGCACCGACACGCCCATGGGCAACGACGTGTCCATGTACCAGGTCCTACAGGATCATCCGCAGTACATCCACAGCTTCTCCCCCGGCGCGCTGCCGACGGATTCGCTGATCAAGCCGGATCAGATCTCGGACATCGTGGTCTGGTTGGCGAGCGACGCGTCGTCGTTGGTGACGGCCGCGCAAATCCCGGCAGACAAGGGTTATCTCAAGATCTGACCGGGTAACCTCAGTCGCCATGGCGAAGTCGAACGCCGGGGTGGCAAACAACAGTCTCGACGCGCAGGCGCGCGCCACACAGTTCATGCGCTCGGCCCTCGACATCCTCGGCGAGACCGGCCGCACAGAGTTCACGGTGCTCGAGGTCGTGGAGCGGTCGAAGACGTCGTTGCGGGCCTTCTATCAGCACTTCGCCACCAAGGACGAGCTGGTGCTGGCCTTGATCGACGCGATGCTGACCGAGTTCACCACCACGTGGCAGGCCGAGGCGGCCGGGCTGAGCCCCGCCGAGGCGCTGCGGGAGCTGGTAGACCGCATCTGCGTGCCGCCCGCGTCCAGCACGCAGGACAGCATCAATCGTGGGCTGACCTTCTACCACGATCGCCTGGCCGAGACGATGCCGGACGACTACGGCCGCGTGCTGACACCGTTGCATGCGCTCATCGTCGACATCGTCGAACGCGGAATGGCCGATGGCACCTTTGCGCCCGGCCTCGACGTCGAAGCCACCGCGGCTCTCGTCATGCAGACCATCTTCGGCGCCCTACGGCTGCGCGCACTCGGACCTGGCCTCGAGCTCACCCCGATCGGCAGCGAGCGCATCTACGCGTTCTGCCTGCGCGCGTTGGAGAACTGATGACTTCCGGCCCTGTCTGAGCCGGTCCATGGCGGGCAGTGTGAACTCATGATGAAAACCGCCGTCGCACTTGGAGAAATCGAGGACGCAGTTCATTCGGCCTGTCGCGCACCGTCGTTCCACAACAGCCAGCCGTGGATCTGGGTGCTCGAATCGACCACGTTGCGGCTTTTTCTCGATCCCGACCAACTGGTGGACACCGACAGCGCCGGCCGTCAGGCACTGCTGAGCTGCGGCGCGGCCCTCGACCATCTGCGCGTGGTCATGGCGGCGCGCGGCTGGGAGATCCTGGTCGACCGCTTTCCGAATCCGAACAACCGGCACCACCTGGCCGACATCGACTTCCGGCAATCGGCCGGCATCACCGCCGCCCAGCGCAGGGACGCCGACGCCGTCGCGCGCCGGCGCTCCGACCGGCTGCCCTACGGCCCGGTCGAGAATCTGGCGGCGTTCGAGATGCTGCTGCGGCTGGCGGTGAAGGACCGCCCCACCCACGTCGATCTGATCACGCCGCAACAGCGGGTCAAATTGGCCGAAGCCTCGCATCTCGCCGAGGCGCTACGCATGTACGACACCGAGTATCACGCTGAACTGGCCTGGTGGACAGCTCCTTTCGGGGCCACCACCGGAATTCCGCACAGCGCACTGGTGTCGGCCGCCGAATCCGACCGAGTCGAGGTCGGGCGCACCTTTCCGGTGACGCATATCAGGGAACGGCGGCAGGACGTGGGCGACGATCAGGCCACCATCGTGGTGATATCGGCACTCGACGACACCCCGCGCGGCATCCTGGCGTGTGGCGAGACATTGTCGGCGGTGCTCATCGAAGCCACCGGCGCCAGCCTGGCAAGTTGCACCCTGACCCATGTGACCGAGCACCCCGCCACGCGCGCCATGATCAGTACGCTGACGGGCCATCCGCTGCCGCAGGTTCTGGTCCGGATCGGCGTCGCACCCGAATTCGACGACGTGCCGCCACCGACACCGCGCCGTCCGCTGTCGGACGTCTTCCACGTCCGGGCCGGATGACCTTCGACGTAGGCTGAGCCCATGCGCGCATGGCGGGTGCGTGAGCCCGCGCCGATCGGGCGCGGCCCGCTCGAATTCGGCTCTGTCGAGGTCCCGGCGCCCGGTGCCGGTGAAGTGCTCATCGCCGTCCGGGCGTGCGGCGTGTGTCGCACGGACCTCCACATCGCCGAGGGCGACCTGCCGGTCCACCGACCGCTCGTCATCCCCGGCCATGAGGTCGTGGGCGAGGTGGTCGCGCTCGGCGAACACACCGATGCGCAGCTCGCCGTCGGTGATCGGGTCGGGGTGGCCTGGCTCCGGCACACCTGCGGCAGCTGCCGATTCTGCCTGCGCGGCGCGGAGAACCTCTGCCCGAATTCTCGCTACACCGGCTGGGACGCCGACGGTGGCTACGCGGAATTCGTCACGGCACCAGCCGTTTACGTCCACCGGCTGCCCGCGGGCTACACCGATGCCGAACTGGCGCCGCTGCTGTGCGCCGGCATCATCGGCTACCGGTCGCTGCTTCGGGCCAACCTGCCGGCCGGTGGCCGGCTCGGCATCTACGGCTTCGGCGGCAGCGCACACATCACGGCGCAGGTGGCGCTCGCCCGCGGCGCCGAGGTGCACGTCATGACCCGCGGCGAGGCCGCCCAGCAACTCGCGCTCGATCTCGGTGCCGCCTCGGCCCAGGGCGCCACCGACCGGCCGCCCGTCGCCCTGGACGCCGCGATCCTGTTCGCCCCCGTGGGCGATCTGGTGTTGCCGGCGCTCGAGGCCCTCGATCGTGGCGGCACGCTGGCGATCGCCGGTATCCACCTCAGTGACATCCCCGCGCTGAACTACCAGCGGCACCTGTTCCAGGAACGCCAGGTGCGGTCGGTGGCATCGAACACCCGCGCCGACGCCCGGGAATTCCTCGCCTTCGCCGGCACGCATCGCATCGACGTCACCGCCCCGATCTATCCCCTGAATCAGGCGGACCGCGCCCTGGGGGATCTGGCGGCCGGACGCATCTCGGGCGCCGCGGTCCTGCAGGTCGGTTGACTCAGAACAACGCAGGCTGCACCGCCCCGGCGGACACTGCCGCCGGGGCGGTACGCATGGTGTCAAGTCTGTTGACCCGGCCGCCGAGTCCGTATCGCGCCACCAGCGGTGCCACCCGCTTGCGCAGCTGTTCGCGGTACTCCGGGCCGAGATACGCACCGCGCCCGTACAATTCGCGATATCTAAGCAGCAGCTCCGGATACGTCGAGCCCAGCCACGCCAGGAACCAGCCACGGGTCGCGCCGCGCAGATGCAGCCCGAAGACCGTCACGCCCGTGGCACCGGCGGCCGCGATCCGCGACAGCAGCGCCTCCAGGTGTGCTTCCGAGTCGGTCAGGTACGGCAGCACGGGCGCGACCATCACATGGCAGTCGAGCCCGGCCTGCGTGATGGCCGAGATGAGCTCCAAACGCGCTGCGGGCGTAGGGGTTCCGGGTTCGACCGACCGATGCAGGTCCGGGTCCAGCATCGCCAGCGACACCGCGACACTGACCCCGACCCGGGTACCCGCCTCGACGATCAGCGGCAGGTCGCGGCGCAGCAGCGTGCCCTTGGTCAGGATCGAGAACGGTGTCCCCGAATCGGTCAGTGCCGTGATGATTCCCGGCATCAGCGCGTACCGGCCCTCGGCCCGCTGGTAGGGATCGGTGTTGGTGCCCAGTGCGACCGCGTCACGCGTCCACGAGCGCCGAAAGAGCTCCCGCCGCAACACTTCCGCGACGTTCGTCTTCACCACGAGTTCACGGTCGAAATCATTTCCGGAGTCGAAGTCCAGATACTCATGTGTGGGGCGGGCGAAGCAGTACCGGCACGCGTGCGAACATCCGCGGTAGGCGTTGACGGTGTAGCGGAACGGCAGATTCGACGCCTCGGGCACCTTGTTCAGCGCCGACTTGCACAGCACCTCGTGGAACGTGATGCCGTCGAACTTGGGAACCCGGACACTGCGGACCAGCCCGAGCCGTTCAAGGCCCGGTAGGGCACCGTCCGCTTCGGCCCGCGCCACCGCCTGCCCGTCCCACCGCACACTTCATTCGAACATTTGTTCGACGCGTTTGTCAAGCCTCGGCTGGTCCGTCGATGAGCAACAGATGGTCGATCGCGGTGACGGTCTCGGGCGCCAGGCCTTCGCGGATCACCGCGTCCAGCAAGCGGGCGGCGACGGTCCGCAGCTTCATCTGCGTGGCCTGCGAACGCCATTTCAGAATCTCGAAAGCGCGGTCCGCGTCGATGCCGTAGGCGGCCATCAAGATGCCCTTGGCCTGGTCGATCACGGAGCGCGATTCCACCACCGAGGCCATGGCCACGGAGAGGTCGGACTGGATGCCGGCGGTGACGTCGATGTAGTAGCCGTGGGTGCCGGTGATCTCGCCGTCCTCGTCGGTCATCCGGTCACTGACGACCACGACCCAGTGGATTTTTCCAGCGGAATCGACGATTCGGTGCCGGCTGCTGAACAACCCACCGGTCTGCACGCGCTCGAGAATCTCGGCGACCTTGGCGCGGTCGTCCGGATGCTTGTGACTCAGCAGCAACTCGGTGGTGGGCTCGACCTCCCCCAACGCATAACCGTGCATGCGGGCCACCGCTTCAGACCACACCCAGCGCTGCTCGGCGAGATGGAACTGGAAACTGCCGACGTGTTGCGCATCGCCGCCGCTGAACACGGCAGCGACGTCCCAGGATTCGGACTCGGCGATCTCGCCGTTGGTTTCACTCATGACGTTGTGGTGGCAGGTGGCCGTAGTCATCGTAACGCGCCAACGGGATTGCCGGCCCGGCTTGCCGGGTACGCGGCCCACATGACGCATATCGGTTATTTCCTCTGCTGCGAACAGTTCGATCCCCACGACCTGATCTCTCAGGCCAGACGAGCCGAGGAAGCCGGTTTTCACGCGCTGTGGATATCTGATCACTTCCACCCGTGGCACGACGAACAGGGCCAGAGTCCGTTCGTCTGGGGCGTTCTGGGCGCGCTGTCCGAGGTCACGGCACTGCCCGTCACCACCGCCGTCACCTGCCCGACGTTCCGGATGCATCCCGCGATCATCGCGCAGGCCGCCGCCACCGCCGCCGTTCAGCTGCGCGGCGGTTTCCGGCTGGGTGTCGGCAGCGGTGAGGCGCTCAACGAGCACATCCTGGGCGACCCATGGCCGTCGGCCGGAGAACGGCTGGACCGACTCGCGGAAGCGGTGGCGCTCATCCGGGCCCTGCACCGCGGGGAAGAGCTGAACCACGACGGCCGCTACTTCCGGGTCCAGGACGCCCGCATCTACACGCTGCCGGATCACCGCATACCGATCTACGTATCGGGGTTCGGCCCGCAGGCGACCCGGCTGGCCGGGCGGATCGGCGACGGTTACTGCATCACGATGCCCGACGCCGAGCGGGTCGCCCTGTTCCGGGAAGCCGGTGGCGGCCGCAAGCCGGTGCAGGCCGGGATGAAGGTCTGCTGGGACGTCGACCCGGAATTCGCGGCCGACACGGCGCACAGACTGTGGGCCACCGAGCAACTACCCGGACAACTCAACCAGATACTGCCCCGGCCAACGGATTTCGTGTCCGCCGCGAGCCTGGTGCCGCGCGAGGCTGTGACGGACGCGATCGTGTGCGGGCCCGACATCGACGCCCACATCCAGCAGGTGCGCAAGTATGTCGATGCCGGCGTCGACGAGATCTACGTTCAGCAGATCGGCCCGGACATGGACGGTTTCTTCGACGCCTGGGAGCGCGACGTCCTGCCCGAATTCCAGACCTCGGCCTACGCCTGAGCCGCCGCCTGGCGCTCGGTGTGCGCACCGCCGCTGGCGAGCTCGCCGCCGGCCGATTCCAGATGGGCACGAACGAACCACTGGAACTTCTCCAGTTCGGCGACCTGACCGATCAGCATGTCCTGGGTGACCAGGTCGAGCTCGTCGAGTTCTTCGATGGCCTTACGCGCGTCCCTGATAACGCCGCCGTAGACCAAATCCAGCGCGGCAAGGTGCGCCTGCGCGGTATCGCGGCCGATCGAGTAGTCGTCCCAGGTGCGATGTTTGAGAATCGCCCCCGGCGTACCGTTCGGCGAGGCGCCCAATGCCGCCAGTCGCTCCGCGGTCTGATCCGCGTAACCGCGCACCAGCTCCACCTGCGGATCGATCATCTCGTGCACGCCAATGAAATTGGGGCCCACGACATTCCAATGCACATGCTTCAGCGTGAGATGCAGGTCGTTGTACGTGCTCAGCTGGATTTGCAACAGCACTCGGATCCGGCTGCTCTGTTCTTCGGAAAGTCCTGGAATGGTGAATTCGCTCATTGCCTGCCACTACCCATGGGGCCTCGGGGGCAAACACCGTTTAGCACGGCTGCGCCCCGGGTACCGCCCCCGGGTGACCGCTGTCGAAGTGCCGTTGACACCCGGGCGGCCGTTCCCGGCGCGCCGAAAGAGTTTGGGCGCCGTGCTGTACGGACTCGTCAGCACGACCGACCACAAGTTGATCGGCCAGATGTACCTGGCGGCATCGTTCGCGTTCTTCTTCAGCGCCGGAATCATGGCACTGCTGATGCGCACCGAACTCGCGATGCCGGGACTGCAGTTCCTGTCCAACGAACAGTACAACCAGCTGTTCACCGTGCACGGCACCGTGATGCTGCTGTTGTACGCGACGCCCGTCGTCTTCGGTTTCGCGAATCTGGTGCTGCCCCTGCAGATCGGCGCACCCGACGTCGCCTTCCCGCGGCTCAACGCGCTGTCGTTCTGGCTGTTCCTGTTCGGCGGGCTGCTGGTGCTGGCCGGATTCGTCGTGCCCGGCGGCGCAGCCGATTTCGGATGGACGGGGTACACCCCGCTGTCCGACGCCGTGCGCTCACCGGGGTCCGGCGGGGACCTGTGGGCGGTGGGCCTGATCGTGTCGGGCCTCGGCACCATCCTCGGCGCCGTCAACATGGTCACCACCGTGGTCTGTATGCGCTGTCCGGGGATGACCATGTTCCGCATGCCCATCTTCACCTGGAACATCGTCGCCACCGGCGTGCTGATTCTCCTCGCCTTCCCGATCCTGACCGCGGCCCTGTTCGGCCTGCTGGCACAGCGTCATCTGGGTGCCCACATCTACGATGCGGCCAACGGCGGCGCGATCCTCTGGCAACACTTGTTCTGGTTCTTCGGCCACCCCGAGGTGTACATCGTCGCGCTGCCGTTCTTCGGCATCGTCACCGAGATCATCCCGGTGTTCTCCCGAAAGCCGATATTCGGTTACACCACACTGATTTACGCGACGTGGGCCATCACGGTGCTGTCGGTCGCCGTGTGGGCGCACCACATGTTCGCCACGGGAGCCGTACTGCTGCCGTTCTTCTCGTTCATGACATTCCTGATCGCGGTCCCCACCGGCATCAAATTCTGGAACTGGATCGGCACCATGTGGAAGGGCCAGTTGACCTTCGAGACGCCCATGCTCTTCGCGGTCGGATTCCTCGTCACCTTCCTGTTGGGCGGACTTTCGGGCGTGCTGCTGGCCAGCCCGCCGCTGGACTTCCATGTGACGGACTCGTATTTCGTTGTGGCGCACTTCCATTACGTGCTGTTCGGCACCATCGTTTTTGCCACCTACGCCGGCATCTACTTCTGGTTCCCCAAGATGTGCGGCCGGCTGCTCGACGAGCGCCTGGGCAAACTGCACTTCTGGCTGACCTTCATCGGTTTCCACACGACCTTCCTCGTACAGCATTGGCTGGGCGACCAGGGCATGCCGCGCCGTTACGCGGATTACCTGCCCGGCGACGGCTTCGACGCGCTCAATCTGGTCTCCACGATCGGGTCGTTCATCCTGGCGCTGTCGGTACTTCCGTTCGTGTGGAACGTGTTCAAGAGCTGGCGTTACGGCGAGCCCGTCGTGGTCGACGACCCGTGGGGGCACGGTAACTCGCTGGAGTGGGCCACCAGCTGCCCGCCGCCGCGGCACAACTTCACCGAGCTGCCCCGGATCCGTTCGGAGCGGCCGGCGTTCGAGCTGCACTACCCGCACATGACCGAACGGATGCATGCCGAGTCGCATGTGGGCCGGTGACCGTCAGCAGCGGTTGACGCTCAGTGGTGCAGGCGGTCGTGCAGTTTCTCTTGTTCTGCGGTGTCGCGGCGTTCGGCGTCGATGACCTCGTCGCGGGCCGTCGCTGAGGTGACGATCAGTTCGTCGAGTTTGAGCAGAATCGCGCCGGTCTGGCGGTTGGTGGTTTGCTGAATGACGAAGAGCATCACCAGGGCAACCGGCCAGCAGGGCCGCGGCGGCCACCGCGAAAACTGCGACGCTGGCGTGCAGCGAACCGGCCCAACCGGTGATGGTGTCCATGAACCGGGCACCGGGTCTGGTGCCGTTCATCGTCAGCCGGTGCTTTCGCGCTCTTCGAGTCCGACGGCCTCGCGCAGTTGTTTCTCGTCGTCGCGGATGCTGTCGTTTTCATTGCCTTGGTGGTGCATCAAATCTGCCAGTGCGTCGGCGATGGCGTTGAGTTTGTGCTGGAGCGCGTCATCGGCACGCCTCTGGGTGTTCTGCAGCAGGGCGACCAGCAGGAACGTGATGATCGTCGTGATCGTGTTGATGACCAGCTGCCAGGTGTCGATGGTCATGAAGGCGAAAGTCGGCGCCCACACGACCACCAGCAGCACGCACGCGAGGAAGAACCAAGCGCGGGAGACGATTTCGGATGTGCTGGTGGCGAATCGGTCGAACCAGGGCACTTTACCGGAGACGCCGGACGGCATCACCTCAGAATCAGGGTTGTCGGTAGCGGTCATGGCGCATCCTTTCCGGATGTAGCCCTGTTTACCCGGGGCGCGCCCGCGAGAAACTCCACCAGCACCTCGGACAGTGTCTCGATGCCACCGCGCGGCACCACCTCATATCCGTGGGTGCTCAGTGTGGGCAGGCACAGCAGCCCGGCCGCAGCCGTGTGCCCATTCGACTTCGCATGCGACGCATCGGATTCGAACGCGCCCAGGACCGCCGGCTGTGGATCGGCGCCCAACGCCGTCGCCACGTCCATCAGCCGGTCCGCGACGCCCTTGTCGTAGACACACTGCGCGTCGCTGTAGCCGACGATCGGTCCACCGGTGACGGTGGTGCCGTACTCGGCTTCGGTCGGGCCGACCTCGAGTGCCAGGGTCAATTCACCGGGCAGGGCCCGGCTGGCGTACGAACCGCCGAGCCCGCCGACCTCCTCGCTGACCGTGCACACGAAGTACACGTCCTGCGGCGGTCGTTCCGGCCGCTGCCGCAACTCGCGTGCCGCCGACAGCAGCACCACCAGCAGCGCTCTGTCATCCATGAAGTACGACCCCAGGAAATCGTCGATCTCGACCAGTTCCCGCTTGCTTCGGTGGACGCACACGCGAGTGCCCGGGCGGATGCCGGCCGCGGTCAACTGCTCCGGCGTGCGGCCCGTGAACACGTACACGTCCGACCAGTTCAGTGCCCGGTCACCGCCGTCGGGTTTGGTCTGCCAGATCTGTGGACTTTCCTGCGTGGTGTGTTCGGATCCCACTGTGAGAACACCACATACATGCTCACGGTCACCCAGCATCAGCACCGGCCCGAGGCCGAAGTTCGCCGGATACATCGTGCCCAGCGGCGTCAGCCGCACTCTGCCGTCCGGCTGCACCCGCTTCACGAGCATCGACAATTCGTCCATGTGAGCCATGACGCGGATGGGCGGGTGCTCCTCCTCGCGCGCCGAGGAGGACACCCGCCCGACCACATTGCCCGCCCGGTCGACCCAAGCACTGTCGACCACGGGTGCCAGCTCCCGCAGGCAGATCTCGCGGACGGCGTCCTCCTGCCCACAGGGCCCGTACGCACGCAACAGTTCCTGCAGCAGCTCGATCATTGGACTCAGCGGACGCTCGAGATCACGTCCCGTACCCGGTCCAGCATCGCGGCGAACGGCCCGGCGATGAGGTTCGCAGCCGCGGACTCCACGCCGGGATGCGGCCGGGTCGGTGCCACCGCTTCGGCGAGTTTGGCGATCTCACCCATGCGTTCGAGTTCCTGCTGCGACAGCTCGGTCCCGAGTTTGGCGAACTCTTCCTTCTCCTCATGCTCGGCGTGCGCGAGCACGGCGTCGCGGAGTTTCGTCAGCTTGCCGGTGAACTCCTTGCTGTCGACGTCGAGTGACTCCAGCTCGGCCAGAAGCTTTTTCGCCTCGTGCTCTTCTTCCAGCCTGGCATCGACGACCTTCTCTCCGCCGGGGAGCTTCTGCTTCGCCCGCGGATGCACGATCTCCTCCTCAGCGGTTTCGTGCACCGCGAGGAGCCGGCGCAGATCCCGGAACGACCTCGCTCTCTCGTCGCCGGCCAGCACCAGGGTCTCGGTGAACAGTGCCTTGATCTGCTCGTGCTGATCAGTGAGGAGATCGATCACATCAGACGGGGATTTGAGGGCGTGTGAAGCCATATTTCCTCCTGTGAGAACGTCAGACGCGCTCGGGCTGTGAGCGCGTCCCCCACCGATTACCCGGTGCGCAGGCGGTCAAACGGGCCAGTGCTGCAGCGACGGGCACCCTGCCGCCCAGCTGGACAGCATGTGATCGGCGAGCCGTCCCTCGATCGCGTCGAAGGCCCGAATACCGAAAACGATGTCCCGCTCCAGGCCGGGCTCGCGCGACAGCAGGTCTGCCACGACCTCCCTGCGGACCACCTGTTCATGAACCGCGTCGGCCTCGACGTGCTCGCGGTAGAAGTCGACGCACGGCTGCGGGGCACCAAGTCTCTTGAGCCCCTTCACGATTCGGTGCGATCCCGGCGACGAGGTCAGTTCGGTTGCGGCGAAGTGGCCGACGGCCGCGCCACGCAGGTGGCGGTGCAGACCGAACATCGACATGAGGTTCACCGCGGCCAGGGTGCTGCCCGTGGCATTGCCGAGGTAGTGCAGATAGTCGCTGCGCAGACCCGCCGCATCGAGCAGATCGGCGAACAGCCGCTGGTGCATGGTTTCGTATCCGCCACGGCCGCCGTATTCGTCGTATTCCACCGCCACGAACGCGGCTTTCGCGCGACCGGTCAACCGCGGAATGATCCACGACTGCGGGTCGGCTTCCTTGAGGTGGTACAGCGAGCGATGCACGAAGTACTCCTGCATCTGCGGCCACGTCGCCTGATCTTGTAGGTAGACAGACAGACTCGAATCATCGACAGGTTCGGTGTCACAGCGGGCCAGCTCGGCGTGGGCCGTGCTGTCCGGGTCGATGTCGCCGACGAGTTCCCGGACGGCAGCCAGGAACCGCTCCTCGATGCGATGGCGAACGTCGAGGAGGGCAGGGTTCCATTCCCACTTTTCGTCGGTGTCGGCAAAACCCCGGTAGTGCAGTTCGTAGCAGACATACAGCGCCAGCTGCAGGTCGAGGCCGAAAGGGTCCGCATTCGCCAGCGGTAGCTGTATCCGCGCCAGGTATTGCGTGGGCAGCCGCTCGCCCAGCAGTCCGATCACGACATTGGACACGGGACCGCGGGCGTCCGGCAGCAAAGGCTGAACAAGTTCTTCTGTGCACATGAGACCTCCCCGATACCCGCAGGCGTGTGGCGCTAAACCCGCACCGTCCCAGCGGATTGGATGCCGTGGGCGCGCAGCCGTTCTGGGATGAGGTGAGTCACCGCACAGCGGGTGTAAAACCGCCTCGCACCGGGCATTACAACGTCGAGGACTGATCCCCCCAGGAGGCATTCCATGAAAGACCCCGTCGACCATGCTCGCACCACCCGGCCGCATGTCGGCGAATCCTTCAAGGACGGCACGAATGCTCCGGGTCTGGTGGCTGTTGGACTCGCGGTGGCGACCCTGGTCGTGAGCCTGTACTTCTTCGCCAGCGGGCAAGCGGGTACCGGTGGCGTGACCTTGGCGATCGCGGCCGTGCTGGCCGTGGGTGGCGGCGCGTGGCTGTTCGCACGGCACCGCCGCATCCGCCGCCGCGAACTCGACTATCTCCAGACGCACCCCGGTGCGCCGCGGACGCCACCGACGAGCTGAATCTGCCGATCACCCTTGCGCTGCAATCGATCTCGTGCACCGTGCGCCACCTGATCCGTAGAGTTTTTCCAGCGCGCGGGACGGGTATCCGCAGTGTCATGACACCAGAACAGTTCCCGGACGCGGTCCCCGACGCAGACGCCGCCGAGCAGTCACGCGACGTTCACGAACAGGTCCTCGACGACGAGGCCGCGGTCAGCGGCCGCGACAACCCGCCGACGGAGGCCGCCCCGCATGACTGGTTGGAGCAGACCGCGGACGTCGAAATAGACGCCGACGAGGACGATTTCGGGCGCGATGCCTGATGGACACACCGATCCCCTATCCCGGGCATACCGCCGACATGGCAGAGCAGCCGCATGACGAGATGCGCCGGTACGTCGGCCGCGGCCTCCTGAAAGGTCGCCGGGCCCTCATCACCGGCGGCGACTCCGGCATCGGGCGTGCGGTGGCGGCGGCGTTCGCCAAGGAAGGCGCAGACATCGCCATCGCCTACCTCGAAGAGCACGACGACGCGACCCACACCGCGACCGTGGTGGGTGCGGCCGGCCAGACGTGCGCCCTGTTCGCCGGTGATCTCGGCGAGCCCGCCCACTGCCGCGAGGTGGTGGCGCGCACCCTCGCCGAACTGGGCGGCCTCGACATCATCGTCAACAACGCCGCCTACCAATCGCCGGCAGACGATCTCACCGACATCACCGATGAACAATGGCGGCGGACGTTCGCCGTGAACATCGACAGTTATTTCCAGGTGACCAAAGCCGCGCTGGCTCATCTGCCGGACGGCGCGGCGATCATCAACACGGCGTCGGTGAACGGGCTACGCGGCAATGCGTCGCTGATGGACTATTCGGCCACCAAGGGCGCCGTCATCGCATTCACCTACGCGCTGGCCCAGTCACTGGCGAAACGTCGCGTCCGGGTGAACTGCGTTGCCCCCGGACCGGTCTGGACGCCGCTCATTCCGGCCACCATGCCGCAGGAGAAGGTCGAGTCGTTCGGCGACCACGCGCCGTTCGAGCGGCCGGCCCAGCCGGACGAGATCGCGCCGTCGTACGTCTTCTTCGCCGCCGACCAGTTGTCGTCGTACTACAGCGGTGAGGTACTGGCGCCCCTCGGCGGCGAGACGATGCCGGGGTGATGTTTGGGCCAGAGCCGCGGGGGAAACCCCTGCTTCATGATCATTCGTAGGATCGCCCGTCCGCTTCTTGCCACAGCGTTCATCGGACAGGGCGTCGAAACCCTGTTGAACACCGACTCCGGTGCCGAGGCCGTACGCCCCGCGCTCGACGGACTGAAGGACATGCCGGATCCCGTGGCACGCAACGTGCCGTCCAACGCCGTCGCCGTGGCGCAGGCGACTGCGGCCGCCCAGATCGCGGGCGGGCTGCTGCTGGCCACCGGACGCATTCCGCGCGTGGCCTCCGCGGTACTCGCGGCGACGGTGATTCCGGCAAATCTCGGCCATCACATGTTCTGGGCCGAGGACGATCCGGAGGCCAAGGCCGCCAAACGCCGGGGCTTCCTGGCCGACCTCAGCCTGCTGGGCGGCCTGATCCTCGCCTCGGCGGACACCGCCGGGAAGCCTTCGCTGGGCTGGCGGGGACGGCGCGCCGCCCAACGGGCCGCCGAGGCCCTCTCGTCGACGGTTCCGTCCAGGACCGAGATCGCCCTGGCCCGGATGCCGGAGTTGGGTGAGAAGGTCGGCCACGGTGTCCAAACCGGATTCGAGCACGGCCGCGAACTCGCCGGAGTCGCGCTCGAGAAATTGGAGGACGGCCTCGAGAAAGCCGCACCGTATGCGGAGTCCGCCTACCGGAAAGCCAGCGCACGTGCGTCGGAGTTGGCCGACACCGCTGCCCCCTATGCGGAATCCGCGTACCGGAAGGCCAGCGCACGCGCTGCGGAATTGGCCGATACCGCGGTCACCACCGCAAAGAAGGCAAAAGCCCGGGCCTGAGGCCCGGGCTTTTGCCCCTCGCGTCGCGTCAATACCAGTATCGGCGTCCGGCGACCGCATGACCGGCGGCCCCGAGGAGCCAGAAGATCGCGCCCACCACGACGAGCACGATGCCCAGGGTCCACAGCAGATACACGTTGAAGACGAAGCCCAGGATGAGCAGGACCACTCCCAAAGCAATCATGATGATCGTTTCCTTATCTCGGATGCGGCTTACCGCATCGCACTTGGTTGAGGCAGTCGGCAATCGACGACCTTCGGATTGACCCCGGCGTAGTTCAACGGCCCGGCTATCACGGTCAGCGCGATACGCCCTGCCGAACCGCAGCTGGTGTCGCCGCCGCGGAAATAGTCGCGCTGCCAGGCGGCCAGTACACCGATCAGCAGCCAGACCACCACGATGACGCCCACGCTTCCTCGCAACATGGCTCCTCCTACACAGACCCCTGTGGTCTCATCGGAAGAAGTACCCATGGGCGCGTGATGGCAAACTAACGCGCAAGAAAAAGACCCCGTCACCGGTCCAGACGGAGACGTGCCGCCAGCTCGAGAAAAGCCATGGCGAAGTCGTTTTCGGCCGCCAGCTCTCGAATTCGTGGCCAGTCGAGCTGCTCGCGAACGGCCCGCACCGCCGGGAGCAGTGGCGCGAAGTCGCAGTGATGTTCATTGAGCGTCAGCAGCTTCTGGGTTATCACCGCATCTGGGGTCAGGACCGGCATCGAGATGGCCAGCACGTCGCGCACCACGGCCCCGGCGAGCAGGACCGAGTCCACCGGAACACCGTTGATCCGGTGTAAGACATCGACGAGCACGCCGTCGAAGTACGCTTTGAAGAGCCAATCTTCGGGCGTTCGTTCGATGTCGAACCCGTTCTGCCCCAATATTTTCGCCGCTGACTCGGTGTCCGGCTCGGGAACGACGAAGTCGACGTCGTGGTCGGGTTCCGGAGCGCCGTACACCCACAGGGCGTAGCTGCCGGCAAGGGCGAAACTCTGGGCGTTCGCCTTGAAGGCGCTCGCCGCGGCGCGCAGTGCATTGCGCAGTGGGGTGCGTTCAGGACACATGATGGACCGAGCAATCAAAGCCGGCGTTCGTGGGTATCGAGTCATCATGACTTCGATGCGCCTCGCGACCTTCAACATCCTGCACGGCCGCACCGTCGGCGACGGCGTACATCTCGACAGACTGCGCCGCAGTATCAGCCTCCTCGACCCGGACATTCTGGCGCTGCAGGAAGTGGACTTCGACCAATCGCGTTCCGGCCGAGCGGATCTGACGGCGATCGCCGCCGAGGTGATGAACGCGGTGTCGCACCGTTTCGTCGCCGCCATCACCGGAACGCCCGGCGCCACCTGGATCGCGGCTACCGGCGAGGAACAGCCGGCGTCGGCGGCGTACGGCATCTCCCTGCTCTCGCGTTATCCGGCGAGCAGCTGGCAGGTGCTGCGGCTGCCCCGCATACCGACACGCTTTCCGATGTATCTGTCGGTACCCGGGAAAGTGCTGATCGTGCACGAGGAGCCACGCGCCGCCGTGCTGGCACGGCTCGATACGCCGTTGGGCGCCATGACGATCGCCAGCACGCATTTGTCGTTCGTGCCCGGCTGGAACCGGCATCAACTGCGGCAGTTGGCACGTACCGTCCGCGCCCTGCCGGGGCCACACGTCATTGCCGGCGATTTGAACATGGCAGCGGGCCCTGCAGCGCGCTGGTCGGGTATGCGGCCGCTGGCGTGTGCCGACACATTCCCGGCCGAGGCACCGACCCAGCAGCTCGACCACCTTCTGACCGACGACCGGCAGCTGACGGCGCTCCGACACACCACCCCACAGGTGGAACTCTCGGATCACCGCCCGTTGGCTGTCACCGTGACCCGGCATTGAGCCTTGTTACCCGTTCCCGGCGACATCAAAACCGTCCACCTCGTGCGGCGTTACCGATTCGAGGCGTTTGCCGAAGCCACTTCGCGGTTATATCGGAGAGGTTGATCCAGAGAGGAAGCCCGATGCTGAGCTCCGAAATCTCGCCTGAGTGCGCAAACGTTTATCTGCCGCAACATGATTCGCGGCTGTTGATCGAGGTCATGCGCCACCGCTGCCACCCGGCGGGCATGCGCGTCGCGGACCTGTGTACCGGCAGTGGGGTGGCAGCGATTGCTGCTTCCGATGCCGGAGCGGACACCGTGGTCGCCTTCGATACCTCGCACGCCGCCATCGCGGCGGCGCGTGCCAATGCCCGACTCGTCGGTGTTCCGATCGATGCGCGGCTCGGCTCCTGGTCTGCGGCAGTGGAACTCGAGCCGTTCGATCTGGTGTTGTGCAACCCGCCGTACGTACCGGAGCCGGCGAGCCGCGAACCGGTGATCGTCGGCGCCGGTGGCCCTCCCGCATCCTTCAACGCCGGTCCCGATGGCCGGCTCATCCTCGATCCGCTCTGCGCCGCGGCGCCCGGGCTGCTGCGGCGCGGCGGCACGGCACTGATCGTCCAGTCCGAGTTCGCCGACGTCGCGAGGAGCGTCACCGCCTTGCGGGACGGCGGGCTTCAGGCCGATGTGGTGGCGCGCCGCACCATCGCATTCGGGCCCGTGATGACCGCGCGCGCCCGCTGGTTGGAGGACACCGGTCGTTTGACCCCCGGACGGCGCACCGAAGAACTGGCCGTCATCAGGGCGGTGAAACGATGAGCCCCACCCGCAGAACCGTGCGAATCGTGCCGCGTGGCCCGATGTTGATCCAGGGTCCGGTCGAAGTCGAACTCGACGACGGGACCCGGGTCTGCTCCGACCGATTCATGGTCGCCATCTGCTGCTGCCAGCGCAGCAAGACCTATCCGTGGTGCGACACCAGTCATCGGCGGCAGACCCGGTCCGCCGCCGATGGCCGAAAGGGCGCCGCCGATCAGGCGCAACCCACTTGAGCTCGCAGGTCCCGCAAGGTCCGGTCCAATATCCGTGACACATGCATCTGCGAAACGCCGATCGAGTCCGCGATCTGCCGCTGCGTCATGGCACCGAAGTACCGGAGATAGAGCACCTTCTGCTCGCGGCGCGGCAGCGCTGCCAGCAGTGACCGTACCGATTCGCGATCGGTCACCCGGTCGAAGCCGGCATCCATCTCACCGAGCGAGTCACCGAGAGCCTGCGTTCGTGCGTCGTCGTCGCTGACGTTCACGTCCAGCGACTGGGGCTGGTACGCCTTGGCCGCCACGATGCTCTCGACGACCTGGTCGCGGTCGATCTCCAACTCTTCGGCGAGCTCCTCGATACTCGGCGCCCGCCTCAGGTCGTTCGTCAAATATGCGGTGGCACAAGCAATATCGTGCTGACGATCACGAATTCGCCTGGGTACGTGGACCTTCCAGCCATAGTCACGGAAGTATCGGCGCAACTCCCCCATCATCGTGGGCAGGGCGAATGCCACGAACCGTGACCCCCGCTCGGGGTCGAACCGGTTGACTGCCTGTAGCAAACCCACCCGGGCCACCTGGATCAGGTCTTCGAGATTCTCGCCGCGGCGGTCGAAGTGGCGCGCCACCCGGTCCGCCAGCGGGCAGCACCGCAGCACGATGCGTTCGAGTTGACGGGCGTAGGCGTCGGAGTTCGGCGGTAATTGACGGAGCAGCGCGACCATTGTGACCACATCCGCGTATTCGTCCTGGCTCGAGTCGTCCTCGAGCGGCTCGCTCACTTCACGAGAATCGTTTTCCAACAGAGAAACTGACATGCAGCACCCCTTCCAGGGTGTTACAGCACGCACGACACCAACGATTGACATCATTGACAATTACGAGAATGCGACATGCTGTTTTCCGCCTTACAGACGGAACGGCAATTTGCCGTAGTCGAACCCGACCACACTCGGCGAATCCTGAGAATTGAGGCCCCGCTCTGGACCGGATTCACGCGCCGAGTTGTAGTCCCTCGACTGATGCCGCTTTTGGCTAAGCGGTCACGCTGTGCAACAGCGTTGTGTTTCTCACACTACACGCGGCTACCCGGCGCCACCACCAGAACGGGTGATGAACTCCTGCGCCTTGGTTTTCATGCCCTGATAGACCAGGTGCCAGCCGTTGGGGTCACCCTTGAGAACCGCGGCGGTCATGTCTTTGATCTGTTCGTAGGTGGCATGCGGAGGAATCGGCGGCACTTCGGGATCGCACCTGACGTCCAATACGACGGGGCGGTCGGCACCCAGCGCCCGGTCCCAGGCCTCGCCGAGCCGATCGGGGTTGTCGACGGTGATGCCTTCCAGTCCCACGGCACAGGCGATCTCGGCATACGAGACGTCCGGTAGCGTTTGTGACGGCAGGAATTTGGGCGCCCCGCCCATTGCCCGCAGCTCCCAGGTGACCTGATTCAGGTCGCCATTGTGGAAGACACACACCACCAGCCGCGGGTCGGACCACTGCGCCATGTAGCGCTTGATGGTCAACAGCTCGGCCATCCCGTTCATCTGCATCGCACCGTCTCCGACGAGCGCCACAATCGGGCGGTCCGGATGCACGAACTTCGCACCGATCGCGTACGGCACCGCGGGTCCCATGGTGGCGAGGGTGCCCGACAGCGAACCGCGCATCTCACCGCGGAACTTGAGGCAACGCGCGTACCAATTGGTGGACGAACCGGAATCGGCCGTCACGATGGCGTTCGACGGTATCCGCAGCGAAAGCTCCCACGCGACCCGCATCGGGTTCACCGGCCGGGCCGACAGCATGCATTGGCGCTCGACGATGTCCCACCAGCGAGAGACGTTGTGCTCGAGGGTATCTCGCCACTTCCGGTCGGTTTTCGGCTCCACCAGTGGCAGTAGTGCACCGAGCGCGGCACTCGCATCGGCGACGATGTTGACCTCCGTCGGGTAACGCATGCCGATCGCCGCCCCGTCGATGTCGATCTGAATCGCCCGGGCCTGGCCGAACTTCGGCAGAAACTGGCTGTACGGAAAGTTCGATCCGACGATCAGCAGGGTGTCGCAGTCGCGCATCATCTCGTAGCTGGGTCGCGAGCCGAGCAGCCCGATCGAACCGGTGACATACGGCAGATCGTCGGACAGCACGTCCTTACCCAACAGCGCCTTGGCGACACCGGCCCCCGTCTTGTCGGCGAGTTCGCGTACCTGGCCGGCGGCACCGCGGGCACCCTGGCCGACCAGAATCGCCACGCGCTCACCGGCATTGAGTACCTCGGCAGCCTTGCGGACCTGTTCGTCCTGCGGATGCACCGCGGGTGGCACATACCGCGCATCGCTCGACGGCACCTGCTTGAACTCGTGTTGCGGAGGTTCGCACGGCTGCTCCTGCAGATCAGACGGGATCACCAGGGCCGTCGGCGCCCGCCGGGCCAGAGCGGTGCGGATCGCGCGGTCGAGCGCGTTGGGCAGTTGGTTGGCGACGTTGACCTCGACCAGGTAGTCGCTCGCGACATCCTTGTAGAGACTGTGCAGATCGACCTCCTGCTGATAACTACCGCCCATCGCGCTGCGCGCCGTCTGCCCGACGATCGCCACCACCGGAACGTGGTCGAGCTTCGCGTCGTACAGCCCGTTCAGCAGGTGGATGGCCCCGGGACCCGACGTCGCCATACAGACACCGACGCCACCGCCGAATTTGGCGTACCCGGTGGCTCCGAACGCAGCCATTTCTTCGTGGCGGGTCTGAATGAATTGCGGCTCATCGTCACTACGCCCGAACGCGGCCACGATCCCGTTGATGCCGTCGCCCGGATAGGCGAAGACGTGGCGGACATGCCATTGCCTGAGCCGCTCGAGCAGGTAATCCCCAACAGTCGTCGTCATACGGGCGACGTACCCCCGCGATACCGGACGAAACAGGCGTTTCGCGGTTCGACCGCCCGGGTACGCCCACCACAGGACAGTACGAATGAAACCCGCTATCACCGGGAGGTGTCGATGTCTGAGGTCCAGACCGGGGCGATCGCGCAACACGATGCAGACGCACAGGGAGACGGACACCGGCGCCGCACCGTCATCAATTGGGTGCTGGCCGGCCTCACCGTGCCGGGTGCTCTTGCCATCATCTTGTATCAGTACGCCCAGGTCCTCGCGACCGCGGGCTGCTCCGAACGCACCTGCGCCAAGCTGGGTCCGAGCCCGTTCGTGTTCGGGCTGATCGAGTACGGTGCGCCTGTTGTCGCGGTGCTGGCCGTCGCGCTGTCGTTCGTGACCGCGAAGACCCGACGCGGCATCGTGGTGCCGCTCGTCGCCTGGGCGCTGTTGATCGCCGGATTCGCCGTCCTCACGTTCAGTTTCGAAACCCCCTGACGGGAAAGGGGTTCCGGTGACCACCGACACCACGACCGAAACCGTCCGCCCCGCCGACGTCACGGAGGGTGACGTCATCGAGGACCCGGCGGGAGGCCGCTGGCTCACCGTCCGCGAAATCCAGGTGGAATCCTTGCCCCACAAGGACATCTTCAGTTTCTACGGTTCGGGGCCCGACGACCGCATCACTGTCGTCGACCGCGAAAAAGTTCGACGCAAGAGCGATGTGTCTGATGACGGGCGAGCACGTTGACGAGGGACCATCCGACCAGCGATGGGACCGGATGGCCCGTCACGAGACCGAAATGGAGCGACTGGACCGCAATTGGTCGAGTCTGTTGCAGGAACTCCGCGTCGCCCAGACCGGAGTGCAACTGCTCACCGGATTTCTGATGACCCTGCCGTTCCAACAACGGTTCACCACACTGGATGACCAGAGCCAGACCGTCTACCTGGCGACCGTGGCCTTCTCCGTTGCGTCGGCGATTCTGCTGATAGCGCCAGTTGGCATGCACCGCATACTCTTTCGGCAACGACGCATGTCGCTGATCGTTGCCGCGGCGCACCGGTGCGCCTTCTATGGCCTGCTCCTGCTCGGCATGGCACTGACCGGGGTGACCGAGCTGATCTTCGGTACCGTCGCGGGCCAGGTGGCGGGCTGGATCGCCGGCGGCATCGGCCTGGCCGGATTCTGCACGTTCTGGGTGCTGGTGCCATTGGCGATGCAGAACAGCGGACCCAACGATACCGCTCGCGCACAATAGTTTTCGCGCAAGAAGCGGCCCGGCCTCCCCACAGTTCAAGGAAGCCGGGCCGTTCTGGCTCTACTGGTTCTGCTGCTGTCGCTTCTCGGCGGCCTCCGCCCCGGAGCGGGCCGACTCGGCCTGCGCCTCGTGCTTGGCCGCATCACGTTCGGCGTCCGCCTTGTCCTGCTGGGCCTGCCCCTCACGGACCATGTCGTCCCGGCCGACAACGCTACCTGCGGCTTCCTTCAGCTTGCCCTTGACACCCTCGACGGTGCCCTTGATGCCCTCTTCAGGACCACTCTTGTTCTCTCCCAATGCATTTCCTCCTTGTGTTGTACTCAGGTGCGATCGAAGTCCGTCACACCACGCGCTTGGCGAGCAGCGCCTTGCCCTGCTCGGCGCCCTTGCGGCTTTCGTGCTGCGCCCGCTTGAACAGATCGATGAGTTCGGTATCGCCCTGGCGCTCAGCGTCGGCGCAGTAGCGTTCCATGCGGAGCGCGTTGCTCAGGCAGTTCTCCACGAACCAGATCAGGTTGTAGTCCTTGTCCGCGGTTCCGGTGAAGACGCCGGTGTCGGAGCCGGTATCGATATGCGTGGTCATACGCCATTCCTCCAAACATGCTTGATTCCGTTGAACAATCCGGCACTACCGACATACCTGGTCCATGCCCATCGGAAACCTGCTCCGGCACAACGTTTGACCAAATCTGGCACGGGTATCGAGTGCGCAGGAGTTGATCACAATGCGAAATACCCGGCATGGCCAGGGCGTACGGCATCACCACCGCCGCAGCCCGCAATCTCACGCAATCGGCGCCATGTGCCGGGTATTCGTGAAGAACGCGGTGCGGATGTGGTCACTGCAACCGAATCTGCACTGGCCCTTCAGCGCCATCGATCAGATCGCCGCGCTGGCCCCGCTGCCCAGGTCGGCGACCGTTCGGCGCGTCCGCTTGCCGTCCTGTCGGGCCGAATTGATCGGCACCGGCGCGTCGGCCCGGCGCGCCATTCTCTATCTGCACGGCGGCGCGTTCCTCACCTGTGGTCTCAACACGCACCGGTCCTTTGCCGCCCAGCTGTCCCGCAGTGCAGATGCCGACGTGCTCAACGTCGGATACCGCATGCTGCCCGAGCACGGACTGTCGGCAGCGCTGTCCGACGCCGTCGACGGGCTGCGCTGGCTGCTGCGCCGCGGGTACCACTGGTCCGACATCGTGGTTGCCGGAGATTCCGCGGGCGGCTACCTGGCCCTGCAGACCGCCGCCGACCTGCTTCGGCACGGTAACCCGCCCACCGCCGGCGTGGTGGCCATCTCGCCACTGACAACGCTGAATCCGCACGACAAAGCCCCCGGCGGCAAAGACCGCTGCGCGATGTTCACGGCGCGCGCGATGACATCGTTCATGCGCTACGTCGCCGCGCACGGTGAGAAGAACCCGGCCGGGCAGCCCATCGCCTCGCCTGTCGACGCCGACCTGCACCGGATGCCGCCGGTGTCGATCCACGTCAGCAGCGACGAGTTTCTCCGGCCCGACGCGGAACTGATGTACGAGCGGCTGACCGCGGCCGGGGCACAGTGCGAACTTCATATGTGGGACGGGCAGATTCACGATTTCCCGCTCGCCGCCGCCGTCCTGCCCGAGGGGCGGCGGGCAATTCGTTACCTCGGCGACTTCGTCCAGCAGGTCGCCCCCGCGCCGAACGAACACCGGGAGTACCCACCGGCCGCGTCGCTGTGAACCAGGAGTACCAACCGCCGCGTTTGTTGCCGATCGCGACGGGTAACCAGACACGGTGGACGAAACATCGAATGCGAAGAACGAGCAGCTCGAAGCCGCGCGGGTCGACAACAACGCGGGTTTCCTGACCACGCAACAGGGCGTCCGGGTTCCGCACACCGACGACGCCCTCACCGCAGGTGAGCGCGGTCCCACCCTGCTGGAGGACTTCCATGCACGGGAGAAGATCACGCACTTCGACCACGAACGCATCCCCGAGCGGGTCGTGCACGCGCGCGGCGCGGGCGCGTATGGATACTTCGAGCCCTACGACGATTCGCTGACCGACTTCACCACGGCGAAATTCCTGACCACACCGGGCCTGCGCACGCCGGTGTTCGTCCGCTTCTCCACCGTCGCGGGGTCCCGCGGCTCCGCCGATACCGTGCGCGACGTACGCGGCTTCGCCACCAAGTTCTATACCGAACAGGGCAACTACGACCTCGTCGGCAACAACTTTCCTGTCTTCTTCATCCAGGACGGCATCAAGTTCCCCGACTTCGTCCACGCGGTGAAGCCGGAGCCGCACAACGAGATTCCGCAAGCGGCGTCGGCCCACAACACGCTGTGGGACTTCGTGTCGCTGCAGCCGGAGACGCTGCACGCGATCATGTGGCTGATGTCCGACCGGGCCCTGCCGCGCAGCTACCGGATGATGGAGGGTTTCGGCGTGCACACCTTCCGGCTGGTGAACGCCGCCGGCGAGGGCGTGTTCGTGAAGTTCCATTGGAAGCCGAAACTCGGTGTGCACTCACTACTGTGGGAGGAATGCCAGCAGATCGCCGGTAAGGACCCGGACTTCAATCGTCGTGACCTGTGGGACGCCATCGAGGCCGGCCAGTTCCCTGAGTGGGAGCTCGGTGTCCAGCTGATCCCCGAATCCGACGAGTTCGCGTTCCCGTTCGATCTGCTCGACTCGACCAAACTTGTTCCAGAGGAACGGGTTCCGGTGATCCCCGTCGGCCGGATGGTGCTCGACCGCAACCCGGACAACTTCTTCGCCGAGACCGAGCAGGTCGCGTTCCACACCGCCAATCTGGTCCCGGGCATCGATTTCACCAACGATCCCCTGCTGCAGTTCCGCAACTTCTCCTACCTCGACACCCAGCTGATCCGGTTGGGTGGGCCGAATTTCGCGCACCTGCCGGTAAACCGGCCCATCGCGGCGGTCACCAACAATCAGCGCGACGGCTCCGGTCAGCACACCATCCCCCAGGGGACCACGAGTTACCTCAAGAACAACCTCGGCGGTGGCTGTCCCGCACTGGCGGACGAGGATGCCTTCCGGCACTACACCGAACGCGTCGACGGTCACAAGATCCGCAGCCGCGCAGAGAGTTTCAAGGATTACTACAGCCAGCCCCGAATGTTCTGGCTCAGCATGTCGACCGCAGAGCAGGACCACATTGTCGCCGCGTTCGCGTTCGAACTCGGCAAGGTCGGCCCCGAGACCGGCATCCGGCCACGAGTCATCGCACAGCTCAACATGATCGACCACGAACTCGCCGAGCGGGTCGCCGCCAAGCTCGGAGCACTGGCGCCGGATGAGGTCGCCGTTCCCGATCGCGTGGTGTCGTCGCCGGCGTTGTCGCAGCTGAACACCGCGACCGATTCCATCGTCAGCCGCCGAATCGCCGTCCTGGCCGCCGACGGCGTGGACCTGCGGGGCACCGAACGGACCGCGGCCGCCCTCAGGGAGTTGGGCGCCACCGTCGACGTCGTCGGCCTCATCGGTGGCGGCACCATCACCACCGACACCGGCCAGGAACTCGCCGTCGACCTCGGCCTCAACACCACCTCGTCGTCGGTCTACGACGCGGTATTGGTCCCGGGGGCGCTGGACTCCGTTCAGCTACTCGCACAGGACGGTTCGGCGATCCATTTCGTCGGCGAGGCCTACAAACACCTGAAGCCGGTCGCCGCGTTCGGTGCGGGCATCGGTTTACTACGCGCCGCGGGGATCAATCCCGAATCCGCCGGTCTGACCGAAACCCACACGGACAGAGGCGTTGTCACGACGACATCGCACGGCGGCGCGCTCGACGAGCTGTTCATCGAGGCGTTCATCGACACGATCCGGCGGCACCGGACGTGGAACCGGGCGACCGAGGCGGTGCCGGCCTGATGTCTGTACCGGGCGATCCCCACTCCGAGCCGGACGACGACCACATGCTCACCCCGAGCGAGTCGACGGACTCCGACGAGTTGCACAACCGCGACGGCGATCAGACCGTCGAGCCACCCGAAGGCTGGCATGGGGCAGATCAATTCGGTCTGCTCGAGGAAGAAGCGGAAGAGGGTGAGTCCCTCGACGACAAGCTGGCCGCAGAAGAGCCGGATGTGGTCGGCGGCCCGGTCACACCTCAAGCCGAGGAAGACGCCTCGTTCTTCCCGGTCGTCGACGACGATTCGGACACCAATTGATCTGCCCGCCAGATGTTTTCACACCGTGAGGAGGAGTGTCATGCCGAAGACCACCAAGAAGGGGCAAGCCAAGAAGAGTGAGCTGCCCAGCACGCTGCAGAAGTCGAGTCCCAAGGCACAACGTACGTTCGCGAAAGCGCACGACTCGGCCGCCGAGGAATACGGCGAAGGTGAACGTGCCCACCGGGTCGCGTACTCAGCGCTCAAGCACAGCTACGAGAAGGTCGGCGACCACTGGGAGAAGAAGGACCACAAGGGCCCGTCGGATGAGCGGGCGCGCAGCGGCGGGCCCAACGCCCGCGGCAAGACCGCCGAGGGCGTCGATACCCAGGCCACCAAGAAACATCTCATGGACGTCGCGCGCCGGCTCGACATCCGGGGCCGGTCGACCATGAACAAAGGCGAGCTGGTCGACGCGATCGAGAAGGCCAACCGGCGGGCGAGCCGCCGCTAGCGAACTACCACTGACCGAGCTGGCACTGCACGTTGTACGGCGCGGTCTGGTGCGCTGCCGACTGCCCGTCGACCGCGATGTCGCACGTCGAGTCCGGAGCGGCCTGGCCACCGTGCGTGGTGCTGCTGACGGTGAAGATCGCCCACTGCGGGTCGGCGAGCGTCGTGGTGAACACCCACGGGGCGTCGGGACCGACGGTGACCGTCTCGCGCTTGAGGTAGGCGTAGGCGTCGGCGTTGTACGCGGCCTTGTTCGCCGGCTGATTGACCAGGTAGAGCAGGTCGAAGGTGGCCGGGCCGCCCACCGACAGCGTGTACCGGACCTCGTGGCCGGCCGGGGCGGCAGACGCCACCGGCGCCATCAGCCCAGCGGCCGCCACTGCTGCCGCGCCACACACCACTGACAACTTGACTGTCGCTTTACGCATGCCGGTCATATCGACTGACCGTACCGGACCGTTACACCCTGCATCAGACGTATCACCCCGCCTGCAGCTCCAACAGCACCGTCACGGGCCCGTCGTTGACCAGTTCGACCTGCATATGGGCGCCGAACCGCCCGGTGGCGACCTCTGCGCCCAGCGCCCGCAGCGCCGCCGCGAACTCGTCGACGAGCGGCTCGGCGACCGGCCCGGGCGCCGCGGCGTTCCACGACGGCCGGCGGCCCTTGGCGGTGTCGGCGTAGAGGGTGAACTGACTGATCACGAGAATCGGGGCACCGGCATCGGCGGCGCTCAGCTCGCCGTCGAGGATGCGCAGCCGCCACAGTTTGTCGGCCATCTTGCGCACCACCGCGGCGTCGTCGGTGTGGGTGAGACCGACGAGCGCGACCAGGCCCTGAGGATTCGGGGCGATCGCACCGACCGTCTGCCCGTCGACCGTCACCCGCGCCGACGTCACCCGCTGCACCAGTACCCGCACGTTCGCAGATGTTGCCACAGCAGTTTGTGGTACCTGTGGTGGTCATGGACGGCCCATCCTGGCGCGGTACTCCCCTGACCCGGCGTTCGGTCCTGGTTGGCCTCGGCGCCGTCGGGGCGTTCCTCGCCGTGGACCTCGGACTGGTCGCATACACCAGCCGCGCGGGCACGCTGACCCGCCAGACGTTCCTGGACGGCTTCCGGAAAGTCTTCGGCGATCACCCCGGATTCCGGAAGAACCACGCCAAAGGGCTCTCGGTCGTCGGCCATTTCATGAGCAACGGCAACGCGGCGGCCCTGTCCCGCGCCGTGGTCTTCGGCCCGGGTGAAACGCCCGTCGCGGGCCGGTTCTCCCTGGCCGGCGGCAACCCGACGGTCGCCGACACCCCCGGCGCGGCCCGCGGGCTCGGCCTGGCCATCGGCTTCCCTGGTGCCGGTCAGTGGCGGACCGCGATGCTGAACCTCCCGGTGTTCCTCGACAACTCACCGCAGGGCTTCTATGACCGGCTGCTGGCGTCCAAACCGGTCGCCGACGGCAAGCCCGACCCGAAGGCCATGGCCGACTTCCTCAGCCGGCACCCCGAGACCGCGGCGGCGACGGCTTTGGTCAAGAAAAGCCCGCCCACACCGGGTTTCGCCGACAGCACCTTCTCGGGTCTGCACAAGTTCTATCTGGTGAACCATGCCGGTGTCCGTACGCCGGTCCGCTGGTCGTTCGTTCCTCAGCAGGCCGCGCTACCGCCGAAGTCCGACGACCCCAACGCGTTGTTCGACGCGTTGGTCCTGCAGTTGAAAAAGGCTCCGCTGCAGTGGAATCTGCGACTGACCGTCGGCCGTGACGGTGACCCGACCGATCCGACGCTGCCGTGGCCGGCCGACCGGCAGGTCATCGACGCCGGCGTCCTGACCCTCACCGAAGCCCAGACCGATGCCGCCGGCAATGCCCGCGACATCAACTTCGATCCCCTGGTCCTGCCCGACGGCATCGAACCCTCCGATGATCCGCTGCTCAGCGCCCGGTCGGCCGTGTACGCCGGGTCGTACCGGGCCCGGACCATCGAGCCGAAAACCGCTCCGGCCGTTCAGGTTCAGGAGGTCAAGCCATGACCGGCCGCTTCCCCATCCGCACCCGCGTGCTGCACTGGCTGACCGCGGTGGCGGTCTTCGCCGCGCTGCTGATCGGCTTCACGATGACCAACCAGATCGGCTCCCACGCAGCCCTGGTCGCCGTCCACATGACACTGGGCATCAGCATCCTGGTCATCGTGATCGTCCGGGCGGCAAACAGATTCACCCACAAGCCGCCGAAGTGGCCCGACACGGTGGGACCGCTGGAAGGCAGACTGATTGCCGGGTCCGAGCTGGCGATGTACGCCATGCTGCTGGTGCAGCCGCTGGTCGGCTGGGCCATGGTGTCGGCGTCGGACACCCCGGTACGGGCCTTCGGATTGACGCTGCCCGGCCTCGTCCCCTTCGACGCCGACCTGTACGGCATTCTGCGGCAGGCACATTCGGTGGTGGCCTACCTGCTGGTGGCCGCCATCGCCGCGCACGTCAGCGCCATCCTGCTCCACACCCTGACCCTCCGCGACGGCATGCTCCGCCGCATGACCCACTGAGCGCTCTCCCGCGCCACCTCTCCCGCGCCCCCCTTCCCGCGAGACCTCTCCCGCGAGCGGCCGTGTTTGTACCCGACACGCCGTCAACCCATGACATTGTGGGGCCACTCGTCGGCCGCGAGCGACCCCAAAGTGCACACACGATCCGGCGTGTTGCCGTACAGACACGGCCGCTCGCGGGAAGTGTTGTTTCCGCGGGAAGTGGTTACTGCAGTCGGGCGGCGACAGCGGCAGCGACGTCTGCGATGGGCACGTCGACCTGCTCGCCGTTCGACAGATCCTTGACGCCGACGGTGCCGGCCTCGATGTCGCGGTCACCGGCGACCAGGGCCACCTTGGCACCGGAGCGGTCGGCGGCCTTCATCGCGCCCTTGAGGCCGCGGTCGCCGTAGCACATGTCGGTACGCACACCCGAACCACGCAGGGCCGCAACGATCTTCGCCAGTTCCAGCTTGGCCGGCGCGCCCAGCGGCACGGCGTACACATCGACCGCCGCAGGCGACGCCACCGTCTTGCCCTCGGCCTTGAGCGCCAGCACCGTGCGGTCGACGCCCAGACCGAAGCCGATGCCCGACAGGTCCTGCCCGCCCAGCTGCTTCATCAGGCCGTCGTACCGGCCACCGCCGCCGATGCCGGACTGCGCGCCGAGGCCGTCGTGCACGAACTCGAACGTGGTCTTGGTGTAGTAGTCGAGGCCGCGGACCATGCGTGGGTTGATGACGTACGGCACGCCGAGGGCGTCCAGGTGTGCCAGCACGGTGTCGAAGTGTTCCTTGGCGGCCTCCGACAGGTGATCCAGCATCACCGGGGCGTCGGCCGTCATCTCCTTGACGTGTGGCCGCTTGTCGTCGAGCACGCGCAGCGGGTTGATCTCGGCGCGGCGTCGGGTGTCCTCGTCGAGGTCCAGCTTGAACAGGAAGTCCTGCAACAACTTCCGGTACTGCGGGCGACAGGTGTCGTCACCCAGTGAGGTGATCTCCAGGCGGAACCCGTCGAGGCCCAGCGAGCGGAAACCGGCGTCGGCCACCGCGATCACCTCGGCGTCCAGCGCGGGGTCGTCGATGCCGATGGCCTCCACACCCACCTGCTGCAGCTGGCGGTAGCGGCCGGCCTGCGGCCGCTCGTAGCGGAAGAACGGTCCGGAGTACCGCAGCTTGGCGGGCAGCGCGCCGCGGTCGAGGCCGTGTTCGATGACGGCCCGCATGACGCCGGCGGTACCCTCCGGGCGCAGCGTGACGGAGCGGTCACCGCGGTCGGCGAAGGTGTACATCTCCTTGGACACCACATCGGTGGACTCCCCCACACCGCGGGCGAACAGCGCGGTGTCCTCGAACACCGGCAACTCGATGTGGCCGTACCCGGCCAGCCGCGCGACGTTCAGCAGACCATCGCGCACCGCGACGAATTCGGCCGAGTCCGGGGGCAGGTAATCCGGGACGCCCTTGGGCGCCTGAAAATCGCTCAACTTGATAAGCCTTCGAGGAATGGGTTGGTACGGCGTTCGGCGCCGATCGTGGTCTGCGGGCCGTGCCCAGGTAGTACCACGGTGTCGTCGTCGAGCACCAACAGTTTTGTCACGATCGAGTCCAGCAGGTCCCGGCCGCTGCCGCCCGGGAGATCGGTGCGGCCCACCGACTGCTTGAACAAGGTGTCGCCGGTGAATGCCAGGTCGGCCGGCCCATCGCTGACGCGGAACACCACCGACCCCCGGGTGTGGCCCGGCGTGTGGTCCACGGTGACGGTGATGCCGCCCAGGTCGAGCTTGTCACCGTCGCGGTCCAGTTCGACAACCTGCTTGGGCTCGGAGAACAGCACCCCGAACGCCAGCTGGGCCAGCCGCGGACCGAACCCCTTGATCGGATCGGTCAGCATGAACCGGTCCTCGGGGTGGATGTACACCGGGCAGCCGTAGGTGTCCGCCACCTTCTGCGCCGACCAGATGTGGTCGACGTGGCCATGGGTGAGCAGCACCGCCGCCGGGGTGAGCCGATTTTCATCCAGGATTTCGCGGATGCGGCCCATGGCCCGCTGGCCCGGGTCGACGATGATGGCGTCCGACCCGGCGCGCGCCGCGAGGATGTAGCAGTTGCACTGCAACATCCCGGCCGGAAACCCCGTCAACAACACGAAGCCATTTTCCCACGTGGGAAACTGCCTCCATGACGCAGCCAGGCCCCTGGGGACCCCCGCCGCAATACGGTCCGGGCTTTCCGCCACCGAAGAAGTCCCGCACCGGCTGGGTGATGTTCGCCGTGATCGCCGTCATCGCGCTGGTCGCGGCGGGTGTCGCCGCCGTCATCGTGCTTCGCCACGAGAACGAGCCCGTCGGTGGCGCCGCCGCGACGTCATCGACGGATTCCGGGCCGACGCCCCTGCACTCGATCCACCTCGCCGCGGCGAACGTCGTGACCAAGCCGGGCAGTTCCGAGCCGAAGGCCACGCTCACGGTCTACGAGGACTTCCTGTGCCCGTTCTGCCGCCGGTTCGAGCAGGTCTACGGTCCGACCATCGGCAAGCTGATCACCGACGGCCGCGTCGCCGTGGACTACACCATGGTGTCGATCCTGGGCCGTGGCGACGTGACGTCGTACTCAGTGCGGGCGGGCGCGGCGGCATACTGCGTGGCCGACGCCGACACCGCGGCGTTCCAGCGGTTCCATGCCGCGCTGTTCGCGCATCAGCCCGAGGAGGGGGCGGCGTCGTACCCGTCCGATGACGAGCTGGTCGCACAGGCCGGGAAAGCCGGCGCACCTGATTCGGTTGCCGACTGCATCACCAGTGGCAAGTACCGCGGCATGGTCAACAACGCGGTGAAGAGCGCAGGTATCAACTCGACGCCGACGGTGCTGCTCAACGGCGCCGACATCGGCGACGCCGTGCTGCAGAGCCCCGATCCACAGGCGCTGCTGGACCAGCTCAAGACCGTCTCAGGGTGACCTGGCACACTCGGTTCCGAACAAGGCGGGGCACTTGCCCCGACCGTGACAAGGAGGACTTCGGCGGTGCCGACGAACGAACAACGGCGGGAGACCGCCAAGCGCAAGCTGGAACGGCAGTTGGAGCGCCGGGCCGAGAAGGCCCGTAAGCAGCGCATCATGACGATCGCCGCGTCGGTGGTCGCGGTGCTCGCGGTGATCGGCGGCGTCACCTTCGGCGTCATCTACCTGAACAAGGACTCCAAGTCGTCGTCGGCGACGGCCTCGGCGTCGACCGAGAGCTCGACCGCGCCGGCGCAGAACCCGCCCGCCGACGGCAAGCTGCCGCCGTTCGTGGCGCCCGCCGGCCTCGGTGAGAACTGCCAGTACCCGGCGTCGTCGGAGCAGGCCAGCAAGAAGGTCAACCCGCCGCGCACCGGCAAGATCCCCACCACGCCGCCGACGGTGACGGCCAGCATGAGCACCAGCCAGGGCAACTTGGGACTGACGCTGGACAACGCCAAGGCCCCGTGCACCGTCAACAGCTTCGCCAGCCTGGCGCAGCAGGGTTACTTCAACGACACCCCCTGCCACCGGCTCACCAAGGGCGGCCTGGCAGTCCTGCAGTGTGGTGACCCGACCGGCTCCGGCATGGGCGGCCCGGGCTACCAGTTCGCCAACGAGTACCCGACCAACCAGTACCAGCCCGACAGCCCCGCGCTGAGCCAGCCGGTCGTCTACCCGCGCGGCACGCTCGCGATGGCCAACGCCGGCCCGAACACCAACGGCAGCCAGTTCTTCCTGGTCTACCAGGACTCGCAGCTGCCGCCGGGCTACACCGCGTTCGGCACCGTCGACGCCACCGGCCTGGCCACGCTGGACAAGATCGCCCAGAACGGCATCGAGGGCGGCGCCGGCGACGGCAAGCCCGCGCAGCCGGTCACGGTGAAGTACATCCAGTTGGACTGACAGTTCACGAAGAAGGCCCGGTCACCACGGTGACCGGGCCTTCTTCGTGTTAGGCCCTGCACGGACCCGGCAGCGGTGGAATCATGCGCATCGTGGCGAACACCAAACCGCAGACCATCTCGTACCCGGCGCCCGGCTCGCGGCCGAACCGCCACGACGATGTCGCCGTCGACCCTCACGTGATCGTGCTGTTCGGCGCGACCGGCGACCTCGCCAAGCGCAAACTGCTGCCCGGTCTGGCCTATCTGGACCAGTCCGAACTCGCGCCCGACATCCAGATCGTCGGGACCTCGCTGGAGAACCTGACCATCGACGAGTTCCGGGAGCTGGCCAAGGCCGCGATCGATGAATTCGGCAGCCATCATCTGACCGACGAGCAATGGGAGCGGTTCGCCGCGACGCTCACGTACGTGCCGCAGAGCGCCGGGCCGTCGGGGCTGGCGGCAGCGGTGGCCGCCGCCGAGAAGAAGCTGGGCCCGAATGCGCGCCGGCTGCACTATCTTTCGGTGCCGCCGAAGGCCGCGCGGGCCGTGATCGCGACGCTGGACGAGGCCGGGCTGGTCGAGCGCTCCCGGGTCGTCATGGAGAAGCCGTTCGGGACCGATCTGGCCAGCGCGGTCGAGCTGAACAACTTCGTCCACGAGACCTTCGACGAGACACAGATTTTCCGGATCGACCACTTCCTCGGCAAGGAGGCCGCGCAGAACATCCTGGCGTTCCGGTTCGCCAACGGCCTGTTCGAGCCGATCTGGAACCGCAACTTCATCGACCACATCCAGATCGACATTCCCGAGATGCTCGGACTGGACGCCCGCGCCAACTTCTACGAGAGCACCGGTGCCTACAAGGACATGGTCGTCACCCACCTGTTCCAGGTGATGGCCTTCGTGGTGATGGAGCCGCCGACGGCGCTGGAACCGCGCGCCATCAGCGAGGAGAAGAACAAGGTTTTCCGGTCCATGCTGCCGGTCAAGGTGTCCGACGTCGTCCGCGGCCAGTTCACCGGATACCGTGAACTCGAGGGCGTGGCAAGGGATTCCGACACGGAAACGTTCATCGCACTCAAGGTCGGCATCGACAACTGGCGGTGGGCGGGCGTACCGATCTACCTGCGTACGGGCAAGAAGATGGCCGAGGGCATGCGCATCATCTCGATCGCCTTCAAAGAGGCGCCGCGCACCATGTTCCCGTCCGGCTCGGGCGTCGGCTCCCAGGGACCCGACCACCTGACCTTCGACCTGGCCGACAACTCGAAGGTGTCACTGTCGTTCTACGGCAAGCGGCCTGGGCCGGGCATGAAGTTGGAGAAGCTGTCGATGCAGTTCTCCGCCACGGAGGCCGATGGCGCCGATCAGGTGCTGGAGGCCTACGAGCGGTTGATCCTCGACGCCATGCGCGGCGACCACACGCTGTTCACCACCGCCGAGGGCATCGAGTCACTGTGGGCGAATTCGGCTGCGCTGCTGGCAGATCCGCCGCCCGTCAAGAATTACCAGCCCGGCACGTGGGGCCCCAACGCCATCCACCAACTGATCGCCCCCAATGCCTGGCGGCTGCCGTTCGAACGGGGCTGGCGCGAGGCGAAGAAGAAGTAGGGCCTACGGCCGCGACGCCGCGGCCGCCTGCTCGAGCTGCAGGATCGCGGCGTCGACCATGGTCTGAATGATTTCGCAGGTGCTGAAATCGCTCATCCACAAATGCGGGGTGTCGGTGCGGTGCAGCATGGCAACGCCGTGCAGCGCGACCGACAGCGCCGCGGCCACCCGCTGCGCGTCGGGGCCCGGCTCGGAGTCGGGGTCCATACCGCCGGCGGCCAGCAGGCCGCGGGTGACCACCTCGAGAGCCTGGCGTGCCGACGGGGTGATCTCGTCCACCTTGACCATCAGGACGTACCGCAGCGGAAAGCGTTGGGCGAACGCGACATACGCCTGACAGCCGAGCAGCAGGCGCTCACGCCGGGTCTTGCCCGCCGGCACCTGCTCGGCGATGTCCTGACGGACCTGATCCCAGCTCAACTCCGCAACGGCCGCCAGCACGTCCTCACGACTGTCGAAGTGGGCGTACACCGACATGTTGGAGATACCGGCTTCGCGCGCAATGCTGCGCAATGACACCTCGTTCGTGGACTCCGAGGAATCGACGACCCGGATCGCGGCGGCCAGGATCTCGTCGCGCAGGAGCGCGCCTTGTCCTCGCACATTCCGCTGCCGTGTCGAGCCCGCCATGCCTTCACCCTAATCGCCGTCGTGACGAGGTGTGATGGTCGCCACCGCACCGTAACTATACATGCGTATGCATACGGTCGTATGGTGCTGTTCATGAACTGGTTGCTCAAGACCGCGCAGCGCGGCTGGGTGCTGCTGACGGTTGTCGGGGTCGTCACGGTCGGCGGTTTCGTCATCGACCGCTTCCACGGCGTGTTCGGCAGCCAGGATTCCATCGAAACCCGCACGGACAACATCGTTTCCACGATCCCGAAGTACGTGACGTACGAGGTCGACGGACCATCCGACACCACCGGGATGATCAGCTACGTCGACGAGCGGGCCCAGCCGCAACAGGAGCGCTTCACCTCGCTGCCCTGGTCGAAGACCCTGACCACCACGGTGCCGAGCGTGTTCGCCAACCTGGTCGCCCAGGGCGACAGCAGCCGGCTGACCTGCCGCATCACGGTCAATGGCGAGCTGCGTGATCACCAGGCCGCCGACGGCGCCTCGGCGACCACCTTCTGTCTGGTGAAGGCAGCATGAGCGGCCAGCACAGTTCGCGGGGCGGTTATCCCCGCTGGATTCGCATCCTGTCGGTGCCGATCATCCTGATCTGGCTGGCGGCCACCGCCGCCACCAACCTGCTTGTGCCCAAACTCGAAGTCGTCGGCGCGAACAATGCCGTGTCCCTCTCGCCACAGGACGCCCCGTCGGTCATCGCGACCAAGCACATCGGCACCACGTTCGGCGAATTCGACTCCGACAGCGTCCTGATGATCATCATCGAGTCGGACCAGGCGCTGGGCGACACCGCACGGCAGTACTACGGCGATCTGGTTCACCAGCTCGAGCAGGACACCGCGCACATCGAGCACGTGCAGGACTTCTGGGGCGACCGCATCACCTCGGCCGGCTCCGAGAGCGAGGACCACAAGGCCGCTTACGTCCAGGTCAACCTGCGCGGTGACCAGGGCTCCACTCAGGGCGTCGAATCCGTCGACGCGGTGCGGCACATCGTCGACCACAGCCATCCGCCTGCCGGGGTGAAGGCGTTCGTCACCGGCCAGGCCGCCCTGGTCGCCGACACCAACGAGGCCGGCGACAAGAGCATGGTCAAGATGACGGTGGTGACACTCGTCGTCATCGCCGTGATGCTGCTGGTCGTATACCGGTCCCTCGCAACAACTTTCATCGCACTATTGGTCGTGCTGACCGAGATGAGCATGGCCCGCGGACTGGTCGCCGTCCTGGGCAACGCCCAATTGATCAGCCTGTCGACATTCGCCGTCAGTGTGCTGACGGCCCTGGCGATCGCTGCCGGCACCGACTACTGGATCTTCCTGGTCGGCCGCTACCACGAGGCCCGCAATGCCGGCGAGGATCGGGAAACCGCCTACTACTCAACATTTTCCAGCGTCTACCACGTGATCCTGGGTTCCGGGCTGACCATCGCCGGCGCCATGATGTGTCTGTTGTTCACCCGGTTGAACTACTTCAACACCCTGGCGTTGCCGTGCGCGACCGCGATGGCCGTCATTCTGGTCATGGCGCTGACCTTCGCGCCCGCCGTGATGGTCGTCAGCACCCACTTCGGGCTGCTGGACCCCAAGCGCGCCAACAAGTCCCGCGGCTGGCGCAGGGTCGGCACCGCCGTCGTCCGCTGGCCCGGGCCCATCCTGGTCGCGGCGACCGCCGCCGCGCTGGTCGGGGTGCTGGCCCTGCCCGGGTACCGCACCAACTACGACAACCGGTTCTACGTACCGAACGACGTGCCATCCAACATCGGCTACGCGGCTGCCGAAAAGCATTTCACCTCAGCACGAATGAACCCCGACATGCTGATGGTCGAGGCCGACCACGACCTGCGGAACTCCCGCGACATGCTGGTGCTGGACCGGATCGCCAAGAACATCTTCCGGGTACCGGGCATCGCCCGGGTGCAGAGCATCACCCGGCCACTCGGCCCGCCGATGGAACACGGCTCGGTGCCGTTCCAGATCAGCGCCCAGGCCGTTTCGATGAACGAGAACCTGCAGTTCCTCAAGGCCCGTCTCGGCGACGTGCAGACCATGACGGACCACCTCACCTCGATGATCGGCATCATGCGGCACATGCACGACCTCAGCGTGCAACTGGCCGATGCCACGCATGCCGGAGATGTTGCCGCCCAGGACATGTCGGCCACCACCGCCGAGTTGCGTGACCAGATCGCCGACTTCGACGACTTCTTCCGACCGCTGCGGAACTACTTCTACTGGGAGCCGCACTGCTTCGACATTCCGATCTGTCACGCCATGCGTTCGGTGTTCGACGCCACCGACGGCTTCGACCGGCTGGCCGACAACACCAAGGCGCTGGCCGACGCGATGGGCAAGCTCGACGTGGTGACGCCGCAGATCGCCGCCCAGCTGCCGCCGCTGATCAGCCTGTCCACCGACGTCCGCAATCTGATGCAGACCATGCGCAGCACCTTCGACGGCATGGTCACCCAGATGGAGCGCATGACCGACACCGCCGCGGCCATGGGGCAGACGTTCGACGACGCAAAGAACGACGACATGTTCTACCTGCCGCCAGAAGCGTTCAGCAGCCCCGACTTCCAGCGCGGCATGGAGCTGATGCTCTCCCCCGACGGCAAGGCGGCCCGCTTCATCGTCACTCACGATGTGGATCCCGCGACCCTGGAGGGCATTTCGCACGTCGACGCCGAGCTGCAGGCCGCCAAGGAAGCCGTCAAGGGCACGCCGCTGGCCAGTGCGAAGTTCTATCTGGGCGGTACCGCCGCAACCTACAAGGACATCCAGCAGGGCGCGCACTACGACCTGCTGATCGCCGCCCTCGCAGCGATCATCCTGATCTTCGTGGTGATGCTGCTGATCACCAGGGCGCTGGTCGCATCGATCGTCATCGTCGGCACCGTGGTGCTGTCTCTCGCCGCGTCCTTCGGTCTGTCGGTACTCATCTGGCAGTACTTCCTGGGCATCGAGCTGCAGTGGCTGGTGATCGCCATGTCGGTCATCGTGCTACTGGCTGTCGGCTCCGACTACAACCTGCTGGTGGTGTCGCGCTTCAAGGAAGAGATCGGCGCCGGCCTGCGCACCGGGTTGATCCGCGCGACCGGCGCGACGGGTGGCGTCGTCACCGCCGCCGGCCTGGTGTTCGCGTTCACCATGATCTCGATGATCGCGAGCGACCTGCGGTCGGTCGGCCAGATCGGCACGACGATCGGGCTCGGCCTGTTGTTCGACACCTTCGTCGTGCGATCCCTGATCACGCCGTCGATCGCGGCGCTACTCGGGCGCTGGTTCTGGTGGCCGCTGAAAGTCAGGTCCCGCCCCGCCCGCACGAACCGAACTGTAAGCACAACAACTGAATTGGAGATGGCATGAGCATCCACCCGTTCACGGACCTGACCACCGTCACCGCGATCGATTCCGGCGTGTTCGTCGCCAACATCGACGACAGGTGGACCATCGGCCCCAAGGTGCACGGCGGTTGCATGATGGCGCTGTGCGCCGCTGCCGCTCGACGCAGCGTTCCCGATGCCGCCGAGCTGGCTCCCGTTGCGTTGAGCGCCAACTACCTCAACGCACCCGACCCCGGCGAGGTCCAGCTGAGCACCACGATCCGCAAACGTGGCCGGCAGGTGAACCTGGTCGAGGTCGAGCTGTCGCAACGCGGCCGGGGAGCCGTCACGTGCTCGGTCGCCCTCGGTCCGCTCGATGCCAAGCCGCCGCGCCATCAGGTGCCGCTGGATGTCTGCTCGATGGCGGTCGAGCCACCGGCTGATGCGGTGCCCGTCACGCCTGACCATCCTCTCGGGCAGGTCGTCCACGTCGCCCAGGGCTGCGACATGCGACTGGACGCCGCCACGCCGTTCCTCACCGGCGCCGAAGGCGACCCCGTCACCCGGATATGGTTGCGTCCCTTTGCTTCCGACGAAGCCGATCCGGATACGGCCTTGCTCTTCGGACTGATGGCCGGTGACATCACACCGCCGGTCACCATGAATCGCGGGCACTTCGGGTGGACGCCGACGGTCCAGCTGACCACCTACCTGCGCCGCAGGCCCGCACCCGGGTGGCTGCGCGTCATGGCCAGCTCGACCGTCATCGGCGACACCTGGTTCGAGGAGGACCACCTCATCGTCGACGCCAACGGCCAGGTGGTCGTACAGAGCCGGCAGCTGGCGATGCTGCCGTTGGGTTCCTGAGGGTCAGTACGTCGACACCGCGTTCTCTGCTACCCAACGCTTTTCGGCATCGGAGCCCATGGGCGGCGGGATGAGGCCGTCGATCATCCAGAGGTCCTCACTGGTCTCATCGACGTGGAACTCCCAGTGCGGGTTGTCATGCGCTTCCAGGTACGGACTGAGGATCGCCTTGATCCAGTGCGCAATCCGGTGGCGATGGTCTTTGTCGGCAGCCCGACGCGCGATGTGGTCGATGACCACCCGCAGCCCGACGTCGGTCTGCTCACCACCGACATACAGGTCGCCCGAACGGGTTTCGTTGAAGATCACGACAACGTAGAACCGCGGCAGCCCGGCCTTCTCGTAATGATCGGTGATGCTGCGCGCCAGCGCACGCTTGTCCTCAGCGCTGAAGAAATCCGGTGTGTGGTGAATGGTCCACAGCGGCATGCTGTTCAGACCGCCATGGCGAAGGTCAGGTTCTCCACGGGACCGGACAACGCAGACTTCACGCCCACCGACACCTCGTCGGCCAAGACCTCGACCGCGCCGGCCTCGAGACCGTCGATGATGCGTGTCGCGATGTCCACCGCGGTCGTCTTGGGACCGGGGATGTCTGCGACCATGTCGGTCTCGATCAGTCCGGCGTGCACTCCGACCACCTGCGTGCCTTGTCCGGCCAGCTCGCCGCGCAGAGAGTTGGTGACCGACCAGATCGCGGCCTTGGAGGCGCCATACGCCGCACTTCCGGCCACCCACGACAGCACCGAGTGCATGTTGACCACGGCTCCACCGCCGTTCGCCGCCAGGATCGGAGCGAAGGCACGTGCCACCCGCAGCGGCCCGAACACGTTGATGTCGAAAGTCGCTTCGATGTCGTCGAAGCCGCCGGTCAGCAGCGAGCCGGGCAGCAGGATGCCCGCGTTGTTGAAGATGATCTCGGCGTCCGATGCAAGCTCGGCGAACGCGGAAACCGATGCCTCCGAACGTACTTCGAGTTCGACCGGGACCACTTCGGGGCGTTCATCGGTGAACGACGAGCGGCCCGTCGAGTAGATCTTGCGTACTCCCCTGGCCAGCAGCTCGTCGACGAGAGCGGCGCCCAGGCCCCGCCGTCCGCCGGTCACCACAACCACTTTGCCTGCCACTGCGACCATCTGAACACGCTCCCTTGCTGAATAACGATGTCGTTACTAAGATGGAAGCACGGATATCTGAGTAACGCAAGCGTTATCCAAAAGAGGGTGTGATGGAGTTCGAAGAAAGACTGCGCGACCGGCAGTGGTCGGTCGGCAATGCCTGCTCGGTCGCCAAGCTGCTGGACCTGCTCAGCACCAAGACGGTTTTCCTCGCGGTCCGCGAAAGCCTATTCGGCACAACACGATTCGAGGACTTTGTCGAACGGATCGGGACCTCGGCGCCCGCGGTGTCGCGCGCCCTCAAACAACTGGAAGCCTCTGGACTGATGGTTCGGGTGCCGTATCAGGAGCCTGGCAAGCGGGCCCGGGACGAGTACCGACTGACCGCGGCCGGCGAGGATCTGCTGCCGGTGTACCTGGCGATGAGCCAGTGGGGCGACAAGCACCTGCAGAAGGGCGGCCGGGGTCCGCTGTGCTTCGTCGACCGGGAGTCCGGAAATCGGGTTGGCGTGATCGTCACCGATGATCCAAATGCTGCCACTGTTTCCGCAGGTGACATCGAGATCCGGCTGAACCGGTAGTGACCTTTGCCCGTTCCGGAATCAGCAACCCTCACGTAGCCGTTGGAGACGAAATGACTGCGCACCCGTTCACCGACCTCACCACCGTCACCGCGGTGGGCAATGGCGCCTTCACCGCGACCATCGACCCGGTGTGGACCATCGGCCCCAAGGTGCACGGGGGTTGCATGATGGCGGTGTGCGCCGCGGCCGCGCAGCAGGCCATCGGTTCAGACTCCGAGCTGGCACCCGTCGCTGTGAGTGCCAACTACCTGAATGCGCCCGACCCCGGCGAAGTGCAGCTGACGACAACCGTCCGCAAGCATGGGCGCCAGGTCGCCCTGGTCGATGTGCAGCTTTCGCAAAATGGCCGCACGGCGGTCAGCTGCGCCGTCACCCTCGGGCCGCTGGACGCCAAGCCGCCGCGGCACCAGGAGTCGCTCGAGGTGTCCTACCTTCCCGTCGAGCCGCCCGCCGACGCCGTACCGGTGACCGCGGGTCACTCGGTCGGTGCGATCGTCCACGTGGCCCAGGGGTGCGAGTTCCTGCTCGACGCGGCGACGCCGTTCCTCTCCGGCGAGGAGGGCGACCCTGTCAACCGAATGTGGTTGCGGCCCTTCGCCGATGACGAGTCAATCCGGACACCGCCCTACTGTTCGCGTTGATGGCGGGCGACATCACTCCCCCGGTCACCATGAATCAGGGGCACTTCGGCTGGACCCCCACCGTGCAGCTCACCACCTACGTGCGACGGCGGCCGGCGCCGGGCTGGCTGCGGGTGCAGGCCAGCTCGACCGTGGTCGGCGAGACGTGGTTCGAGGAAGACCACGTCATCCTCGACTCGACCGGTCAGGTGGTCGTGCAGAGCCGACAGCTGGCCATGCTGCCGCGCGGTTAGGCGCCCAGTTCCACCAGCTGCGCGTCGCCCTGGATCGTCGAGAACTGTTGCCACCACACCCAATCGGTGATCGCTGCCCGCAGGTCGGCCGCGTACGGCGCGGTGTACGCGCGGTACAGCGCCGCAGACTCCTGCAGGCGGCCGTAGGCGGCCAGCTTCTCCAGGTGTGCCGTCCGGTAGGTCTCGCCCGTCGTCTGCATCAGCGGCCGGATTGATTCCATCCACGCCTTGCCGATGGCCGCAGGGTCCGGCGGGACCAGCTGAACCGGCTGCGGCGGCAACGCCTCATGCAGCTGCGCATCCGGCCACTCCGCAAGCTTCGCGGCCGCCTCGGGAGCGATGACCTCCAAGCGGGTGCGACCCTTCATCAGGCCGTCCGTCGGAATATCCTCGGGCGGAATGACTCTCGTCTGCAGGCTGCCCGCGAACGGTTGCACTTCCTGCTCGGTGCCAATGATCACCTTGAGCGTCTTCTCATGGAAAGTGCACCACGCCTGCAGCGCGACGAACGGCTCGCGGACCCAGCGTCCGCGCTGACCGGCCGGGACGCGCTCGTCAGCGCTGACGAAGATCACCTGCGACGGCAGGCACATGCCGTCCGGAATGAACGACACCCCATAGGAATTCGCGGCGATGATCTCGCCGTCGGTCGTCACGCCGACCGCCCACACGAAGTTCCACGCCATCGGCGGGATCGACGGCGGTGCATGCAACGCCGCGGCGATCCGCTCGGCGAACTGCACATCCGCGTCCGCCGCGGACTTGCGCACCAAACCGGCCCGCGCTGCGGCAGCCATCGCGTCACGCTCGGCGCGTGCCGCCGTCACCGGGATCGGCGCCGCCGCAGCGGCGTTCTGCTGCTGGTTGGTCGACATCGGCGCGACACCTGGACCAGCCGGACCGCCGGCGCCTGCGCCGGGTTGCGCGACGGGCGCGGCCGGAGACGGCGTCGGCGCCGGACCCAACGGGGCGGCCGGCGCTGCGCCGGCCGGAGTACCGGTCGCCGGTGCTGCGGTACTCGCCGATGCCTGCGCGACGGGTGCCGCACCTCCGCCGCCGGTGCCTGTCGCCGCGCCACTTGCGGCCGCCGGAGCGCCTGACCCGGCGCCCGTCTGGGTGGCCGGCTCGGGCGTTGTGAGCGGAACAGCATTCGCCGCTGCGGACAACGGCTGCGTCGGCAGCTGGCCGAAGGGGTTCTTGGGAGTCTGCTGGCCTTGGCCCTGTTGGCCGGTTGGCTGGCCTGTTCCTTGTCCAGCGCCTTGGCCGGTGCCTTGCTGCCCGGAACCCGGACCGCCCGCTGCAGTCGAAGTGCTAGCCGACGTGGCCCCGGGTGCGGGAGAACTAGCGGCGGCTGCCGTGGATTGTGGCGCCCCCGACTGCCCCCTACCCACCAACATTGACGGGCCGCCACTAGCGTTGGCCGTAGAGGAACCGGCCGGGTCTCCGCCGGCAGGCATCGGTGTCTTAACTTCGCCGTGTACGACCTGCTGAAGAGCTCCTTTGCCAGCAGAATCGGAGCCACCGCCTAGCGGTTTTGGCTGCGGGTCCGCAGCAGGTCCAGGTGCCGGCTGAACGCTCCCGGAACCCCCACTATCTGCGCCACCGCCCAAGGGCTTCGACGGCGTGCTTGCACCGGGACCGTTCGGGGGCTGCATTACTCCACTACCGCCGGAGTCCCCACCGCCTCCGAGGCCAGTGCCAGGCCCCTGTGGACCGCCCGGAGGGGCCGGAGCCCCCGCTGGCGCGCCCGGAGCACTAGGGTTCTGAGTGTGCGGCGGAGCAACGGGCATCTCGCCATTCGCTCCAGGTGTACCCGGAGGAACACCTAAGTCTTTCGCCAGCCCGGTCGCGCAGGCAGTTACCGCTTTCATGTTCTCGGCAAGACCTGCAGCCGTCAGTGTCTGGATCGACTTCATGAATGTAACGGCCGTGTTGAAGAACGTATTGGCCCCTAGTGCGTCGCCCGACCGCGCGGCGGCACATCCGGCTGCGAGCATTTGAAGGGCTGCCTTCGCAAATGTTTGGCAGACCTGCTCGGTAGTCTCCGCGGTCTGATTCACCGCATTCTTAGTTTGCACCACTGCGGATTCGGCGCGGAAAACCTTCCTGGCCGCCGCGTAGACAGCTGCGCACGCGTCCCCGTACGAACCAAGAACCCCTTGGGCGGCAGCCTCTGCGAGCCGACCAGCCTCGCCTTCCCAGTCCGACAACTGCATTCGCTGGTGAGCATGGTGCGGGATCACCTCACCATCAAGGCGATCTCCCAATGACATCAACCGAACGGCGATGTCGTTGAGTAGATTCTCATCAACATCCGGGAACGCCGGGCCCTCGACGGTCTTCGGACCGTAATCGCCTGGATGAAATCGCTCAATTGCCATAGTGAATCGTCCTTCGGCCAGAGCAGATCAGAGTGCTCGAATACTCGACGTCGACAATGCCGAGTCGATAGTCAAAGCAAATTACCGGACCAATCTTGAGCATCTGTGTGGTCAACTCTCAACCAGCAGAATATTTGCACGCCTGCGAAACAACACCTGGCGCATACTGGCCAGCTAAATAGACATTCTGATCATTAGCCTGGTACGTCGGCAAAGACTCCACAAACGTTCGCCTATATTGAACACCTAGCTGAATGATGTCTTGAACAATCGGATTCGAGCTTTTGAGCGCCACCTGCTCCAACGCATCTGCAGTCGTCGTCATTACCGGTACTACGGCGTCGGTAAGGGACTTCTGTTCTGGCGACCAGTTGCTCGCCGTCACAGAAGCATCTCCATTCAACCAAACTTTGAAAGAAGGGTTTTGCAGGAGGATGTCAAGTGTTGGCGTCAAATCTGCGCAAACCACGTCGGGTTTATCAAACATCCGAGTTGGGTTGGATAAATCGCCGACTGGAGCAATGACTGCCGGCGGCGAAAGCGGAGGGACCGCAGACACACGTGCGGCGGCGGAACCTGAAGAAATAGCGCTGCAAACGTAGTTGATTACTAGTCCGGCCGTCGAGCCCGCACGAGCCAAATAATCATCTTTTGGCCCATAGTTCGGAATCGCGTCAGCATATTTCCGCGTGTATGCAATGAACTGCCCATAAAGCTCACGCATTACACGATGTGTGGTCATTTTCGCGAGTGGGACGATTTGGTCAGCAGCCTTGCGCATTGCTGCGCCGACCGCCTGATACTGCGCTCGAACCTCAGGTGTCCACGACGACGCAGGGACTGCGGGATCCCTTTGTGCCCATCCCTTGTTCTCTACCTCCACCAGAGTGTTATTGATCGGCCCCCACGGCGCGCATGACGGATCTTCAGTGATGATCCCCACCGGACCCTTGTCGTCGGCGCTCGCCACGTCCGAAGGCGCGGCCGATGTCGTGCCGCCACCACCGTTGCTGTCACCGCTGTTCTTGGTGCACGACACCGCGACTGTGGCCGTCACTGCGATCACCGCGACCAACGAAACCGCCCCGATGGCCCACTTGGCGGCGCCGCCCTTCTTCGGCGGCACGGGCGTCGGCCACGGCTGCTGCGGCGGGCCCCACTGCCCACCCGGGCCAGGCTGACCCGGCCAGCCACCCGGCTGCGGCGGCGGGGGCGCACCCCACGTCGGCGGTTGCGTCACAGATCGCCCTCCCTCAGATACTCAACGCAAAACAGTCAAGACCGAAAACTACACATCAACCGCAGGATTTGCGGCGTGCCGCCCGGACCTCGGCGCAGGCGACGACGGCGGCACCGGCGCTACAGGACCGTTAGACCGTCCAGCGGCCGCGTGCTTCTTGTCGGCCTCGGGGTCCTTCTTTTCCTCGGGCTTCTCGTCCCGCTTCTCCTCGCGGGCCTTCTCATCGCCCGGCTTGCGGTCCTCTGGCTTGAGCTGTTGGCCGGCCGCCCCACCGACTCCGCCAGCACCAGCGCCACCCTCGCCTGGCTTGCCACCGTCCTTGCCGGCTTGACCAGCCAGCTGCTGGACCTGCTGTCCGATCTGCTGGGCCGCCTGCATCGCGGTCTGTGGCACCGAACCCAACGCCTGCATCGCCTGGGCTGGCGCCTGGAAGGCCTGCATCGCCATGCCCATCATCTGGCCGAATTGGCCCATGCCGCCGTCCGCGCCGCCGCCGGCCTTGCCGGCAGCGGATGCGGGATTGAAGTTGTCAGTGGCCTTCTGGATCGTCTGTCCGCCGGCTTCGTCGCCACTCTGATAAGCGCTCCGTGCCGACGACACCTTGCCCGCAAAAGCGTGATCATTGGCGGTCGCCGCCGCGACCTTCTCGTTCGCACCGTCGACCAGTCCTGGCAGGTATGACGAGAGCATCAGACTGACCGGATCGGCCTTTGCGGGGATGTTCGCCCCCTCTGCCGGCGGCACGGAAGCCGCCGACCACGACATGGTCTCCAGGTCGACCTTCAACTCACCGCTCAACGCGTCCACCCCCACATCTGGACAGTCCCGCATCTGAGATTACCCGCACCACCAACCCCAGTCCTGCACCAATCTTGCGCAGCGCTGAGCACGAGTTTGCTCAGATCACGAACCGCAGCAGAAACCAGTGCTAGGCGGCCGAAGTCACGCGGTAGACGTCGTACACGCCTTCGACGTTGCGCACCACGTTCAGCACGTGACCGAGATGCTTCGGATCACCCATTTCAAAAGTGAAGCGGCTGATCGCAACTCGATCGTTGGACGTGGTGACCGATGCCGACAGGATGTTGACCTTCTCGTCGGCCAGCACCCGGGTGACATCGGACAGCAGCCGGTGCCGGTCGAGCGCCTCGACCTGAATGGCAACCAGGAACACCGACGACGGCGACGGGGCCCACTTCACGTCGATGATGCGCTCGGCCTGCTGCTGCAGCGACGCGGCGTTGGTGCAGTCGGTGCGGTGCACGCTGACGCCGCCACCACGGGTCACGAAGCCCATGATGTTGTCACCGGGCACCGGTGTGCAGCACTTGGCGAGTTTGCACAGCACCCCGGGCGCACCCGGAACCGCCACGCCCACATCGTCGTTCGTGCGGCGCCGCACCGGCATGGTAGCCGGCGTCGACCTTTCGGCGATCTCGTCGGCAGCGTCGTCGTCACCGCCGAGGGTGGCCACCAGCCGCTGCACGACGTGCCGCGCCGAGACATGACCCTCGCCAACCGCGGTGTACAGCGCCGAGACGTCCGCGTAGCGCAGTTCGCGCGCGAGCGCGGCCATCGATTCCGCGTTCATCAACCGCTGCAACGGCATTCCGCCGCGGCGCACCTCACGGGCGATGGCGTCCTTGCCGGTCTCCAGCGCTTCTTCACGCCGTTCCTTGGCGAACCACTGGCGAATCTTGGCCTTCGCCCGCGGCGACACCACGAACGTCTGCCAGTCGCGCGACGGGCCGGCATTCTGCGCCTTGGACGTGAAAACCTCAACGACCTCACCGTTTTCGAGCTTGCGCTCGAGCGCGACGAGCCGGCCGTTGACGCGGGCGCCGATGCAGCGGTGCCCGACCTCGGTGTGCACGGCATACGCGAAGTCGACAGGCGTAGAACCGGCCGGCAGCGTGATCACATCACCCTTGGGCGTGAACACGAAGATCTCTTGCACAGCGAGGTCGTAACGCAGCGACTCCAGGAACTCGCCCGGGTCCGCGGCTTCCCGCTGCCAGTCGAGCAGCTGGCGCATCCACGCCATGTCGTCGATCTCGGTCGCGTGGCCGCCGGCGGGTAAGCCGTTGCGGCCCTTGGCTTCCTTGTACCGCCAGTGCGCGGCGATGCCGTACTCGGCGGTGCGGTGCATGTCGATGGTGCGGATCTGCACCTCCAGCGGCTTGCCCTCCGGGCCGACGACCGTCGTGTGCAGCGACTGGTAGACGCCGAACCGCGGCTGCGCGATGTAGTCCTTGAACCGCCCGGCCATGGGCTGCCACAGCGAATGCACGACGCCGACGGCGGCGTAACAGTCCCGGATCTCGTCGCACAGGATGCGGACGCCGACGAGGTCATGGATGTCGTCGAAGTCGCGGCCCTTGACGATCATCTTCTGGTAGATGGACCAGTAGTGCTTGGGCCGGCCTTCGACGGTCGCGTTGATCTTCATGGCCTGCAGCGAATTGGCGATCTCGGCACGCACTTTGGCCAGATAGGTGTCGCGTGACGGCGCCCGGTCGGCCACCAGGCGCACGATCTCCTCGTACCGCTTGGGGTGCAGGATCGCGAAGGACAGGTCCTCGAGCTCCCACTTGACGGTGGCCATACCGAGCCGGTGGGCAAGCGGCGCAATGACTTCCAGCGTCTCGCGGGCCTTGCGGGCCTGCTTCTCGGGCGGCAGGAACCGCATGGTGCGCATGTTGTGCAGCCGGTCGGCGACCTTGATCACCAGCACTCGGGGATCGCGGGCCATGGCGATGATCATCTTGCGGATGGTCTCGGCCTCGGCCGCCGAGCCCAGCACCACCTTGTCCAGCTTGGTGACGCCGTCGACCAGATGACCGACCTCGGTGCCGAACTCCGCGGTGAGGGCCTCGAGCGTGTAGCCGGTGTCCTCGACGGTGTCGTGCAGCAGCGCGGCGACGAGCGTCGTGGTATCCATGCCGAGCTCGGCCAGAATGTTGGCGACGGCCAGCGGATGGGTGATGTACGGATCACCGGACTTGCGCAGCTGCGGCGCGTGCCGCTCCTCGGCGATCTCGTAGGCGCGCTGCAGGATCGCCAGGTCGGCCTTCGGGTAGTACTCGCGGTGCACCGCGACGAGCGGCTCGAGGACCGGGTTGACCAGGCTGCGCTGAGCCGTCATCCGGCGGGCAAGCCGGGCCCGGACCCGGCGGGATGCGCTGACGGTGCCCTTGGCCGACTCCAGTGACACCCCCGGCGGCGGCTCGGGCGGCGCCGACTGGACCTGCGTCACCTTGTCGTCAGCCAACGCCGCACACCTCCTACACCTGGTTTGTCGAGAATAGCTCCTCAGACCACGTACAGGCTGGTGACCGGTAGCGGTTCCAGCACAGCGCGTCCGCCGAGGCCGTCGAGTTCCAGCACGACCGCGGCCGCGGTCACCGTCGCGCCTGCCGCCTGCAGCAGCCGGACCGTCGCAGCAACCGTGCCACCGGTGGCCAGGACGTCGTCTATCACGACAACGCGCCGGCCGGTCAGATCGATCCCATCGGCCGGAATCTCCAGCGTGGCAGTGCCGTACTCCAGCGCGTACGACTGGCTGTGCACCGGCGGCGGCAACTTCCCGCCTTTACGGACCGCGAGCACTCCGGTGCCCAGCCGGGTCGCGACCGCAGCACCCAGCAGGAACCCGCGCGCGTCGATACCGGCGATCAGATCGACACCGTCGGCCACCTCGGCCAGCGCGGCCGTCACCGCCGCCAGCCCGCGTCCGTCGGCGAGCAACGGCGTCAGATCCTTGAACTGGATGCCCGGCTCCGGGAAGTCCGGCACCTCACGGACCAGCTCGGTGAAGAGGGTGTTCAGATCGGTCACTTGCTCCCCCAGCGGTCCATGTTCCAGCCGGCGCCCCACCGCGTGGGGTTGGCGCGCACGAGCGTCAGGTCATTCGTCACCAGCAGGGTCCGCTGCTGGCGGTACAACGGCAGCGTCGGCACATCGCCCCACAGGACGCCGGCGCCCTCCCCGAGCAGGCGCGCCTGCTCCTTGGGGTCGGTGGTCACGGCCAGGGCGGCGATGACGCCGTCGACGCGTTCGTTGGCGTAGCCGGACAGGTCGTTGCCGTTGCCGCCGTGCAGTGCGTACGCATCCACCACCGACGAACCACTCGAGCCGCTGCCTGCCGCGCCCCCGCCACCGGACAGGAGCACGTCGATGTCGTTGGCGCGCAGGCTCTGTGCACCCACAGTCGGCGATGCGACCTCCTGCACGGTGATGCCCGCGGCGGCGCACGATTTGCTGATCGCGCCGACGACCGACGCCAGTCGGGCATCCGGCCCGCGATAGCCGATCCGCACGGTGAGGGGCTGGCCGCCCGCGGCGGCGCGTGCCCCGTCCACGTCGGCGGCCGCGAATTGTCCACTCGCGTCCACATTTTCGGCCACCGCGAGGGAATCGTCCGACGCCGTGTTGAGCCGCGCGTTACTGACCGGGACCCCGACCGCGGCGGCGATGGCGTCCCGCGGCGTACACAGCGCGACCGCACGGCGCGCGCCGGGATCGGCCAGCGCGCCTTGGGCCGCGAAGATCAATTGCTGGATGTCATCCGACGCGCTGTCCTTGCGCACGTAGCTCGATGGCACATCGTCCTTGCCGACCACGCCGGCGGCGATGTCGACGACCTCGACCTTGCCCGACTTGATCCGGCTCGCGATATCGGCGCCCCGCGGCGCCACCGTGATCTTGCCGATCACCGGCTTGGCGCCCCACCATTTGTCGTTGGCCGCCAACGTGATCGAGCCGTCCTTGGCCACCGACGCGAGCTTGTAGGGGCCGGCCGAGGGGAACTTCTTGAGGTCCGCGTCGGGCTTCAGTTCCCAGGTGGTGTTCCAGGCTTCGGCGATCTTGTCGATGGTGGGCCCGTCGGCGCTCTGCAGCGCCTTGGTCACGCCGCCGTCGCCGAGCCCGAGCGTGTCATCCAGCACGTGCGCCGGCAGCATCGAGGTCGCCGCGAACAGCTGTCCGTAGTCGGTGATGTCGCGGTCGCGAACGAACGTCACCCGGGCTCGTTTCTGGCCGGGGGTGCAGTCGACGACCGCGACGTCGCTGTATCCGGCGCGGCTGGCCGCGTCGAACGCCGGGTACTGCCCCGACTGCGCGGCCCAGGCCAGCACCATGTCGTCACACGTCACCGGCTTGCCGTCGGAGTAGACGGCGCTGTCGTTGATCTTGTAGTCGAGCGTCAGCGGGGCCCGGCCCATCACCGAAACGGTGCCGAAGTCGCGGTCGGCGACCACCTGCCCGTCGGGCCCGCGATAGTTGAACCCCGTCTGCACGCGCGAAAAGGCTTGCGGCGCACCCGAAGCCGCGCCGACGACCGACGCGGTGTTGTAGGTGGGCAGCGCGCCGTCGACGATGTAGTCGACGGCGTCGGCCGAGCTGTCACAACCGGACAGGCCGAAACCGGCCACCAACATCACCGCACCGGCCAAGGCGGTTCGGCGGAACCGGGCGGGCATCGAGGACTAGCCCCGGGTGCGCTTACCCGACGGCTTACCGGTGGGCCGCAACGGCTTGGCCCCCGGCGCCGGCTTCTCCGGCGCGTCCACCGCACCGACCGTCACCTCGTCGCCGCCGGTGACCCCGCGCTCGATCGACGACTTACGGCGGTTGAGCACCCGGCGGGTGTGGTTCTTCACCAGGTCGGTGCGCTCGCGCATCGACACCAGCAGCGGCGTGGCGAAGAAGATCGACGAGTAGGTGCCGACGATGACACCGACCAGCTGGACCAACGCCAGGTCCTTCAGGGTGCCGACACCCAGCAGCCACACGGCGACCACCATCAGCGAGATGATCGGCAGCGCCGAGATGAGGCTGGTGTTGATGGACCGCATGAAGGTCTGGTTGACGGCCAGGTTGGCCTGCTCGGCGAACGTCCGCCGGGTGGTGTGCTCGAAGCCGTGGGTGTTCTCCTCGACCTTGTCGAACACGATGACGGTGTCGTAGAGCGAGAAGCCGAGAATCGTCAGGAGGCCGATGACGGTGGCCGGCGTGACCTCGAACCCGACGAGCGAGTAGACACCCGCCGTGCTGATCAGGTCGAAGGCCAGCGACGCCAGGGCCGCGAGTGCCATGTAGCGCTCGTAGCGAATGGTGATGTAGATCGAGACGATGACGATGAACACCACCAGCGCGATGAGCGCCTTCTTGGTGATCTGATCGCCCCAGGTCGACGACACCGCCGAATCGCTGATGACGGCCTTGGACGCCTTGCCGTCCTCACCCTTGGGCTGGAACGCGTCGAACAACGCGTTGCGCACCTTCTCGGTGTCCGCCGTCGACAGGGTCTCCGTGCGGATTTGCAGGGTGGCCGAGTCACCGTTGCCGACGCGCACGACCGACTCCGGGGCATGGCCGAGCGCCTTGTTGAAGACGTCCTCGACAGCCTGCGGCGTGGCGGTGGTGGAAACGCCCGCCACGGGCATCGCGATCTTGGTTCCACCCTCGAAATCGATACCGAAGTTGAAACCACGGACCAGGATGCTGGCGATCATGACCAGCATGATCACGCCGCTGATCGCGTACCACATGCGGCGCTTGCCGATGACTTCGAAGGCGCCGGTACCGGTGTAGAGCCGGACGAAGAATCCGTGTTGCGGCAGGCTTCCGCTCTGCTCGGCGGCGGTGGTCTGCTCGATCTCGGTGGCCGAATCTTCTTCGGCCGCAGCCGATTCGGTCAGCTCGAGATCGGTGTCGTCAGTTGAATGCTTCGACATGTCGGTGTTACCCCTGTCCCGTCAGGCTGGCCGCTCGCCGCTCGCGCGCAATCTGCTGCACGGCGCCGAGACCGTTGTACGCAGGCTTGGCCATCCGAGCCGACTTGGAGGCCAGGAAGACCAGCGGCCACGTCACCAGGAACACCACCACGATGTCGAGGATCGTGGTCAGACCCAGGGTGAACGCAAAGCCCTTCACCTGGCCGACAGCCAGGATGTAGAGCACCAGGGCGGCCAGGAAGGTGACCGCGTTACCCGAGACGATGGTCTTGCGGGCCCGGGCCCAACCACGCGGCACCGCCGAGCGGAAACTGCGACCCTCCCGGATCTCGTCCTTGATGCGTTCGAAGAACACCACGAACGAGTCGGCGGTCGTGCCGATACCGATGATCAGACCCGCGATACCGGCCAGGTCGAGCGTGTAGTTGATGTACCTGCCCAGGAGCACCAGGATCGCGAACACCATGGCGCCGGACGCGATCAGCGACAGCGCGGTCAGGATGCCCAGGACCCGGTAGTAGGCCAGCGAGTACAGCAGCACCAGCCCGAGGCCGATCAGACCGGCCCACAGACCCGCCCGCAGCGACGTCAGGCCCAGCGTGGCCGACACCGTCTCGGCCTCCGACGACTCGAACGACAGCGGCAGCGAGCCGTACTTCAGGACGTTGGCCAGGTCTTTTGCCGTCGAGGCGTTGAAGTGGCCGGTGATCTGCGTACGGCCGCCCGGGATCGCCTCCTGGATGGCCGGCGCGCTGACGACCTGCGAGTCGAGAACGAACGCGGTCTGGGTGCCGATGTTGGCCGCGGTGAAGGTGGCCCAGACGTCGGCGGCCTTCTCCTTGAACGTGACATCGACGACGTACTCGCCCTGCTGCTGGTTCAGGCCCGACGACGCGTCCTTGATCTCGTCACCGCTGATGATCGACTTGTCCAGCAGGTAGACCTCTTTGTGGTCCTTCGAGCAGGTCACGAGCGGCAGGTTCGGATCGTCGTTGCCGGCCAGCACGTCCTGCTGGTCGCAGCGGGTGGCCTGGAACTGCAGTGCCAGCAGCTGAATCTGCGGCTGCGTGCTCTGCCGGAGGGCCTTCTCGTCGGCGATGCGCTGGGCCAGTTCGGCCTTGGGTCCCTGCGGTCCCGGCGCGGGCGCGGGGGCGCCCGGTGCGGGCGCACCCGGTGCGGGCGCGGCGGGGGCACCCGGTTCCGGTGCACCCGGGGCGGCGGGTGCCGGCGGCGCCGGCGTGGCCGAGGTGTCCGACGGCGCCGGGGTCGGCTCCTCCGGGAACGGCCGCGGCTGCGGGGCCGGGGCGGGCGCCGGCGCGGTGGAGGCCGGGTGCGCGGGCATGCCGGGCGTCGGCGGGGTGATCGGGGCCTCGGGCTCGGCCGGGGCGATCAGCGGCGGCATACCGGGCATACCAGGCAGGCCGGGCATGCCACCGGGTGCGCCGGGCATCCCACCGGGAGCCGGCGCTGCCGGTGCGGCGGGCTTGGCGGGCTGGGCGCCCTGCGCCGGGATGACGTGCACGACGGGCCGGATGTACAGGCGCGCGGTCTGGCCCAGGTTGCGGGCCTCGCTGCCGTCCTGGCCGGGCACGGTGATGATCAGGTTCGAACCGTCGATCACGACCTCAGAACCCGAGACACCGAGGCCGTTCACACGGGCGCCGATGATCTCCTGGGCCTGGATCAGCGACTCGCGGGTCGGCGTCGAGCCGTCAGGGGTACGTGCAGTCAGGGTGACCCGGGTACCGCCCTGCAGGTCGATGCCCAGCTTGGGCTTGGCCTGCTTGTCGCCGGTGAGAAACACCAGAAGGTAGGCGCCGACCAACAGCGCCAGGAACAACGACAAATAGCGGTATGGGTGCACCGGCGCCGAAGACGATGCCACGGTTCTAGGGTCTCCTTGAGATCGGTACGTCAGCCCCGCAAAGGGTACGTGTTGGTGCGGGAATGTCAGCCTTCGGTCTTCGGCGTGCCTTCTTCGGCGACAGCCGAGGTCGGACCTTCAGCGGCGGACGCCGCAGTCAGGTCGTCAGCGGCCTCGGTCTCGGGCTCGATGCGGTCGCGCACGGCCAGCTTCATCCAGGTCGTGATGACGCCGGGGGCGATCTCCAGATCCACGTTGTCGTCGTCGATCCGGGCGATGGTGGCCTGCAGACCGGACGTGGTGTGCACGCGGTCGCCGACCTTCAGCGAGTTGTGCAGGTCGATCGTGGCCTGCATCTGCTTCCGCTGCCGCCGCGACGCGAAGAACATGAAGGCACCCATGACCAGGAGCAGCGGCAGGAAGACGACCAAATCCATGACAGCGAAAATCTTTCGTTCTGTTGAGTCTGTGAACAGGCAAGCGGGCCGGACCAGCCGTACGCCGTGCCGCGGTAGTGACCAGTGTGCCATCTAGGGCGTCAACGCCGACCACCCACACCGCGCGCGATTCGGTGGCCCACTATGCGGGACAAGCCACTAGCAACTATTTTCACAAAAGTAAGATGGGAATTTCATGCGGATAAGCATCCATCCCGTGCAAATCAGTTAACAGTGCGCTAGCTTTTCCCGGGCGTAAGGGAGGTACGGGACGGTGGCCTGGCAGCGGATTCGACAGTGGTGGCACCGGCCCGACCACTATGAATGGCTGTCCGCCTACATCGAGAACCGTGGCCTTCAGCCCTACACCCGCATCGTCGTCGGGCTGGTCGTGCTCAGTGGCGGCATGGTCGGCCTCGCAACGATCTGGAGTCCATCCGGTCCGGCGACCGTCTTCTCGGTCGCGGTACCGGTCGTCGCCGGCGTCGTCGCCATCGCGTGCTCGCTCGTCTGGCTGACGCGCTGGCCGCGGCGCCGCCAGTCCACGGTGATCGTGATCCTGCTCGACTTCTGTATCGCCGGCGTGTGCCTGGTGCAGCGGGATCCGAAAGCGGCGGCCCTGGGCGGCTTCGTCTTCGCGCTGCTGGCCGCGTACGTGGCGTCCTTCCACACACCGAAGTACCTGGCCTCGGTCGCGGTGACCGCCATCGCGACGGCGGCGGTCTGCGGCGTGCGGCTGGCGGCACAGGGTGATCCGCAACTGGCTGTCGCCGTGTTCGTCGGGCTCGTCGCCAATACGCTGCTGCTCCCGCTCGCCGTGCATGTGCTGGTGATGATGCTGGGCGACGACTCCGCCGTGGCCCACCTCGACCCCCTGACACAGCTGCCGAATCGCCGGGGTTTCGAGCAGGCGATCCGCCCGATGCTCACGGGCCCGCGCGCCGAATCCGAGATCAGCGTCATCCTCCTGGACCTCGACGACTTCAAACGCATCAACGACACCCTCGGGCACGCGGCCGGCGACCGGGTCCTGATGGACGTCGCCGGGGTCATCATGAATGCCCTGCCCAAAGGCGCGGTGGCGGCCCGGATCGGCGGCGAGGAGTTCGTCATCGCCATCCGCGGCAACCAGGCCGGCGCCCTTCGATTCTCAGAACGACTACGCCGGAACATCGCCACGAAGCCGTGGCACATGACAGCGAGTTTCGGCATCGCCCACGCGCCGGCCGGCAGCAGGCCGGTCATGGATCAGCTGCTGGCCTCTGCCGATCACGCCATGTACGTCGCCAAACGAGCCGGCGGGGATCAGGTCAGCAGCACGTCACCCGACGTGGTCCGGAAGTAGACCTGCCACTGGTAGTAACCCGCGAACGCGGCGGGATCAGCGGCCAGCACCGCCGCATAGTCGTTGACGGCGCGGACATACGCGCCGGAATGGTTGTAGTGATGGATGGCGCCATCACGGTCGGCGGCGAAACCGTTGGCCGCCAGGTAGCGGCCGGCGGCGAGAATCGAATCCCGCGGCGAGCGGATGTCACCGGAGCCGTAGGCGGCGAACGTCGACGGCAGGAACTGCATGGGTCCCTGCGCCCCCGCCGTGCTGTCGCCGTTGATCCGGCCGAACCGCGACTCGATGAGGTTGATCGCCGCCAGGTAGGTCCAGTCGACCCCGGATGCCGCCTGCGCCTCGCGGTAGTAGCCGAGCAGTTCGTCGGCGGGCGCCGGCGGCTGGATGGTCCACGACGGCAGAGTGTCCCGCGGGGGCGTCATCCCGAACAGCTGACGGCCGGCGTCGACGTTGTGGCCGTACGCCGCGGCCAACGCCGGCGGAATCCGCGGCGCGATGACCGCATCCCACTCCGGATGCCTGGCGATCTCGCGATAGGCCACCTGCTGCCGGTGCGCGGCATCGATCAATGCGGGCTCCGGCGTCGCCGGATCGCGCACGGCCTGCTCGTCGGCGACGAGCGTGTCGGCGAGTTGTACCGGGTCCGGGCCCGGGTCCGCGGCGGAGACGCCGCCCCCGGTGAAAGTCAGCACGACAGCGGCAACGACGGTCGCGCAGCGGCGAATCACCCCAGGGATCCGATCAGCAACGCGGCGATGCCCAGCACCGGGAGGATGCCCTGCGTGATGGCCGCACGTGCCTTCTCCGGTGACGACAGCAGCAGCACCAGCGCCGCTGCGGCCATCGACCCGATGCCGGCGAAGATCAGCGCCAGCCCGACCGCCTTGCACCCCGAGACGAGTGCCGCGATGCCGACGCCCGTGACGATGGCCAGGAACAGGTTGTAGAACCCCTGATTGAAGGCCAGCTCCTTGGTGTCCGCCGCCTGTTGCTCGGTGAGCCCGAAGGTGGCCCTGGTCCGCGGCGAGGTCCAGGTGAGCGACTCCATCACGAAGATGTACACGTGCAGCAGCGCGGCGAGGCCGGCAACGATCAATCCTGCGGTCAGCATGGGCCTTATTCAAACAGGCCGGCCTGCCCAAGTCCGTTTATCGGTGGTTGCAGGCCCAGGTGCGTCCACGCCTGCGGCGTCGCCACGCGCCCCCGCGGCGTCCGGGCGATCATGCCGGCCCGCACCAGGAACGGCTCGCACACCTCCTCGACGGTGGTGGCCTCCTCCCCGACTGCGACCGCCAGCGTCGAGACGCCGACCGGACCGCCCCCGAAACTCTTTGTGAGCGCGGTCAATACGGCCCTGTCGAGCCGGTCTAGGCCGAGCTCGTCGACGTCATAGACCGCCAGCGCAGCCTTGGCCACGTCCCGGGTGATGACGCCGTCGGCACGAACCTCGGCGTAGTCCCGGACGCGGCGCAGCAACCGGTTCGCGATACGCGGCGTGCCGCGGGACCGCCGGGCCACCTCGGCGCCGGCTTCGGCACCGAGTTCGATGCCGAGGATGCCGGCCGACCGGGCGAGCACCCGCTCCAGTTCAGGTGGCTCGTAGAAGTCCATGTGCGCGGTGAAGCCGAACCGGTCACGCAGCGGGCCGGTCAGCGCTCCCGACCGGGTCGTCGCACCGACCAGGGTGAACGGGGCGACCTCCAGCGGAATCGACGTCGCCCCGGGCCCCTTGCCGACCACCACGTCGACCCGGAAGTCCTCCATGGCGAGGTACAGCATCTCCTCGGCGGGTCGGGCGATGCGGTGAATCTCGTCGATGAACAGCACGTCGCCCTCGACGAGGTTGCTGAGCATGGCGGCCAGGTCGCCGGCGCGTTCCAGCGCGGGTCCGGAGGTGACGCGCAGCGACGAACTCAGCTCGGCGGCGATGATCATGGCCAGCGAGGTCTTGCCGAGGCCGGGCGGCCCGGACAGCAGGATGTGGTCCGGCGTGCCGCCGCGATTCTTGGCGCCTTCGAGCACCAGTTGCAGCTGTTCACGCACCCGGGGCTGGCCGATGAACTCGCGCAGCGACTTGGGCCGCAAGCTGGCGTCGACATCGCCCTCACCGACGGTCAGCGCGGGCGAGACGTCGCGCTCGTCGGGTTCGGCGCCCTCGTCCTCGAACCGGCTCACTTCTTACCCAGCATCGACAGGGCCGCCCGCAGCGCGGTGGCGGTGTTGGCCTCGGGATCGTTGGCGAGCACCTTGTCGGTGGCCTCTTCGGCCTGCTTGGCCGGAAAGCCGAGGCCGACAAGGGCTTCCACGACGGGCCCACGGATGGAGTGGCCACCGGCGACGCCGGCGCCGGCACCCGCCGTCGCACCGATCTTGTCGCGCAGTTCCAGCACCATGCGCTCGGCGCCGCGCTTTCCGATGCCCGGAACCCGGGTCAGCGCGGTGACGTCGCCGTCGGCCAGCGCCTGTCGCAACGTCGGAGCGTCGTAGACCGCGAGGGTCGCCAGCGCGATCTTGGGCCCGACGCCGGAGACGCCGAGCAGGACGTTGAACAGATCCCGGGCGTCGGAGTCGGCGAAACCGTACAGCGTCTGGGAGTCCTCGCGCACGATCATCGCGGTGATGAGCCGCGACTCGGTGCCGCGGCGCAGCGTGGACAGTGTCGCCGGGGTGGCCATGATCTTGTAGCCGACACCGGCGGCCTCGATCACCGCGTGATCGAGCGCGATGTCGATGACCTCGCCACGGACCGATGCGATCATGCGCGTGCCGCCTTCACCTTCGCTGCGTACTGCTTCTTGAACTCCGCCGCTTTGGCCTCCGCCGCGGCCATCCGGGCGATCATGGGCGCCCGCCAGCAGTGGCAGATGGCCAGCGCGAGCGCGTCGGCAGCGTCGGCCGGAGTCGGTTTCTGTTGCAGCCCAAGAATTTTGGTGACCATGGTGGTCACCTGGGCCTTGTCCGCACGACCGTTTCCGGTGACCGCGGCCTTGACCTCACTGGGCGTGTGGAAATGGACGTCGATCCCCCGGCGTGCGGCGGCCAGCGCGATGACACCGCCGGCCTGGGCGGTGCCCATGGCGGTGTTGGCGTTCTGGTTGGCGAACACCCGCTCGATGGCGATGACGTCGGGACGATGGGTGTCCATCCAGTGCTCGACGGTGTCACTGACGGTCAGGAGCCGCCGCTGCAACTCGACGTCGGACGGGGTGCGCACCACGTCGACATCGAGCGCGGTGACCTTGCGCCCTGTGCCCCCCTCGATCATCGAGAGACCACAGCGCGTCAGACCAGGGTCGACGCCCATCACCCGCACGCCCACTCCTCACTAGTCCCGAACAGCTGTTCGATAGCTTAGCGGGCGGGGGCGACAGGTTGCGCCAGGGACACGCTCAGATCTGGAAGTACCCGGACCGCGCGCCCTGCTGAATCTCCTGGGCCAGCTCGGCGATGCGCGCTTCCGACGCGCCCCACCAGCGGACCAGTTCACGGTGCGTCTCGGCGCCCTCGCGTTCCACGATGATCGACCAACGGACGCCGAACAGCTTGGCCAGCAGCCAGAACGGCCACGCCAGCAGGAATGGCAGCACCAGGGCGACGGCGAACCAGTCCAGCAGGAAGAAATCGTCGCCGTCGAGCGCGTCGGAGTACGGCCACCAGCGCCGGCGCACTCGCCACTCCGTCCCGTCCGGGTCCCGCACCGCAGCAGCCATCGTGACATCTTGCAGTGCACCGGTGATTTCCGCCGCGCGACACCGACCCGACACGCCTGCTCACAGGTACCGCGATCCCGGGTGAGCCACCATCAAGACGACAACGATCACCCACAGCAGGTTGAAGATGCCGGTCACCATGCCGAGGGCACGCAATTGCCGGCCGTCGTCGGGCTCCGCGAGCGCCCGTTGCTGTCGGGGCGCGATCTGCAGCACGAGCAGCCCGCCCGCGGCGGCGGTGAGCACCATCGACACGATGATCCACACCTCGGTCGAGCGCCCTTGCACCCCCGCGAGCGCGAGGCCGACGACCGGCACCGCGAGCGCCAGCACGCCATAGACGCGCGTGATGCGGTGCAGCACACGCGCGACGCCGACGCTCCGATCAGCACCCTCGACCGCCCGGGCCACCGGTGCATATCGGGGAAACAGACTGGCAGCCACGGCAACCGGGCCCACGAACAGGATTCCCGCCAGCACATGGACCGACAACAGAACAGCTTGCATAACCTTCAGCCTAACTGAAGGTTATTGCGAAACGGAGGTGACCCGCCTCATGTACGCGCGTAGCGCCTCGGTCAGTTCTGGATGTTGCGCCGCGAATTCGGCGTCCAGCTCCGCCACCACGTCGGCGGCGCGGTTCAGCAGCGACTCTCCGGCAGCCGTCACGCGCAAGGTGGACGCCGCCCCGGCATGCGCCGTCGCGTCCTCGACCAGGCCTGCCTCGACGAATGCCGCCACGGCAGTATGCGCGCTCTGCACGGTGATACGTGACCGCCGGGCGAGTTCACTGAACGAGATTCCGGCGCTACCCCGGATGTGGCCCAGCAGCCCGTACTTGCGCGTCGTCAGCCCGAGGGGTTTGAGGGCGTCGGCGAACGCGGCATCCCACACCCGGCTGACGGTCAACAGCGCGACGGTCGGGCTGAACGGAGGCGGCTCGGACATGCTCGGCAGGCTACCGCCGGAGCGGCTACTCCTCGTCGAGCTGCGCGGCGACGTCGTCCGGGATCTCGACGTTGGTGTAGACGTTCTGCACATCGTCGCTGTCCTCCAGCGCGTCGACGAGCTTGAACACCTTGCGGGCGCCTTCGAGGTCGACCTCGACGGACACCGACGACTGGAAGCCGGACTCGGCTGAGTCGTAGTCGATGCCGGCGTCCTGCAGCGCCGTGCGAACCGCGACCAGGTCGGTGGGCTCGCAGATGACCTCGAACGAGTCACCGAGGTCGTTGACCTCTTCGGCACCGGCATCCAGGACGGCCATCAGCACGTCGTCTTCGGTCTGGCCGTTCTTCTCCAGGGTGATGATGCCCTTGCGCGAGAACAGGTAGGCCACCGAACCCGGGTCGGCCATGTTGCCGCCGTTGCGGGTCATCGCGACGCGAACCTCGCCCGCGGCCCGGTTGCGGTTGTCGGTCAGACACTCGATGAGCACCGCGACACCGTTGGGGCCGTAGCCCTCGTACATGATGGTCTGCCAGTCGGCGCCACCGGCTTCTTCACCGCCGCCACGCTTGCGGGCGCGCTCGATGTTGTCGTTGGGGACCGAGCTCTTCTTGGCCTTCTGGATGGCGTCGTAGAGGGTCGGGTTACCGCCTGGGTCGCCGCCGCCGACGCGGGCCGCGACCTCGATGTTCTTGATCAGCTTGGCGAACATCTTGCCGCGCTTGGCGTCGATGACGGCCTTCTTGTGCTTGGTTGTCGCCCACTTGGAATGGCCGCTCATGCGTGTACGCCCTCTTTCTGATCAAACGTCAGCTGACCAGTTTACGTGGGCCGGTCACGCGGTCTGCGCAGACGGGACGGCAGCACCGCTTTCACGCGCGCGATCAGTTGCCGTCGAAGCAAACCACCCGTTTCGCCACCGACTTGACCAGCGATTTACAGGGGAAAGCAGTTCCCGGCCCCATGACCACCGTCAGCTTGCCGTCGGCACCCTTCTGCAAGATCACCGTGCCGGTCTCGAGTTGGATATCGTCACGCCTGATTTTCGCGACATACCACCCTGACCCGGCTCCGTCGATATCGGTGACGTGGAACAGCGGCCGACCGTTCTTGAATATGCTCGCCGACTCGGAACGCTTGAGGGCCTGGATGACGTCGTCGTCCGACGGACCACTTAACGCCGATACGACGATGGACAGCGCTGCAATCACCGCGACGCCGATAGTCGCCACCAACAGCGTCTTGCCGGTCGTGATCGGTTCGGTTGTCACGCCGGCGGCCGCAGCCCGATTCCAGTCGGCGATCAGTTCGCGGTCATAGCCCTCCTGCCGGATCCGAACGTCGATGTAGATCAGCGCCTGCAGGACTCGGAAGAACCCGATCATCACACCGAGCACGCCCGCGAAGAGCAGCAGGTCAACCCCCGCCAGCAGTGGACTCTCGAACAGATCCGTCAGGATCTGTTCGCCCAACAGCGTGAAGTAGCCCCACAAAACGGCCACCATGCACACGCTCCACAGCAGATGGATGCCGAGAATGCGCCCGAACGCGGGTTTGAGCAGTTGCACGGATCGTTGGAGCGCCGCTCCGACGCCACGACCTTCGACCACGACGGCGATGGGCGCCAGGCTGAGGAGCAGACCAAGGCCAAAGTAGATCGGGAACATCACCAGGAACGCCAATACCAATCCGCCCGGTCCGGCGAGGGCGATCATCACCTTCGGGCTACTCGTCAGAACGAGGTAGAACACGAGCTGAGGGAGAAACAGAATCGCGTAGAACACGAGCGTGAGTCGGCAGACCGCAAACATGCGATGCCGAGCATGACGGAGCACGTCACGCGACTGGATCGGCAGGCCGCGCACAGCCCGGTCGGTAGCGATGACCGTCAGCGAGATCAGCAGCGCGTCTGTCGGCAGGGCGATCACCGCGACTACGACGAAGTAGACGAGCCAGATCACCAGCATCCCGGTCATCAGATTGTCCAGGTTGGCGAGGCCACCCGCGCCGACCGACATGGTCGCCTTCACCACGATGGTGCTGATCGTCGCGCCCGACGCGTAAACGAACAGCACGAAACCGGCCAGGATCGCCACCGGGATACCCAGCAATGCGGGCCAGTATCGGACCATGATCTTCGCGGTACCGCTGAAGATTTCGGGAATCGCCATGGCGCGCAAAGGGATCAACGGGGTCGGCGCCGTCTGCGCCGGCCCGGCTGCAACCGTCGAGGCCGTGTGTCGCTGACGCAGGTACACCCCGCTGAGGCCGCACGCCACCGCCAGCAGGACCCAGTTAAGACCCGACGAGACGAACAGCGCCAACAAGAGAAAGACCGCCGCCGCCATCCATAGCAAGTGCCACGGCTTAATTACCAGACCCGCTCCGGGCGCAGGTCCGGCTACCCCCGGAGCGATTTGCGGTTGATAGAAACCGGCTCGATGATCAGTTTGCGGAGGCCCGGGCGGCACGCCGAACTGCGCCGGCCCGGCGGGATACGGCGGTCGCGAAGCGGCCGATCCGTAGTGCGGCGGAGTCGGCCTACGGAAGTCGCCATATGGACCGGCAATGCTGTTCGCCTCATTTTGTCCAGCATCAGAATTCGGCATCGCCACTCCTTCGACCGAGAGGAATCCGCTGGATTACAGCACAGCACGAATCAGGCATTCCATCGGCCGAACGGACGACATGGACGTCGAGACGGTTCCGTTTCTGCCGCCGACGGCCTATTAGCTCATATCACCGGGCTGCGGCTCCGAGAGACTGAGCCGGGCAAAGCCTACTTCTTGACCGGCTGCATCAGGTTGTAGACGGTGTCGGAACCGACCTTCATGGGCGTGAAGTTGGCACCCACCCAGTCGGCGATGTCGCTGTGCGCGTCGGCGCCCCAGTGCCCCTTGTTATCGGAGACGATGTAGTACGCCACCTCGTGGCCCGCCACGTAGGACTGGAACTGCTGCAGCGTCGGTGCCGGGTCACTGCCACCGAAGCCACCGATCGCGATGACGGGCGTGCGGGTGTCGAGTTCCAGACCGGCGGCCGGCGATGACCGGTCGATCGCGGCGGACCACTTGGTGGTCGTGGCCTTGAGCAGCGCGTTCAACTGGGGGTTCTCGTCACGCTGACCGAAGCCGCCGTGTCCCTTGTCGTCCTTGTCGGCCGGGCCGACCGACGGTCCGCCGCCGAGGTGCGGCTGCCCGAAGGTCGCGAGCGAGTAGGCCACCGATCCCCCGACCGCGCCGAACATCGCCAGGCCCAGGGCCAGCGCCGCCACGCGCTTGCGGTCGAGACGGCGCGACCAGATGAGGCCGGCAGCCCCGACGACGGCGGCGGCCAGGATCACCCAGCGGAGCGCGGGCAGCCAGTCGGCGTTGCGGCCGAGGATCACGAAACCCCAAGCGCCACTGGCCAAGAGCACGGCGGCCAAACCGATCCGGTGGAATCGCGTGTCCCGGCGGCGCCAGAACTCGATGACGAAGATCGCGAACATCGCGGCCATCGCCGGCGCCAGCGCGAGGCAGTAGTACGGGTGGACGTTGGTCTTCATGAAGCTCAGCACCAGCCCGACACTGACCAGCCAGCCACCGAACAGGATGGCGCCGGCGCGGACCCGGTCGGTGCGGGGTGCCCGTCCGCGGGAGATCAGCACGAGCACCGTGGCCAGGAGCGCGGCCGGCACCAGCCAGCCGATCTCGTAACCGAACTCGCCGGTGAACAGCCGGGGCAGGCCCTGCGTCTGATCGCCCATGCCGAAGCCGTGGTGTCCGGCCGTCTTGATCGCCTCGCCGGCGGCGTGGCCGGCGTGTTCACCGGTGAGGGTGTGCACCGTGGAGGGCTTGTCGGGGTCGGTCCGGCCCATGTGGTTCTTGCCGAGCACCCGGCCAAAGCCGTTGTAGCCCAACACCAGATTCATGAAGCTGTTGTCGGTCGAACCCGCCATGTACGGCCGCGACGACGCCGGCCACAGGATCGTGAGCACCACGAACCAGCCGGCGGAGATCAGCATCGCGACAAACGCGCCGAGCAGGTGCCACAGCCGGGTGCGCAGCACGACGGGCGCGGCGACGAGGTACGTCAGGCCGAGGGCCGGCATCACCATCAGGCCCTCGAGCATCTTGGCCAGGAACGCGAAACCCAGTGCGACGCCGGCCAGGGCCATCCACTTGGCGCCCTTTTCCTTCAGGGCCCGGACCGTGAAGTACGCCGCCAGCGTCATCAGCAGCACCATGGCCGCGTCGGGATTGTTGAAGCGGAACATCATGGCCGACACCGGAGTCAGCGCGAGCACGGCGCCGGCGAGCAGGCCGGCGGCCGGACCACTGATCCGTCGTACCGCGGCGTAGAGCAGCCAGACCGCGCCGACGGCCATCAATGCCTCGGGGATCAACATGCTCGCGCTGCTGAAGCCGAAAATCTGCCCGGACAGCGCCATCACCCACTGCGACAGCGGCGGTTTGTCGACAGTGATGACGTTGTTCGGGTCGATGGACCCGAACAGCAGCGCCTCCCAGTTGCGCGAGCCGGCCCACACCGCGGCGGCGTAGAACTGGTTGCCCATGCCGTTGACGGTGATGTTCCACAGGTAGCCGGCGGCCGTGACGACCAGCAGCGCGGCAAGTGCCGCGCGCTCGCGGGTCTTGGTGGGCGCCGTGGTCTCCGGCTCGGCCGTCGGGGCGTCCAGGACGGCGGCGGATGTCGTAGTCACCCGACCATTAAGGCAGCTCCAGCTATGGCCGAGCTGTGAAGTCGGCGAGCCGCCGCTATGACGTGACGGTGCGATGAAACTGCTCACAGTCAGCGGATTCACAGGAGGCAATCCAGTGAACAGTCGTACACTCAAGTCATGGACGAACCCCTCGCCAGCGAAGCCGCCGCCCTCACCGAGCTCGGCCTCAACGAGCTGGGCACCGCCGTAGACGGCATCCACAAGGTGCAGCGCGCCATCTCCGAGCGGGTGTTCCGGCTGGTGGGGTTCGGAGTCGGCCCGGCGGCCAAACCCGTGAAGGTCGTCTACGACGCCATCACCGACGGCGTCTGCTCCACCATCAGTCATGTCGCGGCGACGGCCGCGCCCATCGCCGGCAAGGCGGTACACGACCAGACCGCCGGCAAGCTGTCAGACCAGGCCGGCGGCGCGCGCGTGCTCGCGGTGCTGCAGGGATTGATCGGCGACAAGCTCCACGAGCAGGGTTCGGTACTGGCGACCACGATGTCGGTGCGCGTCGACAGCCGGCCGGTGGACCTCGACACCGACAGCCTGCGCGCCGCCTACCCGGCCGCGACGGGTGACGTCGTGGTGTTCGTCCACGGCCTGATCGAGACCGAGGCCTTCTGGGCGCTCGGGAAACGGCCGACGTACGGCCAGCGACTCGGCGCCGACATCGGCATCACCGGCGTCGAGATCCGCTACAACACCGGCCTGCACATCTCCGACAACGGCGTGCTGCTCTCCGAACTGCTGGACCGATTGGTATCCGCCTGGCCGGTGCCGGTCACGTCGATCTCGCTGGTCGGCCATTCGATGGGCGGACTGGTGATCCGATCGGCCTGCGCGGTGCCCGGCGGTGCGTGGCTGGACCGGGTGCGCGCCGTCGTCTCGCTGGGCACCCCGCACACCGGCGCCCCGCTGGAGAAGGTCGTGCACTACGGATCGGCTGCGCTCAGCGCACTGCCCGAGACCCGCCCGTTCGGCAGCCTGCTGCGACGGCGCAGCACCGGAATCCGCGATCTGCGGTTCGGCTCGCTCGACGAACGTGACTGGCGTGACCGCGAACCGGATGCCTTGCGCGCGGCGCCGCCGATCGACGTGCCGCTGCTCGGCGGGGTCTCGTACTACTGCGTCACCGCGACCATCGCCCGTACCCCGGCCAACCCGATCGGCTGGGTGCTGGGCGACGGGCTGGTGCAGGTGCGCAGCGCGCAGGGCCGAAGCCGCAAGCGCGACATGGGTTTCGAGCGCGACAATCGCCTGCACCTGCCGGAGGCGCACCACTTCACGCTGCTCAACGACGAACGGATCTACGAGCGCCTGAGGGTCTGGTTGGCATAGTTAGCTGCGGTGGTTGCCGTCACTCTCTCGGCGGCGTCGACCGAACGTATGAATTTCACCGCTTTTGTGCCGAATGGCAAACCAATCTGCACCACAAGCAGCTGGACTACATGCTATTACTGTGCAATCCAGTTAACTGTGCGCGAGCACCGAGAGTGAGTGAGCCGTCCCATGCTTCGTCGAGTTGTCGAAATAGCCGGAGTGACGGTGGCTGCGGGACTGATCTGGCCCGTACTGGCGCCGACAGGCATGGCACACGCCGACCCGGTCGCCACCGTGAAGGCTCGGACGCAGCGGATGAGCGACGCCAATCTCGGCTCGCACCAGGAAGGTTGGTACAACGTGGGCGACAAGGTGACTCTCGTCTGCTCCAAGCGCGGGCAGAACGTCAAGGGCTTCTTCAGTTTCAACATCCCCGGCGGCTGGGACAACCTCTGGTACCAGACGTCCGACGGACACTTCGTGGCCGACGTGGATATCGAAACCGGCACGCTCAACGACGTGACGGGCATCTGCGGCGACAACCGCCAACCGGCACCCGCGGCCGCCCAACCCACCGGCGGGATTTCCACCTTCGTCGCAAACACCACCGGACAGCAGATCGGCGACGGCCAGTGCGTCACACTGATCAAGCGGTATCTGAGCGATGTCTACGGCATCGCCGCAGGCTCGTGGGGCAACGCGATCGACTATCGCAGCGGCGGCCGAGGCGGTAATGAACTCCAGGCGCGCGGGTTCACCTGGAGCAACGACCGGGACTTCAACGACGGTGATATCCTTGTGTGGCAACAGGATTCGCGGTTTGCGTATCTGCCGCAAGGGCACATCGCCACGTGGTACAACGGCAAGATATACGACCAGAACTATGCCGGACGACTGACCGCCGGTTCCGACCCGTTCTCCGGATACGGCTACCTGGGACGCTGGCGAAAGACCTCATAGGTCTCACGCGACCGCACTCTACTGGCCGAGAGAGTCCACGAAGAGTTTGTGGACGCGCCGGTCACCGGTGACCTCGGGGTGGAACGACGTGGCGAGCATGCGGCCCTGACGGACGGCGACAGGATGTCCGGCCGCGCTGGCCAGCACCTCGACGTCGGGCCCGACGCGCTCGACCCAGGGCGCCCGGATGAACACCGCGTGCACGGGATCGTCGAGGCCGACGAAATCGAGGTCGTCTTCGAACGAGTCGACCTGACGACCGAAAGCGTTGCGCCGCACCGTCATATCGATCCCGCGTAGCGGCAGGGCCTCCCGGCCCGGCACGCCCGCGTCGTTGATCTCGGTGGCGAGCAGGATCATGCCGGCGCACGATCCGTAGCACGGCATGCCCGCGGCCAGGCGGTCGCGCAGCGGCTCCAGTAGCTCGAGCTCGCGCAGCAGATGGCTCATCGCGGTAGATTCACCGCCCGGGATCACCAGGGCGTCAACGGCATTCAGCTCCGTGAGGCGCCGGACCGTCGACACCTCGGCGCCTGCCTCGCGCAGGGCAGCCAGATGCTCTCGGGTGTCCCCCTGCAACGCGAGGACACCGACGTGCGGGCTCACTCCGCCGGCGGGACGAAGCCGCGGTTGTAGCGGGTCAGCCCCTCCTGCATCACAGCGGCCACCATCTCGCCGTACTGGTTGAAGATCTTGCCCTGCGTCAGCGCGCGGCCCCCGGTTGCCGACGGCGACGACTGGTCGTACAACAACCATTCGTCGGCCCGGAACGGCCGCATGAACCACATCGCGTGGTCCAGCGAGGCGATGTTCATATGTTTGCGTACCTCAAGGTGATTCACCTGCGCCGAGCCCAACAGGGTCAGGTCGCTCATGTAGGCCAGGGCGCAGATGTGCAGGACGTGGTCGTCGGGCAGCGGGTCGCGGTGCCGGAACCACACCTGCTGCTGCGACGCCTTGCCGGGCACCCGGGCCACCTGGTCGCGCGGCACGATGCGCACGTCCCACTCGGCGAACTGGGCGAAGCCGGCGTCGTCGAACGCCCCGGCGGACCGGAAGCCCTTCGACAGGTCGGGCGGCGGCGGCACCGGCATCGCGTCCTGGTGCTCGATGCCCGTCTGGTCGGTCTGGAACGACGCCGACATCGAGAAGATGGTCTCGCCGTGTTGGATGGCGCTCACCCGGCGGGTGCAGAACGACCCACCGTCGCGGATGCGCTCCACCATGTACACCGTCGGTGCGCGGGCGTCACCGGGACGCAGGAAGTACCCGTGCAGCGAGTGCACCTGGTACTTCGGCTCCACGGTGCGCACCGCCGACACCAACGACTGACCGGCTACGTGGCCACCGAAAGTGCGCTGCAGGAAGCCCGATTCCGGGCTGAAAACACTGCCGCGGTAGATGTTGACCTCGAGTTGCTCGAGATCGAGTATCTGCTCGATTGCCACGGGTTGGTGTTACCAGCCCCGCTCGGCGAGCCGATGAGGCTCCGGCACATCCTCCACGTTGATGCCGACCATGGCCTCACCCAGACCGCGCGACACCTTGGCCAGCGTGTCGGGGTCGTCGTAGAACGTCGTGGCCTTGACGATGGCCGCGGCGCGGGCCGCCGGGTCACCGGACTTGAAGATGCCCGAGCCGACGAACACACCCTCGGCGCCCAGCTGCATCATCATCGCGGCGTCGGCCGGGGTGGCGATGCCACCGGCGGTGAACAGCGTCACGGGCAGCTTGCCGGCCCGCGCGACCTCGACCACCAGCTCGTACGGCGCCTGCAATTCCTTTGCGGCAACGTACAGTTCGTCCTCCGACAGCGACGTCAGCCGACGGATCTCGCCGCCGATCTTGCGCATGTGGGTGGTGGCGTTGGAGACATCCCCGGTGCCGGCCTCACCCTTGGAGCGGATCATCGCCGCGCCCTCGTTGATCCGGCGCAGGGCCTCACCCAGGTTGGTCGCGCCGCACACGAACGGCACGGTGAACTTCCACTTGTCGATGTGGTGGGTGTAGTCGGCCGGGGTCAACACCTCGGACTCGTCGATGTAGTCCACCCCGAGGCTCTGCAGAATCTGCGCCTCGACGAAGTGGCCGATACGGGCCTTGGCCATCACCGGGATGGTGACGGCGTCGATGATGCCCTCGATCATGTCCGGGTCGCTCATCCGCGAGACGCCGCCCTGCGCGCGGATATCGGCGGGAACGCGCTCGAGCGCCATGACGGCGACGGCGCCTGAGCCTTCGGCGATGCGCGCCTGCTCGGGTGTTACGACGTCCATGATGACGCCGCCCTTCAGCATCTCGGCCATGCCGCGCTTGACCCGGGCGGTGCCCGTCTGACCGCTGTTATCCGCTGCGGTATCCACTGCAATCTCCCTCAAGAATTTGGTACCCGCCAAGTCTAGTGGCCGGACCAAATCGGTTATCCGCGCAGGTCAGCGGATGGGCTGCGGCTCCCCGCCCGCCGTCACCGCCGGACGTGCCCCGTCGGCCAATTCGCCTGCGAGCGAAAGGTATTCACCGAGCTGCAATGGGTAGACAGTCTCACCATCTGCGGCCAGGCGGGCGATGACCGCCGCGTCACACCAGCGGTGCGCGTGGATCGACTGCCTTTCCACGGTGGTGTGACCACTGGTCACCGGCTCGAAGCGTGTCGTGCGGTACACGAAGAAGAATTCCTCGCTGCGGATCACAGACCCGTTGAACTCGAACACCGCCTCCCGGCGCCACACCGGGCCGGTCAGGTCGGCCGGGTCGACCTTCAGCCCGGTCTCCTCGGCGATCTCGCGGGCGGCGGCGTCGGGCAGCGACTCGTCCGGTTCGACCGCTCCCCCGACGGTGAACCACCACCGCGGCGCCATCAGCGGGTCGGCGGCCGGGTCGCTGCCGCAGAACAGCAGCACCTGCCCGTCCTGGTCCAGCAGCACGACGCGGGCCGACCGCCGTCGTCCCACCGCACCCGGCTCATGCCGCGACGCCCGCTCGACGATCTCGAAATACGTTGGCATGGCGGCGGTTCCGCCGAGATGCAGCCAGCGCACCAGGGTGCGCTCACGCAGCGCGAGGGTGTCGCGCACCGCGTCGTTGTGGAAGCGGCGGGCCAGCAGCACGCGGGCCTCGGCGTCGGCGAGCTCGGCTACCAGGGTCACCGGGATGGACGCCGGATCGACCTGCGCCAGGGCTCCCGACAGTTCGTTCTCCGCGGCCTCGCGGGCCGCGCGCGGGGCCCGTTCGGCTTCGTCCGCCAATGCGGCCAGGCGGCGGCCCGCCGGCCGGGACCCGTATGCGTCGGCGGCGACGGCGCGGGCGACCACCGCACGCCGGGCCAGCGCGCCGTCCAAGGCCTGCCACGACAGGTCGTAGCGGACGTGCAGCCGGTCGAGCCGGTGCGCGGTCTGATAGGCCCACACCACGGTGATCAGGACCGTCAGCACCAGCACGACCAGCGCGACGATCAACAGCCAATGCATTTAGGCCTCCACCCGGACCTTCGTCCCCGACCCCGCCACGGTTTCGTAGACCAGCATGATCTGCTGCGCGACCACCGACCAGTCGTAGCGGCGCACCGCCTGCGTGGCCGCCTCGGCGTACCGGCGGCGGTCGGCGTCGTTCGAGAGCATCTCGACCAGCGCTTCGCCGAGGGCTTCGGCATCGTCGACCGGCACCAGCCGGCCCGCCGTACCTTGGTCGAGCACGCGCCGGAAGGCGTCCAAGTCACTGGCCACCACGGGCGTGCCCGCGGCCATGGCCTCGACCAGCACGATGCCGAAGCTCTCGCCGCCGGTGTTCGGGGCGCAGTAGACGTCGGCGCTGCGCATGGCCGATGCCTTCTCGGCATCGTCGACCAGGCCGAGGAAGCGCAGGTGCCCCGCGTGCTCGCCGACAGTCTCCTTGAGGGCGTCCTCGTCGCCGCGGCCGACGATCAGCACCTCGACGTCCGGGCAGGCCGCCACCAGTTTCGGCAGCGCCCCGACGAGCACCTGCATGCCTTTGCGCGGCTCGTCGAACCGGCCGAGGAACAGCACGGTGCGGCCGGGCCGCGGATAGCCGGGCAGCAGTGGCGCTTTGTCGAACGCCGACACGTCGACGCCGTTGGGAATCTCCACGGCGTCCGAGCCCAGGGCCTCCATCTGCCAGCGCCGGGCCAGATCGGACACCGCGATGCGGCCCATGATCTTCTCGTTCCAGGGCCGCAGAATCCCCTGAAAGACGTTGAGCGTCAAGGACTTCGTGGTCGACGTGTGGAACGTCGCGACGATCGGGCCGTTGGCCACCATCAGCGCCAGCAACGACAGGCTCGGGGCGTTGGGCTCGTGCAGATGCAGCACGTCGAAGTCGCCCTCGACGATCCAGCGCTTGACCATCCGCCGGGTCGCGGGGCCGAATCGCAGCCGCGCCACGGACCCGTTGTACGGGATGGGCACGGCCTTGCCCCCGGAGACGACGTAGTCGGGCAGATCGGCGTGCGTCTCGGCGGACGACGGCGCCAGCACACTGACCTCGTGGCCGTAGCCGCGCATCACCTCGGCCAGTTGCAGCACGTGTGCCTGAACGCCACCCGGTACGTCGAACGAGTACGGGCACACCATGCCGATGCGCATCAGCCGTTCCCGGCCAACCGGGCGCGACGTTCCTCGGACAGGTCCGCCAGCCACTGCGGTTGCAGCATGTGCCAGTCCGTCGGATGCGCGGCGATGCCTGCCTCGAAACGCGTCGCCAACTCCTGGGTGATGGCCCCGACGTCGCCGCTGGACGTATCGATCGGCGACGAGACGTCGAACTGCCAGTCGTTGGGTTTGTTCCAGCAGTGGACGGTCAGCAGCGTCGCGCCGGTGTTGACCGCAAGCTTGGCCGCGCCGGCCGGCATCCGGGTCGGCTCACCGAAGAGGTTGACCTGCACACCATTTCGCGACAGGTCCCGATCAGCCATGAGGCAGACGATGCGGCCCTCCTGCAACCGCTCGGTCAGCACCTCGAACGGCGGGCGCACTCCCCCGGTCAGCGGCAGGATCTCGAAGCCCAGGGATTCGCGGTACTCGACGAAACGGTTGTACAGCGACTCGGGCTTCAGGCGCTCGGCGACCGTGGTGAACTTGCCGTACTGGTGCACCACCGAGACGCCGGCCATGTCCCAGTTGCCGCTGTGCGGCACTGCCAGGATGACGCCGTTGCCGCACTCGAGGCCCGCCGCGATCTGCTCGGTGCCGACCAGGCAGTGCCGGAGCCTTTGTCCGAGGGTGCGCTGGTTCATCGACGGCAGCCGGAAAGCCTCCCGCCAGTAGCGGCCGTACGACGCCAGCGAGGCGCGGATGACGCGGCCCGGCACCTTGGCCGGCGGGACACCCAGCACCCGAGCCAGGTTCTTGCGCAGCTGCTCGGGACCGCCGCCACGCGCCGCATAGAGCGCGCCCGCGTCGAACATGTTGCGGGCGGCGAACTCCGGCATGGTCCGGATCAGACCCCACCCCGCGGCATAGCCGAGGTCCTTGATCTGCTCGCCCATCGGGACGTCGAAACCGCCGAAGGACGGCACTCCGCCAGTGGGAACGCTCATTGCTGCTCCTTCGACGGTGAACTCGACGGCAGCGGCTCGTCGGCGCCCGGCGAACGGCGCACCGAGGCCACGCGCTGGCCCAGCGTGATGATGCTGGCGACCGCCAGCACCCACATCGCGATGGGCAGCGCCAGCGGCAGCGGATGGATCGGCAGATCCGAGAACCCGGCACCCACCAGCACGATGATCAACCGCTCCGGGCGTTCGATGAAACCGCCGTCGGCGTTCAGTCCGCTGGCCTCGGCGCGGGCCTTGATGTACGAGATCACCTGCGAGGTGACCAGGCAGATCAGCGTGGCGATCGCCAGCGGCTTGTCGTGCATCTCGAACGCGATCCACCACAGCAGGCCGCAGAACACCGCGCCGTCACCGATGCGGTCACAGGTCGCGTCGAGCACCGCCCCCAGGCGCGTGCCGTAGCCGCGTTCGCGGGCCATGGCGCCGTCGAGCATGTCGGCCAGCACGAAGAACCAGACCGCCACGGCGCCGTACCAAAGGTGCCCCGTCGGGAACAGCGTCAGTGCACTGATGACCGAGGCGGCGGTACCGATGACGGTGACGCTGTCCGGCGTCAGCCCGATGCGCAGTGCTCCCCGGGCCAGCGGGCGGCTCACCTTGGTGTAGGCCGCGCGGGTCAGCAGGTAGAAGTCGCTCACGAGGCGCTGTCCTGCTTTGCCCACTCGTCGGCCAGCAGCTTGCGGGTGTCGCGCAGCAGCTGCGGGATCACCTTGGTGCCGCCGATGACGGTGATGAAGTTGGCGTCGCCGCCCCAGCGTGGCACCACGTGCATGTGCAGGTGGTCGGCCAGCGAACCGCCGGCCGAGGTGCCCAGGTTGAGCCCGACGTTGAAGGCGTGCGGGTTCGAGATCGCCTTCATCACGCGAATTGCCTTCTGCGTGAACGTCATCAGCTCACTGCTCTCGGCCTCGGTGAGGTCCTCGAGTTCGGACACCTTCCGGTAAGGCACCACCATGAGGTGCCCCGGGTTGTACGGGTACAGGTTGAGCACCGCGTAGACCTGTTCGCCGCGCGCGACGATCAGGCCTTCCTCGTCGGACATGGTGGGGATGTCGATGAACGGCTGCTTCGAGCCCGCGGACGTGCCCTCGCCGCCCTTCATCGGAGCGTCGACGATGTAGCTCATCCGGTGCGGCGTCCACAGCCGCTGCAGATAGTCGACGTCGCCCACGCCGCGGTCCACGATGCTCCGATCCTCGGTCACGCCTGTGCGCCCCGCGCCTCGTTCACCAGGTCTGCGGTCGGGAAGGCATTTTCGCGGCGCGCGATCCAGCCCGCGATGAGGTCGGCGGCCTCGGCCACCGGGACACCGTTGACCTGGGTGCGGTCACCGAACCGGAAGGACACCGCACCTGCCTCTTTGTCCTTGTCGCCCGCGAGCAACATGAACGGCACCTTCTGGTTGGTGTGGTTGACGATCTTCTTGGCCATCCGGTCGTCGCTGCCGTCCACCTCGACCCGGATGCCACGCGACTTCAGTTGCGCCGCAACGTCGTACAGGTAGTCCAGGTGCGCGTCGGCGACCGGGATGCCGACGACCTGCACGGGGGCCAGCCAGGCCGGGAACGCACCGGCGTAATGCTCGGTGAGCACGCCGAAGAACCGCTCGATGGACCCGAACAGCGCGCGGTGGATCAGCACCGGACGCTGCCGGCTGCCGTCGGCCGCGGTGTACTCCAGCTCGAACCGGTCGGGCATGTTGAAGTCCAGCTGGATGGTCGACATCTGCCAGCTGCGGCCCAGCGCGTCCTTGACCTGGACGGAGATCTTCGGACCGTAGAACGCCGCGCCGCCCGGGTCCGGCACCAGATCAAGACCGGAGGCCTCGGCGACCTCGCGCAGGGTCTCGGTGGCCTCTTCCCACAGTTCGTCGGAGCCGACGTACTTGTCCGGGTCCTTCGTCGACAGCTCCAGGAAGTAGTCGTCCAGGCCGTAGTCGCTGAGCAGGTCCAGTACGAACTGCAGCAGCGTGGTGAGCTCATCGCGCATCTGCTCACGGGTGACGTAGATGTGCGCGTCGTCCTGCGTCATGCCGCGCACGCGGGTCAGGCCGTGGACGACGCCCGACTTCTCGTAGCGGTACACACTGCCGAACTCGAAGAGCCGCAGTGGCAGCTCGCGGTACGACCGCCCCCGCGACCGGAAGATCAGGTGGTGCATGGGGCAGTTCATGGGCTTGAGGTAGTAGTTCTGCCCCGGCTTGCGCAGCGTGCCGTCGTCGTTGAACTCCGCGTCGATGTGCATCGGCGGGTACATGCCGTCGGCGTACCACTCCAGGTGTCCCGAGGTGATGTACAGCTGCTCTTTGGTGATGTGCGGGGTGTTGACGAACTCGTAGCCGGCTTCCTGGTGCTTACGCCGCGAGTAGTCCTCCAGCTCCCGCCGCACGACGCCGCCCTTGGGGTGGAACACCGGCAGGCCCGAGCCCAGCTCGTCCGGGAAGCTGAACAGGTCCAGCTCCACACCCAGCTTGCGGTGGTCGCGGCGCAGCGCCTCCTCGATCAGTTCGAGGTGCTTGTCGAGGGCCTCCTGCGACTCCCAGGCGGTGCCGTAGACGCGCTGCAGGCTGGCGTTCTTCTGGTCGCCGCGCCAGTACGCGGCACTGCTGCGGGTGAGCTTGAACGCCGGGATGTGCTTGGTGGTCGGGATGTGCGGGCCGCGGCACAGGTCGCCCCAAACCCGTTCGCGGGTACGGGGATTGAGGTTGTCGTAGGCCGTCAGCTCGTCGCCGCCGACCTCCATGATGTCGGCGTCACCGGACTTGTCGTCGACCAGCTCGAGCTTGTAGGGCTCCTTGGCCAGCTCCTCGCGGGCCTGCTCCTTCGACTCGTACACGCGACGGTCGAACAGCTGACCGTCCTTGATGATCTTCTGCATGCGCTTCTCGAGCTTGGCCAGATCGTCCGGCGTGAACGGCTCGGCGACGCCGAAGTCGTAGTAGAAGCCGTCGGTGATCGGCGGGCCGATGCCGAGCTTGGCCTCGGGGAACAGATCCTGCACGGCCTGGGCCAGCACGTGGGCGCACGAGTGGCGGATGACGCTGCGACCGTCCTCGGTGTTCGCGGCGACCGGGACGACCTCGACGTCGACGTCCGGGGTCCAGGACAGGTCGCGCAGGCGGCCCTCGGCGTCCTTGACCACGACGATGGCGTCGACCTCGCCACGCTGCGGCAGCCCGGCCTCGCGGACCGCGGCGCCGGCGGTAGTCCCGGCAGCGACCCGGATCGGGGCTGCTGGTGCGGGGCTGGCGACGGCGGTCATCGAGACACTCCTACTGGTTAGGTGACGATCGCGACCATGCTATCGGCACCGGTCATCGCTTCGCGGCCCAGCGCCGCCTCAAGGCTGACCCGGCTTGAGCCTGACGAAGAGGGCCTCGGCGTCGGCGAGCACCGTGTCACCGTCCAGCAGCGCGCCGGTGATGAAGATCTTGCGGCCCTCGACGCGCTCCAGCGTCGCCGTGGCGCGTAGGTCTTTTTCGACCGGGACGATCTGCCGGTAGTTGATGTGCAGGTAGGCGGTGCGCTGGAACGGGCTGTCGGTGAGCCGGTAGGCGGCATGCCCGAGCACCGAGTCGAACAGCAGCCCGATGGACCCGCCGTGCGCGGCGCCGTTGCGGCCCAGATGAAAGCGCCGGAAGCGGACCGAGCCGGCGATCCGGCCGTCATCGGTGACCTTGAGGTCGGACGGCACGTTCAGGACGTTGCCGCGGTTGGGCAGGTCGAGGCGACGGCCCGACGGCGAGTGCCACTCGTCGGCGCGGTACGGCGCCAGCAGGGCGTTGGCCTGTTCGATGAGGTTCGCGGCCTGCGTGATGACGTCGTCCGGCGCGTCGGCGCCGCGCGCGTGGTCGCCGGCCATGCGGACGGATTCGACGAACCTGCCGTAGTCGGGGCCGCCCTGGGTGGTCGGTTTGGGCGGGTTGAATCCTCCACCGGCATGCTTATCCACCTGTTTCTCTTATCACGGTGGCATGGTGGCCCTATGCAGCTGAGCGACCTGGCCGACCTGACGTTCACCTATCCCGACGTCGGCGCCACCGCCGGGCCGCTGCCGGACGGCTATCACCACGTCCATGCGGAGGCCCAGATCGGTTCGGGTCGAGCACGATTCGACAAGGCGGCCGCCGCGGTCCTGCGGTGGGAAATGCAGCGAGGTGTCGGCATGCGGGTGGAGGCGACCACCGTCACTGCTGCAGTGGGTACCGACATGCTGGGCCGTCTCGGACCCGTGCAGGTGCCGTGCCGCGTGGTGTACGTCGTCGACGAACCCGACCGGCGCGGGTTCGCGTACGGGACGCTGCCCGGCCACCCGGAGTCCGGCGAGGAACTGTTCAGCGTGCGTTATGACCCCACCAGCGACGCGGTCTTCGCCGCGGCGACCGCGTTCTCGCGGCCCGCACTCTGGTGGAGCCGTCTCGGCGCTCCGGTTTCGCGGGTCGCGCAGCGGGTGATCGCGCGGCGCTACTTGCGGGCGGTCTGACCGACCGGGCGGCCCTTCGGGTGCGGGCCTGCCGCTCCGCCGCTGAAGCGGCAGGCTCGCTGGGTTGTCACTGTTGAGTTGTCAAGGTGCGCGATGCTTTTAGGTATTAGGCGGCCGCGTCGAGTCGCATGGTGCGGCGGTTGTAGGCGGGGATCGGTTTTCGGTGTGGGTCGACGGTGGCGGGTGGGATGAGCCACGGGTGTTTGTCCAGGCCCATGACGACGTCCCAGCCGTCGTGGTGGACGTTGGCGTGGCAGGCCGGGCACAACAGACACCCGTTGCCCAGACTCGTTTCACCGCCGTGGGTCCAGTGCACGATGTGATGGGCGTGGGTCCGGCCGGGTGGTGCGCCGCATTTGATGCAGCATTGATCCCGGTGATACAGCGCTTTGCGCAGATGGGGTGGGAACAGGCGTTTCTCCCGCCCCATATCCAGGGGTACGTGTTCGCCGTCGACGATCATCGTGGTCAGGGTGGTGTCGCAGGTGAGTCGGTCCAGGGTCATGGTGCTGATCGACCCGATGAATTCCAGCGTGGCCAGATCCGGGGCGTCGGCGGGGACGGTCAGCAGTAGTTGCGTTCGCGGCACGGAGGCGACGTCCCCGCCGCGGGCCGCGATATCCAACACCGCTTCCAGGGCGTCCGCCCGCCGCCGGGACGCGGACCGCACATCGGGGCTGCCGTCGGGTTCGGGCCGCGGCGCCGACCCCTGCTCCATCGCCGCGATGTACTTCGCACCGACTTCGGCATCCAAATCCGCGCGGATCTGGACGCGGCCGTCGCTGGTGACGCGGTGGTCGGCGGTGTTGATCGACCGATCCTCAGCCGCCGGCAGCCCACCTTCAGCCGCGGCGACCCGGTTGCCCAGCCGGCGGGCCCGGGCCCCGATGTCGGCGGGGGTGGCGCCGGAGAAGAACTGCCCCAACAGATCCGTCAGCTGCGCGAACCGGGCCTGCTCGTCGATTGGTCCGGGTGCGCGGGCCTGAATGTGGTTGATCCCTTTGACGATCGCATCGACATGCTCCCCCGACATCGCCCCGTCGGCGGCATGCGCCGCCAGCGTCGGCAACACCGGCAGGGCGCCGCCGACCCGGACCAGCCGCTCGGCCACCGACGGCGCACAGCCCAACGCCATCAACAGCTCCCGCGGCGTCCGGCCTTGGCTGGCCGCCACCCCACAGCGGCCGAGCACCCCGGTCAGCATCGCCGCCAGATGATCGATCACATTGCGCAGCGTCACCACGCACGTCATCGCCTCCACCGCATCGCCCGCAGGCATGTCGTCGGGGACCTGCACGCCGCGGAGGGCCTCAAGGCTGGTGGTGAAATCCGGTGCGATTCCCATGCCCAATTGTATCGAACATACGTTCGAACAGCAAGGGGTTTCTCGTCAGCTTCGCCGACTCCCGCCAGAGCACCCGACTGTGATTCACCCGGCCACCGCTGACCAGGTGTTGTAGCTTTCACACGAAACTGAAACGGCCAAGGAGTGCTGGGTGGAGCCGACACGATTCGGGCACTACGAGCTGCGCGAACTGATAGGCCGCGGCGGCATGGGCGAGGTCTACGTCGCTTATGACACCAACACCCAGCGCACTGTCGCGCTCAAGGTACTGCCGCCGCACCTCGCCAAAGACCCCGTATTCCAGGAACGGTTCAAGCGCGAGTCCCAGGCCGCCGCCGGCCTGAACGAGCCGCACGTCGTCCCCATCCACGGTTTCGGCGAGATCGACAACCAGCTCTACCTGGACATGCGGCTCATCGAAGGCCGCACCCTCGCCGAGATCCTGGCCGACACCGAACACCGCCCGAGCCCAGAGTTCTCCGTCGGGGTCGTCGAGCAGATCGCCGCAGCCCTGGACGCGGCACACGGAACCGGGTTGATCCACCGGGACATCAAGCCCTCCAACATCCTGGTGACCGACCACGACTTCGCCTACCTGATCGACTTCGGCCTCGCTCGAACCGCCGGTGAGCACGGATTGACCACGGCCGGAAGCACTCTCGGGACCTTGGCCTACATGGCGCCCGAGCGGTTCGAGGGCGGCCAGGCCGACCCGCGCTCGGACATCTACGCGTTGACCTGCGTGCTGTACGAATGCCTGACCGGCCGGCGGCCGTATCCGGCCGACAGTCTCGAGCATCAGATCGCCGGCCATGTCAGCGCTCCCGCGCCGAAGCCGTCCGACGTCGACCGGCGGCTCGCCGCGTTCGACGATGTGATCGCCAAGGGCATGGCCAAGAAACCCGGCAAGCGCTACCAGCACGCCGGCGAACTTGCTGCCGACGCCCGTGCCGCACTGAGTGCACGAATGCGCGTCTCGGGGCGAACCGGCCCGCGCACAGGTTCAGGACGCCATGCGGTGCAGGCGGCCGAACCGAAGCGCCGCACCCGGCGGATCGTCATCGCCGTCGGCGCGGTGGTCGTGCTGGCCGCGGGCGCGGGAACTGCGTGGCTCTACTGGTCCCGGCAATACCAGGTCGGGCCGTCGGGTTCGGTGCCGTCGATCGCCGCCAAGCTACCCGGCGATCTCAAAGACTCCGGGCGGCTGGTGGTGGGAGTCAACATTCCTTATGCGCCAAACGAATTCAAGGGACCCGACGGGAAGTTCACCGGTTTCGACGTCGACCTGATGACGGCGGTGAGCCGGGTGCTCGGACTCGAGCCGGAGTTCCGGGAGATCCGCATCTCCAAGATCGTCGCCTCGGTGCACGACGGGATCATCGCCGTCGGGGCGTCCTCGACCACCGACACCAAACAGCGGGAGAAGTCAGCCGACTTCGTGACCTACTTCAAGGCCGGCGTGCTGTGGGCGCGGCGGGCCGGATCGAGTGTGGACCCCAACGCGGCGTGCGGACTTCGAGTCGGCGTGCACCTGGGCTCGGTCGAGGAGACCGATCATCTGCCGGCCCGCAGCGCGGCATGTGTGGCAGCCGGGGTGGCCCCCATCGAGATCGTCCCCATCGCCGGCCAGGACGGCGTCACCGCGGCCCTGCTCGCCGGCACCGTCGACGCGATGGCCGCCGACTCGCCCGTCACCGGCTACGCCATCAAACTCAGCGGCGGCAAGCTGGAAGCAGCCGGCGGAATAGTCGATGCGCAGCCCTACGGGTGGCCGGTGGCCAAGGGCTCGTCACTCGCCGCCGCGTTGCAGGCAGCGCTCAAACACCTGATGCAGACCGGCGAATACCGCGAGATCGCCACCAAATGGGGTGTGGAGATGGGCATCATCGACAAGCCGGTGATCAACGGCGCACTGCGTTAACCCAGCCACTTGCGACTGACGGCCGCATAACTGCCATTGCGCTGAATAGAATTGAGCCATTTGTTGATTCGCTGCTGCAGAGCCGCCGCGCTCTTGGGCATCAGGTAGGCCTTCTGCGCGACGGTGAACGGCTGCTCGGTCGACACCCCGCACAATTGTGGATGTTGCAGGGCCTGCCAACGGATTTCACTGCCGTCGGTGATCATGACGTCGGCCCTGCCCTCGATGACCTGATCGAAAATGGTGTTGTTGTCCGGGTATTCGACGATGGTCGCGTGGCGCAGGTGAGCCCGGTCGAATTGCTCATTCGTGCCACCGGGATTGACGACCACCCGCACTCCCCCGCGGTCGATATCAGGCAGGGACCGGTATTTCGCGGCGTCGGCGCAACGCACGATGGCCGCCTTGCCGTCGCGCAGATACGGGTCGGAGAACAGTGCCCTGGCCGCCCGGTCGGCAGTGACGCTGATACCGCCGACCGCCAGCTCACACTTCTGGCCCAGATCGGTCATCAACGTCGGCCACGTTGTCGGCACAAGTTGCAGTTCCGCGCCGGACTCGCGGGCGAAATCCCGGACCAGATCGATGTCCATGCCGCTCCACTGGCCGTCGGCGTCGCGGTAGGTGAACGGCCGGTAGTCGCCGGTACTGCACACCGTCAGCGCCGTTGGCGGAGCTTCGGCCGGCGGTGCACTGCACCCCGCAGCCGCCGCGACGAAAAGCACCGACGCGCCTCGGATCACAGTGCGCCTCATGCACTCAGGCTCTCATGCGGCCACTGACTCGCCTACGCTGGAGGTATGCGTCGAGTCGCGGCACTGGCAGTGGCAGGTGCGCTTCTCAGCGCCTGCACGCAGACCGTGCCCGGGCAGGCCGGCGCGCCGGAAGACCTCAAGTGGCAACGCCCCATCACCGACTCGATGTCCACCCTGGGCGGCACGCTCGGCACGGTCGGCGAAGCGATGACCGCGCACGACTTCGTCGCCATGTCGCGCGATTGCACGAAACTGCAAGGAACCTTGGACGATCTCGGCAAGAACCTGCCGACTCCCGACGCGGCCGTCAACTCGTCATTGCAGGACAGCATCGACAACTTCCGGTCGTTCGCCCGCGTATGCACGATGATGACCCCGGGCACCGCGGACGCAGCGCTCGGCCAGCTGAGCGGCTACCTGGACCGCGGTGACAGCGCCATGCGAAAAGCCTTGCAACAGATGGGCATCGAGCTGCCCGCCGCGCGCTAGCGCGCGGTACGACGGCGAACTCGGATGGAAGCCGTCGGCCTGGTCGACCTCACCGGCGACCCGTACCCCGTAGCGATAAGCCAGCTTCCCACCGAGAAAGCCGGAGATGCCCAGCGCGGCGATGCTGAGTACCGACAGTGTCAGCGGGCCCAACTCGACCGGCGCGGAAGCGCTGTACGAGGCTTGCCGCCAAAGGAAATTGATGATGAAGGCGGCGGTGATCGTCACGTCCAGGCCCATGTGCATGAGGCGCCCACGTCAGCCAGCGGCGCGCGTCAAATGCATGCCGCCGGGCTGCGGCACCCTCTTGCCGAACCTGGCCAGAAGCCAGTGCCCGGCCACCGTGTAATCGCCGCGGTCCGCCCGCGGCAGTGCGGGCGGGATCGGGTGCGGTGGGGCGTAATTGCCGTAGTGCCAATGGTTCGTCGCCACTGCGATTCCCGCTCAGCCCGTCCCCAAACGTGCCCGGGCCGACGGCGTTCCATCGCAGGTCAATCCGTTGCCGCCCATAGTTCGTCAACTCCCAGTATGTTTGCCCTGTCGTTCGGTCCTACGTTGTGCCCGAAGGAGCCACATGACCATCGCGTCCCAGCGTCATCGCGTCGTCGTCATCGGATCGGGATTCGGTGGCCTGCAGGCCGCCAAGGCCCTCAAACGCGCCGATGTCGACATCACCTTGATCTCACGCACGACGACCCACCTCTTCCAGCCGTTGCTGTACCAGGTCGCCACCGGCATCCTGTCCGAAGGCGAGATCGCGCCGACGACACGGCTGGTCCTGCGCAAGCAGCAGAACGTCACGGTCCGTCTCGGCGAGGTCGAACACATCGACCTGGAGGCGCAGACCGTCACCTCCAAGCTCATGTCGCAGGAGACGGTGACGCCCTACGACAGCCTGATCGTCGCGGCCGGCGCGCAGCAGTCGTACTTCGGCAACGACCACTTCGCGACGTTCGCGCCGGGCATGAAAACCATCGATGACGCCCTCGAGCTGCGCGGCCGCATCCTGGGCGCATTCGAAGCCGCCGAGGTGGTCACCGACCCGGCCGAACGCGAACGCCGGCTGACGTTCGTCGTCGTCGGCGCCGGGCCTACCGGCGTCGAGCTGGCCGGGCAGATCGCCGAACTCGCGGAACGCACCTTGGCGGGCGCGTTCCGCAGCATCAAGCCGCAGGACTGCCGCGTGATCCTGCTGGACGCCGCACCTGCGGTGCTGCCGCCGATGGGCGCCAAGCTCGGCGCCAAGGCGCAGAAACGCCTGGAGAAGCTCGGCGTCGAGATCCAGCTCAACGCGATGGTCAGCGATGTCGACTACAAGGGCATCACCGTCAAGGACAAAGACGGCACCGAGCGGCGAATCGACTGCGCCTGCAAGGTGTGGTCGGCCGGTGTGCAGGCGAGCCCGCTGGGCAAGCTCATCGCCGAGCAGTCCGACGGCACCCAGACCGACCGGGCCGGTCGCGTCATGGTCGAACCCGACCTCACGGTCAAAGGCCACCCGAACGTGTTCGTCATCGGCGACCTGATGGCCGTCCAGGGCGTGCCAGGTATGGCGCAGGGCGCCATCCAGGGCGCCACCTACGCCGCGGACATCATCAAGCGCCACCTGGCAGGCCAGGACGACCCTGCCAACCGCGAACCCTTCAAGTACTGGGACAAGGGCAGCATGGCGACGGTGTCGCGGTTCGACGCGGTCGCGCAGGTGCCGGTGCCGTTGACCAAGAAGAAGCTGGAATTCGCCGGACCGTTCGCGTGGCTGTCGTGGCTGGTGCTGCACCTGGTCTATCTGGTCGGCTACAAGAACCGGGTGACGACGCTGTTCACCTGGTTCGTCACCTTCCTCGGCCGCGGGCGCGCGCAGATGGCGATCACCAGCCAGATGATCTACGCGCGCACATCGATGCAGCTGCTGCAGAACCAGTTGAATGCATTGGCCGCAGCTGACAAGGTCGAGAAGAACGAGTCCGCCTGACGGGCATGGAAATCCGTTGGGGCACAAGTCATACGGCACGGTTGCGGCAGGTCTGTGTCGGCTGGGACGGTACCGAGGCCGGAGCGCCGTGCTACCCGCCGGACTGGGAAACTGAACCCGACGACCTGCACCTGCTGCGGATTGCGGCCGCCCACGGCGTGTGCCCGACGGGCACATACCGGTATCGGCGGCCCCCGGCCGATCACGAATATTCCCCGTTTGTCGCGAATCTGACCGATGCGGCGGACTTCGACTTCACCGGTCAGCACCGGGCCCTGCTCGCGCGGATGAGCTGGGAGCTGTCGGACCCCTACGACGACGAGGACATCCCCGGGGCCGACCCCAAACGGCCGTACGGCGACTTCACCTTCTACCAGATCGAAATGGCGCTGGCGCTGGGCCGGATCCCGGCGCAGAAGCCGCCCGACCACGACCCGATGACGCCCGAGATCGCACAGGCCATGACGGCCCTGCACTTCCAGATGCAGCCCGCTCTACAGATCTTCTTGCAGCACTTCGACATTGCCGACGGTCAGCTGTTCCACGGCGAGGAGTGGGGCGGCTGGGTGCCGGCCTGACCGTCAGTCGGGGTGATCGGGATTCCAGGTGCTCGGCAGCATCGGCGCCCGCGCCCCGTCGCCGAACTCGTCGCTGCGCGCCGTCGTCAAACCGGCCGGGGCCGTACCTGTTCTCGATACGGCTCCGGTGAACCCCATGGGGCCGGCGCCGCTGCCCGACGCACCCGATTCCCATTCCGGGGAGACGTCGAGGTCCATGTATTCGACGGCGTCACCTTCCTGCTTGCGCCGACCGCGGCGCCGGCGCGCCTGTCGGTCCGTCGCCGCGGCGGCCGAGGCTTCTCGGGCAGTCGTCGACGCCCGTGCCGACGCGGCGGCGTCGGCGCGCGTCTGACGCTGGAGCCAGGCGCTCGCACCGATACCCGAACCGTCACCGACCGCGTACGGGAATCCGGGGTCTCCCACGGGCGGCGGCGAGGTCGGTGCCGGAGCAGCCGGCGACGACACCGTGCTGGTCAAAGCCGATGCGGGCGCACTCGCCGGAGCCGACGCAGTGGTCGCCGTTGACGCCGGGCTGGGCGCAGGGGCCGTCGCGACGGCGGGCGTGGGCGTGTCCTGCGGCGCCGGCAGCGGCTCCGCACCGATCGCCGCCGGGGGTACCTGGACACCGGCCAGTCCCGCGAACCCGGCCACCCAGCCGAGGTTGGTGATCGCCAGGCCGAGTGCCGGCTGGATCAGTGCCGGGGCGAACTGTCCGAGCACCGAAGCCAGCTGCGACGCATGGAAAGTCACGTCCGCCAACACCATCGGCAGATTGGTCAGCAGCGCGGCCGGATCGTAAAGCAAGTTGTTCCAAAGCAGTTCCAGGTGCTCGCCCATCTCGGCGCCGACGTCGAACCACCACTCCAGATCGGTCGGGTCCAGATCGCCGTGGCCGTGGTCGTGGTCGTGGTCGTGATCGTGGTCATGGTCGTCGTGCGCCACGATCGACGGCGCGGGTGTGGAGTGCGGCGCGGACGTCGTCGCCACGTCGGAGACGGCTTCGTATGTCGCCATCGCGGTCGCGGCCTGCACCCACATTCGGACGTAATCGGCCTCGGTGACCGCGATGGGAATTGTGTTGATACCGAAGAAGTTTGTGGCGACCAGCGCGGCCTGCGTGGCGTGGTTGGCAGCCAGTTCGGCGAGGGTGGGCATCGTCGCCAGCGCGGCAGCGTACGCGCCGGCGACGGCCTCGTGCTGGGCCGCGCGGGCATTGCTCTCCAGGCCGCTCTGAGTCAGCCACTCGAGATACGGGACGTGTGCGGCCACATACCTCTCCGCAGTCGGACCCTGCCACGATCCCGCGTGCGTTGCCGCGAGGACGGCGCGAAGCTCTTCGGCCACCGCCGTGTAGGTCGCGCCGAGGGAAGACCATTGGGCCGCGGCCACGAGCAGTGGCCCCGGGCCGGGACCGCTGCTGAGCAGTGCCGAATGCACTTCTGGCGGCGACGCCATCCACACCGGCATTGCCATCGCGCATCCCCCGCCCGTTAACGATAATGAAAACTATATTCATTAAGGCTAGCAGCCAGCGCCGCAGCTCGAGAAAATGCGTTGCCGATCGGATGGCAGCTCTGAAAGATGCGACCTGCCCCGGTCAACCCCGCCAGCGCCCCCAGGAGTTCATCCGTGCCCGACTTCTCGCCGGTCATCACCGACTACTGGACCGCTGCGTTCAGCGGGAAAACGTTGCACCGCAACGAACATCTGACAATCACCGTCAGGCCTGATCTCGATCACGACGAACGCGCCGCCATCCTGCAATCGGCCGACGACAAGCTGGTCTCCGTCACCGTGAGCCCCGCGGTCGCGGATGCGCTGACGGAAGACATTGCCGCCCTCGGCAATCCGACGGCAGTCGGCATCCGGGCTGCGCTCGCGACCCGGGGCATCGTGCTGAACGGTGCCGACAATGTGTTTTATCTCTCAGAATCGGCAGCCGACGACATCCTCGGCGAGGCGGCATCAACCAACGTGCGACCGCTCACCAGTGGGGATGCCGAGATGTTTGCGTCATTCAAAGCGGCTGTGTCCGAACGGGACTGGGACGAGGCGTACGTCGAGCTCGACCACTGGGCCGCATTCGGTGCGTTCGACCGGCACGGGCGCCTCATCAGCATCGGCAGCATGTATCCGTGGGACGACGAGTTTCCGCTGGCGGATGCCGGAGTGCTCACGCTGGATTCGGCGCGAGGCCGCGGGCACGCAAAGACGTTGGTGCGCGCGATGTTTCGCTACGCGCTCCTGGAGGGATACGAGCCGCAGTACCGCTGCCAGCTGGACAATACGGCTTCGAACAAACTTGCCGCCAGTCTGGATTTGCAGCTGTTCGGGCAATGGGAAACCGTCATCCCCGACGATGTGTGACGGTGGGTTTGTGTGGTGGTCCCGACTGGGATCGAACCAGTGACCTTCCGCGTGTGAGGCGGACGCTCTCCCCCTGAGCTACGAGACCGGGGAATCTCACCGACCGGATCGGTGCGACGACAGACACTAACACGTCCCGCGACCCGAACGGGAATCGCGTCCCGCCGGCGCCAGACGGCAGCCGCGCCCGTCGCCCGACCCCGGCCCCGTGCCGCCTCAGGAGTCACACGACGCAACGCCTGAAACATCGGCCAAGACTCGGTCACCTCCCCGAACCAGCCCGTTTACCAGCGGTTTTCACGCGATTTGTGTCTGCTCGCATTCGTGCACTAATGTCTTGCATCGCAACGGACGAACAAAGTTCAACCGAAGCGAAACGCGGATGTAGCGCAGTTGGTAGCGCATCACCTTGCCAAGGTGAGGGTCGCGGGTTCGAATCCCGTCATCCGCTCGAAGGTGCGAATGGCATCAGCCCCAGTGGTGGAGTGGCCGAGTGGTGAGGCAACGGCCTGCAAAGCCGTGCACACGGGTTCGATTCCCGTCTCCACCTCCACAAGTTTTCAACCCGGCGCGATTAGCTCAGCGGGAGAGCGCTTCCCTGACACGGAAGAGGTCACTGGTTCAATCCCAGTATCGCGCACCACAGTTTCAAGTCTGGCCCGGTTTTCGAACCGGGCCTTTCTTTTTGTCTGCCCAGCCCTCCCCGCTGATGCCCCAGCAATTGGAAATATATTCGTACCAATGCGCTGTTATTTCGCCATTTCATATTCAGAGCAGCATTGATGACGGTAGCGTCAAGCTCGCAATATCGGCATATTGCCGATCCGAGCTAACTCTCCGAGGTCGAAATGTTGCGTGCGTTGATCGTTGCTGCCCTGATTACCTCTGCCGGGGTGGCCATCGCCCCCGCCGCGCAGGCATCGGGCTACAAGAACTGTTCGGCAGCCCACGCCGACGGTCGGTACAACATCCCGCAGGGTGATCCCGACTACAAGGCATCGCAGGACCGCGACGGCGACGGCATCGCCTGCGAAGGCTGATCAACGCCGAGCAAGCCGGTTCAGACCGCGGCGGCCCGCAGGCCGTGATCCAGCTCTTCGCGAACGTGCCGCTCCACCAGGAGTGGCACGAAATCGCGCACGGCGGACGACACAAACCCCTCGTGTACTCGCCGCACCGCGGTGGCGATCCGCGTGGGATCGACCGACGGATAGCGTGCCGTCAGGCGTGCCACGACTTCGCCGATCGCTCGCTCTTCGCTGAACTCGCGCATCGACATATTCTCGCGCAGCGCTCCCCCGCGCGGCGCCGAAATAGGCAAGACAGTGCGGTCACCGACCGGATGTCACCTCGTCGTAGAAGATGCCCAGCCGGTCAATGCGCCAGAGCTGCCCGTACACGACGAGGACGGCGCCGAACACCGCCGGCCAGATGAGCAGCGCGCCGAGCCCCCACACCAGCAGCGCGGCGCCGGCCAGCGCGCCGGCGACCCAAATTCTTTGGACGACAGCGAAACCCGCCGGCATGCGCGACCGGTCCTGCAGCCACAGCCGTTCACCGTAGATGCCGCGGGAGGACCAGGCGACCGGCTTGTCGACGGGCGCGAACGCATGCGGGTTCCACCACAGCCACAGGATGACGACGCCGACGGGCGCAAGGGCCCACCAGCCGATCCAGACGCGACTCCAGATCGCCAGCATCATCAGCGGGATCGCCGCGAATCGCGTCCACACGCTCCACGGGTTCGCGTGGCGCCGCCAGGCCTCGTCGCTCATGCCGGCAGCACGGGCGTACTTGTCCAGTAGCTTCATCGCAGCATTCCCCTCGCCAGGGTTCGGATGGTGGCCTCGAGGACTTCGTCATAGTCGGCGCCGAACCGGTCGCGGTTCATCACGAGCAGTCCGACGGACCGCATGACACCCAGCAGAGCGGCCGGCGTGATGTCGTCGACCAGGACGCCGGCACGCTGGCCGGCCGCGAGGTAGTCGAGCACCGGGCGGACGATCTGCGGCATCACTCGCGCGACTTGCTCGGATCCGACGCGGCGGGTGACCGCCGCCAGTTCGTCGGCATGTGTCAGCAGCCTCCGATAGAACGGATCGTCGACGAGCACGTCCGTGATGGCACGCATGAGGCCGACGAGGTTCTCCTCATCGACGGGCCGGGCCAGCGCCTCGGCGAGCCGAGCACCCACCTGGGGCGCACGCCGCAGCATCACCTCGAGATAGAGCGACTCCTTCGAGTCGAAGAACGCATAGAAGCTGCCTTTGGCGATCCCGGCCGGCTGGACGAGTTCATCCAGCGACGTCTTCTTCAGCCCCTGGGCGGCGAACAGCCGCTCGGCAGTTTCCGCCAGCACGCGCACGATGCGGTCCTTCTCGCCGGACGAGAACGCCACTGCCATAGCTATGACTCCTTTGGTCATTCAGTCATAGGATACGCGTTTGCGATCCTGGACACCAGGGCATTCAACAACCGCCGATCGCCCCGAAGGGCCAGGCACAGTGAACGCCGGCAGGTTTGCTTCACCCGGCGTGTAACGATTTACTGCCTCTCGTCGATGAACCTCCTCAGCACGGTGCTACCGATAGCCATCGGGCGCTGTCGGGCTTCCGCGTAGCTAATACACTCCATGCGCCGTGCGTTACCCGGAATTCGGCAGGCACAACACGCGCCCGAGAGGTCCGAAAACACCCCGTCTGACCAGTTCAGACCCCTCAATGTGCATTGGGCTGCAGATGCGGCCCCGCAACCGGTGCGCCACCACACCTGTCTCAGCAGTCAACCGATCGGCGAATGGGCCGGCGGTCGCCAGCAAATTCAATTCCGCGAAATAGTCATTTGCGAAAAGTTCGCTCATTTGGTTGCGCTAGACCCGAAAGTGGTCTACAAATGTTTGCTGTAAGCGAGTTTCGCTCCAGGAGGGACACCAACCATGGCTAACATCACCACTCGCATCGCAGGATCGATTGCTCTCGCTGGAGGCGCCGCGGTCATCGCGCTCGCCGGCGCGGGCTCCGCTGCCGCAGACACGACCCCTGACCAGCAGATCGGCCAGTTCGGCACCCAGATCAACCAGGCCCTCGGTCAGTTCGGCACCGCCAACTTGCAGGCGCTGGGCCAGGCCGGTACGTGGTACAACCAGGCCGCCGGCACCGCGGGCACGTACTACAACCAGGGCGCGGGCCAGCTCGGCACCTACACCACCCAGCAGCTCGTCGGCCTGGTGGGCGGCGTCTTCGCACCGCAGCACTGATTTCGCGCAAGACATCGTCAGGGCGCGGGCCGCAACGGCCCGCGCCCTGCGCTGTTTTCTCGGCCACTATGCGCCCCACGCACATAGCTAGAAGAGCTAAACTTTGACCTCATGAGCTCAAAGACGTCGATCGCCGCTGCCGCGGCACTGGCCGTGGTGAGCTGGGGCGCATCGGCGGCGGTTGCCGTGGCCGACCCCACGCCCGCACCCCCGGGGCCCGCGGCTCCCGCCGGAGGCCTGAAGACCAGCATCGACGGTGACGGACTGTTCATCGTCGGCAAGGACATCGCGCCCGGCACCTACGCCACCGCCGGACCGGTCGGCGACAAGCGCTGCTACTGGCGCCGGATGAACAACGTGGACCCGCACGCAAAGAACAACGTCATCGACAGCGCCATGACCGCCAAGCCTCAGGTCGTGCTCATCGATGAGACCGACAAGGCATTCAAGACCAGTGGCTGCCAGTCCTGGCACGTCACCGACGCGGCACCGGACTCCACCGGACCGGGCCCCAACATTTCCCCGCAGGCCCGCGCCGCGATCGCGATCCTCGGCACCCTCGGCGGAGGCGGCGGCGCTCCCGCACCGGCACCCGCGCCCGCACCGGCGGCGCCTGCACCGCCGGCCACGCCGTAGTAGTGCATCCTTAGCGGCATGGACGTCGACGCGCTGCTGCAATCGATCCCGCCGCTGGCGGTGTATCTCGTGGTCGGGCTCGTGATCGGGCTCGAAAGCCTGGGCATTCCGCTGCCGGGCGAGATCATCCTCGTCACGGCCGCCGTCATGTCGTCCCGGCACACGCTGGACATCGACCCGGTGGGCGTCGGACTGTCCGCTGCCGCCGGCGCCATCATCGGCGACTCGATCGGATACAGCATCGGCCGCCGCTTCGGCATGTCGCTGTTCGAACGCCTGGGCCGCCGATTCCCCAAACACTTCGGTCCCGGCCACGTCGCACTCGCCCGCCGGCTCTTCAGCCGCTGGGGCGTCTGGGCCGTGTTCTTCGGCCGTTTCGTCGCGCTGCTGCGCATCTTCGCCGGGCCGCTGGCCGGAGCGCTCAAGATGCACTACTCACGCTTCCTGGCCGCCAATGCCGCCGGCGGCATCGTGTGGGCCTGCGGCACCACGGCCGTCGTCTACTACCTCGGTGTGGCCGCCGAGAAATGGCTGGCGCGGTTCTCCTGGGTTGCGCTGCTGGTGGGCGGCCTGCTGGCCCTGACAGTGACCATCGTGCTGAAAGAGCGCACCGCCAAGGCGATCGAGCAGCTGGAAACCGAGCACGATTGGGACACCCTGCGACAGTCGTAGGTCCGTCAACTTGCGGTTGACGAATCTCGATCGTCAACCTACGGTTGACGCATGGCTACATCTGCTGAATCCGCGCACACCTCCACGCCCAATCCGATCGCCGGCACCATCCGTCTCGATGACCTCATCGAGGCGATCAAGAAGGTGCACACCGAACCGCTCGACCAACTCACCGACGCGATGCTCGCCGCCGAGCATCTCGGCGACATCGCCGACCATCTCATCGGCCACTTCGTCGATCAGGCACGCCGTTCCGGAGCGTCGTGGACCGACATCGGCAGCAGCATGGGCGTCACCAAGCAGGCCGCGCAGAAACGTTTCGTCCCCAAGGAACCCCGACTCGACACCATGGATCCCAAGGACGGATTCAGCCGGTTCACCCCACGCGCCCGCACCGCTGTCGTCGAAGCCCAGCAAGCCGCGCACACCTCGCGCAGCATCGAGATCACCCCCGACCATCTGTTGCTGGGACTGCTCACCGACCCGGGGTCACTGGCCATGGTCCTGCTGAGCAACCAGGGCATCACCGCCGACCAGATCCGCGCGGCCGCCGCCGTACCCGTCGGCACCGCCGAACCCAAGGCCCTGATCCCGTTCGACGGCGCCGCCAAGAAGGTGCTCGAACTGACCTTCCGCGAAGCACTTCGGTTGGGGCACAACTACATCGGGACCGAACACATCCTGCTGGCGTTGCTCGAATCCGAGGACGCCGACGGACCGTTGCACCGGCTCGGCGTCGACAAGGGCCGCCTCGAAAGCGAGCTCGAGAAGATGCTCACCGACTTCGTCGCCGCGCAGCAGGCGGCCGGGGAGCCGACCGGGCAACAGTGAGTGTCCACTGACAGGGACGAACCGGCGAGATCTGCTCCATTCCGGCGAGGCCGTCATGGCGGTGTGCCATCATGCGATGCAGTTGTAACGAGAGAGGACGCGATGAGCACGGGCGTGAACGGCAACAGGACCTACCGCTGGCTGGCGGGTTTGCTCGGTGCGTTGACCCTGCTGGCGGCCACCCTGGCGCCCTCGGCAGCGGCCGAGACCAGCATCGGCAACCTCGGTCAGACCCTGCACGTCGACTACAAGGGCCTCGTCGCCGACGTCACCGTCCACAACGTGCTGCCGTCGGACGAGCCGCCGGGCTGGACCTGGAACGGCTCGCCGCGCTGGCGCGCCCAGGGCGGCCCCTGGAAGGCCGATGTCACCGTGCACGTCATCTCGACACCCAACCCCCATTGGATGGCTACCGGAGTCACCTTCAGTGGCGTCACCCCCTACGCCGACGCCTACGCCTCCAAGCACACCGACGATCCCAACGCCCTGGAACTCAAGCTGCTGAGCGCGCCCGCGGGCGCCACCGTCGACGGCGTCGTCTACTGGGACGTCTACCGCGGCCTGGTGACCAACGTGGTCATGCTCAACCCAGCCACCGGCACCCACCTCGCGCAGTGGAACATCTGGCAGCCGGGCGACCAGCTGCCCTGAGGCTCCGGCGATCGGACATAAACTGCCCCTGCCCCGTGCGGACAGGGGCAGTTCTGTGTTCGTGGACAAGGAGGCCCCGATGACGGTGCAGGTGCGGCAGGCGCAGGCCGAGGATGTCGCCGAACTCGCTGACGTGGCCGCCGCGACGTTCCCGCTGGCCTGCCCGCCGTCGTCGACGCCGGAGAACATCGCGGCCTTCATCGCCGCGCAGCTGTCCGCCGAGCGCTTCGGCGAATACCTGCGCGATCCCGAACGTGCCGTCTTCATCGCGCACGACGACGCGCGAATCCTGGGCTACACCATGCTGATTCGCGGTGTGGCCGATGACGCCGACGTGCAACGCGCGGTGCCGGAGCGACCGGCCGTCGAACTGTCCAAGTGCTACGTGCTGCCCGACGTCCACGGCGGAGACGTCGCGGCGACGCTCATGGACGCGTCGGTCGCCTTCGCACGTGAGCTCGGCGCCCGCTGCGTCTGGCTCGGCGTCAATCAGGAAAACGAACGCGCCCAACGCTTTTACCGCAAGCACGGCTTCGAGGTCACCGGCACCAAGACGTTTCAGCTCGGCGCCCGGACCGAGAGCGACTACGTGCTGGTGCGGGCGCTGTAGACCTCAGGCGTGCAGCTGCGTGCCCTCGTGGGTCAGCGCGAGCAGGCGGGACGTCGCGCGCAGGTACTTCTTGCGGAAGCCGCCGGCCAGCATCTCTTCGCTGAAGACGGTGTTCATCTTCTCCCCCGACGCCACGACGGGAATGCCCGCGTCGTACAGCCGGTCGATCAGCGACACCAGCCGCAGCGCGACGGACTGGTCGTACACCATATGCACACCCGTGATGAAAACCTGTTGCACGTCTTCGATCAACGCGTGGTAGCGCGACGGGTGCATGGTCGCCAGGTGCGCGCACAGGGCATCGAACTCGTCGAGCGTGGCGCCTTCGACACCGACCGCCCAGGACCGCACGTCGGCTTCCGACGGCGGCACCGGGGCCGACGGCAGGGCGCGCTGACGGTAGTCGGGGCCTTCGACGCGGACTGTGGTGAAAATGCTTGACAGCGTATTGATCTCGCGCAGGAAGTCCTGGGCCGCGAAGCGGCCTTCACCGAGCTGTTCGGGCAGCGTGTTCGACGTCGCCGCGATCGACACGCCGCGCTCCACGAGCGCCGAGAGCAGCCGCGAGATCAGCGTGGTGTTGCCGGGATCGTCGAGTTCGAACTCGTCGATGCACACGACCACATACTCGGACAGCAGGTCGATGCACTCGGTGAAGCCGAAGACGCCGGCAAGCTGCGTCAGCTCACCGAACGTGGCGAACGCGGCGGGGCCGGCGTTCGCGCCGGCCAGCGTGTAGTACGTCGACGCCAACAGGTGGGTCTTGCCGACACCGAAGCCGCCGTCGAGGTACATGCCGACCCCCGGCAGCGCTTCCCGCTTGCCGAACAACTTCTTCTTGCCGGCCCGCTGGCGGACCGCATCCTCGCAGAACTTGCGCGCCGAAACCACCGCGGCAGCCTGCGACGGCTCATTCGGATCGGGCCGGTAGGAGTCGTAGCTGACGTCGGCGAACGTGGGCGGCGGGACCAGTTCGGCGATCAGTCTTTCCGGCGTGACGGTCGGATGACGATCGGTCAGGTGCGCGACTTCGCTGGCCCCAGGCATTAACGCACCATAGCGGCGTGTTGCAATGATTCACGTGTCCGATCCCGACGCTGCGACGCAGCTCACAGAGCTCAGCGCGGTAGGCGCTGCCTTCCCGGCCGGCGCCGAGACCGGCGACGACACGCTGCTGGCACCGTTCTACAGCTACCCCGCGGACCTCGACCGTCCGTGGGTGCGGGCCAACATGATCTCCAGCCTGGACGGCGGCGCCACCGACGACGGCCGCGCCGGCGGCCTGGCCGGTCCGGGCGACCGGGCGCTGTTCGGTTTCATGCGTCAGCAGGCCGACGTCATCCTGGTCGGTGCGGCGACCGTGCGCATCGAGAATTACTCGGGCGCTCAGATGTCCGCGCCGCAACGCCAGGCCCGCCAGCTCCGCGGTCAGGCCGAGGTACCGCCCATCGCGGTCATCACGCACAGCGCCGACATCCCGCACGACGCCAAGTTCTTCACCCGCACCGAAGTACCGCCGCTGATCCTCACCAGCCGCGACAGCATCGACGACACCTGCCGCCGGTTCACCGGGCTCGCCGAGGTCATCGACGCCTCCGGGACCGCCCCCGACCGCGTCGACCCGCACGTCGTGCTGCGCATCCTCGGCGACCGCGGGCTGCGCCGCGTGCTGACCGAGGGCGGACCGTCCGTACTGAACATGCTGATCGAGGAAGACCTGATCGACGAGATGTGTGTGACCATCGCGCCGATCCTGGTCGGCGGATTCGCCCGGCGGATCGCCTCGGGCCCCGGCGAGGCACACACCCGGCTGCGCCGGAGCCACGTCCTCACCGACACCGCGGGCTACCTGTACACGCGCTACGTCCGCTGACCGGTCTCACCCACCGGCATCGCTACTGTGGTGGCCATGCGTCGCCGCCTGCTGCTCCCGGCCCTGAGCCTGTCGACCGTGGTGCTGTCTACGGTCGTCGCGGGATGCGCTCCGTTGCTGGCCGCCAACCCTCGCTACGTCACCGACTCCGGCGCCCGCCCGCAGGGCGCGGCGACCACCTCCAAGGCACCCGAGGGGCCGCCGCCCATCGCCGTGCCGAAGAAGGACATGACGTGGCATGAATGCACGTCGCGGGTGTTCGGCGACGCGACGGTGCCCGCCGTGCCCGGCGTCATCCTGGACTGCTCCGACTACGACGCCGACCTCGATTCCCTGGGCGGCTCCGCCGGGACCGTCAGCATCGGTGTGGTGCGGGCCCGGCTGGCGACGACCCCGGCCGACGCCGGACCGATCGTCATGACCACCGGATCGGACATCCCGACGTCGCACCAACTGCCGGTGTGGCTGCAGCGCGGCGGCGTCGACCTGTTGAAGACGCGCCCCGTCGTCGCCGTCGACCGCCGCGGCATGGGCATGTCGGGCCCGCTGAGCTGTGTGTCGAGCAACGATCGCCAGGACCTGCTGGACCAGGCCCAGTTCCTGTCGGGCGACGACCAGGTGGCAAACCTGGCGAAGGTCGCGACCTCGGCCACCACCGACTGCACCGACAGCATCGCACCGGGAGAGTCGGCCTACGACAACGCGCACTCGGCAGAGGATCTGGAGCGGCTGCGCAGCACCTGGGACGTGCCCGCACTGGCCGTTCTCGGCATCGGCAACGGCGCCCAGATCGCCCTGGCCTACGCGGCGTCGCACCCCACCAAGGTCGCCCGGCTGGTGCTGGACTCCCCCTTGCCGCTGGGCATCTCCGCCGAAGCGACGGCCGAGCAGCGGATCAAGGGCCAGCAGGCAGCGCTCGACGCGTTCGCCGCGCAATGCGTGGCCAACAACTGCCCACTGGGCCCGGATCCCAAGGGCGCCATCGACGGCATGCTGGCCGAGGCCCGCGCCGGGCGCGGTGCCGGCGGCGCGTCGACGGCCGGTCTGGTCGAGTCGATCACCACAGCACTGGGCTACCCGCGCGGCGACGGGCTGGCCAACACCCTGTCTCTCGCCGGCGCGCTGGCCGCCGCCCGCAGCGGCGACGCGACGGCGCTCAACGCGCTGAGCAAGACAGCCGAGGACACGCGCCAGACCGACGGACAGTTCGTCAACCGGTGCGACGACTCCGTCAACCGCCCCACCCCGGACCGCGTCCGCGAACTACTGGTGGCCTGGCCCAAGAAGTACCCGCAGTTCGGCGCCGTCGGTGCGCTCAGCCTGGCGCCGTGCCTGAGCTGGCCCAGCAGCCCCGCACCCGCGGCCCCCAAGGAACTGAAGGTGCCGATCCTGTTGCTGGGCACCCACAACGACGCGATCGTCGGCGGCGACGGCGTCGCCGCGGTGGCGGCCATGGCGATCAACGCGGGCAACAACAGCCGCCGTGTCATGTGGCAGGGCACCGGCCACGGCACCCTCGTCTACACGACGGCGTGTGCCCTACCCCCGGTGCAGGGCTACCTGACCACCGGCAAGCTGCCGGACACCGACACGTTCTGCCCGGCCTAGCAAGCCGGTCCGGCACCCCGTTATAGGGTTCGGTGGTGACGCGCCCTCTATCGCTCCTGAGCGTCTTCGGTCCCCGCACCGGCCCACAGAGCACCGCGAATATCGTTCGCAATGCGCTGTGGCCCATTGCGATCGTGTCGATCATCCACCGCAGTTACGTGCTGACGACCAACGGTTACATCACCGACGACTTCGGTCCGGTGTACCGCGCGGTGTCGAACTTCCGGCGGCACTGGGCCATCTACAACGAGCACTTCAACTACGTCGACCCGCACTACCTGTACCCGCCCGGCGGCACCCTGCTGCTGTCGCCGTTCGGGTTCCTGCCGGAGTTCGCGTCGCGGTTCTGGTTCGTCGCCATCAACTCGATCGCGATCATCATCGCCGCCTGCCTTCTGGTACGGCTGTTCAAGTTCTCGCTGACGTCGGTCGCGTTGCCCGCGCTCCTGCTGGCCATGTACTGCACCGAATCGGTCACCAACACACTGGTTTTCACCAACGTCAACGGCTGCATCCTGCTGGCCGAGGTGCTGTTCTTCACCTGGCTGCTGGACGGCAAGAAGAACCACGAATGGCTGGCCGGAGCCGCCATCGGCCTGACTCTCGTGCTCAAGCCACTGCTGGGCGTCCTGCTGCTGCTGCCGCTGCTGAACCGGCAGTGGCGGGCCCTGGTCGCCGCGTTCGCGGTGCCCCTGGTCTTCAACGCCGTGGCCTGGCCGCTGTCGGCCGACCCGATGGGCTTCGTGCGCAACACCGTGCCGTACATCTTCCAGACCCGCGACTACTTCAACAGCTCGGTGCTGGGCAACGGCATCTACTACGGCCTGCCGATGTGGCTGATCATGCTGCTGCGCATCGCATTCGTGGTGCTCGCCGCAGCCAGCCTGTGGCTGCTGTACCGCTACTACCGCGAGCGTGACCAGCTGTTCTGGATGCTGACGTCGTCGGGTGTCCTGCTGATCACCTCGTGGCTGGTGCTGTCGCTGGCGCAGGGCTACTACTCGATGATGCTGTTCCCGTTCCTGATGACGGTGGTACTGCCGCGGTCGACGATCCGCAGCTGGCCGGCCTGGCTCGCGGTGTACGGCTTCCTCACCATGGACCGCTGGCTCATGTGGCGGTGGCCGACGACCGGCCGGTTCCTCGAGTACATCAAGATCACCTACGGCTGGTCGTTGATGCTCGTCGTGGTGTTCTGCGTGCTGTACTTCCGCTACCTCGACGCCAAGAAGGACGGCCGGCTGGACCAGGGCATCGACCCGTTGTGGTTGTCCGACTCCAAGCCACAAGGGGCCGCCGCGGGTAGCGTGGGCGCATGAGCATCCCGCCTCCCAAGGTCGAACTCTCCAATTCGCAGTGGCGCGAGAAACTTACTCCTGCCGAGTTCCACGTACTGCGTGAAGCCGGGACGGAGCGTCCGTTCGTCGGCGAGTACACCGACACCAAGACCGAGGGCGTCTACCAGTGCCGGGCCTGCGGTGCCGAGCTGTTCCGCAGCACCGAGAAGTTCGAATCCCATTGCGGCTGGCCGTCGTTCTTCGATCCGGCCGACTCGGATGCGGTGATCCTGCGGACCGACAACAGCCTCGGCATGCGCCGCGTCGAGGTGCTGTGCGCCAACTGCCACAGCCACCTCGGCCACGTCTTCGAGGGCGAGGGTTACCCGACCCCGACCGACCAGCGCTACTGCATCAACTCGATCTCGCTTCGCCTGGTTCCGGCCGAGAGCTGAGACGTGGTCGCGCAGCCCACCGACGCGCAATTGCGGCGGTGGCGACAGCACCTGGCCAATGAGCGTGCCGAAGCCGCCGTCTACCGCGATCTGGCCCAGCGCCGTCAGGGCGCCGAACGCGACATCCTGCTCGAACTCGCCACCGCCGAAGGCCGGCACGAGAAGCACTGGCTGACGCTGCTGGGCGATCAGGTCGGGAAGCCGCACCGCCCCGACGTCCGGACCCGGCTGCTCGGCTTTCTCGCCCGTCACCTCGGGTCGGTGTTCACCCTCGCCCTGGCGCAACGGGCCGAAGCGCGCTCGGAGTACGACACCGACGTCGACGCCACGCCGACCATGGCGGCCGACGAACGGATCCACGGCGAGGTCGTCCGCGCCCTCGCCAGCCGGGGCCGCGACCAGCTGTCCGGCAGCTTCCGGGCGGCGGTCTTCGGCGCCAACGACGGGCTCGTGAGCAATCTGGCGCTGGTCCTGGGCATCGGCGCCACCGGGGTGTCGAGCGCGACGATCCTGGCCACCGGACTGGCGGGGTTGATCGCCGGAGCCCTGTCGATGGGCGCCGGCGAGTACGTCTCGGTCAACTCCCAACTCGAACTGCTCGAGGCGTCGACGCCCAGCGCCACCGCGGGCACGGCGGTGCAGGCGCTCGACGTCGACGCCAACGAACTGGAGTTGGTGTACCGGGCCCGCGGGATGAGTCCCGAGGAGGCGGCCGTCCGCGCCGCCGACGTCTTCGCGAGCCTGCGGGCCGGCGCACTGGCCGACTCACCGCTGGGCGAGGTGTCGACCGAGCATCACGAGGCCGTGGGCACGGGGCTGCGGGCCGCGGTGTCCAGCTTCCTGTTCTTCGCGTCCGGCGCGCTGATCCCCGTGCTGCCCTACCTGTTCGGGCTCACCGGCATCGCCGCCGTCGTTGTCTCGGCGGTCCTGGTCGGGCTGGCACTGCTCTCGACGGGCATGGTCGTCGGTCTGCTCTCCGGTGGACCGCCGCTACGACGGGCGTTGCGCCAGTTGATGATCGGCTACGGCGCCGCCGCGGTGACCTATGGACTGGGCCTGTTGTTCGGCACTGCGGTCGGCTGATGGACCAGTCCGTGCAGCAACGCCGCGACGCCGGACGCGCCGCCCGCGACCGGCTGCCCCGGTCCGCACTGGCCGACGTCCACCTCACCGCCGGCCGCCCGGATCCGGTGGCCCTACTGGAGTCGCAGGCGACGTCCCGGATCGCCGAACTCGTCCCGATCAGGTACGGCCGGATGCTGACCTCGGCCCTGGCGTTCTACCGTGGCGCGGCCCTGATCATGGCGGCCGATCTGGCGGCCGGCCCGCACACCGGACTGACGGCGCAACTGTGCGGCGACGCCCACCTGTGCAACTTCGGACTGTTCGGCTCACCCGAGCGCAATCTGGTGTTCGACGTCAACGACTTCGACGAAACCCTGCCCGGGCCGTGGGAATGGGATGTGAAGCGGTTGGTGGCGAGTCTGGCAATCGCCGGTCGGGACAACGGTTTTCAGGCCGACGATCGCGCCGAGGTGGTTCGCAGCTGCGTCAACGGCTACCGCACCCGCATGCAGGAGCTGGCCGGCATGGGCGAACTGGAAGCGTGGTACACCCAGACGACCGTGGACGCCGAGCTGCAGAACAGCGTCGACACCAAGTTCGCCCGCGAGATCCAGCAGACCGCGGCCAAGGCCCGCGCGCACGACAGTCTCCAGGCGGTCACGAAACTGACCGAAACCGTCGACGGCCAGAGCAGGCTGATCAGCCGGCCGCCACTCGTGGTTCCCATCGAGGAACTGGTCGGCGCCGAGCGCGCCCGCCAGTACGAGCAGCAGATGACGCCGTTCATGCAGCGCTACCGCGACAGCCTGGAGGACAGTCGGCGCCTCCTCATCGACCGCTTCCAGTACGTGACGATGGCGCGCAAGGTGGTCGGCGTCGGCAGTGTCGGTCTGCGGGCGTGGATCGTGTTGCTGACCGGGCGCGACAGCGACGATCCGTTGTTGCTGCAGATGAAAGAGGCCCAGCCCTCCGTCCTGGAACGCTTCCTCGGGGCCAGTGCGTATCCGAATGCCGCCCAACGGGTTTCGGTCGGACAGCGGCTGATGCAGGCCAGCAGCGACATCCTGCTGGGGTGGCTGCACGCCGTCGGGCCGGACGGCTACGAGGCGGACTACTACGTCCGCCAGCTACACGACTGGAAGGGTGCGGTGTCGGTGCAGACGTCGAGCCCGAAGCTGCTGGCCGACTACGGGCAGGCCTGCGCCCACGCGTTGGCCCGGGCCCACGCCCGCACCGGCGACCGCATCGCGATCGCCGCCTACCTCGGCAGCAGCGACGCCGCCGACACGGCACTGGCCCGGTTCGCGGAGGCCTACGCGGACCAGAACGAGCGTGACTACGCGGCTTTGCGCGACGCCGTCACCGCCGGACGGGTCACGGCAGAGTCCGACCTCTGAGCGGCGGGCCTGTGGTGCGATCCTGATGCCATGACAGGCCAACAAAACGAGCGCGGCCACCTGCTTCCCCGTCGGCTCCGCCAGAGCAACGCCCTCCATCACCCGGCGGTGATCCAGCAGGCCGTCAAGCGCAACCAGAATCTGCAATTGCGCGTGGCTGACGCCATCACCGCCTTCGCCGGGTCGATGAGCTTCGTCTACATCCACGCCGTGCTGTTCGCGGTGTGGATGATCGTCTTCGAGCGCAGCCCATGGCCCACGCTGACTCTCGTGGTGTCGCTGGAGGCCATCTTCCTGTCGACGTTCGTGATGATCGGGCAGAACCGGCAGGCCGAATTCCAGCAGGCCAAGGCCGACCACGATTTCCAGACTCAGGAAGTCGAGCTCAAGACCAATACCGAGCTGACCCGCGAAATCCACGTACTCACAACAGAATTGCACCGCCGCATCATGGCGGCAGACGACGGCAAGGCCGGCGGACCGAGCCAGACCTGACGGCCGGACTACGGCAGGTTGGCGACCAACTGCTCGATACCGACCCGGGGGCCGGTGAAGAACGGCGTCTCCTCGCGGACGTGACGGCGGGCGTCGGTGTAGCGCAACTTCCACATCAGCTCGACGATGCGCGCCAGGTCCGGACCCTCGAACGCGAGAATCCACTCGTAGTCGCCCAGCGCGAAGGCCGGCACGGTGTTGGCACGCACATCGGGGTATTCGCGGCCACCCATGCCGTGCTCGACGAGCATCCGGCGGCGGTCGTCGTCGGGCAGCAGGTACCAGTCCAGCGACCGCACGAACGGGTAGACGCAGATGTAGTCGCCCGGGTCCTCGCCCGCGATGAACGCCGGCAGGTGGCTCTTGTTGAACTCCGCCGGGCGGTGCAGCGCGACGACGCTCCACACCGGCTCGGTGGCGGCGCCGAGCGCGGTGCGACGGAAGCCGGTGTAAGTGGCCTGCAGGTCCTCGACGCGCTCGGCGTGGGTCCACATCATGAAGTCGGCGTCGGCTCGGAAGCCCGCGACGTCGTACAGCCCGCGGACCACGACGCCCGCGTCCTCGCGCTTCTTGAGGTAGGCGGCGGTATCGGCGGCGATGGCGGCCCGCGACTTCTCGTCCGCGGGCAGCTCATCGGGCTGCACGGCGAAGACCGAGATCATCATGTACCTGGTCATCGAGTTGAGGGCGTCGTAGTCGAGCTTGGCCATGCCCCTATCGTGCCACGCGGCTTCCGACCACCTCTTGGGCCGCCCGGGTTCCCGACGCCACACACGCCGGCACCCCGATACCGTCCAGATAACCGCCCGCGACGGCCAGTCCCGTAGGCAGCCCGGCACGCAGCTCGTCGACCAGTTCGAGGTGTCCCGGACCGTACTGCGGCATCGCATCGATCCAGCGCTGCACCAGGTAGTCCACCGGCTCGGCGGTGATGCCGAACAGCGACCGCAGGTCCTCCAGCGACCATGCCAGCAGCCGGTCGTCGCCGACGTTGCGGGCCAGATCATCACCGAACCGGCCGTATGACAACCGCAACAGCTCGACGTTGCCGCTGCGCCCCCACTTGCGTGACGTGAGGGTGATCGCCTTGGAGTGCAACGCTTCTCCCGCGGCCATCAGGACTCCGGACTGCTGCGGCAGCGGCGTCCCACCCGGCAGCGCGAGCGCGACCACCGCGGCCGAGGCGACCGGGATCAACCGTGCCATGGCCGCGCTGCCCGGTGCGACGTTCTCGAGCAGCTTGGCCACGCGCGGCGCCGGAAGCGCCAGCACCACGGCGTCGGCCGACCAGTACTTGCCCTCGTCGTCACGCAGTTGCCAGGCGCGGCCCGCTGACGCGACTCCCTCGATACCGACCTGCGCCCACTGGGCGCCGGTCCGGCGGACAAGTTCGTCGAGCAGCACGGCGTACCCACCGTCGACCGCGCCGAACACCGATGCGCTCGGCGCGCCTGTCTGTGGCGCCGCGGCAAGCACCGAGGCGACCGCGGCCGTCAGGCTCGGCGCGCCGCGGTCCAGCGCGCCGGCCAGTGCCGGGACGGCGCTGCGGATGCCGATGGTCTTGGCCGAACCGGCGTACACGCCGGCCAACAGCGGATCGACCGACCGGGTCACCACCTGTGCGCCGAACCGGTCACCGACCAGTTGCGCGACGGTCGGGTCGGCGTCGAGGCGCCAGTGCAGAGGCCGGGTCGGCTCGCCGGCGATCTGGGCCAGTGTCGCGTCGTCCACGAGGCCGCGCAGGTTGGCGCCGGGCCCGGGGATGCCCTGCATGGTGCCCTCGGGCATCGAGTGCAGGCGGCCGCCGCTGTAGATCAGCGGGCGGACGCCGGTGGTTCCGATCTGCCGCAGACCCAGTTCCTTGAGCAGTGACGTGACCTCGGGCCGACGGGCCACGAACGCCTCGGCGCCGACGTCCAGCGTCTGGGCGGCGAGCCGTTCGGTACGCAGCACACCACCCAGCCGGTCCGCCGGGTCGAAGACGGTGATGCGCGCGGCAGGGTCGGCCTGGCGCAGCCGGTACGCCGCGACCAGACCCGAAATGCCCCCGCCGACAACGCAATACGTCTTGCTCATGCGTGGCTCACAACGAATGGGCCAGCGCCACCGCTTCGGTGACCACACCGGGATCGGTAGACGGCAACACCCCGTGGCCGAGGTTGAAGATGTGCCCGGCGGCACCGGCCTCGACGGCCCGGCGCCCGTCCGCGACAACCTGGCGGACGGCGTCGTCGACCACGCGCCAGCCCGCCAGCAGGACGACCGGATCGAGGTTGCCCTGCAGGGCCTTGCCCGGACCGACCCGGCCCGCGGCGTCGACGAGGTTGGTGCGCCAGTCGACGCCGACCACCGTCGCGCCGGCTTCGCCCATGGCCCCCAGGAGCTCGGCGGTGCCGACGCCGAAGTGCGTCATCGGGACGCCTTCGTCTTTCAGCGCGGCGAAGATGCGGGAGCTGTGCGGCAGCACGTAGTCCCGGTAGTCGGCGAGCGACAGCGTGCCGGCCCAGGAGTCGAACAGCTGGATCGCGTCGACGCCGGCGGCCAGCTGCGCGCGCAGGAACTCGATGGTGAGGTCGGTCAGCTTGTCCATCAGGTCGTGCCACGTCGCGGACTCACCCAGCATCATGGCCTTGGTCTTCTCGTGGTTGCGGCTCGGGCCGCCCTCCACCAGGTACGAGGCGAGGGTGAACGGCGCGCCGGCGAAACCGATCAGCGGCACCTCACCCAGCTCCTTGGTGAGCAGGCCGATGGCCTCGGCGACCGGCGCCACCTGATGGGGCTCGAGCGGCTTGATGCCCTCGACGTCGTCCGGGGTACGGATCGGGTGGGCGATCACCGGCCCGACGTCCGGCACGATGTCCAGATCGATGCCGGCGGCCTTGAGCGGCACCACGATGTCCGAGAACAAGATGGCGGCGTCGACGCCGTGGCGGCGCACCGGCTGCATGGTGATCTCGCAGACCAGCTCGGGGTTGAAGCACGCCGAGAGCATGGTGTGGGTGGCGCGGATGGCGCGGTATTCGGGCAGGGACCGGCCTGCCTGCCGCATCATCCACACCGGGGTCCGGTCCGGGGTGCGGCCGGTGGCGGCAGCCAGATAGGGCGATTGCGGCAGTTCACGACGGGTGCTCATCACTGCTAATGCTGCCATGTCCGCATCCGCCGCTTATACCCTGTCGCGCAGCCAAATGTCGGGCTATCGGCGCGCCTGCTTACGCGACCGGCCGGATCGGGCTAGCGTCCCAGAATGTGACCTCCGCCGAGCCGGCCCAGTTCCGCACTGCTGTTGCGGCAATGAACGCCGCCGTTGTGCGCCAGGAGATCGAACTCGGCCCGATCCGTCCGCCGCAGCGGCTGGCTCCCTTCAGCTACGCGCTGGGTGCAGAGGTGCGTCATCCCGACGCCTCCGTCGTCCCGGAGAGCTCTGAGGGCGACGCCTTCGGACGCCTGATCCTGCTGCACGATCCCGAAGGTGCCGAAGCCTGGGACGGCACCATGCGTCTCGTCGCGTACATCCAGGCCGATCTGGACTCCACCGAGGCCGTCGACCCACTGCTGCCCGAGGTGGCGTGGAGCTGGCTGGTCGATGCGCTCGAGTCGCACGCCGACGGCGTCACGGCGCTGGGCGGCACCGTCACCGCGACGACGTCGGTGCGCTACGGCGACATCTCGGGCCCGCCGCGCGCCCACCAGCTGGAGCTGCGAGCGTCGTGGACCGCGACGTCACTGGAGCTGGGGCCGCATGTGCAGGCGTTCTGTGAGGTGCTCGAGCACGCCGCCGGACTGCCCCCTGCGGGCGTGACCGATCTGGGTTCGCGCACGCGCGCGTGACCGCATGACTGACGCTGATCCGGTCGAGACGTCTGACGACGATCCCGACGTCACTCCCCTGCTAGCACCCGCCGACGGCGTGCCCCCCGTTGCCATCTACGCGAGCGACATCGCCCGTGCCGGTGAGCTTCTGGCATCTGGACACGGTGCCTTCGCGATCGACGCCGAGCGGGCGTCGGGCTTCCGCTACTCGAACCGGGCGTATCTGATCCAGATTCGGCGCGCGGGTGCCGGCACGGTGTTGATCGACCCCGTCAGCCATGGCATCGACCCGCTGAAGGCGCTGGCGCCGGTGGCCGAGGTCGTGAATTCCGACGAGTGGATTCTGCATGCCGCCGACCAGGATCTGCCGTGCCTTGCCGAACTGGGTATGACGCCGCCGTCGCTGTACGACACCGAACTCGGTGGCCGGCTGGCCGGATACGACCGGGTGAACCTGGCGGCCATGGTGCAGCGGCTGCTGGGCCTCGGCCTGAAGAAGGGGCACGGCGCAGCCGACTGGTCCAAGCGTCCGCTGCCCGCGGACTGGCTGAACTACGCCGCGCTCGACGTCGAGGTGCTGCTGGAATTGCGCGCCGCCGTCGCCGCCGAGTTGGAGTCCCAGGGCAAAACCGAATGGGCCGCACAGGAATTCGAGTACATGCGGACCGTCGAGCCCACCCCGACGCGGCGCGACCGCTGGCGTCGGACGTCGGGCATCCACAAGGTCCGCAACGGTCAGGCGCTGGCCGCCGTGCGCGAGCTGTGGCAGACGCGCGACGTGATCGCGCAGCGGCGGGACATCGCGCCCGGCCGCATCCTGCCCGACGCGGCGATCATCTCGGCGGCCGTCGCCAATCCAGACACCATCGAAAAGCTCACGGCACTACCGATTTTCGGCGGCTCGCGGCAGAAGCGCAGTGCCCAGGTGTGGCTCGACGCACTGGCCCGCGCCCGCGAAGCCGATCCGCCGGCATCCGAGCCGAACAACGGCCTGCCGCCACCCGCACGGTGGTCGCGCCGTAAGCCCGAGGCGTTCGAGCGGCTGGAGGCCTGCCGCAGCGGGCTGACCCTGCTGTCCGAGCGGGTTTCGGTACCCACCGAGAATCTGCTGACGCCCGAGACTGTTCGGCGACTGTGCTGGGACTGGCAGCCGGTGGCCGATGTCGCCGCCGCGGTCGACGAGTTCCTGACCGCCGCCGGCGCCCGCCCGTGGCAGCGGGAGCTGTGCGGGCCGGTCCTGGTCGCTGCCCTCTCGTCCTAGCCATTTCCCGCGAGGCCATTTCCCGCGAGCGGCCGTGTCTGCCCGCCGTTTCTCGGCGTGTCGCGTGCATTTTGCGCACGCTCACCGCCCGCGAGCGTTCACGGACTCCCGATCGCCGGGACGGTGTCGTGCGGATGGGCGTCCTGATAGCCGGGGCAGGCGGTCTGGATTTTGAACGTATGCCATTGGGATTCACCCCGATTCGGCGGCATGCGCCCGCTGACGGTGTAGGTGTCGTCGACCTTGATTCCGGTGATCTCCTGCGGGTCCGCGACGAATCCCGTCGCGTCACCGTCACGCAATCCGACCTTCTGGACGACGATGCGGCCCACCTGCGTGAGCTGAATCCGGACCGACTGACCCGACTTGCCCTGCGCCAGGATCACCAGGCCGCCCCCGGCGGGCTGCCGGGTGCAGACGACCGTGCCGGTGTCGATGGTGTGCGGCTCCCCGTCGAAGACGATCGAGGTGACGGTCGGCGTCCCGGATTCGCACGCACTGATCAACAGGACAGCGAGCAGCGCCACCAGATCCGGGCGGTTGACGCGCATGCCGCAAGTGAACCAGTTGGCGCCTTGTTGCGCGCGGAAAAGCGCGCAGGGTCAGCGGGCGCCGAACGGCCGCCACAGCAGCGGTGTGACGAACTCCAGGAAGTGCTCGAGCACCGCGTCGGGCGCTTCGATCTGCGGCCAGTGCGCGATGTCGTCGGCCAGCATCACGATGTCGGGGTTCGGGATGACCTCGCGGTACCTGGCTGCCATGTGGGCGCCCGAGTTCGGGTCGGACGGGCCGTCGATCAGTCGCATGGGGATCGTCGTCTCGCGCATCGCGCGCACCCAGCGGTTCCGGTGCGTGTAGCGGTCGTTGATGAAGCGGCCGACCTGGTGCATGACCTTCTTGCCGTCGTTGTAGTCCAGGATTTCGTGGAACTTGTCCATCAGTTCCTTCGACGGTTTGGTGTTGACGCCGAACATCTCGTTGATGGTCGGGTCGGCCAGGCGCCGTGACAACGGACTGCCCTGCAGCGGACGCATGAGGTCGCCCAACGGAGTTTGCGACATCGCCTTCTGCAGCAGGCGCGGAGTGTAGGACTCGACGAACAGCCCGCCGTTGAGCCAGGTGATCGATTCGATGTTCAGCTTGCCGTACACCTGATCGCCAAAGTGGTTGCGGGCCAGCAGTTCCTGGCACACCGAGTCGCCGATGTCGTGGGCCAGGATGTGGACGGTCTGCACGCCGAGGTGGTCGAGCAGCGCCTCGTGCATGTCGGCGTGATCGTGCACCGAGTATTGGTACGCGGACGGTTTGGCAGAAAAACCCATACCGATCATGTCGGGCGCGATGACCGTGAACTTTTCGGTGAGCGTCGGCCAGATCAGTGACCAGTCCCAGGAGTTGAACGGGTAGCCGTGGATGAGCAGCAACACCGGGCCGCTGCCGAGCTCCAGGCCGTCCCGGCGGTAGAAGATGTCGAATCCGAGGTAGTCGAAGTACTCGCCGGCGGACTTCCAGGCTTCGAGTTCGTCGTGCATGGGTTGAGCGTAGGCCGCGGACGGTCTGACGTCCGTGCACCGCGTCGACCAGGGATGTTGGCGCGCCGAATTACCATTGACAGCACTGAACAGAGAAGGACATCGGGATGATTCGGCTCCTGCTAGTGCTCGGCGTCGTCGCGGTCATCCTCGCTGTCATCATGATTGTCGGCGGCGCCGCACTCGGGGCGGTCTTCACTTCCGATCGGAAGGCGACCCGCCCCATGCCGGCCATGACGCGCGCGTGGCTGCTCTGCATCGCCATGGTGCTCCTGGTCGGCATCGCGACGGAGGGCATACTGCTACTGCCCGCCATGGGCATCGCCGCCATCGGGTTGTTGATCACGCACGTTGTGGTCGGCGGTCGCGTCGCCACTGCGCCCGAACCGTCACCCCAGGAGTTGGCACGCGCCCGACTCGGTGAGGAGTTCGGCGCCGACGGTGTCGAGCTGCTCGACGGCGCGCAGGCCGCCATCGATCGGATCGAACGGTCGGAAGCCGCAACCGGCGGTTGGCTCGGTAAGGACCTCGACTTCGCCGGCGACCTGGTGACAATCCGCGAAAACTGCCGGGCCACACAAGAACTCAAGGGCTTGATCACAGAACTCAGCGAGCTCGCCGATCCCGATTCGGACGATCTGGCGATGCTGGAGGATGCCCGGACGAAAGTTCGCGAGCTGGGGTCGCGGTCATGGGCGCGGGTGTATGCCCTGCAGGGCTGCGCCGAGAAGGCGGAAGAGATCGACCAGTCGCTGCGCGACGATCGGGTACGGGCACAGCTCGCCGAGAAGCGCGACGACATCCGGAGCCGGATGGCCGCCAAGCTTTACGGGGTTGAGGCGGCACCGGCTCAGCCACCGTCCTCGTCGGTGGACAAGATCACCGCGCTCGCCTTGGCGTACGCGGAGATCAGACGCCAGACCGGCGGTGCCTGACGGCGTAGCCCACTACCCCATAGGGTCTCAGGGTTCGACCTCGGAGGTACTCAGCTCTCCGTCCGGTAACTCGTCTGGGTACACGATGTCGATCTCGGTAATTGACTGCGGAAAGTCCTTGCGGTTGTTGGTCAGAAAGCGATCAGCACCCGCGGCAACTGCGGTGGCGAGGTGCGCCGCAGTTGCCGCGGGCAGGCCATACGACACGGCAAGAGCAAGGGCGAGGCGTGCCGTAGACATGTCGTATGGCTGCAACTCGAGTCGACTCAGCAGACTCACGAGAACTGCGGATTCATCAGAGTCGGGATTGTCGTGCATCGGCTTCGCCAGGACCTCAGTGAGCAGCAGTACAGAGCCGACACCTGCCGATTCTTCGATATCGGTATCCGTGAACAGTGCGGCAACCCGCGTACCGAGTGGGTGGTCCTTGGCTGCCGCGTAGATCAAGACGTCGGCATCGAAGGCGGTCCTCAGGCTCATCGACCGCTGCGACCGCGACGCACCGCTTTCACGAGTTCATCCGCACGACCGGGTTCGAGAGCCGGTCCACGGAGCGGCGCAAACCGGGCTGTCTGCAGCAGTTCATCGATGCGATCGGCTTCTTCCCAAACGCCCGAAGCGCGGCGAACCCTGAGCACATCAGGACTGACCAGCACGGCGACGACGCGTCCGTGTCGGGTGATCGCGACCTCTTCTCCCCTCTCGACGCGATCGAGCTGGGCGGGAAGAGTCTCGCGCGCGGTGCTGGCGCTGATCGTGGGCATACAAAATTGTACGTTTATGTACAAGAACAGGCAATACGCTGGCGCGGCGCATCGCGCGGCCAGGCCTGTCGGCCAGCTCAATTAGCATCCACAGCAACCAACCAGAAAAGGACGCCGGAATGTTTCGCCTCGTCGTAGTGATTGCCGTCGTGATCCTCGTCCTAGCGCTAGTCGCCTTCATCGCAGGCGCCTCAGCGTTGACCGCTACCGCGTCCGCGCTGGATCGAAAGGAGCGCGGGCAGAGCTTCGACGCCAAGCAAACGGTGAATCACTTCCAGATCCTCACTGGTGCATGGATTATTGCCTTCATCGCGGTGATCGGAATCGGGATTGCTACCGACGGCGCCGGGCTGCTGCCGACCCTGGGGGTTTCGGCAATCGGATTGGTGATCACCCACGGTGTGACGAGCCGTCGGACGATGCCCAACGGTCACAGCACGCCCAAGAACGCGGTCACTACGAAGCAATCACGACAGGCACTCGAACGCACCGCACTGACCAAGGAACTCGGCCCCAATGGTGTTGCCCTGCTCGACGGGGCGCAGGCGGCCGTCGACCGGATCAAGCGTTCCGAAGCTGCCTCCGCGGGCTGGCTCGGCGACCCGGAAGACCTCGACTTCGCAGAGGACCTGGCCATGGTCCTCGAAAACTCCAGAACCATAATGGAACTCAATCGGTTGGTCGAGGAATCCAGTAATCTGCCCGATCCGGCGCCGTCCGATATAGCGATGGTCGACGATGCACGGGCCAAGGTCAAACAATTACAGTCCCGGTCACGGAAGCGGGTCAAGGCTCTCCGAGAGTGCGCTGAGAAAGCCGAGCAGATTGATCAATCACTGCAGGACGAGCGTGACCGAGCACGCATCTCCGAGCAACGTGACGATATCCGGAGTCGATTGGCGGCCCAGTTGTATGGCGTGGAGGCGGCCCGACCGCAGGAGCCATCGCCGTCGCTGGACAAGATCGACGCACTCGCAGCCGCGTACATCGAGATCAGAGGCTCACTCGGCCAGGAGGTCGGCGAGCCGCCGCACGATGCTGACGCTCAGCCAAAAGCTTTGGACGCCAAATCCAAGCGCAAGCCGAAGTCGGACGACGACTTTCTCGATCGCGCGTGGAAATGGCTGACGGAGTAGCTGCCTACTCCGTCTCGTCCACCGCGCCACCCTCGAGCGCGTCGGTGGACTCTTCCTCGGGACCACTCAACTCGCGACGAGCCGACGGCATCCATTTGGTCGGCTTGATCCCGCGAAGTTTCCGCGATGCGACGTATGCTCCGAACCCTGCCGCCGCGGCGACGACCGCGGGTGCAGCTGCGACAGCGACCGTGCCCGCAACCATGCCCCCACCGACGAGTCCACCGATCGCCGCCAGACCAGTGGAGATCCCCACAGCACTCGTACCGGCGACGCCCGCCGCGGAGACGGCGGCCAGCCCACCAGCGCCGGCCGCCACGGCACCCGCTACCGACGCGATGCGTCCGTCTCGACGCGCGTCGTTCTCTTCCTCCGGCAGACTCTCGTCTTCGCGTAGCCCGACCTGTACTGCAGCAATCGAGACCGCTGCGGGTCCCAACGCCAAGGCCAGCGGACCCATCGCAGCTCCGCCGCCGATAAGACCACCCGCGGAGGCAAGGCCCGACATGACGCCGGCACCACTGACGCCTGCGACCGAGCCAGCCGCTCCGACAACACCTGCCGTGGCACCCAACGACGTCGCAGCAGCGGCGCCTGTTGTCGTCAACGAAGACACCATGCGGACCTGTTGACTCGCCGTACGCCCGGTACAGCACCACGTGGAGAAGTGTTCACAGTTGTTGGTGACCACGTTGTAGTCCCGACTTCCGAGCTTCGACTCGGCACGCTCGATCACCACGTCAGAGGTATCGCTGTCGCTGTATTCGCGAAGGTGAACGATCGAGTCGAGGGCAAAGTCGTCCATCGTCGTGCGCGACACCGAGGCATCGGACTTCTTTCCAGGCTCTCCGGTGAAATGGATGACCGTCCCGTCACCGCAGTCGATGCCGTGATGCGTATAGCCCAAAGGCCTTGTCACCCAAATGTGGTCGCCGCGGGCCATTCGATCCTCACCGATCCAGTCGAAAGTAGTGCCCGGATCATTGCACAGCGCGCAGACATTCCCACGGCAGTCTCGCGCCACGCGCCTGTGCTCCGTTGTTGTCGGTGGGCTCCTATATACAGTCCTGTTCAGGTTTGTACGGGGAGTTGAGGAGTGCCGTGATTACCGGTGAGTTGAAGAGCAAGGTCGACCGCGTCTGGGACGCATTCTGGTCTGGTGGTATCTCCAACCCGATCGAGGTGATCGAGCAGATCACCTACCTGCTGTTCATCCGCCGCCTCGACGACCTGGAGACCCTCGCCGAGAACAAGGCCCGGCGTACCGGGTCGTCCGAGGGATTGCGATTTGGGCCCGACCAACAGGATCTACGGTGGTCGCGGTTCAAGAACGACGAACCCGGTGTCATGTACGACTTGATCGCCGACGGTGTGTTCCCCATGCTGCGGGGACTCGGCGGTGACGGGTCCACGTATTCCGAGCACATGCGCGACGCCCGCTTCACCATTCCCACGCCGGCACTGCTGTCGAAGGTCGTCGACATGCTCGACGACATCCCGATGGCCGACCGCGACACCAACGGCGATCTCTACGAGTACCTGCTGTCCAAAATCGCGTCCGCCGGCGTGAACGGACAGTTCCGCACTCCGCGCCACATCATCGAGCTGATGGTGAAGATGACGGCGCCCGGTCCGACTGACGAGATCTGCGACCCAGCGTGCGGCACCGCGGGCTTCTTGGTGACTGCATCGGAGTATGTGCGTGACACGCATGAGTCGGTACTGACCGACGCCGCGCAGCGGAAGCACTTCCACAACAGCATGTTTCATGGTTATGACTTCGACTCGACCATGCTGCGCATCGGGTCGATGAACATGCTGATGCACGGCATCGAGGCCCCCGACATTCGTTACCGCGACTCCCTGTCCGAGGGCGCCTCGGAGGACACCGAGAAGTACACGTTGATCCTGGCCAATCCCCCGTTCGCCGGCTCACTGGACTACGAGGCGACGTCCAAGGACCTGCAGCGGGTGGTCAAGACCAAGAAGACCGAGTTGCTTTTTGTGGCACTGTTTTTGAAGCTGCTCAAGCCCGGCGGCCGGGCGGCGGTGATCGTGCCCGATGGGGTGCTCTTCGGTTCATCGAAGGCGCACAAGGAACTTCGTCGGATGCTGGTCGAGGATCAGAAACTCGATGGCATCGTGAAGCTGCCCTCCGGGGTGTTCCGCCCTTACGCAGGTGTGTCGACCGCAATCCTGCTGTTCACCAAGACGAATTCCGGCGGTACTGATCATGTTTGGTTCTATGACGTTTCGGCCGATGGGTTTTCGCTCGACGACAAGCGCAACCCCATCGAGGCCAACGACCTGCCGGATGCGTTGTCGCGGTGGGCTTCACGGGACTCGTCAGAATTGGAGCGGGCACGGACCGAGCAATCGTTCTGTGTGCCAGTCGCTGACATCGCGGCACAGGGCTACGACCTGTCGCTGAACCGCTACAAGGAGATCGTTCACGACGAGGTCGAGCACCGGCCGCCGCTGGTGATCATCGCGGAGATCGAGAAGCTGGAAGGCGAAATCGCGAGTGGGCTGGCCGAACTGAAGGCGATGCTGTCGTGAATTGGCCGACAGTGCCGTTGTCGTCGGTCGCCGAAGTCAAGCTGGGCCGACAGCGATCTCCGCAGAATCATGTCGGCCCCGATATGCGCAAATACCTCCGCGCAGCCAACGTTGGTTGGTCGGGACTGCTCCTGGACGATGTGAAGCAGATGAACTTCACTGACGTCGAGTTGAAGACATTCCGCCTCGAACCGGGTGACCTTCTCCTTAACGAGGCATCTGGGTCACCCAAGGAGGTCGGCAAACCCGCGCTGTGGAACGGCGAAATCGAGGACTGCGCCTTCCAGAACACGCTACTGCGAGTACGTCCATCCAATGCCGCGGAGCCGCGCTACCTGCTCCACTATTTCGGCCACGAGGCTGCCACAGGTGCGTTTGCGCGTGGATCACGCGGCGTAGGGATCCACCATCTCGGCCGTGAAGCCCTCTCCAAGTGGAGCATTCCGCTTCCCCCACTCGATGAGCAGCGCCGCATCGCCGCCATCCTCGACCAGGCTGACTCGGTGCGCGCTAAGATGCGTGATCGACTCGGTCTGCTGAGAACTCTTGCAGGCGCCGTCTACGCAGCCACATTCGGTGATCCGTTTGAGAACGAGAGGCAATGGCCGACTAAGCGAGTGGACGAAATCAGCCGCGTACAGTTGGGCCGTCAACGTTCACCAAAGTATCAGACAGGCAGATACACCCATCCGTATCTGCGGGTGGCGAACGTTTACGAAGATCGGCTGGACTTGTCTGATGTGCTCACGATGGATTTTGACGAGAAAGACTTCGCAGACTATCGCCTTATACCCGGTGACATCCTGTTGAATGAAGGTCAGAGCACCGAGCTAGTCGGTAGGCCAGCGATATACCGAGGCGAGATCGCGGATTGCTGTTTCCAGAACACACTCCTGCGTGTACAAGTTGACGCCAAAGAGGTACTGCCTGAGTTTGCACTTGGTACGTTCCTCAGCTACTTCCGGAAGGGGCGTTTCGCGCGCCTGTCTTCAAAGACAAGCAGTGTCGCGCATCTCGGAAAGTCCAGGCTCGCGTCGATGCGGTTTCCCATACCTCCGATGTCACTTCAATTGGCATATCGAGACGGTCTGCGCGCGCTAGGGGCATTCGATGTCTCGAGCGCCGAAGTACGATGTGACGAACTCTTCGCCTCCCTCCAATCCCGCGCCTTCCGCGGTGAGCTATGACGGAGCCATCCCCGATCGGCCGCTGGCCGGCGTTTGTCCGGCCAACTCTTGCAGTTCTCGCCGACGGCCAAATTTGGCGTACCGCTGATCTTTTCAATGCTGTCGCCGACGAGATGCAGCTCACCGAAGCGCAGCGCGCCGAGACCCTCAGCTCTGGACAGTCACGTGCTCGAAACCGAATGGGCTGGGCACTGTCGGCACTCACTCGGGCGCAAGCTGTCACCAAAGCCCGCAGCGGATATTCGACGATCACGGATGCGGGCCGACAACTACTCGCTGATCACCCGGTCAACATCACCGAGGAGACGTTGGAGGCCATCCCCGCGTACCGCGAGTACCAACCGACGCCACGCCGGTTGGCAACCACCACCGAGCCTGCGGATGACACTCGCTACTGGTTCGTCGGTGCCGCGTACCACCAGACCGATGACCGCAGTTCTGAGTTTGTGCAGCAAGGTATTTGGCGAAACGGCAACACCGACAAGTACACCGAAGACGTCAACTCCATGCAGCCTGGCGAACGTATCGCGATCAAGGCCGCATACACCCGGAAACGTGACCTACCCTTCGACAACAAGGGCAACCCGGTCTCGGTACTCGGCATCAAGGCCACCGGCACGATCACCCGCAATCACGGCGACGGGCAGACAGTCGACGTCAGTTGGGATCCACCGCAGGCCATCCGTGAGTGGTATTTCTACACCAGCCGCGCCACCGTCTGGAGGGTCGTAGCTGGAGACTGGCGTGCCGATGATCTCATCGCCTTCACCTTTGACGGCGAGGATCAAGACATCGATCAGTTCCGCAATGCCCCGTTCTGGCGCGAACGTTTCGGCGACGAGATTCCCGAGGCGTCTGATTCCCTCGTCGACGACGAGGCGGACGATGAAGAGCCAGCAACCGATGTCGAGACCTACACCGTCAACGACATCATCGCCGATGGCTGCTTCATCCCCGCCGACACCTTGACCGGGTACTTGGCTGCACTGAAGTCAAAGAAGAATCTGATCCTGCAAGGACCACCCGGAACCGGTAAGACCTGGCTGGCCAAACGCCTCGGCTATGCGCTCATCGGCGAGAAGAGCCGAGAATACCTGCACGCCATCCAATTTCACCCATCCACGTCGTACGAGGATTTTGTTCGCGGCTGGCGACCCAGCGCTGACGGCAAGCTGGTACTGGCCGATGGGGCCTTCCTACAGATTGTCGAGCAGGCCCTCGCCGACCCCGGACACAACTACGTTGTGGTCATCGAGGAGATCAACCGCGGCAACCTCGCTCAGATATTCGGCGAACTGCTCACGCTGCTCGAGGGCGAAAAGCGCGTGCCGTCCGAAGCCATCAACCTGACCTACCGGAAGGACGGCGAGGAACCGCTCTACCTGCCACCGAACCTGTTCATCATCGGCACCATGAACCTGGCCGACCGGTCGCTCGCAATCGTCGACTTCGCCCTGCGCCGCCGGTTCGCGTTCGCCAATCTGCAGCCGATGTTCAATACCGCATGGCGACAATGGGTTTCCACCCACAGCGGAATACCCGAGGCTGAACTTGATACCGTCGCCCTCCGCATCGGCGAGGTGAACCAAGTTATCGCCGCCGACCGGTCCCTGGGCGAGCAGTATCAAATCGGCCATAGCTTCTTCACGCCGCCAACGTCGCGCAAGATCACCGATTCGCAGGACTGGCTGCGTCAGGTTGTACGACGTGAGATCCGGCCGCTCCTGGCCGAATACTGGTTCGATGAGCCTGACCGGGTCGATCGGGAGACCGACCGCCTGCTTGGTAATTGACCATGACGGGCGTCATCGTCAGCGGCAAGACTGAGATACCGGTCCGCAACCTGTGGCTGCTGATGCTGTATGCGTCCGAGTTGTACGCCAACAACCCGGAGATCCGTGGCGGTGGCGCCGAGGATCGACCCGATCAACTGCCGGACCTGGTTGCCGAAATCCTCGCTCGTGGCGTCGAACGTCGCCTGCAACGCAGCCTCAGCCGGGCTTATGTGACACGCAGCCAGCCGCTCACTCGGGTACGCGGCAGGATCGACGTCATCAAAACCGAATCGGCACAGCTGCTTTCGCGGGGCCAGGTGGCGTGCCGCTTTGACGAGCTTGTCGTGGACAACCCCGTCAACCGGCTGACCTGCGCTGGCCTGATCATCGCCGGAACCATCGCACAGGACGGCGACCGCGCTCATCGTTGCCGCCAGCTCGCCGGCATGCTCAGGTTGCAAGGAGTCACTCCAACGCTGGTCAGCCGCACGGACGCCGACGCAATCACTTTGGGTCGTAATCAGATTGCCGACCTCGATGCTGTGAACGCGGCCCGACTGCTGCTCCGGATGAACATCCCGAACGAGGAAGTCGGTGCCGCGCACCGGATGTCACCCCGACGGGACGTTGCTGACATTCGCCGCCTGTACGAGGCCGCCGTGCGCGGCTTCTATCGGGCGACGCTGCGACCGCCCTGGCGGGTTCATGCCGGCGAAACCAAGCACAACTGGCCGCTGCAGGAACACTCCCCCGGCGCGTTCGCGATCCTGCCCGTGATGCGCACCGACACCATCCTGGAACGGCCTGACCGACGCATCATCGTCGAAACCAAATTCGCCGATGCGCTCAAACCAAATCAGTTTGGCACGCCGAAGCTTTCACGCAATCACCTGTTCCAGCTCTACGCGTACGTGCAGTCCCAACACGATCGGGATAGCTTGAGTGCGACGACCGAGGGCGTGCTGCTGTATCCCGTCGTCAACGAAGAGCTCGATGAGTTCGTGGTGATCAGTGAACATCGGTACCGTTTCGTCACCGTCGACCTGGCTGGGCCGGCGATGGCGATCCGGGACCGCTTGCTATCCATCGTGGAGGGACCCGCTGCTCACCCGGCGTCGGACCTGGTTGCGTGTGGAGACGTACCCGGCGCGTAGCTCCAGAGGCGGCGCCCCTCAGGCGTCAGAGTGGTGAACTCGTTCACGCGGATCAGCAGGTTGAACCCATCGGTTTGCGGATCGCGCTTGCGGTAGGCGAATCCTCCTGTTGGTGCCACGCCAGGTGTAGGCGGGATGTTCGGGTCGAACTCGAGTACATAGTCGTTCCGGCGCATCATCTTCAGCCAAGCCGCGTGCCGCCCCAGCTTGTATTCAGACATCTCTCGACCGCCCGAGACTATGAACTCGCCGTGGTCACGCAGGCGCTGATATGCAGCGGACTTTCCGTGAAGTCCCGTCGTCGTCCAGGGCCACGCCTCGTTGACGATCTGGCGAGTCGTCTTCACTCCGCCATACTTGATTTTCTGCTGGGAGACAGCCTGACGCGATACACCGTGCATATCCGCAATCTCAGTCTGGTTCAAACCCCTCCGACGCAGCTCTTCGATCTGGCTGAAGATCAGCGCTTTACGGTGGGTTGCCGTCTTGTATTTCTTGCCGCTCATACGTACTCCACTACATGGTTCGGTTCCCGCACGGGCCAATCGCCCTAGACGTCCGCTGCTGTCACAATCGACATTCAACTCACCCGAACAGCGCCGATGACTTCCCGCGCCATTGACAACGGATGGGCCGGAAACTGGCCGTCGAAATCGGGCAGCTCGCTCATGTTCATCACGAAGCCCGTCTTCAGACCGGTGTAGGGGTCGCGGGCCCAGCCGCCCATCGGGTCATCTGCGGTGGGCTCATGAAGCCAATCATTTTGCCGCGCAATCTCATATACCGCAGCGTCGCGCATGCCGGTGGTACGACCTTCGATGAAGAAACCCTGAACCTGTTGCACATGCTCTGCGTGTAGGTGCAACGTCAGGTTGTACTGCACACCGCCAGATTCCTGCTTGATCTTCATGAGGCTGTATACGAACGGCACCCCACTTGACGTCCGCTCGACGTCGACCTCGATCAGCCCGGCCTGTCCGGCAACGACGGCGTCAGCTTCGAGGAGGCCGTCGATCATCTGATCCTTGTCTAGCGGCATCGCGTACTTGGTCGGGTAGGGCCGCGTCGTCACGGTTCCCGTTGCGTCGTCACTAAACAGGTAGCCGAACGCCTGAGTTCCGGGCGGATCGTCGGGCAGCAGCCCGCTCTGTTGCCAGTAATCAGCAAGTGCCAGCGTCGGTCCGCCACCCCACAGGTTGACGCGCATCATCTACTCCTTCGGAATTCGTCGCTCCAGTCATACCTGCCGACTCCGACATTCAGACAGGCACGGTGCCATCGAGCCCGACTTGTCGGTGGGTCGTGCGACGCTATGCGGCTTTCGACCGAACCGACGCAGGAGAATCCACAATGTCCGCACCGCAGCAACAGAACTTCCGAGTGGATCTCGGCGGCGTCATCTCGCTGCTCAGCAAGAACCTCTATTCCAGCCCGGGCGTGTACGTCCGCGAATTGATTCAGAACGCCTACGACGCCACCCTCGCCCGCGACGCACTCAGCGACACGCCGACCCCGCGGACCATCACCATCTCGCCATTCGGCGTCACCTCTCCGGACTCCCCGGCCAATGAATTCGCGATCACCGACGCCGGCATCGGCGTCACCGCCGATCAAGTCGAGCAGTTCCTGGCCACCGTCGGCGCGAGTTCCAAGCGTGACGAGTTGGCCCGCAGCAGGCGCACCTACATCGGGCAGTTCGGCATCGGCCTGCTGAGCTGTTTTCTGATCGCCGACGAGATCACCGTGATCTCGCGCAGCGCCGACGGCTCCGCGCCGATCGAGTGGATCGGCAACAGCGATGGGACCTACACCGTCCGACCCATCTCCGACGACGTCGCCGTCGGCACCACCGTCCAGCTTCGGCCCCGTCCAGACATGATCGGGTGGGCCCGTGCGGAGCAGGTGACTCCCCTGGTCCAGCGCTACGCCGAGTTTCTGCCGATCGACATCACTGTGCTGAGAAGTCAAGGAAACAGGGAAGTTTCACGCCGGTACCCCTGGGCTGACGACTTCGGATCCCACCGCTCCAGCGTGCAGCAGGGTGTGCCACCTGTGTACGGCGGGGTCGGAGTGGGGCGCCAGTTCGACGTCGTTGCGATCAACGACGCCGGCCTCGGCTTGGATGCCGTCGTCTACATCGGTACGGCGGTAGGCAAATCGAAGTCCAGCGCCCGAAACCGGGTGTACGTCAACGACATGCTGATCGACGACGTGGACGCGGCGCTGCTTCCGTCATGGGCGTTCTTTGCCTGGGCGGTAGCCAACTCGACCACACTGGAGCCGACAGCCAGCCGTGAGGCCATCGTCGACAACGCCGCGCTGGTCGCGACCCGACGCAAGCTCGGGCAGGCAGCGCTGAAGTGGTTGCGCACCTTGGCAGATACCGACCCGCAGCGGTTCTCCGAGTTCGTCGCCGACAATGAAGTGGAGCTGCGCTCGGCAGCCACACGTGACGCAGACGGCGAGAATCTGGAGCTTGCGGAAGTCGTCCTACCGATGCTGACGGTCCAAACGACAGCAGGGCAGATGCGCCTGACCGACGTGGTCGCCCACAGTCCTAACGTTCTCTATGCCTTGTCCGTCAAGGAGTTTCACACGATCGCCAGCTTCAACCCCGAGGGACGACTCGTCGTCAACGCCGGCCACACCCTGGACCAGGAGGTGCTGCTGATGCTGCCGCAGGTCCTTTCTGGAGTGACGGTCACCCGCGCCTACCCCGCTTCCGAAGTCGCAGCACTCGCCGTACCGCCCACGGACGCGGTCGGCGACATTCTGACTTTCGAACAGCGAGCGACCCAGGCGCTCAAAGCATCTGGTGCTCGCGTTGTGGTGCGCCAGTTCCCCACCGCCGACCTGCCCGCGGTCTTCATCGGGCACGGGCAGATCGATGTGGCATCGCCCGGGTACGGCAACCTCGTGCATCTGGTGGTGAACTGGAACAACCGAGTAGTCCGCGCCCTGACCCGGACGAACGATGACCTGGTTTTCGACCGGCTCATCCAGTTGCTCTACGTGCAGGCGCGGATGGCCGCCCAATGCGACGGCCCCGAGGACCGAGCGCTGCTATCTGAGGCCCTCGACGACGTCATTCTGCTCGCCGCAGGCGTGGACGGAACGGAGGTCGGGAGATGAGCGAGCAACCGACCGCTGAGGAATGCGAATTCCTCGGCGATGAGGCGGCCGGGGCAGGACAATTCGAGAAGGCTCTGGATCACTACAGTCAAGCGCGGCGATTGCGTTGCGATGCACTGACGATGGCGTTGGCGGGCAACGATCTCGACTCGCAGTCGATGTCTACTTACGGCACCGATAGCACCCGGTTGAATCAGAAGATCCGCACGATCGTGGACGAGTTGAATCCGCCAAAGACGCTGAGCGAGCGGATCGCGGACCTGCGGGTCGAGATGGACGAGCATCTGATATCGGGTCGGCTCAATCTCGCCTCCCACCTCAGCACCCAACTCGGCGCGGCGTATGAGGAGCTCGGCGACCTGGACGAAGCTGAGTCCGCCTATCGATCCGCCGTGGTGCTCGCCCGGCAGGTCGACGCCCACGATCCCGAGCTGTTGCTGCACACCTTTTGGGCGTTGATCGACTTCCTGCCGCCGTCCGAGGAATCGGTGGCGCTGGCCAAGGAAATGGCGTCCAATCTGATCGAACGCCGTGAGATGTACCACCCGATGCGGGCAGCTGATGCGGCGTACCGGCTCGCGCTGGCAGAGCTGGACTTCGCCGAAATCGCACCGCAGCATTTGGATTCCGCGATCGACGGCAGCACGCGGGAGGCAATGGAGATGCTCGACGGTGTCTGCTTCCACGACAAAAGCCAGGAGCTCCAGCGATGGGTCGCCGCGGTGTTGCGGGCGGTCGGCCGCGACACCGAGGCCGACCATTGGCGGTCCGCGGCCGACCGATACGAAGACTGGGAATGGTTCACGGACCAACAGATGCCCGGGCATGTGCACCTGTGGGACATCCGGCATTGATCGTCGGCCTCGCTAGACTGGCGCTTGAAGTCGGCGAAGGGGGTCGCATGGCGGACGTGGGGGGCGCACGGCTGCGCATCGAGACCGAGCCGGTCAAAGCAGCTGCCGACGAGTTTCGGACGATCGCCGATGAGTTGCGCGAAGAATTGCGCCAGCTCGTCTCGGCGGTCGAGGATGTCGTCGAAGGTTCGTGGCGCGGCGAGGCTGCTCGGATGTTCGGCCGCGATTGGGATGAGTTTCGCGCCGCCGCAACGAAGATCGTCGACGACGCCGACGAGATCGCGATCCGGGTCGTCCAAAGCGTGGAGGCCTACGCAGCACAGGATGAGCACGGCGGATCGATCGTTCGCAGCGCGTGGGATGAGCGGTAGGTCGCAATGACTGGGTACACCGTCGACGTCGACGCGCTCAATGAACTGCGGTCGAAAATGCAGGCCTACCTGGCGCACTGCGAGACATCGTTGAGCCGGGTGGAATCGCTTATCGGTCAGGTGTCACAGTCGTGGGACGGTGCAGCCGCCGAAGCATACGAGGCTCGCCACCGGAACTGGGTGCGGTCAGCGCACGACATGCGCACCGCGCTCGCGGACTTCACCGCGTGGTCCACCCAGGCCGAAGACGCCTACCGGACCGTCATGGCGATGAATCTGCGCATGGCCGGCAAGTAGCGAGCATCCATGGGTACTTGGGTTGTCGATTCAGACTGGTATTTCCTGACCGCGGCGATACTCGGCCGTGCGGGATCGAAGGTGGCTGGTGCTGCCGGCGTGGTCTCAGGCGCATCGCACGGGTCCGGCCACATGGCCGGCAACGACCCGGTCGGCACGAAATGGGGATCGCGGTATGACAGCGCCGCGCGCGATGCTGTCGGTGGCGCCGATTCGCTGGCACAAGCCTGGTCCTCGCTGGCTGGACGCGTCTACCAAGCCGGAGTCAACCATGCGTGGGCTGAATTCCACGCCGGCCGTCGCAAGATTCCCGTCCCGGCCAATCTGCCACCGCGACCGGCGATCTCTGAACCGTCGTCGACGATCTCCAGTTCCGTGGGCGCCAATGGCGTCGGTCTGACCGACATCATTCCCGGCTTGGTCGAGGCGGTCGGCAAGGAAACTCCGAACGCAGACACGAAGGGCCTCGACGCCGCTTCGGACATGTGGCAACGGTTCGCAACGACGGTCGCTGAAGCTGTCAGTGACGTGGTGAATCAGGTCAGACGACCGGACCACGACATGCCCGACGCCACCGCGTTCTACGAGACAATCGCCAATCTGAGCGCTCCCGCGGATGCCGTCGCCGCCGACGGCCGCACACTGAGTGCCCTAACCCACAGCTTCTCTGCAGCGACCAGCGCGATGCGCGCGAACATCGCCAGTGAGGTCAACAGCACCGCGATGTGGATGGGCGGGGCCGCGTCAGTCGTGGTGCTGTCGTCGGAAGTCACCGGCGGCGCGTCATTCCGGGCCGTGCCCGCGGCCATGCGCTGGAGGCTCAACCAGGCCGGCACCAACATCCGGAGCTACATCGCCGCGGTAGAAACCGCTGCGACAGCCATTGACTCACTCACAGTTGCACTCGACCCGGCCAAAAAAGGTCTGCTTGACAACCAAATGTTCGTCGACATCGAGATCTACGATCCCGACGGCACCAAGACCCATCACCATCGCATTCCCCTGTCCAAGTGGCTGGCCTGGCAGAACTACCTGCACCGCGGCGGCCAAGAGTGGGACTGGAATCGATGGAGCTCCAACTACGACCAGCTTCAAGAGAACTCTGCAAACGGCTGGTGGTTCGACAAATACGCGGCCGAAGTGATGGGCTACAGCAAGGACGACGGATGGCATTCGCAATACTCAGACCAGACGATCGTCCCCGGTCGTCGCTGGGACTGGGTGAGTCCCGATCTCAACGAGTTCATCGAGAACAAGAGTGGACGCCTCGACATGGACCAGCTGGCCAAAGACGAACGCGTTCTAGCCCTCGGTCATCAGCTCACCTACAACCTCAACGCAAACTATCCGTACAGCCCAGCGGAGATCGCTGCGCTCCAGAGTCTGCAAGACAGATATCCAGACCAGTTCACGGTGAATCGACTGTGACCAACAGGGAGAATCAGGATGGGTAAGTCGTTCGACTACGTCCCCGTGCAACTCACCAAGGCGTTCCGCGAAGCGCAAACCAACGAACAGTTCTTGGGTTGGCTGAAGATGCAGGAAGCCTCGATGGAAATCGAATTTCCCTATGAAGACCTACCGGACGTGCGCGACATCATGTTCACCAAAGACAGTCTTGCGGTAGTCGAACAGAAGCTGATGGAGCTGTACCCCGACGATCCCAGCGCCTATGCAAATGAGGAAGCTGTTCACCGAACGATGCGCTACGCGTACTACGTTGGCGAAACAGTCCGACGTGCCATTGAAGCAACCTGGGTAGCACTGCCGCCGCCCAGCCAGAAAGGCCAACCGGGAGCGTTGCTCCCGGCCATCGACGTGCTCTTCGACGAGATGTTGGTTCAACCCTTGCTGTTGATCCGATTCGCACTCACCCGCCGAACAGGCCTGGAGATCACGCGCGTGTACAACAACATTCTGCGTCTCTATGACGAATGGGCTGAAAAGGGTCGTCCACCACGGGAGTTTGGCGGCACCTTGCGCGAGGAATGAGTGGCTGACGTTGAAGAATCGTCATGGGTGAGTCCTTCGACTACGTCCCGACGCAACTCACTCGAGCGTTCCGCGATGCACAGTCCAACGAACAGTTCCTGGGCTGGCTGAAGATGCAGGAAGCGGTCATGGAGATCGAATTTCCGTACTACGACCTCCCCGAGATACGCGAGCAGATGTACACCGAAGCGAGCTTGGCGATAGTCGAACAGAAGCTCCTCGGCCTGTACGACAACCATCGAAGCGCCTTCTCGCTCGAGAACGTCCACACGACCATGAGGTACGTCTACTACGTTGGCGAGACATTTCGAGCAATTGTCAATACCTGTGGATCGGGGTGTTTCAGGCGACCTCCGTTTCGGTGTGTTGATCGCCGTCTGACGGTGGTGTCGGTGGGGTGATGTCGGTGGGCCGTTCGAGCAGTTTGCCTTTGTGGAAGACCGCTCCGGCGCGGACGAGGGCGACCAGATGTGGGGCGTTGACGGCCCGCCAACGGGCTTGGGCTGCGTCGATCAGCTTGTAGGCCATGGCCAATCCAGCGGCCCGCGATCCCGGACCCTTGGTGACCTTCGTTCTCAAACGCACTGTGGCGAAGGTGGATTCGATCGGATTCGTGGTACGCAGATGGATCCAGTGCTCGGCGGGGTAGTGGTAGAACTCCAGCAGGACATCGAGGTCGTCGACGATCTTGGCGACCACTTTCGGGTACTTCGCGCCGAAGGCAACCGCGAAGGCCTTGACCGCGACCTGAGCTTTGTCGATGTCTTCGGCGTTGTAGATGTCCTGATGGCCGCCAGCGCGGCCGGATGCGCTGACTTCGGCAGTGCGGAAAGGACGTTGGCCTGCTTGTGGAACCAGCAGCGCTGCTCTCGGGTCTTCGGGAATACCTCCCGCACCGCCTTCCAGAACCCGAGCGCGCCATCGCCGACGGCCAGCACTGGGGCGGTCATGCCGCGTCGTTTGCAGTCGCGCAGCAGATCCGCCCACGACTCGCATGACTCCCGATAGCCGTCGGTGATCGCCACGAGCTCTTTGCGGCCGTCAGCGCGCACGCCGAGCATCACCAGCAGGCACAGCTTCTCCTGGTCCAGGCGGACCTTGAGGTGAATGCCGTCGACCCACAGGTAGACGTAGTCGCTGCCGGACAGGTCCCGGGCAGCGAACGTACGGGCTTCGTCTTGCCACTGCGCGGTCAGACGGGTGATCGTGGTGGCCGACAACCCGGCACCCGAGCCGAGGAACTGCTCGAGTGCGGGCCCGAAGTCGCTGGTCGATAGGCCGTGCAGATACAGCAGCGGCAGCACCTCACTCATCTGCGGGGACTTGCGTGCCCAGGCCGGCAGGATCGCCGAGGAAAACCGCTGCCGCTCACCAGAATCGGGGTCGACACGGCGATCGTTGACCCGCGGCGCCTTCACCTGCACGGCACCGGCCGCGGTCAGCACCTCACGCGGCTGGTGATAGCCGTTGCGGACCACCAGTCGGTGACCGTTCTCGTCGAGCTGATCAGCGAATGCGGCCACGTACGCGGCGACCTCGGCCTGCAGGGCAGCGGCCAACATCTGCCGGGCTCCGTCGCGGACGATCTCGTCCAACAACGACCGGCCGGCCTCGCCGCCGTTGGCCTCCTCGGCATCGTGAACTACGGTGAGCATGGGCGTACCTTCCCAACCAGCGCGCCAACGCCGGTCTTGATCGAATACCTGATTCCGTGATGATCATCCTCGGGAAGGTGCGCCCACTTTCAGGCCGCCTCCTCGGGCCTCATCCACAGGTATTGATCATTGCTCAGACATTTCGCCGTGCCTGTGAAGGGACATGGGTGGCCCTCCCCGTGGCCGACGCATACCTACCTGCGATTGACTTTCCGATGCGCGAAACCATGACCAAGCCAACAGACCTCGTAGAGGGAACAGTCAACCGACGCGACGGGAAACACCTGACGAAGGTCTACGGACACGCCGTGCGCAGCTATCGCGAGTGGACTGAAGCAGGCAAGCCCGAACGGACCTTCCGCGGCACTCTGCGCGAAGCCGACGAATAGGCGGGCAGTCCTAGTTTTTCAACCGAGCTACCAATCAGTCACAACTTGTCGGCTCGACATGCAACACTGCTCGGTTCGCCCGCCAGCAAAGGAATTCGCATCGTGACAACACCTCGACCATTGACCGGCAGAAATTGACGATCATGTTGCTCACTACCAGTACAGTGACCCTGTGAGTCCGACTATGTTCGTGAATGAACATTCCGGCTGAGCGCGCATGAGCAATTTCGCCTTCATCGGTGCCGCTGAATGGCCCGACATCCAATCCGACTGCGCCCGCGCCGAGAGCTATCTGGGCTCCGACCCCCGCTCGGCCTGCATCTATGGTCGCCGTGCCATCGAACAACTCGTCGGCTTGCTCTATGACGTGATGGACCTGCCGCTGCCCTACAAGGACGACCTCGCCGCCAGGATCAACGAGCGTCCGTTCAGCACGCGAGTGCCGCTCGCAATCATCCAGAAGCTCAACCTGATTCGAAAAGCCGGCAATGCCGCTGTGCACGAACGGCGCGCCATCGCACCGAACATCGCCCTCGCCGTCCTGCGGGAACTGCACCACGTCACAGTGTGGGCCGTCTACAACCACTCGGCCTACCCCAAGGCCGCGCCCCTGAAGCTGCCGTTCGACCCGAAACTTGCAGCCAAGGCCGCACCCCTGAGCCGGGACGAAGTCGCCCAGCTGGCCACGAAGTTCAAGGCGCAGGACGAAGCCCACGCCAAAGCGCTGGCCGAGAAAGACGAGCTGGCCGCCGCCAAGGACGCCGAGATTGCCGCGCTGCGTGAGCAGATCAAAGCAGCCCAAGCCGCCAAACAACAGCCCGACGACCGTGACTACAACGAAGCACAAACCCGCACCGAGTACATCGATCTGGACCTCGCTGAGGCAGGCTGGGTTCTCGACCAGCCGAGGGACCGCGAGTTCGAAGTCACCGGAATGCCCGGCGGCGCCAAAGGTTACGTCGACTACGTGTTGTGGGGCGCCGATGGTCTGCCACTCGCCGTCGTCGAAGCCAAACGAACAAGCAAGAGCCCGCACGTCGGCCAGGAACAGGCCAAGCAATACGCCGACTGCCTGGAGCAGATGACCGGCCGACGGCCGATCATCTTCTACACCAACGGCTACGAGCATTGGATGTGGGACGATGCCGGCGGATATCCGCCCCGCCAGGTCCAAGGCTTCTTCACCGCCGACGAACTGGCCCTGGCGATTTCGCGGCGCACGACCCGCAAGCCGCTGGGAGACGCAGAGATCGACTCCGCGATCGTCGAGCGGCACTACCAGATTCACGCAATACGCCGGGTCGGTGAAGAATTCACCGCGCACAAGCGCGAGGCGCTGCTGGTGATGGCGACGGGATCAGGCAAGACCCGCACCGTCATCGCATTGGTCAAGCAACTCATGGAAGCCGGCTGGGTCAAGCGGGTGCTGTTCCTGGCCGACCGCACCGCTCTGGTCAATCAGGCTGTCGGCTCATTCAAGGAGCACCTGCCCAACGCCACCACGGTAAACCTGGTGACCGAGAAGATCACCGACGGCCGGGTCTATGTCAGCACATACCCCACGATGCTGAACCTCATCAATTCCGTCGACGACGGGCTACGGCCTTTCGGCCCAGGCTATTTCGACCTCGTCGTCATCGACGAGGCACACCGTTCGGTCTACCAGAAATATCGCGCCATCTTCGACTGGTTCGACTCGCTGCTCGTCGGGCTCACCGCGACGCCCAAAGACGAGGTGGACCACAACACCTACCGGCTGTTCAACCTCGAAGACGGCATGCCGACCGACGCCTACGGTTTGGACGACGCTGTCAAGGAAGGCTTTCTTGTTCCCGCCGTGGGCATTTCGGTGGGAACCAGGTTCCTGCGCCAAGGCATTCGCTACGACGAGTTAACCGAAGCGCAGAAGGACGAATGGGACTCGCTGGACTGGGGCGAGGACGACACCCCCGACTCCATGTCAGCAGAAGAGCTGGGACGCTTCTGGTTCAACGCCGACACCGTCGACAAGATCCTGGCGCAGCTGATGTCGCAGGGGCACAAAGTCGCCGGCGGCGACCGACTCGGCAAGACGATCATCTTCGCCAAGAACCAGGCCCACGCACAGTTCATCGCCGAACGGTTCAACATCCAATACCCTGAGTACGCCGGTACATTCGCGCGCGTCATCACCCACAGCACCGAGCGCGCACAGAGCCTGATCGATGACTTCTCCCTCACCGATAAAGCCCCGCACGTCGCCATATCCGTCGACATGCTGGACACCGGCATCGATGTGCCGGATGTAGTGAATCTGGTCTTTTTCAAAGAAGTTCGGTCCAAGAGCAAGTTCTGGCAGATGATCGGCCGAGGAACCCGGTTGCGCCCCAACCTGTTCGGACCCGGGCAGGACAAGGATAACTTCTACGTCTTCGACTGCTGTGGAAACCTGGAATTCTTCAGCCAGGATCTGCCGGGCACGCAAGGCTCATTGCAGAAGTCGTTGAATCAGCGCCTGTTCGAAACCCGAGTCGGGCTGGTCACCGCACTGGATTCCGCTGTGCCAGGCAATAATCCGCCGGAAGGTCATGGCACCGAATCCGAACGCGGGCTCCGCGTCGACACCGCATGGAGCCTGCACAAGATCGTCGTCGGCATGAACCTCGACAACGTGCTGGTCCGGCCCCACCGCCGGCTCGTCGAACAGTACGCGCAATGGCCGGCGTGGTCGTCGTTGACGCACGAGGCTGCGAGCGACGTCGCCACCCAACTCGCCGGCCTACCTTCCTCGGAGCTGGACAACGACGAGCAGGCCAAACGGTTCGACCTACTGATCCTGCGCCGCCAGCTGGCGCAACTCGACGGTGATGCTGTTGCCGCTGAACGGATCCGGACGAAAGTTCAGGACATCGCCGAGGCGCTGCTGGCCAAGACCTCGATCCCATCGGTGGCCGCGCAACAGGCACTCCTCGATGAGATCTGCGCTGATGAGTGGTGGGTCGACGTCACCCTGCCCATGCTCGAACTCGTCCGACTGCGGGTGCGCGCGCTGATTCGATTCCTCGACCCCACCCAGAAGACCGTTGTATACACCGACTTTCAGGACGAACTCGGTGAGGCAACCTTGGTCGACCTACCCAATGTCACTCCAGGTACCAACTGGGACCGGTTCAAAGCGAAAGCGCGGGCGTATCTCAGGTCCCATCTGGACAACATCACGCTGCAACGCCTGCACCGCAACAAGCCGCTGACGCCCGACGATCTGCTCGCACTGGAGCGGATGCTGATCGACAGCGGCGTGGGTGAACCCGCCGACATCGACTTGGCGAAGGTCGATGGGCTCGGGCTCTTCGTCCGGTCGCTCGTGGGTCTGGATCGTGCCGCAGCGACAGAGGCGTTCGGGGCCTACCTCGACGGATCGCGATTCACTGCGGACCAGATCAGGTTCATCAATCTCATCGTCACCGAACTGACGGCGACGGGCGTCGTCGCCGTCGCGCGACTCTATGACTCCCCCTATACCGACAAGGCGCCGACCGGCCCCGAAGAGGTGTTCCCAGAGGCCGACGTCGACAACATCGTGTCGATCCTCAACACTGTCCGGGCCAATGCCGCGCCCGAGGGTGGCGTCGCGTAATTGCCTGATCTAAAGGACCAGACAAGGTCGGGCTAGGGAACTCTCGGTCGGCGGCCCACGCCGAACAGCAGCCGCGTCCCGTTCCCGGGTAGGTGTTACCGGTCGACGAATGAGCGGTATCGCCGCGATACCGGTCAGACCTTGGGTATCCAGCCAGACCACGACGGCGACAAGACAAACCCCCGACCCTGAGGGTCTTTGCAGGCGGTCATTTTCTTGTCATCCACACCGCAAGTGACCCCGAATACTGTCAGTGTATGGAACGGCGGCAAGACCTTCTTGGTCGATACAAAAGCGCCACATGTCGGGTCGCCGACCTGCCACATTTCGTGATCGGTACTGATCGCATTCGCCTCAACTGGGCCGTTTGACGGGTCGCATTGCGCAGAAGCAACAGCTGGGAAGTTGTTGCCGACACAGCTTGCCGCAGGAGGTTGACCGAAGGTGCACCCAATTCCGTCAGGTGTGCTAAACCCGTAGGTGGTTATCTTGTTGGGTCGGCCCGGATTATCGGTTTGCCACATGTAATCGTCTGGGTTAACGGGGGTGTAGCCGCTCATTTCGGGGAATTTCCCAGGCTCGACCGAATGGGATGGCTCGCTGGGAACCGGCGGACGCGCACCAGCGTCGCATGCCGAAGACAGCGCAGTAAGCATCAGCACCAGCACTGCCGATATGAGACGCGACATTCTCGGGTCCTATCCGTTGTTGGTTATCGCTGCCCAGGCTTGACGTTAACGTGAATGTCTTGAACGTCGTAATGCACGGGGCCGACTGGATGTCCATCGGGCGCCGACGGTTGGTACCACTGGCTCCCGAACAGCCCAAGGTTGTCGAGAGTTGATCCAGGCAAGATGTAGCCGCCATACGGCGCCGGCACATTGTTTGGAGCCCCGGGTGCATTGTTCATCACTACAGTTGGTGGTCCTGCGCTGACGACACTCGTCGGACTGTTACCGACGTGCACCTCGACGGCGGATGTCCCTCCGGGCTCAGTGTTGTGCATGTTCGTGCCGGATAACACCGGTTTCCCATCGACTTCACGAAAGCTGATCTCGCCCCAATGCTGGTCCGGTGGAGTGATCGTCATCGGTGCGGCTTCTCCCGCAGCTCCCCAAGACTTGTGTATGGGGTCGTACGGCTCCCACGCCCCGCGGTCGCTGATGTGCGCGGGATCAACCCGATACATGGAGACGCCTTGGCTGCGGTCGAACGCATCCGCGGCGATGTACACCTTGCCGTCACTACCTTGGTAGCCGCTGAATTGAGTTGGCAACGTGGGGTTGTCGGCGACAGACCTATAACTGCCCTCGATCGGCTTCCAGCCAGCGGCCGGATCGTTCGTGACCTTTACCAGCCACGAGCCCTTCGGACTGAGGCCCTCGCTCGTGTTCGTGCCCACAACCATCATGTAGGTGTCGTTGCCGATCTTGACACTGCCCGCCGGCAGCGCGTTGTTGGCCCCCGCCGTACGAGCCGCATCGGGTATCGGGAAGAGGGTATGCGGTCCCGGTGATTCATTTGGCAACCCGCTGTTGAGGTTGGTCCCGGTCAGCGGCGCACCGAAATGGGGCTTGCCGTTCTTGTCGAACGTCACAGGCACCGCAACTGAGGGATAGTGCTCATTCCCAGGTCCACCGACCTGAGGGTTGGCGTAGGAGTCCCCGAAAATTGCCACCTTTGTGCCGTCCGGCAGTGTGATGACCTCGCCCAAGTCCGCTGCGCGAATCCCGGGGATAGCGTCGGGGCTGTCGGTCCCGGCGATCGGCCCCATGTTTCGGACCTCACCGGGTGCGAGCGGCCCCTCACCGGTCAGCCCCAGCAGCTCTGCCAGTGTCGTCGGCGTTTTCGTCGGTTCCGGCAACCCTGTCGCCTTCGCGATCGCTTTGGCCAGATCAGCGTCGATTCGGTCGCCTTCGGCCTGCGCATCGGCGATCCGTGCCTCCAGATCGGCGATCTTCTTCGATACTTTCAGTTTGGTCTCATCATCGAGATAGTCGTAGTTCGCCGGAACGCTCACCTTGTTGGTTGTTTGATCAACTTCCACCGCCGGTGCTGCGGCCGCATCGTCGAGAATCGCTTTCACAGTGGTAGCGAGGGCGGTGGCGTCTTGTTCTGCGTGGTCCATCGCGGCCGCCGCCGATGACAAATCCTCTGACCTGACGTTGTGAGCCGCGGCGCTCATCAACATCGACAGCATCGCCTCCTGCGCAGCCTGACCTTGCCACGTGGAGGTTTTCACCAACTGTTGGTAGAGCTCCGCAGAGTTCGCGTGGTTGACCGACGCGTCACGCGTAGCTTTGGCCAGCCCTGCGATCTCAGGAACCCACTCCCGCAGCACCTGCAGCGACACGAGTTCAGATCACAACCCTGTGTCGGTGATTCGCGCCGCGCCAACGCTATCGGTGCGTTCATATGCGCTTGCAGCCCCGCGATGTCCCTCGGCGTGTGTCGTGAACCGTTCACCAAAATGTGCGCCGTCCGCTTCCCAAGCTGCCAACATTTCCGGCAGTGCAGCTGCCGACAGTCCCAAGCCCAGCGCCGCTTGGCTTGCCGCAGCATGCGCCTTGAGATGTTCGGTGGAGAAATCACTGCTGTGACCATCCAAGCGGTCAGCAGTCATTCGCAGCTCGATTGGATCGACCTTCAACGGATCGCTCGGCACGGCCACCTAAACCCCCTCAAACTCGTCCCCACAGAAAATGATAGGGCCGCCCGGCAACGGTCGCCGACGGCAATTTCACCTCCCCAGTCGTAGCCACTCGATCCTTGGCGAAATTCGTTTCGATTCACCCGAACTCGAGTGTGCGCCTGCCGAACTTGTTCAGCACGAAGGGCGCGGGCAGAAATGTCCCTCCGCTCGAACGAGCGGCCCCAAAATGCACGCGACACACCGCATTCGAGCGTACAAACACGCACACTCGCGGGAAGTGGAAAAGCTACTGGGAGGCGATGTCGACGGAGCTGCCGAGGGCGGCGACCCAGCCGGTGACCTGGCGGGCGATGTCCTGATCGGTCAGGCCGACCGACATCAGAACCTCGCTGCGAGTCGCGTGCTCCTGGAATTCCTGCGGCACACCGACGTCGCGGCACGGCACGTCGATCTCGGCACGACGCAGCGAGGCCGAGACCGCGGAGCCGATGCCGCCGGCAACACCGTTGTCCTCAAGCGTGACAACGAGTTTGTGCGCCCGGGCCAGATCGGCGATGGCCGTCGGAACGGGCAGCACCCAGCGGGGGTCGACGACGGTGACGCCGATGCCCTGCTTGCGCAACCGGTCGGCGACCAGCAGCGCCATCCGGGCGAACGCGCCGACGGCGACCAGCAGCACGTCGTCGGACAGGCCGTCGGCGGGCTCGGTCAGGATGTCGACGCCATGCTGGCGGCGGACGGCCGGGATGTCTTCGCCGACAGCGCCTTTCGGGAAGCGGATGGCGGTCGGCCCGTCATCGACGGCCACTGCCTCGCCGAGTTCCTCACGCAGCCGGGCGGCGTCGCGCGGTGCGGCGACCCGCATGCCGGGCACGATGCCGAGCATCGACATGTCCCACACACCGTTGTGGCTGGCGCCGTCGTTGCCGGTGATGCCGGCGCGGTCGAGAACCATGGTGACGGGCAGCTTGTGCAGCGCCACGTCCATCATGATCTGGTCGAACGCCCGGTTCAGGAACGTCGAGTAGATGGCGACGACGGGGTGCATCCCGCCCATGGCGAGACCCGCGGCCGACGTCATCGCGTGCTGCTCGGCGATACCGACATCGAAGAACCGGTCGGGGAACCGCTGCCGGAACGCCGACAGGCCCGTCGGCCCCGGCATGGCCGCGGTGATCGCGACGATGTCGCGCCGCTTGGTGGCCTGCTTGATCAGCTCCTCGGAGAACACCGACGTCCAGCCGAGCACCGACTCGGCGGTGGACCGCCCGGTGTGCGGGTCGATGATGCCGGTAGAGTGCATCTGCTCGGCTTCGTCGTTCTCCGCGTGCGAGTAACCCATGCCCTTGCGGGTGACGACGTGCACGATCACGGGTGCGTTGAAACCGCGGGCGTGCCGCAGCGCCGCCTCGACAGCGTGCTCGTCGTGCCCGTCTATGGGCCCGACGTACTTGAGCCCCAGATCGGTGAACAGCGCCTGCGGGGCCAGCGCATCCTTGATGCCGGCCTTGATGCTGTGCACGCACTGGTAACAGAACTCGCCGACGACGGGCACGCCGCGCAGCGCGTGCTTGCCGCGTTCGAGCGCCTTTTCGTAGCCGGGCTGCAGGCGCAGTGCCGCGAAGTGGTCGGCCAGACCACCGATGGTCGGCGCGTAGCTGCGGCCGTTGTCGTTGACGACGATGACGATCGGCCGATTGGCGGCCGCGATGTTGTTGAGCGCCTCCCAGCACATGCCGCCGGTGAGCGCGCCGTCACCGACGACGGCGACGACGTGCCGGTTGCGATAGCCGGAGAGCTCGAAGGCCTTGGCCAGCCCGTCGGCGTAGGACAGCGCGGTGCTGGCGTGGCTGGACTCGACCCAGTCGTGTTCACTCTCGGCGCGACACGGATAACCGGACAGGCCGCCCTTCATGCGCAGCGTCTCGAAGTCGGGGCACCGGCCGGTCAGCATCTTGTGGACGTACGCCTGGTGACCGGTGTCGAAGATGATCGGGTCGTGCGGCGAATCGAACACGCGGTGCAGGGCCAGCGTCAGCTCGACGACACCCAGGTTGGGGCCGAGATGCCCGCCGGTGGCGGCCACCTTGTGCACCAGGAATTCCCGGATCTCGGCGGCAAGTTCGGTCAGCTGAGGCTGCGACAGGTGCGCCAGATCAGCTGGGCCGCGGACCTGTTCAAGCATTCCGACAGTCTACGCACGAGTACCGGGTACAGCCGGTCAAGGCTGATAGATGTCCGGCACACCGTCACCGTCGTCGTCGGCGGTCTCCTGCTCGTGGATGCGGCGGTACGCGGCGTTGCGGGACAGCAGCACCACCGCGGCCAGCATCCCCGCGATCACCGAGCCGGCGAGCACGCCGATCTTGGCATCAGCGCTGGCGGACGTGCCCGCACCGAACGCCAGCTCACCGATCAGCAGTGACACCGTGAAGCCGATCCCGGCCAGCATCGCCACCCCGGCGACGTCGAGCCAGCCCAGTCCCTCGTCGAGCTCGGCGCCGGTGAATCGCGCCAGCAGGAATGTGGTGCTGAACACGCCGATGGCCTTGCCGAACACCAGTCCCAGAAGGACGCCGGCGGTCACCGGGTGGGTGATCGCGTCGACCAGGCCGGGCCAGCCGCCGACACTCACCCCTGCGGCGAAGAACGCGAACACCGGCACGGCCACCCCGGCCGACAGCGGGCGCAGCGCGTGCTCGAACATCTCTGCCGACGCGTGCCTGTCCAGGACCGGCACCCCAAATCCGAGCAGCACCCCGGCGACCGTGGCGTGGATACCGCTCGCGTGCACCAGGGCCCAGGTCGCCGCCGCGAGCGGCAGCAGCAGCCACCAGTGCCGGACCCCGCGCTGCACGGCCGCGACGAACAGCCCTCCTGGAATCACCGCCAGCGCGAGTGCCGTGGGATTGAGGTGATCGGTGTAGAAACACGCGATGACGATGATGGCCAGCAGGTCGTCGACCACCGCGAGCGTCAGCAGGAAGGTGCGCAGCGCGGTGGGCAGGTGCGTGGAGATCACTGCCAGGACGGCGAGAGCGAAGGCGATGTCCGTCGCGATCGGCACCGCCCAGCCGTCCAGATTCTCCGGGTGCCCCAGCCCCAGATTCAGGCCCACGAAGATGGCGGCGGGCGCCAGCATGCCGCCGACTGCGGCGGCGATGGGCAGCGCGGCACGCGCCGGGTCGCGCAGGTCGCCGGCGACGAACTCGCGTTTGAGTTCGACACCGACAACGAAGAAGAAGATCGCCAGGAGCCCGTCAGCCGCCCAGGCCGAAAGACTGAGGTGCAGGTGCCAGGCCTGGGGACCGACCGAGAACTCCGAGAGCGCGTGATAGCTGTGGGCCGCAGGCGAATTGGCCCACACGAGAGCGACGCCGGCGGACAGCAACAGCAGGATGCCGCCGACGGTCTCCTTGCGGAGAATCTCGGTGAACCGCTGGGCTTCTGGCCAACTGCCACGGGTCAGCAGGCGCCTGCGCGTGTTGCGGTTGTTCATGGGGACTCTCCTGGGCAGCGTTGAACGGCGCCGACCAGGCTTCCCGGCACACCTGTCCGCAAATTTACCGGGTCAGCAGGGCCACACACTCGACGTGGTGCGTCAGCGGGAACGAATCGAAGACGCGCAGGTTCGCCACCTCGTATCCGTGCCCACGGTAGAGGCCGATGTCGCGGGCGAAAGAGGCTGCCTCACAACCGATGTGGATCACCCGTGGCACCCCGGCGGCGGCCAGCTGGTCGATGACCTCGTGCCCGGCGCCGGTGCGCGGCGGGTCGAGTACGGCGACGTCGGCCGCGACCCGCTGGGTTCCCAGCGCGCGCCGCACCGAATCGGTCAGCACCTCGACGCAGCCGAGATCTCCGAGCGCCGCCCGGGCCGCGCGCGCCGACCCGCGTGAGGTGTCCACCGTCAGCACCTTGCCGGACTCCCCCACCGAGCCGGCCAACGCGGCCGCGAAAACGCCTGCGCCGCCGTACAAATCCCACGCCGTCTGCCCCGCGGACAGCTCGGCCCACTCGGCGACCAGCGCGCTGTAGGTGCCGGCGGCGTCACGATGGGACTGCCAGAACGCCGTCACCGGAACGCGCCATTCCCGATCACCGACGCGCTGCACGGCTTCGTACTCGCCCGAGACCACTTCGGTCATGCCGGACTTGCTCTTCTTGCCCCCGCGTGGACCGGACCGCACGACGTGCCGGTTGCCGGCGTCGTCGAGCACCACGTGCACGTGCGCCCCGGGCGGTTGCAGCGGCAGATCGTCCAGCATCCCGGCCGGCACCTGCGCACACGACAGGTCGGTCACCAACTCGTCGCTGTGATAGCGGTGGAACCCGGCCCGGCCGTCGGCGCCGACCTCGAGCCGCACCCGGGTACGCCACCCGGTCGCGCCGACGGTGCCGACCTCCGCTGCCTCCAGGTCACCTGACTCGTAGCCGCCGAGGCGGGCCATCTGATTGGCCACCACCTCGCCCTTGAGCCGCCGCGCCGCGGCGGGATCGACGAAAGCCAAATCGCAGCAACCGGATCCGTGCGCCCCGGCGATCGCGCACAACGAATCCACCCGGTCGGGTGACGCCTCGATGACCTCGATCGCATCGGCGTGCCAATACGACCCACGCTCGGACGTGACCGCGGCGCGCACCACCTCGCCCGGCAGGGCGTGCCGGACGAAGATCACGCGGCCGTCGTGACGTGCGACGCAGCTGCCACCGTTGGCCGGCGGGCCAACGGTCAAAGTTACTTCACTCACTCGATGATGCCCCGTCGCGTATCACCGGGCGCCGAGCCCGGGGCCATGGTCACCTTCACCCGCTCCGACGAATTCAGCTGCCACGGAACGGAAGTCACCATCACGTTGGGGATGAACAGCAGCCGGCCCTTCAGCCGCAGCGCACTCTGGTTGTGCAGGATGTGCTCCCACCAGTGGCCCACGACGTACTCCGGGATGAACACCGTCACCACGGTGCGCTTCGACTCGGCGGTGATGCGCTTGACGTAATCGAGGATGGGCCTGGTGATTTCGCGGTACGGCGACGCGATGACCTTGAGCGGGACCGACACGTCGCTGTCTTCCCACTTGTGCACCAGCTCGCGCGTCTCGGCGTCGTCGACGCTGACGGTGATTGCCTCCAGGACGTCCGGCCGGGTGGCCCGCGCGTAGGCCAGTGCCCGCAGCGTCGGCAGGTGCAGATTGGACACCAGAACGACGGCGTGGTTGCGGCTGGGCAGCACGACATCCTCGTCCGGGCCCGACTGGGAGCGCAGTTCCTGGGCGACGGTGTCGTAGTGCTTGTGGATCGCCTTCATCAGGACGAACAGCAGGCTCATCGCCAGGATCGCGATCCAGGCCCCGGCCATGAACTTCGTCACGATGACCACCAGCAGCACGGCGCCCGTGCAGAGGAACCCGATGGTGTTGACGATCCGCGCGCGCTGCATCCGGCGCCGCTCGGACGCTTCGGTCTCGGTGCGCAGCAACCGGTTCCAGTGCCGCACCATGCCGATCTGGCTCAGCGTGAACGACACGAACACGCCGACGATGTACAGCTGGATCAGCGCCGTGACCTCGGCGTTGAACGCCACCACGAACGCGATGGCGGCGAACGCGAGGAACAGGATGCCGTTGGAGAAGGCCAGCCGGTCACCGCGGGTGTGCAGCTGCCGGGGCAGGTAGCGGTCCTGCGCCAGGATCGAGCCCAGCACCGGGAAACCGTTGAAGGCGGTGTTGGCGGCCAGGACGAGGATCAGACCCGTCACGCCGGCGATGAGGTACAGGCCCACCGGGAAGCCCTGGAACACCGCCTCGGCCAGCTGCGTGACCACCGTCTTCTGGTGATAGCCGGCAGGCGCGCCCACCAGCTGGTCCACGCTGTCGGCCATCTTCAGGCCGATCTGCTTGGCCAGCACGATGATGCCCATGAACAACGACACCGCGATGGCGCCGAGCAGCAGCAGCGTCGTCGCGGCGTTACGCGACTTCGGCTTCTGGAAGGCGGGCACACCGTTACTGATGGCTTCCACACCGGTGAGTGCGGCACAGCCGGACGAGAATGCGCGCGCGACAAGGAACACCATGGCGAAGCCCAGCACGTCGCCGTGCTCGGACTTGATGCTGAACCCGGCCGACTCGGCCCGCAGCGGGTGGCCCAGCACGAAGATCTGAATGAAGCCCCAGGCCAGCATGAGGTACATGCCGATCATGAAGGCGTAGGTGGGAATCGCGAACGCGGTACCGGACTCCCGGATGCCGCGCAGGTTCAGCGACGCCAAGATCAGGATCGCCAGCACCGAGAACAGAACCTTGTTCTGGGCGATGAACGGCACGGCCGACCCGATGTTGGACATCGCCGACGCCGTCGACACCGCCACGGTCAGGACGTAGTCGACCAATAGCGCGCTCGCCACCGTCAACCCGGCGGTGTGCCCGAGGTTCGTGGTGACCACCTCGTAGTCGCCGCCGCCGGACGGATAGGCGTGCACGTTCTGCCGATAACTGGCGATCACGATCAACATGACCCCGGCCACCGCGAGGCCGATCCACGGCGCCATCGAATAAGCCGACAGACCGGCGACCGACAACACCAGGAAGATTTCTTCCGGCGCGTAGGCGACCGACGACAACGCATCCGACGCGAAGACCGGTAAGGCGATACGTTTGGGCAGCAACGTGTGGGCGAGCTTGTCGCTGCGGAAGGGTCGGCCGATCACCAACCGTCGCGTAGCGGTCGAAAGCTTGGACACGAGGGCTAGGGTAAGCCCCCCGGGCTCGGGTTGTAGCGTTCGGACTGAGCTGAGGCATGAAATTCGCTTCGGGGCCGCGTCCCGGCCCAGAAAGGATCGGCTGGTGCGAGTAGTCGTGATGGGCTGCGGCCGAGTTGGCGCATCGCTGGCAGACGGATTGGCCCGCATCGGCCATGAGGTCGCCGTGATCGACCGAGATAAGACGGCATTCCACCGGCTGTCACCGGAATTCCCCGGAGAACGCGTGCTGGGCATGGGTTTTGACCGGGATGTGCTGGAGCGGGCCGGTATCGAAGAGGCCGGCGCATTCGCCGCCGTGTCCTCCGGTGACAACTCGAACATCATCTCCGCGCGTGTCGCGCGCGAGACGTTCGGTGTGCAGCGCGTCGTCGCCCGAATCTACGACGCCAAGCGCGCCGCGGTGTACGAGCGGCTGGGCATCCCGACCATCGCGACGGTGCCGTGGACCACCGACCGGTTGCTGAATCTGCTGACCCGCGAGACCGAAACCACGAAGTGGCGCGATCCGTCGGGCAATGTCGGCGTCACCGAGCTGTCGCTGCACGAGGACTGGGTCGGCTACCGCGTCACGGCGCTGGAAGGCGCGACCGGCGGCCGCGTCGCGTTCCTCATCCGGTTCGGCAGCGGCGTGCTGCCGGATGCCAAGACCGTCATCCAGGCCGGCGATCAGGTGTACATGGCCGCGGTGTCGGGCCGTGTCGCCGAAGCCATCGCCATCGCCTCGCTGCCGCCCGGCGACGACGTCGAAAGCCACTAGGAGCGCACATGAAGGTCGCAATCGCGGGCGCCGGCGCCGTCGGCCGCTCCATCGCGCGGGAACTGGTCGATCACCACGAGGTGATGCTGCTGGAGCGCAATCCGGACCATATCGACGTCGACGCCGTCCCGGCGGCGCAGTGGCGTCTGGGTGACGCCTGCGAGCTGTCACTGCTCGAGTCGGTCAAGCTCCATGAGTTCGACGTGGTCATCGCCGCCACCGGCGACGACAAGGCCAACGTGGTGGTGAGCCTGCTCGCCAAGACCGAGTTCGCGGTCCCGCGCGTCGTGGCTCGCGTCAACGACCCGCGCAACGAGTGGCTGTTCGACGACAGCTGGGGCGTCGACGTCGCGGTGTCGACACCGCGCATGCTGGCGTCACTCGTCGAAGAAGCCGTGTCGGTGGGCGACCTGGTCCGCCTGATGAGCTTCCGCAAGGGCCAGGCCAACCTGGTCGAGATCACGCTGCCCGACGACACGCCGTGGGGCGGCAAGGCCGTCAAGCGCCTCCAGTTGCCGCGCGACGCCACGCTCGTGACCATCCTGCGCGGCCCGCGCGTCATCGTCCCCGAATCGGACGAGCCGCTCGAGGGCGGCGACGAGCTGCTGTTCGTGGCGGTGGCCGAGGTCGAGCAGGAGCTGCGCAACCAGGTGCTGAATCCGGGCTAAGCCTCGGTGACGTGATGCTCCGCGTCCCGGATGGCCTTCTGGGCCGTCCGGATGGCCAGGTAGGACGCCAGCGCGGCGACCGCGGTGAGTGGCCAGCCCATGGCGATCCGGGCCACGCCGAGCAGACCCGTCTGGTCCAGTCCGTACAGGTGGTTCTGGACCAGGAACCGCGCCGCGAACACCAGCGCCCACACCGCGGTCGCGATGTCGAACGCCAGCACCGCCCGCCGGATGCCGCGCCAGCTGCGGTCGTGTCCCGTGACCCAGCTCCAGCCGTAGCCGACCAGGGGGCGACGGATCAGGATCGAGATCGCGAACACCCCGGCATAGATCAGCGATGACCAGATGCCAAGCAGGAAATAGCCTTTCGAGGCGCCGATCATGTAGGCGATCAGTGCGCTGATCCCGACGCCGATGAAGCCGGACACCGCCGGCTGCACGGATTCGCGGCGCACCAGGCGCCAGATCAGGACCAGGCCGGCGACGCCGAGCGCCGAATAGATCGCGGCAGTCAGCCCGAAGAAACTGGAGATGGGAACGAAAACGAGGACCGGCAGGGACGAATAGATGAGGCCGCTGAGGCCGCCCATCTGCTCCAGCAGGACATGCGCCGTGAGTTTGGCGTCACTGTCGTCCTGCTGGGCCTCGATCTGCGCTTCGGCCTGCTCGCTGTCCGCGGTCCCCTTGTCGGGGAACGTCACTTCTGAATCTCGTAATGCGGGTTGTAGATCGCTTTGGCCCCGCTGTCCAAGTTGCCCAGCCGTCCGTGCACGCGCAGGGTGCGCCCGGATTCGATGCCTGGGATGCGCCGCTGACCCAACCAGACCAGCGTGACCGTGTCGGTGCCGTCGAACAGCTCGGCTCGCACGCCGCCCGAACAGCCCTTGCCGTTGGTCTCGACACACCGCAGCGTGCCGACCATCGTCACTTCCTGTCCGCGCGTGCAGTCCACCGCTCGCATGGCGCCGGTGTTCAGGGCCTCGTCGTTCAGCTCCTGGACATCGCTCTGTTCGAGGTCCTCGGTAAGCCGCCGGGTGAGTCGGCGTAAATAGCCTTCCGCCGTAGCCATGGTCTCTCCTGAGACTTGCTGCGAATCCACCGTGGACCCGCTATCTAACCAACGTCACGCTAGACCTCTTGGTTCCGATTTGCCATTTCGGCGCGGGATATATCTTCGTTATCCCGCTCACTGGACGGCACACCCCGCCCGACCCCCTTGCGAGCGCCGTTCCGGCCGCCGGGCACGATCGAGGGATGACGGCCAACTTGCAAGGGATGACCGCGGTACTGCTGCCCGGCACGGGATCGGACGACGACTACATCCGCCGGGCCTTCGGCGGCGCCCTGCTCGAAGCGGGTGCCGTCGTGATCGCCCCGCGGCCGCTCCCGGGCGACCTGATCGGCGGTTATGTCGAAGCGCTCGACGCCGCCGCGCAGCACGGCCCCATCATCGTCGGCGGTGTATCGCTGGGCGCCGCGGTCGCCACGAACTGGGCGCTCAAGCACCCCGAACAGTGCATCGCCGTGCTGGCCGCACTGCCCGCCTGGACGGGTGATTCCGACGGCGCACCGGCCGCCCAGGCCGCCCGCTACTCGGCACAGCAGCTGCGCGAGATCGGGCTGGATGCGGCCGTGGCCGGCATGCGGGCGGGCAGCCCGGCCTGGCTCGCGGACGAGCTGACGCGGTCGTGGACAGCGCAGTGGCCGGGGCTACCCGACGCGATGGAAGAGGCGGCGGGTTATGGCGGGCCGACCCGCGAACAGCTCGCCGAGCTGCAGGTGCCGATGGGTGTCGCCGGGGCGGTGGACGACGCCGTGCACCCCGTCGCGGTCGCCGCCGAATGGGCCGTGGCGGCCCCCAGGGCCGCGCTGCGGACCGTCACCCTCGATGCGATGGGCGAAGAGCCGACGGTGCTCGGCGACGCCTGCGTGGCGGCGTTGCGGGAGGCCGTCAGCCTCCTGTGATGGTGCCCATCTGCTGGGTGCGCAGCTGCTGCATGGCCGAGCCCTGCTCACTGCGGCGAGCATCAGGCTCCCCTTCGGGCTGCTGTCCCTGCATGTGCTGCTGCAGCTGCTCGAGCGCCTGCTGAGCCTGCTCCATCTGCTGCTGCGCCATCTGCTGGGCGGCGGCCCGCAGCTGCTCCAGCAGCGGCTCGGACAGCTGCACCGGCAGCGGGCTGCGGACCGGCAGCGGGGTTTCACCACGGCGAACCACGGTGTCCGCCAACGAGGTTCGCGCCTCGTCGGCGATGGCGTCGATGGTCTCCTCGGTGCCCACGACGACGCAGCGCACCATCCACCGGTAGCCGTCGGTGCCGATGAAACGCATCACGACCTGCGGCTGGCCGGGCTGCGGCACCGGCAGACCCACGACCTCGCGGCCCCACGGCCCGTCCTCGATGCGGGCCTGCGCGTTGTCGTTGCGAAGCGATTCGGCCAGCTCGGCGGCGATCTCCCGCCACAGCCCGCCGGTCTTGGGCGCGGCGTACGCGGCCACGGAGAAGCGCCCGTTGGGTGTCATGATCCAGACGGCGTTAGGCACGCCCTGCTCGTTGACCTCGACGTTGAGCTGCGATCCGTCGGGCACCGGGACGAGCACCCCACCCAGGTCCAGGCGGGCGGCCTCGGCGTCGGCCGGGTCGTCGAAGTCCTCGATGTCGAAGGGGCCGTCTTCTTCGGGTTTGAACTCGAATGCCATCACAAACTCGCATGTCCGCCGGAGGAACCGTGGCCGCCCGCGCCACGTGAGGTGTCAGCCAGCCCCGCCTCGTCGAACGACGTGACCTCGACCAGCTCGGGCAGCTCGACCCGCTGCACCAGCAGCTGCGCGATCCGGTCACCGCGTTTCACGATGATGGGCTCGCTGGGGTCGAGGTTGATGAGCGCCACCTTGATCTCGCCGCGGTACCCGGCGTCGACCGTCCCCGGCGCGTTCACGATCGAAAGGCCAACGCGGATAGCCAATCCCGAGCGCGGATGCACCAGGCCGACCATGCCGTGCGGAATCGCGACGGCGATCCCCGTCGGCACCAGCTCGCGCTGACCGGGGGCCAGTTCGAGGTCGATCGCGCTGAACAGATCGACGCCGGCATCGCCGTCGTGAGCACGGGCCGGCATCGGCAGATCCCGGTCCAACCGAACTACCGCCAGAGAGGTGGACACGACCGCACAGACTACCCTTGGCCGCGTGTCAGACACGCGAGCAGCCACCCAAACCGTCCGCTATCGGGAGCGGTTGACGGTGCCTTTGTGGTGGTGGTTACCGGGTTTCGGGCTGGCGGCCCTGATCGCGCTGGAAGTGGTGCAAGGCGTGTCGGGCGTACCGACCTGGGCGCCGTTCGCCGTCCTGCTGCCGGTCGCGGCGGCGACGCTGGTGTGGATGGGGCGCATCGAGCTGCGCGTGGTGAGCACCGGAACCGGGCCGGACGCCGAGACCGAGCTGTGGGTGGGGCCGGCGCACATCCCGACCGGCGTCATCTCGCGGTCGGCCGAGGTGCCGCGCTCGGCGAAGTCAGCGGCACTGGGACGCCAGCTGGACCCGGCCGCATACGTCGTGCATCGGGCCTGGGTCGGGCCGTTGATCCTCGTGGTTCTCGATGACCCGGACGACCCCACGCCGTACTGGCTGGTGAGCACGCGTCATCCCGATCGGATCCTGGCGGCGCTGCAGGGTCGCTAGCGCGGCCCCATAAGACGCCGAATGGCCGGTCCCCGCACGGTATGCGTGCGAGACCGGCCACTGACGTGAAGATGAATCCCTAGGCGGCGCAGTCGGTGCAGATCATCACGCCGTTCTTCTCACTGGCGAGACGGCTGCGGTGTTGCACCAGGAAACAGCTCGAGCAGGTGAACTCATCGGCCTGCTTGGGCACCACACGGACCGAGAGTTCCTCGCCCGACAGGTCAGCGCCCGGCAACTCGAAGTTCTCGGCCGAGTCGGTCTCGTCGACGTCGACGACGGCGGACTGTGCCTCGTTGCGCCGTGCTTTCAGCTCCTCCAGAGAGTCCTCGGAAACCTCGTCAGTCTCAGAACGCCGCGGGGCGTCGTAATCGGTAGCCATGGTCATCCCCTCCGTTACCTTGCAGCAGAGCTTTGTACCAGCGTCGAACGCTTCCGCCAAATGATTCGTGCCCGAAAAGCGCGCCGACTATATGTGATTTGCATCACATGAGCAAGAGGTGGTTCGTAATCACGCAGGGTGCGGTGCATCTACAGTGCTCATGTGGTCGCACAAATCACCGAGGGCACGGCCTTCGACAAGCACGGTCGGCCGTTCCGCCGCCGCAACTACGTGCCCGCCGCGGTCCTGTTCGCGGTGCTGGCCGTGGCGACGCTGATCGCCTGGCTCGTCGTCGCGAACCAGCCCGCCGAAATCCACCAGGCGATCACCTGCAATCCCCCGCCGGCACCGACCGACCCGAACCAGCCGAAGCTCGGCGATGAGGTGTCGCAGTCCTCGATGGTCAACGTGGTGCCGGCCAAGCTCGCCGACACCAAGATCAAGGTGCTCAACGCCAGCGGCCAGGGCGGCCAGGCCAGCGAGGTCGCCGGCGAGCTGCGCGACCTCGGATTCGGCCAGCCCGCGGCCAGCAATGACCCGGTGTACGCCAGCACCCGCATGGAATGCCAGGGCCAGATCCGGTTCGGCCCGGCCGGCAAGTCCGCGGCCGCCGCGCTGTGGCTCGTCGCGCCGTGCACCCAGCTGTTCCAGGACCAGCGCCCCGACGACTCCGTCGACCTCGCGATCGGCACCGAGTTCAACGAGCTCGCCCACAGCGACGACATCGAGGCCATGCTGGCCAGCCTGAAGCCCGACGCGACGCAGCCCGCCGACACCTCGCTGCTGCCGAAGATCCACAGCGGGACCTGCTAGCGGTAGCCGACCCGCGCCAGCTGCCGGGTCAGCGCCGCGGCGACACCAGGCGCCGCGGCGATGACCAGGTCGTCGTCGTCCGCACCCGGCGCGGGCAGCCGCACCACCGCACCCGCCTCCTCGGCGACCAGCGCCGCGGCCGCCCAATCCCACACGTGCACACCGGATTCGAAATACGCGTCGAGCCGGCCCGCGGCGACCATGCACAGGTCCAGGGCGCACGACCCGACCCGGCGGATGTCGCGGACTTCTGCCAGCAGCTCGGCCACCGCGCCGGCCTGCTGTCGCCGCCGCTCCCGCGCGTAGGCGAACCCGGTGGCCACCAGGGCCATCGGGAGTTCGTCGATGACGTTGCAGCGCAAGGCCGTCCGCGTCCCGTCCCGGGTCACCACGGCCCCCTGGCCACGCGCGGCGGAGAACACCTCGCCGGTCGCCGCGTTGGCCACCGCGCCGGCCACGGACACGCCGTCGATCTGCACCCCGACCGAGACCGCGTAGGCGCCCAGCCCGTACATGAAGTTCACCGTGCCGTCGATGGGGTCGAGCACCCACACCGGAACGCCGGCGGGCGCCCGCGCCGCACCGCCTTCCTCCTCGCCCAGGATCGCGTCATCCGGGCGCAGCACCGCCAGCCGCGCGCGCAGCAGCCGCTCGGTCTCGGTGTCGACGACGGTCACCGGGTCGGTCGGACTGCTCTTGGTGCGCACCGCGCCGTCGCCCTGCGGCGCACCGGCGAAAACCTCACCGCGCCGGCGGCGGACGAATGCCGCGGCCTCGGTCGCCAGCTGCTCGGCGAGCGCGCGCAGCGCAGCAGGCGCGGTGGCGCTTTCGGGTTCGCGTGCTGTCATGACACCTATCGCAGCACACGCGGTTAGGGTGTGGGTCGCGCCCTCTTGCCCACCCCCTTCAAGGAGTGCAGATGACCGAGACGCCCACCGCCGCCACTGACGGCTCACCGCATCGAGCGCTGGGAATCGATGTCGGCGGCAGCGGCGTCAAAGGCGGCATCGTCGACCTCGACACCGGCCAGCTGATCGGTGAGCGCTTCCGGCTCCCCACCCCGCAACCGGCCACGCCCGAGGCCGTCTCGGAGACCGTCGCGGCCGTCGTCCGCGAGTTCGGCTGGACCGGGCCCCTGGGCGTCACGTATCCGGGCGTGGTGACCGAGGGCATCGTGCGGACCGCGGCCAACGTCGACAGCAGCTGGATCGGCACCAACGTGCGGGAGATGTTCGCCTCGCGGCTCGACGGCCAGGACGTGACGGTGCTCAACGACGCCGACGCCGCGGGTCTGGCCGAGGAGAAGTTCGGCGCGGGCCGGGAGGTCAGCGGGCTCGTCGTGCTGCTGACGTTCGGCACGGGCATCGGCTCGGCAGTGATCTACGACGGGGTTCTGTTGCCCAACACCGAGTTCGGGCACATCGAGGTCGGCGGCAAGGAAGCCGAGCACCGCGCCGCGTCCTCGGTCAAGGAACGCAAGGACTGGTCGTACGAACGCTGGACCGAAGAGGTCACCAAGGTGCTCGTGGCGGTCGAGAACGCCATCTGGCCGGACCTGTTCATCGTCGGCGGCGGGATCAGCAAGAAGGCCGACAAGTGGGTGCCGCTGCTGAAGAACCGCACGCCGGTGGTGGCCGCGACGCTGCAGAATTCGGCCGGCATCGTCGGTGCCGCGATGGCCGCAGACGGTGCTCTGCACCGCCATTAGCGGCCCGTCAACGCTCCGAGTCCGCCGCTGATACGGCTTCTGGGCACTATGTCGTTACAATGGTCAACGGCGGCCGCCTGAACGGATAGCGGTGATCATCCGATCGAAGATCGACGCCAATATTCGACAGCCGACGCTTTTCGGTGGCGCACGCCCACGCCATCGATGTACGAAAGACCGAAAGGGTGGCCGTGGTAGCGACCAAAGCCAGCGAGACAGCCGACGAGCCGGTGAAGCGCACCACCAAAGCCCCCGCGAAGAAGGCCGCCGCCAAGGCTGCGCCGGCCAAGCGTGCCGCGAAGGCACCCGCGAAGAAGGCCGCCGCGAAGGCGCCCGCGAAGCGCGCGGCGAAGGCCGCAACCAAGCCTGAAGACGGCGGCGCCGCTGACGACGTGACCGACGTCGACGATCTCGCCGTGGAACCCGACGAGATCGACGTCGACGACGCCGACCTGGAACTCGACGACGACCTCGAGGCCGACGACGACGTCAGCGACGATGACGACGAGGACGACGCCGAAGAAGGCGAGTCCGAAGGCGACGCCAACGCCGAAGGCACCAAGGCCGCCCCAAAGGCCGCCGAGGGCGACGACGCCGACGAGACCGCAGAGCCGTCGGAGAAGGACAAGGCCTCCGGCGACTTCGTCTGGGACGAGGAAGAGTCCGAAGCGCTGCGGCAGGCCCGCAAGGACGCCGAGCTCACCGCCTCCGCCGACTCGGTGCGCGCCTACCTCAAGCAGATCGGCAAGGTCGCGCTGCTCAACGCCGAGGAAGAGGTCGAGCTCGCCAAGCGCATCGAAGCCGGCCTGTACGCCACGCAGCTGATGTCCGAGCTGATGGAGAAGGGCGAGAAGCTGCCCGCCGCGCAGCGTCGCGACATGCAGTGGATCTGCCGCGACGGCGACCGCGCCAAGAACCACCTCCTGGAGGCCAACCTGCGTCTGGTGGTGTCGCTGGCCAAGCGCTACACCGGCCGCGGCATGGCGTTCCTCGACCTCATCCAGGAAGGCAACCTGGGTCTGATCCGCGCGGTCGAGAAGTTCGACTACACCAAGGGCTACAAGTTCTCGACGTACGCCACGTGGTGGATCCGCCAGGCCATCACCCGCGCCATGGCCGACCAGGCCCGCACCATCCGTATCCCGGTGCACATGGTCGAGGTCATCAACAAGCTCGGCCGCATCCAGCGTGAGCTGCTGCAGGACCTGGGTCGCGAACCCACGCCCGAAGAGCTGGCCAAGGAAATGGACATCACGCCGGAGAAGGTGCTGGAGATCCAGCAGTACGCGCGTGAGCCCATCTCGCTGGACCAGACCATCGGCGACGAGGGCGACAGCCAGCTCGGTGACTTCATCGAGGACAGCGAAGCCGTGGTGGCCGTGGACGCCGTGTCGTTCACGCTGCTGCAGGATCAGCTGCAGTCGGTGCTGGAGACCCTGTCCGAGCGTGAGGCCGGCGTCGTCCGGCTGCGCTTCGGCCTCACCGACGGTCAGCCACGCACGCTCGACGAGATCGGTCAGGTCTACGGCGTCACCCGTGAGCGCATCCGCCAGATCGAGTCCAAGACCATGAGCAAGCTGCGGCACCCGTCGCGCTCGCAGGTCCTGCGCGACTACCTGGACTAATCCCCCGGATCAACGACAGCTGCCCCGAAACTTCCGGTTTCGGGGCAGTTGTCGTTTGTTCGGCGAGTCAGCAGGGCACGCAGCGATTCCCGTTCCAGATCCAGCCCGCGCCGCAGCCGTGATCGCCGGTTTCGCCGCGACAGTTCATCGGTTGCGCGACGACCGTCGGCTGTGGCCGGTACGTCGTGGTATCCGTTGAGCTTTGCGCCGCCTGCGCGGTGAACGCTGGGCCGACGGGCGCGACCAGCAACGCCGCAGCGGCAACAGCCAGGACAGTTTTGGTGTGCATCAGAGCCTCCGGCGTCGGGTCGTGGTTGGATTCGAACCGTCAAATTTTACGCTTGCGTCAGAATTATGACCAGATGCGGGCGTCTGGCTGCAGCCCGAAAACCGGAAGCGGGAAAAGCGCTGCGTGTGAAAGGCTTTCGCGTATGCCGACCTCGGAACATCCCCTGGCCCAAGCGATGCTGAACGTCTCGTCCGAGTGTTTCGCCGCGATGGCCGACATCCTCACCGTGCTCGGTGACGACCTCGCCAACCAGCGACCCGAGCTGCCCGGCGCGAACAGCTGCTACGCGATCGTGAACCACTGCATCGGCGTGGTCGAGTACTGGGCCGGCTCGTTCATTGCCGGACAACGCATCCCGCGGGACCGCGACAGCGAGTTCACCGCCACCGGGCGGGTCGACCAACTACTGACCCGACTGACCGCCCTGCAGCAGCGTTTCCCCGGCTGGGTCGAGGTGGCGGTCACCGAGGGGATCCGGGACCGCGAGCTGGCCGACGGGGTGCGCGGCGGCACCACGCGCGCTTCGGTTCTGGCCACGGCCAGCCCGGAGTGGACGCTGCTGCACATCCTGCACGACATCGCGCAGCACGTCGGGCACCTGGAGATCACCAGAGACCTGCTGCTCTCCGCGCGCACAGAGGGCTGACGCAAATCGGCCCCCTTCCCTGACGAGAAGGGGGCCGATCTGTTGCCATCCGACAGCGAACTGTCAGTCGGTGCTTCCAGCGCCAGCGCCGGCAGTGGCCTTCGCAGACTCTGCCTTGGCCTTCGCCTCGGCCTTCTTGGCCTCAGCGGCAGCCTTCTTGGCGTCGGCCTTGGCCTTCGCCTCGGCCTTCTTGGCCTCGGCGGCAGCCTTCTTCTCCTCGGCCTTGGCCTTGGCAGCGGCCTTCTTGGCCTCCGCGGCAGCCTTCTTGGCATCGGCCTTGGCCTTGGCGTCGTCGGCCTTGGCTTGACCTTCCGCCTTGGCAGCGTCGGCGCCGGCCTTGGCGTCGTCAGCCTTGGTCTGGCCCTCTGCCTTGGCAGCGTCGGCGTCGGCCTTGGCCTCGTCAGCCTTGGCCTGGCCGTCAACCTTGTTGTCCGACGCCGGAGCGTCGGCGACCTTGGCCGGCGAGTCGCCCGCCTGCGCCGCGGCCGGGGCCTTGGCCGCAACCGGAGCCGAGAAGGCCGCCGGCGAGACCGCCGCACCCGAGGTCGGCGCGGTGGTCTGCGTGCCCGCAGCCGGAGCCGGCGGCGCCAGCTTCTTCTGCAGGTTGTCGATGGCCGTCGTCACGCCGCCGATGACCTGGGCGTTGATCGCCCGGACGAACTTGGCCGTCGAGAACAACGCGTCGGCCGCCCCGTGGTTGATCGCGGTCAGGATCTTGCCGACGTTGCCGGTCTGGAATGCCGCGGCGACATCCTGCACCACCGAGTTGAGCTGACGGGTCAGCGTGCGGACCTGGGTCATCACATTCTCGATCGGACCCTTCTGCATGCCGGCGATCTTGACGCCGTTCCACTCGACCAGGTTCCAGCCGTCCTCGGGGTTGCCCTCGACGACGACAACGCCGGTGTTGCCCAGCGGATGCTGCGTGAACAGCATGATCTTCTGCTCAGCGCTGAGATTCTTGGCGTTCATCATCGTCCAGATCATGATGGTGCCGCCGTGCGAGAACACCGCCGCGTTGCGATCGCCGTTGTCGTAGATCGTCTGCAGCGCGCCGTTGACGCGATCCTCGAACTGATGGCCGTTCAGACCAGTCGTCGGATCGGCCGCGGACGGGATGAACGCGTCCAGGTTCGGGGCGATCGGGTTGAAGCTGACGTTCGGCGGCGGCGTCACCGACAGTCCCGCCCACGCCAGCGGAGCAGTCAGGTAACCAAAGAGACCCGCGCGCTCCGGCGTGCCTTCGTACTTGCCGGCTTCGATCTCCTGCAGACCTGGCAACACCTGGATCGGCAGACCCAGGTACTGCGACAACGGCGTCGCCGTCTGCTGCGTCCGAACCATCGTCGACGCGTAGATGGCGTCGAAGTTCCGGTCGCCGAGCTTGGCCGCGATGTCCTTGGCCTGCTGCTGGCCGTCCGGTGTCAGGACCGGGCCCGGCACCTGCGTGTCGATGTTGCCCGACGTGTTTCCGTACGACTGCCCGTGCCGGATGAACGTGATGGTCATGTTCTCGGCCGCCCATGCCGGCAGCGCCGACATGACCAGAAGGGCACTCGCCGTCAGCGCGACACCGAGCCCCTTCAGTCCTCTTGCACGACGGCGCTTACCCGTCGCGTCTTCAGAATTCGTGTGGTTGATCATGTCCTCACCGAGTCGGGGATATTTACGCGCGCGATCGTGCCAATCCCCCGACGGTGATTCGGGCCACATTCCCGATGAGTGGACAGATTTCTCACACTGTCGTTCATTTGCCGTTAACCAACGGCGTCGGTGCCGAAATTTGCCGGCAGAACTGCGAAAACACCGGCGGAGTCAGGCCGGTAGGGCACGGTGCGGGTCACCGCGGCGACAGGCAACGGACCGTACAGGTGCGGGAAGAGCATCGAGGCCGGATCCGTCGGCACCCCGGGCTCCCAGCGAACCGGCGACCCCAGCAGCGCGGGGTCGCACACCAACAGCAGCAGGTCGGACTGCCCGCGGTACAGCCGATTGGCCGGCAGGTGAACCTGCTCCGGAGCCGACAGGTGGACGAACCCGACCTCGTCGAGTGAGGGCGGCCGAAGCTCACCATCGAACTGGGCACGCGCCCAATCCGTTTCACTACATAGATGAACCAGGACTGCGGGCGCGGCGATCATGCGGTCAGCCTGCCGCGCCCGCAACTCCAGCGATAGGTGAGACACGACACACCCGTGAACACCTGGGGAACAACGCTGGAATCCAAATCGTCTGAGAGAGTAGAGATGTGTAACCGGCAAAGCGCCCTGGCGGCGACGAGCAGAAGGAGGAGCCATGAACGCAACTCTGACCGGCCCGGCACTGACACGGGCCGACCGCTGTGACCGGTGCGGCGCCGCCGCCCGCGTTCGGGCTACCCTGCCCTCCGGCATGGAGCTCCTGTTCTGCCAACACCACGCGAACGAGCACGAATCCAAGCTGGTTGCGTTGGCCGCTGTGCTGGAGGTCAGCGGCGAGGACTGAGGTGACCCGCCGGTCACCTCAAATACGGTCCTGATGGGGTCTCTTCGGTAATGCTGGTCTGGTCATGAACGACCAGACGCCACCGATCAAGCCGACACGTCATCACGTGTTACGGGTCATCCGTCGCGCGCTGTCGAAAAGCTGGGACGATTCGATCTTCTCGGAGTCGGCACAGGCTGCGTTCTGGTCAGCGTTGTCCCTACCGCCCTTGCTGTTGGGCATGTTGGGCAGCTTGGCGTACGTGGCGCCGCTGTTCGGCCCCGAGACCCTACCGATGATCCAGGAGCAGCTGATCGGGACGGCGAAGAACTTCTTCTCGCCGAACGTGATCAACGAGATCATCCAGCCGACCGTGCGCGAAGTCGCCATGGGCGCCCGCGGCGAGGTGGTGTCCCTCGGGTTCGTCATCTCGCTGTGGGCTGGTTCATCGGCCATCTCGGCGTTCGTGGACGCCGTCGTCGAGGCACACGACCAGACACCGCTTCGCCATCCGGTGCGGCAACGGTTCTACGCGCTCGGGCTGTACCTGGTGATGCTGCTGTTCGTGATCGCGACCGCTCCGGTGGCCGCCATCGGACCGATGAAGATCGCCCAGCACATCCCCGAAACCTGGTCCAACGCCATGAAGTACGGGTACTGGCCGGTGCTGCTGCTGGGCATCGTGCTGGCCGTGACGGTGCTGTACCGGGTGTCGCTGCCCAAACCGCTGCCGACGCACCGGTTGCTGTTCGGCGCCGTCCTGGCCACCGTGGTCTTCGTGGTGGCGACGGTCGGACTCCGGTTCTATCTGACGTGGATCACCGCCACGGGCTACACCTACGGTGCCCTGGCGACACCGATCGCGTTCCTGCTGTTCGCGTTCGCGCTGGGTTTCGCGATCATGATCGGAGCCGAACTCAACGCGGCGATCCAGGAGGAATGGCCGGCGCCGGACACCCATGCCCGACGCCTGCGCGAATGGCTCGAGGAGAAGGCCGAGACCCTCACGGGCGATCAGCCTGCCGAACCGGCAGAGCCGCCGGCCTGACCGGCTCGGGCTACTTCTTCATCTGTTCGTAGATGCGCTTGCAGTCCGGGCACACCGGCGAACCCGGCTTGGGCGACTTGGTCACCGGGAACACCTCGCCGCACAACGCGACGACATGAGTACCCATGACAGCGCTCTCCGCGATCTTGTCCTTCTTGACGTAGTGAAAATGCTTAGGTCGGTCGTCGTCCGTACCGTCGTCGACCTGTTCATCGGAATCGGTGCGTTCGAGGGTGTCGGTCTGCATGCACTCATTGTGCACTTCACCCGAACCGGTCGCGGCGGCACCGAGCCAGATGTGGGACAGTAGAAGGATGAAACAAGGCCAAGAGCTGAGTTTCGACGACGACGGTCGGCCGGTCCTCATCACTCGCGCAGCACCCGCTTACGAGGAGCAGCACCGCGCCCGCGTCCGCCGCTACCTGACCATCATGTCGTTCCGCGTGCCGGCGCTGTTGCTGGCGGCCCTGGCCTACAGCATCTGGCACAACGGCCTGATCTCGCTGGCCATCCTCATCGCATCCATTCCCCTGCCGTGGATCGCGGTACTCATCGCAAACGACCGCCCGCCGCGCACCGCACAGGAACCGCGCCGCTACGACGCGGCCCGACGAGCGCCCATGTTCCCGACCGCCGAGCGGCCGGCAATCGAGGACCGGCACCCGGTCATCGACGGCGATATCGAGCCCTGATCTCCACCTGAGTTTCCTTCTTTCTCCTTTCTAAGGACATTCTCAGGTCGACGCGGAAAAACCGCAGGTCAGAGGCCATGAGACGACAGGGCCTCGGGAACTTCTCCGACAACTCGGGCGTTGAAGCTAGTGACAGTTCGAGCTGAGCACGAGCAGGAGGCCGCAAATGGCAAAAGCCACCACAAGCCGTATCGATTCCGATCTTGACGCCCAGAGTCCCGCCGCGGACCTGGTGCGCGTCTACCTGAACGGCATCGGTAAGACCGCCCTGCTCAACGCCGAGGACGAGGTGGAACTGGCCAAGCGCATCGAGGCCGGCCTGTACGCGGCGCACCTGCTGGAGACCAAGAAGCGACTCGGCGACAACCGCAAGCGTGACCTGGCGGCCATCGTCCGCGACGGCGAAGCCGCACGCCGGCATCTGCTGGAAGCCAACCTCCGCCTCGTGGTTTCGCTGGCCAAGCGCTACACGGGCCGCGGCATGCCGCTGCTGGACCTGATCCAGGAAGGCAACCTCGGCCTCATCCGGGCGATGGAGAAGTTCGACTACGCCAAGGGCTTCAAGTTCTCGACCTACGCCACCTGGTGGATTCGTCAGGCGATCACGCGCGGCATGGCCGATCAGAGCCGGACCATCCGGCTCCCCGTCCATTTGGTGGAGCAGGTCAACAAGCTCGCTCGGATCAAGCGCGAGATGCACCAGAGCCTGGGACGTGAGGCCACCGACGAAGAGCTCGCCGAAGAGTCGGGCATCCCGGTCGAGAAGATCAACGACCTGCTCGAGCACAGCCGCGACCCGGTGAGCCTGGACATGCCGGTCGGTACCGACGAGGAAGCTCCGCTCGGTGACTTCATCGAGGACTCCGAAGCGCTCTCGGCCGAGAACGCCGTTATCTCCGAGCTGCTGCACACCGACATCCGCCACGTGCTCGCCACCCTGGACGAGCGCGAGCAGCAGGTGATCCGGCTGCGCTTCGGCCTCGACGACGGTCAGCCCCGCACCCTGGACCAGATCGGCAAGCTGTTCGGCCTGTCCCGCGAGCGGGTCCGCCAGATCGAGCGTGAGGTCATGTCGAAGCTCCGCAACGGCGAGCGCGCCGAGCGCCTGCGGGCCTACGCGAGCTGACCGCCGCCACCCACAACTGCACACCCTGGTGCCCGCCGGAACGCCCGGCGGGCACCGTTTTTGTCGGGCGGTCCGCCCGCCGCCGTCGGCCATCGGAATCACAGCGCCGATGAGCCGTGGTGGATGCCTGTTGACCCGGCCAAACCGGTAAGCTGGGCACCGGCGGAGGCCTGGAGGAATTTGGCATGAACGATCTGATCGATACGACCGAGATGTACCTGCGGACGATCTACGACCTCGAAGAAGAGGGCGTGGTGCCGCTGCGTGCGCGCATTGCCGAACGACTCGAGCAGAGCGGCCCCACCGTCAGCCAGACGGTGTCGCGGATGGAGCGCGACGGGCTGCTGCACGTCGCCGGTGATCGCCACCTCGAGCTGACGGACAAGGGCCGGTCGCTGGCGGTGTCGGTGATGCGCAAGCACCGGCTTGCCGAGCGCCTGCTGGTCGATGTGATCGGCCTGCCGTGGGAGGAAGTCCACGCCGAGGCCTGCCGCTGGGAACACGTGATGAGCGAGGACGTCGAACGCCGGCTGGTCCAGGTGCTCGACAACCCGACCACGTCGCCGTTCGGCAACCCGATCCCCGGCCTCGCCGAACTCGGCGTCATCCCGGCCGGCGACGCCGACGCCAGCCTCGTGCGGCTCACCGAACTGCCCACCGGATTCCCGGTCGCGGTCCGGGTGCGCCAGCTGACCGAGCACGTCCAGGGCGACACCGAGCTGATCGCCCGGCTCAAAGATGCCGGCGTCGTGCCGAATGCGCGTGTCACGGTGCAGGCCACCGATCAGGGCAGCGTCCTGATCGTCATTCCCGGCCACGAACAGGTCGAGTTGCCGCATCACATGGCACACGCGGTCCGCGTCGAGAAGGTCTGACCCGAAGACCACGCGGCTCACGCCGACCGGCCGAAGATCCTGCGCGGCGGCATCTGCACGCCGAGGCGCTCCGCCAATTTGTAGCCCGTTAGTGCCAGTTCCCGGATGCGGTCCGGCCTCATGCCGGCCTGGAGTGCCGAGTCGAGCAGCCCCGCCATGTGGTGCTCGCTGTCGACGTCCAGTGCGGCCTGCAACGCCACGCCGGCGAGCGGTCCGTCGCCACGGGCATAGGCGCTGAAGGCCAGCAACACCAGCGCTTCCAGCCGCCACGGCGCGGGCAGGGTACGGGCCAGCGCGGCCCACACCGACTCGGCCGCGGCGGCGTGCTCGCCGACCGCCAGCGCGTACAGCGTGTCCCGCACCCGCGAATCCGTCACCGCACAGGCCAGGCGCACCGCGTCGTCATCGAGTAATGGCGCGTCCGCCGAACCGGTGGCACACGCCACCGCATGTTCGACGTCGGCGCGCGCATCGGCATCGGGACGGCCTCGGTAATCCACTGTGGCAGCACGCTTTTCGATCGCCGGCCGCAACGCCTCGGCGCGCTGTGTGTCGGTGACGGCCACGACCTCGACGAGGTCCGCGCGCCGGGCGTAGAGGCGCCGGCCGTCGAGCACCGCAGCCATGGTGACAGGCGACGATTCGGGATCCTCGACGATGCCGGCGTTGCCGCAGCCGTCGGCGCACTGCCACCGGCCGCCGGCGGCCACCCGGTCGACCACATGCACCGCGAACAGTTCGATGCCGTGATCGGACAGCGCGTCCTCGAGTTCGTCGCTCACGTCGCGGTACATGTCCGCGCACATCGCGCAGTCGACGCCGTGTTCGTCGACGATCACCGCGATGGCCGCATCCGCGTCCGCGGCGGCGGCCATGTCCGAGAGATGTCCGAGGGCGTCGGGCAAGGCCTCGAAGAATCCCTCCGACAGGTCGACGCGCAGGACCGCACCCATCTCGCCGCCGATGATCGTGACGAGTACCAGTGACTTCTCCGGCGCAAATCCCAGGACCGCAGGCACTGCCGCGATCAGGGCGCCGGGCCGGTTCAGTTGGAAATCGAATGAGCTGAAAGATGTCATGCCCTGAAGGTGGCAGCACGGTCCGTCAGGAATCGTCGGCCGGCGCGGCCTGCGGGCCGGTCTGTGGATGAACTCGGATCTGTGGATAACGGTCCCGCGCGAGGTGTTTCCGCAAAGTTCGCCGATGATCCGGCTGCATGATCACGCGCGCCGTGCCAACCTGGCTGTCATGGGTTCCACGCAGGAGTTCGACCTCGTCGTCATCGGATCCGGCCCGGGTGGGCAGAAGGCCGCGATCGCCGCCGCCAAGCTGGGAAAATCCGTCGCAGTCATCGAGCGTGGACGCATGCTCGGCGGCGTCTGCGTGAACACCGGGACCATCCCGTCCAAGACGCTGCGTGAGGCGGTCGTCTACCTCACCGGGATGAGCCAGCGCGAACTGTACGGCTCCAGCTACCGGGTGAAGGAACGGATCACCCCTGCCGACCTGCTGCGCCGCACCACCCACGTCATCGGCCGGGAACAGGACGTCGTGCGCAACCAGCTCCTGCGCAACGGGGTCGAGTTGTTCGAAGGGCACGGGCGCTTCCTCGACCCGCACACCCTGGTCATCGAGGACCCGACCCGCGACGAGAACGTCAACATCAGGGCGCGGTATGTCGTCATCGCCACCGGCACCAAGCCCGTCCGCCCGGCCGGGGTGAACTTCGACGAAGAACGCGTCCTGGACTCCGACGGGATCCTGGACCTCAAGAGCCTGCCGCAGTCGATGGTGGTGGTCGGCGCCGGAGTCATCGGTATCGAGTACGCGTCCATGTTCGCCGCGCTCGGCACCAAGGTGACCGTGATCGAGAAGCGGCCGACGATGCTGGACTTCTGCGATTCCGAGATCATCGAGTCCCTCAAATTCCACCTGCGCGACCTCGCGGTGACGTTCCGGTTCGGCGAAGAGGTCACCGCCGTGGACGTGGGTCCCGGCGGAACCCTGACCACGCTCGCCAGCGGGAAACAGATCCCCGCCGAGACAGTGATGTACTCGGCCGGCCGGCAGGGCCAGACCGAGCACCTCGACGTCGCCCAGGCCGGACTCGAGATCGACAGCCGCGGAAGGATTTTCGTCGACGACAACTACCAGACCAAGGTCGACCACATCTATGCCGTCGGCGACGTCATCGGCTTCCCCGCGCTGGCGGCGACCTCGATGGACCAGGGCCGGCTCGCGGCCTATCACGCCTTCGGCGAGCCCTGCAAGGGCATGACCGACCTGCAGCCGATCGGCATCTACTCCATTCCCGAGGTGTCGTACGTCGGCGCCACCGAGGTCGATCTCACCGACAGCTCGGTCCCGTACGAGGTCGGGGTGTCGCGCTACCGCGAACTGGCCCGCGGGCAGATCGCCGGCGACTCGTACGGCATGCTCAAACTCCTGGTCTCCACCGAGGACCTCACGCTGCTCGGCGTGCACATCTTCGGCTCCAACGCCACCGAACTGGTCCACATCGGCCAGGCCGTGATGGGCTGCGGCGGCACCGTGGAGTACCTGGTCGACGCCGTCTTCAACTACCCGACGTTCTCCGAGGCCTACAAGGTCGCCGCGCTCGACGTGATGAACAAGCTGCGGGCGCTCAACCAATTCAGGAGCTAGGTGCTGCACCCGTCGTCGGGGGCGCCGGTGGCACGGTCTGCCGGGCCACCCTCCTGCGCGCGCTGATACACCACCTGGACCTGCACATCGAAGGGCGACGAGTACGACAGCTCGTTGCTGCTGCAACCACCGCCCTGCAGACCGCCGACCACTCCCCTGACCTCGTTCCCCGATACCCAGGGCGAGCCGCTGGTGCCGTCCACCAGCCCCGGGCAGCGCAGCGCCGGGAAACCGCGATCCGGGCGTGACGTCGGACCGCTGCAGCTGACCTGACCGCCGCCGTCACCAAGCGGGTATCCCGTCACCGTGATCGGAACGTCCGGACCGGGCGCCGCGCCGAGCACGAAGCCGCCGCCGGCGCGGTGCTCCAGCGTCTCGGTCGTGGGCGCGCCGCCGTGGCTGACCCGGGCGATCGCGAAGTCGGCTGCCGGGTCCTGGCCACGGACCCAGCGCGGATCCAGGTACACCGCGTCGATGTGCCAGAAGTCCCCGGGCACGCCGCCGCGGTAACCGGGTGCGAACGTCGCCTCGACCGACGAATCGAGGCAGTGGGCGGCCGTGATGATGAGATTTCCCGCCAGTGAGTCGAGCACCGCGCCACTGCAGGTGTGTACCGAATCGCTGCCCAGGAACACCGCTCCGACGCGCGGATCGAGACGGGGCCCCGGGACTGCGGCCGCACCTGCGCTGACCGTGCCGACGTCGCCGGTGCGGGGGTCGGCCTTGATCGGAGGTGGGCTGCACGCAGTGGCCAACAGCGCGACGAGCGCGCTCACGACCAGTCGGGTGCCCAGCATCTGTCCGATCTTGCCCGATACCTCCTGCCCGAGCAGCATCTGGTGCACCATGGCGTACTCCGGGGTGACCCGGGGAACAAGGTGAGAATGCGAGACACTTGTAGGAGACGCACCCCACTGCGAGATGTGGGCGAGGCAGTACGGCAAGGAGTGTGAAGGTGAGCGAGCACGACGGGCACGCGGACGCGAGCGACCAGCGGCCCGAAGACCACCGGGGCCAGCAGTATCAGCCCGAGCAGAGCGGCATGTACGAGCTGGAGTTCCCCGCGCCCCAGCTGTCCGCCGCCGACGGCCGCGGACCGGTGATGGTGCACGCCCTCGAAGGCTTCTCCGATGCCGGCCATGCCATCCGGCTGGCTGCCGAGCACCTGAAGAACACGCTCGACACCGAACTGGTCGCGTCGTTCGCCATCGACGAGCTGCTGGACTACCGGTCGCGTCGACCGCTGATGACGTTCACCACCGATCACTTCACCAAGTACGACGACCCCGAGTTGAATCTGTACGCGTTGCACGACACCGCCGGGACGCCGTTCCTGCTGCTGGCCGGCATGGAGCCGGACCTGCGCTGGGAACGATTCATCACGGCGGTGCGGCTGCTCTCCGAGCGGCTCGGGGTCCGGCAGGTCATCGGGCTGGGCGCCATCCCGATGGCGGTGCCGCACACGCGGCCCGTCACCATGACCGCACACGCGGGCAACAAGGAACTGATCGCTGATCACACGCCATGGGTGGGCGAGGTGCAGGTTCCGGCCAGCGTGTCGAACCTGTTGGAGTACAGGATGATTCAGCACGGCCACGAAGCTCTGGGCTTCACGGTGCACGTGCCGCACTACCTGGCGCAAACCGCGTATCCGCCGGCCGCGGAGGCCCTGCTGGGCGAGGTCTCGCGGATCGCATCGCTGCAGATCCCGCTCCACGAGCTGTCCGAGGCGGGCGCCGAGGTGTACACGAAGATCAGTGAGCAGGTGGAGGCCAGCGCCGAAGTCGCTCAAGTGGTCAGTGCACTGGAACAACAGTACGATTCGTTCGTCGCTGCTCAGGAAAATCGGTCGTTGCTGGCACGTGACGAGGAACTACCCAGCGGCGACGAGCTCGGCGCACAGTTCGAGCAGTTCCTCGCCGAACAGTCCGGCGACGGATTCTCCGATCCCCAGGCCGGCGACGACGGCACTGTCGGCGACTGACCACGCGGTCGGCTCCGCCGACACGATGGGAAGGAGCTGGGACGATGTCCGATGGGAAGCCCACCCTGCACTCGGTGCGCGACGTCACGCCGCGGCTGGAATACCGCACCATCCACGGTTACCGGCGGGCGTACCGGATAGCCGGTTCGGGACCGGCGATCCTGCTCATCCACGGCATCGGTGACAACTCCACCACCTGGGAGACCGTTCAGACGCGCCTCGCGCAGCGCTTCACCGTGATCGCCCCAGACCTGCTGGGTCACGGCCAGTCCGACAAACCGCGCGCCGACTACTCGGTGGCGGCGTACGCCAACGGCATGCGGGACCTGCTCAGCGTGCTGGACATCGAACGGGTAACGGTCGTCGGCCATTCGCTGGGCGGCGGCGTGGCCATGCAATTCGCCTATCAATTCCCGCAATTGATCGATCGCCTGGTGCTGGTGGGTGCCGGCGGCGTCACCCGCGACGTGAACATCGCGCTGCGGCTCGCGGCCCTGCCATTGGGCACCGAAGCGCTGGCGCTGTTGCGAATCCCGTTGGTGCTGCCCGCGCTTCAGCTCGCCGGACGTCTCGGCGGCGCGCTGCTCGGGTCGACCGGTCTGGGTCACGACCTGCCGAACATGCTGCGGATCCTCAACGACCTGCCCGAACCCAAGGCCTCGTCCGCCTTTGCCCGGACCCTGCGTGCGGTGGTCGACTGGCGGGGCCAGGTGGTCACGATGCTGGATCGATGTTATTTGACCGAAGCCATTCCGGTGCAATTGGTTTGGGGCACCCACGATGCCGTCATCCCGGCTGCTCATGGCGAGCTGGCCCATGCCGCGATGCCAGGTTCTCGGCTCGAGTTCTTCGACAACTCGGGCCATTTCCCATTTCATGACGATCCCGATCGGTTCGTGAAGCTCGTCGAGGAGTTCATCGACACCACCGCGCCGTCGGTGTACGACCGCGATGCCCTGCGCGGCCTACTGCAGACCGGCGTCACCGCGAAATCGATCGACGCCCCGCAGGATACGAAGTTCGCGGTGCTCGACGCGATGGAGACCGACGAACGCAGCGCGACCTAGCGGCAGTCAGCCCGACGACGTCACGCCGCGGTGCGCGCGCAGCGCCTCGATTTCGCGTTCGAAGTCCTCAGCGGACGAGAATGAGCGGTACACGGAGGCGAACCGCAGATAGGCGACCTCATCGAGGTCACGCAAAGGGCCGAGGATCGCCAGCCCGACCTCATGGCTCGGCACTTCGGGAGATCCGGTGGCCCGCACCGCATCTTCGACCTTCTGTGCCAACTGGTTCAGGGCATCGTCGTCGACCTGCCGACCCTGGCAGGCGCGCCGCACGCCCTTGATCACCTTGTCCCGGCTGAACGGTTCTGTGACGCCGCTGCGTTTGACCACCGCGACGACCGCAGTTTCCACCGTCGTGAACCGGCGGCCGCATTCCGGGCATGACCGGCGACGCCGAATCGCCTGCCCTTCATCAGCTTCCCGTGAATCGACCACACGCGAGTTCGGATGCCGGCAGAACGGACAGTGCATCACCGCTCCTTCGCCGCACCGACAATCGACCGTTTCGAACGGTCTTGAGCCTACCCGTGCCGCTCGGACGCGGCCGGGCGCCGTGCCGATCGAGGTGCGCACGGGCTGTCCTCAGCCGACCGGCGCGATCAGCGTCTGACCGGCGTTCAGTGCCACCGACGGCAGCTTGTTGAGCTCCTTGATGCGGTCGACGACGGCGCTGACGGGCGCGTCGGGCGCCACGCGCCGGGCGACCTGCTGAATGGACTCCCCGGTCTGCACCCGGACCACCGCGAGCTGTGCGGGCACCGAGGCCGCCGACGATGTCGGCTGGACAGCTTCGCCGAACTGCGCCACCAGGCCCAGCCACACCGTGATCCCGGCCGCGACCAGAGCCAGCATCACCGTGGTCAACGGCGTGATCGGGTTGCGACGGTGCGAGGCCCGGGAGGTCAGTACTCCCGTACCGCGGTGGCGGAAGGCCGCGCCCGCAGGACGGGAACCAGCCGGCCGCAGCCGGGCCTGGCGGTGCGGATTCACATCTCCACGCCGAGGCACGGTGCGGACGACGACGTCGGTCGGGTATTCGCGGGTGATGACGGTCATGTCGGTTCCTCTCAGGAGTTCGTACATAGGTTCGATCGCTCTTGTGTTCGACTATATCGCCCAAATGTTCGAAAGGTAGAACATGTGATCGAACTGTTGCGAACGATACGACGACCCACCGACAAGTTCCGTTCGCCGACTCCGCCGCCCCTTTCACGACGTCACGACGAGATCCGTCCGCGACACGCCGACCCGCCCGATCTCGAACACATGTTTGATGAATCGTCCGCACTGGGCTAGATTCGTCTGCATGAGCGACAGCACCGATACCCCGGACACCCAGCCAGGCGGACGGTCCAGCAGCCTCACCGAGCGCCAGCGGACCATCCTCGACGTCATCCGCACCTCGGTCACCACCCGCGGCTATCCGCCCAGCATCCGGGAGATCGGCGACGCCGTCGGCCTCACCTCGACCTCGTCGGTGGCCCACCAGCTGCGCACGCTGGAGAAGAAGGGCTACCTGCGCCGCGACCCGAACCGCCCGCGCGCCGTGGACGTGCGCGGTGCGGACGACTCGACGGGCGCCACCATCACAACCGATGTCTCCGGTTCGGACGCGCTGCCCGAACCGACGTTCGTGCCGGTGCTCGGCCGGATCGCCGCCGGCGGCCCGATCCTTGCCGAAGAGGCCGTCGAAGACGTCTTCCCGCTCCCCCGCGAACTCGTGGGTGAGGGCTCGTTGTTCCTTCTGAAGGTGGTCGGCGAGTCGATGATCGACGCCGCGATCTGCGACGGCGACTGGGTCGTCGTGCGGCAGCAGAACGTGGCCGACAACGGGGACATCGTCGCAGCGATGATCGACGGTGAGGCCACGGTGAAGACCTTCAAGCGCACCAAGGGCCAGGTGTGGCTGATGCCGCACAACCCGGCGTTCGACCCGATCCCGGGCAACGACGCGGTCGTCCTCGGCAAGGTCGTGACCGTCATCCGCAAGATTTGAGGGCTGCCAGACCTAGAGATGAGCCCCGCTGCAGTCGCTCGCAGCGGGGCTCAGTCATGACTCCGGTCAGCCGCGGATGAACCCGTTGGTGACCGCGAATTCCTCACTGGCAAACCAGATTTGGACGGGCGCTTCGTCATACCCGGGAGATCCCGGCACCCAGTACAAACCCGACTCGGTATTGGCCTTGATGCCGTAGCCCTCTGGCGGCTCCGCACCGGTCGCGACGCGGAACGACATCTGCGCGGTCTCGGGTTCCTCGGCCCCCAGCGCATGGTGCCGGCCGCTGGCCGGACCGGCCGCGACGGCGTCCTCCGCAGGCGCCTCGTCCACAGGAGCCTCGGCTGCCGGTTCCGCCTCCGAAACCTCCGGCGTCTCGGCCTCGGCCACCTGTTCCTCGGGCTCGGACGCACGCTCGTCAGCCTGGTCCTCGGTCTCCTGGTCCTCGGCCGGCGCAGCCCAGACACGGTCGGCGGGGTCCCGGGGCCGAAGTCCGGCGAAGCCCGCCAACCCGGCCGCGGTCAGGCCCGCCGCCGCGCCACCACGACGCAACGCATCCGGGAGTTGCACCGAGGCCGTCGGTTCGTCGGCGGGTTCGCGGTCGCCGTCGTCGCCGCTCGCCTGCGGCTCAGGCTCGTAGGGTTCGGCCGCGTCGACCGGCTCGGCGTCGAGCTCGGCTTGCGCCTCGGCATCGGCATCGGCGTCCGCCTCACCGTCGGCGGGCTCGTCGGCGGGCTGCTCGGCCGTGAAATCGGGGTACACCGTCGGCGCGGTGTCGATGACGTCCGGGTTGCTCTGGAACGCGGGCCCGCCGTGCGGGCCGTCGAACTGCTGGTCCTCGGCCGCGAACTCGTCGCCGTACTCACTGTCGACACCGCCGTCCGCATACTGCGGGTCGCCGTACTCCCCGTCGCCGAGCTCGTGGTCGTCGTAGTCGTACGCGTCCTGATCGTCGACGGCGTCCGGTCCGGCGTGCCGCCGGCGCCGCAGCAGCGACGCGATCACGATGCCGACCACGACGAGCAGCAGCGGGATGATCGCCAGCAACCACCACCAGTGGAACTGGTACCACTTGCCGGCCTCGTCGGACTGCGAGGTCACCCCGCCCGGCAGATCGACACTGGGTACCTGCAGGCCGCCCAACTGCGACGCCAGTTCTGCCGGCTCGGTGCTGAACGCACGGCTGGACTTGTTCCACGAGATCGAACCGCCCGTGAACTTCTGGCTGACGACGTCGCCGCTGACGGTCTGATCGGCGGTCGGCGCGCCGAGCTTGCCGGTCGCGCCACCGAGCTTGTCCCACGCCGCGTTCATCGCGCCGCGGACGACGAACGCGCCGTGCTCGGGCGTCCAGAAGATCGCCGGGTTGTCGGCGGCGGCGAACGTGGCGATGCGGCTCGTGGGCGAGATGCCGCCGTCGGTCTCGTTGCTCGCCGGGAATCCGAGATCGCCCTGCGGGCCGCCGGCCGCGCGGTATTTGGCCAGTACGTCGCCGGTGATCGCGTGCGCACCGGTCGCCGGTGAATAGAAGATGGTGCCGCCGGCGAAGTTCTGTGCCACGCCGTCGCCGACCTTGTACTGGGCACCCTGCTCGTCTCCGAGGGTGCCCTGCGGCCCGCCGGCTGCCCGTCGTGCGGCGGCGATGGCCGTCGTCGCGTCGCCCGGCACGTCGAGGCCGGTCAGCTGGCCGGCCAGGTCGGCCGGCGTGGTGGTGAACGCCTTGGTCTTGGCGTTCCAGCTCACCTCACCGCCGGTGAAGGGCTGGGTGACGACGTCGCCCTTCCAGGACTCGTCGGCCGTGGGTACGCCGAGGGTGCCGGCCGACCCGCCGAGCTTGTCCCAGGCGGCGTTGATGGCGCCGCGCACCACCCAGGCGCCGTTGTCGGGCGTCCAGAAGATGACCGGCTTGTCAGCGGCACTGAAGGTGCTGTTGCGGCTGTCAGTGGCCTTGCCCGCGCCCTCGTCGATGGTCGGGAAGCCGAGATCGCTGTCCGCGGCGCCGCCCAAGGCCTGGTACTTGTCGAGGATCGCGCCGTAAATGAGATGGGCGCCGGTGCCCTCGCTGAAATAGATCTTGCCGCCCGCGAAGTTCTGCGCAAAGCCCGCGCCGACCTGGTAGACGTCACCGTCCTTGGCACCCAGCTCACCCGTGTCACCGCCCGCGGCATCCCACGTGTGGGATATCGCCGCGTCGGCGTCGCTTTCCGGTGTCGCGTATGCCGTCGGAGCCATGAGCAATGCCACCGCGACAGAAAGGGCCCCGACACCAGCCCATCCGCCACGGGTTCGCAGCCCGGTCATCGAATTCCTCCCGCGGTCGGCAAAACTCCGGATACAAAATTCCGTCAGACAAACTCTCTTGATTGAGAGATTCTGTCAACTTTGCTTCAGTTCATGCCCATCGTGCGGGATATCGGGCGGTGACGCACCAGTGTGTCGCGCTTCGATATGCGAATAAATTCGCGCGGCAATTAGTTAAACGCCCAATCCGCGGCCGATGATCTCCTTCATGATCTCGGTGGTCCCGCCGTAGATGGTCTGGATGCGCGAGTCCAGGAATGCCCGCGCAATGGGATATTCGCGCATATAGCCGTAGCCGCCGTGCAGCTGCAGACACCGGTCGACCAGGCGAACCTGCGCCTCTGTGGAATACCATTTGGCCATCGCCGCCTGGTCGATTGTCAGCTTTCGATCGAGATGCAGGCGAATGAACTCATCGACCATGATTCGCACCGCCGTGGCCTCTGTCGCCAGTTCCGCCAACACGAATCGGCTGTTCTGGAAGCTGCCGATCGGCTTGCCGAACGCTTTACGCTCCTTGGCGTATTGCAATGTCGATTCCAGCACGGCCTCCATCGCCGCGGCAGCCATCACGGCGATGGAAATACGCTCCTGCGGCAGGTTCTGCATCAGATAGACGAACCCCATGCCCTCGACGCCCAGCAGGTTCTCGGCCGGGACTTTGACTTCGGTGAACGACAATTCCGCGGTGTCCTGCGCGTCGAGGCCGATCTTGTCGAGGTGACGGCCGCGCTCGAAACCCGCCATGCCGCGCTCGACCACCAGCAGGCTGAAGCCCTGCGCGCCCTTGTCCGGGTCGGTCTGAGCGACGACGATCACCAGGTCGGCGTGAATACCGTTGGTGATGAACGTCTTCGAGCCGTTGAGCACGTAGTGGTCGCCGTCTTTGACCGCACGGGTCTTGATGCCCTGCAAGTCACTACCGGTGCCCGGTTCGGTCATCGCGATGGCACAGATCAGTTCGCCGCTGCAGAAACCGGGCAGCCAGCGCTGCTTCTGCTCGTCGTTGGTCAGCTCGAGCAGGTACGGCGCGATGACGTCGTTCTGCAGCGTGAAGCCCAGACCGCTGTGTCGTCCCGCCGCGGTCTCCTCGCTGACGATGACGTTGTAGCGGAAGTCCGGGTTTCCGCCGCCGCCGTACTCCTCCGGCACGGCCATGCCGAGAAAACCCTGTTTACCCGCCTCGCGCCAGACCTCGCGGTCGACGATCTTGGCCTTCTCCCACTCCTCGCGGTAGGGCTCGGCATGGCGGTCGAGGAACGCGCGGTACGACTCCCGGAACAGCTCGTGCTCGGGTTCGAACAACGTGCGGTCGTACTTGATGACACCCATGTGAGACCTCCGGTACTGGATAAGTTTGCAACAACTTATCCCAACCGGGCGGTTGGTTGTGAGCGGGCCCACACCCGGCGCGTCGCCGGGTGGCGACTACCTCGCCTGGCTGCGGCCGGACTGCGAACGGCCCGGCTGCCCCTGCGAACGACCACCCTGGGTACGCCCGGGCGCCTGCAGCCCACCGCTCGAACGCCGGCGGCGGCGCTGCGCCTGCCCGGCGGTCGCCGTCTTGGCCGGACGGTTGCCGCCCCGGGGCGCGGGCGCCTCCTTGGGGGCCGGCGCGCGGTACGGCGCGATCTCTCCGACCAGCGCCTGCACCGACGCCGAATCGGCGACGACTTCCTGCGGCCGGGCCGTGATGCCGGCCTTGCGCAGCAGCTGCTGGGCATCCTTGCGCTGCTCCGGGAGCACCACGGTCACGACGTCGCCGGCGCTTCCGGCACGGGCCGTACGTCCCGAGCGGTGCAGGTACGCCTTGTGCTCGGCGGGCGGGTCCACGTGGACCACGAGCTCGACCTCGTCGACGTGCACACCGCGCGCGGCGATGTCGGTGGCGACGAGGACGCGCGCCTCTCCCGAGCTGAAAGCGGCGAGGTTGCGGTCCCGCGCGGGCTGGGACAGGTTGCCGTGCAGGTCGACCGACGGCACACCGGATTCGGTGAGCTGCCGGGCCAGCTTGCGAGCCTGGTGCTTGGTGCGCATGAACAGGATGCGCCGGCCGGTGCCGGACGCCAGCCGCTGCACCAGGTCGCGCTTCTCGGCGACACCGGCGACGTGGAACACGTGGTGCGTCATGGCCGGCGGCGGCGCATCGATCTCGTCGACCGAATGCGTGATGGGATCGGACAGGAAGCGCCGCACGAGCTTGTCGACGCCGTTGTCGAGCGTCGCGGAGAACAACATGCGCTGACCGCCGGCGGGAGTGGCCGCCAGAATCCGGGTGACGCCCGGCAGGAAGCCCAGGTCGGCCATGTGATCAGCCTCGTCCAGCACCGTGACCTGCACGGCGTCGAGGTTCACCAGCTTCTGCTTCATGAGGTCTTCGAGACGGCCCGGGCAGGCGATGACGATGTCCACGCCGCCGCGCAACGCGTCGACCTGACGGTTCTGCGAAACGCCACCGAAGATGGTGGTCACCTTGAGTCCCACAGCAGTGGCCAGCGGTTCGACGGTCGCGGCGATCTGGGTGGCCAGCTCGCGGGTCGGGGCCAGCACCAGGCCGGTGGGACGCGACGGACGTCGCGAGGCGCCGGCCAGCCGGGCCACCAGCGGAATGGAGAAGGCGAGCGTCTTACCGCTGCCCGTGCGGCCGCGGCCGAGGACGTCCCGGCCGGCCAGGGTGTCGGGCAGGGTGCTGACCTGGATGGGGAACGGCGCGGCGATGCCGCGGCCGGCGAGCGAGGCGACGAGCGCCTCGGGGACGCCGAGTTCAGCGAAGGACGACGATTGTTCTGCAGACATGGATGAGTACAGCCTTTCCGGCACGGAGGGTCGACAATGCCGGCGGCAGTATCGGTCGCCGCGAGAAGTGCTGGTGCAGATGGACTGACACGGCTCTCAGCCGTTCCACGACGTGATCAGTGGGCGTGTCCTGCGAAGGAGCGCAACTGATGTTGAGCCAGAGCTTAGTACCGAACATCGCCCGTCGCCGACCACGGCAATCGGTACGGCCGGCCGCGGGACGAAAAGCCCTGTCCCGCAAAGAGTATCGCAGTGGTGTGATTTCACCCACGATCTGCGCACTGCCATACCCAAGAATCGACACGCCCGACAAATTTTCGGCAAACACCCGGTCCCGGTCCGGTCACAGTGCGACGATGCGAAACAGGTGCCGATCATCGGATCGGCGACGTCGAAAGGGGGCGAGGCGATGCGCAACTTCGGACGCACCATCCCCGCAGCCGTGGCCGTGATGCTGACGGTGCTGAGCACGGTTCTGCTGGGCGTGGTCTCGATGGTGACGGCCGCGTTCACCCTCGCCGCGACCGCGCTGATCGTCCCGGGCACCGGCACCCCGAACGCGAATGTCGTTGCGGGATACAAGGAGAACGCGACCGACTACTACATCGCACCGTTCAACCTCAACGCACAACTCCAACCGGTGTGCACCAGCACCAACGGCTGCACACTGACGGGTATCAACTACCCGGCCCAGTTCTGGCCCATCCCGCTGCCCGGCTGGGGCGGCCTGTCCGGCGCAAAGTGGAACGACTCGACCGGTCAGGGCATCCTTGCGCTGGATACTCAGCTGCAGCTGGCACTGCCGGCGGCGACACCCCAGAACCCGGTCATCATTTTCGGCTACTCCCAGGGCGGCAACATCGTGAGCCGCGAGAAGGCCACGCTGTCGGGACTGACCGACGCGCAGAAGGCCTCGTTGGCCTTCGTCATGATCGGCAACACCAACCGGCCCAACGGCGGTCTGTTCGAGCGACTGGCCTTCCTCGGCACGGTGCCGATCCTGGATGTCACCTTCGGTCTGCCGGCACCGACCAACACCGGCATCAAGACCACCGACATCGCCTTCGAGTACGACGGCGTGTCCGACTTCCCGCTGTACCCGATCAACCTGCTCGCCGACCTCAACGCCATCGCCGGTTTCTGGTACACCCACGGCACCTACCTGGCGCCCAACGAGAACAGCGATCCCGGTGAGATCCCCGACCTCGAGTACACGCCCGCAGAGCTCGACGCCGCGTTGAAGGACCCGGCGAACCAGACCGTGTACGGCGACACCACCTATATCACCATCCCGACCAAGACCCTGCCGATCGTGCGGCCGTTCCTGGAGTTCGGCGGCTTCACCCACACCAGCTTCATCATCAAGCCGATCGTCGACCTGGTCTCCCCCGTGCTGCGGGTGCTCATCGACACCGGCTATGACCGCAGCCTGAGCCCGGGCGTCCCGGCGCCGTTCCGGTTGATCCCGCTGATCAACCCGATCACGCTGACGGTGGACCTGATCAACGCCGCGGGCGAGGGTGTCAAGGCCGCGATCAGCGACATCACCGGCGGCAAGGTGCAGCTTCCCATCGCCGCGACCACCCCGACCCCCGCGCCGGCGACGGTCGCGGCCCTGTCCGGCTCGACCGCACCGAAGGCGGTTTCCGCCACCCCGACCGGTGACACCAAGCTCGCGCCCGTGACTGCTCCGAAGCTCTCGACCACCCCGGACACCAAGGACACCGACACCAAGGACGGCGACACGAAGATCACGGCCGTCAAGGACACCGACACCAAGACCCCGGACACCAAGGTGACGGATCCAAAGACCACCGACACCACCGGCCCGAAGCAGGACCCGAAGCCCGGCACCGACCCGGCCAAGGACGGTCAGACCGGCGCCACCGACAAGACCAATGACAAGACCGGCGACAAGACCACCGATAAGACCAAGAAGCCGAAGAAGGACAAGAAGGTCAAGGCCCCCAAGGCCGTGAAGCCGGCCGCCGACAAGGCCGACAAGCCGGCCAAGGCCGCCGCGTGAACTAGGCGGTGACGAACTCGCCGAGGCTGGCGGCCAGCGCCATCGGCACCCAGCCCTTGATCCGGGTGCCGTCGGTGGTGTGCTCGGTGGCCTCGACACGACCTTCGGCGTGGACACGAGCCACGAGGTCACCGCGGTCGTAGGGAATGGTCACGTCGACGGCGGCGTCGGTCGGCTCGACCAGCTCGCACATGCGCATCCGTAGCCGGTCCAGCCCCTCACCGGTGTGCGCCGACACGAACACGGCGTCCGGCAACGCGCGCCGCAGGTGGGCCAGCGCCAGATCGCCGGCGGCGTCGATCTTGTTGACCACCAACAGCTCTCGCGGGGCGGCGATGTCGTACTCGGCGACGACTTCCCCGACGACCGTGCGGACCGCGTTGATCTGCGCCAGCGGATCGGCGTCGGAGCCGTCGACGACGTGGACGAGCAGGTCGGCGTCGACGACCTCCTCCAGCGTCGACCGGAACGCCTCGACCAGCTGCGTCGGCAGGTGCCGCACGAACCCGACGGTGTCGGTCAGGGTGAACGGCCGGCCGTCGTCGAGCTGGCCCCGGCGCGTGGTGGGTTCGAGGGTGGCGAACAGCGCGTTCTGCACCAGCACGCCGGCGCCGGTGAGGGCGTTGAGCAGGCTGGACTTGCCGGCGTTGGTGTAGCCGACGATCGCGACGGACGGGGTGTCGCTGGCCCGGCGGCTGTGCCGCTGGGTGTCGCGAATCTTCTTCATGTCCTTGATCTCGCGGCGCAGCTTGGCCATCCGCTCACGGATCCGCCGCCGGTCGGTCTCGATCTTGGTTTCACCGGGGCCACGGGTACCCACGCCGCCGCCGGCGCCACCGGCACGACCACCGGCCTGCCGGGACATCGACTCACCCCAGCCGCGCAGCCGCGGCAGCATGTACTCCATCTGGGCCAGCGACACCTGGGCCTTGCCTTCGCGGCTGGTGGCGTGCTGGGCGAAGATGTCGAGGATCAGCGCGGTGCGGTCGATGACCTTGACCTTCACCACTTTTTCCAGCGAGTTCAGCTGGGCGGGGCTCAGTTCACCGTCGCAGATGACGGTGTCGGCGCCGGTGGCGAGCACGATCTCACGCAGCTCCAGGGCCTTCCCGGAGCCGATGTAGGTCGAGGCGTCCGGCTTGTCACGGCGCTGGATCAGGCCTTCGAGCACCTCGGAACCCGCGGTCTCGGCGAGCGCGGCCAGTTCGGCGAGGCTGTTGTCGGCGTCGGCCGACGTGCCGTCGGTCCACACGCCGACCAGCACCACACGTTCGAGGCGCAGCTGGCGGTATTCGACTTCGGAGATGTCGGCCAGTTCGGTCGACAGGCCGGCAACGCGGCGCAGTGCCGCGCGGTCTTCGAGCGCCAGTTCACCGACGCTGGGGGTGTTGTCAGGATCGAAAGGAGAGGTCATAGGTAGTTATCGATGGTGCCCGCAAAGTCAGCGGGACGCATCTGAATTTCCTTCGTTCTCGTGCCACCATTCGGCGGCGAGTTCACCGTGCGCCAGCAGCACCGACGGCCCGCGCAGGAAGCTGGTGTCCTCGGTGATGGTCACGCTGACCTCGCCGCCGGGGATCACCACCCGCAGGCTGCCGGTGTCGGCGCCGATGTGGTTCAGTGCTGCCAACGTGGCAGCGACGGTTCCGGTTCCGCAGGAGCGGGTTTCGCCCACGCCCCGCTCGTGCACCCGCATCGCGACGACCCCGTTGGCGGGCGCGGTCAGCACCTCGACATTGACGCCCTCGGGGAACTGGTCGGCGTCGAAGGACACCGGCGCCGCGACATCCAGCGCGGTGAGCCCGGCCATGTTCAGCGACGGGTCGACACAGGCCAGGTGCGGGTTGCCGACGTCCACCGCCAGGCCCGCGAAGGTGCGCCCGGCGATGACGGCCTTGCCGGGCCCGAACGAACGGGCCTTGCCCATCTCGACCGTCACCTCGGCGTTGACCGCGTCGGCGCCGTGCAGGACCACCGGACGCGGCCCGGCGAGGGAACCGACCACGAATTCGTCGCGGTGCTCGAGCCCGGACGCGCGCAGGTAGTGCGCGAAGACCCGGACACCGTTGCCGCACATCTGGGCGATGGAGCCGTCGGCGTTGCGGTAGTCCATGTACCAGTCGTCGGCGGCGACGCCGTCGGGAAGGTCGTCGAACACGCCGGCGTTCTGCGCGGCGCCGGCCTTGGTGACGCGCAGCAGGCCGTCGGCCCCGAGTCCGCGGCGCCGGTCGCACAGCGCAGCGATGACCGCGGGGGTCAGGTTCAGTTCGGCGTCGACGTCGGGCAGCACCACGAAGTCGTTCTGGGTGCCGTGCCCTTTCGAAAACCGCACAGCTTCAGGATACGTGGCGCCACCGTCGGATGGTCTCGGCCGCGTTCCCCTCCGCGTCGCCGGCCAGCCACGTGATGCGGTGATCGCGCCGGAACCAGGACCGCTGCCGGCGCACGTAGCGCCGGGTGCCGATGAAGGTGCGCTCCTGCGCCTCGGCGATCGCGGCGTCATCGCCACCGACGTCCAGCGCGGTCAGCACCTGTGCGTAGCCCAGGGCACGGGCCGCCGTCACGCCGTCGCGCAGGCCGCGGGCGCGCAGCGCCAGCACCTCGTCGACCAGCCCGGTGGCGAACATCAGGTCGGTACGGCGCTGCAGGCGGTCGTCGAGAATCTCTGTGTCCCAGTCCAATCCGACGATGAGGGTGTCCCAGCGCGGCGCGCCGATCTGTGGCGCCGACGCCGCGAACGGCCGGCCGGTGAGTTCGACGACCTCCAGTGCCCGCACGATGCGCCGGCCATCGGTGTTCAGGATCGACGCGGCGGCCTCGGGATCGACCCGCGCCAGTTCGCCGTGCAGCGCCGTGACCCCGACCTCGGCCAGCCGGTCCTCCCACCGGGCCCGCACCGCGGGGTCGGTCGCCGGGAACGACCATTCGTCGAGCAGCGCCTGGATGTACATCATCGACCCGCCGACGATCACCGGTACGGCGCCGCGGGCGGCGATGTCCTCGATGTCGGCCGCGGCGGCCGCCTGGTACTTCGCGACCGTCGCGTTGTCGGTGACCTCGAGGACGTCGAGCTGGTGGTGGACGATGCCGCGCCGCTCGGGCACCGTCAGCTTGGCGGTGCCGATGTCCATGCCGCGGTAGAGCTGCATGGCGTCGGCGTTGACGATCTCGCCGCCGAGTTGTTCGGCGAGGTCGAGTGCCAGGGCCGACTTGCCGGTCCCGGTGGGGCCGACGACCGCGATGGGCCTCACCGGGGGATCCAGGTGCCGGCGAAGTAGCCGACGCCGTAGGGCGCGCCGCGGTACAGCTCGGTCGCCTTGGGGTCCGGTCCGGCGAGCCCGGCCAGCACCTGATAGGCGGCACGGCCGAGCGCGCCGGACAGGCCGGCGAGCGCGGACACGTCGCCGGTGGCGAGCGCGTCGTCCCACTTCGCTTGGCGCGCAACGGAATCGGGGTCGAAGCCACCGGGCGCCGCCGCGGTCAGGGTGTTCGCGCCGTCGGCGACCACGAGCACACCGACGGGCTCGGCGGCCGCGTCCAGCTCGGCGCGCAGCGCGCGGCCCCGCTCGAGTGCCGCCTCCGGCGCCAGGTCGTCGGCGACGACCCGCACGTCGACAGTCGCCCCCGCGTTCACACTCCCCCGCAGCCAGCCCGCGATCAGCGCGCACAACGGCAGCGGCCGCGCCGCACCGGACGAGCCCGGCGTGAACGTGACCCGGACGTCGGCGCCGTAACCGGCGAAGGTGCCGACCGCGTCGACGGGCACCCGGTCATCCTGCGCACCGACACCGACCGCCACCCAGCGCGACGGCAGGTCCTGCGCCGCACACCGCACCGCGACCGTCAGATCGGCGAGTTCGACAGCAGCGCCGGACGCCAGCTCAGGCACCAGAATGGGGGCCGACGGGACGATCGCGATATGTGTCAGGCCGGCGCTACGCACGCGTCCACGCTAACGAGTCCGGCAAACGCCTGCGCAGACGGCGGGTCGACCTGTTTGAATAGCGTGCGAGTACCAGATGACGGCGCCGCGTCGCGCGGCAGAAGCGTGGGTCACCCCACGCGCGGGCATGAGGAGCACGAGATGACCACCACCGAACCCGGCAACACCCCGAAACCGACTCCTCGGCCCGGTCCGCCGCGCCCCGGTCCCAAACCGAGCGCCGTCCCGCACCATCCCCCGGCCCCGCCGGTGGCCGCCCCGCCGACGTGCGATCCGCACCGCTTCGGCCGCGTCGACGACGACGGCACGGTGTGGCTGATCACCGCCGCCGGCGAGCGCAAGATCGCGTCGTGGCAGGCGGGCGACGCCGAGGCCGCATACGCCCACTTCGGCCGCCGGTACGACGATCTGAGCACCGAGGTGGCACTGCTGGAGCACCGGCTCGGCAGCGGCAGTGGCGATGCCCGCAAGATCAAGTCGGCCGCCGCGACGCTGCTGGAATCGCTGCCCGAGGCCTCGGTACTGGGTGACGTCGATGCCCTGACCGCCCGGCTGACCACCATCGTCGAGCAGGCCGGCGCCAGCGCGCAGGAGGAGCGGGCCAAGCGCGACGAGCACCGCGCCGCCCAGACGGCCCGCAAGGAAGCCCTGGCCGCCGAGGCCGAGGAGATCGGCGCCAACTCCACGCAGTGGAAGGCCAGCGGTGACCGGCTGCGCGCGATCCTCGACGAGTGGCGCACCATCACCGGCCTGGACCGCAAGGTCGACGACGCGCTGTGGAAGCGCTACTCGGCGGCCCGCGAGGCGTTCAACCGGCGCCGGGGCTCGCACTTCGCCGAGCTCGATCGCGAGCGGGTCGGCGTGCGGCAGGCCAAGGAGGCGCTGTGTGAGCGCGCCGAGGCGCTGTCGGGCTCCACGGACTGGGGCGCCACCGCCGCGACGTTCCGCGATCTGCTGACGCAGTGGAAGGCCGCGGGCCGCGCCGCCAAGGACGTCGACGACGCGCTGTGGAAGCGGTTCAAGGCCGCCCAGGACACGTTCTTCAGCGCCCGTAACGCGGTCAACGCCGAGAAGGACGCCGAGTTCAACGCGAACGCCGACGCCAAGGCCGAGCTGCTGGCCGAGGCCGAGAAGATCGACATCAGCGATGTCGACGCCGCGCGTGCGGCGTTCCGCGCCATCGGCGACAAGTGGGACGCCATCGGCAAGGCCTCGCGCGACCGCACCGCGGAGCTGGAGCGCCGGCTGCGGGCCGTCGAGAAGAAGATCCGCGACGCCGCGCAGAGCGGGTGGAGCGACCCGGAGGCGCAGGCCCGGGCCGATCAATTCCGCGAGCGGGCCGAGCAGTTCGAGCGTCAGGCCGAGAAGGCCGAGGCCGCGGGCAAGGCGAAGGATGCCGAGAAGGCGCGGGCCAGTGCGGCGCAGTGGCGTGAGTGGGCCGACGCGGCTTCCGCCGCGATCAAGAAGTAGGTTCGTCCGGTCCGTCGAGCAGCCCGCGCTTCTGCTGCTCGGCGGTCGACTCGCGGCGCTGTGCCTCGGCGGCCAGCTGCACCGCGGTGCGTGACCACACCACGCGGGCCCAGTGGAACGTCAGCAGGATGACGGCGATCCAGGCCAGGTAGAGCCCGAATCCGGGGCCCGGGTACGGCTTGACGACGGTGTTGCGCGACCAGATGGCGAGCATGCCGAGGAAGCACGACACGGCGGAGCCGGCCAGCGCGATCCAGGCCAGGCCCCAGCGGCGGGTCAGCAGCGCCAGCATCGAGAAGCCGACGCTGAACACCAGGATCAGCCACACGAACACCCGCGACGGCAGCAGGATCTTCGCGTCGAGCGCGACCTGGTCGCCGAGCAGCACGTCGAAGCCCTTGACGGCGCCGGTGTGCGGCAGCACGAACGACAGCAGGATCACGAAGACGCAGGTCGCCACGACCATGGCGCGGCCGCCCGGGTCGATCTCCCGGGCGATGCGCTGCTCCGCGGCATCGATGTCGCCCTTGAATTCCTCGAATTCGCCGTTCGAGCCGCCGGTCGGCTGTTCGGGCTTGGTGTCGTTCATCGTGAACATCCCTGCTCTACGGGCGTGACGGGCGGCGCGCCGATCTGCGGCATGCCCAGGCCTACGCCGGTGGTGGGTTTGCGGCCCGCGGCGTGCGCGTCGCCCGCGCGGGTGCGGCGGTGGCTGATGATCGGCGTGTCGGCGATCAGGTGGTGCGGCGCCGCACCGGTGACGGTCGTGGTGACGATGTCGCCCGGGCGGATGTCGGCGTCACCCGGGGCGAAGTGCACCAGCCGGCCGTCACGCGCGCGGCCCGACATCCTCTCGGTGGCCGAATCCTTGCGGCCTTCGCCGGTGGCCACCAGCAGCTCGACCTCGCGGCCGACCTGGGCCAGGTTCTCCTCCCACGAGATGCGCTCCTGCAGCTCGATGAGCCGCATATAGCGTTCGGAGACAACCTCTTTGGGGAGCTGGTCGGGTAGCTCGGCGGCCGGGGTGCCGGGCCGCTTGGAGTACTGGAAGGTGAACGCGCTGGAGAACCGGGCGCGTTCGACGACGTCGAGCGTGGCCTGGAAGTCCTCTTCGGTCTCGCCCGGGAACCCAACGATGATGTCGGTGGTGATGGCCGCGTGCGGGAGCGCGGCGCGCACCCGCTCGATGATGCCGAGGTACTTCTCGGCCCGGTAGGAGCGCCGCATCGCCTTGAGGATGCGGTCCGATCCCGACTGCAGCGGCATGTGCAGCGTCGGGCAGACGTTCGGGGTGGCCGCCATGGCTTCGATGACGTCGTCGGTGAACTCGGCGGGGTGCGGGGAGGTGAACCGGACGCGTTCCAGCCCTTCGATGTCGCCGCAGGCACGCAGCAGTTTGGCGAAGGCGCCGCGGTCGCGTTCGATGTCGGTCCAGGCGTCCGGGTGCTCCCGGAGGCGCTCATCCGAGGAGAAAGAGACGCCGTACGCGTTGACGTTCTGGCCCAGCAGCGTGATCTCCAGGACGCCCTGGTCCACCAGCGACTGCACTTCGGCGAGGATGTCGCCGGGACGCCGGTCGACCTCTTTGCCGCGCAGCGACGGCACGATGCAGAACGTGCAGGTGTTGTTGCAGCCGACGGAGATGGAAACCCAAGCGGCGTAGGACGATTCGCGGGTAGCCGGCAATGCCGAGGGGAATTCCTGGAGGGCCTCGACGATCTCGACCTGGGCTTCGCGGTTGTGGCGGGCGCGCTCGAGCAGCACCGGCAGCGAGCCGATGTTGTGCGTGCCGAACACCACGTCGACCCACGGCGCCTTGCTGAGCACCGTGTCGCGGTCCTTCTGCGCCAGGCAACCGCCGACGGCGATCTGCATGTTGGGGTCGGTCTGCTTGCGCGGCGCCAGGTGGCTGATGTTGCCGTAGAGCTTGTTGTCGGCGTTCTCGCGGACCGCGCAGGTGTTGAAGACCACGACGTCGGCGTCGTCGCCGTCCTCGGCGCGCCGGTATCCGGCGTCTTCGAGCAGGCCGGCGAGCCGCTCGGAATCGTGGACGTTCATCTGACACCCGTAGGTGCGGACCTGGTAGGTGCGCCCCGCGCCGGAACCCGTAGCGGACTCCGCGGCGTCAGCTTCCACGTCCGGAGTCGCTGTCGAAATCACGTGCCAATCGTACGGGCGGCGCGTTTTATACCAAATTTGTCGACGGGCTTCCGGGTTTCTGTGAGTGATCCGCGCGCCGTCGCTTACCTGGGTAGTGTCTGTGCGCATGGTCACCGGCGAGCCGTCACCTGCCACCCCGATGATCTCGGTCAAGGGGGTCAACAAGCACTTCGGCGCACTGCATGTGCTGAAGGACATCAATCTCGAAGTCCCGCGCGGACAGGTGGTCGTGCTGCTCGGGCCGTCAGGGTCGGGCAAGTCGACGTTGTGTCGCACCATCAACCGGCTGGAGACCATCGACTCCGGATCGATCCACATCGACGGTGAGCTCCTGCCCGAGGAGGGCCGCAAGCTGGCCACGCTCCGTTCCGAGGTGGGCATGGTGTTCCAGTCGTTCAACCTGTTCGCGCACAAGACAATTCTCGAGAACGTCACCCTCGCGCCCATGAAGGTGCGGCGCAAGAACAAGGACGAGGCCCGCAAGAAGGGGCTCGAACTGCTGGAGCGGGTCGGGGTCGCCAACCAGGCCGACAAGTACCCGGCACAGCTGTCGGGTGGTCAGCAGCAGCGCGTCGCGATCGCCCGGTCCCTGGCCATGGGCCCGAAGGTCATGCTGTTCGACGAGCCCACCAGCGCGCTGGACCCCGAGATGGTCAACGAGGTGCTGTCGGTGATGACGTCGCTGGCGACCGAGGGCATGACCATGATCGTGGTGACGCACGAGATGGGCTTCGCCCGCCGCGCGTCGAACCGGGTGGTGTTCATGGCCGACGGCACCATCGTCGAGGACGCCGAGCCCGACGAGTTCTTCACCGCGCCGAAGTCGAACCGGGCCCGGGACTTCCTGGGCAAGATCCTGGACCACTGATCGTGGAACGATCGATTGGGCAGAAGTTGGTGAGCCGCACACTCCGCTGTCTTGCCGCGGTCACCGTGCTGATCGTGGCGCTGCTGTCGCTGAGCGCCTGCGGCGCGAACAGCAAGAAGATCACCATCGGCACCAAGTTCGACCAGCCCGGTCTGGCCGCGAAGAAGCCGGACGGCACGCTGGCCGGCTTCGACATCGACGTCGCGAAGTATGTGGCAGGCCAGCTCGGCTACAAACCCGACGACATCGAGTGGAAAGAAGCGCCGTCGGGTCAGCGCGAGAACCTGATCCAGAACCACCAGGTCGACTTCATCGTCGCCACCTACTCGATCACCGACGCCCGTAAGCAGAAGGTGTCGTTCGCCGGGCCGTATCTGGTCACCGGCCAGAGCCTGCTGGTGCGGGCCGACAACAACGAGATCACCAGCGTCGAGTCGCTGCAGAACCACAAGAAGCTGTGCTCGGTGTCGGGTTCCACACCGGCGCAACGCATCAAGGACAAGTACCCGGGTGTGCAGCTGCAGCAGTACGACACCTACTCGGCGTGCCTGGAGGCGGTGAAGACCGGCGCCATCGACGCGCTGAGCACCGACGAGGTGATCCTGGCCGGCTACGCGGCCCAGACCCCGGGCGCGTTCAAACTGATCGGCAAGCCGTTCTCGGTGGAGAAGTACGGCATCGGATTGCTCAAGGGCGACAAGGAATTACGCCAGAAGATCAACGACGCCATCGAGAAGATGCAGAAGTCCGGCGAGTGGCAGGCCGCGTTCGACCGCAACCTGGGGCCGGCCGGGCTGTCGGCGCCGCCGCCTCCTCCGTTGGACACCAACATCAACGCAGCGGGTGGCGCGAAGCGCGTCGACCTGTGGGGCACATACGGCGGCAAGATCGTGAAGGCGTTCTGGACGACCATCCAGCTGACGCTGCTCGCCGCGGCCGGGGCACTGATCCTGGGCACCGTGCTGGCCGCGATGCGGCTGTCGCCGGTGCCCGTGCTGCGCTGGCTGGGCACGGCGTACGTCAACGTGGTCCGCAATACGCCGTTGACGCTGATCATCCTGTTCTGTTCGTTCGGCATCGGGAACACGCTGCGGATCACTCTCGTCGACCCGCATTCACCGACGGCGGTGGTGGACAGCAACCTTCGGCTCGCGGCGCTCGGGCTGACGGTCTACACCGCGTCGTTCGTGTGCGAGACGTTGCGGTCGGGCGTCAACACCGTGCCGCTGGGCCAGGCCGAGGCCGCCCGCTCGCTGGGCCTGAGCTTCGGCCAGAACCTGCGGCTGATCCTGCTGCCGCAGGCTTTTCGCGCGGTGATCAACCCGCTGGGTTCGGTGCTGATCGCCCTGGTGAAGAACACCACGATCGCCTCGGCCATCGGCGTGGCCGAGGCGGCGCTGCTGATGAAGGAGATGATCGAGAACACCGCGGCACTGCTGGCGGTCGGCTCGATCTTCGCCGCCGGCTTCGTGGTCCTGACGTTGCCGTTGGGGTTGTTGTTCGGTTGGTTGGGTAAGCGATACGCGGTGGTGCGGTGATGAGCGCTTGCGCGAAGGGCGGGCACTGATGAGTGAAGCTTCCGTCCTCTACGACGCCCCGGGTCCGCGGGCGCAGCGGCGCAACCTGTTGTTCGCCGCCGTCATCGTCGCGGTGATCATCGCGATGGCCGGCTGGGTGTTGTGGCAGTTCGAGTCCAAAGGCCAACTGACCGAAGCCAAGTGGCATCCGTTCCTGACCGCCAACCTGTGGACGACGTACGTGCTGCCGGGCGTAGCGGGGACGTTGACGGCGGCCGCGGTGTCGATCGTGCTGGCACTGGTGCTGGGTCTGGCGTTGGGCATGGGCCGGTTGTCGGATGCCCGTGCGCTGCGGTGGGTCTGCTCGGTGTTCGTCGAGTTCTTCCGCGCCGTCCCGGTCCTGATCATGATGTTGTTCGCGTACTTCCTGTACGCGCTGTACGACGTCTTCCCGTCGCGGCAGCTGGCACTCGCCGGCGTGATCACGGGCCTGACGCTGTACAACGGCGCGGTGATCGCGGAGATCGTGCGGGCCGGCGTCTACGCGCTGCCCCGGGGACAACGCGAGGCCGCCGTCGCACTGGGCCTGCGGCCCGGCCAGACGCTGCGGCTGATCCTGCTCCCCCAGGCCGTGACATCGATGCTGCCGGTGCTGGTTTCCCAGATGGTGGTGGTGCTCAAGGACACCGCCATCGGCTACCAGATCACTTTTGTCGAGATGGTTCGCCAGGGCACGAACATCGGTTCGGCGTACAGCAATTACATCCCTGCACTCTTGGTGATCGCGGCGCTGATGATCAGCCTCAACTTCGCGCTGTCCGCACTGGCGACCCGCCTCGAAGCCCGGCTACGACAGTCGCGGCGTGCGCCCGAGCCACTGCCGGTGAACACCGGCGTTCAGGAGGACACGCCGGGCACCCCGGCGGCGTGACGCGGTTCCGGCCAGGCGCGCAGCGCCTGATCGGCGACCGCGTGCAGTTCGCCGCGCTCGACACCGCCGTTGGCCTGGACCGCCAGTCCCTGGCACACCGCCCCGATCCAGCGCGCCAGCAGCTGCGGGTCCGCTCCGGCTAGTTCACCGACCAGCTGCGCGGCCCGGAATCGTTCGGCCAGCTCGGCGATTCCGTTCTCCCGCAGCCCGGCCAGCTCGGCGTGCAGCGCGGTGGCCTCGTCGCCGGCGGCAAGGGCGCTCTGTACCAGCAGGCAGCCGCGCGGATCCGCTGTCCCGGACGACGCGTCGACAGCGCCGTGCACGGTGGCGTAGGCGCTCTCCCACGCGGTCGGCAGAGCGAGTGCGCGTTCCGCGTAGCCACCGGGTCCGGCCTGGTAGCGCCGCACGGCGGCGCGGAAGAGGTCTGCCTTGGAGCCGAATTCGGCATAGAGGCTGCGGCGGTTGATGCCGGTCGCCGCGGTGAGATCACTGATGGACACCCCGTCGTAGCCGCGTGCCCAGAACAGCCGCATCGCGGTGTCGAGAACCCGCTCGGGGTCGAATTCACGGGGCCTGCCGATCGCCATCAAACCTCCCAGTGTGATCTGGGCCGTAGTTCGGAATGAAGCCCTGCTCTGGCAGCTTGTGCTGAGCGTACTTAGTAACCGATTGGTTCGGAAGAATCATTCCACGACTTGGAGAGCTCATGAGCACCACTTCAGACGCCCCACTCGCAGGCCGGCGCGCACTGGTCACCGGCGGCTCCCGCGGCATCGGCGCCGCGACCGTGCGCCGGCTCGCCGCAGACGGCGCAGCGGTCGCGTTCACGTACCAGTCGTCGCCCGACGCCGCACAGGACCTGGTCGACGAACTCGAAGCGAGCGGCGCGAAAGTGGCCGCCATCAAGGCCGACAGTGCGGACGCGCTGGCTGTCGCCGCAGCGGTGGACGAAGCGGTCGAGCGCCTCGGCGGTCTCGACATCCTGGTCAACAACGCCGGCGTCGCGCAGGGCGGAACGATCGAGTCGTTCCCGCTGGAGGACTTCGACCGGATGCTGGACATCAACGTGAAGGCAGTGTTCGCCGCCATTCAGCGCGCCGTGCCCCACCTGGGCGCCGGCGGCCGGATCATCACCATCGGCAGCGTGAACGCCGACCGGGTGCCGAACGTCGGATTCTCGGTGTACGCCCTCACCAAGGCCGCGGTCGCCGGACTGACCCGCGGCCTGGTACGTGAGCTCGGCCCGCGCGGCATCACCATCAACACCATCCAGCCGGGTCCCGTGGCAACCGACATGAACCCCGACACCGGCGACTTCGCCGACGAGCTCCGCCCCCTCATCGCGACCGGCCAGTACGGGCAGCCGCGCGACATCGCCAGCGCCGTCGCCTACCTGGCTCATCCCGAGTCCGGATTCATCACGGGCGTCACCTGGAACATCGACGGCGGCTTCGTGATCTGACACGAATTACCGCGGCAACCCTCAGGGTTCACCTTCCGGGTGAACCCTGAGGGCATGCGTGTCGTGTCCCTGATGGAGGTTCACTCGATCCCGGGAGGCGTCATGAGTGTCGCGATTCGTGCGTTCACAGCAGTTCCGGCCCCAACCCAAACCGTCGCAGCGCTGTGCACCGCGTGTTTGGTGCTGACCGCGGCGCCGTCGCCTGGGCGGACCACCGCCCCGGCGGTGCCCGTCATCACCGAGCCGAGCATCGCGCTGACGGCGCAGCCGCGGCCGCTGCCGCTCGATCTGCTCAATCAGCAGGTGGTGTTCAACGTCGGGCTGTTCGTCGATTGGGTCACCACCGGCGCTGCCCTGGTCCAGCGCCAGACACAGATACCCGGGGCTTTCGTGGCGGCCATCGGCAGTGGCACACCGCCAGCCACCGCTGCCGCACAGGCCCTGAGCGCGTTCGCCGACATCGAGTTCGAAGCCGGACGCGATCTCATCGGGTTCGCCCAGGACATCGCGGTGTTCCAGCTCCAGTTCAGGGCCACCACCCTGTCCGCATTCCCACCGTTCAACTCGGGACCCGGTCAGCAATTCGTCGTCGACACCACCGCATTCGGCCTCAACATCACCCAGCAGATGGCGGACTTCGCACGAGCGGTGATCACGTCCGTGGAGAAGTTCACCCACAACGCACTGGGCACGCCGATACCGACCACGATCGCTGCGGTGAAGCCCACCGCAACCATCGACGTCCCGGATACCCCGAAGACGCTCGCCTCCCCGAAACCGTCAACGACGCAACATGATTCGATCGCCTCGACGTTCAGTCCGAAACCGCCCAAACTTCCGGCGCCGCCGAAGAAGCCCCGGCTCGACGCGACAACCAACGACATCGATCACCCGCCGGCCGGCCAGTTCACGCCGCCCAAGTTGCCCGCACCCAAGTTCTCGGCGCCAAAGTTCTCCGCACCGAAGTTCTCGGTGCCGAAGCTGTCCCTGCCCAAGGTCAAGCACCCGCAACCCAAGGGCCCGGCCAAGGACTAGACGGCGCGGCGCTGACGTTCCTGCGTGAGCTGGGTGTTGACGACATCGAAGGCCATACCCTGGCTGTAGCCGCGGCGCGCCAGCATCGCGACCAGGCGCCGCGTCACCTTCATCTCGTCGTCGAGGTTCTCCCGCCGCAGCTTGGCGGCGACCAGTTCCTCGGCACGCACCCGCCACTCACCCGCGTCGACGCTGTCGAGCGTCTCGGCGATCACATCGGCATCGATGCCTTTGGTGCGCAACTCGGAAGCCAAGGCCCGCTTGCCTTTTCCCGCGTTGGTGCGACGTTCGCGCACCCATTGCTCGGCGAAGGCCGCATCGTCGACGAGGCCGACCTCGGTGAGCCGGTCCAGCACCCGGGCACTGACATCGTCGGCGAAGCCGCGCTTGGTCAGTTGGGTTTCGAGTTCGGCCCGGCTGCGGGCCCGGGTGGTGAGCAGACGCAGGCACACGTCCCGCGCCTGCTCCTCACGCCGCTGCGGCTCAGCCGGCTCGGTCTCAGAAGTCGACCGGGGCGGGAAGGACGTCATCAGCCGCACCATCGGTCAGCACCGCACCGATACCGAGCTTCTCTTTGATCTTCTTCTCGATCTCGTTGGCGGCATCCACGTTCTGCAGCAGGTAGTTGCGGGCGTTCTCCTTGCCCTGCCCCAGCTGCTCACCGTCGTAGGTGAACCACGAACCCGACTTGCGGATGAAGCCGTGCTCGACACCCATGTCGATGAGCGAGCCCTCGCGCGAGATGCCGCGACCGTAGAGGATGTCGAACTCGGCCTGCTTGAACGGCGGCGCCACCTTGTTCTTGACGATCTTGACGCGGGTGCGGTTACCGACCGCGTCGGTGCCGTCCTTCAGCGTCTCGATACGGCGCACGTCCATACGCACCGAGGCGTAGAACTTCAAAGCCTTACCACCCGTGGTGGTTTCGGGCGAACCGAACATGACGCCGATCTTCTCGCGCAGCTGGTTGATGAAGATGGCGGTGGTGCCGGAGTTGTTCAGCGCACCGGTCATCTTGCGCAGCGCCTGGCTCATCAGGCGGGCCTGCAGACCGACGTGGCTGTCGCCCATCTCGCCCTCGATCTCGGCGCGCGGCACCAGGGCGGCGACCGAGTCGATGACCAGGATGTCGATGGCGCCCGAACGCACCAGCATGTCGGCGATCTCCAGGGCCTGCTCACCGGTGTCGGGCTGGGACACCAGCAGCGCGTCGGTGTCGACACCGAGCTTCTTGGCGTACTCGGGATCCAGCGCGTGCTCGGCGTCGATGAACGCCGCGATGCCGCCGGCGGCCTGGGCGTTGGCCACCGCGTGCAGGGCCACCGTGGTCTTACCCGAGGATTCCGGGCCGAAGATCTCGATGACGCGGCCGCGCGGCAAGCCGCCGATGCCGAGGGCAACATCCAGGGCGATGGATCCGGTCGGGATGACCGAAATCGGTTGGCGGGTCTCTTCTCCCAGCCGCATCACCGAGCCCTTGCCGAAGCTCTTGTCGATCTGTGCCAGCGCGAGCTCGAGTGCCTTCTCGCGATCCGGGGCCTGTGCTGCCATGGTGGTCTCCGTCCTCGTGGGTGTCCGTTGATCGGGTTTCCGATCGGTTGGCCGTGACGCTAGATGAGGCCACCGACAAGTTTTTCGAACTGCCACCACAGTAGCGAACAGATGTTCGACTTCAAGCAGACACGCCGAGCAGACCTCCACGCGTCGAACGCAGACCCAGGTCCCCGAGGCCGAACATCACATGATCGATGCGCTGTCCCAGCCAGGGCCGCCCCAGGAGGTCACAGCGAACGCTGACGCCGCAGACCCAACGTCCTCATCAGGGACAACGCGCGCAGGCCGGCGGCCGGCGCCACATCGGTGCTCCGCGCGATCACGCCGCGCCAGCGCGGCACCACGCGGAAAATCTGGTGGGAGTCCATGAGTTCCAGGGCGGCCCGCGCGATGTCGTCGGCAGCCAGCGGTTTGGGTCCCGAGAACAGCAGGGCCGCGCCGGGATCGTGGGCGCGGGTGGTGACCATCTCGGTGTTCACCACATCGGGGCACAGTGCGCGCACCCGGATCGGCAGCCCGGCGCTGCGCAGTTCACCCTGCAGTGAGGTGGTGTACGACAACACGGCGGCCTTGCTCGCGGCGTACACGGCCAGACCGGGCACCGGCGTGAGCGCCGAGATCGAGGCGATGTTGAGGATGACGCCGCCGCGCGCACCCATGGCGTTGACGGCCGCCATGCAGCCCGCCATCATCCCCCGGACGTTGACGTCGAGGGTCTGGACGACATGCTCGGCAGGCTGCTCCCACGAGTTCCCGGCATGCAGCACCCCGGCGTTGTTGACCCACACCGCAATTCGGCCCTCCTGCGCCGCCAGCGAGGCGACGGCTTCGTGGCCCGCGACGTCACGCACGTCCTGGGCAACGCCCCACGCGCCGCGCCCGACGGTCTCGGCGGCGCGCTGCGCAGCGTCCCCGTCGACGTCGGTGATCAGTACGCGGTGCCCTTGCGCGGCAAGGGCTTTCGCGATGGCCAGGCCGATCCCCCGACCGGCTCCGGTGACTACGGCAATGGTGGCGCTCATCGGCCATCCTCCTCAGTGTCGAATTCGTTCAGAGCTTCGCCCGACGAAGGACGCTATGAGTTGGGGATGGCGGACACCATGTCGCCGCCCAACAAACAGTGCGGGGTGAGTAGTCGCGGGAGACCAGATCGTGCTCACCATTGATCGCGCGGGACGTCGAAGTCCGCGCACAGGGCCCGCCAGACATCGCGGGGTTCGACGCCGGCTTCGATCGCTTGAGCCGGGGTGCGGCCACCGAGAACGGCAAGCACGTGGTCCGACACCAATGCAGCACCACGTGCCGCACCGAACTGCTCTTCGATCAGCAGGGTGAATTCGGTCAGTCGCACCGCACCAACCTACTCAGCACTGCCGCCGAGCGCCGCGCGGCACACGGCCACCGGGTCGGCGACGCCCGTGCCGCTCCGGCCCACGCGCTGCGCCGCGTCCCGGTAGGACGGTGTCGCCAGCACACGGCCGACGGTCGCCGTCAGGGCTTCGGCCGTCAACGGCCGGATCAGCTCACCACTGCCCTGCCGCACAACGCGATTGGCGATCTCCCACTGGTCGCCGCCACCGGGCACCACCACGAGCGGCACCCCGGCCAGCAGCGTCTTGGACACGATCCCGTGGCCACTGCCGCAGACCATGACGTCGGCCTGCTTCAGCAGTTCGTCCTGCCGCCCGAGCCCGACCGCGGCCCACGGCGGCACCGGGGCGTCGGGGCCACGCAGCCGGGAGACGACGACGCGCGCGCCGTCGGGCAGCGTCCGGCCCGGGATCAGCGTCTCCAGCGCCATGTCGTCCAGGCCCTGCATGCCCGTCGTCGCGGTCGACGGCGCGACCACCACGACCGGCCCCGAACCGGACGGCACGTCCAGCACCGCCGTTGTCGGCTCGAAGTGCAACGGCCCCACGACGACGGCTTCGGCCGGCCAGTCCGGCCGCGGCACCTCCAGCCCGGGCAGGGTCGCGATCAGCCGCCGCGCCGGCCCGGGATCGCTTGCGGGCAAGCCGATTCCGACGCGTGCCGCGGACCGCTGCCGGTTCCCCTGACGCACCGAACGCGCCGTGAGGAACCGCAGCGTCGCGTCCCGCAGCCGGCCGCGCACGCCGACACCCGGCGCCAGGCCGCTGCCCAGAGGCGGCAGGCCCTTCGAGGGCAGGTACAGCGGGTGCGGGGTCAGCTCGACCCACGGCAGGCCCATCAGCTCGGCCACCATGCCACCGCAGGCCGTGATGACGTCGGACACGATGAGGTCGGGCGCCAGCTCCCGCAGCACCGACAGGTTGAGCATCGCCATCCGGGCCGCACGCTCATGAATCTTGGCGCCCGAATCGAGGTCGTCGTCGCCGTCCTCGGGGTCCAGCCCCAGCAATTCCCGCGCGTCGATACCCGCGTCCCGCGCCGTGTCGAGCCATTGCCGGCCGGTGAACAGCACCGGATGGTCGCCGGCCGCCCGGAACCGCAGGCACAGCGCGATGGCCGGAAAGGCATGGCCGGGGTCCGGCCCGGCAACCACGGCGACACGCATCGGGTCACCCTGTCACACCGGCCCCTGTGCGCCGGCGGGCAGGCGCATTACGGTGGCCGTATGACACAGAGCACACCGGCTTTGACCCAGACCAACGCCGAGATCGTCGAATCCTTCCTGTACGCGCTGCAGGCCGAGGACATGGACACCGCCGACCGCCTGCTCGACGACAACCTCGTCTACGAGAACGTCGGGCTACCGACCATCCACGGCCGCAGCCGCGCGATGAAGCTGTTTCGCCCAATGAAGAAGAGCCCCGTCAGCTTCGAGGTCAAGTTCCACCGCATCGTCGGCGAAGGCACCACGGTGCTCAACGAGCGCACCGACGCGCTCGTCATCGGGCCCGTCCGCCTGCAGTTCTGGGTCTGCGGGGTCTTCGAGGTGCACAACGGCAAGATCACGCTGTGGCGCGACTACTTCGACATGTTCGACATGGCCAAGGCCACGGTCCGCGGCCTCATCGGCGCCGTCATCCCGGGCCTGCGTCCGACCATGTAGCCGGCGGTAAAATCGGCCACCATGGCCAATGAGAATCGCCCGAAGCCCAACGCCTGGCAGTACATCAAGTACAGCTACGGCGGCCGGCTGCCCGACTCGATGCGGGCGTGGGTGACCGAGGATCTCATCGGCAAGGGCGCGACACTGCGGATCGTCATCCGGATGTTCGTCCCGGCGTTCCTGATTTTGATCCCGATCTGGTTCCTGCCCGAGCTGCTCGGCATCACGGGCGGCTCGGACATGGTCATCCGCCTCAGCGCGACGGTGCCGATCCTGATTCCGGTGATCTACTTCTCGCACGCCCTGAACAAGATCTGGCGCCGCCACATGCTCGTCAAGCACGGCATCGACCCGAAACTCCTCGAAGATTCGTTGCGGCAGAAGAACGCCCACATCCACGCGGCCTACGAAGAGCGGTACGGTCGCCGGTCCGACGACGGCACGGGCAGCACCACGATCTAGCGGCCGTCAGGCCTGCCGCAACCGTCCGAGTTCGTCGAAGGCCTGCGCCCAGGCACTGAGCCGGTCGGTGGCGGCGACCAGTTCGCTGCGGTAGCGCTGCTCGGACATCGACCGCGCCGAGCCCGCACCGCTGTTCGCCGCTGACACCAATTGCGCTGCCGCCGTGGCGATGTCGCTGTACTGCTGCACGCCGGCGTCGAGCTGCGCGGTGTAGGCCTGGATGGTCGGGGCCAGATGCGCCCGCGACTGCGGCACCGAGCCGGCCGCGCGTTCCATCGCGACGACTTCCCCGGCAGTACCGGCCAGTGCCGCCGCCGACACATTGGCCGCCGCGGTCACCTCGGCGATCTCCGCGGCGGGCAGCAACTGGCCGCGCTGGATGACGCTCAGCAGGGAATACAGGCCGCGTTCGGCCGCGGCGAGGGTCTCCATGGGTCGCCGTGCCGCCGAGCCTCTGGGCGGCAGCGACCGTGACGTCCGGGCGGGCGGCAGCGGCTCGCCGCGCAGCCATCGGTACCGCAGGAAGCACAGCGTGGCCAGGAAGGCGGCGCCGCCGGCGATGGGCGCGGTGATGATCAGCACCCAGAACGGGGTGCTCCAGGCCGCCAGCAGCGCCGTCAGCCCGGTCCAAAAGGCGGCGGCGCCGGCGAACAGCCAGCCCAGCCGAAGTGCCCAGCGCCGCTTGCGCAGCAGCCGGGCCCGCGGGTCGGCGGCCGCGCCGAGGCGCTGGGCCACCAGGTCGGACAATTCGGCAGCGGTGTCGATGCTGCGTTGCAGGACCGCCTGCCAGCCCCGGGCTCCCCCGGGACGGCCGGCTGACTGGGCGTTCACCGCTGCCCCCCTCACATCTCGAAAGTTACTGCGACAGCGGGTTTTCCGGAGCCGGGTTGGCTGCCGGAGCCGCGGGAGTTGCCGGTGCGGCGCCACCTGCGGGCAACGAGTTGCCCGCCATCTGGGCCCGGATCTGCTCCAGGCGGGAATGCCCGGCCATCTGCACGCTGGCCTGCTGGACCTCCATCATGCGGCCCTGCACCGAGTTCTGCGCCAGCTCGGCAGAGCCCATGGCGTTGGCGTAACGACGCTCGATCTTGTCGCGCACCTCGTCGAGGCTGGGCGTGTTGCCCGGCGCGGCGATCTCGGTCATGGAGCGCAGCGAGGCGCTGACCTGCTCCTGCATCTTCGCCTGCTCGAGCTGCGACAGCAGCTTGGTGCGCTCGGCGATCTTCTGCTGCAGCACCATGGCGTTCTGCTCGACGGCCTTCTTGGCCTGCGTCGCGGCCTGCAGCGACTGGTCGTGCAGCCCCTTGAGGTCCTCGACGCTCTGCTCGGCGGTCACCAGCTGGGCGGCGAAGGCCTCGGCGGCGTTGTTGTACTCGGTGGCCTTGGCGACGTCACCCGCCGCGGTGGCCTGGTCGGCCAGGGTCAGCGCCTGACGCACGTTGGCCTGCAGCTTCTCGATGTCGGCGAGCTGACGGCTCAGGCGCATCTCCAGCTGGCGCTGGTTGCCGATGACGGAGGCGGCCTGCTGTGTCAGGGCCTGGTGCTGACGCTGGGCTTCCTCGATCGCCTGCTGAATCTGCACCTTCGGGTCGGCGTATTCGTCAACCTTGGAGCTGAACAGCGCCATGAGGTACTTCCAGGCTTTGACAAAGGGATTGGCCATGAGATCGGTCCGCCTTCGTGTCGTTCGTTGATTCGGGATCGGTTGTCAGGTTGCCGGCCACACCGGTGGCAGCGCGTCTACAGCCAACCTAGTGGGTATGGACAGCCGAACGCAGCCCGCATGCAGGATTACGGCGCGGCGAGTGCCATCCGCGTCTTGTGCGGGTCAGGCCCCGGCGACTCAGGCAACCGCCATGGCGAGATGCTGCGGGATGACGACCTTGGTGGCGACGTCGATGTTGGCCACCGTGCGGTCGGCCTCGGCGCGCTCGGTGTGCAGCATCTGCTCGGCGGCGTCGGCCAGCACCTGCGACAGCGGCACGTCCAGGGCGCCGCAGATGGCGCCGAGCAGCTCGCTCGACGGTTCCTTGCGGCCCCGCTCGACCTCGGACAGGTAGCCCAGGCTCACCCGAGCACCGTCGGACACCTCGCGCAGTGTGCGTCCCTGCCCGGTCCGGGCCTGACGCAGCACGTCGCCGATGACCTCACGCAGTAATGTCGTCATCGCGTTTCCCTTCGCCCTGAAGTAACAGCTGCCGCGCAGCCCGGCCGGACCACCCGTTCTACACGGTCTTGTAGGCACCAACGCGGCGACGCACCGCTTTGGTTCCCGAGGGGACGAATCAGGAACGGCGAAACGCCGAGACGGCGTAGTCGATGCCGGTCAGCACAGTCAGCACGACCGCGGCCCACATGAATACCCAGGCGGTGGTCAGCCACGGGGCGGGCCAGGCATGCAGGGGCAGGACGAACAGGCCGATGGCCACGGCCTGCACGAGCGTCTTGAGCTTGCCGCCGCGGCTGGCTGGGATGACGCCGCGCCGGATGACCGCGAAGCGCAACAGCGTCACCGCGAGCTCGCGGGTGAGGATGACCACGGTGATCCACCACGGCAGGTCGCCCAGCATCGACAGCCCGATGAGCGCCGCCCCGATCAGGGCCTTGTCGGCGATGGGATCGGCCAGCTTGCCGAATTCGGTGACCATGTCGAAGCTGCGGGCGATCTCGCCGTCGAACCGGTCGGTGATGACGGCAGCCGCGAACACGACGAAAGCAGTGATGCGCCAACGCGTTTCGTGACCGTCGCCGGCGAAGAGCGCCGCCAGGAACACGGGCACCAGCACGATGCGCAGGCCGGTCAGCAGATTGGCGATGTTCGCCACGCCGGCGCGCGAGGCGCGCGGGTCGGTATCTGGCTGGCCTGTCATCGACACAGGATATCCGGTCACCTACCGGGCGATACGCAGCCGATACCCTCCACATGTGAGCGACGCACCGAAACCCGGCACCACAGGGCTGGTGGTTCGCCGCGCCCGGACCTCCGACGTGCCGGGAATCAAGGCCCTCGTCGACATCTACGCGGGCAAGATCCTGCTCGAGAAGAACCTGGTCACCCTCTACGAGGCAGTCCAGGAATTCTGGGTGGCCGACCTGGACGGCGAGATCGTCGGCTGCGGCGCGCTGCACGTGCTGTGGGCCGACCTCGGCGAAGTGCGTACCGTCGCGGCCCATCCCAAGGTGCGCGGCATGGGCGTCGGGCACGCGGTGGTCGCCAAACTGCTGGACGTGGCACGCGAACTGCAGCTGCAGCGCGTCTTCGTGTTGACGTTCGAGACCGATTTCTTCAGCCGGCACGGCTTCCAGGAGATCGAGGGCACGCCCGTCACCGCAGAGGTCTACGAGGAGATGTGCCGGTCGTACGACACCGGTGTGGCGGAGTTCCTGGACCTGTCCTACGTCAAGCCGAACACCCTGGGCAACACCCGGATGCTGGTCACGCTGTAGCTAATCGGCGCTGTCGGCCGCGGCATTGCGGCGCGCGACGATCCGGTCCCGCATGTCCATGATCGCGGCCCGCCGACGGGACCGCCCGCCGCGGCCGAACGACGGCAGCGTCGGGATCACCTCGATCTTGTCCGACACCCCGATCATGAGCTCGGCGATCTCCAGCACCAGCTCGTTCAGCTCGTCGACCTGCTGACCCATCGCCATGAACGCGCTCAGCGACTCCAGGACCACGCGCGCCACCAGCACGATCGCGACGCAGGTGACCGGACCGGCGAGCACCAGCCAGAACACGCCGAGCCATGCGGACAACTCGAACGCCACCACGGCGCCTGCGAGATACAGAACCACCGCACCCGCGATGACCAGCCCGTACAGCAGCGGAACCACGTGCTGCGCCGCCGACTTCCGGAACCCGAGGTCGGTGAACGCCGTCAGCGCTGGCCAGCTGCGACCACCGGATTCGACCTCGGCGTCGAGCTCCGATTCCGTTGCTGCGCTGCGCGAAATGTCAACCACGGCAAAGCCTCCTTAGGAGTCCAGCCTCCCACAGTCGGAGCCGTCGGCGACCGATCGACGGTGTTATCCGCACCGCCGATCAGCCGGGGTGTGATGTCGGCAACACCGGTCAGAAGCCGGGGTCGTCGCCCATCGAACCGTTGGCGTCCGAGCCGCCCTGGATCAGCATCAGCGTGCCGGCGAGCTCATCGGGCTTGACCAGCACCTCACGGGCCTTCGAGCCCTCGGACGGTCCGACGATGCCGCGGGTCTCCATCAGGTCCATCAGGCGGCCGGCCTTGGCGAACCCGACCCGCAGCTTGCGCTGCAGCATCGAGGTCGACCCGAACTGGCTCGACACGACCAACTCGACGGCCTGCAGGAAGACGTCCATGTCGTCGCCGATGTCGCTGTCGATCTCGCGCTTCTCGACGGTCTTGACCGTGACGCCGTCGATGAACTCGGGCTGCGCCTGCTGCTTGGTGAAGGCGACGACGGCCTGGATTTCGTCGTCGCTGACGAACGCGCCCTGCACGCGGATGGGCTTGGGCGCCTCCGAGGGCTGGAACAGGCCGTCACCCTTACCGGTGAGCTTCTCGGCGCCGATCTGGTCGAGGATGACGCGCGAGTTGGTCGCGTTGGTGACGCCGAATGCCATGCGGGACGGCACATTTGCCTTGATCAGACCGGTCACGACCGACACCACCGGCTGCTGGGTCGCCAGCACCAGGTGGATGCCCGCGGCGCGGGCCTTCTGAGTGATGCGGACGATGGCATCCTCGACGTCGCGCGGCGCCTGCATCATCAGGTCGGCCAGCTCGTCGACGACGCACAAGATGTACGGGTAGGTCTTGTAGACCCGCTCGCTGCCCAGCGGCGCGGTGATTTCGCCCGAGCGCACCTTCTTGTTGAAGTCGTCGATGTGCCGGACGCCGCTGGCGCTCATGTCCTGGTAGCGCTGTTCCATCTCCTCGACCAGCCAGGCCAGCGCGGCGGCGGCCTTCTTCGGGTCGATGATCACGGGCGTGATGAGGTGCGGAATGCCTTGGTACGGCGGGAATTCCACCATCTTCGGGTCGACCAGGATCATCCGGACCTCGTCGGGCGTCGCGCGCTGCAGCAGCGACACCAGCATCGAGTTGATGAAGCTCGACTTACCCGAACCGGTCGAGCCGGCCACCAGGAGGTGCGGCATCTTGGCCAGGTTGTAGCTGATGAAGTGGCCTTCGACGTCCTTGCCGATGCCGAACACCATCGGGTGGTGGTCCTTGCGGGTGCTCGGCGCATTCAGCACGTCCTTGAGCCGCACCATCTCGCGGTCACTGTTCGGCACCTCGACTCCGACCAACGACTTACCGGGGATCGGCGCGAGCAGGCGGATGTGCTCGTTGGCCACCGCGTAGGCGAGGTTGCGCTGCAACTGGGTGAACCGCTCGACGCGCACGCCGGGTCCGAGCTCGATCTCGTACCGGGTGACGGTCGGGCCGCGCTGGAAGCCGACGACCGTGGCGTCGACCTTGAACTGCTCCATCACCTCGGAGATGGCCGACATGATGCGGTCGTTGTCGCGGCCGACGCGCTTGGGCGGATCGCCGTCGGACAGCAGGTCGAGCGGTGGCAACGTGTAGTCGCCCTCGATGACGCGGTCGAGGGACAGTCCGTCGTCCTGTGCCTTTTCCAGGGCCTTGGCCTTGGTGGGCACCGGGTCCGCGACGTTCTGGGCCTTGCGGCGGCGCGACGGCTTGGCGGCCGGCTCGGGCGTGGTCGGTGCCTCGTCGGCGGCGGGCTCGACCGGGTAGTTGTCCATCGGTGTGCGGCCCAGCGGCCGCGTCATGGCCGCGGTGGTCTGATCCGAGCCGGGCCAGGCCTCGGGTTCGTCACGCGAGTAGGTGGGGTCGTCGTAGTAGCCGTCGGAGAAGTCATCGGCGAAGTCGTCGACCAGGCCGGCGGGCGCGTCGTACTCCTCGTCGTGCTCGCCGTGCAGACGACCGGAGACCATGTAGCGCAACGTGTCCGGCAGTTCGCGGATGGTCGTGCCGGTGACCAGCAGCAGGCCGAACAGCACGCCCATGATGAGCAGCGGGGTGGCGATCCAGACGGTCAGCCCGTCCGACAGCGGCCCACCGATGACGAAGCCGACGAAGCCGGCGGCGCCGCGGCGCTCCCCCGGCGCGGTGGGCGCGCCGGCCCAGATGTGCCACAGGCCCAGTACGGGCAGACCGATCATGGCGGCGCCGAGGATCAGCCGGGGGCGGGCGTCGGGGTTCGGATGGGTGCGCATCAGCGTGACGGCCAGCGCGAGCAGCAGCACCGGCAGCACCACGACCGCGGATCCGATGACGGTGCGGACGCCGTAGTCGATCCAGGCGCCGACCGGCCGGGCCGCGTTGAACCAGGAGCTCGCGGCAATGAGGAAGGCGACGCCGAGCAGCGCCAGCGCGATGCCGTCACGGCGGTGTCCGGGTTCGAGTTCGCGGGCGCGGCCGACGCTGCGGGCGGTGGTTCCGGCGCCCTTGGCGAGCATCAGCCAGCCGGCGCGGGCGCCACGGCCCACCGCGGCGCCGGCCGTGGCGACCGGCGACGGATGCGGTGCGGGTTTGCGGGCCGGCTTACGGGCGGGCGATTTCGGGGCCGGCGGACGTGCCGGCCGGCCCGACTTTGCACTGCCTGACTTCGATGAACGCGCCCCCGAACCGGCTGCGCCACGATTCGCCGACCCGGCCTTGGCCCGGTTAGCTGAGCTCGTTGCGGTTTTACTCGCCATGGCTGCCAGCCTAGTCGCAATTACCCCATCTGCACCATCTGCCACACAAGTAACGCTTGGGTCACGACCGGGTCCGCATATCCGCTGGTCACGTATCAGTGGGAGCCACGTCACACGCGCCGCACGCGCCGGTCTAACGTGGACACCTGTCTAGGTCAGCTAGCTATCGAGGAGTTCGTCCATGCCCGTCGTTGTCGTCGCCACCATGAAGGCCAAGCCCGAGTCCGTCGACCTGGTCCGCACCGCGTGCGTCGAGGCCGTCGACGCCGTCCACGCCGAGCCGGGCTGCGAGCTCTACTCCCTGCACGAGGCCGACGGCGGCACCTTCGTGTTCGTGGAGCAGTGGGCCGACGCCGACGCCATCAAGACCCACAGCACCGCCCCGGCCATCGGCAAGTTGTTCGGCGCCATCGGCGAGCACCTCGACGGTGCGCCCGACATCAAGATGCTCGCCCCGGTGGTCGCCGGCGACCCGGCCAAGGGACAACTCCGTGGGTGAGCTGAGCGGCAAGGTCGCCTTCATCACCGGCGCGGCGCGCGGCCAGGGCCGCGCGCACGCGGTGAAGCTGTCGTCGATGGGCGCCGACATCATCGCCGTCGACCTGTGCGACCAGATCGCGTCGGTCCCCTACCCCATGGCCACGCCCGACGATCTGGCCGCGACAGTCAAACTGGTCGAGGACAACGGCGCGCGGATCGTCGCCAGTCAGGCCGATGTCCGCGACCGCGCCGCCCTCAAGACCGCGCTCAAGGCCGGCGTCGACGAACTCGGCGGGCGGTTGGACATCGTCATCGCCAACGCCGGGATCGCGCCGATGGCCGGTGAAGACGCCTGGCAGGACGTCATCGACGTCAACCTCACGGGCGTCTACAACACCCTGGACGTGGCGATGCGGCCGATGGTCAAGGCCGGCAACGGCGGATCGATCGTGCTGATCAGTTCGGTGGCCGGACTGGTCGGGCTGTCCTCACCGATGGCCGGTTCCGTGGGCTATGCCGCCGCCAAGCACGGCATGGTCGGCCTGATGCGGGTGTACGCGAACCTGCTTGCCTCGCAGAACATCCGGGTCAACTCGATCCATCCGGCCGGGGTGGCCACCCCGATGATCGACAACGAGTTCACCCGGAAGTGGTTGAGCCAGTTGACCGAAGAGACCAAAGCGGGCCCCGACATGACGAATGCGCTGCCGGTGCAGGTGCTCGAGGCCGAGGACATCGCCAACACCGTGGCGTGGCTGGTGTCGGACGCCGGCCGGTACATCACCGGCGTGACCCTGCCGGTGGACGCCGGCTTCGTCAACAAGCGCTGACATGGCCCGCAATGCCGCGGCGCAGACGGCCTTCGGGCCGATGGTGCTCGCCGCGATCGAGCAGCACGAGTCGCCGGCTCGTCGTCTGGTCGATGACGACCTGGCAGGTTCTTTTCTGCCGCGGGGCCTTCGCGCACTGATCGCGGCCACCCGCTGGTCGCCGGTGCGCAGCGCCATGATGGCCGCGTCGGACCGGTCGGCGCCGTATCGCCGGTTCCGTGAACGCACTCAGGTCTGGAAGTACGGGCTGCGACCCGACGAGGTCGAGCAGTTCCTCGAGGGTTACGGCTGGCGACTGCTCGACCAGCTCGGACCGGACGAAACACGTGACCGATATGTACAGCCGACAGGGCGGAACCTGCCGACCTCCGGTCTGGAGTGGTCGGCGCTGGCCCGGACGATTTAAACCTCGAGGACGGTCGGCACGATCATCGGCTGGCGCCGATAGGTCTCGCCGACCCATTTGCCGACAGCCCGGCGCACCGCCTGGGCGATGCGCGCCGGGTCGGTAACCTGCTCGGAGACAAGGTTTTCCAGTGCCGTCTGCGCTTTCTCGGCACCCGGCTCGAGAGCCTTGGGGTCCTCGGAGAAGCCGCGCGAGTGCAGGTGCACCGGAGCCACCGGCTTGCCGGTCTCGCGGCTGATCACCACGGTGACCGCGATGAAACCCGAAGTCAGCGTGAGCCTTTCGCCCAACGTGGCGTCACCGACGTCACCCAGCACCAGACCGTCGACGAACACCTTGCCGACCGGTACGGCACCGGCGATCCGGGCCTGCCCATTGATCAGGTCGACGCTGACGCCGTTCTCAGCGAGCACGACGCTCTCCTCCGGAACCCCGGTGCGGATGGCGAGTTTGGCGTTGGCGCGCAGGTGCCGCCAGGTGCCGTGCACCGGCATGACGTTGCGCGGCCGCACCCCGCGGTACAGGAACAGCAGCTCACCGGCGTAGGCGTGGCCCGAAACATGCACGCGCACTTGCTGATTGGTGACGACGCGGGCGCCGATCTTGGCCAGCGAGTCGATCACGCCGTAGACGGCTTCCTCGTTGCCGGGGATCAGCGAGCTGGACAGGATGATCAGGTCGCCGGCCGTCAAGGTGATACTGCGATGCTCGCCGCGGGACATCCGGGACAGCGCCGCCATGGGCTCGCCCTGGGTTCCGGTGGTGATCAGCACGACGCGGTCGGCGGGCAGCAGTTCGGCCGCGCCGATGTCGATGACGTCATCGTCGTCGACGTTGAGGAAGCCGAGTTCCTTGGCGATCCCCATGTTGCGGACCATCGAACGCCCGACGAAGGACACCTTGCGTCCCAGCGCCACGGCGGCGTCGATGATCTGCTGCACGCGGTCGACGTTCGACGCGAAGCACGCCACGATGACGCGGCCGTCCGCGCCGCGGATCAGCCGGTGCAGGTTGGGGCCGACCTCGCTCTCGGAGGGGCTGACCCCGGGAATCTCGGCGTTGGTCGAGTCGCACAGGAACAGGTCGACGCCCTGTTCGCCGAGCCGGGACATCCCGGGCAGGTCGGTGGGCCGGCCGTCCGGCGGCAGCTGGTCGAGCTTGATGTCACCGGTGTGCAGCACCGTGCCGGCACCGGTGTGCACGGCGATGGCGAGGGCATCGGGAATCGAGTGGTTGACCGCGAAGTACTCGCACTCGAACACGCCGTGCGTGCTGCGCTGCCCTTCGGCGACGATCTGCATGTTCGGCTTGAGCCGGTGCTCGCGGCACTTGGCGGCCACCAGGGCCAGTGTGAACCGCGAGCCCACCACGGGGATGTCGGGCCGCATCTTGAGCAGATACGGAATGGCGCCGATGTGGTCCTCGTGCGCGTGGGTGATCACCAGCGCCTCGATATCGGCCAGCCGGTCCTCGATGTGCCGGATGTCCGGCAGGATCAGGTCGACGGCGGGCTCGTCGTGCGTCGGGAACAGCACGCCGCAGTCGATGATGAGCAGTCGGCCGAGGTGCTCGAAAACGGTCATGTTGCGGCCGATTTCGCTGATGCCACCGAGGGCCGTCACACGCAGACCGCCCGGCTCCAAGGGGCCGGGCGGTGCGAAGTCGGGTCTGGTCACGCAAGCACCGATGCTGCGCGCAGGTCCGCGGCGAGCGCTGCCACCTGGTCGGCCGTGGCCGGAACCTGCGGCAACCGCGGGTCACCGGCGTCGATGTCCAGCAGCCGCAGCGCTTCCTTGCTCATCGTGACGCCGCCGAGCCGGTTCTGCGCATCGCCCAGAGGGCTCAGGCCGACGTGGATCTTGCGGGCGGTGGCGATGTCACCGGAGTTGAACGCCGACAACATGTTCCGCAGCTGTCCGGCGGCCACGTGGCCCCAGACGCTGACGAATCCGATGGCGCCCATGGCGAGCCATGGCAGGTTCAGGGTGTCGTCGCCCGAGTAGTAGGCCAGACCGGTCTCGGCCATGATGGCGGCGCCGCCGTTCAGGTCGCCCTTGGCGTCCTTGACGGCGACGATGTTCGGGTGCGATGCCAGGGCGCGGATGGTGTCCCACTCGATCGCCACCGCCGACCGCGGCGGGATGTCGTAGAGAATGTTCGGGAGCTCGGTGGCGTCGGCGACGGCGCTGAAATGCGCCACGAGGCCAGACTGCGGGGGCTTCGAGTAGTACGGGGTCACGACGAGCAGACCGTGCGCGCCGGCGGCGGCACTGGCCTTGGCGAGGTGAACGCTGTGCGCGGTGTCGTAGCTGCCGGCGCCGGCGATGATGCGGGCCCGGTCGCCGACCTCTTCGAGAACCGCCTCGAGCAGCGCGATCTTCTCGTCGTCGGTGGTGGTCGGCGACTCTCCGGTCGTACCCGAGACGACCAGTCCGTCGCAGCCGGAATCGACCAGGTATTTGGCTACCTTCTTGGCACCAACCAGATCAAGCGAGCCGTCCGGGCCGAACGGCGTCACCATGGCAGTCAGCACGGTGCCCACACGTGCGCTGACATCAATTCCGCTGGTGCTCACGGGCGACAAGGTTACCCGCTGGTTCCCTCCAGTTTCGAACCGCCGCCCGCAGTGCGCGCGACGCCGCATCCGCAGTGGCCCGGATTCCTGGCACGGCGACCGCCGTCATGGGCCGAGCCGGACCGTTTCGATTTCCGATCATGCCGAGCGACGTTGCGCCAAAGGTGCCCGATCGTGCGGCGCCGAAGAATTATCGCGACGAATTCGTGCCATTGGTAGGTTTTGCACCTTTCCGCACCCCTGCGGACAAGTTCACCTTTCGTCCTGCCTGTGGCAAATCTGGGACTTTCCTGCTCAGCTACCCAACCGCCAGGCCCGAAGAGCCGTCGTGGAACCACGCCGGGCCACCGCACATCGCTTTTGTGATCACGACCCGTTTGCTCGTTGAGCGTGTCCATCCGTTCATCGCGCGACGGCGACGAGGTGCGGCACCGCCCGCGGTCGTTCCCGCAATATCCACCACTCCACTTCGCGGCGTTCCGGCCTGACCCGGTCGCCATGATGCTGCGCACGGCGTGTTGCCGCGATGCTGATCAATCAAGTCCGAATCGCCCCTCTGAGGCTGAATCAGCTTGGTGCCGTTGCAATTATCGAATTCTGGAAAATCTTCAATGCCAGAAGAATTACCCATCGAAAATGAATCGGATCCGCGCCCGTGCCACCCAAAGTGAAGGTATCGAGGTGCCATCACGAACTTTTGTCGTTACACTCTCGGCCGAACCCCGATAAAAGGAGAAAATTCGTGGCCGAGCGCATTGTGGTCCAGCTTGTCGATGATATTAACGGCACTGAGATCACCGACGATTCCGGTGAACGGATTAGCTTCTCGGTCCGTGGGGTCGATTACCAGATCGATCTTTCCGCTGCGAACGTGGCGAAATTCGAGAAGGCATTGGCGCCGTATCTGGACGCCGCGACCCGCGTCGGCGGCCGTCGCACCCGCACCCAGAAGGTCGCAGAGCCGACCGGCCGGGCCGCCAAGGGCAGCACCTCGCGCGGTCGCGGCAAGAAGGCCGCCAAGGGCGCGTCCGCCAACGAACAGCTCGCCGCCATCCGCGAGTGGGCGCAGGCCAGCGGCTACGACGTCGCCGCCCGCGGCCGCATCAAGGCCGAAATCGTCGAGGCGTACCACGCGGCTAACTAGCCGCGCTGCCTGAACGGCATCAACCGCGCACGGCAATCCGGGCGCGTTCGCCGGCCGGTGGTCGTCAGTGAGATAGCGCTGCCATTACCAGTGCCGATCACGGTCCGGTGGACCAATCAATACCTCGCGCGGATCCTGGTCGGTAGTCGCGACCTCGTACCCCTGCTCGACGTGCACTTCGGTACTGCGCTCGCGGCCATCGTCGTCGAACGCGATTGCGTTGATCCGCAGCGTCGTTGTCCACTTCCATTGCGCCATCTGCTCAACTACGTCCTGCACCGAATCCTGACACTCTGGGCATTCCTCGTCGCCATCCAGCTCGGCATGTACGCCGCACGGCGTGAAATCGGTCTGAAAGACAATGCCCGGGTCCCATAGGTGGGCTGAGGGGGGCCATTCGAGGTCGAACCACTGCCCCGGCTCGATACCGTAGACCCGAATCGCCTCTTCCAGGGCCGCCTTCTTGTCCGGCCCCGACCAGGCCATCCGCGGCGGAAGGGCGACATCCTCGATCGGATCGACGCCCCGGTAGTCGCCGGGAATGCCCACTGGTTCGGGCGAATCCACCGTGGCCAGATCGGCACGGTCGTACCAATGAATCGTGCTCAGCTCGTCGTGGCAGACCGACGCGGGATCGATGGGCTCCGTCACCTCAGCTTCGAAGTACGCCCACGTGTTCCGCTTCTCATGCACCAACCGTGGCGGAAGCTTACTGATGACCTCTTGGTGGATCACCTCATCTTCGGCCGCCTCCGCTGGCATCTCGTCCATCAGGGCAACTTGGTCCCGCAACCGCTGAAGGTTTACTTGGACGCTGTACCGATCTCGCACGAGTGCAACCACGACGCCCAACCGATCCCTCATAGATACTCCCCCTTCGCATTTCGAGCCCGCTCGGCATACTGCGGCGCGAGCTCTTCCATCTGCTCGATCACCTGATTGATGGCCGCAGGCTGCTTATCTGGCGGGTACTTGTACTTGACCAGCAACCGCTTAATGGACGACCGCAGCTTTGCGCGCACGTCGTCACGCACGATCCAGTCGGTCTTGGTGTCGCGCTGCATCACCGCAACCAATTCACGGGCGATCTGCGCGAGCACATCCTCGCCCTGCAATTCGACCGCGGACTCGTTCGCAGCCACCGCGTCATAGAAGGCCAGCTCGTCATGCGATAGCGACGGTGTGAAGCGCTTACCCCGGTCGCCCTCGGTTGCGACCTCTTTGGCCAACGCGATCATCTCGGCGATCACCTCTGCTGCAGTCAGCTGTTGGTTGGTGTATTTGCGCATCAGCTCGGCGACGCGGTCCGAGAACGCGCGCTGCCGAACCAGATTGTTGCGAGTGGCCACGCCCATCTCTTTGGTCAGCAGTGCCCGCAACGCTTCGATCGCCAGGTGCGGATTGACGGCGTCCTTCGCCTTCACCTCGAACTCAGGTGTCAGGTCCGACAACGACGGTTTCGGTAGGCCGGCAGCCTCGTAGATGTCGAGTATGCCGCCGGACGCCGTCGACTCATCGACCAGAACGGCCAACAGTCGCTTGATGTCATCGGGGATGGGCTTCCCCTCGGCCTGGCGCTGCTGGGCATCGTATTTGCCCATCCAGACCCGGACCTGCTCGTAGAACTTGACGGTTTCCCGCAGCCGATCCAGCGTCTCGTTGCCGGAGCACAGAGACCACGCCCGCGCCAACTGACTGACCAGCATGCGGAACCGATCGCCCAGAGTCGCTTCGCCTTCGGCAACCTGATTGCCGGGTGTCGCCGGCGAGCGGAGGTACTCGGTGAGCCCAGCCGCAGTCTTGATCCACCCGCTCGTCGGCACTTTTGCACGCCAGTCAAAGCCGACACACAGCTGGTCGAGTTGCGCAACAAGCTCCTCGGTCACCTTCACCGCCGAGTCGATGTCCTTGCCGACAGGCTGTTCAGCGCGATCGGTGTCGGTGTATTCGGCAAGCGCCGTGGCGAGATTGTCCACCAGCGGCGCATAGGCCACCAGCAACCCCGAGGGCTTGGCGCGGAAGGTGCGGTTGACGCGAGCCAGCGTCTGCATGAGCAAGGCACCCCGCAACGGGCGGTCCAAATACAAGGTGTGCAACGGCGGGGCGTCGAAGCCGGTCAGCATCATGTCTTTGACGATGACGACCTGCAGATCGTCATCCGGATCGCGAAGGCGCTTCTGGATCGTTTTGTTCTGAGCTTCTCGCCGAACGTGTTTGGCGATCAGACCCTGATCCTGAGGCGAACCGGAGTAGACGACCTTGATGACGCCCTCCAGCTCCGAATCGTGGTGCCACCCGGGACGCAGTTTGATGATCTCCTCATAGAGGCGGGCACAAATCTCACGCGTCGCGCCGACGATAAAGGCCTTGCCAGGTGACTCGATGAACTTTCGCATGGCTTCTGATCGCGATTCCCAATGCGCGACAATGTCATTGGCGAGCTTGGCGAGGCGCTCCGGTGCACCGTAGATGGCGTTGATCACCGCCACCGATTTCTCGATCTGTGCGCGTTCCACATCATCAAGGCCCAGAGTGGCCTCGTCGACGGCGTGGTCGAGGTCATCCTCGCTGAAGTCTTCCGACCAGCCAACCTTGGCCAGACGCGGCTCGAAATACACGGGGACAGTGGCGTTGTCCTTGACAGCGCGGGTCAGGTCGTAGACGTCAATGTTCGGGCCGAATACGTCGCGGGTGTTGCGATCGACCTCCGAGATGGGTGTGCCAGTGAAGGCGATGAACACAGCGTTGGGCAGCGCGTCGCGGATGTGTCGGGCGTAACCGTCGAGGTCGTCGTAATGGCTGCGATGGGCTTCATCGACGACGACGACGACGTTGCGACGGTCGGTGAGCAGCGGGTGATCAGCCCCAGAGTCGCGCTCTGCCTTGGTGAGTCCGAACTTCTGCAGCGTGGTGAAGTAGATGCCACCCGTCGTACGGTTGGACAGTTCCGTACGCAACTCGGACCGCTTGGTCACCTTGACCGGCGACTCAGCAAGAAGTCGTGACCGGTTGAACGTCTCGTACAGCTGCGAGTCGAGTTCCTTGCGGTCGGTCACCACGACGATGGTCGGATTCTTCAGCTTGGGCTGCTGCGCGACCAGATGTGCGTAGAGCTCCATTTCCATCGACTTGCCCGAGCCCTGCGTGTGCCAGACGACGCCGGCCTTGCCGTTGGTCTCAGCGGCCTGCACGGTCGACCCTACGGCTTTGGTCACCGCAAAATACTGATGCGGCTTGGCAATTCGCTTGGTCAGTCCGTCGCCGTCGTGGTCGAACGCGGTGAAGTTGCGGAGCAATTGGAGGAACCGCTCGGTGTTGAACAAGCCGTCGATGAGGGTTTCCAGCTCAATCGGTACGTCATCGCCGACCGCAGCGTCTCCCGGGGTGACGAGCCGACCATCGTCATCGACGTTCCACGGCGCGAAGTGCTCCAGCGGGGTGAACGGGGTGCCGTAGCGGGCGGTGATGCCGTCGCTGACGACTGTGAGTACGGCGAACCGGAACGCCATCGGGAATTCGTGCAGATAGGTCTGCAACTGGGCGTGCGCCGCGGCGATGTCGGCGTGCTTGGCGCCGGCTTGCTTGAGTTCGACGATGGCGACCGGCATGCCGTTGAGGTACAGCACGATGTCGAAGCGGCGGTGCTTCTCCGCGGTTCGGATCGTAACCTGTTGTACCGCAAAGAATTCATTCTCGTCAGGTTTGTGGCTGACCAGGCGAATCGTCGGGTTCTGCTCGATTCCGTCAGAGTCGATGTAGCTGATGCCGCGGTAGCCCTCTACGAGATAGGCGTGCAGCCGGTAGTTCTCGGCGATGGCGTCCTGCGATTGCGGTTGGATGATCGCGGCGCGCGCCTGATCCAGGTATTCGGCGGGAACGCCGGGGTTGAGTTGGCGCATCTTGGCGAGCATGCGGTCGGGCAGGACAATGTCGGCCCAGGAGTCGCGGCCCTCGTCGGTGCCTGGCGCAATCTGGGTGCCGGTCGACGTGCTCCACTCATGTTCGCCGAGGGTGTCGAGTGCGACCAACTCCCAATCGGCTTCACTGAATCCGGTCATGACGTATCTCCTTGACGCGCTTCGGCTTCGAGTTCGGCTTCGAGTTCTTCGACTGTGGGCAGGCTGGCTTCGAGTTCGTCGGGCAAGCCCGCAGTGATCGCGGTCTTCCACTCTGCGACGCCGCTAGGCGCGGTGTATCCGCGCAGTGCATACTCGGCGACGACGTTGTTCTTCGTCTTGCACAGGATCAGGCCGATAGTGGGCTTGTCGTCATGATGACGCAGCAGGTCATCGACAGCAGCCATATACATGCCAAGCTGTCCGAGATAGCTGGGGTCGAAGTCGCCCACCTTGAGCTCGATCACCACGAAGCACCGGAGGCGCAGGTGGTAGAAAAGCAGGTCGGCGTAGAAGTCGGTGTCACCGATTTCCAAGTGGACCTGGCGTCCGACGAACGCGAAGCCTTGGCCGAGTTCGAGCAGGAACTTCTCGACGTGGTCGGTGAGCGCTCGCTCCAGGTCGTACTCGCGACGGACATCTGCGATGCCGACGAAATCGAACAGGTATGGGTCGCGGGTGGCCTGTTGCGCCAAGTCGGAGTCAGCCGGCGACAGCGTACTGGCGAAGTTGGTGACCGCCTGTCCCGCCCGCAGATGGAGCTGTCCGTCGATTTGGTGGACGAGCACATCTCGACTCCAACCCTGTTCGACAGCAGCTTCCGCGTACCATAACCGCAGTTCAGGGCTATCCAGCTTCTCCAGCAATGCGATCTGATGTCGCCACGGCAATGTTGCAACGCTGCGTTGCAACATTGGCCAGTCCGGCCATGCCTCTGCGAATGTTCGCATATACCTGAGATTGCGAGGCGAAAACCCTTTGGCGTCGGGGAAGCGCTCGCGTAGATCGGCGGCCAGCCGGTCAACAACTCGAGCACCCCAGCCCTCGAACTCCATGCGGGCTACGATCTCTCTCCCAACTTGCCAATACGTCACGACCAATTCTTGGTTGGCTGCGGCAACGGCGCGCTGGCGTCCTGACTGGACATGGTCGGCAACAGCGTCAAACAACTCGGGGTACCAAGCGGGCACTCCCGCCGGAGTGGTAGTCATCGGAAATCGGGCGCCCGGCTCGTCGGGCATCTTCTGTTCGGTCATAGTGCCCACTCTCCGCCCGAGGACCGACAATTCCGGCGGTGACGGAAATGCCAAGACGGTTCGGCAGACTGGCATCTAGGCAGTTTCTGACTGCGCCAGATCATTCCTCACCTCCTCGGATGCACCGACTACCGCCAGCTTCACTTTGGCCACTGCATCAGGAGGAAATCCCACATCGACCGCTCTTCCAGTCGACGACCGCACCTCGTTTGCGACTCCATAAGGTATGTGAACACCAGCGATGTGTTCGGCAGCTGTATCGAGATGGCCTTGCTGGTCGTCGAAGAAGATGTGGGGCCGAAGGACTTGAAGCACCGACGCCTTCTCGATTCCGCCGAGGAAGAATGCATCGTTCACGTTGACGCCCCAGGCCCGCAGCGAATTCACCGCACGTTCGTGAGCGGGTGCGTTCCGAGCGGTGACCAACGACACCCGCAATCTCGGTTGGTATGACGTGTCCAACAACCGACGTTCGTCTTCAATCGTCTGAATCCTGTTGAGATCCTCCAGGAGTGGCTTGAGGAGTCCCGGCGCAAGCGGAATGTCCCGTTTCACCGACTCGTTCTCCAGGTAGGTTTCGAGCCCATCCGCTGATTTGTAAAACTGCTCGGATTCGTCGCTTGCGACAACACCGTCGAAGTCAAATGCGACTCGAAGCGACGTGTCGTTCGGATCGTAAATTGCGGAAGACGGAAGCACATGGCCGGCAGGCAATCCCAGAGCGATGGCTGCATCCACATCCTTGCGATTCGCCGACAAGAACAATGACATCCTGAGTGCCTCAATGTAGGCATATGGGGACTGGCCCTGGGTGAACACCGCCCGGCTCATCGCGAGTCCGTGAGCCTGCACTGACCTCATGACTCTTAGGCCCGTCATTGGATCGTTGTGCGACAGGACGATGACCTCCACAAGCGGATCCCCAGGTCGCAGGTCATTTAGACCCAGCAATCGCTGAATGAAAGGGAACGCCACACCCGGTTTTAGCGTTTTGTCAATCCGTTTGTCCTGGTAGATGCGGTACTTCGCTTCGCCGTGCTTGCGGAAGTAGGCGTCGGACTTGGAGAGATCGAAAAGCGCGCTCGAAGCGACGCCAACGACCAGCCGGTCGTCGAGCTGATAGGCCATTACAGCACCTCCACGGCAAACGCCTCGGCGTCTTTGACCCGGAGCTTTCTGGACATCAGGAGTGGGAGAAGTTCGTCGCGGGTGCGAGCCAGTCGCTCGTTCTCACGTTCGGCGTGAACGATGGATTTTTGCAGAGAGCCCAGCACACCTGCAATCTGCTGCTGGGCTTCGAAAGACGGAACCGCGACCTTCCACTCCGGCATCGTCGCCAATCCGAGGCGCGGCACCGTAGCACCGTGAATCGTGTGCATAGCGATGATCCGCTGGAACGCGGGACTTAGATAAAAGTGCAGAAGAAAAACGGGGTCCATTACTGTTCGGTCGGGCCGTAACAGAGCCATGCGCCTTCCTAGACACGCCTGCAAGTGACCGGGCATCAGCGCAGCCTCACCGATTCGTGTCTCGTATGAGAAAAGCAGGTCACCTTCTTGCGGAGTCACCCGCCGGGTCCATTTCGTGAAGTCCTCCTCGGAAACATGATCCGATTCCGCGAGGTCGAGTCGCCCAGACTTCAAGCTCGAAATGTTCAGAAAGTACGGTCCAGACGACAGGCGCGTCGGCGTCGCGTGCGGACCGTCGAAAAGCTGGCCCAATTCTCCAAACCTCTTTTGTACCAATCCGACCGGCGAGTTTATCGAAGCACGCACCATTGACTGCGCCAGGTCGAACGCGGTCCGCGCCAATCGCTCGTTGACCGCGAACTTGTCGTCGAAGGCACCAAGCACTTCAGCAATCGCCTGCTGCTGTCCAATCTCTGGAAGATCAAGCTCGATCGAGCGTTGATCCGACAGACTGACATACGGTGCCATGTCAGTCTGTCCCTTCAGAACATCCAACTGCCGTTTGAAGTCAGCCGACTGCATGAGAAACCGCAGAAATCCTTGGTCGAGGACCGACCTATTGAGCGACCGCCAAAACGTCGTCTGCGGCGAACACACGTAGTCAGGCGAATCGAGCGGCGCTACTGCGATACGGCCGACGGTGCCCTTATGAGACAAAATGACGTCGCCGGGAACACCAATTCCCTTTCTAATACGCTCCCGCGCAACCACATTGATTTTCCCGGCGCCATTGAAGTTCACGACTCCACTGGACATATCTGCCGCTCGAATGAACGGAACTCCATCCGAAACGAACTCGTCGGGCCGAGGCCGATATTCACCGTGATTCCCATCTTCCACCCGCAGCACCCCGTCGGCTTCGAGGTCGCGGACGATTCGTCTCGTCACGACAACCGCTCCAACTGCTCCCGCACAACCTTCTCCAACCGCGCCGACTCATCAAACGCCACAAGCAGCTCCGTCTTCAGCCGCGCGATCTTCTCATCGATCGGTTCACCGTCGTCCTCGACCTCTGCCGCCCCGACATACCTCCCCGGGGTCAACGCATAGTCGGCAGCCTTGATCTCCGCCAACGTTGCGGACTTGCAGAAGCCCGGAACATCCTCGTAGCTAATCTTTTTCGCCGTAGCGGAAGCGGACCCACGCCAGGCGTGATACGTGTCCCCAATCCGCACAATGTCCTCGCTCGACAACGCACGCTCGGCCCGGTCCACCATGTAGCCCAGCTCGCGGGCGTCGATGAACAACACCTGCCCGGTCCGATCCTCGGATCCTTGCTTGCCGGCCGCCTTGTCTTTGGCGAAGAACCACAGGCACACCGGAATACCGGTGCTGCGGAACAACTGCGTGGGCAAAGCGATCATGCAGGACACCAGATCGGCTTCCACGATCTGCGCCCGAATATCGCCTTCTCCGTTGGAGTTCGATGACATGGACCCGTTGGCCATCACCACGCCGGCTTTACCGCCGGGCGCGAGCTTCGACAGGATGTGTTGAATCCAGGCATAGTTCGCGTTGTTGGCCGGCGGCACGCCGAAACGCCAGCGCGAGTCTTCCTCGTTCCGCGACCAATCCTTTATGTTGAACGGAGGGTTGGCCATTACGTAATCCATCTGGGTGTCGGCGTGCTGGTCCCGGGCGAAAGTGTCGCCCCACCGCGCCCCCAGGCCCTTGTTGTCGATGCCGTGGATAGCCAGGTTCATCTTGGCCATTCGCCAGGTTTCCTCGATGCTCTCCTGGCCATAAATCGCAACATCTTTGGCGTCACCGTGATGGTCGGCGATGAACTTCTCGGTCTGTACGAACATGCCGCCAGAGCCACAGCACGGGTCATACACCCGGCCCTTGGTGGGCTCGAGCACCTCGACGATCACTTTGACCACACTGGGCGGGGTGAAGAACTCGCCGCCCCGTTTCCCTTCTGCCCGAGCGAAATTGCCCAGGAAGTATTCGTAGACCTCGCCCATCAGATCGCGTGCCTTGTGCTCCCCCTGGCGACTGAATCGCGCGCTGTTGAACAAGTCGATCAGTTCGCCAAGCCGGCGCTGGTCGATGTTGTCGCGGTTGTACAGCCGCGGCAGCGTACCCACCAATGTGGGGTTGGACTTCATCACCGCGTCCATCGCCTCGTCGATCAGCTGGCCGATGTTCTTGGCCACCTCACCCTCCGCCGCAGGTTTGCCTTTTGCGTTCTCCGCAAGGAACTTCCACTGCGCGACCGCCGGAACCACGAACACGTTGTAGCCGTGGTACTCCTCGGGATCGTCGATCAAGTCCTCGATCTGGGACTCGTCCATACCCTCTGCAGACAGCTCCGCGTGGATGTCCTCACGCCGCTCGTCGTAGGCATCGGAGATGTACTTAAGGAACACCAACCCCAGGATCACGTCCTTGTACTGGCTGGCTGACAGGGAGCCACGCAGCTTGTCCGCGGCCTTCCAGAGCGTGTCCTTAAGCTCCTTCATGGTCGACGGGGCCTGCGGTTCCTGCTTTTTCCTCGGAGGCATCTCTGCGTCCCTTTCTATCTCCGGGCACCGGCGACGCCGGGCGTGGTGGGCTGGGCATCGAGGGTGAGAGCACCAGCGGCGACCCCGTCGATCAATGCGGTTTTCAGGTCGCGCGCCGCGTCGACACGGCGGCGCGCTTCGCGTTCGTAATTGTCGGCCTGGATCAGCGCGGCCTCCAGTCGCTCGGTTTCCTCTCGGCTTAGCAATGGCACGCTCCAGGTCGGCCATTCGGTTCCCGCCGTTGCGGTTTCGTTGATCGATGTGGCAAGCACCATCGGTCCGATTTCGGCTGATTCCCGTAACCGGATGACCCGTGCCGGCGAGGCCACCATCGCGCCACCGACGGGATCGACCCACGCTCGCGGCCGCGGCTTCTCGACGAAAATGACGTCCCCCGGCTCGGTGCGCACAGCCCGCTGATATTTCTGCTCAGCGTCGAACGGGTCCAGTGCAATCGGCCCGACAATCTCAGTGGGCAGCACTCGAACAGTGCCATCTGTGGAGGCGTCGGCTGGGTTGATCCGGCGGCCACGCTTGATCTCCAGGTGCCCATGCGAATGCAGCTCCCCCAGTGAACGACGCTGCAGCAGGATATTGCCCGGTGAGGGCTCCACAAGCACATCCAACGGGCTCAGCGCAGCCGTAGTGACCAGAGTCGCCCGGTGCACATTGTCCAAATGGGTGGCCGCATCGATACCGCCCAGCCGGACCGCCCGAACGCCCTGTGGGACTACAGGGCCACTCGCAAGCACCGCCGACAGTCCGATTCGTCGCATGTAGAGAAAGGCTCGGCGCGCACTCTGGGCCAGTGCCCCGGCAACATCCGCGGCCAGGTCGGTCAGCTCGATCTGGTCGACTGCGGCGAGGTCGGCCACCCAGGGTTGTTCGACACCAGCATTGCCGACGCACACCCACACGGCCAGGCTCTGCCGGTGAGCTTCCCGCCACAAGCCGCGCGGAAGCCGCAGCGCTGCAACAAGATTCTTGACGCGTAACGTTTGGGCCCGACGATGCTGCAACGGTCCAGAAAGCTGATCGGCCAGAGCCGCAGCTGACCCCACCAACACAGCAACGTCGTCTGCACTGAGTCCCAGCACAACTTGATCGGCGCGATCGAGAATCTCGGCCAAATCAAGCCCGATCAACGAAACCGTCGAAACACGTTTTTGAACACCGCGTATCTGACGCTGGATCTCGCGGATAACCGCGCGTCGTCGCAACGCGCGGTCAGCGGTCGCGATAGTCAACCCGCAAGACTCGGCGACATCCAGGGCCACCACCGAATCGACATCGAGACGCACGTCGTCTTGTTCGAGGAATACCGCCACCGCCTGGATGATGGCGCGCACCAGATCGATGCCGGCCGCAGACAGATCGCGCACGCCCAGTTGTCGCTTGAGGCGACCGCTTTCGAGGTAGGTCAGCGCATCGGCTGCACCGCGTGTCGCTGAAATGAGGTCATCGACGTAGTCGAGCACCGCATCGGTGACTGTCATTTGCCGGATCTCGTCGACCAGCAACTCATCATCGGGGTCGAACTCGGCCGCCAACTGCACGCGGCGGGCAGCTGACGTGCCTGCGAGGTCTTGCCCGGTAAGCGCGTGCCAGCACAGCAGCGTCACCACGTCCTCCAGCGCCGCGTCATCGGGAACGGCGAGGGCTGGGGCGTCGTAGGTCTGCTCGGCGTTGTTCCCTCGGCCGGTCCGCGTGAGCCAGTCGACAATCTCGTCGCGGTCAAACCGCGCCACGCCGCCACTGGAATTGACCGGCTCAGGGAAGGGCATCGACACGCCGCGCACCATCGGCCTCTTTCGCCACATGCTGACGACGGGTCGGCGTACCTTTGCAAGGTCCGCAACGTCCTGCAGCGTCAGCGTGTTCACGAGGCCTCCTTCCGGGCTCACTCACAACGTAGACCCGTCATCAGCACTCAAACAATCATGTTTACTGATAAGCCCACTTATCAGTAAACATCATTGCCATTGATTGGTCGTCAGCCGATTCTGTGTCCACCAGCTTCTGCACCCCAGCAGAGGCCGACCCAAGGAGACAGACATGCCAAACAACGCCCACTTCAACGACGACTTCACAGCAGTCGATATCGAACGATTCACAGTGCAGGACAAGGACGTTGCGCGGGAGGCGCAACGCTGGACGGCAGGCGAACGCGGCCCGATTGTCGACGATCCCGACGCACTCAGCGCAGCCGATCTCGGCACGTTGGTGGCCGAAGCAATCAAGATCGGAGCCCACGCGCTCTCGGCAACGGGGCAAGCTCAAGACGCTCGGGCGCTGGAACGAATGGTGAAAGACCTTGGCGAGAAGGCTGCGGACACCAGCACCAAAGCCGCGGAAGCGACTGGGCTCGCGGTCAAAACTGCGTCCGAGGTGATGACCAAGGCCTCGTCGGACGCGAAGAAGGCCATCACGGACGCCGACAAGGCCACCCGACAGGAACTTCAGAATTCGACCAAAACCGTCGTCAGCGAGATCCAACGACTCTTCGGCGGCGATCACCCCGAAGTCGTGGAACGCTTGCTCCCGATCCTGGCCAAATTCGGCGCCGACCTGGATGCAAAGGCCAAGACCACATTCAGCGCACTTCACGACAAGGCCGTCAAGCAGTTCGACCCGAGTGATCCGACCTCGCCGATCGCTAAACACACTGCGGCGCTGGACGTTCAGCAGCAGAAGCTCACGACGCTGATCGCCGACAACCACACGGACCTCACCAAGAAGGTCGACGAAGTTGTCGTCGCACTGAAAGTCCAGGAGGCCAGGAAGGCAGTTGCCCGCCGGACTCCCGAAAAGGGCTTCGCCTACGAAGACGCGATCGGCGTGCTACTCCAGGACATCGCGGCCGGCTTGGGCGACGAGTACACCGACACCCACAAAGTCACCGGTGTCATCTCGCGCTGCCTCAAAGGCGATGGCGTCTTGACCGTCGGCGCAGGGAAGGCTCAGGTCGTCTTCGAGATGAGCGACTCCACGTCCGACAAACGCCAATGGGGCCCGTATCTGGACGAAGCCGAACGCAACCGTGAAGCAAACGCATCGCTGGGACTGGTACCCACGGCCGACCAGAACGGCGGACAGTCCATTCGCGTGTTGGACGCCCGCCGAATTGTGTTGGCATTCAACCCCGAGAGCGATGATCCCGCGCTGCTGCGAACGGTTGTGATGGTGCTGCGGGCCAGTGCAATCGCAGCTTCCAGCCGCCGGGGCGCCGAGGAGATCGCCACCGCTGAGGAGAAGATCACCGAGGCCATCGCGCAGCTGGCGAAGATCGACCAGGTCAAGAAGCTGGCCAGTTCGATCCAGAAGAACGCCACCAAGATCGAAAACGACTGCACCGGCATCAACGCCGGCATTCAGCGGCTGCTGACCGATGCCCTGGCAGCACTCACCGAAGTCCCAGGCGACCAGGCTCATGACCCCAGCGCGGTTGCCTGAGCGCAACTTGTCGGACGTCTGCGCTTAACTGTCACGTTCTGCACTGGCGGCGGGATGACAAGCCCGCCGCCGGCACAGCACACCAATTGCCCTCCTCACGAAGGAACACAACATGATTCGCCAACTCATCGCTCCCCTCGCCGTCGCCTCCGCACTGTGCGCGGGATGCACACCTCAGGTGTCGACGGACTCCCGCGGCGCTTCGATCCTCGGGAACTCCCAGCCGCCAGTCGGTACCACGTCGACTGCCAAAGTCGCGGCTCCGCGACCCATCGATTTCCGCATCGGCGTGCTCGTGACCGAGCAGAAGTGCTTCGGGTCCGCCGGATGCAACTATCGGTACACCATCGAACCGCACTACACCGGCACCGGACCGCTGCCGGCCAAGACCACGGTGGTCTTCAAAGTAACCGGCGGCGACCAACCCCAAATCGGCAACTTCAGCATCGACTCCTCCGGCACCGCCACCTTCGATCGCGAAACGCGAATCTCGGGTCCCGAAGGCGCTGACCTGCAGGCCGTAGTCACCCAGGTCATCGGCGGCCGCTGAATGAGCGCATCACCGAAAGAACGCGACACCGTCCGACTGCTGCGGTCACTGCACACCTCCCACCTGCCCGCCGTCGGCGAACGATATCGAAGTGGTCAGCTATGCCAGAGGTTAGAAGCAGCCCGCAACTCTGCGACAAGCGACAGTAATTTGGTTCTGCGACCGCTTCACTGAGGCGCCGCCGGCAGCGCAAATGGCGCTTCCAGTCCGTCGAACATCGGAAAGTGCCTGATGTTCAAGGTCGCGAGGTCGAGTCCGTTGATCTCAGCTGTCGCGGCGATCAGGTAGTCGGCAAGCCCGATACCGCTGTTGCTTCGACGGTGTTCATGCATGAAGTCTCCGGCGCGTCGCGCGACGAGTTCGTTGATGGGCTTGACCGTCATCGAATCGAGCAGCCGCCACACAGCCCGGCGTTCGGGTGAGCGCATACCGCCGACGAGTTCGGTCACCGTGACGACGCTGATCGACAATGGTCCCGCACGACGCGCACTGACCAACCAGTCGCGTGCCACCTCGATGCCGCGAAGATGGGCAATCAGGATGTCGGAGTCGACAAGCATCATTGGGTGCGGTTCCAGACCTGCTCGAGATGCTCCTCGCGGTCACCCGTTTCCCGCACCGGCCACGCGATATCGCACGCCACGCCGAACGAGTCGTTGAGCACGGCGACATCTGCTTCCAGCGTGCTGTCGCCACCGCCGGTCAACGCCTTGTCCAGCATGCGGCGAATCAGTTCAGCCCGGGATAGCCCCTCCTGCGCAGCCAGCTGGTCGAGAAGCGCCGCCTGCTCCTCGTCAAGGTAGATGTTGGTGCGCTTCATACACCACAACATACACCACCGACCTGGTCAGCGGTCAGGCTAAATCCGTCGCCGCAGCTCGGCCACCAGATCACCGCGCTCCCCGACGGTCACATCGCCGACGCCGAGCCACGTCGCCATCGACTGCAGCTCCGGGACCAATGCCGCGGCCACCTGTGCCCGGTCCCGGCCGTCCTCGGCGAACGCACCCACCACGTGCAACGCGTCGGCGGTCCGTTTCAGGTCGACGCGCGCGACCAACTGGCCATCGAGCAGGAACGGCCACACGTAGTAACCGAATTGGCGCTTCGCGGCAGGGGTGTAGATCTCGATCCGGTAGTGAAAGCCGAACAGTCGCTCGACCCGGGGCCGGAAGAAGATCAGCGGGTCGAACGGGCACAACAGCGCGGTCCCGCGGTCGCTCCGCGGCATTTTCTGGCCGGCCCGCAGGTAGGCCGGGACTCCCTCGATCGCGACGGGCTCCAGCTCTCCGGACGCCACCAGCGCCGCCAGTGCGGGTTTCACCTGACGGGCACCCAGACGGAAATAGTCGCGGATGTCGGCCTCGGTCCCCACGCCCAGCGCCCCGGCCGCCTTGAGCACCAACTGCCGGACCGCCTCGTCGTCGGAGACCTCCCGGGCCAGCACCTCCGCCGGCAGCACCCGTTCGACCAGGTCGTAATGCCGCGCGAACCCGGCCCGGGTGGCGGTGGTGAGCACGCCCGACGACCACAGCGCCTCGGCCACCCACTTGGTGTCACTGCGCCCCCACCACGGCCCCTTGGCGCCGCGGGGTTCGGCCTCCAGGTGTGCCTCGATCTGTCCGGCGGTCGAGGGCCCGAGTTCGGCGACGGCGGCGACGATCTTCTCGGCCAGCTCACCGTTGCGCTTGACGATCTCCGTGCCCCAGCGACCGTGCGTGTATTCGCGCATCCGCCAGCGCAGCAGCGGCCAGTCGTCGACCGGCAACAACGCCGCCTCGTGCGCCCAATATTCGATGAGATGCCGCGGCGAGCGCGCACTGTGGCTCCACGCCAGCGCGTCGAGAGCCTCCCGATCGTAGGCGCCGAGCCGGCTGAACACCGGCGCGTAATGCGCCCGGACGCAGACCGATACCGAATCCAACTGCAGCACTTGTATTCTGGACAGCAAACGCTTCAGGTGTGCCCGGGTTACCGGTCCGGTCGGCTTGGGTTCGTGAAAGCCCTGGGCGGCGACGGCGATGCGACGGGCCTGGACCGTGGTGAGTGCTGCCACTGTCCCATCGTGGCGCAGACCACCGACAAACTCGCGCATGGATCTGCAAGGTTGTCGGCCGAACCGCCTACCATTCCTGCGGCACACCCTGTTTTGGGGCTTCGGTCGCTCCCGACCGGCCCTGACGGAAAGGACCAGCAGTGAGCTACAACGCTGCGGACATCACCGAACTCGACGATGTTCAGCACACCCGCCTGCGACCGGCGGTCAACCTGGGCCTGGACGTGCTCAACACCGCCTTGCGCGAGCTGGTGGACAACGCGGTCGAAGAGGTCGCCGACCCCAGCCACGGCGGATCCACCGTCACCATCACCCTGCATGCCGACGGCTCGGTGAGCGTCGCCGACGACGGACGCGGCCTTCCCATCGACTCCGACCCGGTGACCGGCAAGAACGGCATCGTCAAGACCCTCGGGACGGCGCGCGCCGGTGGCAAGTTCTCGGCCCACACCGACGCCACCAGCACCGGTGCCGGCCTGAACGGCATCGGCGCCGCGGCCGCGGTGTTCATCTCGGCCCGCACCGACGTCACGGTGCGCCGCGCCGGCAAGACCTACCTGCAGAGCTTCGGCCACGGCTACCCCGGCACGTTCGAGGGCAAGGAGTTCGACCCGAACGCCGAGTTCACCCGCGCCGACAACCAGAAACTGCGCGGTACCGGCAACCGCAAGCCCGACGCCCACGGCACCACGGTGCGCATCCTGTTCGACCAGGCCGTCGTGCCGGACGCCAGCGTCGACATCGCCGAGGTCCTGCTGCGCGCCCACGCCGCCGCCCGGATGTGCCCCGGTGTGCACCTGACCGTCGTCGACGAGGGCTGGCCCGGCGAGGAGGTCCCGCCGGCGTTGCTGCAGCCTTTCAACGGGCCCTGGGGCACCGAAGCGCTGCTGGACCTCATGTGCACCTCGGCCGGCACTCCCCTGCCCCCGGTCCGCGCCGTGGTCGAAGGCCGCGGCGAGTACACCACCGGGCGCGGCCCCACCCCGTTCCGCTGGTCGCTGACCGCCGGTCCGGCCGAGCCGACCACAGTGGCCGCGTTCTGCAACACCGTGCGCACCCCCGGCGGCGGATCGCACCTGACCGCCGCCATCAAGGGGCTGTCGGAGGCGCTCGCCGACCGCGCGTCCCGGATCCGCGATCTGGGTCTGGCCAAGGGTGAGGACGGACCCGAACCGCAGGATTTCGCCGCGGTCACCGCTCTCGCGGTGGACACCCGCGCCCCGGACGTGGGCTGGGACTCCCAGGCCAAGACCGCGGTCTCGTCGCGTTCGCTGAACGTCGCGATGGCTCCGGATGTGGCACGCAGTGTCAACGTCTGGGCGGCGAATCCCGCGAACAGCGAAACGGTGTCGTTGTGGACCAAGCTGGCGCTGGAGTCGGCCCGCGCGCGCCGCAGCGCGGAGGGCGCCAAGGCGCGGTCCCGCGCGGCCTCGAAGGCCAAGGGGCTGGGCACCAACCTGTCGCTGCCGCCGAAACTGCTACCCAGCCGCGAGACCGGCCGCGGCTCGGGCGCCGAACTGTTCCTCTGTGAGGGCGACTCGGCGCTGGGCACCATCAAGGCGGCGCGCGACGCCACCTTCCAGGCCGCCTTCCCGCTGAAAGGAAAGCCGCCCAACGTCTATGGCTTCACGGTGAACAAGGCGCGGGTCAAGGACGAATTCGATTCCATCGAACGCATCCTGGGCTGCGGCGTGCGCGACAACTGCGACCCTGAGCAGTGCCGCTACGACCGGATCCTGTTCGCCTCCGACGCCGACCCCGACGGCGGCAACATCAACTCGAGCCTGATCTCGATGTTCCTGGACTTCTACCGCCCGCTCGTCGCGGCCGGCATGGTCTACGTGACGCTGCCACCGCTGTTCGTGGTGAAAGACGGTCAGGAGCGCATCTACTGCCAGGACGAGTCCGAGCGCGACACTGCCGTCGCTGAGTTGAAGGCGCGCTCGAAGCGCCGGGTGGAAGTCCAGCGCAACAAGGGTCTCGGTGAAATGGACGCCGACGACTTCTGGAACACCGTGCTGGATCCGCAGCGCCGCACCGTGATTCGCGTGCATCTCGACGACGCCGAGAAGAAGCTGCACCACACCCTGTTCGGCGGGCCGCCCGAGGGCCGGCGCTCGTGGATGGCCGAGGTGGCCGCCGTCGTCGACACCCTTGCGCTGGACCTGGACTAGAAAGAGTCAACTGTGACCTCGACCCTGGACGTTCCTGAGCAGAATCAGGACCTGGTCCTCGACCAGAGCGCCGACGACTACTGGAACCACTACCAGCTGACCTTCGCGCTCTACAGCGTCAGCGACCGCGCCATCCCGTCGGCGTTCGACGGCCTCAAGCCGGGCCAGCGCCGGCTGCTGTACCAGATGCACGACTCGAAACTGCTGCCCGGCAACAAGCCGCAGAAGTCTTCGAAGGTCTGCTCGGCCGTCACCGGCAACCTGCACCCGCACGGCGGCGCGTCGATGTACGGCGCCGCGGCACTGATGGCCGCCGAGTTCCAGCGCGTGAAAGTCATTGACGGACAAGGCGCTTTCCCGCGCATCCAGGGCGACATTCCGGCCGCCGACCGGTACACCGAGATGCGGCTGTCCGCACCCGGTGCGGCGCTGACCGCCGAACTCGACGACCACGCGGTGCCGATGGTGCCCACGTTCGACGGGGAATGGATCGAGCCCACGATGCTGCCGGCCCAGTGGCCGGTGCTCCTGTGCAACGGCGCGGTCGGCATCGCCGAAGGCTGGGCCACCAAGGTGCCCGCGCACAATCCGCGCGAGATCATGGCGGCCTGCCGGGCGCTGCTCAAGACCCCGAACATGACCGACGACCGGCTGGCCAAACTCATCCCCGGTCCGGACTGGGGCTGTGGGGCGACGGTGGTCGGCACCGCCGGGCTGCGCGAGTACCTCACCACCGGCCGCGGTGCGCTCACCGTGCGCGGCACCTTGTCGGTCGACGGCAAGAACGTCGTGATCACCGAGCTGCCGCCCGGTGTCGCGAGCAACACTGTGCAGGACCGGATTCGGGCGCTGGTCGAGTCCGGCGAGCTGGCCGGTGTCGCCGACATGTCCGACCTGACCGACCGCCGTAACGGGCTGCGGATCGTCGTCACCGCCAAACGCGGCCATGCCGCCGAGACCATCCGCGACCAGCTGCTCGCGTTGACGCCGCTCGAGTCGACGTTCGCCGCCAGCCTGGTCGCGCTCGATGAGGACCGCGTGCCGCGCTGGTGGACGGTGCGCGAGCTGATCGGCGCGTTCCTGCACCTGCGCGACTCCGTGGTGCTGCACCGCAGCCAGTACCGGCTCGAGAAGGTCACGGCGCGCCGCCATCTGGTGTCGGGCCTGATGAAGATCCACCTCGACATCGACACCGCCGTGGCGATCATCCGCGCATCCGACAGCGTCGACGACGCCCGCCGGGGTCTGCAGGCACACTTCGAGATCGATGAAGAGCAGGCCAATTACGTGCTGGCACTGCAACTTCGGCGGCTGACCAAGCTCGACGTCATCGAACTGCAGGCCGAGGCGGACAAGCTCGACGCCGAATTCGCGGAACTCACCGAGCTGGTGTCGAATCCGGACGCCCGGCGCGTGGTGATCGACAACGAACTGAAGGAGACGGCGAAGCTGTTCGCCGGGCCCGAGTTCGACCGCCGGACGGTCCTGGACTTCGAGGGCACCCCAACGGCGTCGAGCTCCGACGACGACGGCCCGCGGGAGAAGAAGGTCAACGCCAACTGGCGCCTTGACGATCGGGGCGTGTTCTCCGACAGCCACGGCGACCTGCTCTCGGCTGGGCTGGGATGGGCGGTGTGGACCGACGGGCGCATCAAGTTCACCAACGGCAACGGCCTGCCGTTCAAGACCCGCGACATCCCGGTGGCCCCGGATATCACGGGGCTGCTGCGCTCCGGTGTGCTGACGCCCGGCTACCACCTGGCACTGGTGACGCGGCGCGGCAAGATTCTGCGCATCGACCCGGCCGCGGTAAATCCACAGGGTGCGGCGGGTAATGGCGTGGCGGGTGTGAAGCTGGCCGGCGACGGTGACGAAGTCATTGCCGCGCTGCCGATCACCTGCGGCAACGGCGAAGCAATCCTGTCGACGTCCGAAAAGGGTTGGAAGGTAACCGAAGTCGCCGACATCCCGGTCAAGGGCCGCGGCGGCGCCGGCGTGGGCTTCCACCCGTTCGTCGGCGGTGAGGACGCCCTGCTGTCGGCGGCGGTCTCCCCGACCGGGTTCGTGCGCAACGGCAAGGCCGTGCGCGCCGAGAAGCGCGCGAAATCCTCAGTGAAGGGCACGGGCGCCGACGTGGCGCCAGCAGAGGCGTAGGCACCGGTGCGGTTCGACTGGGCGGGGTTCGAAACCTGCCTGACCGCCGCCGCGGTCTCGGCGGTGCGCGCGCTGGTCGGCGCCGCCGCCGGGCAACAGCCGTACGCCGTGGCGTTCAGCGAGTTCTACGCCGAGACGACCGGTGTCATCTACCTGCCCAATCTGGCCCTGGCCACCGAGGAGACGGTGCCCGAGCCGTCCTGCCGGTTCAGCCCACCCGACTGGGAGCACCAGGACTACGAGTGGAGCGAGACCGCCGGCGACTGGGGTGACCGGCTGGTCGAGGCGGTGTCGGGCCTGCCACGTGCCCAGTGGGACCAGGCCTGGGACCGGTTCGCGCAGGCGATGCTGACCATCGCCGCCGGCATGCGGGCCGCGCTGGTGACCGACGGCACCCTGCCGGCCGACGTCGTCGTCTACCTCGACGACGAGGACGGCGACCTCCTGGTGCGCTCACTCACCCCGGACGAACTGCAGCGGTGTTTCCCCGAGTACGTCGCAGCCGACGAGGCCGAGCGCGCGGTCCTGGCGCTGCCGGTCGAGCAGCGGGTCACCGCACTCGCCGCGGCATCCGGACTGGCGCCGGGGCCGCCGGGAGACCTGGGTCAGGAACGTGCCCGGACGCTGCTGCTCGATCTCGGCGACGCAGCGGTGCCGGTGGCCATCGCGGCATTGAAGCGCCGGGATACCGCCTGGCTGGGCGCCAAGCTGCTGGCCGACCTCGATATCGCATCGCCTGACGTCATCGAGGCGCTGTGGGCAGCGGTGCCGCTTCGTGGTCCGGGCCACGACTGGGCGGCCACCGCGCTGGGGCGGCTGGGCTTTGGTTTGGAGGTGTTGGCCATCGACCTGCCCGCCGCAAGCCGCGCCGCCGCCGTCACGGCGCCGTATCGGTCGTTCCGCGATCACGGCCGCAGCCATCGGCCGTTGGACTACGCGCTGCTGGCCGCCGGGCTCGTCGATCCGGCCGTCGCGGCGCTGGTCGCGCAGGAGCTGGCGCCGGGTCAGGGTTACTGCACGCTGGACGCCGCCGATCTCCCCGGCGCCCGGTTGGGGCTCGATCGCGCCGAGCCGCTGATCCGGCGGCATGCCGTCATCGTCATCGGTGATCTGACCGGCCCCATGGGACCCGAAGGCCTGGACCCCGACGACGTCGCGGCGCTGCGCGCCCGAGTCGCCGACCTGGCCGCCCACGATCCCGACCCCGACGTCCGGCGGCTCGCCGGCTACCGCTGATAGGTGCAGAACCGGTAGCGCAAGCCGGTCCTGCTGGTGAGCCACTCGCTGTGCGTGACGGTCCAGGAGTCGTCCAACGCCGGCGCGAACGCGTCGCCGCCGGGCACGTCGACGTCGATCTCGGTGACCTCGCACAGCGTCGCGACCGGCAGCGCCAGCGCGTACAGCTGCGCCCCGCCCATCACCCAGCCATCGATCTCGGCGGGCAGCGACGTCACGACCTCGGCGCCCTCGGCGACATAGCCCGCATCGCGACTGACCACGATGTTGCGCCGGCCCGGCAGCGGCCGGAATCGCGGCGGCAACGACTCCCACGTGAGCCGGCCCATCACCACGGTCTGCCCGAGCGTCTGCTCCTTGAAGTGCGCCATGTCCTCGGGCAGCTGCCAGGGAATGTCGTTGTCGCGGCCGATGACACCACCGTTGCCCTGCGCCCAGATCAACTTCACGGCGTCAGACCGCAACAGGAGCCTTGATGGCCGGGTGCGGGTCGTAGTTCACGATCGCGATGTCCTCGTACTGGTAGTCGAAGATCGAATCACGGGGCGCGAGAACCAGTTCCGGGTACGGCCGGGGCTCGCGCGACAGCTGCAACTGCACCTGCTCGACGTGGTTGTCGTAGATGTGGCAGTCGCCGCCGGTCCAGACAAAGTCGCCGACCTCGAGGCCCGCCTGGGCGGCCATCATGTGCGTCAGCAGTGCGTAGGAGGCGATGTTGAACGGCACACCGAGGAACAGGTCAGCACTGCGCTGGTAGAGCTGGCAACTCAACTTGCCGTCGGCGACGTAGAACTGGAACAGCGCATGGCATGGCGGCAGCGCCATCTGGGCGATCTCGCCGACGTTCCACGCCGAGACGATGTTGCGCCGGCTGTCCGGGTTGGTCTTCAGCATCTCGAGCGCCGCGCTGATCTGGTCGACGTGCTCGCCCGACGGCGTCGGCCACGACCGCCACTGGACGCCGTACACCGGCCCGAGTTCGCCTGTCTCCGAAGCCCATTCGTCCCAGATCGTGACACCGCGCTCTTGCAGCCACCGGACGTTCGAGTCACCGCGCAGGAACCACAGCAGCTCGTAGATCACCGACTTGGTGTGCACCTTCTTGGTGGTCAGCAGCGGGAACCCGGCGGCCAGGTCGTAGCGCAGCTGATGTCCGAACAGGCTCCGGGTGCCGGTCCCGGTGCGATCAGATTTGGGCGTGCCCTGTTCCAGCACGAGGCGCAGCAGGTCTTCGTAAGGAGTCGGCACAGCCACGCCCTCAGCTTACGTTCCGGGGCGGAGAGTAGAACGGAAGCCATGCCTGTGACCAAGGATTCCATCACCACCGCCGACGGCAGCTGTGCCGTCACCGTCGCCACTCCGGAAGGCACCGGGCCGTGGCCCGCGGTCGTCATGTACCCGGACGCCGGCGGCCCGCGGCAGACCTTCGACGACATGGCCGCGCGACTCGCCGCGCTGGGCTACGTGGTGCTGGTGCCGGACATCTACTACCGCCAGGCGGGCTGGGCGCCGTTCGACATGGCCACCGCCTTCTCCGACGAGTCCGAGCGCGGGCGGTTGTTCGGCCTGATGCGCACCGTCACGCAGGACGTCATGGTCACGGACGCGGGCGCCTTCTTCGACTATCTGGCGGCCAGGCCGGATGTCACGGGCGACAAGTTCGGCACCACGGGCTACTGCATGGGCGGCCGCACGTCGTTCATCATCGCCGGCAAGCTACCCGACCGCGTCGCCGCGGCGATGTCGTTCCACGGCGGTGGCCTGGTCACCGACACCGACGACAGCCCGCACCTGCGCGCTGACCAGATCAGCGCGGTCGTCTACGTGGGTGCCGCCTCGAACGACGCATCGTTCACCGCCGAGCAGGGTGAGATCCTGGGCCGCGCCCTGACCGACGCCGGCGTGGAGCACACCGTCGAGTTCTACCCCGCAGCGCATGGTTTCGCGGTGCCCGACAACGCCGGCGCCTACGACGAGGCCACGGCGCAGCGGCACTGGGATGCGATGGAGCGGGTGTTCGGCGCGGCACTGAAGTAACCCCCGGGGCCGGCGTACCTCCCGCGGTGCGGGACGATTGACGGGTGTACGACCAGACCAGCAGCTACGAACCCGACGCCAACGAGCACGGATCCCGACTGGATCCCGTACTCGCGCGCAGCTGGCTGCTGGTCAATGGTTCGCAGTTCGACAGGTTCTCGCCGGCGACACGCTCCAGCGCCGACATCGTCATCATCGATATCGAGGACGCGGTAGCGCCCAAGGACAAGGACTCGGCACGGGACAACGCGGCACGCTGGCTCGGTGACGGCAACACCGACTGGGTGCGCGTCAACGGCTTCGGCACCCCGTGGTGGGCCGACGACCTGGAGATGCTGTCGAAGACCTCCGTCGGCGGCATCATGCTGGCGATGGTCGAGTCCGTCGACCACGTCACCGAGACCGCCAAGCGGCTCCCCAACGTGCCGATCGTCGCGCTCGTCGAGACGGCGCGCGGACTCGAGCGCATCACCGAGATCGCGTCGGCCAAGGGCACGTTCCGACTGGCCTTCGGTATCGGTGACTTCCGCCGCGACACCGGCTTCGGCGACAACCCCGCGACGCTCGCCTACGCCCGCTCGCGGTTCACCATCGCCGCCAAGGCCGCGCATCTGCCCGGTGCCATCGACGGCCCGACCATCGGGTCCAGCAGCCGCAAGCTCAGCGAGGCCACCGCGGTCTCCACCGAGTTCGGCATGACCGGCAAGATCTGCCTCACGCCCGAGCAGTGCGGGACCGTCAACGAGGGCCTGTCCCCGTCACTGGACGAAATCGCTTGGGCACAGGAGTTTTTCGCGGAGTTCGAGCGCGACGGTGGCGAAATCCGCAACGGTTCGGACCTGCCGCGTATCGCCCGCGCCAACAAGATTCTGGATCTGGCGAAGGCGTACGGTATCCACCCGTCGATGTTCGGTGACGACCCCGACCACGTGTCGGCGCCGTCGGACACCTACCACTACTGAGCGGCGTCCCCGGTCTTCTTCTTGCGGTGCAGCACCGAGGAGAACGCCCGGACGATGCCGCGCAGCGCGTACCAGCCGGACAGCACGGTGAAGACGATCAGCGCGATGAACATCGGCAGCCAGCCGGTGCGGGAGTGCTTGAGGTTCCACCAGATGATGCAGAACAGCACGGCCATGATGAAGACCAGGATGTCGCGCAGCCGGCCCTCGCGGTTGAACGCGTAGCCGATCGCCGTCGACTTGAGCTGACGGCTGCGGTCGACCGCGGCGATGACCTCGTCGATCCGCATGTCGATGGTGCGTTGCAGCTCGGCACGGCGCTCGGTCTGCTCGGCCGGAATCCGGTCCAGCAGGTCCATGTCGGCCTTGATCGCGGCCCGCACGTCCGGCGGCTTCAGGTTGCCCGCGACAGCCCCCAGCAGCGCGCCCCCGGCCAGCGGCGCGGCTCCCAGCGCCAGGTCCGCGATTCCCATGGTCGGCTCCTCACTGATCGACGCAAACGTCAATCACCATACGGCGTTTTCACATTTGATCCTGAATCCATGGCGCAATTGTTCGAGTGCGGTGCGCCGTCACGTCAGGGTCAATGGTTCTGCTGCCTCGCCGAAGTGCGGGCGGCGGCCCAATGACGTAGACCTCGGTCGGACTCAACCCATCAACGTCGCGGCGACGGTGGCACCCAGGTTCCAGCACGCCTCCAGGTCGGCCTTGCCGGGTTTACCCGAAACCACCACGTAGTCAGACGCTTTCACCCAGCCCAGCCCGGTGGTGATGGCGGTGACGGCCTTCTCGGCGCCCTCGGTGCCCTCGTTGCCGTGCAGCCACAGACCGAACGGCCGGCCACGTGTCGCGTCCAGGCACGGGTAGTAGATCTGGTCGAACGCATGCTTCAAGGCACCCGACATGTACCCCAGATTCGCCGGCGAGCCCAGCAGGTAGCCGTCGGCGTCCAGCACATCGGCAGCCGAGAGCGTCAACGCCGGACGGCGCACGACGTCAACGCCCTCGATCTCGGGATCTGTTGCCCCGGCGAGCACCGCCTCGAACATCTCCTGACAGTTCGGAGACGGAGTGTGGTGCACGACAAGGAGTTTCATCGGGAAGCTTGCTCCAGACGGACGGCTTTGCGGATGGTCTCGCGGGCCCGGCTGCGGTCCCCCGCATAGTCGTATGCCCGGGCCAGCCGGTACCAAACCCGCCAATCATCAGGGCGGGCCTCGACCTCGTCGCGCACCGACTCGAACAGCGCGTCGGCGGCGTCGCGTTCGATACGGCCCGACGGGCGCTTGGGCAGGTCGCTGACGTCGAGCTCGACGCCCTCCTCGTGGGCCAGCCGGGCCAGCCGCTGGTGCGCGAAGCCGGCCCGCAGCGTGGCGACCATGGCCCACAGGCCGATCAGCGGCAGCACGAAGATGCCGATGCCCAGCCCGATGGCGGCAGGCTCGCCGGACTTCATCAGGATCACGCCGGAGCGGCCCATGATCCAGAAATAGACCACCAGCGCCACGCACAAAAAGGCCACGACCAGTTGGATGCGCAGCACTTGCGGGCTGGGTTTGGTCATCACCGGCCCGTCACAGCCCCATCAGCTTTTCGATGCCGATGGTCAGCCCTGGGTACTTGGCGACCTCGCGGACACCGAGCAGCACGCCCGGCACGAACGACGTGCGGTCGATGCTGTCGTGCCGGATGGTCAGCGTCTCCCCCTGGGTGCCGAACAGCACCTCCTGGTGCGCCACCAGGCCGCGCAGCCGGACCGAGTGCACGGGGATGCCATCGACTTCCGCGCCACGCGCACCCTCCAGGCCCGTGCTGGTGGCATCGGGGTTGGGCGGCAAGCCTTTTCGCGCCTCGGCGATGAGCTGGGCCGTGCGGGTGGCGGTGCCCGACGGCGCGTCGGCCTTCTGCGGGTGGTGCAGCTCGACGACCTCGGCCGACTCGAAGAACGGGGCAGCCAGTTTGGCGAAGTGCATCGACAGCACCGCGCCGATGGCGAAGTTCGGGGCGATGAGCACCGCGACGCCCGGCTTGGCGGCCACCCACTCGCGCACCTGGGTCAGGCGCTCCTCGGTGAAGCCCGTGGTCCCGACGACGGCGTGAATGCCGTTCTCGATCAGGAACTTCAGGTTGTTCATCACGACGTCAGGGTGGGTGAAATCGACGACGACCTCGGTGCCGCTCTCGGTGAACAGGCTCAGCTCGTCACCGGCGTCGACGCCGACGGTGAACGTCAGATCGTCGGCGGCTTCCACACCCTCGACGATGGTCGCACCGACTTTGCCCTTGGCACCCAGAACTCCGACTCGCATGAGGTCAACCCTAGCCGCCTACCTACTATCAGCCTTATGCGCGGCGCCAAGATCCTCATCACCGGAGTCACCGGCCAGGTGGCCACCCCGATCGCCACTGCCCTGGCGGCCGACAACGAGGTCTGGGGCGTCGCCCGGTTCAACAACCCGCAGGCCCAGCAGAAGCTGGAGCAGGCCGGCGTCCGGTGCGCGGCGGTCAACCTCGCGGTCGGCGACTTCAGTTCGCTGCCAACCGATTTCGACTACGTCGTCAACCTGGCGGTGGCCAAGACCGGCCGGTGGGACAAGGACCTCGCCGCCAACGCCGAGACCGTGGGACTGCTGATGGCGCACTGCCGCGAGGCCAAGGCGTTCCTGCACACGTCGTCGGCCGCGGTGTACGACCCGCCCGGCGATGAGCCGCGCTCCGAGTCAGCGGCGCTGGGCGACAACCACAAGCACCTCTTCCCCACGTATTCGATCTCCAAGATCGCCGGCGAGACGGTCGTGCGCACCATGTCCCGCGCACTGGATCTGCCGGCCACCATCGCCCGGTTCAACGTGCCCTACGGCGACAACGGCGGCTGGCCGTACTACCAGATGGAGATGATCCTGGCGGGCATCCCGATCCCGGTGCCGCCGGGCGGCCCGGCACAGTACAACCCGATCCATGAAGACGACATCCTGGCGACCCTGCCCAAACTGCTGGATGTCGCGTCGGTCCCCGCCACCACGGTGAACTGGTGCGGCGATCAGACCGTCAGCCTGCAGGAATGGTGCGCCTACATCGGTGAGCTCGTCGGCCGCGAGCCGGTGTTCACCGAGGACCCGAACGCGTTGCGCGGCGGCCCGACCGACACGACCCGCATGCACGAGTTGATCGGCGGAACATCGGTCGACTGGCGCGACGGCGTCCGCCGGTTGGTGACCAAGTTCCATCCGGAGCTGGTCAGCAGCTAGCCGGCCCGGGGCACGAAATAGTGACCGGCCTTGAGGTCTTCGAGCAGGGTCGGATGCATCGGCTCCCAGCCGAGCAGAGCACGGGTCCGAGCACTGGACGTCGGGTTGTCCAGCGCGGCGAAACCCGCCAGAAATCCGAAGTGCGCCGGAGCTTCGTCGGCGGGAATCTGTTGCACCGGCACACCCAGCCCGTCGCCGATGGCCTGGGCGATGTCGCGGAACGCAATGCCTTCCTCGGCAGCCCCGTGCAACACCGAGCCGGCCGGCGCCGACTCCACGGCCAGCCGGTAGAGCCGTGCGGCGTCGCGGGTGTGTACCGCCGGCCATCGGTTCGAGCCGTCGCCCTGATATCCGGATCGTCCTGCCGCACGGGCGAATTGGATGAGGCTCGGGATGAAGCCGTGATAATCGGTGTCACCGTGCACCGTCGGCGCGAGCCTGATCACCGATGACCGCACACCGCGGTCAGCCAACCCCAGAGTGGCGAGTTCGGATGCCACCCGCGGGCCCGACCGGTCGACCTCGGCGTCCTCGGTATTGAGCCGACCCGGCTCTCCGAACGCCAGCATGAGCGTGCCCGAGGTGTTCACGAACGGCTTGCCAGTGCCCGCCAAGGCCTCTCCCATGGCTTCGACTGCCCGCAGGTCCAACCGAAGCGAGTCGGCGTACTTGGAGAAGTCGTGTTTGAAGGCCAGGTGGATGACGCCGTCGGCGGCAGCGGCCGCGGCGGCCAGCCCGTCGGGATCATCGAGCGAGCCGCGATGCACCTGGGCGCCTGCTGCGGTGAGAGCACTCGCCGAGGCGTCCGATCTGGCCAGTCCGGTGACCTGATGCCCCGCCTCCAGTAGCTCGCGGACGACGACGGATCCGATGTGCCCGCTGGCGCCGGTGACGAATATGCGCATGATTTGGCTCCTCAGGTGATGTCAGTGGATGACATCACCGACCGTACACCTCATGTCAGTCACTGTCATCGCGCGTCGTGGCAGTGACTGACATCGCCTACAATCCGCCCGTGGGCCGATGGGAACCGAACGCGCAGGGCCGCCTGGAACAGGCGGCCCTGGACCTGTACCTGGAGCAGGGCTTCGACGCGACGACGGTCGCCGAGATCGCCGCCCGCGCGGGCCTGACGGAACGCACCTTCTTCCGGCACTTCACCGACAAACGCGAGGTGCTGTTTCGGGGCCGTGAACTCGCCGACGCACTTGAAGCCGCGATCGACGACGCCCCGGCGGCCGCCGCGCCACTCGACGCCGTCGCCGGCGCGCTGGAATCACTGTCCGACTTCTTCGCCGACCGTCGCCCACATGCGCGCCGGCGCCAGACCGTGATCGCCGCCAATCCGAGCCTGCAAGAACGCGAACTCATCAAGCTCGCTTCACTGGCGACGACGATCTGCGATGCGTTGCGCCGCCGCGGCGTCGCCGACCCCATGGCCGGCCTGGTCGCCGAGGCCGGTATCGCGGTGTTCAAGGTGGCGTTCGAACACTGGCTCACCGACCCGGCCGAGCGGAGCCTCGCCGAGCACATCCGCGAGGCATTCTCCGAGCTCAGGACCGCGACCCAATCCTGAACCGCCGCAACCGGTTACAGCGGCGACGCACCACGCAGGTGCTCGAAGATCAGTGACGTCTGGGTGCCTGCCACATCGGCGTCGGCGTTGAGGTGCTCGACCACGAACGCCCGTAGGTGTGGGGTGTCGCGCGCGGCGACGTGCAGGATGAAGTCGTCGGCGCCGGCCAGAAAATAGACGTCCATCACCTGCGGCAGCCGTCGCATGTGGGCGATGAAGTCGCGAATTCGTGCGCGCGCACCGGATTGCAGGCTCACCGAGATCATCGCCTGCAGGCCCAAGCCGATGGCCGCCGGATCGATGTCGGCATGGAAACCGCGGATCACTCCGAGCTGTTGTAGCCGGCGGACCCGGCCGTGGCAGGTCGATGCGGCGATCCCGACGAGCTCCGCCAGCGCGCTGTTGGGCATGCGTGCGTCGGCGTGTAGCGCGGTCACGATCTGCCGGTCGACGTCGTCGAGTTCGACGGGCTGAACATCCTTCGGCTGCGAGCCCTCATGGACTACAGATTTCGAAGATCGTTCAACAGAGGGTGCCATATTGAGAATTATAATCACAGATATTGCAGGTCAGTCGACGTTTATTCACACTTAGGGCACCACCTGATCCGCCCTGAGGAGAACCCCAGATGCACGTCGGTATCCCGACCGAAATCAAGAACAACGAGTACCGGGTGGCCATCACCCCGGCCGGCGTCGCCGAACTGATCAAGCACGGCCACGAGGTGCTGATCCAGGCCGGGGCCGGCGAAGGATCCGCGATCGCGGACAACGACTTCAAGGCTGCGGGCGCACAGATCGTCACCACCGCGGACCAGGTATGGGCCGAGGCCGACCTGCTCCTCAAGGTCAAGGAACCCATCGCGGCCGAGTACCACCGCATGCGTAAGGGCCAGACGCTGTTCACCTACCTGCACCTGGCCGCCTCGCGCGAATGCACCGACGCACTGCTGGCGTCGGGCACCACCTCGATCGCCTACGAAACCGTTCAGACTGCCGACGGCCGCCTGCCGCTGCTCGCCCCGATGAGCGAAGTGGCAGGCCGGCTGTCGGCCCAGGTCGGCGCCTACCACCTCATGCGCAGCCACGGCGGCCGCGGCGTCCTGATGGGCGGCGTGCCCGGCGTGGCCCCCGCCAACGTAGTCGTCATCGGCGGTGGCACCGCAGGCTTCCACGCGGCACAGATCGCCAGCGGCATGGGCGCGCACGTCACCGTCTTCGACGTCAACCTCGACACGCTGCGCCGGATCGACGCCGAATGGGGCGGCCGGATCCACACGCGCTACTCCTCGAGCCTCGACCTGGAAGACGCCGTCAAGCAGGCCGACCTGGTGATCGGTGCGGTGCTGGTCCCCGGCGCCAAGGCGCCCAAGCTCGTGACCAATTCGACTGTGGCCCACATGAAGTCGGGCTCGGTGCTGGTCGACATCGCGATCGACCAGGGCGGCTGCTTCGAGGACTCGAAGCCCACCACGCACGACGACCCGACCTTCGCCGTGCACGACTCGGTCTTCTACTGCGTGGCCAACATGCCGGGCGCCGTGCCGCGCACGTCGACCTACGCCCTGACCAACGCGACGCTGCCGTACGTGCTCAAGCTCGCCGACCAGGGTTGGCAGGCGGCGTGCCGCAACGACGCCGCGCTCGCCAAGGGCCTGTCGACGCACGACGGCGAGCTGCTGTGCAGCCAGGTCGCCGCGGACCTCGACCTTCCGCTCGGCCGCGTCGCGCTGTAACCCACGAACCCGATACCCATCGCCCGGTCAGCGCAGCGTCGCGCTGGCCGGGCGATGACTTTCACCGGGATTTGTGCACGATTTTCCGCGCCGAGCGCGGAAAATCGTGCACAAATCACCCGGCGACGAGGCAACCTGTCGTTTTTGACACGTGTCAAGTATCGTCGTGACCATGCTCTTGCAGGAACTGCTGCCCGCCCCTCCGACCACGACGGTCGAAGCCCTCGAGATCTTCGACGCCGCGCCGGCCGTCGAACCCGACTTCATGATCGGTACCTGGCACGGGGCGGAAGTGCCCACCGGGCATCCGATGGACGGGCTGCTGGAAGCCAGCGGCTGGTGGGGCAAGCAGTTCGTCGACGCCGAGACCGTCCACCCGCTGCTGTTTCCCGACGCCTCGGGCGAAACACTGTGGCCGCTCAACCCGGTGCTGGCATTCTCCGGCGCCGGACTGGCGAACAAGCTGCCACTGCTGCACCGCATTTCGGTTGCCAAGCCCATCGCCGCCCTGCAGCCGCTGTTGCGGGCCCGCTCGGCCAAAGCCCGGTTGCGCACGACGCGCTACCGCGGAGTCGACACCGCGACAATGGTTTACGACCAGCTGCCCATCAACGACGTGTTCCGCAAGCTGTCCGATGACGCGGTCCTGGGCGCCATGGACCTGCGCGGCGAATCCCAGCCGTACTTCTTTGTGTTGCGCCGCGACAACTCGCTTCGGGTCAGCCGCTGAGGTGATTTGTGCACGATAATCCGCGCTGACCGCGGATTATCGTGCACGAATCGCTAGTGTCCTGAGTCATTAATTCGAGTGCAGTAGTTGCCGATGCTGGCCAGGATTTGGTCGGCGGTCTTCGTCCAGACGTAGGGACGCGGATTGTCGTTCCAGGTGTCGATCCAGGCTCGGATGTCGGCGTTGAGTTGGCGCACTGAGGTGTGGGTGCCGCGGCGCAGTTTCTTGGTGGTCAGCTCGGCGAACCACCGTTCGACCAGGTTGAGCCAAGATGAGCTGGTCGGGGTGAAGTGCAGCACAAAGCGGGGATGGCTTGTCAGCCAACGCTTTACGGCGGGGGTTTTATGGGTGGAGGCGTTGTCGAGCACGACGTGACAATCCAGATCGGCGGGGACTTCGGCGTCGATTTTCTTCAAGAAGGCGAGAAATTCAGTGGAGCGGTGGCGCGCGTGCAGTGAGCCGATCACCGTTCCTGTGGTCAGGTTCAAGGCCGCATACAGGCTCGAGGTGCCGTGGCGGATGTAGTCGTGACTGGCCCGCGCTGGGGTACCGGGCAGCATCGGGAACACCGGCTGGGTGCGGTTCAGAGCCTGGATCTGCGTCTTCTCGTCAACGCAGAGCACCACCGCCCGCTCCGGTGGGTCCAGGTACAGACCGACCACGTCGCGGACCTTTTCAACGAACAGCGGATCCTTGGACAGTTTCCATGAATCCTGTTTGTGCGGAGCTAATCCGAACGCGCGCCAGACCCGCGAGACCATCGACTGACTCAAGCCCAGGTGATCGGCCATCGACCGCGTCGACCAATGCGTGGCATCCGGTGGAGTCGTTTCCAACGTTGCAGTGATCAGATCCTTGATCTGCTCATCACCCACGACACGCGGCCGGCCCGGGCGCGGCTCGTCGAGCAATCCGTCGCAGCGGTCCACGACGAACCGATTACGCCACCGACGCACCGTGGTGATGGACAGATCCAGCCGCTGCGCCAGTTCGGTATTGGACCCACCATCGGCAGCTGCCAACACAATTCGCGACCGCATCGCCAAGCCTGCGGCACTCGTCCGACGCCTGGCCCAACCCTCAAGCTCAGCCCGCTCATCAGCGGTCAACACAATCTTGGCAGCACGCGGAGTCGGCACGACCCAGTCTAACAACTAGATCGTAATTAATGACTCAGGACACTAGCCGAGGGCGCGCAGTTGCTTCGGCAGTGAGCGCTTGGACTGCGGCCCGAGCACCGCGGCGCCGAAGGGTCGCGTCAGCAGTTCGCGTGCAACGGCATTGACCTCTTCGAGGGTGACGGCGTCGATCGACGCGAGCGTGTCCGAGATCGACTTGTGGTTGCCGTAGTTCAACTCGGCGCGGCCGATGCGGTGCATCCGGGAGCCGGAATCCTCCAGCCCCAGCACCAGACCGCCGCGCATCGAACCCTTGGCGATACGCAACTCGTCGGCGGTGATGCCTTCGCGCGCAACATCTTCCAGCACGTCGGTGGTCACGCGGACGACCTCATCGAAACGATCCGGCAGGCACGCCGAGTACACCGAGAGCGCACCGGCGTCGGAGAACGTGTCGATCGTGGAGTACACCGAGTAGGCCAGCCCGCGGTTCTCGCGGATCTGCTGAAACAGCCTCGAACTCAGTCCGCCGCCGAGCGCGGTGTTGAGCACCGACAGCGCCCAGCGATGCTCCCAGTTGCGGCCCGGCGTGCGCACGCCGAGGTACATGTGGGCCTGCTCGGAGTCACGCTTGACGAATTGCAGCGTCGGGGTGCCCGGCACCCGGCCGGCCCCCTTACGCGGCGGCACGGGCTTCCGGCCGCGCACCAGATGCGGCCGAAAGTGCTTGCGCACCATGGACACAACTTCGTCGTGGTCGATGTTTCCGGCGACCGCGACCACCATCCGGTCCGGGGTGTACCGGCGCACGTGGAACGAGTGCAACTGGTTGCGGGTCATCGACGTGATCGATTCGACGCTGCCGATGACCGGACGTCCCACCGGGTGCGTGCCGAACATGGAGCCGAGGAACACGTCCGCGAGGGTGTCCTCGGGATCGTCGTCGCGCATGGCGATCTCTTCGAGCACCACGTCACGTTCGAGCTCGACATCGCTTGCGGCACAACGACCGTTGAGCACCACGTCCGATACCAGATCGATGGCCAGCCCGAGGTCGCTGTCCAGCACGTGCGCGTAGTAGCAGGTGTGCTCGCGCGCGGTGAAGGCGTTCAGTTCGCCGCCGACGGCGTCCATCAACTGCGCGATCTCGACAGCGGAGCGCGTCGGCGTCGACTTGAACAGCAGGTGCTCCAGGAAGTGCGCGGCGCCGGCGACACTGGGGCCTTCGTCGCGCGAACCGACGTTGACCCACACCCCGACCGAGGCCGAATGCACGTGCGGCAGGTGTTCGGTGACGACCCGCAGCCCGCCTGGGAGATTGGTCTTGCGCACAGCGGCCGGGGCCTCCAGCGATGCTGAAGAACCCCGGCCGTTGCGCAGTGTCGAATTAGGAGTTTGCAGGCGCGGCATCTGCCGGTGCAGTCTCCGATTCGGCGGGAGCGGAGTCGGCAGAAGTCGCCGCAGCACCTTCTTCGTCCACCAGGATCAGCGAGATCTTCTGACCCTTGCCACGGTTGTCCGCCGAGATGTCCGCGATCTCCACGCGCAGCTTGTCGCCGACGTTGACGACGTCCTCGACCTTCGCGACGCGCTTGCCCTTGCCGAGCTTGGAGATGTGCACCAGACCGTCACGGCCCGGCAGCAGCGAGACGAACGCACCGAAGTCCGTCGTCTTCACCACGGTGCCGAGGAACCGCTCGCCGATCTTGGGCAGCTGCGGGTTGGCGATGGCGTTGATCTTGTCGATCGCCGCCTGCGCCGCCTCGCCGTTCGAGGCGCCGACAAACACGGTGCCGTCGTCCTCGATGGAGATGTTCGCACCGGTCTCCTCGGTGATCTGGTTGATCACCTTGCCCTTGGGCCCGATCACCTCACCGATCTTGTCGACCGGCACCTTGATGGTGGTGATGCGCGGCGCGTACGGGCTCATCTCGTCGGGCTCGTCGATGGCCTCGGCCATGACGTCCAGGATGGTCAGACGCGCGTCCTTGGCCTGGGCCAGGGCACCGGCCAGCACCTTGGACGGGATGCCGTCCAGCTTGGTGTCCAGCTGCAGGGCGGTGACGAAGTCCTTGGTACCGGCGACCTTGAAGTCCATGTCGCCGAAGGCGTCTTCAGCACCGAGGATGTCGGTCAGCGCGACGTAGCGGGTCTCGCCGTCGACCTCGTCGGACACCAGGCCCATGGCGATACCGGCGACGGGGGCCTTCAGCGGCACACCGGCGTTCAGCAGCGCGAGGGTCGAGGCACACACCGAACCCATCGAGGTGGAACCGTTGGAGCCCAACGCTTCCGAGACCTGACGGATGGCGTACGGGAACTCCTCGACGCTCGGCAGCACCGGCATCAGGGCCCGCTCGGCCAGCGCGCCGTGGCCGATTTCGCGGCGCTTGGGCGAACCGACGCGGCCGGTCTCACCGGTCGAGTACGGCGGGAAGTTGTAGTGGTGCATGTAGCGCTTGGTGGTCTCGGGACCGAGCGAGTCGATCTGCTGAGCCATCTTGATCATGTCCAGCGTGGTGACACCCATGATCTGGGTCTCGCCGCGCTCGAACAGCGCGCTGCCGTGCGCCCGCGGGATCACGGCGACCTCGGCGCTCAGGGCGCGGATGTCGGTGATGCCACGGCCGTCGATGCGGAAGTGGTCGGTCAGGATGCGCTGGCGGACGAGCTTCTTGGTCAGCGAGCGGAACGCTGCGCCGATCTCCTTCTCGCGGCCGGCGTAGGTTTCGGCGAGGCGCGAGAGCACCTCGACCTTGATCTCGTCGGTGCGCTCTTCGCGCTCCTGTTTGCCGGCGATGGTCAGCGCCTGCGACAGCGCGTCGGTGGCCACCGCGGCGACGGCCTGGAAGGCGTCGTCGGCGTAGTCGGGGAACAGCGGGAATTCGCCGGTCTCCTTGGCAGCGGCTTCGGCCAGCTCGGCCTGGGCGGTGCACAGCGCGGCGATGAACGGCTTGGCGGCCTCCAGGCCCTCGGCCACGACGGCCTCGGTGGGGGCACCGGCGCCACCGGCAACAAGCTCGATGACGTTGTCGGTGGCCTCGGCCTCGACCATCATGATGGCGACGTCACCCTCGACCTTGCGGCCGGCGACGACCATGTCGAACACGGCCTTCTCCAGCTGCTCGATGGTCGGGAAGGCGACCCACTGACCCTCGATCAGTGCGACGCGGACGCCACCGACGGGACCGGAGAACGGCAGACCGGCCAGCTGGGTGGACGCCGATGCGGCGTTGATGGCCACGACGTCGTACAGATCCTTGGGGTCCAGGCTCAGCACGGTGACGACGACCTGAATCTCGTTGCGCAGACCCGAGACGAACGACGGGCGCAGCGGCCGGTCGATCAGGCGGCAGGTCAGGATCGCGTCGGTGGAGGGCCGGCCTTCACGACGGAAGAACGAGCCGGGGATGCGGCCCGCGGCGTACATGCGCTCCTCGACGTCCACCGTCAGGGGGAAGAAGTCGAAGTGGTCCTTGGGGCTCTTGCTGGCCGTGGTGGCCGACAGGAGCATGGTCTCGTCGTCCAGGTAGGCGACGACGGAGCCGGCGGCCTGACGTGCCAGACGGCCGGTCTCGAAGCGGATGGTGCGGGTGCCGTAGCTCCCGTTGTCGATGACGGCGGTCGACTCGAAAATGCCGTCTTCAATTTCAACTGCAGACATGGATGTCGCAATAACCTCTCTGGGCCCGCCCTATGCGGGTTCCGTTTTTTCTGGTTCCTCTTTGTTACAGCTGTCGCATCGTCACACGTGAGCATCCAGAAAACCCGAAAACCATCCCGCTGATTGCTGACGGCCGTCGATCGAAGCGGCCGGGGTCGTGCCCCGGCAGCCACTACCGAAGACCGCCCCACGAGGTTCAGGCGGACGCTGTGTGACGTTCCGACGTCTTGGGCGCTAGGCCCAAAACAAATACATGCTACACCGGGGTGATTTGCCTGATCGGCGCGGTAAACCGACCGGTGTGAGGGCTACGCACGGGAAATCGCGCAAATCTGTACATGACCCTCACACTCGTCGGCGTCCTCCAACGAAAAAACCACCAGTCTGCGTGGCAGACCGGTGGCTCTTTTCAGACTTGCGTCAGCGACGCAGACCCAGACGCTCGATCAGCGAGCGGTACCGCGCGACGTCGACCTGAGCGACGTACTTGAGCAGCCGGCGGCGACGGCCGACCAGCAGCAGCAGGCCACGCCGGCTGTGGTGGTCGTGCTTGTGCTGCTTGAGGTGCTCGGTCAGGTCCGAGATGCGCTTGGTCAGCAGGGCGACCTGAGCCTCCGGCGAGCCGGTGTCGGTGTCATGCAGGCCGTACTGACCCAGGATCTCTTTTTTCTGCTCGGCAGTGAGTGCCACGAAACAACTCCATCAATTCGGTCCGCGAAGAACAACGAGGGCGCGGCCACCGCGAACTGCAGCACGCGCGTCGGGCAGTTTATCAGGAAGCTACTGCGGAACCAGAATCGTGCGAGCCCGCTGGGTATCGCGATCCATGGCCACGACCAGGTCGTCCACCGAATCGAACTTCTCCTGGCCGCGGATGCGCGAGACGAAATCGACCGCCACGTGTTGCCCGTACAGGTCTGCCTCGGTGTCGAGCACGAAGGCCTCGACGGTGCGGGTACGACCGGAGAACGTCGGATTGGTGCCGACGGACACCGCGGCCTGGTAGCGCTCGCCCGGCGTCACAGTGCCGACCGAGGGGCCGTGCCCCAGGACGGTGAACCAGGCGGCGTAGACGCCGTCGGCGGGGATCGCCGAGTGCATCGGCGGCGCGACGTTGGCGGTCGGGAAGCCCAGCCCGCGGCCGCGACCGTCGCCGCGGACGACGACGCCCTCCACGCGGTGCGGCCGGCCCAGCGCCTCGGTCGCGGCGGCCATGTCGCCGGCGTCCACGCAGGACCGGATGTAGGTGGACGAGAACGTGACCGTCTCGGCCTGGTGGTGCTCGGCCACCAGCGAGATGCCCTCGACGGCGAAGCCGAAGCGCTCGCCGGCCTTGCGCAGCAGCGGCACGTTGCCGCCGGCCTTCTTGCCGAAGGTGAAGTTCTCGCCGACCACGACCTCGAGCACGTGCAGGCGCTCGACGAGCAGCTCGTGCACGTAGCGCTCGGGGGTCAGCTTCATGAAGTCGGTGGTGAACGGCATGACGAGGAAGACGTCGACGCCCAGTTCCTCGACCAGTTCGGCCCGGCGGGTCAGCGTCGTCAGCTGCGCGGGGTGACTGCCCGGGAGGACCACTTCCATCGGATGCGGATCGAACGTCATCAACACGGTGGGGACGCCGCGCGACCGGCCGGCCTTCACCGCGTGGCTGATCAGTTCTGCATGTCCACGATGTACGCCATCGAATACCCCGATGGTGAGCACACATCGGCCCCAATCCGTGGGGATCTCGTCCTGCCCACGCCAGCGTTGCACGACCGCAAGCCTACGGCGCGCCGCCGCGGCAGGCACCGTGAGATCCCCGGATGAGGTGACGATTGCCTAAACTTTGTGCTGTGAGTCCTGCAGAAGACGCCGGCAATACGCCGGATCTATCCACGGTCGCCCAGGACTACCTCAAAGTCATCTGGACCGCGCAGGAGTGGTCACGCGAGAAAGTCAGCACGAAAATGCTGGCCGAACGCATCGGGGTGTCGGCGTCGACGGCCTCGGAGTCGATCCGCAAGCTCGCCGATCAGGGCCTGGTGCACCACGAGAAGTACGGTGCGGTGACGCTCACCGACATCGGCCGCAGCGCGGCGCTGGCCATGGTCCGCCGCCACCGATTGATGGAGACGTTCCTGGTGCGCGAGCTCGGCTACGGCTGGGACGAGGTGCACGACGAAGCCGAGGTGCTCGAGCACGCGGTGTCGGACCGGATGCTGGACCGCATCGACGCCAAGCTCGGCTTCCCGACCCGGGACCCGCACGGCGATCCCATTCCCGCGGCCGACGGCCAGGTGCCGACTCCCCCGGCGCGGCAACTGTCGGCGTGTGCGGACGGTGACGCCGGCACGGTGGCCCGGATTTCCGACCACGATCCCGAGATGCTGCGGTACTTCGACAGCGTCGGGATCACGCTCGATTCGCATCTGCGCGTCGTGGCCCGGCGCGACTTCGCCGGGATGATCTCCGTGGCGGTCACGGCCGCGGACGCCGCCAATGACGACACCACGACCGTCGACCTGGGCAACCCGGCGGCCGAGGCCATCTGGGTCGTCGCCTAGGGCGCGTCACCACACCAGGCTGACCTGCTCGGCCCAGCCCAGTAGGTGATCGACGGCGATGGTCTGGCCGTCGTCGGTGCGGATGCGGCCGTCGTAGTGGCCGAAACACTGATGCGTGCCGGGTCCGGGTGCGCGGTCGTGGAACGGCGTGAAGACCAGATCGATGTCGTCGGAGTCGGGTGTGCGGATGGACCAAGGCGCCAGGTAGTCGGTGTACTGCCAGTCCAGCTCCGCGCCGATCTTGGTGAGCCTGCCGTCGACGCAGAGCGCGTTCTCGGTCATGCCGGTGCCCACTGTCCATTTGCCGCCGAGTTGCAGGCCGACGACGTGGCCGTCGGTGTGACCGGAGGCCGCGCCCCAGTTCCAGCGGACCAGCGCCGGCCATCGGCCGCGGCCGTGGTCGAGAACCCCCCAGCCGCCCGTGAAGTCGTACGTCTGGTCGCCGAGCTGCACGGTGCCCGACGCCGGCCGCGCGGTGTGCTTGGCGGTGTACTGAAACTTGCGGTCGCTCCACGGGACGACGACGCCGAGCGTCTCGTGGCCGGGCGGCAGGGCGACCGTCAGGTCGCCGGTCAGCGGCCCGTGAGCGGTGTTGCAGGAGAAGTGGATTCGGGTGCCGCCGGGACCATCGGTGAGATCGATGGTGACTGCGCCGCGGGCGCGGGTCGGACCGTCGCCCAGGCTCGTCGGCAGCTTCACGCCGCGCGCCAGCGGCAACACGCTGGTGCGGTCGACCTCGCGGCCACCGTATTCGAGGAAGTAGATGTTGTTGACTGCCACGTAGTCGAGGCTGGAGACGGTGACCGCGACCAGATGGGTCGGCGTCGTCACGCACCAGTACTCCCAGCGCTTGGTGCGCCCCCAGCCGCGTAAGTTGCAGCGGTGCAACGATGTTCGGGTCCAGCCGACCGCGTCGCGGTTGAGCCGCCCAGACGGTGTGCACAGGTCGACCGGCCGCGTGATCTCGCGCTCGTGGGTGGCCATGTGCCGACGCTACAACGTGACGGGGTGATCAGTTCACGAGTCGGCGGTGGTACGCCGCGCGCACCGCGGGATCCGTATGGGTGAACGTGGTGTCGAAATGGGCGACATGGGAGATCCAGTGCCGGGCACCGTCCGGGAGTGCGCCCATGATCTTGATCATGGCCCCGAGTGCTTGTGGCACGGCCACTTTCGCCCTGCCCTGCACCACAGCTCGGACGATGGCGGCGGCGACGTCGTCGGGCTCCACCTCGCTGATGGGCTGAATCCACCGCGGGGCGCTGTGGCCGGCGGACAGTTCGGTGTGCACGACGCCCGGCAGCACGGCCGTGACGGCGATGTCGTCGGCTGCGAGTTCAAGATGCAGCGCCTCGGTGAATCCGACCACCGCATGTTTGGTGGCGCAGTACGTGGCCAGGCCGGGAAATGCGCTGACCCCGGCCAGGGAGGCCACATTGACGATGTGACCCCCGCGTCCCCGCATCCGCCCCGCGGCCAGCTTCGAGCCGTTCAGCACGCCGCCGAGGTTGATCGCCACCATCCGGTCGGTCATCTCGTCGGTCTCTTCGGCGAACAAGCCGGTCGGCATGATGCCGGCGTTGTTGATGAGGACATCGACGGGGCCCAGCCGGCTTTCCACCTCGTCGAGAAATGCTTCGAAGGACGTCCTGCTGGTGACGTCGAGCTGCAGCCCGCAGACCTGCTCACCGGTAGCGGCGAACTCGGCGGCGGTCTTCTCGGCGAGCTCGACGTCGATGTCGCCCAGGGCAACCCGGGCGCCGGCCCGCAGGAAAGCCAGGCCGGTGGCCCGACCGATCCCCCTGGCGCCGCCCGTGATCACCACGACGCGACCGCGAATGTCGGTGTTCTTCTTGGTCATTGCTCCACCATCTTGTGCAGTTGTGCTTTGAGGACCTTGCCGGTTTCGTTGCGTGGCAATACGTCGACGAACACGACGTCGCGCGGCACCTTGTGCCGAGCCAACTCCGCGCGTACGTAGCTCCTGACCTGGTCGGCATCGAGATCGGCGTCGGGACGGCGTACTACGAACGCGCACAGCCGCTTTCCGAATTCCAGGTCATCCACCCCGACCACCGAGGTCTCGACGACGGCGGGGTGGCCCGCGAGCAGATTCTCGACCTCCAGCGGGAAGACGTTCTCGCCGCCGGAGACGATCATGTCGTCGTCGCGGCCGTCGACGAACCACAGTCCGTTCTCGTCGAAATGACCGGTGTCGCCCGAGGACAGCAGCCCGTCGACGCACTCCTTGTGTCCACCGTCGGTGTAGCCCGCGAAGCTCAAGTTGCTGGAAACGAAAAGCGTTCCGGTGCGGCCCGGTTCGGTGATTCGCCGCCGGTTCTCGTCGTATACGGCCAGCGTGCAGCCGACCGGCGGCCGACCCACGGTGCCTGGCGCGGTGCGTAATTCGCTGGGCGTCGCGACGGCCGCGACCGCAACTTCTGTCGACCCGTACAAGTTGTACAGCACGTCCCCGAACGCTTCCATGGTGCGACGGCACAGATCGGGTGACAGCGCCGAGCCCGCGGCGAACACAACGGTCAGGGACGAGGTGTCGTAGCGCGCCAGCACCTCTGGCCCCAGATCGAGGATGCGACTCAGCATCGTGGGCACCACGATGAGCGCACCCACCCGGTGGTGTTCGATCGCCGCCAGGGTGGCCTCCGGGTCGAATCGGCGGGCCAACACGACTCGGTTGCCGAGGGCAAAACCGAGAGAACAGGTCGCCAGCCCGGTGGCGTGAAACATCGGCGCCGCAACGTAATAGGCGCCGCCCGACGGCCACGGAATCCGGTCCAGCAGCTGCGCAGACTGCAGCGGACTCACCTTGTTGCGCGGCGCGCCCTTGGGGGTGCCGGTGGTACCGCTGGTGAGCAGCACCATGCCGCCGATCGAAGCCGGCGCGGGCAACGCGTCGGAGGACCGGCCGTCGGCGACCGCGGCCAGCCCGCACCAGCCGACGATGCGGTCGACACTGTCCGGCAGGACGTCGACCAGGTCGGCGAACTCGTCATCCGCGATCACCGCGGTGACGTTCTCGCGCTTGCACACGTCGGCGAGTTGCGGTGCCGCAAAGCCGGTATTGAGCAAAACCACTCTCGCGCCGACCTTTCCGGTGGCGAACAGGGCCAGCGGAAGCGCTCGGTGGTTCCGCACGAGCAGGCCGACCACGGTGCCCGCGCCGATGCCGCGATCCGCGAGTCCCCGCGCCAACTTGTTGGACACGGCTTCGAGCTCGGTGAAGTTCGCCGTGCCGAGCTCGTCGGTGAGCGCTGGAGCATCGCCGTAGCGGGCTGCGACGTGCCCGACCAGGCCGCCGAACGACCCGTAGCGGCGCATGCCCCGCGAGGCGGACACCGCCTCGAGCGGACGGCAGATGTCCACCAACCCCCGGCGCTGCAGCACCAGTGCCGCCTCGACCATGCCACGCGCGTCCCGCACCTGGCGCAGCAACTGCGTCATCACTTGTCCTACTCCTTCGCCATGGGCCGGTCGGGCTGAGCCACAGCGGCACGCAGAAACACCCCACCGGTCATCATGCTGTCCAAACTTCCGTCCTTGCGGCGCGGGAACATCCAGTAGGCGTGTGCCAAACCCGGCCACAGGCGCTGTTCGCAATGACCTCCCGACGCCGTCACCCGCGCGGCGAACGCCTCGGCATCCGCTCGCATGACTTCCCTTGTTCCGTAGTGCAATTGGATGGACGGCAGCGCTGACAGGTCGGCGTTCAGCAGACACAGCCGCGGATCCGCCGGGTCCGCATCCCCGACATACAGCGCCAGGGCGCGGGCGGCGGCCTGCGGATCGAAGGGCTGCCGGCGCACCCGGGGATCGGCGATCGAAGCGCGGTACGACGGGTCGATCAGTGGACCCCACAAGGCGAGCGCGGCCGGCGTGGGCAGTCCCTCGGCCCTGGCGCGCAAGGCCACCGCCACCGCGAGGTGCCCGCCCGCCGAATCACCCGCGATCACCACTTTGCTCGGGTCGTAACCCTGGGTCAGTAGCCAGCGATACGCCGTCATCGCCGCATCCTCCGCAGCGGGGAAAGTGCGCTCCGGCGCCAATGGATAGCCGACCACCAGTGCGGGCAGACCCGAGGAGCGTGACAGATGCGATGCGAAACCCCGGTGTGTGCGCGGCGAACAGATCAGATAGCCACTGCCGTGCAGCACCAGCACGACACCATCGCCGTCACGAGCGCCGGGCGCTCGGACCCACTCACCGGACAGCGGTCCCGTCGCCGGCGCCACCACCGTGCCGGCCACGACGGGGCTGACGCCGACGATCGCCGAGTTGGCGACCGGCCGGATCAGCGTGATCAGCCGCGGGTTGGCCATCAGAAACCGCAAAGCGGCACCGATGGTCAGCCGCGCAACCGAATTCGCCGTCAACCGGTCGAACGCCATCATGAGTGGGTCCGCCGCTCTCATCCGGCCAGCAGTCCCTTCGCGATGTGGGTCACCTGAACCTCGTTGCTGCCCGCGTAGATCATCAGCGACTTGGCATCGCGCGCCAGCTGCTCGACGCGGTATTCGGCCATGTATCCGTTGCCGCCGAAGAGCTGTACGGCGTCCATGGCCACCTCGGTCGCCGCTTCCGATGAGTACAGCTTCACGGCCGACGCCTCGGACAGCGACGGGATCTTGCCGGCCTGCAGCTTCTCCAGGGTCTGGAACACCATGTTCTGCACGTTGATCCGCGCGACTTCCATCTTGGCCAGCTTGAGCTGGATCAGCTGGAACTGACCGATGTTCTGGCCCCACAGCGTGCGGGTCTTGGCGTAATCCAGGCAGCGCCGGTGACATTCGTTGATGATTCCCAATGCCATCAGCGCCACGCCGAGTCGCTCGGCCGCGAAGTTCGCCCGAGCGCTCTCCCGCCCGTCACCGCCACCATGATCTTCGGTTTCCCCGAGCAACCGGTCCGGTGTGATGCGCACATTGTCGAAGAACAGCTCACCCGTCGGCGAGGACATCATGCCCATCTTCTTGAAGGCCTTGCCCTGCGTGAGGCCCGGCATCCCGGCTTCGAGGACGAACGTCAGCACCTTGCGGTTCCGGCGGTCCGCAGTTGGGTCACCGTCGTCCAATTTGGCGTAGACGATCAGCACGTCGGCGTCGGGTCCGTTGGTGATGAAGGTCTTCTGGCCGTTGAGGATGTAGTCCGCGCCGTCGCGTTTGACGTAGGTCTTCATCCCGCCGAAGGCATCCGAACCGGCATCCGGTTCCGTGATGGCCCAGGCCGCGATCTTCTCCAGCGTCACCAGTTCCGGCAGCCAGCGTTCCTTCTGCGCGAGCGTGCCGCGGCTCGCGATGGTCGCCGCCCCCAGGCCGAGGCTGACCCCAATGGTGCTGAGCAGACCGATGCTGACACCGGCAATCTCGGACACCAGTACCGCGGCCATCGACACCTGGCCACCCAGGTCACTCATACCGCCGGACGAGCGCTTCGCCGATTCGGATTCCCCAGCGGCAGTCGCTTCCGCTTTGGCCCGTTCCTTGTCCAGCATGGTCTTGACCGCTTCCGCGGCCACCGCGTCGAGACCGAACTCGCTGAACAGCTTTCGCGCGACCGGATACGGTGACAGCTCGCCGCGTTCCAGTCCATCGCGGTGCGGCTCGACTTCTTTGGCGATGAATTCGCGGACGCTCTCGCGAATGAGTTCGTCGGACTCGGACCACTCGATCATGAGAGCTTCACCGCGATGTCGTCGATCTCCCACAGTCCGTCGGTCTCGATCGTCGTCACGTCGTGCCAGCCGCCGAGCTCGGAGATCGCGCCGCCCTGCACCGCGAAGACCTTGCCGGTCAGCGGGCACTTCTCGGTGGCCAGGTACGCCACCAGCGGCGAGATGTTCGCCGGGCTGAACAGGTCGACTTCACCATCGTCAGGCTCAGCCATGAGGGCACCCATGCCCGGAGTGGCGAGGGTGAGCCTGGTGCGGGCGATCGGGGCAATGGCGTTGGCCCGCACGCCGTATCGCTCGAGCTCTTCGGCGGCAACCAATGTCATCGCCGCGATGCCCGCCTTGGCCGCGCCGTAGTTCACCTGCCCGGCGTTCGGGATCGTCAGGCCCGATCCCGACGCAGTGTTGATGACAGCGGCGTTGGGCTGATTGCCTGTCTTGCTCTGCGCCTTCCAATAGGCCGCAGCATGCCGCAGCACCGAGAAGTGACCCTTGAGGTGCACCGAAACCACAGCGTCCCATTGGGATTCGTCCATGGTCGGGATGAAACCATCGCGCAGAATCCCGGCGTTGTTGACCACCACGTCGAGGCCCCCGAACTCGCTGACGGCCTGTTCGATGAGGCCGGCGGCGCCGTCCCACGTCGCGATGTTGTCGGTATTGGCGACGGCCGTTCCACCGGCCGCGCGAATCTCGTCGACGACCTCCTGCGCCGGTCCGGCGTCGGCACCCTCGCCGGCGTTGCTGCCGCCGAGGTCATTGACCACGACGCGCGCACCCTCGCGAGCGAACAGCAGCGCGTGCTCGCGGCCGATGCCGCGGCCGGCACCGGTGATGACGGCGATGCGTCCTTCCAAAGCTCCCATGCTCTTATCCTTTTCAGCTAGTCGGCGATTACGGCCAGGCCGTCGGTGATGGCGAATTCCTCGCCGGCGCTGCCATTTCTCACGGTCTCGAACGCATATTTCGTCGTGTGACTACCGCGGCCGGCCTGCCAGATACGGGTCTCCAGATCGTCGCCCGGGAACACCATCTTGGAGAACCGCACGGCAAATCGCTTGAGTCGGTTGACATCTTCGCCGCCGACCTCGGTCAGCACGGCCCATGAGGTGAAGGCCATGGTGCACAGGCCATGGGCGATGATGCCCGGCAGGCCGGCGTCCTTGGCGACTTCCTCATCGAGGTGGATCGGCATCGGGTCGCCCGATGCCGGTGAGTACCGGAACGTCTGATCGGCATCGACGTGCTGAATGACCTTGGCCAGCGGAGCCTGGTCCCGCAGCGTGGCGTCGAATTTGTGCTCCGGGCCCAACTCCCCGATCTTCTTGCCGGCGTTGAAACCTCGGAAGAAGCACGTCACGTACTGCTCGTTCACCAGATCACCGTCATCCGTGCGGCATTCCAGATACACGGATGCCCGGGTGCCGTTCTCGAGCCCTTCGTAGCCGAGCATCATGCCCCGCGACACCAGCTTGTCGCCGGGATAGATGGGCCGGTGGAAATGAAAGTCCTGCTCGCCGTGGACGACCCGCGGGATCAATTCCACGGGCGCCACGTCGACCGTCGGGGTCAGCAGCGATTCGAAGACCGGCACGATCGCGAATATCGGCGGGGCCACATCACCGGCGAGGTGTGCCCGGATGGGGTCATTGGTGGCCTTTGCATAATCGATAAGGTGCTCGCGGGTGACCTCGAAGTGGTCGTCCTCGGTCCATTTGTTCAGGCCGGTGTCGTCGAACACAAGTTCCTCGTCGGCCATGTCAAACCGCCGCTGCAGCGAGGGTGTCGAGCTGCTCGAGCGTCTTGTCGAGCTGCTTGGCGCCGTCCTTCTCGACGGCCTTGGCCAGCGCGCCCTTGACAAGTGCACCTTCGAAATCGCCGGCTACCTTGAATTCCGAACCGTCGCCCGAGGGCGTCACAGTGAATTCGAACGACGCTTTGACTCCGGCCATCCCGGTTCCGGACAGCGCGAACGTCGTCGGCGCGTCCATCCGCTCGATCTTCCACTCGATCTTGTTGGCCATGCCGAGCATGACGATCTTCGCGGTCAGCGTGGTGCCCGGGGTGACGGTCGCCGGCACGTCGCACATCCACTTCTCGTGGATGGTGAACCACTTGTCCCAGGTGGAGAGGTCCGAAACGATCGACCACAGCGCTTCCGGCGTGGCGGACAGCTGCTTGGTGGCTTCGATGTGTCCCATGGCTGTGCTCCTTAGTTCTTGTTCTGGTTGATGTTTCGGTTCAGCGCTCGGCGCGCTGGTAGGCAGTGACGACGGCGGCCCCACCCAGGCCGATGTTGTGCTGCAGAGCGGCGGTGACGCCCGGTACCTGACGCTTATCGGCGGTACCGCGCAGCTGCCAGGTGAGTTCGGCGCACTGTGCCAGACCGGTGGCACCGAGCGGGTGGCCTTTGGAGATCAGCCCGCCGGACGGGTTGACCACCCAGCGCCCGCCGTAGGTGGTGTCGCCGTTGTCGATCAACTTCGCGGCTTCACCTTCGCCGCACAGCCCCAACGCCTCGTACAGCAGCAGTTCGTTGGCACTGAAGCAGTCGTGCAACTCGATGACCTGGAAGTCTTCGGCACCGAGCCCCGACTGGTCGTAAACCTGCTGCGCGGCAGCGACATTCATGTGGTAACCGATCAGTGCCTTGCACGTGCCGTCGAAGCTGTTCTCGAAGTCGGTGGTCATCGCCTGCCCGACGATCTCCACCGCACGATCGGCCAGCCCGTGCTTGTCGACGAACGCCTCGCTGGCGAGGATCGCCGCACCGGAGCCGTCCGACGTCGGCGAGCACTGCAGCTTGGTGAGCGGGTCGTAGATCATCCGCGCGCCGAGGATGTCATCGAGGCTGTATTCGTCCTGGAACTGCGCGTACGGGTTGTTGACCGAATGCTTGTGGTTCTTGTGGCCGATCTTTGCGAAATGCTCAGCGGTGGAGACGAATTGCTTCATGTGCTCGCGTCCGGCCGCGCCGAACATCCACGGCGCCGGCGGGAAAAGCACCTCGCTGATCTCGGCCAGCGCCAGGAAGTGCTTCGCCATGGGCTGCTCGCGGTCGTCATATGTCGAACCGAGTGAACCGGGCTGCATCTTCTCGAATCCGAGCGCAAGCGCGCAGTCGGCCAGACCGCTGCGTACCGCACGTGCCGCGAGGTACAACGCTGTCGATCCGGTCGAACAGTTGTTGTTGACGTTGACCACCGGGATGCCTGTCATACCGAGCTCATAGACCGCCCGCTGCCCCGATGTCGACTCGCCGTACACGTAGCCGACGTAGGCCTCTTGCACCTCGCGATAGTCAATCCCGGCATCTGCCAGCGCTTCTGAACCGGACTCGCGGGCCATATCCGGATAGTCCCAGGGCGAGCCGTCCGGATTGAGCCGAGCGCCGGGCTTCTCGAACTTCGTCATACCGACGCCGACCACATACACCTTGTTGGGCATGAACCCTCTCCTTCTGCGTGTTGGCAACAACATACCGACTTGTTTGTATCTTTACAAGAGGCCAGCCGGTGCTGATGTTCAGCAATCGACGGAGATGGGTACCCGGTGGGCGAAAAGTACTAGCTAAGAGGAGGTTTCAGCAGTGACGGCACTGCCGTCGAGCGCGTCGACAAACATGCCGCGCAGCTGGCTACACACACGCTTCCAGCGCTTCTGGGCCCGTTCACTATCGCGGTCCACAAAGCTCGACAGGAGAATCCCCCGCAGCGCATCCATGGCCGTGAACGCCAGATCGCGCAGTTCTTTCTGAGCAGCTCGATTCGGAACCAGCTGCGCCAGCGCGCTGATCAACGCGCCGGTGACGATGGGCTCTACCCGATCGATATTCTCGGCCAGACCTGGGTCGGTCCGGGAGGCCACCCAAAGCTCGAGCGTGGCAACGAAAACCGGCCCCTGGTGCGATTCCCACAGGTAGTCCAGCAACGTGGATACCGGATCGGGGTTCGCTGCTACCCGCCCGAGATCCCGGATCGCGGCCTGCACCCGCTGCTCGGCGAGATGCTCCACAGCAGCCGCCACCAGGTCTTCCTTCGAACGGAAATGGTGTACCTGCGCACCGCGCGTGACACCGGCGATTTCCGCGACGCGTTGCGTCGTCGTGCCGGAGTAACCGTAGGTGACCAGGCATTCCACGGTGGCATCCAGCAGGCGCGCACGCATGGCCGCACTTCGCTCGGCCTGCGTGCGCCGCCTGGTAGGCCCATCCACCCCAGCAGTCACGATTGCATCGTACGTGGCCGGAAGGCGGATTCCGGCCCAAAACCATTCCGATTGGAACGTAAGAGCGCCGTCCGCGGCGGCCGCTACAACGTCGCCGGCCGCAGCACCACGACGCTGCTGGTGCGCTTGGGCCCGTCCTCCAGCAGCGCGATGACCCGCCCGTCGGGCGCGGTCGCAGCGTAGGTCCCGTCGATACCCGCCGGCGTGAGAGCCCGGCCATGGCGCGTGTCCTCGGTCTCGCCGTCGGTCAGGTCGCGCCGTGGGAACCCCAGCAGGCACGCCGCGTCCAGCGAGTAGCTCAACTCGGCCGCATCGGTCAGCTGTTCCAGCGTGCGCGCCTCGTCCAGCCCGTAGCGGCCAACCTTGGTGCGCCGCAACGCCGTCAGGTGCCCACCGACGCCGAGCGCGGCACCGACGTCACGGGCCAGCGCCCGGATGTAGGTGCCCGACGAGCAGTCCACCGTGACATCGACATCGACGAAATCCTCGACCCGCCGCACCGCGTCCACTGTGAAGCGTTCGATCCGTACCCGGCGGGCCGCCAACTCAGGCGCCTTGCCTTCGCGCACCAACTTGTAGGCCCGCTCGCCGTCGACCTTGATCGCACTGACGGCCGACGGCACCTGGTCTATCTCACCGCGCAATGCCGCGACCGCGGTTTCGATCTGCCCGTCGGTCACGTGCGCGGCCGAAACCGTCTGCAGCACTTCCCCTTCGGCATCCTCGGTCGACGTGGTCTGCCCGAGCCGGATGGTCGCGATATACGTCTTGTCGGTGGCGGTCAGCAGGCCCAGGATCTTGGTGGCACGCTCGATGCCGACCACCAGCACGCCGGTCGCCATGGGGTCGAGCGTGCCGGCGTGCCCGACCTTGCGGGTGCCGAACAATCGCCGGCACCTGCCGACGACGTCGTGGCTCGTCATTCCGGCGGGCTTGTCGACGATCACCAGCCCCGGCGGCGGAGCCGGCTTCGACGCCGCCTTCACAGCGAGATCGCCGTCAGGACAAGGCCGTTCGACACGGTGAAGCGGCCCGGCAATTCAATCAGCGGCGGGCCGGACTCGGCGGCCGGGTCGATGAGGATGCGGGACAGGAACGTGCCCGAACTCCCCGACGAATCCAGCTCGAACGTGATGTGCGCGTCCTCGAAACCCAGCCAGCGGTGGGTCAGCGGGAACCAGGCCTTGTACGTCGCCTCCTTGGCGCAGAACAGGATTCGGTCCCAGTGCAGGTCGCCCTCGAGCGTCCCGATGGTGTCCTGTTCGGCCGGCAGGGCAATCGCACCCAGCACGCCCTTGGGCAGCACCCCGTGCGGTTCGGCGTCGATACCGACTGAGCGCACCTCCGCGGCCCGCGCCACCACCGCGCCGCGGAAACCCTCGCAGTGCGTCAGGCTGCCGACGATCCCGTCGGGCCAGCACGGTTCGCCCTTGTCGCCCTTGAGGATCGGGACCGGGCCGACATCGAGCTTGCCCAGTGCTTCACGCGCGCAGTGTCGCACGGTGATGAACTCGTTGCGGCGCTTGGCCACCGACCGGGCGATCAGGGGCTCTTCCTCCGGTAGCGGCACGAGATCGCCCGGGTCCGAATACGTCTCGGCGGTGGCCACCACGTCGGGCAGCACCTGGGTCAGCAACATCACAACCGCCTCGAATTGATTCGGTCCTGCATCTTCTGCGCGTGCTCCCGCATTTCCTGGGTGATCTCGAAGTGGCCACCGAAGTCGTTGAGGTAGCCGGGTGGGTACTGGGGGTCCGGCAGGATTTGGCGCATCCACCGATAAGGCTTGCGGCGCCGCCACTCTCGCGGATAGCCGACCGAGACCTCCTCGAACCGCACCCCGTCGTAGTAGGTGGTGCGCGGAATGTGCAGGTGGCCGTACACCGAGCAGATGGCGTTGTAGCGGGTGTGCCAGTCCTTGGTCGCGGTGGTGCCGCACCACAGCGAGAACTCCGGATAGAACATGGCGTCGCAGGGTTCGCGCACCAGCGGGAAGTGATTGACCAGAACCGTCGACTCCATCCAGTCCAGGTCGTCGAGCTTCTTGCGGGTGACGTTCAGCCGGTCGCGGCACCACGCGTCCCGGGTGGCGTACGGCTCGCTCGACAGCAGGAACTCATCGGTCCCGACGACGTTGCGCTCCTTGGCCAGCGCGAGACCCTCGGCCTTCGTCGCGGTGCCCGCGGGCAAGAAGCTGTAGTCGTACAGCAGGAACATCGGCACGATGGTCGCCGCGCCGCCCGGGCCGGTCCAGACCGGGAACGGATGCTCGGGCGTCACGATGCCCATCTGGTCGCACATGTCGACCAGGTAGTCGTAGCGGGCCTTCCCGAAGATCTGCATCGGGTCCTTGTTGGTGGTCCACAGTTCGTGGTTGCCCGGCACCCAGATCACTTTGGCGAAGCGCTTGCGCAGCAGGTCGAGGGACCACCGGATGTCGTCGGTGCGCTCGGCGACGTCGCCGGCGACGATCAGCCAGTCGTCCGGTGAGGCCGGGTGCAGCGACTCGGTGACCGGCTTGTTTCCGGTGTGCCCGATGTGCAGGTCACTGATTGCCCAAAGGGTCGGCTGAGTCGACACAAAAATCCAGGGTACTTGGGTGACAGCAACGCCCGCCGCAGTGCCAACCGTCCCGCGCAGCGGGAGAAACTAGAACAGGTTCTCCCATCCTGTCCGGTGTGACGCAGGCGACTTGTAGACTCCCCGCAGTATTGCTCGGATCTAAGGGGTGTCATGGCAGCGATGGCCGGGAAACTACGGCTCGTGTCGGCGCTGTGTGCGCTCGTGACGGCAGGCGTGGTGGTCACACAGACCAACCCAGTGACACCGACCGGCGGCGACAACGTCGAGCTGCGCTCCACCTCCGCCCCGATGAGCAGCACCATCAAATATCCGATCATCGCCACCACGAACCCGAGCCCATTCGACCCGTGCGATCAGATTCCGCTCGACGCCATCAACGCCATGGGCCTGGGCTTCACTCCGCCCGACCACGAAGACGGCCTGCGCTGCCACTACGACGCCGGTAACTACCAGATGGCCGTCGAGCCGATCGTCTGGCGCACCTACGAGCAGACGCTGCCGGCCGACGCCGTCGAGCTGAACATCGCCGGCCACCGGGCCGCGCAGTACTGGATCATGAAGCCGACCGACTGGAATGACCGGTGGTGGGTGACCTGCATGATCACCTTCAAGACCAGCTACGGGCTGATCAACCAGTCGCTGTTCTACTCCCCGATCGAACGCCGGACCGCCCGGACTGCCTGCAGACCAACCTGCAGCGCGCCAACCAGCTGGTGCCGTTCTACAAGTTCTGATTTCCGGCCGGACCAGCGGGCACGGCGCCGACCGGTACGGATCGGTACCATCCGAATGGTGAGCTCCCGAATCGCCCGTCTCGGCTCCCGGTTGCTGAGCCGCATCCTCGACGTACCGCCCCCGACAACCGACTACACCGTCAGCCGCGTCACCACCCCGATGCGTGACGGCGTCGAACTGGTCGGCAGCCACTACGCGCCCACCGGCACCGCGAAGGGCACCCTGCTGGTGCGGTGCCCCTACGGCCGCGGCTTCCCGTTCGGCCCGGTGTTCGGCGCGACGTACGCCCGCCGCGGCTACCACGTGCTGCTGCAGAGCGTGCGCGGCACGTTCGGCTCCGGTGGCGACTTCGAACCCATGGTGAACGAGATCGCGGATGCCGTGGACACCGCCGCCTGGTTGCGCGACCAGCCGTGGTTCACCGGATCGTTCGCGACGATCGGGTTGTCGTACCTGGGCTTCACCCAGTGGGCGCTGCTCACCGATCCCCCGCCCGAACTCAAGGCCGCGATCGTCATGGTCGGCCCCCACGACTTCGCTGAATCAACCTGGGGCACAGGCGCGTTCACGCTCGACAACTTCCTGGGCTGGAGCGACATGATGGCGCACCAGGAAGACGCCCCGCTCTCCGTCGTGTTACGGCGATTCCGGGCACCGCGCCTGGTCGCCAGCACCCACACGCAGGCTCCCGCCGGGGCCGCCGGACGTCGGCTGCTGCGTTCCGGAGCGCCCTGGTACGAATCGTGGCTCAGCCACCCCGACGGCACCGACCCGTTCTGGGAGAACATGGCCCTGGCCGACACCCTCGACAAGGTCGACGTGCCGGTGCTGCTCATCGGCGGCTGGCAGGACCTGTTCCTGGAGCAGACCCTGACGCAGTTTCAGCGCCTGAAGTCGCGCGGTGTGCCGACCGCGGTCACCATCGGGTCGTGGACCCACAGCCAGGTGATGGCACGCGGCGGCGCCACGGTGCTGCGCGAATCGCTGGCCTGGCTCGATACCCACCTGGCCGAGAGTCCTACGTCACCCGAGCGGCCGGCGGTGCGGGTCGAGGTCAACGGGCAAGGCTGGCTGACCATGCCGGACTGGCCACCGGCCGCCACCGAACTCGAGCTCTACCTGCAGCCGGCGCATCGGCTCAGTGCGACCGCGCCCGCCGAGACCGCATCGCCGTCACGGTTCACCTTCGATCCGGCGGCGCCGACGCCCACGCTGGGCGGCCGGCTGCTGTCATCGGCTGCGGGCTACCAGGAGGACTCGGCGCTGAGTCGGCGCCCGGACGTCGTCGACTTCACCGGTGAGCCGCTCGCCGAAGACCTGTACCTGATCGGCAACCCGGTGATCGAGCTGACCCAGTCGTGCGACAATCCCAACCGGGACATCTTCGTCCGGCTCAGCGTGGTCGACGCACAGGGCAAGTCCCGCAACGTCAGCGACGGATTCCGTAGGCTCACAACACCTTCGGACGAACCCGCGACCGTCCGACTCGAGCTCGACGCCGTCGCGCACCGGATCCCGGCCGGGTCCAGGCTGCGGGTGATCGTCGCGGGCGGTTGCCATCCGCGCTACGACCGGAACCTCGGCACCGGCGAGCCCGTCGTCTCCGGTGAGCGCATGGTGCCGTCCACCCAGACGGTGCATCACGGTACGGGCGGGGTGTCCCGGCTGCTACTGCCGATGGTTGCACTGTCAGCCGACTGAGTCACGTACCCGCTGGGCGACGGCGGCCAGCGCGGCGTCGTCGTGCACCGGCGGGCCCCACTCCGGCGTGACGGGCAGGTCCACCCAGCTGCGGCAGCCGGCGTAGTCCGGGGTGCGCAGCAGCCGGACTGGTGCCACGAGCGGTTTCGCCTGCACCACCAGGACCGTCAGCCGGTGCCGGGGCCGGAAATCCAGCCGGTCGCTCTGCACCGATTGAGCGGTCCAGATGTGCAGATCGGCGATGGCGTCCAACCGCTCCGGGCGCTCGACTGCCACGGCGGCAACGACTTTCGCGCCGCCGCGCAGAACCACTTCGGTTTCGGTGCTGTCGCCCGCCGCCCGCTCGAGAAGATCGGCGAACTCCGGCCGGACCCGCGCCGCGTGGCTGTGCTCGACCGTCGGAAAGAACACGAACTCGGGAGCCTCTACCGCAAATCGCTTCTCCCCGATGCCGCCCTTGCGCAACAGCACCGTCTGTCGGCCGTCGAGCAGCGCCTGCACCGCCGCGCCCCACTCCTTGAGCGCGGGCGAATTCACTTGGCGGCCAGCCTCGCCTGCACCTCGGGCCGGCGCAGCGGCGGCACCGTCCGGGGTGGCTGCCGACGGGCCGGCAGCTGGTTCAGCAGCCTCTCGGTCACGGCCGTGACCTCCGCGACCGCGGCTTCGAAGGCGTCGACGTTCGCGGCGGTGGGACGGGTGATCCCGCTGACCTTGCGGATGTACTGACGTGCGGCGGCCTCGATCTCCTCGGCCGTGGCGGCCGGTTCCAGGCCACGCAGTTCGGTGATGTTCCGGCACATGGCCTCCACGATAGGCGCGCTCGGAGACGATCGGGCAAATCACCACGGTGCCAGGCGATGCCGCTTCGCCTCGGCAACGGCGCAGTAGTACGCCGAGGTCGACGGAAGCCACAGCAGGACCAGGACAGCGATCGCGACAACCACAAACGCTGCGTTGATGGTTCCTTCGACGACCACGTGGCTGGCCAGGGCGTTCGGAACACCGTCGCCCGTAATTGCCACAATGTCGCCCACGAGGAATGCCAGACGCATCACGATGCCGATGGCGCCCAAAACCGTGGCCACAACACGGGCCCATGCGACGGCCTTGACAGCAGCGAGGGCCATCCAGATCCACAGCCCGAGCTGCACGACGCCGAAAAGGAGCAGCGCCACCAACAAGTCGATCATCTGCCCTGCCCGCTCGGCCTCGGATCCCGCAGGCAGGCCCTCGGCGAATCGCGCCCCCCAGTGCGGCGAGGACGACAACGAGTGCGGCGCCTATCCACATCCCGACGATCGCCAGCGACAGTGTCAGAGGGCGTTGACCAGGGTCCGCAAGCGGGCCGGGCGGGCCGGGCGGATGCGGCTGGAGGTTGTAGTCGACCGGCAACGGCTGGCCGGCTGGGATTTGCCCGTACTGCATGCCATGGGGGGTCAGACATGACGGTCACCTCTCATCGACGTAGGGGCGCCGACGGAGGTGGATTTCGCCTGGGTTCAGCGCTTCTCGAGTATGCGCGGACCTTGCCGGCCCGAAGGTTCAGTGGGCGGTGGCCACCGCCATTCCTTACATGATCCTGTGGTTGTGGCCGTCATCCCAGGTGGCAAGTGACGGTTCCCGGCCGCAAGTTACGGTGTCGGTGGGTGACCACGAAATAAGGAGCCAATGTGACTGACGTTCTACTGATCGACACCACCGACCGCGTACGCACCCTGACGCTGAACCGGCCGAAGTCGCGGAACGCGCTGTCCTACGAGCTGCGTGATGCCTTCTACGGCGCACTGCGCCATGCCGAGGCCGACCCGGACGTCGATGTGGTGATCCTGACGGGCGCCGACCCCGTGTTCTGCGCCGGTCTGGACCTCAAGGAGCTCGGCGAGGGCGCGGATCTGCCGGACATCTCGCCGAAGTGGCCCAACATGACCAAGCCCGTGATCGGCGCCATCAACGGTGCCGCCGTCACCGGCGGCCTGGAACTGGCGCTGTACTGCGACATCCTGATCGCCTCGGAGAACGCCAAGTTCGCCGACACCCACGCCCGCGTCGGCCTGCTGCCGACCTGGGGTCTGAGTGTGCGACTGCCGCAAAAGGCCGGCGTCGGGCTGGCCCGCCGGATGAGCCTGACCGGCGACTACCTGTCCGCGGCGGAGGCACTGCGCGCCGGGCTGGTCACCGAGGTGGTCCCGCACGACGAGCTGCTCCCGACCGCACGCCGCGTCGCCGCCTCGATCGTCGGGAACAACCAGAACGCCGTTCGCGCGCTGCTGGACTCGTACCACAAGATCGACGGCTCGCAGACCGACGCCGGGCTGTGGATCGAAGCCGCGTCGGCCCGGAAATGGATGGACGCGTCCAGCGGCAACGACATCGCCGCCAACCGCGACGCCGTCATGCAGCGCGGCCGCACCCAGGTCTGATAGCTGTCCTTTCCTTCCCGCGAGCTGTCCTCTCCTTCCCGCGAGCTGTCCTTTCCTTCCCGCGAGCTGTCCTTTCCTTCCCGCGAGCGGCCGTGTCTGTACGCCGACACGCCGCTCCAGCTGTGCAAGAACGTCCCGCTCACCAGCGCTGAGCGGGACGTTTTTGCACGGAAACCACGGTGTGTCGGGTACAGACACGGCCGCTCGCGAGAGGAGCCAATCAAGCCCAGCGGCCGGACAACGCACGCCAGCCCACGAAGACGAGCCGCAGCACCAGGAACGTACTGAGCCCGGACCAGATACCGGCCAGACCCCAGCCGAAGGCCAGCGACAGCCAGATCAGCGGCAGGAAGCCGACGAGCCCGCTGATCAGGGTGGCGTTGCGCATGAACTTCGCGTCACCGGCGCCCAGCAGCACCCCGTCGAGGGCGAAAACGATTCCGGCGATGGGCAATTGGGCCACCATGAACCACCACGGGATGCCGATCTGACCGCGCACCCCCGCGTCCGAGGTGAACAACGCGGGCAACACCCCGGCGCCGAGCGCGAACACCGCCGCCAACACCGTCGCCGCGGCAGCCGAGTAGATCGTCACACGCCGCGCCACTGTCTTGGCGTGCGCCGGCTCCCCCGCGCCGAGGGCCGCACCCACCAGCGACTGCGCCGCGATGGCCAGCGAATCCAGCACCAACGCAAGGAAATTCCACAGCTGCAGCACCACCTGATGGGCGGCGACGGCGGCCGCGCCGAACCTGGCCGCGACTGCGCCGGCAGACAGGAAACACACCTGGAACGCAAGGGACCGCAGCACGAGGTCGCGTCCCATGGTCAGTTGTGCGCGCAGCACGTCGGGCCGCAGCCGCAGCGAAACCCGTTCGGACAGCAGCGCATACCCGAACAGCGCCGCGGCGAGCCACTGCCCCACGAGATTCGCGACGGCCGAGCCCGTCAGGCCCAGCCGTGGCAATCCGAGCCACCCGAAGACCAGGAGCGGGCATAGCACCGCCGAAACACCCACGCCGACAAGCACATAACGCAGCGGCCGCACCGTGTCCTGCACGCCGCGCAGCCAGCCGTTGCCGGCCATGGACATCAGGATCGCGGGCACGGCCAGGACCGCGACACGCAGCCACGGTAGTGCGGTCTCGGCGATGCCGCCCCGAGACCCGGCAATGGCCGTGAGCAGAAACGGCGCCAGCGCCTGCACGACAGCGACGATCAGCAACCCGACACCCAGTGCCAGCCACGTGGCCTGCACCCCCTCGCCGACCGCGCCGGCCCGGTCACCGGCGCCGAAGCTCCGGGCAGATCGCGACGTCGTGCCGTACGACAGGAACGTCAGCTGCGACCCGACCAGGCTCAGGATCAGCCCGCCGACGGCCAGACCTGCCAAGGGCAGCGCACCCAGCCGGCCGACGACCGCGGTGTCCAGCAGGAGGTAGATCGGCTCGGCGGCGAGCACCCCGAGGGCGGGGAAAGCCAGCCCCGCGATGCGTCGGCCGGTGACCTCGGTGGTCATGACGCGCACCCTCGTGGCCGACGAGCGGCCCCGAAATGCGCGCAATTTGCGGCGTGTCGCCGTACAAACACGGACGCTCGCGGGATCAAGAGAGGGCGGCGACGAGGGCCGCGACAACGTCCTCGGTGGTTCCGGTCGGTGAGTAGCCCGCCGCGAACCGGTGGCCGCCGCCGCCGAACGTACTGGCCAGCACCGACACATCGACCTCGGTCTTGGCGCGCAGGGACACCGACCACTGCCCCGGTTCGATCTCTTTGAGCACCGCGGCCACCTCGGCCTCGGACGTGGTCCGCACGATGTCCACGATGCTCTCGACCTCTTCCGATCGCGCAGCCGCGTATTCCTGGTGCGCCACAACGGCATACACCAGGCCTTTGCCGCCGGCAGCCTCGGGCACCAGGCACGCCGTCGACAGCACCCGGGACAGCATGGGCAGCCACGAGTACGGGTGGGTGTCGAGCAGCGCGCGGCTGACCGCTGCGTTGTCGACGCCGATGTCGAGCAGCCGCGCCGCGAGCCGGTAGGCCCGGGCGCTGGCCCACCGGAACGAGCCGGTGTCGGTGGTCAGCCCGGCGTACAGGCAGTGCGCCACCGGCAGCTCGATCGGCTTGCCCCAGGCGTCCAGCAGCTCGGCCACCAGCATGGTGGTCGAATCCGCCGACGGGTCAACGTAATTCGCGGTGCCGAACAACCGGTTCGAGGCGTGGTGATCGATCACCAGCACCTGTCGCCCGGGATCGGCCAGCTTGGCCAACGAACCCAGGCGGTTGACGCTCGGAATGTCGACGGTGACCACCAGGTCGGCGTCCGGACGCATCTGGTCCGGCGGCACCAGCAGGTGCCCGCCCGGCAGGGTCTGCAGCGAGTCCGGCACGGTCGCAGGAGCGGCAAAACCGACCTGCACGTCCTTGCCGGCTTCGCTGAGCACCAATGCGAGCGCCAGGCCCGCCCCGATGGTGTCGGCGTCGGGGTAGACGTGGGCAACCACGCTCACGCTCTCGACCGCACCGAGCAGATCGGCCGCACCGCGCGCGTCAACCCGCGCGCCCTGCGGCCGAATCTCAGTCGTCGGTTCGATCGCCGTCACCTGCATCCTCGGAATCGCTGTCCCCCACCACACGGTACGGATCGGCGTCACCGGCGTGCTTGGCACCTTCGCGGATTCGGGCCACGTCCTCGTCGGCGGCGCGGGCCCGGGCCAGCAGCTCTTCCATCTTCAGAGCCGCATCCGGCACGGTGTCGCGCTCGAAAGTCAGCGTGGGCGTGAACCGAACCCCGGTTCCCGCACCGACTTTCGAGCGCAACGCGCCCTTCGCCTTCTCCAGCGCAGCCGCGACACCGGCGTAGTCCGGCTCCTCGTCGAGGCTGGTCCCGATGACCGTGTAGTACAGCGTCGCGTCGTGCAGATCACCGGTCATCTTGGCATCGGTGATCGTCACGCCGTCGAGCCTCGGATCCTTGATCTCATACTCGATCGCCGAGGCGACGATCGTCGAGATGCGCTTGGCCAATCGCTTGGCCCGTGCGGGATCAGCCATGTACTACGTCCGAGCCTTCTCGACGAGCTCGTACGTCTCGATGACGTCGCCTTCCTTGATGTCGTTGTAGGTCAGCGTCAGACCGCATTCGTAACCTTCGCGCACCTCGGTGGCGTCGTCCTTCTCGCGCTTGAGCGAAGACACCGTGAGGTTCTCGGCGATGACGATGTTGTCGCGCAGCAGGCGGGCCTTGGCGTTACGCCGCATGATGCCCGACTGCACGAGGCAACCTGCGATGTTGCCGACCTTCGACGACCGGAAGATGGCGCGGATCTCGGCGCGGCCGAGCTCCTTCTCCTCGTAAACCGGCTTGAGCATGCCCTTCAGCGCGCTCTCGATCTCGTCGATGGCCTGGTAGATCACCGAGTAGTACCGGATCTCCACACCCTCGCGGTTCGCCAGCTCCGTCGCCTTGCCCTCGGCACGAACGTTGAAGCCGATGATGATCGCGTCCGAAGCCGACGCCAGGTTGACGTTGGTCTCGGTGACGCCACCTACACCGCGGTCGATGACGCGCAGTTCCACCTCGTCGTCGATCTGGATGCCCATCAAGGCCTCCTCGAGCGCCTCGACGGTGCCCGAGTTGTCGCCCTTCAGGATCAGGTTCAGCTGGCTGGTTTCCTTCAGCGCCGAATCCAGATCTTCCAGGCTGATGCGCTTGCGCGAACGGGCGGCCAGCGCGTTGCGCTTGCGCGCGCTGCGCCGGTCGGCGATCTGCCGGGCGATGCGGTCTTCGTCGACGACCAGGAAGTTGTCGCCGGCGCCGGGCACCGAGGTGAAACCGATGACCTGGACCGGACGCGACGGGAACGCCTCTTCGACGTCCTCGCCGTGCTCGTCGACCATGCGGCGGACGCGGCCGTAGGCGTCGCCGGCGACCACCGAGTCACCGACGCGCAGCGTGCCGCGCTGCACCAGCACCGTGGCGACCGGGCCGCGACCGCGGTCCAGGTGCGCCTCGATGGCCACACCCTGGGCCTCCATGTCGGGGTTGGCCCGCAGGTCCAGCGAGGCATCCGCGGTCAGCAGCACTGCTTCGAGCAGGCCGTCGATGTTGGTGCCCTGCTTGGCCGAGATGTCCACGAACATGGTGTCGCCGCCGTAGTCCTCGGCCACCAGGTTGTACTCGGTCAGCTGCGCCCGGATCTTCTGCGGATCCGCGCCTTCCTTGTCGATCTTGTTGACCGCCACCACGATCGGCACATCAGCGGCCTGTGCGTGGTTGATGGCCTCCACCGTCTGCGGCATGACACCGTCGTCGGCGGCGACCACGAGGATCGCGATGTCGGTGGCCTTGGCGCCACGGGCACGCATGGCGGTGAACGCCTCGTGACCCGGGGTGTCGATGAACGTCACCAGACGCTCGTTGCCGTCCAGCTCGGTCAGCACCTGGTAGGCGCCGATGTGCTGGGTGATGCCACCGGCTTCGCCCTCGCGGACGTTCGCCTTACGGATGGTGTCGAGCAGTCGCGTCTTACCGTGGTCGACGTGGCCCATGACGGTGACCACCGGCGGCCGGCTGGCCAGGTCGTCCTCGTCGCCGGCGTCCTCGCCGTAGGTCAGGTCGAACGACTCGAGCAGCTCGCGGTCCTCGTCCTCCGGGGACACGACCTGCACGACGTAGTTCATCTCGCTACCGAGCAGCTCGAGGGTGTCGTCACCCACCGACTGCGTGGCGGTCACCATCTCGCCCAGGTTGAACAGCGCCTGCACCAGCGAAGCCGGGTTGGCGTTGATCTTCTCGGCGAAGTCGCTCAGGGACGCACCGCGAGCGAGGCGGATGACCTCGCCGTTGCCGTGCGGCAACCGCACGCCACCGACGATCGGGGCCTGCATGTTCTCGTATTCGGCGCGTTTTGCGCGCTTCGACTTACGGCCACGACGGGGCGCGCCACCCGGACGCCCGAAGGCACCCGCGGCACCGCCGCGCTGACCGGGACGACCGCCGCCGCCACCGGGACCACCGCCACCGGGGGCGCCGCCGCCACCGGGACGACCGCGGAAGCCACCACCGGCACCTGCACCTGCGCCGCCACCGGCGCCACCGCCGCGGTAGTTACCGCCGCCACCGGCACCGCCGGGACGAGGGCCACCACCGGGACGCGGACCGCCACCGGGGCCGGGACGCGGACCACCCGGACGACCGACGGCACCCGGACGGGCACCCGGCGGACGCGGGGGCATGTTGCCCGGCGTGACACCCGGACGCGGGCCGCCGCCAGGACGGGGACCGCCGGCGCCGGGACCCGGACGTGGGCCACCGGGACCGGGAGCCGGACGCGGGGCCGGGCGCTCGACCGGCTGCTGGGAAGAGAAGGGGTTGTTGCCGACGCGCGGAGCCCGCGGAGCCGGTTTGGGTGCGCCGGGACGCGGACCCGGGGTCGCACCCGGGGTGGCCGGACGCGGCTGAGCCGGAGCGGCCGGGGCCGCGGACGCTGCCGGAGCGGCAGGCGCTGCGGGAGCCGGGGCCTGGGGCTGCGGCGCTGCGGGCCGCGGGGCACCGGGCTTGGGGCCACCGGCGGCGGGAGCTGCCGGTGCTGCGGGCGCCGGAGCTGCTGCGGCCGGCGCTGCCGGTGCAGGCGCGGCGGGTGCCGGCTTGGGTGCGCCGGGCTTCGGGGCACCCGACGGCTTGGCCGCGGGGGCGGCCGGTGCCGCAGAAGCTTCCGCCTTGGACGGCTTGCCGCCGCCGAAAGCTTCACGCAACCGGCGTGCGACGGGCGCCTCCACGGTGGAGGACGCAGATTTTACGAATTCGCCCTGTTCGCTCAGTCGGGCGAGCACTTCCTTGCTGGTGACACCGAGTTCTTTGGCCAACTCGTGTACGCGTGCCTTACCTGCTGCCACTTCTCTCCTCGTCGTGAGGCGTCAGCGGTGGGTAGGCCGCGCCTCGGTTTAGCTATGACGCATGGTCATCGGGACTTCACGGTGTGCTCATGTTCTTCGCTACCTGTTCTCTAGCTGTGGCGTTCCGGGTCCGTCAGGCGGGTAAGGCACTGAAGAACTCTTCGACCGCAGAGGTGTCCGGCGAACCGGTGATGCGCAACGCTCGGGCGAATGCTCGCCGCCGAACTGCCGCGTTGAGGCACTGCTGAACCGGGTGCAACCACGCACCCCGACCCGGCAGGTTACCCGCTGAATCGACCGAGACGGCGCATTTACCGTTCCCGTCGCGTACAGCGGCCACTCGAAGCAAGTCGACGGCCAGCTCTCGTTTCCGGCAGCCGATGCAGGTACGCACCGGAGCTGTCGGAGTCTCGCGCTGGATCACAGTGCAGTCTACCGTCTCCGGGCCCGTGAACTTCAATCGCGGTCGCGGCCCCGACACGCCGCCGGTAACTGCGGGTTTTCGCCTCAGCGATCGTGGCCGCCGCTGCGGCCTCCCGGGGCTGCCGGCGCGCCCTGACCGTCGGCGTCACTCCGGATGTCGATGCGCCAACCGGTGAGTCGCGCCGCCAGTCGGGCGTTCTGGCCCTCCTTGCCGATCGCCAGTGACAACTGGAAGTCGGGCACCACGACCCGCGCCGCGCGCTGCGCCTCGTCGATCACCGTCACCGACACGACCTTGGCCGGCGACAGCGCGTTGGCGACGAACTTCGCCGGGTCCTCGTCGTAGTCGATGATGTCGATCTTCTCGCCCGAGAGCTCACTCATCACGTTGCGCACGCGCTGCCCCATCGGGCCGATGCATGCACCCTTAGCGTTGAGCCCCGGCACCCGCGACGCGACGGCGATCTTGGACCGGTGCCCGGCCTCGCGGGCCACCGCGACGATCTCGACCGACTCGTCGGCGATCTCGGGCACCTCCAGCGAGAACAGCTTGCGAACCAGGTTCGGGTGCGTCCGCGACAGCGTGATGACGGGTTCGCGGGCACCACGGGTGACCCCGACGACGTAGCAGCGCACCCGGTCACCGTGCACGTAGCTCTCCCCCGGCACCTGCTCGGCGGCCGGGATGACGCCCTCGGAACCCTTGGCCTCGGTACCGACCCGCACCACCACGAGGCCGCGGGCGTTGGCCCGGGCATCACGCTGGATCACGCCGGCGACGATGTCGCCCTCACGCGCCGAGAACTCGCCGTAGTTCTTCTCGTTCTCCGCGTCGCGCAACCGCTGCAGGATGACCTGACGCGCGGTGGTCGCCGCGATGCGGCCGAATCCCTCGGGGGTGTCGTCCCACTCGTGGATGACGGTCCCGTCGGTGTCGGTCTGGCGGGCGATCACCCGCACGATGCCCGACTTGCGGTCGATGTCGATGTACGCGTCGGGCTCGTGCCCTTCGGTGTGGCGGTAGGCGGTCAGCAGCGCCGTCTTGATGGTGTCGACGACGACGTCGACGCTGATTCCCTTGTCCGCCTCGATGGCATGTAGTGCCGCCATGTCGATATTCATCCGTCGGCCCCCTCTCCGGTCATACCCGCCAGCTCCAGTTCCCGGCGATTGGGTGGTGAAAATTCAACCTGTACAACAGCTTTCGTAATGTCCGCGAGCGCGACGGTCTGCACCGACAGCACCCCGCGGTTGGCGACGACCAGTTGGATCGCGCTGCCGTCGTGCTCGCCCAGCCGGCCCGTCAGCGACGTGCCGTCGGCCAGGGTCAGCTCGACCTTGCGACCACGGGCGCGGCGGTAGTGCCGCTCCGCGGTCAGTGGACGCTCCACGCCGGGCGAGGTGACCTCCAGCACATACGGCTCGGAATCGGCGGTCACCTGGTCCAGCAGTTCGGATGCGACGCGCGAGAGATCGGCGACCGCATCGAGGTCCAGACCCGAGTCACCGTCGGCCACCACGACGATGCGCGGCGGCCGCGCGGCAGCGTCCACCCGCACCTCTTCGATGTCGTATCCGGCGTCCGCAAAAGCACTGCTGAGCAGCTCAAGCACCTGGCCTGTGGTCGGTAACCGACTGGGTTGCAGCGGTCGTTCCGGCGTGTCCCGGGCCACGGCGAGCTCCTCATCTTGAGTTGTGCGGACAGGGCCCCCAGAAGGGTGAACCCGGTAACAACGATACGCCAGCAGCGCATGGCCGAATGGCAATCGCGACCGCGGCACCGGAGAACATCCGGCGCCGCGGTGCCGGGAAGGCGCTGTCGGCAATGGCAGGATGTGGCTGTGCCGCACACCGAAACCACCGTCAGCCGACGGCGTGTCCTGTTGGGCACGGCGGCACTTGCGCTGCTCGGCGGCGCGGCGTCGGCCTGCGGATCGGCACCGCAGCGTGATCCCGCCCTGGACATCCTGACCGCCGAACTCGACCGCGCCCGCCGCGACAGTCAACTGGCCGCCTCCGCCGCCACCGGCGTGCCGCCGCAGTCGGCGCCGGCGCTCACGTCCGTCGCGGCGCTGCGGGACGCACATGCCCGCGCACTGTCCGACGAACTGACCCGGATGGGCAGCCCGCCGCCCGCCGCACCGTCGTCCACCACCGAGACGTCACCCACCACGAGTGCGGCGACGACGCCTGGCGCCACCCCCGCACCCGCGCCCCCGGCACCGCAGGAAGTCGTGGCGGCGCTGGAGCAGGCCGCCGACAGCGCGGGCCGCGCCGCGGCCGGCCAATCTGGTTACCGGGCCGGGCTGCTGGCCTCGATCGCCGCCGCGTGCACCGCGGCACACACCGTCACCCTCGCCGGACAGGCCGCGCCATGACCAGCCCGCAACCGACCCCGACCCGCCCGGGCAGCGCCGCCGACGCTGCGCTGTACGACGCGATCGCCACCGAGCACGGCACCATCTACGGCTATGGCCTGGTGTCGGCGCACACCACGCCGGACGTCAACGATCTGGTGGCCGAGGCCATGGCCAAGCACCGGGCCAACCGCGAAGCCGGTATCACCGCGCTGGCCGGTCGATCGGTGCCGGCACCGCTGCCGGCCGCGGGCTATCAGCTGCCCATCGACGCGAACAACCCCGCCGACGCGAGCAAGCTGGCACTGCAGATGGAAGAGGACACCGCCGTCGCCTGGCGCGCGGTGGCCGAGCAGGCCACCACCACCGAAGACCGGACCCTGGCCGTCAAGGCCCTCACCGATTGCGCTGTGCTGGCCGCCCGGTGGCGCGCGGCCCTCGGCGTGACGCCGGCTGTCGTGGCGTTCCCCGGCGGCGCCGAGTAGCGCACTGCCAGGGGCTCGGCAGGCAGACACGGAATCGGCATCTACGCCGAGGATCCCCGCCGCATGGTGACCGCGATCCTCGGCGCAAACGGTTATCCACAGGCCGACGACAAGGGACTGGTCCGCACAGCGTCGATCGGCCAGCATCGATCGCGTGGACATCGACGAAGTGGTTCGCCGGCAGGCGGGCGTCATTTCGCGTCGCCAAGCCATCGATGCCGGGCTGAAGGACCACCACATCCGACGGCTGCTCAGACGTAACGAGTGGGCACGGGTCCACCCGGGCGTATACATCGACCACACCGGACCTCTGACCTGGCTGCAACGGGCCTGGGCCGCGGTCCTCTACGCGGCGCCGGCCGCGTTGTGTCTCGAGTCGGCATTGTCGATCGAAGGCCCGCTCATCCATGTCGCAGTGTCGCGCCATCGGGCCATGCTGGTCGAACCGGAAGGCGTACGTATCCACCACGTCGACCACCTGGACGGACGGGCGCTCTGGAACGTCGGGCCGCCACGGATACGTTATGAGGAAGCCGCCCTTGACGTCGCTTGCCGCGCAACGGGTTTCGATGCCATCGCGGTACTGGCCGACGCCTGCCAGTCGAGGCGCACCACGGCCGAACGTCTTCTGCGAGCCCTCGACTCCCGCCAGCGCATTCGTGGTCGGCGGTGGCTGCGCGCAGTGCTGGTCGACATCGCCGAGGGAACCTGCTCAGTTCTCGAATACGGATACCGCAATCGCATCGAGCGAGCGCATGGCCTGCCTCGGGCCAAACGGCAGACCCGCTCCGTCTCCTCCGCCGGCGTGGTCTATCGCGACAGCGAATACGCGGAACGACTCGTTGTCGAACTCGACGGCCGCCTGTTTCACGACTCGGCATGCGCACGGAACAAAGACTTCGAGCGCGACCTCGACGCGGCAGTCGATGGCCGGTCAACCGTCCGGCTCACCTATCAACAAGTATTCGACCGATCGTGTCAGACTGCCGCCAAGATCGCTCAAGTGATGCGACAGCATGGGATCGGCGTCACTGGCCACGCGTGTGGGCCGGGATGCGAATACACCCGCCTCGACCTCGCGGCCTGACCAGCGCCATACGCCGACGCCGAGGATTGCAGTCACCAGGTGACCGCAATCCTCGGCGTAGCGAGTCGTCCGCGTGTACGCCGCCGACCGGCCTACCCCGCCAGCGCAGCCGTGATCGCCGCCGCGGCGCCGTCGACCGGCACCTCGGTCTTTTCGCCGGTGAACCGGTTGCGCAGCTCGACGGTGCCGTCGGCCCAGCCACGGCCGACCACGACGATCCACGGCACACCCAGCAGCTCGGCGTCCTTGAACTTCACGCCCGGCGACGACGTGCGGTCGTCGAGCAGCACGTCCAGGCCCAGCCGGTCGAGTTCGCCGGCCAGCTCGGTCGCGCCGGTGCGGGCCTCGGCGTCCTTGTTGGCGATGACCAGGTGCACATCAAAGGGTGCGACGGCTTTCGGCCAGCGCAGGCCGAGCTCGTCGTGGTGCTGCTCGGCGATCACCGCGACCATGCGCGAGACGCCGATTCCGTATGAGCCCATGGTCAGGCGGACCGGCTTGCCGTTCTCGCCGAGGACGTCGGCGCTGAAAGCGTCGGTGTACTTGCGGCCGAGCTGGAAGACGTGCCCGATCTCGATGCCGCGCGCCGACACCAGCGGCCCGGCGCCGTCGGGCGAGGGATCGCCGTCGCGGACGTCGGCGGCCTCGATGGTGCCGTCGGCCACGAAGTCGCGGCCGGCCACCATCCCGACGATGTGCTTGTTGGGTGCGTCGGCGCCGGTGATCCACGACGAACCGTCGACGATCCGCGGGTCCACGAGGAATCGAATACCGTTGTCCAGCAAGGCCTTCGGGCCCACGTATCCCTTCACGAGGAACGGGTTGGCGGCGAAGTCGGCATCGTCGAGCAGCGCGTACTCGGCCGGCTCGAGCGCCGCACCCAGACGCTTCTCGTCGATCTCGCGGTCGCCGGGCACACCGATACCCAGCAACTCCCACTCGCCGCCCGGCTGGCGCACCTTCAGCAGCACGTTCTTCAACGTGTCTGCGGCGGTGATCTCGCGGCCGAGATCAACGGTGTTGGCCCAGTCGACCAGCGTGGCAATGGTCGGGGCGTCGGGGGTGTCGTAGACGACGGCCTCGGGTTGGCCCTCGATCGGCAGCGCGTCGGGCACCGCGGTGACGACGGCTTCGACGTTGGCCGCGTAGCCGGACTGCAGGCAGCGGACGAAGGTGTCCTCCCCGACCTCGCTCTCGGCCAGGAACTCCTCGGAGGCACTGCCGCCCATGGCGCCCGACACCGCGGCCACGATGACGTATCTGACCGCCAGCCGGTCGAAGATGCGCTGGTAGGCCTCGCGGTGCGCGTGGTAGGCGTCCTTGAGGCCGCTGTCGTCGATGTCGAACGAGTAGGAGTCCTTCATGATGAACTCGCGGCCGCGCAGGATGCCGGCGCGCGGACGCGCCTCGTCGCGGTACTTGGTCTGGATTTGGTAGAGCCGCAGCGGGAAGTCCTTGTACGACGAGTACTCCCCCTTGACCGTCAGGGTGAACATCTCCTCGTGGGTGGGCCCCAGCAGGTAGTCGTTCTTGCGGCGGTCCTGCAGCCGGAACAGGTTGTCGCCGTACTCGGTCCAGCGGTCGGTGGTCTCATAGGGAGCCCGTGGCAGCAGCGCCGGAAACAGAATCTCCTGGGCGCCGATGGCGTTCATCTCACTGCGGATGACGTCCTCGATCTTGCGCAGCACCTTGAGACCCAAGGGCAGCCAGCTGTACAGGCCGGGCGCGATCGGGCGGACGTAGCCGGCCCGGATCAGCAGCTTGTGGCTCGGCACTTCGGCGTCGGCGGGGTCGTCGCGCAGGGTGCGCAGGAACAGCTCGGACATGCGGGTGATCACGGGGGGCCAGCTTAATCGCGGCCCTGCCAGGTGCAGACACACACCTCGTTGCCTTCGGCGTCGGCGAGCACCCAGAACGCGGGCGCTTCTTTGTCGCTCAGCAGGGTGCCGCCCGCGGCCAGCGCCGTCTCGATGCGCGCGGCAGCCTCGTCGTGCGGGACGTCGACATCGAGATGTATCCGGTTGCGTTGCGGCCGTGGCACATCCATCTGCTGGAACCACAGGGCCGGGCCGCGGCCGGCCGGGTCGACGAGTCCCCCGCTCAGATCCGACGGACCCGCTTCGTCGACGTAGCCGGTGACGGCCTGCCAGAACGGGCGCACCGCGGGGATGTCGATGGCGTCGATCGCGACCTCGATGGCCTGTACCGAGACACCGCCCGGCGCGGTCACGGCGCCGCGCTCGGCCAGCGCGTCAGAGATGCGGCGCGCCAGCGCGATGTCCTGTGCGGTGACGCCGTCGGCCGAACGCAGCCGTATGACAACCCGGTCGGCGCGGATGTCGAGGTTCAGGTGGCCCGGTGCCTGCGGGCCGGCCGTCTCGGCCACGGCGGCGGCCACGGCCGCCCCAGCCGCCAGGTCGGGCGTCAACACCTCCGTGTAGACCGCGCCGAGCACCAGGCGCCACCCGAGCGGGCTCACCGCATCGGAAATCTCCTGGCGCCGCATCATGATTCGGTCTCCGCGACCACGTCGCACCCCCTGACGGCCATGCCTCCTGCATAGCACTGTGCCGCGCAGACGTGTTCAGAGCAGCGCTTTGTTCACCACCTGCTCGTACGCGGTCTTGTCCGCCAGGGTGACGGTCGGGCCGAACTGCAGAACGAGGTTCATCGCCTGGAACGTGCCCGGTGTAGCTCCCGCATAGCCTTCGGCAGCACCGGTCGTGGAGAACACCAGCACCGTGACGGTGTCCGTCTCGATGGCCTCGATGCACTTGATGTCGGGGCATTTCTGCTTGGCCACATCCCGTGGGTTGGCCACCGGCAGGCCTGCGGCGCCCATGTCGCGCACCACGGCCTGCGCGGTGACGGTGTTGAGGATCGGGGCGCCGGTCAGCGACCCGGCCTGTGGCCCGGGAGCCGGCGGACGCTGGCAGCCCGTGATCGCCGTCGCGGCGAGCACAGCCGCCACGATCACAGCTCGGGCTCGCATTGCAGTCATGCACCATGAATAGCAGCGAAACCTGGACCGCCCGCCACCGGGCGGAGCCGACGACGAGCTAGAGCGTCGGCACGGTGTGTGGACTTGCCGCCGTGCGCCCCGCGTCCGGCGTGGTGGCCGTCGCCGGCGTACCCGGACGGCCCGCCGGAGACGCGGCTCCCGGCGTCCGCAGCTTGCCGGCCACCCATGGCAGCGAATCCGCGAACGCCTCGTTGGCGAAGCCCCAGTCATGGAGTCCGAGCAGCGCACGAATCTCGGCGTTGATGCCGTGCTGCTGGGCGATTTCGCACAACGTTCCGGCCGCGATGTCCTGACCCTCCGGATTCGCCCGCGCATCGCGCGGCACACCCGGGCCGGGCGCGTTGCAGGCCGCGACGGTGCCCGGGATTTCGAACAGCCCGGAAATCCCGTGGTACCTGCCGTACTGCCGCATCACGGTGCTCGGATCGAACTCGGCCCATTTGGCCGCGTCACCGCCGTACAGCTTGGCGATGGTCTGGTCCTTGCTGCCGATGTTCGGGCTCAGATCGCCGGCGATGTCGACGAATGCGCTGAACAGGTTGGGATGTCGTGTGGTCAACTGCACCGCGCAGGTGCCGCCCATGGACCAGCCGACGATGCCCCAGTTCTCGGGCTTCGGGCTGACGCCGAAGTTCGAGATCAGGTACGGCACCACCTCTTTGGTCAGGTGGACCGACGAATTGCCGTGACTGCCGTTGACGCATTCGGTGTCGTTGTTGAACGAACCGGTGGCGTCCGCGAAGACGAATACCGGCGCCACACCGCCGTGGGCCGCCGCGTAGTTGTCGATCGTGGTCTTCGCGTTGCCGGCCCAAATCCAGTCCGCCGGGGTGTTGAGCTGCGAGCCGATCATCATGACCGTCGGCAGCTGCGGCGGCGGATTGCTGGCGAACCAGGCCGGCGGCAGGTAGACGAGTTCGGCGCGGTGCGCGAAATTGGATTCCTGCGAGCTGGTCGAGATGGGTACCACGACACCGCGCGGCGGCCGGATGCCTTTGAGCTGCATGGCCGTCACCGTCCAGCGGTCCACCTCGTCGGGCACCTTGCCGACGGTGAACTTGTGCCACGCCACGTACGCGGTCGGGAAGTATCCGACCCACACATTCATCATCAGCAGCGCGCAGAGCGCGCACAGGGGTACGGCGAGCAGGGCCATCCCGCGGCGCCGCCACCGGGATCCGCGCCAGCCGAGAATCAGGACCGTGGCGGCGAATCCGCCTAGTGCAGTCCAGATCCACAGCCCTACCGGCGCCGGGTCGCCGGCGATGCCCAGCGAGGTGATGTACCAGTACAACCCGGCCGCGCACGCGACGCCGACCGCGAGTGCCCACGGCAACCGGCTGACGCTCCACTGCCGCGACCGTCGTCCGATCGCGCAGCACAGCGCCGCGAACGCCAGCAGCTGGATCAGAAACGGCAGCCACCCATGCGTCAGCGACGCATGGGTGACAAACGAGGGCACGCCGATCCTCCGGGAAACTGTGCCGAGCTAGACCGTCAGAGCTCTCCGGCGTCGAGCGCTTCCTTGGTGTCCTGTGCCGCCGCAACTTCGTCGGCGCTGTAGGTGATGAACAGCGCCACCACACCGACGATCACCGCCACCGCGGCGACCCAGAGCAGGCCGTAGGTGTAGCCGTGGTCGAGGGCCGTGTGCTGCGCGGCGTTCATCTTCGCGACCGGACCGGTGGTTCCGCCGAGGTACAGCGTGCGCGAGGTGATGACGGCCTGGATGACGGCCAGCACGACCGGGCCACCGAGGTTCTGCAGCATCAGCGCGATGGCCGACAGCGGGCCGATGTCGCTGAGCGCCACGCCGGCGATGGCAGAGACGGTCAGCGGCACGACGATCATGCCGATGCCGAAACCACCGACGGTGATCGGGATGACCAGGTTCGGGAAGTACGGGATACCGCCGTTGAGGGTGGAGCCGTAGATCATCGCGGCGAGCACCAGGACGCCGCCGGCGATCACCAGCACGCGCGGCGAGAACATCGCCACCAGCTGCGACGACAGGCCCAGGCCGATGCCGAGCGCGATGACGAACGGGATGAAGCCGATGCCGGCCTTCAGCGCGCTGTAGCCCATGATGTCCTGCACGTACAGGCCGATCAGGACCGTCAGCGTGAACATCACACCGCCGGCCAGGAAGACCGCCGCGAAGGTCGCCACGCGGTTGCGGTCGCGGAACAGGCTGAACGGGACGACGGGGTGCTCGGCGCTGCGCTCGACGAACAGGAACGCCAGGAACAGTACGGCCGCCGCGGCGCCGGAGCCCAGCGTCAGCGGGGACATCCAGCCCTTCTCCGGGCCCATCGAGAAGCCGAACACCGCGGCGGTGCAGGCCAGGGTCGCCAGGATGGCGCCGGCCGCGTCGAGCTTCATGCGCTCGCGGGACGTCTCGGTCAGGGTGGTGCGGGCCAGGTAGATCATGACGAGGCCGATCGGCACGTTCACCAGGAACGCGTAGCGCCACGAGAACACCGTCAGCGCGCCGCCGACGACGAGGCCCATCACCGAACCGACGCCCGTCATGGCCGCGAAGATCGCGGTGGCGGCGTTACGGGCCGGGCCCTTCGGGAAGGTGGTGGCGACGAGCGCCAGACCGGTCGGCGAGGCGATGGCCGAACCGACACCCTGCAGCAGCCGGGCGATGACCAGGGTGGTCTCGTCCCATGCGACGCCGCAGAGGATGGAAGCGATGGTGAAGAGCGCGACACCGACGATGAAGGTGCGCTTGCGGCCGATGGTGTCGCCGAGGCGGCCACCGAGCAGCATCAGACCACCGAAAGTCAGCACATAAGCAGTGATCACCCAGCTGCGACCGGCGTCGGAAAGACCGAGCTCGTCCTGAATCTTAGGAAGAGCAACGATCGCGACGGTGCTGTCCATCGTGGCCAGCAGCTGCATGCCACCGATGGCAATGACTGCGGACAGGAAGCGGGGGGACGGAAGCCAGGCTGGATACCAGCTCTTTCGCTCGTCCTCGGTTTGCCCCACGTGCATCGTGAGCGGTTCGCGGCGGCTGTGTGCCATGGCGGTGCGCTCAGCGTCGTTGAGAGCCGTCATGGAAAGCTACCTTACAGTAATCTTAAGATTTCTTTAACCCTGCGAAGGCCGCGACGTCCCCGATCACGATGATCGCGGGCGGTCGGATGCCCTCCGAACGGATGTCCTCCGGCGCGTCGGCAAGCGTCGTCTGCAGCGTCTGCTGCGCCGCCGTCGTCCCGTGCTGGACCACCAGGACCGGTGTTTCCGCAGGTCGGCCACCTTGCAGCAGAACCTTGGCGAAAAGTTCGATGCGCTCGACGGCCATCAGCAGCACGATCGTGCCGCGCATCGCGGCCAGTGCGTCCCAATTCACTAACGATTCCGGGTGTCCCGGCGCGAGGTGGCCGCTGACCACCACGAATTCGTGCGTCACGGCCCGGTGCGTGACGGGGACGCCGGCCAGGGCCGGAACCGCTATGGCACTGGTCACACCGGGTACGACGGTGACCGGAATGCCCTCGTCGGCGCATGCCAGCACCTCTTCATAGCCGCGCGCGAAGACGAACGGGTCGCCGCCTTTGAGCCGGACCACGAACTTGCCGTCCTTGGCCCGGTCGATCAGGACGGCGTTGATCGCGTCCTGGGCCATCGCCCGGCCGTACGGAATCTTGGCGGCGTCGATCACCTCGACGTGCGGGCCGAGTTCGGCGAGCAGCTCTTGCGGTGCCAGCCGGTCGGCCACCACGACGTCGGCGTGGGCCAGCAGCCGGCGCCCGCGGACGGTGATCAGCTCGGGGTCCCCCGGGCCCCCGCCGACCAGTGCCACCCCGGAGTAGCTGTCGGGTTCGGCGGCGTCGCCGATCGCGCCGCGCTGCAGCGCCTCATGGATGGCGGTGCGCAGCGCCGCCGAGCGACGGTGCTCGCCGCCGGCGAGCACACCGACCGTCAGGCCGTCGTATTCGAAGGATGCCGGGGTCACCGCCGACCCTTCCTGGCCGGCGTCGGCGCGGACGCAGAAGATGCGGCGGCGGTCGGCTTCGCCTGCCACCGCGGCGTTGACGGCCTCGTCATCGGTCGCGGCCAGCACGTACCAGGCGCCGTCGAGATCGTCGTTCTGAAATTCCCGCATGGTGAGCGTGATGCCGGTGCCGTCGGGGTTGTCGACCAGCGCTTCGACCACCGGGGTGGCGGCGGGCGCGACGACGTGGACGTCGGCGCCACTGGCGATCAGCAGCGGCAAGCGGCGCTGGGCGACGCTACCGGCGCCCACGACCACGACCTTCTTGCCGGACAGGTGCAGCCCCACGAGGTAGGCCTGGGACGTCATTTTGCTCCTCGCGTGCGCAGTATCACTCGGCGAGTTTAGTTGCCGCCAATACGAACCGACGCACCGAGTGCGGATGTGCGGCCGGATGGGTGTGCAGGTAGCCGGCGTGCACGCCGCGCCGGACGGCCCCGTCGTGCACCGTGGCCTGCCCGGCGCCCCGGAAAACCCAGGCCGGCGACTGCTCGTCGGCGAATTCGACTGTCGTGCGGTGAAATTCATGGCCGGTGACACGCTCGCCCGCAGCGTGCATGCTGGAGTCGACCATTGCCACCGCATCCCGATACCCGAGGGTGAGCCGCTCGGTGAAGCGCGCCGAGCCGGGCAGCACCCCGCACATGGGGTGCCCGTCGAGGTCGTCGACCAGATAGGTGAGCCCGGCACACTCGGCATGGACCGGTGCGCCGGTCGCCGCGAGCGCGCCAATCTGTTCGCGGACAACGGCATTGGCCGACAGTTCCGCGGTGAACTGCTCAGGGAAACCGCCCGGTATGACGAGCGCCCGCGTGCCGTCCGGCAGCGGGTCGGTGAGCGGATCGAAGGCCACGACGTCGGCACCCGCCATCTCGAGCAGTTCGGCGTGCTCGGCGTAGCCGAAACTGAAGGCCTTGCCGGCGGCGAGCGCCACCGTGACGTTCGCCACCGGCTCGGTTTGAGGGTCCCATGCGGGGGCCGGTGCCCCGATCCCGGCGCACCGGGCGACGGCTTCTATATCCACGTGGCGCGCAACGAGCTCGGTCATGACGGCGACGGCCTCGTGCGCCCGGCGGCCGTGCTCGACGGCGGTGACCAGGCCGAGGTGCCGGGACGGAATCTCCAGCCCGCTGTCCCGTGGGATCGCGCCGAACACCGGGACCCCCGCCTGCTCGCAGGCCTGCCGCAGCACCTGTTCGTGCCGCGGCGAACCGACCTTGTTGAGGATCACCCCGGCGATCCGCACCGCTCGGTCGAACGTCGAAAAACCATGCAGCAGAGCGGCAATGCTCTGGCTCTGCCCGCGGGCGTCGACGACCAGCACCACCGGCGCGCCGAGCAGCCCGGCCACGTGAGCGGTCGACCCGGGCGCCGGGGACATGGGCTGATCGGTGATCCGGCCGTCGAACAGGCCCATGACGCCCTCGATGACGGTGATGTCCGCACCCGCACTGCCGTGCCGGTACAGCGGTCCGATCAGATCGTCACCGACGAGGACCGGATCCAGGTTGCGGCCCGGTCGGCCGGTGGCCAGCGCGTGATAACCCGGGTCGATGAAGTCGGGGCCGACCTTGGCGGCGCTCACGTTGTGGCCGGCGCGGCGCAACGCACCCATCAGGCCGGTGGCGACGGTGGTCTTGCCGCTGCCCGACGACGGCGCCGCGATCACCACCGCCGGGACCGCGGTCACCGTTTCCTCATGGCATGCCGCGAATGTGCGTACAGATCGTCAAATCCGCAGCTCGTGCGATCTGTACGCACATTGGTGAAGTCGCCCCACCGCGAGCCGCGGTCAATGTGCAACCAGATCGCGAATTTCGCCGATCGTTCGCTCTGTACGCACATTCGCGAACGCGAGGCGACACTCACCATTCGATGCCGCGCTGACCCTTACGGCCGGCGTCCATGGGGTGCTTGACCTTGGTCATCTCGGTCACCAGGTCGGCGGCATCGAGGAGCTGCGGCGGGGCGTCGCGGCCGGTGATGACGACATGTTGAGTGCCGGGACGGGATCGGAGCACCTCGACCACCTCTTCCACGTCGAGCCAGCCCCACTTGAGCGGATACGTGAACTCGTCGAGGACGTAGAAGTCGTGCTGCTCGGCAGCCAGCCGGCGCGCGATCTCGGCCCAGCCTTCGACGGCCGCGGCGGCGTGGTCGTCATCGGAGCCCTGCCGGCGGGTCCACGACCAGCCCGAGCCCATCTTGTGCCACTGCACCGGTCCCCCGACGCCCTGCTCGTCGTGCAGCCGGCCGAGCGTCTGGAACGCCGCTTCCTCCCCGACCTTCCACTTGGCGCTCTTGACGAACTGGAACACCGCGACGTCGAAGCCCTGGTTCCAGGCGCGCAGCGCCATCCCGAATGCGGCAGTCGATTTTCCCTTACCCGGGCCGGTGTGCACCGCCAGGATCGGCGCGTTGCGGCGCGCCTTGGTGGTCAGTCCGTCGTTGGGGACGACGAGCGGTTGTCCTTGTGGCATGGGGTTCTTCCTGCTGTGTTCTCTACGCCGCGGCTTGCCCGGCCCGCACCACGCTGGCCAGGTTGTCGGCGCGCAGCTGCGCCAGTTGCACGGCGGGCGCACCGAGTTGGCCGGCCAACTGCTGCGCCAATCCCAGTCGAATATAAGACGTTTCGCAGTCGACGACGACGGCGGCGGCGCCCTCGGCGACGAGCAGTCCCGCGGCGGTCCGGGTCCGGCCCAGCGGATCGGGTCCACCCGTCGCACGGCCGTCGGTCAGCACCACCACGAGGGGGCGACGGGCCCGGTCGCGGGTCTTCTCCCGCAGCACCACATCACGCGCGGCCAGCAGCCCCTGCGCCAGTGGGGTTTTCCCACCGGTGTCGAAACGTGCCAGGCGCCGGCTCGCGATGTGCACTGACGACGTCGGCGGCAACAGCAGCGCGGCTTCGGCGCCCCGGAAGGTGACGACGGCGACCTTGTCGCGGCGCTGGTAGGCGTCGCGCAGCAGTGACAGCGTCGCCCCGCTCACCGCGGACATCCGGTCGCGCGCGGCCATGGAGCCCGAGGCGTCGACCACGAAGATCACCAGATTGCCCTCGCGCCCTTCACGAATCGCGTGGCGGACGTCGGTGGGCGCCACCTGCAGGCGGCCGGCCTGTGGCCGGCGATCGGCCGCGGCCAGCAGCGTGCCGAAGACGTGCACGCCGTGTCCGGCCCGGGCATCGTCGGTCGCCGAGATCGGGGTGCCCGTGCGGTTGCGCGCCCGCGACCGCCGGCCGGGAGCACCTTCCCCGACGCCGGGCACCACCAGCGCCCGGGTCCGGAAGGTCGCCGACGGCGGCGCGCTGGGCCGCGAGGCACTACCGGGTCCGGCCGAGTTTCCTTGCGGCGCGGCCTCTTCCGAGCCGTCCGCGGAGATCCCGCCGCCCGGCGGATCAGGATCGGGGTCCGGCTCCGACGCGGACTGCGATTCGGCCTCGGCCTGCGCCATGGCGTCGTCGAGCTGTTGCGGATCCAGCCCGGGATCGTCGAAGGGGTCGCGCCGGCGCCGGTGCGGCAGCGCGAGTTCCGCGGCGACGCGGACGTCTTCCGCATCCACCGCGGACGCGCCGCGCCAGGCCGCGTGCGCGACGGCCGTGCGGGCCACCACCAGATCGGCGCGCATGCCGTCGACGTCGAACGCCGCACACAACGCCGCGATCCGGCGCAATTCGTTGTCCGGCAACGACACCGACGCCACCGCGGCGCGGGCCTTGGCGATCCGCCCGGCCAGCTCGGCGTCGTCGACGGCGTACTGCTCGGCGAAACCGGCCGGGTCGGCCTCGTACGACATGCGGCGCCGGATCACCTCGACCCGGACGTCGACATCGCGGGACGCGTAGACGTCGACGGTCAGTCCGAAGCGGTCGAGCAGCTGCGGCCGGAGCTCGCCCTCCTCCGGATTCATGGTGCCCACCAACATGAATCGGGCCTCGTGCGAATGCGAGACACCGTCGCGCTCGATGTGCACCCGGCCCATGGCGGCGGCATCGAGCAGCACGTCGACCAGGTGGTCGTGCAGCAGGTTCACCTCGTCGACGTAGAGCACGCCGCCGTGCGCGCGCGCCAGCAGGCCCGGCGAAAAGGCATGTTCGCCGTCCCGCAACACCTTCTGCAGATCGATCGAGCCGACCACGCGGTCCTCGGTGGCGCCGATGGGCAGCTCCACCAGGCGGGCTCCGGCGTCCACGGCGGCCAGCACCTCGGCGAGACCACGCACCGCGGTCGATTTCGCGGTGCCCTTCTCGCCGCGGATCAGCACACCGCCGATGTCGGGACGCACCGCGCACAGGATGAGCGCCAGCCGGAGCTGGTCCTGGCCCACCAGCGCGCTGAACGGATAGGTCACTACTGCTGCCCCGCTCCCAGACCCGGTCTGATCATCGGCACATGCGGAATGCCGTCCTCCAGAAACTCCTCGCCGTCGCGCACGAATCCGTGGCGGGCGTACATCTCTTCGAGATAGGTCTGGGCGTCGATCCGGCAGGGGTAGGTGCCCACCTCGGCCAGCGCTGCCTGCATCAACCGCGTGGTGTGGCCCTGACCGCGGTCGCTGCGCTTGGTGCACACCCGGCCGATCCGGAAGACCTTCTCTCCCCCGGGATGTTCCTCCATCAGCCGCAGCGTCGAGATGACTTGTGCGTCAGGGCTTTCCAGCCAGAAGTGCCGGGTCTCGGCCAGCAGGTCACGGCCGTCGAGTTCGGGGTACGGACACGCCTGCTCCACCACGAAGACCTCGACGCGCAACTTCAGCAGCTCGTAAAGCGTTGCGGCATCGAGATCCTTGGCCCAGCTGCGCCTCGGCGCGACGGTCATGCGCGATCCGCCCGGATCAGGCCGGCTGGTCGAGCTTGAGCACCTTGGTCCCCCAGTCCCACACCTCGCGGTACAGCTTGGGTTCGCCGGACAGGTTGACGCCCAACGACGGCACCATCTCCTTGAGCTTGGGCAGCCAGGCCTGGTAACGGTCGCCGAAGCACCGCTCCAGCACCTCGACCATGGCCGGTACGGCGGTCGAGGCACCCGGCGACGCACCGAGCAGACCGGCGATGCGGCCGTCCTCGGCGGTCAGGACGGTGGTGCCGAACTCCAGCACGCCACCGATGCCCTTGCGGCGGATCACCTGCACGCGCTGGCCCGCGACATCCAGCTCCCAGTCGGAATCGACTGCGCTGGGGGCGAATTCGCGCAGCGAATCGACCCGCTCACCCTCGCTGAGGGCCAGCTGCTCGAGCAGGTACTTCACCAGGCCCAGTTCGGTGACGCCGACGCCGAGCATCGAGGCGATGTTGTTGGGCTTGACCGACAGCGGCAGATCGGTGACCGAGCCCTGCTTGAGGAACTTGGGCGACCAGCCGGCGAACGGCCCGAACAGCAGCCAGGACTGACCGTTGATGATGCGGGTGTCCAAGTGCGGCACCGACATCGGCGGCGCGCCGACCGATGCCTGGCCGTACACCTTGGCCTGGTGCCTGACCGTCAGGTCCTGGTTGTCGGTGCGCAGGAAGGCACCGCCGACCGGGAACCCGCCGAAGCCCTTGGCCTCCGGGATACCGGCCTTCTGCAGCAGGTGCAGCGCGCCACCACCGGCGCCGAGGAACACGAACTTGGCATTGATCTTCTGCCGGTCCCCGGTGCGCCGGTTCACGACGTTGAGCTTCCAGCTGCCGTCGGACTGCTTGCTCAGGTTGGTCACCTCGTGCCCGAACAGCGTGTCCATACCGCGCTGCGCGGTGAAGCCGATGAGCTGCTTGGACAGCGAACCGAAGTCGACGTCGGTGCCGTCGGTGGTCCAGTTCAGCGCAACCGGCTCGGCGAAGTCGCGCTGCTCGGCCATGAACGGCAGTCGGCGCGCGAACTCGTCCTTGTCGTCGATGTACTCCATCGTCGAGAACAGCGGGTTGGTGACCAGCGACTCGCGGCGCCGGCGCAGGTAGTCCAGGTGCTCGGCGCCGTGCACGAAGCTGACGTGCGGGATGGGGTTCAGGAAGCTCTTGACGTCCGGCAGCACCCCGTTCTCCACGGCGTACGCCCAGAACTGGCGCGTCACCTGGAACTGCTCGTTGACGTGGACGGCCTTCTTGATGTCGATGGTGCCGTCGGCGTTCTGCGGCGTGTAGTTGAGCTCGCACAGCGCCGAGTGGCCGGTGCCCGCGTTGTTCCACGGATCGCTGCTCTCGGCGGCCGCGCCGTCGAGGCGCTCGATCATGGTGATGGACCACTCCGGCTCCAGCAGCCGGATCAGTGCCCCGAGGGTGGCGCTCATGATTCCCGCGCCCACGAGGACGACGTCGGTCTGTGCGCTCCCAGCTACGTTTGCATTCGACACGTGATCGCTCGTCCTTCGCACTCGGGTTACCCGCCGGTATTGACGGATGCTCGGTGCTCAAGGTTATCGCGACCGTGTTCGCCGCTGACGCGCTATCTCCTCCCATCGACCATGATGTTCGTCGCAGTTAGGGTTGAACACGTGACGCCGCAGGAGCCACAGGGACAACCCGAGTGGCAGCCGGACGTGCTGCCCGGGTACTGGCAGCAGACCATCGCACTGGGACCCGACCCCGACGGCGAGGGTGACCTGGTCGCCACCGTCGTGCGGCGTGGTCCACAGGTCCGGGCCGAGCACGCAGTGCTCGTGGTGCACGGCTACACCGACTACTTCTTCCACACCGAGCTCGCCGATCACTTCGCCGCCCGCGGCATGGCGTTCTACGCGATAGACCTGCACAAGTGCGGACGGTCGCGACGCCCCGGGCAGACCCCGCACTTCACCACCGACCTGGCGTCGTACTACGGCGAACTCCGTCAGGCCCTGCAGCTCATCGCCGCGGACACTACCGGTGCCCGGGTGTGCCTGTACGGCCACTCCGCCGGCGGACTGATCGCGACGCTGTTCGCCGACCGACTGCGCCGCGACAGCGCACTGGCGACACACCGCGTGACGGGCCTGATCCTCAACAGCCCGTTCTTCGATCTGCACGGGCCGGCAGTCCTGCGTTCGGCGCCGGTTTCCGGCACCCTGCGGGCACTGGCCCGATTCCGCAAGCTGGCGGTGATCCGCCGGCCGACCGAGGGCGGCTACGGCACCAGCCTGCACCGCGACCACGGCGGCGAGTTCGACTACAACCTGGACTGGAAACCGTTGGGCGGCTTCCCGGTCACCGTCGGCTGGATCAACGCCATCCGGCGCGGACAACTGCAGCTGCATCGCGGACTCGACGTCGGGGTGCCGAATCTGATCCTGCGCTCGGACCACACCGTCGCAGAGACCACGACCTCGGTCGGGATGGAGCGCGGCGACGCCGTGCTGGACGTCAGCCAGATCGCCCGCTGGGCGGGATGTGTCGGCAACCGCAGCACCGTCGTCCCCGTTACCGACGCCAAACACGACGTGTTCCTGTCGCTCCCGGCGCCGCGTGCCGTCGCGTTCGGCGAGCTGAATCACTGGCTGGATTGGTATCTCCCCCAAGCGGTCTCCCGCACGACGCAACACGAACAGGCCTGAACTCATGGAGCACTACGACCTCACCATCATCGGAACCGGCTCGGGCAACAGCGTGCTCGACGAGCGGTACGACGGCCTGAAGGTCGCGATCTGCGAGCAGGGCACCTTCGGCGGCACCTGCCTCAACGTCGGGTGCATCCCCACCAAGATGTTCGTCTACGCCGCCGACGTGGCCCAGACCATCCGGCACAGCGCGACGTTCGGCGTCGACTCGCATCTCGACGGCGTGCGCTGGCCCGACATCGTCGAGCGCGTCTTCGGCCGGATCGACCCGATCGCGGCCGGCGGCGAGGAGTACCGCCGCGGACTGCCGAACGTCACGGTCTACGGCAGCCACACGCGCTTCGGGCCGACGCTGCCCGACGGCACCTACACGTTGCGGACCGCCGCAGGAGATGAGTTCAGCTCCGACAAGGTGGTCATCGCCGCGGGCTCGCGCAGCTGGATTCCCCCGACCATCGCCGGCTCCGGCGTCCCGTACTTCACCAGCGACGACATCATGCGTATCCCCGCGCTGCCGGAGCATCTGGTCATCATCGGCGGCGGCTTCATCTCGGTGGAGTTCGCGCATGTGTTCTCGTCACTCGGATCGAAGGTGACGATCGTCCTGCGCGGCGACCGGCTGCTGCGGCGCTGCGACGAGGAGATCTGCCGGCGGTTCAGCACGGTGGTCGGCAAGAAATGGGACCTGCGGACCCAGGAGAACGTCGTCGGCGCGCAACGCGATGGTGACGGCGTCGTGCTCGAGTTCGATGACGGCGAGACCCTGCGCGCCGACGCCCTGTTGGTTGCCACGGGCCGCGTGCCCAACGGCGATCTGCTCGACGTGCAACTCGCCGGAGTGGGCCTCGACGACGACGGCTACGTCGTCGTCGACGAGTTCCAACGCACCACGGCCCGTGGGATTTTCGCGCTGGGTGACGTGTCGTCGCACCACCAGCTCAAGCACGTGGCCAACCACGAGGCCCGGACCGTTAAGGAGAACCTGCTGCGCGACTGGGACGGCGAGCTGGTGGCCAGCGACCACCGGTTCGTGCCCGCCGCGGTGTTCACCGACCCGCAGGTCGCGATGGTCGGCATGAACGAAGCCGAGGCGCGCGCAGCCGGCTTCGACGTCGTGGTCAAGGTGCAGGAGTATGGCGACACCGCGTACGGCTGGGCCATGGAAGACACCACGGGCATCGTCAAACTGATCGGCGAGCGCGGCACCGGCCGGATTCTGGGCGCGCACCTGATGGGGTATCAGGCGTCGTCGCTGATTCAGCCCCTGATCCAGGCGATGTCGTTCGGGCAGCGGGCACAGGACGTGGCCCGCGGCCAGTACTGGATTCACCCGGCGCTGTCCGAGGTCATCGAGAACGCGCTGCTCGGCTTGATCTGACGCCGTGCCGGTCGCTGTGAAGAATGGCTAGATTGTGCTGATGAGCGACTCGGATGCAGCCGCAAAGGTCGACTCGGCGAAAGTCGATTCGGCGAAGTCTGCTCGTGCCGACGTCGACACCGCGGCATGGTCGATACGGTTCGAACTGCTCTCGGACCCGCATCGTCTGGACATCCTGCTCGCGCTGCACCGCGCTCCCGGAATCTGCGTGGGCGATCTCGCCGCCGCGGTCGGCCGATCAGAGAACTCGGTCTCCCAGGCACTGCGCGTGCTGCGTAGCCAGCACTGGGTGACGGCCACCCGCGTGGGACGCACCGTGAGCTACCGCCTGGCCGATGACACCGTGCACGAACTGCTGCACTGGCTCGGCGCCCAGCACGGGTGATCTCAAATATCTGTTCACGTGGACAGGTGAACAGGTGGTGGATAGCCTGATCCGAAAGTGCTCCTGAGCCCCGATCGTGGGTGCCCGCACGGAAACACCACGATGGGGATGGTCACATGTCAACCAGCGGCCTGACCGATCGAACCGCATCCGGGCTCACCCAGTTCCGCCGCAGCCTGTCGCGGGGCGACAGGAAATCCCTTTGGGGGATGTACGGATTCATCGTCACACTGCACGTTGTCGGCTTCGTGGTCCTGTTCGCCTTCGTCGTACCCAACAACTATCAGCTGGGCGGCGACCATCCGGTCTTCACGGTGGGCGTGGGAATCCTGGCCTACACCCTCGGGCTGAGGCATGCCTTCGACGCCGACCACATCGCGGCGGTCGACAACACCACCCGCAAGCTGATCGCTGACAACCTCGAGAACAGGATGGATCGCAAGCCGCTCTCGGTGGGGTTCTGGTTCTCCCTCGGGCACTCGACGATCGTGTTCGCCCTGTCGTTGCTGCTGGCACTGGGGGTCAAGGCTCTCGTCGGGCCCGTCGAAGACGAACAGTCCACTCTGCACACTGTCACCGCCCTGATCGGCCCGTCCGTCTCGGGCATCTTTCTGTGGATCCTGGGCATCCTCAATCTCGTTGCCCTGGTAGGCATCGTCAAGGTCTTCCGGGACATCCGCCGCGGCCACTACGACGAGGCGGCCCTGGAAAAGCACCTCGACTCCCGCGGCTTCATGAACCGCTTCCTCGGCGGCTTGACCAAATCCGTGACCAAGCCCTGGCACATCTACCCGATCGGCGTGCTCTTCGGGCTCGGGTTCGACACCGCCACCGAAATCGGCCTGCTGGTGCTCGCGGGCGGCGCTGCGGCGTTCAGCCTGCCCTTCTACGCCGTGCTGGTACTACCGATCCTGTTCGCGGCCGGAATGTGCCTGATGGACACCACCGATGGCGTGTTCATGAACTACGCCTACGGCTGGGCTTTCGCCAAACCGGTACGCAAGGTCTTCTACAACCTGACCATCACCTCGATCTCCGTCGCCGTCGCACTGGTGATCGGCACCATCGAACTCGTCGGCGTCATCGCCGAGCGCCTGGGAATCGACGCGGGGCCCCTGGCCTGGATTGCCAACATCAACCTCGACTTCGTCGGCTACGGCATCGTCGCCCTGTTCGTGGTCTCGTGGCTCACCGCGCTGGCCGTCTGGCGTTTCGGCAACGTCGAGGCCCGCTGGTCGGCGAAACTCACCAACGAGCCCGCCTTCGCGGACCCCGCGTAGCGGCGACAAAAACGTATGGCGGGTAAGGCAATTCAGCCCAGCAGTTCGCGAATGTCGGAGGCGGTGATCGCCGTGCCGAACATGTCGCCGTCGTCGATCACCGCGGCGAACAGCGCGCGCTTGCGCTCCTGCAGCGCGATCACCTTCTCCTCGATGGTGTTCTCGGACACCAGCCGGTAGACGTTCACCGGCCGCTGCTGGCCGATGCGGTGCGCGCGGTCGACGGCCTGCGCTTCGGCGGCCGGGCTCCACCACGGGTCGCACAGGAAGCAGTAGTCGGCCGCGGTGAGGTTGAGTCCGAAACCACCGGCTTTCAGACTGATCAGGAACACCTTGGTCCGCCCGCCGCTGAAATCGTCGATGGCCTGCGCCCGGCCCCGCGCGTCCACCGATCCGTCCAGATAGCTGTACTCGATCCCGGCCGCGTCCAAGCGGTCGCGCAGGATCGCCAGAAAACCGGTGAACTGGCTGAACACCAGCGCGCTGTGATCCTCGGCGACCAGCTGGTCCAGTTGCTCGATCAGGAAGTCCACCTTCGTGGACCCGGCCTCCATGGTCTCGGCATCGACGAGCCCGGGATGCAGACTGAGCTGCCGCAGCAGGGTGAGCGACCGGAAGATCTGGAACCGGTTCTTCTCCCATTCCCCCAGCAGCCCGAGCACCTTCTGCCGCTCGCGCGCCAGCCGGGTGTCGTAGATCCTGCGGTGTTTGGCCGACAGCTCGATGGCCAGCACCTGCTCCTGCTTGGGCGGCAGCTCCTTGACGACCTGATCCTTGGTGCGGCGCAACAACACCGGCTTGATCCGGCGCCGCAGCAGCGCCAGGCGACCGGGCTCGCCGTCGGACTCGATGGGCTTGCGGAAGTAGCGCTCGAAGATCTTGGGGCTGGGAAACAGGCCCGGGACCGTGATCGACAGCAGCGACCACAGCTCCATCAGGTTGTTCTCCATCGGCGTGCCGGTGATGGCCAGTTTGAACGGCGCATCGAGGCGACGCGCGCACTGGTGCGTCTTGCTGTGGTGATTTTTCACGAACTGTGCCTCGTCGAGAATCATTCCGGCCCAGGCGATTTCGCGGTACTTGTCATTGTCGATCCGCAGCAGCGTGTAGGTCGTGACGACGATGTCGGCCGCGGCGACCTGCTCGGCGATGGGCACCGCACCGCGGGCTTCGGTACTCGACACGACGACGGTGGTGAGCCCGGGGGCGAACTTCGCGCACTCGGCGGCCCAGTTGGAGGCCACGCTGGTCGGGGCCACGACGAGAAACTTGCCGGCACCCTGCTCGACGGCGCGGCTGATCAGGGCCAGGGTCTGGACCGTCTTGCCGAGCCCCATGTCGTCGCCCAGCACACCGCCGAGTCCGTTGTCCCACAGGAACGCCAGCCAGTTGAGCCCGTCGCGCTGGTAGTCGCGCAGCTCGGCCTGCAGCCCGGCAGGCGTGGACACGGCAACGGGCGGTTGTGCGGCGGCCAGCCGGGCCATGTTGTCGCGCCACTGCGCCAGTTCCCGGTCGACGACGCCGAGGCCCAGCAGCTCGTCCCACAACGTCGCGTTGAGCGACGCCGCGTTCACCCGGTCGCCGTCGAGCTCCCCCAGCGCCTGGGCTTCCTCGATCAGTGACCGCAACTTGAGCAGCTCGGGGGTGTCGAGCCGGAAGTAGACCCCGTTCGACAGCAGCATGTGGGTGGCGCCGAGGGCCAGTTCGGCGATGACGGCCGACAGCGCCACGGGATGGCCGTCGACGTCGATGGTGATGTGCAGGTCGAACCAGTCCTGCGCCGGCGCCTCGTCGGAGGACGCGGTGCCGAAGCCGAGTTGCGCGCCGGCGACCGAGCGCCGGAATGCCGAGGCCCGCTCATCGATCTCGACGATGAGCTGTTCGTACCCGGCGAGCTGCGGCAGCACCTCGTGACACAACACCGCGATCTGGGGCAGGGACAGCCGGCGCGACAGCAACAGCGAGGCCAGCGGGTCGGCCGTCTCCGACAGACCCGAAATCAGTTCCAGCGCCGGCGCGATCGCCCGCCACATCGCGTCCTCGGCGGCGTTGTCGCGGATACCGCTCGTGCGCGTGACGCCGACCGCGTCGAATTCCTGGCGCTGCCCGTTCACCTCGTAGCGGGTGCGCCACTTCACGTGACCGTCCACGTCGCCGGCCGTGATGCTCAGGACGGGCAGCGGCCCCACGATGTCCGGTTCGGCGAACAGGCCCTCGGGCATGTCGACGGCCACCGTCCGGCGCAGCCGCGGCAGCACGTCCACCGCGAACTCCGACAGCGCCTCGGGCGGAATCTGTACTTTCTCACCGCCGGCGATCAGCCTGAGCAGCGTGGGACCGGGCGCAAGCGCAAAGGCGCCGAGATGCAGGATGCCGTCCACCAGTTGGTGGAAACCATGCGGCGTCGGGGTGCCCACCAGCCCGATGCCCTGGGGCGACCGCGGTTCGCCATCGACGACGAGCACCGTCGACATCTGCGCGCCGCCGGTGTCCGACACCGCGAAGTCCAGCCGCAACCGGACGTCCTTGGCGAGCTCCACCGCCCGGATCTGCGCGCCGGGAAGCAGCGTGACGCCGGCCTCGACCGCCTGCTCCAGATCGGCCCAAAAGCTCTGTCCCACAGCCGAAAGCACCAACTGGTCGCTGCTGTACGGATAGTAACCGGGCACCGCGAGCACCAACGCCCGCAGCGCGCTGTACTGGTCCCGGTCGAACTCACCCGGATCGGCCGTGTCGAACAGGCGCCGCCAGTTGATGCCGCTCTTGATCCAGTTTCCACGCTTGCCGACCGTCAGCGCCCGAAGCGTCGCGATCGGCGTCGTGTGGTACCGGCCTGCCGGCAGCATCCCGAACTCCAGGGCCAGCGGCTTGCCGCCCGTGTCGGTGTCGGCGCCCGTCATCTCGTCCAGCAGCGAACCCAGCACCACCTGCCAGCGTTGCGGGGCCGCGCGGTCGGGTGCGCTCGGGATCGCCGCCAACAGCAGGGCCACCGCATGCTTGCAATACCGCCCCACCGGGCAGGTACAGACCGTGTACTCGATCTCCAGTCCGGTGCGGGGGCCCGACAACGCCACTTCGACGTCGTAGTACTCGGACTTCGAACCCAGGCACGAGCCGGTGAGTGTGCCATCGACCGGGTCGTACCTGGCGGCGACCACGCGCCCCTGGTTGGCGTAGGTCTCGCCGCGGGCCAGCGTCTGTGCGTTGAAGGCACGAAGCAACTCGTGTGGCGCGAGCGCCAGCCCGGCCGTCGAGTCCGTGCCTTTCATGTCGTCACGATAACGGCCGGGACCGACAGGTACAGGTCCCGTCGCTTCGCTCGCCCCAGCGGCCGGCCGGTCACCAGGTACTGCTGCGCAGCACGATCTCGTTGGCGACCTGGGCGGTGAATTCCTCGGCACTGCGCCGGCCCGTCAGCTCCGACATCCGGAACTCGCCATAGATGAAGCGTTGCCCGGCTTGCGCCCGCGCCCGGGCGTCGGCGCTGGTGACGACGACGGTGGTGTTGATCTCCACCGGCGGGCACCCGTCGCCCGAGTCGCCGGCGGCGCGCGGATGGCTACCGTCGACGGCCACCAGCGCGGTGAACCGGTCCAGCCGGGTGGCCGCCAGCTGCCAGGCCAGCTCTCCCGCGCCGCCGTCGGCGAACAACAGTGCCCACTTCACCCCGAGCGTATCCAGAATGCCGACAACCGAATTCACGGTCAGCCGGTCATCGGCCTCGATCACCACGGTGCGTAGCGATGCGGTGTGCAGCAATTCGCACAGGGCGCCCGTCGCCGGCTTGGTCGTGAGCATGACGACTGTCGTGGCGGCGTCGGGGCCAGACACGTCGACGGTGGCGCCGAAACCGTCGACGGTCGGGATGATTGGCATGACGCCACCGTAGCGAACACCACCGGACCGCCGGTACCGATATTCAGCAGCCGCCACCACCGCCGCAGCCACCACCGCCCCCGCAACCGCCACCACCGCAACCCCCGCCACCGCCGCAGCCGCTTGAGCCACCGCCGTCCGAGCACGCGGACCCGCCGGCGTCCCAGCCGCCACCATCGGAGCCGACGTAGCCGTAGCCGTAGGCGCCGGCCGCCCCCGCGCGCCGGCCTGGCCCCGGGCGGCGGCGGGGCTGCTTCCGGCCCATCACGATGGCCATGCCGACGATGATGCCCACGATCGCGAAGCACACGATCATCGGGATCCACGAGGATTCGTTCTTTGCGGCGGCGAGTGCAACGTTCATGATCTGCTCCGTCCTCTCGTCACTCAGGCCGTCGGCCGCGAGTTCAGGTCCCGGTAGGCCCGGCCGATGGTCGGCGCACTCCCGTGCCGGTGCTGCCCGTCCTGGCACTGCGTATTCACCATCACGGCGATGTCGCAGGGATGGTCGGTCATTGCCGCGTCCACGGGCGTCGGCAGCACTGGCGCCGGCACGAATTCGGTTGCGCTCCAGAAGGACCCGAGGGGGCCGAGCGCGACCACGACACTGGCCACGACGGAGACCGCCGCCCGGGAGAAATAGGTGTTCGGGTACATCGTGACCTCCTCGTGCCTGTTGCTGAGCACATGGTTTCCGCGCGCCGGGTCCACCGGAAGACGCCGCGGCCCGCGCCGGGTCTTTCCTTGCACGATCCTCAGATTCAGGGCGAAATCAGCGGGTCCACCCACCACGCGCCCTACCATCGGCCCATGCGCGTGCTGCTCGTCGAGGACGATCAGGGGGTCGCCGCTGCGCTCGTCGAGCTGCTGGAACAGACCGGGCTCACCGTCACCCACACCACTCGCGGCGACGACGCACTCAATCGCGTCAAGGGCTGCGACCTCGTGTTGCTGGATTTGGGCCTGCCCGACATGGACGGGCTGGACGTGCTGCGCACGCTGCGCCGGGCGTCGACCGCACCCGTCATCATCATGACGGCACGCGACAGCGACGGCGCCGTGGTGCTGGGGCTGCGCGCCGGGGCCGACGACTACCTGGTCAAGCCCGTCCGAAAGGCGGTGCTGCTGGCCCGGATCGAGGCCGTCATGCGACGCGTGCAGCGCGGCACCGGTCCTGTCGCGCGCCCGCCCGTGGTGGCCGGGCCGGTGACCATCGATCGCGACCGGCACGAGGTCACCGTGGCCGGACAGGCGCAGGCGCTGACCAAGACCGAGTACCAGATTCTGGCGACGCTGGCCGCCCGTCAGGGCGAGGCGGTCAGCCGCGAAGAGGTGATGCTCGAATGCTGGGGCACCGCGGTGGTGGGCCGCTCGCGGTCCCTGGATTTCTTCGTGGGCCAGATCCGGTCCAAGCTGGCCGGCATACCCCTGCACACCGTGCGCGGCTTCGGCTACCGGTTGGACCACTGACGTGGGTCTGCGGGTTCGTGCGCTCCTGATGACGCTGCTGCTCATCGCGACGGCGGCGTTGGCGATCCCGCTGGCCCTGAGCCTGGCCGACCACCGAACCAACGTCCTGCACACCGAACGCGAGCGGCAACTGACGACGCTGGCCGACATCGCCGCCGGCGCGAGCGCCCTCGACACCGACCTGGTCGAGCGGTACCACCGCGTGTACGGCGAAGGCGCGTTGATCGTCGACGCGGACGGCCGGACATTGGCCGGCGCCGGGTTGTCCGGCACCGATCCGGGGGTGACGACCGCCGCGGAGCGCGCGGTGTCCGATGCTCCCGCCGCGCCCCGGACCCGAATCCTGCCGTGGACGCGGCAACCGATGTTGGAGGCCAAGGGAATTCGGCGTAACGGCGAGCTGATCGGGGCGGTGGTCCTGGGCGTCGACCCGGCCGCCGCCGCACACGACATCACCGTGGACTGGCTGTGGATCGCGGCCGGATGCATCGTGTTGCTCGGGGTTGCGGCCGTCACCGCCCAGAGCGTGACCCGGTGGGTGCTGCGGCCGCTGGTCGGCCTCGAGCGCGCCGTGGAGGACATGGCCGGTGGCATCGCCGGCCAGCCGGCTCACGTGTCGGGACCGCCCGAGCTGCGGCGCTTCACGTCGGCGTTCAACGCCATGGCACAGGCGGTGCACGCCTCGCTCGACCATCAACGCCGGCTCATCGCCGATGCCTCCCACCAGTTGCGCAACCCGCTGGCGGCCGTGCGACTGCGGGCCGACACCCTGGAAGACCACGTCAACGACTCGGGACGCCCGACCTACGAATCGATGTCGGCGGAGCTGGACCGCCTGGAGAACCTGCTGGCCCAGTTGCTGCGCCTGGCGCGCGCCGAGGAGGCCAGTCACAGCCACCGCACCGGTTTGGCTGCGGCAGTTCATGATTCGACAGATCTGGACAGTGTCGTCGAACAGCGGCTGGACTTCTGGCAGACCACCGCCGACCCCAACGAGCAGCGACTGCGCTTCGAGACCGCCCACCCGCACCTCACCGTCCAGATGCCGCGCCACGATGTGGAGCAGCTCTTGGACATCGCGCTGGACAACGCGTTGCGCTACTCCGGTACGGGTACCACCGTCATCGTGTCGACGGTGCCCACCGACGCCGGTATCGATCTCACCGTCAGCGACAACGGCCCCGGCCTACCCGCGGACGCAGTCTCGCAGGCGGCCAACCGCTTCTGGCGCGGGCACGACGACAGCCAGGGCACGGGCCTCGGTCTGGCCATCGCCACCGAAATCGCCGCCGCCCACGGTGGATTGGCGTCGGTTGGCCGCTCCCCCGACGGCGGTCTCGCGGTCCGCTATCACCTACCCGCGAGCACATCATGACCCTGACCCGGCGCGCGTTCCTCGCCTCCTCGGCCGCGACGGTCGTCGCGGCCTGCCTGCCGAACGGCACGCGCGGCACCATCCGACTGGCCGCGGGTGATCGCGGTGGTCTGTACCTGGCGGTCTGCGAAATCTTCGCCGAGCGCCTACGGGTGCGGTATCCCGGCATCACGGTCACCGTCATGTCCACCGCCGGCAGCGTCGACAATCTCGAGCTGTTGCGGTCCGGCCAGGCCGACATGGCGCTCGCGCAGGCAGACGTGGTCGAGCAGCGGTTGCGATCCGGGCCGGCGCCCGATGCGCCGCTGGCGGTCGCGCGGGTCTACGAGAACTACGTACAGCTGGTCGTCCCCGACCACTCCGCCATCCGCCAGGTGAACGACCTTGCCGGACTGACGGTTTCAACTGGACCGGCCGGCTCCGGCGTCGCGGCCGTCACCACGGTGCTCTTTCGTGCGGCGAACCTGACCGACCGGCTCCGGCGCACCGAAATGCGCCTGAACGAGGCAGTGGCCGCGTTGGGCAACCACACCATCGACGCGCTGGTCTGGTCGGGCGGTATCCCGACGCCCGCCATCGCCGAGCTCGACAAGACGTTGCCGTTGCGCATCCTGGATCTGACGCCATGGGTCGCGCCGATGTCGGAACTGGCGTCCTACCCCTACCTGCTGCTGCGCGCGCCGATCGGCGCCTACGTTCCGGCGAGCGTGTACACCATCGGCTCCGCCGATCTGTTGCTGTGCCGGCCCGGCCTGCCGAACCCCCTGGTGGCCGCCGCCGTCGATGTATTGGCCACGGACGCAACCCAACTCATGCCCCCCGAGGTTCGCGGTCTGCAGTACCTGCAACCCCCGTCGATGATCCAGACCGGCCGAACCCCGTTGCACCCCGGGGCGATCGAGCAATACCGCATCCTGCACGGCTGAGCCGGGCCGAAACATCGCCGTAACGCCGGCACCGGTTGGCCAGCGCGAAACCCGGACGCGCCATATTGTTCTTCAACATCCGGGGGCGCCTAAGGAGGCCGCAGTGCCAGAAGGACACGAAGCACTTACCGAGGACGAGCTGCTACTGGCCAAGCTCGGATACAGCCAGGAACTGCAGCGCTCCTGGTCCGGTTTCAGCAATTTCGCCATCTCGTTCTCGATCATCTCCATTCTCTCGGGGTGCTTCACCTCGTTCGGGCTGGGCTGGAACAACGGCGGACCGGCCGCGATCGCCTGGGGCTGGCCCATCGTCGCGGCGTTCATCCTCGTCATCGGCCTCTGTATGTCCGAGCTGGTGTCAGCCTTTCCCACCTCCGGCGGAATCTATTGGTGGGCAGCCAAACTCGGCGGCGCAAAGGCCGGTTTCTACGCCGGCTGGCTCAACCTCATCGGCCTGGTGGCAATCCTCGCGTCCGTCGCCTACGGCTGCGCGACGTTCATCGACCTCACCTTGGGCACCCTCAGCGCCGACTGGCTGGCGGGATACAGCCTCACCCGGACATTCGTCATCTTCGTGGCCATCCTCGGTATCTCGGCGCTGATCAACATCTTCTCCAGCCACCTGCTGGCGATCATCAACAACGTCTCGGTGTGGTGGCACGTCTTCGGTGCGGCTGCCGTCATCGGCATCCTGATCTTCGTGCCGAGCCACCACGCGAGTTTCTCGGACGTCTTCGCCAAGACGATCAACAACAGCGGCATGTTCGGCGGCGCCACCTCGGGCGCGGGCTGGCTGTTGGTCGTGCTGCCGATCTCGGTGATCCTCACGCAGTACACGATCACCGGCTACGACGCGTCGGCCCACCTGTCGGAGGAAACCAAGAGCGCGGCGGGCGCGGCCGCCAAGGGTATCTGGCGGTCCATCTTCTACTCGGCCGTCGGCGGCTGGATTCTGTTGCTGGCCTTCCTGTTTGCGGTGCAGGACGCCGACGGCGTGTCCAAGGGCGGCGGCGCCGTGGCCGCCATCTTCAACCAGGCGATGAGTTCGGGCTGGGCGACGGCGGTGCTGTTCATCTCGACGGCCGGCCAGTTCTTCTGCGCCGTCGCCTGCCAGACCAGCGCATCCCGGATGCTGTTCGCCTTCAGCCGCGACCGCGCGGTGCCGGGCCACCGGTGGTGGTCGGAGGTCAACAAGCACCGGGTGCCGACACACAGCGTCACGATCACCGCGGTCGTGGCCGCCGCGCTGACCCTGCCGGCCCTGGTGAAGGTCGACATCAACGGCACGCCCACCCCGGTGGCGTTCTACGCCGTCGTCTCCATCGGGGTCGTCGGGGTGTACCTGTGCTTCGCGGTGCCGATCTACTACCGCTGGCGCGCCGGTGACGAATTCGAAACGGGCAGTTGGAATCTGCGCGGCCACCACCGGTGGATGGCGCCGGTCGCGCTGGCCGAGATCACGATCACCTCGGTCATCGCGATGTTCCCGACATCCCTCGGCGGGGTGCCTTGGGACCCGAGTTTCGAGTGGAAGTTCGTGAACTACACGCCGTTGCTGGTGGGTGGGGTCCTGTTGCTGCTCTACATCTACTGGCACGTGTCGGTGAAGAACTGGTTCACCGGCCCCATCAAGCAGGTCGAGGAGCCGCTCGACCCCTTGGAGCCTGTCGGCGAACCGAGCTGATCACGGGAGCAGGCTGCCGGCGATGACCGGACGGGCCGGCGCACCGGATTCGACGAGCCCCAGCACCGCGCCGATGTCCACATGCGCGGCAAGCAGATCGGCCATCACGTCGAGCTGCGCGCCGCGCAGGGCCGCGACGTTAACGTCGTCGGACACCACGAACCCACTGCGGCCGGCACCGGCCGCCACCTCGGCGAGCCAGGTCCGCCGCACGGCGTCGTTGTCCAGCAGCCCGTGCCAGTGGGTGCCGTACACCTGACCCCGCCGGATGCCGACCCCCAGCCAGTCCGGCTCCGCGCACCGCGCGAGGCGGCCGTGGTGAATCTCGTAGCCGTACAACGGGGTATCCCAGTGCTTCAGGGTCTTGTCGGCGTCGAACTCGATGTCGGCATCGAGCAGACCCAGACCGGCCACCCGGCCCGCGCCGGACTCGACGGTGTCGTGGATCGTCGAGCACAGCATCTGGAACCCGCCACAGACACCCAGCACCGCGCGACCCGATGCGGCATGTGCCACAACGGCTTCCGCGAGTCCGCGGCCGCGCAGCCAAGTCAGGTCGGAGACCGTCGCCTTGCTGCCGGGCAGCACCACCACGTCGGCGCCGGCCAGTTCGGCCGCGGTGTCGACCCAGCGGACGTGCACACCCGGCTCGCACGCCAGGGCCTCGACGTCGGTGGAGTTCGAGATGCGGGGCAACCGGACCGCGGCGACGGTCAGTGCCTCCGCGCCCCGCGGTGCCGCCGGCCGGCCCAGCTGTCCGCGCGGCGTGACCGACAGCGAGTCCTCGGCGTCGAGCCACAGGTCGTCGCAGTACGGGAGCACGCCGTAGGTCGGGCGGCCCGTGAGCGATTCCAGTTGCCGCAGGCCGGGTTCCAGCAGCGCCTGGTCACCGCGGAACTTGTTGACCACGAAGCCCGCGATCAGTTTCTGGTCATCGGGCTCGAGCACCGCCACCGTGCCGTACAGGTGCGCCAGCAGCCCGCCCCGGTCGATGTCGCCGACGACGACCACCGGCAGGTTCGCGGCGCGGGCCAGGCCCATGTTGGCCACGTCGGTCGCCCGCAGGTTGATCTCTGCCGGCGAGCCTGCGCCCTCACAGATCACCACATCGAATTCGCTTCGCAACGAAGCCAATTCGTCGGCCACGACGGCGGCCAGCTGGGTCCGCCGGGTGAAGTAGTCCCCCGCTGCCACCGTGCCGGAGACGACGCCACGCACCACGAGCTGCGACGTCCGGTCCCCGCCGGGTTTGAGCAGGATCGGGTTGAACCGCACGCTCGGCGCCAATCCGGCGGCACGGGCCTGCATCGCCTGGGCCCGGCCGATCTCGCCGCCCTCGACCGTGACGGCCGAGTTGTTGGACATGTTCTGCGCCTTGAACGGCGCGACCCGCACGCCCTTGCGCGCCAGCAGCCGGCACAGGCCGGCCACCACCATCGACTTGCCGGCGTCCGACGTCGTCCCGGCGACCAGCAGCGCCCCGCCGGTCACGTCAGGGCAGGGTCAGGATTTCGGCGCCGTCGTCGGTCACCACGAGGGTGTGCTCGAACTGCGCCGTCCACTTCTTGTCCACGGTCGCGACGGTCCAGTCGTCGTCCCAGATCTCGTAGTCCAGCGAGCCGAGGTTGATCATCGGCTCGATGGTGAAGGTCATGCCCGGCTCCAGGACGGTCTCGACCTCGGGCTTGTCGTAGTGCAGCACGATCAGGCCGTTGTGGAAGGTCTCGCCGATGCCGTGCCCGGTGAAGTCGCGAACCACGTTGTAGCCGAACCGGTTTGCGTACGACTCGATGACCCGGCCGACGACCGACAGCTGCCGTCCCGGCTTGACGGCCTTGATGGCCCGCATGGTGGCTTCGTGGGTGCGCTCGACCAGCAGCCGATGCTCCTCCGACACGTCCCCCGCCAGGAAGGTGGCATTGGTGTCGCCGTGCACGCCGTCCTTGTAGGCGGTGACGTCGATGTTGACGATGTCACCGTCCTCGATGACCGTCGAGTCGGGGATGCCGTGGCAGATGATCTCGTTCAGCGAGGTGCAGCAGGACTTGGGAAAACCCTTGTAGCCCAGCGTCGACGGGTAGGCGCCGTGGTCGAGCATGTACTCGTGCGCCACCCTGTCCAGGTGATCGGTCGTGACGCCGGGTGCGACGGCCTTGCCGGCCTCGGCGAGCGCCTGCGCTGCGATGCGGCCGGCGACGCGCATCTTCTCGATCACCTCAGGGGTCTGCACCCAGGGCTCGCTGCCTTCGCGCACCGTCGGCTTCCACGCGTACTCCGGACGCGGGATCGACTTGGGCACCGGCAGGGTCGGAGACACCTCGCCGGGGCGAAGCGCGGTACGAACTGACATCGTCCCAGCTTAACGGGCGCCGCAGTTAGCGGTCGCCGCGGCCGAACCAAGTCCGGCGCGGTCCGCGGATGTCGACCGAACCGAAGACCACCCGCCCGGTCAGGATGACGTGCGGAGTACCGTCGGCGGGCGCGTCCTTGCGGTGGTCGGTGGCACTGCCGACGGCCACCTCGACGTCGTCGATGGAGGCGCTGGCGCCGTCGGGCAGCCGAAGGTCCAGCGAGCTGAACTTGAGATCGAGTTCGATGACCACGATCGGCCCGCCGAACCGGGCCCGCGTCAGATCCAGGTCGATGGAGCCGACGCGGCGGACCAGCGCGAGCCGGGTCGGGACGACCCACTCACCCTGCCGCTTGAGCGACCCCATGACACCGCGCAGCTCGACGCGGTCGGCCGAGCCCGTCACGATCGCGTTGGGCGCGGGCAGGTCGCCGACCAGGACGGCCAGCTCGGCCTGCTGCCGGGCGAGGGCGACCAGCGCGGACCGCTCGGAGAACTCGTCCATGTCGATGAGCCCCAGGGCCACCGCGTTGTGCAGCCGCCGGAGCGTGCCGTTGCGGTCGGCGTCGGAGACGCGCAGGACCGCGATCTCGTCGCTGTTGGTCACCCAAACAGGTTACTCAGGCCAGATAATCCGGCGGCAGTCCCTTGAACATGTCCCGGCACATGCGCACCGCGGTCTCCGACCCGCCGCCGCCCACGATCAGGGCCGCGAAGGCCATGTCGCCACGGTAGCCGGCGAACCAGGCATGTGAGCCACCCGAGAATTCGGCTTCACCGGTCTTTCCGCGAACGTCGCCGCTGGCGTGCAGATCCTTGGCCGTACCGCTGGTCACCACCAGCTGCATCATGGGCCGCAGGCCGTCGACCATCTTCGGGCTGATCGGCGCGGTGTTGCCGGTGACCGTTGTCGGGCGGCCCTCGATGAGCTGTGGGAGCGGGGTCTTGCCGGCCGCGACGGTGGCAGCCGCGAGCGCCATCCCGAACGGGCTCACCACGACCTTGCCCTGACCGAAGCCGTCCTCGGTGCGCTCCGCCAGGTTCACAGTGGGCGGCACCTTCCCGGTGACGGTGTCGATGCCGGCGACCTGGTAATCGGCGCCGATGCCGTACTGGGCCGCCGCGTTGGTCAGAGCCCGCGGCGCCATCCGGCTGGCGAGCTCGGCGAAGGTGGTGTTGCACGAGTTCGCGAAGGCTCGCGACATCGGCACCACCCCCAGATCGAACCGGTCGTAGTTGGGGATGGTCCGGTGCCCGATGTCGATGGTGCCGGGGCACCCGAGCAGGGTGTTGGGTCCGGCCATGTCCGATTCGATGGCGGCACCGGCGGTGACCATCTTGAACGTCGACCCGGGCGGGTACAGGCCCATGGTGGCGGTCGGGCCGTCGGCGTCGGCTGCCGCGTTCTGGGCCACCGCCAGGATTTCGCCGGTCGACGGCTTGATCGCGACGATCATCGCCTTGCGACCAACCATGTTCACCGCGTCCTGGGCGGCGTTCTGCACGTTGCGGTCCAGGCTGATGGTGATCGACGGGGCCGGCTTACCCGGTACCTCGTTCAGCACGTCGATGTCGGCGCCGTTCTGGTTGACGCTGACGACGCGCCAGCCGGGCTGGCCGACCAGCTGATCGGCCACCTGCTTCTTGACCTCGGTGACGATGGCCGGCGCGAACCGCGGATCGGTGGGCACCATCTCCGGCTGCGGGGTGATCACCACGCCCGGCAGGTGGCCGAGCGCACCCGAGACCTTGTCGTTGTCCTCGCGGCGCAGGGTGATCAGGTTCAGCGGCCCGGTCGACGAGCTGGCCTGTTCGGCGAGCCGCTGGGCGTCCATGGTGTTGTCGAACTGCCGCAGGACATCGGCGACCACGCGGGAGGTCCGCATCAGCTCGCCCGCCGCGGAACGCGCGTTCAGCGCGTAGTTGTAGTGGTACCCCGGTACCAGAACGTTCGTGCCGCCGAGTTCGTTGACGGAGGCACGGATCGGCTGGTCGGCGCGCAGCTGGAAGCTCTGGTGCTCCCCCAGATTGGGATGCAGATCCGTGCTGCCCCAACGGACTTGCCACCGGCCGTCCTGCCGGATCATGTTGAGCTGCCCGGTGTAGGCCCAGGTGCGGTCCTTGGGCAGATGCCAGGTGTAACGGTAGGTGATCTTGCCGGTGTCCTGGGTGTACTTGGAGCCGAGCACCTGCGCGTCGAGCTTCGTCGCCTGCAGACCCGACCAGGCCTGATTGATCGCGGTGCGGGCATCGTTGGGCTTGTCGGCCAGCTCGGCGGCGGCGCCGGTGTCGCCGCGGCCGAGCGCGGCGAAGAACGCCTGCGCGGTGGGCTCGGGGCCGTTGGGTTTCGGGGTGCAGGCCGTCATCGCTCCTGCGACCGCCACCACCGACAACAACGCGGCCGAGCGTGAAACGGATGATGTGTGCGTTGCCATTGGGGCTGATGTTAGAAGTGTGACCAGCGCGCGGCACGGAGGCACACCGAGACGCAACCGTGACAGTTTTGTGAGATCCGTCGACCCTGGGACGGCATCGGCCCGGGGACGCAGTCGATCAGCCGGCCGGCAGCGCGACGAGCGAAACGATGTCCCAGGAAAGCGCTACCATTCCGCGATGGGGCACAGCAGCGCTGACCGGATCGTCGCCGACCTGCGGACCTGGATCCGCGATGCCGCGCCGGGCACGCAACTCCCGTCGAGCCGCACACTCGTGGCCCGGTATGAGGCCAGCCCGGTGACGGTGCAGCGGGCCATGCAGACGTTGATCGGCCTCGGCCTGGTCGAGAGCCGGCCCGGCGCCGGCAGCTTCGTCAGGGGCGCTCGCGCCGCGCGCCCGTTGAATGTCAATTGGCAGGCCGGCGCCCTGCGAAGCGCCAATGCCCGGACCCCGAGCCTGCCCACCGCGTTGCGCGACATCACCCAGGACGCGATCGGGCTGCACTCCGGCTTCCCCGCCGTCGACCTGCTCCCCGACCGCGCCGTGCGGACCGCGCTGGCTCGCGCCGCGCGCGCCGATACCGCGATGACCAGGTCCCCCGTCACGGGACTGCCGGCGTTGCAGACGTGGTTCGCCAACGAGTTGGCCGCGGTGACGCCGGCCGGAGTCGCCGCGCCCGCGCCGCGCGATGTCATCGTCGTCCCCGGTACGCAAAGTGGGCTGAGTTCCATCTTCCGCGCGCTGGTCGGACCCGGACAGCCCTTGATCATGGAATCGCCGACGTACTGGGGCGCGATCCTGGCGGCGGCACACGCCGGCGTGCGAACAGCCCCGGTCACCGGCGACAGCGACGGCCCTGACCCCGACGACCTGGCCCGGGCTTTCACGGAGACGGGTGCGCGCGTGTTCTACGCACAACCGAACTTCGCGAATCCGACTGGTGCGCAATGGTCTCCGGCCCGGCGCGAACAAATCCTGGCGGTGGTGCGAGAGCACGGCGCCTTCCTCGTCGAGGACGACTGGGCCCACGACTTCGGCATCGACAGCACCCCATTGCCCTTGGCGGCGTACGACGACGTCGGGCATGTGGTGTATCTGCGGTCGCTGACCAAGAGCATGTCACCGGCGGTGCGGGTGGGTGCGGTGATCGCCCGCGGCCCGGTGCGCGACCGGATCCTGGCGGACCGGGCCGCCGAGTCCATGTACGTGAGTGGCGTTCTGCAGTCGGCCGCCCTGGACGTCGTCCTGCAGCCGGCATGGCGAACGCATCTCCGCAGCCTGCGCCGGCAGTTGCGGGAGCGCCGCGATCTGCTTGCGCACTGCCTGGCCGAATACGCACCACAAGCCGTCGTGGACCACCTTCCCGCAGGCGGCCTGTATCTCTGGGTCCGGCTGCCCGACGACGTGGAGTTGGACCGACTGGTACGCGATTGCGCCGGCGCCGACCTCCTCATCCCCGATGGCATCGAGTGGTTTCCGGCCGAACCGGTCGGAAACCACACGCGACTCAGCTACGCCGGCGCGGATCCCGCGCGCTTCGCCGATGGCGTGCGCGTGCTCGGGCAGGCTTTGGCCGCTCAGTTGACCTGACGCCGCGGCCCCGGCGGCCCAAATTTCAATGGCTCACGCCCGGGCGCTACTGCCATCGTCAAATGTGAAAGTACAAAGTAGCGCTATCCATAATCGGCTGGAACCGCTATCCGCGAACTCCGGCTTTGCCTGGGGCATGCTGGGTGTCCTCGCATTCTCGTTCACCGTCCCCCTGACCCGCATCGCCGTGCAGCACGGGGCCATGTCTCCGTTGTTCGTCGGCTCGGGTCGAGCTGTCGTCGCCGCGCTGCTGGCCGCCGGAGCCCTCGCCGTCACCCGGCAGCGGCTGCCCCGCGGTGTCGAGTGGGGACGTCTGCTGATCGTGGCCGGCGGCGTGGTGATCGGCTTTCCGCTGCTGACGACGTATGCGCTGACCACCACGTCCGCCGCGCACAGTGCCGTCGTCATCGCGCTGTTGCCCGCGGCAACGGCCGTCGTCTCGGTACTGCGCACCGGGGAACGTCCGCCGAGCCGCTTCTGGTTCGCGGCAGCGCTCGGCGCGGTCGCCGCCGTCGCCTTCGCCGGCTTGCAGGGCGACGGCCTGGGGACGTTGCACATCTCGGATCTGCTGCTGATCGGCGCGGTGGTGGCCGCGGCGGTCGGCTACGCCGAGGGTGGTCTGTTGACTCGCGAACTCGGTGCGTGGCAGACGATTTCGTGGGCCCTGGTGGCTGCGTCCCCGCTCATGGTCGCGCTCACCGCGGTGTCGGTGGCCACGGGTCCGCCCGTCGCGGGCCCGACGGAATGGGCGTCGTTCGCCTACCTCGCCGCGGTCAGCATGTTTCTCGGATTCTTCGCGTGGTACCGCGGACTGGCGATCGGACCCATGGCACAGGTCAGCCAAACCCAACTGACGCAGCCGGTGCTGAGCATCCTCTGGGCAGCGCTGCTCCTCCACGAACGGCTCACCTGGCCGACGGTCCTTGGTGGCGGCGCCGTCGTCGTCTGCGCGCTCTCGGCGGTCCGCTCACGAACCGGCAATCCCGGGGCAACCGAACCAGCGGCATCACCGCACGCGGATGCGCGTCAGTCCAGCAGCACGGTGGCGTAGGTGCCCAGCTGACCGAACCCGATACGCCGGTAGATCGCCCGGGCCGGGGCGTTGAAGTCGTTGACGTAGAGGCTGGCGGTCCGGCCGCTGCGCAGCACCGCCGCCGCCAACGCCGCGGTGCCCGCGGCGCCGAGACCGCGGCCACGCCAGTCCGGGTGTACCCACACGCCCTGAATCTGACCGACCCGCGACGTCTGGGCGCCGATCTCGGCCTTGAACACGACCTGGCCGTCCTCGAACCGCGCCCAGGCGCGGCCCGCGGCGATCAGCCCCGCCAGCCGCCTGCGGTAGCCGCGGCCGCCGTCGCCCATCCGCGGATCGACTCCCACCTCGCCGATGAACATGTCCACTGCCGCAACGACATACGCGTCCAACTCGTCCATCCGGACCGGACGCACCGCGGGATCGACCGGGCACTGCGGCGCATCGGACAGGGTGAGCAGCGGCTGACAGTCCCGGACCTCGCGGGCCGGGCCCCACACCTGGGCCAGCTGCTGCCACATCGGCAGCACCAGCTCGGCGCGCCCCACCAGCGACGAACACCGCCGCGGCGCGCTCATCACCTTGTCGGCGAACACCATCATGTCGGCCGCGGTGCCCCGCATCGGGATCAGATTCACCCCGGCGAAGCACAGCGACTCGGTGGGCTGGCTACGGGTCCACAGCTCGCCGCCGATGGCCACCGGATCGAGGCCGTGGTCGCCCACGCGCGCGGCCACCATGCAGGTGCCGACCGGGTCCTCGTCGAAGACCTGCTGCACCTGGGCAACCTCGCGCACCACTGATATCCGGCGCGCATCTGCGATCCGGAACAGCGGAGGTGCCGACATTCACCGACCTTCTGCGAGTGTGACCTGGTTTGCTATTTGCGTCTGCCCGTGACCGCGATCACAAGACTGTGCTCAGCTTACGGTTACGACGGGCGAACCGCTCGCATCGGTTCCCGACTCGGCGGCGATTCGCATCGCCTCTTCGATCAGGGTCTCGACGATCTGCGACTCGGGCACGGTCTTGATCACCTCACCGCGCACGAAAATCTGGCCCTTGCCGTTGCCGGACGCCACGCCGAGGTCGGCCTCGCGCGCCTCACCCGGCCCGTTGACGACACAGCCCATCACCGCGACGCGCAGCGGCACGTCGAGCCCGTCGAGGCCTGCCGACACCGCGTTCGCCAACTTGTAGACGTCCACCTGGGCCCGGCCGCACGACGGGCACGACACGATCTCCAGGCCGCGTGGCCGCAGGTTCAGCGACTCCAGAATCTGGTTGCCGACCTTGACCTCTTCGACCGGCGGCGCGGACAGGGACACGCGGATGGTGTCGCCGATGCCCTCGCTCAGCAGCGCACCGAACGCGACGGCGCTCTTGATCGTCCCCTGGAACGCCGGACCGGCCTCGGTCACGCCGAGGTGCAACGGGTAGTCGCACTTGGCGGCCAGCTGACGGTAGGCCTCCACCATGATCACGGGGTCGTTGTGCTTGACGCTGATCTTGATGTCGCCGAAGCCGTGCTCCTCGAACAGCGAGGCCTCCCACAGCGCCGACTCGACGAGCGCCTCCGGCGTGGCCTTGCCGTACTTCTCGAGCAGCCGCGGGTCGAGCGAGCCGGCGTTGACACCGATGCGGATCGGGATGCCGGCGGCACCGGCGGCCTTGGCGACCTCCTTGACCCGGCCGTCGAACTCCTTGATGTTGCCCGGGTTCACGCGCACGGCGGCGCAGCCGGCATCGATGGCCGCGAAGATGTACTTGGGCTGGAAGTGGATGTCGGCGATCACCGGGATCTGGCTGTGCCGGGCGATCTCGGCCAGCGCGTCGGCGTCTTCCTGCCGCGGACAGGCCACGCGCACGATGTCGCAGCCCGACGCCGTCAACTCGGCGATCTGCTGCAAGGTGGCGTTCACGTCGTGGGTCTTCGTGGTGCACATCGACTGCACCGCTATCGGGTAGTCGCTGCCGACGCCGACGTCGCGCACCATCAGCTGACGGGTCTTACGGCGCGGCGCGAGGGTCGGCGGGGCCGGCGGCTCGCTGCCGACGCCCGGCATGCCCAAACCGATGGAGGTCATCACGGTCTCCTACTGGAAAAGTCGAATGGGGTTCACAAAGTCTGCCGTCACGGTCAACAGCATGTAGCCGCCGACCACCACCAGCACCACATAGGTGGCCGGCATCAGCTTCAGGTAGTTCACCGGCGCCGCGGCGACTTTGCCGCGGGCCGCGCGAATCATGTTGCGGACCTTCTCGAAGGTCGCCACCGCGATGTGGCCACCGTCGAACGGCAGCAACGGCAGCAGGTTGACCGCCGCCAGGACGAAGTTCAGCTGCGCCAGGAAGAACCAGAACATCACCCAGATGCCGTGTTCGACGGTCTCGCCGCCGATCCGGCTCGCGCCGACGACGCTGATCGGGGTCTCCTTGTCGCGCTCGCCACCGGCGATCGAGTGGACCAGGGCGCCGATCTTGGTCGGAATCTTCGCCAGGGATTTACCCAGCTCGACGGACAGATCACCGGTGAAGGTGAACGTCGCGGGCACGGCCGTCAGCACGTTGTACTGCGTTGGTCCCGGCTGCGGCGCCGCGGTCACGCCGATGGCGCCGACCTGTGTCGCGGTCGCGGCTTCCTTGTCGGTGAAGCGCTGCGTCTGCTCGATGTCGACCGTGGTGGTGAGCGTCTGGCCGCCGCGTTCGTAGACGACCGGGACGGCGCCGCTCATGCCGCGGATTGCTTTCGCCATCTCCTCGAACGTGCTCACCGGCTTGTCACCGACCTTGACGACGGTGTCCCCCGCCTTCAGGCCCGCCGCCGCGGCGGGTCCGGCGCCCGGATGCGGGCACGGCCCGAACAGGTTGTCGCCGGTCTTCGCCACCTGCGGGGCCACACAAGCGGTTTCACCGATCACGGCGCTGGTCGGTGCATGCAGGTCCGGCAGGCCCCACGACACCGCGATGCCGTAGATCAGCACCAGGCCGATGATGATGTTCATCGCAGGCCCGGCGAACAGCACCGCGACGCGCTTCCAGACCTTCTGCTTGTACATCGCGTAGGGCTCGTCCTGCGGCGCGATCTCGTCGACCGACGTCATGCCCGCGATATCGCAGAAGCCGCCCAGCGGGACGGCCTTGATGCCGTACTCGGTCGAGCCGAGCCGGTTGGGCCGGTGCGTGGACCACAGCGTCGGGCCGAAGCCGACGAAGTACCGCCGCACCTTCATCCCGGTGGCCCGGGCCACCCACATGTGGCCGCACTCGTGCAGGGCCACCGATACCAGCAGACCCAGCGCAAACAGCGCGATGCCGATTGCATACATCATCGGGCGGGCACGACCTCCTGTGCGACGATGCGCCGCGCCCGGTCCCGGGCCCAATCCTGCGCATCAAGTACGTCATCCACGGTACTGGGTTCGGCGGCCCATTGATCCGCAGCGCCCAGCACATCAGCAACGGTCCGCACGATCGCCGGGAACCTGATCCGGCCGTCGAGGAACGCGGCTGCCGCCTCTTCGTTGGCGGCGTTGTACACCGCGGTCAGGCAACCACCACGGGTGCCGGCCTCCCGGGCCAGCCGGACCGCCGGGAAGACGTCGTCGTCCAGCGGCTCGAATTCCCAGGTCGAGGCCGTGGTCCAGTCGCATGCCAGGGCGGCGCCCGGCACGCGGGCCGGCCAGCCCAGCGCCAGCGCGATGGGCAGCTTCATGTCGGGCGGGCTCGCCTGCGCCAGCGTCGAGCCGTCGGTGAAGGTGACCATCGAGTGCACGATGGACTGCGGGTGCACCACGACGTCGATGCGGTCGTAGTCGATGCCGAACAGCAGGTGGGTCTCGATGAGTTCCAGGCCCTTGTTGACCAGCGACGCCGAGTTCAGCGTGTTCATCGGGCCCATGGACCACGTCGGGTGGGCACCGGCCTGCTCCGGGGTGACGTCGTCGAGGTCTTTGGCCGCCCAGCCGCGGAACGGGCCGCCCGACGCGGTGAGCACGAGCCGGGCCACTTCGTCACCGGTGCCGCCGCGCAGGCACTGCGCCAGCGCCGAATGCTCGGAGTCGACGGGCACGATCTGACCGGGCTGCGCCGCCTTGAGCACCAGCGGTCCGCCCGCGACGAGCGATTCCTTGTTCGCCAGGGCAAGCCGGGCACCCGAGTGCAGCGCGGCCAGCGTCGGCTTCAAACCGAGCGCGCCGACCAAGGAGTTCAGGACGACGTCGGCCTCGGTGTCCTCGACCAGCCGAGTGGCCGCGTCGGCGCCGGCGTACGTGACGTCCCCGATGCGCTCGGCGGCGGCGGGATCGGCCACCGCGATGTTGGTGACCCCGGTCTCGGCGCGCTGCCGGGCCAGCAGTTCCGCGTTGCCGCCGCCGGCCGCCAGGCCGACGATCTCGAACCGGTCGGGGTTGGCGGCGATCACCTCCAGGGCCTGGGTACCGATCGACCCGGTACTGCCGAGCACCAGGACTCGTAGCCGCTCACTCACGTCTCTATTGTGCCGCCCGATGCCCGCATTCGAGTAACGGTGGTCGACCGGATAAACGCGCGGCGACAACGTGGCCACCAACAAATACGACCGAGCGTCGTATGTAAGAATGTCGGCAATCCACCGGATCGTTAAGGAGTTGCCGTGGCCACCACCGAGGTCGAACGAAGCACCGGCGTCGATGTCGAGGACGTCCCCTCTGCCGAGTGGGGCTGGTCCAAGATGAACCGCGCCGTGATTCAGGCCGGTGGCATCCTGTCCGCCATCTTCCTGCTGGTGATGCTGCGCGGTAACCACGTCGGCCACGTCGAGGACGCCTGGCTGATCGGCTTCGCCATCCTCCTGCTGGTCATCGTCGTGCGCGGCTGGTGGCTGCGTCGTCGCGGCTGGATCCGCTGACCTCAGCCTTCACGACAAAGGCCACGAACTCCGGTGAGTTCGTGGCCTTTGTCGTCGGCCGGTCCTAGGCGGCGGGCTCCGGCGCCTGCTCGGGCTCGCGGTGCCTCTTGTCCGAATGGAAGAACGTGACGAGTGTCGTTGCGCCGCAGATAATTCCGACGGTGCCGATGAGTTGCGGGCCGGTGAGACGGTCGGCCAGCCCGCCGCCCACGCCGGCGCCGACCATGAACGACCCCAGCAGCGCGAGGTAACCGAGCCAGTCGTAGACGGTGCCCTTGCCGCAGATGTGCCGTTCGAGCCCCTGGCCCAGTTTGACGACCGTTCCGGTGACGTAACTGAGCGGTACCGCCACTTCACCGTTCTTGACGAAGCTGGTGTTCAGCGCGCCCACCGAGAAACAGATGATGAGGATGCCGGTGAAGTTGACGTCCTCGTAGTACCAGCCGTCCTCATAGAGCTCGACGACGGACGCCACCAACAGGCCGAAGGTCACCAGGGCCGTGGCCCCGTGCGGATGGTTCTGCCAGTACCTGCGCCGCAGGAACGACGCCACGAAGACCCCCGCCAGGAAGCAGGCCATCAACCACAACGCCGCCTGCGGCCCGGCTCCGGACACTTTCTGCCGTTCCGCGACGTCGAACCAGCCGAGCACGGCGCGTTCGGTGTTGCCCGTCATGAAGGTGACGAAGTATCCGGCACTGTGCAGGAACGCGACCGCGCCGATCATGCCGGCCAACCACGACAACAGCCACGACAACCGGGCCTCCGGTCCGATGGCGGCTTCCTTGCTCACAACCCTGTCGGGCGACTGCTCATCCACCGGCACATTATGTACGGCAGGGTCGGCGGAGGGCCCGGATCAGACCGGCGCGGTCACCGGTCCTGCGGCCGGCAGGTGAAGCCGAGGCGAAACTTGCCGATCTGGATTTCGTCACCGCTGGTGAGTGGGAGGGCCTGAACCGGGGTCCCGTTCACATAGGTGCCGTTGAGGCTGCCGGCGTCGATGATCCAGTATTCGTCGTCCAGCCAACGGATTTCGGCATGGTGCCGGCTGACGGTGATGTCATCGAGAAACACCGCGCTGTCGGGGTGCCGGCCGGCGGCGACGACGTCGTCGGCCAGCAGGAACTGGCCGCCGGGTCCGGGGCCGCGGTTGATCACCAGGACACCCGAGCCCGGGCGCACCTCGGACGCCTTCCTGTGGACGGCGACGTCGTCGCCGAGGCGTGGCTCGTCGATCAGACTCATATCGGGTTTCCTTTTCCTGGATGGGTTTTCGAGGCGCTGCGGGTGGTGTGGCTGCGGGCGTGGGCGATGGCATCGTCCAAGTTTTCGATGAGATGGTTCTCGTGCCGCAGGGAGTCGATGATGCCGACGCCCGCGAGGAGATCCCGGTGCTCCGGCCTGACCCCTTTGATGATCACGGTGATGCCGCGTGCCTCGAGGTCTTCGACGATCTGCGTCAAGGTGTGCGCGCCTGTCGCGTCGAGCATGCCGAGCTGCGACAGCCTGATGATGACGACGGACGTCTCGGGGTGGTTGCCGTCGGTGATCGCGGTCGAAATCCGTTCGGCCGCACCGAAGAACATCGCGCCGTCGAGCCGCAGCAGGGCGATGCGCTCGTCGCCGGGCATATAAGGCCCCGGCAGTTCCTCCCGCGTGACACTGCTGCGGCGGGCCAGCGCGCGCAGCGCGAACAGTGCCGTGACCGCGATGCCGATCTCGACGGCCTGGATCAGGTCGAAGCAGACGGTGACCGTCGCGGTCAGCAGAAAAGTCACCGCGTCCGAACGCGTGGACCGCAGAATCCGGGTGACGGTGTGCGGCGAGATCATCCGGAACGCCGTCACCATCAACACCGCCGAGAGCGCCGCCAGCGGGATGGTCCCCACCAGACCGCTGATCAGGTACACCACGGCAAGCAGCACCAGCGAGTGCACGATGGCCGCCACGCGGGTCCGCGCGCCGGACCGCACATTGACCGCGGTGCGGGCGATGGCCCCGGTGGCGGGCATGCCGCCGAACACCCCGGAGGCGACCGACGCCAGTCCCTGCCCCACCAGTTCCCGGTTCGGGTCGTAGGGCCCGGTCGGGGACATCGTCGCCGCGACCCGCGCCGACAGCAGCGACTCGATGGCGGCCAGTGCGGCGATGGCCAGTGCCGCACCGAACAGGGAGTGCAGGACCGCCAGGTCGGCGTGCGGCCAGACGGGAGCGGGCAGCCGCGACGGCAGCGCCCCGATCCGCATGGCGGACAACCCGGTACCGGCCACCAGCGCGGTCGCGGCGACAACGGCCACCAGCGAGGCCGGCACAGCCGGATGCAACCTGGGCAGCACGATCATCAGGACCGCCACCAGCGCCGTGACGAGCAGGGCCGGCCGGGCCGCACCCGTGTCGATGTGCGAGACGACGACGCCCGCGGCCACCAGCGGGGACCGTCCGGCGGGTGCCGCCTGCCCGAATGCCGCCGGGACCTGCTGCAGGAAGATGATGGCGGCGATGCCGAGGGTGAATCCTTCGATCACCGGCCACGGGATGAACGTCACCGCACGCCCGACGCCGGTGACGCCGGCCACCACGACGATGACCCCGGCCAAGATGGTGACCGCGGCGACGCTGCCCAGTCCGTACTGCGCCACGATCGGCGCCAGCACGACCGTCATCGCCCCGGTCGGCCCGGACACCTGGACGTGCGACCCGCCGAACACCGCCGCCACCAGCCCCGCCACGACCGCGGTGACCAGACCGGCCGCCGCGCCGACCCCTGAGCTGATGCCGAACGCCAGCGCGAGCGGCAACGCGACCACCCCGACCGTCACCCCGGCGAGGACGTCACGCCGCCACGAGTGCCCCAGGCCGGCGTAGTCCGCGCGCGACGGCAGCAACCTGGTGATGCGGTCAGCGGCGAGCGTGGTCATCGGCTGGTGCCGATCGGCGGCAGCGAGCCGACGGCGTCGAGCTGATCACGTTGGGCGGCTAGGGTATCGGCGAGGAAGGTCCGCGCGATGAGCAGGAGTTCGGCGATCTTCGGATGGGCCAGCGTGTAGTAGACCGCGTTGCCGGCCCGATACCCGCTGACGACGTGATGACGCTTGAGCACCGCCAGGTGCTGGGACAGCAGCGTCGGCTCGATATCGCTGGCCGCGAGGATGTCGCTCACCGGCGTCGGACCGTCAGAGGTCGACAGGATTTCCAGCACCCGGATGCGCGCCGGATGCGCCAGCGCTTTGAAGAGGTTCGCCTTGATCTCGTACAGCGGCCGTTCGGGACCGTCGAGCACGCTGTCGACCATCTGCCGCACCCCTAATTGATGGATTGAAGAAATTCTCAATTCATCATAGCGCGTCGGACCGATCCGCCGGATCAGCTTCCCCCCAGACAACCCACAGGCTCGCGCAGCAAAATATTGTGGGCTGGGTAACATTCGCGACATGACCGTAGCCGACAACACGATCGACCTGGGCGATCAAGCCTCCTTCACCGGCTTACGGGCGTTGGGCCGCGGCCCGCTGATCCAATACACCTGGATCTACGAACATCCGGTCGACCTGGATGGCCTGCGTCGCCTGCACCGCAATCTGGGTAGCGGTGGCCTGCTGGGCCGCCGGATCGAACGGTCGCCGCTGCCGTTCGGCCGCCACCGGTGGGTCCGCTCCACCGGACCGGTTGACCTCGACGTCGCTCCCGGGACGCGACCCGTCGCCGAGGTCAACGACTGGGTCAACGAACGCGGTTACATCCCGGTCGACCCCGAACACGGCCCGCCGTGGCACCTCGGCGTGCAGCAACTCGAAGGCGGCGGCGCGGCGGTGTCGCTCGTGGTGTCGCACACCGTCGGTGACGGCCTGGCCATCGCCGAAGCCGTCGCCGACGCGGTCAACGGGTCGCCGCGCGATCTCGGCTACCCGATCGCCGGCGCCCGCACCCGGCGCGACGCACTGCGCGAAGACCTCCGCCAGACGGTGCGCGCGGTGCCCAGTTGGTTCAAGGCCGTCGTCGGCGCCGCCAAGATCGCCCGCGACCAGAAGGGCGACCTCGCGGCGTCGGCCAAATCGGTGAGCGCGCCGGTGTCCAGCGGGAGCACCACGCCGGTGACGCCGCCGTTTGTCACCGTCCACGTCGAGATCGAGGAGTGGTACCAGCGCGCGAAGGCCCTCGGCGGCACGAGCAACGTCATGTTCGCCGCGCTCGCCGCCCGGGTCGGGCAGGTGGTGGGCCGGTTGGGCGACGACGGCCGGGCCATGCTCTCGTTCCCCGTCAACATCCGCACCGAAGGCGACACCCGGGGCAATGCGCTCAGCACCATCACCGTGATGGCGGATCCCGAGAAGGTCAGCACCGACCTGTCCGAGTTGCGCGGCGACATCCGACGCGAACTCGCCGGTGTCGACGAGTGGACGCGCATGATGCTCACGCCGCTGCCACTCACTCCCCTGGTGCCGAAGTTCGCGGTGCGGCGCCTGGAGAAGATGGTGCTCAAGGTCGGCAAGCCCATCGGCTGCTCGAACCTCGGCGTGTTCCCGCCCGCCTTCAACCGGCCCGACGGCACCGACGCCGACAATTTCCATGCCCGCCTGGTCGAGCCGGGACTGACGCCGGTGGACCTCGAACGCCTGAACGGCCACCCGTTCCTGGTGTTGTGCCAGACGCCGACGTCGATGATCGTGACGGTCACCGCATGGGAACCGGGTGAATCGAACACCAAAGCGGCACTGGCAGATTCCACCCGCAAGGCGCTGGACGAACTGGGCCTCACCGGAACCGTCGACTAAGTTACCGAGTAGTACCATCGGTTTCGTGGACAGCGCGGCGAGCAATCAGGGCGGCTCCGTCGAGGACGCCTCGACCCCCAGCCGAATCCTCGTGGCCACCGCGGAAGTGCTTGCCCGTCAGGGCCAGACCAAGCTCAGCCTGTCCGAGGTGGCGACGCAGGCCGGCGTGTCCCGGCCCACGCTGTACCGCTGGTTCGCGTCGAAGGAAGAGCTGCTCGAGTCGTTCGGGCGGTACGAACGCGACCTGTTCGTCGACGGCATGACCGCGGCCACGGAAGGACTACGCGGCAGCGAAAAACTTGATGCCGCACTGCAATTCATCGTGCAGTACCAGAAGACCTATTCCGGCGTGCGGGTCATCGACATCGAGCCCGAGGCGGTGCTGGCGCAGCTGCCCAGCGTCGTCCCGACCATGCGCGCCCGGCTACAGAAACTACTGTCGGGACCGAACGCCGAAGTGAAGGCCGCTACGGCCATCCGGATCGCGGTGTCGCACTACCTCGTCCCGAGCGACGACACCGAACAGCTGCTGGCGCAGCTGCGGCACGCCGTCGGTCTGCGCTAGCCGACTAGCCTTCAGCCGCCAATTGCCCGCAGGCAGCGGCGATTTCGCGGCCGCGGGTGTCGCGCACCGTGCAGGAGACGCCGGCAGCCTGCACCCGGCGCACGAACTCGCGCTCGACGGGCTTCGGGCTCGCATCCCACTCGCTGCCCGGCGTCGGGTTCAGGGGAATCAAGTTCACGTGCACCAGCGGCCCCAGCGCGCGGTGCAGCTTCTTGCCCAGAAGGTCTGCTCGCCAAGGCTGGTCGTTGACGTCGCGGATCAGCGCGTACTCCACCGACACCCGGCGGCCGGTCACGTCGGCGTAATACCGTGCGGCGTCGAGGACTTCGGAGACCTTCCACCGGTTGTTGACCGGCACCAGGGTGTCGCGCAGCTCGTCGTCGGGCGTGTGCAGGGACAGCGCCAGCGTCACACCCAGCTTCTCGTCGGCGAGTTTGCGGATCGCCGGTGCCAGGCCGACGGTCGAGACCGTCACCGAACGGGCACTGATTCCGAAACCGTCAGGAGGTGCTGCAGTAATTCTTCGGACGGCCGCCACCACCCGGTTGTAGTTGGCCAGCGGCTCCCCCATGCCCATGAAGACGATGTTGGACAGCCGGCCGTCATGCTCGTTGCGCATGGCGGCCGACGCCGCCCGGACCTGCTCGAGGATTTCGGCGGTCGAGAGGTTCCGCTTGAGGCCGCCCTGACCGGTGGCGCAGAACGGGCAGGCCATACCGCAGCCGGCCTGTGACGAGATGCAGACGGTGTTGCGCTGCGGGTAGCGCATCAGCACCGACTCGAACGTCGTGCCGTCGACGGCGCGCCACAGCGTCTTACGGGTCTCCCCGGCGTCGCACTGGATTTGCTTCGCGGGGGTGATGAGGTCGGGGAACAGCGCCGAGGCCACCTGATCGCGCACCGAGGCGGGCAGATCGGTCATCTCGTGCGGATCGGCGATCAGCCGGCCGTAGTACTGGTTGGCCAGCTGCTTGGCCCGGAATTTCGGCAGTCCCAGCTCGGCGACGGCCTCGACCCGACCGTCGGCGTCGAGGTCGGCCAGGTGCCGCGGCGGCATGCCGCGGCGCGGTGCATCGAACACCAGAGGAAGGGAAACGGCCATAACGGGTTCCAGTATCGCATCGACCGGACGCCACCGAAGAAATCACAGCCGAAAATCATTGGACCCCAGCCCGCCGAACACGCACCATGACCCCATGCCACCCCGTCCCGCGTCGCTCCTGGCCTTCGTCTATGCACTGGGCTATCCCATTGGCGCCCTTGCTGTTTCGGCCCTGGCACCCATGGCGACGCTGGTGTTCCGGTTCGGCCTGGCGGCCGCGATCCTGACCACCTGGGCACTGGCCGCGCGTGTGAAATGGCCCACTGGCACGCGGCTGGTTCATGTCGTGATCAGTGGCCTGCTGACCCAGGCCGTGCAGTTCATCTGCCTGTACCTGGCGCTGATGCACGGCGCCCCCGCGGTGCTGGGTGCCGTCGTCATCTCGATGAACCCGGTCGCCACCGCGCTGCTGGCCGCCCTCTTCCTGGGCGAACGCCTCACCGCCATGCGCGTCGCCGCCCTGATCCTGGGCGCGCTGGCGGTGCTGGCCGCGTGCGCCCAGCGGCTGCTGATGGTGGGTGGCGTCGACGCCGTGATCGTGTTGCTGGTCGTCTCGCTGCTGGCTCTGGCCTCGGGCGGCGTCTACCAGCAGCGGTTCTGCCGCGGCGTGGATTTCCGCGCCACCGCGGCGCTGCAGAACGCGGCGTCGTTGGTGCCGGTGGCGATCATGGCCGCTTTCATGCCGTGGACGGTGACCAACCTGCACACCGCGGTCCTGGCGGTGGGAGCCGTGGTGCTGCTCAACGCGACGTTGTGCATGACGCTGTACGTGCGGGCGATCGACCGCTACGGCGCCGCCGCGGTCGCCATGCTGTTCGCGGTCATCCCGGCGATCGCCGGCGTGCTGTCCTGGCTGTTGCTGGGCCAGCGTCCGGACCTCGGTGTGGTCGTCGGCCTGGTGCTCGGCGCACTGGCCTGCTGGCTCAACTCGCGTGCCGTGGCGCGGACCGTCAGGCCAGCAGCTCCAGCACCAGCCACGCCGCCACTGCAGACGGCAGAATCGAGTCGATCCGGTCCATCAGACCGCCGTGACCGGGCAGCAGAGTGCCCATGTCCTTGATCCCGAGGTCGCGCTTGACCTGGGATTCCACCAGATCGCCGAGCGTGCCGGTGATGACGAGCATGATGCCGAGCGGCACGCCGACCCACAGCGGCCGGCCCGCGAGGTAGTGCACCGACAGCACCGAGACGGCGATGCTGAACACCAGCGACCCGCTGAAGCCCTCCCAGGACTTCTTGGGGCTGATCGCCGGCACCATCGGGTGCTTGCCGAACAGCACGCCCGCGGTGTAGCCGCCGATATCGGAGGCCACGACGCCCAGCATCATGCAGAACACCTGCATGGCGCCTTCGTGGTAGCCGCCCTGGTGCGGATAGATCAGGAGCGCCGTGAAGGCGCCGAACAGCGGCACCCAGGCGGCCAGGAAGATCGTGACCGAGACGTCGCGCGTGTAGTTGACCGGCGCGGCCTTGAGCCCGCCGGACAACAACCGCCAGATCATGCACAGCGCGACCGTGGCACCGAACGCACCGAGGGCACCGGCCTCCCGGTAGGGCCAGGTCAGCCAGATCATGGCCTGGCCACCGATCAACAACGGGATCACCGGGACGGCGTAGCCGCCCTCCCGCAGCCGACGCACCACCTCGTGCGTGGCGAGGGCGACCGCGAGTGCCACCAGCGCCACCCACAGCTGCGGGGCCCACAACAACGTCGCGATGACGGTGCCGCCGAGCACCACGCCGACGGAGATGGCCGCGGGCAGATTGCGGCCGGCGCGCGATGTCTTCTTGGGCTCCCCGGGCGGAGCGGTGTCGGTGGTCACGAAAGTCACGGCTGGGAGGTGCTAGACCTCCAGCAGCTCGCCTTCCTTGTGCTTGACCAGATCGTCGATCTGAGCCGTGTAGGTGGCGGTGGTCTTGTCGAGGTCCTTCTCGGCGCGCGCGACCTCGTCCTCGCCGGCCTCGCCGTCCTTCTTGATCCGGGACAGCTCGTCCATCGCCTTGCGCCGGATGTTGCGCACCGACACCTTGGCGTCCTCGCCCTTGCCCTTGGCCTGTTTGACCAGTTCCTTGCGGCGTTCCTCGGTCAGCTGCGGGATGGAGATGCGGATGACGCTGCCGTCGTTGCTCGGGTTGACGCCGAGGTCCGAGTTCCGGATGGAGTCCTCGATCGCCTTGAGCTGGCCCGCCTCGTACGGCTTGATGACGACCAAGCGCGCCTCGGGGACGTTGATGCTCGCCAGCTGGGTGATGGGCGTCATCGAGCCGTAGTACTCGATGTTGATCCGGTTGAACATGCCCGGGTTGGCCCGGCCGGTGCGGATCGACCCCAGGTCGTCACGGGCCACCGAGACGGCCTTGTCCATCTTCTCTTCGGCATCGAAGAGGGTTTCCTCGATCACTTCTTTTCTCCCGTCAGTCCCGCTCGCCCCGCCCCAGCCCTAGCTGGAGACCAGCGTTCCGATCTTCTCACCCGCGACGGCGCGCGCGATATTGCCTTCGGTCAGCAGATTGAAGACCAGCATCGGCATGCCATTGTCCATGCACAGGCTGAACGCGGTGGCATCGGCGACCTTCAGGTCGCGTTCCAACACCTCGCGGTGGGTGATGTTGGTGATCATCTGGGCGTCGGGCACCTCACGCGGGTCCGCGGTGAACACGCCGTCGACGGCCTTGGCCATCAGGACGACCTCGGCACCGATCTCCAGCGCACGCTGCGCGGCGGTGGTGTCGGTGGAGAAGTACGGCAGGCCCATGCCGGCGCCGAAGATGACGACGCGACCCTTCTCGAGGTGCCGGCGCGCCCGCAGCGGGATGTACGGCTCGGCGACCTGCCCCATGGTGATGGCGGTCTGCACGCGGGTGTCGATGCCTTCCTTCTGCAGGAAGTCTTGCAGCGCAAGGCTGTTCATCACGGTGCCGAGCATGCCCATGTAGTCGCTGCGGGTCCGCTCCATGCCGCGCTGCTGCAGCTGCGCACCACGGAAGAAGTTGCCGCCACCGATGACGACGGCGACCTGGGCGCCGGCGCGCACCACCTCGGCGATCTGCCGGGCGACCAGCGCGACGACATCGGGGTCCAGACCTACCGCGCCGCCGCCGAACATCTCACCACCGAGCTTGAGCAGCACCCGCTGGTAGGCCGGCCGGATCAAACCGTGGCCACCGTTGTCTTCCTCGTTGTCTGGGCTGGCCATCAGACTCCTTCGGTCCCCACACGTCACAGCTGCCACGGCGATCGGCAGCGGCTCCATCCTGCCTCATGGCGATCGAGCCGGAGGCAAGGAGGGTGGAACCCGATGGGCGGGCGGCCACCTGGCGGACTACCCCAGGTGCGCCTGCAACAACCACGCGCGAACCGACTTGAGTCCGTTCGGCTCGTCCCGGACGTCGACGTCGGCGAATCCCGTACCGGGCGCTCCCATCGTCCCGAAGCCCGCGGGCATCTTGCCGTGGATACGGGCCGGCGAGATGTCATCGATCACCCAGTACTTGCCGACGACGTCGCGCAGCTCGTCCTCGGTCACCGGGTTGGCCGGGCCGGCAGGCATGCCGCCGCGATCGAAGACCAGGACGATGTACGTCGCGCCGGGCGCGGCGGCCCGCACGATGGAGCGCTGGTAGCCGTCCCGGAGCTCGACGGGCATGGAGTGGAACAGCGTGCTGTCGATGATGGTGCCGAAGCGGCCGTCGTATCCGGTGAAGTCGCTGATGTCGGCGACCGCGAAGCTGGCGCTGTGCGCGCCGCGGCGGGCGGCCTCGGCCCGGGCCAGTTCGATGGCGGTTGCCGACTCGTCCAGACCCACAGTGGTGAAGCCACGCTCGGCCAGGTAGATCGCGGTGGCGGCCTCGCCGCAACCGGCATCGAGGACGTCGCCGTGGACCTTGCCGGCGTCGATCAGCGCGGCGATCTCGGGCTGCGGCCTGCCGATGCTCCACGGGGGCCGGGCACCCATCTCGGGGGCCTCGCCGCGGTACGCGCTTTCGAACAGGGCATCTGTGGGTCTGGTCATACCTCCGGTCTATCAACGGGGTTGATATATGTCAATATAATTGACATGTTCGAAGGTGAAGAAGCTCCCCTGGGCTATCTGCTCAACCGGGTCGCCACTGCTCTGCGCGCCGAGATCACCGCCAATGTTCTCGACCCGATCGGCCTGACCTTCCCACAGTTCGTCTGCCTGCGGATGGTCGACAACCGGCCCGGCATGTCCAACGCCGAGATGGCGCGGTTCGTCGGGGTCTCGCCACAGGCGATGAACATCGTGGTGCGCGCGCTGCAGGACCGCGAGCTGATCACCCGGCCGTCGACCGTCGCTGCCGGACGGTCCCGGCCCACCGAACTGACCCGGTCCGGCCGTACCCTGCTGAGCAAGACGGTCGCCGGAATCCGCGCCGCCGACGACGCCCTGTTGGCCGACCTGAGCCCGGCCCAGCGCCGGCAGTTCCGCGAGACGCTGACGAGCCTGCTGCCGCCCGAATAGCGGCGATCAGAGAATCGCGGCAGCGACGATCAGGCCGAATGCCAGATACGAGGCCGCGACGTCGAGCACCACCGGGGAGAACTTCTCCTCGTGGAGCATCTCGCCGATGTCCAGGCCCTTGACAGCACCGATGAGGCGCACCGAAAGTGCCTGTGCGGCAATGCCGACCAGGCCGAAGACCAGGGTCTTGATCAGACCGGCCGCCAGGTCACCCGACGAGCTGTAGATGGCCAGCACCACGATGAAGGCCATCGACACCACACCGGAGGCCGCCACCGCCGCGGCATTCGGCCGCCCCGACCGGACCAGGTCGCGCAGCGGTCCCGGGGTGGTCCAGTCGATCACGAAGAAGCCGAGGATCATCAGCGCGCCGCCGACGATCGCGTACAGCGCGATGGCCGACGCGCCGTGCCCGACGATGGACCAGTAGTCGTTGCCAAGAGCGGTGAGGGTCATGAAGTTCGTTTCCTTCCGGTCACTGCGGGATGCGGTGGGGCACAAAGGCTGCGCCGTTGTCGGTGACCAGACCCGAGGTCTCGCGAATACCGAGTCCGGCCGATTCGTCGCCGACGATCCAGGCGCCCAGCGCGGGACGCATGTCGTCGAATTGCGGTAGCGGATCGAGCAACTGGTACACGTAGCCCTCTTCGCCGTACACGCCGCCGGTCTGGGTCTCGTAACCCGCGCCGACGATCGTGACGTTCGCCCCCTCGCGGCCGAGCTTGGGCTTGCGGACGTATTCGGTCAGCTCGTGCGGATCATCGATGTACGCCGGAAGCAGGTTCGGGTGCCCCGGGTACATCTCCCACAGCACCGCCAGGATGGCCTTGTTGCTCAGCAGCGATTTCCACAGCGGCTCGATCCACATGGTCTCCGGCAGGGATTCGGCCGCGTACTTGCCGAATTCGTCGTCAAGCACCCATTCCCAGGGGTAGAGCTTGAACAGCGTCGAGATCGGCGCCTCTTCCAGGTCGACGAACCGCTGCAGGTCCCGGTCCCAGCCCAATTGCTCGATGGCCAGGCCGACGGTGTGCAGCCCGGCCTCGGCGGCGCACTCCTGGAGGTAGGCCAGCGTCACGTTGTCCTCGCCGCTGGTATCGGCGGACGACCAGGTGAAGTGGGTTTCGTTGCCGGGCAACCGATCCTGGATTTCCTTCCAGCGTTCCACCAGCTTCTCGTGCAGCGAGTTCCACTGGTCGTCGGCGGGAAAGACATCGGTCTTCCAGTACCACTGCAGAATCGCGGCTTCGAGCAGCGACGTCGGGGTGTCGGCGTTGTACTCCAGCAGAACCGGGGGCCGGCGCCCGTCGTAGCGCAGGTCGAAGCGGCCGTACAGGTGCGGGTCGCTACGGCGCCAAGACTTTTCGATGTGCGGCCAGCTCCACTCGGGGAGCCCGAAGTCGCGGTAGCGCTCGGTCAGGACGATGTTCTCGACGGCTTCCAGGCACATCGAATGCAGCACCTCGACCGAGGCCTCGATCGAGAGCACCTCGTCCATCTCGAACACGTAGTGCACCGACTCGTCCCAGTAGGGCCGCATGCTGCCGTCGGCGCTCGTGGCGGGAGTGTCGAAACACATGCCCTGGTCGGCGATGATCTTCTGCCACCCCGGCCGCGGGGTGCTGCGTTCGCGCCGCATCAGCTGCCGGAGCTTCCACTGCTCGACGAGCCGAAGCCGCCGCGCGACACCGACGACCCCGACTTGGAGATGGAGGTCCCGGATTTCGTTGTGGCCGTAGTGCCTTTCGGCAGGGTCAGGGTGCCGCCGTGCGCGATGCTGCCGACGCCGCTGTTGGAGCCGCCGTAGTAGTAGCGATACGACGATCCGGCGTAGAAGAACGTGCTGCCGCCCGAACTGTGCCCGCTGCTGCAGTAGCTGTCGGGCACCACTTCGTTGGTGCCGTCCTTGACGCAGGACGCACCGATCCGGTCGTCACGGTGGAAGATCGCGTAGCCGGCGGCGACCACCGCCACCACACCGACGCCGACCGCCGAACCGATGAGAACCTTCTTGCCGGTGGCCGCACGCTTGCGCGCCTTCTCGGCCTTCACCCGCTCGATCTCTTCTTCGGCCTCACGCGCCTTCTGCGCCTTGTCTCGGGCCCGCGCCTCGGCGACACTCGGCTGCCGCGGCTTGGCCGTGGCCGGGTCCTGCCAGCGGACCGACCCCTGCGGGTCCTGCGGCGGCGGGGGCGGCTGAAATTGCGGAATCTCCGGGGTGGGATTCGGCGCGGGAGTCGCCGGAGGTACCGGCGGCGGGCTCGACTCGGACCCGGGCGCAGGCTCCGGCCCGCCACCTTGAGCCGACTTTTTCCACGGCTGCCTTTCAGCCCCGTTCTCGGGCCCGACAGTCATGCACACCCCCAATTGACGCAACCTGTGAGACAGCATAAGGCTGGCTGCCCGACAAAGCGGCCGTTGCCGCCGCTTCCGTGGTGCGGAAGTTTCCGTGGCGGCAGCCGTCCGGCCAGTGCCGGCAGCGGCGTGACGCCGCCCCAGCCGATCCCAGCGAGCTGACGCACGCCCGCGCCTTACCCGCAGATTTCCGGTTGTGAGCCCGGACACCGGCTTGCCGCGCGCGCGAACGCGCAGTGTAAACACGTAGTTTCCCGGCCGTAACGTTCCATTTGGACTACTGCCATATGGAAGTAACTGGTGCTAATTTCCGTTCGACCCGGCCGCTGCAGGTCGCGGACCGGTCCGGTCATCGGCGCCCGCATCCGACCTGCCTGCCTGATGCATTGCATCACTGGCGATTACGACGGATTCGACAGGAAACGCCTTCATGACTACCGAGCAATCCTTAGACGAAGTGCACGGCCAACCAATGGCCGCGGCCCGCGTCGGCCCGTGGTCCCGCTTTGTCACCTGGGCCAACCAGGACACCATCGAGGACTTCTCACTTCGCTACGCGCCCAAGTCTTTTCGCAAATGGTCGCCGATGGCATGCGCCGTGGCCGCGTTGGGCGGCATCGCTTACCTCGCCGACTACTCGATCGGCGCCTCGATCGCCGTCACCCACGGCGCGGCCAGCGCGGTCGTCGCGATCCTGGTCGCCGCGGTCACGATATTTCTCACCGGCATCCCGATCGCGTACTACGCCGCGAAGTACAACATCGACATGGATCTGCTCACGCGCGGAGCCGGTTTCGGATACTTCGGCTCGACCCTGACGAGCCTCATCTACGCCAGCTTCTGCTTCATCTTCTTCGCGCTCGAGGGCGCGATCATGGCGCAGGCGATGAAATTGGCGTTCGGCATTCCGCTGGCGCTCGGCTACATCATCGGCTCACTGATCATCATTCCGCTCGTGCTCTACGGCATGACGGCCCTGGCCAAGTTCCAGGTCTGGACCCAGCCGTTGTGGCTGATCCTGTTCGTCGCCCCCATCGCCTTCATCGCGACCGCGGATCCGGCTGGCTTCCACGGGTTCCTGAGCTGGGCCGGCAACGGCGGCAGCGAACAGGTGACGGCCATCGGGGTCGGGGCGGGCGCCGGCGTGGCCTTGTCGCTCATCGCCCAGATCGGTGAACAGGTCGACTACCTGCGCTTCATGCCCGAGAAGTCGGAAACACCGCCACTGCGGTGGTGGGCCGCGGTACTCGCCGCCGGTCCCGGCTGGGTGATTCTCGGCGCGGCCAAGCAGATTTGCGGCGCCTTCCTGGCCTTCTACGTCGCGGGCAAGGTCGGTTTCGCGGCCGCCACCGAACCCATCGAGCAGTTCCTCGGCGGCTTCGGCTCGGTCATCCACAACGACGCCCTCGCCCTCGGGCTGGCCACGCTGATGGTGTTGCTGTCCCAGGTCAAGATCAATGTCACCAACGCGTATTCGGGCTCGTTGTCCTGGTCGAACTTCTTCAGTCGGATTCTGCATGTGCACCCGGGCCGGGTGGTGTACCTCGGCCTGCACATCGCCATCGCGCTGGCACTGATGCTCAGCGACATGTTCGCCGTGCTCAACACCATCCTGGGGTTCTACTCCAACGTCGCGATCGCCTGGATCGGTGCGATCGTCGCCGACCTGGTGATCAACAAGCCGCTGCTGAAGCTCAGCCCGTCTTACGTCGAGTTCAAGCGGGCCTACCTCTACAGCATCAATCCGGTCGGGTTCGTCTCGATGCTGGTGGGTTCGGTGTTCTCGATCCTGGCCTTCTACCACGCTTTCGGTGATTTCCTCGCGGCGTGGTCGCCGTACCTGGCGCTGACACTGTCGTTCGTACTGTCCCCGGTGATGTGCATCGCGACCAAGGGCAAGTACTACCTGGCGCGGCGCAATCCACTTCGTGAGGAGATCGAGAAGGAGCCGCTGTGGGCGGGTCAGACGCTGCTGGACGTCGTCGACCAGAAGCGCTACGAATTGCCGGACATGGTGCACGACTGTCCTTTTCACCACGGCACCGTGTCCTCGCTGACCTGCACGCTGACCAAGGACTGCCATGACATGTGCAAGAAGGACGGCTACACCGATTCCACCAGCACGGAGGAACTGAAGACTGCGGTTGCACCGCAGTCGAGCTGATGAATTGTCATGGCCTCGCCCTGAGCACCGGGCGGGGCCATGACCATCGGTCAGGGCGTCAGCTCGGCGATCACATCGAATTCGAGCTGGTCGGCGCTGGCGAGGTACACCGGTTGACGAGTATGGGCACCACGCATGACGACCTCGCCGCGCGGGCCCTGGTACGCGACATTGGCGCGTGCCCGATCGATCGCGGCCACCTCCAGGCTGCGGGCCGTCTGAGCCAGCGCGGTGAGCAGAAGCAGTCCCTCGTAACAGGATTCACCGATGTTGTTGAGCGCCGGGGCGGCACTGCCGAACCGTTGCAGATAGTGCGAGCCGAAGCCCATGTTCACCTCGGTGGGCAGACTCTCGAAGTAACCACACGCGGTGTACAGGCCGGTGGTCGCCCCACTTCCGCTGGCGCACAACACATCCTCACCGATCATCAACGACAGTCTCACGACGCTCTGGTCCAGACCGGCACGGGCGAACGCGCGATTGAACGCCGCGTTGTCGGCGCCCACCATCAACACCAGCACCCCGTCGGCCTCCGAGCTGGCGATGACGTCGAGCATGGGCCGGAAATCTCGCCCGCCCAGCGGAACGAATGCCTCACCGACGAATTCGAGGCCCGATCGCCACATGTACTCCTTGGTCACGCGGGCGGTCTGCCGCGGCCAGATGTAGTCGTTGCCGACGATGCACCAGCGTTTCAGCCCGAGGTGCTCACGCAACCACGTCAACGCCGGAAACAGTTGCTGCTCTGGGGTTTCCCCCACCATGTACACCCCGTCGGTGCTCTCGCCGCCCTCGTAGAACGTGGTGTACACGTAGGGCACCCGACCGGCCGTCTGCGGCGCGATGACGCGCCGCGCATTCGACAGGTGCCAGCCCACCACCGCGTCGATCTGCTGCTGGGCGACCAGGCGGCCCAGTTCGTCCGCCAGCTCACGCAGCGGCGCCCCGGCGTCCACCGGATGAATCCGGACGGGCCGGTCCAGTATGCCGCCGGCGGCGTTGATGTCCTCGGCGGCGAGTTCGGCGCTCGCCTCGCACGAAGGTCCGAACATCCCGGCGGGCCCGCTCAACGGCACCACGAGCGCGATGTCGACCACATCCCGGTCGGGGCGCGCGGGAATCGTCGCGGGTTTCGGATTCACCATCACCTCACCTTGGGACACGGGCCCAGCCATGCAACTCCGATCGCGACGACCACGACGTCCGCCACCCGGGTGACCAGAATTCAATTTGAAGATACCTCCCGATCAGCGCTGTTTCACGGCGAGATGAGGGGCCCCACCACGGTAGGCTGGGCGCCACCATGGAAATGAAGCCCGGCGCCCGTGCCGACACCGTCGAGGAACTCGCTCGATTGGTGAAGTCGGTTGCGTTCGAACTCGACCGCGTGGTGACAGATCACCTGGCCGGTTTGACGGTGCGTCAGTGGCATGTGCTGGCCGCGCTCGAAGGCGGTGCCGGCAAGCCGATGACGGCACTGGCCGAGGTGACGCTGCTGCCCGGACCGAGCCTGACCCGGCTCGTCGACGGGATGGTCGACGACAACCTGGTGCTGCGCAAGGCCGATGTGGTCGATCGCCGACGGGTATTGGTCTACCAGACCCGAAGGGGCGCTGCGCTGTACCGCCAGAACCGCGAGCGGCTCAACAAGTCCGAGCAGCTGGCCGCACTGTGCACGTCGACGTCACTGCAGCCCGAGGCGCTGGCCGAACTGCTGGTCACGCTACAGCGGCCGGGTTCCCCGGCGGACCTTCGCGACTGATCTGACACCGCCAAACAGCCAGTCCCCCAAGGAAATCGGGGAACTGGCTGTCGGCTGCGCGGTCAGAAGCTGGCGTGTGGCGCGCCCATTCCGGGATCGATCTGGTACGGCCCGGACGCCGACGGCGCCACCGGGAAGTCGAAGATCGCCGTCGGGATGTACACCGTCGCACAGGAATTCGGGATGTCCACCACCCCGGAGAGCCGCCCCTCGATCGGCGCGGACCCGAGCAGCAGGTAGGCCTGCTCCGGGCTGTAGCCGAACTTGGTCAGGTAGTCGATGGCGTGCAGACAGGCCCGCTGGTAGGCCAGATCCGAGTCGAGGTACTTCTGCTCGCCGTCGAGGGTCACCGAGGTGCCCGAGAAGGCCAGCCATTCCGAGTACTGCGGATCGGTGTTGCCCGGCATGAAGATCGCGTTCTCGTGCACGCCGTAGGTCTCCATGCCGCCCTTGATCAGATCCACGTGCAGGTCCATGAACCCGCCCATCTCGATCGCCCCGCAGAACGTGATCTCGCCGTCGCCCTGCGAGAAGTGCAGGTCGCCGAACGACAGGTTCGCACCGGGGACGAACACCGGATAGAACACCCGGCTGCCCTTGGTGACGTTCTTGATGTCCTGGTTTCCGCCGTTCTCCCGGGGCGGCGCGGTGCGGGCGGCTTCGGCGGCCGCCTTGGTGAAGGCGTCGCCGCTCAATGAGCCGAGGATCGCGTCCTGCGGTTCGGGCGGCAATGCCAGCGGTGGCACGCGGTCGGGATCGGTCGCGATCAGGGCGCCTTCGCGGGCGTTCCACTTGGCCAGCAGCGCGGCCGACGGCGCGGTACCCATGAGGCCGGGATGCACGATGCCGGTGTACTTCACCCCGGGCACGTGGCGTGAGCTGGCCTTCTGCCCGGAGAAGTCCCAGATCGCCTTGTAGGCGTCGGGGAACTGATCGGTGAGGAACCCGCCGCCGTTCTGCTTGGCGAAGATGCCGGTGTATCCCCAGCCCTGTCCGGCCAGTGGCCCCGAGTCTTCCTGCGGGATGGGCCCCACGTCGAGGATGTCGACGATCAGCAGGTCACCTGGCTCGGCACCCTCGATCGCGAACGGCCCGGACAGGCAGTGCACGCCCTTGAGCGGGGCATTGAGGATGTCCTCGGCCGAGTCGTCGTTGTGGATCGCGCCGTCGAACCACTCCCGGCAGTGCGCCCGGAAGCTGTCCCCCGGCTTGACGGTAACGGCGGGCGGGATATCCGGGTGCCAGCGGTTGTGGCCGACCAGCTTCTGGTCGGTGAACTTCTTCGTCGAATCCAGGGGGAACAGCAATTCCGGCACATTTACCTCCGTAGCGACACCAACACATACTTCCGAATGGAAGTATTCAATAATGAAGGTGTCTCGTCTGCGGATCGGGCAAGTTACATCCGGATGACGTTGCCCGAGAGGGCTTATGGTGTCGTTGTGCCTACCTACGTATTCCGGTGTGGCCGGGGTTGCCCGGACTTCACCGAACAGCATTCGATGGCGACCGCGCCCGCCGATACCCCCTGCCCGAGCTGCAGCGGCCAGGCCAAGCGCAGAATCGGCGCGCCCGCGCTGGGCGCCGGCAACTCATCGGGCATGCGGCTGCAGGACGCCACCCGCGTGACGGCGGACCGCCCGGACGTCGTCAGCAGCCTGCCCGCGAGTCGCCGTCGCACGCCGGTGACCGCGAATCCGTTGCACCGCAAGCTCCCCCGGCCCTAGCCGGAAAAGCAAAACCCCGCGCACTCCGGGATCGCCGGAATTGTGCGCGGGGTTTTGTCAGTGGGCAGCGGGTGAGCTGCCCAAGTTTTACTGCTGGCCGACCTCGAACCGCACGAAGCGGGTCACGGTGACGCCGGCCTCGTCCAGCAGGGCCTTCACGGTCTTCTTGTTGTCGGACACCGACGGCTGGTCGAGCAGCACGACGTCCTTGTAGAAGCCGGTGACGCGGCCTTCGACGATCTTCGGCAGTGCGGCCTCGGGCTTGCCCTCTTCCTTGGCGGTCTCCTCGGCGATACGACGCTCGTTGGCGACCAGGTCGGCGGGCACGTCCTCACGGGTGAGGTACTTGGCCTTCAGCGCGGCGATCTGCAGCGCGACCGCGTGCGCGGCCTCTTCAGAAGCACCGTTGTACTCGACCAGCACACCCACGGCCGGCGGCAGGTCCGCGGCACGCTTGTGCAGGTAGGTCTCGACGGTGCCGTCGAAGTAGGCGACCCGACGCAGTTCGAGCTTCTCGCCGATCTTCGCGGACAGGTCCGCGACCAGCTGCTCGACGGTGGTGCCGTCGACGGTGGCGGCCTTGAGGGTCTCCACGTCGTTGGCCTTGGCCGCGACAGCTGCGGTGAGGATCTGATCCGCGAGAGCCTGGAATTCGGCGTTCTTGGCGACGAAGTCGGTCTCGGAGTTCAGCTCGATGAGGGCGCCGTCCTTGGCGGCGACCAGGCCCTCGGCGGTGGCGCGCTCAGCGCGCTTGCCGACGTCCTTGGCACCCTTGATGCGCAGGACCTCGACGGCCTTGTCGAAGTCACCCTCGGTCTCAACCAGTGCGTTCTTGCAGTCGAGCATGCCGGAGCCGGTGAGCTCCCGCAGTCGCTTTACGTCAGCAGCGGTGTAGTTAGCCATCTCAGCTTTCTGTGGTGGTGGTTTCGGCGGTCTCAGCGGCCGCGGTGTCGGTGCCGGCGGTCGCGCCGGCGAGCAGTTCCTGCTCCCACTCGGCGAGCGGCTCGGCGCCTTCGGCCTCGGTCTTGGCACCCGAACGGGCCTGCAGACCCTCGGCAACCGCGGAGGCGATCACCTTGGTCAGCAGCGCGGCGCTGCGGATGGCGTCGTCGTTACCCGGGATCGGGTAGTTGACCTGGTCGGGATCGCAGTTGGTGTCCAGGATCGCGATGACCGGGATGCCGAGCTTGATGGCCTCGGAAACGGCCAGGTGCTCCTTGTTGGTGTCGACGACCCAGATGGCCGACGGAACCTTCTGCATGTCCCGGATACCGCCGAGGCTGCGCTCGAGCTTGTTCTTCTCACGCGTCAGCATGAGGATTTCCTTCTTGGTGCGACCCTCGAAGCCACCGGTCTGCTCCATCGACTCGAGTTCCTTCAGGCGCTGCAGGCGCTTGTGAACGGTCGAGAAGTTGGTGAGCATGCCGCCCAGCCAGCGCTGGTTGACGTAGGGCATGCCGACACGGGTGGCCTCGTCGGCGATGGACTCCTGCGCCTGCTTCTTGGTACCGACGAAGAGCACGGTGCCGCCGTGGGCAACGGTCTCCTTGACGAATTCGTACGCCTTGTCGATGTAGGTCAGCGTCTGCTGCAAGTCGATGATGTAGATGCCGTTGCGGTCGGTGAAGATGAACCGCTTCATCTTGGGGTTCCAGCGACGGGTCTGGTGCCCGAAGTGTGCGCCGCTGTCCAGCAGCTGCTTCATGGTCACTACGGCCATGGGTGTGCCTCACTTATATATCGGTTGTCGTCCGGCATCGGGTGATCCCGGACCCTGGCGTCTGCTGCGTGCCGGACCCAACTCGGTTGTCCGAGATGGGACCGCCCGGCATGCGGTGGCGACCCGAGATCGAGCCGCTGTGCAGGCGCGCGAAGTCAACCCACGAATGCGGATTGCAGGTGGAAGTTTACACGCTTCCCAGGGGTGCTTTGTCCACAGTGCGCCGGTTATCCACAGATCGGGTCTCTGGGGGTGCCGAAGCCTCGGCCGGGGCGCTGAACTGGGCTGATGCGAATCGTCGTGCTTGTGGTGCTCGCCACCCTCTGGCCGGCCGGCGTGGCGCGCGCCGACGGCGACCGGCTGGACTGGCCGCTGCGGCCGCGACCGGCGGTCGCGCGGGTGTTCGACGCGCCCCGGCCGAACTGGCAGCGCGGACATCGTGGCGTCGACCTCGCCGGCGCTGCCGGGCAGACCGTGTACGCCGCGGCCCCGGGCACCGTGGTGTTCGCCGGCGAGCTCGCGGGCCGGCCGGTGGTGTCGGTGGCTCATCCGGGTGGGCTGCGGACCAGCTACGAGCCGGTGCGTGCGGCGGTCCGGCCCGGCGCCGTCGTCGCCGCGGGTTCGCCGCTGGGCACGCTGGTCGCCGGCCATCCGGGCTGCGGCGGGAGCTGCCTGCACTGGGGCGCCATGTGGGGTGCGTCGTCCAATGCCGACTACGTCGATCCCCTGGGCCTGCTCGCCACCACCACGATCCGCCTCAAGCCCGATGCCCCCTAACCGCGAGAATCCCCTAACCGCGAGCGGCCGTGTTTGTACGCCGACACGCCGCAATTGGCGTGCAGGATGCGCACGTTCACCAGCCGCGAGTGGCCCCGAAATGCTCGCGACGGCGAGTTACGCCCGGGGGTGGGCCTGGTCGTGGACGGCACGCAACCGGGCGACGGTCACGTGCGTGTAGAGCTGCGTGGTCGCGAGCGACGAATGGCCGAGCAGCTCCTGCACCACCCGCAGGTCGGCGCCGCCTTCCAGCAGATGGGTGGCCGCGCTGTGCCGCAGGCCGTGTGGCCCGATGTCGGGCGCACCGTCCACCGCCGAGATCGTCTGGTGCACGACGGTCCGCGCCTGACGGGGGTCGAGGCGCCGCCCCCGCGCCCCGAGCAGCAGCGCCGGGCCGGATGTCGCGACCGCCAGTGCGGGGCGGCCGTCGGACAGCCACGCCCGCAACGCGTGCGAGGCCGGCTCACCGAAGGGCACGGTGCGCTCCTTGTCGCCTTTACCGAGGACGCGCAGCAGCCGGCGACTCTGGTCGACGTCGTCGATGTCCAGGCCGCAGAGCTCGCTGACGCGGATGCCGGTGGCATACAGCATCTCGACGATCAGCCGATCCCGCAGCGCGAGCGGATCACCTTGCTCCGCACCGGAATTCGCCGCCGACATGGCATCGACCGCCTGATCCTGACGGAGCACGGCGGGCAGCGCACGGTGGGCCTTGGGGGTCTGCAGCCGCACGGCCGGATCGGTCTCGAGCAGCCCGCGCCGCACCGCCCACGCGGTGAAGGTCTTGACCGCCGACGTCCGGCGGGACAGCGTGGTCCGCGCCGCGCCCCTGCCGGCCTGCTCGGCGAGCCACGACCGCAGCGTCATGAGGTCAAGGTCGGCGATGGTGGCGCCGTCGCCGAGGAATTCCCCCAACGACCGCAGGTCACCCAGATAGGCACGCCGGGTGTGCTCGGAACGCCCGCATTCGAGTTCGAGGAACTGATCGAACTCGTCGAGAACCGCCTGGTGCACTCCCCTACGTTGGCAGAACGCCCGCCCGATCGCCCGTCACGCCACCCGTCGGTGGCCGAGCTGTGACCTCAAGCGTCGACGCGCCTGCCCGCACGTTCGGCAAACGCATCGAGTGCGGCAAGAACTTCCGCGGATCGCCATACGCGATTGCGGCGGCCGGCGGTGGTCTCGATGATTACGCCTGCCTCAACCAATGGGGTCAGCACTCGCTGGGCATGTGCGGTTTGGGCCACGATGCCCGCGTCCACGAGCAACGCGGCATTGATCACTGGGCGGCTGGTCAGTAGGTCGGCCACCTTCCACGCTCCGGAATCCGCGCGCGCGGTGATCCTGTCGTTCCAGCTGGCGCGGATGGTGCGCAGGTCTGTGACCAGCCGCCGACCGTTGACCGTCGCGCGCACGCTCGCCTCGGCAAATAGCTCCACGATGGGCGCGGCGTCACCCTCTCGGTACGCCATCAGTGCCCCGATATATCCGTCCGTATCGGCCAGCAAGCCCGCCGACACCGGCACAGTGATCTGACGGGTCAGTGCCTTGTTGCGCAGCAGCGCTTGCACCAGTGCCCGCCCCGTGCGGCCGTTGCCGTCAGTGAACGGATGCAGTGTCTCGAACTGCGCGTGGGCCACCGCGATGAGCGGCAGTACTGCAGTGTCGGTTCGCTTCGTGAACGCGATGAGGTCGTCGATCGCAGCGGGAATGAGTTCGTGGCGGGGGCCTACGAACGTCGCTCCGATCGGTGTCGACCCGCGACCGATCCACACCGGCTCAGTACGCCACTGCCCCGGGGTGTGCCGCGGCTGATTAGCCATGAGCGCAGCGTGCATCGCCAGGATGGCAGCGGCGTCGATGGTCCCCGACAGCGCCAATGCCGCCTGCATCGCGGCGGTGTTCGCGACGATGTCGGCGGCGTTGCGCTTGCCAGTGCCACCGACGAGCTCTTCCTCAGCGATAGATCGTGCCGACGCCGAGAGGTTCTCGATCTGTGAGCTGGCAGCGGACTCTGACCGCAGCAGGACTGCAGCGAACGGCGCGATCTCACCGCCCAGTTCGGCGTCGAACCGGGCAATCTCGCGGCTCGCCGCTTCAGCCTCGGCCACCACGGCGTCGGGCAGTGCCAGGTCGAGTTCGGCGATGCTTGCGGGTATAGCCGGGTGATAGGTGCCGTACTTTGGTGGCATACCTGCGTAACGAACCTGCGGCTCCCAGCGCACATCCTCATAAGTGACGGCGCCAAGTGGATGCACACCGACATTTTACATCCATTTATGCATTAAGTGGATGTAATATCAATCCTTGCATCCACTTATCAAGTACGCGCCTCAATGCACCTCGACGCGACGCAAGGCATCCGGCGTCAGGTCGGACAGCGAACGGTAGCCGTCGATGGCCATGGTCAGGTCCGTTTCGGCCAGCAGGGACCGCACCACATGAACGACGCCGGCGGTGCCGGCGAGCGCCATTCCGTAGGCGTACGGCCGCCCGATGCCGACGGCGGTCGCCCCCAGCGCCAGTGCCTTGACGACGTCGGCACCGGTCCGGACGCCGGAGTCGAACAGCACCGGCAGACCGTCGGCCGCCGCGACGACCCCAGGGAGGCAGTCGATGGCCGGAATTCCGCCGTTGGCCTGCCGGCCGCCGTGGTTGGAGCAGTAGATGCCGTCGAGCCCGGCATCGCGGACGCGCCGCGCGTCGTCGGGATGGCAGATGCCTTTGACCAGCAGCGGCAGCTTCGTCAGCGACCGCAGCCACGGCAGGTCATCCCAGGTCAGCGGGTTGCCGAAGTCCTGCACCCACTGCATCACCACGCCCTGCGGGTTCTGCTCGGGCGGCGCGGGCAGTTTGGCCCGGAACACCGGGTCACTGGTGTAGTTGGACAGGCAGTGGCCGCGCAGCTGCGGGAAGTTGGCCGTCGAGAGGTCGCGGGGACGCCAGCCGGGCACCCAGGTGTCGAGGGTGACGACGATGCCCTGGTACCCCGCCGCCTCGGCACGGCTGACCAGGCTGGCCGCGAGGTCCCGGTCTTTCGGGGTGTAGAGCTGGAAAAAGCCTGGGGTGTCACCGAATTCAGCGGCGACATCCTCCAGCGGATCACTGGTGAGCGTCGAGACCATCATGGGGACACCGGTTTGGGCCGCGGCCCGCGCGGCATGCAGGTCACCGTGGCCGTCTCGCGAGCAGATGCCCATGACGCCGATGGGCGCCAGGAACAGCGGCGACGGCAGCTTCAGCCCGAACAGGTCGACGGTCAGGTCGCGCTCGGTGGCCCCGACCAGCATGCGCGGCATGAGGCCCCAGCGGTCGAACGCGCTGACGTTGACGCGCTGCGTCCGCTCGTCACCGGCGCCGCCGGCGACGTACGACCAGATCGACGGCGGCATCGCGGCCTGGGCGCGCTCCTCGAGTTCTACGAACGAGATCGGCAGCGTCGGCACGACGCCGCCGAGTCCCTGCAGATAGATCTCGAGTTGGTAGTCACCGAACGCCATCAGGCCCGCCCTTCCGTTGCAACTTCGGCTGAGGATCGCACACTAGCGCCGGCCTACGCGTCGGCTTTTCGGCCTATGCCTCGGCTTCGGCCTTGGCCAGCTCCGCCTTCCACTGCCGGAAGGTTTCTTCGGTGCGGCCACGGCGCCAGTAGCCGGAGATGGACGCCCATTCGGCGCCGACGCCGCGCTCCTTACGCAGGTACGGCCGCAGGTTGTGCATGACGGCCTGCGCCTCGCCGTGGACGAACACCTGGACCTGGCCGGGCAGCCAGTCGGCCGCGCGGACCGCCGCGATGAGCGGCGCGTTGTCGCCGGCCTGGTCGTCCGGCACCAGGTCGGCGCGGCCGCCGCGGTGGATCCAGTGGATCGTCACGCCTGCGGGCGCGGTCAGGTCGAGCTCGTCATCGGGTCCGTCGACCTCGATGAAGGCCTGGCCGATCGCGTTGGGCGGCAACGCTTCCAGCGCGGTGCTCAGCGCCGGCAGCCCGGCTTCGTCGCCGGCCAGCAGGTGCCAGTCGGCGGCCGGGTTCGGGCTGTAGGCCCCATTTGGCCCCATGAGGTAAGCGGGGTCGCCCGGTGCCAGCGACGCCGCCCACGGTCCCGCCACACCGGTGTCGCCGTGCACCACGAAGTCGACGGTGAGTTCGCGCTGCTCGGTGTCGACGCTGCGCACGGTGTAGGTCCGCACCGTCGGGCGCTGGTCGGCCGGCAGCTCCTCGAAGCTGTCCAGCGTCAGGGGCTGCGCCAAGCCGGCCACCTCGACGCCCGCGGGCACGATGGCGAACTTGACGTAGGAATCTGTGAATTCCTTGGGAGTGAAGGTGTCGAACCCGTTGCCGCCGAACACAACACGAATCATGTGCGGGGTCAGGCGCTGGGTGCGGAGTACTTCGAACGTATGAATCGGACGGCCTGCCACGCCTCGACTATACGAGCGGCACAGCCGCGGTGGTGGGCTACCGAGCCAGCACCGCCGCCGTGTACTTGGGCTTCCAGCCCGACGTCAGCAACGCGCCGACGTTCGACTCGAGGTCGTCGCGCTTGGCCGTGTCGGTGTCGCGCACCGCGAAGATGAAGGCCGGTCCACTCCAGGTGATCTCGGCCAACCGTGCTAGCACCTGCAGGATTTGTCGCGCCTGTTCGTCCTGGCTGACGCCCCGGCTCTCCGGCGAGGACGTCGGGGCACCGAATTCGGTCATCCAGATTTTCTTGTCACCGTCTCCGTTGGCAGCCATCAAGTCGTGCACACGAGCCAGATCCGACCATCCGTTGTCACCGTCTTCGGCAATACCGCCCGGAAAAACGTAGGGATGCATCGCGGTGGCGTCGAAGAAGTTCCGCGCCCCGTTGGCGTACATGTCGGCGACGAATGTCGTCGGCGCGTCGGGTCCGGCCGCGCGACTCAGCCCGGCGGTGATGACGGTGGCGTCGGGCTGAATGGCCTTGATCGCCGGGTACGCCGCCTTGAGCAGCCCGGTGTAGACCGCGGCGCGGTTGTCGGTGAAGCCGAAGAACAGCGGCAGGTTCGGCTCGTTCCAGATCTCCCAGTCGGCGACCCGGTCGCCGTAGCGTTGCACGACGGCCGTGACGAACGCGGCGTAGTCGGCCGGATTGATCGGTGGCGCACTGAAATACGAGCCCGGCGCCCGAGCCCAGGCAGGGCTGTACGCGATCAGTCCGAGTACCTTCAGACCCCGCTTCCGGGAGCCGTTCACCCAATGGTCGACGTAGTGCCAATTATATTGACCCTTAACGGGTTCCACGATGTGCCAGTCGATCAGCACCCGCATCCACTCCGCCCGGGTCCGGGCGACGGCATCGAGTTCGCGGTCGGCGTCGGCGTCGCTCATCCAGGACTGCGGCGCACCGACACCGAACCCATAACCGCCCGCGGGCACCGCCGGCGTCGCCACCGGCGACGGGCGCAGCCACAGACACCCGCCGATCGACAGCCCGCCGAATAAGACGATGACGGCGGCGAACCGCCCGAAGCTGCGGCGTACCCGGCGGGTCACTAGAGCGGGCACGGCATTCAGGCGGTTGCCGGCAGGACGGGCAGCGGATCGGTGGCGATACGGTGCGCCTCTTCGGCATCAATGCCCAAGGCGCGCAACACGAGTTCGGCAGTGGACGAGCCGGCCTCACGCCACGTCTGATGGCCTTCCAGCACCATCCACATGGCGCTGACGGTGGCGCCGAGGACCAGCGAGGCGACACTGTCGACGCCGACCTCGCCCAGCTGGTAGCGGCCGGCCGCGACACCTGCGTCGACATCACTGCTCGGCGGTCCGGTCATCCACGACCGCAACGTCTCCTCGCCGAGGCCGAACTTGACGGCGAACCTGCCCAGTTGCGGATTCTCGTGCGCGTACCGGACCCACATCCGGATGCCGGTGGCCAGCCTTGTCGCGGAATCGTCAATTGTGGCGAACGAAGCCGACACGCGCCGATGAAGGTCCGCGGTGACCTCACCGACGACCCGGTCGAACAAATCGTCCATCGAACCGACGTTCCGGTACAGGGTGCCGCGGGCGACGTTGGCCTCTTGCGCCAGCTCGCTGATGGTGACCTGCGTGGTGCCCTTCTCGACGAAGAGCCGCACTGCCGCCGTCACGATCCGGTCGTCAGTCGTGGTCATCGCGCCGCTCCTTCCGAACCGCCCGCATCACCTGTCCAATCCAAAACGATAGCAACAGTGATTGCACATATCGCCAGCCTTCTGAACAACTGTGTTCAAAATACACCCTTGACTTACGTTGAACACTTCTGTTCAATTCAGTACATAGTTGTTGCCACTCGAAGGGATCAACGATGATCGAACCCTCGCCGCTCGACCGAGTCCCGGTATTGATCGCCGGCGGCGGACCCGTCGGCCTCACCCTGGCGCTGACCTTGGCCCGCCAGGGTGTGCCGGCGCTGCTCGTCGAACGCAATCCGTCGACGACGACCCACCCCAAGATGGACATCACCAACGGCCGCAGCATGGAGCTGTACCGGCAGCTCGGCATCGCCGACGATCTGCGCAAAGTGGCTGTGCCGGAAGACAATCCGTTCGACGTCGCGTGGGTCACCAAACTCAGCGGCTGGGAGTTGGCACGATTCCCCTACCCCGACGTGGTCGCGCGCCGGGACGCGATCCGCGCCTGCACCGACGGCACCATGACCTTGGAGCCGCCGATGCGAGTTTCGCAGGCGATTCTCGAACCGGCGCTCAAAGACATTCTGGAGACGCGCACCGACGTCGACGTCCGTTACGGCTGGGCCCTGCAGTCGTTTCGCCAGCATGCCGACGGCGTCGACGCCGTCATCAACTGCAGCGCGACCGGCGAGACCCGCACCGTCCGGGCCGACTTTCTGGCCGGATGCGACGGCGCCGGCAGCATCGTGCGCCGCGGACTCGGAATTGCGTTGCACGACATCGACATCCGCCGGATGGCCGCGCGTGAGATCGGGCTGCGCAAGGTTCTCGCAGGGACCGCCCGGGAATTCATGGAACAGCGGCAGACGCCGATGGACGGCCGCGTCTACATGGTGCATTTCACGTCCACGGCCCGCGAGGTGCTGGAGCGGTTCGGCACCACCTGGCACACGCAGTCCCCCGAAGGCTGGACCCTGATCTCGCAGAACGACCGCGACACCTGGACGTTGCACACGCTGATCGGCATGGGCGTCAAGACCGAGGAAATCGATCCGAAGCAGTTCCTGTTCGCCCGACTGGGCGTCGAATTCGATTGCGACATCGTCGTTGCCAACGAGTGGCGGCCCCGGCTGTCGCTGGCCGATTCCTACGGGCACGGACGGGTGTGGCTGGCCGGCGACTCGGCTCACCAGGTCGTACCCAACGGCGGCTACGGCATGAACACCGGCGTGGGTGACGCTGTCGGATTGGGCTGGGCACTGGCGGCCGTCGTCAACGGGTGGGGCGGCCCGCGCCTGCTCAGCGCCTACGCCGCCGAGCGCCGCGCGGTCGGGATCGCCAACCGGGATGCCTCGGCCCGGCACACCCTGGTGCGGCTGGCCATTCAAATGGCAAACCGCGCAGCACTTTCCGGACAGGGCTGGGCCGGCGAGCGCGACCGGGCCCGGCTGGGACGCGAGATTCTGGACCTCGGCAATCTCGAAAACGAGGCCGACGGAATCGAATACGGATACCGCTACGACAATTCACCGGTCATCTGTACGGAACCGGGCCAACCGCCGGCCGGCCCCTCGCACCGGTACATCCCGGGCACCACGCCTGGCGCCCGGCCACCGAGCGTCTTCCTGCCCGACGGCACGCCGCTGTTCGACCTGTTCGGGCCCGGATTCACCCTGCTGCGTTTCACCGACGTCGACGTCACAGAGCTGACGTCCGCGGCAGCGGATCGCGGCGTCCCCGTGACCGTCGTCGACGTCCGCGACGCGCACACCCGCAGGCTCTACGAACGCGACCTGGTGCTGATCCGTCCCGATCACCACGTGGCATGGCGCGGCGACCACAGCCCCACCGACGCGGCAGCCGTGATCGACAAGGTCCGGGGTGCGGTCGACACCGCAATCCGAACGTCGCAGAAGGAGTACTCGCGGTGAGCAGCAACACCATTGGCGCCCACAACGGCCTGCACAGCGCTCAGGGGGCCTTGGCCGGCGAGCACCCGGGACGCTCACGCAACCCGCTGATCAAGGTGACGGACCTTGCCTGGCTGGAATTCGACAAACCCGACCTGGCGCGCGCGGAGGCCTTCGCCCACGCATTCGGCTTCGGGACCGCACTGCGCACCGACACCGAATTGCATTTGCGCGGTAGCGATCCCGACGCGCCGTGCGTCCTGATCCGGCGCGGCCCGCATACCCGTTTCCGCGGCATGGCGTTCGCCGCCGCAGACGACGCGGACCTGGTGCGACTGGCCGACAAGACCGGCTCGCGGGTCACTGCCCTACCGGAATCGATCGGCGGAACGGGCGTGCAACTGACCGACCCCAGCGGCATTCCGGTACGCGTGGTGTCCGGCACCCATCCGCTGAGCCCACTGCCTGCGCAAGCACCGCACACCTTCAACCTCGGCCACGACGTCGAACGGATCAACGCCACCCAGCGGCCGCCCCGGGTGCCGACGACGGTGCAGCGCCTCGGCCACGTCGTCGTCCAGTCCACCAGATACCGTGCGGCACTGGACTGGTACCTCGATACGCTCGGCTTGATCGTCAGCGACTTCTTGTACTTCCCGGGACAGCGCGGACGCGGTCCGACGATGAGCTTCATCCGATGTGACCGCGGTTCGATCCCGACCGACCATCACACGTTGGCGCTGGCGCTGGGACCGGCGAACCGCTACGTCCACTCGGCGTATCAGGTCAGTGACCTCGACGCCCTCGCCGCCGGCGGCGAATACCTCAAAGACCATGGCTACCAACGGTCCTGGGGCATCGGGCGGCACATCCAGGGCAGCCAGATCTTCGACTACTGGCGCGACCCCGACGGGTTCATGGTCGAGCACTTCACCGACGGCGACATGTTCGACAGCACCCTCGAACCCGGATGGGCGGAGTTCAGCGCCTCCGGACTGGCGCAGTGGGGACCGCCGGCCACCGCCGACTTCCTCGGCACCAGTCCCCGGCACGCGCGCGGCGAGGTGCGAGAACTGCTCACCGCACTGCGAAGCAACAACGAATTCGACGTCAACCGCCTCATCGGCCTACTGAAAGCAGCCAAGTCATGACCATCTCCGTTCTGCGCACCGCCGACGCCTGGTGGGTGCACACCGCCACCGGCGCCGCCAAGATCCCCACCGCCGCGACCACCACCGGCGCCCTGCTGGCCGACCGCGCCGCCATCGAAGCAGCTGCCTCCGACACCACCACGGTGCCGGTCGACAGTCTCGATCTGCTCTCCCCCGTGACCGCGCCCTGCCGCGTGGTGGCCCAGATGACCAACTACGCCTCGCACGTCAAAGACGCCGGGATGGAACCGGCCTCGATCCCGTTGACGTTCTTCCGCAAGTCGTCGGCGTCGATCACCGGCCCGTCGGACGCGATCGTCAAACCCAGCCACGTGCGGTTCCTGGACTACGAAGTGGAGATCGGTCTGGTCATCGGCACCGACATCCCGGTGGGCAGCACCATCGACGAGTCCAACCTCGCCGACTACGTGGCCGGGCTGGTGGTCACCAACGACGTGTCCGCGCGCGACATCCAGCTGCCCCAGACGCAGTTCTACGAAGCCAAGTCCTACCCCACCTTCACGCCCGTCGGTCCGGCCCTGGTGCTGCTCACCGCCGCCGAGCTCAAGCGCTTCGGCGAGCTGCGCCTGCAGCTGCGCGTGAATGGCGAACTGCGGCAGGACATGCGCGTCGCCGGTGACATGATCTACTCGCCGCTGCAGGCCCTGCAATCGCTGACCCGCTTCCAGGATCTCAGCGCCGGCGACCTGGTCCTGACCGGCACGCCCGTCGGCACCGCGCTGAGCGCACCGCACAAGGTGGTCGCATTCATCGGGTCGCTGCTGCCGCCTGCCATGAAATGGAAGGCCTTCTTCAAGAGCCAGGCGCGCAACCCGAAATACCTGCACGACGGTGACATCGTCGAGACGACCGTCGCCACCGACGACGGGGCCGTCGACCTCGGTGCCCAGCGCAACATCGTGAAGTACGCATGAGCCCGAACCTGTTGTGGCCCAGCTACTCCAGCCCGAACGACCTCGCCACCATCGAATCCGTCCCGCTGTCCGAGCGGGGGCTGCCGAGCTCCACCTACGCAATGCTGGTGCGGGCCGCGAAGCTGTGGCCGGAGCGCATCGCTGTCACAGTCCTGCCCGACGGCACGCGGTGGGAGCACCCGGTGCGCCGGACTTTCGGCGAACTGCTTCACGACGTGCACCAGAGCGCAAACCTGCTGTACCACTTGGGCGTTCAGCGCGGTGACGCGGTCGCGCTCATCGCACCGAACTGCGATGAGCTGATCACCGCAACGCTGGCGGCCCAGGTGGCCGGCATCGCCGCGCCCATCAACGGCGCACTCTCGCCGGAGCACGTCAGCGAGCTGGTCCGGCGCTCCGGCGCTCGGGTCCTCATCACGGCGGACGCTCAACTCGACACCTCGACATGGGCGGTGGCAGAGCGCCTCGTCGACGCCGGCTTGATCGACACCATCCTGCTGATCGGACCGACCGGCGCCACACCCGTCGACGTCCCCGCGGTGCCGGGCGCGAAGGTCGACTACCTCACGCGACTGTCCGCCGCGCACGACGGCACTCGATTCCACGGCACCACACCGGAATCCACCGATCTGGCCGCGCTGTTCCACACCGGCGGCACCACCGGCGCACCGAAGCTGGCCGCCCACACACACGCCAACGAGGTGGCCGATGCCTGGATGATCGCCGCCAACACACCGCTCGACGAATCGTCGGTGTTGTTCGCCGCGTTGCCGCTGTTCCACGTCAACGCACTCGTGGTGACGCTGCTTGCGCCGCTGCTACGCGGACAGCAGGTGCTGTGGGCCGGCCCGCTCGGATACCGGGACGTGGGGCTGTACGGCAACTTCTGGAAAATCGTTGAGCGCTACCGGATCTCCACCATGAGCGCGGTACCGACGGTGTACGCCGTGCTCAGCCAGCTCCCCGTCGATGCCGACATCTCCAGTCTGCGGATGGCGATTGTCGGTGCCTCCGCGCTGCCGCCCGCGGTGCGCAGCGATTTCGAGTCGCACACCGGTGTCCCCCTGCTGGAGGGTTACGGCCTGACCGAGGCCACCTGCGCCAGCGCGCGCAGCTTCCCCGACCATCCCCGGCCCGGCTCGGCCGGTCAGCGGCTCCCCTACCAACAACTCAAGACCGTCGACATCGACGACAACGGCGGCTGGCACGACCTGCCGCCCGGCCAGATCGGCACCCTCGTGGTCGGTGGCCCCACCGTGTTCCCGGGCTACGTCACCGACCGCAGCTCTGACGGTTTCGTCCTCGACGGCAACGGCAAGCTCGTCGACGGTTGGCTCGACACCGGCGACCTCGCCTGGGTCGACGACGAGGGTTTCGTCCATCTGTAATGTCGACGGTGTCGACGATCTCGCCGCAGCGCTGCCGTTGGCCGTCGTGCCCGACCTCATCGGTTGGCCGCGCGACCAGCGCGACCACCTGGTTGCCTGGGCGGGCGCAACATTCGACGTACTCGGGCCGCTCAACTGGCAGGCGATCAAAGCGGTACCCAACACTGTGCTCATGCTGCGCTTCGCGCGGCGCGTGGTGCGCGAACGCAACGTCATCGAGGGCAGCATGGCAGATGAGCTGCTCGCCGCCGCAGACGAAGGCAAGTTGACGCACGACGAATGCCCGAAGCTGCTCGTCGACTACATCGCCCCGTCGATCGATACCACCATGAGCGCCATCGCCAATGCGTTGAAGCTCTTCGCGATGCACCCCGACCAGTGGCAACTGCTCAAGGAGGAACCCGGCCTCATGCCAAACGCCATCAATGAGGTCGTCCGCTGCGAGCCACCGCTGCGCGCCTTCGCGCGGTGCGCGGCACAGCAGACCGAGATCGCCGGCGTCCGGATCCCCTCCGGTGCACGGGTCCTGGTGATCTATGCCTCCGCCAACCGCGACGAACGCGAGTGGGAAGACCCCGAGGTCTTCGACATCCGGCGTGACGCCGGCCGGCACCTCGGTTTCGGACACGGTGCCCACGCTTGTGCCGGACAGGGCCTGGCGCGCCTGGAAACAACCGCGATGTTGCGGGCGCTACTCGATCGCGTGGACCGGATAGAGCTGGCCGGTACGCCGACGTGGGCGGTCAACAACATCATCCGCCGCTATGAACGCCTGCCGCTCAAGCTGATTGCTGCTTAGGCGCGCGTAATCGACAACTCACCGCTTCGAGCGACTACCGCTCGAGCTCGCCATCACCAGTTAGGACAACCATGAAAGTAAACGTCGACTACAACCGCTGCGAGGGCCACGGCGTGTGCGTCGCACAAGCACCCGACGCCTTCGAACTCGATGACGATGGAAATCTGAACTACCACTTCGAGGGGCGAGAGGTCCCGACCGGAATCGAGCCAGCGGTTCGCTCGGCAGTCGATGCGTGCCCGGTCGCGGCGCTCAGCGAGGCACCCTGAGATGGTTCAGACAGTGCGTGGTGTGATTTCCCGGGCCAAGAAGCAGCCCATCGAGCTCGTCGACATCGTCATCCCCGATCCCGGACCCGGTGAGGTCATCGTGGACATCATCGCGTGCGGGGTGTGCCATACCGACCTCACCTACCGCGAAGGCGGCATCAACGACGAGTATCCGTTCCTGCTCGGCCACGAAGCCGCCGGCACCGTCGAGTCCGTCGGCGAGGGCGTCACCCACGTCGCACCCGGCGACTTCGTCATCCTCAACTGGCGCGCCGTGTGCGGTGAATGCCGCGCCTGCAAACGCGGCCGCCCCCACCTGTGCTTCGACACCTTCAACGCCACCGGGAAAATGACCCTCACCGACGGCACCGAACTGACCCCCGCCCTGGGCATCGGCGCCTTCGCCGACAAAACCCTCGTACACGAACGCCAGTGCACCAAGGTCGATTCTGAAGCCGACCCGGCCGTCGCCGGCCTGCTCGGCTGCGGGGTCATGGCCGGCATCGGCGCCGCCATCAACACCGGCGCCGTCACCCGTGATGACACCGTCGCGGTCATCGGCTGCGGCGGCGTCGGCGACGCCGCCATCGCCGGCGCCGCCCTCGTCGGCGCCAAACGCATCATCGCCGTCGACACCGACAACCAGAAGCTGCACTGGGCCCGCGACTTCGGCGCCACCCACACCATCAACGCCCGCGACCTCGACCCCGTCGAAACCATTCAGGACCTCACCGACGGCAACGGCGCCGACGTCGTCATCGACGCCGTCGGCCGCCCCGAAACCTGGAAACAAGCGTTCTACGCCCGCGACCTCGCCGGAACCGTTGTCCTCGTTGGTGTTCCGACACCCGACATGACACTCGAAATGCCGCTCATCGACTTCTTCTCCCACGGCGGATCCCTCAAATCATCCTGGTACGGCGACTGCCTACCCGAACGCGACTTCCCCACCCTCATCAGCCTCTACCTCCAAGGCCGCCTCCCACTGGAGAAATTCGTCACCGAACGCATCGGACTCGACCAGATCGAAGACGCCTTCCACAAAATGCACAGCGGCGAAGTCCTGCGCTCGGTGGTGGTCCTCTAGCCCGCCCGCCTGATCCGCCACTGCCCGTCCTGCTTCTCGACCAACCCGCTGATCTCCAGCAGCGCCAGTGGCCCGAGAACCCGTTCGGGCGGCAACGCGGCGCCGACGGAGATCTGTTCCAGGCTGCGGAAACCCCGCGCCGGCAGCGCCTCGTACACCAGCAGCTGTTCAGGGGTCAGATCATCCAGGGGCGTCTTCGGATGCTCGGGTTCGTCAGCGAGTTCGCCTATCCGTCCGATCAATTCGACGACCTGCTCGGCCCGGTCGACCAGCGTCGTGCGCCCGTTGCGGAGCAGGACGTGACACCCCGCCGACGCGGCCGACGTCACCGGTCCCGGTACCGCACACACATTGCGGCCCATCGCATCTGCCCACGCCGCCGTGTTGGCCGCCCCGCTGCGCAACCCCGCCTCCACCACCACGGTGGCACCGGATAGTGCGGCCGCCAAGCGGTTTCGGGTCAAGAACCGGTATCGGGTCGGCCGCTCCCCCGGCGGATACTCACTGAGCAGCAGCCCGGAAGTGGCCACCCGATGCAACAATGCGGAATGCCCGGACGGGTACGGTACGTCGACACCACCGGCCAGCACCGCCATGGTGACCCCATCCGACGCCAGCGCCGCGCGGTGCGCTGCCCCGTCGATGCCGTAGGCACCGCCCGAAACCACTGCGGTGTCACGCTCGACGAGGCCCGCCGTGATCTCGGCAGCGACATGTTCGCCGTACGACGTGCAGGCCCTGGTGCCCACGATCGCGCAAGCACGCTCGGCGATGTCATCGAGCCGGGCCGGGCCGAGTGCCCACAGCACCATCGGCGGATAACCCGACGGCCGGTCCCGCACGGCCTTGTTCGCGAACGCGACGAATGACAGGTACGGCCACTCGTCGTCGTCGGGAGTGATCAGCCGCCCACCGCGGCGATCGAGAATCTCCAAATCCCTTTCTGCACAGTCGACCTCCCGGCGGGCGGCGACACTGCCGGTGAGTTCTTTGTCCTCCCGACCACGGCGAATCATGTCCGCCACCTCGACCGGTCCCTCGTCGGCCACCAATTGGGTCAGCCGTGGGCACGGCGGCTCGACCACGCGCGACAGATACGCCCACGCCCGTCGTTCCAGATCGTCGCCACTCATCGCACATCTCCCTCACGGAAACCCAGCGCCGTACTGACGTCCTCGAGGTTGGGCGACTCGCGGCCCGCCAGATCGGCCAGAGACCACGCGACGCGCAAGGTGCGGTCGACACCGCGGATACTCAGCCGCCCCGAATCGAGCGACTTGCGCAACGGCTCCATCGCATCCCGGCTCAGCCGAAATTTGCGGCGCAGCACCGGCCCCGGCACCTCGGCATTGGTCCGGACCCCGACGTCCTGCCACCGCTCGGCCGCGGCCGCCCGGGCGGCGGCGACTCGCGCGCGAACGGCACTGGTGGATTCGGCGGCGTGATCACCGAAGGCCCCGGCCAGCACCGGATGCATGTCGACCCGCAGGTCGACCCGATCCATCAGCGGCCCGGACAGTTTGCCCAGATACCGGCGCCGGTCGGCCGACGGGCACACGCAGTCCCGCGGGTTCGGCGGTGCGCACGGGCACGGATTGGCCGCGAGCACCAACTGGAAGCGCGCGGGATAGCACGCCACGCCGTCTCGGCGGGCCAGCCGAATCTTGCCTTCCTCCAACGGGGTTCGCAGGGCTTCGAGCACGCTGGTCCCGATCTCGGCGCACTCATCGAGGAACAACACGCCGCGGTGTGACCGGCTGATCGCGCCGGGTCGCGCCATCCCGGAGCCGCCGCCGACCAGCGCCGAGACGCTCGACGTGTGATGGGGCGCGACGAACGGCGGGCGGGTGATCAGGGGCGTATCGCCGGCTAGCAACCCCACCACCGAATGGATGGCGGTGACCTCCAACGCCTCGTCGTCGGTCAGGTCGGGCAGCAGGCCCGGAAGCCGTTGGGCCAGCATCGTCTTGCCGATGCCCGGAGGGCCCGTGAGCATCAGGTGGTGGGCGCCCGCGGCGGCGATCTCCACTGCCCACCGCGCTTGCGTCTGCCCCACCACGTCGGCGAGGTCAACGCTGTCGTCGGCGGCCGGCGCCGTCGTGTCGACCCTCTCGTCCAAGGCCGCCTTCCCATTCAGCCACGCCTGCAGCTGACCCAGCGTGCGGACGCCCCACACCTCGATGCCATCGACCAGGCTGGCCTCGGCCAGGTTCTCCGCGGGCACCACCACCGACGGCCAGCCCTCGCGCTTGGCGGCCATGACCGCAGGCAGCACGCCCTTGACCGGGCGCACCCGACCGTCCAGCGCCAATTCTCCGAGCAGGACCGTCTTTTCCAGCCGCCCCCAGTGCGTCTTCAAATGTGCCGACAGCACCGAACAAGCGATGGCCAGGTCGTACATGGATCCACCTTTCGGCAGCGTGGCCGGCGACAGCCCGAGCGTGAGGCGTGACATCGGCCAGCTGTTGCCGCAGTTCGCCACCGCCGCCCTGACCCGATCCCGCGACTCCTGCAGTGCCGCGTCGGGCAAGCCGACCAGATGCACTCCCGGCAGCCCTGAGGTGATGTCGGCTTCGATCTCGACCATGACGCCGTCCAGGCCGCGGATGGCCACCGAGTAGGCCCGTCCCAGCGCCATCAGCCGATGCCCTTCAGGTGCACCAGTTCCGGCTGCCGGCCACCGAGGCGCACGCCGATCACATCGATCCGGATGTCGTGCCAGCGCGCGTCCTGCTCGGCGAGCCACAGACTGGCCAGCCGGCGCAGGCGGCGGGCCTTTTCCGGCGTCACGGCTTCCTCGATGCCGCCGAACTCGGCCGTGGTGCGGGTCTTCACCTCCACGAAAACCACCGCACTGTGGTCCCGTTCGGTGGCGATGATGTCGAGTTCACCCCACCGGCAGCGCCAGTTGCGAACCAGGACGGTCATTCCCAGCGAGATCAGGTGGTCGACCGCGAGTTGTTCGCCGAGCGCTCCGATCTCGGCGCGGGTCATACGTGGTGGTGTGTTCATGCCGCCACCGTGTCCGGTGCCACCGACAGATCACGCGGCGAAGACCCCGGGATACGACGACTGGAAGGCAGTTGTGCACAGTGCGCGATTCATCCACAGGGCCGTGTTACCGACTGATTACTGCCGAGAAACGATCAATTGCTGCCAACGCCCCAGCTGCAGAAATACCCCGGGCGCTCGTCCCGTTGAACCGAGCATCAAAGCTTCAGTTACAAGGAGTTGGGGACAATGAAGAAGCTCGGAATCGCCGCACTGGTGGCAAATGGTTTGGCAGCAGCGGTGTTGGGTCTGGCCGCACCGGCATCGGCCGACTACTCCCACCACGACTGGGTCAACGACATCCACCCGCGCGCTGAGGCGCCGCAGGTCGACAACAGCGTGCATCAGAGCCGCTGAGCGTCAGAACGATTCGGGGCCCCTCACCGAGGGGCCCCGAATTTTTTTGCCCATCCGCTACACCAGCGCAGGCACCGCCGCGTCGATGAGGTACGGCCCCGGTGTGGCGTAGCCGACGCGGAGCTGTTCGGCCAACTCCGCCGTGGTCGTCGCCTTCGCCGACGGCACACCCATGGCCGCTGCCAACGCGGCGAAATCCGTGGTCGGGCCCGAGAGGTCGAGCATCGCCGCGGCTTTCGGCCCGCCGGCTTCCGCACCGACGCGCTGCAGCTCCATGCGCAGGATCGCGTAGGCGGCGTTGTTGAGGAGCACCGTCACCACGTTGAGCTGCTCGTGCGCCATGGTCCACAGCGCCGAAATCGTGTACATCGCACTGCCATCGGCCTGCAGGCACAGCACCGGGCGGTCGGGACAGGCCACCGCGGCACCCACCGCACTCGGCAGCCCGAAGCCGATGGCCCCGCCGGTCAGGGTCAGCAGGTCGTGCCGCGGCGCGCTCATCGTCGCCTGCGGCAGGAGGAACCCGCCGGTGTTGGACTCGTCCACGATGATGGCGTCGACGGGTAACGTCGCGGCCACCACGTCGACCCAGTTCTGCGTCGTCAGCGCCGAATCTGCCGGCAGCTCCGGCACTTTCAGCTCCATCAGCGCCGGCGCCGTACCCGGCGCCACCGCGTCGGCCAGTTCTTCCAGGCGTGCGACAAGGTCGCCGCCGACGGTGTGCACCTGACAGCCGCCCGGCACCAGATCGCTCGCCTTGCCCGGGTAGGCGAAGAACGACACCGGCGACCGGGCACCGGCCAGCACCAGGTGCTCGGCGCCGGTCAGCTGGAACTGAGCGGCTTCGGCCAGATACGCCAGCCGCTCGAAGTTGGGCAGGCCGGCGCCGCGTTCCAGCCGGGCCGGGAAGGTCTCGATCAGCACCTTGGTCCCGGTGGCCGTTGCAATGCGGCCGGCGGCGCGAAGACCGCGTTCTCGGCACGCCGCACTACCCAGCAGCATGACGGTGCCGGGGCCGAAGACGTCGGCACCGGCGTCGAGCAGCTGGTGTTCGTCCGGGTCGACGCCGGCGCGGTAGTCGAACGACGCGGCCCTCGCGGCCGGCTCCCCGACCGCCGGCTCAGCGCCCTCGGTCCACGAGACGTCGGCCGGGAGGATCAGGGTGGCCACCTGCCCTTGCTGTGCCGCCTCGATCGCGGCCACCGCGTCGGTGGCGATGTCAGCCAATTTCTCGCACCGACGCACCCAGCCCGACACCGTGCCCGCCATCGCGTCGATGTCGGATTCCAGTGGCGCGTCGTACTTCTTGTGCCCCAGCGCGTGGTCACCGACGACATTGACCATCGGAGAACAGGCCCGCCGGGCGTTGTGCAGGTTGGCGATGCCGTTGCCCAGGCCGGGGCCCAGATGCAGCAGGGTGGCGGCCGGCTTGTCGGCCATGCGGGCATAACCGTCGGCGGCGCCGGTGACCACGCCTTCGAAAAGGCAGAGCACACCACGCATCTCGGGCACCGAGTCCAACGCCGCGACGAAGTGCATCTCGCTGGTTCCGGGGTTACCGAAGCAGACGTCGACGCCGGCGTCGACCAGTGTGCGGATCAGTGCCTGTGCGCCGTTCATCGTTCTCCTTCGCCGATTCCGTCACCTGCCTGCGGACGACGGTACTACCGGTCCGCGATCAGACCTTCCTGCACCAAGGTGGCGACCCGGGTTCCGTCCGCGCCAACCAGACTGCCGGTGATCACGCCACGTCCCCGTCCCGCCGCGGGCGACCGTGATTCCAGCAGATTCCACTGATCAGCCCGGATCGGGTGATGGAACCAGATCGAGAAATCGGTCGTACCGCTGCGATGGGTGCGCCCCTGCATGGAATGTCCGTGCACCTGCAGCGCCGGATCGATCCCGTAAAGGTCGGTGATGTAGCAGGCAATCATCATGTGCGGCAACTGTTCCGGTGGCATCGGCACGGTGGCGCGCCACCACATGCGTCGCACGAACTCGCCCGACGACCGGTCGTCGACGATCCGGATGTCGATCTCGTCGAGCGGCACCGCAGGCGCGGGCCCCGGCGGGCCGGTCAATGGCAGCAGCTCGGGATCCTCTGGCAGCGAACGGGATTCGTCGTGCTCGGGACCGGCCAGGTCTGTCGATAAGGACACCGTCGCGACGGTCAGCAGCCGCCCGGCCTGAAAGGCCTCGACCCGCCGCGCCGCCGCGGTCCGCCCGTCGTACACCCGGGCCACCGCGTAGTCCGTTGCCGCGCCGGCCTCACCACCCCGCAGATATTGCAGATGCATGGCCGTCGGACGCATCTCCGGATTCACGGTCTGGCATGCCGCGGACAGACTCTGTGCCATGAGCAGGCCGCCGAAGGCGCGCTTGCCGTCCGGTCCCCCGGCCTCACCCACCCAGGCATCGGGCCCGGCACCGGGCGACACCACCAACAGATCGGGCAGCACGCTCACGCCACGGTCCCCGCTTCCGTCAACCGGGCGACGTCGTCTGCGGTGAGGCCCAGCCGTTCGGTCAGCACCGCCGCGGTGTCGTCGCCGAGTGCCGGCGCCGGCCGCGCCGGCGGATACTCACCATCGATCCGCAACGGCAGTCCCGGCGCCAGGTGGCGGCCGATGCGCGGCTGATCCAGTTCGGTGAACAGTGGGTTCTCGGTCACTCTGGGGCTCGCGACCACCTCACTGAAGTCCCGGTAGCGTTCCCACAGGATCGACGTCGCACCCAGCGCCGCCGTGATCTGTTCGGCGGTGTGCGCGCAGAACCACCCGGTGAACAGGCCGGTGAGCGCGTCGCGGTGCAGGTACCGCTGCCCTTCATCGGTGAAGTCGACCCCCAGCGATTCGGACAGCGCCGCAACAGCTTTCGCCGTACCCGTGACCTCGACGAGGTCCCGGAAGTGCCGGCCGGTCAGCGCGACGATCATGAACGCGGTCCCGTCAGCGCTGACGAACTGCTGTCCGTACTGTCCGAAGATCGAATTGCCGATGCGCTCGCGACCCACGCCGTTGACCATCACCTCGGTCAGGAAGCTGAGATTGCCCGCGGTGGCCAGGGCCACGTTCTCCAACGGGATGCTGACCCGCTGGCCCTGGCCGCTGCTATCGCGGTGCCGCAGCGCCGCAGTCACCGCCAACGCCAGGTAGAGGCCGCACGACACATCCCAGGCGGCCAGCACGTGATTCACCGGCGTCTGCAGCTCAGCGGGCCCGGTCACCAATGGAAAGCCCAGCCCCGCGTTGACGGTGTAGTCCACGGCCGTGCCGCCGTCCGCCCGACCGGACACCTCGGCGTGGATCAGGTCGGGCCGCAGCGCGGACAGGGTCTCGTACGAATGCCATTGTCGGCCCGCCACATTGGTGATGAAGACACCGGCGTCGACGATCAGCCGGGTCACCAGGTCCTGGCCTTCCGGTGCGCGCATGTCCACCGCGACGGACAGCTTGCCCTTGTTCAGGCCCGCCCAGTAGATGCTCTCGCCGTCGTCGGTGACGGGCCAGCGGTGATAGTCCGCGGCGCCACCGACCGGATCGATCCTGATCACCTCGGCGCCGAGCTGCGTCAGCGTCATCCCCGCCAGGGGCACTGCGACGAAACTGGAGATTTCGACGATGCGCACACCCGCCAGCGGACGCGCAGACTCCGGCACGGTCATCTGGACACCATAAAGGCCACCCGCAGCACAACCGGGCGACCCCGGGCACGTCGCGTCCCGCCGGACGGGAGGTGGTCGCGACCGCGTGACATCCGCACCGTAATTTGGAACGCATGACAGAGCTGAAGGAAGTCCAGACCGAGCGCGGAACGCTGCGTTATTACGACGAGGGAACCGGGCCTGTAGTGCTGTTTCTGCACGGTTCCGGCCCTGGCGTGACGGGCTGGCGGAACTTCCGCGGCATTCTGCCGACGTTCGCGGCGCACTTCCGCTGCCTGATCCTCGAGTTCCCCGGTTTCGGCGTCAGCGACGACTTCGGTGGCCACCCGATGATCGACGCGCAGTCCGCGGTGGTGCCCTTCCTCGACGCGCTCGGCGTCGAGAAGGTCGACATCGTCGGCAACTCGATGGGCGGCGGTGTCGGCATCAACTTCGCCATCAACAACCCGGATCGCATCGGCAAGCTGGTCACCATCGGCGGTATCGGCACCAACATCTTCAGCCCCGGCCCGTCCGAGGGCATCCGGCTGCTGCAGGAGTTCACCGAGGACCCGACCCGGCAACGGCTGATCGACTGGCTCAACTCGATGGTCTACGACGAGAAGATCGTCACCGAAGAGCTGATCGAGGAGCGCATGAAGCTGGCCTCCGACCCGGAGACGCTCGAATCGGCGCGCCGGATGTACGGCAAGGCCGCGTTCAAGATGATGATGAAGTTCATGCAGTCGGCCGACGCGCCGCCACAGCCGTGGGCACAGATGCACAAGGTGAAGGCGCCGACGCTGTTGACGTGGGGCCGCGACGACCGCGTCAGCCCGCTGGACATGGCGCTGATCCCGATGCGCACCATCTCCAACGCCGAGCTGCACGTGTTCCCGAACTGTGGGCACTGGGCGATGATCGAGGCCAAGGAGGCGTTCGAGAGCACGGTGCTGGGCTTCCTGCAGCGCTGACCTTCTCCCACGAGCGGCCGCGGCCGCGCACCGGTCCGATGGTGTGCGGTGCGCGGCCGTTCGCTTGCCTCTGCAAGCCCGGAATATATTGTCCGGCTTACCAATTGACTGTGCCGGCACATCGACATCGACCGCTGATGCGGCGGGTCACGTTGCGCGCCAAGATGATTGCCCGCCCTGCGCGCGCGGAGACAACCATCACACCCCGAAGTTCGTACCAATCCGCCGATTTCACGCAAGGCACAGTGTGCGCGCCCTAGGATCAGGCCCATGAATCGCTTGTCCGGCGCCGACGCCACCTTCTGGTTCGCGGAGACCAACAGTTGGCATATGCATGTCGCCGCATCGTCGATCTACGACCCCACCGACGCGCCGGATTTCAGCTTCGAGTCGGTCAAGGCACTCATCGCGGCCCGGTTGCCGGAAATGCCGCAATTGCGCTGGCGAGTGACCGGCGCGCCGCTCGGCCTCGACCGGCCGTGGTTCGTCGAGGACGAGGAACTCGACCTCGACTTCCATGTCCGCCACATCGCGGTCCCGGCACCCGGCGGCCGCCGCGAGCTCGATCAGTTGGTGGGGCGCCTGATGTCCTACAAGCTGGACCGGTTGAGGCCACTGTGGGAGCTCTGGTTCATCGAGGGCGTCGAGGGCGGCCGGGTCGCCGTGCTGATGAAGATGCACCACGCCATCATCGACGGCGTATCGGGCGCCGGACTCGGGGAGATTCTGCTCGACATCACGCCGACCCCGCGGCCGCCGGCCGCCGAACCGAGCGGGTCACTGGTCGGCATCAAAGCCCCGGGGATCGAACTGCAGGCCCTGGGCGGGCTGATCAACATCGGCATCAAGACGCCCTACCGTGTCGTGCGATTCCTGGAACAGACCGTACGCCAGCAGATTGCCGCGCTCGGCGTCGCCAACAAGCCGCCCGGCTACTTCGACGCACCACCCACCCGGTTCAACGGACCCATCTCACCGCACCGCCGCGTCAGCAATTCCGGCGTGTCCCTCGAGCGGGTGAAAGCGGTCAAGGAAGCGTTCGGGGTCAAGCTCAACGACGTTGTGCTGGCACTGGTCTCGAGCGCCATGCGGACGTATCTCGAGGACCGCGGCGAGCTGCCCGACAAGTCGCTCATCGCTCAGGTCCCGGTGTCGACCCGGACCGAGAGTTCCAGCGATCAGGTGGGCAATCAGGTCAGCGCGATGTCGGTGTCGCTGGCGTCCGACATCGTCGATCCGGCTGAACGGATCAAGGCCATCTACGCAAGCTCCCAGAGCGCCAAGGAAATGGCGAAAGCACTTACGGCACACCAGATCATGGGGTTGACGGACACCACCCCGCCGGGCCTGGTGGCCCTGGCCGCCCGCGCCTACACCGCGAGCAAGCTCGGCGGCACGCTCAAGCCGATGAACCTCGTCGTCTCCAACGTGCCCGGGCCGCCCGTGCCGCTCTACATGGACGGCGCGGTCCTCGAACAGATGATGCCGATGGGCCCCTTGGTGATGGATGTGGGACTCAACGTCACCTGCTTCAGCTACCGGGACCGGATCGATTTCGGCTTTGTCACCACGCCCGAGATGGCCAACGACATCGACGCCATGGCCGACGCCATCGAGCCGGCGCTCGTGGAACTCGAGATCGCGGCCGGACTCAAATAGTTCAGTAATTCCTCGACTGTCGACAGGCGTCGGCGGATAGTTAAGTATGTGCCTAACCATTTGGGATCCGACGAACTCGGCCAGGTTTTTCATGCACTGTCCGACCCGACCCGCCGGGTGATCGTGGAACGGCTCGTGCAACGGCCCGCATCGGTCAAGGCCCTGGCGGAGCCGCTGGCGATGTCCCTTCCCGCGGTCATGCAGCACCTGAAGGTCCTGGAGGACGCCGGTGTGATCGCTACCGAGAAAGCCGGCCGCGTGCGCAGTTGCCGGGTCGAACCGACGGCGTTGCGCGCAGCCGAACACTGGCTCGGAGAGCAACGCACGCGTTGGGAAAGGCAACTTGATCAACTCGACGACTACCTGAAAGGACGATGATCATGACGGTCACGCATTCGACGTTCACGCTGGAACGGCGCTTCCCGGCTTCGGTCGAGAAGGTGTTCCAGGCATGGGCAGATCCGCAGGCCCGCAAGCGCTGGATGGCCCGAGGAGCGGAGCACTCGCAAGACTTCGTCGTCGGTGGGCTCGAGACGGTCACGGGGTCGGACCCGCAGGGCCGACCGTTGACCTACCAGGCGCAGTACGCCGAGATCGTCGCCAATGAACGGATTCTCACGACGTCAACACTGCACACCGGAGCGCAACTGTCGACCGTCTCGGTCACAAGCGTCGAGTTTCACGACGAGGGCAGCGACACCCTGATCGTCCTGACCGAGCACGGAATCTATCTCCCCGGCCAGGAACAACCCGCATGGCGTGAGCACGGGACCGCAGTACAACTGGAAACCTTGGCCGCGGAGTTCACCACCACCGCCGCACCAGAGGAGAACTGAGCGCGGGCCGCGTCGACCGACGCCGACACGTCACGCCTTCTGCGTCAGCCCCGCGTCGACGACCAACTGGGTGCCGGTGATGTAGCGGGCCTCGTCCGACGCCAGGAACACCACCGCGTTGCTGACGTCCTCGGGCTCCACCCACGGCACCGGCAACAGATTGCGCGCGGAAAGGACCTCGGCGACGTCCTCTTCGGTCGGATTCTCCAGATCGGGCCGGATGCGCTTGAAGGTCTCCGGGTTGAGCACCATGGGAGTGCCCACCGCCCCGGGATGGACGGTGTTGACCCGAATTCGCTTGGGCCCCAATTCGTTCGCCAAGGTGCGCGCCAGGCCGACCACCGCATGCTTGGTCGCGGTGTATGCCGAGGTGTTCGCGGTACCGCGAAGACCGTTGGTGGAACTGATGATCACCACGGATCCACCGCCCGGCCCGAAATGCGGAACACCGGCCTTGACCGTGTGCCACACCCCGGTCAGGTTGACGCCGATGACGCGCTGCCAGTCCTCGGCGCTCACCTCCCAGGCGGGCGCCGACGCCGAATGGATACCGGCATTGGCGACCACGACGTCCAACCGGCCGAACTCCCAGACCCCCTCGTCGACCGCGGCCTGCACCTCGTCGAACGACGACACGTCGGCCACCCCGGTGTAGCAGCGCTGACCACGCTGCTTCACCGCGGCGGCCAGGTCGGCCAAATCTGCTGCGGCACCGGCGACATCGAGAGCGATGATGTCGGCACCCTCGTCGGCAAACCGCTCGCAGTGAGCCCGGCCGGTACCGCGGGCGGCGCCGGTGACGAGCACGACCTTGTTCAGTAGCCCCGACATCAGCCGGCCTTGGTCAGTTCGAATCCCTTGTACCCGGCGGCCGCCACCTCGGCGCAGATGTCGTTGTAGGCGGCGAAGCCACCGATGAACAACATGAAAACCCTTGGCTTGCCGGGCACGTTCGCGCCCATGTACCAGGAGTTCGCCTTGGGGAACAGCGTCTGGTCGGCACGGCGCACCAGTTCGGCACCCCAGGCGTCGACCGCATCGGTGGTGGCCTCGATGGCCGCGTAACCATGCTTACCCACGTACTCGATCGCGTCGGCGATCCAGTTCACGTGCGCTTCGGCGTGCAGCACCATGTTGGCCAGCACCGCCGGCGCGCCGGGTCCGTTGACCAGGAACATGTTCGGGAAGCCGTCGACGCCCAGACCCAGGTAGCTGCGCGGTCCGTCGACCCAGTTCTGCTTGAGCTTCTCACCACCGCGGCCGGTGATGTCGATGCGTCCCAGCGCGCCGGTGAGCGCGTCGAACCCGGTGGCGAAGATGATGGCGTCCAGGTCGAACCGGGCCTCGGTGGTGGTGATGCCGGTGGCGTCGATCTTTTCGATCGGCGTCTTCTTGACGCTGACCAGCTTCACGTGCGGCTGGTTGAACGTCTGAAAGTAGTTGGTGTCGGTGCAGATTCGCTTGGCGCCGATCGGGTGGTCGTTCGGGATCAGCATGTCGGCGACAGCCGGGTCGTCGATGACCGCGCGCACCTTCTCCTCGTAGAATTTCTTGGCCTCGGCGTTGGCCACCGGGTCCACCATCTGGTCCAGGAAGGTCTTGCTGAACAGCACACCGCCCAGCTGCCAACGCTTTTCGAACTCGGCGCGGCGCTCTTCCTCGGACAGTTCCATGGTCAGCTTGGGGTGCGCCAGGTGCGGAGAGCCGCCGCCGCTGCGCCACGACAACTGACGCCGCTCGTCGTAGTTTGCCTTGACCTCCGCTTCGCGCTCGGCCGTCAGCGGCTCGTTGCCGGCCGGCACCGAGAAGTTCGGAGTGCGTTGGAAGACAACGAGTTCGGCGGCCTGCGCGGCAACGATCGGCGTGCTCTGGATGCCCGACGAACCGGTGCCGATGAGGCCGACGCGCTTGCCGGTGAAGTCGACGCCCTCGTGCGGCCAGTTCGCGGTGTGGTACGTCTCGCCCACGAAGGTCTCGACGCCCGGGATGTTCGGCAGCAGCGGATCGGACAGCGCGCCGGTGGCCATGACGCAGAACTGCGCGTCCACCGTCTGACCGGTGTCGGTGGTGACCGTCCAGCGCAGCGTCTCTTCATCCAGGGTCGCAGACACCACGCGGGTATCGAGCCGGATGTCGCGGCGCAGGTCGAACCGGTCGGCGACATGGTTGATGTACGTGAGGATTTCGGCCTGGGTTGCGTACTTCTCGGTCCAGGTCCACTCCTGCTGCAGGTCCTTGTCGAACGAGTAGCAGTAGTCGATGCTCTCGACGTCGCACCGCGCACCGGGGTACCGGTTGTAGAACCACGTGCCGCCCACATCCGAGGCCGCCTCGAACACCACGACCGAATGGCCTTCCGACCGCAGTTTGTGCAGTGCGTAAAGACCGGCGAACCCGGCACCGACTACTACGACGTCAACCTGTTCTGCGCTGCTCATAGTGCGAAGTTAGCCGTCCTCGCGATGCCCCAGTATGAGGCGTCCCGGTGAACGGACGACCCGATATTCAGGGCACAGTCAGGTCGGATTCCGCCGGGCCGCCGGGCACGATCATGGCGCCCGGTGCGGCCGTTGTTGAGTCCGGTCCCCACTCACCGTGTCCGTACGGGCCGGGTCCCAGGCAGTCCGAATCCACCCCGTGGGGACCCCAACAACCCGGCGGTTCCGCGACCGGCGATGCCAACCCCGCCGGCACGGCGCCGGCGAGCACCAGTGCGGCGGCGACGGACACGGTCGGTCCGATCGCCTGCTTCCAACGGCTTGTCCATCCGTACATCGCGCTGCCTCGGCTCAGTCTGGTCGTCAACCTTCGGGCTCGACGATTCGCCGATTCCGGGCGAAGGGGTAGAGCCCATCGGTCCGGCGACGAGAGCCTTAGGTCCCTCCTGTGGCAAGCCAGGAACGCGATGGGACAACCAGATCCACGTCGCTCGAGGAATTTCGTCCGCTGACCGGGAACAGCCTCCCGGCGTACCGCGGGTGAGGTAAACCATTAGTTAGCCCATCACAGGAGTTAGGAAAAGACCATGACCCAGCGGGTTATCGACAAACTCGGTGACATCGCCGACCAGCTTCGCGAACAGGCTTGGGAGGCAGAGAAGTTGGGCCAGCTGCCCGACGAGACCGTGAAGCTGATGAAGGCCGCCGGCAACATCAAGTTGCTGCAGCCCAAGGAATACGACGGCCTGGAGGTGCATCCGCGCGAGTTCGCGGAGACCGTGATGGCGACCGCCGCCCTGGACCCCGCCGCCGGCTGGATCAACGGCGTCGTCGGTGTGCACCCGTACCAGCTGGCCTACGCCGACCCGAAGGTCGCCGCCGAGATCTGGGGATCCGACACCGACACCTGGGTCGCGTCGCCGTACGCGCCGCAGGGCGTGGCGCGGCCCGTCGACGGTGGCTACATCTTCAACGGCCGTTGGCAGTTCAGCTCGGGCACCGACCACTGCGAGTGGATCTTCCTGGGCGCCATGCTCGGTGACGCCGAGGGCAAGCCCCTGATGCCGCCGCAGATGCTGCACATGATCCTGCCCCGCAGCGACTACGAGATCGTCCAGGACTCCTGGAACGTGGTGGGCCTGCGCGGCACCGGCTCCAAGGACGTCATCGTCAAGGACGCCTTCGTGCCCACCTACCGGACCATGGACGCCACGAAGGTGATGGACGGCCGGGCCCAGATCGAGGCCGGCATGACCTCGCCGCTGTACCTGATGCCGTGGTCGACCATGTTCCCGCTGGGCATCTCCTCGGCCGTCATCGGTATCGCCGAAGGCGCCCTGGCGGCCGCTCTCGACTACCAGCGTGAGCGGGTCAACTCCAGCGGCGTGGCCATCAAGGACGACCCGTACGTCATGTACGCCATCGGTGAGGCCGCCGCCGACATCAACGCCGCGCGCCAGGAACTGCTGGCCAACGTCGACCGCATCTACGACATGGTCGAGGCCGGCAAGGAAGTGTCGTTCGAGGACCGCGCCGCCGGCCGGCGCACCCAGATCCGGTCGGTGTGGCGCGCGGTCTCCGCGGTCGACGAGATCTTCGCCCGCTGCGGCGGTAACGCCACCCGCATGGACAAGCCCCTGCAGCGGTACTGGCGCGACGCACACGTCGGCCAGGCGCACGCCATCCATGTTCCCGGCACCACGTTCCACGCCTCGGCGCTGAGCAGCCTCGGCGTCGATCCGCAAGGCCCGCTGCGAGGCATGATCTGACGTGACCGATCTGAAGAGCCTGGGCTATGTGAAGGTCCAGACCGCCGATATCGAACGCTGGCGCCAATTCGCCTTCGACGTACTGGGTTTCGCAAAGGGCAGCGGCCCCGACCCCGACGCGCTGTACCTGCGCATGGACGAACGCACCGCGCGCATCATCGTGGTGCCGGGCGACGCCGACCGCATCGTCACCGTCGGCTGGGAGGTCCGCGACGGTGCCGCGCTGCGCCGGGTGCAGGCCACCCTGGACGGCGCCGGTGTGCCGTGGAAGCAGCTGTCCCTCGAGGAGGCCGACGCGCGTCGCGTCGACGAGGTCATCGCGTTCACCGATCCGGCAGGCAACGACGTCGAGGTGTTCCACGGTGCGGTGCTGGATCACAGCCCCGTCGTGACGCCGTTCGGGGCCCGCTTCGTCACCGAGGGTCTGGGCCTGGGCCACGTGGTGCTGCCGGCGCAGGATGCCAAGGGACTGTTCACCTTCTACACCGATGTGCTGGGCTTCCTGCCCCGCGGTGCCTTCCGGGTGCCGGCTCCCCCGGAGTTCGGCCCGTTGCGGGTGCAGTTCCTGGGCATCAACGAGCGGCACCACAGCCTGGCGATCTGCCCGGCCGCGACGCTGCGCGATCCGAAACTGATCCACCTCATGGTCGAGGTCGACACGCTGGACGCCGTCGGGCAGGCGCTCGACCGCGTGAACCGGGATGGCTTCCAGCTGTCGTCCACACTGGGCCGCCACACCAACGACAAGATGGTGTCGTTCTACGTGCGGTCGCCCGGCGACTGGGACATCGAGTTCGGTACCGAGGGCATGAAGGTCGACGAACGGTATTACACCGCAGAGGAAATCACCGCCGACAGCTACTGGGGCCATGAGTGGATGGGCGTTCCGCCGCGGGCGATGCTGCCATGAGCGCCGCCCTGTCACCGGTCCCGGCGTCGTCGATCACCACCTGGGATGACGAGGCCGACGTCGTCATCGTCGGCTACGGCATCGCCGGTGCGGCCGCCGCGGTGGAGGCCTCGGCGGCCGGCGCGGACGTCCTGGTCGTCGAGCGCACCGGCGGCTGGGGCGGTGCTGCCGCCATGGCCGGCGGGTTCATCTACCTCGGCGGTGGCACCGACCTCCAAAAGGCCTGTGGCTTCGACGATTCCGTGGAGAACATGGCCGCCTTCCTGAAGGTGGCCATGGGTCCCGGCGCTGACGCGGCACGGATCGACGACTATTGCGCCGGCAGTGTCGCCCACTACGACTGGCTGGTGAGCTGCGGCGTGCCGTTCAAGCCGGTGTTCTGGGGCGAACCGGGCTGGGAGCCGCCGAGCGACGAGGGCCTGATGTTCACGGGCGGCGAAAATTCGTTCCCGTACAACACGATTGCCACTCCCGCGCCGCGCGGTCACGTGCCGCAGATGACCGACAAGGTCGCCGGCGAGCGCAGCGGCGGCTACATGTTGATGAAGCCGCTCGTGGAGACCGCCATCGCGCAGGGCGTCCGGTCGATCTACGACACCGAGGTGCAGTCGCTCGTCACCGAGGCCGACGGCCGGGTGGTCGGCATCGTCGCGCGCCGGTACAGCGACACCGTGGCGATCAAGGCCCGCCGCGGCGTGGTGCTGGCCTCGGGCAGCTTCGCCTACAGCGACGCGATGGTCGCGCAGTACGCGCCCCGCATCGCGGGGCGTCCGGCGGCGAGCATCGAGCAGCATGACGGCCGGGCGATCCGGATGGCGCAGGCGCTCGGCGCCGACCTGGCACACATGGATGCCACCGAGGTGGCGTTCTTCTGCGACCCGCAGCAGCTCGTCCGGGGCATCCTGGTCAACGGCTACGGCCAGCGCTACATCGCCGAGGACACCTATGCCGGACGCATCGGTCAGCAGACGCTGTACTACCAGGACAACACCGCCTACCTGATCATCGACGGCGATGCTCAGGAGGAGGCCATGGCGGCGACCTCGGCGACGCCGTTCCTGCGCCGCCCGGCCACCTGGGTGTGCGAGACGGTCGCCGAGCTCGAAGCGGAGATCGGCCTGCCCGAGGGCGTCCTGCAGCACACCGTCGCCTATTACAACGAGCACGCCGCGAACGGTGCGGACCCGCTGCTGCACAAGAAGCCGCAGTGGCTGCGTCCGATCGGGTCCCCGGTCGGTGCGATCGACCTCCGCAACAGCACCGGCGGCTTCACTCTCGGCGGCCTGCTGACCACGCTGGACGGCCGCGTCCTGCACGTCGGCGGCGAGCCGATTCCCGGACTGTTCGCGGCCGGCCGGACGGCGGCAGGGCTGGCTGCCTGGGGTTATGCCAGCGGCGTGTCCCTGGGCGACGGCAGCTTCTACGGGCGCCGTGCCGGGAGGTCCGCGGCACAGAGCTGATCCCGTCCGGCGTGTCGCCGGTGCGCGTGTCGCCGACCCGCAACACCCACAGCCGTGTCCCAGATTTGGGCCATGAGCTGCAGAATTGACACACGAGGCGCCCCCTGCCAGCCCGGCTCGGGGCGCCTTGTCGTGCATATATTCTCCCGCGCTCCCGCGAAATGTGTGACAAGCCCCACCGGCATGTGATACAAACAGGCATATTCCTAATAGGAATATCGCCACGGAGCAACGGAGCTTGGAGGCCGACATGACAGCAGCAGTCGAATCCACCACCCCCAGCGCGGTCATCGACCGGGTATCGCTGGTCCTGGACGCGTTCGACGGCCCCGGCCGCCTGACCCTGGCGCAGATCGTGCGCCGCACAGGGCTGCCCCGGTCCTCCGCCCACCGGATGCTGGAGCGTCTGGTGCAGCTGCGCTGGCTGCGCCGCAACGGCCGCGACTACGAACTGGGGATGCGTCTCGTGGAGCTCGGCTCGCTGGCCGTGCACCAGGACCGCATGCACCGTGCCGCCGGCCCGCTGCTACACGAACTGCACCGCGCCACCGGCCTCGTCGTGCACCTCGCCGTGCTCGACGGCGGCGACGTCGTCTACCTGGAGAAGGTGGGCAACGGCATGATGACCGTGTTGCCGTCGCGCGTGGGTGGCCGTCAACCGGCGCACTGTACTGCCGTCGGCAAGGCCATCCTGGCCTACAACCAGGACGCCGAAGTCGACCTCATGAGCCGCAAGACCAAGTACTCGATCGCCAACCGTGCCCAGCTCGCCACCGAGCTGGCCAAGGTCCGCGCCCACGGCGTCGCCTTCGAGCGCGAAGAGTCGGTGCCCGGATTCGGTTGCGTCGCAGCGCCGATCGGCCGCCAGGGTGAGGCCGTCGCCGCCGTCTCGGTGTGTGGTCCAATGAACCGCATGGCCTTCGAACAGTTGACCGCCCCGGTGCGCATGACCGCCATGGGCATCTGGCGCAACGCCGAGGATTCCCGCGTGGCACCGACGCTGCAGCCGATGCGCCCCCTGCGCATGGGCCCGGCGCTGCAGTACGCGTGAGTCTCGACCCACAGATCGCCGGCCTCCTCGAGGCACTCAACGGCGGCTTCCCCGACCTGCCGAACATGACCGGCGCGCAAGCGCGCGCCGCCATCCGCGCGCGGTTCGTCGGACCTGCCGAACCCGAAGCGGTCGGCTCCGTCACCAATACGGAGGTCGACGGCATCGGAGTGCGGATCTACCGGCCCGCGTCCGATGGTCCCCTCCCGATCTTCGTGTTCGCGCACGGCGGCGGCTTCGTCTTCTGCGATCTGGACTCGCACGACGGACTCTGCCGCAGTTTCGCGAATTCGATTCCCGCCGCCGTGGTTTCGGTCGACTATCGGCTCGCGCCCGAGCATCAGTGGCCCGCGGCAGCCGAAGACGTCTATGCGGTGACGCAGTGGGCCGCCGCCCACGCCGCCGAACTCGGCGGCGACCCGACCAAGCTCATCGTCGGCGGCGACAGCGCCGGCGGCAACCTCGCCGCCGTCACCGCCCTGATGACGCGCGACCGCGGCGGTGCCCCGCTGGCCGCGCAGGTACTGCTCTACCCCGTGCTGACCGCTGACTTCACCTATGGCTCGTACCACGAGTTCCGCACCGGCTACTACAACACCACCGCGGCCATGCAGTGGTACTGGGACCAGTACGTCCCCAACACCACCGACCGCGAAAACCCCTATGCCGCACCGCTGTCCGCGTCCGTCGAGGGCGTTGCCCCGGCCGTGCTGGTGGTCACCGGCTACGACCCGATGCGCGACGAGGCCCTGGCCTACGCCGAAGCACTGCGCGAGGCCGACGTTCCGGTGGCCGAACTGTACTACGGCGCCATCCACGGCTTCCTGACCATGCCGGTGCTCGACATCGCACACCGTGCCCGCCGTGACGTGGCCGACGCGGTCACCAAGCTGCTCGCCGACTAGACGGCGATTCCCCAACCAATCGAGGAGTTCATCATCGGCACCTACGCTGTGACCGGTTCGGCATCCGGCATGGGCTACCAGGCGGCGGAACAATTACGCGCGCAGGGCCATACGGTCGTCGGCGTCGACCTCAAGGACGCCGACGTCATCGCGGACCTGTCGACCGCCGACGGCCGGCGCACCGCCGCCACCCGGGTGCTGGAACTGGCCGAGGGCAAGCTCGACGGTGCCGTGCTGGCCGCGGGGATCGGCCCCGGTGCCGGCGCCGACCGGGCCCGCTTGATCGCCCAGATCAACTACCTGGGCACGGTTGAGCTCCTGACCGCCTGGCGCCCGGCACTCGCCGCCGCCGGTAATGCGAAAGTCGTTGCGCTGGGCAGCAACTCCAGCACCACGGTGCCCGCTGTCCCCCGCCGCGCCATCAAGGCGCTGCTGGCCGGTGACGCCGACCGCGCCGCCCGGGCGGTGCGGTTCTTCGGCGGCGGCGCCTCGGCACTGATGTATGCCGCGTCCAAGATCGCGGTGGCCCGCTGGGTCCGGCAGACCGCGGTGACGGCCGACTGGGCCGGCCGTGGCATCCGGCTGAATGTCCTGGCGCCAGGGGCCATCATGACCCCGCTGCTGCAGGCGCAGCTCGATTCGCCGCGTGAGGGCAAGGCCGTGCGCGCCTTCCCGATCCCGACCGGCAGCTTCGGCGATCCCGTGCACCTCGCGAACTGGATCACCTTCATGCTGTCCGACTCGGCCGACTTCCTGTGCGGCAGCGTCATTTTCGTCGACGGCGGCACCGACGCCTACTTCCGGCCCGACGGCTGGCCCAAGGGTGTCCCCCTGCGCGGCATTCCGCGGTACGTGTGGCGGCACCGCCGGTTCGCCAAGACCCGCTAGGGGGACGCGGCGCGAATCGCCTTGGGGCTCATGCCGTAGCGGCGCTTGATCGCGGTGCTCAGCGCGAAGGCGGTGCCGTAGCCCACGCGGCCCGCGACGGCCTCGATGGTGGCATCGGATCCGCGCAGCAGGTCGACGGCCAGCGCCAGCCGAATCTCGGTCAGCAGTGCCATCGGCGGCTCCCCGACGAGTTGGGTGAATCGCCGCGCCAGTGCCGCTCGGGACAACCCCACCTCGGCGGCCAGCGCCCCGACGGTCCAGGGATGCGCCGGATTGTTCTCGATGAGCCGAAGCGCCGTGCCCACCTGGGGATCTCGGTAGGCGCGATACCAGGCCGGCGCGTCTTCACGGGAGAACCAACTGCGCAACGCGGCAATGGTGAGCAGATCGAGCATGCGGTCGAGCACCGCACCCTGGGCCGGCTCATCGCGCGACATCTCTTGGAGCAGCAGATCGACCAGCATGCTGTTGATCTCGCCCCGCCGGACCACCACCAACTGCGGCAGCGCGGCGAGTAGCCGCCGGCACACCGCGCCCACCTCTTCGTAGGCTCCGGTGATCAACAAGGTCTCCGCGTCGGGGCGGGTGCCCCAGCTCCGGATGCCCAGACTCAGTGCCTCGCACAGTGGTTCACCGTCGATGGTCGTCGTGATCTGCCCCGGGTGTACGACGACTTCGGGCGCGGTCGCCGCGTCATCGGCGACGGTATAGCAGTCGGGCCCGCGGCAGATCGCGATGTCGCCCGCCTCGAGTCGCCGCCCTGCGGCACCATCCGGGAGGACGATCGCCGAACCGCGGGCCACCACGACGATGGTGAGCGGAGCCTGGTCCTGCACCCGCAGCGACCACGGCGGGTCGAGCAACGACCGCATGAGAAATGCACCACGCGCACGTGGCCCCTCCAACAACCCGGCCAGGGCATCCACATGGAAAGCGTAGACGCTCGCGTATGGAAGTGAGGCTTTTGACGATGGATCGTCCAACCTGGGATCCATACGGTCGGTTCATGACCTTCACCAAGCTCCCCCAGCCGCTCGGCACGACGGCGCTCATCGTCGCTCTGCTGTCCTCCGGACTGCTCGCCGGCCTCTACTACGCGTACGCGGTGTCGGTGATGCCCGCGCTCGGCGCGTTCGACGACCGGACCTTCATCGACGTCATGAACAAGATCAACGTCGTCATCGTCAATCCGCCGTTCCTGCTGACCTTCCTGGGATCGGTCGGCTTCACCGCGCTGGCCGGCGCCTGCTACCTCAGACCCGGCGCCCGCCCGGTCCTGATCTGGATCGGTATCGGGTTGGCCCTCAACATCGCCAGCCTCGTCATCACGTCGGTGGTCAACGTGCCGCTGAACGACAAACTCGCCACGGCGGCCGGATCGACCAGTACCGCCGACCTCGCCTCGCTCCGCGCGCAGTTCGAGTCGTCGTGGTTGCGCTGGAACATGATCCGCGCACTGGCCAACACCGCGGCCACCGGCGTCCTGGGCTGGACGCTTGCGATGCCGGTCCGCGGTTGATGCGTGATTAACGCACGGTGACCACAACCCTGGGCCGGCGCGCAGAACTGCGGCATCGTCGCGGCGGTGGTGAGTTCGGAGCTCAAGGCCAGTGATGCGCAACTGGCGAAAGGCCTGCGGCGCAGGCATTTGAACCTGATCGCGCTCGGCGGGGTGATCGGCGCCGGGTTGTTCGTCGGCAGCGGCGTCGTGATCGGCAGTGCCGGACCCGCGGCCATCGTGTCGTTCCTGATCGCCGGCATCATCACCCTGCTGATCATGCGGATGCTCGCCGAGATGGCAGTGGCGCAACCGGTGGTCGGCTCGTTCTATGTCTACGCCCGGCAGGCGCTGGGACGCCGTGGCGGTTTCGTCACGGGCTGGATGTACTGGTACTTCTTCGTCATCGTGGTCGCCGTCGAAGCCGTTGCGGGCGGACGCATCCTGCATCTGTGGCTGCCCGCGGTGCCGCTGTGGGTGCTCAGCCTCGGCTTGATGCTGGCCCTGACCGCGAGCAACCTGGTGTCGGCACGCTCGTTCGGCGAATTCGAGTACTGGTTCTCGTCGGTGAAAGTCATTGCCATCGTGGTGTTCCTGGGCATGGGTGCACTGTGGATCACCGGACTGTGGCCGCACTCCACACCCGGGCTGGCCAATCTGATCGACAACGGGGGCTTCGCGCCGCTCGGCTGGGGCGCGGTGCTGGCGGCCGTGGTCCCCTGCGTCGCGTTCTATACGGGCGCCGAGATCGTCACCATCGCCGCCGCCGAATCAGACGAGCCCGAGCGCGCGGTGACGCGCGCGATGAAGTCGATCGTGTTCCGCATCATCGGGTTCTACGTCGGATCGATCCTCGTGGTGGTGGCCATCCAGCCGTGGAACACCAAGAGCGTGAGCATCAGCCCCTATGCCTCGGTGCTCACCGTGCTGGGCATCCCGGGCGTCGCCACGATCATGAACTTCATCGTGCTGACCGCGGTGCTGTCCTGCCTCAACTCGGCGCTGTACACGACCTCACGAATGCTGTTCGCGCTCACCACCTCTGGCGACGCGCCCCGGTTCTTCACCAAGCTGTCCCCCAGCGGCGTCCCGCGCCGCGCGATCCTGCTGGGCACCGCGGTCGGCTACGCCTCGGTTGCCGCGACCTACGTGTGGGGCGACGTGGTGTTCAACTTCCTGATCAACTCCTACGGCGCCGTCGCACTGTTCGTCTACCTGATCATCGCGATATCGCAGGTTGTCCTGCGGCGCCGGATCGAGCGGTCGGCGCCGAGCACGCTGAAGCTGAAGATGTGGCTTTTCCCGTGGCTGAGCTACGCCACCATCGCCCTGATGGCGACGGTCATCCTGGCGATGGCGTTCCTGCCCGACACCCGATCCCAGTTCCTGATGAGTGGCGTCACCCTGGCCGTCATCCTCGTCTCCTTCGAGGTGGTCCGGCGACGCCCGTCACCGGCGGCCGAGCCCGCGACGCCGGTTGCGGTCACGGCGCCGCAAGGATACTGATCGCGATATCGGTAGCCGGGCCGATGACGCTTTCGATGTCCAGGTCGTCCTCGGCGGTCTGGGCGGCCAGCTCGCGCACACCGGCCAGCAGCATCACGGCTTTGGGCTTGGTGATCGGCGGCAGACCGGCACGCTGAAATCCCGGGTTGGATGCGAGTTCGCCCAGCAGCGCGGCGAGTTCGGCGAAATTGCGCCGCTGAATCGGACGGGCGGCCGCGCCCAGCGCGGGCAGGTCGCGGATCCAGCTCAGCGAAATCGCCGGGCGCGCAGTGAGATGCGCGATGTACGCCGTGAACATTTGGCGAATCTGATTGTGCCAGTGCGCATCTGAGTCGACGGCCTGCCGGATGTCGGCGACCAGATCGTCGGTCACCGAGGCCAGCAGCGCCAGGTAGCACTCCTGCTTGTTCGCGAAATACAGGTAGAAGGTGGTCTTGGAGGCCTGGGCCACCCGCACGATGTCGACGACGGACGTCGCGGCGTACCCGCGTTCGGCAATCAACGTGGCGAGGGCGTCCACGAATCGCTGACGGGCGTCGTCATCCTCCGTGTTGCGCATGACAGTACGTTATCGTACTGTCCCCTGACGTGCGAGTACGACCTCGTACTCGGAGCTGGGGGTAGACGATGATCCGTGCTGTGCGACGCCCGAGACGCGGCGCCGTGGCCCGCCTGGCAGCGACGGTGGCGCTGGCGTTGCTGGCCGCCGTCGGTGTCCCGCCGACACCCGCTGCCGCCGTGGCGATCACCCGCTGCCCGTGGCGAGCCACCACCGTCGCGAGTGGACTCGGTTCGCTGGAGAACCTCGGGTTCGACGGTTCGGGCACCATGCTGGTCTCACGCACCGTCGGCACTTCCGGGCAGTTGTACCGCCTCACGCCCGACGGCAAGGGCAGCACCTTCGTACCCAATGTCGCTGCGCCGGGCAGCATCACCGTCGCCGACGGCGCCGCCTACTTCACCACCGGAAACAACTTTCTCTCCGGGGTCTTCGGCAGCAAGGACGGCACCATCGCGCGCGTGGACCTCGGCACCGGCGCGCTGACGACGATCGCCACCAGACTCACGATGCCCAACGGGATGGTCCGGTTGCCCGACGGTTCGTTCGTCGTCTCCCGCAACATCGGCTGGACCACCGGGCTGACCAGGATCAGCGCCGACGGCACCCGCGAAACCCGACTCGCGCCCTCGGTGACCATGGCCAACGGCCTGGCATACGACGCCGCGCACAACGCCGTCGTCGCGTCGATGGACCTTGCATCCCGTGAGCACCCTCGCCATCGTGGACATCAACGACCCCAGCCACATCCGCACCGTCAACCTCGGGCTGTTCGGGCTGTTCGGATTCCCCGACGACCTCACGGTCGGGCCGGACGGCCTCATCTACCTGGCGATGGACGGCGGCGACATCGTCCGCGTCGACCCCGACCGGCACGCCGCGTGCATTCTGGCCTCGGGGATGTTCGGCAGCACCTCGGTGCGCTTCGGCGCGGGCACCGGCTGGGACCCACAGGCGTTGTACAGCACCGACCTCTTCGGCACCGTCCGCAAGCTGACGCCGACCGCCGGTTGAGAAGACATCCCGGTGACCGGACCACAGCCGTCCAGCGGCACACGGGGGCCGCAAGAATCCTTCCGCGACGAAAGGACTTGCAGCATGGATAGATTCAGCGACCGCCGGGTCATCGTGACCGGCGCCGGGTCGGGCATCGGCCAGGCCACCGTGGCCCGCCTGCTCGATGAGGGCGGCACCATCGTCGCGTGCGACATCTCCGCTGACGGCCTGGCCCGCACGAAGGAAGCCGCCGAAAAGGCCGGCACCGCAGCACGTCTCACCACCACGGTGCTCGACATCTCATCCGAAGAAGACGTCGCCAGGGGCGTCGACGCCGCGGTCGCCGCCATGGGCGGACTGGACGTGCTGGTCAACGTCGCCGCGATCGAGACCTGCTCGCACACCCACCAGACGACCCTGGCCGACTGGAACCGCATCATCGCGGTCAACCTCACCGGCACGTTCCTCATGACCCGCCAGGCGCTGCCGGCACTACTGGCATCGGGGCGCGGTGTGGTCATCAACTTCACCTCGACCTCGGCGAGCTACGCCCACCCCTACATGGCGGCCTACTCCGCCAGCAAGGGCGGCATCCTGAGCTTCACCCACTCGCTGGCGCTCGAATACGCCAAGCAGGGGCTGCGCGCCGTGAACATCCAGCCCGGTGGTGTCTCGACCCCGCTGGCCAACGGCACGTTCGCCAAGATGCCCGAGGGCACCGACTACGGGTTGTGGACCAAGCAGGTCCCCATGCTCAACACCGGCAACGACGCGAACCTGGGTGACCCCAGCGCGGTCGCCGCGGTGGTCGCCATGGCGGCTTCCGATGACGGCGCGTTCCTCACCGGCACCGAGATCCGGATCGACGGCGGCGCCCACTGTTAGACCATCCGCGGGTGCCCAGCTGAATCAAGTCTCAGCGGACGACGACCTCGCTGGGCACCCGCGGATCACCAAGCATCGCCCGATGTGACGGCGGCGTCCGGCCGTCGACATCGGTGATGCCATAGCGCTGGGCTTCCTCCGCCGCGATCACCGTCTGCCCGCTGATGCCCTCCAGATCCGGGTCCCGGTACAGCGCGTTGATCACATGCCCGATGAACTCCGGCGTCTCGAAATTGCCCGCGGCCTTGGCCAGCGTCTCGGCGTCGAACGCCTGCTTGAACTTGTCGGTCAGCAGGATGCCCATCCAGATCGACAATGTCGACACGCCCGTGCCGTGGAAGTCGACCGCCATATCGGCCGCCATCTTGTCGACGCCGGCCTTCTGCGCACCGTAGGCGGGGCCGTGCATGTAGCACACCCCGCCCGGCGACGAGGTGAACGCGATCAGGCCGCGCCCTTGCGCCACCAGCAGCGGCGCGGCATGCCACGACGCCACATACGCCGACCGCAGCCCGACGTCGAGGACATCACCGAGGCCGATCGGCTTCTCCCAGAACGGCTTCGGGTCGACGAGGTTGTCATGGACCACCGCCGCGTTGTTGACCAGCAGGTCGAGCCGGCCGGACTCGTCGGCCACCCGCGCGAACAGCGCAGCCACGGCATCGTCGTCGCGGTGATCCACCGGAACGGCGATGCCGCCGTCGCCGGGATCGGTGACGGTGCGTCCCGTCAGGTACACCGTCCACCCGTCAGCCACCAATGCGGCGGCGATGCCCTTGCCGGCACCCCGGCTGGCACCGGTGACGACCGCGACCCGCTTCTCTGCGCTCATGCCGTTATGGTGCCACGCCCAGTTCGTCCTGAACGACGTGCACGACACCGGCCGCCACCGCATCCGCGATGGATTCCTTCAGCTGGCCGCATGCCAGGAAGATCCGGCCCGGCAGGCATTCGGCGCGCTGCCGTTCCTCGCACCTCGCGGCCGACTCACGCGTCCACTGCACACTGGTCTGCTGCCAGCTGCCCTTGCGCGCCAAAACCTCTGCGCCACAAGCGCGGCAGGTCACCGGCACCATCGGCATGTCGGCCAGCCGGATGTCGGGCCGCGCGGTCATCAGACCGACTCCGCGGCCCGCGCGGCGGCGATGTTGGCTGCCATCTCTCTGGTCCACGCCTCCCGCGGGACGGTGGTGTCCAGCTCGTATTCGAACCGGTCGGTCATCTCCGGCACCACATCGGCGACGTCGACGTAGAACTGCTCGTACCACCGGCGCAGCTGGTAGACGGGGCCGTCCTCCTCGACCAGCAGCGGATTGTCGATGCGGGCCTTGTTCTTCCAGATCTGCACGTCCTGCTCGAAGCCCTGCTTCACCCAGTCACCGAGCGCGTGCGCCGTCGCGACGGCCGCGTCCTCGGGCAGGCCTGCCATCTTCTTCACGATTATTCCGTACTGCAGCACAAAGGAATTCGCGTCGATCGGGTAGTGGCAGTTGATCAGGATGGTCTTGTGATCGGCTTCCGGGTAGTGGTACGTCAGGTCGTCGATCATGAAGGACGGCCCGTAGTACGACGCCACCGACGTCGACCCCAGCATCTTCGCCCCCTCGGTGCCCTGCATGTCCTCGCGGCCGCCACCGTTCATGTACTGCGTCGCGACCTGGCCTTCGAAGATGTTCTTGAAGTGCGACGGCACCGAGCCGTGGATGTAGAAGAAGTGCGCCATGTCGACGACGTTGTCGATGATCTCGCGGCAGTTCACGTTGACAACCGTTGTGTACCAATGCCAATCGGTCCACTCATCGCTGCCCGCCTGCTCGATGCGCGGGATGTAGACGTCCGCCGGCGGCGCGCTGCCCTCGGGGTCGTTCCAGATGAACAGCATCCCGTCCTGCTCGAGGGTCTCCCACTTCGCGGTGCGGGCAAGCCGCGGTGTGCGCTTGGCGTACGGCACCAGCTTGCACTTGCCGTCGCCACCCCAGCGCCAGTCGTGGAACGGGCAGGCGATCTCGTTGCCCTTGACGGTGCCCTGGCTCAGGTCACCGCCCATGTGGCGGCAGTAGCTGTCCAGCACGTTGAGCTCGCCGTCCGCACCGCGGAACACGACGAGCTTCTGCCCGAAGGCGTTGATCGAGTGCGGTTTGCCGTCACCGAGGTCCTTGGTCAGGCCAAGGCAATGCCAGCCGCGGGCGAACCGGGTCGGTGCCTCACCGGCTTCGATCTGGCGAACATCGACATCCTCCAGCGACATCTGATGACCATCCTCACATTGAAAACTGGGCTGCAGTTTGATGTTTCAGGTCTAACAGCAACGGGGTGGGCAACGCACGTGTTCTCCCGCTGGCAGGGACGTCCGAGGCCGGAAACCCGTCTGCCGCAATACGCTCAGCGGCCGTGACGACATCTGCCGCGGCCACGATTCCGGCCGGCCTCGACATCGCTGACACCACCGTCGATCTGCTGGTGATCGGTTCCGGCACCGGCCTGGCCGCCGCGCTGAGCGGCCACGAGTCCGGGCTGAACGTCCTCGTTGTCGAGAAGGCCCCCGACGTCGGCGGTTCCACGGCCCGCTCGGGCGGCGCCCTCTGGCTGCCGACCACTCCCCTGGTGACCGACAAGGGCACCCCCGACACCGCGGACCGCGCCGCGACCTATCTCGACGCCGTCGTCGACGGGACCGCGCCGGCGCCCCGCTCCACCGCCTTCCTGAAGCACGTCAACGCGACCGTCGACATGCTGGGGCGCACCACCCCGATGCGACTGTTCTGGGCCCGCGAGTACTCCGACTACCACCCTGAGCGGCCGGGCGGCCGCGCCACCGGCCGCACCTGCGAATGCCGGCCACTCGACGCGCGCGTGCTCGGCGAATACCGGGACCGGTTGCGCGGGGGTGTCATGGAGGTCAAGGTCCCCATGCCGACGACCGGCGCGGACTACAAGTGGATGAATCTGATGACCCGGGTGCCACGAAAAGGTCTGCCGCTCATCGCAAAACGGCTCGCGCAGGGTGTCGGCGGCAAGCTGCTGGGGCGCGAATACATCGCCGGCGGCCAGGCCCTGGCGGCCGGGCTGTTCGCCGGTGTGCTGCGGGCCGGCATCCCGATCTGGACCGACACCGCACTGGTCCGGCTGACCGGCGACGGTCAGCGGGTCACCGGCGCGGTGCTGTCGCACGGTGGCCGTGAGGTCACCGTCAGCGCCACGCGCGGTGTCGTGCTGGCGGCCGGTGGCTTCGACCACGACATGGCGATGCGCCACAAGTACCAGTCCGATTCGCTCGGCGCCCACGAGAGCCTCGGCGCCGATTCCAACACCGGTGAGGCCATCCGGGCCGCCACCGACGTGGGTGCCGCCACGGCACTGATGGAGCAGGCCTGGTGGTTCCCCGCTGTCGCGTCCGCGGACGGCCGCCCGCCGACCGTCTTGCTGGCCGAGCGCTCGCTTCCCGGCTCGCTCATCGTCGACCAGGACGGCAAGCGCTTCGCCAACGAGTCGACCGACTACATGTCGTTCGGCCAGCGCGTGCTCGAACTCGAGCGGGCCGGCACCCCGGTCGAGTCGATGTGGATCGTGTTCGACCAGAAGTACCGCAACAGCTACGTCTTCGCCGCCGGCTCGTTCCCGCGGATGCCGCTGCCCAAGTCCTGGTACCGGGCCGGTATCGCCGCCAAGGCCACCACCTTCGCCGAGCTGGCGGCGCAGATGGGTGTCCCGGTCGCCGACTTCGAGCACACCATGACGCGGTTCAACGAGAGCGCGGCCGCCGGCATCGATCCCGACTTCGACCGCGGCCTCAGCGCCTACGACCGGTACTACGGCGATCCGACGGTGACGCCCAACCCGAACCTGCGTCCACTGGTCAAGGGCCCCTTCTACGCGGTGAAGATGACGCTGAGCGACCTCGGCACCTGCGGCGGCGTCGTCGCCGACGAGCGTGGGCGGGTACGCCGCGAGGACGGCGGCGTCATCGACGGGCTGTACGCGCTGGGCAACACCGCGGCCAACGCCTTCGGCGCGGTGTACCCGGGCGCGGGCGCAACCATCGCCCAGGGCCTCGTGTACGGCTACATCGCCGGGCGGGATGCCGCGGGGCAGCTCTGACGCTCAGAGACTGCCGAGATCGTCGGGCACGTCGACGGCGTATGCCCTGAGCACCTCGAGCGGCACGACCTCGAGGGTCCGCTCGTGCGTGGAGGCGAGCACCACCGGTGCCGCGTAACCGTCATTGTGCGCCCGAAGCCAGTTGACGGCGGTCACGCACCAGCGGTCGCCGGGAGACAGGCCCGGGAAGCGGTATTCCGGCATCGGCGTGGACAGGTCGTTGCCTATCGAACGCTGGTGCGTCAGGAACTCGGCGGTCACGACCGCGCAGATGGTGTGCCGGCCGGCGTCCTCGGGTCCGGTCGAACAGCAGCCGTCGCGGTAGAAACCGGTCAGCGGTTCGGTGCCACACGGGTCAAGCGGGGCACCGAGCACATTGCGATCTGCCACCGGTCAATCCTGCCTTACCTGGTGCGCAGTGAAAAGAATTGCCCCGCAATCGATGTCCGCACCCGAGGTGACCGCGGCGGACAAGGTCACGTGCTCCGGCACGCGTTCGTCCATGACCACCACGGCGACAATGGGATTGAGCCCCGTGGCCTCGACCGCGGGAACGTCGTAACCGATGACGACCTGCCCCGCGGTGACGTCGTCACCCTGACTGACATGGGCCGTGAAACCGGCGCCGTTCAGCGTGACGGTGTCCAAACCGAGGTGTACGAGAACGCCCACGTGGTCCGATGTCACCACGATGTACGCGTGTGGCATCAGCTTGAGGAGCCTGCCGCTGACCGGGGCGACCGCCTCGATCACCCCGCGCGGCGGGTCGATCGCGGCGCCGTAGCCGACCATGCCCGCCGAGAACACGGGATCCGGGACGTCCTCGAGCCGCACCGCACGCCCGGCCACCGGGGCGAGAACTGACGTCTGACTCACTGTCGCATCTCCTCTGCTGTTGCGCTCCAACAATACGAGCGGCGCCCAACGCCCTCTCACTGGTGCGTGTTCTCGTCTAAGCTTCCGCACAACTTGCGCGCCGAGTGGCGTTTTTGCGGCAGAGAAGGGTCTCGCACATGAACGGCACGGCGAAAATCGCAGGTGCACAGGATAAGTCGGACCTGCGGATTCCCGGCTTCGCTCAACTGCAGCGGCTCGGCAAGAGCCTGATGTTGCCCATCGCGGTGCTGCCCGCGGCGGGCATCCTGCTCCGACTGGGTCAAGATGATCTACTGGGCAGGATCAAGGCTCCCGTCATCGGACCGTTCGTCCACGCCATGAGCGCGGCCGGCGACGCGATATTCACCAATCTCCCGCTGTTGTTCGCCGTCGGCGTGGCCATCGGGTTCGCCAGGAAGGCGGACGGCTCGACAGCGCTGGCCGCCGTCGTCGGCTACCTCGTGGTGCAGTCGGTGTTCAAGACCATGTCACCGGTCGTGCTGGCCGGCGAGGTCGACAAGGCCGGCGGCCAGGCCCAGATCAACTACAGCGTGTTCGCGGGCATCGTGGTCGGTCTGCTCACCGCGTGGCTGTTCGACCGCTACCACACCATCCAATTGCCCGCGTACCTCGGGTTTTTCGGGGGCAGACGGTTCGTGCCCATCGTGGTGTCGCTCGCCTGCCTGTTCCTCGCGTTCGCGATGAGCTACTGCTACCCGCTCTTCGATGCCGGCCTGACAGGCCTCGGCAAGTTCATCGGCGGCTCGGGTGCCTTCGGCGCCTTCGTGTACGGATTCGCCAACCGCATGCTCATTCCACTGGGCCTGCATCACATCCCGAATTCCTACGTGTGGTTCCTCTACGGCGACTACCAGACTCCCGACGGCCACGTCGTCACCGGTGAACTCACGCGCTTCGCCGCGGGCGACCCGACCGCGGGCATCCTCACGTCGGGCTTCTACCCGGTGCTCATGTTCGGCCTGCCCGCCGCCGCGCTGGCGATGATCCACGTGGCGAACAAGAAGCAGCGGAAGGTCGCCGTCGGCATCCTGTCGGCGGCCGCGCTGACCGCGCTGCTGACCGGCGTGACCGAGCCGCTCGAGTTCGCATTCATGTTCGTGGCGTTCCCCCTGTACGTCATCCACGCCGTGCTGACCGGGCTGTCGCTGGCGGTCGCGTACCTGCTCGACATCCACCTCGGCTTCTCGTTCTCGGCCGGGCTGGCCGATCTCCTGCTCTACGGCACGGCCCCCGCCGCGAAGAACATCCCCCTGCTCATCGGCATGGGTGTGGTGTTCTCCGTCGTCTATTACGTACTGTTCCGATTCGCCATCACGAGGTGGAACCTGCGGACCCCGGGACGGGAGCTGGAAACCGAATTCGAGGCGGAAGAGCAGGAAAACCTCGGCGAGAGCGCGGACTCGAGGCCCGAGCAGGTGATCGCGGCATTCGGCGGCCGGGACAACCTCGTCAGCGTCGACGCGTGCATCACGCGGCTGCGCATCGAGGTCGCCGACAAGAGCAAGGTGGATCAGGACCGGCTGAAGAGTCTCGGCGCCGCAGGCGTCATCGAGGTCGGCAACAGCGTTCAGGCGGTTTTCGGCACCGGCTCCGAGGCCCTGAAGAACGACATCACCGCCGTCCTCTAGGCGTCGTGGCGGCCCTGAACCTCGCGCTCGACCTCACGCCACAGGCCCGGCATCGAACGCGGCATCCCCGCAACGCCTTTCGCCGCGGTCTGTAGCACCGCGTCGGCGTCGTCGATGTCCTTCATCAACTCGAGCGCCAGTTCCCGCTCGGCGGCGTAGTACTTGGCCGCCCAGCGCAGCGCGATCACCGAATACGCCCACACCGGCTGCGCTTTTGCACCGTCGGAGTCCTCGGCGGCCTGCCGCTCCATGGCCTCGCAGTAGGCGACGTGCTGCTCGAGCAGCTCCCGCAGCCGGGTCGGGTTGCTCAGGTGGCCGAACGTAACCCGCAGCAGCACACTGTGTTTGAGCACCGGCGGGTCGACGGGGGCGTTGTTGGTCCAGTCGGTCACGGCAGCCATGCCCGACTCGGTGATCTTGTACAGGCGACGGGTGCGCAGGCCTTCGTCCTGCTCCACGCGGGACTCGAGATAGCCAAGTCCCTCAAGCTTTTTCAGCTCGGTGTAGATCTGGCTGTACGACGGACTCCAGTAGTAGAAACCGACGCTCCAGTCGATCCACTTCTTGATGTCGTAACCGCTGAGTTCCTCTTCGTACGACAACATGCCCAGCAGCGTCCAACTCGTCGCCGCCAGCGACGGTTTGCTCTGGGGCTTGCCTGCCATCTGCTTAGCCTAACAATCTATTGCCGCAAAGGCCCTAGTCATGACCGCCTGTCGGGACAGTCAGTGCCGGGCCACCGGCGGGGCTACGGCGGCGACGTACCGCCGTACCACCTGCTCTTCGGCCTTTTCGTCAGCCAACGGCCAGCACAGCAACGACAGCACAACCCGCACGATCCAGTCCGCGAGGAGCGGATCCGTGATTCCGGTCAGCTCGGCTGCCGCCTGCGAGAGCCGGGGTGAGTCGAAGTCGACGAGGGCTCCGGCACGCACCACGCCCGAGGCCAGCGGGTCCGCCCGGACCACCCGCAGGGACGTCAGCACGGCCACGGCGATCCGATCGGGCCCGGTGTGCCCGGCGACCGCCTGCGCGATCTCCTGACCGACCCGCATGACCGCGCGCGCCAGCACCCCGTCGCGCAGCGCCTGTTTACCGCCGACGTGCCGGTACACCGTGGCGCGCGAACAGCCCACGCTCGCCGCGACCTCGTCGATGTTCAATCGGTCCAGACCCCGGGCCGCGGCGCTGGCCGCCGCGGCGGCATAGATGCGTTCGATGCCCGCGTCGCGGCGATCGGCGCCGATCAACCAGTCCATCTGCCTGATACTAATCCATCGATTTGTCTCATAGCGAGACGAAACTTCTGATTCCGTCTGCATCACCGCAGCTCGCGGACCGTGCGTGAGACGGCCGAATTTCGGCCTTGACATGCTGTTGCATGAGCCCAAAACTCAAGGCGTGCAATTGGTTTCAGATCTGCTCAGCCCGTCCGCGCTGGACGATCCGTATGAGTGTTACGCGCAGCTTCGCCTGGCCGGTCCGGTCCACCGGGTGCCCGGCACCGACTTCTACCTGGCCACCACGTGGGATGCCGTGCAGGAAGCCGTCAGCCGCCCGGAGGACTTCTCCTCAAACCTCACCGCCACCCTGGTGACGCGCGGGTCGCAGCTGGCGGCCTTCGACATGGGCGCCGTCGACACCGCCGGACACGTCCTCGCCACGGGCGACGACCCGCGGCATGCGCACGAACGCAAACTGGTGCTGCCGGCCCTGGTGGCCAAGCGAATTCGGGCCCTCGAGCCGGCGATCGCCGACATCGCCCGGCAGCTGTGGCAGGACGGGGCCGCGGCCGGCAGCATCGAGTGGATGTCCGCCATCGGCGACCGCCTGCCGATGACGCTGGTCGCCAGGCTGATCGGGCTGCCCGACGACGACGTGCCGCAGCTGGTGCAGTGGGGCTACGGCAGCACCGAACTGCTCAGCGGCGTCTTCGACCTCGATCACATCGCTGCCGCGGTGGAGACGTCGACACAACTCGCCGGCTACCTGTACGCCAAATTCGCTGAAGCGCAAGCGAATCCGGGCGACGACGTGCTCGGTGACCTCGCCCGCGCGGTGGCCGGGAACGCCGTCGCGCCCGAGGTGGCGGTGCTGATGCTGGTTCAGCTGGTCGGCGCCGGCGGCGAATCCACCGCCGGGCTGATGGGCAACGCCGCCCGGCTTCTCGCCACCCATCCCGATGTCCAGGAACAGGTGCGGAACGACCCGCAGCTGGTGCCCGCGGTGTTGGAGGAGACGCTGCGGCTGGAGTCGCCGTTCCGCAACCATCACCGGCACATCCGGCAGGACACCACGCTGGACGGCGTTCCGTTGCCCAAAGACGGTCACCTGCTGCTGCTCTGGGGGTCGGCCAACCGTGATCCGGCGGCCTTCGACGACCCCGACGTGCTGCAGCTGGGCCGGCCGAACCTGCGCAATCACCTGGCGTTCGGGAAGGGCCTGCACTTCTGCGTCGGTGCGGCCCTGGCGCGCACCGAGGCCCGTATCGGGATCACCACACTGCTGGAGGCCACCGACTGGTTCGAGCTCGCCGACGCCGAATGGGTACCCAGCCTCATGGTGCGCCGGCACCGGCGCCTGGAACTGCGCTACCGCTGACCGTCACCGGGGGTGCCGCCGGCCTCGTCACGCAGCATCCGCACCGAGATGTGCGGCAGCCGCTGCCCCGGCTTGCGGCCGAAGGTGTACTCCCACGACAAACCGCCCCACAGCTGCCAGCCACGGCGGCGCGAGATCAGGCACAGCCCCGCGCCGACCGCCGTGCCCACCAGGACGCCCGTCTGCGCCAGCCCCAGATTCCAGAACCCGGCCACCACCGCACTGGCTGCCAGCGCACTCGTCGCGTACAGAGTGTTGCCGCCGAAAATCTGCGGAACCCGGTGCGTCGTGAGATCCCGCAGCGCGCCGCCGCCGACCGCGGTGATGGTGCCCAGCAGCAGGGCCGGTACCCAACCGAGCCCCAGGGACAACGTCTTCTGCGCGCCGGCGGTCGCCCAACAACCGAGGGCCAGCGCGTCCACGTAGGGAAACACCGCCCGCCAGCCGCGGCCACCGATCGGCATCAGGAAGGCGATGGCCGCACCGATCACCGCGCACAGCGCGTAGCGAAAGTCGGTGAGCGCCACCGGCGGTCCGTGCTGCAGCAGGGTGTCGCGGATGATGCCGCCGCCCAGCCCCGACATCAGCGCCAGCGTCAGGAAGCCGATCGGATCCATGCGCTCGTCGCGGGCGACGATGCCGCCCAAGATCGCGTTGGTCAGGACGCCGACCAGGTCGATGACGGCGAACAGCTCGCCGATGGTCGACACGGGCTATTCGGGCAGGCGCAGTTCGGGCTTCTCGACCTCTTCGATGTTGACATCTTTGAAGGTGATGACCCGGACCTGCTTGACGAACCGCGCCGGCCGGTACATGTCCCAGACCCAGGCATCGGCCAGGCGCAGCTCGAAGTAGACCTCGCCGTCCGCGTTGCGCGGGATCAGCTCGACGCTGTTGGCCAGGTAGAAGCGCCGCTCGGTCTCCACGACGTAACTGAACTGCCCGACGATGTCCTTGTACTCGCGGTACAGCGAGAGCTCCATCTCGGTTTCATACTTCTCGAGATCCTCGGCACTCATCGGCACAGACTCATCAGTTCAGCGGTCCTTCGGTTCTTGCGGGCCATGTCTTGTTCGGATTGGCGACTAGTTCCCATTTTTCCTCACCCCGATCGGCAGCGCTGCCCTATCGCCGGGTTGGCAGCGAGCTTGCGCACATTGGCGAACGAGAACCGGTGCTCCGGGCAGGGCCCCAGCTCCGCCAGTGCCGCGGTGTGCGCGGGCGTGCTGTAGCCCTTGTGGATCGCGAAGCCGTAGCCCGGATGGACGGCATCCATCTCGACCATCAGTCGGTCGCGGCTGACCTTGGCCAGCACGCTCGCCGCGGCGATGCAGGCGGCCGCGGCGTCCCCACTGACCACCGGCAGCGACGGCACCGACAGACCCGGCACCCGGAACCCGTCGGAGAGCACATAACCCGGCCGCAGCGACAGGCCCGCGACCGCGCGGCGCATGCCTTCGATGTTCGCGATGTGCACCCCGCGCCGGTCCACCTCGACCGACGGGATGAACACCACGTGGTACGCCAGCGCGTAACGCCGGATCAACGGGAACAGCCGTTCCCGTTCGGCTTCGTTCAACTTCTTCGAATCATCGAGCGCCGCCAGGCTTTCCAGCCGGTTGGGGCCCAGGACACAGGCCGCCACCACGAGCGGGCCGGCACAGGCCCCGCGGCCGACCTCGTCAACCCCGGCCACCGGCCCGAGGCCGCCGCGGTACAGCGCGGACTCCAGGGTGCGCAGGCCCGCGGACTTGCGGATCACTGTGCGGGGCGGCCAAACCGGCAACGGAAATCCTAAAACCTATTGTCCGGTCTGCGGATTGACCGTGACGACACCGCCCCAGCGCGACGGCGGCCAGGCGATGAAGCGGGCTTTGCCGATCACATTGGCGACGGGCACCGTGCCCGCGGTCGGGTCACCGGTGCACATCAGCGCGTTGATGGCGTCCGTCGGCGTGTTCGTGCAGTGCGCGCGTGAGTCGGCCGAGTGGGTGCGGTTGTCCCCCATCACCCAGAGCCGACCGTCCGGCACCTTCACGGGACCGAACTCGTTGCCCAGGCACGGGTCTGTCGCCGGGTCGACCATCATGGTCGCCGGGTCCAGGTACGGCTCCTTGAGCTTCTTGCCATCGACCGTCAGCCCCGTCGAGTTGCGGCACTGCACCGTCTGGCCACCCACCGCGATGACGCGTTTCACCAGATCGTTCTCATCGGGCGGCACGAAGCCGACGACCGAGAGGGCGTTCTGAATCCAGCGCATGGTCGGGTTGTCCGACCGGATCGACTTGTAGCTGATGTTCCAGTTCGGCGGCCCCTTGAAGACCACCACGTCACCCGGCTCCGGCGAGCTGAACCGGTAGGTCAGCTTGTCGACCATGATCCGGTCGCCGACGCAGCCGCTGCAGCCGTGCAGCGTGGGCTCCATGGACTCCGACGGAATCAGATACGGCCGCGCCACGAACGTCAGCACGAGGTAGTACAGCAGCACAGCGGTGACGACGAGGACGACGCCTTCGCGCAGCGCGGCCAGCTTCGACTTCGGCTTATCGTCGGCCTCTTCGGCCTTGGCGGCCGAGTCGGCGGTCGCTGTCGGGTCGGCGTCGTCCGTCGTCGGACTGTCCGGAGTGGTGCTGTCTTCGCTTGGGCCGGTCACGGCACCAGGCTAATCAGTTCGGCGGAAAGGTCGCCGAACAAGCTCAGCGCTTTTCCTTGATCTTGGCCTTCTTGCCACGGAGCTCGCGCAGGTAGTACAGCTTGGCGCGACGGACGTCACCGCGGGTGACGACGTCGATGTGGTCGATGTTCGGCGAGTGCACCGGGAAGGTCCGCTCGACGCCGACGCCGTAGCTCTCCTTGCGGACGGTGAAGGTCTCACCGATGCCGCCACCCTGACGACGGATCACGACGCCCTTGAACACCTGGATGCGGTGCTTGTTGCCCTCGATGACCTTGACGTGCACATTGAGGGTGTCGCCGGGGTTGAAGGCCGGGATGTCGTCGCGCAGCGACGCCTGGTCGACGAAGTCCAGCGTTTTCATCGGTGACACTTCCTTGCTAACTCGCGGGCTGCAGCCGCCGGACGCCATGCGGCGCGACGGAAAAGCCATTCTCTTTACGGACGTTGGTCGGATGCCGTAGCGGGCGGGGACACATCCAAAGCAGACGCCGACCCCGCGCCCAGCGCAGACAACTGCTCAATTGTGCCAGACAGCCGCCGGGTGACGAAATCGTGACCCCACCGGGCCCGGTGCAGTCGACATCACAGGCGGCACCGTCACAGACGTCACACCCAACACACATTTACCCGTTACGCTGATCAATCAGATTTTCATCCATCGTGATCCGAGGAGACCCATGCGCCCGCAGCAATTGAAGCTGCTGACCATCACCGCCGCTGCGGCAACGGTGATGCTCACGGCTGGTTGCGAGGCCAAGGTCTACGGGGCGGCGCCGCCGAACAAGATCGCGCTGACCGTCGTACCGGTCGTCACCGCCCTGGAGCTGCCGGAGGCTCCGGCCGCCGAGCCCGCCGCGGCCCTGACGGGCCTCGATGCCCGCGAACGGACCGCCACCAGTGATGCCGCGGCAGCCGGCGCGTCGATCAGCACCGCGGTTCTCGACCGCAACACCGGTCAGCTGATCGCCACCGGCAACACGTCCACCCTGCCCATCGCGTCGGTGGCCAAGTTGTTCATCGCCGACGACCTGCTGCTGCAGGAGGCGAAGGGCCAGATCGAGCTCACCGCGGCCGACCGTCAGTCGCTGGACACCATGCTCCGCTCGTCGGACGACTCCGCGGCCGAGATCTTCTGGAATCGCAGTGGCGGCAACAGCGTCGTCACCCGTGTCGCGGCGCGGTACGGGCTGACCTCGACGTCGGTGCCGTACGACGGCAAGTGGTGGAACACCATGAGCACCACGACCGACCTGGTGCGCTACTACGACAAGCTGCTGAACGGTTCCGGCGGCCTCCCGCCGGAGCGAGCCAGCATCATCCTGGCCAACCTGGCCGCGTCGACGCCCACCGGCGCCGACGGCTACCCGCAGCGCTTCGGCATCCCGGACGGCCTGTACGGCGAACCGGTTGCGGTGAAGCAGGGCTGGATGCCCGAGTGGGGCGGCAACAACTGGATGCACATGTCCACCGGCGTGATCGGCGCCGACCGGCGCTATGTGATGGCGATCGGCGCGCTGCAACCCACCGATGACGCCACGGCCCGCGCCACGATCACGGGCGCCGTCAAGACGATGTTCCCGGGCGGGCGAATCAGCTAGTTCGTCAGTCGGGGCGAGCGAAGCGACGGGGAAGCGGTCTAGCGCAACAGATCAGGTCTTCTTTCCCGCGTGCGCTGCAGCCCCTGTTCGCGACGCCAGGCGGCAACCTTGGCGTGGTCACCCGACAGCAGTACCGGGGGCACCTCGAGGTCCCGCCACACCGGCGGCCGGGTGTAGCTCGGCCCCTCCAGCACTCCCCCGACGTGCGCCGAATGCGAATCATCTTGGTGCGACACCGGATTGCCCAGGACATCGGGCAACAGCCGCACCACGGCCTCGATCATCACGAGAGCCGCGGACTCGCCACCGGGCAGCACATAGTCACCGATCGATACCTCTTCGACCCGCATCCGCCGGGCGGCGTCGTCGGCGACCCGCTGGTCGATGCCCTCGTAACGGCCACAGGCGAACACCAGGTGCTGTTCTTCGGTCCACCGGTGTGCGTGTTCCTGCGTGAACAACCGGCCGGCCGGCGTCGGAACCACCAAAACCGTTTCCGGAGTGCAGATTTCGTCGAGGGCAGCACCCCAGATCGGCGCCTTCATCACCATGCCGGGCCCGCCGCCGTACGGCGAATCGTCGACCGACTTGTGGACGTCATGCGTCCAGTTCCGCAGGTCGTGCACGCCGAGTTGGACGGTGCCGTTGGCAATGGCCTTGCCCGGCAAAGACTGCTGCAGGGCGTCGAGATACGCCGGGAAGATGGTGACGACGTCGATCCGCATGGATGTCAGTCCATCTCGAGCAGGCCGTCGGGCGGATCGATCTCCACCAGACCGTCGGCCAGCGACACCGTCGGCACCATCTGGGTGACGAACGGCACCAGCACCTCGGCGCCGGATTCCGTTCGGATGGACAGCAATTCACCGCCCGGGGTGTGCAACACCTCGGTCACCACACCCACGTCGACGCCGTCGACGGTGCGGACCTTGAGGCCCTCGAGTTGGTGATCGTAGAACTCGTCGGGTTCTTCGATGGGCGGCAGGCTCGCGGAATCCACGAGAAACAGCGTGCCGCGCAACGCATCTGCCGCATTGCGATCGGCCACGCCTTCGAGGCGGACCAACAACCGGCCGCCGTGCTCGCGCATCGATTCGACGACGAAGGTGCGTTCAGGACCGGGATTTCGGGCTCCCGGCTTGCCACGCAGCGATGATCCCGGCGAGAAACGCTCGCCGGGATCATCGGTACGTACTTCGACGACTACCTCGCCGCTGATGCCGTGCGCCTTGACGACGCGGCCGACCACGAGGTCCATATTTACTGGTCGGTGTCCACCACGTCGACGCGGATGCCCCGGCCGCCGATGCCGGCGACCAGCGTCCGCAGCGCGGTGGCCGTGCGGCCGCCGCGCCCGATGACCTTGCCCAGGTCATCGGGGTGCACGTGCACCTCGACGGTACGACCGCGGCGGCTGGTCACCATGTCGACCCGGACATCATCCGGGTTGTCGACGATCCCGCGGACCAGGTGCTCTACGGCGTCGACGACGACGCTGCTCATTCGGCGGGCGCTTCGGCCTCGGCCTCAGTGGCCTCGGCAGCCTCGGTCTCGGCAGCAGCCTCAGCCGCCTCTTCCTTCTTGTCCTTGCGCTTCTTCAGCGTGACGGCCTCGCCACCGGGGGCGGCGTCGGCGTTGGCCAGCGCGGCGTTGAACAGGTCCAGCTTGGACGGCTTGGGCTCCTTGACCTTCAGGGTGCCCTCGGCGCCCGGCAGGCCCTTGAACTTCTGCCAGTCACCGGTGATCTTCAGCAGGGCGGCGACCGGCTCGGTCGGCTGTGCGCCGACGCCCAACCAGTACTGCGCGCGCTCCGAATCGATCTCGATCAGGCTCGGCTCTTCCTTCGGGTGGTACCGGCCGATGACCTCGATGGCGCGGCCGTCGCGGCGGGTGCGCGCGTCGGCGACGATGATGCGGTACTGGGGGTTGCGGATCTTGCCAAGCCGGGTGAGCTTGATCTTGACAGCCATGTTCTGCACTTCTCCTGATGATTGCCACGCTGCAATTCAGCGACTCAGGCGGATTGCCCGGTCCGGTCTTGCCTCACGTGTGTGACCGCCGCGCGGCGCATTGAACGAGTCGCGGACAGACAGCCGACCATTCTGCCAGAGCAGCCACGACCGCCCCAAATCCCGAGGACGCGTCAAACCACCCGGTCGAAGCACTTGGTCTCGACGCGGCGGGTCATGCGCCAGCCCTCGGCGGTACGGACGAACTCGTCCTCGTACCAGAGGCCGCAGAACAGCACCTGGGGCTGCGCGTCGGCTTCCGCCGAGCCTTGCCCCGTCGCTTCGCTCGCCCCGGTGGGCAACACCATGGGGTTGAAGCAGATGGTGCGCGATTTCGCCGTGTCACCGGTGATGGTGACGTCGAAGTTGCCGAGCATGTGCGCATAGGCCGGGAAATTCGGCAGCACCTGCGCCAGCCATTCCTTGACCTCGGGGAAATGCCCGTCGATGCCGCCCATCGCGCGGTAGTCGATGTACGCGTCAGGCGTGAAAACCTTTGCCAGATCATCGAATTGGCGGGTATCGATGGCCGTCGAGTACGCGACCAACAGCTGTTGGATTTCCAGACGGTCCGAGATCTCTTCCAGACTCAGCATGCTCCGATTGAACACCACCAGTAGGCTGCTGGCTCCATGGGAAGGTTCGCAACCGCCGTCATGGCGACCCTGACGCTCGTGTTCCTCGTCGCGCCGCCGGTTGCGGCCGCTGACCCCGACATCCAGCCGGTCGGCACCGTACAGATCCCGGCGGGGCCGGCCCCCGCCTGGATCGTCGCCGACATGGACTCGGGCCAGATCCTCGCCGGCCAGGACATCGACCTGCGGCATCCGCCCGCCAGCACCATCAAGACACTGCTGGCGCTGACCGCGCTCAGTGAACTGCCGAGCCTGGACGCGACCGTGGCCGGCACCGTCGCCGACACCCAGGTGGAGTGCAACTGCGCCGGCATCGTCCCCGGCCACGTCTACACCGCGCGCCAGCTGCTGGACGCGGTGCTGCTCGCCTCGGGCAACGACGCGGCCAACGCCCTGGCCGACATGATCGGCGGCTACGACGTCGCCGTCGCCAAGATGAACGCCAAGGCCGCCGCGATCGGCGCCGTCGACACCCACGCCGCCACCCCGTCGGGCCTCGACGGCGCGGGCGGTTCGGGCTGGACGACGCCGCGGGACCTGGCCATCATCTTCCGCGCCGCGATGGCCAACCCGTACTTCGCGCAGATCACCGCGCAGCCCGCCGCGACGTTCCCAGGCAAGAACGGCAACGAGCAGATCGTCAACGAGAACCAGCTGCTGCAGCGGTACCCCGGCACCATCGGCGGCAAGACCGGATTCACCAACGCCGCCAAGAAGACGTACGTGGCTGCCGCCGACCGCGGCGGACGCCGTCTGGTCATCGCGATGATGTACGGCATGGTGCACGAGGGCGGACCGACCTACTGGGACCAGGCCTCCCAGTTGCTGGATTGGGGCTTCGCGCAGGACCGCTCCGTCAGCGTCGGCTCGCTCTAACCGCAGCAACCGATACCCGACCGGAATCTCGGCGCGAGCTGATCGCAGCCTGGAATCCGTAGCGTCGGCGCTCGTGCGCAAACTGTTCACGGCGACCGCGCTGACCCTCGGCGCATTACTGGTGACGCCGATCGCAACACCCCTCGCGGCGGCCGAACCCACCGGGCAACCCACGGGCGCGCAGGCATTTGCCAACGGCCCGGCCAAGGCCTGGCTGGTCGCCGACCTCGACACCGGCCAGGTGCTGGCGTCGCAGGATCCCGGCGGGTCGTACGCGCCGGCCAGCACCATCAAGCCGTTGCTGGCCATGGTCGTACTGGACAACCTGCGCCCGGACGCCCTGGGACGGGCCAATGAGTCGCACACCAAGGTCGAGTGTTCGTGCGTCGGGCTCAAGCCCGGCCAGGTCTATTCCGTGCGCCAGCTCCTCGATGCCCTGCTCATGGTGTCGGGTAATGACGCCGCGAACATGCTGGCGGACATGCTCGGCGGACAGCGCGTCACGGTGGCCGCCATGAATCGCAAGGCCGCGGCGCTCGGTGCCCGCAGCACCCGCGCCGGCTCACCGTCCGGGCTCGACGGCCCCGGCTGGGAATCGATCACCACCCCGCGCGATCTCGGGGTGATCTACCGGACGGCGCTGACCTACCCCGTGATCGCCGAGATCTTCCGGCAGACGTCCGCGCAGTTTCCCGGCAAGACCCTCACCAGTCAGAACGAGTTGCTGACCGGTTACCCGGGCGATTTCGCCGGCAAGACCGGCTACACGGATCGGGCGCGCAAGACCTATGTCGGTGCGGCGCAACGCGGCAACCACCGGCTGGTCGTGGTGCAGATGTACGGCACCGGCGATCTCTACCCCCAGGCGCGGCAGCTGCTGGACTGGGGTTTCAGCCAATACACGTGAGTCAGTAGACGTTCCCGCGCAGGATCACCAACGCGGGGTGGTCGAGCACGCCCGGCAGCCGCGGGTCCTCGGCATAGCAGACGAGATCAGCCGAGGCACCGTGCTCCAATGCCGGACGCCCCAACCACTTTCGCGCGTCCCAGCTCGCCGCCCCCAATGCGTCGGTCGGGCTCAGGCCCACCCGGCCGAGGGCGGCTACCTCGTCGGCGATGCGGCCGTGGGCGATCATGCCGCCGGCATCGGTGCCCGCGTAGATGGGAACCCCGGCCTCGTGGGCGGCACCGACCCGCTGTGGGCACGTCGCGTACAGATCGCGCATGTGCTTGGCGTAGGCCGGGAACTTGGCCGCCTTGTCCGCGATCCCGGGGAAATTCTCGATGTTGATCAGCGTCGGCACCAGCGCGGTGCCGTTCGCGAGCATCAGCTCGATGATGTCGTCGGTGATCCCGGTGCCGTGCTCGATGCAGTCGATGCCGGCGTTGATCAGCCCCGGCAGCGCGTCCTCGCCGAACACGTGCGCCGTGACCCGGGCGCCGTTGGCGTGGGCGGCGTCGATGGCCTCTTTGAGGACGTCGTCGGACCACAGCGGCGCCAGGTCACCCACGCCCCGGTCGATCCAGTCGCCGACCAGCTTGACCCAGCCGTCACCGCGACGGGCCTGTTCGGCGACGTACTGCGGCAGCTGCGACTCGTCCTCGACGTCGATGGGCAGCCCGGGCAGGTAGCGCTTGGGCCGTGCCAGGTGCCGACCCGCCCGGATGATCCGCGGGAGGTCGTCACGGTCGTCGAAGCTGCGGGTGTCGACGGGCGATCCGGCGTCGCGCAGGAGCAGCGCACCGGCCTGCCGCTCGGTCTCGGCTTGCCGCTCGGCCTCGTCGGGTTCGACGGCGCCACCCGGCCCGATGCCCACGTGACAGTGCGCGTCGACCAGGCCGGGGATGATCCAGCCACCGTCGAAGATGGTGTCGGCGTTGGCGATCGGCTCGGCCGACAGCACTCCGCCGTGTATCCACCACTGCACCTCGTCGCCGTCGGGCAACCCGCGACCACGAATGTGCAGCGCCCGCACGACGGCTACTTCTTCGGGAACTTCAGCTGTGACAGATCGAAGTCGGCAAGGCCCGGCGGCAACTCGTTGAGCCCCTGCGGCATGTTCGACAGGTCCGGGAAACCACCCGGCAGCGCGCTCGGGTCGAGACCGAACGGGTTGGCGGCCGCCTTCGGCGCCGTGGGTCCCCGTCCGCCCTTGCGGCCCTTGCCCGCCTGCTTGTTCTTGCCCTTCGCTGCCTTACGAGAGTTCTTGCGGCCGAACGGCATTCCCATCTGGCCGGCCATCTGCGACATCATCTTGCGGGCCTCGAAGAAGCGGTCGACCAGCTGGTTGACCTCGGCCACGGTGACACCGGAGCCGTTCGCGATACGCAGCCGCCGCGAGGCGTTGATGATCTTGGGATCGGACCGCTCGGCGGGGGTCATGCCGCGGATGATGGCCTGAATGCGGTCCAGGTGGCTGTCGTCGACGGCTGCCAGAGCGTCCTTCATCTGACCGGCACCGGGCAGCATGCCCAGCAGGTTCCCGATGGGACCCATCTTGCGGATCATCAGCATCTGCTCGAGGAAGTCCTCGAGCGTCAGTTCGCCGGAGCCGATCTTGGCGGCGGCCTCTTCGGCCTTCTTCTGGTCGAAGACCTGCTCGGCCTGCTCGATCAGGGTGAGGACGTCGCCCATGCCCAGGATGCGCGACGCCATGCGGTCCGGGTGGAAGACGTCGAAGTCTTCGAGCTTCTCACCGGCGGAGGCGAACAGGATCGGCGCGCCGGTGACCTCGCGGACGGACAGCGCCGCACCACCGCGGGCGTCGCCGTCCAGCTTGGTCAGCACGACACCGGTGAAGCCGACGCCCTCGCGGAAGGCGTTGGCGGTGGTCACGGCGTCCTGACCGATCATCGCGTCGAGGACGAACAGCGTCTCGTCGGGCTTGACGGCGTCGCGGATCGCGGCGGCCTGGGCCATCAGTTCTTCGTCGATACCTAGGCGGCCGGCGGTGTCGACGATCACGACGTCGAAGTGCTTGGCCTTGGCCTCGGCCAAGCCCGCGGCGGCGACCGATACCGGGTCACCGGTGGTCATCTGGTCGATGGTCACGCCGTCGGGTGAGACTCCCGGATGCGGCGCGAAGACGTTGACGCCCGCCCGCTCACCGACGATCTGCAGCTGGTTGACCGCGCCCGGGCGCTGCAGGTCACACGCCACCAGCAGCGGCGTATGCCCTTGCTCCTTGAGCCATTTCGACAGCTTGCCGGCGAGGGTGGTCTTACCCGAACCTTGCAGACCGGCCAGCATGATGACCGTCGGCGGCGTCTTGGCGAACGCCAGCTGGCGCGTCTCACCACCGAGGATGCCGATGAGCTCCTCGTTGACGATCTTGACGACCTGCTGCGCCGGGTTGAGCGCACCGGAGACCTCGGCGCCCTTGGCACGGTCCTTGATCCGGCCGATGAACTCGCGCGTGACCGGCAGCGACACGTCGGCCTCGAGCAGGGCCAGGCGGATTTCGCGGGCGGTGGCGTCGATATCGGCGTCGGTCAGCCGGCCCTTGCCGCGCAGACCCGACAGCGCACCGGTCAACCGGTCGGACAGGGATTCAAACACGGGGTTAAGCCTAACCGCAGCGCCTGCCGCCGGTACTTCGGCACCACCGTCCCCTTGACACGGCAACACCCGCGCCCGCAGTATTTCATCGCGCGATGAATTCATTGCCTGATGAATTAAATGAGGAGCCTGAGATGACCACCTTGAACAGCACGGACGTCGTCGTTGTCGGCGCCGGTCCGACGGGCCTGACGTTGGCGTGCGAACTGGCCATGCGCGGCGTCGCGGTTCAGTTGCTCGAACGACGCCGCGACATCCCGAACATCACCCGGGCTTTCGGCGTGCACGCGCGGACGCTGGAACTGCTGGACGCCCGCGGTCTGGCCGACGAACTCGTGCAGCGCGGGCTCCCGGTCCAGACCGTGAGCCCGGTCCCGGGCGCCGCGATCAACCTGCAGGATCTGCCCACCCGCTACCCCATGGTGCTGATGGCACCGCAAAGCCTGACCGAACGGGTGCTGACCGCACGCGCCATCGAGCTCGGTGTCGAAATCCGCTACGGCGCAGAGGTTGCCGGCCTGACGCAGGACAGCGACGGCGTCACCGTGCTACTCGCGGACCAGAGCACGGTCCGGGCCGGTTACCTCGTCGGCTGCGACGGTGCGCACAGCGCCGTGCGCACGATGGTGGGGATCGGGTTCGCCGGCAAGCAGTACCAGACGCACATCCTGCTGGCCGATGTGCAGCTGGCGAACCCGCCGGCCGACGGACTGGCCGCCGCGACCAGTCCCGACGGCGTCGTGCTGCTGGTCCCGTTCGGCGACGGCTGGTTCCGCGCCATCGCGTGGGACCGGACCCGGGAGGACGTACCACTCAGCGAGCCGGTGCCACTTTCAGAGATCAGGGAGTCCCTGCGCCGGATCGCGAAGACCGACTTCGGCATGGGCGAGATGCGCTGGAGCACCCGGTTCCTGTCCGAGCGGCGCCAGGCCGACCGCTATCGCGTCGGGCGCTGCTTCATCGCCGGGGACGCGGCCCACGTGCACTCGCCTCTTGGCGCGCAAGGCATGAACACCGGAATCCAGGACGCGATGAACCTGGGCTGGAAGCTGGCGTCGGCAGTCAAGGGCACCGCACCGGCCTGGCTCCTGGACAGCTACCAGCGCGAACGCCATGCCGTCGGCGCAAAGGTGCTCAAGCTCACCGATGCGTTCAATCAACTGGTGCTGGGACGCAGCCTGCCGCGGCGACTGTTGCGGCGCATCGCGATCACCACCCTGTTGAGCACCGGACCGACCAGGCGCGCCATGGGAGGCCGCCTCAGCGGAATCGCCATCGGCTATCCGCGCAAGCGCGGCGATCACCGATTGGTCGGGCAACGGATGCCCGACGCCGCGTGCGGGGGCACCCGGGTCTACGAACTCCTGCGAGACGGCCGCTTCCTACTGCTGACCAAGAGCGGCCTGATACTCGACCGCACGGACATCAACTGCGCCGTCACGGACGATGACCAATTGCCGCCCGCCGTGCTGATCCGGCCCGACGGCTATGTCGCGTGGGCCGGCGAGGCAGCCGAGGTCCGTGCCGCCGTCCGGAACTGGTGCGGCAGCGCCGAACTCGCTAACTCACCTCAGCAGTGATCACCGCGGGCTTGGCCGGCACGGGCGCAGGCAACACCGCGTACAGATCCTGTTCGAACGCGGCCCGGGCCTCGGCGGCCGTGAAGTCGTCCGGAACCACCAGTCCGAATGCGTCGACGACGGTGGCGCCCAGCGTGGTCACCTTCGCCCAGGCGATGTCCACGCTCTTGCGCTCGATCACAGCGGCCAGGCGAGCGAGCAGGCCCGGCCGGTCGGCGCTGCGGATCTGTACGACCAACTCATCGTCGGAGGACCCTTCGAACCACCGCACGCGGGGTGGCGCGATCGCGTGGTAGCCGGGCACCGCTGCGGGAATCTCGCCGGCCCGCCGGGTCGGGGCCGGAGTGTCCTCGTCCCGCTGCTCGAGCGCGGCGATCACGTCGAGATCGCCGTCGAGCGCCAGGATGAACTGTTGACGCAGCAGTTCGGCGGCCGGCGGCGAGCCGAAGTGCGGCGAGACCACGAATGTGTTGATCGCCAGCCCTTCGTGGCTGTTGACCGACGCCGAATGCACCCGCAGCGAGTGCAGGGCCAGTACCCCGGCAGCCTTCGACAGCAGACCGCGGCGGTCCGGGGCGAGCATCGTGACGTTGAACAGGTGCGCACTGTCCCCCGCCGTGAGCTCCACATGGACACCGCTCTGGTCGGCACGCGAAAGCAGTTGCGGATCAATGGGATCAGGATGCGGCAGGTCCTCCCCCGCCATCATCATCCGGCACCGCCGCACCAGATCGCCGATCAGCGAGGCCTTCCAATCGCCCCACACACCGGGGCCCGTGGCGAGCGAATCCGCCTCGGCCAGCGCGTGCAGCAGCTCCAGCAGTTGCCCGTCGCCGCCCAGTGCGTCGACCACCGCGGCGATGGTGTTGGGGTCCTGCAGGTCCCTACGGGTCGCCGTCTCCGGCAGCAGCAGGTGGTAGCGCACCATCTTGACCAGCACCTCGATATCGGCCGGCCACAGGCCCAGCCGGATGCCGATCTGATTGGCCAGTTCGGCGCCGATCACACTGTGGTCGCCGCCCCGGCCCTTGCCGATGTCGTGCAGCAGCGCACCCAGCACCAGCAGGTCAGGCCGGTCCACGCGGGTGGTGAAAGCGCTTGCCCGGGAGACGGTTTCGATCAGATGCCGGTCGACGGTCCAGATGTGCACGACGTCGCGTGGCGGCAGGTCACGGATCGCGCCCCACTCGGGGAACAGCCGGCCCCACAGCCCGGTCCGGTCGAGGGCCTCCACGGTGGACACCGCGCCCGGCCCCGCCGCCAGCATCACCAGCAGGTCGTTGAGTGCTTCCTTCGGCCACGGTGCCCGCAATTCGGGCGCTGACTCGGCGAGCCGCGCCAACGTCGAGGCCGCGATGGGCAGGCCGTTGGTGGCCGCCGCGGCGGCCACGCGCAGGATCAGGCCGGGGTCGCGCTGCGGCTTGGCGTCGCGGGCCAGGATGACCTCGCCACCGAACTCGAGTACGCCCTCGTCCAGTGGTCGCCGGACGGGTCGTTTGAGTGCCGCAAAGCCTCTGCGCGGCAAGGCATTCCCCGCGGTACGCACGCCGGCGTCCACGTAGAAGCTGATGGTGCGGGCGGCATCGCTGATCATGCGCGCCAGGTCGAAGCGGTCACCGATACCCAGTGCGGCGCCGACCTCGTCGGCGTACTGGGCCAGCACCATCTCGCGGCCCTTGTGCGAGACGCGATGGAGCTCGGTGCGAACGTTGAGCAGCGCCAAGTGGGCGTCGCCCAGGGTGCCGATGGGTGAAGCCACGGAACGACTCGGGTAGACGTCCGCCAACTGCGCCATGGCCAGCGCGTTGAGCAGCTGCACGTCCCGCAGGCCGCCGCGGCCGTTCTTGAGATCCGGCTCCGCGCGGTGCGCGATCTGACCGGAACGTTCCCACCGCGCCGCGGCGTGTTCGATCAATTCGGTGAAGCGGGACGTGATCCCGGTCCGCCACTGCCGCCTGGCGCCGCCGACCAACAGCGACGACAGATCCGAATCGCCCGCGATGTGCCGGGCGTCGAGCATGGCCAGCCCGGCAGAGACGTCGCCGGCTGCGGTCTTGAGCGCCTGCGGCACCGTCCGGACACTGTGGTCGAGGTGAATGTTGGCGTCCCACAACGGGTACCACAGTGCCTCGGCGACCTCGGTGACGTCGGCCTGCGGCAGGTCGTCGTGCAACAGCATCAAATCCAGGTCCGAGTACGGCAGCATCTCTCGCCGTCCGAGACCGCCGGTGGCCACGATGGAGAACCCACTGGTCTCGGTGATGCCGATCTCGGTTGCCTTTGCGGCAAGCCAGAATTCGTACAGATCGACCAGCGCCTCGCGCAACGCCACCGAATCGAGGCGGCGCGCGCCGCCGGTGAGCAACTGCTCGACAGCAGCGCTCAGGTCGCTCGCCGGACGGGTTGATCCCGCTGCCGAAGCAGACGAAACCGAAGTATCGTCGGCTCCGGCAGCGGAATCTGGTGTCTGCATTGTCATCTGGTGGTCAGCCGACGTCAGATGGCGTCGCTGCCCCGCTCACCCGTACGGACGCGGACCACGGTCTCGACAGAGGTGACCCACACCTTGCCGTCACCGATCTTGCCGGTCCGCGCAGCCTGCACGATGACATCCATGACCTTGTCGACCGACGCGTCGTCGACGATGACCTCGACCCGGACCTTGGGCACGAAGTCCACCGAGTACTCGGCACCGCGGTAGACCTCGGTGTGGCCCTTCTGGCGCCCGTAGCCCTGCACCTCGCTGACGGTCATCCCGAGGATGCCCATCTGCTCCAGACCGGTTTTGACGTCTTCGAGCGTGAACGGCTTGACGATCGCCGTGATCAACTTCATTTGATCAATTCCTTCCAAATAACCGCGGTACTCGTGGATGTCACCGTAAATCCTTCCCGATCACGCGAATTCATAAGCGGTTTCCGCGTGTTCGGCCTCGTCGATACCGTTGGCCTCGTCCTCGCGGTCGAGGCGCAAGCCGATGGTGTACTTGACGATCAAGGCCAAGATAGCGGTAACGATCGCTGAGTAGCCAAGCACCGCGAACGCGCCGACGGCCTGACGCCACAGCTGGTCGAACCCACCGCCGTAGAACAGACCCGCGACAGCGGCCGGAGCCTCCTTGGTGGCCACCAGGCCGACCATCAGGGTGCCGAACAGACCACCGACCAGGTGCACGCCCACCACGTCGAGCGCGTCGTCGAAGCCCAGCTTGAACTTCAGGCCGACCGCCAGCGCGCAGACCACACCGGCGCCCGCGCCGATCGCCAGCGCACCGATGACATTGACCGACGAGCAGGACGGAGTGATGGCCACCAGGCCGGCCACGATGCCCGACGCCGCGCCGAGGGAGGTGGCGTGACCGTCACGAATCTTTTCCGTCAGCAGCCAGAACAGCATCGCGGCGGCGGTAGCCACGGTGGTGGTGATGAACGTCGACGCGGCGACACCGTCAGAGGTCAGTGCCGAGCCGGCGTTGAAGCCGTACCAACCGAACCACAGCAGACCGGCGCCCAGCATGACGAACGGCAGGTTGTGCGGCCGCATCGGAGTGGTGGGCCAGCCCGAGCGCTTGCCCAGGATGATGGCCAGCACCAGGCCCGCGGTACCGGAGTTGATGTGCACCGCGGTACCACCGGCGAAGTCGATTGCCTTGAGCTGGTTGGCGATCCAGCCACCGTGCGTGGCCGTGATGCCGTCGAAGGCGAACACCCAGTGCGCGACCGGGAAGTAGACGAAAGTGGCCCACAGGCCGGCGAACAGCAGCCAGCCGCCGAACTTGAGGCGGTCGGCGACCGCACCCGAGATCAGGGCGACGGTGATGATGGCGAACATCAACTGGAACGCCACGAACACCAGCTGCGGAATGGTCCCGGCGAGCGGAATCTGTACCGCCGCAGTGGTTCCCGCGGGCAGGTGCGCAACGAGCGAGTTGCCGCCGATCAGGCCCTTCAGTCCCCAGTACTGCGTGGGATCCCCGACGAAGCTCCACTTGTCGTTGCCGAACGCCATCGAGTAGCCGTACAGCACCCACAACACCGTGACGACACCCATGGCGCTGATGCTCATCATGATCATGTTGAGCACGCCCTTACGGCGCACCATGCCGCCGTAGAAGAACGCCAGACCCGGTGTCATCAACAGCACGAGCGCTGAACTCACCAGCATCCATGCGGTATCACCGGTGTCCGGCGTGCCCAAGATAGGGAATCCATCCACTGGCCGCTTCCTCCTTAACCCATGTCACAGGCAGATGCCGATGACCTAGGCCAGAACTTTGCGCATCGGTTGTTTCGCCGACGGCGCGCGGGCGTTTCGCGTATGTGAACGGATCGACCAGTTACGTTTCGGCGCGGTTAAAGAGTTTGTTCGGCCTGGTCATCTGCTCCGTGAGCAGTCGCTTCTGTGCGAAAACACGGGCGTCTGAGTGAGGCGGTCCCTGGTGCGGCACGGTGCGGGGTTCCTACGCCGAGTGTGGCGGTTATCGCGACGATCCGCGGCGTGTCGCTTCACCGAGCCCCGCACTCGGCGTAGCAGCCGGGCCGAGGTGACCGACAGATTCCCCGCGTGGGCGCCGAGTCGGTTGATTCAATGGCGAGGGCGAGAAACCCGGATAACGCTGACCGTGAGCGCAGGCTCAACGACGGCCGAATTTCATTGTGCATCCTGGCCGTTCGGTGCTCGCAAAAGCGCAGCCGCAGCGCACAGTCAATGACCACCGTGCGTTGACCGTGCGCCGCGGCAGGAAAAGATCGAGTAGCGAGCAGCGTAGACGCACGGTCAAATGCTGCGATTCACCCCAGGAGGGCGTCGACGAAGGCGGCGGGCTCGAACGGCGCCAGATCGTCCGGCCCCTCGCCGAGGCCGACGAGCTTGACCGGCACGCCGAGCTCCTGCTGCACCCGGAACACGATGCCGCCCTTCGCAGTGCCGTCGAGCTTGGTCAGCACCACGCCGGTGATGTCCACGACCTCGGCGAAGACCCGGGCCTGCGGCAGGCTGTTCTGGCCGATGGTGGCGTCGAGCACCAGCAGCACCTCGTCGACCTTCGCGCGCTTCTCGACGACGCGCTTGACCTTGCCCAGCTCGTCCATCAGACCGGTCTTGGTGTGCAGCCGGCCCGCCGTGTCCACCACGACGACGTCAGCGCCCGCTGCGATGCCCGTGTCGACGGCGTCGAACGCCACGGAAGCCGGGTCCGCGCCCTCGGGGCCACGCACGGTGTCGGCACCGACGCGAGCGCCCCAGCTCTGCAACTGATCGGCCGCGGCGGCGCGGAAGGTGTCGGCCGCGCCGAGCACTACGCGACGGCCATCAGCGACCAGCACTCGGGCCAGCTTGCCGACGGTGGTGGTCTTGCCGGCGCCGTTGACGCCGACGACCAACAGCACAGACGGCTTGTCGGCGTGCGGCAGCGCCTTGATGGACCGGTCCAGATCGGTCCGCAGCTCCTTGATCAGCACCTCACGCACCACGGCGCGGACGTCGGCCTCGGTGCGCACATTGGCCTCGGCCATGCGGCTGCGCAGCGCGGTGACGATCGATTCGGTGGCGACAGGCCCCAGGTCGGCGATCAGCAGGGTGTCTTCGATGGACTCCCAGGAGTCCTCGTCGAGGTCGCCGCCACCCAGCAGGCCCAGCATGCTTCGGCCCAGCGTGGTCTGCGACTTGGCCAGGCGGCCACGCAGGCGCTCCAGCCGGCCCGCGGTCGGCGCGATCTCGTCGCGCGGGGCAACCTCGAGCTCAGGCTCCGGTTCGGGCTCGGGCTCTGCCTCTGGTTCGGGCGCAGCGGTCGGCTCCGGCTCAGCAACGACTTCCGGCCGCTCGGTGACCACATCCGGCTCTGCCACGACCTCCGGCGCTGCCAGCTCCGGCTCGGGCAGCTGAACATCGGCGATGGTGCGCTTGCGCGAATCCCGCGGAATCTCGGCGTCGTCCCCGACGGTCGGCAGTTTCTCTGCGGTGTCCGAACTACTGAACGTGATGCCTGAGGACGCCGTGTAGCCGCCGGAACGGTCCAGCTCCGGAGTCTCCTCCGGCGCGGACAGCGAAATCCTGCTGCGCCGGTAGCGGACGAATCCGACCACCAGAGCGGTGACAACGAGAACAGCGACGATCGCTATCGCGATCCAGAGACCTTCCGACACGCGAACATTGTGTCAGGTGCTGGAGACCAACTCCTGGCCGCGCATGCGCTGCGAGATGACCTGCGTGATGCCGTCGCCCTGCATGGTGACGCCGTACAGCGCGTCGGCGACCTCCATGGTCGGCTTCTGGTGCGTGATGACGATCAGCTGCGACTTCTCCCGCAGCTGCTCGAACAGACTGATCAGGCGGCGCAGGTTCACGTCGTCCAGCGCGGCCTCGACCTCGTCCATGACGTAGAAGGGTGACGGCCGGGCCCGGAAGATCGCCACCAGCATGGCCACCGCGGTCAGCGACTTCTCACCGCCCGACAGCAGCGACAACCGCTTGACCTTCTTGCCCGGTGGCCGGGCCTCGACCTCGATGCCGGTGGTGAGCATGTCGCCGGGGTTGGTCAGCAGCAGCCGGCCCTCGCCACCGGGGAACAGCGTCGAGAACACCTGGGTGAACTCCTGCTCCACGTCGGCGTAGGCCTCTGTGAACACGCGCAGGATGCGCTCATCGACGTCGGCGATGACGTCCATCAGGTCCTTACGGGCACCCTTGACATCCTCCAGCTGCGTCGACAGGAAGTTGTAGCGCTCCTCGAGCGCGGCGAACTCCTCCAGCGCCAAGGGATTCACCCGGCCGAGCTCGGCCAGTTCCTTCTCGGCCTTCTTCGCGCGGCGCTCCTGCGTGGGCCGGTCGAATGCCATTGGCGTGGGCGCGCTGACCTGTTCGCCGCGTTCCTTGGCCTGCTCGTACTCGGCCATCTCGAGTTCGGTCGGTGGCAGCGGCACGTCCGGTCCGTATTCGGCTACCAGGTCCGCGACCGCCATACCGAACTGCTCCAGCGCCTGCTGCTCGAGTTGCTCGATACGAAGGGCCGCTTGGGCTTTCGCGACCTCGTCGCGGTGCAACGCCTCGGTCAACGCCGCGGCGCGGGCACTGAGTTCGGATACTTCCGCCCTGACCCGCGTCAACCCCTCGGAGCGCTGAGCGCGCTCGGTGGCCAGCGTGTCGCGCTTGCGTGCCGCGAGAGCCACTGTGGCAGCCAGCTTTTCGGCCACCAGCCGACCGGAGTCGGCGACGGCGGCCGCGACCTTCGCCGCGTTCTCCCGGGCCTCGCGGGCGCGTGCCGCCCGTACCCGGGCCTCACGCTCGGCGGCCGCGGCCCGGCGCAGTGAATCTGCCCGTCCGCGAACGGCATTCGCACGTTCCTCAGCGGTACGCACCGCGAGCCGGGCCTCGACCTCGACGGCACGCGCCTCTTCGGCGGCTGCCGTCGTCTCGGAGCGGTCGACGAATTCGACGTCGAACATCGGCTCCTGTTGCGCGTTGTGGAACCGGTCTTCGAGCTCGGCCAGCTCGGCCAAGGTCCGGCTGCGGCCGGCTTCCAGCTCGTCGCGCTGGGCCATCAGCTGCTGCCATTCGGCATCGGCGGTCCGGGCCTCCTGACCCAACCGCGCCAACTGCTCGTAGACGGACGAGATGGTGGCATCGGATTCGTGCAGCGCGGCCAGCGCGTGTTCGACAGCGTCGCGCCGCGCCGACTGTTCGGCCAGCGCACCCGCCAACGCGGCACCGAATTCACTGGTCTGGCGCTCGGCGTCGATCAGCGCGGTACGGGCCTTCTCGATCTCCGAGGTGATCTCCAGAGCACTCGGCTTGCGATCAGACCCACCGCTCACCCAGCCGGCGCCGACCAGATCGCCGTCCGCCGTCACCGCACGCAGCTCCGGACGTGCGGCCACCAGCTCCAGCGCCGCGGGCAGATCAGCGACCACTGCGACCCGCGCCAGCATGGCGTGCATCGCGCCCGAGAGCCGGTCGGGCACGTCGACCAGGTCCAGCGCCCACTGCGCAGCGGACGGCAAATCCCCACGCGGCGAAGAGGATTCAACCGGCCAGTCGCCGAGCACAATGGCCGCCCGGCCACCGTCGCCCTTTTTGAGCGCGTCCACCGCGGCGCGTGCGGCATCGAAACTCTCGGCCGCCAGCGCGTCGGCGGCGGCGCCCAGCACCGCCGCGATCGCCGCTTCATGGCCGGGCTGCACCCGCACCAGTTCGGCCACCGAGCCGAAAAGCCCTGAGCCATCGTGGTTTTTCTGCAGCCACGCCGACCCGTCTTTGAGGTCGAGGGTCACCGAAAGGGCGTCGATGCGGGCTCGAAGGGATGCGACCTGCTTCTCGACGGCACGCTCGGCCGCCTGCAGCTCGTCGACGCGCTCGTCGGCCTGACGCATCGCCGCGATGGTCCGATCGTGATGCTCGTCGAGCCCGTACTCGCCGGCATCCAGCTCACCGACCTTGCTCTGCACGAGTTCGAACTCGGCTTTCGCCTGCTCGACCCGAGCGGCTGCCTCCTCGATGCTGCCGGTCAGCCGGACGGCGCCCTCGTCGATCGATTCGATGCGGGTCCGCATGGTGTCGACCTGTCCGGACAACCGCGCGAGTCCTTCGCGCCGGTCCGCTTCGGCACGGGCCGCGGCCATCTGGGCGCGTTCGGCGTCGGCCGCCGCACGTTCGCATTCGGCGAGCGCGCCGCGGGCGGCCTCGAGCCGGGTCCGCGATTCGGCGAGTTCGGCGAGCAGCTGTTCCTCGTGCTCGGCGACGGCGTCGGCCTCGGCGTCCAGCGCGTCCGGGTCGGGCCCGGTCGACACTTCCGGGTCAGAGTCCAGCAGGTTCGTGCGTTCGGTGGCGATCCGCACCGTGGCACTGACTCGCTCGGCGAGCGCGGACAACCGGAACCAGGTCTGTTGCGCTGCCTCCGCGCGGCCGGACAGGCCCGATACCGCCGCTTCGTGGCCGGCAAGTTCGGCCGATGCGGCTTCGAGGCGCTCGGCCACCTCTCCGTGCTCACGCCGCAGCGCGGTCTCGGTTTGATTGGTGTCGTCGAATTCGGCCTGCCGAGTCACCAGGTCATCGGCGGCCAGGCGCAGCCGGGCGTCCCGCAGATCGGCCTGGATGGTCTGCGCGCGGCGCGCCATCTCGGCCTGCCGGCCCAGTGGCTTGAGCTGACGGCGCAGTTCGGTGGTCAGGTCGGTCAGGCGGGCCAGGTTGGCCTGCATGGCGTCGAGCTTGCGGACCGCCTTTTCCTTGCGCCGGCGGTGCTTGAGCACCCCGGCGGCCTCCTCGATGAAGGCGCGACGGTCCTCGGGCCGCGATTCCAGGATTTCCGACAGCTTGCCCTGGCCGACGATGACGTGCATCTCGCGGCCGATGCCGGAGTCGGACAGCAGTTCCTGCACATCCATCAACCGGCAGCTGCTGCCGTTGATCTCGTACTCGCTGGCGCCGTCCCGGAACACGCGGCGGGTGATCGACACCTCGGAGTACTCGATCGGCAGGGCGTTGTCCGAGTTGTCGATGGTCAGCGTCACCTCGGCCCGGCCCAGCGGGGCCCGTGACGAGGTGCCGGCGAAGATGACGTCTTCCATCTTGCCGCCGCGCAGGGTCTTGGCGCCCTGCTCGCCCATCACCCAGGTCAGGGCGTCGACGACATTCGATTTGCCCGAACCGTTCGGCCCCACCACGCACGTGATACCGGGTTCGAAGCGAAGAGTCGTCGGCGACGCGAAGGACTTGAAGCCCTTCAGCGTCAGACTCTTCAGATGCATGGGGTGAAACCCTACCGTCGCGCCGGTTAAATGCCGGGGACCCCTGGGCTTCTAACGCTCAGAAAAACCGTCGATCGGGTCACCTGCGACGGCCCAGTCGTCGACGACGGTCGTCACCGTGCCCGGGGTGGTGCCGCTGCGCAGGAGTGCCAGCAGCTGCTCGCAGTCGGCGCGCGGGCCCTGCGCCACGACGTGCACCCGGCCGTCCGGCTTGTTACTGGCGTAACCGGTGAGGCCCAACTCCAGTGCCCTGGCCCGGGTCCACCACCGGAACCCGACACCCTGGACCTGGCCGTGCACCCAGGCCGACAGCCGGACCGCCTCCGTCACTCGGCGAACCCGAAGGTGACCTCGGTGCCCGCCTTCAGCGTGCGGCCCACCGTGCAGACCTTGTCGATGGCTCGCTCGACGACGATCTTGAGTCGCTTGATCTCGTCCTCGGACAGACTCGAGAGGTCCAACTCCATCGACTCCTGCAGCAGCGGGTAGACCTCGTTCTCACGGTCCGGCGGCCCCGACACCCGGATGGTGGTCTGGTAATCGTCGCCGAGTCGGCTACGCAGCGGCGCATCGCTGCTCATGCCGCTGCAGGCCGCCAACGCGATCTTGAGCAATTCCCCCGGGGTGAAGACGCCCTCGACGTCCTCGGACCCGACGAGGACCTCGGCCCCTCGCGAGCTGTGCCCGGTGTAGCGGCGCACCCCGGTCCGTTCGACCCACAGTTCCGTCATGGCACATTTGTACCGCGCCGCCGCTCAATGTCCGGCGGGAACCCTGCTGGGCCCCAGGTAAAGTCAGGGATTCGCGCAACACTCTCGGGGGGAGAGTTCACATGACGTACCCATACCCGGGTCCGAATCCAGGGCCATCCGGGTACCCACAGCAGGGACCGTACGGCGGCCAGCCGGTTGCTCCCGGCTACCCCGCATATGGCCCGCCCGGATACGGTCCGATGCCCGGTCAGCCGATGCCGTACGGCTATGCCGGTGCCACTCCGCCGCCGAACTCGGGCGGTCCGGGCAAGTGGATTCTGATCGCCGGCGCCGTGGTGCTGGTGCTGGTCCTCGGTGGCGTCGGAATCTACGCGCTGACCGGTTCCTCCGACGACGACCAGTCGACATCCGCGAGCCGCCAGTCCGGTGCGCGCAAGAGTGCAGCCGGCAGCACGGGTCCGACAAACGACGCCACTGAGCCAGGGTCGTCGGGCAGCGGCAGTTCCGATGAGGACGAGATTCGCCAGTTTCTGGCCAACTTCGGCGGGGGCGACATGGCGTCGATCTCCTGTGCCAACGACCGCAAGTTCTTCGGCCAGGCGGGCGGCGGCGCATTCGGCAGTATGCCGATACCGAAGGTCGCAGGTGACGCGGACAGCATGCAGGTCCTCGACATCACCGTCACGGGCGACCGCGCCACGGTCAAACCCCCGGGGTCGTCGCAGGTTGCGTTCTGGCTGCGTAAAGAAGGCGGCGAGTGGAAGTTCTGCTCCACCGACAATCCCGTATTCAAGAACCTGCCCGGAACCCGCTGAGATCACGGCTCGCCGCCGCCGATTTCGCCATCACGCACCACTTCGCGAGGAGCGACCAGACAATGACCTATCCCCCGCCCGGGTCGCCGGGTCCTCAGCCGTGGCAGCCGGCACCCGGGTACCCGCCGGCCGGCTACGGGCAGGCGCCCGGGTACGGGCAACCGGCCGGGTACGGACAACCGCCCGGGTACGGACAGACACCCGGCTACGGGCAGGCACCCGGCTACCCAATGGGGCCCGGATACGGCCAGGCACCCGGGTTTCCCCCGGGACCCGGCTATCCCGGCGCGCCAACCCCGAACAACAACAAGAAGTTCCTGATCGGCGGGCTGGCCCTGCTCGCGGTCATCGGCATCGTGATCGGCGTGGTGGTGTGGACCTCGGGCTCCGGCGGTGGGCTCAGCGCACTGGGCGGTAACTCGGACGAGGACCAGATTCGCAGCCTGATGAGCGACCCGACGGCGTTGAAGGACCACCGGTGCGAGGCCGACGCCAAGTTCTTCAGTAAGTTCCCTGGCCTCGCCGACGGGAAGAAGGCGCCGGTCGGGCCCAAAGTGAAGGTCACCGTCAACAGTGTCGACGTGACGGGCGAGCATGCCACCGTGAACGTCACCACGCGCGCCGAAAGTGGGCGTGAGGCCTCCGCCACCGTCTATTTCCGCAAGGAAGGCGGTGAGTGGAAGTACTGCCTGACGGACTCCCCTGAGATGAAGAAACTGCAGCAGCTGCCGGGGATGAAGTAACGACCGAGGCTGACCGGCGTTTCCGGAGGTAGACGGCCCAGCGGTGTTAACTTGGACGGCAAGCACAGTTCACAGGGAGCGACCAGACATGACCTATCCCCCGCTCGGGCCGCAGCCAGGCGGCCAGCCGTGGCAGCAGCCGCAGCAGCCGGCACCCGGGTACCCGCCGGCCGGCTACGGCCAGCCGGGATACGGCCAGCCCCAGCCCGCCTATGGGCAACCCTCGTTCGGTCAGCCCGCGTACGGTCAGCCGGCCTACGGCCAGCCCGCATACGGACAGCCGCCGGGTTATCCGATGGGCCCGGGTTTCCCCGGTGCGCCGCAACCCAAATCGAACGGCCCGAAGTGGGCGCTGATCGGTGGGCTGGCGGCCATCATCGTCGTGGGCATCGTGCTCGCCGTAGTCCTGGTCTCGAATTCCGGCGGTGGGCTCAGCGCACTGGGCGGCAACTCCGACGAGGATCAGATTCGGAGCCTGATGAGCTCGGGGCCGTCGTCGATCAAAGAACGCGCGTGCGAGAACGACCAGAAGTTCTTCAGCAAGTTCCCCGGCATCGCCGACAGCACCGGCACCAATCCGACCGGCGCCAAGGGCAAAGCGACCGTCGACAGCGTCAACGTGACCGGGGATACCGCCACCGCCGAAGTCACCGCGACGTCGAGCACCGGCCTGGAGCGCTCCGGCACGCTCTACTTCCGCAAAGAGAGCGGCGAGTGGAAGATCTGCTTCACCGACTCACCGCAGTTGAAGCAGCTGCAGAATCTGCCCGGCATGAAGTGATCGCCCTGTGACTTGCCCGGCCGCGGTTGGCATTTCGGGTAGTGCCGCTGGTGTTACGTTGGATACCAAGCACAGTTCACAGGGAGCGCGCAGACATGACCTATCCCCCGTCCGGCTCTGATCCGGGCGCCCAGCCCTGGCAGCCGCCACAGCCGCCGCCCGAGGGATACGGCCCGCCTGCGTACGGCCCGCCGGCCTACGGACAGCCCGCCTACGGACAGCCCGCCTACGGGCAACCGACCTACGGACAGCCGAGCTACGGACAGCCCGGCTACGGCTATCCGGGCTACGGACCGCCGCCCGGCTACCCGATGGGGCCGGGTTTCCCGGGGCAGCCCGGATTCCCGCCGCCGCCTCCGCCCAACAACACCCGCAAGTGGGCGCTCATCGGTTCGGGGATTTTCGCCGTCGTGCTCGTGATCGGAGTGGTATTCGCTCTGGTGATGTCGCGCTCGGACTCCGGCTCCGGCTCGGATACGGCGTCCAGCGGTGGCGAGGTGACGAACGGTGCGTCGTCCTCGGACCAGGAGAAGATCCGCGACCTGATGACGTCGCAGATCGACACCTTCGACGATTTCAAGGCGCACTCCTGCGCGAACGACGTGAAACTGTACGACAAGGTGCCGTCGATCGCGGGCAAGTTCGGCAAGGGCGGCAGCGCCGGCGACGCCGGCCCCGGTTCGACCAAACGCGCCGAGATCACCGACATCGACGTCAACGGAGATCGGGCGACGGTGAACGTCAGCTCGTCCACCGGGGTCACGAACGTTCCGCTGCGCAAGGAAGGCGGCGAGTGGAAGTTCTGCATGACCGATTCGCCGAAGTTCAAGGGCATTCCCGGGCTGAAGTAGCCCGGGCCGTCAGATCGGACGCGGGATGCGGGGCCGCGGTTGGCATTTCGGGCAGTAGTACGACGAGCGGTTCATGAACTTCTCCCGCCGGATCGCCGTGCCACAGCGGCGGCACGGCTCTCCTTCCTGGCCATAGGCGTCCAGTGACCGGTCGAAGTACCCGGACTCGCCGTTGACGTTGACATACAGCGAGTCGAATGACGTGCCGCCTTGCGCCAGAGCCGAATTCATCACGTCGGCCGCGTGGACGAGGAGTTCCCCGAGCCGGCGCCGAGCCAGCGCCGATGCCGGACGAAACCCGTTGACCTGTGCCCGCCACAGCGATTCGTCGGCGTAGATGTTGCCCACACCGGACACCACGGTTTGGTCCAGCAGCTGACGTTTGATCTCGGAGTCCTTGCGCCGCAGGACATTCACCACGGCGTCCGGATCGAACGCGGGGTCCAGCGGGTCGCGGGCGATGTGCGCCACCGGCACGGGCACGACGCTGCCGTCGACCTCGACGAGGTCGCAGACCTGCCAACCGCCGAACGTACGTTGGTCGACGAAACTCAGCTCGGTGCCGTCGTCGAGCACGGCCGCGATGCGCAGGTGCGACGGCCGGGCCGGTGGTCCGATCAGCATCTGGCCGCTCATGCCCAGGTGCACCACCAGCGCCTCGTCACCGTCGAGGGTCAGCCACAGGTACTTGCCGCGGCGGCCCGTCCCGGTGATCCGGCGTCCGGCCAGCCGGCCGGCCAGATCCGCGGGACCGTTGTCGTGCCGTCGTACCGCACGCGGGTGCAGCACCCGTACCGTGGTGAAACCCTTTGTCACAATGTGTGATTCGAGGCCCCGGCGGACGACCTCGACTTCGGGAAGTTCAGGCATTGCTGACGGCGTCGGCGTCAGGGTCGACTTCGGGACTGGCCTCCAGCGCCTGGTAGGCCGCCGCGGCGGCGTGCTGTTCGGCTTCCTTCTTGGTGCGCCCGACGCCTTCGCCGTAGTCGATGCCGTTGAGCACTGCGCGCGCGGTGAACTCCTTGTCGTGCTCCGGTCCGGTGGACGTCACAACATAGGACGGGACGCCGATCCGGCGGGCGGCGGACAGTTCCTGCAGGCTGGTTTTCCAGTCCAGGCCCGCCCCGAGACTCGCCGCGGTGTCGAGCGCGGCGCTGAACAGCCCCATCACCACGGTTTGGGCCACCTCGTGGCCGTGCTCGACATACGTTGCACCGAGCAGTGATTCGAGTCCGTCGGCCAGCAGGTTGGCCTTCTGGGCGCCGCCGCTGGCCATCTCGCCGCGGCCCAGCAGCAGGTAGCTGCCGAGTCCGTCTGGGGTGAGGGTGCGCGCGATCTCGGCCAGCGCCTGGGTGTTCACGACCGCGGATTTGAGCTTGGCCAGCTCGCCTTCGCTGCGGTCCGGGTAGCGGCGGAAAATCTCGGCGGTGATCACCAATCCGAGCACGGCGTCGCCCAGGAACTCCAGCCGCTCGTTGGTCGGCAGACCGCCGTTCTCGTACGCGTAGCTGCGGTGGGTCAGTGCCACGGTCAGCAGATCGTCGGGCAACTGCACGCCCAGCGCTGCCAGCAGCGGCGCACGATCTACCGTCACGAACCGCCCTCCGACGAAGCCCCGTCGGTGTCGGGGGTCTCGGGCAGTAGCGCCGACAACTTCGCCCACCGCGGGTCGATCTTGTCGTGGTGGTGGTCCGGTTCGGCGTCGAGGAGGCGTACCCCGCAATCCGGGCACAGTCCCGGGCAGTCCGGGGTGCACAACGGCGAGAACGGCAGCGTCAGCCCGACCTCATCGATGATCGACTGCTCGAGGTCGACGGCGTCGTCGACGACGTGGCCGACCTCGTCCTCCTCGGTGGTGGCTTCGGTCGTGCTGTCGGGATACGCGAACAGCTCGGTGAGGTCGACGGTGACGTGCCCCGACAGCGGGTTGAGGCACCGCGAGCACTCACCGGTGGTCGGTGCGGACACCGACCCCGTCACCAGCACGCCCTCGGACACCGACTGCAGTTGCAGGTCGAGGTCGATCGGCGCCCCGGCGGCGATCGCCATCAGATCCAGGCCGATCCGCTCGGGACTGGGCACGGTTTCGACGTGCGTGATCATCGACCCGGGCCGACGGCCCAATCGCGCGATGTCAATGGTCAGCGGACTCGGGCCAGGCATTGCTCAATCCTACGTCGGCGCCGATCACCGACCGGACGCCATTCCCGCGAAGCGGTTCAGCGCTGGGCGTAGTCGTGCGTGCCGGCGGCGGTACGCAGCTGGTGCCGGCCCCGGCTCACCGAGCGCAGCGTGCCCTGCAGGTGCTCCTCGAACTCGGCGAGCTTGGTGTCCACGTAGATGTCGCATTCGCCGCGCAGGCGGTCGGCCTCGGCGTGCGCCGAATCGATCATGCGGGTGGCCTCGGCGTGGGCGGTCTGAACCACCTCGGTCTCAGACACCAGGCGCTGCTGCTCCTTGATGCCTTCCTGCACGGCCTTCTCGTAGGACAGGTTGCCGCTCTCCAGCAACCGGTCGACCTCGGCCTTGGCCCGGTTGGTGCTGGCCTCGTACTCCCGCTTGGCGGTACTGGCGATCCGATTGGCCTCTTCGCGGGCCTCGACGACCATGCGCTCGCTGTGTGCACGCGCCTCGGAGACCATCCGGTCGGCCTGCGCCTTCGCGTCGGCGAGCAGCCGGTCCGCCTCGGCACGGGCGTGGTTGACCAGCGAATCCGCCTCGGCCGTGGCCGACGACACCATCGAGTCGGCGTGCTGCTTGGCCTCACGCAGCATTCCGTCGCGGGCGTCCAGGACATCCTGGGCGTCGTCCAGCTCGCCCGGGATGGCGTCCTTGATGTCGTCGAGAAGTTCCAGGACATCGCCCCGCGGCACCATGCAGCCCGCGGTCATGGGCACTCCGCGTGCCTCTTCCACGATCGCGCCGAGCTCGTCCAGCGCCTCAAATACTCGGTACACGGCAACATCCTCCAGGCGTAGTTGGTTGTTACCAGTGTGCCTGTTGTTACTCGTGTGACTCGGCTTTGCGGGCCGGTGTGTCGCGACCTATCCGGCCAGCTTGGCCTGGAGCCGCTTGTTCACGACCGGCGGCAGCAGGTCGGTGACGTCGCCGCCGAGGGCCGCGACCTCCTTGGCCAACGACGACGACACGAACGAGAATTGCGGCTTGGTCGCGACGAAGAAGGTGTCGACGCCGGCGACGTGCCGGTTCATCTGCGCCATCTGAAGCTCGTATTCGAAGTCCGTGCCGGTGCGCAGACCCTTGACGATGGCCGTCAGCCCGCGCGCCCGGGCGAAGTCGACGACGAGCCCGGAGCCGGCCTCGGCCCGCAGGTTCGGCAAATGCGACGTCGCCTCGCTGATCATCGCGATGCGTTCCTCCGCGGTGAACATGCCCTTCTTGTTGGGGTTCACCAGCACCGCCACCACCACCTCGTCGAACTGGGCCGCTGCCCGCTCGAAGACATCGAGGTGACCAAGGGTTATCGGATCGAAGGATCCCGGGCAGACCGCACCACTCATAGCCCAAGACGGTACAAGGCCTGGGCGCATCAGACCCGACTGGTCAGCCCGACCGACCGGCAGTCCACTCCGCCATTTCCAGCCGGGTGTCGCCGTACCGCCGCTCGCGCAGCACGGTCCAGCCGTCCGGCCAGACGAGGGCCGGGCCGGACGCCGGGCGCTCGATCACCGCGACGGCGCCCTCGGCCAGCCAACCACCCGAAACGAGCTGCCCCACAACGACTTCCACATCAGCGGCCGGTACGTCGTAGGGCGGGTCCGCGAACACCAGATCCACCGGCCGCGGCGCCGTCGTCGCCGCCACACTGGACGCCGTACCGCATCGCACGACGGCGCCGTCCACCCCGAGCTCGGCGATGTTCCGCGAGATCACCGCCGCGGCGCGCCGGTCGGCCTCCACGAACAGGGCCGACGCCGCACCGCGCGACAGCGCCTCCAGCCCGAGCGCTCCCGACCCGGCGTACAGGTCGAGGACCCGCGCCCCCTCGAAGTCCACCCGGGCCGCCAGCACGTTGAACAGCGACTCCCGGACCCGATCCGTCGTCGGCCGAGTCCCTTTGGCGGGCACCGAGATCCGGCGGCCGCCGTGGCGGCCGCCGATGATCCGGGTCAGCTGATCACCACGAGCAGATCGCCACCTTCCACGCCCGCGGTGGGGGTGACGGCGATCCGCGCGACGGTCCCGGCCTTGGGCGCGGTGATGGCCGCCTCCATCTTCATGGCCTCGATGGTGGCGATGGTCTGACCCGCGTCCACCTGGTCACCGACCGCGACGCCGACCGTGACAACACCCGCGAACGGGGCCGCGACATGGTCAGGGTTGGTGCGGTCGGCCTTCTCGGCGGCCGGCACGTCCGCAGCTATGGCGCGGTCGCGCACCAGCACGGGCCGCAACTGCCCGTTGATCAGGCACAGCACGGTCCGCATGCCGCGCTCGTCGGGCTCGGACACCGCCTCCAGGCCGATGAGCAGCTCGACACCCTTCTCCAGCTGCACGCGGTGCTCTTCGCCACGGCGCAGGCCGTAGAAGAACTGGTTGGCGCTCAGGCGCGAGGTGTCGCCGTACTCCTCGCGGTGCGCCAGGAACTCCTTCGTCGGACCGGGGAACAGCAACCGGTTCAGGGCACCCTGGCGCACGGGGCCCGGGGTGGCCAGCTGGGCCTCGTCCTCCGCGGTCAGCTGCTGCTCCGGACGGGCCGGGCCGCGGCCCTGCAAGGCCTTGCTGCGCAACGGCTCCGGCCAGCCGCCGGGCGGGTCGCCCAGTTCGCCGCGCAGGAATCCGATGACACTGTCGGGAATGTCGTAGCGTGACGGGTCGGTCGCGAAATCGTCGGCGGTGACGTGGGCGCCGACCAGAGACAGGGCCAGGTCGCCGACCACCTTGCTCGACGGCGTGACCTTCACCAGCCGCCCCAGGACACGGTCGGCGCCGGCGTACGCGTTCTCGATCTCCTCGAACCGGTCCCCCAGGCCCAGCGCGATCGCCTGCTGGCGCAGGTTGCTCAGCTGGCCGCCGGGGATTTCGTGGGTGTAGACGCGTCCGGTCGGCGCCGGCAGGCCGGACTCGAACGGCGCGTAGACGCGGCGCAGCGCCTCCCAGTACGGCTCCAGGTCGCAGACGGCCTCCAGCGACAGCCCGGTGTCGTACTGCGTGTGTGCCGCCGCCGCGACGATGGACGAGAGCGCGGGCTGGCTGGTGGTGCCGGCCAGCGGCGCCGAGGCACCGTCGACCGCGTCGGCGCCGGCCTGCCAGGCGGCCATGTAGGTCGCCAGCTGCCCGCCCGGGGTGTCGTGGGTGTGCACGTGCACCGGCAGGTCGAAGCGAGACTTCAACGCCGACACCAGTTTTGCCGCGGCCGGCGGTCGCAGCAGGCCGGCCATGTCCTTGATGGCCAGCACGTGCGCACCGGCTTCGACGATCTCGTCGGCGAGCTTGAGCCAGTAGTCCAGCGTGTAGATCTTCTCGCCGGGATTCATCAGGTCGCCGGTGTAGGACATCGCGACTTCGGCCACCGCCGAACCGGTTTCGCGCACCGCCTCGATGGCGGGACGCATCGACGACACGTTGTTGAGCGCGTCGAAGATGCGGAAGATGTCGATGCCGGTCGCCGTGGCCTCTTCGACGAACGCCGACGTCACCAGTTCCGGATACGGCGTGTAGCCGACGGTGTTGCGACCACGCAACAGCATCTGCAGACAGATGTTGGGCAGCGCCTCACGCAGTGCGGCCAGGCGCTCCCACGGATCTTCCTTCAAGAAGCGAAGGCCCACATCGTAAGTGGCACCACCCCAGCACTCGACCGACAGCAGCTGCGGCGTCGACCGGGCGATGTATGGGGCGATCTCCAACAGACCGGTGGACCGCACGCGAGTGGCCAGCAGCGACTGATGGGCATCACGGAAGGTGGTGTCGGTGACCCCGACCGCCGGGGTGTCACGCAGCCAGCGCGCGAACCCCTCCGGTCCCAGTTCGTCCAGGCGCTGCTTCGACCCCGCGGGCGGCGCCGCCTTCAGGTCGACGGCGGGCAGCTTGTCGCGCGGGTACACCGCCGACGGGCGCGGCCCGTGCGGCTGGTTGACCGTGACATCGGCCAGGTAGTTGAGGATCTTGGTGCCGCGGTCGGCGCTGCTGCGCGCGGTCAGCAGCTGCGGACGTTCGTCGATGAACGACGTCGTCACCTTGCCGGCGACGAAGTCGGGGTCGTCGAGCACCGCCTGCAGGAACGGGATGTTGGTCGATACGCCGCGGATGCGGAACTCGGCCAGCGCCCGCTTGGCACGGGCCACGGCTGTCGTCAAATCCCTTCCGCGACAAGTCAATTTGACCAGCATGGAGTCGAAGTGGGCCGATACCTCGGCGCCCAGGTTGGTGCCGCCGTCGAGCCGAATGCCGGCGCCGCCGGGGGTGCGGTAGGCGGTGATGCGGCCGGTGTCGGGGCGGAAGCCGTTGGCCGGATCCTCGGTGGTGATGCGACACTGCAGCGCGGCGCCGCGGGCCTGCATGGTCTCCTGGCTCAGACCCAGCTCCTCGAGCGACGAGCCGGAGGCGATACACAACTGCGACGCGACCAGGTCGACAGCGGTGATCTCCTCGGTGACGGTGTGCTCGACCTGGATGCGCGGGTTCATCTCGATGAACACGTGCTGGCCGCGCTCGTCGACGAGGAATTCGACGGTACCCGCGCACGTGTAGCCGATCTGCCGGGCGAAGGCGACGGCGTCGGCGCACATCCGCGTCCGCAGTTCGGGGTCCAGGTTCGGCGCGGGCGCCAGCTCGATGACCTTCTGGTGCCGGCGCTGGACGCTGCAGTCGCGCTCGAACAGGTGCATGACGTTGCCGTAGGTGTCGGCAAGGATCTGTACCTCGATGTGCCGCGGGTTCACGACGGCCTGCTCGAGGAACACCGTCGGGTCACCGAAGGCCGAATCGGCTTCGCGCGACGCGGCTTCGATGGCCTCGCGCAGGTCGGCCGGGTCGGCCACGCGGCGCATGCCGCGGCCGCCACCACCGGCGACGGCCTTGACGAACAGCGGGAACTGCATCTGCTCGGCAGCCGCGAGGAGGTCGTCGACCGACGACGACGGCTCCGACGACGCCAGCACGGGCAGCCCGGCGGCGCGCGCCGATTCGATGGCGCGGGCCTTGTTGCCCGTCAGTTCGAGAATGTCGGAGCTCGGTCCGACGAACGTGATGCCGGCGGCGGCGCAGGCGGCCGCCAGTTCGGGGTTCTCCGAGAGGAAGCCATAGCCCGGGTAGATCGCGTCGGCACCGCACGCCAGCGCGGTGGCGACGATGTCCTCGACGTTCAGGTACGCGCGTACCGGATGGCCCTTCTCGCCGATCTGGTACGACTCGTCAGCCTTGAGCCGGTGCAGCGAGTTGCGATCCTCGAACGGGTACACCGCGACAGTGGCGATACCCAGTTCGTTGGCTGCGCGAAAGGCCCGGATCGCGATCTCGCCGCGATTGGCCACCAGGAGTTTGGAAATCACCCAGTGACCCTAACGGGTAGGGCAAGCTCGCGCGCTAGATCAGGGTGGACCAATAACTCCAGAATCGATCAAGGATCAGCAACGCGATCGCGGTGATCCACACGGCGTACAGCGGCCACCGCCACTGGTACAGGGCGTCCACCACTTTGTTGCGGCCGGCCAAGGGCCGCAAGGCAATTGGCGTGACCACGACAAGCAGCGCCATGGTGACCACCCAGACCACCATGCAGTACGGGCACAGCGCGCCGATCTCGTACAGGCTCTGGTAGATCAGCCAGTGCACGAACACCGCGCCCAGCAGCGTGCCACCGGCCAGGCCCGCCCAGTACCACCGCGGCAACCGAACGCCCGCCACGGCGAGCACACCCGTCACGATCACCACGCTGAAGGCGGCGATGCCCAGGAGCGGGTTGGGAAAGCCGAACAGCGATGCCTGTTTGGTCAGCATCACCGACCCGCAGGACAGCACGGGGTTGATGCTGCAGGAGGGGACGTACGACGGGTTCTGCAGTTGCCGAACCTTCTCGACGGTCAGCACGAACGCGGCGACCCCGCCGATGATGCCGGCGAGCAGAACCCAGACGGCGGCGGGGCGGCTGACCGCCACCCCCGCCTGCCGCTGCGAGGTGTCGACGTCGGTCACTGGTGCGGTGCCGGAGCGGGCTGCGGCGCCGGGGCACCAGGTGCCGGAGCGGCCGGGGCCGCCGGTGCCGCCGGCAGGTTCGGCAGATCCGGCGCGATGGCCTTGATCTTCTCGATCAGGCTGTTCGGATCACCGTTCGGGACGAGGCTGGTCTCGGTGCCGTTGATCTTGATGGTCGGGGTGCCCTGAATCTCGGCGTTGCGGGCCATGTTGTTGACCATCTCGGTGTAGACGCCGTTCTCGACGCACTTGCTGAGCGGATCATTGGGGCCGACGGCGACACCGGACTGGCGCGCGTACTCCAGCAGCTTGGCGTTGTCGGGGAACGACGCCGCCGTCTCCTCGGGCTGGTTCTTGTACAGCGCTTCGTGGAAGCGCCGGAACGCGGCCTTGTCCTCGTCGGCGACGCAGTACGCCATGGCGCCGGCGCGCGTCGAGTACGACTTCGGGTCGCCGCGGCCGATGATCGAGACGATGTTGTAGTCGACGGCGATGTCACCGTTGTCGATCAGCTTGGCGATGGTCGGGCCGTAGGTCTTCTCGAAGACGCCGCAGACCGGGCAGAGGAAGTCCTCGTAGATCGTCAGGGTGACCTTGGGATCCTTGGTGCCGGGGTTGGTGACGACGTTGCTCGCCGCGATCTGGACCGCCTGCACCTTGTGCGGGTCGGCCTTGGGCTTGCCGTTCATGACGATGTACGCCACCAGCACCACCGCGAAGATGATGACAAGCGCGGTCAGCCCGCCCTTGACCACCCAGTCGCGCTTGCGGTCCGCGGCCTTGAGGTCGTAGCTGGCGTTCTTCGATGACTTCGACGATTTCGACGGCACGGCGTCAAGGGTACCGACGTCGTCCCCGAAGTCGGCCGGACCCGTGCCTCAGCGGGTGAGGTGGGCCCGGAAGGCAGATATGAAGTCCGCGGTCGCGTCCGCGCTGTCGCCGCCGAGCGGGAAGAAATTCGCGAAGGCGTGGATCAGGGACCCGTACTTACGGTGGTCCACCGGCACGCCGGCGGCGGCCAGTGCCGCGGCGTACGCGTCGCCTTCGTCGCGCAGCGGATCGAACCCACCGGTGAGCACGAGGGCGGGCGGCAATCCCGACAGATCCTCGGCCAGCAGCGGGGACACCCGCGGGTCCGACGCATCGAGCGCCGATTCGGCGAGGTAGTTCGCCCGGAACCAGTCCATGTCGATCTTGCTGAGGAAGTAGCCGTCGGCGAACAGCACCTTCGACCGCGTATCCCTCGCGAAATTGGTCACCGGATAGATCAGCAACTGCAGGGCCGGCAGCGGTTTGTGGTTGTCGCGGGCCAGCTGCGAGACGACGGCCGCCAGGTTGCCGCCGGCGCTGTCGCCGCCGACTGCGATCTTCGCCGGGTCCGCGCCCAGCCGCGCCGCGTTCTCCACACACCAGAGATAGGCGGCGTAGCAGTCGTCGGAGGCCGCCGGAGCCGGGTGCTCGGGGGCCAGCCGGTACTCGACGGACACGACGTGCACTCCGGCATCCCGGCTGATGAGGCGGCACAGCCCGTCGTGCGACTCGATGCCGCCGACGACGAACCCGCCGCCGTGGAAGAAGACGAGCATCGGGGCGGGGCCGGCGCCGTCGGGCTGGTAGTGCCGGGCGCGCAGCGGTTCGACCGGACCGGGGATGGTGAAGTCCGTCGTCGGCACGGCAATGGCCGGGTCGAGGTACTGCGACAGCGTCATCAGCTGGGCCCGCGCGACGTTGACGTCGCTGCTGGCGACCAGGCCGCCGGCGCCGCTGGCGTTCTGCGCCGTCAGCATCAGCTGCAGGGTGGTGTCGAGAGTGTTGCCGTCGATGGTGACGCGGCGGCCACCGAGCAGCACGCGCTTCAGCCGATCGGGAATCTTGGGGAGGATCCGGAGGGCGGTACCGCCGACCCGGGTCAGAATCGCCAGGCGCAGCCGGCTGGGTCGTCCCGCGACCGGATGCTCCGGCCGGACGACCAATTCGGCGTCGGTTGTCGCTGCCGCGTGCACAGCGTCGCCTGGCATGCTCATGGTCATGGCTGATCCTTCAGGTGCTCCGAGTCCAACACTGACGCTCAACGACGGTACGTCCATTCCCGTGGTGGGGCTCGGGGTGTGGCAGACACCGGCCGAGGACACCGAACGCGCCGTCAGTGCAGCATTGCACGCCGGATATCGCCATATCGACACCGCCGCGGCCTACGGCAACGAAGACGGCGTCGGCCGGGCCATCGCCGCCTCCGGCATCCCGCGTGAAGACGTCTTCGTCGTCACCAAGCTCTGGAACTCCGAGCAGGGTTACGAGAAGACCCTCGCGGCGTTCGACGCGAGCATGTCGCGACTGGGGCTCGACTACCTCGATCTCTACCTGATCCACTGGCCGACGCCCGCGCAGAACCTGTTCATCGACACCTTCAAGGCTTTCGCGCACCTGCGTGACCAGGGCCGGATCCGCTCGATCGGCGTCAGCAACTTCGAGCCCGAGCACCTGAAACTGCTCATCGACGCCACCGGGATCGTGCCCGCGGTGAACCAGATCGAACTGCATCCGCGGCTGCCGCAGGCCGAGCTGCGCGAAGCGCACGCCCGCTACGGCATCGCCACCGAGGCCTGGAGTCCGCTGGGGCAGGGTTCCCTGCTCGAAGACCCGATCGTGACCACCATCGCGGAGCGACACGGAAAAACGCCAGCACAGGTGCTGATTAGGTGGCATATACAGCTGGGTAATATCGTCATCCCGAAATCGGTGAACCCAGACCGGATTGCGAGCAATTTCAACGTGTTTGATTTCGAGCTGAGCGAGGCGGACATCGCGTCCATCGCGACCCTCGACAACGGCACCCGCCTGGGCCCGGATCCACGAACATTCAACTTCACAGGGTAGGTGACATGGCCTCCGCAGAGATTCCCAATGTGGCGCTCCACGACGACAACACGATTCCGGCGCTCGGCCTCGGTGTCGCCGAGCTGTCGGACGCCGACACCGAGCGTGCCGTCTCGGCCGCGCTCGAGATGGGTATCCGCCTGATCGACACCGCTGCCGTGTACGGCAACGAGGAGGCCGTCGGGCGGGCCATCGCGGCGTCGGGTATCCCGCGCGCCGAAATCTTCGTGACCACCAAGCTGGCCAACGCCGACCAGGGTTTCCAGGGCGGCCAGGACGCCCTCAAGGTCAGCCTGGACAAGCTCGCCATGGAGTACGTCGACCTCTACATGATCCACTGGCCTGCCGGTGACATCAGCAAGTACGTGGACAGCTGGGGCGCCCTGATCAAGCTGCACAACGACGGCACCGCCAAGTCCATCGGCGTCTGCAACTTCACGGACGAGGATCTGTCCACCATCATCGACCTGAGCTACGTCAGCCCGGTGGTGAACCAGATCGAGCTGCACCCGTTGCTCAACCAGTCCGCGCTGCGGGCCGTGCACGCCGAGCGCGGCATCGTCACGCAGGCCTACAGCCCGCTGGGCGTCGGCAACCTGCTGACCCACCCGACCGTGCAGTCCATCGCCGCCGAGTACGGCAAGACCCCGGCGCAGGTGCTGATCCGGTGGAGCCTGCAGCTGGGCAACTCGGTGATCCCCCGCTCGTCGTCGCCAGAGCGCATCGCCGAGAACCTCGACGTGTTCGGCTTCGAACTCGCCGCCGAGCACATGGACAGCCTGAACGGGTTGGACGACGGCACCCGCTACCGCCCGGACCCCACCACCTACACCGGCATCTGAGGGCCGCCTGAGGTCCCACTGATACAGACGCAAATGGTCGTTCTCCCATCGGGGAGGACGACCATTTGTGTTTGGCGCGAACGATTCTGGTTACGCGCTGCATCGGTACGACGGGCGTCGGCGCGCGCGTGTCACAGATGTTTCCAGTGGGTCGCGTGTGCCGATTGTCGAAAAACTCGCAGCAATTGATTCGTGTTAACTATCCCACTATTACCCCTGGTGCGTTAATTTGATATTGCGTCCGTTTATTCCGACGCAACCAGACATCATCGAGCAGGGGGTTCGAGAAATGGTTCATTCATTCCGGAGCACTTCACAATTAACGACTCCGACAATTGGGCGCGTCTCTCAGCGCTTGCTATTGGGTGCGGCAACAATTGGCATGGGCGCACTGCTATTCACCTTCGGAGCCGGCACGGCACAGGCCGACACCTCCGGGCTCGCGAGTCACGCCAACGCACCCACCTCGAGTAGCCCGGTGGGCGGCATCGCTGGCGCACTCGACGGCACGGTGAAGACGGTGGCCGGTGCCCTCCACGGCACCACCAAAACCCTGGCCGCCGACCTCAACGGGACCACCAAGACCGTCGCCGCCGACCTCGACGGCACCACCAAGACCGTCGCGGGCGGACTGCACAACACCACCAAGACGGCCGCGGGCGCACTCGACGGCACCACCAAGACCGTCGCCGGTGCCCTCAACGGCACCCTGAAGACCATCGGCGGCATTTTCGGGCGCCGCTAGCGAATACCGCAACAGGCAGGAGCGAATTTGGCATCAGGCTGCGGCGAATTGTTGACCGATTGCTGAATTGACGGCATTCCGACCCGAAATTCAGTCGCCCCGCTCTCGGTCATTTCGCCGTGGTCATATGAGCAGATATTGGTTGCCGAGACGCGGTAGCTCGGCAACCAATATCTGCGCAATTCGGCGCCGACCGCTCTCGAATTAGCGGTTGTGCGACCCCGGCGCGCAACAGCAAACAATCCACCGCCATTTTTTGTGCGGAATCAGTCGGTCGGGCAACGAATACGCAAACAGCCCGTCGTGTACTGACGACGACGGCTCCTAGCTCGTCGGGCAGGTGGCCGCGGCATCGCGCAGGACGGGCACCGACGGCGCGTCCACGGGCAGCCCATAGCCGCGCAACACCGCGACGTATTGCACGGCGTACTGGCACCAGAAACCGTGGTTCGGCGGCATCCAGTCCGACGGCTGCTTGTCGCCTTTGTCCTGATTCGATTTCCCGGACACCGCGAGCAGATTCGCCGGGTCATTGGCGAATCGGAGCCGAAGCTCGTCGTTCCAGTCTCTGGCCCCGAGGTCCCAGGCCAGCGCGAGCGGCACGATGTGGTCGATCTGCACCGCTGCGCCGACCTGGTTGCCGCGCGTGAACGCGATGGTGTCGTTGGTGTAGGGATCGCGCAGTACCCCGGTCTTCACCGCCTGCGGGCAGCGCTTGAGCGACACGAGAGTCTTGTCGGTGAGGTCCCGGTTCAGGATGTCGTTGCGGGTGTCGCAGCCGTTGTGGCCCTCGGGCGCCGGGTTGTCGTCGGTCCAGGCCTCACCGAACGCCGCGCGCCGGTAGTTCGGATCCCGCACGCGCCGCGCGATGACGGCCACGCCCGCCAGGATGTCGGTACCGGGAGCGACGGTCGGCACGACGGCACCGTCGACGCCGTCGGCGACCGCTGCCGGTTCGTCTGCCGTACCGACCTGGATCGCGACCACCACCGCCAGCACCACTGCCGCCACCAGCCACAGCAGGCGTTTCACGCCTTGTCCAGGTACTCGACGCGGTCGGTGTCGACGAACTGGGCAGCCAGCGCGGACATGCCCGGATCATCCGGATTCTGCGCGTAGGCCGCCTGGCAGAAGGTCCGGGCCGACTCGATGACTTCCTGATGGTCGGCCAGCGACAGGAACCGCAGGTGCCCGGCCCGCCCGGACTGGTTGAGGCCCAGCACATCGCCCTCGCGACGCTCCTGCAGATCCAGATCGGCCAGTTCGAAACCGTCGAGGGTGCCGGCGACGGCCTGCAGCCGGGCGCCGGCCTTCGATCCCTCCGGCAGTTTCGTCGCGAGTAGGCACAGGCTGGCGTGCGAGCCACGACCGATACGGCCCCGCAGCTGGTGCAGCTGGCTGATGCCGAAGCGGTCCGCGTCCATCACCACCATGACCGTCGAGTTGGGCACGTCGACGCCGACCTCGATGACCGTGGTGCACACCAGCACATCGATCTGTCCGGCCCGGAAGGCCGACATGATGGCGTCCTTCTCGTCGCCCGGCAGCCGGCCGTGCATGAGCCCCAGCCTCAGTCCGTGCAGCGGCCCGGTACGCAGTTTGTCGTAGAGCTCGACGACCGTCACCGGCGGCGGGCCGGCCTCTTTGTTCTCGCTCGTCTTGTCGTTCTCGTCGATCCGAGAGGCCACCACGTAGGCCTGCCGGCCCGCTTGGACCTCTTCGCGGATGCGGGCCCACGCCCTGTCGAGCCACGCCGGCTTCTGGCTGACGAAGATGGTCTTGGTGTCGATCGGCTGGCGGCCCCGCGGCAACTCCCGCATGGTCGAGGTCTCCAGATCGCCGTACACGGTCAGCGCGACCGTACGCGGGATCGGGGTGGCCGTCATCACCAGCAGGTGCGGCGTCAGGCCCTCAGGAGCCTTGGCGCGCAAGCGATCTCGCTGCTCGACCCCGAACCGGTGCTGCTCGTCGACGACCACCATGCCGAGCCGGTCGAACTCCACGGCGTCCTGCAGCAGGGCGTGGGTGCCGATGACGATGCCGGCCCGCCCACTCGAGACCTCCTCGCGTACCTGCCGTTTCTGCTGTGCGGTCATGGATCCGGTGAGCAGCGCCACCGATGTCGCATCGTCCGGGGCGCCGAGCTGGCCCGCCATGGCGAGCGGCCCCAGTACGTCGCGAACCGACCGCGCATGTTGCACGGCAAGCACTTCCGTCGGCGCGAGCAGCGCACATTGGTATCCGGCGTCGACCATCTGCAGCATGGCGAGCAGCGAGACGATGGTCTTGCCCGAGCCCACTTCGCCCTGCAGCATCCGGTTCATGGGCCGGGACTCGGACAGCTCGGTCGACAGCACCTCGAGCACATCACGCTGGCCCGCGGTCAATTCGAACGGCAACCGGTCGCGCAGCGCGGCCGCCAGACCGTCTTCTCTCGGCGGTGCCGGTGGACCGGATTGCGACTGCGTACCGTGCCGACGGGCGGCCAGCGCCCATTGGAGCCCGGCGGCCTCGTCGAAGGTCAGCCGCTCCCTGGCCTGTTCACGGTCCGCCTCGCGCTCGCCGAGGTGGATGTCACGCAGCGCCTGGTCCTCGGAGATCAGGCCCCGCTGCGCGCGGATGGATTCCGGCAGCGGGTCGGATATCGGGTCCAGCACCGCGAGCACCTGCAGGATGCATGCGTAGATGTCCCAGCTCTGCACCTTGGCGCACGCCGAGTAGATCGGGAAGAACTCCCGCTCGAACGCCGACATCTGCAGTTCGCCGTGCATCTTCTCGGAGGCGTCGGCGATCTTCTTCAGCGCCGGTGAACCGAACGTGCGGCCCCCGGCCGAACCGAGGACCAGGTGTGCGGGATGCGTCAATTGCATTGTGCGCCCATAGAATCCGACCACGCCCGACAGCATCACCCGGGTGCCCTCGACGAGCGACTTCTTGAGGAACTTGGCGTTGAAGAAGGTCGCGGTGACCTTCGGATTGCGATTGCCGAGGGTGACCACCAGATATTCGCGCTTGGGTGCCCGGTTGGTCCAGCGCGTCTCCGCCTTGGTGATGACGTCGACGAACGTGACGTGGTCGCCTTCCTCCGGTAGCTCGGTGTCTTCACCGAGCACCGTCATACCCTGGCTGTACTTGCGCGGATAGTGCCGCAACAGGTCGTTGACGGTACGGATACCGAAGAATTCTTCCAGCGGCGCAGCCGATTTCGCGCCCAGTACGTGGACCAAGGAGTCGGTCAGCGCGACCACCGCTACTCCACCCCGATCAGTAGTGCGTCGCCGCGGTGACCGGTGTGATAGGTCACCAACTCGGCCGCCAGGTGCTCCTGGCGCACATGCTCGGCCAGGGCGGCCCCCACTTCGGCGTCGACGCCCGCACCGGTCAGCACCGTCACCAGTTCGCCGCCCGACGACAGCAGCAGGTCGATCAGCCCGCTGGCGGCACTGACCAGGTCGTGCCCGACGATCAGCACCTCGTCACCGGCGATGCCCAGTCCGTCACCGGGACGGCACCGGCCGGCCCAGGTCAGCGCCGCTTCGGTGGCGATACGTACCGATCCATGCCGGGCGCCCGCCGCGGCGCGCGCCATGGTGTAACCGTCGTCGACGGCCTGCCGGGTGGCGTCGTGCACCGCCAGTGCCGCCAATCCCTGCACCATAGATCCGGCCGGTACCGGTACCACGTCCATGCCCCAGCTGATGGCCGTGGCGCAGCCGGCCACCAATTCCTCGGCGGCCAGAAAACCGTTGGGCAGCACCATGATCTGCGCGGCGCCGGTGCCGACCAGCCCGGCGAGGAACTGCTGCGCACTGACCGGCTGACCGTCGACCGGCCGCAACACGTGCGCACCCTCGCCGCCGAACAACTCCCCCGCCCCATCGCCGTCGACGATCGCCAGCACGGCGCGGTCCCGGCTCCAGCCGCCGGAGGGCCGGGCCCCGGCGGCCCCGATCAGCGCGGTGACCTGAATCCTGCTGACGGTACCCAGATCGAGGGCGGCCTCGATCGCGGCGCCGGCGTCGTCGGCGTGCACGTGCACGCTGTACTGGGCACCGGCGCTCGCGGCGGCGATGGCAACCGATTCACCGAGCCGCAGCAGGCGGGCGCGCAACACCTCGACGTCGTCGGCGGCGCAGTCACCCAGCAGGTACATCACCTCGAATTGTTGTGCCGCGCCATTGATTTCGTGATGATCGTGTTGGCCGTGGTGGTCGTGCTCGGGCCGAGGGTGCCCCGGCTGGTACTGGGGCCGGGGCGCCGAGCCGCCGGACAGCGTCGCGGTCAGCGCGTCGAGCAGGACCAGCAGACCGCGCCCACCGGCGTCGACGACGCCCGCCTCCGCGAGCACGTCGAGCTGGTCGGTGGTCCGCTCGAGCGCTGCCGCGGCGGCGTCCGCGACCGTCGCCGCGATGGTCGCGAGGTCCGTCAGGCCGTCGTGCTTCTCGGCCTCCAACGCGGCCGCCTGCAGCACCGAGACGATGGTCCCGGGCACGGTCTGCCCGACCGACGCGACCGCCAGCACCTGGGCGTGATGCAGGGCCGCGGCGAATTCCGGCGCCGTGATCTCGCCGCACTCTCTGTCCTCGCCGCGTTGCAACGCGGCCTCGGCGACCACGTCGGCCACGCCGCGCAGGATCTGCGACAGGATGACGCCCGAGTTGCCCCGGGCGCCGTGCAGCGCGCCCGCCGACAACGCGGCCGACACCGCCACCACGTCGTTGCCCGCCGCCTTCACGGCCTCGTCGGCCTGGGCGGCGGCGGCGCGCATGGTGAACAACATGTTGGTGCCGGTGTCGGAGTCGGCGACGGGATAGACGTTCAGCCGATTGATCTCGTCGGTGTGGGCGATCAGATGCAGGACCGCGGTGTGCGCCCAGTCACGTAAGGCGATCCCATCCAGCGGACGGGGTGTGCGACCCACGCCAGCTGACATGTGACCTCCATCGCGTCCGCCCTCGACCCTCAGTGCCCCGCCAGCCTAGCCACAGGCCCCGACAAATCTCCTGACCAACTCCCATGGAACAGCGGCCGCCAGACCCATTTTGGTGATCGTCGGGCGGCCCGGTATCCTGGTCAGGTTGTCTGTTCGCGCCGCACAACGCTGCGGCCGTCGGACTCAGACCCCAAGTACTGATTTTCGAGGAGTTCTTCATGGCCGCCGTGTGCGACATCTGCGGAAAGGGACCGGGCTTCGGTATGTCCGTCTCGCACTCCCACCGTCGGACCAACCGCCGCTGGGATCCGAACATCCAGACCGTGCGTGCCGTGGATCGTCCGGGCGGCAACCGCAAGCGCGTCAACGCCTGCACCTCCTGCCTCAAGGCCGGCAAGGTCACCCGCGGCTAGTTTCGGCTACCGCCGGGCGGATTGCTTCCGCCTGACAACTGAAAGCTTCACACGAAAGCGCTGCACGTACTCCGCGTGCAGCGCTTTCGTGTGTCTTCGGGCCAAGTTCGCGGCCCGCGAGCGGCCGCATAGTGCACACCAAAACCGGCGTGTCGCCGTACAAACACGGTCGCTCGCGGGAGGTGTCCTAGGGCAGGCGCCAGTCGATCGGGTCCGCACCGAGGCCGGTCAGCAGCTCGTTGGCGCGGCTGAAGGGCCGGGACCCGAAGAAACCGCGCGATGCCGACAACGGTGACGGGTGCACCGATTCGATGCTCGCGCAGCGTTCGCCGGTGAGCATGGGCTTGAGGGTCTGCGCGTCGCGGCCCCACAACACCGCCACCAGCGGCTGCGGCCGCGCGATCAGGGCGTTGATCGCGCATTCGGTGACGGCTTCCCAGCCTTTCCCGCGGTGCGATGCAGGATTGCCCGGCCGGACCGTCAGCACCCTGTTCAGCATCATGACGCCCTGCTTCGACCACGGGCTCAGGTCGCCGCAACTGGGCGGCTCGTAACCCAGGTCCGCGGTGTACTCGGTGAAGATGTTGGACAGACTGCGCGGCAGCGGCCGCACGTCGGGCGCCACCGAGAAACTCAGCCCGACGGCATGCCCTGGGGTCGGATAGGGGTCCTGGCCGACGATCAGCACCCGCACCTCGTCGAAGGGGAACGTGAAGGCGCGCAACACATTCTCCCCCGCCGGCAGATAGCCGTGACCGGCCGCGTTCTCGGCGCGCAGGAATTCACCCATCGCGGTGATCTGCGGGGCGACGGGTGCCAGGGCCGTGGCCCAGCCGGGGTCGATCAGGTCGTGCAGGGGTCGGGCGCTCACGCCAGTACCTTACTGACCGAACGATTCCCATCCGCCGGCTCCATGCCATGACGCGCCGTCGACCGTCACGCGCGCTTCGCCGGGCCCGACGGTTCCGATCGCCCGCCACCCCGCCGGCAGTGCGCCACCGAAAGTGCCGACCAGCACGTGGTCCTCACCGCCGCCGAGCACCCAGTCACGGGCGTCGCCACCGACCATCGCGGCCGCCGGCGTCAGCGTCGCCACGTCGACCTCGAGCGCGGCCATGGACAGGTCTACGGCGACGCCGGAGGCCGACGCGATGTGACCGAGGTCGGCGACCAGCCCGTCGGACACATCTGTCAACGCGGTCGCGCCCGCCGCCGCGGCGGCCGCCCCCTGTCCGTACGCCACGTGCGGCACCAGATGCCGTCGGCGCAACTCGTCGAACTCGTGGATACCTTTGCGCCACAAGGTATATCCGGCTCCAGACCAGCCCAGGTCACCGATCACCGCGACGGTGTCCCCCGGTTGCGCACCGGACAGCAGCACAGGCGCGCGGCCACCCAGGTCGCCCAGCACCGTCACCGAGACCACCCACTGCGGTGCGGCCACCAGGTCACCGCCCACGATTCCGGCACCGAATTTCGTTGCCTCCGACCACATTCCGTCAGACAACCGCTGCGCGTCGGCGGCCTCGGTGTCCACGGGCGCCCCGAAGCCGACGACGAACGCGTAGGCCCGGCCGCCCATGGCCTCGATGTCCGCGGCGTTCTGCGCAATTGCCTTGCGGCCCACATCATGCGGTGTGGACCAGTCCAGCCGGAAATGCCGGCCCTCGACCAGCATGTCGGTCGACACCACGACCCGGCCGTCGGCGGCCGTCAGCAGCGCGGCGTCGTCACCCGGACCGACGACGACCTCGGCGGGCTGGGTGCGGCGAGCGGTTATCCGCCCGATCACCGCGAACTCACCGAGCCCCGCCAGGGTCTCCCGGGATTCCGCGCTGCTCATGGTGGTGGAGTCTATGGCGCACGACCGCCGTCGGCCGCCCGGGGCGACGGGCGCTCTAGAGTTGCCGTCATGACCGAACCCGGCGACCACAGCGCCCTGGCCGGCGATCCCGATGGGCCGCCCCGCGGCGCCATCATCGCGGCTGTCGTCGTGGCGGTCGCCGCTATCGTCGGTCTGCTCGCCTATGCGGCACTGCGGCAGGCGCCTGCGGACAAGCCCGTTGCGCTCCTGCTCGCCGGCGCGCCGGCACCGCAGGCCGACAGCGACCAGTGCCGGGCACTCCTCGCGGCGCTGCCCGACGCCATGGGCGATTTCCGGCGGGCGACGCTCGCGGACCCCGCCCCGCCCGGCGCCGCCGCGTGGCTGGGCCCGACCGGCATCGACACGGTGGTGCTGCGCTGCGGTGTCGAGCGGCCCGACGATTTCGTGGTCGGCGCACCGCTGCAGATGGTGAATGCGGTGTCGTGGTTCGAAGCCAGCGGCCCCTCGGCCAGCACCTGGTACGCCGTCGACCACGGGGCGCAGGCCACCTACGTCGCGCTGACGCTGCCGCAGGGCTCCGGTCCGACACCGATCCAGACCATCTCCGAGCTCATCGAAAAGGTGATGCCGCCCCGGCCGCTGGACCCGGCACCGGCCCGCTAGCGCAGACCGGTCCCCCGCCCGACCGCGGTGTCCACCATGACACTGAGCAGCGTGGCGTAGTCGACACCACTGGCCGCCCACATCTGCGGGTACATCGAGATGGTGGTGAAGCCGGGCATGGTGTTGATCTCGTTGATCACCGGCCCGTTCTCGGTGAGGAAGAAGTCGACGCGGGCCAGGCCCTGGCAGTCCAGCGCTTTGAACGCCCGGATGGCCAACTGCCTGATCTCGTCGGCGGTTTCGTCGTCGACCTTGGCGGGCACGTCGAGTTCGGCGGCGTCCTCGAGGTACTTGGTGGCGAAGTCGTAGAACCCGCCACCCACGCGAATCTCACCCAGCTCACTGGCCGCGACACGGCCGTCCGGGTACTCCAGAACCCCGCATTCCACTTCGCGGCCCGGCATCGCGGCTTCGACGATCACCTTCGGATCATGTTGGCGCGCATAAGCGATGGCCTGATCCAGCTCGTCCCACGACGTGACCCGACTGACGCCGATGGACGATCCGCCGCGAGCCGGCTTCACGAACACCGGCAGACCCAGACGTTCCCGGTCGTCGAGGCTCAGCGTCACGTCGCGCGGCCGCAGCACCACCTGGTCGCCGATCGGCAGACCGTCGGCCGCCAGCAGCTTCTTGGTGAATTCCTTGTCCATCCCGGCCGCGCTGGCCAGCACACCCGCACCGACATACGGCACACCGGCCAGTTCCAGCAGGCCCTGGATGGTGCCGTCCTCGCCGTACGGGCCGTGCAGCACCGGGAAGACGACGTCGACCGCGGTCAGCACCTGTGCGACGCCGTCCTGCAGCGACAGCAGTTCACCGCGGCGGTTCGGGTCGGCGGCCAGCGTCAGCGCGGTTCCGGACGCCTCGGTGACACCCGGCAGCTGGCCGTCGGTGATGGCGAGGGTCTCCGGACGACCGTCGCCCAGCACCCAGGAACCCTCCGGGGTGATGCCGACGGCGACGACCTCGTAGCGGGCCGGGTCCAGGTTGCGCAGGATGCTCCCGGCCGAAACACAGGAGATGGCGTGCTCTGAGCTGCGTCCGCCGTAAACGACGGCGACCCGGGTACGGCCGGCGGCTGCTGAGGATTGAGGGGCAGTCACAATCTGGAGAGGCTACCTGGCTACCCCAGCGCACCCGTGATGTCGGCCAGTAGGTCATCGGTGTCCTCGATCCCGAGCGATATCCGCGCAAAGCCCGGCTCTACCGCATCGCCCCAGCGTGCGCGCCTGTCGACCGAGGTGTGGATACCGCCGAAACTGGTCGCGGCGACCAGCAGCTGACTGCGGTTCACCAGCTCCCGGACGGCAGCGGCGTCGGCCAGCTCGATCGCGACCAGGCCGCCGAAACGTCGCATCTGATCGCGGGCGACGGGGTGCGCCGGGTCGGTCGGTAGGCCCGGATAACGCACGGTCCGCACGGCGGGGTGGGCGTCGAGCGTCATCGCCAGCGCGAGCGCGTTGCCGCACTGCCGCTCGAACCGCAGACCGGCGGTGCCGAGGCTGCGCAGCGCCAGCCAGGCCTCGAAGTGGCCGAGGATCGCGCCGGCCAACAGGCGGTCCCGTTCGATGGCGGCCATGAGTTCGCGGTGGCACCCGGCGACGTAGCCGGCCAGCAGGTCGCTGTGCCCGGACAGCCCCTTCGTCGCGCTGGCCACCACCAGGTCCGCGCCGAGCGACAGCGGCCGCTGCCCCAGCGGGGTCGCGGCGGTGTTGTCCACCATGAGGGTCGCGCCGCGGGAGCGGCAGATCGTGGACAACCGGTGCAGGTCGACGACATCCAGCGTCGGGTTGACGGGAGATTCGGCGAGCACGACGTCGGCGCCCGCGGCGGCGTCGTACATCTGCGCGGCGGTCGCCTCGATCACCGTGACGCCACGGGCCGCGAGATGCTCGGCCGCGTATCGGCGCACCTGGTAGTAGCCGTCGGCGGGGACCACGAGCGTGGTGCCGGGGATTGCCAGCACCCGCAGCGCGGACGATATCGCGGCCATCCCCGAGGAGAACGTCAGCGCCGAGGTGGCGCCCTCCAGCTCGGCCAGGGCCGATTCCAGTTGACGCCAGGCCGGATTGGAGTTGCGGCCGTAGAAGTCCAGACCGTCCGATTCATCGTCGGACAGGTGATACGCCGCCACCGGAACCGGGGGCGGCGCCACCGGCAGCCCTGGAACCCGTTGCGACGCAGTCGCTTTGACGGTACGGGTGGAGTCGCCGAGCTGGCCGTCCACGGCCCTACTCCGGCTTGGTGCTGCGGCCGAGCAACAACGCGAACGCCTGGTCCACCGACAAACCCTTGTGGCACACCCGGTTCACCGCGTCGGTCAGCGGCATCTCGACGTCGTAACTCTCGGCCAGCGCCAGCACCGACTGGCAGGACGTGACGCCCTCGGCGACCTTGCCGCTGGCCGCGGCCGTCGCCGACTCCATGGTGCCGCCGCGCGCCAGGCGCTCGCCGAAGCTGCGGTTGCGGGACTGCGGCGAGGTGCAGGTGGCGACCAGATCACCGACGCCGGCCAGTCCGGCCAGCGTTACGCCCTTGGCGCCGAGCGCGATTCCCAATCGCATGATCTCGGCCAGCCCGCGGGTGATGATCGCGGCGGCCGTGTTCTCGCCGAACCCGGCGCCCGCCGCCATCCCGCAGGCCAGCGCGATGACGTTCTTGCAGGCCCCGCCCACTTCGGCGCCGATCACGTCGGCGCTGGTGTACGGCCGGAAGTAGCCGGTGGCGAAGGCGCGCTGCAACGCGACCGCACGTCCCGAATCGGTGCACGCGATCAGCGTGGCGGCCGGCTGCTCGTCGACCACTTCGCTGGCCAGGTTGGGTCCGCTGAGGACGGCGACCCGGCTCGGGTCGGCACCCGTGACCTGGACGATTACCTGGCTCATGCGCAACAGGTTGTCGAGCTCGATGCCCTTGGCCACGCTGACGAGCGTGGTGTCGTCACCGAGGTATCCGGTCCAGGCGGTCAGATTGGTGCGCAGCGTCTGGGACGGCACCGCCAGCAGCACGGTGCAGGCGCCCGTCAGCGCCTCGGCGGGATCCGCCGTCGCCTTGATGGACGCCGGCAGCGTCCGGTCACCGAGATACTTCGAGTTCCGGTGGGTCTCGTTGATCTCGCGCGCCACCTCCGCGCTGCGCGCCCACAACGTCACATTGTTGCCCGCGTCCGCCAGGACTTTAGCCAGTGCCGTCCCCCACGCGCCGGCACCCATCACCGCTGCCTCCACCACGCGTCAACAGTAGCCCCGCCGGCCCTTTGGCAGTATGGCGGTCATGAGCGGCGACCCGAGGGTGCAGACGGCCGGCGATGGCGCCGGTGTCGGGTTGATCATCGCGGTGAAACGGCTGGCCGCGGCCAAGACCCGACTGGCCCCGGTTTTCGCCGGCGATCTGCGCGAGCAGGTGGTGCTCGCGATGCTGCTCGACACCATCACCGCGGCCCTGGCCGTGCCGGCCGTCGGCTCGGTAACCGTCGTCACGCCCGACCCGGACGCCGCCGCCGCGGTGCGCGAACTCGGTGCCGGCGTGCTGCTGGACCCCACGCCGGCCGGACACCCCGATCCGTTGAATCACGCACTCGCCGCCACCGAGCGCGTGCTGCGGGACCGGGTGACGAACGTCGCGGTGTTGCAAGGTGACCTGCCCGCGCTGCGCACCGCGGAATTGGCCGACGCGATCGCCGGCGCCAGTGGGCATGCCCGCAGTTTCATCGCCGACCGGCACCGCACCGGTACCGCGGCACTGTTCGCCTTCGGTGCCCCACTCGTTCCCGAGTTCGGCGCCGATTCCGCACGGCGCCATGCCGATTCGGGCGCGGTGGAACTGTCGGGTGACTGGCCGGGGCTACGCTGCGACATCGACACCCCGGACGACCTGGAGACGGCGCGCCGGCTTGGTGTCGGGCCGGCCACGACGCGGATCGTCGGCTGACCACCGGCGTTCACCAACCATGTGGCCTGTACCCAACAGATAGGGAATGATCGTCGGGGTGACCGAAGCCGACACCCGTTCAGCACACACCGACCGCACCCCCGTCGACTCGGACCCGGAGACACTGCCCGCTGCCACCGCGGATCCGACGGACGGCGCGCTACCCGATGACCGGTACCTCAACCGCGAGCTGAGCTGGCTGGACTTCAACGCCCGGGTGTTGGCGCTCGCCGCCGACCGGTCGCTGCCGTTGTTGGAGCAGGCCAAGTTCCTGGCGATCTTCGCCTCGAATCTCGATGAGTTCTACATGGTCCGGGTGGCCGGCCTGAAGCGCCGTGACGAGACCGGGCTGTCGGTCCGGTCGGCGGACGGGCTGTCACCGCGCGAACAGCTGCGCCGGATCGGCGAACGCACTCAGCAGATCTCGACCCGCCACGCCACCGTGTTCGGTGAGGTGGTGCGTCCGGCGCTGGCCGAGCAGGGCATCACGATCGTCAACTGGAGCGAGCTGGACGAGCACGAGCAGTCCAAGCTCTCCACCTATTTCCACGATCAGGTGTTCCCGGTGCTGACGCCGCTGGCCGTCGACCCCGCGCATCCGTTCCCCTTCGTGAGCGGCTTGAGCATCAACCTCGCCATCACCGTGCGCAATCCCGAGGACGGCACTCAGCACTTCGCCCGAATCAAAGTGCCGGACAACGTCGATCGGTTCGTGGAGTTGCCCGAGCCGGGCACGACGGCCGACGGCGTGAAGTCGCGCGTGCGGTTCCTGCCGATGGAAGAACTCATCGCCGCATTCCTGCCGGTGCTGTTCCCCGGCCTGGACATCGTCGAGCACCACGCGTTCCGGATCACCCGCAACGCCGACTTCGAAGTCGAGGAAGACCGCGACGAGGATCTGCTGCAGGCGCTGGAACGGGAGCTGGCGCGCAGGCGGTTCGGCTCACCGGTACGGCTCGAAGTCGCCACCGACATGACCGAGAACATGCTCGACCTGCTGTTGCGTGAGCTGGACGTGCACCCGGGCGACGTGATCGAAGTTCCTGGACTGCTGGACCTTTCGTCACTGTGGCAGATCTACGGCGTCGACCGACCCGATCTGAAGGACCGGCCGTTCGTGCCGGCCACGCCCCCGGCGTTCGGCGAGCGCGAGACACCGAAGAGCATCTTCTCGACGCTCCGCGACGGGGACGTCCTGGTGCACCACCCGTACGACTCGTTCTCCACCACGGTGCAGCGTTTCATCGAGCAGGCCGCCGCCGACCCGAATGTGTTGGCCATCAAGCAGACGCTGTACCGCACCTCGGGTGACTCCCCGATCGTCAACGCGCTGATCGATGCCGCCGAGGCCGGCAAGCAGGTGGTGGCGCTGGTGGAGATCAAGGCCAGGTTCGACGAGCAGGCCAACATCAAGTGGGCGCGCGCGCTGGAGCAGGCGGGCGTGCACGTGGTGTACGGACTCATCGGGCTCAAGACCCATTGCAAGACGGCGTTGGTGGTGCGTCGCGAAGGTTCGACCATCCGCCGCTACTGCCATGTGGGCACGGGCAACTACAACCCGAAAACCGCGCGCCTGTACGAGGACGTCGGCCTGCTGACGGCCTCGCCGGAGATCGGCGCCGACCTCACCGACCTGTTCAACTCGCTGACCGGCTACTCACGCAAGGTGTCGTACCGCAACCTGCTGGTCGCTCCGCACAGTGTGCGGCGCGGCATCATCGAGCGCATCGAGCGCGAGATCGAGGCCAAGCGGGCCGGAGGCGACGGCCGCATCCGGATGAAGATGAACGCCCTGGTCGACGAACAGGTCATCGATGCGCTGTACCGGGCGTCGCAGGCCGGGGTGCGGGTCGAGGTCGTGGTCCGAGGTATCTGCGCGCTGCGTCCCGGCGCCGAGGGATTCTCCGAGAACATCGTCGTGCGCTCGATTCTCGGCCGCTTCCTTGAACATTCACGCGTTATTCACTTCAACGCCATCAATGAATTCTGGATCGGCAGCGCCGACATGATGCATCGTAATCTCGACCGACGCGTCGAGGTGATGGCGCAGGTGAAGGACCCGAGACTGACCGAGGAGCTGAGCGGGGTGTTCGATTCGGCAATGGATCCGGCCACCCGTTGCTGGGAGCTGGGTCCGGACGGACACTGGACCGCGCTGCCGCGCGAAGGCGAGAAGGTCCGGGATCACCAGGTGTCGATCATGGAGCGGCACCGCACACCGTAGTTTTCGCCCGGCGGCAACGCACCGCGAAAACCTGATCCCGACAACCACATCCAGGAGCACAGGTGCCGAACAAGACGGCGCACGACACCCCCGCGACGCCGGTGTTCGCGGCCGGGGCGGTGCTGTGGCGCCCCGGCGAGTCCGGAGCGCCACTGATCGCCGTCGTCCACCGACCGCGCTACGACGACTGGTCGCTGCCCAAGGGCAAGGTGGATCCCGGTGAGACCGAACCGGTTACCGCCGTGCGGGAGATCCTGGAAGAGACCGGGTACGAGTCGGTACTGGGCCGCCGGCTGGCCGCCGTCAGCTATCCGCTGGAATACGGCACCAAGAAGGTCCGCTACTGGGCGGCCCGCACGACCGGCGGCGGGTTCAGCCCCAACGCCGAGGTCGACAAGCTCGACTGGCTGCCGGTGACCGAGGCCATGCTCCGGCTGCAATACCCGCACGACCGAAAAGTTCTGCGGCGCTTCACCCGTCGGCCCGCCGATACCCGCACCGTGCTGATCGTCCGGCACGCGACCGCGGGCCGCAAGGCCCGGTACAAGGGCGACGACCGGCTGCGGCCGCTCGACAAGAAAGGCCGGGCACAGGCGGAATCGCTTGTCGGCCAACTGCTCGCTTTCGGTGCCGGCGAGGTCCACGCGGCGTCGCGGACCCGGTGCCACCAGACCGTGGAACCGCTGGCGCAGGAGCTCGGTGTCCGGGTACGGGATGAACCGACGCTGACCGAAGAGGCCTTCGCGGCCGACGCCGACGCGGCCCGCAAGCGGGTGCTGAAGATCGCCGCAAAAGCCGACGACGAAACGGTCCCCGTCATCTGCACGCAGGGCAAGGTGATCCCGGACCTGATTTCGTGGTGGTGCGAGCGCAGCGGCATCCGGCCCGACAAATCGCGTAATCGCAAGGGCAGCATGTGGGTGATGTCACTGCACGGTGACGCGCTCGTCGCCGCGGATCACATCGGCAGCCCACTGCCGACGAAGCGCTGACACTCCACACACAGACACGCCGTGGATCGGTTGATCCACGGCGTGTCCGAGTCGGACCTATCGGATAGGGCTTAGCGGCGGCCCTTCTTGGCGGGAGCAGCCTTCTTGGCCGGTGCGGCCTTCTTGGCGGGAGCGGCCTTCTTGGCCGGAGCCGCAGCCTTCTTCGCCGGTGCGGCCTTCTTGGCGGGAGCGGCCTTCTTGGCCGGAGCCGCAGCCTTCTTCGCCGGAGCGGCCTTCTTGGCGGGAGCGGCCTTCTTGGCCGGAGCCGCAGCCTTCTTCGCCGGAGCGGCCTTCTTGGCCGGAGCGGCCTTCTTGGCCGGAGCCTTGGTGGCGGCGGCCTTCTTGGCGGGAGCGGCCTTCTTGGCCGGGGCGGCCTTCTTGGCAGCGCCACGCTTGGCCGGAGCTGCGGTGGCGCCGCGCTTCACGGCGGGGCCGTCAGCCGAAAGACGCTGCTGGCCAGCGACAACGGCCTTGAACTGAGCGCCCGGGCGGAAAGCCGGAACCGACGTCGGCTTCACCTTGACGGTCTCACCGGTGCGCGGGTTGCGCGCGACGCGGGCGGCGCGGCGACGCTGCTCGAAGACGCCGAAGCCGGTGATGGTGACGCTCTCACCCTTGTGCACGGCGCGGACGATGGTGTCCACGATGTGCTCGACGGCCGCGGTGGCCTGACGACGATCGGTGCCCAACTTCTCTGTCAGGGCATCGATGAGTTCTGCTTTGTTCATCCAAAACCTCCGATTTCAGTGGCCCTGGGTGGACCGACTAATGCACACGGTAAACCCAGTACCCGCCGATTTCCAAGAGCCACGCCCGGTTTCGGGCATAGCTATGACGAAATTCGGCAATCCGGTTGGCCCACTTGGGAGGTGGTTGAGAGGTTTCGAAACGTGGTTGCGGGGGCAGGGATTCGAGCTGCGCCCGAGTGCCGAAATTGCTCCGCAGGCCCTCCGCCGGGACCTGCGGAGCCCCTTGGTCAGGCCGGCAGAGTGCGCGGTTTGTAGCTCGGCCGACGCTGCTCGAAGGCCTCGATCTCGTCGCGTTTCCGCAGCGTAAGGCCTATATCGTCAAGACCTTCGAGCAGCCGCCATGCGGTGTAATCGTCAATCTTGAAGGGCAGCACGACCGTTCCCGCGGTCAAATTCCGATCTTGAAGATTCACAGTGATTTCCAGCCCCGGGTTCTGCTCGATCAGCTTCCAGAGCAGTTCGACATCGTCCTGTGCGACCTCCGCGGCGAGCAATCCGGCCTTGCCAGAATTTCCCCGAAAAATATCTGCGAAGCGCGACGAGATGACGACCCGGAATCCGTAATCCATCAATGCCCACACCGCGTGTTCGCGCGACGAGCCGGTGCCGAAATCGGGTCCGGCGACCAGAACCGAGCCGCGGTCGAACGGCGGGAGGTTGAGGATGAACGACGGATCGGTCCGCCAGCCGGCGAACAGTCCGTCCTCGAAACCCGTTCGGGTGACCCGCTTCAGGTACACCGCGGGGATGATCTGGTCGGTGTCGACATTGGACCGGCGCAGCGGAACGCCGATTCCGGTGTGGGTGTGGAAAGCCTCCATTACAGTGCGCTCCTAGCTCAGATCAGCGGGTGAGGACAGGGTTCCGCGCACCGCGGTGGCGGCGGCGACGGCGGGAGACACCAGGTGGGTGCGGCCGCCCTTGCCTTGGCGGCCTTCGAAATTCCGGTTGGATGTGGAGGCGCTGCGCTCGCCCGGAGCCAGCTGGTCGGGGTTCATGCCCAGACACATCGAGCAGCCGGCCTGCCGCCACTCGGCGCCGGCGGCGGTGAAAACCTCTCCCAGACCCTCGGATTCGGCCTGTGCACGCACCGCCATCGACCCGGGCACCACGAGCATCCGCACGCCGTCGGCGATCTTGCGGCCACGCAGCACATCGGCCACCACCCGCAGATCTTCGATCCGGCCGTTGGTGCAGGAACCGACGAACACGGTGTCCACCGCGATGTCCCGCATGGGCGTATTGGCCCGAAGGTCCATGTAGGCCAACGCCTTTTCGGCGGCCAGCCGGTCACCTTCATCGAACATTTGTTCTGGGTCAGGGACATTCGCGGACAGCGGCACGCCCTGCCCGGGGTTGGTACCCCAGGTGACGAACGGGCTCAGGGTGGCCGCGTCGATGTGCACCTCGGTGTCGAATTCGGCACCCTCGTCAGTACGTAACGCCGTCCAGGCCGCCACGGCCGCGTCCCAATCCGCCCCCTGCGGCGCATGCGGACGGCCCTTGAGGAACTCGAACGTCGTCTCGTCGGGCGCCACCATGCCGGCGCGGGCACCCGCTTCGATGCTCATGTTGCAGATCGTCATGCGGCCTTCCATCGACAGCGATTCGATGGCACTGCCGCGGTATTCGATGACGTGACCCTGGCCGCCGCCGGTACCGATCTTGGCGATCACCGCGAGAATGATGTCCTTGGCACTGACTCCCGGTGGCAGTTCGCCGTCGACATTGACCGCCATGGTCTTGAACGGCTTGAGCGGCAACGTCTGGGTCGCCAGCACATGCTCGACCTCGGACGTGCCGATGCCCATCGCGATCGCGCCGAAGGCACCGTGCGTCGAGGTGTGGCTGTCACCACACACCACCGTCATACCGGGCTGGGTCAGACCCAGCTGCGGTCCGATGATGTGCACGATGCCCTGCTGCGCGTCACCCATCGGGTGCAGGCGGATGCCGAATTCCGCACAGTTGCGCCGCAGCGTCTCAACCTGAGTGCGGGACACCGGATCCGCGATCGGCTTGTCGATGTCGATCGTGGGGACGTTGTGGTCCTCGGTCGCGATGGTGAGGTCCGGGCGATGGACGGGACGACCGGCCAGGCGCAGGCCGTCGAATGCCTGCGGGCTGGTGACCTCGTGCACCAGATGAAGGTCTATATAGATGAGATCGGGTTCGCGGGCGGCGCCTTCACCGGCACCCTCGACCACCACATGGTCCGCCCAGACCTTCTCCGCCATGGTGCGTGGCTTGTTCGTCATGACTGTGCAGTTCCTTCCGCGATACCCGGGAGGGCTGACCTACCATCTCACAATGCGAGACGTTAGTATCTCCCTGTGAGACAGGATAGCGGCATCGGCGTCCTCGACAAAGCGGTGGGTGTGCTGCATTCAGTGGCCGAGTCACCGTGTGGACTGGCCGAACTGTGCACCCGGACCGGGCTGCCCCGGGCGACCGCCCACCGACTGGCCGCGGGCCTGGAGGTCCATCGACTTCTGGCCCGCGACAACGAAGGACGGTGGCGGCTCGGCCCGGCACTGACCGAACTGGCCGGGCAGGTAAACGATCCGCTGCTGAGCGCTGCGGGCGCGGTACTCCCCCGACTACGCGAGATCACCGGCGAGAGCGTGCAGCTCTATCGCCGGGAAGGCATGGCCCGGGTGTGCGTCATGGCCCTCGAGCCACCGTCGGGCCTGCGCGACACCGTGCCGGTCGGCAGCCGGCTGCCCATGACCGCCGGCTCCGGCGCCAAAGTCCTGCTGGCGTACAGCGATCCCGCCACCCAGCAGGCGGTGCTGCCGACGGCGAAGTTCACCGACCGCGTCCTGGCCGAGGTCCGCCGGCGCGGTTGGGCACAGAGCGCCGCCGAACGTGAGCCCGGCGTGGCCAGCGTCTCGGCGCCGGTGCGGGACAACCGCGGCGCGGTGATCGCGGCGGTGTCGGTCTCCGGGCCGATCGACCGGATGGGCCGGCGCCCCGGCGTGCGCTGGGCGAGCGATCTGCTGGCCGCGGCCGAAGCGCTCACCCGCCGCCTGTGAGACGAACCAGCAAACCTTTGAATACGCCGCATACGGTGACGACGGTGGCGCCGATCACCTAAGTTCCTAAGTGACCCCGGCAGCGCCGGCGGGGACGTACCGCTGTAGGAAAGTAGGTTTCATCGTGTCGCAGCCACCGCAGTGGCTGGCAACCGCACGGATGCTGCGCCGCACCGGCTTCGGAACCACCGGAGCCCAGGTGGATGCTGTCGTCAAACAGGACTGGTCGGGGTATCTCGATTGGGCGCTGAGCCTCGATCCGAACGCCGACCCGGGTGCCATCGCGACCCCGATGCCGAAATCCGCCATCCCGCAGTACCCACCGTCGGGCGCCTCGGCCACCGAGATCGCCACATTCGGCCAGGAACTCGTGGCGCGCATGCAGGAACTGTCGGGGTGGTGGTTGCGCCGCATGGCCGCCGTGCAGCAGCCCGTCCACGAGAAGCTGACGCTGTTGTGGCACAACCACTTTGCCACCTCGGCGGAGAAGGTCAACGCGGCCCAGTTGATGGGCGAGCAGAACGAGAAGCTGCGTACCCTCAAGCTCGGTGACTTCGGCAGCCTCGCGTGGGCCATGCTCACCGACGGTGCGATGCTGCACTGGCTCGACGGTGACGTGAACACCGCCGCGGCGCCCAACGAGAACCTGTCCCGGGAGTTCATGGAGCTCTTCACCATGGGACATGCCAACGGCTACACCGAGATCGACGTCAAAGAGGGCGCCAAGACCCTCACCGGGCGGCACCTGAAGCCCGACGGCAGCACTGTCATCTACGCCGAGCATCATGACGAGTCCGTCAAGACCGTGCTCGGTGTCACCGGCAACCTCACCGACACCGACTTCTGCAACATCGTCCTGCGTCAGCCCGCCTCCGCGGCGTTCGTCGCCGGAACCCTCTGGCGCCTGCTGGCTTCGGACCAGCCGGCCTCCCCCGACACCGTGACCCGCCTGGTCGCCGCCTACGGCCACAACCGAGATCTCAAGGCGCTCACCAAGGCCGTCGTGCTCGATCCCGAATTCACCAAGGCCGCCGGCACCGTCGTGAGCACTCCCGTGGAATGGCTGATGGGCATCGTCCGGTCGCTCGCGGTTCCCCTCGACGACGAGCACGTCCTCGCCGACCTCGACCAGGTGCTCCGGGTGATGGGTCAGCGCCCCTTCTATCCGCCGGACGTCGGCGGCTGGCCCCGCGGCCAGCTCTGGTTGTCGACCAACAGTGCGGCGGCGCGGGTCTGGGCCGCCAACCGGCTGCTGGCGCTCAGCGACATCAGCGCCGTCGAGCAGATGGCGTCCAGTGAGCGGATCGACGGCGTCGGTTACCTGTTCGGCATCGGCGCCTGGTCGGATCGCTCGGCAGCCGCGCTCAAACCGTTGGTCTCCGATCCACACCGGCTGGTGGCAGCGGCCGTCATCACCCCCGAGTACGTGACGTCCTGAAGAGATCCCCATGCCCGAGTTCAATCGCCGCAAGTTCTTGATCGCCAGCGCCGGGGCCGGCGCCGCCGGTCTGCTCGGCGGTGTCGCCGCGGTGACGCTGCCCGATCTGCTGCGCGAAGGTCAGGACCGTCCGCTGCCGACCAACCAGGGCATCCTGGTGATCGTCACGCTCTACGGCGGCAATGACGGCCTCAACACCGTTATCCCGTACGCCGACAACGCCTATCACGACGCCCGCCCCGAACTCGCCTACAAGCCCGAGGAAGTGCTCCACCTCGATCCGGCGTTCGGGCTCAACCCAGCGCTCACCGGGATGTCGAAGCTGTGGCAGTCCAACAAGCTCGCGATCGTGCGCGGTGTCGGCTACCCGAGGCCCGACCGCAGCCACTTCCGCTCCATGGACATCTGGCAGACCGCCAACCCCGTCGACGCGGTCACCAGCGGCTGGATCGGCCGCTGGCTCGACACCAGCGGCGACGACCCGATCCGGGCCGTCAACATCGGCACCGTGCTGCCGCCCCTGGCCGTCGGCCAAAAGCACGTCGCGGCATCACTTTCCGACTTCGTGCCGGCCATCCCGCCCGACGTCGCGCGCACTTTGGCCGCGCTCAGCGCCGACGACCCGAACGACACCACCGCCATGAGCCAGGTGTGCGAGTCCTACCGTGCCAACCACGCCACCAACAGCCGCTTCGCGCCGGTGATCAACGGCCGCCTGCAGACCATCGGCCAGGCCGACAACCAGTTGGCCAGCGACCTGGAACTGGTGGCCCGCTGCATCCGCGCCGGGGTGCCCACACAGGTGTACATGACGCAGCTGCTGGGCTTCGACACACACGCCGACGAGCGCGCCCCCCAGCAGGCATTGCTCAAGACCCTCGACGACGCGCTTACGCCTTTCTTCCACAAGCTTCAGGGCACGCCGTACGGCCGCAACGTCGTGGTGCTGATGTACTCGGAATTCGGGCGGCGCGTCGCGGCCAACGCCTCACAGGGCACCGACCACGGCACGTCCGGTCCGGTGTTCATCGCCGGCACCCCCGTCAAGGGCGGGTTCTACGGCGACGCACCGAGCCTGACCGATCTCACCGACGGCGATCTGAAGACCACCGTCGACTTCCGTGACGTTTATCACGAACTGCTCCACGGCACCCTAGGCGCCGATCCGGAGCCGTCGGTCGGGCGCGGCCGGCGGGATCTCGGATTCCTGGCCGGCGGCAGGTGAGACCCCGAGAAAGACAAAACGCCGGACCTGTTGTCAGGTCCGGCGTTCGTACGTACCCCCGATGGGATTCGAACCCACGCTACCGCCGTGAGAGGGCGGCGTCCTAGGCCGCTAGACGACGGGGGCTAGAACTTCCGGAGCGATAGCTTAGCTCAGTTGCGCTGGCTGACCTAATCGCTCCGGCAGCTGGGGTACCAGGACTCGAACCTAGAATGGCTGAACCAGAATCAGCTGTGTTGCCAATTACACCATACCCCATTTGATGCCCATCACCGCAGGTCACGGGCATCTTCGGCCTGGAAACCTCAGCGGATGTTCGCCGCTTTGCGCTTTCCGGGCCGACGAGCAGACTACCAAACAGTTGGCCCTGCCTTTAAATCGCCCGCTCACAGGCCGTTTCGGGCCGCCTGCAACCGCGCCAGACTGCGCTCACGGCCGAGCAATTCCATCGACTCGAACAGCGGCGGGCTGACCGTCGCGCCGGTGACCGCCACCCGGATGGGACCGAACGCCTTGCGGGGCTTGAGTTCCAGGCCGTCCAGCAGCGCCGCCTTGAGCGCGGCCTCGATGTTGGCGGTGTTCCACTCGCCGACGCCCGCCAAGGCGCTCAGCGTCGCGTCCAGGACCTCGGCAGCCTCGGGCTTGAGTTCCTTGGCCGCCGACTTCTCGTCGATCACGTAGGCGTCGTCGTTGAAGAACTTCACGAGGTCCCACGCGTCGCCGAGGACCACGATGCGGGTCTGGATCAACTCGGCCGCCGCGGCGAAAGCCAAGGCGTTCAACGTGGTGTCGTGGCCGTGCGCGTCGAGATACGCCTTGAGCCGTGCGGCGAAGTCCTCCGGGGCCAGCCGGCGGATGTGCTCGGCGTTGATGGCGTCGGCCTTCTTCTGGTCGAAGCGCGCCGGGTTCGAGTTGACGTCGGCCACGTCGAACGCCGCCACCATCTCGTCGAGGCTGAAGAGGTCGTTGTCGTCGGCGATGCCCCAGCCCAGCAACGCCAGGTAGTTCAGCAGGCCCTCGGGGATGAATCCGCGGTCGCGGTGCAGGAACAGGTTGGACTGCGGGTCGCGCTTGGACAGCTTCTTGTTACCGTCACCGAGAACGCTTGGCAGGTGGGCGAATTGCGGCACCGCGTCGGCGACACCGATCCGGATCAGCGCCTGGTACAGCGCGATCTGCCGCGGCGTCGACGGCAGCAGATCCTCGCCGCGCAGCACATGGGTGATCTTCATCAGCGCGTCGTCGACCGGATTGACCAAGGTGTACAACGGCTCTCCGCTCGCGCGCGTGATCGCGAAGTCCGGAACCACGCCGGCGGCGAAGGTCGTCTCGCCACGCACCAGGTCCACCCAGGAGATGTCCTCGTCGGGCATCTTGAGGCGCAGCACCGGCTTTCGGCCCTCGGCCTCGAACGCGGCCTTCTGCTCGGCGGTGAGGTCGCGGTCGTAGTTGTCGTAGCCCAGCTTGGGGTTACGGCCCGCCGCGAGGTGCCGGGCCTCGACCTCTTCGGGCGTCGAGTAGGCCTCGTAAACCTCGCCCGCGGCAAGCAGTTTCGCGATCACGTCGCGGTAGAGGTCGCCGCGCTGCGACTGCCGGTACGGCTCGTAGGGGCCGCCGACCTCGGGCCCCTCATCCCAGTTCAGCCCGAGCCAGCGCAGCGCGTCGAGGATCGCGTTGTAGCTCTCCTCGCTGTCGCGCGCAGCATCGGTGTCCTCGATCCGGAAGACGAAGTCGCCACCGGTGTGTCGCGCGTACGCCCAGTTGAAGAGGGCGGTGCGGACCAGGCCGACGTGCGGCGCGCCGGTCGGCGACGGACAGAAGCGAACCCTGACAGGTGTGTTCACGTTATTTCCCTTTACGCACAACAGGATTGGAGAGGGTGCCGATACCCTCGACGGTGATGCTGACGGTGTCGCCGTCCTCGATCGGGCCGACGCCCTCGGGGGTTCCGGTGAGGATGATGTCGCCGGGCAGCAGCGTCATGACGGCCGAGACCCATTCGATGATGGCGCCGACATCGTGCAACAGCAGCGCGGTGTTGCTGTCCTGCCGCTTCTCGCCGTTCACCTCGGTGCGGATGTCCAGATCGGCCGGGTCCACGGCGGTCTCGATCCACGGGCCGACCGGGCAGAACGTGTCGTGCCCCTTGGCCCGCATCCACTGGCCGTCCTTCTTCTGCTGATCACGTGCCGAGACATCGTTCGCGATCGTGTAGCCGAGGATGTAGTCCTTGGCCTTGGCCGCCGGGATGTCCTTGCCCGGACGTTCGATGACCACCGCCAGTTCGCCCTCGTGGTGCACGGGGTTGGCGTCGGCGGGCAGCTGGATCGGGATGTTCGGCCCGATGATCGCGGTGTTCGGCTTGAGGAAGATCACCGGATCCTCGGGCGGCTCGCTTCCCATCTCACGGGCGTGTGCCGCGTAGTTCTTGCCCATGCAGATCACCTTGCTGGCCAGGATCGGCGCCAGCAGCCGGACGTCGGCCAGCGGCCAGGAGCGCCCGGTGAAGGTGGGGTTGCGGGACAGGTACTGCTCAGCGATTTCTTTGCAGACCGCATCGGAGTTCGGGTCGCCCTCGATCACCACAAAAGCGACGCCGTCTGGACTGGCAATTCGACCTAGGCGCATCCGTCCAGCCTAGTGAGGCCCGCTGGTCAGCCCGCGAACTGGGCTTGCAGGAAGGGAGTCGAGTCGGCCATCGAGGTCAGCACGGTGCTGGAGTGGTCATCCTCGGGGTAGACGTACAGCGCCACGTCCTGGCCGTTGGCCTTGAGCTGATCGGCGAACTTCAGGGTCGACGACGGCGGTACGTCACGGTCCTTGAGGCCGACGCCGAGGAAGATCGGCCGGTCGTAGCCCGCGATGGGCGTGCCCATGAAGTCGGCCAGCGCCCGGCGCATGTCCGGTAGCGACGCCAGTGGGGCGGAGAAGAACTGTGGCGGCGTGAGGCCCGTCACCGCCGCACTCAGTGGTGCGGTGCACAGGGTCTCGGCCTGGTCCGCCGCGGTCAGACCGGCCGGCGTGAGCACACTGTTGACGTCCGGGCGCAGCTCCCGGAAGCCGGCGAGGATGTAGGCCGTGTAGGCCGACGCGATGGGACCCAACCCGGGCGGCAGCACCATGTCGGGGCCTGCCGTGATGATGACGTCGTCGATGTTCGCCGGGGTGCCGGTCGCCACGACACCGCGGTAGTCCAGGCCGCTCCCCTTGCTGAATTCGGTGGCCCACCGTGCGCTCGCGACCGCCGCCGCGCCGCCCTGGGACTGACCGACCAGAGCCCACTTCGGCGACAGCGGCAGGTTCATGTGATGCGCGGCGATCACCGAATCGATGATGGCGTGCGCGGTGGCGACGCTGTTGAGGTAGCTCATCAGACCCGGGGTGCCCAGACCCGTGTAGTCGGATCCGACGACGACGTAACCCTCATTCAGCCAGTGGCTCAGATACTCGTTGTCGCGTGCGCTGCGTGGCTGCGCCGAGGGCGTGCAGTCGTCACCCAGGCCGACGGTGCCGTGCGCCCAGGCGATGACGGGCCAGCCGCCCGGCGGGGCCTCGCCGGGCGGCACGAACACCACGCCGGTACTGACCGCCGGTGAATTGTGTTGGTCGGTGGTCGAATACAGGATTCGGTAGGCGCGGGCCGCACCGGCGACCGACAGCTCGGGGTTCAGCGGGACGGTCCGGATGAGCCCACCCGGCGGCGATACCCGGTCCGCGAACGCCCGGGCGTCCAGGCCCGACCAGTTCGGCGCAGCTGCCGATGCCGTCGGTATCGGTGCCGCCACCAGCATCAGGCCGGCCACGAAGGCCCCCGTCAAACGTGAGAAGTACGCGCGCTGAGCCATGTTGCCGACCCTAGTTGTTCTCATATATTGAGAAATGGATTCATATCTTGAGAAGCCTGGTGGCACCATGAAGCCATGGTCACCAACGTCTCAGCCGTCCGCCGCTGGTCGATGCTGGTGATCGCGCTCGGCTCGACGATGTGCGCCAACGTCTTCATCAACGGCGCCGCCTTTCTGATCCCGACGCTGCACGGCGAGCGCGGCCTCGACCTGTCGCGTGCCGGTCTGGTCTCCGCCATGCCGAGCTTCGGCATGGTCCTGACGCTCATCGCGTGGGGCTGGGTGGTCGACCGGGTCGGCGAACGGTTCGTGCTGACCGTCGGGTCGTTGCTGACCTCGGCGGCGGCGTTCGCGGCGGCGTGGGCCGACTCGTTGGTGGCGGTCGGAGCCTTCCTGTTGTTGGGCGGCATGGCGGCCGCGAGTTCCAATTCCGCGAGCGGCCGGCTGGTGGTCGGCTGGTTCCCGCCCGAGCAACGCGGGCTCGTGATGGGCATCCGCCAGACGGCGCAGCCACTCGGAGTTGGGCTGGGCGCCTTGGTGATTCCGCGCCTGGCCGAGTCGTCAGGGGTATCGGCCGCGCTGTTGTTCCCCGCGATCGCCTGTCTGGTCGCCGCCGTGGTGACCGTCATCGGCGTCATCGATCCGCCCCGGCCGCCCCGATCCTCCGCCCCCGCAACCGATCTGGCCAATCCCTACCGCGGGTCGTCGGTACTGGCGCGCATCCATGCCGTGTCGGTGTTGCTGGTCGCGCCGCAGTGCCTGGTGTGGACCTTCTCGCTGGTGTGGCTGATGACAGCGCACGGCTGGTCGGCCGGCGCGGCGGGCGCGATGGTGACGGTGGCCCAATTGTGCGGTGCCGCAGGGCGAATCGGCGCCGGCCGGTGGTCGGATGTGATGGGCTCGCGGCTGCATCCGGTACGCGTGATCGCGGTTGCCGCCGGGGTCTCCATGGGACTGCTGGCGTTGACCGACTACCTGCACTGGCCGGTGGCCGTGTTCCTGATGGTGGTGGCGTCGGTGGTCACCGTGACCGATAACGGACTGTCGTTCACCGCAATTGCCGAAATCGCAGGGCCGTTCTGGAGTGGCCGGGCGCTGGGTGTGCAGAACACGACGCAATTGCTGACGGCAGGCATCGTGCCGCCGGTGTTCGGCGCCCTGATCGGAGCCTTCGGGTTCCCGGCCGCGTTCGCGGTGTGCGCGCTGTTCCCGGTGCTGGCCGTGCCGTTGGTCCCGGTGGCCGCAGACCCGTTGCGCGCCAACCCTGTTTCCGACCCCGTGCCGCATTGATCGTGCGCCTGCGCCGTGCGACACTCGCAAGTCTTCAGCGCTGACGCACAGTCGATCGCAGCGCGCGTCGACTCCAGTCACAGCCGTCACTCCAGCCGCGGCCCTCCTACCTGATACCGATCTCTCACCTGAATGATCGAATGGCGGCGCGCAGCCGTCAGCAAGTCCGCCGCACCGAGCGCGACCTCGCCGTAAAGAAGTTGTGGGTCAACTCCGTTCGCGCGTAGCAACGGATCGGCGCGTTGCGAAACGCTGCCCTTGATCCCGAACCATTCGAGGAGTTCAGCCACCTGCGGCGTGCCGAATCGGCCGATGGAGTGGTTGGCTCGGCAGATCACCCAGGCCACGGCGGCCGCTCCGCGTTCCAACGATGCCTTACGACGGAAGATCGCTGGATCGGCCACCGCAGCACGGCCCAGGAAGCGACGCATCGCCGTCCGGTGCTCGACATCGAAGAGCTCGTCCGCGCAGCGGTCGCACAGGGCCAGCACCTTCTCGACGGCGGGCCGGATGTCGTCGGCTATGCCCGCCCAGTCAAACGACTCATCATCCAATGGCTCGTCGGTCAGATTCTGCAACTGGAAATGGCCGCCGACCATCGCGTCCAAGCGCTCGAGCATGATCTCAGCGAGGCTTGGGTCGTCATCGTCGAATCCGCCGAAGCCCTCCCCCAGCAACCGGGCGGCCAGCGCCGCCGCACCCTGCGGACGATCCGTCCGGATCATCCGCTGAAATTCGCCTTCCCATCTACCGACGGACGTCAAGGTCTCGGCCGTGAGGGTGGCGCTGATGCCTTGGCCGAGATGGCAGTAGGCGATGAATGAGCGCAACACGTTCGGTAGCTGTGCGAGATACCCCGTGTCCGCCACTATCTTTCGCGGAGCCCAGTCCACGAGGAGGATTTCAACGTTGACGGGGCTCCAGCGGTAGGGATCACCGGGTCCCCATTCGGTCGCGAACCACAAGATCGAGTCCAGCAGACCACGCGCATCGGCGGTGTCCATGGCGTCACCGAACCGCGAGGCGAAGAAATCGTCGGCGATTGCCGTTCTCTCCTCGTCGGTCCATTCATGACGTTCCGGCACCGCGCCTCCGGCCGGCTGCATACGCACCAGCCACTCCACGAGAGGCCGGCACATGGGCCAGGACTCCGACTCCAACGGCGGGAACAATCGGGATCCGTAATCGATCGCCTTCTCGACTATCGCCCGCGCCTCAGCCGGGTCGAACGGTGTCAGTGACTGCCCGTCTTCGATCGACGGTTGTAGCCGCTCCAGCACGACTGAAATCGGTTCCGGAATGACGAATGCGTCTTTGACCACCGTGCCCATGTTGTGGTCGACATAAACCAGCGCCGTCAGCTGCCGGCCGTCGGGCAGCGTCGCGCCGAAAAAGTAGTCGTCACCGTCGCCAAGAACGTGCGTCAGGATCCACACTTCCGGGTCGGCACGGGTATTCGCCAGGGCGCCAAGCCAATTCGGCAACGGTTGGCGGCGCGCGGCCAATTCGCGATCGATACGCGCCGCCATCGCCTGGTCCGGCACCAGCTCGCGGACGACGGACAACGCGGCCGTGGTCTGCGCGAACGAGGTACCGATAAACGACTCGATCAGGGCGTCGAGACTGGGGCCATCGTCATCGCGGGCCCAGGGATTGCGAGAGCGCGGATCGGTGGCAGTGATCAGCCCACTCACGAGTTCGAGCAATGCCAGAGGCTGGTCGGAGCGCAACGCAGTACGCAGCGCCTGGAACAGCGGCTGATCCTCGGGTCTGACCGAAGGCGGAGGCGGCACCGACCGAAGGTGACGCTTGGGTTGCTTGCCACGGGCAGACTTGGACATACCGGTCAGCGTAGGGTGTCGCTGATGGACGGAGGGTGAGCGAACCGCTCCTCACCTACGGATTCGTGTCGGACCGGGCGCGAAACCACGACAATTCAAGTGAAGTACCTGAGGTCAAAATCTCTTTGTGACTTCACTTTGTCCGGCCACTTCGACCAATTCTCGCAAGAAGGTGTCCGGAAGGGGACACCGCGTGGAATAGGCTGGGTCAGGCACCAACTCGGCGAAAGTGGAACAGCATCGTATGCCCGCGCATCTCGAATCCGACGAATGGGACGACGACCACAGCGATCTCGATGCTCTTGGCTATGCCTCCGACTCCGTCGAATCGGACACCGACGGCACCGACCTCGATGCCGTCGCCGCGACTCCCCCGGACGACGATGACGCGGTCATACCCGTGTCATCCGCCAGCAACCCGGCCGACACCATCACCGTCACCGCGTATCTCACCGGCGTCATCGCGCGCGTCGACCTCGACAGCAGCGTCACGGCGCTGACGGAATCCCAACTCTCCCAGCAGATTCAGGCGGTGGCAGAGGTGGCGGTGAAGCGTGCTTCCGCGGTCATGCACATCGCGATGGTCAAGGTCCTCATGGACGACGGCATGGACTTTCCGCAGGCGCGGGACTTCGCCGAGAACATGCTGCCGTTCACCACGCCCGCCCAGGCCGACGCTGCTGCCGTCGAACTCGTCGCCCGCTTCGCAGACGGCGATCTCGACCATGCCTGACGCCGGCACGACGAAAACCCCGAAGCGGGGACTCCAAAAGTCCGTACTCGTTGGCGCCGTTGTCGTCTGCTTGATCTGGGCAGGCGCCAGTGCATGGTCAGGCCGCTATGTGACCGCAGCTGTGGCATTGGGCCTGGCGGCATGGTGGTTCAACGCGCTTCGAGCCCCGTTCGCCATGACCACCGCGGCCCCGGAATGCAGTTACGACGCGAACGGCACCACGTTGCATCCCGACCAGCGCCTGGAGCGGGTGGGACGGATGACGTACGTCCTCGGCATCCCGGCGTGCGCGGCGATGGGATTCCTGGGGATCTACGACATGGTGCATCAGGGTATTTCACCGCTTCACCCATCAGCCGGCGACAATCCGGTCGAGGTCATCGGGCGCCTGTACAAGCTCGCCTTCGGGGTGTGCGCATTCGTCTTGATTCCCTTCTGGCTTAGCCAGCGCAAGAACGGGATGGGCTGGATCCGCCTGAACTCTGACGGATACCAGTTTCTGGACGGCCTGAAGACGGGTAGCGGGCGCTGGAGCGACCTCGAGGCGGTGACCGACCAATTAGACGGTGTGGAGGGACGCTTCACTCCGCTGGTGTTCCGGTCGGCCGACGGCAGCATTGCCTCAATCGAGTCCTCGGCAATGTACGCCGGGCCCGACGGCCGTCCGCTGTACGAACTGGTGCGGTACTACTGGCAGCATCCCGAATCTCGGGGCGAACTCACCAACGGGCAAGCGCTCGAACGATTTACCCGATATCGCGATGACGCCGCACCATCGAAGGGGGTACGCTGATGGGGACGATGGTCGACCTCTACAACTCTGCGAATTACTGGTACAGCGGCTACCAGCACGTCACCGGAATGGGCGAGAGTCCAGGTTGGGCGGCGGGTGGCATCGCCGCGGATTTCGTCGGATTCATGCAGCCCATCGGCCACGCAGCGGCAAGCGCCCTCGGGGCCACGAGAGCGGCGGCGGCACTCGAGACGCCCATCATTGAAGCCGCCCTGACCTCGATGAACGTCATGAACAATCTGTGTGGCTTCGGCGGCCCGGACAAGGGCGAGCAGTTTGCACAGGGAGCAGACGCCTTCAATGCCGTGAAAGACGAATTGGGATCGTGCCGCCCGCCGGACAGTTGGCAGGGCAGCAGCTCCGAAGCCTACGAGGATCGCAACACCGAGCATCAGCAGCGGGCAGAGTCCTTGGCAGAGGTCGACCGCACGATTCACGACGTCCTGAACAAAGAGGCCGAGCAGGTGGAATCGACCCGGACCAACATCGATCACAACCAAACCATCCTCACCGCCTTCATCCCGCCTGCGGTCGCCGCCATGGCCGTGGAACTGCCACCGGGCGCCGGCATAGCGCTGTCCATGTCGATCCAGACCGCCGGTGTCGCCGCGACTCTGCCGTTCTGCATGGAAGCCTTCGCCCAACTCGGCAGCGACGCCGCGCACAACGCCACACTCATTCGCCGTGCCGGGGCGTCGTACGACCAGATCGCATCGGCGGCGCAGGCCGCCACCCAGGCAGGGAGCTGATCATGAGTGGTGAATTGAAGGTCACACCAACAGATTTGACCGAGCTGTCCGGCAGGCACCAAGGAGTCGCCGAGCATCTGGGCACCGCGGGCGCCGTCACCGAGGGCGCCACCGGGAGCGTCGTGCTGACCCACGGGCTGGTGTGCAGTCTCACCTCGGCCGCTCTGGGCTCCGCGCAGTCATCGCGCGACGCAGCGGTTCGGGCGATGCAAGCCGCCTCGAACAGCCTGGCCGGCCGGCTCGACACTGCCGCGAGTAAATACACCGCGACCGACGCTCACGAAGGCTCGGTATTGGACCAGGAGATGCCGCCTCGCTGAGAAGGTGTTGCTTTGGTGTTCGACGTCCGCTGTCTCGGACGGATGCCGCCGCCCCTACGCCGAGCGTGGTACCTGATGAGCCGACACGCGAACGCACACCTCGGCGACTCGCACGCTCGGCGTAGTCGCCAGTCTCAGCTAAGACCAGATCTGGATGGCCCGCGATCTATCGCAGCTCACGAGGCCGCAATGAACACCTCGTCGTTGTGCCACTCCAAAAACTCTCTCGCCGGACGATCTGCTCGACGGTCGGGGAGATTGATGCGTTGGCCCTCCCGCTGATAGAACCAGTCACCGTTGCCGAAGCGCTCACGCAGCGCGGGGCTGACCCGTAATCGGTGCTTGGGGTCGACCGCAATGAAGCCACGGTCAAACAGCGTGTGAACGTCCGAGCGCAGCAGCAAGCCGTTGTCGATGCGATGGTCACCACCCGCCGCGACCGGAAATATGTGCGCCGCTTCGAGAACCGGTCGCACTTTGTCGCCGGTGATCGCACAGTGGTGGTTGTAGGTTTCGGCGACAACCGCCTTGAAGGCCTGCTGACCGATGCGCGGGACCGCGAGGACCGGCGCGCCGCGCGTCATCTCCGACAGCAACGGAACGTGGGCGTCGGCGAGGAGTTGATACTGCAGCAACGCTTCGACGACCGAGTGCCCTGGCCCGATCGACTCGAGGTCGTAAGCTCGCCCACGAACGAGGTTGAGCGCGAAGTCGTCTGGGGCAGGCAGAGTCTCACCCTCATCGAACAACACCACGTTGTTCAGGTAGACGCATCCGATCAGGGGGTCCTCGAACCGGCCAAGCGGATGGTTCCGATACTGCTCGATGCTCGCTCGCAACTGCTCAAACGAATCAACCCCGTTCGCGGCGCCGAGCAAGTCCCACGCTTCTCCGACGGTTGAACGCGCGAAGCCGGAGAACATGCCCACCCCGACAATGCGGTTACTCAGCGCAGGATATTTGCGGTCAACGTGTGTCTTGAAGACAAACGCCTGACCTCGCGCAATAGCACCAAACCCCTGACCCGCGCTCGGCAGCCAGAAGTTGACTTCGTCATGCTCCGGACCGCTGGCGAGCAGACGGCGATACCAGTCAAGGTCAGTGACGCCGACGTACGCGTTCATTCGAAGATCGCCGTCACCAACTCGGGTACAGACACTCCTAATACGTCGCTCAACGCGACGAGTGTCGACAGCCGCGGGTTCGCCGGCCTCTTGGTCCTGCGGTTGCTCAGACCGTTCTCCAGCAGTTGGTAGTGGTTGCGGCTCATGCCCGCAGCTTCAGCCACCACTTCCTGAGTGAGCCCACGCGCTTCGCGCAGATTGCTTAGTCGTCGCCCGAGAGCCTGCGCCAGAGCTCGTTCGATCTCGGACTGCGGCACCCCTGCAATCTGCCGAGGCACCAATTCGCCGTCGACCATCTATACATGGCTTATGATCCGGATTGGTGGATGTCGCCGTCTATAGATGGCTAGAGCGAAGGGGGCAGGTGATCAGTTACATCACCGGCACCTTGTTCAGCCCGCTCCGCGATTCGCCCGTACTCCCCGCCGAGCAGCCATGAAAGACGGTCGCTGGGTCACGATCGCTGACTCGCAGTTCGCACACGAAAAGGAAGGCCTCGACGCCGTCAAGCGGGTGCTTCCCGACGCGCCGCCGTTCCGGGCCTGGGCCAACTTCGAATTCCGCGACAATCGCGGCCGCTGGCACGAGGTCGACCTACTGGTCCTGGCCCGCGACACCCTCTATCTGATCGAGCTCAAGCACTACCGCGGCATCCTGCGCGGCAACGACCACGTCTGGATGCGTGACGGGCATCGCGCCGAGGACTCACCGCTCCTGCTGGCTCGTCGCAAGGCCCAGTACTTCGCCTCACTGCTCAAAGACGCTATGCGCCAACGCGGTGGGCCGGAGGCCGCAAGAAAGATCCCGTTCGTCCAGGAATTGGTGTTCCTGCACCACGAGCAGTTCGTCTGCGATCTGCCCTCAAGTTCCCGGATCAATCTCTACGGCTTGGACGGTCACACCCGAACCACCGGACTGCCGGGCATCTCCGAGCGGCTGATGGCTCCAGCCCGCCGCGAACCGATCTCTGAGCATGACAGCAAGCTCATCGCCGGCCTCATGAAAGCCATCGGACTGGCACCCCGGCGCCAACGCGAAGTCGGCTCCTGGATCATCGACGATCAGCCACTCGGTGATGGCGACGGTTGGCAGGACTGGCCGGCGTTTCATCACGTCAACACCGAAGACCACGCGCGAATCCGGTTCTACACCACGGCCCCTGGCGCGACGGCAGCCGATGTGCACGCACACAAACAGGCCGTCACTCACGAGTACAACCTGCTGTCTCGGCTCACCTACGACGGTCTCCAGGCACCCAAGGACCTGGTCAACGAGCCGGAGCTGGGTATCGGTCTGGTGTTCGGGCAGCCGAAAGCCGATACCCCGCTCGACCTTTGGCTGGCCGACCACAAAGACACGGTCACGCTGGCCGAGCAGTTGGACCTGATCGCCAAGATCGCCGACATCGTGCACTACGCCCACCGCAACCGGGTAGTGCATCGCACACTGAACCCGCGCGCCATCGCGATCCGCGAGCGTGGCAAGACACTGCTGCCCCAGGTCACCGACTGGGACAGCGCCGGCGTGCTGCCAGCCAACCCCGATACAGAGGTCAGCCGGCTGTCGTCGGGGTCGCTGAGCCTGATGGCCGGCACGCCCAGCGACACTGCACGGTTGTTCGCCGCACCCGAAGGCCAGCGGCCCACTGATCCCGCCCGCATCGATGTGTTCGGCCTTGGCGCCCTTGCTTTTTACATCCTCACCGGCGGAACCGCGCCCGCCACCGAACGGGGCGAACTGCTCGACCGGCTGCGGCGTGACCGCGGGCTGGACCTGGCGGCCGAGCTGCCGCAAGTGCGGACTCCGTTGCGGCAGTTGGTTCTTGATGCCACGCATCCGAGCCCAGCCGAACGCACCGCCGATGTCGCCGATTTCGTAGCTCAACTCGCCGCGCTCAATGAGAAACTGTTCGAGAAATCCACCGGCACCGACCCGTTGGAAGCTTCCCCGGGCGCCGAATTGGCCGACGGACGATTCCTCTACAAGCGGCGCCTCGGCGCGGGGTCGACGGCGGTAGGCATCCTGGTCGAAGACCGTCAGGCCGGCGAGGCCGAGCGAGTGTTGAAGGTAGCCAGGGACTCTGAGGCTGCTGAACGACTTGCCGCCGAAGCCCAGATTCTCGGCCGGTTGGACAACAACGAACGGATCGTCACGCTCCACGCGATGGTGCCGGTTGGTCCGCGCATGGCGCTGGTGCTACAGAACGCCGGACGCACCACGCTGGCCGAGGAACTGACCGGCGGCCGCCGGTTGTCCATCGACGTGCAACAGCGCTGGGGTACTGACCTGCTGACCGCGCTGGTGACCCTGGAACGCAAAGGCATCACCCACCGCGACATCAAACCGTCGAATCTGGGTGTTTACCAGTCAAGTTCACGCGCCAACACGCATCTGGTGATGTTCGACTTCTCGATGGCCGGCGTCGATCCCCGCAACGTCGAGGCTGGCACTCCCCCATACTTGGATCCGTTCCTGGGCACCGGAACTCGCCGCCAGTACGACTCGGCCGCCGAACGTTACGGCGCCGCAGTGGTGCTGTTCGAGATGGCGACCGGCACGACGCCTCAGTACGGACCGGACCGCAACGCCAACCCAGTCACGGTCGACGACGACATCACGATCAATGCCGCGATGTTCGAGCCCACGTTGGCAGCGGCAATGGTCAGCTTCTTCACCTCGACGTTGTCCCGCGACGTTGAACGCCGTCCCGACACTGCCGAGGACATGCTGCGGGCCTGGCAGCAGGTTTTCGACGTCTCGCACACCGACACCGCGAGTGGTGACGAGGCGGCCGAAAAAGCTGATGCCACAACCACACTCACGGCAGCCGGCCTGAGTCCTCGCGCAGTATCGGCACTGGTGCCCGTCCAGGTCACCACCGTCGGTGAGCTGCTGGCGTTGGATTCGACGGCGCTGAATCGGTTGGTCGCGCGTGAGGCCAAAGACACCAGCAAGGAGATCAAGGACCGCTACCAGGCGTGGACCAAGCGGTTGGGCAGGCAGAAGCAGACACCGAAGACCACGCTGATGGGTCTGGACGAGGCGGTGTCTCGGCTCATGTCGGCCGTCTCCGGCCAGCGGGCGTCGACCCGCAAGGATGCGGCTGCGTTGATCCTCGGTGTCACGCCCGGCCTGGATGCATTCGCAAGTAGCACCGAGCTCGCGGAGAAGCTGGGCAAAGCCACTCAACGTGGACCGCAGTTGCTCAGAGAGCTGCAGGGTGATTGGGGTAGTAACCCAGCGACGCGCGAGCTGCTGGATGCGGTCATCGACATCGCGCGACGTGTGATCAACGACTACGGCGGCGTGGCAGCGATCAGCACCCTGACCGCTGAGATCCGGGCGCGGCTCCCCCAGACCGATATCGGTGCCGGCGACACCGCGGCACATACGTTGGCCGAACGGGCGGCCGGTGGGCTACTTCGAGTCGCGCTGGACCGCCTCAGCGAACACGAGCTACTCGACGGCGATAAGCAGCTGCTGCGTCGCCGTCACGGTCGACGACTGGCCCTGCTGGCCGAGGACGAAAGGCTGCTTGCTGCAGCTGATTCCGCGGCCAAGCGAGCGAACGACTTGGTATCGGCTGACGTCGATGCCGTTATTCCGCCACACACCGCTGCCCGGGAGTTGCGTACGGCATTCCAGGCCGGTTTCGACTCGGCATCTGATGGGAAAGCCACCGCGCCGGTACCCAGCGATGGACGGTTGATCCGGCTGGCTGCGTCGATCGGCCACAACACCGCGGTGTCGGGTCGCGGCGAGCTGCACAACGCGAATATGTCACCTTCCGCAGCGGTGCAGGTGGCGTTGACTGGTCTGGCGCAGAGCGAATCACTATCGGCGTCGCAGATCCGTAGCCGAGTGACCGCACGCTTCCCCGATCTGGACAAGGTTCCGACCCGGCCACATCTGGACGCCGTACTCGACCGCACCGATCTGAAACTCAAGTGGGACAACGACCGTCAGGTCTACTTCTTCCCCGACGCGCAGCCGGCCAGTGCCACCACCATGCACACCCGCGCACCCACCGATCTGCCGGCGGCTACCCATTCCACCGAAGCGGTCGATGGTGCACCGAACAACCTCGCGACGTTGAACCGCTCGATCGATGAGTGCGGTTTCGTCGCGATCGGGGTGCACGTACCGCCTGACCGTCCCGGCGAGCATGAGCGTGTTGCCCAACTGCTGGCCGAAGCCCACGGCGGCCGGGTGGTCGATGTGACGACTCGATTGATCGCGTCGATGCGAACTCTGGCTGAGCAACAAGGTGTTTCGTGGGATCTGATCCGCGGGGCCGATGCGGCTGAGGCCGGCACTGTCGATGCCCGCGGGTTGCGCGCGGTGATCGACCGCGTGGTGCCGCTGCTGCGGGACGAACTGCAAGCGGCTGTGTTCGACGGCGAAACCAGCCGCGCACCACTGATTCTCACCGAGGTGTCGCCGCTGGCCCGGTACGGACACCTCGACGTGCTGGCCAAACTCAGCGACCTGGCCGCGCCGCGGCGCCGACCGGTGTGGGTGGTCCTACCGCAGCTACGCGGGCAGACCGGGGCACTGGTGGACCGAAAGCCCATCCAACTGGGCTCTCCCGGTGGGCAATTCGTGTTGTGGCGGGGTGTGCCTGCCGGTTTCGATGAAGGAGTCAGGTAAATGGGTTGGGCACCAGCAGATTTGGTGGCGGCGCTGCGTAAGCAGGTGCTCATGCTGGAGGCCGACTTCAAAGTGCGCGTCGACGGCGATGACCCGCACCTGCGTGAGGACGGCGTGTACGAGGCGTGGAAACGCGACTACGACATCGCATTCGCCGCGAAACGCACCGCGTGGACCTGGCTGGAATGGCGCAATGACCGCATCACCCAGGCCGCAGTCGGCTGGGTACTGCTGACGGCGTTCGCTCGCTACTGCGAGGACAACGCCTTGGTTAGCCCACGCTGGATCGGCGGGGCGGATGCCGACCAGCGTGCCCATGCGCTCGACGCACGGCGAGCCTACTTCCAGGAGAACCCAGAGCACACCGACCGCGACTGGCTCCGCCAGATCATCGAGCACTTCGGCAAGTTCGACGCCACCATGGCCCTGGTCGACAAGTACGCGCCGCTGCATCTGGTTGCGCCGTCCGGTGACGCCGCACGCGCGTTGCTTGAATTCTGGTGGCAGCTAACCGATAACGGTGAGCCTGTCTATCTATTCATCGGTGAAGACACCCGATTCCTAGGCGACGTGTACCAGGACCTGTCCGAGTACGCGAAGAAAACCTACGCGCTGCTACAGACCCCCGAGTTCGTCGAAGAGTTCATCCTCGACCAGACCATGGAGCCGGCGCTGGCCGACCGGCCACTCGAAGGCTTCACGGTCATCGACCCGACGTGCGGGTCCGGCCACTTTCTGCTCGGCGCTTTCCATCGCCTGCATGAGCGGTGGCAGCGGGAGGCGCCCGGGCTCGGCGCACGCGAGTTGGTTAAGAACGCGCTCAACGGCGTGTACGGCGTCGACATCAATCCGTTCGCGGTGGCGATCGCGCGGTTCCGCTTACTTGTCGCAGCCATGCGGGCCGCCGGCGACAAGACCATCGAGCTGGACATTGATTACCGGCCGCACCTGACGGCTGGCGACAGCTTGCTGTGGGGTGCACCTCAACATTCGTTGCCCGAGGACTTGCTGGCGCGGGATACATCAAAGGCGTATCCCACTGAGGACGAAGACGCACTGGAAAAAATCCTGCAGCGAGGACATGACGTTGTGGTGGGCAATCCTCCGTACATCATCCCGAATGATCCAGCGCTCAACACCATGTATCGCGAGCGGTACAAGACAACCCATCGCCAATACGCGCTCTCGGTTCCATTCATGGAACTGTTCTTCCACCTCGCCTATGGTGTCTCGGGCCGCCGACCGGCAGGTTGGACGGGACAGATCACCTCAAATTCGTTCATGAAGCGCGGGTTCGGATCCAAGTTGGTCGAAGAGTTCATTCCGACGGTGGACCTACAATTCGTAATTGATTCTGAGGGTGCGTGGATTCCTGGACACAACATGGATGGAACGCCGACTACCATCCTCTTCGGACGCAATCGCCCGCCAGTTGCACCGACTGTTCGGGCGGTGCTCAGCAAGGGCATCCGGGAGACTTCGGCCGACGCCGCTGAGCGCGGACACGGACCGTACTGGTCTTCAATCGTCGAACACGTCGGCACTGCCGGCTACGAAGACGAACACATCAATGTCGAAGACATTCCACGCGATACATTAAAAGCACATCCATGGACACTCGCGGGCGGTGGAGCTGTCGATCTGAAACGTAAGATCGAATCGGCATGCTCGCGTCGCCTCTCTGAATCCATCTCTCCTCCAATCGGCCGCGCAATCCGTGCAGGTTCGGATGAGGCGTTCATACGTCCCGCATCTCACACACGTTGGCGTGGCGATTCATATTGCCGTCCTGTGTTGCTCGGCGAGGAAATACGGGACTGGTCTGAAAACTGCGAGAAACTCATCTTGTACCCGTACGTATTTGGCGCCAACAAAGTGCGCTCGGATTTTCCTCCAGACGAGCTTTGGCATCTGCGAACACAACTCCGACAACGCAAGACATTCCAGGGTGTAATGGAGGATGCTGGCCTCAAATGGTGGGAATATATGCAACACACCGCTAGTGCCTATTTCACCGAACTATCCATTGCTTTCAGCAATGTGAGCAGTCATAATCACTACACATTGGACCGCGGCGGACGCGTATTCACGTCTCACGCCCCGGTGATCAAACTCAGCGAGGACGCATCCGTGCAGGATCACCTGCGACTGCTGGGAGTCCTAAATTCATCTGTGGCGTGCTTCTGGCTAAAGCAGAGCAGCCAGCCAAGGGGCGGCGCAGCGGAGCATACATGGTCACGAACTTATGAGTTCACCGGTACCACGCTCCAAGCATTCCCGTTGCCGGCAAGTCTCCCCGGCGAACTCCCAAAGATTCTGGACCGCATTGCACACGACCTTCGTCAGCAGTTTCCGACTGAACTCGCCAACCGCCAAGCACCCACCGCCAGTGCCCTCGAAGCCGCAAGAACCGAGTCAAACCGAATGCGCAACTTGATGATTGCCAACCAGGAAGAACTCGACTGGGACTACTACCGCATCTACGGCCTGATCGACGACGACCTCACGTACCCGGGCGACTTGCCGGGTATCGCCCTCGGCGAGCGCACATTCGAGATCGCCCTGGCCCGCCGTATGAAGGACGGCGAGCAGACCGCCTGGTTCGATCGGCACGGCTCCACCCCCATCACCGAAATCCCCGAACACTTGCCTGCCGATTATCGAGAGCTGTTGCAGCGCAGGCTCGATGCCATCGAGTCGAACCCCCACATCCGCCTGCTGGAAAAGCCGGAATACAAGCGGCGCTGGGCATCTGAGCCTTGGGACAAGCAGGTCGAATCCGCATTACGAGGCTGGCTGCTCGACCGGGTCGAGGACAAGGCACTGTGGTTCGATCGCGATGGCCGGCCCACCCCGCAGTCGGTGGCACAGCTCGCCGACGTCCTCGACCGCAATGAGGAATTCCGGAATGTTCTGCGGTTGTGGGCCGGCGACCCCAACATCGCCACGGGTGCCGCGCTCGCGAAACTGCTTGCCGATGAATCAGTTCCGTTCCTCGCGGCCTACCGCTACAAGCCGTCTGGACTCGACAAGCGGGCCGCATGGGAAGACACCTGGGCACTGCAGCGTCGAGAGGACGCCGGCGAGAAACTCGCCAATCCCATCGCCGTACCACCGAAGTACAAGCCCGCCGACTTCGCCAAACCGTCGTACTGGTCGCACCGCGGCAAGCTCGACGTGCCCAAGGAGCGGTTCATCAGCTACCCCAATGCCGGGCGTGATACCGATTCCACCGAACTGCTGGGCTGGGCCGGCTGGGATCATGCCGACCAGGCGCTCTCTCTGGCCTCGCTGATCAGTCAGCGGATCGAAGATGGTTGGGACACTGCGAAACTCACGCCGCTGCTGGCCGGGCTTCATGAGCTCCAACCGTGGGTTCGGCAGTGGCACAACGAAATCGACCCCGAGTACGGCGAATCGGTATCCGACACCATCGACGATGAGCTGACCACCCGGCTCACCGAGCACCACCTGACCGTGACCGATCTGACGTCGTGGCGACCTGCGGCCCAGCCCCGACGAGGACGGTCGGCACGATGAACCTCAAACTACCGTCGGGCATTCTAAAGCCCCGGAAACGTGATGATCAGCGGTCCTCCGGGGCAGTTCGATCCCCACTATACCCGCACCACGCATCCGTTTCTCGTCCGACGGTCCCATTGCGGTCGATCGGATCGTCGGCGACTCAGCACAAGCAACAGATCCACCGTCAGGACATCACTGAGCCCCGGCGACATATCCGAAAGGTACAGGTCCACCGGGGCTTTTCACCGCTAACTCTACAACCCGGAAAGGCGCCAGAACTGTGCGTCAATCGGGTCCGTCGATCCCACACGATTGGGAGCCCGTCAGCCCACGGTTCCTGTCGGTGGGCCCGGATACCGTCGCGTGATGGTCACCAAGAAATGTGGAAGCCCCGGCAACGTGGCAATCAGCGGTCGTCCGGGGCTGTTCAAAGCCAGCATACACGTCGGGACCGTCTGAGGGAAAGAGCGATGACAAGCTCCGCGCCCATTCTCTCCGACCGAGATGGCGAGTGGGTCGACGAATGGCTCAGCGCCGCCCGCCTCACTACCTATCTGACCGCCGCCGCGGGATCACGCCGCAACGCATTGGCACTCTACGAATGGAACATCGCGGCTGCATGCGCCATCCAGCAGGACCTGTGTCACCTGGAGGTCGGACTGCGCAATGCCTACGATGCCGCGATTCGGGCACATTGGACCGGCCCCGCGGACTGGACCAGCCAACCTCTAGCTATGTTCCCTACAACGCCAAGCACGCGGGGGCGCGGAGGGAGCATCAACCCGAAGGAAGTCGTCGACGTCAACACCAGACCGCGGACTCTGTTGCTCAAAGCCCGCCAGGACGCCGGCGGTGTCGCAGCACCGCCGGGCAAAGTGATTGCCGAGCTGAGCCTCGGATTCTGGCGTTACCTGTCGGTCAAGCGTCACGATCAGACCCTCTGGGTGCCCTATCTCCATCACGCGTTCCCACCCGGGACAGACCGTGCGCGTGACGTCGACGCGCGTATCCATCGTCTGCACACCCTCCGCAACCGGGTCGCCCACCACGAGCCGCTCCTCCGAGTGAACTTACCGGGGCGGCTGGCAGATATCACCGACCTCGCAACCCTGATCAATCCCGATCTAGCCGCCTACATCACCGCGACCACTCGTATCCCCCAGGCCATCGCCGAACGCCCGTGAGAGATTGAGACACCTTTGAGCACCCTTCTACGTGATGTCATCGACATCCCCGAACGCGTCGGCAGCGACGATTACGTACTGCGCCTCACCGACAGCACCGACGACGACCAGCATGTGGCCGCCACCGTCGAGCAGTACGTCCTCACCAACTCGTTGCGGGACAACTTCGTCCAGGCCATCGACCTGGTGGCTGATGCGTTGGGCCGCAACACCTCCCGGGCCGCGTACCTGACCGGATCGTTCGGCTCCGGTAAGAGCCACTTCATGGCTGTGCTGTACGCGCTGCTCGGTAACCACGCGGCCGTCCGTGTTCCGAAATTCCAGGAACTCACCGGGCATTACGACGGCACCCTGGCCGGCAAGAAACTGCTGCGCCTGACGTACCACTTGCTCGGCGCCAAATCGTTGGAGCAGGCCGTGCTGCGCGGCTACGTCGAACAGATCACCCGACTGCATCCCGGAGCCCCGCTACCCGCGGTGCACGTCTCCGACACGCTGCTCGCCGATGCCGAGAACCTGCGCGGCAGGATGGGTGACGACGAGTTTCTGGCCGGTCTGGGCGGGAGCAGTGGCAGCACCGGTGGTTGGGGCGGGCTGCTCGGCGCCGGCTGGGACCTGCCGCGCTACCAGGCCGCACTGGGCGCCGGTCCGGAGGATTCTGAACGGCGCGAACTGGTTTCGGCGCTGGCGGGCAGTTACTTCAGCTCCTTCACCGCGACCGCCGACTACATCGACCTGGACCGCGGCCTGGTCGTCATCTCCGAGCACGCCAAAGCTCTCGGCTATGACGGCGTGGTGCTGTTCCTCGACGAACTGGTGCTGTGGTTGGCGTTCTCGGTGCGCGACACCGAATTCTTCGCCCGGGAATCGCAGAAGATCACCAAGCTCGTCGAGTCCTCCGGCCGGCAGCGCGCTATTCCGTTGGTGTCATTCATTTCTCGCCAGATGGACCTGCGCAAGTGGTTCGCTGATGCGGGTGCCTCGGGCGCCGAGCAGGAGGCCTTGGATCGGGCGTTCCAGTACCAGCAGGGCCGGTTCGCCGAGATCGAAATGGGTGACGACAACCTGGCCGAGGTTGCCAAGGCCCGGCTGCTCAAGCCGAAAGATGAAGCTGCCCAGGCCATTTTGGATCAGGCGTTCAAGGACCTGACGCGCCGCCCCGAGGTGTGGGATGTGCTGCGCGACAGCCTCAACACCGACGACAAACACCGCGGTGCCTCCGAGGCGGAGTTCAAGCTGACCTATCCGTTCTCCCCGGTGCTGGTTTCGACCCTGCGCAATCTGTCCTCGGTGATGCAGCGCGAACGCACCGCGCTGAAGGTCATGCAGCGCATGCTGGTCGACCGCCGCGACACCTTGACGGTCGATGATCTGGTTCCGGTCGGCGATGCCTTCGACTACCTGGTCGAGGGCAGCGAGCCGATCGACAAGCATGCCGGCACCATCTTCAAAGCCGCCCACGACCTGTACGAAAACCGGTTGCTGCCTTCCCTGTTGGAGACACACGGGGTCACCCGCGACCAGCTCGCCAGCGACCCCACATCAGTGCCGGGCGGGTTCCGCAGCCAGGAACGCATCGCCAAAACTCTGCTGCTCTCGGCCATCGCCCCCAACGTCCCAGCCCTGCGCGACATCACCGCCGCACGGCTGGCGGCGCTCAATCATGGCTCTATCAAGTCCAAGATCGCCGGCGGTGAAGCACGCGTCGCGCTCGGTGTGGTCCGGGACTGGGCGAACAAACAGGTTCCGGAGATCAGCCTGACCGATGGCGCCAACCCGGTGATCCGGGTGCAGCTGGCCGAGGTGGACTACCAGTCGATCCTGGATCGCGTCCGCGGCGAAGACAATTCGGGTCGACGTCGGGTACTACTGCGCACCCTGGTGCACAAGGCGCTTGGCGTTACCAGCGCCCCAGACCTGGGTGGTGCAGCCACCCGCACCATCATCTGGCGAGGTTCCCGCCGCGAGGTCGACGTGGTGTTCGGCAACGTCCGGGACGCCAACTCGCTACCCGAACTGGCCTTCGAAAACCGGGACGGGGTGTGGCGGGTCGTAGTCGACTATCCGTTCGACGAAGCTGGACACACCAGCGCCGATGACCGCAACCGCGTTGACCGCCTACTGTCCAACGGGCCCAGCCGCGAAACCATCGTGTGGCTGCCGTACTTCTTCACCGATGCGGCGATGGAAGACCTTGCCCTGCTGGTCAAGCTGGATTGGCTGTTCACCGACACCAGTGGCGATCGCTGGAATGAGAACTCCAATCACCTCGGCGCCACCGAGCAGGCCCAAGCCCGCGGCATTCTGGAGAACCTCTTGAGCGGCACCATGACCAGCTTCCAGAACCTCCTCAAACAGGCCTACGGGATCGAACCGGCGGATGCCAAGCGCATCAGCGCCGAATCGCAGCAATTCGACGTGCTGACATCGCTGAGCCGCGACTTCCAGCCCAAGATGCCGCCGGCCGCCAGCCTGGAAGATGCCTTCACCAAGATCGTCGACCAAGCGTACGGGGCCACGTACCCGAGCCATCCGCTGTTCGAGCCGGAGGCCGAAGAACTCACCGCCCGCAACTTCGAGACCGTCCGCGATTACGTCGAGCAGGCCAGCACCCACCGAGACGCTCGGGTGCCGACTAATGCGGGCGATCGAAAGGTGTTGCGCCGCATCGCTGGACCGCTGCAAGTCGGCAAAGCCACCGAAGATCATTTCCTGTTCTCCGAAACCTCGTTCACGTTCTGGGCTCAGGAACTGGACCGCGCCGCAGCGGCAGCCACCCCGGTGACCGTCGGGGCGCTGCAGAGGCACATCAACGACCTGTCTCCGCGCTGGGGTCTGCGCTCCGAAGCCCGTGATCTGGTCCTGAGTGCATGGGCACTGCTGCGCAAGCGCGCCTGGTTCGAGGCCGGAAGTGCCATCACCGCACCCGCATTGGGTCGCATGCGGCCGAACATCGAGTTGCGCGCCGAGGAGCTTCCTGCCCAGCAGGCCTGGGATTCCGCTCGGATCAAAGCGTCGAAACTATTCGGCTACACCAGTCCCCGCAGCTATCTGACGGGGGCCAACGTCGCCGAGTTCGCCGACCAGGTACGCGCCAGAGCTGCCAACAGCATCAGTGAGGTGAATCACCTGATTGACCAACTCAAATCTGCCCATCACCAACTGGAATTCGCTCCCGGCGACGGCGACCGTCTGACCACAGCCCTTGCCCTGCGCACCTTTATCGAAACTCTGTCCAGTACCTCGGGCAATGTTGCAGCCATCACCACGATGGCCGACGTGTCATTACCTGTCGGATTGGAGACTGCGGGACAGATTCTGGCCGACGCCGACCGCGACCACCGCGCACAGCGAGCCTTCAAGTGGGACCTGCTGCGCAAACTCAAGACCGGCACCGAACGGGCCGGCGAAGCCGGCGACAGCGCCCGCGCCATCTGGTCAGCACTGCAGAACGCAATCTCGGTTCCTGGCCGGTCGCTGTCCGATGAATTGTCCTCTGGTTTGGACAAGCTCGTCACCTGGGTAGTGCAAGACGAACCGGTGACGCCGCCACCCCCACCTCCCGGACCGACGCGCTCCGAGGTGGTGCTCAACAGTCCCGCTGACCTTTCCGGCCTGCAAGAGCAGTTGACGACGGCCCTCGCTGAGCCCGGCAAGACCGTTCACGTGCATTGGTGGGTGGAATGACCACCTTGGTCGCCACAGCCCCGATCATCCGGGCCCGGCTGAGGAAGGCGACGGCAAAGAACCACCGCCGCGGGGTGCTCGGACTGCGGGCCCAACCCCATTGGGATGGCGCTGATTTCGAGCATGAGGGCGTGCGCGTAACAGTGGTCGCATGCCCCTCGGTATTGGCCATCTGGGAGGCGATCGATAGCCGCAAGGCCGAGGAATGGACCGTCGTGCTCACCAATGTCGATGACGACGAACTGGGTGACACCGTGCTGGCGCATCTGCTCGATGGCCGGCTGATTACCCCGGATCCGTGGGATGCGTTGCGTAGCAACTTCTCTGCGTCGACCATCGAGCCCGCACTGTACCGCGGGCCGAATGACCGGGCAGTCGCCAACGGACTGTTGGCCGTACTGTCGTCGTACACCCCGGCACCAGGCGGGGTATTGACTCGCGACCACGCCATGGCGGCTGTCGCACGCGATGTACTGGGCGTCGTGAAGGGCGCCGACGTCGAGGTCGATACCTTCGCGGTGCTGGAGTGGAGCCGCTCATCCCAAGCCGCCGCCAATCTGACCGAATTGCGCGTCCATGCGGAGCTGGCGTCGGTGGTCAGCGCCTGGCTGGCCGAACGGGCCGGCAAGCTCGCCGGGCCGGTGACAGCGTTACTGAAGGCCGACCGCTTGGCGGATCTGGTGCCTCTCGGCGTGGTCTCAGGCCTGTTCTGCCAACCCGACAACGCCGACTCTGTGGCACTCGGGAGGTTCCTCGGGCGCTACGAGTTGACCGGCGACGGACTTGAAGATTGGTACAGCCATGCCCGCGGATTGGTCACCACCTCGCTGGCACCAGACCAACAACAACTGGTGTTGCAGAGCGCAGCGGCGATCGTCAATGATCTCGGAATCACCTCTGCCGCAGCATCATCGGATCTGCTGCCGCATGGGCTCGAGTCCCGCATCGGTGCCCTGGCCGACGCGGTCACGGGCTCTGGGCTTTCCGCGGTCGAAGCATGCTGGACCGAAGTAGGCAAGCATTTTCTGGCGGCGGGCTCCCCCACCGTCGACGCGTTTGCCGGTGCGGTGCGATTGGTGCGCTGGCTCAACATTGCGGCTCCCGCGGGCAACGGGCTCGCCCACGCAACCGAACTTTACGTCAGCATCGATTCCTGGGTCGACGCTGCATTGTTGAAGGCACGCCGCGGTTCCGAAAACCCCATCGCCGCAGCCGCTTTACGCACCGTCATCGACACCACGCTGGCGCGTCGTGCCCAATCCGACCGGGTGTTCGCGGCCGCACTGGCCGACGCCCCACAACCCGCAGTGCCGCGGATCGAGAACGTCCTGCGCGCGAATGTGGTGCCCATCGCCCGACAGGCGCCGACGCTGCTGCTGGTGATCGACGCGTTGTCGATGGCCGCCGCCAATGAGCTCGTTGCCACTATGCAGCAGGACGGCTGGACCGAGGTGTCCGCCGGTACCGGATCGCAACGCGCCAGTGCGCTGGCCGTCCTGCCCACTTTGACCCAGCGCAGCCGTTGCTCGCTGCTGTGCGGAGAGTTGCGCGAAGGCCCCGATACTGTGGAGCGGTCCGGGTTTCTGGCTCTGCTCAAGGAGACTGGGCTGGAAGCCACCGGTGGAGTGGCTGATCCGATTTTCCACAAGAAGGCCCTCGACGCGATCCCCAGCGGCGCATCGCTGGCAACCGATGTCAACAACGCCATCGCGGACATCGAACACCAGCCGTTGGTGGCTGCTGTCTTGAACTACGTCGACGACACCCTGCACCACACCGACCCCGGCGGCACTGATTGGACGATACGGACCATTACCCACCTACGAGCACTGCTGCACGCGGCGAAGAGCGCCGGCCGGGCCGTGGTCATCACGTCCGACCACGGCCACATCATCGAATACGGCACCAGTGCCAAAGTTGAGCGCGCCAATACATATGGCCAACGCGCGCACGGTGATTTCGCCGCTGCTGATCCTGAGCGTGAGGTGGTGGTCGAAGGGCCGCGGGTCCTCACGAGCGATCACCGCGTCGTTCTGGCGGTCGACGAAACCATCCGCTACGGAGCCCGCAACGCCGGATATCACGGTGGCGCAACCCCGGCCGAGGCCATCGTGCCGGTGCTGGCCTTCGTGCCCGGCGTCGCTGAGTGGGCCACTCCGGTCGTCGGGGCCGAACCCTCTTGGTGGCATGCAGGCGTTGTGCATCCGACGCTGAAGACTGCGACGGCACCGAGCCTGTTCGATACCGAGAACACCCCGAGTCCGCTGCCCGAGAAGGTGATTCGCAGCAAGGTCTTCGAGGCACAGCTCAATTTGGCCGGCCGTGTGGTGGTCAAACGCGAGCAGATCAAGGCACTGCTGGCTGTGTTGCTCGATGCCCACGAAATCACCGCCGCGCAGGCCGCCACCGCCCTTGGCGTCGCAACCGCCAGCGTCAACGGCGCGCTGATGCAGACGAAACGCATCCTCGATGTCGAAGGTTACGAGGTGCTGAGGGTCAGTCGTGGAGTAGTCAGCTTGGATGTCGCCGCGCTCACCGAACAGTTCAGGGTGCGCGCATGACATCGCCGGTGTCCGCACGCCGGCGCCGCGAGATCCTCGACGCGCTGCGCCGCGGCACCGTCCCCTCCAATGGACTGGACCAATTGGCTGTCGGTCTCGGTCGATTCGAGACCGAACTGGACAATGAACTGGACGTCGTCGCTGCCGGCGGTGCCATGTTCAAAGCGGTTCGCGGTGAATATGGCTCAGGTAAAACCTTTTTCGCACGGTGGCTCGGCGATCGAGCGATGAAGAAGGGCTTCGCCGTCGCCGAGGTGCAGATCAACGAGATCGACACCCCACTGCACAAACTGGAAACCGTTTACCGCAGGTGTATCGAGTCGCTGCGCACGGCCTCGATCCAGCCCAGCGCACTGCGCCCTATCCTCGATGCCTGGCTGTTCACCATCGAAGATGACGCAGCGCAGCAGGGTGTCGATGTCGATGTGCTGCTTGAGCGGAGGCTGGCCGACGTCGCGACGCGGGCGCCTGTGTTCCCGTTGGCCATTCGCGCGTACCGGCGGTTCGTCGCCGAGGGTGATCATGACGGCGCCGACGCCCTGGTGGCCTGGCTCGGTGGGCAACCGCATATCGCGGCGTCGGTGAAGCGCCGTGCCGGAATCAAGGGCGACCTCGACCATTACCTGGCTTTGGGCTTCCTGCGCGGACTGTTGGCTATCCTGGCCGACGCCGGTAACCCTGGCTTATTACTGGTGCTCGATGAAGTCGAAACGCTGCAGCGAATTCGTAGCGATGCACGGGCCAAAGCGTTGAATGCATTGCGGCAGTTGATCGATGAAGTACACGACGGGCACTTCCCGGGGCTGTACCTACTGATCACCGGCACCCCGGCATTCTTCGAAGGCCGCCAAGGCATTCCATTATTGCCGCCCCTGGCCGACCGGCTGCACACCGAGTTCGCCAAGGACCCCCGCTTCGATAACCCGCGAGCACCACAACTGCGGCTGAGCGGGTTTGATCAAGCCCGGTTGATAGAGCTCGGTGGCCGGGTCCGCGATTTGTATGTCAGCGGGCTGGACGACGCCGCGCGAGTCTCGGCTGTGGCCTCAGACGATTTCGTCGCGCAGTTCGCCACAGCGGTCGCTGGACAACTCGGCGGCAAGGTCGGCATCGCCCCACGGCTGTTCCTGCGGAAGCTTGTGGACGTGCTGGACAAGATCGAACAGTTCCGCGACTTCGACCCGTACGAAGACTACGAAGTCTTCATCGCACCTGCGGAGTTGTCCGACGCCGAGCGGGCCGCGCTGGTCGCCGACGACATCCCGCTCGACCTGTGACCGAACCGTTCGACCTGTTGCACCCCGGGGTGCAGTATCACATCGCAAACACCTTGCGCTGGGACGGGCTTCGTCCCACCCAGGCCGCTGCCGTCGAACCCATCCTGTCCGGCGGGGATGCCTTGGTATTGGCCCCCACTGCGGGTGGAAAAACCGAAGCCGCGATGTTCCCGGTGCTGTCGCGGATGGCGACCGAGGACTGGCAAGGGGTTTCGGTCCTCTATATCTGCCCACTGCGGGCGCTGCTGAATAACTTGCAGCCCCGCGTTGACGGCTATTGTCGCTGGCTGGGCCGCTCGGCCGCGGTCTGGCACGGTGATGTGAGTCAGAGCCAGCGCCAACGGATTCTGGTCGAACGTCCCGATGTTCTGCTGACCACGCCTGAATCCATCGAATCAATGCTGGTGTCTACCAAGGTCGATCCGCGGATGTTGTTCGCCGGCCTGCAGACGGTGGTGGTCGACGAAATTCATGCCTTCGCCGGCGACGACCGCGGCTGGCATCTATTGGCGGTGTTGGAGCGGCTGTGTCGCATCGCCGGGCGGAAACTGCAACGCATCGGGTTGTCGGCGACTGTCGGTAATCCTGATCAGCTGTTGGCGTGGCTGCAGGGCGGATTCCGGTCCCAGGCCTGCTCGGTTGTTGCACCCGCAGCGCCCCCAACCGCCGTTCAACCCGAAATCACCGTCGATTTCGTCGGCTCAATCAGTAACGCCGCCACAGTGATTGCGTCGCTTCATCACGGCGAGAAGCGACTGGTGTTCGTCGATAGCCGTCGTCAGGCCGAAGAGCTCGGGGCTGCCTTGCGCGGCCACGGGATCGAAACCTACCTATCTCATTCGTCGCTGTCGGCAGCTGAGCGCCGGCGTTCCGAAGAAGCCTTCGCCGAGGCCCGCGACACCGTCATTGTCGCGACCTCGACGCTGGAACTCGGTATCGACGTGGGCGATCTGGACCGCGTCATCCAGATCGGGTCGACGCGTACCGTCGCGTCGTTTCTGCAGCGACTCGGACGAACTGGGCGACGGGCTGGCACTGTGCGCAACTGCCTGTTCCTCGCAATCGATGACGAAAGCGTGCTCCTTGCGGCCGGCATGCTCAAGCGTTGGTCCGACGGATGGGTGGAACCCATTGCGCCACCGCCACATCCCCGGCACATCGCGGCGCAGCAGCTGATGGCATTGTGTCTGCAAGAGCATCGGCTCGCTCTCGGCGAGTGGGCTCAGTGGTGGGGCGATCTGCCGGTCTTCGACTCGGCCGCGCCCCAGATCGTGGATCACCTTGTCGCCGAAGGTTTTTTCGAGCTCGATGGACCATTCCTCCACATCGGACCCGAGGCCGAGCGCCGATTCGGCCGACGGTACTTCTCCGACCTGACCGCGGTATTCACTGCGCCACCGGAATTCGTGGTCCTGGCCGGTCGGATCGAGGTCGGGACGATTGGCACCGACCTCCTGACCGAGCAGACCGAGGGGCCACGCGCGCTACTCCTGGCCGGACGGTCGTGGACGGTCACACACATCGACTGGGAACGACGGCGGTGTTTCGTCGAGCCCGCCAAGGAGGGCGGCAAGGCCAAATGGTCCGGTACCGGTGCCGGTCTGTCCTACGACATTGCCCGCGGCATCCGCTCGGTCCTCCTGGGCTCGTTGCCTGCCGGTGTCACCTTCACCTCGCGCGCAACCAATAGCCTTGCCTCACTGCGTCAAACGTACGGCGGCAACGTGTCGACTGACCGGCTGATCGTCCGACTCCCCGATGGGTCCCAGGGCCGCTGGTGGACCTGGGCGGGCACCGCAGCCAACCGAACATTGCAGGCCTCCCTGCCTGACCTCGTCGACCCACGACAGCGGATCGACGAAAAGTCCATACGACTGTTGCCCTATGTGAGCGCCGAACGTTTCGCGGCGGCGTTGGCCACTGTCGAGTGGACCGACCCACCTGTCGACGAAGCAGCACTCCGCGGGCTCAAATTCTCTGCGGCGCTACCTCGTGGATTGGCCATGCACACCGTCGGAGCCAGACTCGGCGATGTGCAATCTGCAATGGACGTAGTCAACGGTCCGAGGATGATTGTCCGGTGAGGTCACGTCTCCACCAACAAAGCCCTACGGCATTTCGCCATCCGCCGCCTATGCAGGCCCGCGTCGTGTTAGCAGTTCGGGATTGCATGTAACCGCTCGTCGCGCCATAGTGGTCCGGTGCTGATTCACATCCTCCGCGGGAAGGGCGTTCCCGCCTCCGCGTGACTGCCGACGGCGGCGCTATGCCGCTGGATATTCGGACCCGAGCAGAACTCCGGCAACAACGCCGCCGACGACCGCACAGCTGCTGGAATCACTTGATCGCCGCGCCGCTGTGGCCCAAATACGGCGTCAACCTCGGTACCTTGCTACGGACCTGCGACGCCGTCGGCGCCTGCCTTGCCGTCCCGCACTTGCCGTGGGTGCCGGACGCGCTCAAGCAGGGCGACACGCTCCGCCGCCGCCCGTGCATCCATTGGATATACGGCGACGTCGGTCGCTGGCTCGGACGGCAACGCGGAGGCGGGTCCAACATCGTCGGGGTCGAGCTGACTCACCAGTCGATCCGACTGGCGGACCTGCCCACCGCTCGTGGCCGCACAGTCATCGTCCTCGGCAACGAAAGCAACGGCATCCCTGAAGAAGCAATGCGCCACGTCGACGTCGCAGTCGAAATCCCGATGATCGGCAGTGGGCACAGTCTCAATGTCGCCGTCGCCGGATCCCTCGTGCTGTACAAGGTCGCCGGACTGATCTGAATCGACGTCGTCATCGACGACGGCGCTTCTGCCGATCGTGACACTCTGAGCATCAACATCATTCGGTCGATTTCGGATGCCCCGGACCGCCCACTCAGCCTCGAACCGCCGGCGGCGGAACCTGCCCCAAATCTTCGTCGCTCGGCGCCGACAAGACGGCAACCAGTTCAGGATCAGCCAGTACCTCTGCCGTGTGCCGCCATGCGTCGATCACCTGTGCGACCGGCGCTGGATTGTCGATGGATTCGGCGGCCCTCATTGTCGAGACCAATTCGACGGCGAACTGGCGAAGCTCGTCGCGAGACAGAAACTCCACCCACGGGAAAACGTCTGGCACGACGTCGGTGACAAGCTCGCGAACCTGGGGGCGCGCTGCATCAATGCAACGAACAACCGCGACGTGACCGACGAGGCCTCCCGTGCCTGTGCAGCCCGTGACGCGGTGGTTAGCGCGAGGTCCTCGGCATCCCTACGACGGACAACCAAGACGCGGCTGGTCGATCTCCTCAGCCAGTCCTCGACAGTGGCCTTGCCACGGAGCTGCAGATCGGCCGACGAAACCGGTTGACACCAACCTGCTTCCCATCGTTCAGCGAACAGTGAAGGATTCGAGCGCAGGTACACAACCGTTGGTGTATCTTTGGTGTATGACCCGCACAAACATCGACATCGACGACCATGCGTGCGAGGTCGTCATGCGAAGGTTCCATTTGACCAGCAAGCGAGACGCGGTGAACTTCGCGTTGCGCAATCTCGCCCAGGAAGCATTGGACCTCAAAGCGGCCCGAGAACTCCGCGGGTCCGGATGGGACGCCGATCTCGATGAATTGCGCAGCGACCGCGTCCGATGATCCTCGTTGACACGTCAGCCTGGATCGAGTTTCTAAGGAACACCGGGAGCGGTGTGTGCGTGCGAGTCGACGAGCTACTCGCCGAGCCGATCGCGATCTGCGCTCCCGTCCAGATGGAAATCCTCGCCGGGGCCCGAAACGACCGCCACCTCAAGGATCTTCGTGGCCTGTTGGCACGCGCACAAACTCTACCGACATCCCCCACTGACTATGAAGACGCCGCAACCATTTACCGCGTCTGTCGGCGTCGCGGTGAAACCGTACGCAGGCTGATCGACTGCCTCATCGCCGCGCACGCCATACGCGAACAGATTCCAATCCTGCACTCCGACGGCGACTTCGACGCAATTGCGCGGCATACATCACTACAGCTGGATACCTCACCGCGGCCGGACTGACCCAGCCGCCATCAACAACTCCACCGCGGCGCCAATCGGAATGCGCTCCTGCTCCAGGCGAATGCCATCGCGACTCAACAAATCGAGTGCTGCGCGCTCCCTCTCGGTCAGCCACGCCGTATCTACCGAGCCGCTCGCGCGGTGTGGCACAACCAGACTGCGCCACCTCTCCACGCTGGCTTGATCCATCAGCAGGCTCTCGCAAGGACATTGAGCGCGAAAACGGGCCAGTATGTCGAACCCGTCCGTGTCCAGATCGCCCCAATACACGACACGCGGCGCATTCCGAACCCACGGGAATCCGGCCACCGCGGTGGCATGGTCGCCCCAGCCGAACACCGCGATCGTGCCGGGCACGTCAGGCAGCGCTTCGAGGGTCTGCAAGTTCTCGACAACCAGGACCTGCGATGCCGCAAAATCAAGCCCCGCCAGCTCACCATCCGGGGCGGCAAAGATACGTGGAAGACCTCGCCGCAGTGCGGGGTCAGCAATGACAACCGCCCGCAGTAGTTCACGCTCCCGCAGTCCCAGATGCTCAGGCACACCGAGCGGCACCGCTAGCGCCGTCACCGCAGTGCGGTGTGTACCCAGCCATTTGGTGTCGACACCGGGAATCGGAAGCTGACGGATCAGCAGGCCGGAGTCCGGATTCTGACGTAACCAGCGAACCGTAGCCAGGAGCCGGTCGAAGTCGTTGTCGGCCAAGGAATTCCAGTACCGGAACGTCTCGACCAGGACCGCCGACCATTGCGGCCCATCATCGAGCGCCTGGAGCTGCGCGCGGCGCTGTTGCAGAGACTGCCAGCGTCGGGTCTCACCTGCAGCCGCGACAATCGCATCCGCACCCTCGATGGTCACCACGACCGGTAGCAGTTGCCTACCAAGGCTGGGCCACCGCCGCTCCTCCCAGCGGACATCGAGGCGCGAGTCTTGCCAGGCATGGACCCAGTTCTCGACGACCGCACGCTGGGCCGCGACGGCCGCCTCGCTCGGGCTACCCAGTCTTATTGTCAACGCATCGACGGAAGCACCGAACAACCACGATTTGAGATGGCGGTCCACCGTCCGTCGTGCCCGCGCCACGACGTCCTTGGGCAGCACGAGTTTTTGTGGCTCAGCCATCAGCCGCCTCACCGATGGATGCGACCCCCAACCGGGATGCCTTCGAATCTCGGATCGACACAGTGGCTACCCCGCCGACGTAGTCCTGCAGTGTCTTGATCATCTTCAGTGGTGTGGCGAGCACAAGGTGAAAACCGAACTGATCGAACACATCTGCCGCACGGCGGGTGTATTCAGGATCCGACCGGTCGAATGCCTCGTCGAGGACCACCGTGCCGTACTTGGGCACGTCGGCATCCGACCCGACGAGCTGGTACCGAAGGGCCGCGGCCAGACAGAAGAACACCAACTTCTGCGCCTGCCCACCGGACAGCGCGTCCGAAGAATCGTGGTGGTTGACCGCCGTGCCCTCGGCATCCATCTCGATACCGACGAACGTGACGTGGCGCCGCGTGTCCAAACACCGATTGCGCCACACCACATCACCAGGATCGGACGATCCGAGCCGCCCGAGCAGTTCCCGCATCCGCTCGAATCGTTGCTCCTGAGCCTGTCGATCGTCAGCAAGCAACGACCCCTCCTGCACGCGTGCGATAGCCGCGAGAAACTCCGTCACGTCCGGATGCAGGGAGTCGCGGACGTCGATCTTCAGGAACCGGCCACGGTCGAATTCCGAGTGTGCCAGTGACGAATTGACCTCATCGATCCGGCGACGGATCTCGCCGGGCGCGCGCCGGATTCGGAGCGCGAGCGTGCCGAGGTTCTGATTCGACTGCCGATCATTGAGATCGAAGAATCGATTTTCCACGCTGGGCAGGTCATCAGCGCGCAGCCGGCGCAGGAATGCCACGGCATCGTCGGCGTATCCGTGCTCTGCAGCGAGTTCGGGGTGTGGCCAGCGGTTGAGGTACTGCTGCAGCACAGTCTCGATAGCGTGTTGCGCCTGCAGCAGCTTCTTCTCGGCTGCCGAGTATTCGCCCCGAATCTGGTTCGCCACAGCCCGTTCGGCAGCGGGAAAGCCGTTGAGTCGCAGCGGTGCACGCTTGCCATCGTCGAAACGGGCGCGATAGCGCTCGGTCAGTTCGGGAGACGGCTCGTCGCTGGCCGCCGCTGTGCGTTGAAGGTCGTCGATGCGGGATGCGACATTCTGTGCGTGCTGGCGCGCTGAGTACAACGCCTCGTGCGCGTCGTCGTACGCCTTTTCAGCTCGAGTCGCCTCGCCTCGCGCCGCCACCACGGCAGCTTCCAGGCGGTCGATCTCAGCGTCACCCCGTAGCGCCGCAAGACGTTCACCCACATCGAGACGGTGAGCTTCCGCGGCCAACAGGTCGAGCTCGTCCCATTCGACAGCGACGATCCCTGGAGCTGACTGGACCCGGTCCCGACGCTGTTCGGATTCGGCACGGGCGGCACGCGCGCGACGGTGTGCGGAGCCGGCATCGGATTCAGCCTTGCGCAGGGCGTCGCGCAGGGCCTGGAGCTTGCTGTCATTGCTGGTGCCGAGCACGTAGTGCCGTCGGTCGTCGATCGCCGACCGGTCGTCCTTGATATGCCGGTCGCCGTCGCGGGTCTGTCCGGCGCGGGTCACGGCGCGGTGGTGCCGGCCCAGTTCTCGCGCGTCGGCAACACGGCGGTAGTCGAATCGGGATACGAGTTCGAAATGCAGCCAGTGCTGCCATGGCCCCTCGGCGATCTGGAGCACATTCACGATCGAATCGGCATCGACAGCCGAAATCCGGTGTGTGCGATGCACATCCACGCGCCGCCACACCAGCCGCGTACCCAGATGGGCAGCATCGACGGCAGCGGCGACATCAGCGGCGTGCTCGTCGGCGACCAGCATTGTGCGGCCCAGCCCGCCGAGCACCCGCTCGGCGGCGCCCGCCCAATTCGCATCGATGACGTCGATCAACTCGCCGGCGAACGGCAACGATCGCGCCGGCAGCCCGGTCGCGCGCATGACCAGCTCACGAGCCGCCAGCAGCTTGTGGTCCAGGTTCGACTTCTGCCCGGCGAGCGAAGAGATCTGCTGTTTGAGGTCGGTAACCTGTTCGTCGGCGCGCGCGGCAGCGAGGATCAGGGCGCTGTGGGCGGCGTCGTGCGCACCGGCTCCAGCCTCTAGTTCAGCTGCCTCCCTTGCGATCTGCGAGCACATGGTGGCGAAGCCTTCGGCGGTATCGGGAACGGTCGTGTCCCAGGACCGCAAAGCCACACCTAATCGGGCGCGCTGCGTGACCACCCGACGGACCGCTTCGTCGGCGCTATCCAGGGCATCGGTGAGCTCACGCAGGGACTGATTTCCGTCACGCGCACGCTCGGCGTCCTTCAGCGCGGTGGCAGCACGATGACGGGCCGCACTCGCGTGTTCGTCACGCGTGACGGCGTCAGCGAGCGCGGCCTCAGCGTCGGCGTGCCAACCCTGCGCCAGGTGCAGCTCGAAGCGCGCGGCGAGGCCGTCGAGCGCTGTCTGCTCCTCCCCGAGTTCCTGAGTCCGTTGCGCCTCTCGGTCCCGCGTTTCGGTCCACTCCTCCAGCGGTGTCAGTGCGGCGATCTGCTCACGCGTCTGCACGACCCTGCGATGCGCCTCGTCGAGGTCGGCGAAGAACTCGACGGCGCGACGAGCTTCGGCAAAAGTGTCGGGTTCGTCGAGCATGTAGTCGCGGAACAGCCGGTCGAGGCTGTCGAGCCCTTTGGCAGACATCGCCCGGTGCAGCAACAGTTGCGCGTTCTCGTCGGCGATTCCCAACCGGGCACGGAGCCGCTGACCAAACTGGGGGTAGCTCTTGTTGTAGAGAACATCGGGCCAGCGCTTCTTCAACCCGCGGACGTCGATGCCGTCAGACACCACGTGTCTGAGTTCGGTGATGTCCAGGTCGTGGTCGAAAAGCAGGAACGCGCGGCCCGATTCGCCAAGATCATTGCTGCCGCGTTTGAGGTGGAACAGCGCGACCAAGGTGGTGACGGTATCCCCATCAGGATCGGCAGTGGCCATCGTCAACCCGACGGCGCTCCAGGTCGCACCTTCCCGCAGGTAGCGCGACCGCAATTCGCGGGTGTCCGTGTCGGATCCGCGCGCATACGCACCTCGGATATAGGAGGCCACGGTGCGGCCGCGGCCCTGCGCGGCCGCATTGAAACTGAGCTTCGTCGGGGGCACCAACACCGTGGAGATCGCGTCCAACAACGTGGACTTACCCGAGCCCGAGGGACCGGTGATCAGGAAGCCCCGGCGCGCCACGGACAGGTCGTGATAGCCGTCATAGGTGCCCCAATTGAACAGCTGAACACGTGCCAGGCGGTGCTGACCATGCCGGAACACGTCCTCACTCATCGTCGGCCTCGGTATCGGAGTCCTGGTCGCTACCGGCGTCCAAGAGCCGCTGGTACTCCGCCTCGACCAGGGCAACCTCGTCCGCGTCGAACAACTGACGGAGCACGGGCGATACTTCGAACCGGCCCGCGGTGTCAGCGGCGGCGATCAGCGAGTACTTCTTCATCTTTTCCCATGACGCGTTGATCCGCTTCCGGAAGCCGCCCGCATCGGTGGTGTAGCGCCCGCGGTAGGGCTCCATGTCGGCGGCGATGTCGTCGTAATCGACGATCACCCGTTGTCCAGGCGGTGCCACGAGCAACTGGTAGCGCAACGCGAGTACCACCAGCGTGTCCATGAAGGTCAGCGTCTCTGTCCGAAGTACCTGCGGTGGAGCGAATTTGGGGTCATCGGGTGCGGGCTGCGGCCGGGTGAACGCGATGCCGTCGTCCTCGTCGAGGACGAGGTCGAGGAACACGTCGGCCAGTCGGCGTTCGATTTCGCTGCGGTGGGCGAGAATTGCCGACCATTGCTGTCGATGCGCATCATGCGTCACCACCGGACCGCGGAGCAGTTGGACCAGCGCACGCTTTGCCTCGAACGGAAAGGTCTCTTCGGGATTCACCGGTGATCCTCGAATGCATCGGGGCTGAAGGTGATGGTCGGAAGCACAACGGTGCGTCGGTCCATGGCGACCCGTTCGCTGGTGTCGGCGGAGACGGCACCGTGCTCAGCGCCGAGAACCATCAGGCCGACGATGCTGGCGAGGCCCTGGGTGGCAGGGAACTCGGCCAGGACCTGCCCTGCGGTGACCGGTCCAGCCGACCGGCTGAGGCTGGCGACGATGTTGCTGCGGAGTTCCTCGAAATCGATGTCGGATTCATGTGCCTGCGCAGCGAGTTCGGCGAAGTCGACCTCGTCGGTGTCATGCCGATCGAACTCCGTAGGCACCCGGCCTTCGCCCGGGTTGTGCAGCTTGAGGGCGGCGATCGAACGAACCTGCATGCCAATTCTGGTGAGTTCCAAGTTCATTGACTTCTCGGGTCGGTGCTGTGCACTCACTCGCACAGCCAGCGACTGGCAGCGCTGAATCAGTTGGCGGAGCCGCCGATGTTCTTCGTATTGGCGCGAGAGCACGAAATGTCGCAGCGATCGCGATAGCAGGATCATGGTCTGGCGTACCGTGGCTGCTTCGTTCTCCAGCCGGGTGAGGAGAGTGCTCAGGTCCGTACGCGTCTGAGGGGTCAACTCGGCTGCGAAGTCCCGTGACAGGATGGCGGTGATCGCTTCCTGAAGACGGGTCGACTGTTCGGCATCGAGGATCACGTCGTAGAAGCCGTTCACGGAACGTCCGGCTTCTGAGTCCGCCAACAGATCAACCCCGCGAAAAACGTTGCTCAACGTCGCACCGCCCTCAGCGGTGTCGTCAAGGATTTTGGCCCGGAGGTCCCGGCTCAATTCTTCGATGGTCGACCGCACCCGGGCGAAATCCACGGGTATCTCCTGCGCCAGGCCGAGCGTCTCGGCGACCCGCTCCTTTGCCGTCTCCGCGTCGAGCACAGCGAACTCGCCGCGTTCGACTTCTTCAATGCGCTGCTCGACGGCCTTGCGTTCGGACTGCAGCAGTGCCAGCCGCGATGCCGAAACCGGGTCTGAATCACGTTGCAGTGCAATGAGGTTAGCGGCAATCGACCCCAGCCGTGACGCCGACGCGGCGCGCTGCGGCGCATCGATTCCGTTCACCACTGCGGCAGCGTTCAATGCTGCCGCCGATGGCACCAACGTTTCGGTCCCCCGCGTCTGGCCGGGACGCCGGACCAAGTAGCCGTCGTGCACCCATGCGGCGACGTATCCTGTTGCCGTCGATTCGAATTCAGCTCCGGTCTCGCGGAGGAGTTCGAGATCATGATCGAGTTCGGCTACCACCTCGGCCGCCGGGCGTATACGACGTTCCGGCGGAAAGTAGTCCTGGACCACGGCGATGATGAGCCCGGCGTTTCGGGCCCTCAGCAGCGACCATTCCGGCGCCTCCTGCTGTAGACGCCGGAAGCGCAGGACCGCGGACGTTATCGCCACGCTGCGAGACTAGCCGGAAGGGCTGACAAGGCTCTCCACAGTGTCGAGCGCTTCTGCACAGCGCAAACTCAAAAATGGGATTTCACTGGTACCATAGTCCCATGGAAGCGGTAATCGACTCGGGCGGCCGCATCTTGGTGCCCAAGCAACTCCGCGACGCGTTGGGACTGACGCCCGGTTCGACGGTCGATATTTCGGCATATGGCCCTGGACTGCAGATTGTCCCCGGCGGCCGCTCCGCGCGCCTCGTGCGAAACAAGGACGGACGCCTCGTCGCCAACGCAGACACAGTCGTCACCGATGAAATGATGTTCGCGCTCATCGATTCGGGGCGACGCTGACGTCGCAGCAGGTCACGGCAATCGATACCAGCGTCGCGGTGCCCTTGCTTGTGTCCTCGCATCCGCAGCACGTCGCGGTCTCGCAATGGGCAATGGGCCGACGTCTTGGGCTCAGCGGGCATGCGCTGGCCGAGACATACTCGGTTCTGACGCGTCTGCCCGGCGATGCTCGTGTCGACCCTGCCGACGCGGTGGCGTTGATCGACGACAACTTCCCGGAGCCCCTTCAACTGGGTGCCGACACGGGACGCGGTGCCCATCACGAATTCGCCCGTTGTGGCGTCGCGGGCGGCGCCACCTATGACGGCTTGGTCGCGTTGGCCGCTCGTGAGCACGGTGCAGTCCTGGTCACTCGCGATGCCAGAGCCAAGGCAACCTACGACGCCCTCGGGGTAAACGCGGAAGTGCTGGCCGGCGCCTGACCTGTCTTTGGCGAACGGGCGCGGCCCGACCAGAACCTGGCACTGAAATCGCGGTGTAACCCCGCACCCACCCTCGTTGTCGTAGATCTGCACGTGGTGATGCGTTGTGCCTCGTGCTCTGTCACCTGTGCGCATTGCTGGGCTGCGGTGTGCGCGTGGGAATCGAACCCGTTGCACTGCCCTCCGTGCGCCTGAACGGTTGGAGCCGTTTGCGGTTTTGTGCACGCCTCCGCGACAACTACCTGCTACACCATGCTGCTGTCAGTCCAGCAGCTCGATCTCCCAGTTCGCCTTCTGGATCCGGACGTCGAGCTCGCGCAACTCCTGCGCCACCTGGTCGGCCCGCGCCCGCAGATCGCCAACGGACAAGGCGGACAACATCTTCAGCTCCGAACGCAGCTGCCGCGAGTAGCCGTACTGGCCCGCGCCCGCACCCGCGGCTGCATCCGCGGCCGTGGTCAGGACGTGGTACCGCAAGCGCAGCGCGTCGCGCCGCCCGAGGGCGTCGGTCAGCGTGCCGTCCGCCCCGACCGAGTTGGCCGCGTTGGTCAGGTTGATCCGCCGGATCAGGGATTCGTATTCGTCCAGCGCGCCGTCGATCTCGACGAGTAGCGCCGCGGCGTCCTCGGCAGGCACTTCGCCCTCCTGGAACCGTGCGTTACCCACGACGCGCACGCGCAACTGCTCGATACGGCGAACTGCGTTCGCACGCAACGACAAAGCTTCTGCCAACTTCATGATTTCACCTCGCTCCTGATGGCACCGGCCGAGCGTTCGTTTCTCGGCCCGAACCATGATGAGCGGAAAAGGCTTGGCCGGCAACGTATTTTTCAGCAGGCCAGACGGTCGGTGGCGATCAGCCCTGCGCGCCGACGAAGAACAGCACGAGCACCGCAACCAGGCCGAACAGGGCGGCAAAGAATGCGCCACATGCCACGTCGTCAAACCGCGGCCGCACCGTCGCGACCAGAACCGCGGCCGCGGCGACCAGCAACGCGCCCGCCGGCGCGAACAGCCAGTAGTACAACAGCGGCGCCGGGGACATCACGACCAGGCCGAGCGCGTAGCCGCCGAACAGATATCGCGGATCAACCTCGCGCTCGATCCGCGGGTCGAGCGTGCTCTCATGCTCGAAGGACATGCGCACCTCCTCTGGTCAGCGACACACCGTCACCGTGGCAACGGCCTGCAGGTACAGCAGACCGACAATGCACCAAACGCTCACGGGTGCGACCACCAGCGCCACAGCGACGCTGCTGAGTACCCGCGCGCGCAACAACAGTGCTGCAATCAGTCGACATATCAGCGAAACACTCACCGCTGCAGTCAAATTCGTTCCAGCTACCCGGTCGAGGTGCGGATCATCACCGGGGCCCATGGCCCCGACCGCCAACAGACCCCAGCCGACTCCCCCTGAGACCGCTCCGGCGAGTACGCCGCGGGTCCAGTCCGTACCAATCAAACGTCCCCCCGATCCGGTTCGCTCATGTCCCCCGTCGCCGGTACGCCCTCGGCCAATCCGTACTGCAGGTACACGATGCCGGCCGGGCTCGATACCGGCGGCTTGAGCAGCGTTAGGTTCGACGGCACCGGACCGCCATCGAATACCCTCTTGCCTACCCCAGGACAATAGGATGCACCCAGAGGTCGATGCGATCAAATAGTTTTTCGCGCAACAGGGTCTGCACGAAGTTCAAACTCCCGACCACTTTCACGTGCTCGTGGCGATCACGGATTTCCCGCACTTCGCTGACCAGATCCGTGCCGATCTGCGTCGAGCCGGACCACGACAGATCGGGCTCGCCGCGGGAGGCGACGTACTTGGGGATGCGATTGAACATGGCCGCGAATTCGTCGTCCTGGTGCGGCCAGTAGCCCGCGAAGATGTCGTACGTCCGCCGGCCGAGCAGCAGCGCGTCGGTGCCTTCGTACGCGGCGCCGACCTGCTCCCCCGACACCTCGTCGATCAGCGGTGCCTGCCAGCCTTCGAATGGAAAACCCCCGTCGGGGTCTTCTCCGGGACCGCCGGGCGCCTGCCCGACGAGGTCGAGAGTGGCGAACAACGCGAGGTGAATCTGGCCCATTTCCAGCTCCTGGTGAGTCGGTGGTGTGTGTCAATGAGGTAGACCAGCGGACTCGGTGAAACTCATCGGCGCGGCCGGCTACTTCCCGGACAGCACCCGGTACTGCGCCGAAATCTGTTGGTCCACAGCGGTTTCATCGTCGGCGAAGACCTGGAACACAAATCTGTCGGTGCGGGCGAGGCAGCTGTAGTGCCACCCCAGGATGCGCCATGTCACCGTCGCGTCCGGTTGCGCATAGTCGCGGAGGTGCTCGAAACAGCGCGCACCGGGGAACCCCGGCACCGGCCCGGCCATCTGCACATCCGGATTCTTCATGATCAGAGCGCTGGTGGCGTCCAGCAGCTGCGCGGCCGAATCCGCATTGGGCGCCTGGTAGACCCGGCCCCACCGCTGTGTCACCCACTGGACGCCGGCGCGCTCGAACTGGGTCGTCATGCTCACCGGATCGGTTTCGAAATGCAGCCACGCCCGCGGTCGCCACGTCCCGATCAGTACGCCCTGCTGCCGATCGGGAGTGGTGATGGTCTTCGACAGCAACTGATCGTCGCTCGGATCTTTGGGCAGGTCAGCGAGTTTCGCGGGATCGGTGGGCACAAAGCTCTTGATGAGCGACTGCTGCCTGCTGAGCAGGTCGGACGTCAGCAACTGAGCCCGCAGCGGTGCCTTGGTCAGCTTGGTGGCTTTGGCGCTCACGAATTGGTACAGCACGAAACGTCCCTGCGCGGTGTACGCCGCGACGCCACTGGCCCCGGTGCCGTAATCCACGCCGACCGCCGGCACCGTGCCGGTACCGACCGAGATCTGGACGGGATATGTCGGAAACGGAGTGGCCACGACGGGGCCGAACTGTGCGGTGAATTCTGCCGCGGCCGCCGCTGCTTGGCCATCATCGGGAAACATCAGGACCGCGTTCTGGATTTCCAGATCGGAGTCCCGGGACCCTGATGACCGGTACGACCCGAAACCGGCGACCAGACCGTGTGCTCTGGCAATGCCCTGCATCACATTGTCTTTGGACACCCCAAGGATGTTGTCGACACCGAACTCCGACGTCATGGTGCCGGTCCCGATGGCCCCGGGCTTCGTCACCGACGCGTCGATTTCCCAAGGGCCCACGACGTATTCGGCCATCCGGGTCGATTCGACGATCGACTGCGTGAGCGGGTTGGGTCCAGCGCTGAAGAACGGGGTGCTCGGCTTGATCTGGTAGTTACCGGTCCGCAGCTGGCTGACGTCCGGTTCGGGGTCGCTCAGTGAACCGCCGAACCGCGAGGTGCCGGTCGTGGTCGTCGAACAGCCCGCGACCACGCACCCGCACGTAACCACGGCAAGTGCCAGCTTCCGGATCCCCACGATCCAACACTAACTGTGGCCGAGGCGCGCAAGCACCGATCGCACCGACTCCGCGATCGCCTCGTTGAACGGCCCGGCGTCCCGCCGCACGGTGCGCGTGCGGACCAGCACCGTCAGCATGACCCGTTCCCGCTTCGGGCCGATGAGCATCCCGGCGTCGTTGGTCGACCCGTAGTCGCCGCCGCCGGTCTTGTCCGCGCTGGTCCATCCCTCAGGCAGACCCGCGCGAAAACGGCGGGTCGACGTCGCGGTCTCCTCCATCCACCGACGCAGTTGGAACTGAGCCGCACCGGACAACGCGTCGCCGGCGAGAATGGCGCGATACCCGCCGCACAGCGCCCGCGGCGTGGTGGTGTCGCGGAGATCGCCGGGCGCCGCTTCGTTGAGGGCCGGTTCCCAGCGATCCAGCCGGGTCTGCGAATCACCGATCGAGCGGGCGAAATCCGTGAGCGCCGAGGGCCCGCCGATGGTCCGCAACATGATGTTGCCTGCCGCGTTGTCACTCTGGCTCAGGGCCGCGGCACAAATCTCTCGCAACGCCATCCGCGCCCCCACCGCCTCGCTCAGCACCGGCGAGTTGACCACGATGTCACCGGCGGTGATGGGCACCATGGCATCGAGATTCGCCTTGCCCGCCGTGGCCATCTGCAAGATGCGGGCCGCCGCATACGCTTTGAAGGTCGAGCACATCGCGAACCGCTCGTCAGCACGGTGCTCGACCGTCGCCGAAGACTCCAGATCAACTGCGTAGACGCCGATTAACGCCTGATAGCGATCTTCCAGATCGGCAAAGTTGGTCGGCTCGTCCGCCTTGGTGGGCTGGCACCCGGCCAGCACGCCCGTCGCGGCCAACCCGACGATGAAATCCCGTCGGCTCAGCGATACCCCCACATATTCAGCCAACCATGTATCGACGAAAGACGCCAACGCGGGGTGCCCTTCCGGCACCCCGCCGGCCTGCAGTGCGTTGGGCCCCAACAGATCCCGTGGTGTCAGCAAAGATGACGTCAGGCGATGTACTTGTCGAACCAGTCGATGGCCACTTCCGGGTGGACACCGAGGTAGTTGTAGCCGTCGAATCGCCTGTTGGTTCCTTCAATCCAGTGCAGGCTCTTGTCGGCGACCGGAATCGCGTCGTAGATGTCCTGCACATCCTGCGGGCGCGTCATCGTGTCGTCGCGGACCTGGGCGACGAGCGTCGGCACGGTCACGGCCTTGACGTATTCGAGCGGTGACTGCTCGGCGATCCGGAATCCCGTTCGTTCGTGCACGGCCTGATCGAACTTCACGTAGCCGTCGGCCATCCCGACTGCCTTGACGAACTCCTCGACGATGTAGCGACCCGACACCGGTTGCAGCATCACCATGGCCTGGATTTCCGCGAACTCCTCGGGATGCTTCGACCAGGCCACCGCCGTCGAATCAGCGCCCAGGCACACCGAAAGCAGCACCTTCTTCATCGATTTCGTGTCCGGCCGAGCGCCGGCGTAGCGCAAGGAGCCGATGACATCGCGATATTCGGTCAGACCGATGCCCGCGATTCCGCCGTTGCCCTGGCCACTGCGGCCGTGATTACGGATGTCGTACGCGAGAACGTTGTAACCGGCGTCATGCAGCGCCTTGTACTCGGGCAGGAAATTCACCTCGAAGCCGCCGAGCCCGCCGAACTCCGGCAGGTGCCCGGGGTAGCCGTAGCGGTTTCCGGGGAGAAAGTGGTTATGGATGACGAGCCGGTCGGAGTCGGCCGGGATGAACCAGCCCTCCAGCGGGACGCCGTCCATCGACGGGAAGAACACGTCTTCGTAGTCGAGCCCGACCTCATCTGGGCTCCGTAGCACTGGCGCGCGCCGTCCGCCGGTGGTTCCGGTGGTCCACATTGCGACAAAGCCGTCGAACGCTTCCTGAGCTGCGGTGTCATCGGACATGTGCGGTTCCTTCCGTCGAGAGGTGGTGTCAGAAACGACGGTAGGCCGGGCGCGGTCCGGTCAGTCAGGGCCGAGTTGTCCGGGGTCCAGCAAACCCCCTCTCCCGGCTGCCGAGCCCACTACTGTCGAGAACGTGGACCAGCGCAAGGACATCCGGGAATTCCTCACGTCCCGGCGCGCCCGCATCACTCCCCAGCAGGCCGGCCTGCCCGACTACGGCGCCAAACGACGAGTCCCCGGCCTGCGCCGCGAAGAGGTCGCTCTGTTGGCCGGAGTCAGCGTGGACTACTACACCCGGCTCGAACGCGGCAATCTCACCGGCGTCTCCGACTCGGTACTCAACTCGGTGGCGACCGTCCTGCAACTCGACGAGACCGAGCGCGCGCACCTGTTCAACCTGATCAAAGTCAGCCAAGGGCCGCGGCGGACCCCGCGCAAGGCCGGCAGCAGGCTTCGGCCGAGTGTCCAACTGATCCTGGATGCGATGGTCGGAGTGCCGGCCTGGGTCAGCAATGACCGCCTCGACATCCTGGCCGCCAACGTCATCGCCGCGGAGTTGTACCGCGTCGCCATCGACGGACCCGGACAGGCCAACCTCGCCCGATTCGTGTTTTTGGACGGCCGCGCGCAGGAATTCTTCGTCGATTGGAATCAGCAGGCCGACAACGCCGTCGCGATTCTGCGCAGTGCCGCGGCCCGTGATCCGTACGACGACCGGCTGACCCAGCTCGTCGGCGAATTGAGCACGCGCAGTGACGAATTCCGGGTCCGCTGGGGCGCCCACATCATCCGCGCACACCAGTCGGGCCCGAAAGCGTTCAAGCACCCCGACGTCGGCCAGCTCGATCTGACCTTCGATGGGCTGGAACTTGCCGCCGATCCGGGTCTGACGCTCTATGTCATGACGGCGGAACCGAATTCAGCGACGGCGGAACGACTGAAGTTACTCGGCAGCCTGGCGGCAACGCGCCAGTCACACGGCTGACCGCCCAGGCCGCACCAACAGCGCGGCCACCAGGAAGCACAGTGCTCCGACGAACGTCCCGAAGTTGGCCATCCGCTCGTCGATCGTGACACCGGTCTTGCGGACGAACGCCGCCAGCGCCGAGACCTGGAACGCGACGCAGCCCATCATGTTGATCCACGATGCCTGCCAGGCAACGGATTTCGGCGACCACAGGCCGACCACCATGACGGCCAGCAGCCCACTGAGCAGGAAGGCCAGTGACCCGGCGGCGTCGGGCGCCCACACGTAGCGGCGCTCGGCGAGCACGGCGTGCGCCCACACTGCCGCGCCGGTGCTCACGTTGAACAACACGGTGCCCATGAATTGGATTGCCGCCGACCACCATTGGCTTCCCGGCGGGGCCAGCAGGTACTGCATCAGGGCGGCCGTGGTGAAGAACCACGATCCGATGAAGCACAGCACGTTCGCCGTGCCGGCCCCGGCCACCGAGGGAAACCCCGGCGCCGTGGCCAGCGCGAAGAATGCCGAGCCGATGGCGAAAAGCCAACACTGCCTGGTGAGGGTGGCGAAGCCGCTCACGGCACTACAGGAAGCTGCGAATCCGCTCGCCGGTCTCCGACGTCGACAGTTTGGCGTCGCCACGCGTCGAAAGGTGCTCGGCGACAGCCTTGTCCACGCGGGCCGCGGCGTCGGTCTCACCGAGGTGCGTGAGCAGCAGCGCCACACTCATGATGGCCGCGGTCGGGTCGGCGAGACCCTGACCCGCGATGTCGGGCGCGCTGCCGTGCACCGGCTCGAACATCGACGGGTTGGTGCCCGTCGCATCGATGTTGCCCGACGCTGCCAGGCCGATGCCGCCGGAGACGGCCGCGGCCAGGTCGGTGATGATGTCGCCGAACAGGTTGTCGGTGACGATCACGTCGAAGCGGCCCGGATCGGTGACCATGTGGATGGTCGCGGCATCGATGTGCTGGTAAGCGGTCTCGACGTCCGGGTACTCGGTGGCGACCTCGTCGACCGTGCGCTTCCACAGCGAGCCGGCGAACGCCAGCACGTTGTTCTTGTGCACCAGGGTCAGGTGCTTACGCCGCGTCCGGGCCTTCTCGAATGCGTAGCGGACGACCCGCTCCACACCGAAGCGCGTGTTGGTGGACACCTCGGTGGCCACCTCGTGCGGGGTGCCGACGCGGATGGCGCCACCGGTGCCGGTGTACGGACCCTCGGTGCCCTCGCGGACGACGACGAAATCGATGTCCGGGTTGCCGGCCAGCGGGCTGTCGACACCGGCGAACAGCCGCGACGGCCGCAGGTTCACGTGGTGATCCAGCGCGAACCGCATGGTCAGCAGCAGACCGCGCTCGAGCACGCCGCTGGGCACCGACGGATCGCCGATGGCGCCCAACAGGATCGCGTCGTGTGTCTTGAGCTCGTCGACCATGCCGTCGGGCAAGGTCTCGCCGGTCTCGTGGTAGCGCTTGGCGCCGACGTTGTACTCGGTGCGCTCGACGCCCGGCAGTACGACGTCGAGAACCTTCAGCGCCTCGCCGATGACCTCGGGGCCGATGCCGTCACCGGCAATGACGGCGAGCTTCACGACAGATCCACCAGTTCCAGCGTGGTCGCGCCGACGGCCTCGCCGATCGCGCCGAGCACGTCGGCCGGCACCTCGCGGTCCAGGCGCAGCATGATCGTCGCTCCCGAACCGTCGGCGTCCTGCGACAGCTGGGCCGCCAAGATGTTGACCTCAGCCGCACCGAGCAGGGTGCCGATCTTGCCCAGTGCGCCCGGCTGGTCGCCGTAGTTGAGGATCAGGTTGATGCCCTCGGCGCGCAGGTCCAGGTTGCGGCCGTTGATCTGGACGATCTTCTCGACCAGCTGCGGGCCGCTCAAGGTGCCCGACACGTTGACGACCGAGCCGTCGGCGGCCACGGCGCGCACGTCGACGACGCTGCGGTGGTTGGGGCTCTCGGTCTCGCTGGTGAGGACGGCCTCGACGCCACGCTCGGCGGCCAGCGCCGGCGCGTTGACGAACGTCACCTGGTCCTCGATGACGGCCGAGAACAGGCCGCGCATCGCCGAAAGCTTCAGAATCTCAACGTCTTCCGACGCCAGCTCGCCGAGCACCTCGACGTTCAGCGAGGCCGGGAGCGCCGGTGCCAGGGCACCGACCAGCAGGCCCAGCTTGCGCACCAGGTCGAGCCACGGCGCGACCTCTTCGCCGACGACACCGCCGCCGACGTTGACGGCGTCCGGCACGAACTCGCCGGCCAGCGCCAGCTTCACGCTCGCGGCGACGTCGGTGCCGGCGCGGTCCTGGGCCTCTTCGGTGGAGGCACCCAGGTGCGGGGTCACGACAACCTGCGGCAGCTCGAACAGCGGGCTGTCGGTGCAGGGCTCGGTGGCGAACACGTCGAGGCCGGCGCCACGGACGTGGCCACTGGTGATCGCGTCGGCCAGGGCCTGCTCGTCGATCAGGCCACCGCGGGCGGCGTTGACGATGATGACGCCCGGCTTGGTCTTGGCCAGCGCGTCCTTGTTGATCAGGCCGGCGGTTTCCTTGGTCTTGGGCAGGTGCACCGAGATGAAATCAGCACGACCCAAAAGTTCATCGAGGCTCAGCAGCTCGATACCGAGCTGGGCGGCGCGGGCCTGCGAGACGTAGGGGTCGTAGGCGACGATGTGCGCGCCGAAGGCGGCGAGGCGCTGCGCGACGAGCTGGCCGATGCGGCCCATGCCCACGACGCCGACGGTCTTGCCGAAGATCTCGGTGCCCGAGAACTTGGAGCGCTTCCAGGTGTGTTCGCGCAGCGTGGCGTCGGCGGCCGGAATCTGGCGGGCCGTCGAGAGCAGCAGCGCGAGGGCGTGCTCGGCGGCGCTGTGGATGTTCGAGGTCGGGGCGTTGACGACCAGCACGCCACGCGCGGTGGCGGCGTCGACGTCGACGTTGTCCAGGCCGACGCCGGCACGGGCGACGATCTTGAGCTTGGGTGCCGCGGCCAGCACCTCGGCATCCACCGTGGTGGCCGAGCGCACCAGCAGGGCGTCGGCGTCCGGAACGGCGGCCAGCAGCTTTTCGCGGTCGGGTCCGTCGACCCAACGGACCTCTACCTGGTCGCCGAGGGCGGCGACGGTCGATTCGGCGAGTTTGTCAGCGATGAGTACGACAGGAAGGCTCACGCGCACAGACTAGTGGGCGGCATGGCCGCGCTACCAATCGCGGTTGCCTTGAGCTGCGTTGTCAGCGGCCGTCACTACCATCGACGTGGTGGACGTCACCGTCGTCGGTAGTGGACCGAATGGCCTGGCCGCGGCCGTCATCTGCGCACGAGCGGGGCTGTCGGTCCGGGTCATCGAAGGTCAGCCGACGCCCGGCGGCGGCGCGCGCAGCGCCCCCGACCCGGAATATCCAGGCGTTTTGCACGACGTCTGCTCGGCGGTACACCCGCTGGGGGTCGTGTCGCCGTTCTTCGCGGAGTTCGACCTCGCCGCCCGCGGGGTGCAGATGGTGACGCCGGAGATCTCGTACGCCAATCCCCTGCCTTCCGGCGGAGCCGCCATCGCTTACCACTCGCTGGAGCGCACCTGCGCCGAGCTCGAACACGGCTCCTCGTGGCGGCGGCTGCTGGGCCCTCTGGTCGAGCACGTCGACGGCGTCCTCGGCTTCTTCCTCGGTGACAAACGGTCGGTGCCGCCGGACCTGCCGAGCACCGTGCGGGCCGGGCTGCGCGTCCTGGCCCAGGGCAGTCCGGCGTGGCGCCTGCTGCGCGGCGACGACGCGCAGGCCCTGTTCACCGGCGTCGGCACGCACGCCATCCACCCCATGCCATCGCCCGTCAACAGCGGCGCAGGCATCATGCTCACCACCGTCGCGCACACGGCGGGCTGGCCCGTCCCCGTCGGTGGCACCCAGACCATCACCGATGCGCTCATCGCCGACCTGCGCGCGCACGGCGGCGAGCTCATCACCGACTCCCCCGTGACCAGCCCGCCCGGCGGCGTGGCCATCTACGACACCTCGCCGACCGCGCTGCTCGACATCTACGGACCCGCGGTTCCCGACCGTTACGCAAAAGCCTTGCGCCGCTACAAATTCGGGCCCGGCGTCTGCAAGATCGACTTCGTGCTGTCGGGTGAAATCCCCTGGCGCGATCCACGAATGGCGTCGTCGCCCACCGTCCACCTCGGCGGCACCCGGGCCCAGATGGCACACGCAGAGCGCGAGATCTGGCACGGCCGCCATGCCGAGCACCCGATGACCCTGGCCTCGCTGCCGCACCTGGCCGATCCTTCACGCATCGACGCCCAGGGCCGTCGGCCGCTGTGGACCTACTGTCATGTGCCGGCCGGCTCGACCGTCGACCAGACCGACACCGTCATCGCGTTGTTCGAAGACGCCGCACCGGGTTTCCGCGATCTGGTGCTGGCGGCGCGCGCGGTGCCGGCCGCCGAGATGTCACGGCACAACGCCAACTACGTCGACGGCGACATCATCGTCGGCGGCGCGACGCTCAAGGCCGCGATGATCGGGCCGACGCTGCGGGCCAACCCCTGGACCACACCCATCCCCAAGGCGTATGTCTGCTCGTCGGCCACCCCGCCGGGCACCGGCGTGCACGGCATGGCCGGTCTGTACGCCGCGCGTACCGTGCTGCGTCGTGAATTCGGGGTGAAGACGCTGCCGTCGCTAGCGCCATAGTGTTGGCTTGGCGCATGGCCAAGCTTTCTGTGATCTATTACTCCGCGACCGGGCACGGCAGCTCCATGGCGCAACGGGTCGCGAGCACCGCGGAATCGTGCGGCGCCGAGGTGCGGCTGCGGCCCGTCGCCGAGACCGCTGCCCCCGAGTCGTTCGCGCACAACTCGGCGTGGACCGCGAATTACGAAGCGACCAAAGACCTTCCGGCCGCTACCGGTGACGACATCGTCTGGGCCGACGCGGTGATCTTCGGCTCACCGACCCGCTTCGGCTCGGTCGCCTCGCAGCTGCGCGGGTTCCTGGACTCCCTCGGCGGCCTGTGGTCGAAGGGCGTGTTGGCGGACAAGGTGTACGCCGGGTTCACCTCGACCAACACCGCGCACGGCGGCCAGGAGACGACGCTGCTGTCGCTCTACATCACGCTGATGCACTGGGGTGGCATCCTCGTGCCGCCCGGTTACACCGACCCGCTCAAGTTCGCCGACGGCAACCCCTACGGTGTGAGCCTGCTGGCCAATCACGACAACATCCGCCAGTTCGACGACAACACCTACGCGGCATTGGATCACCTGGCGCGGCGGGTCGTCACGGTCGCGGACCGGTTGGGCGGGTAGTTCGTCGCTCGCCGCCCGCGCCCGGCGTGTCGCGTGCTGTGATGATCAGTGCGCACCGTCAGGGCGGTCCGCTTTCATTCCGCGCTGAGGGCGACAAATGTCGAGAGGACGCCGCCGTGGCCGCAGAGTCGATCGCGGTGACTGGTTGACCCTGCGGCTGTGGCTGGAACGTTCGAGTGGCCAATGCCGCTGGCGCAGAGTCAATGCACGCGTTGGTGATTCTGCGGTCAGGGCGCGGTGATCCACTCGGAACACGCGTCATCTACCAGCAACGACAGCTTCGGCACCCAAATTGGCGTCGGAATACCCCGCCGGCCCGGCTTAGCGTGATGAGGTGACGTTCGTAGGAACCGCCCGTCTGGTGGGCGCGGTACCCAATGATCGGTGGTTCGCCGTCGGCGATCTGGAGCTCTATCAGATGCGCCCGCCGTTGTGCGGGTATCACGTGATCGCCGCCGAGCGGAGCATGTGGGCCATGCGCGCGCAGGCCATCTACCCCGATGGCCGCATCGAACCGCCCGAACCCGACGATCCCGTGTCCACCGATTTCTACGGCGTGGCGGGCGAGGGCCTCGACATCGACCGGTCCGTGAAGCTGCCCGGCAGTGCCGACGGCCGCAACGTCGCCCGCGCCCTGGCCGGCATCGGGTACACCCTCTACTGAAAAGCCGAAAGGCCAGTCACCGCACGCTTTTTCGCGAATCGCGTGCGACAACTGGCCTGTCGGCGGTTGAAACTAGGCGGTCTCGGTGATCGGCCGGTCGACCCAGCTCATCAGGTCGCGCAGCTTCTTGCCGGTGACCTCGATCGGGTGCTCGGCGTTGGCCTTGCGCAGACCCTCGAGCTCCTTGTTGCCGCCCTCGACGTTGGCGACGAGGCGCTTGACGAAGGTGCCGTCCTGGATGTCCTTCAGGATGGCGCGCATGCGCTCCTTGGTGTCGGCGTCGATGACGCGCGGGCCGGACAGGTAGCCACCGAACTCAGCGGTGTCGGACACCGAGTAGTTCATGCGGGCGATGCCACCCTCGTACATCAGGTCGACGATGAGCTTGAGCTCGTGCAGCACCTCGAAGTAGGCCATCTCCGGCGCGTAACCGGCCTCGACCATGACCTCGAAACCGGCCTTGACCAGTTCCTCGGTGCCACCACAGAGGACGGCCTGCTCACCGAACAGGTCGGTCTCGGTCTCTTCCTTGAAGTCGGTCTTGATGACGCCGGCGCGGGTGCCACCGATGCCCTTGGCGTAGGACAGCGCCAGCGCCTGGCCCTCACCCTTGGGGTCCTGGTGCACGGCGATCAGCGCGGGCACACCCTTGCCGTCGACGAACTGACGACGCACGAGGTGGCCGGGGCCCTTCGGGGCGACCATGCCGATGGTGACGTTGGCCGGCGGCTTGATCAGGCCGAAGTGGATGTTGAGGCCGTGGCCGAAGAACAGCGCGTTGCCGTCTTCCAGGTTCGGCTCGATGTCGTTGGTGAAGATCTCGGCCTGCGCGGTGTCGGGCGCCAGCAGCATGATGACGTCGGCCCACTTGGCGACCTCGGCCGGGGTGTCGACCTCGAGGCCCTGCTCGGTGACCTTCTCGCGGGACTTCGAGCACTCCTTCAGGCCGACCTTGACCTGCACACCCGAGTCGCGCAGCGAAAGCGAATGCGCGTGTCCCTGGCTGCCGTAGCCGATGACGCCGACCTTGCGCCCCTGGATGATCGACAGGTCCGCGTCGTCGTCATAGAACATCTCAACTGCCACTTGCTTTTCCTTACCCTTTGTTTCTGTTGTTGAAGTTTGGTTCGGGGTCCAGCTCGGTTACTTGGCCGCGCCGATGCCGCGCGGGCCGCGCGCCAGCGAGACCACACCGGACTGCACCAGCTCGCGAATACCATACGGCTCCAGCACTCGCAGCAATGCGTCGAGCTTCTCCTGAGTGCCGGTGGCCTCCACGGTCAGCGATTCGGTCGACACGTCGACGACCTTGGCGCGGAACAGGTTGACGGCCTCGATGACCTGGCCACGGGTGGTGGCGTCGGCCCGCACCTTGATCAGCGCCAGCTCGCGGGAGACGGAGTTGTCCGGCTCCTGCTCGACGATCTTGATGACGTTGATCAGCTTGTTGAGCTGCTTGGTGATCTGCTCCAGCGGCAGCTGCTCTTCGACCGAGACGACGATGGTCATCCGGGACATGTTCTTCTGCTCAGTGGCGCCGACCGCGAGCGACTGGATGTTGAAGCCACGCCGCGAGAACAGTGCCGCCACGCGGGCGAGCACACCGGGGGTGTCCTCGACGAGGACCGAGAGTGTGTGAGTGGTCGACATGGCGCTTACACCTGATCCTCGTTGTCGAACAGCGGACGGATATCGCGCGCCGCCATGATCTCGTCATTGCTGGTGCCTGCGGCGACCATCGGCCACACCTGGGCGTCGGCGCCGACGATGAAGTCGATGACGACGGGGCGGTCGTTGATCTCGCGGGCCTGCCGGATGACGTCCTCGACGTCCTCGGCACGCTCGCAGCGCAGACCGACGCAACCCAGCGCCTCGGCCAGCATCACGAAGTCGGGGATGCGGTGCGAGTGCGTCGACAGGTTGGTGTTGGAGTAGCGCTCGTCGTAGAACAGCGTCTGCCACTGCCGCACCATGCCCAGGTTGCCGTTGTTGATCAGCGCAACCTTGATCGGCGCCCCTTCGAGGGCGCAGGTGGCCAGCTCCTGATTGGTCATCTGGAAGCAGCCGTCGCCGTCGATGGCCCACACCTCGGCCTCCGGGCGGGCGAACTTGGCGCCCATCGCGGCCGGGATGGAGAAGCCCATGGTGCCGAGACCGCCCGAGTTCAGCCAGGTCTTCGGGTTCTCGTACTTGATGAACTGCGCGGCCCACATCTGGTGCTGACCGACGCCCGCGACGTACAGCGCGTCCGGCCCGGCGATCTGGCCCAGCTTCTCGATGACGTACTCCGGCGAGAGGCTGCCGTCGCTCTGCGGGCCGTAGCTCAGCGGGTACGTGTCCTTGACGCCGTTCAGGTAGGTCCACCAGTCGGCGAGGTCCAGCGTGTCGGCGGCGACACCGTCACGGCGCAGCGCCGCGAGCAGGTCGACGATGACGTTCTTGATGTCACCGACGATCGGCACGTCGGCGTGCCGGTTCTTGCCGATCTCGGCGGGGTCGATGTCGGCGTGGATCACCTTGGCGTCGGGCGCGAACGACGACAGCTGGCCGGTGACCCGGTCGTCGAAGCGGGTGCCGAGGGCGATCAGCAGGTCACTCTTCTGCAGCGCCGCCACGGCGGAGACCGTGCCGTGCATGCCGGGCATGCCCATGTGCTGCGGGTGGCTGTCGGGGAACGCGCCGCGCGCCATCAGGGTGGTCACGACGGGAATGCCGGTCAGCTCGGCGAGCTCCAGCAGCTCGGCGGACGCCTCGCCGCGGATGACGCCGCCACCGACGTACAGCACGGGCTTGCGCGACGCGGCGATCAGCTTGGCGGCCTCACGGATCTGGCGGCTGTGCGGCTTGGTGTTCGGCTTGTAGCCGGGCAGGTCGATGACCGGCGGCCAGCTGAAGGTGCACTGACCCTGCAGCACGTCCTTCGGGATGTCGACGAGGACGGCGCCGGGACGGCCGGAGGCGGCGATGTGGAACGCCTCGGCGATCACCTTGGCGATGTCGTCACCGTTGCGGACCAGGAAGTTGTGCTTCGTGATCGGCATGGTGATGCCGGAGATGTCGGCTTCCTGGAAGGCGTCGGTGCCGATCAGCCCGCGGCCGACCTGGCCGGTGATCGCGACGACCGGGATCGAGTCCATCTGCGCGTCGGCCAGCGGCGTGACCAGGTTGGTGGCGCCGGGGCCCGAGGTGGCCATCATCACGCCGACCTTGCCGGTGGCGTGCGCGTAGCCCGACGCGGCGTGGCCGGCGCCCTGCTCGTGCCGCACCAGCACGTGGCGCACCTTCTTCGAGTCGAACAGCGGGTCGTAGACCGGCAGCACGGCACCACCGGGGATGCCGAAGATGGTGTCGACGTCGAGTTCCTCGAGCGACCGGACGACGGCCTGGGCACCGGTCATCTGTTGCGGGGCAACGGCCTTGGAAGAACCGTTCACCGTGCCGCTGGGGCCGCCCGCTCCGTTGGGCTGCGGCGTCGACTCTGGCGGTCGCGTGGTGGGTGCGCTCACTCTTGTCCTCTTGATCGTGTTGCGGTTTTGGCGTTCCCGGGCAAACAAAAAACCCCCGTCAGCGTCTGCTGCTGTACGAGGGTTGCGCGTCGATGCTTGTAGTCGGCTTAGTCAGCCTGGTCACGCACCAACGCGCCCAGTTACTACAAGCAATGCCGAGGTCTGCATAACGGTGACGGTAGTCCTCGCGGCGCGCGCAGGTCAAATCAGTTCCGTTGCCGGACACACCCGGCGACCGGCCGACCCGCCGCCTGGGAAGATGAATGGCGTGAGCCGCCGAACCGCTTCGACCGCACCCCAGCCCGTCGTGATCAAGATCCCGGGGGTCGCCCATCTGGCGGTGGGGTTCTTCGCCATCGGCCTGCTGGCGCTGGTGTTCGCCGGGCCGGCCTGGTGCGCGGTGCTGCTCGTCATCCCGATCGTGTTGTCGGCGATGGTGATTCGCTACCGCACCGTGGCGGACAAGAAGGGCGTCACGGCGCGGTCGCTGCTCGGCAGCCGGACGGTGACGTGGCAGGACATCAAGGGACTGCGTTTCGACCGCTCCAAGTGGGCCAAGGCCGAATTGACCGACGGTACCGAGCTGCGCCTGCCGGGTGTGACGTTCGCGTCACTGCCGGTGCTGACCGCCGCCAGCGGCGGCGTCGTGCCCAATCCGTACAACGAGTGAGCCGGCGCCGCGGTCGAAGCAAGCGTCGATCACGCTCAGTGCAGCGGGTTTGATCCGTTCAGCAGCAGCCACGCGCCGACGCCCGCGCCGATGCCGAGCAACAGGCACAGGATCGACCCGATGAACGGCCGGCGGGCCCAACCGCGTCCGGCGTCGAAGCCGTAGAGCCCCGGCCCCGTCAGGGTCAGCGCCGCGGCGAGCACGATCATGGTCACCAGGTACTCGTGGCCCTCGGGCAGGAAATACGGGAAGTAGCCGTGCACGGGTTGCGCGGCCACCTCGACGGCGAGCGCGTTCATCAGGTAGCCCACCGCGACCGCCGCGGCGACCGGGGTGAACAGCCCCAGGACCAGCAGGACACCGGCGCCGATCTGCGCCCCGGTGGCGAGGTAGGTCAGTATCCCCGCGTGCTGGAAGCCGGCGGCGGCCAGCGCGTGCTCGTACCCGTTCAGGCCCTGGCCGCCCCACCAGCCGAATGCCTTCTGCAGTCCGTGGACCACCAGCCAGGCGCCGAGGCCGACGCGCAACACCATGAGTCCCAGGTCCTGGGTGCCGCGGCGCTTGGCGACGCGTACCCGGGCGTCGGTCTCGGGGTCGGGCTCGATCTCGGCGGGCCCCAATGCGTCGGAGGCCTGCTCGGCACGCCGCTCCCGAGGTTGCACGTACGGCAGCGGCTCGGGTTCGTGCATGAGATCGAACGCCATCGAGGACGGCGTCGACGACGACGCAGGCGTCACCTCGGTCGCCTCGTCGGACGACGCGTTGTCGAACCGCGGGATGGCGGTGGTCGCGGCGGTCTCACCGCCCTCTGCGCCGGCACCGCCGCGGTAGGTCGTGATGGGCAGGTCGTCTTCTGGATCGACCAGGCGTGCCGACGCGGGCCTGGCGGCCGACTCGTCGGGCCGTCGCCATGCGCGCGAGTCATGGGAAGTACTGGTCATAGTTGCCAGGGTAAGTGCAACTGCACTGCTGACCGTGGATTTAAGCGGTGGTTTGACCGGCTTGTTCACGGGATTTGCCCGGCCCGGCGCGCGGCCCCGACGTGGCGAGCATCCTCGAACAGTCCGTAACCTGGCGGGCATGACATTGCGGCGGTCGACGCAGACTGCGCTGACGAGGCCCCGACATCGGCCTGAGCGTTCCGGCTCTGCACCCGCTCGACGGGTCCTGGCGTTGTGCGCCATCGCTTTGCTGGCGCTGCCCGGCTGCGCCCGTTTCGATTCGGCGGCGTCCGAGCCGTTCACCATCGAGCCCGACCTCGGCGGGGCGCCCAGCTCGCCGCCACCGCCTCCGCCGCCGCTGCCGCCGAACCCGTTCCCCAAGGCGTGCCCGGCGCCGGCCGTGCTGCAGGGCTGCCTGGAGAGCACCAGCGGCCTGATCATGGGTGGCGACAGCAAGTCGGCGATCGTCGCCGAACGCGTCACCGGCGCCGTCAAGAACATCTCGACGACGGCGGAACCCAAGGTCAAGACCGTGATCCCGGTCGACGCCTCCGGTGACGGCGGGCTCATGGACATCGTGCTGTCGCCGAGCTACCAACAGGACCGGCTGATGTACGCGTACATCACCACGCCGACCGACAACCGGGTGGTCCGCATCGCCGACGGCGACGTGCCGAAGCCCATCCTCACCGGGATTCCCAAGGGCCCCACAGGCAACACCGGAGCGCTGATCTTCAGCAGCCCGACGACCCTCGTGGTGCTCACCGGGGACGCCGGAAACCCCGCGGCCGCAGCCGATCCGGCTTCGCTGGCGGGCAAGCTGTTGCGCATCGAGCAGCCGACGACGGTGGGCCAGGCGCCCCCGACCACCGCGCTGTCGGGCATGGGTTCCGGCGGCGGGCTGTGCATCGACGGTGCCAGCGGCTCCTTGTACGTCACCGACCGGACCCCGACCGGCGACCGGCTGCAGCGGATCACCAAGGACTCGAAGGTGTCGACGGTGTGGAGCTGGCCCGACCGACCCGGTGTCGCGGGCTGTGTGGCGACCGACGACACCGTCATGGTCAACCTCGTCAACACCAAGAAGACGGTGGCCGTCCGGCTGTCGAAGGAGACCGGCGCGGTCACGGGTGACCCCGAGGCCCTCCGCACCGACACCCACGGCCACGTCTTCGCGCTGAAGCTCTCCCCCGACGGCAACGTCTGGGGCGCCACGGTGAACAAGACGGCCGGCGACGTCGAGAAGTTCGACGACGTCGTGTTCCCGCTGTTCCCGCAGGGCGGATTCCCGCGTAGCACGGACGACAAGACGTAATTTGGCGCCCGACGTGAGGGTCGCTCGATGATGCGCGCGTGCCCGGCCGACTTCGCTCGGCTGGCCGGCTACCTGGGCTTTTCCTGCGACGACGAGTCCTGGGTCAAACTGCGCAACCCCCTGACCCTGGCCCACTGGACCATGCCGGTCGTCGAGTTGCTGATGCTGGTCGGCGCGGCACTCGCCCTGGCCTACGCGCTGCGGCGGGTCCGGCGCGACCCGACCGGGATCGCCATCTGGCTGGCGTCGCTGGTCTACGCGGTGGCGACCGAACTCCCCCGGCATCCACCGGACATCTTCGCCGGCACCCGGCTCGGAGTCATGCTGGTGCACAACGTGTTCAGCGTCGATTTCGTCGACGGACGGCTACCGCTGTACATCGTGGCGCTGTACCCGGCGACCATCACCCTGGCCTATGACATCGTCCGCGCCACCGGCGTCTTCGAACGGCGCGGCGCGGTCGTCGGCGCCATCTGCGTCGGCTTCGTGCACGGCTGCGTCTACGGCGTGTTCGACCATCTCGGTCCGCAGCTGCGCTGGTGGGTCTGGAACACCGCGAACCCCCTGAATCACCCGACGCTCGGCTGCGTGCCGGTGAGCAGCTGGGTCAGCCTCGCGGTGGTCGGGCCCGCGGCGGTCGCCTTCCTGGTGCACGTCCTGGTCGGGCGCCGGGTAGCCGCAGGCACACCACCGGGTGCGGTGTCGTTGGCCTGGCGCACAGCGGTCGTCAGCGTGCTGGCACCGGTCCTCATGGGGCTGTTCAGCCTGCCGACGTTGCTCTCCGCCCACCACAGCGCGACGCAGTACGTGGTCCTCGGGGTGGAGATGGCGATATTCACGTTCGTGGCGGTGCCGGTCCTCATTCAGGACTGGCGGATCACGCGCCGGGTCGGCACGCAGCACCCGAGTTCGTACGTGCGGGTGTTCGGCGTGCTGTACCTGCTGACCTTCACGGTGCTCTGGCTGGCCGCGCTGCCCGACTTCGCCGGCGCCATCGACGGCGTCACCGGCGCGGGCACCCCGACCGGCAATCTGCCCTGCGCCGCGGTGTGTTTCGTGATCGCGGGCTACTGCGTCGCGGGCGTGTCGTCACTCAAGCCGACGACCGCGCCCGCGCCGCAGGAAGTGTTGCGCTAGCTGCAGGCCGCGATCACCAGTTCGCGCACGCGTGCCGCGTCGGCCTGCCCCTTGGTCGCCTTCATCACCGCGCCGACGATCGCACCCGCGGCCTGGACCTTGCCACCGCGGATCTTGTCGGCGATGTCCGGCTGCGCCGCGAGCGCCTCGTCGATGGCCGCCTGGATGAGCGAATCATCGCGCACCACAACCAGTCCGCGGTCGTTCATCACCTGCTCGGGCTCACCCTCGCCGGCCAGCACGCCCTCGACGACCTGGCGGGCCAGCTTGTTGGACAGCTTGCCGTCGTCGACCAGCTTGACCACCGCGGCGACCTGGGCCGGCGTGATGGCCAGCTCGTCGAGTGTTACTTCGCCCTCGTTGGCCTTCTGGGTGAGGAAGTTGCCCCACCAGGCGCGGGCCGCCTCACTGTACGCGCCGTGCTCGACGGTCGCGGCCACCAGCTCGACCGCGCCGGCGTTGACGAGGTCGCGCATGACCTCGTCAGAGATGCCCCAGTCGTCCTGAATCCGCTTGCGCACCAACCACGGAAGCTCGGGGATGGTGCCGCGCAGCCGCTCCACCAGCTCGTCCGACGGCGCGATGGGCTCGAGGTCCGGCTCCGGGAAGTAGCGGTAATCCTCGGCGGTTTCCTTGCTGCGCCCGGACGTGGTGTGCCCGTCCTCGTGGAAGTGCCGGGTCTCCTGCGTGATGGTGCCGCCGGACTGCAGCACGGCGGCCTGCCGGCGCATCTCGTAGCGGACCGCCACCTCGACGCTCTTGAGCGAGTTGACGTTCTTGGTCTCGGTGCGGGTGCCGAACTCCGCGGCGCCCTTAAGCTTGAGCGAGACGTTCGAGTCGCAGCGCATCGAGCCCTGGTCCATGCGGACATCGGAAACGTCCAAGCCGCGCAACAGGTCCCGCAGCGCGGTGACGTAGGCGCGGGCGATCTCCGGGGCGCGTTCGCCCGCGCCCTCGATGGGCTTGGTGACGATCTCGACGAGCGGCACCCCAGCCCGGTTGAAGTCGGCCAGCGAGGTGGTGGCGCCCGAGATGCGGCCGGTGTCGCTACCCAGGTGGGTCAACTTGCCGGTGTCCTCCTCCATGTGGGCGCGCTCGATCTCGACGCGCCAGGTGGTGCCGTCCTCCAGCGGCACGTCGAGGTAGCCGTTGACGGCGATGGGCTCGTCGTACTGGCTGATCTGGTAGTTCTTCGGCTGATCCGGGTAGAAGTAGTTCTTCCGGGCGAACCGGCCCCACGGCGCGATGTCGCAGTTCAGCGCCAGCCCGATCCGGATCGCGGACTCCACGGCCGCTTCGTTGACCACCGGCAGGGCACCGGGCAGGCCGAGGCACACCGGGCACACCAGCGTGTTCGGCTCGGCACCGAACCGGTTCGCACAGCCACAGAACATCTTGGTCTCGGTGGACAGCTCGACATGGACTTCCATGCCCATGACGGGCTCGTACGTCGCGAGGACGTCGTCGTAGTCGAGAAGGTCTGCGTCAGCCATGCGCCTGATCCTAGTTGCCGTTCACCGGCCATTTCCCCGGCCCGGTTAGTCTCCGCGGATGCTCGCACGCATCGGCGCCCTGCTGACCACCTTCGCGCTGACGGCGCTGCCCGTCGCCTCGGCCGATTCCGACGCCTTCGACCTGCAGGCGCACCGCGGCGGACGGGGCGAGACCACCGAGGAATCGCTGCGCGCGTTCACCAAGGCCATCGAACTCGGCGTCACCACACTGGAACTCGACATCGTCATCGCCAAGGACGGCGCGCCCATGGTGTGGCACGACCCGGCCATCCAGCCCGACAAGTGCGCCGACACCGGCCCCGCCTTCGCCGGCGACCCGCAATACCCCTATGTCGGCAAGCTCGTGCACGACCTCACGCGGGCCCAGCTGCACACACTGGACTGCGGCAAGCTGCTCAGCGGATTCCCGGCCGCCGAAGTGGTGAGCGGAAACAAGATCGCCACGCTCGATCAGGTCTTCGCGCTCGCGGACGCGCACCACGCCGCCGTCCGGTACAACATCGAGACCAAGATCGAAGCCGACAAGCCCGAAACCTCGGCCACGCCAAAGCAATTCGTCGACGTCATCCTCGGCGCCGTGCGGTCCGCCGACAAGCTCGACAAGGTCGAGATCCAGAGTTTCGACTGGCGCAGCCTGCCACTGGTCCGTCAGCAGGAGCCCGGTATCCCACTGGTGGCGCTGTGGGACGAGACGACGTGGGTGCCGAACTCGGCCTGGACGGCCGACGTGAACCCGGCGGTGGTCACCGACCCGGTCGCGGGAGCGGCGTCGGTCGGCGCGAACATCCTGTCCCCCGGCTACTCGGTCCCCTACGGGCTCACGCCGAAGGATCCGGGGTTCGCACTGGTCGCCGACCGGGCGTTCATCGACCGGGCACATGCGCGTGGGCTCGAGGTGATCCCGTGGACGATCAACGACGCCGACACCATGCGGGCGCAGATCGCGGCCGGCGCCGACGGCATCATCACCGACTACCCGAGCCGGCTGCGCGCGGTGGAGTCCGAGCTGGGCATGCCGCTGCCGAAGGCCTACCGCTAGCCGAAGAACTCCGCGGCATCGTCGTAACGGCTCTGCGGCACGAGCTTCAATTGCCTTACCGCGTCGGCCAACGGCACCCGGCCGATCTCCTGGCCCTGCAACGACACCATCATCCCGTACTCCCCCGCGTGTGCGGCGTCGGCGGCATTGATCCCGAACCGGGTGGCCAGCACCCGGTCGTGGGGCGTCGGCGTGCCGCCGCGCTGCACGTGGCCGAGCACCGTGGTGCGCACTTCCTTGCGGATCCGCTTCTCGATCTCGATGGCCAGCTGCTGCGCGACGCCGGTGAATCGCACATGCCCGAATTCGTCAATTCCGCCGTCGCGCAACTGCATTGACCCCTCGGCCGGTCGCGCGCCTTCGGCGACGACGCAGATGAAATGCGAATCACCGCGCACGAAGCGCTGTTTCACCAGCCGGCACACCTCTTCGACGTCGAAAGGCTGTTCCGGGATCAGGGTCATGTGGGCGCCGGCCGCCATGCCGGCGCCGAGCGCGATCCAGCCCGCGTGCCGTCCCATCACCTCGACGAGCATCACCCGCTGGTGCGACTCGGCCGTGCTGTGCAGGCGGTCGATGGCTTCCGTGGCGATCATCAGCGCCGTGTCGTGGCCGAAAGTGACGTCGGTGCAATCGATGTCGTTGTCGATGGTCTTGGGCACGCCCACGACGGGGACGTTCTCTTCGGCCAGCCAGTGCGCCGCGGTCAGCGTGCCTTCTCCGCCGATCGGGATCAGCACGTCGATGCCGTTGTCCTCGAGCGTCTGCTTGATCTGGTCCAGCCCGGCCCGCAGCTTGTCGGGGTTGACGCGCGCGGTGCCCAGCATGGTGCCGCCCTTGGCCAGTAGCCGGTCGTTGCGGTCGTCGTTCTTGAGCTGCTCGCGGCGATTCTCGAGCAGGCCACGCCAGCCGTCCCGGAACCCGACGACCGTCGAGCCGTACCGGGCATCGCAGGTGCGGACCACCGCCCGGATCACCGCATTCAGGCCAGGACAGTCACCGCCACCGGTCAGCACACCTATCCGCATGACCCCATACTGCCCGCTCGCGGGTTCTCGTTCTTGTTGAACGAGCGGCCGACTGCCGCTAGACGGCGGTCGGCAATGCGCCGCGCGCGGCTTCGTAGGCCGCGCCGACGCGGTACAGCCGGTCGTCGGCCAGCGCCGGCGCCATGATCTGCAGCCCGACCGGCAGGTTGTCGTCCGGCGACAGGCCCGACGGTACCGACATGCCACAGTGGCCGGCCAGGTTCAGCGGCAGCGTGCACAGGTCGAACAGGTACATCGCCAGCGGATCGTCGACCTTCTCGCCCAGCCCGAAAGCGGTGGTCGGGGTCGTCGGGGTGACGAGCACGTCGACCTTCTCGTACGCCTGGTCCAGGTCGCGGGCGATCAGGGTGCGCACGCGCTGGGCCTGGTTGTAGTAGGCGTCGTAGTAGCCCGAGGACAGGGCGTATGTGCCGATCATGATGCGGCGCTTGACTTCCGGACCGAAGCCGGCGGCGCGGGTCAGCGCCATGACCTCTTCGGCGCTGTGGGTGCCGTCGTCGCCGACGCGCAGGCCGTAGCGCATCGCGTCGAAGCGCGCGAGGTTCGAGGACACCTCGGACGGCAGGATCAGGTAGTAGGCCGCCAGCGAGTAGTCGAAGTGCGGGCAGTCGACCTCGGTGATCTCGGCACCGAGCTCGGTCAGCTGGTCCACCGCGGTGTTGAACGACGACAGCACGCCGGGCTGGTAGCCCTCGCCGGTGTGCAGCTGCTTGACCACACCGATCCGGACGCCCTTCAGGTCACCGGTGGCGCCGGCGCGGGCCGCACCCACGACGTCGGGCACAGCAGCGTCGACCGAGGTGGAATCGCGCGGGTCGTGGCCGGCGATCACCTGGTGCAACAGCGCGGTGTCGAGCACCGTGCGCGCGCATGGCCCGCCCTGGTCCAGCGACGACGCGCAGGCGATCAGGCCGTACCGCGAGACGGTGCCGTAGGTGGGCTTGACGCCGACGGTCGCGGTCAGCGCGGCGGGCTGACGGATCGAGCCACCGGTGTCGGTGCCGATCGCCAGCGGGGCCTGGAACGCCGCGAGCGCGGCGGCGCTACCGCCACCGGAACCACCCGGAACCCGGTTGACGTCCCAGGGGTTGCGGGTCGGGCCGTAGGCCGAGTTCTCGGTGGACGACCCCATGGCGAACTCGTCCATGTTGGTCTTGCCGAGGATCGGGATGCCGGCCGCGCGCAGCCGCGCGGTGACGGTCGCGTCGTACGGCGACCGCCAGCCCTCCAGGATCTTCGAGCCGGCCGTCGTCGGCGCGTCAGTGGTCGTGAAAACGTCCTTGAGCGCCAACGGAACTCCGGCGAGCGGCGATGCCAGCGGCTCACCGGCTGCCACCTGCTTGTCGACGGCGGCGGCAGCGGCGAGCGCCTCCTGGGCGCCCACGTGCAGGAAGGCGTGGTAGGTCTCGTCGGTGGCGGCGATCTGGTCCAGGTGCGCCTGGGTGACCTCGGTGGCCGACACGTCGCCGGCGGCGATCTTCTCGCCGAGCGTGGCCGCGTCGAAACGGATCAGGTCACTCACTCTGCTTCTCCCAAGATGCGGGGCACGGCGAACCGGCCCTCCTCGGCCCGCGGGGCCTCCGCCAGCGCCTGATCCTGCGCCAGGCTGGGCGCCTCGACGTCGGGCCGGGTGATGTTGACCTCTTTGAGCGGATTGCCGGTCGCCTCGATACCGGTGACGTCGACGGCCTGAATCTTGCCGACGTGCGCCAGGATGGCATCGAGCTGGCCTGCGAAACTGTCCAGCTCACCCTCGGTCAGGGCGAGCCGGGCCAGATTCGCCAGATGGGCGACATCGTCCCGGGAAATCTTCGACACGTCTAAACACCCTAGTGGGAGGCAACGCGGGCGCAGCCACGGGGAATGTATTCGTGACACGCGCCGCACCTGCCCGTCCTGCCATGGCCACGCCGCTGTGCCACAGTTGTCGCGTGTCCTCCTATCTGCTGCGGGTTCAGCTCGAAGACCGCCCCGGTAGCCTCGGCTCCCTCGCGGTGGCTCTGGGCTCGGTGGGCGCCGACATCCTGTCGCTCGACGTCGTCGAGCGCGGTCCGGGTTACGCCGTCGACGACCTGGTGGTCGAGCTGCCGCTCGGGTCCATGCCCGATGCCCTGATCACCGCCGCGGAGGCCCTCAAGGGCGTGTACGTGGACAGCATTCGGCCCCACACCGGGCTGCTCGAAGCCCATCGCGAACTGGAACTGATCGACCATGTGGCGGCCGCCAAGGGCAAGGCCGCGCGGCTCCAGACACTTGCCGACGAAGCGCCGCGCGTGCTGCGGGTCGGGTGGTGCGTCATCGTGGCCGGCGGCAAGGACGGTGTGCTGCCCCACCGCATCACCGGCAGCCCGGGTGCGCCCGAGACGCTCGCCGACTCCGCGCCGTGGCTGCCGCTGGAGCACGCCGCTGCCCTGGACGCCACCGGCGACTGGGTACCGCAGTTCTGGCGCGACATCGACACCACCCTGGCCGCCGCACCGTTGGGCGACCCCCACACCGCGATCATGCTGGGCCGCCCCGGCGGGCCGGCCTTCCGCCCGTCGGAGGTCGCGCGGCTCGGATACCTCGCGGGCATCGTCGCGACCATCGTGCGCTGACCGTCTCGTTCACAGCCACTTCACCTGCGCGAATGCGGTTGCGGAAGGGCCGAGACTGCTAGCGTGAGCCCACATCTCACTGGAGGGCACACGTGAGCACTTTCCTGATCGTCGTCGGCGTCCTGCTCATGATCGCCGCGGTCGTCGTCGTGGTGCTCGCCTTCACCCGGGCCAAGAAGCCCGCAACCACCGGCGCCCGCCAGGACCCGCTGAAGTCCGGTGAGATGCCGGTCTTCGGACCCAAGCAGCTCGGCCCCGGGGCGATCGTCAGCTACGGCGGCGTCGACTACGTGGTGCGCGGCTCGGTGACCTATCGCGAAGGGCCGTTCATCTGGTGGGAACACCTGCTGGAAGGCGGTCAGGGCGAACCGATCTGGTTCAGCGTCGAAGAGGACGAGGGACGGCTGGAACTCGCGTTCTGGACCAAGCGACCCGACCTGGCGCTGCAGCCCATCGGTCCGCTCACCATCGACGGGGTGCAGTACGACGAGGTCGAGACCGGTGACGCCCAGTACACCTCCGAGGGCACGACGGGCCTGCCCGAGCACGGCCAGATGAACTACGTCGACTACGCCGGCCCCGGCCGCGCCGCCCTGCTGAGTTTCGAGCAGTGGTCGCCGAACTCGCCGTGGGAGGTGTCGACCGGCAAGGTCATGTCGCCCGGTGAGCTCACGGTGTATCCCGCTCCCCCCGCCGGCTCGTAGGTCGGTGCCATGACCCGGGGCAAGATGCTGATTCTCGCCGGGGTGCTCGCGGTCGCGTCGGTGATCTGCCTGGCGATCGGCATCAGCACCGCCCGCACCATCGAGTCATTCGTCAAAGACAACTATCAGAACGTCGGCTACAACACCTACCGGTGCGACGGGTCACCGAGCGACGTGGCCGACGACCTCGCCGAGGCACATCGACCGGAGGCGCGCGCCACCGATCGCGGCAACTACTACCTGCGGTACAACGACTCCATCGCCATCGTGGGCCCGGGCTCCGGACAGGCGTGCACTGTCCGGCTGGAGAGCCTCAACTCGGGTTACAACCACGGCAGCTACTTCTTCCTTGGCCCGGGTTTCAGCCCGGGTTCGCCGTCGCACAGTTCCGGCGGCAGCTCGGGCGGACCGGGCGGCGTCAAGTGACCACATCAATTCCGAGGAGACTCCGATGAACCTGGCCGCCATCGACTTCGGCACCGTCCACACCGACGCGATCATCCAGAACGTGGTCGGCTCGGTGCTGTACTTCCTGGTGGGGGCGCTGGTGCTGGCCGCCGGCTTCGTCATGGTCGATGTGCTGACCCCGGGCAAGCTGCGCCGTCAGGTCTTCGTCGAGCGTCGGCCCAACGCGGTGACGATCACCGCGGCGATGGACGTCTCGCTGGCCGCCATCATCATCACCGCGATTCACGCCAGCTCCGACCGGCTCGGGCAGGGGCTGATCGACACGCTGATCTACGGGCTGATCGGCGTCGCGCTGCAGGGCCTGGCCCTCGTGGCGGTGGAGTTGTTGGCGCCCGGGCACTTCCGCAACGACATCCACGCCGAGGAGTTCCATCCCGCCGCTGTTGCCGTCGCGGTGGTGCTGCTGGCGGTCGGTGGTATCAACGCCGCCGCGCTCACCTGATGGTCACCGAGGCCCCGGCGGCCCTCCCGGATCCCTCACCGGTAGTCGGAACCCGTTGGCGCGCGCTGCTTCTGGCGGCCGTCGCGGCGTGCGCAGCGTGCGGCATCGTCTATGAGCTTGCACTGCTGACACTCTCGACAAGCCTCAACGGCGGCGGCGTCGTGTCGACGTCGCTGATCGTCGCGGGCTACGTGGCGGCCCTGGGCGTGGGTGGGCTGTTGGCCAAAGCGCTGCTGGCGCGTGCGGCCATCAGTTTCATCGCGGTGGAGACGGCGCTGGGTGTGGTGGGTGGCCTGTCCGCAACGGTGCTCTACGTGACGTTCGCGTTCCTCGGCGACTCGGACTGGGTGCTCGGCGTCGCGACGGCGCTCATCGGCGGGCTGGTCGGCGCGGAAGTGCCACTGTTGATGACGCTGCTGCAGCGTGGCCGGGTCGCCGGGGCCACCGACGCCGGCCGGGTGCTGGCCAACCTCAATGCCGCCGACTATCTGGGCGCCCTGCTGGGCGGCTTGGCGTGGCCGTTCCTGGTGTTGCCGTATCTGGGCATGATCCGCGGCGCGGCGGCCACCGGGATGATCAATTTGGCTGCCGCAGCGGTGGTTTCGGTGTTCCTGCTGCGCCGCATCCTGAGCCGGCGGGAATTCGTCGCCGCGCTGAGCGCCCTGGTGCTGGCGTTCGCTCTACTGGCGACGCTGATGGCGTCCGCAGACGGTATCGAGACGACGTCACGACAGCGGTTGTACGCCGACCCGATCGTGGCCTACCAGCATTCGGCCTATCAGGAGATCGTGGTGACCCGCCGCGGCGACGACACCCGGCTGTATCTCGATGGCGGACTGCAGTTCTCGACGCGCGACGAGTACCGCTACACCGAATCTCTGGTGTACCCGGCGTTGGGCGCGGGTGCGCGGTCGGTGCTGGTGATCGGCGGCGGTGACGGCCTGGCGGCGCGGGAACTGTTGCGCCAGAAGGGCATCGACCGGCTCGTCCAGGTCGAGCTCGATCCGGCGGTGGTGGCGGTGGCACGGACCAAGCTGCGTGACGCCAACGCCGGCGCGCTCGACGATCACCGCATCCGGCTGATCCTCGATGACGCCATGACGTGGCTGCGGGTGCCACATCCGGACGTCGTACCGCCAGGCGGATTCGACGCCGTCATCGTCGACCTGCCCGACCCAGACAACCCGGTGCTCGGCCGGTTGTACTCCACCGAGTTCTACAGCCTCGCCGCCCGGGTCCTGGCACCCCAGGGCCTGCTGGTGGTGCAGTCCGGCAGCCCCTACTCGACGCCGACGGTGTTCTGGCGCACGGTATCGACCATCGCGTCGACGGGGCTGGCGGTGACGCCGTACCACGTCGAGGTGCCGACGTTCGGTGACTGGGGTTTCACGCTGGCCCGCCGGGGTCCCCTGCCACCCGCGCCGGTGGTGCCCAAAGACGCTCCGCCGCTTCGGTTCCTGAATCAGCAGGTGCTCGACGCCGCCACGGTGTTCGCGCCCGACACGGCGCCGCAGCACCTGCCGCCGTCGACGCTGGAGCACCCGTTGATCGTTGATGACATGCGGCGCGGTTACCGGTAGCGCACCGAGCCGACGAGAACAGCGGTCAGCACCGCACTGACCGCGGGCCGAGCCAAGCCGAGTCCGCCGGCCGCACTCGCGTTGGTCAGCAGGAACGCCACCGCGGCACCCAGTGGCCGGGTCAGGACGAAACAGCCCCAGAAACCCACCGTCGTCGCCCCACCGAGCCGACGGCACGCCAACACGACCGCGGCGACGGCGACGGCCCACAGCAGGAGCTGCAGCACCGGGTACGCCAAGATGGGGCGCGGCGTCAGGTGGGTCAGTGCAGTGCCGATGCCGAAGGCCACCAACGCAATTGCCCAGAACCAGCCTTCGGAGCGGCGGCTGCAGACAGCGATCAGCGAGGCGATTCCCATCGTGGCATGGCCGGCCGCAACCAGCCCCGCCCCACCGATGAGGCACACGACGGCGATTGCCGCGTACCCCAGACCCAGCGCGATGTGCAGCCCGTTCGCGATCTCGGTGCCGACGGCACTGGCGGCCAGCATGGCGCACCAGAACGCCCACGGCCGCAATCGGTCACCGCGCAGCTGAATCATGAGCACTGTTGCCAACGCCGCGACGAGGAGCGTCGTCGCGATCCAGCGGCCCAGGTGGTCGTACAGGTAATCCGGCCAGAACACCGATGCCGCGGTGATCAATGTCTTGCTCACCCAGAATCGCGTGCTGATTTCCGGGATTCTGCGAGACACCGGCGCCGCCATCGAGCTCAGAGCGCGTCCGGCCCCTCCGCCAGCAACCGCCGGAAGCCGTCTTCGTCGAGAATCGGCACGCCGAGTTCAACGGCCTTGTCGTACTTGGATCCTGGCGCGTCGCCGGCCACCACGTAGGCCGTCTTCTTCGACACCGACCCGGCCGCCTTGCCGCCGCGGACCAGGATCGCCTCCTTGGCCTCGTCCCGCGAGAACCCCGTCAGCGAGCCCGTCACCACGATCGACAGGCCCTCCAGGTTCCGCTCGATGCTTGCGTCGCGTTCGTCGGCCATCCGCACGCCCGCGGCCCGCCATTTGTCGACGATGGCGCGGTGCCAGTCGACGGTGAACCAGTCGATCACGGCGGCGGCGATGGTCGGTCCGACGCCCTCGACAGCCGCCAGGCGTTCCTCGGAGGCTTCGGTGATCGCTTGCAGATCACCGAATTCCGCGGCCAGCGCCCGGGCCGCCGTCGGGCCGACGTGCCGGATGGACAGCGCCACCAGCACGCGCCACAGCGGCTGCTGCTTGGCCTTGCCGAGGTTGGCCAGCAGCCGGGCGCCGTTGGCCGAGAGCTCACCCTTCTGGGTCTTGAACAGGTTGGTGCGCAACAGCTCGTCGGCCGTGAGCTCGAAGATGTCGCCCTCATCGGTGATGACGCCGGCGGCCAGCAGCGCGGTGGCCGCCTCGTAGCCGAGGCCCTCGATATCGAAGGCACCCCGACCCGCGACGTGGAACACCCGCTCGCGCAGCTGCGCGGGGCACGACCGGGTGTTGGGGCAACGGATGTCGGCGTCACCCTCCTTCGACGGCGCCAGCGTGCTGCCACACTCCGGACATGTTGCGGGCATGACGAATTCGCGTTCGGTGCCGTCCCGCAGATCGACGACCGGGCCGAGCACCTCGGGGATGACGTCGCCGGCCTTGCGGATCACCACGGTGTCGCCGATCAGCACGCCCTTGCGCTTCACCTCGGTGGCGTTGTGCAGCGTCGCGAGCCCGACCGTCGACCCCGCCACGGTGACGGGCTCCATGTACGCGAACGGCGTGACGCGGCCGGTGCGGCCCACACTCACGCGGATGTCGAGCAGCTTGGTGGTGACTTCCTCGGGCGGATACTTGTAGGCGATGGCCCACCGCGGCGCGCGGCTGGTGGCGCCGAGGCGTCGCTGCAGCGTGCGGTCGTCCAATTTGACCACCAGACCGTCGATTTCGTGATCGACGTCGTGGCGGTGCTCGCCCCAGTACGCGACGCGTTCGGCAACCGCCGCGATGCCGGTGACGCGGGTGGTGTGGTCGGACACCGGCAGGCCCCAGGCCTTGAGTGCGCGGTAGGCGTCGTGCAGCGACGCGGGCTCGAAGCCTTCGGTGAGGCCCAGGCCATGGCAGATCATGTGCAGCCGGCGACGCGCGGTGACGGCCGGATTCTTCTGCCGCAACGACCCGGCGGCGCTGTTGCGCGGATTGGCGAACGGCGCCTTGCCCTCCTCGACGAGGCTGGCGTTGAGCGCGGCGAAATCCTCGACGCGGAAGTACACCTCGCCGCGGACCTCCAGCACCGCCGGCACCGGGAATTCGTCGGTGCCCGTCAGCTGCTCGGGGACGTCGGTGATGGTGCGGGCGTTGAGCGTGACGTCCTCACCGGTGCGGCCGTCGCCGCGCGTGGCGCCGCGGACCAGCTTGCCGTCGCGGTAGACCAGCGCCAGCGCGACACCGTCGACCTTGAGTTCGCAGAGGTACTCGAGATCGCCGCCCAGCTCGTTGGACAGCCGGGCCGCCCAGGCCGTCAGCTCGTCGGTGTTGAACGCGTTGTCGAGCGACAGCATCCGCTCCAGGTGCTGCGCCTCGCCGAACTCGGTCGCGAACCCGGCGCCGCCGACCAGCTGCGTCGGCGAATCCGGCGTCCGCAGCTCGGGGTACCGCTCTTCGATCTCCTGCAGTTCACCCAGCAGCTTGTCGAACTCACCGTCGGAGATGATCGGTGCGTCCTTGACGTAGTAGCGGAACTGGTGACCGCGGACCTCCTCGGCCAGTTCCTGCCATTGCCGGCGCACGTCGGGATCGGGTGAGCTCACTCGGTAAGGCTAGCGAAGGGCTGTGACATCAGGCCGCGATGATCCCCGCCGACGTCCCGCACGCCACCAGGACCGTGCAGGCAGCCACTGGCGCGGGATCCTCGGTACCGACCAGCGGCGGCAGCGGCGGCATGAAGATCGGCACGAGGCCGGCCCCCGTGACCCCGGTCAGCCTGGCGACGACCTGCGCGACGGCGTTCGTCGCCGCGTAGGTCAGGCTCCCGACCAGCTGCACGGGCAACGTCATCGCCTGTGCCAGCGGGCTGATGACGAAAATGTGTTGCGCCGCGATCGACTCCAGTTGCGCCGTCACCGCATCGAACCCTTGATTGAGGAAGTAGGGCACGGACGCGAAGACCGTCCGGATGCCGAGTTTCAGATCGGTGCCGATGTCGGGGTATCCGTACTTGCCGATGACATCCAGCACCGCGGCTCGCAGCGCGGCGTCGTCGTCGATCGGTGTGACCGTGCTGCCGCCCAGGTTGGTGATCGAGACACCGTCGGACTTGGGCGCGGGGGTGCCGCCGAACAACGTCACCACCGTCGGCGTGACGTCGACGATCTGGTACTTCAGGTTGACCCCACCGGCCGTGAACAGATTCGGGTTGTTGGCGATGACGAAAGTCGATGTCTCATTGGGTGATTGGAAACCGTGACCGAGGCCCTTACTGGCCTGGTGACCGTGATCGGTGACGACGATGACGGTCCACTGCTCCCCGGTCGCGGCTTCCCAGTCATTGACCTGCTGCATGATCTCGCCGATGTTCTGGTCGACATTGCGCACCGCGTCGGCGTACTGCTGGGACGCGCCACCGTAGTTGTGCCCGTTCTCGTCGACTCCGACGAAGTAGCTGAACACGAAGTTCGGCTTGTTCGGGTCGGCGGCGGCGATCGCGGCCTCGGTCGCGTCGCCGACGGCGTCGTCGGTGAGTGACCAGTCGGAGTCACCCGCGATGTGCGAGATGTTGACGACGTGGTCGGCGCCCACCGAGCCCGACACGGCGATGGCCGAGATGACGTCCCAATTCGCGATGGCCGTGGTCTGGATACCGGGGTTGAAGGTCTCGAGCTGGTTGAAAACCGTGGGCCACGTGTCGTAGACGGCCGGATTGAAGATGTTGTTGATGACGCCGGTCTTCTCACCCCAGACGCCGGTCAGGATGGCGGTCCACGACGGATTGCTGATCGTGGTGTGCCCGACGATGCTCGCGGGCGCCGTGGTGCCGCCCTGCATCAGTTCGAAGAAGTGGGCGTTGGCCGGGTCCGCCAGCACCCGGCTCAGGTTGGTGCCGTCGACGCCGATCACCAGCACGTTGGGCGTGGTATCGGCGAGCGTCGAAACCGGCTGCGGTGCAACGGCACTGGTGGGCTTGAGCGTCTTGCGTTCGAGTTCATCGCGCACCGCAGCCAGGGCCACCAGCACCGATGTCGAGCTGAGCGGCGATACCGGCGCCTGAAGCGAACGCAGGGCCCTGGTGAGTTTCGCGATCGGTGTGGTGGACACCGCGGCCACCTTGACGGTCGGCTGTGCGGCGCTCGCCTGCGCCGCGACGGCCGTGACCGTCGGAGTCGCCACGGACTTGGCCGGAACCGCGGCCGTGACGCGCGGCAGGCTCACCCGGGGTGCTGCCTCATCCGCTTTGTCTGCCTTGCCGTTGTCGACCTTTCCCTTGTCGGGTTTGTCAGCGGCGGCGGCCTTCTGAACCTTCTTGTCGGGCTTGTCGGCCGTGTCCTTGCCAGCCTTGTCCTTGTCGGCCTTGTCCGCGTGCTTGTTGGATTTCGGCTTCGGCTTGGCCGGTTTGCGCTGCTTCTTCTCCGGAGCGCCCGACGGCGTGCCAGCCGACTGGGATGACGTCGTCGTCCCGGCGGCACCTGCGGTGGTGTCGGCCCACGCCGGGCAGTCACCCCACCCCGCGAGCGCGGTACCGATCCCGAGTGCGACCGCCAGTCCCCCGACCCGACCAATGCATCTTCCCGCTGTCATCCGGAATGTATAACGCGCGACAATTATCGGCCGCACAGGAATCGCGAACCTGACACACAGTCATCCCGAAGGTTGGACACCCGCCGCCCCGCCGCGCGTTACCGTGGCAACGTGCCGCATCCGATCATGTTCGACGATGACGACCCCGGCCTGGCAGAGCTGCGCGCGGTCGCACTGGGCTTCCCCGAGGCCTTCGAGAAGGTGTCGTGGGGCCGGCCGGTGTTCTGCGCGCCCAAGATGTTCGCGATGTACGGCGGCAATTCGAAGACGACGGGCGAGATGGTCGCTTACCCGCATTCTCTACTGGTCAAGGTTGACGAGTCCGACCGCGCAGCACTGGAACAGGATTCGCGGTTCTACTATCCCGCCTACATGGGTCCGTCCGGCTGGCTCGGGCTGGATTTCACCGCGGCGAAGGTCGACTGGCACGAGGTCCGGGAGCTGCTCGATGCGTCGTTCCGGCTGGTCGCGCCGAAGCGATTGATCAAGCTACTCGACGCGCAATGAGGTAGGCCTGCGGCGTGGATTCGGCTCCGTCGTCGTCAGGTTGCCGGACCAGTTCGGCGTAGAGGCGAAAACCATTGCTCGACAACAGGTCTGTGACCACCTCCGGCCGACGACGGATGAACGTCAAGTTCACGGCCTCGCCATCGAAGTCCGTCAGCACCCGCGGCTCGTCCCCGACCTGGAACGCCAACAGCAGCACACCGTCCGCCGCGAGCACCCGGTGGAACTCGGCGAAGACCCGCGGCAGGTGCGCGTCCGGTACGTGGATGATCGAGTACCAGGCACAGAGCCCGCCGACGCTGCCTTCGGCCACGTCGAGGTCGAGCATCGAACCGACGCGAAACGGCAGACCCGGATTGTGCTGCCGCGCCTGCGCGATCATGTTGGGCGACAGATCGATTCCCGTGACGTCGAGGCCGGCCGCCGCGAGTGCTGCGGTGGCCACCCCGGTTCCGCAGCCCACGTCCAGCACCCTGCTTCCTCGGCCCACCAGTTCAGCGAAGGCACCGATCATGGCGCGGTCCAACGGCCTGTCATCGAGATGGCTTTGGAAGCGGGCGACGTAGTGTGCCGCCGCACGGTCGTAGCCGTCGCGCGTCAAGGCCACAAAATCAGGCATCGGCCAACCGTACGCGGGCCCGGCGACACGGCGATTGGACGCGTGGCTTCCGCAGCGCGACCTGGTGTCGTGCTGCCGGGCAGCATGGGGCGCCGAATCACCCTGCGGTCCTGTCTGTTTCACCCTCGTCGTCTCCACTCTCGGGCGGGTAGAGCGTCGGGTGGTGATACTCATTCGTCCTAGGTTGGCCGACATCGAGCAGTGGTGGTGGGGTCCAGTGGGTTCTGCCGTCGGGGCCCATGGTGGTGCTCCAGCCGCCGGTGTCGACCAGGCGGTTGTCGCGGCCGCAGGCCAGGGTCATGGTGTCGACGTTGGTCAGGCCGTCATCGCGCCAGTTGGTGACGTGATGGGCCTGGCTGCGGGAAGCGGGGGCGGTGCAGTTCGGGCGGGTGCAGCCGTGGTCCCGCCCGAACAACGCCAACCGCTGCGCGGTGCTGGCGGTTCTGGCCGCCCGGCCCAGATAGAGGGGTTGGCCGGTGTGCTCATCGAACACGGCGAGGTAGTTATCCGAGCCCTGAGCGGCCATCCGGATCAGGTCTTTGATGGGGAGTTTGGTCCCGGTGTGCGTGAGCGCCATCCCGGCACGCTTTTCCAGGTCGGTGACGGTGCAGTTGGCGACCACCGCGACGGGGAACCCGTTGTGCACCCCCGACATCCCGGTGGCGAGCATCATCCGGCCCACGAACGTGAACGCGTCGTACTGGCGCTGCGCCAGGGTGCGGGTATCCGCATCGATCTGCTCCTGCGTCGGGGTACCCGAGTAGCAGGGGTGTGGGTCGGCGGGGTTGCACATGCCGGGGGCGGCGTACTTGTCGAACAACACCTCCCAGTAGGCCCGCCCTTCAGGGTCGAGTTGGGCGGTCACGTCGGTGCGGCCGTCGGGCCGCTGCTTACCCATGACAAACGAGCGTTGCGGGTCGGGCTCGTCGTCGTTGGGTTCGGGGCCGTCCTGATCCAACTCGTACAAAAGTTTCTGCGCGGCGCGTCGGAGGTCCTCGGGGGTTTTGACCCTCGCATCGGCCACCAGATCCGCCTCACACTGGGCGACGGTGATCGGGTCGGCCGCCCACAACGGCAGCTTGCCGAAGAACCAGGTGATCACCTGCACGTGCTCGGCATTGATCGCACCGTCAGCCAGGGTGGCGGCGACCAGCTCCCACACCGGCCCGAGCGGCTCCCCGGTGATGGCCGAGCGCGGACCCAGCTGGTCGCAGTCCCGCACCCGCCGGCGGGCCTCCTCCCGGCTGACCCGCAACCGCACATGCAACACCTCCGGCCAATCCTTCGCCCCGATCTCCTTGGCCGTCGCCTGCGTCTGTGCCGCGGCCAGGATCCGGTGATCGACCGCCTCAGCCGCGCACCTCAACGTTTCCCGTCGGGACTGCAACGCCAACAATGTCGGCACATCCAGACCGGTGTAGTCCAGGGCTGCGAGCCGGGCCTGCGCCGCCTCGTAGGCGGCGTAGGCCTCCTCGATGACGGCCGGATCAGCGAATCCCATACATCGAACACTAGTTCGAACCACTGACAAGAAACCGCAGTTTGGGACGCCTGTGCCGAAAGTGACTGATGAGGTCAAACATGTTGCCCAGCAGGATGTTCTGCCCGCCGAGAAACTCCGAAGCTACCGCCCCGAACTCGTCAGTCCTCGCGGAACCCGGGCACCCATTTGTCGACGATATCGGCGTAGTTGATGGTCGCGTCGAGCTGTGCGGCGATGCCGAGCAGACCGCCGAGCACCCGGAACATCATCAGGTAGTTGGGCGGCAGGTTCAGTTGGCGGCTGGTCTTGAACGTGGCGGCGAACTGCTCGCTGCGGATGTCTGCCGCAGTGGCGGCGATGCCCTGCAGCCACTTGCGGCTGAAGTGGAAACTCTTGTGCCGCAACGGTTCGATGTACGGCAGCAGGTAGGCGTTGATCTCCTCGTGCGACACCGTGGCACCCGGTGGGATGAAGCCTTCCTCCCGGAGGTAGGCCGTCATCTCCTCCCACTTCTCATCGCGCGCGAGCCGCAGGATGGGGCCGGTGGCGCGCGGCAGGCCGCCCTCGTGGACCGCCACGGCACCGAAGTCCATGACACCGAACCGGCCGTCGTCGAGCAGCATGAAATTGCCGGGATGCGTGTCCACATGCAGCAGCCCGCAGCGATAGGGGGCGCTGATGGTGACCTCGAGCAACAGGTGCGCGCACCGGTTGCGTTCGTCTTCGGTGCCGCCCGCGATGATCTCGGAGAGCTTGCGGCCCTCCATCCATTCGGTGATGACGACCTTTGGTGACGATGCGACGACCGCCGGCACATAGAACTGCGGATCCCCCGCGAAAGCCTTGGCGAACGCGCGCTGATAGTCCGCCTCGATGCGGTAGTTCAGCTCTTCCTCGGTGCGCTCGATGAGCTCGTCGATGATGCTCTTGACGTCGGCGCCCGGAACCACCTGCTTGAACAGCGTGGTGAGCATGCGCAGCGTCTTGAGGTCGGCGCGCACGGCCTCATCGGCACCCGGGTACTGCACCTTGACCGCGACGCGGCGGCCGTCGCCCCACACCGCGCTGTGCACCTGCCCGATGCTCGCGGAGGCGACGGGCGTGTCGTCGAAAGACTGGAACCGCTCGCGCCACTTGGTGCCCAGCTGGGCGTCGAGCACGCGGTGCACCTTGTCGGCGGGCAGTGGCGGGGCGTCGCTCTGAAGTTTGGTCAGGGCTTCGCGGTAGGGCTCGGCATACGCCGGTGGGATGGCGGCCTCCATGACCGAAAGCGCTTGTCCCAGCTTCATGGCCGCGCCCTTGAGCTCCCCCAGCACCTGGAAGAGCTGCTCGGCGGCCTTCTCGACGAGCTCGGCGTTGACGTCCTCTTTCGACTTGCCGGCCATGCGCTTGCCGACGCCCAGGACGGCGCGACCTGCGATCCCGGCAGGAAGGGTTGCCAGCTTGGCGGCACGTCCCGTGCGGCCACGGCGGATTTCAGCCATGGCCTCGATCTTGGCTTTCTTAGCCGATCTTGACAACAGCCGCTACGAAACCGGGACAACCACCAGCTCGTGCGGCTGGTTGTTCATCGATACGCAGCCGTCGTCGGTGACGACGACGATGTCCTCGATCCGGGCGCCCCACTGCCCCGCGAAGTACACACCGGGCTCGACGCTGAACGCCATGCCCGGCTCCAGCGTCAAACCGTTGCCCGCCACGATGTACGGCTCCTCGTGGACCGACAGGCCGATGCCGTGACCGGTGCGGTGCACGAACACCTCGGCCAGCCCCTCGGCGGCCAGCACGTCGCGGGCCGCGGCGTCGATCTGCTCGGCGGTCATCCCGGGCCGGACGGCGGCCACCGCCGCCGCCTGCGCCCGCTGCAGCACCGAATACTGTTGCGCCACCACGGGATCGGGCTCGCCGATGCTGTAGGTCCTGGTGCAGTCGGAGTTGTAGCCGGGCTCGACGGGCCCGCCGATGTCGACGACGACGATGTCACCGACCTGCAGTTCGCGGTCGGAGCATTCGTGGTGCGGGTCCGCCCCGTTGGGACCGGAGCCGACGATGATGAACGCCACCTCCGAATGACCTTCGGCCACAATAGCTTCCGCGATGTCCGCGGAAACGTCGGCCTCGGTACGTCCCGGCTTCAGGAACTCGGGCACCCGCGCGTGGACGCGGTCGATGGCCGCGCCGGCCTTAGTCAGGGCGTCGATCTCGCTGGGGTCCTTGATCATTCGCAACTGCCGCAGCACATCGGTGGCCAGCACCGGCACCGCGCCGAGGACCGACGCCAGCGGCAGCAGGTGCAGGGCCGGCATGGCATCGGTGACCGCGACCGTGCTGCCCGGCAGCGCCGCGGCCACCAACGCGTAGGGATCGTCCCCGTCGACCCAATCCTCAACCGTCAGGCCCAGTTCCAGGATCGCCGACTCCTTCAGCGACGCCAATTCCAGCCGCGGCACCACGACCGTCGGCGTCGAACCGTCGGCCGGCACCACGAGTGCCGTCAACCGCTCGAAGGTCTGTGCGCGCGACCCCACCAGGTACCGGAGGTCGTACCCCGGAGTGATGACCAGCCCGGCCAGGCCGGCGGCATGGGCAGCCGCGGCGGCCGAGCGCAGACGCGCGGCATAGACGTCGGTGTTGAATCGCGCTGAGCTCATGGCAATAGGCTAGTGCGATGCTGACCGACATCCGTGACAGGCGGGCCCGAGCATGAGCCAGCCGATCCTGCTCCTCGACGGCGCCAGCATGTGGTTCCGGTCGTACTTCGGGGTGCCGTCCTCGATCACCGCGCCCGACGGCCGCCCCGTCAACGCGGTCCGCGGTTTCATCGACAACATCGCGGCCCTGGTCACCCAGCACCGTCCCGGCCGCCTGGTGGTGTGCCTCGACCTCGATTGGCGGCCGCAGTGGCGCGTCGACCTGATCCCGTCCTACAAGGCGCACCGGGTTCTCGAGGAGAACCCCGACGGCGAGCCCGACATCGAGGAAGTGCCCGACGATCTGACACCGCAGGTCGCGATGATCATGGAGCTGCTCGACGCGTTCGGCATCGCCACGGCGGGCGCCGCGGGTTTCGAGGCGGACGACGTGCTCGGCACGCTGGCGACCCGGGAACAGACCGACCCCGCGATCGTGGTCAGCGGCGACCGCGACCTGCTGCAGCTGGCCAGTGATGACGGACCTGGAATCAGGGTGTTCTATATCGGTCGCGGCCTGGCCAAGGCGGTGCTGTACGGGCCGGCCGAGGTCGCCGAGACCTATGGCGTCCCGCTCGACCGCGCCGGTGCGGCATATGCCGAACTCGCCCTGATGCGCGGCGATGCGTCCGACGGTCTGCCGGGCGTGGCCGGCATCGGTGAGAAGACCGCGTCGACGCTGCTGCAGACCTACGGTTCGCTGGCTGCGATCGAGGCGGCCGCGCAGGACCCGACGTCCAAAATGGCTGCGGCGCAACGTAAGAAGCTGCTGGCCGCAGCGGACTACATCACGGCCGCGCTGCCCGTCGTCCTCGTCGCGACCGATGCGCCGGTGTCCCTGTCGACAGCGTCCGACGCGCTGCCGCTCGCCGCGCGCAACCCACAGCGCGTGGCCGACCTGGCCGGCAAATACGGCGTCACAAATTCCATCGCGCGGCTGCAGAAGGCGCTCGACAAGCTGTAGTCACCAAACGCAGAACTGCCCCTTTCCGAGGAAAAGGGGCAGTTCTGGCGTCACGCGCGGGTGCGTTACTTCGGGCGGCCGACCTCGTACGTGCCCTTGTCGTCCTTGAACGTGACCTTGACGGTGCGCTTGGTGCCGTCGATGTTCACGTCGCAGTCGAACGTCTGCCCGGACTTGACCTCAGGGTCGCTGCCGTTGTTGCACTTGACGTCCTTGACGTTCTTGGCGCCGTAGCCGTTGGTCTCGTCAGTGAGGATCTTCTGCACGCCCGACTGCGCGGCGTTGATGTCGAGCTTGGTGGTGACGAAGAAGCCCGGCCACAGGAACCCGAGGACGCCGACGACCGCGACGACGACGGCGGCCACGACGCCACCGATGATCATCAGCGTCTTGCTGCTGGCCTTCTTGGCGGCCGGGGCGCCGAACTGCTGGTCGAACTGCTGGCCCGCGGCACCGTCACCGAACTGCGGCTGACCGTATTGACCCGGCTGGCCGTACTGGGGCTGACCGTACTGTCCCGGCTGGCCGTACTGCGGCTGACCGTAGGCGCCCGGCTGCGGGTAGCCCTGCTGCGGGTAGCCCGGGTACTGCTGCTGGGGGTAGCCCGGAACCTGCTGCGCCCCAGGCTGGGCGGCACCGGGCTGAACGGCCGGGTACTGCTGCTGGTACTGCTCCGGGTTGTAGGCCGGCTGCTGTCCCCATGCCGGGGCGGCAGTGGTCGGCTGCTCGGCGCCGGACGCCGGCTGACCCCAAGCGGGCTGCTGACCTTGCCACTGCTGTGACGGATCAGTTCCCTCTGGACCGCTCATCGTCTCTCCCTCGGTGCTCTACTACTCGGACGTCATCCGGGCTGCTGGTCAACCACACTACCGGTGCCGCCGTTCCTGGATGACCTGCACGCGGGGCGCGTGTCTGGGCATTACCTGACCCGGCCGGCCTTAGTCTCGCGGTATGACGGACCAAATCCGGCTCGGCAACGCCATCTTGACCCGCGTCGCGGAAACCCAGGTGCAAATCCCGACCACCCTGTGGCCGTCGACGCCGCCGGAGGCCTGGCACGCCGAGGCCGAACTCCTGGCGCCACGGTTCTGGAACCCCGAGACCGACCTGTTCCGGATCGCGATCCAGAGCTGGGTGCTGCAGGTCGACGGGCTGACCATCGTCATCGACACCGGCGCCGGCAACGATCGGCACCGGCCGCACATGCTGCCGCTGGATCACCTCAGCACGCCGTTCCTCGACAACATGCGCGCTGCGGGCATCGACCCGGCAGCCGTCGACGTCGTGCTCAACACGCACCTGCACACCGATCACGTCGGCTGGAACACCCAATTGGTCGACGACGCTTGGGCCCCGACGTTCCCCAACGCCCGGTACCTGATGCCCGAGGCCGACTACCGATTCTTCGCGCCCGACAACCCCGAGACCACCGACGAGATGCGAACGGTGTTCGAGGACAGCGTCATTCCCGTGGCCGACCAGACCGAGCAGTTCTCCGGCGACTATCAGCTGAGCGACTCGGTGTGGTTGCGTCCGGCGCCCGGCCACACACCCGGCTCGTCGGTGTTGTGGCTCGATGCCGGTAAGCCGGCGGTATTCGTCGGCGACCTGACGCACTGCCCCATCCAGATTCCCCGGCCGGATGATCCGTGCGCGTTCGACGTCAACGGGGCCGAAGCGACCGTCACCCGCAAGCGGGTGTTCACCGAGGCATCCCGGCGGCGGGCGGCGGTGGTGCCGGCGCACTATGCCGGCCACGGCGGCGCAACCATCGTGGCGCGCGGCGACCGGTTCATGGTCGACGACTGGCTGGATCTGAGTCCGGCCTGAGCCGGCGGCAGCTCACATGCTGTCGATGGCGACGACACCGCGACGCACGGCGCCGATGGCCCGCTTGGCCGTGGCCCGCAGCTGCGGCGACGGCGCGGCGAGCCGCACCTGGTCCAGCAGGTCCAGCACCTGGCGACACCACCGCACGAAATCACCTGCGGGCAGCGCGTTTCCGTTGCCGTTGTCGGACATCAGCAGCGCCGCGGTCAGATCACCGTAGGTCGCCCAGCTGTACATCGCCGCGGCGAAACCGGCGTCGGGTTCCCGGCTGAACGGCAGCCGGTGCCGGCGCTCGTCGCCGCGGATGTCGGTCCACAGCCTGCGAGTCTTGGCCAGCGCCCGCCGTACCTCGTCGGTGACCTGCTCGGAGCCCGGCGGCACCGTCGGGCCGTCACCGCGGGATTCGAACAGCACCGCGGACACGACCGCGGCCAGCTCGGCCGGATTCAGGGTGTCCCACACGCCGCCGCGCAGGCACTCGGCGACCAGCAGGTCGCTCTCGCTGTAGATGCGGGCCAGGAGCCGTCCGTCGTCGGTGACCGCAGGCTCGCCTTCGGCGCCTTCGATGAAGCCCCGCTCGCTGAGCAGCGACACGATGCGGTCGAAGGTGCGCGCCAGCGAGTTGGTGGCCGCGGCGACTTTCTGCTGGGTCTGGTCGTTGTCGCGTTCGATACGCAGGTAACGCTCGGCGGCGCGCACCCTGGCTTCGCGGTCGGGCAGTTGATGCGCGGGGTGCCGGCGCATCTGCTCGCGCAGGCCGGCGAGCTCCGGATCGATGTCCGGTGTCGCCTCCGTGGCGCCGCGGCTGCGCCGCACCGACGGCACATCGAGGCTGTCGGCCGCCCGCAGCAGCGCCAATGCCAGATCACGGCGCACCTTCGGCTGCCGGTGCTCCACCCGCTTGGGCAGCGACATGCTGCCCAGACGCTGCGACGTCCCGGCGTAGTCGGCGGCGGAAATCCTTCCCGCCCAACGATGTTCGGTCAGCACCAGCGGGCGGGGGTCGTCGGCGTCGAACGCCGGCTCCAGCACCACGGCCAGTCCGCTGCGCCGACCCAGGCCGATGGCTATGACGTCGCCCCGCTTGAGCCCGGCCAGCGCGTCGTTGATGCCCTTGCGCCGCGTCAGGCGACCGGCCCGGGACTGCGCCCGCTCACGTTCGGTGATGCTCGCCCGCAGCCGGGCGTACTCGAGCACGGACTCCCAGTCGTCACTCTGCTCGGCTGCAATCTCGGCGAGCATCCGCTCACCGCGCTTGATACCGCGCACCAGCCCGGTGACCGAGCGGTCCGCCTGGTACTGCGCGAACGACTGCTCGAGCAACCGGTGCGCCGCGGCCGGCGTCATGTGCTGCACCAGGTTGATCGTCATGTTGTACGACGGCGCGAAGGAACTGCGCAGCGGGAAGGTTCGGGTCGACGCCAGGCCGGCGACCTGGGCCGGATCGGCCATCTCGTCGGTGGCATGCCACAGCACTACGGCGTGGCCCTCGACGTCGATGCCGCGGCGGCCGGCGCGACCGGTCAGCTGGGTGTACTCCCCCGGCGTCAACGGGGCGTGCTGCTCGCCGTTGTACTTGACCAACCGTTCCAGCACGACGGTACGGGCCGGCATGTTGATGCCCAAAGCCAGTGTCTCCGTGGCGAAGACGGCCTTGACCAGGCCCGCGGTGAACAGCTCCTCGACGGTGTGCCGGAACACCGGCAGCAGCCCGGCGTGGTGGGCGGCCAATCCGCGCAGCAGGCCTTCGCGCCACTCGTGATAGTCCAGCACCGCCAGATCGGACTCGGCCAGATCGGCACAGCGCCGGTCGACGATCTCGGCGATCCGGTCGCGCTCGGTCTTGTTGGTCAGCCGCACCGCCGATCGCAGGCACTGCTTGACCGCGGCGTCACACCCGGCGCGGGAGAACACGAATGTGATGGCCGGCAGCAGCCCGGCCTGGTCGAGTGTGCCGATGACGTCGGGCCGGCTCGGCGGGCGGTACATGGCGGGCCGGCCCCGATGGCCGTCGCGGCCGCGCCCGCGGGGCTGCCAGTCCATCAACCGGTCCGCCTCGCGGCGATGCGCGATGTGCCGCAACAACTCCGGGTCGACGCGCGCCTTCCCCTTGCCGGGGGCCGCACCCTTGGACAGGTCGAAGAGATCGAAGAGCCGCTTGCCCACCAGCATGTGCTGCCACAGCGGCACCGGGCGGTGTTCGTCGACGACGACGGTCGTGTCACCACGGACCGTCTGGATCCAGCCGCCGAACTCCTCGGCGTTGCTCACCGTCGCCGACAGGCTGACCAGCCGGACCTCGTCGGGCAGGTGCAGGATCACTTCCTCCCACACCGCGCCGCGCATCCGGTCGGCGAGGAAGTGCACCTCGTCCATCACGACGTACGCCAGGCCGTGCAGCGCAGGCGAATCGGCGTACAGCATGTTGCGCAGCACTTCGGTGGTCATGACCACGATGTCGGCGTCGCCGTTGATCGCCTGGTCACCGGTGAGCAGGCCGATGCGTTCGGGGCCGTAGCGGGCCACCAGATCGTTGTGCTTCTGGTTGCTCAGTGCCTTGATCGGGGTGGTGTAGAAGCACTTCCGCCCGGCGGCCAGCGCCAGATGCACCGCGAATTCGCCGACGACGGTCTTGCCGGCGCCGGTCGGGGCACAGACCAGAACGCCGCGCCCGTTCTCGAGCGCCACGCAGGCGTTGGTCTGGAACGGGTCCAGGGTGAACGACAGGCCGGCGGCGAAGTCACGCAGTTGCGGCCCCGGCTCGACCGGGGCCGCCTCCTGCGGGTCAGGTGGCGTCGTCATCGATGGTCAGCCGGGTCGGCGTCGGCACGGCAGATGGCGCATCGATGGGTTCTACCGGCCCGATCGGGGCGGCCTCGTCGTCGGGAACGGTCTCGGCTTCGCGCCGGGCCTTGCGCCGGTCGTGGAGCCGTGCCACCTGGATCGACATCTCCAGCAGCACCGTCAGCGCGAGCGACAGCGCCAGCATCGAGAACGGGTCCGAGCCGGGCGTCACGAACGCCGCGAACACGAACAGGCCGAAGATCAGCCCGCGACGCCAGGCCTTGAGCTTCTCGTAGGTGAGCACCCCGACCAGGTTCAGCATGATGATCAGCAGCGGGAACTCGAAGCTGATGCCGAACACGATCAGCAGGTTGATCAGGAAGCCGAAGTACTGCTCACCGGACAGCGCGGTGATCTGCACATCGCTACCGACGGTCAACAGGAACGACAGCGCCGTCGACAACACGACGTACGCCAGCACAGCGCCACCCACGAACAGCACCGCACCGACGCCGACGAACAGCGACGCCAAACGCCTTTCATTCTTGTACAGGCCCGGCGTGATGAACGCCCAGATCTGATAGAGCCACACCGGGCAGGCCAGGATGATGCCCGCCGCCATGCCGACCTTCAGACGCAGCATGAACTGGTCGAACGGTGCCGTGGCCAACAGCCGGCACTCCCCGTCGGGCGCGATCGTCGCACGCGACGACGCCGGCAGCGAGCAGTACGGACCGCGCAGCCAGTCACCGAGGCTGGGGAATCCGAAGAAGCCGTGCCCGTACCAGAGGAAGCCGACGACGGTCGTCAACAGGACCGCGACGACCGCGATCAGCAACCGTGTCCGGAGCTCCTCGAGATGATCGACGAGCGACATGGTGCCGTCAGGGTTGACCCGCGACCGTCGGCGGCGCGGGTCGAGCTTTCGGAAGATTCCAGTTACTGGCACGTGAGTGTGAAATAGGCCGACCGCCGCGAGCGCTGGGCCCGCGGCGGGATCACGGCAAAGGTCAGGCCGGGTGCTTGTCCGCGGCGTCCGGCGCTGCCTGCGGTGCAGGCGCCGGGTTCTCGACGCGCTCGGCAGTGATCGGGCGCGGCGCAGGTTGCTGCTCCGACGAGCCGTCCGACTGCATTTCCTTCAACTCGGACTTGAAGATGCGCATCGACTTACCGAGCGAACGCGCGGCGTCCGGCAGCTTCTTCGCGCCGAAGAGCAGCACGAACACCGCGATGACGATCAACCAGTGCCACGGTTGCAAACCGCCCAATTTGGGTCACCTCCAGAAGTTGAGGCCGAGTCTACTCGCCAAGGCCGGGTTCATACGCCGCCAGCGCCGCTACCGCGGACTCGCGCACCCGGTCGGCGAGCGCCGGCGGATCGAGGACCCGGACCGCCGAACCGAAACCGAGGACGAAACGGGCCATCCACTCGTTCGACGCGTAACTCATGGTGGCTTCCCAGCTGCCGTCGGGAATTTCGCGCTGCACTGCCAGCGGGTAGTAGTCGAACATCCACGCCGCCGACGCGTCGATCAGCAGCGTCGCCACCGGGAGCGTCGGGTCCGCGGTCTCCGCCGAGAACAGCGACGTGTCCGGTCCGGCCTGCACCGCGGGTGCCGGCGGCGCGGCCGGTTCGTCCAGGGCGGTGGCGTCGACGACGCGGTCGAAGCGGAACAGCCGCACGCCCTCGGCGGTGCGGCACCATGCCTCGAGGTAGCTGTGGTCACCGATCAGAGCCACCCGGATCGGGTCGACGACGCGCTGCGAGACGGTGTCGTGCGAAGCGGAGTAGTACTCGAGGGACAACGCCCGCTTGTCGCGCACCGCGGCCCGCACCGTCGCGGTCGCCTTGTTCTCGACATCGCCGGTGACATCCGGGGCCGGTGCCGCCGCCGCGGTCGCGCCGGCGGTCCCGGCGGCGGCCTCGATCTTGGCGATCACGCTGCGCGCCACGTCGGGGTCGACGACGCCGGGCACGTCGACCAGCGCGCGTAGCGCCATCAGCACGCCGGTGGCCTCCGGCGAGGTGAGCCGCAGCGCGCGGTCCATGCCCGCAGAGAAGATCACCTCGATGGTGTCGCCCTCGAAGTCGAGGTCGATCAGTTCTCCGGGACCTCCGCCGGGCAGTCCGCAGACGAAGAGCTGCCAGAGGTCGGCTTCCAGCTGCTTCCGCGTCACGCCGAGGTCAGCGGCGGCCTTCGTGTGACTGACCCGTGGATTGGCCTGGAAGTACGGGACCATGTTCAACAGCCGCACGAGGCGGGTGGACACGTTGCTCATGCGCGATCCGCCTGCGCCACTCGCTGGATACTCACGATTGGACACTCTCCCCCGCCTGCGCCCGCAACCGACCGATCACGTTGTCCCGCAGAGATTTCGGCTCCAGAGCCACGGCGTCGGCACCGTAGCCGGCGATCTCCCGGGCCAGCCGGTCGACCATGCCGATGTCGACGACGATCTCGTCGCCGTCGCGTCCCCCGCGCGCACTGGGTGAGGTGCTGACGGCCTGCCGGCGCAGCGCCGTCGCCCGCCCCTCGGCCACCCAGATCCGCGCCTGCTCGCCGGCCGGCCACTCGGCCACCGCGCGGTGCACGATGTCCCGCAGGTTGACACCGTCTGGCCGGGTGACGGCGTGGTCGGGCCCCACCGCGCGCACCTCACCGGCGATGCGCGACACCCGGAAGGTGCGCGCGTCGTTGCGGTCCCGGTCGTGACCGACGACGTACCACCGGCCGCGGTAGGTGACCACACCCCAGGGCTCCAGGGTGCGGTCGACGTAGGGCGAGCTCCGGTTGGGGCGATGCGCGAACTGCACGGCGCGGCCGGAGTCGATGGCGGACAACAGGATTCCGAGGGCCTCTTCGGAACCGCGCAGCCCCTGCGTGGTGCCGGTGGTGATGGCGACGCCCGCGTCGGGCGCGTCGACGTCCACGCCGGCCGCCCGCAACTTGAGCAGCGCGCTCTGCGTCGCGGTGACCATCTCCTGCGATTCCCACAGCTGGGTTGCGATCGCGACGACGGCCCGTTCGTCGCCCGTCAGCTCGACCGGCGGCAGCTCATAGGCGGTGCGGTTGATGCGGTACCCGTCGTTGACGTCCATCATCGAGGCGCGCCCGGTCTCCAGCGGGATGCCGAGGTCGCGCAGCTCGTTCTTGTCGCGCTCGAACATCCGGGAGAACGCCTCGTCGGTCGGCGGGTCCTGGTAGCCGGTGACGTTGGCCCGGATCTGCTCCGCGGACAGGTAGCTGCGGGTGGACAGGAGCGCAATGACGAGGTTCATCAACCGCTCAACCTTGGACGTCGCCACGCCCAACAGACTAAGTGGTTGCTGTGCGCTGCGAGCTGACCGCCGCGCCTACCAACGCGGCGGCACCGCTCACATGCTGGCGATCAGCCGGTTGACCCGCTCGTCGACCGACCGGAACGGGTCCTTGCAGAGCACCGTGCGCTGCGCCTGGTCGTTGAGCTTGAGGTGCACCCAGTCGACGGTGAAGTCGCGCCCGGCTTCCTGTGCGGCGGTGATGAATTCACCGCGCAACTTGGCCCGCGTGGTCTGCGGCGGGGTGTTGACCGCCGCGTCGATCTCCTCGTCGGTGGTGATCCGGGCGGCCAAGCCCTTGCGCTGCAACAGATCGAACACGCCGCGTCCGCGCTTGATGTCGTGGTACGCCAGGTCCAGTTGCGCGATCTTGGGGTCGGACAGGTCCATGCTGTAGCGATCCTGGTAGCGCTGGAACAACTTCCGCTTGATCACCCAGTCGATCTCGGTGTCCACCTTGGCGAAGTCCTGGCTCTCGACGGCGTCGAGCTGGCGGCCCCACAGGTCGACGACCTGCTCGAGCTGCACGTTGGGCTCGCGGGTCTGCAGGTAATCCACGGCACGCGAGTGGTATTCACGCTGGATGTCCAGCGCCGAGGCCTGCCGTCCGCCGGCCAGCCGCACCGCGCGGCGCCCGGTCAGGTCGTGACTGACCTCGCGGATGGCGCGAATCGGGTTGTCCAGGGAGAAATCCCGGAACGGGACGCCCGCCTCGATCATCTCGAGCACCAGCGAGGCGCTGCCGACCTTGAGCATGGTGGTCGATTCGCACATGTTGGAGTCGCCGACGATGACGTGCAGCCGGCGGTACTTCTCCGCGTCGGCGTGCGGCTCGTCGCGGGTGTTGATGATGGGCCGCGACCGGGTCGTGGCGCTGGAGACGCCCTCCCAGATGTGCTCGGCGCGCTGGCTCAGGCAGAACGTCGCGGCTTTCGGGGTCTGCAGCACCTTGCCGGCACCGCAGATCAGCTGGCGGGTGACCAGGAACGGCAGCAGGACGTCGGAGATCCGGGAAAACTCGCCGGCCCGCACGATGAGGTAGTTCTCGTGGCAGCCGTAGGAGTTGCCCGCCGAGTCGGTGTTGTTCTTGAACAGGTAGATGTCGCCGCCGATGCCTTCGTCGGCGAGCCGCTGCTCGGCGTCGACCAGCAGGTCTTCGAGCACGCGCTCACCGGCGCGGTCGTGCGTGACCAGCTGCGCGAGGTTGTCGCATTCGGCGGTCGCGTACTCGGGGTGGCTGCCCACGTCGAGGTACAGACGTGCACCGTTTCGCAAGAAGACGTTGGAACTGCGGCCCCACGACACCACTCGCCGGAACAGATACCGCGCCACCTCGTCAGGGCTGAGCCGGCGGTGACCATGAAAAGTGCAGGTCACGCCAAACTCGGTCTCGATTCCCATGATCCGTCGCTGCACATAATCGAGCTTACGGGTTGGGAATGGGTATTAGGTGGGCAACAGGCCGGGCATCACCGAGAGATACCGGCGGCCTGCCGGGCGGCCCGGACGAAGGCGGTCTTGGTCGAGTCGATGCCGTCGAGATATCCGCCGACCAGTGCGGCGTCGCGCAGCAGGACGAGCGATGCCGCGACCTCCTCGGGGTTGTCGCGCCCTTCGGCCGCTGCCTGCAGTGCATCGCGAAACCAGCTGCGGTGCCCGGCGATGAGTTGCCGTACCGGGCTGTCCGGCGCGGGGTACTCGGCGGCGGCGTTGATGAACGGACAACCGCGGGTGTGGTACCTCGCGATGTCCTCGGCGATGCCGTCGATCACCAGCTCCAGCATGTCGTCGTCGGGTCCGGCGGCGGCAGCGGCGTCGCGGAAGTAGCCGCGGATGGTCTCGTCCTCGAGCCCGAGGTACGCCTCGACGAGGCCTTCCTTGCCCTTGAAGTGGCGGTACATCGTGGCGCGCGTGACGCCCGCTTCGGCGAGTATCCGGTCGACGCCGACGGCGTGGATTCCTTCGCGATAGAACAGCTCGGCGGCGACGCGGAGCAGGCGATCGCGAGGTCCGGACGCCGCGGCAGTGGTCATCTGGCCACGGTACCCCGCGGGGCAGAACGTTCTTTCTGGTTGCGGGAACAGATCGGCGCAGCCATCGGTTACTTCAGGCAGAACGACCGTTCTTTCTACTTGAGGAGACCGCAATGTCCACCATCACCGCCCGCGAGCAGGCCGAAATCGACCGCGCGAACGCTTCCACCGCACAACCCGTCGTGTTCGTGCACGGCCTGTGGTTGCTGCCGAACAGCTGGAACGACTGGCGCACCTATTTCGAGGAGCAGGGCTTCGTCACGCTGGCGCCGGGGTGGCCGGACGACCCGTCGACCACCGCCGAGGCCCGCCGCGACCCGTCGGTTTTCGCACGCAAGAGCGTCGGCCAGGTCACCGAGCACTACGCCGACGTCATCCGCGGCCTCGATCGCAAGCCCATCATCATCGGCCACTCGTTCGGCGGATTGATCACCCAGAAACTCGCCGGCCTCGGCCTGGCCAAAGTGGCGGTCGCGATCGATCCGGCGCCGTTCCGCGGGGTGCTGCCGCTGCCGCTCTCGGCACTGCGCGCGGCTTTTCCCGTCCTCAAGAACCCGCGCAACCGTGGACGGGCAATCGCCTTGACGCCCAAGCAGTTCCGGTTCGGGTTCGGTAACGCGGTCTCGGAAGAAGAGTCGAACAGCCTGTATGAGAAGTACTCCGTCGCCGGCCCTGGTGTGCCGCTGTTCCAGGCCGCGCTGGCCAACTTCAATCCGCGCACCGAGGCCAAGGTCGACACCAAGAACCCCGACCGCGGGCCGCTGCTGATCATCTCCGGCGAGAAGGACAACACTGTTCCCCCGGCAATCGCCAACGCCTCCTACAAGCAGTACAAGAAGAACCCGAACACCACAGAGATCGTCGAAATCGCCGGTCGCGGCCACTCGCTGGTCGTCGACGGCGGCTGGAAAGAGGTCGCCGACAGCGCGCTCGATTTCGTCCGGCGGTTCTGACACCCGACCAGAAAAGGCTCCGTCCGCCACCCAAGTGGGTGGCGGACGGAGCCAGGCCGGCCCGGCCGGATCAGAACGAGGTGTCGAGGGCGCCCGCACTCTGATTGGCTTCGTCGTGGTTGGAGATGTGCTCACCCAGCACGTACGACGAATGCGGATCGGTGCCGTTGGGGATCAGCGGGTCGGTGTCGGCACTGGCGATCGGCGCCAGCAGCAGGGCGCCGGCGACGCCGGCTGCGGCCATTGCGGGGGCGATGAACTTGATCGGGTTCTTCATGATCGGCGCTTTCTGTCGAAGGGCTCGTCCATTTCCGGACTGCATTCATCGTCGGCCTCGGACCGGCGAAAGTCGCTACGGCAGGCACCCGTTCCGTATTGCAGCTAGCCGGAAGACGCAGTTGGATGCCAGCGCTGACGACAACGGACCGGTCGCCGACGAATCTGTCCGCATGATGATCAATCGACGGACGATGCTCGGCGGCGCCGGCGCGGTCGGGGTGGCGGCGCTTGCCGGCGCCGGCGCCGACCGCGCCTTCTCATCCCCCTTGTCCCGCAACGAAACTCAGGACGCCACCATGACCGACAACGCCGCCCGCTTCGGCGACCCCCGCATCCCTGCCGAACTGAACACAGCGCAGCCGCACATGTTCCACCTCGGCGCCCTGACGCCCACCCAGTTCGACGGCGGCACGCTGCGCCAGGCCTACGAAGGCAATTGGCCGATACTGACCGGACAGGAAGCCAGCGTGGTGATGGTCACCCTGGAGCCGGGCGGCATCCGCGAACCGCACTGGCACCCCAGCGCCTGGGAGATCAACGTCATCACCGGCGGTGTGGCGACCTGGACCCTGCTCGATCCGTTGGGGCACGCCGAGCAGTTCGAGGCCAACGTCGGCGACGTGGTGTTCGCGCCACAGGGCTCACTGCACTACTTCGAGAACAAGGGCACCGAGAATCTGAGCCTGCTGATCGTGTTCAACGCCAGCACACAGGAGGGCGAAGACGACATCAGCATCGGCGCGTCCATCAGCAAGCTGCCGCCCGACGTGCTGAGCGTCGTGTTCGGTGTCCCTGCAGAGACTTTTACCAAGTTCAAAAAGATCGACCAGTCGCTGACGATCATCAAACGACGTTGACCCGGGTGCCGGGTCAGGCCAGCGACAGGAACAGCTTCTCCAGCTCAGCCTCGGTCATCGGGGCACGACCCTCTTCGACGTTCCCGCTGAGGCACTCACGCAGCCCGGTGGCGACGATCTTGAACCCGGCGCGATCGAGCGCCTTGGATACCGCCGCGAGCTGTGTGACGACGTCCTTGCACTCCCGGCCCTGCTCGATCATCGAGATGACGCCGGCCAGCTGACCCTGCGCCCGGCGCAGCCGGGCCAGGACAGCGGCCATGGCCTCCTCATCACCGACCATGTCGCACCTACCTTTCGTTGGTTGGCGGGCCGAACCGCCATACCCCAGAGGGTATCAGCGGAGTGGGCCGGCCTACTTCCAGAACTTGAGCCGGGTTGGTCGATCGGCCTTGGGATGACCGTCGCACCACTCACCAGCCGGTACCGCCGCCTTGACGGCGTCTACATGCATGCCGCAACCCGACCAGGTGGTCTTGCCACACACCGAACAACGCTTGGGTTGACACATGTTCGAGCCTTTCCGGAACAGCAAGTCGCTTGCCTCATTTATACATACCCCATGGGGTATAGGTCAATGATGTCCCGCGCCAGTTGACACCCGCGCGAATACCCTAGGGGGTATGGTACGTTGACCCCGAGACGGAATACCCGTCGGGGTATATACGCAGACCGCACCGCGGTGGATCCGTGCCGTCCGAGCGACAACCCGCACATCTGTGAAGGGAGACAAACGATGCCGACAGTCCTGGCCAGAATCTGGGTGCCGGCGGTCACCGTGGTGGCCGTCGCGCTGGGCGCGGCGGCGGTCACGCAACTGCGGGGCGCATTCGGCTCCGAACCCATCTTCACCGCAACCGGCAGCAGTGCCGAGCCACTCGAGCCCACGCACGTCAAGCGCGTCGTCTACGAGGTCTTCGGCCCCAGCGGCACCGCGGGCAGCGTCAACTACCTCGACCAGAACGCCCAGCCGGTGCAGACAAGTTTCCGCAGCCTGCCGTGGACCGTCGAGATCAGCACAACCGCATCGGCAACCATCGCCAGCGTGGTGGCGCAGGGCGACGGCGACCGGCTCGGGTGTCGCATCACCGTGGACGGTGCGGCCCGCCAGGAGCACTCCTCGACCGGACGTGATGCCCAAACGTCGTGTCTGGTCAAGAACGCATGAGCGGCAACATCGGCGCGGGCGAAACCCGCCCGGCGTACATGCGGTTCATCCGGCGATTCGCCTGGCCGATCATCATCGGCTGGCTGCTGCTGACCGTCGCATTGAATGTGCTTGTGCCGCAGATCGAATCGGTGGCGCGTGAGCACGCGGTGACGATGTCGCCGCAGGATGCCCCGGCGTTGATCGCCGCCAAGAAGATCGGTGCGACGTACCACGAGTCGGATTCCGACAGCATCGCGATGATCGTTCTCGAGGGCGCGGAGAAACTCGGCTCCGAGGCGCACCGCTATTACGACGGCCTGGTGCGGGCGCTGCGATCGGATCCCGCGCACGTGCAACACGTCCAGGACGTCTGGGGCGACCCACTGACCTCGGCGGGCGTGCAGAGCCGTGACGGCAAGGCGGCCTACGTGCAGCTGAATCTCGCCGGCGACCAGGGCAGCACGCTGGGCAATGAATCGGTCGATCGGGTTCGGGAGATCGTCGAGCGGCAGCCGCCTCCCCCGGGCCTGAAGGTGTATGTCACCGGGCCCGCGCCGCTGACCACCGACATGAACGAGGCCGCCGACAAGAGCATGCTCACGATGATGGGCGTGACGGGCGTCGTCATCATCATCATGCTGGCCGTGGCCTATCGCTCCGCCGCCACCGTGGTGCTGGTGCTGGTCATGGTCGGGTTCGAGATGGGCACCGCCAGAGGCCTGATCGCACTGCTCGGAGACCATGGCCTGCTGAGCTTCTCGACGTTCGTGGTCGCCATGCTGTCGTCGCTCGCGATCGCCGCGGGCACCGACTATGCAATCTTTCTCGTGGGCCGCTACCACGAGGCCCGCCAGGCCGGTCAGGACCCGGAAACGGCCTACTACACCATGTTTCGCGGCACCGCCCACATCATCCTGGGTTCGGGACTGACCATCGCCGGCGCGACGCTGTGCCTGCACCTGGCGCGGCTGTTGTACTTCAAGGCGCTGGGTATTCCATCAGCACTGGGGCTCGTCGTGGTCGTCGCCGGCGCGCTGACCGCCGCGCCGGCCGTGGTTGCGGTCGCCACCCGCCGGGGCCTGCTCGAACCGAAACGGACTACCAAGACCAAGGGCTGGCGGCGCATCGGCACGGCCACGGTCCGGTGGCCGGCGCCGATCTTCGTGGCGTCCCTGCTGGTCGCCCTCGTCGGGATCATGTTCATGCCCAGCATGAAACTGAGCTTCGACGACCGCTTCTACATCCCTCGCGAACTGCCGTCGAACGCCGGATACGACGCTGCTGGGCGCCATTTCAGCGCCGCCACGATGAATCCCGACATCCTGATGGTCGAGGCCGACCACGACATGCGCAACAGCGGCGACATGATCATCCTGGACAAGCTGGCCAAGGACATCTTCAAGTTGCCGGGAATTGCGATGGTGCAGAGCATCACTCGGCCGTTCGGCGGCCCGACCGAACACACGTCGATCCCGTTCCAGATCAGTGCCCAATCGATTCCGATCCAGCAGAACCTTCAGATCATGAAGGACCGGATGGGCGACATCCTGAAGATGAGTGACGATCTCGGCGGCCTGATCGGACCGATGAAGCGGTTGCAGACCCTCGTCGACCAGATGAGCGGATCGACGCAGCACCTGGCCGGCGATGTCCACCAGATGCACACGACCCTGAACGAACTACGGGACCATCTGGCCGACTTCGACGATTTCGCCCGGCCGCTGCGCAACTACTTCTACTGGGAGCAGCACTGCACCGACATTCCGGTCTGCGCCGCAACCAGATCCGTCTTCGACGCGATCGACAACGTCGACACGTTCAGTTCGGACATGACCACGCTGGGCACCGACATGGACCGCACCGTGGCGCTGCTGCCGCAGATGAAGGCACAGTTCCCGGCCATGATCGCGACGGTGGAGTCGATGCGCGGCACGTTGCTCACCTTGCACAGCAGCTTCTCCGGGCTGATCACCCAGATGTCCGCCATGACCGACACCGCCGGAGCCATGGGCCAGGCGTTCGACGCGTCCCGCAGCGGGGACTTCTTCTACCTGCCGCCAGAAGCCTTCACCAATGCGGACTTTCAGCGCGGCCTGGAGCTGTTCCTGTCCCCCGACGGTAAGGCGGCGCGCTTGATCATCACGCACGCCGAAGACCCGGCCACGCCGGACGGCATCGCCGCGGTGCTGCCGACGCTCGAGACCGCGCATCAATCGGTGAAGGGATCGTCTCTCACCGGCGCCAAGTTCTACCTTGCCGGCACCGCCGCGATCTATCGGGACATCCAGTCGGGCTCGCAATACGACCTGCTGATCGTCGGCACTGCCGCGCTGACCTTGATCTTCGTCGTCATGCTGCTGATCACGCGGGCTCTCGTCGCGTCGCTGGTGATCGTCGGCACCGTGCTGCTGTCACTCGGCGCGGCGTTCGGACTCTCGGTTCTGGTGTGGCAGAACCTCCTGGGTCTCGAATTGAACTGGATCGCGCCGGTTTTCGGCCTGATCATCCTGCTGGCGGTCGGCTCCGACTACAACCTGCTGCTGGTCTCCCGGTTCCAGGAGGAAATCGGCGCGGGGCTGAAAACCGGCATCATCCGCTCGATGGGCGAGACCGGCAGTGTCGTCACCACCGCCGGTTTGGTGTTCGCCTTCACCATGATGTCGATGGCGGCCAGCGATCTGAGCTCCATCGGTCAGGCCGGGACGACCATCGGCCTCGGGTTGTTGTTCGACACCTTGATCGTCCGGTCGTTGATGACGCCGTCGATCGCGGCGCTCCTGGGCCGATGGTTCTGGTGGCCGCTGCGGCCCACGCGCCGGACGGCGGCGTCACCCGCACAGCACTCCCCCGCACCGGTGGGCTGATCAGTCGCCCGGTGTCCGCGCCAGGATCGCCAGCAGCAACTCGGCGCGGACCCGGGCGATGGCCAGATCGCAACCGAGCAGCGCCTCGGCGGTCTCGATGCGCTTGCGCATCGTGTGGCGGTGCACGCCGACGGCCGCGGCCGCAGATTCCCAGTGCCCGTTGGCTTCCAGGAAAGCCCGCAGCGACGTGAGCAATCCCGTGCCGAACTCCGCGTCGTGGTCGAGGACCGGAGTCAGGACGGCCGCCCCGAGCGCAACCAGCACGTCCCGACTCTCCCCGAACGCCAGCAGTGCGCTGCCGGCCAGCGCGGAGAACTCGATCGGCGGCCGGCCGCATTCCGCGACGGAGGCCGCCAGCCGGGCGTTGTCGACGGCCTCTCCCAATTTGGCCAGCGGCTGAATTCCGCTGAGGCCCAGACGGATGGTTCGGCGCAACGATGCATCAATCCGGTTCACCAACGCGGCGGCGATCTCCTCGGCCTCCGCTCCGGGTAACAGCACCGCCAGCCATTTGTCGGCGCCGTGCACGAACGCCGGCTGGCCGGCCTGGTCCAGCTCATCGAGGATCGCGGCGGTCACCTTCTTCAGCAGATTCGCGGTGTCGGCTTCAGCGTTCGTATCCGAATCCGCCTGGACGACAAGCACCCTGATCCGGCCCCGGTGATCGGCCGCCTGAGCCAGCTGCGCCCAGGCCGGCTCCAGGTTGGCTTCACCGGTGAGAATGAGGCCGAACGCCTGTTCGTTGAGCCGCTGCTGCGCCTCCTTCAAGCGCACGGGTTTCTCGAAATCCAAGGCGAGCAACGAGTTTGCGTGGCCCAACAGCACCTGATCGACCGGGCTCAATGCCGTTTCACTGACCACGGCGAGCACCCCGTGCGAACGGCCACCGACGCGGATGGACTGCTGCGCGACGGTGACGCCCTCGGCCAGCACCGCGACGGCCGACGCGGCCCCGGGCTCGATGGCATCGCGCACCAGGTTGACGGTGGTGACGTTGAGATTGCGCGGATGCGACGCGATCACCGTGCCGGACGGATCCAGCACCACCACACTGGCCCGCAGCGCCCGCCCCAGTTCGGCGGCAACCTCCTGCGGGCCACCGCTGACGACAGCCCGGGTGATCCGTGGCTGCGCCCGGGACGCCCGCAGCACCGCGTCGTACTGCAGCGCCGCGATGCGTGAACTGACCCGCTGCACGACGGCCGCGAACGGCGTCCGCAACGGAATCTCCAACAGCGGCAGCCCCAGCTCCTCGGCGGCTGTCACCAGTTCTTCGGGCACGTCGTCGAAGGTGAGCCCGGTACCGAATCCGACTCCGGCGACGCCGCTTTCGTGAAGGCGCCGGAGATACTGCCGCCGGTCCGCAGCAGCCGGCGGCAGACTGATGCCCGTGGTCAGCACCAGCTCACCACCGGACAGCCATTTGGCCGGGTCAGCCAACTCGGTTGTCAGGACCAAACTGATCTCGCCGCCGACGCCGGCGGCACCGCCGCGCAGCCGGATTCGCAGATCAGCTTGGTCCAGCACCCATCGCACCGGAACCGTCACCGGCATGAATGTACAGAATGTCGAAAAACTCCACCGAAAATCCCGTAATTGTCCGATGCTGAAGAGTGTGTGCTGGCGCACACTAAGGCCGCCAGAGACGTGACGGCCTTCCCAGCAAGAGAGCGACGGTACGAGATGCCCGACGGACTTCTTCAGAACTACATCGACGGAAAATTCGTCGATTCGTCGTCGTCGGAGGTCATCGACCTGATCAGCCCGGTGGACGGCTCCGTGGTCGGACAGTCCCCCGTGTCCAACCGCACCGATGTCGATGCCGCGGTGGCCGCCGCCGAGCGCGCGTTCCTCACCTGGGGCAAGACCACGCCCAGCGTGCGGCAACAGGCGCTCCTCAAGCTCGCTGACGCGATCGAGGCCCACAGCGACGAGATCGTCGAGGCGCAGTGCCGCAACACCGGCCAGCTCAAGGCCATGATCGCGGCCGAGGAAGTCGCTGTGAGCGCCGATCAGGTCCGCTTCTTCGCCGGGGCCGCCCGCATGGTCGAAGGCTTGTCCGCCGGTGAGTACATGGAGGGCTTCACCTCCTATGTGCGGCGCGAGCCGATCGGCGTCGTCGGCCAGGTGACCCCGTGGAACTACCCGTTCATGATGGCGATCTGGAAGATCTGCCCGGCCCTGGCCACCGGCAACACCGTCGTCCTCAAGCCCAGCGACACCACCCCCGAGAGCACGCTGGTGCTGGCCCGGATCAGCCAGGGCATCCTGCCCAACGGCGTGTTCAACGTCGTTCTCGGCACCGGCGCCACCGGCGCCGAGCTGGTCGACCACCCGGCGCTCGGCCTGGTGTCCATCACGGGTTCTGTCCGTGCCGGTGTCGCCGTGGCCTCGGCAGCCGCCCAGCAGCTCAAGCGCAGCCACCTCGAACTCGGCGGCAAGGCGCCCGCCGTGGTGTTCGGCGACGTCGACATCACCAAGGCCGCAACCGGTATCGCGCAGGCCGCGTTCTTCAACGCCGGCCAGGACTGCACCGCGGCCACGCGCGTCATCGTGCACGAGTCGATCCACGACCAGTTCGTCGACGCCCTCGTCGAGGCGGCACAGACCTTGCGGCCCGGCCTCCCCGACGACGCCGACGCGTTCTACGGGCCGCTCAACAACGTCAACCACTTCACCACGGTCAGCCAGAAGATCTCCGCGCTACCGGAGCACGCCACCATCGTCACCGGCGGAAAACAACTGGGCGACAAAGGCTTCTACTTCGAGCCGACCGTCATCACCGGCGTCCGCCAGGATGACGCCATCGTGCAGGACGAGACGTTCGGTCCCATCCTGACGGTGCAGCCGTTCAGCTCCGACGACCAGGCCATCGAACTCGCCAACGGCGTCCGGTACGCCCTGGCCTCGAGCGTCTGGACGAAAGACCACGCGACCGCCGAGAAGTTCAGCCGTGCACTCGATTTCGGCGCGGTGTGGGTGAACTGCCACATCCCGCTGGTTGCCGAGATGCCCCACGGCGGATTCAAGTACTCCGGCTACGGCAAGGACCTGTCGATCTATGGCGTCGAGGACTACACCCGGATCAAGCACGTCATGAGTGCCCACGACTGATCCGACCGTCGCTTTTCTCCCCCGCGAGTTCTCGCCTCGCGACCCGAATCCACCTGCCGACAGGAGCCTCCTCGATGTCCGACACCTTCCACCCCCTCGACCCGCTGACCGCACCCGAATTCGCCAAGGTCGCCGAGATTCTCGCGGCCGCGCACGGTGTCGGTGAGGGTTGGCGATACACCTCCATCGAGATGATCGAACCGCCCAAGGCCGAGGTCGCCGCGTTCGACGCGACCGGCACGGTGCCGGACCGGCGGGCACTGGCGACGCTGCTCGACACGTCGAACAACCGCACGTACAAGAGCGTCGTGTCGCTGACGGCCAGGGCGGTGCTGTCGTGGGACCACATCCCGGGCGTGCAGCCCAACTTCACCGTCGATGAGTGGGAAGAGGCCGACGAGGTGCTGCGCAAGCACCCGGACGTCATTGCGGCCCTGGCCAAACGCGGGTTCACCGACATGGACCTGGTGTTCATGGACACCTGGACCTACGGCGACGTCGTGATGCCCGAGAAGTACAAGGACCGCCGCCTGGGCTGGACCGACACCTGGGTACGGGCCGCCGACGGCGCCAACCCCTACGCCGGTCCGGTCAACGGCTTCCACTGTGTCATCGACATGAACACCATGGAGCTGCTGGAGATCGAGGACACCTTCACGGTCGACCGGCCGGACATGATGGGCGAATATGTGCCACAGCACATTCCCGAGCGCATTCGCAATGTCGGCACCCGGGAGCCGCTGCAGCCGCTGAACATCACGCAGCCCGACGGGGTTTCCTTCACGCTCGAGGGCAACCTGCTGAAGTGGCAGAACTGGTCGCTGCGCGTCGGGTTCAACTACCGCGAGGGCATGACGCTGCACGCGGTGAGCTACAACGACAACGGCAACGTGCGGTCGGTGGCCAACCGGATGTCGTTCGCCGAGATGATGGTTCCCTACCGCGACCACTGCGAAGACCATTACCGCCGAACGGCTTTCGACATCGGCGAGTGGGGCATCGGCTTCATGACCACCTCGCTGGAGCTGGGCTGTGACTGTCTCGGCGAGATCCGCTACCTGGACGCCGTGCTGCACAACAGCAAGGGCGAGCCGTACACCATCAAGAACGCCATCTGCATCCACGAAGAAGACAACGCGGTGCTGTGGAAGCACGTCGACCACCACCACGGCGCCGAGGTGCGGCGGATGCGCCGGCTCACGGTGTCGTTCCACGTCACCGTCGCCAACTACGAGTACCTCACCTACTGGCGCTTCTACCAGGACGGCAACATCGAATGTGAGGTCCGCGCAACGGGAATCATGGTGGTGAGCAACTTCCCGGAGGGTCAGGCCCACCCGCACGGCACGCTGGTCGACCACCGTACCTACGCGCCCTACCACCAGCACTTCCTCGTCGCCCGGCTCGACCTCGACGTCGACGGCACCGAGAACACCGTGTACGCCAGCGAGACCGAGATCGAACCGATGGGACCGGACAACCCCTACGGACTGTCGCTGCGCCAGCGCAACACCCCGCTGCGCACCGAGGCCGAGGGCAAGCAGGACATGAACTTCCAGACCCAGCGGGCATGGAAGGTCGTCAACGACAACGTCCGCAACGGCATCGGCACCCCGCCGGCCTACAAGCTGGTGCCCGGCGGCGCCTTCCCGGCCATGTTCGATCCGAACTCCCCCGTCCTGGCGCGCTGCCGCGCTATCGAGCACACCGTGTGGGTCACCCCCAACTCTCCCGACGAGCGCTGGCCCGCAGGTGAATTCGTCACGCAGAGCAAGGAAGACACCGGTCTGCCGATGTGGACCGAGGCCAACCGCTCGATCGAGAACACCGACGTCGTGTTGTGGTACGTCTTCGGCATCCACCACATCACCCGCCCGGAAGACTGGCCGATCATGCCGGCGGACACCGTCAGCTTCTGGCTCAAGCCGGTCGGCTTCTTCGATCGCAACCCGTCGATCGACGTCGCGCCGACACCGCCGAAGGCGTGCCACATGTCCTCCAACTGTGAAGAAGGCTAGCCCGTGAGCAATCCACGAATCGCCGTCGCGTATCTCGCCACACCCGGCGGTGACGACGCCGTCGCCGTCGGCGAGCAGATCGCCCGCACCCTCGGCGCCGAGATCGATCTGTGCATGGTGCTGCCGCGCGACCGGTCGGCCCTCGCCACCACGCCCGGCGGCATTCTGCAGCGCGAAGCCGAAAGCTGGCTCGCCGCAGCCGCGGCCGGGGTCCCCAGCGACCTCAAGGTGACGACCCATCTGAGCTTCGACGAGTCCAGCACGGCGGGCCTGATCGCCGCGGCAGAGGCCGCCGGGGCCGAGGCCCTCGTGGTCGGCGGCGCCGGCGGTGGTATCGCCGGCTCGTTGTCCCTCGGGTCGGTGGTCAACGATCTGGTGCACGCCTCACCGATTCCGGTGGTCATCGCACCGCGCGGCGCCCGCCTGAAGCGCGACGAACGGATCCGGGAAGTCACCTGCGCCGTCGGCACCCGACCGGGCGCCAAGCTGCTGTTGGACGCCGCGCTGCGGCTCTGCCGGGACACCGGGACACCGCTGCGCCTGGTGTCGCTGGTCGCCGTCGACGACGCCGACGACCTGGAACTGGCCCAGCAGCACGCCCAGAACGCCCTCGACCAGGCGAAAGCATTTCTGCCGGAAGACATTCCGGTCACGTCACGCGTCGCCACCGGCGCGGGTGTCGAGGACGCCGTCAACAAACTCGGCTGGCACGACGGCGACGTGATCATGGTCGGGTCCAGCCGGCTCGCACAGCCCCGCCGGCTCTTCCTGGGATCGACCGCCGCCAAGATGCTGCGCGTCCTGCAGGTGCCCATGATCGTGGTTCCGAAAGATGAAGGGGCTGATAATGACTGAACAACTGGCCGATTCCGACCTCGCTCGCGTAGAGCGGGAAGAAGGCCTCGTCGCCAAGGGCCTCGCCGCAGGCAGAATCGGCACCATCACCGGGGCAATCCTCGGTATCTCGACCGTGGCGCCGGGCTACACGCTCACGGCCAGCATCGGGCTGATCGTCGCGGCGGTCGGGCTGAAGATGCCGGCCATCCTGATCGCCGGCTTCATCCCCATGTTCCTGACCGCCTACGCGTACCGCGAACTGAACTCACGGGCCCCCGACTGCGGTGCGTCGTTCACCTGGTCCACCAAGGCTTTCGGCCCGTATGTCGGCTGGATGTGCGGCTGGGGCATGGTGATCGCGACCATCATCGTGCTGTCCAATCTCGCCTCGATCGGCGTCCAGTTCGGCTACGAATTCCTGGGCAAGGTGCTTCACAACGAGAAACTCGCCACGCTCTCGGCCGACAATGTCTGGGTCAACATCGGGTCCACCGTCGCGCTGCTGGCCATCGCCACCTACATCTCCTGCCGTGGCATCACGACCAGCGAGAAGGTGCAGTACGTCCTGGTCGGCTTCCAGATGATCGTGCTCATCACGTTCTCGATCGTCGCGATCGTGCGGTCGGGCGGCGTCGAGGGACACCTGAACTTCGACATCGACTGGTTCGACCCGTTCACCGGATTGACCATGAGCGCCTTCGTGATCGGGCTCATCGGCTCCATCTTCGCGTTCTGGGGCTGGGACACCTGTCTGACCCTCGGCGAGGAATGCAAGGACCCCACCAAGGTCCCCGGCCGCGCCGGATTGCTCTGCGTCCTGTCGATTCTGCTGACGTACCTCCTGGTCGCGGTCGCGGTGATGATGTACGCCGGGATCGGTGACACCGGCCTGGGACTGGGCAACAAGGACAACGCGGCCAACGTCTTCGGCGCGCTGGCCTATCCGGTCCTCGGCGATTGGGGTGGCCCGTTGCTGCTGCTGGCGGTGTTCGCCTCGTCGATCGCCAGCCTGCAGACCACCGTGCTGCCGGCGGCCCGCACCATGCTGGCGATGGGTACCTACGGCGCCTTCCCCAAGCGGTTCGCCAGCGTCAGCCCCCGCACGCTGTCGCCCGTGTTCAGCACCGTGATCGCGGGCGTCGTCACCGCCGCGTTCTACACCATCGTGACGCTGCTGTCCGAGCGCACCTTGCTGGATACCATTGCCGCCCTTGGCATCATGATCTGCTGGTACTACGGCATCACGGCGTTCGCCTGCGTGTGGTTCTTCCGCAAGGAACTGTTCCTCAATGCGCACAACGTCATCTACAAGCTGGTGTTCCCGCTACTCGGTGGCATCATGCTGCTTTCCGTGTTCGTCAAATCGGTGCTCGTCAGCATGGATCCGACGGCCAGCGGCAGCGGCGCCGAGATCGGCGGCATCGGGCTGGTGTTCTATCTGGGCTTCGGCATCCTGATCTTCGGCGCGGTGCTCATGCTCGGCATGCGCGCCACCCAGCCGGCGTTCTTCCGGGGCGAGACCCTGACCATGGACACTCCTCCGCTGCCCTGAGTGAACTCGGACGCGCCCCGTCATGCTTCGGCATGACGGGGCGCTTCTCTTTGACCGGCCAATTGCCTTGTGCCTGTTGACTGTGCAGCCTGGGCGGGAAATGTTGAGTAACCATGTGCCTGGACGCAGGATCAACGGCGGGGCCAAGCGAAATCTGCCAGACAAGGACCTCGCTTCAATCACGATGCACTGCAGGACATCATGATTGAAGCGAGGTATCTTTTTCGACGGCTGGACGTCCCTGACTTCAATAACCAGCGGCAGATCGCCACGACGATTGAGCTCAGGGCGCCACACCGCGCGGGGCCGCCGTCAGGCGTCGTAGTCGACCGACACCGTGGGGCTGGTCGGATGCGACTGGCAGGTGAGGATGTAACCGGCGTCGAGGTCGGTGCGCCCGAGCGCGAAATTCTGGTCCATCTCGACCGTGCCGCCAAGCAGTTTGGCCCGGCAGGTGCCACACGCACCACCCATGCACGAGTAGGGCGCGCCAATTCCCGCCTGCAGTGCGCTTTCCAGAATCGTGTCCCCGCCGGCGAGACCGAAAGTCTGCCGCTTGCCGGACAATTGGACCGTGACGGTGGCCGACTGGTGGTCGCGAGCGGGCGAGTCGCCGCGGTCGAAGCCGGTGAACAATTCCAGATGGATCCGCTCCGGGTCGACGCCACCCTGGATCAGCGTCTCGCGCGCACCGGTGGACATCGCAGCGGGGCCGCACAGGAACCACTCGTCCACGCTGCCGGGATGAAGGTCGCCCGTGAGCGAGCGGGTCAGGCGTTCCGTATCGATGCGGCCGGACAGCTCCGGGGTATGCCGCGGCTCGGCCGACAACACGTGCCGGATTTCGAGGCGGTCGGCATAACGGGATTCGAGACGGTCGAGTTCGGCGCGGAACATCGTCGACTCTTTGGTGCGGTTGCCGTAGATGAGGGTGAAGCGGCTCTCGGTTTCGAGCTCCATGACGGTTGCCAGGATCGACAGCACCGGGGTGATGCCGCTGCCGGCCACCAGCCCGACGTAGTGCTTGCGGTGCAGCGGATGCAGGGCGGAACTGAAGCTGCCGGCCGGGGTCATCACCTCCAGGACGTCGCCGGCCCTGAGGTGCTCGGTCACAAATCCCGAGAATGTCCCTCCCGGAATGTGTTTCACCGCGATCCGCAACTGGGCTCGCGTGGCGGGCGCGCAGATCGAGTAGCTGCGGCGTACGCCCTCTCCGCCCAGGTCGGTGCGCACCGAGACGTGCTGGCCGGGTTCGAATCGGAACTGGTCCTGCAGTGCCTCGGGAACGGCGAAGGTCACCAATGTGCTGTCTGCGGTGATCGGATCGACCGCGGCCACCGGGATCCGGTGGAACACCGCGTGCGGTGAACTCGAGCGCGCCGGCATCCGCACCGGCAGCAGCCGGCCGAGCTTGCCGTTCAGTTGCTTCCACTCCCGGAATTCGCCGGCGTCGAGACCTTGCCCGAACACCGTGGAGATCGCGGCGTTCCGGTCCAGGTAGGCCTCCTCGTTGCGGCGCCAGGTCTTGGTATAGCGGTAGAACGGCACCGACGGGTGCAGGTGGTGCACCAGGTGGTAGTTCTGCGACAGCATCAAAGGGGTGTAGAGCCACTCCATCCCGACGCGGGTTCTGGTCGCCCGGTAGCGGTCACTGCGCTGAGTGTCCTCCAACCCGTGGTGCGGCATCCAGTCGAACCACCACGCCAAGACGACCACCGCGATGCGCTGCGGAATGATGAAGACGACGGCCAGCGTCCAGAAGTGGCCCGACATGATCGCGACGATCAACCCGGCCACCGAAACGGCCACGCATACCAGGGTTTCAGCGACCTCGGCCTTGGGACGACCGCGAATCTTGCGGATCAGATAAGTGCCGTAGAAAACGTCGAGTACGGCCCAGCGGAACGGCAGCTGCCACACCGGCCCGTGGGAGGCGAAGGTATCCGGATCGTTCTCGTCATCATTCGAATGCCGGTGGTGCTCAATGTGAATGAACCCGAACGAGGGGAACGAGATCAGCGGCTGGACGAACGGCACAGCCAACCGTCCGAACAAGCCGTTGACCCAGCGCGTCGAACTGATCGCATAGTGCACGGCGTCGTGGACGACGGTGAACATCGTGAAGGTCACCACCGCGTTGACCACGATGGGCACCCACACCGGAGCGACGCCACCCAGATAGGCGACGGTCGACGCCACGAAGGCCGCGGCTCCCGCGAGAAACAGCGCGACAGTCGGCCATGCCAACTTCGGAACCTGCTCGCCCGGATCGGGCAACGCCGTTCGCGCGGCGGGTTGGCTTTCTGCCCGATCGGCCACTTCGACTGACGACATTCGACACTCCGTCTTTCGGGCAACCCTCGTTGGCTGCGTCTGCCGAAAAACGCTACGGACGGGGCCGACGCGACTGAATGTTCCAACGGGACGTCGATTTGGTATTTTCGGACAGTGGGAATGGCCCCGGTCTGGGCGGTGCCGCGGGGCACCGAAGGCGTCCGCATCATGGTGCAGGGCGGCATCGCGCATGGGATGACAGCCGCCGAATGTCTGGCAGGTAGCGGACTGACCGAAGCCGACCTTGACGACGAGAACGCCGAAATCTGGGCGCACCAGGAATTCGACGTCATCCGCAATCTCATTGCGGGACTTGGCGACAGACCGGGTGTCGGCATCGAGGTGGGCGTGCACTCCACCCTGGGACGGGCCGGCTTGCTCGGCTTCCTGATCCTGGCTAGCCCCAATCTGCGGCAGGGGGTGGAACTGATCCTGCCTTATCTCGCGCTGTCCCCCACACACCTGCGGTTCTCGGTGGAGACCGACGACCAGTACGGATACCTCGTCGCCGACGACAGTGAATTACCCACGGACGTCAGGTCGTTCATCGTCGAGCGGGACCTGGCCGGATTCGTCGCCGCGACGCAGGGCGCAAATTTGGCGCTGACACCGGCATGGGCGGAGACGACACTCGACGCCGCTCGCGCCGAGAAGCTCGCCGAACTGTGGGGGCTTCCGGTATCGGACGTGCGTTCCGGCCAGCGCACCAACCGAATCGCCGCCACACACGAAGTACTGGAGATGCCGTCGCCGCTCGCCGACGGCAATACGGCACGCAAGATCGAGCAGCAATGCCGGGACCTGCTCGAGCGCAGGCTGTCTCGCGTCGGCGTGGCAGGCCAGGTCCGCAGCCGGCTGCTGCACAACCCCGGCGAACTGCCGTCGATGCCGACCATCGCCGACGAATTGCACATCGATCAGCGCACCCTGCGCCGTCGGCTCGCCGCCGAGGGCACCTCCTACCGCGCGTTGCTCGACGAGGTCCGGCGCCATTTGGCCCTCGAGCTGCTCCAGCAGGACCTTTCTGTCGAGGAGATCTCGCGGCACCTCGGGTACGCCGAAACAGCCAATTTCACCCACGCTTTCAAGCGCTGGGAAGGCACTGCGCCGAGCTACTTCCGCAGGCCGCGTTAGCCGGCTTTCGCCGGCCGCGTCAGCCAGTTCCGCGAGTGCTCCACCCGCATGACAAAACGGAGTGGACGGCACCCTTCAAATCGACAAAGTGGACATAGTTATCCGCGCCACAACCGAAGAGAATCAGCAGTACACAAGCCGTTCGATCACCAGGAGCAACCGATGACCGACATCACCTATCGACTGGCGCAGAAGCGCAACATCGTCACCGCGCTGCCCGGTCCGCGATCGGCCGAGATGTCGGCGCGCCGCCAGGCCGCGGTGGCGGGTGGCGTCAGCTCGTCGGCACCGGTTTACGCCGCGGACGCCGACGGCGGCGTCATCGTCGACATCGACGGCAACTCGCTCATCGACCTGGGTTCGGGTATCGCTGTCACCAGCGTCGGCGCATCGCATCCGGGTGTCGCCGCTGCCGTGGCTCAGCAGGCAGCCCGCTTCACCCACACCTGTTTCATGATCACCCCGTACGAGGGCTACGTGGAACTCGCCGAGCGCCTCAACGCCATGACCCCCGGCGATCACGAGAAGCGCACCGCATTCTTCAACTCGGGCTCCGAGGCCGTCGAGAACGCGGTCAAGGTCGCGCGGTTGGCCACGGGCCGGCAGGCCGTCGTCGCCTTCGACCACGCCTACCACGGCCGCACCAACATGACGATGGCCCTGACCGCCAAGGCCATGCCCTACAAGACGCAGTTCGGCCCGTTCGCGCCGGAGATCTACCGGATGCCCGCGTCGTACCCGTACCGCGACGGGCTGACCGGCGAGGCCGCCGCCAAGGCCGCCATCAGCCGCATCGAGACCCAGATCGGCGCCGCATCGCTCGCCGCGGTGATCATCGAGCCCATCCAGGGCGAGGGCGGCTTCATCGTGCCCGCACCGGGATTCCTTGCCACCATTGTTGATTGGTGCAAGGCCAACGGTGTCGTGTTCATCGCCGACGAGGTGCAGACCGGCTTCGCCCGTACCGGATCCTGGTTCGCCTCCGACCACGAGGGCATCGTCCCCGACATCGTCACCATGGCCAAGGGCATCGCCGGCGGCATGCCGCTGGCCGCCATCACCGGTCGGGCCGACCTGCTCGACGCCGTGCACCCCGGCGGCCTGGGTGGCACCTACGGCGGTAACCCCGTCGCCTGCGCCGCGGCGCTCGCCACGCTCGACGCCATGGCCGAGATGGACCTGCCTGCCCGCGCCCGCGCCATCGAAACCGCGGTGGTGCCCAAGCTGCAGGCCCTGACCGACACCGGAGTGATCGGTGACGTCCGCGGCCGCGGCGCCATGCTGGCCATCGAGATCGTCAAACCGGGTACCGATGAACCGGATCCGGTACTGACGAAAGCCATTGCGGCAGAGGCGTTCAAACGCGGTGTCATCCTGCTGACCTGCGGCTCGTACGGCAACATCATCCGCCTGCTCCCGCCGCTCGTGATCAGCGACGAGCTGCTCGACGAGGGCATCGCCGTCCTGGCCGACATCGTGCGCGAAATGGCGGCAGCCCGATGATCGACCGCACCACGCTGCTGGAGTCCATGCCCACGGAGCTGTGGCTCGGCGGCCTACAGGTACCGGCGTCCACCGGAGCCCGGTTCGCCGTGCACGACCCGGCCACGGACGCCGTGCTCATCGAGGTCGCCGACGCCTCACCCGCCGACGGTGCCCGCGCCCTCGACGACGCGGTCGCCGCGCAGGCTTCGTGGGCCGCCACCCCGGCCCGCGAACGCGCCGAAATCCTGCGGCGCGCTTGGGAACTGGTCATGGAGCGCCGCGACGACTTCGCCCTGACCATGACCCTCGAGATGGGAAAGCCTCTGGCCGAGAGCCAGGGCGAGGTCAACTACGGCGGCGAGTTCCTGCGCTGGTTCGCCGAAGAAGCGGTGCGGATCAACGGCCGCTACACGCAGTCGCCCACCGGCACCGGCCGCATCCTCGTGACCAAGCAGCCCGTCGGCCCCACCTTGGCCATCACTCCGTGGAACTTCCCGCTCGCCATGGGCACCCGCAAGATCGGGCCCGCGCTGGCGGCCGGCTGCACCATGATCGTCAAGCCCGCGGCCGAAACCCCGCTGACCATGCTGCTGCTGGGCCAGGTGTTCGCCGACGCCGGCCTGCCCGCCGGCGTGCTGTCGATCCTGCCGACCACCGATGCCGCCGGTCTGACCGGCCCGCTGCTGGCGGACCCGCGGCTGCGCAAGCTGACGTTCACCGGCTCCACCGGAGTGGGACGAAAGCTGTTGGCACAGTCCGCTGATCGGGTGCTGCGCACCTCGATGGAACTCGGCGGCAACGCCCCGTTCGTGGTGTTCGACGACGCCGATCTGGACGCCGCGGTCGACGGTGCGATGGCCGCCAAGATGCGCAACATGGGTGAGGCATGTACCGCCGCCAACCGCATCCACGTCGACAACGCAGTCCGCGCCGAGTTCACCGAAAAGCTCGCCGCCCGGATGGCGGCACTGGCGACCGGCCCGGGCGACCAGGCCGGCAGCCAGGTCGGTCCGCTGATCACCGCCAAGCAGCGGGCAACGGTCGACGAGCTGGTGCAGGACGCCGTCAGCAAGGGCGCCACGGTGGCCACCGGCGGTAAACCCGTTGAAGGCGAAGGCTTCTTCTACCCGCCCACGGTGCTCGCCGACGTGTCGACCGACGCCCGCCTCCTGCGTGAGGAGATCTTCGGACCGGTCGCCGCCATCATCGGATTCGACGGCGAGCAGGCCGGCATCGATGCCGCCAACGACACCGAGTATGGCCTGGCCGCCTACGTCTACACGCAGGGCCTGGACCGCGCACTGCGGGTCGCCGAGGCAGTCGAGGCCGGCATGGTGGGCGTCAACCGCGGCGTCATCTCCGACGTGGCCGCGCCGTTCGGCGGCATCAAGGAATCCGGCATCGGCCGGGAAGCCGGCAGCGAAGGCATCGAGGAATACCTCGAGACCAAGTACATCGCCCTTCAGTAGTTGCGCTGCAACAACTTTCCCCTCTTTCTCCCCACACAGACATCCAAGTAAATAGACCGGAGTAGTCCTCCCCATGCAGAATTCCGCTGCCCGGGTGTCTTTCGACGCCGACGGGCTGAACAACCACGCCCAAATTCAGTGGCCCGGGCATCCGCCGTTCCTGGCCGACGTCTGCGCGATGTTCGAGTCCTTCGGCCTGCGCGTCGCCTCCTACCACCACTCCGACGACGCCGGACACTGCTACGAGTTCGGCGACCTCTCGCTGTCCGAGGCGACACGCGACCTGGTCGCGCAGGCCTGCGAGGCCGCCATCGCGGGGCGCTGGAGCGTCGACCGGTACGCGATGCTCATCGCGGCGGCCGGCATCGACTGGCGCCGCGCGGTGCTGATCCGCGCCGCATGCCGGTTCCTCCGGCAGACGGGCCTGGGATTCTCCGAGGACTACATCATCGAATCCCTCGTAGCTGCGCCCGAATTCGTGAACGCACTGCTGGCGCTGTTCGACGCCCGGTTCAACCCGGACGCCGCCGCCGACATCGAGCAGGCGGATCGCGAGGTCGCCGGTCTCGTGGATGCCGCCACCTCGCTCGACGACGACCGGATCCGGCGGGCACTGCACGCCTTCGTCGCGGCGACGTTGCGCACCAACTGGTTCCAGGTCGGCGCCGACGGCGGGCCCAAGGATTACGTGTCGTTCAAGATCGACTCGGCGCGCCTGTCGATCACGGGACCCGTTGTCCCCTACCGCGAGATCTTCGTGCACTCCGACACCGTCGAGGGCGTGCACCTGCGTAGCGGTGCGATCGCCCGCGGCGGCCTGCGCTGGTCCAACCGTGCCGAGGACTTCCGTACCGAGGTGCTGGGCCTGATGAAGACGCAGGCCGTGAAGAACGCCCCGATCGTGCCGACCGGCGCCAAGGGTGCCTTCGTCTTGCGTTCTGCCACTGTCGATCCCGCCGACGGCTACCGCACCTTCATCCGCGGCCTGCTCGATGTCACCGACAACATCGTCGACGGAAAGATCGTGCATCCCGACCGCACCGTGTGCCCCGATGGCGACGACGCCTACCTCGTCGTGGCCGCCGACAAGGGCACCGCCACCTTTTCCGATCTGGCCAACTCCATTGCCACCGAATACGACTTCTGGCTGGGCGACGCCTTCGCCTCGGGCGGGTCGGCCGGGTACGACCACAAGGCCATGGGCATCACCGCCCGCGGCGCATGGCTGTCGGTACGCCGGCACTTCGCCGAGGCCGGCCATGACATCGACGTCGAACCGTTCACCGTGGCCGGCATCGGCGACATGTCGGGTGATGTGTTCGGCAACGGAATGCTGTTGTCGCGCAACATCAAGCTCATCGCGGCATTCGACCACCGGCACATCTTCCTCGATCCGGATCCGGACCCCGCCGTCTCATATCAGGAGCGTGAGCGCCTCTTCGCCCTCCCCCGGTCCAGCTGGCTGGACTACAACCCGGCACTCATCTCGTCGGGCGGCGGCGTGTGGTCACGCACCGCGAAGTCGATTCCGCTGTCCGATCAGGTCCGGGCCCGCCTGGGCGTCGCGGCTACCGAATGCACGCCCGACGAGCTGATCAGCGCGGCGCTGCGGGCACCTGTCGACCTGCTGTGGAACGGTGGCGTCGGCACCTATGTCCGTGCCGATGACGAGACCGACGCCGACGCACATGACAAGGCGAACGACCGCGTGCGCGTCACCGCTTCGCAGTTGCGCTGCAAGGTGATCGGTGAGGGCGGCAACCTCGGCCTGACGCAGCAGGCCCGGATCGCGTTCGCGCTGAACGGCGGCCGGGTCAACGCCGACTTCATCGACAACGCCGCCGGGGTTGCCACCTCCGACCTCGAGGTCAATCTCAAGATCGCGCTGGACTCCGGCACTATCGCCATCGCACAACGCAATGAGCTGCTCGCCGGTGCCACCGACGACGTCGCCGCCCGGGTGCTGGCGGACAACGCCGACCAGATCCTCGCGATCAGCATGGCGGCCGCCGAGGCCGGCTCGTTGTTGGAGCGGCACGTCCGGCTCATCGGCAACCTGCAGGACGTGGCCGGCGTCGACCCCGACGTTGAGGGGCTGCCGTCGAAGCAGGAACTGGATCGCCGCCGTCTCGTCGGGCTCGGACTCACCCGGCCCGAAATCGCCGTGCTGCTGGCGCAATCCAAGAACCTGGTGTCACAGGAGCTGTTGGCCTCCGGCGTGCCGGATCACGAGATGTTCGTCGGCCGCCTGGAGCAGTACTTCCCGGCCACCATCGCCGCGCATGCGCGCGCCGAGATCGCGAACCATCCACTCCGCCGCGAGATCGTCGCGACCTCGGTCGCCGGTGAGCTCATCAACCGCGTCGGTCCTGGCACCATCTACCGCATGCAGGAACGCCTGTCGGTGAGCACGTCGGATGTGGCGATGGCATATGCGACGGTGCGCGACATCCTCGATCTGGACACCCTGTGGTCCGAGGTGCTGACCGGCAAGACCGACGAAAGCGAACGCATTCAGGCGCTGCTGGAGATCCGCGAGCTGCTCGAGCACCTGACGTCGTGGGTGGTGCGCAACGGCGCGGGCAACCGCGACCGGGTGAGCGCGGCCGTCAGCCGCTTGATGGCCGTCAGCTCTTCTTGAGCTCCTCGGCGAACATCACGATGACGCCGCTGGGGCCACGGACGTACGTCAGCTTGTAGACGTCCTCGTAGGTCGCCACGCCACGGAGTGGGTGACACCCGTGGCGGGCGGCGATCTCGAGGGCCGCGTCGATGTCGTCGACCGAGAACGCGACGCGGTGCATCCCAATATCGTTGGGACGGGTGGGTTCCGACTCGTTCGCCTCGGGATGGATTTACTCGAACAGCTCGATGCGGCCGTGACCGTCCGGTGTTTCGAGCATCGCGATGTTGGCGTGGTTGCCGTCGAGGCCGACGGCAGTCTCGGTCCACTCGCCGCTGACGGTGGCCCGGCCGACGAGCGTCAGGCCGAGGTCGGTGAAGAACGCGATGGTGGCGTCGAGGTCGCGCACTGCGATGCCGACGTTCTCGAGTTTTATGGCCATGAGTCGGATGCTACCCAGCACGTGAGCAGCTTCCCGATTGGTCAGCCCTTGACCCTGCCCTCGCAGGCACCGTCGTGCCAGTTCTGCCAGAGCACGTTGGCGATTTTCGGCGGACCAGCCATGTAACTCATGATGATGTACTCATCGGTTCCCGGCTTGATCCACGAGTAGGGGCCTCCGGTGTGGATGGTGCACTGCTGCCAGCCTTGGCGTAGCAGACCCGAATCGGCCATCGCGAAGATCGTGTTCCGGATCGGGATGTCTTTTCTCGAGTCCAGGCGGTCGCCTTTGTAGCCCCATGCTTCACGCGACGAGGTACCGCTGTAGCTGCTCTGTACCAACCAGGTCCCCGTCGGCATGTCGACCCCGAGCAACTTTGACTTGTTGGCCCGGGCAGCGCTGGTCGACGGCATCGAAGACGCCGACCGTCGTTCCTCTAGTTTTTCATTGATTGTTTCAGTGGCGATCCGGTCAGTGTCCACAACGCAGCCGGCCAAGACGACCGGTCCGACAAAGGCGTATGCGAGCGCGGCAAATATGTTCTTAATGGCTCCCCCTGACGTAGTTGCACGAATCCTCAGGCTGGGAGCGAACATTACCGGCGAAAAGGGGCACACGGACCGGATCTGCTACTCGACTATCACCGACGGCTGGTGCTGCGTGATGCAGTGGATGCCGCCGCCTCGTTCGAACAGCGGCCGCGCGTCGACGCTGACCACCCGGCGGCCCGGGTACTGCTCGGCAAGGATCGCCGCGGCGTCGGCATCGCGGGGATCGCCGAAGGCACAGGCGATGACGCCGCCGTTGACCACGAGGTGGTTGATGTAGCTGTAGTCGACGTAGCCCTCGGCGTCGGTCAACAGGTACGGTGCGGGTAGTTCGATGATTTCCCACGGCTGGCCCGCGGCGTCACAGGTCTCGGCGAGTGCTTCGCGAATCTCCTTGCATACCAAGTGGTCCGGATGTGCGTCGGAGCGCTGCGCGTGCAACAGCAGGCGCCCCGGTGACGTGATGGCCGCGACGATGTCGACGTGCCCGCGGGTGCCGAAGCGCTCCGAGTCTCGGGTCAGGCCCCGCGGCAACCACACGGCGTGCGTGGCGCCGAGGGTGCGGGCCAGCTCGGCCTCGATGTCGGCTTTGGTGGCGCCGGGATTGCGGCCGGGGTCGAGCTGGACGGTCTCGGTGACCAGCACCGTGCCCTGCCCGTCGACCTGGATGCCACCGCCTTCGTTGACCAGCGTCGAGCCGACGACCGGAACACCGGCCCAACCGGCAACGGCGGCACCGATTTTCGCATCGCGATCCCAGCGCGCCCAGTCCTGGCCGCCCCAGCCGTTGAACACCCAGTCCACGGCGGCCACCGAACCGTCGGCGGCGTGCACGAAGGTCGGGCCGATGTCGCGCATCCAGGCGTCGTTCAACGGCGCCTCGACGATGTCGACCTCGCCGGACAGATACCGCCGGGCGGCAGCTGTTTCCGCGGGGTCCACCACCACGGTCACCGGCTCGAACTCAAGCACCGCATGGGCCACGGCAGCCCATGTCGAGCGGGCCTCGTGATGCTCGGTTGCGTTGTCCCCCAAGGAATATCCTTCAGATGGGAACGCCATCCACACCCGATCCTGGGGCGCGCTCTCCGCAGGCATCACATAGTTCGTCATTTCACCACCGCGGTGGCCTCGTGGCCGGCGCCGTACGGACGCTGCGCGTCAACCGGTGCGGTCAGCGCGCCGTAGCTCTCGGGCCGGCGGGTCAGCAGGAACGGGAACAGCTCCAGCCAGTCGCGGCGCTGATCGAGATCCAAATCGGCGACCAGCACCGCCTCCTCGCCGCGCGGCGCCTGCACCAGCACCCGGCCGTACGGGTCGGAGATGAACGACGAGCCGTAGAACGTGACGGTACCCTCGCCGCCAATCCGGTTGGGCACCACCATGAACAGGCCGCTGTTGATGCCGTTGGCGACGATGACCTGCTGCCACAGCGGCTGCGTGTCGAACGCCGGGAAGACCGGCTCAGACCCGATGGCCGTCGGGTAGACGACGATCTCGGCACCGCCGAGCGAGTAGTTGCGGGCCACCTCGGGAAACCACTCGTCCCAGCACGTCGGCATGCCCAGCTTGGCGCCGAGGCCCTTCGGTTCGTAGACCGGGTAGGGGTTGCCCTCAGCGGGACCGGCGCGGAAGTAGGTGTCCTCGTAGTAGCCCGCCGAGATCGGGATGTGCATCTTGCGGGTCCGGCCGACGAGCTCGCCCGACGGCGAGACCAGGATCGCGGTGTTGAAACCCAAACCGTCTGCCGCCGGTGCCTTTTCGTAGAGCGACGCGTGCACGAAGATGCCGTTGGCGCGGGCCGCCTCGGCGGCCAGCGCGAACGTCGGGCCGTCGAGGAGATCCTCCGCGGCGTCGCCCGGGTTCGGCCCGGCCGGGGTGTCGGCGGGGTACCGCAGCAGCGTGATCTCCGGCAGACACACCAGCGCGGCACCTTCTCCCGCGGCCCGGTCGATACCGTCGCGCAGCACCTTGGTGAGCTCGTCGGCGTCGGGACGCCAGCGGTGCTGCACCAGGCCGACCCGCACCGGCGGTCGCGTCGACTCGGTGCTGCGAGACAGCGATTCGGGCGCGGTGGCGGTCAGGGTGATCATCAGCTGGACTCCTAAAACGAATTTGATTCGTTTTATTGTGACCCCACCTACCCGCACTTGTAAAGAGGTAGTAGACATATGCCATGGGCCGCCCCTCCAAACCGCTGCTATCCACCGATCGCATCGCCGGCGCAGCAATGGATTTGGTCAACAAGACCGGCGGTTTCACCGTCCCGGAACTGGCGCGGGCCCTCAAGGTCAGCCCGTCATCCCTGTACAACCACATCGCCGGACGTGAACAGATCGTCGAACTCCTGCGCGAACGCGCCATGTCTGACGTCGCGCTCCCGGCCGACGACCCGCACCGCCCGTGGACCGACGTCGTCGCCGACATCATGCGGTCGTACCGGCAGAGCTACGCCCGCTACCCGCGGCTCATCCCGCTGCTGACGTCGCACGCGGTGAACAGCGATCACGCCCTCACGATGTACAACGTGCTGGCCGTCGCATTCGACCGGGCCGGGTTCAACCCCGCGGATACGTTGCGTGCCATCACGCTGATCGATTCGTTCGTGCTGGGCTCGGCGCTCGATGTGGCCGCGCCCGACGAACCCTGGCAGACCAGCGCCGATGTGGGTCCGGAGTTCGCGGCCGCGCTTGCCACCGGCAGCACCAAGCCCGAACGCGCCGATGATGCCTTCGAATTCGGCATCGCGGTGCTGCTTCGCGGACTGGCCGCGGTCCCGTCGACCGGGTGACTACTCGGTCGCGTCGCCTTCGGGCTTGCTCTCGCCGTCGGCGGCCTTGTCGCCGTCCGTGGTTTCCGCCTCGACTTTCGGCAGGACGGCGTCGAGCGCCGCACCGGTGATCCGGCGGAACGCGCGGCGTGGCTTCTTGGCGTCGAGGATCGCGACCTCGAGTGTCGCGGCCCCCAGCACGCGGTCGCCGGCCCCGGCATGCAGCGCGTCGACGGCGACCTTCACCGCGTCGTCCAGGCTCGCGTTCTCCTGGTAGGAGTCGTTGAGCGCGGCGATGATCGGTTCGGTCGTGCCGCCCATGACGACGAAATGCGGCTCGTCGGCGATCGACCCGTCGTAGGTGATCCGATACAGCTCAGGGGCTTTCGTCTCGCCGTGGTGCGCCACCTCGGCGACGCACAGTTCGACTTCGTAAGGCTTGGCTTGCTCGGTGAAGATGGTGCCGAGGGTCTGGGCGTAGACGTTGGCCAACTGACGGCCGGTGACGTCCCGCCGGTCATAGGCGTAGCCCCGGGTGTCGGCGAACTGGATGCCGCCGCGACGCAGGTTGTCGAACTCGTTGAACCGGCCGACCGCGGCGAAACCGACGCGGTCGTACAGCTCGCTGACCTTCTGGAGCGAGCGCGACGGGTTCTCCGCCACGAACAGCACGCCCCCGTCGTAGGCCAGGACGACCACGCTGCGGCCCCGCGAAATGCCTTTGCGCGCAAGCTCGGAACGTTCCCGCATCGCCTGTTCGGGCGAGATGAAATACGGAAAGCTCATCAGGCATTACCTCTCGCGCGGGTGCGGTTGGCGATGACTTCCCGGGCCAGCGCGGCGATGCGCTCCTCGGTGACCTCTTCGGCGCCTTCGGCACCGATGAGCACCGCGGTCGGATAGATGCCACGTGTCAGATCCGGTCCGCCGGTGGCCGAATCGTCGTCGGCGGCGTCGTACAGCGACTCGATGGCGACCTTGAGCGCCGAATCGGCGTCGGTCACATGCGAATACAGCTTCTTGATCGATGACTTGGCGAACAGCGAGCCCGAGCCCACCGACTGGTAGCCCTCTTCCTCGATGTTCCAGCCGCCGGCGGCGTCGAACGAGACGATGCGACCGGCGTTGCCCGGGTCGGTGTCGTCCAGGTCGTAACCCACCAGCAGCGGCAGCGCCACGAAGCCCTGCAGGGCCGCGCCGAGATTGCCGCGGACCATGATGGCCAGCCGGTTGACCTTGCCGCGGAACGTCAGCGGCACGCCTTCGAGCTTCTCGTAGTGCTCGAGTTCGACGGCATACAGCCGCGCGAACTCCACCGCGATGGCCGCGGTGCCGGCGATGCCGGTTGCGGTGTAGTCGTCGGCGATGTGCACCTTCTGCACGTCACGGCTGGCGATCATGTTGCCTTGGGTGGCGCGCCGGTCACCCGCGATCAGCACGCCGCCGGGGTACTTGATCGCGACGATGGTCGTGCCGTGGGGCAGGTCGGCACCGCTGGTCACAGCATCCCCTGGCACCGGCAGCAGGTGGGGCGCCTGCCGGCTGAGAAAGTCCGAAAACGAGGACAGGTTCAGGTGGGGTGAGGTGACATCCAGTCGATCAGAGAAAGGCCCGAACGCTGGCGTCACTGGCCGCCCTTTTGGACGTACGCGCGCACGAAGTCCTCAGCGTTCTCTTCCAGCACGTCGTCGATCTCATCGAGCAGATCGTCGGTGTCCTCAGCGAGCTTCTCGCGACGTTCCTGACCTGCGGCAGACGGGCCGGAGACGTCGTCGTCCTCGCCGCCGCCGCCACCGCGCTTGGTCTGTTCCTGAGCCATCGCCGCCTCCTGATTGCTCGATATCTAACTTCACACTACCGGTCCGGGCCCGGGTTCCCCGGGAACACAAGCGTTTACGTGGTGAGCTGTTCCACCAACTCGACCGCGCTGTCCACCGAATCGAGCAACGCACCGACATGGGCCTTGCTTCCACGCAGCGGTTCCAGCGTCGGAATCCGCACCAGCGACTCGCCGCCGAGGTCGAATATCACCGAGTCCCAGCTGGCCGCGGCGATGTCCGCACCGAACCGGCGCAGGCACTCACCACGGAAGTAGGCGCGGGTGTCGGTGGGCGGATTCTCCACCGCATCCAGCACCTGCTGCTCGGTGACGAGCCGCTTCATCGAGCCGCGCGCGACCAGGCGGTTGTACAGGCCCTTGTCCAGTCGCACATCGGAATACTGCAGGTCCACCAGGTGCAGGCGCGGCGCGTTCCAGCCCAGGTTCTCCCGCTGCCGGAAGCCCTCCAGCAGGCGCAGCTTGGCCGGCCAGTCCAGGATTTCGGCGCATTCCATCGGATCGCGCTCGAGCAGATCCAGCACGTGCGCCCAGGTCTCGAGGACGTGGTCGGCACGCGAATCGGGATCGCGCCGTTCCTGCAGCTTGGCCACCCGGTCCAGGTAGATGCGTTGCAGCGCAAGGGCGGTCAGCTCGCGACCGTCGGCCAGCGCCACGGTCGCGCGCAACGACGGGTCGCGGCTGATCACATGCACCGCGTGCACGGGGCGGGCCAACGCCAGATCGGACAGGTCGATGCCCTCGGCCGGTCCGAACTCGATCAGGTCGAGCACCAACGACGTGGTGCCGACCTTGAGGTACGTCGACGTCTCGGCCAGGTTGGCGTCACCGATGATGACGTGCAGCCGGCGGTACTTGTCGGCGTCGGCGTGCGGCTCGTCGCGGGTGTTGATGATGCCGCGCTTGAGCGTCGTCTCGAGCCCGACCTCGACCTCGATGTAGTCGGCGCGCTGGGTCAGCTGGAAGCCCGGCTCGTCCCCCGACTGTCCGATGCCGACCCGGCCGGAACCCGTCACGACCTGGCGGGACACGAAGAACGGCGTCAGGCCGGCGATCACCGAGTTGAACGGCGTCTGCCGGCTCATCAGGTAGTTCTCATGCGTGCCGTACGACGCGCCCTTGCCGTCGACGTTGTTCTTGTACAGCTGCAGCCGGGCCGCGCCCGGGACGCTGGCCACGTGGCGCGCGGCGGCCTCCATGACGCGTTCGCCGGCCTTGTCCCAGATGACCGCGTCCATCGGGTCGGTGACCTCGGGAGCGGAGTACTCCGGGTGGGCGTGGTCGACGTACAGCCGGGCGCCGTTGGTGAGGATCATGTTGGCCGCGCCGATCTCGTCAGCGTCGACGATCGGGGCCGGGCCCGTGGAGCGGCTGAGGTCGAAGCCACGCGCGTCGCGCAGCGGGGACTCCACCTCGTAGTCCCACCGGGTGCGCTTGGCCCGCTGGATGCCGCTGGCCGCCGCGTACGCCAGCACCGCCTGGGTGGACGTGAGGATCGGGTTCGCGGTCGGATCGGACGGCGACGAAATGCCGTATTCGACCTCAGTTCCGATGATCCGTTGCATGCCGCCAAGACTAGACGGCTGTCGATACGCGACGATTAGCCGCATGACCACATCTGGGCGAGCGCAGCGACGGGAAAAGCCCTCACGTGCCGACCGAGTCGCCGCCGAGACCTGGTTTCTGCGCCGTGGACTGCCCGCGGTGCTGCGCCCGGGAGCGCTGGTACGACGGCTGTGGCAGCGCTCCGCTCCCGCGCTGGCCGGGTTCGCGGTGTTCATGGCCAACTCGATCCTCGTCACCGCGGTCACCGGCAGGCACACCATCAACATCGAGGGCCAGCCCACCCGGACCGAGTGGTTCGTCCTCGCCGTCCTCCTGTTGGTGGCGCCGGTGGCGGCCCTGGTGGGCTGGCTGGTGTCCCGCATCGCGTCGTGGCGGCGTCGCGCCGCGGCGGCCGCAGTGTCGGTGGCGGTGTGCCTGGTCGGCGCGGTGTTCGGTGGCCCTGGTGCCTACGTCGGCGGCAACGTGATCTACGTCGGTGTGATCGTCGCCGTCGTCCTGGTCTGTACCGCGACCGGAATCGGCTCGATCCTGGGCTGGGCCCTGGACACCACGGCGCACAACGTCACCCTCGTGGGCAGCCTCTTCGTGCGGGCCCTGCCGATCATGCTGTTGACGGTGCTGGTGTTCTTCAACACCTATGTCTGGCTGATGGCGGCCATCGTCAGCCGGGCCCGGCTGTGGTCCGCGCTGGGCTTCCTGGCGCTGATCGCCGTGGCGTTCGTCATCGCGACCACCATCGACCGGGTCCGGCCGATCCTGACGGCGTCGGCGCCCGACGCGCCCGAGACCCAGAACGCGGTGCTGGCCGACACGCCATTCGTGCACCTGCCCGCGCCCGAGCACCGAATCCCGTTGTCCCGCATCGAACGTGTCAACGTGGTGTTCGTCCTGGCCATGTCGCAGGTACTGCAGCTGCTGATCGTCGCGCTGGTCACCGCATTCATATTTCTGGTGCTCGGCCTGATCCTGATCAGCCCCAAGCTGCTGGCGGAATGGACCCGCAACAACGGCTCGCCGGACGGCTCCATCTTCGGCATGACACTGCCCATTCCGGAGTCGCTGATCCAGACGACGCTCTTCCTGGGCGCCCTGACCTTCATGTACATCACCGCGCGCACCACGACCGATGCCGAGTACCGCGCCGAGTTCGTCGACCCACAGATCGACAGCCTGCGCCGCCGGCTCGACGCGCGGGACCGCTACCTCGCCGACCTCAGACAAGCGTGAGGGCCGGGTACGCAATTCCGGAAAATCGCGTACCCGGCCCGCACACCGGTCGTGCTGTTACAGGTACTGCCCCAGGTTGGACTCGGTGTCGATGGCGCGGCTGGCCGACGAACTCTTGCCGGTGACCAGCGTGCGGATGTAGACGATCCGCTCGCCCTTCTTGCCCGAAATCCGCGCCCAGTCATCGGGATTGGTGGTGTTGGGCAGGTCCTCGTTCTCGGCGAACTCGTCGACGATGGAGTCCAGCAGATGCTGCACGCGCAGGCCGCGCTGCTGCGTTTCCAGCACCGACTTGATGGCGTACTTCTTGGCCCGGTCCACGACGTTCTGGATCATGGCGCCGGAGTTGAAGTCCTTGAAGTACATGACCTCCTTGTCGCCGTTGGCGTAGGTGACCTCGAGGAAGCGGTTGTCGTCGATCTCGGCGTACATCCGGTCCACGATCTTCTCGATCATGGCCTTGATGGTCAGCGCGCGATCACCGTTGAACTCGGCCAGGTCGTCGGCGTGCACCGGCAGTTCCTCGGTGAGGTACTTGCTGAAGATGTCCTGCGCCGCTTCGGCGTCCGGCCGCTCGATCTTGATCTTCACGTCCAGACGGCCGGGCCGCAGGATGGCCGGGTCGATCATGTCCTCGCGGTTCGAGGCACCGATGACGATGACGTTCTCCAGGCCTTCGACACCGTCGATCTCGCTGAGAAGCTGTGGCACCACGGTGGTTTCGACGTCGGAGCTGACGCCGGTGCCACGGGTACGGAAGATCGAGTCCATCTCATCGAAGAACACGATCACCGGGGTGCCCTCGGAAGCCTTCTCGCGAGCCCGCTGGAAGATCAGGCGGATGTGCCGCTCGGTCTCGCCGACGAACTTGTTGAGCAGCTCGGGGCCCTTGATGTTCAGGAAGTAGCTCTTCGCCTCCCGGGCGTCGTCGCCGCGCAGCTCGGCCATCTTCTTCGCCAGCGAGTTGGCGACGGCCTTCGCGATGAGCGTCTTGCCGCAACCCGGAGGGCCGTACAGCAGCACACCCTTCGGCGGCCGCAGCGCGTACTCCCGGTACAGGTCCTTGTGCAGGAAGGGCAGCTCGACAGCGTCGCGGATCAACTCGATCTGCCGCGTCAGGCCACCGATGTCGCTGTAGGCGACGTCGGGCACCTCTTCGAGGACCAGATCCTCGACCTCGGCCTTGGGGATGCGCTCGAAGGCGTACCCGGCCTTGCTGTCGACCAGCAGCGAGTCGCCCGGGCGGAGCTTGCGCGCCCGCTCGTCGGCCAGGTCGTCGACGCCCTCGAGCACCTCGGCGACCTCGGGGTCCAGGTACTCGAGCGCGATCAGCGGCTCGGCGAGCCAGACGATGCGCTCCTCGTCGGCATGGCCGACGACGAGGGCACGCTTCCCGTCGTTCAGGATTTCGCGCAGGGTGCTGATCTCGCCGACCGCCTCGAACGAGCCGGCCTCGACCACCGTCAACGCCTCGTTGAGACGGACGGTCTGGCCCTGCTTGAGTTCGGACACCTCGATGTTCGGCGACACCGACAGCCGCATCTTGCGACCAGAGGTGAAGACGTCGACGGTGTCGTCGTCGTGGGTGAGCAGCAAGACGCCGTAACCGCTGGGCGGCTGCCCCAGCCGATCGACCTCTTCGCGAAGCGCCAGCAACTGCTGCCGCGCCTCTTTGAGGGTGTCCATCAACTTGCCGTTGCGGGTCGTCAGCGAATCGATGCGGGCTTCGAGCTGCTGCACGTCCCGTGGTCCGCGATGCGTCGCGGCCGCGTTGGTGAGCTGCTCGCGCAGCGCCGCCGTCTCGCTACGAAGACGCGCCAATTCGGCGGCATCGGTGCTGGACATGGGGTTCTGACGCGGTATGCCCGGGTTGCCGAAGGCGTCCGGGCGATCCATTTCAGACATCTTGCGCTCCTTTCCCACACCGGAAGTTGGTGCGGCGGATACCTCAACGCTACCGGCGATCTGCCGATCATGGGCGTCGAAGGAATTGCGACACACGGGTGTCCCTCTGACCGCGCTGTTAATCTCATACGCGAGTCGGGCTCATCGAAAGACATCTCACGAAGTTAAAAGTCAAGCCGCGGCCGGGAGTGGAGGTGGAAACGCTTGATGTTCGTTGTAGAGCTGGCCGGTGTGCAGGCAGTGATGCAGTTGGCCGAGGAATTTGTTGAACAGGTGCCGTTGGGCTTGGTGGTTCCAGTCTCCGGCGGCGCGGCGGGCGTCGAAGTGCCGGCGGGCTCCTGGGGAGGCGCGCAGCGAGGCCAGGGCCCAGATCGGCCCGACGGCGTTGAGTCGCCGGTTTTTGATATGACGGTGCAGGACAACGGTTTTCTTGCCGCTGGCTCGTGTGATCGGCGCCGATCCGGCGAACGCTTTCAAGCCGCGGGCGTCGGGGAACCGGGTGCGGTCATCACCGATCTCGGCGAGCACCCGGGCACCGGCGAGCATCCCCAGCCCGGGAAGCTGGTGATGATCGCGGCGTCCGGGTGCTGATCAAAATGGGCGGTCGCCGCCTCGGTCAACGCATCGGTCGCGGCGCAGGCCGCGTCGAACTGGCCCAGCAGCGCCGTCAGGTGAATGCCCATCGCGTTTTCCACCACCGCCGGCTGGTGCAGGTAGGTGTCGCCGAACACCTCACGCAGGCGTGTCACGTCGCGGTCGAGGTAGCGCTGGCGGCCAGCTTTGATCAGCAGCCGGCGCAACCTGGCGGGGGTCAGCTTGGCGGCCTGGGCCGGGGTCGGCGCCGCGGTCAGGATGGCCCGGGCATCGGGGCGGGCCAGCCCGCCGTCGAGGCCGTCGAACGCCACCAGCGCGGCGGGGTAGAACTCTTTGAGCAGATCACGGATCTGGTTGCCGACCTGCCCGCGGGCCCACACCGCGTCCTGCTGGGCGCGGGCCAGGACCCGGATCGCTTGGGCCAGTTCGGTATCGGCCGGCAACGCGCGATGCGCGGTGGGATCGGTGCGGATGATGTTGGCCAGCAGCACCGCGTCGGTGGCATCGGATTTGGCGCCCGACACCGAGTACCGGGCCCGGTAGCGGGACGCGGCCAGCGGGTTGATCGGGTAGATCACCCGGCCGGTTTCCGCAGCGCTGCCACGAACAGGCCGCGGTCGGTTTCGATACCGACCGGGATCGGATGCTCAGCGCTGTCACCGACCTCGGCCAGCAGGGCCAGCAGGGCGGTGAACCCGGCGGCGTCGTTGTTGACCCGGCCGCGGGCCACCACCTTGCCCTCATCGTTGATCACCGCGACATCGTGATGGGCTGTGGCCCAATCGATTCCGCAATACAAACCCAATGTTGTCTCACTCCTTCGATCTGTGGTCGTGCCGTTACCGGTGGACTCACGCGGCGCCCTAATCGTGGGACTCAAAGGTCCGTCATCTCACTAGCCGTCCGTGACTCCAGCGCACCGCAGGACTTCGTTCTATCGAAGAGCTCAAAGCTCGGGAACCATCATCGGGAAGTCAACCCTGCGGCAGGCTCGGGCAACGGAATCCCACCACCACCGAACAGGGTCTGCTGCCAGGCGCGCCGTTCTTTCGTAAGTCGTCGAACGACGGGACACATCAGGCATCACCTGGCAACAGACCCCGTCAGGAACAAACCCCGGTCATCAGGACCGGTAATCCATCCCTACTAAACGATTAGGACCGCAGTGATCGTCAAATCCCTCGTCACCGGCATCGCAGCCACCGCCCTCGTCGGCGCCGCAGCCGCCGGTACGACCGTGGCTTCGCAGACGGCCATCCCGACCACCGGAACGCCGACGGTCGCGCCGGTCGTCCGCCAGGTGCCGCTGCCCCAGGCGCCCGCGCCGGGCCTGCAGACGTCGCTGGTGTCGACCCTCAACGGGCTCACGGCCGCCGGGAGCTTCGCCGGGTCCAAGGGCAGCTACATCCAGGGTGGCGTCGGGCGACTCGAGGCCATCACCGCCGACCGGGCCTACAGCAACGCCGTGAAGCAGGGCGTGTTCCCCATGAGCTTCGCTGTTGCCGACATCGATGACCTCGGAGACGGCACCGCGACGGCCAACGTCACCGCCACCGCTGCCACCGGCGCCACCGCGGCCCAGCCGCTGACGTTCGTCGCCGGCCCCAGCCCCACCGGCTGGCAACTGTCCAAGGGCTCGGCCATGGCCCTGCTGTCGTCGGTGAAGTAGGCGCCAGGACCAGCCCGGTGAATACGACCCGAGGGACCTTGATCGCCGTCGTCGCGGCGGCGATCGGGTTGGCCGGGTGCAGTGAACACGTCGAGCCGCCGGCCGACCCGATGCCCCGTTCACTGCTGACGACCGACGCCAAGGCGCCCGAGGCGGCGCCGCTGCCATCGCCCGATGCGATCACCGCGGTGCTGTACAGGATCGCGGACCCTGCGGTGCCGTCGGCACAAAAGATCGGGCTGATCCAATACGGCACCGCCGAGGATCAGGCCGGGCTGGACAACTTCACCAGAGCACTGCGCGACAACGGCTTCAATCCGATGAACGTGACGGCGACCGACCTGCTGTGGTCGGCCGGGCAACCGGGCGACATCATCGCCACGATCACCATCAGTTCGGTCGCCGCGCCGGACAACAAGTTCACGTTCCCCATGGAGTTCAGCCCCATCCGGGACGCCTGGCAGTTGAACCGGCAAACCGCCAACCTACTGCTCAAGCTGGGGCAACCCGGCGGCCCGGGCGCTTCGGGCGCGGCGCCGACGCCTGGTCGCTGAGCTGTCGAATGTGGGTCGGCTGGCTGGAATTCGACCTGTTGCTGGGCGATGTGCACTCGCTGAAAGAGAAGCGCTCGGTGATCCGGCCGATCATCGCCGAACTGCAGCGCAAGTTCTACGTGTCCGCAGCCGAGAGCGGAAATCAGGATCTGCACCGCCGGGCGGCCATCGGGGTGTCGGTCGTCGCCGCTGACCGCCACCACGTCGTCGAGGTGCTCGATGCCGCCGAACGTCAGGTTGCGGGACGCCCGGAGATCGAGCTGCTGTCCGCGCGGCGCGGCCTCGTCAGCAGCGAGGACTAGATGTTGCGCTTGCGCCGCAGCGGCTGCGGCGTCACCGCCCCCGGCGCGAGGCGGCGCGCGCTGATCAGGAACGCGGTGTGGCCCCGCATCGAATGCTGCGGGCGCACCGCGAGTCCGACGACGTCCCAGCCGCGCTGCAGCGACTCCCACGACCGCGGCTCGGTCCAGCACTGCTGCTCACGCAGCGCCTCGACCGTCTTCGACAGCTGCGTGACCGTCGCGACGTAGACGATCAGGACGCCGCCCGGGACCAGCGCCTTCGACACCGTCTCCAGCACGTCCCACGGCGCGAGCATGTCGAGCACCACCCGATCGACCTCGCCACCGTCGTAGTCATTGAGGTCGGCGATGACCAGGTTCCAGTTCTCCGGCCGTTCGCCGAAGAAGGTCTCGACGTTGCGCACCGCGTGCACCGCATGGTCGTCGCGCACTTCATAGGACGTCACAGAGCCGCCCGGGCCGACGGCGCGCAGCAGCGAACACGTCAGCGCGCCGGAACCCGCGCCGGCCTCCAAAACCCTTGCCCCCGGGAAGATGTCGCCCTCGTGCACGATCTGCGCGGCGTCCTTGGGGTAGATCACCTGCGCGCCGCGCGGCATCGAGAGGACGTAGTCGATCAGCAGCGGACGCAGCACCAGGAACGGGTCGCCGTTGGTGGATTTCACGACGCTGCCCTCGGGCTGGTCGATCACCGAATCGTGGGCGATGACGCCCCGATGGGTGTGGAATTCTCCGCCCGTCGCCAGCACCATCGTGTAGTGCCGGCCTTTGGCGTCGGTCAGTTGGACGCGGTCGCCGACGGTGAAGGGTCCGGTGATTCTCACCGGGCCAGCCTGCCAGCCGACCCGTCCGGGCGGACGGCCGGGGTTCGGCAACTTTGTCGTTGCCCCCACTTAAGCTGCTGGCATGACCACCCCCACTGCGCCCACCCGGCGGCCGGCGCTGTCGCCGTCGCGGGCCGGTGACTTCAAACAGTGTCCGCTGCTGTACCGGTTCCGGGCCATCGACCGGCTGCCCGAGCCACCGTCGACCGCGCAGCTGCGGGGCTCGGTGGTGCACGCCGCCTTGGAGCAGCTGTATGCGCTGCCGGCCACTGATCGTGTGCCGGAGACCGCGCTGTCCCTGGTGACACCGGCGTGGGACGCCGTGGTGGCGGAGAAGCCCGAGTTGGCCGAGGAGATCGCGCCCGAACTGCGGGAGACGCTGCTCAAAGAGGCGCGGGCCCTGCTGTCGGGCTACTACCGGCTCGAGGATCCGACACGCTTCGATCCGCAGAGCTGCGAACAACGCGTCGAGGTCGAGTTGTCCGACGGCACCCTGCTGCGCGGTTTCGTCGACCGGATCGACGTCGCGCCGACCGGTGAGCTCCGCGTGGTCGACTACAAGACCGGGAAGGCCCCGCCCGAAGCGCGGGCGCTGGCCGAGTTCAAGGCCATGTTCCAGATGAAGTTCTACGCGGTGGCGCTGCTCCGGCTGCGGGGCGTGGTACCCGCGCGGCTGCGGCTGCTGTACCTCGCCGACAGTCAGGTGCTGGACTACAGCCCTGATCTGGCCGAGTTGGAAAGGTTCGAGAAGACCCTGATGGCCATCTGGCACGCCATCCAGAAGTCGGGCGAGACCGGTGATTTCCGGCCCAACCCGTCCAAGCTGTGTTCGTGGTGCACGCACCAGGATCTGTGCCCCGCCTTCGGCGGCACTCCCCCGCCGTACCCCGGCTGGCCCGAGAACTTCGGGGCCGCATGATCGACTGTTACTACCGTCGGCTGGACGCCGACGGCGACCTGCAGCGCTTCGAATCGACCGAAGGCACCGGCAGCAACTGGGATGAGAGCATCCAGCACGGGTCGCCGCCGCTGGCATTGCTGACCAAGGCCATCGAAGAGCTGGCCGCCGGTAGCGGTATGCAGGTGGGCCGGCTGACCCTCGACATCCTCGGCGCCATTCCTGTTGCGCCCGTTGCGGTTCGGGCCTGGGTGTCGCGGCCCGGCTCGCGCATCTGCATGATGACCGCGGAGATGACGGCCGCGCAGCGCGACGGTTCCGAACGCGCGGTGGCCCGGATGTCGGCGTGGCTTCTTGCGGTGACCGACACGCGCGACGCGGTCCTCGATCGGTACCCGCCGATGCCCCGGTTGCCCGACACCGGTTTCCGGCATCACTGGCAGGGCCGGCCCGGCTATCTGGAGACCGTCACCTGGGTGCCGCAGCCCGACGACGCCAACGCGTCGGTGGTGTGGATGCGGCCGCTGATATCGCTGGTCGATGACGAGAAGACGACTGACCTGCAGCAGCTGGCGATGGTCGTCGATTCCGCGAATGGCGTTGGCGCGGCGCTGGATCCGAACGAATTCATGTTCATGAACACCGACACCACGGTGCACCTGCACCGCGCCCCCGTCTGCCCGGAGTTCTGTCTCCGGGCCCGCGGCTCGATCGGCCCCGACGGCCTCGGCTCGACGACGGCCGAGCTGTTCGACGAACAGGGCTTCTTCGGGACGTCAGCGCAGACGCTGTTGGTCCAGCGGCGCTGACGTCCCGCGATCACTTCGCGACGTCGACGGCGGACGTGGGCGCCTCGAAGAAGACGCGCAACGCCGCGAGGTCGCCGGTGATGTCGACGAGCGGGGCGACGTCGTCAAGGGCGAGCAAGCCTGCCGCGAGCCCGAGAACGATCTGCGCCTCGGCCGTCAGCACGGCGTCGAGCTTGCGCCCGTCGGGCCAGCCCACGTCGATGCCGGCCTCGGCCGCGCTCAGTTGGACGGTCACACCGTCCACGACGATTCCCACCGTGGTCGGCCGATCACCGGGCACACGCGCGGACAACAAGGCCGGCAGCGCCAGCAGCAGCCCGTCGGCGCGGAAGGAATCGCCCTCCGGACCGCGGATCATCAACGGCGTCGACCAGCGGATCATGGCGTAGATCGGCTCCCGTAATTGGGCGCCCCAGTCAGTGAGGGCGTACGTGATCGCGTTGGCCTCGTCGGACAGGCGCCGTGCCACCACACCAGCCGATTCGAGATCGCGGAGCCGGTCGGTCAGCAGGTTCGTCGCGATCCCCGGCAGCCCCTCACGTAGCTCACCGAAGCGCGCCGGCCCGATCAGGAGCTGGCGGACGATCAGCAGGTTCCACCTGTCACCCACCACGTCCAATGCCCTGGCGAGTCCGCAGTACTGGCCGTAATCTTTACTCATCATCACTCACTTGATTTTTTAAAGTACACCTGATTATATCAACTACCGAGCGGAGGTTGCCATGACAATCCCAGACCGACAAAACGACCCGCGCCGCAAGGCGGGCATTCTGACTGCCGTCTACGTAGCAGTCCTGGCCATCAATCTCGATGTGACGATCGTCAACGTCGCCTTGCCCAGCATCGCGACCCAACTGCACGCCGATACCCGCGGCCTGCAATGGGTCGTCGACGGCTACACCCTGACCTTCGCGGCCCTCGTCTTGGCAGCAGGCAGCTTGTCGGACCGCTACGGTCGCCGGCCGGCGCTGCTGATCGGCCTGCTCGGATTCGCTGTCACCAGTGGGATGGGCGCACTGGCCACCAGCACCGGGTCCCTCGTCGCGGCGCGGTTCGGCATGGGAGTTTTCGCCGCGCTGATCTTCCCCACCACCCTGTCGATCATCACCAACACCTTCTCTGACCGACGCCAACGTGCCGCGGCACTGGGCGGCTGGGGCGCGGTGGTCGGCGTCGGTGTCGCCGCCGGCCCGGTCACGGGAGGCCTTCTGCTCGAACACTTCTCGTGGAGCAGCGTCTTCTGGGCACTCATCCCGTTGGCCCTGCTGGCAGTGGTTCTCGGGTTTTTCCTCGTCCCGGAATCACGCGACCCGGGCGTGCCACCGCTCGACATCCGGGGCTTAGTCACCTCGACCGCATTGCTCGGAGTGCTCGTCTACACCATCATCGAAGCCCCTGCCCGAGGCTGGCACAACCCCGCGACACTGTTCGGCTTCGTCGCCGCGGCAGCGCTGACGCTGGCTTTCGTGACGATCGAGCAGTCAGCAGAGCACCCCATGCTCGATGTCCGGTTGTTCACCGACCGCAGATTCAGCGCCGCCAGCGCGTCGGTGGCCGTCACCTTCTTCGCGTTGTCCGGCTTCATCTTTCTGATCACGCAGTACTTTCAGGTGCTGCGCGGGTTCAGCCCTTTCTCGACCGGCGCCCGCATCCTGCCCGTCGCCGGCTCCATCGCGATCGGTTCCATCGCCGGCGGCTTGCTCGCCCCACGCGTCGGCACCCGCGCCGTGGCGGTCAGCGGACTGGCGTCCTTCGGCACTGCGATGGCCTGGATTGCCGGGAGCATCGACACCGACACCCTCTATTGGGCCACCATCGTTGCGCAGATGGTGCTCATGGGCCTGGGCATCGGCCTGGTCTCCACTCCCGCAACAGAATCCATCATGCTCGTGCTGCCGCCGGCCCGGGCCGGTATCGGTTCGGCGGTCAACGACGCCACGCGCGAGCTGGGTGCCACACTCGGCGTGGCCATCGTCGGCTCACTCTTTTCCTCGATCTTCAGTGCCCGCCTCGCCGACAGCGCATTCGCCGCAACCGGAAAGGCCAGCGAGGCCGGCGACTCCGTACCGACCGCGTTCGGCATCGCCGCCGCGCACCCCGAACTCCTTGTCGCCGTGCAACATTCGTTCCTCAGCGGCATCACCACGGCGTGCACGGTCGTCGCGGCACTGTGCTACGCGGCGGCTGCCGCCGGTGTCATTGCGCTACCCGGCCGACGGTTTCAGCCGCCGGCCGTCGCGACGGGCACCGCACACGAGCCGGATTCACGCGCTCCGGTGGCACAGCAGGCATAGGTTGCCGATCTCCTTTCCACCGCCCGGGTCTAGCAGTGGCGAACGGAGTTCGCGGCGAGCCAGTCGGCGAAGCGTGTCGTGCAGATGGTGGCATTGCCGCCTGGCGCGAGCGAGAGATCATCGATCACTGCCCCGAAGTACGGCGCGCGGGCGTCGGTCACGATCCGGCGAGGATCGCCGGCCGCCGCGAGACCCGTGCGGACAAAGTCGTCCATCCCAATCGCTTCCGGACCGACAACCTCCACCACCCCGTTGGTGGGGCTGCCAACAGCGGCACCGGCCACGGCGGCCGCCACATCGTCGGCGGCGATCGGGCGAAACGCGGCGTGCGGCAAGGTCACAACGTCCCCATCGGTGGCCGAGTCGGCCAGGCCGCCCACGAATTCGTAGAACGGCGTAGCGCGAACGATCGAGTACGGCTGGCCGGAATCCTGGATCCGGTTTTCCTGGGCTCCTTTGGCAGTGTTGTAGCCGCTATCGGGCGTCGTGTGCGCTCCGACGACCGACAGGGCCACGTGGTGCCCAACACCGACTTCACGTTCGGCGGCCAGGAGATTCGTGGTCGTTGTGGTGAAGTAATGCATCACCGCCTCGTCTTCGAACAACGGTGAGTCGGAGACATCGACGACGACGTCCGCGCCCGCCAGCGCACCGGTGAGACCCTCTCCGGTGAGTGCGTCGACACCCGACCGGCGGGACGCGGCAACCACATCGTGCCCCTGCGCGGTGAGGATGGTCGATACCTTGGCGCCGATGAGCCCACGGCCGCCGATGACAACAATTTTCATGATCGTCCTAATCGTTTAGTAGGGATGGATTACCGGTCCTGATGACCGGGGTTTGTTCCTGACGGGGTCTGTTGCCAGGTGATGCCTGATGTGTCCCGTCGTTCGACGACTTACGAAAGAACGGCGCGCCTGGCAGCAGACCCTGTTCGGTGGTGGTGGGATTCCGTTGCCCGAGCCTGCCGCAGGGTTGACTTCCCGATGATGGTTCCCGAGCTTTGAGCTCTTCGATAGAACGAAGTCCTGCGGTGCGCTGGAGTCACGGACGGCTAGTGAGATGACGGACCTTTGAGTCCCACGATTAGGGCGCCGCGTGAGTCCACCGGTAACGGCACGACCACAGATCGAAGGAGTGAGACAACATTGGGTTTGTATTGCGGAATCGATTGGGCCACAGCCCATCACGATGTCGCGGTGATCAACGATGAGGGCAAGGTGGTGGCCCGCGGCCGGGTCAACAACGACGCCGCCGGGTTCACCGCCCTGCTGGCCCTGCTGGCCGAGGTCGGTGACAGCGCTGAGCATCCGATCCCGGTCGGTATCGAAACCGACCGCGGCCTGTTCGTGGCAGCGCTGCGGGAAACCGGCCGGGTGATCTACCCGATCAACCCGCTGGCCGCGTCCCGCTACCGGGCCCGGTACTCGGTGTCGGGCGCCAAATCCGATGCCACCGACGCGGTGCTGCTGGCCAACATCATCCGCACCGATCCCACCGCGCATCGCGCGTTGCCGGCCGATACCGAACTGGCCCAAGCGATCCGGGTCCTGGCCCGCGCCCAGCAGGACGCGGTGTGGGCCCGCGGGCAGGTCGGCAACCAGATCCGTGATCTGCTCAAAGAGTTCTACCCCGCCGCGCTGGTGGCGTTCGACGGCCTCGACGGCGGGCTGGCCCGCCCCGATGCCCGGGCCATCCTGACCGCGGCGCCGACCCGGCCCAGGCCGCCAAGCTGACCCCCGCCAGGTTGCGCCGGCTGCTGATCAAAGCTGGCCGCCAGCGCTACCTCGACCGCGACGTGACACGCCTGCGTGAGGTGTTCGGCGACACCTACCTGCACCAGCCGGCGGTGGTGGAAAACGCGATGGGCATTCACCTGACGGCGCTGCTGGGCCAGTTCGACGCGGCCTGCGCCGCGACCGATGCGTTGACCGAGGCGGCGACCGCCCATTTTGATCAGCACCCGGACGCCGCGATCATCACCAGCTTCCCCGGGCTGGGGATGCTCGCCGGTGCCCGGGTGCTCGCCGAGATCGGTGATGACCGCACCCGGTTCCCCGACGCCCGCGGCTTGAAAGCGTTCGCCGGATCGGCGCCGATCACACGAGCCAGCGGCAAGAAAACCGTTGTCCTGCACCGTCATATCAAAAACCGGCGACTCAACGCCGTCGGGCCGATCTGGGCCCTGGCCTCGCTGCGCGCCTCCCCAGGAGCCCGCCGGCACTTCGACGCCCGCCGCGCCGCCGGAGACTGGAACCACCAAGCCCAACGGCACCTGTTCAACAAATTCCTCGGCCAACTGCATCACTGCCTGCACACCGGCCAGCTCTACAACGAACATCAAGCGTTTCCACCTCCACTCCCGGCCGCGGCTTGACTTTTAACTTCGTGAGATGTCTTTCGAATTGCGTTGTTTTGTGACATTTTTCGAGTCCTTGAGCCGGCGTCGCGGGACCGGCGGGCCGCCGTCCATCTCAGTTCATGGCGGCATCGTCGGTGCTGAGGGGACCGTCTCCCGTATCGACCAGGAACACCGCGAGAAGTTCGGCAGGCTCTGTGGCACTGGCATTTTCACTGATGATGTGATGGGCACCGGGAGTCTCACGCCATGCTTCACCGGCGTGGTAGACCCGTGCCGGTTCGCCTTCGACCTGGCTACGAATCGCGCCGGAAATCACGTACGCCATGATGAATGCCGATCTGGCGTGGTGATGGGCGGCGCTCTTGCCGCCCGGCGGGTAACTGACGGTCACCGCCTGCATCGATTTGCCGTCGGCGTTTGTCGGCTCGTTGAAAACAGCACGCACGACAGGCTCCTGCGCCGAATTCGATGGCGCCGGCTGCGCATTGGATACGGGTACGAGCGTCGCAGCTGCGAGCAAGGTGGCGAGCAGTGTCTTCACGGCCATTCTGGCTGACCCCCTCACTCGGCCGAACGCGCGGTGCCATGGACGACCGCGCCGATGGAATCGGCCAGCGTCAAGACCGAAACACCGATCAGCACAACGTCTTTGATGAGGAACTGGCCGGTCATCGACAGCAGCGGAAATCCGCCCTCTGACGACTCACCCACACCGGGAGTCGTGAACAGGAAAGACAGGGTACTTGCGAAGAGCAGCACCGCCACCGCACTTCCGAACGCAGAGAGTGCGGGGAACCAGGGCTTGGCAATGATCAGCAGTGCCGTGGCGATCTCCAGCACTCCCAACATCGTCGAGAACGTCTCCACGCTGAACACGGTGTAGAGCCAGCCCATGAACGGGCTGTTGGCCACGAGCGGTTCGATGTTGTGCGCCTCATAGGGGTAGAACTTGCAGATTCCGATCCAGCCGATGACCAGCGCAAGCCCGTAGCGGGCCAATATCCAACCGGTCGATTTCACCGCCGGCTCAGCGTTCCGCAGTACGGCTGGGAGGGTGTTCGCTTTGACCGTCATGTTCCTGGCTGCCTTCCGTAGTGATCCTGTGCTGCGCGAGTTGTGCAACACCAGCAGTAACGGACTATATAGTCCTTTCTATTCCTGTGGTCGCACTTCTCTCACCTCGACACAGACCGCCTGCTTCAACGACGTCCCGCACCCGAAGCGGAACCTCTTACGGTTTTAGCCACGTTGTTCAACTCGCAACGGCACACCAGCCCGCCATGCGATGTTGCCAAGAAATCGCCTCGCGATTTGAGGCATAAAAGGACTATATAGTCCGTTATTCTCACTGCATGGGCGCGCTGCGCCGCGACAACCATCCACCCCTCGCCGGTAAGGAATCACCGTGACCAATGACCTGACCATGACCAATGCCGTGATCGAGAGCCTCGTGAGCCGCAGTACCACCAGCCACTACGATCCGGGATTCACCTTGACCGACGACCAGATCGCCAACCTGGTACGGATCGCGACCACGGCGCCGACGTCGTTCCACCTGCAGAACTGGCGTTTCATCGCCGTACGAACGCCGGAGGCCAAGGCCCGGCTGCGGCCCATCGCGTGGGACCAGCCCAAGATCACCGCTGCGGCCGTCACCTTCATCATCTGCGGTCAGTTGCCCGATCACGCGACGGTGCCCGAGCGCCTGGCCCCCGTTGTGGAAGCAGGCATCATGCCCGCCGAGGCTGTGCCGCAGTGGGAGGAATCGGCGCGTGGCTTGTACGCCGGCCATCCGCAGCGTCAGCGTGACGAAGCGGTGCGCACAGGCTCGATCGGCGCAACCGCCTTGATCTATGCGGCCAACGCACTGAGCCTGGGTTCGACGCCGATCATCGGGTTCGACGCGGAGGCAGTCACGCGCGAATTCGCGTTGGCCGCGGACGAGGTGCCGGTCATGTTGGTCGCGGTCGGGGCGAAGCAACCCCAGAACTGGCCGCAGAAGCCACGACGTGCGGTCAGCGATCTCTTGACATTCGTTTAGCGACTGCGATCAGGCGCGCGGAGTCGCCGACCATCCCGCCGAAGGCACCCATACAAAACCGTTGGCGCCGAACACTTCCCGTGCCACTGACGCTCAGGAGGCCAGCACAGTCGACCACCACAGTTATTGCACCACCCCAACCAACCCGTTCCCCCATGTCCGAAAGGAACCACGATGACTCACTTCACCCCCATCGAACCCGAGGCAGCTTCCGGCAAGACCGCCGAACTCCTGACCCAGGTGCAGAAATCGCTGGGCGCGACCCCCAACATGACGAAAGCCATGGCACACAGCCCGACGCTCCTCAAGAGCTACCTCGCGCTGTTTTCCGCGGTGGGCACCGGCACGTTGTCCGCGGCCGTTCGCGCCCGTCTGGCAATCGCCACCGCGCAGCTCAACGGATGCGAATACTGCCTGTCATCGCACACTTACATCGGCGCCAGCGTCACCAAGGTCGACGCGGCCGAGCTCGAGAGCGCCCGGAAAGGACAATCCGCGGACCCGCATGTGGACGCATTGCTCAAACTGTCGAACAGCATCGCCGAGAACGCCGGTGATATCGACGAAGCCGACATCACCGCAGCCCTCGAGGCTGGCGTGACCGAGTCGGAAATCGGCGAACTGGTGGCCAACCTCGCGCTGAACACGATGACGAACTACTTCAACGTCATGGCGCGCGTCGACAACGATTGGCCGGTCGTGGCGCTCTGACCCGACAGCACTCGACCCGCAGATGAGCCGCAGGGCCTGCCGCCAGTCGGTGGCGGGCCCTGCGTCTGGCCGCGATGGAGCGCTTCGGTTTTCAGTGTCGGCGACTCAGCCCCTGGCCGCGGCAGTACCGCCCGATCCAGATGTGCGCACCCGGCGGGCCGCCGTCGATTTGTGCGACTTGGCTGACGAGTCGGACGCCTCACGCGCAGCCCCACGTCCGGCCGGCCGGTCTGCGGCAGCTTCGGTCAGACTTTCGATGTGGGCCAGCGCCATGTCGAGCGCGGTGGCCATCGGAGCCACGTCATGCTCGGCTTGAGCCAGCAGATACCCACCCTGCAGTGCCGCCATCAGCCCCGTGGCCAACGCGTCGGGGTCAGCATCGGACGGCAGGACGCCGTCCTCGATCATGCGCCGAAAACCGTTCGCCAGCAGTCCTTCCCAATTCGCGAAGTGTTGCGACAGCGACGTTCTGGCCTGGTCGTCTTGATCCGCAACTTCGATGACCAGGTTGCCCAGGGCACAGCCATAGGCACCGTCTTGCAGAGCGGCGCCCTGAATGAGGGCGTCGCGCCATCGCCGCAGGCCACTCATCGATTTCAATCGCGCCAAGCGTTGTCCTTCACGCTCCAGGACCTGCTCGCCGCGCAGCGCGACCACTGCGCGCACCAATTCCGGCTTACCGCCCGGAAAATGCTTGTACAGCTGAGACTTACTGGTGCCCGTCGCCGCCCGCACGTCGTCGAGAGTGACGGCGTTGACGCCGCGGACGTACATGAGTTCTGCGGCGGACGCGATCATCCGTGCGCGGGTCGCCTCTCCGCGGGCAGTTGTCCGCCGCGGCGTCTGCTGCTCACCGCTGGTCATCGGCGAAAGACTACCGGCTCAACTGACGACGTCGGCGCAGCTGGTCGGCACCTCGCAGACGTGTCTCGAGAACACGATCCCAGCCGCGTCATGCTCTTCACCGTCACCACAGCTCCTGCCCTAGCCACGAGACCGGCGTAACTGCGACCTGTGCGGTATGCGCTCACGACTTGCCGGCTTCCTACCAGAGTAGCTCCGTCGGATGGACGGTGAGGTCCGCAAGAAGAATACCGTTCCGCTCAAGGCGTCACTTTTTCGACAGGCGACATAGCAGTTGTCGACGGTGGTGTCGCAGCACCGATCCACACATAAGGGACTATATAGTCCTTTTATGAGAGCGATCACTTGCCCGGGCGCTGCGCGCCGGTCCCACGTCACGAGGACATGGACGAAACCGCGAAGTCGGGAACACTACGGCATAGAAGTTTGAAACCAGCTGTTCGCCAGTGCATTTCACCATGGACGACTCTGCGGCGCCAGACCCGAATGACCTGGTCCGAGCATTACTGAGTGCTCAGAGCCGGCAATTATCTGTGGTCACCAGCGTCTCGTGCTTCGACGTGTGGCGCGACAGCCTGGTCGAAGGGAGCAGACAATCGGGCGACCCACCCGGCGGGGCATTGGGGGTGTTGATCGCACTGCTGGCCGATCGGAACGAGAGCATCCGCACAGCGGCCACAAGCTACTTCTCCGGATGGCGCCGACTACTCGCCACGACGATGCGACGGCTGCAGGAACGTGGCCGGCTACGCGCTGACGCCGACCCCGAAGCCCTCGCCACCGGTCTCGTCGCGGGAGTCCAGGGCGGCTACCTCCGGGTAAAAGCGAGCGGCGATCCCCATCACCTGGTCATGGCAATCGAGATGGCCCTGGAGCGCATCCGATCCTTCGCCGACCAGGGGTGACCCCGCGCCGGGGCATTCCTGGAGCGTTGCATCGGACCTGCCCTCGCCGGTTTCAAGTTCCGACGGCCGCCGCGCCCGATCGATCCTGTGCGCTAGATCACCGACGGACGGCATTCGGTTTCGGGGCCGGCTCCCGACTACACCTGCAGAACGTGTCCGACATTGCCGACGGATATCAGAACTGGTGTATTCAGGGGAATCGTCGTGGTGAACTTCGTACCGGGTGAACGGTCGTGGTGGCGTCGTAGCCGTTGGTGGCGGGTACCGGTGGCGTTGATGGTCACCATCGTGCTTTCCCTCTGCGGGATACTGTGGCTGGCCGGCATCGATCGCCCACGTTCAGAGCAACACGCAGGTGCGCCGCGCGCGCAGCAATTCGCCGACAGCCCGGCAGCGGTCATGGCTGCCGAGTCACTGACAACCCCACTGACACAGCATGTTCCGTGCGCGGGCCAATCCTTCGGCCCGGACACGCTGGTCCTGATGGCCAATGGCACCAAACGCCCCATCGCGGAACTCAAGGTCGGCGATCGGGTGTGGTCAGTCGACCCGGAAACCGGTCGCACCAGCGGTCAGCCGGTGGAGGCGGTCCTGGTCAACCACGACACCGACCTGCTCGACCTCACGATCACCAACGCCGCCGATGTCACTTCGGTGGTACACACCACCGCCAAGCATCCCTTCTACAGCGCGGCCCGGGCGCAGACAGAGCCGTCCGAGGTCTCCGAGCTGGCCGCCACCACTGGCGGAGCCATTCGGCCGGGAGCCGAATGGATTGACGCGAAAGACCTGCGTCCCGGTGATCGGTTGACCACCCCGTTCCGGGACAGCGTCGCGCAGGTCGCAGGTAGCACTTCGGTATTCGGCACGGCCGACATGTGGGATCTGACGGTCGCGAACACCCACGTCTTCTTCGTCGCGACCGTGACCGCGGCGGTTCTGGTCCACAACTGCACCACGCAGTAGGCACGATGAATTCGGTTGCTGCCGTGGATATCAACTGATCCCGTAAGTAATGGGATCGGCGCGGGGTCATCGCGTCAGGGAGCCCGCCGTTGACCGGGGCGCATTCGACAACCGATACGCTGGGGTTGATTCGGCATAGGGAGCGGCCCGTGGTCACGTTGGACCGCCTAGCCAATGTGCTGGGCAGCTATGGCGTGCGATTGCGGTTTTGTCCTGTCCCGCGGTCCACGGAGTTGCGCAGCGTGGTGTTGCATGAACTCATCGAGGACCGCGCCGTCGTCGGTGACGTGCTGCTGGGTATCGGCGCGCAATCAGTGCAGCAGGCGGTGCACTGGGCGGCGCAAGCCCGTGCCGTGGTCGTACTCGTCCGCGCCGAGGGCGACTACGACACCGCATTCGCCGGTGCGGCCGAAGGTGTAGCCGTGATGGTGGTCGACCCGGCGATGTCCTGGAGCGAGTTGGCCGCGGTCATCTTCGGGCTGGTCCTGGAGGGCCGTGAAACCGAATCCGGTCGCGGGCCAACGGATCTGTTCGCACTGGCCGACAGTTTGGCCGAGTCCGCGGGCGGGGCGGTCATCATCGAGGACCGGCTCTCGCGGGTCTTGGCGTACTCGCGGCGCCAGCGAGGCGCCGACCCGGCGCGGGTGGCGACCATCGTCGAGCGACAGGCACCGGAGGAGCTGCGGGCCTTCTTTGACGCTCGGGGTGTGTACGCGCATTTGGAGTCTTCTGACGAACCGTTGTTTGTCGGCCCGGACTCTGCTCACGGTGTGACCGGGCGCATGGTGGTGGCGGTGCGGTCGGGTCGTCAGCTCATGGGGTCGGTGTGGGTCGAGTGCGCGACACCGTTGGCCGGGGCCGCGCTCACTGCGTTGGCCGACGGGGCTCACACGGTGGCCCTGCACCTGTTGCGGTCACGTGCCAGCGCGGACCTCGAGCGGCAAGTGGAATCCGAACTGGTGATCCGGTTGCTGGAGGGCACTGCCGATGCCGCCACCGCCGCCAGCCGACTGGGCCTGCCGCACACCGTGTTGCGGGTGGTTGCGCTGCAGGCGTTCATCGGCGCGGAACGCGACGCGGCGCTGCTGTTGGCGTTCGAGCGAGCCACGACGGGCTTTGGTTGGTCACGGCCGGGCCGCAGTGCCCTGGCCGGCAACACCGTGTACACGCTGCTGCCCGGCGAACAATCAGAAGCTGCCAGGAAGTGGGTTTCCAGCCTGCAGGCGGCATTGCCCGAGCGGGTGACGCTGTTGGCCGGTATCAGTGGTGCCGCAGAGGTCGCTGATCTGGTCGCGGCGCGCCACGAGGCCGACGAGTGCCTGGCGCTACACGAGACGTCGCCGACCGGCGTCGCCCCTCCGGCCTACGACGAGTCGTGGGACGACATCCTGCTGCAACGGTTGCGCAGTGCGGCACGCTCAGGACGCTCCCCCGATCGCCGGCCGGTGGCCGAACTGCGCCGGCACGACCGCGACCACGCCACCGACTACCTGCCCACCCTGCGGGCCTGGCTCGAGGCGCAGGGCGACCCCACCGAAGCGGGTAACCGGCTGGGAGTGCACGAGAACACCGTGCGGTACCGGCTCCGCAAGATGGCCGAAATCACGAATCTCCCACTCGACGACGCCAAGAAGCGGCTGGCCATGATGATCGAACTCGCCGCCACCGACACCGACTGACCAGTCCGGGCTGTCGAAACACGACAAAGCGCGCCAGCCGGCGCTGTACGCCTCCGGCACCTCACGGCACGTCGAAGCCGGTCGCGGAGGTGCTCGCTGCCGGCGCCTACCCGATTCGCCGAGACACGACCGCGCTCAGGAGGGCGTTGTCGAATCTCGACAACCCGGCACCGGCCTCTTGTCGGATTTCAGCAAATGCCTTTCTCCTGGTGAAGCCACCATGGACGCAAGGACGAAGTTCGGATGCGGAGGTTTGTGATGAGCGGCGGCGAGCGCATTGACGGCGGACCCCGGTCGGCGATCGTGGTCGGTGCGGGCATCGTCGGGCTGTCGACGGCGTGGTTCCTGCAAGAGCGCGGCCTCGATGTCACCGTGGTTGACCGCACCGGAGTGGCCGCCGGAGCATCGTGGGGCAACGCCGGCTGGATCGCACCGGCACTGACGCTGCCGCTGAACTCACCCGGTGTGCTGCGATATGGGCTGCGCGCCCTCGTCGATCCGGCCGCCCCGTTGCACATTCCCTTGACCGCCGACGCCGAGCTCGGGGCCTTCTTGATGCGCTTCGTCGCCAACTGCCGGCCCGAGTCGTGGAACCGGGCGGTGCGCGCCAACGTGCCGCTCAACGAAGAAGCCATCGAAGCCTTCGACGTACTCGTCGCCAACGGTGTCGACGCACCGGTGACCGATGCCCCGATCACCGCCCTGTTCCGCAGCACCGAACAAGCCGAACGCATGATGCGCGAACTCAAGCATCTCGAAAAGGCCGGGCAGACAATATCTGTCACCGCTCTGGCCGGCGAGGCGCTACGCGAGCAAGTGCCGCTGGCATCGCAGGCGATCACCGCCGCCCTGAGCATCAACGGTCAACGCTTCGTCGATCCCGGCCGGTTCGTCCACGCGCTGAGTCAAGCAGTCGTGCGGCGCGGCGCAACGATGCGCACATTGGAGGTGCGCGACGTGTCCAGCTCGGGCAGCGGGGTCAGCGTCCACCCGCCAAATGACGAGCCGTTGACCGCCGACACCGCGGTGATCGCCACCGGCGCATGGCTACCCCGGCTCGCTGGCAGTCGGATACGCGTGCCCGTGCAGGCCGGTCGCGGCTACTCGTTCACGGTGCCCGTGGACCGTCCCATCCGTGGGCCCGTCTACCTGCCCGATGTGCGGGTTGCGTGCACGCCCTACCACGGCGCGCTGCGGGTGGCGGGAACCATGGAATTCCGCGCCCCGCACGACCCGGCGATACCGGCGCGGGCCGATGCCATCGTCGCCTCCGCGGCTCCCCTGCTGCAGGGCGTGCGGTGGGCCGAACGCAGCGAGATCTGGGTGGGCCCGCGCCCCGTCACTCCCGACGGCCGCCCACTCATCGGGGAGGTGACGCCCGGCGTCTACGTTGCCGGCGGCCACGGCATGTGGGGACTGGCGCACGGACCGGTGACCGGCCGGCTACTGGCCGAACAGATCACCACCGGCAAGCAACCCCAAGCCCTGCGCGAATTCGACCCGCTGCGCCGAACGGGGCGCTAGACCCACCAATCACTGGTCCACACCGCCCGTGCAGCCCCACACCACGGGCGCTCCAGTCGTCAGGGGCGGCGCGTCCACCACCGGCCCGCCCCTGGCGACAACCTCGGCTTCGACGAAAGGACAGCACCGAAAATGACCAGCACTGAACGTCTTTGGATGACGCGTGAGGCCCATACGCGGCTGCAGGCCGAACTGACCGTGCTGCGTTCACGGTCGGGTATCGAAGTTCGTGGCGACGTCATGGACACCGACGACAACCTCGTCGAGAATTACTTGGCGCGACAAGCGCGCATGCGTCAGATTCAAGATCTGCTGTCCAATGCCGTGGTCGGTGAAGACCCGCCCGACGACGGGATCGCTGAACCGGGAATGGTCCTGACCGTTCGCTACGACGACACCGGGGACATCGAGACGTTTCTGCTCGGTGTACGCGGTGCCGAGGACCCCGATGTCGATGTGTATTCCATGCAATCGCCGCTGGGCAGCGCGGTCGCCGGCGCACATGTCGGCGAGCAACGCACCTACTCCATCCCCAGCGGGGCCAGCGTGCCCATCACGCTACTCAAGGCGGTCCCCTACGGAATGCATGCCCCGAACGGCGACACATGAAGAACTTGAAATGCCCTACCGCGCAACCGGTCTCGCGACGAATGGAAATGACATGGCCACCACGACACGAGTCTGGATTTCCCCACAAGCCCACGAACGGCTGCACCGCGAACTGGACACCCTGCGTTATCTTCACTCCGCCGGAACGGCCGACGAGAACATCGACGCGAACGCCGCAGCAGTGCGACGCGCGTGGGAGAAGCGGATTCAGCAGATTCATGACCTGCTGATCAATGCCGTCGTCGGCGAAGACCCACCCAACGACGGCATTGCCGAACCCGGGATGGTGGTCACCATCCGACACGACGCCACCGGGGACTTCGAGACGTTCCTACTCGGCGTACAGGGCGCCGAATACGCCGACATGCCCGTCCATTCCATCGAATCCCCGTTGGGTGCCGCCATTGCAGGCGCGTGCGCCGGGCAACGACGCACCTACCGACTGTCCAGCGGCATCCCGGTGACAGTCACGCTCGTCAAAGCCGTGCCCTACGGCCTCCACATCGCCGACCTGGACCAGTCCGCACCGCAGTGAGACCGCGTAACCGCACAACACTCTGAGCTGCGGAAATCACACCACCTGTATCGCCGAGTCTTATATGTACTTGCATCTATATAGATAGCTGGGCATACTGACTTCATGGACGTCTTCGAAGCAGTCGCCGAACCGAACCGGCGTGCCCTGCTCGACGTACTCGCCGAGGGTGAGCGCACGGCCGGTGAACTCGTCGCGACCCTCCCCGGCCTGACGCAACCAACGGTGTCCCGTCACCTCCGGGTGTTGCGGGAAGTCGGGCTGGTCGAGGTGCGGCCCGATGCCCAACGGCGCATCTACGCGCTCCGCGCCGACGGCCTGGTCGAGATGGACCAATGGATCGACCGCTACCGCCGCTACTGGACCAACCATCTGGACGCCCTTGAGCGGCATCTGGATTCGACATTCGAGGAGGAACATGACAACCGATGAACTCGAGGGCGTCGTCACGGTGGACGGCGACCGCGCCACGCTGACATTCGAGCGGCGACTGAAACACCCCGTCGAGCGGGTATGGGCCGCAATCACCGAACCCGCGCATCGCGACGTCTGGATGGGCAAGACCGTCATCGACGGCCGTGCGGGCGGCTCGATCGAGACGGTCGCCTCGGGTCCGCCCGTGCCACCGGACATGAAGCGCATGACGGGCCGCATCCTGGTCTGGGATCCGCCGCATGTGTTCGAGCATGAGTGGCACCAACAGATCGTCGAACCCGGCGTGGTCCGCTACGAACTCACCGCCGATGGTAGCGGCACTCTGCTCCGGATGACCCATCGCGGCCTCGGCGTACCCAATGCCAACGGATTCCGGCCCGGCACACAGGCTTTCCTCGACCGACTGCAGGCGCTGCTCGACGGCACTCCCCTGCCCGGCTGGCTGGAGCGATACGCCGAGATCGCCGGACACAGCCCGCTCGATGCCCCGCCCGCAGGCCCGAACCCCTAGGAGTTGATGATGTCGGACAATACCTTTCACGAAGCGCCTTCGGTTGTCGTCGCCTTCCAGTCCGGGTTCGGACACACCGCGTTCCTCGCCGAGGCAGTCGCCGCCGGAGCCCGGTCCGGCGGCGCGGCCGTCACCCTGATCCGGTTGGGTGACCTCACCGACGACGACTGGCAAACGCTGGATACCGCCGACGCGATCATCTTCGGCACCGCCACCTACATGGGCAATGTGTCGGCGGCGTTCCAGACGTTCGCCGAGCAGACGGGCCGTCGCTGCCAGCAGGGCGCGTGGCGCGACAAGGTCGCCGCCGGGTTCACCAACTCGGGAAGTAAGAGCGGCGACAAGCTCAATTCGCTTGTCTCACTGGCGGTCTTCGCCGCCCAGCATCACATGCATTGGGTCAATCTGGGCCTGGGCCCGGGCTGGAATCACTCCACCGCAAGCGACAGCGAACTCAATCGGCTGGGGTTCTGGCTGGGTGCCGCGGCGGCGACCGATGTCGACGCCAACCCAGACCAGGTGCACCCATCCGATACGGCGACGTGCGAACACCTGGGCCGGCGCGTCGCCGAGGTCACCCGGCAATTGGTCGCCGGACGCGGTGTGGCACAGGCTGTTACCGAGCCTGTCATTGCAGGGGCCTGAGCCCCTCGAGCATCGTGGGCACCAGCTCGGAAACAGTCGGGTGGATGTGCACGGTGTGCGTCATGGTCGTGTACGGGGCTTTGGCGGCCATCAGGTCGAGGATGCAGTGCACCACCTCGTCGCCGCCGACACCGAGGATGGAGGCGCCGAGAATCTGGTTGGTCTCGGCGTCGACAACGACCTTCATGAAGCCCTGCGTCTCCCCCTTTTCGACCGCCCGGCCGACGCGGGTCATCGGGCGCTTGCCCACCAACGCTTTTCGCCCCGACGCCCGAACCTGCGCCTCGGTCAACCCGGCCCGCCCGAGCGGCGGATCGATGTACAGCGCATAGGTGGGGATCCGGTCACTGACCCGCCGCGGTTCGTTGTCGAGCAGGTTGGCCGCCACGATCTCGAAGTCGTTGTACGACGTATGAGTGAACGCCCCCTTGCCGTTACAGTCGCCCATGGCCCAGATGTGGTCGACGGTGGTCCGCAGCTGATCGTCGACGGTGATGTATCCCCGGGAGTCCGTTGCCACGCCGGCCTTTTCGAGACCAAGGTCGTCGGTGTTGGGCACGCGCCCGACCGCGACCAGCAGGTGCGAGCCCGGTACAACGGCACTGCCGGTGCTGACCGCCACCCCGTCGCCGTCTTTGGCTACCCGAATATCGCTGGCACCCAGGTGGATTGTGATGCCCTCACGTTCGAGAATGTCCTTGATGGCGGCGCAGACGTCGTCGTCTTCGCGCGAGGCAAGTCGCGGCCCGCGTTCGACGACCGTGACCTCGGCGCCGAACCGGCGGAACATCTGCGCGAACTCGAGACCGATGTAGCTGCCGCCGATGATCACCAGGTGCTCTGGCACCGTGTCGAGGTCGAGAATGCCGACGTTCGTGAGGTAATCAACGTCGGTCAGACCGGGGATATCCGGGGCCGTCGCACGGCCGCCTGTGTTGAGGAAAATCTTCTCACCGGTGATCTGTTGGTCACCGACCTGCAGCGTGTGTGGATCGAGGAAGCGTGCGTGCCCGCGTAGCAGCGTGCAGCCTTTCATGCCTTCCAGCCAGCTCTCGACGCCTTCGCGGTCCTCGGTGACGATCCCGTCCTTGCGGCCCTTGACTTTTGCCATGTCGACGGTGACGTCGCCGGTTCCGATGCCGTAGTCGGCGCCGCGGCGGGCCAGGTGTGCGGCGTAGGCGCTCGCGACCAAAGTCTTGGTCGGTATACAGCCGTAGTTCACGCAGGTGCCGCCGACGAGCTTGCGCTCGATGACGGCGACGGTCTGGCCGGCTTCGGTGAGTCGGCCGGCCAAGGGCGGTCCCGCTTGTCCGGCGCCGACGATGATGGCGTCGAACGCGGTGCTCTCAGACGACGACATAGGGACCGATGGCACTCAGCACGACGGCCGCTATGGCGAAGCCACCACCGACCGCGAGGACGTCCTCGGCGAGCGCCACCGGCAGGTCATGTCCGCCGTTGCGCGCCACCAGGATTCGACGTGCGTGGAAGCCTGCCAGCGTCCCGATGACCGCGCCGATCATGCCGCCACCCATGCCGATGAACGTATGGTGCCACCCGGCACCGATGACCGCACCGGCGAACGCCCCGGTGAGCAACCGGGCCCCGAACTGCGCCGGCACCGTTCGCGCCGGCGTCTTGGGCAGCTGATCGGTGATCAACTCGACCACCAACAGGACGGTCAGCACCGTCACCGTGATCCAGTTACCGACCCATTCGGCCCAGGTACCCACCAGCGGCAGCCAACCGAGCTTGGCGCCCCAGGCCACCACCGCGGGCGGAGTCAGCGCCCGCAGGCCCGCGACCACACCGATGAGTAAGGCGAACAGCAGAATCAGTGCTTGTGTCACTTGACCTCCGTCAGGTTGCAGACCTTACGGGGACGCTAACACCGGCACGGGTCAGAAGCGACAGAACCGGATATCGGACGCCAGGATCGCCTTGGCCCCGATGGCCGCCAGCTCATCCATGATGGCGTTGACCTGCCGCCGCGGCACCAGGGCACGCACCGCAACCCAGTCGGCGTCAGCCAGGGGCGCGATGGTCGGCGATTCGAGACCCGGCGTGATGGCCGTTGCCTGCTCCAAAACGCTGCGGGGGCAGTCGTAATCGAGCATCAGGTACTGCTGCCCGAACACCACACCCTGGATGCGGGCCGCGAGCTGGTCGCGGGCCGGGTCCGGTGCGACATCGGCGCGCTCGATCAGCACCGCCTCCGAATCGCACAGCGATTCACCGAAGGCCACCAGGTTGTGCAGCGCCAGAGTGCGGCCGGATCCGACGACGTCGGCGATGGCGTCGGCCACGCCGAGCTGGATCGAGATCTCCACGGCGCCGTCGAGGCGGATCACGGTGGCTTCGATCCCCTTGTCGGACAGGTCTTTCCGCACCAGGTTCGGGTAGGCGCTGGCGATGCGCTTGCCGGCCAGATCGGCGACCGTCCAGTCCCGTCCCTTTGGCGCGGCATAGCGGAACGTCGAGGATCCGAAACCCAGGGCCAACCGCTCGCTGACGGGGGCCATCGACTCGGCAGCGAGGTCGCGACCGGTGATGCCGAAGTCCAGCTGCCCGGACCCCACGTAGATGGCAATGTCCTTGGGCCGCAGGAAAAAGAACTCGACCTTGTTCGCCGGGTCGACGACCGTCAGATCCTTCGGATCGGTGCGGCGACGGTATCCGGCCTCGGACAGGATGTGGGCGGCCGACTCACTCAGTGCGCCCTTGTTCGGAACGGCGACGCGCAGGAGGCCGTTGGACGATGCGCCGGTCACAGCTTGCCGTACACGTCGTCGAGGGTCAGGCCGCGCTTGATCATCAATACCTGCGTCCAGTACAGGAGCTGACTGATCTCGCCCGCCAGCTCGTCATCGCTCTCGTGTTCCGCGGCGATCCACACTTCGCCGGCTTCTTCGATGATCTTCTTGCCCAGATGATGCACCCCGGCGTCCAACGCCGCGACGGTGCCGCTGCCGGCCGGCCGGGTCTTCGCTCGCTCACTGAGCTCGGCGAATAGCGCATCGAAGGTCTTCACGGGCTGCAATTGTTTCACGCTGGGCACACGGGCCGTGCACGTGGCCGCCTCGGGTCGCATGCCGAGGTCATAGCCACCTTCGAAAAAACTTTGGTCACTTTGATTGCGCTGGTCACGGTAGGTGACTTGCTGCTCATCGGTCACAGCGACTTGTCGGTGGTTCGAACTATTGTTCGAATATGGCCACCGACCGCACCACCATCCGCACCGCCTACGCGGCACTGGCGGATGCCCTCGCGGCGGTCAACAGCCTCGACTACACCCGACTACCCATCGAGGTCCTGCTCGAGCTGCAATCCCAGCGCGAAACCCTCAAATGCGCCGCCGAAGCCACCGATCACCAGATCCTCGCCGCCGCCCAAACCCAAGCCACCGCCAAAGACATCGGCGCCAAGGATTGGCCCGAGGTGCTGCATGTGCGGTTGCGGATCAGCCGCGAAGAAGCCCGCCGCCGGGTCCGCGACACAGATAATTTGGGCCCGCGCTCGGCCATCACCGGCGAACCGTTGGGCCCGGTGTGGGAGCTGGTGGCCGCCGCGCTGGCCGAAGGTGCGATCAACAGTGAGCACGTGCAGGTCATCACCTGGTTTTTCCAGAAGCTGCCGCTGTGGGCGGCCGACCCGGTCACTCTCGCCCAGTGCGAGACCGACCTGGTGGCCGACGCCCGGGTCAAGACGCCCGAGGACCTCCGCAAAGTCGCAGCGGACCTGTTGTACCGGCTGGATCAGGACGGCCCCGAACCCGACGACGATGAGCCCGACCCCAAGCGTTCGTTCGTGATGGGTAAGCAGCGGCCCGACGGCCGCACCGACGTCACCGCCCAACTCGATCCGGAAGGGCGGGCCTACTGGCAGGTGCTGTTCGACAAGTACGCCGCCCCCGGTATGTGCAACCCCGCCGACGAGGTGCCGTGCCTGTCGGGGACACCCACCCAAGAACAAATCGATGCGGACACCCGCACCCTGGCCCAACGCCAATACGACGCGTTCAAAATGGTCGGGCGAATGATGCTGGCCTCATCCAGCGGGGTGCACAACGGGTTCCCCGTCGGGGTAGTCGCCACCTGCACCGTCACCGACCTGGAAAAACGTGCCGGGGTCGCTGTGACGCACACCGGGACGAAGCTGCCGGTGAAGGATTTGGTGCGGATGGCCGCACAAGGGTCGGACAACTACCTCGCGGTGTTCGATGACCACACCGGCCAACCGCTCTATTTGGGTCGGGCGGCGCGCACCGCCAGCACCGCACAACGGCTGGCCCTGTTCGCCCGGGACCTGGGCTGCACCCGACCCAACTGCACCGCCCCCGCATCCCGCTCCCAGGCCCATCACGTCAACACCAACTGGCGTGATGACGGCCTGACCGACATCACCAACCTCACCCTGGCCTGCGGACCCGACAACCGGCTGGTCGACACCGGCGGCTGGACCACCACCATGGGCCCCGACGGCCGCACCCACTGGACCCCACCACCCCTCTTAGACGTCGGCCAACCAAGGACGAATCAGTACCACCGCCCGACGCTGTACCCCACAGAGCGCGGAGACACCGGCAATGATGAAAGTGACAGTCCCGCAAGGTGATACGGCGCCATCGGCGCCGGAAGGCCACGCCGCCCAACCACGGCGGCGGTACCGCACGCGCTGCGGCACCCACGCGGCAATACGGGCCGCATCGATTCACAGCGCCCGCGCGATGCAACGTGCCACAACGAGCAATGCGCCACCGCGAATGCCGCCGATGCCGATGCCGATGCCTACGCCGAGCCCGCGCCTGCGCCCGAGCCCGCGCCTGCGCCGAAACTCAACCGAGCCTAGGAGTTGCCCTTGTCACCGCGAACCGGCCGGGTGCCGTGGCCCAGCTTTGAGCTACGCGACGGCGATGCCCCCGCCTTGCCGTCGCCCTTCGGCGGGCCTGCCTGCGATCCAGCATCCTTGCCGCCGGCATTCCGATCCTGGGGCTGCCCGGCAGCCGTCACCGGGCCGTGCTGCACCGACCGCCGCCCCGTCGGCTTGAACTGCCCCACCAACTCATCGTCGGTCGTATCCGAAGTCGTCACCGCGCCCTTCGATGTCCGCAACGTCGGTGACACGCGCCCGTTGTGTGTCGCCTTGCGAGATGGCGTCACCGGGTCGGAGACGGTCGCTGTGGGTGCGGCAGGCGCGACAGGCCCGGTCGACACGGCCGCCGTCGGCATGGGCGTCGCGGAGACCGGTGCCGGCACCGCCGCGAACGGCAGCAAGTTGAGTATCGGAGCAGCGATGGAGTTGAAAATCGTGAGCGGCACACCCACGACCAATCCGTACAGGATGATGCCCAAGAACACGAACGGGCCGAAGACGGCAGCGAGCTCAGGCGTACTGACCAATGGCTGGGCCAACGTCAAGAAGGCCGTGGACAGCGCCGACACGATCGCCTGCTCGATGACGGCGACGGCCCCCGCCGGCTGCGGGGCGGGTAGTGCTGTCGCCGCCAGAGGCATTGGCGCCGTGACGGATCCAGCCGTCGGCATCGTCGCGGCTGCACTGGCACCGGAGCTGCCGCCGCCCACCACGCGCACCGCGGCCGCCACCAAATCGGCGTGGGTGTCGACGAACTGGTCCAGCGCGGCCCAGTGCGCCGACATCGACGTATTCACAGCCGCAACCCGGACGGCGCCGGCGTCGAACATGGCACCACGCACCGGCGGGGCCGCGCCCACAAAGCCGAGCACCACGATTGCTGCGGTGGCGACCGCGACACCGACGTTCAGACGAGCCACACCGTTCAGACGAGCCACACAACGAGAGCCGGCGTTGACCATTGCGCACCCCTTCCATGAAGGAGCGCCAGAACCACGGCAGCACCAACGCTCACCGCCGACAATTATCGCGCACGTCAATACGGATGGGCATCAGCCGTCTGACGGAGATTCCGGGGCGCGCGGGCTGAATTCAGTCAGTCACTGCATTCAGCCAGTCACTGAATCAGCCGGTCATGGCAGCCAGGCAACCAGCGGCCTCACTTTGCCAGCAGCTCGGCGTGCATGTCCTCGAGCGCAACACCTTTGGTCTCGCGAACCCACTTGGCGACGAACACCAGCGACAGGAACGCGCACAGCGCGTAGAAGCCGTATGCGACGCCGAGCATGCTGCGCAGTTCGGGGAAGGTGACGGTGATGGCCCAGTTGGCGACCCATTGGCCGGCCGCGGCCAGACCGAGCGCCGCGGCTCGGATGCGGTTGGGAAACATCTCCCCCAGCAGCACCCACACCACCGGCCCCCACGACATGCCGAACGCCACCACGAACAGGTTGGCGGCGACGAGGGCGACGGGCCCCTCCACGCCGCTGAGTTGCGGCACCCCGTTCACCTGCGGGGCGGTACCGAAGATGACCGCCATGGTGGCCAGCGTCAGCGTCATGCCGGCCGAGCCGATGAGCAGCAGCGGCTTGCGGCCGATCTTGTCGATCAGCATGATGGCGACCACGGTCGTCAGGATGTTTACCACCGAGGTGATGACGGTGATGAGGAACGACGAGCTCTCGTCGAAACCGACGGCCTCCCACAGCACGTTCGAGTAGTAGAAGATCACGTTGATACCGACGAACTGCTGGAACACCGACAGCGCCAGACCGACCCAGACGATGCCGTAGAGGCTCAACGGTCCGCCGCCGGGCCGGCACATGTCGCGCCAGGTGGGCTTCTGTTCGGACTCGAGCGTCTGCTGGATGCGACCGATCGTGATCTCCAGGTTCTTCTCCCCGAGCAACGTGGTGAGCACCTTGCGGGCTTCCGGAATTCGGTGCGTGGCAACGAGATACCGGGGCGACTCGGGAATGGTGAAGGCCAGCAGGCCGTACACGATGGCCGGGATGGCCATCAGGATGAACATCCAGCGCCACGCCTCCTGCCCCAGCCACAGCATGTTGCTCGCTCCACCGGCCAGATGCGCGAGGAGTGCGTCGACTGCCAACGACAGGAAGATACCGCTGACGATGGCCAGCTGCTGTAGCGATCCGAGTCGCCCGCGGATGCTCGCCGGTGACGTTTCGGCGATATAGGCCGGAGCGATCACCGACGCGATGCCCACGCCGAGCCCCCCGACAACCCGGAATGCCACCAGCACCCAGATGTTCCAGGCCAGCCCGGCCCCGATGGCGCTGATCAGGAACAGCAGCGCGGCCAGCTTCATGACGGAGAGACGGCCGACGCGGTCGGCCAGCCGCCCGGCCGTCATGGCGCCGACGGCCGCACCGAGCAGCGCCGAGGCAACGGCGATGCCCAGCGACTGATCGTCGATCGCGAAGTGCATCTGGATCGACTTCACCGCGCCGTTGATGACAGCGCTGTCATAGCCGAACAGCAGACCGCCGAGAGCCGCCACCGACGCTATGCGCACCGCACTACGACCGGAGTCGAACTCCTCGTCGGCGAAGATCGCCGTTGTGTCGTCACCGATCGGGCCATGGGACATCGGACGTCCTTTCGCAGCGCTGCGTGGGGTGCGTCAACAATCGCACAACAGGACCCGCTGCAGGACCAGAACTCGCGGCTACGAACACATTTCGGTGTAGATGTCACGAAGGTCGGCGACCCCGAGCCCGGCCAGCGATTCGATGTGCCGGCGGCGTGGTCCGTCGGGCACCGCGACGTCGTTGGGCACCACCAGCACGACGCAGCCCGCGGCGTCCGCCGACTGCGCGCCGGTCACCGAATCCTCGATCGCCAGGCAGTCCTCCGCCGCAACCCCCAGCAGTTCGGCGGCCCGCAGGTACGGAGCCGGATGAGGCTTCCCGTCGGGCACCTCGTCACCGCAGACGGTGACCGTGAAGTAGTGACTACCAATGGTTTTCAGCGCCTGCTCGGTCAAGGTACGCCGAGTATTGGTCACCAGCGCCAGCGGAATCTCGCTGGCGGCCAAGGTTTCCAGCAACTCCTGCGCGCCCGGACGCCAGGGCAGTCCCTGCTCGAAGAGCTCACCGGTGTAGACGTGGAGCCAGTCGGCGGACTCGGCCATGGACTCCGGAGTCGGGTCCAGGCCGAGGTCGTCGTAGACGATCCGCATCACGTTCTCCGCCGAGCCGCCGACCGTCGTCTCCCGCACGGCATCGGTAAGCACGCCGCCCTTCTGGGCATAGAAGGCGTGCATCGCGACGTCCCAGAGCTTTTCGGAGTCGACGAGCGTGCCGTCCATGTCGAACAACACGGCCTTGAACAAATCAGTCCTCCGGGTTGTAGCCGAGGTTGGGGGCGAGCCAGCGCTCGGCTTCCTTCAAGGTCCAGCCCTTGCGCCGCGCGTAGTCGGCGACCTGGTCCTGGGCCAGGCGGCCGACCACGAAGTACTGCGACTGCGGGTGCGAGAAGTACCAGCCGCTGACGGCGGCGCCGGGCCACATCGCCATCGACTCGGTCAGCTCGATACCGGTGCGCTCGGTGACGTCGAGCAGCGAGAACAGCGTCGTCTTCTCGGTGTGCTCGGGGCAGGCCGGGTAGCCGGGCGCCGGGCGGATGCCGACGTACTTCTCCCCGATGAGCGCCTCGTTGTCGAGCTGCTCGTCGGGCCGGTATCCCCAGAACTCCTCACGGACCCGCTGGTGCATCCGCTCGGCGAACGCCTCCGCCAGCCGGTCGGCGACCGACTCCAGCAGGATGGCGCTGTAGTCGTCGAGGGCAGCCTTGAACTCCATGATCTTGTCCTGGCCGCCGAGCCCCGCGGTGACCGCGAAGGCGCCGACGTAGTCGGCCAGACCAGTGTCCCTGGGCGCGACGAAGTCACCGAGTGACTTGTTCGGGATGCCGTCGCGGTGCTCACCCTGCTGGCGCAGGTTGTGCAGCGTGGTGAGCACCTCGGTGCGGGTCTCGTCGGTGTAGACCTCGACGTCGTCGCCGACGGCGTTGGCCGGGAAGAACCCGATGACGCCGTTGGCGCGCAGCCACTTCTCCTTGATCAGGGTGTCGAGCATCTCCTGCGCGTCGTCGTACAACTTGCGGGCGGCCTCGCCCGACGCCGGGTTGTTGAGGATGTCGGGGAACTTGCCCTTCATCTCCCAGGCGTTGAAGAACGGCTGCCAGTCGATGTACTCGCGGAGCTCAGCCAGGTCGTAGTCGAGAAATTCTCGTACTCCCGTCCCGATTGCGGGCACCGGCGGCGTGTAGCCGCCCCACTCGATCGGCGTCCGGTTGGCGCGCGCCTTCTCCAGCGTCAGCATGGGCCGCTCGTTCTTCTGCGAGTGCCGTTCGCGCAGCGCGGCGTAGTCCTTCTCGGTGGCCTCCATCAGGGCCGGACGCTGCTTGTCGTCGAGCAACGCGGCCGCCACGGGGACCGAGCGGGACGCGTCCTTGACCCAGACCACCGGACCGCTGCGGCGCGGCGAAATCTTCACGGCCGTGTGGGCGCGCGAGGTCGTCGCACCACCGATCAGCAGCGGGATCTCGAGGCCCTCGCGTTCCATCTCGACGGCGAAGTTCACCATCTCGTCGAGCGACGGCGTGATCAGGCCCGAGAGCCCGATGATGTCGGCGTTGTGCTCCTTGGCGGCGTCCAGGATCTTCTGGGCAGGCACCATCACACCGAGGTCGATCACTTCGAAGTTGTTGCACTGCAGAACGACCCCGACGATGTTCTTGCCGATGTCGTGGACGTCGCCCTTGACGGTCGCCATCACGATGGTGCCGTTGGTGTCCTTCGCCGCTGCGGTTCCGTTCTGCTCTTTCTCCGCCTCGATGAACGGCAACAGGTACGCCACGGCTTTCTTCATCACGCGGGCCGATTTCACGACCTGGGGCAGGAACATCTTGCCGGCCCCGAACAGGTCGCCGACGACGTTCATGCCGTCCATCAGCGGGCCCTCGATCACCTCGATGGGCCGCCCGCCGGCGGCGGCGATCTCGGCGCGCAGTTCCTCGGTGTCGTCGTCGACGTGGGCGTCGATGCCCTTGACGAGGGCGTGCGTGATGCGCTCGCGGACCGGCAGACTGCGCCACTGCGCCGCGACCGGGTCCTCTTCCTTGCCCTTCGTGTTGAACCGCTCGGCGATCTCCAGCAGCCGCTCGGCCGCGTCCTCCCGCCGATTCAGCACGACATCCTCGATGCGGTCCCGCAGCTCGGGATCGATCTCGTCGTACGGCACCAGGGCGCCTGCGTTGACGATGCCCATGTCCAGGCCGGCCTTGATGGCGTGGAACAGGAACACCGCGTGGATCGCCTCGCGCACAGGGTTGTTGCCGCGGAACGAGAACGACACGTTCGAGATGCCGCCCGAGATGTGGACCCCGGGCAGGTTCTCCTTGATCCACGCGCAGGCCTCGATGAAGTCGATGCCGTAGGTCGCGTGCTCCTCGATACCGGTTGCCAGTGCGAAGCAGTTCGGGTCGAAGATGATGTCCTCGGCCGGGAAGCCGACCTCCTCGGTCAGAATCCGGTAGGCGCGCCCGCAGATCTCCTTGCGACGCTCCAGGTTGTCGGCCTGGCCCTGCTCGTCGAAGGCCATCACGACGACGGCGGCGCCGTACTTGCGGCACAGCCGCGCCTCGCGGATGAACTTCTCCTCGCCCTCCTTCATGGAGATCGAGTTGACGATCGGCTTGCCCTGCACGTTCTTCAGGCCCGCCTCGATGACCTCCCACTTGGAGGAATCGATCATCACCGGGACGCGGCTGATGTCGGGCTCGGCCGCGATCAGCTTGGTGAAGCGGTCCATCGCGGCGACGCCGTCGATCATGCCCTCGTCCATGTTGATGTCGATGACCTGCGCACCGACCTCGACCTGCTGCAGCGCGACCGACAGCGCGGTGTCGTAGTCCTCCGCCTTGATGAGGTTGCGGAACCGGGCGGAACCGGTGATGTTGGTGCGCTCACCGATGTTCACGAAGAGGGAGTCTTCGGTGATGTTGAGCGGCTCCAGCCCTGACAGCCGGGTCGCCACCGGGATCTCCGGCAGCTCGCGGGGCGCCTTGCCCTCGACGACCTTGGCGATCTCGGCGATGTGCGGCGGCGCGGTGCCGCAGCACCCGCCGACCAGGTTGACCAGACCGGCCTCGGCGAACTCCTCGATGTAGCCGGCCTGACGCTCCGGGGACTCGTCGTACTCGCCAAAAGCGTTGGGCAGACCCGCATTCGGGTAGCAGGAGACGAAGGTGTCGGCGATGCGCGCCACCTCGGCGATGTACGGCCGCATCTCGGGCGCGCCGAGGGCGCAGTTGAGGCCGACCGCGAGCGGCTTGGCGTGCCGGATCGCATTCCAGAACGCCTCGGTGACCTGACCGGACAACGTGCGGCCCGACGCGTCGGTGATGGTGCCCGAGATGATCAACGGCCAGCGTCGGCCCCGCTCCTCGAACAGCGTCTCGACGGCGAACACCGCGGCCTTGGCGTTCAGCGAGTCGAAGATCGTCTCGATGATCAGGATGTCGGAGCCGCCGTCGACGAGGCCGTTGGCGGCTTCGAGGTACGCGGCGACCAGCTGGTCGTAGGAGACGTTGCGGGCTCCCGGATCGTTGACGTCGGGCGAGATCGACGCGGTGCGCGTCGTCGGCCCGAGGGCGCCGGCGACGTAGCGCGGCTTCTCCGGGGTGCTGAATTCGTCGGCGGCCTGACGGGCGAGGGCGGCGCCGGCGTAGTTCAGCTCGTAGGCGAACTCCTCCATGCCATAGTCGGCGAGCGAGACCGCGTTCGCGTTGAACGTGTTGGTCTCGAGGATGTCGGCGCCCGCCTCGAGGTACTCGCGGTGGATGCCCTCGATGATGTGCGGCTGCGTCAGGGTGAGCAGGTCGTTGTTGCCGACCAGATCGCTCGGCCAGTCCTTGAAGCGCTCGCCGCGGTAGCCGGCCTCGTCGGGCCGGTCACGCTGAATCGCCGTGCCCATCGCGCCGTCGATGACCATGATCCGCCGGCCCAGCGCAGCCGTGAGTTCATCGGTGCAGTCCGGCCGGATGTTCGGCACGAAGGTTTTCACCGGGGCGGCAGTCACATGCGTTCCTTCCATTGCGGAAGGCGTCCTTAACTCTGCCGAGCGTGGCGGACACCGGAAAACCCGGATCCGTTGCAACGCCTCTCGACGCCAAAGAGTCTACGTCGTCAGCTGACAGACGTTCGGACGCCCACGTTGGACAGTCGTTTGTCCAGTGCAGTCACCTCACCATGGTAGGTGGAGGAACCAAACCGGTTTGCCGGCCCGACCCGCCCGGGGGTAGCGCTCGCGGGCGCCGAGAAGGGCTTACGCTGGCGTTGTGAGCCCGTCCGACCGGCCCCTGCCCCAGGGACTTGACCTGCCCGAACTGCACGATGCCGTCGTCGTCGCGGCGTTCGAGGGATGGAATGACGCCGGAGACGCCGCCAGTGACGCCCTCGAGCACCTCGATGCCATGTGGGAGGCCCGCAACCTCGTCGAGATCGACGACGAGAGCTACTACGACTACCAGGTGAATCGCCCCGTCATCCGCCAGGTCGACGGCGTCACGCGCGAACTGGTGTGGCCGTCGATGAGCATCTCCCACTGCCGCCCGCCGGGTTCGGACCGCGATGTGGTGTTGATGCACGGCGTCGAACCGAATATGCGCTGGCGCACGTTCTGCGCCGAGCTGCTGGCGATCCTGGACAAACTCAACGTGCAGACCGTCGTCATCCTGGGTGCGCTGCTCGCCGACACCCCGCACACCCGCCCGGTGCCGGTGTCCGGCGCGGCGTACTCGGCCGACTCGGCCAAATTCTTCGGGCTCGAGGAGACCCGGTACGAGGGGCCGACCGGTATCGCAGGCGTCTTCCAGGACGCCTGCGTGCAGGCGGGCATCCCGGCCGTGACGTTCTGGGCGGCGGTACCGCACTACGTGTCGCAACCCCCGTGTCCGAAGGCCACCGTCGCACTGCTGCGGCGCGTCGAGGACGCCCTGGACGTCGAGGTGCCGCTCGGCGACCTGCCGGCGCAGGCCGAGGAGTGGGAGCAGTCGGTGACCGAGATGACCGCCGACGACGAGGAGATCGCCGAATACGTGCAGTCCCTCGAGGAACGCGGCGACGCCGAGGTCGACATGAACGAGGCGCTCGGCAAGATCGACGGCGACGCGCTGGCCGCCGAGTTCGAGCGGTACCTCAAGCGCCGCGGCAGGTAGTTCTTTTCCCGCAGTAGTTCTTTTTCCGCAGGTAGTTCGTCTCCCGCGAGCGGCCGTGTCTGCACACCGACACGCCGGGTGTGCCGTGCACTTTGCGCACGTTCGCGGCCGCCGAGCGACCCCGTTTTGTACGCGATCACACGGCGTGTCGCGTACAAACACGGCCGCTCGCGGTTACGAGCGAATTGGTTTGGGGGCCTTCCAGGTGCCGTCGAGCGCTTCGGGTTTGGGCCAGTACAGCCGCATCGCGATGACGAACGGCCCGGTCGGGGCGGGCAACCAGTTGGCTTCGCGGGCCGGTCCCGGCGACTTGTTCTGCAGGTTCAGCGTGATGCCGCCGTCGGGGTCCTTGATCAAGGTGGGCAGCATCGCCGAGTTGATGAGGTAGCGGTTGATGGGATTGGCCACCAGCAGGCTCTGTGGCATCTCGTACATCGTCACCGACCAGAAGGCGTTGACGGGCGGCAGCTGTCCCGGCGACTTGTTTTGCACGTTCAGCGTGATGCCGCCGTCGGGGTCCTTGATCAAGGTGGGCAGCATCGCCGAGTTGATGAGGTAGCGGTTGATGGGATTGGCCACCAGCAGGCTCTGCGGCATCTCGTACATGGTCACCGACCAGAAGGCGTTGACGGGCGGCAGCTGCCCCGGGGCGAACCGCAGCGTGTAGTTGTTGGCGCCGGTCAGGGGCGCGCCGGTGCTGTCGTTCGACTCGCCCGGGTAGATCGCCTCGGCCGCGGTGTTGCCGTAGATCCCGAGCACCGCGCCGGCCATGCGGTACAGGTAGTTACCCCTGAGATCCGTTGCGGTGCCGAACAATTGAGCCGACGTCACTTCGCCGGTGTCGAACTTGTCCTTCTTGAAGGTCTCGAACGCCGCCCACGCGTCGGCGATGCCGGCCTCGACGGCCTTGCGGTTCTCGGGCGTCAGCTGGTCCGCTCGGTAGGTGCCGTCGGGACCGATGCCGATGCTGGCGAAGCGTTTCCACATGACTTCCTCGGCAGCCTGCACCGGGGCGAACTTCATTGCGAAGTTGAGGATTTCGAAGAACTTCGGCGAAGTGCGCTCGTCCTGCGCCGACAGCGGGGCGACGAAGTCGATGGCTGGCGCCGGCGGTGGCGGTGGCTGCTTCAGGAACGCCGACAACGGCGTCACCTGGTAACCGGCCTGAATCTTCTTGACGTTCTCGATGTCCGTCGGCCCGAAAAGCTGCGTGCGGTACAGCACGAAGGCCAGCTCGGTCGAGCTGCGGATGACCCGCTCGACGCCTGGCGGGGTCGCACCGTGCCAATTCGGCCCGGCCAGAAGGTATTTGCCCGCGCCGTTGCCCGTCGCGCGGCTACCGACGTACGCGATGTTGTAGGTATAGCCATCGACGAACTGCAGCGAGTAGTACCGGCCCGGCTCGACATCCGGCACGCTCAGCACCAGCGGCTCGGCGCGCAGGTCGGCACCCAGGAACGAGTACGGGGTGTCCGAGTTGGGCGTCTGGATCGCCTTGTCCTCGGGAGTGAAGACGCGCGCGACGTTGTGGATCTGGTTCCAGGCGCCCTTGTACTCGGGCCCGGCCTTGTCGGCGAAGTACGAGTACTGGACCCGGTAGTTATCGACCATCGGAAACCCGTACGTGTACGCGGATTTCGCGATGGCCCGCACCTGCTCCGGCGTCGGCGGGGATGACGGGGACGGGCTCGACGACTTCTCGTCCGCACACCCGGTGACCGCCAGCAGCATCGCGACGAAGCCCAGGGCGAAGAAACCGGCCCGCATGGTCAGTGCTTGTCGAGCTGCTCGGTGTGCGCGCTGGACGAGCGGCCCAGGGCGGCGACCTCGGCGTCCATGCGGGGCAGCAGGTCGGGCACGAACTTGGCCACCGGCACCTCGCCGATGCGCGTCGCCAGCAGTGGCCGCAGCCAGCGCAGCGCGCCGACCCAGCCGGGGCAGTTCACCCGCGTCTTGCGGCCCTCGATGCCGGCGACGAAGGCCTCGCCGCACTTGTCGACCGACGTCGTCTTGCTGATGGGCCACGGCAGCTTGGTCAGCATCTCGGCGAACGTCGACAGGTCGGACTTGGTGTCGCGCACCATGGCGGTGTCGATCCAGGACATGTGCGCCGAGCCCACGTCGACGCCGCGGTACCCGACCTCCAGGCGCAGCGCGTTGGCGAAGTGCTCGACGGCGGCCTTGGAGGCGTTGTACGGCGCCAGGCCGGGAGCGGCGGTGTAGGCGGCCAGTGACGACACGATCAGGACGTAGCCGCGGCGATCGATGACCGACGGCAGCGTGGCGCGCACGGTGTGGAACACCCCGAGCACGTTGATGTCGAGCAGCCGTTTGAAGGCCTCGGGGTCGACCTGCAGCACCGAGCCGTAGGTCGCGATGCCGGCGTTCGCCATCACCACGTCGATACCGCCGAAGCGCTCGACGGCCGCGTCGGCGGCGGCCTGCATCGAGGACAGGTCGCGGACGTCGGCGACCACGGTCAGGACATCGTCCCCGAGCGTGGCGGCCGTGGCGTCCAGCGCCGTCGCGTCGACATCGGTCAGCACCAGCTTGGCGCCCTTGCGGTGCAACCGGCGGGCCACCTCGGCCCCGACCCCCGCAGCACCACCGGTGATGAAGACGAGGTCGTGTCCGGGACGCGGTGTAAATACGGAGCACGGGCGTAGGTTCCGCTTCACGACCTGCAAGTCTGCGAAGAAGGAGTCACGCCCGTGCCTGTTCGAGTATCAGCCGTCGATCGCATCCGCACCAGAATCGATGCCCTATTTGCCGAGGATCGGGAGCTTTCGGAGATCCTTGAAGAGGTTGCCCGGCTGGGCGCTCAACTGTTGATGCAGGCGGCCCTGGAGGCTGAGGTCACCGAGTTCCTCGGTCGCGAACGCTACCAACGCGCTGCTGCCTGTCCCGACGCTAACGGCGGCTCGCGCAACGGGTATCGACAGGTGACGGTGAAAACCACCACTGGGCCGGTTACGTTGGAGCGGCCGAAGCTGCGTGGCACCACCGCAGCGTTTGCGTCGCGGTTGTTCGGCAAGCACGTGACGAGAACCAACGCCTTGGAGACGCTGGTGATTGCCTCGTTCGTACGCGGGTTATCGGTGCGCGACGTGCAGGCCACCCTCGCCGAAACACTTGGCGACCAGGCCGCGATCTCCAAATCCACGGTCTCGGAAGTGTGCAAGGCGATCCGAGCCGAATACCAGGCGTGGGCGCGTCGTCGACTTGACGAGATCACGCTGGATTACCTGTTCTTGGATGCCAGCTTCTTTCGGATGCATCCGGGGTCGCCGGCCGAGCCGGTGCTGGCCGCCTGGGGCATCACCACCGAGGGCAAGCCGGTGTTCGTCGGGTTGGCGCCCGGGACCGGCGAGTCGACCGACGCATGGGCCGACTTCCTGACTGATCTGGGCGATCGCGGCCTGGGTTGTCCACTGTTGGTTGTCTCTGACGGCGCCAAGGGCCTGATCGCAGCCATCGAACAAATTTTCCCAAAAGCGTTGCGGCAGAGATGTCTTATTCATCGACTCCGCAACGTGCTCGCGAAGATTCCCGCCGGGATGCAAGCCGAGGTCCGCGACGGCTACTGGGCCATCTTCGATACCGCCGATCTGACGGTTGAACCGGGGCCTGGGCTCGTTGAGATCATCGACAAGCGGATCGAGGCGTTCGCCGCCAAATACTTCGACCTCTATCCGGCGGCGATGCGCATTCTGCTCACCGACAAAGCTGGGTTGACTGCCTATCTGCGGTTCCCGGTCGAACACCATGGGCGCGTTCGACATTCGAATTTTATTGAGCGCTCCTTTGGGGAGACCAAGCGTCGGACCAAGGTCATCGGCCGATTCCCCGGCGAGACCAGCGCCGTTAGCCTGGTATGGGCGGTGCTCGACCGGGCCTCGGCCGGTTGGCGCGGGCTGTCCATGACACCGGTCGGTACCCGATTGCTGCACGACCTACGTCGATCGCTGCTGGACCCACCCCGTGAACTGCGGCTGACACCGTCCACCACGAGTAACGGCACCAACCCCGCAGATCCCATCTCGGCCACCGCGTAACAACTCCGTGTCGCTTTGGCAGGCTCAGTTTCGGTGACGGCTGGCGGTGACCAGGTCGATCGGTGGGATGTAGCCGGTGATGCTGTTGATGGTGCGATGCAGGCCGTGGTGCAGCGCGTCGATGTCGCAGCGGGCCAGGCCGCCAGCGGTGGCGATGACGTGTTCGGTGGTGAACGCCAGGTCGTTGATCGTGCCCAGGATGCGGCGGTCGGCGGTCTTGGCCACGGCCACCTGCTGGGGATCAAGATCGCCGAGCGTATCGGCGGGCAGACCCTCGACGTGCAACGCGGCCTGGATCGCCGAGACGACCGGCGGGCCGATCGGGCGCAACCCGGCGGCGGTGACGTTCGGCATGAACACCGAGAACAAGGTCCCGGCGTGGGTCACCAGCAGGCATTTGCGTCGGTCGATCCAGACCAGGTGGGCATACCAGTCGGTCGCGCAGGCTTGGCCGATGGCCGGCTCAGGCGCCCTCAGCAGCGCCAACACCTTGGCGGTACATCGCAGCATCACGACCCATGATCGTAGGCAGCGTCCCCGAGGATCGGTACCCAAGAACACCGCGACGTGGCGCCGGTACAGTGTGGCGACGTGTTGGTCGCCGATCTGCATCACTTCCTCGACATGCCGCACGACGCTTCCGGTCCCGCGCGCCGCCTGGCACAACACCTGGGCGACATTGTCCGGGCGGGCACCGCCGGCCAGGTCGGTGATCGGTGGGTATCGGCATTGCCGTGTCGGCGCCGCCCCGCCCACAGGCGCTGCCCCGGGCGGATGACCATCGCTATCGCCTCGGCCGAGACGGCGGCGCCGATCCGATGGTCGTGCAGCGTCTGCGACGACGAGGGGGTGATCAGCAACTGGGCAGACTCCCCATACGACCTGCGCCGCCGCCGCTCCAGCGTTGCCGGCGACCTCAAGGAGGTCATCGTCAGCGACACGACCGCCGCCGTGTTACGCGACCTGATGCTGCTTGACCCCGACTGTGAGCGACTGGTGTACGGCATGCGCGCCCACCCAAACGGCGCTGCCTTACTGACCAATGCCGACGACCTCGAAGAGCTTATCGGGTTCGTAGCCGCCGAAGCCAACCACGAACCCAACCGCCGCCGCCAAGACCGCCTCGACGCCGCGTTCAACGCACTGACCGACGCCGCCCAAACCCTCTCCAGCTGAGCATCTCTCGGCCCTACGCATCAGCCCTGGGCGCGCCAAAGCATCCGCAGCAAGCTACCGAACCCGCTCGCCGTTATCCCCAACACCACCAGCTCAAGCTGCAAGAGCCTGTCACTTGAGTTCCCCAGCCCGTATGCTCACCCACGAAGCTGCGAACCGACCGGTGCTTTTACACCCACTTTCGGACGCGACCTGAAGACGACTTTTCCGTACACAGAAGACATGGTCCGAAACGTACCCTCACGACGAAGTGACTAGAGGGTCACCCCGAGCAGCGCGTCGACGGTGTCGGCCACCAATCGCGGCGCGGCGGCGTCGTGCCCGCCGTATTCGAGCGCGTCCGTCGACCAGCCATCAAGGGCGGCAAGTACTTTCGGGGTATCGAGATCGTCGGCCAGGTACCGGCGGACCCGGGCGAGCAGATCCGTCGCATCCGGCCCGGCGGGCAGTGCGGTGGCCGCCCGCCAGCGCTGCAGCCGCACCTGCGCGGTGCTGAGGACCTCGGGGCTCCAGAAGCGATCGGCGCGGTAGTGCCCGGCCATCAGACCGAGCCGGATGGCACCCGGGTCGACGCCGTCGGCCCGCAGCTGCGACACCAGCACCAGGTTGCCGCGGCTCTTGCTCATCTTGTGGCCGTCCCAGCCGATCATGCCGCCGTGCACGTAGTGGCGGGCGAAACGCCGCTCCCCCGTTACTGATTCGGCGTGGGCGGCGGAGAACTCGTGGTGCGGGAAGGTCAGGTCGCTGCCGCCGCCCTGGATGTCGAAACCCGCACCGAGGCGGTTCAGCGCGATCGCGGCGCACTCGATGTGCCAGCCCGGCCGGCCCGCGCCGAACGGCGACGACCAACTCGGCTCGCCCGGGCGCTGCACCCGCCACAGCAGCGCGTCCAGCTGGCTGGCCTTGCCGGCGCGGTCGGGGTCGCCGCCGCGCTCGCCGAACAGCGCCAGCATGGTGTCGCGGTCGTAGCCCGACTCGTAGCCGAACTGGGTGGTGGCGTCGGCCCGGAAGTAGACATCGGGGTACTGGGCGTCGTCGATGACGTACGCCGCGCCGGACGCCAGCAGCTTCTCGACGAGCTCGACGACCTCGGCGACGGACTCGATGGCGCCGACGTAGTCGTGCGGCGGGAGCACCCGCAGCGCCGCCATGTCCTGCCGGAAGAGCTCGGTCTCACGGTCGCCGAGGTCGCGCCAGTCGATGCCGTCGCGCGCGGCCCGCTCGAACAGCGGGTCGTCGACGTCGGTGACGTTCTGCACGTAGTGGACGTCGTGCCCGGCGTCGAGCCAGTACCGGTGCACCAGGTCGAACGTCAGATAGGTGGCGGCGTGACCCAGGTGCGTGGCGTCGTACGGCGTGATGCCACAGACGTACATGGTGGCCTTCGGACCGGCCGAGACCGGCCGGACCTGACGGTCGGCGGTGTCGTAGAGCCGCAGTTCGGGGCCGGCCTGTTTCGGCCGGCCCGGCAGGTTCGGGACGCTGGGCGCCAGCCACGATCGCATGGCATCGACTTTAGGGTGTGGCCCGAGACACGGCTTAGTCAGGACACCTGGCGCACGGCGTCGAGCAGGGTGTCGGCGAACTCCGGCCGGCACATGACGAAGTCCGGCAGGTACGGATCGGGCCGGTTGTACCGCAGCGGCGAGCCGTCGAGCCGCGACGCGAACAGCCCCGCCGCCTGCACCACGCCGGCCGGTGCGGCCGAGTCCCATTCCCACTGCCCGCCGGCGTGCACGTAGGCGTCGACGTCGCCGCGCACCACGGCCATCGCCTTGGCGCCCGCCGATCCGATGCCGACGAGCTCCATGTCGAGCACATCGCGCAGCCACCACACCACGGCCGGCGGCCGGTAGGTGCTGGTGGCGACGCGGATGGGCCCGGGCCGGCGCGGCGGCGGTCCGGTCACGGTGTCGGTGCGGTGCACCTCGCCGTGTGCGGGCAGCGCGACGGCCGCGTCGGTGATGGACCCGTGTGGGCTGCCATCGCGCTGCCACAGCGCGATGTGGACGGCCCAGTCCGGCCGGCCCCGGCCGAACTCACGGGTGCCGTCGACCGGGTCGACGATCCACACCCGGTCCGAGCGGAGCCGGACCAGGTCGTCGGCGGCCTCCTCCGACAGGATGGCGTCGTCGGGGCGCGCGGTGCGCAGCCGATCGAGGATCAGCGTGTTGGCGTGCCGGTCGCCGGCCGCGCCGAGGGTGTAGGGATCGTGGGAGCCCAGCCGGTCGCGCACCGACAGCAGGAACTCCCCTGCCTCCTGCGCGACTTCCGCGGCCAGCGCGACATCGGTCTGCGCCCTGTCGCTGTCCGCCATGCCCATGAGTATCGCCGAGGGCGACGTCACAGCCGAAATCGCCTATTCACAGGGACGTTGCAGGCTGCTGGCAGGTCCTGCCGAAATAGGGCTCATAGCATTTTCCACAACTATTTACCGCGTAGTCATTAAGGAGGACGTCATGAAGGTGGCGAAGACATTCGGATTCGTCGGCGTCGCGGCGGGTGTCGCACTCGGCGTCTACGGCACGACCCACGCACCCGCGCCGGCCGTCGCGCCCATCGCCTCGTCGGGACATGGCGCCACGTCGGGCGAATACACCCAGCCGACGGTCGCCGGTATCAACATGGGCTCCACCGAAGCGCCGACGACGCCCAGCAGCGTCGAGCCCGTCACCGTCGCTTCCCCGCCGGTGAAGGCCAAGCCGTACTCCGGCTGAGCTGACGAAGGCACGGAAAAGGGCTCCGGAATTCCCGGAGCCCTTTTCCTTTGGGGCACAGCCTACTTCGGTGTCGCGCCCGGAGCGCGGACCACCATGGGCACGGCCGGGAAGTACGACGCCATCTCCGACCGCGACCGGCGCAGCGCCGCGGTGCCGTAGCCGCGGTGGCGGTAGTCGGGGTGGACCCAGATACGGACGTTGACCTCGCCGCCGTCCAGCTCACCGAACACCATGCCGACCTTGGCGCCATCTTCCTCGGCGACGAACCACACCGCTTCCTCGGCGTTGACGCGGGCAAGCGCGGCCTTGATCTCGTCGTCCAGGTCGCCGGCGGCACGGCCCGAGCCGTCACCGGACGCACCGACATCGGTGGTGCGGGTGGCGAAGATGTCGCGGTCGGCGGCGCCGGAGAACGGGCGCAGCGACAGGTTGTCCCCGAAGCTGGCCGGGCGGTCCTTCACTGTGAAGGACAACTGGCTGTTCAGATCTTCCAGCTCGTCGGCGATGCGCTTGCGGGCGTCCTTCGTCAGCAGATCGAAGGACATCGCCATGACCTGCTCGCCCCCGGCATGGGAGGTGCCCAGCAGCTTGGCGATGGCATCAACGGCGGCAGCCTTGTTGTCGGCTTCGACGATGACGTCGAGCACCTCGTGCCGGCGATCCAGTGCTTTCTGGAGCGCATCGGTGATCTCGCGGCGGGCTGCGGCCTTGTCGTGGTCGGTCATGCCGACGAGCCTAGAGCACTACCGATCGGTAGGGCTGCCGAAATCACTACGCAAATCGCTACCTGTGTGCAAACTGCGATCAAAAGGCCGGCCACGGGATCGGCCGGTGCCGATCCGGGGTGGGCATGATCGGATTGTCAATCAGCTCAACAACTCTCGCTTGTAGCGCGGCGATCTCAGGACGGGTGAGGTGCGGAGCCAGCGTCGCGGCGAGGCCGTCGCGCAGGGCGTCCCGCAATGCGGCGACCGCACCGAGCACGTCGTCGTCGATCGGTTTTCCGGCCCAGCCCCACAGCACGGTCCGCAGCTTGTCGTCGGCATGCAGGCTGACGCCGTGGTCGACGCCGTACACCTGGCCGTCGGCGCCGGCCAGCACGTGCCCGCCCTTGCGGTCGGCGTTGTTGATCAGTACGTCGAACACCGCCAGCCGGTGCAGCCGGGCGTCGTCGGCGTGCACCAGCACCACTTCGTCGCCCTTGTGGTCGTAGGCCCGCAGGATAGGCAGGTATCCCGCCGGCACCCGGCCGGCCGGAACGAGGTCGACGAGGTCCGGGCCGGGCGGCGGTTCGGTTTCACTGAGCGCGTCGCCAGGCTGGTCGACCCAGCGCTGCACCATGCCCGGGCCCGCCGGGCCGTCACGAATTATGGTGTGCGGCACCAGGTTCCAGCCCAGCGCGGCAGACACCAGATAGGCCGCCAGCTCCCGTCCGGCCAGGGTGCCGTCGGGGAAGTCCCACAGCGGAGCCTCCCCGGAGATCGGCTTGTACACGCAGTGCAGCAGCGCGTCGTCCAGCTCGGCTTCGCACAGGAACGTCGCGTTGCTCGCCGACCTGATGCGCCCGAGCGCCGTCAGCTCACCGCGTTGCAGAATCTGTTCGGCGTCAGGAGGCGTCATCCGGCTCATCACCGTCGGCATCCAGCATGCCGCGCCGATACCCGTTGGTGCGCACGCAGATATGCCCCTCCGGGTCGAGCGGCTCCTCGCACAGCGGGCACGGCGGCCGGCCGGCGGAGATCACCCGATTCGAGCGGTTCGCGAAGTCCCGGGCCGACTGCGGACTCAGAAACACCCGCACGGCGTCGGGGCCTTCCTCGGCGTCGTCGAGCACGACGGAGGCGTCGAATTCCGAGTCGGTGACGGCCAGCAGCTCGACCACCACGGTCTGCGCTTCGGAGTCCCAACCCAGACCCATGGTGCCGACCCGGAATTCGGCGTCCACGGGCATCACGAGTGGGTTGAGGTCGGCGACCTCACCGGTGTCGGGCGGGATCGGCGTGCCGAACCGCCGGTTGATCTCGACCAGCAGGGCGGAGATGCGCTCGGCCAGGACCGCGACTTGCTGCTTCTCCAACATGACCGAGACGACCCGCTGGTCGTGCACGGCCTGCAGGTAGAACGTCCGGTTACCAGGCTGCCCAACGGTCCCGGCCACGAAGCGGTCGGGAGAGCGGAAGACGTGAATTGCGCGAGCCATGGCACCTTTCAAAATACCGGTTCACCGGTCTAATCGGTCGAGCCACCGACGGTTGCGTCGTGTGTCGGGACGGCATCGTCGGGCTTGCCGGCCTCGTCGGATTTGGGCTGCTCGGGCTGCGGGCGCAGCGACGAGCTGAGATCCGTGCCGGTGTGGTTGACGTGCAGGACGAACGGTCGGTGCGGCGTGTAGCGGATGACGCTCATCGAGGCGGGGTCGGCGACGATCCGCTGGAAGCCGTCGAGGTGCACACCCAAGGCGTCGGCCAGCACCGCCTTGATGACGTCGCCGTGCGTGCAGGCGATCCACAGCGTGTCGCCGTCGTGCTCCTGAGCCAGGGCCCGGTCGATCTCGCGGACGGCGGCCACGGCGCGCGACTGCACCTGCGCCAGCCCCTCACCGTCCGGGAACACCGCTGCGCTGGGCTGCTGCTGGATGACGGGCCACAGCGGCTCTTTGACGAGTTCGGCGATCTTGCGGCCGGTCCAGCCGCCGTAGTCGACCTCGATCAGCCGATCGTCGACGCGCGGCTCCAGGCCCAGCGCCGCGGCCAGCGGGGCGACGGTGTTCTGGCAGCGCAGCAGCGGCGAACGGACGATGGCCTTGACCGGCAGCTCGCCGATCCGGGCGACGACACCGTCGGCCTGCGCGCGGCCCTTGTCGTCGAGGTCGACGCCCTCGGACCGGCCGGCCAGGGTGTGGGCGGTGTTGGACGTGGAGCGCCCGTGGCGCAGCAGGATGACCGTCACTGTGCCGCCACCACCCCGGTGCCGAGCAGCGCGAGCACCGTCACGCCGAGCACGATGCGGTAGCCGACGAACCAGTACATGCTGTGCCGCACCAGGAATTTCAGGAACCAGGACACCGCGGCGTAGCCGACGACGAACGCGATCAAGATGGCGACGGTCAGCTGCGCGCCGGTGGCGCTCATGCCTTCGGTGACGGGCTTGAAGGCGTCGGGCAGCGAGAACAGGCCGGAGGCCAGCACCGCCGGGATGGCGAGCAGGAAGCCGAAGCGCGCCGCCAGCTCGCGGTTCATGCCGAGGAACAGGCCGGCACTGATCGTCGCGCCGGACCGCGACACCCCCGGCACCAGCGCCAGGCACTGCGCCAGACCGACGAGGACGCTGTCCTTCCACGTCAGTTGCTCGACGTCGCGGGTCTGCTTGCCGGCGTACTCGGCGAGGGCGATCACCGCCGAGAACACGATCATCGCGGTGGCGATGACCCACAGATTGCGGGCGCCGGAACGGATCTGGTCCTTGAACAGCAGTCCCAGCACGCAGATCGGGATGGTGCCGATGATCACCCACCAGCCCAGCCAGTAGTCGGCGGTGCGGCGGGCGGCGTCGGTCAGCCCGGCGAACCAGGCGGTGAGGATGCGCCAGATGTCCTTGGCGAAATAGATGAGCACCGCGGCCTCGGTCCCGAGCTGGGTGACCGCGGTGAACGACGCGCCCGCGTCACCGGCGAAGAAAACCCGGGAGGCGATGGCCAGATGACCCGACGACGACACCGGCAAGAACTCGGTGAGCCCCTGGAGGACGGCCAGCACGATCGTCTGCCACCAGCTCATGGCTGCCACGTCAGTCACGCCGACGACCGTACCGTGAGCGGCAGGCGCAGGCGTTAGTGGTTGCGCTGCACCGGTTGTGCGTCGGCGACCGCGTCGCGTACGGCGGCAGCGAGACTGCGCTCGTCGTGCACGTCGACGTGCGCCAGGCTTCGCGAGGACACCGCGACGACGTCCTCTTCCTGCGGCACCGGCCCCGACAGACGCGGGCGGTAGACCTCCACAATCAACACGCGCTTGTCGTCGAGGCGAAATGAAAAACTCCGGCCGTCGCCGACTTGGCCAAACCCGCTGGCCCGCAGACCTGTCGAAAGGTCTTCGATAGCAAAATTACCGTTGGCCAGATCGCCGTCGGTGGCAATGCTCATGGTCCCGACCATACCCCTCCGGTACGTGACGTACCCGCCTGAAGCAGATAATTGACGTCAAAATATTTGCCTAAACTGGCAATTAGCGATCACCCGCCGTTCACCGACCGAAAGCCAGCCTGTGTCAATGGATCACCATCCCATTAATTGTCGGCTGCGTGAATATCGGGTGGGCCTAACGAGATTCGCGACGGCCGCGCTGGCCGTCGGCACGCTGGCGGCGTGCTCGTCGCATCCAGCCGAGACGGCGCCGCCGACCATCTCCCCCGCACACGCCGCGGTGTCGCCCCCGGTCACCGGCGCTCCCGACGGCGTCGTCCGCGCCCTTCCCGGGCCCGGTACCGGCGCCGGCTTCGACACGGCGACGGCGTCGCTCGTCGTGCTCGGCACCGACGCCGGACGTCCGGTGGTGACGGTGCCCGGCACACCGCCGGTGGTGCTGCCGGCCGCTGCGACAGGTATCACAGTCGACGGCGCGGGCACGGCGTTCCTGTCCACCCGCGGCGGCTACCTGCGGTTCGACATCGGCAAGCGCGCGGTGCAAACGGTCGCGGTCGACGGCCAGTCCGGCACCGACTTCACCTCGATCGCCCGGCGGGCCGACGGGAAACTGGCATTGGGAACCGCCGACGGGGCGGTGCTGATCGTCGACGGTACCGCGGTGAAGTCCCGGATGAAGGCCTTCGCCCGCGTGGACGGTCTTGCCGCGCAAGGCAATACCGTCGTGGTCCTGGACCGTGGGCAAACCTCGGTGACCGAGGTGAACGCCGACGGCACCGACGTCGCCCAGGCGCTGCGCGCCGGTGAAGGCGCCACGACGCTGGCCGCCGATCCCGCCGGGCGGGTGCTGGTGGCCGACACGCGCGGCGACGGCCTGCTGGTCTTCGGGACGACGCCGCTCATGCTGCGGCAGCAGGCGCCGGTGCGGGGCGCGCCGTACGGCATCGTCGGATCGGCGAAACTCGCCTGGGTTTCGCAGACCGCGACGAACAGCGTGGTTGGTTACGATCTTTCGACTGGCATCCCCGTCGAGAAAGTCCGATATCGCACCGTGCAGCAGCCTGACGTCCTCTCCTTCGACGAACGCACCGGCACCTTGTTCGTGGTGTCGGGATCGGGCGCCGGGGTCCAGGTGATCGCGAACGCCGCCGCGAGGCCGGGGTCGGGCGGCCACTGATGCAGCGGGGGCGGATGCCGGCAGCGTGGGCGGAGGACTTGTCCGACGACTACGAATGGATTCCGCTCCGACTGCCGCCGGAAGTGACCAGGCTGTCGGCGTCGATCCGGCTGTCGATCGAGGCCGAATACCGCGGGTGGGAACTGACGCGCGTGCGCCTCTACACCGACGGTTCGCGCCGGGTGCTGCTGCGCCGCCGCAAGATCAGGACGGGCGACGCGACGGGAAATGTGCCCGGGGCGGGCGAAACGACGGGCCAGGTGCCCGATAGGTTGGCGCCCGAACAGCCGTCGATGTGAGGAGCCGTTGATGTATCGCGCCCTGCGCTGGGTGTTCTTCCTGGTGTCCCCGGAGCGGATTCACACCTGGGTGTTCGCGCTGCTGCGCGTCGCGACCGGATTGGCCGTCAGCCGCCGGTTGCTGGCCAAGTGGCTGGCCCCGTCGGATCCGGTGTTGGAGACGACGGTGTTCGGCGTGACGTTCCCGGGCCCGGTGGGCCTGGCAGCCGGCTTCGACAAGAACGGCAGTGGCATCAACGCTTGGGGCCCATTGGGTTTCGGCTACGCCGAGGTGGGCACGGTGACGGCGCAGGCACAGCCCGGCAATCCGGCGCCGCGGCTGTTCCGGCTGCCCGAGGACCGTGCACTGCTGAACCGCATGGGCTTCAACAACCACGGGGCAGGCGAGCTCGCCATCAAGCTGACCCGCAGCCAGTCCACCGTGCCGATCGGCGTGAACATCGGCAAGACCAAGGTCACCCCGCCCGAACACGCCGTCGACGACTACGCCGAGAGCGCCCGCCTGTGCGGGCCACTGGCCGACTTCGTCGTGGTGAACGTCAGCTCGCCGAACACGCCCGGGCTGCGTGATCTACAGGCCGTGGCGTCGCTACGGCCGATCCTGGCCGCCGTGCGCGCCGAGACGACCAAGCCCGTGCTGGTGAAGATCGCGCCCGACCTGTCCGACGACGACGTCGACGAGATCGCCGACCTGGCCGTCGAACTTGGGCTGGCGGGGATCGTCGCGACCAACACCACGATCTCCCGCGAAGGACTACTGACCCCCGGCGTCGCCGAGCTGGGCGCGGGCGGCGTGTCCGGCGCCCCGGTGGCCGCGCGGTCGCTCGAGATCCTGCGGCGGCTGCACAAACGCGTCGGCGGTCAGCTGGTGCTGATCAGCGTCGGCGGCATCGAGACCGCCGACGACGCCTGGGAGCGCATCCTCGCCGGCGCCTCCCTGGTGCAGGGCTACACCGGCTTCATCTACGGCGGTGGCCTGTGGGCCAAGCACATTCACGACGGCGTGGCCGCGAAGTTGAAGGCCGGTGGCTTCGCGTCGCTGGCCGATGCGGTGGGCTCCGGCGCCTAGGAGTCTGCTGAATTAATCGGGTGTGGCGCCAAGGGTTGTCCTGGGGTTTCGCCGATGATTGAGCGGTGCAAGGTCGCTCTGATGATCAGCGTGAGTTGTTGGATGCCGAATCGGTGGCCGGGCATCTTCTGAAGCCCGACAGTGTGTTTGCGTTCCTGGCGGCCCACCGCCATGTGCTGTTTCCCGAGGAGATGTTCGCCGACCTGTTCCCGTCGCGGCGGGGCCGACCCAGTGTGCCGGCCGAGGTGATGGCCTCGGTGATCACACTGCAAGCCCTGCACGGACTCTCAGACAACGAGACCGTGGACGCGGTCACCTTCGATCTGCGGTGGAAAGCCGCGTGCGGGCTGCCGGTCACCGCGCCGGCGTTTCACTCCACGACGCTGACCTACTGGCGGCGCCGGCTGGCGGCCTCGGATCGCCCCAACCGGATCTTCGAGGCCGTGCGAACCGTGGTCGCGCAGACCGCGGTGCTGGCGGGCAAGACCCGGCGAGCATTGGATTCCACCGTCCTCGATGACGCGGTGGCCACCCAGGACACCGTGACCCAGCTGATCGCCGCGATCCGCCGCGTGGGCCGCGACGTCCCCGGCGCCGCCGAGGTGATCGAGACTCATTGCACGGCCCACAATTACCACGACCCGGGTAAACCCACGATCGCCTGGAACGACAAGGCCGCCCGTGATCAGCTCATCGACGCCCTGGTCGGCGACGCGCATCGGCTGCTGGGGCATCTGCCCGAGCAGGAGCTGGGACCGAGGGCCGCCGAGGCGGTGGCCCTGCTAGCGCTGATCGCCGGGCAGGATGTCGAACCTGTCGAAGGCTCCGATGGCACCGACGGGCAGTGGCGCATCGCCCAGAAAGTCGCCGAGGATCGCATCATCTCCACCGTGGATCCTGAGGCCCGGCACGCTCATAAGACGGTGCATCGGCGCCAGGACGGCTTCAAAGCCCACATCGCGATCGAACCCGATACCGGGATCATCACCGACTGTGCTCTGACCAAGGCCAGTGGTCCCGATAACCACGAAGCGGTCGTCGGGCTGGGATTGCTTGAGGATGAAAATGCCCCGGTGCGGGTGCTCGGCGATTCGGCCTACGGCACCGGCGCAGCCCGCGCCACCCTCGCCGAACTCAAGCATGTCGCGGTGATCAAACCGCTGCCGCTGCGGACCCCAGTGCCTGGCGGGTTCACCAGCGATGACTTCGCCATCGATTTCGATGACCGCACCGTGACCTGCCCGGCCGCACACACCGTCACCATCACGCCCAGCGGTGGCGCAAAATTCGAAAAATATTGTCGCTCATGCCCGTTGGCGGCCCGATGCACTACCGCAGTACGGGGACGCAAGCTCACCATCAGCGAGCACGAACCGCTGATGCGTGCCGCCCGCGCAGCAGCGCGCACCCCCCAGTGGCAGGACGAGTACCGCCAACACCGGCCCATGGTGGAACGCTCCATCGCCTGGCTGACCCGCAGCAACCGCAAAGTCCGCTACCGCGGCACCACCAAAAACGACCACTGGCTGCACCACCGAGCCGCCGCCCTCAACCTGCGCCGGCTAATCACCTTGGGCCTGACGCACACGGGCACCACCTGGGCCATCGCCTAACGGCAGGTGACCAACCTCTTGCCACCCCAGGCAACCGATGCCACAGTCGATGGTGGCGGGGCGATCTCGTATCTGTCGACCTCCGGGCCTGACTTCACCCACGCGCCAATGAGCACTCCAGACGCCCCGCCCCAAACCCCACTAATTCAGCAGACTCCTAGCCCTCGACTCCGGTACGCCGGTACGCCGACGCCGACATGCCGAACCAGCGCCGGCTCGACCGCGACAGCACGCTCTGCTCGCTGTAGCCGAGTAGTCCGGCCAGCTGCCCCAATGGCATGTCGGTGGTGCGGAGGTAGCGGTCCGCGTCCTCGCGACGCACCTCGTCGACCAGCCCGGCGAACGACGTGCCCTGCGCCTCCAGTTGCCGCTGCAGGGTGCGCGGGTGCACCGCGAGCTGCTGCGCAACCAGGTCGAGGGTCAGGCCGCCGGTGGGCAGCATCCGGCGGATCAGCAGCCGGACCGGTTCGGCGGTCTGTGAATCAGCCGGGACCGCGATGGTGTTCAGATAGCCCCGCACCACGTCGTGCACCGCGCCGTCGGCCGCAAGCGGCCGGGCGAGCACCGCGCGCGGGAAGCGAAAACCGTTGTCCGGCATGGCAAAACGCGCCGGGCACCCGAAGTAGTCGGCATAGCTCTCGGCGGTCGTCAGCGGCTCGTGCCGGAAGTGCACCACGGCCGGCGTGAAGTCGGGCCCCGTCAGCAGCCGGAACACCCGGAGGGATACGCCGAGAGCCAACTCTGCCGCCTGCCGGTGCACGATCGGCCGGGGCACGGCGAGACGCCAATCGAATCGGGCGTAGCGCGCGGTCGGCTGCGGGTCGATCGCTGCCGACAGCGCCGGGCTGTAGACCGCCATGTACTGGTCGATCGCGGCGAGCGCGGCCGCTACGTTCGCCGCCGTCCGCGCCGCGATCCCGACCGGCCCCAAGATGTCCAGGCCTTGGCGCAGGGCCAGCCGCCGGCCGAAGTCGGGCGCGCCGGTCGCCGCGGCGGCAGCCTCCAGAACCGTGACGACGCTGCGGTAGTCGACGAAGTTGTCCTGATCGCCGACCGCGTCGACCGGGATGCGACTCCGGGCGAGCAAGGGCTCGGGATCGGCACCCAGTTCGCGGACCAGCTCGAGAAAGCCCTGCAGCGACGTGCCACGCACGAACGACATGTCGTCCACTGTCAAGAAGCTGTCGCTTGATGTCAAGTATCTCGGCGTCGCGGATCACAGAATTGATCCATAGCAAGCCACCCCACAACGAAAGGCTCGACATGACCGCCATCGCATCCCCCGAAATGGTCACCACCCTCAGCGGCGCTCCGCTCCCCCTGGTCGCACTGCCGCAAGGCGAGCTGCTGACCGTCAACCTCGCCGAGACGCCGCTCCTGAAGGACGCCCTCGGACCCGGCATGAGCTTCCACCCGCTGCGCCTGGACACCGAGCGGGGCGAGTACGTCATCCTCGCCCGCATGGCACCGGGCGTCGGCCTGCAGCTGCACTACCACACCGGTCCCGCGCAGGTGTACACCTTCCAGGGCTGCTGGTTCTACCGCGAGTACCCCGACCAGCCGCAGACCGCCGGCTCCTACCTGTACGAACCCGGCGGCTCGGTCCACACCTTCTTCACCCCCGAGGACAACACCGAGGACACCGTCGCGCTCATCATCGTCGACGGCGCGAACGTCAACTTCAACGAGGACGGCTCGTTCCACTCGATCCTCGACGCGGTGTCCCTGCACTACCTGACCGAGACGGTCTCCGCGGCCCAGGGCACCACGCCCGTCTTCGTCCACGGCGGCACCGCCGGCGTCGTCAAACCCTGACCCCACCGCCACGAGACTCGAAAGGACCGGCCATGACCTACCGGAAGTTGACCAGCCTCGACGCCCAGTTCCTGGCGATGGAGGACGGGCGCGCACACGGGCACGTCAGCGTGCTGAGCACCTACGCGCCCACCACCGCGGACGGCCGCGCGCTGACCGCAGACCGCATCCGCGACCTCGTGGCCGCGCGACTGCCGCTGCTGCCGCCGTTCCGCTGGCGCCTGGTCCGGGTGCCGTTCGACCTCGACCATCCCTACTGGGACGACTCCGGCGACGTCGATCTGAGCTACCACGTCCAGGAATCCGCGCTGTGCGCGCCGGGTGACGACCGCGCGCTCGCCGACCACGTCGCCGAGCTCATCGCCCGGCCGCTGGATCGGTCGCTGCCGCTGTGGGAAATCCACGTCATCAGCGGCCTGGCCGACGGTTCCGTCGCGCTGCTGATCAAGATGCACCACGCCGCCGTCGACGGCGTGTCCGGCGCCGACGTGCTGCGGGTCCTGCTGGACGACACCCCGGAAGGGCAGGTCATCGAGCAATCGGTGACGCCGGAACCCGGGCGCAAGCCGTCGCAGATCGACCTGCTCGGGCGCGGCCTGTTCAACGCGTCGCAGTACCCACTGCGGTCCATCCGCGCCGCGCTGCGCGCGCTGCCGCACCTCGACGAGGTCCCGACCCTGCGCGGTGTGCCCGGCGTCAACACCATCGCCCGGCACAGCCGGACCGCCAAGGCCGTCCTGGAACGTAGCGACGCTGCCGCAGGCACCGACCTCGTCGCACCGCGGACCAGGTTCCAGGCGCCCATCTCGCAGCATCGCAGCGTGGCGTTCGGTTCGGTGTCGCTGGCCGAGGTGAAGACCGTGAAGGACCACTTCGGTTGCAGCATCAACGATGTCGTGATGGCGATGTGCGCATCGGGTCTGCGGTCATGGCTGACGGAGCACGACGAGCTGCCCGCCGGACCGATGCTGTCGTTCGTGCCCGTGTCGGTCCGGACGCCCGAACAGATCGGGACGTTCGGCAACCGGGTCTCGGTCATGATGGCCGAACTGCCGACCGACGAGCCCGACCCCGTCCAGCGGCTCCACCGGGCGCGCGCCACCATGACCGCCGCCAAACAGCGGCATCGGACATTGCCGGCGTCGTTGCTGGAAGACGCGAACGACCTCATCCCGCCCGCTCTGTTCGCCCGCGCCACCGGGACCGCGCTGCGCCACGGCGCGTCGTTCCTGCAGCCGGCCGTCAACGCCGCCATCTCCAATGTGCCCGGCTCCCCCACGACGCTGTATTGCGCAGGCGCCGAGCAGCTTTCGCAGTTCCCGATCTCCGGTGTGCTGCACGGGGTCGGCCTGAACATCACGGTGTTCAGCTACCGTGACGAGCTGGCATTCGGCATCGTGGTCGACCGCGAGCAGCTCGACGATCCGTGGCCTCTGCTCGACGCGGTGCGGGGCTCCCTGGCGGAGCTGACGGCCGCGGTCAGTAAACCTCCAGCGGCGTGACACCGAGTTCGTCCAAGGTCTGCTGCACGTGCTCGCGCAGCACGGCCTTGGTGTTCTCGGCGCCTACCTGATAGCCCACGACGCCCAGGGTGACCTTGCCGTTGTGGCGCAGGGCCGTCACCACCAGCAGGCCGCCGGGCTGCTCGATGTCGCGTTTCTTGACGTTCTGCTCGACACCCCAGCAGATCACGTAATCGGCCTGGCGGACGCCGTCGATACGGCCGACCAGCTCCGGCACGTCGCCGACATTGGAGCAGGTCACCGGTAGCTCGCCGAGCACCATGGCCGCAGTGTGGCGGACCGCCCGCCGCGGGATGAACGGCGTCAGTGGCAACAGTTGGAAGGATTCGTCCGGCTGCTCCCGGGCGCGGCGCAGTGCGTTGCGGATCTCGCCGCGGAGCTCGGTGAGATCGGTTGTGGCCGAATCGGGTTCGACGGTGAACGTCGTGAACGTCATCGCGTTGGCCCTGGTGTCCTCGAACGACGCGCGGTCGTTGATCGCGACCATCAACGAGATGGCGCCGTCCCGCGCACGCTGGCGGCCCATCCGTACGCCCAGTCGCGTGGCGAACGCCGCGACCAGTGAATGGCCATTGCCGCCGAGTTCTGCTGCACGCGCGTCGAAGCGATCGAGGTCGATGATGGCGGACGCGAACGGCACGTGCACGAGTTCGTCACCGGAGGCCGAAACTCCCGTCGGCGGCGTTGCCGTCATCTCGCCGCGCCGCTCTCGGGCCAGTTTGGCGGCGACCTTGACCGTCCTCCGGACCTCCGGCAGGTCCCTGAAGGTCTGTCGCAGGTCGGAACGGATCGCCTGCAGACGGCTCCGGGATCGCGGCCGCTCGTAGCCCAGGTCGCGCTCGTTGCCCAGGACCGCGTCCATGAACGCGACGACCGAGCCGCTGCCGTCGATCAGACAGTGCGAGAGCACTATCGCGACCGCCGTCGAGCCATCGGTGAAAGGCTGCACCCCCAGGTGCCAACCCGGACCGCGCTCGGGATCGATCGGGATCTGGGCACGCTCCTCCAGCCAGTCGCTCAGTCCTGAACGTGGACAGGGCGTTTCGGCGACGTCGACCGGCCGCGGCGGGCCTGACGCGGCCACCCAACGATGACGGCCGAACGGCAGTGGGGAGCGCTCGATGTACCGCGCCACCATCCCCTTGCCGAAGTTCTCGTTGAACCGGCGCAACCCGTCGAGGTCCACCGGTCCCTCGTAGAACCACAGCGCCATGCCGACCTGGACCCGGCCATTGGCCCGGTACGACAGGAAGGTGGCCTGGTCGATGTAGTCGAGGCGGTCCTGATCCGTCGGTGTCGACTGCTTGCTCACCGGGGTAGGTGTGGACAAAGCCGATGGCCCCCTCGCTTCGGTAGGCCGGCGGGGTCGCTGCCGCCGGCCTCGATCCGATAGTAGGTCGGGTGATAGGTGGTCGCGAATCGGCGCGAGCGGCCTATTTCTGCTCGTACGTGCCGTGGATGACGGCCCGGGCGATGGCCTGCATGAACAGGTTGAAACCCAGGAACGCCGGGGTGGCGTCCTCGGGGATGTCCAGCTTTTCCACAGGTAGCGCGTGCACCGCGATGTAGTACCGGTGCGGGCCGTGACCGGCCGGCGGGGCGGCACCCAGGAAGCGCTTGAGGCTGGCGTCGTTGGTCAGGGTGATGGCGCCCCCGGGCAGGGCGTCGCCGTTGCCCGCGTCGGCGGCCAGCTCGGTCACGTCGGCCGGCAGGTTGGCGACGGCCCAGTGCCAGAAGCCCGACGCGGTCGGGGCGTCGGGGTCGTAGACGGTGACGGCGAAGCTGCGGGTCTCGGCCGGGAAGCCCGACCAGCTCAGCTGCGGCGAGACGTCTTCTCCCCCGGCGCCGAAGATGCCACTGACCTGAGCGTTGGCCAGCGGGCCGCCGTCGGTCAGTGACGTCGAGGTCAGGGTGAAGGTCGGCAGCTGCGGCAGGTTGTCATACGGCGAAGCGGTCATGATGCGAGTCCTTTCGGCGGTCAAACTTCGGTGGCGGGCAGGGTCGGTCAGCAGTGCGTCAGGAAGTGTTCGAGGACCTTGGCGCCGAACTGTAGTGCGTCCACGGGTACCCGTTCGTCGACCCCGTGGAACAGCGCGGCGAAGTCCAGCTCGGGCGGCAGCCGCAGCGGCGCGAAGCCGAAGCACCGGATACCTAGGCGCACAAACGCTTTCGCGTCGGTGCCGCCCGACATCATGTAGGGCACCGTGCGGGCGTCGGGGTCGACGGCCAGGATCGCGGCATTCATCGCGTCGACCAGGTCACCGTCGAACGTGGTCTCCACGCTGGGCAGGTCCCGTTCCCAGGTACGGGTGATGTTGGGACCGAGCAGCGCGTCGAGTTCGCGCTCGAAGGCCTCCTTGCGGCCCGGCAGGACGCGGCAGTCGACCATGGCCTCAGCCGTCGCCGGGATGACGTTGGCCTTGTAGCCCGCCTTGAGCATGGTGGGGTTCGCGGTGTCGCGCAGGGTGGCGCCCACGATGCGCGCGATGCCGCCCAGCTTGGCGATGGAACCTTCCAGGTCCGGCGAGGTCGGGTCGAGGTCGTAGCCGGTCTCTTCGGAGACCGCCGCCAGGAACTGCTCGACCGACTCACTGAGCACCAACGGGAACTGGTGCCGGCCCAGTTTGGCGACGGCTTCGGCGATCTCGGTGACAGCGTTGTCGTCGTGCACCATCGAGCCGTGCCCGGCGCGGCCGCGGGCCGTCAGCCGCATCCAGGACAGGCCCTTCTCGGCCGTCTCGATGAGATACAGGCGACGCTCGCCGCCCTCCTTGGTCGGGACGGTCAGAGAGAAGCCGCCGACCTCGCCGATGGCCTCGGTGATGCCGTCGAACAGGTCGGGCCGGTGGTCGACGAGCCATTGGCAGCCGTAGGTCCCGCCGTGCTCCTCGTCGGACACGAAGGCGAAGACGAGGTCCCTTGGCGGTGTGATGTTGTTGCGCTTGAGGTGCCGCGCGACGGCGATCATCATGCCGCACATGTCCTTCATGTCGACCGCGCCGCGGCCCCACACGTAGCCGTCCTTCACCGCGCCGGAGAACGGGTGCACGCTCCAGTCGGCGGGCTCGGCGGGGACGACGTCGAGGTGGCCGTGGATCAGCAGGGCGCCCCGGTTGGGGTCGGCGCCTTTGAGCCGTGCAAACACGTTGCCGCGCCCGGGCGCGCCCGCCTCCACGTACTCCGTGGTGTAGCCCACTTCGCGCAGTTTCTCGGCCACCCAGCGGGCGCAGTCTTCCTCGCCTTTGGTGGTCTCCGGCTCACCGGTGTTGGACGTATCGAACCGGATGAGGGAGCTGACGAGGTCGACGACCTCATCCTCGGGCGCAGTCACAGTCACATTCGTACCACCCTCGGTTTTGGACTGGGCACCTTGATCCGTTAGCCTAAGCTGCCCGGCCAGACGGCTGGGCAGGGTCCGAGTGGCGGAATGGCAGACGCGCTAGCTTGAGGTGCTAGTGCCCTATTAACGGGCGTGGGGGTTCAAGTCCCCCCTCGGACACACATCAGTAACCAAGAAACCCCGGCCCGCGGGCCGGGGTTTCTTGTCTCCACTGAGCGCTCAGCGGCCGCGCGCCGGTTGAGCCGCGGTCGATGCCGACGACGACGGCAGCGTGGACGGACGATCGATGATCGTCGACGACGGCCCACCGACCCGGTATCGCGCGCCGCGGTGCTCCTGCGGTAGCCGGTCGCCATTGCCGAGCAGCTTGTGCCGCAACGACCCTGGTTGGTAGTCCGCCTGGTAGGCACCACGTTCGGTGAGCACGGGAACCACATGCTCGATCACGTCGGCGAACGAACCCGGGGTGATGGAATAGGCGAGGTTGAAACCGTCGACATCGGTCTCGTCGACCCACTCCTGCAAGGTGTCGGCCACCGCCGCGCCCGACCCGACGATCCGTGGGCCCATGCCCCCGATCTCGCCCCACTCGGCGATGTCCCGGACCGTCCACTCCCGGCCATCGGGGTCAGCCGACTGAAACGCCTTGACCGCGGACAGGATCGCGTTCGAGTCGACGTTGCCGATCGGCTCGTCCAACCCGTACCGGGCCAGATCCACACCCATCCACCCGGACATGAACACCAGCGCGCCTTCCGGGTCGCCGTAGGAGAGCAACTCGCGATGCTTCGCGTGCGCCTCGGCATCGGTGGCCGCGGTGATCACTGTCGACAGGTTGAAGATCTTGGCCGAGTACGGATCCCGGCCGGCCAGTTCCAGCTCCCGGCGGATGGTCGAAACCGTCTCGGCCAGAATGGCTTTGGTCGGCGCCGCGGTGAAGATCGCCTCGGCGTTCTCGGCGGCGAACCGTACCCCGCGCGGAGATGAACCAGCCTGGTAGATCACCGGGGTGCGCTGCGGCGACGGCTCGGCGAGGTGCACTCCCGGCACGCTGAAATGTGTTCCGGAGTGCCCGATGTGGTGCACTTTGTCCGGATCGGTGAACACCCCGCGCTCGCGGTCGCGGACCACCGCATCGTCCTCCCAGGAGCCCTCCCACAACTTGTAGAGCACCTCGAGATATTCGTCGGCGTGGTCGTACCGGGCGTCGTGGGCCGGCTGGTCGGTCTGCCCCATGTTGCGCGCGGCGGCGGGCAGATAACCGGTGACCACATTCCAGCCGATCCGCCCCTTGGTCAGGTGATCCAGGGTCGATATCCGGCGCGCGAACGGATACGGGTGCTCGAACCCGGTGCCGGTGGTGATGCCGAAGCCCAGATGCTCGGTCACCAGCGCCATCGCCGATACCAACAGCAGCGGGTCACCCACCGGAATCTGCGCGGCCTGCCGGATGGCCGCCTCGTCGCTGGCTCCATAGACGTCGTAGGTGCCGAGCACGTCGGCGATGAACAGGCCGTCAAACCTGCCGCGTTCCAACAACTTCGCCAGTTCGGTCCAGTACTCCAGGTCCTTGTAGCGCCAGGACTGATCCTCTGGATGCCGCCACAGCCCGGGCGACTGATGCGCGACACAGTTCATATCGAAGGCGTTGAAGCGAATTTGTCGGGTCACTCCTCCACCGTGCACACATCTCGCGCATCAGACACCGATTGCACTCAGCACGAACATTTTTCGCCGACGTCAGCTGGGTGGCGAGCCGCGTCAACGCAAGCTGTACCCGCCGTCGGGATAGATGGTGGAACCCGTCGTCGCGCCGTTCAGGAACAGATGAACGACGGCGGCCGCGATCTCGTCCTCCCGCGCCAGCTTCCCGGTGGTCGACGTTTCGACGAAATGGGTGAACGCCGCTTCCCGGACCGCCCGGGGGCGTTGATTCCAGAGGTTGCCGTCCACGGTGCCGGGTGAGATGGCGTTGACCCGTACCGGCGCGAGTTCGACGGCCAATCCGCGTGCCAGTCCCTCGACCGCGGCGTTGGCCGCGACGTAGGCGGGGGCCGCTCCGGCGGGCCGCACACTGGCCGCCCCGGCCATCAGGACGACAGACGCGTCGGCGGTCAGCACCGGCAGCGCGGCCTTGACGACGCGGTACTGGCCCCAGAACTTCGAGTCGAAGGGCGATGCGGCGTCGGCCAGCGAGAGTTCGCGCATCGATCCGGTGACGTAGGTGGCCGCGGTGGTGAAGACGGCATCGACCGCATCGAGCCGGGCGAACAGGGCCGCGATGGTGCGCTCGTCCGCGGTGTCGACGACCTGCCAGGTCGCCGCCGGGCCCAGCTCGGCGGCGGCCTTTTCGAGCACACTCGCGCGGCGCCCGCCCAGCACGACCGCACCCCCACCGGACACCACCAATTTGGCCACCGCGAAACCGATGCCGGACCCGCCACCGATGAGGACGACCGTCCGATCAGCGAATGCGTCGCCGGCAAGGAAACTCTTCATGGCTCAGACCCAATCGTCCGCGCCGGGACACCGTCAATCGATTCGATCAGCGTGACTCGCCTGGGATGGTTTTGTGAAGTGACGGAACCTGTTGCGGATCAAGGGTGTTCGTCAGATGCCGTTGACGTAGTCGCCGGTGCAGATGTTGTAGTGCCCAGCGGGATCGAACGTCTCGCCGTTGCCAGGGAAGTACCACTTCACCGCTTGATACATCAACTGGCCATTGCAGGTGCCGAGGTTGTAGGCCACGATCGTCGCCGGTTGTTTGATCGACTCCGCAACGCTGGTGGCACCCGGCGGGATCCCGTAGGAAAGACCTCTCCCGATGGCCCGTTCTCCGCCCCAGGATGACCAGGTGATGTCCCAGATATCGCCCGTCGGGTCGCCGCCGTTGAAGACTCGCATCGGCCGGACCGTTCCGTAACCCCGCACGCTCGGGTTCCAAACGCCGCCGAGCGTCGGTTGCGCGTCGGCCGACGCCGGCGGTGCGCCGGTCGTCGAGCAGGCGGCCACGGCAATGGTGGTCGCAATCGCCGCAGCGAATCGTGTCGCGATCATCGTCGATTTCATGGAGTCAGCCCAACTGGTAGGAGTCGCGTGACACTCGGAAGTAGTGTCCGGTGGTGGAGTCGGTGCACGTCATGCCCGAAACTTCGCTATCGCAGGTGATGGCGCCCACGGTTCTCGTTTGCCCGTAGTCGAGAATCGCTGCGCCGTCGGGAAATTCGTGATCTGAGTGCCAGTCGCCCCCGATGGGCACGTGGCCCCGGTCGAGAATGAACCTGTTGCCCTTCCCGCCCACGGTGTAGTCCGGCGGGCGCGGGACGAACCACGTGTAGTCCTTGATCTCGCACATGGCACCGCCCGCGCCCATCTTGCAGCCGACGTTCCCCGACGGGGACCGAAACGCGTAGGCGTCATCGGCGTGCGCGGTCGCCGCCAGGCCGATCGTTGCCGCGACGGCCAGAGAAAGCTGTGTGGTGATCAGCGCCAGTTTGATCATCTTCGTGGCCTGCCTCTGTTCGGAAGGGTCGACGGTTCGGCGTCGGTCACTCCCAAGGCTGCGGCCGACGCCTTGGTGATTTCTTGGTGGGCGGCCGGCTGTGACGAGCATCTCGGCCGCCGCCCTGACGTAGGCCTTGCGGTACCCACGTACCAATTTAGGCTTGCCTTACCTAATTCAAGGAGATGCTGAATGCGTGACATCCGCGTGGCGGTGATCGGGGCAGGTCCGGCCGGAATCTATGCGTCCGACATCCTGGTCGATGAATACCCGCAGGCCAGGGTCGACCTGTTCGATCGACTGCCGGCCCCGTACGGGCTGGTCCGGTATGGCGTGGCACCCGACCATCCCCGGATCAAGGAGATCATCAAGGCGCTACGCCGGGTGCTCTCGCGCGATCAGATCCGCTTCATCGGCAATGTGCACTACGGCACCGATCTGAAACTGTCCGATCTACGGCGCTACTACGACGCGGTCGTGTTCTCCACCGGCGCTCGCGCCGACCGGCCTCTCGACATCCCCGGCATCGAGCTGCCCGGCAGCTACGGCGCCGCCGACTTCGTGTCCTGGCACGACGGCCACCCCGACGTGCCACGGACCTGGCCGCTGGAGGCCAAGAGCGTCGCGGTGCTCGGCGCGGGCAACGTGGCACTCGACATCGCCCGGATGCTGGCCAAGCCCGCCGACGAGCAGTTGAGCACCGAGATCGCCGGCAATGTGTACCAAGGCCTTTCACTGAATCAGGCCACTGATGTGCACGTGTTCGCCCGGCGCGGCCCGGCCCAGATCAAGTTCTCGCCGATGGAGTTCCGCGAGTTGTCGCACTCCCCCAGCGTCGACGTGATCGTGCACCCGGAGGGCTTCGAGATCGACGAGGCCAGCCAGCACGCCATCAACACCAGCAAGTCCACCAAGCTCGTCGTCAACACCATGATGCGGTATCTCGACGTCGAGCCCACCGGTGCGCCGCACCGCATCCACATCCATCTGTGCCAATCCCCGGTCGCGGTGCTCGGCGCCGAACGGGTCGAAGGGCTGCGGACCGAACGCACAGAGCTGATCGGCGACGGAACCGCTCGGGGCACAGGAGAATTCACCGATTGGCCGGTACAGGCGGTGTACCGCGCGGTCGGCTACCTGTCGTCGCACCTGGCCGACCTGCCGTTCGACCATCACGCCGGTGTGGTTCCGCACGATGCCGGCCGGGTACTGGACCTCGACGGCGAACTGATCGAGGGCACCTACGTCACCGGCTGGATCAAACGCGGACCCATCGGGCTCATCGGACACACCAAATCCGATGCGTCCGAGACGATCACCAGCCTGCTCGCCGACCTGCCCGGACTCCGCGCGCCGGAGGTCGGCGAACCCGATGCCATCCTGGAGCACCTGACCGGCGCCGGCATCGACTACACGACATGGGCGGAATGGGAACGCCTCGACGCCCATGAGATGGCCCTCGGTGCGCAACAGGGCCGAGAGCGGGTCAAGGTGGTGCCCCGCGCGGACATGATCAGGGCCGGTCGACAGTAGGGAGCCGCTAGCCTCACGTCATGCCAACTGTGGGGCGGTACGCCAAAGGTGAGGCCAAGCGCGCGGAGATCAAGGACGTCGCGCTGGCGGTGCTGGAACGCGACGGTGAGGCCGGTGCGTCAATGCGGGTGATCGCCAACGAGGCGAACATCAGCCTGGCGGGCCTGATGCACTACTTTCCCACGCGCGATGCCCTGCTGACCGAGCTGCAGCGCGACGGCGACGCCAAATTCGAAGAGCGGTACCGCAATTCGGACACTGACGTCGACCCGGGCGAAGTCATGGCACAGGCGATGGCGGACAAGGCGGCCAAACCGGGCTCGGGCACGGTCTATCTGTCGCTGGCCGCGGCCGCCGCGGTCGATCCGTCCCATCCGGCCGCGGAATACCTGCGCCGGCGGTACGAAGGGATGCGGGCAACCATCACCGAGTACGTGCGCCGCCGCCAGGAGACCGGCGCCGTGCCCGCACACGTCGACGCCGAGTTCACCGCCACGGCCCTGATCGCCGCAGCCGACGGGATCCAGATTCAGTGGATGTCCGACCGCTCGATCGACATGGGCGCGCACGTGCGCGCGGTGTGGGCAGCATTACTCGCCTGAGCAAAACAGTGCAGTGTATGGTTTTTGTATGAAGTGGAACCGGGTTGTCGTGGCGTCGGCCGTTGTCTTCTCCCTGTGCCTCTCCGCCTGCGGCGCGAAGCAGGATGTGAAGCAGGAGCGCACGGACAGCAGTCCGTCCTGGAACCGCAACTTCTACTGGGGTACCGCGACCGCCGGCTACCAGGTGGAGGGCGACGCTCCCGACAGCAACTGGCGCCGATACGTCGACCGGACGGCCGGCAAGCCCGTCACCGATCCGTTCGGCGCGGTCGAGCCGTACAAGCAGGCCGACGACTTCCGGCACCGCTACAAAGAGGACATCGCCAACGCGCATGCCATGGGCGTCAACACTTTTCGCTTCGGTGTCGAGTGGGCGCGGGTGATGCCGCAGCCCGGCGTATGGGACGAGAAGGAGCTGGCCTACTACGACGACGTCGTCGCGACCCTGCTCGCCAACGGCATGACGCCGATGATCACGCTGATGCACTGGGTGTATCCCGGCTGGATCGCAGACCGCGGCGGCTTCCTGAACAACGTCGCGGCGTTCGACGACTTCGCCAAGGCGATCACCAAACGGTATGCGGGACAGGGCGTGCTGTGGGTGAGCATCAACGAGCCCCTGGCCTTCGGCGCCATGGAAGTGCGCACCGGTGCCATCAAGCCCGACCAGTTCGGCACATTCCTCGACCGGGTCGCCGACGCCCACCGCGCCGTGTACCGCGCCGCGCATGACGCCGATCCCAAGGCCAAGGTCACCACGAATGAGGCCTACATTCCGCCGGAAGTGTTGGCGCAGTTCACCGGTCTGGGCGTCCAGGGAATCGATGGCTCGTTCTTCGACCGAGTCCGAGACAGTCTCGACTACCTCGGGTTCGACTACTACACGGGGACCGCCGAAGACAATCCGGCATCGGCGCAGAGCATGGCGCAGCGCTGGAATATCAAACTGCAGCCCGAGGACATCTACTACGTGGCGCGGCACTACGCCCAGCAGTACCCTGGCCTGCCGATCTACGTCGTCGAGAACGGCATGGTCACCGACAACGGCAAGCCGCGGTCCGACGGCGTGACGCGGTCGCAGTACCTCAGCGACACCGTGTTCTGGCTGCAGCGCGCCAAGGCCGACGGCATCCCGATCATCGGCTACAACTACTGGTCCCTGATCGACAACTACGAGTGGGGCAGCTACCGGCCCCGCTTCGGTCTGTATTCGGTTGACGCAGTCAATGATCCGGCATTGCGGCGGGTGCCGACCGACGCCGTCCAGACCTGCACTCAGATCACCCATGACGGCGGGACGCCGCCGGGGTACCGGCCCGTGATTCCCGCGGCGAAGTGCTCGACGACCGTCGGCAAGGACAGCTGCGCGCCGCTGGACGTGACCGGGCCGACGGTCGCGCTGCGCTGACGCGACGCGCGGCGATTCTCCGCAATGCGCCCGAGATCGCCAGGTTTCGAGCAGGATCAGCGGTATGAAACTGACTGCCATGCTCGCGCTCGCCGGGTTCGCCTCGCTCACGATCGCCATCCCCACCGCGAACGCTGCACCGTGTTCCGCGAGCGGACTGGCCAGCACCGCGGGGACAGTCCTGGCCCAGGCCGGGGCCTACCTCGACGCCCACCCGGGCGCGAACGACGCCCTGACCAACGCGAGCTCGTCGGGCGACGCCGAAGGCGCTGTCCGGGCGTACTTCACCGCTCACCCCGGCGAATTCTTCGATCTGAAGAACATCGCACGGCCCCTGACGACGCTGCGCGGTCAGTGCGGTGGCATGTCGGTCAGCCCCGCGCAGATGTCCGCACTGTTCGACGCGCTGTCGTCCTGAGCCGCCACGGCCCGGGAAATCAACGCCAGTAGCCCTGATGGGCTTGTGCCGCTTCGTCTTCGAGCAGGGGCCCGATGACGGTGATCGGGCGGTAGCCGTGCAGCAGGATGTCGCGGCACGGCAGCGCGTAGCCCGCGTTCTTCGGATCGCCGCCGGTGAATTGGAGCAGCCGGGTGTTGGACATGCCGTACACCACCCTGCCGATGCCACTCCAGTAGGCGCCGCCCGCACACATCGTGCACGGCTCGGTGCTGGCGTACAGCGTCGCTGACTTCATCCCGTCGTCGCCGAGTGCCCGCCAGGCGCTGCGGACGGTGACCATCTCGGCGTGGTCGGTCGGATCACCGCCGTCGACAGACGACGTGTTGCCGTGCTCGGCCACCACATTGCCGGCGGCGCCGGCCACCAGGGCACCGTAGGGGGCGCCGCCGGCCTGACGTGCCTGCTCGGCCAGCACGAAGGTACGCCGGAGGTGGGCCAGGTCTTGCGGATCCGGATCGGGCTGCGCGGCTGCCGGACCGGCGACGCCGACGGCCGCCACCGAGGCGCCGAAGGCTATTCCGGCGCCGCGCAGCACGGTCCGTCGGTTCGGGTTCAGCATTGCTACTTGGTACCGAAGATGCGGTCACCGGCGTCGCCGAGTCCCGGCACGATATAGCCGTGCTCGTCGAGCTGCCGGTCCAGCGCCGCGGCGTAGATCGGCACCTCGGGGTGGGCCGCCTGCATGGCCGCGACGCCCTCCGGACAGGTCAGCAGACAGACGAACTTGATGGACCGCGGCTGGTACTCCTTGAGCCGGTCGATCGCGGCCACTGCCGAGTTTCCGGTGGCGAGCATGGGATCGCACACCACGATGTCGCGCTCGTGCAGCTCGCTCGGCATCTTGAAGTAGTACTCCACGGCGACATGGGTTTTCGGGTCGCGGTATAGACCGATGTGGCCGATGCGCGCGCCCGGAACGACGCTGAGCATGCCGTCCAGAATGCCGCTGCCCGCCCGCAGGATCGAGGCGAAGACGAGCTTCTTGCCGTCGATGACCATGCCGGTGGTGGACTCCAGCGGCGTGTCGATCTCGACCTCGTGCACGGGGATGTCGCGCAGCACCTCGTAGGTCATCAGCATGGAAATCTCGTTCAGCAGCGCACGAAAGCCCTTGGTGGACACGTCTTTCTGCCGCATCAGCGTCAGCTTGTGCTGAACCAGCGGATGGTCGACGAGATGCAGGTTACCCATGGCGCCCTCCTAGAAAACCGTGCCGTCACTGCTGATGGACAGCGGCGGGTTGCCGCCTCGCAGCTGCTGCGCCAGGGTGCGCCCGGCGGCCCAGGTGCCGCCCTCGAGGACGCACGCCAGCGGCAGGGCCGCGGAGTCGAGGCCGAGCGCGGCGCGCACCAGCGGCGCGAGTTCGTCGAGCAGCGCGACGGTGAGCGCTCGCCACTCGACGACCAATTCGTCGGCCACCGACCAGGTTCGGTCCGCGGCCGCCGGATCACGCAAGCGCAGTACCCCGGCATCGAGCAGCAGGCCACCGTTGCGATATTCGGGCAAGCCGGTCAGCGCGTCCAGCCTGGTGACCGGCACCCGCGCCCACTCGAACGGTTCCAGCAGCGAGTACGTCAGCCACTGCGACAGCTTGTGGAACGGCATCCACCCACGCGACAACCCAACCCCGGGCACCGCCGGGTGCGGCCAGCAGTCACCGAGCGGGATACCGCCGATGTCGTTGTCGGCCAACCAGACTCCGGACAGGGTGTCCAGGAGCTGAGTCAGGATGTCGTGCGCATCGACTGCCGGGCCGGCCAGCGCGTCGAACAGACCGCCGGGGCGCCCCTGCGGGCCGAAGACCTCGGGACGGCTTTCCATGGCGGCGCCGAGGCGGCGCAGCAGCTGTACCCGGCCGCTCAGCCCCACCAGCGGATTGTCCGGTCCGGCCTGAAATGCCCGGCCGAGGCCGGCTTCGTCGATGGTGCGCAGGGCCGCGGCATCGACCTGCCAGGGCTGGGCCGGATCGCTGGAGAACAGCCCGTCGGCAAAGGCGTGCCAGCTCGCCACGCCGAGCCCCTCTGACCGCGTGAAGCGTTGCCCGGTAACGGGTTCGGTGTAGGCCCAGTCCGGCCCCGCGCCGGCGTCGAGCAGCACGCTGACTACAGCGAGGTCGATCAGCGCGCGGGCCTGCGCGGCGGGGTCCAACCCGGCCAACCGGGCGCGCAGGTCGGCGGTGCGGTCGACGCCGCCGGCCTCGAAATGGCGCCAGCGGCTGTGATACGGGATTGCCAGGTCCGGATAACGCGTGCGCGTGACGTCGGCGACGAGCTCGGCGGCGTGCGCCAGCGCGGCATCGTCGACCACGAACCAGCGGGACTCCCCCGCGCGCGCTCGGTGCAGCAGGAATGCGGCGCGTGCGCGGATGGCGTCGGTGCTGCGCAGGATGCCGACCGCGACGGCGCTGTCGGTGCCAGTGCCGGTGCTGATCGTCATGACGTGAGTCCGCGGCCCTTGGCGATCTTCAGTTCGTCGGCGTCGGGCACCGGCCCGGGGGTGAAGTAACCGGCGGCCGTCTTGGCGTCGATCTCGACGCGGGCGTCGGCCGGGATCAGGTCGTCGGGGATGTTGACGCGTTCGACGACCTCGATACCCGAGCCGGTGATGGCGTCGTATTTCATGTTGCTCATTGACACCAGCCGGTGAATCGTGCGGATACCCAGCCAGTGCAGGACGTCGGGCATCAGTTCCTGGAAACGCATATCTTGCACGCCGGCAACGCATTCCGTGCGGGCGAAGTACTGGTCGGCGGTGTCGCCACCGACCTGACGCTTACGCGCGTTGTACACCAGGAACTTGGTGACCTCCCCCAGCGCGCGACCCTCCTTGCGCGAGTAGGCCACCAGCCCCACGCCGCCTCGCTGCGCACCCTGGATGCACTCCTCGATGGCGTGGGTGAGGTACGGCCGGCAGGTACAGATGTCGGAGCCGAACACGTCGGATCCATTGCACTCGTCGTGTACGCGGGCGGTCAGCTCCACGCTGGGGTCGGCAAGGTCGCGGGGCTGGCCGAAGATGTAGAGGGTCTGCCCGCCGATGGGTGGCAGGAAGACCTCCAGATCGCCGCGCGTGACGAGCTCGGGATACATGCCGCCGGTCTCCTCGAACAGCACGCGGCGCAGTTCCGTTTCGCTGCAACCGAATCGCGCCGCGACCCCGGGAAGGAACCAGACCGGCTCGATGGCCGCCTTGGTCACCAGGGCGGCGCCGTTGTCCAGTAACACGCGACCGTCGGGGCGGAGCCGGCCTTTGCCGATCGCCTCGGCGACCTCCGGCAGGATCACATGGGCTTTGGTGATGGCGATGGTCGGCCGGATGTCGTATCCGCCGGCCAGTTCGGCGGTGAACGCGTCCGCGACCATGGCACCCCACGGGTCCAGGCTCACGATCGCCCCGGGGTCGGTCCATTGCGGATACGGGCCGATGACGTCGGTGGGTGCGGTGTTGGTCAGGTCGGCGCGGTGCGCGGGTGAGAGCGCGCCGGCCGCCACCGCCAGAGCCCGGTAGACGCTGTAGGACCCGCTGTGGGTGCCGATCACGTTGCGGTGCGCTCGCGTGGTCGTGGTCCCGATCACCGGTCCGCGCTCGGCGGCGGTGGCCGCACCCCAGTGGATCGGCAGGGCGTCGGCGGCGCCGCTGTGGGACGTGAGCCTGATGTGGCGGGCAGAGCCCCGGGGCGGGACCGCACGCGGTGGCCCCGATGCTGCGTCTGATTCGAGGACCATCGACATCGCTCCTTCCGGCAAGCTCCAGTCAACCCTGAAACGGCCGGGTGTGCAGCGGTACCGCCGGACCGCCTGGCCGGCAGGCAGATCAGTAGACGTCGCGGACGTAGCGCTTGTCGGCGATCAGCTCACGTTTGTATTCGTGCGCTGCCGATTCCGACATGCCGCCGTGGGCCTTGATGATGTTGGTGAGCGTCACGTCGACGTCCTTGGCCATCCGCGCCGCGTCGCCGCACACGTAGAAGTGCGCGCCATCCTCGAGCCACCGCCACAGAATCTCGCCGTGCTCGCGCATCCGGTGCTGTACGTACACCCGGCGCGCCTGGTCCCGCGAGAACGCGGTGTCGAGCCGGGTCAGCAGACCGTCGGCGGCGAAGGCCTCCAATTCGTCTTGGTAGTAATAGTTTTCGGCCCGGTGCTGGTCGCCGAAGAACAGCCAGTTGCGGCCGGTGTGCCCCAGTGCCCGGCGCTCGTGCAGGAAGCCACGGAACGGCGCGATGCCGGTGCCGGGGCCAACCATGATCATGGGGGTCAGCGCATCCTCGGGCGGCCGGAAGTGGGGCGCCGACTGCAGGAATACCGGCACCGTCTGCGCCCGGTCGGCGAGGTAGGTGGACGCGACGCCGTGCCGGATACCGCCGCGGGCGCCCTCGTAACGGACCACCGACACGGTCAGCTGCACCTCGTCAGGGCTCACCAGCGGGCTGGACGAGATGGAGTACGAGCGTGGCGCCAGGCGCACCAACGCATCTCGCCACTCCTCGGGTTCGGCCCGGACCTTGAACTCTTCCACCAGGTCCAGGCCGGTGCGGCCGTCCAGCCAGCGGTCGCGTTCTTCGCGGGGCGCCCGCAGCACCTTGGCCCGGCTGCGTTCGGCCAGGAAGTTGATCAGGGTCGGCGAGACCTTGCAGATGTCGTAGGACGTGGTCAGCGCATCGCGAAGCGCGGCTTCGCCGCCGTCGATCTCGATGACCTCGTCACCGGAGAGCCCGGTGGCCGCCAGCCATGCCGACACGGTCTCCGGGCAGTTGGCCACCACCACGCCAAGCGCATCGCCGACGCCATAGCTGACATCGTGGCCGGACAGGTCGAAGCCGATCTGGCGGACTTCCTTCGTGCCACCGGTGGTCAGCAGGGTGTTGCGGCACAACGGGACCGGCAGCGGGCTGTTGCGGGTGAACGGCTTGGCGGGCTTGGGAGCGGGCTTGGCAGGCGCGGCCGGAGCGACGGGTGCGGTCGGCGCCGACGGGGCGGCCGCGGCCAGCTCGACGACAGCGTCGGACCACTGCGCGATCGGCTCGTCGTCGTAGGCCTCGCAGTCCGCGCGGTCGAGCAGCGCGGTGGCCCCGAGCTCGGTGAAGCGGCCGTCGAGGGATTTGGCGTAGCCGCAGAAGTTGTCGTATGCGCGGTCGCCGATCCCGAGCACGGAGTACCGCAGCCCGGACAGATCCGGCGCATCGGCCGCACTCAGGCGAGCCCAGAAGTCGGCTCCGTTGTCGGGCGGTCCGCCATCACCGAAAGTGCTTGTCACAACCAGGACTTCGCCTGCGGCGGCGACATCGTCCAACGCGGTGTCGTCCAGCACCTGCAGGCGGGCCCCCGCGATCTTCGCGGCCAGTCCGGCGGCGAACTCCTCGGCGGTGCCGGTCTGCGACGCCCACAGCACCAGCGGGCCCGAGGGCGCCGCCTCTGGCTCGGGCCGGACATCGATGGCGGCAACCGGGGCCGAGACACTGTGCGCACCGGCCAGCGCCCCGTCGACCCACAGCCGCACCACGGGGCTGACAGGCGCCGACGCGGGCAGCACGGGGACCCCGGTGGAGTGTCCGATGCCACTGAAAAATCCTGACAGATAAACCTTTTCAGTGTCGTCGAGCGCGGGCGGCCCGGCCAGGCCGAGTGCGGCGGCCAGCGGGTGGAGCTCGGTACCAGTGGGTGCGGCAACAGCTGCGGCGGCGCGCTCGACCACGACCGGCGCCAACCGCACCGCGCACACCTTGAATTCGGGCTGCAACGAATCGGGGTCCACCGCATCGTTGGTGACGGCGTTGATCGTGAGCTGATCACCCTGTTGGTCGTTCCAGTGGAACGGCGCGAAGCAGTTGCCCGGCCGCACCCGGTCCGTCAGGACGGCCGGCAGGACCGCGGTGCCACGGCGCGATGACACCTCGACAGCCGCTCCGTCGGTGATGCCGAGGCCGGCCGCGTCGGTGGGGTGAATCTCGATGAACGGCTTCCCGGTGAGCTTGTTGAGCTTCTCGACCTTCCCGGTCTTGGTCATGGTGTGCCACTGGTGTTGCAGCCGGCCGGTGTTCAGCACCAACGGGAATTCGTCGTCGGGCAGCTCGGTGGCGTCCATGTGCGGGCGCGCGTGGAACACCGCCCGCCGCGAGGGCGTCGGGAACGCCAGCCGCGGCTGGTGCCCGTCGGCGCCGACGAACAGGTCCTGGCTGATGCCGTCGTTGAGGTAGCGGATCGGGTTCCGATCGCCGCTGTCCGGCGGGCAGGGCCACTGCAGCGGGGTCTCCCGCAGGCGCTCGTAGGTCACGCCGCTGATGTCGTAACCGGTCCGGCGGTTGGCGAACTGGCGGATTTCGGCGAATACGTGCTCGCTGGACTTGTAGTCGAACTCGTCGCCGAAGCCCATGTGCCGGGCCACATTACAGATCAGCTCCCAGTCGGGGCGCGCGTCACCGGCGGCGGGGATGCTCTGCTGCAACAGGGTCAGGTTGCGCTCGGAGTTGACCATGACGCCCTCGGCTTCGGCCCACAGCGTCGCCGGCAGCATGATGTCGGCGTAGGCGTTGGTCGCGGTGTCCTGGTAGGCGTCCTGCGTGATCACCAGCTCGGCGACCTGCAGGCCGTCGATGACGGTCTGCCGATTGGCCACGGAGGCAACAGGATTGGTACAGATGATCCATACGGCCTTGATGTCACCGGCGGCCAGTTGCCGGAACATCTCGATGGTGCCGGGGCCGACGTCGGTGCGGATGGTGCCGGGTTCCAGCCCCCACTGCTCTTCGGTGAACGCGCGGTCGTCGGCCGACGTCACGGCGCGCTGCCCGGGCAGACCCGGTCCCATGTAACCCATTTCGCGGCCGCCCATGGCGTTGGGCTGACCGGTCAGGGACATCGGACCGCTACCGGTGCGGCAGATGGCGCCGGTGGCCAGGTGCAGGTTGCAGATGGCATTGGTGTTCCAGGTGCCGTGCGTGCTCTGGTTCAGGCCCATGGTCCAGCACGACATCCACTCCCCTGCCTCGGCGATCATCTCGGCGGCGCGGCGGATGTCGGCTTCGGCGATACCGGTGATCTCGGCGACCTTCGCCGGCGGATAGTCGGCGAGGAACGCCGGCATGGCCTCCCAGCCCTCGGTGTGCGCGGCGATGAATTCGTGGTCTACCGCGCCACTTTCGACCAGGACATGAAGCAGGCCGTTGAGCAGCGCCAGGTCGGTTCCGGGTTTGATCTGCAGGAAGAGATCGGCCTTCTCCGCGGTCGTGGTGCGGCGCGGGTCGACGACGATCAGTTTGGCGCCCTTGGCCATGCGGTCGGCCATGCGCAGGAACAGGATCGGGTGGCAGTCGGCCATGTTGGCGCCGGTCACGAAAAACAGGTCGGCGGAATCGAAATCGGTGTACGACCCGGGCGGACCGTCGGCACCGAGCGACTGCTTGAAGCCGGTGCCGGCGCTCGCCATGCACAGCCGCGAGTTGGATTCGATGTGCACGGTACGGATGAAGCCCTTGGCCAGCTTGTTGGCCAGGTACTGGGCCTCGATGGTCATCTGGCCCGAAACGTACAGCGCCACGGCGTCGGGGCCGTGCTCGTCGATGATGGCCCGCAGCCGGCGGCCCGCTTCGGCGGTGGCGTCGTCGGTCGGGACGCTGACCGTCTCACCGTTGCGGCGCACCAGAGCGGTCGTCAGCCGGTCGTCATCGGCATGCATCAAGTCGGCATGGGTGGCGCCCTTGGTGCACAACCGGCCGAAGTTGGTGGGGTGCAAGCGGTCCCCGGATACGCGCGCGATCACGGGCAGCCCGGTACCGGCGTCGGGGCGGGTCTCGACCGAAATACCGCACCCGACACCGCAGTAGGAGCACGCGGTGCGCGTGGTGTGTGCTCCGGGGGGCGTCATGCCCTCAGTTCTACGGGCCGTCAATTCCGCAGCCGTTGCGCAACCATGTACTACGCGTCAACCCGAGCTCACATGGTCGTCAGGCCCTGGTGCGCAACATGTTTCATGCCGGAATCGTGACGGAAACCTGCCGGAAATCTGTGAGCTGCGTTACGCGGATCCGAATGAGTCGTTTGGCCAGTCTACGAGCAGAGTGCCGAAAACTGCGTCTGCGAGCGCGACCGCGTCGTCCTGCCCGACGACCAAGCCTTGCAACTCGGGACGGCGGTCGAGGTGGGACTGTGCGTGCAGCCGATCGAGGTGGAAGGTGATCGATCGGCAAGCGGTGGTCGCCAGCGTGCCACAGCCGCCGGCGTGCCCGACGACGACAACAGCGGTGGCGGGATGCCATATCCAGTCATCACCGCGACGCTCCACGCGAATCAGCGCTCCCGTATCAGGGTCGGCGGAGGTGATCATGGCGTCGGTACCGGTCATCAACGGAATCCCGAGCGCATCGATCGCACACATCGCGGCGACAGGCCCGTGGCCGGAGAGATGAACGGTGTGGCCCGTGGCCCGACGACAAAAGGGATACGCGATCTCGATGTATCCATCGTGGCCGGTATGCACGAGGTCCACTCCAGCCAGGTGCATCAGCGCTTCGTCCAGGTCGACCCCGACCGCGGCGGCGGTCGAGCGCAGGTCGTCCCGAACCACCTCGCCGTGATCGCGGAAACCGCGCAGTACTGCGCGGTGCAGCTCGCGCACCGGCGGCGGAAGCTGTTGAACGGCAGCGACGACCGATTGCGGTGTGCCGGAGCCAGTCTCGACCTGACCGTTCATGTGGGCGCGTAAGGCGTCCAGAACACGGTGCGATGTGGGCAGGTCGAGTCGGCACGCGTCACCGGTCGACTCGCCGGCGTCGGGGCGCATCACGTCGATGCCGTTCACGAGGACCGTCGGCGAGGGGTGGCTGCCGATCCGCTCGACAATCTGCGCCTCGATGCCGAGCGTGTTCAGGCAGTCGATGACCGTTTGTCTGGCGGCCTCGGCGTTCGGGCATCCCGGCGAGGTCAGTAGTTCGATCCGCATGACGGTCACCCCTGCGCGCCGGAGGTTGTCGTCGAAGCCACGGTTTCGATGTCCTGCAGAATCGGGCAGTCACGCTGGGCACGGGGCTGATCACAGGTACGGATCAGCCGAGCCAGCGCGTCACGCATAGCTGTGAGTTCGTCGATGCGCAGTTGCAGGTCGGCGATCCTGCGGTCAGCCATGGACCTGGCCTCTTCACATGCGGCTGGACCGCCGCCGGCCAGGTGTAGCAGCTCTTCGATGTCGTCGAGGGTGAATCCGAGCTGCTGAGAGCGCTTCACGAAGCGCACCACCCGCACCGCCTCGGGTGTGTATGCGCGATAGCCCGACCCGGTCCGCGCCGGTTCGGGCAGCAGGCCGCGCCGTTCGTAGTATCGGAGCGTTTGGGTATTGACCTGCGCCTGTTCGGCGACCTCGCTTGTCCTCACCTCACCAGCATGAACCCTGTACCCGGGTACCGGGTCAAGCCCCACCGGCGCCTTCGGGGCTCCACCCCGGTCCACGGAAGGTATATCCCCAGCGGTGCGTCCACGTTCGGGCGGCACGCACGTCGCGCCAGATTCCGGCGTATTCGTGCGTCGCCACCCGCAGTGGGTTGAACGTCTTGATGTTCTTGGTCAGACCGTAGACCACGCGCTCGCTTTCGGGCCGGAAACTTCCGAACAGCCGGTCCCAGATGATCAGGATGCCACCGTAATTGGTGTCCAGGTATTGGTCGTTGGAGCCGTGGTGCACTCGGTGGTGCGACGGCGTGTTCATGATCAATTCGATTGGCCGCCACATCTTTCCCACCCGCTCGGTGTGGATGAAGAACTGGTACAGCAGGCTCACCGACTGCTGCAGCAGGATCATCCACGGCGAGAAGCCGAGGAACGCCAAGGGCAACCAGAACGGCAGCGCCGTGAACGGCGTCCACGTCTGCCGCAGTGCGGTCGACAGGTTGTAGTGCTCGCTGGAGTGGTGCACGACGTGACTGGCCCAGAACACGCGAATCGTGTGGTGCGCGCGGTGGTACCAGTAGTAGACGAAGTCGTCGGCGACGAACAGCGCGACCCAGGTCAACGGGTTGTCGGCAGGCAGATGGACCGGCGCCACGAGGTACGCCGCGCTGAGCGCGGCCAGGACCACCAACTTCCAGCCGATGTTGATGATGACGTTGCCGATGCCCATGGTGAGACTCGTTCGGGAATCCCGGAGTTCGTAACCGACCTCGTCATCGTCCGGCAGGAAGCGGAAGGACAGCGCCTCAAGCACGAGGCAGATCACGAACACCGGTATGGCGTGCTGGATCAGATCGAACATGGGCAATGACTCCTACTGCCGAGCGGATAGGGTGTCGACGACGCGGCCCAGCAGCTCGTCGGCCACGCGGTAAGCGGCATCGGCGTCCCGCGCGACGAGGCGCTCGGCCAGCGTGATGTGGGCGTCGCGGTCGGCCAGTTCGGCGGCCGTGCCGAGGTCGGCGATCGATTCGAAGCCGATGTCGGCGAACGCCGCAACCAGCGTGTTCAGCGCCAGCCGGTAGGCCAGATTGCCGCTGCCGTCGATGATCGCGGTCCAGAATGTCAGGTCCACCGCGAACGATTCGTCGGTGCGCTGTGCCGGGTACGCCGCGGCCGCGGCGGCGATTGTCGCCAGCTGGTCGTCGGTGGCGTTGCGGGCGCACAGCCGGGCCGCGTCGGCGGCCACGGACCGGCGCATCACCATGATGTCGCGGGCGATCTGCAGGGCCGGCACGGCTCCGGTGGCAGCGAGGGTGCTGAGCACGTCCAGACCGGCCGTCTGCCGCCAGTCCTGGACCCGCGTCTTGCCGCCGTGGCTGATCCGCACCAGCCGGGCCTGCTGCAGCCGCTTGAGCGCTTCCCGGATGGCATGCCGGTTCACCGCGAAGGCCAGGGCCAGCTCGCGCTCGGACGGCAGTGCGTCGTCGACCGCGACGCGTCCGGACAGGATCTCGTCGACGAGGTGCGCGAAGACCGAGTCACTGACCGCTGACCGCGCGACAGGTGCGATGTCCATGGGGTCAATCATCGGATTGTCGGCGTTAACTGGTCAACTGGTTGGACCAGTTATCTGAATCACAAACACGAGAATGCCCCGCGGGAAACTCCCGCGGGGCATTCCGGCCGATTGACTAGGTAGCAGGCACGACCGCCCGGCCGACGTGCTCGCCGGTCGCCGCACGCAGGTGCGGCTGACGCAGGAACACGAACCAGGTGATGACACCGCACACCACGTAGAAGGCGAGGAACACCCAGAACGCGGTGGTCGCCGAGTGGGCGGGCCCGGCGTACGACGCCCGGAGCACGATGTTGACGAGCACGCCACCGAACGCACCGACCGCGCCGGCGAAGCCGATCAGCGCGCCGGACATGCTGCGCGACCACAAGGTCTTCTCCGCGGCACCCAACTCGTCCTTGCTCTGCGCCTTGGCCTCGAAGATCGACGGGATCATCTTGTACGTCGAGCCGTTACCGAGGCCGGTCAGGATGAACAGCACCATGAACGCCGTGATGTAGACGGCCATCTGGGCGCCCGTGGCCGGACCCTTGGTGGCGTCGTCCCACATGCCGCCGGCGACCAGGACGGCGGTGATGGCCGTCATCGCCCCGAAGGTGTACAGCGTGATCTTGCCGCCGCCGATCTTGTCGGCCAGCTTGCCGCCGAACGGACGCGAGATCGAGCCGAGCAGCGGGCCCAGGAAGGCGATCCACGCGGTGTGGATGGAGGCGTCGAAGTTGGCCTTGGCCAGTTCCTTGGCGGCTTCCTTCGGCAGCTTGGCCACCGACGCGACGTGGTACTTATCCAGCAGCGGCGCGACGTCCTGAGCGGTGAAGTTGATGTTCAGAATCTGGGTGAACGCGAAGCTGAACCCGATGAACGAACCGAACGTGCCGATGTAGAGGAAGCACATCACCCAAGAGTTGCGGAACTTCATGGCCTCGACCATCGCCGACAGGTTCGACTTCTGTCCCTGGATGTTGTCCATGAACAGCGCGGCGCCGAGGGCCGCGGCGGCCAGCAGCACCAGGTAGATGGCACAGACGACCTCGGGGCGACGGTTGCCGAGCGTGGCGATGGTGACCAGGCCGATGATCTGGATGACCGGGACGCCGATGTTGCCGCCGCCGGCGTTCAGGCCCAGCGCCCAGCCCTTCAGCCGCTGCGGGTAGAAGGCGTTGATGTTCGTCATCGACGATGCGAAGTTACCGCCACCAAAACCGGCGACCGCGGCGACGATCAGGAACGTCGTGTACGACGTACCCGGATGCATCATGAAGTACATGGTCAGCGCGCACGGGATCGCGAGCATCAAGGCGCTGAAGATCGTGAAGTTGCGGCCACCGAACTTGGCCGGTCCCACGGTGTAAGGAATGCGCATGAATGCGCCCACCGCGATCGGGACGGCACCCAGGACGAACTTGCCCAGCGCATCGATGCCGTAGACCGCCTGCGGCATGAACAGCACCATCACCGACCAGATGGACCACACCGAGAAGCCGACATGCTCGGCGAAGATCGACCAGATCAGGTTCCGCTTGGCGACGTCCTTGTTACCCGCGTCCCACGCAGCAACATCCTCAGCATCCCAGTGCTCGATGTCGCGGTTACGACTTAACAGACTCACAGTGCCTCCAGGCCTCCCAGTACGGAAATTGGTTGGCTACATATGTACGGACGCCCCATGCCGCAGCTGTTGCCCTTCGGTGTCAGCAAAGTCAATAGGCACTCACTTGGAGGACCCTGTGGTTGGTGACCCGCGTGATTCACAGCCGACGTTTAGACGCAACAAGCTCGAAATGTGGGGCGCGGACGCGCTGGCTGGTGCAGTGCCGCCGGCAACAGCGCCGATCAGGTGGGTTGATCCTGGCGGAAGAGGCCGAGGAGTACGTGAGTTCACTCGTGGTGACGATCCGCGGCGGTTGTTGAACTCAGGGACCTCCGGCGGCCGGCGAAAGTACCTGGCTTCAATTACGGCGGCTGAAACGCATGGCGACTGAAGCCACGTACTTCTCTGGCGAAGTCAACGGAAGAAAAAGCACCGCCGCGACGGGAATCCGTCGCGGCGGTGATCAGTGTGAAATTCGGGGCGTCTCAGGCCTTCTTGGCCTCGTCCTCGTCTGCCTTGGCTTCTTCGGTGCGTTCGGCTTCCTCGGCCTCTGGCTCGTCGGTCTCCTCGGCAGCGTCGTCGGCCTCGGACTCCTCCGATTCCGCGTCGGTCTCGTCGGTAGTCGCTTCGGCCTCGGCCTCGGGCTCGTCGGCCTCGGAGCTTTCGGCTTCGGCCGCTTCGGGCTCGTCAGACGACGCTTCGGGCTCGTCTTCCGAAACCTTCTCGGCCACAACCGTTTCGGGCTCGTCGGCCGGGTAGTCCTCGACAGGTTCCGCGGCCGCTTCTTCTTCCGCCGCGTCTTCTTCGCCGGCCTCGGTGGCCAGGGCGTCGTCGACATCGGGGACGGAGTCGGCCGCCGCACCGCCGCGCGAGCGTTCCCGCAGCGCGTCGACGATGAGCAGCAGCACCCCGATGACGCTGGCGCCGATACACACCCAGGCGATCAGCTCATTGCTGGTGACAATCGCGGTCACCAGCGCGGTCAGCCCGATGAGGGCAAGGACCAGGGCAATGATCAGCATTGGTCAGCCGTCAGCTGTTGCCCCGGTTGAACTGGCCGAAGCCAGCACCTTCGCCACCGGCCGCCGAATCGGCCGGAGCGGCAGAGCCACGCTGACCGAGCTCTTCGAGCTGGGACTCCAGGTAGGTCTTGAGACGCGTGCGGTACTCGCGCTCGAACGTGCGCAGCTGCTCGAGGCGGCCTTCCAGCACCGTGCGCTGCTGGTTGATGTTGCCCATGATCTCGGTGTGCTTGCGCTCGGCGTCGGCCTGCAGGGCGTCGGCCTTGTCCTGCGCCTGGCGCAGCTGCGCCTCCGAACGGGTCTGTGCGTCGGCCAGCATGGCCTCGGCGCGCGCCTTGGCGTCGGCGACCGTGGTCTCGGCGGTGCGCTTGGCATCGCTGACCAGGGCATCGGCCTGGGCGCGGGCGTCGGCGAGGGTCTTGTCGGCCTCGGCCTTCGCCGAACCGGTGAGACGGTCGGCAGTGTCCTGGGCCAGGCTCAGGACCTTGGCCGCACGGACGTGGTGGTCCTCGCCGACCGGTGCGGCGACAGGAGCGGCCACCGGCGCGGGTGCCGCGACGGGCTCCGGCTCGGGCGCGGGGGCGGGCGGGGTGTAGACCGGCGCCGCGACCGGCTGGCCGGTGCGGGCGGACTGGAGCTCGGCGTCGAGCTCGGCGACCCGCTGCCGCAGATCGCTGTTCTCTTCGATCAGCCGGGTCAGCTCGGTCTCGACGAGATCGAGGAATGCATCGACCTCATCCTCGTTATAACCGCGCTTGCCAATCGGCGGCTTGCTGAATGCGACGTTGTGGACGTCAGCCGGAGTTAGCGGCATCTTCTGCCCCCTTGCAGTCTGGACCGTCAATCGGTGTCAAAGTGTAGAGCGATCAAAGTGTAGAGCGATCGTGGAGTAACTGGCGTCCATCCTGTCACAGCAGACCCGGCGGTTGCAGGCGAGGTCCGGAATTAAGAACGAATTTCAATGTTTCATTGGAATTCGGCAACGCTGCCCGGCGCTCGACACCGAATTGACCAAAACGAAAGAAGCGCATTAATTACATAAATGTAATTAATGCGCTTCTGCAGGTCAGGGGAACGTCGCGGTCAGGCCCCGACCTGATCGAAAGACAGCCGCATGCCGATGAACACCACCATGAGCAGCACCACGATGGACAAGTCGACCCGGACCGGTCCGATGGTCAGCGGCGGGATCAAGCGCCGCAACAGCTTCACCGGAGGATCGGTCACCGTCATGATCACTTCGAGGATCACCACGGTCAGTCCCCTCGGCTGCCAGTCCCGGCTGAATCCGCGGATGAACTCCACCACCACACGGGCGATCAACAGCAGCCAGAAGACGAACAGCGCAAAACCCAGAATGTCGAAGAACAGGGTCAATGCAACAGACCTCACTAGCGCGGGAAAAGCGCCGACTGTTGTCGGCGCTTGAGAGCGAGCCTACCTAACGCAGACCCCTCCGGCCGGGGGCCGAAGGGGTCTTGCGTAGAGCTGTTCGGTGATACCAGGGGTGCTACTGGTAGCTGTAGAAGCCCGCCTCCGCGATCCGGCGACGCTCTTCGGCGCTGACGTCGACGTCGGCCGGCGAGAGCAGGAAGACCTTGGTGGCGACCTTGTCGAACGAACCGCGCAGCGCGAAGGCCAGGCCAGCCGCGAAGTCGACGAGGCGCTTGGCGTCGGCGTTGTCCATCGACACCAGGTCCATGATCACCGGGGTGCCGTCGCGGAAGCGCTCACCGATGGTGCGGGCCTCGCTGTAGTCCTTGGGACGCAGGGTCGTGATCTTGGCCAGGGCGCTGCCGGCCTCGAACAGCTCGGCCATGCGGCGGGGCTCCATGGCGACGGCGCCACGGGTGGCACCACGCAGGGTGTTGAAGCGCGGACGCTCGAACTCACGCGGGCCACGGGCGGGCATCTCGTCGTAGCCACCGCGGTAACCCATTGGGGCACTTTCGTATTCGCGGCCCATGCGGTCGTCGTAGCCGCGCGGCTCACCGCGGCCGTAGTCCTCGTCCTCGAAACGCTCGTCGCGGGGGCGGCGCGGGGCCTGGTAGGAGCGCGATGGACGCTCTTCGTCGTCGTAGTACTCGTCGTCATAGTCGTCCATCGGCGCCATACCGAAGTAGGCCTTGACCTTGTGCAGTGTGCTCATCGGATGCCCCTAGCTAAAAATGTGGTGTCTGGTGACTGTGATGTAAGTGTGACTGGAGTGACTACTCATGGTGACGTTAGAGGACGCGGTCCCATTAACGCGGTACCGACACGCACACACGTTGACCCGTGTCGCACTGCAACTTCCAGGTCATTCGACATGCCCGCGGACAGGCCCAGCCGGTATGGGTATTGCGTTTGGACCCTGAGCAATTCAGCCTCCAGTCGCGCAAACTCCGCGTCGGCCGCGCTGGCCAGCGGCGGGATCGCCATCAGGCCCGCCAGACCCAGGCCCGGCGCGGCATCCGCGGCAGCACACAGTTCGTCGACCAGGTCCGGTCGGTCCACCGGCACACCGCCGCGCGCCGGATCCCCGTCGAGGCTGACCTGGATATAGACCTGCAATGGCTCGGACCTGCGGCCTTGGTCCAATGCTTCGACCGCGCCGCGCGACAGCGTGGCGATCAACGGCGCGGTGTCGACCGAATGCGCCACCGCCGCCCAGCGCGCCACCGCCCGCGCTTTGTTGCGTTGAATTCGGCCGATCATGTGCCACCGAATTACATTGTTCGACTCTATGTTCGATGACGCATCCAACAATTCGCCGGGCGCTGTGATCAATTTCTTGTCCGACAACGCGGCCGAGACCTCGGCGACTTTGCCCGCCGCTTCCTGCTCCCGCGATTCACCGAATGCCCGGCAGCCCAATCCGAACAGTGCGACAACATCACTCGCCGGAAAGAATTTGGTGACCGGAAGAAATTCGATGTCGGCCCGATCCCGGCCGGCAGCCGCCGCGGCAGCGTCGATCCGCGCCTGAATCCGGGCCAGCGACGCGGCCAGTTCGGCCTCGCGCGGCGCGCCGGTCATTCCATCCACACCACCGACGCCAGCCGCCCGGTCGGGGCGCCACGTCGGTGGCTGAACAGATTCGGATCGTCGACCGTGCAGCGCGGGTCGATGTCGATGGCCTTGATACCCAGACCGGCCAGCTGCTTGGCGATGCCCGCCCGCAGATCCAGACCGACTGTGCCGCGCGCGGTGGTGGTGATACTGCCCGGCAGCACCGCCTCGACGTCGTCGGCCATCTCGTAGGGCACCTCATAGTTGCGCCCGCTGACCGCCGGGCCCAGCAGCACCGAGATGTCCTGCACCTGCGCACCGAGTTTCTGCATCGCCTCGACCGTGCGCAGCACCACGCCCTTCTGCGCGCCGACCCGTCCGGCATGCACGGCGCCCACCACACCAGCGCGTGCATCACCCAACAGCACCGGCACGCAGTCGGCCGTGATCACCGCGAGCGGAAGCCGCGGCGTCGCGGTGACCAGGGCGTCGGTGTTGTCGTAGGCTCCCCCGGCTCCAGTTCCGGGGCCCTCGACAACTTCGACATGGTCACCGTGCACCTGGTTCATCCACACCAGCGGGCCGTGCCCGATGGCCTCGGCCAGCCGAGTCCGGTTGGCCGCCACGGCCTTTGGCTCGTCGCCGACGTGGTCACCCAGGTTGAACGTGTCGAACGGGGCCTTCGAGACCCCGCCCGCACGCGTCGTAGTCACTCTGCGGATACGGAACGTCACGATGACAAATTTATCCGGCGTATCCGCGCCACTCGATCACTGTCAGTGCTTCATGAACGGCGGCACGTCGACGTCGTCATCGTCGTCGCCACGGCCGCCGACGCTCACCGTCACACCATTGGTCGCAGCCGGCACAGTGCCCGGGTCGGCGTTGAACGCACCGACCTTGCCCGCGCTCGCCGCCCCGAAGGTCTGTGCGCGGTGCGCACCACCGGCAGCCGGCGTCGCCGTCGCACCCGGCACCGCCGAAGTGACGGGCTTGCGGCTCTGGCCGGCGGTGTCGAACCCGGCCGCGATGACCGTGACGCGAACCTCGTCACCCAGCGAATCGTCGATGACGGTTCCGAAGATGATGTTGGCCTCGGGGTGGGCGGCATCCTGCACCAGCGACGCGGCCTCGTTGATCTCGAACAGACCCAGGTCGCTGCCACCGGCCACCGACATCAGCACGCCCTGCGCGCCGTCCATCGAGGCCTCGAGCAGCGGCGAGTTGATGGCGATCTCGGCGGCCTTGAGAGCGCGACCGTCGCCGCGGGCCGAACCGATGCCCATCAACGCCGTGCCGGCGCTGCTCATGACGCCCTTGACGTCGGCGAAGTCGACGTTGATCAGACCCGGGGTCGTGATCAGGTCCGTGATGCCCTGCACACCGTTGAGCAGCACCTCGTCGGCGCTGCGGAACGCGTCCATCAGCGAGACGGCGGCGTCGCCCATCTGCAGCAGGCGGTCGTTGGGGATGACGATCAGGGTGTCGCAGCTCTCGCGCAGCGCCTGGATGCCCAGCTCGGCCTGGTTCGAGCGGCGCTTGCCCTCGAAAGAGAACGGGCGGGTGACGACACCGACGGTCAGCGCGCCGAGCTTGCGGGCGATGCCGGCGACGACGGGCGCGCCACCGGTACCGGTACCACCGCCCTCACCGGCGGTGACGAACACCATGTCGGCGCCGCGCAGCAGCTCCTCGATCTCGTCCTTGGCGTCCTCGGCGGCCTTGCGCCCGACCTCGGGGTCGGCGCCGGCGCCCAGGCCACGCGTCGAGTCGCGACCGACGTCGAGCTTGACGTCCGCCTCACTGAGCAGCAGCGCCTGCGCGTCGGTGTTGATCGCGATGAACTCGACGCCGCGAAGGCCCTGTTCGATCATGCGGTTGACGGCGTTGACGCCGCCGCCGCCGACACCGATCACCTTGATGACGGCGAGGTAGTTATGCGGGGGTGTCATCTGACGTCTTCCTCCCTGGCTCGGTTTGTCCTGAGCAAAACTTCTCGAATCAAAACCCTAAACCTCAACCATAGGGTTAGAGTTATGTCAAGTTGTTCCGCGCAAACAGAACGGTAGGCCGCGGCCACGCCGCAGCCGTGCAGGCGCGCCGAGAGTTCACGTGATTTTTCTTGGCCTGGGCGAGCTCAGCGACGGGAAGTCGATGAGCTACTTCACAGTCGGCAGGTCGGGACTGGACACGTCATAGGTGTGGCCCGGCTGCGTGAGCAGCGCGCCCAGCTTGAGCGCCTTCTCCTCGGTGCGGTCGGTGGTCCCCCAGATGACCTCGCGACCGTCGTTCAGCGTCAGCGTGACACCGGCGACCGACGGCGCCCCGACGCGCGCGACCTGGCTGAACACCTCGGGACGCAGCGACAGCAGGACCTCGAGGGCCGCCAGCGTCGCCGGGTCCTTGGGACCGGGATTGTCGGCATCCAGGTACGGCAGGCCCGGCGGCGGCGGCTCGGTCGCGAAATCCACCCCGTCGCGGTCGAACAGGTGCGGGCCGTCCGGGTACTCCTTGGCCGCCACCGGAACCCGCTCCAGCACCGTGATGCGCAGGGTCGACGGGTACTCCCGCTGCACCCGGGCACTTGCCACCCGCCGGATCGTGGCGACCCGCTCGGCCACCGCGTCGGTGTTGACCTGCAGCAGCGGCGTCTCCGGCTTGACCGCGGCCGCCGCCGTCACCTGGTCCTCGGTCAGGGTGCCCAGACCGGTGACCACGGTGTGGCGGACCGCCATGATCGGCGTGAAGTACAGCACCAGACCCAGTGCGACGGCGACGACGGCCGTCACCGCCGACCACAACAACATCTTCAGGCCGCGGATGACGCCCCGTGTGGGCGCCTTGGGCTGCTCGGACAGGCCTGCCGCGCGGCGCCGCGCCTCCTGACGCGCCTGCTCCAGGGCCCTGGCCCGCTCCAGCGCGATGCGGCGTTCCTCCCGCTCGCGCCGGGCCCGGCGACGCGGCCCCTCGTAGTCGGGTGACGCGGGATCGGCCGACGCGGCGTCCGGCGCCTCCTCGGCGGCGGACTCTGCCGCGGCGTCCGGCGCGGTGCTGTCCGGCACGACGTCTTCTGCCGTCTCGCCCTGCACCGGATCATCCTGCGCCGCAACGGGTTCGGTAGCCGGCTCCCCCGAGCCGTCCGCCCCGGTCACGGCGTGGGCCGTCCCGGGGCGGCGCGGTCGGCCTTGACCTCCAGTGCGGTCAGGATTTCGCGCCCCAACAGCGTGACGTCGCCGGCGCCCATCGTGACGATGACGTCACCGGGACCCGCCTTGGCCGCCACCTGCTCGGCCACCGCGGAGAAGTCAGGCACGTAATGCACCGGGGCCGAGACGTGCTCGACGATGCTCGCGCCGCTGACGCCTGCCAACGGGGCTTCCCGCGCGGCATAGACATCGAGGACGAACACCTCGTCGGCACGATCGAGGGCCTGACCGAACTCCTTCGCGAAAGTCTGTGTGCGCGAATACAGATGGGGCTGGAACACCACGATGGACCGCGATGTGCCGGCCACCGCGCGCAGCGCTTCCAGCGTCGCCCGGACCTCGGTGGGATGGTGCGCGTAATCGTCGAAAACCCGGACGCCGTAAGCAGTTCCGACCGCCTCGAAGCGGCGCCGCACACCTTCGAACCCGGTGAGGCCGTCGAGCACGGCCTCCGGATCGGCGCCGACCTCACGGGCCGCCAGCAGCGCGGCCAGGGCGTTGAGCGCCATGTGCTTGCCCGGCACCGACAGTCGCATGCCCCGGCGGTGCGGCTCGCCCGCCAGTTGGATGGCCGCCACCCCACCGGTGCCCTGCTGCTGCCAGGTCAGCAGCGTCGCTTCCAGATCCGTGCGCTGCGCACTGCCCATGCCGTACCGCAGCACCCGAACACCGCGCTCCGCCGACCGCTGGGCCAGCGCCTCGGCACCCGGGTCGTCGGCGCACACCACCAGCGCGCCGCCGGGACGCAGCCGGGCCACGAAGTCGTCGAACACCGCGGTGTAGGCCTCGACGCTGCCGAAGTGGTCGAGGTGGTCGGCCTCGATGTTGGTCACCACCGCCACGTCGGGTGTGTATTCGAGCAGCGAACCGTCGCTCTCGTCGGCCTCGGCCACGAAGCAGTCGCCGCTGCCGTGATGCGCGTTGGTGCCGGCCTCACCCAGATCGCCACCGACGGCGAACGACGGGTCGAAACCACTGTGCTGCAACGCCACGATGACCATCGAGGTCGTCGTGGTCTTGCCGTGGGTGCCGGTCACCAGCACCGAGCGATAGCCGTCCATCAGCTTGGCGAGCACGACCGGGCGCATGATCACCGGGATGCCGCGCCGGTGGGCCTCCACCAGCTCGGGGTTGTCCTTGGGGATGGCCGCGTGCGTGCTCACCACGACGGTCGGGCCGCCCGGCAGCATGTCCAGCGACGACGCGTCGTGCCCGATCCGGATCTCGGCACCACGGGCCCGCAGGGCCGCGACACCACGGGACTCCTTGGCGTCCGAACCGGACACCTGGCCACCGCGGTCCAGCAGGATGCGGGCGATACCGGACATCCCGGCACCGCCGATACCGACCATGTGCACCCGGGCGAGCTCGGGTGGCAGCTGCCGCGCCGTCATCGGATACCCGCCGCCACGTCGAGGGCGATCTGCGCCACCCGCCGCGCCGCGTCGCGGTGGCCGGCCAGCGCGGCCGCCGTCGTCATCTGGTCCAGTGCGGCGGTGTCGCCCATCAGAGTTCCGATCCGTTCGGTGACGAAGTCCGGGGTGAGCTCGGCGTCGTCGACCAGCAGGCCGCCGCCGGCGTCGACCACCGGGAGTGCATTGAGTCGTTGCTCGCCGTTGCCGATCGGCAACGGCACGTAGACCGCGGGCAGACCGACCGCGCTGACCTCCGCGACGGTCATGGCGCCGGACCGGCAGATGGCCAGATCGGCTGCCGCATAAGCCAGATCCATGCGGTCGAGGTACGGCACCCCGACATAGGGCGGCGCACCCGGTGCCGGCTCCGGCAGCTCGAGGGTGTTCTTGCGGCCGTAGGCGTGCAGGACCGAAACGCCTTGCGCAGCCAGGTTTTCGGCCGCACCGGAGACGGCGCGATTCAGCGACTGCGCACCCTGGGAGCCACCGAACACCAGGAGCACGCGGGCGTCGTCGGCGAAGCCGAAGAACTTGCGGGCCTCCGCGCGCCGCGCGGCCCGGTCGAGTGCGGTGATCGACTCACGCACCGGGATCCCGACGACCTCGCCGCCCTTGAGCCCCGAATCCGGCACCGCGGCCAGCACGCGGCGCGCCGAGCGGGCGCCGACCTTGTTGGCCCAGCCCGCGCTGGCGTTGGCCTCGTGCACCACGACCGGAACGGTGCGGCGACGGCGCAGTCCCCCGCCGCGGGCGGCGAGGTAGGCCGGCAGCGAGACGTAACCGCCGAACCCCACGACGACGTCGGCCTGGACGGCGTCGAGAACGTCACGCGTCTCGCGGACCGCGGCGCGAACCCGCAGTGGCAGCCGGGCCAGGTCGGCAGAAGGCTTGCGCGGCAACGGAACCGGGGTGATCAGCTCGAGGTCGTAGCCACGTTCGGGGACCAGCCGGGTTTCCAGCCCGCGGGCCGTGCCGAGGGCGGTGATCCGGACGTCGGGCCGCAGCGCCACCAGCGCGTCGGCAACCGCCATCGCGGGCTCGATGTGACCTGCGGTGCCGCCGCCGGCCAGCACCACGGAGATGCCGCGAGTTCCGCCGTCGCTCCGCTCGCCTGGGTGTGTTTCCCCGTCGCTCCGCTCGCCTCGGCCCGAACTCACACCACTCACCCGTACCGCTGACCTTCCAATGTGCGGACCCGCGGGTCCGACCGGCGCGGGTCACGTCGCCCGTGACCCTTGAGGTCACCATTTTGCCTTGCACGCCGTCCGGCACCGTCGGCCGGTACGGGGTTGCCACGCTTACTGCGGCCGCGGTCGGACCGCCGGTCCGGTTCCTCGGTGCGCCGCGGGCGCCTCGGGGCGTCGGTGCGGCGCTGCCGGGGCGGCGGTTCCTGCCGGGTGGCCTGCCGGGTGGGCCGCGCCGACTTCGTGGGCTTTGCCGGCTTGGCGGGTTTGGCCTGCCGGGCGGCGGGCTTGCGGACCTGCTTGTCGCCGGCCTTGTCGCCCCGGCCACGCAACCGGTCCCGGGCCGAGTCCAAGGTGGTCGGCGAATACGGCACCGGCGGCGGCAGCCGCAGGATCCGGTTCATCCGGTCGTCGCGGCCGGCCCGCAGCGCAGCCACCGCGTCGGGCTCGTGGCGCGCCGCATTGGCAATCAGGCCGATCAGCAGAAGTGTTGTGGCCGTTGCTGTTCCGCCGGCAGAGATGAGCGGCAGCTGAATACCCGTGACGGGCAGCAGGCCGAGCACGTAACCGACGTTGATGAACACCTGGCCGACGACCCACAGTGTCGTGGTGGCGGTCAGCAGCCGCAGGAACGGGTCGACCGACCGGCGGGCGATCCGCATGCCGGTGTAAGCGAACAGGCCGAACAGCGCCAGCAGGCCCGCCGCGCCGATGAAGCCGAGCTCCTCGCCGATGATCGCGAAGATGAAGTCGTTGTGTGCGTTGGGCAGGTAGTTGAACTTCGCGGTGCCCTGCCCCAGCCCGTCGCCGAACATGCCGCCGTTGGCGAGCGCGTACTTGGCCTGCCGCGACTGGTAACCGATGCCCTGCAGGTCGGAGTCGGGGTCCAGCCAGGCCCGCACGCGGTCGGAGCGGTAGCCGGCCGAGACCGCCATGATGGCGGCCGCCCCGATGCACAGGACCAGCGAGCTGAGGAAGATCCGCAGCGACAGCCCGGCGTACCAGAGCAGGCCGAGCAGGACGATGCTCACCGACACCGTCTGGCCGAGGTCGGGCTCGGCGACGATCAGGCCGAGCGCCAGCACAGCGGCCGGGACCAGCGGAAACAGCAGCTCTTTCCAGCCGGCGTGCTGCATGCGGCGCGTCGCCAGCAGGTGCGAACCCCAGATCGCGAAGGCGATCTTGGTCAGCTCGGACGGCTGCATGGAGAAGCCGGCGACGACGAACCAACCGCGGGCACCGTTGGACAGATGGCCGATGCCCGGGATCAGCACCAGCGCGATCAGCACGAGGCTGACGATGAACGCCGGCAGCGCCATCCGGCGCATGAACGCGATCGGCAGGCGTAGCGCGACGTAGAACGCGATCAGGCCGATGACGGTCCAGAGCACCTGTTTGGCGAAGATCGTCCAGGGCGAGCCGTCCTCGTCGTACGAGTGCACGCCCGAAGCCGAGAGCACCATGGTCAGGCCCAGCGTGATCAGCAGCGCCGCGCATGCGATGACCAGGTGGAACGACGTCATCGGCCGGCCCAGCCAGGCGCCGAACCGGGCCCGGGGACCCTGCAGCTTGGGCTGGGCGGGCTTCGCGGCCGTCTCTGCGGCGTCTTTGCCCGTCTCTTTGCCGCCGTCCGCGGCGGCGCTCGGCGTCTTCTCGTCGGGGGCCTGCGGGCCTTCCGGGCCGGCTTTGCCCCGACGGAGCTTGGCAAGGATGTCCGGCATGTGACTACCCGACCTCGTCGTTCACATTGGTCACAAAAACCACAACTGTCCCTTGCATCCCAAAATCCTCCCCTGTCGCACCCGCAGGGCGCGGCACATCCGGCGCGTGTCGCCGGAATGGGGCGATTTGCCACAGCCGGTTGACCGTGCGTCTACGCCGAGAAATGTCGAGTACCGAGCAGCAGAAACGCACAGTCAATCCACCCCAACATTGACCGTGCGCCTGGGCAGAAAAAGGTCGAGTACCGAGCAGCGGTACCGCACACTCAATCCGCCGGGCTCATGCCGGCACGGTCGACGCCGCCGCGGGCCGAGACTTCACCCACAGACGTGGGCCCAAGGCTCGGGGACTAGGACTTGATCGCCGCGACCGCCTTGACGAGCAGGTCTTTGGCGACCTGCGGGTCGACGTCGGCCTGCACGACGGCCACGGTCTTGTCACCCATGACGGCCGTGTAGGTGGTCTCCTCGATGGCCTTGCCATTGGCAGTGATGTGCGCCTGCACGCCCATGGTCTTCGCGCCCGCGATATCGGGGCCCGGGACGCGCTCGACCGTCGCGGTGACGCCGTCGGTCGAGTCGACGGTGATGTGGTCACAGCCCGCATGGCCGAGTTCGCCGACGGTGCCGGCTGCTTCGGCCGCCATCACGATGACGGTGTTGCCGTCCTGGTTGCTGCCGATGAAGCCCGCGGTCTTGGCGCCGACGCCGGCCGGCGCGAGCGGCTTGAGCAGCGACGCGCACTCGGCGGGAGTGACGACCGACGGCGGCGTGGTGGTGAGCGCACCGACGCCCGGAGCATCCAGCTTCTCCTGGGTGACGGTGTCCGCCTCCAGATCCATCGGGTCGTAACCCGGCGGCAGGCTGCTCTTGGCGCTGCCGACCTTCGCGATGTCGTACTTCGCCGCGGCCTGGCCGTTCCCGGACTTGCCGTCCGAACCGCCGCAGCCGGCGATCAGCGCCGCGCCTGCCAGCACGACGGTCGCCAACCCAACGGGCCCGACCAGGTACTTCTCGACGTTCATGGCGCGAACCCTAACAGCGCGCCCCGGCGCCACCGCGCACATACTGAATGTCGGCTGTGAGCCGCGTGTCTAGCGGCCACCCGCCGAGAGCCACTCGCTGTAGAACAGCGCCACCCCGAGCCCGCAGGCGATGGCGGTGAGCAACCAGAACCTGATGATCACCGTGGTCTCGGCCCAGCCGGCCAGCTCGAAATGATGATGGAACGGCGCCATCCGGAACACCCGGCGCCCCGTGGTGCGGAAGGCCAGGATCTGGACCACCACCGAGGTCACCTCGGCGACGAACAGGGCGCCGAGCACGATCGCCAGCGTCTCGGTCCGGCTCGTCACCGACAGGCCGGCGATGATGCCGCCGAGCGCCAGCGAGCCGGTGTCGCCCATGAAGATCTTGGCCGGCGCGGCGTTCCACCACAGGAAACCGATGCAGGCACCCGCCGTCGCCGCCGCGACCAGCGCCAGATCCAGTGGATCACGGACGTTGTAGCAGCCCGGCCCCGGGCTGGTGGCGCACGCGTTGCGGTACTGCCAGAACGTGATCAGGACATACGCCGCGCTGACCATCGCCATGGCGCCCGCGGCCAGCCCGTCCAGGCCGTCGGTGAAATTGACGGCGTTGGACCACGCGCTGACCAGCACCACGATGAACAACACGAACAGCACCGGACCCAGCGTCACCGTCGCGATCTCGCGCACGTACGACAACCCCGCGCTTCCCGGCGTCAGCCCGTAACCGTTGCGGAACTGCAGCACCAGCACGCCGAACAAGACGGCCGACACCAGCTGGCCGATCGTCTTGGCGGTCTTGTTCAAACCCAGGTTGCGGGCCCGGCGGAGCTTGATCAGATCGTCGATGAAACCGACGGCGCCCAGCGACGTGGCGAGAGCCAGCACCAGCAGGCCCGAGGCCGACGGCCCTTCGCCGTCGACCAGCAGCCCCACCACATGGGTGCCGAGATAGCCGCACCAGATGCCGGTGACGATCGCCACGCCACCCATCGACGGCGTGCCGCGCTTCTTCTGGTGGCTGGCCGGGCCGTCCTCGCGGATCTCGTGACCGAAGCCCCTGCGGGTGAAGAGCCGGATCAGCACCGGCGTCAGCACGATCGACACCGCGAGCGCGATACCGACGGCGAACAGGATCTGGATCATGCCTGCCCCTCCCGCGCCAGCTCCTCGGCCAACGCGCCGAGCCCCGCGGAGTTCGAGGCCTTGACCAGCACGACATCGCCGGGCTCCAGCTCGGCGCGCAGCAAATCAAGTGCGGCCCCGGCATCCGGGACGGGCGATACCTCGCTGCCCCACGAGCCTTCCATCACCGCGCCGTGTTGCATGGCGCCCATAGTCCTCCCGGTTCCGACGACAACCAGTCGTGACACATCTAAACGCACGGCCAGTCGACCGATGCTGTCATGTTCGGCAATCGCGTCGTCACCCAGTTCGGCCATCTCGCCGAGCACCGCCCAGCTACGCACCGGCGCGCCGGATTCGGCACGCGCCGACTTGGCCATCCAGGCCAGCGCTTTGAGCCCCGCCCGCATCGAGTCGGGGTTGGCGTTGTAGGCGTCGTTCACCACGACGACGCCGTCGGCCCGGGTGGTGACCTGCATGCGGTGCTTCGAGACGGGCCCGGCGCCGGCGAGTGCGTCGGCCACCTGCTGCAGGGTCGCACCACATTCCAGCGCGACGGCGGCGGCGCTGAGCGCGTTGGACACCTGGTGATCGCCGTGCACCGCCAGCGTGATGTCGACCTGCTGCTCCCCCGCGTGCATGGTGAAGCGCGGACGGGCCAATTCGTCGAGGGTGACGTCACCGGCCCACAGATCGGCGCCAGGCGACCGCGATACCCGCACCACGCGGGCCCCGGTGACGTCGGCCATCGCCGCGACGGCACCGTCGTCGGCGTTGAGGATGACGACACCGTCTGCCGGAACAGCTTGCGGCAGTTCCGATTTCGTTGCCGCGATGACGTCGCGCGAGCCGAACTCGCCGAGGTGCGCGGTGCCGACGTTGAGCACCACACCGATCGACGGCGGTGCGATGGCGGCGAGCGCGGCGATGTTGCCGGGGTGCCGCGCCGACATCTCCAGCACCAGGAAGTCGGTGTCTTCGGTGGCCCGCAGCACCGTCCACGGGTGGCCGAGCTCGTTGTTGAACGATCCCGGCGGCGCGATCACCTCGCCGAGCGGCGCGAGCACGGCGGCCAGCAGGTCCTTGGTTGACGTCTTGCCCGACGAGCCGGTGACACCGATGATCCGCAGGCCCCCGGCGACCAGCCGGTCGGCCACGGCGCGGGCCAGTTTGCCCAGCGCCGCCAGCACGGCGGCGCCCGAGCCGTCGGTGTCGTGCTCCAGCGCACCGGATGCCGAATCAACCTGTCCGGCAACCGGCTTCACCACGATGGCCGGCACCCCGACGGGCCGGGCCGCCAGCACCGCGACGGCACCCGCCGCCACCGCGCCCGCGGCGAAGTCATGCCCGTCGGTCCGGGCGCCCGGCAACGCCAGGAACAGCCCGCCCGCCGTGACGGCCCGCGAGTCGAATTCGACGGTTCCGGTCACGCGCGTCGCGGCAGCAGCCTCGGGCGTGACGTCGGACAGTTCGCCGCCGACGATGTCGGCGATCTCTGCCAGGGTCAGGTCGATCATGCGGGTGACTCCCCAGCTTTCCCGGCCGCTGCATCGAGCGAGGCGGCCAATTCATCACGGTCATCGAACGGGCGGGTCTGACCGGCGCGGGTCTGGCCCGACTCGTGCCCCTTGCCCGCGACCAGGACGGTGTCCCCCGCCCGGGCCCAGCCGACGGCATGGTCGATGGCGGCCCTGCGGTCACCGATGACCACCACCTCGGCCGATCCGTCCGCGGCACCTGCCGCGATGGTCGCCCGGATCAGGTCGGGGTCCTCGTCGCGCGGATTGTCGTCGGTGATGACGACCAGGTCTGCCAGTTCCGCGGCGATGCGTCCCATCGGTTCGCGTTTCCCGGCGTCACGGTTGCCACCGGCCCCGAAGACGACGGCCAACCGGCCGCTGGTCTGCGGGCGCAGCGTCTGCAGCACGGCCTCCAGAGCACCGGGCTTGTGGGCGTAGTCGACGAGCGCGAGGAAGTCCTGCCCGCGGTCGATGGGCTGCAACCGGCCGGGAACGCTGGCGGTGGCCAGTCCGGGGGCGGCCTGCTCCGGGGACACGCCCACCGCGTCGAGCAGCGCCACGGCCAGCAGAGCGTTGGCGACGTTGTAGCCGCCGGGCAGGCCGATCCGCAGCCGGTGCTCTGCACCGTCGGGGCCGACGGCGGTGAACTGCTGGCCACCGCGGTCTGTCTCGATGCCGGTGACGGTCCAGTCGGCCTCGCCGGTGGTACTGACGGTGACGGGGTCGAGAGCCCGGGCGGCCATCTTCCGGCCCCAGTCGTCGTCGACGCACACCACAGACACCGCCGCGTGAGTGGGCGAATCCGGTTGGAACAGCCGGGCTTTGGCGTCCAGGTAGTCGTCCATGGTCGGGTGGAAGTCGAGGTGGTCCCGCGACAGGTTGGTGAAACCGCCGGCCGCGAAGCGCAGGGCGTCCACGCGCCCCAGCGACAGCGCATGGCTGGAGACCTCCATGACGACGGTGTCCACACCACGCTCGACCATGGTGGCCAGCAGCGCCTGCAGCGCCGGCGCCTCGGGGGTGGTCAGGGAACTCGGCAGGTCGCGGCCGTCGATCCGGATGCCGACGGTGCCGATCAGTCCGGCGACCCGGCCGGCGGCACGCAACCCGGCCTCGACCAGATAGGTGGTGGTGGTCTTGCCCGAGGTCCCGGTGATGCCGATGACGTGCAGCCGCTCGGACGGCCGCCCGTAGATTTCGGCGGCGACCTCACCCAGCACCGCCCGCGGGTCGGCATGGACGAGCACGGGGACGTCCACGTCGAGAAGCTCCACGCCGTCCGGGTCCGTCAGGACGGCGGCAGCACCGGCGGCGACGGCATCGGCGGCGAACCGCGCGCCGTGCGCGGCCGAACCCGGAAGCGCCGCGAACAGATCACCGGCGACGACGTCCCGGCTGCTCAGAGTGACGCCGGTGACCCGCAGGTCCCGGGCGTGCGCCTCGGCCGGCAGCGCTGCGCCAACATGGTCGGCCAATGAGCCCAGCGCAGCTCCGGCGGGATCAGCGGGGCGCAAGGTAGGCAAAGACATGGCCATGACACAGTACCGGGCCTCTCGCGGGCGCCTGCCCCGTCAGGTCGCCTGCAGGATCAGCGGAGGACCCGGGTCCGGCGACAGCGGCACGTTCTCCCGCTGCATCAGCCACGCCGCGATGTTGTGGAACAGCTGGGCCATCGAGTGGCCCGGAGTGCCGTCGGCATTGCGCTGTGGGTTGTTGGCCATGATCCCGACGACGTAGCGCGGGTCGTCCGACGGCGCCATGCCGGCGAAGGTGATCCAGTAGTGGTCGTCGTAGTAGCAGCCACATGCCGGGTTGATCTGCTGCGCGGTGCCGGTCTTGCCGGCCATCTGGTAGCCCTCGACAGCTCCCGGCCAGCCGGTGCCCTGCTGGGTGCCGCGCGGGTCGCGCTGGAGGGTCGAGCGGAACATGTTGCGCAGCGTCGCCGCGGTCTGCGGCGACACGACCTGGACGCTCTCGGGCGCCGGCTGGTCCTGGTGGGTGCCGTCGGCCGAGACGATCGACTTGACGATGCGCGGCTGGATGCGCAGGCCGTCGTTCGCGATGGCCTGGTACATGCCGGTCATCTGCAGCAGCGTCATCGAAAGACCTTGGCCGATGGGCAGGTTCGCGAACGAGCTGCCCGACCACTGATCGATGGGCGGCACCAGGCCCGCGCTCTCACCCGGCAGTCCGGAACCGGTGCGCTGGCCGAGGCCGAACTTGGTGAGCATGTCCGCAAAGCGCTCCGGGCCGACCCGCTGGGCCAGCATCAGGGTGCCGATGTTCGAGGACTTCCCGAAGACACCGGTGGTCGTGTACGGGTCGACACCGTGGCCCCACGCGTCGCGGATGGTGACGCCGCCCATGTTGTAACTGCCCGGAACCTGCAGCACCTCATCGGGATTCGAGAGGCCGAACTCGATGACCGACGCCGCGGTGACGATCTTGTTGACCGAACCCGGCTCGAAGGGTGACGTCGCGGGCAGGTTGCCCATCTGCTTGTCTTCCTGGCGGCTCAGTTCCTGCGCCGGGTCGAACGTGTTGTCGTTGGTCATGGCGAGGATCTCGCCGGTCTTCGCATCGAGAACCACGGCGGACACGTCATGTGCGCCCGAGACGTCCTTGGCCTGCTGCACCTGCTGCTGGACGTAGTACTGGATGTCGTTGTCGAGGGTGAGCTGCACCGTCGCGCCGTTGATGGCGTCGTGCCGGTCCCGGTAGCTGCCGGGGATCACCACACCGTCCGAGCCGCGGTCGTACGTGACCGAGCCGTCGGTGCCGGAAAGCTTTGCGTCGAAGGAGTCTTCGAGACCGAGCAGGCCGTGGCCGTCCCAGCCGATGTCGCCGACGACGTTGGCGGCCAGCGAGCCGCCGGGGTACTGCCGGATGTCCTGCCGCTCCGCGCCGACCTCGGGGTACTTCTTGGTGATGGCGTCGGAGATCGACGGATCGACGGCGCGGGCCAGGTAGACGAACGAGTCCTTGCCGGTGATCTTCTTGGCCAGGGTCGCGGCGTCGGGCTTGTTGCCCAGCAGACCGGCCACGCCGACAGCGATCTCGTTCAGACGCTTGTCGGGGTCCGGCGCCGCCGGGGTCTTGGCCTTCGCCTCCGTGAGCTGCTGGCGAATCCGGTTGGGCTGGAAGGTCAGTGCGCGGGCCTCGATGGTGAACGCCAGCTTGGCGTTGTTGCGGTCGACGATGCTGCCGCGGATCGCCTTCGCCACGTCGGTGACCTTGAGCTGGCTGGCCGCCTCGGCGCGTAAGCCCGCGGCCCGCGGCCCCTGCAGGAAGAACAACTGCACTGCCGAGGCCAGCAGCACCAGCGCGATGACGATGTTGCCTGTCTTGTGCCGGAACCCGAACGAGCCGGTCCGCCCCTCGGAGACCACCGCTTCGCGGGTCCGCCGCTCACGTGCCGAATGTGGTTGCGCGGGACGCGGTTTGGCGGCCGGCTGCCGCTTGCGCGGCGCGCCGGTCCGCGGGGCGCCGGTCTTGCGCGGGCCCGTGCCGGTCATGCGGGAAGGCCGGGGGCGGGCTGCGCCGGCAACGGGGCCGGAGCCGGGGCCGGAACCTGTGCGACCGGGGCCGGGGCGACGGGGGCCTGTGCGACGGGCGACGGCAGCGCGGCCTCAGGCTGCAACGCCGGGCCGGGCAGCGTGCCCAGCCCAGGCATCGGGAGCGCCGGAGCCGCGGGCGCGGGCGCCGCGAGGGCAGGCGCCGGGACCACCGGAGCGGCGGGCGCCGGTGCGTGCACGACCTGCTCGCGCGGGTCGACCACGACGGGCGCCGGAGCCGCGGCCGGCGCCGGAACAGCACCCGGGACCGGAACAGCTGCGGGAGCCGGAACACCCGCCGGAGCAGGCACGGGAGCGGCAGCGGGAGCCGGGGCCGGTGCCGGAGCAGCGGCGGGCGCCGGGGCCGGACGCGGCGCGGCGGCCGGGGCGGGCGGGGCCGCCTCGGGCAGCGGCGTGTTCAGCGGTGGCGGCGGCACACCCTGCGCCGGCTTCGGACTGCCGACCAGCAGCCAGTTGCCGGTCGGGTCCTGCACCAGGTGCGCGGTGTCGCGCGACGGGATCATGCCGAGGTTGCGGGCCGCGTCGGCAAGCGCCGGTGCGGCCTGGGCCACCAGCACGTCACGCTCGAGGGCCTCTTTCTGTTGCTGCAGAGCCTGATTGATCTCCTTGGCCCGGCCCAACTCGTAGGACCGCTCGGCCGCGGAGGTCGAAAGCCACAGCGTGACACCGAGACCCATACCCAGCGCGCCGATGATCAGCACGACGAACGGCACACGCGCGATCAGGTGCCGCGGGTCCAGGTCCATCTCCGCGATACGGATCAGCAGCCGCTCCCGCAGTGGCGTGCGAATGACCTTGGGTGCCTTGGCCTTACGCGCCTTGGCCCGAGCCTTGGCCTGGGACGCGCTCTTGGGGCGCGACGGCGCAGCGGTCGGCCGGGCGAACGGTGTGGTCTGCGGACCGGCACCGGTGGGCTTGGACCGCTGCGGCCGGACGTCGCGCTTGCCACGCTTGACGCGGGTTTCGCCCTTGTTACCGGACTTGTTGTCGCGCTTGACATCCCGCTTGTTCACGGGGTCCTGCCGCACGGCGGTGCGCCGGCGCGGATCCGGATCGCCGGACCGGGTGCCCCGTCGTGCGCTGCCGCCGCGTACCGGTGCTGGCCGCTTTGCCATCACAGACCTCCCCTTGTGGCAACTTTTTCCAGTGCGCGCAGGCGAACCGACGCGCTACGCGGATTCAATTCGAGTTCGTGTTCGTCGGCCCGCTCGGCACCCCGGGTCAACGAGGTGAAGAGCGGCTCGTAGCCGGGCAGCTCCATCGGCAGCCCCTCCGGAGTACGCGATGCGATGGCATCGGTGAAGTACCCCTTGACAATTCGGTCTTCCAGCGACTGATAGGCCTCGACCGCGATGCGGCCACCGGGACGCAGCGCGTTCAGCGCGGCGGGTATCGCGGCGCGCAGGCAGTCCAGCTCGCCGTTGACCTCGGTGCGCAGCGCCTGGAACGTCCGCTTGGCCGGGTGCCCCCCGGTGCGACGGGCCGGCGCCGGGATCACCGCGTACAGCAGCTCGACCAGTTCGGTCGTCGTGGTGAACGGGCGGCGGGCGCGCTCCCGGACGATGGCTCCCGCGATACGGGAGGCGAATTTCTCCTCGCCGTATTCGCGCAGCACGCGGGTCAGCGCCCGGGCGTCGTAGGTGTTGAGGATGTCCGCCGCCGTCAGCCCGGAGCTCTGGTCCATCCGCATGTCCAGCGGCGCGTCCTGGGCGTAGGCGAAACCGCGCTCGGCCTGGTCGAGCTGCATCGAGGACACCCCGAGGTCGAACAGGATGCCATCCAGTTCGCCTGGGCGGTAACCGGATTGGGTGAGTGCGTCGTCGATGCCGTCGTACGGAGTGTGCACGAGGTGCACCCGGTCACCGAACGGCGCGAGCCGCTCCCCCGCCAGCCGCAGCGCGGTCTGGTCGCGGTCCAGGCCGATGAGCGTCAGACCGGGAAAGCGGGACAGGAAGGCTTCGGAGTGGCCACCGGCACCCAATGTCGCGTCGATCATGACGGCGCCGGTACCGTCGGCGCCGCGCCGGGTGAGTGCCGGAGCCAGCAGCTCGACGCAGCGGTCCAGCAGCACCGGAATGTGCGGCCGGCGATCGGTCAACGCAACACCCCCATAAGGCTTCAGCTGGTGGATTTGTGCGGCCCCCGCAGCGAGGTCTCTGTCCGAGTTCGCGAACCTGACGTTGGGGAAGTACGCCAGGGCCGGTTCGGGCAGAGGCCACGCTGCACGGGCCTGCAGGTCAAAGGGTGCTGCCGAGCGCTTCATCGCTTGCCGCGGAGAAGTTCTCTTCGTGAGTTTCTTGGTAGGTCTGCCAGGCCGCGGCATCCCAGATTTCGAGGTAGTCCACCGCACCGATCACGACGCATTCCTTGGTCAGACTCGCGTAGCGGCGGTGGTCGGCGGACAACGTGATGCGGCCCTGAGCGTCGGGGTGCTGCTCGTCGGCGCCCGCAGCGAAAACGCGCAGGTCGGCACGAGCGGCGGGATCGTTCCGGGGGGTGCTCGCCACGCGGCGGGCGATCTCTTCCTCGAACTCGGCCCGGGGATACACGGCGAGGCTGTGATCTGGACTTTTGGCGACCATCAACCCTCCTGCCAGTGCATCACGGAACTTGGCGGGCAGCGTGAGCCGCCCCTTGTCGTCGAGCTTCGGCGTGTAGGTACCCAGGAACATCAGGCACCTCCCACCACTCCGGAGTCCGGTCTCTCCGACGTCCGCCACATTACCCCACAATCCCCCACTTCTCTCCATTCAAAGTCTAAAAATGGCCTTATCTGCCCCACCGGGCGCAGCAATCACGGGAAGTAGGTGGTGGAGCACGGCATCAAAGCGCCTGGATGCACGCGGAAACCACAGGTGAATGGCCGTGCGGAAGTGTGGTGGGGCGTTGTGGGGAACCGCGGAGCGCAGCCCCTGGAAAATCGCGGCGCACGCCGCCGCCGGCAAATTTCGCTACGGGCCCGGCGTGTCGGGCGTCACACCGCCACAGGACGGCCCAAAAAAATCAGGGGCAGCCGAATCGGCTACCCCTGTGTCACGCGTCAGCGATCACTCATCGAACCGGCGACGGAACCGGTCTTCCATGCGGTTGGTGAACGAGTTGCCGGCGCGAGCGCGCTTGGACTTGCCGGACGACGGCGTCGACTTCTCCTTGGACAGCACCCGGGGCCCAGTCACCGCGAACACCGCACCGGCAAACATCACCACGAAACCGATGACGCTCAGGATCGGGAGCTGGTTGATCCACAGGATCCGAAAGGCCACACCCAGCACCAGCAACGCCAGGCCGAGGACAAACAGCCCCGCACCTTGCAGCCGCCGCCGCGCTGACGGCGCGTGCAGCGTGCCGCCCCGGACGCTCGAAGCGAACTTCGGGTCCTCGGCGTACAGCGCACTCTCGATCTGGTCGAGCATGCGCTGCTCATGATCGGAGAGTGGCATCCGCGCCTCCCAACTCACACCGCTGCCCGCAGCGGCTCCTGACGTCTGCACCCGTGGTCACGGATCCCTAACTGTCATGATACGAGGTCACACAGACACGTACCACATACTTCAGACTCCCGAATTGTAAGACTGGTACGTCGGCCGGGCGACAGCGCCTGTTCAGCAACCCGAAACCGACATCCCAGCTGCACCGAAAGGCACACACCGTGGCGACACTCCTGACCGATCTGTCGCCGGCCGACATGCAGCAGCGACTCGACGAGGCGCTGTCCGTCTACGTCGAGGCCATGCGTTATCCGCGGGGCACCGAACGCCAGCGCGCATCGATGTGGCTGGAGCACACCCGGCGCGAGGGTTGGACGGGCGTCGCGGCGTTCGACGTTCCCGACGGCGGCTCCGTCGAGTCGGCACCGATGCTCGGCATCGCCTACGGGTACCGAGGCGCCCCCGACCAGTGGTGGCACCAGCAGGTCTCGACGGGCCTGCGGCACGTCGGTACGCCCAGCGAACGCATCGAGCAATTGATGAGCGGGTATTTCGAGCTCACCGAGCTGCACATCCACCCGCGGGCACAGGGTCACGGACTCGGCGAGGCGCTGGCACGGCGGCTGCTCGCCGGCTGCCGGGAATCCCACGTCCTGCTGTCCACTCCGGAAAGCGCCGGCGAGGGCAACCGGGCCTGGCGGCTGTACCGCCGGCTGGATTTCCATGACGTCATGCGCAGCTACTTCTTCCCGGGCGATCCACGGCCGTTCGCCATCCTCGGCCGTTCGCTACCGTTGTGACTGCCCCGGTCTGGCACGATAACGGCGTGAACCGCCGCCGCCACCTGCGTGCCTTGCTGCTGTTTCTGATGCTGCTCCCCCTGGCGGTCGGCTGCGTCCGCGTCCACACCTCGCTCACCGTCTCGCCCGACGACCGGGTGTCCGGCCAGATCGTCGCCTCCGCCAAGGCCAAAGACGCGGACGACAAGGGCCCGCAGCTGACCAACAACCTGCCGTTCGCGCAGAAGGTGGTGGTCTCGGACTACCGCAAGGACGACTACGTCGGGTCCGAGGCCGTGTTCTCGGACCTGAGCTTCTCCGAGGTGCCCCAACTGGCCAACCTGAGCCGCGACTCGGCCGGCGCCGACATCTCGCTGCGCCGCGCCGGTGACCTGGTGATCCTCGAAGGCCGCGTCGACCTGACCACAGTGGCCGACCCGGATTCCGACGTCACGTTGTCGGTGGCGTTCCCCGGAGACGTCACGTCAACCAACGGCGAGCGAGTCGCCAGCGACATCGTCCAGTGGAAGCTCAAGCCCGGCGTGGTGAGCACCATGAAGGCCCAGGCCCGCTACACCGACCCGAGCGCACGGTCGTTCACAACCGCCGCGATCTGGATGGCCGTCCTGGCCTTCGCGGTCGCCGGCGTCATCGGCGGCCTCGCCTACTGGAGCCGGGACCGCTCCCCGAAGTTCGCCGCAGTGTCCGACGAGTGACCCGCCACCCTCTAATCTGGATGCACAATTCCGGGGTCAGGAGAGGGGACGCGCGCTGAGCGTCGATGCCGCAGGTCCGTCGGCTGGCGAGCTGGCGAATGCCATCACAGATCAACTGCGCGACTATCTCGCCGAGCGCCGGCGGGACAGCGCCTACATCGGCGACGCCTATGCCGATGTGACGGGGGCACTCGAAGAATTCGTGTTGCGCGGCGGCAAGCGGGTCCGTCCGGCGTTCGCCTATTGGGGCTGGCGCGCGGTGGCACCCGACCCCGGCCACCCGGCCGACCCGGCCGTGCTGCGCCTGTTCTCCGCGCTGGAGCTGCTGCAGGCCTGTGCCCTGGTCCACGACGACGTCATCGACTGTTCGGCGACCCGGCGCGGCCTGCCGACAGTGCACCGGCTGTTCGCCGAGCGGCACCGACAGCTGGGCTGGCGGGGCTCGTCCGAGCAGTTCGGACTGTCCGCGGCCATCCTGCTCGGCGACCTGGCGCTGTCCTGGGCCGACGACGTCGTCTCGAACGCCGACCTGTCGGTGGACGCCCGGCGGCGCGTCAACGAGGTGTGGGCCCACATCCGCACCGAGGTGCTCGGCGGGCAGTACCTCGACATCGTCGCCGAATCCAGCGGCGCCGACACCGTGGCGTCGGCCATGAACGTGAACCTCTACAAGACCGCGTCGTACACCGTCACCCGGCCGCTGCAGCTGGGCGCCGCGGCCGCCGCCGACCGGCCCGACGTGCAGAAGATCTTCCACGCCGTCGGCACCGACCTGGGCATCGCATTCCAGCTGCGCGACGACGTCCTCGGGGTGTTCGGCGATCCGGTGGTCACCGGCAAGCCCTCGGGTGACGACCTGCGCTCCGGCAAGCGCACCGTGCTGCTGGCCGAGGCCGTCGAACTCGCCGAGAACTCCGACCCCACCGCGGCGGCCCTGCTGCGCAGCTCCATCGGCACCGACCTCACCGACGGTCAGGTCGCCGAACTCTGCGGCGTCATCGAGTCCGTGGGCGCGTTGGCCGCCGTCGAACAGCGCATCGCGCTGCTCACCCAGCGCGGACTGGACGCGCTCGCCGCGGCGCCCATCGACGAAGGGGCCAAGAGCGGACTCACCGAACTCGCCCGCCGGGCGTCGAACCGGTCCGCATGACCTGGTTCACTCGCCTCACCGCCTTCGGACGCTCCGACGAGGGCCGTCCCGCGCTGCTGGGGTTCACCGGCGCCATTCTGATCGCCCTCGGTGGGCTGGGCGCCGGGAGCACCCGGCAGCACGATCCCCTGCTGGAGTCGATGCACCTGTCGTGGTTCCGGTTCGGCCACGGGCTGGTGCTGTCGTCGATTCTGCTGTGGACCGGCGTGGCCCTGATGCTGATCGCCTGGCTCGCGCTGGGCCGACGTGTCGTGGACCGCACCGCGACCGAGTACACGATGATCGCGACGACCGGTTTCTGGCTCGCGCCTCTACTGCTGAGCGTGCCGGTGTTCAGCCGCGACACGTACTCCTACCTGGCGCAGGGCGCGCTGCTGCGCGACGGGCTGGACCCCTATCTCGTCGGGCCGGTCGACAACCCGAACTCGTTGCTGGACAACGTGAGTCCGATCTGGACCACCACCACCGCGCCCTACGGACCGGCGTTCATCCTGGTGGCCAAGTTCGTCACCATGATCGTCGGCGACCACGTGGTGCAGGGCACCATGCTGTTACGGCTGTGCATGCTGCCCGGCCTGGTCATGCTGATCTGGGCGGCGCCCCGCGTCGCCCGCCACGTCGGCGCCAACAGCGCTGCCGCCCTGTGGATCTGCGTCCTCAACCCGCTGGTGATCATCCATCTCATGGGCGGCGTCCACAACGAGATGCTGATGGTGGGGCTGATGATGGCCGCCATCGCGCTCACCTTCGAACGGCATCCCATCGCCGGCGTCAGCCTGATCGCCCTCGCAGTCGCGGTGAAAGCCACCGCGGGACTGGCACTTCCGTTCATGGTGTGGGTCTGGATGCGCCAGTTGCGCGAACGACACCCGTGGAGTCAGGTCCGCGCCTGGCTGGTGGCCACCGCAGCCTCGGGAGCGATCTTCACGGTGGTGTTCGCCGTGGTGACGGTCGCAGCGGGCGTCGGCCTCGGCTGGCTGACGGCACTGGCGGGTTCGGTGAAGATCGTCAACTGGCTGACCATCCCGACGGCCGTGGCCAACCTGATCCACGCCATCGGCGGGCTCGTCACCACCGTCAGCTTCTACGCGGTGCTGGACGTCACCCGGATCATCGGCATCGCGATCATCGCGATCTCACTTCCGTTGCTGTGGTGGCGGTTCCGCCACACCGACCGCGAAGCACTGATCGGCATCGCGCTGGTGATGGCCGTCGTCGTGCTGTTCGTGCCCGCCGCCCTGCCGTGGTACTACACCTGGCCGCTGGCGATCGTCTCCGCGCTGGCGCAGAGCCGGCCGGCCATCGCCGCGATCGCCGGGTTCTCGACCTGGATCATGGTGATCTTCAAACCCGACGGATCACACGGCATGTACTCGTGGCTGCATGTGATCCTGGCGACGGGATGCGCTGTGGCAGCGTGGTATTCGCTGGCGCACGCACCCGAGCCGGCTGCCCCGGAACCGGCGCCCGAAGCTAGTACGCCATAGCCTGGGCGCGGCGCAGCACTTCCCTGGCCTGGTGCGAATGCAGCGCGTCGACCGGGCGCGCATTGACGGTGCGCTCGGTGCTGCCGTCGCGGGTCAGCGTCAGCGACTCGTCGGCCGTGAACAGCCAACGCACGATGTCGGTTTCGTGGTAGCCGCCGTCGCGCAGCACGACCAGCAGGCCCGGCAGCTGCTTGATCACATGCCCCTTGGCGTCGAAGAAGATCTTCGGCACCACGATGGCACCGTTCCGGCGCACCCCGAGCAGGTGCCCGTCCCGCAACTGCTGATGCACCTTGGTCACCGGAATACCCAGCATGGATGCCACTGCGGGAAGGTCGTAAACCGCTTCATCGGGATCGATAACGTCCTCGGCGGCCGGAATGCTGCTCACGCAGGAGATTCTAGGGCCGTACGATTGCCGGGTGCAGCCATCCCGCCAACCTGACCCACTGATCGGTGTGGTGCTGGACGGGCGATACCGCGTGGATGCACCGATAGCCAGCGGTGGCATGTCGACGGTGTACCGCGGTCTGGACACCCGGTTGGACCGCCTGGTGGCGCTCAAGGTGATGGATTCCCGGTACTCCGGGGACCAGCAGTTCCTGACCCGGTTCCAGCGCGAGGCGCGCGCCGCCGCCGGCCTGAAAAGCCCTGGCCTGGTGGCGGTTTACGACCAGGGATTCGACGGCCGACACCCGTTCCTCGTCATGGAGCTGGTGGAGGGCGGGACGCTGCGGGAGTTGCTGCGCGAGCGCGGCCCGATGCCGCCACATGCGGTGGCAGCCGTGCTGGCCCCGATGCTCGACGGCCTGGCCGTGGCCCACCAGGCCGGGCTGGTGCACCGCGACATCAAACCCGAGAACGTCCTGATCTCCGACAGCGGCGAGGTCAAGATCGCCGACTTCGGACTGGTGCGGGCCGTCGCCGAAGCGAAGATCACGTCGACGAGCGTGATCCTCGGCACCGCGGCGTACCTCTCCCCCGAGCAGGTCAGCACCGGCGACGCCGACCCGCGCAGCGACGTCTACGCCGTCGGCATCCTGGCCTATGAGTTGTTGACGGGTGCCACGCCATTCACCGGCGACAATCCGCTCAGCGTGGCGTACCAGCGGCTGGACCAGGACGTACCGCCGCCGAGCGCGGCAATCGCCGGTGTGCCAAAGCAATTCGACGACCTGGTGGCGTGCGCGACAGCCCGTGCGGCGGATGACCGCTACCTCGATGCCGGCGACATGGCAGCCGAGCTGGCCGCCATCGTCGCCGATCTGGGCCTGCCCGAATTCCGGGTGCCGGCACCGACCAACTCGGCGCAGCACACCGCGGCGGCTGCCCAGCGTGGCCGAGCGGAACGCACCACGGTCGCGACGGGCCGGGCCCCGGCCCCCAAGCCGGCGCCCCAGCACACCCTGCAGTTCACGATGGACCCGGCGATGGACCCCGCGCTGCTCGAATCACCCATGGTGGCAAAGCAATTCGCCGGCATCGACCTCGACGACTTCGCCTGGGCCAGGCAGCGCTCGCGGCGTGCGGTGCTGTTCTGGCTCATCGCGATCCTGACGCTGACAGCGTTGGTCGCGGCCGGCGCCTGGACACTCGGCACCAACATCGACGGGCTGTTTTAAACCGCGAGAAGACGTAAAACTGTTGTTTTCATGGCGAAAACGACAGTTTTACGTCTGCTCGCGGGAAGTACTCGTGGGAACCACTCGCGGGAGAAACTCGGCGGGAAAACTAGTCGCGGAGCATCTCCGCGACCAGGAACGCCAATTCCAGGCTCTGCTGGGTGTTCAGGCGCGGGTCGCAGGCCGTTTCGTAGCGTCCGGCCAGGTCGTCGTCCGAGATGTCCTGCGCGCCACCGAGACATTCGGTGACGTTCTCGCCGGTGATCTCGACGTGGATGCCGCCCGGGTGCGTGCCCAGCGCGCGGTGCACCTCGAAGAAGCCCTGCACCTCGTCGACGATGCGGTCGAAGTGCCGGGTCTTGTAGCCCGTCGAGCTCTCGTGGGTGTTGCCGTGCATGGGGTCGCACTGCCAGATGACCTGGTGGCCGGAGGCCTCCACCTTCTGGATGATGCCCGGCAGCACGTCGCGCACCTTGCCGTTGCCCATCCGGCTGACCAGCGTGAGCCGGCCCGGAATGTTGTGCGGATCAAGGCGTTCCACGTACTCGACGGCCATCTCGGGCGTCGTGGTCGGGCCGATCTTGATGCCGATGGGGTTGGCGATGGTCTCCACGAACGCGATATGCGCGTGGTCGAGCTGACGGGTGCGCTCGCCGATCCAGACGTAGTGCGCCGACAGGTCGTACAGGCGCGGTTCGTCGAACTCGGTGGACAGCCGCAGCATCGCGCGCTCGTAGTCGAGCACCAGGGCCTCGTGGCTGGCGTAGATCTCGGCGGTCTGCAGATTGCGGTCGTTGACGCCACAAGCCGTCATGAAGTTCAGGCCACGGTCGATCTCGGCGGCCAGCGCCTCATACCGGGCACCCGCCGGCGACGTACGGACGAACTCACGGTTCCACTCGTGCACCTGCTGCAGCGACGCCAGACCCGACGAGGTCAGCGCGCGCACCAGGTTCATCGCGGCGCTCGCGTTGGCGTAGGCCCGCACGAGGCGCGACGCGTCGTGCACACGCACCGCGGGGTCCGGGTCGAAACCGTTGACCATGTCACCGCGGTAGGACGTCAGGCCCAGCGAGTCGGTGTCCGACGAGCGCGGCTTGGCGTACTGCCCCGCGATGCGGGCCACCTTGACCACCGGCATGCTGGCGCCGTACGTCAGCACGACGGCCATCTGCAGCAGGGTCCGGATGTTGGCCCGGATGTGCGGCTCGGTGTTGTCGACGAACGTCTCGGCGCAGTCGCCGCCCTGCAGCAGGAACGCCTTGCCCTGCGCCACGTCGGCCAGTTGCAGCTTGAGCTTCTCGATCTCGGACGGCACGGTGATGGGCGGCACGCTCTCGAGCACCTTGCGCATCGCAGCCGCCTGGTCCGCAGGCCAGCTGGGCTGCTGCGCGGCCGGACGGGACAGCGCGTCGGCAAGGCGGGTGCGCAGGTCCTCGGGCAGCGGGGGCAGCTCGGGCAGCTGGTCGATGGGTACGTCGACGGTCCAGTTCACGTGTCTATGGTACCGGCGCCGACCAGCGACTATTTACCCGCCAATTCGGCACCGATCGACGGATTTGGGACCACCGGGAGAAAACCGGGCCCGGTGCGCGACTATTGACGATGTGGAGTGCGAGATTGCCCGGGAGGCGCTGTCCGCGCGCATGGACGGCGAGCATGAGCCCGTCCCCGCGCGCCGCGTCGACGAGCACCTGGCGTCCTGCCCGGAGTGCCGGCAGTGGCAGGACGAGCTGAACAGCCAGATGGACCTGTTGCGTGGGCTGATCGCCGCCGACCGGACCCGGATGACCGCGGTGACCGATTCGGTCGCGCAACCCGCCCTGCCCGAAACCCGCGACGGCCTCGACTGGGTGCGCATCGCCCTCGCGGTGGTGGGCGGCATCCAGATCGTCCTGGCCGTCCTGCAGGCGGCGGGTGTCAGCATCGGTGTGCACGTCGGGCATTCGATGGGCGGGCATGTGGTCAACGAGTCGACGGCCTGGTCCGTCGCCCTCGGCGTCGCCATGCTGGTCGCCGCCGCCCGTCCCGCCGCGGCCATGGGACTGGCCATCGTCGGTGGCGTGTTCACCCTCGTGCTCACCGGCTACGTCGTCGTCGACGGACTGACCGGAGCGGTCGGCGCGGTCCGCATGCTGAGCCATCTGCCGGCGCTGGCCGGCGTGGTGCTGACCGTGCTGGTGTGGCGCCGCCACACCCTCGAACCGCCACGGCCGGACCGCGACGCGGCCCCCACGCTGGACGACATCACGCTGCCGGACAACGCCTCCCGCGGCCGCCGCCGGGGTCACCTGTGGCCCACCGACGGCAATGCCGCCTAGACCATCACGCCGAACATGATCGCCATCCCGGCCGCCGCCATGGCCTGACAGGCCACGGCGAACCACAGCCGGGCCGGGACGTCGGGCCGCTCCTGCCGCACCGCGAAGTAGCGGATGGCCCACCACAATGCGGCGGCACCGAACATCGCGGTGAACGCCCAGTTCACGGCGTCGACCCACGCCGCCGGGTGCCCACAGCCACCCATCGGGCCCGAATGCGGCGTCGTCCCGGACATGTCCATGCCCGGCATGGACGGCATCGACGACGCCGGCTGCGGCGCGTCGGCAGCGGTCCCGGTGCACTGACCGGGCAGCACCCGCCCGTCCATCACGGCGTACATCCACGCCATCGCCAGCATCATCACCGCGTGATAGCCGTCGGTCGCCCGGTGGCCGGCGCGCACCGCCAGGACCACGGTGAACCAGCCGGCCGCCAGCAGGAAGAACACCATCGGCGGCCGGTTCGGCACACTCATCCCCGCCGGCCACGCCATGACCAGCATCGCCACCGCCATCAACAGGTGCAGCGCGCGGCTCGTCTGGTCGATCCAGGTCCGATCCGCACGGGCAGTGACCAGGGCGTAGACGCACTGCGCCGCGCTCAGCAGGAACAGCCCCGTCACGAGCAGCCGGAGCCAGATGTCGACGATCACTTGGCCGCCTGCCGCCGCTGCCGCCAGCCCAGTGCCACGTCGACCGCGACGAACAGGGCCAGCGTGAGGCCGAACAGCGGGGCGAAATAGCCGACGCCGGCGAGAACGGCGACCAGGAGCACCGCCTCGTACGGCCGTAGCGCCGACAGCGCGCCCCGCCGCTGGCCCGTGGGCAGGACGAACCGGTCCCCGCGGGTCGGGCGGCGTCGCCACCACATGCGGTAGCCCAGCAGGATCCCGACGATCATCGCGAGGGCGACCGCGATCAGCGCCAGCTGGTTGACCAGGCCGAACAGGATGCCCATGTGCAGGTCGATGACCCAGTCGGTCATCTTGGCCATCAACGGCCATGCGGCGAAGTCCAGCCGCGAGACCACCGTGCTCGTGGCGGGGTCGACGACGATGGCGTCGTACTGCGTCGGCCAATCACGCTTGCGCTCGGCGACCTGCCAGCCCTGGCCCGCCGTCGCCGGCGGGTACATCCACATCGGGGTCCGCAGGTGCGCGTCATGGGCGACCTGCAGCGCCACGTCGGCTCCGCGAAGCGCGGTGGCCTCGTCCAACGCCGCCCCGGCGGTCTGCCCCGGCAGTGCGGTGTCGACGGACGGGCTGGTCCAGCTCAGCTGCGTCCGCAACTGTGCGACGTTCTCCCCCGCGAACCGCGACCACGTCATGCCCGACACCGCCAGCAGCGCCACCGCCGCAAGGATCCAGACCCCGAGGGTGCCGTGCCACGACAGCAGCCGGCGCCGCCCGGTCGCCCGTACATCCGGAACGACCAGCCGGCGCGGCTGTCCCCGGTTGTGCCCGACCCACAGCAGCAGGCCGACGCCCGCGATCACCCAGGACCAGCTGGCGGCCAGCTCGCTGTAGTTCCGGCCGAAGGCGCCGAGGTGCAGGTTGCGGTGCAGTTCGTCGAACCAGGCCCGCACCGGGAGCCACTGGCCGTAGGTGGTCAGGGCACCGCGGATCGCGCCGGTGTACGGGTCGACGAACACCGTGCGCGCGTAGTCGGCGGGGACGTCATCGACCGCGAGCGTCACCTGCGTCGTCTCGTCCGGCGCGGCCGGCGGCCGGATGCTGGTGACGGTGCCCTCCGGATGCGCGGCGCGGACGGCTGCCAGCTGAGCAGCCAGCGGCAGCTGCCGGTCGCCGATGTGGTCGACGGTGAGTTCGTGCCGGTACACCGCGCTGTCGATCTGCGGGATCACCGCGTACAGCAGCCCGGTGACTGCGGCGATCAGGATGAACGGCGCGACGAACAGGCCGGCATAGAAGTGCAGCCGCAGCAACGCCGGGCGAAAACGCTTCCACGCCGATGGGTCGGCCGCGACGTCCGAGTCGGGTAGTTGGGTATGACTCACAACTTGTATTGGTCGGCCCGCGGCGTCAGGAGTTCCTGCGCCCGGAAAATTTCTACGACACCTGGTCGTAGACTGGGCGTGATCAGTTCTTCAGGTGGAAGGCCGGTATTTCGATGGGCAGGCTGACTCTGCCGCTGTTGGGTTATCTGGCCGCGCTGGCCGCCCTGGTCGCCTACGCGCTCATCTCCGGCGACCAGCGCTTCGTCGCCACCGGCGACAGCTATCCCGGCACGTTCACCGCGTGCGCCGAACCGGTCGGCTACTTCACGGCCGTGCTCGCCGCCGCCGTCTGTCTCGGCGGCCTGCTGTACGTCGTCACCACGGCGCGCCCCGACCCCAAGGGCGTCATCGACCCGCCCGCCTTCCGCATCCACCTTGTGCTGGAACGGGTTTCGCTGGTCTGGCTGGTCGCCTCGGCGTTCATGGTGGTGGTGCAGGCCGCGACCGACGCCGGCGCCCCGGCTCTGCGACTGGTGGAGAGCGGCCGGCTGGGTGAGGCCATCGGCGCCTCCGAGATGGCCCGCGGCTGGATCGTCGCCACCCTGTGCGCCGCGGTCGTGGCGCTGACGCTGCGGTTCAGCGTGCGGTGGGTCGCCATGGTCGTGCTGTTGCTGCCGAGCGTCATCGGCGTCCTGGCGCTGCCGGTGACCGGCAACGCCAGCGAAGGGCCCGACCACGACTACACGACCAGCGCGGTCATCGTGTTCGCGGTGGCACTGGCGGTGCTGGCCGGTACGAAGATCGCGGCGGTCATCAGTCCGCCCGCGGCCGACCTCTACCGGCGCGTGCTGATCATCCAGGTCGCCTGCGGCACCGTCGCCCTGATCTACGGCGTGCAGCTGCTGGCCGAACAACTCGGGCCCCCCGGCCTGACGGGCAGCGACTACGGGCGGTGGGCCATCGTCGCCGCGATCGCGCTGGCGGCGTCCTGGATCACCGATGCCGCCGCACTGCGCCGCGCCAAGCCGTCCCGGCTGGCCACCTGCCTGCCCGCGATCACCGCGCTCGCCGCGGTGTCCGCCATGGCGGTGCAGACCGCGCCGCGCCTGCTGCACCACAAGTACACGACGTGGGACGTCTTCCTCGGCTACGAACTGCCCGCCCCGCCGAATGTGGTTCGGCTGCTGACGGTCTGGCGGTTCGACACCTTCATCGGCATCGGCGCGCTGGTCCTCGCCGGCGCCTATCTGTACGCGTATGTGAAGCTGCGGCGCCGCGGCGACGAGTGGCCCGTGGGCCGGCTGCTCGCATGGCTGATCGGCTGCGCGGTACTGCTCTTCACCAGCAGCTCGGGAGTGCGGGCCTACGGCTCGGCGATGTTCAGCGTGCACATGGGCGAGCACATGACGCTCAACATGTTCGTCCCCGTCCTGCTGGTGCTGGGCGGCCCGGTGACCCTGGCGCTGCGCGCCCTGCCCCCGGCCGGCGAGGGCGCCCCGCCCGGACCGCGCGAGTGGATTCTGTGGCTCGTGCACTCGAAAGTGACTGCCGCGCTGTCGAATCCGATCGTGGCGTTCGTGCTGTTCGTCGCGTCGTTGTACGCGGTGTACTTCACCCCCATCTTCAACACACTGGTCCGCTACCACTGGGGCCACGAGTTGATGAGCGTGCACTTCCTGCTGGTCGGCTACCTCTTCTACTGGGGCATCATCGGCATCGACCCGGGCCCGAAGCGCCTGCCGTTCCTGGGCCGGCTCGGATTGTTGTTCGCGGTCATGCCTTTTCACGCGTTCTTCGGCATCGCGACCATGACCATGACCGACACCATCGGCGGGCCGTTCTACAAGTTCGTCGGCCTGCCGTGGCTGTCCAGCATCGGCGCCGACCAGCACCTCGGTGGCGCGATCGCGTGGGGCTCGAGCGAACTGCCGGTGATCCTGGTGGTCATCGCCCTGGTGGCGCAATGGGCGCGGCAGGACCGCCGCGCCGCCTCCCGCGCCGACCGGCACGCCGACGCGGACTACGCCGACGACGACCTGGATGCCTACAACGCGATGCTGCGCGAACTGGCCCGCCAGCGCGGCCAGCAGTAACCCCCGCCGTCAACCAGCGATTTGTGCACGATAATCCGCGGCACGCGCGGAAAATCGTGCACAAATCACTTGAAGTTGCGCAGGCGCAGGCTGTTCGACACCACGAAGAACGACGAGAACGCCATCGCCGCGCCCGCGATCAGCGGGTTGAGCAGGCCGGCCGCCGCCACCGGGATGGCGGCGATGTTGTAGCCGAAGGCCCACACCAGGTTCATCTGGATGGTGCGCATGGTCGCCTTGGCCAGGTCCAGGGCCTGTGGCACCGAATCGAGGCTGTCACGCACCAGGATGATGTCGGCCGCGCCGATCGCGACGTCCGTACCGCGACCGATCGCCAGACCCAGATCCGAACAGGCCAGCGCCGGGCCGTCGTTGATGCCGTCACCGACCATCGCGACCATGCGACCGCGGTCGCGCAGCTGCTGGATGACGTCGACCTTGCCGTCCGGCAGCACGTCGGCGATGACGTCGTCGATGCCCACGGCGGCACCCACCGCGGCGGCGGCCGCCGGGTTGTCACCGGTCAGCAGGATGGTCTTCAGACCGCGCTCGTGCAGCGCCGCGATGGCGCCCGTCGCTGATTCGCGCACCGCGTCAGCGACCGCGATGGCGCCGCACAGCTGATCGTCGACCGCGACGAAAACCACTGTCTCGCCGCGAGATTCGGCGCCCCGGCGCGCTTCGGCCAGGGCCGCGGGCACCGCGGCACGACCGGCCGCCCACGACGGCTTACCGATGCGCACGTCACGCTCCGCCACGGTGCCGACGACGCCGCGGCCGGGAACGGCCTGGAAATCGGTGACGGCCTCGTGCTCGGGCGCTGCCGTGGTGATGGCCACCGCGACCGCGTGCTCGGACGCCGACTCGACGGCCGCGGCGAGGGCCAGGACGTCCTCGTCAGACCAGCCGTCGACGGCCGTCGCCGCGGTGACGGCCAGGTGTCCGGTGGTCAGGGTGCCGGTCTTGTCGAAGACGACGGTGTCGACGGCCCGGATCGCCTCGAGCGACCGGTGCCCCTTGAGGAAGATGCCGAGCTGGGCGCCGCGTCCGGACGCCACCATCATGGCCGTCGGCGTGGCCAGGCCCAGCGCGCACGGGCAGGCGATGACCAACACCGCCAGTGCGCAGGCGAACACCTTGTCCGGGCCCGCGCCCGCCAGTGCCCAGCCCAGCGCGGTCAGTGCGGCGATGCCGAAGACGCACGGCACGAATACCGAGGCGATGCGGTCGGCGAGGCGCTGCGACTCGGCCTTCTGGGCCTGCGCTTCCTCGACGAGGCGCACCATGCCGGCGAACTGGGTGTCGGCGCCGACCGCGGCGGCCTCGACGATCAGCCGGCCGTCGAGCACGATGGTGCCGCCGATGACGCTGCTGCCGGGCGTCGCGCGGACCGGCTTGGCCTCACCGGTCATCACGCTGGTGTCGACGGCCGCCGAGCCCTCGACCACGAGTCCGTCGGCCGCGATGGTCTGGCCGGGGCGCACGACGAACTTCTGCTGCTCGGCGAGTTCCTCGGCCGGGATGACCATCTCGGTGCCGTCGGCCAGCAGGATCGTGACGTTCTTCGCGCTCAGAGCCGCGAGCGCGCGCAGCGCACTGCCCGCCTTGGACTTCGCGCGGGCCTCGAAGTAGCGGCCCGCCAGCACGAACACCGTGACACCCGCGGCGACCTCGAAGTAGATGGCGTCGCTGCCGGCCAGGGCCTGCCAGATTCCGGTGCTCGTGGTGGCGTGATGGCCGACGAACATCGTGTAGAGCGACCACACCGTCGCGGCCGTCACGCCGACCGAGATCAGCGTCTCCATGGACGCGGCCCGGTTCCGGGCATTGCGCAGGGCCACGCGGTGGAAGGGCCAGGCGGCCCACGTCACAACCGGCAGGGCCAGGGCGGTCAGGATCCACTGCCACCCGGTGATCCGGGTGCTCGGCACGACGGCGAACATCACCGACAGATCGGCGAGCGGGACGAACAGCACGGCGGCCACCAGCAGACGACGCAGCAGGTAGCGGGCGTGTGACAAATCCTCGTCGTCGCGGTCCCCGGCGATGACCCCGGACCGCGGCTCGGCGTCGTAGCCGGCCTTGCGGATCACGTCGCACAGCTCGGTGTCGGCGATTTCCGGGAGCGCGTCGACCGTCGCGACGCGGGTGCCGAAGTTCACCGAGGCGCGGACACCCGGCATCTTGTTGAGCATGCGCTCGACCCGCGCGGCACAGGCGCCACACGTCATGCCGGTGACGTCGAGCTGAACCCGACGCACGTCGTCGGCAGCTGCGGCAGCGACTGCTGTGTCGTCGGCGCTGCCAGCCACTGTGCTTACCGAGCCGGCCGTCATCATCCTCCTATTGTCCCCGGCGATGCGGAGCTACCCAAAAACATTGGTCGGACGTGCCCGGCTGTGAGTTCCCGGCACTCGTCACATATGGTCGGGCCGTGAACAGCCGCGGCGACGACGATGAAGTGACCCGCCTGGCACTGGCTGCCGGTCGGGGCGATCGCGCCGCATTGGACCAGTTCATCAAGGCTACCCAGCGCGATGTGTGGCGCACCGTCGCCTATCTCGACGAGCCCGGCAACGCCGACGACCTGACCCAGGAGACCTACCTGCGGGCCCTCGGCTCGCTGTCCCGGTTCCGCGGCCGGTCGACCGCCCGCACCTGGCTGTTGTCGATCGCGCGCCGCGTCGTCGTCGACCACATCCGGCGCAAGCAGTGCCGGCCGCGCAGCAGCGCCGCCATCGAGCCCGAGACCGTCATCGACATGCACCAGCCGACCGCCCGGTTCGAGGACATCGTCGAAATCCGCATGCTGCTCGACGGTGTCGACGCCGACCGCCGGGAAGCGCTGCTGCTGACCCAGGTGCTGGGCCTGTCCTACGCCGAGGCCGCCGAAATCTGCGGCTGCCCCGTCGGCACCATCCGCTCCCGGGTCGCCCGGGCCCGCGACGACCTGCTGCGGGCCGGGAACCAGGACCAGAGCGCGGGCTGAGCCCGGAACCCGGGCCGCCACTTGCCCGACCAACTCTGCGAAACTGGTCTACAGACTGAACGGAGTTCGGCTTGTCCACCCGCCACGCGATCGACCTCGAACACACCCTGAGCGCCATCGGGCGCCGGGTGTTCGACGAGGTCTGGATCGGTCCTGCCCGCCGCTACCCCACCGCCGTCGCGGTCGTCGTGTTGGTGGTGTCGGCCGGGGTCAGCTGGTCGGAATCGCATCGGTGGGTACTGAAGGTCGTCGCCATCCTGTTCACCCTGGCCGCCATAACATCGGCAACGGCACTGTGGCGCAAGCGCTTTCGCGTGTGCTGCGCGGCGCTGTACCTGTCGGGCGTGGCCACGGCCGCCGGGTTCGGCGCGGTCTGGTGGTGCCAGACGTCACCGGCGCGGGTCGCGGTGTGGTGGTCGCTGGCCGGTTTCGTCGCAGCCGCGGTGCTGGCCGTCTGCTGGCTGGGTGTGGCGCTGACACCGCTCGAGCGGTCGCAACCCGACATGCGGTTCAAGCCCGCCGGGAACTGAATCCCCTTTCCGTACGACTAATGACAGCGTGATCGCCGACTCCGCCCTGCGCTGGGCGCTGACTGCCGTGTTCGCGGTGGCCGCGCTGCTGTTCGCGGGCAACGGGCGGCGCGTACCCGGACAACGCGGCGTCGCGGTGCTGCACGCGCTGGCTTCGGTGGGCATGATCGCGATGCTCTGGCCGGCCGGCATACAGGTGTCGCCGCTGCTGTACGTGCTGGTGTTCACCGCCGGCGCGCTGTACTTCGCCTACCTCGCCCTGTTCGGCTTCGGGCTGCCGCACCCCGTCTACCACTGCACCATGATGGCCGCGATGGCGCTGATGGGCCTGCTGATGGCGCCGAACGCCGGGGTCCCGGTGGCGACAGCTCGAGCCTCCGGTCACCACAGCGCCCACCTCGGTCACGGCGCCATCGCCGTGACTCCCCCGGGCTGGTTCACCGTGGTCTGCATCGCGCTCGCGGTCGGATTCTGCGCCGCCGCGCTGTGGTGGTTCTACCTGCTGGTGCGCGGGCCCAAGCGCCCGTACGCCGACCTGCTCATGGCGCTCGGGATGAGCGCCACCTTCGCTGTCATGGCCGTCTGACCCCCTCCCGAAAGGACAACATGCCCAAGCTTTTCCAGGCCCGCAAGCCTCTTCAGGCCATTGCCGCCGTCACCGCGACGACGGCCTGCGCCGTCGCCCTGGCCGCGCCGGCCGCCGCCCACGTCAAGGTGACCGGCGACGCCACCCAGGGTGGCTGGGGCGTGCTGAACTTCCGCGTGCCGACCGAGTCGGACACCGCGTCGACCACGGGCCTGCTGGTCGTACTGCCCGACGACCAGCCGATCATCTCTGTCAGCACGCAGCAGAAGGCCGGCTGGACCGCCACCATCACCAAGAAGAAGCTGCCGGCACCGCAGAAGGACGACGACGGCGCCGAGGTCACCGAGTACGTCTCGTCGGTCGAGTGGAAGGCCACCGCCCCGGACGCGCCCATCCCGCCGCATCAGTTCAACGTCTTCGCGATCTCGGCAGGCCCGCTGCCCAAGGTCAACACGCTGACGCTGCCCGCGGTCCAGACCTACAGCGACGGCAAGACCGTCAACTGGAACGAGATGGCCAACCCCGGCCAGCCCGAGCCCGAGCACCCCGCGCCTTCCCTGCACCTGAAGCCCGCCGGCGGCGGTGACCACGACCGGCCCGCAGCCGCCGCCCCGGCTGCTGCGACGCCCGCCTGGCCGGGCCTGACGGCGCTGGCCCTGTCGGTGGTCGCGCTGCTGCTGGGGATCGCTAACCTGGCAGCTTCCCGACGAAAGACGAGTCACGACTAGAGAACTGAGGCCGGTCGCAGCGCTGCTCGCGGCTCTGCTCGCGCTCCTGCTGCCGGCTCCCCTCGCACACGCGCACGCCGTCCTGGTCTCCAGCGATCCGGTCGACGGCGCCACGCTCGCGGCCGCGCCGAGCCGGGTCACCTTGACGTTCGACGAGCCGGTTCGCATGATTCCCGGTGCGGTCCAGGTGATTTCGAACGCCGGCGCACGGGTCGACCGGGAGGTCCGACAGCGGGCGGGCAACACCACCGTCGAACTGGACCTGCCGCCGGAACTGCCGCGCGGCAGCTACACGGCGACGTGGCGGCTGATGTCGGCCGACGGACACGAGGTGTCCGGGTCGGTGAGCTTCGGCGTGCAGCAGGCGCCGGACGCGCCGCCGGAGATTCATCCCGTTGCCTCGTCGTCGGTGGCGTCGGATGTCTCCCGCGGTCTCACGTACACCGGCCTGGTGCTGTGTGTCGGCGTGCTCGCGGCGGCCCGGCTGGTGTGGGGATGGGCACTCACCCTGCGCCGCACGCGCGTCCTGGCCGGCATCGGCTGGGTACTGCTGGCCGCGGCGACCGTCATCGACGCCGTCAGCACCGGAGCCGACGTCCGACTCTACGTGCAGGCGTTCCTGCTCGTGCTGCTCGCGGCGACCGTGCGCGCCGGGACTGCGCTGTTCGTCGTGATCGCGACGGCGCTCGCGGCGGGCGTCGCCGCTTCCGGGCACGCTTCCGCCGGTCCGGACCCGTGGCTCGCCATCACCGTCACCACCGTCCACCTGCTGGCCATGGCGCTGTGGCTGGGCGGGCTGGTTGTGCTGACGCTGGTGGTCCTGCCCGCCCGTCGCAGTGACGAGCTGGCGCGGTGGTCCCGGGTGGCGTTCGGGTGCGTCGCGGCGGTCCTGCTCACCGGCGAGTACCAGGCCTGGCGGCAGGTGTCGCCCATCGAGTCCCTGTGGTCGACCGGCTACGGAATGGCCTTGTGCGGCAAGGTTTTCCTGGTGACGCTCATGGCCGCCCTGGCCTACCTCGGCCGGCGTCGGCTCACCCCGCAGCGGCTGCGTCGCACCGTGCCGCTGGAAACCGCGATCGCGGTGCTGGTGCTGATCATGACCACGGTGCTCACCGGTGAGCCGCCCGCCCGCACCACCTACGGCCCCGCGTTCACCGCAACCGCCGCGCTCGACGAGGGCCGCCAGGCGCAGGTGCATCTCGATACCACGCGGCACGGCGCCATCCCGATCGACATCACCGCGCCCGGCGCCACCGCGCTGCGGGGCACCCTGTCGAGCGCCGAGATCGCCAGCCTGCCCGTGCGTTTCACGGCGGGTGCCGACGGTCACTGGCACAGCACGTACGCGACGGCGCCGCGGCCGGGACTGTGGACGCTGCAGCTGACGGTGCAGTTCGGCCCGAACGACGCCGCCGTCACCAGCGTGCCGTTCCGCGCCTGGTGACCGTGACTTACCTCGGCGCCGTCATCATCTCGGCGATCAGCCGGTAGCGGTCCAGGTTGTGTCGCGCATCCACCAGCGCGTCGTGGGCATCGCGCGGCCGCGGTGGCATCCGCGGGCTGCCGCAGTCCTCCCAGAACTGTCGCAGTTCCCGGGTGAAGCGCGGCATCGCCGGTGGCAGGTCGGCCATCGGCCCCCACAACTGGCACAGCACCACGTGGTCGTAGGCGCCGACCCAGGCCCACAGCTCGATCGGCTCGTCACCGTCGATGTTGAAAAAGTCCTCCAGCTCCGAGCGGATCTGCCGGCGCGAGCGCCACACCTTCGACGACGGTGACGGGAGCTTCGGCAGCACGTTCTTGCGCACCCAGGAACCGGCCCGGTCGGGGTCGAACTCCGAAGAGACGGCGTAGTACTCGCGCCCGTCCTCGGCGGCCACACCGATCGAGATCAGGTCGATGGTGCGACCGTCGTCGATGAACTCGGTGTCGTAAAAAAACTTCATTCAGGCAACCTCGGTCGGCGTTCGGTCCGGCGGCGCGGGTGCCGCGTGGATCTCGCGGTCGAGTTGTTGGTCAACGTCCGCGTCGTCGGGAAACTTTGGCATACCGGCGATCGCATCCTGTAACCACAGCTTCGCCCGCACCACCGGCCGGCGCAGCCAGCGCTCGCGTTCCAGCGCTTTGTGCATCTTGCGCGGCCGGCTCGTGTAGCGCCACCGGGCCCACGGCGCGTGCGGTCGCGACAGCCGGATTGCCCCGATGACCAGCAGCGGTGTGATGAACATCCCAATCAGTCCGGTCCACACCTTGCCCTTGAGCAGCACGATGACCGCCATCGCGAGGGTGATGAGAGCCAGCGCCACCACCATGATCCGGGCGGCCACGTCTTGGTCGTCACGCCAGACCGTGATGTCGAAGAACGACAGCGGGTTGAACCCGAGGATCAGCAGCCCGGCCACCGCGATCGCGACGAACACCGCGTCGACCGAGGTGCGGCCGTCCTCGGCCCAGTACACGTCCGACAGGTGCAGGATCAGCGCGAACTCGTCCAGGACCAGGGCCGCACCGATACCGAAAAAGATTGCCGCCACGGTGAATTCGGGGACGCCGCCGTCGACGGCGAGGGTCACCATCGTCACTCCCGACACCATCACGAGCACCACGCCGATCACCACGTGGTGGATGTGCAGGCTGCCGTGACCGATGTTGCGCGGCTGCCACCACTTGCGCGGCGCCGGATTGTCGGCATGGGCCCGGATGTAGCGCACCACGGTCCGGGTCACGAAAAACGTCAGGATGAACGCAATCAGGCACCACAACAACGGCAGCCGCCCACTGGACACGAACTCCGTAGGTAAGGGCGACCGCACGCTGAAGAAACTTACGCCCGCGTATGCGTGTCACCGCACCGCAGGGCGCCGACGCGCCGGTCCCCCCGATAGGCTGTCCGGCGAGATGCGTATCAGACCCGGGTTCTGGCCCGCCTCCGGACAACGGCTGGCCTGGCGGCTGCTGCAGTTGCTGGCCATGTTGACGTTGGTATGGGGCGCCTGGCGGCTGCTGGGTCATACGCCGTACCGGATCGACATCGACGTGTACCGGATGGGCGGCCGCGCCTGGCTGAACAACACGCCGCTGTACAGCGAGAGCACGATCTTCCGTACCGAGGCCGGCATCGACCTGCCGTTCACCTACCCGCCGCTGGCGGCGATCATGTTCGCGCCGTTCGCCTGGCTCCCGCTGCCCGCAGCGAGCGTGGCCATCACGGTGACGACGTTCGTGTTGTTGCTGGTGTCGGTCGTGATCGTGCTGACCCGGCTGGACGTCTGGCCGCAATCGCAGCTCGGCAGCTCGGCCCTGGCCCGCCGGTGCTGGCTCGCCGTCGCCATCGTCGGACCTGCCGTGCTGTTCCTCGAACCGGTGCGGTCCAACTTCAACTTCGGGCAGATCAACGTCGTGCTGATGACGCTGGTGATCGCCGACTGCGTCCCCCGCCGTACCCCGTGGCCGCGCGGCGTCCTGCTCGGGGTGGCGATCGCCCTCAAGCTGACCCCGGCCGTGTTCCTGCTGTACTTCCTGCTGCGCCGCGACTTCCGCGCACTGCTCACCACGGTGGCGTCGTCCGTCGCGGTCACGCTGATCGCATTCGCGCTGGCGTGGGGCGACTCGTGGGAGTACTGGACCAAGACGGTCCGCAACACCGACCGCATCGGCACCGCGACGCTGAACACCAACCAGAACATCTCCGGCACGCTGGCGCGGTTCGGGATGTCGGCGACGCCGCGATTCGTGCTCTGGGTCGTGCTGTGTTTCGCGGTACTGGCGCTCACGGTGTGGGCGGCCCATCGGGTGCTCCGCGCGGGGCAGCCGGTGCTAGCCCTGATGTGTGTGGCGATGTTCGGCTTGGTGGTGTCACCGGTGTCGTGGTCGCATCACTGGGTGTGGGCCCTGCCGACCATGGTGACCATCACCGTGATCGCCTACCGGGAACGCAGCGCCGTCCTGGCCGCGGTGAGCGCACTCGGCGCCGTCCTGCTGGTCTGTACGCCGATCCGGCTGTTGCCCGAACATCACGAGGTCGACGCGACGCTGTGGCGTCAGGTGATCGGCAGCTCGTACGTGTGGTGGGGGCTCGCCGTCATCGCCGCGGCGGGCACCATCACCGGCCGCGGCACACCCGCTGCCGATGCGACCGAACACGTCGCGCCGGTCTCGGCGACGAACTGACCGCGGCCGCGTGGCAGCCGCGCGACGGTGACCACAAGGCGGTCCGACGGCCGCTGTTCGGCCGCGTCAGGTTGGCGAACCGGTGAACCGGCCCTGCGAAATCAAGAAAGCCGAGGATCGCGTCACCTGGTGACGGCAATCCTCGGCTCTTGTCGTTCTGGCGTTCAGCCCGCCTTGATCGCGGGCGGCGGCGTCTTGCCTTCTTTGACGTCGGCCGCGTAGAGGTCGACGTACTCCTGCCCGGACAGCCGCATCAGCTCGTACATGACCTCGTCGATCACGGCGCGCTCGATGAACCGGTTACCGGCCAGCCCCTCGAAACGGCGGAAGTCCATCGGCTTGCCGAACTTCACCTCGACGCGCGCGAAGTGCCACATCTTGCTTCCCGGCGGGTTCACGACGTCGGTGTTGATCATCGCGACGGGAATGACGGGGATACCGGTCTCCAGCGCGATGCGCGCCAGGCCCGTCTTGCCCTTGTAGAGCTTGCCGTCCGGCGACCGCGTGCCCTCGGGGTACATGCCGAGCAGCTTGCCCTGGTCGAGGATCTTGGCGGCGGCGGTCAGCGCGTCGGCCGCGGAGTCGGCGTTGGTGCGGTCGATCGGCACCTGGCCGGTCGACGAATAGAAGAACTTGATCAGCTTGCCCTTGATACCGGTACCGGTGAAGTACTCGGCCTTGGCCAGGAAGAAGATCCGCCGGCGCAGCACCAGCGGCAGATAGAAGCTGTCGACGACCGCCAGGTGATTACTGGCCAGCAGGACGGGCCCCTGGTCGGGAACGTATTCCAGCCCCGTGACTTTCGGACGACCCAGAAGACGCAGCAACGGGCCCATCAAGATGTACTTGTAGAACCAGAAGAACATCGAACCTCCCGCTGAGGGCCCCCGGACGGTGCCCCCGACAACTTTACCCACCGACTGTCGGCCCGACCACAGCCCGCAGCGGACTGGTCATTCCTCCACAGATACCGGAATGGACTGGTACCGGCCCGGCCCTGGTGGACCGTCCGGATCGTCGGGCTGGCGGTGTTTGCCGCCGGGACCGGACGGATCCGTCGGCGGCTCGGGGTGCGGGCCGGCGGGGCCCTGGTCGGCGAGCGCGGCGCGCACGGCGTCGAGAAAAGTCGTGCTGTGTTCGGCGATGGCCGTCAGCATCGGATGCTGTTCGTCGTTGGCCAGGGCGACAAGTGCGCACACCGGGCACCACACTTGGTTGCAGTCGCTGGGGTTCTCGCCGTCGGCGAGCATCGCCACGGACAGCCGGACGACGGGATCGATCTTGTCGAGGAGCGCCTGCGCCAGCAGCCGCAGGTCCACCGGTAGGTCGCCCAGAGCGTCCGCCCCGAAATCGGTGTGCGTCACTTGGGCCACACCTCCGGGTCAGGGCGAAAACGGACGGTCAGTTCACAGCCGCGCAACGACGCGCCGGTCACGATGCAACGGCGCAGGACTGATGCCAACGGGACCCGGCGCCGGGTGCCACCCGAGCCGATGATCAGGTCGTCGTCGACGCGGCCCAGCGTCAGAGACCCCGGGTCGATTTGCGGCAATTCTATCCGGAGCCGGTAGACAGCGGCCAATCCTGAGCCCGATTCGCGGTCGACGATGGGCCGCGGCGGCGCGGGCGGCGGGGCGCCGTGCCGCAGCCGCGATGCCTCCAGCAGTTCCCCCAGTGCCTTCGGCCCGATGGGTTCGCCGGCCAGGTGCGGCACGAGCACCAGACGCACGTCGCCGACGGCGGCATCCAGGTCGCTGAGCATGCTGCGCTGCTCGGCGATCCGCTCGGCGTACCAGTCGAACGCGAGGTGCGCGGGCAGGTTCACGTACTCGTACGAATCGTCTTGGATCAGAACCTGATTCACGATCAGCTCGGATACGTGCACGCCCATCAAGGTGAGGGACGCCAGCGTCCGCACCGCCTCGGCCACCACCACCCGTTCCGGGGTGAGCACCAGATGCGCGGTGACGTCCGGCTGGTCGAGCAACTCCCCCAGCGCCTCGGTGGCGGCGGCGAGCCGCTCGACGAGCATGACCATGGCGGCCGTCTTCGCATCGGCCAGACCGACCGACAGCCGCCGGTGCCGCGGCCAGGCCTTCTCTAGGTACAGCGCGAACGCGCCGGGCAGCGTCAGCATCCGCATCGCGTCGGCGGTCGAGGCGCAGTCGACGATCACGTGGTCCCAGTTGCCCGACGCCGCCAGCTCGGCGACCTCGTGCAGGCCCAGCACCTCCTGAATGCCGGGCAGCGCCGAAAGCTCTTCCGGGGCAACGTCTCCCACATCGGACTCCGGGAACCGGGCGACCAGCACGGCGGCCACCTCACGCCACCGGGCCTCCAGCAGCGCCAGGGTGTCGAGCGCCAGGGCATCCAGCACGACGCCGGCACCGTCGTCGACGGGGACCTGTGTCGGCGTCCGCAGTCCGGTCGGCGGGACGTCCGCGCCGAGCACGTCACCGGTGGAATGGGCCTGATCCGTCGACACGATGAGGACCCGCTGCCCGGCCCGGGCGTCGCGTACCGCGGTGGCCGTGGCCACCGTCGATTTGCCTACTCCACCCTTACCGACGAACAGACTGATCCTGGCACGCCCAGCAGGGTCTGTGTCACTCAGACTCGACTCGCTTCTTGAGGTCCTTGAGCGCCGTGTCGGTCAGGCGCCGCTCTGCCTTGCGTTTGAGCAATCCGATCATCGGAATCATCAGATCGACCGACAGTTCGTAGGTCACCTCGGTGCCAGAATCCTTGGGCGACAAGCGGTATGTGCCTTCGAGCGCCTTCAGCAGCGTGCTGGACACCAGGGACCAGCTCACCGACTTGCGGTCGGCGGGCCACTGGTAGGTGAACACCATGGTGTCCTTGAGCACCGTGGCGTCGAGGACCATCCGCGCCGTCTTCGGGTAACCGTCGGCGTAGACGTCGAGCACCTCGGTCTCCGGGTACTCGGCGACCCAGTCGGGATATGAGCCGATGTCGGCGATCACGTCCATCACGGTCGCCGGGTCGGCGTCGATGTAGATGGTCTGCGCAGTCTTGTCCGCCACGTGTCCACTTCCCCGAGTTCTACGATGCCGGCGCGGGCGTCGGACGCCCGTCTGCCGAGCTCTCAATGTACCGCCAGCGCCCCGCCCTGGCGGGGCGATACCGGGCCTCAGGCCAACCGGGACACGCCCACCGGGCGGGTCCGCTCGAGATCGGTCTTGATCTCGAAAGCCATGTTCTTACCAGCCACCCGGCGTCGGTGGTTGAGGTCCGCCAGGTTCAGCTCGGCGAGTGCCGCGCCGGACACACCCGTCGGCTCGGCGTGCAGGAAATAGTGCAGCACGACACCGTCCATGACGGCCTCCAGCCACACCTCCATGGTCCCGGTCAGCGCACCGGTGACGGTCCACCGCTGCCCCGCCGGACCGCGGTCTTCGACGACCGTCAGCTTGAGGTCCGGCCACCAGCGCCGCCAGCTGCTCTGGTTCGCCACGGCGGCACCGACAGCGGCTGGGTCGGCGCACACGAAGGTCTCGTCGGCGATCTGGATGCTGTTCATCCCGACCAGCTTCACATACGCCTCCACAGTGTGATGAAGCACCCGACTACGCTGAGCACGGCATTGCTGTCACGGCACTGCTGCCAGTACCGCCTTGCCCTGACCCGAAAGGCCACACCGTGCGTGAGTTCAGCGTTCCCGCATCGTTCACCATCGGCGAATACGACAACGTCGTCGCCCCGGTGTACTCCCTCGAGCGCGATGACCCCAAACACGTAGCCATCCAGCGCCTGGTCGGAGACACCTGGACCGACGTGACCAGCGCCGAGGTGGCCGCCCAGGTGCGGGCCACCGCCCTCGGCCTGATCGCCAAGGGCGTCAAGGCCGGTGACCGTGTGGTGCTGCTGTCGGCGACCCGCTACGAATGGCCGATCATCGACTTCGCGATCCTGTCGATCGGCGCGGTGACGGTGCCCATCTACGAAACCTCCGCCGCCGACCAGATCCGGCACGTGCTGGCCGACTCCGGCGCCGTCCTGGCCTTCGCCGAGGCGGACTCCCACGCCGCCAAGATCGAGTCCATCCGGTCCGAGGTGCCCGCGCTAGGTGAGGTGCTGGTCATCGACGGCGGCGCCCTCGATCAGCTGGCCGACGCCGGCGCCGGCGTGGACCGCGCCGAGCTGGACGCCCGCCTGGCCGCCATCAAATCGAGCGACCCGGCCACCCTGATCTACACCTCGGGCACCACCGGCCGCCCCAAGGGCTGCCAGCTGACCCACGCCAACCTGCTGTCGGAGCTGCGCGGCGTCAAGGCCTGCTTCCCCGACCTGCTGGCCAAGGGCCAGAAGCTGCTGGTGTTCCTGCCGCTGGCGCACGTGCTGGCCCGCGCCGTCGCGGTGGCCGGCTTCAGCAACCAGGTGACCCTGGGCTTCACCAGCGACATCAAGAACCTGGTGCCGATCCTCGGGGTCTTCAAGCCGACGCTCGTGGTGTCGGTGCCCCGCGTGTTCGAGAAGGTCTACAACACCGCCGAGCAGAACGCCCGCAACGACGGCAAGGGCAAGATCTTCCAGATCGCCGCCGACACCGCCATCGAGTGGAGCAAGGCGCAGGACACCGGGGGCGCCGGCCTGCTGCTCAACCTCAAGCACACGGTGTTCGACAAGCTGGTCTACGGCAAGCTCAAGGCCGCCCTCGGGGGCAACTGCGTCGGCGCCATCTCCGGTGGCGCGCCGCTGGGCGCCCGCCTCGGCCACTTCTACCGCGGCGTCGGCGTCACCATCTACGAGGGCTACGGCCTGACCGAGTCCAGCGCCGCCATCACCGTCAACCGGGTCGGCGAGTTGAAGGTCGGCACGGTGGGCAAGCTGGTGCCCGGCAACAGCATGCGCATCGCCGACGACGGCGAGCTGCTGCTCTCCGGCGGCGTGGTGTTCAGCGGCTACTGGGGCAACCCGACCGCCACCGACGAGGCCTTCACCGGCGAGTGGTTCCACACCGGTGACCTCGGCGCCATCGACGACGACGGCTACCTGTCGATCGTCGGGCGCAAGAAGGAGATCATCGTGACCGCCGGCGGCAAGAACGTCGCCCCGGCCCCGTTGGAAGACGTCATGCGTGCGCACCCGCTGATCAGCCAGGCCATGTGCGTCGGCGATCAGGAGCCGTTCATCGCCGCGCTGATCACCATCGACCCCGAGGCGTTCGAGGGCTGGAAGCAGCGCAACAACAAGGACGCCGGCGCATCCGTGGGCGACCTCGCCGCGGACCCGGCCCTGGTCGCCGAGATCCAGAAGGCCGTCGACGACGCCAACCAGACGGTGTCCAAGGCCGAGGCCATCCGGAAGTTCCGGATTCTGCCGGTCGACTTCACCGAGGACACCGGCGAGCTGACGCCGACGCTGAAGGTCAAGCGCAAGGTGGTGGCCGAGAAGTTCGCCGCCGAGATCGCGGCGCTCTACAGCTAGCTAGAGAAGCTCGGCGAGCCGCTCGCCCTTGAGCTTCCACTGCCAGTTGTCGACGACGAACTGACGGCCGGCGGCGCCCATAGCGGCGCCCCGGTCGGGGTCGGCGAGGATGTCACTGACGGCGGCCGCAATTTCGGCGACGTCGCGACCGTCGACCACGTGGCCGGTCTCGCCTTCCACGACGGTTTCCGGTGCGCCCCCGGAGTCACCGGCGACCACCGGCACACCGCACGCCGAGGCCTCGAGGAAGACGATCCCGAGGCCCTCGACATCGAGACCGTTGCCCCGGGTCCGGCACGGCATGGCGAAGACGTCGGCCATCGCATGGTGGGCCGGCAACTCGTCGCCGGGCACGCCGCCGGTGAACACCACATGGTCGGTGACGTCGTAGCGCCGCGCCAGCTTCTGCAGGTCGTCGCGGTACGGCCCGTTGCCGACGATCACCAGTGCGGCGCCGTCGATCCGTTGCCGGATCTCGGGCAGTGCCCGGATCAGCATGTCCTGCCCTTTGCGCGGCACCAGGCGGGACAGGCAGACGATCACCGGCCGCTGCCCCAGCCCGTACCGGGTCCGCAACTCGGCCCGGGCCACCTCGTCGGGGACGAAGCGGTCGACGTCGACCCCGGGCGACAGGTATTCCAGCGCCGCGTCCGGCCCGAACGCCGCGGCGAACCGGTTGCGCGTGTAGTGGCTGACGAAGGTCACCACGTCGGTGTTGTTTCCGATGTGGCGCAACGCGTTTCGCGCGATGGGCAGCATCGACCAACCCACCTCGTGCCCGTGCGTGCTGGCCACCACCCGGGTCGCGCCGGCTTCGCGGGCCAGCGGGGCCAACAGCGCCAGCGGCGCGGCCGCGCCGAACCACACCGTGTCGATGTCGTGCTCGGCGATGAGGCGGCGCATCCGCAGCGCGACGGTCGGTTCGGGCACCATCAGCGTCGTCGGATGGCGGACCACCTCATAGCCGGCGGCCGCGGCGGCCTTGTCGTATTCCGGTGCGCCCTTCCATTTCGGGGCGTACACCGTCAGCTCGTGCGACCCGCGGCCGAGCAGCTCATTGACCAGGCTCTCCAGATACGACTGGATGCCGCCCTTGCGGGGCGGGAAATCGTTGGTCAGCAGCAGCACCCGAGACGTCCGGGGCGAGCGCAGCGACGGGGAAGACATCGCGGTCAGGCTATCGCGTCAGCCCGGGGCCGCGAGCCACTGCCGCCACGCAGCGGTCAGCGCGTCGCCCCGCAGGCCGAGCGTGGCGGTCAGTGCGGCGTCGAGATCAGGATGACCGGCGCCGCAGGCGGCCAGATACAGCCGGCGCAGCACCGGATCGCCGAACCGCGCGCCGACGAACCGGGCGAACCACCAGGCGCGGTCATAGGCGAGCGACAGCGCCGGGCCGGTGACCTGGAAGTCGGCGTTGGTGGGCAGCACCGCCATGTCGGCGGGTGCGGGTCGCGGGGTGCGCGGGCGGCTGACGTAGTCGGCGACGCCTTCAGTCAGGCACCAGGGCGCGTCGGCGGCCGTGACCGGCCGGGAGGCATAGTGGAAAAGCTCGTGGCGCAACACGATTCGCAGCGCACCCGGTCCCATCGCGGCGGCGCCGGGCCCGAACACGATGCGGTCGACGGTGGTCGCCGCGGCGAACTCCTGACGTCCGCCGGCCAGCGCCCGGAACTCCTCGTCGGTCCCGGTGGTCACGATGGTGATCTGACGGCGCCAGTCCTCGCCCCAGAATGCGGTCACCGCGGCGACGGCGCCGTCGAGTTCGGCGGTGATGCGGCCCGGCAGCGTCGAGCCGGGGTCGAGGACCAGGAGGTCGGCGGTCCGGCCGTCGGCCAGCCGGATGGTGCCCGGAGTTGGCGACGGCAGCGGCGGCGCCGGCAGCGGTGAGGCGGCCGGAACGTCAGCCGAGTGACCGCGACTCAGTACGAAAGCGGCAGCAGCCGCCTCTGCGGTGAGAAGGCCGATAACTACGCGACGGGAAAGACCGCGACGGGAGAGGCTCAGTAGCGACGCACGTTGTAGATCGGCGCGTTGTCGACCGGAGCGACCCGCACGGGCACACCGAACGTCGAGGCGTGGACCATCATGCCGTCGCCGATGTAGATGCCCACGTGCGAGGCATCGGAGTAGTAACTCACGACGTCACCGGGCTGCATCTGGTCACGCGACACCGCTTGGCCGCCGGCGGCCTGCGCGTAGCTCGAGTGCGGCAGCGAGATGCCGGCCTGCTGGAACGCCCACATCACCAGGCCCGAGCAGTCGAACTGGCCGGGACCGGCGGCACCCCAGACATACGGGTCGCCGATGCGGGTCAGTGCGGCCTGCACCGCGATGGCGCCGGCAGCGGTGCCGCCACCTTCCGACGGGACGGGAACCGCCTCGGCGGGCGGGTTGGGGCCGGCGGCGTTGATGGCGGGATCGTCACCCGGGGCCGGCAAGGCATCCGGGGCGGGCGCCGGCGGGGCGGCGGGAGCCGGCGGGAGTGCCGCGAGCGCCTGCCGCTGACTCGGCGTCAGCGCGGTGTAACGGGACTTGACGATGGCGATCTGCACCTGCAGCTTGCTTTGCTTGGACTGCAGATCGGCACGCACGGCGGCGGCCTGCTCGGCCGCGGTCTTGGCTTCGGACGCCGACTTGGCCGAGTCGGCCTCGGCCTTCGCGGCGGAGTCGGAGGCGCTGTGGAAGTTGGCCATCTGCGCGGCCATCTCACCGGCCATCACGCGCTGGACCGAGAGCTGGTCGATCAGACCCTGCGGGGAATCGGCGGTCAGGATGGCGTCGATGCCGTCGGTGCGGCCGCCCATGTACTGCGCCGCAGCAATCTTGTCGACCGAGTCCTGGTAGGTAGCCAGGTCGTTCTTGGCGACTTCCGCGGCGGCAGCGGCGGCCTCGTGCTTGGAGTCGGCGGCCTTCGCGGCAGCCAGCTTCTTGTCCAGATCGAGCTGCGCGGCGTGCATGGCCTCGGTGGTCTGTTCCGCCTGGCGCGAGAGCTCGTTGAGCTTTGCTACGGCATCGTCGGCCGGATCGGCCATGACGTTGCCCGCAAATGCACTACCAAGTATGGTGAGCCCCGCGATCGCACCGGCTACTGGTCGTTTAAGACCGCATATGGTGCGGTGTGTGCGGTGGAGACTCAAGATTTCGCGTCCTTCAACTGCGGGTTCGAGCCGCTTCGAACTCAGTGAGGTCTCGAATAGGTTACGAAACGGCATCGGCGTTGTCCAACGGGAATGGCCAATCTATCAGCCCGCCCCCCGATCCCGTTAACCAGCATCACAATGTGAGCGTCGTCACGCTACGCCCGTAGTACTTGACTTTGTCTCGTTTTGAGTGCCCGCCCCGCCTTTGGGCCGACCGATCGGCACCAACCGCAAGCGCGGCGCCAGGCCCGCATCGGCGAGCACCTCCAGCGCGCGGCGCTCGTCGTCGAGCAGCGTCTCGGGTACGCCCAGCAAAACACTGACCACGCAGTCACCGCAGCCCGGACCACGCACGGCGCAGTCGTCGCAGTCGATCTTGACCGGCCCGTTGTCGAACTTCATCTCTGACTCCTTCATCGGTTGAGGCGCACGCTAGCGACGTCCACCGACAAAAAAGTGCGGGTGATCAGCAACCGGATCACGGAATGACATCGATGTGATTTCTTGTCGGTGCCGGCCCCTACTGTCACGTCATGGGCTCCGGCAGCGCCACCGACCAGTTGGCTTTCGACCTCGACGAGGCGTTGCTGCGTGACACCACATTCGTGGTGGTCGACCTGGAGACCACCGGCGGCCGGGCCCGGGCGGACGACACCGGAGGCGGCTGGACGCCATCACCGAGATCGGTGCGGTCAAGGTGCGCGGCGGCGAGATCATCGGCGAACTGGCCACCCTGATCGACCCCGGTCGCGCCATCCCGCCACAGATCGTGCAGCTGACCGGGATCACCACGGCCATGGTGTGCGACGCCCCCCGCATCGAATCGGTGCTGCCCGCCTTTCTGGAGTTCTGCCGCGGCGCCGTCCTGGTCGCCCACAACGCGGGCTTCGACATCGGCTTCCTGCGGGCGGCGGCCGAGCGGGCGCAGCTGCCCTGGCCCAACCCTCCGGTGCTGTGCACGGTCAAGCTGGCCCGCCGGGTCCTGACGCGCGACGAGGCACCGAGCGTCCGGCTCTCGGAGCTGGCCCGGTTGTTCCGCGCCACCACCACCCCCACGCACCGCGCCCTCGACGACGCCCGCGCCACCGTCGACGTGCTGCACGGACTACTCGAGCGCATCGGCAATCAGGGTGTGCACACGCTGGCCGAACTGCGCGGCTATCTCCCGGACGTCACCAGGGCTCAGCGCCGCAACCGCAAGCTCGCCGACGCGCTGCCGAGCTCCCCCGGCGTCTATCTGTTCCGCGGGCCGTCCGAGGAGGTGCTGTACGTGGGCACCGCGGTCGATCTGCGCCGTCGGGTCCGGCAGTACTTCACCGGCGCCGACCCGCGCGCCCGCATGAAAGAGATGGCGTCACTGGCCATCCGCGTCGACCATGTCGAGTGCGCCCACGAGTTGGAGGCCGGCGTGCGCGAACTGCGGCTCCTCGCCGCGCACGCGCCGCCGTACAACCGGCGCTCGAAGGCCCCGCACAAGTGGTGGTGGGTGGTGCTCACCGACGAGGCCTTCCCCCGCTTCAGCGTGGTGCGGGCGCCGCGACACGATCGGGCGGTCGGGCCGTTCCGGGCCCATGCCGACGCCGTCGACTCCGCGCTGCTGCTGGCCCGCTTCACGGGCGTGCGGACCTGTACGACGCGGCTGGCGCGGGCCGCCCAACACGGGCCGCAGTGTCCGGAGCGGGAACTGTCGCCATGTCCGGCGCCCCGCGGCATCACCGCGGGCGCCTACGCCGAATTCGCCGACCGGGCCGCGGAAAACATTGCCGGCGTTGATGATTCCGCACTGTGCACGGCACTGAAACACATCGACGACCTGGCTTCCGAGGGCCGTTTCGAGACCGCCGCGCGGCTCCGCGACCATGCCGCGACCGTCATCGACGGACTGTGGCGCGGCCAGCGCCTGCGCGCCCTGACCGCACTGCCGGAGCTGGTGGCCGCCCGGCCCGACGGCGCCGGCGGCTGGCACCTCGTCGTGGTCCGGTACGGCCAGCTGGCGGCAGCCGGGAACGCACCGCGGCGAGTCCCGCCGATGCCCGTCGTCGACGCGATATCCGCTGCGGCACAAGTGATCCTGACAGCGGAGCGGCCGCTGGGCGGCGCGCCCGTCGAGGAGGTGGCGCTCATCGTGCGCTGGTTGGCCGCGCCGGGTGTGCGCATCGTGCGCACCTCCGCCGACGACGAATCCGGGTACTGCCTACCGGTCACCGCGGCCGGCCGGTGGGCCGAGTGGGCCGCCACCGCCCGGTCGGCCCGGGCGGCGGCGCAGCAGGCACAGCGCTCAGACCTTCTGGGTGAACCGAGCCCACCGCGCGAGCAGCTGCTCGGCCGCACCCGAATCGATCGCCTCGGTGGCGCGGGCCAGGCCACGCTCCCACGCCGGCACCCACTGGGCGTCGCTGGATAGCCCGGCATGAGCCACCATCGCGCCAGCGGCGTTGAGCACCACGGCATCCCGGACCGGACCGGTCTGGCCCGCCAGGACCGCGCGCACCGACTCCGCGTTCGCCGTGGCGTCACCGCCGCGCAACTCGCTCAGCTCGGCGCGGGCGAACCCGAATGCCTTCGGGTCCAGCGTCAGCCGCTCGACGGTGCCCGCCTGCACGCGCCAGATGGTGCTCGTCGTCGTGGTGGTCAGTTCGTCGAGCCCGTCGTCGCCGTGCACGACCAGGACGCTGGAGCCGCGCGCGGCGAACACCCCGGCCATCACCTCGGCCAGTTCCGCCCAGGCGCAGCCGATCAGGCCGGCGCGCGGCATCGCCGGATTGGTGAGCGGCCCAAGGAGATTGAAGACCGTGGGCACCCCGATCTCTCGCCGCACTGCCGACGCGTGCCGGTAGGACTGATGGAACTGCGGGGCGAACGCGAACCCGATGCCGACCTCGACGACCGAGCGGGCGACGTCTCCCGGCGACAGGTCGATCCGCACGCCCAGGGCCTCCAGGGTGTCGGCGCCACCGGACAACGACGATGCCGCGCGGTTCCCGTGCTTGATCACCGGCACCCCGCACGCGGCGACGACGATCGACGCCATCGTGGACAGGTTGACGGTGTTGGAGCCGTCGCCACCGGTCCCCACGATGTCGACGACGTCGCTGCCGATCGCGGCGAGCGCGTCCGCGGGCACTTTTCGGGCGTGTCGCAACATCACGTCGGCGAGCTCCGTCACCTCCGCGGAGGTGGGCCTCTTCATCTTCATCGCGATGGCGAACGCAGCGATCTGCGCCGGGGTCGCAGAACCGGTCATGACCTGGTCCATTGCCCACCCCGCCTGACCCGCGGCAAGGTTCTGGCCGGTGGTCAGCCGGCCCAGGATCTGGGGCCATTGCGGCCCGTCGGTGATCGGTTCCTGATGGGGATCGGTGGTTGGCACGAACCCGATTATGACCAATGTCGGCACCCGGGTGGAGTTCAACAACTACAAAGCGTCATACTTACCGCTGTGACGAGCGCTGTAGGTACCTCCGGAACCGCCATCACGTCGAGGGTGCATTCGCTGAACCGGCCGAATATGGTCAGTGTCGGCACCATTGTGTGGCTTTCCAGCGAGTTGATGTTCTTTGCTGGGCTGTTCGCAATGTATTTCACCGCGCGTGCCCAGGCGGGCGGCGATTGGCCGCCGAAGCCGACCGAACTCAATCTGGCCCTCGCGGTGCCGGTGACGCTGGTGTTGATCGCGTCATCGTTCACCTGCCAGATGGGCGTGTTCGCGGCCGAGCGCGGCGACGTGTTCGGGCTGCGCCGGTGGTACGTCATCACGTTCCTCATGGGCCTGTTCTTCGTGTTGGGACAGGGCTACGAGTACCTCAACCTGGTCGACGAGGGCACCACCATCCCGGGCAGTGCCTACGGATCGGTCTTTTACCTGACGACCGGTTTCCACGGCCTGCACGTCATCGGCGGTCTGGTGGCATTCGTCTACCTGCTTGCCCGCACGAAGATGAGCAAGTTCACGCCGGCCCAGGCCACCGCTGCCATCGTTGTGTCGTACTACTGGCACTTCGTCGACATCGTGTGGATCGCCCTGTTCGCCACCATCTACTTCGTCCGATGACCAACTCGTCGATGAGAAGGGGTTCGATGACCAGCAAGTCCCGTCGTCGGTTACACCGGCGCCTCTCAGCAGCGATGCTGCTGCTGCTCGGACTTCTAGTCGCTGGTGGCCTCGCGGCCACCCTGACGCCGCGGCCTCAGGTCGCGGTCGCCGACGAGTCGCAGCTGGCATTGCTGCGTACCGGCAAGCAGTTGTTCGAAACGTCCTGCATTTCGTGCCACGGCGCCAACCTGCAGGGTGTGACCGACCGCGGCCCGAGCCTCATCGGCGTCGGCGACGCGGCCGTCTACTTCCAGGTGTCCACCGGCCGCATGCCTGCCATGCGCGGCGAGGCCCAGGCCGCCCGCAAGGACCCGGCGTTCGACGAACACCAGATCGACGCCCTCGGCGCCTACATCCAGGCCAACGGCGGCGGTCCTCAGGTTCCGCGTGACGCCAACGGCCAGATCAACCAGCACTCGTTCATCGGTGAGAACGTCGCCCGCGGTGGCGACCTGTTCCGCCTGAACTGCGCGTCCTGCCACAACTTCACCGGCAAGGGTGGCGCACTGTCGTCGGGCAAGTACGCGCCCGACCTCGGCCATGCCGCCGAAGTGCCGGCGCAGGTGTACACCGCCATGCTCACCGGCCCGCAGAACATGCCCAAGTTCTCGGACCGCCAGCTGTCCCCGGAAGAGAAGCGCGACATCGTCGCTTACGTCCGCGAGTCGGCTGAGCACCGCAGCCAGGGCGGCTACGGCCTCGGCGGCTTCGGCCCCGCGCCCGAGGGCATGGCGATGTGGATTATCGGGATGGTCGCCGTGATCGGCGCGGCTATGTGGATCGGAGCTCGCGCATGAGCGAGAACGTGAACATTCCCAGTGACGCGGAACTGCGCGAGATGTCGCGCGAAGAACTCGTCGAACTGGGCGGAAAGATCGACGGCGTCACGACCGTCTTCAAGGAGCCGCGCTGGCCCGTCGAGGGCACCAAGGCGGAGAAGCGCGCCGAGCGTCAGGTTGCGGCCTGGCTGCTGCTCGGTGGTCTCTCCGGCCTGGCCCTGCTGCTGGTGTTCCTGTTCTGGCCGTGGGAGTACAAGCCGTTCGAATCCGACGGCGAGTTCATCTACTCGCTGGCCACCCCGTTGTACGGCCTGACCTTCGGTCTGTCGATCCTCGCGATCGGCATCGGTGCGGTGCTCTTCCAGAAGAAGTTCATCCCCGAGGAAATCTCGATCCAGGACCGCCACGACGGCGCCTCCCCCGAGGTCCACCGCGCCACCGTCGCGGCCAACCTGACCGACGCGCTCGAGGGCTCGACCCTCAAGCGCCGCAAGCTGATCGGCCTGTCGCTCGGCGTCGGCCTGGGTGCGTTCGGCCTGGGCACCGCGGTCGCCTTCATCGGCGGTCTGATCAAGAACCCGTGGAAGCCGGTCGTGCCGACCGCCGAGGGCAAGAAGGCCGTCCTGTGGACGTCCGGCTGGACCCCGCGTTTCCACGGCGAGACCATCTACCTGGCCCGGGCCACCGGCCTGCCGGGTGAGTCCCCCTTCGTGAAGATGCGTCCCGAGGACATCGACGCGGGCGGCATGGAGACCGTGTTCCCGTGGCGTGAGTCCGACGGCGACGGCACCACCATCGAGTCGCACGAGAAGCTGTCCGAGATCGCACTCGGTGTGCGTAACCCGGTGATGCTCATCCGCATCAAGCCCGAGGACCTGTCCCGCGTCGTCAAGCGCAAGGGCCAGGAGAGCTTCAACTTCGGTGACTTCTTCGCCTACACCAAGGTGTGCTCGCACCTGGGCTGCCCCTCGTCGCTGTACGAGCAGCAGACCTACCGCATTCTGTGCCCCTGCCATCAGTCGCAGTTCGACGCGCTGCACTTCGCGCGGCCGATCTTCGGACCGGCGGCCCGCGCCCTGGCGCAGCTGCCGATCACGATTGACAAAGAGGGCTACCTGGTCGCCAACGGCGACTTCATCGAACCCGTCGGACCGGCATTCTGGGAGCGCAAATCATGAGTCCCAAGCTCGCTGACATCGCCGCCGCCCAAGGCGACGCGATCGACTCGCGGTACCACCCGTCGGCCGCCGTACGCCGGCAGCTGAACAAGGTCTTCCCGACGCACTGGTCCTTCATGCTCGGTGAGATCGCGCTGTACAGCTTCCTCGTGCTGCTGCTCACCGGTGTGTACCTGACGTTGTTCTTCGACCCGTCGATGACCGAGGTCATCTACAACGGCGTCTACCAGCCGCTGCGCGGCGTGCAGATGTCACGGGCTTACGAATCCGCCCTGGAGATCTCGTTCGAGGTCCGCGGTGGCCTCTTCGTCCGCCAGATTCACCACTGGGCCGCGCTGATGTTCGCTGCGTCGATCATGGTCCACCTGGCCCGCATCTTCTTCACCGGCGCGTTCCGCCGCCCGCGTGAGGCCAACTGGATGATCGGCTCGGTGCTGCTGATCCTGGCCATGTTCGAGGGTTACTTCGGCTACTCGCTGCCCGACGACCTGCTGTCCGGTATCGGTCTGCGCGCCGCGCTGTCCTCGATCACCCTGGGCATCCCGGTCATCGGTACCTGGATGCACTGGGCCCTGTTCGGTGGGGACTTCCCCGGCAACATCATCATCCCGCGCATGTACGCCCTGCACATCCTGCTGATCCCGGGCATCATCCTGGCCCTGATCGGTGCCCACCTGGCGCTCGTGTGGTTCCAGAAGCACACGCAGTTCCCCGGCCCCGGTCGTACCGAGAAGAACGTCGTCGGCGTGCGCGTCATGCCGGTGTTCGCGATCAAGGGTGGCGCGTTCTTCGCGCTGGTCACCGGCATCCTGGGCATCATGGGTGGTCTGCTGCAGATCAACCCCATCTGGGAACTGGGCCCCTACAAGCCCTCGCAGGTGTCCGCCGGTAGCCAGCCCGACTTCTACATGATGTGGACCGAAGGCCTGGCCCGTATCTGGCCGGCCTGGGAGTTCTACCCCTTCGGCCACACCATCCCGGCCGTCATGGGTGTCGCCGTGATCATGGGTCTGGTGTTCGGTCTGTTGATCGCGTGGCCGTTCCTGGAGAAGAAGTTCACCGGCGACGACGCCCACCACAACCTGCTGCAGCGTCCGCGTGACGTGCCGGTCCGCACCGCCATCGGTGCCATGGCCATCGCGTTCTACATGGTGCTCACCCTGGCCGCGATGAACGACATCATCGCGCTCAAGTTCGACATCTCCCTCAACGCCACCACCTGGATCGGCCGCATCGGCATGGTCGTCCTGCCCGCCATCGTCTACTACCTCACCTACCGCTGGTGCGTAGGCCTGCAGCGCAGCGACCGCGCCGTCCTCGAACACGGCATCGAGACCGGCATCATCAAGCGCCTGCCCCACGGCGCCTACGTCGAACTGCACCAGCCCCTCGGCCCGGTCGACGACCACGGCCACCCCATCCCGCTGGAATACCAGGGAGCCGCACTGCCCAAGCGCATGAACAAGCTCGGCTCCGCCGGCTCCCCCGGCACCGGCAGCTTCCTGTTCGCCGACTCCGCCGTCGAACAAGCCGCCCTCGCCGACGCCGAACACGCCGCCGAGCACAAGGCACTCACCGCCCTCAAGGAGTACCAGGACGAAATTTCGCCCAACGGCTCCAACGGGCATCACTAGTTCGATCTACGGTTTCGGCCCGGTCTGGTTTCCACCAGACCGGGCCGAAGTCGTTTTCGGGCCCACTCCCCTACCCCGGCCTCTGATTTCCGCGCTGAGCCTGCGCTGGGGGCGAGAAAAGTCGAGTGCCCTGCGCCCTCGGCACAGACTCAACGATGTGCGAACGCCGCGGTGATCCAGTTGCCGAACTCGCACGCCAGGTGCCAGCGATGCTGAGCGATCATGTACGGCGCGGTGAGCCAAGGGAATTCGACGCACAGCCGCGCGTGGAAGCCGTTCGCCTCGTCGCGGAACTCATGCCGGACGCCGCCGATCGCGAGGCCGCTCCCGGTACGCGCGACCCCTGCCGCCTCGACGGGAAAAGCGGTATCACGAGGTGTCACGAGCGGTGACGTGTCGTCGTAGTCGACGAAGAACTGCGTCGCCAGTGGGCTGCCGCCCGTCGTTTCGACGACTTCCTGCCGTCCGTCCGCGGCGGTGTCGATGAGGAAGTGGTCGGGGTTGGCGGCGATCATGCTGTGGGCGTAGTCGTCGCGCTCGGCGGCGGTGAACCACTCGACGAATGCCGCCGCGCTGCCGCCGGTGACGTACAGGTCGCACACGCTCGTCGCGCGTCGCCCGAAGGACAGTTGCGTCGACGCGCGGGCCACGACCCCGGCCGCGCGAATGTCACGCGCCAAGCGCCGGCGGACGTCGTCGGCGCCCAGGGCCAGCTTGGCATCGGCGAAGGCTGTTCGTTGCCGGGCGAGATCGCCGGCGGGCACGGGCAGACCGATCTTGCGGGCGGCCTTCGGCAGGCGCTCGGCCTCCCAGGCGAGTACCTCGTCACGAGGCACCGCACGACCCGCGATCACGGCGTCGATGGTGAGCGTCTGGTCCGGCATGCGCATACCTCCTACACTAAAAGCATCTATGGTTGCTTTTATATGCCCCGTCGCGCCACCGGGTCAACAGTCCTGCGAGACTGAATCGGTGACGGACACCACCATCGACGCCGCCGCGGTCCCCCGACCGCGACCAGGTGGCCGATCCGCACGTGTCGTGGCGGCCGTGCACACGGCGACGCTCGAACTCCTGGCGGAAACCGGGTACGAGAGTCTGCAACTGCCAGATGTGGCCAAGCGCGCCCAGGTCAACAAGACGACCGTCTACCGCCGGTGGCCGACGAAGGCCGCACTGGTCGCCGACCTGCTGACGAGCTTCACGCAGCGCAACGTCGCCACACCGGACACCGGGTCATTGCAGGGTGACCTCGAAAAGCTCCTCGCCGACATCGTCACCGCGCTGGCCGACCGGGCCGTCCGCGCCGTCCTCTACGGCGCGCTGGCCGGCGCCGACGACAGCGACGACGTGCGGACGGCGCGGGCCAGGTTCTGGGAGGAGCGGTTCCGGCGTAGCGGCGCGGTCGTCGAACGCGCGATCACGCGGGGCGAAATCCCGCCCGGCACGGACCCGCGCGCAGTGCTCGAGATGGCTGCCAGCCCGATCTACTTCCGCGTCCTGTTCACGGCGGACGCCGTCACGCCCGACTATCTCGGCGAGACCGCCCGGCGCACCATTCGCGCGTTCGCACCGCGCTGAGCGCTAAGCCGCCCGGGCATCCTCGGCCGACGCCTCCAGCACGGCATGCAGACCGCGCAGGCAGTACCAGGGAATGGCCACCATGGCAGCGGTGATGAGGAATGCCAGGCCGTACAGGATCCAGGCCAACTCGTCGTGGCGGTCGGCCAGCATGTACGCGCCCAGGAAGATGAACAGCGTCGCGCCGCCCATGGCCGCGGCGATCCCGAGCGTGCAGCGCAGCCACAGCTGATCCACCGCCGCCACCGGAAAGCCCAGCATGCTGGTCGCCGGCGACGCCGAATAGCGGCGTACCACCGGGTCGTCGAAGGAGCGCAGGGCGCTCGTCGGAATCTCCCCGGCGGGACGACGATCGTCGGCCTCGGACGGTCCGCCCCCGAGCAGCGGCAGCGGTGCCGCCCCACCGCGACGGGCGCGCAGTAACAGCGGGATGGCGCCCACGATGACCGCCGCCGACACCGCGATGACGGAGTACAGCAGCCACGGCGTATGCGACGATTCCGCACCCGACGGGTGCCGGGTACCAAGGTCCACCATGGCGACGACAGCGGCCACCCCGGCGCCCAGGGCCGCCAGCCACACGGCGACGGAGCCGCCGAGCAGAAGACGGTCCAACTGCTCGGGGTTGCCGCCGGTCACTCGCGACCGGGTTGAAGTCTCAGCGTTGTACGGCATTTAACAGCTCGTCTGCCAATCATCGTTTGTCTGCGAGGCCAGCGTCTGGCCGTCGCTGGTCACAATCGAACAGTTCAGGTGGCTCAGCCGCAGCAGGCTGGAGGCCTGCACCGAGCCCACATCGGACATCGAGATCGGTGTCAGAGTGATCATCCACGGGATGTAGACGTTCTGCTGGGTGCGCTGGCGGCCCGCGGCGTCGGTGTACGTCACCGAAATACGGTCCAGCGGCGCCTTCGTGCCCCAAATCCGGTACGTGACATACCGCGGTCCGGTCGGCGGCGCCGACGTCGTGGCCGGCGGCGCGGCCGCGGCGCTGCTGGGCGGCGGAGGCGGTGGCTCCTCCGACGGGGGTGGTGGCGGCGGCTGGGTCACGGTCACCGTCGACGGGGGTGGCGGAGGCGGCGGTGGCGGGGGCGCCTCGGTTGTCGTGGACGGAGGCGGCGGCGTGGTCGTGGTGGTGAACTCGTCCTGGAACGGCGGCGCCGACGTCGTGCTGGTCGACGGCGTCGCCACGTTCTCCGAGCTGGTGTTGCGGGTCACCAGGATGGCGACGGACGCCACCAGCGAGATGGCGGCGATGATCGCGACGACACCGACGACCCACGGCCACCGCGGCGGCGGGGCGTCATCGGCGTCGGGTTTGGCCTCGTAGCTGTCGTAGTCGTACAGCGCCGGCTCCGGCGGCACGTACGGGGCGATGGTGAAGTGCTCGGACTCGGGCGCCGAGTAGGCCTGCGAATAGATCTCGGTTTCGCCGGTGCCTTCACCGACGCCCGATGACTCCCGGGCCGCATCATCCGAGCCCGGGGAATGTGACCCGCTCACGTACGCCTATCCCTCTCGACCACTGTGTCGCTGCAGCTGCGGAACGTCGCTCACGGCGACATTCCAGCCTTCGGCAGACATTACCCAACATGGGCCCGGCATGGCCGTACCGGACGGTGCCAGAGGACCATCTGACATACGGTTGTGACCTGACCGCAGAGCGATCAGGTCACAGGGGCCGTATGTGTCAGTGCTTCTCGGGGCCGGTGTAGTACTCGAACACCAGGCCGGCGACGGTGGCCAGCACGAAGCAGACGCCGGCGACGATCAGCCAGGGCAGCCACAGGCCGATACCGACCGCGGTGGTCGAGGCCGACAGGGCGATCAGCAGCGGCCACCAGCTGTGCGGGCTGAAGAAGCCCAGCTCGCCGGCGCCGTCGGAGACCTCGGCGTCTTCGTAGTCCTCGGGCCGGGTGTCGAGGCGACGGGCCACGAACCGGAAGAACGTGCCGATGATCAGCGACAGACCGGTGGTCAGCACCAGCGCGGTGGTGCCGGCCCACTCGATGCCACCGTTCGCGTACAGCGCGGTCAGCGCGCCGTAGCCGACGGTCGCCAAGGCGAAGAAGGCAGTCAGAATCTCGAAAAGTCGGGCTTCGATATGCATGGCGTATCCCCTACTTGCTCGCCTGAGCGGGCGAACCGACCTGCTCGCCGCGGCGAGAGTCGAACGGATGGGTCGTCTGGGCCACCGGCGGCAGACCGATCGAGACCAGAGCGTCGGCGTTGGTCGCCTTCGGGTGATCGATGCGGTACTGCAGGTAAGCCTTGAACTGCTCCGGCTCCACGACGCGTACCTCGAAGTTCATCATCGAGTGGTACGTGCCGCACATCTCGGTGCAGCGGCCGACGAACGGACCTGTCTTCTCGATCTCGGTGACCTGGAAGATGTTGTCCGAGTGGTTGGCCTCGGGGTTCGGGATGACGTCCCGCTTGAACAGGAACTCCGGCACCCAGAAGCCGTGGATGACGTCGGCCGAGGCGATCTGGAACTCGATGCGCTTGCCCTTCGGCAGGACCAGGATCGGAATCTCGGTGCTGGTGCCGATGGTCTCGACCTTGTCGAAGTTCAGGTAGCTGCGGTCCTCGGGGTTCTCGCCGCGGATCGCGCCGACCTTCTCCTCGCCGTGCTCGTCCTTGCCCTCGGGCTTGGACTTCATGGCTTCCTTGCGGGCGGCGTCGGCGCCGTCGTAGGAGAAGGTGTTGTCCTTGAAGGCGACCTTCTGGTAGCCGAACTTCCAGTTCCACTGGAAAGCGGTGACGTCGATGGTGACCTCAGCAGGCTTGCTGTGGTCCATCATCTTCTCCTGCACCACGACGGTGAAGTAGAAGAGCACCGAGATGATGAGGAACGGCACGACGGTCAGCACCAGTTCCAGCGGCATGTTGTAGCCGAACTGACGGGGCAGCTCAGTGTCGGTCTTCTTCTTGCGGTGGAACGCCATCGCCCAGAAGATCAGCGCCCACACGATGGCGCCGACCACGAACGAAGCGATAACCGACCACACCCAGAGGTCACGGTTTGCGTGCGCTTCTGGCGTGATGCCGGTCGGCCAACCCAGGCCGAAGACTTCCTGCCAGCTGCATCCGCTGAGCAGCAGCGTCGACGCGCCGAGAATGGCGGACAACGCCACCAAACGGAGCCCGCGAGCGGTCACGTTGAGGCCCTCCTAGAGGTCGGTCAAGCCGGTCGAATACTACGCAGCGTAGACCACGCCCACGGTGCCGAGCGAAGCGACCGGCCAATCGGCAGCGCCGGTTCTGAGTTCACCTGCCTGAACAGGCATACTGGCGCCGTGTGCGGACTGCTGGCCTACCTGGCCGACCCTGTTGCCGACCATTCCACTGACCTGGTGAACGCCGTTTCGGATGCCACGCATCCGATGCGCCACCGGGGCCCGGACGAGTCGGGCGCATGGGCCGACGACAGCGATCCGACCGACGGACACCACACCGTCGTCTTCGGCTTCAACCGGCTCTCCATCATCGACATCGCGCACAGCCACCAGCCGCTGCGCTGGGGTCCGCCGGAGTCGCCGAACCGCTACGCGCTGGTGTTCAACGGCGAGATCTACAACTACCTCGAGCTCCGGGAAGAACTGCGGACCGAGTTCGGCGCCGAATTCGCCACCGAAGGCGACAGCGAGGCGATCGTCGCCGCCTACCACTACTGGGGCACCGCGGCGCTGGGCCGCCTGCGCGGCATGTTCGCCTTCGCGCTGTGGGACACCGAGACCCGTGAGTTGTTCTGCGCGCGTGATCCGTTCGGCATCAAGCCGCTGTACCTGGCGACGGGCCCCGGCGGCACGATCGTCGGCAGTGAGAAGAAGTGCATCCTCGACCTCGCGGCGCGCGCCGGCATCGACCTGAGCATCGACGAGCGCGCCGTCCAGCACTACACGGTGCTGCAGTACGTGCCCGAACCCGAGACACTGCAGCGCGGAATCCGTCGGCTGGAGTCGGGCAGCTACGCCCGCATCCGGCCGGGCCAGCAGCCCGAGGTGACGCGCTACTTCAAGCCGAAGTTCAGCGCTGTGCCATTTGTCACAGGGCAGGAGCAGGCCCGGTACGACGAGATCACCGCGGTTCTGGAGGATTCGGTCGCCAAGCACATGCGGGCCGACGTCACCGTCGGTGCGTTCCTGTCGGGAGGTATCGACTCCACCGCCATCGCCGCGCTGGCGATGCGGCACAACCCCAAACTGATCACGTTCACGACGGGCTTTGAGCGCGAAGGCTTTTCCGAGGTCGACGTGGCCGTCGCCTCCGCCGAGGCCATCGGCGCGCGGCACGTGACCAAGGTGGTGAGCCAGGCCGAGTTCGTCGAGGCACTGCCCGAGATCGTCTGGTATCTGGACGAGCCGGTGGCCGACCCGGCGCTGGTGCCCCTGTTCTTCATCGCCCGCGAGGCCCGCAAGCACGTCAAGGTCGTGCTCTCCGGCGAGGGCGCCGACGAACTGTTCGGCGGTTACACCATCTACCGGGAACCGTTGTCGCTCAAGGCTTTTGATCGCGTACCGCGGGGACTGCGGCGCGGGCTCGGCAAGGCTTCGAAATCACTGCCGGACGGTATGCGCGGCAAGAGCCTGCTGCACCGCGGGTCGCTGACGCTCGAGGAGCGTTACTACGGCAACGCCCGCAGCTTCTCCGACGAGCAGCTGCAGTCGACCCTCGCGCAGTTCGATCCCGAATGGACCCACACCGATGTGACGGCGCCGATCTACGCCGAGTCCGCGGGCTGGGACCCGGTGGCGCGCATGCAGCACCTGGACCTGTTCACCTGGCTGCGCGGCGACATCCTGGTCAAGGCCGACAAGATGACGATGGCCAATTCACTGGAACTGCGGGTGCCGTTCCTGGACCCGGAGGTGTTCGCGGTGGCATCCAAGCTGCCGTACGACCAGAAGATCACGCGCACCACCACGAAGTACGCGCTGCGCCGGGCGCTCGAGCCCATCGTGCCCCCTCATGTGCTGCACCGCGCGAAGCTGGGTTTCCCGGTGCCGATCCGGCACTGGCTGCGTTCGGGCGAGCTGCTGGAGTGGGCGTACGCGACGGTCAACGCGTCGCAGGCCGGGCATCTGATCGACCTCGACGCCGTCCGCGAGATGCTCGAGGAGCACCGCAACGGCGTCAGCGATCACAGCCGCCGGCTGTGGACGGTGCTGATCTTCATGCTGTGGCACGCCATCTTCATCGAGGGCAGCGTCACGCCGCGGATCAGCGAGCCCGTCTACCCCGTCGAACTCTGACCCATACGACGAAAGTGCGGGAAATGACCGCGAATTCGCACTGAATTCGGTCGTTTCCCGCACTTTCGGCGGTTATCAGCTCAGGGCTGCGGCGATCTCGTCAGCGGCCTCGGCACCGAACGCGTCCGACAGCCGCGGCAGCGCGGTGGCCTTGTCCCAGGTCCATTCCTGCGGACCCGGCGCCTCGAGGACCAGCGTGGCCACGAGCGAGGCCAGCTGAGCGGCCCGTTCCAGACTCAGGCCGGCGCCGCGGCCGGTGAGGAAACCGGCGCGGAACGCGTCACCGATGCCGGTCGGGTCGACCTTCTCGTTCTCGGGCACCACGTCGACGTGGACGAACGAACCGTCGCCGACGATGTCGACGCCCTTCTCCCCCAGCGTGGTGACCCGGAGCTGGATCTGGCTCATCACCTCGGCCTCGGACCAGCCGGACTTCTGCAGCAGCAGGTCCCACTCGTAGTCGTTGGTGAACAGGTAGGTGGCGCCGTCGATGAGGCGACGGATCTCCTCGCCGGACAACCGGGCCAGCTGCTGGCTGGGGTCCGCGGCGAACGGCAGACCCAACTTCCGGCATTCCTCGGTGTGCAGGAACATGGCCTCGGGGTCGTTGGCGCCGATGATCACGAGCTCGGGCTCGCCCTGGGCGGCGACGAGGTCGGCCAGTTTGATGTTGCGTGCTTCGGACATGGCGCCGGGATAGAACGACGCCAACTGCGCCATGTCCTCGTCGGTGGTGCAAACGAATCGTGCGGTGTAGGCGGAGTCGGACACCAGCACCTGCGAGCAGTCGACGCCGTGCGACGTCAGCCAGCCGCGGTAATCGTCGAAGTCCTTGCCCACCGCGCCGACCAGCGTCGGGCTACCACCCAGGATGCCGATGGCGTAGGCGATGTTGCCCGCGACGCCGCCGCGGTGCACGACCAGGTCGTCGACCAAGAAGCTCAGCGACACCTTCTGCAGGTGTTCGGCCAGCAACTGCTCGGCGAATCGGCCCGGGAAGCGCATCAAATGGTCGGTCGCGATCGATCCGGTCACGGCAATGGTCATTCGGCGAGCTTACCCAGGCTGACGCCCCGGCCCGCCTGCGCGGGTGCGCTAGCCTGTGGTCAACATGGACGGCGCATATCCGTACCCGGAATCGATCCCCCCGCAGCCGGGTCCGGGGAACCCCACATTCGGAGCCCCTTTCGGCGGCCCGCCTCCGGCCTACCCGACGACGCTGCCACCGGCCGTGGAGTACCCGTCGGGCGGCGGAAGCAACAAGAAGCGCATCCTGCTGGTCGTCGGCGCGGTCGTCGCGGTCGTCGCCGTCATCGGCGGCATCATCTTCGCGGTGCGCAGCACCAGCGATCGCGGTCTGGCCGATGCCATCGCCAAGTCCGCGATCCAGGGCTACCTCAACGCGTTGCTGCATCAGGACAAGCAGACCGTGGCGCGCCATGCGCTCTGCGGCCTGTACGACGGCATCAAGGATCACGCCACGGATTACACGGTGGCGAATCTGGCCAGTGATGCGTTCCGCAAGCAGTTCGGTCAGGCGGATGTGACGTCGATCGACAAGATCGTGATGCTGTCCCCGAATCAGGCGCAGGTGCTGTTCACCATGAAGGTGGCGCCGTCAGGCCGGCTGCCGCGCGGTTCGGGACCCAAGAACAACGAATTCCAGGCTGTCGCTCAGCTGCTGGTGCAGCCGCGCGAGACCCTGGTCTGCTCGTACCTGCCGCGCCCGGCGGACTCCCTGTAGGAGGCCGCCGGACCGGCCGGTTGAATCAGTTGAACGAATCGCCGCAGGCGCAGGAGCCGGTGGCGTTCGGGTTGTCGATCGTGAAGCCCTGCTTCTCGATGGTGTCGACAAAGTCGATGGTCGCGCCCTGCACGTAGGGGGCACTCATCCGGTCGACGGTCAGATTGACGCCGCCGACGTTGGTGGTGAGATCACCATCGAGGGTGCGGTCATCGAAGAACAGGTTGTACCGCAGGCCGGCGCAGCCGCCCGGTTGCACGGCGATACGCAGCGCGAGGTCGTCACGGCCTTCCTGATCCAGCAGGGCCTTGGCCTTGGCGGCCGCAGCGTCGGACAAGATCACGCCGTGGGTCTCGGTCGAGGTACCGGTGGTGGTCGCGTCCTCAACAGTCATTGCTTCTCCCTGGTGCACACTCGATTGCCTGGCAATATCCAGGCACCATCAACGGTACCTTGTCGGGCCGTTATTCCCGAGTTCAGCGGCTACGCCTGCAGCTAACCCGGCCAGCTGGTTGGCCGCATCGCTGATGGCGAGCTCCACCGAACCGGCGTGGTCGACGATCGAATGGGCTGCCGCGACGCCGGCACCGGCCAGCGCTGACGGGTCCAGCGCCACCTGTCCGGCCAGTACCAGGACGGGCTTGCCGCCCGCCTGGCCGACCAGGGCGCTGATCACCTTGCCGTGCAGCGACTGGTCGTCGAACCGGCCCTCACCCGTGATGACCAGGTCAGCGGCGGCCAGGTCCGCGGCCAGCCCGGTATGGGTGGCGATGACCGTCGCGCCCGATTCGCGCCGTCCGCCCAGCGCCAGCAGCGCCGCTCCCAGCCCGCCGGCGGCGCCGGCTCCGGGCTCGACGGCGACGTCGCGGCCGGCCACCGATTCGAGTTCACGGGCCCACGCCATGAGCCGCTGCTCCAGCAGCACCACCGTGGCCGGATCTGCGCCCTTCTGCGGGCCGAACACCGCGGCGGCACCCATCGGACCGAGCAGCGGGTGCTCCACGTCGGAGGCGACGACGACCTCGATGCCGGCGAGCCTCCGAGATGCTGGCGTCAGGCCGCCCAGCGCCGCGACAAGCCCCTGGCCACCGTCGGTGCACGAGCTGCCGCCGAGCCCCACGACCACCTTCGTCGCGCCCGCGGTCAGCGCCGCGTCCACCAGTTGCCCCACCCCGAAGCTGGTGGCGTCGAGCGCGGTCCGCACGGTGGGCGGCCCGCCCAGCAGCGCCAATCCGCAGGCCTGCGCGCACTCGATGTACGCGGTGTCCTGGTGCAGCACCCAGTGCGCGGTGACGTCGCGGTCCAGCGGGCCGCGCACCGTGGCCGCCTGCAGACCGCCCAGCCGTTCGGCCAGGACGTCGACGAAGCCCGGGCCGCCGTCGGACTGCGGCGCGAGCACCAGCGTGTCGGCCGGCCGCGCGGCGGCCCAGCCCGCGGCGATGGCCGCCGCGGCCGCCACGGCGGTGAGGCTGTCGCCATAGCAGTCGGGGGCGACTAGGACTCTCATCGGAGCAGGTTAAGCCGCCCACGGCTCGGGTGCATGACGGCCGACGGCGGCGACCGAAGTAACCTGACAGCGTGAATCTGCTGGGCCGCAAGAAGGACAACGCCGACTCCGGAGACGAGAGTGGCAATGCTGACGACGTCGACATGACAGTTGACGCGGGCGACGACGCCGGGGCCCGGACCACCGCGCCCAAGGGTCGCCCCACTCCCAAGCAGAGCGCGAACCGTAAGCGCGGCCCGGTCGCACCGGCGCCGATGACGACGGCCGAGGCCCGCAAGCGCCGCAAGGAGCTGCGCAACTCGAAGTCGAAGGAAGAGCGCAAGGCCGACCGCGTGGCCCGCCGCGCCGACATGGATGCGCGCCGCGCCAAGATGATGGCCGGCGACGAGGCCTACCTGTTGCCCCGTGACAAGGGCCCGGTCAAGCGCTACGTCCGCGACCTCGTCGACTCCCGGCGCAACGTGCTGGGGCTGTTCATGCCGTCGGCGCTGGTGCTGGTGTTCTTCATGATGGCGCTGCCGCCGGTGCAGACCCAGGGCCTGCTGTCGGTCGCGATGCTGGGTCTGATGGTCATCATGGCCATCGACGGCGTCCTGCTCAGCCGGCGCATCAACAAGCGAGTCGACGCGAAGTTCCCGGGCAACACCGAAAGCGGTTGGAAGCTGGGCTTTTACGCGTCCAGCCGGGCTTCGCAGCTGCGCCGCATGCGTGTGCCGAAGCCGCAGGTCAACCGCGGAGACAAGGTCGACTGAGCCCGGTGCGCACCCTGGTGCTCGGCGGCATCCGGTCGGGAAAGTCGCAGTGGGCCGAGGACTGGATCGCCCGTGCGGCGGGTCCGGACGGGCCGGTGCGCTACGTCGCGACCGGGTCCGTCGACGGCGACGCCGACTTCGCCGCCCGGGTTTCGGCCCATCAGAACCGTCGCCCGGTGCACTGGTCGACCGTCGAATCCGCTGACGTGGCAGCTACTTTGCGCGACTCGGCCGCCACGATGGTCGATGACATCGGCGGATGGCTCGTCGCCGCGATGGACCGGCGCGCCGCCTGGACCGGCGGCTCGATCCAGACCGATGTCGACGAATTGGCCTCCGCGGTCAGCGAATTCACCGCGCCACTGGCCCTGGTCAGCCCAGAGGTGGGCCTGACCGTCGTCCCCGCCACGGAATCGGGCCGCCGGTTCGCCGACCAACTGGGCTCGCTCAACCAGCGCCTGGCCGCGGTCTGCGACCGCGTGGTGCTGGTGGTGGCCGGCCAGCCTCTCACCGTCAAGGAGCCCAGATGAGCGATCCCCGCGCCCAGTTCCCCGATCTCACCAAACCCGACGCCGACGTGCGCGAGGCTGCCCTCGCGCGTCAGCTCACCTTGACCAAGCCGCCGGGCGCGCTGGGACGCCTCGAGGATTTGTCGGTCTGGGTGTCGGCGTGCCAGGGCGTCTGTCCGCCAAAGCAATTCGAGCGGGCGCGGATCGTGGTGTTCGCCGGCGACCACGGCGTGACGGCATCGGGCGTCTCCGCGTTCCCGTCAGAGGTCACCGCGCAGATGGTGGCGAACTTCGACGCCGGCGGCGCCGCCATCAACGTGCTGGCCGAGGTGGCCGGCGCCACCGTGCGCGTGGCCGACATCGCCGTCGACGGTGAGGCCCACTCCCCCGCGATCGGCGCCCACAAGGTGCGGCGCGGCAGCGGCAACATCGCCGTCGAGGACGCGCTGTCGACCGAGGAGGCCATCGCGGCGATCGCGGCGGGTCGCACCATCGCCGATCAGGAGGTCGACGCGGGTGCCGACCTGCTCATCGCCGGCGACATGGGCATCGGAAACACCACTCCGGCAACGACTCTGGTCGCCGCTCTGACGGCGACCGAGCCCGTTGCCGTCGTGGGCCGCGGCACCGGTGTCGACGACGAGGGCTGGGCGCGCAAGACCGCGGCGATCCGCGACGCGCTGTTCCGTGCCCGCCAGGTCAAGGCCGATCCCGTTGCGCTGCTTGCCGTTTGCGGCGGTGCCGACCTGGCCGCCATGGCCGGTTTCCTGGCCCAGGCCGCCCTGCGACGTACGCCGGTGCTGCTCGACGGCATGGTGGTGACGGCGGCCGCGCTCGTCGCCGACCGGCTGGCCCCCGGCGCGAAGACCTGGTGGCAGGCCGCGCACCTGTCGACCGAACCCGCTCATGCGGTGGCACTGCAGCGCCTGCAGCTGACCCCGATCCTGGACCTCGGCATGCGCCTGGGCGAAGGCAGCGGCGCGGCGGTGGCGCTGCCGGTGCTGCGGGCCGCGGTCGCGACGCTGGCGTCCATGGCCACATTCGGCGAGGCGAACGTCACCGACAAACCCGCCCACTGACTGTGATCGGTTCCCTCGCTTCGGCTTTCGCGTTCAGCACCGTCCTGCCGGTGCGCAGTGACCGGCCGTTCGGCCGCGGCACACTGACCGCACTGCCGGCCGTGGGCGTCGTTCTCGGCGGTATCGCCGCGGCCGTGGTGTGGGGCGCCGGGCAGGTGTACATGACCGGCCCGCTCGCCGGGTTGCTCGCGGTGGCGGTGCTGCTCCTGCTGACCCGTGGCCTGCACATCGACGGGCTGTCCGACACCGTCGACGGCCTCGGCTGCTACGGACCGCCTGAGCGGGCCCTGGCCGTCATGCGCGGCGGCACCGCGGGCCCGTTCGGGGTGGCCGCGATCGTGGTCGCGATCGGCGCACAGAGCATGACGTTCGCCGCGCTGAGCCCGGTGGCGGTCGTCATCGCCGTCACTGCGGGCCGCGTCGCCGCCCTGACGGCCTGCCGCACGTCGGTACCGGCGGCACCGGGCAGCACGCTGGGTGCGATGGTTGCCGGTAGCCAACCGGTATGGGTGGTCGCGGCGTGGACGGTGGCGGTCGCGGCCGCATCGGCGTGGGCGACGCCGCGGTTGTGGCAGGGCCCGGTCGTCGTACTCGTCGCCCTGGGGGTCACCGCGCTACTGGTGGCGCACTGCGTCCGCCGGTTCGGCGGGATCACCGGCGACGTGCTGGGCGCGGCCGTCGAGATCACGACGACGCTGACGGCGCTGGGACTCGCTGCCCACTAGCCGCAAACCTCGTTGACACTGCGGCCAGGGCGCTGCTTACTCGCACCTTTGCGCCGTAGCCGCAGCGTCAACGCAGGAAACTATCCCAGCCGGGTCATCCAATTGTGGGTGTCGGCGAACGTGCCGCGCTGGATTCCCGTGAGGGTGTCGCGCAGCGCCATGGTGACCTCACCGGGCTGGCCATCACCGATGGTGAACTCGCCGGCCGATTCGCCGTGGCCGTACTTCACGTGCGCGACCGGGGTGATGACGGCCGCGGTACCACAGGCGAACACCTCGGTGATCTCGCCCGCAGCGGCCTTCTTCTGCCACTCGTCGATGTCGATCTTGCGTTCCTCGACGGCGAAGCCGGCGTCAACGGCCAACTGCAGCAACGAATCCCGCGTGATGCCGGGCAGCAGCGAACCGGACAGCTCCGGGGTGACCAGCCGCGCCGAACCACCGCTGCCGAACACGAAGAACAGGTTCATGCCACCCATCTCTTCGACGTACCGGCGCTCGATGGCGTCCAGCCAGACCACCTGGTCGCAACCCATCTCGGCGGCCTGCGCCTGCGCGAGCAACGAGGCGGCGTAGTTGCCACCGAACTTGGCCGCACCGGTGCCACCGGGGCTGGCCCGCACGTACTCGGTGGACAGGTACACCGACACCGGCTTGATGCCGCCCTTGAAGTAGGCGCCGGCCGGCGAGCCGATCACCAGGTAGCGGTACTCGTTGGCGGGCCGCACGCCCAGGCCCGGCTCGGTGGCGATGATGAACGGCCGCAGGTACAGCGACGCCTCACCACCGGCAGCGGGCACCCACTCGTTGTCGACGGCGATCAGCTGACGCAGCGACTCGACGAAGACGTCCTCGGGCAGCTCCGGGATGGCCAGGCGCCGGCACGACGACTGCAGTCGGGCGGCGTTGGCCTCCGGGCGGAACGACACGATCGAGCCGTCATTCCAGCGGTACGCCTTCAGACCTTCGAAGACCTCCTGCGCGTAGTGCAGGACGATGGCCGACGGATCCAGCTCGATGGGGCCGTACTCGGTGACCCGCGCGTCATGCCAGCCGCGGTCGACGGTGTAGTCGATGGCCACCATGTGGTCGGTGTGGAACCGCCCGAATCCGGGGTCGGCCAGAACCTGGGCCCTTACCTCGTCGCTCGCCGGGTTGCTCGCGCGCGAAACGGTGAATTCGAGGGGGCCATCGGTCATATGCCGATTGTATCGCCCGTGGCTAGCGCGTTTTCGTCGCGGCTAGCGCGTCTTGGCCGCCACGAACGGCGGCGCGACGACCTCGCACTCGAGCGCCCGGCCGCGGACGTCGACGGTCACGCGCGCGCCGTCGGCGATGTCGGCTGCGGTGTCGAGCAGCGCCAGCGCGATGCCGACCTTGAGGCTCGGCGAGAAGGTGCCCGACGTGGTGATGCCCACTGGCTTGTCACCATCCAAGACGGTGAGGTCGGCGCGCAGCACGCCACGACCGACCGCCTTGAGACCGCGCAACGTGCGCTTGGGGCCGGCTTCCTTCTCCGCGAGCAGGGCGTCGCGGCCCCAGAACGCGTCCTTCTTCCAGCCGATGGCCCAGCCGCAGCGGGCCTGCAGCGGCGAAATGTCCAGCGACAGTTCATGTCCGTGCAGCGGGTAGCCCATCTCGGTGCGCAGCGTGTCGCGCGAGCCCAGTCCGGCGAGTTCACCGCCGGCGTCCTTGACCGCGGCGACGAGCGCGTCGAACACAACACCCGCGCGGTCCCACTCGGGCAGCAGTTCGTAACCGTGCTCGCCGGTGTAGCCGGTGCGGCACACCCGGACCGGGACACCCTCGTATTCGGCGTCGGCGTATCCCATGTAGTCCATGTCGGTCGGCAGCCCGAGCGCGGTGAGCACCTCGGTGGACTTCGGCCCCTGCACGGCGAGCACGGCGTAGGAGCGGTGCTCGTCGGTGATGGTCAGTTCGGGCGGGGCGAGGCGCTGCAGCTCGGCGACCACGGCGGCGGTGTTGGCCGCGTTGGGCACCAGGAAGATCTCGTCGTCGGAGACGTAGTAGGCGATCAGGTCGTCGATAACGCCGCCGGATTCGTTGCAGCACAACGTGTATTGCGCCTTGCCCGGCCCGATGCGGCGCAGGTCGTTGGTGAAGGCGGAGTTGACGAACTCGGCGGCGCCGGGGCCACGCACCAGCGCCTTGCCGAGGTGGCTGACGTCGAACAGGCCGACGGTCTCGCGGGTGGCGTTGTGCTCGGCCACGGTGCCGGCGTACGACACCGGCATCAACCAGCCGCCGAATTCGGCGAAACTCGCCCCGAGTTCGCGGTGACGGTCTTCCAGCGGGCCCTGCAACAGTTCGCTCACGGCCAGACAGCCTAGTGCTGCGGCCACAGATTCGGGGTATCGACGCTGGTTGTCATGGCTTCGGCATCGATTGTGACGCCGTCAGCGGTGGTTCTATACGGGACCAGAACGTCGACCGCCGGGCCATCGCGATGTTCGAGCCGGATGTTGATCGCGTCGCCGGCGAATGGTGCGCGCACAGTGACATCCAAGACAGTGGCGCGTGCCCGCAGCCGTTGAGCATCGTCGTCGTTATGGAGTGCCGACATCACGGCGTCCGCAGTGTTACGGACGGACGCCCCCAAGGCACGCATGGTGCGGTGACCGCCGGAGTCGATGACCAACATGAACGGCGCCAGGTTCTGAAAGCTCAATGCCGTGGCTGCGACTTGTATGCTGGCCTGCAGCAGCTCGTTGAGATCAGCTTGGGTTGCAGGGCTGAATCGCGTATGCCAGTCCATCGGCGGATCTCATACCTCGTGGGGGGGTGGGGATGGATAACAGTTTACGGGTGGATCCAGACGTTCTGGATCACGGTGCGGCGCAGCTCCATGCGGCGCATGACGCCATCCAAGCGGCGTTATCGAGGGCTCATGACAGCCATGAGACTCTTCAGGGCGCATGGAGAGGCCGTACCGCCGATGTAGGCGCGCAAATGTGGACCGACGTACACGACAAGTTCCGTCGGCACCTCGACGCGCTGGCGGACAACGCCACGAAATTGTCTGTCGCTGCTGGTCTTTACCGCGGTCAGGATGCGTCGTCGGGCGCCGACATCGCACAGCAGATGTGAGACAACGTTGCCCACATACGAATACGACCTCGATGAGATGAACGAGTTCATCACAGCGCTGGACCGATCAATTGAGGAGATCACAACCCATTGCGCCACTACGAAATCCGCGGTGGCGGCCGTACTCAACCACTACTCAGGCTCTGCCGCAGCAGCCTTTACCGACTTCCATGAGGGCTGGCAGAACACCGCCCGCCAGCATCTGGATTCACTGAGGGCGTACCGGGCGTACGTCGCGACAGCTCGCGACAACTACACCGAGGCGCGGCGCAAGAACGTCGAAATGTTCCACTAGGAGTGAGCCGTTGACGAAGATCACTCCAGAGAACTATTACGCGGTGGCCGCCAAACTTTGTGCTGCGTCAGCGCAGCTCGCAACGGACGTAAAGAATCTCGACAACGCACTCGATGTCAGCCAGTCCGCGGGAACGTACGCCTCTGGTGGACCGACATGGGCGCAGAGTTTTGACCAGTCAGCTTCCGACGTCTTCGAACTCGGATCAATTACCGCCATCGCTGCCCGCGAACTCGGTTACCTCGTTCATCAGGCGGGCCTCAACCACGCCCACGCCGAAAACGAATCTGGCGGTGGCGGGAATCAGCCAACCCCGCCCGCACCCCAGGGGTGCACGCTGGAGACAAATCTCCATCCAAGTCAGCATGCGGTCGGCGGAACGCACGAGAAGCCCGACAAGTGGGACTTGATTGCCGAATACGTCACCAAGCAGTGGGCCGATTGTGATGAAGGCCGAATCGACAGCGCCGGAAAACAATTCACGAGTTTTGCCAACAGCAAGGGTGCCACAGCCGTGCAGCTGTGGAACGACGTCACCACGGTGTTCACCAACGACGCGCAACACCAGAGTCCCGAGGTCAACGGAATTGTTGACGAGGTCGCGGCCGTCTGCAGATCGCTACGAGACACTGGCGACGCAGCAAGCGCATTGGGCACCGCATGCTCGGAAGTTCACCGGGTTGCCACTATCGACAAGAGCACCGGCAGAACGTCCCTGAAGATTCTCGATTTGATCATCAAGTCGTATGAGATCGACAAGATCGCCGCGCGCCGGCTTCCGTTCGGGTCGTGGATGGTCCGTCAACTTGACGAATTGATCAAAACCAACAAAATCGCGTACGCGCGCGGCATGGACAAGCTGATCGAAGGCATCAATGGCACGGTCGACACTGCCGCCAAGTCCAATCAGGGCATCTATTCGCTCGCGACCGGCAGCACCCAGGGGCTGTCCTCGATTCTCAACCGCACACCTCGACAGACCAATCCAATTCGAAACCGCGGCGACCGTGACAATGACGCGGCCGGCAAGCGCGGGGAGGACCGGGCCGGGGTGCCGGGCAATTACAAGAAACGATGGGTGAGGGTCACGGTCAACGGTGTCCCGAGGATCGTCGAACCGGATTACATCGACCGAGCCAACAAGAATGTCGTTGAAGTCAAGAACACCAACGAGATTCGTGGCAACTACGACCAGATCGCCGCGGAGACCGAGTGGGCACGTCAGCAGGGTTTCACCATGACGTTGGTGGTCGATCACCGCACCGTGATTAACGATCCGCGTATTCAGGCCATGATCGATTCTGGACAGATCCAATTGATCCGCAAAGAACTGGACGACAACGATGACATCTGATCCGCAAGGCGCACGGGATGCCACCGTCGCCGCATTGCGCGAGGCAATCGGTGCAGTTGAGGCCACCAGCGCCGACTTAGTCCGCAAACCGCCACCACCGCAGGAAGCCCCGCCGCCCAAAAAGCGCCGCACACCTCCGAAGCAGAACCCCGACGGCAGCTGGCCACCCATCACCTACCCAGGCATGCCCGAAGGCGACGACTGGATGCACAACCTCCCAGCGCGCTACACGGACGGCCAACGCGGACACGACCGCAGAATCATGGAAGAGCTCGCCGCCGTCGGCGTCCCCTGCTACACAGTCAGCGAGTTGGCCGACCGTGCCGAGACGGTTCCACAAGGCATCCCCATCTTCATCGACTGGCTCACGCACCTGGAAGAACGTGTCCCCGGGCCTGAATCTGACCACCGGGAGATCCTGCGTTCGGGGCTGATCTGTGCTCTGGACGACCCGGCCGCGCGCGGCAACCAACGGGCGATCGACCTGCTCATCCAGCAATTGCGGCGACAACCGCCATTAGCCGGACCAGTACGAGACTTCACCGAATATGCGTTGGCTCATATCGCTACTAAGACCGACTTCCCGGCCATCGCTGCCCTGATCGACGAATTGCCACCGGACTATCCGCGAGGAGCATTGATCGAGTACCTCGGCAGGGTAAAGACCTCGGAAGCACAAGCAATCGCACTGCACTGGCTCGACAACGGTTACGCATACTTCGCCATCAAGGCACTGGTTTCGATGAAGGCCATTGGCGTGCGCGACCGCGTCGCGCCCTACGTCAATGACCACGATCCCTGGGTGCGGAAAGTCGCCAAACGTGCCATGGAACGGCTCCCCGACTGACGTGCACCGCACCACCGCTCCAGAACTTCCGGGCACCCGACCGAGCTGCCCGCCCCATTGAAGGAGAAACACGCCGATGACCTACGACGACGCTGGTTGGCACCAAGATTCAGTCGGTGAACACGGCCTGGACCCCGACTGCACCGCCACCCACATTGGCATGTTCTTCGCCTGGCTGGCCCACAACGATCTGGTCGACACCGAGAGAACGAATACCGCACCGCTGCTTGCCCGGTCGATCACTCCAGGAAAGTTCCTGGTCGACCAATGCTGTGGAGAGATCAACTCGGCCGATGTCACCGCACGCGGCGCCGCGTTCTGCGAAGCGGCCTATCGTCAGTATCTGCGCGTCTACGACGCTATCCCCGAAATCGCCAGGTACGAGGTCAGTTACGCCGCACCAGACACGTGGGAGACGTACGACGCCGTGGCACCGGTAATCCAGGAGGCCTACGAAATCTTCAGACATGGCGGCAACTGAGTACCCCCTGCCAATTCACGTCGAACGGTTACCCACATGACCGACAACCGGTTCATCGATATCGAAAGTCTAGAAGGCCAAGCCGAATTGATCGCCCGTACCCGCCGAGCGGTCGACGAGATCGGCGAAGTTCAGGCATGCTCCCCCGACGATTTGGTTCGCGTCACCGTCGCAGTCTCGGGCCTGGTAACTGATGTCGACCTGGCCGACGAGACCGTGCGCCTCGACCGCGAAGAACTCGGCCGACTGATCGCGGCCACCGCTCAGAAAGCCAGCCAACTCATGGCGGCCAAAGTCGCCGAGGCCATGGCCGAGGTCCATCGTCTTCAAGAACTACTGCTCGCCGACTTCGACGGTGTCGACGCCTCTGCAGCCGAGGCTCTCCGCAGCATCGCTGCCAATTCTCGCGCTGAGGAACTGCCAAGCGACGTAGACCCATTCGACTTCTACGTCCCGTACGACCAACCGTCGGACCAGGATCGAGAAGACTGGTAACCACACATCCGCAAAGCCCAGTCCGCCCATCACCGCCCCGTAGCTGGCAAACTCATCTCGTGGTCGACTTCGACGCATTGGAAGCCGCGGGCATCGCCGATGCGCGTCGGCGCGCGCCGCTCATCGAGTACCTGGACAGCCTGGGCTTCACCGCGGAGCAGATGGTCGCAGCAGAGCGCCAGGGCCGGTTGTTCGGGCTGGCGGGCGACGTCGTGCAGTGGTCGGGGCAGCCCCGGCACAGCCTGACCGACGCCGCCCAGGCGCTCGGGTTGCCGCTGGCCGACGTCGAGCAGGCCTGGGCGGTCCTGGGCCTGACGGTCGCCGACCCGAATACGCCGACGCTCACCGACAACGACATCGAGGCGCTGCGCACCTGGACCGATCTGCGGACCGCGATCGGCGACGACGCCGCGACGGGCTTCCTCCGGGTGATCGGTGCGAGCGTGGCGCGGGTGGCGGAGGCGCTGGCGTCGATGAGCCGCGCCGGTCTGCCGGAACTCGATCTGGCGCACAGCCACGACGAACTCGTGACGGCACAGGCCTACCGGTCGGCGGCCGCCTTCATCCCGCGCATCGGCGGCATGATCGACTCGTTTCACCGCCACCATTTGTTCGCTGCCCGAACGTATTTCGATGCCATCGTCCACCACGAGTCGTTAACAGTGGACTGCGGTGTCGGGTTTGCCGACCTGTCCAATTTCACGCAGCTCACGCAGCGGCTCACACCGGCCGATCTGACCAGCCTGCTCAACGAGTTCAACGCCATCACCAATGACGTGGTGCACGCCGACGGAGGTCGGGTGGTCAAGTTCATCGGTGATGCGGTGATGTGGGTCAGCGCGACACCCGAATCGCTCGCCAAGGTCGCCATGGATTTGGTGCACCATCCGCGCCCGAAGATGGCCAACATCAGCGTGCGGGCCGGCCTGAGCTTCGGTTCGGTGGTCGCCACCGGCGGTGATTACTTCGGCAACCCGGTGAATCTGGCGGCCCGCCTGGTGGCCGCGGCCGAGCCGGGGCAGATTCTGGTGGCCGCGCCGTGGTACGACATGCCGGGCAAATGGCCGGTCGCGCCTCGGGAGCCCTTGGTACTCAAGGGCTTCAACGACCCCGTGACCGCATTCGAGCTGTGCCCGGAGGCTGAGCGGGCGGCCCGGCAGGCGTGATGACTAGGGTGGGACCGGTGAGCAGCGCACCCGGTTACCAGTCCCCCGCCGTCACCCTCGCATCCGCCCTGCCGTCCGATCTGGACGCTGCGGTGCTGATCGTGCCGGTCATCACCGGCGAGAACGACGAGGCCACGGTCGTGGCCAACCCGTTTCTGGACGCCGAGGCCACCGGTGAGATCGAGGTGGCGCTGAAGGCACTGGGCGCGAAGGGTTCGACCGAGCAGGTGACGCGCGTGCTCGTCCCGTCACTGCCGGTGGCCAGCGTGCTGGCCGTCGGCCTCGGCAAGGACCGCGACGAATGGCCGGCCGACGTGATCCGCCGCGCCGCGGGCGTGGCCGCCCGTTCCCTCAACGGCACCGAGACCGTCGTGACCACCCTCTCCGAATTGGATGTGGCCGCGGCCGTCGAGGGCCTGATCCTGGGCGCCTACCGCTTCTCCGAATTCCGCAGCGCGAAGACCGCCCCCAAGGAGGCGGGCCTGACTGCCCTCACGGTTCTGTCCACCGCAGACGACGCCGAGACCGCCGCGGCTCGGGGTGTCGACGTGGCGACCGCGGTCGCGACGGCCCGCGATTTCGTCAACACCCCGCCGAGCCACCTGTACCCGGGTGAATTCGCCAAGCGGGCAAAGGCTTTGGGTAAGTCGGCGGGCCTCGAGGTCGAGGTGCTGGGCAAGAAGGAACTGGAGGATGCCGGTTTCGGCGGCATCGTGGGCGTCGGCAAGGGCTCGTCCCGGGGGCCCCGACTCGTGCGCCTGACCTACCGCTCCGGCACGAAGAACGCCAAGAAGGTGGCGCTCGTGGGCAAGGGCATCACCTTCGACACCGGCGGCATCTCGATCAAGCCGGCCGCCAACATGCACCACATGACCTCTGATATGGGCGGCGCCGCGGCCGTCATCGCCACCATCGTGCTGGCGGCGCGCCAGCAGCTGCCGGTCGACGTCATCGCGACCGTCCCCATGGCCGAGAACATGCCGTCGTCGACGGCGCAGCGCCCCGGCGACGTACTGACCCAGTACGGCGGGACCACCATCGAGGTGCTCAACACCGATGCCGAGGGCCGGCTGATCCTGGCCGATGCCATCGTCCGCGCCTGCGAGGACAACCCCGACTACCTGATCGACACCGCGACGCTGACCGGCGCGCAGCTGGTGGCACTCGGCGTGCGCACCCCCGGCGTGATGGGCACCGACGACTTCCGCGACCGGGTCGCCAAGCTCTCCCAGGAGGTCGGCGAGAACGGCTGGCCGATGCCGCTGCCCGAGGAACTCAAGGATGACCTCAAGTCGACGGTGGCCGACCTGGCCAACGTCAGCGGCGCGCGCAACGCCGGCATGTCGGTGGCCGGGGTCTACCTGCGCGAGTTCGTCGCCGACGGTGTTCAGTGGGCGCACCTCGACGTCGCCGGCCCGGCCTACAACACCGGCGGCCCCTGGGGCTACACCGGTAAGGGCGGCACCGGCGTCCCGACGCTGACCATGTTCGCCGTGCTGGAAGACATCGCGAAGAACGGCTAGCCATTCGCCCGATGCGGTAGCTGGATTGACGCCAGTTACCGCATTTTCGGCATGCCAATCTCCACACCGGCGTATTTTTCCTGCATGAACAAGTTCATTCGCGTTATCGCCGTGGCAGTCGCCGTTATTGGCCTGGAGTTAGCCGGATTGAGCAGCACCAGCACGGCACTCGCCGACCCCGAGCAGGAACCCGTCCCCGATCAACTGTGTCCGTTCCGCAATGTGATCGACCGGATGGGCGGCAACGATCAGTGCGATCCCGGCTGGAACGATGCCAACCAGAACGTCGGCGCCGGGGCTCCGAACGAGTGCGCGCCCGGCGGCGGGTGGGTCGGAAACAACGAGCTGTGCCCGCCCCCGACGCTCAACGTGAACGTCAACCATGACGGCAACGGGAATCATCAGATCACCATCAACGGCCAGCAGGTCGATCCCAAGAACATCACCGTCGACGGCAAGCCGATGGGCTGACCCACCGCCCGCCTAGCCCACGTATGCGTCGTGCAGATCCCGGGCCGGCTCGGCACCGGCGAGGTGGTCGGCCAACTCGCGCACCGCGGTTGCCAGCTCCTCCGGATGCGACATCGGCGACCAGTGCCCCGACTCGATGTCGCGGCGCCACAGCCGCGGAACCCATTGCGGCGTCTCGTCGTACAGGTGCGGGCGGACGAACTGGTCGCCACGGTTGACGATCACCTGCACCGGCACGTTGACGTAGTGGTCGCGCCGGCCCTTGAAGATGGTCCGCCAGTAGTTGGCGGGGTACACCTTGAGGCTGTTCGCGGCGTCGGTCGCGAAGGTGTCCGAATGCCGAATCTGCTTGTCGGACATGCCATCAAGATGTTTCATCAGTTGCGGCAGGATGGTCGGCACAGTGGCCCGAACCAGCACTCGCGCCACGAGCGGTATCGAGAAGAAACCCTGATACGTCAGTCGCAGGAACTGCGACACCGACTGCAGGAACCGCACCGGCCGATACGGGCGCTTCAAGCCCTCCATGATGAAGTGCCGGGTGTGGTCGGCGCTCGGTCCCGACGTCGAGGTGAAGGACGCGATGCGATCCACCGACTCGGGCCGCGACAGGTATTCCCACATGCCGACCGAGCCCCAGTCGTGGGCCAGTACGTGGACCTTCTCGCCGGGCGCCAACGCGGCGATGACGGCCGCGAAGTCATCGGCGTAGTGGGCCATGGTGTACGACGAAACCTTCTTGGGCACACCGGAATTGCGCGATCCGCGGTTGTCGTAGCGGATCACGCGGTAGGTGTCGGCGAGGTGGGGCACGGTGGCGTCCCACATGTCGTGCGAATCCGGCCAGCCATGCACCAGTACCACCACCGGACCGTCGGGGTTGCCCTCTTCGTAGGTCGCGATCCGCGTCCCGTCCGCGCTGTCCACAAACTGCATCGTCACACCCGCCTGACCTCAAAATATCCCGTACCGCCGGTACCGGTTCGAATGCGACAGTAGCCTGCTCAGCGAGGGTGTCAACACAGCGGGACAAAGTCCCGACCCGCCCCTCCTCGACTGCGCGAGCATGACAGGATGGGGCCTGAGACATTCGAAGTGACGAGCGAACTTTTCGAGGAGTCAACGTAATGGCCATCTCCGTCCAGATGCCCGCACTCGGTGAGAGCGTTACCGAGGGGACCGTCACTCGATGGCTCAAGCAGGAGGGCGACACCGTCGCGGTCGACGAGCCCCTGCTCGAGGTGTCCACCGACAAGGTCGACACCGAAATCCCGTCGCCTGCAGCCGGTGTCCTGACCAAGATCGTCGCGCAGGAAGACGACGTGGTCGAGATCGGCGGCGAACTCGCCGTCATCGGTGAGGCCGGCTCGGAGCCGGCCGCAGCCCCCGCTTCAACCGCCGCACCGTCGGCTCCCGAGCCCGCCGCGGCCCCCGCGCCGGAGCCCACCCCGGCTCCCGCACCTGCCGCCGAAGCGCCCGCGTCGGCCCCCGCTCCGGCGGCCTCCGACGCTGCCGACGCCACCTCGATCGTGATGCCCACGCTGGGCGAGTCGGTCACCGAGGGCACCGTGACCCGCTGGCTCAAGAAGGTCGGCGACTCCGTCGAGGTCGACGAGCCCCTCGTCGAGGTCTCCACTGACAAGGTCGACACCGAAATCCCGTCGCCGATCGCGGGCGTGCTGCTTTCCATCACCGCTGACGAGGACGACGTCGTGTCCATCGGCGGCGAGCTCGCGAAGATCGGTGCCGCCGGTTCGGCCCCGGCACCGGCACCCGCCCCTGAGGCACCGGCCCCGGCCGCTGAGGCCCCGGCAACCGCCGCCGCGCCGACGCCGCCGCCGGCTCCCCCGGCGCCGGCCGCACCGACCCCGCCCCCCGCGCCTGCTCCCGCCCCGGCTGCCCCGGCACCCGCCGCCGCAGCTCCGGCCGCCACGTCCGCCCCGGCCGACGACGCCAGCCCCTACGTCACCCCGCTGGTGCGAAAGTTGGCTGCGGAGAACAACGTTGACCTCGCTTCGGTGCAGGGCACCGGCGTCGGCGGCCGCATCCGCAAGCAGGACGTGCTCGCCGCGGCCGAGGCCGCCAAGGCCCCCGCCGCACCTGCCGCCGCGTCGGCTCCGGCCGCTCCGGCCGCCAAGGCCCCGGCCGCAGCAGCTCCCGCGCCCGCGCTGGCGCACCTGCGTGGCACCACGCAGAAGGCCACCCGGATCCGTCAGATCACGGCCAAGAAGACGCGCGAGTCGCTGCAGACCACGGCTCAGCTGACCCAGACCCACGAGGTCGACATGACCCGCATCGTGTCGCTGCGGGCCCGCGCCAAGAACTCGTTCGCCGAGCGCGAGGGTGTGAACCTGACGTATCTGCCGTTCATCGCCCGCGCCGTGATCGACGCGTTGAAGATCCACCCGAACGTCAACGCCAGCTACAACGAGGAAACCAAGGAGATCACCTACTACGACGCCGAGCACCTCGGCTTCGCGGTGGACACCGAGCAGGGCCTGCTGTCGCCGGTCGTGCACAACGCCGGTGACCTGTCCCTCGGTGGCCTCGCCCGCGCGATCGTCGACATCGCGGACCGCGCCCGCTCGGGCAACCTGCGGCCCGACGAGCTGGCCGGCGGCACCTTCACCATCACCAACATCGGTAGCCAGGGCGCGCTGTTCGACACCCCGATCCTGGTTCCGCCGCAGGCGGCCATGCTCGGCACCGGTGCCATCGTCAAGCGGCCGCGGGTCGTCGTGGACGAGGGCGGCAACGAGTCGATCGGTGTCCGGTCGGTGTGCTACCTGCCGCTGACCTACGACCACCGCCTGATCGACGGCGCCGACGCCGGACGGTTCGTGACCACCATCAAACGTCGTCTCGAAGAGGGTGCGTTCGAGGCCGACCTGGGGCTGTAATCCCATGGCGCACGCGGTCATAGCCATCGCGGGCTCGTCGGGACTCATCGGTTCCGCACTGGTGTCGGCGCTCCGTGCCACCGACCATCGGGTGGTGCGCATCGTGCGCCGCCAACCGGCCAACGCCGACGAGGTGTACTGGAACCCCGACGCCGGCGACTTCGACTGGCGCACGTTGCGTGACGTCGATGCCGTGGTCAACCTGTGCGGGGTGAGCGTCGGTTCCCGCCGGTGGTCGGGAGCGTTCAAGCAGAGCCTCCGTGACAGCCGCATCGTCCCGACCGAGGTGCTGACCGACGCCGTCGTCGACGCCGGAGTGCCCGTGCTCATCAACGCCAGTGCCGTTGGCTTCTATGGCAATACGCGGGACCGGATCGCCGACGAGCGCTCCCCCGCCGGCACCGGCTTCCTGGCCCGGCTGTGTCTGGACTGGGAGGCCGCCACGCGGCCGGCGGCCGACGCCGGTGTCCGCGTCGTGCTCGCGCGCACCGGCCTGGTGCTGGCGCCGGCAGGCGGCATGCTGGCCCGGCTCCGTCCGGTCTTCGGGCTCGGGCTGGGTGCCCGGCTGGGCAGCGGGCGCCAGTACATGCCGTGGATCACGCTGGAGGACGAGGTGCGGGCCCTGCTGTTCGCGCTGAATCACGACGACCTGTCCGGACCGCTCAATCTGACAGGGCCGGCGCCGGTCACCAACGGTGAGTTCACCGAGGCGCTGGGACGGGCACTGCACCGCCCCACCCCGCTGCTGATGCCCGGTTTCGCGCTGCGGGCCGCGCTCGGCGAGTTCGCCGAGGAGGGACTGCTCGGCGGCCAGCGCGCCATCCCGGCCGCGCTGGAGGATGCCGGCTTCGAGTTCCACCAGCGGACCATCGGCGAGGCGCTGTCTTACGTCACCGCCCCCAACGCGGCCTGACTCCAGCAGGCGTAGCGTCAGTTCGGTGACGATCCGATCTGCCGGCGGCCCGATCGACGTGCGCCGGCTGGGCACCATCGACTACAACGACGCCTGGGCGCTCCAGCGGGAGCTCGCTGACGCCCGCTCCGACGAGCGCGGCGACGACACGCTGCTGCTGCTCGAGCACCCACCCGTCTACACCGCCGGCCGCCGGACCGAACCGCATGAGCGGCCGGTCGACGGCACCCCCGTCATCGACACCGACCGCGGCGGCAAGATCACCTGGCACGGTCCCGGACAGCTGGTCGGCTACCCGATCATCGGCCTGGCGCAGCCGCTCGACGTGGTGAAATTCGTTCGGCTGCTCGAGGATGCGCTGATGGCGGTCTGCGCCGAGCTCGGCCTGCAGACCATCCGGGTGGACGGCCGGTCGGGCGTCTGGCTGGCGGCCGACGAGCTGCGGCCCGAACGCAAGATCGCCGCCATCGGCATCCGCGTCGCCCGCGGCACGACGCTGCACGGCTTCTCCCTGAACTGCAACTGCGACCTGCGTGCGTTCGGCGGCATCGTCCCGTGCGGCATCGCCGACGCCGGTGTGACGTCGCTGACGAAGGAGTTGGGCCGCGAGGTCACGCCGGAGGACGTCATGGACCGGGTGGCGTCAGCGGTGTGCACGGCACTCGGCGCTCCCGCACTAACATCGACACCATGAGCGTCGATCCCGGTAACCGCAAGCTGCTCCGCCTGGAGGTCCGCAACGCGGAGACGCCGATCGAGCGCAAGCCGCCGTGGATCAAGACCAAGCTCAAGATGGGCCCCGAGTACAAGGACCTCAAGAGCCTGGTCAAGCGCGAGGGCCTGCACACCGTCTGCGAAGAGGCCGGCTGCCCCAACATCTACGAATGCTGGGAGGACCGCGAGGCCACCTTCCTGATCGGCGGCGAGCAGTGCACCCGCCGCTGCGACTTCTGCCAGATCGACACCGGCAAGCCCGCCGACCTGGACCGTGACGAACCCCGCCGGGTCGCCGAGAGCGTGCACACCATGGGTCTGCGCTACTCCACGATCACCGGGGTGGCCCGCGACGACCTGCCCGACGGCGGCGCCTGGCTGTACGCCGAGACGGTGCGCCAGATCCACGCGCTCAACCCGAACACCGGCGTCGAGCTGCTGGCCCCCGACTTCAACGGCGTGCCCGAGCTGCTCGAGCAGGTCTTCGACTCGCGCCCAGAGGTGTTCGCGCACAACGTCGAAACCGTGCCGCGCATCTTCAAGCGCATCCGCCCGGCGTTCCGCTATGAGCGCAGCCTCGGCGTGATCACCGCGGCCCGCGACTACGGCCTGGTGACCAAGAGCAATCTGATCCTCGGCATGGGCGAGACGCCCGAGGAAATCCGAGTGGCCCTGCAGGACCTGTACGACGCCGGCTGCGACATCGTCACCATCACGCAGTACCTGCGCCCGTCGCCGCGGCACCACCCCGTCGAGCGGTGGGTGCGGCCGGAGGAATTCGTCGAGCACCAGCAGTTCGCCGAGGGTCTCGGGTTCGCCGGTGTGCTTGCCGGACCGCTGGTCCGGTCGTCCTACCGGGCCGGGAAGCTGTACGCCCAGGCTGCCCGGTTACGGCCACCGGTTTCCTGAATCTATCCTGGTGGCATGGCGAAGACCACCAATCCTGCTGCTGTGAAGGCTGCGAAGGCCGAGGCGAAGGCGGCCCGCAAGGCCGCCTCGAAGCAGCGCCGCGCCCAGCTCTGGCAGGCGTTCCAGATTCAGCGCAAAGAGGACAAGCGGCTGCTGCCGTACATGATCGGCGCGTTCGTGCTGATCGTGGCGCTCGCCGTCGCGATGGCCGCGTACTCCGGCGGCATCTTCAGCTGGATCACGCTGCCCATCCTGGGCGTGCTGCTCGGCGCGCTGGTCGCGTTCATCATCTTCGGCAGGCGCGCGCAGAAGTCGGTCTACAGCAAGGCTGACGGCCAGACCGGCGCGGCGGCCTGGGCGCTGGACAACATGCGCGGCCAGTGGCGGGTCACGCAGGGCGTCGCCGCCACCGGCAGCTTCGATGCCGTGCACCGGGTGGTCGGCCGGCCGGGTGTGATCTTCGTCGGCGAGGGTTCGCCGCAGCGCCTGAAACCGCTTCTGGCGCAGGAGAAGAAGCGCACCGCACGACTGGTCGGCGAGGTGCCGATCTACACCATCGTGGTCGGCAACGAAGAGGACCAGGTGCCGCTGTCCAAGCTGGAACGGCACCTGACCAAGCTGCCCGCCAACATCACCACCAAGCAGATGGACGCGCTCGAGTCCCGTCTGGCCGCTCTGGGTTCCAAGCTGGGCCCCGGCGGTCTGCCCAAGGGTCCGCTGCCCGCCGGCGCCAAGATGAAGGGCATGCAGCGCACCGCGCGCCGTAAGTAGTCGCAGTCAGCGATTTGTGCACGATAATCCGCGGTGGCCGCGGATTATCGTGCACAAATCACGCCAGGGGGCGGTGGTCAGCGGCGCAGGACGGCGGTGTGGGTCAGCCGGTCCTGCAGCCCGCGGCCGTCGGCATCGGTGAGCAGCGCGGGCACGGCCAGCAGCACCAGCAGCATGCGCACGAAGGCGCGGCCGAGCCCGACGTACTGGCTCCGGCCGACGGACACGACGCGCAGCCCGAGCGCGAACTGTCCGGGCGTGAAGGTGAAGAGCCGCACCGAAACCGTGCCGACGACGACCCAGGCGATCACCGCGGGGGTGCCGTGCCAGACGTATTGGTACTCGTATTCACTGAGCCCGCCGAACACCACACTCAGGGTGCCCAGGCCGTAGCAGATCAGCCAGTCCACCAACAGCGCGGCGAAGCGACGGCCAAATCGGGCGAGGGAACCCGGTCCGGTTTCCGGCAGGCCCAGGGCTTTACCCGGGTATGTGGCGTCATCAACGGGGCGCTGCGATTCGGGCCCGGACAGCCACGAACCGAGCCGAAATCCATCTGCACCGGACATGGTGTCAGGATAGGCGTGCGCGCTCGTGCAACCGAACCGCGCGGCGGGTGGTCCGCGGTTACCCAAACCGTCGATCGCGTAACGTCCGCGAAACATACGGTTGATTGGCGTGCAACATCGTGTCCCTAGGTTCAACCGCGGGTAACACCAGTAAAGGAGATCACTTACGTGGCAGAAAAGACGTCTGACGACATTTTCAAGCTGATCAAGGACGAGAACGTCGAGTACGTCGACATTCGTTTCTGCGATCTGCCGGGTGTTGTCCAGCACTTCTCGATCCCGGCTTCGGCCTTCGACGAGAGCGTTTTCGAGGACGGCCTGGCGTTCGACGGTTCGTCGGTGCGCGGCTTCCAGTCGATCCACGAGTCCGACATGATGCTGCTGCCGGATGCCAACACCGCGCGCATCGATCCGTTCCGCGCCGCCAAGACGCTGAACATGAACTTCTTCGTGCACGACCCGTTCACGCGCGAGGCCTACTCCCGTGACCCGCGTAACGTCGCCCGCAAGGCCGAGAACTACCTCGCCAGCACCGGCATCGCGGACACCTGTTACTTCGGTGCCGAGGCCGAGTTCTACATCTTCGACTCCGTGGCGTTCGACTCGAAGATGAACGGCACCTTCTACGAGGTCGACTCCGAGTCGGGCTGGTGGAACAGCGGCGAGCCCTTCGAGGCCGACGGCTCCGCCAACCGTGGCTACAAGGTCCGCCCCAAGGGTGGCTACTTCCCCGTCGCGCCGTACGACCACTACGTGGACCTGCGCGACGAGATGTCGACCAACCTGATCAACTCCGGCTTCACCCTGGAGCGCGGCCACCACGAGGTCGGCACCGCCGGCCAGGCCGAGATCAACTACAAGTTCGACACGCTGCTCGCCGCCGCCGATGACGTGCTGCTGTTCAAGTACATCATCAAGAACACCGCGTGGGCGAACGGCAAGACCGTCACCTTCATGCCGAAGCCCCTGTTCGGCGACAACGGTTCGGGCATGCACGCCCACCAGTCGCTGTGGAAGGACGGCAAGCCGCTGTTCCACGACGAGTCCGGCTACGCCGGCCTGTCCGACATGGCGCGCCACTACATCGGCGGCATCCTGCACCACGCCCCGTCGCTGCTGGCGTTCACCAACCCGACGGTGAACTCCTACAAGCGTCTGGTGCCGGGCTACGAGGCCCCGATCAACCTGGTGTACAGCCAGCGCAACCGCTCGGCGTGTGTGCGTATCCCGATCACCGGCAACAACCCGAAGGCCAAGCGCCTCGAGTTCCGTTGCCCGGACAGCTCGGGTAACCCGTACCTGGCCTTCTCGGCGATGCTCATGGCCGGTATCGACGGCATCAAGAAGAAGATCGAGCCGCTGGCCCCGGTCGACAAGGACCTCTACGAGCTGCCGCCGGACGAGGCCGCCAACATCCCGCAGGCCCCGACCTCGCTGGCTGCCGTCATCGACCGCCTCGAGCAGGATCACGACTACCTCACCGAGGGTGGCGTGTTCACCGAGGACCTGATCGAGACCTGGATCTCGTACAAGCGGGAGAACGAAATCCTGCCGGTGCAGATTCGCCCTCACCCGTACGAGTTCTCGCTCTACTACGACTGCTGAGTCGCGAGCGCAAAGGACTGCCCCTCTCCTTCGGGAGAGGGGCAGTCTGCGTCTACGGGGTGCGCGACTCGGCCGCATGCCTTGCCGAGCCACAATAAGTACGCTAGCCTAACCATTGTGAGCGACACTGCTCACGGTGCTGACAACCTCACAGGTCAACGGAGAGATTCGTTGACCTGTTTTCGTTTCTCTCCAACCCTATTCACAAGCGAGAGAACGAGGTTCGCCAATGTTCACGGTTTTCATGCTGGTCAAGACCAATCCCGAGTGGCTCGGTTTCCCGGTGGCCAAGCGGTTCGACGAACTCGCGCGGCATCTGCAGCCGATCCTCGACCGCCACAAGGCGGTCAACTTCACGTGGTACGACACGGAGTTCTACACCGCCCGGGTCACCGATGTGTGGGTGCTGGCGGCCGCCGACCCGCACGAGTACGAGCTGGCGGTCGAAGAGCTTCGCGAAACACCGCTCTGGGACCGCTATTTCGCCATCGTCGAGATCCTGCCCGGGGTCGCCAACGCCTACGCCGACAACTACGGCAGGGCCGCTATCGGATGACCGACACCTGGTTCGCCCCCTGCCTCCGGGGGCGAACCAGGTGACTCAGCGCCGAGTTCTGTGGCGCTGTGAGGCACATCGCGGAAATTTGCTCCCATTCCGCAATCTCGCGGCACCTGGCGCGTCACAGGAACCTCATATGATGTCGCCATGGCTCAGACTGACATCGAATCGCGGCTCGACGCGGTCGCTCCCATCGTGCTCTCCGTTTTCCGGATGGTCATCGGCTTCCTGTTCACGATCCACGGCGCCACCACGCTGTTCAAGTGGCCGGTCGACACCAATCCCGGCGTGGCCGCACCGGATTTCGGCAGTTTTCCGGGCTGGTACGCCGGCGCCATCGAGCTCATCGTCGGCATCCTGATCTTCACCGGCCTGGCCACCCGCATCGCCGCCTTCATCGGTTCCGGCGAGATGGCTTTCGCGTATTTCATGGCGCACCAGCCGAAAGGCCTGCTGCCCATCGCCAACGGCGGCGAGCCCGCGGTGCTCTACTGCTTCGCGTTGTTCCTGCTGGTCTTCACCGGCGGCGGCGCCATCGCACTGGACGCGCTGCGGAAACGCTAGTCACAGACCGAGGTCGACGCGAAAGCGCTTGAGTCCGTCGATCTTCTCGGCCAGTGTGGCTGTGGGACCGCTGTAGAACATCCAGGGCATCGTGATGTTGCCGGTGATGCCCGCCCGCGCGGCGCGCTCGAAATGCTCCGGCAGGTACGCATCGGCCAGCGGTGTCAGAATCTCGAAACCCTCGATCGGTAAACCGTTTTCGACGCGCAGTTCGCGCACCCGGGTCGCCGCGGCGATGGCCTGGTCAGTGGTGATCAGGTCCCCGATCCAGCCGTCGTTGCGGGCGGCCCGGCGCAGCGCGATCTCACTGAGTCCGCCGACGTAGACGGGCACCGGTGGCGGCGTCGGCTCCATCTCGAGCCGCGGCACCTGGTAGAACTCCCCGTCGAACGACGTCCAGCCGGGCTGCCACAGCTGCCGGATCAGCTCCAGCATCTCGTCGGTGCGCTTGCCGCGACGCTCGAAAGCCTGCCCCATCAAGGCGAATTCGTCGGCGCACCAGCCCACGCCGACACCGAACTCGACCCGGCCGCCGGACAGGCAGGCCGCGGTCCCGACGGACTTCGCGACCGAGAACGGGTCGCGCATCCCCGGGATGTACACCGTCGTCACGAATTTCACGCGGCTGGTCACCTGCGCCAGGGCACCGACCAGCACCCACGGGTCCGGCCAGTGCGTGAACGGCTGCCAGCGCCGCTGCCCGTCGGGCGTGTACGGGTACGGCGTGCTCAGCGTCTCCAGGTTCACCACATGGTCCGGGATCGCGATGCCGTCGTAGCCGAGTTCGTCTGCGGCCCGGGCGATCTCGGTCAGTTCACTGATGTCCAGGAACGCCAGGGAGACGTAGAACTTCACCCGCGCGCCCACTGCGGCCGGATGAAGATGCCGTCGGCCTCGACGGTCACACCCTCGGCGTCGGAAAGGGTGCCACGTGCAAAGGTCTTGACGCCGTCGGTCCGGTCCACCCAAGCCTCGGCCCGGACCCGCCCCAGCGGGGTGCCACGCAGATAACGCACGGTGATGGTGCCGGTGAAATGTGGCTTCGTCAGTCCGGCGCTGGCAACCTCGCCGAGCAGCTGATCCAGCACCAGGGCGCAGATTCCGCCGTGCACCAGGCCGGGCGGGCCTTCGTAGGGCAGCCCCAGGTCGAACTCGGCCCAGCAGCGGCCGTCCGGCCCGTCGTGGTGGGTGATCCCCATCGGCGGGGCGATGGCGTTGCGCAGCCCCACAGTCGGATTCGCGTACGACAGCGGACGACCGGTGTCGGCGAGCCGCACGATCGAGGGCACGGGCTTTTGCACCGCAAGGAGTCTGTCGACGATCGCTTCGATCTCGGTTTGTGCACCGGACAGGGTCTCCGCGTCGACGCCGGTACGGATCCCGGCCTCGATGAGCCTGCGGACCGCATCGGTGAACGGCTCGTACACGGCGCACTGGCGCTGGTACTCCTCGTCGGTGATCACGTCGAAGGAGGAGTTGCCAATTGCCTCTGTCATGTCGCCTACTCCCCGAACACCTTGCGCACCACGGTTTTGGCACGACGAGTCACGCGCAGATAGTTGTCCAGGAAGGCGCCGCCGTCGCCGCTCGGCCAACCGGCCGCCACGGCGACCGCGTTGAGCTGACGTCCCGGCCCGGGCAGTTGGTCGGTCGGTTTGCCGCGGACTAGCACCAGGGCGTTGCGCGCGCGGGTCGCGGTCAGCCAGGCCTGCCGCAGGATGTCCGCCTCGTCACCCTCGATCAGCTGGGCCGCCTCGATGGCGTCCAGCGCTTGCAGTGTCGACGTGTTGTGCAGCGTGGGAACCTGATGCGCATAACGCAATTGGAGCAGCTGCACGGTCCACTCCACGTCGGCCAGGCCACCGCGGCCCAGCTTGGTGTGGGTGTTGGGGTCGGCGCCGCGGGGCAACCGCTCGGCATCGACCCGCGCCTTGATCCGCCGGATTTCCCGTACCGCATCTGCCGAGACGCCACCGGTCGGATAGCGGGTCTTGTCCGCCATCAGCAGGAAGCGCTCGCCCAGTTCCAGGTCGCCCGCCACCCGGTGCGCCCGCAGCAGGGCCTGAATCTCCCACGGCTGGGCCCACTGCGCGTAGTACGACTCGTACGACGCCAGCGTCCGCACCAGCGAGCCGTTTCGGCCCTCCGGCCGCAGCCCGGCGTCGACCTCCAGCGGCGGGTCGCTGCTGGGCTGCCCCAACAACGTCCGCACCTGTTCGGCGACCCCGATCGCCCAGCGCACCGCGGTCGAATCCTCCACGCCCGCAACCGGTTCGCAGACGAACATCACGTCCGCGTCCGACCCATAGCCCAGCTCACCGCCGCCGAGGCGGCCCATGCCGATGACGGCGATGCGCGCCAGCGGGCCGCCGGCTCCGGAGCGCGCCCGGATCACCGCATCGAGCGCGGCCTGCAGCACCGCGACCCACACCGACGTCAGCGCCTTGCAGACATCGACCACCTCGAGCAGCCCCAGCAGGTCGGCCGACGCCACCCGCGCCAGTTCCCGGCGACGCAGGGTGCGCGCCGCGGCGATGGCCCGCACCGGGTCGGCGTGCCGTCCGGCCGACGCGACGAGCGCGCGGAACACCGCATCCGGTTCCACCTCAAGCAGTTTCGGCCCCTGCGGACCGTCGGCGTACTGCTGCAGGACTTCGGGCGCCCGCATCAACAGCTCCGGTACGTAGGCCGAGGTGCCGAGCACCCGCATCAGCCGCTTGGCGACGGCGCCCTCGTCGCGCAGAGTCGACAGGAACCAGCGCTGGTCCCCCAGTTCCTCGCTGATCCGCCGGTACGCCAGCAGGCCCGCGTCCGGATCCGGGGTGTCCGACAGCCAGTCCAGCAGCGTCGGCAGCAGCACCTGCTGCACCGTGCCACGGCGGCCGCTGGCACTCGTGAGCGCGGCCAGGTGCGTCAGCGCACTCTGCGGGCCTTCGTAACCCAGTGCGGCCAACTGCCTTTCGGCCGCGGCGGTGGTCAGGCTCGGACCGAACTGGTTCCCCACTTCGAGCAGTGGCTGATAGAAGAGCTTGGCGTGCAGGCGGGACACCCGCATGTTCTGCCGCTTCAGATCCTCACGGAGAACCCCGAGCGCGTCGTGCTGGCCGTCAGGCCGGATGTGCGCCGCCCGCGCCAGCCAGCGCCACGCCTCGTCGTCGCCGTCCTCGGGCAACAGGTGGGTGCGCTTGAGCCGCTGCAGTTGCAGCCGGTGCTCCAGCATCCGCAGAAACTCATATGACGCAGTGAGATTGGCGGTGTCGTCGCGGCCGATGTAACCGCCCGAGCCGAGCGCGGCCAATGCGTCGACCGTGGAGGCGACATGCAGCGAATCGTCATTGCGGCCGTGCACGAGTTGCAGCAGCTGGACCGCGAACTCGACGTCGCGGAGCCCACCCTTGCCGAGCTTCAGTTCTCGGGACTTCACCCCGGCGGGCACCAGTTCCTCGACGCGGCGGCGCATGGCCTGCACGTCGGGCACGAAATCCTCACGGTCACAAGCGGTCCAGACCATCGGCATCAGCGCGTCGATGTACTGTTCGCCCAGTTCGGCATCGCCGACGGCCGCGCGGGCCTTCAAAAGTGCCTGGAATTCCCAGGTTTTGGCCCAGCGCTGGTAGTACGCGACATGCGACTCCAGGGTGCGGACCAGCTGACCGGCCTTGCCCTCGGGCCGCAGCGCGGCGTCGACCTCGAAGAAGGTCTCGCCGGCGAACCGCATCATCTCGCCGGCCACCCGCGTGGTCACCGAGTCCGCCGCCTCGGCCACGAAGATGACGTCGACGTCGCTGACGTAATTCAGTTCGCGCGCACCGCATTTGCCCATCGCGATGACCGCGAGCCGGGGACCGGGTTCGTCGCCGCACACCGTCCGGGTGGCGACGACCAGTGCCGCCCCGAGCGCCGCATCGGCCAGGTCGGACAGGTGCTCGCCCACCGTGACGTACGGCAGCACCGGTTCGTTCTCGACCGTCGGCGCGACGTCCAGCGCCGCCAGCACCAGGATGCGGTCGCGGTAGTAGGTCTGCAGCACATGGGAAACAGCGGAGGTGCCGGCCGTCCTGCACAATTCGGCCGCCAACCGCTCGAAGTCCTCGAGCAGCTCGGCGCGGGACGGCAGCGTGATCTCACCGCGCAGCAGTCGCCACGAAAGCGGGTGCGCCACCAGATGGTCGCCCAGGGCCAGCGACGAGCCCAGCACGGCGAACAGCCGGCCGCGCAGCGCCGTGTCGGTCACCAGCAGCGTGCCGAGTTCGGCCCAGTCGCCCTCGAGGGCGTCCGCGATCCGCACCATGGCGCGCAGGGCGCTGTCGGCGTCAGGGGCGCGCGACAGCGACCACAACAACGGGACGTGCGCGTCGGTGTTCCAGCCGAGCCGGTCCAGATCCGCCCGCGCCGTGGGCGCCACCAACCCGAGGCGCCCGACGCTGGGCTGTGTGGGGCGCTGCGTCGCGGGGTTGGGCACCACCCGACGTTAGCGCACCATCACGGCGTCACAGCGACAGGTATTCCTTGAGTTCGAACGGTGTCACGTGGCTGCGGTAGGTCTCCCACTCGGTGCGCTTGTTGCGCAGGAAGTAGTCGAAGACGTGCTCCCCCAACGCCTCGGCGACGAGCTCGGACTTCTCCATCTCGGCCAGCGCCACGCCCAGGCTCGACGGCAGTTCCTTGTAACCCATCGCGAGCCGTTCCTCGGGCGTCAGGTTCCAGACGTTGTCCTCGGCCTGCGGCCCCAGCTCGTAGCCCTTCTCGATGCCGCGCAGGCCGGCGGCCAGCAGCACCGCGAACGCCAGGTACGGGTTGCATGCCGAGTCGGGGCTGCGCACCTCGATACGGCGCGACGACGCCTTGCGCGGCGTGTACATCGGGACCCGGACCAGTGCGGAGCGGTTGGCCGCACCCCACGACGCGGCGGTCGGCGCCTCGCCGCCGTGCACCAGCCGCTTGTAGGAGTTCACCCACTGGTTGGTGACGGCGCTGATCTCGCTGGCGTGCGTCAGGATGCCGGCGATGAAGGACTTGGCGACGTCCGACAGCTGCAGCGGGTCGTCGGCGCTGTGGAAGGCGTTGGTCTCGCCCTCGAACAGGCTCATGTGCGTGTGCATCGCCGAGCCCGGGTACTGGCTGAAGGGCTTGGGCATGAACGTGGCCCGCACGCCTTCGTTGATCGCGACTTCCTTGACCAGGTACCGGAACGTCATGACGTTGTCGGCCATCGACAGGGCGTCGGCGTAGCGCAGGTCGATTTCCTGCTGGCCGGGCGCGCCCTCGTGGTGGCTGAACTCCACCGAGATGCCCATCGACTCGAGGGCCTCGATGGCGTGCCGGCGGAAGTTCGGGGCCGAGTCGTGCACGGCCTGGTCGAAGTAGCCGTTGTTGTCGGCCGGCACCGGCACCGAGCCGTCGTTGGGGCCGGGCTCCAGCAGGAAGAACTCGATCTCCGGGTGCACGTAGCAGGAGAAGCCCAGATCGCTGGCCTTGGCCAGTTGCCGGCGCAGCACGTGCCGCGAGTCGGCCCACGACGGCGAACCGTCGGGCATGGTGATGTCGCAGAACATGCGGGCCGAGTAGTGCTTGCCGGTGCTCTTGGTGGTCCACGGCAGCACCTGGAAGGTGGACGGATCCGGCCGGGCCACCATGTCGGCCTCGGAGACGCGGGCGAAGCCCTCGATGGCGGATCCGTCGAAGCCGATGCCCTCTTCGAAGGCGCCTTCCAGCTCGGCCGGCGCGATCGCCACGGACTTGAGGTATCCGAGCACGTCGGTGAACCACAACCGGACAAAGCGAATGTCGCGTTCTTCCAGCGTGCGCAGCACGAATTCCTTCTGGCGATCCATGTCCGCAGCGTAGGCAGCAGCTGTTAAATCCGTGTTACCAAGTGGACTCTGTTCGGCATGTTTCGCTGGTGAGACGCTCAGGTCAGCACCGCAATCCCGCCGCCGGCAGCACGGACTGCGTCAGGAACGCCACCACGGCCGTGTCGACACACCGGTCGCCGTTGAACACGACGGTGTGCTGGGTGCCCTCGTAGCTGATGAGTGAGGCGCCCAGTTCGCGCGCCAGGTTCACCCCGGCTTGATACGGCGTGGCCGGGTCGTGCGTGGTGGAGACGACGACGACCTTGCCCGGGCCGGGCGACGCCGGTGCGTGCGGACGGGACGTCGCGGGCACCGGCCACATGGCGCAGACGTCGCGCGGCGCGTAGCCGGTGTACTGGCCGTAGCTCATGAACGGCGCCAGCTGACGCGCGCGCTGGTCGGCGGCCGCCCAGGTCGCGGGATCGGTCGGGAACGGCGCGTCGACGCACCGGATCGCGGTGAACGCGTCCTGCAGGGGCGCGTAGCGTCCGTTCTGATCACGGTGCTGGTAATCGTCGGCCAGCAGCAGCAGATCACCGGCGTCGCCGCCGCGCTGCAGTCCGAGCAGCCCGCTGGTCAGGAACTTCCAGTACTTCTTCGTATAGAGCGCGTTGATGGTGCCGGTGATCGCGTCGGAGTAGCTCAGGCCCCGCGGATCGGACGTCAGACCCGGACGCACGGCGAGCGGATTGACCAACTGCTGGTACCGCGCCACGAACTGCGTCGGGTCGGTCCCCAACGGGCAGCCGACCGACTGTGCGCAGTCCGCCGCATAGTCGTTGAAAGCCGTTTGGAATCCCGCCAATTGGAGCAGGTTCTCGGTGACCGGATCGGCGTTGGGGTCGACGGCGCCGTCGAGCACCATGGCGCGCACCCGGTCGGGGAACCGTTCGGCATAGGCCGCACCGAGCTCGGTGCCGTAGGAGAAGCCGAGATAGTTGATCTGCGACTCCCCGAGCGCGGCCCGCACCACGTCCATATCCCTTGCCGCCGAGGCGGTTCCGACGTTGGCCAGGAAGCTGCTGCCCATCTGTTCCAGGCAGTCCTGCGCCGTGCGGCGGCTGACGGCTTCGATGTGCGCCACGCCGGCCGGGCTGTAGTCGACCATCGGGTCGCGGCGGTTCGCATCGAATTCGGCGTCGCTGCGGCACCGCAACTGCGGCGTCGAATGCCCCACGCCACGCGGATCGAAGCCGACGAGATCGAAGCTGCGGCCGATCTCGGTGTCGGACAGGACGGCGCCCATGCCCGCGACGGTGTTGACGGCCGACGCGCCCGGACCACCGGGGTTGACGAGCAGCACGCCGAGGCGCTGGCCCGAGGCCGGGACCCGGATGACGGCCAGTTTCGCTTGCGGCCCTTGCGGATCCGCGTAGTCGACGGGGACGCTGATGTTGGCGCACCGCGCCGTCGGCAGGTCCGTGGTGTCACCGATGAAGGGTTCGCAGCCACCCCAGACCGGTGCCTGTTCGTAGTAGGACTGCAGAGATTCAGGAGCCGCGTGCGCGGCCGATCCCGGTGCGGCGCTGATGGCCACCAGCAATCCGACGACCCCTACCGCACACCGTCGTCCTCGACTGCCCGCCCGCCACATGGCACACATGGTCGCACGGCGCACAGCCGAGCCGAAGCCTGGTTCCGGAGGGAGACAACCCGGCAATCAGACGGTGACCGAACGGTTATCGTGTGACAGCACTCAGCATTTCGCGCCGGCCTCGGGCACGACCCCGTTGACCAGATAGCCGGCAGCGTGATCGTCGACGCAGCTGTTGCCCTGGAACACCACGGTGTGCTGGGTGCCGTCGAACGTCAGCAGACTGCCACCGAGTTCCTTGGCCAGGTCCACGCCGGCCTGGTACGGCGTGGCCGGGTCGTGCACCGTCGACACCACCAGCGTCGGCGCCAGGCCCTTGACCGAAATCTCGTGCGGCTTGGACGTCGGCGGCACCGGCCAGAACGCGCAGGTGCCCAGCGGGGCGTCGCCGGTGAACTGGCCGTAGCTCATGAACGGCGCCACCTCACGGGTGCGCTTGTCCTCGGCAATGACCTTGGCGCGGTCGGTGATCGGCGGCTCGTCGACACAGTTGACGGCCACCCGGGCGTCGGTCGAGTTGTCGTAGTGGCCGTCGGGGTCGCGGCCCATGTAGGCGTCGGCGAGCCGCAGCATGATGTCGCCGTGCCCTCCCGCGAGCTCGGTCAGCCCGGCGGTGAGGTCCTTCCACATGGCCGGCGAGTACAGCGGCAGGATGGTGCCGACCAACGCGTCGCTGTAGCTCAGACCGCGCGGATCCTTTGTGGCAGCGGGCTTCTGGACCAGCGGGTCGACCAGGCTGTGGTAGACGTCGTTGACCTTGGCCGGGTCGGTGCCCAGCGGGCAGTCGGGGCTGGTCGCGCAGTCGGCGGCGTAGTTGTTGAACGCGGTCTGGAACGCGGCGGCCTGGTTGATGTCGGCTTCGATCGGATCGGCGTTGGGGTCGACGGCCCCGTCGAGGATCATCGAGCGCACCTTGTCCGGGTAGTCCTCGGCGTATTGGGCGCCGATCCGGGTGCCGTACGAGTAACCGAGGTAGGTCAGCTTGTCGTCGCCGAGGGCGGCCCGGATGGCATCCAAATCCTTGGCGACGTTGGCGGTTCCGACGTTCTCGAGGAACTCCTTGCCCATCTTGTCGACGCAGCGCTGCACGAACGCCTTGGTCTCGGATTCGATGTGCGCGACACCGGCCGGCGAGTAGTCGACCTGCGGGTCGGCGCGCTGCCGGTCGTTGTCGGCGTCGGAGTTGCACCACACGGCGGGCTTGGAGGACCCGACGCCGCGGGGGTCGAAGCCGACGAGGTCGAAGCGCTGCCGGACCGAGTCGGGAATGTTGTTGAGCAACGACACCGCGGCGCTGACGCCGGACTCCCCGGGACCGCCGGGGTTGATCACGAGCGAACCGATCTTGTCGCCGGTCGCCTTGATCCGCAGCAACGCCAGCTGGGCGACGTCGCCGTCGGGCTTGCTGTAGTCGACGGGCACCGACAGCATCGCGCACTCGGCGCCCTTGGGGATGCGCGACTGCGAGTCCGGGGACGTGGTCTGGCACGGCGACCACTGCAGGGGCGCGCCCGGCTTCGGCACCGCGCGGGTGGCGCGTCCGTCGATCACCTGGCTGCAGCCTGTCGCCAGCACGAGCACCATTGCTGCGGCGAGACTCCCCCGTCTGAGGTTCATGGTCGACCATGGTGCCATGTGCGCTGGTCTGACCTGATGAGGGCGTTGCCGCGCGCCGTCAGACGGTGGCGACCAGTTCGTCCAACGCGGCGGCGAACTCGTCGGCCATGTCCCACAGGTCCGGAACCAGCTCCGGGCAGGAGATCAGGCCGACGTCGAGCGTGCCGTTGAGGGACATCACCGTGATATTGAGCCCGGAGCCGTGGAACAGCGGGCCCAGCGGGTACATCGCCTTGACCTCAGCGCCGAGCATGTACAGCGGATCCTGCGGACCGGGCACGTTCGAGACGACGAGGTTTTGCACGGGCTTGGCCTCGGCCAGGCCGGTCGATGCGAACACCCGCATCGCGGCGCCGAACACCGACGGCGCGGCGAACTGCGACCAGTCCTGCAGCAGCGTCGCGCTGATGGCCGAACTGTGTTGTTTGGCAACGGTGCTCGCGTCGGCGATGGCCCGCAAACGTTCGGCGGGGTCTTCGATGGTGGTCTCGAGTTTGGCGAACATGCCCGATACCTGATTGCGGCCCGGGCGGTCGGATTTGTCACGCACGGACACCGGGCACATGGCCACCAGGGTCGATTCCGGCAGCGCGTCGCGCTCGGCCAGGTAGCGCCGCAGCGCGCCCGACACCAGCGCCAGCACCACGTCGTTGACCTTGACGTGGAAGTGGTTCTTGACGGTCTTGATGTCCGCCAGGTCCAGCTGCGCGAAGGCGACGTTGCGGTGCGCGGTGACGTTGACGTTGAAGGCCGTCTTGGGCGCGGCGAACGGCGCCGCCATGGTCAGGCCCTTGGCGGCGCGGCGGACGGTGTCGATGACGGTCGTCGCCGTCGAGGGCAGCACGTTGGCCAGCTTCAGCGGCCGGGTGAAGTACTTGACCGCCCCGCCGACGGCGATCTCGAGTTCGGACGCGGTGCCGGCGGCCGGCACGGGCTCGGGCGCCGGCGCATCCGGCTCGAGGGTGCACAGCTGCGACATCAGGTTGGCGCCCGTGACGCCGTCGATGCCGGCGTGGTGCATCTTGGTCATCACCGCCAGCCGACCACCGTCGTGGGCGTCGGTGCCGGCGATGTTCTCGATCACCCACATCTCCCACAGCGGGCGGCTACGGTCCAGCTGCAGCGCGGCGATGTGCCCGCAGATCTCGGACAGCTCGACACGGCCGCCCGGGGCCGGCAGCCCGATCCGGTGAACGTGCCGGTCGATGTCGAAATCCTGGTCCTCGACCCACACGGGGTGGTCGAGGTTCAGCGGCGAGTCGGCCAGCTTCTCGCGGAACTGCGGCATGGCCGCGATGCGCTCGCTGAGCATCTGCCGCATCTTGTCGAAGGTGTAGCCACCCGGAATGGTGGCGGCGTCGAGTTCCAGCACCGCGCACACGTGCAGGGGCTGCACGGCGGTCTCCAGATAGAGGAAGCTGGCGTCGAGTCCGCTGAGCCGTTGATATCCGGGCATGGGCGTGATCGTAGGCGGCCCGGTTTACCCAATGTGAGGCATTCCACTTCATGTGTCGTTCACCTTGGGGGTGCGGTGGTGGCAGACTTGACGGCGTCAAACGTCCCGGGGACCCGATATGGGCCTCGAGGTTCGTACCGACCAACACATTTGAGGACGACGATGTCTGATCAGGTTTACGGCGCTGCCCCGGAGTCTGTCTGTACGACCCCGCGAACCAAGATTCGTACCCACCACCTGGCGAAATGGAAGGCCGAAGGCCACAAGTGGGCGATGCTCACGGCCTACGACTACTCCTCCGCCCGCATTTTCGATGACGCCGAGATTCCCGTCCTGCTGGTCGGCGATTCGGCGGCCAACGTGGTCTACGGCTACGACACCACCCTGCCCATCACCATCGACGAGTTGATCCCCCTGGCCCGCGCGGTCGTCAAGGGCGCCCCGCACGCGCTGGTGGTCGCCGATCTGCCGTTCGGCAGCTACGAGGCGAGCCCGCAGCAGGCGCTCGCGACGGCCACGCGGTTCATGAAGGAGACCGGCGCCCACGCGGTCAAGCTGGAGGGCGGTGAGCGGATGGTCGAGCAGATCGCCGCACTGACCCAGGCCGGCATCCCCGTCGTGGCCCACATCGGTTTCACCCCGCAGAGCGTCAACGGGCTCGGCGGCTTCCGGGTCCAGGGCCGCGGTGAGGCCGGCGATCAGACCATCCACGACGCCATCGCCGTCGCCGAGGCCGGCGCCATCGCCGTCGTACTGGAGATGGTGCCGGCGGAGCTGGCCACGCAGATCACCGGCAAGCTGACCATCCCGACCGTCGGCATCGGCGCCGGCGCCAACTGCGACGCGCAGGTGCTGGTGTGGCAGGACATGGCGGGCATGACGGCGGGCAAGACCGCCAAGTTCGTCAAGCGTTTCGGCGACGTCGGTGCCGAATTGGGCCGTGCCGCACGGCAATACGCCGCCGAGGTGGCCTCCAGCGTGTTCCCCGCCGAGGAGCACTCTTACTGAGCGCGACTGTGAGGGCTGTGCACGCGAATCTGTGAAACTGCGTGCACAGCCCTCACACTCGTCGTTACGCGAATTCCGGCTTGCGCTTGCCGACGAACGCGCCGACGCCTTCTTTGCCGTCGGCCGACGACGCGCACTTGGCGATCAGCCGGCCCTCGCGTTCCAGCTGGGTCTCGTAGTCAGCGCCGTAGGTGGTCAGCAGCAGCTGCTTGACCGCGGCGTTGGAACCGCCGGGCTGCGTGGCGACCTCGGCGGCCAGGGCGTCGAGCGCGGCGGGCAACTCGGCGTCGGGCACGACGCGCGTGACCAGGCCCCAGTCGGCGGCCTCAGCGGCCTTCAGCACGCGGTTGGTGATCATGAGTTCCTGCGTGCGGCGCAGGCCGATCAGCCGCGGCAGCACATATGACGATCCGCCGTCGGGGCTCAGGCCGGCCTTGGTGTACGCCATCGTGAACGACGCCGACTCGGCGGCGAGCACCAGATCGCCGGAGACGCCCAGCGGGAAGCCCGCGCCGGCGGCGACGCCGTTGACGGCGGTGATCAGCACGGCGTCCATGCGGGCGAACGTCGACATGGCGCGGTGCAGGTCGTCCGCGATGCCCTTGACGAACGCGCCCGGGTCCTCGGCAGCAGCCATCGCCTTGAGGTCGCCGCCGGCGCAGAAGAACCGTCCGGCGCCGGTCAGGGTGACGACCTTGACGCCGGCGGTGTCGCACAGCGCGGCAGCCTTCGCGAGGTCGCGGGTGAGGGCGTCGTTCATGCCGTTGGCGGCCTCGGGCCGGTCGAGCACGATATTCACGACGGCACCGGACTGGGCGAACTTCAGTGTCTCGAATTCGGTCACGCTTCAAGACGTTATCGGCAGCGGGTGCGGCGCCGCGATATGGCACCCTAATGGCAGCGTTGGTACTGCCCGTCCCGGGTCGCAAATGAAGGTGAACATGGCCGCTGGCAAGCGTAAACCGTCCCGCCACACCGAGATTGAACGCAAGTTCGCGGTGGTCGACAGCACGGTGTCCCCGTCGTTCGACGGATTGTCCGCCGTCGGCCGGGTCGAGCAACTGCCCGTCGCGCATCTGGATGCGGTGTACTTCGACACCCCGGATCATGATCTGGCGGCGCACAAGATCACGCTGCGGCGGCGCACCGGCGGCACCGACGCGGGCTGGCACCTGAAGCTGCCGGCCGGAGCCGACGCGCGCACCGAGGTGCGGCTGCCGATCACCGCGGCGCGCGAGAGCGTGCCCGACGAACTGCGCGACATCGTGCTGGCCATCGTGCGCGACCGCTCGCTGCAACCGGTCGCGCGCATCGAGACCGAGCGGACCGTGTCGATGCTGTACACGCCGGACGACACCGAGCTGGCCGAGTTCTGCGACGACCGGGTCACCGCCACGGCGGGCGAGTCGCTGCAGAACTGGCGCGAGTGGGAGCTGGAGCTGGTCGGCGCGGATTCGGAGGCCGCCGACTCGGGTCCCGAGGTACTCGACCGGCTGGCCAACCGGCTCTTCGATGCGGGTGCGCAGCCGGCCGGGCACGGGTCCAAGCTGGCCAAGGTCCTCGCCGCGGCCCGGGGCGGGGACGCGCCGCCGCCGGCGCCCGAGCCGACGGACAAGGTGCACCGCGCCATCGCGGCGCACATCGCCGAGTTGATCGACTGGGATCGCGCGGTCCGCGCCGACGCCTTCGATTCGGTGCACCAGATGCGGGTCACGATCCGCAAGATTCGGAGCCTGCTGCAGGAGACCGGCAATCTCGGTGACCGCGAGTGGGTACTCGACGAGCTGAAGCTGCTGGCCGCGGTGCTGGGCACCGCGCGCGACGCCGAGGTGCTCGCCCAGCGGTACGACGATGCGCTGAAGGGGCTTGCGCCGGAGCTGGTGCGAGGGCAGGTGCGCGAGCGCCTCGTCGACGGTTCCCAACGGCGCTACCAGTCCGGGCTGCGGCGGTCGCTGACGGCGATGCGGTCGGAGCGCTACTTCCATCTGCTCGACGCACTCGATGCGATCGTCGTCGACAACACCCAGCCGGCCACCGCCGACGAGGAAGCCAAGCCGGTGACCGTCGGCGGCGCCTACCGCCGCGTCCGCAAGTCGGTGCGGCGGGCTGAATCGGCGGAAGCCGAGGGCGCCGAGGACAGCGAGGAGGCGCTGCACCGAATCCGCAAGGGCGCCAAGCGGCTTCGCTACACCGCGGCCGCCATGGGCGAGTCGAAGGTGGCCGACTGCGCCAAGGACATCCAGACGCTGCTGGGCGACCACCAGGACAGCTACGTCAGCCGCGGACATCTTGTCCAGCAAGCCGAGGCTGCCCACGCCGCGGGCGAGGACACCTTCACCTACGGCATCCTGTACCAGCAGGAGGCCGAGGTCGCCGAGTACGCCCGGCTGCAGTTGGATGCTTCGCTCAAGGCGCTGGCGCGCGCGATGCGCAAAGTGAAGAAGTAGCGGGGCGGACGAGCTGGCCTGTAAGCCGGATTCTGTTCCCCGCCACCATCGCTGGTGGCGGGGCGGCGACCATCCATCTGGGCACACCGTCGCCGGGTGCCTCAAGCGGCCTACCCGCAGGCTCGGGCGAGCAGCCCTCGGGCACCTGCGCAACCGCAACCAGGTTGCGGCCTTCTTGGCCTTGCTTCGGGTGGGGTTTACCTAGCCACTCCGGTCACCCGGAATGCTGGTGCGCTCTTACCGCACCGTTTCACCCTTACCGTCTTCGCACCAGGCTCAGACGGCGGTCTGTTTTCTGTGGCACTGTCCCGCGAGTCACCTCGGATTGCCGTTAGCAATCACCCTGCTCTGTGAAGTCCGGACTTTCCTCGAAACCTCTCGGTCCCGCGGCCGCCCGGCCAACTCGTCCGCGCCGATACCATATCAGCTGGTCAGAGCGCCGCGACCAGCGAGTCCAGCACAACGATCGCGCCGTACACCAGGAGCACCTGTTTCAGCCAGCGCGGCCCGTCCCGACGCGTGCGGGCGAGCGCCAGGCCGAGACCGAGCACCACGATCACCGGCACTGTGATCGCCCAGTGCGCCCACACCTGCCGCGGTCCGTACACCAGCAACGCGGCGGCCGGCCCCAGCGACCAGTCGCCGGAGGTGGCCAGCGAGTTGCCCATGGCGTCGGTCAGGACCTGAACCGCCTGGTGACCACCGAACAGCAGGCACAGACAGGCGGTCACCAACAGCATCGACTCCGCGGCCAGCCGGAAATCGAGCCGATGTTTGACCACCCGGTGACCTCCGATCAGTGCGTGCGGTGCAGGACAATCAGATTGTCCCGCAAAACGGCGGGTTCGCCGGTAGGGCCGATTGCCTCGCGTTCTACAGTACCGACGTGCTGCTTCTGCCAGCCTTCGTCAGGCAGATCGAGCTCGGCGACGACCTCGCCAGCGGACTGAAAGTGGTGGTCATGGATATGTTTGGCGGCCCACGGCGGCGCCTCGCCGTGGTCGACGATCAACAGGGTGCCACCCGGGGCGACGGCAGCTGACGCCTGCTGCAGTATTTGCCGGCGCTCCAGATGGACCGTGGAGTGCAGGAACTGCGCAGACACCAGATCGAAGCTGCCCGCCGGGAAAGTGTGCGACAGGTCGTGGTGCTGAAAGTCGATGCGCTCGGCCACTCCCCTGGCCTCGGCCGCGCTGCGGGCCCGGTCCAGGGCGTTGGTGGCGATGTCGACCGCCACGACCTGCCAGCCCGCGGTGGCGAGCCAGATGGCGTCGGCGCCCTCGCCGCACCCCAGATCGAGCGCGCGGCCCGGCGTCAGCTCGCCGGCAATCTTCGCGAGATGGGCGTTGACCCGGCCGCTCCACATCTGTGGTTTCTCGGCGTACCGGCTTTCCCAGTGCTCCTGGGGCGTTTCCGTCGTGGACATCAATCCTCCTGCGTATCGAAGTGGGGCCAGGGCATGACGGGTAGGCCGAACTGGTCGTGCAGCAGACTCTGCACGATCGCGGCGGCCGCGGCGGAACCGGCGGCGATCGCCGCCGCCACCTGGGGCATCTGCGCGCAGACGTCGCCCGCGGCGAAGACGCCGGGCACCGACGTGCGCTGTATCGGGTCGACCTTCACGGCGTCGACGACGACCGGACCCGGCGGGGCGATCCGCACGCCGAGCTGGGTCGCCAGGTCGGTCCGCTGCCGCAAGGCGCTGGCCACCAGCACGCCCTCGCGCTCGAGCTCGTCGCCGTCGGCGAACACCACGGCGGTCAATGCGCCGTCGCGCGAGGCGAATTCGACGATCTTGCGCTCGTCGACCCGGACACCGGCAGCGGCCAGCGTGCGGTTCTGGTCGTCATCCAGACCGGAGGGACCGTTCGACACGACGACGATGTCGTCGGTCCAGCCGCGCAGCATCAGCGCCATGTGCACGGCCCGGTCGCCGTCGGCGAGGACGGCCAGCGCCTGGTCGCGCGCTTCCCAGCCGTGGCAGAACGGGCAGTGGAACACCGACCCGCCCCAGTGCTCGTCCAACCCCGGGATGTCGGGCGCGTCGTACTGCATGCCGCCGGCCAGCAGTATCCGCCGGGCGTGGTGCACCGATCCGTCGGCGAGTTCGAGCCGGAACGCGGGGCCGTCCTGTGCCGTCGCACTGGTGACCTGCCCGTCGATGACCTGCACCGACGGGTACTCGGTCAGCTCACGGCGCCCGTCGGCGTACAGGTCGGCCGGCGGCCGTCCATCCTGACCCAGCAGTCCCCCGATGCCGTGGGCCGCGAGGTTGCTCTGCTCACCGGCGTCGATGACCAGGGTGCGTCGTCGCGCTCGTCCGAGCACCAGTGCGGCGCTCAGCCCCGCCGCGCCGCCACCGACGATGGCGCATTCCCATTCGTTGTTCATGACACCGACCTTGCCGGGCGATGGCGAAAATGCCAAGCTGATTTGCCATGCAGGCAAACCCTGAGGACGACGATATCGAAGCGCGGGTCCGGCGGCGACTGCGAGAACTGCGCACGCAACGCGGCATGACGCTGGAAGACGTTGCGCGCGCGGCCGATATCGACATCTCGACGTTGAGCCGCCTGGAATCGGGCAAGCGCCGATTCGCACTCGACCACCTGCCCCGGCTCGCCGCGGCGCTGTCGATCAGCACCGACGAACTCATGCGCGCACCCGAGGCCGAGGACCCGCGGGTCCGCGGCGCGTCACACAGCCGCGACGGCATCACCTACTGGCCACTCACCCGCGGCGGGCCGGCCGGCGGGCTGCACACCTTCAAGATTCGCGTGAGCACCCGGCGCCGGACGCCACCCGCCGAGCTGCCGGTGCACGACGGCCAGGAGTGGCTCTACGTGTTGTCGGGGAACCTCCGGCTGCTGCTCGGAGATCGCGACTTCACCATCAAACCCGGTGAGGCCGTGGAGTTCTCGACCTGGACACCGCACTGGTTCGGCACCGTGGACGGGCCGGTCGAGGCGATCGCCATCTTCGGGCCGCATGGAGAGAAGCTGCATATCCGCAACTGAGCCGCATCCGCGCCGCGGACGCACTCAGTTCACCAGTTTCGCGATTTTCCCGTTCTGCAGGCGCACTCGCGAGACACGAGAGTCCTAGTTGGGCGGATACGCCGGCGGCGGGTGGACGCCGCGCAGGATCCACGGGAACCAGTCGAAGAAGTGCTCGACCTCGTCGCTGCCGTCGTAGTCGGGACTGGGGTCGAAGCCGTTGTTGGTGCCGCCCGCTTTGTCGTCGCGGTGCGGCGGTTCGGGCAGCTGGCCGTAGACGGCGACGACGACGGTACGGTCCAGGCTGTTCTCGGACCACACGCCCATCTGGTTGTTGGCACAGTTGGCCATGATCTGTTTGATGACGGGGTCGTAGTACCACTGGTTGATCAGCTCGACGCCGCTGATCGCCAGCGCGGGATTGATGGCCACGGTCTGTGCCACCGGGCCGCCGCGGTAGCCGGCGTCCGCGGCCCGCGTCTGGGGTGTGGATCCGTCAGATCCGATGTCGCCGTCCAGGTTCCGGTTGGCCATCATGTCTCTGGCCTGGCGTGCGGCGGCCTCCTGCAGCTGCGGGTTGACGGCAATGTCGTTGGTGCATCCCGCCTGATGCTGCACGGTGTAGACGTTGGATACCACGGAGTCGTTGAGCCGCTTGTTGTTCGGGATGAGGGTGTTGCCGTTGTCAGCGTGTGCGAACGGCGTGCAGAGCACAGCACTGACGGGCACGACAGCCAACGCGGACAGCACCAATGGCCGACGTCTCATGTTGGATTCCTTTGCATCAGGGATGAACACCGGGCGGCGACTGGTAGTGCGCCGCGGAGTTTCTCAGCTGCCAGATCTGCGCGGGGCACAGTTCGCCCACGGCCTGCGAAATCAGGTAGGACGCCTGGTAGTCGTCGTCGGTGCCGAAATCGCCTCGTACGTCGCCCATCACCTGAGCGAAGGGCTGACCGGCCGCCACCTTGTCACAGATGCCGTAGCCATAGCCCAGCGCCGCATCGGCGTTGGGAAAGTTGTAGCCGGGCCGCACGGTCACGCCGATCAGATACGCGGCCGCATCGGCGTGGACAGTGGGTGCCGACAGCACCGGCAGCACCGCCGCGGCGAGCAACATGCAAGTCCACCGTCTGGTCACGCGGCTCACATCGGATCGAATTGTGAGATGAGCCAACGCCCCTCGACCTTGTCGAGAGTCACGCGGACGCTCGACGCGGTGCTGGTCGGGGCGCTGTCACCGATGATCATCGTCTGATCCACGAACAACATCACCACCGCGTGGTTCGGCGATGCCTTGGTCCAGGCCGCCGCCGGCACCGTGGCGACCGCCGAGATCTTCTTCTGCTTGGACCCGGGGATCACCACATCGCGTGTGAGCTTGGTGTAGGAGTCCAGGAAGTTGCCGGTCATGTACTTCTTGGCGGCTTCCAGATCCTTGTCGACGGTCTCGGGCTTGTACGACAGCAAGGCGATGGTGCCGTCGCTGGCGGCTTTGGTGGATTCGGTTTTGGCCGTGTCGGTCTCATGCAGGGACACGTCCTTCCACTGCAGATACCCGGCGGCCCCACCGAGCACGAGGACCAACGCGGGCAACAGGCCGTACACGGCGACGTTGGCCCACGCGACGCGGCGCCGCCCAGGTGCAGGCGCCGCGTCGGTGGTCTCTGCGAGCGACCCGGGCATCGAGTCGTCGATCTCGATGTCGTCGTCGAGCTCGTCGACCGAAGCTGTTGCTTCAATGGGTTTTTCGGCGGCCTTGTTCTCGCCGCGGGACTTGATCAGTTTCACGGCACAAACTCCACGTTCGACACCTTCATGACATCACCGACTTTCTGCACCGCGAGGCGCATCCGCCACTCGCGGGGTTCCTGATCCGGCGCACCGACATTCGAGGTCTTGACGGCCACCGCCACCAGCACCTGTGCCGAGTCACCGGACTCCGATTCCAGCCCGGCCTCGGTGATGGACCCGGTGGATGTCGACTTCGCTTCCTTGACGACCTTGATGAAAGGTGCTGAACGCTTGGCGAAGTCGTCGTAGAACTCCCCCGTCGCGCTGTCGAGGATGCGCTGCACGTCGGCGTCGGCGCGCTGCCAGTCGATGGTCGTCAGGTTCAGTGCGCCCTGCCGCGCGGCCTGGACGATCTGGCTCTGCCGCTCGTCGACGCCAGTCGCGCGCTGTGTCCGCACCACCAGCCACCCGACCAGCGCACCGAGTGCGACCACCAGGATCAGACCGATCACCGCCGCCAGCCGGCGCACCGACTTCGGCTTCGTCGGCTCCTCGACCAACTCATCGGCAGCGGTGTCAGGGGCCTCATCGAAGTCCTCGATGTCATCGATTTCGGGATCGAGGACAGCGACCCCGCCGCCCTCGGTCAGCTCCCCGGCTGCGGCGTCATCATGCTCTGCCATGTCTTCTCCTTCGGAGCCGTGTGGGCCAAATCGGCTTGGGTATAGGTCTTTCCGTCCGGGCCGATATACGACCCACTGGCCGGGTCGTACTCGGCCACCGCGACCGGTGGTGGCGGCGGCGCACCGGGCGGCGCGGCCGAGCCCGGCCGCAGCTGCGGCACGTCCTGCCCGGTCCAGGTGGCGTTGGGATCGCCCTTCCAGTTGTAGCCGTCATTGAGGGGCACGTACGGCTCGTTGCTCTCGCACTGCTTGACGGTCGCGGCGCGCTTGCCGGGCACCGTCTCGCACGGCAGGTTCTTGGCGCCGCGCACGTTGAACATGCCGTCCTGCGGAGTCCGGCAATACAGATCGCCGGCCGGAAGTTCGGGGTAGTCCTCCAACGCGGGGTTGCGCATCTGCTGCGCCGGCAGATACCCGGTGGTGCACGGCGGCGGCAGGTTGATGTTCAGGTTGAAGCTCAGGTACGCACCCTTGTACGCCTGCTTGGTGTCGCGGTTCGCCAACGTAACGCCTTGCGCCGCTTCCGTTGTGCGTGGCAGCAGTACCAGGAGCTGCTCGAGGTTCGGTTGGTACGTCACTGCGACCTTGTTGATGGACACCAGGTTCTGAAGCAGGATCGGCAGTGTCGGACGCAGCCGGTTGAACAACTGCCCCATCTCCCCGAACGCCGGACCACCCTTGTCCAGGAGGGTGCCCACGGCCTTGTCCTGCGCCTGCAGCTCCCCGGTCACCGTGGCGAGGTTCGATGCCCACGCCTGGATGGCACCCGAGGTGTTGTTCTGCGAGTCGAGCACGGGTTTGACCTGATCGATCAGGCTCAGCAGCGGGTCGAGGTTCGCGCGCGCGTCGATGGCCAGCTGGCTGCCGCCCTTGACGATGTGTGAAAGCTCGGGCCCCAAACCGCCGACAGCCGTGGCGGATTCGTCGATGACCGTCTTGAGGTTCTCCTTGGGCACGGCCTGCAGGCCCTTGGTCAGCGAGTCGATCACGGTGTTGATGTCCGGCGGCACCGAGGTATGCGCCAGCGGGATGACGTCACCGTCCCTCAGCGGCCGGGAATTCGCGCTGCGCGGCGTCAGGGACACGAACTGCTCACCGATCGCCATCTGGCTGTGCACGTCGGCCTGCACGTCGGACGGAATGTCGGTGCCCGAATTGAGCGACAGCTCGGCCTGCACCCCGGTGGGCGTGAGCCCGACAGACTGCACCCGGCCCACCACCGTGCCGCGGTAGGTGACGTTGCCGGTGGCGTAGAGGCCGCCGGTCTCGGGCAGCTCCATCTTGACCACGTAGCGCCCGATGCCGAAAAGCTTGGCGGGCAACTGCATATAGATCAGGCTCATCATCGTCACCGCGACCAGGGCTACGAGGGCGAAGATCGCGAGCTGAATTCTCACGCGTTTGTCGAGATGCATTTACGGCCCCTGATCCCAGCGGTACGGAATGGTCAGCGGATTGCCCGGGTTGTTCGGCCCGCCGGCGGTGCACGGGCTGGGGAACTGGCCGATGGTGCGGCCCCATTGCAGTTCCAGCTCCGTCAGGTCGCACTCCCAGCGGGTGCCGGTGAAGAACGCCTGGTCGATGCGGCTGAGGGTGAGGTCGACGATCGCGGTGAGGTTCGCGTAGTCGCCGCGCTGCCACTTCTCGATGGTGTCGCTCGGGAACGGCACCGTGGGGATGAAGCTCAATGCCCGCGTCATGGCCGGCCCGGCGTTGGCGAGCTGCTCGAGCGTCGGCCCCAGATCACGTAATTCCTTGATCACGTTGTCTTTTGACCGGTCCACGGTATCCGCGGCCAGCGCGGCGAACTTGCTCAACTTGTCGGCGGCCTTGACCAGGTTCTCCCGTTCACCGTTGAGTACGGCCAGCGCCTCCGGGACCGTGTCGATGGCCTTGTCCAGGACCGGCTGGCTCGCGGCCAGCTTGCCGACGACGACGTTCAGGCTCTCCGACGCCGCGATGATGTCAGGGGTCTGGTCCTTGACGTTGGCGGTGAACGTATCGAGCTGTTTGATGAGGCTGCGCAGGTCCTCGGCACGCCCGTGGAACGCCGTGCTGAACGCCTCGGTGATGTCCTGGACGTTGCCGATGCCACCGCCGTTGAGCACCATCGACACCGCTGACAGCGTCTGCTCAACCGACGGGAAGCTGCCGCTGCTCGCCAGTGGAATGACCGACCCCTGGTGCAACTGTCCTTGTGGCCGGCCGTCTTTGGGCGGCCCGAGCTCGATGTGCAGCGTGCCCAGCAGACTGGTCAGACCCAGTTTGATGGTCGAGTTGGCCGGTACCTTCACATCTCCGTTGAGCCGCATGGTGACCAGCGCGTGCCAGCCCTGTCGCTCGATCTTGGTGACCGTGCCGACCGTGACGTCGGAGACTCGCACCCGCGAATTCTCTTGCAGGTTGGTGACATCGGGCATCTGCGCCTGGATTTCGAAGGCTCCGGGTCCCCCACCCTCGGTGCCGGGCAGCGGCAGGCTGTTGGCGCCGCGCCACCCCGAGCAGCCGGCCGAGGCCAGCAGCGTCAGGACCGCGAGGGTGCAGCCGGCGGCGGTACGCAGGCGGCTCATGACCCACCTCCCGGCGGCGTCATCATGCCGGCCAGGCCGGCGTTGGCGTCGGTGGCCACGGTCTGGGGGGCCGCCGGCGCGGGCGCCGCAGCCGCCTGCTGTGCCACGGGGGCAGCGGGCCGCGACGGCGGCACATAATCGGGACGCATCCAATCCTCGCTGTACGTAACCTCATTGGGCCGCGCTTGGGTACCGACGAACAGGTTTTCGCCCAGCGGCGGGAAGTTGTACTGCCGGTTCTTGACGATGGGCGCCAAGTACTGCGCGCACAACTTCGACGACTGGTCCGCGCCGAGGCGCGACGCGGCCTGGATGGCACCGCAGATGAAGCTGACCGGGTTGGCGAAGTTGTTGGCCGCCAGAATGCCGGTCAGCGAACCGACCGCCGGCTCGTAGATGTTGTTCAGATCCGCTACCGAATTGGGTGCCACGTGGAGCACCTGCTTGATGTCGTCGAGGCTGCCCACGATCGCGGTGCTGACCGAGGCCAGTTTGTCCGACGCTGTCCCGACAGCCTCCTTGTTGTCCGCGACGAACGACCGCACGTCGTCGGCGACCGCACTCATGTCGTGCAGCGCCTGCCCGACCTTGCCCGGATCGTCGGCGACCAGTCCGGTCACCTCGGCCAGGTTGGTGTTGAGCCGTTCCATCAGCCCGGTGCTGTCCTTTAGCGCGGACACCAGGATCGAGAGATTCTTGAACGTCGAGAACAGGTCGTTGCTGTGGTCGCCGAGGATCGAAACCGCCTGCGACAGGCGGACCACCGATTCCCGGATGCTGGCGCCCTGCCCGCGCAGATTGTCGGCGGCGGTATTGATGAAACCACCGAGCGTGCTGACCCCGCCGGGCTGGTCGGGCTTGAGCAGATCGGCCAGCCGCTGCAGCTGAGTGCGGACCTGATCCCACTCCACGGGCACCGCGGTCCGATCGAGCGGAATCACGGCGCCGCCGCGCAACGGCGGCCCGCCCCGGTACGGCGGGATCAGCTGAATTGCCCTGCCTGTCACCAACTGTGGCGACAGGATCACAGCCTTGGCGTCGGCCGGCACCTTGTACTTGTCGTCGATCCAGAAGGTCACCTTGACCTTTTCGGGCCCCGGTTCGATCTTGTCGACCTTGCCGACCGGCACGCCCTGGATCAGCACATCGTCGCCACTGAACAACTGATTCGTGTTCTGGAAATAGCCCACCACTTCATTGCGCGACGCCCGCTGGAACGCCGTCACGGCGAAATAGCCGCCGCCCACGACAAGGGCCAGCGCGGCTGCCACCACGAGCAGACGCGTGGACAGCTTGCTCATCACTGTCCTCCTGGCGTCGGTGCGGCTACTTCAACGGGATCCGACACGTGCAGTGGCGGGGTTTTCGGTGGTTCCGGCATGGCGGTCATCCCGGGTGCGAGCGGCGGCGGTCCGGGCGGCGGCCCACCGGGCGGCGGGGCCGGTTCCGGATCGCGGACGGGGTAGCAACCGGGCCCGGGCAACGGGATTCCGGGCGGGCCGCACGCGGTGTCGCCGGGCTTGCCGGTGATCGCGTCCGGGATGGTCATGCGTGGGTCGCCGGCCTGGCCGGTGCGCGGGAACGGCACGGGCAACGGCGGGGTGCCGGGCTGTCCGGTCTGCGGATCCTGAAGCTGGGACGGCAGTTTGGTGTTCGGGTCCACTCCGAGGTCGGAGAACGCGGCATCGACGAACGGCTGCACGAACTGGCCCGGCAACAGGTTGACGATGTACGCCTTGAAGAACGGGCCCGACCCGAGCGCGTCACCCAGTGCCATGGCGTACTGGCTGAGTCGCTTGACGGCCTCCTGCAACCGCTCCTTGCGGTTGTCGAGCATCGTCACGACACCGTTGAGCTTGTCCAGCGCCGGCCGCAGCTGCGTCTTGTTCTCCGCGATCAATCCCTTCAACTGCTGGGAGACCGCAGACAGGCTGTTCCACAGCCGGCTCACCGCGGCACTCTGCGAACGCAGTTGCACCAGAAGCGCATTGGTGTTCTTGACCAGGCTGACCACCTGGTCGCTGCGCTTGGCCAGCACCGTCGTCGCCTTCGAGGCGTTTTCCAGCAGGCCGCGCAGTTGTGCGTCCCGGTCGTTCAGCGTCTTGGAGAACCGCGCGATGCCGTTGACCGCGTCCCGCAGGTCCGGAGCGGTGTTCGCGAACGCCTCCGAGACCGTGGCCAGCGAGTCCGACAGCTGATGGGTGTCCAGGCCGCTGATCGCATTGGTCACGTCACCCAGTGCGTCCGGCAGCTGGTACGCCGACACGGTCCGCTCGAGCGGGATGGTGCCCTTGAGGTCGCCGTCGCCCTTGGGAACGACTTCGAGCATCTTGCTGCCCAGCAGCCCCTTGGTCTTGATCGCGACCTCGGTGCGCTCCCCGAGGTGCACGTCGTCGTCGACGGTGAACTTGATCAGCACGCGCGGGCCGTCGAGGTCGATGCTCGCGACCCGGCCCGCCGGAAAACCTGAGATGTCCACGGGCGCACCGGTATGCAGGCCGCTGGCGTCTTCGAAGTACCCGGAGTACGTGGTCGTGCCGCTGACGAACGGAATCTTCTGGAACAGCAGCGCGACGGTGGCGACCATTACGACGGCGCTGATGCCTATCGCGCCCAGGGCGAAATGACTTCGCTCGGCAAAAGGTTTCATCTGGGTGTGCACCGTCCCGTGCTCTGTCCGGCCACCTTCACGTAAACCGGTTGTCCGCCTTTGCCGTTGAGTTTGAGCACCGCGTCGCAGAGGTAGAAGCTGAAGAAGTCGCCGTAGATGCCCTGCCGGGTCAGCGCCTTGTACTTGTCCGGCAGGGTGTTGATGAAGTTGTCGAAGTAGTCGTGGTCGGCGAGCACGAGTCCGGCGGTCCGGTCCACTTCATGGACGGTCTTGACCAGCGGCGGCCTGGCCTCGGTCAGCAGGCCGGCAATCGAGTTGGCCGCTGCATCGGTGTAGGCCACGGCATTCGAGACGTCGGTCTTGCGTTGTGCCAGGCGGTCGACCAACTGCGACAGTGACACCACGGCTTTGTCGAGCTTGTCGCTCTTGCCGCCGAAGGAACTGAGCACGGTGTTCAGGTTGGTGACGACCTGCCCGATCAACTGGTCGCGGTCGGCCAGGGTGTTGGTGACCACCGCGGCCTGCGCCAGGAACGACCCTATCGACGGCCCCTGCCCCTGCAGCGCCTGGATCAGCTGCCCACTGAGATCGTTGATCTTGTCGGGGCTCAGGGCCGAGAACAACGGACGGAAACCACCGATGACGGCATCGAGGTCCAGCGCCGGCTGGGTCCGGTCGACGGGGATGGTGTCCCCCGCGTTGAGCTTCTTGGTGCCGCCGGCACCTTCCTCGAGCGCCAGGAACCGGTCACCGACGACGTTGTCATACCGGATCACGGCACGGCTGCCCTCGGTCAGTACGACGGAACTGTCCGCGGTGAACTCGACCGTCACCGTGGAATCGCGGTTGATCGACACGTTCTTGACCTGGCCGACCTCCACGCCCGCGATGCGAACGTGACTGTCCTTCTTCATGTTCGAGACGTTGATGAAGCGGGCGAAGTAGGTGTGACCCTCGTCGAACCGCAGGTCGGCGAAGACCGCCCAGAGGGCGACGGTGCCGAGCAGACATACCGACAGGAAGACGGACAGGCGCAGGAGCGTGCCCCTAAGGTTCTCCACGACTTCCCTCCTGTCTCGGTCGTTGATTGGTCATCACGGTCAGTTCCCGCCCGCCTCGGCAGGCAACGCGGGGGCTTCGGCCGGCAGTGGCGGCGCCTCGGCGGGCGCCGGTGCCGACTGCGGTTGCGCGTCAGCGGGATTCGGCGGCGCGGGCGGCACACCGGGCCACAGCGGCACCCCGCCGGGGCCGTACAGCGGTGCGCCGTAGGGCGGCGCGCCGGGGTACGGGATCGGGCCGGGAGCGGGCCCGGGCAGGCACTGCCGGATGCTCGGCGCCTGAGGCACTGCGCGGGTGCTCTGGAACCACTGGCCCCAGCAGGGGCTGCCGATGCCCGGGTTCGGCCGGATGTCGAGCCCGGTGCCCCAGCCCGTGTTGGTGATCAGTTGCCGCACTGGAAAGTTCTTGGCGACGTCGGGCAGCGAGCCACAGCCGGGCTTCCCGCCGGGACCACCCTTGGCCGCGTTGATCGGCAGGTTGTCGGGGAACACGTACGGGTTCTTGCCGGGCAGCAGCGTCGCATCGAGGATCAGCGAGCGGCCATCGGCCCCGCCGAACACGCCCCACGCGCCGGTGTCGAGGAACTTCTTGGTGCCCTCCAGCCAGCAGGTGTATCCGGGGCTGTACTTGAGCAGCAGACTCGTCGTGGGTTCCAGCCCATTGATGGCGTCGACGAGGTTGTCCCGGTTCGGACCCAGCAGGTCCGTGCCGGCCTCGGAGAATCCGATGACGTTCATCAGCAGGCTGTCGAGTGCCGTGGCCTTACCCGTCACCGTGCTGCTGGTGGTACTGGCGGCGTTGAGGATTTTCACGATGTTGTCGGCCGCCGCACCGTAGGTGTCACTGAACTGCTTGAACGACCGCCAGTCGTCACGAATCTTGTCCGAGCGTGAGTTGAGCGCCGTCAGTACCTCGTTGAGATCGGTTGTGGCCTGGCCCATTCGCTCACCCTGGCCACGGACGCCTTCGGCGACGGCGCTGAGCACCGAGTTCAGTTTCGCCGGATCCACCATGTCGAGCAGGTTGACGATGTTCTCGAAGACGGTGTCGACCTCGGTCGTCGTGTGTTCGGAGTGCAGCACCGCGCCGGCGGCCAACCGGGTGCTGCTGGGCGACGACGGATAAACCAGATCGACGAACTTGGCGCCGAACGCCGTTGTGACACTCACCTGCGCACCGACATTGGCGGGGATGTACTTCACCTGGTCCGGGTCGAGCTTGAGTTGCAGGGTCGCCCCCGACTGGCCCACGTCGATCTGGCTGACACGGCCCACCAGCACGCCGCGCATCTTGACCTTGGCGTTGGTCTCCAGCACCAGACCCGCCCGGTCCGCCATGACCGTCACGGGCACATAGGGTTTCGCGGCACCGGTGAAGATGACCGTGGTCACCACCATGAACAGCACCACGGCCGTGATCAGGATCAGGGCCCACCATGAGTTCGAGATCCGGCGATCTCCCTTGCGCGCTTCCACCGGCTAACCCGCCATGTTGAAGTTGCCGGACTGGCCGTAGATGGCCAGTGAGATGAACACGATCTCGACGGCCGCGATCACCATCGACAGACGCACCGCACGGCCGACCGCCTCACCCACGCCGGCGGGACCGCCGGAAGCGGCAAAGCCGAAGTACGTGTGCACCAACATGATCACGACAGTGATGGCGACGCACTGGACGAACGACCAGATGAGGTCGGTCGGGTTGAGGAACGTGTTGAAGTAGTGGTCGTACACACCGGCGCCCTGCCCGTAGACCGTCGTGGTGCCCATGCGCGCGGCGAAGAACGCCATCATGACCGCGACGCAGTACAGCGGGATCACCACGACCACCGCGGCCAGGACCCGGGTCGACGCGAGGTAGGTGATGCTGCGGATGCCGATCACCTCGAGGGCGTCGATCTCTTCGTTGATCCGCATGGCACCGATCTGCGCGGTGGCGCCGGCGCCGATGGTGGCCGACAGCGCCACGGCCGTGGTCGCCGGCACGATCATCCGCACGTTGAGGAACGCCGAAGCAAAACCCGTGAGCGCCTCGAAGCCCACGGACGAGAACTGGTTGTAGCCCTGGATCGCCACGAGGGCACCCGTCGTCATCGTCAGGAAGCCGACGATCGCGACCGTGCCACCGACGACGACGAGCGCGCCGGTGCCCAAACCTGTTGCGGCGATGAGCCGTAACAGCTCCGCACGATAGTTGACGACGGCATCGGGAATCGACCCGATGGTGTGCGAATAGAAGGCACCCTGCTCACCGATGCGATTCCAGCGCGCCACCGAGGTCTTGGCCAGTTTGTCGAGCCGCGGGAATCTGCGGCTGGGGACGTCGACAGTCATCTCTCCCTCACGACACCGTGTACTGGATCGCGACCGCGGTCACGATGACGTTGATGGCGAACAGCACCATGAAGGTGAAGACCACGGTCTCGTTGACGGCGTTCCCCACACCCGCGGGGCCGCCGCGCACGGAAGTGCCCTTGTAGCAAGCGATCAGGCCGGCCGCCATGCCGAACAGCGTCGCCTTGATGAGCGCGACGATGATGTCCCCGGGACCGGTGAGCAGGTTCAGGCCGCCGACGAACGCACCCGGAGACACGTGCTGCACGGTGGTACAGAACAGGAACGCACCGGTCAGGCCGACGAGGATCACCGTCGCCGACAGCGCCAGCGCCACCGTGGTGGCGGCCAGCACGCGGGGCACCACGAGCGAACGGATGGGGTTGATGCCCATCACGCGCAGCGCGTCGAGTTCTTCGCGGATGGTCCGCGCCCCGAGGTCGGCGCACATCGCCGTCGCGCCGGCCCCCGACACCACCAGCACCGTGACGATGGGGCCGATCTGGTTGACGGTGCCGATCGCGGCGCCGGTGCCGGAGAAGTCGGCTGCGCCGAATTCGGTCAGGAGAATGTTGAAGGTGAATGTCAGCAACACCGCGAACGGCATCGTGAGCAGCAGCGCGGGCAGGACGGACACGCGCGCGACGAACCACGTTTGCATGACGTATTCATGCCATGCGAACGGCGGTTGAAACATTTGCACAAAAGTGTCGAACGTCATCGCGAAGAAGCCGCCCAGTGAAGTAACCGGCTTCGCCGCTGTGCGAGCAATCGTCACCATTTGCCGCCCGCACTTTCCAACCATTGCGCCGAATCCACTACGTATGGTCGATAAGCGATCGCTGCGGCCAACATGGGTGGAGACGCTATCAATGTAGGTCAGCCGTCAGCCACCTCCAGATGGAGGGATTCAGGCCTGTGAGTTGTCCCCCATCGGGGTGACTATTGTGCTCTACATCACACGGTGCCGGCGGTACCGGAATTCCACAGCAATAGCACAGTCAAGCCATATCAGATAATTGCTGAATTCGCACCAGAACAGAAATGCAGGCCAGTTTTTTAATTCACCACAGCGGCAATATCGAAAGCGCCCCGAAAACCCGACGGAGGCCGAAAGCACGCACGGCTATCGCGCCTGTTCACCGAATCTGGACTGCGCGTCCATGTAGAGCGTGATCGCCTCCAACCGATTGGCCGCGCCGATCTTGCGCAGGATGCGTTTCACGTGCGTCTTGACGGTTTCCACCGACACGACCAACCCCTCGGCGATCTCCGCATTGGAGTCGCCCCGCACCATCCTGGCGAACACCTCACGCTCGCGGCTGGACAACGCCGCCGTGACCGCATCGACCGCCGCGGCCGGCGCGAACACGTCGTCGTCACCGCCGGGGTCCAGGCTGACGGCGGTGCCGGCGATGCGGTCGGCTTCCTCCGCCAACCGGGCGGCGGCCCCGATGATCGATACCCGAAGCTGTTCCATCCGTTCGGAATTCAACAGCCGCTCGTAGACGAACGAATACACCGCCAACAGCAGTCCCAACGTCTCGACGTCACCGTCGGCGATGGCACCCCGCGCGCGGAACATGTGGACCAGTGCCACCACTTTCGACTCGACGACAATGGGGGCGACCAGATAGTCCGCAGCGCCCAGTATGTCGCAGAAGCCCTCGCTGGCCGGCGCCTCATCGCCGCCGGCGTGGATGACCCGCCGGAATCTGACGCAGTCCTGTTCGGCGGCAGCGACATTGCGCGGCACCGGTTTTCCGGTACCGCGCGTGCCGTGCGATGTCACGGGGATGAACTTGTCGGGAGCGATGGACGACAGCACCGCACTGCTGAACCCGATGGTGTGGCAGAGCTCGGCGCACACCTGGCGCTCGAGTGCCTGCAGCGACGGCGCCGCTTTCAACCGCCGGATGCTGTCGATCACCGAGCGCGCCGTGGCACCGGAGTCGTCACCGCTGATCAGGCGCGCCTCGACCTGCGCCTGCAACGACGCCATCAGCAGCCGCTGCGCCACGGCGGGCATCAGTGCGATGCCCTCGCCGTCGTCGCCGAACAGCACTTCCTCCGTGGTCGCCGCCGAGTTGGCAATGGCCTCCTCGAGAGTGGTCGCCTTGTCCGCTCGCGGCAGGTTGAGCACGCTGCGCAGGTGTCCGTCGATCTGATTGAGCCTGGTCACCATCGCACGGCGCGTCATCGCGACGGTCCGCTCCCCACGCCGGCGTCCATCGCCAGATACATCGCGAGGGCGGCCGCGCGGTTGGTGGTGCCGAACTTCTCGGCGATGCGCTTGAGATGGGACTTGACGGTGCCCTCGGAGATCTCCAGACAGCGCGCGATGTCGCGATTGGTGGCTCCGGTCGCCACGTAGGACATGACCTCCCGCTCACGCGGGGTCAGCTCGGCCGCGACGACGGGCGCGCTCGTCGGCTGGACATCCGGCTCGCACTCGCCTGCATCCGACACGACAGCGCCACCCGGTGCGGGCCGCGTCATGAGGTGATCCATTGTGGCGCAGAGTTTGTCGACCTCGACGCGCTGCTGCGTAACCTTCTCTGCCAGAACGGCCCGCTCGTACACCACGGCCAGGCATTCGGCGAATGCCTCGAGCAGATCGAACTGATCCATGACCGTGGTGCCGGGGGCTTCGGGGAAATCGGCGTGCAGCATCCCGATCACCGCGCCGCCGACGGTGATCGGTGCCGCGAGGTAGTCCAGCCGGGCCGACGCGGTCGGGCGGGACACGACGACGCCGTGTCGCCCGCGGATCAGGGCGGCCTCTGCCTCGGCGTCCTCGAACCGGACGGGCACGCCCACCGAGAACCCATGGAAGGACAGCGATGTCGCACCGCGGCCATGCAGATGCCGCGGCAGCCAATCGTGCTCGCGGACCGTGGAGACCATGACGCGGCTGAATCCGAAGTCCCGGCACAGCAGTGTCATGGCGGCCTTGATGGTCTCCCGCGACGAGGTGCCGCGCAACGAATCGACGGCGTGGCGAATGGCAGTCACGCGCCCGGCACCATGGGCCACCGCGCGACGGCTCAGCTCACGGCGGAGCCGCTGGACGCCGGCCAACACGTCTTCGGTCGCGGTGCCGGCACTGCGCTGGCGTTCGAGGCGGCGGCGGAAGCGGTCGAGTTGCCGGTCCAGCTCGCGGTAGGCGCCGGGATCGCGAAGATTGCGGCCCAGCGAGTGCAGTCGGTCCGCTCCCGTCGTCGTCGCAGCGTGCCCGGCGATGAGCGTGGCCATTCACTCCCCTGCCTCGAGGTCGAAAACGGGACTGGTGCCAACATGTTCCGCGGTGCGCGCAGACGGGTCGGACCCGCGGCAGCTCTGCCCAGCTGCGACCGATGCGCGTTCAACAACCGTTTGAAATGTTGCTACGCAGATTCTGCGTGGACGACAGCTTTCGACCTATGTCCGCAACCGACGAAAAAACCAGCGTCGCCCGCTCTGCTCTGTCCTGACACGACAAATCTGTGAGTCAGCAAACCGCCGGAGCTACAGACCGGCCTACAGATAAGCGGTCTGATTGACCAACCGGACCGCGGAACCGCCGTCGCCGAAGAACTCCGCGATGCTCAGCGACGCCAGATCCAGGTGCAGGCGGTACAGGATGCCGGGCCCCGCATCGAGCGCCTGCCGCAGGATCGTCTTGATCGGCGTGACATGCGAGACCACGAGTACCGTCGTCGCACCGTGCTCGGCGATGATCCGGTTGCGGGCGCGGCGAATCCGGTGCGTCACCGTATCGAAGCTCTCCCCATCCGGCGGCGCTACGCTGGTGTCCCCCAGCCAGCTGCGGTGCAATTCCGGATCCCGTTCGGCCGCTTCGCGGAAGGTCAGGCCTTCCCAGGCACCGAAGTCGGTCTCGATCAGGTCGTCGTCGACGGTGACATCGAGGCCCAGCGCACTCGCCGCCGCCTTCGCGGTGTCCAGCGCCCGTTGCAGCGGCGAGCTGATCACCGCCGAGATGCCGTCGATGCCAGCGATATACGCCGCGGCCGCCGCGGCCTGCTCGCGTCCCAGTTCGGTCAGCGGCGGGTTACCCCGGCCCGAGTAGCGCCGGTGCACCGACAATTCGGTCTGCCCGTGCCGCAGCAGCAGGAACCGGGTCGGCGCGCCGACGGCACCGGTCCAACCGGGCGCGGATGGTTGTGCCGCAGCAGCTTTCGGCTCCGGCTGGGCAGCCGGCACCGACGGCGCCGACACCGACGCCGCCGCAGCATCCATGGCCTCGTTGGCCAACCGGTCGGCGTGGGAGTTCTGGGCCCGCGGAATCCACGTGTAGCTCACCCGGCCGAACCGCCGGGCGAGCGCCACCGCCTCGCGGTTCAACGGGATCAGGTCCGGATGCTTGACCTGCCAGCGGCCCGACATCTGCTCGACCACCAGCTTCGAATCCATCGACACCGCAACGTCATCGGCGTCCAGGGCGGCCGCGGCCTCCAGACCGGCGATCAGGCCCCGGTATTCGGCGACGTTGTTGGTCGCCACCCCGATCGAGGCACTGCTCTCCGCGAGCACCTCGGCCCGGTCGGCCGAAAACACCACGGCGCCATAGCCTGCGGGTCCCGGGTTGCCGCGCGACCCACCGTCGGCCTCGACCAGAACTCTCACAGACCGGTTTCTCCCGCACGGAAGTCCTTGACCCGCACCAGGATCGCCCCGCACTCGGGGCAGCGCAGCACGTCGTCGGGGGCGGCCGCCGAAACCCGGGACAGCTCACCACGATCCAGGTCGATGCGGCAGGCGCCGCAGCGGCTGCCCTGGAGCAGCCCCGCGCCGGGGCCGCCCAGCTTGCGCTGTTTCTCGTACATCTCGGCAAGTTCCGGGGACACCGAGTCCAGCAGCGCTTTGCGCCGGTCGGCCGCCACCTTGCGGGACTCGTCGATGGACACCAGCGCCTGGTCGCGCTCGACCTGCGCTGAGGTCAGATCCCCCTGCAGCGCGTCGATCAGGGCCAGTTCCTCGTTCCGCTCACCCTGCAGCTCTTCCCGACGCTCCATGATCTCCAGCTGCTGCTCCTCGAGAGCGGCCTGCCGGCGCTGCAGCGTCTCGAGCTCGTGCTGCAGTTCGGCCACCTGCTTGGCGCCGACCGAACCACTGTCCATCAGCTTCTGGTCACGGGCCTCACGCTGACGCACGGCGTCGATCTCGGACTCGAACTTGGCGATCTGCGCGTCCAAATCCTCGACGGCGATGCTCAGCGCCGCCAACCGATCGTTGGCCTCGCGGTGCTCTGCCTGCACGGCGTCGAAGCGCTGCTGCTCGACCAGGTGCGTCGACCGGTGCGTCAGGCGGGTCAGCGCGGCGTCCACTTCGGCCACCTCGAGCAACAAACGTTGTTGCGACACTTCAGCTTTCATCTTCACGTCTCTCAGCAGGTTATCTCGACGTTCCAGGGGTCGGTACGGATCTGGCTGACCCGCACCGGCAACGCATCACCGAATTGTGCACGCACGACCCCGGCGGCCTGCTCGCACCACGGAAATTCACTCGCCCAATGCGCTACATCGACCAGCGCCACGTCCGATGCGCGGCGGTGCTCGTCGGCGGGATGATGGCGCAGATCGGACGTCACGTAGACATCGACGCCCGACCGCGTCACCGCCCCCAGCAGCGAGTCGCCGGCGCCCCCGCAGACCGCGACGCGTGACACCAGGGCGTCCGGATCGCCCGCTGCCCGTACCCCCCACGATGTGGTGGGCAGACCGCGCGCGACGCGGGACGCGAAGGCCGACAACGGTTCCGGCTCCGGCAATGAGCAGATGCGCCCGATTCCGACGTCCGACGGCAGCGGCGCCAGCGTGAGCACGTCGAACGCCGGTTCCTCATAGGGGTGCGCCGCGCGCATCGCCGTCAGCACCGCCCGCCGCAGCCGGGACGGCGCGATCACCTCGACGCGGTCCTCGGCGACCTGCTCGATGGCGCCGACCATGCCGATGGTCGGTGTCGCGCCCTCGTGCGGCAGGAACTGGCCTACGCCCATGGTCGCCCAGCTGCAGTGCGAGTAGTCGCCGATCTGGCCGCCACCGGCGGCGAACATCGCGTCCCGCACCGCGTCGGCGTTCACGTGCGGCACGAACACGACCCATTTGTCCAGGTCAGCGCGCGCCTCGGCGGGGTCGAGCACACCCTCGACCTGCAGGCCCAGTGCCTCGGCGAGGGCGTCCGACACCCCGGGCGCGGCCGCGTCGGCATTGGTGTGCGCGCTGAACAGCGCCGCGCCGCGGCGGATCAGCGAGTGGATCAGGGCGCCCTTGCCGGTGTCGGCGGCCACGGTGTCGACGCCGCGCAGCAGCAGCGGATGGTGCGCCAGCAGCAGTCCGCCCTCGGGCACCGACGCGGCGACGGCCGCGGTGGCGTCGACCGCGACGGTCACCGACTCCACGGCCTCGGACGGGTCACCGCACACCAGGCCCACCGAGTCCCAGCTGTGCGCGAGCGCCGGCGGGTAGGCGCGGTCCAGCGCGGCGATGACGTCACGCAACGGCACACTCACCAGGGGACCTCCTGTAGGGCTTCGGCGAGGACCGGCCATTCCGGGCGGACCGCCGCACGCAGGTAGCCGTCGGGCAGCCCGAAGAACGTGTCGCAGCGGCGCACCGCAATTCCCTTCTCCGCCAAGTACTTCCGGGCCAGCTCTGCATCCGGTACCGAAAACAGCACGAAAGGGGCCGCGCCGGCGGCGACGGGGAATCCGGCCGCCGTCAGGCCCGCCGCCATCTCGGCCCGCAGCTGCGCCAACCGGCGCGCCCCCGCGTCGGCCTCGGCCACCGCCTCGGCGGAGCAGCACGCCGTCAACGCCTCCAACTGCAGCGTGCCCAGCGGCCAGTGCGGCCGCTGCGCCGTCAGCCGTGCCAGCACCTCGGGCGCGCCCAGCGCGTAGCCGACCCGCAGCCCGGCCAGCGACCAGGTCTTGGTCAGGCTGCGCAGCACCACGACATCGGGCAGCGACCGGCCGGCCAGCGACTCCGGTTCACCGGAGACCGCGTCGGCAAAAGCCTCGTCGACGACGACGAGGCGCCCGGGCGCGCACAGCGCCAGAATCTCGTCGCGGCGGTGCAGGACGCCGGTCGGATTGGTGGGATTGCCCACAACCACGAGATCGGCGTCAGCCGGCACCGCGGCGCCGGACAGCCCGAACGGCGCGTCCAGCACCACGTGCGCGACGGGCACGCCGGCGGTGTCGAACACGGCTTGGGGCTCGGTGAACGACGGCGCGATGAGCCCCGCCAGGCGCGGCCGCAGCTGCGGAAGCAGCGCGAAACCCTCGGCGCCACCCGCCAGCAGGGCCACTTCCTGCAGGTCACGGCCGTGCCGGGCGGCGACGGCGGCACGGGCCGCGGCCACGTCGGCGGCGGTCGGGTAGCTACCCAGATCGGCCAGCCGGGCCGCGAGCCGGTCAGCCAGCCACTGCGGCGGGCCGGAACCGCGGACGTTCACCGCGAAGTCGAGCATGCCGGGCGCGACAGCCTGATCGCCGTGATAGCGCGCCCCGGATTCCACACGTAGACCCTAGATCAGAGCTGCCAGAAGCCGAGAAGGACCAATTGGTCGCTCGTCGCACCCTCAAAGCAGCCATTTGGTCCTTCTCGAACCGGAACTCGTCCGGTGCGCGGCGCAGGCGGTCAGATACATCAGGGACAATGACACCGTGACCCCGCAGTTGGTGCTATTCGACCTCGACGGGACGCTGACCGACTCCGCCGAGGGCATCGTCGCCAGCTTCCGTCACGCGCTCGACGCTGTCGGCGCTGACGTACCCGACGGTGACCTCGCCGAACGCATCGTCGGCCCGCCGATGCACGTGACGCTGGGCTCACTGGGCCTCGGTGAGAAGGCTGCCGACGCCATCGCCGCCTACCGCGCCGACTACACGTCCCGCGGCTGGTCGATGAACCGCATGTTCGACGGTATCGAGGACCTGCGGGCGGCCGGGGTACGGCTGGCCGTCGCGACGTCGAAGGCCGAGCCGACTGCCCGGCGCATCGTCGAGCACTTCGGCATCGACGAGCACTTCGAGGTGATCGCCGGTGCCAGCGTCGACGGCACCCGGTCGGCGAAGGCCGACGTCGTCGCTCATGCGCTCGCCCAGCTGACCCCGGTGCCCGAGCAGGTGCTGATGATCGGCGACCGGTCGCACGACGTCCATGGCGCCGCGCACCATGGCATCGACACCGTCGTCGTCGACTGGGGTTACGGCGCAGCCGATTTCACCGACGATTCGACGGTCCGGCGGGTCGCCACCGTCGACGAGCTACGGGAGGTGCTGGGTGTCTGACCGCGTGCACGTGACGTTCATCTGTTCCGGCAACATCTGCCGATCGCCGATGGCCGAGAAGATGTTCGCCCACCAGATCGACGAGCGTGGGCTGGCCGGCCTGGTCCGGGTGACCAGCGCCGGCACCGGCGGCTGGCATGCGGGTGATCCCGCCGACAGCCGCGCCGAGCGGGTGCTGCGCGCGCACGGCTACCCCACCGCGCACGCCGCCGCGGCCATCGACGCCGACCATCTCGCCGCCGACATGATCGTTCCCATGGGCCGCAACCACACCCGCATCCTGAGCGACCTGGGCGCCGATCCCGACCGGGTGCGGATGATGCGCTCGTTCGACCCCCGTTCGGGCGCGCACGCGCTCGACGTCGAGGACCCGTACTACGGCGGCATCGACGATTTCGAGGAGACCTTCGCGGTGATCGAGGCGTCGCTGCCGGGCCTGCACGACTGGGTCGACAAGCAACTGGCGGACCGAGGCGACTGATGCGCCGGCTCGGGTTCCTCTTCCGGCCGCAGTGGCTGGCCCTGTTCGTCGTGGTGATCGCGTTCGCCTACCTGTGCTTCACGGTGCTCGCGCCGTGGCAGCTGGGCAAGAACACCCGCACCTCCCGCGAGAACAACCAGATCGCGTCGTCGCTGAACACCGAACCCGCGCCCCTGACTTCGGTCCTGCCGCACCAGGATTCGTCGGCCCCGGATGCGCAGTGGCGGCGGCTGACGGCGACGGGCCACTACCGCCCCGAGGCGCAGGTGCTGGTCCGGCTGCGGACCGATGACGGCGACCCCTCCTACGAGGTGCTCACCCCGTTCGCGGTCGACGGCGGCCCGACGGTGCTGGTCAACCGCGGCTACGTGAAGCAGGGCGACGGTCCGGGCGTGCCACCCTTCGCCGCGCCGCCGCCGGGGACGGTCACGATCACCGGGCGGCTGCGGGATGCCGAGCCGATCATGTCGGGCAAGGAACCGTTCAAGCAGGACGGCATCCAGCAGGTGTACTCGATCAGCCCGACCCAGATTTCGCAGCTGACCGGCGTGCCACTGACGGCGGAGTACCTACAGCTCGTCGATGGCCAGCCGGGTGGTCTCGGGGTCATCGCGCTCCCGCACCTGGATGCCGGCCCGTTCCTGTCGTACGGCATCCAGTGGATCGCGTTCGGCATCGTCGCGCCCATCGGGCTGGGCTACTTCGTGATGGCCGAAATCCGGCAGCGCCGCCTGGAGAAGGCCCAATCCGGCTCGGGCACCGACACTTCCGGTGGGCCCGACCCCGAGGAACCGGCCACGCCACTCACCGCCGAGGAGAAGACCGAGCAGAAGCTCGCCGACCGCTACGGCCGGCGCCGCTGAGCCCGACGGCCACCACCGTCGCCAGCGCCTGCACCCGGCGGGTCAGTCCCACCGCGCGACGCAGATCGGCGGGCACCGGCGCGGGCCCGGTGCCCAGGGTCGGCCGCATCTCCAGCCGGTGCGCGTACTGCGTCGCTCCCCCGAGCCGCACGCCCAGCGCCCCGGCGAAGGACGCTTCGGCCACACCGGCGTTGGGGCTCGGGTGCTTGTGCGCGTCGGCGCGCCACGCCCGCCACGCCGCGGCGGGCCGTCGCGACGCCGCCATGACGCACAGCCCGGTCACGCGGGCCGGCAGATAGTTGAGGACATCGTCGAATCGGGCTGCCGCCCAACCGAACCGGGTGTAACGCGGGTTGAGGTGACCGATCATGGCGTCCAGGGTGTTGGCACCGCGGTACACCAGCAGGCCCGGCACCCCGGCGACGGCGCCCCACAGGATCGGTGCCACCTGGGCGTCGGAGGTGTTCTCCGCGACCGATTCGAGCGCGGCCCGGGCCAGCCCGTCGGCATCCAGCGCCGACGGATCACGCCCGCACAGGGACGGCAGCAGCTCGCGAGCCGCAGCCACATCGTCGCGCTCGAGCCGCGCCGCCATGTCGGCACCGGTCCGGGCCAGCGACGTCCCGCCGAGCACGGTGTAGGTCGCCGCGGCGGTCACGAGCGTCTTCGCCACCGGACCCCGCGCGACACGTTCCAGCCCGATGCCCAGCGCGCCCAGCCCGAGCAGCAACGCCGCGGTGTGGCCGGCCCCCGCCGGCCGGTTGTCGCGGTACGTACGCCGTTCCAGCGCGGCGGCCGCCGTGCCGAACAGCGCTACCGGATGGCCGCGGCGTGGGTCGGCCCAGCACACATCGGCCAGGTAGCCGAGCGCCAGACCGGCCGCCCGCGGGGCGCTTCTGTCAAACACGCCGGGCAGCGTCTCACAGGTGTCTACTCTCCCATCATGCGGCTGGGTCCACCTCGGCATCCGAAGCGGGTTGTCGACCTCATCAACCCCGCGGCGGCGCTGGCGCCCGCGGCCAACGTGATCATGCAACTGGCCCTGCCCGGGGTGGGTTACGGCGTGCTGGAGAGCCCCGTCGACAGCGGCAACGTCTATAAGCACCCGTTCAAACGCGCCCGCACCACCGGCACCTACCTCGCGGCCGCGGTGTACGGCACCGACGACGACCGTGCCCTGATCCGCCGCGAAGTGGACCGGGTGCACGCGCTGGTGCGGTCGACGGCGTCGAGCCCGGTGAAATACACCGCGTTCGACCCGAAGCTGCAGCTGTGGGTGGCGTCGTGTCTGTACCGCTACTACGTCGATCAGCACGAGTTCCTGTACGGCCCGCTCAGCCCCGCGGCCGCGGACGCCATCTATCAGGACGCCCGCACCCTCGGCACCACGCTGCAGGTGCGCGAGGGAATGTGGCCGGCCGACCGCGTCGCCTTCGACGAGTACTGGAAACGCACGCTCGACGAGCTGCAGATCGACGAGCCCGTCCGCCAACACCTGCACGGCGTGGCGGCGCTGGCGTTCCTGCCCACCCCGCTGCGGCAGCTGGCCGGTCCGTTCAACCTGTTCGCGACGACGGGCTTCCTGCCCACCGAGTTCCGCACCCACATGAAACTGGCGTGGACACCCACCCAGCAGCGCTGGTTCGACCGGCTGCTGACGGCGCTGCGGCTGGCCGACCGGGTGATCCCGCGCGACGTGTGGCTGCTGGGCTACCAGCTGTACCTGTGGGACATGCGGTCCCGCGCCCGGCGCGGAAAAGCAGTGGTATGAAACAACATTCACGATCAGGAGGCATCCCATGGCGTTCGCAGCTCTGAACCATGTCGCGGTCACCGTCAGCGATATGACGGTCAGCGGCCCCTGGTACCGCAACCTGATCGGCGAGGACCCGGTGCTCGACGAACACACCGACGCCGGCTACCGGCATCTGGTGTGGGCACTGCCCGGCGGCACCCTGTTCGGCATCCACCAGCATGACCGCGCCATCGAACCGGGCCAGTTCAGCGAGTTCCGGGCCGGCCTCGACCACGTCGGCTTCGGCTGCGCCTCCCGGGCCGAGCTCGTCGACTGGGCCGCCAAACTCGAGGCGCTGGGCATCACCCATGGCGGCGTCGTCGACGCGCCCTACGGCTCCGGTCTGAGCTTCCGCGACCCCGACGGCATCGCCTTGGAGTTCTTCGCGCCGCCGGAATGAGCGTCAGCGGTGCCCGCCGCCACACGCCCCGTTCACGGCCGGCCGCACCATCGCGAACGTGGCCTGGAGGGCGCCGTTGCCGTCCTTGGTGCCGCGCGCGCCCAGACACATCCCGGCGGCGATCGCCTTCGCGTCGGCGCTGGAGCTCTTGGTGTAGCGGGTGTCGGGTGTCACCGTCACGGTGATCTGCGCGTTGTCGGCGTCGGTGACCATGATCGTGCTGCCGTTCACCGAGGCAACCGTGCCGTTGATGCCGTGTTCGCGCTTTCCGCCCTTCTGACCGCATTGCGCGTTGCCCGGTTGGCCGACGAGGACGTTGGCGGCCGTCACCGCGTTCCCGGTGTCGTTGCCCTTGACCGGGCGGACCGCGACGCACTCGCCGGCCGTGACGTCGGTCAGCTGACCGGGCCCGAGCTGGGTGACCCGCGTCGAGGACGTGATGTCCACGGTCCCCGGCCCGTCTTTCCCGGTGATCGACACGGTGCCGCCCGAGACCGAGTTGACCAGACCGGACAGCCGGTCTTTACCGCCCGGACCGCCGGGAGCTGCAGGTGCCGGGTTCGCGGACGACGGCGCTGAACTGGCGGCGGCACTGGAACCGGCCGACGGTGTGTTCGATGATCCGCAGGCCGCCAGGGACAGCGCGGCGAATCCGGCGAGGGTGACGACGCCGTAGCGCCGGGTACGGGATGTAGTGGACATGAGCCCACAGTGAACGGCCCAGCCATGAATCAGCCCAGATCTTGATATGAAGACGCTGGGCGCGGCTCCATCGTCAGCTCGGGGTCACGCTCAGCCCATTGTCAAGACCACGCGGAATCGCGCATCGCCCGCCATCATCCGGTCGTAGGCTGCCTGCACCTGGCTCAGCGGCATCGTCTCGACCATCGGCCGTACCCCGGTCAGCGCCGAGAAACGCAACGCGTCCTCGGAGTCCTGCGACGTCCCAGAGGCCCAGCCCTGCACACCCAGCGACTTGGTGATCAGCGCGATCGGCGGCACCTGCATCAAGTTCTCGGACGCGCCGACAACAAGTAACTGACCGCGCGGTTTCAGGCCGCCGAGCACGGCGGTCATCGCATCCGCGGCGGTGACCGTCGAGAGCACCACGACAGCACCACCGAGCTTGCGGAGTTCGGCCGCAGGGTCAGACCCGCGTGAATCGATGTAGTGATGGGCGCCAAGCTCTTTCGCCAGCGGCGCCTTGTCTTGTCCGCGCGCGATCGCCGCCACTTCCAACCCCATCTTGGCGGCGAACTGGATCCCGAGATGGCCGAGACCGCCCACCCCGAGGATCCCGACGAGGTCCCCGGGTCGCGCAATCGAATTGCGCAGCGAGTTGAACGTCGTGATGCCCGCGCACAACAGCGGAGCGGCTTCCACGAAAGACAAGCCGGCCGGAATCCGCGCCAGCGCCTCGGCCGGAGCCACCAGGTACTCGGCATAGCCCCCGTCGTAGCTGGCACCGGCGGTCTTGCGCTGCGCGCACGAGATGAAGTCTCCGCGGCGGCAGGGCTCGCACGTGAAATCGCAACCACCGAACGCGCCGACGCCCACCCGGTCACCGATGGCCCACGCGCTGACGCCGGCGCCGACCGCGTCGACTTCGCCGGCGATCTCATGCCCCGGCGTACGCGGGAACGTATTGCCCAGCGTGCCCGCCACCGTCATCGAATCGGTGTGGCAGACGCCGCAGGCACGGACGCGGATCCGCACTTGCCCAGGCCCGGGCTCGGGAATGTCCATGTCCGCCAACTCAAATCGCGCACCCTGTGCCAGAACACGGGCTGCCTTCATCGTCGCCACGCGATGCACCCTACGCCGGAACAACGAGCCCACCTCGGGAAGGTGAGCGCGAACGCGCCAAACCGGCACGCGACTGCCACGGCAACGGTTAAGGTCGGAAAAGTAGTCATGTGAGCCAGGACGCGGGGGTGCGTTCGTCCCTCAGCATGTGTTGGATGCCGGATCGGGCCTCGCGTCAGTTTGTCGCCTCTGCACAACACGAGGAGCTGTCATGAGCACAGCGGCCGAGCGCGCAGCCCAATTGGGCTTGGTGTCCCGACTGAAATCGTCCTACCCGGAACTTCCCGACGCCCCCTACCCCGACATGCTGGATGCGGCCCGGATCCAGGCCTACCTGAAACCGGTGCACGACGTGGGCGGCGAGCCCGACGCCCCGATGGAGTACGTCAACAAGCAGTACGAGCTGTGGGAACACATGACGTACGTGATCTGCGAGGTGCTGGCCTGGCGCGGCATCTGGTTGTCGGAGGAGCGGCGCCGCATCGGCAACGTCGACGTCGGCCGTGCGGAGTACCTGGGTCTGCCCTATTACGGCCGCTGGCTGCTGTCGGTCGCCCGGGTCCTGATCGAGAAGCATCACATCAGCCTCGGCGAACTCATGGAACGGATGGCCGAGGTGAGGGGCCGTTACGAGGGCGGGCTCGACGGCAAGACCCTCGAGGCGAAGCCCAGGTCCGAGGGCGACGGGGCGAACGTCAAGCGCAACAAGCATCACATCGAAGCCGTCGGCATCGGCGATCCGCAGATCTACGCCGGTAAGGCCGGGACACCGAAGTTCAAGGTCGGCGACGCCGTGCGGGTGCGGGAGCTGCCGGTGATCTTCTACACCCGCACCCCGGAGTACGTGCGCGGCGCGACCGGCAAGATCGCGGTGCTGGCCTACGAGAGCCCGGCGCCGGAGGACGAGACGTGGGACATCCCCGAGGCGCCGCCCGAGTGGTTCTACGTCGTCGAGTTCAACCAGTCCGAGCTGTGGCACGACTACACCGGCACGACGCGCGACACCCTGCGCACCGAAATCCCCGAACGCTGGCTGGAAGCCGCCACCTAGCTCGAATCACCGATGCGCTCAATTCACTGATACCAGAAGGGATTTGCATGTCGGATCACCATCATGATCATGACCACGACCACGCCCGCACCGTGAAACCCATGGTCGACGAGATCACCGACTTCGAGGTCCTCGAGATCGCCCTGCGCGAGTTGTGCATCGAGAAGGGCATTTTCACCGCCGAGGAGCACCGGCGGTTCACCGAGTTCGCCGAGCAGATCGGCCCCACCCCGGCGGCGCGGCTCGTCGCACGGGCTTGGCTGGACCCCGAGTTCAAGGAGCTGGCCGTCAACGATTCACTCGCCGCCAGCAAGGCCGTCGGCGTCGATTGGCTGGAGCCGACCGGCTTCGGCACCCCGAGCGATTTCGTCGCGTTCCAGATTCTCGCCGATACGCCGACGGTGCATCACGTCATCGTCTGCGCGCTGTGCTCGTGCTATCCGCGGCCGATCCTGGGGAACTCCCCCGAGTGGTACCGCACGCCCAATTACCGCCGGCGCCTGGTCCGTTGGCCGCGTCAGGTGCTGGCCGAGTTCGGGCTCTACCTGCCCGACGACATCGAGGTCCGGGTCGAGGACTCCAACCAGAAGCACCGGTTCATGGTGATGCCGATGCGCCCCGAGGGCACCGACGGCTGGACCGAAGATCAACTGGCCGAGATCATCACGCGCGACTGCCTGATCGGCGTGGCACTCCCCAAACCGGGCGTGACCACCAACGCGATCGTGACGACGCGCCCCGCCATGCACCCGGGGACGGCCGGATGAGCGAGATCGCGCCACTGCGGGACATCGTGGCCCGTGACCAGGTGTGGTCGCGCATGGCCGCCAAGTGGGGTGTCGAAAACCCTGTTCCCCCATGGAAAACCAGCCTCGACGGACTCTGTGACGCACTGGACCATTCGGCCTGCGAAGCCGAGGTGCTCAATTTCAAGGACCGCCGCGACGAAGAGGACGCCCTCTCGGCCACGGTGTATGCGAGCCTGCCGTACCCGGAGAACCAGCTGGTCTCGCTCGCCCATTCACTGGTCGCGCGCGGCGTCATCAGCGAAGCGGAGTTGCAGGAACGACTCGCGAGCGTGCGGGCCAGGCTGGAGGGCTGACACGCCCGTCAGGACACCTTGATCCGGATGTTCTTGGTCTGCCGGAACTCTCGGAGGCCTTCGATTCCGCCCGACCGGCCGATGCCGCTGTGTTTGTATCCGCCGTAGGGGCCTTGCGGCTGGATGTCGCTTCGGGTGTTCACCCAGACCGACCCGGCCTGAAGCTGCCGTGACACCACATGGGCGCGGTGCAGATTCGTGGTGTGGACGAATGCGTTGAGCCCGTACCGGGTGTCGTTGGCCAGCTCCACCGCTTCGGCGTCGTCGTGGAATCGCAGCACCGACACCACCGGCCCGAAGGTCTCCTGCTGGGCCAGCGGTGAGCAGTTGTCGACGTCCGCGAACACCGTCGGCTCGACGTAGAACCCGGACGCCAGCTCGCCGCCGATCCGGTTGCCGCCCAGCACGAGTTCGCCGGCTCCTTCGGCCATCGCCCGCTCGATGGTGCCCAGGATGCGGTCGACGGCGGCCTGGTTGATGACCGGACCGAAGAGGACATCGGAGCGCAGCGGGTCGCCGATCGGCGCCCGCGTGACAGCGGCGAGGAACTTGTCCAGAAACGCGTCATAGACATTGTTGTGAACCAGAATTCGGCTACTGCAGGCACAACTCTGCCCGGCCTGCATGATCGGCCCTTGGTGCGCGGACAGGTTCGCGGCGGCATCCAGATCGGCATCGTCGAAGATGATCGCGGCGGCGGTGCCCCCGAGTTCGGCGACCACCGGGGTGATGTTCTCCGCTGCGGCGGTCAGCACCCGCCGGGCAGTGGCGGTACCTCCCGTGAAATGAATCTTGCCCACACCGGGGTGCCGCACGAGTGCCTCGCCGCCGTCCGCGCCCGCGGGCAGCACGTTGACGAGGCCGGCGGGCAAGCCGGCCTCGAGGCAGAGTTCGCCGAACCGGAGTGCCGCCAGCGGTGCGAGTTCCGACGGCTTGACGACGACGGCATTGCCCGCGGCCAGGGCCGGCGCGACCGCCAGCCCGATCACCACGAGGGCGCCGTTCCATGGCGCGATGACGCCCACGACGCCGTACGGTTCATGCTCGACCAGGTTGAGGTCGAAGCCGCCCGCCACGGGAGTGCTTGCGCCATCGGCCTTGTCGACGTATCCGGCGTAGAACCGGAAGAACCGTTCTGTCAGCACCGACGTCGCGGCCAACGACGTCGGCACGCCGTAGTCGTGGGTGTTGATCCGGGCGAACTCCCCGTGGTGCTCACCGAGGAGATCGGCCAGATCGAACAGGATGTCGCGGCGCCGGTCGGGCGGATACGACATCCAGGTTCGCTGCGCCCGCTTGGCCGACTCGACCGCCCTGTCGATTTCCACGGCGCCGGCCATCTCGACGACGGCGTTCACCCGACCGGTGCCGGGATAGATGTGGTGGTGCGTCCCACCGGAGGATCCCGTGATCCGCTCTGCACCGAGAAGCAATGCACCACTGGGTAATTCGTTGCCGCTTGCGATGATGCGGTCCTTTCGATGGCCGGCTATGCGTCCTGCTGTGCCTGGTGCGCCGCATCCGGGTCCGGCAGCGACTGCACATCGCCGTCGACACTGGAGGTGATGGTGCCGGTCAGCGACTGCTGGAACGCGTTGATGTTCGCGTCGGCTGTCAGATAGCCGGTGTGGGCGCCGGTGACGGTGATATCGGCCAGGTAGTGGACCGTCGTCTGACTGGCGTTGTAGTCGGCGGATTCGGTGCCGTTGAGAATCTCGCCCAGTTCGTTGACATAGTTGGTGTAGGTGACGGTGCGGATGGTGCGCGTCGGATCGTTGGAGTCCGGCGCCTCGGTCACCACCGCGGTACCACCACCCACACCCGAATAGGTGCCGGTGGCCGGCAGCGGTGTGGTGGCGGCGACGTAGCTGCCGAGGGCCGGTGCCCACGAATCCGAGCTCGGCGTCGACCGGTCCGCCGCGACCGGTCCGACACTGGTGGTGTACTTCAGGTTCGCGATGACCAGCCGGGACACCGTCGGATCGGTGGTGCTGGACTCCCAGAACGTGACAGCGGTGCCGTCGGGATTCCAGCTCGGCATGCTGCGGGCCGCGTATCCGTCGCCGGCGTCGAACAGCGGAATGCCGTTCTCCCGGTTGAGTTCATCACCGACCTGGACGATCCATTCCTGGTTCGAGATGTTGACCGGGGCGGCCCACTCCAGGTACACGGGTGCGCCGACGTACACCGGCAGGAAGTTCTGCCGGATGATCCGCGTCATCGGGGTCAGCGCATTGAGCCCGCGGGTGCTGCCGATGGCGATCCACTGCATGTTGGGCGAGTAATCCATGTCCTCGTCGTAGTCGAGGTTGGCCGTCACCCTGGTGACCTTGCCGGTGGCGAGGTCGACCTCGATGTCGTCGACATTGCCCGCATCGAATTGGCCGCCGAGGATCACCACGCCCTTACCGTCCGGTGTCCACTGCTTGCCCTCACCCGTGGGGTACACCACCCGGGCGTCGGTGACCGTGTAGCCGGTATCGGTGCGGGTGAGCGTGCCGACGATCGGCAGGGCCTGCAGCAGGTTGTTGGGCCCGATCACGATTCGGGTGTACAGCACGTGGGTGCCGTCCGGCGACACCCGCATCTCGCGTTGCGGATCGATGGCGTAGCCACCGCCGGCCGGCGTGGTGATCGAAACCAGCTGGGTCCCGTTGATTCCGGTTTCCAGCATGGAGTAGCGCGGCGTCTGCCCGGCGACGTTCACCAGCACCAGTACCCGGCCCGAACCGTCGTCGACGGGAACGGGTTTGGCCAGATTTCCGGTTTCGCCGACGCTGACGCCGCAGGTCACACATTGCAGCGCCGTTCCGTCGGTCTTGACCTGGTAGATCTCCGAGCGGCCCCCGCTGGTCGGTTGGCCGGCGAAGAAGATGGATTGGCCGTCGGCCGAGTAACGCGGATTCGCCGGGCTGGCAATGGTGCCGGGCAGGTTCAGGATCACCCGCTGGACTTCGGGGTTGAGCACCGAAACGTCGATGCCGGCCTTGGCGCTGTGCGGGCTGAACAGACCCAGCAGGTTGAACTTGCCGTCCGTCACCGACACGGAGAACGAATCGGTCTGCACCGCCGTGTAATTGATGTCGTTCGGGGTGTAGGTGAAGTTGCCGGTGGCCTGATCGATGGTCAGCGTGCCGTACTTCGGCCCCTGTGTGACCTTGTAGGTCAGGGCGTCGCCTTCGGCGTCGGACGCGCCGAGGTTACCGGTCACTGTCTGGCCGGTCTGAACTGTCGTGGTCGGGTTGTATGCGATGGTCGGGGCCTGGTTGAACACGTTGCGCCGCACCCAGGCGAGTACCGCCCACACCGCCGGGGTCAGCGGGTCCGCGGTGTTGGGTGCCGGCTTCACGAACGGGTTGAGCAGATTGGTCACCACACTGTTGAGAAAGCCCGCCAAACCCGTTGCCGGAGAGACGACCTGAGTCGTCACGGCGGCCGGTATCGCGGCGGTGGCAGCCGTCGCGGCGACCGCCATCGTCTGTGTCGTGGCGGCCGTGGAGGCAACTGCCGCCGCGGTCACCGCGGCGGTCTTGGCCGTGACGTTGGTGCTGACGGCCGCGGTGCTCGCCGCCTGCGTGGAGGGCGAGGCGGTGGTGGTCTCCGCACGCGCCGGCTTGGCCGGGGATTTGGTGGTCGTGCCCGGCTTGGACGAGGGCTTGGCACTCGTGCGCGGCTTGGCCGCCACCGATGCCGTACCGCCGCCGGCACTTTCGTGTGCGTCGCCCTTCGGAGTCGTCGATGAACTGCCGGTATGGGCTCCCCCACTGCTGCTGACGACCACCCCCGAGCCCACCTCGGCGCTCGACGACGTCGATCCGGACGTCGGTGATGTGCCTGACGTCCCTGGGACCGAAGACGATCCGGTGCCACCCGAGCCACTCGCCGATTCGGTCGTCCCGGTCGTCCCCGTGGTGCCCGCCGTTGCGGTTACACCGGTGTTCGTCGGGGACCCACTCGTCGCACTGCCCGCGGCACCCGAGGACGTCGACCCACCCGGTGCGCTCATCGAACTCGATGACGATGAACTCGCCGACCCGCCAACGGTATCCGCGACGGCCACTCCGTGACCGGTCGCCACCGCGGTGGCCAGCCACGCCGCGACCGCCAGGCCGCCATACCCGCCGATCTTGGCGGCTCTCTGACAGGAGTGGGACGCAGGTACCTCGGGTGCCACTGAGGCAAACAGCGGATTGACGGGAGAACTGTTACTGGCCATGGGCTTTGGCTCCGTTGCCGTTGGGTTGATGCCTATTCGGTTGGGTTGCTGATCAGGGTTACTTGAGCATGCTTCCGGCGTCGACGGTCATGGGAAGACCTGTCACATAACGGGATTCGTCCGAGGCCAGGAACAGCACGGCGTTGCTGATGTCCACTGGCTCGACCCAGCCCACCGGCAGCACGTGCATCATCTGCGCGACGACCTTCATGTCGTCCGGGCCCGGGTTCTCCAGGTCGGGACGGAACAGCTTCATGGTGCCCTCGTTCATGAACAGCGGGGTGTTCACGTTCGTGGGGTGCACCGAGTTCACCCGGATCGAGTGGTGGCCCAGCTCCACGGCGAAGGTCCGCATCAGCCCGACCACGCCATGCTTGGCCGCGATGTAGTGCCCCGTGTGCGGGTAGGCCTTGAGTCCGCCCACCGAGCTGGTCAGAATGATCGATCCACCCTGCCCCTGCGAGATGAGGTGCGGCACCGCGGCTTTGACCGACTTCCAGACGCCGGAGAGGTTGACGTCGATCATGTCGGTCCAGTCTTCTTCGCTGGTGTGGTCCAGCGTCTGGCCACCGTTTCCGATACCGGCATTGGCGCAGATGATGTCCAGCCGGCCGAGCTGTTCGACGCCGTTGTCGACAGCGGCCTTCACCGCGGCGTAGTCGCGCACGTCGACCTCGGCGGTGACGATGCGCCGGTTCAGCTGCTTGACCAGGTCCGCCGTTTCGGCAAGGTCGTCCCGCGTCGCGGGTGCGATCTGGGGGTTGCTGCTCACCGGACCACAGACGTCGATGGCGATGATGTCGGCGCCCTCTTCGGCGAGCCGCACGGCGTGACTACGCCCCTGACCACGGGCCGCTCCGGTGATGAATGCGACCTTGCCCTCTACCCGTCCCGCCATGAATCCACCTCGCTGTTGGTTGTCGCCGCCGCCGCGGAATGGCGGTCCGGCCGTCGATTCCAAAAATTGGTCGATCGATCAGGAACCATGGCATGCGATGCCGCGCAGTGTCAATGACGAGATTCAAAAAGGCGGCGACGCCGCCGAAATCACCGAGCGGACGGGCGCGACGGCCCGTCCGGCCACCGGTCAGTCGCGCACGACTTCCGCAGCCTTCGTCAACAGCTCGATCTGCCGGTCGATGAACGCGCGGAGTTCCTCATGCCCCCGGGTCACACCGACCGCATTCTCATTGCCGACGCTGCGCGCGATCTGGGCGACGATCATGGAGATCACCACCGGCGGGTACGCGTCCAGATTCACGCCGGCGGTCCGCAGAACCAGCGTCACCGCCGCGGTCTCGATATCGCGCACACGTTCCGAGTACGCCTTCAATTCGGCGCCAACGGCCTTGCGATGGTTGGCCAATGCCATGAATTCGGTGCTCAACACCGTCTGTCGCGGGTCACTGTTGATCCGCCACAGCGCGCGCAGCGGGTCCTCGTCGAGCAACACTTCCCGCAGCCGCTCCAGAGCCACTTCCCCGCCGGCACGAAGCGCCTCGACGAACAGGTCGTCCATGGTCGGGAAGTAGTAATAGACCAACGCCTGCTTGACGCCGGCCTGGGCCGCGACCCGCCGCGAGGTGGCCGCGGCGTATCCCTCGTCGTGCATGATCTGCACCGTCGCCTCGATCAGGCGCTGTCGGGCACCGCCGTCATCGGCCTTCGATTTGCGTGCCTGGGTCATCGACGAACCCGCCCCGAAATGCTTGACCGGCCGTCGCGGCGCGTGATAGGCATACGGCAGTCTAACATTTTGATCGATCGATCAGGAGTTGCTGTCATGCAGCCCAAGTCCACAGTGGCCGACCTCGCCGACGTCGACTACTTCACGAACCCCGACATCGCCCAGGACCCGTACGCGTACTGGGATCACCTGCGTCAGCAGGGGCCTGTCGTTCGCGAACCGCACTACGGCGTGGTGGCGGTGACCGGGTACCAAGAAGTCCAGGCGGCCTTCAAGGATGTCGATTCGTTCTCGGCGGTCAATGCCATCGGCGGCCCGTTCCCGCCGCTCCCGTTCACCCCGGATGGGGACGACATCAGCGAGCTCATCGAGGCACACCGTCACGAGTTCCCGATCTTCGAACACATGGTGGTGATGGATCCGCCCGAGCACGAGAACGCCCGGTCCCTGCTGAGCCGGCTGCTGACCCCGCGCCGCCTGCAGGAGAACTCGGACTACATGTGGGGTCTCGCCGACCGGCAGTTCGACGAGTTCATCGCGAACGGCCGGTGTGAGTTCCTCGGCGAGTACGGCAAGCCGTTCGCGACGCTGGCGATCGCGGATCTACTCGGCGTACCCGAGGACGATCGCCCCGAGATCCGGCGCAACCTCGGAGCCGGCAACGTACCGGGATCCGCGGTCGGCGCATTGGACCATGAACCCGTCGGCTCCAATCCCCTTCAGTACCTTGACGATCTGTTCAGCGGCTATATCGCCGACCGGCGCGAGCACCCGCGCGAAGATGTGCTGACCGGGCTGGCCACCGCCACCTATCCCGACGGCTCCGTCCCGCCGCTGCTCGAGGTGGTGCGGCCGGCGACGTTCCTGTTCGCCGCCGGGCAGGAAACCGTCACGAAGCTGCTCAGTTCCGCCGTCAAGGTGCTGGGCGACAACCCCGGGCTGCAGCATCACCTGCGGGAGAACCGCGACCTGATCTCGCCATTCATCGAGGAGGCACTGCGCTTCGAGAGCCCCACCAAGGTGGACTTCCGCCTGTGCCGCAAGTCCACCACCCTGGGTGGCGTGCCGATCAAGGCCGGCACCGTGATGATGCTGTGTCTCGGGGCGGCCAACCGGGATCCCCGAAAGTTCGACAATCCCAACGAGTTCCGTCTCGATCGCAAGAACGTGCGCGAACACATCGCCTTCGGCCGTGGCATCCACACCTGCGCCGGCGCTCCCCTGGCCCGGGTCGAGGGCCGGGTCACCATCAACCGCCTACTCGACCGGACGCGCGACATCCGGATCAGCGAGGCCAAGCACGGCGCCCCGGGCCATCGCAACTACGGCTACGAGCCGACGTTCCTGCTGCGCGGCCTCACCGAGCTGCACATCGAGTTCACCGAGGCGCGGCGATGACGGTGCAATCGGTCCTGGAAGACATCACGAACCGGCCGGGCCACGGGGACGTCATCGCGATCATCAACCCCGCCACCGAGGAGGTGATCGCCGAATTCCGGGACGGCGGCGCCGAAGCGGTCGACGCTGCCGTGACCCGTGCGCGCGCGAGTTTCACCTCGGGGGTGTGGAGCGGGCTGCCCGGCAACGAGCGGGCCAAGGTGCTGTGGCGGGTGGCCGATCTGATCGACCAGCACGCCGACGAACTCGCCCAGATCGATTCCCTCAACACCGGAATGCCGTATTTCCAGGCGTTCATGATCATGTCGACGTGCGCCGAATCGTTCCGTTACTACGCGGGCTGGTGCACCAAGGTCAACGGCATCGCCCACGATGTGCAGCAGACCGGCGGCATCACGGGCGCCTTCACCACCATGCACGCCTACACACTCAAAGAGCCCTACGGCGTTGTCGGGCTGATCTTCCCGTGGAACGGGCCGGTGTTCAACGCGTGCACCAAGCTGGCGCCAGCCCTGGCCGCGGGGTGTAGCTGTGTCGTCAAACCCGCTGAGGAGACGCCCCTTTCGGCCCTGCTGCTGGAGCGGATCCTGGCCGAGGCCGGCGTACCGGGCGGCGTGGTCAACCTCGTCACCGGATACGGCCACACGGTCGGCGCGGCGATCACCGCGCATCCCGGCGTCGACAAGGTCGCCTTCACCGGCTCCACCGAAGTGGGCAAGCAGATCGTGCAGGCCGCCGGCGGTGGCAATCTCAAGCGGGTCGCGCTCGAATTGGGCGGCAAGTCACCGGTTCTGATCTACGACGACGCCGATCTGGACACCGCCATCACGATGGCGGCGATGGGTATCTTCATCCATTCCGGGCAGGGCTGCATCAGCGGATCGCGAATCTTCGCCCAGCGAAGCGTGTACGAGAAGGTGGTCGAGGGCGTCGCCAACATCGCTAACTCGGTGAAGCTCGGTGCACCGACAGAAGACGGCGTCCTGATCGGCCCGATCATCAGCGCCAAGCAGCTCGACCAGGTGTTGGGCTTCATCGATGGGGGCCGCCGGGATGGCGTCGAGATAGTCGCCGGCGGAGACCGGCTGGATCGCAGTGGATTCTTCGTGCACCCAACGGTTCTCACCGATGTCGCGCCCACCGCGCGGCTGTACCAGCAGGAGATCTTCGGGCCGGTGGTCGCGATCCTGCCGTTCGATGACGACGACGAGGTCGTGGCCCTGGCCAACGATTCCGAGTACGGACTGGCCGCGACGGCCTGGACCAAGGACATCGGCCGCGCGCACCGACTCGCCAAACGTCTCGACGCCGGCACCGTCACGCTGAACTGCCAGATGGTGTTCGACCACTCGATGCCCTTCGGCGGCTACAAGCAGTCCGGCTGGGGGCATGAATGGGGACGCGACGGCATCGAGAGCTTCCTGAAGACCAAGACGGTTTACACCCAACTTTGAGTACACGGCAAGGAGTTCAGATGGGATCGTTGGACGGGAAGGTCGCCTTCATCACCGGCGCGGCCCGTGGGCAGGGGCGTAGCCACGCCGTGCATCTCGCCAGAGAAGGTGCGGGCATCATCGCCGTGGACATCTGCGCCGACATCGCGTCGAACGGCTACCCCATGGCCAGCCGCGACGAGCTCTCCGAAACCGTGGCTCTCGTCGAATCGGTGGGCGGCAAGATCGTCGCCGACGTCGCCGACGTCCGTGATTTCGCCGAACTCAAGTCAGCGGTGGATGCCGGCGTCGAGCAATTCGGTCGCCTCGACATCGTCTGCGCGAACGCCGGCATCGCCACGATGGCATTCCGTGAGCTGACCATCGAAGAAGAACTCGAGATGTGGACCGACGTCATCGACGTCAACCTGACGGGCGCCCTGCACACCGCCAAGGCCGCGATCCCCCACATCATCGCCGGCGGGCGCGGCGGGTCGATCATCTTCACCAGCTCCACTGCCGGGCTCAAGGGCTTCGGCGGTTCGCAGGCCGGCGGTCTGGGATATGCGGCGTCCAAGCACGGCATCGTCGGACTCATGCGAACACTGGCCAATGCGCTTGCCCCACAGAGCATCCGGGTCAACACCGTGCACCCGACCGCCGTCAACACCATGATGGCGGTCAACCCGGCCATGACGGCGTTTCTGGAGAACTACCCCGATGGTGGCCCACACCTGCAGAACCCCATGCCTGTCGGGCTGCTCGAACCAGAAGACATCAGCCACGCCGTCGCCTTCCTGGCCTCCGATGCGGCGCAATACATCACCGGGGTCACGCTTCCGGTCGACGCCGGCTTCTGCAACAAGCTGTGAATGCCGGCACCGGCAGAGTCGCCGGCAAGAAGATATTGATCACGGGCGCGGCCCGCGGGATGGGCCGCAGCCACGCGGTGCGCCTCGCCGAGGAGGGCGCCGATCTCATTCTCGCGGACATCTGCGAGTCCCTCGCCGTCCTCGAGTACCCACTGGCCACGCGCGACGATCTCGACGAAACCGCCAGACTGGTGCGGGAATCCGGACGCCGCGCCGCGACGTACGTCGTCGACGTCCGCGATGCCGACGCGTTGCGCGCGGCAGTCGACGACGGCGTGCAGCAGTTGGGCGGCCTCGACGGCGCCATTGCCAATGCCGGGGTCCTCACCGCGGGCACGTGGGACACCACCACCGCAGAACAATGGCGCGCCGTGGTCGATGTGAACCTGATCGGGACGTGGAACACCTGCGCAGCGGCGCTGCCCCACCTGATCGACCGAGGCGGCAGCATCGTCAACATCAGCTCCGCTGCCGGTACCAAAGGGACACCGCTTCACCTCCCCTATACCGCGTCCAAGCACGGGATCGTGGGGCTCAGCAAGAGCCTGGCCAATGAGGTTGCCGCGCAGGGTGTTCGAGTGAACACAGTGCATCCCACCGGAGTGCCGACCGGAATGCAGCCGCCGTCCCTGCACGCCCTGATCCGGGAGACGCGGCCTGACCTGGCACCGCTTTTCGCCAATGCCCTACCGGTCGTCATGGCCGAGGCCATCGACATCAGCAACGCGGTGCTGTACCTGATGTCCGACGAATCCCGTTACGTCACGGGCCTCGAACTCAAAGTCGATGCCGGCGTCACCATTCGGTGAGCCAGAGAGGACGAACATGACAGAGCTGGACACCGAGCGCGGCAGGCTGGCCTACGCCGAAGTCATGACGGTTGCCGCACCACCGCAGTCAACCCCGGTGGACGACCATTTGCGGGATGTGGTCTTCGGCGACGTCTGGCAGCGGCCAGGACTGACCCGGCGCGAACGTCGCTTCATCACCCTCCCCTGCGTCGCGGACGCCGATGCCGAAGATCCGTTGCGCGCACATGTTTACGCCGCCCTCAACAGTGGTGACATCACGATCGTCGAGATGCGGGAAACCGTCCTGCATTTCGCCGTGTATGCCGGCTGGCCGAAGGCTTCCCGCTTCAACATGATCGTCGACCAGGAGTGGAACCGCATCCATCAGGAGCGGGGCCTGCCGGTACCCGAGCCCGAACGGCTGCTGCCGCTTCCCACTCCCAGTGACCCCGAAGAACGCCTGGCCGTCGGCGCGCAGTGCTTCAAGGACATCAACTGCCTGCCGTTCGCGCCGAACCAGGACAACCCATTCCAGGGCGCCGGCATCTTGAACTTCGTCTTCGGCGAAATGTGGCTGCGGCCCGGGCTGGCGAGAAAGGAACGGCGCCTGATCACCGTGGCCTGTGTCGCCTTCCAGGACGCGCCGTTTCCCATCGTCAGCCACGTCTACGCCGCGTTGAAGAGCCGCGACGTGTCGTTCGACGAGATGGACGAACTGATGCTGCATTTCGCCGCACACTGCGGATGGCCGAAAGCCGCACATCTGAGTCAGGTTGCCGCCGAGCAGAAACGGCGCGTGACGCAGGAGTGGGCCGCCGAGGCCGGCTGATCACCGCCACAACTTCGGCACGAGCATCGGCACGCGGTCGCGATACACGCGGTACTGCTCGCCCAGCGCGGCGATCAGGTCGCGCTCCTCGAGCTGGATTGCCACCAGGATGTACCCGGTCGTGGTGAGCGAGAACAGCAGGTGCCCGGCCGTCATGGTCGGCGTGGCCCAGAAGGCGACGACGAATCCGAGCATCAGCGGGTGCCGCACCAGCCGGTAGAGGAGCACCGTGCGGAAACCGTTGTCCGCATGGGCCTTCGACTGCCACGCGAGCACCACCTGGCGGACGCCGAAGAGTTCGAAGTGGTCGATCATGAACGTCGAAGCGAGCACCGTCATCCAGCCCACGGTCGCCAGTGCGTACAGCGCCACGGCAGCCGGCTCGGAATCCACCTGCCACACCACCGTGTCGATCGAGCGCCACTGCCAGAACACCAGCGCGAGTGCCGCAGACGCGAACAGCACGTAGGTGCTCCGCTCGATGGCGACCGGCACGAAACGGGTCCACCACCGTTTGAAAGCCGGCCGGGCCATCACGCTGTGCTGGACCGCGAAAACGCTCAACAAGCCGAGGTCGATGATCACCGCTTGTCCGACCGGCGCGTGGATTGCGCGGTCGACGCTGCGCGGCACGATGACGTCTGCGACGAACCACATGGCGTAAACGAACACACCGAGGAATAACGCGTAGCTCACCGCGCCGTAGGCCAGCGTGGCCCTGCGGGCTCCCGGTCGATCGTCGGGTCGGTTCGTGGGGTGACGGAGCACCGGGCAGCTGGTGATCTTCGGTCCGGCAACGACATCCGGCGGCGGTGTGGGGCTCATGGGAGTTCCTCTCGGGTAGTGCAGTTTTGTAGTCACCCGACGATGCGTCCCGGCTCTGCACCAAACGTTGCACCGCTATGAAATGCCGAGGTCAACGCGGTCCCCGGTAGACACACACACCTCGTGCGCCCTGCTTCCGCCGTCGGCGCGTGCCGGTCACCTGCGCCTTTCACGACTTCTTCAGCAGCGGGCAACGCCACTCGCGCACCGTCAGTGCGACAACCCCCACTGCCAGAGGAGAGCAGCAATGAACGGAATCATCCGCCTGGGCGGCGTGGCCGCCGTCGCGACGATCGTCGGCCTCGGCGCCGGCACCGCCGTAGCGGCGCCCGCGCAAACCGACGGCGCCATGCTCTACATCTGCCAAGACATCGGGAACCCGAGCAGCTACCGGATCACGGTCAAAGGCGCCTATCCGATGCAGCAGCCCGACGCGGCCGGCTACCTCATCCACATGAACGACGGCAATCATCCCGGTGGCTCCGGTCCCGGCGGGCTGCGCGTTCAGCTCAAGGCCGACAATCCCGGCAACAACTCCGACTACGACATCGGCTACGGCTTCTACCCCACGACCCAGACCACCAGTGAGGGTTATTTGAAGGCGGGCCCCAGTGGCCTCGAGTACCGGCGCGAAATGGTCGTCCCCCGACCGAATTTCAACGAGGACTACCGGCAGCCCGGCGCCGACGACAACGTCGACGAGGTCTATGCCGTCGCGACGTTCCGCGACGGTGGCGGCGGCGAACGGCGTGCTGTGACGCAGGTGATCACACGCAATTTCGAGGTGCCGGGCATCTGCGACGGCTGCTGCCACTGAGACACGAGGAAACGACAATGAACAACAACTCATGGCCGGTGAAACTCACCGCGACCGTACTCGCCTTGACCGCCGTTACCACCGCACCCGCGGTCGCAGCTCCCAAGCCCAGCGGCGCAACGCTTTTCCTCTGTCCCGATTTCGGGAAGCCGGGCTCGTACCGGGTGACCATCCGCGGCGTCTTCCCGATGACACAGGCCGACGCCGAGGGCTACCTCATCCACATCGACGACAATCCGGCCAAGCCGGGCCACATGGTCTACTACCTGCAGGACGACGACGGCCATGGCCACGAGGGAGACAGCAGCATCGCCTACCTCACAGTGCCGCACAGACATTCGGATGCGGGCGGCTTCCTCCGGGCCGGCCCTGGTGGCCTGGAATACCAGCGTGAGTTGTCGGTGCGCACCTACGACCTCGATGCCGACGGCACCAAGTGGTACGACCCCGACCGGGTTACCGGCGAAGATCTCGACGAGATCTATGCCGCGGCAACATTCATCGACGCCGATGGTGGCGCAAGGACGCAGATCAGCCAGCAGATCACCAAGGACTTCACCGCGCCCGGCGTCTGCGACGGGTGCTGTTCCTAGCCGGCCGGCTGCGTGGGTGGAGGTTCGAAAGGTTGGTACCACCACCATTGGGCGCGTTCCCCGGTCGGTCCGGGACACGGCCGAACATTGGGTGGCGGAATGGTCGGTGGCCTCGCCAGGGATCCACCGTCGAGTTGTCGACCCGCGGAGTCGGTCACGACCAGCCGATCAGCCGGGCCGGTGATGGTGATGACCCGCTTGTGGTGCAGCTGGTGGTGGTACGGGCACACCAGCACCAGGTTGTGCAGTTCGGTTTCCCCGCCGTTCTCCCAATGAATGATGTGATGCGCATGCAATCCGCGGGTCGCCCCACACCCAGGCACTCGACAGCAGCGGTCGCGGTGTTCCAACGCGCGGCGCAGGCGGCGGCTGATGGTGCGCGTCGACCGGCCGGCACCGAACGGCTGACCATGCTTCTCGAGCCACACCTCACACGTCGCGTCACACAACAGCAGCCGGCGTTCGTCATCGGTCAGCGCCAGGCCCAAATGCAATGCCGCCGCCCGCTTTTCCGCATCCATGTGCACCACCACGGTGGTGTGCTGCCCATGCGGACGGCGTTCCACATCGGTGTCCCAGCCGGCCTCCACCAGGCTCATGAACCCGTCCACCTGATTCGGGAACGGCGGCGCCTCGTCGGACGGTTGCCCATCCTCGTGGGCGCGCCTCCAGTCCGCCACCAACGCATCCTGATGCGACGCCACCGCCGCATCGAACTTGGCGGCCTCCAGCTTGGGCAGCCGAATCTTGTATGTCGTGGACCCGTCCTCGTGCGTGGTCTTGCGGATCGACCGCTCCGGCTCCGGCTCCGGCTTCGTTTCCAGCTCGGGGTCCGGGCGCGGCTCCAACTTCACCGCGGTCCGTAGTTGGGTGACCGTGGCGCTTTCGGCGAACTGTGCGTAATGCTCATCAGAGCCGTCGGCGGCGTGCTCGGCGACGACGCCGACCTGATCCAGCGACAACCGGCCTTCCCGCATCGCCTCGGCGCAGCGCGGGAATTCCTCGATCCGGTGCGCGACCGCCACCATCACTTCCGCATTGCGCGGTGACACCCCGGTCTTCCACGCCACCAACGCAGGAAGCGACCGCGCCCCCGTCGCGCCCCACAACCCATCACGATCGATCTCGGCCACGATCTCCACCAACCGGCCATCGATCGCGTTGCGCTGACCGATCAACTCCCCGATCTCCACGACGAACGTATCGAGACGCTCACACGGCGACGGCGACTCAACATCGAAAGCCATTGCCGTGGTGGACATAACACCATCAAAGCAGAAGGGTACGACAGGTTTGCTCGTCTCACATGAAGCGGTGCAACGCCGTTCGCGCGTAGTCGACGATCTCCGTACCCGTCAGCACGACGCCGTCGGCGCCGTCCAACTGCGCCACCTGGGCGGCGTTGAGCGGTGGTCGCCGGCCCGCCGCGATGGCAGCTCCGTGCAGCGCCGCGGCTTCTGTGATGGCGCCGGCCTGCAGCAGGAACCGCGCCATGCGCCCCAGGTTGTCCCACTGCAATGGAATGACTTTCGACGGTCCGGCGATCACGAACATCTCGAGTGTCACATGATGACCCCGCGCTGCCGCGCGACGGTCACCGCGGGCGGCGTGAATGGTCGCCGACTCCATCTCGGCCATGGCGATCAGCCAGGTGTTCTCCACAGAGGAGGCCAACTCGTGGGCGTCGCTGATGATCGGCAACGCATCGTCCGGCCGGCTTACGGCAAGCGCCCGCGCCAGCGCGCACCGTGCCAACGACCGTCCGGTGGGGTTTCCCACGCTGTCCGCGATCCGCACGGCTTCCCGCGCAGCCGGCAACGCCGCGTCGTTCGTCTCCATCGCCTGGTATCCGAGGGAGATCCGCTCTGCCGCCAGCAGCCTCCGCAGTGGATCGGTGCCATCGCCCGACCGGAAGAACAGGTCCTCGAAATATGCGGTGCTGGTCGACAAGTCGCCGTCATTCATCACCACGTCGGCGAGCACATCGGCCGGGTACGCGAGAAAGGACACACCCGCGGCCGGCTCGCGGCCGTCGGCCAGGGCGATGATCGCCCGCGCGTGCGCGAACTCCCCGAGTACCTGGTAGCCGCGCGCGACAGTGCCGACCGCGGCCGGAAACAACGGATGGTGGCGGTCGGCGGCCTGGATCGCCCGCTCCACCCAGTCCATGGGGTCGTAACCCACGCGAAGGTGGATCTCCGGCAGCGACGTGGCCAGCCGCAACGCCAGGTCGATGTCGTGCCTCGCCATCGCGAACTCGAACGCCGTCCGCAGATTGTCGAAATCCGGTGCGACAAAAGTCGTTCCGGCCTTGGGCAGGACCCGCTGTACCCAGGCCGCTTCGTCACGGCCACGCATCCCCGCCGACGCGCGCTCGGCGAGTTCGACGAAGTACGTCGCGTGGCGGGACGCCACCGCGTCAGCGGTCCCGTTGTCCTGCAGGCGTTCCCGTCCGTACGCGCGCAATGTCTCCAGGACGTCATAGCGGGTGCCCGTCGGGCCGGTGCGCACCATGACCATCGACTTGTCGACCAGGCCCATGAGCATGTCCAACACATCGTCGTCGGTGGTGCCGGCGTCGGCACACACACCGTGAACCGCGTCCAGATCGAACCCGCCGGCGAACACCGACAATCGCGCGAACAACTGTTGTTCGGATTCGGACAACAATCGGTACGACCAGTCGATTGTCGCGGTGACGCTCTGCTGCCGCGGGTGCGCGCCGCGCTTACCGCCGCTGAGCAGGCGTAACCGGTCCAGTCGGCGGGCAACGTCCCCACTTGACATCGCCCGCATGCGGGCGGCGGCCAGCTCGATGGCCAACGGCACGCCGTCAAGCCGCCGGCAGATTTCCGCCACGGCGCCCACCGGCTCGCGATCGGGGTCGAAGTCGGGCCGGCTGGCCCTGGCCCGGTCGACGAACAGCACGGCGGCGTCGTCCTCCGACAATGGATGCACCGGCACGAGGCGTTCGGCTTCCACCCCGAGGGATTCGCGGCTCGTCGCCAATACCCGCACGCCGGGACACTCGTAGGTGATCCGGTCGATCAGGGCGGCCGCGTTGGCGAGGACGTGCTCGCAGTTGTCGATGACCAGCAGAAGTTTCAGCGGACGCAGATGATCGATCACGGCATCGTCGACGTCCTGGCCGTACCCGGCCTGCACCCTCAGCGCGGCAGCGACGGCGCGTCCGATGGCCGAACCGTCACTCAGCGGTGCCAACTCACAAATCCACACGCCATCAACGAAATTGCTCTCTTCGCGCGCCGCCGTTTCGAGGGCAAGACGGGTCTTGCCGACGCCTCCGACTCCCGTGAGCGTCACGACCGGCCCGTCGCCGAACGCGGACAGCACGCGCCGTACGTCGTCGTCGCGACCGACAAGCCGGGTTACGCGCCGCGGAACGACGGGTTCCGTCGCCGGAGCGGCAGCCGCAGCGGGTTGCGCGACGGGCCGCGCGGGATCACCGTCGAGTATCTGTTGCTGGACGGCCTGCAGGGCCGGACTGGGGTCGACGCCCAGTTCCTCGACAAGCCGTTCGCGCATCGCGCGGTACGTATCGAGGGCGGCGGCCTGTCGCCCGCACCGGTACTGCGCCAGCATCAGCTGTCCCGCCACCCGCTCATCGAGCGGATGTGCCTGCAGCGTCGTCGTCAGCTCATTGAGTAACTCACCGTGGCGCCCCGCACCGAGCGCCGCGTCATTACGATCGAGCACCGCGGAAAACCGTTCGGCTTCAAGCGAACCCCGCACCTCGTTGGCCCACGGCGTGTCGATTGTGGCGAACGGCTCCCCGCGCCACAGCGCCAGTGCGGCGTCGAACTGGCCGGCGGCCTCGGCCGGGATGGACGCCGCCCGAGCCCGGGCCAGCATGTCCCGGAAGAGATGCACGTCCACGGTACGCGGATCGGCCTGCAGCGCGTAGCCGGCAGGCCCCCGGACAATCTGCACGCCATCGGCGTCCGAGAAGAGCTGACGCAGTCGAGAGATGTACGCCGCCAAAGCATTACGCGCCTTGTGCGGCGGTTCATCGGCCCACACCCGGTCGATGAGCTGATCGGACGACACCGGACGATTGACGTCGACCAGCAATGACACCAGCACGCACCGCTGGCGCGCATGACCGACGTCGAGGCGCCGGCCATCGACCAGCACCTCGACGTCGCCGAGCACCCGAAACTCCACCGCCATCGACGTACAGCGTCCTCCAAGTTTCGGCGAGACGCCCGGCAATCGCGGCAATCAGTGCCGGTGCACCACCTACCCGTTGCTGCCATTGTTGCCATTGCCGTTGTTGCCCTGGCCGCCGGTACCGCCAGTACCTTTCGGACTACCGCCGTCACCACCGTCGCCTCCCTTGGCGGTCCCGGTTTTCGTGGTGGCATTTCCGCCGTCGCCGCCACGGCCGCCGGTGCTCAGCGGGCCGCTGTTGCCGCCGTGACCGCCGCCGCCCGCTTTGGCCGCGCCCGACGTCGACGACGCCGCGCCGCCGGTTCCACCGGCGCCACCCCTGCCGACTTGTGAATTCGCGCCGGAACCGGCGTAGCCGCCGCTGGCGCTCACCCCCGCTCCGCTGCCACCGGCTCCGCCCGCGCCGCCGGTCCCGGAGAATCCACCGTCGCCACCCGCGCCGCCACTACCACCGACACCCTGACCCTGGCTGCTCGCGCCGTTACCGCCGTCACCCCCGCGGCCGCCCGTCCCGATGAATGTCCCGGCTCTGCCGCCATGTCCGCCGGTGCCACCCACCGCGGTACCGACATTGGTGGCGTTACCACCCCTACCGCCATTGCCACCATTGCCGGCTATGCTGCCGCCGTTCCCGCCGGTGCCGCCCGGATGACCCATACCGCCATCGGCCGATGACGCGTTGGCACCCGCGCCGCCGTCACCGCCGTTTCCGAACAAGCCCGCGTTGCCGCCGTTCCCCGGTCCCTGGTTTGCGGTCGCATCGCCACCCTTGCCGCCGTTGCCGAAGAGCAGTCCGCCCCGGCCGCCGTTCTGGCCCGCGGCTCCATCTGCACCGTTGCCGATCAACAGCCCGCCGTTCTCACCCGGTGCGTCGCCGTTGCTCACGAAGATGCCGACAAGCTCACCCAGAGGATCGCCGCCGACGCCCGGTTGAAGCGCCGTCGGCGCCCCGCCCCCGGCGGGCGTGCGCACCGTCGTAGCGGCGAGCAGCGCGGGACCGAAGACGAGCGCCGTGTCGCCCGCGACGCGCACCCGTGGCTCGTGGTGCGGTGGACGGCTCGCGACCACGTGCGGACCGTCGACGGAATCACCTGACCGCGGTTGCACCACAACGGGTTCCACTGACGTACGCGGCGCGGTCGGATCCGCGGAGTGCGCGGCAGCCCTGGTTGGCTCCGCTTGCGTCGCGGCCCGCACCGTCACCACATCGACATGGCGCGGCAGCGCAGATGACGCCTCCTGCGAAGCGAATGCCATTGGCAGCATGGCGATTCCAATACCCAAAGCAATTACCGGCGGACCCACCCGCCCGACTGACTTCATGTCCACCACCGTCTTCTCCGTTCCCGATCAGGTCGTTGCCCGACGAAGCCATCGGACCGGTCGACGGTCTACCGGGGCCGTTGCGCGCCGCTGAAGCAGTTGTGAAACACAGGCCGGCGAAACTGAGCCGAGCGGCCCGCTGTGCACCGCCGTGACCTGCAGATTTCAGGATTCCGTCAAGGCCACGGCAATCGAGGCAACGCATTCTTCGAGACGACCGCGACGACAGTTGCGGACACCAGACCCAGGGACGGAGAGATCATGAAGCGCTACCTCATCGAGCGGGAGATTCCGGGAGCCAGCGAGCTGACCGAGGCGGAGCTGGCCGACATCGCGACGAAGTCGAACGATGTCGTGGCGAACCTCGGCGTCCCCTATCGCTGGATCACCAGCTACGTGGCGGGTGACAAGATCTATTGCGTCCACGAGGCGCCCAGCGAGGACGCGATCCGTGAGCACGCACGTCGAGGTGGCTTCCCCGCCGACAAAGTCGCGGTGCTGGCCAACGAATTCGGCCCCGAGTCCGCCGATACCTGATGGCACTTTCGGCCCACAGCCGGCGCATAGGTGCCACACTGGCGACGTGACGACGAACGATATCTACGAGCGGCTCGGGGCGCTGGAACAGTTGGTCCGACATCTCTACGCGCAGACCGGCATCCCACTGCCCGATGTGCGGTCGATGGCGCAAACACAGGTGTCGAACCGCGTGCTCGAACTACTGGCCGCCGGCAACAAGATCGCGGCCATCAAGGCGTACCGCGACGAGGCCGGTGTCGACCTGCCGACCGCGACCCGGGTTGTCGAATCCCTTTAGGCCAAGGGAGCTTTCGCCATGCTCGCAGTCATCGCAACGATTCCGGAGAGCGGCGGACCGACGGCGGCGGCGGCGAGTCCGGCCGGTGACCGCCTGTACGTCGGAAACATCGCCAATCCGACGGTCTCGGTGATCGCCACGGTCAGCAACACCGTGGTCGACACCATCGGGCCCGGCATCGGATTACCCGGCGCCCAGCAGCTGGTCGTACACCCGGACGGTACGCGGCTGTACTGCAACAATCTGGGCGGGTTGTCGGTGATGGACGTCAGCACCAAATCCGTTGTGGCCGTGGTGCTGTCCGGCTGGGCCGGCACAGCGGCGGTTCACCCCGACGGTTCCACCGTTTATCTCGCTTCAGGCGGCGATACCGATGGCACTTCCGACCCGAAAGTCATGCTGATCGACGCCGCCACCAATACGGTGACCGGAACCATCAAGGTCGACGACGCGTACTACCTCGCCGTCAGCCCCAACGGCGCCCGCCTCTACGTCGCGGGTTACGGCGGAGACCTGATCTGGGTCATCGACACCACGAGCCACAACATCGTGAAGACCATTGACGTCGGCAAGCCGATCGGCGGATTCGTCGTCAGCCCCGACAACAGTCGGCTCTATGTGCAGGGCGACGTCAAGTTCGGTCTGACCACCAGTAATGTGACCATCGTTGATGTCGGCGCCGGCGCGGTCACCACCAGCGTCACCTTCCCACTCGGCGAAGAGCTCACCGACATCGCCGTCGCGCCCGATGGTTCGGCGGTCTACGTCACCCAACTGACCGGCGACGTGAGTCGGATCGATACCGCCACCATGACGGTGACGGATACCGTCAACATCGGGAATTACGCAGGGGCCATTGCCGTTTCGCCCGACGGCTCGCGAATCTACGTCACCAACCGGTACAACAACACGGTGTCGGTGCTCGCTCAACTGCACCTTCCGGCCGGCGGCCTCGACCTGCCCGACCTGGTCGGCAAGCTGTTCGGTGGCGCGGCCGCCGGCGGCGGCGGTTGGTTGGTCATCGGCGACCATTTCATTCCGATCCCACCGCGAGAGCCCGTGCTGCAGGCCATCGCGCGCACACTCGCGCCGCACGTGGGCAAGCCCGTGCAGAACCATGAATTGGGCCAGCGCCTGCGACGCACCCTGGCATCCGAACCCGAGGCCCCAAAAATGGCGCCCGGCACCTTCCACCCCGACGGGCACCGACCGCAGCACTGACAGCGGCGCGAACTTTGGCGATTGCTCAGCACCGAGGCAAATTTGTCGCTACCGTCAATATTGCTTGAGTTCCCTCTCGGTCAGGAGCTTCACATGCATACCCTCACAGCCCGTTTGAGCCTGCCCACCGCCGCCGCCGTCATGGCCGCAGGCGTCATCGTCGCCGCTCCGCCGCCACCGGTGTTGAGGGCCCTCCCCGCACCGGTGATACACAGCGTCCAAATGCCGAACATCCAGTTCACCGCCACCATCGCAGACATCCTGCAGTTCCCCGCGTTCAAGCAGTGGGTCGCCAACCAGATCACCGACTTCGTGACAATCGGGGCGGGACTGGCCAAAGCAGGCCAGGGCGTCGGGCAGACCATCAGTGCCATCCCGGGACTCGTGGTCACCGTCGCGCAGCAGGTTCTGGCCCGAGACTTCGTCGGCGCCCTCGGCACTGTCGAAGCCGGAGTCATCGGCGCGGTGACCGTCATCGGCGGGCCGATCCTGTTGTCCATGATAGCGCGCGACCAACGCGTGCTGGCGGTGGACCAGGCGTTGGTGCAAGCAGTCCCGGTCGCGCTGATCGGTCTCGGCACCGGTCTGCTCGGCGGGTTCAACGCTGTCGCGACCTCGGCGATCATCGCCACCCAGAACATCGTGGCGGCCCTACTGCCCATCAACATCGGCAACCTCGCCACTGCCGTCGTCGACGGCGTCAAACTCGTCGTCCAGGGCCTCAACACCGGCGCCGCCAACGTCATCGACGGCATCGCCTTCGCGCAGAACACCATTGCCAACGCATTGGCGACCCAGCCGGCGCCGATCGCGGCCGTCACGCCGACCCCGGCAGCCGGGGTCGCGGCCACCGCAATCCCGAAGATCACCGCAACGAAGATCAAGCCCGCGGTCAAGCCTGCACCGACATCGGCCACGCCGCCGACGACGGGCACCAAAGACTTGGCAGACCCCAAAGATCCGACAGACACCAAGGATTCAACGGCGCCCGACACCGTCTCGACGACGAAGCACGACACCGACTCCGGCGCCAAGCCCGACACGACCGGGGCAACAACCAACTCGAACGCCGGCTCAGGCACGTCGGACACCGGCAGCAAGGCCGAGAAGCAGACCGCCCCGAAGAAGCCGAAGACGAAGTCCGGCAAGAAGTCCCAGGGCAAGAAGGTCACGTCGACATCGCAGGCCGCCGCCTGAGGCCCAGCACATCCGGAGGTAACTCACAGACAGCCGCAGCAATGCGAAATACGCACTGAATCAACGATATCCGCGCCTCACGGTGACCACAGGTCGCCCGCCGTTCACCTTGAGTTCGTAGTCGATCCTTACCATCCGCCCCTACTGCCGTCGCAGCCGCGGACGCGCCGAGAGCGCGCCCCGGAATTCGAAAGCAACAGGAGCACAAGGGTGATCGACACACTGGATATCGCGCTGCGGATCGCCGCCGGCCTGGGGCTCGGCGCGGCGATCGGGCTGGAGCGTCAGTGGCGGTCCCGCAATGCCGGATTGCGCACGGCTGCACTGGTCAGCCTCGGGTCGACGCTGTTCGTCATCATGGGTGGCTACACCTTCGCGGGGGAACATGCCGATCCGACCCGGGTCGCCGCCCAGGTCGCGTCCGGCATCGGCTTCCTCGGCGCCGGCGTGATCATGCAGCAGGGCGCCACGATCTCCGGACTCAACACCGCGGCCACCCTGTGGGCCTCCGCCGCCATCGGCGCCCTGGCCGGCGGCGGACTGTTGATCCCCGCCGTGATCGGAAGCTGCGCGGTGATCGCCGCCAACATCTTCCTGCGGCCGGTGGGACGCACGCTGGACCGGCACCGCCGTCCGGGCGCCGAAGAGTCCTCTGCCGAATACCGGTTCGAGGTACGGTGCGCCACGACCGCCGAGCTGCACATCCGCAGCCTCATCTTCGACGCCATCTCGCACCCCAACCTCACGGTGCGCTCCATCTCCGCGGTCGATCTGCCCGACGACGAAGGGGTGCGCATCACGGCCACCGTCATCGCCGACGAACGCGACGACCACCGCATCGAGGCGGCCCTCGCCGATGTCATCAAGGCACCGGCCGTCACCGCGGTGCGCTGGAGCGCCGACGACATGAGCCCGGTCGACTAGACCGCACCCCGGCGGCCGACAAGGCCGCTACCAGGGGAAATTTGGTGGGCGCGGACGGTATCGAACCGCCGACCGCTGGTGTGTAAAACCAGAGCTCTACCACTGAGCTACGCGCCCCGCCTCGGGCACGCTACACGCCGATGGCGGCCAAGGGAAAATCAGTCGAGCGCGTTCAGCGCCGAAACCCAGACCGACTGGTCGCGCGCCTCGCCAGGCGATGTGCACTCCGCGAATCGCACGATGCCCTCCCGGTCGACGAGGAACGTGCCTCGGTCCGGGTACCCGGAAACCTCGTTGAAAACCCCATAGAGCTGGGCCACCGCGCCATGCGGCCAGAAGTCGCACAGGATCGGGAACTCGAAGCCCGATTCGCGCGCCCACACCTTGTGGGTGGCCGGCGGCCCGACCGAGATGGTCAGCGTTTCCACCGAGTCATTGCGGTACCGGGCCAGGTTGTCCTGAATCTCGCCGAGCTCCCCCGCACACACCGGGGTGAACGCCAGCGGGAAGAACACCAGCAACACGTTCCGGCCGCGTAACGCCGACAGCGTCACGGCGCGACCGTGCTGGTCTTTGAGCGTGAAGTCCGGTGCGACGGACCCGACGTCGATCATGACCGAACCCGCGAACGCAACGTGGTGGCGGAAAGCAGGCCGGTTTTCCGCCGTGTGGTTGCACTCGACGCGACGACGGCCCACCGACAACGGATTTGCCGCACAGAGGCGGCCGCACCGTCCAGCCGCGGCACAACAGCCAACCGCACTAGTGCCGGCCCGCGGCCTTCGACTTGGGCTGCACCAGGCGGCTGGCGATCCAGTCCCCGAGGTTGGCCGACGACGTGACGACCAGTCCAGCGGTGGGCGCGGACTCGGCGATCTCGGCGGGCTGGACGTGGCCGCCCTTGCCGGTTTTCGGAGTGACCACCCAGATGACGCCGTCATCGGCCAGCGGGGTGATCGCGTCCATCAAACGGTCGACCAGGTCGCCGTCGTCATCGCGCCACCACAGCAGCACGACGTCCACGACTTCGTCGGAATCCTCGTCGAGAAGCTCTCCGCCGCACGCATCTTCGATGTCAGCGCGGATGTCGTCGTCGGTGTCCTCGTCCCAACCCAGCTCCTGGACGATCTGATCTTTGTGAATGCCCAGTCTCTGGGCGTAGTTCGGCGCGTCCGCCGCGGCCACCGGTGTCCTCCTCTAACCTGCTTGTTTGCAGCCCGTGTGTGTGGAACCCAATAGTCGCACGCGGCGACGATTCATTCGACGCAAGACACATCTTTGATCGACAAGATCAGTGCTTGCTACCCGCATGCGGTCTCGGTGGCCGACTTGGCGTTGTTGAACGAGTCGACCGCGGCATTGAAATCTGAGGTCGACGCGTTGGTGCTGATCGCCGTCGCCAGCGACTGGGCCGCCGCCGACCAACCGGCGAGCGCCGCCTTGAGGGTGTCCGACTGCACGGTCGTGGCGCTCTTGGTCACCGCGTCCGCGGCGTGGTGCAGGGCGTCGACCGCGGCCTGCAGCTTGGCAGCGTCGGTGCCACCGGCGTTCTCGGCGTCGACGTAGGCGTTGACGGCCTGCATCGCCGGTTTGCCGGTGTCGACGAACGTCTGGCACGCGGCCTCTGTCGCCGCCACGGACGCGCTCGACGAACTGGAACTGGCCGACGCCGCCGCGGACAGCGACACCGAGGTGCGGTATGCCGCGGCGCCCGGCTGGTCGACCGTGGAACTGCCTTCGACGGACTTGCTGCAGCCGACGAGCACCATGGCGGAGACCGCCACGCTCCCGAATACCAAAGCGGCTGCGCGAAGCCGCGACACACTCGCCGCGCTGGTCATCATCAGCTGACCGTACAGGGTTGATGTGTCAATCGCGGGCATCCGAACGCGTACTCGCCGGTAGCCCACCCCAACGCCTAATCTGCGCAACGATGGGGGGACGATGGGCAGTGCCAAAAGCATCCCCAAAATCGAATACCAAGGAGTGGCAGTTGACCACTGAGTTCGTGCGCCAAGACCTGGCTCAAAACTCCAGTACCTCAGCCGAACCCGACCGGGTCCGGGTGATCCGTGATGGTGTCGCGTCGTACCTACCCGACATCGACCCAGACGAGACCGCCGAATGGCTGGAATCGTTCGACGACCTGTTGGGTCGGTCAGGGCCCGCGCGTGCCCGCTACCTGATGCTGCGGCTGTTGGAGCGCTCGCGGGAGATGCGCGTGTCCATCCCCGCGCTGACGTCCACCGACTACGTCAACACCATCCCCACCGACCTGGAGCCGTGGTTCCCCGGTGACGAAGAGGTCGAGCGCCGCTTCCGCCGCTGGATCCGCTGGAACGCCGCGATCATGGTGCACCGCGCCCAGCGGCCGGGAGTCGGTGTGGGCGGCCACATTTCGACGTACGCATCCTCGGCGTCGCTGTACGAGGTCGGCTTCAACCACTTCTTCCGCGGCAAGAACCACCCCGGCGGCGGCGACCAGATCTTCATCCAGGGCCACGCCTCCCCCGGCATCTACGCCCGCGCCTTCCTCGAGGGCCGGCTGTCTACCGACCAACTGGACGGCTTCCGGCAGGAGCACAGCCACGCCGGCGGCGGCCTGCCGTCGTACCCGCATCCCCGCCTGATGCCCGATTTCTGGGAATTCCCCACGGTGTCAATGGGTTTGGGCCCGATGAACGCCATCTACCAGGCGCGCTTCAACCACTACCTGCACGACCGCGGCCTCAAGGACACCAGCGATCAGCATGTGTGGGCCTTCCTCGGCGACGGCGAGATGGACGAGCCCGAGAGCCGTGGCCTGATCCAGGTCGCCGCCAACGAGGCGCTCGACAACCTGACGTTCGTCGTCAACTGCAACCTGCAGCGCCTGGACGGACCGGTCCGCGGTAACGGCAAGATCATCCAGGAGCTGGAGTCGTTCTTCCGCGGCGCCGGCTGGAACGTCATCAAGGTGGTGTGGGGCCGCGAATGGGACGCCCTGCTGCACGCCGACAAGGACGGCGCGCTGGTGAACCTGATGAACGTCACCCCCGACGGTGACTACCAGACCTACAAGGCCAACGACGGCGCGTACGTCCGCGACCACTTCTTCGGCCGGGACCCCCGCACCAAGGCGCTGGTCGACCCCATGACCGACCAGGAGATCTGGAACCTCAAGCGCGGTGGCCACGACTACCGCAAGCTGTACGCCGCCTACCGTGCCGCGATGGAGCACAAGGGCCAGCCGACCGTGATCCTGGCCAAGACCATCAAGGGCTACACCCTGGGCAGCCACTTCGAGGGCCGCAACGCGACGCACCAGATGAAGAAGCTGGCGCTCGACGACCTGAAGAAGTTCCGCGACGCGACGCGGGTGCCGATCACCGACGCCCAGCTCGAAGAGAACCCGTACCTGCCGCCGTACTACCACCCGGGCTCCGAGTCGCCGGAAATCCGGTACATGCTCGACCGGCGCCGGGCGCTCGGCGGCTTCCTGCCGGAGCGGCGCACCAAGTCCAAGCCGCTGCCGCTGCCGGGCCGCGACGTCTACAAATCGCTCAAGAAGGGTTCGGGCAACCAGGCCGTCGCCACCACGATGGCGACGGTGCGTACCTTCAAAGAACTGTTGCGGGACAAGAACATCGGGCCGCGCATTGTCCCGATCATCCCCGACGAGGCGCGCACGTTCGGCATGGACTCATGGTTCCCGAGCCTGAAGATCTACAACCGCAACGGCCAGCTCTACACCGCCGTGGACGCCGATTTGATGTTGGCGTACAAGGAATCCGAAGTCGGCCAGATCCTGCACGAGGGCATCAACGAAGCCGGGTCGACGGCGTCGTTCACCGCGGTGTCGACGTCGTACGCCACGCACGACCTGCCGATGATCCCGATCTACATCTTCTATTCGATGTTCGGGTTCCAGCGCACCGGCGACGGATTCTGGGCGGCTGCCGACCAGATGGGCCGCGGCTTCGTCCTCGGCGCCACGGCCGGGCGCACCACGCTCACCGGCGAGGGCCTGCAGCACGCCGACGGGCACTCGCTGCTGCTGGCCTCGACCAACCCCGCGGTGGTGGCCTACGACCCGGCGTTCGCCTACGAGATCGCGTACATCATCGAGAACGGTCTCGAGCGCATGTACGGCGAGAACTCCGAGAACGTCTACTTCTACATCACCATCTACAACGAGCCGTACGTCCAGCCGGCCGAGCCCGACAACTTCGACCCCGAAGGCGTCCTGCGCGGCATGTACCGCTACCGCGTCGCGACCGAGAAGCGCTCCAGCACGGCGCAGATTCTGGCGTCGGGCGTCTCGATGCCCGAGGCGCTGCGGGCGGCGGACATGCTGGCCGAGACCTGGGACGTCGCCGCCGACGTGTGGTCGGTGACCAGCTGGGGCGAGTTGAACCGCGACGGCGTGGCCATCGACCGGCATGCGCTGCGGCACCCGGACCAGCAGGCCGGCGTGCCCTACGTGACCGCTGCGCTCGCGAAGACCGCGGGCCCCGTGGTCGCGGTGTCCGACTGGATGCGGGCGGTGCCCGAGCAGATCCGGCCGTGGGTGCCGAACACCTACGTCACCCTCGGCACCGACGGGTTCGGCTTCTCCGACACCCGCCCGGCGGCCCGTCGCTACTTCAACACCGACGCCGAGTCGGTCGTGGTGGCGGTGCTGGAGGCCCTGGCCCGTGACGGCGAGATCGACCCGTCGGTGGCCGTCGCGGCGGCCAAGCAGTACCGGATCGACGACGTCTCGGCCGCCGAGGTGTCGTACGCGGACACCGGTAGCGCCTAGCCCACACGCGCCGAGATGACGGTTTCTGGCGGAAACCGTCATCTCGGCGTGACTGGATTGGCGGAAGTCTCCAGAAATCAGGCGTATCTTTTAGTCATGCCTGACAACGCAACCGGCGGTAAGCGGTTCGTTCCCCCCAAGTCGACGCTCGAAGTACTCGAGAACGTCCCGGACACGGTGCTGCGCCGTCTCAAGCAGTACTCCGGCACGCTGGCGACGCAGGCGGTGCACGCCCTCGAGGAGCGGCTGCCGTTCTTCGCCGAGTTGGAGGCCTCGCAGCGCGCCAGCGTTCACCTGGTGGTGCAGACCGCGGTCGTCAACTTCGTCGAGTGGATGCGCGACCCGAACAGCGACGTCAGCTACACCGCGGAGGCCTTCGAGGTCGTGCCGCAGGATCTGCGGCGTCGCATCGCGCTGCGGCAGTCGGTGGAGATGGTGCGGACCACCATGGAGTTCTTCGAGGAAGTGGTCCCGCTGCTGGCCCGCACCGAGGAACAGCTGACGGCACTGACGGCAGGCATTCTGCGGTACAGCCGCGATCTGGCCTTCGCGGCCGCCAGCGCCTACGCCGACCAGGCCGAGGCCCGCGGCGCCTGGGACACCCGGATGGAAGCCAACGTCGTGGACGCCGTCGTGCGCGGCGATGTCGGCACCAGCCTGCAGTCGCAAGCCGCGGCACTGAACTGGGATGCCACCGCCCCCGCGACCGTCGTGGTGGGTTACCCGCAACCCGACCGAGCCGATCTGGCCAGCGAGGACGTCCACGACGTCGCCAGCCGCAACGGGCGCGTCGCCCTGTCCGACGTCCACGGCACCTGGCTGGTGGCCATCGTGTCCGGACAGATATCCCCCACAGATCGGTTCCTGGGTGAACTGATGGGTGTCTTCGCCGACGCCCCGGTGGTGATCGGGCCGCTGGCCGCCACGCTTGCGGCCGCGCACTACAGCGCCACCGAAGCCATCTCCGGCATGAATGCGGTGAGCGGCTGGACGGGCGCACCCCGCCCGGTCGCAGCCCGCGAACTACTGCCGGAACGCGCGTTGCTCGGGGATCGTTCGGCCATCGCGGCGCTGGAACTCGAGGTCGTCCGGCCGCTGGCAGACGCGGGTCCGGCGCTGACGGAGACCCTCGAGGCGTACCTCGACGCCGGCGGCGCCATAGAAGCGTGCGCCCGTAAATTGTTCGTTCATCCAAACACCGTCCGGTACCGGCTGCGCCGGATCGCCGACTTCACCGGCCGCGATCCCATGGTGCCCAGGGATGCTTACGTGCTCCGCGTGGCCTCCACAGTGGGTCGATTGAGCCGTAGCCCCGCTCAGGCCAACCAGTAAACGGCCTGATCAGCATAGTTACAGCAAACCTACCCGCCGGTAGCTATCGACACCCCACTGTGATCCACATCGCAGCCAGGTCTCGCCAACGTTGCATAACGTGCGTTTTTGTAGACATTCCACAAAACTTTAAGACGAGGTTCATAATCTCTTACACGGCATAAAACCCGCTTCACAGTGTTTTCTTAATCCGTGCCTCAAACACCTGTGCTTGCGCTGCTTGCCCCCGGGCAGGGATCTCAGACGCCCGGCATGCTCACCCCCTGGTTGGAGCTGCCCGGTGCTGCTGACCGTCTGGCCACCTGGTCGGAGATCAGCGGCCTCGATCTGGCCCAGCTCGGCACCACGGCGACCGCCGAGGAGATCACCGACACCGCGGTGACCCAGCCCCTGGTCGTCGCGGCGACGCTGCTCGCACACGAAGAGCTGACGAAGCGCGGCCTGCTGGCCGGCGCCACCACGATCGTGGCCGGCCACTCGGTCGGCGAGATCGCCGCCTACGCCATCGCCGGCGTCATCTCCGCCGACGAGGCCATCAAGCTCGCCGCCACCCGCGGCGCCGAGATGGCCAAGGCCTGCGCCCTGGAGCCCACCGGCATGGCCGCGGTTCTCGGTGGCGACGAGGCCGAGGTGCTGGCGCGTCTCGAAGCCCTGGAACTGGTCCCGGCCAACCGCAACGCGGCGGGCCAGATCGTCGCCGCCGGTGCCGTCGCGGCGCTGGAGAAGCTGGCCGAGGATCCGCCGGCCAAGGCGCGCGTCCGTGTGCTGGCGACCGCCGGCGCCTTCCACACGCACTTCATGGGCTCGGCGCAGGAGCCCTACGCGGCTGCCGCGGCGACCATCACCCCGAGCGAGCCGACCACGACCCTGCTGTCCAACGCCGACGGCCAGCCGGTCGCCGGTGCCGCGGACGCCATGGCCAAGCTGGTCGCCCAGATGACCCGTCCGGTCCGCTGGGACCTGTGCTCGGCCACCCTGCGCGAGCGCTTCGACGGTCAGGAAGTGACCGGAATCATCGAGTTCCCCCCGGCCGGCACCCTCACGGGTATCGCCAAGCGCGAAGTCAAGGGCGTGCCCACGCATCCCATCAAGACCCCCGCAGATCTGGACGGACTCGCCGAGTTCTGACAGGCCCGCTTGCCGAAACAACCAACCCGGCACACCAAATCCGGTGTGCCGACACAACAAAAAGAAGGAGCCATCGTGGCTGCCAGTCAAGAAGAAATCATCGCCGGCCTCGCCGAGATCATCGAAGAGGTCACCGGCATCGAGCCGTCTGAGGTGACCCCCGAGAAGTCCTTCGTCGACGACCTGGACATCGACTCGCTGTCGATGGTCGAGATCGCTGTCCAGACCGAGGACAAGTACGGCGTGAAGATCCCGGACGAGGACCTGGCCGGCCTGCGCACCGTTGGTGACGTCGTCGCCTACATCCAGAAGCTCGAGGAAGAGAACCCCGAGGCTGCTGCCGCACTGCGCGATAAGTTCAGCAAGTGACCAGGCCTTCCACGGCTAACGGAGGCTTCCCGAACGTCGTGGTGACCGCCGTGGAGGCAACCACGGCGCTCGCTGCTGACATCGAGAGCACGTGGAAGGGCCTCCTGGCAGGCGAAAGCGGCATCCGTGAGTTGACCGACGATTTCGTCACCAAGTGGGACCTTCCGGTGCGTATCGGTGGCCACCTGGTCGACGATCTCGAGGCCGAGCTCACCCGCGTCGAACTGCGCCGTAACTCGTACGTGCAGCGCATGTCGCTCGTGCTGGCGCGACGGTTGTGGAAGAACGCGGGTGCGCCCGAGGTCGATCCCGACCGTTTCGCCGTCGTGATCGGCACCGGTCTGGGTGGCGGCGAGAAGATCGTCGAAACCTACGACGCCATGAACGAAGGCGGCATCCGCAAGGTCAGCCCGCTCGCCGTTCAGATGATCATGCCCAACGGTGCGGCTGCGGTCGCCGGCTTGGAACTGGGCGCCCGCGCCGGGGTCATCACCCCGGTCTCGGCGTGCTCGTCGGGTTCTGAGGCCATCGCCCACGGTTGGCGTCAGATCGTCATGGGTGACGCGGACTTCGCCGTCGTCGGTGGCGTGGAAGGCGGCATCGAGGCACTGCCCATCGCGGCGTTCTCGATGATGCGCGCCATGTCGACCCGCAACGACGATCCCGCGGGTGCGTCGCGGCCGTTCGACAAGGATCGTGACGGCTTCGTGTTCGGTGAAGCCGGCGCGATGATGATCATCGAGACCGAAGAGCACGCGCTGGCGCGTGGTGCCAAGCCGATCGCCCGCCTGCTGGGTGCCGGTATCACCTCGGACGCGTTCCACATGGTGGCCCCGGCAGACGGCGGCGTGCGCGCCGGTGCCGCGATGAAGCGTGCACTGGAGACCGCGGGGCTGGACGCCAAGGACATCGACCACGTCAATGCTCACGGCACTGCCACCCCGATCGGTGACACCGCCGAGGCCAATGCCATCCGCGTCGCCGGATGTCAGAACGCCGCGGTGTACGCGCCGAAGTCGGCGCTCGGCCACTCCATCGGTGCGGTCGGTGCGCTGGAGTCCGTGTTGACGGTGCTCGCGTTGCGCGACGGGGTCATCCCCCCGACGCTCAACTACGAGACGCCGGATCCCGCCATCGATCTCGATGTTGTTGCGGGCGAGCCTCGTTATGGCGAATACAAGTACGCCATCAACAACTCGTTCGGGTTCGGTGGACACAATGTCGCCCTGGCCTTTGGGCGTTATTAAGTCGAAGGGACATTGAGCAGTAATGGCAGGGGTAACCGCACAGAGGTTGTCAACGGGGAATGGTCTCCCCAATGTGGTCGTCACTGGCGTAGCCATGTCGACTGCCCTGGCGACCGACGCCGAAACCACATGGCAGAAGCTCCTTGACGGACAGAGCGGGATTCGTCTTCTCGAAGATGACTTCATCGAGAAGTACGACCTCCCCGTCCGTATCGGTGGGCATCTGCACGAGGATTTCGAAAGTGAACTGACGCGGGTCGAACTGCGTCGGCTGTCATATCTGCAGAAAATGTCGACGGTCATCGGCCGGCGAGTCTGGGAAAACGCAGGCTCGCCGGACGTTGATCCCCGACGACTGATGGTGTCGATCGGCACCGGCCTCGGCTCGACCGAGGAACTGGTCTTCGCCTACGACGGCATGCGCGAGCGCGGCCTGCGAGCGGTTTCGCCGCTGGTCGTGCAGATGTACATGCCCAACGGGGCGGCGGCCGCTGTCGGACTGGAGCGCAAGGCCAAGGCCGGGGTGTCCACCCTGATCTCGGCCTGCGCGTCCGGTTCGGAAGCCATCGCCAACGCCTGGCGCCAGCTGGTGCTGGGCGAGGCCGACGTCGCCATCGCCGGTGGCGTCGAAACCAAGATCGAGGCAGTGCCGATCGCCGGGTTCGCCCAGATGCGCATCGTGCTGTCCAACACCAACGACAACCCGGCCGGTGCCTGCCGCCCGTTCGACCGCGACCGCAACGGCTTCGTGTTCGGTGAGGGTGGCGCCATGCTGGTGCTCGAGACCGAGGAACACGCCAAGGCCCGCGGCGCCAACATCCTGGCCCGCCTCATGGGCGCCAGCGTCACCTCGGACGGCTACCACATCGTGGCCCCGGACCCCAACGGCGAACAGGCCGGCTACGCCATGACCCGGGCGATCGAGCTCGCCGGTCTGGCGCCGTCCGACATCGACCACGTCAACGCGCACGCGACCGGCACCAGCGTCGGTGACGTCGCCGAGGGCGTGGCCATCAACAACGCCATGAAGGGCCACCGCCCCGCGGTGTACGCCCCCAAGTCCGCTCTGGGCCACTCGGTGGGTGCGGTTGGTGCGGTGGAGTCCATCCTCACCGTGCTCGCGCTGCGCGACGGCGTAATTCCGCCCACACTGAACCTGGAAAACCTGGATCCGGAGATCGATCTGGATGTGGTCTCCAAGGCTCCGCGGCAGGGCGACTACAAGTACGCGATCAACAACTCGTTCGGGTTCGGCGGACACAACGTCGCACTCGTATTCGGCCGGTACTGAGCGACCCCGGAAAACACAGCGCAGACCCCGGTGTGCGAGATCAAGGAGATTAGAAAATGACGACCCTGGCACCTGAGGCGACGGCCGCCGAATCACTTGATCCTCGCGACCCGCTGCTGCGGCTCTCGACCTTCTTCGACCCGGGCAGCGTCAAGCCGCTGCACGAGCGCGACAAGTCGGGCGTCCTGGCCGCCTCCGGCACCGTCAACGGCGTGCACACCATCGCGTTCGCCACCGACGGCACCGTCATGGGTGGCGCCATGGGCGTCGACGGCTGCGCGCACATCGTCCGCGCCTACGACACCGCCATCGACGAGCAGGCCCCCATCGTGGGCATCTGGCACTCCGGTGGTGCCCGCCTCGCCGAGGGTGTGCGCGCGCTGCACGCGGTCGGCCAGGTCTTCGAGGCCATGATCCGGGCCTCGGGCTACATCCCGCAGATCTCGCTGGTCGTCGGCTTCGCCGCCGGTGGTGCCGCCTACGGCCCCGCACTGACCGACGTCATCGTCATGGCCCCCGAGGGTCGCGTCTTCGTCACCGGCCCGGACGTCGTCCGCAGCGTCACCGGTGAGGACGTCGACATGGTCTCGCTCGGCGGCCCCGACACCCACCACAAGAAGTCGGGTGTGTGCCACATCGTCGCCGACGACGAGCTCGACTGCTACGAGCGTGGCCGTCGCCTGGTCGGCCTGTTCAGCCAGCAGGGTCACTTCGACCGCACCAAAGCCGAGGCCGGCGACACCGACATCAAGGCCCTCATGCCCGAGTCCGCGCGTCGTGCCTACGACGTGCACCCGATCGTCGAGGCGCTGCTCGACGAGGGCGTGCCGTTCGAAGAGTTCCAGTCCAAGTGGGCGCCGTCCATCGTGGTCGGCCTGGGCCGCCTCGCCGGTCGCTCCGTCGGCGTCATCGCCAACAACCCGCTGCGGCTGGGCGGCTGCCTGAACTCCGAAAGCGCCGAGAAGGCAGCGCGTTTCGTGCGCCTGTGCGACGCCTTCGGCATCCCGCTGATCGTGCTGGTCGACGTCCCCGGCTACCTGCCCGGCGTGGACCAGGAGTGGGGCGGCGTCGTGCGCCGTGGCGCCAAGCTGCTGCACGCCTTCGGTGAGGCCGAGGTCCCGCGCGTCACCCTGGTGACCCGCAAGATCTACGGCGGCGCGTACATCGCGATGAACTCGCGGTCGCTGGGCGCCTCGAAGGTGTTCGCATGGCCGGACGCCGAGGTCGCCGTCATGGGCGCCAAGGCCGCCGTCGGCATCCTGCACAAGCGCAAGCTGGCCGCCGTCGAGGACGCCGCCGAGCGTGAGGCCCTGCACGAAGAGCTCGCCCTTGAGCACGAGCGCATCGCCGGTGGCGTCGACTCGGCCATCGAGATCGGTGTGGTCGACGAGAAGATCGACCCGGCCCACACCCGGTCGAAGATCACGCAGGCCCTCGCCGAGGCCCCGGCCCGCCGCGGTCGCCACAAGAACATCGCGCTGTAGTTCGTTCGCGACTCACGCAAAACTGCCCCTTTTCGTTGGAAAAGGGGCAGTTTTGCGTTCCCCCGCAAGCGGGAGGTGCCCCCACCGTCGCGATGAGTTTCGGTAACCACGGAGGTCAACACGTCCATGACGCAACTGGTGAAAGTGCAGAACTTCAACGTCTCGGCGGACGGCTTCGGCGCCGGTGTCGGGCAGAGCTTCGAGCGACCCTTCGGTCACGCCGACCCGAGCACCATGTTCGCCTGGGCCGGCGCCACCGCCAGCTGGCCCAACCGCACCGATCCGGGCGGCACGCGCGGCCTCGATGACCACCTCGTGCGCGACTTCCACCACAACATCGGCGCAGAGATCATGGGCGCGGGCAAGTTCAGCCCCTACCGCGGGCCGGCCCGGCTCGACTGGCAGGGCTGGTGGGGCGACGAACCCCCGTTCCACACCCCGGTTTTCGTGATGACGCACCACGTGCGGCCGTCGTTCACGTTGTCGGACACCACGTTCCACTTCGTCGACGCAGCACCGGCCGAGGTGCTGGCGCAGGCGCGGGAGGCCGCGCAGGGCAAGGACATCCGCATCGGCGGCGGAGCGACGATCGTCCGGGCGTTCCTCGACGCCGATCTCATCGACACCCTGCACATCGTGGTGTCCCCCACCGTGACGCTCGGCGAGGGCTCACGGCTCTGGGAGTCCCCCGACGAGCTGCTCGACCGGTACCACTGCGACGTGGTGCCCAGTTCCAGCGGCGTCATCCACCACTTGTTCTGGCGCCGCTGAGCTTTCGCGCCTACCGGGTGGTGTAGCCGCCGTTGGCGAAAATGGTCTGACCGGTGATCCAGTGGCCTTCGCCGGCCAGGAACACGACCAGCGGGGCGATGTCCTCGATGAGGGTCAGCCGGCCGCCCATCGCCTGCGACTTGTGGAACTCCACCCGCTCCGGGGTCTCCTGGCCGTAGAAGAACGGCGTGTCCATGGGCCCGGGACCGACGTTGTTGACGTTGATGCCGCGTGTCGCGAACTCTTTCGCGGCGGCGCGGGTGAAGTGCTCGACGGGGCTCTTCGCGCCGGCGTAGGTGCTGTAACCGTCGGTGAAGGCCGCGAGCAGCGCCGTCACGATGGTGATCACCGATCCGCCGTCGTTGAGCCGGCGGCCGGCCTGCTGCAGGAAGAAGTACGCGGCCTTGGCGTTGATGTCGAACATCGAATCGTATTCGGCCTCAGTCGTTTCCACGATCGGCTTGCGCAGCACCTTGCCGACGGTGTTGATCGCGATGTCGACGCCGCCGAACGCCCCGACTGCCGCGTCGAACAGCTTCTCCACGTTGCCGGGCACGGTGAGGTCACCCTGGACCTTGATGGCCTTGGCGCCGGCGGCCTCGACGGCGGCGACGGTCTGGTCGGCGTCGGCCTCGGTCGCGGCGCTGTTGTAGTGCACGGCGATGTTGACGCCGCGCGCGCCGAGGGTGGTGCTGATCAGGCCGCCCAGGTTCTTGGCTCCGGCGGCGACGACTGCTGACTTACCTTCGAGATTGCTCATGACGCCCACGCTAGCCACTGCCAACCACAATTAGAAACGAAAGTTTTCTACCTATCCACAACCAACAGTTGTCGATAGGGTGGGTGCATGACCCGGCCGTATCCCGACCTGCGGAGGCTGCAGCACTTCCTCGCGGTCGCCGACGCCGGCGGCTTCACCCGTGCCGCGGACCAGCTGCACCTGAGCCAGCAGGCCCTCAGCAGCTCGATCCGGCAGCTCGAAAAAGAGCTGGGCGCAACGCTTTTCGATCGTGACGGCCGTCGGGTCAGCTTGACGCCGGCGGGCCGGCAACTGCACAGCGATGCGCGCACGCTTCTCGCCGCCGCCCACACCGTCACCGACCACGTGCAGCGCGCGGCCAGCGCCGCACGCGAGAACTACGTCGTCGGGCATACCCCCGCGCTCGAGAGCGTCGAGGCGTACGCGCTGTTGGAGCCGGTGATCGACGCCTTCGCCGACGTGTCCTTCACGTTCCGCCAGATGTTTCCGGACCAGCTGTCTCCCGCGCTCCTCGACGGGTCGATCCAGCTCGCACTGCGCCGCGGCGTGGTGCCGGACCGCGACCTCGCCACCGCGGTACTGGGTTACCACGAGGTGCGCGTGGCGGTGCTGAGTTCGCATCCGCTGGCCCGACGCGACACCGTCGACCTCACCGATCTGACCGACGAACGGATCGCGCTCTGGGCACCGCCGGGCGCGTCGTACTACAGCGACCTCCTGCTGGGCGCCTGTCGCCGAGCCGGATTCGAGCCGGACTACGTCGTCAGCCGCGTGCAGGGCGCCGCCACGGTGGCCGCGCCGTTGACGACGGGAGCGGTGGCGTTCGTGACGCATCCGGTGGGGCCGGTGCTGGACGGCCGGGTGACGGTCGTCGACCTCCAGCCGCCACTACTCGTCCCGGTGCAGGCCATGTGGCAGCGGCATACGCGGTCGCCGATCCGGGACCTGCTGCTCGCTCAGCAGGGATAGTCAGGCGCGCGCCACCAGAGCCTCGTCGGCGAGGTCGTCGAGCTCCTTGCCCTTGGTCTCGGGCCCGAACAGGTAACCGATCACGGTCAGCAGCCAGATCGCGGACAGCGCCAGATAGGGCGTCTGCACACCGTAATGGCCGATGGCCCAGCCGACGACGGTCGGCGCGGCGATCGACACGATGCGACCGCCGCCGACGGCGACACCAAATCCGGTGCCGCGCAGCACTGTTGGAAACAGCTCGGAGATGTACGCGTCACCGACGCCCCACAGCCAGCCCAGGGTGGCGATGGAGATGGCGCCGTAGACCTGGTATTCGGCCAGCGAATCCGAGGTGGCCGCCAGGATCGCGGACCCGGCCTCGATGACGGCGCCGAGAATCGCCGACGGGCGGCGGCCGAACCGGTCGGCCAACGCGGTGCCGATGAAGACGAAGACGACCTGAAGCAGGAAGAACAACAGGGCATAACGAATGGCGTCGGTGGTGGACGCATGGAATCGCTTGACGATGTACGTGGTGAGAAACAGGGTCGAGCCCCAGTAGCCGACCGCGTTGGCCGTGTAGATCAGCCAGCCCACGATCAGCCGCCGCCGTACGCCGGGGAGCTGCCACAGTTTCGTCCGCGGGATGCCGTCCCGCTTCCGGGCCTCTTTCACCTCGGTGTAGCGGGGTGATTCCGTAATGCCCTGGCGGACAAGGAACAAGATGATGGCCGGGACGATGGCCACGATGAACGACGACTGCCAGCCGAACCGTGGCACCAGCACCAGCGCGACGGCAGCCGCGAGGACGTAACCGAGCGAGAACAGCGAGAAGATCACCCCGCCCACCCCGATGGCGCGGGTCTTGGTCGGCCACACCTCGGCGGTGTAGGGCGCGCCCACCGCCAGTTCGCCGGCCCCACCCACGCCGGTGAGGAAGCGCAGGCCGGTGAATGCGGCCAGGTTGGTGGTGATGCCGGCCAATGCGGTGGTGATGCCATACAACAGGATTGACGCACCGAGCGTGGTCTTGCGTCCCCAGCGGTCGGCGGCGATACCGAAACCGATGGTGCCGATGGTGTAGCCGACCAGGAAGATCGACCCGATGTACCCGGCCTGGGCCTCGGTGATCTGCAGGGTCTTCTTGATCTCGGGCAGGACGAGGCCGTAGATGTTCACCGCATAGGAGTCGAAGCCATATCCGAGCCCCGCCGTCACCGCCACGAACAGCGCCGGTCTGAACGGCTGTGACTTCGGCGGGGGCGAATCGACTTGTGCCTCTTCCAGATTGGCAGTCATCAGTCGACGGTATCGGGCCCCCGGCAGCGTCCGAACATTCAGAATCCGCCGGATCGCAAGTGCATTCAGATCTGACCGTGATTCGGCGGGGCCACGCCGGAGAGTTCCCACGCGCCGATGTGGTGGTACTTCCAGTCGACGGGGTCGTGCACGCTGTGGGTCCGCGCGTTCCGCCAGTGCCGGTCGAGGTCGTAGCGGCGGTCGGTTCCGCTCGCGCCGGTCAGCGCGAAGATCTGGCTGGCGACATCGACGGCCACGTCACTGGCGAAGGCTTTGGCCTGCGCGACCGCTATCGAGCCGCGCGCGGCCGCGTCGGGATCGGTGACGTCGAGGCCGATGTCTTCGAGTTCTTCTGCGGCCCAACGCAAGAGCTGAGTGGACGCCCGTGTGCGGGTGGCGAGTTGGCCGAATCGCAACAGGACGTGTGGATCGTCGCCGGCGGCGGTGGCCCCGCCATGACGCACCGCCTCGAAGAACGGGCGGCTGCGGGTGCGGACGAACTCGGCGGCGTCGGCCAGGGCGCCTTCGGCGATACCGGCTTCGATGGCCGTGTGGACGAGCTGGGCGCGGGCGCCGAGCAGTTGCGGCTTCTCGAATGCCGACCAATAGGGCAGGACCAGGTCGCCGTCGACGGCGACGCCATCCAACGTCGTGGTGCCACTCACCGTCGAGCGCTGCCCCATGGCGGCCCAGTCTTCGTCGATCGTCACGCCGGGTGCGTCGCGTTCGACGAACGCCAGCACGAGACGATCCTCTGGATCGAGCGCGCTGACCGCCAGCCACTGTGACGTGATAGCGCCGGTGCAGTAGTACTTGATGCCGTCGAGTCGCCACCGCGCGCCGTCGCGGATCAGGCGCGTCTTGAGGTCTTGGGCATGATGACCACCACGCTCGGCGAGCACCGGACCGATGCGCGCACCGTCGACGACAGCGGGCAGGATGCGGGCCCGCTGCAGTGGGGTGCCGAGGAGGCGCAGGATGTCCACGGCCAGATAGTGACCCTGCGGCGTCTGTGCAAGGGCCGGGTCGGCCGCCGCGACGATCCTGATGACCTCGGCCAGCGTCCGAGGTCCGAGTCCGTCTCCCCCGTCATCGATCGGCACCGTGACGGCCGGCAGCCCCAGGCTGTCGAACTCGGCCACTTCGGCGCGGGGTACCGCGCCGGCCCGATCACGTTCTGCCGCACCGGGCTTCACCGAAGCCGCGAATTCTTCCGCGGCCGCGACGACGTGCGCGTGGGTTCGGGGAACCCGGGTGCGCACCATGGTCAGGAGCGCCGATCAGCGAGCAGCCCACGCTCCGCCAGGATGGGGACGACGCCCTCGCCGAAGGTGAAGGCCTCTTCCAGATGTGGATATCCGGACAGGATGAACTCGTCGAGGCCCAGCTCGTGGTATTCGGCGATGCGGTCGGCGACCTGCTGATGACTGCCGACCAGCGCGGTGCCGGCGCCGCCGCGGACCAGTCCGATACCGGCCCACAGATTGGGCGACACCTCCAGGTTGTCGGTCCGTCCGCCATGCAGGGCGGACATCCGACGCTGACCCTCCGACTGCGAATTGCGCTGTATCTGCTGGGCACGGTTGATGCTCTCGGGGTCCAGGCCGGCCAGCAGCTTGTCGGCCTGCGCCCACGCCTCCTCTTCGGTGGGGCGGCTGATGACGTGCAGCCGAATCCCGAACCGCAATTCTCCCGCCGCCCGTCGCGCGCGGCCCAGGTTCTTGACCTGGTGCCGCACGGCGTCGAGCTTCTCGGCGACCTGGGCGGGCGGCTCACCCCACGTGAGGTACACGTCGGCGTGTTCGGCGGCCACTTCCAGTGCTTCGGCCGAGGAGCCGCCCAGATAGATGTCGGGCCACGTCTCGGCGGGGATGATCGTCGAGTTCTCCACCGACAGGTGCTTGCCGGTGAAGGTGACCGGCTCGCCGGACCACAGCTGCCGGAAGATGGTGAGGAACTCGGCGGCCCGCTCGTAGCGCTCGGATTTGCCGAGGTAGTCGCCGAAGCGGCGCTGCTCGACATCGTCGCCGCCGGTGACCACGTTGAGCAGCAATCGATTCCGCGAGATGCGCTGGTACGTGGCGGCCGCCTGGGCGACGAGGGTCGGGGCCTGCAGCCCCGGCCGGAACGCCACGAGGTACTTGAAGTGTTCGGTCCGCTGGGTCAGTGCGGCCGTGAACACCCAGGCGTCCTCACACCAGCTGCTGGTGGGGGTCAGCGCCCCCGTGAACCCGAGCTTCTCCGCGGCGCCGGCCACCAGACTGAGGTAGTCGAGGTCGGGCACCCGATCCGCGCCGAAGGCGTCTGCCCGGCTGCCTGCGCCTCCGACCGCGTTGCCGAGACTCAGGTCGGTGCGCGAGTCACCATTGGTCGGCAGGAACCAGTGCAACGTGATGGCCATCAGCGAAATGTAGAGGCAAGCACTGCCACCGGACACCGCCATCGAATCTGTTGCGGCGGCCGCAATGGGCGTGACCACCGGACGTGGCTGTGATTCCGTCAGAATCATGCTGATTCCAACGCGCGCACTTCGGCGGCTAGATGAAATCCTGCGCCACGGCAGCGACGCGCTCGCGGTCGGCGTCGACCAACCCGATCCGGGTCCGACGATCCAGGATGTCGTCGGCGGTGAGCGCACCTTCGTGCGTGACGGCGTATTCGAATTCGGCGCGGGTGACGTCGATTCCGTCGGCCACCGGCTCGGTGGGCCGGTCACAGGTCGCAGCGGCGAACACGTTGGGCGCCTCCGCGCCGTAACGCGCGACCAATGACTCCGGCAGCGCTGCAACATGATCCACCGACACCGGGTTCTCCGGAGCCCCGACCAGGGGCAGATTGCGAGTCCGGCACTCCCCCGCGCCGAGGTCACGCAGCGCCACCGCCTGGTTCAGCACATCCTCTGCCATGTAGCGGTATTCGGTGAGCTTGCCGCCGATGACACTGAGCAGCCCGCTGCCCGACTCGACGACAGCGTGATCGCGGGAGACGTCGGCGGTGTTGCCCTCGCCGGTGTCGATCAGCGGCCGCAGCCCGGCGTAGGCACCACGCACATCGTCGGGCCCCAGGCTCGTCGCCAGTGCGGTGTTGACGGTGTCCAGCAGGAACGTGATCTCGGCCGGAGTCGGTTGCGGCACATCGGGAATGGGGCCGGGCGCGTCCTCGTCGGTGAGTCCGAGGTAGACGCGGCCGAGCTGTTCGGGCATGGCGAAGATGAACCGGTTGAGCGCGCCGGGGATCGGAACCGTCAGGGCCGCAGTCGGATTGCCGAACGCCGCGGCATCGAACACCAGGTGGGTGCCGCGGCTGGGCCGCAGCTTGATGGCGCCGTCGACCTCGCCGGCCCACACGCCGGCGGCGTTGATCACCGCGCGCGCGGTCAGGTCGAAGGACTCGCCGGTGAGCTGGTCGGTGAGCCGCACCGACGTGCCGGTCGCGTCGGAGGCCGCCGTCCGGGTGAGGATGCGGGCGCCGTGCTGCGCGGCGGTGCGCGCCACCGCGGTGACCAGACGGGCATCGTCGATCAACTGGCCGTCGTAGGCGAGCAGCGCGCCGCCGAGTCCGTCGCGGCGGACCGCGGGCACCAATTCGGCGGCGCGGGCCGCATCGACACGACCCGACCGCGGCAGGACCGCGGCCGACGTGCCGGCCAGCCGGCGCAGGCCGTCGCCGGCGATGAAGCCCGTGCGCACCAAAGCCCTTGAGGCCCTGTTCATCTCGGGCAGCAACGGCACCAACTGCGGCATGGCGTGTACCAGGTGCGGGGCGTTGCGGCTCATCAGGATGCCGCGCTCGATGGCGCTGCGCCGGGCGATCCCGACATTTCCGGTCGCCAGGTAGCGCAGGCCGCCATGCACGAGTTTGGAACTCCACCGGCTGGTGCCGAACGCCAGGTCGTGTTTCTCGACGAGCACCGTCGACAGTCCGCGCGTTGCGGCGTCCAGCGCGATGCCCACGCCGGTGATGCCGCCGCCGATGACGACGACGTCGACGGTCTCGCCGTCGGCCAGGGCCGTCAACTCGGCGCTGCGACGGGCGGCGTTGAGGGCACTGGTGGTCATGGCTTGAGGTATCCGTTCAGGGAGTGAGCAAGTTCGATGTCCAGCGCGGCGACGTCGAGGACGGGCGCGACCATCTGCGCCGACTGGATGGCCGACTGGACGATCAGCAGGCACATGGCGGCGAGTTGCCTGGGATCGCCGGGACGGACGCTGCCGTCGGTCTGCGCCGTGGCGAGCGCGCCGGCCAGCACTTCCAGCAGGATCTGCTGGCTGGTACCCATCCGTTGGGAGATGTACACCATCGCCAGGGCGGGTGCGCTGCTCAGGACGGACATGATGACCTCGTCGTCACGCAGCCGCTCCGCCATGCCGACCATTCGTTCGACGATCGCCTCACGGTCGGTGCCGGCGACGGCAACCTCGTTGAGGGAGTTGGTGATTCGTGCCGTCAGCAGTGCCGCGAGGATCGCCTGGGTGTCCGGCCAGCGCCGGTACACCGTCGGCCGGCTGACGCCGGCGCGGCGTGCGATCTCGGCCAGCGTCACGCGATCCACCCCGAAGGCGATCACGCAGTCGGCCGCAGCGTCGATGATTCGGGCATCCAGAGGATCCCGAGCTTCATCGTTACTGATTGACATCATGTGTAATACTGTAACGCATGACCGCGACACGTGACCACCTCGAACCGCCGATGAAGTGGAACGCCTGGGGTGACCCCGCTGCAGCCAAGCCCCTGTCCGATGGCATCCGCGGCCTGCTGACCGCAGCCCTGGGCATCGACGCGGCCCCGGTGACCGAGCTCGAGGCCGACCAGGTCACGTTGCGCCCGTCGGCCCTGGCGGACGCCGACCGCGTCGCGCTCGCAACGATCGTCGGTGACGAGTTCTGCCGCACCGACGATCACAACCGCCTGCTGCGGGCCGGTGGCAAGTCGACGCTGGACCTGTTGCGCCGCAAGGACACCGGCGAGCAGGACGCGCCGGACGCGATCCTGCTGCCGGGCTCCGAGGACGAGATCGCCCAGGTGCTTCAGTACTGCACCGAACACCGCATCGCGGTCGTCCCGTTCGGCGGTGGCACCAGCGTGGTCGGCGGACTCGACCCGATCCGAAACGGTTTCAGCGCCGTCGTGTCGCTGGACCTGCGCCGCCTGGACCGACTCGTCGCCCTCGACAAGGAATCCGGCGAGGCCGAACTCGAGGCCGGCGTCACCGGCCCGCAGGCCGAGAAACTCCTTGGTGCCGAGGGCTTTTCGCTCGGCCACTTCCCGCAGAGCTTCGAATTCGCGACCATCGGCGGGTTCGCCGCGACGCGGTCGTCGGGCCAGAACTCGGCGGGCTACAACCGGTTCGACGACATGGTGCGCGGGCTCACCGTCGTCACTCCGGCGGGCGTCCTCGATCTGGGCCGCGCCCCGGCGTCGGCGGCCGGCCCCGACCTGCGGCAGCTGATCGTCGGCTCGGAGGGCACCTTCGGCGTCATCACCCGGGTCCGGTTGCGCGTGCACCCCGTGCCCGAGACCACGCGCTACGAAGCCTGGTCGTTCCCCGACTTCGCCACCGGCGCAGCGGCTCTGCGGGCCGTCGTGCAGACCGGCACCGGACCGACCGTCATCCGACTCTCCGACGAGGTCGAGACCGGCATCAACCTGGCCACCACCGAGAGCATCGGCGAGCAGACCATCACCGGCGGCTGTCTGGCCATCACGCTGTTCGAAGGCACGGCCGCCCATACCGCGAGCCGTCACGACGAAACCCGCGCCCTGCTGGCCGCCCAGGGTGGCACGTCGCTCGGCGAGGCCCCGGCCCGTGCCTGGCAGCACGGCCGGTTCGGCGCCCCGTACCTGCGTGACTCGCTGCTGACGGCCGGCGCGCTGTGCGAGACCCTCGAGACCGCGACGACGTGGTCCAACGTGCCGGCGCTGAAGGCAGCCGTCACCGAGGCGCTGACGACGTCGTTGCGGGAAAGCGGCACCCCGGCACTGGTGATGTGCCACATCTCGCACGTCTACCCCACCGGCGCCTCGCTGTACTTCACGGTCGTCGCCGGCCAGCGCGGCAATCCCATCGAGCAGTGGCGCGCGGCGAAAACCGCCGCGTCCGAGGCGATGGTGCGCTGCGGAGCCACCATCACCCACCACCACGCCGTCGGCGCCGACCACAAGCCATGGATGACGGCCGAGGTCGGCGACCTCGGCGTCGAGGTGCTGCGCGCCGTCAAGAACGTCCTCGACCCCGGCGGAATCCTCAACCCTGGCAAGCTGATCCCGTGACAGGCACCCTGCGGCGAGTCACCCTGCTGACCAACCCCGCATCCGGCCAGGGACGGGGCTCGGCGGCGGCGCAGCGCGCCGTCGCCCGGCTGCAACGCCGCGGCGTCGACGTCGTCGAGCTGATCGGGTCCGACGCCGCCCATGCCCGTCGGCTGCTCGACGAGGCACTCCAACACGGCACCGATGCCGTGGTGGTCGCCGGCGGCGACGGCATCATTTCCCTTGCACTGCAGGCACTTGCGCAGGGCGACGTGCCGCTGGGGATCATCCCCGCCGGCACCGGCAACGACCACGCCCGCGAGTTCGGGATTCCGCGGGACGACCCGGAAGCCGCCGCGGACATCATCGCGACGGGCCGTACCCGCACCATCGACCTGGGCCGGATCGAGGGCGCCGACGGCACCGTGCGCTGGTTCGGCACCGTGATGTCGGCAGGATTCGACTCGCTGGTCACCGATCGCGCCAACCGGATGACGTGGCCGCGGGGCCGGATGCGCTACAACGCGGCGATGCTGGTGGAACTGTCGCAGTTGCGGCTGCACACGGCGCGGGTCAGTTTCGACGGTGGTCCCGAGCAGGAAATACCCGTGACGCTGGCGACTTTCGGCAACGGCAAGAGCTATGGCGGGGGCATGCTGATCTGCCCTGGCGCCGACCTGGGCGACGGCCTGTTGGATGTCACGATGGCAGCCTCGGAATCGCGGCTCAAGTTGGTCCGCCTGTTTCCGACGGTCTTCAAGGGCACGCACGTCCACCTCGACGAGGTGACCACGCGGCGGGCCCGCACCGTCACGATCGATGTGCCCGGGATAAACGCCTATGCCGATGGCGAATTCGTGTGCCCGTTGCCGGTGACGGTGTCCGCGGTGCCGGATGCGTTGCGGGTTCTCGTTCCCTAGCCTGGCCGCGGTCTTCAGTCCTGCGTAGCCGCAAGCAGCGCAAGCAGATTCATCAACCGGGTGATGGCGCCGGTGACCGGCCTCGCCGGCAGTGTCGGGTCGACGGCACGTTGAATCCCCAGCCCGATGCCGGCGCTCAGGAACAGATTGCCGATGTCGTCGAAGCTGTCGATCACTCCGGCGGCAACCATCTGCTCTTCACCGAGCCCCAAATCGACCGCGAGCGAACGCAATACGTCGACGACCATCTGGGCCGCTTCGTTGCGTAGGTCCGTGACCATCTGCCCCAACTCGGGATCGTTGCGTGACAGCACCACGAATTCGAGTTCCAGCATGGTCCAGCCCACATCGCCCGCGGTGCGTTCGATCCACGCATTCACCGCCTCGACGCGGCTCGCCACGTCGGCATCCGACATCGCCAGCTCGGACATCTCGGAGAACTTGTCGCGGTGGATGGCCTCGAGCACTTCCCGGCACAAGACCGGCTTGCTGCCGAAGTTCGAATACACCGCACCCTTGCTGTAGCCGGCGTCGTCGGCGATGTCCTCGAGGCTGGTGGACGCATACCCATGCTTGAGAAACCGCGCCTTCGCCGCGTCGAGCAGTTCGGCGCGCGTCTGCTCCTGACGCTGCACCCTGGTCAATCGCGGCATGCGTCGATATTAGTCGGTTGCGATACCCCGGGTACTAGCTTTACTCGGAGAATTCGGATACCGTGGGTATTCGAATGAGCCGGCAAGGCTCCTACCAGCAGATTCGAGGCTATCGATGCAGCTAGCACGACGTTCCATCTCACTCGACGGAGCCACCGTCGTCATCACCGGAGGCGCGAGGGGCATCGGCGCAAAGACCGCCGAGTTGTTCGCGCAGCACGGCGCCACCGTGTGGATCGGCGACATCGACGCCGACATCGCGGAACAGACGGCCCGCAGAATTCCCCGCTGTCGCAGCGCGCGCCTCGACGTCACCCGGCGCGACTCCTGGGACCAGTTCGTCGGGCAGGTGCTGAAGGAATCCGGCCGTATCGACGTCCTCATCAACAACGCCGGCGTGATGCCGCTGGGCGCTTTCGAGTCCGAAGCCGAGGCCACGACCGACCTGATCCTCGACGTCAACGTCCGGGGCGTCCTGAATGGCATGCGGGCGGTGATCCCACTGATGATCACGCGCGGCAGCGGCCACGTCGTGAACATCGCGTCGATGGCGGGCATGATCCCCGTCCCCGGCATGGTCACCTACAACGCCAGCAAGTTCGCCGCGGTCGGCGCGTCCCTCGCCGCGCGGAACGAGTACGCCGGAACGGGTGTCACCGTGTGCGCGGTGCTGCCGTCGGCGGTCCGCACCGAACTCTCCTCCGGCGTTCAACTCGGCGGTGGCATGCCGACCGTCGATCCTGAAGATGTCGCGCAGGCGGTGCTGAAGACGTTGCGCACCAAGGCCGCCCGTACCTCGGTACCCGAATGGGTGGCACCGGGCTGGGCGCTGGTCGACGCGCTGGTCCCGGAGTTCGTCCAACGCGCGGCGCGCTCGCTCATCGACGACCGCCGCGCCCTGACCGCGCTGGACCCGGTCGGCCGATCGGCCTACCTGGACCGGATCGAGCGGCAGACGAAAGACCATGACGCCGAGTCGAACTCGGACGCACAACGATGAAGCGGGCACTGGTCATCGGCTGCGGCGGGACCATCGGCGGCGCCTGGATCGTCGCGGCCCTGCACGCCCTGCAGGAGCAGACGGGCTGGGACCCGCGGGAAGCCTCCGTGTTGCAGGGCACGTCGGCGGGCGCCGAGATCGTCACGATGCTCGGCGGCGGCGCGTCCGTCGACGACCTGGTGGCGATGCACCGCGGCACCAGTACCGATGAGCGCCTGATCCGGCACGTCGAGGCCACGCCGCCGAGCCTGCCACCACTGCCGTCGCTCCGGTTTCTGAACCCGGCACTCCTGCGCAGCCAAACAGGCCTGGCCGCCGCCACCGGGATCGCCCCGACCGGCCGTGCCGACGCAACATGGCTGCAGCGCTTGGCATCTGGCTTCGCCGACGCCGCCGGCTGGGTACCACACCCCGGCGCGCGCATGGTGGCATTCGACTACCAGCGGGGCGAGCGCGTGGCATTCGGCGCACCCGGTGCACCGAAAGCCACTGCGGGCGAGGCACTCCGGGCATCGTGGGGGGTGCCCGGCTGGATGCCTCCGGTCAGCATCGGCGACCGCAGGTTCGTCGACGGCGGCGCCGCGTCCACCGCGTCGGTCGACCTCATCAGCCACGACGATGCCGACCTGATCTACGTCATCACCCCGATGGCCTCCGAAAGTGGCGTTCGCGCACCCGGATTGGGCGGCATCCTCGAAGACCGGTTACTCCGCCGTCCGATGTCGAAGGTGCTGGATGCCGAGATCGCCACCGCGCGGGCTCGCGGCATCGAGGTCGTGGTGATCCAACCGGACGCCGACGATCTGGCCGGCCTGGGCGCCAACTTCATGCTGCGCAGCAAGCGGCGCGCGGCGTTCGAATCCGCCATGACCACCGCACCGAAGACGGTGCGTCGAGCTTGGGAGTCCTGATGAGCAAACGTGATCCGCGCATCGTCATCATCGGCGCCGGCGTCGCCGGGATCGCCTCCGCATACACCTTCCAGCAGGCCGGGTTCACCAACTTCACCATCCTGGAGAAGGGTTCGGACGTCGGCGGGGTCTGGCACTGGAACCGCTACCCCGGGCTGACGTGTGATGTGCCGTCGCACATCTACCAGTTCGCCTTCGCCCCCAAGCCCGACTGGAGCCACATCTGGGCGGGCGGCGAGGAGATTCAGGAGTATCACCGCGACGTCGTCGAGCGGTTCGGCCTCGACAACCACCTGCGGCTGGGCACCGAAGTCACGGCGCTGCACTACGACCAGGACGCCCACACCTGGACCGTCACGACCGAGAATGACACACTGACAGCCGATTTCGTCATCTGCGCCACCGGCGTGCTGCACCACCCGTTCACGCCGGACATCCCCGGCATGGACTCCTTCGAGGGCACCGTCGTGCATACCGCGCGGTGGGACCCCGAGCTGGAGACCGCGGGCAAGCGCATCGCCGTGATCGGCACCGGATCGACCGGCGTGCAGGTGGTTTCGGCACTACAGCCGCAAGCCGGCAAGTTGCTGCACTTCGCCCGGTCCCCGCAGTGGATGCTGTGGGCACCGATGAAGCTGCCACAGCTGAGTGCCGTCACCGCCCTGCTGCGGGCCATGCCGCAGCTGTATCAGACTGTCGCCGAGCGCATTCCGCTGTGGGGCTCGAGCGTTCTCGTCGATATCGTGACCAAGCCGACGTGGCGCCGCAAGCTGGTGCAGCAGTACGCCCGGCTGAGTCTGCGGGCCCAGGTCCGCGACCCGAAGTTGCGTGCCGCACTGACCCCCGACTACCAGCCGCTGTGCAAACGGCAGGTGCTCTCGGGTACGTACTACCGGGCGATCAAGGCCCCCAACGCCCAGCTGGTCACCGATCGCATCGCCGAGTTCACGCCCACCGGCATCCGCACCGCGGAGGGCGAGCACCACCGGATCGATATCGCCGTGCTGGCCACCGGTTTTCAGGCGCACAACTACATGCGTCCGATGCAGGTGGTGGGCCGCGACGGCGTCACGCTGGACGACGCATGGGTCAAGGGCCCCCGCGCCTACCGGATGACCGCGATTCCGGGCTTCCCGAATCTGTTCACAGTGCTCGGCCCGAACTCGCCGACCGGATCCATCTCGCTGCAGTACACCGCCGAACTCACCGCGCGGTACATCGTGAAGTGGCTCGAACGATTCGAGCGCGGCGAGATCGACGAAGTCGAGGTGACCGAGGCGGCCACCGACGAATTCAACGCCGCGGCAGTCGAAGCCATGGAGCCGACGGTGTGGAACACCGGTTGCAATTCCTGGTACTTCAGCGAAGGCGGCACCATCGACCTGTGGCCGTTCGACGTCGCCACCATCACCCGGATGCTGAGCGAGCCCGAGCCGGAGCACTACCGGGTCAGCTGAGCCGAACGGGCTCAGCACCGCCGAACGTGAGCTTGTGTGCCAAATCCATCGCAGGATTGACACACAAGCTCATGTTCGACGGATCAGCGTCGAGCTACCCGACGCCCCGGTTGAGCCAGCTGACTTCGCCGACCTCGGCGCCGCCGCCGCGGTAGGGCTCCAGAGCCTCGTCCCAGGCGGTGCCCAGGACGGTGTCGAGTTCAGCGGCGAGCATGTCGGCGCCGCCTTCCATCAAGGTGCGCAGGCGCTGTTCGCCGACCATGGTGTCACCGTTGGCGCTCATCGAACCGCTCCACAGGCCCAGGGTCGGGGTGTGGCACCAGCGGTGCCCGTCGACGCCGGCGCTCGGGTCCTCGGTCACCTCGAAGCGCAGCACCGACCACGAGCGCAGTGCGCTGGCGAGCTGGGCTCCGGTGCCGACGGGCCCCATCCAGTTGGTGATGGCGCGCAACTGACCGGGCATGGCAGGTTGGGGCGTCCACTTGAGGTTCGCCCGCGCCGACAGAGTCGACGAAAGTGCCCACTCCACATGCGGGCATACCGCCGCGGGAGAGGCATGGATATACACCACGCCCGTCGTCGCGTCGGCGAGTTGGTTCGACGCACGCATAATCTGCTCCTTCAGCTCCACGAGGGACGTCTTCCCCAACGACCTGGTGTTGCTGAAATGTTGCAGATGTTTAGTGCGTGTCTATTGTGCCGCGTGAGACCCCTGTTGCGCTAGTCTGTCGCGCAATCTCTCAGGACGGCCTCAGAATCGGCGTCGTGTGTTGGCGCGGAGTGTCGGCTCGCCATCTATCTTCTAACCGTGACTGCCCTGGACCGGTTCTTCGAGATCTCCGCACGCGGCTCGACCGTCGCCGCTGAACTGCGCGGCGGCGCGGTGACCTTCATCGCGATGGCGTACATCATCGTGCTGAACCCCATCATCCTGTCGAGCACGGCAGACATCGCCGGGCACAAGCTCCCTTTCGGTCAGGTCTCCGCGGTGACATCGCTGGCGGCCGGCGCCATGACGATCCTGTTCGGTGTCGTCGCCCGTCTCCCCTTCGCGTTCGCGGCCGGGCTCGGCATCAACTCGTTCCTCGCCAGCTCCGTGGTGGGCGTCCTGACCTGGCCCGAAGCCATGGGCCTGGTGGTCATCGAAGGCCTCATCATCGTCGCGATGGCCGTCACCGGCTTGCGGCGCATGATCTTCGACGCCGTGCCCATGCCGCTGAAGCTGGCCATCACTGCGGGTATCGGGCTGTTCATCATGTTCATCGGCCTGGTCAACGCCGGCTTCGTCGCGTCGACGGGGCATCCGTCGCCGCCGCTGGGTCTGGGCGCCGGTGGCACCGGCTCGGTCCGCGCGATCCCCACCCTGGTGTTCGTGTTCACCCTGTTGACCTCGGGTGTCCTGGTGGCCCGCAAGGTGCGCGGCGGCATCCTCATCGGCCTCATCTCGGGGACCGCGCTGGCCGCCATCATCGAGGCGATCTGGCACCTCGGCTCGGCAACCGAGAAGCCCGGCGGCTGGAGCCTGTCCGTCCCGACGCTGTCCGGTTCCCCGTTCGCGGTGCCCAACCTGTCCCTGATCGGGCACGTGGACTTCGGCAGCTTCGGCCGGATCGGCGCCATCGCCGCGCTCATGCTGGTGTTCACGCTGTTGTTCACCAACTTCTTCGACGCCATGGGCACCATGACGGGCCTGTCCCGGCAGGCCGGCCTGTCCGACGAGCACGGCAATTTCCCGCGCCTGCAGTCCGCGCTGGTGATCGAGGGCACCGGCGCCGTGGTCGGTGGCGCCGTGTCGGCATCGTCCAACACGGTGTTCGTCGAATCGGGCACGGGCATCGGTGAAGGTGCCCGCACCGGTCTGGCCAGCCTGGTGACCGGTGGATTGTTCCTGGCCGCAATGTTCTTGACGCCGCTGACGGAGATCGTGCCCACCGAGGTCGCGGCCGCCGCGCTGGTGATCGTCGGCACCCTGATGGTCTCGGTGCTCCGCGAGATCGACTTCTCCGACTTCTCGGTGGCCCTGCCGGTGGTGCTGACGGTGGCCGTCATGCCGCTGTCCTACTCGATCGCCAACGGCATCGGCGTCGGCTTCATCGCGTGGGCCGTCCTGCGCGCGGCGTCGGGCCGCATCAAGGAGATCAGCCCGCTGCTGTGGGTCGTCGCCGCCGGGTTCCTGCTGTTCTTCGCCCGCGGCTGGATCGACAGCATGATCGGGGTCGTCCGCTAGGCGAACTCGCGGACGACGGCGGCGGACACTTCCGGCCATACGGCGTGCGTCCAGTCCCCGAAATCGCGGTCCGTCAGCACGATCAGCGCGAGGTCCGCCTCCGGATCGACCCAGAGGAACGTCCCCGACTGACCGAAATGCCCGAACGTCCGGCCCGAGTTGGCCGCGGCCGTCCAGTGCGGGTGCTTGCCGTCCCGAATCTCGAAACCCAGGCCCCAGTCGTTCGGGCGCTGCGATCCGAATCCCGGCAGCACGCCGTCGAGGCCCGGGAAATGCACCGAGATCGCGGCGGCGTGCATGGGTGTCGACACCAGAGCCGGACGCAGCAGATCACCGGCGAACGCGGCGAGGTCGGTCACGGTGGACCACGCGCCGTAGCCGGCGGTTTCGGCCGCACCCGGCAGATCGGAATCGCTCATCCCCAACGGCTCGAAAACCGCTTCGCGCAGGTACTGCGCGAACTCGATGCCGGACTCGTGCTGCAGCACCTGAGCCAGCACCGCAAATCCGGCATTCGAGTAGATGCGCCGCGTGCCGGGCGCCGCGATGGCGTCGGGCGTCTGCATCGCCAGACCCGAGGCGTGCGCAAGCAGGTGGCGCACCGTCGACCCGGGCGGGCCGGCCGGGGTGTCCAGCTCGACGACGCCCTCTTCGATCGCGATCTGTGCGGCGCGTGCCACCAGCGGCTTGGTCACCGATGCGAGCCGGAACGCGCGGTCGACGGGTCCGCGCGTGGCGAGCACACCGGCAGGTGACACCACCGCGGCCGCGGCGTTCGGTACCGGCCAGGAATCCAGCAGCTCGAGAGCGGTCACGCCCACGACCCTGTCACATATCGCAGCGCCGGTGGGCACAGGCCGGGACCGGTTAATCAGACATTTGTATGGACACCATTCCAACTCTTCCCGGAGGCATTAGGTTATAGCCATGAGTCAGACAGTGCGTGGTGTGATTTCCCGGGCCAAGAAGCAGCCCATCGAGCTCGTCGACATCGTCATCCCCGATCCCGGACCCGGTGAGGTCGTCGTGGACATCATCGCCTGCGGCGTGTGCCACACCGACCTCACCTACCGCGAAGGCGGCATCAACGACCAGTACCCCTTCCTGCTCGGCCACGAAGCCGCCGGCACCGTCGAGTCGGTCGGCGACGGTGTCACCCACGTCGCGCCCGGTGACTTCGTCATCCTCAACTGGCGCGCCGTGTGCGGCGAATGCCGCGCCTGCAAACGCGGCCGCCCGCACCTGTGCTTCGACACCTTCAACGCCACCCAGAAAATGACCCTCACCGACGGCACCGAACTCACCCCCGCCCTGGGCATCGGCGCCTTCGCCGACAAAACCCTCGTACACGAACGCCAGTGCACCAAAGTCGATCCCGAAGCCGACCCCGCCGTCGCCGGCCTGCTGGGCTGCGGCGTGATGGCCGGCATCGGCGCCGCCATCAACACCGGCGCCGTGACCCGTGATGACACCGTCGCGGTCATCGGCTGCGGCGGCGTGGGCGATGCCGCCATCGCCGGGGCGGCCCTGGTCGGCGCCAAACGCATCATCGCCGTCGACACCGACACCAAGAAGCTGCACTGGGCCCGCGAATTCGGCGCCACCCACACCATCAACGCCCGCGACCTCGACGCCGTCGAGACCATCAAGGACCTCACCGACGGCTTCGGCGCCGACGTCGTCATCGACGCCGTCGGCCGCCCCGAAACCTGGAAGCAGGCCTTCTACGCCCGCGACCTCGCCGGAACCGTTGTCCTCGTGGGTGTTCCGACACCGGACATGACCCTCGAGATGCCGCTGATCGACTTCTTCTCCCACGGCGGGTCCCTCAAGTCCTCCTGGTACGGCGACTGCCTGCCCGAGCGCGACTTCCCCACCCTCATCAGCCTGTACCTGCAGGGCCGGCTGCCGCTCGAGAAATTCGTCACCGAGCGCATCGGGCTCGACCAGATCGAAGACGCCTTCCACAAAATGCACAGCGGCGAGGTCCTGCGCTCGGTGGTGGTCCTCAAGTGAGTGCCATTCAGCGGGTCGTCACCAGCGGCACCTTCAGCCTCGACGGCGGCACCTGGGACGTCGACAACAACATCTGGCTCGTGGGCGACGAGAACGACGTCGTCGTGTTCGACGCCGCCCACACCGCGGCACCCATCATCGAGGCGGTGAACGGCCGCAACGTCGTCGCCGTCGTCTGCACCCACGGTCACAACGACCACATCACCGTCGCCCCGGAACTGTCCACGGCCCTCGACGCGCCCGTGCTGCTGCACCCCGCCGACGACATGCTGTGGCGAGATGTCCACCCGGACAGCCCATTTCACACCGTGGGCGATGACCAGGTGCTCAGCGTCGGCGGGCTGGAGATCAAAGCCATACATACGCCCGGGCACTCCCCCGGCTCGGTGTGCTGGCACATCCCCGAGCTCGGCGCGGTGATCTCCGGCGACACCCTGTTCCACGGCGGACCGGGTGCCACCGGCCGCTCGTACTCGGACTTCCCGACCATCCTGGCGTCGATTTCCGAGAAGCTCGGCAAGCTGCCCGGCGACACCGTCGTCTACACCGGCCACGGCGACACCACCACCATCGGCGGCGAGCTGGTCAACTACGACGACTGGGTGGCTCGCGGCAGCTGAGCTGCCAATCGAGCACGGCAGCTGAGCCGCCAATCGAGCACCGTCCACTGATTCGAGGCACGTTCGAAGCGCGCCACACAGCCGGCAGCGCTACCGTGAGACATGCCCGAGTCCAGCGTGGTGGTGCAGCCCGACCCCATCGGGAGCTCGCGCCTGCAGACCGTCGGACTCCGCACGGCCACAAAGCTTTTCGAGCAGGCCGCGGCCGAGGTGCCGCTCCCGGCGGCGCCTCGGCCGGTGGTGATCGCCGAGTACGGCTCGGGCAACGCCCATAACGGGCTGCTGCCCATCGGCGCCGGCATCGCCGCGTTGCGCAAACGCGTCCGGCCCGAGCACCCCATCGCGGTGACACACACCGACATTCCCGACAACGATTTCAGCGCCCTGTTCCGCACCTTGCGCGACGACCCGTTCAGTTACCTGCGCACCGATCGGGCCACGTTCGCATCGGCGGTGGGACGGTCGTATCTCAGCCAGATTCTGCCGTCGGAAGGTGTGCACCTGGGCTGGTCGGCGTGGGCCATCCACTGGCTCAGCCGCATGCCGTCGGACATCCCTGATCACATTCAGCCGTCCTACAGCGCCGACGCCCAGGTGCGCGCCGCGTACGCCCGGCAGGCGGCGCACGACTGGCACGAGTTCATCGCGTTCCGCGGCCGCGAGCTGAGTCCCGGTGGTCGCCTCGTGGTCATGACGATGGGCCAGCACGACGACGGGCGGCTCGGCCTCGAGCCACTTTTCGACGGGCTGATGCGCGCGCTGTCCGAGCTGCAGGACCAACGGCTCGTCAGCGCCGAGGAGCTGCGCCGCATGCGCCTGCCGATCGTGGGCCGCAGTGAGACCGACTTCCGATCACCGTTCGCCCCTTCGGGTCGCTTCGAGCGACTGCGGATCACGCATCTGGTGGTCGCCGACGAACCGGACCGCTTCTGGCAGCAATACCAGAACGACCGTGACGCAACGGCTTTCGCGAAGAGCTGGGTCGGCTTCACCCGGGCGGCGGTGTTCGACACCCTGCTGGAGGCGTTGGACCCGGCGGACGCGGCGCGCCGATGTCGGCTCGCCGATGCCCTGGAGGCAGCGCTGACCGAGCTACTGGTCGCGGCACCAGAACCCATGCCGATTCCGGTGGCGCACATCGTCGTTGAGAAACAGCGGCGCGAAAGCTAGACGAACACATCCAGGATCAGGACCATGGCCAGGCCGGACACCGACAGCACGGTCTCCATGATCGACCACGTCTTGATGGTCTGACCGACGCTCAGCGTGAAGTACTCCTTGACCAACCAGAAGCCCGCATCGTTGACGTGCGAGAAGAACAGCGAGCCCGCGCCGACGGCCAGCACCACCAAGGACAGCTCGCCGGAGCCCATGCCGTCGACCAGGCCCAGAATCAGCGACGACGCCGTGATGGTGGCGACGGTGGCCGACCCGGTGGCCAGCCGGATCAAAACCGCGAGCACCCAGGCCAGCACGAGCACCGAGATGTGTACGCCTTCGGCCCAGCGCGCCAGCATCGTGCCGATGCCGGTGTCGACCAACACCTGTTTGAATCCGCCGCCGGCGGCGACGATCAGGAAGATGCCCGCGACCGGGGGCAGGCTCGACTCGATGCATTTGGTGATGGCGGTGCGGTCCATCCCGGCGCCGCGGCCGAGGGTGACGGTGCCGACCACGACGGCGATGAGCAGCGCCACCAGCGGGGTGCCCACGGCATCGAAGATCCGGCGGAACCACTGCGTCTTGTCGTCGATGAAGATGTCGACGAGGGCCTTGCCCAGCATCAGCGCGACAGGCAGCAACACCGAGAACAGCGTGACACTGAAGCGCGGCCGTTTGCCGTGTGCGCGAAGGGCTTCCGGGTCGGTGTCGAAGGTGTCCGGCGCAGCGACGACGACCCACTTACCGGCGAGGCGGCCGAACAGCGGCCCCGCGACGACGATCGTCGGGACCGCGACGAGCACGCCGAGCCCGAGCGTGACCCCGAGGTCCGCGTTCAGCAGTCCGACGGCGGTCAGCGGACCGGGATGCGGCGGCACGAAACCGTGCATGGCCGACAGGCCCGCCAGCGCGGGGATGCCGATGGTGATGAGCGATTGCTGCGAGCGCCGGGCCACCAGATAGATGACGGGCATCAGGAGCACCAGCCCGATCTCGAAGAACATCGGCAGCCCGATGATCGCGCCGACCAGTGCCATCGCCCACGGCAGCGCGCGGGGCGAGGCGGCACCGACGATGGTGTCGACGATCTCGTCGGCACCGCCGGAGTCGGCGAGCAGTTTGGCGAACATCGCGCCGAGGGCGATCAGGATGCCGACGCCGGCCGCCGTCGCGCCGAACCCGTCGGAGAACGATTTGAGGACGGCGGTGAGGTTCTCGCCGGCCGTCAGCCCCACCGTCAGGCCGCCGAAGATCAGCGACAGGAACGGGTGCAGCTTGACCAGTGTGATGAGCACGACGATGACGCCGATGCCGACGACGAAGGCCAGGATCAGCTGCGTGGCCGAGGAGACCGGCTCGATGAGCTTGGGCGCGTCGGCGAGGAAGGTGACGGTGGTGTTCATCAGATGCTCTCCCCGTCGGTGCGGGAAATGTATTCGTCGACAATCGAATCGATGCTCTGCCCGACGTCGATCACGGTTCCCGCCTCATCGGGTCGCAGCGGTTCCAGGGTTTCGAACTGCGACGCGAGCAGCGACGCCGGCATGAAGTGGCCGGGCCGGCTGGCCTGCCGGGCGCCGATGACCTCGGGGGTACCGAACAGGTGCAGGAAGAGGGTGCCCGGACAGTGGCTGCGCAGCTGCTCGCGGTACTGGTACTTGAGGGCCGAACAGCTCATCACGCCGCCGTCGCCGCAGTGCTCGCCCAGCCACAGCCCGATGGTCTCCAGCCAGGGCCGCCGGTCGTCGTCGTTCAGCGGGTGACCGGCCGCCATCTTCGCGATGTTGGCGGCGGGATGGAAGTCGTCGGCGTCCGCGAACGGCACGCGGAGCCGTTGCGCCAGCGCCGCGCCCACGGTGGACTTGCCGGATCCGGAAACGCCCATGACGACGATCGGTGATGGCATCTGCTGCACCTGCCTTGCTGTGGTTTGACTCACACAGCGTGGCTCAAAAGTCAGACTATTTCAAGACCTGAATCAAAATCATCCGTTTTAAGCCAGATGAGATGACTTATGACACGATGTTATGCGTGGTAATGCCCTCAAACGTCGGCGCGCTGCACGACAACGTTCTGAGCGCGCTGGGGACCGCCGTGGTCTCGGGTACGTACGCGCCCGGCGAGGTGATCACCCTCGAATGCGTGAGCGCCGAACACGGCGTGTCCCGAAGCGTCGCGCGGGAGGCCATCCGCGTGCTCGAGTCGATGGGCATGGTCGCGTCGCGCCGCCGCGTCGGCATCACGATTCAGCCCGCGGTCAACTGGAACGTCTTCGATCCCCGGCTGATCCGCTGGCGCCTCGAGTCCAGCGACCGGGCCGCCCAGCTGGTGTCGTTGTCGGAGTTGCGCCGCGGATTCGAACCCGCGGCGGCCGCCTTGGCCGCCGAGCGCGCCAACCCGCACCAGTGCCGCATCATGGCCGCCGCCGCGTCGGACATGGCGGTGCACGGCCGCGACGGTGACCTGGCCGCCTATCTACAGGCCGACAAGGTCTTTCATCAGACCCTGCTGGAGGCCAGCGGCAACGAGATGTTCCGTGCGCTGAATTCTGTGGTGTCCGAGATCCTGGCCGGACGCACCCATCACGGCATGATGCCCGACTCGCCCAATCCGGCCGCCATCGCGCTGCACGACGAGGTCGCCCGCGCCGTGCGCCTGCGCGATGCCGCCGGTGCCGAGCGCGCGATGCGCGCCATCATCGACGAGTCCGCCGCCGCGGTCGCCGCGGACTCCGGTTCGGACTGAGGGGTCTGCCGCTAGCGGCAGCGCTTCAGGCCGTCGTTGGGGTCACAGAACAGCGGGAACTGCTGCACCGGAATCGGCAGCGGCTTCTGGAATTCCAGCCGGAACGACTTCTTCGTCATCGCCGCCTGCACGCCGCACTGTTCGCTGTTGGTCGTGGTCCGGGTACCGGTCCAGTTGGTGTCTTCCCACTCGTAGGTCTCGACGAGCTTCGACTTGGATCCGTCCGGGCACGTGAAACCCTGAAGGTCGGTCTGGGTGAACATCCAATGTCCCTCACCGCCGGTCTGGCGAGCATCGCCGCCCAGCGATCCGCCGTACTGGTCGGAACCGACGTGCACGAGGCAGCCCACCGGCAGTTCCAGGTTGTTGCGCAGATCGCCGACGGTCGGGGCGCAGACGGGCCAGATGGTCCACACGCTCATCGGTGTGCCCTCTTGGATGTAGGTGTAGATGCCTTCGGGCAGCCGAATGTTGTCGGCCTGCGCCGGCGCGGCCGCCCCGAAGAGTGCGCCCGCTGCGACGAAGCCAAGACTCGAAACCATAGCGAGAACACGTTTCATTTTCACCGCCCGAGTATCGCAAACGACTTGGCCACGGCGTGAGAAAGTCACCGTATGAGTTCACTCAGCGGGAAGGTTGCGTTGATCACCGGGGCCTCTGCCGGCCTGGGCGCGGCCACGGTCAAGGTTTTCGCCGAACGCGGCGCATCGGTCTTCGGAATCGCGCGGGACGCCGAGAGGATGGCGACGGTGTTCGCCGACGCCTACGGCGACCAGCCCGGCGGCGCGTTCGCCGCGGTGGACATCAGTACGGCCGACGCGTGCCGGCAGGCGGTCGAGGACTGCATCGCGAAGTTCGGCCGGCTGGATGTGCTGGTGAACGTCGCCGGATTCCACGTCATGAGGCACACGCTGTCGATGACCGACGACGACTGGGACCGCGACCTCGCGGTGAACCTGAACGGCCCGTTCTACCTGACCCGGGCGGCGCTGCCGCAGCTGCTGGAGAACGGCGGCAACATCGTCAACGTCTCCTCGATCGCCGGCGTCGAGGGCGAGATCTATTCGGCGGGCTACTGCGCCGCCAAGCACGGGCTCATCGGGCTGACGCGCGCACTGGCCGTCGAGTACACCAAGGAAAAGCTCCGGGTCAACGCGGTGTGCCCGGGCGGCATGCTGACCGCACAGGTCACCGAGTTCGCGGCGCCCGAGAACGCCGACTGGGACCTGATCATGCGGATCGCCGCGCCGCGCGGCTTCATGGAGCCCCGCGATGTCGCGAACGTCATCGCGTTCCTGGCCAGCGACGACGCCGCCGCGATCCACGGTTCGGTGTACCGCGTCGACAACGGCAAGGGCCCGGCCTGATCCAGGCCGGGCCCTGCCTGACGACTAGTGGGCGAGCGCGACCAGCAGGTCGTGCTTCTCGGGGCAGTACGTGTCGAACGCGGCGTTGAGGAACTGGTACACCTGCTGCTCCGAGCTGCTGTTGCGGGGCAGGTTCTTCTTCAGGAACGCCGCCGAGTCGGTGGCGCTGTGGTCGACGTTATTGTCGAGCCGCTGGCAGGTGATCTTGCCGATCCAGGCGTTGTAGTCCTTGGGGCCGTAGATCCCGTAGGTGTGCAGCTGGTTGGCGAAATCGGTGTCCGGGTCGGCCTGCGCGGGGACAGCCATCCCGACAGCGAGGGCGGCGGCGGCGATTGAGCCGGCCACACCGGCCAGAGTGCGTGCCTTCATATGACGGAGTCTATTCGTGCTGGTTGCCATGTGCCCCTGCTCCCTGAACAGTCGTCGCCGCCTGTTCAATCCCATTGAACTGCTGCGTATTTGGTTCGATCTGCTGCGCGCTACCGGCTACGGTGATACGAGCCACTCACAGCGAAGGTTTCCCATGATTAACTTAACTGGTCTAATCTAACACTTAAATGACCTAATCTGTCGCGGTCAAGGTATGGGAAGCGGGGAGCAGCGAGTGCAGTCGACCATGGTGTCCGCAGCGTGATCGGCAATGCGCTCAAGAAGGCGTGGATCCCCTTGCTGATCCTCGCCGTGGCCCTCGTCGCCGGCTTCACCGTGCAACGCGTGCGAACCTATTTCGGCCAGAACCCCGTCATCGTCACCCCGCGCAACTTCGCCGACGACGCCAAACCGTTCAAGCCCAAGGTCGTCACCTACGAGATCACCGGCGAACCCGGCGCCTACGCCGACATCAACTACCTCGACCTGGATGCCAAACCCCAGCGCGTCGATCACGCGATGCTGCCCTGGAAACTGGTCCTGTCCACCACCGCACCGGCGGCCTCGCCGAACATCGTCGCCCAGGGCGACGGTGACTCCATCACCTGCACCGTCCACGTCGACGACGAACTCAAAGACACCCGAACCTCCACGGGCGTCCACGCCCAGACCTTCTGCCTGGTGAAATCTGCATGACACATCCAACCGACGAAGACACCGTCATCTTCCCGAAGGCCGAGCAGCCGCCGCACCGGCCGCTGATCGCCCGCCTGATCCGCACCTTCGCGATCCCGGTCATCCTGTTCTGGATCGGCGTCATCGTCTTCCTCGGCAGCGCCGTCCCCTCACTGGACGAGGTCGGCAAGATGCGCTCGGTCTCGATGTCACCGGACCAGGCCGCGTCGGTCATCGCGACGAAACGCGTCGGCGAGGTGTTCCAGGAGTTCAAGTCGAACAGCTCGGTCATGGTCGTGCTGGAAAGCGATCAACACCTCGGCGCGGAGGCACACGCCTACTACGACGAGATGATCAAGAAGCTCGAGGCCGACACCGCGCACGTCGAGCACATCCAGGACTTCTGGAGCGACCCGTTGACGGCCGCCGGCTCACAGAGCAACGACGGTAAGGCCGCATATGTACAGGTCTACCTGCGCGGTAACCAAGGCGAGGCGTTGGCCAACGAATCCGTGCAGGCCGCGCAGGACATCATCAAGAGCATCAAGACGCCGCCCGGCCTGAAGGTCTATGTCACCGGCCCGGCGGCGCTCGCGGCGGACCAGCACATCGCCGGTGACCGCAGCGTCAAGATGATCGAGGGCGTCACGTTCCTGGTCATCATCGTCACCCTGCTGCTCGTGTACCGGTCGTTCATCACGGTGCTGCTGACGTTGCTGATGGTGGTGCTCGAGCTGTCCGCGGCGCAGGGCGTCGTCGCGGCATTGGGTTTTTACGACATCATCGGTCTGTCGACGTTCGCCACCAACCTGCTCGTCACGCTCGCCATCGCGGCAGCGACCGACTACGCGATCTTCCTCATCGGCCGGTACCAGGAAGCGCGCGGCGCGGGTGAATCCCGCGAAGACGCCTACTACACGATGTTCGAGGGCACTGCCCACGTCGTGCTCGGCTCCGGCCTGACCGTCGCGGGCGCGACGTTCTGCCTGCACTTCACCCGCATGCCCTACTTCGTGTCGCTGGGCGTCCCCCTGGCCATCGGCATGGTCACCGTGGTGTTCGCCGCCCTGACGCTGGGCCCGGCCGTGATCTCGCTGGCCAGCCGGTTCCGCAAGACTCTCGAGCCCAAGCGCGCGATGCGGGTGCGGGGCTGGCGCAAGATCGGCGCCGTCGTGGTGCGCTGGCCGGCCCCCATCCTGGTCGGCACCATCGCGCTGTCCCTGGTCGGCCTGCTGACGCTGCCGGGCTACCAACCGGCCTACAACGACCGCCTGTACCTGCCCACCGACATCCCCGCCAACGAGGGCTATGCCGCGGCGGACCGGCACTTCTCGCCGGCCCGGATGAACCCCGAGTTGATGCTCATCGAGAGCGACCACGATCTGCGCAACTCCGCCGACTTCCTGGTGATCGACAAGATCGCCAAGGCCATCTTCAAGGTCCCGGGGGTCTCGCGGTCGCAGACCATCACCCGCCCTGAGGGCAAGCCGATCGAGCACACCTCGATCCCGTTCCTGATGAGCATGAGCGGCACCTCTCAGAAGATGAACGAGAAGTACGCCCAGGACTCGATGGCCAACATGCTCAAGCAGGCCAACGACATGCAGGTCAACATCGACACGATGAAGAAGATGCAGGGCATCACCACCCAGATGGCGGCCGTCACGCACAGCATGGTCGGCAAGATGGTCAACATGACCCTGGACGTGGCCGACCTGCGCGACCACATCTCCGATTTCGACGACTTCTTCCGGCCGATCCGCAACTACCTGTACTGGGAACCGCACTGCTACGACATCCCGGTCTGCTGGACCATGCGGTCGATCTTCGACACCCTCGACGGCATCGACACCATGACCGACGACATCCAGAACCTGATGCCGGACATGTTGAAGCTCGACAAGATAATGCCTCAGATGGTCGCGTTGATGCCCGAGATGATCTCGACGATGACCAACATGAAGCAGTACATGCTGACCATGTACCAGACCCAGAAGGGTCTGCAGGATCAGATGCAGGCGCAGCAGGACAACGCGAGCGCCATGGGCGAGGCGTTCGACAACTCCCGCAACGACGACTCGTTCTATCTGCCGCCCGAGGTCTTCGACAACGCCGAATTCAAGCGCGGCATGAAGAACTTCATCTCGCCCGACGGCAAAGCGGTACGGCTGATCATCTCGCATGAAGGCGAACCGATGAGCGCCGAAGGCATCTCGCACATCGACGCCATCAAGAACGCCGCCAAGGAGGCCATCAAAGGCACTCCCCTCGAGGGCTCCAAGATCTATCTCGGTGGCACCGCGGCGACCTTCAAGGATCTGCAGGAGGGCGCTGACTACGACCTGCTGATCGCCGGAATCTCCGCCCTCGCACTGATTTTCGCGATCATGCTGATCATCACGCGATCGGTGGTGGCCGCGGCGGTCATCGTCGGAACCGTGGTGCTGTCACTGGGCGCCTCATTCGGTCTGTCGGTTCTGTTGTGGCAGCACCTGATCGGGCTCAACCTGCACTGGATGGTCATCGCGATGGCGGTCATCATCCTGCTGGCCGTCGGCGCGGACTACAACCTCCTGCTCGTCGCCCGGTTCAAGGAAGAGATCCACGCCGGCCTCAACACCGGCATCATCCGGTCGATGGGCGGCACCGGTTCCGTGGTCACCTCGGCCGGCCTGGTCTTCGCCTTCACCATGATGTCCATGGCGGTCAGCGAGCTGCACGTGGTCGGTCAGGTGGGAACAACCATCGGCCTGGGTCTGTTGTTCGACACGTTGATCATCCGATCTCTGATGACGCCGGCCATCGCCGCCCTCATGGGCAAGTGGTTCTGGTGGCCGCAGCGGGTGCGTCAGCGTCCGGTGCCAGAGCCGTGGCCGCAGCCCAAGCCGTCCGGCGAACTGCAGACGACTTCCAACAGCACAGGTATCTAGGAAACAGGAGTGAGGACTATGGTCGAGATCATGCGTGGTCTGAAGCGTGCCGGTATCGGGATCGCGGCCTTGGGCGCCATCGCGACGACGCTCGCCGGACCGGCCGCCGCCGATGCCACCGACGACTACCCGATCCCCCACCGGATCATCATCACCACGTGTGATGCCGAGCAGTACCTGGCCGCCGCGCGCGACACCAGCCCGGTCTACTACTCGCGCTACATGATCGACATGCACAACCGGCCGGCCGACATCCAGCAGATGGCCCAGGACCGCATCCACTGGTTCTTCTCGCTCGACCCGGTGGGCCGCCGCCAGTACTCCGAGGACACCGCCACCAACGTCTACTACGAGCAGGTGGCCACCCACTGGGGCAACTGGGCCAAGATCTTCTTCAACAACAAGGGCGTCGTCGCCAAGGCCACCGACGTCTGCATGAACTACCCCAAGGGCGACCTGAACGTCTGGAACTGGGTCCAGGCGCCGTAGTTTCCGTAGTGATTTGTGCACGATTTTCCGCGCGAACCGCGGATTTTCGTGCACAAATCACTGGGCGTGCAGGGCGGTGACCAGGTCCCGGATGTTGTCCGGGCCGGCCGTGTAGTACGGGAAATAGCAACAGATTTCGTCGACGTGCGCGCCGAAGCGGCGGCCGATCTCGGCGGCGCACTCCTCCGGGGTGCCGACGATGCCGATGGTCCGGACCATATCGTCGCTGATCAACGCCCGCATGCCGGCGAAGTCACCGACCTTGGACATGGCGTTGAGTTTTGGCTGCAGGTCCGCCCAGCCCTCCGTCTCGAGCACGGGCAGATACGCCGGCGTCGAGCCATAGAACGCGATCAGCGTCGCCACGCCGTTGATCGCCGCGGTCAGGTCCTCCTCGGTGCGTCCCACCGCCACCATCGCCTGCGCGATGATCTGCAGATCGCCCGGCGCGCGCCCGACGCGCCGCAAGCCCTCCCCCACTGCCGCCAGGGTCCGGTCGGCGAAATGCCGGGCGCTGTGGAAGGGCATCACCAGCAACCCGTCGGCGACCTCTGCGGCAGTGCGGGTCATGACCGGGCCCAGCGCACCCATGAGCACCGCCGGCGGCCCGAACGGATTGGGGCCGGGGTTGAAGTTCGGCGGCATCAGGGTGTGGGTGAAGTGCTTGCCGCGAAAATTCAACGGCGCCTTACCTTCCCAGCAGTCGAAGATCGCCTTGATCGCGGTGACGGTCTCGGCCATCTTCTCGGCGGGCTTTGCCCACTGTGCGCCGTAACGCTTTTCGATGTGCACCTTGATCTGTGAGCCCAGGCCAAGCCGGAACCTGCCCCCGCTGTACACCTGCAGGTCGTAGGCCGAGTGCGCGAGGTGCAGCGGGCTGCGCGGCCCGGCGATGGCGACATTGGTCATCAGGTCCAGACCGGCTGTACCGGCCGCTGCGACGAGCGGCAGGAAGACATCGTGCGGGCCTTCGAAGGTGAACACGCCGTCGGCGCCGAGACCGGCCAGTTCGCGGGCGTGGTCGGCCGCCCGCTGCGGCGCTCCGTCGATCTGCAGTTGTACGCGCATGGTCGATAACCCCTCGTCAGTTCCCGACGTAATCCAGAATCGCCGCGGCCACCTCGGCCGGGCGGTCGACCTGCAGGAAATGTCCTGCGCCGTCGATGGTTTGGACCACGGAGCCAGCGGGCAGAGCGCCGAGCAGCTGCTCGGTGTAGCCGACCTGCATCGCGCCGTCGTCGGTACCGTGCAAATACAGGATCGGGGAACCCGGCAGCTCCAGCAGGTACCGCTCAAACTCGGCATATGGGCCACCGACGCTGCCTGGGCGCACCAGGGCCCGGTAGTAGCCGACCGCGGCGGCGCGATGCGCGGCCGTCGGGAGCGCGGCGAGCGTCCTTGCGACATCCCCGGCCACGTCGGCGCCGGCCGGCGACCAGTCGCGCCACAGCCGCGGGATGACCCGGTGCAGGGTGCGCTCCGGCAGGCCGGGCAGCTGAAAGTACATGATGTACCAACTCATTCGGAGTTGGACCAGGCCCATCCGGGCAGTCCGCGCGGCACTGAAGCGCGCCTGGCTCATCGCCGCCAGCGGCGGGACGGACATCGACACCACCGATCCGAACGGCGAATCCGGATATGCGGCAACGGCATTGGCGGCGAAGGCGCCCCAGTCGTGCCCCACCAGCACGGCGTCGGGCCCGCCGCCCAGCGCGTCGTAGAGGTCCAGCACGTCGGACACCAACGCGCCGACGTGGTAGTCGCCGTCGCCCGGCACCGCGCTCGGCGCGTAGCCGCGCATGAAGGGCGCCACGACCCGGTAGCCTGCCTCCGCGAGCAGTGGGGCGAGCCGGCGCCAGCCATGTGCGCTATCCGGAAAACCGTGCAGGCACAACATCAATCGCCCATCGCCCGGCCCCCACGCCAGCGCCCGCATCCGCAGGCGCGGCAGCGTGAGGTCCAGGATCTCCTGATTGGCCATCATCGTTACGGAGTCAGCGTGACCTTGATGCAGTCCGCCGTACGCGCCGCCACCGCGGCGTAGGCCTTCGGCGCATCATCGAGCGACATGGCGTGGGTGAAGATGCCGTCGACGTCGAGCCGGCCCGACTGCAGCAGCGGGATCAACGCCGGCCAGGTTTGTTGCACCGGCGCGGTGGTCATGCGCAGCGTGATGCTGCGGATGAGCGACAGCGTCGCGGGGAATGGGAATGGGTTGAGGTCGTGCACGCCGACCACGGACACCGTGCCGCCCGCGCGCACGGTGGTCAGCGCCGCGGTCATGGTGGTGTCGTTACCGACGGCATCGATCACGGCGGCCGCTCCCCTGCCGCCCGTCGCCTCATGGACGGCGCCGATCTGCTCCGGGCTGATCGCGGTGGCGCCGCTGCGGGCGGCCATCTCGCGGCGCCCCTCGACGGGGTCGACGGCGAACACCTGCCCCGCGCCCTGTGCGATGGCGCAGCGCACGGCACACAGGCCGACCGCACCCAGACCGAACACGACGACGGTGCCGCCGGGCGGGATGTCGGCGCGCTGCGCCGCGGCCCAGCCGGTGGCGAGGTTGTCGGTGAGCAGTAGCGCGGCCTCGGTGCTGAGATCGCTTGGCAGCCGGTGCAACTGGAAATCCGCGGACGGCACGGCGAGCAGTTCGGCCTGCGCGCCGCCGAGCACCCCGGAACCGAAGATCTGCGGACCCGACACGCAGGTGATCGGATCCAAGGTGGCGCAGCCGACGCAGTGGCCGCAACCGGCCACCGACGAAATCAGCACCGGGTCACCGACTTTGACGGTACGCACCTCCGCGCCCACTTCGACCACGGTGCCGATCGCCTCGTGACCGAGCGCCAGCGGCGTCGCCAACGGGTAGTCACCTTCGTAGAAATGCAGGTCCGATCCACAGATGGCGGCCGTGGTGATCTGGACGACCGCGCCGTCGGGCCCGGGCAGCACCGGATCAGGCACGGTGTCGACGTAGACGTTCCCGGGGGCGTCGATCAATACGGTTCTCAACTGTCCACCTCTGCTGATCCGGTATTCCGTAACGGTGTTACAGAGTCACCTTACGGAGTCCGGATCCCGCTGTGTCGAGAACCCTCGGCAAGGCCCCGCCGCGCCTACCATCGAGACATGGAAGCGGGCAGCCGGCGGCTGAGTGCCGCCGTGTGGGACCTCGCGATTCCGGCGCGCCGGCAGCCGGGGGTGGCCATGGCGGGGTTCCGCGGCCGGGCGCCCGCGCAGCTCGCGCTGCAGCTCGTGCCCTATCCCGCGGTGACGGTGTTCATCGAGTTCGGTGACGGGGTGCTCATCGACGACTCGGGCACGCACCGGACCGGGGGCGGCATCGTCGGGTTGACGCCCGGCGCGGTGACCGCCGTCGGCCGCGATGTCGACTGCCTGCAGATCCGGCTGTCGCCGGTGCTCGCCCGCGCGGTGTTCGGTGCCGGCGACCCGACCGGCGTGCTGCCACTCGACGCGGTGTGGGGTCGCGATGCCGAGCGCCTGTGCGCGCGGCTGTACATCGCTGCCTCGTGGGATGAGCGATTCGCCATCGCCACAACGGAATTGGCTCGGCGCCGCGAAGCCGGGCCCGCAATGGATCCCGAGGTTGCGGCGGCGTGGCACTGGATGGCGCACAGTCACGGGCAGGTCCGGATCGAGCGCATCGCCGACGAGCTCGGCTGGAGCCGCAAGCGACTGTGGTCACGGTTCGGCACGCAGATCGGCCTACCGCCCAAACGGGCCGCACAACTGATCAGATTCGACGACGCCGCGCACCGCCTCGCCACCGGCACCGCGCCCGTCGAGGTGGCCGACGCCTGCGGTTATGCCGACCAGTCGCACCTGCACCGCGACGCCCGGTTGTTCGCGGGGATGACGCCGGCCGGCGTCGCCGCGGCACCGTGGCTCGACGTCGACCCCGTGGCCTGGCGGTAAAGGAACATTCCTCCAAGACACCACCGCATCCGGAGGCCATCGTGGAGGCATGGACCCCGAGCTGCAGCCCTTCCTGTCGCTGTTCCCGAAAGCCGAATTGGACGATCCGGTGGCGGCCCGCCGACGGCTTGCCGAACTGTCCGCCGCCGTGCCGGCGCCCGACACCGCCGGCCTGCGAATCAGCGACCGCCGCGTCCCTGGCCACCCCGACATTCCGGTACGCGTGTACCAGCCCGCGGAGCCCGTCGGCGCCGTCCTGTGGCTACGCGGCGGCGGGTTCGTGATGGGCGATCTCGATACCGAACACCCGTGGGCCGCGCGCATCGCCCAGGCCACGGGCGCCGTCGTGGTGTCCGTCGGCTACCGCTGCGCACCCGAGAACCCTTATCCCGCAGCGCTGGACGACGTGTATCAGGCCCTCACCTGGCTGGCGGCGAATGCGCCGCAGCTCGGCGTCGAGCCGAGCCGTATCGCCGTCGGCGGTCATGCCGCGGGCGCGAACCTCGCCGCCGCGGCCGCGCTGCGCGTACGTGACGAGGGCGGCCCCCGGATCGCCTTTCAACTGCTCAACCAGCCACCACTCGACGATCGCCAGCACAGCTGGTCGGCCCGGACCTTCACCGACACCGTCTTCATGACGCGGAACAAGGTCGCCGCCAGTTGGCGGCACTATCTCGGTGGCCGGCCCGCGTCGGCCTACGCGGCGCCGGCGCGGGCCGAAGATCTGTCCGGGCTACCGCCCACGTACCTCGCCACGGCGGAGTTCGATCCCAATCGCGACGAAGCGCTCGAGTTCGGCATCCGGCTGCTGCAGGCGGGCGTTTCCGTCGAACTGCACCAATGGCCCGGCACGTTCCACGGATCGCAGGTGATCCTCGGTGCCGACGTCTCGAGGCGCCAGCTCGCTGAACTCGGTGGGGCACTGCGCCGCGGCCTCGCCGCGGGGGCGGCGGACCTGCGGGCGGTGTCCGCATGATCGTCGACCTCTTCGCGTCCTTCGTCCACCTCTACGACGACGGCCGCATCGAACCGGCCGAGCGCACGTTCGGCTCCGGGGAGCCGGGATGGCATGTCATGACGTTCCACGCGGAGACCGACGCCCAGGTGCATGCCGACTATTGGGAAATCCACACCGAGGCAGACGAACTCGTCGTCTGCCTCGCCGGTGAGATACGGCTGTACCTACGCGCTGAAGAGAACGGTCCCGGCGTCACGCTGACGACGGGACACGCGATGGTCGTGCCGAGTGGGACGTGGCACCGCATCGCGTTGACACGTCCCAGCGACATCATGTCGATCACGTTCCCCCGCGGCAGCCGGCTCGATCAGTGCGACTGACCGCGGGGGCAACGTCAGACCACCTCGCGGCGCCGGCGCCCGATGTAGACACTCAGGCCGATGGCGCCCAGGCTCAGCACGCCGCAGGTCACCGCGGCGATGGTCAACGCCTTGTTCGGGTTCTCCAGCCCCTTCTGGTCGTTGACCAGTTGCAGGTTGTAGTCGCCGGGCAGTGGCGCCTCACGCGGTTCGTCGAGACCCGGGAACTGCTGCGTCCGGTGCACCTCGAATTGCCGTTCGCCACTGGGGCTCTGGGTCCACTGACCCCAGGCCGGCGTGACGCCGTCGAGCAGCACGCGGCGCTCGCCGTACTGCACGTCGTCACCGGCGTCGACGATGCGCTGCACCCGGAACGGCTGGTAGACCGCGTCCGAATAGCGAACCTGCACAGGCACATTCGCGTAGCTCAGCACCGGCGGAGGCGGCGGGGGCAGCGGCACGCCGACGCCCGGGTAGTAGCCGCCACCGAAGAAGCTGCCGACCGCCACGTTGACGGCCGTGTTGACGGCGTTCACCACGACCGCGGTGAAGCTGTAGGCCGCGAGGTCGGCAACCTCCATGACGATGCGCTGCAGCGGCGGGATGTAGACGATGCGCGGCGCGTTGCGGTAGACGTACACCACCCGCACGGGGTCGCGGTACGGGTTGAACAGCACGGGACGGTAGTAGTCGTCGTACTGCACCCAGTCGGGCCGCCACTGCCGCACCCGGTTGTCCCAGTCCCGGCCCATCGGCCGGTCATCACGACGGTCCCAGTCCGGCCGGTTGTCCCGACGGTCCCAGTCCGCGCGCGTGTCGAACTGGAAGTTGGCGACGTTGACGACCTTGGCGAGGTCGGCGACGTCGTGCACCGGGGCCGGTTCCGGCAGCTTCACGTCGACCGCGGCAGCGGCCTTCGCGGTGGCGATGTCCTCGGCCGGCGCGGTCACCGTCTCGGGCTTGAGCAGCTCGATCGGCCGCACCTCGCGGGACGTCGACGGCGACGCCGACTTCGACGAACCCGCCGTCACCGTGGCCGACGCCGAGGCCGAGGCTTCGGCCCGACCGGGACCGGCCTCGACGCGCTCACCGAACTGCCCTTCCAGACCGGCGACCGGCTTGCCTTCTGCCACAGTGCGATCCGTGGGGGTCGCCGACTTGTCCGGGTCGACGGCGCCGGCCGGTGCCGGGCGCTCGGCGAGCGCGGTGGTCGGTCCCTGTGTTGCCGAGGTGGCGGACGGGGCCGACTTGTCCGGCTCGGCGGCAGCGGTCGACGGCCGTGCCGGAGTGGTCGGGTCGGCCGGGGCTTCCTGCGCCTTGGTGACCTTGGTGGTCGGTGCAGGAGCGTCGGTGTGTGACGGCGGCGCCGCGACGACGGGCGTGTCCGCCGGCGTCGTCGTGGTCACGGGAGCCTGCGGCGTCTTCTCCGGCGCCTTGCTCTCGGGGACCTTGTTGTCGGGCGCCTTGTTCTCGGGCGCCTTGTTCTCCGGAGCGGCGATCACCGGCGCCACTGGGGTGACGGGCGCCGCGGGCGGGTCGGCCGGCGGTTTGGCCTGGACCGCCGGAACGTCGGCAGGAGCGGGCCGGCTCGGCGCCTCGGCCTCTACCGGCTGCTCCCGCTGCTTGCGTCCCCGCTGGCCGCCGCCGTCCTGCCCGTAGCCACCCGACGAACCCGAGCCGTCCTGCGCCGAGGACGAATCCTGCCGCGGCGGCTTGGGCACCAGCGTGGTGGTGCTCGAGCTGTCCGAATCACTGCTCGGTTTGGCGGACACCGGAGCCGCGCCCACGGTGAGAGCGGTCAGTGTCGTCACCACACCGGCGGCGACGGCTCCTACGAGCCGGCTCTGCCGGCGGGCCTGCTGAATATTTTTGTTATCGGTTTTATCGGTTTGAGTACCCATCGCGCATCGACTCCCTGCTGTGTCGCAACGTCTCACCGAGTCCATCTACTTAGACGGGCTCGGCGTTACATTCGACGTCTACTTGGCCGGGATTGTTCCGGCCGCGACCGAAGCGGCCGGGCCGGCGGGCGGTGCTGGGGCAGTCGATCCCGCCGGGAACCCGGTCACCGGCACGCCGGGGGTGCCGATCCGGCCCGCCAACCACGGGAAGCTGGTCTGGAACGCCGTCACCGCGAACGGCCAGTCGTGCTTGCCCGGCTGGGCGACGACGGCGCAGTCGATACCCAGCTGACGCCCCAGGGCGCACAACGCCTTGCCGGCCTCGGTCTGGTCGCCGGGGTTGCCGGCGCCGTCGCGGCCGCCGAGACCGACGGCGTCGGGGCGGGCCTTGGGCCCTTTCCATTGGGTCGGGGCATCCGACGAGATGGCAAACCAGCCCGAGACACCTTGATAAGGACCGTGTTTGGTCATCACCGTCCGGGGATCGAAGGCCGCCCACTGCGCTTCACTGCCGCCGTAGAGCCGGGCGATGGTCTGTTCCTTGGTCCCCGCGTTGGGCCCCATGTCCCCCGCGATGTCGACGAACGTGCCGAACTGCTCGGGATGCATCACCGCGAGGTCCACCGCGCAGGTCCCGCCCATGGACCAGCCGACGACGCCCCAGTTCGCGGGTTTGGCGCTGACACCGATCGTGGACTCCAGGTATGGCGGGATGTCCTTGGTGAGGTGGTCGGCGACGTTGCCGCGCGGGCCGTTGACGCACTCGGTGTCGTTGTTGAACGAACCGCCCGCGTCGACGAAGACGAACACCGGTGCGTTGCCGCCGTGAGCGGCAGCGAAGTTGTCGAAGAGGCTGGCGACGTTGCCGATGCGCAGCCAGTCCGCCGGGGTGTTGAATTCGCCGGCGATCATCATCACGGCGGGCAGCGGCGGGGTGTTGCGCGCGAACCATGCGGGCGGCAGGTAGACGACCTCGGTGCGGTGCTTGAAGCCCGACGCGGTGTCCGGGATGTCCACCTCGACCACCGCGCCGTGTGACGGGACGACACCGGCGGCCTTCATCGAGGTGACGCTGGACATCTCGGTCTCGTCGGTCAGCGGGCCGGCGGTGAGCTCGCCCCACGCGGTCTGGACGGTCGGGAAGTAGCCGACCCAGTCGTTGAGGGCGACGCCGGTGCTGAGCAGGCACAGCGGCACGGCCAGGACTGCGACGACGCGACGCCACCACGCGGCACCGCGCCAGCCGAGCAACAGCACGCCCAGTGCCAGCCCCGACAGGCCCACCCAGATCCACAGGGCTGCCGGTGCCGGATTCCCCGCCAGACCCTGGGATGTCGTTAACCAGTTCGCCCATGCGGCAGCCGCGATGCCGAGGATGGCGCAGAGCGGTAGCCACAGGTAGCGCCACCGCCGGCCTCGCCACCCGATGGCCAGGAGCAGGACGATCGCGGCGATCACCTGGATGGTCACGGGCAGCCATCCGTAGAGCAGAGACAGTCCGTGGTGATTGGGGGCGACAACGGGCGGGAGAGGCGGAGCGGTCGAGCCGCCCGGGGCGTCGGCAAGAAGCGTCGTCGTCACAGAATTCGATGATGGTGGCGCTAGCTGTGCGCCGGCTGTGCTGACCGCATGAGCCTTGTGAGCTTCAGGCGCTAACCGATGCCGATCCCGAAATACAGTTCGGGCACGACGCCCGGATACAGGTCACGCGGGTTGGCGCCACCGGCCTGTCCGGGAATGCCAACGCAGACGTCCTCCTCGACGCCGTCGACGTGCCGGCTCTGGCAGGTGGCCGGCTGATCGGCGGCTGAGGTCGGCGCCGTCAGAAACCCAGCTCCGAGGCAGCCGGACGCCGCGAGCAGCGCGGCGGCCATCCGCCACAGCTGCCCCGCCTTGATCGCAGTGTTCGTCATCGCTCGCCCGGCATTCATCGGCCACACCGAATTTCGGCCTTGGTAGAAGTCTGCGCGCCCGAGAATCCTGACGCCAGAGCCATTCCCGACCGCGCGTTCGCGGCGAATTCACTCCAGTCACACCAGCCACAGCTGTCACATAGGAAACTCTAATGTGTATTTGCAACTCAGATCACTTCAATAACATTTGCATCACTGAGCGCTATTGAATCACTAATAACAAATGAATCACAGGCCCCATCCGTGCCTATAACCACACGGTAAACACTACTCACGTAACAGCTCACTGACCTGCAGCGACACGCTAGATAACAACAGTCAGTGCCGTCTCATCCGCATCAGAAATATGCAGAAACACTAAAATTACTCGAAGAATAACAATTACCCCATTAGCACAGCTGATTATCAGGTTTAACGTCTGTATAGACAGCACCACGCGTCAATTGCGAACCATTTTGCGGCCGGAATCAGTCCGTTCGCGCAACAGGATCGAGGTGGGTATGAGCGGACACCTATTTGTTCGTGCGGTCGCCATATCCGGCGTACTCGCGATCTCCCAACTGTCGTTGTCGATCTCCGAGGCAAACGCCGAACCGAACTGGGATGCCATCGCCCAATGCGAATCGGGTGGCAACTGGTCGGCCAACACCGGCAACGGTTACTACGGCGGGCTGCAATTCAGCCCCGGCACCTGGACCGCCAACGGCGGCACCGGCTCTCCGGCGGCGGCCAGCCGCGGAGAACAGATCCGCGTGGCCCGAAATGTCATGAAGACACAGGGAATTGGCGCATGGCCGGTATGCGGAAGCGCGGCCGGGCAGGCTCAGGCACCGAACGTCTGCCGCACGCTCGTGCAGTTCATCCCGCTGTCGAACCTGCCGTTCCTGTGCCGGACGCTCCTGAGCGTCTTCCGCTGACGGGCCCGGCGGCGCTACCGACTACTGAGCAGGGCGAGTTCCTGCTCGGTGACCAAGCGCTCCATCTCGGCGCGATAGGCCAGGTCGTCAGACGGACGACGGGTGACGGCGGCGGTGAGCTGCGCGACGATGCGTTCCACCTTGCGAGCTGTAGACATTGGACGCTCCCAACCACGAACTGAATGGCCTGACTGCCCTCAAGCCACTCTGATCACACTGGTCTACACGCGTCACATTTCGGCCACGGCTGCATCACATGTCGCACACGTCGGCGCGCCGTGCGCGTGTCTCGCCAAACCCGCGTGAGACCGTGCCGCGCCCTCTCCCCGCGAGCGAGCGTCAGGCGGCGTCGGCACGGAGCGCCGCCAACAGCGCCGGAGCTGCTTCGTCGAAGAAGCTGTCCTGCGAATCTCCGCCGATCTGCACGAGTGCGATATCGGTGAACCCCGCGTCCCGGTAGGCGCTGACGGCCTCGACGACGGCGTCGATGTCGGGGCCACACGGAATCTGGTCTGCCACGTCCTCCGGTCGCACGAATTGCGTCGCGGCATCAAAAGCTTTGGGGTTGGGCAATTCCGCGTTCGTCGGCCAGCCGCCGCCGAACCACCGGAACTGCTCGTGTGCCCGCTCCACGGCCTTGTCGCGATCCCTGTCCCAGCAGATCGGCAATTGCGCCACGGCACGTCCCGTCGTCTCCAGACCCTGTACCCGACGCTCGTGGAGCCACTGGTCGACAATCGGTTTGTCCGGTGCCACGTCGATCATGAAGTCGGCGAAGTCGGCGAGCCTCTGAACCGACTTCTCGCCGGTCATCGAGATGCCGATCGGCACGGGCTCGGCCGGCAGATCCCACAGCCGACCGCCATCGACCTGGAAGTACTCGCCCTTGTGGTTGACGACCCCACCGTCGAGGAGCTGCCGAATGATCTTGGTCGCCTCACACAGCATGTCGAGCCGGCGCTCGTAGCCCGGCCAGCCCTGGCCCACCACATGTTCATTGAGGTTCTCACCGGTGCCCAGCCCGAGCAGGAACCGGCCGTCCGCCAAGATCTGCGCCGTCGCGGCCTGTTGCGCGACGACGGCCGGGTGATAGCGCATCGTCGGGCACGTGACATACGAGCACAGCTCCACCCGGCTGGTCGCGTGCGCGACGGCGCCCAGCACCAGCCAGGCATTCGGCGCGTGGCCCTGCGAGACCAGCCACGGCGAATAGTGGTCGCTGCAGACTTCGAAGTCGAAGCCCAGCTCCTCGGCCCGAACAGCATGTCTGACAAGCTCTTTCGGGCCGCACTGTTCAGTCATCAGGGTGTAGCCGAACGAAGTCATACGGTCGTCTCTCCGGTGTCGCGCCAATTACTGATCCGATTGATTCGCCCGCTCCCGGGCTTCTGCCGCTTTCGCGGCCCCCCGGGCGGATTCCGCCTCGGCTTCTCGCTTCGCGGCGTCGCGCTGTGCTTCACCCTTGTCCTGCTGCGCCTGGCCCTCCCGGAACAGGTCATCGCGCCCGATGCCCGCACCGAGCAACGTCTTCACCTTGCCCTTGATGCCTTCGACGACACCCTTGGCAGCTTCTTCCGGACCGCTCATACCCATGAGCTCCTCTTTCCGGTCGTAATTTCACGACGACCGAACCATCCGGCCGCCATAGGGTGGGTTCCCCGGCGACTGGATGCGAAACATGGGCCCGCGCGGCCCGCAGAGAAGTCTCAGTTCCCCAGCGCGGCCAGGTAGCGGATGCCGCCGATGCCCGGCAGGAAGAAGTACCCGCCGCCCTTCATCGTGGTGAAGGCCGGAAGTCCCTTGTGCACCTTGCGGATCGGCCGCTTGGGGACGGTGAAGTCCAGAGTGCCGTCCTGCGTGCCGCAGATCGGATCATGTTCGTTGCCGAGCTCATGGAACGCCTTGTCGTTGATCCAGACGTTCTGTGCAAACTCGAACTGGCGCACCAGATCCGCACAGATGATGAAGGCCGCGATGCCGCGGTCGACGCCGTCGTCCGGGGCTCCCTCGGGCAGTGCCGGACCGTACGTGGCGCCGCGCCGGATCATCCGGCGACGATTCATGTAGTGCGCGGTGTCGCGGGGATTCAGTCGCCGCGCGTGCGCCCCCAGCGGGCACGCGTAGCCGAACGGATCCTCTTCCTTGTAGTTGAAGTCGTTGTTGCGCATCGGATCCGCACCCAACTCGGGGTCGTCCTGGTCCGGCGCCAGCACCAGTGGGGCGCCGCTGCGCCACCGCCCCATGAATTTCGCGGCCAGCAGCTCTTGGCCTTCCGGGGTATCGGCGTTCTCGCGCAAGTAATCCCGAAACACGCCGACGTGCTCCTCGAGTCTGCGGTAGGCCATGTAGCTGCCGTTGCGCGAAAGCACCTCGGGCTGCGGCAGATCCACCACAGGACCGTTCTCATCGTCGTACCCGAGGATGAACTCCCCGGGCTCCAACGGGTCGCCCGAGCCCGGCGTCGGCTCCTCCCCCGATCCCTTCATCACCGGTTGCGACAGGCGATCCCGGAATCCGAAGTGATCATGGGCGTAGTTGAACGGTGGCGTGGCATTGAGGTCGAGATACGACAGGCTGCGCACACCGTCGGTCCGCGCGAGCAGGTCGTCGTGCGCCGCGATGGATTTCGCGTTCTGTTCGTCGGTGCGGGAGAACAGGATCGCGATGGCGTGCAGGTCGTCGCCCGCCAGTCCGCCCACCCAGTGTTCCGGCGCGGCGGACCCGACGTCGCCCAGAATGCCGGCGCGCGACGCCATGCCTTCCCGGAATGCATCGGGGAAGGTCGCCAACGAATCCGCCGGCACGCCCAGTGCACGCAGGCCATTCCACGTGAACGCCAACGTGACCCAGCGATCGGACTCGTCCATGGTGGCCTTGGCGTCGGTGGCCGATTGCACCTTGTCCTGCATCTCCGACAACCACGCCCGGCCACCTTCCGGGGTGTCGAACGTCAGGAACTCGTAACGCCCGGTGAGAGCAGGGGTCCGGGTCAGCAGGATGTGTTGGATGTCATCGAATTCGAGCATTACTGCATCTGATCGAGCATGTCCGAGAACGCCGCCTTGAGCCGCAACGCCTTCTTGATCTCGTCCGCCGTCACGTACGGGTACTCGCCGTACTCGAGGAAGCTCGGCTGCTGGTGGTCCCGAACGAATTTGATGAAGGCGTCGGTGTTCGTCTGCCAATCCTCCGGGAAGCCTTCGAGGTTGGTGAACACCGTCGTGACACCGGTTGCGCTGAACAGGGCCACCGCGTCCTCGGTGTACTTGTCGAAGTCGGTGTCGAAGATACCCATGTACTGGAAATGCAGACCCGAGCCGACGTCGAACAGATTCCAGCGCAGGTAGTGCAGACGCAACGGCGCCAAGGCCTCCGGACTGGCCTTGATGGTCTCTTCGATGGTCTTGCCGTAGGCCCGAACCGCTTCTTCGCGGCCCTCTTTCACCTTCGCGATGATCGAGAAGCCGTAGCAGGCGGGCGTCCTCGGGAACACCGGGCCATAGCGGCCCCGCACCTCCTCGAAGTAGCCCTCCTTGGGGATCGCCATGGCCGCCGGCTTGGTCCAATCCTGGCTGTTCCCGCTCATATTGACCCCTTCGTCACGCATACTCGACAGGCAGGGACGGTACCACCGTCGCCGCGCCTCGCGCGGCGATTGCGGCACCGTCGCTCAGCGAATCGTGCGAACTGTTAACAGAGCCTAAACACCGCAATAATCGCGCAACCGCTCCTTGAGTGGCAACGCCGAATTATGCTCAGCCGACCTGGGTTCCGCGCACCGGCATCGTGCCGACCACCGCGAGCCAGCCGTTCGAAGGACGAAGACCATGCGACTGAAGCAGCGCTCCCTGAGTTTGGGTCTGGCGCTCACGTTTGTGCCCATCGGCCTCAGTGCGGCAGCGCCGGCCTCGGCCGACTGCACCGGCGCCGGATACGCCACCGTGTGCGCGCAGGGTGACGTTCGCGGCGGCGGCCCCACGCCACCTTCCGCGGCCTACCCGTCGTACTGCGCCGACCCCTGGTATTGCGACGACGGCTGGGGCGTGGACGTCATCGTGCCCCTGCCACCGCGCCCGCCGTTGCGTCCCGGCGGCGGTGGCGGTATCGGTCCGCGTCGCTGATTCCCCTTATTTCAACAACCTTTAGGAGCAACCCCACATGAGAATCCGCAACATCATCGGTGCCGGCCTGATCGCCGGTGCGACGTTCGTCGGCACGGCCACGACCGCCATCGCCGACCCGCCGGACTGCACTGCCGGCGATCTCGCCAATGTGATGTCCGGGGTGAACGCCGCCACCGCGTCGTACCTGTTCACCCACCCGGACGTGAACGCGTTCTTCACGGGCCTCAAGGGCAAGAATCGCGACCAGATGCGCACCGAGATCACCACGTACATGGATGCGAATCCTCAAGTGAAGTCTGAAATCGAAGGTATTCGCCAGCCGGCAGCCGACTTCCGCGCACGCTGCAACGCACCGGTCCCGGATGGTCCGCTGAACTGACGGCTCGGGCCGGAGAGGAGTCGATCTCGATGATCGCTCACACGAGATTGGCCGGTGGCGTGGTTGCGGTCAGCGCTGCGGTGATCATGACGATCACCGGCTGCGGCAAGGATTCCGCGCCGCCCGCCGCATCGAAGTCGGCGACGTCGTCATCCGCCGCCACGTCGACGACCGCCTCCGCTCCGGCCCAGCCCGTCGACTACTCGGCGCTGCTGATCAAGGCGACCGACCTCGTCGCACCCGAAGAATTCATCGCGAGCCCGCCAGTGCCGGACCCGGACGGAAAACCCGGTATAGCCACATCGTTCGGCAACGCGGACCGCACCCACGTCGTCGGCGACACGATCCTGATCCTGCCGGATCCCGCCGCGGCCACCGCGGCACTCGAGGCCGCCAAGGCTGCACTCGGTGGCAGCGTGGTCGGCGGCACGCCCGCACCGATCGAGGTTGGTAGCGGCGGCATTTCGGTGTCGGGCAACTCGCCCGATAACACCAAATCGGTGACCGTCGTCCTGTTCACCGAGGGCCGTGCGTTCGTCACCCTCGAATTCGATGGCCCCAAGGACGCCACCCCGCCGCCCGACTTCGTTCTCGACGTCGGTCAGAAACAGGCTCTGGCCATCAAGAACGGGTTGCACGGCTGACGGTCGTCCACACCTTCCCGTAAACCGCAGTCACCGGCTCACCACGCCCAAGTTGGGATCGGTAGCCGTTTCGGTGCTGTGTCCTTGCTCTGTAGGCGTCCCAAACGGATTCCAATCGGTGCGCCGTAGCGTCCCGTGGCGGTCACCGCTGACCGCGTCCGACCGACGGGCAACCTACCGAGTAGTGACCGGAAACAACGAAAGGCTGCAATGACTGAGATACCTCCGGGAAATTACCCTCCGCCGCCGGCCGGCGGCCTTCCGCCCGCGGGTGCACCGCCCAACAACAACCTGGTGCTGGGCATCCTCGTCACGATCTTCTGCTGCCTGCCGTTCGGCATCGTGTCGATCGTCAAGGCGACTCAGGTCTCGGGGCTGTGGGCCCAGGGCCAGTTCCAAGCCGCTCAGACAGCCGCGGACGAGGCCAAGAAGTGGGCGACGTGGGGTGCGATTGCCGGCGCCGTGGTGCTCGTGATCTACCTGGTGTTCACGTTCGTAATCGGTGCAGCGTCCTACGGGGGCGCGTTCACCTGATGCGACTCGGCGGTGGGCCACGACACTCATACGAGTGCCGGCAGCCCACCGCCGAGCAAATCCACTGAAAGCATTGGGCAACAACGGATTACCGAGCAGGCGCTCAGCCTGCGCAGTGGATGTGGAACTGCTCCCAGCCGTTGGCCACCGTTGCATCGGAATGGATGGTGTCGGTGGTCCGTCCGCCTCCGCCCACGGCCGTGAGGAAGTGTCCGTCGATGGTGCCGATCGAATACACGGTCTGGCTGCCCCGAGCCGACGGAAGCTTGGTGATGGTGAACTTCTCCCAACCCTGCAACTGCGTGGCGTCGGAGTGGATGACGTCGGTGGTCCGTCCGCCACCGCCCACGGCCGTGAGGTAGTGCCCGTCGAAAGCACGGATACCGTAATGCGCTCCGTCACCGGCGTCGACGAGCGTGAAGGTCTCCCATGACCCGACCCGCACCGCGTCCGTGTGGATTACGTCGAACGGTGGTTGGCCGAGTCCCGTCAACCCCCCGCTGTTGACTGCCGTCACATAGTGCCCATTGGCGGTCTTGAATGTGCAGTTGGTCTTCGTCGGGGTGGCCGCCGAGGCCACACCGGACAGGCTCACGGCCATGACGGCCATCGCCGAAACACCGGCGGCGGCGAGTAGTCGCCTGTTCTTGCGCAGCGACGTCGGTTTCGGCGCGGACTGCTGGGGGTCGATATCGGCAACCATGAAATGCTCCTTCGGTGTGATCGGAGTCCTGGTTGGACCCCTGACACAGGTAGGAGCACCGAGTCCCGAAAGAGGGGACACTTTTTTCACGAACTGCACCTGGGGCCTGCAGTCCGCCGAGCATCACATCCGAACAGTCACCTCTGTCAGCGCGCGGTCGATGACATTGAGGGCCCGGACCGATGCCCGCACCGGGCCTGGTCGCATCTCGGGTAGACCGACATCGAAAAGAGCTGTATCACTGCGCCTCTCAGACGTATTCGGGTCGTCACCCGCGACCAGCTTCCGAATGCCGGCCACCGCGGCACCGGCGCGCGCCGCCGCCTGGTGGAGGGCCTCGTCGGCACCGTCGGGGACCTGCACACCTTGTGCCGCGGTGACCCCGGCGCGAGCCAGCGCATGCGCCGAACGGTTGGCCACCTGTAGTCCGCGCATCAGGCGCCGGACCCCATGTCGGAGTTCCGAAAGTGGACCCATCTGAAGCGGTTTACCCGCCGTGACGGCTTCCTTCAGTGCGTTGTCCATACGGCGGGTGTCGGCAACCAGATCACCAGCGTCTCCGGCGGTGCGTACCGCCGTTACCGCGGTGTCGATCACCCGCTCCATCTGGTCGAGGTAATCGGTGACCTTCGCGGCGAACGTGGCGCGGGTCTTGGTGGAGAAGACGAAATACGCGGACGCGATACCCACCACGCTGCCCACGGCGGTTTCCGCGATGCGCACCTCGAGCACCTGGGCACTGAAATTGCCCAGGAGCCCGTACAACATCGCCAGCAGCACCGTCACAAAGAACGTCAACCAGAAGTAGGCGACTGTCGCCAGGTAGAACGCGAAGAACACACAGACCACCAGGACGACGATCTGCAGCGCCGGGTTCCGCCCGATCTCCGCGGCAAGCAGCACGCCCGCCACCACCCCGGCGATGGTGCCGACGACGCGATGCCCGGCGCGCGAAAGGATTTCGCCACGCGTCGAGACACCGGTGAACACCAGGAACGCCGTCAACACCGCCCAATACCCGCGGTCAGGTGAGATGAGATTGCCCAAAATCGTTGCGGCGCTGGTCGCCACCGCGACCTGAATCGCGGCTTTGGTGCTGGGATTCAGGCCTGATGGCGCGTCCTGGTCGTCGTCGTCACCGTCAGCCCTGGCAGCGGCCGCGGCGATATCGTCGTCGCTGATGCCGCGGGCGTTGGTGGTGATGTGGTGAATCGCCAAGTGTGCCTGCATCGCCCGGTACGCCGTGACCGTCGCGACGCCCGCCGAGGTCGACAGGTCAGCCTTGTCGGCGGCTGCCGCGCCCATCCGTCGGGCCTGCCGCAGCTGTTCGTCGGTGGGGTTGTTGTCCAGGCAGATTCGCAGCGCCGCGACCGCGTCGACCAGACCCTCGGGCCACGGCTCGTCCTGGTCCAGCCACCACAGGAACGATGCTGCCTGTTCCAGCATGATCTGCGCTTCGAACACCCGCAGCGCCAGATCCTTGCTGGTGACACTCAGTGACTTCGCGGCCTCGTGACGGTCCAGCCAGTCGTCGATGAGCAGCGCCGTCTCACCCAGCTGGTCGAGTTCGTGCCGCGCGACGTCGACGCTGACCTGACCGCGGCGGGTCGCGACGTCCAGCGTCGAGAGCGACGCGGCGCGTAGTGCCGACAGCAGGCGACGCGCCTCGACACGTGGCCGTTCCGGAAACAACAGCACGTGCACCAACAGCGACGACACGATCCCCACGGCCACCGCGACCGCCAGCACCGGAATCTGATGTACCGGGGTTCGCAGGAACATCACGAAGAAGTACGAGATGAACGCGACCATCCCGAGGGCGTTTCCGCGCGGTCCGTACCGCCGCACCCACACCGCGGCGAACAACACAGCGATGAAGCCGACGTCGACGATCTTGCCGTGCGGCGCCAGGACTGCGGCCAGGGCCATGGCGCCGATCGCCGGGAAGAACAGCAGCAGCGTGGTGATGTTGCGGCTGCGCTGATCGCGATCCTTGACGGCGGCTGACGCCTGCATCGCGACCACCGCACCGAGCATCGCGACAGTTACCGGCTGCCCGGCCGCACGGGTGAACGCCAACATCGCACAGATCGCCAGCAGCAGCGAGAACGTGGTCGCAGCCGCACTGCGCAGCCGGATGCGGCCGGGGTCGGCAGCGTTGAGGACACTTGCTCTCCGCACCGCTGCCACTACCTGCACAGGTCAATTCTGCGGCATCAGCCTGTGTGGCATGTCCAGGTCGGTGGACGTCGCGTTTCTGGCTTCGCAGCGTTGCCAACGGGCGTAAGTTACCGTCGTGGCGCGTCGCAAAGGTGGGCTGACCAGCAGGTTGATCAGCGCTGCCATCGCATCGCGGCTAAGCCGCGATGCGGAAGGCGGGATGACCCTGCCGAACGTGCGGCTGTGGCTCGGCGGCGAACGTAATCAGCCACTGGGCGATTCGGTCGTCCTCCAAGTGCGCTCCGCCGGCCTGCCCTGCGACGTGATCGCCACCGGCGAGATCGACGTTCCGCGCCGCATGCGCCAGTCCCGCACGTTGCATCTGCGCCCCGCCATGCTCAATCTGCCGCCGTTGCGCAAAGCCACTCTCGCCGTGGAGATTCCTCCCGTCGCCCAACGCAAAGCCGCTCGCGCGCTGAAGCGAGGCGAGCCCGTCATGGCCGTGATCGAGGTCGAAGCGACCGACAGTCGAGGCAGTTCGGCACAGGTCAAAAGGCGGATATCGCTGAGCCCGCCGCAGCGGGGACTTGAGTAGGGACTTGAGTAGGGACTTGAGTAGGGCGGGCGGGGCTCGAACCCGCGACCAAGGGATTATGAGTCCCCGGCTCTAACCAACTGAGCTACCGCCCCATCGCGAAGATCGCGGCCACCATGGTCGCATGTCGCCGCAGGAAGGCGTTCCACGGGCTGATAATCGACGTCGGACGGAAGGGACACCATGGCGACCGACGAGGTGGGCACCGGTCTGCCGTGGGTCGATGCCATCGCGGCGTCGTTTCCGCACCATTCGTTCGACGAGTTCCACACCCACGAACTGGCCGCCCTCAACGCGCGGCACGGCGCCCTCGTCGTCGATGACCTCGCCGGGGCGGCGCCGATCGCGTTCCGGCTCCCCGATGGCACGGCCTACACCTGGCGCGCAACGCCGACAGGCGTGGACGTCACCAATGGTGACGCCGCGGCCACCCTGGTACAGCTCGACGAGACGACGTTCTCGGCGTTCCTGAACCGACTGCTGTCGGCGTCCGGCGCCGTCTGCACCGAGCGGGCGCGGCTGATGCGCGGCACATTGCAGGACTGGCAGCGCTGGGAACCCGCCATCCAGACGCTGCTGACCGGCACCCCGATCTATACCCGCGCAGTGCGCGGCACTCTCATCGACCGCAGCGGCCGGCCGCTCGATCTGCACCAGACCTTCACCCCCGACGACGACATGGAAGACCTGCGCCAGTTCTTCAGCGTCGCCGGCTATCTGCACATCCGGGGCGTTTACAGCCCCGACGAGATCGCCACATGGGGCGCGGAAGTCGAGAAAGTCCGAGCCATGACCACTCCCGGTGACCCGTTCTCGTGGTGGTCACTGAACTCCGGCGGGACCGAAATCGTCACCCGGATCAACTATCTGGGCCGCTACTCCGAAGTCCTACAGTCGCTGTGTACCGAACCGCGCACCACCGCGTTCGCGCGGCTAGCGGGGCCCGAACTGAGGGTCTGCGACGACAGGCTCGACGGCCCAATGGTTTTCATCAAGAACTCCGACGTGGTCAAGGGCGACGGCGACCTAGGCTGGCACGTCGATGACGGTATCGGCGGGCACCCCGTCATGTGTCCGCTCATCCAAGCGGGCATCCAACTCGATCGCGCCAACGCGGCCAACGGTCAGTTGATGGTGCTGGCCGGGTCGCACCGCTATACGAAGCACTGGCTCCAGTGGGGTCAGGAGGGCGATCTGCCCGTCGTCAAGCTCGACACCGAACCCGGCGATCTCACATTGCATTACGGCGACATCATGCACAGCACTCCCCCGCCGACCGCACCCAATGCCGGGCGCCGCGTCCTGTACTACAAGTTCGCCGAAGAGAAGACCTTCGAGTGGGTTCCGGCTGGATGCCACTACAACGACGCCCTGTTCCGCGCCGACGCGACGGGCAAGGTATCCAGTCGCGCAGCGACTCACTGAGGGCGCCCGCCGGGCGCCAGGCATCATGTTGAGCGTGACCGGCTCTCATTCGTTCGACAAAGCCCTGGAACTGCAACCCGTCGATGACACGCGCATGCGCGGCCGCACGCAGCCGGACTGGGCGAACATGGTCGGCCCGTTCGGCGGGATCACCGCCGCGGCGCTGTTGCACGCCGTCGAGCTGCGGCCCGACCGCATCGGCGAACCGCTGGCGCTCACGGTCAACTTCGCGGCACCCATCGCCGACGGTGAGTTCGACATCGCACTCAAGGCCGCGCGGACCAACCGCACCAACCAGCACTGGATCGCCGAACTCAGCCAGGACGGCGACACCAAGACCACGGCCACCATGGTTTTCGGCATCCGCCGCGACACCTGGTCGGACGACGAGTCCCGCATGCCGAATGTGACTGGACCCGACGGGCTCGAAATCAGTGGCCCGCCCCTACCGTGGGTCGGCCAATATGACACGCGATACGTCGAAAATCCTTTCCCGGGCGAGGATTCCGGCCCCAGCGAGTCATCGAGAACGACGCTGTGGGTGAGGGACACGAACCAGCGTGGCCTCGACTTCGCCGCCCTGGCTGCGATGTCCGACATCTTCTATCCCCGGGTCTTCCTGCGGCGCGGCGGGTTCTTTCCGGCCGGGACCATCTCACTGACCACCTACTTCCATGCCAACGGGCAGGAGCTCGAAAACATCGGCGGCGATTACGTGTTGGGCAGCGCCCACGCGAATCGCTTCTCGGACGGATACTTCGACCAGAGCGCGCACGTGTGGTCCCGAGGTGGCGCGCTGCTCGCCAGCACCCACCAGATCGTCTACTTCAAAGGCTGAAACCCTGAGCTCACGGGCGGAACGCACGGAGTCCTCTGAAGCTGAGGGCGCTCGTAGCGTGTCATCAACGGCGCTTCAGCAGCGGCGCATGCGCTACCGCCGTCGCGACGTGGATAGCCGTGGCGGAACGCCGGATTAGCTTGCCGCACTGTCACTTTCGTCGCCGTCATCATCCCCGCGCTCTGTGGGGTACAGCGTCGGGTGGTGGTACTGGTTGGTTCGTGGTTGGCCGACATCTAAGAGGGGTGGTGGGGTCCAGTGGGTGCGGCCGTCGGGGCCCATGGTGGTGGTCCAGCCGCCGGTGTCGGCGAGGCGGTTGTCGGGTCCGCAGGCCAGGGTGAGGTTGGTGATGTCGGTGGGGCCGTCATCACGCCAGTTGGTGTTGACGTGATGGGCCTGGGAGCGGGATGCGGGGGCGGTGCAGTTGGGTTTGGTGCAGCCCAAGTCCCGGGCGAACAACGCCAGCCGCTGCGCGGTGCTGGCGGTGCGCGCGGCCCGACCCAGATACAGGGGCTGGCCGGTGTGGTCATCAAACACCGCGAGGTAGTTGTCCGAACCCTGCGCGGCCATCCGGATGAGGTCTTTGACCGGCAGCTTCGTGCCGGTGTGCGTCACAGCGACCCCGGCACGTTTTTCCAGGTCGGTGACGGTGCAGGTGGCGACCACCGAGACCGGGAGCCCGTTGTGCTCACCCAACATCCCCGACGTCAGGGCCATACGGGCAACCCACATCTGCGCATCATGCTGACGCTGCGCCAGAGTGCGGGTGTCATTGGCGATCTGCTCGGCCGTCGGCGTCCCCGAATAGCAGGGCGTCTCATCAGCCGGGTTGCACATCCCGGGCGCGGCGTACTTGTCGTAGATCGCATCCCAATACGCCCGAGCCTCGGGGGTCAAGGTCCCTACGACGTCCGAGGTGCCGTCGGATCGTTGCTTACCGTGGGCGATGCCCCGTTTGCGGTCACGTTCGGTGTCATCGGGTTCGGGACCGTCCTGATCCAGCCGGTACAACAAATCCGCGGCCGCACGCCGAAGTTCTTCGGGTGTCTTGTACCGGGCGGCGGCGACCAGGTCACGTTCGCACTGGGCGAGGGTGACCGGATCGACCCACAACGGAACCTTCGCGAAGAACGCCGCGATTTCCGCGACATGCTCGATATTGATCGCGCCTTCGGCCAAGGCGGCGGCCACCAGTTCCCACACCGGGCCCAACGCCTCCCCGGTGATCGCCGACCGCGGACCCAGATGGTCACAGTCCCGCACCCTCCGACGGGCCTCCTCGCGGCTGATGCGGAGCCGGATATGCAACACCTCAGGCCAGTTTTTGGCGCCGATGTCTTTAGCGGTGGCCTGAGTTTGGGCGGCGGCCAGAATCTGGTGATCGACCGCCTCGGCCGCGCACTTCAGGGTTTCGCGGCGCGACTGCAACCCCAACAACACTGCGATCGGCAGCCCGCTGTAATCCAGAGACGCGAGCCGAGCCGCCGCGGCTTCGTAGACGGCGTAGGCCTCCTCGACAGCGGCCGGATCGACGAATCCCATACATCGAACACTAGTTCGAAGGACCGACAAGTGGCCGTGCTAAGTGGGGCGCTAGTTATCTACCGTGACCAGCGCAAACAAAGTGACCAAAGTTTTTCAGACGCCCGCGGAGAACCGCTAAGAGAACACCGGCTGCCCATCGACTCCGAGCAGATAGCGCTCGGTGCCCTCGCTGACCCGCGGCGCATCGCCGCCCAGCGCGACGGCAATCTTGTTGATGCCGTTGCGCATCACGTCGAGCGTGATCTCGGTGGCCTCGGCGTCGGAGAAGTGCGCCCGCACCCCCGCGGCAGCGTCGGCGGGTATCCGCGACGGCGTCCACACCAGCGCGTCGACGTAGCGCAACGCGGCCTTCTGGCGCTCGTCGAGCAGCTCGGACGATTCGTACAGCTCGATTTCCGAATACAGCGACTCATTGCCGCCGGCATCGAGCGCCGTGCCCTCGCGCAGTGACTTGCACAGCCGGCAGTTGTGCGCGGCCGCGCCCCGTAGCCGCACGACCTCGGTCATGACCGGGTCCAGCTCCCGTCGCGCCCCGACCGAGCTTGCGAAGCGGTTCAGCAGCAGATCAACCGGATCGGTGGCGTGGTCCCAACCGTCGGGATCGGCGACCGGAGGCAGGCCCAACGCCGCGAACCCGGCCCGCACGCGCGGTACGAAATCGGCGATGAACATCAGGGCCACGATGCGAAAGCTCTTGCTGCCCAGCGCGGTAGTGAGCTGTTCCCGCTGAGCCTCAGAGATCACCGACACGTCGGTGCTGAACTGCTCGGCGAACTCGGCCACCAGCGGCTCAGTGTCGGACACGGGCCCGTACACCTCTTCATAGGGCAACGGCGCAAGGCTCAGGGTCTCGGCACACGTCTGCCGCATCGCCGCGTTGAGCCGCCGATCAGCCGGTGGCGACAACGCGATCAGGGCAGTCAGTAGATCCTCCACACTTCGGATTATTGCCGCGATGAGACCATCGACGCATGGCTTCGACCGTCTCGGCCGCATTCGCCTCCGACAACGCTGCTGGTGCCCACCCACGCGTCATCGAGGCGATCGTCAGGGCCAACCAGGGCAGCGTGAGTTCGTACGGCGCCGACCCCAGCACCGAACGAGCGGCTCGAAAGCTCAGAGAGACCTTTGCGGCTCCCGACGCCGACGTGCTGTTCGCACTGACCGGCACCGCCGCCAACATCATCGCGCTGGCTTCGGCAGTGCGGCCCTGGCAGGAGATCCTGTGCAGCGATATCGCGCACTCCTTGCTAGACGAAGCTGGTGGGCCCGTGCGGCTCTCCGGCGCGCAGCTGACACCCCTACCCAGCGATGACGGCCTGATCGCGCCGCGCGACCTGGATCGACACATCGCGCGCCGTGGCGAGGTGCACCACTCGCAGCCGCGCATCGTCACCATCACCCAGTCGACTGAGAACGGCCGCGTGTGGTCGCCCGCCGCGCTGACCGAGTTCATCGACTACGCCCACCAGCACGAGCTGTTGGTCCACGTGGATGGCTCGCGCATCGCCAATGCCATTGCCGCCCTTGATGTCCCGCCACGAGAGGCAGTCGGCGACGCCGACATCGTCACCGTCGGCGGTACCAAGAACGGCATGCTGTTCGGTGACGCGGTGCTGATCCGCCGGCCCGAACATTTCCAGGGAATTCGCTTCGTACAGAAGCAGATCGGACACCTCGCCAGCAAGCACCGCTTCATCTCGGCGCAGTTCGAGGCCATGTTGCAGGACGATCTCTGGCTCCAGACCGCGGCTCACGCCAACCGCATGGCCGCGACATTGAGTGCCGGGTTCGCGGAGGCGGGACTGCAACTGGCCGCGCCGACCGAGGCCAACGAGGTGTTCGCCATCCTCGACGCGACGACCACCGCCCGCGTGCGGGAACACTTCGCGGTCCACGCACCGGACCCGATGCGACCAGTGGTCCGGTTCGTCTGCTCGTGGGCCACCACCGACGACGACGTCGCGGCGGTCCTGAAAGTTATTGCGCCTGACTGACGGACGACATGTGGAAGTCGGGAATCCGCAGCGACGGCATCTGGGCGCGGGTAGCCCAGTCGCCCCATTCCCGGGGCAGTGTGGTCTCACTGATGCCGGCCTCGGTGGCGCGCCGCAGCAGGTCCAACGGGCTCTCGTTGAACCGGAAGTTGTTGACCGCGGCCGTCACCTCCCCGTCCTCGATGAGGTAGACGCCGTCGCGCGTCAGACCGGTCAGCAGCAGCACCGTCGGATCGACCTCGCGCATGTACCACAGGGTGGTCAGCAGCAGGCCGCGTTCGGTACCGGCAATCATGTCGGACAGACTTGCGGTGCCACCGGTCATCAGAAGATTGTCGGCAGGCACGGCCACCGGTGCATCGAATTCCGCTGCGGCAGAGCGTGGATAGGCGAGCGCGTTGACGGCGCCGTCGCGAATCCAGTCGACACGTCCGATGTCCAGTCCGTTGTCGAACACCGACACCCGCTCCGACGAACTCGACGTCGCCACGAACGGCAGGCAATCCAGCCCGGGCGCAACGGGATCCGAGTACAGCGTCAGCCCCAGGTCGGTGAGCTTCTCCCCCACCCGGGTGCCGCCCGGCGCCGACAGCGCGGTGCGGCCCTCCTGCGCGCCGCGGCCGTCCATGCTCCAGCCGAGGTAGATCATCATGTCCGCGACGGTTGACGGCGGCATCAGCGTCTCGTAGCGGCCGGCGGGCAACTCGACGGCCCGGGACGCCCAGCCGAGACGCAGGCACAGGTCGTCGAGCATGGAATCGACTGGTACATCGACGAAATCGGCGGTGCTGACGCCCGCCCAGGCGCTGGCGCCATCGCGTTTGGCGTTGATCTCCACCGAGCCGGTCGGTTGAGTGAACCGTCGCCGGATACCGCCCGACGTGGCCAGATAGGTGGTGTCGAGTTCGTGACGGGCGAACCCGTACAGCGCGTCGCTGCGATGAAAGCCGTCGACGAGGCGCGCGGCCACATTGCCGAACACCGAGGCACCCGTCAGCGGTGACGGCGCCTCCCAATCGTCCGAAATCGAGAGCCCGGTCAGTGCCGGTGCGCTGTCCCGCGCCTCAGGCGCCGCCTGCGCCGCGTCCTGCGACGCCGCCACCAGGCCGGCGATGGTCGACGGATCGACCTCGCTGGACTTCACCACGCCAACCCGGGCTTTGTCCCCTTGGCGGACAATCGAAATGACGGTGGTCTCGCGGCTCACCGACTCGCCGTTGGTGGTCATGGTGTTGCGGGCCCAGCGCAGAGACGCGGTGGACCTGTCGGTCACCAGGACGATGGTCTCGTCGGCGCGCCCCCGACGGGCCGCCTCGGCCAGCACCAGATCGACAACCTGCGGTGCAGCGGGGCGCGCGTAGCGACCGGGAGAATTATTCAGCATCAACGCCCCGATTCAGTTCGCGTGTTGAGCACATTGATTCCGCGGAACAGCGCGGACGGGCAGCCGTGGCTGACGGCGGCCACCTGGCCGGGCTGGGCCTTGCCACAGTTGAACGCGCCGCCGAGACGCCACGTCGACTCTCCGCCAACGGCTTCCATCGATCCCCAGAAGTCGGTGGTCGTGGCCTGGTAGGCGACGTCGCGCACCTGGCCGTCCAACTTGCCGTCGCGAATCTTGAAGAACCGCTGACCGGTGAACTGGAAGTTGTACCGCTGCATGTCGATTGACCACGACTTGTCGCCGACGATGTAGATGCCGTTCTCGACCCGGCTGATCAAATCGTCGGTGCTCAGATCGTCGGTACCGGGTTGCAGCGAGACGTTGGCCATCCGCTGGATCGGTACGTGATGCGGTGAGTCCGCATACGAGCAACCGTTGGACCGCGCGACACCCAGTTTCGGCGCGAACACCCGATCCAGTTGGTACCCCACGAATACGCCGTCGCGCACCAGGTCCCAGCTCTGCGCGCGGACGCCTTCGTCGTCGAATCCGATGGTGGCCAAACCGTGTTCGACGGTGCGATCGGCGGTGACGTTCATGATCGGCGACCCGTACTGCATGGTGCCCAGCTTGTCCGGGGTGGCGAATGACGTGCCGGCGTAGGCCGCTTCATAGCCGATGGCCCGGTCGTATTCGGTGGCGTGGCCGATGGATTCGTGGATGGTCAGCCACAGGTTGGTGGGGTCGATCACCAGGTCGGTGGGACCGGCCGTCACGCTGGGCGCCTTGACCTTCTCCGCCAACAGCGTCGGCAGCTCGGCCAATTCGGTTGTCCAGTCCCAGACCTCGTCACCGGCGACGGTCTCCCAGCCACGCGCGGTCGGCGGCGCGAGCGTCCGCATCGTTTCGAACGCACCCGCCGCGGCATCGACGGCGACGGCCTCGAGCGTCGGCTGCACCCGCACCCGCTGTTGGGTGATCGACGAACCGAACGCATCGGCGTAGAACACCTGCTCCTTGACGGCCTGCAGACCCGCCGATACATGGTCCACCCCGTCGGCTGCGAGCAACCGGCCCGAATACTCGCCCAGCAGCGCGATCTTGTCGGCAGCGGTGACCTCAAACGGGTCGATGCGGTACGGCGACACCCATGACACGTCGGCGTAGACCGGCTCCGGAGCCAGCTCGATGCGCTCGGCATTGAGCGGCGCCAGCGCCACGGCGACCTGCACGGCCCGCCGCGCGGTCTCGGAGGCGACCTCGGGGTTCAGCTCGGCGTGCGATGCGAAACCCCAGGTGCCGTCCACGATCACCCGGACCGCCAGCCCGATCTCCCGGGTGACCACCGACGATTCCAGCTCGCCGTCGCGCAGCTGAATGTGTTCGGTGGTGATCCGGTGAATCCGGAGGTCGGCGTAGCTCGCACCGGCAGCCAGCGCGGCCGACACCGCGGCATCGGCCAGCAAATGGCGCGGCAAGGCCAGGAAGTCGGCGTCAACCCGTCGCAGCGCAGTCACGGCTACACCGTAGTAGCACCACAGGCTTTAATGATCCGGTGGCACGCCGCGGGTTCCGGGACACCCTGACCGGATATGCGCTGCTCGCCCCAAGCCTGTTCGGCGTGGTGATGTTCCTGCTGCTCCCCATGCTGGTGGTCGGTTGGCTGAGTCTGCAGCGGTGGGATCTGCTGGGGCCCATCCGGTTCGTGGGGCTCGACAACTGGCACACCGTGCTGACCGACCCGACGTTCGGCCGCTCGATGGCGGTGACATTCGGCTTCGTCGCACTGGTGGTTCCCGTCCAAACGATTCTCGGCCTGGTCGCCGCGGTGCTGCTGGCCCGCGGCCTGCCGGGCTCCGGGTTCTTCCGCACGCTGTATGTCCTGCCGTGGATCTGCTCGCCGCTGGCGATCGCGGTGCTGTGGCGCTGGATTCTCAGTCCCACCGACGGCGCCGTCAGCACGGTTCTCGGGCACCGCATCGAATGGCTGACCGACCCCACACTGGCCCTGCCGCTGGTTTCGGCGGTGACCGTGTGGACCAACGTCGGCTACGTGACGCTGTTCTTCCTCGCCGGAATCCTGGCTATCCCCAATGACGTTCACAACGCGGCCCGGATCGACGGCGCGAGCGCGTGGCAACGGTTCCGCCGCATCACCCTGCCCATGCTGCGGCCGACATTCTTCTTCGTCCTGGTGACGGGTGTCGTCAGTGCGGCCCAGGTCTTCGACACCGTCTACGCGTTGACGGGCGGCGGCCCCGAGGGGCGCACCGATCTGATCGCGCACCGCATCTACGCCGAGGCGTTCGGCTCGGCGGCCGTGGGTCGCGCCGCCGTGATGGCCTTGATCCTGTTCGTGCTCCTGCTCGGCATCACGCTGGTGCAGCACATCTACTTCCGCCGACGGGTCAGCTATGACCTCACGTAACGCGCTCATCTATTCGGTGCTGGTGCTCGCCGCCGCGATCACCTTGGTGCCGTTCGGTCTAGGGCTGCTGACGTCGTTCACCTCGGCCCGCCAGTTCAACACCGATTCGCCGCTGTCCTTGCCGAATCCACCGACGCTGGCCAATTACACCGCCCTGTCCGACGCGGGCTTCGGCCGGGCCGCACTGGTGACCGCCCTGATGACCGCGGTCATCCTGGTGGGCCAGCTGACGTTTTCGGTGACCGCCGCGTACGCCTTCGCCCGGCTCGAATTTCCGGGACGCGACACGTTGTTCTGGTTGTACCTGGCCACCCTGATGGTGCCTGCAACAGTGACCGTCGTGCCGCTGTACCTCATGATGGCCGAGGCCGGGCTGCGTAATACCTTCTGGGCGTTGGTGCTGCCGTTCATGTTCGGCTCGCCCTACGCGATTTTCCTGCTGCGCGAGTACTTCCGGTCCATCCCGGCCGACCTCATCCGCGCCGCCCGCATCGACGGCGCCAGCACGCTGGACATCATCGTGCACGTCGTGCTACCGGCCAGCCGGTCGATTCTGGTCACCCTGGGCCTGATCACCGTTGTCTCGCAATGGAACAGCTTCATGTGGCCGCTGGTGATCACGAGCGGCTCATCGTGGCGGGTGCTGACCGTCGCCACCGCGGGCCTGCAGTCCCAGTTCGACGCACAGTGGACCGTGGTGCTGGCGGCAACGACCGTCGCCATCGTGCCGCTGATCCTGCTGTTCAGCATGCTGGGCCGGCACATCGTCCGCTCCATCGTCGTCACTGGCTTGAAATGAAGTTCTCGACCCGCTTCGTGATCGCCCTGGCCGCCACCATGGCGGTGCTACTGGTGACGGCCGTGCTCATGGGCCGGACGCAGGACATTGGGAAAACCGTTGTCACTGTACGACTGTGGGATGCTCAGGTCGCCGCCGCGTACCGGTCGTCGTTCGCCGAGTTCACCCGGCGGCATCCGGACATCGAGGTCCGGGTCGACGTCGTCGCCTACGCGTCGTACTTCGATTCGCTGCGCACCGACGTCGCCGGCGGCGGCGCCGACGACATCTTCTGGCTGTCGAATGCCTACCTGGCCGGCTACGCGGATACCGGCCGACTGCTCGACATCGGAAAACTGTTGGGCGACGGCGCCGCCGATGCGTGGGACCGGTCGGTGAACCAACAGTTCACCCGCGACGGGACGCTGTGGGCGGTGCCGCAACTGACCGACGGCGGCATCGCGGTGTACTACAACGCCGACCTGCTCGCTGCCGCCGGTGTGGAGCCGGCCGACTTGGACGAGCTGCGCTGGTCCCCCGGCGCCGATGACACACTGCGTCCGCTGCTGGCCCGACTCACTCTGGACCGGCACGGGAACCAGGCCGGGACACCGGGATTCGATGCCGGGCAGGTACGGCAGTGGGGCTACAACGCCGCCAACGACCTGCAGGGCATCTACCTGAACTACATCGGCTCGGCCGGTGGCTCCTTCAGCGATGGTGACCGGTTCGCGTTCGACAACCCCGGCGCGCGAGAGGCTTTCGCGTATCTGGTCAACCTGATCAACACCGACCACGTCTCCCCATCGGCCGCCGACACTAACGGCAACGGCGACTTCTCCCGCAACCAGTTCCTGCAGGGCCGCATGGCACTGTTCCAGTCGGGTACCTACAACCTGGCCGCCATCGCCGATCAGGCACGCTTCCGGTGGGGCGTGGCACTGCTGCCCAGCGGACCGGACGGCCGCGTCAGCGTCACCAACGGGATTGCCGCCGCGGCCAATTCGGCCACCCGCCATCCCGACGCGGTGCGGGCAGTGCTGCAGTGGATGGGCAGCGCCGACGGAAACGCGTTCCTGGGCACCAAGGGGGCGGCGGTGCCCGCGGTGCTGGCTGCCCAACGGGTCTACTTCGACTACTGGAAACTGCGCGGCATCGACGTGCAGCCGTTCTTCCAAGTGCTCGACGGCCCCCGCATCCCGGCCCCCGGCGGCGCGGGCTTCCCGGCCGGATTCCTGGCCATCAGGCCGTTTTTCGACGAGATGTTCCTGGGCCGCGCGCCGGTCGCGGCAACGCTGACCGCCGCTCAGCGGGCGGCCAACGCCGCCGCGGATCGCTAAAGCCGGTGGGTGGCCAGTGGGGTGAACGCCTCGACCCACAGCGACAGCGCACACATCGCGACCACCAGCACCAATGCCACGGCATCGGCCCGTCCCGGCCGCGCCGGACTCGCCACGATCTGGCCCACGCCGCCACGCGCCGTGATGGCATCGCCCATCTCATCACCGCGGCGCAGCGCCACCGTGATCGCCGCGGCCAGCAGGTCGACGATCTCGGATCGACGTTGACGCCCGCGTTCCCGGCGGGTCTCCGGCCGCACCTTCGGACGCAACCGGCGGGCCGCGAACAGCACGCGGTACTCCTCGATGAGCATTGGGAAGGCGCGCAGCGCCAGGGCCAGCGTCACGGCCCACTCGTCGACGGGAATGCGCAGCCACTTCAGCGGCCGGCCCAAAGTGGCCACCGCAGGCGCGATTTCAGCGACATTGGTGGTCCACGAGACCAGCCCACCCAGGCCCAGCAGCACGATGGACAACACCGTGATCTGCAAGAAGTTCAGCAGACCGCCCAGGCCCAGATGCGCCGACGCGATGTCGACGAACGGCTCGCCGCCGGCCAGCGCGGCCGTCCCACCGCCGAGCAACAGCAGTACCCACACGAGGCGCGGCACTGACGGCAACACGCTGCGCGGGATGTGCGCCAGCCACGCCGTCAGCATCACCAGCAGGGCCACCAGGCCGATCGGCACCCACCCCGGGTAGATGGTCAGGACGATGCCGATCAGCGCCACCACGATGAGCTTGGTACCGGCCCACAGTTCGTGAATGGGTGACGTCCCGGGCACGGGACGCAGTAGCACCATCGACCGGCGCTGGGTGGCAGGGGCCGTCATGATCGTCCTCCCGCGGTGAGTGGCGCTGCCGTCGACTGGGCGAGCTCACCGCGATGCAGCCGCAGGATGCGCGGACACAGCTCATCCAGCCCGGCGAAGTCGTGCGAGATGACGACGACCGTCAGCCCGGTGGTGCGGCGCAGTTCGGCGAGCAGTGTCACCAGACCGCGCTGGCTCGCGGCGTCCAGCCCGGCCAGCGGCTCGTCCAGAATCAGGGCCCGCGGGCGACGAGAAAGCAATCCGGCCAGCACCACGCGGCGCATCTGGCCACCGCTGAGCTGATCGATACGACGGTCGGCCAGTTCGGGATCGAGCCCGACCATCGCAAGAGCTTCGACGATCCGGGCGGTGTCGCGCTTCGAAAAGCCGGCAGCCGAGGCAATTTCGGCGCCGACGCGAGACCGCATCAGCTGCAGCCGCGCGGCCTGGAACGAGATCGCCACGGCACCAACCTGATCGGATACCGGCTTGCCGTCGAGCAGACAGCTGCCGGTGGTGGGCACCGTGAGACCGGCCAGGATCCAGGCGAGCGTGGACTTGCCGGAGCCGTTGAGCCCGTGGATCAGCACGCCCTCGCCCTCATGGACGGTGAAGCTGATGTCGCGCAATGCCGTTGATTCCCAGGGCGTCCCGCTGCCGTACTGGTGCCCCACACCCTGGACCTCGAGCACGGGCGGGCCGCCGGGTTCGACACCGTCGGACACGATCGGCACCGGTGCGGTCGCGACCATCTCGATGTTGTCGCTGGCGCCGTCCAGTCGGACCACCCGGTCGGCCGAGTCCGCTTCGTCGTTGTAGTGCGTGATGTGCACCAGGGATGTCCGGTGGTGACGGGTCAGATCGGACAGCACCGAGAGCAGCACATCGCGGCCCTCCTGGTCGACCATGCTCGTGACCTCGTCGGCGATCAGCAGCGCCGGTTCGCGAGCCAGCGCAGCCGCCACGGCCAGCCGCTGCAGCTCGCCACCCGACAGCCCGCCGGTGTCCCGGTCGGCCATGCCACTCAAACCGACCTCACCCAGCAGCCGTTCGACGTCGATGGTCGTCCCCGCCGGCAGGCCCCAGACGACGTCGTCGGCCACGCGGGTGCCGAGCACCTGACTCTCCGGATGCTGCATGACCACCGCGGTGCCACCGGTCCGGCCGAGGCCGACGGCACCCGGTCGGTCGATGGTGCCCGCGGTCGGTGCGCGGCCCGCGAGCGTCAGCATCAGCGTGGTTTTACCCGACCCGTTGGCACCGGTGACGGCGACGTGCTCGCCCTCGTCGATGTCCATGCTCACCGGGCCGAGTGCGTCGCGATTGGTACCGGGGTACCGGAATCGAACGTCGCGCAGGCGCGCCGGGACGGGCGCCACGAGACCGGTGGACTCGACGGTGTCGAGCTTGTGCACGTCGGGAATCCCGTAGAGCCGCTTCAAAACCCGCGACAGCGCCCACCAGCCCAGCAGCGTGACGACGATGATGTGCATGATCACCGAGATCATGATCGGCACGGGCCAGTAGTGCAGGAATGCCGCGAACCCGGTGCGCAGATCCTCGGCCGCCTGCTCGCCGCCCGGCACCGCGGCGATGACGTTGGCGATGCCGTGGATGTTCGAGGTCATCGACGCGAAGATCAGCTCCCGCAGCCGCCGCACCAACAGCAGGATGCCGATGACGTAGGCCCCGAACGCCGCGCCCGCGACCACCGATGCGCACAGCACCGTGACGATGCCGCGGCCCGTGCGCTTGACGATGCCCGTCAGGCCGCCGATGTAGGCACAGAACACCACGGTCATCAGCCCGCCCATGCCGGCGATCAGGAACGCGATGGTGCCGCCGGCGACGGTCGCGGCCACCAGCACGCGGAGTCGGTAGCGGTAGGCCAGCAGTCCCATCGGGACCGTGCCCAGCATGCCGAGGCCCGCGGCGAACGGCACCACGACGGCGATGATGGCGGTGGCCGCGCTCAGGGCCGCCATCACGGCGGCCTGGGCGTACTCGCCCGGATCGAGGGGACCGGCCTTATCTCTGGTGCCGGCAGCAGTCATTGCACAATTCTGCCAGCTGCGCAGACGAGTAAACTCGACGGTGTTGTGACCGTCACCACTCCCGGCGGCAGGTTCGACTACATAGAGAATCTATGGAACCATGTTGAACATGACAGCTGCACCGGCGACCGAAACGACCCTCGCCTCGGATCTGCTCGCCGTCGTCGCACGCATCAACCGTCTGGCCAACCAGCGCGTCCGGCTCCCACTGCCCTTCGCCCAGGCCCGGTTGCTCTCCACCATCGAAGCCGAGGGGCGCGCCCGCATCTCCGATCTCGCCGCGCTCGACCACTGCTCGCAACCGACGATGACGACCCAGGTCCGTCGCCTCGAGGAGGCCGGACTGGTCTCCCGCACCGTCGACCCCGATGACGCCCGCGCCGTCCTCATCAGCATCACGCCGCAGGGCGTCGCCACGCTGGCGCAGGTTCGCGCCGACCGCGGCAACGCCATCGACCCGTTCCTGGAGGAACTCGACAGCACCGACCGGGACACCCTGGCGGCCGCCGTCGAGATCATGCGCGGCCTGCTCGCCGCGCACTGACGGTCACGGCCCGGGAATCGGATCCAGCGCCTTGAGCGCGCCGCCGTCCACGGTGAACCGCGCGCTGCCGATGCCGGTCGGCATCCCCGGCTGATCCTTGGGCTGCTGCCATTGGTATTGCACCGTCACGCTGTCCGGAGCGCTCGCGGTCACGGTGATATACGGCCGCGCGTTGGGCGTCGGCGTGCCGATCATCGTGTTCTTGTTGAAGAACACCACCTGCTGCAGGCTGTCCGGCGTCGAATTGTTCTGCCCGACCTGCACCCAGTACAACGCACAGTTCGCGGTGTGGCCGCTGCCCATCTGAGTCCACTTGCCCGACGGTGGGGCCGGCAGCGCGTAGATGGATGCGGTCACGACGTTCTGTGCCGGCCCGTCGGCGGGTGTGCACTTGTCGGCCTGAGGCGCCGGATCCGGACCTTTCGGGCTCCAGCCACATCCGGCGCTGAGCAGGGCGGATGCCGCGAGCAGGACGATTGCCGAGGGGTAGCCGATGGACCGCATGTGGCCAGCCTACGGCCAAGCGCACCAAGCTTTTTGACGGCAACCTGGTTTGCCCAGACTTTGCGCGGGGCACCCAATCTAGGTCTTTGACGCCCGGCAGGGGTTAGCCGGGCGCGAAATCAATTGTGACTAGGGGAAATTCGATGTGGCATAGAACGAAGCGAGGTCAACATCCAAGGCCGGTGGTCAAGACCGGTGTGACAGTGGCAATCTCGGCGGCATTGCCCGTCGGGGTTGCAGGTTTGATTTTTGCGAGCGTGGGCACCGGTCCGGGACCGGTGCCCTATTTGCTGTCTGCGGCCATTACGGAGTCGAACACGACAGTGGGATTCGCCGATTCGGACATCATCGGCATGTCGACGGCCGACATCAACAAGACGCTCGACGAGATGCAGTCCCTCGGCGTGCAGAACGTCCGGATCCTGCTCCCGTGGAACAACATCGAACCGGCGCCGGGATATTGGAACTGGAGCACCGTCGACACCCTCGTGAACGCCGCGGCCGACCGCAACATGGGCATTCTCGGCGTGCTCAACGCGACGCCGGCGTGGGCGGTACCCGCAGGTGCTCCGGCCGTGGCCTCGCCGCCGGCGGACAACACCCAGTACGCGCAGTTCGTCGGCGCAGTCGCGGAGCGCTACGCCGGCAAGGTATCGGCCTACGAGGTGTGGAACGAGCCCAACGCGGCGCCCTCCTGGTACCCGACACCCGATCCCGCGGCGTACACCAGGCTGCTGCAGGCGGCGTATCCGGCGATCAAGGCCGCCGACCCCGACGCGACGGTGATCGGCGGCGTGGTCGGCTGGGTCACCGACACCCCTGGCCTGGCCATCAACGCCGCCTCCTACGTCCAGGGCATGTACGACAACGGCGCGCAGGGGTATTTCGACGCGCTGTCGTTCCACCCGTACCAGTACCAGGTGCCCTTCGGTAACGGCACCCCGTACGGACCGATTGCGCCGATCAACCAACTGGCCACGATCCACCAGGAGATGGTCGCGGCCGGTGACGGCAGCAAGCAGATTTGGGCGACCGAATACGGCGAGCCGACCTCCGTCGTCGACAACAACACGCAGGCGGCGTTCATCTCCAACTTCCTGAACTCGTGGAGCAGCGTCAACTACACCGGGCCGATGTTCATCTACACCACCCGGGACCGCAACACGGGCAGCACAAGCGATCAGGACACTCTCGGTGTCTTCCAGACGGATTGGACGCCGAAGCCCGCCGCGAACGTCATCGCCCAATGGACCGCGACGCATCCGCAGAAGCCGATCGGCGCGCCGGACCCGACGACAGATCCGAGCCCGATGCTGGCCCTCACGACACTGAGCGCCACCAGAGCCCTCGCCGACCCGACGGTGTCGACACTCAGCGCCACCACCGAAACGCTTGCCGACCCGACGGTTTCGACGCTCAGCGCCACCACCGAAACGCTTGCCGACCCGACGGTTTCGACGATGCGCGTTGCCTCCGGGGAGACCGCGGCAGCGACGAAGACGACGGACACGACCGCAACAGCGGCCGACCCGGCGACCGATCCGGCGGCGGTGACCCTCCTGGCCGGCCGCACCATCGCGGCCGGCGTGCCCGTCACGGCCGTCCGGGCAACGCCCGCCACCCCGGCGACTACTGCCACCCAGGCAACACCGGCGACTCCGGCTACCCCGGCCACCCCGGCCACACCGGCAACCCAGGCGACTCCGGGCACCCCTGCCGTCCCGGCAACACCGGCAACACCGGTCACCCCGGCAGCGCGGGCAATACCCGCGACCCCGGCCACCCCGGCCACGCCAAAGGCGTTGGCGGCCAAGGCCTCGGCGACCAAGGCCGACACCGCGGCACCGGCTGGGTCCACGAAGTCAACGGCACCGAAGCAGGACACGAAGGCGAAGTCCGCGCCGGCGAACTCCAGCCCGAAGAACACCGGGCCGAAGAACACCAAGAAGAAGTAACTTCATCGACTCATCCGGAGCGGTGCGCCTGCACCGCTCCGGATAGCTGTGCGTTTCGCGACATCGACGCGTGGGTAAGTAATGTCCATGTCGATCACGGTCGGTGGTAGACCACCGGACTACGACGGTGATTTGCCCGGAGGCGTCGCCGGACTGTATGGCGGCGGCGCGTGGCCGACCGCGGGCAACAAGGCACAACGCCGCGTGCTGGCCCTTGCCGTCGGCGTCCTCGTCGGACTGCAGCGGCGCCGTTGGCAGGACGCGGCCGTCGAATTGATCGGGGTCGCCCACGACGCCGACATGTCGCCTTACGTACTGGCGGAGGCGCTGGTCGAGCTCTCCGGTGGCCATTCCCTGCGGTTGGCAGGCGGCTCCCGTCCCGATGCGATGCGAACCGCCCTCAAGCATTGGGGCGACTTGCTCACTCCCCCGGACGATTCCGATATGGAGCAGGGCTCAGGCCCGGACCACGTCGTCGCTTGGTGAGCCTCCCGAGCCCGTCTCTACTCTGTGAATGTGACCACGACGCAGAACTTCTCGCTCCGCCCGTGCCACGGACCCGCGGAATGGCCGGAGCTGGTGCGCATCTGGCGCAGCGCTGTCGAAGCGACGCACCACTTCCTCACCGCCGATGACATCGACTTCTACGAGCGGCGACTGGCCGAGGAGTACCTGGGGATGGTCGACCTCACCGTCGCGGACTGCGACGGCGTGCCCGTCGGCTTCTCGGGTGTCGCGGGCGGCAATCTCGAGATGCTGTTCGTCGACCACCAGCATCGGGGTCGTGGCGCGGGCTCGGTCCTGCTGGCCGATGCGCGGGCCAAGGAGCCGGGTCTGTTGGTCGACGTGAACGAGCAGAACCCGCAAGCCGTGGGTTTTTATCAGCGCCACGGGTTCGTCACCCTCAGCCGGTCGGAGACCGACGGCGACGGGCGACCGTTTCCGATCCTGCATCTGGGCCCGGCGCCGTCGGCTTCGCTGCGCTGAAAAGGGTCAGCGGCGGCGACGCTCCACGCCGTCGGCGTTGATCTCTTCGCGGCGAACGTCCTCGGTGACCTGTTGGTTCTCGGTGACCTCATCGACCGCCAGTCGAACCCGTTCGACGGGAACCGATTCCTTGCTGACGACGACCTGGTCCTCGTGCAGCGTCACCTCGCGTTGGTCGTCGGCGAGTCGGGTGTCACGGACGTGAGCCGGATCGCTGATGGCGGCGCGCTCCACGCGCACCTCCTCGTGCGTGACGGGCACCTGTACGGTCCGTTGCTCGGTCACCACATGCTTGTTGAGGCGGGCTGTGCCTGACGTCGTGCGCTCGGTGCCCACCTGGAGACGCTCCTCCGAGCGGATCATCTCCGGCCCGGTGTGAGTGGCGGGGTCGGTGTGGGCCGACGTGTTCGCCGTCGTGTTCGCCGAGGTACCGCCGATGCCGCCGAGGGCCGGCGCCGCTCCCCGAAGGTGCTTACCGCCATTGGAGGACGTGGACTCGGGGCCGGGCTGCTGCGGGGCCGTCGGCGGGGTGGGCCGCAGGCCGTAGTACTGCGCCAGGGTGGCTTCGTCAGCCGGGCTGATCCGCTCACCGATATCCACGTGTGGGGCGTCCTTGACCGCACTCTTCGCCACCGCTACGCGCACCGAATCGTCGCCGTCCGGCCGGGCACCTGCCAGCGGGACCAGCGACTCCGTCATGCCGAAGAGGCCGGTGTGAACCGAAGCCCACTTGGGCTCCCGGCTCTGTCCGTCCAGATACAGCTCATGAATCTTGCCGATCTTCTCCCCAGACGGGTCGTACGCGGTCGCACCCTTGATTTGTTCCAGCACGTTCGTCATAAATTCGCTCCTTTCGTCCATTACTCGTATTTCCCATTACGCCGCGGACCCGATCGGGCCCACGCGGGTGTGTCGACGACGCTCTCGGTTGCCGAAGCGCGGCAACACCACGCCGAAAAGGCGCTCAAACGCCTTTTTCTCGAATGCTTTTGGGATCTGGCGGCTAGACGTGCCGGCCGTGCAGGTGCGGATGGTGCTCGCTGAGCAACATGCCCGACAGCAACCACACGGCCCCGAAGGTCGCAGCGGCCAGCGAAACGATCATCGCCACTGCGCCGAACGTCAGATATCCGGCCACCATCGCGACGGCACCGACGACCAGGGCCACGAAACTCGTGGCAATGGTCACCAGGCCCGGCACCATGGCGCCGACCGAGGTACGCGATTCGTTCATGCCTTGCGGGTACCCGTGAGCATTGCCACCAAAACTCTGGGCGCGTACCGAGCGTGGGTCTTTTCGAGGCGGCGCGCCGTAGAAATCACGTGCGGCCGCGCGTTCGACGCAGCGCCTGAATCGAGGACGGCGCAGTAGCCCCGGAATGCAAAATGACCAGCACTTCCGTGCTGGTCACTGTTGCTCCCCCGATTGGACTCGAACCAATAACCGCCCGATTAACAGTCGGGAGCTCTGCCAATTGAGCTACAGGGGATTGTGCTCAGGCCCTGGGCGCGTGTCCCTGAACCGAGGCATGACTCTAGCGCATGACTGCGCGGATCTTTGAATCGGCTGGTAGCTGCCGGTCGGGCCAGACGCACCGGGGATCGTGAGGCAGGATGGAGCCAAGCACCGTCATCAGGGAGGGGTCCAGTGATCCGAGCCGTCGCCGTCATGGCCGTTGGCTATGTTCTGGGAGCCAAGGCAGGCCGTCGCCGTTACGAGCAGATCGCCGGCACATACCGCGCCATCACCGAGAGCCCGAAGACCAAGGCCGTGCTGGATGCGGGCCGGCGCAAGCTGGCCGACAAGGTGTCACCGGACCCGAACATGGTGCGGTTGACGGCGATCGACTCACAGACCGCGGTCCTGCATCCGGAGTCGATTCACGACTGACGCGCGCCCACCGGGGCGCGTACGACTCAGCCGAGCGGCTGGTTCCAGGTCTGGCCCGGCAGCAGCGGGCCGCTGCTGATGCCGCCGCTGGGTCCCCAGACGCCCCACGGCGTGCCGACGTTGACCGGCTGGCCGTTGGACCGGCCCATGCAGTAGCCGTCTTCCTTGTTGCCGAACCAGGCGAGGCAGCCGCCGTCGGCCGTCGTCTGCGACGACGGGGTGCTGCTCAGCGCCACGATGACCGGGGCAGCCACCGCGGTGGCAACGAGCGCTGCTGCGGCGAACAGCCGGGTTGCTCCGATGGTCATGCTGGGCCTCTCCGCTGTGGTCGGGTTCTGCCCCACCATATCGCGGACGGTGGTTCTGCGTGTTACAGCGGAGCGAATGCCTCAGCTGACGTCGTCACCGCTGGCCTGCTGCAGCAGGCTGCGCCGGTACTGCTCCATGGCGACGAGGTCCCCGAACAACGCGTGGTACTCGTCGCTCTGCTCGACGGGCGACATGCGCTGCAGTTTCGACTTCAACTCGGCGATCTCGCGGCCCACCCAGACCTCCTGCAGGCGGGCCAGCACGCTCGCGATGTAGCGCGGCAGCTTGTCCTCTTCGGCCTGGAACGCCTCGACCGACAGTTCGTTGATCAGGTTCGCCGCCGCCGGGTCTGCCGCCCGGACCGCCTCGATCCATTCCGCACCGCCCAGGCCGGACGCCGTCCCGCCCGCCGTGGTGATCGCCTGCCGGACGGTGGCGTAACCGGGATGGGTGAAGCTGTCGACGGGCAGCCCGTCGAACACCGGGCCGGCCATCGCCGGGTACTGCAGCGCCGACTTGAGTGCCTCGCGCTGCGGCCACAACGTCGGGTCTTTCGGGTTCGGACGCCCCACTGCCGCTGCCGGGGCGGCCGGCGCCGACGGGCGCCGGGCATCCCGCTTCGACGTCGCCGGGCCCGACTTGGCGGTCTCGCGCACCCGCGCGATCACCTGCGCCACATCGTCCCAACCGACCCAGCCTGCGAGCTGACGGGCGTACTCGTCCCGCAGGGTGGGGTCCTTGATTCGGGCCGTCAACGGCACACACCGCCGCAGTGCCGCGACCCGGCCCTCCGCGCTGTCCAGGTCGTGCTCTTCGAGTGCCGTGCGAATCACGAACTCGAACAACGGTGTTCGGCGCGCCACCAGATCGCGCAGCGCGCCGTCGCCGGCCGCCAGGCGCAGATCGCATGGGTCCATGCCGTCGGAGGCCACGGCGACGAACGACTGGCCGGTCAGATTCTGTTCGCCCTCAAAGGCTTTCACCGCGGCGGCACGTCCGGCGGCGTCACCGTCGAACACGTAGATCAGCTCGCCGCGAAAGAAGTTGTCGTCCATCATCAGTCGCCGCAGCATCGACAGGTGCTCGTCGCCGAACGCCGTGCCGCACGACGCGACCGCGGTGGTCACGCCGGACAGGTGCATGGCCATGACATCGGTGTAGCCCTCGACGACGACGGCCTGATGGCCCTTGGCGATGTCGCGCTTGGCCAGGTCGAGACCGAACAGCACGTGGGATTTCTTGTACAACACCGTTTCCGGGGTGTTGACGTACTTGGCTTCCATGTGGTCGTCGTCGAACAGGCGGCGGGCGCCGAACCCGATCACCTCACCCGTCGCGCCCCGGATGGGCCAGAGCAGCCGGCGGTGGAACCGGTCCATCGGGCCGCGGCGGCCCTCGCGGGACAACCCGGCGGCCTCCAGCTCCTTGAACGTGAATCCCTTGCGCAGCAGGTGTTTTGTCAGGGTGTCCCAGCCCGACGGTGCGAATCCGCAGCCGAAGCGCTTGGCCGCGTCGGCGTCGAAGTTCCGGTCGATCAGGTATTGGCGGGCGGCAGCGGCCTCGGCCGACTGCAGCGCCTCGGCGTAGAACTCCTGCGCGGCGGCGTTGGCGGCGAGCAGCCGGCTGCGGCTGCCCTTGTCCCGCTGCACATTGGTGGTCGACGAACCCTCGTAGCTGATGGTGTAGTTCAGCCGGTCGGCGAGCAACTCCACAGCTTCGACAAAGGTGACGTGCTCGATCTTCTGCACGAACGCGTAGACGTCACCACCCTCGGCGCAGCCGAAGCAGTGGAACAGCCCATGGTTGGGCCGCACATGGAACGACGGCGACTTCTCGTCGTGGAACGGGCACAGGCCCTTGAGCGAGTCGGCGCCCGCGCGCCGCAGCTGCACGTGCTCGCCGACGATGTCCTCGATGCGGGTGCGTTCACGAATGGCCGCGATATCGCGATCAGGAATCCGGCCGGCCACGCGCCCAGTGTAGGCGGAGCTTGATTCAGTCCAGCGGCCGCGGCGAGCGGGCTTCGTGGACGCGTTCCAGCCGGGTCTCGGTGTACGACGCGATCTGGTCGACGACCACCCGCAGGCGGGCGCCGTCGTCGTCGGCGAGGGCGAACTCGGCGGCGAACTGCGGGTCGAGACTCGCCGGGGCCTGGCCCCACAGCGACAGCGCGACCTCGCGGACCATGGTGCGCTGGTCGGCCTGAATCTGCAGGTGCTGGTGGTCCGACATGATGAATTGCAGCGCCAGCATCTTGAGCACCGCTACCTCGGCTCGGACCAGGGCCGGCACCGCGAGCTCGACGTCGAAACGGCGCATCGTCGCGCGGCCCGCCTGCTTCTTGGTCTCGGTGACGGCGGCATTGGCGAACCGGCCGACCAACTCACTGGTGAGCCGCTTGAGCGCGACGGACGTCGCGACCGAACCGTCGTACTTGCCGACGGCGGTGACCACGGGAAGCTGCGACAACCGCGCGGCGGCCGCCAGCATGTCGTCGTGCGTCACCGTCGGATGCGACCGGGCGCCGAGCTTGGCGAGGGTGTCGGCCGCGTCCGCGTCGGCGAGCACGCGCAGGTCGATGCGCCCGGAGATGATGCCGTCCTCGACATCGTGCACGGAGTACGCGACATCGTCGGCCCAGTCCATGACCTGGGCCTCCAGGCACAGCCGCTCGGCCGGCGCGCCCTCGCGCACCCAGGCCGCGGCGGCCGCGTCGTCGTCGTAGAAGCCGAACTTCACGCGGTCCTCGCGGAACCACGGGTACTTGATCACGGCGTCCAGCGCGGCCCGGGTCAGATTCAGTCCGGCTGAACGTCCCTCGCTGTCAAGCGTTTTCGGTTCGAGCCGGGTCAGGATGCGGAAGTTCTGGGCGTTGCCCTCGAAACCGCCGAACGGTTTGGCGATCTCGTCGAGCGCACGTTCGCCGTTGTGGCCGTAGGGCGGGTGGCCGATGTCGTGGGCCAGACCGGCGAGGTCGACCAGGTCGGGATCACAGCCCAGACCTACGGCCATGTGGCGCCCGATCTGCGCCACTTCGAGAGAGTGGGTGAGCCGGGTGCGCGGGGTCTCACCCTGGCGGGGCCCGACGACCTGGGTCTTGTCGGCGAGCCGGCGGAGCGCTGCGCTGTGCAGCACTCGGGCCCGGTCCCGCGCGAAATCCGTGCGGTGGCCGGAATCGGTGCCGGGCAGCGTGGCGCTCTTCGTGCCCTCCCCGACCAGCCGCTGCCGGTCGAAGTCGCTGTATCCGTCGCTTGCAATGCCCACGGCCGAAGTCTGCCAGCCCGGGCGCGCCCAACTACCACATACCCTGTCACTAGATTGGGCGGCATGCGCATGATGCGGCAGCTCTGGCTGATGATCTCGGTCCTGATCGTGGCGACGCTGCTGGCCCCGGCCGCATTCGCCGAGCCGCCGCTGCGGCTGCCGGACTATGTCACCGACCAGGCGGGCGCGCTGAACTCGCAGCAACGCAGCGAGGTCAACGGCGCCGTGCAACAGCTGTACGACAAGCGCGGTACCCGGCTGTGGGTCGTCTACGTCGACAGCTTCTCCGGGGCAAATCCCCGCGACTGGGCGGAAAGCACCTGGCGCAAAAGCTTTCTGGGCAACCACGACGCAATCCTTGCCGTGGCGATCCAGGATCGCGCCTACGCGCTCCTGGCCCCGGAGGCCGCAACCGGTGACGTGGACGTCGACCGCCTGCGCCAGGAGGTCGTCGAAGCCAAGCTGCACGACGGGGACTGGGCGGGGGCGGCCGTCGCTGCCGCCGACGGACTTCGCGGGGCGTCGTCTGCGCCGTTCAACTGGGTGGGCCTGGTGATCGCGCTCGCGGTCATCGGCGTCGCGTTCGCCGGGCTCATCTGGTGGGCCCGGCGGCGTCGCCGGCAGCGTCGGCAGGCCGATCTCAACGCCGCACAGCAGGCTGACGCCACCGATCCCGCGGTCCTGGCGAAGATGTCACCGGAGACGCTGGAGGACCTGTCCAAGTCGATCCTCGTCGAGGTCGACAACGCCGTGCGCACCAGCGACAACGAGCTGGCGCTGGCCGTCGGCGAGTTCGGCGAGCGCGACACCGCGCCGTTCACCACCGCGGTGCAGAACGCGAAAGCCGCCATGGCGCAAGCGTTCAGCGTGCGCCAGCGGCTCGACGACGCAGTGCCCGAGACGCCGCAACAGCGCCGGGAACTGCTGACGCAGGTGGTCCTCGCGGCGGCCCGCGCCGACCGAGAACTCGAGGACCGGCGCACCGCCTTCCATCAGCTTCGCGACCTGGTGATCAACGCCCCGACGCGGCTCGAGGCCCTCACGCAGCAGATGGTGGCCCTGACAGCGCGCATCGAGCCGGCCCAGCAGACCCTCAACGGGCTGCACGGCCAGTTCACGGAATCCGCGCTGGCCTCGGTGGCCGGCAACGTGGACGGCGCCAGAGAGCGGCTGACGTTCGCCGACCAGAACATCACCGCCGCGCGCGGTTTGGTCAGCAAGCCCGCCGACAGTCAGGCTGCCCTGGTCAACGCCATCCGCGCTGCCGAGTCGGCGTTGGGTCAGGCACAACGCCTGCTGGATTCGGTCGACAGTGCCGCGACCGATATCGCCCACGCCATCAGCGCCCTGCCCGCCGCGATCACCGATATCCAGAACGGCATCAAGGCCGCGGAAGCGGTACCGCCCGGCACGCACTACCCCGAGCTGACGGCCGCGCGTACCGCTGCGGTGCAAGCGGTTTCGAACGCCCAGGCGTCGGGCACGGCCGATCCGCTGAGCGCATTCACCCAACTGACCGCCGCCGATTCGCAGCTGGACAAGCTCCTCGCGACCATCTCCGAAGAAACCGCCGCAATGAACCGGCTGCGGCAGTCGTTCGGTCAGGCACTGCTGGCGGCGCAGTCCCGCGTGCGCGGCGTCTCCGATTTCATCGACACCCGCCGCGGCAGCGTCGGCTCCGAAGCCCGCACCCGGCTGGCCGAGGCGCAGCGCCGCCTCGAAGCCGCACAGGCGGCGCAGGCCACCGACCTGCCGGCGGCCATCGAACAGGCCAACGCCGCAGACGCCCTGGCCGCCCAGGCCCAGAACCTGGCCGACAACGACGTCCGCGCCGCCCGCCAGGCCTACGCCGGGACCGGCACGAGCACCGCCGGCGACATCGGCGGCATCATCATCGGCGGAATCCTGTCGGGCATGATCCGCGGCGGCGGCAGTGGCGGCGGCAGCCACGGGGGTGGTTGGAGTTCAACGAGTTTCGGCGGTTCCGGCGGCGGGTTCTCCGGCGGTGGGGGCCGGTTCTAGGTCGGCTCTAGCCTTGGGCGGCCGCGACGCGGGCGCGTTCCCGCATCGACGCCACCACCCCACCGTCGTTCAGGATGTCGGTGCCCGTGAGGTACCCGGCCTTGTCACTGACGCAGAACGCGAACAGCTCGGCCATCTCCTCGGCTTTGCCCCAGCGCGGCACGGCGGCGTTCACGACCATCGCGCCGGCGCCCGCGTCTGCCTCGAGTAGCCCCATCTCGGTGTCGACCGAACCCGGTGACACCGACACGATGCGCAGCCCCTTGGCGTTGAAGCGTTCGGCCTGCGAACTGCTGTACCACTTGACGAAGTTCTTGCTCACCCCGTAGGCCATGCCCGAGCGCAGGTCCTCGGGCGCGAACCCGCAGGCCGCTTCGATCCCGGCCAGGAACGCCGCCTCGTCGGTGAGTGCCAGCGGGAACTTGGCCGTCGGGATGATCTCCTCGGGCAGCAGATGCGCCGCCATCGACGCCACATTGACGATCGCCGCGCCCGCATCCGCGAAGCGGTAGAAGGCCTCGTTGACGTTCACCGTGCCGACCGCATTGGTGCGCGCCACGTAATCCGCCGGCCCCATGCTCGGACTGACGCCGGCGGTGTGGATCACCGACGCGATCGGGCCGAACTCTGTTGCGGTGGCGAATAATTGGTCCACCGCGGCACGGTCGGTGACATCGGCGTGGACCGGTAAGGCGGCGATCCTGAGAGCGGTCACTTCCGCCGCCGCGGCGTCGAGACGATCCTGACGCACGTCGGCCAGCACCACCATATGGTCCCGACCGACGATCTTGGCCGTCGCCAGGCCCATCCCACCGGCACCGCCGGTGATCACCGAAATGCGCGTCATGCCTCTGCACGCTATACCGAGAGCGCGACGGGATCGCCGACGGGTGCTGAGAGACTGCTCAGCAGCGCGCTACGTGGTGTACAGCGACAGGTGGACGTACACCTCGTCGGGCCCGCGTTCGTCGACGACGATCTCGCGGTTGACCACCTTGTGGTCCTTGGTGGTGACCTTGTCCTGCAGGAAAAGCGGCTTGGGCGCGGTGGCCGGCGCCGGTCCGGCGAGCACCGTGATGGTCTTCGGAACCTCGGACGGCCGCGGCTGCTCCGAGAACTGGGCCAGGAAGTCGCGAAGCTGACTGTCGGTCAGCCGCAGGGACAGGCGGTAGCGGGTGTCCCGGCCCGAATCGGTGGCGGTGGCAAGGACCTGCGCACCCTGCGGCAGCGTCACATCGCCGAACGCCGCGGCCGTCTCGGCAGACACCTTCGGGCCTCCTCTTTTCTCGGTCGAACACGCGGAGAATGCACACACCACCAGGACGGCGGCCAATACGCCGAGGTACCGCATCACCGGGGCACCCCGTCGTACGTTGCGACCGACGACGCTCCCGCGATCTCGAATTCCCTTGCCATGCCGGCGGTCTGGAGGCCGCCCATGTCCTTGTCGGTGATGGTGATCGGTCCCACCTCGGTCTCCTTGCCCTCGTCCCAGTTGTACTGATCCGCCACGTTCACCTGCGATTCGACGTGTACGCGTGGCTGCCCGCCCGGGGTGTCCGGCGGATAGACGGTGACCACCCCGCCGACCGACATGTCGACGCCGCCGACAGCGTGGTACCAGTCGGGATTGGCCTCGGCATCCATGTAGTAACCGTCCCAGCCGGTCCGGAACGCCACGGGTTGGCCGTACTGCCCCGTCGCCGCAGCCTCCGCAGCGATCCGGTTGACCTCGTCGTTGACCTTCGCGTCGGCGCGCGCCCGCATCTGCGGGATGTCGTTCATCATCGAGTTCACGTCCAGCTTGTAGGGCGTCCCGGTGTTGTCCAGGTAGTGGTCGAGAAGGTCGGCCGCGTGCGGCCACTTCAGACCGATCACCGGCAGCCCGGCTTCGATGGCGGCCTTGAAGGCGGCGTCGTCACCGCGCGCGTACCACGGCTGTGAGCCCCATTCCCCGGACCCGCCATCATGTTTCGCCCATGGCGGCGGCGCCGGAATGGCGTCTCCGGGGTGTTTGTCGGCGGGCTTGTCGTTCGGATCGCCGGGATCGTGTCCGTCCCGCCCGGTGATTTCGTCGTAGCCCGAACCGATCTCGCGGATGCGCGCCGCGATGGCATCCATATCCGCGTTCGACCGATTGAGGATGTCGGCGATCTCAGCGGTTCCTTTGGCCACCACGGGAAGCAACGCACGGTCGCCCTCGGCGGTGGGCGGCACGCTGGCGGCCGCGTCGACCACCCATTGCTTGACGGAGTCGAGGTCGCGACGGCCCGCCGTCACCACGGCGGCCGACCGGTCGACCTCGACGCCGAGGCGCCGGTCGAGTTCGGCGAGCCTGCCGATGGCCCCGGCATGCGCGCGATTGCGATCGTCGTATGCCTCGGCCGCGGTGCCCGACCACTCCCCACCGGGCGCCGCAGACAGCACTGTGCCGCGCAATTCGTGGAACTGGTCGCTCATGTCGAATTCGGCACCACCGACCGGCGTACCGGCCCCGAACGTCGCGCGCGCGTCGTCCCACGTCGACAGAAATGCGCCGAGAATCGTCACTGTCGCCCCCTCCGGCGTCCCTTACCCCTTGGCTCACAAGCCTATTTGAGTCCGAGCCCCGTTCCCGGCGGCAATTTCACGCGCGCAGTCCCCCAATAGAACTGCCCCTCTCCCGCAGGAAAGGGGCAGTTCGCCTGCTCGGCAGAAGCGTCAGCAGCCCTTGAGGCGCACCGCGAGGTAGTCGCTGACGGCGTCGATGGCGACGCGCTCCTGCGTCATGGCGTCCCGCTCACGGATCGTCACGGCGTGGTCCTCGAGCGAGTCGAAGTCGACCGTGATGCAGTACGGCGTACCGATCTCGTCCTGGCGCCGGTAGCGGCGGCCGATGGCGCCGGCGTCGTCGAACTCGGCGTTCCAGTTCTTGCGCAACTCGGCGGCCAGGTCGCGGGCCTTCGGCGACAGGTCGGCGTTACGCGACAGCGGCAGCACCGCGGCCTTGACCGGAGCGAGGCGCGGGTCGAGCTTGAGCACGGTGCGCTTGTCGACACCGCCCTTGGCGTTGGGGGCCTCGTCCTCGTGGTACGAGTCGACCAGGAACGCCATCAGCGACCGGGTCAGGCCGGCCGCCGGCTCGATGACGTACGGCACGAAGCGGGTGTCGGTGGCCTGGTCGTAGAACGAGAGGTCGACGCCCGAGTGCTCGCCGTGCGTGCTGAGGTCGAAGTTGGTGCGGTTGGCGATACCTTCCAGCTCACCCCACGGGTTGCCGGCGAAGCCGAACTTGTACTCGATGTCGGTGGTGCCGGCACTGTAGTGCGACAGCTTCTCCAGCGGGTGCTCGTAGAGCCGCAGGTTCTCGGGGTTGATACCGAGGTCGACGTACCACTGGAAGCGCGTCTCGATCCAGTACTTGTGCCACTCCGGCGCGGTCGACGGCTCGACGAAGAACTCCATCTCCATCTGCTCGAACTCGCGGGTGCGGAAGATGAAGTTGCCCGGCGTGATCTCGTTGCGGAAGCTCTTGCCGATCTGGCCGATGCCGAACGGCGGCTTCTTGCGCGCGGTGGTCACCACGTTCGCGAAGTTCACGAAGATGCCCTGCGCGGTCTCGGGGCGCAGGTAGTGCATGCCCTCCTCGGACTCGATGGGGCCGAGGTAGGTCTTGAGCATCATGTTGAAGTCACGCGGCTCGGTCCATTGGCCCTTGGTGCCACAGTCCGGGCAGACGATCTCGTCCATCGGCACGGCATCGGGGTCGTCCAGACCCTTCTTCAGGGCGTAGGCCTCCTGCATGTGGTCCTGACGGTGCCGCTTGTGGCAGTTCAGGCACTCGACCAGCGGGTCGTTGAACACCGCGACGTGGCCCGAGGCCACCCACACCTGACGGGGCAGGATGATCGCGCTGTCCAGGCCGACGACGTCGTCGCGCGACGTGACGACGGACTTCCACCACTGGCGCTTGATGTTCTCCTTGAGCTCGACACCCAGTGGCCCGTAATCCCACGCAGACTTTGTGCCGCCGTAGATTTCGCCAGACTGGAAGACCAGACCACGGCGTTTGGCCAGGTTGGCAACGGTGTCGATGATGGACGCCACGATGTTCGAGCACTCCTCGAGTCAGGTCGGATGCAACCCGTCCAGCCTAAAGGCCCCGTTCACCGGCCAATGTCGCACCCACCTTTGACATGCGTATGCGCGCATGGAAAGCTAAATGAAAACTATTTCCAATAGCCGGGAGTTGCCGGGGTGCCACCCACCACTACGCATGACGAGCTCGACCACCAGCACAGCGGTGCGCCGTTTCCGTCGTCCCCGCCGCGGGAGACGCTCGACGCCGCCGGCGACCTGCTGCGCGCCCTCGCCGCACCCATCCGCATCGCGATCGTGATGCAGCTGCGCGAGTCGCAGCGCTGCGTGCACGAACTCGTCGACGCCCTCGGCGTTCCGCAGCCGCTGGTCAGCCAGCACCTGCGCATCCTCAAATCAGCCGGGGTCGTGGCCGGTGAACGTGCCGGCCGTGAGGTGATGTACCGCCTGGTCGACCATCACCTCGCGCACATCGTGGTCGACGCCATCGCCCACGTCGAGGAGGAACGGCCGTGAGCGCCCCCACCCGCTCCACCAAGCAGCGGACCGCGATCGCGGCGCTGCTCACCAACGTCGAAGAGTTCCGGTCCGCACAGGAGCTGCACGACGAACTGCGCCGCCGCGGCGAGGGCATCGGCCTGACGACCGTGTACCGCACCCTGCAGTCGATGGCCGCGGCCGGACAGGTCGACAGCCTGCGCAACGACAGCGGCGAGGCGCTCTACCGGCGCTGCTCGCAGGCCCACCATCACCATCACCTCGTGTGCCGGCAGTGCGGCGCGACGGTCGAGGTGGCCGGTACCGAGGTCGAGGCCTGGGCCACCGAAACCGCTGCCGCACATGGCTTTTCCGATGTCAGTCACACCATCGAGATTTTCGGGGTGTGCGCGGCCTGCACCGGCGCCTGAGGTTCAGGGCTCGAGAGCCGGCCGGCTCCGCGCCCAATCCAGCACCGCCTCGGCCGTCAGCGGCGCCAACGCGATGTCGCCGGGTGCGTGCGGGTCGATCCAGGCCATCTCTTCGATCTCGGCGGCGATCTGCGGCACACCGTCGAGCGTCACGAAGAACAGCTCGGCGTCAACCGTGTGGCCGGGTTCGTTGGCCGCAATGGCGGTGTGGTGACCCAGCTCCCGCACGTCGGTGATGCCGACCCCGAGTTCCTCGCGGATCTCACGAGCCAGCGCGTCGACCGGCGACTCCCCCGGCTCGAGCTTGCCGCCGGGCTGCATGAACGCCGCTGTCCCGCGCTTGCGGACCAACAGCAGGTGCCCGCGCTCGTCGGCCACCACCGCGGCGACGATCCGGATGACGGTCACGCCGGCCTCACGACGTCAGGTCGGCCCGCACGTCGACACCGGTGGACAGCACCAGCATGACCAGGGTCGACAAGGCGTCGTCGGTGAGTCCGGCGGCCGGGAAGTTGTAGCGCAGCATCACGTCGCCGACCTTCTTGGCGCCGTTGGACCGCGGATCGCCGGCCCGCTCCACCAGCACCACCGAGCCGAGCATGGTGCGACCCGCGTGATCGGCCACGCGGTCACGAACCTTGTTGTCCAGCTTGATATCCCACGCCAGCGGCTGGGTCAGCGAGACCAGGTCGAGGCCCTCACCGATGTTCACCACGCGCAGCGACGCCACCGTCCCGTCGTGCGCGACGGTGAGAGCACCGTCGTTCTCTTCGACGATGGTCACCGAATCGGCGAGCACGGCTGCCAACCGCTGCAGCAAGTCCGACATCAGGCCCTCCCACTCAGGCACATTATTAGGCTCTGCCAAATCGACGATTGCGGTTGACGTATTCCTCGCACGCGGCCCACAGGTCGCGGCGGTCGTAGTCCGGCCAGAGCTTGTCCTGGAAGACGTACTCGGCGTACGCCGCCTGCCACAGCATGAAGTTGCTGGCGCGCTGTTCGCCCGAGGTGCGGATGAACAGGTCCACGTCGGGAATGTCGGGGCGGTGCAGGTGCTTGGCCACAGACGCCTCGGAGATGCGGCTCGGGTTGATCTTGCCCGCGACCGCCTGCTCGGCGAGCTCACGCGCAGCTTCGACGATCTCCGTGCGGCCGCCGTAGTTCACGCAGTAGTTGACGGTGATGACGTCGTTGCCGACTGTCATCTGCTCGGCGATGTCGAACTCCTTGATGACGCTGCTCCACATGCGCGGCCGGGACCCGACCCAGCGCATGTTGACGCCCATCGCGTTGAGGTTCTCCCGGCGGCGGCGCACCACCTCGCGGTTGAAGCCCATCAGGAACCGCACTTCTTCGGTGCTGCGCTTCCAGTTCTCGGTGGAGAACGCATACACCGACAGGTGTTTGATGCCCAGTTCGATGGCTCCGCAGGTGATGTCGATCAGCACCGCCTCACCCATCTTGTGGCCTTCGGTACGTCCGAGCCCGCGCTGGGTGGCCCAGCGGCCGTTGCCGTCCATGACGACGGCGACGTGGTTGGGTATCTGGTCGGCGGGAATCCGCGGCGCCACGGCCTTGGACGGATGCTGCGGCGGCCGCGCGAAGCGGCCGTTGGTGTTCGGTGGGAGTTCCGGAAAGACCACCGGCCAGGTCGAAACGTCCGGGAAAACCGGATAGTCGTCAGGCGCCTGAGGCAGCTGCGGATAGCTGGTCTTGCGCGCCCGGTTGAGTGCCATGGGCCATATCCTGCCTGAACGTGGTTACGCGCTGCTCGATGAGTGCGCTATCGGGTCTATACGCTCGCTCCACGAGCGGCAATGTCCGCAGCTTGCGCTCCAGATGCCACTGCAGGTGCGCGGCCACCAGCCCACTGGCCTGGCTGCGATGCCCCGCCGGCGAGCCGTTCGCAAACTCCCAGTCACCGTCGTGCAGCGCGGCCATCAGATCCAGCACACCCTGCGGCGGGGTGACCGACCCCGACGGCCGGCAGTGCACGCACACGCTGCCGCCCGCCGCGACATGGAACGCGCGATGCGGACCGGGTGCGGCGCAACGCGCACACTCGGTGATGGCCGGCGCCCAGCCGGCGATCCCCATGGCCCGCAGCAGATAGGCGTCGAGCACCAGTTCACGAGACCGGCTGCCGTCCGCGACGGCCCGCAGCGCGCCGACGGTGAGCCGCTGCAGCGCCGGCATCGGGTTCCGTTCCTCACCGGCCAGCCGCTCGGCGGTCTCCAGGATGGCGCAGCCGCAGGTGTAGCGGCCGTAGTCGTTGACGATGTCGGCGGCGAACGCGTCGAGCGACACCACCTGGGTGACGATGTCGAGGTTGCGGCCGGGATGCAGCTGCACGTCGATGTGGGCGAACGGCTCCAGCCGCGAGCCGAACTTGCTGCGGGTCCGCCGCACGCCTTTGGCCACCGCGCGGACCAGCCCGTGGTCGCGGGTGAGCAGCGTGACGATCCGGTCGGCCTCGCCGAGCTTGTGCTGGCGCAGCACGACCGCTCGATCCCGGTACAACCGCATCGGGAGATTGTCCCATCGCGCACCGACAACTCGGGTTAGGCAGCGCCGGGCGATGTCGTCAATCTATTCTCGAAATCGACATGGTCGAACCATCCGCTCCGCCCCGATTCCCGACTCTGACCCAGCAGCTGTACCGGCTCGCGAGCGGCGCGGTGACGTCACAGCAGATCGTGCGGCAGTCGCTGGATGCCATCGCGGCCAGTCAACTCGAGCTGAACGCATTCCGGGTGATCTTCACCGAGCAGGCGCTGGCCGACGCCGCCGAAGCCGACCGCAAACGCGCTGCCGGACAACGCCTTCCGCTCCTCGGCGTGCCCATCGCGATCAAGGACGACGTCGACGTCGCGGGCGTGCCCACCCGGTTCGGCACCGACGGCGACGTGCCCCCGGCCACCGCGGACGCCGAGGTGGTGCGCCGGCTCAAGGCGGCCGGTGCGGTGATCGTCGGCAAGACCAACACCTGCGAACTCGGCCAGTGGCCGTTCACCAGCGGACCCGGTTTCGGGCACACCCGCAACCCCTGGTCGCGTGGGCACACCCCGGGCGGCTCGTCGGGCGGTAGCGCCGCGGCCGTCGCGGCCGGATTGGTCACCGCCGCAATCGGATCCGACGGTGCGGGCAGCGTCCGCATCCCCGCCGCGTGGACGCATCTGGTCGGCATCAAACCGCAACGCGGGCGGATCTCCACCTGGCCGCTGCCCGAGGCGTTCAACGGCATCACGGTCAACGGGGTGCTGGCCCGCACGGTCGCCGACGCCGCACTGGTGCTCGACGCGGCGTCCGGCAACGTCGACGGTGACATCCACAAACCGGCACCCATCGCGGCCGCCGAGGCCGTCGGCCGGGCGCCGGGCCCTCTGCGCGTCGCGTTGTCTACCAAGTTCCCGTTCACCGCGTTCCCCGCCAGGCTGCATCCGGAGATCCGGGCCGCGCTGAACACCGTTGCGGGCCAACTGGAAGAGCTCGGACACACGGTCCGGCCCGACGACCCGGAGTACGGACTGCAACTGTCCGTGGACTTCCTGGCCCGCTCGACATCGGGACTGGCCGAGTGGCGCCACCGTGTCGGCCCCGGCGTGGCGCTGGACCGTCGTACCCGCAGCAACATCCGGACCGGGTGGCTGTTGTCGGAGCACGCCCTCCGGCAGGCACGGCAGCGCGAAAAGTCCCTCCAGCGCCGGATCGGCTGGATTTTCAACCTGTACGACGTGGTGTTGGCGCCGACCACCGCGCAGCCCCCGCCGCTGATCGATGCCTTCGACCGGCTCGGCAGCACTGCCACCGACCGCGCCATCATCGCGGCCTGCCCGGTGTGCTGGCCGTGGAACGCGCTCGGCTGGCCGTCGATCAACATCCCGGCCGGCTTCACCGCCGACGGGCTGCCCATCGGCGTGCAGCTCATGGGTCCCGAGGGCAGCGAGCCGCTCCTGATCTCCCTGGCCGCCAGCCTGGAGGCGATCACCGGTTGGGCCACCAAGCAGCCCACTGACTGGTGGTCCCAGCCCTAGCTCATCTCCCGCGAGCGTGCGTGTTTGCCCGCGACACGCCGCGCGAACCGAGCACTATCGTCGCGCTCGCGGGCCGCGAGCGTGCCCGGACGGCGCACCAAGCCCCGCGTGTTGCCTGCAGACACGCACGCTCGCGGAAGTGGGGGAATTCTAAAAGCCGAGCTTTCCAAGCTGTTTCGGGTCGCGCTGCCAATTCTTGGCGATCTTCACGCGCAGGTTCAGATACGCCTTGGTACCGAGCAGCTTCTCGATCTGCGTGCGCGCCGCCGTGCCGACCTCACGCAACCGGGAGCCGCCCTTGCCGATGACGATGCCCTTCTGGCTGTCGCGCTCGACGTAGATGATGGCGTGGATGTCGCACATCTCGCCCTGCTCCGGGGTGCGGCCGTCGCGCTCGGTGAACTCCTCGATGACCACCGCCAGCGAGTGCGGCAGCTCGTCGCGCACGCCTTCCAGCGCAGCTTCGCGGATGAGCTCGGCGATGAGCACTTCCTCGGGTTCGTCGGTGAGCTCGCCATCGGGATAGAACGCCGGCCCCGGCGGCAGCTTGCTGGCCAGCACATCGATCAGGACGTCGACCTGTTCGCCCGCCACCGCCGACACCGGCACGATCTCGGCCTTGCCCTCGGTGAGCTCGCTGACCGCCAGCAGCTGCGCGGCCACCTTGTCGCGCGGCACCTTGTCGGTCTTGGTGACCACCACCAGCAGCGTGGTTCGCGGTGCGACGGTACGGATCTGCTGATAGATCCAGCGGTCGCCGGGTCCGATGGCCTCGTCCGCCGGGATGCACAGGCAGATGACGTCGACCTCGGAGTACGTGTCCTTGACCAGTTCGTTGAGGCGCTGGCCGAGCAGTGTCCGCGGCCGGTGCAGGCCGGGCGTGTCCACCAGGATGATCTGGAAGTCCTCGCGGTGCACGATGCCACGGATGGTGTGCCGGGTGGTCTGCGGCCGATTCGACGTGATCGCGACCTTGGTGCCGACGAGCGCGTTGGTCAGCGTCGACTTGCCGGTGTTCGGCCGGCCGACCAAACAGACGAAGCCGGAACGGAATTCGTCACTCATCGGGTTCTCCTTCTTCAACATCCTCAGCGCGTTCTGGCTCGACGGGTATCACCAGCACGGTCCCGATCCGGACCCGGCCGCGGTGGTCCCGGCCGCCCTCGGCCCGCAACTGGAGGGTCGCCGGATGCTGCGATCGATGCGACGGGAACGACACCCGGACCTCGGCGCCCGGCAACGGCACGCGCCCCAGTTCGTGTGCCAGGAGCCCGCCGACGGTGTCCACGTCCAGGTCGCCGTCGACCTCGAACCCGCACAGTTCGGCCAGGTCCTCCAGTGGCAGCCGGGCCGATACCCGAAACCGGTTGTCGCCCAGTTCTTCTACCGGCAACACCTCGTCGGTGTCGTATTCGTCGGCGATCTCACCGACGATCTCCTCCAGCACGTCCTCGATCGACACCAGACCGGCGATCGCACCGTATTCGTCGACCAGCAACGCCATGTGGTTGCGGGTGCGCTGCATCTCGTTGAGCAGGGCGTCGAGTGGTTTGGAGTCCGGCATGAACACCGCGGGACGCATCACCGCGGCAACCTTGGTCTCGCGGCCGCCGTTCGTGGAGTTGTAGGTCTGCTCCACAAGGTCTTTGAGGTAGACGACGCCGACGACGTCGTCCACGTTCTCCCCGATCACCGGGAGCCGGGAGTGCCCGCTGCGCACCGCCAGCGACGTCGCCTGCCCGGCCGACTTGTCGCTCTCGATCCACACCATCTCGGTACGGGGCACCATGACCTCGCGGGCAGGGGTGTCGCCGAGTTCGAAGACGGACTTGATCATTCGCCGCTCTTCGGCGGCCACGACACCACGCTGCTGCGCGAGGTCGACGACCTCGAGCAGCTCGATTTCCGAGGCGAAGGGTCCGTTGCGGAAGCCCCGGCCCGGTGTCAGGGCGTTTCCGATGAGCACCAGCAACCGGCTGATCGGGGTCAGCAGCACCGCGATCACCTGTAGCGGGAGCGCCGACAGCAGTGAGATCGAGTAGGCGTTCTGCCGCCCGACGGTGCGGGGGCCGACGCCGATGGCCACGAAGCTGACGACGACCATGATGGCGGCCGCGGACACCAGTGCCCACCCCCGGCTCAGCTGTTCATCGAGATAGTCGACGAGCATGACGGTTGCCGACGCCTCGCAGACAACCCGAAGCAGCACAACGAGGTTGACGTACTGCGGCCGGTTCCGGACGATCTTCGCCAGCCGCACCGCACCGGGCCGCTCATCGCGGATCAGCTCATCGACGCGGGCGATCGAGACGGTGTTGATGGCGGCATCGATCGCCGCGAACAGCCCGCCGATCACGACGAGCACTATGGCGCCGATCAACGGCGTCAACCCGGTCACGGTTCGTCGAAGTACCGCGACTTGTCCAGCAGCCGGCGGTCTTTCTCGGTCTGCCGATCCTTGTGGTAGGCGTGCACCTGGTCGGCGACCCACTCTTCGAGCAGCTGACGCTGCAGGTCGAACATCTCTTTTTCTTCGTCCGGCTCGGCGTGGTCGTAGCCCAGCAGGTGCAGCACGCCGTGCACGGTCAGCAGCGCCAGCTCATGGCCCAGCGAATGTCCCGCGGCCTCAGCCTGATTCGCGGCGAACTCGGGACACAGCACGATGTCGCCGAGCATCGAGGGCCCCGGCTCTGGCGCGTCCGGGCGGCCGCCGGGTTCGAGCTCGTCCATGGGGAAGCTCATCACATCGGTCGGGCCCGGCAGGTCCATCCAGCGCATGTGCAGGTCGGCCATGGCCGACTGGTCGACCAGCACCATCGAGAGTTCAGCGGCGGGGTTCACGTCCATCTTGGAGATGACGAACCGCGCGACGCTGATCAGCTCGTCTTCGGATACGTCGATTCCCGACTCGTTGGAAACCTCGACCGTCACCCCGTCACCGCCTCGTCCGGCCGGTGGATCGGCGGTGCGCACGGTTGGCCAGACCGTGCTCGCTCACTTTGGCTTCCGCGGCTTCGTACGCGTCGACGATTTCCGAAACCAGCTTGTGGCGCACCACATCTGCACTCGTGAGCTCCGCGATGTGGATGTCGTCGATGCCGTCGAGCACCTCGACGGCCGACCGCAGACCCGACTTCGATCCGCCCGGCAGGTCGACCTGGGTGACGTCACCGGTGACGACGATCTTGGACCCGAAACCCAACCGGGTCAGGAACATCTTCATCTGCTCAGCGGTGGTGTTCTGCGCCTCGTCGAGGATGATGAAGGCGTCATTGAGGGTTCTACCCCGCATGTAGGCAAGCGGCGCAACCTCGATAACCCCCGCCGCCATGAGCTTCGGGATCATCTCGGCGTCCATCATGTCGTGCAGCGCGTCGTACAGCGGCCGCAGATACGGGTCGATCTTCTCGTTGAGCGTGCCCGGCAAGAAGCCGAGCCGCTCCCCGGCCTCGACGGCGGGACGCGTCAGGATGATGCGGCTGACTTGTTTGGTCTGTAATGCGCTGACGGCCTTGGCCATTGCGAGATAGGTCTTGCCGGTACCGGCGGGGCCGATGCCGAAGACGATGGTGTGGGCATCGATGGCGTCGACGTAGCGCTTCTGGTTGAGCGTCTTGGGCCGGATCGTCTTGCCGCGCCGCGACAGGATGTCGAGCGTCAGCACCTGCGCCGGCGACTCGGCGTCGGCGCCGTCGAGCATGCCGACGCTGCGACGGACGACGTCGGGGGTCAGCGTCTGACCGCCGGCGGCGATCGTGATCAGCTCACTCACCACGCGCTCGGCCTTGGCCACGTCGGCGGGCGAACCGGATATCGACAGCGAGTTGCCGCGCACGTGGATGTCGGCTGTCAGGAGATTCTCCAGGGCTCGCAGATTCTCGTCGGCCGAGCCGAGCAGGCCCACGACAAGATCAGGCGGAACAGTGATGCTGCTTCGAACCGACGGGTCGAGCTCCGAGGAGCGCGACGCAGCGGCGTTCGTATCGCGGGGCGTCACGTGGTTTTCGATGCCTGCTTTCTGGTGTAGAGCTGAGGAGCACATTCTACCGCCGGGCCGCGGGGACGCCCAACGAGTTGGCTGGTCACGCAACCGCGGGCGGCACCTTTCGGTGCCGCCCGCGGGTTGCGTAGTAGTTGGGTCGCCGATTACCGGCTCTGGTGGACGTTGGTGTCGACCTTGGGCGACTTGGCGCCCTGGTGCACGTCATCCAGCCAGTTCAGGTGATCAACTCCCGTCGGCACCACTGTTGCCTGCACCCCTGTCGGGGCCGGTCCGGTGGCGGCTACGGCGGGAACGGCGAACCCCATGGCACCGGCGGCCAGGCCACCGGCGATAACTGCTGCAATTCCGAAATTCTTCATGGAGTGTTCCCCTTCGCGTCTTCTGTCCGTCTTTGTCCCCTTGCGGCCCGAGCCGCTGTGACATCCATGTAAACAGGCAGGTCAAAGGATTAATTCCGCTGGCAGGAAATTAGTGTTTACTGGCAGGAATTGCTGTAACCCAGGCCACACGGTTCGGCCCCTCCGACCGCCCCACAGAGTTCCGAATTAGCGCAATGGAGGGGCGTTCAGCGCTGTTAGGCTCGAATTCACCGGCGAGGGTCCGCCGGGGCGATGAGGAATCGGGGAGGGTTCTGCATGGGTCCGCGTCATAGTCATGGCGGCAGTCACCACGGCGGCACCAGCCATCCATCGCCGAGCTCCCGTCACAACCGGCACGGCGACGACGAACCCACCCAGGTCATCCCCCGCCCGCACCGCGACGACCCCCGGCACCGCCGCGGCGACGATCACGACGGCAACTCGCACCGGCGCGACCACGACGGCGGTGACAGCCCGAGCCTCGGCGAGAAGATCAACGACATCCTCGACAAGGCCAACGACGTCCTGGACACCGCATCGGACATCGCGGACAACGTCAAGAAGCTGATGGAGGGCGACCCGATGGGCGCCGTCGGACTGCTCAGCGATGCCGGCGACATCGCCAAGATGCTGATGCCCGCGGCCGCGGGCACACCCATCATCGAGGGTGGTTTGTGGGCCCTGGACCTCGCGGGGCTCGGTTTCGGCATCGGCGATCCGGACACCGGTGAATCGTTCTCCGATGGCGCCGGGCTCTTTCAGGCCGCCGGCGACGGGCTCAGCAGCGCCTATCCGACCGTGTGGAAAGGCACCGCCTCCACGGCCTACTCCAACCGTAACGCCGAGCAGATCGGCAGCGCCGAACAGCTGCTGCAGGCCGACAATCTCGTCGTACAGATCCTGAGCGCCGAGGCCCAGCAGGTGGACGCCGGACGCCAGCAGATGGACAACATCGCCACCTGCCTCGGCGCGATGATCCCCGTCTGCCTCGCACTGGAGGCGACGGTCATCGGCGCCCCCGAGTCGCTCGCGCTACAGGCCGCATCGGTCGCCGTCGCCGCCGCGGCCTCGGCGCTGACGATGAACAACATGATGGCCCAATCATCGAGCAACGCAGCGCAATTGAGCCAGGCGACGAGCATGTACCAGAGCGCGTCGCACGCCCCTCCGCTGAGCACCATGCCGCCGCCCGCGAAAAAGCCGGGCGACGGACCAGATTTCGGCAACGCCGATCCCAATGCGCCGGGCAACCCCAACCAGCCCGGGACGCCGGGAACAGGCACGCCGTCCGGCCCGCCGACGAGCAACCCGCCCGGCACCGGCAGCCCGACGGGCACCGGCGGCGGCGGATCCGGTGGCGGTTCGGGCTCCGGTGGTGGTTCGGGTTCCGGCGGCGGTTCGGGGTCCGGCGGCGGCGCACCGAGCATGCCGAAGATGCCCGAAATGCCCTCCATGCCAGCGGCATCGGGTGCGGGCACCGGCGCAGGCGCCGGCATGGGCGGTATGCCGTCCCTGCCGCAGATGGGCGGCGGCTCCGGCAGTGGGGGCGGCGGCGGCCTGCTCGGCACCCTCGCCGGCCTGGCCGGCCAGGCGGCACAAACCGCGACGCAGGCAGCTCAGGCCGCCCAGCAGGGCAAGCAGGATCCGAACGCCCAGGATCCCAATGCGCCCGGCGAGGACAAGGACGGCGACGGCAAGCCGGACGATCCGGCCGCCGATCCCAATGCCCAACCCGCGCAGGAGAATCCGCCGGGCGCCGCGGCCGGGGCCGAGTCCCCTGCCGGACGCGCACCCATTCAGGTGTCGTTCGATGACGGCGCCCACCACGTCGAGGTGGCCGTCGACCCCGACACCGCCAAGGGCCCGGTGCACGTGAGCCTCGACCCGGCGAATCCCACTGCGCCCCCGCGCATCACGACCGAAATCTAGCTTTCCCGAAAGGAGCAACACATGAGCAGCAGACTCACCGTCGAGACCTCGGAGTTGCAGGCGCTCTCCACCAAACAAGACGATGCCGCCGCCACGTTCAGCGCAGCCGGCGACACGACGTCCTACGTCGAGGTCAAGGTGCTCGCGACGCACGGGCCGCTGTGCATGTCGACGCAGTCCGCGCTGAGCGCCGCGAACAACGCCCGCAAGGCCGCCTGCGAGCAGATGATGAACAAGTCGCGCAACCTGGCCGACAACCTGACCAAGGCCGCGTCGCAATACGATCAGACGGATTCGCAGGAAGGCGCCCACCTCAGCAAGCAGATGCAGATCTGATCGATGTCAGACCATTCCTGGGACGATCACGACGACGATCACGACGACGACCATCTCGCCGAACCCGATGGCGCACTCGACTACTTCGCCACGGACAGCAGCTCTGACACAGACCCGGAGGACTCGGATCTCGACCTCCTGGTGACGTCGGATGGTGAGACACCCGAAGTCGATACGGCGGGCTCCTACGCGGACGCGATCGCGCCGGAAACCGACACCTCATTCGACGACGGCGAGACGCCGGACGACGAAGCGCCGCGAGTGGTGGTGTTCGCGGTATCCGATCCCGCCGGAAACGTCACTGCCGAGGCGTCCATCGCCGGATCCATCCAGCGGATCAAGCTGGCACCCAAGGCCACTTCGATGACCGAGGCCGAACTGTCCCGCAGCATCCTGGCGACCGCGAAGCTCGCGAACATGAAGGGGCGCGCCGTACAACGGGCGCTCATCGAGGGCGTCCTCGCGGCCGAAGGGCTGGACGACGAGCGGGTCGAGGCCATCATCGAGATGAACGCACCCGACCTGCCGACACCGCGACAGGCCGACGACGCAGTAGCCGCGGCAGAGGCGGCATACCTCCGCGGTGAGCACCGCTAGCCGAGCTGCGGGCCACGCGCGAACATGCCTGGGCGACTTGGCTGTTCGGCGGACCCACCAGCGCCGGTCGCGGTGGTACTAGACCTGCCAGCGCGGCGTCAGCACACCCAGGGCGCCCAGCGCGACCGCGGCCGCGGTCGACGTCCGCAGCACCGACGGTCCCAGCCGAACAGCGATGGCACCGGCGGCGACCAACGCCGCCACCTCGCCGTCGGTGATACCGCCTTCGGGCCCCACGATGAGCGTCACCGACTCTGTGGACGCCGAAATCACATCGCGCAGCGGCACTTCCGCCGATTCGTGCAGGACGAGGGTGACACCCATGCCGATGGCCGCGACAAGCTCAGCGGTCGACACCGGGCCACTGACGGACGGCACGTAGGGGCGGCGGGACTGCCGCGCCGCCGACCGGGCCACGGCACTCCAGCGACGTAAACCCTTCTCCACCTTGGCCGCGCCGTCCCAGCGCGCGACGCACCGCTCGGACTGCCATGCCACGAAGGCGTCGGCGCCGGCCTCGGTGGCCAATTCGATGGCCAGTTCGGAACGTTCGGATTTGGGCAGGGCCTGCACCACCGTCACCGTCGGCACCGCGGCCGGGACGTCGGTGACCGACAGCACCCGTGCCGTCAACCGGCCCTTCACGGCGTCTTCGATCACGCAGTGCGCCAACGTGCCCGCGCCGTCGGACAGGTCGAGTTCCTCACCCGGACGGATGCGTCGCACCGTCGCCGCGTGGAAGCCCTCGTCACCGTCGACGACGGCGATACCGCCGACCTCCGGCACCGCGTCGACGTAGAACAGCGCCCGGCTCACCAGCAGCCCCGAAGGCTAACGGCCGCTGAAGGTTTCGCGCAGGCGGCTGAACAGCCCACCTCCGCCGCCGGCCACAGCCTGCGTGGACCGCACCTCGGTGACGTCCCGGGACCGCTGCTCCTTGAACTTGCGCAGCAGCTCGAGGTCACGATTGTCGAGCCGGGACGGCACCACCACATCGATGTGCGCGTGCAGGTTGCCGCGGACCCCGGACCGCAGGTGCGGCATGCCGTGGCCACGCAGGGTGGTGATCGAACCGGGCTGGGTGCCCGGCGCGATGGTGATCTCGGTGGGCCCGTCGAGGATGGCCTCGACGGTGACCGTGGTGCCCAGCGCGGCGTCGACCATCGGGACCGAGACGGTGCAGTGCAGGTCGTCGCCGTCGCGCAGGAACAGCTCGTGCGCCTGCTCGTGCACCTCGACGTACAGGTCGCCGGCGGGTCCACCGCCCGGGCCGACCTCGCCCTGGGCCGCCAGGCGCACCCGCATACCCTCACCGACGCCGGCCGGAATCTTCACACTCACGTCGCGCCGGGCGCGCACGCGGCCGTCGCCGCCGCAGCGGTGACAGGGGTCGGGAATGACCTCGCCAACACCGCCACACACGGGGCAGGGGCGCGATGTCATGACGTTGCCGAGCAGCGAGCGCTGGACCGTCTGGACCTCACCCTGGCCGTGGCAGGTATCACAGCGGGCGGGCTGGGAATTGCCGTGCGTGCCCTTGCCCTGGCACAGGTCGCACAGCACGGCGGTGTCGACGGTCACCTGCTTGGTGACGCCTGTTGCGCACTCCTCGAGGTTCAGCCGCAGGCGCAGCAGCGAGTCCGAGCCCGGGCGCACCCGGCCGATCGGACCGCGCGAGGACGCGCCGCCGCCGAAGAACGCCTCGAACACGTCGCCGAGTCCCCCGAAGCCTGCGAAACCCCCGGCACCGCCGCCGCCTCCGCCGCTCTCCATCGGGTCACCGCCGAGGTCGACGATGCGCCGCTTCTCCGGGTCGCTGAGGACCTCGTAGGCGGTGCTGATCTCAGCGAACCGCTGCTGTGCGCCCTCGTCGGGATTGACGTCGGGGTGCAGCTCCCGGGCCAGCCTGCGGTAGGCCTTCTTGATCTCCGAGTCGCTGGCGCCCTTGCTCACGCCGAGCAGGCCGTAGTAATCGCGTGCCACGCCTAAGAACCTTGCCTAATCTCTCGAACTGCTGGGCACCCTCACCGGGTGCCCAGAACCTCGCCTATGTACCGGGCGACAGCCGCGACGTTGGCGATGGTGCCCGGATAGTCCATCCGGGTCGGGCCCACCACGCCCATGCCGCCGTAAACCTTGCCCAAACTGCCGTAGGCGGTGCTCACGACGGATGTCCCAGCCATCTGCTCGGCCTCGGTTTCGTGGCCGATGCGTACCGTGACTTTACCTGCCTCCTGCTGGGCAGCCAGCAACCGCAGGACCACGACCTGCTCCTCCAGCGCCTCCAGCACGGACCGCAGGGACCCGCCGAAATCAGCCGTGTTGCGCGTCAGATTGGCGGTGCCGCCGAGCAACAGCCGCTCTTCCTGGTGCTCAACCAGCGTCTCGACCAGCACCGTCGCCGCGCGGCCGACAGCGTCGCCCAGGCCGCCGTGGCCGTCCATCTGCGAGGCCAGGTCGGCCACCGCGATCGACGCGGCCGACAGCAGCTTGCCTTCCAGGGCGGCGCCGAGGCGCTCCCGCAGCTGCGACAGCTCATGCTCACCGATGGAGTCGCCGAGTTCGACCACGCGCTGGTCGACGCGTCCGGTATCGGTGATGACCACCAGCAACAGCCGCGCGGGCGTGAGCGCCACGACCTCGAGGTGGCGCACCGTCGAGCGCGACAGGGTGGGGTACTGCACGATCGCGACCTGCCGGGTCAACTGCGCCAGCAGGCGTACCGCACGGCGCAAAACGTCGTCTAGGTCAACGCCGGATTCGAGGAAACTCAGGATGGCGCGGCGCTCGCTGGACGACAGCGGCTTGACGTCGTCGATCCGGTCGACGAACTCGCGGTACCCCTTCTCGGTGGGCACCCGCCCCGAGCTGGTGTGTGGCTGGGTGATGTAGCCCTCGGCCTCCAGAACGGCCATGTCGTTGCGCACCGTGGCGCTCGAAACGCCGAGGTTGTGGCGCTCGACGAGCGTCTTGGAGCCGATGGGCTCCTTGGTGGAGACGAAGTCCGCAACGATGGCACGCAGCACTTCAAAGCGACGGTCGTCGGCACTACCCATTCGTCACCTCCGGTTTCACCGCCATTTTACGGTGACGATGGATTCGGGCGGTTGACAGACGCCATTCGGGGCGATCTTGATGGCCGGATGCCTCGGCAAACCCCCAGTCGACCCGCTAGGGTCACCTGTATGCCGACGCTGTCACCGCGGACCCGCTCGGCGCACGGGGAGCTTGCGGAGTGATCTACTCATGATTTTCAAAGGGGTGCGCGACGGAAAGCCCTACCCGGAGCATGGGCTGAGCTACCGCGAGTGGGCCCAGATTCCGCCGCGCCAGCTGCGTCTCGACGAAATCGTCACCACCACGACGGTGCTCGCCCTGGACCGCCTGCTGTCCGAGGATTCGACGTTCTACGGCGATCTGTTCCCGCATGCCGTGCGCTGGCAGGGCACCATCTATCTGGAAGACGGCCTGCACCGCGCGGTGCGGTCCGCGCTGCGGAACCGGGTGGTGCTGCATGCCCGGGTGTACGACATGGATGTGCCACTGTCGCAGCAGCTTTCGCCAGCCGGCGAATGAGCGCGCGCTAGCGCAGGTACATGCCGGCCAGCACGACGATCACCAGCGCGACAAGCCCGATACCCAGGCACATCAGTGCCGTGACGACCCGGCTGCGGGCGTCGCCCCCCAGCCGGTAGGTGCCACGGAACAACGTGGACATGGCGATGCTCGCGGCGCGCCAGCCCGCGGAGTTGCCGTTGCTCTGCTGTTCGGTTTGCGGCTGCTGGTAGCCCGGTTGCGAGTAGGGGTACGGCGACGGGGCGTACGGCTGCTGCGGGTTCGGGTACCCGGGCGGTGGATATCCGTAGCCCTGCGGGACGGGATGGCCCTGCGGATACGGCCCCGGCTGCGGTTGTTGTTGCGGATACCGGGGATCCGGATACGTCATTGCTGCACTCCCCCTGGTCAGCGTTGGCCATCCGACTCTACTCGGGCCTTCGAGCGTGCGGGACAGCGCAGAAATCCACATGCGTCGAGGGTGCGGAGAGATCGTCGGATCCGCGGCGGAGACGGTCTGACTGCACATTCGTCGTCACGTGCGGTGTGGCCGCTTCGCGACGGTGCGCGCAGATCGTCGGATCTGCGCGGGAGACGCTCTGGCTGCACATTCGCGCGCATGCGCGTGCTGGGCACTTGACAAGCGAATGCCTTCTGGCATTGATTCTGCGCTGAGGCCCACAAAATTCGAGTGGCGAAGACCCCAGGCGCAGAATCGACGTGAGGCCGGCACTGATTCCGCGGCTACGGCGCAAAAACCCGAGTGGGTGAGACCGTGAGCGCAGGATCAAGTGGCGTGACTCGACGGACCGCTTCAGCCCACCAAGGTGTCCCGCAGCGTCTTGGGCCGGATGTCGGTCCAGGTCTCCTCGACGTAGGCCAGGCAGTCGGCGCGCGTGCTCTCACCGAACACGACCCGCCAACCGGCGGGCACGTCGGCGAACACCGGCCACAGGCTGTGCTGCTCTTCGTCGTTGATCAGGACGTAGAACGCGCCGTTCTCGTCATCGAACGGATTGCTGCTCATCGCTTCTCCTCACGGATGGTGTGGCATATTCGGCACCCAGCACGCGGTCGCTGAGCAGACCGAGACAGCTGAGGTTGGGGAATCCGGGGCCCTGCGTGAGCCAGGACAGGCTGGGCAGGAACAACTTCGGCGTCACGCCGCTGACCGCGAGGTCGTAGCCGATGGCCCGCTGCAGCGAGTCGCCCGACAGTGGCGCACCGATACCGAGTTCCAACACGTCCAGCGCGTCCTGGCTCAGGAGCGGCGCGAACCACATGGAATCGGCGCCGGAACCGTCGATCACCAGGTCGAAACCGTGCACCGTCTCCAGGCAGCCGGAGTCGCGTTCGGTCTGCAGCGTCAACCGGATCCGGTCTTCGCGGGGCACGGCATGGGCGACGCGGCCACGCAGGTGCCGGATGCGGTCGTCGGCCAGTAGCGAGTCCTGGACGCGGGCGGAGAACACGCCACGGTCGGTGCGGGCCATGGCATCTCGGCGCTCCGAGATGCTGAGGCCGGCCCAGCCCGTCGGGTCGGAGAACAGGGTGTTCTCGAAATAGCCCTCACCGCGGGTGAACAGGGTGACGCCCGGGGAGATCACCGTGATGGTCGAAACCCGGTGCGAGAACAGCTCATCGAGCATGGTGGCGGCGGTCTCGCCACCGCCGATGACGGCGACCCGCTCGGCATTGATGCGCTCGTCCTGCGCGACGCGATGCCAGAACTGGGCGATCGACAGCACCCGCGGATGTCCCGGCAGGATGGAGCGCTCGGCCTGCCCCGGCCCGGTGATCATCACGCCGTCGGCACGCACCTGCTGATCGCGGCAGTGCAGCACCCACTGGTCACCGTCCACCGACAGCTGGGTGACTTCACCCGTGACCACTTGCATGGCAACGCTTTCCGCCACCCATGCCAGGTACTGGCTCCAGCGCCGGTGCGTGGGTGCGGGCCGGCCGCGGTCGATCCACTCGGCGAACTGTCCCGTCGAGATCAGGTACGACTGCCAGCTGTGCCGCATCATCCGTTCGTCGAGTTCGACGTTGCGGCGCGGCACGAGCGCCGACCGGTACGGGAAGCCGACGTCCTTTTCCGGTCCGGTGCCCAGCCGGTGCCGGCCGTCGGTCCAGCCGCCGGCGGCCTGCCAGTTGGCGCCGACGCCCAGGCGTTCCACCGCGATGACATCGGGCGCGGCCACGCCCATGGCCCGCAGTTCGGCGGCTTTGGCGGCCACGGCGACCGCTTTGGCGCCGGCGCCGATGACGGCCAAGGTGTTCGGGGTTGTCATTTCACCACTTCCCTGAGCTGCGATTCCCACAGCTGTTGCAATTCGGCAATATCGTCTGCGCTGAGAATGTCCGGCACCGTGCGCCATTGGACACCGAGCGCCGCGGTGCCGTCGTGATCGATGACGCCCGCCAGCAGCGTCAGCTCGTGGTGCACCGCGTAGTTCGGTTCGGGTACCGGTGACGCCCCGGCCAGCAGCGTGCCGTCGAGCTGCAGTGCCGCTCCGCTCGCCCCGAGATGTACCCGGCCCAGGTAGTTCAGCAGCACCTGCGGCTCCGGGTACGCCGACAACCGCTCCGCGGTGTCCGCACGCAGATACCGCAGCAGCCCGAAGTCGATGCCATGCCCAGGGACCGCGGCGATCTCGGCGCTGACCTGGTGTGGCGCTTCGGAACTGATCCGCACCGGGTAGATGGCACTGAACAGGCCGACGGTGTCGCCGGTGTCGACCTGGTCCGCGGAGACGACGGTGTCCGCGCGGCCATGGGTCTCCAGCGCCACCAGCGGAGCCGGAGTCTCCTGCCCGCGGCGGTGCCGCCACCTGGTGATGGTGCGGGCGGTCGCGGCGGCCAGCAGATCGGTGACCGGCTGGCTGGCCGCGAGCAGCCGTGCGGTCAGGTCCGGGTCGATGACCGCCATCGACATCACCACGTCTGCGGCACAGTCGGTCTCGGGCTTCACCCGGCGGCTGCCGAGCGCCGGATCCGGCCCGGCGACCTGCGATTCCCAGAAGTCCGCGGTGTCGAGGTCCTGCGCGCGCTCGGCGACCAGCCGGGACCAGGCCCGGTAGCTGGTGTGCTCGCGGACGGCGGCGGGTTCGGCACCGGACTCCAGCGCGTGCCAGCCATTTTCCAACTCGCCGAGCACGATTCGCCAGGATGCCGGGTCGATGGCCAGCACATGGGCACTGAGCACCAGCACCTTGCCGCCCGAGCGCCCCGCGCTGTCCTGTGGGTGCAGCAGCACTGCCTGCAACAGGCGACCCTGCTCCGGATCCAACCGCTCGACCGCGAGATCGGTCTGCTCGGCCACCGCGGCCACCAGGTCACCGTCGACGGTGACCTCGGAGAGGACGTCGCCGACCGGATGGTCGACCAGGGTCATGGTGGCCCGGTCCAACCGGCTGCGCAGGGCGGGGTGCGCGGCAATGACGCTGTGCAGCAACGTGTTCAGTTGCTCGGCGGTGATGGCGTCCGGCAGCCGCACCGCCTGGGTCTGGGCCAGGCGCCGGCCATCGCCGTACTGGTACAGCCAATGCACGTTGGGCAGCACCGGCACCGGTCCGGACTCCTCGACGGCCGCCGCGGCCAACTCGTTCTCGGCATCCAGTTCGTCGGCCAGTTCGCGAATGCTGCTGCAATCCAGCATCATCCGGGCCCGCACCGCCAGACCGCGGCGGCGCGCGGCCTGAACCACCGACAGTGCCACGATGCTGTCGAGCCCCAGATCGAGGAAGTCGGCGGTGACGTCGAGCCCGGCCGGATCGGCCACCTCCAGGACGTCCGCGAACAACTCCGCCACGGCCAGTTCGGTCGCGGTGGCCGGAGCGGCTGCCTGCCCGGCCCCGGCGGCGGCGTCGATCGCGGCCAACGCCGCGTCGTCCACCTTGCCGTTGACCGTCAGCGGAATCTCGTCCACGGCGATGATGTGGTGCGGCACCAGGTATCTCGGCAGCCGGGACGCCAGCATGCGCCGCAACTCGGCGGCACCTGCCGCCCCCGCGACATATGCGACGAGCCGCGGCCCACTGCCGTGCCGCCGGACGGTGACATGCGCGTGCCGCACCCCGGGATGCGCGTGCAACACGGCGGCGACCTCGCCGGGCTCCACCCGGAAACCACGGATCTTCACCTGATCGTCGGAACGCCCCTGGAATTGCAGACCGCCGGTGGCGGGATCGCGGCGCACCACGTCGCCGGTGCGGTACATCCGCGCGCCGGCGACGAACGGGTCGGCGACGAATCGCGCGGCCGTCTCGCCGGCGCGGCCCAGGTAACCGCGGGTGAGCTGGCCACCGGCCAGGTAGAGCTCACCGGTGACACCGTCGGGCACCGGCCGCAGCCACGCGTCCAGCACGTAGGCGCGCGTCGCGGTGGTCGGATGCCCGATCGACGGCGCGTCGTGCTCGGTGAACGCGGCCACGACGGCTTCGACGGTGGTTTCGGTTGGGCCGTAACAGTTGTAGGCCGACATGCCGGTGCGGTCGCACTCGCCGCGGATGGCCGCCCACGCGTTCGGGTCGACGGCTTCGCCGCCCAGTGCCAGCGCGGTCAGCGGCACCGTCGTCAGCAGTCCTTCGGCTTGCAGCTGCGTGAACATCGACGGCGTGGTGTCGATCAGGTCGATGCCGTACTGCCCGATGGTCGCCACCAGCGCCTCGGCATCACGCTGCACCTCGTCGCCGACGATGTGCAGACCGTGGCCGTCCAGCAGCGCGGCCAGCGGCTGCCAGGCCGCATCGAAGGTGAACGACCAAGCGTGCGCAACCCGCAGTGGCCGACCGGCTTTCGCCACCGCCGGGTGCAAGACCCGGGCGGCATGATCGGCGGCATAGGACAGCACCGCGGCGTGGGTGCCGATCACGCCCTTGGGCTTGCCGGTGGTACCCGACGTGAAGACGATGTAGGCACCCTGGCCGGGATGTGTTGGTAGCGGCGTGAATTCGCCGACGGGATGGGTGCCCGCGGCGGCCAGCAGGGCGTCGTCCACGATCACCGACGCGTTGGTCTGGCCCAGGATCTCCTCGACCCGGTCGGCGGGCATCGACGGGTCCAGCGGCACGATCAACCCACCGGCCTTGAGCACGCCGAGCATCGCGACGACGTAGTCGGGCCCCCGGCGCAGCAGCACCGGCACCGGCGCCTCGGTCTCGACGCCGCGCCGCCGCAGTTCGGCGGCGACGCGGTCGGACGCCTCGTCGAGACCGCGGAAGGTCAGTGCGCCGCCGTCATAGGACAGCGCCACCGAACCCGGCTTGTTGCGCGCCGTGGCGGTGAACTTCTCGTGGATGCCACCGGTTTCGGTGGCAGCTGGGGGCACTGCCACCTCGGGTCCGACAAGTTGAATACCGACGTCGCGCAACGGCCGGTCCCAGCCGTCGACGAGGCGCTGCATCACCGCGAGCACCTGCCGGCCGAGGTCCTCGGGTGAGATCAGCCCCGTGGCACCGTCTTTCGTCTCGACCAGGACGGTCAGTTCACCACCGGTGAGGTGCGCGGCGACCGTGACCGGGAAATGCGCCAGGCTCTGCAGCGCCCGGGGCCGGAAAGTGGCGCCACGAACGTCGAATTCACCGCTGCCGACCAAGCCGCCGGGCGGGAAGTTCTCATAGACCAGGAGGCTGTCGAACAGTTCACCGACACCGCCGAGCGAGCGCAGTTCGGTGTGCGACAGGTAGCTGTGCTCACGCAGCTCGGCGGCATCGCGCTGCAGGGCCAGGCACTGCTCGCCGACGCGGCGCAGCGGGTCCAGCCGGACTCGCAGCGGCACGGTGTTGATGAAGAGACCGACCATGGACTCGACGCCGGCCAGCTCCCCCGGCCGGCCCGAGACGGTGACGCCGAAGACGACGTCACGCCGGTCGGTGAGCACCGACAGGATTGCCGCCCAAGCCATCTGGGTGAGGGTGTTGACCGTGACGCCACGGGCCCGGGCGGCCTCGACCAGACGGTGCGTCTCGCCCGCGGATGCCTTGATCTCGGTGGTGTGGGGCAGGTCATCGCCGAGTTCACCGGAGCCGAGCGCCGGTGCCAGCATCGTCGGGCCGTCGAGCCCGGCCAGGTGCTGCTGCCACAGCCGGCGACTGAGTTCGGGCTCGCGGGCCGCGAGCCACCCGATGTAATCCCGGTACGGGCGCGGCGCCACAGGCAGCACGGAGATGTCGCCGCCGGCCGCATACAGTGCGAGCAGTTCACCGACGAACAACGGCAGCGACCACCCGTCGATGACGATGTGGTGCGCGACGACCGCGAAACGCCAACGCTGTTCCGGCATCTCGATGAGCAGGAACCGGATCGCCGGTCCCCGCTCCAGGCTGAACGACCGCCGCCGTTCCTGCGCTTCGAGGTCGTCGGCAGCGTCGGGCGAGGCCGCGGTGAGCTGCCGCCACGGTAGGTCGACCGCACTCGGAATCACCTGCACCGTGCGGGCTCCGGCCTGCACGAAGCTGGCCCGCAGGTTGGGGTGACGCACCAGCAGGGCCGCCGCGCAGTCCCGCAGCAGGACCGCGTCGACGTCGCCGTCGATGTCGGCGGACATCGCGATCAGATACGGGTCATCCGCCTGATCGAGTTGCGCCATCGAGTACAGCCCCTGCTGCAGCGGGCTGAGCGCCAGCACGTCCTCGATGACCGGCGCCGGTTGCAGTGTGGTCACTGCGGATCCTGCGGTGCGGTCCAGGATGTCGCGAACGACGCGGTCAGTTCGGCGAGTTCCTCGGCGGAGAGCCCCGACACCGTCATCGGTGCATGCTCGCGGTCCTCACCTTGTGCCCCTTGGGTATCCGCCGCGGACCGGGCGTCGATGGCCGCGGCCAGCTCATGCACCGTCGGGTACTCGAACACCATGCGGGCGGTCAGTTTCATACCCGCGTCACGGCCACGCGCCGCCAGCTGGACCGCCTTGATGCTGTCGCCACCGAGGCTGAAGTAGTCGTCGCCCCGGCCGATCTCGGTTTCGGCGTCGAGCACCTCGGCCAGCAGGGCGATGAGGGCGCGTTCGGTGTCGGTCCGTGCGGGCTCCACCACCGTCGACCCGGCTCGCGCCGCGCGCAACTGCACGGCCTCGATGCGCTCGAGCTGCCCGTCGGCCAGCCACCTACCACGTTCGCCGGTCGGTGCCGACTCCTGGTAGATGTCGCCGACCACGCCGATGCCCACAGGCTGATGCCACTCATCGAGCACGAGAATGCCGCCTGCCCCCGCTGCTTCAAAGGCTTCGTCGACCCGCAGCTCCCGTAGCCGCTGATCGGCGTTCTCGGCGATGCCGTTGATCACCCGGACGAGCCGGTCGGCGAGGCGCTGCGCGGTCTCCGCCGTGTACAGGTCGGTACGGAAGATCAGGTGACCGCGGTAACCGTCCTGGGTGGCAAAGAAATTCACCGACAGGTCGGCGTGCGCCACGTCGAAGGTCGGCTCGAGTGCGGTGAACGTCGTGTCGCCGTCGGTCCGCGAATCGATGACGTGGTCGGTCGGCAGGTCCTCGCGCACGTGCACGACGACACCGAACAGCGGGTTGCGTGACAGCGAGCGGGCCGGGCTGACGGCATCGACGACGTGGTCGAACGGCAGGTCCTGGTGCGCGTATGCCGCCAGCGCGGTGTCCCGGGAGCGGACCAGAATCTCGCGCAGCGTCGGGTCGCCGCTCAGGTCGTTGCGCAGCACCAGGATGTTGATGAAGAAGCCCACCAGCGCATCGAGTTCGGCCTCGGTGCGGCCGGCCACCGGGGTGCCGAGCGGAATGTCGAGCCCCTCACCCGATTTCGCGAGTGCCACCGCCACGGCGGACTGCAGCAGCATGAAGTCGGTGATGCCGAGTTCCCGGGTCAGCGCGGTCAGCTTGGTCCGCACCTCGGGATCGACGACGAACGGCACCGACGCACCCTCACCCGAGAGCACCGGCGGCCGGGTGAAGTCGGGCCGCAGACCGGGGTCGGCGGGCGGTTCGGCCAACTGGACACGCCAGTAGTCCCGTTGCGCGGCAAGCAGTCCCGACTCGTCGGACAGCAGCGTCGCCTGCCAGGCCGCGTAGTCCGAGTACTGCACCGGCAACGGCGCGAACTCGGGTGCCCGCTGCTCGAGACGCGCCCGGTAGGCGGTGACCAGGTCGGTGAACAGCACGCCGGCCGACCAGTGGTCGGCGGCGATGTGGTGCACCATGATCGACAGCACGTGCTGGCCCGGAATGGACAGCACCGCGGCGCGGATCGGCCACTGCGCTTCCAGGTCGAAAACGTAGCGCCGCTCCCGGTCGAGTTCGGCCTGCAGCCACTCCTCGTCGGCGCCGCGCGCGCGGCGCACCGGCAGCGGTGCCGGGTCGTTCACGACCTGGTAAGGCACACCGTCGATTTCGGTGTAGGTGGTGCGCAGCACCTCGTGCCGTTCGACCAGATCACCGAGCGCGCTGACGAAGGCGTCGACGTCGCACGGGCCGGTGATCCGGGCCGCGAACGGGATGTTGTTGACCGGCCCCGGACCGTCGATGCGGTACTGGAACCACTGGCGCAGTTGCGATGCCGACATCTGACGCGGGCCGGAGTGCTCGATGGCGAGCAGCGGGGGCCGGTTGCGCGGTGCCCCGGTGTCGACGCGCGCGGCGATCTCGGCGACCGTGCCCAGCTCGAATACCTCACGCACCCCGATGTCGGCGTTGCACCGCGCCCGGATCGCCGCGACCAGCTTCGTGGCCAGCAGCGAGTGCCCGCCGAGTTCGAAGAAGGAGTCATCGGCACCGACCTGCTCGACGCCGAGCAGGTCGGCGAACAGCTCGGCGACCTTCCGCTCGGTGTCGGTGGTCAGTTCACGGAATGCGGTGCGGGACTGGATGTCCGGATCGGGTAGTGCGCGGCGGTCGATCTTGCCGTGCGCGGTGATCGGGATTTCGTCGAGCACGACGTAGCCGGCCGGCACCATGTACTCGGGCAGTGCTGCCACCACCCGCGCCTTGATCCGTTGCACGTCAACCGATTCCAGATCGCCACGCTCGGCCGGGGTGAGGTAGCCGACGAGGCTCTTGCCCAGCCCGGGGAGGTCGCTCGCGACGACGACGGCCTGGCCGACGCTGGGGTCCACCGCGATGGCGGCGGCGATCTCGCCGAGTTCGATACGGAAGCCGCGGATCTTGACCTGTTCGTCGGCGCGACCGACGAACTCGATGTCGCCGTCGACGTTGAGCCGGGCCAGGTCGCCGGAGCGGTAGAGCCGGCCGCCCGGGGTGAACGGGTCGGCGACGAAACGCTCGGCGGTCAGACCGGGCCGCTGATGGTAGCCGTGCGCGACATGTGTTCCGCCGATGTAGATCTCGCCGATGACGCCGACCGGCACGGGCCGCAGCGCGTCGTCGAGCAGGTGCATCTGCGTGTTGATCTTCGGCTTGCCGATCGGCACGATGCGCGTGCCCTGCTTGCCCTCGACGCGGTACCGGCTGGCGTTGATGACGGTCTCGGTCGGGCCGTAGAAGTTGTGCAGCAGGGCATCGAAGGTGGCGTGGAACTTGTCGGCCACCTCACCCGGCAGGGCTTCGCCACCGATCGGCACCCGCTTGAGGCTGCGCCACTCGTTGACGCCCGGCAGCGACAGGAACAGCCCCAGCAGCGAGGGCACGAAGTGCATCGAGGTGATGCCCTCGGTGCGCAGCAGCTCGGTCAGGTACCCGATGTCGTTGAGACCGCCGGGGCGCGGAATCACCAGGCGCGCACCGCAGGCCAGCATGCCGAACACCTCGGCGATGGACACGTCGAAGCTCGGCGAGGCCACCTGCAGCAGCCGCTCGTCGGCGTCGATCTGGTACTCGTCGACGAACCACACGAAGTACTCGGCGACCGGCCGGTGCGGCACCGGGACGCCCTTTGGCAGACCCGTCGACCCCGAGGTGTAGATGAGGTAGGCGGTGTTGGCTGCCGTCAGCGGCCGAACCCGGTCGGCATCGGTCGGGTTGTCGTCCCGCAGTCCGTCGAGGTCGGTGATCGGCTCACGGATCACGAGTTTCGGGTCACCGTCGCTCAGGATGAACGACAGCCGGTCCTCGGGGTAGGTCGGGTCGACCGGCAGGTACACACCGCCGGCCTTGACGATCGCCAGCGCGGTGATCACCAGTTCGGGCGACTTCTCCAGCAGGACCGCGACGCGGTCCTCGGTACCGATGCCCTGGCCGATCAGCCAGTGCGCCAACCGGTTCGCTTCGGCGTTGAGTTCGCGGTAGGTGTAGTACCGGCCCTCGTACGCGACGGCGACCGAATCCGGGGTGCGCTCGGCCTGCGCTTCGATCAACGCGGCCAGCGTGGTGTCCGGGGTGCTGAACTGCTCGCCGGTGGCCATCCGGCGCAGCCAGTCGGCGTCGGCGTCGTCCATCAACGCGAACTCGGCCAGGGGCCGGCCCGGATCTGCCAGCGCGGATTCCAGCAGCACCACGTAGTGCCGCAGCATCTGGTCGGCCAGTGCGGCGTCGAGGATTTCGGTCAGGTACTCCGCCTCGACCAGCGCCCCGTCGTCGTCGAATTCCACCATGAAGCCCAGCGGCAGCTGGGTCTGGTGACCGCGGTACTCGGCCCGGCGGCAGGTGATCCCGGACGGGCAGAAGCCGCGGCCGTCGGCCTCGCGCGCGCCGAACGAGACCCGGGCCAGTCGCTCGACACCGTGGCGGCGGTCCGGGTTGAGCTCACGCACCACGCGGTCCAGGTTGATCTGCTGATGGGCGAACGCCCCGTGGGTCGTGTCCTTGGCATGAGTGACGAATTCGCCGAAACTCTGGCGCGCTTCGGGACGCAGGCGCAGCGCCACCGTGTTGCCGTAGTACCCCAGCGCGTCCTCGGTGCCGCCGCCGCGGTTGAGGACCGGGGTGGCGATCAGGATGTCGTCGGTGTGGGTGTAGCGGTGCAGCACGGCGCCGAAGGCCGCCAGCAGCACGGTGTACGGCGTGGCCGCGGTCTGGCGGGCCAGCTCGCCGATCCGGGCCACGGTAGCGGCATCGATACGCCGGGTGACGCGCTGCGAGCGGTGGCCGGTCGGCACGAGGGAGCCGTGCGCACCCGGAAGTTCCAGCGGCTCAGGCGGATCGGCGAGCACGGAGCGCCAGTACTCGAGTGCCTCGGTGTGGTCTTCGGCCGGCACGGGCGCCGGGATCACCTCGGGCAATTGCTCACCTTCGTAGGCCCGCGTGAGATCGCCGAAGAACACCTGCCAGGACGCGTCGTCCCAGGCGATGTGGTGCGCGGTGAGCAGCATGATGTGCTCGTCCGCGCCGGTGCGGATCAGGCTGATGCGCAAGGGCGATTCGGTGTCGAGCCGGAACGGCGTGCCGAACTCCCGCTGCGCCAGCACCTCGAGCCGCAAGGTGCGCGACGCCTCCGGCAGGTCGCTGAGGTCGTGTGTGCTCCAGCCCGGTGCCAACTCGTCGTGGATCGTCAGACCGGGCTCGCCCGTCGCATCCGCCCGATAGGTGGTGCGCAGGACGGGGTGGCGGCGGGCCACCGCGGTCACCGCGTCCTGCAGGCGCTGGTGGTCCAGCGCGCCGGTGATCACAAAGGACACACAGACATTGAGCAGTGCGCCCTCGGGTTCGGCGGTCTGCACGAACCACATCCGGCGCTGGCCGTCGGACAGCACCGGGACGACGGGCGTGCCGTCGCCCGCTTGTGCCTGCCCCTGGGACTGCAGGCCGCGCTCGGCGAGCTTGCGCCGCAACAGCTCCAGGCGCGCGTCTTCTGCCCGGATGTCGGTCTCGGTCACGCTAGCTCTCCACCTTCTCTGATCTGTCGGTTAGCAAATCCACCAGTTCGATACCGGTGATGCCGCTGAGCAGCCCGGCCAGCGGCACGGACCGGCCGGTGCCCCGGCGCAGTCGCTTGCGCAGGTCCAGTGCCAGCAGCGAATCCAGGCCCAGATCGAACAGGGCCGCGGTCAGGTCGATGTCGGCGGGGTCGCCCAGTTTGAGCACCGCCGACAATTCATGACGGACGACGTCTTCGGTGTCGGCGCCGGCGCCCAGTTCGAACGGAACCTGCTGCGGTGCAGCCGGTTCCGTCGCGGCCGGGACCGCACCGAGCAGTGCCGCCAGCCGCTCGGCGTCAGCGCTGAAGATCAGCGGTGCGGACGCGCGGGTTCCGAGCGCCGCCTCGATGGCGATGTCGGGCTCCATTTCCCGCAGTCCGGCGCGCTCGATCCGCGCCACTTCGTCGGCCCCGACGATGCCGGCACCCGGCCACAGTCCCCATCGCACGGCCACACAGTCGAGGCCCTTGGCGCGGAACTGCCCGCCCAGCACATCCTGCATGCGGTTCACCGCCGCGTACGCGACATGACCGAGCCCGCCCCACAGTCCGGACACCGACGAGCACACCAGGATTCGGGCATCCGGACGCAGCGGCCAGTACTCGGCCAGCCGGGCGAGACCTCCGACCTTCGCGGCCGCGGTGGCGATGAATTCGTCCGCCGCCACCGTCGTGCCGAACGCCGCCGCGCCGGCCGCATGGACCACGAGCGTCGCACCGTCACCGCCGTAGGTCGCCGCGGCCGCCGAAATCTGTTCGGGCGACGTGATGTCGCACTGCACCGAGAATACGTCGGTGTCGCCGTCGTACTCGGCCAGTTGCTGCGCGCCGGTGCCACTGCGGCTCACCAACACGATGCGGCGGGCACCCGCGGCGGCGAGGGTCCGCGCGAAGTGCAGCCCGACCGCGCCGTTGCCGCCGGTGATGACCACGTTGTCGAGAAGCCCGGGCGCCGGTGCGTCGACGTCGGGAAGGGCCTGCAGACCGCGCCGGTACTGCTGCGAATCACGCAGCGCCACCTCGGTTCCCGTACCGAGCATGGTCTCGATGACGGCGGTGGCCGACGGCGCGTCGAGGTCCCAGGACGCCAGGTCGAGGTGGCGGAACGTCTGGTCCGGATGGTCGAAGGCGATGCTGCGGTGCATGGCGGCCAGGGCCGCCTGGGCGGGCAGCGCCACCGGCTCGTCGTCGCGCACGTGCTCGCCGCCGACGGTCACCAGCCACACGTCGCTGCATTGCGGCCCAATGGCATTCGGGTATTCGCACAGTCCATCGCCGATCAGCTCGGCGAGGTCGGTGATCGCCGCCTCGGTGTCGGGGTGATCGAGCATCGGTGCGACGACGATCAGCAGATCGGCGTCCGCCGGCTCGACGAGCACGGTGCCGAGGTTGGCCCGCACGCCGTCACGGAGATGGTCGGCGAGCGCACCGGGCGGTCCCGGCAGGTCGACCACGGCAGCGCGCCGGATGATCAGCGGCACGGTCTCGCCCGACTGTGGCAGCCACTGCTCGGCACTGACCGTCAGTCCGGCCACCGGGGGCAGCGGTTCGGGCGCGGCCCAGAGGTGCATCGCCGCCATCGGCGCATGCGGAAATCCCCGCAGCAGCGGTTGATTCGGCTCGATGTGCCCGGCCCAGTCGTAATCCGGGTCGGACACCGCCACTGTGGCGATGTTGTCGGAGAGCACGTCGGCCACCGCCTCGTCGCGGCGTCCAGAGCCGACCGTCAACGGCGCATCAACATCGGCGAGCGCGTGCAGCAAGGCCGGGTGTGCCGACATCTCCACGAAGGCCTCGACGCCGCTGTCTCGCGCCGCGGCGGCGGCCCGGTCGAATCGCACGGTGTTCCGCAGGTTCCGGTACCAGTACTCACCGAATTCGGTGCCCGCGCCGACCGCTTCGCCGGTGACCGATCCGATGAACGGCACCGCCCCGGCGCCGAACTGTGCCTTCGGCACACCGGACAGCAGTTGTGCGCGTAGCGGATCGAGCGCACTGGTGTGCGCGGGGAAGCTCATGGCGATGACGCGGGCGAAGCGGCCGCGGGACTGTAGGTCGGCGACCAGGTCCGCGATGGCGGTCCGGTCGCCGGACACCACGACCGATGCCGACGAGTTGACCACGGACAGTTCCATCCACCCGGCAGCGTTCGAAACCTCTTGCTGTGCTTCGTCGACGCTCATCCCCAGGGCCGCGGCGCCGAAATCGCCGGCCAGGCTGTCCAGTGCCCCGGCCCTGGCGATGACCACGGCGACCGCCTCGTCCAGCGTCATGGCACCGGCGACGTACGCTGCGGCGATCTCACCGAGGCTGTGCCCCAGCGTGGCATCCGGCTCGATGCCCAGGGCCTGCCACACCGATGCCAGTCCGACGGCGTGCGTGAACTGTGCACTCTGACTGTGGATTTGGGTCCAGTCCCGGCCGGCCGGGTCGACCAGGAAGGCCAGCGGCGAGTCGATGCCCGCGGCGACGAACGCGTCGGCGCAGCGGTCGGCCGCGGCGCGGTACACCGGCAGCTGCCGGTAGGCATCGGCGCCCATCGACGGCCATTGGCCGCCGTTACCAGGGAAGACGAAGGCCGTCCGGGGCGCTGCCGTCCGTGCGGAGACCGCGACCAGGGGGTGCTCCTCCCCCGCCGCCAACGCCCGCAATGCGGCAGCCAACTCGGCCGCGTCATGCGCCCGGACCACAGCCCGGAACCGCCGACGGCGACGCAGCCGCAACAACATCGCGGCCACCGAGCCGATGCCCACGGCACCACACGTGTCCAGGTAATCGGCGATGCCCGTCGCCTCGGCAGCCAGGAGCTCTTCGGTGTGTGCGCTGAGCAGGACGGGCACGCGGCCGTCGGGAAAATGCGAAAGGCTCATCACGCCACCAATCCCTCCGGCATCGCGACGACGACGTGCGCGTTGGTGCCGCTCATGCCGAAAGCCGACACCGCGGCGAGGCGCTCGCCGTCGACGGCGGGCCACGGAGTGTGGTCGGTGGCGAGCCGCAGTCCCTGTGCGTTCCATTCGATTTCGGCGCTGGCCTGCGCGGTGTGCAGGCTCGCCGGGATGGTGGCATGCTCGGCCGACACCAGGACCTTGGCCAGTCCCAGCGCACCGGCGGCGGCCTGGCTGTGCCCGACGTTGGATTTCACCGAACCCAGGACCGCGCCCCGACCGGGTGCGGTGGCGCCGTAGGTCTGGGCCAGCGAGGTCAATTCGGTCCGGTCCCCGAGCTTGGTTCCGGTGCCGTGCCCTTCGATCATGCCGATCTGGTCGGGCCGGGCACCGGCGAGATCGAGCGCGCGGCCGAACAGCCGCGCCTGCGCCGGTCCGCTCGGCGCGGTCAGGCCGGTGCTGTGCCCGTCCTGGTTGAGGCAGCTGGCCCGGACTTCCGCGAGCACGCGGTGACCGCCCTGCTGCGCCACCGACTTTCGTTCCAGCACGAACATGCCGGCGCCTTCGGCCCACACCGTGCCGCTGGCCTGCGCGCTGTAGGGCCGGCAGTGCCCGTCGTCCGAGAGGGCGTGCTGTTTGGCGAATTCGACGAAGTATCCCGGCGACCCCATGACGCACACCCCGCCGGCCAGCGCCATGCTGCAGTCGCCCGTGCGCAGGGCTTGTACGGCGGTGTGGAACGCGGTCAGCGCCGATGAGCACGACGTGTCGATCGTCAGCGCCGGGCCATCGAGGCCCAGCAGGTAGCCGACCCGTCCGGAGATCACCCCCAGCGACGTCCCGGTGATGAGATGGCCGCTCAGGTCGGAGTATTCGGCGAGGTCGGGGCCGTACCCGGTGCCCGAGGCGCCGATGTAGCAGCCGACGTCATGCCCGGCCAGGTCATCGGGGTTGATGCCGGCGTTCTCCAGGGCCCGCCACGTCACCCGCAGCGCGACCCGCTGCTGCGGGTCCATCGCCACCGCCTCGCGCGGCGAGATACCGAAGAACGAGGGGTCGAAAAGGGCGGCGCCGGTGAGGAATCCGCCGCGGTTGTGGATGCGCTTGAACCCGTCGCGGCGCGAGCCCGCGAGCAGGTCGCGCACGGCCCAGCCGCGGTCCTCCGGGAAGGTGCTCAGCGCCTCACGTCCGGAAGACAGCAACTGCCAATAACTTTCAGCGCTGTCCACATCGCCCGGGGCTTCCACCGCCATCCCGACGATGACCACCGGATCGTCCGCATTCATCGAGTCAGCCCGCACTGATCACTTCCGCGATCGCGTCGAGCTGGTCGTTGAGGTAGAAGTGGCCGCCGTCGAACTCGGCCAGGGTGAAGGCGCCCGACGTGTGGTTCGCCCAGCGGCTCAGCATGTCCCGGTCGATGCGATGGTCATCGCGGCCGCCGAGGGCATGGATGTCGGCGGCGATGCGGCCGCCGCCCACGTACCGGTTGAGCGCTTCGTAGTCGGCGCCCACCGCCATCAGCAGCATTTCCACGAAATCCACGTCGGCGAGCAGCCGGGGGTCGGTGCCGCCGAGATCGACCATCTCGGCGAGCATTTCGCGCGGTCCGGTGGGCAGCGGCGGCGCGTCGACCACGTCGCACGGTGCCTGGCCGGCCGATGCCCAGAGGCTGTGCACGGTCGCTCCGCTCTGTTCGGCGACGCGCGCGAACTCGAATGCCACCACCGCGCCCATGCAGTGCCCGACGAGCCGCAGCGGGCCCACGCCCGCCCAGTCACCCGCGGCGAACAGGTCGGCGGCCAGCTGCTCGACCGTCGGGTGCGCCGGATGCGCCAGCCGGTCGGCACGGCGCGGGTACTGCACGACATAGGTGTCGATGCCGTTGTCCGACAACGTGGTTGCGAGGTCCCGGTAGGCCACCGCGGCACCGCCGGCATGCGGGAAGACCACCACGGCCCCGGTGTCGCCGGAGCCGGGATAGTGCTTGATCCACGGCGCGAAGGCGCCAGTGGACTCAGGCGCGAAAGCCGTATTGATCTCGGTCATGAGACGGCCGCCGGGTCCAGCGCGGTGAGCACGTCGTCGTGGTTCATCTGAGCTATCTCCAGGTAGAGCTCGGCGACCATCTCCAGTCGCCCGCTGCCGTCCTCGCGGCCGATGAGCCGCTGCGCCAGCGCCCGCACGGTGCGGGCCGCGAAGATGTCGGGCACGCCGACGGTCGGGGTGTCCAGCCATTTGCGGATGCGCGCCACCGTGGCGGTGGCCAGCACCGAGTCGCCGCCGAGTTCGAAGAAGTCGTCTTCGACGCCTGCTTCGACTGTCAGGAGTTCCGAGACGATGGCCACGAGCGCCCGCTCGAGCATCGTTTCCGGCAGGGCCCGTCCGGCGCCCTCGGCCGACGAGACCAGAGCCGCCAGCTGTCCCGCCGCGGCCCTCCGGTCGGTCTTGCCGCCGACGGTGAACGGAATCGCCGCGACCACCTGCAGCTGCCGCGGGATCATGTGCGGCGGCACGAGTTCGGCGACGGCCGAGGTGATGCGGTCGGTGGACAGCTCCGCGTCGTCGACAGAGACCAGGGCCGCCAGCACGTCGTGCCCACGCTCCCCACCGGAGACCACACCGGCCACCGCGGCACGCACCCCCGGAACCCGCTGCAGCGCGGCCTCGACATCGCCGAGCTCGATCCGGTAGCCGCTGATCTTCACCCGGTGGTCGGCACGCCCGACGAACTCGAGGACGCCGTCCGGCCGGTAGCGCGCCAAGTCCCCTGAGCGGTACCAGGTTCGGCCCGCGTAGCGCACGAAGCGGTCAGCAGTCAGGTCCGGTCGGCCGCGGTAGCCCGAGGCGATGCCACGTCCGGTGAACCACAGTTCGCCGGCCACCCAGTCGGGGCAGTCCTGGCCCGCCTCGTTGACCACCCGGCACGCGTTGTTGGTGAACGGCACGCCGTAGGGCACCGCCGACCAGGTGTCCGGCAACTCGCCGGCCTCGAAAATGGTTGCGTGGATGGCGGTTTCGGTGGCGCCGCCGAGACCGGCGACGCGGACACCCGGGGCCTGCGCCTGCAGGTGCCGGACCATGGCGGTCCGAACCCAGTCGCCACCGGTGAGCACCACCCGCACGGTGTCCAGCCGCCCGGCACCGACCTCCACCAGCATCTCCAGCCAGCCCGGCAGGAAGTTGAGCACCGTCACGCCGTGCTCGGCGATGAGGGCGGCCCAGCGGTCCGGGTCGCGCCGGTACGGCTCATCGACGACGACGATGCTGCCGCCGGTGGCGAGCGTGGCGAACATGTCGAGCACCGACAGGTCGCACTCGAGGGTCGCGAGCGCCAGGCAGCGGTCATCCGGTCCGATACCGAAGTGCCCGTACAGGAATTCCGCGGTGTTCATCGCGGCGCCATGGGTGACCTCGACGCCCTTGGGCTCACCGGTCGAGCCCGAGGTGAACAGCACATAGGCCAGCTCGTGCGGATCGGTGGCGGCCGGGACGAATGGCCCCTCGGCGCGGCGCCCGATGCGCAGCGCCTCCGTCACGGTGAGCGACGGCTTCCACGACGGCGCCAGGTCACCGCAGTACAGCGCCATCCGAACCCCGCCGGTGGCCAGGATCTTCTCGGTGCGGTCGGCGGGCTGGTCCACGCCGATCGGTAGGTAGACGCCACCCGCGGCCAGGATGGCCAGCAGCGCGATGATCTGCTCTGCGCCCTTGGGCCCGAGCACCGCGACGGTGTCCCCCGGCACGATGCCGGCGATCTGCAGCGCCGATGCCACGGCGGAAACTTCCTCGGCCAGTTCGGCATACGTCCACTGCCGGGCCTCACCGATCATGGCCGTGGCGGCCGGCCGGGCGGCAGCCGCGGCGAAGAAGCCGGTGTGCAGCGCCGCGCCGCTGGGTGCCGCGGTGCGGCTGTTGGCCGCATCGCGAACCGCGCGCTGCGCGGCAGACATGGGCTCCGGCGTGGGCGCCTCCCACGCCATGTCATCGGTGGCCAGACGCTCCAACTCGGCGATGTGCCGGGCGAACATGGCGTCGATGACGCCGTCGGGGAAGGCGTCCTCGCGCACATCCCAGTTCACCAGCACGCCACCGTTGAACTCGGTGACCTGGGCGTCCAGCATCACCTGCGGCCCTTGCGAATTGATCCACCCGGGAGTGCCGAACGCCTCGATCACGGCCGAGCCGAACAGTTCACCGAGCCCGAGGGCACTGGTGAACACCACCGGCGCCAGCACCTGGGTGCCGCGGTGCCGGCTCAGGTCGCGCAGCACCTCGAGGCCGGAATACTCGGAATGCGCAGCGGCGCCACGGAATGCGTCCTGCAGGACACCGCAGCGTGCCGTCGCGGTGGCCGCATCGGTGAGGTCGACATCGAGCAGCAGCGACGAGGTGAAGTCACCGACCAGGCGGTCGACATCGGCGTGCCGTTGATCGCGCCCGAACAGCGGCACATTCAGCAGGAAGCGCTGCCCGGCCGACCAGCAGGCCAGGGCGTCGGAGAAGGACGCCGCGAGGGCCATCGCAGGCGTGATACCGCGCCGGCGGGCCGCGGCATACAGCGCGTCCCGTACGTCCGGGGCCAGCCAGTGCCAGCGCCGGGTGGTGTGCCGCGGGTCATCCTGCTCAGCGACCGGAACCAGTGGCAGGCGCGGCGGATCGGGCAGTTCCGGGAGCCGGTCGCCCCACCACTGCCGATCCGCGTCGGCCCGAGGATTGGGCTCCTGCGCCGATTGCGCTGTGGCCATCCGGTATTCGCGGTACGTGTAGGCCAGCGGAGCGAGCTCGACACCGCCGTACAGGGCCGCGAGATCCGTCATCAGGGTGCGGTAGCTCATGGCGTCGGCGGCCTGCATGTCCAGATCGACGTGCAGGCGGGTCTTACCGTCCGGGAGCAGCGTCAGGCTCAGTTCGAAGACCTCATCGGTCAACTGCTGATGCGCCTTGCGGCGCTGAGTGACGGCGAGCTGTTCGGCGATCTGATCCGCCGGCAGGTCCCGCAGGTCGGTGACCGCGACCGGGAAGTCGCCGTCCTGGGGTTTGATGCGCTGCGTACCGTCGGCCAGGAACTGCACGCGCAGCATGGGATGCCGCGCCGCCAAAGCCGTTGCGGCGGCGGTCAATCGCTCGGGATCGACGCCGTGGCCGTCGAATTCGACATAGAGGTGTCCGGCGACGCCGCCCAATTGCTGGTCGTCCTCCCGGCCGATCCACATGGCGTGCTGCATCGGGGCCAGGCCGAACGGCTGATCGTGTGCCGAATCAACCTGCGGTACCGGCACTTCCGCGCGCTGCAGGCCACCGGCGGCAGACAGCAGTTCGGACCAGGCGGCGATGGTGGGCTCGGCGGCCAGCGCCGCGAAGTCGATGTCGATGCCCTGCTTCCGCCAGCGTCCGGCGAGCGACATCATCCGGATCGAGTCCAGCCCCTGGCCGATGAGGTCGGCGCCAGGGTCGAGGGTGTCGGCGGGCGCACCCAGCAGTTCGGCAACCTCCTCGCGGATGGCCTGCGAATTCACTGCCACGACGCCCACAAAACCCTCCCGAACACGTTAAAGACAGGCTGTCCTAATTTTGATTAGGCTACCCTATATTGCTGCTACCTCCATGCCTACCCCGAGGGATCTGCCGTGACGCGCACCACTGCCTCCACCGAGGCCGACCAGCATTTGCTGAACGGATTCGTTCCGTTCCCGCACGAACGCGCCGAGCGCTACCGCCAGGCCGGCTACTGGGTCGGCAAACCACTGGACAGCATCCTTTCCGACGCCGCACGCCAGTGGCCGGACGGTGTCGCCGCCGTCGACCCGTCCGCGTCATACACATTTGCTCAACTCGATCAGCTGGCCTCCGAAGCAGCCGCCGGGTTCGCCGCTCTCGGCATCGGAACCGGCGACCGGGTACTGCTGCAAATGCCCAACACCGCCGACTTCGCCATCGCCCTGTTCGGGCTGCTGCGCGCGGGCGCGGTGCCCGTCATGTGCCTGCCCGCCCACCGCCGCGCCGAGCTCAGCCATTTCGCCACGGTCAGCGGCGCCGTCGCCCTCGTCATCGCCGACCGGTTCGGCGGCTTCGACTACCGCGACATGGCGCGCGAACTGGTCGCCGAGCACCCGCTCCTGCGGCAGGTGGTCGTCGACGGCGATGCCGGCGAATTCACCAGCTGGACTTCCCTTTTCGGCCACGGATCGGCAGCCGCACCGACGATCAACACCGCGGAACCCGCCCTGCTCCTGGTATCCGGCGGCACCACCGGGGCACCGAAGCTCATCCCCCGCACCCATGACGACTACTACTACAACGCCACCGCCAGCGCCGCGCTGTGCGAAATGACCGGCGACGACGTGTATCTGACGGTGTTGCCGGCGGCGCACAACTTCCCGCTGTCCTGCCCGGGAATGCTCGGCGCCATGTCCGTCGGTGCCACCACCGTCTTCACCACCGACCCCAGCCCGGAGTCCGCGTTCGCGACCATCGCCCGGCACCACGTCACCGTCTGCGCTCTGGTGCCCGCGCTGGCCACCCTGTGGACGCAGGCCTGCGATTGGGAACCGCAGCGCCCCACCACTTTGCGACTGCTCCAGGTCGGCGGCGCCAAGCTGTCCGCACCGGATGCGGCGGCCGCGCGCGACGCGCTGACGCCCGGCCTGCAACAGGTTTTCGGCATGGCCGAAGGGCTGATCAACTACACCCGCCCCGGGGACGATCCCGAACTGCTGGACCACACCCAAGGGGCACCGCTGTGCCCCGACGACGAATTGCGCATCGTCGACGACGAGGGCGCCGACGTGCCGGTCGGCGGCGAGGGCGAACTGCTGGTGCGCGGGCCGTACACCCTGGGCGGCTACTACCGGGCCCCTTCCGACAACGAGCGGTCGTTCAGCCCCGACGGCTTCTACCGCAGCGGGGACCGGGTGCGCCGCCGCGCCGACGGCTACCTCGAGGTCACCGGCCGCATCAAGGACGTCATCCACCGGGGCGGCGAGACCATCTCGGCGCTCGATCTCGAGGAACACCTGCTCACGCACCCGTCGATCCGGGCTGCGGCCGCCGTCCCGGTACCCGACCCGTACCTCGGCGAAAAGATCTGCGCGGTGGTGGTTTTCAGCGGACCTGCCGTCAGCCTCAGCGACCTCAACGGCTACCTCGATGACCGCGGTGTCGCGGTCCACAGCCGGCCTGACACCCTGATCGCCCAGACGTCACTGCCGGTGACCGCGGTCGGCAAGGTCGACAAGAAAGCCATCACCCGAAACCTCACCACATCTCGCGAGCAGACGTAAAACTGTCGATTTTCGACTGATATCGACAGTTTTCGGTCTGCTCGCGGGAGAAACCGACCCCCGCAAGGAGCCAGTCCCCCATGTCCGATACCCCGAAGACCCTGCGCGAGTACATCGTCAACACCGCGATCAACACCATTCCGCCACTGATCGCGTACTACGTGCTGCGCGTGTTCGACTTCGAGCCCTACCTGGCGCTGGTCGGGGCGATCATCACCGCGGCCTTGCAGGGCGCGCTGACCATGGTGCGCAAGCGGAAGGTCGAGCCCGCGAACGTAGTGGTGATCGTCGGTGCGGCGTGCTCGCTGATCATCGCACTGACCACCAAGAACCCGCGCATCGTTCAGGCCCTCGAGCTCGTCCCGATGTCACTGTTGGTCTGGTCGTTCGCCATCAGCGGGCTGCTGCGCAAGCCAAATTCGAAGAAGATGGCAGGCGTCATCTCGCCCGCGCTGGCCGAAGCGGCCCTGCCCGAACGCGGCTGGCCCGAGCAGAGCATCCAGGATTGGCACCGGTTGCACACGCAGCTGTGCATCGGGCTCGGGCTGCTCTGTGGTTTCTACCCCGTCTTCGCGCTGTACATGATCTTCAACTACCCGGTCGACATCTCGCAGTTCGTCATCGTCGCGACCGGACCCACCCTCGTCGTACTCTGCATCGTCTTCGCGGTGGCCCGCGTTCGCCGGTTCGTCGGGCACCACGACGCGGCCGCCGACACCGCGGTGATCGCCGGCGGGTCTGAGTAGTCACACTCATCCGCGCCGCGCGGCGCTCGGGCATCATCAGGTCATGCCCAGACTGTTGCCCGACTTCCGCGCCGTGATCGACGGCACCGCGCCCGACCGGGACCGCAGCATCGACGTGGCCCGGCTGAGCGCACTGCTGGTGGTGATGTTCGGCCACTGCGCGCTGTTGCTCGCCACCATCACCGCCGACGGCGTCCAGATCGGCAACACCCTGGGCGCCGTCCCCCGACTGCAACCGGCCACCTGGGTACTCCAGGTCATGCCGCTGTTCTTCTTCGCCGGAGCCGCAGCGGGCGTGCACAGTTGGCGGGACGGGACGCCCTGGGGCACCTGGCTTTTCACCCGGGCGCAGCGGCTGTGCCGGCCGGCGCTGTGGTACCTGGGCGCGTGGACGGTCGCCTTGATCGCGGTCCGGTTCACCATGGGCGCCGAATCCGCAGCCGCACTGGGCAACGAGGCGGTGGCCCTGCTCTGGTTCCTCGGCACCTACCTGATCGTGCTGGCATTCGTCCCCGCACTGGCCCGGTTGCGGTCGGCACGTGCTGCCGCGTTGGTCATCGCTGTCCTCCTGGTGGTCACGGCGCTCGGTGACTGGGCCCGGATCAGCACGCACACGTTGGCGGCGGGCGCGGCGAATCTCGTTGTGGTCTGGCTGATTCCGATGGTCATCGGCGCGGTCTACGCGCACCGATTCGTCACTGCCGGCAGGGCGCTGATCGTGGCGGCCGGCGCGCTGGCCGTCCAGGTGGCGGTTGCCAGGTTCGGGCCGTACGACGTGTCACTGGTGGTCACCGGCACCGAGCGCATGTCGAACGTCACCCCGCCCACGCTTCTGCTTGCCCTGCAGTGCATCTGGATGTCCAGTCTGTTCATCGCCTGCGCCGGCGCGGTCCGCCGGTGGGCCCAGCGTCCCCGCGTCTGGTACCTGATCGTGGTCGGCAACAGCGGGGCGATGACCCTGTACCTGTGGCACATCGCCGCCATCGCCATCGCGACGTTCAGCCTGCATGCGGTGGGCCTGGACGCCTATGACCCTGCGGCCCCGCACTTCTGGCGCAACATCGCGATCCGGGCGCTGGTCTTCGCGGTGGTGATGACGGTCATGTTCCTGCTGCTGTCCCCGCTCGAGCACAACCCGCTGTGGTGGTGGGATGCCCGGGTCCGGGCGACGGGACGCGCGGCAACCCTCGCCGGTGCGCTGATCTGTGCCGCCGGGGCCGCGCTCCTGCTGATGGCCAAGTACGGTCTGGGCACGACGTCGGGCTGGATGCTGCTGGCGCTGTTCACGGTCACCGTCGTCGCTGCCCGGATCAGCGCGGGACGACCGCCGGCGCGCCGCGAGGCTGCGGAAACGAGCCCCGCCGCCGGGATCAGTGCGCGCTGACGAACGTCACGGTCGGCGTCGGTGCGCCCTTGACCAGCGTCGGCCCCGAAGCCGACATGACATAGGCCTCGTTGCCCGTCGGGTAGCCGCCGCCGTTGGTCGAGATGTGCACGTGCGTGTAGTGATTGGCGTCGGGGCCGCCGTAGTCCGGCATCCGGTGGGCGGTGCCGTCCGGGAAATAGATCGCCTGCCGCCAGATCACATGGTTCAGATCGAACTTCTGCGCGTTGGCCAGCACGTACGCCAGGATGCGGTCCCCGAGCGCCTTGCCGCCGGACGAACCGTAGTCGGGCACCATCACGTCCAGAGCCAGGCCCTCGGGGTGCCAGCGCAACGAGTCCGGACGGACGCCGGTCATGGTGTGGATCTCCGGGAACGTCGCGCTGACGGCCCGCTCGGCGAGGATGGTGTCGACCTGCAGTCCCCGTTCGGCGGCGACACCCACCGGCAAAGCGACGGTGCGCACCATGGCGCGGGAACTCTCGGCCGCCTCGGCGACCACCAGCGCACCCGGATGCGAAGCGGCCGAATCGGCCAGGACCACCTGCGCACAGCAGACATCCACTTCACTGGCAGTGGTGACCGCGTGGGTCGCGGTGCCGGCGGTCACGAACGCCGTGGCCGGCATGACGAGCGCCGCCAGAGCCACCGACCAACGGCGCCGGGAGCGCGTGTCAGTAGCTAATTCGGGCTTGTCCACCGGTGCACCATACCCCGCAGGTCACCGTTTGGTAACGGCTTCAAATTTGGCAAACTGGTAAATTTGCACTACCCCAGCCGAGGAGGAACCGCGGTGACCGCCCGTCCGAGAACCGCCGCCGAGCCGTCGGTCGACGCCATCGCCGACGCACTCGTCACCGCATCGCGCCTGCTCCTGGACATCACCGCCCGCGCGGTGGCGGTCGTCGACGACACGCTGACGGTTCCCCAGTTGCGGGTGCTGGCGCTGCTGTCGTCACACGGTCCCACCAACCTGACCACGCTGGCCGCTCAACTCGATGTACAGCCCTCGACCGTCGGCCGGATGGCCGACCGCCTGGTCACCGCCGGTCTGATCGACCGGCACAGACACCCCAGCTCGGGCCGCGAGATGGTCGTCGAACTGACGCGCCGGGGACGGGCCGTCGTGGACACCGTGAGCGCCCGACGCCGCGCCGAGATCGCCCGGGTCGTCGAGGTCATGCCACCGCGTGAGCGCCTGGGCATGGTCCGCGCGCTGCATGCGTTCAGCGAAGCCGGTGGCGAACCGCCTGCCGATGCCCCGGCCGGCCTGGACTTCTAGCTCAGGCTCGCGGCACCAGGTAGGGCGCGAGCGTCGTCAGCTTCTCGCAGGTCTCTTCGAACTCACGCTCCGGAGTCGACTCGGCGATGATGCCGGCGCCGGCGCGCAGCCAGGTCTGACCGTCGGCCTCGTAGGCCGAGCGCAGCGTCAGCGCCGCGTCCATGCCGCCATCGGCACTGAACATCACGACCGCGCCCGAGTACAGCCCGCGCGGCGCCTCGTCGAGCCGCATGATGGCGTCGACGCTCTCCGCCTTGGGGATTCCGGAGGCCGTCACCGCCGGGAAGAGCGCCTCCAGCGCATGCATCCGGTCCATCTGGTCCGACAGCTGCCCGGACACCGTCGAACCCAGGTGCTGCACGCTGCCACGCTCACGCACCGTCATGAAGTCACTGACGACCGTGGTGCCCGGCTTGGCCACCTCGGCGATCTCCTCCTGCGAGCTGCGGACCGAAATGGCATGCTCGACAATCTCTTTCGAGTTCGATTCCAGGTCCTCACGGGCCGCGCGGTCGTGATCCTCGCCGCGGCCGAACGCACGGGTGCCGGCCAGCGGCTCGGTGATGACGGTGCCGTCGGCGCGGACCGCGGCGACGAGCTCGGGGCTGAAGCCGAGGGCGCGAATCCCGCCCAGCCGCAACAGGAATGACCGCACCGGGGTGTTGTTCGCCCGGCCCACGCGGTACGTCGCCGGGAAGTCGACCGCGAACGGCACCTCGAACCGGCGCGACAGGATCACCTTCTGGTAGTCGCCCGCCACGATCTCGGCGACGGCGGCGGCAACCCGCGACGGGTAGTCACTGCCGTCGACCCGTACGTCGACGGCGCGGGTGACACCGGCCGCCGGGATACCCGACTGCAGCAGCCGATTGAGGGTCTCGGCGACCACGTCGCCGTCGCCCGACACACGTACCTCACCGTCGGTGACGACCACCTGCGTCTGCGCGCTGAACACCCGCGCCAGCGGGGTTCCGGCCGGCAGGCGCTGCGCCAGCCCGAACCGGTAGGCGCCGAATTCGAAAGCGACCCAACCGAACAGCCGGTCCGCCTCCAGGAGCAGCCGGTCGACCGCGTCGCCGAGCACCTCTCCGGGCCGGCCAGTCCACGACTGGCGGGCGACTGCGCCGCCGGCGTCGACGATCCGCAGTTCGTCGCTGTCGAATTCGATGGCGGTGCGCACACCGATGGCCAGCACCCACTCGCCCGAATGCTCGTAGCCGACATAGTCGGCGCCGGAGCGCTCCGGCAGTTCGGCTGCCAGTTGCGCGATCAGATCGGCCGGGGCGACGTCGGCGGGCAAAGCAATGCGCGTCACCGACGCCGCGTCTATAGCTTCAGCAGTCACGAAAGTTAATTTAGCCTAACCTCACCAAAAAAACACTGCCCGCCCCTGTGATTCAGGACCCAGCGCCGGCTTTCGCCTCGCGCTTCGCGACGGTCCATCCACTGGCCGACGTCCGTTGCGCCCAGAAATCGGCGTAGCGGCCGCCGCGCGCCATCAGCTGGTCATGCGTGCCGGTGTCGTCCACCGTGCCGCGGTCGGACAGCACGACGATGTTGTCGGCCGCGGTCACCGTCGACAGTTTGTGCGCGATCACGATCACGGTGCTGCGGTCCGCCAACTCGCGGATGGACGCGGCGACGTGACGTTCGTTCTCGGGATCCAGCGCGCTGGTGGCCTCGTCGAACAGCACCACCGGAGCGTTTTTCAGCAATGCGCGCGCGATCGAGACGCGTTGCCGTTCACCGCCGGACAGCGCCGTACCACCCTCACCGACGCGCGTCTGCCAGCCGGCCGGCAGCCGGTCCACGACGGACTGCAGACCCGCGGTGCGGGCCGCTTCCCGGATGTCGTCTTCGGACGCGGACGGCGCACCGATCCGCACGTTCTCCCACAGGGTGTCGTCGAACAGGTAGACGTCCTGGAACACCAGCGACAGCTGGGCCATCAACTCTGCCGTGCTCTGGTCCCGTACATCGACGCCACCCACCCGGACCACGCCGGCGTCCACGTCGTAGAAGCGCGCCAGCAGACGGGTGATGGTGGTCTTGCCCGAGCCCGACGGACCGACCAGGGCGGTCATGGTGCCCGGCGCCGCGACGAAACCGACGTCCTCGAGCACACGGCGCCCCGGATAGCTGAAGGCGACGCCGTCCAGTTCAACCTGCCCGGGCAGCGAAACCGACTGCGGCGCAGCGGGTTCCGGAAGCGCGGGGGTGTCGAGTACCGACGTGATCCGGTCCAGTTCGGCACCGGCCATCCGCATCGCGGAGCCGTATTCGGCCAGTTCCGACAGTGGCGAGGTGAATCGCGCCGCGAGACCCAGGATGGCCACCAGCGTCACCGGGTTGATCTCGCCGCCGACGGCCAGCCAGACACCGACCGTGATGAGGCCGCCCAGCACCGCCTGCACGCCCACGCCGCTCAGCATCATGCCGGCCACCGAGGCCCACAGCGCCCGCTTGCCGACCTGCTCCTGCTCGGCCAAAGCCCCTGTCAGCGGATCGAATTCGGCCCCGGTCCGCCCGAACGCCCGCAACACCGGCTGGCAGCGCGCGAACTCGATGACCCGGGAGTTCACCTCGATCTCGGCGGCATGGGTGCGCGCCTCGGCCGACGCGATCAACGCGGCCGAGGCCCGGGTGGCGAGGATCAGGACCACCCCACCGGCCAGCGCGGCGACACCGATCCGCCAGTCGAAGACGAACAGCCCGACCACCACGGTCAGCGCACTGGTGGTGTTCACCACCAGTGGCGTCACCAGGTGGGCGCTACTCGTACCGACGAAAGTCGTGCCCTTGACCGCGATCTGGGACACCTGGCCGACCCGCTCGCGGGTGAACCAGCCCAGCGGCAGGGTGACCATGTGGTCGCCGAGCCGGTGGTGCAGCAGCCGCATGGTGGTCAGCGCCATCCGCATCGACTGCGCCGCCTGGACGTAGTGCGCGACGGCGCTGAGCAGCACCACCACCGCCAGCACGACCAGCCAGCGCGCCGCCGCACCGACGTCACCGTCGAACAGGGCCAGTGAGATCGGCACCAGCAGCGTCATCGAAAGACCGTGCAGCAGGCCGTAACCGACGGCCCAGGCCAGGAAGCTGTACATGCGGCCGCGCTCCGGGCCGAGGATCCGCAGGAACCCGTTGATCATCGTCATCGCGCCGCCTCCAATTCACCGGTGGCCGTATAGGTCTGCCACATGCGCGCGAAAACACCCTCCCGGGAAAGCAATTCATCATGCCGCCCCTGTTCGACGATGCGCCCGTCCCCCAGGACGACGATGTTGTCAGCGCCGACGATCGACCCCAACCGGTGGGCGATCACCAGCACCGTCCGGCCGTCGATCAGGGTCGACAGCGCCGCCTGGATCTGCGCCTCGGAGTCCGGGTCGGCGAAGGCCGTGGCCTCGTCGAGCACCAGGATCGGGGTGTCGGCGAGCAGTGCGCGGGCGATGCTGATGCGCTGCGCCTCGCCGCCGGAGAAGTGTGCGTCCTCCCCGACCACCGAGTCATATCCGTTGGGCAGCGCCATGATCCGGTCGTGGATGTGCGCGGCGCGCGCGGCGGCGCGCACCGCATCGTCGTCGGCGCCCGCGCGGCCCAGCCGGATGTTGTCGGCCACGCTCATGCCGAGCAGCTGCACGTCCTGCAGGACGAAGCCGACGTGCCGGTACAGCACCGCCGGATCGATCTGGCGCACGTCCACGCCGCCGATGCGCACCGCACCCGCGGTGACGTCATGGAACCGCGGGACGAGCGTCGCCAGCGTGGACTTGCCACTGCCGGACGGCCCGACCAGCGCCGTGATGCTGCCGGCGGGCAGATCCAGTGAAATGTCTTGCAGCACCGTGTTTGTGCCGTCGTAGGAGAATTCGACGCCTGAGAATCGGACCGAATTGTCCTGTGGCACTTGCGGGTTCTCGGCGATCGGCAACTCGGGGGCGGTCAGCAGCGCCGTCAGCCGGCCGGCCGCGGCGACCGCCTGGCGGCTCGCGGCAGCGGAATACCCGACGGCCAGCACCGCGGTCGGGATGGTGACGGCGACGAGCGTCGAACCCAGCACCTCGATGGGCGTCACCCAGCCGTTGCGGATGAACCACAGACCGCCGGCGAGGTTCACCAGCAGCACCACCGGCGCCTCGACGAACACCGATGACACCGCGCGCAGCCGGACCATGGGCCCGACGAATCCGGCGAAACCGTCGTTGAACTCATCGGCAGCGTCGGCGAATCGCTTGTGCGCCTTGCCGGTTTCCCCGAATGTCTTGACGACCGAGACACCGGCGATGAACTCGACGATGGTCGCGCTGATCTGCGCGATGCCCTCGTTCATCTGCGCCATGCGGGCCATCGCGCCGCGCATCAGCACGCCGTAGACCACGAGGTAGATCGGGATGGTGCCGATGGCCAGCAGCCCCAGCCGCCAGTCCAGGTACCAGCAGTACGCCAGGCCGAACGCCGGCGTGGCGAGCGCTCCGGTCTTCTCGACCGCGGCATGCGCCACCAGGTGGTGCAGTTCGCCGACGTCGTGCTGGACGGCCTTGCGCACCTCACCGGAGGATGTCGCGCCGAACCAGCCCAGCGGCAGCCGCCCGAGCGTGGCGACCAGTCGACGGCGCAACTCCGCCTGCAACTGCACGTCGGCGTGGTGGGTGAGCGTCAGCGCCAGGCCGCCGGCCAGGGTGCGCACCGCCAGGCCGCCGCCGACGAAGACCGCGACGATGGTCCACACCCGCGCCGCGTCGATCGGACCACCACTCAGCAGGTACCGGCCCAGCTCGACGATGCCGATGAACGGCACCACGGTCGCGGCCGCGGCGATCAGCTGCAACAGCTGCGCCAGCGCGGCGCGGCCCCGCACCGGGGCCAGCAACTCCTTGAGCGCGACGCGGTCCTGCGCTGCCGCGAGCTTCGCCTGTTTGAGCTGCTCACGGGCCGACGGTTCTGCGTTGGTCATACGAATACCCACTCCACCCGAAGACTAAGGTTTGCCTAACCATAGCGACAGGCCGTCGGTTGCGGGCACCCGCCCGCTCCGGTTCGGTCGAGGGTTCAGTCCAGGACGGTGCGCACCACGGCGTCGGCCAACAGCCGGCCGGACTCGGTCAGCACCAGACGGTCGTCGGCGACCGCCACGAGGCCATCGGCCACGGCCCCCTGCGCGCGGTCGCGCTCGGCCGCGGTGAGCACCGCGACCGGCAAACCGCTGCGCAGCCGCAACCGCAGCATGACGTCCTCGACGTGACGGGTGGCGTCGTCGAGCTCCTCGAAGTCCGCGACCGGCAGCCTGCCCTCGGCCAGCGCCTCGGCATAAGCGTTGGGGTGCTTGACATTCCACCATCGTCGGGCCCCGACGAAACCGTGCGCGCCCGGCCCGGCGCCCCACCACTGGCCACCGTCCCAGTAGCCCAGGTTGTGCCGGCATTCGCCGCCGGGACGGCTCCAGTTCGACACCTCGTACCAGTCCAGGCCGGCCCGGCTCAGGTGCGTGTCCAGCAGCTCGTAGCGGGCCGCCAGCACGTCGTCGTCGGGCGCCGCGATCTCGCCGCGCCGGACCTTACGGGCCAGGGCCGTGCCGTCCTCCACGATCAGCGCATACGCCGACACGTGGTCGACACCGGCTTCGATCGCGGCATCGGCCGAACGGCGCAGATCGTCGTCGGACTCCCCCGGCGTGCCGTAGATGAGATCGAGGTTGACGTGCTCGAACCCGGCCGCCAGCGCCTCGCGCGCGGCCGCCGGGGCACGGCCGGCCGAGTGAGTCCGATCGAGCGCCGCCAGCACGTGCGGCGCCGTCGACTGCATACCCAGCGAAATCCGCGTGTAGCCGGCCTCCAGCAGCTCGGCGAAGAACTCGGGCGACGTCGACTCCGGATTCGACTCGGTGGTGACCTCGGCGCCGGGATCGAGGCGGAAATTGTCCCGCACCGCGTCGAGCACCGACCGCAGCCCGGCACCGCCGAGCAGGGACGGGGTACCGCCGCCGACGAACACCGTGTCGACCGGCAGGTCGACCTGCGCGCCGGCCATCGCCAGCTCGGTGCGCAGCGCGTTCAGCCAGCCCTCCGGACTGGCTCCGCCCAGCTCACTGGCGGTATAGGTGTTGAAGTCGCAGTATCCGCAGCGGGTGGCGCAGAACGGCACATGGATATAGATGCCGAACGGCCCGAGACGGCTGGCGTCGGCGTCACTCATGCGAACAGTGTCCCATCGCAGGCAGCGAACATTTTGCTCGCGATGATTCCGAACCTGGCCCGGTTAGGCCGAATGTCCTGTTCGTGGCAGAATGGCCGGGTGTCCGCCAGCCTCAACCGCGCCCTCGGTTCAGCATTGGTATTGCGGCGGCATGTCGACTTCAAGCGTGTATGCAGCTGTTGCTGTCTGCCTTGATGCCTGCCTTGCTGCTTCAGCTCTGACAACCAGATCTTTCAGCCGGCACAGGATCGGCAGTGCCGGACAGCCCCCGGTGTACGCGTGATCCAACGCCTGCTCTTGCGCGAAGGAAACCACCCAGTGACAACAGCAAAACCCGCCAAGACCCGCGACGAAGGCCAGTGGGCGCTGGGCAATCGTGAGCCGCTGAACCCCAACGAGGTGTTCAAGCAGGAGGACGACGCCCTAAACGTGCGGCAGCGCATCATCGATGTGCACTCCAAGCAGGGCTTCGAGTCGATCAGCAAGGACGATCTCCGCGGGCGCTACCGCTGGATGGGCCTGTACACCCAGCGCGAGCAGGGCTACGACGGCACCTTCACCGGCGACGACAACGCCGACATGCTGGAGGCGCCGTACTTCATGATGCGGGTGCGCTGCGACGGCGGCGCCCTGACCAGCGCCGCGCTGCGGACCATCGGCGAGATCTCGGTCGAGTTCGCGCGCGACAGCGCCGACATCACCGACCGCGAGAACATCCAGTACCACTGGATCCGGGTCGAGGACGTGCCGGAGATCTGGCGTCGCCTCGAATCTGTCGGCCTGCAGACGACCGAGGCGTGCGGCGACTGCCCGCGCGTCGTGCTCGGCGGCCCGCTGTCGGGTGAGTCCCTCACCGAGGTGCTCGATCCGAGCTGGGCGGTCGACGAGATCGTGCGCCGCTACGTCGGCAACCCCGAGTTCTCGAACCTGCCGCGTAAGTACAAGACCGCCATCTCGGGTCTGCAGGACGTCGCGCACGAGATCAACGACATCGCCTTCATCGGCGTCAACCACCCCGAGCACGGCCCGGGTCTGGACGTCTGGGTCGGCGGTGGCCTGTCCACCAACCCGATGCTCGCCCAGCGCCTCGGCGCCTGGGTGCCGCTGGCCGAGGTGCCCGAGGTCTGGGAAGGCATCACCAAGGTCTTCCGCGACTACGGCTACCGCCGCCTGCGCTCCAAGGCCCGCCTGAAGTTCCTGATCAAGGACTGGGGCGTAGAACAATTCAGGGAAGTTCTCGAACAGGAATACCTGAAGCGCCCCCTCATCGACGGCCCGGCCCCCGAGCAGGTGCCGCACACCATCGACCACGTCGGTGTGCAGAAGCTGAAGAACGGCCTGAACGCCGTCGGCGTCGCGGCCATCGCCGGCCGCTCGTCGGGCACCATCCTGACCAAGGTCGCCGACCTGGCCGAGGCCGCCGGCTCCGACCGAATCCGCCTGACCCCCTACCAGAAACTGGTCATCCTCGACGTGCCCGACGACAAGGTCGAGGAACTCGTCGCCGGCCTGGACGCGCTGGGTCTGCAGACCCGGCCGTCGCACTGGCGCAAGAACCTGATGGCATGCACCGGCATCGAGTACTGCAAGCTGTCGTTCGCCGAGACCCGGGTGCGGGCCCAGACGCTGGTCCCGGAGCTGGAGCAGCGCCTTGCCGACCTGAACGCCGAACTGGACGTGCCGGTCACCATCAACCTCAACGGCTGCCCCAACTCGTGCGCCCGCATCCAGATCGCCGACATCGGTTTCAAGGGCCAGATGATCGACGACGGCAACGGCCCCGAGGAGGGCTTCCAGGTGCACCTGGGCGGCAGCCTGGGCCTGGACAGCGGTTTCGGACGCAAGCTGCGTCAGCACAAGGTGCTGGCCACCGAGCTGGGTGACTACATCGACCGTGTCGTGCGCAACTTCGTGAAACAACGCGAGGCCGGCGAGCGTTTCGCCCAGTGGGCCATTCGGGCCGACGAAGCTGACTTGAGGTGACCGCTGATATGACGGACGTTTCAGAAACCGACCTACGGGAACTTGCGGCGCGCGGCGCTGCCGAACTGGCCGACGCCACTGCCGAGGAACTGCTGCGCTGGGTCGAGGAGAATTTCTCCGGGCAGTACGTCGTGGCCTCCAACATGCAGGACGCGGTTCTGGTCGAGATGGCGGCGAAAGTCCATCCCGGCGTCGACGTCCTGTTCCTGGACACCGGCTACCACTTCGCCGAGACCATCGGCACCCGGGATGCCGTCGAGGCCGTCTACGGCGTGAACATCGTGAACGTGACGCCCGAGCAGACCGTGGCCGAGCAGGACCAGCTGGTGGGCAAGGATCTGTTCGCCAGCGATGCCGCCCGGTGCTGCAATCTGCGTAAGGTCCAGCCGCTGTCCAAGGCGCTCAAGGGCTACTCGGCGTGGGTCACGGGTATCCGCCGGGTCGAGGCGCCGACGCGCGCCAACGCTCCGCTGATCAGTTTCGACGAGGCGTTCGGTCTGGTGAAGATCAACCCGATCGCCGCGTGGAGCGACGAGCAGATGCAGGAATACATCGAAGCCAACGGCATTCTGGTGAATCCGCTTGTGGACGAAGGCTATCCGTCCATCGGCTGCGCACCGTGCACCCAGAAGCCGGCCGAGGGCGCTGATCCCCGCAGTGGTCGCTGGGCCGGTCTGGCCAAGACCGAGTGCGGTCTGCACGCGTCCTGAGTTCGCCCTGGGCGAGCGCAGCGACGGGAGAGAACTCGTGCAACTGATCCTCACCGCGCACGGCAGCGCCGATCCGCGGTCTGCGGCGAACGCCCGCGAGGTGGCCCGAACGGTGGCCACCCTGCGGCGCGACGTCGACGTCAAAGTGGCGTTCTGCGAACAGAATTCGCCGAATCTGCGGGACGTGCTCGCCGACGTCCCCGCCGACGGCGTTGTGGTGCCGCTGCTGCTGGCCGACGCCTACCACGCGCGCATCGACATCCCCGCGATGATCGCCGACGCCAATCCGGCGGTCCGGCAGGCCGCCGTCCTCGGCGAGGACGACCGGCTGATCCACGTGCTGAGCCAGCGGCTCACCCACTCCGGGGTGTCCCGGCTGGACGCCGGCGTCGGCGTCCTGGTGACGGCCGTCGGATCGTCGTCGGCCGCGGCCAACGCGCGCACCGCCACCGTGGCCACCGGGCTGGTCGCGGGCACCCACTGGCGCGCCACGACGGCTTTCGCCACTGGTCCGCACGCCAGCCTGGCCGAAGCCGCCGAGCTGCTGCTGGATCAGGGTGCGACGCGCCTGGTCATCGCGCCCTGGTTCCTCGCCCACGGCACGATCACCGACCGGGTCGCCAAATTCGCTGCTGCCCAAGGGGTTCCGATGGCACAGCCCCTGGGCGCACACCGGCTCGTCGCCGAAACCGTGCTGGACCGCTTCGACGAGGTCGCCGCGGTTCCGCGCGCCGCCTGATCGAAGACCGTCTGAATCCCGGCAAGACCGCGGCCGCTGCCGTATGGATTGCGTATGGATCGTGGCACCGCGGCGCCGCCGCCGGTTGACTCGCATTCATGCGAATATTCGGGACCGCTGATGTCTGACCTGCTGCAATTGCTGTCCATGATGGCGCTGCCGGCATCGGTCCTGCTGCTGTGCCGGCGGGTCAACCGCCGCAACCCGCCGTCGGGTGCAATTCGAACCTGATCACACGTCACGGCTACGTCGCCTACGATCCGGACGGTCGGCCAACGATCCGGACGAAGGAGACACCGCGCGTGGGCACACACCCCGACACCGGTCGGAAGGGGCTGGGAGCGGGCCTGGCCATCAGCGCCCTGGGCGTCGTCTTCGGCGACATCGGCACCAGCCCGATCTACACCATGCAGACGCTGTTCAATCCCGATGATCCACATCCGGTGCCGATCGGCCACGACAACATCTACGGCGTCGTCTCCCTGGTGTTCTGGTCGGTGATGCTGATCGTCACCATCACCTACGTCAGCTTGGTGATGCGCGCCGACAACGACGGTGAGGGCGGCGTCATGGCGCTGATCACCCTGGTGAAGCAGTCGTCGGACAAGCTCGGCAGGCGCACCGCCTCCTTCCTCGCCGCGCTCGGAATCCTGGGTGCCGCACTGTTTTTCGGTGACTCGATGATCACCCCGGCCATCTCGGTGCTGTCGGCCGTCGAAGGCTCGAAAACCATCGACCCTGGCCTTTCGGACTGGGTGGTGCCCATCACCGCGGTGATCATCATCGCGTTGTTCAGCGTGCAGCACCGCGGCACCGCGGTCGTCGGCCGGTTCTTCGGTCCGGTGATGATCGTGTGGTTCACGGTGATCGGCGCCTGCGGTGTCGGCGGCATCATCAGAGAGCCCGAGATCCTGCGCGCGCTGAATCCGCTGTACGCGCTGAGTTTCATGGCCGGACACTTCCACATCGCGTTCTTCGCGCTGGCCGCCGTGGTGTTGTCGGTGACCGGCGCCGAGGCCCTGTACGCCGACATGGGGCATTTCGGCCGTAAACCGATCACTTTCGCGTGGCTGCTGCTGGTGTTCCCGGCGTGCATGCTGAGCTACTTCGGGCAGGGCGCGCTGCTGCTGCAGAATCCGAACGTCCACGACGCCCCGTTCTTCCTGCTGACGCCCGAATGGGGCCGGCTGCCGATGGTCCTGCTGGCCACGGCGGCGACCGTGATCGCGTCGCAGGCGGTGATCACGGGGGCATTCTCCGTAGCGGCCCAGGCCGCGCACCTCGGCTACCTGCCGCGGCTGCGGATCCTGCACACGTCGGCGTCCACGATGGGCCAGATCTACGTGCCGTGGATCAACAGCATGCTGCTGATCGCCGTGCTGACCCTGGTCTTCGCCTTCCGCAGCTCCGCGGCACTCGGCTACGCCTACGGCATGGCGGTCACCGGGACCATCACCATCACCACGCTGTTGTTCCTCAACATCGCGCGCGCCCGGTGGAACTGGCCGCTGTGGTCCGTCGTCGCGATCGGCGCGCCGCTGCTCACCGTGGACCTGCTGTTCCTCGCCGCCAACCTCACCAAGCTGGTACACGGCGCCTGGCTGCCGTTGCTGATCGGGTTGATCGCGTTCACGGTGATGACAACGTGGCAGGACGGCCGTGCGGTGGTGACGCGGGCCCGCGACGCCGTCGAAGGCCCCCTGCGGCAGTTCGTCGAATCGATCGTCACGAGCGAGCCGCCGCTGACCCGGGTGCCGGGGACCGCGGTGTTTCTCAACCGCGGCATCGAGACCGCCCCGCTGGCCATGCGCGCCAACGTGAAGTACAACCGGATGCTGCACGAGCATGTGGTGGTGCTGTCGCTCGAGACCGCGACGGTGCCGAGGGTCGCCGACGGCGCCCGGCTGGCGGTCGACGACCTGGGCTACCGCGACGACGGCATCATCCACGTCACCGCCACCTACGGATACATGGACCGGCCCGACGTCCCCGCCGCGCTGGCGCAGCTGAACTCAGCCCAAACCGAGGGGCCGCTGGATCTCGCGGGCGCGACCTATTTCCTGTCGAAGGTCGATCTGGTGATGGGCAAGGAACCGTCGATGGCACCCTGGCGGACAAGGCTTTTCATCGGGACGTCATACATCACGTCCGACGCCGCGGCCTATTTCCAGCTGCCGTCCGACCGCACGGTGATCCTGGGCTCCCGCATCGAGGTGTGAAATACCGACCCGTGGGGCACGCGTTGTCCCAAGCAGATAGATTTTGTGATGAATGAAACCCTTGACGGAGCACCTGCGATTCAGCAGATTCGGCAGGTGCCTGCGCGGGCACCACAATTTCACCAAGCTAGCGCCGACGAGAGGTCACCGATGGGCAAGATCTACGCCAATGTCACCGAATTGGTCGGGCGCACGCCGCTGGTCCGGCTCAATCGGTTGACCGAGGGCGCCGGCGCGCAGGTCGTGGCGAAGCTGGAGTTCTACAACCCGGCGAACAGCGTGAAGGACCGCATCGGTGTGGCGATCGTCGACGCCGCGGAGCAGTCCGGTGAACTCAAGCCCGGTGGCACCATCGTGGAGGCCACGAGCGGCAACACGGGCATCGCGCTGGCGCTGGTGGGCGCGGCCCGTGGCTACAAGGTCATCCTGACCATGCCGGAGACCATGTCCCTGGAGCGGCGCGTCATGCTGCGCGCGTTCGGCGCCGAGATCGTGCTGACGCCGGGCTCCGAAGGTATGGCCGGCGCGGTCGCCAAGGCCAAGCAGATCCTCGCCGACACCCCCAACTCGGTCGCGGCCGATCAGTTCGCCAACCCGGCCAACCCCGCGATCCACGCGAAGACCACGGCCGAGGAGGTCTGGGCCGACACCGACGGTGAGGTCGACATCTTCGTCGCCGGTATCGGCACCGGCGGCACTCTGACGGGCGTCGGGCACGTCTTGAAGGAGCGCAAGCCCGACGTGAAGATCGTCGGCGTCGAGCCGGTCGACTCCCCCATCCTCACCGGCGGCCAGGCCGGGCCGCACAAGATTCAGGGCATCGGCGCGAACTTCATCCCCGAGGTGCTGGACCGCGCCGTCTACGACGAGATCATCGACGTCTCCTTCCCGGATGCCATCGAGGTGGCGCGGCAGCTGGGCACCCAAGAGGGCATCCTCGGCGGCATCTCGGCGGGTGCCAACGTCTGGGCGGCCCTGCAGCTCGCCAAGCGCCCCGAGAACGACGGCAAGCTCATCGTGGTGGTCATCCCCGACTTCGGCGAGCGGTACGTCTCCACGGCGCTGTACGAGCACATCCGGGACTGACCGGACGAGCGAAGCGACGGGAAAAAGACAGGGATATGACGCTGTTCTCCACCCTCCGTGAGGACCTGGACAACGCACGCAGCCACGACCCGGCAGGACGCGGAGACTTCGAGAACGCCCTGGTGTACTCAGGCCTGCATGCCATCTGGTCGCACCGCCTGGCGCACCGGCTGTGGGCCAGGCCGGCCTGGCGCGGCCCGGCCCGCGTGCTGGCTCAGGCAACCCGGTTTTTCACGGGCATCGAGATTCACCCGGGCGCGACCATCGGGCGTCGGTTCTTCATCGATCACGGCATGGGTGTGGTGATCGGCGAGACCACCGAGATCGGCGACGACGTCATGGTCTACCACGGCGTGACGCTGGGCGGTCGCAGCCTCAACAAGGGCAAGCGCCACCCCACCATCGGCAACCGGGTGACCGTCGGCGCCGGCGCCAAGGTACTCGGCCCCATCCTCATCGGCGACGACTCTGCCGTCGGCGCGAACGCCGTTGTGACACACGATGTTCCGGCAGACTCCATTGCCACCGGCATCCCGGCGATCGTGCGCCCCCGCACCGAGAAGCAGCGCGAGCCCGCGGTCGACCCGACGACCTACATCGACCCCGCGATGTACATCTGAGCTTCGGCTGGTATTCGGCCCAGTGGCGTTGACCCGGTAACCAGGGTCAACGCCACTCGCGCTTCTACGCCCTGGTTACAGGCTCAACGACAAAACACCGCGGCCGCGCAACCAGTCCGGTTGCGCGGCCGCGGTGCGTGATCCCTTGTGGCTCAGGCCCCGGCGAGGACCGCCTCGACCTCTTGCGTCTGTCCCGCGATCGGCGGGATGCGGGTGGCCCGGACGTACACGGTGTCGCCCTCGAGGAGCTGCAGCGCTTCGGCGTCGCCGCGGGTGATCTGCGCGGTGAACGGCGTGTGGTCCGCCGCGGTCGTCAGCTCGACGCGCACCTCGAAGCCCAGCACGACGACACGGTCGACCTTGGCCCGCAGCACTCCGGTGGCCGCGACGTCGTCGTCGGCCTGGGAAATGGCCATGTCGGGGTTGCGGCCCACGCGGATGTCGTGGGGGCGCACCAGCGTCCCGTTGATGGTCGACACGGCGCCCAGGAACGACATCACGAACGGGTTGGCCGGGCTGTCGTAGACCTCGGTCGGCGACCCGACCTGCTCGATGCGGCCCTTGTTGAGCACCGCGATCCGGTCGGCGACGTCGAGCGCCTCGGCCTGGTCGTGCGTGACGAGCACGGTGGTCACGTGCACCTCGTCGTGCAGGCGGCGCAGCCAGCTGCGCAGGTCGTCACGCACCTTGGCGTCGAGGGCGCCGAACGGCTCGTCGAGCAGCAGCACCTGAGGATCGACCGCGAGCGCGCGGGCCAGCGCCATGCGCTGGCGCTGACCGCCGGAGAGCTGGCTGGGGTAGCGCGTCTGGAAACCGCTGAGCCCCACCACCTCGAGCAGGCTGTCGACCTTCTCCTGGATCTCGGCCTTCGGCTTCTTGCGGATCTTCAACCCGAACGCGACGTTCTCGCGCACCGTGAGGTGTTTGAACGCCGCATAGTGCTGGAAGACGAACCCGATGCCGCGCCGCTGCGGCGGCACCCCGGTGACGTCGTTGCCCTTGATGGTGATGGTGCCGGTGTCCGGGGTGTCGAGGCCGGCGATGGCCCGCAACAGCGTGGACTTACCCGACCCACTGGGGCCCAGCAGCGCCGTCAGCGAACCTTCGGGCACGTCGAAGTCGACGTTGTCGAGGGCCGCGAAGTCGCCGTAGCGCTTGTTGGCGCCGCGCACCGTGATGGCGGGAGTGCTGCCCTGCTTCTGCTCGTCACTCATGATCGGTTTCTTCCTATCGAAAGGCTATTGTGCCGCCCGGACACGCCGGGCGTCGAGGATTACCTGCACGATCAGCACGATCACCGCGACGGCCATCAGCAGCGTCGACACGGCATAGGCGCCATACTCGGCGCCGCGGCTGTACCGGTCCGAGACCAGCAGGGTGAGGGTCTGGGACTGGCCGGGCAGATTGGAGGACACCATGATGACGGCGCCGTACTCCCCCAGCGTGCGGGCGACGGTCAGGACGATGCCGTAGGTCAGGCCCCAGCGGATGGACGGCAGCGTGATCCGCCAGAACGTCTGCCACCATTGCGCGCCGAGGGTGGATGCCGCCTCTTCCTGGTCGGTGCCCAGTTCGTGCAGCACCGGTTCGACCTCGCGGATCACGAACGGCACCGTCACGAAGATGCTCGCCAGCACGATGCCGGGGAAGCCGAAGATGATCTTCAGGCCCCAGCTGTTCTCGACGAAGCCGAGCAGGCCGGCCGATCCCCACAACAGGATCAGGGCGACACCCACGACGACGGGCGACACCGCGAACGGCAGGTCGATCACGGCCTGCAGCACGCTCTTTCCGCGGAACCGGTTGCGCGCCAACACCAATGCGGTCGGTACCCCGAACAGCACGTTGAGCGGCACCACGATGGCAACGACGAGCAGTGACAGCTGCAGCGCGGAAATGGCTGCCGGCGTGGTGATCTGGGTGATGAACGCGCCGAAGCCGGGCTGGAACGTACGCCACAAGATCAGTCCGACGGGCACGATGACGAGGATCGTGATGTACGCCAGCGCCAGGTAGCGGGCGAGGTAACGAACCACCGGCGAGAGGGTCATGGCGCAAGCTCCTCACGCTTGGCCGCCCGCGATCCGATGACCCGCAACACGAACAGCACCAGGAACGAAATCACCAGCAGCACAATCGAGATCGCGGCCGCACCGGTGCGGTCGTCGTTCTCGATCAGGGTGCGGATCCACTGCGACGACACCTCGGTCTCGCCGGGCACCGCACCGCCGATCAGCACCACCGAACCGAATTCGCCGATGGCGCGGGAGAAGGCCAGGCCCGCACCCGACAGCAGTGACGGCAGCAGTGCCGGCAGCACGACCTTGGTGAAGATCACGAAGTTGTTGGCGCCGAGTGACGCGGCCGCCTCTTCGGTTTCGTGGTCCAGTTCGAGCAGCACCGGCTGCACCGATCGCACCACGAACGGCAGCGTGACGAACAGCAGCGCGACGCCGATGCCCCACTTGGTGTGCTGCAGATGCAGATCGACCGGGCTGGCCGGACCGTACAGCGCCAGCATCACGAGGCTCGCCACGATGGTCGGCAGCGCGAACGGCAGGTCGATGACGGCGTCCACCAGTCGCTTACCGACGAAGTCGTCGCGCGTCAGCACCCACGCCACCAACAACCCGAAGACCAGGTTGATGAGCGCGACGGCCGCCGAGACCTCGAGCGTCACCCGGAAGGACGCGATGGCCGAGTTCGACGTGACGGCGGACCAGAAGTACCCCCAGCCGCCACGCGCGGATTGAACCAGGATCGCGGCGAGCGGCAGCAGCACGATGACGGACAGCCAGATGCTCGCCGCGCCCACGCGCAACGACGTGGTGCCGAAGGCATGCTTCACGCCGGACCCCGGCCCGGCCGAGCCACCATTGGTGGACTCGGACCGGGCCGGGATGTCGTCGAACTCAACAGCGGATGTCATCCAGTGGCCTGCTTGTAGATCTTGGTGATGCTGCCGTTTTCCTTGTCGAACAACGCCGGATCGACCGTCTTCCATCCACCGAGGTCAGCGATGGTCCACAGCTTCTCAGGGGTCGGGAAGTCCTTGGCGAACTCAGCGGTCACGGCCGGATCGACCGGACGGAATCCGGCCTGCGCCCACAACTTCTGTCCTTCCGCGGTGAACAGGAAGTTCTTCAGCGCGTTGGCCTTGTCCTGGTGCTGACCGGTGTTCAAGACCGCAACCGGGTTCTCGATCTTGAAGGTCTGCGCGGGGTTGACGTGCTCGACGTCCTTGCCCTGCCGCTCGACGTTGATGGCTTCGTTCTCGTAGCTGATCAGCACGTCACCGGTTCCGTGCAGGAACAGGTCGGTGGCTTCCCGGCCCGAGCCCGGACGGGTCTTGACGTGCTCGACGACGAGCTGCCGGATGTAGTCGATGCCGCCCTGGGCGTCCTTGCCGCCGTTGCTCTTCGCGGCGTACGGCGCCAGCAGGTTCCACTTGGCCGAGCCCGAGCTCAGCGGGCTCGGGGTGACGACCTCGACGCCCGGCTTGAGCAGGTCGTCCCAGTCCTTGATGCCCTTGGGGTTGCCCTTGCGCACGACCAGCGACACCACCGAACCGAACGGGACGCCCTTCGTGGCGTCGGCGTTCCAGTCCTTGCTGACCTTGCCGGCCTTCACCAGGCGGGTGACGTCGGGCTCCACCGAGAAGTTGACGATGTCGGCGGGGGCACCGGATTCGACCTTGCGCGACTGGTCACCGGAGGCACCGTACGACGTGGTGACGGCGACGCCCTTGCCCTCAGGGGTGGCGGCGAACGCCGGGATGATCTTGCTCCAGCCGGGTTCCGGCACGGCGTAGGCCACCAGGGTCAGGGTGGTGTTGGCACCCGACTGTGCACCGCCACCACCGGCGGTGTCACTCGCTCCGCCACCGCAAGCGGCGAGCACCGTGGTGCTGGCCACGACGGCGGCGACCGCGGTGGCGGGCCGCCAGTTCTTGATGATCTTGTGCATTGATGGACCTTCCTTGCTGGTTTACGGATGGACTACCCGTCACACGGCAAGGGTGATTGATCAGCACGTGGGCATAGCAGAAGCCGACGCCGATCCCAGAAACCGCGGACGGAAACGGGTCAGCGACAACAGGCGACGTCAGCAACAGCGCGGGTACCCACGGCGATGAGAGCCAGGATGTGGCCCTCGGTTGTGCCGGACGCTGCGTGCATGGCGGGAAGAATATCAGAGGTCGGCTGGTAGCAACTGCTCAGCGAGTCAACAGCCACGTGACAATGACCAGCACCACCAGCAGCACCAGAATCAGCGTCACCCGGGACTGCGGCAGTCCGTTCACAGTGCGTCCTCCTCGACGTGGCGGGCCCGGTGCAGCAGCGTGATGGAGTAGCCCAGCGCCACGTCGAGCAGCACTGCCAGGCCATATGCGAGGGCCAGCACCACGGGCATCACGATGATCGTCTGCACCACGAACGACAGGCCGGACAGCCACAGCTCGACGCCGTCCCACCAATTCAGAATGCCGTTCATCGATTCCCACCCTACGGTGTGCGCCCTTTCGAATCGCGCTGGGTCGAAACGGGAACGCCCCGTCCGGGCTTTCGGTGGACGGCAACCGCAGATGCAGTCGATGATGTGCGAATGGTGCTGCCACAAACGGACAAGTCGGGCCAATCCAGCGACCCAGGCCACATCCTGGCGAACGGCCACGGGATTCCTCACCTCGCCGCAGCGGGCGACGATTCACTGACCGGCGGTGCGATCTCGACCGCGGTCCGCACGCCGTTTCCGCCGATCGCGGATTACGCCTTCCTGTCCGACTGCGAGAACACCTGCCTGATCTCGTCCGCGGGCTCGGTGGAGTGGATGTGCGTGCCGCGGCCGGACTCCCCCAGCGTCTTCGGCTCGATCCTGGACCGCGGTGCCGGCCACTTCCGCCTGGCGCCCTACGGGGTGACGGTGCCGTCGGCGCGGCGGTACCTGCCGGGCTCATTGATACTGGAGACCACCTGGCAGACGCACACGGGCTGGGCCATCGTGCGCGACGCCCTCGTGATGGGCCCGTGGCACGACATCGAGACCCGGTCCCGCACGCACCGTCGCACCCCGATGGACTGGGACGCCGAGCACATCCTGCTGCGCACCGTCCGCTGTGTCAGCGGCACCGTCGAGTTCGTCATGAGCTGTGAGCCGTCGTTCGATTACCACCGCGAGAGCGCGACGTGGGAGTACTCGGCCGCGGCCTACGGCGAGGCGATCGCGCGGGCCGGCAAGAACCCGGAGGCGCACCCGACCCTGCGGCTGACCACGAACCTGCGGATCGGTCTGGAGGGCCACGAAGCGCGGGCCCGGACGCGGCTGACCGAGGGTGACAAGGTTTTCGTCGCGCTGTCGTGGTCCAAGCACCCGTCGCCGCAGACCTTCGACGAGGCCTCCGACAAGATGTGGAAGACCAGCGAGGCCTGGCGCCAGTGGATCAACGTCGGCGACTTCCCGGACCATCCGTGGCGGTCGTACCTGCAGCGCAGCGCGCTGACATTGAAGGGCCTGACGTACTCACCGACCGGTGCGCTGCTGGCCGCGAGCACCACGTCGCTGCCGGAAACGCCTCACGGCGAACGGAACTGGGATTACCGGTACTCGTGGATCCGGGACTCCACGTTCGCGCTGTGGGGTCTGTACACCCTGGGACTGGACCGCGAGGCCGACGACTTCTTCTCGTTCATCGCCGACGTGTCCGGCGCCAACAACGGTGAGCGCCATCCCCTTCAGGTGATGTACGGCGTCGGCGGCGAACGCAGCCTGGTCGAGGAAGAACTGCACCACCTGTCCGGCTACGACTATTCGCGGCCGGTCCGGATCGGCAACGGCGCCTACAACCAGATGCAGCACGACATCTGGGGCACCATGCTCGATTCGGTGTACCTGCACGCCAAATCCCGTGAGCAGATTCCCGAGATGCTCTGGCCGGTGCTGAAAAACCAAGTGGAAGAAGCGATCAAGCACTGGAAGGAACCCGACCGCGGCATCTGGGAGGTCCGCGGCGAACCGCAACACTTCACTTCCAGCAAGATCATGTGCTGGGTGGCATTGGATCGCGGCTCGAAACTCGCTGAGCTGCAAGGGGAAAAGTCCTACGCGCAGCAGTGGCGTGCCATCGCCGACGAGATCAAGGCCGACGTCCTGGCCCACGGTGTCGACAAGCGCGGTGTGCTGACCCAACGCTACGGCGACGACGCCCTCGATGCCTCACTGCTGCTGGCGATTCTCACCCGGTTCCTGCCGGCCGACGACCCGCGGGTGCGCGCGACCGTGATGGCCATCGCCGAAGAACTCACCGAGGAAGGCCTGGTGCTGCGCTACCGCACCGAGGAGACCGACGACGGATTGTCCGGCGAGGAAGGCACTTTCACCATCTGCTCGTTCTGGCTGGTGTCGGCGCTCGTCGAGATCGGCGAGGTGAGCCGGGCCCGGCACCTGTGCGAGAAACTGCTGTCGTTCGCCAGCCCGCTGCACCTGTACGCCGAGGAGATCGAGCCGCGCACCGGCCGGCACCTGGGCAACTTCCCGCAGGCGTTCACGCACCTGGCGTTGATCAACGCCGTCGTGCACGTCATCCGCGCCGAAGAGGAGGCCGACAGCAGCGGGGTGTTCCAGCCCGCCAACGCGCCTATGTGACAAGTGATTTGTGCACGATTTTCCGCGGACCGCGCGGAAAATCGTGCACAAATCCCACTGGGCTAGAAGGTCAGCTCGAAGTCGATGACGGTCGGGGTCGGCACCGCGAGGGCGACAGGCGTCAGGCTGCTGTCGTGCGCCACGCCGGTGATCACGCGGCCGCCGAAACCGTTCTGTGCCGCAGGCATACTCGCGGTGATCGTCGCCCGGCGCGTCGCCGTCGCGGGCCGCAGGTAGACGTCGCTCCCGGGAAGCACCGGAGTGGTGATCGGCTCGCCTGCCGCGTCGACGAGGCTGCCACCCACGGTGGTGAGCGTCGCGGCGTCGGTGGCCTCGAACCGGAATGGACCCACCACATCGGCCACCACTGCGCGGTCCGCGATGAGCCGCGGCACCACCGTCAGACTCCGCGCCGCCTGGGCACCGGCCACGAGGTAGTTGTACAGCGCGACAACGCGTTCGGCGTTGCGGTAGTGGCCGGACCCATGGAGCGTGAAAGTCACGTCCTCGATGTCGACGAATGCTCCGCTGTCGGCGAGAATCTGCAACCGGTAGAAGCGGTAACCGCGGTGCTGGCGGCCCGGCCGGCTGTCCGACGCGGTGGCCCCGACCCCGATGCCCCGGCGGTGGCGCCCGTAGCCCGCCGCGACGTTGAGCCCCGACGCGGCGACATCGCGCCACGACGTCCCGTCGACGGACTTCTGCAACACCAGCGAGACGGCGGCGTCACTCGTCAGTTCGACTGTGTAGCTACCCAATTGGGGTTCGCCGTCGAACTCGAAGGTGACGGCGTCCGGCTCTCGCGTGACCGCAACCGGCACGTTGAGAGGACGGTTGTCCAAGCGCAGGCCGTTGGTGAAATGCCAGATCGCGGCCTGCGTCGCGGCGATGGCCTCGTGCTCGGCGAGGTGCGCGTCACCGCTCAGGTGACCCGCCCCGCGTACCCGGCGACTCAGTTCAACCGTGCCCAGGGTGGGGTACGAGTTGCGGATGATCCAGTCGACCTCGGCCTCGAAGGCACGCGCTGCCACGTTGGGGACCGCCGACCAGTTCGCGGGCCGGTACTGCGACGGCCGGGTGGGGGCCACGCCGAGGAAGTCCAGCGAGTACGCGTCGATGTTCGGGTTGAGCCGGATCAGGTCGGTGCGGGCCGTCGTTCCGTCACTGAACACCACCGTGTCGACGGTCGGCGAATAGGTGCCGCCGCGGTAACGGGTCATCCGGGTGATCTCGGCGTCCCGGCGCACGGTCCGGCGGACCGCGACGGAGCTGCGGGCCGCCGCGAGCGGCGAAACGGAGGTCAGAGCGGGCAGAGTGGAGAACATTGCGGTGTTGCTTTCTGGAGGCTGTGAACAGCGCGTTTACAAGCTCCGCCAGAAGAAGGGCGGGCAGAACGCAGAGGGCCGGCGTCAGAAAATCAACAACAACAACACGGCACGACGAAGCAGCGCCGCATGGGCATGCGCAGCGATCCGTCGTGGGTCATGCCGCCTACCATACGGCACTCACGCAGAAAAGCCACGGCCGAATTCGTCACAGCAAACCGGGTTTCAACCACGCTGCGCGCTAACCCTGTGGGGACCCCCATAAAGCCGTATCGTGGCCGCCGCATCCCCATCACAACCCGTCGGAGGTAGCCCCCCATGACGTCTGCGCAGAACGAATCGCAGGCCCTCGGCGATCTCGCCGCAAGGCAGCTAGCCAATGCCACCAAGACAGTTCCGCAACTGTCGACCATCACCCCGCGATTCCTGCTGCACCTGCTGAGCTGGGTGCCTGTCGAGGCCGGTATCTACCGCGTGAACCGCGTGGTGAACCCCGAGCAGGTCGCCATCCACGCCGAGCAGGGTTCGGGCACCGAGGATCCGCTGCCCGAGACCTACGTCGACTACGAGACCAGCCCGCGCGAGTACACGCTGCGCTCCATCTCGACGCTGCTCGACGTGCACACCCGGGTGTCGGACCTCTACTCCAGCCCGCACGACCAGGTCGCGCAGCAGCTGCGCCTGACCATCGAGACCATCAAGGAACGCCAGGAGTCCGAGCTGATCAACAACCCGGAGTACGGGTTGCTGTCGCAGGTGACGCCCGAGCAGACCATCCAGACGCTGCGCGGCACCCCGACCCCGGATGACCTCGACTCGCTGATCACCAAGGTATGGAAGACCCCGGCCTTCTTCCTGACCAACCCGCTCGGCGTGGCGGCGTTCGGCCGCGAAGCCACCCGTCGCGGCGTGCCGCCACCAGTGGTCAGCCTGTTCGGCGCCCAGTTCATCACCTGGCGCGGCATCCCGATCATCCCATCGGACAAGGTGCCGGTCGTGGACGGGAAGACGAAGTTCATCCTGGTCCGCACCGGCGAGGAGCGTCAGGGCGTGGTCGGGCTGTTCCAGCCGGGCCTGGTCGGCGAGCAGGCCCCGGGCCTGTCGGTCCGCTTCACCGGCATCAACCGGTCGGCCATCGCGTCCTACCTGGTCACGCTGTACTCGTCGCTGGCGGTGCTCACCGACGACGCGCTGGCGGTCCTCGAGGACGTCGGAGTGGACCACTTCCATGAGTACAAGTGATCTGCCGCTGAGCGAGGACGACCTGTCGGCGCTGGCCAGCCAGATCTACGCCACGAGCCTTCGCCCCGGCCCGGACAGCCCGCCGGTGACCACTCAGGTGGCACCGCGCGGGGTGGCTCCGGATGCGACCGCCGGAACGTCCGCGGCCGCCACCGCGGCCGGTCTGGCACACCCGGGCACACCCGGCGAGTTCGTCTCGGTGCCAGAGCTGTTCGCGCCGGCACCGACTTCGCCTGGGCCGGAAGGGATCCCGCCGGGCACGGCGCCGGTCGCACCGCGCGGTAACGCGGTGAGCCCGGTCTCGCCGTTCGGTGGCCTGGAGGCGTTCGCGGTGCCGTCGGGTCTGGTCCCGACGGTGCCGGGTGTGCTGGCGGGGACGCCGAGCGCTCCTGTCACACCCCGTGGTTCGGCTCCGACGTGGCCGGGCACCGTTCCGACGGTGCCCGATCTCAACTGGTCCGCTGCGCCGGCACCATCGGAGGATGCCGGGAGCTACTACTTCCTGCAGTCTCCGGCAGTTGCTCCCGAGCCTGTCGAACCGGTGCCGTCCATCCAGGATGATCACGAGGTCTTCGACGTCCACGCGATCCGCGCCGACTTCCCGATCCTCAAGGAGACGGTCAACGGCAAGCCGCTGATCTGGTTCGACAACGCGGCGACGACGCAGAAGCCGCAGTCGGTCATCGACCGGCTGGCGTACTTCTACGCCCACGAGAACTCGAACATCCACCGGGCCGCGCATGAGCTGGCGGCGCGGGCCACGGATGCCTACGAGGACGCCCGAGAGGCGGTCCGGCGGTTCCTCCGCGCGTCGAAGACCGAGGAGATCATCTTCGTCCGCGGCACGACCGAGGCCATCAATTTGGTGGCGTACTCGTGGGGTGGCAAGCACCTGGGTCCGGGCGACGAGATCGTCATCACCCACCTGGAGCACCACGCCAATATCGTTCCGTGGCAACTGATTGCGCAGCAGACGGGCGCGGTGATCAAGGTCGCGCCGGTCGACGATGCGGGCAACCTGTTGCTGAGTGAGTTCGAAGACCTGCTGGGCCCGCGAACGAAATTGGTTGCAGCGACGCAGGTTTCGAATGCGTTGGGCACGGTCACGCCGGTCAAGACCATCGTCGAACTGGGCCACCGCTACGGGGCCCGAGTCCTGATCGACGGCGCGCAGTCCATCCCGCACATCCCGATCGACGTGGCCGAACTCGGCGCGGATTTCTTTGTGTTCTCCGGGCACAAGATCTTCGGGCCGACGGGCATCGGCGTGCTGTACGGACGCGAGGATGTGCTGGCCGAAACCCCGCCCTGGCAGGGTGGCGGCAACATGATCGCCGACGTGACACTGGAGCGTTCGGTGTTCCAGGGTCCGCCCAACAAGTTCGAGGCCGGCACCGGCAACATCGCCGATGCCGTCGGGCTCGGTGAGGCGATCCGCTACGTGGAACGCATTGGCATCGAACGGATTGCGGCCTACGAGCACGCTCTGCTGGAGTACGCCACCCCACGGTTGGCGGCCATTCCGGGAGTGCGACTGGTGGGCACGGCCGACGAGAAGGCCAGCGTGCTGTCCTTCGTGCTGGCCGGGCACGAACCGTTGGAGGTCGGCAAGGCGCTCAACGCCGAAGGTATCGCGGTGCGGGCCGGGCACCACTGTGCCCAGCCCATCCTGCGGCGCCTGGGACTCGAGGCGACGGTGCGTCCGTCGTTCGCGTTCTACAACACGTTCGAGGAGATCGACGTGTTCATCGACGCGGTCCGCCGCATCGCCGAGGGCTCGCCCTAACCCTCGACAGCAGTCACTGATGCCCCTGCATGCCTGGCGCGCAGGGGCATCAGTGTCTGTCTGGTCCCGCGCAAGAAAGGCATACCCACCTGCGGGTTTGCGGCATATATTGGAAGCGTGACCAGGGGCCGCGGCACCAGATGTGACGTCACGGACCGGCGGTCTGCCGGCCCCTCCCCTTTCGTTGGGCCCAATCGTTCCCGACATCCAGGCCGCGCCTAGGGCCGTCCCCGACGCTGCGTGCGAGTCGACCGGTGCGGACGTCGTCGCCGGAACATTTCCGAGAATCGGAGGACAGGATGAAGCGCTATCTGACACTTGGCTACGGCGCGCTGTGTTACGCGGTGTTCCTGGCCTCGTTCCTCTATGCCATCGGTTTCGTGGGCAACATCGTGGTGCCCCGCACCGTCGACCACGGGATCACCGCGTCCATCGGTGAGGCCGTGGTGGTCAACCTGATCCTGCTCGGCCTGTTCGCAGTGCAGCACAGTGTGATGGCGCGGCCGGCATTCAAACGGATGTGGACGCGCATCGTGCCGCCGTCCATCGAACGCAGCACCTACGTGCTGCTGTCGAGCCTGTTGCTGGGACTGCTCTATTGGCAGTGGCGGACCATGCCGCAGGTCGTCTGGCACGTCTCCGCGCCGGCCGGGCGCTACGTGCTGCTGACACTGTTTTGGGCCGGCTGGGCGATCGTGCTGACGTCGACGTTCATGATCAATCACTTCGATCTGTTCGGGCTGCGGCAGGTGTACCTGGCGTGGCGCGGAGAACCCTACCGCGACTTGGCTTTTCGGACCACGCTGTTCTATCGCGTGGTGCGGCACCCGATCATGGTCGGCTTCATCGTGGCGTTCTGGGCCACCCCGACGATGACGGCGGGGCACCTGATGTTCGCGCTGGCCACGACCGGGTACATCCTGATCGCGATCCAGCTCGAGGAGCATGATCTGGTCGCCGGTCTCGGCGACTCGTACCGGAACTATCGCGCCGAGGTGCCGATGATGATCCCGGGCCTGCACCCGCACCAGCACTCGGCGCGCCCGCACCACGCGGCGTAGCTCAGCGATTTGTGCACGATTTTCCGCGGTGACCGCGGAAAATCGTGCACGAATCGCTACTTCTTGGCCTTGTCTCCGGCAGCATCAGTTGATAATGCGGCCACAAAGGCCTCCTGCGGAACTTCCACCCGGCCAATGGTTTTCATGCGCTTCTTGCCCTCCTTCTGCTTCTCGAGCAGCTTCCGCTTACGGGTGATGTCACCGCCGTAGCACTTGGAGAGCACGTCCTTGCGGATGGCCCGGATGTTCTCGCGCGCAATGATTCTCGAGCCGATGGCAGCCTGCACGGGCACCTCGAACTGCTGACGCGGGATCAGCTCCTTGAGCTTGGTCGTCATCTTGTTGCCGTACGCCGACGCGCCGTCCTTGTGCACGATGGCGCTGAACGCGTCGACGGCCTCGCCCTGCAGCAGGATGTCGACCTTCACCAGATCGGCTTCCTGCTCGCCGGCCTCTTCGTAATCCAGCGACGCGTAGCCACGGGTGCGTGACTTCAGCGAGTCGAAGAAGTCGAAGATGATCTCGCCGAGCGGCATGATGTACCGCAATTCGACACGTTCCGGCGACAGGTAATCCATGCCCTGCAACTCGCCGCGGCGGGACTGGCACAGCTCCATGATGGTGCCGATGAATTCGCTGGGCGCGATCACCGTCGTCTTCACGATGGGCTCATGGACGGCGCGGACCTTGCCCTCGGGCCAGATCGACGGGTTGGTGACGATCAGCTCGGTGTTGTCTTCCTTCTCCACCCGGTACACCACGTTGGGCGAGGTCGAGATCAGGTCCAGGTTGAACTCGCGCTCGAGGCGCTCGCGGGTGATCTCCATGTGGAGCAGACCCAAGAAGCCACAACGGAAGCCAAAGCCAAGGGCCACAGACGTTTCCGGCTCGTAGGTCAGCGCGGCGTCGTTGAGCTGAAGCTTGTCGAGCGCCTCGCGCAGGTTGGGATAGTCCGAGCCGTCGACCGGGTACAGGCCCGAGTAGACCATCGGCTTGGGTTCGCGGTAGCCCGTCAGCGCTTCGGTGGCGCCCTTGCGGGCCGTCGTCACCGTGTCACCGACCTTGGACTGGCGGACGTCCTTCACACCGGTGATGAGGTAACCCACCTCGCCGACGCCCAATCCCTCCGACGCCTTGGGCTCCGGCGACACGATGCCGACCTCGAGCAGTTCGTGGGTGGCACCGGTGGACATCATGGCGATCTTCTCGCGCGGGACGATCTTGCCGTCCACGACGCGGACGTAGGTGACCACGCCGCGGTAGATGTCGTAGACCGAGTCGAAGATCATCGCGCGGGTGGGGGCATCCGGGTCGCCGGTCGGCGCGGGGACCAGCCGGACCACCTCGTCGAGCAGTTCCTTCACACCTGCACCGGTCTTGCCCGATACCCGCAACACGTCGGTCGGCTCGCAGCCGATGATGTGCGCGATCTCACCCGCGTAGCGGTCCGGGTCGGCGGCCGGCAGGTCGATCTTGTTGAGCACCGGGATGATGGTCAATCCGCGGTCGAGCGCCAGGTACAGGTTGGCCAGGGTCTGCGCCTCGATGCCCTGCGCGGCGTCGACCAGCAGCACGGCACCCTCACAGGCCTCCAGCGCGCGCGACACCTCGTAGGTGAAATCAACATGCCCAGGCGTGTCAATTAAATGCAGGACGAACTGCTCGCCGTTGACTTCCCACGGCAGGCGCACGTTCTGCGCCTTGATCGTGATACCGCGCTCACGCTCGATGTCCATGCGGTCCAGGTACTGCGCGCGCATCGACCGGTCGTCGACGACGCCGGTGAGCTGCAGCATGCGGTCGGCCAGGGTGGACTTGCCGTGGTCGATATGGGCGATGATGCAGAAGTTCCGAATCTGCGCCGGCGCAGTGAACGTCTTGTCGGCGAAACTGCTGATGGGAATCTCCTGGTGACGATGGGTCTGCGCGTATCACGCGCGGCTACCAGGGTATCTAGCCAGGACCCCGGCGACTAAATCGCGGCCCGGAAACTCCCCTATGCTCGATGGCATGGCGTCGCAGTGGAGGACGTTCCAGCGTCTGGCGGAACAACTGGTGTTCAACGACGCGCCCAAGCTCATCCGCACCTTGCAGCAGCCTGACGGGCTGTCCCGGACCATTCAGCAGGGCATCCGGTTCGGCATCGAAGTGGGCCTGACGGCGCTCGGCGCGGTTCCGGCGGAGCAGCAGGCGGCCATCACCGCCGGCCGCCCGGTCACCGAGAACATCGTCCCCACCGCACACCGCGCCCGTCGCATCGTCTACTCACCTGACCTGGACGGCCAGGCCGACCCGGGCGAGATCGTCTGGACCTGGGTCGTCTACGAGGACGACCCGACGCGCGGCAAGGACCGGCCGGTGCTGGTCGTCGGCCGCGATCGCAACACCTTGCTGGGGCTGATGTTGTCCAGCCAGGACCGCCACCAGGGCGACCCCGACTGGGTGGGCATCGGATCGGGCAGCTGGGACTACGAGGGACGCGCCAGCTGGGTGCGCCTCGACCGCGTGCTCGACGTGCCGGAGGAAGGCATCCGCCGCGAAGGCGCGATCCTCGAGCGCGAGAAGTTCGAGATCATCGCCGCCCGCCTCCGCGCCACCTACTCCTGGCGCTAGCTCCTGGCGCTAGCCACCACTTCCGCGAGCGGCCGTGTTTGTACGGCAACACGCCGCTTCTTGCGTGCACTTCGGGGCCGCTCGCGCCCGACGAGCGGGCGTTGAACGCGCACCTACCGCGGCTGCCGCCACATCGGAATCAGGCTCGGCCCGCCGTTCGGCAGCACCATCTCGCCGGTGACCTCGAACCCGAACCGCTCGTAGTAGGGCACGTTCGCCGGGTTGCTCGACTCCAGATAGGCCGGGGCGTGTTCGGCGTCGACGCGGTCCAGCCGGGACCGCATCAACGCTTGCCCGAACCCGCCGCCGCGCACCGTCGGGTCGCTACCAATCACCGCGAGGTACCAGTGCGGCTCCTCCGGATGGTGCTTCTTCATCAACTCCGCGGCGGCCTGTCCGCGCAACACGGCGGTGCCCAATGTCCACAGCATGATCGGCCCGGTCCGCAGCTCGTCGCCGCGCGTCTGCTGCCACCTGCCCGGCGGATCCCACAACGCCGCGGCCCCGATACCGTCCGCAGACGAGGCCACCTCGACGCCGCCGTGGTCCAGATGCTGGTACTTGGTCAGTGCTGCGAACAGGCGCGGCAGCCGGCGGCGGCGCACCCGATCGTCGGGAATCATCCACTTCATCACCGGGTCGTCGGCGAAGGCGCGGGCAAGGGTCTGCGACAAGTCGCCGATGTCGGCACGCGTGGCGGCCCGGGTCTGAATTTCACGCATGCCGCCAGCTTGCCGTGAACTGCCACGCCCCGCCCGGATCTCCGAACAGTCTGCGGCCGCTCGGCGCTGACGAGCGGCCCCGAATTGCACACCGAACACGGCGTGTCGCGGTACAAACACGGCCGCTCGCGGGAGGTTAACCGCCCTGGGTGATGTAGTCCTGCAGGTGCTGCTGCTCGGTCTCGAGTTCTTCCATCCGGGTCTTGACCACGTCGCCGATGCTGACGATGCCGGCCAGCCTGCCGTCGTCGAGGACGGGCACGTGCCGCACCCGGTTCTGGGTCATCAGCACCACGAGATGGTCGACGGTGTCCCGCGGCGTGCAGGTCGCCAGGACGGTTGTCATGATCTCCGAAACCGGCTGGCCCAGTAGGCCACCGCCGCGCTTGTGCAGTTCGCGCACGACGTCGCGCTCGGACACGATGCCGGCCAATCCGTCGGCCCCGACGACCACCATGGCGCCGATGTTGAGCGCCGCGAGGCTGGCCAGTAGTTGCGACACTGTGGTCTCCGGGGCGATGGTCGCTACCGCGGCACCCTTGTTGCTCAGTACGTCCGCGATCCGCATCGCCCGCCTCCGATCGTGATCCACCTCACATCCATGGTAGTCGGCGGCGGAGAGTGCGCGGCGAAAGTCAAGCGAGCCGGGTGATTTCCACGACGACATCCAGGTCGGTGGAGCCCTCGCCGGAGTAGATGCCCTTCAGCGGGGTGACGTCCGAATAGTCCCGCCCCACCGCGACCGTCACGTACTGCTCGTTGATCTCGACGTCGTTGGTCGGGTCGTAGTCCCACCAGCCACCGGTCCAGGCCTGCACCCAGGCGTGGCTCTGACCTTCGATGGTGTCGCCGACCTCGGCCCGGCGCTGCGGGTGCAGGTAGCCGGACACGTACCGGGCCGGAATCCCCATGCTGCGCAACAAGATCAGCGTCAGATGCGCGAAGTCCTGACAGACGCCCTTGCCTTCGCGCAGCGCATCCAGCCCTGACGAGTGCACACCGGTGGTGCCGGGAACGTAGTCGAGTTCGGTGTCCACCCAGTTCGCCGCGGCGATCACGGCTTCCTGCGGGTCGTAGTACTTCATGATCCGCTGGCCGACGCGCTGCAGCCGCTTGCTGACCGGCGTGTACGCGGTGGGGACGAGCAGTTCGTCGAACCGGTCCCGCACGCCGGCACCGGCCAGGTCATCCCAGGTGACCAACTCCGCGGGCATTTCGCCCTTGTCGGTCTCGACGACCGAGGACGACGTCACCTCCAACTCGGTGTGCGGCGCGTGCAGATCGAAGGCCGTCACCGCGGTGCCCCAGTAGTCGATGTACCGGTACGACCGGGTGGCCGGTGTGGTCTCGACGCGGTTGAGGACGACGTTCTGCCGCGAGTCCGAGCGCGGCGTCAACCTGGCCTCGTTGAACGACGCCGTCACCGCCGACTTGTAGGCATACCCGGTGGCATGGACAACTCTGAGCCGCCACATATCAGATCTCACCTTCTTCGATAACCGACACCGGGTGGCCCGCGTCCGTCCAGGCGACCCACGGCGCCGCGTGAAAGTACTCCAGCGCCAACGCTTCTCCGATTTCTCGGCAGCTGCGCTGCAGGCCCGCCAGGCGCGCCTCCAGCGAATCCAGCAGCAGGCCCGGCTGCAGGAACTCCAGCTCGCTGCGCGCCCGGCCGAGGAGACGCTGGGCCTCACCGGTGGCGCCGATGCGGTCGTGCGGCCGGTTGTGCAGCTCGTCGAGATGCCGCTCGGCCAGCCGTAGCGAATAGAAAACCGACCGCGGAAACAGCCGGTCCAGCAACATGAATTCGACGACCCGACCGGCGTCGAGCACGCCGCGGTAGGTGCGCAGGTAGGTGTCGTGGGCACCGGCCGAGCGCAGCACCGTCACCCACGCCGGCGACGACGCGCTGTCACCGACACGGGCCAGCAGCAGGCGCACCGTCATGTCGACGCGCTCGATCGCCCGGCCCAGCATCATGAAGCGGTAGCCGTCGTCGCGCGACAACGTCGAGTCGGCCAGACCCGCGAACATCGCGGCGCGGCCTTCCACGAAGCTCAGGAACTCGTGCGGCCCAAGCCTTCTGGCGGCCCGCTCCCGCTCAGACAGAGCGTTGTAGGTGGTGTTCAGGCACTCCCACATCTCGGTCGAGGTGACTTCCCTTGCCCCGCGGGCATTCTCGCGCGCCGCGGAGATCGACTCGACGATCGAATTCTGCGCATCACCGCGGCCGAACGCGACCAGGTCGGTCAAGGACCACATGTCCAACGGAGCCGCAGGCGGCTCGATCCCCAAGACCCGCAACAGGGTTCGGGACGCCAGGTCGGGGTCGACGCTCGAGTCCTCCAACAGCTGGTGCACCGTCACGTCCAGGATGCGGGCGGTGTCGTCGGCCCGCTCGACGTAGCGGCCGATCCAGTACAGCGATTCCGCGTTGCGCGCCAACATCAGTACATCACCGCCTGTTGCTGTTGCTGCTGCTGTTGATGGGCAGTTTGGACGGCCTGCTGTGGGGGCCCCTCGTCGGCGGCCTGGCCGGCCGACGGCAGCGAGCGGACGACTTCGGCGGCCGCCAGCTCGTGGTCGGCGGTCGAGGCCCGCGATGCCAGCACCCAGGTGTCCTTCGATCCCCCGCCCTGGCTGGAGTTCACCACCAGCGAGCCCTCCGGCAGCGCGACGCGCGTCAGGCCGCCGGGCAGCACCCACACGTCGTCACCGTCGTTGACCGCGAACGGCCGCAGATCGACGTGCCGCGGGGCCAGCTTGTCGCCGATCCGCGTCGGCACCGTCGACAGTTGCACCACCGGCTGGGCGATCCACCCGCGCGGGTCGGCGCGCACCTTCTTCGAGATCGCCGCGATCTCCTTCTCGGACGCGTCCGGCCCGAAGACGATGCCGTAGCCGCCCGAGCCCTCGACCGGCTTGATGACGAGCTCGCGGATGCGGTCGAGCACTTCCTCGCATTCGTCCTCGAGCCAGCAGCGGTAGGTGTCGACGTTCGCCAGCAGCGGCTTCTCGCCGAGGTAGTACTCGATGATGGTCGGCACGTAGGTGTAGACGAGCTTGTCGTCACCGACGCCGTTGCCCACCGCGCTGGAGATGACGACGTTGCCCGCGCGGGCCGCGTTGAGCAGGCCGGCGACGCCCAGCACGGTGTCGGGCCGGAACTGCATGGGGTCGAGGAACATGTCGTCGATCCGGCGGTAGATGACGTCGACCTGGCGCTCGCCCTCGGTGGTCCACATGTAGACGACGTTGTCGCGACAGAACAGGTCGCGGCCCTCGACCAGTTCGACGCCCATCTGCCGGGCCAGCAGGGAGTGCTCGAAGTAGGCCGAGTTGTAGACGCCCGGGGTGAGCACCACCACGGTCGGGTCCGCCTCGTTCGATGCCGCGGCGTTGCGCAGTGCCCGCAGCAGGTGCGACGAGTAGTCACCGACCGCCCGCACCCGGTGCGTCGCGAAGAGGTTGGGGAAGACGCGGGCCATGGTGCGCCGGTTCTCCATGACGTAGGACACCCCGGACGGCGAGCGCAGGTTGTCCTCGAGCACCCGGAAGTCGCCCTTGTCGTCCCGGATCAGGTCGATGCCCGCGACGTGGATGCGGACGCCGTTGGGTGGGACGATGCCGGCCGCCTCGCGGTGAAAGTGTTCGCACGAGGTCACCAGCCGGCGCGGGATGACTCCGTCGCGCAGGATCTCCTGATCGCCGTAGACGTCGTCGAGGTACATCTCGAGCGCCTTGACCCGCTGCTTGATGCCCTTTTCCAGCTTCGACCACTCGGCGGCCGAGATGACCCGGGGCACCAGATCCAGCGGAAACGGCCGTTCCTGGCCAGACAGCGAGAACGTGATGCCCTGGTCGGTGAACGCGCGGCCGAGCGCTTCGGACCGGGCCGCCAGCTCGTCGGTGTCCGACGGCGCCAACTCGGCGAAGACGCCCTTGTAGAGACCGCGCACGGCGCCCTGGGCGTCGAACATCTCGTCGTACGCGGCGGCATAACCGTCGACGTCGTCGTAGCCGTTGAAAACACCGTCGTAGCGATTCCCTGGGGAGGTGGGCCGCGTCCGCGCGGGGCCACTGTGCGATGTCCGTGGGCTCATGGCAGACATGCTGCATCAACCTGGCGGTTTCGGCAGGGCAACTTGGCATTCACGGATATGCTCGGGGTCGTCGCCGGCCAGTGCGCGTATGCCGCGCTTTGGGGATTTCGCATGGACGCTGGTAACCTGAACAGTCGCTGCCCGTTGACGGGCGAAGAGCGCAGACTTAAGACCGAGCATGTTCTTCCCGGACGTGCCCAATTTGAGATTTAGAAGGAACGACACGCGTGGCCAACATCAAGTCGCAGGAAAAGCGGATCCGCACCAACGAGCGTGCGCGTCTGCGCAACCAGTCGGTGAAGTCGGCGCTGCGTACGGCCATCCGCGGCTTCCGTGAGGCCGTCGAGGCGGGCGAGAAGGACAAGGCCGGCGAGCTGCTCGTCGCCACCAACCGCAAGCTGGACAAGGCCGCCACCAAGGGTGTCATCCACAAGAACCAGGCCGCCAACAAGAAGTCAGCGCTGACCCTGGCCTTCAACAAGCTCTGATCTGAGCCTGTAGTTTTCGCGAAACCGCGGCCCGATGATCGGGCCGCGGTTTTGTTGTGTCTGTGAATAGGTGGCGGCTCAGCTGTCGGCCAGTTCGGCCACGCGACGCACGGCCGACTCCAGCGCGTAGTCGGCGTTGGCTGCGGCACCCTTGACGTCGGCGTTCAGCGCCGCGACCACCCGCAGCGCCTCGGCCACGGTGTCCCGGGACCAGCGCCGGGCCTGCTTCTGCGCTTTCTGGACCCGCCACGGCGGCATCCCCAACTCCCCTGCCAACCGGTACGGATCACCCGACTGACCACCGACCCGCGCGATCGAATGCACGGCCTCGGCCAGCGCATCGGCCAGCACCACGTGCGGCACACCGCCGGCCATCGCCCAGCGCAGCGCTTCGGCGACGCCACTGACGTCACCCGAGACGGCCTTGTCGGCGATGTCGAAGCCGTTCACCTCGGCCTTGCCGGAGTGGTAGCGCCGCACGGCCGCCGCATCGATCTGACCGCCTGTGTCGGCCACCAGCTGCGAGCACGCCGCCGCCAGTTCCCGGATATCAGAGCCGACGGAATCGAGGACGGCGTTGACGGCGTCGTCGCCGACCTTCACCTTCAGCGACCGGAATTCCTTGCGCACGAAGTCGGCGCGCTCGGCAGCCTTGGTGATCTTCGCGCACGGATGCACCTCGGCGCCAAGCTTTTTCAGCTGATCGGCCAGTGCCTTCGCCCGGCCACCACCGGAGTGCACGACGACGAGCATGGTGCCGCCCGGCAGGTCGGCCGCGGCACCTTCGATGAGGCCGACGGCTTCCTTACCCGCTTCTGCCGCGGCCTCGAGGACCACCACGCGTTCCTCGGCGAACAGCGACGGACTCAGCAATTCAGCGAGCTCGCTGGTGGACACGTCACCGGCCCGGAGCCGGTCGACGGGGACGTTGTCGTTGCCGGCCAGCTTGCGCGCGTTCCGCAACACATCCGCGACGGCACGCTCGACCAGCAGTTCTTCGTCGCCCAGCACCAGATGCAGCGCCTCGGTCGATCCACTCACCCGTTAATCGTTTCATGGCGTGCAGACAATCAGCGCAGTGCGGGTTGCGAAACCCGGGTTAGGGTTGCATTGCGCGATTGGTGATGCCGGGGAGGGGACCATGGCTGGCATCGACGAGGAAACTCTCATTGCCGCAGTCGCGGACTGGCAACTGAACGAGGTTCGAATTCTCGAACCGGGAGCAACGACGCGACAGCTCATTCCTGAAGCTTGGTGGCCGGTGGCGGAATCTACTGACCCCGACGAACGCAAACACGCGGCCCTGGATTTGTGGAACGAGGACTTCCTCGCCTTGATCCCCCACTATGCGCACGCGCTACAGACTGCTCTCGTCGACGTCCGGGTGGCCAAGCACAAGTACTACAGCGCACCCTCACTCGACTATGTCCTGCGGACCGACGAAGGCGAACTACGCGTATGGGCGGGCGATGACCCTCGCACCTTCGGAGACATCGACCCCCCGCTCTTCGATGCTGTCCCAGCACCAGTACAAACATTTCTGCGCCAAGTTCACGCCGGCTACGCCACATCCGACGGCGAAACCCACGGACTGGTTGCGCCGTCCGGCATGGTCACCCTCGCGGCACGCTGGTTTCAGGCGTCCGACACCAACGAGATCATCGAGTGGTTCGAGGACGTTCCGTTCCCCGGTACCCAGCGATTGCTATTCCTGACCGGCAATGGAGATGACATCGCGCTCTATGTCTCGCCAGACCTCCCCCCAGGTCAGGCAATCACCTACTACGAACCCGACTTCGAAATCGCACCATTTGGTGAAGCATTAGACGACTTCATTACGCGGCCGTTGGATAACTGAGCCATGAGTACTCTCGGACCGTGGCGGCCGCAGCCCAACGAGCCGAGGCGTGCACCGCGAACCTGGCTGCTGCCTGTGCTGCTGGCCGTTGCCGGAGGCATCGGCAGATTGGGGTATTGGGGTATAGCCGGTGTCCGTCACATACTCCAGGCCAGCCGGAACTTCTCGGCCAGTTCGCTGTCGGAAAGGCCGCCGTAGTTCTGCTGTTCGTAGCCGCGCACACCCAGCACGGCGTCGACCGGCGCGTCCCCGAGGATGTCGCGGACCACAGCGCTGTGGCGTAGCGCGGCGAGCACCTCGGCTTGCTTCGACGGCAGTGTCACCACGCCGGCGTACTCGCGTTGGGCAAGCGTAAGGGACCCCGGGTCGACGGTGACTTCGGGCGGCAGCGACAGTTCCCGGCTGATGCCGTCAAGTGCCAAGCCGAGGATGGTCGCCGACGCCAGGTATGGGTTGGCCGACGGATCGACGATCTTGAGCTCGACGTTGGCACCGTACGGATTTCCGGACGCGGCGCTGACGAAGCGGACAGCGGCCTCCCGGTTCTCGGTGCCCCAGCAGACGTTGGCGCCGGACCAGCTTCCCGGCTGGATGCGCAGCCCGGAGACGATCGACCCGCACAGGACTCCTTGCGCGCCGGGCAGTCCCGCCAGCAGGCCCGCCACCGCGGACTCACCCGCTGCCATCATGCCGCGCTCCCCCGTACCGCCCGAGAACAGCGACACACCGTCGCGACTCAGTGAAAAGTGTTGATGCGCCCCGGAACCCACGCTGCCCGCGAACGGCACCGGAGACAGACTGACGCGCAGCCCCTGGCGGCGGGCGACGCGGCTGATGATGATTCGCGCGAGCACCAGCTGGTCCGCGGCGGTGACCGGATCGCGGGGCGTCAGCGAGAATTCGAATTGGTTGGCCCCGTACTCGGGATGGAACTGTTCGATGGACACCCCCGCGGCAGCGGCCGCCTCCATCACGTCCCGGACGAAACCCTCGAATTCGAGCACGCCGGCCAATCCGTACTGCGCCCACAGGTCGGACGGCAGCTGCGCGCCGTCCGGGCCGACGAGTACGAACTCCACCTCATGCCCGACGACGGCCGTCAGCCCGGCGGCGGCCAATCGCTGCGTAACCCGTTGCAGCACACCGCGACCGCAGTGCGGGTCCGGCTTGCCGTCCTGAGTGAAGAACGAGCACGGCGCCCAGGCGAGCCCGTCACCGAGTAGGGCCACATCCGCCAGGTCGGCGCGCACCCGCCGGTCCCCGACCACACCGATCTCATCGCTCACCACGATGCCCGCCTGATCGATGGCGAAGACATGCCACGTCGGGCTGGTACCCAGCCCGTGGTCGGCGAACACCGCCACCCGATCGAGCGATACCACTTTGACCTGCGTCAGGCCTGCGGCATTGACCACGGTGCCGATCAGGGTCCGGACGCGGGCCGCTTCGAGCGCCGCCACCTTCGCCGCGGACCCGGCCGGTTCGTCATTCACGTCAATAATTCTGCAACTCGACGCGCGAGTTCATGGCCGGATCGCATTTCCTCGTCGCCGGCGCCACACGGCCAGCAGCAGCGCCCCGGCAACCGTCGCCCCGCCGAGCAGCACCGCGCCGCCCCAGCCCGACGGGACGCGGACCGCCGCTCCGGGAACCGCGGCACTCCACCGCGCGACGTGCAACAGCCACCACAGCTCGGGTCCGGTGAACCGGATGAGCAGTTGCGCCGCCGCAGGCCAGCACCACGCCACTGCGGCCGCCGCGGTGCCGAGGATCGTGATAGGCGGAATTACCGGAGCGACAAGGAGATTGGCCGCCACCGCGACCAGACTCAGGCTACCCGAGATCGCCGCCACCAACGGCGCCGTCACGAGTTGCGCGGCAACGGCCACACACACGGCGTCAGCGATCAACTTCGGCCAGCCGCGGTTCACCAGTCGGCGCGACCACCCTGGCGCAATCACCACGAGCCCCGCCGTCGCCACCACCGACAGCGCGAAACCGGCGTCCACCGCGAGCACCGGGGAGATCACCATGAGCACCAGCACGCTCGCCGCCAACGCGGGGATGGCCTGTCGACGTCGATGCACCAGCATGCCCATCAACATCACCGAACCCATTGCCGCAGCCCGTAATACACTCGGCGATGGCTGCACGATGACGACGAACGCGAACAGCGTCACCGCCGCCAGCGCCACGGCGATCCGCGGCCCCACCACCGCCGCGCTGAGCAGCACCGCGCCGCACACGATGGTCACGTTGGCGCCAGACACCGCCGTCAGATGCGTCAACCCCGCCCGGCGGAACGCGGCCGTCGTATCCGACTCGACCGCCGACACATCGCCCAGCACAAGACCCGGGAGCATCGCGGCCTGATCGGGCGGTAACGCCAGTCGCGCGGCCTCGCCGAATTCAGCCCGCACGTGCGCGGCCGCGCGCTGCCCGGTCGAGGCGGTCCCGTACCGGGGCGCGCCCACCGCGGCCAGCACCGCCACCGACAGGTCGCGCCGTTTGGGCCGGGCGACCCTGGCCCGGAATGCCATCGGGCGGCCCACTCCGACCTCCGAATAACCGACGGCCGGCGCGAAAACCATTACCCTCCCGGATGATTCGGCATCCCCCAGCCTCTGCATCGACGCCGTGAACATCAGCCTGCCGCCTTGGATCGTCCTGGGCGACTCGGTGGGTGTGACCGTCACCGCCACCGTCGTGCCTAAGCGTGACGCCAGCGGATGCGTATCGACCGCATGCACACGCACCGCCGCGACGATCGCGAATGCCGCGCCCACCGCCGCCACGGCGAGCACTGCGGGCCAACGCACCGAGCCCATCCACAACCCGACTCCCACGGTGCCCGCCACCGCGATCACCACCGCCGTCAGCGCTGCCCACGGCCCCCACCACACGCCGACCGCCGTCACCGTCCAGCACGTCACGGCGGCCGGTACCAGCCGCAGGTCGATGCCGGGGACGTCCGGCGCGGGACCGGCCGTCACACTTTGACCAGGGCACGCAGCTTCTCCAGCCGGCTCGGCCCGATGCCGTCGACCTCGCCCAACTGGTCGACGCTCGCGAACCGGCCGTTGGCCTCCCGCCACGCCACGATCGCTTTCGCCATCACAGGTCCGATGCCGGGCAGGCCGTCGAGTTGCTCCTCCGTCGCGGTGTTCAGATCAACGGGCCCCTGTGCTCCAGCACCTTTTCCGTCGCCGGGCGGCCCCTTCTCCGGCGGCCCGGACGTCGCACCGGCCGAACTGCGCATCACCGTGGGCGCGCCCAACGGCGCGGTGATGCCGACCAGAATCTGCTCGCCGTCGGCCACCTTGCGGGCCATGTTCAGGCCGACGATGTCGGCGCCGGCCAGTGCTCCCCCCGCTGCGGTGACGGCGTCGGCGATGCGGGCGCCGGCAGGAAGGGTCACCAGCCCCGGTTTGTGGACCAGCCCTGCCACGCTCACCACGACGTCCTCGGCTTTGGCAGGCGGCGCGGGCGCTCCAGGAGCGGATGACGAAACCATCTGCACCGGAGGCAATTTCGCCGCGGTTACGGGCGGCTTGTCGTCGCCGAGCACCGCGATCACGGTTACGAGGACCGCGACCACGCCGACCACTGCGAGCCCTATGACCCCCGCTCGTCCCGGATCGGCCCGCACCGACGCGACCCACCCGGGACTCCCCGGCATCGCGTCGGGCAACCACCGCGACAGCGAGGTGTCGTCGTTCGGGTCGGATTCTCCGTCGGGTTCCGTCGCGTCTCCCGGCTGCGCGGTGAGCCGCCGCTGCGCCCGATCGACCGGTGTCTGAGTGACCATGCCCGCGACGTTAGGCACCGGGACCGACCAGAACGCCCGGAAAAGGCGGCCACCGGGGGCTGCCTGTGGATCAATCGCGTTCTGTGGATAGATGTGGTCGGCTCGCGCAGTTGGCCGGTCGATCGCCGCCAAAATTGGCATCGTGGTGCGCCGAACTGTGGGCCGACAAGCGCCGCGGGCCCTAGAGTCGGGGTAACCATGACCACCGAAACACCTTCGCCACGTTTGAGTTTGACCGCGCAGCAACGCGAAGCGCTGGCTGCGGCGGCGAGGTTCCCGCTGTTGAGTGCGATCCAGGGCAGGCGGTCACGGCGATTTCCCGTTGGCGGCTCCATCCCGGCAGGGCCGTTGGCCTACACCAGTACCCGGGACGTCGAACCACTCGACGAGGTCGAACGCGCACTGATCCTGGCGACGGTAACCGGCGTCAGCGGCTGGCATTTCGGGATCAGTCACCATCCCGGATATGCACCGGCGTTCCCGAACTACAGCGGGTCGGCATCAGGTCGCACGTTCCCGTCAGCCGCGGGATTCGAAATCGTCGAGTTCTTCTTCACCGACGATTCGGGCACCTACTTCCTGTCGTCCCGAGACACGGCACCGACAGTGCCGGTCGACGACGGCGTGGTCGACATCGACGACTGGCTGGCCGCGACGGTGTCGTCCTATCGCCAGCTCTCCACCGATCGCATCCACATTCCACGGTCGGAGCCCTACCTCGAAGGCCACAACACGTGGATCGCCAATCACCCCGGCTCGCTGCTGGTCATCCCGGTCGCCGATATCGCACAGCATCTGTTGGCCAATCTGGCGTTCTTCCTGCAGAACGGCTACCTGATCTATGACGACGTCAACAACCGGCCGATCCCGGGACTGAAGGAGGCCGCCGCGGGCCTGGCGCACCGGGACGACGACCCGTTCCCGCTGACCTTCGTCGAGCAGTACTCGCTCACGGAAGCCACCGCCGAGTTGATGACCAGCGTCTACAACGGGCACCTACTACTCGGGGCGCTGGGCCTGGGCGGTTGGACATTCGACGGTATCGACCGGCTCACCATCCTCGGCGCGTCCGGCGACCCGGACGTTCCCGGCTTGGGATTCAACGTGCAAACCGACGAACGATGGGCACTGCCCAACCCCACCGGGCTGCCCGGCGTCTTCGAAACCTACAGCCGGCCCCACTACCCAGACATCGCCACTGCGGTGCGCGCCTTCGCCAACCGAAAATTCGGCCCCGGCGGGCCTTTTCACCCGGATACCCCAGGGCCGTGGCGGGATTCGCGAGCCGTGCGTTCGGCGGCGGCCGGGCAGGACGAGCAGTTCATCGAACTGTTGACCATCGCCGCGCAATACATCGACGACACGTTCGGCAAGTTTCCCGGCACCGTACCCACCGTGCACATCATGAATTACCTTCAGGCACAACACATCGACCTCGGGTTCTACGACACGCATTTCCAGCCGGGGGCGTATCTGTCGACCCATGCCGAGCACGACCGGATATGGCATGGACGACAGGACTCTCGCTGAGCTGTGGCTCAGAGACCCTTGTACTTGATGAGTTCCGTGAGCCGGTCACGCTGCTGAGAGCACCTTCGACGCCCTTAACTGGATCCCCGTCTTGGCTCCGCGCGCAGCACGTCGCGGGCGTCGTTCATGTGCGCCGCGATCGCCATGCAGCAGCTGCAGTGGATTCCATCAGGAGACTCCCAGGAAAGCGCTACGATCCGGTGATGAGGCGGGGGCACTCGGCTGTGGCAGTTCGAACTCTCGCGGTGACCCAGGAGCTGTCAGCGGATACCGCGAGTGCTGGCCCGTTTGTTATCAGACCGGTCCGCGCGGATTCCCGACGTATGGGCGACGGCCATGGTGACTGAGCCAGGTTGGTACCCCGATCCATTGGGCGGTCAGGGTGCCCGCTACTGGGATGGCGCTCAATGGGAAGGCGCCATTCAACCAGGACCGCCGACGGCGCCCCAGGAGTACCCAGAGCCCCCGCCGACACGAGAGCAAACGCGACGCCAGTGGCCGATCTGGTTGGGATTGGGTCTGGCCGTCGTCATCGCAATCGGCTCTGCGGTTTTCGTGGTGACGCGCCCAACTGGAGAACGCACGAACGCAGCACCAATGATCACGCCGACTACGACGCCCGAGCCGAAAGTGTCTCGGGCCAACGAGGTTGCCGCGGAAGTGCGGTCGGCAATGCAGTCCAAGCTCGACACTGATCCAGACCTTTCACCTCTGCACCTCAAGGTGACTCACGTCGACCTGGCCAACAAAGCGGGCAACGAATACAAGGGCATAGCGACAGTGACCACCTCGCGTGGGAAGACCCACGATGTGCCGATTGACGTCACAGCCGATGGCGACAAGCTCGTGTGGGAGACCGCCCCCGGCGCATTTCTGTTTGCGGTCCAGGACCTGCCGACGCAAGCGCCTGATCGCGCCGCGGCTCCACCGCCACCTCGGACGGTTGTTCTACCGCCGCCCTCGGCCATGGGACCCGTCGAGAATTTCAAAATCTGCCCATCAGGCACCAGTGGTGTTGCCTCTGATGAGACAAGCTGCGCGTTCGCAGACAGCGTGCGCTCATCGTGGTATTCCCAACCAGGCCAGAGCGTTATCGCCTACAGCCCGGTCACCCACCAGTCATACCTGATGACTTGTGTGCCGGCGACGACCAACATCTGGCCGGGAGCGAAGCGTTGCTCAGGCGTGAATGCCCAGGGCACGACCCTGATCGTGTACATCGACTAACCAGCTAATGCCGTTAACGCTATTCACTGCGTTGTCACGATCATCTTTGTGACGTTGACGGGCGCGGCACCACATCCTGTGGGTCCAACAAAAGAAGCGACGGACGTGGGCCCATGGTCGGCCGACTCCAGGGATTGAATTATCAAGGGTCAACTCCGCTCCGTCTCCTCGATCGTCCGGCCACCGGGACCCCCGAAGGCCGGTAGACACCTGCGGCATAGTGTCTAGCGAAAGCACAGCCCCAACGAGGAGGCCTCCATGACCACCGACCGCCCGCTCCGCGTCATCCAGTGGACCACCGGCAACATCGGCAAGCGATCCCTGCACGCCATCATCGCCCGTGACGACATGGAGCTGGTCGGCGTCTACGCGTACGGCGCCGAGAAGGTCGGCGTGGACGCCGCCGAGCTGGCGGGCTGGCCCGAGCCGACGGGCATCAAGGCCACCAACGACATCGAAGAGCTCGTCGCGCTCAAGCCCGATGCCTGCTGCTACAACCCGATCTGGCCCAGCGTCGACGAGCTGGTCCGGCTGCTGGAATCAGGCATCAACGTGTGTTCGACCGCGGCCTGGATCACCGGCGGCAAGCAGAGCCCGGAGGACCTCGCGCGCATCCAGAAGGCCTGCGAGGCAGGCAATTCCACGATCTTCGGCAGCGGCGCGCACCCTGGCCTGACCAACATGATGGGCATGGTGCTGTCCAGCGCGTGCGAGAGCGTCGACGAAATCCGCATCACCGAGTCGGTCGACTGCGGCGTCTACGAATCGGCCGGCACCATGGCCGCGATGGGCTTCGGCAAAGACCCGGAGACGCCGGGCCTGGCCGAGAGCGTGCGCCTGGAGAGCGAGGTGTTCGCCGAGTCGGCCGCGATGATGGCCGACGCCATCGGCGCCAAACTCGACAAGATCACCTTCGACGTCACCTTCACGCCGGCGACCGAGGACTCTGACCTGGGGTTCATGCAGATCCCGAAGGGCACAGTGGCCAGCGTCTACGGCTACCACCGCGGCTGGGTCGGCGACAAGAACGTCGTCAGCGTCGGCTTCAACTGGATCATGGGCGAACACGTCACGCCGCCGAAGCCGGTGGCACACGGCCACGTGATCCAGGTGTTCGGCGTACCCAACATGCGCACCGTCGTGTACTGCCTGCCGTCAAAGGACTGGAGCGAGGTCAGCCTCAACGGCCTCGGCATGATCTACACCGCGCTGCCGGTCACCAACGCGGTGCCTGCAGTAGTGGCCGCCGCACCGGGCATTCTCACGCTCAAGGATCTGCCGCCGGTCACCGGACGCTTCCACGGGTAGCCAAATCCGTTCAAAGCCGGTACATTTCACGCGCCATCAGCGCGTCCTCGATGTACTCGACATGAGTGTCGTAGATGGGATGCTCGTCGGCCAACCGATGCATCACATCACCGATGGCATGCTCCGCATCGGTGAGCCAGTGGGGTGCGGAAGGTGCGTGAGCTGCCAGGGCGTGGGGCCAGCTGAGGTGCAGTGTGTGGCTCATGGTCGTCACCTTTCAGTCGGGTCTGCGGAAGGGCTGCCGCTCTGGATTCAGAGTGCGGTGACGGCGGCGCCGGGGAGCGAGTAGCCGGGTACTCGAATGCGACCCCGCGTGGCGGACCCCTACCTGCGTAGTTCGGCCTGTCCACGGAGCGGGCCGCCAACTACCCTGTTCCAATGCGGTTGAAATGGCCGCTGACCGGCCGCAACGAGGAACTGCAGTCCATCGCCGACGCCATGTCGGACCCGACACTGGCGGGAATCGTGTTGTGTGGCGCCGCGGGCGTCGGAAAGAGCCGCGTGGCCCGAGATGCGTTACACGCCATGGCGTCAGCCCAGACCCGGACTCGATGGGCGGTCGGTACCGCATCGGCACGTGCACTTCCGTTGGGCGCTTTCGCCTCATGGGCGCCGCCCGCCGCGGATTCGCTCCAACTGGTTCGTGGCGTGATCGACTCTTTGACGACGACGCCGGCAGGCTCGGACGTCGTCCTGGGGGTCGACGACGCACACCTACTCGACGATCTGTCGGTGTTCGTCCTGCACCAGATCATCCAGCGACGCGCCGCGAAAATCATCCTGACGATTCGCGACGGCGAGCCGATGCCGCCCGGACTCGAGGATGTGCGTTCGAGTGGCGAACTCGGGCGCCTCGACCTACAGCCCTTGTCCCGCGAGGAGACCTCGACGCTGCTCGCTGCGACGCTGAACGGGCCGGTGGCTTCCGACACCGCGCAGCGGTTGTGGGCGCTCACTCGTGGCAATGCCCTCTACCTGCGCAACATCGTCGACCAGGAGGTGGCAGACGGGCGCCTGGCCCGATGCCGCGGCACGTGGACCTGGACGGGCGACATCGCCATCCCATCGAGCCTGGTGGAGTTGATCGAGTCCAGGATGCGCGGCCTTCCGCCTGCCGCCGGCGAGGTCGTAGACCTCTTGGCTGTCGGCGAGCCGCTCGACCTGGCCGCACTGCGCCGGATCGCCGATCCGGTAGGAATCGAAGAAGCCGAGGTGCGCGGCCTGATCACGCTGAAGTCGAACGACGTCCGGCTGGCCCATCCGCTCTACGGAGAGGTACGTCGTGCCCGTGCCGCGCAGACCCGCCTTCGTCGGCTGCCCAAGACCGGCACCACCAACCGCGACGAACTCGCCGCACTCCTGAGCCGCTGACAGCAACGCCGTAGCAGTGCCGTCCCGCCGTGATCCCGCCTACGCTGTCTGAGTGCGCCTGACCTGGCCACTGACCGGCCGCAACGAAGAACTTGCGGCCATCGACGCCGCGATGTCCGACCCCGACTCGTCCGGCGTGGTGCTGCACGGCGCTGCCGGCGTGGGCAAGAGTCGCATCGCGCGCGAAGCCCTGGCGCGCGCTGCCGGCGCGGGCAGCACGACGCACTGGGCGGTGGGCACCGCATCGGCGCGCGCACTGCCCCTCGGCGCGCTGACCGCCTGGATGACGGCCGAGATGGATGGGCCCCAACTCGTTCGGCTGATGGTCGATGCCCTCACCACCACGTCGCACGGCGCCGCGGTCATCGTCGGCGTGGACGACGTCCACCTGCTCGACGATCTGTCGGCTTTCGTCCTGCATCAGATCGCGCGTCGGCGGACCGCGAAACTCGTCTTGACGCTGCGGGACGGTGAGACAGTTCCCCCTGGGGTCCAAGAGATTTGGGCTGCAGGCGAGTTTCATCGCATCGATCTGCAACCGTTGTCGGCCGACGAGACCGCCGGCCTCTTGAGCGTCACCCTCGGCGGAACTGTCGACCCGGGCGCGGGGCACCGGCTGTGGAGTCTCACGCGCGGCAACGTCCTCTACCTGCACCACATGGTGGAACAGGAGGTGTCGGCCGGCCGACTGGCACCCGACGACGGCTGCTGGCGCTGGGCCGGAGGAATGACCGTGGCACCGGCACTCGTCGAGCTGATCGAATCGCGGATGGGTGCGCTACCTCCTGCGGTCGGGGACGTCATCGACATCCTGGCCGTCGGCGAACCGATGGACATCCGATCACTCACTGACATCACCGATCCGGCGGCGGTGGAGGACGCCGAAGTACGCAGCCTCATAACCCTCGACAGCAGTGACGGCACGGCGAAAGTCCGGCTGGCGCATCCCCTCTACGGTGAAGTGCGCCGCGAACGCGCTCCGGCGCTGCGGCTCCGGCGGCTCCGCGGCCTGGTCGCAACTGCCTTGGTGGCCGACACGGACCAGGACGATGCGATGTTGGTACGTCGCGCCACCTTGGTGCTCGATTCCGATCTTCCGCCCGAACCCGACCTGTTCCTGGCCGCATCTCGAGCAGCCGTTCACCTGCTGAATACGCCACTGGCGGAACGGCTGTCGGAAGCTGCGGTAGCAGCCGGCGGTGGCATGCCGGCAGAGCTCCAACTCGGCTACTGCATGGTCTGGCTGGGCAGCGCAGCGGAGGCACAATCCAAGTTGGCCGCACTCGCCGACCGCGCGGAGACCGACGTCGAACGGGCCCGAATAGCCACCCTCCGCGGACACAACACGTACTGGACCCTTCGTCAGCCGAAGTCAGCCGAAGCAATCCTCGACGAGGCCGAAGCGGCCGTTGCCGATCCACTCGCCCGGCGGATCCTCGCCGCACAGCGAGCCTCTTTTCACGCGGATCTCGGCCGACCATCAGCGGCGGTCCGGATGGCCGACGCGGCCCTTTCCGGACCGCTGCCCGACGAGGACGGGGCCCTTGCCTCCTGGGCCAAGGTCGGCGGACTGGCGCTGTTGGGCCGTGTCGGCGAACTCGGGACGGCGGCCGCACTGGGCCAGACCGCCGCGACCGTCGCACCCAACGGCTCGGTGCTTCGCAACGGCCTCAGCTACCGATACATGATCGGCCTCAAGCTCGCAGGCCTGATTCACGACGCCGAGGACGTCGCGCGACAGGCCTGGCGCGACATGCAGGACACCTGGCTTCCGCACAGCGGAGAGGTCCATCTGGGACAGGCCCAACTCGCCGGCGGGCAGGTCGCCGTGGCGCTGAAGCGACTACAACGGGCCGTGACCGTAATGGCCCCGTTCGGCGAAGTCGGTGGCTGGCCCTTCCGCGGCCGACTGGGTATTACGCAGGCACTGGCGTGGGCCGGCGATGCCACGGCCGCCCGGCACGCTTTGATCGACCTCGAGGCGAACCTGCACCCGGGAATGTTGTTCCTCGCAACCGAGGTGACACTGGCCCGGGCGTGGGTGGCCGCCGCCGAAGGGTCGCTGACCGAAGCCGTGCAACTGGCTCGCACCGCCGCGGCCGACGCCCGCGACGCAGGACAGCCGGCATACGAAGTGCTGGCGTGGCAGACCGCGGCGCAGTTCGGCGACGGCTCAGGAGCCGACCGACTGCTGCAACTCACCTCTATCGTCGAAGGCCCCCGGGTCGGCCTGGCAGCACGCTTCGCCTGCGCGCTGCAGGCCGGTGCCGCCGACGAACTCGTCACCATGTCAACGGATTTCGAGGACCACGGCGAGCTCATCGCGGCGATCGACGCAGCCGCCCACGCGGCACTGGCCTACCGCAAACACGGCCAACGCGGCTCGGCGCTCACCTGCGTGACCCGCGCGCAGACACTCGCCCAACACTGCGGCGCCAGTACACCCGCGCTCCGGCGGGCCGCCCAACCGCTCCCTCTGACCGATCGCGAACGCGAGATCGTCATCCTCCTCGGCCACGGCCTTTCCAGCCCCGCCATCGCCCACAGACTCACCCTGTCCCCCCGCACCGTCGAAGGCCACATCTACCGTGCCATGGCCAAGACCGGCACCACCAACCGCGACGAACTCGCCGCGCTGCTGCGGCGGTAGGGACGCCCCCGCCCGATTCGAGTACCCGCCTACTCAGTCCTGCGTGCCCAGTAACGCACAGGCTCATCACATGGCCACGTCAACTTCCCGCGAGCAGGCGCTGCGGCGGCTGCCGTTGCCCTATTCACTTGCCCTGCGGTTGCGCGACGCACGCGTCGCTGCGGACCTGATCTGCGAGTACGTCGGCGTCGAGCCGTCCGCACTGGCCGGCATCTACCGCATCGGCGAGGCGAAACTGGCTGCCGCACAACATGACCTGGGAGTGACGGGGCCGGCCACGCTGCCGGTTGCGTTCGAGCCGGGTCGCTGACGACGGACGCTAGCCCTGCGTGTTGACGATGACACCGACCGCGCCGGAGCCGACGTGCACCGCCAGCACCGGCCCCATGTCGGTCACCACGAGTGATTCGACCTGGGGTAGACGGGAAGTCAGTGCGGCGCCGATCGACGCGGCGTCGTCGTGATTGTCGACGTGGTGCACGGCGATGGATGCGGGCCGGTCGCCGACGAGCGCGACCACCCGCTCGATCATCGCGGCATGCGCCTTGGCGACGGTCCGAATCCGCTGATCCAGTACCAGCCGGCCGTCGATGTCCAACTGCAGCAACGGCTTCAGCGACAACGCGGTACCGAGCCAGGAGGCCGCCGTGCCGATGCGGCCACTGCGCCGCAGGTTGTCCAGCCGGTGCACGACGATGAACCCGTGCTGCCGCCCGGATTCCGAACGCGCCTGCGCTTCGACGGCATCCAGATCGGCACCGGCCGCTGCGGCCCGGGCCGCAGCCACGGCGACGAATCCGACGCCCATCGCGGCAGAACGCGAATTGACAACGCGCACAGACGAACCCAGCTCGCGGCCCACCGCCGCCGCGGCACTGAACGTGCTCGACAGACCGGCCGACAGATGCACCGCCACCACGCCGTCGCCGCCGCTGTCGGCCAGCGCCTGCTTGTAGACGTCAGTCAGATCCGCGGGCGCCGCACCGGACGTGGACACATGCGACCGGTCCTGGATGTCCTGCGGAATCGGGTCGATCCCGTCCTGGTAATCGATGCCGTCCTGCAGCACGTGCAGCGGGACCACCCGAATGTCCCAGCGCTTCAACTCTTCTGGGTCAAGCCGAGCCGACGAGTCGGTGACCACCACCACTGCCATGGCTAGCCGTCGGTCCGCTGCGACACCACACCGGCCTCGGCCAGCCCCTTGAGCATGAGTTCGGCGACCGCGCGGTGCGCCTCGAAATTCCAGTGGATCCCGTCCGGATTCGCCCGGCCGGACATCACCTCGTCACCGACTGCGGCCTTGAGGTCGACGATCGGAATCTGCTTGGCGTCGGCCCAATCGGTGATCGCCGAGACCGTGGCGTCGCGCCAGCGGTGCGAGCTGCCGTAGGTCTCCGCGATGTGCACCGACGGGATGGTCGCCACGAACGGGATGCCGGGGCGGTTGAAATCGATTGCCCCGCGGGTCTCTTCGAGATATTCGACCGTCAGGTGCGCCGGCAGCGCAGGCCGGGCAACCGGGGATAGGCGCGGCTGCATCCAGCCATAGCCGTCCCGCACGATGCGGCGCAGCCACGGCGGCCGCACGTAGCGGATCAGTTCCCGCAGCGCCGTCGGCAACGGCGACGGCAGCGAATCCATGCCGCACGTCGCGAAGATCACCGCACCGGCCTTGGGCAGGGCCGCCCACGACCGCGGATCCTGCGTCGCGGCCCACCACACGTCGCGACACGTCCAGCCGATGCGGCCGATCAGCTCCAGGTCCCAACCGAGTTGCGACGCAACGATGTTGGGCCAGATCCGCGGATCATCCGACGGCAGCCCGCCGGTCGGTCCGTAGTAGGACAACGAGTCGCAGAAGACCAGCAGGACTGGGCGGTCAGAGGACATCGTTGGCCACCTGAGCCGAGGCGTTCCACACGTCCAGACGCCACTTCACGGGGTCGTCGTCGGCAAGTCCGGCACTGTGCCCCGACAACTGCACCCAGCTGGCATTACCCATGCCGCCGAGCACCGGCCAGTTGTCCACGGGCAGCTCCAGCAGGGCCGCGGTCAGCGCGGCGATCAACCCACCGTGCGCGACGAGCACCACGGGCCGGTCGACCTCGTCGATACCCCATTCGGGCAGCTTGCGCAGCTGCTCGGCCACCACCGGGAGGCTGCGGTTCGCCACATCCACGCGGCTCTCGCCGTTGTGCGGCGCCCAGCGGGCATCGTCACGCCAGGCCAGCCGCGCGCCGGGCGCAATGTCATCGACCTCGTGATGGGTCAGGCCCTGCCAGTCGCCCAGGTGTGTCTCGCGCAGTCGCTCGTCGATCGACACCGGCATACCGGCCTGTTCCCCAAGCGTGGTCGCGGTGTCGAGGGCACGGCGCAGATCCGACGACACGATCACCAGGGGCTGGCGTTTGGCCAGCACCTCGGCCGCCGCCACCGCCTGCGCCCGGCCCAAGTCACTGAGGTCGGTGTCGAGCTGGCCCTGCATCCGGCTGGTCGCGTTGTATTCCGTCTGGCCGTGACGCAGCAGCAGGAGACGGCGGTTCCTCACTCGCCGTCCCCGTCGGACGCGTCATCACCGTCGGGGTTCACCGGCAACTCACCATCCAGGTCGACCTCGACCGCCGGGCAGTCCCGCCACAGCCGGTCCAGCGCGTAGTACTCGCGCTCTTCCTGGTGCTGGATGTGCACCACGATGTCGACGTAGTCGAGCAGCACCCAGCGGCCCTCGCGGGCGCCTTCGCGACGGGCCGGCTTGTGGCCCGCCCAGCGCATCTTCTCCTCGACCTCGTCGACGATGGCGTTGACCTGGCGGTCGTTGGACGCGGAAGCGATGACGAAGTAGTCGGTGATCACCAACTGATCCGAGACGTCGATGACGCTGATGTTCTCGCCGAGCTTGGCGGACGCCGCGCGCGCGGCGACGGTCGCCATGCTGAGGGCTTCGGGGGTGGCGGTCATGAACTCTCCTGCTTGTTCCTGGCATTGTCGCGGGCCTGGTAGAGCCCACGTTTGGATACGTATTGGACGACGCCGTCGGGCACCAGGTACCAGATGGGCCGGTTGGCCTGGGCGCGGCGACGGCAGTCGCTCGACGAGATGGCCAGCGCGGGCACCTCGACCAGCGTCAGGGCGTCGGCCGGCAGTTCTTTCTGCGCTTCCTCGATGTGCTTGCCGTCCAGCTCGTAGCCGGGCCGGCTGACCCCGATGAACCGGGCCGTGGAGAACAGCTCCTCCCAGTTCTGCCAGGACAGGATCGAGGCCAGCGCATCGGCGCCGGTGATGAAGAACAGGTCGGTGTCCGGGTTCTGTCTGGCCAGGTCGCGCAGGGTGTCCTTGGTGTAGGTGGGGCCGCCCCGGTCGATGTCGACGCGGCTCACCGAGAACCGCGGGTTGGCAGCCGTCGCGATGACCGTCATCAGGTACCGGTCCTCGGCGGCGGTGACGTGCCGATCGCGCTTCTGCCAGGGCTGCCCGGTCGGCACGAAGATCACTTCGTCAAGCTCGAACAGGTCGGCCACCTCGCTGGCCGCGACGAGGTGTCCATGGTGAATGGGATCGAACGTCCCACCCATCACTCCCAGCCTGCGTCGAGTCACGATTGGCCAGCTTACGGCAGTGTTCGGAGCTAACCCGGGGGCAGGACCTCGGCGGCTAGACCGGCAGCAGGTTGTCGATCACCGACGCGAGCTGCTTGGCGGACCGGCATTCGTGCATGGTGATGACGTCCTGGTACTTGGCCGTCGCCGAGTCGCCGCTGCCCCACAGGTGCTTGGGCTCGGGGTTGAGCCAGTGCGCGTGCCGGCTGGCGCTGACCATGTGCGCCAGCAGGTCGGCCTGCGGGTTGCGGTAGTTGTTGCGGCCGTCGCCGAGCACCAGCAGGGCCGTGCGGGGCGAGAGCGCATTGGGCCACTTGTCCATGAACGAGACGAAGGCGTGGCCGTAGTCGGAGTGCCCGTCCCGGGTGTAGACGGCGGCCTCGCGGGTGATCTTCTGCACCGCGACGGCCAGGTCGGCGTCCGGCCCGAACAGCTCGGTGACCTCGTCGGTGGTGTCGATGAAGGCGAAGACGCGCACCCGCGAGAACTGCTGGCGCAGGGCATGCACCAGCATCAGGGTGAAGTGGCTGAAGCCCGCGACGGAGCCGGAGACGTCGCACAGCACCACGAGCTCGGGACGGGCCGGGTGCGGTTTCTTGAGCACGACGTCGATGGGCACGCCGCCCGTGGACATCGACTTGCGCAGCGTCTTGCGCAGGTCGATCTGCCCGGCATGCGAACGACGCCGACGCGCGGCGAGGCGGGTGGCCAGCGTACGGGACAGGGGCGCAACAACATTGCGCATCTGGCGCAGCTGATCACCTGAAGCCCTGAGGAATTCGACGTTCTCGGCGAGCTGCGGGATGCCGTAGGTCTGCACGTGGTCGCGGCCGATCTGCTCGGCCGTGCGCCGCTTGGTCTCGGACTCGACCATGTGCCGCAGCTGCGAAATACGCTTGGCCGCCATCGCTTTGGCGATCTGTTCCTGCGTGGGCGTGGGCTCGTCGCCATACGGCGCCAGCAAGCCGGCCAGGAGCTTGCCCTCGAGTTGGTCCAGCCCCATGGCTTTGAGCGCCTGATACGACGAGTACGACGGACCGCGGCTCGAGTTGTACTTGCCGTAGGCATCGACGATCTGCGCGATCATCGCCATCAGGCGGTCGTCCAAGTTGGCCATGTCGGCGTCGGACAGCAGGTCGATGAGTGCCGAGCGCATGCCCTCGACGTCCTCGGGCGGAATCCGGTCGGGCCGGTTCTCCGGGTCCTCCTCGTCGTCGAGTTCCAACACGGCCCGGTCTCCCATGGCCGCGGGGAACCACAGATCGAACAGCGCGTTGTAGGTCTCGCGGTGGTCGGGCCGGCGCAATACGGCGCACGCCAGGCCTTCGCGCAGCACCATGCGGTCACCCAGCCCCAGGGTGGCCATCACCCGACCGGCATCGACGGTCTCCGACGGCCCGACGTTGATGCCCACCTTGCGCAGGGCTTCGACGAACCCCACGAGGTGGCCTGGAATGCCTTGCGGGGCAAGCGGTTGTGCGGGGGTTCGTCCAGTCATGGCGAGCCCTAGTTCAGCTTCAGCTCACCGGCAGCGCGCTGCTGGTCGGACTGGTGCTTGAGCACCACGCCCAGCGTGGCGGCGATCATCGCGTCGTCGAGGGTGTCCATACCCAGCGCCAGGACCGTGCGGCCCCAGTCGATGGTCTCGGCGACCGACGGCAACTTCTTGAGCTGCATGCCGCGCAGCACCCCGATGATGCGGACCAGCTCGTCGGCGATCTTCTCCGGCAGCTCGGGCACCCGGGACAGCAGGATGCGCCGCTCCAGATCGGGGTCGGGGAAATCGATGTGCAGGAACAGGCAGCGCCGCTTGAGCGCCTCGGACAGCTCGCGCGTGGCGTTCGAGGTCAGCACCACCAGCGGCGTCTGCTGCGCCTTGATCGTGCCGAGTTCGGGCACGGTGACGGCGAAGTCGGACAGGATCTCCAGCAGCAGGCCTTCGATCTCGATGTCGGCCTTGTCGGTCTCGTCGATCAGCAGCACGGTGGGCTCGGTGCGGCGGATTGCCGTCAGCAGCGGGCGGCTCAGCAGGAATTCCTCGCTGAAGACGTCCATCTTGGTCTGGTCCCAGTCGCCAGACTGCTGACCGGACTGAATCCGGAGGATCTGCTTGGCGTGATTCCACTCGTACAGCGCACGGGCCTCGTCGACGCCCTCGTAGCACTGCAGCCGCACGAGCTCCGAACCGGTGCACTGGGCGATGGCCCGCGCCAGTTCGGTCTTGCCGACGCCCGCCGGCCCTTCGATCAGCAGCGGTTTACCCAGCCGGTCGGCCAGGAAAACCGCTGTGGCCGTTGCGGTGTCGGGCAGATATCCGGTTTCGGCGAGCCTCTTGGCGACGTCATCGATATCCGCGAACAGCGGCACCGAACGAGCGGGTGTACTCAAGTTCTTCTCCTCTTACACAGGCCGGGTCTGGCCGTCGCCCCACACGATCCATTTGGTGGATGTCAGTTCCGGCAGCCCCATCGGACCGCGCGCGTGCAGCTTCTGGGTCGAGATGCCGATCTCGGCGCCGAAGCCGAACTGCTCACCGTCGGTGAAGGCCGTCGACGCGTTGACCATCACCGCGGCGGCGTCCACCTGTTCGGAGAACCGCTGGGCCGCAGCAAGATTGGTGGTGACGATGGCCTCGGTGTGCCCGGTGCCGTACTCGTTGACGTGCGCGATGGCGCCGTCGACCCCGTCGACCACGGCCACCGCCATGTCCAGCGACAGGAACTCGGCGCGCAGCTCGTCCTCGCTCGGGTCCAGGTGCACCGTCACCCCGGCGTCCTGCAGCGCGGTCACCAGCCGCGGCAGCGCGGTGTCGGCTATGGCCCGGTCCACCAGCAGGGTCTCGGCCGAATTGCACACGCTGGGGCGGCGGGTCTTGGAGTTCAGCAGGATGCTCTCGGCCATGTCGAGATCAGCGGCTTCGTGGACGTAGACGTGGCAGTTGCCGACGCCCGTCTCGATGGTCGGCACGGTGGCGTCGCGCACCACGGCGTCGATCAGGCCGGCACCGCCGCGCGGGATCACCACGTCGACCAGACCGCGAGCCTGGATGAGGTGAGTGACGCTGGCGCGGTCCTCGCTGGGCAGCAGCTGCACCGCGTCCTCGGGCAGCCCCTCGGCCGCCAGGGCCGCCCGCAGCGCGGTGACCAGAGCCTCGTTCGACCGGACCGCCGACGAGCTGCCGCGCAGCAGCGCCGCGTTGCCCGACTTGAGGGCGAGGCCGAAGGCGTCGACCGTCACGTTGGGCCGGCTCTCGTAGACCATGCCAACGACGCCCAGCGGTACCCGCTGCTGACGGAGCTGCAGGCCGTTGGGCAGCGTGCTGCCGCGCAGCACCTCACCGACGGGGTCCGGCAGCCCCGCGACCTGCCGCAATCCGGCGGCGATGCCGTCGAGCCGTTGCGGGTTCAGGGCCAGCCGGTCGATCATCGCCTCGGCGGTACCCGCGGCGCGCGCGGTCTCGATGTCCTCGGCATTGGCGGCGAGCACCGCGTCCGCGGCGGCCAGTACGGCATCTGCGGCGGCGTGCAGCGCGCGGTTCTTGGCTTGAGTGGTCAGTGTCGCCAGCACGCGCGACGCGACGCGGGCCCGCCGGGCGGCGTCATGCACCTGCTGGCGAAGATCGGTGTCCGTAGCTGCGTGCACACTCATTAACCCAGGGTAACGAGGTATCTGCGGTTCAGCCCGGTCGGGGCTACCGTGGCCGGGTGACTCGGATCACCGTCGTGGGCAGCGTCAACATGGATCTGGTGTTCGGCCTCGCCGACCTGCCGCGACCGGGGCAGACGGTGCTGGCGTCGGCGCTGCATTCCGAGCCCGGCGGCAAGGGCGGCAATCAGGCCGTGGCCGCGGCACGGGCGGGTGCCGATGTGCAGTTGGTCGCCGCGCTCGGGGCCGACGCCGCCGGCGATGTGTTGCGAAAGCATCTGCAGGACAACGGTGTCGGCCTGGTCGGCGCAGTCAGCCTGCCGGTCCCCAGCGGCACCGCGGCCATCATGGTCGGCGACAACGCCGAGAACATGATCGTGGTGGCGGCGGGCGCCAACGCGCACCTGACCCTGGACTCCGCGCACGTTCGCGCGGTCGTCGCCGACTGCGATGTGCTGTTGCTGCAGCTGGAGATCCCAACGGCCACCGCGTTGGCGGCGGCGCGGCTGGCGAAGGACAGTGGTGCCACGGTGGTGCTCAACGCCTCGCCGCCCGGCGCCGATCCGCACGTGCTCGGCGAGCTGGCCGGCGTCACCGACGTGGTGATCGTCAACGAAACCGAAGCGGCCCAATGGCATTGGGCCGTCCCGCATCTGGTCATCACGCGCGGCGCCGACGGGGCGGTGCACCGCACGCCCGCGGGTGAGACGTCCGTCGCGGCACCCGCGGTCGAGGCGATCGACACCACGGGCGCCGGTGACGTCTTCGCCGGCGTCCTGGCCGCGGGTTGGACCGCGGACCCCGCCCATGCGCTCCGGCGGGCGGTGACGGCGGGTGCGCTGGCGACCCTGGTTCCCGGTGCCGGCAACTGCGCACCGCGTGACGAGGCCATCGAGGACGCGCTGGAGAGCGGCGTGGACAACTGATGCGCAGATCTACGCCAGTTGGCCGATGATCTGCTGGCCAAGTCGCCGGATAGTCAATGCATGACCATCGCAAGCGGTATTCCGAGCGTCTTCGACGTCGCGCTTCCGACCATCGACTATTCGGGCGCGCACGGCCCGGACGAAGCGCAGGCGATCCTCGCGCCCGCGCGTGCACAGTCGCCGATCGCGATCGGGCCGCACGGACCGGAGGTACTGACCTAATGACCTGGCCCACGAGGTGCTGCGGGACCCGCGCTTCCGGATTCCCCAGGGCATGTTCCTCGTCGCGCAGGGCATCACGTCGGGTCCGGTGTGGGACCGGGTCAGCTCGTCGATCATCAGCATCGACGGTCCCGAGCACACCCGACTGCGTCGACTGATTGCCACCGCTTTCAGCCGCCGCGCCATCGAACGCTTGCACACCACGGTCATCGACGTCGTCAGCGACCTGATCGACCGCCAGGTGGCGCGCGGCCACTGCGACGTCGTGACCGACATCGCGCGGCAGTACCCGACCCCGGTCATCTGCGCGCTGCTCGGCGCCCCAGCCGAGGACTGGGAGCAATTGTCGTTCTGGGTCGACGATTTCATGCACGCGTTCGACTGGCATGTCGCCGAACACGAGGCCGCGATCCTGACCGCCTGGCAGGCCCTCGACGACTACATCGACGACATGGTGGCCCGTCGCCGCGACCACCTCACCGACGATCTCCTCTCGGACCTCATCCGCGCCGAGGAGGACGGCGACCGGCTCAGCGCCGATGAACTGCGGATGCTCTCGACCGGCCTGCTGGCGGCCGGCACCGATACCACTCGCAACCAGGTTGCCGCCTCGGTACAGGTGTTGTGCGAGCACCCCGATCAGTGGGCCTTGCTGGGTACACATCCCGACCTGGCCGACCGTGCCGTCGAAGAGACCATGCGGCACTCGCCCATCGTGATCAGCTCGCTGCGAATGGCCCGCGAAGATGTCGAACTTGCTGGAATGCTCATCCCCGCAGGAACTTTCCTGCAGGTGAACACCGGAGCAGCCAACCGCGACCCCGCCGTGTACGACGACCCAGACCGTCTCGACATCACCCGTGCGGGCGCCCCGGCGATGCAGACCTTCGGGGCCGGGATGCACTACTGCCTCGGCGTGCACCTGGCCAAGATGGAGCTCGCCGAAGCGCTCGCCCTGATGACGCAGCGCATGCCGAACGCAAGGGTGACCGGGCCGGTGCCGTGGAAGCCGTTGGTGGGCTTGAGCGGACCCATCACGCTGCCCATCGCCTTCGACCCGGTTGATGGATCATTGCGGGCGGCCTCCTGAGCGAGCCGCCCGCACGCGTCGACTGAACGCGCCATCGCCCGAAATCCGCGCACCGGTTCCACTTCAGCAAATACTGCGGGTTTACCCTGGGTGGCCCTAGAATCTGACGTTCAAATGGACGGCCACAAGGGAATCGCGGTGTCACGGCGATTCTTCGTGCTCACGATCGCCATCGCCGCCATCTATGTGCCGCTCGCACTCAATTACACCTGGCCACTTTTCACGCCCGGCTTGTCGCGTTGGCAGGACGTCGTAAACTCCGCGATCAACGGCGATGGCTACGCCCTCGGAAACGGGTCGGTCGAATCGGTTCGTCATGGCGCCTACGCCGAGCATCGCGTGGTCCTCATGGTGCACACCACCCTGGCCGGACTTGCCTTGACGCTCGGGCTGTTTCAGTTCTCGTCACGACTGCGCACCCGCTGGCCGGCCGTACACCGCTGGATCGGCCGCGGCTATCTCGCACTGATGTCCGTCAGCATGCTGACCGCGTTGGTGTTCCTATACCTCACGCCGCCGGCACAGCATTTCATCGGGCCGGCATTCGAAACGCAGTTGCGCGCCTTGGCAATCGGCACGCTCGGCAGCGCGTGGTACGCGGTCTACGCGATCCGCCGCCGCGACGTGATCACACACCAGGCCTGGATGACCTACGGCATTGCTCTCATGATGACGGCGCCGTTGCTGCGCGTCATCTGGATCGGGATACAACCGCTTATCCCGCAACACGATCTGCTGACCAACATCGGCGTGGGTTCCATCATCCTCGGTGTCGCCGCGCCCGGTAGCGCGGTGTTCGCGTTCATGCTGACCAAGCAGGCGACGCCGGAGGCCGGCGTTCGTTCCGTCCCGACGTGGACGTACGGTGCGGCGGTCGCGTTGGCCGTTGTCGGCTCGCTGGCCTACACCGCGCTGGTCCTCCGATTGCCGGCGCCGATCCCGCACGGCCTCGTGCTTTTTCATCTGGTGCCCGCCTGGATCACCATCGCGATCGCCGCGCGCGGGGTGGTCCGTGCGCGCACCGCGGGCGACGCGGCACGCGAACGGCAGTGGCGCTGGCTCCTGTGGGGTTTCGCCGCCGCGCCCACCGCTGCGAGCTTGTACGCGCAGATCGTGCCGCCCGCCTTCACCACGGCCGACGCCGTCCTCGCCGGCGGCATGGACGGCCCGGTCATCCCGATCACCGTCGCCTTCGCGTTGGTGGTGCATGCGGCCGCGCGGTCGCAGCGTCGGACCGACGACGACCTCGATGAGCCGAACGTGCTGGCCGCCGCCTGAGCGCGTCCGCCTCGGCAAGTTATCCACAGAACGCGATTCATCCACAGTCGGTGCCTGCCAGGAAGATTGAAGCAGTAAACGCCGCTAGAATCGAAAGCATGTTCGAATCGTTGGTCATCGCGACCCGGGAAGCCGACGACGGCGCCCTGGTCGACATGATGACCAGCGCCACCCGCACCGAAGCCCAGCACGCCGGCCGCCGCCTGGCCGCCATCGCCGAACTGACTCACCGCCGCTGCACCGACCACGAGGACCGCGACCTATGGGCGTGCGACGGTTGGGATGCCGCTGCCGCCGAGATCGGCGCCGCGCTGACCATCAACCGCTGGCAAGCCGCCAGCCAGATGCAGCTCGCTCTGGCCCTGCGCGACCGCCTCCCCGAAGTCGGCGCCCTCCTGGCCGCCGGAGATCTGCCCCTACAGCTGGTGACCCAGATCTGCTGGCACACCGAACACGTCCAGGACCCGGCCACGCTCGCCCTCATCGACGTCGCCATGGCGGGCTCCGCGCGCGAATGGGGACCCCTGTCCAAAGCCGACACCATGGCACAGATCGACAGCTGGATCGAAAAGTTCGACCCCGCCGCCGTGCGCCGCACCCGAGGCGCCGTCCGCGGCCGCGACGTCGAGTTCGGCAAGCCCGGCGACCCAGCAGGGGTCACGTCCGTCTGGGCCCTGCTGCTGGCCACGGACGCCGAACTGCTCAAGCGCACCCTCACCGCCATGGCCCACGAAGTCTGCCCCGACGATCCCCGCAGCCTCGCCCAGCGCCGCGCCGACGCGCTGGGTGTCCTGGCCGTTCGTGGCGACCGCCTCCCGTGCCATTGCGGCCGGCCCGATTGCCCCGCCGCCGGCGCCGATCCCCGCGCCGCCGCCGTCAGCATCCACGTCCTCACCGATGCGGCACCCGAACCGATCAGTGACGCGCACCTCGACACCCCCGAAACCGCCGCAGACGCCGCACCGGTCACTGCCGATACACCCGTCGCCGAGGCCCACGCCCCGTCACCCGAACCCGCCCCCGTCGTCGACCAGACGGCGGTCGGATTCCTGCTCGGTGGATCCGTAATCCCCGCCGTCCTACTGTCGGACCTCGCGGCCCGCGGCGCCACTGTGAAAAATGTTGAAACACCAGAGTTCCCGGCCGACGGGCAACCCCACTACCGGCCGTCGTCCGCGCTCGACCATTACATCCGGATGCGGGACATCACCTGCATGCACCCCGGCTGCGACCAACCCGCCGTCAACGCCGACCTCGACCACACCATCGCGTGGCCGGCCGGAGCGACCCACCCGGGCAATCTCACCCCCAAATGCCGCAAACACCACCTGCTCAAAACCTTCTACAGCGGCGCGACCGGATGGCGCACCCGCCAACAGCCCGACGGCACCATAGTCTGGACCGCACCCACCGGGCACACATACACCACCGTGCCTGGTAGCCGAATCCTGTTCCCCGACAAACACTTCCCCACCCCGGCTCCACCACCATCGGCTGCGGCAACCACCAGCGACCAACCCGGCCGCGACCTCATGATGCCCACCCGCCGCCGCACCCGAGCAGCAGACCGCACCCGGCGCATCCGGCACGAACGCACACTCAACTGGGCCGAGCTGCTGGAGTCCGCACCGACCACCGACGCCAAACTCCAACTCGCCCAACAACTCATCAACGGCGACAGCTCCCCACCCTTCTGAAGCCGGGGGTGCGGCTGAACGACCCGCTCAGGACTCCGGAACGTTGCGCTCGATCTCGTCGAGCCAGATGCGTGCCGACATGTCCGACGGGGCGCGCCAGTCCCCGCGCGGGGACAGCGCGCCACCGGCGGACACCTTCGGGCCGTTCGGCAGCGCCGACCGCTTGAACTGGCTGAACGAGTAGAACCTCTGGACGAACACTTTCAGCCAGTGCCGGATGTCGGCCAGCGAGTACGCCACGTGCTCGTCGTCCGGGAAGCCGGCCGGCCAGTCACCGGCATCGGCGTCGCGCCAGGCATGCCAGGACAGGAACGCGATCTTCGATGGCCGGAAGCCGTACCGCAACACCTGGAACAGCGAAAAATCCTGCAAGGCATACGGTCCCACCTTGGCCTGGCTGCTCTGCACTGCCTCGCCGTCGGCCGCCGGAACCAGTTCCGGGGTGATCTCGGTGTCGAGCACCGACTGCAACACGTCGTTGACGTCGCTGTTGAACTGACCTGAGGAGATCACCCACCTGATCAGATGCTGGATCAGGGTTTTCGGCACCCCGCCGTTGACGTTGTAGTGGGACATCTGGTCGCCGACGCCATAGGTGGACCAGCCCAGGCCGAGCTCGGACAGGTCGCCGGTACCCAGCACGATGCCGCCACGCTGGTTGGCCAACCGGAACAGGAAGTCGGTCCGCAGCCCGGCCTGCACGTTCTCGAACGTCACGTCGTACACGGCCTCGCCGCGGGCGAACGGGTGCCCCATCTCGGCCAGCATCAGCCGCGCGGTGTCACGAATATCCAACTCGGAGAACGTGACTCCGAGCGCCTTGGCCAGTGCCGTCGCGTTGTTCTTGGTGTGGTCGCCCGTCGCGAAACCAGGCATGGTGAAGGCCAGGATGTCGCTGCGGGGCCGGCCCTCGCGGTCCATCGCCTTGGCCGCGACGATCAGCGCGTGCGTGGAATCCAGCCCGCCGGACACGCCGATCACCACCGTCGGGAAGTTCAGCGCCCGCAGCCGCTGTTCCAGACCGGACACCTGGATGTTGTACGCCTCGTAGCAATCCTGTTGCAGCCGAGCCGGATCCGCGGGCACGAACGGGAACCGCTCGACCTCGCGCAGCAGACCGATATCGCCGGCCGGCGGCGACAGCGTGAACCCGATCCGGCGGAAGCCCGACGTCCGGTCTGTGAAGGTGCGCCGGTTGTCGTCGAACGTGCCCATCCGCAGCCGCTCGGAAGCCAGCAACTCGGTGTCGACGTCGGCGACCGAGCGTCGCTCCCCGCGCGGAAACCGCTCGGATTCGGCCAGCAGCACACCGTTTTCGTAGATCATGGTCTGGCCATCCCACGCCAGATCCGTCGTGGACTCGCCCTCTCCCGCGGCCGCGTAGACGTACGCCGCCAGGCATCGCGACGACGCCGACCGGGCCAGCAGCTTGCGGTCGTCGGCCCGGCCGATGGTGATCGGGCTGCCGGACAAGTTCGCCAGCACCGTCGCACCGGCCAGCGCGGCCGTCGCACTCGGCGGCACCGGCACCCACATGTCCTCGCAGATCTCCACATGCAGCACGAAATTCGGCAGATCGTCGGCGGCGAACAACAGGTCGGGGCCGAACGGCACGTCGACCCCGTTCAGCCGGATGGTCCCCTCGACATCATCACCGGCCGCGATCTGACGGGATTCGTAGAACTCGCGGTAGGTCGGCAGGTACGACTTGGGCACCACGCCCAGGATCGCGCCGCGGTGGATGACCACCGCCGTGTTGTAGATCCGGTGCCGGTACCGCAGCGGCGCACCGACCACCAGCACCGGCAGTAGCTCGGCGGACGCCTCGACGATGGTCGCCAGCGCCTCGGTCGTCGACTCCAGCAGCGTGTCCGACAGCAGGATGTCCTCGATCGAGTACCCCGACAGGGTCAGTTCGGGGAACACCGCCAGCGCGACGGCGTCGTCGTGGCACTCCCGGGCCAGGCGCAGCACCGACTCGGCGTTGGCCGCCGGGTCCGCGAGCGCGGTGTGGTGCGTGCATGCAGCCACGCGGACGAATCCGTGCCGGTAGGCGGAGTAGAAGTCCACGTCTCGATTGTTGCACCGACCCGTGGTGCAACTCCGTGGACGGCCTACCCTCGATGAGGTGCAGGCTCCTGAACTGGTCAATCTTCTGGCCGACCGGCGGCTCGCCGTGCTGACCGGCGCCGGCATCTCCACCGATTCGGGCATTCCGGACTATCGCGGGCCGGACTCGCCGCCGAGCAATCCGATGACCATCCAGCAGTTTCTGTCCGGTCCGGCATTCCGGCAGCGGTACTGGGCCCGCAATCACATCGGGTGGCGGCACATGGCTGCCCGCCGGCCCAACGCCGGCCACCGCGCCGTGGCCGCCCTGGAACGGGCCGGGCTGGTGACGGGCGTCATCACCCAGAACGTCGACCTGCTGCACACCAAGGCCGGCTCCCAGACGGTGGTGAATTTGCACGGCACCTACGCGCAGGTCGTCTGCCTGAGCTGCGGGCACACCATGACCCGCGCCGCGCTGGCCGTCGAGCTGGAGCGGCTCAATCCCGGGTTCACCGAACGCGCCGAAGTCGGCAGCATCGGCGTGGCACCCGACGCCGACGCGACGGTCGAGGACACCGCGACATTCCGGTACCTCGACTGTCCGCGCTGTGGCGGCATCCTCAAGCCCGACATCGTGTACTTCGGCGACAACGTGCCGAAAGACCGGGTGCAGCAGGCGTACGCCCTGGTCGACGCCGCCGACGCGCTGGTGGTCGCGGGCTCGTCGCTGACGGTGTACTCGGGCTACCGGTTCGTCCGGCACGCCGCCGCGGCCGGCAAGCCCGTCGCGATCATCAACCGCGGGCCCACCCGGGGCGACGACCTGGCCACGGTCAAGATCGACAGTGGCTGTTCGGAAATCCTCGCCCTGCTGGCCAGTGAATTGCCGGCTCAGAACCTGTCCGGGTGCCAGTAGACGTCCTCGGGCGTGCCGGACAACGCGTTGTCCACGGCCTCGCGGCCCTGCAGGTAGCCGTAATCCTGATTCGAGGACTCGTAGCGCCAGCCACCGAAGCGGCCCCGGCTGTGGATGCCGTGCGCGCGCAGCCGCTCGTCGACGGTCCGCACGATGTCGTCACGGCCCAGGGTCGGCACCGGATAGCCCATCGGGACTTCCCGCACGAACCGGCTCACCACGTACTCCGACTCGGCGCCCAGCGCCCGCAGTGATTCCTCGGTGCGCCGCACCGCGTCGTCGGCGGTCAGTGGCTGCCCGGGCAGCAGCGGCACCTCGCACAGCACGTTCCAGCGGCCGTCGCCGGCGTTGGCGGGATCGTAGTTGTTGAGCATCGTGGCCCGGTACCACGGCACGGCCAGGTCCGGGCAGTACAGCCAGGTCTTGTCGGCCAGCGCCTCCGGCGCCGCACCGCGGTACCCCAATCCGACCGCATAGATGCGACTGGCACACAAGCTGTTTCGCTCGGCCGTCCCTTCGGCGCCGGCGCCACCGAGCCAGCCCCAGGCCGTCGTCAACGGCGCCGAGCTGACACAGTGGTCGTACGCGACGGCCGAGCCGTCGTCCAGCGTGGCGATGCGCCTGGTCACATCGACGTCGACCACCTGCGTGTTCAGTCGCACCGTCTCAGGCGCGAGCATCTGGTCATGCACGCCCTGCCACAGGGCGCCGGTGCCACCGATCGGGTACGGAAAGCTGCCCGCGGGTCCGGTCGCCGAGCCGGCCAGGCCAAGACGCGGCACATTCGGTGCGGCACTGCCGCTGCGCAACGACGTCCATTCGTGGTCGATGTGCTCGAGTGGGGCCGTCCACATCTTGTAGTTGTAGGGGCCGAAAAACTCGTCAAAAAGTTTGCCACCGAAATTGTTCCGGTAATAGTCGGCGAGGTTGTGCAGCGGTGCGTCCGGGTACAGGTCGGTCGGCATCTCGGCGAGTTGCTGCTGGATGGGCGTGGGCACCAGACTCTGCGGCCCGCTGCCCTCGAGCCACACCCAGCCGTTGCGGGCGACATCGTTCATCTTCACGCCCGAGGCATCGACCGCGCGGTCGAACTCCGCGAAGTGGCTGTGCAGCACGTGGCCGCCAAGATCCCAGGTGAAACCCTGTTCGTCGCGGACCGACGTGGCCATGCCACCGACCTGATCGCCGGCATCCACCACCACGTGGTCGATGCCGAGTTCGGTCAGCCGGACGGCAGCGCCCAGCCCCGTCGGGCCGGCACCGACAATCAGAAAGGTCGGCACTGGGTCAGAAATCAACGACCAGTCGGGCCGGTTCGAATCCCTCGGCGAACGTCCTGCGGCACAGGAAGCCGTAGTGCTCGGCAGAACTGCGCACCCAGGAGGCACTGACCTTTTCGCTGGCCTCGGCCTGCGACACGTGCGACATCAGGGCTTCGATCTTCTTGTCCAAGGAGTCGGAGATGTCGACGAACGCCGTCGGGTTGAAGCCGATGGCCGACGGTCCGCCGTAGGTCATGATCGACGACACCCATCGCGCGGCACCGAGCGTACAGCGGGAAACCACCCGATGGTCCTGGTGGCTGTCATTGGCAGTGTGGGTGTAAACGATTGTGGCTGAAGACTTTTCGATCGCATCTTCGATCAGGTGCACCAGCTCGAACTCCTGCAGCGAAACGCGGCAATCACCGAAACCCTGGCCCCACAGCAGTTCGTGGACGCCGAGCACCTCCACCGCACGGAGTTGCTCACGCACCCGCTCCTGCGAGTCACCCGGCCCCTCCTCGCCGCGGGTGACCACCAGCATGGTGACCCGGTCACCGGCCGCCACATGCTTTGCCAGCGCACCGCCGCAGCCCAGTTCGATGTCATCGGGATGCGCGCCGACCGCCAGCACGGACTGTCTCGCCATCGCCCCCTCAATTCTGTTTGCTGCGCGAGTGTTGAAGGCAGCATAACCCTAATTTAATAGGTCGGCCTTCTTCAGCAGGGAAAACACCGAACGAGGCGTCGATTCTAGCCAAATACACACGAAGTCGACGTCAAATTGCTACCAGGTCATCCGCGTGCACCGCAGGTCGGCGCAGTTCGACGGGTAGCTCGGTGGTCGAACGGCCGATGATGCCGGCCAGCTCGGAATCCTCGTAGGCCACGACGCCGCGCGCCACCGCGTTGCCGTCGGGTCCATGCAGTTCGACGACGTCGCCGCCGTGGAAGCGGCCTGAGACCCCGGTGATCCCGGCAGGCAACAACGACTTTCGCTGCCCGACGACAGCCCGCACCGCACCGGCGTCCAGGGTCAGCGTCCCTGTCGTCTCCGCGGCGTAGCGCACCCAGAACCGGCGCGCCGACATGCGCTCGGGACGCGCGGCGAAGACCGTACCCACCGAGGCGTCGGTCAGCGCGGCGGCCGCGTCGCCGGCCGCGGCCAGCAGCACCGGCACCCCGGCGTCCGCGGCCAGCAGCGCGGACGACAGCTTCGATGCCATACCGCCCGTACCCAGGTGGCTGCCCCCGGTCGCGGACACGCCGTCGAGGTCACCCGACGCGGCGACCTCCGGGATGAAGCGCGCGTTGCCCTTGCGTGGGTCGGAGTCGTACAGCCCGTCGATGTCGCTCAACAGAATCAGCGCGTCGGCACCGACCAGCTGGGCCACCAGAGCCGACAGCCGGTCGTTGTCGCCGAACCGAATCTCGTTGGTGGCCACGGTGTCGTTCTCGTTCACGATCGCCACCGCGTGCAACGCCCGCAGCCGGTCCAGCGTGCGCTGCGCGTTGTTGTGCTGTGCGCGCTGAGCGATGTCGTGGGCCGTCAGCAGTACCTGGCCCACGGTCCGGTCGTACCGGCCGAACGCCGCACTCCACGAGTTGACCAGGGCCACCTGTCCGACGCTGGCCGCGGCCTGCTTGGTGGCGAGGTCCGTCGGGCGCCGGCTCAGGCCGAGCGGCTCGATGCCCGCGGCGATGGCGCCCGACGACACGATCACGACGTCCGAACCGGCCTTCATCCGCTTCTCGATGGCATCGGCCAGCGTGGCCAGCCGGCCGGCGTCGAACATGCCGTTGGGCGCGGTGAGCGCCGTGGTTCCGATCTTGACGACGACGCTGCGCGCGGTGCGCACGGCCTCACGATGGGGCGAGACTGTGTCGGAGCTGTGCGTCACAACTCTTCCTCGGCATCCTCCGCTGACCGACGACGCTCCTTGCGGGCCGCCTTACGTTCCGCGGCCCCGACTCGGTCGGTCTGCTCCAGCCGAATGTCGGTGCCGCGCCCGGACATCTGCATGTCGACACCTGCGGGTGTCTGCGGCTCCCAGTCGAAGGTGACGTCGCCGATGGTCACCGCGCAGCCGGCGCGGGCACCCTTCTTGAGCAGTTCGTCCTCGACGCCCAGGCGCGCCAGGCGGTCACCGAGATAGCCGACCGCCTCGTCGTTGTCGAAGGCCGTCTGTGCGATCCAGCGTTCCGGCCGGGTGCCACGCACGATGAAGCCACCGGAGCCATCCGATTCGACGGTGAAGCCAGTCTCGTTGACGGCGACGGGCCGGATGATCGGCCGGCGCGGAGCCACCACGGGTTGCGCGGCACGGTACGCCGCGACCATGTCCCACAACGCGAAGGTCAACGGGCGCAGGCCATCTCGGCTGACGGTCGAGATTTCGTAGACGGGCCAGCCGTACTTGGCCGCCACCTCTTCCTTGACGAAGTCGGCGAGTTCGCGGGCGTCGGGCACGTCGATCTTGTTGAGCAGCACCGCGCGGGGCCGCTCGGCCAGGTCGCCGAGGGTCGAATCCCCTTGCAAAGTCGGGGTATACGCGGCCAGCTCGGCCTCGAGCGCCTCGATGTCGGAGATCGGGTCCCGGCCCGGCTCCAGCGTGGCGCAGTCGACCACGTGGACCAGCACGGCGCAGCGTTCGATGTGCCGCAGGAAGTCCAGGCCCAGGCCGCGGCCCTCGGAGGCACCGGGAATCAAGCCCGGGACGTCCGCGACGGTAAAGGTGTTGTCGCCCGCCGAGACCACACCCAGATTGGGCACCAGAGTGGTGAACGGGTAGTCCGCGATCTTCGGCTTGGCCGCCGAAATGGCCGACACCAGAGACGATTTACCGGCCGACGGGAAACCGACCAGACCGACATCGGCGACCGTCTTCAGTTCGAGGGTGAGATCGCGGATCTCGCCCTTCTCCCCCAGCAGCGCGAAACCGGGCGCCTTGCGGGCCCGCGAGGCCAGTGCGGCGTTTCCCAGCCCGCCGCGGCCGCCGGCGGCGGCCTCGAAGCGGGTGCCGGCACCCACCAGGTCGGCCAGCATGCGGCCCTGGTCATCGAGCACAACGGTGCCGTCGGGCACGTGGACCTCGAGATCGGCGCCCGCGGCACCGTCCCGGTTGCTGCCGGCGCCGGGCTTACCGGAGGGGGCGTCGACGTGCGGGCGGAAGTGGAAGTCCAGCAGGGTGTGCACCTGCGGGTCGACGACCAGGACGATGCTGCCGCCCTTGCCGCCGTTGCCGCCGTCAGGCCCGCCGAGCGGCTTGAACTTCTCCCGATGTACCGACGCACAGCCATTGCCGCCGTTGCCGGCGCGCGCGTGGATCACCACACGGTCAACGAACCGGGGTGCCATCTGACGTCCTCTCCCTCACACGACAATCCCCGTCACCGGGGAAAAAGAAAAGCTGCCACGAGGCGAAACCTCGTGGCAGCTTCACACCTCGTGTAAAAGGTTAGGCCTCGACCGGGACGATGTTGACCGTCTTGCGACCGCGCTTGGAGCCGAACAGCACCGAGCCGGCGGCCGTGGCGAACAGGGTGTCGTCGCCACCGCGACCGACGTTCACGCCCGGGTGAAAGTGAGTGCCGCGCTGACGGACGAGGATCTCGCCGGCCTTGACGACCTGGCCGCCGAAGCGCTTGACGCCCAGTCGCTGGGCGGCGGAATCGCGACCGTTACGAGAGCTTGACGCGCCCTTTTTATGTGCCATGTCTGTTCGCTCCCTTACTTACTTGATGCCGGTGACCTTGACGACCGTCAGCTGCTGACGGTGGCCCTGGCGCTTGTGGTAGCCGGTCTTGTTCTTGAACTTGTGGATACGGATCTTCGGGCCCTTGGTGTGCTCGAGCACCTCACCGGTGACAGCGACCTTGGCCAGCGCGTCGGCGCTGGTGGTGACCTTCGCACCCTCGACCACGAGAGCGACGGGCAGCGACACCGAGGCGCCCTGCTCAGCGTCGAGCTTCTCGATCTTGACCACGTCACCGACGGCAACCTTGTACTGCTTGCCACCAGTCTTGACGATTGCGTACGTGGCGTTATCGGCTGCCATCGTTGGTGTTCCTCTGTTCTTCGTTTCGTCTACTGCGGGGCGCGCGCCACCCGAAGGCTGGCGGGCGCTGGTCTTAGGTCGGAGTGGTTGCGGGGCACCCCGCGTCTCCATGTCGCCGGTGTCGGCCAGGCGACAACTGGTCAAGGGTACGTGACCAGCTATTCGAGGGTCAAACCGCGTGGACCCTCACGGCATCAGCCATCGACACCTCCGACCGGCGGACCGGCGGGACGGGCCGCGGCGCGGCGCCGCTGCCGGACGACGGGAGCCCGGGTGACGACCACTGCAGCGGGCTCATCAGCCTCGTCGTCGTCCTCGTCCTCGTCGTCTTCGTCGTCCGCATCCTCATCGTCTGCGTCGTCGTCTGCGTCGTCGTCATCCGCGTCGTCGTCTTCGTCGGCGTCGTCCTCGTCGAGGTCCAGATCGTCGTCATCGTCCGAGTCGTCGTCGCTGTCCTCGAAGTCCTCGTCGAGCTCGACTTCGAGCTCGTCCTCATCCGAGTCCTCATCGTCCTCGGCTTCGGCCTCGTCAACCTCGTCGGTGTCCAGCTCGGTCACGACCTCGTCGGACTCGATCACGCCGTCGGCGGAGTCGTCGGCAAGCCCCTCGGCGTCCTCGACGACGTCCTCGTCGAGTTCGTCCTCGTGCTTGCCGTTGGCCGCCGCCATGGCCTTGAACATCGGGTGCTCGCCCTGCGGATGCGAATGCACCTTGGCCAACTGCGGCTCTTCTTCGGGGCGCGGGGCGACCTTCTTGGCCCGCTTGCTGCGGCGGCCACCGCCGCCACCGGCGCCACCGGCCGCCTCGGCCTTGCGGCCGTTCGCCGACGCGGTGTCGACCGGATCGCCGTGCAGCATGATGCCGCGGCCCGCGCAGTGCGTGCAGGTCGTGGAGAACGCCTCGATCAGGCCGGTGCCGAGGCGCTTGCGCGTCAGCTGCACCAGACCCAGCGAGGTCACCTCGGACACCTGGTGCCGGGTGCGGTCACGGGCCAGCGCCTCGGTCAGGCGGCGCAACACCAGGTCGCGGTTGGACTCGAGCACCATGTCGATGAAGTCGATGACGATGATGCCGCCGATGTCGCGCAGCCGCAGCTGACGGACGATCTCCTCGGCCGCTTCGAGGTTGTTGCGGGTGACCGTCTGCTCGAGGTTGCCGCCCGAACCGGTGAACTTGCCGGTGTTGACGTCGACGACCGTCATGGCCTCGGTGCGGTCGATCACCAGGGTGCCGCCCGAGGGCAGCCACACCTTGCGGTCCATGGCCTTGGCCAGCTGCTCGTCGATGCGGTACACCGAGAACACGTCCGGACCGGTCCGAGCCGGGTTGCCGGCGACATCAGACTGCGCACCGCCTGACGATCCATATTGCGACATCCGTGAAAGCAGTTCCGGAGCAACGGAATTGACGTAGTTGCTGATGGTGTTCCAGGCTTCGTCACCCGACACGACGAGCTTCGAGAAGTCTTCGTTGAACAGGTCGCGGATGACCTTGACCAGGACATCGGGCTCTTCGTACAGCGCCACGGCGGCGCCGGCGGCCTTGCCCTTGGTTGCAGCGGCGGTTGTCTCGATCTCGGTCCAGCGTTCCTGCAACCGGTTGACGTCCGCGCGGATGTCCTCTTCTTTCACACCCTCGGACGCAGTGCGGATGATCACACCGGCGTCGGCGGGCACGACCTCCTTGAGGATTTCCTTCAGGCGCTGCCGCTCGGTGTCGGGCAGCTTGCGGCTGATCCCGGTCGACGACGCGCCCGGCACGTACACCAGGTAGCGACCGGCAAGCGAGATCTGCGTGGTGAGGCGGGCGCCCTTGTGCCCGACCGGGTCCTTGCTTACCTGCACGACCACATAGTCGCCGGGCTTGAGCGCCTGCTCGATCTTGCGGTTGTTGCCGCCGAGGCCCGCGGCCTCCCAGTTGACCTCACCGGCGTACAGCACACCGTTGCGGCCACGGCCGATGTCGACGAACGCCGCCTCCATCGAGGGCAGCACGTTCTGCACGATGCCGAGGTAGATGTTGCCGACCAGGCTGGCCGACGCCGCGGAGGTCACGAAGTGCTCGACCACGACGCCGTCTTCCAGCACCGCGATCTGGGTGTAGCGGGCGCCCTCGTGCGGCGGTTCGGTGCGGATCTTGTCGCGCACCACCATCACGCGCTCGACGGCTTCGCGGCGGGCCAGGAACTCGGCCTCGCTCAGGATCGGCGGGCGCCGGCGGCCGGCATCACGGCCGTCGCGGCGGCGCTGACGCTTGGCCTCGAGCCGGGTCGACCCGGTGATGCCCTGGATTTCGTTGTTGTCCGACTTCGCCCGCGGGGCGCGCTCGTGGACGACGGTGTTGGGCGGATCGTCCGGCGAACCGGCCTCGCCATCGGCATCGTCACCACCGGCGCCGCCCGACTTGCGGCGGCGACGGCGACGGCGACGGCGGCTGGCACCGTCGGATGCGTTGGCGTCGTCGTCACCGGAGTCGTCGTCGCCCTCGGCGTCGGTGTCGTCTTCACCCTCAGCCGACGCGTCCTGCGTGTCGCCTTCGGCGTCGCCGTCGGTCGCGTCGTCGCTGCTCTGTTCGCCCCGACCGCGGCCACGGCCACGGCGACCACGGCGGCGGCGCCGGTTGGCGGGCCGTTCGCCGTCTTCATCGGTGCCGTCCTCGCCACCGTCGTCGGCGGCATCGGCCGCGTCGTCAACGGTGTCTTCGTCGGCGAAGTCGTCAGGCTCGGCGGGCGCCCGGAACGTCACGGGCTGCGGAGCCACGAACAGCGGCAGGTAGTCGGCGGGTTCGGCAGAGCTTGCCGCGGGCGCCTGCACCGTCTCGAGCAGCAGGCGCGACTCGGGCTCGTCTTCGTCGGGCTCCGCGTCTCCGGCGTCGGCCGCCTCGCGGGCGATCTCGACGGCGGCTTCGGCGACGTCGACGGCTTCGACGGCAACCTCGGCGGACACCCCTTCGCTTTCGGTGGCGACCTCGGTGGCGACCTCGGTGGCGACCTCGGTGGTGACCTCGACCAGCACCTCGGCAGCCGGCTCGGCGGTCTCCGCCGGCGCGGCGGCGGCCGGGCTCTGCGCCGCTTCGCCGCCGAGACCCAGCAGGTCGCGGACGCGCTCCGCTTCGGCACGGGTCACCGTGGAAGCGGGGTTGCGGGGCCTACCGTCGACCCCGGCGAGGGTCTCGGTGATGTTCTTGCTGGTGGTCCCGAGGATCCGGGCCAGCGAGAAAATCCGCAGGCGCTCGGGGAGCTCTATCGGCTCCGCTGCGCTGCCGGCGTCTTCGGATCGGGCTTCAAGTTGGGCATCGTCGGCCACGTATTCTCCTCAAGCCCCCGGGCGCGTCGTGCGACGCGGCCACGCGAGGGCTTCTTGTATTGGCTCGGGGAACTTCTCCCGAGATTGTTGTGGTCTCGCACCTAGCGGCCCACGGGGAGCCCTCGGTGCCTGGCTGAATGATGGCTGGACGGTCGGCGCCGCACCTGGATTTCTCCCGGTGGTCGCGTCGTCTAAGTCTTCATCCGGGCGTCCGCTCCTGGTATGAAGCAGGTCACCCGTACGCCAGTATCCCACATCGTCGGCCAATCTCCGACGAGGTGCCGCCGGTAGCTCAGCTACCGGCGGCCCACAGTGTCAGTTACCGGGGAACCACAGGGCGATTTCGCGGGCCGCGGACTCCGGGGAATCCGAGCCGTGCACCAGGTTGTCCTGGGTGATCAGGGCCAGGTCGCCACGGATGGTGCCGGTCGCGGCCTTCTCCACCGGGTCGGTGCCGCCGGCAATCTGCCGGAACGCGGCGACGGCGCGCGGACCCTCGACGATGGCGGCCACAACCGGGCCGGAGGTGATGAATTCCAGCAGGTCAACGAAGAAGGGCTTGCCCTCGTGCTCGGCGTAGTGCTTGGTCGCCAACTCGACACTGACGGTCTTCAGCTCGAGAGCAGCAAAGGTCAGGCCCTTGCGCTCGATCCGGCTGATGATTTCGCCGATCAGGTTGCGCTTGACGCCGTCGGGCTTGATCAAAACAAGGGTCTGCTCAGTCACGGCGGACAGCGTACTAGTCGGTAACCGAAACCAGCGATTTGTGCACGATTTCCCGCGCTCACCGCGGATTATCGTGCACAAATCACGACTGTTGGCCGGGCAGCAGGCCGCGGTCCTGGCGGCGCTTGACCTCGGACCGGAGATACGCGATCAAGACCCAGACGAGCAGGAAGATGATGCCGACGATGCCGATGGTCACGTCGATGAACGCACCGAGGATCAGCACGAACTGCATCCCGATGTTGGCCCACAGCGCCCAGGACCGGCCCTGCATCCCCGACATCAAGGCCAGGACGATCGCCATGCCGATCAGATAGCCGCTGCTGACGGGCGTCAGCCCGCCGTGGAACACCGACACGACCGGCAACGCCAGCAGCACCACGATGACTTCCAGGATCAGGGTGCCCGCCATCACGCCGCGGAAGCTCTTCCAGGGGTCGGGCTGGTTCGGGGCGGTCATGCCGGATCCTTTCCGAACAGGGTGCGGGCCGCGCCGGCCGTCACAACCGAACCGGTGATCACCATGCCCGCACCCGAGAAGCCGTCCGACGAGCCGTCGTTGCCCGACTCCTCCACCAACGCCGTCGCCGCCTCGATGGCGTCGGGCAGGTTCGGCGCGGTGACGACGCGTTCGGGCCCGAACGTCTCCTCGGCCAGGGACGCCAGCGTTTCGGTGTCCATGGCGCGCGGCGACCCGTTGTGGGTCACCACCACCAGATCGAACGCGGGCTCGAGCGCGGTCAGGATGCCGGCGACGTCCTTGTCCGCCATGACCGAGATGACACCGACCAGGAACCGGAATTCGAACTCCGTCTGCAGCGCGTCGGCGAGCGCTGCGGCGCCGGCCGGATTGTGCGCGGCATCGATGAACACCGTTGGCGCACTGCGCATCCGCTCGAGGCGACCGGGGTTGGTCACCGCGGCGAAGCCCTGGCGGACGGTGTCGACGTCGAGCTGGCGGTCGGCTCCGGCACCGAAGAACGCCTCGACCGCGGCCAGCGCCAGGACGGCATTGTGCGCCTGATGCTCGCCGTGCAGCGGCAGGAAGATGTCGGAGTAGACGCCGCCGAGGCCCTGCAGTTCCAGCAGCTGCCCGCCGACGGCGACCTGCCGGCCCCGTACGGCGAACTCGGAGTCCTCGCGCGCCACAGCGGCATCGGCCGTAACCGCCTGTGCCATCAGCACTTCCATCGCCTCGGGAACCTGGCGGGCGATCACCGCGACGGTGCTGGGGTCGGTGCCCGCGGGCACCAGGTCGGGCTGCTGACGCGCGATGATGCCCGCCTTCTCCCCCGCGATGGCGGCGATGGTGTCGCCGAGATAGTCGGTGTGGTCCATGCCGATCGGGGTGATGACCGCGACCGGCGCTTCGACGACGTTGGTGGCATCCCACCGTCCTCCCAAACCGGTTTCGATGACCGCGACGTCCACGGGCGCGTCGGCGAACGCCGCGAACGCCATGGCGGTGAGCACCTCGAACTTGCTCATCTTGGGGCCGGGTTCACCCAGCTCGCCGGCTTCCGACTGCCGGTCGACGATCTCGACGAACGGTTCGATCTCGGTATACGTGGAGACGTATTGCGCTGGGCTGATGGGCTTTCCGTCGATCGCGATGCGCTCGGTGGCCGCCTGCAGGTGCGGGCTGGTCGTGCGGCCGGTGCGCCGCGAGAACGCCGTCAGCAGCGCGTCGATCATCCGGGTGACCGAGGTCTTGCCGTTGGTGCCGGCCACATGGATGCTCGGGTACCCGCGCTGCGGTGAGCCCAGCATCTCCAGCAGCGCCTCGATGCGGACCGTGCTCGGTTCGATCTTCGTTTCCGGCCACCGCTGGTCGAGCAGATACTCGACCTGCAGCAGTTCGGCGATCTCGTCAGGTGTCGGCGTGCTCATGCGGACGGCAGGCCGGCCAGCCGGGTGTTGATCCGGTCGACCTCTTCGGTGGCCAGCTGCTGACGGGCTTTGATCTTGGCGACGACGTCCTCGGGCGCCTTCGCGAGGAACGCCTCGTTGCCCAATTTGCCTGCGGTCTGGGCGAGTTCCTTCTGCGCGGCGGCCAGGTCCTTCTCGAGCCGGCGTCGCTCGGCGGCGACGTCGACCGTGCCCGACGTGTCCACCTCGACGACGACGGTGCCCTTGGACAGCCGGACCTCCACGGCCGCGGACGGGTTGAAGTCGCCGGCCGGTTCGGTCAGCCAGGCCAGCGACGTCACCGCGGCCACCTGGGCGTCCAGGTCGGCTTCGGCGATGCCGACCAGGCGGGCGGGCACCTTCTGCCGGTCGTTGAGGCCCTGGTCGCTGCGGAACCGGCGCACCTCGGTGATCAGCTTCTGCATGTCGGTGATCCGCTGCGCGGAGACCTGGTCGAGCGCGACGCCGGAGGCCTGCGGCCACTCGGCGATGACCACCGATTCGCCACCGGTCAGCGACTTCCACAGCGCCTCGGTGACGAACGGCATCACGGGATGCAGCAGTTTGAGCAGCACGTCGAGCACCGCGGCCAGCACGGCCTTGGTGTGCTCGGTGCGCGAACCGCCTTCGAACAGTTGGGCTTTCGCGAGCTCCAGGTACCAGTCACAGAACTCGTCCCACGCGAAGTGGTACAGCGCCTCGCAGGCCCGGCTGAATTCGTAACGGTCCAGCGTGTTGTCGACCTCGACGCGGACCTCTTCCAACCGGCCCAGAATCCAGCGGTCGGCGTCGGTGAGCTCGGCAGCGTCCGGCAGCGCAGCGGGTGCCGCACCGTTCATCATCGCGAAACGTGTTGCGTTGAACAGCTTGGTCGCGAAGTTGCGGGACGCGCGGGCGTGGTCCTCACCGATGGACAGGTCGCCGCCCGGGCTGGCGCCGCGGGCCAGGGTGAAGCGCAGCGCGTCGGCGCCGAACATCTCGACCCAGTCCAGCGGGTCGATGCCGTTGCCCTTGGACTTGCTCATCTTCTGGCCGAACTGATCCCGGATCAGGCCGTGCAGGAAGACGTTCTCGAAGGGCACCTTCGCTCCGTCGAGCACCGGGTCGTCGGCGACGAACGTGCCGAACATCATCATGCGGGCCACCCAGAAGAACAGGATGTCGTAGCCGGTGACCAGAACCGTTGTGGGATAGAACTTCTCGAGCTCCGGCGTCTTCTCCGGCCAGCCCATGGTCGAGAACGGCCACAGCGCGGACGAGAACCACGTGTCGAGCACGTCGGGGTCCTGCTCCCAGCCGGCCGGCGGCTCCTCGTCCGGGCCGACGCAGACCGTCTCGCCGTCCGGGCCGTGCCAGATCGGGATGCGGTGTCCCCACCACAGCTGACGGGAGATGCACCAGTCGTGCATGTCGTCGACCCAGGCGAACCAGCGCGGTTCCAGGCTGGTCGGGTGAATCACGGTGTCGCCGTTACGGACTGCGTCACCGGCGGCCTTGGCGAGCGATTCCACCTTGACCCACCACTGCATGGACAGCCGCGGCTCGATGGCCTCACCGCTGCGCTCGGAGTGCCCGACGCTGTGCAGGTAGGGCCGCTTCTCGGCGACGATCCGGCCCTCGCCGGCCAGCTTCTCGCGCACCTTGACGCGGGCCTCGAAGCGGTCCATACCGTCGAATTCGGTTCCGGTACCGGCGATGGCGCCCTTGGTGTCCATGATGGTCGGCATCGGCAGGTTGTGCCGCAGGCCGATCTCGAAGTCGTTGGGATCGTGCGCGGGTGTGACTTTCACTGCGCCCGTGCCGAATTCGGGGTCGACGTGCTCGTCGGCGACGATGATGATGTCGCGGTCCAGGAACGGGTGCGGCAGCGTGCTGCCGACCAGCGCGCGGTAGCGCTCGTCCTCGGGGTGCACGGCGATGGCGGTGTCACCGAGCATCGTCTCGAGACGCGTGGTGGCCACCACGATGTGGGGCTCGGCGTCGTTCATCGAGCCGTACCGGAACGAGACCAGCTCGCCCTCGACGTCGTCGTACTTGACCTCGAGGTCGGAGATCGCGGTCTCCAGCACCGGTGACCAGTTGACCAACCGCTCGGCGCGGTAGATCAGGCCGGCGTCGAACAGCCGCTTGAAGATGGTGCGGACGGCGCGTGACAGGCCTTCGTCCATGGTGAACCGGTCCCGGCTCCAGTCGACGCCGTCGCCCAGGCGACGCATCTGGCCGCCGATGGTGCCGCCGGACTCGCGCTTCCACTCCCAGACCTTCTCCACGAAGCCCTCGCGGCCGAAGTCTTCCTTGGTCTTGCCGTCGGCGGCGAGCTGCTTCTCGACCAGGGTCTGCGTGGCGATACCGGCGTGGTCCATGCCGGGCAGCCACAGCACCTCGTAGCCCTGCATGCGCTTGCGTCGCGTCAGGGCGTCCATCAGGGTGTGGTCGAGCGCGTGGCCCATGTGCAGGCTGCCGGTGACGTTCGGCGGCGGCAGCACGATGGAGTACGGCGGCTTGTCGCTCGTCGGGTCGGCGGTGAAGTACCCGGCGTCGACCCAGCCCCGGTACATGTCAGCTTCTACCGCGCTGGGATCCCACGTTTTGGGCAGGGAATCGGCCGCAGTCACGGTCGCGGGATCAGGCGTATCGCTGGCAGTCACCGGCCAATTCTAGGTAAACCCCGTGAGCAGACGTAAAACTGCCCTGAATCACCTGGCAGTGGACAGTTTTATGTTCCCCCGCAAGCGGGCGGTGCCCCCAGGTCGCGAGAAGGAAGCCCGGGCCTACTTCTTGTTGCCGAACAACCCACCGAGGACACTGCCGAGCACGCCGCCGGCGCCCTGGTTACCGCCGCCGCCGAGGACGCTGCCCAGGATGCTGCCGAGCGGGTTGTCACCGGAGTTCGTGTTGCCGCCCGCCTTGTTGCCACTCAGCGCGCCGCCGAGGATGTTGCCCAGCACGTCGCCGAGACCGCCGCCGGACGCCGCGGGTGTCGAGGCCCCGCCGCCACCGCCGGTCAGCTGCTTGCCGATGTAGGCCAGCACAATGGGCGCCAGGATCGGCAGCAGCTTCTGGATCAGCTCGCTGTTGCCCGCGCCGCCACCGGCCAGCGCCGACGCGACCTGGCCGCTGTCGTTGCCGCCGAAGATCTTCGCGATGGCGTCGGCGCCCTGGTCCTGGTTGACCTGGTCGACCGTCACGCCACCGTCGAGGAGTCCGCTCGCCGCGTGGCCGGCGGCCTCGTTCTCGATGCCGGCCGCGGTATCGGGGTCTTCCGCGTTGTGCTGCAGGCCGCCCACCAGCAGCGGCACCAGTTGTTGTACGGCGCTGTTCACCTCCCCTTCATCAGCGCCGAGCTTGGCCGCAATCTCTTGTGTCGGAATCTGATTGAGCAGTTCGTCAAGACCAGCCATGGCTTTCCACCTCATGTCCCCGGGATGTGTGTGAAACCTCGTCGCCGACACTTGCCCGGTCGGCGACGCGGCACAGCACTTCCACGCTCGCTGCGCGAATCAGCGCCCCAGCGCCTCGGTTTCGAACGTGACCCCGGCGGCCGGCAACCGCGTCATCAGCACGTCGCCCATCGCCGCGGCCGGCGTCAGGACACCCGTCAAATCCGACAGCCGGTCGCGGTCGAGGGCCAGTCCCAGCCCGCTCTCCCCCAGCAGCACCGCGGTGGCCTTGTAGCCGGGATCGCCCTGCTGCGCCATGACCGAGCGGTACCGGGCGCCGCTGGTGGTGCGCGTGTACGTCTCGACGCGGTAGTGCCCCTTGTCCCGCGCCTGCTCGCTGGGCCCGGTCCCGGGCTTCGGCACCACGCGGTCGATCAGGCCGCGGGGCAGCTTGTTGAAGAATCGGCTGCCGAGGTTCATGACGGCGGCGTTGGCCGCGGTGCCCAGCGCCGACGCCACCGGGGCGATGGGCGACGAGCCCAGGCTCATGTGCTCCGAGTACCGCAACCGGCGGCCGTACTCCCAGTCCAGCAGCGCGTTGCTGCGCCGCACGATGCGGGTATTGGCCACCGCCATCACGAAGGCCCCGGTCCAGGTCCCGGCGAGTTCGGGGGCGATGTCGCGGCCCCGGCGCCACGGGGTGTCGGTTTGGTGGCCCAGGTCGGGCTCGGCGCCACGATCGGTGGTCAGCGTGTAGGGGTCGAACATGGCCTGGCGCAATTCCTCGTCACCGGAGGTCCGCGAGAACAGCTCGAGCATCGATGCGACAGTGCCGCCGGAGACCCCGCCGGAGAATCCGCGGAGCACGTAGTCGGTGTCGGTGAGCTCGCCGGCGCCGTCCGCCTCGGCCGCCTTGTACAGCGCGTAGACGGTGAGATCCGAAGGGATGGAATCGAATCCACACGAGTGCACGATGCGGGCGCCGGTGTCGGCGGCCTGCTTGTGGAACAGGTCGATGCTCTCCCTGATGAACAGGCTCTCGCCCGTGAGGTCGGCGTAGTCGGTACCGGCCGCAGCACACGCCGCCACGAGCGGCAGACCGTATTTGAGGTACGGACCGACGGTGGTGACGACCACCCGGGTCCGTTCGGCCATGACATCGAGGGTGTGCTGTGACGACGCGTCGGCCTGGATCAATCCCCAGGTCTGTCCGGCCGCGCCGAGCGAATCCCGGACCGCCGCCAGTTTGTCCATCGACCGGCCCGCGAGCGCTATCCGCGCCTGCCCTCCGTGCTCTGCGAGGTATTGGGCGGTCAGCTTCCCGACGAAGCCGGTGGCGCCATAGAGAACGATGTCGAATTCGCGCTGCGGTGCGGTCATTCTGCAAACCTAACCAAGCATCTCCGGTAGGTCGACCGCCACCTTCAGCACGTGCTCGGACAGGAACGCCGCCACCACCTGGTACCAGAGCTTGGCGTGCTGCGGCGCGGCGATCCAGTGCCCTTCGGACGGGTAGTAGAGGTAGCGGTGCGCGGTGGCGCCGGTGTCGTCGGCCGGCAGCCCGGAGCGGGTCAGCAGGTCGTTCCACAACCGCAGGCCCTCACCGATCGGCACGCGGTAGTCCTTGTCACCGTGGATCACCAGCATCGGGGTCGTGATGTTCTCGACGTGCAGGTGCGGTGAATTGCGTTCGGCCATCTCGGGTGTCATCTCGCGCGCCCACCAGTAGGCACCGTCGGTCGTCGGCCCGAACTGGTCGAGCGCCCACAGACTGGCGTGCGTGACGATCGCGGCGAACCGGTCGGTGTGCCCGGCGATCCAGTTGGCCATGTAGCCACCGAACGAGCCACCCATGGCGGCGATCCGGCCGGCGTCGATGCGCGAATGCGCACACGCGCCGTCGACGGCCGCCATCAGATCGGTGTACGGTGCGAAACCCCAAGCGCCCCAGCCACGCTGGATGAAATCCTGACCGTAACCGGTGGACAGCGCCGGGTCCGGCATCAACACCGCATAACCGAGCGCGGTGAGCAGCCAGGGATTCCACCGCCAGCGCCAGGTGTTCCAGCTGCCCAGCGGCCCGCCGTGCACCCACAGCAGCAGCGGCGCGGGGGCGTCGCCGGCAGGCAGGGTCAGCCAGGAACGAACCGGCGTGCCGTCGGCCGCGGTTGTCGTCAGTTCGACGAGTTCACCTGGCAATTCGGGGAATTCGACGCACGGCAGCACGGTGACAGATCCGTCGGCGTCGACGCGGACCGGATGCGGCGGGGTCAGGTAACTGCTGCGCAGGGCATACAGTGCACCACCGGGCACGGGCCGCACCTCGCCGTACGCGAAGTCGTCGTGCGTCAACTGCGTGACCGCACCGCTCGACGGGTCGACGGCGAAGATGGGCGCGCGGCCGTTGTCATCCGCGGTGACCAGCAACGTCGACCCGTCGTGCGACCAGGTCACCGATGCCGGCCAGCGGTCCCAATCCGCGGCGAGTTCCACCGGCTCGCCGCCGAAGGCCTTTGTGCACAGGGTGATTCGCGGCGCCTGCTCCGGTGTCGAGTGCGTCTCCCGCAGGTACGCGACGGTGTTGCCGTCGGGCGATATCGCCGGGCTCCCCAGGTCGGCGAGCGGGTCGTCGGCGATGACGGTGCGCTCCCTCGTGGCGATGTCGATGCGGACCAGCACGCTGCGCAGTGCGGCCCCCGCAGCGGGCACCTCCCAGGAGGCGACCGCGAAGCTGCCGTCCGCGCTGAGGTCGACGGTGGCCTCGTTCAGCGCCATCCCCGGCTGCGGTGTGATGTCTTGGGCCGCATCCGATTCGACCCGGAGGAGGTGCGCATGATCCGGGCCCAGGTCGTGGTCCCAGTGCCGCACCGGGTAGCCGGTGTGCAATATCGCCGACACCTTCTTGTCCTTGCGGAGGACGCGCAGCCGCTTGTCATCGTCGGGCGTGGCGGCCGACGGGAGCAGCGGTGCCGTCACCACCACGACGTCGGCGGCACGGGCTGTGTGTACCGCACTGACGCCACCCGCCAGGCCGAGAACCCGTTGCGTTTCACCGCCTTTCGCCGGCAATCGCCACAAGGCCGCGGCCGGGTCGTCGTCGGTGTCGGTGGGACGTGCCGCGACGAACAGCAGGTCACCTGCCACGGTGAAAGCCGGCTGCGACTCCCCCTTGGGCCCGTACGTCAGCCGGCGCGCTTCCTGCTGACCGTCGGGATCGAGTTCCCAAGCCGCGGTGATGAATTCGGTGCCCTTGTCGTTCAGTTCGCTGATCATCGTCACGACGCGGCGGCCGTCCGGTGAGACGGCGAGCCCGGACACCCGGGGCAGAGAGAGGTACGCATCCAGGTCATCGAACGGAGTCAGGGCCATGCTCCGTTGTTAGCACATCAGGGGCCGCGGCCTCACGCTGTCATTGCCCGCGGTGGCGGTCGAGGAAGTCGTCGATCAGCGTGTTGACGGTGTCGGGCGCCTCATAGGCGGCCAGGTGCCCCACCTGATCCAGTACCACCAGCTCCGAGCCGGGAATCGCCTCGGCCATCCGGCGCACTTCGGCAACAGGAAAGCTCGCGTCCTCGCGACCGGCGACGACCAGGGTCGGGGTGTTGATGCGGCCGAACAGGGCGTGCTGATCGGGACGCCTGACAACGATGCTCTCCACCGCGAAGCTGGCCGACCGGGCATCGTTTCGCGTGATCATCGTCACCAGTCCGTCGACCAGGTCGGGCCGCTGCCGGCGGGTGGTCTTCCCGAGGAAGCGCGGCACGACCGTCGACCGCACGAAGAGCGGGCGCCCGGCCAGCCGGGTCATCCGGGCCGCGAGCGCGAGTTGCAAACGGTCCCATCGGGGGCCCTCCGAGGCGGTGCCGTTGAGCAGTACCGCGCATCCGACCCGGTCGGGGAACGTCGCGGAGATCGTGCCGCCGATCATGGCGCCCCACGAGTTGCCGACGAGGTGCGCCCACGGCAGCCCCAGCGCGTCCAGGACGTCGACATACGCCCGCGCACTCGCCTCGAAGGTGAAGGGACTGTGCAGCGGCTCGCTGCACCCCTGCCCTGGCGGGTCGACCGCGATGGTGGTGTACCGGGCGGAGAAGTGCGCCACCTGCGCGGCGTACAGCGTGTGGTCGGTCAGGAGGCTGGGCATCAGGAGAATCGGGTCGCCGGAGCCGCTGACGTGGACCTGCAGGGCGCCGAGGCCTGTCGCGATGTCGTGCGTCGCCATGCCCCCATAGTTTCATCAAGTGACGGTTGTCCCCGGCCGGCCACAACGACAAAAGGTGCCGGACCGTGTGGTCCGACACCCTTTGTTTGTCTCGTTCGTCGTACGGCTGTCAGCCGCGACGGCCGCAGACCGGCCAAGCGCCCATGCCCTGACGGGCGGCGACGTTCTCGGCGACTCGGATCTGCTCATCCTTGCTGGCGGTGTGGGGCATGCCCGAGCCGCCGTTGGCACGCCAGGTGCCGAGGTTGAACTGCAGCCCGCCGTAGTAGCCGTTGCCGGTGTTGATGGCCCAGTTGCCACCAGACTCACAGGCTGCAACGGCATCCCAGTTGTGGCCGCCGTCCGCATTCGCGGTACCGGTACCGATGACCATCGGGGCCACAGCAACTGCCCCAGCAACGGCAACCAGTCCAAGCGTTGTGCGGATGTTCTTCACGTTGTTCCTCTCGCCGAGCGCGCGCCAAACATCGCCCGCGCATAGGCGGTGCGAACTGCTGCCTGCCGGGCAGGCGTAGGGGGCTGGATCGTGTCGTCTCGGTCGGACACGACAGCGGGGGCGGTTTGATCGGTCCGGGCTCAAGGCCGGCGGACTCCACGGGCAACAGGCCATCTGCTCTGGTCCCACCGCGATCCCGCTCACACGCAGGTTCATGGTTTTTTCAGTTATTTGCTCTCTTGGAGCTGCACGAGGACCGTAGCAAGAATCCGTGCGGCAATGTCGAACCCATCCCAGCCAGATAACAGGCAGATCACGGTCCAACCTGAGAGGAACATAAGCAGGTCACGCGATATATAAAGCACCCCTAACAAATCACAATTCAGCAACATTCCGTGATAGAGGTCACCATGAAATTGTGGCCTGGCACACAGAAATCAATTCACACGAGTCACAGTTGTCGCAGGTCAGCGCCCCATTTGCGCAGTGTCCGCGCTAAACCTCCGGCGTGTCGCACGGTGAAATGCAGGCGCACCGTGAGCCCCTGTTCGCTGCCGACGGACGCGTCAAACCCGTCCCGACTCGAAGGATCCACTCAATACTGCGCCAATCAGGACTTTTAATGCCCGCGATGCGTACGGTTCGAGCAGCGTCAACCGATCACCCGCAGACGCGTACGCTCAAAGCCGTTGCGCCACAACGTCTTCAGAACTAGAGAATAGAGCGACGGGCAAATTGTCCAGAATTGCGCCCCTAGATTTCCGAATTCAGCGCACAGAACGGAAATGCAAGTAATTCGAATTCGCCGAACAACGAGAAATCCAAGAATGCACAGCCCGGCCGCGGGGCTTTGCTGAGGTGTCAGACGAAATCGTCCGGGCTGTTGACGTTGACCAGTGCCCGCTGCCGGTCCATCACCACCCGCTGGGTGTCGACGGTGTCGACCAGGGCCCGCATGCTGCGTCGCCCGTGCGCCACCAGCTCGTCGGCCCGGGCCGCCAGGGCAGTGCGGTAGACGCCGGCCAGGTAGTGATCGCGCCCGTCCCAGGGCAGCACCACGTCGGCGTCCACCCGTGCCGCATGGTCGGCGAGCTCGTCGATCAACTCGGCCGTCAGATACGGCATGTCCACGGCGCACACGAAGGCGCGCGGGTATCCGGCGTCGGCCGCAGCGCGCAGCCCACGGGCGGTGGCCAGCAACGGGCCGACCCCGGGGGTCGCATCCCGCAGCACTTCCGCGTCCAGGTCAGGCAGCGCCTGGCCGCGGGCAGCGATGACGAACACCTGCGGGCACCGCGCTCGCAGCGTGTTCACGACCTGTTCGACGAACGTGATCTCCCCCGCCGGCCCGCGGAATCGCACGGTGGCCTTGTCGCGCCCCATACGACGAGACGCCCCGCCGGCCAATACAACTGCGGCCGGCGGGGCGTCTTCGGTCAATGCGTCGTTGTTACTCGTCGACTGTCCAGGTGTCCTTGCCACGCAGCAAGGATTGCAGAGCGGCGGTGTCATGCGCCTTGGAATCCATCGCCGTCTTCAGCTGCAGACGCGCTTCGTCGTCGTAGGTCGGGCGGTCCACCGAACGGAAGATGCCCATCACGGTGTGCTCGAGGTTCTGCTCCGACAGGCGCGACAGCGCGAACGCGTAGGCCGGATCGTCGAGATGGGCGTTGTGCACCACGATGTCCGACGGATCGACGTCAGCAGTCTTGCCGATCTCCAGTCCGTAGCCGGACTTGGTCACGCAGAACTCGTTCTCGGCACCGAAGGTGATCGGCTGGCCGTGCACCAGGTTGATCAACCGGTCCTCGGCGCCTTCCTTGCGCAGCGGGTCGAACGAGCCGTCGTTGAAGATCGGGCAGTCCTGCAGAATCTCGACGATGGCGGCACCGCGGTGCGCAGCCGCGCCCTTGAGCACCTCGGTCAGACCCTTGCGGTCGGAATCCAGCGCCCGGCCGACGAACGTCGCCTCGGCACCCAGCGCCAGCGACACGGGGTTGAACGGCTGGTCCAGCGAGCCCATCGGGGTCGACTTGGTGACCTTGCCAACCTCCGAGGTCGGCGAGTACTGCCCCTTGGTCAGACCGTAGATCCGGTTGTTGAACAGCAGGATCGTGATGTTGATGTTGCGGCGCAGCGCGTGGATCAGGTGGTTACCACCGATCGACAGCGAGTCACCGTCACCGGTGACGACCCACACCGACAGGTCCGGACGCGCGAGCGCCAGGCCGGTCGCGATGGTCGGGGCGCGACCGTGGATCGAGTGGAAGCCGTAGGTCTCCAGGTAGTACGGGAACCGGCTCGAGCAGCCGATGCCGCTGATGAACGCGATGTTCTCGCGGCGCAGGCCGAGCTCCGGCAGGAAGTTACGGATGGTGTTGAGGATGACGTAGTCACCACAGCCCGGGCACCAGCGCACCTCTTGGTCGCTGGTGAAGTCCTTGCCCTTCTGCGGCTGGTCCGTGGTCGGGACCAGGGCATTCTTGCTGAGGGCTTCGGTCAGGCCCAGATCAGCACCGATCAGATCCGTCATGCGTTTGCTCCCACACCGGTTTCCACGGTGGCGGCTGCCAGCCGTGCGAACTTGGCCTTGTCAGTTTCCTTCTCGCGCAACGATCCGTCCAGCGCCGCGCTGATGATGCCCTCGACCTCGTCGGCCAGGAACGCCATGCCCTCGACCTTGGTCACCGATTGGACGTCGACCAGGTACTTGCCGCGCAGCAGCAGCGCCAGCTGGCCGAGGTTCATCTCGGGCACGACGACCTTGTCGTACTTGCGCAGGACCTCTTCGAGGTTGGCCGGGAACGGGTTGAGGTGGCGCAGCTGCGCGTGCGCGACCTTGACGCCGTTGCGCCGGGCGCGGCGGCAGGCCTCGCCGATGGGGCCGTAGGAGCTGCCCCAGCCGAGCATCAGCAGTTCGGCTTCGCCACTCGGGTCGTCGACCTCGAGGTCGGGCACCTTGATGCCGTCGATCTTGAGCTGGCGCAACCGGACCATGAGGTCGTGGTTCTTGGGCTCGTAGGAGATGTTGCCGGAGCCGTTGGCCGCTTCCAGACCACCGATGCGGTGCTCCAGACCGGGGGTGCCCGGGATGGCGAACTGGCGACCCAGCGTCTCGGGGTCACGCGCGTACGGCTGGAACGGCTTGCCCGGCTCGGCGAACGTGTGCTCGATGGCCGGGTAGCTGCTGATGTCCGGGATGCGCCACGGCTCGGAGCCGTTGGCGATCGCGCCGTCCGACAGGATGATCACCGGGGTGTGGTACGCGATGGCGATCCGCACGGCTTCCACGGCGATGTCGAAGCAGTCCGACGGCGAGCACGGCGCCAGCACCGCGACGGGCGACTCGCCGTTGCGGCCGTACAGCGCCTGCAGCAGGTCGGCCTGCTCGGTCTTGGTCGGCAGACCGGTGGACGGGCCACCGCGCTGCACGTCGATGACGATGAGCGGCAGCTCGGTCATGACGGCGAGGCCGATGGCCTCGGACTTCAGCGAGACGCCGGGACCCGAGGTGCTGGTCACGCCGAGCGCGCCGCCGTACGAGGCACCGATGGCGGCACCGATGCCGGCGATCTCGTCCTCGGCCTGGAAGGTCATGACGTTGAAGTGCTTGTACTTGGACAGCTCGTGCAGGATGTCCGACGCCGGGGTGATCGGGTAGGTGCCGAGCACCACCTGGATGTCACCCAGCTGACCGGCGGCGACGATGCCGTACGCCATGGCGGTGTTGCCGGAGATCTGGCGGTATTCACCGGACTTGAGCTTGGCCGGGGCCACCTCGTACGTGGTGCCGAACGCCTCGGTGGTCTCGCCGTAGTTCCAGCCGGCCTTGAGCGCCAGCACGTTGGCCTCGGCGATCTCGGGCTTGCGGGCGAACTTCTCGCGGATGAAGGCCTCGCTGTGCTCCAGCTCGCGGCCGTACATCCACGACAGCAGACCGAGCCCGAACATGTTCTTGGCGCGCTGACCGTCCTTCTTGGTCGCGCCGATGGCCTCGACCGCGGCCAGCGTCAGAGTGGTCATCGCCACCGGGATGACGACGAACTCCGACAGTTCGTCGTTCTCCAGCGGGTTCTCCTCGTACCCGACCTTGGCCAGGTTGCGCTTGGTGAACTCGTCGGAGTTGGCGATGATCATGCCGCCGCGCGGCAGGTCGGCAACGTTGGCCTTGAGCGCCGCCGGGTTCATGGCGACCAGCACGTCGGGGCGGTCACCGGCGGTGAGGATGTCGTAATCCGCGATCTGGATCTGGAACGACGACACACCGGGCAGGGTGCCCTGGGGTGCGCGGATCTCGGCGGGGTAGTTCGGCTGCGTCGCAAGGTCATTGCCGAACAGGGCGGCTTCCGAAGTGAACCGGTCACCGGTCAGCTGCATACCGTCACCGGAGTCACCAGCGAAGCGGATGACCACCTTCTCGAGCTTCTGCCGCGAGGTGCCGTTGTCGCCGTCGTTAAGACCCACGACGCCTGCCTTTCACACTCTGTTTCGGAGTCCGTCGCACTGTTTCGGAGTCGCCGCAAAGCGGTGCTCACGATCGCCAGCTCGGCGCCGCCAAAATTTTGATGTCACTGCTAGTACCGATTATTGCACTTCTCTTAGGGTGCACTAGCCAGGACGCGCCAATGAGGGGCGGGGGGCGGCCACCCAAAGGCGCACGTCAGGTCGATTGCAGCCACTTGACACGTGTCAAAATGTGGCTTTCATCACGTTCCGCCGACCGGAATTCCTAAGAAAGCGGTTACCGTCCGGTAGCCGTCTGCGCTAGCGCTTCGCCGCGTCGGAAATACCCGGCGGCACAAGAGATTAGGCGTCAGTCCGGTTGGCCGTCTGGACGGGTGTCCAGACGGCGGCCATGCCACCGCAGGCGTAGCAACATCAACTGCCGGTGCGCCTGGAATCCCAACGCCAACGGGTCGGCCCAGGCGCGGCGACCCGGCGTACCACGACCGGTATCGGTATCCATACGGCCATTGTCCAGAAGCTGGGCAACCGCGCACGTCCCGCGACGGAGCGCCAACATGTCGGTCCGGTGAAGATTTGCCGACACCGCTGATCACGTCACACAAAGCTCACGACGACGGTGTCGATGAGCACATAGGCGGCGACCGCGAAGACGAGGTAGGCGAACCCATGCTGCAGCCGCCGGGTGTCGAACCGGGTCCCGAGGTGGCCGGCGATCAGCGAGCCGGCGATCGCCGTGCCCACGAACGCCGCGGCGATGGTCCAGTCGATGCTGGTGCCGCCCAGGTGGGACAGCAGGCCCGCCAGCGAGTTCGCGACGATGATGAGCAGCGAGGTACCGATCGCGACAGGCATCTCCACCCCGAGCAACAACACCAGCGCCGGAATGATCAGAAAGCCGCCGCCGACACCGAAGAGCCCGGTGAGCAGGCCGACGAGGAAACCCGCGGGAATCGACCTCGAGGCACAGCGGCGCCAGTTGATTCCCGAATCACCCACTCTGCAGGCGGTACCGGTGCCGCCGTCGTCCTGCAGCATCCGGACTCCGGCCAGCACCATCACCACCGCGAAGCCGACGAGGAGCGCCGGTTGCGGCAAGTGGCGGCCGATGGCACTGCCGACGAACGTTGCCGGGATGCCGGCGGCCGCGAAGATGGCGGCCAGCCGCCACTGCACGTGCCCGGCCCGAATCTTCGGCAACGCGCCGACCGCCGAGGCGATGCCGACGACCAACAGCGACATCGGAATCGCCTGCTCGATCCCCAGACCCAGGACATAGACCAACGCCGGTACCGCCAGAATGGAACCGCCGCCGCCGAGCAGGCCGAGCAGGACGCCGATGGCGGCGCCCAGGCCAAGGGCGAGAACGATGTTCACGGCACTTCACTCTCCTCGAACGGAACGGCGGGATGCGTCGTCGCGCGTGGCGCGCGACGACGTCTCGGTCAGTGCGTCTTGGCCGCGATCTGGGCCCGCACGTCGGCCATGTCGAGTGCCTTGACCCGGGTGATCAGATCCTCGAGGGCCGGGGCGGGCATCGCACCGGGCTGGCGGTACACGAGGATGCCGTCGCGGAACGCCATGATCGTTGGGATCGCCTGGATTTCGAGCGCCGCGGCAAGCTGCTGTTGCGCTTCGGTGTCGACCTTGGCGTGCACCACATCAGGGTGCGACTGCGCCGATCGATCGAAAACCGGAGCGAACGCGCGACACGGACCGCACCACGACGCCCAGAAATCGATGAGGACAATGGGATTGGCGGTGATGGTCGCGTCGAAGTCGGCGGCGGTCAGGTTTTTGGTGGTCATGGCGATTTCCTTTCGTGGTCGATCAATTGCCTTGCTAAGCAAGGCCTTTCAGCATCAGATTCCAATACATGAACGGCAGTCCATACTTCTTCAGGTACCAGTACGCCCGGTGCGGGATGACCGGATCGAGCAGCGGGAACGAGGGCTTCAGGTTGAGGTCGTAGTCGAATTCGGCGAGCAGCATGGCGTCCGAGGACGTGACGATCGGGCACGACGAGTAGCCGTCGTACGACGCCCGCAGCGGGCGGCCGGTCAAGAAGGAGTCGATGTTCTCGACCACCACCGGGGCCTGCTTGCGGATCGCGGCCCCGGTCTTCGAGTTCGGTGACGAACCGGCGTCACCGAGGCTGAAGACGTTGGGGTACCGCACGTGCTGCATGGTGTGCTTGTCGATGTCGACGTAGCCCATGGCGTCACCCGTCGACAGCGCGCTGCGTTTGATCCAGTCCGGCGCGGACTGCCGCGGCACGGCGTGAAGGACGTCGTAGGGCAGCATGGCGTCGGTACCACCCTCCCCGACACTGGTGACGCCGACCTTGTGCGACGCCGCGTCGACCAGGGTCACCTCGGAGTTGGTGTGCAAGGTGATGCCGTAGTCGGCGATCACCTTGTCGAGACTGTCCGCGATCGCGGGAATCCCGAACGGCCGCGCGCCCGGCATGACCAGGTGGACGTCGATGTCCTTGAGCACGCCCTGCGACCGCCAGTAGTCGGACGCCAGATACGCGATCTTCTGCGGCGCGCCGGCACATTTGATGGCGCCGGACGGAACGGTGAACACCGCCGTACCCGACCGCAGGTTCCGGATGAAGTCCCATGTCCGCGGTGCGAGGTCGAAGCGATAGTTCGAGGAGACGCCGTCACGACCCAGCGTCTCCGCCAGACCCTTGGTGCGATCCCAATCGAGTTGGATACCCGGGCAGACCACGAGCGCGTCGTATTCGTAGGTGGCGCCGTCGATACAGGTGACGGTGTTGGCGTCGGGGTCGAAAGCGCTGGCGGCGTTCCGGATCCACGTCGCGCCCTTGGGCATCACCGCGGACTCGGCGCGTTCGGTCGTGGCGGCCTGCGCCTGCCCGCCGCCGACCAGGGTCCACAGCGGTTGGTAGTAGTGCTTGTCCGAAGGTTCGATGACCGCGACGTCGGTGTAGCCCTTGCGCAATAGCCGGGCCGCGACCGTGATGCCGGCGGTCCCACCGCCGACGATCACGATCTGGTGCTTTGCAGTGCTGGTCATGTCTGTGATGTCTCCTGTCTTCAGGCGTTCTCGACGGCTTCTGCCCAGGCGCCATAGCCACCCAGGATGTCGCTCACGTCGCTGAATCCGTTCCGCCGCAACAGACTTGCCGCGACCGACGAGCGGTACCCACCGGCGCAGTAGACGACGGTCGGTTTGGTGGGGTCGAGCTCGCCGAACCGAGCGGGCAACTGTCCCACCGGGATGCCGATGGCATTCGGGATGGTCCCGGCCGCGACCTCACCGGGGTTGCGGACATCGACGATCTGCAGGTTCGGCAGCGCGGCGGCCCGTTCGCCAAAAGCCTTGGCGGTCAACCGCGAGGCCACCTGGACGTCACCCCGGTGCGCGACCAACGCCGCGTACGGCTCCGCCACGTAGCCGATCACCCGGTCGAAACCGATCCGGGCGAGCCGGTTCTTGCCCTCGAGCTCCGCACCGGGCTCGGTGAACAGCACGATGTCGACGTCGGACGGCAGGACGGAACCGGCGAACTCGGCGTAGCGGCCTTGCAGCCCGATGTTGACGGCGCCGCGCAGGTGACCCAGCGCGAAATCTTCGGGGCCACGGCCGTCCACCAGGACGGCGCCGGCGTCGATCGCCGCGCGCGCCTGCTCGTAGGTCAGCGCCGACGGCATCTTGGTCTCGTCCAGCAGCTCGCGATCCTTGCGGTTGAGGATCGCGTCGTAGACGAAGTAGCCCGGCGCGGGCGGCTGCCCCTCGGTGACGAGGTCCGTGAACGAGGCCTTGTCGGTGGCGCGCAGCGCGTAGTTCGTCGCCTTCTGATCACCGATCGTCGACCACAGGTCGGTCGACAGGTTCTTGCCACAGGCCGAGCCGGCGCCGTGCGCGGGGTACACCCGGGTCGCATCGGGCAGCGTCATCAGTTTGTTGTGGAGCGACTCATAGAGCTTGTCCGCCAGTTCTTCTCGCGTGAAACCGATCGAGGCCAGCAGGTCGGGGCGGCCGACATCGCCGATGAAGAGCGTGTCCCCGGTCAGGACGCCGTAGGGCGTCGGGTCGTCGGCGTGCTCGTACACCACGACGCTCATCGACTCGGGAGTGTGCCCGGGGGTGTGACGGAACTCGAGCGTCACGTCGCCCAGCGAGTAGCGCTCACCGTCGGCGACGCCCATCGACTCGAACTCGGTCTCGGCGACAGACGAGTAGACGATCTTGGCCCCCGCGGCCTTCGCCAGCTCGAGGTGTCCGGAGAGGAAGTCTGCGTGAAAGTGGGTCTCGATGACCAATTCGATGGTCAGCCCATGCTCTTCGGCATCGGCAAGGTATCCGGCCACATCGCGCTGCGGGTCCACAACCACTGCGCGCCCGGTGGTTTCGTCACCGATCAGGTAGGACGCGTGCGACAGGCAATCCAGGTAATACTGCTGCAGGATCATCAGCGGCTTCTTTCTCCTCGTTGGGTAGCACCACTTTGAGCTATACCCTCATGAGTATTCAATATACCCCTGGGGGTATCTTATTCCAACCCGGAAAATACGGGTGGGGGTATCTGTCACGCTCTCCTGGAACGTACCCCGGCCCGTATACCCGGCGTAGAGGCTTAGGTCCCGTGCGCCGGGTGGTGCTGGTCACCGGCGCCGTACCGACCCGCGATAGGCACCGCCTATCAGGGCATCTGAAATGCCGATGACCGATGCCTCACTTCCAGACCTGAATCCCAGATTTCCGGGATTAGATTGGAGAGATGACCACCGTCAGAGACGGCCACGATGTCGACGCCACCTACGACGAACACAACATCGCGGTGACCGGCGCCGAACATGAAGCCGCCGGGGTCAAGGCCGTGATGGTCAGCATGCAGCGCGGGCTTCGGCAGATGGGTCCGGTGCGCACGGCGGAAACACTCAGCAAGATCAACCAGCGGCACGGCTTCGACTGCCCAGGCTGCGCGTGGCCAGAGGAACATGGCGGACGCAAGCTCGCCGAGTTCTGCGAGAACGGCGCCAAGGCAGTGGCCGAGGAAGCGACGCGACGCCGGGTCACCCCGGAATTCTTCGCCCGGCATCCGGTCGCCGAACTCGCCGAAAAGCCCGAATACTGGCTGTCCCAGCAGGGCCGCCTCACCCACCCGATGGTGCTGGCCCCCGGCGACAGCCATTACCGCCCGATCGACTGGGACGACGCGTACACACTGATCGCCCGCGAACTCAATGCCCTCGCCGGCCCCGACGAGGCGTTGTTCTACACCTCCGGCCGCACCAGCAACGAGGCCGCGTTCCTCTACCAACTGCTTGCGCGCAGTTTCGGCACCAACAACTTGCCGGACTGTTCCAACATGTGCCACGAGTCGTCGGGCACCGCGCTGGTCGAGTCGATCGGCATCGGCAAGGGCTCGGTCACCGTCGACGACGTCATCCACGCCGACTGCATCGTCATCGCCGGGCAGAACCCGGGCACCAACCACCCACGCATGCTGTCGGTGCTGGAGAAGGCAAAAGCGCCGGGCGCCACGATCATCGCGATCAACCCGCTGCCCGAGGCCGGACTGATGCGGTTCAAGGATCCGCAGAAGGTGCACGGCGTCGTCGGCCACGGCGTGCCGATCGCCGACGAGTTCGTGCAGATCCGCATCGGCGGCGACATGGCGCTGTTCGCCGGTCTGGGGCGGCTCCTGCTGGAAGCCGAGGATCAGGCACCCGGGACCGTGTTGGACCGCGACTTCATCGACCGGCACTGCGCCGGCTTCGACGACTACGAAAGCCGCACCCGCGCAGTCGAACTGGAGACCGTCACCGCAGCCAGCGGCATCGGCCGGGACCAGTTGCAGCGCGTCGCCGACGCGCTGGTCCGCTCCGAGCGCACCATCATCTGCTGGGCGATGGGCCTGACCCAGCAGAAGCACGCGGTGGCCACCATCGGCGAGGCCACCAACCTACTGCTCATGCGCGGCATGATCGGAAAGCCCGGTGCGGGCGTGTGCCCCGTGCGCGGCCACTCCAACGTGCAGGGCGACCGGACCATGGGCATCTGGGAGAAGATGCCCGAAGAGTTCCTGGCCGCGCTGGACGCCCGGTTCGGCATCACCTCCCCGCGCAAGCACGGCCACGACACCGTCGACGGAATCCGGGCCATGCGCGACGGGCACGCCAAGGTCTTCATCGGGATGGGCGGCAACTTCGTCTCGGCCACCCCCGACACCGACGTCACCGCCGCCGCCATGCGCAATTGCGCTCTCACGGTGCAGATTTCGACGAAGCTCAACCGCAGCCACGTCGTTCACGGCCGCACCGCACTGATCCTGCCCACCCTGGGCCGCACCGACAAGGACTTCCAGGCCGGCGGTAAACAGGTGGTGTCGGTGGAGGATTCGATGTCGATGGTGCATCTGTCGCGCGGCGGCCTCACCCCGCCCAGCGACCAGGTGCGCAGCGAGGTCGCGATCGTCTGCCAACTGGCCCGGAACCTCCTCGGGCCGGCGCATCCGGTGCCGTGGGAATCCTTCAACGCCGACTACGACGGCATCCGCGACGCCATCGCGGACGTGGTTCCCGGATGCGCCGATTACAACACCCGGGTCCGTCGGCCGGACGGCTTCCAGCTGCCCCACCCGCCCCGGGATTCCCGCGAATTCCCCACGCACACCGGCAAAGCCAACTTCTCGGCCGAACCCGTCGAATGGGTACCGGTGCCCGAGGGCCGGCTGGTTCTCCAGACCCTGCGCAGCCACGACCAGTACAACACCACCATCTACGGCTTGGACGACCGCTATCGCGGCGTCAAGGGCGGCCGGCGCGTGGTGTTCGTCAACCCGGCCGACATCGCGGCCCTGGGCCTGGCCGAGGGCAGCCGCGTCGACCTGGTCTCCGAATTCGACGGCCACGAGCGCCGCGCGAAAGACTTTCTGGTGGTGCCCTATTCGACGCCCGTTGGCAACGCCGCGGCCTACTACCCGGAGACCAATCCCTTGATCCCGTTGGACCACACTGCACGGAAATCCAATACGCCGGTGTCCAAAGCCGTGGTGATCAGGCTGGAACCGGGGGTCGCGCGCAGCGAGAGGGGAGCTGATCAGCCATGGGTCGGGTGACCGCACGGCGCCGAGCCGAACACGTCACCGCCGGCGGCGCCGTCTCCCGGCCGGAAACCCTGGCGGTCGAGGAACCCCTGGAAATCCGGGTCAACGGCACCCCCCTCACCGTCACCATGCGGACGCCGGGCTCGGATGTCGAACTCGCCCAAGGGTTTCTGCTCACCGAGGGCGTGATCGCCCGCCGCGATGACATCGCCCGTGTCGCCTACTGCCGCGGAGCCACGGAAGACGGCAGCAACACCTACAACGTGCTCGACGTGATGCTGGCGCCCCACGTCCCGCCGCCGTCGGTCGACGTGACCCGCAACTTCTACACCACCTCGTCGTGCGGCGTGTGCGGCAAGGCCTCCATCGACGCCGTCCGGACCGTCAGCCACTACTCCCCCGGCGACGACCCGACCACCGTCACCAACGCCACCCTGTCGGCGATGCCCCAACAGCTGCGCCAGGCGCAGAAGGTGTTCAACAGCACCGGCGGGCTGCACGCCGCCGCGCTGTTCAGCGCTGACGGTGAGATGTTCGTCGCCCGCGAGGACATCGGCAGGCACAACGCGGTGGACAAGGTGATCGGCTGGGCGCTCGAGCAGGGCCGCGTTCCGCTGACCGGCACCGTCCTGCTGGTGAGCGGCCGGGCGTCGTTCGAACTGACCCAGAAGGCCGTCATGGCCGGTATCCCGCTGCTGGCGGCCGTCTCGGCACCGTCGTCGTTGGCCGTCGACCTGGCCAGCCAGGCCGGGCTCACGTTGGTGGCCTTCCTCCGCGGCGAGTCGATGAACGTCTACAGCCGGCCGGACCGCATCCTCCGATAGCTGTGAAATGGAAAAGCCCCCGCCGGCGGCGGGGGCTTTTCCATTGGCGGAACTAGGCGCTCTTGTCGCGGCGCTCCGAGCGGGGCGCCTTGCGCGGCACGATGGTCGGCAGCACGTTGTCCTGCACGGTCTCCTTGGTGACGACCACCTTGGCGACGTCGTCGCGGCTCGGGATGTCGAACATCACCGGCTGCAGGACCTCTTCCATGATGGCGCGCAGGCCACGGGCACCGGTCCCGCGGTGGATGGCCTGGTCGGCGATCGCGTCGAGGGCGTCGTCGGTGAACTCCAGCTCCACCCCATCCATCTCGAAGAGCCGGACGTACTGCTTGACCAGAGCGTTCTTCGGCTTGGACAGGATCGACACCAGCGATTCCTTGTCCAGGTTGGTCACCGACGCCACGACCGGGAGGCGGCCGATGAACTCGGGGATCAGACCGAACTTGATCAGGTCCTCGGGCAGCACCTCGGCGAAGTGGTCCTGCGTGTCGATCTCGGCCTTGGAGTGCACCTCGGCGCCGAAGCCCAGACCACGCTTGCCGACCCGGTCGGACACGATCTTCTCCAGGCCCGCGAACGCCCCGGCCACGATGAACAGGACGTTGGTGGTGTCGATCTGGATGAATTCCTGGTGCGGGTGCTTGCGACCGCCCTGCGGCGGCACCGACGCCTGCGTCCCCTCGAGGATCTTCAGCAGTGCCTGCTGCACGCCCTCACCGGACACGTCGCGGGTGATCGACGGGTTCTCGCTCTTGCGGGCGATCTTGTCGACCTCATCGATGTAGATGATGCCGGTCTCGGCGCGCTTGACGTCGTAGTCGGCGGCCTGGATCAGCTTCAGCAGGATGTTCTCGACGTCCTCGCCGACGTAGCCGGCCTCGGTCAGCGCGGTCGCATCGGCGATGGCGAACGGCACGTTGAGCATCTTGGCCAGCGTCTGCGCCAGGTACGTCTTGCCGCAGCCGGTCGGCCCGAGCATCAGGATGTTCGACTTGGCGAGTTCGACCGGCTCAGCCCGGGAATCGCGCGACTTCTCCTGCGCCTGGATGCGCTTGTAGTGGTTGTAGACAGCCACAGCGAGGGTCTTCTTGGCGTTGTCCTGACCGATGACGTAGCCCTCGAGGAAGTCCCGGATCTCCTGGGGCTTGGGCAGCTCGTCGAGTTTGACGTCGTCGGCGTCGGCCAGTTCCTCTTCGATGATCTCGTTGCAGAGGTCGATGCACTCGTCGCAGATGTAGACGCCAGGTCCAGCAATCAGCTTCTTGACCTGCTTCTGGCTCTTTCCACAGAACGAGCACTTCAGCAGGTCACCGCCGTCTCCGATGCGCGCCATGGGGTGAGGCCCTACTTTCTCCGGTCGCCGTCAGTCGTTACACCAGATAGTGGGTTATTTCGGGTGTGATCCCGACGCTACCCGTTCGCTCCGTTGCGGTGCGACCGAAAGGGCCGAATCGCTCCGGTGGTATTTATCCGTGTGCAGGAGAACATAGCCCGATCGGTGGCTTGCCACCCCTCGGCGCGCTGACCGTGATTCTGGCGTGTCTTTCCGGCGCCGGTTGGCGTTGGCTCGGCAGGCCGGCCAGACATACTCTGATCAGGGCTGTTCACCTATCCGCAACCCTACCGTGTGCACATCGAAGCCGCCGACGCATTTCGCGGCCAGCGCAAGCCGGCGGCCCGTCGGGCCTACCCCTGGAGCCGGCCGCCCAGGTCACCCACCGGCACCGCGATCGTGAGCGGGCCGCCGTTGCCCACGAGCTGGCTCTCGCCGAAAAAGAAGGTGACGGCCTCGTCGGTGATCGCGAAATTCCGGTACGAGCCACGGTCCGGTTCGATCAACGCCGCGTTGCGCGCCTTCAGCGCGTGCTGCACCACCGGCGTCAGGATCGCCGCCGGATCGGACCCCGGCCCGAACAGCGTGTCGATGGTGATCGGCCCGCCGGCCCCGTAGGTGAAGGTCCGGTACCGGATGTCGGGGTGGCCTTCGTGGGCCAAGCCCGTGGGGTCGACGATCTTGAGCACCAGGCTCTGCGTCCGCGCCGAGCGGTACATCGTCGGCGTCACGGTCTCCTCATACCCCCGGCCGCGGCCGAACTTGTCCACCCAGCCGACGAAGCCGTCGCGGTCCTGGGCCAGGAAGTCCGCGACCGCCTGCTGATCGGGGTAGTCGACCGGGAAGGCGGCGGTCCGCTCGTACCCGGCGCCGACCTCATGGATGCGGCAGATGCCGGTGACGTCGGGCGTCCCGCCGAGAGCGCCACACGACTGCTGCGCGGACGCAGCCGGCGCCAAGCTCAGGAACGTCGCCGTCGCGGCCAGGGCAAGAGCCGAAATCCTCATGCCGTCATGGTTCGCCGCCGCCCTTGGCAGATTCTTGGTGTGCGGCTACCCGAGTTCGAGGGTGAATTCATGCGCGCCGATGCGGATGCGATCGCCATCGAACAGATTGGTGTTGGCCTCGATCCGCATGCCCTGCACGTAGACGCCGTTGGCCGAACGCAGGTCCACCATCACCGGTCCACTGCCCGCATCGACGATGACGGCATGGTGCCGGCTGACGTCCGCGGCGTCGAGCACGATGTCGTTGTCGGCCAGGCGACCGATGCGGGTCGCCATGGCGCGCAAGGCGAACCACTGCCCCGACGCGTCGCGCAGGCCCGCCCTGGACGCGCTCGTCCGCGTGGAGTCCGACCGGAGCCGGCCGATGGTGTGCACCGCCGTCGCCTGCGCAGTGCCCTGTACGTCGAGTGGTTCCTGCCGCAGAATGCGTTGCTGCAGGGCACTTATCGCCGCGCCGGGATCGATGCCGAGGTCCTCGGCCAGGATCGACTTGACGCGCCGGAACGCGTCGAGGGCATCCGCCTGCCGCCCGCAGCTGTAGTAGGCGGTGATCAGCTGCGCCCACAGCGGTTCGCGGTAGGGATGCTCGGCAACCAGCGATTCCAGCGGCCCGATCACCAGAGCCGCCTGGCCGCAGGCGATTTCGGCTTCCGCACGCGCGGTCTCCACGACAATGCGCTCGTCGACCAGCGCGGCGGCGACGGCGTCGACGAAGGCAAAGTCGGACAGGTCGCCGAGGACCGGGCCACGCCACTGCGCCAGGGCCGCCGACAGGTGCACCGCCGCGGACGGGAAGTGACCGGCGGCCGCCGCCCGTACCCCGGCGACCTTCTCCTTCTCGAAGCGCCCCAGGTCGGTTGCGTCCTCCGCGACATCGAGACGATAGCCGGGCGGGGCGGCGGCCAGTGTCTCCCGCGGCATTCCGGACTCCGCCAAGATCTTTCGCAGATTGGAGATGTAGGAATGCAACGCGGTACGGGCGGCCGCGGCCGGGGACTGCTCCCACACCGCGTCGATCAACGCGTCCACCGACACCGGCCGCCCGCGGTTGAGTAGCAGCATCGCGAACACCGCACGCTGCTTCGGTGCGCCCAGTGAGACGACGTGGTCGCCGGCAGCCATTCGCAGCGTGCCCAGAACACCGAAGTCGATTCCGGCCGGCCGCATGGGCCGAGGGTATCTGGTGCTATCGGCCGATGCGGGCTATTGCCAGTTCCGCGAACGTCTTCAGCGTTTCGCAACGCCACACGTAACTGCCCGTGACGCGGTAGATCCGTTCCCCCGTCAACAACACGGTGAGCGTCGTCGACGGCGGTGTGACATTCGGCTCATAGGTGCAGACCGCCTGCAGTCCCACATCGGCGAACTCGGTGGCTCTCGGCCACTCGGCCACCTGGCGGAATGTCGTTGCCGCGTCCCATGGGAACGCGTCGGCGAAGCGGACATCGGATTCCAGGCTGCGGCCGCACACCGGTTCGCCCAATACCCGGTAGGCGCAGGACAATTCGGGAAGATGAGTCCGGATCGGATCCGCCGTCGCCGGCCCTTCGAGAAAGACCGCGGCCTCGTCGGCGCTCACCCAGGTGCAGGCCTCGGTGGTCGCATCGTCGGCACGTGCGGCCGGCGCCACCACGATCGCCATGACGACTGCCGCCAGCACGGCTCCGAATCGCCTCACGACTGATAGCCGCGGCCGAAGGTCAACGCGTCGATGACGCGTCCGTCGTTGGCGGTCGGACCCAGCAGCACCCTGGTGGCGTTCGATGCGGGGTTGTAGGCCATCAGTGCCGTCGACGGGCTGCAACCACTTGTCGCCTTGAGGACCAATGACCCGCCGGACGCCCCGACGACGTCGATCTTGTCGCCTGCCCCAGGCACCTTGACCCGCTGCGTGTGCCCGTCTTCGGTCACGCGCGACAGGAAGATGACGCCGCAGGCACCGAGTGATTGCACGAAGGTGCCACTGGGCAGCTGCCAGGCGTCCATGTCGCCATAATCGCCTTCGAATCCCGGCTCATTCTTCGCGTTGTTGAGGGCGGTGAGCGCGGTCGGCGCCGATCCGTCGAGCGGCACCTTCCACAGTTGGCCGGCCGCGGAGTTCTCGATGTTGCAACGGGCCACGAAAGCCGTCGGCGTCAGCCACCGGGTCGTCAGGCACACGCCGTTCGTCATCGGCGCCGGCAGCACCCGCCCGATGGTTCCGTCGTTGCTCATGAGGACGAAGCTGTTGTCGGTTCGCAGGGCCGCGTCGGTGCCGCGGTTGGCCGTCGACAGCACGAGCGTGGTGCCGTCGGGGGTTTCGAGGTAGTCGCCGCCGAATCGGCCGGCGCCGGCAAGGTTCTCGGTCGGGTAGGTCAGTTGCACGTTGCCCGCGAGGTCGACGCGCTGCAAGGTGCTGGGCTGCCCCTTGCTGGTGGTCGACAGCACGATGGCTTCACCGTTGGGGCGGCTGAACCGCGCGGACGCCGCCGAGGGGAACGACGTCTGCCGGCCGGTGTGCAGATCGACGACGATGACGGTGTCGTTGCCGATCGAGAACAGCGCCCGGCCGCCGTCACCCGACCAGTCCAGCAGGTGCGGCTTCCACCCCTTGTCGTTCGGCTCGAACGTCGTGATGGCGTACCGGCGCCCCGCGGGATCGATCAGAAACAGTGTGTTGGCAGCGTTCTCGGGCCGCGGCTCTTCGGGCGCCGGCCGCTCACCCGGACGGTGCCCGGCGACCGGGTTCCAGGTGGCCAGGGTCCAGCCGTCGCCAACCTCGTTCCACGGCACCGGCATCGAGGTATCGGATACGGGGTTCGCCTGCGCCACCGGCGATCCGGCGACCATGGCCGCTGCCAGAACGGCGGCGGCCACGACGGCGGCGGTGCGGCGGAAGTGTCGGCTCATGACAGGTCCTGTTCGGTGGCCGGGATTGGTGGTCAGGTCACAGGGTGCGGTGGGCGCCTTGGCGATTTCTTGGCGCGCGGCGAGCGACTGCCTTCGACATTCGACATAATGTTCCAACTACGTCAATTAGTCTTCATGCCGGGGAGGACCACTCCCTTGCGACCAACGCACGCAATCGAATACGGGAAGGCACCGCGCGATGAATCACCCCAGCCCCGCCACGACCTCCACCGCGCGCCGGCGGCTCCAATGCCTGCCCCTGGCCGGCGTCGTCGCGGCAGCCTGCGTCCTGACGCCGAACGGCCAGCTCGCAATCCAGACACACGCCGCGCCGATCAGCGCCCCGCGACTGGACACTCGCGCGGTCCAGTTCGCCGCGTTCGTCCAGGAGATGACGACCCGCGAGCAGGCGTTGCTCGAGCAGATCACGTCCACCGCGGCGACGAACACGTTCGCAGCGCCGGCGCCCCTGGCAGCCACCGACCCGCTCGCCACTGCCGGCAGCGCTGTCATCAACGTGATCACAGCCCTCGGACAGGCGGTGGTCGAGGCAGCCAAGAGCACTGCCGTCTCCGTGGTTTCCATACCGCTGGTGATGCTGAATCGCGCGGCCACTGATCCCTTCTATCTCCCGTGGCTACCGATCGCGCTGGTGTCCTATGCGTTCACCCTCCCGTTTCAGGTGGTGGGGACGTTCGCGTACGACTTGGTCGCGAACCTGACGCAGGTGGTGACAGCGCTGGTGCCGGCGGCCGCCGGCCCGGCACCGGCCGCGGCCGACAGCCCGGCATCGGTCGCCGCCACCCCGTCCCCGGCCAACCCGGTCCAACAGGCCCTCGAAACCGTCAAGACGCGAGTGACCAACGCGACCAACGCCGCCGGCTCGGCTTTGGCCGCCGCGCCGTCGGCGCTGGCATCCGGGCTGCAGCTGCCGTCGGCACTCGCTCCGCTCGCGCCCATCGCCGGCGCGGCGTTCGCGGCGCTGTCACCGGCGATCGCCGTTGCGAACTTCATCTCAGTCCTGGTGACGGGCAAGGCGCTGCCGCTCAACGTGGTGAAGCCGCAGCTGTCGCCCGCCTCGTCGGTGGCATCGACCGCTCCGCGCGCGACCGCCGCGACCGACAAAGCGTCGGAGCCGGACTCCCCCGCTGCCGGCAACGCAGGCACCAACGACGCCGCGGGCGCCGACAAGCCGTCCACCCAGACCGAGAAGAAGCCCGCCAAGACCGTGAGCAAGCCGCGGACCCGGCGGACCTCGCCCGCACCGACCGCGAGCACGTCGCCGACACCGGCCAAGACAACCGACGCGACGGACGATTCGCCCACCAAGACCGACAGCGATCCGGCGCCGGCCACCAAGCCGGAGAAGCCCGCGAAGTCGGACAAGTCCGAAAAGTCGGAGAAGCCCGGCACCGATAATTCGTCGGCGCCGCAGCACAATTCGAAGAAGGACAAGAAGGCCGCCGACAAGAAGACCACGGACAAGAAGGCCAAGGGCGGCGCGCCGTCCGGCGCCTCGAAGTCCTCCTCGGCCAAGGACTGAACAAACGCCAGCGGCCGCCAGTCTGAACAGACTGGCGGCCGCTGTGCGTTCGGCGACTAGGCCTTCTGGGCCGAGAGCTTCCGGTACTCCAGGACCGTGTCGATGATCCCGTATTCCTTGGCGTCGGCTGCGGTCAGGATCTTGTCGCGGTCGGTGTCCTTGCGGATGACGGCGGCTTCCTTGCCGGTGTGTCGCGCCAGCGTCTCCTCCATGAGGGTCCGCATGCGCTCTATCTCGGCGGCCTGGATTTCCAGGTCGGAGAACTGACCCTGGATGACGCCACCGAGCGAGGGCTGGTGGATCAGCACGCGGGCGTTCGGCAGCGCCATGCGCTTGCCTGGCGTACCGGCGGCCAGCAGCACCGCGGCGGCCGACGCGGCCTGACCGAGGCAGACCGTCTGGATGTCGGCGCGGACGTACTGCATGGTGTCGTAGATCGCCATCAGCGAGGTGAACGAGCCACCCGGCGAGTTGATGTACATGGTGATGTCGCGATCAGGGTCCTGCGACTCGAGCACCAGCAGCTGGGCCATCACGTCGTTGGCGGACACGTCGTCGACCTGGGCGCCCAGGAAGATGATGCGCTCGTCGAACAGCTTGGCGTAGGGGTCGACGATGCGCTCACCGAGGTGGGTGCGCTCGCTGAACTGCGGCAGGATGTAACGCGCCTGCGGAGCCAGCTCCGGGTTCAGATGCTTGGAGATCACTTCGAGGCTCCCTTGCCGCCGTTGAGGTTTGCACGGGTGATGATGTGGTCGACGAAGCCGTATTCGAGCGCTTCCTGCGCCGTGAACCAGCGGTCGCGGTCGGAGTCGGCCTCGATCTGCTCGATGGTCTTGCCCGTGAACTGGGCGTTGAGCCGGAACATCTCTTTCTTGATGACGTGGAACTGTTCGGCCTGGATCGCGATGTCCGCCGCGCTGCCGGTGACGCCACCGAGCGGCTGGTGCATCAGCACGCGGGCGTGCGGCAGCGCATGGCGCTTGCCCTTGGTGCCGGCGGCCAGCAGGAACTCGCCCATCGATGCAGCCATGCCCATCGCGTAGGTGGCGATGTCGCAGTCCGACAACTCCATGGTGTCGAAGATCGCCATGCCGGCGCTGATCGAGCCACCCGGCGAGTTGATGTACATGTGAATGTCTTTGGTCGGATCCTCGGCCGTCAGCAGCAGGATCTGGGCGCACAGCCGGTTGGCGATGTCGTCGTCGACCTGCGAGCCCAGGAAGATGATGCGCTCGGCAAGCAAACGCTCATAGACCGAGTCCGTGAGGTTGAGCCCCGGTGCGCTTGAACGCATGTCAGTCACGACTGGATACCTGCTTTCTCGAGTTCGTCCACACGACATTAACCAACGGCCGACGGCCGCGAGTCCCCGACGCGGTCTAGTTCGCTCACAGCGTCACAGCCGCCGGAGAGCGGACGGTGCCGCAGGCATCACTGACGACACCTGCGGCACCTGTACCACGATCAGAGTTCGGACGCCTCAGGCGTCCTTGTCCGCCTTCTTGGCCTTCTTTTCCTTGGCCGGCTTCTCGTCCTTGGCCTCATCGTCAGCCTTGGCCTTCGCCTTCTTGGCCTTGGCGGGCTTCTCGTCCTCGGCCGGAGCCTCGTCCGCGGCGGGAGCCTCGGCTTGGACCTCGTCGGTGGCCTGGGCCTCAGCGGCGTCGCCGGCCGGGCCGAAGAACTCCGCGGTGTCGACGGTGTTGCCATCGGTGTCGGTGACGGTCGCACCCGAGACCACGGCGGCGATGGTCATGCCGCGACGGATGTCGGCGAACATGGACGGCAGCTGGTTGTTCTGCTGGAGGATCTGGATGAGCTGCTGCGGCTCGATGCCGTACTGGCGGGCCATCAGCGCGATGCGCTCCATAAGGTCACCCTGGCCGACCTTGACGTCCAGCTCGTCGGCGATGGCGTCCATCAGCAGCTGGGTCTTGACGGCCTTCTCGGCGTTGGTGCGGGTGTCCGCGTCGAACTCCTCGCGGCTGCTGCCCTGCTCCTTGAGCTGCTCCTCGAACTTGGCCTCATCGTGGTCGAGTCCGTGGACCGCGTTGTGGACGGTCTCGTCGACGGTCGCCTGGACGATGGCCTCGGGCAGCGGCACCTCGATCTGCTCGAGCAGGGTCTCGACGGCCTTGTCGCGGATCTGCTCGGCCTGACCGATCTGCTTCACGCGGCGAACCTGGGTGACCAGGCTCTCCTTGAGCTCATCGATGGTGTCGAACTCGCTGGCCAGCTGGGCGAAGTCGTCGTCCGGCTCCGGCAGCTCGCGCTCCTTGACCGACTTGACGGTGACGGTCACCACGGCTTCCTTGCCGGCGTGCTCGCCTGCGGCCAGAGTGGTCGGGAATTCCTTGGACTCGCCGGCCTTCAGGCCGATGATGGCCTCGTCGAGGCCCTCGATCAGCTGGCCGGAACCGATCTGGTGCGACAGGCCCTCGGTCTTGGCCTCCGGCACGTCCTCACCGTCGACGGTGGCCGAAAGGTCGATGGAGACGAAGTCGCCGTCGGCGGCGGCGCGCTCGACACCGGTCAGGGTGCCGAAGCGGGCGCGCAGGTTCTGCAGTTCGGCGTCGACCTCGTCGTCGTTGATGACGATCGGGTCCACAGTGATCTTGATGGCCTTCAGGTCCGGCAGGGTGATCTCCGGACGGACGTCGACCTCGGCGGTGAAGACGAGCTCGTCGTTGTCCTCGAGCTTGGTGATGTCGATCTCGGGCTGGCCCAGCGGCTTGACGTCCTGGGCGGTGACGGCCTCGCCGTAGCGGGCCGGGATGGCGCTGTTGACGACCTGCTCCAGCACGGCGCCGCGGCCGATGCGGGCCTCGAGCAGCTTGGCCGGGGCCTTGCCGGGACGGAAGCCGGGCAGGCGGACCTGCTTGGCCAGCTCCTTGTAGGCCTGGTCGAACTCGGGTTGAAGCTCGGTGAAGGGCACCTCCACGTTGATGCGAACCCGAGTCGGGCTCAACTGCTCCACGGTGCTCTTCACAGCGTTACTCCTTGTTTTTTGATACTTGCCATCAGTCGGTGGTCGGGGTGACAGGATTTGAACCTGCGGCCTTCCGCTCCCAAAGCGGATGCGCTACCAAGCTGCGCTACACCCCGTGCCTCGTCGCGGTCGGAAACACCGCGGTCGAGATACTACGTCCTGGACACGCGAGATCATCAATTGGATTGGCGGCCGCTGGCCCGGTACTGTCTGCCGGTACTGTGATCGCAGCAGTGCACGCGGGCGTAGCTCAATGGTAGAGCCCTAGTCTTCCAAACTAGCTACGCGGGTTCGATTCCCGTCGCCCGCTCCAGAGGACCGGCCTGACCAGGCCGGTCCTTTTGTATTGGGGCTCATTTTCCGGCGCCGCGCCCGGCACCGGGACCGGGGCGCCCAGCGCACACGCGACAGCGCCACTTCGCCCGACAAATGACTTTGCCGGACGGGTCCACAACAATTATTGACCGAGCGGCCAATATAAGCCTTCCGGCGACACTCGAATTCGGTCGGAATCTGGGAGTTTCCTGGCAATTCAATGCAAATTGCCGCAATGCCGAATTGTACGTGCTTCTGCCCAAATAATGGCAGGTCAACGCCGCCTCAAACAAGAATACAAAGCGTGCTGGCAAATATTTTTGCCATCCGAGTCGAGAGTCGATAACGGTGGCGGTATAAATGCTCCGATGACCGCGTCGATCACCCCATCAGACCGCCGAAACAGGCGGCTCGTCGACGTGCGCACAGAGGTTGCTGAGGCCACGTGGCGGGACCCGAAGAGATACCTGTGGCTGCTGGTCCCGTCCGCTCCCGGCGCGGTGACGCTGTCCTGGCTGCTGGTGTGGACCACCCGGCTCCACTTCTTCTGGTGGACCGCACTCTTCGTGATCCTGGTGGCGGGGCCCGCCGCCGATCATCTGCTAGGGCGCGAGAAAAGCGGTCGCGCACCCGACCACATCCTGGCCGAACTGCAGCAGGACAGGTTCTACCGGTTCGCGACCCACATGTTCCTGCCCACGCAGTACCTCGCGCTGGCTTTCGGCTGCTGGGTGTGGGCCGGCGGCGGCTGGGTCACGTTGACGTTCACCGACAAGCTGGGGCTGATGGTCGCGGTCGGCCTGTCGGGTGGCATCGCCAACAACGCGGCCCACGAATTGGGGCACCGGCGCGACCGCGCCGAACGGTGGCTCAGCAAGCTCGCGCTCGCGCAGAGTTGGTACGGCCAGTTCTACGTCGAGCACAACCGCGGGCACCACGTCCGCGTCGCGACACCGGAAGACCCGGCCAGTGCCCGCTTCGGCGAGAACGTGTACTTCTTCGTGGTGCGCTCGGTCGTCGGCAGCACCCGCTCGGCCTGGCGGCTCGAGGCCAAACGCCTTGACCGCCAAGGCCATTCGCGCTGGAGCGTACGCAACGACGTGCTCAACGCCTGGCTGTTGAGCGTGATCTTGTTCGCCGGGCTGGCACTGTGGTTCCGGCCCGTGGTCCTGCCATGGCTTTTCGGCCAGGCGCTCATCGGCATCTTCCTACTGGAGGCCATGAACTACCTGTCGCACTACGGGCTGCGCCGGCAGAAACTGCCGTCGGGTCGCTATGAGCGACTGCGCCCCACGCACAGCTGGAACAGCAACACGGTCATCATGAACGTGTTCCTGCTGCATCTGCAGCGGCACTCGGATCACCACGTCGACCCGTCGCATCGCTACCAAGGGATTCGGCACGCCGAGGACGCGCCGCAGCTGCCGAGCAGCTACACCGCGATGCTGGTCCTCAGCCTCGTCCCGATGTTGTGGCGCCGCGTGATGGATCCGCGGGTCCTCGCGATCTACGGCGGCGACGTCCGACTCACCGCGCTGAGCCCGCGGCAGCTGAAGCGGCTGGCCCGCGACGGCAGCTAGCGCCGCCTGCCGTGCCCCTCGAACAGGTTCCAGGACTGGCTGCCCCGCACCACGTGCAGGTAGTACGCGTAATTCGCGGTCGACATGCCGATCGCGGCCAGACCGAACCCGATCGCGCGGGCGAGGGAATCCGACACGTTGAGGACGACGAGCACCACCTCGACCGCGACGAAGATCCCGAGCAGCGTCAGCCCCTTGCGCCACATGCCCTTGACGAAGAAGTAGATCGGGCCGAACAGGAAGGCCAGGATGTTCGAGGTGAGTTTCACCCGCTCCAGGAACGACAGTGCCTGGTAGGCAGCCTTGGACTCCGGCGTCGAGTTCGGCAGACCGTAGGTGTTGAAGAAATCGAACCGCTTCTGCCACGACGGGGACACCGTGGAACTGGGAACTTGCTGTGACACTTCACCAACATTAACGGCCGTGCAGTTTTGTTGGTGCGCTCGGGTCCCGGCCGCTAGCTGCTGCCCGGAATCGGCCGCGCCACGCCGTTGGTCGTGCGAATGACGTTGAACTGCGGCGGATTGGCCGGGGCGGGGGCTTCCGAGCTCGCCGTCGCGGTCGCGGTCGCCGAAGGTGACGCGGCAGGCGGGGACGCGGGCGCCGGCGCGCTGGCGGGCGGCGTGTACTGCCTGGCGGGCGGCGTGTAGGTCGTCGGAGCCTGAGTCGTCGCCGTGGAGGGACGGGTCGGTGGCGCCGGAACGGGGCTCACGGGCGCGGTCGTCGTGGGTGTGGTGACCGGCGCAGGCGCGGGCGCGGCAGGTGATGTGGCGGTCGTCGAGGACGGCGAAGTCGCGGCAGGAGCCGACGTGGTGGAGCTGGTGGGGGCGGCCGGCGTTTCCGGCGCGGGTGGCGGGATTTTGAAGCCGGCAAGCGACCCGATCCCCAACAGGATCAACAAGATGAGGACAGCACCGCCCGCGACTATCAGCACCTTGCCGGTGTCGGTGGTGAACCAGCCCGTCGGTGCCGATGCGGTGTGGGTGTTTGCCACCGGTTCGGTCTCTGCGTCTGCCATAAGTTGCTCTCCTCCCAGCAGGGTGCCGGGAGCGTATCCCGTAAATCAGCAGGTCGCGACTCATAGTGAACCCATATCCCCAGGTCGGTGGCATGTTCACAGGAACGTAACGCGCACGCCTCGCGCCGCGCCCGCCCGTATGCGCCAGCAATTTGCCAGCATTTACGCAGTAGACGTTTATCTGGCGACCCGGAACACCGTCACCGGCCGGGTGTGCGCGGGCCGGCTGCCATCCGGGGCGAACAGGGCCGCCCGTTCCAGCCGGCGCCGCATCGCCGCCAGCGGAATCGGCTCGGCTCCAGTGCCGCCGGACAGGTGGAACAGCAGCTTCGTCAGCGCGCAGACCTCACCGGCCGTGCAGCCGCCGCCGAACATCGCCGCGACGGTCGCGGGGTCCGACAAGAGTCGCTGCGACACCGTCGCCGCGGTGTCCCTGATCATCGCGTTGTGTCCGAAGGGCAGCGGCGGCACGGGGTCACCGTCGCGCACCAGGAGAACGTCGTCGCCGGGTTGGGCGCGCATCACGTTCACCAGGGACACGGTGTGCCCGCGCTCGTCGCGCTGCGGGTCGGACACGACGAGGGCCACCGTCGGCGGTCCATCGATCGGCTCGGCGCCGGCCCGGTCCCGCAGCGCGCGGTGTGCCGCCGCGGCGACCGTCTCCCCGTTGGCCGCATCGAGAACCACGCCGGGCAGTGCCCAGTCGCCCTGGTGGGGTTCGCGCTGCCGGCGCGCGAGGATGAGCCCCGGCTCATCGCCGGGGCTCACCGCGAAGACGTCGACGCTCAGCCAGGTGGCCAGCGACTCAGTCATGACGGGCGTCCTCCTCGCCGGCGGCGTACGCCGCCCAATCACGTCGCACGGTAGCGCGCACCTCCGCGAAGGTCACCGGGTTGACGACGACGCCGTCCTCGAACACCGTCCGCATGGCGTCCGTCGTCTCGACGGCGCCGGCCGCGCCCTGCACCAGCGTCAGTCGTCCGCGCTCGTCCCGGACCACGGCCAACCGGCCCCGTGCGCTGCGCTTGCCCGGATCGGTGACCGGCGCCTTGGCGATGTCCCGGCCGCGACCGTCGATCTGCACCCACGTCGCCTTCATGGCGATGGAGAAGGTGTCGCGCGTGACGTACTGGTAGGTGTAGGAACCGAATCCCAGCACCGGAGTGGTGGACACATAGCCCTGGCCCATCAGGTTGGCGGTGATGGCGTCGGCCCGGTCGTGGGTGATCGAGTCGCCGTAGATGACGCCGATGTGCGGATCCAGCTCCCGATAGCCGGCCGCGTTGACGGTGCCGCCGAACACCTCCCACAGCAGGTTCACCACGCCCTTGCGGGCGGGGCTGCCGGCCGGGGCCTGCGGGTCGCCGCACAGGATGCGTTCGGGGTCACCGCTGTCCGGGCGGATCACCACCTTGCCGTCGCGCGCGGTGATCGTGTCTTTCAGCGTGGGCAGGATGCCGGTGCAGACGTGCCACAGGTCCCAGGTGTCACTCACGATCGACACGATGCCGGTCGGATACAGGTCCAGCAGCCGGGCGAAGGTGGCGATTTCGTCGTCCTGGGTGCCCGCACACATGACGCTGTGCTCGGTGGCCGGCACACTGCCGCCGATGATGCCGGCCGAGCCCGGGTAGTTCCGGTCGATCCAGCCCAGCGCGGGCAGGCAGTCGGTGCCGGTGAACGCCAGCAGGTGCGCGGCCCCCGACGCGGCCGCGGCTGCGCTGCCGGCCATCCCCCGGAACGAGAAATCGTGCCCCTGCCAGTCCACTGCGGCCGGGTCGGCGCCGGTGGCCCGCGCGCGGGCGTCCAGCAGCGTGCGGTTGCGCCACGCGGTGGTCGCCGACGTGATGGGCTGCCACAGCGCGGCCGACATCTCGGTCTCGATGTAGTTCGTCAGCCAGAAGAATTCGGGCGCGGTGTTCTCGACGGTCAGGTACGGCACGCCGACCGGGACGATGGTCCCCTCCGGCAGCGCCCGGACCCGCAGCGGCAGCCGGCCGTAGGCATGCAGCTCCCGGATGTGCGCGGCGCCAACATCATTGGGCCCCAAGACCTGGGTGACCCGGTCCACGTAAGCCCGGCACACCTCGTCGACGTCGGCGGCGAAGAAGGCGCTCCACCGCTGGTTCAAGTCCCGCAGATAGGCCTGCAGGCCGAAGAACGCCGTCCAGCTCACCCCGGGGATGCGGCTGCCGCGGGCCGTCAGGTTGGAGTAGACGTACTCGGTGGCGGCCGGGTACTGGCGGCGGTGATCCAGCTTGTAGGCGTCGGTGTCCATCAGGACATCCAGGGCCGCAATGGTTTCCGGCCGATATGTGGTGGTTGCTTCTACGGTCATGAGGTGAGTCCTTGTCAGATCAGAGTGGCCAGGGCGCGGACGATGAACGGTTCCAGCGGTTGCACGTGCACGCCGTCGGGCGTGGCGCGGGAGTCGGTGCTCGTGACGGAGGCGTAGCCGGCGAGGTTCTCCCGCCACCGTCCGGTGAAGCAGCCGTGGCTGACCCACAGGTGCAGCGCCAGCTCGGGGCGGCTCGCCCGGATGGCGTCGGCCAGGCCGGCGAAGGTGCCGCCGCCGTCGCAGATGTCGTCGATCACCAGCAGTCGACCCTGGTCCGGCAGCCCCTCGGGAGCGACGAACCCCGACAACTTGCCGGTGGCCGGATCACGTTGCTTCCCAGCGACATACAGCGGCACACCCAGTCGGGATGCCACCCGCCCGGCACGGTCGCGGGCCCCCTTGTCGGGGGCGACGACGCCCGCCCAGCCCGGGTGGTGCACGGCGCCGCATGCGACCAGATCCACCGCTTCGATGACGGTGACGGCCGCTCCGCCACGCCGGGCCTCGTCGGCCCAGACCGGCGAATGCGGATCCACCGTCACGATGTGCGCGATACCCGTGGCAGCGGTGAGCCGGGCGGCGACGCGGGCGTCGTCGGTCGGGTCGTGATCACCGCGGGCCGACGGCAGGTACGGCGCCACCAACACCGGAGCATCGGTCGATCGGTTGCGGTGAAAAGCCGCCCACTGCCCGGCTGCGGCGTAATCGATTGCGCCGCAGTGGCTCCAGATGACCGGGCGCAGTCCCGCGCCGAGCGGTTCCAGTTCCCGGACCGCGGTGTCGCCACCGGGGTAACTGGTGACGATTCCGGGTGCGGTCGACAGCACACCGCGCTCGGTGTCGAAGACGTGGAATGTCGCGTTCATGACGACGACGATAATAGATATGGACATAAATGTCCATATCTATGGGACGGCCGTCATCGGTAAGCTGCCTCCATGGAGTTCGTGCTCATCCTGATCGTCATCGTGGCCATTGGGTTCTTCCTGTTCAGCAGACAGAGCAAGGCCAACAAGGCAGCCGCGCTGGCCAACGCGAAAGCCGATGCGCGCCGCGTCATCGAGATGCTGGGCGGGCAGGTGTTCAATCTGACCGGCACGGACGAGGCCTCACGCCAGGCCCTGGCCGATGCGTCCGAGCGCTACAACGCCGCCGCGTCGCAGATCGAACAGGCCACCACCGCCCAGCAGGCCGCCTTTGCGAAGCAGAGCGCGATAGAAGGGCTGTACTACGTGCGGGCCGCGCGGACCGCCATGGGCATCGACCCCGGTCCCCCGCTGCAGCAGCTGGCCGGCCAGCGCGGCGCGGGCGAGGTCACCGAGGACCGCCGAATCCAGTTCGACGGCAGGCAGATTCAGGCCTCACCGGGTCCGACGGCCGCCACCCCGAACTACTATCCCGGCGGCCGGGTCGCCGGTCGCCCGGTGCCCGAGGGCTGGTACTCCGAGCCGTGGTGGAAGCCGGCGCTGGTCGCCGGGGCGTGGGGTGTCGGTTCGGTGCTGCTGTTCGACGCGCTGTTCGACGGCATGCACGGAGTCAGTTACGGCGCATCGGGTTTCGAGTCCGGGTACGGCTCGGGATTCGACCAGGGCTACCAGCAGGGCCTCGATCAGAGCCAGTTCGCGGACTCCGGCCAGGGCCAGGACGTCAGCTGGAACGACAGCAGCGGCTGGGATGCCGGCAGTGGCGGTTGGGACTCCGGGAGCAGCGACTCGGGTAGCAGCTGTGGCGGTGGCGGCAGCAGCTGTGGCGGCGGTGGTTGCGGTGGCGGCTGCGGCGGTGGCGGCGACTAGGGCGTGTCTGACAATTGTTTCGGGTGTGGTGTCTGAGACTTAAGGCATGTCGCGGTTTCAGCTGTTGTCCGATGCCCAGTGGGATCTGATTGCCGATTTGCTTCCTGTTCGAACGGGTAAGCGGGGTAGGCCTTTTGGTGATGCTCGTTCGATGGTCGAAGGCATCATTTATCGGTATCGCTGTGGGATCGCCTGGCGGGACGTGCCCGAGGTGTTCGGCCCGTGGCAGAGCATCTGGACCTGGCATCGGCGGATGAGCGCTGACGGCACCTGGGATAGCGTGCTCGCCCGGTTGCTGACCTCTGCTGATGCGGCCGGGATGATCGACTGGGCGGTGTCGGTCGACTCCACCATCGCACGGGCTCATCAACACGCCACGAACATCACCCGCGACACAGGGGGCTGGGTCGAATTACAAGAATCTGCTGATCGAGCCGCCTGACCATGGCATTGGGCGTTCCCGCGGCGGGTTGACCAGCAAGATTCATCACCTTGTCGACGGCCACGGACGGCCGTTGGTGGTGCTCGTCGGGGCTGGGCAAGCCCACGATGGCCCGGTGTTTGAGCATTTGCTCGCTCACTTGAAAGTCGGCCGCAGCGGCGGCGGTCGAGCACGGACACGGCCTGACCGGGTTCGTGGCGATAAGGCATATTCCAGTCGTGCGACCCGGATGTTGTTGCGGCGTCGACGAATCGGCGCGGCGATACCCGAGCCCGCCGATCAGATTGCCAACCGAGCCTGTCAAGTTTTCTGTGTAAATCGCCTGTCTGATTGTCCGTATGTGAGTTGTTGTGGTGCTTACAGATAACGTTCGATGCGCTCTGGGTAGACCAGTGCGAGTTGCTCGAGTGCCTTCTTCCAGTTGGTGACCACCTGTCCTTCCACGAGGCGTCCGGGGGCTGTGCGGCCCTGTTTCTGGCCGCGTTCCTTGGCCCGCTGTGCAGCGCGTTTGTCTTCGATGTTGCAGATCGCCAGCCACAGCAATTTCACCGCCGAGGCATCGTTGGGAAACTGTCCGCGGTTCTTGATGATCTTGCGCAGCTGATAGTTCAACGACTCGATCGAGTTGGTCGTGTAGATCACCCGGCGCAGCTCAGGCGGGAACGCCAAAAACGGGATGAACTGCTCCCACGCGCGTTCGAAAACCATTGTCACCGTGGGATTTTTCTTCCCCAGCTCCGAGGCGGCGAACGCGTCCAACTCGACGCGGGCAGCGTCGGCATCGGGTGCGGTGTAGATCGGCTTGAGCGCCGCGGCCACGGCCTTGCGGTCGGCATAGGACACGAACCGCAGCGCGTTGCGGATCAGATGCACCACGCAGGTCTGCACCGCGGCCTGCGACCAGGTCGCGGCGATCGCCTCCGGGAAGCCCGTGAGCCCGTCGCAGCACACGATCAGCACGTCCTTGACACCCCGGTTGGCCAGGTCCGCGCACACCGACGCCCAGAACGATGCGCCTTCGTTGGGCTGGACCCAGATGCCCAGGACGTGCTTGACCCCGGCCATGTCGACGCCCACAGCGATGTGCGCGGCCTTGTTGCGGGTGTGGCCGCCGTCTTTGACCTTCACGATCATCGCGTCGAGGTAGATCACCGGATACAGCGGCTCCAACGGCCGGCGCTGCCAAGCCAGCACCTCATCGGAGATCTCGTCGACGATCTTGGAGATCGTCTCGTGCGACACCTCGGTCCCGATCGTCGATTGAAGATGAAATTGTATGTCCCGCAACGTCATTCCACCCGCATACAGTGAAACGATCATGTCATCGAGACCACCGATACGGCGGGTGCCTTTGGGCACCAGCGTCGGGGTGAACGAGCCATCGCGGTCCCGCGGCACATCCAGGGGCACCGGGCCGGCCTCGGTGAGCACAGTCTTGGGTGAGCTGCCGTTGCGGGCGTTGGGCAGCACCCGGCCGGCCGGGTCGCCCTTCTCATACCCCAGATGATCGGTCAGCTCGGCGGCCAGGCCGCGTTCGAGAGCGAGCTTGATCAGCCCGGGCAGCAGCCCGCCTTCGCCGGTCAGCGCCACCTCGCCGGTATCGATCTGCGCCAGCAGATCATCGACCGCGCCCGACGCCCGAAGCGCCTCGGCCATCTCCACCGTGGAGACCGCCTCAACCAGCACCCCATCCATGTCCTTGCCTGTTGTCACGTCCTGCGATCCTTCCGTTAACAGGACTTACACAGACCATTTGACACGCCCTGCCAACCGGAAGCGACGCGGTGCAGCCGGTGGACGACCACCAGCATTCGATGCCGCCGATTACAAAGGCCGCAACGTCGTCGAACGAAACTTCAACCAGGTCAAGCAATGGCGCGGGTTGGCCACCCGCTACGACAAACTCGCTGTCGTCTACCGCGCAGCAGCGGTCCTACGCGCCGTCACGCTTTGGCTTCCCCAATTATCAGACACGCCCTAGCCGCTAGCCGTCACACCTGACAATCGGGGCACCAGAACAGGTTTCGCCCCTCCATCACCTCGGTGCGGACGGTGGCGCCGCACACCCGGCACGCTTCCCCAGCCCGCCGGTACACATAGGTGCGCGGCCGGTCGGCGGCGTAGGACGGCGCGCCGTGGTCGTCTTCCGGGCGCACCACGACGATCTTGCCGCGGCGCACCCCGACTTTCATGAGCGCGACGAGATCGGTCCACAGCTCGGCGAATTCGGCTTCGGTCAGCTGGGTGCCGGTGCGATGCGGTTCGATCCGGTGCCGGAACAGCAACTCGCTGCGGTACACGTTGCCGACACCGGCGATCACCGTCTGGTCCATCAGCATCGATCCGATTGACCTGCGGGACTTGCTGATTCGCGCCCAGGCCAAGCCGGGGTCGGCATCGCGGCGCAGCGGATCGGCACCGAGCCGGGCCACGACGTCATCGACGCCGCCCTCGTCGATCAGCTCACACACCGTCGGGCCGCGCAGGTCGGTCCCGAATTTGGCCCCGAGCATGCGCATGCGCACCTGCCCCACGGGCGCGGTCATCGGCAGTGGCTGTTCGGTGAACGTGCCGTACAGCCCGAGGTGGACGTGCACCACCGCACCACCTTCGTAGTGGTGGAACAGGTGCTTGCCCCAGGCGTCGGCCTTACGCAGCACCCGGCCGCTGACGGCGGCCGCGGCATCGGCGAACCGGCCCTGCGGACTGCTGACGACCACCGGCGCCCGCCCGAAACGCTGCTGGTGCAGGCGGGCCAACCGGTGGAGGGTATGCCCCTCCGGCACGGGTCAGGCCCGGGATCAGGCCGGAGCGCCCGGAACCTCGGGGGCCACGCGCGTCTTCTCGTACTCGGCCAGGATGTCGATGCGGCGCTGGTGCCGCGCGGCCTGCGACCACTCAGCGGCCAGGAAGGCGTCGACGATGGCAAAGGCCTCTTCGGTGCTGTGCATACGGCCACCGATGCCCATCACCTGCGCGTTGTTGTGCTCGCGGGCCAGCTGCGCGGTTTCGACACTCCACGCCAGCGCGCAGCGCACGCCCGGCACCTTGTTGGCGGCGATCTGCTCGCCGTTGCCCGAGCCGCCGATGACGATGCCCAGGCTGCCCGGGTCGTCGACGGTGCGCTTGGCGGCGTCGATGCAGAACGCCGGGTAGTCGTCCTCCGCGTCGTAGGCGAAGGCACCGCAGTCGACGGCCTGATGGCCGGCCGCGGTCAGGTGATCGAGCAGGGCCTGCTTGAGTTCGTATCCGGCGTGGTCGGCTCCGAGATATACGCGCATGGCGCACATTCTGGCAGAACAGCGGCCCGGGACAGAATCAGCGGTTCAGCCGGAGGCGATCTTCGTGTCTCGGTCGATCGCCTCGGTGATCTGCTTGATGATCTCGGCCTGATCGGCGACGCCATCGATGTTGATCTGCATGACGTACAGCCCGGTCCCGTCCTGGATGACGACGGTGTTCTGGGTGATGAGCTTGGTCACCCCGTTGGAGTTCCAGGAACCGGCGATCTGGAACGACTTGTGGCCGTCCACCATTCCGGGCGTGCCGATGTCGGTGGCAGTGAAACCCGGCAGGTTGTTCAGCTCACCCGGCGCGAAGTCGAGAATCTTCTGCGCATCGGCGTTCGGGCCGAGCCGGGAGATCAACGCCGTGGCGCTGGGCCGGTAGTTGCCGGCACTCGGGCCGTTGTAAACGATGGACTGGTACGCGAAAGCCGGCGTCTGCGGTCCGGCGTCGGCCCAGCCCGGCGGCATCGGCATCGTGACCACCGGTGCGCCGGGCTCGTTGCGGTGCACCAGCACTTCCGGAATGTTGTTGCTCTTCAGGTAGGTCGCGATGGTCTGGTAGTTACCGGGCGTCCCGACCAGCACCGGCGGCGCCGGCTTGTGCGACGACGACGGCGTGTCCGCGCCGGAACTCTGGGTACTGGTTCCCGAGGCATCCGAGGATCCGCTCGAGTCGCCACCGGAATTCACGAGGACCACACCGAGCAGCACCACGATGACGACGGCGATGGCGCCCCCGATCACCCAGATCTTGGTCTTGCCGCCCGATGACTGGCCACGGCCCGGCTGCGTCTTGCCGATGTCGGCTGCGAGTTGCGAGTACGACGTCGGCGGCGGCGCGCTGGGACGGCCCACTCCCGGGGCGCCGTGCACTGCCGGGTCGGCGGGGATGACCGGCAACACCACCGTCGGCGACACCGTCTCGTGGGTCGGCCGGACGGGCCGCTGCGGCGGCGGGAGCGGAGGCGGTACCGGCTGCCGGTACGCCGGCGCCGACGGTGACGAATCCGGTTCCGGCCGAAACGGTTTCGGCTCAGGTGATGGACCGACGGGGCCGCGCTGCGGTACCGGCGGCGGTGTCGGCTCTGAAACCGGCTCGAGCGGCGGGTGCGGCACGGGCGGCGCAGACGGCGCCGGCGGTTCCGGAGCCGGGGGCTGTGGGACGGGCTCCTGGACGACCGGTTCGGGCTCGGGCTCCGGTGTGGGTGCCGGTTCGGGCGTACGCGTCGGCTCAGGCGCCGGCGTGGGCTCAGGCGTGGGCTCGGCCGCCACGACCGGCGGCACCGGCGGCGGAGCGACCGGTGGCGGCGTCAGCTCCGGGGCGGACGGCGGCTCGGCGACCGGCGCCTCCGGCGCGACCGGGGTGACGGTCGGCAGCTTCAGTTCGGCGGTGCGCAGGTTGAGCGTGGGCGACTCGGTGACGAGTTCGGCCTGCCGCTCGAAGGCCCGCGCGAACTTGGTGCAGGAGTCGAAACGGTCCTCGGGCGACTTGCCCATGGCCTTGATCAGCACATCGTTCAACGGCTCCAGCCACGGCTTGAGGTCGCTGGCCTTGGGCGGCGGCGCGCTGAGGTGCTGGCTGATCACTGCGATCTGGTTGGTGTCCTGGTACGGCGTCTGCCCGGTGAGCAAGCGGTAGGCCGTCGCGGCCAGCGCGTACTGGTCGGCGCGGCCGTCGATCTCGCCGCCCATCAGCTGCTCGGGCGCCGAGTAGGAGACGGTGCCGATCGCCAGGTTGGCCGACGTCAGGCCCGTCACCTCATCGATCTGGCGGGCGATGCCGAAGTCGCTCAGCAGGATTCGCCGCTCGTCGCTGTCGATGTTGCTCAGCAGGATGTTGGCCGGCTTGATGTCGCGGTGCAGCAACCCGCGCTGGTGCGCGTAGTCCAGGGCCGAGCTCATGGCCTTGACGATGTCGACGACCAACTCCAGCGGCAGCCCGTTCGGGTACTCGTACTTGACCAGCTGTGCGGCGTCGGTGCCGTCGACGTAGTCCATGGTGATCCACAGCCGGCCCTCGAACTCGCCGCGGTCGTGCAGACCCACGATGTGTGGGTGCCACAGGCCCGCGGCGATGTTGGCTTCGCGCTCGAACCGGATACGGAATTCATCGTTGGCGCTGGCGGTTTCCCGCAGCACCTTCATGGCGTCGAGGCGGGGCAGCCTGGGGTGCTGGACGAGGTACACATCGCCCATTCCCCCTGAGCCCAGCAACCGGCGCACGGTGTACCCGGCGAAGGTTGCGCCCGTATCCAGCGACATCAGCGCATCCTACTCAAACCCGCACGTCGAAGGACGAAACTGTCCGTCGGCACGTCGCTCCCCACCAGTTGCATCGTTGTGGCTCATGTTTCGGATGTGTCTGGCCACCGTAACCCCGTCCAGACGTTCCTTGCGGAACGCCGACGAGATTACCTGGGCCGACCCTGGTGAGCGTGACTAGCGGGCGATTGCGGTCAGTCGAATTCGGGCGCCTCGTCGCGCGAGCGCTTGAGCTCCCAGAAATGGGGGTAGGAGGCGAAAATCACCGACGCGTCCCACAGCTTGCCGGCCTCTTCGCCACGCGGGATGCGCGACAGCACCGGACCGAAGAACGCAACGCCGTTGACGTGGATCGTCGGGGTGCCGACGTCGGGGCCGACGGCGTCCATGCCGGCGTGATGGCTCTTGCGCAGTGCCTCGTCGTACTTGTCGCTGGTGGCTGCTTCCGCGAGCTCGGCGGGCAGGCCGAGTTCTTCGAGGGACCCGGCGATGACCGCGGCGAAATCCTTGTTGCCCTGGTTGTGAATCCGGGTGCCCATCGCGGTGTACAAGGGCGCCAGCACGTCGGAGCCGACGGCTTCCTCGGCCGCGATGGCGACGCGGACCGGGCCCCACGCGGTCTTCATCATCTCCCGGTAGGTCTCGGGCAGGTCCCTGCCCTCGTTCAGCACCGCCAGGCTCATGACGTGGAACTGCACGTCGACGTCGCGGACCTGCGCGACCTCGAGGATCCAGCGTGAGGTGATCCACGCCCACGGGCACAGCGGGTCGAACCAGAAACCCGCGACATCCTTGGTTACGGCAGAGTCGGCCATTCGTCTTCCTTTTGCGGTCGGTACGGATCCCGTTGGCAACAACTATGCCCGGCGCCCCCATGTTCCCGGTCACGACCATCGGTTGTCCCCTAAGTTGGTGACGTGGCACTTCCGAACCTGACCCGCGACCAGGCCGCCGAGCGCGCCGCGCTGGTGACCGTTGACAACTACCGCATCGATCTGGACCTCACCGACGGTGCCGGCGCACCGAGCGAGCGCACCTTCCGGTCGGTGACCACGGTGACGTTCAGAGCGCTGCCCGGCGCCAACACCGTCATCGACATCGCTGCCGACACCATCCGCGGCGCGACCCTCAACGGGTTGCCCATCGACGTCTCCGCGTACGACGAATCGACGGGCGTACCGCTGGCCGGGCTCGCCGAGCAGAACGTCGTCGTGGTCGACGCGGACTGCCGCTACTCCAACACCGGTGAGGGGTTGCACCGCTTCGTCGACCCGGTCGACGGCGAGGTCTACCTCTACTCGCAGTTCGAAACCGCCGACGCCAAGCGGATGTTCGCCTGCTTCGACCAGCCCGACCTCAAGGCGACCTTCGATGTGACAGTGACCGCGCCCGCACACTGGCAGGTGATCTCGAACGGCGCCGGCAGCTCGGACGGCGCCGCCCCGGCGGCGACGTCAGACAGGGGGATGGTCCATCGATTCGTCACCACTCCGAAGATGAGCACGTACCTGGCCGCGTTGATCGCCGGGCCGTACGCGCGGTGGGACGACGTCTACACCGACGAGCACGGGGACATTCCGCTGGGCATTTTCTGCCGCGCGTCGCTGGCCGAGTTCATGGACGCCGAGCGGCTGTTCACCGAGACCAAGCAGGGATTCTCCTTCTACCACAAGAACTTCGGCACGCCGTATGCGTTCGGCAAGTACGACCAGCTGTTCGTGCCGGAGTTCAACGCGGGTGCCATGGAGAACGCCGGAGCGGTGACGTTCCTGGAGGACTACGTCTTCCGGTCCAAGGTCACGCGCTACTCGTACGAGCGGCGCGCCGAGACCGTGCTGCACGAGATGGCCCACATGTGGTTCGGCGACCTCGTCACCATGCGGTGGTGGGATGACCTGTGGCTCAACGAATCCTTCGCGACCTTCGCCTCGGTGCTGTGCCAGGCCGAGGCCACCGAGTACAAGCAGGCGTGGACCACCTTCGCGAATGTGGAGAAGTCCTGGGCCTATCGACAGGATCAGCTGCCGTCCACCCACCCGGTGGCCGCCGACATCCCCGACCTGGCCGCCGTCGAGGTCAACTTCGACGGCATCACCTACGCCAAGGGCGCCAGCGTGCTCAAGCAGCTGGTGGCGTACGTCGGGCTGGAGCCGTTCCTGTCGGGCCTGCGCGACTACTTCCGCGATCATGCGTACGACAACGCCACGTTCGCGGATCTGCTTGGTGCGCTGGAGAAGTCGTCGGGCCGGGATCTGTCGGACTGGGGCCAGCAGTGGCTGAAGACCACGGGCCTGAACACGCTGCGCGCCGACTTCGACGTCGATGGCGCCGGAGCCTTCACCCGGTTCGCCATCGCCCAGAGCGGTGCGGCGCCGGGCGCCGGAGAGACGCGCGTGCACCGGCTCGCGGTCGGCATCTACGACGACGACGGCTCCGGCAAGCTCGTCCGGGTGCACCGCGAGGAACTCGACGTCGAGGGCTCGGTGACGGATGTCCCTGCGCTGGTCGGGATTTCACGCGGCAAGCTGGTCCTGGTCAACGACGACGACCTGACCTACTGCTCGATGCGGCTCGATCCCGCGTCGCTGCAGACGGTGCTGAGCCGCATCGCCGACATCGACGACCCACTCCCCCGCACGCTGGCGTGGTCGGCGGCCTGGGAGATGACGCGCGAAGCCGAGATGAAGGCCCGCGACTTCGTCGCCCTCGTGATGAGCGGGCTGCACGCCGAGTCCGAGGTGGGCGTCGCCCAGCGGCTGGTGCTGCAGGCGCAGACCGCGCTGACCTCGTACGCCGATCCGGCGTGGGCGGCCGAGATCGGTTGGCCCGCTTTCGGTGACGCGCTGCTCGATCTGGCGCGGGACTCGGCGCCGGGGTCGGACCACCAGCTGGCGTTCATCAACGCGCTGTGCACGTCAGTGCTGGCGCCGAACCACATCGCGGTGCTGTCGACGCTGTTGGACAACGAGCCCGCCGCGGTGAACATGAGCGGCCTGGTGATCGACACCGATCTGCGCTGGCGCATCGTCACGGCGCTGGCACGGGCCGGCGTCATCGACGCCGACGGCGGGCCGACGCCGTTCATCGACGCCGAGGCCCAGCAGGATCCGACGGCGGCCGGCCAGCGCAGCGCCGCGGCCGCGGGCGCGGCCCGCCCGCAGGCAGCGGTGAAAGAGGCTGCGTGGCAGCGGGTCATCGAGGACGACACCCTGGCGAACATCACCACCCGCGCCATCGTCGGCGGCTTCGTTCAGCCCGGACAGACCGAGCTGCTGGACCCGTTCCGGGACCCTTACTTCGAGGCGATCTCCGGGGTGTGGGAGCGGCGGTCGAGTGAGGTGGCCCAGACCGTCGTCATCGGCCTGTACCCGTCGTGGGACATCAGCCAGGCCGGCCTCGACGCCGCCGACCGGTTCCTCTCCGATCCGGAGATTCCGCCGGCACTGCGCCGCCTGGTGCTGGAAGGCCGTGCGGGCGTGGAGCGTTCGCTGCGCGCCCGCGCCTTCGACGTGAGCTGACGCGACTGCAGCGGCCGCACCTGACCATCGTCGGTCAGGTGCGGCCCTGCAGGATGCCTTCGATGTTCCGCTCGGCGAGCGCGGTGATGGTCATGAACGGGTTGCAGCCGAGGTGTCCGGGCATCAGTGACGCATCGTTGACGAACAGGTTGCGGTGACCGTTCACCCGCCCGAACGCGTCGGTGGCCTTGCCCCGCACGCATCCGCCCAGGGGATGAACCGTGTTGGGCGCGAACACTTTTCCACTGAACAGGTCGTTGCGGTAGTCGACCTTGTTGGCCTTCAGGATCTTGTCGAACACCAGCCTCGCCCTGGCTTCGTTGTTGGCGGCGAAGGCGTCGGTCCACTGGATCGTCGCGGTGTCGGACTGGCGGTCGTAGGTGATGTCGGCCCGGTCACCGGTGTCGACCATGACGTAATACCCGAGCAGATACGTCTCCACCGGCAGCGGCATGGAGAACATGCTGGCGTACACCGGATTGTCCGGGTCGTCGCGGCCGTCGATGTTGATCATGCCCATCAGCGATTGCGTGGTGCCGGCCGGATCGCTCTTGGCCAGGTTGTGCCCGACCATCAGGTCACCGTTGTTGCCGTAGCCCTTGCCGATCTGATCGTTGAGCCGGGCCAGGTCACCGGTCTCCCGCGCCTTCAGTAGCAGCTTGGTCGTGCCGAGCACACCGGCCGCCAGATACAGCTGGTCACAACCGAATTCGGTCTTGGACAGCTCTTTGCCCCAGCGGTCGATCTCGCGGGTGGACACCACGAACTCACCCGACCGTTCCTGGCGGATCGAGATGACCTCGGTCAGCGGGCGTAGCGTGACGTGGCCCGTCTTGAGCGCGTCGGCGATGTAGGTCTGGTCGACGCTGCCGAACCGGCCGTAGTTGTTGCCGAACTGCTGCTCGAACGCCAGCGACGATTGCGGCACCTGGCCGGCCGCCTCCTTCACCAGATAGTCGAACGAGTAGGAGCTGCCGTTGTAGTCGACCTTGTAGCCGGCCGCCGCCGCGTACTTGCGGCCGGCGCGCGCGTACTGGAAGCAGGGTGTCTGCTCGAACCAGGCCATGTCGCGATAACTGATCTTCAGCGACGACTTGGCGCGTTCGACATAGGTGCGCAGGAACTCGTCGGCGCCGATGTCGGGGAACGCCTTGGCGACCTGCCGCTGCGTCGGGATGGCCGCGATGCCCGCGTTGATCATCGAGCCGCCGCCGACGGCCAGGCCCCGGAAGACGTCGTGGGCGCCGTGTTTCACCTTCTGGCAGATGCCGGCCTGGATCGGCTGAGGCGACGGCGCGTGCTCTGCGACCTGCTCGACAGTGAAGCCGCCGAAGGAGGTGACCAGACTCGGCGGAATCTTGGTGAACCAGCCCGCGCGGGTATCGGCGGGCAGCATCTTGGAGAACCGCTTGCCGTCGTCGTCGGGTTTGTCCCAGAGCCGGCCCTGTTCGATGACCAATGTCTCGACACCGGCCTGTCCCAGCCGCAGCGCGGAGACTCCCCCGCCGTAGCCGCTACCGATCACGATGGCCGAGAAATGCTTCCGAGCCTCGGTACGGTCGCGGGATCTTTCGACGAGCGCCCCGATACCCGCCGCGCCCGCGACGCCCACCACCGCCGCACCGCCGAGGAACTGGCGCCGGCTGATCGGGCTCATCGGTGACCTGCCGCGGCCGCGCCCCAGCACCGGATGTGTCGATGCCGGCCGTGCATCACTGCCAAGATCGTCCTTCCGCCTTACCGTCCAGCTATCCCGAAGCCAGTCGCCTGCCGGCCTCCGAATAACGGATTCATCTCAAAAATTACACGATGCTGCGGAGTTTCCGCCGCTGTGCGGGATCCGACTGCGACCGCGTCGTCCGACCCGCACGACGCCCGGTATGTCGTACATCACCCATATCCGTGTATGGCACTCTACCTGCAAGTTTGATGGCAACGGCGCCGAACCGTCGACAGCTGCCCGACAGCGGGGACCGAGGTCGGGCAACAGTCGCGAATACCCCCGCGCGCTGACGACTCAAACAATTTGCTGGATAACGATGAGAAAACGGACAGGAAGTGGCTCTGGCTACCGACTTGTATTTGCGCAAACGGCCGAATGCGGGTACGAATACGGGGTGTTGTCGGCATTGCGCGCGGGCCAGGAGGCATCGCAACCTCACGCGCCCGAGGCACCGGACACCCCCGCCACCAAGTCGAAATGGCGCGATCCCAAACGCTACGTGTGGCTGCTGGGCCCCATCACCCCCGGAATGGTCGGCCTGTCGTGGCTGCTGGTCTGGCTCACCGGCGTCGACGCGTTCTGGTGGACCGGGTCGCTGCTGACGTTCGGGCTCGTCCCCCTGCTCGACCACATCGTCGGCCCCGAGGCCGAGAAGGCTCCCGGCGATCTCCGCAGTCTGGAAGACGACCCGTTCTACCGGATCGCCACGCATCTCTTCCTGCCGGCCCAGTATCTGTCGCTGATCTTCGCCTGCTGGCTGTGGGCCGGCGGCGGCTGGGTGACCATGTCGTTGGCCGACAAACTCGGCCTCATGGCCGCGGTCGGAACGGTCGGCGGGATCGCCATCAACGCCGCCCACGAACTGGGCCACAAGCGCGGCATGTCCGAGCGCCGGCTCTCCAAGATCGCCCTGGCGCAGACCTGCTACGGCCACTTTTTCGTCGAGCACAACCGCGGCCACCACGTGCGGGTCGCGACGCCGGAGGATCCGGCCAGTTCGCGTCTCGGCGAGAGTCTGTACGCCTTCATCGGCCGGTCTGTCCTCGGCAGCCTGCGGTCGGCCTGGAAGCTGGAATGCGACCGCCTGGCCCGCGTGCACAAGTCCAAGTGGTCGCTGCACAACGAGGTCCTCAACGCCTGGCTGCTCAGCGTCATCCTGTTCATCGTCCTGGCGGTGTGGTTCGGACCCGTTGTCGTGCCGTGGCTGTTCGGCCAGGCCGTGATCGGCATCTTCCTGCTGGAGACCGTCAACTACCTCGAGCACTACGGCCTGCGGCGGCAGAAAATGCCCAACGGCCGGTACGAGCGGGTGCGCGCCGGTCACAGCTGGAACAGCAACACCGTCATCGCCAACGTCTTCCTGTTCCACCTGCAGCGGCACTCCGATCACCACGCCAACCCGATGCGCCGCTACCAGGCGCTGTGCCATGCCGACGAGGCGCCGCAGCTGCCCGGCGGTTACGGCACCATGCTGCTGCTGGCCATCTGCCCGCCGTTGTGGCGCCGGGTGATGGACCCCCGCGTGCTGGCGCACTACGACGGCGACATCAGCCGCACCGCGCTGCAACCCGGCTACGAAGCCCGGCTGCGCAAGCGCTACCCCGCCGCGCGCTGAACCACGCCGCTCCTGCTGCCCGGCACATTCGCGCGCGTGGGCGACGCCCGCAGTCCCAGGTCGACCGCACCCGGATAGCACTCTGCCGGGTGCGAACCAGTGGTCCGCACCCGGCAGGGTGAACGAAAATCAGGCGGGTGAGACGCCGGCACTCAGCACGCGGACCGCGCTGATCAGGCCGTCCATCAGGTTGCCCTGCTTGAACGACGCCGCCGCCGCGGAAACTCCCAGCGGAGCGGCCTCTTCGATACCGCGACCGCGGACCTCGGCGCCGTAGACGACCTCGATGGCCTTCTGGTTCGGCGAGACGGCCAGCAGCACCGCGTTGTTCGGCGTCGGCACGGTGGCCAGCACCTCACGCGCGGTGGCGGCGGTGTCCGCGCCCAGGTCGCCGATGTAGACGGCGAAGCGGGCGCCGGCGGCGCGCGAGCCGTACTTCAGGGCGTCGTCGAGGAACACCAGGTCCTTGACCGGGAACGGGTAGTGCACCGACAGCTCACCGGGTTCGGTGACGCCGGAGATGCGGCCGCTGTACGTGACGGCGTAGCCGTACGGCAGGTTGGCCGGATCGATGTTTGCGACCTCGGTCTGGCTACCACTTGCCACTTGCGCCACCTCCCACAGTCAGGTGCGAGTCATGGCCACCGTGGCCGTGATCCGCCGGTTCCTCGGCCGCCCACAGGATCGGCGCGTGGGTCCACTTGTCGGTCATCTTGTAGGTGTCCGGGTGCGGGCTCTTGCGCAGCAGGAACAGCGCGCCAAGCACCAGCAGCAGCGCCAGCGGCACCCCACCGAGCAGCGAATGAGTAAGTGCAATGCTCACGCGCAAACCGTATCAGTACGCACACCGCTCACGCTGGGGACAGGGGCAATCCGCGCGTGAATGTCAGGCGGCGCCTTCGCCGAGGTACCGCACCCAGGCCGGATCGAGCTCTTTGACCGCCGAAAGCAGCCGCCAGTGCTGGCCTTTCGGCGGCAGCGGCACCGCGTGCAGCGTCCAGCCGAGTTCGGTCAGCAGCCGGTCGGCCTTGCGGTGGTTGCACGGACCACACGCCGCGACGCAGTTCTCCCAGGAGTGCTCGCCACCGCGGCTGCGCGGCACGACGTGGTCGACGGTGTCGGCCTTCCCACCGCAGTACGCGCAGCGGAACCGGTCCCGGTGCATCAACGCGGCCCGAGTCATGGGAATGCGGGCCCGATATGGGACCCGCACATAACTACGCAGCCGGATGACCGACGGGACGGCGACCGCGCGGGTCGCCGAGTGTATGACGGGACCGGACGGATCGTCGTGCACCACATCGGCTTTGCCGCACAGCACCATGATCACAGCGCGACGCATGGGCAGGGCCGTCAACGGTTCGTAGGTCGAATTCAGCAGCAGGACGCGGCGACGGCCCCAGAGTGAGCCGACAGCTCCCTCTGCGGGACTCGATTCGACTGCGTGCAGGGGTGATGACAGTGCCGGGCTCGACACAGGCGAGCCCGCCGCGGCGCCGTGAAGTCTGTGGCCGCGGACCTTCCTCCGTTGCGACATACGTCCTCCGTGTTGACAGTTCACCACGGATCGGCAGCCAACGCACGAGAATTCCGGCGTGTTAGCTGGACCATCGGATGAACTTCACGTGACGACTCCCGCCCGGAACGCACCGTCGCGTCCTCGTGGACAATGGCGACCGTGACAGAGGCGCAACAGTCGTTCTACGACGAAGTCGGCGGAGCGGAGACCTTCGGGCTCCTGGTGTCGCGGTTCTACCAACAGGTCCGCGACGACGAGATCCTGCGCCCGCTGTATCCGGAGGACGACCTCGACGGCGCCGAGCACCGGCTGCGGATGTTCCTCGAGCAGTACTGGGGCGGTCCCCGGACCTACGGCCAGGAACGCGGCCATCCCCGGCTGCGGATGCGGCACGCCCCGTTCCGCATCGGTTTCCTCGAGCGCGACGCGTGGCTGCGGTGCATGCACAGCGCGCTCGCGTCGATCGGCCCCGAGACCATCGACGACGCACACCGGCAGGCGCTGCTCGACTACTTCGACATGGCCGCCCAGCACATGGTCAACTCGGCGTTCTGATGACAGATCCGCGGTGGTGGTCACGCGCGGTCTTCTATCAGCTCTACCCGCGCTCGTTCGCCGACAGCGACGGTGACGGCGTCGGCGATCTCGACGGCGTCACGGCGCACCTGGACCATCTGCGCGCGCTCGGCGTCGACGCGCTGTGGCTCAACCCGGTGATGGTCTCCCCCATGGTCGATCACGGGTACGACGTCGCCGACCCGCGGGACGTCGATCCGCTGTTCGGCGGCATGGCGGCGCTCGATCGGTTGATCGCCGCCGCCGACGCGGCGGGCATCAGGGTCACCATGGACCTGGTCCCGAACCACACCAGCTCGGCGCATCCGTGGTTCCGGGCGGCCCTGGCCGCGGGTGCGGGCAGCCCCGAACGAGCCCGCTATCTGTTCCGGGACGGACGTGGGCCGGACGGCGCGCTGCCACCCAACAACTGGACGTCGGTATTCGGCGGGCCCGCGTGGACCCGGATCACCGAACCCGATGGCGGGCCCGGCCAGTGGTACCTCCACCTGTTCGATGCCGCCCAGCCCGACCTGAATTGGGACAACCCGGAGATCGCCGCGGATCTGGAACGGACACTGCGGTTCTGGCTGGACCGCGGCGTCGCCGGATTCCGGATCGACGTGGCGCACGGGATGGCGAAACCGGCCGACCTGCCCGACATGGCCGACCCTGAAGGCGTCATGCTGGCCACGCGAGTCGACGACCCGCGGTTCAACAACGACGGTGTGCACGCCATTCACCGCGGCATCCGGACGGTGCTCGACGACTATCCCGAGGCCGCCACCGTCGGCGAGGTCTGGGTGTTCGACAACGAGGATTTCGCGAAGTACCTCCGCCCCGACGAGCTGCACCTGGGCTTCAATTTCCGTTTGGTGCGAGCCGATTTCACCGCGCCCGCCGTTCGCGAGGCGATCGAGAATTCCCTGGCGGCGGCCGCACTGGCCGATTCACCACCCACCTGGACGTTGTCCAACCATGACGTCGAACGCGAGGTCAGTCGTTACGGCGATGGCGCACAGGGACTTTCACGCGCCCGGGCGATGGCGCTGGTGATGCTGGCACTGCCGGGGGCGGTGTTCGTCTACAACGGCGAGGAACTCGGACTGCCCAACGTCGAGCTGCCCGACGACGTCCTGCAGGACCCCGTCTGGGAGCGGTCCGGCCACACCGAACGGGGCCGCGACGGCTGCCGGGTGCCACTGCCCTGGTCCGGCGACGCCGCGCCGTACGGGTTCTCGTCGACCGCGCAGACCTGGCTTCCCATGCCCGGCGGCTGGGGGCCGTTGACCGTCGCCGCACAGTCCGCGGACCCGGAGTCGACCCTGTCGCTATTCCGGCACGCCATCGAATTACGCCGGGGCCGAACCGTTTTGGGCCGTTCGGTGCAGTGGCTACCGACCGCGCCAGGGCTGCTGGCATTCCAGTGCGAGGACGGGCTCGTCTGCCTGCTCAACGCGAGCAGTACGACGGTCGATGTACCCGCCGGCCGGGTGGTGCTCGCCAGTGGGCCACTGCCCGACAGGCGAATGCCACCCGACACGGCCCTCTGGCTGACTTACGATTAACCCATGCCCGTGGATGCCACCCGTGTCGCGGTGCGGATGTCCGCACCCACGGGTGACGCGCGGGCCGACCGCTGGCGGGCGCACCGCGCGACGGTCAAGGCCGACCTGATCGAGGCGACGCTGCGGGCGATCGACGAATACGGGCCCGACCTGTCGATCGACGACGTCGTGAAGACCGCCGGCGTGCCGCGGCCGAAGTTGTATCGGTTCTTCACCGACAAGGAGACCCTGTTCGCCGCGGTCGGTGAGCGCATGCAGGAGCTGATCGTGCAGCGCGTCATGCCGTGCTTCCACGTCACGGCGACGGCGCTGGAGCTCGTGAGTTCTGCGCTCACCGGCTACGTCGAGCTGGTGGCCGAGCGGCCCAATCTCTTCCGGTTCGTCGTCGGTTCGCACTTCAGCGACGACCATTCCCGGACCAAGCTGCTCGACAACGGTCGTAACCTTTCCACCGCGATGACCGAAGTCCTCGCGGCCATGGTGCGCGCCCACGGCGGCGACGCCGATCACCTCGAATACACGGCGGACGCGATCCTCGGCGCCGTGGCGCTCGGCGTCCTGCGCTGGCTCAATGAGCCGACGATCGACAAAGACGAACTCATCGCACAGTTGACCCCGGCGATCTGGGGCGCGGTGTCGGCGGCGGCCGCCGCCCGCGGCGTCGTCATCGCGCCCGATGAGCAGATGGCGTTGTTCGGCACCGCCGACTGAACCGTCGGTCCTTCTGAACCGCACCGGCCGCTCAAAAAACGTCATTATCCAAAACCCTTGCGCAATGGCGCATGCCGTCGTAACTTCGAACTACTAGAACTCGCGGTACTAGTTACTGAATGTTCGAGGAAAGGCGGGCGGCATGGCCGTACGCAGTGAGCAATACACGTCAGCGCGGACCTCCCGGGCGGTCTACCCCCGGACCCGGCGAATCCGCTTCCGCTTCAACGAAGAAGCCGGCCGAAAGTACTTCGTCGCCGGCGACATGGTGTTCAGCCACTTCGTCGCCGGTCTGTCGGGGGCATTCCCGCCCGGCGAAGAAGGCTTCATCCGATCGGTCCGCCGATTCGCCGACCGGATCACCGATCCCGAACTCAAGAAACGGGTCGCCGGCTTCATCGGCCAGGAGTCGATGCACGGACAGGAACATCGGCACCTCAACGAGAAGCTGATCGCGATGGGCTACCCCATCGCGTGGTGGGACTCAGAATCCTTTAAAGACAAGCGGATTCGGTTCGAAGACCGGTTACCCCCTCATGTGCATCTGGCGCTGACGGCCGCCGCCGAGCACTACACCGCGGTGCTGGCCGAGCGAGTGCTGTCGAGCGACGAACTGCAATCGATCCCGGCCGATCCCGAGGTGTGGCATCTGCTGAATTGGCATGCGCTGGAAGAACTCGAGCACAAGTCCGTCGCCTTCGACGTGTACCGCGCCGTCGGTGGTACCGAGCGCACCCGCATCGCCGTCATGGTGGCAGCGTGCGCTCTGCTTCTGCCGGTGACTCTTGTTTCCCTCGCCGTCTCGGTCGGGTCCGATCCGGTGGCGCGGCGCCGGCCCGTCCACCTGGCCCGCGAGACGTACGACCTGTTCACCGGGCCGATATTCAAGGGCCTGTTACCCGATCTCGCGGTGTACCTGCGCCCCGGATTCCATCCGGACGACGTCGACACCAACGCGCTGGCCCAGCAGTGGCGCGACACCCTCTTCGGCGCCGACGGCATCCTCGTCGACCATCTCAGATAGCCGGCACGACGTAAGGAATCGATCATGAGCACTGACCCCATCACCGCGCATACCGCCGCTCTGCCCAAGGTCCGGCGGATGCGGTTCCAGTTCGGGGAACCCGAACCGCTGCACCGGCATTTCGTCGAGGGCGACATCGTGTTCAGCCACCTGGTGGCGGTGTTGTCCGGTTCCTTCCCGCCCGGCGAGGAGTCGTTCATCCGGTCCGTTCGCCGCTTCTCCGACCAGATCACCGACCCGGTACTCAAGAAGCGCGTCGCGGGGTTCATCGGCCAGGAGTCCGTGCACGGCCAGGAACACCGCAAGTTGAACACGCAGCTCGCCGACATGGGCTATCCCCTCGTGCGGTTCCTGCTGTTCGCCCCGACCAGCGTGCGCCAGAAGGTGGTGCTCCGCATCGAGAAACTGATCCCCGCGAAGGTGCATCTGGCGATGACCGCCGCCGCGGAGCACTACACCGCGGTGCTCGGTGCGCGGGTGCTGTCCGACGACGAAATCCAGTCGATCCCAGGCGATCCCGAGGTGTGGCGCCTGCTGAACTGGCATGCCATGGAGGAGCTGGAGCACAAATCCGTCGCCTTCGACGTCTACCGGTCGGTGGGCGGTTCCGAGCGCACCCGTATCGCGGTCATGTGGTTCATGTACTTCCTGACCATCCCCGTCGTCACCGCCGCGGTGGCGTTGTCGATTCTGCTGGACCCGACGGTATGGCCGCGACCCATCACGGTGCTCCGCCAAACCTACGGGGTGTTCCGCGGTCCTCTGCTGCGCGGCTTCCTCGGCGAGATCGCCGAGTACCTGCGCCCGGGTTTCCACCCCGACGACGTGCCGACCGAGGAACTCCTCGCCCGCTGGCAACACGACTTGTTCGGCGCCGGCGGCGAACTCGTCGGCTACGTCCGGTAGCGGGGCACCGACATGACCGCGAGTCCCAGAGCCGTGCCGGCACCGACGGCGGAACGACAGGCACCGGATCATGAGGTGGTGATCGTCGGCGCCGGATTCGGTGGCATCGGTGCCGGTATCGCCCTCCAGCGCAGGGGCATTCACGACTTCGTCGTCCTCGACAAATGGGACCACGTCGGCGGCACCTGGCACGCCAACACCTATCCGGGTGTGGCAGTGGACATCCCCTCGGTCATCTACAGCTTCTCCTACGAGCAGCGCGGCGGGTGGTCGCGGGTCTTCGCGCCCGGCAACGAGTTGCGGGACTACGCCGACGACATGGTGGACAAATACGGCCTGCGCGACAAGCTGCGGCTGAACACGACCGTGACCGGAGCGACGTTCGACGAGCGGAACAGCATGTGGCGCTTGATGATCGACGGCGGCACCGAGATCACCGGCCGCCATGTCGTGATGGCGGTCGGCGGGCTTGAGCGGCCCAAGCTGCCCGACATTCCCGGTCTGCAGGATTTCGGCGGCGCACTCATGCACACCGCGCTGTGGGATCACGACGTCGAGCTGGCCGGCAAGCGGGTGGCGGTCATCGGCACGGGCGCGACGTCGCTGCAGCTGGTGCCGGCGATCGTCGACGAGGTGGCGCACCTCACCGTCTTTCAGCGCACGCCGATCTGGGTATTTCCCAAGCCGGACAGCATGATTCACGGTGTAGCCCGTGCGGTGCTGGAGATCGGCCAGGTGCGGTCGGCGCTGCGCGCCGTTGGGACCGTCGCGACCGAGATCGGGATGGGTGGCGTGCTCACCGGGCCGAGCTGGCTGGTCGAGGCCACCCGCAAGCTCGCCGAGGCACCGGTGCGGGCGTGGATGCGCAGCCAGATCACCGACCCGGCAATCAGGGACAAACTGACTCCGCGCTACGGCCTGGGGTGCAAGCGCCCGTCGATGTCCAACGACTATCTGAAGACGTTCAACCGCAGTGACGTCAGCCTGGTGACCGACTCCATCGAGCACATCACCGAGACCGGTGCGGTGACGGCCGATGGCGTCGAGCACGAGGTCGATGTCCTCATCTGCGCAACCGGATTCAAGCTGTGGGAACGGGATTCGGTGCCGCCGTTCCCCGTCGTCGGCCGCGACGGGCTCGATGCCGCGGAGTTCTGGGCGGTCAACCGCTTCCAGGCCTATCAGGGCGTGTCGGTACCCGGGTTCCCGAACATGTTCATGATCACGGGCCCGTACGGATTCGTGCTGGGGTCGTATCTGTGGATGATCGAGGCCACGGCAGCACATCTGAGTCGCGCGATCGCCGAGGCCAAGCGCCGCGGCGCCCGGGAGGTCGAGATCCGCCGCGAGGTGCACGACGCCTATTTCCAGCACTGCCTGGCGCGCCAGCAGCGCAACGTGCTATTTACGCCGACCTGCGCCGGGTCCAACACGTATTACATCGATTACCACGGCGATTCGCCGTTCCGGCCGACGACGCATGGCGAGATGTACTGGCAGAACCGCCATTACGACCTCGACGTCTATCGGTACGGGGCCGGCAGCGCCGACGTCCACCACGTGGTAGCCACCTCGAAGGAAGCCGGATGAAAGTCAACAACCTGGACCCACAACTCGTGGTCGTCACCGGCGGCGGCAGCGGCATCGGGCGCGCCACCGCGATCCGCTTCGCCAGACGCGTTGCGCACGTGGTGGTCTCCGACATCGACCTCGACTCGGCAGACGCGACCGCCGCCATGATCAAGGGCGCCGGCCGCCGCGCGTCGGCCGCCCGGTTGGACGTCACCGACCCGGACGCCTGGGAGTCCTTCGCCCGTGAAGTGCGTGCCGACCATGGCGTGCCCGACGTCGTCGTCAACAACGCCGGCATCCTCGTCAGCGGTCCGTTCCTCGAACTCTCGGCGGCGGATTGGGACAAGCAGCTCAGCGTCAACCTGATGGGTGTGGTGCACGGCTGCCGGGTGTTCGGTGCGCAGATGGCAGAGCGCGGCCGGGGTGGTCACATCGTCAACATCGCCTCGGCGGCGGCCTTCACGCCGACACCGGTCATGGCGCCTTATTCGGTGTCCAAGGCGGGGGTCAAGATGCTCAGTGAATGCCTGCGCCTGGAACTCAAGCCGTACGGCATCGGGGTCAGCGCCATCTGCCCCGGCGTGATCAACACCAACATCGGCGACCGGGCGGTGACCGTCGGCGTCGATCCCGCGCTCGTCGCGCAGGCTCAGCGCCTCACCAGGCAGCTGCAGGAGTTCGCCGAGATGCTGCCGTTCGCGCCGATGAGCCCCGACCTCGTGGCGCGGGCCGTCGTGCGCGCCGTTAGCTACGACCTCGCGGTGGTACCGGTGCGGGCCGAGGCCTGGCTCGGTTACGTGATGCACCGCCTCGCTCCCGGTATCAATCGCCGTATGACACAGCCCTTCTCGTTCGATCTGGTCGAGAAGCTCGCTGGGCCGCTGCTCGATCGGGTGACGCCGGCGGCCAGCACGAACGCGGAGTCAATGGCCCACATCTGACGGACCCCTAGTCGGCCGGCCCGCCCAAGACGAGGCCCACCATGCTCTTGACGAGCGTGGTGACCCGCTTGGGCGGCGCCTCACCCGCCAAGAGGTGTCGCCGCACCGCGGCCAGCGGCAGGTCCAGGAGGGCGAAGGCGATCTGATCGTCGGGCCGCCCGGTCTGCTTCGCGAGGCTCCGGACCGCACTCTCGAGGCGCCGGCGCGAATCGCCTTCGGCGGCAAACAATTCCGTACGGCTCGCCTCGCTCCAGTCGTCTGGTTCGAATGCGCGGGCCCCGGCCTGCAGCACGACTGCCTCCGGCAGGTGGCCGCGGCACCAGTCGACCAGCCACACGGCCGCTCCGACCGCGCTATCTGCCGTGGGTTGTTCACCGAGGGCTTCCAGGTAGCCGCTCTGAAAGCCCGTCGTGGTGCGCAACCACAAGGCGGCCAGCAACGCGGCCCGGTCGGGAAAGCGATGGTAGATCGACCCGCTGGGGGCGCCGACCGCACGCGCCACCGCATTCATCGTCAGCGCTCGCGCTCCCCCGGTGACGAACAAGCGCGCGGCCGCGTCCAGGAAATCGTCGGCCCGGTGCTGCGGCGGTCTACCCATGATCTAGAGAGTATGCTCTACTACTTTATTAGAGATGTATCTCTAATAAAATACGAACGGGAGGACCGCCCATGACCACACCCGACAGCCCCAAGCCCTTGGACGTCGCCAACCGGCTCTATGCCGCCTTCGCCTCGCACGACCGATCCGCGTTGGCAACACTGCTGCATCCCGACTTCACCGGCCGGGTCAGCGAGGGCATGCCATTCGGCCTCGGCGGCATCGTGCACAGCCCCGAACAGATGCTGCGCGACGTCTGGGGCGGCGCGTCCAAGTACTACGAAATAGCGCCGCACCCTGACGAATACGTCATCGCCGGCGAAAACCGCGTCATCGTCCTCGGTTACTACCGCGGTCGGTGCCGGACCACCGGGCGTCACTATGCGGCCGCGTTCACGCACGACATCACCGTCCGCGACGGGAAGATCGCGTCGCTGACCCAGATCACCGACACCAAGCCGTGGCACGACGCGCTGGCCGCCGGCTGACGGTTAGAGTTCGTGACTCAGCCGCAGGCAATCAGAACGGAGTCGCGATGCTCGTCGATCTGTCTCACACCATCCGCGCGGGGCTGGTGACCTACCCCGGACTGCCGGCGCCCACGATCAGCGACCACCTCACCCGCGAGGCGTCGCGCGACGTCTACGCCGCCGGCACCGAGTTCGCGATCGGCGCCATCACGATGGTCGGCAACACGGGCACCTACATCGACTCCCCGTTTCACCGCTACGAGAACGGTGCCGACCTGGCCGGCCTCGACTTGAACACCTTGGTGGACCTGCCGACGATCGTCGTCCACCGTCGGGAGGTTGCGGCGCGCGCCGTCGTTGCCGACGAGCTGCCCGATGACATCGAAGCCGGCAGTGCGGTGCTGATCGACACCGGCTGGGACCGGCACTTCGGCACCGAGGCCTACGGCGACGACGCACCATTCCTGTCCGAGGCCGCGACCGAGCTCCTGGTGAGCCGCGGGGTCGCGCTTGTCGGTATCGACTCGGTGAACATCGACGACGCCAGTCCGGCAGCAGCGGGTCGACGGCCCATCCATACCGCGCTGTTGGGCAACGGAATTCACGTCGTCGAGCACTTGACCAACCTGGCCGCACTGCCCGCCCGCGGCGCCCGCTTCACCGCTGTTCCGCCGCGGGTCGAAGGTTTCGGTACCTTTCCCGTCCGGGCATACGCGACCATCCCCGACTGACCGGGACTACCGTCGGCAACATGACCAGTTGGAAAGAGTTCGCGGGCGCCGCACCGCGAATCGCAACCACCTTTGTCCGCCGACATACCGCCACCGGAAACCTGTGCATGCTGGGCACTTTGCGCTCGGACGGGTTTCCCCGGATCAGCCCCATGGAGCCGCGGTTCTTCGAAGACGAGCTGTGGATCTCGGGTATGCCCAACACCACGAAGTTCAATGACCTCGCCCGCGATCCACGTTTCTGCCTGCACACCGCGACGGTCGACACGCACGTCGGCGATGGCGATGCGAAGTTATGGGGCGTCGTCGAGGACGTGCAGGACACGGCCCTGCATCGACGGTTCGCCGAGGCGCTGTACGAACAGACCGGCTTCGACATCCGCGGCCAGGAGTTCGAACACTGCTATCGCGCCGATCTGGTCGGGGCGTCTGCGGTCGAGGTGGACGACGGACACCTCGACATCACGGTGTGGAAGCCCGGCGAATCCGAGCAAGTCGTCCGCAAGCACTGATCCGCTCCGGTCGCGAGGCGATTGAGTCTGGCGATAAGTCTCGCTGGCAGAGTCGCGTGTGGCCCCGCCTCCCGCCACACAGAGGCAGAATGCTCTCCCACAGACCTTGAATGAATCATGGTCAATATCAGTGCTTTCCGCAGAGTCGACTGCGCAGCAACCCACACCGGCGCCCCGGCCATGGGACGCATCGGGATAGCAGCCGTGCGTCCGCCTGCGGTCAGATCAGGATGCGGTATCGGCGCCGTCAGCGACGATCGCCGCAGCGATGAGCAGAGGCGACCGATGTGAGGCCAAGGATGCCGCAACTGCAGCAATCTCGTGCGCTTCTCCGAGCCGTCCCTGAATACCGAAGTCCCGATACGTCACGACGAAATTCGACCCCCATGCCGCCTTGCTGTTCGAACATTTGTTCGATACGGTGTGTTATGGGAATCGCACCGGATCTCAACCCACTCCTCGACCACCTGCGCGGCGTGGTCGTCCCCGAGAACATGTCGGGCGAGGATGCCGTCAACGTCACGCGGCTACTGCTGCTGATCCGGGGCGTGGTCGATCATCTGGCCGCGACAATGACCGGGGTGCTGGACCGTTTGGGCGTGGCGGCGGCGCAGGGCCGGTCGCCGCGAGAGCTGTTGATGTCGTTGGGGTGTGCACCGTCGGTGGCTGAGCGGCTGATCCGGGTCGGTGCCGCGCTACCGCTGTTGCCCGCGCTCGCCGCCCATGCCGGCGATGGGGCGATCTCCGGTGAGCATGTCGACGCGATCGTCAAGGGCATCAACCACATTCAAGCCCGCGCACCCGGACCAGTCGACGAGCAAGCCCGGTTCGCGCAGGTGAGCGACCTGCTGGGCCAGTTCTTCTCAGGGGCGACGCCGGCTGAGATCGGTAATCGGGCGCGGCGGCTCGGCAACCGGCACGCCGCGGCTGAAGGCGGGCTGCCCGCGGCCGAAGACCGGTCGATCAACACCGTCGAGCACCGGGTCACCTCCGACGGGCGGGTCCAGGTCCGCGCGGACCTGGACGCCGAAGTCGGCGCCAAATACCTCGCCGCGATGGAAGAACACTCAGCACCACGACCCGAACCCGACGGAACCCCCGATATCCGCACGGCGGGGCGGCGGCGCGCCGATGCCCTGGAGGCGGTGCTGGACATCGCCGCCCGCGGCGGCGACACCGCCAGCGCGCCGCGCACCCAGCTGCTGGTGACAGTGCCCGCCGACACCCCGGACCTGGCCACGCTGGAATTCATCGGGTCGATCAGCACCATGACCCTGGACCGACTCACCTGCGATACCACCGTCACCACCATGATCGTCGACGGCGAACAGGTACCGCTCGATATGGGGCGGGAGAAACGGCTGTTCCCGCCCCATCTACGCAAAGCGCTCTATCACCGCGACCAGTGCTGCATCAAATGCGGCGCACCCCCAGGGCGCACCCACGCCCACCACATCGTGCACTGGACCCACCACGGCGAAACATCACTGAGCAACGGCTGCCTGCTCTGCCCGGCCTGCCACGCCAACGTCCACCACGACGGCTGGGACGTCGTCATGGGAATGGACAAACACCCCTGGCTCATCCCACCCGCCACCGTCGACCCGGACCGAAAACCCATACCCGCCTACAACCGCCGCACCATGCGACTCGACGCGGCCGCATAACCACCGCAGATACGTACTCAAACCTGCTGTGCACCTTGACAACTCAATAGTGTTCCCGGACCTCGTGCTCGCGCGGCGGGTGGAGTTCACATCCGCCGCGCAAGCAGCCCCTCAGCCTCGAAAGACTCCTACGGCGACAACAGGATCGGCCCACCCCGGCGGCGGTACACCGAGCCGAACCGCGCGTCGATGCGCAGCCAGGTCGGATGCACCCGGACCCGGACCACCTCGTTGTCGGGCAGCGGGTCGGGCACGAATCCCATGGCGGTCAAGGCGAATACGCAACGCATCGGGATGCCCACCTCGATGTCGCCGGCGCTGACGGTGAGGACGTCCTGGTCGAGCAGCGACGGTGGCGGCCCCTGCGGACCGCTGTGCTCGCGGGCCAGTTCGACGCCGCGCTGAAACAACTCCAGCACCGCGGCCGCCGGCACGTCGTCGAGGTGGCTGAACCCGTCGTCGGGCGGCAACGCACCGCGCCACGCCGAGTCCATCGCGAAGCCCGGGTCGATCCGGCCAGAGCCGGGCAGCTCGTGGCTCAACGCGTCGGCTCCGGCGCACAGATCGGACGGCGCCACCCGCCCGTTCACCACGCGCGCGGCCAGCACCTCGAAACCTGTTGCGGCCCAGGCGACGACGACGTCGTCGTTCCGCGCCTTCAGCCGCACCACAGCCGCCTCGTCGAGCCGCAGCACGCGCTCGACGAAGGTCGCCAGGTTCTGCGCCTGGGCGGCGTCGGCGAGCCAGATTCCGCGTTCCGTCATCGGGCAAAACGCTGCAGGTACTCCCGCTGATGCGGGGCGATGCGCACCAGCATCTGCCGCTCGATGTTGAAGGTGGCGAGCTGGGTCTCCCCGATGACGGCCGGCTTGGAATCCGGATCGGCGTGCGCCGACCGCACCTCATAGCCCAGTGTGAAGTCGCAGGCCCGCAGCCGGTTGGTCCAGATGGTCACCTGCAGTGGTGAATCGACAAGGCGCAGTTGGTCCTTGTACTTCACGTTGACTTCGGCGATCAGCAGCCCGGTGGTGGCAACGTCCTCGGCGAAGGGCTCGGTGAGGAACGGCACCCGCGCCTCTTCGAGGATGGTCACCATGGTGGCGTGGTTGACATGCTGATACATGTCGATGTCCGACCAGCGCACCGGCACCGGCGTCGTGAAGCGTTCAGTCACCCGCCCATCATCCCTGATTGCCCGTCCCCGTCGTTCTCGTGGTCATGCTCCGCAGTTGCCGCGCGGCCACCGACAGCGTGGCCAGGTCACGCACCTCGTCGCCCAGGATCTCGGTCAGGGTCCGGCGGGCCCGCATGACCCGCGAACTGTTGGTCGACGCCCACTCGTGAATCTTCTGTTCGCCGGTCTCGTCGATCTCCCCGACCGCCATCACGTCGACGCACAGCGACCGGATGGACCCGTAGATATCGTCGCGAATGGCCAAGCGCGCCAACGAATGCCAGCGGTCGTTGCGGCTGAGTTCGGATACCGCGGTGAGCAGGTTGTCGATGCCCAGATTGTCGGTCAGCGCGAAGTAGGTGTCGGCCACCTCGGCGGGCTCCCGCTCGGCGATGTCGGCGATGTCGATGACGTCGAGCAGGCTGTACTGGTACAGGCCGGTGGCCACCATGTAGGCCAGCTCCTGCGAGACGCCGGCGGCCTCGAACTGTGCGGCATCGGTCTCGGCGATGGCCTTGTCGTCGCCACGCAGCCACTGCGCCATCTGCGGGGTGAGCTCGGCGACCTTCGCCGCGAACCGGTTGGCCTCGGCGCCGACCGCCAGCGGCTGGGGCCGGTAGTTCAGCAGCCAGCGCCCGGCCCGGTCGATCAGGCGCCGCAGATCCAGCGTCATGCGGTCGGTGACATCAACCGGGACACCGGCCATGCCGGCCGCCCGGATGTTCCGCCATACCTCGTTGACCCGGAAAATCTTGTCCACCGCGACGTAGCTGCGGACCGCGTCGACCGGCCCGACGCCGACATCCTCGGCGACGCGGTAGGCGTAGGTGATGCCGGCGGTGTCGACGAGGTCGTTCACCAGCATCGTGGTGATGATCTCCCGGCGCAGCTGGTGCGACCGGATGTCCGCGGTGAACCGGTCCCGCAACTCCTCGGGGAAGTAGTCCGGCAGCCGACCGGCGGACACCTCCTGGTCGGGCAGGTCACTGGCCAGCACGTCTTCCTTGAGCGCGAGCTTCACGTGCGCCATCAAGGTGGCCAGCTCAGGGGATGTCAGCCCCAGCCCGGTCTCCATCCGCCGACGGATCTCCTTGTCCGACGGCAGCGCCTCCAGCTCGCGGTTGAGTCCGCGTTCTCTCGCCAGGTCACGGATCTGGGCGGCGTGCACCGGCAGCAGGCTGGCGGCGTTGGCGCGGCTGGTGCCCATCAGGTCGTTCTGTGACATGTTGTCGGCGAGCACCAGACGACCGACCTCGTCGGTCATCGACATCAGCAGGTCGGTGCGCTCGGCGGCCGCGACCTTGCCCGCGGTCACCAGGGCGTCGACCAGAATCTTGATGTTCACCTCGTGGTCGGAGCAGTCCACACCCGCCGAGTTGTCCATGGCGTCGGTGTTGATGTGGCCGCCGGCCAGATCGAATTCGATGCGGCCGCGCTGCGTCACACCGAGGTTGCCGCCCTCACCGACCACCTTGGCGCGCACCTGATTTCCGTTGACCCGGATGGCGTCGTTGGCGCGGTCGCCGACGTCGGCGTCCGACTCGGTCTCGGCCTTGATGTAGGTGCCGATGCCCCCGTTCCAGAACAGGTCGACGGGCGCCAGCAGGATCGACTTCATCAGCGCCGGCGGCGTGAGCTCGGTGACGTCGGCGGCCAGGCCCAGCACCTCGCGCACCTGCGGGCTGATCGGGATGGACTTCTGGTCCCGGCTGTAGACGCCGCCACCCTCGCTGATGAGCGATTTGTCGTAGTCGTCCCAACTCGACCGGGGCAGCTTGAACATCCGGTCGCGTTCGACCCACGAACGGGCCGAGTCGGGGTTCGGGTCCAGGAAGATGTGCCGGTGGTCGAAGGCCGCCACCAGGCGAATGTGCTTGGACAGCAACATGCCGTTGCCGAACACGTCACCGCTCATGTCGCCGACGCCGACGACGGTGAAGTCCTGGGTCTGGGTGTCATGCCCCATCTCGCGGAAGTGCCGCTTGACCGACTCCCACGCGCCCTTGGCGGTGATGCCCATGGCCTTGTGGTCGTAGCCCACCGAACCACCGGAGGCGAACGCGTCGCCCAGCCAGAAGCCGTACGACTTGGCGACATCGTTGGCGATGTCGGAGAACGTCGCGGTGCCCTTGTCGGCGGCGACAACCAGGTAGGCGTCGTCGCCGTCGCGGCGCACCACCTGCGCCGGCGGCACGACGGCGCCGGTGGCCGTCTCGACGTTGTCGGTGACGTCGAGCAGCCCGGCGATGAACAGCCGGTAGCAGGCGACGCCCTCATTGCGCAGGGCATCGCGATCGGCGGCCGCGTCACCGGTGGGCGCGGGCGGCGACTTCAGCACGAAGCCGCCCTTGGCGCCGACGGGGACGATGACGGCGTTCTTCACCGCCTGCGCCTTGACCAGGCCCAGGATTTCGGTGCGGAAGTCCTCCCGCCGGTCCGACCAGCGCAGGCCGCCGCGGGCCACGTTGCCGAACCGCAGGTGCACACCTTCGACCCGCGGCGAGTACACGAAGATCTCGTATTTGGGCCTGGGCAGCGGCAATTCGTCGATGAGCTGGGGATTGAGCTTGAACGACAACGCGTTTCGCTGCCGCGCCGAGCCCTCTGCGGTGACGTAGTAGTTGGTCCTCAGCGTGGCCTGCACCAGCGCCGCGAAGGCCCGCAGCACCCGGTCGGTGTCGAGGCTCACGAGCGCGTCGATGTCCGCCGCAACGGCGGCCGCCGCCGTCTGGGCGCGACCGGCAGCGTCGGCACCGGTCGGGTCGAACACCGCCTCGAAGAGTTCGACGAGAGACTTCGCGGTGCCCGGGTTGTCCCGCAGCACCGTCTCGATGTGGTACTGGCTGTACGGAAAACCGGCCTGCCGCAAGTACTTCGCGTAGGCCCGCAGGATCGTCACCTGCTGCCAGGTCAGGCCCGCGCCCAAAACCAGCTCGTTGAACCGGTCGATCTCCACCTTGCCCTGCCAGATGGCGGTGACCGCGTCGGCGAAGCGGGTGGCGATGACTTCGCGTTCGGCTTCCGGGGCGTCCACGGTGGACTGGTGCCGGGAAATCTTGAACTGGTAGATCCACACCGGCACGCCGTCGGCGCGCACGACGTTGAACGGCTGCTCCTCCAGCACCACCACGCCCATGGACTGCAGCATCGGCAGCAGCTCGCTCAGCGAGGCCGACCGGCCGGCCAGGTACCAGGTGAGTTGGGCTGTGCCGTCATCGTCGGGGCCGGCTTCGGGATAGTCCAGCACCAGCTTGACGCTGTCGTCCTGCAGCTGATCGATGATGCTGATGGCCTCGATGGCACCGGTCGGCGTGAAGGCCTGCTTGTAGACCTCGGGGAACGCCACCGCGTAGTGCTCGGCCTCGGCGCGCGTGATGGTGCCCGGTGTGACGGCACCGATCAGCCGGTCGCCCCAGGTGCGCGCGGCCTCGGTCAGCAGACCCTGGATACGAGTTTCGTTGGCGGCCGAGGTGTCGATACTCGCGGCGCTGGCGTTCTCGCCCAATCGGACCGTGAAATGCACGACGGCCCAAGGTGATTCACTGACCCGGGCGGTGTACTCGATGCTCTCGCCGCCGAGTTCGCGCACCAGGATGTCCTGCATGGCCAGCCGCACGTCGGTGGTGTACCGGTCGCGCGGCAGGTACACCAGGCAAGAGACGAAGTGCGCCAGCTTGTCGGCGCGCAGGAACAGCAGCGCACGCCGCCGCGAACCCAGGTCGATGACGGACTTCCCCATCGCGACGAGGTCGCGCGCGGTCAGGGAGAACAGCTCGGAGCGCGGCACGGTCTGGATGATGTCCAGCATCAGCTGGCCGGGCCGGCTCGGATCACCTTGCGACAGCGCCAGCGCCTCGTTGACGCGCCGCGAGATCAGTGGAATCTCGAGCACATTGGCATTGCCCGCCGTCACGGTGAACTGGCCGATGAACCGGTGCTCACGCGCGGGCCCGTTCGGTCCCGCGCTTTCGCGCACCACCACGATGTAGGGGTAGGCGCCGTAGCGCAGGTAGCTCGGCATGGTGGCCTGAGCGACCGCCAGCAGTTCGTCGTCGCCCGCGAGCGGTGGCAGCACGTCGCTGCGCAACTTGGCCACGCCCAGCCGCGTCGCCGGGTCCACCTGGGCCTGCCCGTTCTCCACGGTGCACTGCTGGTAGCCCAGCAGGACGAAGTGCCCGTCGGCGAGCCAGCGCAGCAGGGCCGCGACGTCGCGCCGGTCATAGCCGGGGAACCGGCCGTTGTGGTCGGCGTCGAGCGCGTTGGCCAGGCCGACGAGCGCGGCGTTCATCGCGGGCGTATCGAGTTGCACCGCACGGGTGTCGGTCAGGGCATGCGGCAGCACAGCGGCCGCCTCGGCGACGGCCTTGCCGTCCCCCATGGTCGCCAGCTGCACGTGAATCCAGGCCTCGTCGACGCCGTCGGCCGGCGCGCTGGGGTCACCCGCCGGACCCATCGCGACGACCTCGCCGGCCGCATCCCGCCGCACCCGGAACTCCGGACTCATGATCGCGGTGTAGGCGACACCGATGCGGTGCAGCAGCACCATCACCGAGTCCATCAGCAGCGCGCTGTGATCGGTCACGATCTGCAGTGCCGGGCCGAAGCGGCCGGGATCGTCGGCAGGGTAGATCGCGACCAGCGTCTCCCCCGTCGACCGGCGATGACCGAGTCGATAATGCGCGGCCAGCAACTCCGGGGAAACCCGCGTCGCCATCGCGACGTCGATCGGGGCGGTGACCCCACCGTCGGCCGGCGAACCGTCGTTCGGGCCGCGGTAGGTGAGCAGGTATGCCCGTGCGAGACCAGCGTTGCCGTCCGCACCGGCGGACCGCGTCGTACCGCTGAGTCCGCCCCGATTTTCCGTCATCCGACTTGCTCCTGACGTCGCGCCGTCGTGCCCCAATCGGCACGTACGTGCGACGTTAGTCGCGAGTCAGCTTGCGGTGGGTCACTCTGTGCGGACGCGCCGCTTCGATTCCAAGTCGTTCCACTTTGTTCTCTTCATAGGCACCGAAGTTGCCCTCGAACCAGAACCATTTGGCCTCGTCCTCGTCGTCACCTTCCCACGCGAGGATGTGGGTGCAGGTGCGGTCGAGGAACCAGCGGTCGTGGCTGATGACCACGGCGCAACCGGGGAACTGCTCGAGAGCGTTCTCCAGCGAAGACAGGGTCTCCACGTCCAGGTCGTTGGTCGGCTCGTCGAGCAGGATCAGGTTGCCGCCCTCTTTGAGGGTCAGCGCCAGGTTCAACCGGTTGCGCTCACCACCGGAGAGCACGCCGGCCGGCTTCTGCTGATCGGGTCCCTTGAAGCCGAACGCCGACACATAGGCCCGTGACGGGATCTCGTTCTGGCCGACCTCGATGTAGTCGAGCTTGTCGGAGACGACCTCCCAGACCGTCTTTTTCGGGTCGATGCCCGCGCGGCTCTGGTCGACGTACGACAGCTTGACCGTCTCGCCGACCTTCACGGTGCCGCCGTCCGGCTGCTCCAGACCGACGATGGTCTTGAACAGCGTCGACTTACCCACACCGTTCGGGCCGATGACGCCGACGATGCCGTTACGCGGCAGGGTGAAGGACAGGTTCTCGATCAGGACGCGGTCGTCGAAACCCTTCTTCAGGTTGTCGACCTCCACCACGACGTTGCCCAGGCGCGGCGGCGTCGGAATCTGGATTTCCTCGAAGTCGAGCTTCCGCGTCTTCTCGGCCTCTGCGACCATCTCCTCGTAGCGTCCGAGGCGGGCCTTGTTCTTGGCCTGACGGGCCTTGGCACCGGAACGCACCCAGGCCAGCTCGTCCTTCAGCCGCTTCTGCAGCTTCTGGTCCTTCTTGCCCTGCACCTCGAGACGCTCGGCCTTCTTCTCCAGGTACGTGGAGTAGTTGCCCTCGTACGGGTAGGCGCGGCCGCGGTCGAGCTCGAGGATCCACTCGGCGACGTTGTCCAGGAAGTACCGGTCGTGGGTGACGGCGAGGATCGCGCCCTTGTAGTCGGCGAGGTGCTGTTCGAGCCAGTTCACGCTCTCGGCGTCGAGGTGGTTGGTGGGCTCGTCGAGCAGCAGCAGGTCGGGCTTGCTCAGCAGCAGCTTGCAGAGCGCGACGCGGCGGCGCTCACCACCGGACAGGTGGGTGACGGGCTCGTCCGGCGGCGGGCAGCGCAGCGCGTCCATGGCCTGCTCCAGCTGAGAGTCGATGTCCCAGGCGTCGGCGGCGTCGAGCTCCTCCTGGAGCTTGCCCATCTCTTCCATGAGCTCGTCGGTGTAGTCGGTGGCCATCAGCTCGGCGACCTCGTTGTACCGATTGAGCTTGGCCTTGACCGCCACGCCGGCCTCGACGTTCTCGCGGACCGTCTTGGTCTCGTCGAGTTCGGGCTCCTGCATGAGGATGCCGACCGTGGCGCCGGGCGCCAGGAAGGCGTCGCCGTTGTTGGCCTTGTCGATGCCGGCCATGATCTTCAGGACGCTGGACTTACCGGCGCCGTTGGGGCCGACGACACCGATCTTCGCGCCGGGCAGGAAGTTCAGGGTGACGTCGTCGAGGATGACCTTGTCGCCGTGCGCCTTACGGACCTTGCGCATCGTGTAGATGAATTCGGCCATGCCGTCGTCATGCCTTTCGTTGGCTGTTCGTCGTAGCGTTCTCGTCGCGCGCACCCCGACTCACTGGGATCGGGCGCGGTCCCGCGAAAACTCGCTGACCATCCTAGGCAAGCCGCCAAATCGCCCGCTGGCGCGGTCGGGGCGCCGCCGCTGGGCGCCCCGACATTCCCCCTACGCCGACAGCACCAGCGGGTCCGAGTTCGCGGTCTCGGGCGACTCCGAGGCCACCTCGGGCTCCGGCTGCGGCCGCTCCGGCTCGATCGGGCTCGGGCGCCGGGGATCGATCTTGACCTGGCAGCGCGCCATGTCCGGACCGACGGACGTCGCCCGCACCTCCATCGATGACCGGCGATTGCCCTCCTTGTCCAGGTACTCGTTGGTGAAGATGTAGCCGACGACCACCACCGGGTCGCCCTTGAACAACCGGCCCGCCACCCCGTCGGCCACCCGGCCCCAGCAGTTGACCGTGACGTACAGCGAGTTGCCCGGCTCCCAGCCGTCGTCGGTCTTCTTCCGTGAATTGCTCGCCATCCGGAACGTCGCGAGGTTGCTCTCCCCGGCCCGGCGCGCAACGACGTCGGTGATCACGTTGCCGACCACGGTGAAGGGTGTCTCGAACATGTGCTTCTCCATCCATCCATTTCGGTGTTGCCGGCGTTCTCGTCGGCCTGTGCGTCCATTGACCCGTCAGGCACCGACAAAAGAACCGGCGCCGCCCTCGGGGCGGCGCCGGTTGTGGATGAATCGCGAACTGTGGATAACCCGGGGTGGGACTCACCGGGCCCGGGTCACTCCGCCTCGATCGCCTTCTTGGACTTGCGCCGCTGCAACTCGCGGACATCGAACTTGATCCAGCCGATCGAATCGACGGTCGCCATGTCCGCCAGGATCGCCCGCAACTCGGCCAGGAACGCGGTGCGCCGCTCCTCCAGGTCGGGTGCCGCCTCCAGCAGCTTCTGGTCGGCCACCACCTGCCGCGCCGTCGTGAACAGCAGCGCCGACACCGACTCGTTGCTGCGAATCCGGCCCTGCGCGACGTACTGCCGGCCGACGCCGAGCGCCCTCTTGGTCAGGTCCTTCTCACTGATGTCGGGCGGCGTGCCCCGCAACACGTCGGCGACCAGTTCGTAGGCCTCCAGGAACGGCCGCAGCATGGCGCCGGCGATGATCGGCCGTTTGGCCCGCAGCATCGCGTAGATGGCCTCACCGCCCTCGGCCAGCTGCTGCTCACAGTTGTCCTGCCACGACATCTCTTCCAGGATGTGCTCGCGGAACGACGCCGAGTCGGCGAAGTAGAACTCGAACTTGAGCAGGTCGCGCAGCCGCATCACCTGGGCCCAGAACGCCCCAACCGGATCGGACTCCGCCTTGGCGGCGTGCGCCATGGCCAGCTCGACGATGGCGGTCTCCAGGAACGCGTCGATGGTCGTGTTGCGGTAGAACGCCGCCTCGTGCTCGTTCTCCGGCGCGATGAACCAGACCGGCTGGCGGCCGCTGTCCACCGCGGTCACCGGATGCCCGCCGGACATGGCGTCGAGCGTGGCCCGGACCCCCTCTGGGGTGCGGAGCCGCAGAACCGAGTTGGTCATCGGAATCTTCTTGCGCTCAAGGTAATCCAGCGCATCCTGCAGGGTGTGGTGCAACTGGTCGAGCGTCAGCGCCAGCCCGCGGGTGGTCAGCAGCAGCGCCGACACCAGAGCCGTGGCATTGATGGGGGTGGCCCGCAGGATGCGCCACGCCACCTCGAACGCCATCTTCTGCAGCGCAAGGCGTTTGAGCGCGGGATCGGTGGCCACCGGGCCGTCGGGCGGCCCCAGCTGTTCCCGCATCGACACCGCTTTGGGGAACCGCACGTAGATCTTGCCGAAGTTCCGGTCGCCCTGCGCCTTGATGTAGTGGTACAGCCAGCTCAGGCCTTCGGGCGTCTTCTCACCGCCGCGGGCGTACGCGGCGTACTCGGCAGTCTCGTGCAACTGGTCGAAACTGATGGAGACCGGCTGCAGCAGGATGTCCTCGCTGCGGCCGTCGAGGTAGGCGTCGGCGACGTATGCCAGCAGACCGAGCTTGGGGGGCAACATCTTTCCGGTCCGGGAGCGGGTGCCCTCGATGGACCAGTTGAGATTGAAGCGCTTCTCCACGATGTACCCGACGTACTCCTTGAGCACGTACTTGTACAGCGGGTCGCCGGCGATGTTGCGCCGGATGAAGATGACACCGGAGTGCCGGAAGATCGGCCCCATCAGACCGAACGCCAGGTTGATCCCGGCGAACGTGTGCACCGGCGGCAGGCGGTTCTCCTGCATCGCCACGGGCACGATCACGCCGTCGAGGTACGACCGGTGCGAGAACAGCAGCACGGCGGGGTGCAGCTCCAGCGCGTGCCGCATCGACTCGACCTGCTCGCGGTCGTAGTCGACGTTGGGGTCGAAACCCCGGCTGAAGATGGCGCGCCCGATCTTGGGGATGAAGTCGACGGAGAACCGGCTCCAGCCCGTCGACAGCTCGTCGAGCATCTCGCCGGCCTTCTCGACCGTCGCACCCGGGATCTTCTCCAGGCCCTCCCGGAACCGCGCCGACGCCAGCACCTCGGGCTTGACCAGCCGGGGTGACTTGTATTCGGGCCCGAGCAGCCGCAACTCCACCCGCTCGATGGCGAGCTGTGCCCGGCGCAGCACGAACCGCGCGAATTCCCTTGGGTTTTCGGCGGTCGTGGTGTCCTTCCACTGCTGCCGCAGCTGGCCCACCGTGGCGGGCTCACCGGCCACCACCCGGGCCCGCAGCGGGTCCTTGCGCAGGATGCGGCGCTGCAGCAGCTCCGGCGGCCGGTACCGGTCGCGGCCCGAGATGAGCGAGACGATCTTGGAGCGCGTCGGCAGGCCGGCGGGCACCCAGAACACCCGGACGGGGACCACCGAACGGCTTTCGTCGGCGCCGAGCAGTTCCACCAGCCGGGCCAGCGTGCCGGGCGACGGCTCGCCCTCGGTCGGCAGCCGGAGCACCTCGAGGCGGGTATCCGGGTGCTGCTTGCGTTGATGGGCCAGCCAATCGTTGAGCAGGTCCCACTCGGCCGCGGAACCGACCGCGGTCAGCACCAGCGCGTCGTCCGTCGGGTCGAAGCTGGCGAGGTCGTCAGCGGTGTGCTTCACCGTCGGCCCTTGGCGCTGCGCGGCGCATCGCCGCTGTCGTCGGGCGAGTCGGTCGGTTCGGCCGGCGCCTCCGCTCGGTGGTACAGCGGATTGTCGGGGACGTTGTCGTGCGGCCATTTTCGGAGGGTGTCGAGATACAGCTGCCGCACCTCGGCGATGCGCTCCGACAGATCGTCGAGCGTCCAGTCCTCGACCGAGATCGGCGGATAGACGACGACGTCGACCTTGCCCGCGTGGAAGGTCGACGAATCGCGCGCGGCGATCACCTCCGCGTTGCGGATCACGATGGGCACGACGGGGATACCGGCAGCCATGGCCATCCGGAACGGCCCCTTCTTGAACTCGCCGACCTCGGTGGTGTCCAGGCGGGTGCCCTCGGGCGCGATCAGGATGGAAAGGCCTTTACGGGCAAGCTCTTCCATCTTGTGCAGGCTCTCGATGGCCGAGGCGGGATCATCGCGGTCGATGAACGCGGCGTCCATCACCTTGCCGATGGTGCCCATGATCGGGTTGCTCTCGAGCTCCTTCTTGCCCACCGAGGTGAAGTTGTCGCTCACCAGGGCGCCGGCGATCATCGGGTCGGCCTGGTTGCGGTGGTTGAAGATGAAGACCGCGGGCCGTTGCGCCCGCAGGTTCTCCGCGCCGAGCACGTTCAGGTCGATGCCGAGCGTCGCCATCAGCGCCTTGCTCCACGCCGAGGTGAAGAAGTTGACGCCCGTGCGCCGATTGCCGGTCAACAGGCCGAGCCCGAGTGCACCGGCGGCAACCGGCGCCAGGGACGCGATGCCGGCGAAGGTCCGCAGCTGCGCGATGGGGCTGCTGCCACTGCGGCTGGAGAACTTCAGCACCGGCCAACCACGTTTGTCGGCAACGGATTCCAGCTTGGCGGCCGGGTTGGTGGGCCGCGGATTGCCGACCAGGTACATCAGGGCGACGTCTTCGTCACCGTCGGCGTAGAAGTAGCTCTTCGCCAGATCGACACCGTTGTTCGCCGCGAAATGCTGTGCGGCGTTGGCCTTTCCGGGGCCCCACAAGACGGGTCTGACCACCTCACCGGTGATGAGTCCGTCCTCGTCCGTCTCGAACTTGTTGCACAGCACGTTCTTGATGCCGAGGAAGTTCGCCACCGGTTCCACCTGGACCGTCAGCGCCGACGAGCTCAGCACGACGGTGTGCCCGCGCGCCTGGTGCGCACGGACGAGCTCACGCATCTCGGGATAAATCCGCTTCTTGATGTGCTGGATGAACAGCCGCTCGCCCAGCTCGTCGAGGTCACTGAGCGAATTGCCGTTCAGCATCCGCGCGCCCCGGCCGATCAGGTCCTCGAACTCGGCGCGACCCAGTTGATGATTCACCGCGGCCTGCACCATGCCGATGAATTCACCGACGCCCATCTGGCGGCGGCGCAACCGGTCCTGCGTCATGATGACGCCCGTGAACCCCGCCACCAGGGTGCCGTCCATGTCGAAGAACGCGCCGACCTCCGGCCCTTCGGGGCTGGCCAGAATCTCCGCCACCGAGCCCGGTAGCCGGGCGTTGCGGAACTCGCCCGCGTAGTCGTCGTCCGAACTCATTGTGCGGCACCCCCGTTCACTGCCGGCTCGGCCTGTTCGTCCGACAACTCGAACGACGCCGGAATGGCCCGGCCGTCGCCGCCCAGGGCCAGCACTTCGTTGAATCCGTCGAGCAGGCAGCGGGCCCACAGCTCCGGATCATTGATCGATGCCCGGTCGTAGCGGGTGCTGATGGTGACCCAGCCGCTGCGGGAGATGAGGACCGCCATCATCGCGACGCCGGGCAGCGGCCCGATTCCGTAGTGCCGCACCACTTTTGCGCCCGCGATGTACGTGTCGACCGGCGGACCGGGCACGTTGCTGGCCTGCACATCGGAATTGACCACCGAACCGGCCATGGATTCCAGCAGCGGATCCGGCACCAGGTTCAGCAGCGGTGCGACGACGCCCACGACCTCGATGGCGCGCTCCTCGCGCTTGCGGGTCATCTGGGCGCGCACCTTCTGGATGCGCTTACGCGGGTCGACGACGCCGATGGGCGCGGCGATGTTCACGCCGGCAAATCTGTTGCCGCCGGCGGGGTCCGAGTCGGACCGCACGTTCACCGGCACCGCCATGGGAAGTGATGCCACCGGGATGCCCTTGGCCTCGTGGTAGAGGCGCAGCGCGCCGCACAGCGCGGCGAGGTACGCGTCGTTGATGGAGCCCTCGGCCGCCTTGGAGGCCTTGTGCAGATCACTGAACTTGATGTCGATCGCCTCGCTGCGCGACGCCAGACCACGTCGTCGCAGCACCGGAGACGGCGGCGCCGCGGGCGTCATCACCCGCCGGCTCGACCGGACGTAGTCGACCACCCCGCCGACGGCGTCGGCCGGATCGCGCATCATGCGCCCGAGCAGCCCCGCCGCGCCGCGCGTTGCGTCGAGGACGTTGTTGGCGATGCCCTTCGGCAGCGCGTTGATTCCTTGGCGCGCAAGGTCATTCGGCGAAAGATCTTCGGGGATCGGCAACGGCGCCGACGGCCGTGGTGCGGGATCCCGCTCGAGGTCGTAGAGGTTCGCGAACATCTCCATGCTGCCGACACCGTCCGTGACGGCGTGGCTCATGTGCACGATGTTGGCGGCACCACCGCCCGGCAGCCCTTCGACCAACGTCGCCGTCCACAGCGGACGCGAGATGTCGAGCGGCGACTGCAGCGCCAGCTCGGCGAAATCGAAGACCTCACGCAGCGTGCCTGCGCCCGGGGCACGCACGCGGCGCACGTGAAAATCCAGATTGAAGTCGGGATCGACGACCCAGCGCGCCGCCGCCGTCGGCAGGCTCGGCATCACGACCTTCTGCCGCAGGCGGATGGCCTTGCGGGACGCCTGCTCGAAACGCGCGCGGTACTGCTCCCAGTCCGGCGTGACGTCCAGCAGTTCGACGCCCATGATGCCGGACCGCGTGCGGGGGTTGGCCTCCCCGCGATGCATCAACTGATCAACCGCACTCAACTCTTCGGGCAACCCGGCCGTGTCAAAGTCCGGCACGTCGCTCATGGCTGTCGCTCTCCTCCGTCGTTGCCCAGCGCTGGACCCTAACGCTAGTCCGCCGCCGGGAACGGTGCGGGCAATACCGCTGTTGCCATGGCCACTGCGCGGAGGCGTCGGGATAGACTTCGTCCGCATTGCCCCCGTGGCGCAACGGATAGCGCAGCGGATTTCTACTCCGTAGGTTGCAGGTTCGAATCCTGTCGGGGGCGCTCATCGGTTTCGGCCTCGATGACCGTGCGCGACGGCGCCGTCCGCTCCCACAGCACCGCGCCCACACACGCCGTGATGACCCAGCCCGCGCCGCTGATCCCGCACCAGGTGAGCAGTGCCATCGCCACCCCGATCGGCCCGAAGTCGTCCCACCCGCGCAGCAGCGGCGGGAAGATCATCCGGGCGGCCAGCGGCAGGATGGTGCCTTCGATGACCACACCCGCCAAACCCGCGAACAGCAGCGCGCGCCACGCCCGGCCGCCGTCGCGTACCAGGAGCGCGGGGGTGATCGTCCAGAAGATCCAGACCGGGATCAGCGACACCGCGAAGAGCAGAACCTGGCTCCACCCGTGGTGCTCGGCACCGAACGCGATCCGTTCGCGGACCCCGATCATCGTCAGATACAGGACGAACCACGTCACGCCGCGCCACAACTTGCCGCCCCAGCCGAACGGTTCGCGGCGCCAGGCCTTGGCAAAGATGCCGGCGATGGTCATCGACATCGGGATGCCCCACACCAGGAAGCTGGCGACGCCGAAGAACGTCCAGTTGGACCGCAGACCGGACGCACGGCCGAAGGCGGCTCGGACATGGTCGGTCAGCGGAGACGCCAGACCGAGCTGCCGGCTCACCACGACGCCGGGGCTGGCGCTGTCGGCGAACCCGGTGAGATAGCTGAACCCGATGATCGCCAGCGGGATGACCGTGGTGAACAGCTGGACCGACACCACGGTCCCCAGCGTGCCGCCATCGATCTCGTTGAAGCGGTTGACGACGGCGACGATGGGCCGCAGCTGGCGCATCTCGGCCAACCGCCGGTAGCGGTCCTCGACGCGCTGCCGCATTGCCGGCGATTCGGCGTCGTCGCTCATGCTCCCCCTCCTACGGACCCCGGGCATTGTGCCCGGTCGGGGGTGCTCCGCGCGCCGAAACGGCGCGAGGTGCGATCAGACCGTCTTCGTGACGCCGTAGTACGCGACGATGTCGTCGGTGTCGGCAGTAGAGCTGGTCAGCGTCGCGTAGGAACGCAGGAACGACTGTCCGAGGCAGCCGTCGACCTTGATGTGGACGTCCTTGAGGGTGATGCGCGCCGGCGCGGCCTTGAACGACTTCTTGTCCACCGGCACCTGGGTCACCGTGCCCGGCTTCGGGTGGACCTCGATGCTGCCGACGAGCGGGAAGGTGACGCCGGTGGGAATCGCGCCGGTGAAGAGGTTCGCGTTGGCGGTCTGTGCACCCACCGACCCGACCAGTCGGATCTGACCCAGTTCGATACCGCAGCCGATCTGGTAACCGGCCTCCAGTGTGCCGCCGGTCAGGGTGCCTTTGCCCTTGCCCGTCACCGTGCCCGTGAAGGTGCCGCCGACCAGGTACTCGCGCGAGCTGACCGCGGTGGTCAGCGGCGCGATGGGCAACTCGGTCTCATCCTTCGCCGCCACGGTCAACGTCCAGCCGTCCGGCGAGGTGACGGTGGCAGGTTCGTCGGAGACCACCACACCGGTATCCACCGGCGGACCCGCATCGCCGACCGGCGCGGGGTCAGCGTAGGCAGAGGTCGCCACCCCCAACGGGAGCAGCATGCCCACACCGGCAATCACGGCAAAACGCTTCAACATGAACTTCGGGTACCTCTCGTCACCAACTGCACAGCAATCGCACAGTTATGTCGCAGATGGTCGCGCATGTAAAGGTTTTGACTCACGTGAGTCGAAACACAGGCCATAGGCTGAGGTTGTGTCCGATCTCGTACTGACGCAGGTCATCGACCGCGTCGCACTCATCACGGTCAACGATCCCGACCGCCGCAACGCGGTGACCGCGGAGATGTCCGCCGGCCTGCGCGCCGCCATCACCGCCGCCGAGGCCGATCACGGTGTGCACGCCGTGGTGGTGACGGGCGCCGGCAAGGCGTTCTGCGCGGGCGCCGACCTCACCGCGTTGGGCGCCGCCACTGTCAACGGCCTGCGGGTCATCTACGACGGCTTCCTCGCGGTGGCCGACTGCACGCTGCCGACGATCGCCGCGGTGAACGGCCCGGCCGTCGGAGCCGGGCTCAACCTCGCTCTCGCCGCCGACGTCCGGATCGCCGGACCCGGGGCGGTCTTCGACCCACGGTTCCAGAAACTCGGGATTCACCCGGGCGGCGGCGCGACCTGGATGCTGCAGCGGGCCATCGGCCCCCAGGCCGCGCGGGCGGCGCTGCTGTTCGGCATGAAGTTCGACGCCGACGCCGCCGTGCGGCACGGCCTGGCGCTTGAGGTCGCCGACGACCCCGTCGCCGCGGCATTGGCCCTGGCCGCCGGTCCGGCCTCGGCGCCCCGCGAGGTGGTGTTGGCGACCAAGGCGTCGATGCGCGCGACGGACCACCCCGGCGTGCTGGACCACGAGCAGCACGCGAAGGCCGTCGACATCGAGATCGTCCCGCAGGCGGCGTCGATCGAGTCACCGGAATTCGCCGCTCGCTTGGCTGCTGCCAAGCAGCGGTGATCAGGCGTCGAGGAGCGCCAGTTCGGGCGCCTCGATGAGGGCCCGCAGTTCACCGAGGAACGCGGCCGCCCCCGCGCCGTCGGCGATCCGGTGGTCGAAGGCACAGGTGAGCGTCATGGTCGGCCGCGCCACCACCGCACCGTCACGCACGACAGCACGGGGTTTGAGCGTGCCCATCCCGAGGATCGCCGCCTCCGGATAGTTGATGACGGGTACGCCCTCGTCCAGGCCCAGCGCCCCGAAGTTCGACACGGTGAACGTCGAGCCATGCAGTTCAACGGGTTTCAGCGTGCCGTCGCGCGCGGAGCGGATCAGCCCGTCCACTGCCCAGGCCAGTTCCCGCGTCGAGAGGCGTTCGGCGTCCCGGACCACCGGCACCAGCAGTCCACGTGATGTCGCGACGCCGATGCCCAGGTGCACCGATTCGTGGAGATGAACGCTCGCGCCGTGTTCGGCCGGCACCCAGGTGGCGTTGAACTCACGGTGGTGCCGCAACGCGATGGTCAGCAGCCGCAGCGTCAGCACGAACGGTGTGACGGTGGCATCGGCACCGGCGAGGGTGTCGCGAACCCGGAGCAACTCGGCGCAGTCCACCTGAACCGATGCATGTGCATCCGGTATCTCCTTGCGTGACACCGCCATCCGGCGCGCCATCTCGGCCTGCACGCCGCCGACGGGAATCAGGTCGGCGTCGGCGGTCTGGTGCGCCGAGGCCAGCACGTCCTGGCGCGTGACGATGCCGTTCGGGCCCGACGGCGCCACTCCGGTCAGGTCAACGTGCAGGTCTGCCGCCAGCTTGCGCACCCGCGGTTTGGCCCGGGGCCGGCGGCGGGTGGTGTCGAGATCAGCATCCGCGCCGTACCCGACCAGCACGGGTTTGCGTTGCGGCGCCTGCTCTTTCGGGTCATCGGTCGCCGGCTCGTCGACGGTCGGCTCGGATGCAGCCGCCGCCGACGCGTCGGTGGCGATGCGGACCAGCACGGCGCCCACCGCGAGCGTCTGCCCCTCTGCCCCACCGAGTTCGGTCACCACACCGGCATACGGACTGGGTATCTCCACGGCCGCCTTGTTGGTCTCGACGGTGCACAACACCTGATTGAGTTCGACGGTGTCCCCCACCGCCACCGCCCAGGACGTGATGGTCGCGTCTTCCAGCCCTTCACCCAGGTCGGGGACCAGGAAATCGTGTGTTGCGGTCATGGCTGACTCATCGCCTTGTGCACGCAATCCAGCAGCCGGTCGACACCGGGCAGCCACAGTTTCTCCAGCCGGGCCGGCGGATAGGGCGTGTCAAATCCGGTGGCGCGCAACACGGGTGCCTCCAGGTCATAGAAGAGTTCTTCGGAGATCCTGGCGGCCAGTTCGGCGCCGAACCCCAGGGTGCGCGGCCCCTCGTGCATGACCACCGCGCGTCCGGTCTTCCGGATCGAGGCCGCGATGGTGTCGAAGTCGAGCGGGTTCAGCGACCGCAGGTCGATGACCTCCAGATCATGGTCGTCCGCCAGATCGGCTGCCGCCAAGGCGGTGTCGACGAGCGAGCCGTAGGTGATGACGGTGACGTCGCGGCCCGTGCGCCGTACCGCAGCCTGCCCGATGGGTGGCGCGGGCACGCTGGTGTCGAGTTCACCTTTCGTCCAGTAACGGCGTTTGGGCTCCAGGAAGATCACCGGGTCACGGGACGAGATGGCCTCGCGCAGCAGCCAGTACGCGTCCGAGGGCGTGGACGGGATGACGACCTTCAACCCGGCGGTGTGCAGCCAGTACGACTCGGTCGACTCCGAATGGTGTTCCACCGCACCGATACCGCCGAACGACGGGATGCGGATGGTCACCGGCATGTCGACATCGCCATGGGTACGCATCCGGTACTTCGCGAGGTGGCTGACGATCTGGTCGAACGCCGGGGCCGCGAATCCGTCGAACTGGATCTCGGGTACCGGCACCATGCCACGGATCGCCATGCCGATGGCGATGCCGACGATCGCCGACTCCGCCAGCGGCGTGTCGAAACAGCGGGCTTCCCCGAAGGTTTCGTGCAGACCATCGGTGACGCGGAAAACCCCGCCGAGTTTCGCGACGTCCTCGCCGAACACCAGCACCCGGTCATCGGCGGTCATGGCGTCGCGTAACGCGCGGTTGATGGCCTGCACCATCGACACTGTGGTCACCGTGGCGATTTCCCCCGCGGGCCGTCTCGGCTCGTCGGGCTCCGCGTCACCGGACCACGACGGTCGCTCGATGAGCTGCGTCATGTCAACCCTCCCAATCCAATTCGGCCAGCAACGCGTCGCGCTGCCGGGCCAGCTCGGGTGTGATGTCGGCGTAGACGTTGTCGAACATGTCCGCGACGTCGAAGTCCGGCGCGGTCAGAACCGCCTCGCGCAGGTCGGCGCGGAGCCGGCGGGAGCGGTTCTCGACGTGCTCCTGCAAGCGGGGCGTCCACACTCCGACCTGCTCCAGGTACGCCCGGTAGCGCGCGATGGGATCGCGTGCCTCCCAGTACTTCAGCTCGTCGGGGTCGCGGTAGCGGGTCGGGTCATCGGACGTGGTGTGTGGACCCATCCGATAGGTGACGGCCTCGATCAACGTCGGCCCGTCGCCACCGCGGGCGCGTTGCGCCGCCTCGGACATCACCGCGTAGCAGGCCAGCACATCGTTGCCGTCGACTCGGACGCCGGGCATGCCGTAGCCGATGGCGCGATGCGCGATCGACGGTCCCGCCTGCTGATGACGCACCGGCACGGAGATGGCCCACTGATTGTTCTGCACGAAGAACACACACGGCGCGGACGTGACGGCCGCGAAGTTGAGCGCTTCGTGCATGTCGCCTTCGGAGGTGCCGCCGTCGCCGACGAACGCCACGGTCACCGAGTCTTCGCCGAGCCGTTGTGCGGCCATCGCGGCGCCGACGGCGTGCAGACCGTGCGACCCGATGTCGATCGAGATTGGCGCACAATGTTTCTCGGTGAAGCCCAGACCGCCGTGCCAGCGGCCCCGCCACACCGCGCTGATCTGGGCCGGCGTGATGCCGCGGACCAGCAGGGCGCCGAGCTCCCGGTACTGCGGGAACAGCCAGTCGGTCTTGCGCAGACATGCTGCCGCGCCCACCTGTGCGGCTTCCTGACCGCGGCACGAGGCGAACAACGCAAGTTCACCCTGCCTCTGCAGATTGACGAATTCGACGTCGAGGTCGCGGGTGAGGACCATCTCCTCGTACAGCCAGCCCAGTGTTTCGGGCGGCAGGTCGCGGCGATATCGCTCGTCGGAGGTGGGCGCGCCGTCGGGCGCGATGAGTTGCACGGGCTCAAGGTCCACCCGGTTGTCCAGGCCAGGGACCGACACGTCAGCCATACCGCCTCCTTCCGGTGACGGCATGTTCGGCCGTCAGTCCGCGAGAAGCTCAGCGCGGTGGCGACCAGGGCAACCCTCAGGTGGTGAGGGTCGCCGGCCGATGCCGGGGTGTGGCATCAGTCGGATGATCCGCTCTGCTCGCCGCAGTGCTGGGGCATCACCGCCATTATGCGCCCGGAGGCCATCTGGCCGCGGTTATCGCAGGTAACAGACTGGCGACGTGTCGGACCGGCCGGCGCCGGTCGGCGGCAATACGGCCGACTTGTAGCCCGAACGTATGAATTCATTGTTATTTGTGCTGGTGACACGCTCATCGGCCCGAAGTCTGTCGTTGCCGCGTGCTAAAACCGTCGCATCATCAACGTGGCAGCGCCAGAAGCGAGAAACGATGAGACGTCCGAACCGCGCCGGCCCCTACGTCGCCCGGGCCTCAGCCGTACCAGGCCCCTGACCGCACCCGTACGTCAGCCACATCATGTTTGACACCGGTACAGGCGCCGCACGCCGCAACTTCCTCGAGCACACGATGCACGTCAGTGTGTTCCTGCGGCACGGCGGGGCGCTGGTGGTGTACGCCGTCGTGCTGGTCTCGGCGCCCCGGATCAGCGTGGCCGGCGTCGTCTTCGCCGGGCTGGCCGGCGCCTGGTCGCTGTACCGGCTGCTGACCCGCTCCGCGACGCCGCGCATCATCGCGATCGACTACGCCGTCACGCTGGCCGCGTGCCTGGTCCTGCCCGTCGCGGCAGCCGACGATCAGGTGTGCCCGTCGACCTGCGCGCCGATCACCATTGCCGGTACGGCCATCGCGAGCTTCACGGTGTTCGAACCCCTGCTCAACATCGCGATGACCGCCGGTGTCGTGGCGGCGCTCGCGGCGGGCGCGGCATCGGTCGATGGGGTGCACGACCCCGGTCAATGGGTCAACGTCTACTACTTCGCACTGCTGTGGGTGGCGGCGACACTGATCCGCGTCCTGACGGTGCGCGTCGCCGAAAAAGTCGATGTGGCCCGCGCCGAGCGCCTCGCCGTCGAGCTCCGCCAGAAAGTCAATGCCGCCGTGCGCGATTACGACCGCGAGCAGATGCGGCTGCTCCACGACACCGTCGCCTCCACCCTGCTGATGGTGGGCACCGGCACCGCCTTGTCGCCTGCGCGCGTCGCCGCCCAGGCGCGCCGCGATCTTCGCGTCTTCACCGAGACCACCCAGGCTCCCGTACCCCCGGCCGATCTCGTTGCCGCCCTGCGTGATCACGCCACCCACACCACGACGCCCGTGAGCTATGCCGGTGTCACCGCGATGTGGGTGGACGGTGCGACAGCGGCGACCATCGCAGCCGCCGCGCGCGAAGCCCTCACCAATGTCGACCGGCATTCCGGCGCCACCGCCGTCACCATCACCGTGCATCCCGGACGGATCCAGATCACCGACGACGGGTGTGGATTCGATCTCACCCGGCCGACGCGGGGACACGGCATCGCCGACTCCATCGTCGCCCGTATGCAACAGCTCGGCGGCGTCGCCGAGATCAGCACGCTGCCCGGGCAGGGCACCACGGTCGAATTGTGTTGGCCCACTGCAGCATCGGCCAGCGCCACGCCGGCACCCGACCCAGAGCGGCTCATCGAGCGCGCCCATATGGGATATGGGCTGGGGTTGGTCGCCTACGGGCTGGTGAACCTGCTGGTGACCGCCCCCGCGTCCGTGAGCTTCGCGGCGTATCCCCAGCTGCAACGGTCCCTCATCGTCGTCATCACGGTCGCGACACTGGCGGCGATCCCCCGGGTGATGGGCCGGACCAATCCGCGGGCCCGGTTCGGCATCGCAGCCCTGGTGATCGTTGCTCTGGTGCAGTCGCTCTCGATGCCGATCTATGACCTCGACCCGCAGTTGCAGTGGGCCCAAGGTGCGATCGGCTGGTGCGTGCTGCCGCTGCTGCTCAGCGTGCGGCTGAGGTATGCGGTGGGCGTCCTGGTGTGGTGCTGGGTGGTGCCCGGCGTCTACGCGATCATTCGGGATCCGTCGGTCCACACCATCGTCGACCTCGGATACGACACGGCGAGCGTCCTCGTCGCCCAACTCTGCGCTCTGGTTGTGGCCGACATGATCCGGCGGTCCGCGGCCGCTGCGTCTGCCGAGACCGAGAGCCACATGCGCCTGATCGCCGCGGCGCACATCGCCGACGCAGTACAGGAGGAATACGACCGCCGCTACGCGGACCTCGCCGCCACCATTCAGCCCCTGCTGTCCGGCCTCGCCGACGGTGCACCGGTCGACGCCGAGACCCGGAGTCGCGCGCAACTCGAATATCAGCGGCTGCGTACCCTTTTCGACCAGTCATCCAGCTTCGAGCACGTACTGCTGCGCGAGCTGCGCCCCCGCGTCGACGCGGCCCAGAATCGCGGCATCGCCGTTTCCGTCGACGTCCAGGGCACGCTGCCGGCCATGGATGTGCCCACCGCGCGGCGGCTGGCCCGGCTCGTCGACCAGGTTCTGCACGCCGCCGCCGCACCGGCCCGCATCACCGTGACCGCCGAAACGGCTGCCGTCGAACTCAGCGTCATGTGTCACCGCGCGCGCCACGCCGAATTGCCGACGAAATCCAGTGTCGGCGACGAAGATGAATTCGACCTGACCACCCTCGATGACACGGTGTGGATCACCGTGCGCCACCCACTCCCAGGAAGACCCACCGAACATGTCCGCGCCGGCCAATCCACCTGAGCCCCTGGCCATCGCCGTTGTCGATGACCACGACGTCATCCACACCGGCGTCTCGGCGTGGTGTGCCCAGGCCGACCCACCCATCCGCGTCGCGTCCGACCACCTCGACGCCGAGTCGTTCCTGGACGTCTACCCCAAGGCCGACGGCCAGTTGGCGGCGGTCATCCTGGACCTCGAATTGCGCAGCCGCCAGCCCGATTTCGACGCCGTCGCCGCCATCGTGGACGCGGGACACGCGGTGATCGTCTACTCGCACCTGGAGAACGCCGAGGTGATCCTGCGGTGCCTTGCCATCGGCGTGGTCACCTATCGCGCCAAGAGCGAAGGGCAGGGCCACCTCATCGAGGCCATCCGCGCGGCCAGCACCCACGAGCCGTACGTCGGTCCGCGGATGGCCGCGGCCATCTGCTCGGACACCGACTCCGGCCGGCCTGGCCTCACGCGGCGCGAACGCGAAGTGCTCAAAGCGTGGTTTCAGACCGAGAGCAAGGACATCGTCGCCAAGCGCCTGCACCTCGCGCCGACGACCGTCCGGACCCACCTGCAACGCGTCCGCGCCAAGTACGCCGCCGCGGGGCGGCCGGCAGCCACCAAGGCCCAACTCGTCGCCCGCGCCGTGCAAGACGGCATCCTCAGCGTCGAAGACCTGTAGCTCCCGCTACGGCGCCAGTGCGACGATCCGCTCGGCGCGGCGCAGCACCGGCATGTCGACCATGAGACCGTCGTACTGGAACACGCCGCGCTCGCGGGTCGCGGCATCGAGTACCGCACGCGCCCAGGCGATCTCCTTCTCGGTCGGCGCGTAGCCGTCCCGGATGACCGCGACCTGCGTCGGGTGGATGGCCACCTTGGCGTCGAATCCGACGGCCACGGCATCGTCGACCTCGGCCCGCAGGCCATCGAGGTTCTTGATGTCCAGGTAGACCGAGTCCAGCGCGAGCTTGCCAAAGGCCTTGGCCGCCAACAACGACTGCGACCGGACATGCTTGGCGACGTCGCGGTAGCTGCCGTCGGGCCAGCGGTTCGCGGTGCCGCCGAGCACGGCGAACAGGTCCTCGGCACCCCACATGACGGCATAGGTGTTGTCGACCCGGGCGGTCTCGGTGACGGCGAGCGCGCCGAGCGGGGTCTCGACCAGCACCACCACGTCCAGCGGCGCCAGGGCCCGAACCTGTTCGGCTGATTCGGTTTTGGCGAGCATCACCGTCGTGTACGGCGTCTTGGCCAGCGCCGCCAGATCCAGCGGGTGATCGGCGGTGTCCGACGGGTTCAGCCGCACGACCGTGTGCGCCGGGTCCAGCGGGGTGTCGATCAGTGCCTGACGCGCGGCCGGCCGGTCCTTCGCGGCGCAGCCGTCCTCCAGGTCGAGGATCACCACATCGGCTGCGGCGGCGGCCTTTTCGAACCGCTCGGGCCGGTCCGCCGGGCAGAACAGCCAGCCGGGTCCCGGAGACTCGAGCGCCATCAGACCGCGTCCGCCGGACGCTTACGCACCATGGTCTTGCGTGTCGCCGTGGCGACGATGTCGCCGTGCTGGTTGCGACCGGTGTGGGCGAAGGTAACGATGCCCTCCCCCGGCCGGCTCTTGGACTCGCGCTTCTCGATGACCTCGGACTCCGCGTAAAGCGTGTCGCCGTGGAAAAGCGGCCTGGGGAAGGCGATGTCGGAGAAACCGAGGTTCCCGACGATCGTGCCCTGCGTCAGCTGGGCCACCGAAAGGCCGACGAGCGTGGACAGCGTGAACATCGAATTCACCAGCCGCGCATGGAACGGCGGCAATGCGTCGGAGAACGCGGCGTCCAGGTGCAGCGCCTGCGTGTTCATGGTCAGCGTGGTGAACAGGACGTTGTCAGCTTCGGTGATGGTGCGGCCGGGCCGGTGTTGGTAGATGACGCCCGGCTGGAACTCCTCGTACCAGAGCCCGCGCTGCTCGATGATCCGCTTCTCGGTCACAGCCCGGCCTCACGCGCGATCAGCATCAGCTGAACTTCCGTTGTGCCCTCACCGATTTCGAGGATCTTCGAATCGCGGTAGTGCCGGGCCACCGGGTACTCGTTCATGAAGCCGTAGCCGCCGAACACCTGGGTGGCGTCGCGGGCGTTGTCCATCGCGGCCTCACTGGCGATCATCTTGGCGATGCAGGCTGCCTTCTTGAACGGCTTGCCCGCCAGCATCAGCGCGGCGGCGTCGTAGTACGCGGTGCGGGCGACGTGTGCGCGGGCTTCCATGCGGGCGATCTTGAAGGCGATGGCCTGGTAGCCACCGATCTTGCGGCCGAACGCTTCCCGTTCCTTCGAGTACTTCACGCACTCGTCGACGCAGCCCTGCGCGACACCGACCGACAGCGCGGCGATGGCGATGCGGCCCTCGTCGAGGATGCGCAGGAAGTTGGCGTAGCCGCGGCCACGGTCACCGAGCAGGTTCTCGGCCGGCACGCGGACGTCGTCGAAGCTCAGCGGGTGGGTGTCCGAGGCGTTCCAGCCGACCTTGTCGTAAGCGGGTTCGGCGGTGAAGCCCGGCGTCGGCACCGGAACCAGGATCGCCGAAATCTCCTTGTGCCCGCCGGGCAGTTCGCCGGTCACGGCCGTCACGGTCACCAGTTTGGTGATGTCGGTCCCGGAGTTGGTGATGAACTGCTTGGAGCCGTCGATCACCCAGCTGTCGCCGTCCAGCTTGGCGGTGGTCTTGGTGGCGCCGGCATCGCTGCCACCGCCGGCCTCGGTCAAGCCGAAGGCGCCCAAGGCCTTTCCGCTGGCCAGTTGCGGCAGCCATTCCTGCTTCTGCGCCTCGGTGCCGAAGCGGTACACCGGCATGGCGCCCAGGCCGACACCGGCCTCGAGCGTGATGGCGACGCTCTGGTCCACCTTGCCGAGTTCTTCCAGGGCCAGGCACAGCGCGAAGTAGTCGCCACCCATGCCGCCGTACTCCTCGGGGAACGGCAGGCCGAACAGACCCATCTCGGCCATGCCGTCGATGACCTTGTACGGGAACGTGTGGTCCTTGTCGTGCTGGGCGGCCACCGGCGCGACGACCGTCTGCGCGAATTCCCGAACCGTCTTGGCCAGCTCGGCGTAGTGGTCCGGCAGGGTGCCGGTCGAAATGAAGTCGCTCATTTGGTCTCCTCGGTTGCTGCGATAATCCGGGCCAGCGGCTGGCCCACTTTGACCTGATCGCCCACGGCGACAAGCAATTCCACGGTGCCGTCGACCGGCGACGACAACGCGTGTTCCATCTTCATGGCCTCGACGGTGACGACGACGTCACCACTACTCACCGTCGCGCCGTCCTCGACGCCCACGGCCACAACAGATCCCGGCATCGGGCTGACGATCTCGGCGTCACCGCTGTGTTCGTCGTCGGCGCGGACCGGGGCCTCGCGCACGTCCTCGATGACGGTCGTGCGGCCGGCGCCGGCCAGCCACAACCGGTGGTCCTCGACGGCGGTCAGATATTCGGTGCGCAGCCCGTCGACCGTGACGATCAGCCGGTCACCGGCCAACGACGCTGCCACGCTGCGTGATTCGCCATCCTCGATGCGCGCCGTGGCGCCGGCGGGCGTTCCGGTGAGGTGCACGTGGTCGGTGCGGTCGCCGGCCCGCAGCCGGATGGTGGTCGGTGCATGCTCGCCCACCCGCCAGCCGGTCGGGGTGGCCCACAGCTCACCGGCGTCCAACCAGCTGTGCAGCCAGCGGTACGCGGCCGCGGCGATGAACTCGTCGTCGCCGGCCTGGGCGGCGACATAGTCACCGGTGCGGCGGTCCAGCAGACCGGTGTCGAGACGCCCGGCGATGACGTCCTCGTCGGCCAGCAGGAACCGCAGGAAGTCGATGTTGGTCCCGACACCCAGCACGGCGGTGTCTGCCAGCGCCCGGTCCAGGCCACGCCGCGCAGACTCCCGATCCGGCCCGTACGCAATGATTTTCGACAGCATCGGGTCGTAGTCGCTGCCGATCACCGAGCCGGCCCGGATACCGGAATCGACCCGGGCATCGGCGGGTTCGGCCAGCGCCAGCACGGTGCCGCCCGTGGGCAGGAAGTCGTGCGCCGGGTCTTCGGCGTACACACGGGCCTCGATGGCGTGGCCGGTCATGGTGATGTCGTCCTGGGCCACCGGCAGCGCCTCGCCGGCCGCCACCCGCACCTGCAACTCGACCAGGTCGATGCCCGTGACCAGCTCGGTGACGGGGTGCTCCACCTGCAGGCGGGTGTTCATCTCCATGAAGAAGAACTCGTCCGGCCGGTCGGCGGAGACGATGAACTCGACGGTGCCCGCGCCGCGGTAGTCGACGCTGCGCGCCGTGTCGCAGGCGGCCGCACCGATCCGTGCCCGCGTCGCCTCGTCCAGCACCGGCGAGGGGGCCTCTTCGATGACCTTCTGGTGCCGGCGCTGCAGGCTGCACTCACGCTCGCCCAGATGCACGACGTTGCCGTGGCTGTCCGCGACGACCTGGACCTCGATATGCCTGGGGTTCAACACGAATCGTTCCAGGAACAAGGTGTCGTCACCGAACGCCGACGCCGCCTCGCGGCGGGCCGAGGCCAGCGCGGCGGGCAGCTCGGCGGCCGAATGCACCACGCGCATACCCTTGCCGCCACCACCGGCGGACGGCTTCACGAGGACCGGGAAGCCCACTTCGGGAGCGCCGGTGATGAGCTCGTCGTCGGTCAGGTTGGGGCGCGAAATACCGGGAACCACCGGCACGCCGAACGCCGACACCGCCGCCTTGGCGGTGATCTTGTCGCCCATGGTGCCGATGGCCTTGGCCGGCGGCCCGATGAAGACGATGCCCGCGTCGTGCAGGGCTGCGGCGAATTCGGCGTTCTCCGAAAGGAATCCGTAGCCCGGGTGCACGGCCTGGGCGCCGGTGCGCCGGGCCGCGTCCACGATGGCCGGGATGCTCAGGTAGCTCTGGCGGGCCGGGGCCGGGCCGATGTTCACCGCGACGTCGGCCTCGAGCACGTGCCGGGCACCGGCGTCGGCGTCGCTGAACACCGCGACCGAACGAATCCCCATGGCCCGCAACGTCCGGATGACGCGGACTGCGATCTCGCCACGATTGGCGACCAGGACAGTATCGAAGGTCTTCATCTCACATCCTGAACACGCCGTAGGACACAGGCTCGAGCGGAGCCTGCGCGACAACTGAAAGAGCCAGTCCCACCACGGTTCTGGTGTCCGCCGGGTCGATGACGCCGTCGTCCCAGAGCCGGGCCGTCGAGTAGTAGGGGTTGCCCTGGTCCTCGTATTGCTGGCGGATCGGCGCCTTGATGGCCTCTTCCTCCTCCGGAGTCAGGTCACCGCGGACGGTGGCCAGCACCGAGGCGGCCTGCTCGCCGCCCATCACCGAGATGCGGGCGTTGGGCCACATCCACAGGAAGCGCGGCGAGTACGCGCGGCCGCACATCGAGTAGTTGCCGGCGCCGTAGGAGCCACCGATGACGACGGTCAGCTTCGGCACCCGCGCGCACGCCACCGCGGTGACCATCTTGGCGCCGTGCTTGGCGATGCCGCCGGCCTCGTAGTTGCGGCCCACCATGAAGCCGGAGATGTTCTGCAGGAACAGCAGCGGTACCGACCGCTTGTCGCACAGTTCGATGAAATGTGCGCCCTTCTGGGCGGATTCGCCGAACAGCACACCGTTGTTCGCGATGATGCCGACAGGGTGGCCGTGGATGCGGGCGAAACCGGTCACCAGCGTGGTGCCGTATTCGGCCTTGAATTCGGTGAATTCGCCGCCGTCGACGATGCGGGTGATCACCTCGTGCACGTCATACGGCACCTTCGAGTCGATCGGCACGACGTCGTAGAGCTCGCTCTGGTCACACACCGCGTCCACCGTCGGGGCGACGTCCCACGGCGCCTGCGCGCGCGGCCCGAACGTCGAGGCGATGCGGCGCACGATGCGCAGTGCGTCGCGGTCGTCGTGCGCCAGGTGGTCGGTGACGCCGGAGATCTTGGAGTGCAGGTCGCCACCGCCGAGGTCCTCGGCCGAAACCACTTCTCCGGTAGCGGCTTTCACCAGGGGCGGGCCGCCCAGGAAGATGGTGCCCTGGTTGCGGACGATGACGGCCTCGTCGCTCATCGCGGGGACGTACGCGCCACCGGCGGTGCAGGAGCCGAGGACCGCGGCGATCTGCGGGATGCCCCGCGCCGACATGTTGGCCTGATTGAAGAAGATGCGGCCGAAGTGTTCGCGGTCGGGGAACACCTCGTCCTGGCGAGGCAGGAACGCGCCGCCGGAGTCGACGAGATACACGCACGGCAGCTGGTTCTGGCTGGCGATCTCCTGTGCCCGCAGGTGCTTCTTGACCGTGATCGGGTAGTACGTGCCGCCTTTCACCGTCGCGTCGTTGGCGACGATCATGCATTCGCGGCCCGACACCCGGCCGATGCCGGCGATCATGCCGGCGCCCGGGCATTCGTCGTCGTACATGCCACCCGCGGCCAGCGGTGCGATCTCCAGGAACGGACTGCCCGGGTCGAGGAGCCCGTTGACCCGGTCGCGCGGCAGCAGCTTGCCGCGACCGACGTGGCGTTCGCGGGAGCGCTCGGATCCGCCCAGGGCAGCGACGGCCAGCCTGTCCTTCAGATCGGCCACCAGCGCCAGGTGCTGCTCGCGATGCGATACCCGTTGGGAAACGCTCGGCGACATCGTCGCTCCATTTCACTTGAGTTAATGGCGAATAACCGAACGCGATGTTAGTCTCCATTAACTGAGTTGTCCAGACCGGGTTGGAGGTGTCCATGACGGCATCAGCGTCAGACGCCGAAACACCGCGCAGCCGAGCCAAATCCGACCGGCGCGGCCAACTCGTCGCCGCCGCCGAACGGCTCATCGCCGAACGTGGCTTCCTCGCCGTCCGCCTCGAGGACATCGGCTCCGCGGCCGGAATCAGCGGGCCCGCGATCTACCGCCACTTCCCCAACAAAGAAGCGCTCCTGGTCGAGCTGCTGGTGAGCGTCAGCGCCCGCCTGCACGAAGGGGGACGCGCGGTGGTCGCCGGCACCGACGACCCCGCCGACGCGCTCGACGGCCTCATCGAGTTCCACCTCGACTTCGCGCTCAACGAATCCGACCTGATCCGGATCCAGGACCGCGACCTCAACAACCTCCCCGACGCCGCCAAGCGGCAGGTGCGCCGCTCGCAGCGCCAGTACGTCGAGATCTGGGTCGACGTCCTGCGCCGGCTCGACCCGTCACGCAGCGAAACCGACGCCCGCACCATGGCGCACGCCGCGTTCGGGCTGCTGAACTCGACGCCGCACAGCGTCACCGCGGGCGGTGCCCGCAAGCAGGAGGAATCCTCGCGCGCGGTGCTGCGTGCCATGACCGTCGCCGCGCTGGCTCCGCACCGCTGACCCGGCCGCTGGAACGTCCCCACGGTCCACCGCGCGCCGCAGGTACCCTGCAAACATGAGGTGGGCATGACCGGATCGCGCGACGACGGGCTGGACGCCACCAAGAAACTCCCGGCCATGCCGACGGCCGGCTACCAGACCGACGCCTTCACCGATCCCTACGGTGTCACCGCACCGCCGAAGGTCCGCCGCCACAAGTGGCTGTTCCCGCTGGCCGGCGCGGTGCTGATCCTCGCCCTCTGCTCGGTGATCGCGCTGGTCATCGTCAACAGTTCCGAACAACAGACCCTCGTCGCCCCGCCGCCACTGCCGGTCCCGACGCAGGATCCGATGTCATCGTCGACGACTGTGACCACCACCACGACGCCCGAGAGCAGTGAGCCCAGCGAAGCCGTCAGTCCCCCTGCCGCGGCCGCGCCGCCGGACGCCGAAAGCGGTGACACCGAAGCCGTGCTGTACGCCGTGATCGGCAAAGGTCGTGCCGTGAGCATCACGTACGTCGACACCGGCGGGGTGCTGCAGACGGAGTTCAACGTGCCGCTGCCGTGGACCAAAGAGGTGCAGCTGAACCGCCCGGCGGCACGCTCGGCGAGCGTGAGCATCGTCAACGCCGGACGCGGCATCGCCTGCACCATCTCGGTCGACGGCACCCAGATTCAGCAACGGGAAGGCGCCGGCCTCACGGTGTGCCGGCAGGCCGGCAAACGCGGCCGCGGCCACGGGGCCTAGCGCCGCGCCGGCACCTTCACCAACAGCATCCCGACCAGTCCGATCCCCAGGACCGTGCACAGGCCGCCCAGGCCCGCGCGCGTCGTCGCGAAGATGTCGATGAACATCGAGAACAACCACGGCGACAGCACGTGCGCCGCCCGGCCCGTGGTCGTGTAGAGCCCGAAGGCCACACCCTCCTTGCCGTCCGCCGCGATGCGGAGCATCAGGTTCCGCGACGCCGACTGGGTTGGGCCCACGAACAGGCACAGCGTCAGGCCGCAGATCCAGAAGGCCAGCGGCCCGGACAGGAACATCAGCGTGATGCCCACCGCGACCATCGCGGTCAACGAGCCCACGATGACGCGCTTGGAACCGATCCGGTCGTCGAGCATGCCACCGAGCGCCGCGCCCAGTGCCGCGATGGTGAACGCACCGGCCCCGAACAACGGCACGCTCGTCGGCGCCAGCCCGTAGACGCTGACGCCCACCACCGGGCCGAAGATCGAGATACCCGTCAGGCCGTCACGGAAGATGGCACTCGAGAGCAGGTAGTAGACGACGTTGCGGTCACGTCGCCACTCCCCGACGACCTCCGTCCACAACCTGCGGTAGGCGCCGAAGAATCCGACGGCCGGGGTGCCGTCGTGCGGCGGCGACTTCACCGTCAGCAGCAACGGCAGCGCGAAGATGACGAACCACGCCGCGGCCGCCAGGACCGCGTACCGGTCCGGTTTGCCGTCCGAGTTCGGCACATTCAGGAGCCCGAGGGTGTCGCCGCTGCCGGACTTGAGCCCCACGAAGACCAGGAGCAGCAGCACGACACTGCCGAAAAACCCTGCCGCCAAGCCGAATCCAGAGACGCGGCCCGACGTCAGCGGCGTCGACAACTGGCGCAGCATCGCGTTGTACGGGACGGTCGCCAAGTCCATGCACGCCGCCGTGGCGGCCAACAACGCCAGGCCGATCCACAGGTAGTGGTAGTCGGGCTTGATGAACGTCATCGACGCCGTCAGCACCACCACGGCGCCCGTCAGCGCCGCGAGCGCGCGCCGCCGCCGGTACGCGGCGTCGACCATCACGCCCGTCACCGGCGCCAGCAACGCCACCGCGATGCCCGCCACCAGCACCGCGCGCCCCAGCCAGCTCTCCGGCGTCGTCGACCCGGGCAGCCCTTTGCCGACCTCGGAAATGAGATAGATGTTGAAACCGAAGGTCGTCACGATCGCGTTCACGCCCGTGGCACCGGAGTCCCACAGTGCCCAGGCGGCAACGCGACCCCGGCCGACGGGCGGGATACCCGCCCCGGGGCTACTCATGCGCCCACTCTATTGGTCCCTACGATTGCACCCATGCCTGTACCCGCTCCCAGTCCCGACGCCCGCGCCGTCGTCACCGGCGCCTCTCAGAACATCGGTGAAGCGCTGGCCGCCGAACTCGCCGCCCGCGGCCACCACCTGATCATCACGGCCCGCCGCGGCGACGTGCTGGCCGAGGTCGCCCAGCGCATCACCGACAAGTACGGCGTCACCGTCGAGGTCCGGGCTTGCGACCTGACCGACCCGGCCGACCGCGACAAGCTCTGCGCGGAACTGGCCGAGCGCAACATCTCGATCCTGTGCGCCAATGCCGGCACCGCGACGTTCGGCGCCGTCGCCGACCTGCCTGCCGAGGGTGAGAAGGCCCAGGTGCAGCTCAACGTGCAGGGCGTGCACGACCTGGTGCTCGCCGTGCTGCCCGGCATGATCGCGCGCAAGGGCGGCGGCATCCTGATCTCCGGTTCGGCCGCGGGCAACTCGCCCATCCCGAACAACGCGACCTACGCCGCGTCCAAGGCCTTCGCCAACACCTTCAGCGAGTCGCTGCGCGGCGAGCTCAAGCCGCACGGCATCAACGTCACGCTGCTGGCGCCCGGACCCGTGCGCACCGAGCTGCCCGACCCGTCCGAGCAGTCACTCGTCGAGCGTCTGATCCCCGACTTCCTGTGGATCGACACCGAGTACACCGCCCGGATTTCGCTGGACGGTCTGGACAAGAACAAGATGCGCGTCGTGCCCGGTCTGACCTCGAAGGCCATGTCGGCCGCGAGCGGCTACGCCCCGCGCGCGATCGTCGCGCCCATCGTCGGCGCCGTCTACAAGAAGCTCGGCGGGTCGTAAAGCCGGCCGCCGCGCCGACCTACCTCCGGCGGGTCGTGCCGAACAGGCTGCGAGTGATCTCGCGGCCTGCCACGGTCGCCGCCGACCGCAGGAAGCTCTTGAACGCCGAGCTCTGCAGCACCTCCGACACCATGCCGGGTCCTTCGGCCTCCACCTCGACGCGTCCGGATGCGGTGAGATCGGGCTCTTCGGCCGGTACGGGAGCGGGAACCGCGTCCGGGGCCGCGGGCGGCGCATCGGCCGGGGCCGGCTGCGCAGAAAGCCGCTCGAAGGCCGAGTCGCGGTCGACCGTCGGCCCATAGGTCGCCTGCAACGGGCTGGCCTTGGCAGCGGCGGCAATGGCGTCGGGTCCGATGGTGCCCATGAGCGACCGCGGCGCGCGCAGCCGGGTCCACGCCACCGGGGTCGGCGCACCCACCTCGGACAACACCGTGACGACGGCCTCGCCGATCCCGAGCGACGTCAGCGCCGACTCCAGGTCGTAGACCGTCGACTTCGGGTACGTCCGCACCGTCTTGGTCAGGGCCTTCTGGTCATCGGGAGTGAAGGCGCGAATCGCGTGCTGGACGCGCGCACCCAGCTGGCTGAGCACGTCGTTGGGAATGTCGGTCGGCAGCTGGGTGCAGAAGAACACGCCGACGCCCTTGGAGCGGATCAGCTTGACGGTCTGCTCGACCTGGTCCAGGAACGCCTTGGACGCGTCGGCGAACAGCAGGTGCGCCTCGTCGAAGAAGAAGACCAGCTTCGGCTTGTCCGCGTCGCCGATCTCGGGCAGCGTGGTGAACAGGTCCGCCAGCACCCACATGAGGAACGTCGAGAACAACACCGGGCGGGCGGCCTGGCTACCCAGCTCCAGCAGCGTGATGATGCCGCGGCCCTGCGGGTCCAGACGCATCAGGTCCTCGGGCTTGAGTTCGGGCAATCCGAAGAACGTGTCTCCACCCTCGGCCTCGAGGTTGATCAGCGCACGCAAGATCACGCCCGCGGTGGCCGGAGACACCGCACCCAGCGCCTTGAGCTCCTCTTTGCCCTCATCACTGGTCAGGAACTGGATGACGCCGCGCAGGTCCTTCAGGTCATCGAGGAGCAGACCTTTCTGGTCTGCCCAGTGGAAGATGAGCCCGAGCGTCGACTCTTGGGTCTGGTTGAGCCCCAACACCTTCGACAGCAGGATGGGCCCGAAGCTGGTGACGGTCGCGCGCACCGGGACGCCCGCACCCGTCGTCCCCAGCGACAGGAACTCGACGGGGAACGCGGTCGGTGTCCAGTCGTCGCCGGTGTCTTTCGCCCGCTGGGCGGTCTTGTCGCTGGCCGCGCCGGGCTGCGCGAGCCCGGACAGGTCGCCCTTGACGTCGGCCATCACGACAGGCACCCCGGCCGTCGACAGCTGCTCGGCGATGACCTGCAGCGTCTTGGTCTTGCCGGTACCGGTCGCGCCGGCGATCAGGCCGTGACGGTTGATGGTGGCGAGCGGAATCTTGACCTGCGCGGCGGGATCGACGGCCCCGTCGACGACCACGGCGCCGAGGTTCAGGGCCTGGCCGGTGACGTTGTAACCAGCGGCGATCTGCTGCGCGGGGGATGCACTCGAGTCAGTCGTCATGCGCCTGACCCTACTTCGTCGGGTCGCTGGTAGCCGGGTATGGACACCCGGTTGAGCGCCTGGGAATAGTCTGGAACACCGTGCGTGACGAACTGGTATGGATCGACTGCGAGATGACGGGGCTGGATCTCAAGTCCGACCGGCTCATCGAGATCGCGGCATTGGTCACCGACAGCGACCTGAACGTGCTCGGCGAGGGCGTCGACGTGGTGATCCACACCGACGACGCCGCTCTCGACGGCATGGCCGATGTGGTGATGAAAATGCACACCCGCTCGGGCCTGATCAACGAGGTGCGGACCTCGACGGTCACCCTCGAAGAGGCCGAGCAGATGGTGCTGGACTACATCCGCGGCCACATCGGGCAAGCGAAAACCGCTCCCCTGGCCGGTAATTCGATCGCCACCGATCGCGGCTTCATCGCCCGTGACATGCCGCGTCTGGACGACTTCCTGCACTACCGGATGATCGACGTCAGCTCGATCAAGGAGCTGTGCCGCCGCTGGTACCCGCGCATCTATTACGGGCAGCCGGACAAGGGGCTCGCGCACCGCGCACTGGCCGACATCCACGAATCCATCCGCGAGCTGAAGTACTACCGCGGCACCGCGTTCGTGCCCGCGCCCGGCCCGTCTACCAGCGAAATCGCGGCCGTCGCCGGCGAGTTGGGGCCGCCGACGAACGACGCGGTGGAGACCGATTCGGCTTAGCGGGCCCAAGCGGTTAGTATCTACGACGCTGCTCCTACAGAGCGGCGATGGTGGCTGTAGTTCAGCTGGTAGAGCACCAGGTTGTGATCCTGGGTGTCGCGGGTTCGAGTCCCGTCAGCCACCCCGAGGTAGAACATCGCCTCACCCGCACAGCGGGTGGGGCGATGTTTGTTTTCCAGGTCGTTCTCACCCGGCTGGCACAGTGGTGCGCGTGGATGATGCGATCGAGTTGCGAGCGTCCAGTCTCGAAGGGCCGCGAGTCCGCCTCCGCAAGGCGCGCGACAGCGACGCCAAGGGTCTGATCGAAACGCAGACCGACGAACGGGTGCGCCGGTATCTCGGTGGCCCGCGGCCCGTCAACGAAGTGCGCGCCGTGCTCGAAGGGGTCGGTGCCGCAACGCTATTGGAAGCCCCCGGCTGCTACATCGCGACGGCTGCGGATTCCGACGAGATGCTGGGGACGGTGACGCTGAGCCGCCGTCGCAACGACGTTCCCGGCCATCTGCACCCCGACGGCGACGAACTCGAGCTGAGCTACGTCTTCCGTCCGCACGCCTGGGGTCAGGGGTATGCGAGCGAAGCCGCGCGGCTGTTGCTGCGATACGCGGCCGGCGAGCTGGACGATCAACCTGTCGTGATCATCACCCAGACCGCCAACCGCCCCTCGCTGCGACTGGCTGAGCGCCTCGGGTTCAGTGTGGTGGCGACGTTCGAGCAGTACGACGCCGAACAAGCGCTGGCGACCGCTCAGCTGGCCGCGTTCCTACACACCGAGGTCTAGGTTCAGCCCGGCACCTGGTCCAGGAAGCCGTGCACCGACCGGATGCGGCCGTCGGCGTCCGTGGCCAGCACGTCGAACCCGACGATGGGCGGCTGCTCCCCCTCCGGCCCCAGGCCCCACTGAAAGCGGGCCTGGTTGTGGTGGCTGTCGGGGCCACTGACGAGCGAGAAGACGAATCCGGGGAATTGGGTGTGTACGGCACCGATCACGCCGGAAATGGCGTCGTGACCCGTGACGTCGGCCATCGGATCGGTGTAGGACGCCTCGGGCGTCCAGTGGTCGTCGAGCAGCGCCTTCCGCTCAATCGGGTCGGTGGCGTTCCAGGTCTTCAGGTACGCGGTGACGATGTCGTTCATGCTGACCTCTTTCGTGTCGGGGTGGTCAGCTCAAAGCTTGGCGGCCGTAGCGCGGCAAGTCGATTACGTGGCAGGTAATGATGTTCTGCTGCTTGGGTTTTCGTCGATGGCGGCCACCGTGGGCGTCCGCAGGCCGGCGTTGAGCCTGCGGGTCGGGCGTAAAAGGCCGGGTAGCGGAGGCCCACAGCGCAGGGTCGAGCCAAGGCCACCGTTGACCCTGCAGCTACGGCGCAGAAGGTCGCGTAACCAAGACCCACACCGCAGCGTCAACCCAAGACCGGCGCTCACCCTGCAACCAGGGCACAAAAGGCCGAGTAGCCGAGCCCCACAGCGCAGCGTCAACCCAAGACCGGCGCTCACCCTGCAACCAGGGCACAAAAGGCCGAGTAGCCGAGCCCCACAGCGCAGCGTCAACCCAAGACGACGAAAGCCCCCTCCCGAAGGAGGGGGCTTTCGCAGCTGTGCGCCGTCAGGGTTTCGAACCCCGGACCCGCTGATTAAGAGTCAGCTGCTCTACCAACTGAGCTAACGGCGCGCGAGAGAGACATTAACAGCCCGATGGCTGCAGGGTGAAATCGTATGGTCAGCGCTGTTTACGACACCTCTACCCGGGGTATGAACACCCTGCCGAGAAGCTGGGCTGCCCTGAAACCGGCCCGCGCTGTCACCAACATCACACCCCGACGGCCCGCTCGGCCGCACCGGCCCGAAATCGCCACGAGCGTCGGCCGATTCGCCACGTCACCGTTGCCACTACACACCTGCCACAGTGGTGTATAGCGACATGATCGTCAATAGCGGCTGGCGTCGACAGATCGATGAAAATCTGATGGACCTGCAATTTTGGAACAAGCAGCCCGAAAACAAAGTTAGCTGAAACCGCGTATGATGGTGTAGAAATGTAGGTGACGATAACTGAGGGGAGTTAGCTGATGACACCGATCGCCGGTGCGACCTACGCAGCGCCGAGCGCCGACGTTGCGACAGCAGCTGACGACGCCCTGGTCATCGTCCATAACTGCACCCGACTGGGCCGGGTGGCGAATCCCCCGCGCAGCTGGCTGCCAGGCTGGCTGACACCGCGTCGCGGGAACTAGAAAGTCGGGTTATCCGCGGATCTTGCGGATAACCACCACCAGCACCACGACGCCGAGTCCGGCGAACGTTGCGATCACCGCCGGCTTGGACGCGATCGCGATGGCCTTGGCCTTCGCGTCATCGGCCAGGCGCTGCGGGTTTGCCCGCTCCGCGAGGGCGTCAACCGTCAACGCCAACTGATCGCGTGCACGATCGATTTCCTGCTTGATCTCGTCAGGATTCCGGTCAGCCACTTCAGCCCTCCAGCTCGGGTTGCTCCTTGGCGCTCTACCCTAGAGCAGCTTGCTGTAACAGCAACGCCTGGCCGACAGAAGGGACCTCCCGGTGGCACCGACCCCGCGACTCGAAGTGGGCGACAAAGCCCCCGCATTCAGCCTGCCCGACGCCGACGGCAACACCGTGAAGCTGTCGGACTACAAGGGCCGCAAGGTCATCGTCTACTTCTACCCGGCAGCCTCGACGCCGGGTTGCACCAAGCAGGCCTGCGATTTTCGCGACAGCCTGGCCGAACTCAATGAGGCCGGCCTCGACGTCATCGGCATCTCCCCCGACAAGCCCGAGAAGCTCGCCAAGTTCCGTGACAACGAGGGCCTGACCTTCCCGCTGCTGTCGGACCCCGACCGCAAGGTGCTGACCGCCTACGGCGCCTTCGGCGAGAAGACGATGTACGGCAAGACCGTGCAGGGCGTCATCCGGTCGACCTTCCTCGTGGACGAGAAGGGCAACATCGAGGTCGCGCAGTACAACGTCAAGGCCACGGGCCACGTCGCCAAGTTGCGGCGGGATTTGTCGGTCTGAGTCTTTCGCGTCACCGCCGGTTCCTGGCGCGGCGAGCCCGCGCCGGGAACCGGGTGGCGTCCCGCCCAACCACGTGTGACATCCGCGTGGCCATTCGGGCAATCGTTGTCGTCACCGGTGTTCCGTCAACAGCCGCAGATGCGTTCAGGTGCAAGACTTTTGGCGTGACGCACAACATTCACATTCGCACCGTCGACAGCAGCATCCAGTACCCCAACGCGCTGAGCTATGGCGAGAAGGACCAGATTCTCTGGGTCCAGATCGGCGACCACGCCGACAGCTCCGACACCATCTACTTCAGCCCGTCCTACTGGCAGCAGTACACCGTGGACCCCCACAGTGAAGACCCGCTCGATCTGGAATTCGACGAAGACGAGGACGACGAGTAGAAGTCCGGCACCCGGAGGCACGACGTTTCGTACCCCCGGGCGCAACGGATAGGACGGGTGCCGACTTCGATCACCCGTCCGCCCCTCTCTGGCACTGCTTAGCGGCACGACGGTGCACGACTCGCTGGAGCACCGGCTGCGTACCGGCAGCCGGATCGTCGCCGACAGCAGTCCGCCTCTTCTGTGTCTACGTCGAACTGATCGGCTCGGCGACGCTGGCGCTCGACGAACTGTGCATACACCTGCTCACCCAGGACGTGTCCAAGAAACTGCTGCCCGAGCGGCTCATCGTGGTCGACGAGCTGCCCGGGTCATCGGGCGGCACGTCGCCAAAGGCCAACTGCGCGAGTATATTCGAGCCTGGACGGGAGACGGACATGACCGCGCCGCGCGGCCTCGAAGTGGGCACCATCCGTGACGCCGATCGGCGTCGACCTCACCCATGAGCAGGCCATGGCCGCCGCCCTCCGGCACCTCGCGACCATCGGCTTCGCCGAGAACCTGGCCGGGCACATCACCTTTCAGCCTGACGGCCAGACCGACATGTACGTCAACCCGTGGGGTCTGTGGTGGCAGGAGGTCACGGCGTCCGACATCTGCATGGTCGACGAAGATGCCCGCGTGCAGCGGGTTCGCTGGGACGTCACCCCGGCCATCCACATCCACACCGAGCTGCACCGCGCCCGCGCCGACGCGCGCGTGGTGATCCACAACCACCCCTACTACGTGTGCTGCTGCGCTGGGCCGGCTCCCAGGCCTCGTACACCAGACAGGCTCGTTGTTCCCGGACGACCTCTGCCTGGTCGACGAATACGACGGCGAGGTCGGCAGTCCCTCCCGCGCAGCCGAATTGGCGGGTCACATTGACCACATGCCCAGTTACCGCTCGATGTACGGCACCTGGGAACGGCTCGGCGAAAAGCTCGCGCCGGCCGCGGTTTTCACCCAGCGTGGTGGCGACCCTTCCCCCCATCGCCGGCCTCTACGACGACCTGGTGACATTGCGGGATCAACTGAACGGCGGCAAGGCCACTGGCAATTCGGGGCTTGCGATTGCGGGTGCCGTTAGTGCCTTGGTCGACCTCGTCCAGCTTGCACCGGGAATAGCGAACGGGAACATTGGCGACTTCGTCCATGGTCTTGGCGACGTTGCCACGATAACGATCGCCGTCGAATCATTCACGCGTGACGGCCAGGCGGCAACGCTATTGCTTTCTGGAGCGGACGTCGCGGTAACCGCGCTCGGGAACCTCTTCAAGTAGGCCGGCCGCAACGGATCTAGTGGTGTGTCTCGTAAATAAGTAGTCGTATGTTTGTTATTCTGTCCGGGTGAGTGCATCACCAGCAGCGGCCTTGCCAATGACGCCGGCCGAGCGTGAAACGTTGGAGAAGCTGGAACGGTCGCACACTGCGCCGCATCAGCAGGTGCTGCGGGCGAAGGTGCTGCTGATGGCCGCCGACGGTGAGGCCAATACCCGGATCGCCGAGGAAGTTGGGGTGGCACCGGTGACGGTGCGCAGCTGGCGTGAGCGGTTCAGTCAGGACGGGCTTGCCGGGCTGGGCAAGATCCGGGTCGGGCGCGGCCGCAAGCCGTCGATTTCGGAGGAGACGATCGCCGAGATTGTGCGGTTGACCACGACGACAACTCCCGATGGTGCCACGCATTGGTCATGTCGCACGATGGCCAAGCGAGTCGGGGTCAGTTCGGCTACGGTGCAACGGATTTGGTCCGACTTAGGTCTCAAGCCCCATCGGGTGGACACGTTCAAGGTGTCAGGGGATCCCAAGTTTGAGGACAAACTCATCGATGTGGTCGGGTTGTATCTGAATCCGCCCGAGCAGGCCATCGTGTTGTGCATGGATGAGAAGTCCCAGATCCAGGCGTTGGACCGCACCCAGGCGTCACTGCCGATGGTCAAGGGGCGGGCCGCCACCATGACCCATGACTACAAACGAAACGGCACCACTACGCTGTTCGCCGCACTGGACGTGCTGACCGGCACGGTGATCGGCCAATGCCTGCCCCGACACCGCCACACCGAGTTCATCAAATTCCTCAACACAATCGACCGCGAAGTTCCCCAGGGTTACAGGTCCACCTGATCTTGGACAATTACGCAACCCACAAGCACGTCGAGGTCACGAACTGGATGAAGCGGCACAAGCGGTTTCATTTCCATTTCACCCCGACCTCATCGTCATGGCTCAACCAGGTCGAACGGTGGTTCCGCGACCTGACCGACAAGAACCTACGCCGCGGTATCTTCGGCAGTGTGCCCGAGTTGATCGCCAGCATCGAGTCATACCTCAACGCCCACAACGCCGATCCCAAGCCCTACGTGTGGACGGCCACCGCCGAATCCATCCTCGCCAAAGTTCGCCGCGCACGCACCAAACTCCAACAAGTAGTCAACCAAAACTGAGACACACCACTAGCGCGCGAGTGCGTCCAGCAGCAGCGCCTCGGAGATCGCGGCCTTCTCCAGTACACCCAGGTGCAGGCTCTCGTTGATGCTGTGCGCCTGCGTGCCGGGGTCTTCCACACCGGTCACCAGAATCGTTGCCTCGGGGAAGGTCTCGGCGAACTCGGCGATGAACGGGATGGACCCGCCCATCCCCATGTCGACCGGCGCGACGCCCCACGCGTGCGTGAACGCCGACCGGGCCGCGTCGTACACCGGTCCGCTGGCGTCGATGGCATACGGCTGGCCGACGTCGCCCGGCGTCACGGTGACCTTGACACCCCATGGCGCGTGGCTCTCGAGGTGGCGGGTCAGGGCGGCCAGATGCGCCAGCGCGTCGCCGCCCGGGGCGACGCGCATGCTGACCTTGGCCCGCGCCCGCGGAATCAGCGTGTTCGACGCCTTGGCGATCGACGTGGTGTCGATGCCGATGACGGTGATGGCCGGCTTGGCCCAAAGTCGTTGCACCACAGAGCCGGAACCGATCTGCTGCACGCCGTCGAGCATGCCGGTCTCGGCGGCGACCCACTCGGGCCCGCGGTCGACGTCCGCGGCGGTGCCCTCGTAGAGACCCTCGACCGCGACGTTGCCGTCGTCGTCGTGCAATGTGGCCAGCAACCGCACCAAAGCGCTCAGCGCGTCGGGCACCACGCCGCCCCAGATGCCGGAGTGCAGCCCGTGGTCCAGCGTCGCCACCTCGACGACGCAGTCGACCAGGCCGCGCAATGACACCGTCAGCGCCGGCATCTCGGTGCTCCAGTTGTCCGAATCGGCGATGACGATGACGTCGGCCGCCAGCAGCTCCTTGTGCGCACTCAGCAGAGCACCGAGAGAAGGCGAGCCCGATTCCTCTTCGCCCTCAACGAAAACCGTCACACCGACGGGCGGGTTGCCGCCATGGGCCCGCATGGCGGCCAGGTGCACGGCGATGCCGGCCTTGTCGTCGGCGCTGCCCCGACCGTAGAGCCGGCCGTCGCGCTCGGTCGGTTCGAAGGGTTCCGAGTCCCACTGCGCGGCGTCGCCCTCGGGCTGCACGTCGTGGTGCGCGTACAGCAGCACTGTGGGAGCGCCTTCAGGTGCGGGATGACGGGCGATGACGGCCGGCGCCCCGCCCTCCTGGACGATGTGCACCTCGCCGAAGCCCGCGTCGGACAACAGCTTTGCGGTCAGCGCGGCGCTGCGGTGCACCTCGGCGTGCCGGGCCGGATCGGCCCAGACGGACTGGATGCGGACCAGGTCCTCCAGGTCGGCACGCACCGACGGCAGCACCTCGCGGACAGCGGCGACGAGATCACTCATGGCGCCAAGGTTAGCCGGTCACCCTCAAGCACGAGCAGACGCAAAACTGTCGATTCCCACTAGGAGATCGACAGTTTTGCGTCTGCTCGCGAGGGGAAGGTGACACCCAAAAAGAACTAGTCCTGCTCGAGGACCGCGACCGCGGCCGCGGTGTCGCCTTCGTGGGTCAGCGACACGTGGATGGCCACGCCCTTGAGGTGCTCGGCGATCTCACCGGACAGCCGCACCTTGGGCCGGCCCCACATGTCGGTGACGACCTCGATGTCACGGTGGATGCCCTCGGGCAGCACCGGACGCTTCGAGAACCGCGAGCCCGACCACGCCTTGATCACGGCTTCCTTGGCCGCCCAGCGGGCCGCCAGGTGCCGTGCCGCCGACGAACTCTTGTCGGCGGCGTCACGGCGCTCACCTGGGGTGAACGTCTCCGCGAAGACGGTGCCCGGCTGGTCGACCTGTTCGGCGAAATCCGGAATCGAGACCAGGTCGATGCCCACACCCAGGATGCTCATGGGCAACAACCTAGCGGACCCAATCCCGATACCTCAGAAGGCCTCACGACCGGGCGTACCAGCCGTCTTCACCGAGGCGCGCATCGGCGTCGAGCAGCATGTCGGCTTCCTGACGCTTCTCCGGCGCATCGTTGCTGAAGCGACGGTCGGCCGGCTTCTCGTACAGTGCACGCCCACCGGCGATGGCCGACGCCAACCGGTGCTGACCGGCCAGGACCCGCTCACCGGCACGGCGCAGGTAGTCCTCGCGCTCGGCCGGATCGAGGGCCGCCACCAGCGCCTGCGGGTGGACCAGAGCGATGAGGCCCGACACGTGACCGAAGCCGAGGCTGGTCACCAGACCGGCCTTGATCGGCAGGCGGTCGCCGAACTTCAGCGTCTCGCGGACCCACACGAAGTGCTGTGCGTTGGACAGCTCGTCGTCGACGCAGTCCAGGCTGCGGTTCGGCGGGATGACGCCGTCGCGCAGAATCTGGCACAGACCCAGCATCTGGAACGCCGCGGCGCCACCCTTGCTGTGTCCGGTCAGGCTCTTCTGGCTGACGATGAACAGCGGGTTGCCCGGGGACCGGCCCATCGAGGCGGCGAGCCGCTCGTGCAGCTCGGTCTCGTTGGGGTCGTTGGCCAGCGTCGAGGTGTCGTGCTTGGAGATCACCGCGATGTCGTCCGGGGTGACGCCCAGCTTGGCCAGGTCGCGCACCAGCTGCGACTGACGTCCACCGCGGCCGGCACCCAACGCACCCAGGCCCGGGGCCGGGATCGAGGTGTGCACACCGTCACCGAACGACGACACGTAGGCGACGACGGCCTGGATGGGCAGACCCATCTTCACCGCGAGGTCACCGCGGGCCAGCAGGACGGTGCCACCGCCCTGGCCTTCGACGAAGCCGAGACGACGACGGTCGTTGGCGCGCGAGAACTTCGAGTCGCTGATGCCGCGGGCCCGCATCATCGCGGTCTCGGCGGTGGCCGACATGTCGCCGAAGCCGATGATGGCTTCCAGCGTCAGGTCGTCGTAGCCACCGGCGACCACGAATTCGGCCTTGCCCAAACGGATCTTGTCGACACCTTCTTCGACCGACACCGCCGCGGTGGCGCACGCGCCGACCGGGTGGATCATCGCGCCGTAGCTACCGATGTACGACTGCACGACGTGACCGGCGAAGACGTTCGGCAGGACTTCCTGCAGGATGTCGTTCGGCTTGTTCCGGCCCAGCAGGTTGCCGTGGTACATGGTCTGCATCGAGGTCATGCCGCCCATGCCGGTGCCCTGCGTGGAGGCCACGAGGCTCGGGTGCACCCAGCGCATCAGCTCTTCCGGCGAGAAGCCGGCCGACAGGAACGCGTCCACCGTGGTGACCAGGTTCCACAGCGCCAGGCGATCGATCGAGCTGGCCATGTCCGGCGTGACGCCGTAGACCTGCGGGTCGAAGCCGGTCGGCACCTGGGCGCCGACGGTCCGCGACAGCTTGACCTTGCGCGGCACGCGAATCTCGGTGCCGGCCTTGCGGGTGACCTGCCAGTCGCTGCTGTCCGGCACCGGCGCGATGACGGTGTGCTCCGGATCGAACTGGAGGAACGCCCGGGCGTCGGCCTCGGCGGACACGACGAAGGAGAAGTCCTTGTCGAGGAACACCGAAACCAGCAGCGGCGCAGCGTGATCGGGGTCAATCGCGCCGTCGTCCACCCACTCGCGGATGCCGACGCGCTCGAGCACGGTCTCGTGGTAGCGCTCGACCAGCTCGGACTCGTCGACCAGTTCACCGGTGTTGGTGTCGTACCAACCCGGCTTCGGGTCGTCTTCCCACTTGACCAGACCGGTGGTCCAGGCCAGCTCGAGGACGCCCGCGGCCGACAGCTCGCCGGAGACCTCCATCTCGAAGCGGGTGCGCGACGAGCCGTACGGGCCGAGTTCGGCGCCCGACACCAGCACGACCATGTCGGCCGGGTCGATGTCCAGGTCGGCCCACTCGGGAGCCGGCGCGGCCTGGTAGCCGCGCGGCGGCGACGGCAGCGCCGAGATGGTGCCTTCGAGGTCCTCGTCTTCGACGGCGGCCTCGGCCACCATCTCCTCGCGGGCCTTGGCGGCCAGCTCGGCCATGTCGAGCTCGATGTCACCGAGGCCACCGGTCAGGTCGACCTGGATGGGCTCGCGGGCGGCCGACACCTTGGCGTCGATGCTGCACAGGTTCAGCAGCATGGCGGCCATCTCGTCGGTGGTGTACGTGATGACACCGGCTTCCTCGACGGCACCCACGATGGCGTCGTTGTGACCCATCAGGCCCGTGCCCTTGGTCCAGCCGATCAGCGCGTGCGCCAGCGAAACTCGTTGCGACCACGAGGTTTCCGCCTTCCAGCGGGCGACGACCGCGTCGAGCGCAGCCTTCGACTCGCCGTAGGCGCCGTCGCCACCGAACATGCCGCGGTTCGGGGAACCGGGCAGCACCACGTGCAGACGCGACGCGATGTCACGCTCGGAGCCGATGTGCGAGAGCCCACCGATGAGCCGCTGCACGGCCCACAGCAGGACCTTCATCTCCATCTCGGCGCGGGCGCCGGCCTCCGACAGGTCCCCGGCGACGCGCGGTGCGGCGAACGGGAACAGCAGCGTCGGGGTCTGCGCGTCCTTGAGGTGGATGGCCTTGGGGCCCAGGTTCTCGACCTGCTCGTTGCCGACCCACTCGACCAGCGCGTCAATGTCGCTGTAGGAGGCCATGTTTGCGGGCACGACCCACAGCTGGGCGCCGAAGCGGGCGTTGTCGCGGTACAGCGTCCGGTAGAACGCCAACCGGTCGTCGTCCAGCTTGGACGTGGTCGCGATGACCGACGCGCCACCGGCGAGCAGCTGGCCCACCACGGCCGACGCGATCGAGCCCTTGGAGGCACCGGTGACGACCGCGACCTCGTTGGCGTAGCGGCCCTTCTCCGGGTTCTCCGCACCGGCGGCGGCGCGGCCGTACAGCGCGGCGTGCAGGGTGCGGCCCGCGGCGAGCGCCTTGCCCTGCCACCAGCTGGCCTGCGTGGCCACGACATGTCCGGCGCCTTCGAAGCTCTCGGAGAGCTTGGCCCAGTCGGCGTTGACGTCGTCCTCGTCGAGCAGCCAGATGCGCGCCAGGTCCTCACGGGCGCTGGCCCAGCGGTCGTCGAACAGCACGGCTTTGCGGCCGTCGAACGACGGAGCCACCAAACGCGGCCAGTCCGAACCCAATTCGGCGGTCACGAGGTCGATCAGCTCGGAGTCGGTGGCGTCCGGCACGGAGACCGGGGCCTGCAGACCCAGCTCGCCCAGGATCAACCGGGCGGCGCCGGCCAGCACACCGTTGGGACCGGTGACCTTCTCGGCGAACTCGTTCAGCGCGGCCGAGTCGACCACGCCGCCACCGGCACCGCCGGCGGACGGCAGCGACACGGCGATGCCCTTACGGGCGCCCACCGCGGTGACCGCCGCGTCGATGACCTTGTCGACGGCGTTGGCGTCGGCCAAGGCACCCGAGTGCAGGCCGCCCATCTCGCCGCCACGGACGCTGCTGCCCTCACGGGTGCCCAGCGCGACCTCGGCGGTGACGTGCTTGGCCCAACCGGGGCCCAGTTCCCAGGCCTTGCTGACGCGCTCGGCGATGTACGCCGGACGCTTGCCCGAGGGGCCGAGCACCGTGCGCAGCTGGTCGTTGATCGCGTCGGAGAGGACGGGACCGAACGGCTTGTAGGTACGGGCCAGCTTGGTGACCTGTCCCTTCAGACCGGCCAGGTCGGCTTCCGCGGCACCGTCGATGGCGCCGAGGTTCAGCTCCGAACCCAGGTCGACGAGCAGCTGGTTGCGTCGTGACGACGCACCGTCGGTGATGGACTCGATGGAGTCCAGCGGCTCGATCTGGTCGATGCGCATCTTCGCCGACAGCGCGATGAGCGCCATGGTGGCGTCGGCGGCGTCGTAGCCGATGTCGTCGGGGCGCGGGCCACCGGCCGGAGCCGCGGGGGCGGCGGCCGGAACCGGTGCTGCCGCAACAGCTTCCGCCGGAGCTTCCGCAGCTGCGGGGGCGGCGGGGGCGTCGTCCTCGGGCTCCGGGTCGGTGTCGGTCGCGAACAGCACCGCGGCGTCGCGCTCGACATTGAGCACCTCGGTGGTGTTGTGCGAGTACTCCGGCAGCTTCAGCGTGTTGGTGGCCAGGCCGGCAACCGTCGGCATGGTCTTCACGCCGACCTCGACGAACCGCTCGACCCCGAGGCCGCCGGCGGCTTCCTCGATGAACAGCAGGTCCTGCGTCTCGATCCAGCGGACCGGGCTGGCGAACTGCCAGGCCAGCAGCTCGATGACGGTCTTGCGCATCAGCTCGGACGGGTTGTCCCGGCGCCAGGTGTCGTAGTCGGCGAGGATCTCGTCGAGCGGCTCGGCCGGCACCAGGTCACGGATCTCCTGGATGAAGTCCTTGTCCAGGGTGAAGGGCCGCGGCACCAGGTTCGGGATGTACTTGCCGACCAGCAGCTCCGGGTCCTGCCCGTGCGGCATGACGCGGTCCAGCGCGCGGCGGAAGTCGGCGACGCCGACCCGCAGCACCTCGGAGTGGAACGGCACGTCGATACCGGGCACGAGGATGAACGACCGCTTGCCACCGGTGATTTCGCGGCGACGCTCGATCTCGGCCTCCAGGGCCTCGAGGCCGCGGACGGTACCGGCGATGGCGTACTGCGAGCCGCGCAGGTTGAAGTTCACGATCTGCAGGAACTCACCGGTCTCCTCGGCGATACCCGCGACGAAGTCGGTGACGTCGTTGTCGTCCAGGTCGATCTGCGACGGCCGGATGGCGGCCAGACGGTAATCGGACCGGCCCTTGGCGTCACGCGGGACGATGTCGTGCATCTTGCTGCCGCGGTGGAACACGACCTCAAGCAGTGCCTCCAGCTCGTACACTCCGGACACGCAGGCCAGCGCGGTGTACTCACCGACGGAGTGGCCGCAGGCGATGGCGCCCTCGACGAAGGCACCCTGCTCGCGCATCTCGGCCACCTGGGCGGCCGCGACGGTGGCCATGGCCACCTGGGTGAACTGCGTCAGGAACAGCACGCCGTCCGGGTGGTGGTAGTGCACACCGCTGGCGATGATGCTGGTCGGGTTGTCCCGGACCACGTGCAGCACCGAGAAGCCCAGGGTCTCGCGGGTGAACTTGTCCGCGGAGTCCCAGATCTTGCGGGCGGCCTTGGACCGGGCCCGGACCTCCATGCCCATGCCCTTGTGCTGGATGCCCTGGCCCGGGAAGGCGTAGACGGTCTTGGGCGCGGCCAGCTGAGCGGTCGCGGCCATCACCAGATCGCCGCCGACCTTCGCGGTGACCTCGATGATCTCGGCGCCGCGGTCGATGCCGACGCGGTCGACGCGGAACTCGATCTCGTCGCCCGGCAGCACCATGCCCAGGAAGCGCGAGGTCCAGCCGACCAGGCGGGCCGGCGGGGTGGCGCGGCCGTCGGTGGCGGTGACCACATGCTGCGCGGCGGCCGACAGCCACATGCCGTGCACGATGGGCGATTTCAGGCCGGCCAGCAGGGCCGCGGCGCGGTCGGTGTGGATCGGGTTGTGGTCACCCGACACCACGGCGAAGGCGCTCATGTCGACCGGTGCGGTGACGGTGACGTCGCGACGACGACGGCGCGGGGTCTCGGTGGCGTTGTCGGTGATGGCACCGCCGGCGCGGACCGGGTCGGTCAGCTCGGCGGCACCGCTGCGGCCACGGATCGCGAAGCGCTCCTCGAGGCGGGCCAGCTCGGTGCCCTCGGCGTCGGTGATGCTCACCGAAACCGGGACCACGCGGCCGACCTCGGTGTCGACAGCGGCGGAAGCCGTTGCGGTGACGGTCAATTCGGCACGCTCGGCCGGCATCGGGGCCAGCAGGTGCGCGGCGTGGTCCAGGTGGACCAGGCTCAGCAGGCCTTCGACGACCGGGATGCCGTCGTCGGTGACGGCCGCGCCGATGACCGAGAACACGGCCGGCCAGCAGCGGCCGACGAGGGCGTCGGGCACCAGGGTCAGACCCGGCGCCAGCGGGGCGCCGAAGGTGGCGGTGACGCCGGTGTGGTCGGCGACCTCTTCGGGGTCCCAGTCGGCGGTGACGGTGGCGACGTTGTCGGTGACGACCGGCAGGGCGTCGACGCCGTCGGCGCCGGCGGCGATGGCGAGCACGGCGCGCATGGCGGCCGAGGCGTCCTCGGTGGTGACGACCGGCATGCCGCCGTTGACGGTGGCGGCCGGCAGCGTGAAGCGGATCGCGATCCAGATGTCCGACAGCGGGACGTTCAGGACGACGCCGTCACCGTCGAGCTCCAGCCGGGAACCGGTGGAAGGGTGTGTGGCCGAACGGTTTTCGTTGACCTGCCACTCGCTCGGGGCGCCGATGCGGTGCACCGGGTTGATGGCGGTGCGGCCGGCCCACAGCACGTCGGGCGAGTCGAGGACGACGGCCAGCGGGCCGGTGATGTCGGCGCGGGCCTGGCGGCGGGACACGACCGGAACCGGCTTGACGCCGGCGGCCAGCACCTCGTCGATGGCGGCCTGCTCGAAGCGGTCCAGCAGCTCACCGACGGGCTCGTCGACGCGGGTGATGCCGGCGACGGCAGCGGTGCCGGGGATGATGCAGACCTGGTCGGCGTCGTAGCGGGCGTCGTGGGCCTGCCACAGCGAGTCGCTGCGCCACCAGCGGCGCACGTCCTTGTCGATGACCGGGACGAAGTTGACGGGCTTGCCCAGCGTCTTGCACAGGGTGATGAAGAACGGGACGTCCGCCGGGTGCAGGCGCAGGGTCTCGGCCTCGGGGTACCGGGCCAGCAGCTCGGCGATGGCGCGCTGCGGATCCTCAAGCAGCGCTTCGCCTTCCGCGGTCGCCGGGAACAGCGTCTCGATGCGGCCGGCGTCGGCCGGGTTCAGGCGGGCCTCGGCGCGCTGCAGCATCTCCTCGAAGCGGTCGCGCCAGGTGACGTCGAGCCACGGCGAGTGGTCGCGCTTGGTGTCGGCGGTGCTGCTGCCGTCGCCGATCGCGAGCTCGACGTAGCGCTGCAGCCACTGCTGGTAGGTCATGTCCGCGACGTCGCCGAAGTACGGCTTGGCGGTGTTGGCCATCGCGGCGATGATCTCGTCGCGGCGCTCGGCGACCGCGTCGGCGTCACCGGCGACCTCGTCGAGCAGGCGGCCGCACCGCGATGCGGTGTTGTCGATCTCGTGGATGTCGGCGCCCAGCTGGCTGCGGCCGGAAGCCATGCCGCCCTGGGCCTTACCGGCGCCGACCCAGTGGTCGGTGCCCTTGGTGTCGACCAGGAGCTGCTTGACCTGAGGCGAGGTGGTGGCCTCGAGGGTGGCCATGGCGGCGGTGCCGACCAGGATGCCGTCGACCGGCATCAGCGGGAAGCCGTAGGTCTCGGCCCAGCGGCCGGACAGGTACTCGGCGGCGCGCTCGGGCGTGCCGATGCCACCACCGACGCAGATGGTCAGGTTGGCCTGCTTGCGCAGGTCCGAGTAGGTGCTGACGAGCAGGTCGTCGAGATCTTCCCACGAGTGGTGGCCACCGGCGCGGCCGCCCTCGACGTGGACGATGATCTCCTTGTCCGGGACCTCTTCGGCGATCTTGATGACCGACTTGATCTGGTCCACGGTGCCCGGCTTGAACACCACGTTGGTGATGCCGATTTCGTGCAGTTCCTCGATCAGCGCGACGGCCTCGTCGAGCTCGGGGATGCCGGCGGTGACGATGACGCCGTCGATCGGGGCACCCGACTGGCGGGCCTTCTGCACGATGCGCTTGCCGCCCAGCTGCAGCTTCCACAGGTACGGGTCCAGGAACAGCGAGTTGAACTGGATGGCGCGGCCCGGCTCGAGCAGCTGGGTCAGTTCCGCGACGCGGTTCTCGAAGATTTCTTCGGTGACCTGGCCACCACCGGCGAGCTCGGCCCAGTGGCCGGCGTTGGCGGCCGCGGCGACGATCTTGGCGTCGACGGTCGTCGGGGTCATACCGGCCAGCAGGATCGGCGAGCGGCCGGTGAGGCGGGTGAACTTGGTGGACAGCTTGACGTCACCGCCCGGCAGCTCGACAGCCGTCGGGGCGAAGCTGGACCACGCGGGCTGCACGACCGGGGCGGCGCCGACGGTGAACAGCGAACGCTGACCGGCGCGGGTGGCGGCCGGCACGATGCCGATGCCGAGGCCGCGGATGATCGGCGAGGTCAGGCGGGTGACGGTGTCGCTCGGGCCGAGGTCGATGATCCAGCGGGCACCGGCGTCGTGCATGCGCTCGACCTCGGCGACCCAGTCGATGGGCTTGACGAAGATGGCCTCGGTCATCGCGTGGGCCAGCTCGGTGTCGATACCGCACTTGGCGGCCCAGCGGTCGACGACCTCGATGCCATCGGCCAGACGCGGGGTGTGGAAGCCGACCTCGACCTGCACGCCCTGGAAGACGGGGCTGAAGACGGCGCCGCCGCGCAGCTTGTTCTTGCGCTCGGCCTCGTCCTTCTCGGTGATCTTGCTGCAGTACAACTCGAAGCGGGCCAGCTGCTCCGGGGTGCCGGTGATGACGACGCTGCGACGGCCGTTGCGGATCGACAGGACCGGCGGCAGGACGGTGCGGACGTCCTTGGAGAAGTCTTCGAGCAGTTCGGCGATGCGCTCGGGGTCCACGTTGGTGACCGACACCATCGGCGACTTGTCGCCGCGGCCGACCATGCCGCGACGGCGCGACACGAGCGAGCCGGCGGCGCCGATGAGCTGCAGCAGGGCGAGGAGTTCGGCGTCACGGGTGCCGTTGGCCTTGAGCGCCTCGGCGGCGATGATGCCCTGCGAGTGCCCGGCGACCGCGACCGGCGGGGTGCCCGCGAGGTCCAGACCCTGACGCTGCACGGCACGGATGGCGGCCATCTGGGCCAGCAGGATGCCGGGGCCGGAGATGGCGGCGGTGGTCAGCTGCTTGGCCGAGGGCAGCGGCTCGTCGGCGGCGAGGGCGCGAACCCACTGCATGGGCTCGAAGCCGATGGGCCGCACGACGACGAGTTCGCGCGCGACGGGCTCGAGCAGCAGGGCCGCTTCGCCGACGATCTCGCTGAGCTCGGATTCGATGCCGGCCGAGCTGACGAGCTCTTCGAGGTTCTCCAGCCAGGACGCGCCCTGGCCACCGAACGCGACGGCATACGGCTCGCCGGCATTGAGCAGATCCACGAGAGCGTGCGCGCTCGCCGCCACCGCCTCGGTGTTGCCACTGGTCACATTGCGGTGCTCGTTGATCGTCATGCGTCCCTCTCGTCTTTGCCGCGCGAACCGGTCAAGGTGCTGCTTGGTCTTGGTAGTCGGCCCTGGGGCACCGCGATGCGACGTCGGATCACGTGAGGCCCGTGCTACGTCTGGCGCCCGAGTTTTCGGGTGCCGGAGAGCCGGGCCGACTGCACTAAGAGTGTCATAAGATTCGCGGCGTTTTTCGGCCGGAAATGGTTACCAACGAGTTCTACGGATCGGTAACCACCTACCTGGGTAACACCGCGTCGCGGGACTGCCCGTACCCAACAGGACAAACGTCCTGTTGGCGGCTGGTTACGGTCGAGTAGTAACAACATCGCTGATCAAAGCGGTATTGTTATCAAATCGTGACCATGCTTGTGACGGTGCCGGACCTTACTAATGAGTAGGAAAAGACCCGTTCCAGAAAACACTCGACAATGATGGTCCGTATGTCTATACAGGCGGTAAGTTACCGAGCCGCCATTTGCTGCGGTTTGATCTCGTTTTCTTAGAGCTGGGCTCCAGCTAACTACTGAGCGGTAATCTGCGCGCCCGTCAGTCCCACTGCCCGAAGCGGGGCTTGAGGATGTGGTTGATGTCGACACCGACTCCCCCGACGTGGCGCTTGTCGATCTCGACCTGATGCAGTGCCGCCGCCGGATGCGCGGCTCCACCGGGCGAGCCCCAGTTGTGCTGCCAGAAGTACGACCCCAGGCCGTCCTGCACGGCCCACTCGATGGTCTTGGAGTTGGCGTACACGCCGACCCGCTGGTGCCCCAAGACCGATTCCCAGCCGCGCAGGTACGGCGCAACCTGCGCCTTGTACTGGGCCGGAGTCGGATCGTCGTCGATCGACGCGTAGATCGGCGCCCCGACCGGACCGCCCGCCGCGGTGTGCAATGCGAACCCACGCTGGGCATGCTGCACGCCGGCGGCGTGCCCGCCCAGCCAGTCGGCCGTCGATTCCTTCCCATACTGGTAACAGGACACGATCTTCAGTCCGCCCTTGTACAAGTCACGCGCTTCCGGCAGCTCGATGGGCTTGCCCAGCATCCACGCCCCGCCGGGCCGCCGGTCCGAGACATACCGGATGGCGCCGAGCGCCCCGGCCGACCGGATATCGGAGGCGCTGAGCACCCCTGCCGCGTAGTCCAGCAACACGCCGTACGGGGCCGCCGAAGCGGTCGTCGCGCCGAGTACCGATTGCAACCCAGCTCCGAGGCCGAGCGCCGCCGGCGCGGCTGCAGCGTATTTCAGCAGGTCACGACGCGAAATTGCCACGCGTCTCAGGATATGACAGCTACCTCTTCCGGCCCGTTAGCCACACCAGTGCGCTTTTGTCCCAGGCGTGCCCGCTCAACGTCACGTTTGGCGCGCAACCGCCGCGGCGACGTGCCGGTGCCCGATGATCTCGAACCCGGCCACGCTCACCATCGGTGCCACGCTCGCCACCAACAGACAGAGCGCCATCGGCACCCCGACCGCGGCGAGCACCACCGTCGCGATCAGGACCAGCGCGGTCAGCACCACCAGCAGCAGGTGCAGGGCGTCGACCGACCGCAGCATCAGCGTGTACAGCACGTAGACCAATGCGATGTAGATGCCGACCGGGATCACCACGCTGAGCACCGTGGCCACCGACCCCAGCGCCGAGTGGTGCTGGATGTAGTACGCGGCGGTGTGCAGGCCGGCACCGGTCGCGACGATGGCGCCGTACACCGGCATGTGCAGGTACCCGAACCAGAAGCCCCGCTCGCGGTGCGCGTGCAGGGCGTCGGCCGACGGCACCATGAAGTACACCCACCACATGCCGAAGGTCAGGGCCGTGCCCGCGATCGCCAGCAGCACCGCGTCCCACGACCAGCCGTGCTCGCCGACGACAGCCGACAGTGAGGCGACCGTCCCGACGACGCCCTCGCCGACGCCCTCGCCGAGCGCGATGATCGCCAGCAGTCCGTAGCGCTCGGCGATGTGATGCGCGTGCCACGGGGTCCCGCCGCACTTGGTCTCGGCGATCATCGGGCCGCCCAGTTCGATGAGCGCCAACAGCACCCAGGCGCCCAGGGTCACCGGCACACTCGTCGGCAGGAACACCGTGCCGACCCAGCCCACCTGGACCACCGCGACGATCCAGACGTACGTCATCGCCGCTGCGCGCCGTGACGGATCTTGCTTCGCGGCGCGTAACCACTGCCCCACCAAGGCAATTCGCATCACCACGTAACCGGCGACCAGCACCGCGTTGTCGACGTGGTGGCCGTGCTCGATCGAGGCGTAGAACGCGGGCAGGCCGAGTGCCAGGACCAGGACGCCGACCATCTCGACCATCGTCATCAACCGGAACACCCAGTCATCGGTGTCGTACGCCGAGGCGAACCAGGTGAAGTTGATCCACGCCAGACAGATCGCGAAGGTGGAAAACACGAACCCCGTGATGCCGGCGCCGACGTGGCCCGCGGCCAGCATGTGCGACAGCTCCGACGCCGCGACTCCGAACGCCACGACGAAGGTCAGGTCGAACAGCAGCTCCAGAGGCGTCGCGACGCGGTGCCTTTCGTGCGGATCGCGGCCCCGCATCGGCGTCAACCGATGTGCGCGCACCGAACTGTGTGGGTCAGGAGCGTCCTGTTCAGCCCCATCCATGCCGTGGTCCCTTCAGCGAATCCGGGCCCCGTCCGGGCCGCGTCACGGTAAGCCTGCCGCAGATCCCCGCTCCCGTCCCACTACCGTGAAGACGTGTCCGCTCCCCCGATCGCCGTCGGCGTCGTTCTTGCCGCCGGTATCGGATCGCGTGTCGGGGCCGACGGCAACAAGGCCTATCTGCAGTTGGCCGGCCGCAGCATGGTGGCGTGGTCGGTGGCGGCCGTGGCCGCCGGTCCCCAGATCGCCCGCACCATCCTGGTGTTCCGGCGCGGTGAGCGCGATCAGGTCGCGGCGCTCATGGCCGACGAACTCCCGGGAACCACAGTCGAATTCGTCGAAGGCGGCGACTCCCGGCACGGCTCCGAACACAACGTGCTGAGCTACCTCGCGGCGGACATCGAAGCCGGCACGGTCGACGTCGTGCTGATCCACGACGCCGCCCGGCCGCTGGCCGGTGCCGACCTGATGGACACCGCCGTCACCACGGCACGAGAGCGGGGCGGCGCCATTCCGGTGCTGCCGTCGGGCGACGTGTTGCGCCTGACCGAGCACGGCCTCAGCGCCATCGACCAGGCGCTGGTTCGGGTGCAGACGCCGCAGGCATTCCGGGCCGCGCCGCTGTGGCAGGCCTACGTCGCCGCGGCCGCCACCGGTTTCGAGGGCACCGACACGTCGTCGTGTGTGGAGCGCTTCACTGATGTCGAGGTCCACGCGATCGCCGGGTCGGCACAGAATTTCAAGGTGACGTTCGCACACGACGTGCAGGTCGCCGAGCGTCTGCTCAGCCGGCGCTGACAATCGCTTCCAGCAGTTCCCGGTCATGCGCGAGGTCGACCGCGAAGGCGTTGGGGTCGCCGTCGACGGTACCGACGTTGAGACCGGCCGAGAGCAGAGCGGGAAGGTCGTCGGGTGCAAAGCTGGCCAGCACCGCGGCGGTGTAGCCCCGCGGGTACTGCGCGGTGACGAGTTCCGACCGGTCCACGTTGCCCAGTACAATGCCTTTTGCGGCAACACTTTTCACGCTGTCGGTCATCGTCAGCACCGGCAGCACGACGTCGTGATCCGCGAGCCCCGCCGCCACGCGTACCGCCAGTTCGGCGGGAGCCAGCGGGTAGCGCACATCGTGCACCAGGATCGCGTCCCCCTCGGCGGGAAGCCCCGGCGCGGCAAGCACGGGCACACCACTCAGGCCATGAGCCGCAAGGCATTCCGTAGCGGCTGCGGCCAAGTCTTCGGTGGCCACCACCGTCACGGGCGCCACGCCGCGGACCGCGCGCACGGCCCGCACCAGCGCCGGCTCACCCGCGATCGGCGCGGTGAAGTCAGCCGGCGCGAGCGCTGCGGGCACCGTCACGATCGCCGAAAGAGTCACCGCGCCACCCTATCGTCGGTTGGCTGCTCCCCCTGGCCGCTCCGGAGAAATAAGCCGGCGCGCGGTCACATCCAGCAGAAATCCCAGCGCTCCGATCACCACGATCACCGCCACCACCTGGTCATAGGCCAGCTGGTCGCGGGCGTTGAGCACCTGGTAGCCCAGACCCGAACGCACGCCGAGCATTTCCGCCGGGACCAGCACCACCCAGGCGATTCCCAGGGCCACGCGCACGCCTGTCTGCAGCTGTCCCCGGATAGCCGGCAACACCACGGCGGTGATGAGCTCCCACCGGGTGGCATGGAACGACCGCGCCACGTCCAGGTAGCCCGGGTCGACGGCACGGACCCCGGCCACGGTGTTGATCAACACAGGCCATACGGCGGCCACCGCGATCAGGAAGATCACCGGCTCGTTGCCGATGCCGAACACGGCCACGGCGATGGGTGCCCAGGACAGCGGCGAAATCATCCGCACGAACTGGACGAGCGGCGCGGCCGCCCGCTCGGCCGTGGCGCTGAGCCCGAGCAGCAGGCCGGCCGGAATCCCGATGACGACCGCCACCGCCAGACCGATCACCAACCGCCACAGGCTGATCCCGATGTCGGGCAGCAGGACACCACGGGCGAACAGGTCGACGACCGCGGGCGCCACGCGCTGCGGGGCGGCCTGACGCAGCAGCGAGTGCGGTGCGGACAGCACGGTCGTCGTCAACCACCAGAGACCGACCGCGACGACGACGGCGCCGGCCGGCGGGGCCCAGCGGCGCACCGCCACCGGCGGATCGATCACCGCGCGGACGGGTGTCGTGGTCATGTCAGCTCCAATTGCTCGGTTCGGGTGTAGCCACCACTGAGGCCGAAGGCGGCCGGACCGCCATGGGCCGCAATGGAATTGCGGACGAAAGTGTCGTCGACAAGGTCGCCGTGCACGGTGGTGGGGTCCAACCGGTCGAGGAAGCGCCGGTCGCCGTCGATGACGGTGTCGTGCATGGCCGACACCAGCTCACTGGTGAAGCTCGGGAACGGGAACGGCTGAAAGCCGAGCCGCTGCGGCTGCCACTCCGGGTGATGCAGCGGGTAGGGCGCGGTGGGATACGTCATCGCCAGCGTGATCGCCGGCACCGGCTGGGGCAGGTAGCGCCCGCCGCCGAGTTTCGCCGCGGCCGCCTTCCGATCGTTCGACAGCGCGAGTTGCGCCGTCACCACCGCGTCCGTGAGCTGCTGCACTGCCGCCGGCCGACTGCTGATGACGTCGTCCCGAGTGACCAGAGCGCAGCAGGCATGGTCGCGCCACACATCGCCGAGGAAGGTGTGGATGCGCCCGATCTTCTTGGTCTGGGCCATCGCGTTGAACGGGTCGGCGACGACGTAGCCGCCGATGGTGCCGGTGGCCAGCGCCGGCACCATGTCCGACGGACTCATGACGACGAGTTCCACGGTGCGGTCGGCCCGCGACGCCGACCGCCGGATCACCGGTTGCAATCCGTTGGCCCGCAACAACTTCTGCAGCACGATGTTGTGAATCGACCACCAGAACGGGATCGCCAGCTGCGAACCCGCAAGGTCCGGCAACTCCCGGATGTGCGGTGCGACCGTCAGTGCCGAGCCATTGGTGTGGTTCCAGCCGAGTACCCGGACGCCGCCACCGAGCGCATAGCGCAGCTGCACCGCCATCGGCATCAGCAGGTGCACAACGTCGAGTTGGCGATTCAGGAATGCCTCACCCAGCGCCGCCCAGCTCCGGAACAGCACCGGCTTGCCGACACCGGCCGGATACAACCCGGCGGAATGCGCCAACAACAGCGGTGCGGCGTCGGTGATCGGCAGATAACCCACCCGCAGCGGCCCGCCGGCGGTCGAATCGGTGGTGGCACTGTGCGCCAGGTCCGCCAGGCCGAAGGCGCCACCGGCGGCCGCCGCCGCGGCGATCAGGACCTGCCGTCGCGAGATCAGCAGTCTGCTCATGCCACCCACAGTTCGGAAACCCGGTAATGACTGAGGATTTCGTCACGCAGACCCGACCGGTCCGCCTCGCCCAGGCGCCATTGACGCTGAATGCGGCCGCCATCCGCCAGCAGTACAACACGCTGCGCCAGGGCCAGCGCCTCCTCGACGTCATGGGTGACCAGCAGCACCGTCACGCCCAATTCGGTTGTGAGTGTGGCCAACCACTGCTGCAGGTCGGCACGCGTCGCGGGGTCAAGCGCGCTGAACGGTTCGTCGAGCAGAAGCACCTGGGGCCGGGTCGCGACGGCGCGCAGGATGGCCACCCGCTGGGCCTGCCCGCCGGACAGCTGGTCGGGATAGCGGTCGGCCAGGCTATCGACGCCGAAGCGCCGCATCAGCTCTGCCGCGTAATCCGCGTCGAATCCCTTGCGCCGGTACACGAATCGCTTTGCATAGGAGACGTTGCCCTGCACCGTCAGCCACGGCAGTAGCAACGCGTCCTGGAAGACCACCCCGATGTGCGGACGCTCGCCGCCGGCGGGCCAGCTGACGGTTCCCGAGCTCAGCGATTCCAGGCCGGCCAGCACCCGGAGCAGGGTCGACTTCCCGCTGCCGCTACGCCCGAGAACCGCGACGAATTCTCCGGACTCGACAGCAAGATCGATGTCGTCGAGAACGACGCTGTCGCCAAATCGCTTGGTGCCCGCGGCTATCCGTACTGCTTCAGTTCCCACCTGAGTTGTCCTTCCGATGGTGATTGCACGGGCAGGAAGGCCGCTTCGCGGAACCGGCGGTTGGCCGCCGTCCCCGCGCGGTAGCCCTGGCCACCGGCCAGGGCCGACTCCAGTCGGGTCGCCCCCACCGCGGTGTTGGCGGCGTCCAGTCGGAGCCGGATCACCTCGGCCACATCGGCTTCCCCTGGCGCCGTGGCGAACTCGTACAGCCGTCGACGATTGCGTTCGGCCTGCGACACCAGGTCGGCGAGGTCGCCGTCGAACTGGGCGGCCAGGCCGTCGGTCGCCCGGCCGGCCGCCGTCAGCGCCGCCCCGGTGACGCCGACGCAGAACGCGGTCTGCAACAGTAGGAACGTCGGCTTGATCCCGCGGACGAAGCCGGTGAGGTCGGCGCTGATGATGCGGTCGGCGTGCACCTCGACCTCTTCCAGGCGCAGTGATGTCGACCCGGTGCTGCCCAACGCCATGAGCGCGGGCGCCGGATCGATCACCACGCCGACCGCGCTCACGTCGACCGCGACGACATACAGCCGGCCCGCGGCCGTCCGTGCCGGCAATACGATCAACGCGTCGTCAAAGACGTTGGATGCCCAGCGGATCGGTCCGTTGAGCCGCAGACCACGACGCGTCTCCCCCGCGAAGATCGGGAGCTGTCCGAGGCCCGCCACATGCTTGAGCCCGGCGGCCATGGCGGTCACGCCGGGGCGGCGTGCGGTGCGCAACGCCTCCGACAGGTCCGGCCGGTCGGCGAGGTAGTGAATCGCCATCTGGTGCGCCCAGGCCGAGAATCCGGCGGCGAGGCTCACCGCCGACACCTGCTCGATAACCCGCACCGTGTCGGGCAGGTCCGGCAGGCCGAACAATCCGGCCGCGCCGAGGGCGCGCAGGTCGTCACGGACGTCGGTCTGCCCCGCGTCGAGGTCACCGGCCCGGGCGTCCACCCCGGCGGTGACGTCCGCCAGTCGGGTTGCGACGTCGTCGGATACCAAAGTCGTCATCGTCCACCGCTTTCCAGTCCGTACAACCGATCGATCGGGGTCTGCACAGCCACGCGCGCCCGCCGTACCGCGTCCTCGTCCGGCGCGTCGTAGAAACACAGGCACTTGTCCATGTCGACCCGCACGTAGGTGCGCAGGAAGCTGACTTCGGGCACCTCCGCGTATTTGGGCGCGTTGGCTTTCTTGCGGCTCAGGTAGCTGTCCATGTCCAGGTCGGCGGGCAGGTCCCACTCGACCAGGTATCCGGCCGTGGGGCGGACTGCTTTCAGCTGGTCCAATTCCGCGCCGACGAGTCGCACCTCGTGCGGACCGGTCAGTTCGGCCGCCCCGACTGACGACGCCTCGATCTGCAGCGGACCGCCGACGAGCTCAGCCACGACGAACAACCGGTGCTGGCCGGTCACCTGAGCCTCGATGAGTTCGCCGCCGGCCCGGTGCACTTCGGCGTCGACGGTCTTGATGGCCTGGTCGACCTCGGCCCGGCCGGGCAGTCCTGCGATTTCGTAGAGGTACAGCGTCACGGTGTGTTCCTGTTCGTCGGGCGTCGATGACATCACGACGCTCGCATGAACAGACCGGTCTGTCTATCGAGGTTTCTCGGCTATGGTGCAGCTATGAGCGCGACCCGCACCCGCCGCCCGGACCGGCCGGCGCCCCGCACCGACGCCGCCGGACCAGCCCAGCGGCTGCTCGATACCGCATCGAATCTCTTTGCCGCGCAGGGCATTCGCGCTGTGGGCATCGACACCATCCTGCGCGAGGCGGGCGTCGCCAAGGCCAGCCTCTACAGCTCGTACGGGTCGAAGGACGCGTTGGTGATCGCGTACCTGAACCGATTGGATCAGGCTGATCGCAACCGCTGGGAAGCGAAGACTTCCGGCATCGACGACCCGGTCGACAAGCTGCTGTCGTTCTTCGACCTCGCGGCCGCCGCGGCACGCAAGCGCCAGTTCCGGGGCTGTCTCTACGCCAACGCGGCCACCGAGTTTCCCGGCGACACCCTCGAACCGGTGCGCGCCCATAGGTTGTGGATGCGCCGGCTGCTGACCGAGCTGCTGCGCGACGCCGAGGTGCCCGACGCCGCCGCGGTTGCCCAGCGCATCCAGCTGATCTACGACGGTGCCCTCACCGCGTCCAAACTCGAACGATCAGCCGCGCCCATCACCCTGGCCCGGCAGATGGCGCTCGAGCTCGTCACGTCTGCTCGCGAGCAGACGTAAAGCTGTCGCAAAACGCTGGATTTTGACAGTTTTACGTCTGCTCGCGAGAGAGCCGCTAGTTACTTGGCAGCCGCTGGCTGAATCCCGATGGCCGCCAGCCGTCGCTCGGACGCCTCCGGGCGGACGAACTTCGGCCACCAGAACCACCTGCCGAGTATTGCCGCGATGGCCGGGGTCATGAACGACCGGACGATCAGGGTGTCGAACAGCAGGCCCAGCGCGATGGTGGTGCCGACCTGCGCCATGACCTTCAGGTCGCTGAAGGCGAACGACGCCATGGTGGCCGCGAACACCAGACCCGCCGAGGTGACCACCGATCCGGTGCCCGCCATCGAGCGGATGATGCCGGTCTTCAGACCGCCCGACAGCTCTTCCTTGAACCGGGACACCAGTAGCAGGTTGTAGTCGGAGCCCACCGCGAGCAGCAGGATGACCGACATGGGCAGCACCATCCAGTGCAGCTCGAGGCCAAGGAGGTGCTGCCACAACAGCACCGACATGCCGAACGACGCGCCCAGCGACAGCAGCACGGTGCCGACGATCACGGCCGCCGCGACCATGCTTCGCGTGATGAGCAGCATGATGATGAAAATCAGTGACACCGCTGCGATTCCGGCGATCATCAGGTCGTACTGCGCGCCGTCGTGCATATCCTTGTACGTGGCAGCGGTACCGGCCAGATAGATCTTGGAGCCCTCCAGCGGCGTGCCCTTGATGGCTTCCTTTGCGGCCTGTTTGATCGGGTCGACGTGCGCGATGCCGTCGGGCGTCGCCGGGTCGCCTTCGTGCTGAATGATGAAGCGGACCGACTTGCCGTCCGGCGAGATGAAGTTCTTCATGCCGCGCTTGAAGTCCTTGTTGTCGAAGGCTTCCGGTGGCAGGTAGAAGGAATCGTCATTGAGCGAGTTGTCGAATGCCTCGCCCATCGCCGCCGCGTTGTCCGACGCCGCCGCACGCTGATCCACCTGACCCTTCTGGGTCTGATACATGGACAGCATGTACTGCTTCATGTTCTTCATGACCTCGATCTGAGGCGGCATCACCGTGACCATCTCGGCCGTCAGCTTGTCCATCTTCATCAGATCCGGAACCAGCGTCTGGATGTCGTCGGTCATGACGTCGATGCCGTCGAGGGTGTCGAACAGCGCCCGCGTCGACCAGCACATCGGGATGTCGTAGCAGTGCGGTTCCCAGTACAGGTAATTGCGGATGGGCCGCAGGAAGTCGTCGAAATCGGAGATGTGGTCCCGCAAGTCGGCGACGTCGAGCGCCATGTTGGCGGTCTTCATCGACATGTCATGCGTGGTGGCGGCCATCTGCGTGGTGATGGACTGCATCTTGGTCATCGTGTCGATGCTGACCTGCATGTCGTTGGCCTGCTGCAGCATGTTGGCCATCGAGTCCAGCTGATACTTCTCCGTCATCTTCGAGGTGACGGACTGCATGCCCATGATGAACGGAATCGTCGTGTGCTTGATGGGTTTTCCGTCGGGCCGGGTGATCGTCTGGACGCGCGCGACACCCGGGGTGTGCACGATGGCCCGGGCGATCTTGTTGATCACCAGGAAGTCGGCCGAGTTCCGCAGGTCGTGGTCGCTCTGCACCATCAGCAGCTCGGGGTTCATCCGCGATGCGCTGAAATGCCTTTCGGCGGCGGCATATCCGACGTTGGCGGTCAGCTCGGCCGGCACGTAGCGGCGGGCGTCGTAGTTCGTCTTGTAGCCGGGCAGCGTCACCAGTCCGACGAGGGCAAGCGCCAGCGTGGCGACGAGCACCGGGCCGGGCCAGCGCACCACCAGCACACCGACGCGGCGCCAGCCACGAGAGTGGATGGCGCGCTTGGGTTCGAAGCGCCCGAAGCGGCTACCGATCTTGATGACGGCGGGCCCGAGTGTCAGCGCCGCGAGGACAGCGACGAGCGTGCCGATCGCGCAGGGCACGCCCATGGTCTGGAAGTACGGCAGTCGCGTGAAGCTCAGGCAGAGCATGGCGCCGGCGATCGTCAAACCCGATCCCAGCACCACGTGCGCCGTCCCACGGAACATCGTGTCGTAGGCCTGTACGCGCTCTTCTTTGTCGCCGCGCGCTTCCTGGTAACGGCCGATGGCGAAGATGGCGTAGTCGGTGCCCGCCGCGATCACCATCAGGGTCAGGAGGTTCACCGCGAACGTCGAGAGTCCGATGACGTTGGCGTCGGCCAGGAACGCGACGACGCCGCGGGCAGCGCCGAGTTCGAGGAACACCATCAGCAGGATCAGGATCATCGTCATGATCGACCGGTAGACGAACAGCAGCATCACGGCGATCACCACCAGGGTGATGATCGTGACCTTGGTGACGCTCTTGTCGCCGGCGTGGTGCTGGTCCGACACCAGCGGGGCGCCGCCGGTGACGTACACGTGCAGGCCGGCCGGCGGCTTGGAGTCGGCGACGATCTGCCGGACCGAGGCGACGGAGTCGTTGGCCTTCGTCTCACCCTGATTGCCACGGAGGTAGACCTGGACGTACGCGGCCCTGCCGTCGGCGCTCTGTGAGCCGACGGCGGTGAGCGGGTCACTCCAGAAGTCCGCGACATGCTCGACATGCGCGGTGTTGGCCGTCAGCTTCGCGACGAGACCGTCGTAGTAGTGGTGCGCCTCGGCGCCGAGCGGTTGGTCGCCCTCGAGAACGATCATCGCGTTGCTGTCGGAGTCGAACTCCTGGAAGTTCGCGCCGATCTGCTTCATCGCGATCATCGCCGGGCCGTCCTTGGCGCTGAGCCCGACGGTGTGCTCCTCACCGACCTTCTCCAGCGGTGGGACCAGCGTGTTCGTGGCGACATTGAGCGCGAACCAGCCGATCACGATGGGCACCGCGAGGACCCAGATCAGGTGACCGATCCTGGATCGCTCGGTGTTGGTGGCACTCACTCGGGGCACCCTTCCATCAGGCCCGGTAGGTCCATGGAGATGGAGCTCGGCGGCGTTACACATTCACTGTCGCGCGAAATATACCTAGCCCACCAAACTTTTAGCCATACCGACGGCACAAAAAGCCCTCTACCTCCCGCGAAATGGGACAAATCGGGACCTTTCCGCCCGTTTTCGGCCGTAGCGTTGACGCTGTGGAAAATTCTCCGGCCGACACCTTCGGCAAGCGCTACGGCGAAGTCCTGCTGGTCTCCCAGACGCCGACGGGGCCGCAGGTTGCGGTGTTCAACACCTTCCCGCTCAACGACTGCCCGCCCGACGCCTGGTCCGCGCTCGACCCGCAGACTCTGGCGGCCGAGAACGGCGTGGCCGCCGCTTTGCTCAACGGTCCGCGCTACTGGCTGATGAGCGAGATCGTGAAAGCCCACGAGGACGTCGGCGAGATGAAGACGTTCGGCGGCATCGACATGCGGCAGCAGGCGACGATCGAATTGTCGTCGATGAACCCCGCGCCCTACAGCGCGAACACGGTCAGTCGCCGCACGGTGTTCGTGTTCGGCGCCGGGCGGCCGGTCTTCGAACTGCTCGACCCGCAGGGGCAGCGGTGGGTCATGCAGTCATGGAGCCAGACGGTCGACCCGACGCTGTCGCTGGCGGACCTGCCGGCGCTGGGTGCGCGACTGCAGCTGCCCGACGGGTGGAGTTACCGGACGTCGACGCTGACCAGCCCGCTGCGCATCGACACCACCACCGAGGCCGCCCACGTCACGCAGGACGATCTGGGCAACACCTATTCACTCGCCGTCGCTTAGCCTCGCTAGCCATTCCCAAACCCTCGCCGGTGCGTTACAAACGACAGACGGGTGTTCCTGTCGCGGCGGGTTGAACTGAAGGAGGCCGCATGGCTTGGGATTTCGAAACCGATCCGGAGTTCCAGGAACTCCTCGATTGGGCCGACGCCTTCGTGCGCGAGGAGGTCGAGCCGCTCGACCTGATCTGGCCGCACCTGCAGTACGTTGCGCTCGACGAGACCCGGCGCCGGGTCGTCGACCCGCTCAAGGAGCAGGTGCGTGCAAAAGGCTTGTGGGCCACGCATCTCGGCCCCGAACTCGGTGGGCAGGGCTACGGGCAGCTGAAGCTGGCGCTGCTCAACGAAATCTTGGGCCGGTCGCAGTGGGCGCCCATCATCTTCGGCTGTCAGGCGCCCGATACCGGCAACGCCGAGATCATCGCGCATTACGGCACCCCGGAGCAGAAGGAGCAGTACCTGCGGCCGCTGCTCAACGGAGAGGTCTTCTCCTGCTACTCGATGACCGAGCCGCAAGGCGGCGCCGACCCCACGCAGTTCACCACCTCCGCCGTGCGCGACGGCGACGACTGGGTCATCAACGGCTACAAGTTCTTCTCGTCCAACGCCTCGACATCCACGTTCCTGATCGTCATGGTCGTGACGAACCCCGACGTCAGTCCCTACCAGGGCATGTCGATGTTCCTGGTGCCGACCAACACCCCGGGCGTCAACATCATCCGCAACTCGGCGATCTACGGGGAATCCGACGGCCACGGCTCACACGCACTGATTCATTACGACAATGTGCGCGTACCGAATTCGGCCGTCCTCGGCGGCGAAGGCCAGGCGTTCGTCATCGCGCAGACGCGCCTGGGCGGCGGCCGGATCCACCACGCGATGCGCACCATCGGGCTCGCGCAGAGGGCGTTGGACATGATGTGTGAGCGCGCACTGTCGCGGCACACGGCCGGCAGCCTGCTGGCCGACAAGCAGGCCGTGCAGGGCTTCATCGCCGACTCGTGGGCGCAGCTGCAGCAGTTCCGGCTGCTCGTGCTGCACACCGCGTGGAAGATCGACAAGTACAACGACTACAAGAAGGTCCGCAAGGACATCGCCGCCGTCAAGGTCGTCATGCCGACGGTGCTGCACGACATCGCCTGGCGCGCAATGCAAGTACACGGCGCGCTCGGCGTCACCAACGAGGTGCCGTTCCTCGGCATGGTCGCCGGCGCCGCCGTGATGGGGCTGGCCGACGGACCGACCGAGGTCCACAAGGTCACCGTCGCCAAGCAGGTGCTGCGGGATTACACCGGCACCGACGAACTGTGGCCGACCGAGTGGCTGCCCGGCAAACGCGAAGCGGCGCAGGCGAAATACGCGGAGTACCTGGAGCTGGAAGTGGGGAACCTGTAGGCGGCGGCTCTACCGCGCCAGCAACCGGGTCACGCCCCGCATCACCGCGCGGCTCGCGGCATGCTGCGCCTGCTCGACGACCGACGGGGCTGCCGGCGGGGCAACAGAACCCAGCCGCGGGAACAGCGCGAGCGCATTGGTGCGGTCGATCTCGCGGCGCCCGGCGTCGTCCAGTCCCCCGTATGTCTCGAGCCCGGCCGCGTACAGCTGGCTCACCTCGACCGGCGCGAACGGGAAGTCCGAACCGAACGTCACGTGCCCCGGCTTGGCGAAGGCCAGCAGCGACGGCAGCGCGGCCGCCGTGGACGACAGTGCGGTGTCGAAGTAGAAGCTCGCGAGGTCGTCGAGATGATCGGCCGGGCTGCCGCCGACGTCACTCGTGATGCCCATGGCCATCCGGTAGGACGCGTATGGGACGAAGCCACCGGCATGGCTCAGGATGAAGCGGATGTTGGGGTAGCGACGGCGAATGCCGTTGCGTACCAGTAGATACGCTGCGCGGCTGGTGTCGAGCAGGAAGTCTGCGGCGAACGGCAGCACGCCGTCGATGACGGGGCCGGGCAACTCGGCCGGGTGGATGAACACCACGGCCGAGCGCTTGTCGAGCTCCGCGAACAACGCGTCCTGGCCTTGCGCGCCAACATAGGTCCCCGCGCTGTTGGCGAGCAGGAACACCCCGTCGGCGCCCAGATCGTCGAGAGCCCGCACCGCCTCGGTCACCGCCTCATCCAGGTGTGGCATCGGCAGTGTGGCGAAGAACCCGAACCGATCCGGTTGGGCAGCAACCAGTTCTGCGCTGTAGTCGTTCACATCGCGGGCCAGTGCGGCCGCGTCGGCTGCGGCCGGCAGCATCGTCGTGCCCGGAGCAGAGACCGACAGGATGGCGGTCGCGACACCGAGCTTGGCCATCGTGTCCAGGGACGCTTCCGGAGTCCAGTCCGGCATCGCCCTCCCGCCGGCGTCGGCAATGCCCGCCTTGTCCAATGCTTTTCGATAGTCCGGCGGGACCATGTGGTGATGTGTGTCAATACGGTTCATGATGTTTCCTCCTCCGGTGATTTGTGCACGATATTCCGCGCGCACCGCGGAATATCGTGCACAAATCGCGGTATTAGTCGGGGATTCCCGCCCCGGCGAGCGCCGGGACGGTGTCTTCGCGGTGCAGCAATGACCTGGCCGCGGTCGTGAACTGCCCGAGCTTGTCGACGCTGGACTGCGTCTCGTGGCCCCAGATGCTGATGCCCTGGTGAGTCGTCGGTTTCCAGGTTGATTCGTCGACCACCAGCGGGTTCCATCCGACCTCCCACTCGAAACCTGAGGGGGTGACGGCGTAGTACGACAGCTCGCGGTCGTTGGTGTGCTGCCCGACGCCCAGGGCCATGTCGAACCCCAGTGCTCGCACGCGTTGGTAGCTGTCCGTCAGATCGTCCAACTCGGCGACCTGAATGTTGAGGTGCTGCACGCGGGTCCGAATCGGGTTGATCGGCAACCGATTCACCGCGGCGATCGCCACGGAGTGGTGGCGCCGATTGACTCGCAGGAACCGGATCTTGACCTTGACGCCGCTCATGGTTTCGTCGATGAAGTCGCTGAGCCGGGCGTCGAGCAAGGTGTTGTAGTAACCGCGCATCTGGTGTGGCCTGGTGCTGGTGACGGCGACGTGTCCCAGTCCGAACTCGCCGGTGACAAAGCCCTTTCCAGCCACAGACAATTGTCCGTCGATGTGCGCCCGGGTGTACAGCTCCTGCGCCAGCCCATTGGGGCCGGGTATCCGCACCAGACGCTCGACACCACGCAGCGCGGCCTCCTCGTCGGTCCCGACGGTGACGGGCACGCCGCACCGGTGCACGCGGCCGAGGATCTCCTCGAAGGTCTCGTGGTCGTAGACCTGCCAGCCCAGCATGGTGACATCCTCGGCCGGCCCGCGCCGCAGCAGGAACCGGCACTGCTGTTCGTCGAGCCGGAATCGGATCGCGTCGGTGTCGAGGTCGTCGAGGTGCATGCCGATCGCGTCGCGACCGAACCGCCGCCAATCGGCGAACCGCTCCGTCTCGACCACCAGATAGCCGAGTGACACATTGCCGAAGACGCTCATGGCCGGAATACCGCACTGTCCGAGAGGAATTCGTCGACCATCTGGTTGAACAGCTCGGCACGCTCCCACTGCATCCAGTGCCCGGTGCGGCTGGTCATGACCAGTTCGGCGTTGGGCATGATGTTCTGCAGCATGGGCCCGCCCGATGGCCGGTTCACCTTGTCGTCGCGGCCCCACAGGATCAGCGTCGGCGTCTGCAGCGAGGACAGCCGCGCGTCACGTGTCAGGTCCATGCGCCAGAGCGTTCGCAGCGCGAACGGTCCCGACGGCCGGCTCAGCGGCGGATTGGCCACCACCTCCGGGTCGATGGACGCCGTGTAGCGCAGGTCGATCAGCTCGTCGGGTACCGAGTCACCGTCGTAGACCAGGTAATTACGGATGAACGTGGCCAGCTTCTCACGGCTGGGGCCCGAGCCGCCGTAGTACGCCAGCAGGCTGTTGAGACCAGCTGTCGGCAACCCGCGCGTGGTGCCGATACCGCCGGGGCCCATGAGCACCAGCTTGCCGACGCGACCGGGGGTGTCCAGCGCCAGGCGCAGTGCCGCGGCGCCGCCGTAGGAGTTGCCGATCAGATGTGCTGTGCTGATGCTCAATTCGTCGAGCAGCCCCCGCATCGCATCGGCCAGGGAGCCGAACGGATCGGACTTGTCGATGCCCTTCGACGAGCGTCCGTAGCCGGGCATGTCGGGGACGAGGACGCGGTAGCGCTTGGCGAGGGCGTCGATGTTGCGGGAGTAGTTGGAGACGCCGGAGGCGCCCGGGCCGCCGCCGTGCAGCAGCATCACCGCAGGACCCGACCCCGCTTCGGCGACAAAGATCTTCTGGCTGCCGACGGTGACGGTGTGTTCGGTGAGGGTGGTGGTCATGCGCATGCTCCTGTCAGGGTGGTGAGGTTCAGTCCGGCCGGCGGAGCCGGGAGTGGTTGTCCGGAAGAGGTTGCGGCGTAGACGAATCCGTCCGGTCGAAGTACGACGGCGTCGGCCTTGCGGTCACGCAGCCACCGCACCAGACTCGGTTCGGTGATCTGCAGGGCCGACGCCCCGGCAGCCGTCCAGGCCACCGCCCCGGTCGGGACGGCGTTGGTGTGCAGCACCGTCCAGCGCCCGCCGAGCAACTCGTCGAGCAGCAAGCCGCCCACCGTGGGTTGCGGGATCTGCCAGCCCACCGCGGGGTGCGTCGCCGCGAAGAAGCCGTCCTCGTAGTGGGCGTCAGGTATCCACCAGAACTTCTGGCCCGCGGCATTGGCACCGGGAATCCGGGTCAGCGCCCGCACGACGTGATTGCGGATCGCGGCCAGCCAGGGCCGCCGCTCGGTGATGATCCGACCAACCAGCACCGCGCGCCGGGTGACCTCTGTGACGTGCGGTTTGCGTTCTGCGGCATACGAATCCAGCAGTGAGTCGGGCGCCTGACCGCGCAGCACCGCGGCGATTTTCCAGCACAGGTTGGCGGCGTCGCGGACGCCGGCGGACATCCCCTGGCCGATCCACGGCGGCATGGCGTGCGCGGCATCGCCGGCCAGGAACACCCGTCCGACGCGCCAGCGGTCCGCCACCCGGACGTGATGGCTGTAGACGACGGCGCGCATGATCTCGACGTGCTCGGGCGTGACGCCCTGCTCCCGCAACACTTTCCACACCGCTTCGTCGCTGGTGAGCTCCTTCTCGTCCTCGCATCCCCGAGCGGGGTACTCCCACCGGTGATGCCCGAGCGGCGTCGGGCAGTCGACGGTCGGGCGTGCGGGGTTGCAGTGAAACCGCAAGCGGTCGTGGGCATCCCACTCTTTGATCACCTTGGTGTCGATGACGACCCAGCGCTCGCCGTAGGTGCGTCCGCTGTACCCGACACCGAGGACGCCGCGCGTTGCCGATGAGCCACCGTCCGAGGCGATGACATATCGCGCCGTCACCCGCTTGAACGTGTCGGTCCGCAGATCGGCGAGCAGCAGTTCGACGTCGTCGCTGCGGTTGGCCACTCGCAGGCATTCGTGCTCCAGGAGTACCTCGACATTGGCGAACCGGGCGACGCCTTCGCGGAGTACCGCGTCGACCGCCGGCTGGTACAGGAACTGCTGTGACGGATGGCCACAGCCACGTCCGTAGATCACTGTTTCGATGAAGGGCCGACCGTCGGCGTCGACGAACGCGACCGGACGGTCCGGCAGCATGTCGCGCTGGAGCCGCTCGGCCAGGCCAACCGATTGCCAGACGCGAAGGACCTCCTCGTCGGTCGAGATCGCCCGGGCCCGGCTGTAGATATCCGGGTCTCGCTCGATCACAACGACCTTCAGGCCGAGTTGGCCCAGCAGGTTGGCCGCCGTGGCACCCGTGGGGCCATACCCGACAACCGCGACGTCGTAGGTGTCTGCACTGCGCATTGGGAGCCTCCCACTTGTTCTGTAGTGATCGCTACGGTAATGTAGTGATCGATACAGAGTCAAGAGTCGGGAGTGAAGATGTCCGAAGCACCCAAGACCCGCCGCAAGCGCGCCGACGGCGAACAGTCCCGCGAGCGAATCCTGGACGCTGCCAACGAAATTGCCTCTGAACGTGGTTACGAGGGCACCAGCATCGGTCTGGTCAGCAAGAAGTGCGGTCTCCCCGCCAGCTCCATCTACTGGCACTTCAAGGACAAGGACGACCTACTGGCCGCGGTGATCGACCGCAGCTTCGAGACCTGGCTACGCGTCTGGGAACTCCCCTCCGACGGCGAGCCACGCGAACGCGTCATCGGTTTGGCCAAGCAGCTCGCGAAAGGCCTGCTGGACAATCCGGACTTTCTGCGCCTTGGGCTGATGCTCGCGCTGGAGCGCCGCCCTGTCGAGCCGAGTGCCCGTGCGCGGTTCCTGCAGGCGCGCACACAAGCCACCGACTCACTCATGGGCGCACTCAGTGAGCTTGCGCCGGGACTCACCGACGCCCAAGTGCGGCTGCTGGTGAACTACTCCATCGCCGGGGCTGACGGTCTGTTCATCGCCAAGGAACTCGGCGGCGACTCGGTGGACCTGCTCGAGTTGTTCGAAATGCACGCCAACGCCATCTACGACACCGCGATGCGGATGCTCGCCGAGACGGCAGTCTGATGGCGCTCACGACCGAGGAGCTGAACGCCGCCGCCGATCTGCTTCACGCCGCGCACCTCAACCGGGCCCCGATCGCTCCGTTGACCGCGCGCTACCGCGCGCTGAGCGTCGACAACGCCTACGCCATCCAGAAGATCAACCTGTACCGACGGTTGCAGCTCGGGCGCACAGTGGTCGGCCACAAGATCGGCCTGACCTCGGAACCGATGCAGACCCTCCTCGGCGTCGACGAACCCGACTTCGGCTACGTCCTCGACGACATGGTGGTTCCGGATGGCAGGGCGGTCCCCGCCGACTGGTTCTGCGCGCCACGCGTCGAGCCCGAGATCGCCTTCCTGTTGCACACGGCGCTGCGCGGGCCCGGCGTCACGGCCGACGACGTACGCGCGGCCACCGGTGCGGTGGCGGTGGCGCTGGAGATCGTCGACAGCCGCATCGCCGACTGGCAGATCACCCTGCCGGACACCGTCGCCGACAACGCCAGTTCGGGAGCGGTGGTCCTCGGCGAATGGGTGCCCTTCTCCGCTGCGCTCGACCTCCCGAACGCCCGGGCCTCGTTGCGTCTCAACGACACCGAGATCGACACCGGACTCGGCTCCGCGGTGCTCGGTGACCCGGCCACCGCCGTGGCGTGGTTGGCGAACGCCCTCGCGCCCTATGACATCGAAATCGCCCCTGGCCAATTCGTCATGTCGGGTTCCTTCACCTCCGCGGCATTCATCCACCGCGGCGACCGGGCCGACGCCGCCATCACGGGCCTGGGCACAGTGTCCCTGTACCTCGACTAGAGAGCCGGAAAACCTATGCAGCACAACCCAACCTGGCCTGTCGCCATCATCGGTTCCGGCAACATCGGCACCGACCTGATGATCAAGATCTTGCGCGGCGACGGCCCTCTGCAACTCGCGGCCATGGTCGGAATCGACCCCGACTCCGACGGCCTGGCCCGGGCCGCCCGCATGGGCGTGCCCACAACCGCCGAGGGCGTCGACGGTCTGCTGAACATGCCGAACTTCAGCGACATCAAGCTCGTGTTCGACGCGACCTCCGCCGGGGCTCACCGTGCCAACTGGGCGCGGCTGCAGCCAACGGGCGTGCGCATGCTCGACCTCACTCCCGCGGCGATCGGCCCGTACTGCGTTCCCGTGGTCAATCTCGACGAGCATCTCCACGCACAGAACCTGAACATGGTCACCTGCGGCGGGCAGGCCACCGTGCCGATCGTCGCCGCGGTCGCAGAGTGCGGAATCGTGTCGTACGCCGAGATCGTGTCCTCCATCTCGGCGAAGTCAGCGGGCCCGGGCACCCGGGCCAATATCGATGAGTTCATCGAAACAACCTGTGCGGCATTGCAATCAGTCGGCGGGGCACAGCGCAGCAAGGCCGTCATGATCCTCAATCCCGCCGACCCACCCCTGCTGATGCGCAACACTGTGTACTGCCTGGTCGGCGGCGACGTCGACCAGGCAGCCGTCGAGCAGCACATCGACGCCATGGTGACACGCATCAACACCTATGTCCCTGGCTACCGCCTCAAACAGCGCGTCCAGTTCGAGTCCTTCACGAGCGAAAACCCGCTGTACATTCCCGAAACCGGCAAGTTCTCGGGCACCCGCGTCACCGCGATGCTCGAGGTCACCGGTGCGGCCCACTACCTGCCCGCCTATGCCGGCAACCTCGACATCATGACCTCGGCCGCGAAGTCCACCGCCGAAACCATTGCCCATCGCACGCGTGAAACCGCTGGAGCCACAACATGAGTCACGACCTCTATATCAGCGACGTCACCCTGCGGGACGGCATGCATGCCGTGCGTCACCAGTACACCATCACCCAAGCCGCGGCCGTCGCCCGTGCCCTCGACGAAGCCGGCGTCGATTCCATCGAGATCGCCCATGGCGACGGACTTTCCGGCTCCAGCTGTATCTACGGCTTCGGTGCCCATACCGACATCGAATGGATCGAGGCCGTGGCCGCAGTCGTGCAGCACGCCCGGGTCGCCACCCTCGTATTACCCGGCATTGGCACGGTACGCCATCTCCGTGAAGCAAACCGCGCCGGCGCCACGGTGGTGCGAGTGGCCACCCACTGCACCGAGGCCGATATCTCCGCCCACCACATCGCGGCCGCCCGCGAACTCGGTATGGATACCGTCGGCTTTCTGATGATGAGCCATATGACCGACCCGCAGTCGCTCGCCGATCAAGCCAAACTCATGGAAGGCTACGGCGCCACCTGCGTCTATGTCGTCGACTCCGGCGGCGCGATGACCATGCACGACATCGCCGACCGGGTCGACGCGCTGCGCCATACCCTCGACGTCACCACAGAGATCGGCATCCACGCACACCACAATCTGTCTCTGGGAGTGGCCAATTCGATCGTAGCTGTCGAACACGGCGCCAACCGGGTCGACGCGTCGCTGACCGGTATGGGCGCGGGAGCCGGCAACGCACCCCTCGAAGTCTTCATCGCCGCCGCCACCAAGCTGGGGTGGGACCACGGCTGCGATCTGCACGCACTTGAGGATGCCGCCGACGACCTGGTCCGCCCACTTCAGGAACGCCCCGTCCGGGTCGACCGCGAAACCCTCACACTCGGCTACGCGGGCGTGTACTCGAGCTTCCTGCGACACGCGGAGATCGCCGCCGAACGCTTCGATGTCGACGCTCGAACCCTGTTGGAAGAGGCGGGGCTGCGTGGGCTCGTCGGCGGCCAGGAGGACATGCTCGTCGACATCGCACTGGACCTCACCGACACATCAGCGGTGTCCCGATGACGGACTGGGGATCCGGATTACCCTGGGCTGCAGCGGCTTACCGTCACGCATGCTTCGAGTACGTGCGCAGATACCACCGACTCGAGGTGGATACCCAGCACACCAATTACGACGTACCCACGCTGTTCGTGGCCAACCACGGCTTCGGTGGCATCTTCGACCTCAACGTGTTCGCGACCGGCGCCGCGCTCGACGGATTGGGACTCGACCGGCCGGTGACCATTCTGACCCACCAATTGGCGTGGACCCTCGGGGTGGGCCGGTTCATCGAGGTCCTCGGGGCGCGGCCGGCCAGTCAGCACAGTGCCGAAGAGGCCTTCGCCCGGGGCCATCACGTGCTGGTCTATCCCGGAGGGGATCTGGACGCCGCGAAATCATGGAATGACCGCAACCGCATCGTCTTCGGCGGCCGTAGCGGATTCGCCCGCCTCGCCATGGCCAATGACGTGCCGATCGTCCCTATCGTCACCGCCGGCGCCGGCGAATCCCTTCTCGTGTTGTCCAATGGCGAACGCCTGGCGCGGGCCACCCGCATCGATAAGCTGTTGCGGCTCAAGACCGCCCCGATCTCGATATCGGTGCCCTGGGGACTGAACATCGGCGCTGTCGGACTAGTGCCCTACCTGCCGTTGCCCACCAAACTCTGCACGCGCGTCCTCGCTCCCATGGCCCCCACGGACGACGAGAACGCCGACGCCTACGCGCTGCGCGTTCAGCACACGATGCAAGAGGCGTTGTCCGACATGGCGAAAGGCCGCAGGCCGCTGTTGGGCTGAACCCTTCCCTAAGCGACCAACTCCACCAGCGTCGCGTTGGCGGTGCCGCCGCCCTCGCACATGGTCTGCAGGCCGTAGCGAATTCCGTTGTCCCGCATGTGGTTGATCATGCGGGTCATCAGCACCGCGCCGGACGCGCCGAGCGGATGACCCAACGCGATCGCGCCACCGAGGGGGTTGAGCGCCGCCTCGTCGGCGCCGGTGTCGGCGAGCCAGGCCAGCGGCACCGGGGCGAACGCCTCGTTCACCTCGAAGACACCGATGTCGCCGATCTTCACACCGGTCTTGCGGAGCACCTTTTCGGTGGCCGGGATCGGACCCGTCAGCATCAGGACGGGGTCGGCACCGGTGACTGCGCCGCCGACGTACCGCACCAGCGGGGTGAGGCCGAGCTGCAGCGCATTCTCGAGCGTCATCACCAAAAGTGCTGCCGCACCGTCGGAAATTTGCGACGAGTTGCCGGCGTGGATGACACCGTCCTCCTGGAATGCCGGCTTGAGACCACCGAGCTTCTCGACGGTCGTCCCCCGCCGGATGCCTTCGTCCTCGTGCACCACGCCGCCGTCGTCGGTGAACACCGGCACGATCTGCGTGACGAACGCACCCGAATCCTGTGCGGCCGCGGCGAGTTCGTGCGACCGCGCCGAGTACTCGTCCAGCCGGGCCCGCGACAGACCCCACTTCTGCGCGATCATCTCCGCCGAGATGCCCTGGTTGAAGCCGAAACCGTCATACCGGGCAAGCGCTTTCGGCCCGTACGGCTCTCCCGTCTGGCGGGCCGCGCCGAGCGGCACCCGGCTCATCACCTCGACGCCGCCGGCCACCACGACGTCCTGCTGGCCGGACATCACTGCCTGCACCGCGAAATCCAGTGCCTGCTGCGATGATCCGCAGGCCCGGTTGACCGTCGTGCCCGGGATCGACTCGGGCCAGCCGGCGGCGAGCACCGACCAGCGGGCGATGTTGCTCGACTGGTCGCCGACCTGCGAGACGCAGCCCCACACCACGTCGTCGACGAGTTCAGGGGCGACGCCGGACCGCTCCATCAGTTCGTTCAACACCACCGCGGAGAGATCGGCGGCATGCTGGCCGGCCAGTCCCCCGTTGCGCTTGCCGACGGCGGTCCGCACCGCCTCGACAATGACGACTTCACGCATGGTCGCTCCCTGATTCGTAGACATCGCCGATGGCACCGGCGGCCCGCAGGCCGACGATATCTTCAGCGCGGTAACCCAATTCGCCGAGTATCACATCTGTGTGCTCGCCCAGTCCGGGGATTGCCCCCATGTTCAGCTCGAGGCCGCTGACCACCGGCGGCGGCAACAGCGCCTCGATGGGGCCGTTCGGGGTGCTGACCTGACGCCACCGGTCGCGGGACTTGAGGTGCGGATGCGCGATCACCTCGCTGGGCAGGTTGTACCGCGAATTGCCGATGCCGGCGGCGTCGGCGATCCGCTGGATATCCTCGAGATCGCGCTCAGCGCACCAGGATCCGATAGCAGCGTGAAGCTCGTCGCGGTGCGCGCACCGGTCCGAATTGCTCGCGAATCGAGGGGCCGATGCGAGGTCGGGCCGGTCGATGATCTCCCGGGCCAGCCGCTGCCATTCCCGGTCGTTGGTCGTGCCGAGAACGACGGTCTGGCCGTCGCGCGTCGCGAACGCGCCGTAGGGCGCCACGGCCGGCGAAGCCATCCCGAGCGGCTCCTGGTTCACGCCCGAATGCTGGGTGTACGTCAGCGGGTAACCCATGATGTCGGTCATCGTGTCGAACAGGCTGACGGCAACCGACGGTGAAACCCCCGCCAAGACCCCACGGGCCCGGCCCAACAGCAGCGCCATGATGGACAGCGCCGAGTACAGGCCGGTGGAGATATCGGCGACGGGCGGGCCCGGCTTGGCCGGCATCCCCGGGAAGCCGGTGGCCGCACATGACCCGGATTCCGCCTGTACCAGCAGGTCGTAGGCGCGCTTCTGGGAAAGCGGGCCACCCGGCCCGTAGCCGTCGATCTCGACGGGAATCACCTGCGGGTGTCGCCTGCTGAGATCCTCCGGTGACAACCCCAGTCGCGCGGTGGCTCCCGGCGCCAGGTTGGAGACGAACGCGTCGGCCCTCTCCAGCAGCTGGTGCAGGACCGCGATGCCCTTGTCGGACTTGAGGTTCAGGGTGATCGACTGCTTGCCGCGGTTGGCCCACACGAAATGCGCCGCCTGGCCGCGCACCACGTCGTCGTAGTCACGGGCGAAGTCACCGCCCTGCGGATTCTCGACCTTGATCACGCGGGCGCCGAAGTCAGCCAGCACGCGCGTGCACATCGGCGCGGACACCGCCTGCTCCATCGCGACGACGGTGATCCCGGCCAGCGGCAGCGACGACGCTTCGGTCACGCCCCTCACATAACCATGTCGCCGCCGGTCGGCGCGCTGCGACCCCGCTCAGGAGTCCGACGCACAGGTCACGTCGACGTAGACGTTGTTGATCATGCGGGTGTCCGCGCGCTGGGTCGGGTCCGCCGGATTCGGCAACCCGTGCACGTCCGTCACCGTGCACGCCGACAGCGGAGCGCTCGGGGCCCCGTCGACCTGCACGTTGTAGCCCTCGCTGCGCAGCGTGGAGACGACGTCGGCGCCGTTGTTGCCGGACGCACTGGCGGCCTGCGCCGGGCCGGCGGCGGTCAACGTGGCAGCGGCCAGCGCCGCGGCGGCGGTGGAGAAGAAGGCGATCCTGCTGATCATGTCGATGTCCCTTCACAGTGGTTTCTGACGTCCTCCAGACTCGAATCGGCCGACAAGGGTTCCCCGGAGGAACGATGAAGATTCGTTAAAGAACGCGGTGCTGACCAGGTCATCCGGTCGACCGCACCACCGCGCGGGTGCACTATGAGCAGGTGAACGGCACTGAACCCACGCCGAGCCTGCGCGCGCTGGTCGTCGACGACGAGGCGGCGCTGGCCGATGTCGTGGCCAGCTACCTCAAGCGCGAACAGTTCGAGGTACGCGTCGCGGCCGACGGACCGTCGGCCCTGATCGCCGCCCGCGAACTCGACCCCGACGTCGTGATCCTCGATATCGGGCTGCCGGGGCTCGACGGCATCGAGGTATGCCGACAGCTTCGGGTGTTCTCCGACGCGTACGTCGTGATGCTGACGGCCCGCGATACCGAGATCGACACCATCGTCGGGCTGTCGGTCGGTGCCGATGACTACGTCACCAAGCCGTTCAGTCCCCGCGAGGTGGTGGCCCGCATCCGGGCGATGTTGCGGCGCCCCCGCCGTGCCCCCGAATCCGCCCCGGAAACGGGAACGCCGCCGCGGGTATTCGGGGACCTGCACATCGACACCGACAGCCGACAGACCCTCCTCGGCGGTGCCCCGATCATGCTGACCCGCACCGAGTTCGACGTGCTGGCGGCGCTGTCGTCGCGCCCGCGACAGGTGTGGACGCGGCATCAGCTGCTGGAAGCGGTCTGGGGCGAATCGTGGTTCGGCAACGACAACGTCGTCGACGTCCATGTCGGCCACCTGCGCCGCAAGCTCGGGGACAACTCGGCCGAGCCGCGCTACGTCACGACGGTGCGAGGCGTCGGATACCGGATGGGAGAAGGCTGATGGCCCACAACCATCCGCGCAGCAGGCACGGAATTCGCAGTCGGCTGCTCGTCACGAACGCGGCCGTCGTGGTCGCGGCCATCGCCACCACCACGACGGTCGCCCTCATCATCGGCCCGCCGATGTTCCGCAAGGTGATGCAGGACGTCCTGGTCCCCGGGCGCACCGGTCCACATCCCTACGAGCATGTGTTCCGGCAGGCGACCGCGGTCTCGGTGGGCATGTCACTCGCGGTGGCGGCCACGACCGCACTCGGACTGAGCTGGTATCTGAGTCGACGGATGCACCGATCGACGGCCGAACTTGCCGCCGCCGCAACCGCCGTCGCCGATGGGGACTACGACATCCGCGTCTCACCGCCACATCTGGGCACCGAATTCGATGCCATTGCAGACGCTTTCAACACGATGGCCGAGCAGCTCGGCTCGGTCGAGACCACCCGGCGCCAACTGCTGGCCGACCTGGCGCATGAGCTGCGCACACCCGTCTCCGTCATCGATGCCTATCTGGAGTCGATAGAGGACGGTATCCACCCGCTCGACGCGACGACGATCGGCGTCCTGCGCGACCAGACCCGCCGCCTCGCGCGGCTCAGTTCCGATGTGCGCGCACTGTCCGATGCCGAACGCGACATGGCGCTGGTCGATACGCAGTCCGTCGTACCCGCGACGTTGATCGCCGGAGCTGTCGATGCCTTCGCAGCGCCGTACCGCGCCAAAGGTGTTGATCTGCACTCAGATATCGCGCCCGGACTGCCTGAGCTGTGGGCCGACCCGCAGCGGCTCGACCAGGTGCTGGCCAATCTGCTGACCAATGCGTTGCGGCACACCGAAGCCGGCGGCACGGTGCGAGTCGTGGCGACGACTGCCGGCGGGTCCGTGCGGATCCAGGTGTCCGACGATGGCGACGGCATCGCCGCTGAGCACCTGCCCCGGCTGTTCGAGCGGTTCTACCGGGCCGACGCGGCGCGCGACCGCGCGCACGGCGGTTCCGGCATCGGACTGGCGATCGCCAAGGCCCTCGTCGACGCCCACCACGGCCGGATCACCGCGGCCAGTGCCGGTGTCGGCAGCGGCGCGACATTCACCGTGGAATTACCCAGCCGTGCGGTGGCACAACTCTGAGCACTCAGTCCAGGATCCGGCGTGCCACGTTCGTGGTGATCAAATCCAGCAGCTCCTCACCACGCCCGGCCAGGATGGTGCGAATAGCGAAGAGCGAGAAGCCCTTCGCCTGCTCGGCCGTGATCGTCGGAGGGATGGACAGCTCCTGGCGCGCGGTATGAACGTCGACCACCGCCGGCCCCGGATGGGCGAACGCTTCGGTGAGCGCCTGCTCCAGGTCACCGGGATGTTCCACCCGCCGCCCGAAGATGCCCATGGCGTGGGCCACTGCCCCAAAATCAGGGTTGACCAGCTCCGTGCCGAAGTTGACGATGCCGGCGGCTTTCATTTCCAGCTCGACGAAGTTCAACGACGAGTTGTTGAAAACGATGACCTTGACCGGTAATTGATTCTGAATCAGCGTAATGAGTTCACCGAACAGCATCGCCAGGCCGCCGTCGCCGGCGAACGCCACGACCTGACGGCCCCGGAACGCCGTCTGCGCGCCGATCGCGAGCGGGAGCGCGCACGCCATGGTGCCGTGGTTGAACGAGCCGATCATGCGGCGTCGGCCGTTCATCGTCAGGTAGCGGGCCGCCCACACCACCGGAGAGCCGACGTCGACGGTGAACACCGCGTCGTCGGCCGCGAGCCGATCCGCCAGACCGGCAACGTATTCCGGCCGGATCGGGGTGCGGTCGCGGTCGTTGACCGCTAGGGAGTCCAGGGACTGCCGGGTCCGGCGGTAGTGCTTCAGAGCCCGATCCAGATGTGCCCGTTCGGTTTTGGGTCGCAGCCGCGGCATGAGCGCGGCCACCGTATCCCTGACGGTGCCCAGGAGCGGGACGTCGACCGGAGTGCGGCGCCCCAGGTTGCGCCCGCGCACGTCGACCTGGATGACGGTGGCGTGGTCCGGGTAGAACTGGCGGTACGGGAAGTCGGTGCCGAGCATCAGCAGGACCTCGGCTTCCTTGATGGCCTTATAGCCGGACGGGAAGCCCAGCAGCCCGGTCAAGCCGACGTCGTAGGGGTTGTCGTATTCGATGAATTCCTTGCCGCGCAACGCGTGGACGATCGGTGCGTTGAGTGTTGCGGCCAACGCGATCAGCTCGTCGTGACAGCCGGCGGCGCCCGCACCGCCGAGGATCGTGACAGCCTGTGCGTCGTTGAGGATGTCCGCGGCCCGGCGCAGCGATTCGTCGTCGGGGCGCAGCACCGAGCGGGTGGGGGTGATCGCCCGGGTCTGCCACTGCGACACCTCTGCGCGGTGCAGGAAGATCTCGCCGGGGACGACGACCACCGCGACGCCGTTCTCCTCCACGGCGGCCCGCATCGCCATCTCGAAGATTCGCGGGGCGTTCTCGGCCGCGGTGACCAGTTCGCAGTACACGCTGCAGTCGCGGAACAGCGCGGTCGGATTGGTCTCTTGGAAGTACTGCGAACCGATCTCGGCGGCCGGGATGTGCGCGGCGATGGCGAGTACCGGGACGCGGCTGCGCTGGGCGTCGAACAAGCCGTTGATCAGATGCAGGTTGCCGGGACCACAGCTGCCTGCGCACACCGCCAGCTGACCGGTCAGCGCAGCATCAGCAGCCGCCGCGAACGCCGCCGACTCCTCGTGCCGCACGTGTTCCCACGCGATGTCACCGGCCCTCCGGATGGCGTCGGTGAACCCGTTCAGGCTGTCGCCGGGCAGACCGTAAACTCTTTGTACACCACTGATTTTCAGTGCGGAAATAAGGTGGTCGGCCACTGTTGCCATCAGGCACCCCCTGCGCGCTTGGATCAGCGGAAGCTAACACACCGCAGCGGGTCGCGCGGGGCTTCGCAGTGTCGTGGGCTGCCGGCGACCTAGCGTGGGTTGTCAGGATGCGGCGGGTAGCCCTGGACGGGATACCCGGGCGCCGGGTATCCCGGATAGCCCTGAGGCGGGTAGCCGGGCGCCGGGTAGCCGGGATATCCCTGCTGCGGTGGCGTGGGGTACGTGGGCCCCTGCCCGCCACCGTTCCGCTTGCCACGGCGACGCCACAGGACGACCGCCATGATGACGACGCACACCAGCAACGCCGGAACAAGGACAACGAACTCCCAGGACCAGCCTTTCGGTGCGCCCACCCACATCCGTTCTGCTCCCGGGCACCGCACGGACACCGGCCCGCGGTCGAGCGGCAATACTCCGACGGCCCGATAGTCTTTTCCGCCGGATCGCCAGATGCGTTTCCGTGGGCCGAATCGCCTCTCGGGATGCGAGCCGGTGAACGGCGCGAGCGACTGCGTCTTGCCGTCGGAAGTCGTTGCCGTGCAATGGATATTCGACTGGTCCTTTTCGAGATACACGACGGTCCGGCCTTCGGTCGGTGTCACCACCTCACCGGACCGGATCGATACGCTCGGGTCGTTCACCGAGCCGAACAACACCGACGTCAGTAGCGCCAACACCGCGAACCCGAACACCAACCCGAGCACTCTGCTGATCGGGCTACGTCCCCCCACACTCCCCATGTCCCGATTCTCACACGGACTCCCCCACCGATCGGACGGCGTCGTCACTGGTGGTGGTGCGGCGTTCAGCGATGGCCGAGAGTCGCAATGTGCATTCCCGGTTGCGCGGAATGACCGCTGCCAGGGCCAACCGGTCCGGCACCCAGCGCATCGGCCGGCCGACCGGTACCTCGGCCATCTCGATGAGGCAGCCGCCGGTGGGCGTATCGGACAACCGAAGGAAGATGCGCGCGCTGCCGAACACCCCCGCGCTGGCGAGCAGCACCAGTTCCTCCTGCGGACGGGACTCCTGTACCTCGGTGACGTCGTTGACGAGGAGTGGCCACACGCCAATCGAGTGCTGGATGCGGCTGCCGACGGCCGGCCAGTCGGCGTCGACGGCACGCATCCGGCTGTTGCCCACCACCCACTGCGAGTACGTCCAGCCGTCGGCGATGATGTCCCAGACCGCCTGGCGCGTGGCGGCACTGTGCCGCCGGACAGTCAAGCTGCTGTCAAGTACGTTGTCAGCCATGCGATTTCCTTTCGGCGCCCGTCACCGGCGATGACGACAACGAACCGTCCGGCCGACCCGGCACTGATGATCGCTGTGGTTGTGCGCATGACTGTGATTAGCCTGCGACGAAGAAGCTAAACACCGCAGACCGACGCACACTGAGCGAAGGGGCCGGCCTGCAGCGCACCACAGCGCCGGGCACGAGCGTTAGCCAATGCCCGGCGCCGGAAATCCTCGCGTGCTCCGCGTCAGACCCGGCCCGCCCGCCGATTCCGCTTCTCGGCGTCGGCAAGTACGTCGACCTGCTCAGCCTGCTCGCGTTTGGCTGCGGCGGCGGCCCGCTTGTCGCGCGCGTCCTCCAGCGCGGCCTTCGCCGCGGCCGCCGACTTCGCCTCGGCTTTGTTGATCCTTTGCAGCCGTTGCTGCTCGGCGGCTTCGGCCGCTTCGCGCTTCTGCTCAGCCTCTGCGCGACTTGCCTTGGCGGCCTGGGCAATACGCTTGTCGGCCTCCTCCGCCGCTTGGCGCTTACGCTGCTGGGCGCGCTCGCGGGCATCGGCCACCGCGTCCTCCTTGGCGGCGACGGCTTGGACGCGGTCGTCGGCAGCCGCTTCCAGCGAGTCCTCCAATTGGGCGCCGGCCTGCTGACGCTGTCGGGCAGCGGCCATGCTCCGCACGGCGGCTTCACCACGAATTTCGCTTCGCCGAGCCAGCACTGCGCCCCGCTTCCGCAATGTGGAATCACCCAGCAATCCGCCGACCGCCGCGTCCAGTCCGCCGAGCGACCGCTCATAGATCAGCCGGGCGGGTGCTTCGGCGTCCATGCGGGCGATCCACCGATCCTCGATGAACTGCAGGGGAAACCGGGCCAGGCGGTATTGCAGTCGCAAAACCTGTAACGGCACTTCGATGATGCTCACGATATCTCCTTGGTTCTCAACATCTCTCAGGGCAGGTTGGTCCGATCGGTGAGGGTCTCAGCGCGTTCACGAAGGCGCCGCGCCTCGGCCTGCTGTGCCTCCGCCTCGTTCTGCGCGGCGCGATGCTCGGCGAGCGCGTCGCCTGCCTCTCTGCCTGCGGTCGCGGCGTCGGCCGTCTCCCGGATCTCCGCCTGCCGTTCCTCGCGCTGCTCCTCGACGCTCGCGCGGACCTGCTCCTCGGCGGCGCGGTGCCGCGCGGCCTGCGCCGTCTGCTGAACCTGCGCCACCTGCTGCTCGCGTGCTGCCCGCTCCGCGGCCTCGGTGCCGGACCGCACCACGCCCCGGGCACCGGCTGCCTGATGGTGCGCCGAAGACAACAGCCCGGTGGCGGACTCGGCTTCGGCGTCCGCAACGGCCTCGATGGTGTTGGCTTCCCTGCGGGCCCGCGCCTCGGCCTGCTGCAACTGCCCCTCGGCGGTCAACGAATCGTTGCCGGTCACTGCGCCGGCGATCTCTTTTGCTTTGCCTTTGATCGAATCGATCAGGCCTTTACGTGCCTCATCGGCTTTCTCATGTTCGCCCATGACCATGCCATGCTCGTTTTGCGTCTTCTTCAAACACGGTGCGGTCGGGTCCGGTTCGCTCGTGGGGACCGCACAGCGCGCTGAACAGGCGCAAGCCATCGATGAGAACTCACGATCCAGCACCTGTGATTTCGGTCAACCGAAGCAGCCGGCCGAGGCAGTCAGGGCGTCACCAGCGCGAGTTACGTCGTGCCGCGGTCCCATGCCCGGTGCAGCCCGAGAGCCGCTGTCAGGCGGGCGATGAAGTCCTTGTCGACGTCCGCGGCCAGCTCGACGCCAGGTCCCTTCAGCGGCAGCTTCGCCGCCTTGAGTACCGCGTCACCATCACCCCACGCCGCGAGAACCTTGAAATGCCGGAAGACTTCCTGCAGCAGGACGACCAGCCTGCTGTCGCGGGGCGGTTCTGTCCCGGCGGCGACGACGAGGGCGTCGACTTCGATCGAACGGACCGTGGCCAGAGTCCGGTCCACGGTCACCTGGCGACGCCCGGCCTTCAACACCCCGCCGGTGGGGGCGATGACCAAGGCGGTCGCGCCCACAGCGGCCGCGGCTTTGACGAGTTTGGCCACGCCGGCGAGGTCTGAACCCGCATCGGCGAGGATGCCGATCTTCCGTCCGACGATCGGTCCTGGTTCCACGATCACCTGCGCCAACGCCGGTGACAGTGGAATATCCTCGGCGGGACGGCCTTTCGGAGCCGGCAACCCGAGCGCGGCCGCGACCTGTTCGCACAGCGCGGAGTCAACGTTGGCAAGCACCTGCAGCTCACGTTCTTTGATGCCTTGCTCGTACACCTTGCCCAATTCGAAAATGAAGGCGTCGGCAAGGTGCGACTGTTCCACCGCGCTCAGGCTGCGATAGAACAGGGTCGCCTGGGTGAAGTGGTCGTCGAACGAGGCCGGCCGCGCGCGTACTGCCTCCCCCTCGATCCGTCGCGGAAAGTTTACGTAGGCACCATCTTTCGCTTCTACTGGGCGCGGCTCGTCGTTGTCGATACTGTTTGGACGATATGGCGCCAAACCGGTGTGGACCGCCGTCTGGTGCATCCCATCGCGCAGCATGTCGTTGACGGGGCAGTGGGGACGATTGATCGGCAGCTGGGTGAAGTTCGGGCCGCCCAGGCGCGTGAGCTGGGTGTCGACGTAGGAGAACAAACGGGCCTGCAGCAGTGGGTCATTGGTGGGCTCGATGCCGGGCACCAGATTGCCGACGTGAAAAGCGACCTGTTCGGTCTCGGCGAAGTAGTTCGTGGGGTTGCGGTTGAGCGTGAGCTTGCCGACGAGTTGGACCGGCGCCAGTTCTTCGGGCACGAGTTTGGTCGGGTCCAGCAAGTCGATGCCCTCGAACGTATCGGTGCCGTCGTCGGGCAGGATCTGCAGTCCCAGTTCGTATTCGAAGAAGGCGCCCGCTTCGATGCCGTCGGCCAGATCGCGGCGGTGGAAGTCGGGGTCGACACCGGCGGCGATCTGCGCTTCCTCCCAGACCAGGGAATGCACGCCGGCGACCGGCTTCCAATGAAACTTGGCCAGGCTGGTCTTGCCCGCCGCGTTCGTCAGCCGGAAGGTGTGCACGCCAAAACCTTCCATGGTCCGGAAGGAGCGGGGAATGCCGCGATCGCTCATGTTCCAGAACACGTGGTGGGTGGCTTCGGTGTGCAGGGAGACGAAGTCCCAGAACGTGTCGTGAGCCGACTGTGCTTGGGGGATTTCGCGATCCGGGTGCGGCTTGGCCGCGTGCACGACGTCGGGAAACTTGATGCCGTCTTGGATGAAGAAGACCGGGATGTTGTTGCCGACCAGATCGAACGTGCCTTCGGCGGTGTAGAACTTGACTGCAAAGCCGCGGGTGTCGCGCACCGTGTCGGCAGAACCGCGCGACCCCAGAACGGTGGAGAAGCGCGCGAAGACGTCGGTCGTCGTCCCCTTGCGTCCCAGGAACGCTGCCCTGGTGACCGACGACGCGGTGCCGTAGGACTCGAAGATGCCGTGCGCCGCAGCGCCCCGCGCGTGTACCACCCGCTCGGGTATGCGTTCGTGGTCGAAGTGGGTGATCTTCTCGCGAAGGTGGAAGTCCTCCAACAGCGACGGGCCGCGGGGACCTGCTTTGAGTGAGTGGTCGGTGTCCGGCAGGCGCAGTCCCTGACTCGTCGTCAAGAACGGTCCGGACTGGGCACGCGCCGGTGCGTCGGTCTGCGACGCAGGCGCGGTGCCGGCAGGGCCCACACTGGCAGGGGCTGACTGATCACGCTTGCGGCGAGGGGGCATGGGTCTCTCCTGACGGGACGAGAAAACGCGACGGTCAAGCGCACGGGACTGCCCCGAGCCTCCGGTCGCGATACCCGAACACGCTGCGATGCAAACGTCGTCATTGCGGCGTGATGCTCTGCGGCTGCCGGCCGGTCGACGTGTCTCGCCCCTATACCGGATTCTCGTGTGCCACAGCGCGGTAGCTGCGGGCCGCAGCCCGATCGACGGCAGCTTTGACCAGGCCGAAGACGAGGCCCTGCACACCGGCGGCGAACAGTGCCTGCCCGGCCGAGCGGTTCAAATCTCTGGGATCTGGCGGTCCATCCCCCGAGTCGTCGATCCGTTCCCACACCACACTGAAGATCTTCCCCGCCAGCAGTCCGCCCGCGACGCTGAACGCTGCCGACAACGGCAGATACAGTGATTTCGAAATCTTGCTCATCGTTCTCCTTGCATATCTGACAGTCCCGCCTGATCCGAGGCGTGGGTGAGAGTTACCCCGCCTGCGACCCAGCCAACCGCCCAAAATGCCTCGGCGACAGCCGAAAAGCAGGGCCGCCGGTACTCATCACGAACGCACGATGGGCCGAAATGAGTCGGCATCGGCGGCCGCCCAGTCGAAAGCCCAGCTCTGCGGCACCTGCTCGATGAGCTCGTTCGGTTGTAACCACTCGTAGAGTTCGGCATAGGAGACCTGCTGCGTGGCCGAGACTTTCTTGCGCAGCAGATGCGGTGACAGCATTGCCGGATCCGCGATCCCCATCGAACCCATGATCTTCATCGCCTGCTCGACGGTGGCCTTCTGGTAGCGATATACCCGCGCGCTCTTGTCGTCGACGTCCAGCGCTCGCGCCCGCCGCGGGTCCTGGGTGGCAACCCCGACCGGGCAGTGATTGGTGTGGCAGCGCTGCGATTGGATGCACCCGATCGCCATCATCATGGCGCGCGCAGCGTTGGTGTAGTCGGCGCCCTGGATGAGCCGCTTGATGATGTCGTTGCCCGCGGCTACCTTGCCGCTGGCACCGATACGGATCACCTCGCGCAGACCGGTGCCGACCAGCGCGTTATGCACCGTCATCAATCCATCCGTCAGCGGAAGCCCGACGTGGTCCTCGTATTCCAGTGGCGCAGCTGCCGTTCCGCCCTCGGCACCGTCGACGATGATGAAATCGGGAGTGACCCCTTCGGCGAGCATCGCCTTGCAGATCGCCAGAACGTCCGCTCGCGAGCCCACACACAGTTTGAATCCCACCGGCTTACCGCCACACAGCTCACGGAGCCGACCAACAAATTGCACAAGCTCGCGTGGAGTTGAAAATGCCGAGTGCGCAGCGGGACTCACACACTTCTCCCCCACGGGTACTCCACGGTATTCGGCAATCTCCTTGCTGACCTTCGACGCGGGCAGCACACCGCCCACTCCGGGCTTGGCGCCCTGGCTGAGCTTGACCGAGATGCATTTGACCGCGTCGTGCGCGGCCTTGTCGGCGAACTGATCCGGGTCGAAGTGCCCGTCTGCGGTACGCGTACCGAAGTAGCCGGAACCGATCTCCCACACCACATCCGCGCCGCCGAGATGGTAGGGCGTCAACCCGCCTTCGCCGGTGTCGTGAGCGAACCCGCCCCGTTGCGCCCCGGCGTTCAGCGCCTTCAGCGCGTTGGCCGAGAGCGCTCCGAAACTCATCGACGACACGTTCAGCAAAGCCATGTCATAGGGCCGGGCGCAGTCCGGGCCTCCGATACGAACCCGGTAGGGGTGCGGCGGAGGCTCCACGGGCGCGGTCGAGTGCACGAGGTACTCGTATCCGGCCTCGTCGACATCGCGTTCGGTTCCGTACGACAATTCGGCCGCGGTCCCCTTGGCCCGTTCATAGATCAGTGAGCGGATGTCGCGGTCGAACGGCCGGCCGTCAAAATTGCGTTCGATGAAGTACTGCTGCAGTTCGGGGCGCAGCGCCTCGAGCAGGTACCGGATGTGCCCGATCACGGGGTAATTGCGCAGCACCGAGTGACGGCGTTGAGTCACATCGAAGATGCCCACGGCGGCCAGCGCACCTACTGCCACCGCGGCAATCCACCACACCCAACCATCCAGCAGCGCGGTAGCAACCAGGCCTGCCGCAGCGGCAGCCAATGCCGCGACGATTCCGTACCGAACCACATCAACCCTCTTCATCTGACGACCCGCTGTCGACGGGTTACCCAGAATCAGCCGTTTCAGGCACTTCTTACCTGTGGGTCCGCTGCGACAAACAGTGCCGGGTGCCCAGCCATCTCCGGGCGCAGCGCCGTCGTCAGCCGTCACAACGCCGCCATCGCCGGCGCTTGACTGACGATATCCTCGTATATGAGGATATCGTCAGTTAGTGCCGCATGGCACACCGCAAGGTGACGGAGGACAGCAACAATGGCCGGGAACCACCAAGGGACATCGAGATTCAACGAACGCCGTCTTAACCGCTTCCGAACATGCTCCGGTGCCGCGCCCGGGCGAGCCGTGAAGACTCTTGACCGGATTGGTTCATCGCGATGAGCGCCGATGACCCGGTGGACTGTTTCGACGTCGCCGTTGTCGGTCTGGGACCCGTAGGGGAACTCGCGGCGATCTTGCTTGCCCGTAGCGATCTTCGCGTCCTTGCCGTCGACCGCGAAGCCGATGTCTACGGCAACCCCCGCGTGGGAGTTCTCGATGGCGAAGCGCTGCGAAGTTTGCAGAAGGCGGGCGTCTACGAGCAGGCGGTGGGCGACATGATCTGCGGAGCGGGCGCCCAATGGGCCTCCCGGTCCGGCAGGACTCTTGCCACGACTCTGCCCAGTGAAACTCCTCAGGCACACCCGTGGTTGTCGGCCATCTATCAACCTTCGTTGGACCGGCACCTTCGGACCGCTCTGGCGGGCTATCAGCGGGTTGATGTCCGGGTGAATCACCAGTTGACCGGGTTGGTCCAGGATGCAGAAGGGGTCACTCTCGAGCTTCGGGATGCCCAGGGTGCCGTCAGCCGAGCACGGGCGCGACTGGTTCTGGGCTGCGACGGCGCCAATAGCACTGTTCGTGACGCTGTTGGCGTCGAACTCGAGGGGTCGACCTTCACCGAGCCGTGGGTAATTGTCGACGCGAAACTACCTGAGCCGATTGCGCATGTCCCCCACTTCCGATTCACGATGGATCCGGCGGGACCACGGATGACCGGTCGACTCGCCGACGGCAATCACCGTTGGGAACGCAAGGTAATGCCCCATGAAAATCCTGACGATGTCCTGCAACCGGGCGCCGCAGCGCAGATGATCGCCGAGCATGCCGACCCTGATACCGCACAGATACTGCGCCACGTCGTGTACACGTTCCAAGCCGAGCAAGCACAGCGATGGCGTGTGGGCCGAGTCATGTTGTGCGGGGACGCAGCCCATCTGATGCCGCCGATGGCCGGCCAGGGCCTCAATTCGGGGATACGCGATGTCACCAACTTGTCGTGGAAGGTGAGCGCAGTACTACGGGCCGGTGCGCCTCTTGAGCTACTCGACACATACGAAGATGAGCGCCGTCCGCATGTCGTCGCAATGACCAACCTGTCGCTACGGGCCGGTCGCCTCATCATGCTTCGATCAGCACGAGCGGCAGCAGTCCGAGACGGCGCACTCGCGGCGATGATGCATATTCCGCAAGTGCGCCAACATGTCCGGCAAGGACGCTATCGCCCGCCAGCACGGTATCGGCGCGGGCTGCTGATCGGAGCACCCTCACGGCGTTCGTCGGTCGGCATGCTCTTCCCTCAGCCCTGCGTTCGCGATTATGGCGGCCACGAGCACCGGCTCGACGACATCGCCGGATCAGGCTGGCGCATCGTCGGTTGGGGCGAAGATCCGCGAGCCGCCTTGTCGGTACACGGACAGTGCTTGGCCGCGGAGGTCTTGAACGCGACATTCGTCACGTTGTGTCGTCCTGGTGACCGCTCGGTCACGTCTGGCGCCTCAACACACGTGCTCGAAGACATCAGCGAAATGTCGCATCGCATGTTCCGGGATCAGCCCTTCGTCGTAGTCCGGCCCGATCACTACGTGTGCGCCAATCCTCCACGCCCCGAACTGGATTCCGCAATCCGCCACATCGTCCAGCGGGTATCGAGCCGCCGATCGGAACCGGTTGTCGGCGAGACCGACCCATCGGCCGGCACGTGGCTACTCGACCCTGCCACCGTGCAGGTGGGCTTCGCTGCACGCGGAATGTGGGGATTGCTGCCTGTCTCTGGACATTTCACGCAATCGTCGGGATCGCTGACATGGAATGACGACGGCTCCGCGGCGGTATACCTGGAAGTGCAAGCCGCGAGCATCGCCACGGGCCTCAAGGCTCGCGATCACCACTTGCGTTCGCCGGATTTCCTCGATGCAGTCGCGTATCCCACCATCAGCTTCCGCGGTCACGCGACGGCGCAGCGCGCAGATGCGCTCACTGTGCGCGGTGAACTGACCATCCGCGGCCGTACTGTTCACACCGAAATCGAGGTCGCCATTTCGCGGCAGGGCGCCGAGATCGTTGGCCAAACGACAGCGCGAATTACGCTGAGCGACTTCGGGATCACGCCGCGGTTTGGCATTGTGCGCCCCACCGTCGATCTGCGCATGCGCGGACGCCTCGTCGCGCAAAGCGCGGACGTGATCGAACTACTGCGGCGAACCGCCGCCGTGGCCCAGCCCACCGCTCTCGATTGCCGACAGGTCCGGTAACGGACGCTGGCACAGAGCACGCGCCTGTTTGGCAGTCATGCCAAAAGCCCGTAGAACTCCCTCAGCGATGTGGTCGGTGGCGGCGGCGTCGTCTCGGTCAGGCTGTTCTCGCAGCAATGTGCCGAGCCCGAACAAGGCGCCGCCGGCCAGCGATAGTGCCAGTTCAGGATCACTGATGGTGAAGCGACCGGCGTCGATCGCGGCAACAATGTCGCGCAGCGCCCGCGGCGCGATTCCTCGATCCGAAAGGATCACCGATGACCCACGGTTCAATATCAACTGGCCTTCTTGGGGCCGGCGCCGGAAGAGCCGACCGCCGAGACGGAAGTTGGTGGCGAACGCCTCCGCGGGATCGGCGATGTCGGCGGCGTACGCATCCAGAAGCGCGCCATAGCCATCCAGCACGTCGTCGACAGCAGCTTCGAAAAGCTCTTCCTTGCTGTTGAAATGGTTGTAGAACGATCCCATCCCGACGTCAGCAGCCTGGGTGATCTCCAAGACAGGGACATTGAGGGCGCCGCGGGCGATAAAGCCCTGAGCCGCACGGATGAGTGCGCCACGGGTGCGCATCTTGCGTCGTTGCAGTCGGGTAATCGGCTCCGCCTCGGCGTCGGAGGCGTCTGTCTCGGCAGCACTCATCCACCGACTATACCAAGCCGTCAGTTTTGAGGATTTCGTCATAAACGCTTGGCTGAGGATACCGTCGTATGTGATGATTTCGTCAGAAGTAGCGAGGAGTGACCGCGATCGCTGCGACCCGACGACCTTCGCGCGATACACGCGAACCACCCTGAACAGGACGACGCCATGTTGCGCAGCCCGCAAGGCATTGCCACCTACCGGCCGAACATTTACACCACCGATGCGATCCGCCGGCCCTACGAGCACTACCGCAATTTGCGCGACCTCAGCCCGGTCGTGTGGCTGCCTCGCCACCGCCTCTACGCCTTGCCGCGCTACGCCGAATGCAAATCCACCTTGCGCGCGGACGACGTGTTTTTGTCCGGGCACGGGGTCGCCGCGAACCCTTTGACCAACCGCTTGTCCCGCGGTACCACGCTCAACAGTGACGGCGCCGAACATGACCAACGTCGCAAACTGGTGGCGCATCGTCTGATGCCGCGAGCGCTGCGCACGCTCAGCACCGCCGTTGACCAGCAGGCCGCCGCCATAGTGGATACCGCGGTATCCAAAGGACTCATCGACGGAGTCGCTGATCTGGCTACCGCACTACCGGTGTCACTCGTGCCCGACCTTGTCGGCTGGCCCAGAGAACACCGAGAGCACCTCATCCCTTGGGGCGCAGCAACGTTCGATCTCATGGGGCCGCTGAACTGGCAAGCGATCAAGGCGATCCCCCGTAGCCTGCAGATGCTCTGGTTCGCGCGACGGATTGTGCGCGATCGCAACGTCCTCGACGGCAGCATGGTCGACGAACTGCTGACCGCCGCCGACAACGGTGACCTGCGCCTTGACGACGTGCCACCCCTGCTGCTCGACTACATCGCGCCGTCGTTGGACACCACGATCAGCGCCATATCCAGTGCGCTCTACCTTTTCGCCGCCCACCCTGAACAGTGGCAGCTACTCAGAGCAGAACCGGCCCTGCTCCCCAACGCCATCAACGAGGTGATCCGCCTCGAGTCTCCGCTGCGGGCATTCACGCGGAAGGTGCTGTCCGACACCGAAATCTCCGGTATCCCCATCCCGGCCGGCGCCCGCGTCCTGGCTTTGTACGCCTCTGCCAACCGCGACGAACGCGAATGGGACAAACCCGACGTATTCGACATCCGTCGTGACGCCGGCCGTCAGATGGGATTCGGAAACGGCGCGCACGCCTGCGCCGGGCAGGGACTGGCCCGTCTGGAAACCACAGCCATTCTCACCGCCTTGCTGGCGCGGGTGCAGCGCATTGAATTGGCCGGCACGCCGGTGTGGGCCATCAACAACATCATTCATCGCCACGAATACCTGCCGATCAGGCTCATCGCCGCCTGAAACCCCGTTCCTGCTCGGCCACGAGGCCGGACCGTCAAACCGGCCCGATCGGGCTTCCGCAGCGGCCTGTCCCCGTGTTGTTCGCGCTCCCACGAAACCAGGCATGCGCCCATGGCCCCCTCATCCGGACACCATGAGCTGGCAATGTCTGAAATGACTATGAATCAAATATGAAATTGACATGGCGATCATTATGCGTCGCATATGAATATCTCGACACGCGTGTGTTCCTGACTAGCATGGAATTTGAAATAGCGCAGATAAATGCGCTTCAAATGCTGGAAGGAAATTCAATTGTTTGGCGCGGGCATTACCAGGAGCCTCGTGGTTGCGACTGCAGCGATCGCATTGAGTTTGGGCTCGGCGGCGCCGGCACTCGCTGCGCCCGAGATGCAGAAATCGGCCCAGGCCACGATCAGCGACCTGGAAGCACAAGGACTTCGGCCGATTCTCAACAAGGTCGGCAACGCACCTATCGAGGAATGCACGGTCATCGCGGTGCGGGAGGGCACCGCTGTCAAGCACTCCTGGATACAGCGAGGCCCGACCGGAAACGTCGGCAATCTCGTCCGGTATAAAACTGCGTACGTTGATCTCATGTGCAATCGATGAATAATTCCAGCGGGGTTGAAAGCGGCGCGTCGACGTCAATTGGGGTCAACTAGTCTCTGACGAGTGACCCGCCAATTGACTTCACGCTGGGCGCTGGCCCTGCTGGCGGTGTGCGTTGTTTGCCTGATCGCCGCGAGCGCCGAATCGCGCACTCCCGCATTGCATACGCTCATCGGCGACGTCGCGGCCTACCACTGGGCCCTGACTGGTACAGCTCTGTTGCTGGCTGCGATTTCGGGCAGTGTGGCCGATGCGAGTTGGCGCCGACGACGGCCCGCAATCCACACCACCACTAGGGCACAGACGACGTACACGGCAATCGGCGGCATCATGCTCATCGCCGCATTGCTGTACCTGACGCTGGCCGTCTACAGTTTGATCTCGGCTCTGGATCCTGCTGGCGCCTTACTCGACTTGATCGGCTGATTGCCGCCCTCGCCCCACCTTCGGCGCTTCGTCGTTGAAACCCGTTCAGGCCAGACGGTCACCCGAAACGCCTACGCGTGCCGCGACGTCACTCCCCCGTCGACCACAATCTGCGTCCCGGTGATGAACGACGCCTTGTGTGACATGAGGAACGCGACGGTCGCCCCGATCTCCTCGGGCTGCCCCAGCCGGCCCAACGGCGCCGCCGCCACGAACGCCGTCTTCACCTCTTCGACCGCCAAAGCATCTGCCAACATCGGCGTCTCGATGAAGCCGGGGCACACCGCGTTGACGCGAATCCCCAAGGGCCCCAACTGGCCTGCCATCGACCGGGTCAGGCCAAGCAGCCCGGCCTTCGACGCACAGTACGCCGGGATGAACGGATTGCCAACCAGCCCTTCGATACTCGAGATTCCCACGATCGCCGGGGCGGCGCCGGCAGCCAGCACCTTCTCGAAATGCGGCAGCAGCAGCTGGGCCAGCAGCGCCTGTGCGCGCAGGTTCACGTCGACGACGGCATCCCACGATTCGATGGTGAACATCCCGACCGGCTCCGGCAGCACCCGGCCCGCGGCGTGAACCAGTCCGTCGATGCCGTCCATCGCCGCGGCGGCCTGTCCGACGGCGGCGGCCATGGAGTCGGTGTCACTCACGTCGACGACGACGCCGTGCACCCCGAGCGATTCCGCGACCGCCACCACCGACGGCGAAATGTCGAACAGCGACACCGCGCGACCGTCAGCGATAAGCGCCTTGGCCGACGCCAGGCCGATACCGGACGCACCGCCGGTGACCACCACACCACTCATGCCAGACCTTTCAATACGCTCCGCCTAGTAGCGGAATACCGACCGGCTCGGACACTACGCGATACCGGCCCGCCTCCGCGTTTCAACGCCGGAATTCATAGCCAGTCATGGTTGGCTCGAAGGGCCATGACGAAACGTATTGCGCTGCTGCTGACCTGCACGCTGTTCCTCGGCTCCACCGCCTGCTCGATGTTCGGCGGCCCGGAACCCGCGGACGCCTTCAACGCGTTTGCTGATGCGTTGCACCGCAAGGACTCCGGCGCCGCCGCCAAGGACACCACCGACGCCGGCGCATCGGAACCGGCCATCAAGTCCATGTTCGACGGCATGGGCAAAAACGCCACCCTCGACGTCAAGGCCACCCCCGGCGACGGCGACAACAAGTCGACCGCCAAAATCGCCTACACCTGGTCATTCGGACCTGGACGCGAATTCCGTTACGACACAACGGCAATTGCCACCAAGGTCGGCGAGGACTGGAAAATCCGCTGGGCGCCGGCGCTTCTGCACCCGAAGCTCCGGCAGGGCGGTACGTTCCAGTTCAGCGAAGACAAAGCACTGCTGACGCCCGTCGTCGACCGCAACGGCCAACCGCTCCTCAGCTGGCAGACCGTCGGCGTCGTCACCCTCAGTCGCGACCACCTCGACTCCGCCGCGGCACTGGCCCCGGTGGTTGCCCGGTTCGACGACACCATCACCGGTGAGTCGATCACCAATGAGTTCAACGGAAATCAGGACGACCGCGTCACCGTCGTCAAGCTCCGCGAGGCAGACCTCGCCCAGGTCGCCGACGAACTCACGCAGATCCCCGGGGTCACCGTCACCAAGCAGGGCGCGCTGCTGACCACCGACCCGAACCTGCACTCGCCGGTCATCAGCGGGCTGCCCGAGGTCTGGCAGAAGGCCATCGACGCGACCGCCGGCTGGTCCGTCGATCTGGTCGACGATCAAGGGCAGCCCACCGACGAGCTCGCGAACAACGCCCCGGCGGACACCAAACCCGTCCGCACCACCCTGGACCCGCGACTGCAGCTCCTCGCGCAGCACGCCGTGTCCACCGATCCCCGCCCGACGGTCCTCCTCGCCATCGCGCCCAGCACCGGCGCCATCCTCGCGGCAGCGCAGAACGACGCCGCCAATGCGCAGGGACCCATCGCCTTCACCGGCCTGTACCCGCCGGGGTCGACGTTCAAGACCGTCACCACCGCCGCGGCGCTGCAGAAAGGGCTCGCGACGGCCGACACCCCCGAGCCCTGCCCGGGCACCGTGACCATCGAGAACCGCACCATCCCCAACGAGGACAACTTCGACCTCGGCACCGTCCCGCTGGCGCAGGCCTTCGCGCATTCCTGCAACACGACCATGGCGGCGCTCGCCGACAAGCTTCCCGCCGACGCACTGCCCAACACCGCCAAGAACCTCGGCATCGGCGTCGATTTCGTCATCCCCGGCATCACGACGGTGACGGGCAAGGTGCCCAACGCCGACACCCCGGCCCAGCGCGTCGAGAATGGCATCGGCCAGGGCACCGTCACCGTCAGCCCGTTCGGGTTGGCGGTCGCCGAGGCCAGCCTCGCGCACGGTTCGACCATCACGCCGACGCTGCTGCCCGGCCAGGAGACCACGGCCAGCACGCCGTCGGAGCCTGTCGACAAGGCGACCGCCGATGCCCTGCGCGCCATGATGCGGCTGACCGTCACCGAGGGCACCGCGGCCGCGCTCAAGGACATCGACGGCCTCGGCGGCAAGACCGGCACCGCGGAATTCGGCGACAACACGCACTCGCACGGCTGGTTCGCCGGCATCGTCGGGGACCTGGCGTTCGCGACGCTGGTGGTCGGTGGGGATTCGTCGGCGCCCGCGGTGGCCGTCAGCGGCGACTTTGTGCGGCCAGCGCTGGCCGGGTGACGGCGTGCCAATTTCACCAACTGGCCCGGTCCTTGGGATCCTTAGCTGATGCGGGTTGACGGACGCGAGGTCGCGGTCTCGGGCAGCCTGCTGCAACCGATCACCCGCCGGACCAACGACATCCTGCGGCTGGTGGCCGCGACGGCCTTCCTGGTCACTGTCGTCACCAGCTCGCTGATCACCCGCAACGACTGGGTGCGGCTGGAGCGGTCGGTGTCGCGGATCGTCGGCGTGCTCACGCCGACGCAGTCGAACCTCGTCTACATCGCCTACGCCATCGCGATCCTGGCCCTGCCGTTCGTCATCCTGTTGAGCCTGTTGGTCACCAAGCAGTGGAAGCTGCTCGGTCCGTATGCCGCGGCCGGGTTGATCGCGGTGCTGTCGCTGTCCATCAACTCCAACGGCATCGCGGCGCCGAACTGGCACTTCGACCTGTCCGATCGACTCAACACCGTCTTCTCCCAGTTCCTCGACGACCCGCGCTGGATCGCCCTGCTCGCCGCGGTGCTCACGGTGTCGGGGCCCTGGCAGCCGGCCCGGTTGCGGCGCTGGTGGTGGACGCTGCTGCTGGCGTTCGTGCCGATCCACCTGGTGGTCAGCGCCATCGTGCCGGCCCGGTCGCTGTTGGGTCTGGCCGTCGGCTGGTTCGTCGGGGCGCTGGTGGTTCTGGTCAGCGGCACCCCGGCGCTCGAAGTTCCGCTGGTCGGCTCGGTGCAGGCGTTGGCCCGCCGCCAGTTCGAGGTGTCGGCGCTGACGGTCATCCGCCCGGCTGGGACCGGGCCGCTGGTGCTCAGCGCCGATTCGGCCGACGGCACCCGCGCCGTCGTCGAGCTCTACGGGCCGAACCAGCGGGTGGGCGGCGCCATGAGCCAGCTCTGGCGCAAGATCACCCTCCGCAACGACGAGACCGGTCCCCTGCAGACCTCCATGCGCCGCGCCGTCGAGCATCGCGCCCTGATGACCATCGCCGTCGGCGACCTCGAACTCGCCAACACCCGGACCGTGGCGCTGGCGGCCCTCGACCGTGGCTGGACGATGTTCGCGCACACCCCGGCAACCGGAATCCCGCTGACCACCGAGACACCGGTCTCCGATGTGTGGCAGGCGCTGCACGCCCTGCACCACCACCAGATCTCCCATGGCGACCTGCGGGCCTGCGAACTGACGGTCGACGGCCGCACGGTCCTGTTCGGCGGGTTGGGCAATTCCGAGTACGGCGCGTCCGATGTGCAGCTGCAGTCCGACATGGCGCAACTGCTGGTGACGACGACCGCCATGTACGGCGCCGAGCCGGCCGTGGCCGCGGCCATCGAGCAGTTCGGCGAGGACACCGTGCTGACGGCGTCGCGACGGCTGACCAAGTCCGCGATGCCGCTGCGGCTCCGCGAGTCGCTGCCCGACTCCCGCGCCGTCATCACCGCGGCCCGCGACCAGGTGAAGCACCAGACCGGTGCCGACCGCATCCAGACCGAGACCATCACCCGCTTCACCCGCAACCAGGTCATCCAGCTGGTCCTGCTCATCGCGCTGGTGTACGTCGCCTACCCGTTCATCAGCACGGTGCCGACGTTCTTCTCCGAGCTGCGCTCCGCCAACTGGTGGTGGGCGTTGCTCGGCCTGGCGGTGTCAGCGCTGACGTATGTCGGTGCGGCCGCGGCGCTGTGGGCCAGCGCGTCGGAGTCGGTGAACTTCGGGAAGCTGACCATCATGCAGGTGGCCAACACCTTCGCCGCGACGACGACGCCCGCCGGCGTCGGTGGCCTGGCGCTGAGCACCCGGTTCCTGCAGAAGGCCGGGCTCGGTGCGGTGCGGGCGACGACCGCCGTGGCGCTGCAGCAGTCGGTGCAGGTGCTCACCCACGTCGCGCTGCTGATCTTCTTCAGTGCGGCCGCGGGCGCATCGGCCGACCTGTCGCATTTCGTGCCGTCGTCGACCGTGCTGTACCTGCTCGCCGGCGCGGCCCTCGGCGTGGTCGGCACGTTCATGCTGGTGCCGCGGGCCCGGCGCTGGCTCGGCACCGCGGTGCGCCCCCGGCTGGCCGAGGTGTGGGCCGACCTGGTCGAGCTGGCGCGCGAGCCGCAGCGCCTCGGATTGATCGTGTTGGGTTGTGCCACAGGAACTCTGGGCCGCGCGCTGGCCCTGTGGGCGAGCGTCGAGGCGTTCGGCGGGTCGACGTCGTTCGTGACGGTGTGTGTCGTGACGATGATCGGCGGGACGCTCGCATCAGCGGCGCCCACACCCGGTGGTGTCGGCGCGGTGGAGGCCGCGCTGATCGGTGGGCTGGCCGCGTTCGGCCTGCCCGCTGCGGTCGCGGTGCCGTCGGTGCTGCTCTACCGGGTGCTGACGTGCTGGCTGCCGGTGTTCATCGGCTGGCCGGTCATGCGCTGGCTGACCAACAACGACATGATCTAGGACGCCTGGTGGCGTGTCTGCCTCCGGCGTGTCGGTCTGTCTTGCGACACATACGATCTGAAGCCGTCAACTTTCCCTGACGGGTCAGGGAAAGTTGACGGCTCCCAGCGAACGTTGCCAACAGAGAGCGGTGCCGAAGCCAGCCTCGCTTTACATCTTGGCGAGCATGCCGTTCATCGTGGTGATCTCGGCCTGCTGCGCTGTGACGATCGCCTGAGCCATGGCCTTGGCGTCGGCGTTGGTGCCGTTCTTCAGCTCGTCGTTGGCCATGGTGATCGCGCCCTGGTGATGCTCGACCATCATCTGCAGCCACATCTTGTCGAACGCCGCGCCCGACAGGCCCGTCAGCTCGGTCATCTGCTGCGGGGTCATCAGGCCCGGCATCGAGTGGCTCATGGTGGCCGACGGCGCGGGCTTGCCGAAGCCCGCGAGCAGCGTCGTCATCTGCTGCATCTCGGGGGCCTGCGCCTTTTCGATGGCCGCGGCGAGGTCCTTGACCTGCTGGTTCTGCGAGCGGGTCGGGACCAGCTTGGCCATCTCGACGGCCTGCGCGTGATGCGGGTACATCATCTGCAGGAACATGACGTCGGCGTCGTTGAAGTTGGCGGCCGGCGCGGCGCTGGTGCTGGAACCCGACATCCCCGGCATCGAGTGCCCGGACATGTCGTGGCCCGACATCGGCATGGACGACGTGGTGGCGGAGACCGTGGAGGCCTGCTCGTTCGGCGGGCTACAGGCCGCGAGCGCGATGGCAGCGGCGGTTCCGGCTGCAACAGCGGTGGCGATAGATGCGATTTTGAACATGGTTGAACTCCTTGAGAATTGGATGGGTTGTCGCGGGGCGCGGCCCATCAGATTCGAAGGAGCGTCAGTTCCGCGAGGGTGAGCACCGTCCACGGCGGGGCTCTTTGCCTGCGCCGCAACGCCTGTCGAATGCGCGCCTGCACGTTCTGCTCAGGCGCGACACCGAGCCAGTACAGCAAAGCCAGGCCCAGGATGGTCAGCAGCTCGGACAGGATGAAGACGCAGGCGTGAAAACCGTTGTGCCCGCTGCAATCGCAGGCATCCGACAAGGACGCTTGCGCGGCCGGGTCACTCGCATGGTGATGGACGGCCGCCTGCGCGTGATGCGACGGTGCGTGCGTCGACGTGACGATCAGCGAATGCATGCCGATGATGCCCGCGATCAGGACGAGCATGCCGACGACGCGCAGTCGCGTGCTGCCATGCGTCACATCGGCCTCCGGTTCGGGTTATCGGTATGCCGGCCATAGTACCCGAGGGGGGTATATCTCCGGGAAAATTTCGCGGCGGGTGTCGGCGGGACCGCGTCCCACCACACATCGCCGGTGGGCCGCGTCACATCGCCGTTCCCGCAGTGGTGACTTTCATAATTGTCTGACTCGTCGGTTAGTTAGATCCGCTATTAGTGTCGACATATGGGTCGGGAAGCCTTGAGTCACAGCATCATTGGCGCGGCGGAGTCGCTGGAGCAATACGTTCAGCCGGACGGCAGGATCGTCATACCGGACGGCATCACGCTGACGTCGTTCCTGGAACGCAACCGCGCGGCGATGGGCGACAGCCCGTCGTACCGGTTCATCGACTACGCACAGAACCCCGATGGCGAGATCGTCGAACTCAGCTGGAACGGCCTCTGGAGCCAGGTCAATGCCGTCGCGGCCCGGCTGCAGCAGGTGACCAAGCCACGCGACCGGGTGGCGATCCTCGCGCCGCAGGGCGTCGACTACGTCGCGGCGTTCTTCGCGGCCGTCCACGCCGGGAACATCGCCGTGCCGCTGTTCGCCCCGGCCCTCGCCGGGCACACCGAGCGCCTCGCCGCGGTGCTGGCCGACGCCAAGCCGTCCGCGGTCCTCACCACGACCGCTGCCGCCGAAGCGGTCCGCGCGTTCATCAAGACCCTGCCCGCGGCGCAGCGCCCGCGGGTCATCGCCGTCGACGCCGTCCCCGGCACGCTGGCCGACATGCACGTCGATCCGGGCTCGCGCACCGACGACGTCGCCTACCTGCAGTACACGTCGGGGTCGACGCGCACCCCCGCCGGTGTCGAGATCACGCATCGCAACGTGTGCACCAACGTCATTCAGATGATCCTGGCCGGTGGCCTGGACACCGACATCCGCAGCGTCAGCTGGCTGCCGCTGTACCACGACATGGGTCTGATCATGATCATGTTCCCCGCGCTGTGCGGCGGCCAGATCAGCCTGATGGACCCCATGGCGTTCGTCCGACGGCCGTACCGCTGGATCCGGCGACTGGCCGACGAGGCCGCGCACGGCCGGACTTTCGCCGCCGCACCGAATTTCGCGTTCGAGTTGTGTGCGCAGCGCGGCCTGCCGCCGGCCGACGAACCGCTGGACCTCAGCAATGTCGTGACACTGCTCAACGGCTCCGAGCCGGTGACGCTACCGTCCATCGAGCAGTTCATGGAGGCCTTCAAGCCGTTCGGGCTGCCCGAGACCGTAGTGAAGCCGTCGTACGGCATGGCCGAGGCAAACACTGTCGGTCGCCAGCATCGGTGCCGACGAAAAGCCCTGCGCCACATACCTGGACCGCGAGGAACTCGCCGCGGGCCGGGCCGTGGTGGCGGGCCGGCATGCCGACGGCGCGGTTCCCCACGTGTCGTGCGGGCGGGCCATCCCCGATCAGTGGGTGACCATCGTGACCCCCGACGGCGACGAGGCCGCCGACGGCACGGTCGGTGAAATCTGGTTGCACGGCAACAACATCGGGCAGGGCTACTTCGGCCGGCCCGAGGAGTCGGAGCGGGTGTTCGGCAACAAGCTGCAGACCCGACAGACCGTCAGCCACGCCGACGGCGCCGAGGACAACGCATTGTGGTTGGCCACAGGCGATCTGGGCGTCTACGTGGGTGGCGAATTGTTCGTCACCGGCCGGATCAAGGATCTGGTGATCGTCGACGGGCGCAACCACTACCCGCAGGACATCGAGGCGACGGTCAGCCGCGCGTCGTCCGCGGTGCGGTCCGGCTATGTGACAGCCTTTGCTGTGCCAGGAGATTCGGGCGAGCAACTGGTCGTGATCGCCGAGCGCGCGGTAGGCGCGGGACGTGCCGAGTTGGAGCCCGTCGCCGAGGCCGTGCGGGCCGCAGTGTCGCGTCACCATCAGGTTCGAGTGGCCGACGTGCGACTCGTTGCAGCCGGGCGCATCCCGCGGACGACGTCGGGAAAGCTGGCCCGCAGTGCGGCGCGGGCGGAGTTTCTCTCCGGTCAATTCGACTAGCCGTCAATTGGCTCGGCAAATGTTGCGGCACTGTCGAATTGGGGCCGGCGCAGTCTACTGAGGCACAAGTTGTCAGGAGTTAACAGAACGTTATTTGTCGATCGCGCCAATTTGCACCGTTGTGGTCCCCGCTCGTGTTGGATGTCGGGTGTAGCCCCCGGGTAGGGCTCATTTTCCGCCGATGGGAGCACCGAGATGACGCCGCAGCGGCCCGACATCGTCATCCTCATGACCGACGAAGAGCGCGCCATCCCGCCGTACGAGGCCGACGACGTCATGGACTGGCGCCACCGCACCCTCACGGGACGGCGGTGGTTCGACGAACACGGCGTCCGCTTCAACCGGCATTACACCGGGTCCCTGGCGTGCGCACCCAGTCGGCCGACGCTCTTCACCGGGCAGTACCCCGACCTCCACGGCGTCACGCAGACCGACGGCCTCGGCAAGCGGTACGACGACTCGCGGCTGCGGTGGCTGCGCCAAGGCGAGGTGCCGACGCTGGGCAACTGGCTGCGCGCCGCCGGGTACGACACCCATTACGACGGCAAGTGGCACATCTCGCACGCCGACCTCGAGGACCCCAAGACCGGCAAGCCGCTCGCCACCAACGACGCCGACGGTGTCGTCGACCCGGTGGCCGTGCAGGCCTACCTCGACGCCGATCCGCTCGGGCCGTACGGCTTCTCCGGCTGGGTCGGGCCCGAGCCGCACGGCGCGGCCATGTCCAACAGCGGTTTTCGGCGGGACCCGCTGGTGGCCGACCGCGTCGTCGCCTGGCTGGAAGACCGCTACGCGCGGCGGCGTGCCGGCGACGCCGACGCGCTGCGGCCGTTTCTGTTGGTGGCCAGCTTCGTCAATCCCCATGACATCGTGCTGTTCCCGGCCTGGGTGCGCCGCAGCCCGCTGCTCGACTACCCCGTCCTCGAGCCGCCGCACGTGCCCGCGGCGCCGACCGCCACCGAGGATCTCAGCGACAAGCCGGCCGCGCAGGCCGCCTTCCGCGAGGCCTACTACTCCGGCTACGGTCCGGCCGCCGTCATCGAACGCACCTACCGGCGCAACGCCCAACAGTACCGCGACCTGTACTACCGCCTGCACGCCGAGGTCGACGGACCGCTGGACCGGGTGCGCCGCGCCGTCACCGAGAACGGGTCCGAAAACGCCGTGCTGGTACGGACTTCCGATCACGGCGACCTGCTCGGCGCGCACGGCGGGCTGCACCAGAAGTGGTTCAACCTGTACGACGAGGCGACGCGCGTGCCGTTCGTCATCGCCCGGATCGGCGCCGACGCGACCGCCGCCCGCGAAGTCACCGCGCCCACGTCCCACGTCGACCTGGTGCCGACCCTGCTCGGCGCGGCCGGCGTCGACGTCGCAGCCGTGTCCGAAACACTGGCCACCTCGTTCACCGAAGTGCATCCGCTGCCCGGCCGCGACCTCATGCCGGTAGTGAATGGTGCTGCGGCCGAACAGGATCGGACCATCTACCTGATGACGCGCGACAACATCCTCGAGGGTGACACCGGGGCGTCGGGCGCGGCACAGGCGATCGGCGCCAACACGAATCCGCCTGCGCTGCTGCGGATCAAGGTGCCCGCGAACGTCGCGGCCAACTTCGAGGGGCTGGTCTCGCGCGTCACCAACGCCGAGGCCGCGGGCGGCTCCGGGCACCTGTGGAAGCTGGTCCGCACCTTCGACGATCCGGCGACCTGGACCGAACCGGGCGTGCGGCATCTGGCGGCCAACAGCCGCGGCGGCGACACCTACCGCACCGACCCGCTCGACGACCAGTGGGAGCTCTACGACCTGACCTCCGACCCGATCGAGGCCGTCAACCGCTGGGCCGACCCCAGCCTGCACGAGCTGCGCCGGCATCTGCGGACGCAGCTCAAGCTGGTCCGGACGGCGTCGGTACCGGAGCGCAACGATCCGTGGCCGTATGTGAGCCGGCGGCCACCGGAGCCGGGCAGCGCCATCCGCAAGCTGCTGTGCCGGTTCCGCCAGTAGCTCTGCGGCCAGTGGGTTCAAAAGATCTGACACTTCACCCAAGCCATAGTTTCACTTATGCATGCATTTGAGCGTATGTTGGACACATGGTGTCAGATGCCTGGCCCGCAGTCAGCTCCGAGGAGCGCATGTGGGTGTCGCGGTTGCCGTCTGACGTGCTATCCGCCAGACAACGCACCGCCGCACGCGGCCACTACCGAGCTGCCGTGGTCACCCCCATCGCCGAGCTGACCCCACGACTGCCCATCGACGTCACAGTCCTCGCGGAAGAGGCCACGGTGGCGATCGCTCGATTCGACTCCGAACTCGGGGCCGAGGTGGCTCCCTTCTCCTCGGTGCTACTCCGGTCAGAATCGGCCTCGTCCTCGAGAATTGAGAACCTCACTTCTGGAGCCAAATCGATCGCGCTCGCTGAGCTTGGCAGTACCGAAAAGCGAAACGCCACCGAGATCGTCGGCAACGTGGCCGCGATGAAGGCGGCCCTCCAACTCGCCGATCGCTTGGACACGAACGCGATTCTGTCGATGCACCACGCACTGCTGGCCGCATCCCAACCCGATATCGCCGGGAGGTGGCGCGAGGAGCAAGTGTGGATCGGCGGAAATTCAATCAGTCCGCACGGCGCCAAATACATTGCTCCGCACCAGGATCACGTTCCGGAATTGATGGCAGATCTGGTCACGTTCAGCTGCCGCCGCGGACTCCCGGTCTTGAGCCAAGCCGCGATTGCCCACGCACAGTTCGAAACCATCCACCCGTTTGCAGACGGCAACGGACGTACCGGCCGTGCCCTGATCCATGCCATGTTGCGCCGCTATGGACTGGCCAACAACGTCACAGTCCCGGTTTCCGCAGGACTCCTCACGGATACCAACGGCTACTTCGACACGCTGACGGCCTACCGGAGCGGCGAACCCGCACCGATCGTGGAGCAACTCGCCCACGCCGCCCTCAGCGCCATCGCCAACGGGCGCGAATTGGTACTCAACCTGCGCACCATCCGGGATGGTTGGAGCGATCAACTGCACGCCCGGCGGGGTTCGGGAGCATGGCGGCTGATCGAGGTTCTGCCACGTCAGCCCGTCGTCGATGCCGCGACCGTCGCCGCTGAGCTCGGCGTCACGACGCAAAATGCGCTGCGATCCATCGGGGCCCTGACCGACGCGGGCATACTCACGGAGTTCACCGGGTTCGGACGTAACCGAATGTGGCAATCCACCGAGGTACTTGCTGCTCTGGATGCATTCGCCGAGCGAGCTGGGCGGCGCAGGTTCACCTAGATTTACCGATTGCGCGCTCGGCCCAATACCATCTCAGGTGCCATGACCGACACCGCCCCTGATACCCGCACCACCAGCCGGGTCGCCGCCGAAGCCGCCCGTCGCCGCACGTTTGCCGTCATCAGCCACCCTGACGCCGGTAAGTCGACGCTGACCGAGGCGTTGGCGCTGCATGCCCGGGTGATCTCCGAGGCGGGCGCCATCCACGGCAAGGCGGGCCGCAAGTCCACGGTGTCGGACTGGATGGAGATGGAGAAGGCCCGCGGTATCTCGATCACCTCGACGGCGCTGCAGTTCCCGTACCGCGACTGTGTCATCAATCTGCTCGACACCCCCGGCCACGCCGACTTCTCGGAAGACACCTACCGGGTGCTGACGGCCGTCGACTGCGCCGTCATGCTCATCGACGCCGCGAAAGGCCTTGAGCCGCAGACCCTGAAGCTGTTCCAGGTGTGTAAGCACCGCGGCATCCCGATCATCACGGTGATCAACAAGTGGGACCGTCCGGGCCGGCACGCGCTCGAGCTGATGGACGAGATCCATGAGCGCATCGGGCTGCGGACCACTCCCCTGACCTGGCCCGTCGGCATCGCCGGTGATTTCAAGGGTGTGATGGACCGCCGCAAGGGCCACTACATCCGCTTCACCCGCACCGCCGGTGGCGCCACCGCCGCGCCCGAAGAGCACATTCCCGCCGACAAGGCGCACGACGCCGCCGAGGGTGACTGGGACACCGCCGTCGAAGAGTCCGAGCTGCTGTCGATGGACGGGTCGGACTACGACCGCGAGACGTTCCTGTCCGGTGAATCCTCGCCGGTGCTGTTCACCTCGGCGGCGCTGAACTTCGGCGTCAACCAGCTGCTCGACGTGCTGGTCGACCTGGCGCCCTCGCCCGGCGCGATCGTCGACGTGGCCGGTCAACCGCGGCCGGCCGATTCGCCGTTCAGCGCGTTCGTGTTCAAGGTGCAGGCCGGTATGGACAGCTCGCACCGCGACCGCATTGCCTACGCGCGGGTGTGCTCGGGCACGTTCGAGCGCGGTGATGTGCTGACGCACGCCGGGACCGGCAAGCCGTTCGTGACCAAGTACGCGCAGTCGGTGTTCGGGCAGCAGCGCTCGACGCTGGACGACGCGTGGCCCGGTGACGTGATCGGCCTGGCCAACGCGGCCGCGCTGCGCCCCGGCGACACGCTGTATCGCGATGTGCCCGTGGAGTTTCCGCCGATTCCGAGCTTCTCCCCCGAGTACTTCTCCGTGGTGCGCGGCAAGGATCCGAGCAAGCACAAGCAGTTCCGCAAGGGCATCGAGCAGCTCGATCAGGAGGGCGTGGTCCAGGTGCTGCGCTCGGACAAGCGCGGTGAGCAGGCGCCGGTGTTCGCGGCCGTCGGCCCCATGCAGTTCGAGGTGGCCGCGCACCGGATGGCGACCGAGATCGGCGCGGCCATCACGCTCGAATCGCTGCCGTACCAGGTGGCGCGGGTCGTCTCGGCGGACGACGTGGAATTCATGAACAAGCAGGTGTCCTGCGAGGTGCTGACCCGCACTGACGGGGTGCACCTGGTGCTCTTTTCGACGCCGTGGCGGCTCGAAGGGTTCCAGCGGGACAACCCGTCTATCAAGTTGCAGTCTCTGGTGGCGGCGGCGGAGAGCTGACGCCGCCCGGTTGTCGGGGACGCCGCGGCTGTGGCGACGCCGCGGGGTCCTACCGTAGTGCCGCCGGCCTCCCCAGCGCGGCTCACTCAGCCCGCACCCGACAGATGCCGGGATCACATGCGTCACAGGGGTACCGGCCTGAGTTGGTTGACATGACTTCGGAACCCGGTATCACGGGCGATATCAGGTTCTGAAGTCTTATGGGTCCCAACAGCCAGTGGCTGCAGTGACGGGCGTGAATACCGTCGACCACGACCTCACCGCCGAAATTTCAGGCCGATCCTTCGAACGCCTGAGCCTGCGAGAGCCTACGGTTTAGGGACCCGAACGCCGTGGGGCCACGGCGCAGTGCGCTCAACCGAGAGGACGACGAGTTGGCCGTCGCGACCCCAGCCACCCCGACCCTGCACGAGCTCACCGTCCGCGGCATTCTGCTCGGCGGTGTCATCACCCTCGTATTCACCGCCGCCAACGTCTATCTGGGACTCAAGGTCGGCCTGACGTTCGCCACCGCCATCCCGGCCGCGGTGATCTCCATGGCCGTGCTGCGCAGCTTCGCCAACCACTCGATTGTCGAGAACAACATCGTGCAGACGGTGGCGTCGGCGGCGGGCACGCTGTCGGCGATCATCTTCGTGCTGCCCGGGTTGATCATGATCGGCTGGTGGAGCGGCTTCCCCTACTGGACCACCGTGGCCGTGTGCGCGGTCGGCGGCACCCTCGGCGTCATGTACTCCATACCGCTGCGCCGGGCTCTTGTGACCGGAACGGATCTCCCCTATCCCGAAGGCGTCGCCGCCGCCGAAGTGCTCAAGGTCGGTGACGGCACCGAAGGAGTCGAGGCCAACCGCACAGGGCTGCGGGTGATCACGTTCGGGTCGCTGGTGTCAGCGGGCTTCGGACTATTGGCCAACATGAAGGTGCTGGCGAATTCGGTTACCGCATATACCCGTATCGGCGCAGGCGGCACGATGTTCAGCGCCGGCCTGTCGATGGCGATGATCGGCGTCGGGCACCTGATCGGCATGACGGTCGGCATCGCGATGCTCGTCGGACTGGTCATCTCGTTCGGTGTGCTGCTGCCGATCCGCACCAATGGTGCTCTTACGGGCGCTGAACCGATCGGCGACATCATCGACGGCATCTTCGTGCACGAGGTGCGGTTCGTCGGCGCCGGAGCCATTGCCGTCGCGGCGGTCTGGACCCTGCTGAAGATCCTGCGGCCCATCATCAAGGGCGTCACCGATGCGCTGGTATCGGCGCGCGACCGGCGGCAGGGCCAGGTCGTCGACCTCACCGAGCGCGACATCCCCTTCCCGATGGTCGTGGGCACCGTCGTGGTGATGCTGCTGCCGATCGCCGCGCTGCTGTGGGAGTTCAGTCGCGGCACTGCGCTGCAAGGTCATTCGACCGGGATCATCGCGGCGAGCCTGGTGTTCATCTTCCTGATCGGCATGGTCATCGCGTCGGTGTGTGGCTACATGGCCGGGTTGATCGGCTCGTCGAACAGCCCGATTTCCGGCGTCGGCATCCTGACGGTGCTCATCGCTGCACTGTTGATCAAGGTGGTGTTCGGGCCTACCTCCGGTGCACAATCCACGGCGCTCGTGGCGTTCACGTTGTTCGCGGCGGCCATCACGTTCGGCGTCGCGACCATCTCCAACGACAACCTGCAGGACCTCAAGACCGGCCAGCTGGTCGGAGCGACACCGTGGAAACAGCAGGTGGCGTTGATCATTGGTGTGGCGTTCGGGTCGGCGATCATTCCGCCGGTGCTGAACCTGATGCAGCGCGCGTTCGGTTTCCTCGGCGCTCCCGGCGCGGGTGACCACGCCCTGGCCGCTCCGCAGGCCGCACTGATTTCGTCGCTGGCCAAGGGCGTCTTCGGCGGGTCGCTGAACTGGGGTTTGGTCGGACTGGGCGCGGTGATCGGAGTGGTGGCCATCGTCGTCGACGAGACCCTCACCCGGACATCACGATTCGCCCTACCGCCGCTAGCCGTCGGCATGGGCATGTACCTGCCGATGAGCCTGACACTGATCATCCCGTTGGGCGCGCTGCTGGGCTGGTTCTACAACCGCTGGGCCGACCGCACCGGCGGAGATGTCGAGCGCAAGAAGCGAATTGGCGTGCTGTTGGCGACGGGCATGATCGTCGGCGAAAGCCTGTACGGGGTAATCTTCGCGGGGTTCGTCGCCGGTACCGGTAGTGACGAGCCGTTCGCGGTGTTCTCTGGCTTCGGCGGGTCTGTTCCTGATGTGATCGGCGTCGTGGCCTTCGCGGCGGTGCTGACGTGGCTGTACAAGCGGACGCAGACGATTGCGAGTGGCGAACCGGCTTCTGTGCGGACCTGATCCTTCGGGCGTGCGGTGGTGCGTCGCTGTTTTGGGGCCTGCGCACGCGCGATACAGCGCTGGGCCGGCTCTCCTCACATGTTCGATTTGGAGCCGTCAAGGATCCTTGACGGCTCCAAATCGCATGTACCGCAGGAGAGCCACCGCGCCACCGTTACCCCACACGAGGAACTTATCGCAAAGCTCCACTGCTGCTTGCCATTTCATAGTCGGGTTCCGCCGTTCGCCGCACATCGCGTCGAGCCTGTTTGAGGCTCCGTAAACGTCGTTTGTCGGTCATGCCGCGGACGCTACGCCCGGGCTACGACAAGTATGGGAAGGCCGCTACAGCCGCTTCGTGTCCAACGCCTTCATAAGGGCCGGCCGCTTACGGTACTGCTCACGAAGCTGCGCGATGAACATCGCGAATTCCGCTCCGCGACCGCCTTTTTCGTAAAGCTTGGCCATCGTCGCCAGTCTCGCCGCGATGTCGGGATAAAGCTTGGAGTTGGGGTATCGCAGATCCTTCTCCAGCCCCGGCCTGTACAAGTCTGCAGCCGCGACAGGCCGCGCTTTGGCCCCTCGGTCGGCCAATTCTCGCCACGCCGAGCCGGCGCCGTACTGGTCGGCGGCTTCCCACGCCGCATCGATATCGCCGTCACTCAGGCACAGCCGAACCAGGACTGTGCCGAATGCGAAGCGGTCCGTTGCGGCCAGGTGTCGCGCATGGTCGTAGGCCCATGTGCGTTCGGACTCAACGCGATCGACGCCGGCGGCGAAATCGAGGAGCACGCGATACAAGCCCACAGACGGCTGCCGGACGAAGTCGGCGCGGAGGACACCGATCGCATCATCGATGCGCCCCAGTCCCTTGTACGTCTCGGCGACATAGTCGGGGCTCAGCCAATGCGAGTTGCCGCCGCCGTAGCTCCAGACACCGCCGGCGGACACAGCGAGATCAATCCACGCCACGGCGTCGTCCTCGCGACCGGCAGCGCGCAACCGGTTGACGATCGCCCCGTATTGGACGTAGGTCCCCTCGCTGAGCAGCTGGACCGCCAGGTCGACGTCGCCGTCGTGATCGGCGAGTTCCAGCAGCATGGCGTCGACTTCGTGTCGCCCTTTTGGCTGGTCTGCCAGCTTCTTGTCCAGCGCGGCCACCGCCCGCCGGTACGTCTTGAGCGCCTTCTCGTCGAACGCATCGACGAAGTCGGCCAACACGAGGATCGGCCATCCGGGCGACTCCGCGCGGAACTTCACCAGCCACGTCGCCAGTTTCGTCGGGTCGGGCGTTCCCAGCCGGCAGGCCTGTGCGTAGAGGTCGGCAGCCCGCTGGCATTGGTCGCCGATGAAGCCCGACGAATCATCGACGTCCTCCAGCATGGCGCGCAACTCGGTGAGTGCGAGCAGCAGCGCCGGCCGCACCACCTCGGCCGCTCCGTTGTTCAGGTGGTCCTCAAGTTCGTCGAGCATGTCGCCGACTGCTTCCGCCACCTCGAACGACCGCCGATAGTCGACATAGCCCCTGAATTCCAACGTGTTTCGCACATAGGCTTCGAATTCGGCCTGGGCAGGCGCCTCGTCTCCTGACGCCGCCGTCGCGCGTATTTCCAGAAGGCGCCGTACCCCGCCATCCTGCTGCGCGAGGGTCAGGACCAGTTTTCGCAGTTCGTCGACGTCCATCGCCTGCACCACCGCTTCCAGCGTCGCGTCGGCGGGGTCGTCGACGGCGACCCGCCCGCTGTCGATCGCAGCGAGCCCAACCGCGACCAGGTGCTTGCAGAAGTTGCCGTCGGCGTTGTGCGGGCAGGTGCAGACTCCGTCGGGCAGCGGGCCGGACCAGTCGAGCTCGACCTGATAGACGCGCTTGGCTTGAATCGATGCGTACGCCTTGGATTTGGTGATCCGAAGCCCGCGAACGTAGCGGATGTAGTCCTCGCCTCGGGCGAAGATGAGATCACCGGCCATGTTGAACAGCGACGTTTCGGAGAGCGGCACGTCCCCATGGTGCCCGATGCGATGTTCGTGAGTCCGGCGGCGCGCGCCTGACACGCGGACGTACATCACGTGACATCACGGCAAACAAGCTCGCGTGCGTCATCCACCCACGGAACTGCGGCGGATAGTGACAATTGTGGACGCTGTAATTCACCCGAACACCGCGTCAAGGGTTTCGCCCACTGGCGCGGGGTCACCGAATACCGCTGAAGAACACGGTGCGGTCAGCGCAGACCGGCACCCGCGAGAAATGCCATCCACCAACAGAATCGATGCCCGCGACCAGCTGATCCTCGACGGTCAGGCCGTGCCGGGCGCGTGGGTCACCGTGTCGTTCAACGGCGATCCCGACGATACGGACGTCTTCCAGCTCGTCCTGCCAGCCGAGGCAAAGGCGCTGGGCGACACCTGCTCCGTCGAGTGCCCGCTGGGCAAGGCGCTGGTCGCCTCGCACGTCGGCGAAACCCGCAGATACGTGACAGAATCCGGACGCAGCATGGCGATCACAGTCCTCGCCGTCGACAGCGTGAATCCGAACGCGACGGCGGGGCGCTGACCGCTCCCCGACCAATGTTGTTCGGGGAGCCCAGGGCACTACTCCGCTGCGCGGCCGCCCACCACCGCGTGGATGCGGCCCTGCGGGTACGGCAGCGCGATGCCGTGTTCGTCGTACGCCCGCAGAATCTCTCGGCGGACGCGGCGCTGCACCGAGCCCTGCGTGTTCGGCTTGGTCTTCACCGACATCCGCAGAGTCAGCAGATCCGGTGAGAGTTCCTGCACGCCAAGCATTTCCAGGTCACCCAGCACATTGTCGGAGATCGCCGGATCACTGATCGCGAACTCGGCCGCTTGCAGGGCCACCTCTTCCGCCCGGTCGAGGTCCGCGGTCAGGGCGACCGGAACCTCCACTTGCGCAACGGCGTAATCCTGGCTCATGTTGCCGACGCGCTTGATCTCGCCGTTACGGACGTACCAAATGGTGCCGTCGCCGCCACGCAGCGTGGTGATGCGCAAGCCGACGGTCTGTACCTCGCCCGTCACGTCGCCGAGGTCGACGTTGTCGCCGACACCGTACTGATCTTCGAGCAGCATGAAAATGCCGCTGACGAAGTCGCGGACCAGGTTCTGCGCGCCGAAGCCGATCGCGAGGCCGACGACACCGGCCGAGGCGATGAACGGCGCGATGTTCACGCCCAGCACGCTCAAGATGGCAAGGACAAGCCAGATCAGCAGCAGGATCGACACCGTCGACTTCAGGACCGACCCGATTGTCTGGGCACGCTGGCGGCGCCGTTCGGCGGCCTTGCGCGCGTTCGACGACTCCGTCCGGTCGCGCAGGTAGCGCAGCAGTGGCGGACGGGTGGTTTGCGACTGCTCGTCAGTGGTGGCGGGCTTGCCGGTCCGACCGGTCGTCGCGCGGTCGATCACCCGGTGCAGGACCAACCGCGCGATCAGCGCGATCGCGGCGTACGAGACGATCCGGATCGGGACCTCGATCAGCCAGTGTCGGTTCGTTTCCGTCCATTCGAAAGCCAGTTGGTAGACATGCACGGTTTCGACCCTACGGAAAGGCGACGAAAAGGCTGGTGTCGAGAGTCGGCGATGAGCGTCACATCGGAAAATGTCCCCAGGGCGGGGTCACATCGGTGAGATCGTGCGTGAATCGACCGCGTGCTAAATATCGGGGCGCTACGCACTCGACTGGACCTGCAGTCAGTCACAAATCTGGAACCAGCTTCTTAGACTGCGGCGCTTCTGAGCTCGAAGCGAACGCGATAGAGGAGCCAGTCGGTCTTTACACCGAGCTTGTCTGCGTGCGCCTGAACCGCTTCTTCTAGTTGCTCATCGGGTTGGCCGGTGATGATCATCAGTCGAGCACCACGCAGGCCCTCGGCTTCGGCCTGAGCTTTGAGCGCCTTCATGTATTTGGCCGCCTGTGCAACGATCCCTTGATCCGGCTCTTCGGCCTTCAATTCAATGCCGACCAGTTCCTTGGTCTTCGTGTCCACTGCGACGAGATCGATTATCGAGCCCGGCGCCAACAGCTGCTGCTGAGCTCTGATACGTAGGTTCTTTGTAGTACTGCTGAGAAATTGTCGGTTAAGCCAAAGGAATCGGGACAACTCGCTCTCGACTTTGAACAGCTCCCTCGTGGGCTGCAAGCCCTTCACCGGCCTACCGGCGTCGAAGAAGTAGATTCGCGTCTTCGGTGTGTTGGCCGGGTCTACCAAATCAGGGCTGAACTCGATACCAGCTTGCCGGAACCGATCACTGAGGTCTTCAAGCAGCTTGGTCGATGTACGGAGCAATGATCAGAACCTGTGGATGAGCCTCGGCGAGGCGGCGTAGGAAAGGGCGCACCTTCCCGAGGATGATCTGAATGTCGAAGGTCTGATCAAGAGCCGGCGTTGGCGCGCTGGTTCGGGAAGGTACGCCCATGCTCACGGTAGTTCACGATGCGGATTCATCCAACGAGGATGCTGGCTCGTCGCGGTCGTTGCTCGATGAGATTGTCCGCGACGGTGCCCGCCAGATGCTGGCCGCAGCGTTGCGGGCTGAGGTCGCCGCCTACATCGAGGCTCATGCCGGTGAGCTTGATGAGAACGGGCACCGGCTGGTGGTGCGCAATGGCTATCACCGCGAGCGCGAGGTGCTCACCGCGGCGGGCGCGGTGAGTGTGACCGCGCCGCGGGTCAATGACAAACGTGTTGACCCGGACACTGGTGAGCGGCAACGGTTTTCCTCGGCGATCCTGCCGGCGTGGGTGCGCAAGTCGCCGCAGATGACCGAGGTGTTGCCGTTGCTGTATCTGCATGGCTTGTCGACCAGTGATTTCGGTCCGGCGTTGGAGCAGTTCCTGGGCTCGGGTGCCGGCTTGTCGGCCACGACGATCACCCGACTCACCACGCAGTGGCAGGACGAGGCCAAGGCCTTCGAGGCCCAGGATCTGTCGGGCACCGACTACGTCTACCTGTGGGTCGACGGCATCCATCTCAAGGTGCGCCTGGAGCAGGAGAAGCTCTGTTTGCTGGTGATGATCGGTGTGCGCGCTGACGGCCGCAAGGAGCTGGTCGCGCTCACCGACGGGTACCGGGAGTCGGCCGAGTCGTGGGCTGATCTGTTGCGGTCGTGCCGACGTCGCGGGATGACCGCACCGGTGCTGGCCGTCGGCGATGGGGCCCTGGGGTTCTGGAAGGCCGTGCGTGAGGTGTTCCCGGCCACCGGCGAGCAGCGGTGCTGGTTTCACAAGCAGGCCAATGTTCTTGCCTGCCTGCCAAAGTCGGCTCATCCGGGGGCGATCGCGGCGATGCGGGAGATCTACAACGCCGAGGATATCGACCACGCGCAGGTGGCGATCAAGGCGTTCGAGGTGGACTACGGCGCCAAGTACCCCAAGGCGGTCGCCAAGATCGTCGATGACGCCGATGTGCTGCTGGAGTTCTATAAGTACCCGGCCGAGCACTGGGTCCATCTGCGCACTACCAACCCGATCGAATCAACGTTTGCCACGGTACGTTTGAGGACCAAGGTGACCAAGGGGCCGGGTTCACGCGTCGCCGGAATGGCCATGGCTTACAAGCTGATCGACGCCGCGCAAGCCCGCTGGCGAGCCGTCAACGCACCGCACCTGGTCGCTCTGGTCCGGGCCGGCGCGATCTTCCACAAAGGCAAACTGCTCGAGCGACCCACCGACATCACCCCGTCGGCGGACTCGGCACCGACCGAATCAACTGGAACGGAGGTCGCCTGAAACAAGCCGATCCACAGGTATTGACAATTCCTCCGATGTACGTTCAGCCCCCGTCGCGCGAACAAGAACTCCGAGCATACTGTTGGGCATGTGCCTCAGAAGGCGGGCTGACGGCGATGTCTGCTCGACGCGTACGCGCGTCTTATCCACCACACGCTGCATCTTCTGATCCCTAGTCAATGGTGATGCCACGAAACGCATTCCCTCCCTTAGCGATGTCTCACCCTAGGCCCACTTGTCGGCAACGGCACGCATATTCGGGTGGACGCTGCCGTAGCTCACCAGACGGACGTCGAGCCCAGCATGCTCCACAATGCTCAGTGCCCTGAGGATGGCGGTGTCGATCCACTCGTCGGCATTACCGAACACTCCCCCACCCAATCGCGTCAACAGCACGATGTTCGAGCCGCCGGCGTTGGCCGCGTCGACCGCCGCCAAAAGGGTTGCCTCGTAGGCGGATTCCAACACCAGCCGAGCGAAACCCTCCCAGTGTCGTTGTGGCACATTCGAATACGCCACGGGCAGCGCCGAGCAGTACGCCTGCGAGACGACCGGCCCTGGCACTCGCGATGCCTCGGTCACCTCGACGTCGAGGTGCAGCCCAATGGTCAGCTCGCCCGCCAGAGCATCGCGCACCTCCGGAGATGCTGCGGCAAGGAAGTCGTTGATCGCCGCCAGCCCGTCAGCGGTGCACAGCGCATAGCCATTTTCCATGCGCCACAACGACGAAACGGATAGGCCGAGGTGCTCGGACAGCGACAGCCCAACGCGTTCCAGCATGTTCAATTGGCGATCGGCCGTCTGGCCCGACTGCCCGTGCACCGACGCGAAGTAGTTCCGGTAGATGGTCCCGGCACCAGCCGCGATCGCACACGCGGGCCCCTGGGTGTGGTCATGGGCGTAGCGGGTCACCCCGTCTTCCGGAGTGACGGTGTAGTGCGTCATCTCCAGCAGGTTGAACTGCGACGCCACCTGGAACAACGCGCCCTCGAACTCGGGATCACTGTGCATCGCGCCAACGTCGCCGACCGTGCACGTGACAATGGTGCGGCCCCGATCGGGGACGGTGACAGCTCGCAGCTCCCCCAGGCTCGGCGTCCGCAACGTCCCGATGCCGTATCGCTTGCCATTCGCCGAGGAGACAAGCTCATCGCCTTCGACGCTCAGACGGGAACGAGTGGCTTCGTAGTCAGACTCAACGAACCCGGTGAGTCGTTCAAACCAAATGCTGGGCGGCATGGGGTCATCGTGGCATAACGCCATTCCGGGACGTCCGCTCATACCCATTCGTGCTCGCACAGCTCGCAGTGCCACTTCTCGTCGCGCACGCAACAACCCGCCTTGTGAAGCCACGGTGCCCAATCGGGACTGACCGGTTCGCCGTAGCCGATCGCCTGGGTCCGTTGCCCGCCGCACCTCGCGCATGCCGGGTGCTGAGCGAATCGAAAGTCGATGAATGATCTGAAGTTTCCGTCGTGCATCCGGTCACGGCACCGCCGGCACAAGACGGCCGGCCAATCTCGCGCGGAATGCCTCATAAGATAGCGATCGGGCCAGCGCTGGGCCGGGCCGTCATCGGTTCTGATCGGCGAAGGCGGTGCGGGGCGCGGCAGCGGGTCGGCGGTGTGGACGTGCACGTGGTCACGCGCATCGTCCTCCGTGAGATCGATCTCGTGGTCGCAACCGTCGCAACGGCCGTTGAACTGCAACAGGTTTCGTGCCGCGGCGACCGAAGAGTGCCCCCACCGATGGTGCATGCTGCCAGGCACCCGGCTCTCGTGCAACGCCAGGATCAGGCGCTCGGCATCGTCGTCATCGAAGCGCCAGGTGACGAACGGATCGTCCAGATCGCACATCATCGCCAACGTGGTCAGGTCAACCAACTTCTGAGACCATCGCCGCGAGCTGACCAGTGCACCACCAAACCCGCCGTCATGGTCGATGCGGCCCAGGGAGGTCAGCACCGACACCGGATCGGTCCCCAGCACCAGCAGAACGCAGTCGCCCGGGCGGGACTCCCCGAACGCGTAGCGCCAGGGGCGGTACGGCGAACGGGGCTCCAGCAGGGTGATGACGCCGTCCTTCCAATCGGCGGCCTCGAGGATGTGCAGGCGATGGTGGATCGTTTGCGGCATATGTCAATTATCTCAGGAGGGTACGACAATTCGGTGGCTCGATAGTTAGCTGAGTGGGCGGCCTCCTCGTTTTCTGTCGGTGGGCTGTGCCATTCTGACCGGCTCACCACAAGGGGGCGATCGAATACGTTGAAGGGAACCCGACATGACCAATCGCGACCTGACCTACATCGGCGTCTTGGTGGACCGCTCCGGCTCGATGGAGGACATGCGGTCCGAGATGGAATTCGCGCTCAACGCATACCTGAAGGGACAAGCCGCACAACCCGGGCCGGCGCGAGTCACTCTCGCGCAGTTCGACAACGCCTACGAAACTGTGTACCAGTGGCAGCCCATCGAGTCGGTCCCGCAGTACCGTCTGGAACCGCGCAATGCGACTGCGCTGTGTGACGCGCTCGGGCGGCTGATTGCCGAGTCTCGCGCCACGATCGCCCACATGGCTGAAGACGAGCGGCCGGGCACCGTGATCATCGTCGTCATCACCGACGGTTATGAGAACTCTTCGGTGGAGCTGGCGTGTTCCCTGTGAATGAGTCCAGCGTGTTTTAGAGTCCCGTGGCCCGGTTTCGGGCCGAGAAGGGACGATGAGATACATGGCTGGACGCAAGCGGCATTCCGCGGAGGACATCGTGCGCAAGTTGCGCCGCGCGGACGAGTTGGCTGCCGAGGGCAAGACTGGCGAGGAGATCGCCGCCGAGCTGGGCGTATCGCCGGCGACGTTGTACAACTGGCGCCGCCTACGGCGGATGGACACCGACGCCGCCCGCGAGCTCAGGAGCTGCGCGAGCAGAACGCCCGCCTCAAGCGGCTGTTGGCCGAGGCTGAGCTGGAGAAGGACGCGTTGCGGGAGGTTGCGAAGGGAAAATTCTGAGCCCAGCTGCCAAGCGCCGCGCCGTGGACATGCTCAAGGACACCTTGAGCATGTCGGAACGGTTGGCGTGCAAGGCCGTTGGGCTGGCCCGCTCCACTTACAGAAACCTGCCGATGGCGCTGACCCCGTCCGATCCGGACGCCGATATGCGGGTTTGGTTGCGCTCGTACGCCACCAAACACCCGTGTCATGGGTTCCGGCGTGCCTGGGCGGCGTTGCGGTACGACGAGCGCCGTGAGGTGAACAAGAAGAAGATCCACCGGCTTTGGCGCGAGGAAGGTCTGCAGGTGAAGGTCACCTCGCCGCGCAAGCGGTCGGGGGTGTCATCGTGCCCACCGGAGGTCATCGCGGATGCGCCGAAGGTGGTGTGGGCCATCGATTTTCAGTTCGACTCCACCGTCGACGGCAAGGCCATCAAGATCGCGTCGATGCTTGACGAGCACACCCGTGAGTCGCTGCTGAACATCGTCGAGCGGTCGATCACCGCGCAGCGACTGGTGGCCGAGTTGGAGAAGGTGTTCGCCGCGGCCGGCGGGCCGCCGATGGTGTTGCGGATGGACAACGGCCCTGAGTTCATTTCGGCTGCGCTGCAACAGTTTTGCGACGGCAAGGTCGGGTTGTCCTACATCCCGCCGGGCACGCCGTGGAACAACGGCTACATCGAATCGTTCAACAACCGACTACGCAAGGAGTGCCTCAACCGCAATCACTGGAACACCCTGATGGAGGCCCGAGTGGTGATCGGGGACTTCAAGGCTGACCACAACCTGCGGCACCGGCACTCGGCGCTGGGCTACCGAACACCCGCCGAGTACGCTGCCGTCTGTACGTGCAGTCACACCCCGATGGCCTGCGAAATCAACTGAATCTGGATCAACAAACCCGACTCTAATTCCGGGTGGACTCAGAATCGGGGACTCGCCAGAGCACACCCAGGGATCCGTGAAGGCGATGATCACGGAGCAACAGGACGAGCACTCGTGGCAATTCGTGTTTCTGGGCGCCAGCATCGATTCGGTGAAGGTCGCCGGAAGCTTGGGTATCAGCGCGGACGCGGCAATGGATTTCGTCGCCGAGGCGGCGCCGATGGCAATGGAGCGGCTAGGGGCCTACACCGCGAGCATGCGCAGTGTGGGACACGCACGGTTCAGCGACGAGGACCGCGCGGTGTCCCGAGGCGAGAGCAACTAGGACGGATGTCGTGCACCGCTCGATCGGGCGGTGCACGACATCACGTGGCGTGCGGCGACCAGTAGGGTTTGAGCATGTCGCGACCGATCGACCTGACGCACCCCGTCGTCCAGCTGCTGACTGAGCACGGACCGCTCAGTCACGACGAAGCACTGCAGAAGTTGCAGGCCAACGGCGTCAAGAACCCGCAGGCGGTATTCGGCGAGTTCGACTCCCACATCGACTGGCCGATGGGCTTTCTGCCCGACGACCGCGTGGTCTGGTTGCCAGCACAATTGACCGGCAAGGTCGCAATGAGCCGTGCTGGTGTGGCTCGGGCCGCAAGTACAAGAAGTGCCACCTCGGCAACGAGCAGGCGACGCTTCTCGAACGGTCAGATTGGTTGTACGCCAAGGCTGTTCAACATGTGATGCACAGCGACTGGGACGAGCTGCTGACCGACGTCCGGGTAACGCGCGCACGGGCCGCGCGGGACGAAGAAACGATGCTCCGTTCTCATGGACGATCCGATGGTGATCGACAGCGTGCTGGTCGAGGGCGGTGGATTCGCCGAATTCCTTGAGCAACGTGGCGCGCTCCTCCCCACGGACGAGTTGGAGCTACTCCGCATCTGGGCGGACGCGGAGCGGTCGGTGTATCAGATCGTGCAAGTCGACGACACCGTGACCGTTCGCGACCTGGTGCTCGACGAGACGTTGACGCTGCTGAGGGACATGGTGGGCGGGACGCTGAAACCGAGTCAGGTGGTCTGTGCCCGGGCCCTGCCGGTCGGTGACGGTGTGCAGTCCGTCGGAGCCCTGGTGGTGGTCAAGCCAGACGACGTCGACGATCTGATCGAGTTGTTGGACGATGAGCCGTCAGCGGTGGACGTGGTGGGGTTCTTCAGTCCACCTGTCGTGTGAAGCCGACGGTCCCGCGCGAATACTACGTCTCGCATTACTGTTGCTCTATGTCCGATCTCGATGTCGTATTGGAATCAGCTGCACGGCTGCAGCGGCTGGTTCCCGACGCCGTACCGGTCGGCAGATCTGCGGCGGCTTTTCATGCGCGGCATCGCGACTCCTTCGACCACGATCACGTCGTGCGGGATCTGGAGCAGCGATTCGGCGCGGTGCTGGACGCTCTCGAATCCGACCCCGAGTGGGTCTTCAACCGCTCGACACCCGGGAAGATCATCTTTGGCGAACTCGGCGGAATCGAAGCCGGTGTCCGACAAATGATCCGCACGGTTCCTCTTGAAGTGGAAGAGGTCTCGTTACCGTCAGGGCAGCGGATCAGAGTGCCTACGGCCGAAGAGGCGTTGCGGATCAAGGGTTGGCTCATCATTCGACGCAACCAGGTACGCGACTATCTTGACGTGGCAGCTCTATCTGGCGAGTTGGGAATTGCCTGGGCTGCATCAACTTTGCGTGATCTCGATACTTTCTATGCGGATGTAAACGCAGGGCCGGACAGCGTCGCTTCGCAGATTCTCCGGCAGCTCAGTGAGCCGCGCCCGAAAGATTCTCGTGTGACAACCCAGCTACCGGCCTACAAGGGACTTCGCGCGCCATGGACGGACTGGGATTGCGTAGTACAGCAGTGTCGCGCAATTGCAGATGCGATGTGACAGAAGGACTGTGAATATGCCTGAACTCAAGTTTCGCAATCTGAACGTGACCCCAGACGATCCCGTCGAGCAATGGGGCGTCGAAGGAATCCTTACTGCGATCGACCGCGGATCAATGAAGCATTGGAAGCGCATCATCGCGGCCGTCACCGCCGACCCTGATGGCGAGGTGGCCAAGGATCTGGCCCAGGCCATCGAGTTGGCCGAAGATGTTGGCGTGGCAGCGCTGATGCGCCGACTCTTGGAACGGGGATCGGGAGCGGCGGGGTAGCACTTCAACCGGTACCGCCCTTCAGAGCCCTAACCCCATGACGTCCAGCATCGCTCTATGCCGATAAAAGCAGGGCTTCTATGCCGATCTTTGCAGAGGCTCTGCACCGACTTTTGCAAGCGGGCTATGCCGATGCATGCAGGCCTGTGAGACACGCAGACAGTTGCGCCGCCGAGTTCGTGGCTCGCCCAATTCGTCCGGACTCTGTCCGGACACAGTGCGCTCGAGCTATGAGCGAACCCGCTGCCAAACCTCGCCGTCATCGGCTGGAAGTTCGCGTCACTGCGGAACAGGACGCACTCATCCGGCAGGCGGCCGACCTCGAGGCCACCACTGTCACCGCGTTCGTCCTGGACACCGTGACAACGCGAGCCAAGGGCGTCGTGAAACGACACCAGGATTTGATGCTGTCGAATCAGGCGTTCGATCGATTCATTGCCGAACTCGACGCACCGGCGCAAACGGTGCCCGAGCTGGTTGAGCTGTTCAAAGGCAACACGAAACTTCATGAGGCGTGAAGCGCACACAACTCGAACGACTCGATGCGCGCCACGACGTCACTGACTTCAATTCCGGAAACGCGACGCTCGACGAGTGGCTTCGTCGGCACGCGCTCGCCGCCCAACTGATGGACTCGGCCAGGACCTTCCTGGTCACCGCGGACGGTGGCATCGTGGGTTATTTCAGCCTCACAATGGGGTCGGTACTACGAGCCGATGCCCCTGACAAATTGGTTCGCGGTAAGCCGGGATATCCGGTCGGCATGGTGTTGTTGGCCCGTCTGGCTGTCGATCGCTCGATGCACCGCAAAGGTTTCGGCGCGTTACTCCTTGCGGAGGCGCTGCGTAAAGCGGTCGCCGCCGGCGAGGTGGCAGCAGCACGACTGGTCGTGGTCGACGCGATCGACGCGATCGACGCGATCGACGCGATCGACGACAGCGCCGCAACCTTCTACGAGCGATTCGGCTTCCTCCGCACACCCGAGCATCCACTCAGGCTGTACCGACGCATGAAGGACATCCGCGCCAGCCTCGGTAGATGATCTGGCCATCAATATCTCGGCGGCGCAGAACATACTCGACGACCGCGCCACGACTGCAAGCGGCGACGATCCAACCGATCTGGCGGCGTTTCTTGCAGCGGCCCAACAGGTCCGCGATGGGTGGAAACATGTGCTGGCCACGATCTCGTGGCCTGTTCACGAAACTGGCACTTGACGAAGTCGCGTCTTCGTCGCCTTGGCCGACTCCCATCTCGAAACGACTCGGTATCGCACTCGAACGCCCCCGTCACATCCCCATGCGGTCGCGGAAGGTGTCCCGGTGCTGCACAATCCATTCCCGGCATTCTGCGACCAGATAGTCAGGCGACCCGAGGTTCACTCCGTAGGCGCTGCCCGTAAGTCCCATGGCACGCAGCATGGTGACCCCGCGCTGAGCAGGGCTCCCGTTGCCGACGCCGAAATGCGCGGCAAGGTCTTTGACGCGCAGGCCCGAACTGTCTGTACCGTCGAACAGACCATTCGCTTGACCCACAATCCAGACCAACCCGGCGGCAGCGGTTTCCGCTCGCCCACGCCTACTGAACACTGCTGGGTCCGCCAAGGCGACACGAGCAAGTAGACGTCGGCAGGCGGTCCGGTACTCAACATCAAGAAGCTCGTTACAGCACGAATCAACCAGCGCGAGCACTTCAGTGACGCGCGGTGCAATATCCTCGGGTATGCCGCCCCATCGAAATACCTCATCTGGCAATGGCTTAACACCCAATCGATCCAGCTGGCGCCGCCCACCGACTGCCTGAGCCAAGTTATTGAGCGCCATCTCGCTGAGCATGTCGTGGTCGATCAATCCTGGAACGCCCGCAATATCAGCATTGCCGCTCAGAGCGGCCAACAATTCGGGTGGCCCCGGTGACGTCGCGGCCTGAATGCCTTGAATAAACCGCCGTCGACAATCATTTATCGCCGACAGCGTCTCGTCCGTCAGCACCTGCGGCATATCGACTTCGTCGTGTACGAAACAGACGAATGCCCGCAGCAGATCGGGCGCCAAGGACAGGAACCGCACGGGGGCAACAACTTTGCGCGGCAGCCAGTCGGTAAGCAGGATCTCGACCTTGACGCTGCTCCACCGCAGCGGGTCCCCAGGCCCGTAGTCAACGGCGTACCACATCAGCGACTCGAGAAGGCTCCGGTGGTCGGCATCATCAAGACGCCGGCCCCACACTGACGCGAAAAAGCGGTTGGCGAGATCGTCCCGCTGCTTCTGTTCCCACTGCGGCCGTTGGTAGCCCGTTCCCCCATCGGGAAGCCGCCGGACAACCCACTCCACCAATGGACGACATTCCGGCCATGATTCGGTCTCGAAAGGTGGAAAGGTTATGGCGCCCAGGCTGATTGCTTCGTCGATCCAGGCACGCGCATCGGCACCACTGAGTTCCTCCCACATCATGCCGGGTTCACCCGCAGTGGATTTCTCATACTCGGCCACGACCACGTCGATCGGTTCGGGCACCACGAAGGCGTCCTTGACCACCGTGCCCATGTTGTGGTCAACGTAAACGAGGAACGTGACCTCATACTCGCCCGCGAGTCGCACGCCCAGCATGACGTTGTCGCCGTCGCCAAAGACATGCCCCATCCGCAGAATCCGGTAGACGGTCGTCTCCGACAGACGGGTCAGCCACACCGGTTCGGCCGCGGCCCGGTCATCGAGAGTTCGGCGGATCCGAGCACGGAGTACCTCGTCGTCACCAGCCAGCTCGGCGATGACCGCCAGCAGCGCCGTGGTCTCGGGCACGTCCACCTCGATGAACGTCCCGGCCAGTTCCCCCAGTGTGGGGATCTCGAAGATAGGGAGGTCAGCCAGTGGCTGCTGGCCGCGAGGATCGAGCGCGGATGCCAGCGCACTGACCAGTGACAACATGTGCAGTGGGTCCGGTTCGGCGAGCGCGGCACGGACGTCGTCGAGCAGGTCGGGTTCAGCCTTATGACGCTTCGAGTGGCCGGACCGTCGCGCCGTGTGTGGTCGCTTCCTCTTCGACATGGCGACAACGCTACGTTGCGACCGGCCCGTCATTGCGCACCGTCACCCGCCGACACGGCCATCGTCGCTCTGAGGAGTCCAACCAAGTCACGAGGTTCGCCAACTCAGACAGCTGGCCAGCCCACTGAATGGTGAATACTCCCGTGAGTGATGGCAGGTACCCGACGATGCCCGCGATCTGCCGACACGGCATCCGGTCGACGATGACGCCTTGTTCCGGCGGGCCCGCGAAATCCCCTGGCGCTGGGATACAGCCTGGTGTTGGCGTGCCACAGATCCCGCTCCAACTGCGGACGATAGAGATCGGCCGCAGCGACGCCCGCACCCGTCACGGAGCCAGCGCGCCCAATGGGCTGGTCACAGTTCCGTCGTCGGCAGTCAGAATCGGGCCTGTGCCGGTGACAACCAAACGGAATGCCGGCTCAGCTACGGCGGTGGTGTCGATCTGGCCGATTGCGGCGCGCAGCGACTCAATACCCGTCTTCATCTGCGCGCCACCAAGTTTGATTTTCGACGGCACCCCATCTTCCGTCGGGCAAGGTTAGGACCGCGTCGATCTCCTTGCCGTTCGAGTCTCGGTAGTGGCGGACTTCACCGCCGTGTACTGAGGCGAGTGCAGTCAGATCGTGAACGACTGAGTTCTCGAAGAGACTGCCCAATGTCGCCAGATCGCGCTGCAACTGCCTCGGCCCGGCACCGAGCGCCGCGGCAGCGAGTGACGCATCCACGAGGTGGAGCTTGGGCGACGTCCGCAGCCGCGCACGGGATCGCAGTTTTGGGGTCCAAGCTGGTTGCGCCTCAATGATTAAGAGCCGCTGTAAGAGTCGGACGTAACCCGCGATGGTTTCGACGTTGATCGTCGGCGCAATCGCCCGTACGTCAGCAGTGAGGGTGCGATGCGTCACTTCCGTGGCGACAGACCGTGCCAGGCCGGCAATGAATTGCTTGATGACGTCTGGCTCATGTTGCACGTCTGCGAGGCGCGCGATATCGGTACGTGCAATGCTCGCCTCATCGACGACCCCCTGGTGATCGACAGCGTGCTGGTCGAAGGCGGTGGATTCGCCGAATTCCTCGAACAACGCGGCGAGCTGCTACCCGCCGACGAACGCGCGTTACTTCGCATCTGAGCGGAAGGGGAGCGCTCGATGTACGAAGTCGTGCGCGTCGCCGACACCGTGACCGTCCGCGACCTTCTGCTCGATGAGACGTTGACGCTGCTGAGCGACATGGTGGGCGGAACGCTGAAACCCGGCCAGGTGGTCTGCGCCCGGGCCCTCCCCGTCGGCGACGGCTTGCAGTTCGTCGGAGCCCTGGTGGTGGTCAAGCCAGACGACGTCGACGATCTGATCGAGCTGCTGGACGGCGAACCGTCAGCGGTGGACGTGGTGGAGTTCTTCAGCCCACCCAACGGCTAACTGGGAATACGCGGCGACACCAACTTGGCCAGCGCCAGCATGCTCTGCTCATCGGCGTCTCCCGTGAGGTTGGCAACCACTTGCACGTAGTTGTGTCGGTTGGACGCCGGAAACTCCAACTGTCCCGAGAAGGAGCGCAGGCCGTCCGGCCCGTCGTGGTAGTGGCTCTCAAACCCGGCTTTCGGGGACGGCAGCGTGTTGCCGGGCGCCGAATCCTCCGGGCCGACGTCGAGCGTCACCGATTTGTAGTTGTCAGGATTTTCCCAATTGCAGCTCGCCGCGTTGTCGACGCCGTTTCCCGTGGGCTTCTTCACGAACGGTTTCGGGATGTAGGCGGCGATCTCGTCGTCCGACAGCAGAGCGCAGGCGTCAATCGCCTCGGCGTGCTTGGCCTTCATGCTGTTGGTCGTCGACTCGATCTGCGCCTTACTACACCCGGCCAGGCTTGCCGTCAGGGTCAGGGCGGCGGCGGTGGCCAGCAGGACGGGCTTGAGGTGCATGGCAGGGTCCTTTGCTCGGGTGATCCGAGCTTAGGAAGGCGACGGCTCCGACGAATCGGGGATTTCCCTATGCTCAGGCCCGCACAGCACAATAATTCTCCACCCGCACAGTCGACTCCCCCGACCATCTGTATGCGGTCAAGGTCCCGCCCTTGACGGCGCTGAAGTCCACGCAGGCGGTGCGGTCGGTCCAATCGAGGCCATGCTCCGGCGTGCCCGTCCGCCAGTAGTGGCCGTAGACGACCGGCACGTCGCCGCGGTAGACGTGGTCGTCGTTGGCCACCTGGAGCGCCGGCAGTTCAGGATACGGCGCGCCGCCCGCGGTCGTGAAAGTGCTTGTCATCTCGGCTAATTCGCGCAGCGTCGAACCGGCGCTCCACCACCGCAGCCGCGCCTGGCTGCGGGCATGCCCGTCCTTGTCGAGGTACGGCAGCTGCCCGTGGTCGGTCAGACTCAGCTCGGGTCCTTTGATGAGCGTCTCGACCGCGTCGTACAGCGGATGACCTTCGGTCGAGGCGTCCGCGAACTGCTTGTCAGTGCTGAATCGATGCGAACCAAGCTCCCGCTCAACAACTTTCATCGACGGCTCGTGCCAGCACGCGTGGACGACCCGCAGTCCACCGAGGTCCAGCCACAGTGGGATGGTGCGGAACCAGTCGAGGTAGTGCTGCTGCTGCTCGTCCGTCAACTGTTCTAAGAACGCCTGGTGCTGTCGAGCGTTCTTATCCGAATGCCGGCGCAGATAGTCACCGTCGGCGCCGAGGGTGCCGTAGCAGACGGCGTTGAACTCGTGATTGCCCATGGTGATCTGCGCGCTGCCGGCGTCGACCATCGCCTTCACAGTCTCGAGCACGCGCAGCTGGTGCGGGCCGCGGTCGATCAGGTCGCCGACGAACACCGCCTGCCGGCTCGGGTGCCGATACGCCCCGTTGGTGTGCTGGTATCCCATTGCGTCCAACAGTGATTCCAATGGGTCAGCGCAACCGTGGATATCTCCGATGACGTCGTAACCGGTCACGGAGTGATCATCGCACTTCATGGCCTTGCCTTCCCGCCGCTCCCTGGCACCACGGCTTGGCTCACAGCGGGTCCGACGGAGGCATGTACCGTCCGTGCATCCCACGCGGATCGCCCTGCTGATAGAGCTGGTCCTCAAAGACGGCGCGATCGGCGAGCATGTCGCGCTGGAACTGCTCGTGGCGCAGCTGCTCCTCTCGCTGCTGTGCAGCTTTCACCGCCCAGAACACGAACCCCGCCAGCATCGCCAGCGCGACGAAAACACCGATGAGCCACGGATGTTTACTCACGGTGCCCAGCACGAACAGTCCGACGAAGACCGCGCCGATGACCTTCGCCCCGGGGTTCGTTGTTCGCACGAGAGCGCCGTTGCCGGCGACGGCCACCGCGGAGGACCCGCCACCGCCGAAGATGGCCGCGAGGATCCAGATCGGCAGCCACAGGCCGCACGTCAACACCGTCAGGACAAGATGCAGTGCATGGCTGGTGCCGCCGCCGGCTGATACCGCCACCGCGACGGCATGCGCGGGTGCCGGCGCGGGCGCAGTCGGTGGGGTCGGTACGAAGTGTGTCGTCCACCGACGACCGTCGTGGTAGCGCTGGCCGGGCTGACCACCGGGGTCCGGATACCAGCCGGGTGCGGGGGTTGAGGGTCTGGTCATTGATCGCTCCTATTCATCGCGGTCGGGGTGTCGTGCTCTCAACCGAGCCGAACAGAATGGCATGGGGCACCGACATTGATCGTTTGGTAGCAAGTGCGGTTCCGTTGCCATAGGCGCGTCCGCCACTGCACATCGCACCGCTCGGCCGACGTCACGCGCGGACGCCTTCACCCGTGGGTTGGTTCAGGAACGCATCGATCACCGGCTCAACGTCAGGGCACATGTTGTCGGCAGCAGCGACGACAATGGTGGCCGACTCATATCGCGCGTAACCCACCCGGCTCAGAAAGCCAAGCGCGCCGGGCACGCCGGCGCCCGAACGCAACAGCCGACAGGTCATCTTGCCGGCATCGATGACGCCCGAGATCGACGAGTAGTAGACGCCGTTGTTGTCCAGGTTCGAAACGAAGTCGTACTGGTCGGCCTCCGCAGGACCCGCCACGAAGAGCCCGACAAGCGCCGTGGCGGTAGCGGCGAGCAACACGCGTACGCGGCTGAGGTTGGTAGTCATCGGGGTCTCCGTCCTTCTGAGAAACGCCCGCTTCCCGCGAGCCCTATAGACTGACAGACCCCACCGACATTGATGATGGAAGAGCGTTACCGCGCTGGTCGTGACTCCTCCACCGACTGACGCCCTGCTGGGTTGTCCATCACTTGATCTGTCCGGCCTGCGTGGTAGCGCGTCTTGTTCACGCCGGACAGGACGGACATGACCTAATCAGGAGCCTGGCCGTTCCTTATCAATGTCTTGTCTGCCCGCCCTGGCCGGTGTGTGCCCCACCCGAATATCAGGTCAGAAGGGACACCATCATCTTGACAGAATCCCTCGATGTCGTCGCCGGCGCGGACACCCACGCCGACACCATCCACGTCGCTGCGATCTCCATGACCGGCGCCACGCTCGGCGATAAGGAGTTCCCGACCACCCGCGCCGGCTACGCGGCGGCCATCAGGTTCCTGATGACCCTGGGCCACATCGTGCGGATCGGGGTGGAAGGCACCGCCAGCTACGGCGCCGGATTCACCCGGGCACTGACCGCCGCCGGCATTGAGGTCGTCGAGGTGACCCGCGCGGTCAAGTCCACCCGCCGCCGCAAAGGGAAGTCCGATCCGCTCGATGCCTACAGCGCGGCCCGGACCGCGTTGGCCGGCGATCAGCTGGCCACCCCCAAAGACGATGCGACCGCGGGGCTGCGCGCCTTGCACATCGCGCGCCGATCAGCGGTCAAGCACCGCACCGCGGTGATCAACCAAATCAAGGCCATGCTGGTCTCAGCACCGGACACGGTGCGCGAAAAGTACAGTGGTTTAACAACATTGACGTTGATCGAGGCGATCGCCCGCTGCCGACCCGACACCCAGGCCGAGCCGTGGGCGCAGTCGCTGCTCGTCGCGGCCAAGATGCTCGCCCAGCGGGTGCAGTTCCTGCAAACCCAAGCCGATGCCCTCGAAGCGCAGATCGATGCGATCGTCACCGCCGCCAATCCCGGGTTGCGGGCGGCTTACGGCGTCGGTCCAGATACCGCCGCCCAACTGCTCATCACCGCCGGCGCCAACCCACACCGGCTGCACAGCGACGCCGCCTTCGCTGCCTTGTCCGGCGCCGCACCGGTGCCCGCGTCCTCGGGCAAAACCAACCGGCACCGCCTATCCCGCGGCGGGGACCGCGCCGCCAACAGCGCACTGCACCGCATCGCCCTGGTGCGCATGTCCAGTCACCAACCGACGAAAGACTACGTGCAGCGACAGAAATCAAAAGGCCACAGCAAGAAGGAGATCCTGCGCAAACTCAAACGCGCGATCGCCCGGGAAATGTTCAAACTGCTGACCCGACAAATCGACGTGCCCGAATACGCCGACCTGCGCCCCGCCCGGCAGGCCAAGAACATCACCGTCACAGCCGCCGCCAACCACTTCGGAGTCTGGCCCACCGTCATCTCCCGCATCGAACGCGGACTACAACGCGACGACGCCTTCGCCGACACCTACAGAAACTGGCTCAACGTGGCTTGACACCAATAGGAGCATCAAGTTCGGTTGTGTGCACGAAGGGCCCGGGTGGCCGGTTCGGACAAACCGAACGCTTTAGTACCGACGGTTCACGACGTGGTACCAAGATCAGATGCCGGACGCCATCGATCCCCTGCTGCTAGGCCAGCGCGTGGTGGCGATCCTGGAGACCGGCGTGCGGGTTGCGACGTACAAGCTCGCCACTCTCATGGCTCTCATCGACCATTGCATCGAGAATCTGCCAGAGCACCCGGCAGATCCGCTCACGGTGCCGATCCCCGATCTTGCGCACCGCGTGATGGAGTTGTACTGGCGACAAGTCCGTCCCTTCGAGGGTCAGCTTCTACGACAGTCGAGCGGCGAGCGCGAGCGAATTCCGCGCGCTGTCAGAGCATTACGCAGCGCGTCGGGCGCTTCATCCCTGAGCGTCGCGATGATTACAACACCGGACATCTATCGGGCAAGCATCGACGAAATCGGTCTGTGTCTCGCGCAGCAACCGCTCTATCGCCTTCAGCGACTACCCGGCTCCGAGGCCAGCGAACCGTTCCTGTACGACGACAGCTTTCTGCACTCCAACGTTTCTCGCCGTGCCCTACGTGACCACGGTGATGCGATCGTGCTGATGCCCGGCGTGGCAACGGGCCTCGCTCGGCTTGCGGGGCTGCTCAAACCTGCGCTGGAGATCATGTGGGTCGACGATGTGCGCCGGCTCAACACGTTCCTACAGGCCGACGTTCCTGACATCGCCGGGCACCTGTTCGGTCGCGACCGCACCGCGTTGACCGCGGTGCGCGGACCGTTCAAGGAGGCGTTCGGCCCGCACTGCTTCTACTGCGACACCCATCTGCCGGCCGACAACCCGATCGACCACGTACTGCCGTGGTCGCTGGTGGGTATCGACGGCCTGGCCAATCTGGTGCTGGCATGCACCCGATGCAACTCCGACAAGCGTCACGCACTGCCGGCGGTTGCCATCGTGAATCGAGTGCTGACGCGCGACCAGCAGGTGCTGGAGCAGATTGCCGAAGAAATCCGTTGGCCTACTGAATACAACAGGGTGGTCGCCGCGGCTCGAGGGATCTATCGCGGCCAGCCGCCGGGCATCGCGACATGGTCGGGCTACAAATCGAGTGTGCGGTTCGATGTCGGGTTCGCACCCGGGTGGATCACTGCGAAGCCGGCAACAGAGACGCGACCACCTCGCACAGATACCTGACTTCAGACGCTGAGGGCTGCAGTTCGAAGGCGTGGACATGGCACGCACTGCTCAGGCCGCTCCAGGCACGCGATGCCCAGTCAGCAGCCTCGGCGGTGTCCAAGGCCCGCAACACAATTAGCCGACTGCGGGCATTGGCCCACGGCACCGCAGCGTCCAGGCTCTCACAGCGCGCCGCGATGATCTCTTCGAGCGCCTGACGCGCCAGGAACGCTGCCATCCGCGGCGCCAAACCGTCGGCGCGCGACTTGGCCAGCATCTGCTGTGCCTGAGCGAGAAGAACAACCGCGCTCACCGCAGGGCCAGTAGATCGTCGACGGCGCGGTCCAGGTCGGTCGCGTCCTCCTTCGAAATCACATGCCCCGCACCGTGCATGCCGGCGTTACCGATGTTGAGGGCTCGCTTCCGCCAGGATTTGGCCTCAACCCATTCGGTGACATCTGCTTTGGAATCGCCTAGTACCGCCAGCGCCAACCTGCTCCGCGTTTTCTTGGCCGATTGCCAGTTGTCCTCTGACTCAACCCGTGAGCGTCCGGCCCGCGACTGCCGAGCGAAATACGCTTGCTTGGCGGCTTCTTCGAGCGCCATCCGGAAGAGGCTGGGTGCCACGCGCCTTTGGACGTCATCAGGTACGTCCTTGTCCCGGACCACTGCCAACGCATCATCGACCAACCGCCTCGCCGGGTTCATGTTGGTTCGTGTCTTGACCTGTGATTCGGTCGAGCGCACCACCTCGACAAGGCGAGCATCCACACCAGTCTCGCGGATCACCGAGGCCAACCGGTCGTCGTGCGAGAACACCACCACCTGATGGGTCGTGGCGATCTCCACCATCACCCGAACGAATCCATCGATCTTGGCTGGGTCCATGGCTTGGATCGGGTCATCGAGCACGATGAAACGGAAGGGACTCTTCCCCGAAGTCGCTCGCGGCAGGAACAGCGCCAAAGCAACGGCGTTCTGCTCCCCCTGGCTCATCACCGACAACGCCTGCGTCGGCTTGCCGTCCACCGAACCGCCAAGCATCACTCGGCGTTTGGTCGCGGTGCCGGCAAGCGTGATGTCGCCGAGTTCGACGTTGCTTTCCTGCCGCAGCAGACTCCATATATGTCGAGCCTGCTCGGCAATCGGTTTCAGCCGCATATTGCGAAATGCGGTGCCGTTGTCGGTGACCCATTTCTTGGCTGCCGTCGTCGCCCTTAGCACACCGTCGAGCTCGCAGGCCTTCTGCTCCAATGGAATCCATGCCGCGACTTGCGCGGCCAACGGCGCCCAGGCATCCTCACGCTCGGCCAACTGCTGCTCGGCCTGAGCCCGCAGCAGTTCCGCGGCGCCGACCACATCGACCAGCTTGGATTCCAGGTGGTCCGCAAGTGCCGCGTCACCGACGGGCAGCTGGCCCGCAGCGGCAACAGCGGTGTTGAACGCTTCCATCGCTGGGAGGTCGATGCCCGGGACTGCCTGCGCCGGCCGGAACCGCGAATTCAGCTCCGCCGCAGCCGTCGTCGCTGCCTTGAGCTCCGTTGTCGTCGCTCGATATTCAGCGAGGGCGGCTTCATCGTCGGAGATGGCCGACCGGGCGCTCTGGGCCCATGCTGCATCCAGCTGTCCGACGCCGCACACCGGGCAGTCGCCGTCGCCGGCCTCGTCGTGGAAATCTAGTGCAGCCTTCAAAACCGAAACTCGTTTGTCTGCAGCAGCGATCACACCCGCGCCGGCGGCTTCCACTGCCGCACTCGCGACCCGTAATCGTGTGGCACACGCCGAGATATCCTCCACCGAAACGACTTCGAGCTGAGTCAACGCGCGCAGCGCATGAATGACACTCTGCTCGGACGTGCCCGACCCAGTGACGATGGCTAAGATCTCATCGACCGGCCGGACGCGCTTGTTGAGCAGCGTCACCAAGCCTGGGGATCGATCGTCGTCAGAATCCGCCAGGGCCGCGAGCGCCTGTCTGCGCGCTGCATCAGCAGCGTCGCGAGCCGACTTGGTGTCTTTGAGGTTGGCAGCCAGCTTCTTCTCGACCTCCGCCAACACCTCCAAGCCCAACAGCTTCGCCAGCGCGTCATACAGTTTCGACGGTCCGCCGTCGAACAGCTGCCCCAGTTCCTCGTAAGACAACACGGGCCGGCATAGATCAAGCGGATGCGCCCAACCGAGCGAGTCAACGCCCGGCACCCGCTCCTGGCTCGGGACCTGGGTCCACATCTCGCAGTCGGCGAGCGCAGCGTCATCGGTCCAGTCGACACCGACGTCGATCGGCCCTGTGCCCTCCCTCGTGAATCCGACGCGCACGGTGGTGGGACTGGGCTTGTGCAGGTTTCGCCACGACTCAGCCCACAGCGCCTGCTTCTCTTTCCACCGATAGCTGGTCCCGGTCAGGGCCAGCTCCAGCGCTTCAGCGAAGCTCGATTTACCCGACCCATTGCGGCCGCTGACCACCGTCAGGCCAGGGGCCGGATGCAGGTCGAGTTTCGCGGTCGATCCGATGCCGCGGAAGCCGGACACTTTGATGCTGGTGAGAAACGTTGGCGACCAGTCTGTTTCGGCGTTCTCTCTGTCTCCGTCTCCGACGTCCGCGAGCGCGGCGAGCACGACCTCCTTGGCTGCTTCGTCGAGTTTCTCATCGTCCTCCAGCAGCCGGACGATGACATCCTGAACCGATTCCTCGCTGCCTGCCGGATTGCCCTGTGATTCTTGAGCCACGCATCGATTGAACTACGAGGCAATGACAGCCTGACCGGAACCCGCGATATTGTCGCTCCCGGCATGCAGGCAGCAGCCAGTCGGATGTCGGTGCACCGTGACACGATGACGCCCATCGTTGACAGCATCAGTTCCCGCGCATGCGCGCCCATCGCACAGGAGCTTGCGTGAACGGTTTAGCGTACGCTAAAGTGAGGGAGAGTCATGAAGAGGCGGTCTATCGTGAAGGGCCAGATGCATCAGGTCGACTGCGCGGTTCGCGAGGACGGACGCTCACCGGCTGGCGAGTTCCTTGACGCTCTGAAGAGCGGCGCATGGGGCCAGACCGGGGACACGGAACCGTTAGATGAGCAGATTGGCGACTATCACTGGTTTCTCAATGCGCTGCGACACTGGGCAAACACTGGCGAGCCGGTCTACCGGGACGCCGTTAAAGCGCTCGACGAAGGCGTGTGGGAGTTCCGCCACGGCGATAAACGCCTTACCTTCTTCGACACCGACGGGCGTGGTGGATACACGGCCAAGCTGCCGATACGCGACTACCGCGATGCCGAGGCGCCCGAAAGCGAGTTCTGGCAGATCCCGAACTTCGATCCGCTGATCCGCGTCGGCCACGCGTTTACCAAAGTCAGCCAGAAGACCCTGCCACACGATCTTTCAGAATCGGAGAAAGTCAGAGAGGAGGATCTCGCTCATGATCGACCCAACTGATCCGACGCTGATCGATGAGGAAGCGGCAACCGACAGCGGTGCTCAGGGTCTGGCGGCCGCCGACCTCGCCGGTCAGGCTATGCGACTTCTGCATCAGGCGCTTGATGTCTCCGACCTAGATCAGAAGGCCCTCGCAGAGAAGCTCGGTGTGACGCAGGGCCGTGTATCGCAGGTGCTGAACGGCGACGGAAATGTGCGGATTGCAGCGCTGGCGCGCTACCTCCGTGCGCTTGGTTACGAGACCCGGCTCTCGGCGACACCGGTAGACCCAGGCCAGCCCGCCCTGCCCCGGGCGTCGCGTCGTCGCCGAACGGAGCCAGAATCGCGACAGGCCGTCGACGAGAAACGCTACGTCGCCCGCCTGCAGAAGAAGCGCTCCCGCGTAAGGACGTCGAATGGGTGACGCGATCGAGACCACGGCGCAGCTCATCGAACTCGCAGATCTTCTCGAGGTCGTTTTCCACGAACTCGTTGCTAGCCGCGTCACCGAGGCGACGGCGCGCGAGCTGACCTTGCGTTCGGAGGAGTTGCATGCGCCCGGCGATCCCGAGTGCGAAGCTGAAGTGAGTTTTCGCACTCGCGTTGAGGACCATAGCCTCGCAGTGGGGGGCCGAGTTGAAACGTGCAACGCCTACGGCAGTTTCGTAGTCGATTGTGAGGCCGTCTTCGCTGTGCCGGTGCCGGTGTCGCGCAACAAGCCGGAGATTGTCCGAGAGTTCGTCGAGCAAGTCGGAGCGTTGGTGGTGTTTCCCTACGTCCGCGCTGCGGTGGCCTCACTCGCATCCCAGATATCAGTACCAGCGCCGCCGCTGCCGCTGCTTCGTGTGGGCGACGTGGTGCTCAGGCCCGACGAGGAGCCAATCGTCGAAGAGCCACCCTCAGACTTCTACATGCGCGGGACGATGTCGGAGACCAGCGACGACGGCAGCCAAGTACAGTTGGCCGAGTTTTTCCTCGACGACGACACCGGATTGGTTTCTCGGTTCGGCGGGGAGGGCGAGACGGCCGACCTCGACGAGCTGCTCAACGGTATCGCCGCGCTGCCACACCCCGACGAAATAACGGCAAAGTGGATGGTGCACCAGTACGGGGAGGAGTCAGCCCGCCAGTCTATGGAGGCACTGCGCGCGGCCCAAGGGGACGCGGCCACTGACGCCGCCTTGGCCGAAATCGACCAAGCTGTCGCAGAAATCGAAGCAGAAGACGCGCTCGTTGCGCTGAATGAGGCGGTCGAGCATCTAAGCGATGTACTCGCAGTGACGAGACAATTCGCCGGCGGCAACGAAGCCGGCGAAGACGTTGATGCACAACGTCTTCCAGCGGCACTATTGGCTGCCGCCGAGAACGTGGTAGATAGTTGGGCGCGCATTAATTCCATGCCGCACGGTGCGGGCTAGCCACTTGAACGCTTGCAATTGAAGTCGCCATAGGCAGATCAACAAGCTCGGAGGTTTGCAAGAACTAAGCCCAAGGCAATGAGGCGGAACGGTCGAACAGCAGGCGCCCAACACGGCCCATTCAGGTTCTCCCGGCAGCCGACTGCCCGGATTAAGGTGCGGCGGGAAACAAGATTGTGGCCGAAGTTTGCAAACTCCAGCGCGAACGCGGTTAGAGTCGATGACTGTGGTGACGGCACAACTTGCAGCAAACCAGGGCGGGGACGAAGGAACGAACATTATCGGGCCGACCGTGAGTCCGCCGGTGTTGGAGCGCCTCGTCTAACGCCGTTTGCATCGCAGGAAGCAGCTTCAGCCATGAGTTTCGTCCCTTCGTCGGCTACCGATAAAGTTCCGACTTTCGGATACCACCCTGACTATGAGCGCACAGACTTGCCGGCCGACGGCACGAGGTTCAGTCGCGCGCTGGTCTTAGATGCACCTGTCAGCAGTCTCGTCGACCGCGCCGATGAGTGCAGGGTGATGTGGAATCCTGACGTCCCACTACCCGAAGGCATTTACTGGTTCGACGGGATCGAGTCACCGATCCTCATGCAGGTCGCCATGGGCGCATCACAAGGTGATGCCACCGTGACGCCCACTGATTCGATCGACGACAGCCACCCGCTCGCCAATGCGTGGGCATGGGCAGAAGACCTCTGGAACAACGCAACCGTGGTCGCGCCGCCAAAATTCGCCATGAACGACACGGCGGTGACACATCCTGGCGACGTAGACGTCACGATCAGTGGCCGCCAGTTCTTTCCTACCGGATGGTCCTATTCGGTGATGGCCCAAGGCCGTTACATGAACATTGTCGAATCCAAGCTGAGACCACGTCCGCAAATGGACGGGCCGGCGATTTGGGTAACGCAGACTCCAACTCCAGCGAGCCGATTCGGCGCGACCCTGACCCGAGCCAAGCTACTTGGCAAGTTCACCAACACCCTGTTCTCCTTCCGCGCTACTCGAACCACCTTTCGCCCCTATCAGTTCAAGCCGGTTCTCAAGCTGCTGCAGACTGGCAAGGCTCGCCTCCTGATAGCCGACGAGGTCGGCCTCGGTAAGACGATCGAAGCCGGTCTCATCTGGACCGAACTGGAGGCGCGTCAGGAAGCAAACCGAGTCCTGATCGTCTGCCCGTCCAGCCTCCTCAACAAATGGCGGCAGGAAATGGCCGACAGGTTCGAGTTTGAGCTGACTGAGCTTGACACGAAAGGACTCGCCGAGTTTCTCGAGAAGCATCGGCAGAACCGCTTGCCCAGCAGGCAAGCACACATCTGCAGTCTCGAACGACTGCGTAGCTGGGATGGCCTCGACGAACTTAGAGAGATCCCACCAGAATTTGACTTGGTCATCGTCGACGAGGCGCATTCAATGCGGAACTCAGATACCAAATCCTACTCGCTGGGAACCGAACTCGCGGACTGGGCCGACAATCTGGTCTTTCTCACAGCAACTCCTATCAATCTCAAACAACAAGACCTCTTGAATCTTCTGGAACTACTCGCTCCTGAGGACTACGGCGACTTGGGGGACCTGGAGCTGCGCCTGGAACCCAACCGAATTACGAACGCCGTCGCAGCTCGACTGGGCGAAAAAGGAGTAAGAGGCCGAGAGCTCCTCAGCGACTTGGAGAAGTTGTCCTCCACTGCACTAGGCGGGCCTTTGATGCAGCGTCCCGACTTTGCTTTGTTGCAGCAGTTACTCGACACAGACGAACTGACTCCGCGCAATATCGTCGACGCGAAGCGATACCTGTCGGATCTGAACACGTTGTCCACAGTCATTACTCGTACAAAGAAGGTCGAAGTCGACGACCAGAAGGCCAAGCGCAAGGAAGACCGCCGAGAAGTCCATTGGACGGCCGCTGAAGAAGCGTTCTACGCCGAGTACCTCACGTGGTGCCGAGCACGCGCAGACGCCACAGGGCTTCCCTTGTACTTCTCAATGCAAATGCCATTGCGGCTAGCCAGCGCATGCCTGCCGATGGCTCGGCGTGCAGTGCTCGACCCCCTCGGATTCGGTGACATCGCAGATGCTGACTCAGATGCGCCGACCATGCGGATCGAGCCGCATAGCGAACTATTTGCAGCCGCACGCGACCTCCCTGAAGACGTCGATACGAAATTCGACGAGCTAAGCGCAGTCCTCTCCAACCTCTATGACGGCGGTCGCCGCGCATTGATCTTCACATTCTCAGTGCCGACGCTTGGCTATCTCAGTAGCAGGCTGAGTGCCGCTTATCGCGTCGCCGTCATGCACGGTGGCGTAAAGCGGGATGCTCGCCTGAAGATAATGGCCGACTTCCGCGGCGGTCTCTATGATTTTGTACTTGCTAACCGAGTTGCGAGCGAGGGCCTCGACTTCGAATTCTGCTCTGCTGTCATAAATTACGATCTCCCGTGGAATCCTATGGAGATCGAGCAGAGGATCGGCCGCATCGACCGCATTGGGCAGAAAGAAGAGACGATACTGGTCATCAACTTTGTCAATGAAAGCACAATCGACGAACGAATACTCGATCGGCTGCTATCCCGCATCGACATCTTCCAGTCATCGATCGGAGCCCTCGAACCAATTATCGCAGCGAGCGCGCCGAAAATCCTTCAGGCCGGGTTCGACTTTACGCTCACCGCCGATGAGCGGGATCAGAAGGTCCATGAAATGCTGACCGCGTTGGCAGAACAACAGGCCGGACTAGAGGATATTTCTGATGCCTCAAGCTCGCTGCTGGTAACCAATGACGTGGACGTCGCTGGCTTAGAGAAGGACCTTATTCGGACGGGGCAATACATCGGCCAACGCGAGTTGGCACTGCTTCTCGATGATTGGGCACGGACCGAGCGTGCCCCAGGGGTCACCTTCATCCAAGATGGCTCGACCATCGAATTCCGCGGAAACCCAGCGATGTCGGCTCAAATAAACGATCTTTCGCGAGCTGGCCAACGGACTCGTGCCGAGACAAGTTCGCTCGCCAGCTACTTGCGCAACGAACTTCCTATCTCCCTCGCGCTCGATCAAGAATTTGCGCGCACCAGCGGCGGAACGCTGCTAACCGCGACGAGTCCTCTCGCTATGGCGGCGGCCGCCGTTCCAGGCCACCGCCAAGCGCGATTCGCCTCGCTGAAGATCACGACATCCGACGATGTCGTACCCGGCGTCTACATTGTGGTGCTAGCTACAGCACTATCCGCCTCACAGGGAGGCGATGAAGTTTGGGGGTGCGCCGTGAATCGAACGGGACGCGATGAGGGTGAAGGGCCAGTGAACGCTTTGCTTGCCGCACTCGCTGACGGGAGGTTGGTGGACGCGCCACTCCCCGCTGTCGACCGCATCGACCGCTTAGCCGAACGCGCGCTGAATCAACTCCATGTCCGGCATGCCGCCGAACAAGCCAAACGAGACGTCGAGTTCGAAGCCCTGCGCGACGCAAAGCTCATCTCTCTCGAAGCACAACACGAACGCAAAAAGGCCGCGATTGAGAACCGCATCTCGACCGCCCGCAGCCGAGGACGGAACGAGCGGAGTATCGAACTCTTCCGCAATCAGCTTCGACGCTCGGAAGAAAGACATTTACAGCTGCACAGCGAAATCACGATGCAAGCTCAGCCCGAAATTCACCTGGAGCCTCTCGCCGCATGTGTAGTCGCCATTACAACGGAGGGAGCGTCGCAGTGACGACTGATGCCAAGAAAGCGTTGGAGCTGGCAGACGAGCAAACGGCCCAAAAGCAATACCGGAAACTCCTAATTGAAAAGGCAGCCGAGCCGGTAGTTTACAGCGGGCCGGCCAACGGGCGATGGACAGGCACAGGTATACCCACACCGCGAGCGGTGGGCGCTGGCGACTTGCTCGGACGTGTGGCTCTCGTGAAACCCGACCAAGATCTTCTCGACGGCGCGTCCGATTTCTACATCGGCGAGACGCACGCAATTATCAACGGAGTGAACGTATTCGGGTGGACCAGCCCGGTCGCTGCTACATTCTTCCGGGGTACTAACCAACATTACTTATGCAAGGAAGTCGCAGTCGTGCGCGCGCTTATCTCGCGCAGTGGCCATATAATTGATTTTGTCGACGAGACCGTGCGACCTGACGCCCCCGAAAGCCCGTTTCGCAAGCGTGGCCTGAAGATTCCCGCACCACCGACGAAACCAAAGCTGACAGCAACACCAGCATCGATGCCACGAATAATCGAGACCAGCTCGAACTCGAGCGCTCCTTCGCTGGCTCATCAGCCGCCACCCGTTTCAGTCTCGACGGACCCTGCTGACGGCCTTCCGCCACTGCGAGCTGAATCGCTGCTACGGCAGCAGCTAAAGGCACCACGCACAAGAAGCCTGGCACCGGTCTTGTCTACGCTCCAACCTGATCAATACGACCTGGTCACAAGGCCTGCGATGGACAGCATCATCATCGAGGGCCAACCTGGTACCGGTAAGACTATCGTCGCGTCACACCGAGCGGCATACCTGGTGAACGACGAGACCCCACCCGAAAACACGCTCGATGGCACGGTCCTCGTGGTTGGTCCGACGTCTGGTTACTCACGGCACGTCCGCGCTGTCATCACTCGTCTTGCTGGCCCGACTGACCGGATAAAGGTGCTGTCGTTGCCCGAGATAATTAACAAGTTGATCGGTATCAAGCGCGAGCCGCGCTCACACCAAACGCGAACTTGGCACGATGGCGACTGGCATCTGGCCCGGCTGACGCGGTCGGCACTTGCAAGGATCAAGAACGCCGATGGGCTCACACCGACGCCTGAAGCAGTCTATGAGTACCTCCGGACGAAAACTCGAAGCGTCACCACCGACCCAGAGTGGTCTCGATACCTACAGCTCCTGCCGCCGTACAAGGCCGCACTGCTGAATGAGCGCCATGCTCCGTTGATCGCATTCATCAAATGGGAGATTCTCGGCCCACGTGAATTCGCCGGTGTCGAGCACATCATTGTCGATGAGGCGCAAGACGTGACACCGTTAGAGTGGTATCTCCTGGATGAGATCAACGAGGCCGACACCTGGACGATCCTCGGCGATCTGAATCAGCGTCGGTCTGACCACACCCTCACCAGCTGGTCCAGTGTCCTGGAAGTTATTGCCATCGAAGAGGACACGCCAATCCGGAGGATGGAGCGGGGCTACCGCTCCACCAGACCGATCCTCGAGTTCGCAAACCGACTGCTGCCACGCCAGCACCGAAAGCTGGTTGCATTACAGGAAACTGGACCAAATCCGACGATCCTCAAGGTACCTGCCAAAGACCTCGCAACGCAGACTGTCGCTGAGATTAAGCGTCTGACTGACACGCATTCGGCCGGTACCGTTGCGGTTGTCTGCACGTCTCCGTCACTCATCACCAAGGCTCTCCGCGGGCACCATTGGAATAATGATCCACTCGAAGAAGCCCTGTGGCGGCACGACAGCCGCGAGGTGCGCGTGACCACCATCGACGAGGCTCGCGGCCTCGAATTCGATGCAGTGGTGGTCGTTGAGCCCGCAGACTTCCCTCTGAACATCGGCCGCCACGGTCCGCTCTACACAGCACTCACACGGGCGAATCGCGAACTCTCGGTGGTGTATTCACGTTCACTGCCGGATGCCCTTCGCAGCAGGCAGGTAGCAAGGTGATTAAACATCTGTCGATGCGCGTCCCCTGGCGCGACCAACCATGGGATCACAGGGTTTGCGCGCATCCGCTCGACAACTCGTCATGCCTACTGCTCAAGGGTATCGGCGACAAACGAAACGACGAGTACGAGGTCACAAACGCGTCGGGCGACATCGGCGCCCTGACGGGGATTCCATGCCTCAGTGAGCGCGGAACATTTATGTCCGCCAACGGATATCAGGTCACGAAACATCACCCCTATGCCTTCAACCAAGCACTGAAGGATCACCTTGAACCGACCGTGCTCAGCATGCCCGGGTTCTCATTCGAAGCGATCCCATATCGATGGCTGGGACGGGAGACATTCGAATCGGAGTTGTGGCAAGCCTGGCGCACCGACTACGACCCAGACGCTGAGGAAAGAGCTCTGCGCATCATGGGAATGAAGAAGAATGCCTGGATCATGGACGGGAAGAATCAGCAGTCCATCATCCGCTCGTTCTTCGAGCCGGTTCTTCCCCAATCCAGTCTGGTCTTCGTATACCTCAAACATTCACCGCTCCAGGAAGAGCGCACCGACCGGCTGCTAGTAGGTGCGGCAATCGTCGAATCGATCGCGCTCCCAGGATTCTGGACTCAGTCGGGCAATCAACCTTTCGATTCCTCGATGTGGGAGACCAAGGTTGTCCACTCTCTCCGCCCAGACCAGACGCACGGCATTCTGCTCCCTTACCAGCAACTCATCGAGAAGTTCGACGCCGGAGGTGACATATCCCGCGCGCTAGCGTGGGCACCGGAAGGCACAAACAGCGAATTCTCTTACGTCACAGAACATGTCAGCAGTGATGTAGCAATCGATGCACTTGGTTCGTTGCGCTCAGCGGCCGAGGGCATGCAGGAGCTCGGCATCGATGTGCCCGCTCACGCGATCAAGTGGGTTGACTCGCAAGTCCATAGGTTGTGGGACGAACGCGGTGCAACTCCAGGACTTCCCGCAGTACTAGCGCATCTGAAGGTTAAACAAGCGCACTTGATCGCCCGCGAGCTGGCAGGACTCAAATCAGACCCCTGGCAGGCGCTCGAAGAAGGATTCGCTGACGCCGCCGCGTGGCCTCAAGAATTGCAAGGCTTAATCCATCAGTCGGTCGGGCTGCAGTGGCGTCATTTGCCTCACGACGAGCGCACAGTGCTCAAACTCATGTCGACCATGGACCTTCGTCCGTCGCAGATCGAGCTCGTGATGTCAGGACGCGCAGCCGAGAAGCTGGATGCTGTTGAACTGCTGGATGATCCCTATCTAGCTGCTATCTGCACCGCGACCGACACAGAGCCCATCGACATTCGGACGGTCGACCGTGCGATGTTTCCTGCCGCACACGCTAAATGGAGTTCATTGGTTCCGGAGGAATGTCGGATCGCCGATCCGGGTGACCGCCGACGTTTACGTGCGTTCATGGCAGAGGGCTTGAGAGTGTCCGCGCGCGAGGGCAACACCATCGCAAGCGAGCGGACGCTCATCGAGTGGGCGAACGGTCTCAATCTCACCGAACCGCTAGGAATAACCCCCGCGCTCCTCGCCGGGCATAGCCTAGACACCGAATCACTCACCAACCCGTCGGATTGGGAACCAATCGTGGGCGCGCGCCTTGGCAATAATGAGCCGGCGTATAAGTTACCCGCGCTCGAGGACGCCAAACACACAATCCTTGACTGGGTGCTGCCGCGCATTGGCGCGCCGGCCTACGACGTCAAATTCGACGCCCGCGATCAAATCGACAACATCCTCCGAGCCAGCGGGCACGACTCCGCCGTAGACGAAGACGAGGAAGCCGCGAGACAAGAGAAGGCGGCAGGCCTCGCGGAGCTGTACCGATCACGACTATCCGTGCTCATCGGCCCTGCTGGTACCGGAAAGACTACCCTTCTCAAGGCCCTCGCCGACCTGCCTGACGTCGCCAACAAGGGAGTGCTGTTACTCGCTCCGACAGGCAAGGCGAGTGTCCAGCTGAGAACCAAGGTTGGGCGCGATGCTCGAACACTCGCCTCGTTCCTTGTGAAGAAACGTGGCTACGACCCGGACCGCGATGTCTATCGCCCCGTAGATGTAAGTCAGGCGGACGATTTCGGACTCGTCGTCATCGATGAAGCATCCATGCTGACTGAGGAAATGCTGGCGTCGACGCTGTCCGCTCTTGGCACGGTCCATCGCCTCATACTGGTCGGCGATCCGCAGCAGCTACCGCCGATCGGCGCGGGCCGGCCGTTCGTTGATCTCGTCAACCATCTCCGCCCCGAATCCTTCGAGTCAACATCCCGAGTCGGCCCTTCGTATGTCGAGTTGACTGTGTCGCGGCGCCAGGGCGGGAGTAGTCGTGACGATGTACTGCTCGCGCAATGGTTCGGCAACGGCGAGCTTGGCGCTGGCGCCGACGGCGTATGGGAGCGACTACGGGCCGGCACAACGTCAACGCATCTTGAGCACCGGCGATGGAGTGACGGCGGAGTGGTCGCTTCTATCGATAACGCGATCAACGACGTCGTCGACTGGTCTGCGCACGACGATCGCGAGTATGCGTTCAGCTTGAGCTACGGTGGCACGCTGTCCGATGACCGCAAGTACATGAACTGGCGGACCGGCAAAGGTGGAGCGGGCGATCGCGCCGAGAACTGGCAGATTTTGAGCCCATACCGATCCCGTGCCTTTGGCACCGTTGAAATAAACCGGCACATCAAGCGGACTCTGAGGACGAAGGACATCGACCTCGCATTCCGGCTCTACAGTTGGAGAAATCCGAAACCCATTGGACCAGAACAGATTGTTCGCGGCGACAAGGTGATGCAAACACGAAATGACTCGCGACAGAAGGCCTATCCAGAGGGCGCCGGACTTAATTACGTGGCAAACGGCGAGATCGGAGTGGTGATCGGTCGCTGGGGCAAGACGAACAGCTTGCCCGCCAACGTCGAATTTTCGTCTCAGATCGGAGCCACATATACGTACTGGCCCTCCGGCGCAGACGACCCGCCACTTGAACTAGCTTGGGCTGTAACAGTTCACAAGTCACAAGGATCGGAGTTTGGAACAACTATCCTGGTCCTGCCTAATCGAGTCAACGTGTCTCGAGAACTCCTCTACACTGCGCTCACCCGCCAACAAGACCGAGTGGTGATACTCCACGACGGCACTGTCGACGAGCTTGTTGAGTTGGCACACCCTCGATACTCAGAGACAGCCCGACGCCTCACCGACCTATTCGTCGCTTCTACGCCCACACTGATTGAGGTCGACGGCGTGCAGCAGCCGTTCGACAAAAACCTCGTCCATGTCGCAGTGGGCGGCGTAATGGTGCGAAGTAAGAACGAGGTGATCGTAGCGGGCATTCTCGACAAGGTCGTACCCGGCAGATGGCGATATGAGGTGCTGCTTGTTGGGGACGATGGCTCCCAACGACGCCCCGACTTCACCATCAGTCGCCCCTCTGGGACACCGGTATATTGGGAGCACCTCGGCATGATGAACCAACCGTCGTACGCACGGAGGTGGGCCGACAAGCTCGATTGGTACCGAGCTAACGGCGTTCTGCCGGCTCTCGACTCTGCAGGTCAGCCGTTGGAGATAATCGACGAAGGCGCCAACGGGATATTGATATGGACCGACGATTCCAATGGCGTTGACATACCTGCGTGGACTGAGATGGCCCAGGCGGTCTTCGGCTCGCGAACTAGGCGAGTCGAACGGCGTCGCGGAAGCCGCGGCGTTCGTGGGTAGTGAGCCGATTAGGGGTTGCTCGCCAGCGCCGTTCGTTCATATTCGACAACGTAGGAAACAGACACATGGCACGCATCCGAAAGCTCATCGCAGACGACGAACCGGCTCGGTCTCCGCGTACGGAAGTCGACTGCATTTACGGCGTAACTCACGCTGCAGACGGGACCAAACTTCTGAGGCTCGCTACCCTAGGTTCCGAAATGCGTAAGAGTGCTCCAAAACCTAGTCAGATCATCGAGATTGACGCTGACATCGCCCAGCAGCTCCTCGAGGTGATTCGGTCTACGTTTCCGGCAATTCGAGAGTGCTAGTCGCTCCAGTCGTCGTTCATCGAGACGACGACTGGGGCGATCTTCCCGCGGCACATTCACCTAACCATCGCCGATTCACTCGCGAGACTCCGCGCCATTTTATCAATCTGCATCAGCAGCTTGGCCGGAGACAGCGCTAAATCCAAAGCATGGCAATGGATCACCACATCAGACCCGCGCACCGAGTGAGCGCTGACGGGCTCGTTTCCCTTCGCGTACACAAGGTGCCCAACCGACAACCGCAGGACAGTGCAGTACGCCAGCATTTGATACAGGTCGGCATTCGGGTAACCATTGGGCTTTTCGGCCTTGTACTTGGCGTCGATGACCACGCGTGGCTCATCGCCGCGATACCAAACCAAGTCGGGCTGCATATCGATCTGATCCGCGTCGTCCAGGTGTAGCGGGTCCTGCGGAATACATCGTCCCCCTAATTGCCCGAAAGCCTCGCTCAGGGCAGTCGTCACGAAGTCTTCGAAGATTCTCCACATATCGAACAAGTAGCCGGTGACGCTCACGTCGCCGACCTGATGTTCGAAAGACTCTGCAGCAAGGATGATTTCGGCGAGTCGTAGCGCAGACTGATAGCGCGTGTTGAGCCGGCTCGGCTGCCAGCTGGGCAGCGCGGTCCCCCGAGGCAAGACAGCGACGTCGGCGAAAGAGCGGCGCAACCGCAGCAGCCGTCGCCGAGCCGTCTCGCTGAGGCGCGGCACGGTTAGTAGCAGCATAGTCGCCATGAGCAACAGCCGGTTCTCGGCGATGTCGACGGTGAAGTCGTCGTATTCAACGGCCAGCGGCACGGGCAGGCCGTACAGACGCGTCATCTGCTCCCCCGCCAGCATCCGCCCGCGCAGCACCGGTAATCGTTCGGAGATCGTTCGATATCCCTGCAACAGACCCTGCTCGACGGCTCGGGATGCGATACGTGCGAACGCTTCGGCGATCCCGGGAAGCAACTCGTCGGCGCCGGCCAGGTCTACCGGATCATCGCGCCAGATATCCGGATCACGTGCGTAGCCCAGCAGAAACAGCAGGCGATTCAGGTCAGCAATCTTCGGGTGGACCAGGATCTGCCGCTCACCCAAGGACACCGCACCGACCTTGCGGCCAGCGGCCAGCTCATAGATGCCCGTTTCCAGCGTAGGCGTGATGGAAACGAAGCCCACCCGCTGCAACGCCACGTATTCCGATGCGCAAAGCGCAAGACGCTCGGCATCACCGCCTTCAATCAGCGTCAGTGTTTGCGGTGTCATCAGTACCTGAACTCGTTGACGTGGGAGAATCGTCAGTGACGCTCCCAGCCGCCGCGGCCTTCGCTGTCACTGCCTTTCGGATTGCATCGAGCCCATATCGGCTTCGCACATCGATGGTGCGGTCACCGTAGTGGTGCTCTTCCAGCAGCGGCAGAATGTCAGTGCGCCACACCCGTTCTAGGCCCTTCCCACTGCTGGCGAAAACTGCCGGCCGCATGAAATAGGACGGCCCGATCTTGAAGTCGGTGTCAGCGATTCGCGAATTGAGTTCGTCGAGCAGGTCGGCGACCTCAGAGTTGTGTCCCTTGGCAGCCAGCCAACTGCGCAGGATTCCGCTGGTGGGTTGTTCCGATGGGTGCAGCGGTAGGAACGCGAACCGACGACGGATCGCAGCGTCGACGAGGGCGATCGAGCGGTCGGCAGTGTTCATAGTGCCGAGGATGATGATGTTCTTCGGCAGTGAGAAGGGTTCGGTGTTATCCGACGAGTACAGCAGATCGATGGATTCGTCGCGGTACTCCAGCAGGAAGTACAACTCTCCGAAGATCTTCGGCAAGTTCCCGCGATTGATCTCGTCGACGATGAGCACATAGACGGCGTCGGGGTTGTCGGTTGCCCGGTCAACTAGCGACCGTAGCGGGCCCGGAGTGAGCGCGAAGCCTACCTGTCCCCCGTTGCCACCTTGCGGCCGGTATCCCTCGAAGAAGTCCTCGTAGGAGTACGCGGGATGGAACTGCACGATGGTGACGTTGGCCGCATCGGTCAGGTATCGGGCGAGTTCCTTAGCGAGGTAGGTCTTTCCGGTTCCCGGCGGGCCGTAGAAGATGAGCTGAGGGCGGTCCCGGAGCAGGTCGATACATTCCTGCAGCCATTCCTTGGACACATGCAGGCGGGTGGCTAACTCGTCGGAGGCGTCGGGCAGGTTCAACGATGATGCACGAGGAGCCGGCGCGCGGCGGTCAGCGAGCGCAAGCAACGTATCGAGATGCTGGCTGAGATCGAGTACCTCACCTTGAGCGCTCATGCGCGCAGCGACTTCACTGGGCAATTCGACCCATGGCAGGGGCCGATCATGCCACCTCACGGTACGACGCAGGTTCGAGCGGCCGTCGTCGCTCTTCACGAACTCGGCATCGCCGGTGACACTTGCGAAGTACACCTGGCCCTGACTCACGGTGACAATCAAGTCTCCGGGGTGCATGCGCGCGAGGAAGGTGTAGAACTCATCGAACTTCTCTTGGCGGGCAGCATAGCCCGAGGAGCGATAATCCTCCTCCACAAATGCTTTGAGCTCTTCCCGACTTACATCGGAATCGACGGCCCGCAGCAGGCTGGCTGCTAGGGAGACGGTGCCCTTCCTACGCCAAATCGGCACCATGTCTTGGCCTTTGACGTTAGAGCCATGCACTTTCCACGCGTGCTGCACATCGGGAGTGGGAGGCGGAGTGATCTGCTGCCACCGTTCGACCCAAGGGGACGCGTAGAGGTCGACTGGCCCTCCTTCTTCGGCCATGATCGCCTCGTTGATGTCATACAGGTCGCTGTCGACATCGCCGACGGGACGGTCGAGGTACTGAGGGGCGAACGCGTCACGAATCGCGCGGCGTTGCGTCCCATTCACAATCGGCAAGAAAAACTTGGGGAATGCCAAGTACAAGAGTGACTGTCGTTGCGCGGCTTGGCCAGTCGACACGGCGTCGACTTCGGCGCGGAAGATCAAGGGGTCGGCGAGTGCGTCCACCAGACGCTGCTCGGGCAGGGCCTTGAAGTGCTGACCTACTTCGATGAGGTAGACCAGCTGCTTCCACCGGTAGTTCCCGAATGCCTGGCCGCCGTGGTAAACACCGCCAGCTGCGAGTACCTGTTCAACGTCGGCGGGTATCTCGATCGGTGGGGTCGCGAGGCTCAATACCCTCCGCACATGCGTTACCTTGAGCGGCCCGCCAAGATTGGTGAGAGGCAACATATTTGCAATCAGCAGTTCGGCAAACAGCTGGACCGCACCAGATGAGCACGGGGCGAGTTGGAATTTTAGTTTCTCAAAAAAGTCGTCGGGCCCTACGTCGGGCTGGTCAACGTAGTACTGCTTCAGCTCGGCCAGATGTTCGGCCGTCCAGACTGGCTGTCCGGGCGTAAGCAACGAATCATCATGTCCGAAGCCGGATTCGATCAGCCGGCGGCCGATCTTCTCGACTTGCGGTGCTGCTTTCCGGCCAAACGAAGCTACTTCTTCATCGACAGTCACGCTGCATCCTCCTCGTAAGCACTCAGCTATCGGCCGCAGCGTCGAACAGTGACGCATACGGCACCCCGGTCCGTTCCGCTTCAGCCATCGCGTCATAGATCTCTAGAATCATCCGCCTGGTGCGATACTCGCCGTGCTGAGCCATGTCCTTACGCATGACGCCTGTAAAGGATTCCAGGATGTAGTCCACGTCATCACGTTTGATCCCGTACAGGTGAAAGAAGGCGGCATCGAGCTCAGCTCGCCGTACCTCTCGTCTGACTGGATCCCAACAGAACGGCTCTAGGCCGAGGTCATATTCGCTCGCAAAAGCGACCATATCTACCGCCGTGTACACCAATTCGGCGACTCGTTGCATCACCCACGCGTCGACAGATCGTCGGGCATCCCAAGGCGTTGGCCCGTTTAGCAATTCCGGTGACAAGACAGGCAGTTGCCGAACATACGTGTAAGTGATATTTACGCCGCCTAGTTTTTGTCGTAGGACATAGTCGAGTGGAAAGCTCGATAACATCGCCAGCAAGGGTGCGCCATTGCATCCAAGTAACAATGGCGAGCTGTTTCCAACAGCGGTTCTCGGGAGCGGATAGGAAATCATGGTGCGCTCGTTGGTTGGACTAGTCACCCACGAATAGCCAACAAACCAGGACGGAAGACCTCCTGGGAGTTCTGCTTCCCGAACCCAGGAGGCGGGTACCGCGAGCCGATTGGGATCGGCCAACTCCGCATCGTCGAGGTACCGAGGCTGATTTTGGCGTTTGGTCGCAGTTGCGCTGCGAACGATATCTGCTGCCCGGTGGTTATAGAAGTCCGCCATCATCCCTTGGTAGAGCGGAAGCATCCGCTGTGTGCCCTGCTCAAATATGTTGCCGTTGAGCACCCATCCGTCGGCTTCCAGTTCAACGCGAGTATGGAACAGATGCGAATCGTTTGAGATGTCAAACATCCGCATAAATTTGATTCCCCAGGGATTTTCGTCGGGATCACCCTCCCTGATAAGTATGGGAACACGACGGTGGATATCGAGGATGATTTCAGCATCACGTCGACTACGGGGAACTGGGCTCGTTTGTGTGTTGGGGTTGAGAATCGCGATTTCGTCTGGCGTCAGCACAAAACGTGCTCCAGGACGTTGCAGGTCAGTCGGATCGTGAGCGAAGAACGCGAAATCCGGTGCTATCTCACGGCTGTGCCGCCCCACTAGAGTCAGCAGGCAGAATTTCTGGCTGCGATGCACACCGCTTTGAAAGAGCGGTTTCGAGTTCTCGAAATCGTAAAGACTGGCGATCGAGGCGTGCTCAACGAGGGCCTTGAAAAAGTACTGAGTCGTCGCGTCCGTGGCGATGCCGGTCGGCACGATTATCCCGAGTCGTCCCGCGCCAGCCAACAGGTTGACATCGGTTTCGGAAAACACCGCATATACGTTGATGTCACCACGCCCCGTCAGCGGGTACCGTCCGGAGTTACGCATGAAGTGCGAAACACCCCCGGCACGACGTTTCTCTGCAATGAAGGCCGCGTACAGGCTGGGGTTGGTGCTCGGTAACTCTTTGATCATTTTCTTGCGCGCTGCGGCGCTAGGTGCGGTCGCGATCTCCGCGTCGCGCGCCGCGAAGAACTCCTGTTCCTGCAATTTCACCCGCTCCCACGGCGGGTTTCCCAGTACGACCGAAAAGCCGCCCGCCCACCCCGTGACCGGGTTGACCGTGTCGCCACCGGCCGCCACGGTTGGGAAGAGATGTGGAAATTCCAAGTGCCAGTGAAAGAACCGGTATTCAGCGGCCAGCCGATCAACTTCGGCCCGAGTTTCTTCGTTCAGCGGGTGCTCACCCTCGGCCAAGGCCGTGATGCTGCTGTGGGTTATCGCCTTGGGTGCATTGGCATACTTGGGCCACACAAAGGCCGCGCACCACGCGTCGGCAGCGAGGCGCTGGCTACGGTAATCCGCCGAATCGGCATAGGCGCGCAGCCGCTGCCGCTGCACATGCACGTCGGCCAACGACAGTGCCGGTGCCGCGACTACCTTGTGGACCTGTTGGCCTAGTTTGGCGTTAGCCGCCACCATGTCAACGTCGAACAAACTGCCCTGCGCGTTGCGTTCAGCCTTGTTCTGCCTGGCCAGCGTCGAGGTGACCCTCCTGTCGTCGCCCTCGATCGGCTTGAACGCGTCGTCGGGCAGGCCATCGGCGAGCAGTTTCGGGGTAACGCCCACCAGCGCGTTGCCCACCTTGATCTGGGCGTCGAGGAACGTCAGAGGACGGCCAGGGTCAAGGGCTTCCATCCACAGCGACACCTTGGCAAGTTCGGCCGCCAGCGGGTTAACGTCGACACCGTAGATGCAGCGGGCCGTCACCTCGCGCATCGCGGCACGCACCGCCTCGGGGGCGGGCTCGGGATCGCCGGTGCGAATCCCGGCCACCCGCTTGGCAATTCGGCGGGCTGCGCCGACCAGGAAATGTCCGCTGCCACACGCTGGGTCGCACACGGTGACGCCCAGCAACGCCTCTTCGGGATTAGCTGACTTCTGGGCGTCATCGAGCACCGGGTCCAGCGCGGTGTCCAGCAGCGACTCGACCAAAGAGGTCGGGGTATAATACGAGCCGGTGTCCTTGCGCTGGTTGCCCGACGCGATGGACAGGCCGTAGGTTTTAGTCGCCGAATCCCAGCGCGGCACGAACTCCAACAACGCCTCGTAGATGCTGCCGAGCTCCTCAGCTCCGAGGTTGCGGTAGTCGACCACCCGCAGCACATGCGAGCCGGGCTCGCGCACCAGCGACAGCGAGCGCACCGCCGACTGCAGTGCCTCGTTGCTCACCGCGCAGTCGAGGAGAAAATCCAACTCGCCGGCCTCGAACAGTCCGCCGATGCCGGGCAGCGCCAGCTCAGGTAGCCCGTTCTCGTCACCCAGCCCCCGCCATACCAGGGTCAGCGCCTGCCATTTGTCGCTGTAGCGGCCGCCGCGGCGGCGACGAGAAGTGCGCCGCAGCCGCTCGGTGGAGAAGTAATCCCGGTAGCGTTGCTGGGCTTGAGGATCGGCCGCCGGGTCCAGCAGCGCGCCGCGGTCCTCGGCGACGAAGGTAAACAGCAACCGGTAGACGACCCGCAACAGCGCGTGGTGCACATCATGCACCGACACCGTGCCTTCAACGAGATTCTTCCGCAGCGCGGCATTGTCCGGGTGGGTAAGGAACCCGGCGCCAAGGGTCTGCAGCGCGTCGATGACTCCGTCGCGCAGCAGATTCAGTGCGCGCGAACCGGATTCGACCGCGCCTTGCCGCCACTCCTCCAACCAGCATGATGCAGGTCCGATCTCGGGGTCACGCACCTCGACCCGCGATACCTGACACATCGTGTACAGCAGCAGAAAGTCGGCGAAGAGGGCGCCGTCGAAAATCGCCTCCAGGTCGAATTCGACATAGGCCGACCCGACCAGCGAGGTGGAATCCCGCAGCAGCCGCATTGTCGAGCCGTTGGCCAGGATCGCCCACAGGTGCTCATCGGAGCGGTTGAGCAGTTCCTGCATCATCGACTGCGGCGAGGCGCCCGCTGCACCGGCGACCCCCTTGGTGCGGGTGTCCAGCGCCACCCGGCCAAGCAGGTGTATCGGCACTGCACCCCAGCGGTGCGACACCGGGAAACTGTGCTGCCCAACGGTAATGCCACCCTTGCCGGTGGTGGGGACACGGCCGTATCCGAGTTGGTCCAACAACACGAGGGTAAACCGTTCGCGCGTCAGCGATGTCGCGGTGTCGTCTTCCGGCAGTGCGGCCAACGCGTCGCGGTATCCGGTCCATGCGCCGCGGAGATAGGCCCACACCCGGTTGGCGGCGTCGCGCACCGATTCCCCGGTGGCCAGGTGAAAGTCCTTGGACGACAATCCCGGAACGTCGACTCCAGCCACCAGTTTTGCCAGCAGGTCTGCCGGCAGCAACCCGCCCTGGACTCGAACACCGATGAAGGTCGCAGTGGCCTCGCTGCTCATTTGGTGGCTCCTCCTGCCGGCGGGACGAACACGAATACCCCGAGCACATCGGCGCCGGGCTCGACAGTGACCTTGAGGCCGCGGACGATCTCGGCGGACGCTTGCCGCACCCGGCGGTGCGCGTCGAGCAGCTGATCGGCCAGGTCTCGGCCGTACTGCTCGAGGTGCCCGACGATGTCGGGAAGGCCGTCGAGGCTGCGGCTGAGGAACTGGGTGGCCTGCGGTCCCGGCACATTCCCGGCGGGGCGAGCGTGCAGCAGCGGCGTCACCGATTCCATTGGCAGCCAACGGGCCTGGGCGGGCGCCCCCTCGAACGCGAGGGTGGCCACATCCTCGGCAACCAGTTGTTTGGCACCCGAACGCGACGGCAGTTCCAGATGGAAGCGGTAGCGCGCCACCATCAGGGTGGTGCGGGTGGAGACCGCGTCGGTGCGTACGACTGCGCAGCGCCGGGCCGGGCGCTGCTCTGCAGGCAGCTGCGGGTCGAGTGCGGATTCGAGGACATACTGTGCGACAGCCTCCACCGTTGCGTCGGTGCGGGTGAGCACCGCATCGCCGCGACGCACCGGCAGATCCGTGGCGAAGTGCAGGGGGTCATTGCGCAGGGGTGGCAGCGCGTCGCGCAGGCCCAATGGCAGCGGCCCGAGCGTGGCCGTGTATCCCGAGTCGGCGGCCGTCACCGTCGATCGCAGTGACCGTATCGCCTGCTCCACGAACTCGGCCACCTCGGCGTTGGTGCCGAGCGCTTCACGCGCTGCACGCAGTTCGGCGCCGACCTCTTCGGGTTTGATGCCGTGCTGGGCGTACTTTGTCTGCGCGACGCGTTCACGTTCGGCGGCCGAATCCCATTGGTTATAGAGGTCCAACTGCTTTTCCTGCACGCCAAGATCGAGGCTGAGCTGTTCGGCGTCCTGGCCGCGCAGCAGCAGACCTTCCATCAGTGCTTCGACAACTGCTTCGGTGTTGTCTGGGACGGGCACCGACACGCCAGTGGCCTTGCGGATGGCTTGATGTTTGCGCAGCAGGACCTCCAGCACGATGCCATCGATCTGATTGTCCCTGCCGTACATGGTGACGGCGCGGACGACGTCGGCCCGCTGCCCGAACCGGTCCACGCGGCCCTCGCGCTGTTCGTGCCGAGTCGGATTCCAGGCCAGGTCGTAATGCACCACCGCCTGAAAGTTCTCCTGCAGATTCACCCCCTCGGAAAGACAGTCGGTGGCCACCAGCACATGCCGGCCCGGCACGGCGGACAACTCTTCGATCCGGGCGACACGTTCGTCGGGTGGCAAGGTACCCGTCACCGCCCGAACCGTCACAGTCTTGCCCAATGCACCGGTGAGCTGTTCGGCGACGTACTCGGCGGTCTCGATGAACCGGCAGAACACGATCGGGTCGCAGCCTTCGGCCTGCAGTTCCTTGACGGTTTTGACCAACGCGGCGATCTTCTTGTCCGGCTTGCCTTCCAGTTTGACCGCCTCGGCGAGGAATCCACGCAGCCGCCGGGTCGTCGGGTCGCTGTCGCCGCTATCGGCACCCGGGGTGGTGTCGGCGGCTTCCAGAGCCTCGTCGTCGGACTGGTCGAGCACGATGGCGCGTCCGATGGCGTCGGCCTCCTCCGGCGTCCCGGCGGCCGCCGAGGCGGCGCGTGTGCGCAAGGTTTGGGCAGCGGCGCGCGGTGAGGAGGCCAGCGCGCGCAGCAGCGCCAGCGCCGACCACCAGTTGACCCGCCGTGCCAGCCCGCCGTCGCCGGTGCGCACCGTTTCTCGGGCGTAGTCAAGGACTTTGGTGAACAGCGCGTGGTACTCGCGGCTCAAGGCGTAAGGCACCTCGGCGGTCAGCCGGTCCGCGGGAAACGGGGTGTCCTCATCGAGGTAGCGGCGGATGTCGGCGCGGCGCCGTTGAACCATGTGCTTGGCCAGCTGTTCGCGCCCGCGACGGTCCTCCAAGTCGACCGTCGCGAGCGCGGGGTCGAGAAGTCCCAGGAGGTTGCGGAAGGCACCTTCATTCCCGCTGTGCGGTGTCGCGCTAGCAAGAATGAGGTGCCGTGAGCGATCACCGGCCAGGTCGCGGATCAGCTCATAGCGTTGGGTGCGCGCCGAGCTGGCGCCCGTGGTGTCGGCGACACAGGTGTGCACTTCATCGACAATCACCAAATCCGGGCAGGTGCGCAGGAATTCGTAGCGTCGCCGTGGGCTCTTGATGAAATCGGTGGAGACCACGGTGATCGGATAGCGCTCGAAAATCGACTCCGCGCCGATCCGTCCACGTTCCAGGCGGCGCACCGTGCTCGGTAGCACCAACTCGGCTTCCAGCCCGAACTTCCCGCGGAGCTCCCCTTGCCATTGCTCGGCCAGTGCCGGGCTGCACAGCACGGTGAGCCCACGCGCGTCGCCGACCTTGAGCAGCTCGACAGCGATCAGCCCGGCTTCGATCGTCTTGCCGATACCGACGTCGTCGGCGATCAGCAGCCGCACCACGTCCTGGCGCAGCGCCATCATCAGCGGCACTAGCTGATAGGCCCGCGGCTCCACCGCAATCGAGGCCAGGCTGCGAAATGGCCCGGCGGTGGAACGGAATCCGATCCTCAGGGCGCTGCGCAGCAGTGAGGCGCTGAGGTGGTCGCCGAGATCGTCGGGTAGCGGCGCCGGGAACGTGGCGGCGCTGACCCCCTCGCTGACCAGAACGCCGGCGATGTCGTCGTCTACCCCACCGAGCGGGCGCAGCACCAGAAAATCATCGGTGCTGTCGGGCAGAACCACCCATTCGCGGCCGCGTGCAGTTACCAAGTTTCCGGGGGCGAATCCCACCGTGTCACACCCTTCCTTCACCAAATGCATAGGAGTGCTCACGCACCTTCGCGAGCCAGTCCTCGCCGGGATGCAGCCGCAGCACTGACCACCCGGCGTCGATCAGTTGATCCTCCACCTCGGCGGCGTCGTGCGGTGCCGCCTGTTCGACGAAGACCGCCAACCCGGCGCCCTCACCGTGAAACACGAAATCGGGGCGAATCTGTGCTGCCCCGGCGGGTTGGCGGACACCATCGGGCAGCGCCAGCTCGTGCTTGACGAGCAACTCGACGAAATCGCGTTCCAACTCCGATTCGCACTGGCGGCGGATCTCGTTGGCCCGGTCATCGCGCGGCTGCTCCTGGATCACCGGCGCGGTCACGGCAGAGGCCAATGCGAGCAACAGGTCTCGCACCACATGGCGATCGATGTTCGCGTGGTCGCCCTGATTCCCATACGATAAAAGGCAGTCATAGCAAGCCTTTTCACAGCGTTCGCGCGCACCTTCGGCATGCCCACGATCTGTTCCGTCAGGGGCGAAATGAGCAATGTCAAGCGCCTGGCGCGCCGCTCGAGCCAGCGCATCGGGTTCGGCGTAAAGCCGCCGCAGCACCCCGGCGCCGCCTTCAGCCGATTCGGTCAACAGCATCCGGCCCCGGCCCTCCTTGTCAGGAAGGGCCTCACTGGCCAACTCGGAGTCCTCTAGCTGGAACTCAGCTTCGATTCCCCGTTCCAAGGCGTATCGCAAGGTGGTCGACACCTCGTCAGGAAGCGAATTGGCGAGCCGCAGCACCATGATGTTGCGGGTGTCCTCCACATACGGAATCACCTTCTGCTTGGTCGGCACATCGGCGGCGTCTTCCAAGGATTCATCCTCGGGTGTCGCGTCTCCAGCCGCACTCTCGCTGAGCCAGTTTCCCTTGACGGTGTCCAGGTAATACCCGAGCTCATTGGGTCGCTTGCGTCGCCTCCGCCCGACATTGGTCACCCGCACCGTGGCGGTGTCGCCGTAGCTCAGGGCCGCCAGGTCGTGGGTTTCACCGTTCTCGTCCGTCCTCACGATCGCGTCGGAGCGTCCCGTCCGCGGCCCGTGCTGGCTAAACCGGTACGAGGTGCGCAGCTCGAATCCAGCCCGGCGCCGTTCCTCTTCGTCACTTGAAATGCGCTCTCGCCGTTGGGCGAATACGGTCTGCATGCGCATCAAACCGTACTGTGGCGTGCCCAGCGCATCACCGCAGTGTTCGCATACGTCGAGGCCGGGCCGGCGCACATGGTGATAGCCGCAAGACTCGCAGCGGTAGGCATCCTGGAGCTCGACCGTGCCGATGCCGCCGGCGGTCATCGGCACCTGGATGCGCTTTACCTCGTAGCGAGCGCCCTCGTGGTAGATGATCGCGCCGGGACCGAACTCGCTGATTGCCAGAAACCGCGGCCGCTGCAGATAGTCGCCACCATCACGAACACCGGCGCCAGTCCTAATTCCCGGAATGTAGGCCGCCAGAGGCAATCTCGGGAAACTGTATCCCGGCAGGAACCCTTCGGATGCAAAGTAGCGATAGGTGTAAAAGTCGGAGAACATGCGGTCGGTGTCTTCATTGCGCAACAGCCGCAGTTGACCTTCGGCGTCGCGTCGGCGAGCCTCCGCAGCGTCGCGGGCTCGCTTGGTCACCGATATATCCAAAACGACACGGTTCTGCTCTTGCTGGTCATCCAGTGCCGCGCGATATAGATCCCGCCAGCGATCGCAGGATCGGTCGAATCCCTCGGGGGCACCCCCGATCACGCTGTCCACCCAGGCGTCGTGCCACCACGAGGTGCGTTGCAGTTCGTCCATCAGCGGTGCGATCAGATGGCTGGCGCGGTCGGTGGAACGCCTGACCGCATCGGGATCCGACAGCACCCGTTGCAAGTCCGGCGCCAGGGGCATGTCTTTTGCTTCGAGGTCGAGGAGCTGCGGCATGCGGGAATGTAGGTTGGCGCCGGTCTCGGACAGCCACAACGCATGCAGGTGCGACGCCAGCAGCGATTCGTTGGTGAGGTCCAGCCGGGGTGCGGCCACCGAGCCGGCGACCATGTCGGCCGGTCTCCGGAAGTAATACTGGTCGTGCGCATTACCCGTCGCGCAATAGGTCGTGACCAACGCGGGTTGGCCTGAGCGCCCCGCTCGGCCGCTCCGCTGCGCATAGTTCGCCGGAGTCGGCGGCACATTGCGCAGGCCGACCGCGTTGAGGCTGGCGATATCAACACCCAGCTCCATCGTCGGCGAGCAGTACATGACCTTCAATTCGCCCTTGCGGAAAGCCTTCTCGCGATCTTCCCGATCGATAGTGGAGACCTGCGCAGTGTGTTCTCGCGCCTGCATCCCAGCAAGCTCCGGCGCGATGCGCCGGTATAGATCGAGGAAGAATGGGTTGACCCGGGTACCTTGCTCAGGGTCAAACCCCTTGCGCAACGGATCGGGGGCACCCAATGTGCCGTCACCGGGCGTCCAGATCACAGCAGACGCCTTGAGTCGATAGTTCGGACCAGGAATACCTTGAATCTCGATCTTCGTCAACAACCCAGCCCGTTCAAGGACGGTAAGCAGATCTTCAATGACCTTCTGCGCGTCCCCCGTATCGAGAGGCCCGGTTGGCATGCGCAGCCCGCTCGCCTCACGGATGTAGCGGCCAAGCGCTGAGCGCCCGGTCAACCGCACCTCGGCGCGCGGGCGGCCGGGCGCACCGGACTGAGTGGACACCACGCCCGGCTGGGGCCGAGGCTCGCGGGGGGGTACTGACCACAGACCGGTGAGGTGTTGATCCGACTGGCGCTTGATCCGATCGAAACCGTCATCGGTGAGGCAATCGACGTCGACGGCCAACTCGCGGCGAAACTCGTCAAGCACAATGCGGCACAACTCTTCCCGCTGACCTGTACTCGCGTCACGCAGTGGTAGATAGGTCGAGCCCCACAGGCCTGTGTCGGCGGCGATCTCAGGCAGCGACTCGTACTTGATCCGTAGTAGCCCAGTTTGCTCCAGGTTCGGCATGGTGATCCGCCAGCCGCGCTGGAGATCGGAGTACAGCCGGTATTCGATGAACTCCTTGAACGCCCGCTCAGCAGCGCTACGCGCCCCGTACACCGCCTCCGGGTTAGCGGCATAGTCCTCGAACCGGATGCCGAGAGTCTGCACAACCCGCTGCGCGACGTCGTCGTGCCGTAGCGCGCCCTGTTGGGTTGCCCGGTGCACCGCCCCGCGCAACTGTGTCATCTGCACGAAGTCGTTGAAATGCCCGGCCTGCAGGCTCGCGTCCTGACGGTTGTCGACGAACGTCAGCAGCTTGCGCGACTCCGGGCTGAGCTCCTCATTAGGAATCTTGTTCAGCGACCGCACAATTGAGGTGCTCAGCATGGACACCGCCGAGCTGCGACCCTCCATATCGAGCGTCGCCAGCTTGGCAAAATCGCTGCCGCGGGACTGTTCGTAGGACACCTTACAACGCAAACAAAAGCGGAACGGCGCCGGCACGAACGCCGCCTCGACGCCGCCTGCGGTTACCTCATTGCCTCCGACGTCAACCTTGATGCGCCGCGGAAGGTATGGACGCCGCCGCTCGGCCACGACTCCGTCAACCAGCCATGAGTCGGGTAGGCGCCCTTCGGGCAGCGGATCGACCGGCCACGGTTGGACAGTCGAGATGTACAGGTAGCCATTGGCTTGGTCGCCGCCGCTGGCGTCGCGATCGCGACGAGGGCGATAGATCACGTCTGAACCTTCAGTCGATCTGGCGACGACGAGGTATTCCTGACCGCACTCACGACAGAACGCCAACGGCATGAGCAAGTGGTCGGGCCGATCCGGAACCGTCACCTGATAGTGCGAAGTGATGTGGCGGTTCGGCTCGTCTTCGATCGACACATAGACCGTGTCGCCTTTGGACAAAAACTGATGCAGCCGAAAAGCGAACAATGGTCGTCGCGTCGTTGGGTGCTGCACGGCCGACCCCGCCAGCAACGTCGCGCGGATGGCCTCCGCACACTGATCGAGGGTGCAGCCCGTAATGTCGGCAAGGCGCGCAGCCTCCTCTCGAACCCGGGTTGGGCTGCGCCGAATCACCCGCCCTGTTTCAGGCTCGGTGAAAAGTCCAAATCGTTTCTCGATCCACGCGGCCAGCGCGGAACCAGCCAACGCACCATAGTCACCTTGCGCACCACCTTGGTCGCTGTCGCGGGTCAGGGCGTCGGCGTCATTCGGGTCGCCAGTGGTGGCACGGTCGAGGGTCTCGCCGAGCACACGGTCAGGTGTCACCTCTGTCCCGAATAGACCAGAGGCGACTTCGGCGACGACGCGGCGCTGGTCGGCTTCCGTACCAGCGCTGGCCATCGTGGCCGACGTACCCACGCACTGCAGGCCGGGTGACTGACAAGCGTCGCGAACCCGGCGGACCAGCATCGCCACGTCGGCGCCTTGGCGGCCGCGGTAGGTATGCAATTCGTCCAGAACCAGGAACTGCAAGCCCTGCGCGGCGCCAACGAGTTTGCGGCGCTCCTCGGGCCGGGTGAGCATCAGCTCGAGCATCACGTAGTTGGTCAGCAAGATGTCCGGTGGGTCACGGAGGATGGCTTCTCGTTTTTCGCCTTGTTCTTGGCCTGTGTAGCGAGCGAACGTCACCAGTTCGTGGCCCTCGCCGTAGCCGTAACGCAGGAACTTCTCGAGCTCGCCCACTTGGCTGTTGGCCAGGGCATTCATCGGATAAACGATGATCGCCTTGACACCAGGGGTTCGCTCTTGCCGCAACACCCAGTCAACGACCGGGATGATGTATGCGAGGGACTTGCCGGACCCGGTTCCAGTGGTGAGCACATAGCTCTTGCCTGAACGCGCCGCTTCAATGGCTTCGCGCTGGTGGCGGTGCAGTGTAATCGGTGCAGTGCCTGGGTCATTCAAATGCCGCTTAGGGCGGAATATATTCGAGCATTCCGGGTGCAACAGGCCCTCGGCCACCAGCTGGTCAATCGAGCCGCCGGAGGCGAACATTGGGTTGAGAGACAAATACGGCTCAGGCCATTGCTTGCCATCGGCAAGTTCGTCGGTCACATGTTGGTTGATCCTCGGGTCGCGCGGCGCGACGGCGCTGGTTGTGAATGACTTGTAGTCGTCGATCAGGTTCTTGTGTACCCGGAAAATGTCCATTGCTGTTCCCGCCCGCTAAATCAAGCCCGGTTTCGTACATCCCCTCAACCGGCACTCCCGCCAACAACTTACTGTTTGGCCACCCGCCTCAATCAGCCAATTGCCAATTAGCCACAGTCAGCCAGCGAAACCACCCTGCGAAGTGCGCAAACTGCTGTTCGTCGGCACTTGTGTGGACGATAGCGACAACCCGCAGGGTTTGGTGCGACAGCGCTAGCACGCGCGTCCCACCACGCGGCAATAGTGCCTGCTTACGTGTCGCCCCACGGTCCCGAGTACACCGCAGCGGGCGTTCGCCGCTGCAATCGTCATGTAATTGGCCGCCCTCTTCGTGCAACGATTCATCCCGACTGCGGCTTCTACGAACGAGAGGAGAATGGTGTGCCCGAGTAACATTCGATCGACTTCGTGTTCGACGTTGCCGCTCAACCCTCAGCCGAGCCGGCTCGACTACGGACACTTCTCCGTATCCCGCACCACTCCGAACCTGATCGATGTCGTCGTCGTTATCGTCGCCCCCGCCGCCGGCGTGGACGTGCACACCTGCCAGTTGCGATCGATGATCTGCGCCCGACCCTTGCCGGTCAAGTCCGTCGACCCGCTGAACCACACCGCGCCCCCGGTCAGCGACTGGATCGCATCCTGAGCACCCTGCAGATCCATGCCGACCAGGTTCGGCATCGTCCACGACGGCTCGGCCGCGGCCACCGGGCTCAACGCCACAACCGCTCCGACGGTCATTGCGGCCACCAACAGTTTCTTCATGTCTTCCTCCTGATTTGAGTGAGCCGCACATCGTCGCACCGCCCCCCGACAAGTTCGACGGCCTATCAATCCGGGCCTACTGTGGGAATTGGACGACCTAGTCAAATAAGGCGGACGATGGCGATACACGAGGCGGCACAACAGGTCCCGGGTTCAATGCCCGGCGACTGTCAGCCATTCGTACCGCTAAACCTCTCGCCAACGAGGCGCAATACCGATCAGGAGGCCCCCCCATGGCTGATGCACAATCGCTCCAGACCGACATCTCCGGCGTCACTGCCAACGGCATGCCCGAACCGTGGCGTGCCGTCCTGGCCCGTCACCCCCGCAACATCGGCGACATCGTCGACGACCCCAACCGCGGCCCGTGGAACTCCGTCCACAACGGCCAGAACTACCAGGGCACCTTCGACGCCTTCGAACAGCAGGTGACCACCGCCGAGCAGATCGCCTGGGTACACACCTTCAGCGACGGCATCACCCGCGACAGCGGCGATGTCCTCATCGAACTGATGGAGTTCGCCATCCAGTGGCGCAAAGCAAACGGGCTACCCACCACAGCGAAATGAGCTGAGCGATGACCACTTTCAGTGATATCGCGGCCAACATCTCCGGAGTCTTCCACGTCCGCCACGCCGTCCTGACCTTCGCCGGCACCTGGGCCGCCCCCGGCACCGGCTACCCGTCCGACGTCGTTCGCGACGCCGATCCCGACCTCGTCTTCGAAGTCCCCATCCAGGCCCCCTGGACGTTCGGCCCCATCCCACCCGGCGCGCCACTCTCCCCCAGCTACGCCGAGTCGGTGCAGATCGCGGTCACCAACGCGATCGGCTGGATCAACAACTACCCGAAGCAGACCTTCGCGCTCGGCGGCTACAGCCAGGGCGCCGAGGCCGCGTCGCGGGTGTTGGCCGAGATCATGACCGGCAGCCTGCAATGGGCCCAGCCCAACCTGATCGGCGGCTACACCTTCGGCAACCCCTGGCGGATGAAAGGCCACACCTTCCCCGGCGGCACCGACCCGGGCGGTCGCGGCATCGCCACGACCAACCTGACTGCTGCACAAATCCCCAAGGACAGCAACGGCATTGACACCTGGTGGGACTTCGCCAACCCCGGCGATCTCTACACCACCACGCCCACCAACCAGGCCGGCGCCGACATCAGCGCCGTCTACAAGGCCGCCGTCCAACTCGGGATCAGCATCAACGCGGCCCTCGCGCTGATCGCCGGTCTGACCGGCCAGGGCAGCCTGGCCCAGCAGGTCCTGGCGTTCGTCACCGACCCGATCGTGGGCGGCCCCGCCCTCGTCGAAGCCATCGACCGGGCCGTCGCGTTCTACGCGACCAACCCGCCGACCCTGCCGCACATCACCTACGAGTTCGTCGACGCGCTCCCCCACCAGAGCTCGGTGCAGGTGGCCACCAACCACCTCAACCAGATCGCCGCGGCCACCGCAGCGCGCATGGCGGCATAAACACGCGCCAAACGCCGGTTAGGGAGTACCGGCAGGCCCCGCACCGACAGACCGACGCCGCGTCGCACCCCACAACCCCACACCGATCCCGACGATGGCGCCGCCGAGGCCGATGTACTTCTGCGACGGCTTCATCTCATGATGAACACCCATGCCGCCCAACAGATCTGCCGCATCGGCACCACCCGAGGCCAGGAACCAACCGCGGGTGTCCCGCCCACGCAACGCCGCCGCGGCGAGCAGCCCGCCGATCAGCGCATCGCGGTAACCCATCGAGTGCAGCAGCAACCACGTGGATCCCGTCGGCTTCTCGGGGTCACCCCACAGCCGATTCGCCCGAGCCGGGGCGACCAGAAACGACACCCCCGACGCCAGCCGGAGGCCACCGACGACGAGCCCGACACGATCGATCGACATGGTTCGCAGCGTAGGGCGTCAGGCCGCCGCGTGCGGGCACGTTGCTCCGGTCGTGTCCGTCCGTACACGCGCTCAGCAAGATCTACCAGCTCCAGCGTTTCACCGCGTACGTGCGCCGCGCCGGCGACGCGGCCCGGTTGCACTGAACCACACTGCGGCGGTGTGCGCGGTAGTCGCGGCCACTTGTCAGACCGTTGCGCCAGACTCCCGGCATGAGCCGCCGTAACCGCCAGAAGCGCACCGCCAAGCACCACGACCGCCGCCGCACATCGCCCCGACGAGAACGCCGGAGCACCGATCCCGGGTACGACCGGGCCGCGATCCTCGACCACCTCACCGCGGCGCTGTACAACTCTGCGCACTGCCCCGCCCACGACGCGGACTTCCACGCCGCCGAGCTACTGAACGAATTCCCCAGTCGAGCAGATGATCTCGACATTGCCGCCGAAGCGGCGCTCACCAACGCGATCGCCGTCGCGTGGCGGGTGGGTTGGTCACCGAACGATCTGCACGAGTTCGCCCGCCGCCGCCTCGACACGTCAGCAGTTGGCTATTTGGCCGAGGCCGTCGTGCGCGAGTCCCGGCAGTATCCCGTCTCCACCCTGCACCCGCGATGGCGCGCCGAACTCGCTGCATTGCCCGCGACCATCGAGAACAGCGCTCGGCAGCTGTGGGACTGGGCGGACAGGAACGCCGTCGACCGTCACGCGGCGTTGAGCGCCGTACTCAAGGTGCTTCGGTTCTTGGGGACCCTGCCGAAACTCCAACCGTTGCTGCCGTTGCCCGGCGAGAACCAGCATGCTGCGGTCCAGCCGAATGCGGCCGACGCCAAAGCGCTCAGCCGGGTGCGCGCGCTGCTGGCCAAGGCTGAGGCCACCAACTTTCCTGACGAAGCCGACACCCTGTCAGCCAAGGCGCAAGAACTGATGAGCAGATACTCGCTGCACCACGCGATCCGCGACCACGAGCGCGGTCGCGCAGCCGAGGCGAATGCCCGAAGGATCTGGATCGACAATCCCTACGTCATCGCCAAGGCAGCACTGGCGCAGGCCGTTGCTACGGCCAACCGGTGTCGCATCGTGTGCGCGGAGAAGCTCGGATTCGTCGCCGTCATCGGTGCCGACTGCGACGTGGAATTCGTTGAGCTGCTTTCTACTTCGCTCTTGGTTCAGGCCAACCGCGCGATGCTGGCGGTGGGCCGCACGACCGCCGGCGCGCAGGCCCGGACCCGCTCGTTTCGCCAGTCATTTCTGCTCTCGTACGCCGCACGCATTGGTGAACGCCTTACTGCCACCTCTACGACGGCGGCCACCGAACTGGACGTCGACAGGCTCCTTCCGGTATTGGCAGCGCGCAGCCAGGCAACCGATGACCTCACCGACAGGCTCTTCCCATCGACGATCCCCCGCATGATGTCGGCGTCCGACGGCGCCGGATGGTCAGCCGGGCGTATCGCCGCCGACCTTGCCCAGCTGGATGTGCGCCGCCCAATCGCGGGGTGAGCGGTGCTCGGCCCGACGGGTCCCGCTACCAGGGACTCTTCGCGTAATCCTTCAAGAAGCACCCGTAGAGGTCCTCGCCCCGTTCCCCGCGCACAATCGGGTCATACACGCGCGCAGCACCATCCACCAGATCCAGCGGTGCATGGAAGCCTTCCTCGGCCAGCCGCAGCTTGGTGGGATGCGGGCGTTCGTCGGTGATCCAGCCGGTGTCGACGGCGGTCATGAGAATGCCGTCCTGCTCCAGCATCTCCCCGGCGCTCGTGCGGGTCAGCATGTTCAGCGCGGCCTTGGCCATGTTGGTGTGCGGATGCCCGGGCCCCTTGTAGCCGCGGCTGAACTGGCCTTCCATCGCGGACACGTTCACCACGTACTTGCGCCGCGCGGACGAGGCGGCCATCGCCGGGCGCAGTCGGCTGACCAGGATGAACGGCGCCGTCTGGTTGCACAGCTGCACCTCGAGGAGCTCCATCGCGTCGACCTCGTGCACCCGTTGGGTCCAGCTGTTGATCGACGCGGTGTCCGGCAGTAGCCCGCCGGCGTCGATCGCGAGGCCGGCGGCAATCCGCTCCGGCGACGCGCTACGGGCTTGCAGCGCAAGCGATGTCAGGGCGTGCGCCGTCGGGTGCTCACCGAGACTGCCGGCCAGGGCATGCGGGTGCGCGTCACTGACGTGGTCGAAGGTGATGACGTCGACTAACTCCGGCGGTGGGGTGCGCTCGGCCTCGACCAGCGCGGCGTACGAGCCCGGCGGGCGTCGCACCGTCTGCGCCGCGTTGTTGATCAGGATGTCCAGCGGCCCCTGCGCGGCGACCTCGTCGGCCAGCGCGACCACCTGGGCCGGGTCACGCAGGTCGATCCCCACCACCCGCAGCCGGTGCAACCAGTCGGCGCTGTCCTCCATCGCGGCGAAGCGGCGCACCGCGTCGTTGGGGAACCGGGTGGTGATCGTGGTGTGCGCGCCGTCGCGCAACAGCCGCAGCGCGATGTACATGCCGATCTTGGCGCGTCCACCCGTGAGCAGCGCGGTACGACCGGTCAGGTCGGTGCGGGCATCCCGCTTGGCCCGGTTGAAGGCGGCGCAATCGGGACACAGCTGGTGGTAGAAGGCGTCGACCACCGTGAAGTGGTTCTTGCAGATGTAGCAGTGCTGTGAGCGCAGCAGCGTGCCTGCCGTGGCCCCGACCGCGGTGGACACCAGGGGCAGGCCCTGCGTCTCGTCGTCGATGCGTCCCGGCGCGCCCGTGGCGGTCGCGGCGATGACAGCGCGATCAGCGGCCGCGATCTTGTCGCGGGCGGCGGCCCGGCGCTCCTTCTTCAGCTCCTTGAACATCTTCGCGGTGGCCTGGCGGACAGCAATGGCGTCGGGGTGCTCGGGCGGCAGCGCGCTCACCTCAGCCAGCACCTTCAGGCAGGTGCTGAGCTGGTCAGGATCGATCGCGGTCACCGTCGAAGGGTACGGGGACGGGGCCGCGGCAGGCCAATTAGCGAACCGGCTCGCTCGATTCTTTGGATCGATGTCGGTGCCTGCTCGTACGGTGGCCTTTATGAGCGAAGACACGACTCCCGAGCTTGGCGTGTTGGCTGTCGAGGCCCTCGACCTGCTCACCGCCGCCGTCCGTGACGTTCCTGCCGAACGCTGGGATGATCCGTCGATCCTGCAGGACTGGACGGTGCGCGAACTGGTCGCGCACGCGACCGGCAGCGCCACCCGAATCATCGTGCTCGCCGAAGACGGCGAGCTCTGGGACGGCCCGTCCGAACCGTCGGACTGGATGTATGGCAACCCCGCCGATCAGTTGAGCGCGTTGGCAATTCGGCTCCGTGACGCCCTACCCACGGCGGATCTCGATGCCCCGCGCAAGTCCCCGCAGGGCGAGGTTCCGCTGCGCCGCGCGCTGCTGTTCCCGATTGCCGACCTGGCGCTGCACACCTGGGATCTGCGCCAGTCGCTGGGCGAGTCGATCGAGCTGCCCGACGACCTGCTCACCCTGTCCGAAGGGCTGGTCCACTCGGTGCCGGAACAGCTGCTCCGACGCCCCGGGGCGTTCGGTCCGGAGCAACCCGCGCCGGCGGGTTGTTCGCGCACCACCAAGCTGCTGGCGTTCCTCGGCAGGCCTGTCAGCCCCAGTGCGTAAGGGCTCACCAGAGCCCTGGCGCATGAGTCGAGCGGTACCCGCGCCACAGACTGCGCAGGCAGGGTCCAAACTTGTCCGGCCTGTCGAGGACGTCGCACTCAACTACTCAAGCTCGGCCTCCAGGTTCCAGCAATATGCTCAACAATCCGGTCCCCCATGCGTTTTGCCTCTGCCTGCGCACTCACCGGCAGCGAAGCAACCGCCCGCTCGAACGCACCAGGAAGTTGCTTTCGAAGTTCATCAACCCAAGCCACGGCCCGGTCCCCGGAGAGCCCGAGTCGACGGCCTACCGTGCGCCAATCAGAATTCGTAACGTCAAGCATCTTCCAGTGGTCACCGATTTTCATCGATGACAGCAGCCGCTGATGCTGGTCGTACGGTGCCGCCGACGCTACGTCATACAGGGGCGATACCTGCGCCCGCGCGCCAATGAGGACCAGCGAGTAGTTCTTAGCGTGAGCGTCCGTTCCGCCGATCAGCACGTTGTATGCCAGAGCTTTGAAGAAGCGCTCGGCATTGACCTCGCGGTCCTCGATCGGGAGCCTGGCGAGTAGATCCGCGATCTTGCCCACGCCCGGCCCTCCGTCGGACTGGTACTTCAAGCTGGGGTGTACCGACAATGCCTGGCACATGTCCTCTTGATGGACCCGGCGCCACGCGGTCCCGTCATGAAGCCGGTCGTAGCGCATCGAGATCAGTACCTGAACGTCAGCGATCTCGACTACCTCGGATCCAGCCGCAAGTAGACCAGCCTCACCGGCGGCGCTCAGACACAGCGCCTCGTTGATGTGGTGACGGGCATAACCAGCGATCGCAGGCTTGACGATCGCGGTCGTCGGCGTGGCGTCACGCGGGATACCGAATCGCCCTGACGCCGGGTCACGGAACAGCGCTGCTTTTGGTTGGGCGCCGGCAAGACTCCAGCGCCCCCCGAATCTCCCTGGGTCCCAGTCGGATTGATGGGTAGCGAGGTCACGCACCAGCTCGGCGAAGTCGGTATCTCTGAGCCAGTCGATGTCACCGGTTCGATCACGCGCATCGGCCGGGTCGAGATCAGACGGAAGAATCTGAACTGCGCCGGCCGCATCGCGACCGACATGAGCGAGCAGCGAAAACGGATTGTTCGGCGACACGTTGTATTCGCGTCCCCATCGCTGTCGCGCTCCTTCGCTGTCAGGCAGCAGGCCCTCAAGATATGCGCGGACCGCCTTGTCCCGGTGCCGCTTTGACAGGACCGGCAACGACAACGACAACGGCGTCGGATCACCTTGTTCGAGGTACTCGTCGTCGTAGCTGAAACTCAGCGCGCCCTGCGACGATTGCGCGGCCGTTCCGATAGGAGTTCCGTCAAGGTAGACGCGTAACGTTCGAGTCGCCACTACGCCTTCTTCGGGCCGAAGAGCGCGTCAAACGGGTCACGGGGAACTCGCCGTTGTGATTTCGAAGGAGCTTTCAACGGTGTCCCGGAAACAGCGGCGTGGAGGTCAATACCAACGACACGCAGAGCGTCGAGAACCCGTTGCGCTTCGAGCCGCGGGTGCCCTTTCTCCAAACGAATTACCCAATCTCGGCTCGTGTGCAGTTGCGCCGCAAGATCGGCCTGCGTCATCCCGCGGGCGGTACGCGCCGAACGAACGAGCGCACCAAGATCACCCATCGTCTTGACTTGCATTTCGACACCTCATGTAGTCGTTCGACAACATCACAGATTGTAGCCGTTCGACAACATTCGCGAAAGATGCCGTTCGACAACTCTTCGCACTTCAGAAGCAGTGCGACTCGGCCACTCACGCACCAGCGGTGCACTGTAGGTCCCAGCTTCGAGCCTACGACTCTGCAGTGCGCTCCTGCGTGAGACGCAACCGCTGCTCGACCCAAGACCAGTCCACCCGCTCTTGCTCGAGGCGCACGCCGACCCCCAACCCCCCTTCGACCAACTCGGAGTACAGGCGGTACTCGTCAGCAGTCAGTCGAGTGAGTAGCGATCTTGCCGGACGATCCTCACTCACCCAACGATCGCGGTGCGTCAGCAGGGTCTCCCGGTCCATCAGCACCGAGCGCGCGCTTGGCAGCCAGGCCCGCAGACGATCGAGTATCGCGAATCCATGCGTGTCGATGTCACCCCAGTAAATGACGTCTGCACCGGCCAGCCACTGCAGCTTCCCGGCATTGTCGACATCGAAACCCTTGCCCCAGATCACCACACCATTTGGAGGTACCGCAGCGCTGAGATAACTGATCTCGTTCTCGATGATCAGCGCAACATGCGGTTGCACGTCCAACTGCGCCAGTTCGTCGGTCCGTGCTGCAACCTCAGTCAGCGGTACCGGAAGGCCCAACGACGACGAAGGGCGCAACCGCAGAAGACTGGGCTTGGCCCGCAGGCCCAAATCAACCAGAAATCCGCCAGGCGATGACGAAACACCAAGCATTCCAGCCAGATCGGACCGATAACGCTCGGCGAACTTGGTATCGACCCCGGGGGCGCTGAGCTCCCGCAGATATCGCTGTGAGTGCCTGTGACCGTCCAGCCACTCGTACGCTGCGACCAAGCGCGGCATCTCCGATACCAGTGACAGAGCACGGTGCGGGTACGAAGCAATCCAGTCACGGACAGGCTTATGCTGCGCCGTCAGCGTCAGCAGTCTATCGAAACGGCGGACTGTCGCCACCACGCCAAGCAACGTCCAGGCCTGTTCGTACGAAGAAACCACCGCGCGGATAGGTACTGCATTGCGACCAATCTGTCTGCCGCCGACGGTCTTCCATTCCAGCGCGTAACGGACGTCGTTGCCGCGACCACCGTCCAAGGCCACGACCCAATCACGCGCGGCAGCGATGTCGTCACCGATCTGAGCAAGCGTGGGGCCGCGCAGCGGCACCTCGATCGGCGCGAACGGCTCGGCGTTGGCGTAGCTCCGCAGTAGCGACCCGTCATCCCACCGACGCCTGACCCGTGCGGCTACATCCTCAGCCGAGGTCCAAGCAGCGTTCATACCGAGGATCCGTCACGACGGCTGCGGTACTCCTCGATTGTCATGGTCTGTAGCCGGGAGTATGTACCGCCCGGATTATCCACGATCCCAATGGCTTTCACATACGGCTCGATCACGTGCACCTTCTGCAGCGGCGTAACAATCAACAGCTGCAGCCCCAGCGTCGCGAACAACTCCAGCGCATATCGCGTGGAGACATCCGAACCGCGTCCGAACGCCTCGTCGATCACCGCGAATCGGAAGTCACGCGACCGTGAGACTCCCCATTCGAGGCCGAATTGGTAGGCCAGTGAGGCCGCCAGAATCGTGTAGGCAAGCTTCTCTTTCTGCCCCCCGGACTTGCCGTCCGAGTCGCTGTAGTGCTCCCACTCGACGTCTGTTTCCACGTCGCGTTCGGAGGCCGAGAAGACGAACCAGTTGCGCACGTCGGTTACCCGGCGGGTCCAGTTCTTGTCCGATTCAGCGTAACCGTCCCGCCCACGGAACCGCTCGATGATCCTCTTCACATCCAGGAACCGCTGCTCCGAGTACTGGTCGCCGTCGACAGCCAGCATGTCGTTGGTCAGGCTACGCAGATCCGAACGGAACTGTGCGACATCCTGATTAGTGGTGGGTTCCTTCTCCAACCGAATGAAGCGGCCCGGGTTGTATGGCACTGCGCCGAGCGCATCGTTGATCCGGTCGACTCGCTCATCGATGGCTGACGCCTGCCGCCCCAGCCAGTTATTGAACCCGGCGAGTTCTTGGATGGCGTTCTTATTCAGCTGTTCTTTGAATTCGCTCTCGAAACGCGGCAAGTCGTCGGTAGCGACGCGGTCACGAAACGCGAGGAAGTCGCCGCGAGCAGCGACAGTTGCGTCCATATCGGCGCGCTGCTCGGGCCACCGACGCAGCACCTCGCTCATGTACTGAGTCAGGTTCAGCGCGTGGCCACTTAGTTGACCAGAAAGCCGCTCGATGCGTCGATGCAGGTCCGCTGACAGTGTCGTCTCGATTTCGGCACATTGCGCTGCCTGTTTGGGCCGGCGTTCCCCGAGGCGTTCGTCGAGTGCGTGGTACGACGCCCGGGCGGTTTCCAGTTGACGCTCCGGCTGAGCAGCGACGAAATCGTCGTCCCGCGCACGGTCTTGCTTCGCGCGCTGCACGGACGCCGCCGTGGTGGCGAGCCGCCCGGTGATCTCCCTGCTCAGTTTCGTTGCGGCAGAGGATTGCTCAGCATTGTGTTCCAGCGCCAGGGTGATCTCTTCCAACCGCGACGAACCGGACTGCAAACGGACACGTTCGGCGTCATGTGCCGCGGCACGCGACGCAGCCTCGTCGACATCAAGGTCGGCCCACGAGCGGAACCCCTCAACGCGCAGGAACGCATCGAGCCGTTGCTGCAGCGCCTCCCTCTGCTCGCCCAACTGCGTAGCAACATCGGTTGCCTCCGAATGCTCCTGTTGCAGCTCGGTCAACTCGTTGCGCAGTGCGGCAATCTTGCGTTCATTGATCCAGCCCAGCACCCAGCGCCGCGGATCGTCGACGCGGTGTCGATCGTCCTTTTCGTGCCGGTCACCCGAGCGCACTTGTCCCTCACGGGTGACGGCGCGGGGATGATTGCGGAACTCATCGAGTGTCGCCGCGCAACGAAAGTTGGCCCGCTTCATCAGCTCGTGGCGGAGGTATTCCGTGAATGGCCCTTCCCGCACATCGATGCAGTCAGCCAGCAGCAGCCCATCCTCGACCGTCGGCTGCAGCCGTACCCGGTGCGCCGGTACTCGCTCGTAGACCAACTTGGCTCCCCGCCCCGCAACTGTGAGACTGCGTCCATTCACCCATGCGGCGACAGCGTCATAATGTCGTTGCGGCACCAGCAGGGACAGCGCAAACCCCCGGAGCACGCGTTCGGCAGCGCCTCGCCATTGCGAGTGCTCGTCGTCTACGTCGAGAAGCTCCCCGGCATAAGGTAATTCCCCCGGCGTCAGATTCAGCGCGGAACACAATTCGGCCCGGATGGCCACTTGTTCATGCGGCAGGTTGTTGGTGCGCTGTTCCAGGCTGCCGATCTCCCCTGTAAGGACCTCGCACTTTCGTCGAATTTCTCGCTCCCGTCCGATCGCGTCGACAACGGCCGTGTCCATATCGCGCTTCCGATTGGTCAAGCGGGGACGTTCGGCGCCAACCAACGTTGACAGCGCGGCGAACGCCCGCTCGTCGGAGACCGAGTCCAGGCCAGCGTCAGAGACGGCGGCATCAAATAGGACGCTGGTCTGTTGGCGTGCTTCTGTTTGAGCGCGTGCCTCGGCGGCCAGTCGTTCCAGCTCTCCGATCCGATCCCCACCCGCCTTCGCGCGCTGTTCGATCAGGGATTCACGTTCGTGGTTTAGCCGTCGCTGCTCCGATTCGGCCGCATCCTGCTGCGCCCACAGGGCCGCGCCCTCTGCCTCGAGCCGCGTGATCTCCGCAAAGAGCAGACCGGACCGAAGTTCTGCGATGTACGACCTGACTGCGGACCGTTCATGATCGAGTCCGTCGCGTTCGGCAAGTGCAGCGTCGTACTTGGCCGCCGTTTCCACGATAGGTTGGAGAGCCTCGAGCTGCTCGCGGGCCCGCTTGACGGCGTCGTGAGCCTTGGATAGGTCGTCGAAGTGTCCGATGATGTCACGAACCCGGTCAGTCGAGTCACTCGGTTCCAACATGTGATCACGGACGAAATCATTGAGGTTGCCAACGGATTTCATCGACACTGTCTGATGGAACAGCTCTAGTGCCTGGTCCGATCGGATACCGAGCAGACGACGCAACGAAGTCGCGTACTTGGGAAACTCGTCGAAAATTTCCGCGCCTGCCGCCCTCAGGCGTCGGCGCAGCGCGCGCAAGTCAGTACCAAAATCAGCGAAATCACCGGCGACCGACAGCTCTTTGATCGCGGTCACGAAGAACCGATACGGCTGACCGGTACTCTCGCGTTGCTGAAACACTTGGGCCAGCGTGACCGTCTCGTCGTAGCCGTGATTGTGGAAGACACCGAGAATCACCGAGTAGGTGCGCTTGTTCTCACGCAAGCCTTTTGGGCGGGATTTGCCAGTGGTCTCGTTGCGCTCGGACTTGTAGTGACCCTCGACGTAGGAGCGCAGCGTACGTTCCTTGGCGTCTGCACCGGCGGCCTTGTTGTAGGCGGCCTTGTGCGAGGGAACAAGTAAGGTCGTGAGCGCGTCGACTATCGTTGACTTGCCTGAGCCGATGTCACCGGTCAACAGCGCCGTATCGGTACCGGGCGTGAAGCGCCATACGTGGTCGTCGAAGGTTCCCCAGTTATAGACTTCGGCGTATTGCAGCCGGTATCCGGCTCGCTGTCCATCAACGAGTTCCACTGCGTCGGAGAGAGTTTCACTCACGGTTCGCTCGCTCATCGCCGACAGGAAGCCCTGCGTACTCGCGCAGCTTGCCGGCGAAGTCGGCTAGGGTCTGTGCATCGACGTAGGCCTTGAGGATGCGCCGCACCTCCCAATGATCGCGCTGACCGCGGAGCTGTCGCAGGAACCCGAGCTCGGCAGCCTTCTTGATTGTGGCCTCTGCTTGGTCGACAACACGGGCATCGTTCGTGGATTCCGCTTGGAACAGTCGCAGCAGTTCAACGATCTGGTCAGTGCTGAGAACCAATCTTCCCTCACCACCACTGGTTTCGAATTCAACCAGGCGTTTGCGCAACAGGACTAACAGCAGGCTGACGTTGTAGGTGAGCGCCCGCCGGCGCACCAGACGCGGTAGCGCCTCCACACCTTCTTCCTCCGACCGCGAACGCAGGTATGCGTAACCCTCGGCCTCATCAGTAACGACGTCGACGCCAATGGTGGCGAAATGGTCACGCACACCGGCACCCTGACGTTCTAGGACCAGCCAGGTGTCCTCGTCGGAGGTGCGGTAGACGACACCCTGCATTAGCCGGATGATGGTGGCCGCGACATCACGGTCCGTACTCATCGCCGTCGCACCGTCACTTTAGGTAGTCTGGCGCGCTTGATGAGGTCGGAATCGGCAACGTCCACGTATTCCAGAATGGTCTCCTCGGTCTCATCCATGTCGATGCTCACATCCTCATCGTTCAGCGCAAGGTAGCCGACGATCTCGGCCGCACCCTGTTCAATCGGGTGAGCAGCGATCACATCGGATAGCAGTGCTGATGTATTGCGAGGTAGCACAGCGCGGATAGTCTCGGCCAGTCGTACCTGGTCGATGTACGTCTGGTCGAACAATAGTGCGGCGTCGACCTGCTCGGTGGCTTCGCTTATGTGACTCTCGACAGCAACCGCCACCGGCGGCTGATACAGCGGACGCTCGAAGGGCAGTGCGATTTCGATGCCCGGCTCGTCGACCTCGAGACCGAAGGACGGCGGGTTCCTGCGCACCTCAAGGGCGGCCGTCTCCACTGCCCGGACGAGGTCCAACACACGGCGGTTCTCCAGCCAGACTTGATCGTCGAGAAAACGTCGCAGCTGTTCGGAGATCTGCCGGACCGTGCGCTGCGCCCTGTCGGCGGCCTCCGACCAGTCATGGTGGATTCCCTTGACGCTGTTGTTCCGCTGATCGGGTTCGATCGCGTCGAGAGCGGTAACCTTGGCCAGCAGATCGGCCAGCTCTGTCTGGCGTTGTTCGGAGAGCAAGAAGTCATAGAACGCTTGAAAGCTGCGTCCTTGATCCGAGCCGGCGATCTCCGAGCGGCTACCAACCAACTCCGCGAGCAATTCGCCCTTAGCTCCTTCCCAAGCCGCGATCTTCTCGCGCGCGGCTCGATCCAACAACCGGAAATTGTCTTCGACTTCGCGGAAATCCGCCAGCAGTTCGCGGGCCGTTGCCGACAACTGCTGATAGCGGTCACGTACGCCGGTGGCGTCCAACATGGGAACGTTGCCCGCTTCAATCGAGGCGATCTCCGCATCGAGTTCAGCTCTGCGCCGACGCAATTCAGCCGTCCGCACTTCGGGTTGAACTTCGGTTCCGTGCACAATCTGACGCAGTAGTTCGACAACGGTGTGCAATCTCGATTCGGTGCCGACGAAGGACCGTCCCCGCAGATTGAGAACCCAGGAATAGGACTTCTCGAATGCCGGTGTCACCTCGTAGTGAACCTCGTCGTCGCCTGGCGGGTAGAACCGCCGCAGGTATCCAGCCTCCGTAGCCGCCCAATCTTCCAGATAGGCGCGCGGCTCCTTGGGGTACCGGACCTCGTCGGCATTCAGCGCATAAAGATGCTCATCGAGCGCACCGGCGACCTCGCTGGCAGAGCACGCGCCACGATTGCCCTCGACGAAGAACTCCCCTAGGAAGGACAGGATGAGCGTGGCATTGCCTGCACGCAGCAGCCGCCAGGCAGGATGCCGCTCCCGCAACGCACTGACCTCTTGATAGTCCACGCTATCGAGGGTAGGCAGGCGCACCGACAGCATCACACCGTTGCCCAAAATCTACGCTCGGTAGCCCGCACACATCAGGCCGGAATCGACCCATACCTTCCGTTGACACCGAGGTGTTCATCGCGAAGTAGCCGACCTGCACCCTGTGCACACACCACCACTCAAGCTGCGTAAGGCCGCCCCGTCGATGACAGGGGCGGCCTCAGCAGGGACAGAAAGTCTCAGCGGTGGTTGTGCTGGTGGTGGTGATGCACCGGGCTGCCAGGCTGCGGGGCGTTCTGCTGGTGCGGGAACGCGTGGTGCGTGCCGACAGGGCTGCTGGCGGTCGTGACGTCGGCGTGCGCGGTGGCGGCACCGAGAAAGATGACGGCCGGCGCGGCGGCGAGGGCGAATCCGGCGGCGATGCGGCGGGTGATGTTCATGTCGACTCCTTTGGCGGATAAGGCTTTTCAAGTTCTTTCCGGTGTGTTCCGGTGTTGAACTAAGAATGCCGCGCACAGCAGTCGAGCTGTATCCGCCGACCGGCCCCTCCGTCGGGTGAAAGTCCTGTCCCCCGATCAGGGGACAAGAACCGGCGCCAAGACGACCTGGTCGGATCGGCAGGCTCTACGCCGAACGTGGCGCGTGCTGAGGCGCCACGCCGCGACGGACCATGCCAAGCGCCACACTCGACATAGGAAGCCAGGACAACCACTGTCCCAGACGAGCCCTCCGCGCGCGTCGGAGCCGTCCTCTACCGGTCAGGCCGGCAACCGGCTCAGCCACTCCTCGTCGTTGACGACCTGCCCATCGATGACGACGAGCGGCACGCCCGGCTCCGGGAACTCGTGCAGGAGCTTGAGGTTGTTGGCGGCGATGACTTTGGAGTCATAGCCGACGGGCAGGCCGAGCCGGATCAGGTCCTGCGCCGACTGCGGCGCACCCGCGCTACCCGCCAGCTCGGCCAACTGGTCGTTGCTCAGGTCCGTGTCGCCGCCTTCACGCGGCTGGTTCTCTTTCGCGAAAATCTGCTGGATGAAACGCCACGCGACATCGCTCGACTTCGACTCGCCGGCCGCGACGAAGGCCGCGTAGATCGCACGCTGGTCGTATGTGCCACTGGCCGAATACTTTTCGAGGAAGTTCACGAATCGCACGTTCACCCGCAGCGCGCCGTTGTCGATGCGCCGCCCCAGTTCCTCGCCGTCGGACCGGATCAGCTTGCCGCTGAACGGGCAGATGGGGTCGAGGTAGAGGTCGATCTGCCCGAGCGCGTGCGGGTCACCGATGGAGATGACGTCCCCGGCGGGTGCGGCAACGGCGGCGTGCGCCTGGCCGGCTGCAGGGCCGCCCATGAGCAACCCGATGAGCAGCCCCACAACGACGCTGAGGACGCCACGCCAGTTCACGTTCACGCCTCCATCATGGCGCAACGTTGCAGGCCCGCGCCGCTAAATGCCTAGGCGTCCCGACAACCGGAAAAGCCGGTCGGAACTCGCGTCATCAAGCCCGACGAATCGCACCGTCTTTCCTCGCGACGAGTACTTCATCCGGATCGCATCAAGGACGGCCACCGACGAGGCGTCCCACACCGCGGTGCCCGACAAGTCCACCACGACGTCGGCGGGGTCGCCCGCGTAGTCGAACTGATGCACCAGGTCGTTGCTGGATACGAAGAACAGATCGCCGCACACCCGGTACATCCCCGGTTCCACCAAGGACACCGAGGTGGAATGCGCGACGCGGCGCGCGAACGCGATCATTGCGGCCAACACCCCGAGCGCGACGCCGATCGCCAGGTTACCGGTGCCGACCGTCGCGCAGACCGTGATCGCCATAACCAGAGTTTCACTGCGCGGCAACACCTTCAGCGTCCGCGGCGCCACGCTGTGCCAGTCGAAGGTTGCTACCGAGACGACGATCATCACGGCGACCAGCGCCGCCATCGGTATCCGCCCGACCAGGTCGCCGAGGGCCAGCACCAGGATCAGCACGAACACCCCGGTCAGTAGCGTCGAGAGCCGGGTCCGGGCGCCGGCGATCTTGACGTTCATCATCGTCTGCCCCACCACGGCGCAACCACCCATGCCACCGAACAGCGCGGTCACCACGTTGGCCATGCCCTGCCCGCACGCCTCGCGGGTCTTGTTCGACGGCGTGTCTGTGATGTCGTCGACGAGCTTGGCCGTCATCAATAATTCGAGCAGCCCGACCAGCGCGGCTCCCACCGCGTACGGTGCGATGACCTGCAGCGTGTGCAGGGTGAACGGCACGTCTGGAATGCCGGGCATCGGCAACGAATTCGGCAGCGCCCCTTGATCTCCCACGTTAGGCACGTGCCAGCCGAAGGCCACCACCGCCACGGTCAGCACCAGCACCACGACCAGTGGCGGCGGCACCGCAGTGGTCAGTTTGGGCAGCAGCACCATCAACGCGATGCCGGCCGCGGTGAGCGGATACACCAGCCACGGCACGTCGATCAGATGCCGAAGCTGGGCGACGAACACCAGAATCGCGAGTGCGTTGACGAAGCCGACCATCACGCTGCGCGGAATGAACCGCATCAACTTGGCCACCCCGAGAAACGCCAGCAGCATCTGAATCACGCCCGCCAACGCGATGGTGGTCACCAGGTAGCCGACGCCGTGCTCGTGGGCCACCGGCGCCACCACGAGTGCCACCGCCGCCGTCGCCGCCGACACCATGGCCGGGCGTCCCCCGGCGAACGCGATGGTGATTGCCATGGTCACCGAGGAGAACAGCCCAACGCGGGGATCGACGCCCGCAATGACGGAGAAGGCGATGGCTTCCGGGATCAGCGCCAGCCCGACGACCGGCCCGGCCAGCACCTCGGTGCGTAGCACGGCGGGTGACAGATCGGTACGGGGCGCGCGGAACCCCGGCAGGGTGATGCTCATCGAAACTCCTTGGCGGAAAGCCAGTTTGGTCAGGCGGCCGGGCGCTGACCGAGGAAGTCCAGGATCGCGCGGCGGCGCCGCTGGTAGGACTCCTCGAATTGCGCCTCGGGGGTGCGGGGCTGCTCGATGGTGATGACCTCGGCGACGGTGGCGGGCCGGTGGCTCAGCAGCACGACGCGGTCGGCCAACAGCAGCGCCTCGTCGACGTCGTGGGTGACGAACAGCAGCGTCATCTTGTGGTCCTCCCACACCGACATCAGCAGCTGCTGCATCTCCAGCCGGGTCTGCGCGTCGAGGGCGCCGAACGGCTCGTCCATCAGCATCACCCGCGGCTTGCAGGCCAGGGTCCGGGCCAGCTGCACCCGCTGGCGCATGCCGCCCGAGAGCTGGCTCGGCAGGTGGTGCAGATACGCCCCGAGCCCGACCTGCTCGAGCCGCGCCGTCGCCGTCTCCTTCAGCTCCTTGCCGCGCACACCCCGCAGCTTGAGCGGGAACTCGACGTTCTTGAGCGCACTGCGCCACGGGAACAGCGCGTCCTCCTGGAACACCATGGCGCACTGGGCCGCATTGCCAGCGACCGGTGCCCCGTCGACTGTGGCGGTGCCACCCATGGGCTTGAGCAGCCCGGCCAACGCCCGCAGAATGGTCGACTTGCCGCAGCCGGACGGGCCGAGGAAGACGACCACTTCGCCACCCTCGATGGCCAGGCTGATGTTGGCAGCGACCACACCGTTGAAGCCCAGCTGCAGCTGCTGGAGATTGACGGCGCCGGCGCTCATCGGGCGGCCCTCGGCAGCCAGCGGTTGACCCGCCGTCCGATCCGTTCCACCAACCACGCGGTACCAAGTCCCAGCGCGCCGATGGAAATCATGCCGACCACCACTCCGGCGTAGTCGAGCAATCCGTAGGCCTGCCAGGTGTAGTACCCGATGCCGTATTGGCCCGAGATCATCTCCGCACTGACCACGCAGATCCAGGCCACGCCCATCGCGACCGAGAGGCCGGCGAAAATCCCCGGTAGCGCACCTGGGATTATCACGTGGAGCAACAACGACATTCGTCCGGCACCCATGGTCTGCGCGGCTTCCTCCCACACTTTCGGCATCGAGTCCATGGCGTGGATGGTGCTGACCACCACCGGGAAGAACGCGGCGAAGAACGTGATGAACACGATGCCCTGCTCGCTGGACGGGAACAGCAGGATGGTGAGCGGCACCAGCGCGATGGCCGGGATGGGGCGGATCAGTTCGATGAACGGCCGCAACGTCATTCGGGCGATCTCCGAGCGACCGATCAGCACACCCAACCCGATACCGATCACAGCCGCCAGACCGAAGCCCAGCAGGATGCGTTGCAGGCTGGCCAGCAGGTCGTCGTAGAAAGCAGCTGAACTGGCCCGTGTCATCAGAGTGTGGAACACGGCCTCCGGTGCCGGCATCCGGTTGAACCGCAGCCACGCGACGACGTTGTGCGCCGTCAGCAGATGCCACAGCGTCAGGAAGACGGCGATCGGGATGAGCGGCAGCAGGAAGGCCGGGAGACGCCGTGCGGCCGGCGCCGACAGCAGATCAACCACCTTGTGCCGCATCGGTTTTCCGGTCCGCTTCGCCGGTGACCACAGGCGAGGGACCGCCAGCGTGGGTCTGGTCATGAGCTCGGTCATGCGTTTCCTTTCTCTCCTGTTGGTGTGACTAGCCCGCGACGCGGGATTGACCGATGGCGGCGGCGTAGCCGACGGCTGCCGCTTGGGGGTGCTTGGTCCGGTACGTGTCGGCACCGGCGGACGTAGCGAAGGGCTTGTACCGCTGAGTGGGTAGGGCCTCCGGATCCTGAAGCCAGACAGCGTGATCGGCGAAGATCCGCAGGCCGGTCAAGGCGTCAGGCACGTAGGCGGCCCGGATGTGCGGTGTCGCGGCAAGCCGGCGCAGTAGGCAACTCGGGGTGGCGGAGACTTCAGTGGCCGCACCGGATGCCCACAGTTCAGAGGCCTGCGCCGGGTCGTTGACCGGCAGTCCGCACACCTCGTCGAAACCGGTCAGCGTCATCGGATTCGCGGTGTTCGCCTGACGCTGCGGGTAGTCGGGTCCGAACAACTGCTTCAGATATCCGTCGTTGATGAAATGAGAGACGTCGAAATCCTTTGTCACCGCGCCGCGCCCGACCAGGTAGGTCTTGATCGGCTTGAACGCCGCGAGCACCCGATCCTTGAGCGTCATATCGAAACTCACGAAGCCGTTCGGACCGTTGTACAGATAGATCACTTCGGGTTCGATCCCGGTCAGGGCACTGACCCGCAGGGCCGACTTGAGCGGATGCGCGACGATCTCGTCGGTGGTGCTCTTCATGGCCCGCAGGAACGCCGCCATCACCTCGGGATGGCCGTCGACGAACTGCCGGCGCGCGACAACGCCGTGAAAGGTGGGCACATTGTTGTCGCCGCCGTCGTATAGCAGCCGCCCCTGGTTGCGGTAGATCACCAGCTGCGGCCATGGCACGAACTGCGCCAGGGCGTCGACCTGGCCACCGTCGATCGACGACGCTCCGACCGACGGATCCTGATTGACGACGTGCAGCGAGTCCTTGCTGATGCCAACGGTTTTCACGGCGGTGGACAACATGCCGTCGCCGGCCGATCCGAGGCTGGTGGACACCTTCTTGCCGGTCAGGTCAGCGAGCGTGCGCGCCGACGAGTCCGACCGCACCACCACCTGATTCAGCGATCCGCGCAGGTTGTAGCCGGTGGTGGCGACCAATTCCGTTGCCGCGTCATCGTATTTGTGGGTCTTGGAGCCGTTGGTCAGCAGCGGATAGTCGCCCATCGATCCGATGTCGACGTGCGTGGCGATCATCTGCGCCGTCAGCGGAGCGCCCGAAGCGAAGTCCTGCCACACAACCCGGTACTTCGTGTTGGTGGTCGCGCCCAATTGCTTGAGCTGGTTCTCGAAGTCACCACGATCGCGCAGCAGCGTGCCGGCGTTGACGGTGTTGATGGTCTTGGATTGATAGCCGACGTTGACGACGACGGTCGGTTCCGACAGCACGCCGCACCCCGTCAGCAGTTGGGCCCCACCAACCGTGAGCGGTCAGCAGAGCAACCGAGCGGGCCTGCCGAGGGCTGCCAGTGCGCTGTTGCTTGTCCATGTCCACAAGGGTCAACCGTTTCTGTTACCTCGCTGTCATCTGAGGTTGCGCGGTAGTTACGCCATCTGCGCGGGCTGAAACCGCAGGTCAGATGGGGAATCGCCGCGATTGCGCCGCACCGCCGACACCGTGAATTAACACCCTGTTACGCCACCTCCGGTGCCCTGGCATGACACAGATTTATCGGAAAGTCTTGTAGCCATGGACATTTCGAGCGTGACGACTCCGCGTACCCCGATCGAGCCCGACTACCGGTTCACCCTCGCCAATGAGCGCACGTTCCTGGCCTGGCAGCGCACGTCACTGGGGCTGATGGCCGCCGCTGTCGCTGTCGTCCAGTTCATGCCGGAGCTCGCGATCCCGGGCGTTCGGCACGTTCTGGGCGTCGGCGTCGGCGCCATGGCGGTCCTGACCTCCGTCGCGGGACTACGACGCTGGAGCCAGGTGGACCGGGCCATCCGCAACGACGAACCGCTGCCGCAGGCCTCCGCTCCCACCTTCCTCACCACGGGCCTGGCGCTGATCGGACTGATCACCGTCGTCCTCGCGCTCAGCGCCACGGTGCGATGACGCTCACCCACGATCGCGGGCTACAGGCCGAACGCACGGCGCTGGCCTGGAACCGCACGGGGCTGGCGATCGCCACCTCGGGTGTTCTGGTGTTGCTACGCAACGCCGATACATTCAACGGCGGTCACGACGCGACGCGGCTCATCCTTGTCGCCACCGTCGCGGTACTCGCCGCTGTCGTGTGTGGGTTCGGCGTGAACCGGCGACGGCAGCTGGCCCGCGGACATTATTCCGCGATGCGGTATCTACCGGCCGTCGGACTCGCAGTGATCGCTGAGGGCGTGCTGGTGCTGACGTACCTCATGCCGCTCGGCTAGCGGCATTCACACCCGTCACTGCAGCCACTGGCTCGCTAGGCCCACATGACTTCGGAACCCGATACCGCCGGTGATATCGGGTTCCGAAGTCGTGTCGACCACCTCAGACGGGTACCTCTGATCAGACGTCCAGAAAACGAATGTCCCTGGCGTTGCGCACGATAAAGCTCCGGCGCGCTTCGACGTCCTCACCCATGAGGATCGAGAACAGTTCGTCGGCTGTGGCCGCATCGTCGAGGGTGACCTGACGGAGGACCCGGACCGACGGGTCCATGGTGGTCTCCCACAGTTCCTTGGCGTCCATCTCCCCCAGACCCTTGTAGCGCTGGATGCCGTCGTCCTTGTTGATCCGCTTTCCCGCTGCGAGTCCCGCGTCCAGGAGCGCGTCGCGGTGACGGTCGGAGTACGCGAATTCCGGTTCGCTGCGTTGCCATTTCAGCTTGTACAGCGGCGGCTGCGCCAGGAAGATGTGGCCATTTTCCACCAGCGGCTTCATGAACCGGAACAGCAGCGTCAGCAGCAGCGTCGAGATGTGCTGGCCGTCGACGTCGGCGTCGGCCATCAGCACGATCTTGTGATACCGCAGCTTCGAGATGTCGAACTCGTCGTGGATACCGGTGCCCAGCGCGGTGATGATGGCCTGAACTTCGTTGTTCTTCAGCACGCGGTCGATGCGTGCCTTCTCGACGTTGATGATCTTGCCGCGCAGCGGCAGGATCGCCTGGAACATCGAGTCCCGGCCACTCTTGGCCGAACCACCGGCCGAATCGCCCTCCACCACATACAGTTCCGACTTGCTCGGGTCGGTGGAACGGCAATCGGCCAGCTTGCCCGGCAGGCCACCGATATCGGTCGCGCTCTTGCGCCGCACCAGCTCCCGCGCCTTACGCGCAGCCACCCGAGCCTGCGCCGAGGATGCCACCTTGGTGACGATGACCTTCGCCTCCGCCGGATTCGCCTCGAACCAGTGCGTCAGCTCCTCATGGCAGACCTTCTGCACGAACGAGCGGATGGCCGCGTTCCCGAGCTTCGTCTTGGTCTGCCCTTCGAATTGCGGCTCAGCCACTTTCACGGAGATGATCGCGGCCAACCCCTCCCGGATGTCGTCACCGGTGAGGTTCGGGTCTTTGTCCTTGAGCAGCTTCTTGTCTTTGGCATACCGGTTCACCACGCCAGTCAGCGCCGCGCGGAAGCCCTCCTCATGAGTACCGCCCTCATGCGTGTTGATGGTGTTCGCAAAGGTGTGCACCGACTCCGAGTACCCGGCGTTCCACTGCATTGCGATCTCGACCTCACAGCCGGCCCCCGTGCCGTCGAACGCGATGATGCTCGGCTGAATGGGCTCTTTCACGCGGTTGATGTGGCGGACGTAGTCGATCAACCCGCCAGGGTGATGGAAGACGCGGGTCTCCGCGCCGGGTTGGCGGTGGTCCGTCAGCGACAGCACCAGCCCCTTGCTCAGGAATGCCATCTCCTGAAGCCGGCGCGCAATGGTCTCGGCGTTGTACTCGGTGGTCTCGAATATCTCTGGGTCCGAACAGAATCGGACGGTGGTGCCGGTCCGGGTGGACGGCGGCCCCTTCTGCAGGGTGCCGGGCACCGAGCGGTTGTAGTGCTGGAACCATTCGTACCCATCCCGGTGGATGCACACCTCGAGCCGCGTCGACAACGCGTTGACCACCGAGACGCCGACGCCGTGCAGGCCGCCCGACACCTGGTAGGACTCTCCGTCGAACTTGCCGCCCGCGTGCAGCTGGGTCATCACCACGTCGACGGTCGGAATCCCTGTGGCGTGCATGGCAACCGGGATACCGCGACCGTCATCGCTGACCTCGACGCCGCCGTCGACCAGCAGCGTGACGTCGACGCGGCTGGCGTGGCCGGCCATGGCCTCGTCGACGCCGTTGTCGACCACCTCCCACACCATGTGGTGCAGGCCGCGCTCGCTGGTCGACCCGATGTACATACCCGGACGCTTCCGGACGACGTCGAGTCCTTCGAGAATCGTGATCGATTGGGCGCCATAGCTGGACACGGCTGCACTCCTCTCACAGTCGAGCACGGCCCCCGATGTGCAGGGGCCGTGCTCCGCTGGTGTTACTGGTTCCGTGCGGGGACGAAATCGATGGGCGCCCCGGCCGGGATGAGTTGTTCGGTCTCGACGCTGGCGTCGAACTCCTGGATGAACCGGTAGGCGTGTTGCATCACCCACCACCGCACCCACGTCTGGTTGACGGCCTCGCGTTCCTTCGGGTCCTCGAGGAGGTTGGTGATGCGGGCGAAGCCGAGTGGAATTTCCGGGTCATGGAAGTGCTGCTGACGCTTGAAGTTGATCTTGAACTGCGACCACTTCACCGCATGCAGCTCCTCATTGAGCCAGACCATGCAGCCTTCGCGCTTGGATTCCTCTGCCCCACCGAAGAATTCACGCTGATCGATGCCGTCGATGATCCGGTCGTCAGGCACGTCGCAGCCCACCCAGCGCAGCAAGGTCGGGAACATGTCGGTGACGTGCACCATCTCGTTGCTCTCCCGCACCGGCACATGACCGGGCCAGCGGATCAGGCACGGCGTCCGGATGCCGCCCTCGGCCGAGCTGAAGTACGAGCCGTCGAAGAAGCCCGCGGTACCCCGGCCGGCCAGATGGTCCTCGGCACCGTTGTCCCCGGCCATGATCACGATGGTGTTGTCCTCGATGCCCAGCTCGGTCAGGTAGTCGAGGATGCTGCCGAAGTCGTGGTCGAGCATCAGCAGCGAGTCACCCCAGTTGCCATTGGTGCTCTTGCCCTTGAACTCCGGGCGTACCTCCATCGGGAAGTGCATCAGCGAGTGATTGTGGTAGAGGTAGAACGGCTTTCCCGCGTCCACGCTGCGCTTCATGAAAGCCTTTGCCCGACGGTCGTATTCGCCGTCCACCTCACCCTTGAGCTTCACGGTCAGCTGCTGGTCGGTGGTCTTGACACCGCCTTCTTTGGTGCCGTCGTACATGTAGGAGTAGCCGTCGCGCTCGGCCTTGTACCAGGGATCGTCGGGCCACAGGCACTCGTCGTAGGTGCGGGCCGGGCCGTACCACTCGTCAAAACCGTGGTCGGTCGGCCAGCGGCCGTCCTCGGCGCCGATGTGCCACTTGCCGAAACACGCTGTGGCGTAGCCGGCTTCGGACAGGATGTCGCCCATGGTGCGTTCCCACGCCACGATGCCGCCGCCGTTGCCGCCGAGCGCGATGGTGTGGTTGCCGGACCGGATCGGGTAGCGCCCGGTCATCAGAGCCGAGCGGGTGGGGGTGCACTGCGGTTCGACGACGAAGTGCGACAGCTTCAGCGATTCGGCGGCGAAGGCGTCCATGCGGACCGTGTCGGCCCCGCGCAGGATGCCGCCGCCGTAACAGCCGAGCTCCCCCATGCCGAGATTGTCGACGTGAAAATAGACGATGTTGGGTTGTTCGGGCATGGTTGTACTACCTCTCTATCGATTGTGTTAATCGGTAAGGGGATTGGGTGATTGACTGCTGAAGTGCCGGCTACGGTGGCGGCGGCGCGGAGTCTCGTGCGGCGGTGGTGATCAACGAACAGCGGTCGCCGCGGTAGCGCACCGTCTCGAGGTCGAAGGGGGTGCCGTCTTCGAGGTGGGTCAGCCGGTGCAGCAGCAAAAGCGGTGCGCCGGGACGGATTTGCAGGAGCTTGGCAGTGTCGGCATCAGCTGAGACCGATTCGACGGTGATCTCGGCCCACCCCAGGCGCATCCCGAGTTCGGTCTCGATCAGCGAGAAGACGTCCTGGTCGGCCAGGTTGGCGTCGACCGGGATGGCCCCGATCCGCAACGACGTGGTGTCCAGGGACAGCGGCACCCCGCCCACCGACCGCAGGCGCTCGATGAAGAGTATCGGCGCGCCTTCGGGCACTTGGAGTTTCGCCGCGACGAACGGGGAGGCGACCGACTCACGCGCCGACATCACGGTGTTCTCCACCGGAAGTTGATGCCCGGCAAGCGATTCGGCGAGACCTTCCAATCGGTCGATCCGCTGGCTGAGCTTCGCGCCCGTGACGAACGTCCCGGCGCCCTGCACCCGGGTGATCAGTCCCTCGCCGCGCAGGAGCTCCAGCGCCTCACGAATTGCGTTGCGGCTCACGCCCAATTCGGCGGCCAGCTCGTTCTCCGGTGGCAGCAGTAGGCGCGCTGCGGCCAGGCCGCCGTACACGCCGTCGAGGATCTGGCCACGCAGCACGTCGCGCGCCCACCGGGCCGCGTCGGCGCGGGTGCCCGCATACTCCCGGGCCGCAGGACGGGGAAAGTCCTTCGGCGGGATGTGCGGGCGGCGGGTCATGACCTCACTGTGCCACCGATGACCACGGGTGGCGATACGTAGCGTGTTACGCCACCTGATCTCAGGTAAAGCCCTAGGCCAGGGACTATGCGGCGGCGTTTGGCCGCCGCTTTCGCCACCTCAATCGGCGATACACCGGAAGCCGATGTGCGATGTCGCGCTGTCCTGCGACTGCGACGACCGCGCCGCCGGCCGGTAACGGTGGCAGTACTCCGGCGCGCACAGGTGCGAACCGCCCTTGAGCGTCTGCATCACCGACGGATCCCCACCGGGCGGCGGACAGCAGCCGGATACTTCCGGAGCGCCGCTGTGCCGCGGCGTGTACCGGGTGGTGGTCCACTCCCACACGTTGCCGATCATGTCGACGAGGCCAAAACCGTTGGGCGGGAACAGACCGACGGGTGTCGTGCCCACCCAGCCCAGCGCACCGGTGTTGTGATACGGGAACTGGCCCTGCCAGGTGTTGGCCATCAACTGCCCGTCCGGCCGAACGTCGTCACCCCAGGCGTAGGCCGTGGTCGCGCCCGCGCGGGCGGCGTACTCCCACTGCTCTTCGGTGGGCAGCCGCCGGCCCGCCCAGGCCGCGTACGCCGCGGCGTCCGGGTAGGCGACCTGCACCACCGGATGGTCGAGGCGGTCGGCGATCGACGACTCAGGCCCGAACGGATGCTGCCAACTTGCCCCGGGCACCCACGCCCACCATTGCCGCCAATTACGCAGATCGACTGGGCCAGCCGTGGGGTGGAACACCAACGCCCCGGGAACGAGCTCATCAGTGGGGACGCCGGGGAAGGCAGCCGGGTCCAGCTCCTGCTCGGCGACGGTGACATACCCGGTGTCCGCGACGAATTCGGCGAACTGACCGATGGTGACCGGGTGCCGTTCGATCGAGAACGGCGCGACGGTCACCTCATGCACCGGCGCTTCCTCCGGGTAGAAGTCATGCGATCCCATGCGGTACGACCCGCCGGGGAGGGCGGTCAATTCCGTGAGCATCCCGACAGGTTATGCACATCGCCCCCGCATGCGCGTGGCGAGTTCCGCGTCATTCGTCGCGCCGATAGACCACACTGGGCCCATGACGGACACCGCCGCGACGCGTGTCGCGGTCTACCTCGACTTCGACAACATCGTCATCTCCCGCTACGACCAGGTCCACGGCCGCAACTCGTTTCAGAAGGACAAGGCCAAGGGTCTCGAACCGGACAAACTCACGCAGGCCACCATCGACGTCGGCGCGGTGCTCGACTTCGCTTCGTCCTTCGGCACTTTGGTGCTCACCCGGGCGTATGCGGACTGGTCCGCCGACGTCAACGCGGGCTACCGGCAGCAGCTCGTCGGCCGCGCCGTCGACCTCGTGCAGCTGTTCCCCGCCGCGGCGTACGGCAAGAACGGCGCCGATATCCGGCTGGCGGTCGACGCCGTCGAGGACATGTTCCGGCTGCCCGACCTCACCCACGTCGTGATCGCCGCCGGCGACTCCGACTACATCCCGCTGGCCCAGCGCTGCAAACGCCTCGGCCGCTATGTGGTGGGCATCGGGGTGGCCGGGTCATCGAGCCGGGCGCTTGCCGCGGCGTGCGACGAGTTCGTCACCTACGACGCGCTGCCCGGCGTGCCCGTCCTCGAGCCCGCCGCCGAACCGCCCAAACGGACCCGTCGCGGCACGAAGACCGAAACCGAGACGCATGACCCACAGGCCTCCGCCACCGCCCTCCTGACCCGCGCGCTGCAGATCGGGTTGGAGAAGGACGACGTCGAATGGCTGCACAACTCCGCGGTCAAGGCGCAGATGAAGCGCATGGATCCGTCGTTCAGCGAAAAGGCTTTGGGATTCAAGTCTTTCAGTGATTTCCTGCGCTCCCGCACCGACGTGGTGGAGTTGGACGAAAGCTCAACGACACGGATGGTGCGGCTAAAGAGCGCACAGTAACCGACGAAAAAAGTGCGGGCGGTGGGACTCGAACCCACACGTTCTTTCGAACACGGGCACCTAAAGCCCGCGCGTATCGCCAATTTCGCCACGCCCGCGACCCTATGAGGATAGCGGTACAGCACCGCCCAGAACTTGTCGGATGGCCGTCATAAGTTGGCAGCAACGCTTGATGGAGGGCCGATGCGCAACCTCGATGACTTCGATCATGTTCAATCCCTCATCGCGACGGGTATGAATGACTGCGCCATCGCACGCGAGACGGGTATCCCGCGTACGACTGTCCGCGACTGGCGGCGACGCCCACCGACGAAGCTTGTGAAGCTGGATCGCTCGTCGCCTTGTGGGGTTCTGCACGATTTCGGCATGCTGCCGGCCGGACCCTACGCCTACCTGCTCGGTCTCTACCTCGGCGACGGCAACATCTCACGCGCCCGGAAGATCTGGCGGCTCCGAATCACGCTCGACAGGAAGTACCCCGCGATCGTGCAACGCTGCCGCGAAGCGATGGCAGCGGTAATGCCCGGTCAACAGGCGGGAATCGTGGGGAGGGTGGGCTGCGTAGATGTCTCGATGCACTCGAAACACTGGCCTTGCCTCTTCCCGCAGCACGGTCCGGGCAGGAAGCACAGTCGCGTCATTGCACTCGAACCGTGGCAGCAGAACCTCGTCGACCAAGCCACCGAAGAATTCGTCCTCGGCCTCATCCACAGCGACGGCTGCCGCGTTGTCGCCAACGACCGAGGCGTCATGAGCATCCGCTATCACTTCACCAACCTGTCCGAGGACATCATCAATCTATTCACCGGCGCGCTGGACCAACTCGGCATCCACTGGCGGCGTTCTGCGCGCAAGCACGTTTCGATCTACCGCAAGGCAGACACCGCTCGCCTCGATGAATTCATCGGCCCGAAGTCGCGTCCAGTGCCGTGGCCATGCATCGACCGTCCGGCGTCCTAGCAGGCATGAATCGCAAACCCAAACCCCCGCGCGGTACCGTTGCCCTATGTCCACTACACGGCGTAGGAGGCCGGCGCTCATCGTGCTGGTGACCGTCGCTGCCCTGGGCTGCATGGCCCTGGCCTGGTGGCAGTGGTCGCGGTTCCAGTCCAGCGCCGGCACCTTCCAGAACCTGGGCTATGCCCTGCAGTGGCCGATGTTCGGCGCGTTCTGCTTCTACGGCTACTACAAGTTCGTCCGCTACGAAGACGAGGGCCCCGCCGCACCAGCAGCCAATGAGCCCACCGAAATCCCCGAGGGCCTGCTCCCTGAGCGCCCCAAGGCCGCCAAAGACACCATCGACCCCGACACCGCGAGATACAACGCCTACCTGGCCGAACTGGCCGAGAACGACAAACAGGACAGGACCACCACATGACCGAGTCGCAGCCGACCACCCTGTCGAAAGACACCATCCGCAAGGCACTGACCGCCTACCGCGTGATGGCCTGGGCGACCGGTCTCTGGCTCATCGCCCTCTGCTACGAACTGGTCGCGCACTACATCTTCAACGACGCCAGCTTGAACTGGATCGGCATCGTCCACGGCTGGGTCTACTTCGCCTACCTGCTCTGCACGTTCAACCTGGCGGTCAAGGTCCGCTGGCCGCTCGGCCAGACCATCGGTGTCCTGTTCGCCGGCACCGTCCCGCTGGTCGGCATCATCGTCGAGCACTTCCGCACCGAAGATGTGAAGAAGCGCTTCGACCTCGCCTGATCCATACTGGAGGCGGGTCGCGACTGTAACCACAGGGCGGAAATCTGCGCCGGAAACCGCCGTGGCGTTACGGTCGCGGGTCCGCTGAACCAGCCGTCACGAGGCCAGCAGCCCATTGGGCCATACCGCGTCACTCAGGTCGCGCGAGAGACGGATCGTCACGCCCTCGACCGCACCACGGGATGCCCTCGCAGACGCGATCCTGCGCAGCACGACGCCGCTGGGATCGCGCGAGGTAACTCGAATGACCAGCCAACCCATCTCGATCATCTCTTCGATCCGCGCAATGTCCTTGCGAACCTGGTCGGGGTCCATGTGGTGCCGCCCCTCGTACTCGACCGCGACCTTCAGCCCCGGCCAAGCGAGATCAACCACGCCGATCAGCACACCGAATTCGTTGTAGATGGGGTGCTGGCTTACCGGCTGAGGGAAGCCCGCTTTCACGATCAATAGCCGCAACCGCGTCTCACCCGGCGAATCGGCGCCAGGATCGACCAGCCCAATCGTCAACCTGGCTTGTTTCAGTCCTCGCTGCCCAGGACGGCGTTCGATCGCGGCCTGCATGTCTGCGACGGTCAAGCGCGCCGCGTGTGCCAGCGCGTCGATGGCGGCGACCGCGACGTCTTCTCGGCACCTGCGGGCCAGATCGACGGCCGTGCGCAATGGAGTGGTCAGTCGCATCTCGCCGATCGTGCACACCTCGTCACCATCCAAAGTGTCCGCCCACACCACAATGCCGCGCGCGGGCCGGCGATTACTGTGAATGATGTTGGCCGGCAACGCCGAATCGATGTACCGAGCCCCGTGGAGCGCGGCTGCCGAGAAGCCTGCGAGCACACCCGTGCGTCGGGAACGCAGCCATGCCGCTTTCGCGCGAATGATCGCGTTCGGGCGAGTACCCCGGGGCACATACACGTCTTGATGCACGGCAACGAAATTCGTTCGCAATTGGTGGCGCGTCAGTGTCCCGGCGCCAACGCCTCGCTGCCGATGAATGGCTCCCCCATGATGGCAGTGTGCCCACTCGTCGGCCGCTGACCAAGGCCTGTCGGCGTAGCCCTGTGGATAAACGAGCCACGGCGGCCGCGAGCGTAACGCCAAGGCGGAAATCGAGCCCGGAACCCGCCCTGGCGTTACGATCACGGCGGCAACTGACGGCCTCAGCCCAGGTGCTTGAGGACCTCGGCTGCCAGCTGCTCTCCCCTGTCCTCCTGCAAGAAGTGCGACGCGCCTTCGATCCGTACCTGCTCGGTGACGGTCGGGATCAGGTCGACGAAGGCCTCACCCGCGCGCGGGTACGGGAACACGGGGTCCTGGTCGGAGAACGCGACGAGCGTGGGCTTCTCCCAGCGCGATAGCACGTCGGTGACCGCGCGCATTTCCGTTGCACCCGGGGCGTCGTCGGTGATCGGAACCAACAGCGGGAACTGTGCGGCGCCGGCCTTGGACTCCGCGGTCGGGAACGGCGCGTCGTAGGCGGCGACGACCTCGGGCGACAGCTCGGTCGTCGTCGCGCCCTGGATCACGAAGCCGACGGGTAGGTCGGGGTTGGCCTCCGCGAAATCACGCCACGCCATGAAGCCCTTGGACACCCGGCCGGTGAACAGCCCGGTGTTGAAAATCGCCAGTGCGCCAACCTGATCCGCATTCTCCGTGGCCCAGCGCAAGCCGATCGGCCCACCCCAGTCCTGCACGATGGCGGTGGCGTCCTGCAGATCCAAGCCGCCCAGCAGTCGGGTGACGAGGTCGACGTGCCGGTCGTAGCTGTACCAGCGCCGGTCGGTGGGCTTGTCCGAGCGGCCGAAGCCCGCATAGTCCGGCACGATCACGCGGTGCCCGGCCTCGACCAACGGGACGATCATCTTGCGGTACAGGAACGCCCACGTCGGCTCGCCGTGGAAACACACGATGGGCTTGCCGTCGCGCGGGCCCTCGTCGAGGTAGTGCAGCCGCAACCCGTCGATATCGACGTAGTTGGGGGCGAAGTCATAACCCGGCAGATTCGCGAAGCGCTCGTCCGGGGTGCGGAAAATCTCAGTGGTGGTGGCAGTCATGTCGTCAAGTTAGGCCATAGTTGACCGACCGGTCAACTATTACTTACGATTCACACGTGCCCCGAAGTTCAGACGCCCGCGAACGCCTGGTCTCCACCGCAGCCCGGCTCTTCCTCGAACGCAGCTACCAAGCCGTCGGAGTCGAGGAGCTCTGCCGCGCGACCGACATCAAGAAGGGCAGCTTCTACCACTACTTCCCGTCGAAATCAGAACTCGGCAAGGCCGTTATCGACTTGCACGCCAAGGCGTTTCAGCGTCAGCTGACCGGCTCCCCCACTGCTACACCGGCCGAAAAACTGCACGCGGTTCCCGATGCCATCGGCACCATCCAGTCCACCCTCGAAGCCCAATTCGGGCGCGCGGTGGGCTGCCCCTTCGGCAACTTCGCCGCCGAACTCTCCACCACCGACGACGATCTGCGCAAACACCTCGCACGCACCCTCGCCGCCATGCAGCACCACATGGCGCTCATCTGCCAGGAAGCCCTGGCCGACGGAACCCTGCGCCCGGGCACCGATCCCGAACAGCTCGCCCACGCGCTACTGGCGCAATATCAGGGCATCATCCTGCTGGCCAAGCTCAACGATTCCGGCGTCGCGCACCTCGCGCCAGCGCTGCACGATTTCCTCGACGGCTACCTGACCGACGCAACATCACGGCAACCAGGTCGCGTGCCGTCACCCGAATAACGAGCCAACGCACGTGCGTTCGCAAAGTGATACCGTCGGCGATACCGGGTTCCGAAGTCGTGTGGGCACAGACAGCCAGTGACTGAAGTGACAGATGTTAAAAGCGCCTGACAGCGAGGCCGTCCTCAGGAACCAGCCAACTCCCGCAGCGCCGGCACCAGCTGCGCCAACGCCCGCCCGCGGTGCGACGCTGCGTCCTTCTCAGCCGCACTCAGCTCAGCAGCAGACCGAGAACCGCCGGCAGGGACGAACACTGGGTCATACCCAAATCCACCCGAACCTCGCGGCTCCCGTGCAATGACACCGGGCCACTCTCCGCGCACCACAACAGAACCCGCAGCCGACACCAACGCGCAGCACGACACGAACGCCGCCCCGCGACGCGAATCCGGCACATCCTCGAGCTGGCCCAACAGCAGCGACAAGTTCGCCTGATCATCCCCGTGCCGCCCAGCCCACCGGGCTGACAGCACGCCCGGCATGCCGTTCAACGCGTCGACCGACACCCCGGAATCATCTGCGACACAAGGGATTCCGGTGGCCTTAAACCCGTCACTAGCCTTGGCCAACGCGTTCTCTTCAAACGTCGCCCCAGTCTCGGGCGCCTCCGGATACTCGGGCACGTCAGCCAACGACAACAACGTCAGGCCGACGACCCCGGCAGCGTCCAACACCCGCTGCAACTCCAGAAGCTTCTTCGCATTGCGCGAAGCGACGAGCAGCTCAGGCACCAAACGCCTTCTTGGCCGGCGTAGCAGACTCCGGCAGCACGCCCGGGTACGGCAGCTCCAAAGCCTCGCGCTGCAATGCGAACAACTGATCGCAGGCAGCCAAAGCCGCGTCCAAAAGCTTGTCCAGCGTCGAGCGCGGGAACGTCGCGCCCTCGCCGGTGCCCTGCACCTCGACCAAAGTCCCGGTGTCGGTGGCGACAACATTCATGTCGACCTCGGCGCGCGAGTCCTCGGTGTAGGGCAGGTCCGTGCGGACCCGGCCGTCGACCACACCGACCGACACGGCGGCGATGGCGCACGACAGCGGCCGCGGATCCTTCAACCGTCCGGCGGCAGCGAGGTAGGTGACGGCGTCGGACAACGCCACATACGCGCCCGTGATCGCCGCGGTGCGGGTACCGCCGTCGGCCTGCAGCACATCGCAGTCGATGGCGATGGTGTTCTCACCCAGCGCGCTGAGGTCGATGCACGCGCGCAGCGAGCGGCCGATCAACCGGCTGATCTCCTGGGTCCGCCCGCCGACGCGGCCCTTCACCGACTCACGATCAGAGCGGTCATGCGTCGCGGCCGGCAGCATCGCGTATTCAGCGGTCAGCCAGCCCAATCCGGAACCCTTGCGCCAGCGCGGCACGCCCTCGGAGACCGAGGCCGTGCACATGACCCGCGTCTCGCCGAACTCCACCAATACCGACCCTGCCGGGTGCTTGGTGAATCCTCGGGTGATCTTTACCGGGCGGAGCTCGTCGTCAAGGCGACCGTCTTCACGTCTGGACACCCGACAACCCTATCGGGGCGAGCGGAGCGACGGGTTGAAAGGGCAGTGCCGCCGAAAGCGGGGCCCCGACTTGCCCAAGTCTTACCGGCGGGTGATGTCGAACGACTCGTTGCACACGACGCCGTGCACGGGTCCGTCGAACTCGGCCTTGGCCTCGCTGATGACATCCTCACGGGACGTCCACGGCGGGATGTGCGTCAGCAGCAGTTCCTTCACCCCGGCCTCGCGGGCGGCGCGGCCGGCCTCGGCACCGGACAGGTGCAGCTTCGGCGGACGGTCCGGCGAGTCGGTCCACGACGCCTCGCACAGGAACACGTCGGCACCGCGAGCGAGATCGATCAACGCGTCGCAATAGCCGGTGTCAGCCGAGTAGACGAGCGTCGCGCCGGACGGATCGGTGAACCGCATGCCGTACGACTCGGTCGGGTGACACACCAGTCGCGGCGTCACGGTCAGCGCGCCGATCTCGACGTCCTGACCGTCAACCCAGACCTTGATGTCGAAGATGTCGGTGATGTCGTCGATCTCGCCGCCCTCAGGCGACGACGCCGCGCCGAGCCGGTGCCAGGTGGCCGCCGGACCGAACATCAACGCGCGACCGACCGGAGGATTCGGGTGGTACCGCCGCCAGACAAACAGCCCGGGCAAGTCCAAACAATGGTCGGCATGCAGATGTGACAGCAATATATTTACGGCGCCCGGATCAGCATGCCGCTGCAATGCGCCGAGTACCCCGCCACCGAAGTCGATAACCATCGGTGTGGTGTCCGGAGCGGTCAGCAGATAGCCCGAGGCCGGAGAATCCGGCCCACCCACGCTGCCGGAGCAACCGAGAATGGTGAGGCGCACACCCCTAGCTTGCCACGTCAACACGTCCTACGACCAAAAGACGGCACCTTTGGGCGGCCAGTTTCTCGATTGCTTCAGAAAGCGTTACCGATCACGCGGCCGTCATCGCGGCGTGCGGCGAATTTCAAATTCAGCAAATTAGGTCGGAAACGACGGCAGTGCTGAACCTTTACGCCGATCGCGCGCTTCCCTTTCCGGACTGCTCAGCAAATACGCAGCAAGCACGCCGGCGATGCCACCGCACAGATGGCCCTGCCACGACACGCCGAATGTGCCCGGCAGCGCGCCCCACAGCACACCGCCGTAGACAAACAGCACGACGATGCCGACGACAATCTGCCAGGCGTGGCGAGTGAAGAACCCGAACACGATGAGGAACGTCAGCCAACCGAAGATCAGGCCAGACGCCCCGATGTGCACGGACTCCACGCCGCGCGGCGCGCCGATGTTCCCGATGAGCCACGTCCCGAAGCCACCAAGAATCCAGATGATCAGAGTGGCCGCGAGGAAGCGCCCCATCCCGGCGAGCGTCACCAGGAACCCGAGCACGAGGGCCGGGCCGGTGTTCGCGATCAGGTGCGCCCAATCGGCGTGCAGCAGCGGCGCCCACAAGATGCCCCAGAGCCCATCGGTCTCCAGCGGCCGGATGCCGTCCTGATTGAGCTCCTGGTTGTGCAGCGCATCCCAGCCTTCGATGAGCCACAGCAGGGCGACGAAGCTGACGATCGTGACGCCGCCGACCTTCCACGTCGCAGGCGGCTTCGGCTTCGGCGGAGTCGTCGACAACTCGTAGCTCATGTGCCCAGGCTACCGGCGCAGAGCCTCAGGCGAAGGCTCCCGGCAGCAGGTCGCGATAGGTCGGAATGTCGGCTATCGACTCGGCGGCCAGCACCCCGACCATCACAGCGGTGGCGAGCGCGTCGGCCGCGGCCGCGCCGATCTCGGAGATGAGCCGCGTCTCGGGGTTCATCTGCTCGGGCGTCGCGGGATCCGGCTCGATGTGAACCTGTCCGGTCGCGAGCGCGAAGACGGTGTCGCCGTCGACGGCGGTGTGCGCCGGACGGATGGTGTGGGCCAGCCCGTTGTGCGCGGCGACGGCCACCTTCTTACAGCCGGCCGGGCTGAGCGCGGCGTCGGTCGCGACGACGGCGATGGTCGTGTTGAGCGGCTTCGGGTCCTGCACGCGGGTGCGGTAGGCCTCGAGCTGTTCGACCGGCGGCGCCTGCAGCCCGAACCGGGCGATCTGGTCGGCCGACCACGGCAGCCCGGTCTGCGGGTCGACGACGTGGCCGGCCGCGTTGACGATGACGAGCGCGCCGACGGTGACGCCGTTGTCGAGCGTCACCGACGCCGTCCCGAGCCCGCCCTTGAGCGCGCCGGCCCGCGCACCGGCGCCCGCGCCGACGTTGCCGGTCGGCACCTTGGTGCCGGCATGGTCGACGGCCTGGTAGCCGAACTCGGCCGTCGGCCGGTTGGCCCATGCGCCCACCGGCAGATCGAAGATCACCGCACCGGGAACGATCGGCACCCGTCCGCCGGGCATCTTCACGCCGCGGTCGTGTTCCTCCAGCCAGGTCATGACGCCGTCGGCCGCGGCGAGGCCGTACGCGCTACCGCCGGTGAGGACGATCGCGTCGACGTGCTGCACGCTGTTGGATGGGTCGAGCAGGTCGGTCTCACGGGTGCCGGGCGCTCCCCCGCGGACGTCGACCGCGCCGATGGTCCCGGGCGGAGCCAGGACGACGGTGGTGCCGGTGGCCCAGCCGCTGCCCAGGGTTGCGTCTTCGATGCGGTGGTGATTGCCGACCAGGATGCCGGCGACGTCGGTGATGGAGCCCGTCACCGCTCGTCCAGCAGGCTCAGCACCAGGTACTCCTGCAGATACGTCAGCCACTGGTACACCTCCAGATGCCCCGCCATCGGATGGTCCGGTGAAAGTCGTTGCGGCCCATCGGGTCCGATGTCAAGCATGGCGCCAAGAGCCAGCCGGACGTCGTTGATCGCGGCCGCCCAGGCCTCGGCCTGTTCCTCGGTCAGCTCGAATTTTCCGGCCGGGTCCGGCAGGGTGTCCAGAAGCCTTTGGGCGGCTTGCCGTTTGGCGTCGACGATGGTCGGCTCGTGCAGGCTCCGCAGGGCGCCGTTGAGGCTCTCGCCGGCGGCGCGGCCGTCCGGATGCGTGGCTGGATCGTGGTAAAAGTCCGGCAGCAGCCGACGCATGGTGTCGTCGTCGGGGGCCTGCGACGGACCGATCTTCATGCCGGTCAGTTCGGCGAGTTCGTCACGCGGTGAGGCGGATTCGCGATCGTCGAGCATCTCGATCAGCGAGCCGACCAGGTTGCGCAGCATCGTGACCTCGTGCGCCTCCAGCCCGGACTTGATACGCACGCCCGACGACGTGTTGACCCGCTTCCACTTGCGCACCGGTCAGTGGTCCTGCTGCATGGTTGCCCACAGTCCGGCTGCGTGCAGTTTGGTGACGTCGACTTCCATCGACTCCCGGCTGCCCGCCGAGACGACGGCCTTGCCCTCGGTGTGCACCTGCATCATCAGCTCGGTGGCGCGCACCTCGCTGTAACCGAACAGCTTCTGGAAAACGTACGTCACGTAGGTCATCAGATTCACCGGGTCGTCCCAGACGATGGTCACCCAGGGACTGTCGAGGGCAGCCACCTCGTCGACATCCGTCGCCGGGCTTGTCCGCGCGACTACCGTCGACGAGCTGGCACCCAGAACCATGAGCCCAGAATAGCCGGGTGGTTGCCGGTCGTAGAACCAGTACGGTGAGCTCTGTGACCGCCGCGTTGCTGACCGACAAATACGAGCTCACCATGCTCGCTGCTGCCCTGCGCGACGGCACGGCACACCGCCGCGCGTCGTTCGAGGTGTTTGCCAGGAGGCTGCCCTTCGGACGCAGGTACGGGGTGGTCGCCGGGACGGCACGGTTCCTCTCGGCGCTCGCCGACTTCCGGTTCGACGATGCGGCGCTGGCCTCGCTGGACTTCCTGGATGCCGAGACGCTGCGCTGGCTGGCCGACTACGAGTTCCGCGGCGACATCGACGGCTACCCCGAGGGCGAGCTCTACTTTCCCGATTCACCGGTGCTCTCGATCCACGGCACCTTCGCCGAGTGCGTCATCCTCGAAACGCTCGTGCTGTCGATCTTCAATCACGACACCGCCATCGCGTCGGCTGCGGCCCGCATGGTCAGCGCCGCTGTGGGCCGGCCGCTGATCGAGATGGGCTCGCGGCGCACGCACGAGCAGGCGGCGGTCGCCTCCGCGCGGGCGGCATACATTGCCGGATTCACCGGCACCTCGAACCTGGAGGCGCAGCGGACGTACGGCGTCCCGGCGCTGGGGACCAGCGCGCACGCGTTCACCCTGGTGCACACCGCGGCGTCCGGGCCTGACGAGGTGGCCGCGTTCCGCGCGCAGGTCGACGCGTTGGGTGTCGGGACGACGCTGCTGGTGGACACCTACGACATCACCCAGGGCGTGGCCAACGCCGTCGCCGTGGCCGGACCCGAGCTCGGCGCGGTCCGCATCGACTCCGGCGACCTGGGCGTCATGGCCCGCCAGGTGCGCGACCAGCTCGACGGGTTGGGTGCGACCAAGACCCGCATCGTGGTGTCGGGCGACCTCGACGAGTACTCGATCTCCGGGCTCGCCGCCGCACCCGTCGATGTCTACGGCGTCGGCACGTCGCTGGTGACCGGATCGGGCGCACCGACCGCGTCCATGGTCTACAAACTGGTCGAGGTCGACGGCATGCCCGTCGCAAAACGCAGCAGCCACAAGGAATCTCACGGCGGCCGGAAGGCCGCACTGCGCGTGGCGAAGGAGTCGGGAACCATCGTCGAAGAGGTGGTGCACCCCGCAGACTCGGTCCCCTCGGATGAGGGCCGGGTGCTGACGGTGCCGCTGGTCCGTTCGGGTTCCGTCATCTGTGACGCATCACTGGCCGACGCCCGCGCGCGCGTCGCCGCCGGCCTGCACAGCCTGCCGTGGGACGGACTCAAGCTCTCCCGCGGTGAGCCGGCCATCCCGACCCGACTGGTGGGTGCATGAGCCGAAAGACCGATCCGACGGACGTGTCGGCACTGCTTTCCATCGCGGTCTCCGCCCTCGGCGGCGCCGAGCGCAGCGGCCAGATCGAGATGGCCAAGGCCGTCGGCAACGCCTTCGACAAGGGTGAGCACCTGGCCGTCCAGGCCGGGACCGGCACCGGCAAGTCGTTGGCGTACCTGGTCCCGTCCATCGCGCACGCCGTCGCATCGAACCAGCCGGTGGTGGTGTCAACGGCGACCATCGCGCTGCAGCGCCAGCTGGTGGACCGCGACCTGCCCCGCCTGGCCGATGCCCTCGCCCCGCACCTGCCCCGGCGTCCCGAGTTCGCGTTGCTCAAGGGCCGCGGAAATTACCTGTGCCTGAACAAGGTTCACAGCGGCGCGCAGGCCGAGGAAGACCTCCCTCAGGAGGAACTGTTCAACCCCGTCGCGGCCTCGGCTTTGGGCCGCGACGTCAAGCGACTCATCGAATGGTCGTCGGACACCGAAAGCGGTGACCGCGACGAGGTGGTGCCGGGTGTGCTGGACCGGGCCTGGTCACAGGTCAGCGTGGGCGCGCGCGAGTGCATCGGCGCCACCCGATGCCCTTACGGCACAGACTGTTTCGCCGAGAAGGCTCGCGCCAAGGCCGGAGCCGTCGATGTCATCGTGACCAACCACGCGCTGCTGGCCATCGATGCCATCTCCGAGGTCAACGTCCTGCCCGAGCACCAGCTGCTGGTGGTCGACGAGGCCCACGAGCTGGTGGACCGCGTGACCAGCGTCGCCACCGGCGAGCTGTCCGCCACCTCCATGGCCGTCGCGCACCGACGGGCCGCCCGGTTGGTGGAACCTGAACTGGCAGAACGCCTCGAGGCCTCGATCGCGACCCTGTCGTCGGCCATCCACGACATGGAAGCCGGCCGCATCGACGTGCTCGACGACGAGCTCGCCACCTACCTGACCGTGGTCCGCGATTCGACCGACAAGGTGAAGATGGCGATCGACACCGCACCGTCGGACCCCACCGCCGCAGCGGCCCGCAGCGAAGCCGTTACGTCACTGACCGACCTGAGCGACACCGCGTCGCGCATCATCGACTCGTTCGTCCCGGCCATCCCCGACCGCTACGACGTGGTGTGGCTGGACCGCGAAGAGTCACGGGGCTCGGTGCGTCACATCCTGCGGGTCGCGCCGTTGTCGGTGGCGGGGCTACTGCGCGGGCGGTTGTTCGGTGAGGTGACGGCAGTCCTGACGTCGGCGACGCTGACCATCGGTGGGCGCTTCGAGTCGATGGCGCGGGCGTGGGGGTTGTCGATTCCGGAAGACAGCACCGCGACGCCGCCCAAGTGGAAGGGCATGGACGTGGGATCGCCCTTCTCCCATGCCAAGTCGGGCATCCTGTACGTCGCCAAGCACCTGCCGCCGCCTGGCCGCGACGCCGCCGCACCGGAACAGATGGACGAGATCTACGAGCTGATCACCGCCGCCGGCGGCCGCACCCTCGGACTGTTCTCGTCGATGCGGGCCGCCAAGGCCGCCGCCGAGATCATGCGCGAACGGCTCGACACCCCGGTGCTGTGCCAGGGCGACGACTCCACGTCAACACTGGTGCGGCAGTTCACCGAAGACGCCGAGACGTCGCTGTTCGGCACGCTGTCGCTGTGGCAGGGCGTCGACGTGCCAGGGCCGTCGTTGTCGCTGGTGATCATCGACCGCATCCCGTTCCCCCGCCCCGACGATCCGCTGCTGACCGCGCGTCAGCGCGCCATCGCGGCCCGCGGCGGCAACGGGTTCATGGCGGTGGCCGCATCGCATGCAGCGTTGTTGTTGGCGCAGGGCGCCGGACGACTGCTCCGCAGCGTCAACGACCGCGGCGTCATCGCAATCCTCGATTCCCGGATGGCGACGGCCCGCTACGGCGGCTTCCTGCAGTCATCGCTGCCGCCCTACTGGTCGACCACCGACCCGGTCCGGGTGCGCAACGCCTTGGAACGGTTGGCCGCGTCGAGCTGACACGCCCGAGTCGCTCACATCCCCCGCAGCCTTGCGACATGCTCGCGCTGCAGTTCCGCTGCGCGCGTGAGGAATTCAGTGATCAGCTCGAGTTGCTTGGCGCTGTAGCGGCTGAGCAGGGTGCGCTCCCCCTCGGCCACCAGCGGGCCGATCAACTCGAAGGCCCGCTCTCGCGCGGTGTCGGTCGCGTGGACCAGGAGCTTGCGCCGGTCGCTGGGATGCGCTGAGCGGGTGATGTACCCGACCTTCTCCAGACGGTCGAGCATCGTCGTGGCACTGCCGGTCGTCAGACCCAACCCGTCAGCCAACTCCCGCGGGGTCAGACCGTCCGGTGTTTCCTCGATCAGGATCTCCAGGCACCGCGCATCCGTCGCATTGATGCCGAGCAGCCGCGCGACCTCGCGGTCGAAGTCATCGACGGCCGCCTGATACGCCTGCACGGCCGCGCCCAGTCGGCCGGACAACGATTTTTCGCTTGACAATCGAGCGATCCACCTTTCAAGATATTGCTTGATTATCAAGCTATCTGATCTTCGAGCCATCCGGCGACAAACCGAGGGACCCGCATGACCGAAGCACTCATCATCGGCGCCGGCGTCGCAGGCCCGGTCCTGGCCATCGCGCTGCGGCGTGTGGGTATCGACGCCCACATCTTCGAACGCTCCCCGTCCGGCGCCGACCTGCGCGGGGCCTGGCTGAATTTTCAGGCCAACGGCATGGATGCGCTACGTGCCGTCGACGCGGCGGGGCCACTCGAGAACTTGGGTTACCCGAACGACACCATCAGCTTCATCACCGGCAGCGGCAAGAAGCTCGGTCGCATCCCGATGGCCGCGCCGCGTCCGGACCGCCAACTGTCGGTCATGATGCGCCGCGCCGACCTCTACCGCGAACTCAACGCCCTGGCAACAGCGCGCGGTGCCCACTACCACTACGGCAAGGACTTCGTCTCCGCGACAACGGCTTCCGACGGCCGTGTGCGGGCACAGTTCGCCGATGGCAGCACCGCGTCCGGCGATCTGTTGATCGGCTGCGACGGCATCCATTCCGCCGTCCGCCGCGGGATCGATCCGCGCGCACGGGCGCCCCGATACGTGCCGGTGCTCAATGTCGGCGGCTACATCCCGGACTTCACCGTCGACGTGCCGCCACGAGAATTCCGGATGCAGTTCGGCACCCGCTGCTTCTTCGCCTGGTTTCCCACCCCGGACGGCGGCACGGTGTGGTTCGCCAACCCACCGATGGCCCGTGAACCCGAACACGGGGTGTTGTCCGACATGTCCGACACCGGCTGGCGAAACTGGCTGCACCAGTTGATGTCCGGCGATGTCGGGCCCGCCCACGACATCATCGACGCCGCGCCCGGCCCGATGATCGGGTGGGCCACCTACGACCTGCCGGTGGTGACGCGGTGGCACAACCGCCGGAACCAGATCATCATCGGTGACGCCGCCCACGCCACCGCACCGTCGGCAGGGCAGGGTGCCTCGATGTCCGTCGAGGACGCCGTGATCCTCGCGCAGTGCCTGCGCGATTGCCCCGATATCCCCACGGCATTCACGACGTTCGAGTCATTGCGCCGCCGCCGGGTGGAGAGGATCGTCCGGCACGGACACCGGTCGTCCAACAGCAAGGCCGCGGGCCCGATCGGTCGCGTGCTGCGGGACCTGATTCTGCCCGTGATGTTTCGGCAGGCGGCGAAAGACGATGGCCGCTCGATGATGTGGCTACAGGGCCACCACATCGACTTCGACAGCAGCATCCAACCGGTGCCGGTCTAAACGGGCAACCGCACCACGAACCCGGACTCGAGCGCCACCCACAGCGCCCCGTCGCGATCGACCGCCAACCCGTGCGGTTCGCTGCCCGGCGGCAGGTCGAACGTCGACACCTCGCCGTCGGCCGTGACCCGCGCGATTCCATCTGCGCCCCACAGGCTCACCCACACGCCGTCGGCCTCATCGGCGACCACCGCATGCGGCTTGCCCGGCAGGTCCAGTTCCTGGATGGCGTCGTTCAGCGGGATGCGGCCCAGCTTGTCGGCGCCAATTGCGGTGAACCACACCGCGTCATCGTGGGTCGCGCAGATGCCGACCGGACCCGCGGACGGTGTCGGTGTCGGCCGGATCGACAGGTCACCGGCGACGGTCAGTCGCCCGATGGCGGACTTCTGATTCAGCGTGAACCACAGCGCGCCGTCGCCGCCGGCGGTGATCATCGACGGCATCCCGCGCGGCACGGCAACCACCTCTGCCGCGCCATCCGCACCGACGCGGCCCACGGTGCCGCCGTCCATCGTGGTGAACCACACGGCGTCGTCGGGCCCGGCGGCGATGCCGAACGGTGCACTGCCCGTGTCCAACTCGACGAACGTCAGCGCACCGTCACCGGAGATTCGGCCCAGCCGATCGGTGCCGGAACAGGTGAACCACACGGCCCCGTCGGGACCGGCGCAGATCTGCATCGGCCGGCTGTCGGCGCCGATCTCGAACAGCCGCACGTCGCCACCCGCGTCGATCCGGCCCACCGAACCCGCCGACACCAACGTCACCCACATCGCGCCATCCGGGCCGGCCGCCAGCGCGTACGGTCCACCATCGACCGCAACAGTCAGAGCACTCACGCCAGCGTGACCAGCCCCAGCTCGTTGTCGGCAGCCAGTAAGGCGTTGTGCGGCAACACCCGAACGGTGTACCCGACCGGCCCGGCCACCGGCAGCGGCGTGGTCGCCGAGAACACCTCGACACCGCCCTCACCGGAGCCCGTGTGCGCCATCGGCACCGTCACCGGGTCCACCAGTTGGTCACCGGCATCGACCCGGCCCAGAACCGCCTGCACCACAACCTCATCGGTGCGCAGGCCGGCCAACTGCACGGTGGCGGTCAGCGATAGCTCCGAACCCAGCAGCGGCGTGTCGGGCAGCCCGTAGCTGTCAACGTCGGTGATCTGAATCTTGGGCCACGCCTCGGTCACCCGCTGCCGGTAGGCCGCAAGCGAGCGGGCCGCGCCGAACGGCACGCCGTCGATGGGCTCCACCGTGCGCCGGAACGACTGTGCCGCAGGGGCGTAGTACTTCTCGGTGTAGTCGCGCACCATGCGCGACGCCAACACCTTGGGCCCGAGCGACTGCAACGTGTGCCGCACCATCTCCACCCAGCGCATCGGGACACCGTGCTCGTTGCGCTCGTAGAACTTGGGTGCCACCGAGTTCTGCATCAGGTCGTACAGCGCGGCGGCTTCGAGGTCGTCACGCCGGGCCTCGTCCGTGACACCGTCGGCAGTCGGGATTTCCCAACCGTTTTCGCCGTCGTACCACTCGTCCCACCAACCGTCACGGATCGAGAGGTTGAGCCCGCCGTTCAGCGCGCTCTTCATGCCCGACGTGCCGCATGCCTCCAACGGACGCAGCGGATTGTTCAGCCAGACATCACAACCCCAGTACAGCAGCCGCGCCATCGACATGTCGTAGTCCGGCAGGAACGCGATCCGGTGCCGCACCTCCGGCCGGTCGGCGAACTTCACCACCTGCTGAATCAGCGCCTTGCCGCCGTCGTCGGCCGGATGCGACTTGCCCGCGACGATCAGCTGCACCGGCCGCGACTCATCGAGCAGCAGCTGCTCCAGCCGTTCCGGGTCGCGCAGCATCAGCGTCAACCGCTTGTAGGTCGGCACGCGCCGGGCGAACCCGATGGTCAGCACCGAGGGGTCGAAAGCCTTTGCGATCCAGCCGAGTTCGGCCTCGGTGGCGCCGCGCTCGAGCCACGAACGCCGCAGCCGGGCCCGCACATCGGCGATGAGCATCTCGCGCAGTTGGGACCGGATCCACCACAGGTGACCGGGGTCGACGTCGTGCAACCGCTGCCACAGCTCAGGTTCCCCGGCGGCCTGGTCGACGGCCGTCATGCCCTCGACGCCGACGAGCTCGCGGCCCAGCTCCAGCCATTTCGGCGCCGCCCAGGTCGGTGCGTGCACGCCGTTGGTGATGGACCCGATGGGCACCTCGGCCTGGTCGAAGCCCGGCCACAGTTCGTTGAACATGCCGCGGCTGACCCGGCCGTGCAGCAGCGATACGCCGTTGGCCCGCTGCGCCAGCCGTAAACCCATGTGTGCCATGTTGAATTTGCCCGGATCGTCTTCGGCGCCGAACGCCACCACCCGGTACAACGGCACGTCGGGCAGCAGCGGCGCGGCGACGGTGTCGTCGAAGTAGCGCCGCACCATCTCCAACGGGAAGCGGTCGATACCCGCCGGCACCGGGGTGTGGGTGGTGAACACCGTCGACGACCGGACCACTGTCAGCGCGGTCTCGAAATCCAGTCCCGAACCGCTGATGTACTCCCGAATACGTTCCACACCAAGGAAACCCGCGTGACCCTCGTTCATGTGGTACACCTCGGGCGCTTCGATGCCCTCGATCTCGGTGAACGCCCGGATCGCGCGGATGCCACCGATACCGGCAAGCAGCTCCTGCTTGATGCGGTGTTCCTGATCGCCGCCGTACAGCCGGTCGGTCACCGAGCGCAGCTCGTGGTCGTTCTCGGGGATGTCGGAATCGAGCAGCAGCAACGGAACTCGCCCGACCTGGGCCACCCACACCCGCGCCCGCAGCACCTGCGATTCGGGAAGATTCAGCGACACCAGTGTCGGCTGACCGTCGGCTCCGGTCAGCAGCCGCAGCGGCAGGCCCTGCGGATCGAATGACGGATAGTTCTCGTTCTGCCAGCCGTCGGCCGTCAGCGACTGCTTGAAGTAGCCGGACCGGTAGTACAACCCCACCGCGATGAGCGGCAGGCCGAGGTCCGATGCCGACTTGAGGTGATCACCCGCGAGGATGCCCAGGCCACCGGAGTAGTTCGGCAGCACCTCGGCAACGCCGAACTCCATGGAGAAGTACGCGATACCCTTCGGCATCGCGGGGCCGCCGTCCGCGGCGTGGTCGGCCTGCTCCTGGTACCACAGGGGCCGGCTCAGATAGTCGTCCAGATCGGCGGCCCGGTGGTTCACCCGGCCGACGAAATCGTCGTCCGCCGCCAGTTCATCCAGACGTGCCGGGCTGACCGCCCCGAGCAACGCCACCGGGTCGGCGCCGACCTGGTCCCACAGCACCGGATCGATCTCCGCGAACAGCTCCTGCGTGGGCGTGTGCCAGGACCAGCGCAGATTGATGGACAGCCGCTCCAGGGCAGCGAGGCGTTCGGGCAGGTGGGCACGGACGGTGAACCGACGGAGGGCTTTCACACGAAAGAACCTTACTGACATTTTTTGCTCGTGCAGGGTCAGTTCCATGCAGGCTCAGCCACCCAACCAACTGGTCACCGCCCATCTGGTGTCATCGACTACTACGGTGGGTATCAGAGCACGGACGGGCCGTACGGCCACTACGGTGCGTAGTGGCGTGTGCCCGGGTGAGGAGTGGTTTGGGTGGCCGGTCGGATCGAGATCGACGACGTCGCACCAGTGGTGTCCGCAGGCCGGTATCCCGCCAAGGCCGTGGTCGGCGAAGTGGTTCCGATCAGCGCGACCGTCTGGCGCGAAGGGCATGACGCCGTTGCCGCGACGCTGGTGGTGCGCTACCACGGCCCCGTCTACCCGCAGCTCGCCGAAACCCCGCCGGGTGCGACTCCGGTTCCGGCGCCCCCACGGGCGAAGGTCAAGCCGACCCGCATGCCCATGGCCCCTGGCTACACGCCCGACGTGTTCCACGGCCAACTCACGCCCGACGCGGTGGGACTGTGGACGTTCCGGGTCGACGGTTGGGGCGACCCGATCGCGACGTGGCGGCACGCCGTCACCGCCAAGCTCGACGCCGGCCAGAGCGAAGCCGAGCTGTCCAACGACCTACTTGTCGGTGCGACGCTGCTGGAGCGCGCCGCCACCGCCGTACCGCAGGACGACCGCGCCCCGCTGCTCGCTGCCGCACGGCGGCTCCGGGAGGAGGGCGACCCGTTCCTCCGCGCCGGCGCAGCACTGGCGCCCGACGTCACCGACCTGCTGCGCAAGTACCCGCTGCGTGAATTGGTCACGCGCGGAGAGCAACACGGCATCTGGGTCGACCGGCCGCGGGCCCGGTTCAGTGCCTGGTACGAGCTTTTCCCCCGCTCGACGGGGGGCTGGGATTCCGACGGGCAGCCGAGGCACGGCACGTTCGCGACGACAGCCAAGGCCATTCCGCGCGTTGCCGCAATGGGTTTCGACGTGCTGTACCTGCCGCCGGTGCATCCGATCGGCAAAGTGCACCGCAAGGGCCCGAACAACAACGTGACCGCGGCACCCGGGGACGTCGGCTCCCCCTGGGCCATCGGCAGTGACGAGGGCGGCCATGATGCCGTGCACCCCGACCTGGGCACCATCGCCGATTTCGACGACATGGTCGCCGCGGCGCGCGACAACGGCCTGGAGATCGCGCTCGATCTGGCGCTGCAGTGCGCGCCCGACCACCCGTGGGCCAAGGACCATCCGGAGTGGTTCACCGTGCTGCCCGACGGCACCATCGCGTACGCCGAGAACCCGCCGAAGAAGTACCAGGACATCTACCCGCTGAACTTCGACAACGACCCGGCCGGCCTGTACCACGAGGTCCTGCGCGTGGTCAAGTTCTGGATATCGCACGGCATCAAGATCTTCCGCGTCGACAATCCGCACACCAAGCCGGCGAACTTCTGGGCCTGGTTGATCGCCCAGGCCAAGAACATCGACCCCGACGTGCTGTTCCTGTCGGAGGCGTTCACCCGCCCCGCCCGGCTGTACGGGCTCGCGAAACTCGGCTTCACCCAGTCGTACACGTATTTCACCTGGCGCAATTACAAGTGGGAGATCACGGAATTCGGCCAGGAGATCGCCGCGTACGCCGACTTCTACCGGCCCAACCTGTTCGTCAACACCCCGGACATCCTGCACGCCAGCCTGCAGCATTGCGGCCCGGGCATGTTCGCGATCCGCGCGGTGCTGGCCTCCACCCTGAGCTCGTCCTGGGGTGTCTATTCCGGCTACGAGTTGTTCGAGCACCAGGCGGTCCGCGAGGGCAGCGAGGAGTACCTGGACTCCGAGAAATACCAGCTGCGGCCAAGGGATTTCGAAGCCGCGCTGACCGGCGGCCGGTCGCTGGAGCCGCTACTGACCCGACTCAACGAGATTCGGCGCGTGCACCCGGCGCTCAGCCAATTGCGGACCATCAAGTTCCATCACGTCGACAACGACTCGATGTTGGCGTACAGCAAGTTCGACCCGGTAACCGGCGACACCGTCCTTGTGGTGTTGACGCTCAACGCATTCGGCCCCGAGCAGGCAACACTGTGGCTGGACATGGGGGCCCTCGGGATGGAGGACCACGATCGGTTCTGGGTACGCGACGAGATCACCGGTGAGGAATATCAATGGGGCGCATCGAATTACGTACGACTGGACCCGAGCAGAGCAGTGGCCCACGTACTGAACATGCCACAAATCCCGTACGACAAGCGACTGAATCTCCTGCGGAGGCTACCGTGACCAGTCACCTCCGCCCGCCGGTCGCCGACCTGGCCCGCCTGCTGGCCGGCGAGCACCACGACCCGCATTCGATCCTGGGTGCGCACGAATACGGCAAGCGCACCGTCCTCCGGGCGCTGCGTCCGCACGCCACCGGCGTGACGGCGGTGATCGGCACGAAGCGGTACCCGATGGAGGCCATCGAGGGTGGCCTCTTCGCTGTCGCGGTGCCGTTCACCAAGCTGGCCGACTACCGGTTCGAGGTCGACTATCCCGGTGACGTCATCTATACGACGGCCGACCCCTACCGCTTCCTGCCCACGCTCGGCGACATGGACCTGCACCTGCTGGCCGAGGGACGGCACGAACGGCTGTGGGAAATCCTTGGCGCACAACCCCGTTCGTTCACCACGCCGGACGGTGTGGTCGAGGGATTCTCGTTCGCGGTGTGGGCGCCGAACGCCAAGGGCGTCAACCTGATCGGCGACTTCAACCACTGGGACGGCACCGAGGCGCCGATGCGGGCGCTGGGCTCGTCCGGGGTGTGGGAGCTGTTCTGGCCCGGCTTCGAAGCCGGCAGTTTGTACAAGTTCCGTATCCGGACCAGCACCGGCTCCATCAGCGACCGCGCCGACCCGATGGCCTTCAGCACCGAGGTGCCGCCGCTGACGGCGTCGAAAACCTTTGTCAGCAACTATGTCTGGCATGACGACGAGTGGATGACCGCCCGCGCCGAGCGGAACCCGATCTTCGAGCCGATGAGCACCTACGAGGTGCACCTGATGTCGTGGCGCCCCGGCCTGAGCTACCGCGAGTTGGCGGTCGAACTCACCGAATACGTGGTGGCGCAGGGCTTCACGCACGTCGAGCTCCTCCCGGTGGCCGAGCACCCCTTCGGTGGGTCCTGGGGATATCAGGTGACGTCGTACTACGCGCCGACGTCACGGCTCGGCACCCCCGACGACTTCCGGTACCTGGTCGACACGCTGCACCAGGCCGGTATCGGCGTGATCGTCGACTGGGTGCCCGCCCACTTCCCCAAGGACTCGTGGGCACTGGGGCGCTTCGACGGCACGCCACTGTATGAGCACGCCGACCCCCGGCGCGGCGAGCAACTCGACTGGGGCACCTACGTTTTCGACTTCGGTCGCAACGAAGTCCGCAACTTCCTGGTGGCCAACGCGCTGTACTGGCTGATGGAGTTCCACGTCGACGGTCTCCGTGTCGACGCCGTCGCCTCCATGCTGTACCTGGACTACTCGCGTCCCGAAGGCGGTTGGACGCCCAACATCTACGGCGGCCGGGAGAACCTGGAGGCGGTGCAGTTCCTGCAGGAGATGAACGCGACTGTTCACAAGCTGGTTCCCGGCATCGTCACCGTCGCCGAGGAATCCACCTCGTGGCCCGGTGTCACCAGGCCGACAAACCTTGGCGGCCTTGGCTTCTCGATGAAGTGGAACATGGGGTGGATGAACGACACCCTGGACTACATCAGCCACAACCCGGTCCACCGCAGCTACCACCACCATGAGATGACGTTCTCGATGTTGTACGCCTACAGCGAGAACTACGTACTGCCGATCAGCCACGACGAAGTCGTACACGGCAAGGGCACCCTGTGGACCCGGATGCCCGGTGACGATCACGCCAAGGCCGCCGGTCTGCGACAGCTGCTGGCCTACCAGTGGGCACATCCGGGGAAGCAATTGCTGTTCATGGGACAGGAATTCGGCCAGCGCGCCGAATGGTCCGAGGAGCGCGGGCTGGACTGGTTCCAACTCGGCGAGCACAGCTTCTCCACCGGGGTCCAACATCTGGTCCGCGACATCAACGGCATCTACCGCGAAAACCGCGCGCTGTGGTCGCGCGACAGTAATCCCGAGGGTTACTCGTGGATCGACGCCAACGACTCGAACAACAACGTGCTGAGCTTTTTGCGGTTCGGCGACGACGGGTCGGCCATCGCCTGTGTCTTCAACTTCTCCGGCAGTGAGCACTCGCAGTACCGGCTGGGCCTGCCGCACTCCGGGACCTGGCAGGAGCTGCTGAACACCGACGCCACGGTCTACAACGGTGCGGGCGCGGGCAACATGGGCGCGGTCGAGGCCACCGACGAGCCCTGGCACGGCCGTCCCGCCTCCGCCGTCCTGGTCCTCCCACCGCTGTCGGCGCTCTGGCTCAAGCCCGCCTAGAGTCCCGCAGCCCGTCGAGGAGACGGCGCACCGCGGCACCGGTGTCGCGACGCGCGCGAACGGGATCGGATGCGCCGGCGATCGCGGCGACGGCTTGATTGCTGAGCCCCATCAGCAGCACAGCCAGCGGTGAAATCGGCTGCGGCGCAAGCACACCCTGCTCCAGCAGGCTGACGAGGCCGGCCTCGATATTGGCCAGGGTGTACCGCGCGTTGCGCTCCTGCCATTTCTGCCAGCCGAGCACCGCGGGCGCGTCGACCACCCGGATGCGTTGCAGCGGCGCGTCAACCGCGCTGTCCAGCACGGCATCCCAGCCGGCGAGGAACACCGACCACGCGTCCTCGCCGCGTTCAGCGGCCGCCGCGGCAGCCTCCCGAACCCGGGTGCTGACGATCTGGTCGGCGCGGTCGAAGACCTCTTCGAAGAGCGCTTCCTTGTCCGCGAAATGGTGATACAGCGAGCCCCGGGTCACGCCGCTGCGGCGGACGATCTCCTCCGTACCGGTCTGGTGATAGCCGTGCTCGCCGAACAACTCGGTCGCGACTGCGACGAGCCGCTCCCGCGAATCCCCCTTGACCGTGACCATACAAGCTGTATGGTACCAGCATACAGCTTGTATGGAGGTCGCCATGACGACACCCGACGCCCACGTCCCCACCTGCCTCGGCGACCTGCACGTACGTCGCACCGGAACGGGACCTCCCGTCGTCCTGTGGCACAGTCTCTGGGTCGACTCACGCAGTTGGGGTCCGCTCGTCGACACCCTCGGGACTCAGCGACAGGTCGTGGCCATCGACGGGCCGGGCTACGGCACCAGCAGCCCTATCCGCCGCGACTTCACACTCGACGAATGCGCCTACGCCGCAGGCGAAGTGCTCGATGCCCTGGGCCTCGATGTGGTCGACTGGATCGGCAACGCCTGGGGCGGCCACGTCGGCATCACGCTGGCCGTCACCGAGCCGCAGCGGCTGCGCAGCCTCATCACCATCGCCGCACCGATCACGCCGGTCAGTCGGACGCAACGCTGGACCCAGACCTACCCGCTGGCCGCGGCCTACCGACTGCTCGGACCCAATCCCCTGCTCACCAAAATCCTGTTCGACGTGCTTCTCGGCGGCGCCGATATCGCGCGGACGCAGCACGCGGCTGAACTCAAAGCCGCTTTCCGCGCCATGGACCACGAATCCGCCAGGCGCACAATCCGATACATGCACAGCTGGCAGTCACTCGCCGGCCAGCTCGCCACCGTCACCGTCCCGACGCTGCTGATGACCGGCGATCTCGGCGATCAGCACTGGAGTCCCGCCGACGCCCGCGCCGCGGCCGACACCATGCCGCACGCGCGCGTCGTGCCCCTCACCGGCTCCGGACATGTCGGCCCGCTGCTCGTCGACACCGACGCGATCGCTGCGGCCGTCACGGACTTCTGGCAGTCACCGCCGGTGGTGCCGCGCGACCCGGGGGCGCTTCCCACCCGCGAGCAGACGTAAAACTGTCAATTTCAGCGGGAAATCGACAGTTTTACGTCTGTTCGCGAAGAAAGGGCGACCCCTAGTACAGGGCGTTGGCGAGGTTGCGCCGGCCCGCGATGACCTCGGGGTCGGCCGGGTCGAACAGGTCGAACAACTCGATGAGCCGGGTGCGCACGCGGGTGCGGTCGTCACCCGACGTCTTCTTGACGAGTGCGATGAGCCGGTTGAACGCGCCGTCGACGTCGCGCTGGAAGAGCTGCACGTCGGCGGCGGCGAAGGCCAGGTCGATGTCGTCGGGTGAGGCGTCGGCGAGGCGCACGGCCTCCGGGCGCTGCGCGGACGCGCGCTGCAGGAACGCGATCTGCTGCACGGCGCCCTTGGCCTCGACGTGCGCCGGGTCGGCCTCGAGGATCGCCTGGTACGCCGCCAACGCGCCGTCGAAGTCTCCGTTGTCGAGGAAGTCCCGGGCTTGCGCGAGAGCGGGGTCGACCTGTTCCTCTTCGCCCTCGGCGCCGCCACCGAGCTTGCCGGCCGTCGCCTGCAGCAGCGAGTCCACCCAGCGCCGTAGCTGGTCTGCCGGTTGACCGCCCTCGAACGACGTGATCGGCTGCCCGCCGGCGAGCGCGACGACCGTCGGCACGCCCTGGATGCCGAACATCTGGGCGATGCGCGGTGACGTGTCGACATTGACCGTGCCGAACGACCACTTGCCACCGTCCTCGGCGGCCAGCGCGGACAGCGTCTGCCCGAGCTGGACACTCGAGTCACTGCGCGGCGACCACAGCAGCACGACGACCGGCACCTCACCGGAGCGGATCAGCACCTCGGCTTCGAGATTGGCCTCGGTGATCTCGATGCCACCAGGCGCGCCACCGGCAGCGGCAGCACCTTCAGCGGGACGGTTTTTGAGCGCGGAGAGGTCCACCGCGCCAGCCAGCGCGGGACCGATAGGACGCGGACGAGTCACGCTGTCCAGTCTGTCACGCGACGGCCGACGGCTCCGGTTCACCCTCGGCAGCACGGGCCCCGACTGCCAGCGCGCCGCTTCGTTCGGCCCAGCGCAGGAAGGCCACGCTGGCCAGCGGCACGATGCTGGACACCGCCGCCAGCACCCAGGTGACCAGCGACCACCGCGCGGCCCAACCGACGATCAGTCCGGTGGCCACGAAACCCAGAAACACCACGCCGTGGACCATGCCGAAGATCTGCACACCGATCTCGGTGCGAGGCGTGCCGAGGTACTTGAAGTACATGCCGGTCAGCAGTCCGACCCAGCTGACCGCCTCGGCCAGAGCGATCAAACGAAACCAGCCCGCCACCCGGGGCACAACAGCGTTCATGGCGCCATTGTGCCCGAGTGACGGGCTGACTACTACGAGGTGTAGTTCACACCTCGCGGAAAACTACGGACGACGCAGGATCAGGGCGTCGCCCTGACCGCCGGCGCCGCACAGTGCCGCGACGGCATAACCCGAACCCTTGCGGGCCAGCTCCAGCGCCGCGTGCAGCGTGATGCGCGCGCCGGACATGCCGATCGGGTGGCCGATGGCGATGGCACCACCGTTGACGTTCACCTTGTCGCCGTCGACGCCCAGCTCCTTGGTCGAGGCCAGCGACACCGCCGCGAAGGCCTCGTTGATCTCGATGACGTCCAGCTGGTCGACGGTGATGCCCTCACGCTCGACGGCCTTCTTGATGGCGTTGGCCGGCTGGCTCTGCAGCGTCGAATCCGGACCGGCGACGACGCCGTGCGCGCCGATCTCGCACAGCCAGGTCAGGCCCAGCGACTCGGCCTTCTCCTTGCTCATCACCACGACGGCACACGCGCCGTCGGAGATCTGCGACGACGAACCGGCGGTGATGGTGCCGTCCTTGCGGAATGCCGGCCGCAGCCCGCCCAGCGACTCGGCGGTGGTGTTGCCGCGGATGCCCTCGTCCTCGGCGAACTCGATCGGGTCGCCCTTGCGCTGCGGGATGGACACCGGAACCACCTCGTCGGCAAAGACACCGTCCTTCCACGCGGCCGCGGCCTTCTGGTGCGACTTCGCGGCGAACTCGTCCTGCTCGGCGCGGGTGAAGTTGTCCTGGTCGTTGCGCTGCTCGGTCAGGGCGCCCATCGGCTGGTCGGTGAAGACGTCGTGCAGACCGTCGTACGCGAGGTGGTCCAGCGCGGTGACGTTGCCGTACTTGTAGCCCTCACGGCTCTTGGGCAGCAGGTGCGGGGCCTGGCTCATGGACTCCTGGCCGCCGGCCACCACGACCTCGAACTCGCCGGCGCGAATCAGCTGGTCAGCCAGGGCGATGGCGTCGATGCCCGACAGGCACATCTTGTTGATGGTCAGCGACGCCACGTCCCACGGGATGCCAGCAGCGACGGCTGCCTGCCGCGCCGGCATCTGCCCGGCGCCGGCGGTCAGCACCTGGCCCATGATCACGTAATCGACCGCAGAGGGCTCGACGCCGGCCTTCTCCAGCGCACCCTTGATGGCGACGGCACCCAGGTCGCTACCCGAGAAGTCCTTCAGCGAACCCATCAACTTGCCCACCGGCGTACGGGCTCCAGCAACAATTACCGAGGTCGTCATTTCCATCCTCCAACAAATCTGTAACGGCTAATGTGGCCGATCACACAGGCGCAAATTCGGTCGTATCAGGTTACCTTTACGTTATGACCACCGAACACGTCGATGCCCGTCCGGCGCTGGCCAGCGCCCTCGTGACCGCTATTGATCACGTCGGTATCGCCGTGCCGGATCTGGACGCCGCGATTCGCTGGTACCACGACCACCTCGGCATGATCGTCCTGCACGAAGAGGTCAACGAGGACCAGGGCGTCCGCGAGGCCATGCTCTCCGTCCGTGGCGCGCCGGTCGGCAGCGCCCAGATCCAGCTGCTGGCCCCGCTCGACGAGAAGTCGACCATCGCCAAGTTCATCGACACCCGCGGCCCGGGCCTGCAGCAGCTGGCCTACCGCACCAGCGACATCGAGGCCCTGTCCGAGCGCCTGCGCGCCGACGGCGTCCGCCTGCTGTACGAAGCCCCGCGCCGCGGCACCGCCGACTCGCGCATCAACTTCATCCACCCGAAGGATGCCGGCGGCGTGCTGATCGAGCTCGTCGAGCCCGCCAAGGATGCCGCCCACTAAAGCGGTCTAGGACCACCGCCGGGTCGGTCCCCTGTTCCCCCGATTCGCCCAGCACGGTGTGTGCCAATGCCTGCGGTCTTCGGCGTCATCGACCCGCAGCACCACCACATGCGCTGTGCCCGGGCGGATTTCGTGATCGCATCCGGGGCACCGATAGGTTTTGACGGCGCGGGATCCGGCCACGGGCCGCACCTCGTAGTCGTATCCGTCGGGTCCGGTCTCCACCCGGCGCGACGACAGCCCGAGCAGTGGCGGCGGATCGCGCCGAGGCCGCTCCGGACGTCGCCGAGGCATCAGAACAACCGGAACTCGTCGTTGTCCATGCCGCGCATCTTGTCGTAGTCCAAAGTCACGCAACGGATTCCACGGTCTGTGGCCAGCGTGCGCGCCTGCGGCTTGATCTGCTGGGCGGCGAACACCCCGGCGACCGGCGCCAGGACGCTGTCCCGGTTGAGCAGATCGAGGTACCGCGTCAGCTGCTCGACGCCGTCGATCTCCCCGCGCCGCTTGATCTCCACCGCGACCGACGCCCCGGTCTCGTCACGGCACAACAGGTCCACCGGACCGATCGGCGTCGGGTACTCGCGTCGCACCAGCGTGTAACCGACGCCCAGAAGCTCGACGTGCTCGGCGAGCAGTTCCTGCAGGTGCGCCTCCACACCGTCCTTCACCAGACCGGGATCGACCCCGAGCTCATGACTGGAGTCGTGCTCGATGTCCTCGACGGTGATCCGCAGTTGCTCACCGGCCTTGTTCTCGACGACCCAGACCAGAGCCGAAACGCCGTCCACTGCCGCCTCCTCGACGGTCCAGCAGGGCGGCGTCATCCAGTTCAGCGGCTTGTAGGCGCGGTCGTCGGCATGCACACTCACCGATCCGTCCGCCTTGAACAGCAGCAGGCGACGGGCCGACGGCAGATGTGCGGTCAGACGTCCGACGTAGTCAACGGTGCACTGGGCGATCACGAGACGCACCCGACCCACCTTAGGGGTAGTGAATCCCGGTCCGGACCCGCCCCACGAACTAGGCTGACGGCCAATGACTGCGGACCAGACCGGGACGACGCGCCTGGCGCGGATACGGGAAGCCATCACGCCGCGGGCCAGCTTGCAGGCCACGCCCGAGTACGGATCGTGGATTCTGGGACGGGTTTCCGAGACCCAGCGCCGTCGCCGCATCCGCATTCAGCTGATCCTGACCACGTTCGTGATCGTCGCGAACATGATCGGCGTCGGCGTCTCGATCCTCATCGAGACGGTGCTGTTCCCGACCCCCAACGTCTTCCGGGCCGACGTCTGGTGGATCACCACGATCGTGGCACCCGCCTACATCCTGTTCGCCTTCCTTATCGGCGTGGTGTGGGCGACCAACAGGGTGATCCAGAGCGTGCGCTGGGCCATCGAGGAACGCACTCCGACGGTCGAGGACCAGCGCAACACGTTCCGTGCGCCCGGCCAGCTCACGCGGGTGCTGCTGTCCCTGTGGGGCCTCGGCGCCGTACTGCTGACGACACTCTACGCATTGCACGACACCCAGTTCATTCCCAAACTGCTACTGGGCGTCACGTTCCCCGGCATCGTCGTGTCCACCAGCTGCAATCTGTACACCGAATTCGCGCTGCGCCCGGTCGCCGCCGAAGCGCTCCAGGCCGGACGACCGCCGTCCCGGCTCGCCCCGGGCATCATGGGCCGAACCATGGTCGTATGGGCGTTCGGCTCCGGCGTCCCGATGCTCGGCGTGCTGTTGGCCGCGGTGTTCGCGCTGACGCAAAGCACCCTCACCCCAACCCAATTCGCGTTCGCGGTGCTGGTGCTCGCGGTGTTCGCGTTGGTCTTCGGCGCGTTGCTGATGGGCATCGTGGCGTGGCTGACCGCCAGCCCGATCCGCATCGTGCGGCAAGCGCTCAGCCGAGTCGAGCAGGGCGACCTGACCACCGATCTCGTGGTCTTCGACGGCACCGAATTGGGCCAGCTGCAGCGCGGATTCAACTCCATGGTCCACGGGCTGCGGGAACGCGAACGGGTCCGCGACCTGTTCGGCCGGCACGTCGGACGTGAGGTCGCGGCGCTCGCCGAGCAGGAGAAGCCGCAACTGGGCGGCGAAGAGCGGCACGCGGCGGTGATCTTCGTCGACGTCATCGGCTCGACCCAACTGGTGACCAGCCGCCCGGCCGTCGAGGTCGTCGACCTCCTGAACCGCTTCTTCGCCGTCATCGTCGACGAGGTGGACCGGCACCACGGATTCGTCAACAAGTTCGAGGGCGACGCGGTGCTGGCGGTATTCGGGGCGCCGGTCTCGTTGCAGTGCACCGAAGGTGACGCTCTGGCCGCCGCCCGGGCCATCGCGTCGCGACTGCGTGACGAAGTGCCCGAACTGCAGGCGGGCCTCGGCGTCGCGGCCGGCACCGTGGTGGCGGGCAACGTCGGGGCCAAAGAGCGGTTCGAGTACACGGTGATCGGCGAGCCCGTCAACGAGGCGGCTCGACTGTGCGAACTCGCCAAGTCCGTGCCGGGCCATCTGGCGGCCGCCGCGAGCATGCTCCACGCCGTCAGCGAATCCGAAAGTGCGCACTGGGCTTTGGGTGACACCGTGACGCTGCGTGGGATGTCCGAGCCGACACAGCTTGCCATCCTGGCCTGAGATTCACATCTGCTTCACACAGATCCGGAGGATCATGGTGAGTATGAAGCGACATCTCGCCATGGCTGGTGCCGCCGGCACGCTTGCCATGTCGTTGACGCTTGCGCCGCTCGCCGCAGCCGACGTCTACGACACCGGCGGTTCGGCGGCCGACGTCATCAACAATCTTCAGGCCGAGGGCTACCTCGTCCACATCAACTGGACCAACGGTTTCGACGTCAAACCGCTCGACGTCTGCTGGGTCACCGGCGTGAACAACCCGGGCAATTTCAAACCGGGCGGTACGGTGGCGGCGACCGTCTACGTCGACGTCCAGTGCCCCAATCACGAGTACTGAGTCACAACTGCGGGTAGGGCGCGAAGCGCTTGTCGAACCCGGCCTTCCGCGCATCGAGTGCCGCCTGCCGTTGTGCCGCAGTGACATACACCGTCCCGGCGGGCAGCACTGTGCCGAGGTCTCTGAGCGCCACCACCTGTGAACTCACCTTCGGCAGGTTGGTGTCAGTGGTGTCCAGGTCCTGGAAGCGGATCGAGATGGTCCCCTGATTGAGACCACCGGTGGACACCCAGTTCGCCACACCGGGGTCGGTCGGCGACACCACGATGGTGTAGCTGCCGTCCGCGTTGGCCACCGACTGCGCGATGTTCAGGCTGGTCTGCTGATCCCAGTAGTTCTTGGTGATGGTCCAGTCGTTGGTCACCGGTACGACGAAATAGCCGGCGTCGCCGGGCTTGATCGTGAGCACCAGCGCTTGGTCATCAGCCAGCTGGAAGTACCCCGGGCTCTGCACCTGCGTCGACAGGAACGTCGCGTTACTTTCCGGATCGGTGAAGACGTTGGGCGGCTTCGTCTTTCCCGACGAATCCTTGGTCGCCACGTCCATGTACTGCGGTTCCATCCGCAGCCCGAGTGCGAGAATCACCGACGCCTCCAAGCCCTGCAGGAACCGCGGCATCACCGGCAGCGGTGGGACCAGCGACACCAGATTGGTCAGGAACGGGTTGCCCGAGACGGCCGGTCCCAGACCGGGGATGTCGAAGCCGCCGATCTGCGCGAACAGGCTGTTTCGGGGGCCGCTGACGCGCTCGATGGACAAGCTCATCGGATCCTGAGTGTTCCAGTCCGACAGCGTGTTCCGCGCGACGATCAACGTGGTGTCGGTCGGGATCTGCAGATGGTTGGTCTGGCCCGGCTCGGCCGGGCGCGAACTCACCGTGACCGTGAAAGTGCCGTCCGGGTTGATCTGCATGTCCTTGGCATTGAGCACCGCGGCCGTCTTGCCGCCGAGTCCCGTCAGCACGCTGAAGGTCGTCTCCGCGGGCCTCTCCCCCGGACCGAACTTCCCGCTGATCACGTACGTCGACGTCGAGTTGACCGCCATCATCCGGTAGATGGTGTCCGGGTTGTCGTACAGGATGCGCGTGCCGGTGATCGACTGGCCGAACCAATCATGCGGCGGCATGACCATTTCCAGCACCGTCGGCCGCATCGGGTTGAGCAGCTGGTACTCCATGGCGGCCTGCTGGGCGTACTCGTCGACCGCCTGGTTCAGCTGGTCCAGGTTCTCCTGGTCGGGTCCGCCGACCTGGGAGTACTGCTGCCTGGCATTCAGCTGGAACGCGAACTTGAGGATCGCCTTCATGATCTGCATCGGCAGCGTGTTCACGATGGCGTTGGCTTTCCGCTCACCGGCCAGCTGCTGCGACGTGCCGAGCACCGTGGTGGCGCTCTGCAGCGACGTCGGCGCGGCCGCCAATGACGTTGTCGCCGAGGTGGATGCGGTTTCGCGGCGGGTGACGCCGAGCAGCGCGGACAGCGCGGCGTTCTGCAGCGGCGCGACGGGGTTCCCGGACGCATTCGCCGCCCCATTCAGGCCCACCGCCGAGAGCGCATGCGACACCGCCGCGGTAGCCGCGGCAACCGGTGCACCGAGCGCGGCCACGGGCACGACAGCATGCACCCGCGGTACAGCGTTCGCCGGACCGTCAGCCTTCGCCGTCGCGGACACCTGCGCCTTCGCGGGCTTCTGGGCAGGCGTCACGATGGTCGTGGAGGCGACCTTCCTGGTCGGCTTCGCGTCGGACTCGGACGCTGTGCCGGCGTCGGCCGCATCCTTCGCAGCCGACGGCTTCCCCACGTCCGCCTTACCTGCGGGCCGCTTCGACGACTTCTTCCCCGGATTCACGATGCCGGCGCGCTTGACGCCCTTGTCCTTCTTCGGCTTGTCCGCGTCAGCCTTGTCGCCGTCGCCCTTGGCCGCAGTCTCACCCTTCGCACCCTTCGCATGACTGTCCGAGGACGCGCCCGCGGCATCACTCGGTACGGCGAAAGCGATGCCCGGGCTGCTCGCCACCGACACGCCGATCCCCAGGGCGACCGCCAACGCACCGACCCGGCCGACGAATCTGGCTGCGCCAGTTGGCAACTGCTCACGACTGTTGATCGGCATGCGACTCCCCTATACCCCGACTAGAACGCGTTCCAGTTATAACAGGGCCGCACGCGCGCGTCAGCCATTTACGAGACAAATGATTAAATATGTCTCGCCCGCCACGTTGATGTCGATTTTCCGCTAGTACTCGGGTCTACCGCATGCCATTGTCGAAGACATGTACGACGACTTCGACCGCTGCTATCGGGCAGTCCAATCCAAGGACGCCCGGTTCGACGGTTGGTTCGTCACGGCCGTCCTCACCACCGGCATCTACTGCCGCCCCAGTTGCCCTGTCCGGCCTCCGTTCGCGCGCAACGTCCGCTTCTACCCAACCGCCGCGGCAGCGCAGCGGGCCGGCTTCCGGGCCTGCAAGCGCTGCCGGCCCGACGCATCGCCGGGGTCACCGGAATGGAACATCCGCACCGACGTCGTGGCCCGCGCCATGCGCCTGATCGCCGACGGCACCGTCGACCGCGAGGGAGTGACGGGGCTGGCGGCCAGGCTCGGCTACACCACCCGGCAACTCGAGCGGCTGCTCCAGGCCGAGGTCGGCGCGAACCCCTTGGCGCTGGCCCGAGCCCAGCGGAGCCAGACCGCGCGGGTACTCATCGAGACCACGAAACTGCCATTCGGTGATGTCGCGTTCGCCGCCGGATTTTCCAGCATCCGCCAGTTCAACGACACCATTCGCGAAGTGTGCGCACTGACGCCGACCGAACTCCGGCTACGGGCGCAGGCGCGCTTCGAACCCAACGAAAACCCGGGCACGGGAACACTTTCCGTCCGGCTGCCGGTACGTACGCCCTTCGCCTATGAGGGGGTGTTCGGCCACCTGGCGGCCGGCGCGGTGCCCGGCGTCGAAGAGGTACGCGACGGCACGTTCCGACGCACCCTGCGGCTCCCCAACGGCACCGGCATCGTCGGGCTCTCACCGAGCGTGGACCATGTGCAGTGCACGCTGATCCTCGATGACTTCCGCGACCTGGCCACCGCCATCGCCCGGTGCCGGCGGCTCCTCGACCTCGATGCCGACCCCGAGGCGGTCATCGACGTCCTCAACACCGACCAGCACCTGGCGCCCATCGTCGCCAAGGCGCCCGGGCAACGCATCCCCCGCACGGTGGACGAGAACGAGCTGGCGCTGCGGGTGGTGATCGGCCAGCAGGTGTCCATGAAGGCCGCCGCGACGCACACGCGCCGGTTGGCGCTGGCGTACGGCACGCCCATCAACGACCCGGCGGGAGCCTTGACCCATGTCTTCCCGTCCGTCACGCAACTGGCCGAGATCGATCCGAGCCACCTGGCTTTCCCTGAGTCTCGCCGACGCACGGTCGTCGCACTGATCGACGCCCTCGCCGCCGGCACCCTCGAGCTCGACGCCGGGTCGGACTGGCTGCAGGCCAGAACTCAACTGGCCGAACTGCCTGGCATCGGGCCATGGACCGCCGAGGTGATCGCGATGCGCGGCCTCGGCGACCCCGATGCCTTTCCCGCCAGCGACCTCGGCGTCCGGGCGGCCGCCAAACAAGCTGGGCTGCCAGCCAATTCACGGCAATTGATCGAGCACAGTGCACACTGGCGCCCATGGCGTGCCTACGCCACCCAACACCTGTGGACCTCTCTGGATCATGCGGTCAACCAGTGGCCGCCCCTGACCATCAACCCATCGCAATCACCACAACAGGAGCAGGCATGACCGCCACGTTGCAGACCCGGACCATGCACAGTCCGGTCGGAACCATCACGATCGCCGGTCGCGACGGGCGTATCCGACATCTGCGGATGGACGATCAGACATATGAGCCAAGCCATGACGGTTGGGAGCCCGACGAGACGGCATTTCCGGAGGCCGTCGACCAACTCACCGCCTACTTCGCCGGCGACCTCCAGGAGTTCGATCTGGAACTCGACCTCATCGGCACCGAATTCCAGCGCCGCGTCTGGGGTGCGTTGCTGACCATTCCGTACGGCGAAACACGTTCGTACGGCGAGATCGCGTTGCAGGTCGGATCACCGGGCGCGTCCCGTGCTGTCGGACTGGCCAACGGCCACAATCCCGTCGGGATCATCGTGCCCTGCCATCGAGTCATCGGGGCCAACGGCAGCCTGACCGGATATGGCGGTGGATTGGACCGCAAGAAGCTCCTGCTTGACCTGGAGAAAAGCCGGTCAGGAACCGAAGAGCCGACGCTATTCGATTGAGAAATGGCATTTCGGCGCCGCGCATCACCGCGGCGCCGAAATGCAGAAACATCTTGAACGCAAAATGCCTCAGCCCCCCGATTTTCATCGGGGGGCTGAGGTAATTTGTGTTCGGCGGTGTCCTACTTTTCCGCCCGTGCAGGGCAGTATCATCGGCGCTGGCAGGCTTAGCTTCCGGGTTCGGGATGGGACCGGGCGTTTCCCTGCCGCTGTTGCCGCCGTAACTCTATTTAATTACGCCTCCACCGGTCCTGTTCAACCCGTGGGTTGTTTGGTGGTGGGGTGTGGTCTGTTCGACTCATACGTGGGTTGTGGTTGCGAGGCACTGATGTGCAATGTTTGTCGTCTTGGTTTACACACGATTGGTTTTTTGGGTGTGTGTAAGTTTTCGGCCGGTTAGTGCCAGTTCCCTAAACCCATTGCTGGGTGTGCAGGTCTGGTCTATCGATCCCGTGGTCTGCGGGGGGCCTTATCCCTCTAAAAGGGTGAGAAACCTGGTCTTGGAAGAGGTTTCCCGCTTAGATGCTTTCAGCGGTTATCCTGTCCGAACGTAGCTATCCAGCGGTGCCCCTGGTGGGACAACTGGTAGACCAGAGGTTCGTCCGTCCCGGTCCTCTCGTACTAGGGACAGGTTTCCTCAAGTTTCTGACGCGCGCGGCGGATAGAGACCGAACTGTCTCACGACGTTCTAAACCCAGCTCGCGTGCCGCTTTAATGGGCGAACAGCCCAACCCTTGGGACCTGCTCCAGCCCCAGGATGCGACGAGCCGACATCGAGGTGCCAAACCATCCCGTCGATATGGACTCTTGGGAAGATCAGCCTGTTATCCCCGGGGTACCTTTTATCCGTTGAGCGACACCCCTTCCACTCGGGGGTGCCGGATCACTAGTCCCGACTTTCGTCCCTGCTCGACTTGTAGGTCTCGCAGTCAAGCTCCCTTGTGCACTTACACTCAACACCTGATTGCCGTCCAGGTTGAGGGAACCTTTGGGCGCCTCCGTTACATTTTAGGAGGCAACCGCCCCAGTTAAACTACCCACCAGGCACTGTCCCTGGACCGGATAGACGGTCCGAGGTTAGAAGCCCAATACGATCAGAGTGGTATTTCAACAACGACTCCACACACACTGGCGTGTGCGCTTCACAGTCTCCCACCTATCCTACACAAACCGTACCGAACTCCAATACCAAGTTGTAGTGAAGGTCCGGGTCTTTTCGTCCTGCCGCGCGTAACGAGCATCTTTACTCGTAGTGCAATTTCGCCGAGTCTATGGTTGAGACAGTTGAGAAGTCGTTACGCCATTCGTGCAGGTCGGAACTTACCCGACAAGGAATTTCGCTACCTTAGGATGGTTATAGTTACCACCGCCGTTTACTGGGGCTTAAATTCTCCGCTTCACCCCCGAAGGAGTTAACAGGTCCTCTTAACCTTCCAGCACCGGGCAGGCGTCAGTCCGTATACATCGTCTTGCGACTTCGCACGGACCTGTGTTTTTAGTAAACAGTCGCTTCTCACTGGTTTGTGCCACCCACTCACGCTTGGGCCGCAAGGGCTTACACGCCATGTGGGTCCCCCTTCTCCCGAAGTTACGGGGGCATTTTGCCGAGTTCCTTAACCATAGTTAACTCGTACGCCTTAGTATTCTCTACCTGACCACCTGTGTTGGTTTGGGGTACGGGCCATGTGTGCACTCGCTAGAGGCTTTTCTTGGCAGCATAGGATCACCGAATTCGCCTCACTCGGCTATGCATCACCTCTCAGACTATGTGAACGACGGATTTGCCTATCGTTCGTCCTACAGGCTTACCCCGGTATTACCACTGACCGGTACGGCTACCTTCCTGCGTCACCCCATCGCTTGACTACTACCCACCAGGGTCCCACGCAGCCGGCAACACGTGATCCCCGAAAGGATCATCACGTGCCATTTGGATGGTTAGCACAATGGATTCATCACGGACGCACACACACGGGTACGGGAATATCAACCCGTTGTCCATCGACTACGCCTGTCGGCCTCGCCTTAGGTCCCGACTCACCCTGGGCGGACTGGCCTGCCCCAGGAACCCTTGGTCTTTCGGCGGGCAAGGTTCTCACTTGCCTATTCGCTACTCATGCCTGCATTCTCACTCCCACACCCTCCACAACTCGATCACTCGGCTGCTTCACCGGATGCAGGACGCTCCCCTACCCATCCTTGCGGATGCCGCGACTTCGGCGGTGTGCTTGAGCCCCGCTACATTATCGGCGCACAATCACTTGACCAGTGAGCTATTACGCACTCTTTCAAGGGTGGCTGCTTCTAAGCCAACCTCCTGGTTGTCTTCGCGACTGCACATCCTTTTCCACTTAGCACACGCTTAGGGGCCTTAGTCGGCGATCTGGGCTGTTTCCCTCTCGACGCACGGAGCTTATCCCCCGCCGTCTCACTGCCACGCTTTTGTCTTACCGGCATTCGGAGTTTGGCTGACGTCAGTAACCTGGTGAGGCCCATCGGCCATCCAGTAGCTCTACCTCCGGCAAGAAACACGCAACGCTGCACCTAAATGCATTTCGGGGAGAACCAGCTATCACGGAGTTTGATTGGCCTTTCACCCCTACCCACAGCTCATCCCCTCAGTCTTCAACCTAAGTGGGTTCGGGCCTCCACGCGGTCTTACCCGCGCTTCACCCTGGCCATGGGTAGATCACTCCGCTTCGGGTCCAGAACATGCCACTACACCACTTACGTGGATACGCCCTATTCAGACTCGCTTTCGCTACGGCTACCCCCCACGGGTTAACCTCGCGACATGTCCCTGACTCGCAGGCTCATTCTTCAAAAGGCACGCCATCACCCCACGTAAACGAGGGCTCTGACGGATTGTAGGCACACGGTTTCAGGTACTATTTCACTCCCTCCCGGGTACTTTTCACCATTCCCTCACGGTACTAATCCGCTATCGGTCATCAGAAGGTATTTAGGCTTACCGAGTGGTCTCGGCAGATTCACAGCAGATTTCACGGGCCCGCTGCTACTCGGGAACACCATCAAGGCAGACATCGGGTTTTCACGTACGGGACTCTCACCCTCTACGGCAGGCCATCCCAAGCCACTTCCGTTAACCACGACATTTTCTTACTGCCCTCCAGCTGAGTAGAACTGGAAAGATAGGTCCCACAACCCCGCACACACAACCCCTACCCGGTATCACATGCATACGGTTTAGCCTCATCCGCTTTCGCTCGCCACTACTCACGGAATCACAATTGTTTTCTCTACGGGTACTGAGATGTTTCACTTCCCCGCGTTACCTCCCACAACCTATATATTCAGCAGTGGGTAACACGACATAACTCGTGCTGGGTTTCCCCATTCGGACATCCTCGGATCAACGCTCGGTTGGCAACTCCCCGAGGCTTATCGCAGCCTCCTACGTCCTTCATCGGCCTCTGATGCCAAGGCATCCACCATGCGCCCTTAAACACTTACGACACAAAAAACCAATTGAAAACAAGAATCAAAATTGCACATCAACACCCACAGACACATACACCCACGACCGAAGCCGTAGGCGACACATTCTGCGCGCGTTAGATGCTCGCAACCACTATCCACGAATCAAACACCACACCCCACCACCAAAACCGGTGAGGCAACAACAACCCCCACCCCGCAACCGGGGCGTCTCCCACCCCCACATCAGGAGGGGAGCGAACGGGCCTGTTGTCTCAGGACCCAACAGTGTGTCTGGCAATTCATTCGATCAACGTGTCATCCCAGCTGATCAGCGTTTGTTGTCATATGCACCCGCCGAAGCAGCCCACTACAGGCGCCGGCGACAATCCCAACCACCTTCATCCCGCAATTTGTACGGGGATGGGGGAAACCCTGGATCAGGGCATGTAAATGGTGCTCCTTAGAAAGGAGGTGATCCAGCCGCACCTTCCGGTACGGCTACCTTGTTACGACTTCGTCCCAATCGCCGATCCCACCTTCGACGGCTCCCTCCACAAGGGTTAGGCCACCGGCTTCGGGTGTTACCGACTTTCATGACGTGACGGGCGGTGTGTACAAGGCCCGGGAACGTATTCACCGCAGCGTTGCTGATCTGCGATTACTAGCGACTCCGACTTCACGGGGTCGAGTTGCAGACCCCGATCCGAACTGAGACCGGCTTTGAAAGGATTCGCTCCACCTCACGGCATCGCAGCCCTTTGTACCGGCCATTGTAGCATGTGTGAAGCCCTGGACATAAGGGGCATGATGACTTGACGTCATCCCCACCTTCCTCCGAGTTGACCCCGGCAGTCTCCTACGAGTCCCCGGCATAACCCGCTGGCAACATAGGACAAGGGTTGCGCTCGTTGCGGGACTTAACCCAACATCTCACGACACGAGCTGACGACAGCCATGCACCACCTGCACACAGGCCACAAGGGAACCGACATCTCTGCCGGCGTCCTGTGCATGTCAAACCCAGGTAAGGTTCTTCGCGTTGCATCGAATTAATCCACATGCTCCGCCGCTTGTGCGGGCCCCCGTCAATTCCTTTGAGTTTTAGCCTTGCGGCCGTACTCCCCAGGCGGGGTACTTAATGCGTTAGCTACGGCACGGATCCCAAGGAAGGAACCCACACCTAGTACCCACCGTTTACGGCGTGGACTACCAGGGTATCTAATCCTGTTCGCTCCCCACGCTTTCGCTCCTCAGCGTCAGTTACTGCCCAGAGACCCGCCTTCGCCACCGGTGTTCCTCCTGATATCTGCGCATTCCACCGCTACACCAGGAATTCCAGTCTCCCCTGCAGTACTCTAGTCTGCCCGTATCGCCCGCACGCCCACAGTTAAGCTGTGAGTTTTCACGAACAACGCGACAAACCACCTACGAGCTCTTTACGCCCAGTAATTCCGGACAACGCTCGCACCCTACGTATTACCGCGGCTGCTGGCACGTAGTTGGCCGGTGCTTCTTCTATAGGTACCGTCACTTGCGCTTCGTCCCTATTGAAAGAGGTTTACAACCCGAAGGCCGTCATCCCTCACGCGGCGTCGCTGCATCAGGCTTGCGCCCATTGTGCAATATTCCCCACTGCTGCCTCCCGTAGGAGTCTGGGCCGTATCTCAGTCCCAGTGTGGCCGGTCACCCTCTCAGGCCGGCTACCCGTCGTCGCCTTGGTAGGCCATTACCCCACCAACAAGCTGATAGGCCGCGGGCCCATCCCACACCGCAAAAGCTTTCCACCACACACCATGAAGCGCGTGGTCCTATTCGGTATTAGACCCAGTTTCCCAGGCTTATCCCAAAGTGCAGGGCAGATCACCCACGTGTTACTCACCCGTTCGCCACTCGAGTACCCCGAAGGGCCTTTCCGTTCGACTTGCATGTGTTAAGCACGCCGCCAGCGTTCGTCCTGAGCCAGGATCAAACTCTCCAAACAAAAACCCCTCGCAAAACGAGGCAGAATTTACAGTTCAGAACAATCTGACCTAAACAAAAGACACCAAAAACTGGCATCAAAAAAACAACCACACCCCACAAACGGGAAAACACGAGGCATGGTCAAAAAACAACAAACAAAAACCACCAAACACACTATTGAGTTCTCAAACAACACGCCGTTTTCGGGCAACCCCACCAACCTACTATCTCTTGGTCGGGCTGTCAAGCTCTTGCTCTGGGCTTTTTCGGCCCCGCTCGCTGCTGACTTGGAATACATTAGCGGGCCGATCTTGATTTTACAAAACGCCTGCATATGGCCGGTTTTTCGACCGAAACGCGTCGCACAGCGTCCGTCGGAACGGTCAATGCGACACGCCAATGGCCGTCAACTGACCCGTTCGACCTCCGCGCCCAGACTCACGAGGTTCTCCACGAACAACGGGTACCCGCGATCGATGTGGAAAACGTCGTGAACCTCGGTGTCGCCATCGGCGACCAATCCCGCCAACACCAGGCCGGCGCCGGCGCGAATATCCGACGCCCATACCGGCGCACTCGACAACTGCGGAATTCCGCGTACCACCGCGTGGTGTCCGTCGGTCCGGGCATCGGCGCCCAGGCGAATCATCTCCTCGACGAACCGGAACCTGGCTTCGAACACGTTCTCGGTGATCATCGAGGTGCCCTCGGCGATACACGCCAGACCGATGGCCATCGGTTGCAGGTCGGTCGGGAATCCCGGGTACGGCAGCGTCGCGACGTTGACGGCCTTCGGCCGTTCGTACTGCACGACGCGGAAACCGTTGTCGTGCTGGGTCACGGTCGCGCCGGCATCGTGGAGTTTGTGCAGCACCAGCTGCAGGTGTTGCGGGTCCACCCCCGTCACGGCGACATCACCGCGCGTCATCGCCGCGGCAATCCCCCAGGTCGCGGCCACAATCCGGTCACCGATCACCCGGTGCTCGGTCGGATGCAGCTTGTCCACTCCGGTGATGGTCAGCGTCGAGGTTCCTCCCCCACTGACCTTGGCACCCATCTGGTTCAACATGTCGCAGATATCGACGATGTCGGGTTCGCGCGCCGCGTTGTGGATGACCGTCACACCCTCGGCGAGCACCGCCGCCATCAGGATGTTCTCGGTCGCACCCACCGACGGGAATTCGAGCTGGATCTCCGCACCGCGTAGGTGATCCGCCTCAGCGACCACGCAACCGTGCTCGATGTTGCATCGCGCTCCGAGCTGGCGCAGACCCGATTGGTGCATGTCCAGCGGCCGCGAACCGATCGCGTCGCCACCAGGTAATGCGACTTTCGCCTTCTTGCAGCGGCCCACCAGCGGACCGAGCACACACACCGAAGCGCGGAACTGCCGGACCGCGGCGAAGTCCGCGTCGTACTTGGGCTCGTCAGGTGATGTGATGCGGGCAACATCGCCTTCGAGCTCGACGGTCGCCCCGAGACCGCGGAGCACCTCCGCCATCAATGGCACATCCAGGATGTCCGGGCAGTTGGTGATCGTGGTCGTGCCCTCGGCCAACAACGCCGCGGCCATCAGCTTGAGCACGCTGTTCTTCGCGCCCCCCACGGCAACTTCGCCGGACAACCGGCTACCCCCGGTCACCACGAAACGCTCGCTCACGCGGCTAAGTGTAAACAGCGGCAAGGGCCGGTGTCAGACAACGAACAGGTCCCCGCGAGTACGGTTTGACCATGGCTGTGCACCTGACCCGCATCTATACCCGGACCGGCGACGATGGGTCGACGGGCCTCAGTGATTTCAGCCGGGTGTCGAAGAACGACACGCGCCTGGCGGCATACGCGGACTGTGACGAAGCCAACGCCGCGATCGGCGTCGCGATTGCCGCGGGTGCACCGGACGAGCGAATCCGCTTGGTACTCCTGCAAATTCAGAACGATCTCTTCGACGCCGGCGCCGACCTGTCGACACCGGTGGTCGAGAATCCGGAATACCCTCCGCTGCGGATCACCCAGCCGTACATCGACCGGCTGGAAACCTGGTGCGACGAATTCAACGAGCCACTGTCGAAGCTCACGTCGTTCATCCTCCCCGGCGGCACTCCCCTGTCGGCCTACCTGCACGTTGCACGCACCGTGGTCCGGCGTGCCGAGCGGGCGGCCTGGCAGGCGATCGATGAACACGGCGATTCGGTCAGCGTGCTACCGGCCAAATATCTGAATCGGCTGTCGGATCTGCTGTTCATCCTGTCGCGGGTCGCGAACCCGGATGGTGATGTGCTGTGGCAACCCGGCGGCGGGCTGCAGTAAGCGGGATCAGACCGCGCGACGGCGGGACCGCGGCGACGGCCGGGCCTCCAGCCAGGACGTGAAAGCCGTCAAAGCTCCACGGTCCAAAGCGATTTCGTAGCCGCTGCGCCGTTCGGGACTGTTGTCGCGCAGCTCGAGAATGACCGTTTCGATGGTCATGATGTCGAATTCGTCGCCCCGTGGGGCCCGACGCCCGACCACTTCCAGGCCGCGACGGGACAGGGTCCGGTCCGGCCACCAGCGCAGGCTCGACAAACGATAAAAGCCGGCCTCACCACCGCGGTAGCGCATGACTCCATGCCGCCACCCGTGGCCGCCGGCTGCCGGGTAGTCGCGCAGGATGGCGGCGGTGCCGCCAACCTGACGCAACTTCCACAAGCGATAACTCAGTGCGGCTACAGCCAGCACCAACACGCCGACGAGCGCGACCATCATCAACATGGACGCGCTCATCGGGGTATCAGTCGAGCTGGCCTACGGCGCGCAGACGCGCCCGGCCCCACGCAGCGGTCGCTTCGTCGTCGGACGCGGCATCGGCCTTGGCCGCATGCGCATCGATCTCCGACTCCAGCGCCGCATCTTCAACCAGAATCCGCACGGTCTCCTCGGTTACCGAGAGGAACCCACCGGACACGGCGATCCGCAGATCATCCTCGCCCTCGCGCTCGACCCGGACCATCGCGTCGTCGACCAGCTGGCCGACCAACGGGATGTGCCGGGGCAGGATGCCGATCTCGCCGGCGGTGGTGCGAGTGAAGACGAACGTGGCCTTACCTGTCCACAGCGCGCGCTCGACGGCGACGATCTCGACGTCCATTTCGGCCATGTCACACCACCTTTCGTGCTCGAAGAACTGTGGTCATCACAGCTTGGCGCCGAGGCTTTCGGCCTTCTTCGCCAGGTCGTCGAGACCACCGATGAGGAAGAACGCCTGCTCCGGCAGGTGGTCGAAGTCGCCCTTGGCGAGACGGTCGAACGCCTCGATGGTCTCCTTCAGCGGCACCGTCGAACCCGGCTGGCCGGTGAACTGCTCGGCGGCCATCATGTTCTGGCTCAGGAAGCGCTCGATCTTACGGGCGCGGTACACCAGCACCTTGTCCTCTTCCGACAGTTCGTCGATACCGAGGATGGCGATGATGTCCTGAAGGTCCTTGTAGCGCTGCAGGATTCGGATGACTTCCTGAGCAACCCGGTAGTGCTCGTCGCCGACGATGCTGGGGTGCAGGATCGTCGAGGACGACGCCAGCGGGTCCACGGCCGGGAAGATGCCCTTGGAGAACACCGCACGAGAGAGCTCGGTGGTGGCGTCCAGGTGGGCGAACGTGGTGGCCGGGGCCGGGTCGGTGTAGTCGTCGGCGGGCACGTACACGGCCTGCATCGAGGTGATCGAACGACCACGGGTCGAGGTGATGCGCTCCTGGAGCTCACCCATCTCGTCGGCCAGCGTCGGCTGGTAACCCACGGCCGAAGGCATACGACCCAGCAGGGTCGAGACCTCGGAACCGGCCTGGGTGAACCGGAAGATGTTGTCGATGAAGAGCAGCACGTCCTGGTTCTGCTCGTCGCGGAAGTACTCGGCCATGGTCAGGGCCGACAGGGCGACGCGCATACGGGTGCCTGGCGGCTCGTCCATCTGGCCGAACACAAGCGCGGTGTCCTTGAGCACGTTGGCGTCCGCGAGCTCGACCCACAGGTCGTTGCCCTCACGGGTGCGCTCACCGACGCCGGCGAACACCGAGGTACCACCGAAGTTGCGGGCAATACGGTTGATCATCTCCTGGATCAGAACCGTCTTACCGACACCGGCACCACCGAACAGGGCGATCTTGCCACCGCGCACGTACGGGGTCAGCAGGTCGACGACCTTCAGACCGGTCTCCAGCATCTCGGTGCGGGGTTCCAGGTCGGCGAAGGCCGGCGGCTTGCGGTGGATGGACCAGTGCTCGAACTCCTTGCCGTAACCCGGCTCGTCGAGGCAGTCACCCAGGGCGTTGAACACGTGGCCCTTGACGCCGTCGCCGACGGGCACCGAGATGGAGGCGCCGGTGTCGCGAACGTCGGTGCCACGCACCAGGCCGTCGGTCGGCTGCATCGAGATGCAGCGCACCAGGTTGTCACCGAGGTGCTGGGCAACCTCGAGCGTCAGGGTCTTGGCCAGCGCACCGAAGGTGATGTCGGCGTGCAGAGCGTTGAACAGCTCGGGCACAGAGCCACGCGGGAATTCGATGTCCACCACCGGGCCGGTGATGCGAACCACGCGACCAGTGGTCTTGGTCTCTACGGCAGAAGTCATATCTCTCTTCGCTTCCTACGGGGCCTATTTCGCGTCGGCCAGCGCGTTGGCGCCACCGACGATTTCGCTGATTTCCTGGGTGATCTGGGCCTGGCGCTCGCGGTTCGCGGCGAGGGTCAGGGCCTTGATCAGGTCGTCGGCGTTGTCCGTTGCCGACTTCATGGCGCGTCGACGCGAAGCCGACTCCGAGGCCGCGGCCTCAAGCAGTGCCGCGTAGACACGGGTCGCAATGTAGCGAGGGAGCAACGCGTCGAACAGCACGTCCGCACTCGGCTCGAACGAGTACAGGGTGTGGACCTCGGTCGGCTCCCCCGTGTACTCGACGGCCAGCGGTGCGATCCGCACGGCCTCGGCGGTCTGCGACAGCATCGACTTGAACTCGGTCGACACGATGTGCAGTTCGTCGACGCCCAAGATGCCGTCGGCACCCGGTTCGTCACCCTCGTCGTCGGCACCCGCCATGAACGCCGTCACCAGGGTGTCGGCGATCTCCTTGGCATTGGCGTACTCCGGACGCTCCGAGAAGCCGGTCCAGGACTCGGCGACGGCGCGCTGACGGAAGCTGTAGTAGCCCAAGGCCTTTCGGCCCACGACGTACAGCACCGGCTCCTTGCCCTCGTTGCGCAGCAACGTGAACAGTTCCTCGGCCCGACGCAGCACGTTGGCGTTGTAACCGCCGCACAGGCCGCGGTCCGACGACACCACCAGGACGCCGGCACGGCGCGGGTTCTCCCGCTCCACGAGCAGCGGGTGGTCCAGCGCGCTGGCCCCCGCAAGCTCGGTGAGCATGTTGGTGATCTCGGTGGCGTAGGGCCGGGCTGCATCAACCCGGGCCTGCGCCTTGGCGATCCGCGACGTGGCGATCAGCTCCTGCGCCTTCGTGATCTTCTTGATCGACGAGGCGGATTTGATACGTCCGCGTAGCTCGCGCAGTGTGGCTGCCATTGGTTACCTAGGCCTTCTTCGGTGCCGGCTTGTTGACCTTGACCGACTCCTGGCCGAGCTCAGCAGGATCCAGGGCCTCGGCCTCGGCTTCCTTCACGACGACCGAGCTACCGTCGGTGGCGGCGAAGCCCTTCTTGAACTCGTTGATGACCGAGACCAGCTTCTCCTCGTTCTCCTCGGAGAGCTTCTTGGTCTCCTTGATCCCGGTGAGGATGTCGGCGTGGCTGGCCTTCACGTGCTCCAGCAGTTCGGACGAGAAGCGCGAAACGTCCTCGGCCGGAACCGAATCCAGGTGGCCCTGGGTACCGAGGAAGATCTCGATGACCTGGTCCTCGACGGCCAGCGGGCTGTACTGCGGCTGCTTCAGCAGCTCGACCAGGCGCACACCGCGGTCCAGCTGAGCCTTCGAAGCGGCGTCCAGGTCCGAGGCGAAGGCCGCGAAGGCCTCCAGCTCGCGGTACTGCGACAGGTCCAGACGCAGCGAACCGGCAACTTCCTTCATCGCCTTGATCTGAGCCGCACCACCGACGCGGGACACCGAGACACCGACGTTCACGGCCGGGCGGACACCCTGGTTGAACAGGTCGGACTCCAGGAAGCACTGGCCGTCGGTGATCGAGATGACGTTGGTCGGGATGAACGCCGAGATGTCGTTGGCCTTGGTCTCGATGACCGGCAGACCCGTCATCGAACCGCCACCGAGCTCGTCGGACAGCTTCGCGCAACGCTCCAGCAGACGCGAGTGCAGGTAGAAGACGTCACCCGGGAACGCCTCGCGGCCCGGCGGGCGACGCAGCAGCAGCGAGATGGCGCGGTAGGCGTCGGCCTGCTTGGACAGGTCGTCGAACACGATCAGGACGTGCTTGCCGTTGTACATCCAGTGCTGACCGATGGCCGAGCCGGTGTACGGGGCCAGCCACTTGAAGCCGGCGGGATCGGACGCGGGAGCCGCGACGATGGTCGTGTACTCCATGGCGCCACCCTCTTCCAGCGCGCGCTTCACGCTGGCGATGGTGGTGCCCTTCTGGCCGATGGCGACGTAGACGCAGCGCACCTGCTGCTTCGGGTCGCCGGTCTCCCAGGCCTCGCGCTGGTTCAGGATGGTGTCGACGCAGACGGCGGTCTTGCCGGTCTTGCGGTCACCGATGATCAGCTGACGCTGGCCACGACCGATCGGGGTCATGGCGTCGATGGCCTTGATACCGGTCTGCAGCGGCTCGCTGACGCTCTGGCGCTGGACCACGGTCGGGGCCTGCAGCTCGAGGGCACGACGGGTCTCGGCCTTGATCTCGCCCTGGCCGTCGATGGGCTCACCCAGCGGGTTGATGACGCGGCCCAGGAACTCGTCGCCGACCGGCACCGAGAGCACCTCGCCGGTGCGCTTGACCTGCTGGCCCTCTTCGATCTTCTCGAACTCACCCAAGATGACCGCACCGACGCTGTGCTCGTCGAGGTTCAGGGCCACGCCCAGAACACCGCCGGGGAACTCGAGGAGCTCCTGGGTCATGACCGAGGGCAGACCCTCGACGTGTGCGATGCCGTCACCGGCGTCGACGACAGTGCCGATCTCTTCACGATCGGTCGAGGCCGAGAACGTCGTTACGTAGTTCTCGATGGCACCTTCGATATCAGCAGCCGAGATTGTCAACTCTGCCATGGTTTTTGGTCTTCCTAGTCTTGGGTGTTTCGGAGTTAGTCGGGCAGCCGGTTGGAGGCGGCAGCCAGTCGTGACGAGATGGATCCGTCGATCACCTCGTCGCCGACGGTGATGGTCAGACCACCGAGGAGGCTCGGATCGACATGCAACTGGACGGACACCGGGTGGCCGTAGATGCGGGTCAGAACCGACGTGAGTCGGGTCCGCTGGGCGTCGGACAGCGCGGCGGCGGCTTCCACATGGGCAACGACCTCACCGCGGCGGGCGACTGCCAGCTCGGCCAGATCGAGGACAGCCTGGTCGGCACGTTCGCCGCGCAGCAGGCTCACGGTCTGCGTCAGCAGCGCCTTGACGGTGCTGTTGACCGAGCCGTTGGCACCGGGGAGGACCTTGTCCAGCAAGGCAACTCGACCGTCGATCGGCGTGCCGTACTCACCGAGCAGCGTCGACAGACGCGGCTGCGCGTCCAGCACGCGGCTGAAGCGGAACAGCTGGTCCTCGACCTCGGCGACGTCACCGCTGACCTCGGCCCGCTTGATCAGTGCCAGGCGAGCGACGTGCTCGACGGCGTCGACCAGGTCGGACTGCGCGGACCACCGCGAAGACACCGCGGTACGCAGCAGCTCCAGGGCGTTGGCGCCGATCTTGCCGGACAGCACCGCGTCCAGCAGAGCGACCTTGGGGGCGGGGTTGTCGGCGGGCTCGGCCAGGTGCCGGCCGAGGTTGACCTCGGTCAGCAGCAGCCGGGCGACGGCAGCCAGATCATCGGCCAGCGCGGTCAGCGCGGCGGCATCCAGGCCACCCGCCGTGGCGTCGAACTTCTCGACCAGCGCGGTCAGTGATTCCCGGCTCGCGGCCCGCAGCTTCACCTCGGCGTGGGTACCGACCTCGGCCGAGGACGGCGCCATCTGCTCGAGATCGTCCAGGAAGCGGTCGACGGTGCCGGCCTGCGCGGTGGGCTCGGCGACGTAGCGCCGCACCAGCTCGTCGGCCTTGGCGACGGACTCCGCGCCCAGCCCCTGACGGAGCTCACGGATAACGCCCTGCCGCATCAGCTCGACGTGCTGGCCGCCCTGCGCCTTGATCCGCTCGGCGTCGATTGCGGCCTGCTCGGTGAGCTGCTCGACGATGCGCTGCGAATCGTGCCGGGCCTCGTCGGTCACCTTGGTCGACTCGGCCTTCGCGTCGGCAAGAGCCTTGGCGTGCATCTTGTCGGCGTCCGCGAGTTTCTGTGCGGCTTCGGCACTTTCGGCCAGCGCAACGCGAACGGCCTCCTGCTGCTTGGCCATCATGCCCTTCACCGGAGGTACCACGTACTTCCAGATGATGGCCACGATGACGGCAAAGCCGATCAGCTGCCCGATGAAGATTTCCATCTACTGGCTCCCGCCTGATTTCACGTCGGCCGCCAGCTCCACGCCGAGAATGCGGCTCGCCAGCGTCTGGGACAGGTTGTCGACCGACGACTGCAGTTCGGTCTGTGTGGACTGCCGCTGTGCGGACAGTGCCTGGTCGGCACCCTTGAGGGTTTCGGCCACCTCACCACTCGCCGCTGCACGCGCCTGGTCGACGACCTTGCGGCCCTCGTTGCGGGCCTCGTCACGGATGGCCGAAGCCTCCGTACGAGCACCCGCCATCGCCGCGTTGTAGTCCGCCTCTGCGGCGGCCACCTGCTCAGCCGACTTCCGGTTGTCAGCAGCGGTCTTGGCCAGCATTTCCTCGCGTTCGACCAAGACCTTGCTGATCGGTGGCACAACCCACTTGCCGATCACGCCGAGCACGATCAGGAAGATGATCAGCACGACGAAGAAGGTCGCGTTGGGAATCAGGAAGTTCTGACCCCCGCCGCCTTCCGCTGCTGCCTGGCCCGAGGCCAGGATGGTTGCGCTCAATTCACCCATGTCGACGGATTACGACAGGCCCGGGGTGGCGAACACGAAGAGCGCCATGAAGGCCAGGTTGATGAAGTACGCGGCTTCCACCAGACCGACGGTGATGAAGAACGGGGTGAACAGGCGGCCCTGGGCCTCCGGCTGACGGGCGATGCCCGAGATCAGCGCGTTACCGGCGATACCGTCACCGATACCGGCGCCGATGGCGCCACCGGCCATGATCAAGCCACCGCCGATGAGGGCGCCCTGGATGATAGTGGCGTTCGTTGCTGCGTCGGCCATTCTCTTTTTCCTCCTTGGTAACTGGTAGCTGCGCTACCAGGGTCTTATTTGTGGTTCCTACAGGTCTTGCGGGTACTCAGTGGTGCTCGTCGAGTTCCATCGACTGGCTGAAGTACAGGATCGTCAGCAGCGCGAAGATGAACGCCTGGATCAGGCCGACGAACAGGTCGAAGGTCTTCCAGATCGCGTTCGGCGCCCACTGCACGTACCACGGGAACATCGCGATCAGCGCGACCAGGATGCCGCCGGCGAACATGTTGCCGAAGAGTCGCAGAGACAGCGAGACCGGCTTGGCGATCTCCTCGACGATGTTGATCGGCGCCAGGACCGCGACGTGGCCCTTCAGCAGCTTCTTGAAGTGGCCGAAGACGCCGCGGCGCCAGATGCCCGCCGCGTGGTAGCAGAGGAACACGAACAGCGCGAGCGCCAGCACGTAGTTGATGTCCGAGGCCGGCGGGGCCAGCAGTTCCTTGGCGCCACCGTCTTCCCCACCGAACTGCACCGGCAGGACCGACAGCCAGTTGGAGATCAGGATGAAGGTGAAGATCGTGACGGCCAGCGGCAGCACGAACGGCGCGATCTTCATACCGATCGCGGTCTCGATCTGCTGACGCATCTGGATGGTGATGGCCTCGAAGAACAGCTGCACACCGCCGGGCACCCCGGTCGAGGTCACCTTCGCCTTCACGAAGAACGCCAGCGCGATGACGATGACCGCGGCCACGCTGGTGGCGATGATCGTGTCGACGTTGAAGGTGTAGCCCCACAGCTCGTGCTGCTCGTGGTGGCCGACCTCGATGGCGGCCTCGGCGGTGAATTGTTGAATCACTTGGGTCGTCAGTCCTTTGCTTCTGATCCGTCGTGTGCTTCTGGTTGGTCGACGCCGCCACCGTTACGTTGGCCGGCTCGGACCTTCTTCATCACCGGCAATGCGGTGCTCATGACAAGAATCGCCTGGAACAGCGCCACTCCGAACAGCACGCCGATACCGGCCGGCTTGAAGAGCCACGTGATCAGCAGGGCGATCACCGAGATGAGCACCAGCCGCATCGCGGAGTTGGCGGCCATCTGCATCTTCAGCGGGTGGTCCTTGGCGGTGACCTTGGCGACCGCGCGACGGACCAGCAGTGCGTTGGTGAGACCGAGCGCCATCCCCAGGCCGAAGAAGGCGCCGAACTTGAAATTGCCACTCACTGCGTAGCCGCCGCCGAGCGCGACAGCCGTTACGAGGAGCGAGATAGCAAACAAACGAACGGGCTGAAAAGCCACTGCCGGCAACACCAGAGGCGCGTCCTGCGCTGGTGTCGTCATGGTGTTCACCTCAATCCCGCGGTCACGAGTGCCGTCCCCATATACCTGGCAATCCTGTGTGCGTGCCCACAGAGCGTATCGAAGGTCACATCGAGCGCGTCGGGCACACTGGAATCACCCAAGGGGAAGCTCCCTTTGTCGGTCGTCATTCGGCGCCGATCGGCTTGTGTGAACCGATGGGCCGGGCCGGCAACCCGCGAGGTTTTTCGGGTTCTGCCAGAACCGTACCACATGGTGAGCACCCAAAAACGGGCACCTACTACTTTTTGTCGTACTCGCCTTCTGGCAGGTCATCGCGCCGCCGCAGGAGCGGGATCAGGGTGAAGATCGCGGCCAGGAAGATGGCTCCGAGCATCACCGCACCCGTGTACCGGGGGTCGAAGAAAATGGTGCTGGCCGCCCCGAGGGCCACGATGCCCACCCATAGGTAGATCAACAGCACGACGCGTCGGTGCGAGTGACCGATCTGCAGCAGCCGGTGATGCAGATGCATCTTGTCGGGGCTGAAGGGGCTGAGTCCGGCACGGGTGCGGCGCACGATGGCCAGGAGCATGTCGAGGGCCGGCACGAACATCACCGCAACGACCAACAGGAACGGCGACAGCAAAGCAAATACGTCGCGCGCGCCGTAGGCGTTCTGCGAGATGGGGCCGGCGGCGGTGGTCGATGCGGCGGCCAGCATCAGACCGATGAGCATGGACCCGGAGTCCCCCATGAAGATGCGGGCCGGATGGAAATTGTGCGGCAGGAAACCCAGGCACGCGCCGGCGAGCACCACCGAGATGACGGCGGGCGGGTAGAACAGCACGTCACCACCATGGTCGCGCAGCAGTCCGACCGAGAAGATGCAGATGGCCGACGCGGTGATGAGCCCCAGCCCGGCGGCCAGGCCGTCGAGGCCGTCGACGAAGTTCATCGCGTTGACGATCGAGACCGTCAGCGCCAGGGTCAGCAGGATCGAGGACGCCTGGTCCAGCACGATGGTGCCGACGCCGCCGATCGGGATGTACAGCACACTCCACGCGACGCCCATGGTAACCAGGACGCTGGCCGCGGTGATCTGGCCGGCGAACTTGGTCAGGGCGTCCAGGCCCCAGCGGTCGTCGATCAGGCCGATGAGCATGATCAGGCCGCCGGCCACCACCACCGCCGGCATACCGGACGAATAGACGAAACCTCGTGTCAGCGCGGGCAATTGGGACGCCAGCAGGACCGCGGCAGCCACGCCGACGTACATGGCCAGCCCGCCCATCCGCGGGACCGGCTGGACGTGGACGTCGCGTTCGCGCGGGTAGGCGACGGCGCCGAAACGGAACGCCAGCGCCCGCACCCAGCCCGTGGCGAAGTAGGTGATGATCGCCGCGGTCAGACCGACCAGCACCAGCTCGCGGAGCGGAACCCCGGTGCCGCGATCGATCTGCGCGAGCAGCCGGCCTGCGTCGGCAACTACGGTCACGACACCTCGCCGGTCAGGGACTCCGGTTCGACGCCGAGCACTTCGGCGATCTGCGCGACGGCGATCGGCCCTTCCCGCAGCACGCGCGGCGTCGCGCCGGTCAGGTCGACGATCGTGGACGCGGCCTGCTTGGTCGCCGGCCCGGCGTCCAGGTACACCTCGACCTTGTCGCCGAGCTGCGCCCGCGCCTCGTCGGCGTTGACCGCGGGCGGCTGCCCCGAGATGTTGGCGCTGGACACGGCCATGGGACCGACCTCACGCAGCAGCTCGATCGCCACCGGGTGCAGCGGCATGCGCAGCATCACGCTGCCGTTGGTGTCACCGAGGTCCCACGACAGCGACGGGGCCTGGCGCACGACCAGGCTCAACGCGCCGGGCCAGAACGCCTCGATGAGGTCCCGCGCGGCCGGGGGCACGGCGTAGACGAGCCCGTCGATGGTGCGCCAGGACCCGACGAGGACCGGGACCGGCATGTTGCGGCCCCTCCCCTTCGCGGCGAGCAGTGCCGCGACGGCCTCGCTGTTGAAGGCGTCGGCACCCAGGCCGTAGACGGTGTCGGTGGGCAGCACGACCAGACGGCCGCCCTTGAGCGCACTGATAGCCGAGGCGATCCCGGTGGCGCGCTTCTCCGCATCACCGCAGTCGAACGTCTCCATCCATCACTCCTCACGCAAGCGTTTCGTCGGCTGCCATGACCCGTTTTACCGTCGGGTCGCGGTGACGAACCGGGGCCGCCCGGTCAGATCGCGCCGAGCGGTGATGTCACCGAACGTACCGTCGCGGTCCAATGCGGCCACCACCTGATCGGCTGTGGTGTCGTCGTGTTCGATGCCCACCTTGCCGCCCGGACGCAGTAACCGGGCCGCCAGCGCGATGATCGGCACGATGACGGACATGCCGTCGGGCCCTCCGAACAGGGCGGTGGCCGGGTCGTGGTCGATGACTTCGGGGTCGAGGTCGGCGCCGTCGGGGATGTACGGCGGGTTGGACACCAGCAGGTCCACTGTGCCGGTCCTGTCTGACAGCAGGCTGGGAACGGTGACGTCGGCTTCGAGCACCTCGACGGCACTGCCCTCGCAATTGCGCCGGGTGTAGACCAGGGCATCCGGGGACTTCTCGACGGCCACGACGTGCGCCTGCGGCCAGGTGTGTGCCAGGGCGAGGGCGAGGGCACCCGAGCCGGTGCACAGATCCACGATCACCGGGCGCGGCGGCAACGGCTGGTTCATGGCCCACTCCAGCAGCGCCTCGGTCTCCGGGCGCGGGATGAACACCCCGGGACCGACGTGCACTTCCACCGGACCGAAGGCCGCGGTTCCAATCAAGTGCTGCAAGGGAATTCGCTGCGCGCGCCGCTCCACCAGGTCGCGGAAACGCGGATAGAACGCCGGGTCGGGCTCGGTGAACATCACCCGGGCCCGGTTTACCCCAGCGGCGTGGGCGGCGAGGTACTCGGCGTCGACCCGGGCGGAATCGATACCCGCGGCGGCCAACTGCGAGGCCGCCTCAGTGATGGCCTGACGGATCACTCTTGCGCGAGCCGGGCCTGCTTGTCGGCGGCCGCGAGGGCGTCGAGCAGCGCGTCCATGTCGCCGTCGAGCACCTGGTCGAGGTTGTGGGCCTTGAAGTTGATGCGGTGATCGGCGATCCGGTTCTCGGGGAAGTTGTAGGTCCGGATGCGCTCGCTGCGGTCGACGGTCCGGATCTGGCTGGCGCGGTCCGCGGAGGCGTCGGACGCCGCCTGCTCCTCGGCCAGCGCCTGCAGGCGGGCGGCGAGCACCACCATGGCGCGGGCCTTGTTCTGCAGCTGCGAGCGCTCGTTCTGGCAGGTGACGACGATGCCGGTGGGCAGGTGCGTGATACGCACCGCCGAGTCGGTGGTGTTGACGCCCTGACCACCCTTGCCGGATGACCGGTAGACGTCGATCCGCAGATCCGATTCGTCGATCTGCACCTGCTCGACGTCTTCGGGCTCCGGGTAGACGAGGACGCCGGCGGCCGAGGTGTGCACGCGGCCCTGCGACTCGGTGACGGGCACGCGCTGCACGCGGTGCACGCCGCCCTCGAACTTCATGCGCGACCACACGCCGTCGGCGGAATCGCCCTTGCTGGCGATGGTGATGGTGGCGTCCTTGTAGCCGCCGAGATCCGACCAGGTTTCGTCGAGCACGGTGACGGTCCAGCCGTGGCGCTCGGCGTAGCGGATGTACATGCGCGCGAGGTCGGACGCGAACAGCGCCGACTCTTCGCCACCCTCACCGGATTTCACCTCGAGGACGACGTCGTCGGCGTCGTGCGGATCGCGCGGGGCCAGCAGGTCGGTCAGCTTGGCGTCGAGCTCGGCGACGCGGGCCTCCAGCTCGGGCACCTCCGCGGCGAATGCGGCATCCTCGGCGGCCAGCTCACGGGCGGCTTCGAGGTCGCCCTGGGCGGCCTCGAGCTTGCGGTAGGTGACGACGATCGGCGACACCTGCGCGAAGCGGCGGCCGACCTTGCGGGCGGCGCCGGCGTCAGCGTGCAGGTTCGGGTCCCCCAGCTGCCGCTCGAGATCGGCGTGCTCGGCCAGCAGTGCCTCGATGCGGGGCGCGGTATCGGTCTGTGCCACTTTCGGACTCCTGCAGTTGTTCTGGGGTGCCGGACGCTGGATACGAAAACGGCGCCCGGACCTGACGCGAATGCGACAGATCGGGCGCCGCCCGTCGAAGCTAGCTCTCGGACGCGGCCTTCGAGCCGGCGGTGCGCTTGCCGTACCGCTTCTCGAAGCGGGCCACGCGGCCGCCGGTGTCGAGAAGCTTCTGCTTGCCCGTGTAGAACGGGTGGCACTGCGAGCACACCTCGACAACGATGTTGCCGCTTTCCTTGGTGCTACGAGTCTGGAAGCTGTTGCCGCAACCGCAGACCACGGTGGTCTCGACGTATGCGGGGTGAATACCCGATTTCATTTCATGGTCCTCTGTGTTCGATGGCGCCGGGTCGCCCGAGAATTCGGACGTGAACCGGAACCGAGGGGGTTCGGCGGTCGATTATGCCAGGTCAGCCGCCAAGGTCCTAAACGCCTGCGGGCCGGTGACTATTCCTCGGCGGAGCGCTGTCCCAGCTCAGCCAGCCGACGCTGCAGAAATCGTCGTTCCGGCTCGGTCGTCGTCAAGGTCAGGGCGCGCTCGAACGCGCTGCGCGCCTCGTCGGTCCGGCCCAAACGGCGCAGCAATTCCGCCCGTGTCGACGGCAGATAGCGGTATTCGCCCAGATCAAGGGCATCGATGAGCCCGAGCGCCCGCGCGGGATCGCCCGCCTCGGCGACGGCCACCGCCCGATTGAGCGCCACGACCGGCGATCCCGTGAGCTGTTCGAGCCGCTCATACAGGACGACGACCTCGTCCCAGTCGATCTCCGCGTCGGCCTGCAGCGAGGCGATGGCTGCCTGCAGGACGTATGGCCCGGCGGCCAACCGTAGGGCCAGCGCGCGGTCGAGGGCGGCGCGGCCGGCGTCGACCTTGGCCTGGTCGTACCGCGTCCGGTCCTGCTCGGCGAGGGGCACCACCCGGCCGTCGACCACGCGGGCCGCGCGCCGCGAATCGTGCAGCAGCATCAGGGCCAGCAGCCCGTAGGCCTCTGGTTCGTCGGCCAAGAGGTCGGCGAGCAGGCGGCCGAGCCGGATCGCTTCGCCGGCGAGGTCGCCCCGCTCGGTGAAGCCCTGGTTGAAGATCAGGTAGATCACCGCGAGCACCGCCGCCACCCGGTCCGGCAGCATCGGGTCGGCCGGCAGGGCGAACGGGATGTTGGTCGCCTTGATCTTGGCCTTGGCGCGGGACAGGCGCCGCTTCATGGTGTCCTCGGACACCAGGAATGCCCGCCCGATCTCGGCCGTCGTCAGCCCGCCGAGCGCCCGCAGCGTGAGCGCCACCTGGGCCTCACGCGCCAACGCCGGATGACAGCACATGAACATCAGTTGCAGGCGCTCGTCGCCGATGGTGCTGTCATCGAGGTCGATCTCGTCCATGGTCGTCGCCTGTTGATCCGCGTGGAGCAGCCGGGTCTTGGCGCGCAGCGTCTGCTCGCGGCGCAACCGGTCGATCGCCACGTTGCGGCCAGTGCGCACCAGCCACGCCACCGGCGCGTCGGGCACACCGTCGCGGGACCACCGCTCGGCGGCACGGACGAACGCCTCCTGCGCGGCATCCTCGGCGAGTTCGAAGTCGCCGAGGATGCCGATGAGCGCGGCCAGGACCCGGCCCCACTCCCGCTGGAAGATGGCGTCGATCAGTAGCTCAACCCTCCCCGTCGCTTCGCTCGCCCCGTTGCCCCTTCCCGTCGCTTCGCCCGCCCTACCCCTCGCCCGGGACGTCGAAAAGCGGCCGTACCTCGACGCCGCCGCCAAGCCGCACAGCCGGGATCCGCTGGGCGAATTTGAGGGCTTCGTCGAGATTGTCGACGTCGATGACGAAGTAGCCGGCGAACACCTCTTTGGTGTCGGCGAAGGGACCATCGGTGATCAGGTCGGCCCGCACCGATGTCGCGGTTTCGACGGGCTGCAGGTGACCGCCACCGACGCACTGCGGTTCCTGACGAAGCGCCGCGTACTCGGCACTCAGGGCCGCGTGCTCTTCCTCGGTGATGTCGGTGTCGTGGCTGCCCGGCTTGATGTAGATCAGCGTTGCGTATTTCATCGTTGTCTCCTTCTGGGTTGATCGTCCAACAGCAGTGAGACGAACGGGGACCCATTGCGGGGACACGACGGTCGAAATCAGTTTTCGGCGCGCGGTGTGTACTCCGTACCGTCGCGCTTCCACACCACCCGGCCGGCCGGATCGGCGCCCAAGGCGACCAGTTCCCGCTTGAGAATTTTGTTGGTCGCGGTGCTGGGCAGGTCGTCGGCGAGCCAGATGTACCGCGGCCACGACTTCGGGGACAGGTCGGGCTGTGCGGCCAGGAATTCCGCGAACGACTTCGGGTCGAGGGTCTGGCCGTCGCGCAGCACCATCGCGGCCATCACCTGGTCGCCGACGAACTCGTCAGGCACCGGATAGACCGCGACGCGGCTGATCACGGGATGGCGCAACAGGATTCGTTCGATGGGCGCCGCGGTGATGTTCTCACCGTCCACGCGCATCCAGTCCGCGGTGCGGCCGGCGAGGTAGATCCAGCCGTCGGCATCGCGGTAGGCCAGGTCGCCCGACCAGTACATGCCGTGCCGAAGCCGCTCGTCCGTCGCGCCCTGGTCGTTGTGGTAGCCGCGGAACATGCCGCTGCCGTCGGTGTTCACCAGCTCGCCGGTGGCCGCCTCGGCATTGATCAGGGCGCCGGTGCCGTCGAAGCGCGCCACCTCGCACTCCTGGACAGTCTTGGGGTCGTAGATGGCGACACCCGGGAAGCCCTTGCCGACGCTGCCGGCCGGGGTCCCCTCGGAGCGGGTGATGATGATCGCGAGCTCGGTAGAGCCGAAGCCGTCCCACACGCTGCAGCCGAAGCGGCGGCTGAACTCGTCGATGTCGCGGTCGGCGGCCTCGTTGCCGAATGCGACGCGCAGCGGGTTGTCGTGGTCGTCGGGCTGCTCGGCGGTGGCCAGGATGTAGGCCAGCGGCTTGCCGACGTAGTTCATGTAGGTCGCGCCGTAGCGGCGGATGTCCGGGAGGAACCGCGACGCGGAGAACTGCGCGGGTGCCATCGCCGCGCCGGACGCGAGTGCGACGCCCCAGCCGGCGTAGACGCCGTTGGAGTGGAACAGCGGCATCGCCAGATAACAGGTGTCCTTGTCGGTCAGTTCGTAGCGCTGGACGAGCGCCACCGCGGAGAACAGCACGATGGAGTGCGCGACCTCGACGGCCTTGGGTTCGCCGCTGGTGCCGGAGGTGAAGATCATCATGAAGGTGTCGTCGGGCCCGACTTCACGATGCGGGATGAGGTCCTGCTGCGGCCATTCGGTCGCCGTGACGTCGATGACGGTGACGCCGGGCAGGCTGAGGCCGTCGAGCAGATCGCGGTGCTTGTCGTCGACCAGGACGATCTGGCATTCGACGCGCGCGATGTCGCGGGCGAGCGCCGCACCACGACGGGTGTTGTTGATGCCGCACAGCACGTAGCCGCCCAGTGCCGCGGCGGCCAGCGCCGTCAGCATGTCGGGGGTGTTTCCCAGCAGGGTGCCCACGTGCAGCGGCCGCAGTGGGTCGGCCCGGCCGATCAGGGCGGCGGCCTGCGCCCGCGCTTCGCCGACATACTCTCGCCAGGTCCGGGTTGTCTCGCCGTACTTCACGGCGAGGGTGTCCTGGTCGGCGCGTTCGCGAAGCAACTGCTGAAGGGTGTCCGTCATTTGGGCTCCCGGTGCGGTGGGCGATCACGCAGACCACCCGGAGTGAACAGATTCTTGAAAGTGTCTACCATGGTTGACGGGTAGCGCAATAGCGGCAGCGCCCTGGCAGAATCGTCGTTCGCCCGGTTGACATGTGAGGAGACATCCCGGTGGCAAGCCCAGAATCCCCGAAAAGCGTGCGCGATCGACTCATCGACGCCGCCGAAGAGTGCATGCGCGCCAAGGGAATTCGCGCCACGACGGTATCCGAGGTCGCCGAGGCCGCCGGCGTCTCCCGCGGGTGGCTGTACCGGCACTTCCCCGACAAGGTGACGCTGCTGGGCGCCGCGATCGTCCGGCTGAACAACGCCTACTGGACCGACGCGCACGCCATGCTCGCGTCGATCGAAGGCCTGGACAACCAGATCGTCACCGGAATCCAGCACGGCCGCACCGCCTATGACGACCCCGGCGCGCTGTTGATGAAGCTGCGCGTCGAGGAGCCCGACGAGTTCGCCGCCTGCGCCGGTGCGGGCGTGCAGGGCCTGGTCCCCGACCTCGCCGATTTCTGGTCCCGCTACCTCGTCGCCGCCCGCGACAACGGCGAAATCCACCCCGACACCGATGTCGACGACGCCGCCGAGTGGATCGCGCGCGTCATCCTGTCGCTGGCCACGATGCCCGGACGGCGGTTGGACGCCAACAGTGCCGACGAACTGCTCGCACACGTGCGGCGGTACGTGATGCCGGGCCTGAAGGCCCAGCCGTAATTCGACGACCACACGCAAAAGCCCCCGAAATCGGCTGATTTCGGGGGCTTTTGCGTGGGCCGGCGCCTAGTCGGCGTCCATGTTGCCCGGGGCCGTCTTCGAGACCTGAACCAGGAACTCGTAGTTGGTCTTGGTCTTGCGCAGCTGGCTCATCAGCAGGTCGATGGCCTGGTGCGGGTCCAGACCCGACAGCACGCGACGCAGCTTGTGCACGATCGCGAACTCGTCCGGGCCGAGCAGCAGCTCGTCCTTACGGGTACCGGACGGGTTGACGTCGACGGCCGGGAACACGCGACGCTCGGCGATCTTGCGGTCGAGCTTGAGCTCGGCGTTACCTGTGCCCTTGAACTCCTCGAAGATGACGGTGTCACCGGTGGAACCGGTCTCGACCATCGCGGTCGCGATGATGGTCAGCGAGCCACCGTTCTCGATGTTGCGCGCCGCGCCGAGGAAGCGCTTCGGCGGGTACAGCGCGGTGGAGTCGACACCACCGGACAGGATGCGGCCCGACGCCGGCGACGCGTTGTTGTACGCGCGGCCCAGACGGGTGATCGAGTCCAGCAGCACCACGACGTCCTTGCCCTGCTCGACCAGGCGCTTGGCCCGCTCGATGGCCAGCTCGGCGGCCTGGGTGTGGTCTGACGGCGGCCGGTCGAAGGTCGAGGCGATGACCTCACCCTTCACCGAGCGCTGCATGTCGGTGACCTCTTCCGGACGCTCGTCGACGAGCACCACCATGAGGTGGCATTCCGGGTTGTTCTTGGTGATCGCGTTGGCGATGTCCTGCATGATCGTCGTCTTACCGGCCTTCGGCGGGGACACGATCAGCGCCCGCTGGCCCTTACCGATCGGCATGATCAGGTCGATCACACGCGTGGTCAGCCGCTCCGGCGTGGTCTCCAGGCGCAGCCGCTGGTTCGGGTACAGCGGGGTCAGCTTGGTGAAGTCGGGGCGGTTGCGCGCGGCCTCGACCGGACCGCCGTTGACGCTGTCCAGACGCACCAGCGGGTTGAACTTCTGGCGCGGGTTGTTGCCGCCGCCGCCGGTGTTCTCACCCTCGCGCGGCACCCGCACGGCGCCTGTCACCGCGTCGCCGCGGCGCAGTCCGTTCTTGCGGACCATGTTCATCGAGACGTAGACGTCGTTCGGCCCGGCCAGGTAGCCCGACGTGCGGACGAACGCGTAGTTGTCCAGCACGTCGAGGATGCCGGCGACCGGCTGCAGGACGTCGTCCTCGCGCAGTTCGGTCTCGGCGTTCCCGCCCTGGTTGTCGCCGCGCTCGCCACGACGACGACGGTCGCGGTCACGGAACCGACGGCCGCGACGGCCCTGGCGGCTGTCGTCGTCGTCGTCGTTGTTGTTGGAGTTGTCGCCCTGGTCGCGGTTACCACCCTGGTTGCGGTTGCCGCCCTGGTTGCGGTTGCCGCCCTGGTTGTCGCCGCCGCGGTCGCGGTTGCCACCCTGCTCGCGGTTGCCGCCCTGGTTACCTTCGGCCTTGTTGCCGCCCTGGTTGCTGTTGTCGGCGTTCCGCTCGCGGTTCCGCTCCTCGCGGGGGGCGTCGGCGTTCTCGGTGTTCTCGGCCTTGTCCGCCTTCTCGGCGGGCTTGTCGCCGGCATCACCGGCGTCGCCGTCGGCGGGCGCGCCGGCCCGGCGCGATGCGCCACGGCGCTCGCGGCGCGGGGCCTGCTCGGCCGCGGGGGCGTCACCGGCGGCAGCGTCGGTGTTGGTCGCCGCCGGGGCTTCCTTGGCCTCGCTGGGGGCGTCGGTGCCGTTCACGGCCTCGGCGGTCTTGGTCTCGTTCTTGGCTTCGGCCTTGGCGGCTTTGGCCTCGGTCTTGGCGCCGTTGGCCTCGCCACGGTGCTCGCGGATGGCGGCGATCAGTTCGCTCTTGCGCATCCCGGAGGTGCCCTTGACGCCAACCTCGGCGGCGAGCGCGCGCAGGTCGGGGAGCAGAAGGCTGGTCAGCGATCCGGAGCGTCCGGCCGCCGGCGCTTCAGTTGCCGGCGCATCAGTGTTGCCGTCGGCGGTGAAGAGGTCCGTATCAGTCACGGATTTCCTTTCTGTGCCCTCGCGCAGCTGATCAGGCGAGGGTTGTGTTCGCAGTCGGACGGCTTCCCCGAACCGCATTCGTCAAATGCCGGGTCGGCTGCGCAGTGCAACAGCCAAGCGCCAGGATTTGCCGCCGTGCGGCGAACCATCAGTCCACGAGTTGAACATCTAAGAGAAGAGTGGTCGTCCTACCGTAGGCGCAGGTACTAGAGCCTGCGATTGCTGGACGCTGCGAGAATATCTCTGATCCGACAATGAAGCAAGAATTGCCACTCCGGCGTGTGCTTTCCGTCAGACGCCGGCGCCGACAGTCCAGCGGACCCCTTGGCCCACCGCCATCTTCTCGACGGCGAAACCGTTGGCCGCGCCGAATTCGAGGACTTCGGCCGGCAGTTCAGGCTCGGTACTGAATGCGATAACCGCAGGTCCAGCACCGGAAAGCACCCCTGCCACCCCAGAACGCCGCAGCATCGCCAGATATTCCGCGGAGGCCGGCATCGCCGCCGCGCGCTGCGGCTGGTGCATCACGTCTTCGGTGGCGGCCATCAACAAATCGGGGCGCTGCGTCAGCGCCACCACCAGCAGGGCGGCACGGCTGACGTTGAACGTGGCGTCCTTGTGCGCGATCTGCTCGGGAAGCACCGCCCGGGTCTCCGCGGTCGATGACCGCACCTGCGGAATCGCCGGGAACAGATGGATGTCGGGATGCAGCGTCAGCGGCGCGGCCGCGTAGGTCGGGCCCGGTTCGGTCCAGGACACCACGGCACCGCCGAGCACGGCGGCCGAGGCGTTGTCCGGGTGGCCCTCGAATTCCGACGACAGCTGGACCAGCTGCTCGAGCGTCAGCGGCTGCGAACCCGACTGAGCGATAAGACCATTGGCGACAGCCAGGCCACCGACCACCGCAGCGGCCGACGAGCCGAGGCCACGCGAATGCGGAATCACGTTGCGGCACTTGATGTTCAGACCGGAAACCGATACGCCGCCGGCGGCCAGGCCACGCCGGATCGCGCGCACGACCAGATGGGACTCGTCGTCCGGAACCTGCCCGGCCCCCTCCCCCGTCACCTCGATGGCGAGGCCGGAATCGGTTGTCTCAGCCTGAATCTCGTCGTACAGGCTCAACGCCAGGCCCAGGCTGTCGAAGCCGGGGCCGAGATTGGCGCTCGAGGCGGGGACGACGGCGGTGGCGAGCAGGCCGGCGGGCAGGTTCTCGGTCACTGGCGTCAGACCAGTCCGAGCTGTTCGACCACGGCGGTCGGGTCGACGGGGATGGCCTTGACCTCGGGCATGCCCTTGAGGGCGTTGTCGGGATCCTTGAGGCCGTTGCCGGTGACGGTGCAGACCACGGTCGAGCCGGGCTTGACCCAGCCGTCCTCGATGGACTTGAGCAGACCCGCGATGCTGGCGGCCGAGGCCGGCTCGACGAACACGCCTTCAGCCTTGGCGACCAGGTGGTACGCGGCCAGGATCTCCTCGTCGGTGGCGGCGAGGAAGCGGCCATCCGACTGCTCCTTGGCCGCCACGGCGCCGTCCCACGAAGCCGGAGAACCGATTCGGATCGCGGTGGCGATGGTCTCGGGATTCTTGACGGGCTCGCCGAGCACCAGCGGCGCCGCGCCGGCGGCCTGCGTGCCGAGCATGCGGGGCAGCCGGTCGGAGACGCCGTCGCGGTGGTATTCGCTGTAGCCGCGCCAGTAGGCGGTGATGTTGCCGGCGTTGCCGACGGGCAGCGAGTGCACGTCAGGGGCGGTGCCGAGGGCGTCGACGATCTCGAACGCGGCCGTCTTCTGACCCTCGATGCGGACCGGGTTGACCGAGTTGACCAGGGCGATGGTCGGGTAGTCGGCGGTCAGCTTGCGGGCCAACTCCAGACAGTCGTCGAAGTTGCCGTCGACCTGAATGATCTTGGCGCCGTGCATGACTGCCTGCGCCAGCTTGCCCATGGCGATCTTGCCCTGCGGGATCAGCACCGCGCAGGTGATGCCGGCGCGCGCGGCGTAGGCCGCCGCCGAGGCCGAGGTGTTGCCGGTGGACGCGCAAAGCACGGCCTTCTGGCCGCGGGCCACGGCGTCGCTCACGGCCATGGTCATGCCACGGTCCTTGAACGAACCGGTCGGGTTGAGCCCCTCGACCTTCAGATGCACTGTGCAGCCGGTCAGTTCGCTCAGCCGCTTGGCGTGGATCAGCGGGGTGCCACCCTCGAGCAGGGTGACCGGCGTCCAGTTCTCGGTGCCGGGCAGACGGTCCCGGTAGGCCTCGATCAGGCCGGGCCACGGCTTGTGCACGCTCATTACTTACTGGTCCCTTCCATGCGCAGCACGCTGTTGATGCTCTGCACTGCTTCGTGATCGGCAAGGGCCGCAACGGTTTCCGACAGCGCTTCGTCGGTTGCCCGGTGGGTGACGACGACGATGCGGGCGCCGCTGCGCTGGCCGGACTCGTCCTCCATGCCCTCCTGGCGGACTTCGGCGATGCTGACCTCACGCTTGCCGAATTCGGCTGCGACAGAGGACAACACACCGGGCTTGTCCGCCACGTTCATGCTGACGTAGTAGCGGGTCTCGATGGCGCCGATCGAGGCGATGGGCAGCTTGGCGTACTTGGATTCCCGCGGCCCGCGGCCACCCTGCACGCGGTTGCGCGCGGCCATGACGACGTCACCCATGACGGCCGACGCGGTCGGTGCGCCACCTGCGCCGCGGCCGTAGAACATCAGCTCGCCGGCGGCCTCGGCCTCGACGAAGACCGCGTTGAACGCGCCGTTGACCGAGGCCAACGGGTGGTCCAGGGGCACCAGCGCCGGGTACACACGAGCCGAAACCCGTTGCTTGCCTTTGCCGGTGGTCAAGCGCTCGCAGATGGCGAGCAACTTGATGGTGCAGCCCAGTGCCTTGGCGGACTCGAAGTCTGCGGCGCTGACCTTCGTCATGCCCTCGCGGTAGACGTCGTCGGCGGTGACCCGGGTGTGGAACGCGATGGACGCCAGGATGGCGGCCTTGGCGGCGGCGTCGTAGCCCTCGACGTCGGCGGTCGGGTCGGCCTCGGCGTAGCCCAGCACACCGGCTTCGGCGAGCGCGTCGGCGTAGTCGGCGCCGGTCTCACTCATCGCCGACAGGATGTAGTTGGTGGTGCCGTTGACGATGCCCGCCACCCGCAGCACGACGTCACCCGCGAGCGACTGGGTCAGCGGCCGGATCACCGGGATCGCGCCGGCGACGGCCGCCTCGAAATACAGGTCCACGCGCGCCTTTTCGGCCGCCTGGGCCAGTTCACCGGTGGATTGCGCCATCAGCGCCTTGTTGGCGGTGACCACCGACTTGCCCTGCTCCAGCGCGGCCATGATGGCCTTGCGGGCCGGCTCGACGGGACCCATGAGCTCGATGACGATGTCGACGTCGTCGCGCGACACCAGCGCCTCGATGTCGTCGGTGAGCATGTCGACCGACACGCCACGGCCCTTGGCCACCTTGCGGACACCGACGCCGCGCAACTCCAGGGGCGCACCGATGCGAGCAGCCAGGTCGTCAGCGCTGTCCTCGATGATCCGGACCACCTCGGTCCCGACGTTCCCGAGTCCGAGAACTGCTACGCCGATTGGCTTTTCACTCATTGACCACTCACCTCCAGGCTCAACAGGTCTTCGACGGTCTCCCGGCGCAAGATCAGGCGTGCGTTGCCGTCCTTCACCGCGACGACGGCGGGACGGGTCAGCAGGTTGTACCGGCTGGACATCGAATAGCAGTAGGCGCCGGTGGCGGCGACTGCCAGCAGATCACCGGGCACCAAATCCTCGGACACCCAGGTGTCGCGGACGATGATGTCGCCGGTCTCGCAGTGCTTTCCGACGATCCGGGCCAGCGTCGCGGGGGCGTCGCTGGCGCGCGACACCAGCCGGGCGTCGTACTGGGCGTCGTACAGCGACGGCCGGATGTTGTCGCTCATGCCGCCGTCGACGCTGACGTAGCGCCGGTACTTGTCGGCCGACACGGCAACGTCTTTCACGGTGCCGACCTCGTACAGCGTGATGGTGCCGGGGCCCGCGATGGCGCGGCCGGGCTCCACGACCAGCTTGGGGGTCGGCAGACCGACGGCCTCGGATTCGGCCTTCACGATGGCCTTGAGCTTGTCGGCCAGTTCCTTCATGGGTGGCGGGTCATCGCTGGGCAGGTAGGAGATGCCCAGTCCCCCACCGAGATCCATGACCGACATCTGCGCGGTCTTCTCGACGCCGAATTCGGCGACGACGTCGCGCAGCAGGCCGATGACGCGATGGGCCGCGATCTCGAACCCGGCGACGTCGAAGATCTGCGAGCCGACGTGGCAGTGCAGGCCGACCAGGCGCAGGTTGTCGGTGGCGAAGACCTTGCGCACCGCTTCCATGGCCGCGCCGCTGGCCAGCGAGAGACCGAACTTCTGGTCCTCGTGGGCCGTGGAGATGAACTCGTGGGTGTGCGCCTCGACGCCCGGGGTCACGCGGACCAGGACGTCCTGCACCACACCCGCCGCGCCGGCGATGGCCTCCAGGCGCTCGATCTCGATCTCGGAGTCCAGCACGATGTGCCCGACACCGGCCTCGACCGCGGCGGACAGCTCAGGGACGGATTTGTTGTTGCCGTGCACCGTGATTCGTTCAGCCGGGAAGTCGGCGTGCAGCGCCACGGCCAGCTCGCCCCCGGTGGCGACGTCCAGGCACAGGCCCTCCTGCGCGACCCAGCGAGCGATCTCGGCGCACAGGAACGCTTTTCCGGCGTAGTGCACGTGCTCGCCGCCACCGAAGGCGTCGGCGATCTCGCGGCAGCGGGACCGGAAGTCGTCCTCGTCGATGACGAACAGCGGTGTGCCGAACTGCTCGGCCAGGGCACCGACCGTGACCCCGGCGACACTGACCTGACCATCGGCGCCCCGAACCAGGTTGCGCGGCCAGACATTCGGCGCCAACAGGTTCACCTCGTCGGGCGTCTGCGGCTTCTCCGGCACCACGTTGCCGGTCGGCTGCCCGCTCACATCCGCTCCGGAGCGCTGACACCGAGGATCTGCAGACCGTTGGCGATGACCTGGCGCGTGGCCGCGCACAGCGCGAGCCGCGCCCGGTGCAGGTCGCTGTGCTCTTCGTCGCCCATCGGGAGGACGCGGCAGGAGTCGTAGAACCGATGGTAGTCACCGGCCAGGTCTTCCAGATACCGGCACACGCGGTGCGGTTCCCTAAGGGCAGCAGCGGTTTTCAGGACGCGCGGGAACTCGCCGATGGTGCGCATCAGGGTGGCTTCACGGTCGTGGCTCAGCAGGTCGAGGTGTCCGAGGTCCACCTGCAGGCCGAGGTCGGCGGCGTTGCGCGCCAGGGCCGACAGCCGGGCGTGCGCGTATTGCACGTAGTAGACCGGGTTTTCGTTGGACGCGCTGGCCCACAGCCCGAGGTCGATGTCGATGGGGCTGTTCACCGACGACCGGATCAGCACGTAGCGGGCCGCGTCCACGCCGATGGCGTCGACCAGGTCCTCCAGGGTGATGACGGTGCCGGCGCGCTTGCTCATGCGCATCGGCTGGCCGTCCCTGACCAGGTTGACCATCTGGCCGATCAGCACCTCGACGGTGTCGGGGTCCTCGCCGAGCGCGGCCGCGACGGCCTTCAGGCGGCCGATGTAGCCATGGTGGTCGGCACCGAGCATGTAGATACACAGGTCGAAACCGCGCTGACGCTTGTCCAGGTAGTACGCGATGTCGCCGGCGACGTACGCCGGGTTGCCGTCGCTCTTGATGACGACGCGGTCCTTGTCGTCACCGAAGTCGGTGGTGCGCAACCAGATTGCGCCGTCCTGCTCGTAGATCGAGCCGTTGTCGCGCAGCTTGTCGATGGCCTCCTGCACCCGCCCTGAGGTGTGCATCGAGTCTTCGTGGGTGTAGACGTCGAAGTCGGTGCCGAAGTCGTGCAGCGACTGCTTGATCTGACCGAACATCAAATCCACGCCGAGCTCGCGGAAGACTTCCTGGCACTCATCGGCCGGCAGGCTCAACGCGTCGGGCCGCTTGGCCACGACGTCGGCCGCGATGTCCTTGATGTAGTCGCCGCCGTAGCCGTCCTCCGGGGCCGGCTCGCCCTTGGCGGCCGCGACCAGCGAGCGCGCGAAGCGGTCGATCTGGCCGCCGTGGTCGTTGAAGTAGTACTCGCGGACGACGGTGGCGTCCTGTGTGGCCAGCAGACGGCCCAGCGCGTCACCGACGGCGGCCCAGCGGGTGCCGCCGATGTGGATGGGGCCGGTCGGGTTCGCCGAGACGAACTCCAGGTTGATGTGGCGACCCTTGAGCTCCTCAGAGGTGCCGTAGCGGTCGCCTGCGCCCAGCACGTTGAGGACGACGACGCTCTGCGCGGACGCCTCGATGCGCAGGTTGACGAAGCCGGGGCCGGCAACGGTGGCCTCAGCGATGCCGTCGGCGTCGATCAACCTCTCGGCGAGCCATTCGGCCAGGTCACGTGGCTTTACGCCGACCTTCTTGGCCAGCTGCAGCGCCAGGTTGGTGGCGTAGTCGCCGTGCTCGGGGTTACGCGGACGCTCGATGGCGACTGTTTCGGGCAGCGCGGCAAGGTCCAGGTCGTGTTCGACCAGGACCACGGCGGCGGTGTTCTTGAGCAGTTCAGCCAGATCGGCGGGGGTCACGGGGGTCCATCCTATGGGCTGAGCTGCTCACGCTTGTCATCGGTGTCGCCCGGTGCTTGACGGATTGTTCCTGGCGGTTGACGCCGATTCGGGAGGTCGGTCACCGATGCGCTAGTCTGTGATCGCCCAACGGCGCCGCTGGCTCGCCAGCATCAAGCGCCCCCGTAGCTCAGGGGATAGAGCGTCTGCCTCCGGAGCAGAAGGCCGCAGGTTCGAATCCTGCCGGGGGCACTCATCAAACTCATTCTTGCTGGTCGCACGATCTTCCTGTTAGCCGTTGCTGTCGAGCGGCGGATTGACCTTCGCCATACGCCGCAACCGAGGCAATCCCCGGTGCTACCGAGAGTTCAACACTGATACGCCGCTCACACTGTGACCGAGTTCGAAAGCGAACACTTCCCGGTAATGTCCCACGGACGCCGATGGCGTCCACACCTGCGGCACATTCCGACGGGCGTACGCCCAACTTCGGTCTTGCCGAGGATCCAGACAAGCAACGCAGGCGATGCGCTACGGCGCCCGACTCGCCGCGAATGCGAGCAGTCAGTCAGGAGTATTGGGCCTACTTGCTGCGCGACTTGCGGATCTTGCCATCGTCGGCTGACTCGTACATGTCGAAGTTGCGTTCTACGGTGAGCATCACCAATTCATCGAAGGCTGTTTGGAGTTCGACCGGCTCCAGCGGATTGTTTACTTCATAGCAAATCACTGACGGCGCAAAGGGATTGGAGTCGACCAATAACGCATAAAGCCGTTCGAACTGCTCATCGCGGTCGGATGGATCGGCGCGGCCAGTGAACAAATTGAAGCGTGGAAAAACATTGTCGAACGTACTGTTGCGTCGCGGCGTATCGTCGGCCGCCGCCTCTTTGTCAAAGAAGAAGAACCCGGATACGACCGCGAACGGAAATCGGCGGTGCAAAGTGGTCGACTCGAACAGCAGGTCAGCCCGTCGATTGGTGAGGTTCTTCTGAAAGCCACCGCTTTGTCCGTCGCGGAACATGATCGTCTTGATCGAGCACGCAAGCATCAGCCCCGATTCCTCGGTTGCCCACGTGACATCAACCTTCTTGGCGCCCAGGCCACCCGCAAGTCGTCTCTCAGCGCCCGACAGACCCGGGCCACCGGGTTCGCCGGGACGTGCGCCCTCCATCCCACGCTCGCGCAACTCTTGAGCGATCGCCAGTGCCAGTGTGGTGCTGATCTTTAGAGCCCACGGGTTCTTCTCTCGCTGCGGCGCATCATCGCTAGGTTTAGGTCCAGCAGCCTTGATCGCCTCAACCAGCAGGTCGTCAATTCGAGCCACGACGACCTCGCGCAACTCGTCGTGCCGTCAATTCAGCGTGCGCGTCGCGCAGCACACGAACATTGGCGCGCGACATTCCCAACTCCCCCACAAGCAGCACGTCATCGACGATCTTCGAGGCCTCGATCAGCTTTCCGCTACCCAACAAGCCGGCAACCTGCGGGCGTACATTTGCCAACCGATCCGCCGCAGCTTCGACCACATCCACTGCTGGGACTGGAAGCCGGTCGGCTTCACGGGGTTCTAACTTGAGCATCCCGCCACCGTAGGCTCGCCCTACGGTCTCAGCACCGACCAGCGTCATGGAAGTCAGCGAAGCTAGCGGGAGTAACGCCTTACCCAGCTTGCGCACTTTGGGTCCCAGGTACACACCATGTACAGAATTCAGGTGCGCCGCCCTTGCCGTGTTGGTCGACAGTCGAGGCGTGTCAGCGTTGGCGTTCATGTACGTGAGCAGCAAATCGGCTGGGGCAAGCCGTGGCACACGCCACCACGGCTTGCGCACCCGGCACTTGTAGGCAGTATTCACGCCCGCCGCCTCGCCGGCTGCGATGTACGCTCGCGCTGCTGGGGATGGCTCACCTTCGGGACGGAACAGCCACGTCGCAGATCCGTTGCGGCCCAATTCATTCAACGCCGCAGCGCTGAATGCGAGCCCACGCAGATGGCGACTGCCGGGCGGCGACAATCGCAGGACGTCCGTAGGTTCGAGGCCAAGGTTGGCGACTCGAGCAGGCGAGAGTGCGAAGTACTTGTTATTGCCAGTGACCATGCCCAGCGTCGTGTCGCCCCACGTTTCCAGCACTGTGAACCTGCCACTGGACAACAGGCCGGTGTACGCGTCGAGTGCCTTCGCAGACAGCAGCGACGGCGTCCACTTGTCCTCAGGGCTGATCGGCGTCCACGTGCGCCCCGCCGCAATGGTCCCTAGCTCAGCGGCATTGCGGGCCTGGTAGACCGAGGCGTGGTCAGTCGGTCCTTGCAGGTAGCCGTCGGCAAGGAGAAGCAGCACATCCTCCTGAGCGTCGGGAAACACGCGTTCTGTGAACAGCACCAGATCGACGCGAGCGAACGATGCGAGCAGAAATCGACGCACCTCGGCGGCATAGTTCACGCTAAGAAGTTCGGCAGGCAGCACTAGACCCATGCGACCGCCAGCACGCAGGAACAGAGCCGAGTGCACTACGAAGGCCGCCCAACTGGAAGCCAAGTTCGTAAGGCCCACGCCAGCCCTTAGAGCCGCCTGACGAGACCGCGACCGCGCAATACCCGCGAAATCCTGGTAGCGGATGTAAGGCGGGTTACCGATCACTACGTCGTACGAACCGGTTGGGTCAACACAAAAGAAATCGCCGACGGCCACATTGGCATCAACCCCTGCGCTGCGGAGTAGTCCACGGGCAGCGCGAGCGGAGTCCTCGTGAAGCTCGATGCCGTCTAGTGCAGCGAGCTGATCGGTGTCACCGGTACCGCGTAATTCGGTTAGGCGATCGACGGCCGCAAGTAAGAAGGAGGCCTCGCCACAAGATGGCTCGAGGATGCGCTCGTGCGTGGCACGAACAGCCCAATCAGTGACGTAGCGGGCAACAGAGGCGGGCGTGAAAAACGCACCCCGCGCCTTTCGTAGCGCTGCCGAGTCGCCCCCGGTCGACCTGAGCACCATGTGAAGCATCTTGCCTTGCGGGTACGACATGTTGCGTGAGGGCACACCGAAGCCACCGATGCCATCTCAGGACACACAGCTGGCGGAAGCACGGTGTCTCCGGTGGGACACGAACGTATGCCGCACCTGGCACGTCGTAAGGGCCTCGGGGCAACGTGCCGTACCGAGGGCGCCTACCCAGCGGCGTGTGGGATGGCGACAACCCGCCGAACGTCCGTCGGCATTCGTGCGACCCCTGTTGAAGCCTCAGCGACGGCCGCTACCGGAGTTGTAGCCCGGCGACGCCACATCCGACTCGGAGAGCTCGAACGGCGGCGGTGCGACAACTTCCGGGGTGAACAGATTGCCCCCGGTCGGGGTGCCCTCGGCCGGCGGTGCGCTCTCGGCGGGCGGGGCGCTGATGATCTCGCTAGTGCCGACCGGAGTGTCCGAATCGTCTTCAGAGACGCCACCCACGGGACCGCGCGGCACCCAGACCAGCAGGTCCTGCATGCCGTCGTTGTAGACGACGCTGTTCGGCACGTCGCCGACGACGTCGAAGTAAAGCTTGCCGGTCGTGGTCCCGCCCGGCGGCGCCGACGGCAGACCGCCGCCGATCACCCGATAATTCGCGCCGCTCTCGGCACGGGCGTTGAAGAACGCGGTGATCGGGTTGGCCCAGCCGCCGACACCTTCGACCGTCACGGTCGCCGAGTAGAGCTGGCCGTTGTGCGGCACGGGGTCCGAACTCGGCTTCAAACCCTTGACCGTGTAGCCGATCTCGTTCAGCGTCTCCTGCTGTCCGAACGGCTTGATGTTGTTGGCCGCCGAAGCGGATCCCACTGTCACGCCGGCCATGCCGATCGCGATCGCAGCAATACCGATGGGCGCCACAAGTTTGATCTTCACTGTCACTCCGTTCCCACACCGAGGCAGTATTCAACGCGGAGGTTACCCGCCGAAGTGCTGGTCAAACGCAATTTCGCGCAGATCGATCCGTTAGTCACTGCCCGGCTGCCGGGACATCGACATCCGGTGCGGACCCAACCGGGATAGGAACGATCCGAATCTCGAGATCGGAAGGATGTCATGGGCAAGCAATTCGGGTGGGGACGGTTCTTGGCGATCGCGCTGCCGGTATCGATTCTGACGTTCATCCTCGACGTCGTCTTCCACAAGACCGCGGGACCGGCACTGTTCGGCAACAGCTACCCGGCGGCAGACTACCCGCAGCGCCCGCTGGCCGAAATCATGGATCTGTTCCCGTTTCTCGGGTTCACGTACGTCCTGCAGCTGACGATGCTGTGCTTCTTGTTCCTGCGGCTGTACCCGGGCCGCGGGCTTGGCAAGGCCGCCTGGTGGGGCATCTGGGGCGGCCTGTTCGTCGTCATCCCCAACATGCAGTTCTTCGTCGCCGTCGCGCACACCACGTGGACGATGCTGATCATCCAGATGATCGAGGCCATCGCGTTGTGCGTCCTGGCCGCGTGCCTCTTCGAGATCGCCTACCGCCCAAAGGATTACAACCAGGACAGCGCGGCCACCACGAGTGCCTCGGTGCCGGTGTCGAGCGTCGGCTGAATCACCGGGCCGAAGGTCGGCGAGTGGTTCACCGGGATGTCCTGGCTGATCCGGCCGGCTTCGGCGGCACGGGTGAATTCGGCGGCGTCGATCCCACCGAACATCCAATAGGTGTACGGCACTCCGAGCCCCCGGGGAATGTCGCTGAAATCCTCACTCGCCGAGGCCTGCGGGATGGCCAGCACGCGGTCGCCGAACTGTTCGACAAACGCATCATGCACCCGGGCGGTGGCGGCCTCGTCGTTGTCGGTCACCGGAAACTGGTCGTAGAACTCGAATTCCGGTTCTTTCGGTGAGTCCGACGCCTGACACTCGGCGACGACGATGCGCTTGACGGCCGCGATGACCGCGCTGCGCACGGCTTCGTCGTAGGTCCGCAGGTTCAGTTCCAGCACGGCGTGGTCGCCGATGATGTTGCTCTTGGTGCCGGAATTGATGCTGCCGACGGTGAGTACGACGGTTTCGGTCGGCGCGACTTCGCGCGACACGATGGTCTGCAGCCGGACGACGATCATCGCGGCCAGCACGACGGGATCGATGGTGGCGTTCGGCATGGAGCCATGGCCGCCGCGCCCGTACACCGTCACGCGGATGCTGTCGGCCGCCGCCATGACCGGCCCGCTGCGGGTGCCGACGTATCCGGCCGGCGCCGGTGCGACATGCTGACCCAGCGCGACGTCGACCTTGCCGACGATGTCCGCCAGTCCGTCGGCGACCATGCCGGCGGCGCCGCCACCGACCTCTTCGGCCGGCTGGAACAACGCGATCGCGGTGCCCTGCCAGTGATCTCGCCCCTCGGCCAGCAGCGCGGCCGCACCGAGCAGACAGGTGACGTGGGTGTCGTGGCCGCACGCGTGCATGACGGGCACGTCCTTGCCCGCGGCATCGGTGGACCGGACCGTGCTGGCGTAGGGCAGTCCGGTCGCCTCGGCGACGGGCAGCGCGTCCATGTCGGCGCGCATCAACACCGACGCACCGTCACCGTTGCGCAGAATGCCAACGACGCCGGTGCCGCCGATACCGTCGGTCACGTGGTAACCGAGCTCGGTCAGCTTGTCCGACACCAGCTTTGCGGTGCGATGTTCCTGGTGTGACAGCTCCGGGTGCTCATGCAGGTCGCGGTAGAGGTCCTCCTGCCACACCCGTACCTCGGGCAGACCGGCCAGCACGTCCGTCGCACGACTCATAGCGATGCCTCTCCCGTGAAGTCCCTGACCACGTCGGCCACCCGGCGCAGCTGGTCGATGTCCGAACTGGTGGGAATGAGGTGCACCTCGTCGGTGCCGATGTCATCGAACTTCTGCAGCACGTCGAGCAATTCGTCTTCGGTGCCGGCCCAGCCCGTCGTCGGCGCCATCGCGTCGACGTATTCCTCCGGAATCCAGTTCATGTACCGGCGGAGGTGCCGGTGCACCTGGTTGCGTGCCTCGTCTTTGTCACCGAGGGCGAACCAGAACGAGGTCGCCAAGTGCGGCTTGGGTTTTCCGGCCTCGGCCCACGCCTCCCGGGCGACGTCGAACAGTTCGCTCTCGCGCTCGACGTCGAGGTCCAAGGTGGTGCCGGCCATGCCGTCGGCCCAATTGGCCGCGCTGCGTACGGTTTTCGGGCCGATGGTGCCGACCAGCAGTCGGGGGCCGCCCGGCTGCACAGCCGCGGGGCCGACGGGCAACACGGAGTCGGTGAGCTTCTCCCCCGCCCAGACCCGCTTCATCAGCGCGACGCGTTCCGCCATGCCGCGCATGGTCTGCGTCTTCGGGTCGGCGCCCACGGCGTTGTAGTCCTCGTGCCGGCCACCGACGCCGAGGCCGACCGTCAGCCGTCCACCGCTGAGCATGTCGCCCGTGGCAAGCGCTTTCGCCAGCATCACCGGATCGTGCAACTGCGGGACGATCACCGTGGTGACCAGTCGCACCCGGTCGGTCCAGGCCGCCAGAGCACCGAGCAGCGTCAGGGAATCGGGATTGTCGAACGCGATGCGCTCACCCCAGCACAGGGACGAGAAGGGCCCTCCGTCGATCACTCGCGCCCACGCCGTCAGCGTCGCCGCATCGAGGTTGGGCTCCATCACTGGCATCGTCATCCCGATCTGCACACAGCCGATTCTGGCATGCGCGTCCAGCGCGAGGACCGCGTTGACCGGCCGGACTCCGTCCAGTAGCCGGCCGGCACGGCCCCGTACAGGGAGAACCGGTGGGGGTTTACCCCCAGAGATGTCGCGGGAAAACGCCGTGTCTCCAGACTGCGCCGGTGCCTAAGTTGGACGCATGGTCGCAACAGCTACAGACCCCGCGTCGGCCCAGCCGGCACATCCGACAACGGCACCGCCGGCGCCGCGCGCGTCCGACCTCGGTGTCGTCCCCACATCGTCGATGATCGTCGGCGCGGTCGCCGGCATGATCTGGTTCTGGATACCGCTGTCCCTGCTCATCCTCGCCGTCACGTCGATCCCGTCGGTGATCGGGACGGTGTTCGGCGGCGTGGTGTTCGTCTACGCCGTGCGCGCCACCGACCGGGTGGAGCGGGTGCGCAGCGAAGCGGTGTTCGGCTTCGGCATCGCCGTCCCATACCGAAAGCTGACGCCCCACAGCGGTTTTCAGGGGTGGGCGCACCAGCTCTGGTTGGACGTCAGCAGCGGCCGGTTCTGGAAGGTGTTGGCGCACAGCTATCTGCGCATTGTCTTCGACATCTTCGCGGTCAGCCTCGCGTTCGCCCTACTGGCCTTCGCGCTGATCGGACCCGCCGCGGCGAACGCGATCCACAACAGTGACGCCGCCGCCGGACTCAGCTTCATCTCCCCGCCGCTGTCCTGGCTGCTGGCCGTCATCGCGCTGGCCGCCGCCGCAGCCATCCTGGTGTTCGGCCCTCGGGTGGACGCCGCCGTCGACCGGTGGCTGCTGCCGGCATCGCCGACAGCGGCGCTGCAGCACGAGGTCAGTGCCCTGCATCAGGCCCGTCGCGGCGCGGTGTCGTCGGCGTCCACCGAACGGCACCGGATCGAACGCGACCTGCACGACAGTGTGCAGCCTCGGCTCGTGTCCTTGGCCATGACGATCGGGCTGGCCCAGACCAAGCTCGACTCGGACCTCCCCGAAGCCCGCAAGCTGATCGCCGAGGCGCACGACGATGCCAAGGCCGCACTCCTCGAACTGCGAAATGTGGTGCGGGGCATCGCGCCGACGATCCTGGCCGACCGTGGCCTGGACGCCGCGCTGTCGGCGGTGGTGCAGCGCACCGAGACCGCCGGGGTGCCGGTGACGCTGGAACTGCAACTGCCGAAACGCTTCTCCGATGAGGTCGAGTCGTGCGCGTACTTCGTCGTCGCCGAGTCGTTGACCAACATCGCCAAGCACGCCAAGGCGACCCACGCCGTGGTCACGGTGCGCTACCACGAGCCCACCGACCAGTTGCACATCTCGGTGTTCGACGACGGTATCGGCGGGGCCCAGACCACAGGCGACGACACGACGGGCCTGCGCGGACTCGGTGAGCGGGTACGCGCGGCGCGGGGCACCTTCGCCGTCTCGAGCCCCGAGACCGGAACGACGACGGTGACGGCGGTACTGCCATGCGCATTGTGATCGCCGAGGATTCGGCCCTGCTGCGCGCGGGAATCGAGCGCATCCTGATCGACGCCGGCCACGACGTACTCGCCGGGGTGCCCGACGCCACCGAGCTGCTGCGCGCCGTCAACGAACACAACCCTGATCTCGTCATCGTCGACGTACGGATGCCGCCGACGTTCACCGACGAGGGCATCCGCGCCGCCGCCCTGCTCCGCAGCCAGAATCCCGAGTCACCGGTGCTGGCGCTGTCGCACTACGTCGAGGAACGGTATGCGGCCGACCTGATCGCCTCGGACACAAAGGGTTTCGGGTATCTACTGAAGGACCGGGTGGCTGACGTTCCGGCGTTCCTGGACGCCGTCACCACGGTGGGCACCGGCGGCACCGTCCTGGACCCGGAAGTGGTGTCCCAGATTCTGGTGCGCACGCACCGCCGCTCCACCCTGGCCGTGCTCACCCCGCGGGAGCAGGAAGTCATGCAGCTGATGGCAGAAGGCAAGACCAACTCGGCCATCGCCGCGCTGCTGCACATCTCGATCGGCTCCGCCGAGAAACACATCGCGTCGATCTTCACCAAGCTGGACCTCACCCCCGACGACAGCGAGAACCGGCGGGTCCTCGCCGTCCTGCGCTATCTCGAATCCTGAAGAGAGAAAAGGACTTCCGCATGACTTCGAATCTGGATACCACACCGCCCGCCGAAGCCGCCACGCCGCCGGCCCTGACTCCGGGCGGCCGGTCGGCGATGCGCTCACTGCTGGTGGTGACCGCCATCGTAGTGACGCTGTCGACGGCCGCCGGGATCGGTGGACTGGCCTGGGGCATCAGCTCGGTACGCGTCGCCGCCGAAACCGAGACGCTGCCGGCTGATTTCAGCTCTCTGACGATCGACACCGGCGACATGCCGACAGCCATCAGGATCACCAGCGACCGCAACGTCAGCGAACCACGCGTCCGGATGCGTCTACTCAACACCGCAAAAGACGACCACCAGGCATTGCAGGTCGCGCGCAATGGCGGCGCTGTCAGCCTCACCGTGACCGGTGAACCATCGCCCCTGTTCAACTTCGGCCCGCCGGGGGAAATCATGGTGACGTTGCCGCCCGATGTCGCACGCCGGCTGTCGGTCACCACGAAACAGCAGGTCGGCGTGATGCTGAGCCAAACCGACCTGGATCAGCTGACCGTGCACAACACCGACGGTGCCGTCGTGCTCGGTGGCAACGCCCGCCGGATCGAAATCCATACGCAGAGCGGCGACATTCAGACCCGTGCCCCCATCGTGGTCACCGATGCCTTCGTCGCCGAGTCCACCGACGGACACATCGGCGTGGACTTCCGGGAGGTCGCCCCACGCACCGTGGACATCACCAACCGCGACTCGGACATCGACATCACCGTGCCGCCCGGCGGCCCGTATCTGGTCCGGGCGCAGGCCGGCGATCACGCGACAGTGCGGGTGCCCCAGACCGAGGATCCGGCCCGCGCCGTCGCTCAGATCACCGCACGGACCGACGACGGCAGCATCAGCATCGCTACGCGCCGGTGAACGGCCCCACCCGCAAAGTCGGGTAAGCCGTACTGGCACAAGCGGTATCAGCGTGGCCGATGATGATCGGCTCGGTGTCACCCGGCAGGTTGACCTGTAAACCGCTGACCGGTACCGCATCACAGTCGGCCGGGAAGTTGCCGGCGTTGACGATGCCCAGGTTTGCCGAGGTGGACTGGCCGGGTTGGATCACCACGACGCCGATGACGGATTCCGCATCCTGACTCGCGGCCACGCCGACCAGATGGTTGTCGGAGCCCGAGATGAACGACACCGCCGGATATCCCGACATGCTGCACGGGGCGTCACCGGAGTTCTTCAGGATCACCGGATAGAACGTCGTCCCGGCGGCACCGTCGGGCGGACCGAGGCTCGGTGTCAGTTGTGCACTGGCACACCGCGGTACCGGGACGGGGTCGGCATGAGCGACGGTGAGCGGCCAGGCGCAGGCCACTGCCAACGGGATCGCGACAACGGTTCGCATACCTGCCCCTTTCACGACGCTCACCCGAGCCCGTCCATGATGTCGGCCACCGACCCGGATCGGAGCTTCTGGAATCCGGTACCCGCCCACACGTTGGTCCCGTGCGGATCACCGGCCGCCACCGCCGCCTTGCGCAGCGGGCTGGTGAGGTAATGCACCTCGGGATAGCCCAGCGGCGCCTGTTCGTCGTGCTCATCGATGAAGCGGTTACGCAGTCCGCGGGCATAGCGTCCCGAGAAGGCCTTGGTGACAACGGTTTCGGTGAACCGCGGATCGACGAGCGCAGCGCGGTGCACAGGGCTCGAACCCGACTCGTCGGCGAGCAGAAACGCCGTGCCGAGTTGTGCGGCCACCGCACCGGCGGCGATGACGGCGGCGACGTCGGCGGCGGTCATCAGGCCACCGGCCGCGACGACGGGCAGTTCGGTGGCGGCGAGCACGTCGGCCAGCAGTTCGGTGAGTGGCTGTGTGGCGGGGGCGGCCAGCGGGTCGTAGGTGCCGCGGTGGCCACCGGCGCCGGGGCCTTGCACGGCGAGGGCGTCGACCCCGGACGCCGCGGCGAGCTGGGCCTCGGCCACGGTGGTGACCGTCGCGACCGTGGTGATGCCGGCCTGCCGCAGCCGCGCGCATTCGTCGACAGTGGGTCCGCCGAAGGTGAAGGACACGACCTCGGGCCGCAGGTCGGCGACGACGTCGAGCTTGGCCGCCCAATCGTCGTCGTTGAACGTCGGATCGCCGAGGGTGGCCCGGTAGCGGGCGGCTTCGCCGGCGAGTTCGCCGGCGTACCGCTCGATCTCGCGGGTCGTGACGGTACTGGGCTGCGAGGCAAAGAGATTCACACCGAGCGGGCCGGTGGTCAATGCGCGTGCGGCGGTGACGCGGTCGGCGAGCGCCTGGGCCGTCAGGTAGCCGGCGGCGACGAAACCCAGACCGCCGGCCGCCGAACCCGCCGCCGCCAGCTCGGGCGTCGTCGGCCCACCGGCCATCGGCGCGACAATCACCGGAACTGCCAGCTCACGCAGGTCGAAGGCCATATCCCCATCATGACAGGCGAGGCCCCTCACACCGGGAGTGACGCGACGCACATGAACGGGTAGAACGGAGGAATATGGCCATCACTTTCAACCACACCATCGTCCACTCGACCGACCGCTCGGCCGCGGCCACCTTCTTCACCGAGCTCTTCGGTCTACCTCCCGCCGTCGAAGGCGGACCGTTCCTCGCCGTCGAACTGAACCACGGCGTCAGCCTCGATTTCGCCCAGGTGCCCGAGGGCACACAGGTCGTCCCGCAGCACTACGCGTTCCTGGTCTCTGAGGATGAGTTCACCGCGATATACGACCGGATTCGTGAACGCGGACTGCAACATTGGGCCGACCCGCGCGGACAGCATCCCGGTGAGATCAACCGCAACGACGGCGGCCGGGGCGTCTACTTCCAGGATCCCAGCGGGCATTACCTGGAGATCCTCACCCGGCCGTACGGCTCAGGCGGCTGAGCACCCGGTCGGCCAGCACCTCGGCACCCGGTCCGCGCAGCCGGGGCAACACCTTCGGCCGGTTGCCCAGCACCGAGATCAGCTCGGCGGCCGTGCCTTCCACCGTCGACCCGGTCGTGCCGTGACGCCATCCGGTGTCGATGGCGCGGAGCCGGAGCCCCTGGCTGTTGCGGTACGCCGGGACGAAGGGGGTGGGGAAAGCCACCTGGGTGTCCAGCACCGCATCGAGCAACTGGGGCGGGATGTCCGGTTCCCGGTCGATGGCGAACAGGATGTCCAGTTCGTGGGTGATGTGGTCGCCCAGCAGTAGCCGAGGTGGAAAGTACCGGCCGACGCCGGACGGTTGGGCGCTCGCGGCACGGAAATCGGCCAGCAGGCTTTCGGCACTGCGGCCTCGTGCGCGTTCGGTGGCAGTGGCGGTGTTGGCGCGGTCGAAGTTCCGGTGCCGGATCATCGCGCCGAGGAACGCACCGACCGGATGACCGCATCCGACCACCAGGTGTCCCAGCACGTCGCGATTGCTCCATTCCGCACACAGGCTCGGCGCGGCCCATTCTTGCGGCGTCAGGGCGGCAATGACGTCGGCGAAGCGTTCGTCGTTGGCGCGCAACACATCACGCGCCGACATCAGAGATGCTCCGCCAGGAAGGCGACCTGGTCGTCGAGCACTTGGCGCACCAGCGGTGGGTGGTAGATGGCGAAGTGATCGGATGCGTAGTGCCGCGCGATCCCGCGCGGCGCGCGGTCGGCCACCGCCTCGGCGTAGCGCGGTTCCATCAATGTCTCGTCATCGCAGACGCACACCAGCAGCGGCGCCTGGACCGTCGCTGCATGGCGCAGCGCCGATCTCGTGATCAACAGCGCGGCGTCGACCGCGGTGATCCGGTTGTCGAACGCCGCGCCGGCCGGCACCGTCGACCGCCAACCGTCCTCCGCTCCGGCGACCGTCACGAGTGCGTCGGTCCCGGGCTGTCCGACGATGGGCACGTAGCGACGTTCCCGCCGCAGGAGCGCACGCACTGCGTCGTCGACGATCGCCGGCGTCAGTCGCAGAGCTCCCCAGATGCCGACGCTGCGGGCCGATGCCGGCCCGTGGGTGATGGGACATTGCACCACCGCGGCGGCGATGTCGTTCCGGCTGCCGGCCACCCGCACCACGTTCATGCCGCCGAGGCTCGTGCCCCACAAGCCGATCCGGCCGGCATCGACCCGCGGGTGCCGTTGCAGGAAATCGATCGCGGCGCCGACGTCCCGGCATTGTTCGGAAATCGAAATACGTTGCCGTGGTTGACCTCCCGAGGCCCCGGTGAAGCGGTAGTCGAAGGACAGGACGGCAATGCCCGCCGCGGCGAAGTGCTGTTCGTACTGCGGCAGCATCATGTCGCGGGTGGCGCCGAGGCCGTGCACCAGGACGACGGCGGGGTGTGGCCCGGGGCTCGACGGCAACGTGAGCCACGCGGCGCAACGGTCACCACCGCTGGCGAAGTCCAACTGCTCGACCGGGATTGCTGATGTCATCACGACTCCTCACATAAGTACACTGTACGTATCATCTACACTTCAACACGTACGACGTACTTGTCAAGGGGTTGCTCATGCGCGCACGGTTCACCACGGACGAAATCGCCTCCGCGGCACTGAGAATCGTCGATGAATCCGGTTTGGCGGCGCTCAGCATGCGGTCCCTGGCGGCGGCACTCGGCACGGGGCCGATGACGATGTACAACTACGTCGCCGACAAAGAGGGACTGGAGGAACTGGTCGTCGCCGCGGTGGCCGCCGGCATCGTGGTGCCCGAGCCCACCGACGACTGGGCCGCTGACGTCCATGCGACAGCGTCGGCCATGTGGCACGGCGTGCGGGCCCACCCGGCCGCCATCCCCCTCGTGCTGACCCGACGCATGGCGTCGGCCACCGGGTTCGCTGTCGCCGATGCGCTCGTCGGCGCACTCGAGCGGGCAGGTCTATCCGACGCCGCCAGGCTGTCAGCGTTTCACGCGGTGCTGGGATTGGTGACCGGCTCGGCTCAGGCCCAGTTGGCCGGGCCGTTCTCGGGTGACGCCGCCGAGACCGCGGCCCGGATCGGATCGGCCGCAGGCGCCCAGTACCCGCACATCGCCGCCCTGTCCGAGGTGGCCGTCACCGTATCGGTCGAGGACGATTTCGACGGCGGGCTGCGGATGCTGATTGCGGGCATCGCGGCGGCGGGCAGTTAGCGCACGCTCGTCCTCCGCGAGCGCGACGAAAGTGCACGCGAAATGCGGCGTGTCGGCGTACAAACACGGGCGCTCGCGGGAGTGGGGCTAGGTGGAGGTGGGGCTGGCTGCGGGGTGGGGCTAGCTGTGGCCGCGGCGCGCTTCCTGCGTGCGGTAGTCCCCCGCCAGCTCGCTGACGTGGCCGGGCAGATTGCCGCCGGCGACGTCGGCGAGGCTGGTCTGTTCGAGCACCGAGCGCATGCTGGCACGCAGGGCGCGCCACACGTCGGTAAGGGCTGCCGTGGGCCCCGAGTACGGCAGATCCCCCAGCCCCATGTCGCGCACACTTGCCAGCGGACCGTCGATACAGCGCAGGACGTCGGCGATGCTGATGTCGGCGGCCGGCCGGGCCAGTTCGTAGCCGCCGTCGCGGCCGCGATGGCTGCGCACCAGACGGTCGGTGCGCAGGTTGGTCAGGATGTCGACCAGGAACTGCGCGGGGATGCCCTGCGCCTTGGCCAGGTCGTCGGTTTTGACCAGCACACCCTCATCGGCGGCGGCCAGCTCGACCATGGCGCGGACGGCATACTCCGCCTTGGCTGACATCCGCATCAGCCAATCATGCCATTCCGGGCCGGATTAGTCCGGAATAGCTGCGGCGTTGGGAGCCACCACGGCCACCAGATCGGCCAAGCCCGCGAGGCTCGCCGCCTGCAGCGCCGCGGCCGGCACCGGCTGACCGTCAGGGCCGGCCAGCGTGCGCGTCGCGGTCGCGGCGGCCACGACCGTCGGCGCGTATCCGAGGCTGAACGCGCCGCGCGCGGTGGAGTTCACGCACATGTGCGTCATGAACCCGGCAAGCACCAGGTTCGAGGCGCCGAGGGCCTTGAGCCGCTCGTCGAGCTCGGTCTGCACGAACGAGTTCGGGAACTGCTTGACGATCACCGGCTCGTCGCCGCGCGGGGCCACCTGGTCGGCGATGGCACCGATGTCTGCGCGGATGTCGTACAAGGAGCCCGGCCCGTCGTCGTGCTGGATGTGGATGACGGGGATGCCCGCGGTGCGGGCACGGTCGAGCAGTGCGGCGGTCTCGTCGAGCGCGGCCTGCACGCCCTCCAGTTCCATCACCCCTTGCGTGTAGGTGTTCTGGCAGTCGATCAGCACCAGGGCCGAGTCCGCGAGGCGAACCGGTTCGACAGGGAGACTGGACAATTCACGCAGGGTGGGGCGAGTCATCCTGTGAGCCTAGTGGCGTACGGCCGCGGTTAGGCTGTATTCGTGGGGTTGCCGGACTGGTCGAGGTCGAAGATATTCTTGGTCTTGCTGGCTGTCACTGTGCCGATTCTGATTCTCATCGCCGTGAACAAGGCGGACAACTCGAGTGCACCGCCACAGCAAGAGGCCAGTGCCGACTGCCAGCAGGTCGACCAAGCAGTGCGGCATTGGGCACAGGCCCTGCCCGCCATTCAGTTCGGACTGACCCGCTCCGCCGATGCCGCCACTATTATCCGTGACTCCACCACCGCGGCGGCCGCGGTGCGCAATGACTCAGCGACGATCACCGATATGTCATTGCACGACAAGGTAACTGCCCTGGCGGACAAACTCGACACGGTCAGTCGAGGCAAGCCGAGCACCCCGCCGGACTGGCGTCCCGACCAGACCTACATGGATGGATACGCGTCGATGACGCCGCTCGTGCACCAGCTCAAAGTCGCGTGCCCGAACGTCGGCGACGACCCTGCGCCGGCGGGCGTGCCCGCCCCGCCGACGAATTAGCCGCGGCGGGAATCGCTTTCGACCGTCCCGCGCCCGACGCTAGTTGTTGCCGTTGAGGCCCGGATGCAGGCCGGGTGCCACGCTCGGCGCGCCCGGGGCGGTGACGCCGGGGCTGAACAGGTTGCCGCCGGTGGGGCTGATGCTCTTCTCGGTCGGCACCACCGAAGCAGACGTCGACGTGGTCGTCGTCGTGGCGGTGGTCGTCGACGGTGACTGCCCGCCGTTGTTGCTACAACCCGCGGTGAGCACGCCCATCGCAAGGAGTGCGGCCCCGCCGGCCGCGGCCATCAAACGACGAGTGGACAAATGTGTGCTCATACGAACCCAAATTAGCCCTGACCGGGCGTTATCGCCACCGCAGGCTCAGCCGGCCCCGGCAGACCGCTGCCCCAGGATCGCCGCGCCCAGCCAGCGCCGGAGAAAGGACCGCAACTCGTCGGGGGTTCTACCGTCCCCGGCCGGCGCGAGAAAGTACGACAGCATGATGCGCAGCGTGAATTCGACCAGATCACGCAGCGCCACGTCGTCGTACCCGTAGCCGGCCCAGTCGACGTCGAATCGGGTGATCATCTGCATGCCGAAGTCCTGTGCCTCGGCGGAAGCCATGTCGCTGCTGTGAGTGCTGACGTAGGGCGCCGACATCAGGATGCCGAGGTGCGGCGTGCGAGTCACTGCGTCGAGTGTGTAGAGGACGCCTTCGGTCATGGCGTCTGCCGGATCGTGTATTCCGCGCACGTGCTCGCTGAGTTGGTCCAGAAATCCGTCGACCGAGGCGATGGCCGCCGCCCGCATCAGGTCGTCGGCCGTCGGGAAGTACCGGTACACCGTCTGCCGGATGACACCTAGCGATTCGGCGACATCGGCGATGGTGATGGCCGCGCCCGTGGTGGACAGCAGCTCAACTGCCGCGGCGACGATGCGCCGGGTCGCCTCGTCGTCATCGGCGGGCGGCTCCCCACCCCAACCGCGACGTTTGCGTGCCATTCGCCGGACGGTACACGGCCGGCACCGCCCCGGGCATTGACGGATGTTCGCCGACACTGTAACCATACACAGACGACATAGTTTGTATGATTACTGATCGAGGTGCCCAGTGACCGACCTCCAGGTCCGCAAGATGCGGTTCGCTTTCGCGGACCACCCCGTGCCGTTCCTCTGGAACGAGACCAACCCGGCGTTCTCCGCGATGGCAAATGCCGTGTCCTTCTTGGCAATTGCGTTCGAGAAGATGATCGTCAGCACCATGGCCGAAGCCAAGCCACTGCTGACCGACCCGGTGATCGCCGAAGAGGCCGACGCCTTCGTCCGGCAGGAGGGGCAGCATTCGATGGCTCACCGGGCACATGCCCGTGGCCTCATCAAGGCTCATCCGGATCTCAAAGAGACGCTCGACGAGGTGATCGCCGCGTTCGACGATCTCGTCGCCAACAAGCCCCTCAAGTACCGGCTGGCCTACACCGCCGACCTGGAGGCGACGTTCACACCGGTGTTCAAGCTGATGCTCGACCATGACGACACGTTGTTCGCGCCGGGCGACGATCGCGTCGCGTCACTGTTCTTGTGGCACTTCGTCGAAGAGGTCGAGCACCGGAGTTCCGCACTGATCATCTACAACGGCCTGGTCGACGATCCCTGGTACCGCATGCGGGTGGCGCCGTCGATCTTCAAACACGTCATGGACTGCATCCGCATGGCGTGCAACGGGTTCAACAAGCATCTGCCGCTGGAGGTCCGCAAGGTCGACGCGCTGTCGGCGTTCGCGCTCGAGCGCCGGAAGAACACCATCTTGAAGAAGCTGGGCCGGATTCCCGACTTCGGACCGTTCACGAGTGCGTTCCACGATCTGCCGGTGCGCGAGCAATTGGTGGCGCTGTCGGGCATCGTCCGCAGCCAGATCCCGGGCCACAATCCGGAGCACGAGAAGCTGCCCGAACTCGCGGCCGAATGGTTCGAGCGCTACGACGCCGGCTACGACGTCACCCACTGGTACACCGCCGGAAAGCAGAACGCCCATGTCTGACCTGTGTTCGCCGACGTTCGCGGATCTTGCCGGGCGCCTTGGTTTCTCCTGCCAGACTGCAGGTGGCCTGCTCGAGGTCCGCAATCCCCTGCAGCTGGAGAACTGGACCCTGCCGGTCCTCGAGTTGACGGTGATCACCGGCGCGGTGCTGACGCTCGTCTACGCGATCATCCGCTGGCGTCGCCACGGTGACGCCACCAACATCGCACTGTGGTTCGGCGCCGTGGCCTACCTGCTGATCATCGAGCCGCCGCTGTACTTCCCCGCGGCCTTCGGCATCGCCGACCGGGTCGACACCATGTTCGCGCACAACGTGTTCACGGTCGACTTCCTGTGGGGCCGGCTGCCGCTGTACATCGTGGCGATCTACCCGATGATGGCGACCGTCGCATTCGAAATCGTCCGCAGCCTAGGGGTTTTCCGGCGGTACGGCACGCTGGTCGGGGCGGTGTGCGTGGGATTCGTCCACCACGCGTTCTACGAGATCTTCGACCACTTGGGCCCGCAACTGCGGTGGTGGGAATGGTCGGTGCACAACCCGATGAACCAGCCGATGTTCGACTCCGTGCCGCTGCCCAGCGTGGTGGTCTTCGCCGCGCTGTGGCCGATGTCGCTGGCGTTGTGCGTGCAGTTCTTCGTGGGCCGGCACGCCGATCGGGGCCGCCGCTTCAGCGGCTTCGAAATCGTCTGGCGCACTGTGGTTGCCGGGGTGTTGGCGTCGCTGGGTACGGCGATCCTGCCGCTGCCCGCGACCGTGATCGGCGGGGTGACCGGCAGCAGCACCGCAGGCGGCATCGCCTACGCGGCCGAACTGGTGGCGGTGTGCGCGGTGGCGGTCTGGGCGCTGATCTCCCAGTGGCGCCGGCTGCGCGGGACCGTGGCCAGCCCGACCGAGCCGCGGTACACGAGCCCGTCATGGTTGATCGGCTACGCCGTCGCCTACCTGGTCGTGATGGCGGCGCTCTGGTTCGGCGCACTGCCGGCGTACTTCGGGGCGGTCAACGGCGTTACCGCGCATGGGGATCCGATCGGCAGCTTGTGGTACACGGTGATGTGCTTTGTCATCGCGATCCTGTGCATCGTCGCGGTGCGCACCGTGGCGCCTGCGCTACAGAAGGAACGGCTGTCGGCGGCAGCCACGAGCTGACTATTCGTAGTGATCGATCCAGTCACGAAGGTGAACCGCGTAGGCGTCAAGACCAGCCAGCGCAACCGGAGAGTCACGGTAGTCGCGGCGTGCATCGGCCAAAAACACCAACGCATCGGCGGAACCCAATTGCCCGCCCATCTCAGTCGGGTAGCGCTGGTCGGGTTCCCCTGTTGTCGCCCAACGGAGTTGATGATTGTCAACAAAGGTTCTGACTGCGGCCATCGCACGCAAGTGCGCTTCGACCTCTGACAGTCGAGCGCCGTAGATTTCATGCGGGATCCGGGCGCCGCCGAACGCGGCTTCCAGCGATGGCTCCTCCGCCCCTGCAGCGGCGATCGCATCCCAGATCGGTTTCGAGATGAGCGCATGGACGATAGCGTCGTTGTCGAGCGCAGCCATCGGTGACAGGTAACCCTCCGCGATCTCGTCACTCATGGTCCCTGTCCGTTCGCAGAGCCCGAGTAGCACTTCGATGTCGTCGATCGCCTCGACGTAGTCGTCGTCTTTCCCGGTGTGCCACCTGCCCACGAACCGGCCGCCACGGTGCTGCTGAACGAAATAGTCGAGCACCAATTGAGTACCAGCGTCTTCGTCTACGCCGTCGATGGTGCCGAGGCGGTCATACGTCCCCGAAATACCATGGGATATCGGCTCATATCCCTCGGGCGTCTTTCGTAGGATGATAGCGACAGTCCCGCCATAGTTGAGGTCGACACCGGTCAGCATGCAATTGCAGTCAAAGAACCCCACATCAGCATCCTGACACGGCTCAGAGTTCGGTCCCGACGCCAATCTTTGACTCTGCGCGTCGACTGCGAACCTACGCACATGGCTACTCGAACTACTACGACGTCAGTTCGCACTCAACGGACGCGCGAATCCATTGCTTCAATCACGAGGCACTATCGACCATCCCTGTTGAAGGCAGGTACTTTTTCGGGCAGTCAGAGGTCCCTGAGTGCAGTATCGGGTGGCAGATACCATGCCGATTGCGCTCAGGGACTTTTCACCGTCTTCCTGCGGACGTGGGCCGTGCGCTGAAGGCGCATAGAAGACGCAACGCGCACGATCAACGCCAGGCCGCCCCAGATACGCGAAATGGCTGCGGAAACCTACGTTCCCACAGCCATTTCGGCCATCTCACGAGCTACTGCGTCGCGGTGATCGCCAGTACCCGTTCAGCCAGTTCCGGCCGGCACACCACCAGGTCGGGCAGCTTCGGGTCCTCGCGGTTGTAGACCAACGGCGAGCCGTCGATGCGCGAGGTGTGCAGCCCGGCAGCACGGGCCACCGCGACCGGCGCGGCGGAGTCCCACTCGAACTGACCACCAGCGTGGACGTACACGTCCGCCCGGCCCTGGATCACGGCCGCGACTTTGGCTCCGGCCGAACCCATTTCAACCAGGACCCCGTCGAGCGCGTCCCGAACGGCGAGAGCGACGGCCGGCGGCCGCGTGCGAGACACCACGATGCGCGGCGGGCCGTCGACGGCACGCGGCGCGGCCACCTCCGGCGTGTGCAGCGTGGTGTTCTGCGCCGGCAGCGCCACGGCGCCGGCAACCAGCTCGCCGGCTTCCCACAGCGCCACGTGCACGGCCCAGTCGTCACGGTCGAGCTCGGAGAACTCGCGGGTGCCGTCGAGCGGGTCGATGATCCACACCCGGTCGGAGGTCAGGCGGGCGTTGTTGGCCCGCTCCTCCTCCGTCGCCTCCTCGGAGAGCACCGCGTCGTCGGGACGCAGCCGCGCGAGCTCCGTCATCAGGAACTCGTGAGAGCGCTTGTCCCCCGCGGCTTTCCGCTCGGCGGCGTCGGCCGCGGCGTACTCGGCCCGCACGTCGAGCAGCAGGTCACCCGCGCGAGTGGCCAGCCGCTCGGCGATCTCATGATCGATCATCTTGGCGCCACCAGCATGTCGACGACGCGCTGCGCCTGAGCGTCCAGATCTTCCGGCGAGAGCTTCAGATCCGGGTTCTTCGGCCGCTGGTAGGGACTGTCGATACCGGTGAAGTGCGTGATCTCACCGGCACGCGCCTTGGCGTACAGGCCCTTGGGGTCACGGGCCTCGCAGTCGGCCAATGGGGTGTCCATGAACACCTCGAAGAATTCGAATCCCTGGTCGGTGTGGACCTTTCGCGCCAATTCGCGGTGCTCTTCCAGCGGGCTGATCGCCGGTACCAGCACGATCTGGCCGGAGTCGGCCAGCAGCGTGGCGATGTGGGCCAGGCGGCGCAGGTTTTCCGAGCGGTCGGCCATGGAGAAGCCCAGGTCCGAGTTCAGCCCGTGACGCAGGTTGTCACCGTCGAGAACATATGCGGGACGGCCCAATTCGAGCAGCTTGCGCTCCACCAGCATGGCCACCGACGACTTGCCCGAACCGGACAGGCCGGTGAACCACACCGTGCTGCCCTTGGACAGCCGGTCCTCGGCGGTGACGAGATTGGCGTGGCGCACCGCATTCGGCGTCGCCGACCGGCTGGCGGCCGGCGTGGTGTCGCGCACCATGCCCGCGGCGACAGTGCCGTTGGTGTCCGGGTCGATCAGGATGAACGAACCCGTCACCGCGTTCCGCGAGTACTCATCCAGCAGCAGCGGCTGCTGCGTACGCAGCGTGACGCGGCCGAGTTCGTTGAGCTTCAACGCCGTTGCGCTCTTGTCGCGGTGCAGGGTGTTGACGTCCAGCCGGTAGTCCAGATCAGACACCCGGGCCCGCGTGGTGCGCGTGGTGTGCTTGATGATGTAGTCCCGGCCCGGCTCGAGCGCCGCGTCGTCGGACATCCAGCACACGGTGGCGTCGAATTCCTGCGTGGTGTGCGGCTGGTTGTGTACCCGGGCGATCATGTCGCCACGCGAGATGTCGATGTCGTCGGCCAGGCTGACCGAGACCGCCATGGGCGCGAAGGCCTCCTCGAGCGGACCGGTGGGTCCGTCGATCGCGGTGATGGTGCTGGTCTTTCCCGCTGGGAGAACGATGATTTCATCACCGGGGCGCATGACGCCACTGGCGACGGTGCCCGCGTAGCTGCGGTGGTCGGCGTGCTCGTGAGTCTGCGGCCGGATGACGTACTGCACCGGGAACCGCACGTCCATGAGGTTGCGGTCACCGGCGATGTACACCTCTTCGAGGTGGCTCAGCAGCGACGGACCCTCGTACCACGGCGTCTTGTCCGACTTGGTCACCACGTTGTCGCCGGCCAGCGCCGACAGCGGGATGGTGGTGACGTCCTGGATGTCGAGGCGGGCCACGAACTCGTGGAAGTCGTCGCGGATCTTCTCGAAACGCTCACGGTCCCAATCGATCAGGTCCATCTTGTTGACGGCCAGCACGATGTGCTGGATGCCGAGCAGCGATGCCAGGAAGGCGTGCCGGCGCGACTGCTCCAGCAGCCCGTGGCGGGCGTCGACCAGCACGATGGCCAGCTGCGCCGTCGAGGTGCCGGTGACCATGTTGCGGGTGTACTGGATGTGCCCCGGGGTGTCGGCGATGATGAATTTCCGCTTGGCCGTGGCGAAGTAGCGGTAGGCGACATCGATGGTGATGCCCTGTTCCCGCTCGGCACGCAGGCCGTCGGTGACCAGCGCGAGGTCGGTGTAGCCGTGGCCACGTTCCTTGGAGGTGCGCTCGACGGCGGCCAGCTGGTCCTCCATGACGGCCTTGCTGTCATAGAGCAGCCGGCCGATCAGCGTGGACTTGCCGTCATCGACGGAGCCAGCAGTGGCGATACGAAGCAACGTTGCCATATCAGAAGTAGCCTTCCCGCTTGCGGTCTTCCATGCCGGCCTCAGAAATCCGGTCGTCTGCGCGGGTCGCGCCGCGCTCGGTCAGTCGGGACACCGCGGTCTCGGCGATGACTTCCTCGACGGTCGAAGCCTCCGACTCGACGCAACCGGTGCAGGTGACGTCGCCGACGGTGCGGAAGCGCACGGTCTTGGTGATGACCGGCTCGTCGTCGTTCGGCTTCAGGTACTCGTGCACTGCCAGCAGCATGCCGTCGCGCTCGAACACCTGGCGCTCGTGCGCGTAGTAGATGCTCGGCAGCGCGATCTCCTCGGCGCCGATGTAGGCCCAGATGTCGTACTCGGTCCAGTTCGACAGCGGGAAGACGCGGATGTGCTCACCCTTGCGGTGCCGGCCGTTGTACAGGTTCCACAGCTCGGGGCGCTGGTTCTTGGGGTCCCACTGGCCGAACTCGTCGCGGAAGCTGAAGACGCGCTCTTTGGCGCGGGCCTTCTCCTCGTCGCGGCGGGCGCCACCGAAGGCGGCGTCGAACTTGTTCTCGCGGATGCCGCGCAGCAGCGACACGGTCTGCAGCGGGTTGCGCGACGGGCCGTTGTCGACGACGCGGCCGGCCGCGATGTCGTCTTCGACGCTGGCCACGACCAGGCGCAAGTTGTGCTTCTCGACGAGGGCGTCGCGGGTGGCGATCACCTCTTCGAAGTTGTGGCCCGTGTCGACGTGCATGACGGGGAACGGCAGCCGGCCCGGCGCGAACGCCTTGATGGCCAGGTGCAGCATCACGATCGAGTCCTTGCCACCGGAGAACAGCAGCACCGGCCGCTCGAACTCCGCGGCGACCTCGCGGATGATGTGGATGGCCTCGGCCTCCAGCGATCGCAGATGGCTCAATTCGTATTTGGCGGCCCGCTGGTCCACCTTGGACGCCTCGGCGGCGTCGGGAGTGACGGTCATCATTTCCCCGTAAAGTTGGTAGAACTGGTCAAGTTAAGAACCATGGTCGGAATTTACGTGTCCGGTGGTGGAGTGTCAACGGTTGCAACCACCCAGATCAGGGAGAACAACGCGCCCGGCGGCTGCTGGCTTCCCCAGTCAGCTGGCGGTGGGTTCGGCTGCCCCACACTTCGCGCCCGACAGCCATCACTACCTGCCAGGTAATTGAACCGACTACCCGCCGCGCGCAGACTTCGATGGCATGAGCCCCAGTACCGGCGCCGAGGTCATGGCGCAGTTCATCCCGCAGTCCCCGCTTGTCGCCAAGCTGGGCATCGTCGCCGAAGTGCTCGATGCCCCCGAGGTTCGGCTGCGGATGCCGTGGGACCCGACCAACACCACGCTCGCCGACATGGTGCATGGCGGCGCCATCGCCGCACTCGCCGATGTCACGGTCATGGCTGCGGCGTGGTCCACCGAACGCGAGCCGGAATCGCTTCGCGGCGTGACGATCTCGATGTCGGTCCAGTACCTGGCACCAGCCCGGTCGACCGACCTCATCGGCGTCGGCCGCGTGCTGCACCGCGGAAAGTCCCTGGTGCACTGCGAAGTCGAGATCGAGACCCCGGGCGGCGATCCGGTGGCCAAGGCCGTCGGCACCTACAAGATCGGCTGAGCGCGGACGCCTGATTCACGTTGCGCCTCGGATCGCAGCCAGGATGTGGCTGCCATCCGAGGCACAACGCGGCAGCAATCAGTGCGGTGCTTCCAGGTCGTAGACGGTCGCGCCGCCGACGTCGAGCTTGGCGAAGTGCGCCGTCACCCATGCGGTGATGTCCGCGGCACTCCCTCGTTCACGGCCTCCGGGTCCTGGACCGCGCTTGTGATCGCCGGCGATGAAGTAGTGGATCTGGCCGTCCTCGACGTACTGCTTGAACTGCGCCAGGGTCGGCGCGTTATCGCCGCCGGAGAATCCGCCGATCGCCATCAACGACTTACCGGTGCTCAATTCGAGGTCCCCGGCCTGGAAGGACCCCACCGTCGCTGCTGCCCACCGATTGTTCGCGCCCCGGATCAGGTTCTCGAGTTCGGCATTGGGTCCCTCGCGGCCGGGGCCACCCGGGCCGCCGGGACCACCGCCCGGCCACGCGTCGCCGCCGGTCCGCGGCGGACCGGACATCGAGCCGGGACCACTGCTGTGACCTTGCGCCACGTTGTACAACGTGAACGATGCCGACCCGGCCAGGGCCGCGGCGATCGCGATACCGGCGACGACCGCGGTGAACCGTCCGGAGCGCGCCCCGGCCACCACGATGGCCACTGCCGCCAGCACCGCCACCGCGGCGATGCTCCAGCGCAGGGCGGGCATCCAGCCCGGGGTGCGTGACAGGAGTGCGAACGCCCAGCCGGCCGAGCCGACCAGAAGCAACGCAAGCAGCAGGCGGGCCGGCAACGTGTCCCGGCGCTGCCACAGGTGCGCCACCGTCATGCCCGCCAACGCAGCCACCGCGGGGGCGAGCGCGACGTTGTAATACGGGTGCACCGTGCCGTCCATGAAGCTGAACACCACGCCGGTCACGAGAAGCCAACCGCCCCAGAGCACTACCCCGGCGCGGCCCAGGTCGGTGCGGGGCGCGCGGCGAGTGGCCCACAGCAACAGCACCAGACCGATCAATGCCACCGGCAGCAGCCACGAGATCTCGACACCCATCGACGGGCCGAACAGTCGGGTGATGCCGGCGTGCCCACCGAAGAACAGGTTGTCCCGCATACCGCCGCCGGGACCGCCGCTGGGACGGTCGCCACCGGTGATCCGCTCGATGCCGTTGTAGCCCAACGCCAACTGCAGCAGGCTGTTGTCGGTGGACCCGGCGATATACGGACGGGCGTCGGCGGGCCACAGGCTCACCAGCGCGATGTACCAGCCAGCCGAAACCACGAGGGCCACACCGGACATCAGCAGCGCGCTGATGCGGCGCCCGACACTGAACGGCGCGGCGACCAGGAACGCCAATGCCAGTCCCGGTACCGGCAGGAAGGCCTGCAGCATCTTGGTCAGGAAGGCGAATCCGACGACGACGCCGGTCGCCGTCATCCAGCGCGCGGAGACGGCGAAGTCCTTCGACTGGATGGCCCGCACCGTGCAGTAGGCCGCGGTGATCAGCAGCAGCACGAGCAGCGCGTCCGGGTTGTTGAACCGGAACATCAGGGCCGCAACGGGTGTCACCGCCAGCACCAGACCGGCCAACAGTCCGGCGGCCGCACCGCTGGTGCGACGGACCGTCGCATACAGCATCCCGACCGACGCCACGCCCATGAGTGCCTGCGGCAGCAGCATGCTGAACGCGCTGAATCCCAACAGCCGGCCCGACAGGCCCATCAGCCACAGGGCCGCCGGCGGCTTGTCGACCGTGATCGCATTGCCGGCGTCAAATGAGCCGAACAGCAACGCTTCCCAGTTCTGGGTGCCCGCCTGGGCTGCGGCGGCGTAGTACGAGTTGGCCCAACCCGAGGAGCCGAGCGCCCACAGGTACAGCACGGCGGTCGCGGCCAGCAGCGTCAGCAGCGCGGACCGTTCCCATACGGGCCGGGCCCAGATTGCTGGGCGCCGACGGGGTTTGGGTAGCTGAGCGACGGTGGGTGCAGTGGCGATCACGCGCGGGTCTCCTCTGAAGCGATTGGTAGGCAGGTCAATTCGCACGCCGCGGGTGGAATACCCAACCGCGCAGCAGCACGAACCGCACCGCAGTGGCGACGAGGTTCGCGGCCACCAGCACGCTCAGTTCGAGGAGATGGTGGGCGTGCGGTGCGAACGCGTGCAGCCCGGCCAGCGCGCCGCTGGTGATGGCCAGCGCGATACCGAAGACGATCAACCCCTCGAACTGGTGACGGGTCGCGCTCGCCGCTCCCCCACCCCGGACACCGAATGTGAAGCGCCGGTTGGCGGCGGTGTTGACGATCGCGGTGACCAGCAGGGCGATCAGGTTGGCCGTCTGCGCGCCGAGCGCGGCGTGCATCATCATGAACAGCAGCAGGTAGGCCAGCGTCGAGGCGACGCCGATGGTCCCGAACCGGACAACCTGGCGCAGCAGCGAACGGGGTGCGGCCGCCCTGGTCGACGAACCCAGCTGCGCGGCAATGGTGTTCACCGGGATGCTGCCGTTGGCGAACCCGCGCAACAACCGGCCGACGCCGCGGAGGTCTGCGGCCGCGGTGGCGATGATGTCCACCCGGCTGTCGGGATCGTCGACCCAGTCGACGGGGACCTCGTGGATGCGCAGGCCCGTGCGCTCGGCCAGCACCAGCAGTTCGGTGTCGAAGAACCAGCCGGTGTCCTCGACGAGCGGCAGCAGCGCCTGGGCCACGTCGGCCCGGATGGCCTTGAAGCCGCACTGGGCGTCGGAGAACTTCGCCGACAGCGCCCCGCGCAGGATCAGGTTGTAGCAGCGAGAGATGAACTCCCGCTTCGGCCCCCGCACGACCCGGGAGGACCGGGCCAGCCGGGTGCCGATCGCCAGGTCCGAGTGGCCCGAGATCAGCGGCGCCACCAGCGGGCCGAGGGCGGCCAGGTCGGTGGAGAGGTCGACGTCCATGTAGACCAGCACCGGCGACTGCGAGTGCGACCACACCTCGTGCAGCGCCCGCCCCCGGCCCTTGAGCTCGAGTCGCACGACGCGGACGTTGTCCAACTCGGCGGCCAACTCGGCGGCGACCCGCGGGGTGTCGTCGATGCTGGCGTTGTCGGCGATGGTGATCTGCACCGGGTACGGCACGTGCTCCTCGAGGTGGCGGTGCAACCGGCGGATCGAGCCGGGCAGTGCGACCTGCTCGTTGTACACGGGGACCACGATGTCCAGCACCGGGACGCCGGCGGCGCGTGCGGCGAGGGCGGCATTTGGGCGCGTAGTGAAGCGTTGCTCGGCGTCGCGCTCGACCAGGTTCGTCATGACATTGATCTTCAGCCGGTACCTTTAGGCCGCCATGGGCTGAAGCTATGGGCGAGCTATGTGTTTGAGGCCGTCGTCGACTCCGCGGCCACGGCGCAAAAGCACGAGTAGACAGCGCCCACACCGCAGGATCAACACGGCGCTCACATCGACTCCGCTGCCAGGGCGCAAAAGCGCGAGTAGACAGCGCCCACACCGCAGGATCAACACGCGCCCACATTGACTCCGCGGCCACGGCGCAAAAGTGCGAGTAGAGAGCGCCCACACCGCAGAGTCAACGCGGCAGGGTCAGTGCGGCTGGGCCAACGGCTGCGTCAGGTCGTAGACGACGGTGTTGTCGACGGTGGTGGCGGTGAAGTGCTGGCCGACCCAGGTGGCGATCTGCTGAGATTCCTGCTTGGCGTCGTCCTGCCCGTGGGGTCCCCAGCCCATCTTGACGTCGCCTTCCACGAAGTAGTGGATCTGACCGGCAGCGACGTACTGCTGGAACTGTGCCAACGTGGGCGCGGGATCGGTGCCGTTGAAGCCGCCGATCGCCATCACCGGGACGCGGGCGGCCAGCTGGTAGCCGGCGGCGTTGGTGGAGCCGACGACGGCCGCCGCCCAGCGGTACCTCCCGGCGTCGGTACCGAGCAGCGACGTCAAGGCCGCTCCCGGCACCGGCGATTCGAACAGTCCGCCGCGGGGCCGAAAGCCTTGCGGCGGTGCGCCCATCGCATGGCCGGGCCCACCGGCGGGACCGCGGGCCTTGCCGTGTCCGGGCGGCGGCCCCCAGCCGGCGCTGCGGCCGCCGGGCCCGCTCACGGACGGCATCGCTCCGGTATGCGAAACACTCGCGGTGGCAATCGAATACGCGGTCGGGGCGGCCAGGCACACCAGGACCGCCACGGCCACCGCCAGGCGTGCGGAGCCGAATCGAGGCGGCGCGAGCAGCAGCAGGGCGGCGACGACGCCGACGATCAGCACCGACGTCCGCAGCCACGTCACGTCAGCGCGGCCCAGCAGCAGCGCAGCCACCGCCGCCGTCGCGACCACGGTGCCCGCCATGGTCAGTCGGGCCGGCCAGCCGGCGCGGTTGCGCCACAACAGCACCGACCCGATTCCCACGCAGGCTCCGATGGCCGGTGCGAGCGCCACCGTGTAGTACTGATGCACGATCCCGTTGGCGAAGCTGAACACCACGGCGGTGCACACCAGCCACCCACCCCAGAGGATGAGCGCGGCCCGCGTCGGATCGGTGCGCGGCAGCCGGCGCGTGAGCACCACTCCCGCGATCAGGCAGATCAGCGCCGCGGGCAGCAGCCACCCCGCGTAGGTGCCCATGCTCGTGCCCAGCAGCCGATCCCACCCCGCGTCGAAGTTCGGGTTGCCCAGGCCGCCGGGCTCGTTCCCGTTCAGCCGGCCGACGCCGTTGTAGCCCAGGGCCAGTTCGATGATCGAATCATGTTGCGATCCGCCGACATACGGGCGCGACGAGGACGGCCACAGTTCGACCAGCGCGAGGTGCCAGCCGCCGGAGATGACCATGGCCGCCGTGCCGCCGAGCAACCGCCACAACCGGGTCCGCACCGGCGACGGCCCGGCGACCAGGTACGCGGCCGCAAAGGCCGGCAGCACCAGGAAAGCCTGCAGCATCTTGGCCAGGAACGCGAATCCGGCGGCTACCCCGGCGGCGACCAACCACCAACGGCCCGCGTCTTTTTCGCACGCGCGCTGCACGCAGTAGGCACCGAGCACGAGGAGCAGGACGAGCAGCGCGTCAGGATTGTTGAAGCGGAACATCAAGGCGGCCACGGGCGTCAGCGCGAACACCGCGCCGGCCAGCAGCGCGGCGGCAGACCCGGCGGCGCGGCGCACCGCGGCATACAGCACCGCCACCGCCGCCACACCCATCAGGGCCTGCGGCACCAGGATGCTCCAGGAACTGAGCCCGAACAGCCGGACCGACAGGTCCATCACCCACAGCGCACCGGGCGTCTTGTCGACAGTGATGGCATTACCGGAGTCGCTGGCGCCGAACAGCATTGCGGTCCAGTCGCTGGCACCGGCCTGCGCCGCCGCTGAATAGAAGCTGTTGGCCCAACCGCTCACCGACAGGTTCCACAGGTACAGCACAGCGGTGCCCGCGAGCAGGAGCCCGAGCTGGAGTCGCTCGCCAAATGGGCGGCGTGGTGCGGAATTCACCAGTCTGATTGTGGGCGCGTCGGTTAGGCGGACGTCGAGGCGACGCTGTGCGGTGGCTGTGAGGCTTGATCGGCCGGGCCCGCGGGCAGGCGCACGGTGAACACCGTCGCTCCGGGGCGGCTGTCGACGCTGATGGTGCCGCCGTGCGCCTTGACCACGGCAGCGACGATGGCCAGCCCCAATCCGGTGCTGCCGGCCTGACGGGACCGCGACGAGTCGCCACGGGCGAACCGCTCGAACACCTCGGGCTGCAACGTTTTCGGAATGCCCGGGCCGTCATCGGCGACGCTGATCACGGTGGCGTCCGCATCGGCGGATAGCGAGATCGTCACCGACGTGCCAGCCGGCGTGTGCGTACGCGCATTGGCCAGCAGGTTCACCAGCACCTGGTGCAGCCGCGCCGGATCGCCTGCGATGGTCACGGGTTCCTCGGGCAGATCCAGCGACCAGTCGTGATCGGGGCCGGCGATGTGGGCGTCGCTGACGGCGTCGACGACCAGTTGGGACAGGTCGACGTTCTCCATCTCCAGCGGCCGGCCGGCATCGAGCCGGGCCAGCAGCAGCATGTCCTCGACGAGCCGGGTCATGCGGACCGTCTCGGATTCGACACGATTCATCGCGTGGGCGACATCGGCGGGCAGCTGCTCGCTCTTGCGTTGCGCCAGTTCGGTATAGCCGCGGATCGCCGCCAGCGGCGTGCGGAGTTCGTGACTGGCGTCGGCCACGAACTGACGCACCCGCGTCTCGCTGGCATGGCGGGCCGCGAGCGCGCCGGCGATCCGGTCCAGCATGCGGTTGAGCGCCGAACCCAGCTGCCCGACCTCGGTGTGCGCGGCGACGGGGTCGACGTGCACGATCTCCGTCGGCAACTGGACCTCTCCCCGGTCCAGTTCCCGGTCGGCCACGTCACGCGCGGCGGCGGAAACCCTTGACAGCGGGGCGAGTTGGCGGCGGATGATCCACACCCCGACCACCGTCGCCCCGATCAGCGCGAGAGCGCCCACCGCGCAGAACATGCCGAGCACCCACAGCAGGGTGTTGTCGACGTGCCGCGTGGGCAGGCCGGTGACGATGGTCTGCGGACCGCCGTGCCGGGGATGCAGGCCGATGACCCGGTACGTCCCCACCCCGTCGACGTCCATGGTGCGAATCTTGCGATCCGGCGGCACCTGCGCCAATTGTGCTGTGGCCGTGGTGGTCACCGAGTCACGACTGCCCTCGGAGGTGATGACACCGGCGTCGACCTGGCCGCGGAACACCACCGCTCCGATGGTGCCGACGGCCTGACCGGGCGCGTTGAGGAAGCCGGGGCCGGGGCCGGCCTCGGGGTCGAAGCGCATCCGGAAATGTGGGTCCATGGACGGCCGGGGCACCCCACCGGTCAACGGCGGCGCCATGGGCGGCGGGGGCAACTCGAAGATGGCGGCCGAGCGCCGGCCCGCCTCGAGCACCTGGTCGTCCAACTGGTGCAGCAGAAAACGCTGCAGCGCGAACTCGGTGGCCGCGCCGACGCCGACGATGACCAGCGCCAGCAGCAGCACCTGGGTGACCAGCAGCCGGACCCGCAGCGACCAGGTCCGCGGCTGCCAGATCCGCGTACCGGCCTCAGCGGGCAGGTCGGAGGACATATCCGGCGCCACGCAGGGTGTGGATCATGGGCTCGCGGCCACTGTCGATCTTCTTACGCAGGTACGACACGTACAGCTCCACGATGTTGGAGCGGCCACCGAAGTCGTAGCTCCACACCCGGTCGAGAATCTGGGCCTTGCTCAGCACCCGCTTGGAGTTGCGCATCATGTACCGCAGCAGCTCGAACTCGGTCGCGGTCAGCGTGATCTGTTCGCCGGCGCGCGTCACCTCGTGACTGTCCTCGTCGAGCACCAGGTCACCGACGACGATCTGCGCGCCACCGGCTTCGTTGGCCACACCGGTGCGCCGCAGCAGCGCCCGCAGCCGCAGCACCACTTCCTCGATGCTGAACGGTTTGGTGACGTAGTCGTCGCCGCCCGCGGTGAGGCCGGCGATCCGGTCCTCGACCGAGTCCTTGGCGGTCAGCAGGAGCAGGGGCAGGCCGGGGATCTGCTCGCGCAGCTTGCGCAGCACGTCGAGCCCGCTCATGTCGGGCAGCATCACGTCCAGCACCACCACTTCGGGTGGGTTGTCCTTGGCCAGCGCGATCGCGCTCGCACCGTCGCCGGCGGTGGCGATGTCCCAGCCTTCGTAGCGCAGGGCCATCGAGACGAGCTCGGCGAGGACGGGTTCGTCGTCGACCACGAGGACGTTGATCGGCTTGCCGTCGGCGCGGTGCATGACGACGCGCGGGGCTTCACTGTCACGGGCGGTGCTGCTGGGACCTGTCACAGCTCCATTATTCGCATCGTTGTGGGCCGCGACTGTGGCGAATCTATGTGCAGGCTGTGAAAGCCGGCTAACCCTGGGGGTTGGTGTCCGGCGACTGCCCGGCCCACAGCGGCGCCTTGCCGGTGATGGACGGGGCCGCGAAGGTGACCGGGGCCGTCGTGCTCGTCGGCGTGATCAACGTGCTGTTGGCCGACGTCGACTCCGACGGGGCCGCGAGCACGCCCGCACAGACCGCCAGGGCACCCACCGCAGCGCTCCCGCCGATGATGCCGATCGCCCACTTCAAGGTGATGCCGGAAGTCTCTGGTCGACTCATGATTTGCCTCCCGTGTAGTCGGGACCGCTTCGCCGCGCCGTCGGGGCGCGGCTGGTCAGATATTTCGAGTCAAGCGCGCCACTCTGACAGCGCGCTGAACTGGTTCTGCCAGTTCGCCAACGCCGCAATTGCCCACCTGAGAGGCCGCTGGACCGGCTCTGGAAGATTGGGACCACGGGGCACGCAAAGCCAGGAAAAACTGTTACCGGCCAACCAGTTGCAGGAAAGTTGGGCCGGGACTATGAATGCGCCGCCGCCGCGAAACTCATCAGCCCGGGTCCTGCCCCGGGTACAGCGGAGCGGGTCCGGTGATGGCCGGCGCGGCGCTGATGATCGGCCCGACCGTCGTGGCGCTGACGACCGAACTGACCGAGGTGCCGTTGGCCGATGTCGTTTGCAGGGACTGTGCCTGCGCTCCGACAAGCACCACGGTCGTGACGCCGACGACCACGCTCCCGGCGATAACGCCGATGGCCCACTTGTTGTTTGCTTCAGAATTCTTGGTTCGACTCATCGCGGGTCTCCCACCTAGACGCGATCCGCCACGATTTCGCCACACCGTTGGGGCACGCGGCCGGTCATACGTTTTCAGTCGCCTCGACCGTCAGGTATTCCGGCCAATCAGAATTGGCACGTCACGGGCTCACACCGAAGCGGCCGCAGCCAGTGGGCGCCAATCCCGCACTAGTGCGCCGGGATCTCCTAACCTGTCCAGATGCGGATTCCAGCGAGCGGCCCATGACGCGGTTCCTGATCCGCCGATTGTTCAACTACGCGATCCTGTTGACGCTGGCGACGTTCCTGACCTTCGCGCTGACGTCGGTCACCTTCCACCCGCTGGACAACCTGTTGCAGCGCAACCCGCGGCCACCGCAATCCGTCATCGACGCCAAGGCCCACGACCTCGGGCTCGACAGGCCGCTGCTGCCCCGCTACGCCAACTGGGTGTCCGGCGCGGTGCACGGGGACTTCGGGAAAACCGTTACCGGACAACCGGTTTCCGAAGAACTGGGACGACGGGTGTGGACCAGCCTGCGGCTGGTGGCCATCGGGTCGATCCTGGGTTCCATCATCGGCGTCATCATCGGGGCCTGGGGCGCCATCCGGCAGTACCGTCTGTCCGACCGGACCATCACCGTGCTGGCGCTCCTGATTCTCAGCGCCCCGACGTTCGTCATCGCGAACCTGCTGATTCTCGGCGCGCTCGGCGTCAACGAGGTGCTGGGCTTCCAGCTGTTCCAGTACACCGGTGAGACGTCGCCGTATGCCGCGGGCGGCTGGCACGGTTTCGTCGACCGGGTACAGCATCTGGTGCTGCCGACGACGACCCTGGCGCTCGGCGCCATCGCCGGCTACAGCCGCTATCAGCGCAATGCGATGCTCGATGTGCTCGGCCAGGACTTCATCCGGACCGCCCGCGCGAAGGGCCTGACGAGGCGCCAGGCGCTCTTCAAGCACGGCCTGCGCACCGCGCTGATCCCGATGGCAACGCTGTTCGCCTACGGCGTCGCGGGCTTGGTCACCGGCGCGGTGTTCGTCGAGAAGATCTTCGGCTGGCACGGCATGGGTGAGTGGATGGTGCAGGGCATCAACGGCCAGGACGCCAACATCGTCGCCGCGTTCACGCTGTTCTCCGGGACGACGATCCTGATCGGCGGTCTGCTCTCGGACATCGTCTACGCCGCCCTCGATCCCCGGGTGCGGGTCTCATGAGTGTCCAGTTCGGGCTGCCGCGTGCCCGGTTCGCCTCGCGCCGCACGCTGGTGGCGCGGCGCTTCGTCCGCAACCGGCCCGCCGTCGTGTCGCTGGTGCTGCTGGTGGTGCTCTTCGTCGGCTGCTACGCCCTGCCGCCGCTGCTGCCCTACTCGCACACCGACATGGACTTCGGTGCGCTGCTGCAACCTCCGGATGGCCGGCACCTGTTCGGCACCAATGCGCTCGGGCAGGACGTCTTTGCGCAGACGTTGCGGGGCATGCAGAAGTCGATGCTGATCGGCGTGTGCGTGGCCGTGATCTCGACGGTCATCGCCGCGACGGTCGGCTCGGTGGCGGGCTACTTCGGGGGCTGGCGCGACCGGGTGTTGATGTGGATCGTGGATCTGCTGCTGGTGATCCCGGGTTTCATCCTCATCGCGATCGTGACGCCCCGCATCCGGCATCAGAGCACGGTGCTGTGGCTGGTGATCCTGCTGGCGGCGTTCTCGTGGATGATCAGCTCACGCATGGTGCGCGGCCTGACCATGAGCCTGCGCGAACGCGAGTTCGTCACGGCCGCACGGTATATGGGTGTCAGCCATGCCCGCATCATCGCCCGCCACATCGTGCCGAACGTGGCGTCCATCCTGATCATCGACACCACACTCAACGTGGGCATGGCGATCCTGGCCGAAACCGGTTTGAGTTACCTGGGTTTCGGCGTGCAGCCGCCCGACGTTTCCCTGGGCACATTGATCGCCGACGGCACCCCGTCAGTCACTACGTTCCCCTGGGTGTTCCTGTTCCCGGCCAGTGTTCTGGTGCTGATCGTGCTGTGCGCCAACCTGATCGGCGACGGCCTGCGCGACGCGCTCGATCCCTCGGCCCGGCCCCGTCGGCGGCGGGTGGTGAAGCGATGAGCGCACCGTTGCTCGAGGTGCGCGACCTGACGGTCACCTTCCAGACGTCCGACGAGGACGTCTCGGCGGTGCGCGGCATGAACTTCCACATCGCCCCCGGCGAGGTGCTGGCACTGGTCGGTGAATCCGGCGCCGGTAAATCGGCGACCGCCATGGCGGTGGTGGGCCTGCTGCCCGAGCACGCCCAGGTGACGGGTTCGGTGACACTGCAGGGCAAGCAGCTCGTCGGGCTCGACGACGACGCGATGTCCCAGGTACGCGGCCGGGTGATCGGCACGGTGTTCCAGGACCCGATGTCGGCGCTCACCCCGGTGTACACCGTCGGCGACCAGATCGCCGAAGCCCTTCGCGTGCATGACCGTTCGATGGACCGGCGGGCCGCGCGAGCCCGGGCGGTGGAACTGCTGGAGCTGGTCGGCATCAAGCAGCCGGCGGCCCGGGCGCGCGCGTTCCCGCATGAGCTGTCCGGCGGTGAGCGCCAGCGCGTCGTCATCGCCACCGCGATCGCGAACGACCCGGACCTCATCATCTGCGACGAACCCACCACGGCGCTCGACGTCACGGTGCAGGCGCAAATCCTCGACGTGCTGCGCACCGCGCGCGACGTCACCGGCGCCGGGGTGCTGATGATCACGCACGATCTGGGTGTGGTCGCCGAATTCGCCGACCGGGCAATGGTGATGTACGCCGGCCGGGCCGTGGAGAAGGCTCCGGTGGCGAATCTGTACCGCGACCGGGTGATGCCGTACACCGTCGGCCTGCTGGGCTCGGTGCCACGGCTCGACGCGCCGCAAGGCTCGCGGTTGGTGCCGATCCCCGGCGCACCGCCGTCGATGGCGGCACTGCCGCCGGGTTGCCCGTTCGCGCCGCGCTGCCCGCTGGCCGACGACGACTGCCGCGCGGCCGAGCCCGCGCTGCTGGAGGTCGCACCCGGGCACGCCGCCGCCTGCATTCACACCGACCAGGTGACGGGCCGCAGCGCGGCCGAAATCTACGGGGTGGCAACCGAACCCGAGGCCGTGGCGCATGACGACGCCGACCGGCCGGTGGTGCTGGCGGTCAGCGACCTGGTGAAGACCTTCAAGCTCAGCGGCGGGATGCTGCGGCGCAAGGTCGGCGAGCTGCGTGCCGTCGACGGCGTCAGCCTGCAGCTGCAGCAGGGCCGGACCCTGGGCATCGTCGGCGAGTCCGGTTCCGGCAAGACCACGACGCTGCATCAGATTCTGAATCTGACCGCGCCGCAATCGGGTTCGATCACGGTGCTCGGACACGACGTGGCCGGCCTGACCCGCGACACGCGCCGCGAACTGCGCGGCGACCTGCAGGTGGTGTTCCAGGATCCCGTGGCAGCGCTGGATCCGCGGCTGCCGGTGTTCGACGTGCTGTCCGAGCCGTTGCGGGTCGGCGGCTTCGACAAGGACCGCATCGACGACCGCGTCACCGAACTGCTGGGCATCGTCGGCCTCCGGCACGAGGACGCCGCCCGCTACCCCGCCGAGTTCTCCGGTGGCCAGAAGCAGCGCATCGGCATCGCCCGGGCGCTGGCGCGTCAGCCCAAGATTCTGGCGCTCGACGAACCGGTGTCGGCGCTGGACGTCTCGATCCAGGCGGGCATCATCAACCTGCTGCTGGACCTGCAACAGCGTTTCGACCTCTCGTATCTGTTTGTCTCACACGACCTTTCGGTGGTCCGTCATCTCGCCCACACCGTGGCGGTGATGTACAAGGGCGCCGTCGTCGAACAGGGCGATGCCGCACAGGTTTTCGGCGCCCCGCAGGACCCGTACACCCAGCGGCTGCTCGATGCCGTGCCGCAGCCGGGAGGTGAGTGATGGCTTCACATCGCAGTCAACTGGTGGTCGCCATCCTCGCCCTCGTCGCGCTGGTGGCCGGCTGCTCGAGTGAGTACCGCGGATCCAGTGCCGGGGCACCGAAACTCGGTGCGGCCAACGACCTCAACCCGCGAGACCCGTCGACCCTGAAGGACGGTGGCAATCTGCGGCTGGCGCTGACGGCGTTTCCGGACAACTTCAACACCCTGAACATCGACGGCAACACCGTCGACACCGCCTCGCTCATGCGACCCACGCTGCCGCGGGCCTTCATCGTCGGACCCGACGGTTCGACCACCGTCAACCACGACTACTTCACCGACATCCAGCTGACCGGCACCAACCCGCAGGTCGTCACCTACACGATCAACCCCAAGGCCGTGTGGAGCGACGGCGCCCCCATCACGTGGGAGGACATCGCCGCGCAGGTCACCGCGACGACGGGCAAGGACCCCCGGTTCCAGATCGCCAGCCCCAACGGCAGCGAGCGGGTGGCGTCCGTGACCCGCGGCGTCGACGACCGGCAGGCCATCATGACCTTCTCCCGGCCCTACGCCGACTGGCGCGGCATGTTCGCCGGCAACGGCATGCTGCTGCCCAAGGTCTCGACGACCGACCCCGAGGTCTTCAACAAGGGGCAGCTGACCAAGCCCGGGCCGTCGGCCGGTCCGTTCGTCATCTCGAACGTCGACCGCGGCGCGCAGCGAATCACGTTGACCCGCAATCCGAAATGGTGGGGCGCCCGGCCACTACTGGACAGCATCACGTTCCTCGTGCTCGACGATGCGGCGCGCATCCCGGCACTGCAGAACAACGCCATCGACGCCACCGGACTGGGTTCCATCGATGACATGGTGCTGGCCCGGCGGACCAAGGGCGTCGACATCCGCACCGCCCCCGGACCCACGTGGTCGCACCTGACGTTCAACGGTGCGCCCGGTTCGATCCTCGCCGACCCGGCACTGCGCCATGCGGTCGCCATGGGTATCGACCGGCAGACCATCGTCACCGTCCTGCAGCACGGACTGGTGGAGAACCCGGTGCCGCTCAACAGCCACATCTACGTCGCCGGGCAGGAGGGCTACCAGAACAACAGCGGTGGGACGCCTTTCGACCCCGCAGGAGCCCGCCGGGAACTCGACGCGCTCGGCTGGAAGCTGCCCACGGGACGGTCGATCCGGGAGCGCGACGGCCACCCGTTGACCGTCCGCCTCGTCTTCTATGACGCCCCCGGCAGCCGGCAGATCGGTCAGATCGCGCAGAAGACCCTTGCCGACATCGGCATCCGGCTCGATCTGGTGGTGTCATCAGGTGCAGACCTGTTCAGCCGGTACATCATTCCCGGCAACTTCGACATCGCCGCGTTCGCCTGGCAGGGCGACGCCTTCCCGCTGAGCGGACTGACCCAGATCTACGCCTCGGATGGCGAGAGCAACTTCGGCAAGATCGGCACCCCCGAGATCGACGCCAAGATCGAGCAGACCCTCGACGAGCTCGATCCCGTCAAAGCACAGGCCCTGGCCAACCAGCTGGACCGCATGCTCTGGGCCGAGACATTCAGCCTGCCGCTGGCGCAGTCACCCGGAAACGTCGCGGTCAGAAGCACTTTGGCCAATTTCGGCGCGGCAGGCCTGGGAGATCTGAACTACATGACGATCGGCTTCACCAAGCCCTGAAGTATACGAGGCCCGGATCTACCAGGTCCGGAGCTGCCTGATGGCGCGCGGCAGCCCGGCCGGCACAAGCGACTCGGCGGCCGCGGCTGTCGCGATGCCCTTGACCATCAGGCGCACCGTGAAGTCCGGCGGCACATTGTCCAATTCCGTTGCCCGGTCCGGTAATCCCGCGTACTCACCGGCGCACACCGCGGCGGCGATGGTCAGCGCCGCGCTCTCACGCATGTCGAGCACACTGTGTCCGGCGCTGGGCAGTTCCAGCAGCTCGGCGTCCGGAATCAGCCCCGCAACCCGTTGAGCGATGGCCGGCGGTGTGATCAAATCCCGGCCACCGGAGATCACCACGGTGGGCCAGCCGAATCCTGGCATCGCGGCCACCAGGTCGAACGGTTCCGCAACGAAATCCGGGTCGCCGGTTGCGGATTCGCGGTACGCCAACGCCGGATCGAGCGGCAGACCGTCGGGTTCCGGCGCGTAGTTGAGCTCCTGGTAGCCGATGTGCTCGACCAGGTCGGGTTCGTGCCGGTACGGCGTCTTGCTCTCGAACAACAGCTTGGTGCTGTGCCCGATGGCGCCCCACAGCAGGCCCCGGCCGGTGAGCAGCAGCTCGAGCTGCTGCTCCAGCACTTCCGGGCCGACCAGGCCGTACAGTCCCGTCGCCAGTTGCACCACCCAGGGCGTCAGCTGCCCGTCGGCGGCCAGGCCCCGCACCCTTTTGGCGAGCCCCTCCGTCGCCGGGGCGGTGCCGTCCCACAGCACGGCCCGGGTGGCTTCGCGCACCGCGTCGATGTCGTCGGCGCACAGCAGCGGCGAGTCCAGCACCATGGCATGCACCCGGTCCGGATGGCGCACGCCGACACCTGCCGCCAGGTAGCTGCCGTACGACGTGCCGTAGATCACCGCAGACTCGACGCCGGCGTCGTCCAGAACCGCCGCGATGTCGTCGACCGCGGCCTCGATGGTCAGCGCCTCCGCGGGCAGGTCGGCGCCGGCGTCGTCGTGCCGGGACATGCCGACGCCGCGGTGCTCCACCATGATGACGTCCAGGCCGGCGGCCGTCGCATGACGCCGCAGATTGCGATAGTGCCCGATGGACGCCGCACCCGGCCCACCCGGGATGATCACCAGCGGATGGTCGCCGGGCGGCCCGGTCCGCACATAGAAAAGATCGAATTCCTCAGCGCCACTTGACCGGACCGGTCGCCGCACCGAGCGCACCCCCGGCAGCGCAGCGAGCTTGTCGTGCGCCTTGCGGCGTTTGGCGTTCATGGTCATCGTCACTCATTGTGCCGCGTTAGGTTCGGCGCGATCGTAAGCCGTGCCTGTGACTGTGCTGGTACGTAGAACTGGGTCATGACGATCCTCGACCTCCCCGACACAACCACGTGGACCGACCTGCTGGCCGATATCGCCGCGGGCGCCAAAGACCGCGATCTGGACGACGTGAACCCCTTCGACCAGGTGGCCGCGCTCAAACGGGCCGGATTCGGCACCCTGCGCCTGCCCACCGAACTTGGCGGCGCCGGCGTCACGGTGCCGCAGCTGTTTTCCGCCGTGATCGACGTCGCCCGGGCCGATCCGGTGGTGGCGCACATCTTCCGCACGCACTTCTGGTTCGTCGAGGAGCGACTGCGCACCCTGGACCAGCCCGGATCGCGGACCTGGCTGCAGAAGGTCGCCGACGGCAAGGTGTTCGGCAATGCGTTCAGCGAGAAGGGCTCCCACGCGGTGGGCAGCCTCGTGTTCAACACCCGCTTGGCGCCCGGCCACGACGGCGGATTCACCTTGACCGGCGAGAAGTTCTACAGCACCGGGACCCTGTTCTCGGACTATCTGACCGTGACGGCGACGACCGATCATGATTCGGTGGCGATCGTCATCGTCCCGGCCGACCGCGCGGGCGTGACGATCATCGACGACTGGGACGGCTTCGGCCAGCGCCGCACCGGAACCGGCACCACGCGGTTCCAGGACGTGACGGTGCTGCCCGACGAGGTGCTCTCGGACACGCCGTATGACGCGGAGCCCGTGCCCTCGGTGCAGTACACGCTGTTGCAGCTGTACATCCACGCCGTGGTGGCCGGAATCCTCGAGAACATCGTGGACGACGGGATCGCGCTGCTGCGGTCCCGCGAGCGCAGTTTCAGCCATGCCTCCGCAGCGTCGCCGACCGACGACCCGCTGCTGCAGCGCCAGCTCGGCGAACTGGCCAGCTCCGCTTACATCGCGCGGGCCGCGGTGCTGGACGCGGCGGCAGCCATCGCGGCGGCCATCGACTCGACCGGCCCGGACGGGGTGCCCGACGCCGAGCTGACCGCCCAGGCCCAACTGCAGGCCGCCAAGGTGAAGGTGCACCTGGACGACATCGCGCCGCGCGCCGCCACCAAGCTGCTGGAGCTCGGCGGCGCCAGCGCGGCCAGCCGGCAACGCAACCTCGACCGGCACTGGCGCAACATCCGCACCATCACGCTGCACAACCCCGTCGGTTACAAGGCCCGGGTGGTCGGACAGAACCTGCTGCACGGCACCGCGATTCCCGCGAACGCCTACTTCTGACCTCAGGCGGTGATGAGGTCGGCGGCCTTTTCACCGATCAGCACGCTCGGGGCGTGGGTGTGGCCCCGGATGATGGTCGGCATCACCGAAGCGTCGGCGACCCGCAGCCCCGCGACACCACGGACGCGGAGCTGCGGGTCGACCACGCTGGCCTCGTCGCTGCCCATCCGGCACGTGGTGGTCGGGTGATACAGCGTGTGCGACGTGGTGGCCAGCGCCAGCTCCAGCGTCCGGTCGTCGAGATCGTGCGCGCCCACCGGGCGGGCGATGTCGCCGAGCAGTCCCTTCAGCGCCGGGGCCTGTGTCATGTCCGCCAGCATTCGCAGGCCCGTAAGCAGTGCCTTGCGGTCGGCTCCCTCGGGATCGGACAGGTAGCGCGGATCGATGATCGGCTTGGCCAGCGGGTCGGCCGACGCCAGCCGGATGGTGCCGGTGCTCTTGGGCTTCACCAGGATCGGCCCCATCGCGACCGCGTCGCGCGGATACGGGTCGCCGATGCCCTCGTCGTAGAACGGCGCGGGGGCGAAGATCAGCTCGACGTCGGGCTGAGCCAGATCAGGATCGCTGCGGACAAAGCCATACGCCTCACCGACATTCGAGGTGAGCATGCCGCGGCGGCGGGTCAGGTAGTTGAGCAGCTGCAGCGGTTTCTCCGCACTGATCAGGGTGTCGCAGTTGGCCTCGAACCCGAGCAGCACCACCAGGTGATCGAGCAGATTCGAGCCGACGCCCGGCGCATCGTGGACGACCTCGATGCCGTGCTCGGCCAGATGCTCGCGCGGACCGACACCGGACAGCATCAGCAGCTGCGGGCTGTTGATCGCCCCGCCGCACAGGATCACCTCGCGGCGCGCCCGGACGACCTGGCGACGACCGTCCGCCTCGTACTCGACGCCGACCGCCCGGCCGTCCTCGATCAGCACCCGGGTGGCCGTGGCACCGGTGCGCAGATGCAGGTTCGACCTGCGCAGCGCCGGCCGCAGATACGCATCGGCGGTGCTCCAGCGGGCGCCGCGGCGCTGACAGACCCTGGTCTCGACGAAGCCCTCGTGACCCGACTGCTCGGCGGCCTCCAGCCACGCGGCGGTGATGCCGCGGGGGCTGCGTTGCGGGCTGAGCACCAGCGGCCCGGCCTCGATCCGGTCGAAGTACTTCTTCACGGCCGCGTACGACCACTCTTCGCCGGCGAGCTCACCCCACTCGTCGTAGTCCGCGGGCAGGCCGCGGACCCACATCATGGCGTTCATGGACGACGAACCGCCGAGGGTCTTGCCGCGCGGCCAGTAGATGCGGCGGTCGGCGAGTTCGGGCTGCGGTTCTGTCGAGTAATCCCAATCGAACTCGCCGCGGAACAGCTTCGAGAAGGCCGCGGGGATGTGGATGAACTGGTTCTTGTCGACGGCCCCGGCCTCCAGCACCACCACCTGCGCGGCGCCGTCAGCGCTCAGTCGATCAGCCAGCACCGCACCGGCCGAGCCGGTACCCACGACGACGAAGTCAGCGATCACGGGCGAAGTCTGTCACGAAACGCGCCCCGCCAACGGCCTAAGCGGTGAGCTCGATGCGCGTCGCGTCACCGACGCTGGCATAACGCTCGGGGCTGCAGGTCAGCACGATCACCTGACCGTCGCCGCCGACCGCGTCGAACACCTCACCCATCCGGGTCAACCGGCCCGCGTCGGTGAACCCCAGCGCGTCGTCGATGATCACCGGGACGGTGTCCTCCTTGGCCACCAACGCCGCTCCGGCCAGTCGGGCGACGATCCCCAACTGTTCCTTGGCCCCACCGGACAGGCTCTCGTACGGCACGGTGGTGCCCGCCACGGTGCGACTGCAAATCCGCAGATCACTGTCGACCTCGACGGCGAAACTGTCACCGAACACGATGCGCCCCAGCCGTTCCACCTCGGTGCGGAACGGTGCCACGTACCGCTGCCGGGCCTGCTCACGATGCCGGCCCATCACCGTGCGCAGCAATTCAGCGGCCCGGGCGCGCCGGCCGACGGCGGCGTGCTCGGACTCGGCGTGCCGCAGCGCGACCTCGGCCACATCGAGCTGACTCTGCCGGCCCTGCGTCCCGTACACCTTCAATTGCGCTGCCACGTCCCGCAATTGGTCATCGAGTTTGCGGCGGCGGGTAGTGAGCCGGGCCGAATCCGCGGTGGCCGCAGCCAGTTCCGCGTCGACGGTCTCGGGTGCGGCAGCAGCCAGCGCGGCGGCCAGTTCCTGTTCGCGCGCGGCGGCAGCGGCCGCCTGCTCCGCCAGCACCGCGACGCGCTGGGTCAATGCTGCGTCGTCTTCGAGTTCACGCTGCCGGGTCAGTCGCGCGGTGGCCTCGGCGAGCGCGGTCGTCGCCGCCGTCACCTTCTCGCGGGCGACCGTCGCCGCGGTCAGCGCGGCCGCCACCGCAGCAGCCGCGGCAGTGGCAGTGTCGCGGCACTGCTCGTAATCGGTTGCCGCCCGGCGCTGTTCGGCATCGGCGGCCTCCAGCTCGGCCCGCGCGGCCCCGACGTCGATAGGATCGGTGTCGCCGAGTTGCTCCCGCAGCCCGGCCAGCCGGGCCGCGAGGGCCTCGACCGTGTCGGCGCCCAGCAGGGTCTGCCGGGTGACGGTCAGCCGATCACGGTCCGCCTCGAGTTCGCGCCGCCTGGTGTCCAGCGCCCGAGCGGCCTCGACATCGGCGGCCCCGTGCGGCTGGAGCGCAGCCGCCAGCGCATTGCGCGCGGCATCCAGAATCGCACTGGTGTCCGCCGCCGGGGTGCCGGGCAGCACCCGCACCGTCAGCAGCCCGGGGAGCTCGACATCGGTCCGGCCGCCCGCGCTCGTGGCCCACTCCGCCCCTGCGGACAACGTCACGTCCTGGTCGCCGACCCGCAACTCGACGTCACCGTGTGCCACCAATTCGATTCGCGCCGAGGCGAGTTCAGCGGCCGCGGCAGCCCGGTCCACGGCTGCGTTGGCCGTTTCGATGGCCCGCATGCCCGCTGCGGTCAGCATGATCTTGCCGAGCTGATCGGCAACCGCCGCCAGTTCGTCCGCGGCGGCCCGCACCCGCTCCAGCAGGCCGGCCAGCCGAGCGGCCTCGGCACGCTGTGACAGTTGGTCCACCACGCGCCGCGCCGCATCCAGGCGCACCCGGCCGGCGTCCACCACGGACCGCGCCACCGCCACGGCGGTGTCGGCGGCCTGCTGCAGCTGTGCCGCGGCCACCTGCTGTTGCGCGGCGTGCTCGGCGGCGGCTGTCAGTTCACCGATGCTGCCGGTCTGTTGCTGGACGTCGGCCTGCAGCCGCTGCCGTTCATCGAGAGCGCTCCGTGCTGCCGTCGACGTCGCCACCGCGGCCTGCGCCTGCACGCGTGCCTGGGCGAGGTCGTCGCGGACTCGGGCCACCGCTGTGGCCGCTTCCCGAGCCGCCGCCAGCCGCACCTCAGCGGCGGCCAATTGCTCAGTGGCCGTGGCCAATTCCGCCGTCAGCTCGCCGTGGCGGCGGACCGCCTCGTCCACTTCGGCGACCGCGGCGGTACGCGCCGCGACCTCGGCCTGTGCGGCCTTCAGTCCCTTGATGGCGTCGGCCCACACGCCGGTGGGACGGCCGGTCTGCGTGAAGTACTTCAAGAATTCGGCATCGATCCGGTCGACCAGCAACGGCTCGTTGCCCGACAACGCGCCCTCGAGCGCACCGGCCTGTCCGGCCGCGACATCGAGTGCCCGAGCCAGCGCGTCGCATCCGGCGAGATCGACCGGCACCATGGCGGCAGACTGCAGAATGCGTTGGGCCCGCCAGAGTTCGGTGTCGACCGTCTCCTCGAGCATCCCCCGCACGCGGTCGTGTGCCTCGTCGCCGGTGAGCTGCTCGCGGCGCGGCGCGAGGATGGTCAGCCGCGTCTCGGCCTTCTTGTGGAACCGCTTGTAGTACTCGAACCGGTAAGGGCCGGTGGAGATTTCGGCCGTCACCTCGGCACCCACATCGGCGTGGGTCGGCTTGACCTGCTTGACCTCTTTCTTGGTCGAGCGGTCCTTGGACTCCAGCAGCAGATCGAGCGCCTCGATCATGGAGGACTTGCCGATCTCGTTGGCGCCGGCGACCACCACCACGCCGCGCTCGGGAAAATCGATCTCGCGGTGGGTGATACCGCGGTAATTGGTCAGGACCAGCCGGTGCAACTTCATGCCGCGCTCCCCCGATCGACCAGCCGCAGCAGCAGCGCAAGAGCCGCGCGCGCGTCGTCGGCGTCGTCGCCCGAAGTGCTTGCGGTGCCGACCAGTTCGTCGACCGCCGCCGCGGCGAACCCGCCGATGCCCAGGTCCGAGAATTCACCGTCTGCCGGGACCACGACGAGGTCGGTGTGCCGTTCCCACGTGGTCAGCGCGGCGAACAGCCGTGCGTAGCGATCCAGGCAGACGTCGAGTGCGGCCTTGTCGGAGATGGTCAGAGAGCCGGTCAGCGCCAGACGGACCACCGTGCGTTCCTTGTCCGGGAGGCCATCCAGATTCAGGTGCAGGTCGGCGATGTCGCGATCCGTGTCGACGATCCGGCGCAGCGTGACGAACCGCCACTGGCCAACCCTCCGGGCCTCGACCGTCACCGACTGATCCGCGTCGTCGACGTCGACCACCAGGACGTGGCCCGAATCCGCTTCGATGTCATCGTAATTCGTGACCTCGGGCGCCCCGGAGTACCACACCCGGCCGGTGCTGCCGACCTCGGTGCGAGAGTGCTTGTCCCCCAACGCCACGTAATGGACGGCACCCCGCCGTACAGCGTCCTCGATGGTGTCCAGCCGGATCAGCGCCGGCTTCGTGGGATCGGGATCGAGGACGTCAACCCCGCCGTGGCCCACCACGATTCGGGTGACGCCGTCGGCCGGCAGGTCGGCCACCGCGTCGCCCGTCAGGTCCGTGGTGGGTGCCTTGGAGCGCCACGGCGCACCGATGATCTGCACGCCGGGGCGCAGCTCGTGCACACCGTCGAGCACAGTGACGTTCGGCGGGCATTCGGCGAGGAACAGTGTGCTGGTGTACACCGACGATGGATCGAGCGGATCGTGGTTGCCGGGCAACAGGAACACCGGAATCTTGATGGCGCGCATGGCCTCCAGCGACAGGCTGACCTCACGCGGGTCGAGCTGGTTGTGCTCGAAGACGTCCCCCGCCACGACGACGAATTCCGCACCGACCTCGGCGCACAGCGCACCGAGGCGCGCCACCGCGTCACGGCGTGCGGCCGAGTAGCGCGGCTGCGCCTCACCGCCCAGGAAATGCCGGGTCATACCGAGCTGCCAGTCGGCGGTGTGGACGAAACGCATGCGGCGAGTGTAAAACCCGGCACCGACAACTCCGGGGATCTACGGTGGGCGGGTGACGGGAACCCGAACATTGATCCTGCTGCGGCACGCGAAATCCGACTACCCCGACGGGGTCGCCGACCATGAGCGGCCGCTCGCCAAGCGCGGCATCCGCGAAGCGGCACTGGCCGGAGACTGGATTCGGGAAAATCTCCCGCCCGTCGACGCCGTCCTGTGCTCGACCGCCACCCGGACCCGACAGACGCTCGAGCGCACCGGCATCAGCGCGCCCGTGACATTCGTCGAGCGCCTCTACAACGCCACGGCAGGCATCGCCATCGAGGTCATCAACGGCGCGCCGGAGGCAGCGAACACGCTGCTGGTGATCGGCCACGAACCGGTCATGTCATCGCTCGCGCTGAGTCTGGCGTCGCTCGACGCGAGCGACCCTGACGTCGCCGGTCAGATTGCGATGAAGTACCCGACGTCAGCGATCGCCGTCCTGCACACCGACCGGCACTGGACGCAGGTCGAGCTGCGCAGCGCCACGTTGGACCAGTTCCACATCCCCCGCTAGGAGTTGGTGGCGAGCGTCAGCTCCATCAGCTTGGTGGCCATGCCACAGGTGTCGGCGCCCGGCCCCTGCGGGTTGACCCACCAGCCCACGACACCGGCGGCGTCACTGGCCACGCCGCACGAGCCGTTGGGATCGTTCGGGTGCATGATGATCGACTTCACGCCGGCGATCGCCTTGGTCTCGTACTTGTAGTTCAGGTGCTGGGCGACCTTGGTCTCTTCATCGAGGCTGCCCTGCTCGTACCAGAACCGGGTGATGTCGATGAGGCCCGCCGACTGGTTCAGCGCCTGCCACCGGCACACCGCGCCCACGAAGGTGCTCTGGATGTCCAGCGGGTCCGCGCCGACCGTCTTGGCCAGCACGTCGTTGGTCAGCACGTCGCACTCTTTGAGCAGGTTCGGGTACGAATCCGCCGAGTGCTCGCTGCCGCCGCCGGCGCCTTCCTTCATCGCGGTGCCCTCGACCGAGCGGGCGCAACCCACCAGCGCCAGCGCCGACATCACGGCGACCGCTCCAGCCAGTTTCCGTCGTGTCATTTCGCGTTCGCAATCGATTGCCGGGCCAGTTCCTTGGCGATGTCGCACGGATCAGGGAACGGCTTCTGGGAGAAGCTGATGGACCATTCGATGAAGTCGTCGTCGAACTGGATGCCGACCTCACACAGGCTCTTGCCGATCATCGGGTCCTCGCCGAGTGCGACGAAACCGGAGTGGCCGTTGATGTTGATGTCGTTGACGTCGGCCCGCGTCCGCTCCTCGGTCTTGCGTTCGCGGCCGATTGGGCTGCCCCGGTACCAGGTGAACGAGAAGTGCGGACCGAGGATGCCACCGTTGACCAGCCACTGGCAGCCGACGGAGTTCTTCGCGGTGTTGACGAGGCCCGTGACCTGGGTCAGCTGGGTGACGGTCTGATCGCTGACGCCGCCGCACACCGGGAACATGGGGCCATGCTTGGCCGGACCCGACGCAGCCGGGCCCGACGGGCCGCCCGCCTGGGCGCCGCCGCTGCTGCTGTCGTCCGAGCAGGCGGACATCGCCGGAATCATCGCCGCGGCAAGCACGGTCGCGGCGGCGGTCTTCACCTGTCTGCGGGTCACGCCATGCACTGTAGCGGCAGGTTCTGAGGTCAACCACCGACATGCCGACTGACCTGGTCTTTCTACAAGCATTCTCGGGTGTGCCACAGTAACCGCATGCTCTGGGCACTGCTGCGGCAGTACACGAGGCCGTATCGGCGGCAGCTGACGGTGGTGGCGACGCTGCAACTGATCAGCACGCTGGCCTCGCTGTATCTGCCCACGCTCAACGCCCGCATCATCGACCACGGCGTCGCACGCGGCGACACCGCCGTCATCGGGCGGCTCGGCGCCGTCATGCTCGGCGTCAGCGCGCTGCAGGTGCTGTGCGCCGTCGGCGCCGTCTACTTCGGTTCCCGCGCCGGCATGGGCTTCGGCCGCGACCTGCGCTGGGCAGTCTTCCGCCAGGTGCTCGGCTGGTCCAACGCCGAAGCCGTGCGGTTCGGGGCGCCCACGCTCATGACCCGCACCACCAACGACGTCCAGCAGATCCAGGTCCTGGTGCAGATGACCTGCACCATGCTGATCACCGCGCCGATCATGTGCGTCGGTGGCATCGCGATGGCCGTGCACCAGAACGCCGGCCTGTCGTGGCTGCTGCTGGTCAGCGTGCCGATGATGGCGGTGTGCAATTACCTGATCATCTCCCGGCTGCTGCCGCTGTTCCGCCGGATGCAGCGGCTGATCGACAACATCAATCGCGTGCTGCGCGAGCAGCTCACCGGTATCCGCGTGGTCCGGGCCTTCTCGCGCGAGGACGCCGAACGCGCCCGGTTCGCCGACGCGAATCACGAGCTGACCGACACCACCCTGACCGTCGGCCGGTGGCAGGCCCTGATGCTGCCCGCGACGACGCTCGTGGTGAATCTGTCCAGCGTGGCGGTGATCTGGTTCGGCGGTATCCGCATCGATCACGGCCAGATGCAGGTCGGCTCGCTGATCGCGTTCCTCTCGTACTTCATGCAGATCCTGATGGCCGTGCTGATGGTGACCATCGTGCTGGTGATCCTGCCGCGCGCGTCGGTGTGCGCCGAGCGGATCACCGATGTGCTCGCGACCGAGCCGTCGATCGTGTCACCCGCCGCGCCCCTGGTGCCGGAGGTTCGGTGCGGGAAGGTCCAGGTGACGGCAGCCACCTTCGGGTATCCCGGGGCCGACGACCCTGTGTTGCACGGGGTTTCACTGACTGCTTTACCGGGGACGGTGACGGCCATCGTGGGATCGACCGGCTCCGGCAAGTCGACACTGATGGCACTGCTGTGCCGGATGTATGACGTCACCTCAGGCTCCGTGATGGTCGACGGCGTCGACGTCCGCGACTACGACCCCGAACAGTTGTGGTCGACGATCGGGGTGGTGCCGCAACGCGGGCACGTGTTTTCCGGCACGGTCGCCGACAACCTGCGGTTCGGCAAGGCCGACGCGACCGAAGACGAGATGTGGGCGGCGCTCGGCGTCGCGTCGGCCGACTTCGTGGCAGACCACCCCGAGGGGCTGGGCATGCCCGTCGCACAGGGCGGCACGAATTTCTCCGGTGGCCAGCGCCAGCGCCTCGCCATCGCCCGCGCGGTGGTCCGGCGGCCCGCGGTGTACCTGTTCGATGACGCATTCTCGGCGTTGGATGTCCACACCGACGCCCGGGTGCGGGCCGCGTTGTCCGCGGTGGCCGCCGATGCCACGGTGATCATTGTCGCCCAACGGCTTTCGACGGTCATCACGGCCGATCAGATCGTCGTGCTGGACAGCGGCCGGGTGGTCGGCGCCGGCACGCATGCCGAGCTTCTCGAGTCCTGCGCGGTATATCGCGAGTTCGCCGATTCTCAGGCGATTGTGGCCGGGGGCGTGGCGTGACCCGGCCGCCCTCGGCCGCCATGCTGGCGTCCGGTTCGCGGTCCGAGAACTTCCGTGGCACGGCGCTGCGGCTGGTGAAACAACTGGCGCCGCAACGCAGTCGGGTGATAGTGGTGATGCTGTTGGGCATCGCCGGGATCGCGGTCGGCGTGATCGGGCCCCGCATCCTGGGCCACGCCACCGACCTGTTGTTCAACGGGGTGCTGGGCCGCGGGTTGCCGGCGGGTATCAGCCGTGAGCAGGCGGTCGCTGCGGCGCGGGCGCGCGGCGACAACACCTTTGCCGACCTGCTCGCCGGGTCCGATGTCGTTCCGGGCCAGGGCGTCGACTTCACGGCGATCGGCCACGTGCTGACTCTCGCGCTGCTGCTGTATCTGGTGTCCGCGGTGATGGTGTGGGCCGAGGCACGGCTGCTCAACACCATCGTGCAACGCACCATGTTCACGCTGCGCTCACACGTCGAGGACAAGATTCACCGACTGCCGTTGTCGTACTTCGATTCCCGCCCCCGTGGCGAGATTCTCAGCCGGGTCACCAACGACATCGACAACGTCCAGACGTCGTTGACGATCACCGTCAGCCAGCTCCTGACCTCGGCACTGGCAGTGGTTGCCGTGCTGGCGGCGATGATCTGGATTTCGCCGCTGCTGGCGTTGATCACGGTGCTGACGGTGCCGCTCACCTTGCTGACGACGCGGATCATCACCAAGCGGTCGCGGCAACAGTTCATGGCCCAGTGGCGCAATACCGGCCGGCTCAACGCCCACATCGAAGAGACCTACAGCGGTTTCACCGTCGTCAAGACCTTCGGGCACCGCGCACTGGCCGAGGAGAAGTTCCGCGAACTGAACGACGATGTGTACCAGGCGAGTTTCGGCGCACAGTCGCTTTCCGGGCTGGTCTCCCCGATCACCACGTTCATCGGCAACATCAGCTACGTCGGCGTCGCGGTGGTCGGTGGTATCCAGGTGGCGACCGGGCAGATCAGCCTGGGCAGCATCCAGGCGTTCATCCAGTATGTGCGGCAGTTCAACCAGCCATTGACCCAGATCGCGTCGATGTACAACACCATGCAGTCCGGGATGGCCAGCGCGGAACGGGTTTTCGAGTTCCTGGATGCCGACGAAGAGGCCGTCCTTGAGGCCGGGCCGGGGTCGGGCGCGGGCTCAGCTGCGCCGGACCTCGTCGAGTTCGAGCAAGTCAACTTCTCATACCTGCCCGGAACCCGGGTCATCGAGAACCTGTCGTTCGTCGTCGAACCCGGCACCACCGTGGCCATCGTCGGGCCGACGGGGGCCGGCAAGACCACGCTGGTCAATCTGCTGATGCGGTTCTACGAGCCGGATTCCGGCCGAATCCTGCTGGGCGGCCGTGACATTGCGACGATGAGCCGTGCCGACCTGCGATCACGCATCGGCATGGTGCTGCAGGACACGTGGCTCATCGGCGGCACGATCTACGACAACATCGCCTACGGACGTCCCGGGGCCTCCGAGGCCGAGGTGATCGAGGCTGCCCGCACCGCGCGCGTCGACCATTTCGTGCATACGCTGCCGAACGGGTACCAGACGCGCCTCAACGAGAACGGCGTGAACATCAGTGCCGGCGAGAAGCAGCTGATCACGATTGCCCGAGCGCTGGTCCGGCAACCTCAGCTGCTGATCCTCGACGAGGCCACCAGTTCCGTCGACAGCCGCACCGAGCTGCTGATCGCCCAGGCCACCGCGGAGCTGCGCCGCAATCGGACGAGTTTCATTATCGCGCACCGTCTTTCCACCATCCGCGACGCCGATCTGATCCTCGTGGTCCAGGCCGGGCGGATCGTCGAGCGCGGGTCCCACGACGAGCTGCTCCAGCGACGCGGGGCCTACTGGCAGATGACGCAGGCCTGACGGCTGCGTGCAACGCCCACTGCTGAGCCGGACACCGCGGCGGTGGCAGGTTTCCTGCGTTCAGCCGGTGCGCGGGCCTGCCGCTCCGCCGCCGAAGCGGCAGGCCCGCGATCAATGTTCACTGTTGAGTTGTCAAGGTGCACAATGCTTTAGGTGTTACGCGGCCGTGTCGAGTCGCATGGTGCGGCGGTTGTACGCGGGGATGGGTTTTCGGTCCGGGTCGACGGCCGCGGGTGGGATGAGCCAGGGGTGTTTGTCCATTCCCATGACGACGTCCCAGCCGTCGTGATGCACGTTGGCGTGACACGCCGGGCACAGCAGGCACCCGTTGCCCAGTGATGTTTCGCCGTGGTGGGTCCAGTGCACGATGTGGTGGGCGTGGGTGCGTCCGGGTGGTGCGCCGCATTTGATGCAGCATTGATCGCGCAGATATAGCGCTTTGCGTAGGTGAGGTGGGAACAGGCGTTTCTCGCGGCTCATATCGAGGGGTACGTGTTCGCCGTCGACGATGATCGTGGTGACGGTGGTGTCGCAGGTGAGCCGGTCCAGGGTCATGGTGCTGATCGATCCAATGAATTCCAGCGTGGCCAGGTCCGGGGTGTCGGCGGGCACGGTGATGAGTAGTTGGGTGCGCGGCGCGCTGGCAATATCGCCGCCGCGGGCGGCGATATCCAACACCGCCTCCAGCGCATCAGCGCGCCGCCGCCCCGCGGAACGCACATCTGGGGTTCCGTCGGGTTCGGGCCGCGGTGCCGAGTGCTCCTCCATCGCGGCGATGTATTTGGCGCCGACCTCAGCGTCCAGGTCCGCGCGGACCTGGACCCGCCCATCGGAGGTGATGCGGTGGTCGACGGTGTTGACCGAGCGGTCTTCGGCGGCGGGCAGCCCGCCTTCTGCGGCGGCGTGCCGGTTGCCCAACCGGCGGGCCCGGTTGCCGATGTCGGCCGGGGTGGCTCCGGAGAAGAACTGGCCCAGCAGATCGGTCACCTGCGCGAACCGGGCTTGCTCGTCGACTGGTCCGGGCGCGCGGGCCTGTATGTGGTTGATGCCTTTGACGATCGCATCGACATGCTCACCGGAGATCGCCCCGTCGCCGGCGTGCGCCGCGAGCGTGGGCAGCGCCGGCAGCGCACCGCCGACGCGGATCAGCCGTTCGGCCACCGAGGGTGCACACCCCAACGACATCAGCAGCTCGCGCGGCGATCGGCCCTGCGATGCCGCCACACCACAGCGGTCCAGCACCGCGGTCATTGTCGCGGAGAGATGGTCAACCACGCCCCGGATCAGCAGCAGCAGCCGCGTGACGTTGACGGCATCCTCGCCCGACATGTTCTCAGGGACGACCACGCCGCGCAGGTGGTCGAGGAGTGGGTTGAGATCCGGTGTGATTCCCATAACACACTATATCGAACAAATGTTCGAACCACAAGGGGTGGATGCACGGATTTTCCGGTGTATCACCATTTTCGCGACGGTGCCGAGACATGACGGGCGTATTGAAAATGGTACTTTCGTACCAGACAGGGCCGGCGCCGTCACCGACTCCGGACGCGGCGCCGGAAGCGTCGACGTGGCGGCAGACGCGAAGTGGCGGCAGGCGAGAAATGGCGCCAGACGCGAAGATGCGCCGGGTACGTCGCCATTACGCGGGCGCGTCGACATGGCGTCGGACGCGCCGGCACAGCGGGGGCCTCAAGCAAGAACTTCACCGACGACGCCCGCGTACCCCCAACAAACCTACGGTCGATACGGCATCACCCGCGGCACCCAGGCCGGGACGGACGCACAGTAGCGCCGGTACTCGTCGCCGAATTGCCTCGTCAGCGCAGGCTGCTCATAGAAGTACACGAACGCGCTCGTCGCCAACACGAAAAACACTAAGTACCAAAGGAGTACAGGCTGACCGAGAACCAACGCTTGACCGAGGATGACAGTCGCAACCGCGAGATACATCGGGTTGCGGACGTACCGGTGCGGCCCCGTCACGACCAAGGTCTGCGTCGGCGCCATCGGCAATGGCGTGCCGAGCCCGTCACTGGCGAATTTGTAGATCGCCGCGAGCAGTACCGGAAGCCCCAGAAGAATCAGCACCACGCCGCCCACCCAAATGCCAGGTAGGCCGAACAAGTCCCCAATCCGCCGCCAACCGGTCAGCGAATACGGGATCAGGCCGGCCATGGTGCCCGGCACGACAAGGGTGAAAACTGCACTGCGCACGAGGCTTTGGCGCCGCAGGGACGCCGTAGATCCCATGACTCAGGCCGCGAACGCAGAGGTCAGTTGGACTCGGATGACCGGATCGGACTCGAGGCGGTGCCGCAGTGCACTCTCGAACTGCCAGATGGAGGTGAGGTCGTGCTCCAGTCGGCAGTCCACGGCAGCGGCCGTGCCCGACGGCGGCGGGCTGTCGGCGATGTGGTCGGCAACAGGTTCGAGCAGTGCCCGCGGCGCCGCGAGGTAGTAGCCGGGATTCGGCCCGCCGACCTCGGCCGCATACAGCAGCCCATGCTCGGTGATGACGATGTGCGTGGCCAGCACTCGCACCGGGCCGTGCTGCTCGGCGCTGCCCCATTCCTCGGCCGCCAACCGTCCCTGAATGACGTGCAGTCGCACGTCATCGGTCAAGAATTTCGTGAAGTCACCCGGCCCGAGCACACAGGCTGAAGCGAGGTCGGCATCCAGGCCGCCGCACAGCATCTCGCCGATGTAATTGAACAACCGATCGCTCATGACGCGCTCCCATCGGGCCGGTCCTTTGAGCCTGCACCCGCGCGGCAGCGAACGTCAATGGTTGATCAGAGTTGCGGACCCTCCGCACGAAGATCGTCGACCGCGGTCATGGCATCCCGCAGTTTCGCGAGCCACTCTTCGGCATGCTCACCGACCAACCGAACCGACCACGCCAGCGCATCGGACCGTGACCGGGCCACGCCGGCGTCGACCAGCGTGTCGAGCACCTGACGCTCCGGTTGCTTGAGTCGCGTCATCACGGGAACAGCCAAGTGGGTGAACAGGATTCGTTCCGACTCCCCCACCGACACGCCCCAGGCCACTTTGCGGCCGTAGCGAGCCTCGGCCTCATCGGCGATCCGCATGCGCTCGGACCGGGTCTCTTCCCGGAAGCGCGCCACCCGCCCGGAAGCCCGAGCGGCCGTTTCCGGATTCTCGGGCTCGGGCAGGCGCCCGATGACCACGATCTCCTCGCGGTCCACCGTGACGTCCGGGTCGCCCGCGAACCACTCTTCGGGGAGCCGGCCGGCGAACCAGTCGGCGGCGTCGCCCGCATCGGGCTGCTGCGCTTGTTGCCAGCCGCCGCGGCGGTCCTGGCCAGAATGACGTTGCCTCATGCTTACATAATTACACCGTTACAGCTGCTACAAAACAGCGTTTCACCCGAAGCGAAAGTACAAAGCGAAAAGGGTGTTATCAGCGCTTACGCAGCAGCGCGGAACCGCCGAAGGCGGCCAGCCCAAGCACCACCAACGCCAGGAACACGGCCCAGCCCGTACTGACGAACACGCCGACCAGCACGATGGCGGCGATCACCGGCGACGCCACGAAAAGCAGCATGCCCGGGTGCTCCTTCGCTACCGCGAGGGCACTCTTCGCCCGGACCGGATCAATTTCTTTGCGCGCCATGGAACCAGGATGCCACCCGAAGCGACTAAAAGAGCAGATTCCACAGAGACCCGAATCACAGCGCTACCTATACCCCCTATGGGTATATACTCCAGGGCATGAGTCAGGTACTTGAAGTTCAGGGAATGTCGTGCGGACACTGCGTCGCGTCCATCACCTCTGCTGTCGAGCCGCTGCCCGGCGTGACCGGTGTCGAGGTCGACCTCAAGGCCGGAACCGTACGGGTGGACGGCGAGCCCGACCGCGCCGCCGTTGCCGCCGCCATCGAAGACGCCGGATACGACGTCGTCCAACCGGCATGACGACCAGCGAGAAGCCGGAGGCGGATCGCGCATGACCACGTCGGTCACACTGTCGGTGGGCGGCATGACGTGTTCGTCATGCGCGGCCCGAATTGAGAAGCGGCTCAACCGGATCGACGGTGTTCACGCCAGCGTGAACTTCGCGACCGAGCAGGCGGCCATCACCTATCCCGAGAGTGTGACCACCGACGAGCTGGTCGCGGCCGTCGAGGCCACCGGCTACACCGCAAGCATCGACAAGACCGATACCCCCGCCGAAACGGCCTACCTGCCACGCCTGCTGGTGTCGCTGGCCCCGACGATCCCCGTCATCGCGCTGTCGATGATTCCGGCCCTGCAATTCCCGCACTGGCCCCTGTGGGCGCTGACACTCGCCACCCCTGTGGTGTTCTGGGGCGCCTGGCCGTTGCACCACGCCGCGTGGACGAACCTGCGGCACGGCGCGGCGACCATGGACACGTTGGTGTCGCTGGGCGTTCTCACGTCGTACCTGTGGTCGGCGTGGATGCTCAGCACCGGTAGCGACCACCTCTACCTGGAAGTCGCCGCCACCGTCACGACCCTGATCCTCGCCGGCAAGTTCTTCGAGACCCGCGCCAAGCGACAGTCGGGCGCGGCGCTGCGCGCGCTGCTCGACCTGGGCGCCAAGGACGTCGCGGTGCTTCGCGACGGCCACGAAACCCGGCTGCCCATCGAGGAACTGGTAGTCGGAGACGTCTTCGTGGTCCGGCCCGGCGAGAAGATCGCGACGGACGGTGTGGTGGTGTCCGGAACGTCTGCCGTGGACGCGTCGATGTTGACCGGCGAATCGGTGCCTGTCGAGGTCGGCCCTGGCGACCAGTTGGCCGGCGCGACGGTGAATGCCGGTGGACGCCTTGAAGTTCGGGCCACGCGTGTCGGCGCCGACACCCAACTGGCGCAGATGGCACGGTTGGTGGCCGATGCGCAGAGTGGCAAGGCCGAGGTGCAGCGTCTCGCTGACCGGGTGTCGGCGGTCTTCGTGCCCGTGGTCATCGGGCTGGCACTGTTGACGCTGATCGGCTGGCTGGTCGCGGGTGGCACGGTCAGCGCCGCACTGACGGCCGCGGTTTCGGTGCTGATCATCGCGTGCCCCTGCGCCCTGGGACTGGCCACACCGACGGCGCTGTTGGTCGGCACCGGACGCGGCGCGCAGCTGGGCATCCTGATCAAGGGCCCGCAGGTACTCGAATCGACCCGCAAGGTCGACACCGTCGTACTGGACAAGACCGGCACGGTGACGACCGGGAAGATGACGCTGGCGGCGGTACATGCCGAGTCCGACAACGTCTTACGGCTCGCCGGCGCGTTGGAGCACGCCTCCGAGCACCCCATTGCCCAGGCCATCGCGAGCCGGGCCGCCGCGAACGGACCGCTGCCGGCGGTCACCGACTTCGTCAACCACGACGGTCGCGGCGTCACAGGTGTGGTGGACGGTCACGACGTCGCCGTGGGGCGTCGCAGCTGGCTCACCGCTGAGGCCGCCCCCGAATTGCAGACCGCCGCGCAGAACGCCGAAGCGGAGGGCCGCAGCCCGGTCTGGGTCGCGGTCGACGGCGCGATCGCGGGCGTCATCGTCGTCTCGGACACGGTGAAAGACACTGCCGCCGAAGCGATTACCGAACTCAAGAAGCTGGGACTGACGCCCGTCCTGCTGTCCGGGGACAACGCCCGCGCGGCCGGCGCGGTGGCGGCCGAAGTCGGCATCGACACGGTGATCGCCGAGGTCCTGCCGGCGGACAAGGTCGACGAGATCAAGCGCCTGCAGGATCAGGGCCGCGTCGTGGCCATGGTCGGCGACGGCGTGAATGACGCTGCCGCCCTCGCGCAGGCCGACTTGGGCCTGGCCATGGGCACCGGTACCGATGTGGCGATCGAGGCCTCGGACCTCACCCTGGTCAGTGGGGACCTGCGGGCGGCGGGAGACGCCATCCGGCTGTCCCGAGCGACACTCAAGACCATCAAGGGCAATCTGTTCTGGGCGTTCGCCTACAACGTCGCGGCGATCCCGCTGGCGGCGGCGGGCATGCTCAACCCGATGATCGCCAGCGCGGCAATGGCTTTCAGCTCGCTGTTCGTGGTGAGCAACAGCCTGCGACTGCGCAGCTTCAAGCCCAGCCGGTAGCTACCAGATCTTCACCCAGTCGACCAGCATGTCGGCGGGGTACGTTCCCCCTGAGGGGTCACCGCCCCCAGAACCGGCCACGGCGAGGCCGAGAATCGGGAACAGGGTGTAGCCCGGATCGTTGAAGTGCCAGTTGGGCAACGACTTTGCCGGCACGTTGAAGTACGGCTGCGCGCCGTCGGTGTAATCCAGCCAGAACCGGATGCCGGCGTCGTCCCATTGGCAACGCCAGTTGTGCCACGCGGTGTCAGGCGTGATGTTGTGCGAAACATGTTCGCCGCCATTGAGGTTGACGTGCACCGTGGTGCCGGGCGCCCAGCTCCCGTTGCCGTACCACTCCATGATGTCGACCTCGCCACCGATGCCCGGGGTGTTGTTGGCCAGGTACCAGGCCGGCCAGCAGCCCGGGGTCAGGCAGTTGAGCTTGATCCGGGCTTCGAAGGTGTGGCCGATGCCGGCTTTGAAGGTGCCGAAAATCTTGCCGCTGAAGTAGGTGTTCCCGTCCTTGGCGGCGCGGATCACCAGGTTCGATTTGCCGTCCAGGAACAGGTTCTTGCGGTCGTTGCGGTACTGGCCGACGTGTTCGGGCAGCTCCCAGTAGGTGGGGTTCTCCATCGACTCGCGGGCTGTCGCGATCTCCCATTTCGAGGTGTCGGGCGACGATCCCGCGGGGCCGTCGAAGTTGTCCACGAAGATGAGTTTTCCGGGCGTATCAGCGTGGGCCTCGGCGTTGGGAAGCGTGGCGGCCAACAGGCCCAGCCCCGCCATCGACAGCATGCTGCGACGATCAATGTCTGGCATGCCTACCCATGTAAGCCGCGTCCCGGCGTTCGTGCAAGCCGGTGCACGGCGGGCACAGGTGCCGCGGCTACTGCTCGCCGCGGCGGGCGCGAAACAGTTTCACCTCGTCACGGATACCTTTCAGCCGTCGCGCTCCGGCGAATGACCACTCGAAACCGGGTGCCTCCCCGATCGCCTCCCGTGCCGAATCGGCCAGCAGCACGGCCCCTGGTCGGGCGACTCCGGTCACCCGGCTGGCTTTGTTGACCGCACCGCCGAACCAGTCCCCGGCTCGGCTCACGGCCATTCCCGTCGCCATGCCGGCCTTGAGCCGCGGCAGGGCCTCATCGGCCTCGGCCGCCTCGACGAGATCGAGAATCATGTTCAGCAGCGGCACCGGTTCGGGGCTGACGAGCATGACCTCGTCGCCGATGGTCTTGATGAACCGGACCGGCGGCTCGGCAAGTGTGCGCGCCAGATCAGCCAGCCGCTGAGACAGCCGCTCCAGTCCTTCCGGCGGCAGTTCCTCGCCGAGGCTGGTGAAACCGACGAGATCGGCGAAGGCGATCGATACGAGGCCCGCACCCGGCAACGCCGGCCCCGTCAGCCGCTCGGTGGCGGCGACCTCCTGCTGCAGCAGCGCATGCAGCATCTGCGTACGAAGCATGTCCTGCGCCATCGGCCCCAGCAGCGGCGCAACGTATCCCGTCAGCGCGGCAACAGCCTTGGCGTTCTCCAACTCGGTCGCATCGGTCTGCAGGATCGCCGACAGCGCCGCGAACTGCATGACCTCGACGGTTTTCGCGAAACCGTCCGTCATCACCTGAACCACCGCGACGACCTGCTCGACCGGCAGGCCCAGGCCCAGACACTGCTGCGCGTAGCCGACGAGCTGACTGTCCGCCGTCAGGTACAGCGCGGCAGCCGGGTCATCGGACCGGGGCCGGCCCGCCGCGTGCAGAATCCGTTGCAGCAGATCGATATCCATGTCCCACCGGGTCGCGATGTCCCGCGCCGACAGCCGGACACCGTCGTCACCGAGAGCGCGCCGGGCCGGCAACAGCGTCGGCGCGAAGGACTCGTCGATCTCCTGTTCGCTGAAGCCTTCGGACAGCAGCCAGTCGGTCAGCTCGGCACGGTCAACCGGCTCGGCAGCTTGTTCACTCACCCGGCCAACCTATCGCGCCTGGCAGCCCCGCAGAATGGGCACATGACCGAGCCAGAGATGCCGCTCCGCACGGGGCTGCCGGCGATCGTCGGCGCCAACCCACGTGTGCTGATCCTGGGCTCGTTTCCCAGCGAGAAGTCACTCGACACCGGCGAGTACTACGCCAACACCCGCAACCAGTTCTGGCGGCTGCTCGGCTCCCTCATCGGATTCGACGCGGAACTCCCGTATACCGAGCGCATCGAGGCCGTCACCGCCGCCGGAGTCGCGCTGTGGGACGTCGTGCACAGCTGCCGGCGCGTCGGCAGCCTGGATGCGAACATCGACCGGAAGACATTGGTGCTCAATGATTTCCATAGTTTCCTGACGGAGCACCCGACGATCGAACGGGGCTTCGTCAACGGGTTGACGGCGTACACGCTGTTTCAGCAGGCCGACATCGCGCTGCCCGCCGCCCGGCTGCCGTCGAGCAGTGGCGCGCTGACCATGTCGTTCGCCGACAAACTGGCGGCGTGGCAAGTGGTGCGCTGAACGTTTCACCCCGGCGCGCGCTAACCGACCGGAGGCCGCCGGCTCGCCCAGGGGCGCGCACCCTCGAGCTGCGCACTCAGTGACAGCAGCGTCGCCTCGTCAAAAGGCCTGCCCACCAACTGAATCGACGTCGGGATGCCGGTGGCGTCCAACCCCCATGGCACGACGGCCGCCGGTTGGCCGGTGACGTTGAACATGGCCTGGAATGGCACCCGCGACGCGACCGACGCCAGGGTCGCGACGGCGCCGCGGCGCTGATACTGCCCGATCCGAGAGGGTCCGGTCGCCGCGCCAGGGGTGATCACGACGTCGACATCGTCGAACACCGACTGCACCCGCGCGGTCAACGCGGGTTCGGCGGCACGGATCGCATCGATCCGCCGCTGCGAGATCAGCCCACCGATCCTGGCGAAGGCCCGGGTCCGACGGTCCAGGCGCTCCGGGTGCGGCAGCGCGGAGACGTCGTCGTAGACCCCGCGGAAGTAACGCGGCAGGGCGTGGCCGTACACCGCCCACCGCGGGTAGTCGGGGTCGCGATGGACGACGTCGTGGCCCAGTTCACGCAGCAGCGCGCCCGCCTGCTCCACCGCGGCGCGCTGCTCGGCTCCCACCCATGCAGTCACCAGTGGTGGCACCTTGGTGCTCAACGCAATCCGCAAGCGTCCGGGCGCCCGGCGGGCGGCGTCCACGAAGCCGCCGTCGGTGGTGGCGTCGAGGAACAGGGCCGCGTCTTCGACGGTGCGGGCCAGTGGCCCGTACGCGACCAGACCGCACCACGAATCGTCGTGCGGGCTCATCGGCACCCGGTCACGCTGCGGTTTGATGCCGAACAACCCGCACCAGGTGGCGGGAATCCGGATCGAGCCCATGCCGTCAGACCCCAGCGCCATCGCCGCCAGCCCGGCAGCGACGGCGGTGCCACTGCCCCCGCTGCTGCCGCCCGGCGCATATCCCGGATTCCAGGGGTTCCGCGTCGCGCCGTAGGTCAGCGTCTCGGTGAACGGCCAGATCATCATCTCGGGCACCGTGGTCTTGCCCAGGATCACCGCGCCGGCGGTGCGCAGCCGGCGGATCACCTCGGCGTCCGCGGTGGCGGCCGGCCCGTGCGCGCTGCTGCCGAACGTGGTCAGCTCGCCCGCCACGTCGGTGTCGTCCTTGATCGCGATCGGCACACCGAGCAGCGGCAGCCGCTCCCCGGCGTCCAGCCGGGCCTGTGCGGCTCGCGCCCCAGCTCTGGCATCTGCGGCCAGAACTGTTCGATAACAACGCAATTCGGGATCGATGCGCGCGATCCGGTCCAGGTACAGCTCGACGAGCTCGGGTGCGGTCACCGCACCGGCGGCGAGCCTCCTGGCCTGTTCGGATGCGCCGGCGAACGCCAGCTCACGAGGGTCCATGCGGCGCAGATTACCCATCACCGGCGATGTTTTGTGGCGTACTCCCCCGGCGTGCAGCCGAGCATGGCGCGGAAGTCGTTGATGAAATGCGCCTGGTCGTACCACCCCAATCCGACCGCCAGATCGGCGAAGTCGAGATCCGGCACCGTCTCGATCTGGAGTGCCGCGTGCTGCAGGCGGTAACGGCACAGCACCCATTTCACCGGCACGCCGACGTAGCGGCGGAACACCCGCTGTGTGGTCCGCTCACTCCAAGGCGACAGCGCCATCACCTGTTCGACGCGGTGCAGCTGTTGATCGGCGCGGACCCGGTCGAGCAACGTCAACAGGTCGCGATAGGTGGTGTCCACGGCGGTGTGCTTGCCGATCATGTCGTCCATCACCGCCGCGGTCAGGGCGATGTCGTCAGGGAAAGACGCTGCGGTGCCGGGCAATTCGTCGTCGACAGGGAGCACCCGGCCGGTCAGAGCGCCGGCGTCCCGGCCGAACCGGGCCGCGAAGCCGCCGGGCCAGAACCTGACACCCACCACCGAGCCGGACCCCGTGAGCGTGGTGGTGAACACCCGCTCGACCACGCCATGCACCAGCGTCGCCGGCAAGCGCTGACCGTGCCGGACACCGTCGGTGCCCCATTCGTGCGTCAGGTGCACCGCGGGAAAGGTGATGACGGTGCTGTCGAACGGCTCGGCGCCCCGTAAATCCCAAGTGACGGACCAGAAATTCTCGACCCAGACCGCCGCCGCAGCGGACGGCTGCCACTGCTGCAGGTCGAACACCGAGCCAGTATTGGCACGGCCGACCACGCCCAGCTTCGGAGCCGGTGTCGGGTTTTTCCAAGCCACCACGCCACCGACCCTACGAAACTGGGTGCCATGAGCGTGCAACCAATTCCCCAGGGCTACACCAGCCTCACCCCATTCCTGGTGATCGATGGAGCTGCCGCCGCGATCGACTTCTACGTCGAGGTGTTCGGTGCCCGGCTCGTCGAGAAGATGGACGCGAGTGACGGCACCGTGGCACACGCCGAGCTGGACTTCGGTACCGGCCGGCTGCAACTGTCCGATCCCAATCCCGATTACGAACTGATCGCGCCACCGCGCAGCGGTCCGGTCACGCATTCGGTGGTGCTGTACTGCCCCGATGTCGACGCGGTGGTCGACCGGGCCGAACGCGCCGGCGCGACAATCCGGGAGGCGACACAGACTTTCGTCACCGGTGACCGGTTCGCGTCGATCATCGATCCGTTCGGCCAGCGCTGGGCGGTCATGACGCGGGTCGAAGACGTCGACGCCGCGGAGCGCGACCGCCGGTTGTCTGAGTGGGCGGCATCCAACGTCTGAACCCGGTTGGCCTACCGTGAAGTGATGGCCTGTGCGTTCTGCGACATCATCGCCGGGAAGGCGCCCGCGGTGCGCGTCTACGAAGACGCCGACTACGTGGCGTTCCTGGACATCCGCCCGTTCTCGCGCGGCCACACTCTGGTGGTCCCCAAACAGCACTACGAAAACCTGGTCGACACCCCGCCGGAGGTGGTGGCCGGCATGGCCAAACTCGGTCAGCGCATCGCACAGGCGTCGCGCGAGTCCGGCCTGCATGCCGACGGCAACAACATCGCGATCAACGACGGCAAAGCCGCATTTCAGACCGTGTTCCACATCCATCTGCACGTCGTCCCGCGCAAGTCAGGCGACAAGCTGGCGTTCGCCAAGGGCATGCTGTTGCGCCGCGATCCGGACCGGGAAACCAGCGGAAAGATCCTACTGGAGGCGGTGGCGCGCCTTTCTGATCCGCAGGCAGACTTGAGCACATGAGTATGCCCTTGTGGGAGAAGTACCTCGGCCTCCCGTTGCTGAAGATGCACGACCGGATCTACCAGAAGACCGAAGGCCGGATCGGGCACCAGTTCCCCGGTGTGCCGCCCAGCCTGCTGCTGCACACCGTCGGCGCCAAGACGGGCCTGGCGCGCACCACGTCGCTGACCTACGCGAAAGACGGCGACGCCTACCTGGTGGTCGCGTCCAAGGGCGGCGAGCCGACGGCGCCCGGCTGGTACTTCAACCTGAAGGCCAACCCCGAGATCGAAATCAACGTCGGCACGAAGCGAATCCCGGTCACGGCCCGCGTGGTCGGCAGGGACGACCCCGACTACGGGCGGCTGTGGCAGGTCGTGAACAAGAACAACGCCAACCGGTACGCGGGCTATCAGAAGCGCACCACCCGGCCCATTCCGGTGGTCGCGCTGACGCCCCGCTAGAGCAGCTGCTCGGCAAGCAGCCGTAGCGTCGTTTCGCGGGCCGGGGCGGTGGCTGGATCGCAGCCCCGGCGCGCGGCGGCTACGGGGCTGACCATTACCTCGTCGACCCCGAAATGCGATGCCAGCTGGCGGATTTGCTCCGCGGCCTCTGCGGGCGCCCCGACGACGGCCCGCTCCATTCCGGCGGCGACGATAGCTTGCTGCGTCGGCGTGAGCTGGTTGTGCTCGGAGTCCTCGACCAGGTCCAGCGCCCGCAGCGGCTCACCGGTGCGCAGCCACGCCATCATCTGCAAGTTGGGACGGATGAGCTGTTCGGCTTCGTCGCGCGTCTCCGCGACACAGGCGTTGACGGTCATGAAGGTCGTTGGCGCGTCAGCGAATTCGCTGGGCCGGAACTCTTCGCGGTAGGTGGCCAGGGCTTCCTCGGTGCCCTGCCCGGAGAAGTGGTGGGCGAACACATACGGCAGCCCCTTGGCGGCGGCAAGGTGCGCCGAATACATCGACGAACCCAGCAGCCACAGTTTCGGCGGACTCACCGCCGACGGGGTGGCCTTCAGAATGTAGTTCTTGTCCAACAGGTTTCGTCCCTCGAGCGACACCTTCACACCACCGGGACTCATCAGCGCGACGACGTCGTCGAGGTACTCGGGAAAGCGCTGGATGTCCTCATCCGAGCGCCCGGCCGGGCCGCGCAGCGCGATCGAGGTGACGGGGTCGGTCCCTGGCGCCCGGCCGACTCCGAGGTCGATGCGCCCCGGGGCCGCCGCCTCCAGCAGCGCGAACTGCTCGGCGACCGCCAACGGTGCGTGGTTGGGCAGCATCACGCCGCCCGAGCCCAGCCGGATCTGCGAGGTCTGGGCAGCCAGGTAACCCAGGACGACCGGCGGGCTGGTGGCGGCGACCGCGGGCATGTTGTGGTGCTCGGCCACCCAGTAGCGGGTGTAGCCCAGCTGGTCGGCGGCCTTGGCGAGGCGCACGGTGGCGGCGAAGGCGTCGACGGTGGACTGGTCGCTCCGGACCGGGACGAGATCGAGGACAGACAACTGCACGATCTAATCCAACTCTTCCGGGCGGGATGCGATTCCCTTGGCCGTGATGAACACGTCGTCCAGCATGGCCGGGGTGAGCCTCCCGGTGAACGTGTTCTGCTGGCTGGGGTGGTAGCAGCCGAGGAGGCGCCGGCCGTCGGGAAGCGCGGCCAGCGCGCCGTGACCGAACTTCGGATACGGCCGTCCCGCCCCCGCCAGGTCCAGCGCGGCCTTCCAGGCGAAACCGCCGAGTGCGACGACGACCCGGACATCCTCGCCCGTCAGCCGCCACTCGGCGCTCAGCCACGGCTCGCACGTGTCCCGCTCCTGCGGTGTCGGAGCGTTGTCCGGCGGGGCACATCGGACTGCGGCGACCACGCGAATGTCGTTGAGGGTCAGCCCATCTGCCGCGTCGACGCTCTCCGCGCTGTTGGCCAGGCCGACGCGGTGCAGGGCGGCGAAGAGAAAGTCGCCCGACCGGTCGCCCGTGAACACCCGGCCGGTGCGGTTGGCACCGTGGGCTGCGGGTGCCAGACCCAGCACCCAGATGCGCGGCCGGTCGACGCCGAGACCCGGCGCCGGCCGGCCCCAGTACGGCTCACCGGCGTAGGCCTTGCGCTTGGCCACCGTCCGCGTCGCGACGTCCTCACGCCACGTGACCAGGCGGGGACATGCGCGGCACACCGATACCTGGGCGTCGAGGTCGGCCACCTCGGTGCAGCGGCGGGCCCTGGCCCGAACCTGCGCCGCAGTACGGGCGACGGGGGTCTCGGCGTCGGCCGGGTCCCCGGGCCAGCCCGCGCCGACGGGCACCGGGGACGGGAAGAATTCTCCGGTTCGGGGATGCGGCAGCACCCCCAGATTCTGCCCTCCGCGGTGCGGTCAGGCGGCGAAGCTGTCCAATTGCACGCCGTGGTACGCCGACCGCAACCGCTCGTAGCGGTACCGGTTGTAGGCCAACGGATCAAGGACGACGGCCCGTGGCAGATACCGCCAGGCCAGCTGCGAAGCCTTCAGATACAGCGCATATTCGAGGCGGGTCACGGGGGTCGATCGAATGTCGAGCAGCTCCCGCATCTTCGGGTGGGCGTGACGCTGGCCCAGCACTTTCGGGATGCGCAGCGCGATCGGCGTCAGGGCACTCCATAACGGTGACAGGAGTACCTGCATCTGCTTCGGCACCAGAGCGGGCATCGGCAAGCTGTCGAAGCTGTCGTCGGCATACTGCAGAAAGGCGTTGTCCGCCAGATGCTTTTCGGCGACGCGGTCGTAGTACGCCTCCATGTCGGCCAACGTCTCGGGCAGCTTGGCCCGGGCACTGGGCAGTTCCAGGTAGCTCGTCATCCACCGCACGGTCTGATACACGACCTCGCGCTGCTCGGCATCGAGCTCCGCACCGCGCACCGCGACGTAACCCCGGTAAAACAGGTTGAGGGAGCTGACGGCGATCCAGTTCCACAGTTCGGGGTCGAGCGCGCTGAACCGGGTATCAGCGAACTCTCCATTGCCGGTCCCGCGCACGCCACCGTGCAGCCGCTTGAGTTCCTCGGTGTCCGATCGGCGGTCGGCCTCGTCGCCGAACAGCATCAACATGCCGTAGGCCAGCGACCGGATACCCCGGTCGGTGAAGTTCTGCTGGAACCGACCCGACCAGTCGACGGCGGCCGCGATCGGGCGGTACGCCACCTGGTCGAGGGCCAGGCGCCCGAAGAGCCCGAGGCTCAGCGGTGAGCCAAGCCACCACCGCACGTCGGCCGCCAGCTCCGCATGCGACTGGCTCGGGTGCCACGGCTCCACCTCGGCCCCCACGGGCGATGCAGTCATGGTCATGTGCGCATCCAATCTGTCATCAAGCGTTGATAGATAGGATCAGGCAATCATCTGTCAACACGTGTGTCAAGATTGGTGACGTGAGCGAGCCCAGGCGGTACGGCGGCTTGAGCGGAGCCGACCGCGTCACCGAGCGCCGGCGCCGCTTCGTCGCCGCCGGCCTGGAGTTGATGGGTACCCGGGGCATCGCCGCCACCACCCTGCGCGGCGTGGCAGAGGAAGCCGGGCTTGCGGCCCGCTACTTCGCCGAATCGTTTCCGACCATCGAGGACCTGCACCTCGCAGTGTTCGACACCATCGTGGACGAGGTAGAAGAACGAGGGCTCGCCGCGATCGCCGCCACCGAAGGCGACCAACGCGCCAGGTCACGCGCGGCACTCAGCGTGCTGGCCGACGTCCTCCTGACCGACCAGCGCAAGGGTCGCATCGCGCTGATCGAATCCGTCTCCTCGCCCGCACTCGGCCCGCGCCGCCTCGCCGAGGCCCAGCGATTCGCGGGCATCGTCGCCGGACTGAGCGGTTCGGGCACCGACGCGCGGCCACTCGACCTGCAACTGGCCGCGCAGTTCGTCATCGGCGGGGTCGCCGAGACGCTCACCGCTGTCCTCGTCGGAGCGATCGGCGTCGATCGCGAGCACCTCATCGACCGGCTGAACGACATGTTGTTTGCTTCATTGCGCGGAATCCGCGCGAATGCGAGTGCAGTCAGAACGGGATGACCGACTCGCTGTTGAGATTCAGCCACACTCGACGCACCCAGCGCCGAACCGGACCCGCGGACAGATGGGCGATCAGTTCACGGTCATCGATCAGATAGCCCCCCGGCACCCGCTGCCAAAGGCCCGCCATCCAAAGCTCCAGGGCTGCAACGGTTGTCACAGAGCCCGACGCTATGAGATCGAGCGCCGCGTCGGCCACGAAGGCCGGTCGGCGCGTACGCACGCTATGGCTCACCGCGCGCACGTGGAGCTCTATCGCGGTCGCAGACACATGCGCTCCGCGACGGCTGTCGCGCAGCGCTCCCATCTCGGCCAACAAGGCCTTGCTGTACACATAGCTGACGATACCCGTAACACGGGCGTTACACGGGATTAATACGCACGGCACATGGCGCGAGTCTTCGCTGGTCACCACCTGACTCCTAGACTTGCCCCGTGCACACCGCGCTACCGAGCCTCATCGCCGACCTGCCCGCCGACGCCGTCGTCACCGATCCGGACATCGTCGCGTCATACCGACAGGACCGCGCGCTGGATCCAGACGCCGGCACCCCCATCGCGGTGGTGCGGCCGCGGAGCACCGAGGAAGTACAGACGGTCCTGCGGTGGGCCACCGCACACAGGATCGCGGTCGTGCCGCGCGGCGCCGGCACCAGCTTGTCCGGCGGCGCGACGGCGATCGACGGCGGCATCGTGCTGACCACCGAACGGATGCGCGACATCGTCGTCGACACCGCGACCCGCACCGCCGTCGTGCAGCCCGGCCTGCTCAACGCCGAGGTGAAGAAAGCCGTTGCCGCCCATGGCCTCTGGTACCCACCCGATCCGTCGTCATTCGAAATCTGCAGCATCGGCGGCAACGTCGCGACCAACGCCGGCGGCCTGTGTTGCGTGAAGTACGGCGTCACCACCGACTACATCCTGGGCCTGCAGGTGGTGCTGGCCGACGGCACCGCGGTGCGACTCGGCGGCCCACGCCTGAAAGACGTTGCGGGACTGAGCCTCACCAAACTGTTCGTCGGCAGCGAGGGCACGCTGGGCGTCGTCACCGAGGCGACACTGCGCCTGCTGCCACCACAACATCGCGGGTGCACCGTCGTGGCGAGCTTCGACTCGGTGCGCGCAGCAGCCGATGCCGTCGTGACGATCACCGGCAAGATTCGCCCGTCGATGCTGGAGTTCATGGACGACGTGGCGATCAACGCCGTCGAGGACAAGCTCAAGATGGGCCTGGACCGCAAGGCCAAGGCCATGCTGGTAGCGGCCTCCGACGATCGCGGCGCGGCGGGTGTCGAGGACACCGAGTTCATGGCCCGGGTTTTCACCGAAGCCGGTGCGACAGAGGTGTTTTCGACCGACGATCCCGACGAGGGTGAAGCCTTCGTGGCGGCCCGGCGGTTTGCGATCCCGGCCGTGGAAGCCAAGGGCCCGCTACTCCTGGAGGACGTCGGCGTGCCGCTCCCCGCGTTGGCGGACCTGGTCGACGGCGTGGGAGAGATCGCCCGCAGGCACGACCTGCTGATCTCGGTGATCGCGCATGCCGGGGACGGCAACACCCACCCGCTGATCGTCCACGATCCGAACGATGCCGAGAACACCCGACGGGCCAACATCGCATTCGGCGAGATCATGGACCTGGCCGTGTCACTCGGCGGCACCATCACCGGCGAGCACGGCGTCGGCCGGCTCAAGCGGCCCTGGCTCGCCGGCCAACTCGGGCCGGAGGTCATGGAACTGAATCGCCGGATCAAAGCGGCGCTGGACCCCGACAACATCCTGAATCCGGGTGCCGGAATCTGATTTCGGGCATGGACAGGCATTGACACATCGAGGCCGCCGCCGTACACATAAGACATGACGGCGATTTTGTCTCACGAGACATCGGACTCCCCCATGGCGTTCCAGCTTGCCGATTCGGCCGGGTGGGTCGACCCCTGGCCGATGTACCGGTCGCTGCGCGACCACGATCCCGTCCACCATGTGGTGCCCGCCGACAATCCCGCAGCCGACTACTACGTACTGTCCCGGCACGCCGACATCTGGACGGCGGCGCGCGATCACCAGACCTACTCCTCGGCGCAGGGCCTGACCGTCAACTACGGCGAGCTGGAACTCATTGGCCTGCAGGACAACCCGCCGATGGTGATGACCGACCCGCCCGTACACACCGAGTTCCGCAAGCTGGTGTCACGCGGCTTCACGCCACGCCAGGTCGAGGCCGTCGAGCCCAAGGTGCGCGAGTTCGTCGTGCAGCGGCTGGAGAAGCTGAAGGCCGCCGGCGGCGGTGACATCGTGGCCGAACTGTTCAAGCCGCTGCCATCGATGGTCGTCGCGCACTACCTGGGCGTTCCCGAGGCCGATCGCGACCAGTTCGACGGCTGGACCGAGGCCATCGTCGCCGCCAACACCGCCGAGGGTGGGCTCGGTGGCGCACTCGAGACGCTGGGCAGTGCGCTCGGCGACATGATGGGGTACTTCACCGCGCTGATCGAGCGCCGTCGCAAGGAGCCCGAAGACGACACGGTGTCGCACCTGGTCGCCGCGGGCATCGGCGCTGACGGCGACATCAGCGGCGTGCTGTCGATCCTCGCGTTCACCTTCACCATGGTCACGGGCGGCAACGACACCACCACCGGAATGCTGGGCGGCTCCGTGCAACTGCTGCACCGGCGGCCTGATCAGCGCCGGCTGCTCGTCGAAAACCCCGACCTCATCACCGAATCCGTCGACGAACTGCTGCGGCTCACCTCACCGGTCCAGGGCCTGGCCCGCACCACCACCCGCGACGTGACCATCGGCGAGACCACCATCCCCGCGGGCCGCAAGACCCTGCTGCTCTACGGATCGGGCAACCGCGACGAGCGCCAATACGGCCCCAACGCAGGCGAATTGGACGTGACACGAGCACCGCGCAACATCCTGACGTTCAGCCACGGCGCGCACCACTGCCTGGGCGCGGCCGCCGCACGGATGCAGTCCCGCGTCGCCCTGACCGAACTGCTCTCGCGGATACCGGATTTCACCGTCGATGAAGACAACATCGAGTGGGCCGGTGGCAGCTACGTGCGACGCCCGCTATCGGTGCCGTTTACGATCGGCTGATGGCAAACGACTGGCTGGCCGGCCGACGCACCGAGGTCGCGGCAGAAGCGATCCTGGACGCCGCCGACCGCCTGTTCGCCGAGCAGGACGCCGCAACCGTCGGAATGCTCGAAATCGCCAGGGCGGCAGGCTGTTCCCGCGCCACGCTGTACCGGTACTACGAGAACCGCGACGTGCTCCATTTGGCCTACGTGCACCGCGAGGCATTCCGCGTATTCGCTCACGTCGGCGAGCAGATCGCGGACATCACCGACCCGCGCACGCGGCTGCTCGACGGTGTCGCGATCGCCCTGCGCAGCGTGCGGGAAAGTCCCGCGCTGTCATCGTGGTTCGTCGCGACCCAGCGACCCATCGGTGGTGAGGTCGCCGTGCAGTCCGACGTCATCACCGGACTGGTGGCAGCGTTCCTGTCGGCGTCGTGGCCCGAGCTGGACTCCGAAGCCGCGCACCGTCGGGCCAACTGGCTGGTCCGGATCCTGGTGTCGCTGTTGATGTTCCCCGGTGCCGACGAAGCCGACGAACGCGCGATGCTCGACGAATTCGTGGTGAACCAGCTGGTTCCGGCCGAGGGTCAGGCCTCCCAGTAGGCCCGGGCCTTGATCGACTTCTTCGGGATCTGGTAGTCCTCGCGCAGCACCTTGACCACCGACCGCGTGGTCCGGTTGTCGCACGCCACCCAGCCGAAGTGGTCGGAGGCGTCGAATGCCGAGGCGCGCACGGTCTCGACCAGCGCCTCGCCATTGTTCTTGCGGTCGACCCAGGTGACCGTCAGCCCCGGCGCACCGGTGCCCACCTGGAGGTCACGGTCGTCGTCGTGGCCCGCCTCGAGGTACACCTGGATGGGCGCCTCGCCGATGGCCTGCAGCAGCGTATTGATCGCCGGCAGCGAGGCGGTGTCACCGACGAGGACGTATCCGGCCGGCGCGGGCTCGGGCAGCTCGAAACTGCTGCCGAGCAGCGTCACTTCGAGGGTGTCACCGGGCTTGGCCTCCTGGGCCCACCGGGTGGCCAGGCCGTCGTGGAGCGCGAAGTCGATGTCGGTGGTGCCGGCCGCCGGGTCGGGGTTGACCAGCGTGTATCCGCGCTGATGCGCCTTGTCGCCATCGGGGAACCAGCCGCGAACCCACATGGTGGGGTGCACGGGCCGCTCGGCCAGCAGGTTCCCGGTGGTGAAGTGCAGCCGCAGGTAGTTCGGGGTGATCTGGGTGCGGCCGGTGACGGTCAGCTCGTAGTCGCCGCCCCGCCACAGTTTGACCAGCGCGCCCTGGATTCCACGCGACGGCTTCGACTCGGTCATGTATCACCCTCCGATTGGACTCTTAGGGCAGCATAACCTAATTGATGGTGTTGGTTGATTGCCTGCGATTTGCGCTGGCCACAGCTATCTTCGAGCCGTGTTCGGCATCCTCCGGCCCTGCCGGCATCGGCTCGGTAAGGAACTCGCGGCGGTGTGGACCGCCCAGTTGTGCGGCCTGTGTCTCGCGCTCCGCGATGACTACGGGCAGGGCGGCCGCGTGGCCACCAACTACGACGGGCTCGTGGTGTCCGCCTTGGTGGAGGCACAGTCCGTGTCGACGCCCGGCCGCCGGGAGGCCGGCCGCTGCCCATTGCGGGGCATGCGCAAGGCAGATGTCGCGATAGGTGAATCGGTCCGATTGGCGGCCGTGGTCTCACTGGTGCTCGCCGCGGCACGGGTGCGTGACCACGTCGACGACGGTGACGGCGTGTTCGCCGCGGCCGGTGTCCGGCCCGCGGCCCGACGGATCGCCGACCGGTGGGCGCGTCAAGGTACGGAAGTCGGTACCGCGATGGGCTTCGACACCGGTGTGCTGATGGACGCGATCGGGCGGCAGGCGTCGCTGGAAGCCGCTGCGGCACCTGGTAGTTCACTGCTCGCGGTCACCGAACCCACCGAGACGTCAGTGGCCGCGGCGTTCGCCCACACCGCGGTGCTGGCCGGGCGGCCGGCGAACGTGGAGCCGCTACGCGAGGTCGGCCAGTTGTTCGGGCGCGTCGCGCACCTGCTCGACGCGGTCGAGGATCTGCACGACGACCGGGTGCACGAGAAGTGGAATCCGGTCGCCGCCACCGCAACACCGATCGGCGACGTCCGGACCATGTGCGACGACGCGGTGCTCGGCATCGAACTCGCCTTGGCCGACGTGGAATTCACCGACGGACGGTTGGTGCACCGGCTGCTGACGCGCGAGCTGCAGCGGGCGGTGACCAGGACCTTCAGCGGCGCCGGGTACGAGGCGACGGACGTGCCGGCCGACCCCGGCGCGCCGGTGGCGTCGTCCGGCGAGCTGCCGCTGGACGACGTCGTCGGGATCGAAATTGGCGAGCAGAACCCCGAGGAGAAGGCCCAGCGCAAAGCCGGGTGGTTCGACGGCTGCTTCGCCTGCGACTGCAGCGGCTGTTGCTGCGACTGCGATGGCTGCTGCGAGTGCGACGGCTGCTGTTGTGACGGCTGCTGCGACTGCTGCGACTGTTCCTAGTTGCGCACCCGCGTGAACCGGTGCAACAGCCACGACGCCGGAATGGTGAACAGCATCGTCAGCGTGAACAACGCGAAGGTCGATCCCGTCCAGATGTGCTGATGCATCACCTCGACCATGACGAGTTCCATGATGACCAGATGCACGAGGAAGATCTCGTAGGAGATCTCGCCGAGAAACACCATCAGCCTGCTCCCCAGCAGGCGCGCGTACCAGCCGCGGTTGCCCAGGCCCAGCGGCGCGACGACCAACGTGGCGATCGACGCGTAGAGCACCGCCTTCCACAGGCTCTCGGCCAGCGTCGCCGGCGACGTCGTCGGGGCGCCGGCGATGGGCGTGGAGGCGATGAGGTAGCAGACCAATGCCAGTGGGATACAGAGGAACCCGTAGGCCCGCACACCCATCACGGACAGCACCGCGAGCAGCATGCCGCCGACGAACCAGATCAGGTAGGTGGGTAGCCAGAGCCGGGCACCGTCGGGCAGGAAATCGGTGGTGTGCACCAGCGTCAGCCACGCCAGGCTCGACGCGGCCAGCACGCCCAGAGCACCCAGCAGCACGCCCGGCCGCCACTGCCGCCGGCACAGCACCACCATCAACAGGTAGGCCAACACCGGAAGGGCAACGTAGAAAGCAACTTCCACCGCCAGGCTCCACATCTGGGTGAGGCCCTGATGCAGCCACGAGAACAGGTAGTTGTCGGTGTAGATCTGGGTCAGCGTGAGATTCCGCAACAGTCCCAACCAGGTGTGCCCGGGATTGGGGCCGGCCGTGCGGAAGTGATACAGCGCGTAGGCCGCCAGCACCGTCACCACATAGGCCGGCATGATGCGCCGCACCCGGTGCCAGGCGTAACGCCGCACCGACGGTGCGTCGTAAGGCTTTTCGGCGTCGGCCCGAGCCAGCGCCTTCACCCACGGGGTGAACAACAGGAAGCCCGACAGCACGAAGAAGATCGGCACACCGATCTCGGCGCGCGAGTACATCAGCCCGACATACGTCTGGGTGTACTTGCCGGTCGTGAATGCCGCGTGGGTCAAGACCACCAGCAGTGCGGCGACAGCACGGACCCCGGTGAGCGAATCAACCCGGGTCACTTGTACTTACGCTTGCCCTCGCCTCGACCTTCGCCGTGTCCACCGCGCCGGTCGTCGTCACGACCCCGGCCCTTGTACGGTCCGCGGTCCTGACGGCCACCACGGTCGGAGGACGAACCGCGGTCCGAGCCACGGTCCTGACGGCCACCGCGGTCGGAGTACGAACCCCGGTCGGGGCGTCCGCCACGATCCTCGTAACCACCGGAGCGCCCGCCCTTGTCCAGCTCCAGGTGAATCAGCTGGCCCGAAATGCGGGTGTTCTCAAGCTTTTTGAGCGTGTCCTTGCTCAGCTTGGCGGGCAGCTCGACCAACGAGTGGTCGACACGGATGCTGATGTGCCCGAAGTCGCTGCGGTTCAGGCCACCCTCGTTGGCGATGGCGCCGACGATGGCACCCGGAATCACCTTGTGCCGCTTGCCCACCGCGATGCGGTAGGTGGCCAGGTCATCACGCGTCGACCGGGGCTTGCGCTCGCGCTCGCCACGGTCCCCGCGGTCGTCACGGTCCGGACGCTCGCGCCGCTTCTCCGGCGGCGGCTCCTTCATCAGGAATTCTTCGCCGCCCTGGGTCTGCACCGCCAGCGCCGCCGCGATCTCGGCGAGCGGCACGTTGTTGTCGCGCTCGTAGTCCTCGATCAGGCGGCGGAACAGCTCGATGCCCGGCGCACTGAGCGAGTCGGTGATGGCGTCGCGGAACTTCGCCACGCGCTGCGCGTTGACGTCGTCGACCGACGGCAGCTGGGACTCGATGAGCTTCTTACGCGTGACGCGCTCGATCGAGTTGAGCAGGTGCCGTTCGCGCGGCGTGACGAACAGCAGCGCGGTGCCCGAGCGCCCCGCGCGGCCGGTGCGGCCGATGCGGTGCACGTACGACTCGGGGTCGTGCGGGATGTCGTAGTTCAGCACGTGGGAAATGCGCTCGACGTCCAGGCCGCGGGCCGCGACGTCGGTGGCGATCAGGATGTCGATGGAGCCGTCCTTGAGCGCGTTGATGGTGCGCTCACGGACCGCCTGCGGGATGTCACCATTGATCGCGGCGGCGGAAAAGCCACGGGCCCTGAGCTTTTCGGCAACTTCCTCGGTGGCCTGCTTGGTGCGGACGAAGACGATCATCGCCTCGAACGGCTCGACCTCGAGCAGCCGGGTGATGGCGTCCATCTTCCGGGGGCCGGCCACCTGGATATAGCGCTGCGTGATGTTCTCGGCCGTCTGCGCCTTGGCCTTGATCGTCACCTCGACCGGGTCGTGCAGGTACCGGGCGGTGATCTTCTTGATGGCCGGCGGCATGGTCGCCGAGAACAGCGCGACCTGCTTGTACTCCGGGGTATCGGCCAGGATGCGCTCGACGTCCTCGGCGAAGCCCATCTGCAGCATCTCATCGGCCTCGTCGAGCACCAGGTAGTCCAGGTGCGAGAGGTCCAGGCTGCCCTTCGACAGGTGGTCGATGACGCGGCCCGGGGTGCCGACCACGACCTGCGCGCCGCGCTTGAGACCGGCCAGCTGCGGCGTGTAGGACGAGCCGCCGTAGATCGGCAGCACGTTGATGTTGAGGTGCGCGCCGTACTTGCCGAACGCCTCGGCCACCTGCAGCGCCAGCTCGCGCGTCGGCGCCAGCACCAGACACTGCGTGTTGCGGCTGGTCGGGTCGATCTTGGACAGCACCGGGACCGCGAACGCGGCGGTCTTGCCGGTACCGGTCTGGGCGAGGCCGACGACGTCGGAGCCGTTCAGGATCGCGGGAATGGTGGCCGCCTGGATGGGCGACGGTGATTCGTATCCGACGTCGGTCAGTGCCCGCAGCACCTCCGGCCGGATGTTCAGGTCGGCGAACGTGACCTCGGCGCCGGTGTCGGCGGAGGTTTCTGCAGCGGGATCAGCGGTGGTGGTGGGGCCGCCCGAATCCGGGTCGGCCTCGGGTGAAGACGTCGTCATTATGCAAGGAGTCTAGAGGGTTATCAGGCCAGGTACGGCCAGCATGGCTGACCGGACTCCCCTGCTCCGCCTTATAGGGTGGCCGGGTGCGCTGCACCGAACCGAAACTGATGACGATCGCGGTGGCCGCATTCGCAGCGGCAAGCCTGTCCGCCTGTGGGTCGGGTGACTCCACCGCCTCCAAGACTCCCGATCCGACCGCGCCCGCCGCCGCCAAGAAATCCGCCGCGCCGACCGTCGTCGCAGGTCCGAAGACCACTGCCGCCCCGGCCGACCCCTGCGCCGTCAGCCTCACGGCGCCCGACATCGCCAAGGCGGTGTCCACGCTGCCGGCCGATCCGCGCAGCAAGCAGGGCTGGAGCCCCGAGCCGCTGGCCGGCAACTACAACCAGTGCGCGCCACTGTCGGTGGTGATTGTGAAAGCGAACACCAACGCCGAGCAGCCGAACACCCGCGCCGTGATGTTCCACCTGGGCCAGCTGATCCCCACGGGGGTGCCCGACACGTACGGATTCAACGGCATCGACCTGGCCCAGACCACCGGCGACACCGTCGCCCTGAGCTACACCAACCCGGGCACCGGGCTCAAGAGCATCGTGCGGTTCCACTGGAACGGCAACGGTGTCGAGCTGATCGGCAACACACACTAGGTGCGCAGCACCTTCTCCATGGCCTTGCCCTTGGCCAGTTCGTCGACCAACTTGTCCAGGTAGCGGATTTTCCGCATCAGCGGGTCTTCGACGTTCTCGACGCGGACGCCGCACACCAGCCCCGTGATCAGCGCGGCGTTCGGGTTCAGCGTCGCCGCGGCGAAGAAGTCCTCGAACGTCGTCTCCGCTTTCAGGTGCTCGGCCAGCGTGGCCTGATCGAAACCGGTGAGCCAGCAGATGACCTCGTCGAGTTCGGCGGTGGTGCGCCCTTTCTTCTCGACCTTGTTGACGTAGTGGGGGTAGACCGACGCGACGCTCGTGGTGAAAATCCGGCTCACTCCGCCAAGGTAATCCGGTCTGTCGGCGGCCTGCCATATGGTGGCGACGTGTTCCTCAGTCCAACCGATCACGCTGCGCCGGTCATCTACAGCGCATCGGATCTCGCGGCGGCGGCGCGCTGCGAATACGCGCTGCTGCGCCGGTTCGACGGGCTGCTGGGCTGGGGACCGAAGGCCGTCGTCGACGACGACCTGCTGGCCCGCACCGCCGAGCTGGGCGACGCGCATGAGCAGCGGCACCTGGAGCAGCTGCGGGAGGCGTCCGGGGACAACGTCACGATGATCGGCCGGCCGCGGCCGTACACCGTGGCCGGGCTGATCGGCGCCGCCGAGGCCACCCGGGCCGCCGTCGACCGCCGTGCGCCGGTGATCTATCAGGCCGCGATGTTCGACGGCCGCTTCCTGGGTTTCGCCGACTTCCTGATCCTGGAGGACGGCCGCTACCGCCTGCGGGACACGAAGCTGGCCCGCTCGGTAAAAGTCGAGGCGCTCCTGCAGTTGGCGGCCTACGCCGACGCCCTGGAACAGGCCGGCGTGCCGGTCGCGCCCGAGGTGGACCTGGTCCTCGGCGACGGCACCATCGCCAGTTATCCGGTGGCCGAGCTGCTCCCGGTGTACCTGCCGCGGCGCGCGGCGCTGCAGCGACTGCTCGACGAGCACCGGGCCGGCGGCGCGCCCGTGTCCTGGGAGACCCCGACGCTGCGGGCCTGCCACCAATGCGAGGACTGCGAAGTCGAGGTCCGCGAGCGCGATGACCTGCTGCTGGTGGCCGGGATGCGGGTCAGCCAGCGGGCCCGGCTGCTCGACGCGGGGATCACCACCATGCACCAACTGGCCGCGTACAGCGGCGCGGTGCCGGGGCTCTCGTCGCGCATCGTGGCGAATCTCGTCGGCCAGGCACGGCTGCAGGTCGCGCCCCCGATCGACGACAAGCCGCAGTTCGAGGTCATCGATGCACAGCCGCTCACCGGGCTGCCCGAACCCGACCGCGGCGACTTGTTCTTCGACTACGAGGGCGACCCGCTGTGGACCGAGAACGGCCGGGACTGGGGCCTGGAGTACCTGTGGGGCACCCTGACCGCGACCGGGGAGTTCCATCCGATCTGGGCGCACGACCGCGCCAGTGAGCGCAAGGCGCTCGTCGACTTCCTCGCACTCGTCCGCAAGCAACGCAAGCGCTACCCGAACATGCACATCTACCACTACGCGGCCTACGAGAAGAGCACGCTGTTGCGGCTGTCCGGGCGTTACGGTGTCGGCGAGGCCGAGGTGGACGAGCTGCTGCGCAGCGGTGTGCTGGTCGACCTGCTGCCGTTGGTGCGCAAGAGCATTCGGGTCGGCACCGAGAGCTACAGCATCAAGTACCTGGAGCCGCTGTACATGGGCGGCGAGTTGCGTGTCGGCGAGGTCACCAAGGCCACCGACTCCATCACGCAGTACGCGCGCTACACCGAGCTCGAGGCGGCCGGCGAACACGAGGAAGCCGCAACGGTTCTCAAGGAGATCGAGGACTACAACCATTACGACTGCCGCTCGACGCTGCGGCTGCGCGAGTGGCTGCTCGGGGTGGCGTGGGCCGCCGGCATCGCGCCACGCGCACAGCCCCGCGGCGGCTTGACGCAACCCGAGACCGCGGCACTGGCCGACGACGCGACACAGCGCGCGCTGGCGAAGTTCGCGGGCGACGGCACCGCGGCACGCTCGGACAAGCAGCAAGCCGTCGCCATGATCGCGGCGGCCCGCGGGTACCACCAGCGCGAGGAAAAGCCCTTCTGGTGGGAACATTTCGACCGGATCAACAATCCGGTGGACGAATGGGCCGACTGCACAGACGTTTTCGTGGCCACGACCACCCCGCACATCGCCGTGGACTGGAACACCCCGCCCAAGGCCCGCAAGCCGCAGCGGCAGGTGCTGCTGCGCGGTGAGATCGCCGCCGGCTCGGTCCCGCCGGGCGCCGAGGTGTTCGCACTTTACGAACCACCTTCTCCGCCCGGTCTTTCCGACGATCCCGACGTGCGTGCCGCCGGAACCGCGAAGGTACTGGAGTGCAACGAGGACGGCACCGAGGTGCTGATCATGCACCGCACCGGCAAGGACGGCGACCAGTTCCCGCAGCTGCCCTTCGCCCTGACGCCGGGTCCGCCGCCGAACACCAAACCGCTGCGGAATTCGATCGAGACCACGGCTGCCGACGTCGCCGCCGGCCTGCCGTCGTTGCCGCCCGATGCGGCGCTCGACATCCTGCTGCGGTCCGCCCCACGCACGGCGTCCACGGGGCCACTCCCCCGCACCGGCGATACGGCCCGGGATATCGTTGCCGCGCTGCGGGATTTGGACTCGTCGTACCTTGCGGTGCACGGCCCGCCGGGGACCGGCAAGACCTATACCGCATCAAAGGTAATTGCCGACCTCGTCAGCCGCGACCACTGGCGCATCGGCGTGGTGGCGCAGTCACACGCCGTCGTGGAGAACGTACTCAGCAGCGTGGTCAGGGCGGGGGTCGACGGCCGCGCGGTCGGCAAGAAGCGCGCCCCCGAGGACGCGCCGTTCACCGACGTGCCGGACAACCAGTACGCGCGCTTCATCGCGGACAGCAACGGCTGCGTGATCGGCGGCACCGCTTGGGATTTCGCCAACGACGGCCGGGTCCCGCGCGGCTGCCTGGATCTGCTCGTCATCGAGGAGGCCGGCCAGTTCAGCCTGGCCAACACCATCGCCGTCGCCCCGGCAGCGAGGAATCTGCTGCTGCTCGGCGACCCGCAGCAGCTGCCGCAGGTCAGTCAGGGCACCCACCCCGAGCCGGTGGACGAATCAGCTCTGAGCTGGTTGGTCGAAGGGCGTCACACGCTGCCCGCCGAACGCGGCTATTTCCTCGACGTGTCGTACCGGATGCACCCGGCGGTGTGCGCTCCGGTGTCGGCACTGTCCTACGACAACCGGCTACTGTCCGCCGAAAGTGTCAGCGGCGCACGGCGGTTGGCCGGCATCCAACCCGGCGTGCACCTCATGACCGTCGACCACGAGGGCAACGCGACCGACAGCCGCGAGGAGGCCGAGGCGATCATCGCTGCCATCGGCGGCCTGGTCGGCCGGGAGTGGAGCGACGAGGACGGCACCAAAAACCTTGGGCCCGAAGATGTTCTGATCGTGGCGCCGTACAACGCGCAAGTGGTACTGCTGCGCGAGCGGATGGACGCCGCCGGCTACGGCGACGTCCAGGTGGGCACCGTCGACAAGTTCCAGGGGCGGCAGGCGCCCGTGGTGTTCGTCTCGATGACGGCGTCGTCCATCGCTGAAGTCCCCCGCGGCATGGCTTTTCTGCTGAACCGCAACCGGCTCAACGTGGCGATCAGCCGTGCCAAATACGCCGCCTACGTGGTGCGTTCGACGTTCTTGACCGACTACCTGCCCTCGACCCCGGACGGGATGATCGACCTCGGTGCGTTCCTGTCCGTGACCGGCGCACCATGACGCTGCTCGCCCAGTTGGCCGCCATCGTCGGAGCGGGCCACGTCACCAGCGATCCCGACGTGCTCGCCGGCCGCGTCGTCGACCACACCGGCCGCTACCGCGGTCGCGCGCACTCGTTGGTCCGCCCGGGCGACGACGCTGAAGTCGCGGCAGTCCTGCGCGCGTGCCGCGACGCCGGCGCCTACGTCACGGTGCAGGGCGGACGCACCTCACTGGTGGCCGGCACCGTGCCCGAGCGCGACGACATCCTGCTGTCCACGGAACGGTTGTCGACGGTCGGCGCCGTGGACGCCGCGGAACGCCGCATCCGGGTCGGGGCCGGGGCGACCTGCGCCGCGGTGCAGCACGCCGCGGCCGCCGCGGGCCTGGTGTTCGGCGTCGACCTCGCGTCCCGCGATTCGGCCACCATCGGCGGTATGGCGTCGACCAATGCGGGCGGCCTGCGCACTGTGCGTTACGGCAACATGCGCGAACAGATTCTGGGTCTCGAGGTGGCGCTGCCCGACGGCTCGCTGGTGCGCCGGCACAGCCAGGTGCGCAGCGACAACACCGGCTATGACCTGACCTCGCTGTTCGTCGGTGCCGAAGGCACGCTCGGGGTCATCACCGGACTCGATCTCCGGCTGTATCCGGCGCCGGCGCACCGGGTTACGGCGGTGGCGGGGTTCGACAATCTGGACGCATTGATCGCTACCGGACGTCGATTCCGCGATATGGACGGCATTGCCGCACTCGAGCTCGTCGACGCGCGTGGCAGTGCGCTGACCGCCGAGCATCTCGGGGTCGCCGCCCCAGTGGCGGGCGCCTGGCAGCTGCTGATCGAGATGGCCGGCGACACCGATCAGACCGAGCTGCTCGCCGCGGCGCTGGAGGACGCCGAGCTGGTCGGTGAACCCGCCGTGGGCATGGACGTCAGCGCATCGCAGCGACTGTGGCAGGTGCGCGAGTCGATCGGTGAAATCCTGGGCTGGTACGGGCCGCCACTGAAATTCGATGTGTCACTGCCGCTTTCGAATATCAGCGAGTTCACCGACCGGGCCGTCGCCCTGGTGACCGAGCACGCACCCGAGGCCATCCCCGTCCTGTTCGGCCACATCGGCGAGGGCAACCTGCATCTGAACCTGGTGCGCTGCAACGTCTCCGGCGAAACCGAACGCACGCTCTACACCGCGATGATGGCGCTGATCGCCGACTGCGGCGGCAACGTCAGCTCCGAACACGGCGTCGGCACCCGCAAGCGCGACTACCTGACCATGTCGCGCACCGACGCCGACATCGCGGCGATGCGCACGGTGAAGGCGGCGTTCGACCCGGCGGGGTACCTCAACCCCGCGGTGCTCCTGAATCGGACAGGGGAAGTTTGACCATCCCGGTTGTTTGACCAACCGAGGGGGTCCTGACCGCCGTCTAACAGGTACCCACGCCGTGCTTTACGTCGATCAAGCTCCTAGACGTTCGGATAGCCAAGCGCGGTACGGACCTGGCGAACATGGTCAATGCTCGGGTTGTCCGCATTGGCACCAGGAAGGTAGATGTAGGTTCCACCGTCAGCGTTGGTGGTAGAGATCCGGTCGTCAAAAGCGGTGACATCCAGTGGCGTGCCGGATCGCACATACGTCACTAAACCGACGACGACTTGGGGAGGCTTGTGCCCCTGTGCGCGTTGCGTCTTACGGCTCGCGATAGCAATGTGGTCCGGCTCCCAAGCGATGACCAGTGCGCTCAGATAGCGGGTGAGCACTGCTTCATCGGTGCCGTCCGCGAGCTGAAACAGCAGGTGATTGAACGGTTCCGGAGCGTCGACAAAGCCCGCACGGACCGAGTAGTCGAAACAGTGTCGATCTGTCGACTCGAGATCACCAATACCTTCTCGAACGAACTGGATGTGTTGCCCTGGCAATGTCGGCGGACCCGCGTTGACTCGTTCGGTGCTCGCCGAAATCGCGCGCTTGACCGCTTCTACGTCGTCCGTATCGACTGGCACGAGATCGTTGTATGGGGATTCGACGCTCTGGGGTTGCCACACCCCCCACGCGCCGTAAACGGCCGATTCGTTAGGCATAAATTCGAGCGAGCGCTGCAGACGCTCAGCGCAGGATTGTAGGTCGTCACTGCGATTTCCCCAGCCTCCGATGAGCCTCAAGGCCACAAGTTTCCCCTTACGCTGGCGGCACCACTACGACGTGAATTCGGCTGCCGTATCCGGCATCGTCGATCAGGTTCGCTATCGCTTCTGCGGTTTTCGGCTCTGCTACGCGCCACTCGATGGGAATGCCCGTTTGCAGCGACACCTGGTACTGACGCAGTAGTTCATCAGAAATGTCTTGTGCGCCCTTGATGTTCGGCTTGAACTCACCATCGTCTCCGACCATCCACTCATAGCCCGTGCCTTTCGCCTCTACGAGCAGACCGTTTGGCCCCACGTCAGGTTCGAATCCATCAAAGGCAACAGGAGGGCCACCATCACGAGGGACATCGTATTCCATCCCAGCCGGATAGCCGGTGACTTGCTGTTCGTAGTCGCGCCACGGGCCGTCGCGGCGTGACTTCGTCGCCCATTCGCCGGGTCCCCTAACCAAGCCGTGCGGAATGACCGCCCGTTTCGCAATCAGCGGCGGTGGAACCATCGGATGCCCGACAGTGGTGAGAGCTGCTTCGATCCGGGTGTAGTACTCGTTGCCAGCCTTTTTTGCCCGGCTCAACAACCGGTTGTACGCGGCATTGGCGTCCAGTACATCCGACGGCGACCCGAACCGTCGCTGGTTCTCGATATTCTGCCGCGCATCCTTAAACTCTGATGGACTAGGGGTATCGCGGCAGGCGTAGTCGTAAGCGGCAGCAGCTGATTCGGCGGCTTTCGACAATCGCTCACCCCACGAGGCCGCGTTATGCATCCATCGTCCGTGGTCGCGTATGTTGCTCGCGGCATTGCTCGAATTATCCGGCCAGTGCTCGTCGACGAGATCGCCCACGTGTGACGTGCGGTCGCCGACGTAGACGATGTCGTCGCTGGCTCTGCGCCAGTGCGCCGAAAAATCGCGGACGCGGCCGGCGCCCCGACCCGAGTGGAGTGCCTCGGCGAATTCTTCTGGCCCCATGGATTGCGGAAGTACGTCAGGGATCCGCGCCCGTGGAGGCTGCTTCGGTTGCGGCGGGAGTACCGGCATCGCCGCGGCAGCGGCGCTCACCGGCCGTGGGCGGTGGCCCACGGCGACCCGACTGATCTGCAGGGCAGCATGGGCATCGGCCACCTCGAACATGACACCAGCCGCTGTCACCACGGCACCACCATGTTCGCGCACCATCCTCGCGTATTGAAGTTCCTCGCAAAGGTTTTCATCATGGCCGGTAAACGCGAACGCCATACTGGACGACACTGGATCGCCAGCCGGAGCAGGACAATCCTCCTTGGCGGGTACGTCGCCCAGCGCAGCCAGGGCACGTCCATCCGCCTGCAATGAGTCGGCATCAACCCGAAGTATCCCCGCCACCGAATCTGTTGCCCCCAAACAGTATCCCGGCTGTGTCAGTGGTCTGACGGTATCGCAGTCACCCCGCACTTGCTCGCCTCCGCGCTGGGCGGTGAGACCTCATGGGTCGCGCGTCAACGGTCTCCGGTAATCCGCACGTGGCGGTAGCGTCAATAGGATGCGCCGACACGCCCTGGTTGTTGCCACGCTCCCCGTGCTCGCTCTCACCGCGGTGATCGCGCCGGACAGCCACGCCGCCCCGGCCTGCGGCACCGCCGATCCGAACCGCGCGCCCGCCGTCATCACCGGATTCGACGGCTACACCGCCGTGAACCTCTGCGACTACGCCGGCCCCAAGCACTACGGCTGGTCGTCGTACCGATTCAAGGCCGCCGAGGGCGTGCACTGCGAGCTGTACGACGGACCGAACTCGTGGCAGTACTACTCCAGCATCACGTGCTGGGGGAAGCTGCCGGGCGTGCCCGCGGGCGTGACGCAGGTGGAAGTCGCGGCCGGCAGCGTGGCGAGTTACGGCCAGGCGGACGTGAAGCAGAAGGAAACCCAGGACGGCAACGTGCCCGTCGACCCGGCCAGTTATCGGGAGCTCGCCCCTGGCCAGAAGATCGTCGTCCCCGGCGCCAAGGGGTCCGTCGACGAGAACGACGAAGTGTGCGCAACCGCGGGCGACGGATCCCTCACGTGCGAAATCCAGAACCCCGGCGAGGCCTGGGGCCAGGACCGGAAGACCCATGGTTTCGTGCTGTCGGCGCAGGGCAGCCGCGTCTACTGAGCCGCGCAGCGCTGCCGCGAACGCAACGCCACGGCGGAAAATCTGGCCGCAAACCGCCCTGTGGTTGCGCTCGCGAACGGATGTCCGGGCTTGCGCAGCGAGCGTGCATGCAGTGCGCCAGCCGAGCGATTTTCGCGATCTGACGGCACGCTCGCGACCGATCCCGCGCTACATCGAGTGCAGGCCGTAGACCCCCGGGTCCTCGGCCTCGTCTTCGCGATAGTGCCGGCCGCGACGGGACGTCGCCGACGCCTCGAAGGAACCAGAATCGTAGGTCGGCGAGTCCCGCCCGTCGTCGACGCGGTGCCAGTGCTCGTCGGCCGCCGGCTCGACGTGCAGCGGGATCGGTGAGGTCCGCGGCTCGTCGGGCTCGTCCGGCACGTCGTGCCAGTCCCACGGCTCGGGGTCGTCCACGGCGTCGAACGCGGCGCGGTCGACGGTGTACTCGACGTACTCGTCGTCATCGGGAAAGTAATTGGGCTCGGGCGGCTCCAGAACCGAGGTCCGGGGCCGAACCAACGGCGCGGCCGTCGCCTGGCCGCGCAGGAACAGCGCGGCGACGACGCCGAACAACGCGACGAACGCCGGCAACAGCAGCGACTGCGACATCGCGGTCGCAAACGGCTCGTGCAGGAACGGCGGCAGGGTCACCGGCGCGCCCTCGCCGGCGACAGGCCGGCCGCCCGTCGGCATCTCGGCGGTGATCCGGGACGTCATGTAGGCGGCCATGCCGGCGCTGCCGAGCACCGAACCGACCTGCCGTGTGGCGTTGTAGACGCCGGAGCCGGCGCCGGCCAGCCGCGGCGGCAGGTTGCGGGTGGCGGTCGCCGCCAGCGGCGACCAGATGAACGCCATGCCGACACCCATGGCGACGAACGGCAGCACCAGCTGCCACAGCGGGGTGTCCGGAGTCAGTCCGAACGACAACCACGTCAGCCCGATCGCCAGCGCCGAAAATCCCGACCCGACGATCGGTTGCGGTGGATACCGGTCGATCAGCTTGCCGACCAGCGGTGCCAGCATCCCGGACACCACCGCCATGGGCGCGGTGAGCAGTGCCGATTCCGTCGCGCTCAAGCCGAGGACGGCCTGCGCGTGGAACATCACCGGCAGGATCATGGCGGTGACGCAGAAGCCGATGGTGGCCACGGCCACATTGGACAGGCAGAAGTCGTTGTCGTGGAACACCGTCAGGGGGATCAGCGGCTCTTCCGGGTTGACCGACTGCCAGTAGACGAAGGCGGCCATGAAGCCCAGGCCGCCGAGGATCACCAGCCAGATCCACCAGGCCCAGTCGTGCGTCTGCCCCTCCTGCAGACCGAACACGATGCCGAACATGCCGACACCCGACAGCACCACACCGAGGACGTCGAACCGGTGCCGCTCGGTGGGAAGTTCCGGCACCAGTACCCAGGCCAGCGCCAGGCCGACGATGCCGATCGGCACGTTGACGAAGAAGATCCACTGCCAACCGAGGTGGTCGACGAGCACGCCGCCGGCCAGCGGACCGACCAGCGTCGCCACTCCGGCGGTGGCACCCCACACACTCATGGCCGCGCCGCGGCGCTCCGGCGGAAAGATCCGGGTGATCGTGGACAGGGTCTGCGGCGTCAACAGCGCCGCGCCCAGGCCCTGCACGACGCGCGCGGCGATCAGCATCCCGATGCTGCCGGACAAGCCGCACCACAACGACGCCAACGTGAACACCGCCAGGCCGGCCAGGTACAGATTGCGTGGCCCGAAGCGGTCACCGAGCCGGCCCGCGACGAGCAGCGGTACCGCATACGCCAGCAGGTATGCGCTGGTCACCCAGATGACACCGTCGTAGTCGGTGCCGAGCTTCTGCATGATGACGACGTTGGCGACTGCGACGATCGTGGAGTCCACCAGGATCATGAAGAAACCGAACATCATGGCCCAGAGGGCGTTCCACGGTCGACTGACCTGCGCAGTGCTCACCGGCGAACCCCGGCGGAAATCAACGTATGCATGCAGTGGGTATCAAGTTCGGGTGGCCGGCCGATGTGCCGGTCTCGACTTCGACGCTACGGACAGTCTCGAATCCGAACAAGTCAGCAGTTCGGCGCCGTCGGCACGGACCTAATGCCGATGACGTTCGTGTCCCGACTCGCCCTTGTCCCCCACGGCCAGCAGCGCGAACAGCGCGACCACAACGCCCGTAGTCATCACGCCAGCGAGCGCCAACTCACCGTTGCCCAGCGCGCCGACGAGTGGGGCCACCGCCGCGCCGAGCCCGAATTGGGCCGCGCCGAGCGCCGCTGCCGCGGTACCGGCGGCGTCAGGGTGTCGCGCCAGCGCGACGGCCGGTGTGTTCGGAATCACGAGACCCATCGCGGCCAGCATCGCCCAGACCGGGATCAGGAAACCGGCCAGGCCGCCCACATGGAACGCCGCCAGCGCGACGAACGCGAAGCCGAACACCGACGCGGCCACCAGCGCGACCAGCGCGATCTTCTGCGGCTCGTACCGGCGCAGCAGCACGACGTTGAACTGCGTGGCGCCGATGAGCGCGATCGCCCCGGCGGCGAACACCAACGCAAAGGTCTGCTGGTCGAGGCCGTACCGCCCCTGCAGGACGAAGGCGGCACCGGCGATGTACGCGAACAGGCCCGACATGCCGAGCGCACCGACGAGGACCAACACCACGAAACGGATGTCGCTGAGCACCTCGACGTAGGTCCGCAGGATGGCCCGCAGTCGCAACGGCCGACGGTCGGCGACCGCGAGGGTCTCGGGCAGGGCCAGCACCGCCACCGCCAGGATCGCGCCGCCCAGTACGGCGAGCGCGGCGAACACCCAGTGCCAGGAACCGCGTAGCAGGACGGCCGCACCGAGAGACGGCGCCAACACCGGCGCCACACCCAGGACCAGGATCAACCGCGACATCACGACGGCCGCGACCGACTCTTCGAACAGGTCGCTCACGACCGCGATGGCCACCACCGAGGCCGCGGCGGCACCCACACCCTGCAGTGCGCGGGCAATGCCCAGCACCTCGATGTTGGGAGCGAACAGGCACAGCAGCGAGGCCGCCATGTGCAGCAGGATCCCGGCGACCAGGGGCCGCCGCCGGCCCAGTGCGTCCGACAGCGGGCCGACGATCAGCTGGCCGAGCGCCAGGCCGCCGAGCGTCCCGGTCAGCGTCAGCTGGGCGATGGACGACGACAACCCCAGCTCAGATGCGATCCTCGGCAGCGCCGGCAGGTACATGTCGATGGTCAGCGGGCCGAGCGCGACCAGCAGGCCGAGCACCACGATCATCCGGGTGCGGCTCGGCGCCGGACGTACGTCCGAGGCCTCCACGGACGCGCCACTACCGGTGGCGTCGCCTACCGCTGTCAGATCCACAAGGGGCGATGCTGCCATGAATATGGTTAGCAATGCATACCGGTTTTTTCTTCCCGGCAAATCTGCAGCATTCAGATGTGATCACCGGCTCAGCCGGCACTGGGCACTCAGATGGCGCGCCGATCGTTGACCACGCGTTAGCCTGAATTCCTGAGTCACGGAGATGGAGAGGCCGGCCGATGAGTGCTCGCTCCAGCATGAAGGGGCAGTTGCCTGTGAAGCATGACGCCCACGCCGAGAATCCTGGCGCTGCCGCCAAGGCGCTCTCGCACATCCTCGAAGGCGGCGCCCGGGTGCAGGCACCCGCCGTGGCGGCCTACGTGAACCGGTTGCGCGAGCACAACCCCGGTGCCACCCCGGCCGAGATCATCACCAAACTCGAGAAGCACTACCTGGCCGCGACCATGGCCAGCGGCGCCGCAGTCGGATCGGCCGCGGCCTTCCCCGGCATCGGCACCCTCGTCGCGATGTCGGCGGTCGCCGGCGAGACCGTGGTGTTCCTCGAAGCGACCGCGGTGTTCGCCCTGGCGGTGGCCGAGGTGCACGGCATCCCGGTCACCGAGCGGGAGCGTCGTCGCGCGCTGGTGCTCGCCGTTCTCGTCGGCGATGAGGGTAAACACGCCATCGGGGATCTGCTCGGCACCGGCCGCACCAGCGGCGCGTGGCTGGCCGACGGCGCCACGACGGTACCGCTACCGGCTGTCTCGCAATTGAATTCGCGGCTGCTGAAGTTCTTCGTGAAGAAGTACACACTCAAGCGCGGCGCCATCGCCTTCGGCAAGCTGCTGCCGGTCGGCGTCGGCGCGGTGATCGGCGGTGTCGGCAACCGGTTGATGAGCAAGAAGATCATCGAGAACGCCCGCGCGGCCTTCGGGCCTGCCCCCGCGCGGTGGCGGCAGACGCTGCTCGTGCTGCCCGAGGCACGGGATAGCAAACTCTCGGCAGATTGATCCACCAATAGGTGGGCTTCCGCCGTCCAAGGAATCGACCGACGGGTTAGCCTTAGGCGGCACGCGGGCGGGCGACCGCCAACACAACAGATGGCGGGAACGCCGGGCTGAGGTCCAGCGCTCGTCGGACAGAAGGAAACGAGGCGAATAGCGGCCGTGAGCACATCACCTTCACCATTCGGTCAGAACGAGTGGCTGGTCGAAGAGATGTATCGCAAATTCCGTGAGGACCCGTCCTCGGTGGACCCGAGTTGGCACGACTTCCTGCGTGACTACAACCCCGAACCCATAACGGACACAACGGATTCCGTGGCCGCCGCAGCCCCGGCCCCCGCCGCGGCGCCCGCCCCTGCCGCGGCGCCTGCCCCCACCGCCGCGCCGGCCAAGGCCGCCCCCGCCAAGGCCGCCGCCGGACCCGCGCCCGCCGAGGACGCCGAGACGCAGACGCTGCGCGGCGCCGCGGCCGCCGTCGTCAAGAACATGAACGCGTCACTGGACGTGCCGACCGCCACGAGTGTGCGCGCCATCCCCGCGAAGCTGATGATCGACAACCGCGTCGTCATCAATAACCACCTCAAGCGCACCCGCGGCGGCAAGATCAGCTTCACCCACCTGCTGGGCTACGCGATCGTCCAGGCGGTCAAGCAGTTCCCGAACATGAACCGGTACTTCGCGGAGGTCGACGGCAAGCCGACGGCCGTCACGCCGGCGCACACCAACCTCGGTCTGGCCATCGACCTGCAGAACAAGGACGGCTCGCGCCAACTCGTCGTCGCGGCCATCAAGCGTTGCGAGACAATGCAATTCGGCCAGTTCATCGCCGCCTACGAGGACATCGTCCGGCGGGCCCGCGACGGCAAGCTGACCGCCGAGGACTTCAGCGGCGTCACCATCTCGCTGACCAACCCCGGCACCATCGGCACCGTACACTCGGTGCCGCGCCTGATGCGCGGTCAGGGCGCGATCATCGGCGCCGGTGCCATGGAGTACCCGGCCGAGTTCCAAGGCGCGAGTGAAGAGCGCATCGCCGAGCTCGGCGTCGGCAAGCTCATCACGCTGACCTCGACCTACGACCACCGCATCATCCAGGGCGCCGAGTCCGGCGACTTCCTGCGCACCGTGCACCACCTGCTGCTCGACGACGCCTTCTTCGACGAGATCTTCCGCGAGCTGGGCATCCCCTATGAGCCGGTGCGCTGGCGGATCGACAACCCGGACTCGATCGCCCACAAGAACGCCCGCATCATCGAGCTGATCGCGGCCTACCGCAACCGCGGTCACCTGATGGCCGACATCGACCCGCTGCGCCTGGACAAGACGCGCTTCCGCAGCCACCCCGACCTCGACGTCAACACCCACGGCCTGACGCTGTGGGATCTGGACCGCGAGTTCAAGGTCGACGGCTTCGCCGGCAAGCAGTTCATGAAGCTGCGCGACGTGCTGTCGGTGCTGCGTGACGCCTACTGCCGCCACGTCGGTGTCGAGTACACCCACATCCTCGAACCCGAGCAGCAGAAGTGGCTGCAGGAGCGCGTCGAGGTCAAGCACGACAAGCTGGCCGTCGGCGAACAGAAGTACATCCTGTCCAAGCTCAACGCCGCCGAGGCCTTCGAGACCTTCCTGCACACCAAATACGTTGGGCAGAAGCGCTTCTCACTGGAAGGCGCGGAGGCCGTCATCCCGATGATGGACGCCGCCATCGACCAGGCCGCCGAGCACGGACTCGACGAAGTGGTCATCGGCATGCCGCACCGCGGTCGCCTCAACGTGCTGGCCAACATCGTCGGCAAGCCGTACGCGAAGATCTTCAGCGAGTTCGAGGGCAACCTGAACCCGGCGCTGGCGCACGGCTCCGGCGACGTGAAGTACCACCTCGGTGCCACCGGCCACTACCTGCAGATGTTCGGCGACAACGAGATCGACGTGTCGCTGGTGGCCAACCCCAGCCACCTCGAAGCCGTCGACCCCGTGCTCGAGGGTCTGGTCCGCGCCAAGCAGGACCTGCTGGTCGGCGACGAGCATGACGACAGCGACGCGCACGGCCGCTTCTCGATCATGCCGATGATGCTGCACGGCGACGCCGCGTTCGCCGGTCAGGGCGTGGTCGCCGAGACGCTCAACCTCGCGCTGCTCAAGGGCTACCGCACCGGCGGCACCATCCACATCATCGTGAACAACCAGATCGGGTTCACCACGGCGCCAACGGATTCGCGCTCCAGCGAGTACTGCACCGACGTGGCCAAGATGATCGGCGCCCCGATCTTCCACGTCAACGGCGACGACCCCGAGGCCTGCGCCTGGGTGGCGCGGATCGCGGTCGACTTCCGTGAGGCGTTCAAGAAGGACGTCGTCATCGACATGCTGTGCTACCGCCGCCGCGGCCACAACGAAGGCGATGACCCGTCGATGACGCAGCCGTACATGTACGACGTCATCGACACCAAGCGCGGCGTCCGCAAGACCTACACCGAAGCCCTCATCGGCCGTGGTGACATCTCCATCAAAGAGGCCGAGGACGCCCTGCGCGACTACCAGGGCCAGCTGGAGCGGGTCTTCAACGAGGTCCGTGAGCTCGAGAAGCACGAGATCGAGCCCAGCGAATCGGTGGAGTCCGACCAGACCATCCCGCAGCGCCTGCTGACCGCGGTCGACAAGTCGCTGCTCGCCCGCATCGGCGACGCGCACCTGGCGGTACCCGAGGGCTTCAACGTGCACCCGCGCGTCAAGCCCGTGCTCGAGAAGCGCCGCGAGATGGCCTACGAAGGCAAGGTCGACTGGGCGTTCGCCGAGCTGCTGGCCCTGGGCTCGATGGTCGCCGAGGGCCGGTTGATCCGGTTCTCCGGGCAGGACACCCAGCGCGGTACCTTCACGCAACGGCACGCAGTCCTCATCGACCGCGTCACCGGTGAGGAGTTCACCCCGCTGCAGCTGCTGGCCACCAACACCGACGGCACGCCCACCGGCGGCAAGCTGCTGATCTACAACTCGGCGCTGTCCGAGTTCGCGGCGGTCGGCTTCGAGTACGGCTACTCGGTGGGCAATCCCGACGCCATGGTGCTGTGGGAAGCCCAGTTCGGAGACTTCGTCAACGGCGCGCAGTCGATCATCGACGAGTTCATCAGCTCCGGCGAGGCCAAGTGGGGCCAGCTCTCCGACGTCGTGCTGCTGCTGCCGCACGGTCACGAGGGCCAGGGCCCGGACCACACGTCGGGCCGCATCGAGCGGTTCCTGCAAGTGTGCGCCGAAGGTTCGATGACGGTCGCCATGCCGTCGACCCCGGCCAACTACTTCCACCTGCTGCGCCGACACGGCCTCGACGGCATCCACCGGCCACTGATCGTCTTCACCCCGAAGTCCATGCTGCGCAACAAGGCGGCGGTCAGCGACATCAAGGACTTCACCGAGATCAAGTTCCGCTCGGTGCTCGAGGAGCCGACCTACGAAGACGGCGTCGGCGACCGGTCGAAGGTCACCCGGGTCCTACTCACCAGCGGCAAGCTGTACTACGAGCTGGTGGCCCGCAAGGCCAAGGACAAGCGCGACGACATCGCGATCCTCCGCATCGAGCAGCTGTACCCGCTGCCCAAGCGCCGGCTCAACGCCACGTTGGACCAGTACCCGAACGTGCAGCAGTACTTCTGGGTACAGGAAGAGCCGGCCAACCAGGGTGCCTGGCCGACGTTCGGCCTGAGCCTGCCCGAGCTGCTGCCGGAGAAGCTGACCGGCATCAAGCGCATCTCGCGCCGGGCCATGAGCGCGCCGTCGTCGGGTTCGTCGAAGGTGCACGCCATCGAGCAGCAGGCCATCATCGACGAGGCGTTCGCGCCCTAAGCATCGAACGTGGGCTTGTGTGCGAACTTCCGACGGAGTTTCGCACGCAAGCCCATTTTCGTGTGCGTGTGCGCTCGCTTGTGCGCCAAGACGGCCCCGGCCACCGCAACGCGGTGTTCGTCGAATCCTGGCGGCGGGCCGGACAAGCCCAGCAGCGCCTGCAGTAGTGAGTCCTCGGCGACGGCCAGGGCTCGACGGGTGATGTCGGACGGCTCAGCGACCACTCGACCGGGCAGCCGCTGCAGTCCCGCGGCCCAGGGCCGAACCGCGTCGTCACCGGCGCGTCCGGCAGCCGACCTGACGGCGGCCAACTCGCGTGTCAGCGCGCTGGGCGCCGGGTAGGCGCCGTCGCGTTCCAGCATGACCGCGGGCAACTCGGTTCTGCGCGCGAGCTCGGCGAGCAATTCCAGGATCGGCTCGGCGACGTCGGCGGTGTGGGTGTCGTGCCAGACGCCGTCACGCAAGGCTCCGCCGGCGACGTGGACGTAGGCGATCCGATCCAGCGGCAACGTGTCGAGCGCGGCGAGCGGATCGGCGCCGAAGTTGACGGCCGACGTGTACAGATTCGCCACGTCCAGGAGCAGGTGCGCGCCCGTGCGCTCGATGATCTCCCGCAGGAACTGCGCCTCGGTGAATTCGTCGTCAGGCCAGGCCACGACGGATGCCACGTGTTCGAGGGCCAGCGGGACGGGCAGCGAGTCCTGGGCGTTCCGGACATTGGCCACGACGACGTCGAGTGCGGCCCGGCTGCGCGGTACCGGCAGGAGATGCCCGGCTTCGCGGTCGCCGGCGCGCACGAAAGCGATGTGCTCGCTGACCAACGGGGCCCCGAGGGCCACCGCACAGTCGCCGAGGTGCTTCAGCCGCGCAGATTCGGGCCGCTCCGCACCACCCAAGGAGAGCGAAATTCCGTGTGGCACAACGGGAATTCCGCGGCCGCGCACGGCAACCAACGACTCCGGGAGGGCGCCCGGCCGGATGCCCTCGGCGATCACCTCCATGAATTCGACACCGGGCAGTCGCTCGATGGTGAGGTCGATCTCGGGCCGCCAGCCGATGCCGACGGCCGGCCCGAGGGCGCCGGCGGTCATCCGCCGCACCCGCCGCAGCCGCCACAGCCACCGCCGCCGCAACCCCCTCCGCCACAGCTGCTGCCGCTGCCACAACCGCCTCCGCTGCCGACACCGGCACTGCCGATCAGCGACGTGCGCAGATCGTCGTCTGTCAGCGCGGCGAAACCGAGCAGCGCGACCCCGACCACCTGCGCCTGCCGTAGCGCGTCGGCCCGCCGGGTCTCCGTCGCAGGATCGTTCAGGCCCACGCCGGACTCGTACCGGTTCTTCATGCCTTCGAGCGCGAGTTTCCCCGAGTCGGACGGTCGGTGCGCCGCGTCGGCGAGAAATGCGCGTACCAGGACGAGCGTCGACAGACCGGTGGCCACCAGGAAAACCGTCAGCAGGATGACCCTGTGGTGCAACTCGATGCCGTTGATCAAGCGGAGGAGGCCGACCACCCATACCGCGCACGGCAGCAGCGCGCAGGCGCGCAACACGGTGGTCGAACCGTCGTCGAGAAGCAGACCCCGGCCGCGCAACCGGTCACCGATCGCCACGATGTGCGGGTGCTTGCGCAGCCGCCGCATCGCGCTCCGCCGGCGGCGCGTCGTGGACACACCGGCGGCGACGGCAGCATCGACGTCGTCGAGCGGTTCGACGTCGGCGGGAACGGTGAGCGCACCGCTGCGGGAAACCAGAAGCCGGTCGCTCAAGGCCAGGTTTGCGATCGCGGCGCTGACTCATGGAGGGCTTCGCCGGGAAAGTCTGTGTCGTCACCGGAGCCGGATCGGGCATCGGTCAGGCCCTCGCCATCGAGCTCGCCCGCTCGGGCGCCAAGCTGGCGATCAGTGACGTCAACACCGAGGGCCTCGCCGAGACCGAAGAGCGCATCAAGGCCATCGGCGCCCCCGTCAAGAGCGACCGCCTCAACGTCACCGAGCGCGAGGCCTTCGCCCTCTACGCCGACGCCGTCGCCGAGCACTTCGGCAAGGTCAACCAGATCTACAACAACGCCGGCATCGCCTTCACCGGCGACATCGAGGTCAGCCAGTTCAAGGACATCGAGCGGGTCATGGACGTCAACTTCTGGGGCGTCGTCAACGGCACCAAGGAATTCCTGCCGCACCTGATCGCCTCGGGCGACGGGCACGTCGTCAACGTCTCCAGCGTCTTCGGCCTGTTCGCCGTCCCCGGCCAGGCCGCCTACAACGCCTCCAAGTTCGCCGTCCGCGGCTTCACCGAAGCCCTGCGCCAGGAGATGAAGCTCGCCGGCCACCCCGTCAAGGTCACCACGGTGCACCCCGGCGGCGTGAAGACCGGTATCGCCCGCAACTCCACCGCGGTCGAAGGCATCGACCCGAAGGAGCTGGCCAAGACCTTCGACGCGAAGCTGGCCAAGACCACCCCCGAACGCGCCGCCAAGATCATCCTGGAGGCCGTGCGCAAGGGCCACGCCCGCGTGCTCGTCGGACCGGACGCCAAGCTGCTGGACCTGATCATCCGGGCCACCGGCTCGGGCGCGTACCAGGATCTGTTCTCCCGCGTCACGTCCCGCGTGATGCCGTCGCGCTCGCACTGACACCCACCACCCAACGCAAAGGAGCGGTCATGGAGGGATTCGCCGGCAAGGTCTGCGTGATCACCGGAGCCGGGTCGGGTATCGGCCAGGCGCTGGCCATTGAACTGGCGCGCTCGGGTGCGTCGCTGGCGATCAGCGACATCGACACCGAGGGCCTGGCCAAGACCGAGGAACAGGTCAAGGCCATCGGCGCCGAAGTGAAAGCCGACCGGCTGAACGTCGCCGAGCGGGAGGCCTTCGAGCTGTATGCCGACGACGTGGTCAAGCACTTCGGCAAGGTCAACCAGGTCTACAACAACGCCGGCATCGCCTTCACCGGTGACCTCGAGGTCAGCCAGTTCAAGGACATCGAGCGCGTCATGGACGTCGACTTCTGGGGCGTCGTCAACGGCACCAAGGTCTTCCTGCCGCACCTGATCGCCTCGGGCGACGGGCACGTCGTCAACGTCTCGAGCATCTTCGGCCTGTTCGCGGTGCCCAGCCAATCCGCTTACAACGCAGCCAAATTCGCCGTCCGCGGCTTCACCGAGGCGCTGCGCCAGGAAATGAAGCTGGCGGGCCATCCGGTGAAGGTCACCACGGTGCACCCGGGCGGCATCAAGACCAACATCGTGCGCAACTCGACCGCGGCCGCCGACATCGACTCCGCGGGCCTGAACAAGCTGTTCGACAGGGGCGCCCTGACCACCCCGGAACGGGCCGCTCAGATCATTCTCGAAGCGGTCCGTAAGGGCCATGCCCGCGTGCTGGTCGGGCCGGACGCCAAGATCGTCGACGTGATCGTCCGCATCACCGGGTCGGGCGCCTACCAGGGGCTGTTCGCGGCGATCGCGGGACGGGTCCTGCCCAGGCTCGGTTGAGTCTCGCGAGCATAGTCGTTTGGCGGTTGGCCCTACCCTGGGGCCCGAGATGCGAGGCGGCCGGAGGTCGGGTTGGGGTTGTTCACCAACAGCGGCGGGGCGAAAAGTCCCTGAGCGCAACCGGGGCGATGATCCGCGAGTTGCTATTGAGCCCAGGGACGTTTCGCGGCGCGGAACGGTGCGTGGCTTCAATCAGGACGGCTACTGCTCCCCCGGAAATGAAACCACGCTCCTCTCACCAGGTTTACCCACCTCTGGTGAGCACCGCCATTGCGTGCGGATCACCGGCGATCACCGCGGATTGCCGGCTCGGCTAGTGGTCCAGCGGGTGCTGGGCCAGCCACGCACCCGCCACCGCGGCCGGATCGGCCCCCTTGTCGACCTGACCGATCATGTCGGTCAGCGTCGCGGTGTCCAGTTCGCCGGCAATTCCGTTGAGCGCCAACACCTGTTGTTCGGCCAGGACGTTACGCCGGTACAAGGGCACCACGTTCTCGGCGCGGATCAGCGCGGTGCGGTCGGTCAGCACCGTCACGCCCGCCGGTACCGCCGGCGCCGCGGTGGAGGTCCAGGCCACCGTCACCGCGCCCGCCTTCAACGCATCGAAAAGGCCTGCGGCGTCCTTGAATTCACGAGCGGCCGGTAGGACACAGTCCCCCACGCGAGCCGGGTGGGCATCCCCCGTCACCACTCCGACGGACAAACCGCCGCAATGCCCCGGTAGCGCCGCGACATCCCGCTTGCCCCAGCGGTCCGCTGTCGCGGCGGTGACCGCGACAGCCGGCTTGTCCTGCGCCGACGCGGTGTAGTCGGCGGCGGCGACACCTTCGGGCAGCGCCGAGATCATCGACCGGTACACCTGTTCGTCGGCCCGTGCCGTGGCGTGTGGGACGAATCTGGCGAGCAGTTCGCCGGTCAGTCCGGGCGCCACGGTCACATCGGCGGAGTCCAGGGCCGCAACAGGATCCGGGACCAGGTGCACGCGGGTCGGGATACCGAAATATCCCAGGGCGGCCGAGTACAGATGAGCGAGAAGTTTCGACTCGCTGGTCGGCGCGGCACCGACGGTCACCGCCGGGGGTCCCGGCACGGATTGCCCGGTGCTGCAGCCCGCCGTCGTCGCGGTGAGCAGTGCGGCCAGCGCCACACCGCCCGCCGCGACCCGGCGGCTCATGGTGCTCAGGCTTGCGACGCGGCGGCCACCGCGGCCGCCACGGCCGGACCCACACGCGGGTCGAGCGCGCTGGGCACGATGTAGTCGACCGACAGATCATCACCCACGACCGAGAAGATGGCTTCTGCGGCAGCCACTTTCATGGCCTCGGTGATCCGGCGGGCACCGGCGTCCAGGGCGCCGCGGAACACGCCGGGGAACGCCAGCACGTTGTTGATCTGGTTCGGGAAGTCGCTGCGACCGGTCGCCACGACGGCGGCGTACTTGCGGGCGACGTCCGGGTGGATCTCCGGGTCCGGGTTCGACAGGGCGAACACGATGGCATTGGGCGCCATCTCGGCGATGAATTCTTCGGGCACCAGGCCGGCCGAGACGCCCAGGAAGACGTCGGCGCCGTCGAGCGCCTCGGCGATGCCGCCGGTCACGCCACGCGGGTTGGTGCGGCCGGCGAGTTCGGCCTTGAAGGAGTTCAGGTCGTCACGACCGGTGTGCACGACGCCCTTGCTGTCGAGGACGATGATGTCGCGAATGCCGCTGGCCAGCATGATGTTGGTGCAGGCCACACCGGCCGCACCGGCACCGGACACCACGACCTTGAGGTTGTGCATGTCGCGCTCGAGCACCTTGGTCGCGCCCAGCAGCGCGGCGAGCACCACGATGGCGGTGCCGTGCTGGTCGTCATGCATGACGGGGCAGTCCAGCGCCTCGATGACGCGGCGCTCGATCTCGAAACATCGCGGCGCGGAGATGTCCTCCAGGTTGACGGCGCCGAATGTCGGACGCAGCCGGATCAGGGTCTCGACAATCTCGTCGGGGTCCTTGGTGTCCAGCACGATCGGGATGGAGTCGAGGCCACCAAAGGTCTTGAACAGGGCGCTCTTGCCCTCCATGACCGGCAGGGAGGCCGCCGGGCCGATGTCACCGAGGCCCAGCACGGCGCTGCCGTCGCTCACGACGGCAACCAGGCGGTTGGCCCAGGTGTACTTCTTGGCCAGGGTCGCATCGGCCGCGATGGCACGGCTGACCTGCGCGACGCCCGGGGTGTAGGCGATCGACAACGCGCGCTGGGTATCAAGCGGCTCGTTGAGGGCTACGGAGAGCTTGCCCCCTTCGTGGGCGGCGAAAATTTCCGCATCGTCGATGACCACCTGGGGTGTGCGCACAGCGCCTGACTTATCTGACACCGCGTCAGGCTACTTCACTCAATTGTTACTCGCCGGTTCCGCGTAGCATTTGCGACTGGTCTACTGATCCGAGAAGTCCGCCCCACGGGAGGTCAGCCGCATGCCCTCGTTCCGCGCACTCCAACCATCGAACTTCCGCCCCGTGCCGAAAAAGGCGCCTGCCGGGCCCGATGCCAGCTCCATCCACGTGCCGGTCGCCCGCGCCACCGTCGACTGCGGCGTCTACTCCATGGGCGCGCGGCTACCCGGCAAATACACCCACGGCGCAGCCGTCTCCAAGGTGCGCGAACTGCGCGCGGCCGGCGCGGAGGCCTTCGTGTGGATCGGACTCCACGAGCCCGACCAGCACCAGATGCAAGCCGTCGCCGACGTCTTCGGACTGCACGAACTGGCCGTCGAGGACGCGGTCTGCGCCCATCAGCGGCCCAAACTGGAGCGGTACGACCAGACCCTCTTCCTGGTGCTCAAAACGGTCAGCTACGTCGAGCACGAGTCCGTGGCCAATGCCCGTGAGATCGTCGAGACGGGCGAGATCATGGTGTTCGTCGGCCCCGAGTTCGTGGTCACGGTCCGGCACGGTGAACACAGCGGACTGGCCGGCGTGCGGCACCGACTGGACGAGTCCCCCACCATCCTGACGCTGGGCCCCTACGCGGTGATGCACGCCATCGCCGACCACGTGGTGGACAGCTACCTCGATGTCACCGCACTGGTCGAGACCGACATCGACGCCATCGAGCAGGCCGTGTTCTCCCCGCACACCCAGACCGATATCGAGAGCATCTACCTGCTCAAGCGTGAGGTCGTCGAGCTGCGGCACTCGGTGAACCCCCTGACCATGGCACTGCAGCGGCTGCTGTCCGACCACCACGACCTGATCTCGAAGGAAGTCCGCCGCTACATCCGCGACGTCCACGACCACAACAGTCAGGCCGCCGACCAGATCACCGGCTTCGACGACATGTTGAGCTCGCTGGTGCAGGCGGCGCTCGGCAAGGTCGGCATGGAACAGAACGCCGACATGCGCAAGATCTCGGCGTGGGTTGCCATCGCCGCGATGCCCACGATGATCGCCGGCATCTACGGCATGAATTTCGATAACATGCCCGAACTACATTGGCATTACGGCTATTTCGCCGTCCTGACGGTGATGGTGCTGGTGTGCACGGGCCTGTACCGGACGTTCCGCCACAACCACTGGCTGTAATCACGGCGAACGCGCGGCAACGCGCGAGTGAACGGCATCTTTCGTAAAACGCGTCGCGGGATGCCGCGCGCCAGTCATGATCTCGGGATGAAGATCGGACCGAAGTCCCTCGCGGTGGCGGTTGCCATCGCGAGTGCTGCGCTTGCCGGCATCGCCGCGCCGGCCGCCCACGCCAACGGCGCGGACGCCGTCATCAGGGACCTCGAGGCCGAGGGCTACACCGTGATGCTGAACTGGCTCAACGGGAACAAGCCGCAGATTCTGCACCGCTGCACCGTGGTCCGGGTCAACAACCCGTCCTCTGACGAACCTGCCGAGGGTGATGCCGTGTGGGCTGACGTCGCCTGCCCCAACAACACCTCGTAGCCGTCAGCTGGGCTCGGCGGCCCGGCGCCGCTGATCGAGGACGTCGACACCGTCCTGTTGCCACGCGTCACGCATGGCGTCCGCGCCCTTGAGCCGCACCCAGGCGGCCTCGGTGGCGGTGATGGGTGTCGCGCTCAGGATCCGGACCGGCTGATACGGGTCGGGCAGCTCGACGTCGCCGATCTCGCTGGCGCCCAACAGGAATGCGGTGAATGCCGCCCCCTGCCAGACCGGCTGTTGCAGATCGATCAGCGCATCCGGTTCCAGGATCAGACCTTCGACGGCCGGCGCCGACGCCAGTACGGCGATCGAGCGGGCCAGTGCCGTCGGCGTCGGGCCACGCAGGGACAGCACCGCCTCCGCCCGCGGGCCGCTGATCCCGTCGGCCACCATGTCCATCGGATCCGTCATCGGATAGCGCGAACAGCCCAGCGACGCATAGTGATACACGTCGCCGTCGGTCGGCCCGTAGCGCAGTACCTCGATGGGGTCGGCGCCAAGGAAGGTGACACTGGCACCCACCGGCTCGGCGCTGCTGCCACGGCCGGCGAAATGCGTTGTCAGACGGGCGCGAACCGCGCCGAGAACGTCGGTCACTGCACCAATGACAGGTTGCGGCCCGTGGCCGGGTCGAACAGGGTCAGCTTGGACGTGTCCAGAGCCAGCTCGACCCGACTACCCGCGGTCGCGGCCGACTTGGCCGAAACCCGTGCCACATAAGTGTTTTCGCTCGATCCGGCATCGGCGGTGTCGTCGGCGAGCTGCTCCAGCTGGGCGGCTTGAGCGCCGGCACCTTCGAGCCGGAAGTGCACGTACTTGTCCGCCCCGAGCGATTCCACCAGCTCGGCGTCGACCTCGAAGGTCAGCGATTGGATGCGCGCGTAGGCGTCGATCACCGAGGCGTCGTCGAACTGCTCGGGACGCACACCCGCGATCAGGTCGGCCGACGGCCGCTGCTGGTCCAGCGCCGCGCGGGCCTCGTCGCTCAAGGTGACCTCACCGAAGGGCAGCTGCACCCCGACGTCGGTCCGTGTGGCCGGGAAGAAGTTCATCGACGGGGAGCCGATGAAGCCGGCGACGAACAGGTTCGCCGGCTCGTTGTACAGCTCGTCGGGGGTGCCGACCTGTTGCGCGACACCGCCACTCATCACCACCACCCGGTCCCCCAGCGTCATCGCCTCGGTCTGGTCGTGCGTGACGTAGACGGTGGTGGTGCCGAGGCGGGCCTGCAGCCGGGCGATCTCGGTGCGCATCTGCACCCGCAGCTTGGCGTCCAGGTTGGACAGCGGCTCGTCCATCAGGAAGGCCTTGGGGCTACGCACGATGGCACGTCCCATCGCCACACGCTGACGCTGTCCACCGGACAGCTGGGCGGGCTTGCGGTCCAGAAGTGCCGTCAAATCAAGGATTTTCGCGGTCTCCTCGACCTTGGCGGCGATCTCGGCCTTCGGCATCTTCGCGAGAGTGAGCGGGAACGCGATGTTCTGCCGCACCGTCATGTGCGGGTAGAGCGCGTAGGACTGGAACACCATCGCGATGTCCCGGTCGCGGGGCTCCTTCTCGTTGACCCGTTCGCCACCGATGCGCAGTTCGCCGGAGCTGATGTCCTCCAGGCCGGCAATCATGTTGAGCGTCGTCGACTTTCCGCATCCCGACGGCCCGACCAGGATCAGGAACTCACCGTCTGCGATCGTGAGCGACAGGTCCTGCACGGCCGTTGCGCCGCCGTCGTAACTCTTGGTGACGTTCTCCAGAACGATTTCGGCCATGGACTACCCCTTCACCGCACCGGACGTCAGGCCCGCGACGATCCGTCGTTGGAAGATGAGAACAAAGATGATGATGGGCACCGTGATGACCATCGCCCCGGCGGCGATGGAACCGGTCGGCTCCTCGAATTGCGAACTGCCCGTGAAGTTCGCGATCGCCACCGGCGCGGTGATGGCACGCTGGGTGGCGGTCAGCGACAATGCCAGCAGCAGGTCGTTCCAGGCGAAGATGAACACCAGGATCGCTGCCGTGACGATGCCGGGTGCGGCGAGTGGTGCGATGACCTTCCGGAAGGCCTGCCCCGGCGTGGCACCGTCCATCTTGGCGGCCTTCTCCAGATCCCAAGGGATTTCCCGGAAGAACGCCGACAGGGTGTAGATCGCCAGTGGCAGCGCGAAGGTGATGTACGGCAGGATCAGACCCGGCCAGGTGTCGAACAGCCCGACAGTGCGCTCGATGTTGAACAACGGTGTCACCAGCGAGATCTGCGGGAACATCGCGATCAGCAACGACAGGCCGACCAGCAGTCGCTTGCCCGGAAAGTCCAGGCGGGCCACGGCGTAGGCCGCCATGCCACCGATCGTCACCGCGATGGCGGTGGTGATGAGCCCGATGCCGATCGAGTTGATCAGTGCCGAGCCGAAGCCGACGCCGGTGAAGATGCCCTTGTAGTTGTCGAACGTGACCTGACGCGGAATCAGGTTGCCGTCCTTGACCGTTGACGTCGGCTTGAGGGACAGCGAGAAGATCCACAGCACCGGCAGCAGCGCGTAGACCACCACCAGGACGTTGACCACGCCCCAGCCGGCCAACCGGCCGCCACGTGTCTGATCGCTCATGTCACCGCACCTCGGCTTCCGCACCGGGCGCCGCGGCACCGAAGATCTTGATGTAGATGAACGCGATGATCGCGACGGTCGCGAAGATCAGGACGCTGATCGCCGATCCCAGGCCGATGTTGAACGCCTTGAAGAGATTGTCGTAACCCAGGATCGACACCGAGCCGGTGTTGTTGGTGCCGCCCGTGAGCACGTAGATGTTGTCGAAGATGCGGAACGCATCCAGCGTGCGGAACAGCAGGGCCACGAGGATCGCCGGTTTCATCAGCGGCAGAGTGACTTTGGCGAACCGCTGCCAGCGACCCGCGCCGTCCATCTGGGCGGCGTCGAGCAGGTCCCGGGGCACCAGCACCAGCCCCGCCAACAGCAGCAACGACATGAACGGCGTGGTCTTCCACACCTCGGCGAGCACCACGATGGCCAGCGACGGCAGCTGCTCGGTCAGCGGCGCGCTGCCCGTGGGCAGCAGATTCGCGAGGTAGCCGGTGCCCGGCGTCCACGCGTAATACCAACTGTAGGAAGCGGCCACGGTCACGATGCCGTACGGAATCAGGATGGCGGTGCGCACCACCGAGCTGCCGAAGACGGTCCGGTGCATCACCACCGCGAGCGTCATCCCGAGCACGAACTCGATGGCCACCGACACCACCGTGATACCGAGCGTGACCACGAAGGCCGTCCACCAGTAGTGGTCGGTGAGGATTGTCGTGTAGTTGTCCAGACCCACGAAGCGGGTCTCCGCCGGCGCGGCGAGGTTGTCCCGGTGCAGGCTCAGCCACACCGCGTAGCCGACGGGATACGCTGCCACCGCGAGCATCACCAGCACGGCGGGCGCGATCAGCGCATAGGCGAGGCGCCTGTCGGCAGTTCCACGGCTCACGGGATCAGCCCCTTGCCGTCGATCGCCTGTTGCACCTCGGAGGCCAGCTTGTCGGCGGTGCGCTGCGGGTCGATCTTGGTGATCGGGGCCAGCGTCGCCGAAATCCGCGTCGACACCGCCTGATACTGCGGCGTGGCCGGCCGCACCGCGGCATCCGCGAGCTGGCGACGGATCACCGCGTACTGCGGATACTTGGCCTGGAACTTGGGATCGTCGTACAGCGACGCGCGCACCGCGGGCAGCCCGCCCTCCACCGACGTGAACTCCTGATTGGCCGCGCTGCGCATGCACCGGATGGCCTCGAAGGCCTCGGCCTTGTGCGTACTGTCCTTGCCCACAGCCAGATTCAGCCCACCGATGGTGACCTTGGCCGGCACCCCGGGCTGCACCCCCGGGTAATCCGCGAAGCCGAACACCTTCTTGCTCTCGTCGTAGGCCGTCGTGAACTGCGCATCGTCGGGCGCGAAGGTACCGACGTCGTTGATGGCGCTCTTGAGCTCCGCGCGCTCGTTCAGCGGCAGGAACGGCACGCCACCCTTGACCGCGTTCTCCAGCAGTGACGGCAGCACGAACGGCCAGTTCACCTCGAGCGCGGCCTTGCCCTGCTCGAGTGCCAGCCGGGCCGTCCCCTCGTCGGTCTGGGTGATGGACGGGTCGGCGCCGGGCGCGGTGGCCACCGACTTGATGACCTGCAGCGCCTTGACGGTCGCGGCGCGATGCTCGGGGGTGTCGGTCAGGGTGACGGTCTTGCCGTCGTCGGACAGCACGCTGCCGCCGGCGCTGGTCAGCAAGGTGTTGAACCAGACCACCAGGCCCTCGTACTGCTTGCCCTGCACGGCGATCCAGCTGGGTCCACCGGCGGCGTGCAGCTTGGTCGCCTGCGCCACCATGTCATCCCAGGTCGCCGGCGGCTCGGGCATCAGATCGGCCCGGTACCAGAGCATTTGGGTGTTGGTCGTGATGGGCGCGGCGAACAGGCGGCCCTGCCACTGCGCCGTCTTGAGCGGTCCGGGCAGGGTGTCGTCGGCGGCGTCGGCTTCCGCTTTTCCGGCCGGGTCGTCGGCCAGCGGCACGGCCCAGCCGGCTTCGGCGAACTCCGCGGTCCACACCACGTCCAGGCCCATGATGTCGAGGGTCTTGTCGTTGCCGGTCAGCCGGCGGGCCAGCTGCAGCCGCTGATCGTCGGCGCCCTTGGGCAGGCTGATCTGCTTGATGCTGAAGCGGCCGCCGAGTTCGGCATTGCACCGCTTGGCGACGGCCGAGAATGTCGCCATCTCATTGGCCGAGGTATAGAAGTTGACGACGTTGCCGCCCGCACCGGAACCGCAGGCGGATACCAACGTGGCGGCCGTGCACGCCGCCGCACCCGCTGCCAGCGCAGCCCGCAGCTTTCCCGCGCGCACCACGGACGCCTCCTGTCTCACGGGAACCTCCCGCGCGCAAACCGTAGAGCGCAGAAGGTGTGCCGTGCAACATATCGGCGACGTCAGGAGCCGATCGTGTGCCTGAGCGGCGAGCCAGGTGCGGATCAGGCGGCGGGGCCGGAGCGGATCAGGCGGCGGGGCCGCCGGCCACTACAGCGAAAGGCGGCCCAGCAGGTCGCGGCCCTGCTCGGCACAAACCGGATCGCACAGGACGTCGTAGCGGCCCGCGACGAGCTGCATGGTGGAGCTGAAATCCCTTGTGCCGCGCGACATCGCATACTGCACGCCCGAGGTGATCAAGCCGAAGAAGATGCCGGCGATCAAGCCGGTGAGCAGCGAGCCCCACGCGTTGGTGCCGAAAAGCCCGAGCACCAGCCCGATGAACAGACCCAGCCACGCTCCGGTCAGGATGCCGCCGGTCAGCACCCGCGGCCAGGTGAGCCGCCCGGTGACGCGCTCCACCTGCATCAGGTCGACGCCCACGATGGTCACGTGCTGCACCGGAAACTCTTGGTCCGACAGGTAATCGACGGCGCGCTGCGCCTCGGCGTAGGTGGGGTAGGAACCGATGGGCCAGCCCTTGGGCGGAGTCGGCAATCCGGGCTGTCCACCCGGGCCCGGGGTCCGGTCGGGCTGCAGCGGATTCGTCATTCCCCTGGTCTCCTGTCACTCGCCTCGGAACGCGTTTCGGCTACCACGATGCCATGAACTCGTGCGCTAGGTTGGTCGGCATGACAAGTCCGGGCGGGCAGTCGGGCCAACCCTCCTGGGATCCGTCGGGGCCGGGCGGTTCCGCGCCTCGGCCGACCGGCACCGATGCCGAAGCGACCAGCGACTATCCGGTGTACGAATACCCCGCGATCGAAGAGCCAGGGCCCACCTCTGCGCCCTGGCAGCAGGCGCCGCCCACCCCGGCGCCGCAGGTCCCGCCGCAGCCACCGACGGGTCCGTTTCCCGCACCTCCCGGCCCGCCGCCGGGCTTCTACGGCGCCCCGCCCGCCGGTCCGTACGGCCCACCGGCGACGCCCCCACCGCCACCGGGATTCCCGCCGCCACCTGGATTCCCGCCGCCGGCCGGCTACCTGCCGCCGCCGCTGTACTCGTCGTACCCGGCACCGAGGTCCAGCGACGGCATGGCCATCGGGTCACTGGTCAGTTCGCTGATCGCACTGCCGCTCTACTTCATCTGCTTCGTGTTCGGCCCGGCCGGCTCGCTGCTCGGCATCATCCTGGGCATCGTCGCCTTGGCGCAGAGCAAGGGCCGGCCGCAGACCAACGGCAGGAACATGGCGATCGCAGGCATCGTCATCGGTGCCATCACCCTCATCGTCGGCCTGGTCGGCTTCGTGGTGCTGGTCGACTGGGCATCACGCCAAGACCCGACCTTGTGATCGGCGCACGGGTGAACCGGCTGGCGGTCGGCTCGGTCGTGTGCGCGCTGGCCGGCGTGGTGTTGGGCCCCGTGGCGCTCATCGGCGTCGGGCTCGGCGTGGTCGCCTACGAGCGCATCCCCGGCAGCGGCACCCGCGGGAGCCTGCTGGCCGTGATCGGCATCGTGTGCGGCGCCCTGGCGTTCCTGCTCAACCTGTTTCTGGTCGTCCTGATCCTCGGCGGCTAGGCCGGCCCGCTCACGCGGGCGGAGTGAACCGCTCGCCGGTGCGCGTCATGCCGGCGGCGCGGCCCTTGCCCGCGATCACGAGCGCCATCTTGCGGCTGGCCTCGTCGATCATCTCGTCGCCCAGCAGCACCGCGCCGCGGGCGCCACCGGCCTGCGAGGTATGCCATTCGTAGGCCTCGAGGATCAGCTCGGCGTGGTCGTAATCCGCCTGCCGCGGACTGAAGATCTCGTTCCCGGCGGCGATCTGGTCGGGGTGCAGCACCCACTTGCCGTCGTACCCGAGTGCCGCGGTCTGCCCGGCGACGCGCGTGAACGCCTCGGTGTCCTTCACCTTGAAGTACGGGCCGTCGATGGCGTTGATGCCGTGTGCCCGCGCTGCCACCAGGATCGTCATCAGCACGTGGTGATAGGCGTCGCCGACGCCGTAACCGACGGGCTGCTCCCCCACGACGAGGGTGCGCATGTTGAGGCTCGCCATCAGGTCGCCCGGCCCGAAGATCAGTGCCTGCACCCGCGGCCCGCCGGCGATGGCGTCGGCGTTGACGAGCCCCTTGGCGTCCTCGATCTGCGCCTCGATGCCGATGCGGCCGACGGGCAGTCCGTGGGTGCGCTCCAGCTGCGTCAGCAACAGATCGAGGGCCTGCACGTGCGAGACGTCGCTGACCTTCGGCAGCACGATGACGTCCAACTCGCCACCGCCGCGCGCCACCGCGGTGACGACCTCGATCACGTCGGCGTACGTCCACGGTGTGGTCCAGTCGTTGACCCGGAGTCCGCGCAGCTGGCCCGCCCAGCCCGGCTCGCACAACGCCTGTGCCACCCGGGTCCGCGCCGTGGCCTTGGCGTCGGCCGCCACCGCGTCCTCGAGGTCGAGGAACACCTGATCGGCGGGCAACGTCTTCGCCTTGGCGATCATCTTGTCGCTACTACCCGGGACGGACAGGCAGGTACGGCGGGGCCGATACAGGTTCTCCACGACCCCACTCTCTACCCTGTGGTGCATGGTGGCGGTCAACAGGGTCTACGTGGCCAGACTCGCTGGACTGGTCGTGCTGGGCCCCGACGGAGAGTCGGTCGGCCGGGTCCGCGACGTGGTCGTGAGCATGGGCATCGTCCGGCACCAACCACGGGTGCTCGGCCTCGTCGTCGAACTGACCACGCGCCGAAGGATTTTCGTGCCGATCCTGCGGGTGACGTCCATCGAGCACAACTCCGTCACCCTGACCGGAGCGACCATCTCGCTGCGCCGGTTCGAACAGCGCCCCGGCGAGGCCCTGGTACTCGGGCAGATTCTGGACACCCGCGTCCGCGTCACCGACCCACAGCTCGAACAGCTCGCCGGCGTCGACGTCGTCGTGGTCGACCTCGCGATCGAACAGGCCCGCTCGCGCGACTGGTTGGTCACCCGCGTCGCGGTGCGCCACCGCCGGCTCGGCCGGCGCACCACGGTGCACGTGGTCGACTGGCAGAACGTCACCGGCCTGACGCCGTCGGCGCTCGCGCTACCGGGACAAGGGGTGGCGCAACTGCTGGAGCAGTTCGACGGTCAGCGTCCCGTCGAGGTCGCCGACGCCCTGCGCGACCTGCCGGCCAAGCGCCGGCACGAAGTCGTCAAGGCCCTCGACGACGACCGGCTGGCCGACATCCTGCAGGAGCTCTCCGAACCCGAGCAGGCCGAGTTGCTCAACCAGCTGGGCACCGAGCGCGCCGCCGACGTGCTCGAGGAGATGGACCCCGACGACGCCGCCGACCTCCTCGGTGAGCTCGACGCCACCCGGGCCGCCGTGCTGCTGGACCGCATGGACCCCGAGGATTCCGAGCCGGTGCGCCGCCTGCTGCAGCACTCGCCCGACACCGCCGGTGGTCTGATGACGCCCGAGCCCGTCGTGCTCACACCGGACACCACCGTCGCCGAGGCGCTGGCCCGCGTCCGCGACCCCGAGCTGACGCCGGCACTGGCGTCGCTGACGTTCGTCACCCGGCCACCGACCGCGACGCCGACCGGCCACTACCTGGGCTGTGTACACACCCAGCGGCTGCTGCGCGAACCGCCGGCCAGCCAGGTCGGCGGCATCATCGACAGCGACCTGCCGGTGCTGTCCCCGACCAGCTCACTGGCCGAGGTCACGCGCTACTTCGCCGCGTACAACCTGGTGTCCGCACCGGTGGTCGACGACGAGAACCACCTGCTGGGCGCCGTCACCGTCGACGACCTGCTCGACCACCTGCTGCCGTCGGGCTGGCGCAGCGCGGACGAACCAGGGCCGGACTCGACGCAGGCCATCACTGACAACATCTCGGGAGCCGGCCGGTGAGCGAGCCTTCGGCGCGGCAGCGCCTGGACATCCCGCGCACGTCCCGTTTCCGGTTGACCCCACGGGTCGACGTCGAGGCCGTCGGCCAGTTCAGTGAGTCGATCGCCCGGTTCCTGGGCACGGGCAAATATCTGCTCATCCAGACGGTGATCGTGGTCATCTGGATCGCCTTCAACCTGATCGCGATCAGCCTGCAATTCGACCCGTATCCGTTCATCCTGCTGAACCTGGCGTTCTCGACCCAGGCCGCGTACGCCGCGCCGCTGATCCTGCTGGCACAGAACCGCCAGGAGAACCGGGACCGCGTGTCGCTCGAAGAGGACCGCAGGCGCGCGGCCCAAACCAAGGCCGACACCGAATTCCTGGCCCGCGAACTGGCCGCGCTGCGGCTGGCCGTCGGCGAGGTGGCGACCCGCGACTACCTCCGCCGCGAACTCGACGAGCTGCGGGCGTTGATTGCTCAGCAGAACGGCGGCAAGGGCGGATCCGGCAAGCGCAAGACCGGAAAATCCCGGCCGCCGGTCGAGGACGACGACGCTTTCAGCGGCACTCCGGCCGACTCTGCCGACTCCGCCACCGCAGCCGAATAAGAGATTCCATTGTCCGGAATCATTGCTACGACAAGCGACCGTGGAGTAGGTATGGTGACTTGGATCACAACACAGGTCACCGGGGTCACTCCGGTATTCCACTTTCATAGGATGGCTTAGTGCACAACGGGGGCGACACCGCTGATTTCGCGGACGACGCTGCGCCTACTACTGAATCCCACGCACTTTCCGGCGACTCCGCGCTGGTCGACGACGCCATCGAGGATTACGACGCCGCCGTCGACGACGACTCCGGCGTCGTTGCCGAAACCGCACCCGGCCGTCGCCGACAGATCGCCAGGGCGCTGCGCCGGCCGCTGGCCGGTGTCGCCGTCGTCGCGCCGCTCGTCTTGATGCTTGCCGTCGGCGGTTCCGCGCCGACTCGGCAAACAACCGCACACAACAGCGCCACCACGGGCGTCACGCCGCTGGCGGCCGTCACCCCCACCACGCCCGGCCCACGCAACCGGGCCGGTATGACGGTCGTCGCGTCCGATCAGATTCCCCGCGCGCTGCACATGGATCCCACCACCGCCCTGTCACCGCCGCCGGCGTCGCTGGTGATGGCGCCCGGCGGACTGCGGATCCCGCCGGTCGTCCTCAACGCCTACCGCACCGCCGAGAAGATCATGGCGACCAACGCACCGGGCTGCGGTATCAGCTGGAACCTGCTGGCCGGTATCGGCCGCATCGAGTCCGGCCACGCCAACAGCGGCGCCACCGACGCGCGGGGCACCGCGCTCACCCCGATCCTCGGACCTGTCCTCGACGGCACGCTGGCCGGCAACGAGGTCATCGTGCAGAGCATCTCGGCCGGGCGGGTGACCTACGCCCGGGCGCTGGGACCCATGCAGTTCCTGCCCGGCACCTGGGCCCGGTATGCCGCGGACGCCATCGGCGACGGCAAGCCCGACGTGCAGAACGTCTACGACGCCTCGCTGGCCGCGGCCCGCTACCTGTGCAGCGGTGGGCTGAACCTGCGTGATCCGTCGCAGGTGCTGACCGCGATCCTGCGCTACAACAACTCGATGCCCTACGCCCAGAACGTGCTCGGGTGGGCGAAGGCCTATGTCACCGGTATCGCCCCGGTCGACCTGCCGCCGATCGTCGGTCCGCCGCCCGCCATCGGCGACCAGCACCTGGACAACCCCGAGGGGCTCGGGCCGGGACTGCCGATCAACGCGATGGGCCTGCCGTCCGACGATCCGCTGGCAATGACGCCCGCGTTGCAGATGGGCCGCATGGGTCCGCTGCCCGGCCCGGCCGAACCGAAACAGAACTGCGCGGTGTTCTGCCTGCAGGGTGGCCCGGCGCCGAGCGCGGCGCCCATCCCGGCACCGGATGCGCCGGCGCTGGACGCACCCGCGCCCAACCCGTTCAACCTGCCGCCGTTCCTGCTGCCGCAGGCTCCGCCGCCCGCGCCTGTCGCGCCGGCACCGGCTGCTCCCGGACCCATTCCGGTCACCGCGGTGGGCGTCGGCACGCCGGCCGCCGGCCCGGTCGGCGCCGCACCGGGACCCGCGCCCGGTCCGGCGGCGGTCCCCGCACCACTTGCTCCCGCCGGTCCGCTGCCCGCGGAAGCCCTCGGTCCGCCGCCGCCCGCCTTTCCCGGCCTACCATGACCAGCTGCCGGTGCGCTGACCGGCAGTTATAAACTCGCGGGTAATGTCTGCTGAGCTGAAAGCCGCCGTGCGCGCCGCACTGGGCAAAGTCATCGATCCTGAACTGCGCCGTCCGATCACCGAGGTCGGCATGGTCAAGGACATCACGGTCGAGTCCGATGGCGCGGTGCACGTCGAGATCTACCTGACCACGTCGGCCTGCCCGAAGAAAACCGAGATCACCGATCGGGTCACCGCGGCCGTCACCGACGTGCCGGGCACCGGGGCCGTCAAGGTCACCCTCGACGTGATGAACGACGAGCAGCGCGCCGAGTTGCGCAAGCTGCTGCGCGGTGACGACAAGGAACCGGTCATCCCCTTCGCCCAGCCCGGCTCGCTGACCCGGGTGTACGCGGTGGCGTCGGGCAAGGGTGGCGTCGGCAAGTCCAGCGTGACGGTGAACCTGGCGGCCGCGCTGGCCGCCAAGGGCCTGTCGGTCGGCCTGCTCGACGCCGACATCTACGGCCACTCGGTGCCCCGGATGATGGGTGTGCAGGATCGCCCCACCCAGGTGGATTCGATGATCCTGCCGCCGGTTTCGCACGATGTGAAGGTCATCTCCATCGCGATGTTCACCCAGGGCAACACCCCGGTGGTGTGGCGCGGGCCGATGCTGCACCGGGCGCTGCAGCAGTTCCTGGCCGACGTGTACTGGGGTGACCTCGATGTTCTGCTGCTCGACCTGCCGCCCGGCACGGGCGACATCGCCATCTCGGTGGCGCAGTTGATCCCCGGCGCCGAAATCCTCGTCGTCACCACACCGCAGATGGCTGCTGCCGAGGTCGCCGAGCGCGCCGGCGCCATCGCGGTCCAGACCCGTCAGCGCATCGTCGGCGTGGTCGAGAACATGTCCGGACTGACCCTGCCCGACGGCACCACCATGCAGCTGTTCGGCGAGGGCGGCGGCGCGCAGGTCGCCGAAAGCCTCACGCGCACAGTCGGTGCCGAGGTTCCGCTGTTGGGTCAGGTCCCGCTGGACCCGCAGCTCGTGAGCGCCGGCGACACCGGTGTGCCCCTGGTGCTGTCCGGACCGGACACCGCAGCCGGCGCCGCACTGCGCGGCATCGCCGACAAACTGTCCAGCCGCAAGCGCGGACTGGCCGGGATGTCGCTCGGGCTCGACCCGGCCGGGCGCTGACCCCTCCCTCGTCCGACAGGAAACCTCAAGTGACACATATCCATACGCGCAGCGGCGCACAGAACGTCGGCCTGCTGAGCGTGGCGGCCTACCGCCCGGGCCGCGTTGTCACGAACGACGAGATCTGTCAGACCATCGAGTCGTCGGACGAGTGGATCTACTCCCGCACCGGTATCAAGAACCGGCGCTTCGCCGGTCCCGACGAGTCTGCGGTCACGATGGCGTGCGAGGCCGGACGCCGGGCCTGCGCCGCCGCCGAGCTGTCGGGCTCGGACATCGACGCCGTCATCGTGGCCACCAGCACCAACTTCCGCAACACCCCGCCGTGCGGACCGCAGGTCGCCACGGAGATTGGCGCACAGGGCATTCCGGCGTTCGACATCGCCGCGGGCTGCGCGGGATTCGGCTACTCACTGGGCGTGGCCGCCGACATGATCCGGTCCGGTAGCGCGGGGCGAATCCTCGTGGTGGGCTCGGAGAAGCTGTCCGACGCCATCGACATGACCGATCGCAGCAATGCCTTCATCTTCGCCGACGGCGCCGCCGCGGTGGTCGTCGGACCGACCGAGGAGCAGGGCATCGGACCCACCGTCGCCGGGAGCGACGGCGAACAGTCCAGTGCCATCGTGCAGGACCTCAGCTGGATCGACTACACCGAGAACCCTTCCGGACCAAGGCCTTTCCTGCGCATGGAGGGTCAGACCGTGTTCCGCTGGGCAGCCTTCCAGATGGTCGACGTCGGCAAGCGCGCCATCGCGGCCGCGGGCCTGACGGTCGACGACATCGACGTGTTCATCCCCCACCAGGCCAACGGCCGGATCAACGAGTTGCTCACCAAGGGACTCGGACTCAGCCCGGAAACGGTTGTCGCCCAGGACATCCAGGACGCCGGCAACACTTCGGCCGCCTCGATTCCACTGGCGATGTACACCCTGCTGGACACCGGCGAGGCAAAGCCGGGCAGCGTCGCGCTACTGCTGGGGTACGGCGCAGGCCTGGCCTACGCCGCCCAGGTGATCCGGCTCCCCGGCTGAGTCATCCACCCACCGCGGCCAGCTTGCGCTTCTCCTCGTAGAACCGCGCCCGCTCGTCGAGCATCGCGAGGAACCCGACCAGTTCCTCACGCGCCTTCTCACCACGCGGCCCGAAGTCATTGCGCTCGAAGATGTTCCAGAAGCGCAGCACCGGCACCAGCACATCGTCGTGGTGGATGCGCAGATCGTAGATACCGGCCTTGGCGATGGTGAGCGCATTCTTCGCGAAGTCGGCCATACCCAGGCCCGGCATCGCGAAGTTGACGACTTCATCGCGGATGGCAACCATCGCGTCGTCCGGCGCGATGTCCAGGGCGGCATTCATCAGGTTGCGGTAGAAGACCATGTGCAGGTTCTCGTCAGCCGCGATGCGCGCCAGCAGCTGGTCGGCCAGCGGGCAACCCGAGGCCCGGCCGGTGTTGCGGTGCGAGACGCGCGTGGCCAGTTCCTGGAACGACACATAGGCCAGCACCGACAGCGCGCTGCGCTCTCCGGCGTCGTAGCCGGCGACGGTGTGCTCCATGCGAAGCCGTTCCAGGGCAACGGGATCGACGCCGCGAGTGACCACCAGGTAGTCCCGCAGCGCGATGCTGTGGCGACCTTCCTCGGCCGTCCACTGCCCGATCCAGGTGCCCCAGGCGCCGTCCCGGGAGAAGCGGGTGGCGATCTCGCGGTGATATGACGGCAGGTTGTCCTCGGTCAGCAGGTTGACGGTCAGGGCCGTCTTGGCGACCGGGTCCAGCGGCGAGTCCTCCGGCCGCCAGTCCTCGCCACCGAGGAACGCGAAGTCCCGCCCGCGGCTCCACGGCACGTAGTCGTGCGGGAACCATTCCTTCGCCATCTTGAGGTGCCGGTCGAGGTTCTGCGCGACGACGGGCTCCAGCTCGTACAGCACAGCTGCCTGGGTATCCATGGGTCAATCCCTTCATCGGTGGTCGGCGTCAGATCGTGAGCCTCACAAACCTACGGTACCGTAACCTACGGTACCGTAGGTTAGCGCTGGGTAGCCGGATCGTGACGAACCTGGACCGCGCGAGCCCGCCGCGGGAGCATGGCAGGCGACTCTTTCCGAAAAACTTTGGTCACTTTGTTTGCGCTGGTCACATTGGGTAACTAGGGCCACATTCGCCGCAGCTTCTTGTCGGTGCTTCGAACTATTGTTCGAATATGGACATCGCCGGCAGCGCTCTCATCGAGGAGGCGTACGCCGACCTCGACGCTGACGCCGCCCGGGTCGCGGAGCTCGATTACAGCGGGTTGAGTGTGCCGGAGTTGTTGGCGTTGCAGTCCCGGCGTGAACGTCTGAAGTGCGCTGCCGAGGCGGTCGATCACCGCATCCTGGCCGCTCTGGTCGCACAAACCGGCCCGAAAGACATCGGCGCGAAAAACTGGCCCGACGTCCTGCGGATCCGCCTGCACATCTCCGGCAAGGAAGCCCGCCGCCGGGTCCGGGACATGGAACACCTCGGCACGCGGGTCGGGTTGACCGGTGAGCCGTTGCCGCCCCGACGGCAGGAGGCGGCGCGGGCGCAAGCCGCGGGAGCGATCAACCCCGAACACGTCGAAGTCATCGGCAATTTCATGGCGAACCTGCCGGGCTGGGTCGATCCGGTGACTACCACTCAGAGTGAGCAGACGCTGGTGGCCCGGGCGCGACACCAGACCCCCGAGGAACTGCGGGCCGCGGCCAACAAACTGCTCTACGAACTCGACCAGGACGGCCCCGAACCCGACGACACCGAACGCGACCGCACACGGGGCATCACCCACGGTCGGCAACGATCCGATGGCACCAGCGAGGTGTCCGGCACGATGACCCCCGAAGCTCGGGCGTATTGGGATGCGATCTACGACAAGTACGCCGCGCCGGGGATGTGCAACCCGGCTGATGAGACGCCCTGCTACTCGGGGACACCGACCGCCGAGCAGATCGCCAATGACACCCGCACAGCCCATGCGCAGATGTGGGTGGCGCATGGGGGACGGGGTGGTGCACCTGCACTGTCACCATGCACGCACCCGGCCAAGCTCGCGCAGCCAGGCCCATCACATCACCAACTGGCGCGAGGACGGCCTGACCAATGTTGACACCATGACCCTGGCCTGCGGCTGTGATAACCGGCTGGTCGACACCGGCGGCTGGAGCACCACCATGGGCCCCGACGGCCGCACCCACTGGACCCCACCACCCCTACTCGATGTCGGCCAACCCCGAACCAACCAATACCACCACCCCACGCTCTACCCACCCGAGCGCGGAGACGCCGACGACGATGGCGAAACCGACAGTCCCGCAAGGTGATACGGCGCCAACGGCGCCGGAACGCCACGTCGACCAACCGCGGCGGCGGTACCGCGCGCGCCGCTACAAATCACCCGTTGACGAGGTGGTGAAGCTGCCCGCGCAAGCTGCCGGCGCGGGCGACGAATACGACGCTCTCCGGCCCGCGGCGCCGACCAAACCCGCCCAGAGCTCCGAGCTGGAGACCGAGGCGGCAGGCTAGAGATCGAGCACGATGTCCGCCCCGCCCACGGCCCGGGAGACGCACGGCATCATGAACCGACCCGCGGCCCGCTCCTCGTCGCTGAGAAAGCTGTCGCGATGGTCGATGTCGCCGGACAGGACCCGCGTCTGGCATGTGCCGCACAAACCGTTGTGGCACATGGAGTCCACTCGGACTCCGGCGGCGAGCAGTGCCTCCAAGACCGATTCGTCCTGCGCCACATGGATGGTTCTGCCCGTGCGACACAGGACGACGTCGAACGCCTCCACTAGCTCGCGGCAGCCTGGTGCGGCACCGGGCAACCCCCGCTCGCGGTCTCGTTGTGGTGGTCGTAGGGAGTACCGTGAATTCCCTTGCGGGCCGCCACGAATCGGGCGACTGCCAGCATCGAGCCCCACAGCGCAAGGTCGCTTTCGCGGGCGGCGGCTCGCGCCGTTGCGCCGGGGACACGGTCGAGCAGCCGCCGCAATCCCACATTGACGTTGACCAGTACCTTCGAAACTCCCATCCAGGGCCTGAGGTTGACGCCCGCCAGGCTCGTGCCACGCACCATCGCGTGGGCGAGATCGTCACCGCCGTAGTAGGCCAGCAGCCCGAGCAGTGGTGTAGCCAAGGCGCGCTTGATCGTTCCGGCCGCGCTCTGCCCGTCGATGGCGGCGCCGACCATGGTGTCCGTCCACTCCGACGGGCCACCGGCATACGCCACTGTGAAGTCCATGGCTTCGATGGCTTCGGCGGTATTCCTCGGGATGAGTTCCTCCGCCACCCCGAAGACGTGGGCGATGTAGGCCCAATACATCAGCGCCGCATCGAGATCCGCGCTGCTGCAGGGTGCGGCCGTGCGCATGATCGACAAGCAGAGGCTGCAGGCCGAAACTGATCGCCGCGTTCATCATCATCGCATTGGAGATCGGGTTGCCGTGATGGGCGAACTGTTCGTCACCCCAGGTCTGTCGCAACCCGGCACGCACCTGCGAGTGCATGAGCCGCACCCGCACGGTGTCCTTGAACGGTTCGGCCCAGCGTTCCAGCGCACCGGGGTAGGTCATATTCCGAAACCAGGCCAGAGTCTCCAGGTTGCGGCGGTAGAAATCGCTGACGAATCGACCCGTCTGCCCGGTGGCATAGGCGACTTCGTCGCCGACGAAGGTGCCGAAGGTGTCACCAGCGAACATGCCGACCTTGCCGGCCAGCGACGCGTCGATCCATAACCGCCGGCCGGCTTCCCACTGCTGCGGGTCGTACCAGGCCGGTGGGTTGTCCAGCTGGTTGAACAACGCGACCAACTCCGCGGGCGCGTTCGGCACCGCGTCGATACCGTGGTCGAGCGCCCGGTCCAGCATGGCGCGACCGTCGGCCATGCCCATCGCGCGGAACCGCGCGACGACGGCGTCCATCAGCTCGTCGCCCTGCCACAGGTGATCGACGAACAGATCGGTCCACGCCGTGGAACGGGGCACCTCACGGAATTCCATCCACGGCGTGAACAGCTGCCGGCGGGTGTAGGTCCACATCGGTTCGAAACGCAGGCGCGGCGGTGCGGGCCGCAGCGCCGCGCCGGGCCGCCAGTAGTAGTCATACGGATGCGAACCCGCCTTCACCGCGGCACTTTCTTTGCCAGAAGCCATGTTCAGAGCCTGACACGAGCTTTTACTCGCATACAATTCGCGTTGTGAGTGCCTCATGAGCAGCCCAATCGCGCATCCGCGGCGCAGTCCGCGACAAGAACGCTCGCGTTTGATGGTCTCCCGCATCCTCGATGCCGGCCGCACAGTGCTCATCCAGCACGGCTACGACGGCACCACCACCAACCTCATCGCCAAAGAGGCCGACATCAGTCCCGGATCGCTCTATCAGTACTTTCCGAATAAAGACGTCATCATCGCGGCCATCGTCGACGACTACACCGACGAGATCGCCCGCACCGTCACCACGCACCTGGTGGAACACGTCGGCAAGCCCGCGAAACTGGACACGATGCGCCAGACGCTCGCCGTGCTGCTCGACGCGATGAGTGAGCAACCCGAACTGTTACGGGCCATGATCGAGCACACCCCGCGGCTCGGACTGGGCAACAAGATCGTCGACTTCGAGCAGCGCGTCGGCGAACTCGCGCTCGCACACCTGCAGCTGCGGGACCAACGCCCCGAACATCCCAACACGGTCGTCTGGATCGCCGTCCGCGCGGTCGAACACCTGACCATCCGCTACGTGCTCGACCAGCCGCCCATCGACCACGACGAGTTCCTCGATGAACTCACGGCTCTCTTCGGCAGCTACGTCAGCCTCTGAGATCCGAAAAGCCGGCCTGCGGCTGACCACAGACCGGCTTTTCGGATCAACGACCCCCGGGGAAACCCATCAGCCCCGCAGCGCCGAGACGAAGATCGCGGGCAGCTTGGCCCAGCTCGGCTTGCCCGTGAACGCCGTGAGGAGCCGTCCGGTCGAGGCAGCCGTGCGGTTGTTGACGAACCACGGCGGCTTCGGCGAGATCGACAGCTCTCCCCCGATCAGCGAGCGCGGCGACGGGCGGAACGGCCCGCGGACCACGGTTCGCTCGGGCTTCTCGAGCAGGAAACCGTTGTGCACCACACCGATTCCGCTCTGCACGTCGCTCAGCGTGTGGCCGGGGAACGCGCCCCAGGTGGCGTGCGGCGTCAGGTAGCCGACGCCGGTCCAGGCGTTGACCGCCACGGTGCCGTAGTGCAACGACTCGATCATGGCGTCGAACGCCTTGCCCAGCGCCTTGATGGTGGCCGGCGCCGCGACGATGTTGACGCCCAGGGTGCCGACGAAGTCCTCGTTGGCCAGGCGGGTGGCCGCGCGGACGAACTCGACACCGTCACTGTCGAGATCGACGACGCCGTACACCGGCGCGAAGTACTCGGTATTGAGCAGCGCGGTGCGGTCCTCGGGATCCACCACCAGCACGCGGTCGCCGAGGCGCTGCGCCTTCGGGTACGTCGCCTCGGCGCTGGCGACGCGGGAGTCGGAACCCGGGTAGTAGGCGGCGCGATTGGGCGCGGCGGCGAGGGCCTTGGTCAGCGCCGCCACGAACTCATCGCGCTGCGCCCACTTCGAGGACAGCACCACGACCTGCGACGCCACGCAGTTGTAGCCGTTGTTGTGCAGCCGCTGCGTGGCAATGTGGTTGGCCTGGAACACAATATCGGCCTTGCTCCACTTGCCGGGCACCACGATGGTCGGCGACACCCCGCCGAGCTCGCTGGTGATGTCCTTGTGCAGGATCGGCTCGCCCGCGGCCTTGCGCCGGGCCCCCTCTTCGCCGACGCCGAACACGATGGCGTCGTGCGTCAGCGCACTGCCGGTCATGTGCACGTGGTCCACCGCGTCGTGCTGCACCAGGTAGGTGCCGACATCCGCGCCACCGGTGAGGATCCGCACCGCGCCGAGCGCGATGAACGGCGCCAGCACCTTCGTCAGCACCGGCAGCAGCGGATCGGTGACCGGGTTGAGCTTGAGCGCCACCACCCGGTTGCCCGCGATCAGCTCGTAGATGGTGTCCAGCGGCGCGATCGAGGTGATGTTGCCGGCGCCGAGCACGGCGCCGATCCCGTTGGTCTTGCCCGGATCCCGCTGCGCAAGGCCGGCGGTCCGGATGGCTTCGTCGCGGCTGACGCCCGGCTGCAGCCACACCTGTGCGCTGAATCCCGACAGCAACAACTTGTCGAATACGTTGAGCGGCAACACGTTAACCGTCGTGCGGCCCGCCGCGGTGCCGAACGTCGCACCGTCCAGCGGGCTCTTGCCGGCCTCCAGCTTGGCCAGGCTCGCCGACAACGCCGCGGCCCCGGCGGCCAGCGGGTACGGGCCGGAAATCCATTCCTCACCGACCAGCGGCGACTCCGGATTGAGTTGTTTGATCCGGATCGCGGCCTCGACCCACTCGGCGCCGTGCTGCACCGCCAGCTGCTGCACGTCGTCGAGAATCTGCCGTCGGCGCGCCAGAGGGGTTGCCGCCCAAGCTTTCTCGCCCTCGGCGAGCTCATCCAGCGCCTGGTCCACCAGGGCCGTGTACGCAATGTCCGTCATGTACTGAATTCTCCCGGTGGTGCGGTCGGTATGGGCCGGAATCAGCCGGCGTGCGCTTCGAATTCCAGCAGCGCGTCGCTGTGGTTGTGCTCGTACGGCTTGGGGCCCTTGCCGAGTGCCCGCTTGGCGACGAGCGCCTGGTACTGCTCGAACGGCGTGGTCCGGCCCCATTTCTTCCGAGCCTCGGCCGGGGTGTACGTGACGGGATTCTGAGCCGGGATCTTCATCAGCGTCGGGCCGACGATCGGCGTGGTGTGCGGGGTGGTGAAGTCCAGGATCGCCAGTTCCAGGCGCGGGACGCTCGCCACCGCGCGCAGGAGCGGCCGCGCGATGAGCTTGGCAGCGACGTCATCGGAGTAGTTCTGCGGGATACCGCCGAGGGTGCGCATCCACTTCGGCATGGTCGCGATGATGGCCCGGCGCATCGGCCAGTTGAACACGCGGCGCATCCAGCTCGGCACCCGCTCGGGCAGGATGTGATAACCCAGGTCGACGAGGTAGTTCATCATGTTCTGGGCGACCTCGGAGCCGGCCATCTGCGGCCGGTACTGCTCGAAGTACTGCTGGATGCCCTCCCGCGTGCGCGGCACGTCGTCGGGGTTGATGGTCTGGAATTCCGCGGCCCGCGCGCACTCTTCCCAGTACTGCAGTTCTTCGGCCTCGGTCAGCTTGCCGGGGCCGAACATCTCGTAGGTGTAGAGGATCGAGTGCCACGCGGTCAGGTGGATCCACAGCTGCGAGTACGGGTCGTTGGCGTCGAACGGCTTGCCGGTGATCGGCTCGGTGCCGATGGCCTTCCCGTGGATCTTGACCAGGATCTCCGAAGCGTCCAGCACGGCCTCGGCGTCACCGAAGGCCACCAGCGCGAAGTACTGCATGGTGCGGTCGTAGCGCAGCCGCGTGCGGGCGTACACCTGACCACTGGCGTCCACAGCGGCGGCGAGGTACGGGTCGAGGTGCTCGATGGTCACGGCGCGGGCGAAGCCCAGCAGCAGCGACGTCGGGTAACTCCACACCCGCCAGGTGACGGAGTCGGGTCCGAAGAAGCCGTAGTCGACCGCGGGCGTCAGCTCTGTGTCCGTGACCGGTAGCCCGGCGACGCGGCGAAAAGTGGCGACAGCATCCATCGTCGTTCCCCTTTGAACATGAAGGCGCCACCCACTGGCGCGGTTCGCTAAATGGTACGCCACGTACCACTAGATAGCCAGACTCCCACTGATTGGCTGCATCAGGTAACTCCCGACCAGGTACATGAGGTAAACAAGCAGCCATGGCGAGTGCCACCACCGGTCGCTGGGCCGGCCAACGCGAGCGCAGGCGCGCTGAGTTCATCGACGCTGCCCTCGTCGTGATCGAGCAACACGGGCCCCAGACGTCGACCGAACAGATCGCCGCCCACGTGGGCGTCAGCCGCACCAAGCTGTACCGGCACTTCGTCGACGCCGCCGACCTGCAACGCGAGGTCGCGCACCGGACCGCCCAGATGATCACCGCCGAACTCGCGCCGGTGTGGCAGCCCGAGGGCAGCATGGCGCAGATCGTCAAGGCCGGCGTGAGCGCGCACGTCCACTTCCTGACCCAGCACCCCAATTTGTACCGCTACCTGCAGCGCTGCTCGATCGACGAGGGCTTCAACGCCTTCGCCGACATCAAGATCACCATCGCCAACCTGCTGACCGCGGTGCTCAAGGTGTACGTGGCGGCCTTCGACGTCCAGGCCGACGCCGAGCGGTTGTCGTACAGCATCGTCGGCCTCGTCGAGACCGCCGCGGGGCACTGGCTCGAACAGCCGCTGCGCGACACGCAGGACGCGCTGGTTGCCGATCTGACCCGCTGGATCTGGCTGATGCTCGACGACTCACTGCGCGCGGGCGGCGTCTACCTCGCGGCGGACGAAATCCTGCCGCCGGCCGCGGAGATCGCCGCGAATTCGGACCGCTACCGGGATCCGGCGCGCTTGCCGGCCTGAATCTCCGGCGGCGTCAGGTCGCGTCGGGGTCGAACTGCGTCGTCCCCGACTGCGGCTGCGGGGCGGCGCGGGCGGCGCCCGGGGTCGGCGGAATGCCGTTGACCTCAGGTGTGGTCAACGGCTTCGCCTGGTCCGGCGGCGCGGGGGTGTCGAAGGCGCCGGTGAGGAACGAGTCATCACCGTCGAGCAGATGCTTGGTCAGCGCCGCGCGCGGTGTCATGCCGCGCAGTTTCTGCAGCTCACTGAGAGGCTGACGCAGGTCTTCGAACTCCGGCCCGAGGTCCTGACGCAGCTGACTGGTCGCGCCGCTGAGATACTCCCGCACCTGCTTCAGGCTGCCGGCCGTCCACCGGATGGCACCGGGCAACCGCTCCGGGCCCAGGATGACGAGGCCCGCGATGACCAGCACGAGCATCTCGCCCCATCCGATGTTGCCGAACATCAGCTGGCCGGGGTGTCTGCGTTGGGCACGACGGTGAGCGTGACGTGCCGGCCATCACGGATCACCTCGATGGGTGCCGGCTGCCCGATCTGGAGCTGCCGCACCGCGACCACGAACTCGTCGGCATCGGCGACCTTGCGGTTACCCACCTTCACCACGACGTCGTTCTCGACGATGCCGCCCTTCTCCGCCGGGCTGCCGGCGACGACGTTCACCACCTGGGCGCCCGAGGCGACCTTGTCGCTGGCCGACTTGGCGTTGAGGCCGAGCGTCGGGTGGAAGATCTTGCCGTCCTTGATCAGGATCTCGACGGTGGCCTTGACCTCGTTCACGGGGATGGCGAAGCCCAGACCACTTGCGCTGTCGGACAACGACTTTCCGGCCGTGTTGATGCCGATGACCTCGGAGTTCATGTTGATCAGCGGGCCACCGGAGTTGCCGTGGTTGATCGAGGCGTCGGTCTGGATGCCGTCGATGACGGTGTCGGTGTCCGACCCTTCGCCGGACAGCGGCACCGGGCGATGCAGCGCGCTGATGATGCCGTGCGTGACGGTGCTGCGCAGGCCCAGCGGGGCGCCGGCCGCGATGACCTCGTCACCGACCTTGACCTTCTCGGCATCACCGAACTTCGCGACGGTCAGGTTGTCGACGTTGTCGACCTTCAGCACCGCGAGGTCGGTCTTGGGGTCCCGGCCGACGAGGTTGGCCGGCACCTGCTTGCCGTCGTTGAACACCACCGAGATGTGGTACTGGCTGGGGTTCTTGGCCGCGTCGGAGATGACGTGGTTGTTGGTGACGACGTAGCCGCGGCCGTCGACGACGACGCCGGAGCCCTGCGATCCGTCGGTATCGCCCATCGCCTCGATGGTGACCACCGAATCAGCCACGGCGGCAGCGACTTTCGCGAACCGGCCCTCGGGCAGGTCGCCGCCGTCACTGGTCTTCAAGGTGACCTTGGACGTGGTGAAGGCCTCGACCACCTCGGCGGTCTTGCGTCCGACGACGCCGCCGAGGATGCCGATGACCAACGACAGCAGGGCGAGCACCGCGAGAGCCGTCATCGAGACCTTGCGGCCGAACAGCACGTCGCGCACGCCGAGCTTGCCGACGGGAGCGGCGACCACCACCGGAGGCGGCGGGGGCAGCGCGGGGGTGCCGAGCGACGGCGCGGCCGACGGATCACGCCACGGGTCGGCGACGGCGTCGTCGTCGTCCTTGCCCTCGGCCTCCAGCGCGCCGGCATCGGCGGGATGGCGCTGCAGCGAATCGACGCCGCCACCGGGCCGGCCGAAGGCTTCGGCGAGCACGGGATCGGGCGCCTGGTTGGTGGGGGTGTACTCCCCCTGGTTACGAATCTGGTCCTCGGCGAGGAAAGAACCGGCGAAGCCCTCGGGCCGGCCGAACGCGCGCTGCGACGCCGGGTCCACCGGGGTGCGCGTCACCGGACGCGGAGCCAGACGGGGGCGATCGCCGGACATGTCCTGATTCGTCACCGGTGTTGCACTCCCCATCTACTGGCTCTGTCTGCCCGACCCGCCTGAACGGGCGTGGCGGTCACTCAAAATTCAGGCTCAACCCTACCGGCGACGACGACGTTCCCGCGGCGGCCGATCGGCAAAGTCCCGGTCTTCGATCCCGGACGCCTGAATATCCGCGAACTGCGTCGATGTGTCATTCGGGATGTTCGCCAAGGCGCCCAGCAAGGACGTGGGCGCGATGATCGGGCAGGAATCGCGCAATGCGCTCCGGGCCTGACCCTGCGCGTCCACCTCGGCGGCGCAATCCGGGCACTGGGACAGGTGATGGGCCGCACGCAGGTGCGCACCCATCTGCAGCTCACCGTCGACGAATGCGGCGATGGCCTCGATGGCCAGGTGCTCCGTGGACCCGAAGCGGCGTGGACCGACGGGGCCGTCGGTCTGCGAGGCGAACTGCGCGGGCAGCCAGGAGAACGCACGACGGAACAACTGTCCCCGGTCGACCATCACCGAGCTCCTCTCCGCGCCACGCCTTCGTCCGTGTTGCCGTTACTACTGAATGTAGCGCGACAACCTGGGACGGATACGTCACAACGCTCAGGCGGACTTGGCGGAGATGGCCGCGGCCGCCTCGGAGTAGTCACCCGGATGGCTGGCGAGGTACTCGCGCAGGGCCTGCCGGCCACGGTGGATGCGGCTGCGCACGGTGCCGAGCTTGACGTCCAGCGTCGCGCCGATCTCCTCGTACGACAGGCCTTCGATGTCACACAGCACCACAGCGGCACGGAACTCCGGGGGCAGCGAGTCGAGTGCGGCCTGCAGGTCCGGCCCGAGCCGCGAATCGTGGTACAGCTCCTCGGGGTTCGGGTCGTCGGCAGGCACCCGGTCGTAGTCCTCCGGCAGCGCCTCCATGCGGATACGGGTGCGGCGACGGACCATGTCCAGGAACAGGTTGGTGGTGATGCGGTGCAACCAGCCTTCGAACGTGCCGGGCTGGTAGTTCTGCACCGAGCGGAACACCCGGATGAACGTCTCCTGGGTGAGGTCTTCGGCGTCCTGCGGGTTACCCGACAAGCGGTAGGCCAGCCGGTACACGCGGTCGGCATGCTGACGGACCAACTCGTCCCATGACGGCATGGTGGCCACGTCGCCGGTGGCATCGAAGACGGCGGTGCCGGTCAATTCGTCGCTGACTTCAGCCCAATCCAGCTCGGCTTCGGCGACCGGGACATGGGACATGTGGGTCGGGGCAAGCTTGGTGGGGGCCGGCATGGCGGTCGTGGCAATCTCCAGTTCCGTAGGTTCCGCGTCGTTCACACATGACGCATCAGCAGAAACCGGTGCCTGGAGTCCGATATTCCCGATCCCGCGGATGTCCGGCGACTGCCGGAGTCCGGAATCGGCTTGCAGATCGTTCACACTCGCGTGCATGGCGATTACGGTTCCCCACCCTGGTGAGGTTGATGTATGAGCAAACTGAACTTTTCCTGAGAAACCCCGCGCCAGCTCCATGACCTGCGAATACCCGTTATATGTTCGCCAAAACTTAACCTTGCGCCCCGGGCGTGGCGCGCCGTCGCTCAGGATCGTTCCGCAGCCGGCCGAGACCACCGCCCTATTGCGCGTGTACTGACCGGCGGCGTGCTGGGCGTTCGTTACGCTGCGCACATGTCCAGCACCGATGACCCGACGGTTTCGGCCGGCAGCAACCAGCCTGATCCGGCGCAACCGGCTCCAGCGGCACCCGCCCAGGCGCCGGCCCAGCCCGTCGCTGCCGCACCGGCCGGTGCACCCAAGCCGAGCACGGCCGAGGCCATCGTCAAGCACGCCGAGCGATCCATCACCGAGGAGCCGATCACCGCGGCGACCCGCGAGCGTGCGGAGGAGAGCGGAGCCAACCCCGTCACCCCGGCGGTGGGCGCGCTGCTCAGCGTGCTGGCGAAGATCGCGTCGGCCAAGGCCGTCGTCGAGGTCGGCACGGGCGCCGGCGTCAGCGGGTTGTGGCTGCTGTCCGGTATGCGCGAGGACGGCGTGCTGACCACCATCGATGTCGAACCCGAGCATCAGCGGCTGGCCAAGCAGGCGTTCGTCGCCGCGGGCGTCGGACCGTCCCGGACCCGACTGATCGTGGGCCGCGCGCAGGAAGTCCTGACCCGGCTGGCCGACGAGTCCTACGACCTGGTCTTCATTGACGGCGAGCCCGCCGACCAGCCGCAATTCGTCGCCGAGGGCGTCCGCCTGCTGCGATCGGGCGGCGTGATCGTCGTGCACCGCGCCGCGCTCGGCGGCCGTGCCGGCGACGCGTCGGCCAACGACCGCGACGTGACGGCAGTACGCGAGGCCACCCGCGCCATCGCCGAAGACGAGCGACTGACCCCGGTCCTGGTACCGCTGGGCGACGGGCTGCTGGCCGCGGTCCGCGACTAGGACTGCCTGGTGCGCCAGGCGCAGGGTTTCAGCGGCCATTCGCGTTGACCCTGAACCCAGGGCGCGAAAAGCTGAGTAAGCCGCGCCCACACCGCAGGGTCAACACCGGGGCACCGTCGACTCGCGTTGACCCTGAACCCAGGGCGCAAAAAGTCGAGTAAGCCGCGCCCACACCGCAGGGGCAACGCCGGCCGGGCGTGCGAGCGCATGACCGGTTGACGCTTCTGTCGAATCTTTACGGACTCTTGACGTGTCAGATCCTTGACGCCCGACTGAACGCGTGTTTAACGTACTAAACATGCGTTCAGTCGAGGACCTCACCACCGTCGCCCGGATCCGCGACGCGGCGATCGAACAGTTCGGCCAGCACGGGTTCTCCGCGAGCGTCCGCAGCATCGCCGCGGCCGCCGGCGTCAGCGCCGCTCTGGTGATCCACCATTTCGGCTCCAAGGACAAGCTGCGCGAGGCGTGCGACGCCTACGTCATCGAGACCGTCCGGGCCGCCAAGACCGAGTCGATGCAGAACGCCAGCCCGAGCGCGTGGTTCGCGCAGATCGCCGAGATCGAATCCTTCGCGCCGATGACGGCGTACCTGATGCGTGCCCTGCAGACCGGCGGTGATCTGGCGAAGTCGTTGTGGCAGAGCATGATCGACAACGCCGAGGGCTACCTCGAAGAGGGCGTCCGGGCCGGCACGCTCAAACCCAGCCGTGATCCCAAGGCCCGCGCCCGCTTCCTGGCGCTGACCGGCGGCGGCGCACTGCTGACCTATATCCAGCTGCACCCCAACCCGACGGATTACCGCCAGGTGCTGCACGACTACGCACAGGACATGCTGCTGCCCGCCCTCGAGCTGTACACCGAGGGCCTCATGGCCGATCGGGCCATGTACGAGGCGTTCATGGCGCAACGCGAAGCAGGCCAACCCATCGTCACCACCACCGAGGAGTGAATGTGAACGCCGCCATCGAAATCGACACCCTGACAAAGAACTTCGGAGCAGTCCGGGCACTCGACGGACTGAATCTGCGGGTCGAACACGGCGAGGTGCACGGCTTCCTGGGGCCCAACGGCGCAGGCAAGTCGACGACGATCCGCATCCTGCTCGGGCTCGTGCGCGCCGACTCCGGCTCGGTCCGCCTCCTCGGCGGAGACCCGTGGACGGACTCCGTGGCCTTGCATCGCCACATCGCCTATGTGCCAGGTGATGTCACGTTGTGGCCGACGCTGACCGGCGGCGAGACCATCGACCTGCTGGCCCGGATGCGCGGCGGCATCGACGAGAAACGCCGTGCCGAGCTCACCGAGCGGTTCGACCTGGACCCCACCAAGAAGACCCGCACGTACTCGAAGGGCAACCGACAGAAGGTCTCGCTGGTCTCCGCGTTCGCCTCGAACGCGGACCTGTTGCTGCTCGACGAGCCAAGCAGCGGCCTGGATCCGTTGATGGAGAACATCTTCCAGCAGTGCGTCGCCGAGGCCGCCGCCCGCGGAACCACCGTGCTGCTGTCGAGCCACATCCTGGCCGAGACCGAGCGACTGTGCCAGCGGGTGACGATCATCCGCGCCGGCCGGACCGTCGAGACCGGGACGCTGGAGTCGATGCGGCACCTGTCGAGCACCACCATCAAAGCCGACATGATCAACAACCCGGGTCGAATCGACCATCTCCCAGGGGTTTCCGACATCTTCTTCGATGGCCGGATGCTCACGGCCCGCGTCGAATCGGAGAGCCTCGGCGCCGTCATCAAGGCACTCGGCGATGCCGGCGTGCGCTCACTGGTGAGCCAGCCACCCACTCTCGAAGACCTGTTCCTGCGGCACTACGACAATGGCCGGGCCCGCCGCGAACCCGAGCAGGTGCGGGCATGACCGCCATTCTGGACCGCCCGGCCCGGCCCGCCCGACCTGCCGCCGGGGCGTCCAGCTTCACCGGAACCCTTGGGCTGCTTCGCCTTTACCTGCGCACCGATCGCATCGTGCTGCCGCTGTGGGTGCTGCTGCTGTCCCTGCCACTGTCGACGGTGTACATCGGCAGCATCGAGGCCGTCTACCCCACTGCGGCGGCCCGCGCCGGGTTCGCCGCGAGCATCATGGCCAGCCCGGCCCAGCGCGCGATCTACGGCAACATCTACAACGACAGCCTGGGCGCGGCCGGTATCTGGAAAGCCGGCATGTTCCACGTACTGATCGCCGTCGCCGTCATCCTGACGATGATTCGGCACACCCGCGCCGATGAAGAGGCCGGACGCACAGAGCTGATCGACTCGACGGCCGTCGGCCGCAACGCGAGCCTGACCGCCGCGCTGCTGCTGACCGGTGGCGGCTCGGTGCTCACCGGGTTGCTCGGCTTCCTCGGACTGCTGAATACCGATGTGCCCGTGACGGGTTCGCTGGCCTTCAGTTGCGCACTGGCGGCCTCCGGGCTGGTGTTCACCGCCGTCGCGGCAGTGGCCACGCAGCTCTCCGCCAGTGCCCGCGTCGCACGCGGTACCGCCTTCGGCGTCCTCGGCGCCGCGTTCACGCTGCGGGCAGTGGGCGACGCGAGCGGTAGCGAGCTGTCCTGGGCATCACCCCTGGGCTGGTCACTGCTGGTCCGCCCGTATGCCGGCGACCGGTTCGGCGTGTTGGCGCTGCACGTGACGCTGACCGTCGCCCTGGTGGTACTGGCGTACCAACTTCAGGGTGGCCGCGATGTCGGCGCGGGGATGTTCGCCGAACGGCGCGGCCGGCCGCGGGCCAACGGGATGCTCCATGGCCCAACGGGATTGGCGTGGCGACTGACCCGCGGTTCGGTGCTGGTGTGGACCGTCGGACTGGGGCTGTACGGGCTACTGGTCGGCAGCGTCGTCCACGGTATCGGCGATGAGCTGGGCGGCAGCGGCTCGGCCCGCGACATCATCACGCGCCTCGGCGGTACCAGCGCACTGGAGGAGGTGTTCATCGCGATCGCCTTCAACATGCTCGGCATGGTCGCCGCCGCGTTCGCGGTATCACTGGCCCTGCGGCCCCACCAGGAGGAAACCGGCCAGCGTGCCGAGACCCTGCTCGCCGGAGCCTTGAGCCGGATCCATTGGCTGACGGGCTATCTGACGATCGCACTGGCCGGCACCACCGTCGCAATGCTGACGTCCGGGCTGCTGGCCGGCGTGACCTACGGCGCCGCGGCCGACGACATCACCGGCAAACTGCCCCTGGTGCTGGGTTCGGCAGCGGTGCAACTGCCCGCCATCTGGCTCCTGATCGCGGTGACGACAGTGTTGTTCGGGGTGATGCCGCGGTTCACCCCGGTGGCGTGGGGCGCCCTGGTCGGCTTCATCGCGGTGTTTCTGCTCGGTTCGCTGGCGAATTCACCGCACTGGGTACTGGACCTCGACCCGTTCAGTCACATCCCGCGGGTCGGGTCGGGCAGCTTCACCGCGACGCCACTGGTGTGGCTGCTGGTTCTGGACGCAATTCTGATCACCCTGGGCGCCTTGGCTTTCCGGCGCCGCGATCTACGGTAGGAGAAATCATGAAACTGGCTCTGCAGGCGCTCGCCTCGGCGGCTGGGGGCATCGTCTTCTTCGCGGTGTTACTGTGCGTGCCGGCCGGCACCATCCACTACTGGCAGGCTTGGGTTTTCATCGCCGTCTTCATGATCGCCACCATGGGCCCGAGCATGTACCTGGCCGTCAAACACCCCGAGGCGCTGGCGCGACGGATGCACGGCGGCCCGAAGGCCGAGACCCGACCGGTGCAGAAGGTGGCCATCTGGGCGATCCTCGCGTCGGTGGTCGGGACCGGTGTGGTCAGTGCCCTCGACTGGCGCTTCGGCTGGACCCACGTGCCCACGGCGGTCGTGGTCCTGGGCAACGTCGTCGTGGGGGTGTCCCTGATCGCGGCCCAGTGGGTCGTCATCCAGAACAACTTCGCGGGCGCGAGTATCTCCGTGGAGGCCGATCAGCCCGTCATCTCGACCGGTCTGTACGGCATCGTGCGGCACCCGATGTACATCTGCGCCCTCATCATGATGCTCGCGACCCCGCTGGCACTGGGCTCCTACTGGGGGCTGATCCCGGTGCTGGCCGCCGCCCCGGCGCTTATAGCCCGAATCTTCGATGAGGAGAAGATGCTGCGCGTCGAGCTGCCCGGCTACCTCGACTACACCCGCAAGGTGCGCTACCGGTTGGTCCCCTACGTCTGGTGACACCCCGCGATTTGTGCACGAAAATCCGCGGACAGCGCGGGAAATCGTGCACAAATCGCGGAGACTGAACGGGTGGAACTGTTCACCGGGCTCGGTCTGGCCACCGCGTCGGGCCTCAACGCCTACATCCCGCTGCTGGCGATGGGCCTACTGGGACGCTTCACCAACCTCGTGGAGTTGCCGCACCCGTGGGCGTGGCTGACCAACGGCTGGGTGATCGGCATCGTGGCCGTGTTGTTGGTCGTCGAGGTCGTCGCCGACAAGGTGCCCGCCCTCGACAGCATCAACGACACCATCCAGACGTTCGTCCGGCCGACGTCGGGGGGCATCGTCTTCGGCTCCGGAACGGCGGCGCAGACCGCCGCCGTCACCGACCCGGGCGCGTTCGCCAGTTCCGGACAGTGGATTCCCGTGGTGATCGGGGCCGTCACCGCACTCGTGGTGTCGCTGACGAAGTCGACAGTGCGGCCTGTCGCAAACGTCGCAACCGGCGGGCTCGCCGCTCCCGTGCTGAGCACGGTGGAGGACATCGCGAGCGTCGGACTGGTGATCCTCGCGATCGTGCTGCCGGTGCTGGTTGTCGTCGCGCTGGCGCTGCTGGTCTGGGCAGCGGTGGCCGTGCTGCGACGACGGAAGCGCCGAGACGCCGCGGCCTGAGCAGGCTGCAGCGGAGATCCTGTGCACGTTTTTCCGCGGCTGCCGCGGAAAAACGTGCACAAATCCCCGGATTTACTAGATCCAGACGCCCTTACCGACTGCGACTACACCGCCGGCACTTACCGAGAAGCGTTCGCGGTCCTTCTCCAGGTCCACGCCGACCATCTCGCCGGGGCCGACGACCACGTTCTTGTCGAGGATGGCGTGCCGCACCACGGCACCGCGGCCGACGCGTGCGCCGGGCATGATCACGCTGCCCTCGACGATGGCGCCGTCGTCGATCACGACGTTGGACGACAGCACCGAATTGCGTACGGACGCAGCGGAGATGATGCTACCCGCGCCGACCACCGATTCCTGCGCCGAGCCGCCGTTGACGAACTTGGCGGGGGCGAGATGCTCCGACTCCCCCAGGATCGGCCAGCGCCGGTTGTAGAGGTTGAACACCGGGTGCACCGACACCAGATCCATGTGGGCGTCGTAGAACGCGTCGAGCGTTCCGACGTCGCGCCAATAGCCGTGGTCGCGCTCGGTGGCCCCGGGGACCTCGTTGTCGTTGAAGTCGTAGACGGCCGCCATCCCGTCGGCGACCATCTGCGGAATGATGTTGCCGCCCATGTCGTGGTCGGAGTCGTGGTTCTCGGCGTCCACCCGGATGGCGTCGATGAGCGCCTTGGTGGTGAACACGTAGTTGCCCATGGAGACGAACGTCTGCTCCGGATCGTCGGGCGTGCCCGGCGGGTCCGACGGCTTCTCGATGAAGCTGCGGATGCGGCCGGACTCGTCAGCGTCGATGCAGCCGAACGCCGACGCCTCGGCGCGCGGCACCCGGATGCCCGCGACCGTCGCGCCCGCTCCGCTCTCGATGTGGAACCGCACCATCTGCTCGGGGTCCATGCGGTACACGTGGTCGGCGCCGAAGACCACGATGTAGTCGGGGTCCTCGTCGTAGATGAGGTTCATCGACTGATAAATGGCGTCGGCCGAGCCGGTGTACCAGCGCGGGCCCAGCCGCTGCTGCGCCGGGACCGGGGTGATGTACTCGCCCGCCAGACCCGACAGCCGCCAGTTCTGCGAGATGTGCCGGTCCAATGAGTGCGACTTGTATTGCGTCAGAACGCAAATCCGCAGGTATCGGGCGTTGACCAGGTTGGACAGGACGAAGTCGATCAGTCGGTAGGCACCGCCGAACGGAACGGCGGGCTTGGCGCGGTCCGCCGTCAGCGGATACAACCGTTTGCCCTCACCGCCGGCCAAGACGATTCCCAGCACCTGCGGCTGTTCCCTCATGCCCCCAAACCTAATAGCCACCAACCGAAGCGGCCAGACATACGCCCCAACCCGTCGCACGCGTTAACGTCATCGACATGCGGGTGGCGATGATGACGCGGGAGTATCCACCGGAGGTTTACGGCGGCGCGGGCGTGCATGTGACCGAACTCGTCGGCCAGCTCACGAAGCTGTGCGACGTCGACGTCCACTGCATGGGAGTGCACCGGCGGGACGCCTTCGTGGCCCAGCCCGATCCGCTGCTCGCCGGGGCCAACGCGGCCCTGACGACGCTGTCGGCGGACCTGGCGATGGTCAACAACGCATTCGCCGGTCCGGCTGCCATGCCGGATGTGGTGCATTCGCACACCTGGTACACCGGCATGGCCGGACACCTCACGGCACTGCTGCACGGCATCCCGCACGTGCTGACCGCGCACTCGCTGGAGCCGCGGCGGCCGTGGAAGGCCGAGCAACTCGGTGGCGGCTACCGCATCTCGTCGTGGGTCGAGCGCACGGCGATCGAAGCGGCCGACGCCGTCATCGCGGTCAGCGCGGGCATGCGGACCGACGTCCTGGCCACCTACCCGCAGTTGGACCCTGCGCGAGTGCACGTGGTGCGCAACGGGATCGACACCGACGACTGGTACCCGGTCGAGGCAGGGCAGACCCTGGTCGACCTCGGGATCGATCCGGACCGGCCGATCGCGGCGTTCGTCGGGCGCATCACCCGGCAGAAGGGCGTCGGCCACCTCATCGCGGCGGCCCACCAGTTCGACCCCGACGTGCAGCTGGTGCTGTGTGCGGGCGCACCCGACACCCCCGAAATCGCCGCCGAAGTCGCGGCCGCGGTGAAAGAGCTCAGCGCGACGCGCGCCGGGGTGCACTGGATCCAAGAGATGCTGCCGCTCGAGAAGATCCGGGAAATCCTGGCGACGGCAACGGTTTTCGTCTGCCCCTCGGTCTACGAGCCGCTCGGCATCGTCAACCTCGAAGCCATGGCGTGCGGCACGGCCGTGGTCGCCTCGGACGTCGGCGGCATTCCCGAGGTGGTCGACGACGGCACCACCGGATTACTGGTGCACTACGACGCCGAAGACGCGGTGGGGTTTGAGACAGGGCTCGCGGACGCGGTCAACGCGGTGGTCCGGAACCCGGAACAGGCCCGCACATTCGGGCAGGCCGGCCGTCGGCGGTGCATCGAGGAGTTCTCCTGGATGCAGGTCGCCCAGCAGACGCTCGACATCTATCGGAGCGTCTGCGGCTGAACTAGCTGGTGACGTTCTTCAGTTCGTCGCCCAGGGCTGCGGCCTCATCCGGGGTCAGCTCGACCACCAGACGACCGCCACCCTCCAGCGGTACCCGCATGACGATGCCGCGCCCCTCTTTGGTTGCTTCCAGTGGACCGTCGCCGGTCCGGGGCTTCATCGCCGCCATCGGGTGCTCCCTCCGCACGCGCCCGGACCGCATCCACGGTCCCGGATCAAGGCCGGAGCCACCCACTCAGCGGGTCGGCTCACGGCACTGAACTGCAACTGAACTACGTCTATTGTTCCCTATCGCTACCGGAGGGTGTGAAAGACCCGCCCGTCACGCCTCCGACAAGCTGTGCCGGGGCACCCAACAGGCCTCGACATGGTCGTCCACCATCCCGGTGGCCTGCATCAACGCATACGCCGTGGTCGGGCCGACGAACCGGAATCCGCGGCGCTTGAGTTCCTTGGCCATGGCCACCGATTCGGGTGTGGTCGCCGGGACCTGCGCCAGGTCGGCGGGCCGCGGCCGCGATGGTGGCGCGAACGACCACAGCAGCTCATCGAGGTCCAGACCGCCGTCGATCACCCGGGCGTTGGCGATGGTCGCCTCGATCTTGGCGCGGTTGCGGACGATGCCCGGATCGGCCAACAGCCGGTCGATGTCCTTCTCCCCGAAGCCGGCGACCGTGGCGACGTCGAATCCGTGGAACGCCGCCCGGAAGTTCTCCCGCTTGCGCAGGATGATCAGCCAGGACAGGCCGCTCTGGAACGCCTCCAGCGAGACGCGTTCGAACAGCGCTTGCGTGCCGCGCAGCGGGCGGCCCCATTCGGTGTCGTGGTAGTCGCGGTACAACACCGCGTCCGCAGTGTCGCCGATGTCGACCCACCCGCACCTGGTCTGCTCGACGGCGGTCACTGCTCGGCATCCGCGGTCTGCGCCCGCAACGTCGTCAACTCGCCGCGCAGCGAGTCCAGCTCCTGCGCCAGCCGGTCCAGCACCCAGTCGACCTCACTGGTCTTGTAGCCGCGCAGGGTCTGCGTGAACTTGACGGCGTCGACGTCGGCGCCGGTGACACCGGATGCGGGCAGCACGGTGGCTGTGGTGCCCCGCGCCAGCGGCGGCAACTGCTCGCTGCGACCGAACAGCACGGTGCCCAGGGCGAACAGCACCACCGCGACCAGGATCAGCACCACGAGGTAGATCAAAATCAGCGTCACACCGACGATCCTGCCGGATGGCACCGACAAGCGCCGCCGAGGCGGGTCAGCGCAGGGTGTTCATGGCGGGACGGTCGATCAGCGACACCGTCGAGGTGCGGGGCGTGAAGGCGTCGCCGTCGGCGAAGAACTGGGTCAGTCCGACGCCGGAATCGCTGATGCCGCAGCGCGACAGCAGCGTGGCGATCACCTGACGGCTCATCGCGGCCAGCTCGGTCAGCGGCCGGTTGCGGTGCGTGCGCACGCCGAGGTTGACCTGCGCGATGGCGTCGAGGCCCAGCTTGTCGTAGGTGTCGATCAGCAGACCGATCTCGACGCCGTAGCCGGGCGCGAACCCCACCGACGTCAGCAGCTCCCGGGTGCCGGCGTACTCGCCGCCCAGCGGCTGCAGCAGGCACGTCAGCTCGGGCCGCAGGGACGCCAGCAGCGGACGTGCCACCAGTTCGGTGACCCGGCCGCCGCCGTTGGCATCTTCGGCGCCGCCGACCTTGAGCGGCCGCCGGTAGAAGCCCTTGACCAGGTGCACACCGTCGGCGAGCAGCAGCGGACCCAGGAGCTTGGGCACGAACATCGGGTCGGGGTCGAGCAGGTCGGAGTCGACGAACACGATGATGTCGCCGCTGGTGGCCGCCAGTGAGCGCCACAGTGCCTCACCCTTGCCGGGCTGCACCGGCACCTCGGGCAGCGCCTGTTCGCGGCTGACGACCCGGGCGCCCGCCTCGATGGCGCGCAGTTCCGTCTCGTCGGTGGAACCGGAGTCGAGCACGACGAGCTCGTCGACCAGACCACCCAGCAGCGGGCTGATGCTGTCGATGACGTCGGCGACGGTCTCTTCCTCGTTCAGCGCGGGCAGCACGACAGAGACGGTCCGGCCGGCCTTGGCCGCCTCGAGCTCGGCGACGGTCCACGTCGGCCGACTCCAGCTGCGTTCGGCCAGCCACGCATGGCGAGCGATGCCTTCTGCGGTCAAATCGGGCGTTAGGGTCACGCGAGTCCCCTCACTGTTCGGCTCGGTGGACGCCCGCCCTGGATCGAAGCGACCATTTCCAGGACGCGTCGGGTGGGGCCCACCTCGTGCACCCGGAACATGGCGGCGCCGTCAGCGGCGGCGAGTGCCGTCGCGGCCAGCGTCCCCTCCAGGCGCTCGGTCAGTTCGACACCTAAAGTCTCCCCCACGAAATCCTTGTTACTGAGGGCCATCAGGACTGGCCATCCGGTATTTACAAGATCTTTTACGTGGCGCAACAAACTAAGACCGTGGTAAGTGTTCTTGCCGAAATCGTGCGTCGGGTCGATCAGGATGGCGTCGCGCGAGACGCCGACATCGACGGCATGCCGCGCCGCTGAGGTGACCTCGGCGATGACGTCGTCCACCACACCGCGTTCGGTGACGCCGTAGTTGACGCGGAAGGGCCGCGTGCGCGGCACTGCCCCGCCGGTGTGCGAGCAGACCAGCCCCGCCCCGAATTCAGCGGCCACCTCCGGCAGTCCGGGATCGGCGCCGGCCCAGGTGTCGTTGATCAGGTCGGCCCCGGCCGCGCACGCCTGCTTGGCCACGTTCGCGCGCCAGGTGTCGACGCTGATCAGCTGGTCGGGGTATTCGCCGCGCAGCCATTCGATGAACGGCACCACGCGCGCGATCTCCTCGTCGGCGTCGACGGTGCTGCCTGGTCCCGCTTTGACGCCGCCGATGTCGATGACGTCGGCACCGTCCGCGATCTTCTGGTGCGCCGCGTCCTTGGCCGCGCCGTCGCTGAAGGTCGCCCCCCGGTCATAGAAGGAATCCGGGGTGCGGTTGACGATCGCCATGATCAGCGCGCGATCGCCGGCCACCTGGCGTCCCAGGAATTGGCCCCTTGCGGAGGACTGCACGGCTCCCAGGCTATCGGGCTGCCGCAAATCCGCCGATTCCGCCGTCACCGCCGTGGCAAAGACGGCAGCGGTCGCCCGCCGCCCCGGGCGACCGCTGTGGCTTCGGCGTAGCCCGCCACCTCGGCGCCTGCCCGGTTTCCGAAGGCAAAATATTTTTGGTTTGCTGGACTTTCGCTGAGTGAGTTGCGATCGTGAGAACCAACCTGTTTTGTCCCCGATCTGGCCGCCGAACGAAACATCATCTGATTTGCCTGGACAATGCAGGCGAACAGAACTCGACCGCCGATGGATGAGACCGAAGGGGTAGGGAGCCATGAAGATCCTGTGGGCCATCGTCGACGGCGGCGGCAACATCCCGCCACAGATCGCGGTTGCCCGCGCACTCCGGAAGCGCGGCGCCGACATCCATTTCATCGGCCACGTCGGCGCCCGCGAACGCGTCGAGAACGCCGACTTCACCTTCGAAACCTTCAGCACCGGAAGGGAATTCAACCCGACCACACCGCGGTCACTGCCGGCGATGATGGCCATGTTCACGCGGGAGATCACCGACCGAAGCCTCGGCCGGCAGGTGCTCGACGCGGCGCGGCGGCAGGACGCGGACGCCATCGTCGTCGACACCCTCCTGGTCTCCGTGACCGCCGACGTCATCAAGAGCGGCATCCCGACGGTGGTGTTCGTCCACTGTTTCTACCGCGCGGTTCAGGACGCTGTGGCAGGCCCGATGGGCTGGTACGCGAAGCTGCGCGGCATGGATCCGCGAGCGCCCGAGCGCGCCGACGCGCTGCAGATCGTCGCCGCCCGCGCCGACCTCGACCCGATGCGCGGTACGCCGCCCGTCATCCACACCGGAGTGGTCTGGCAGGGCACACCGTCTCCGTCCGTCAGCGCCGAGACGCCGCGAATCCTGGTGAGCCTCAGCACATGTGGCTTCGGTGGGCAACGGGCGATGCTGCAGAACATCCTCGACGCGCTCGCACCGTTGCCGGTCGACGTGACCGTCACCGTGGGCGCCAGCATCGACACCGCGGGCCTGCGGGTGCCTGCCAACGCGACACTGCACGACTGGCTCGATCACGACGAGGTGCTCGCGACGACGTCGCTCGTGGTCGGCCACGGCGGCCACAGCACGACGATGCGTGCGCTGTCGTTCGACGTGCCGCTCGTCATCATGCCGGCCAATCCCATGATCGACCAGAAAGGCGTCGGGGCCGCCGTCGAACGCGCCGGCGCCGGTATCGCCCTGCCGAAAAAGGCCGGCGCGGAACAGATCCGGGCTGCCGTACAACGGGTGCTCGCCATCCCGAGCTATCGCCGGGCAGCGGCCCAACTGGGTGCCGACATCCGGGCACGGGACGGCGCCGAGGTGGCCGCCGATGCGATCAGTGCCCACTTCGCCACCGTGTGATTTGTGCACGATTTTCCGCGGTTAGCGCGGAAAATCGTGCACAAATCCCTGGCTAGCGCGGCTTCTTGCCGTCCTTCACCTCGGTCGGGTACTCGGGGTAGAACGGCACGTAACCCTCGTCGCGGCCGGACAGCACGTAGATGGGGTCCGATACCTCGTCGCCGTAGCCCTGCTTGCGCAGGTCCACCTTCTGGTTCTTGAACGTCGAGGTGTGCGCCAGCTCGGGCACGATCCGGATGAACAGCGGCACCGCGTAGGCGGGCAGGTGCTCGAAGCCGGCCTTGGCCAGGCGCGCGCCGTCGAATTCGGCGCCTTCGCGCAGCTGCACCGACGCCATGCCGGCGCGGCCGCCGCAGCCCGGCACCTCGACGCCGTACACCGTGCACTCCTCCACCTGGTCGTCGGCGCCGAGCGCGGCCTCGACCTCGGTGGTGGCGACGTTCTCGCCCTTCCACCGGAAGGTATCGCCGAGCCGGTCGGCGAACGCGGCGTGCGCGAAGCCCTGCGACCGCATCAGGTCACCGGTGTTGAACCAGACGTCGCCGTCCTTGAATGCGTTGCGCACCAACTTCTTCTCGCTGGCGGCCTTGTCGGTGTAGCCGTCGAACGGCTGCAGGTTGTTGACCTTGCTGAGCAACAGGCCCGGTTCGCCGCGCTTGACCTTGCGCAGCCGGCCGTCGGGGCCGCGGGCCGGCTCTCCTGTCTCCAGGTCGTACTCCACGTAGACGACGGGCGACGGGCAGATGCCGGTGGTCTTGTCGATGTTGAACACGTTGACGAAGCCGGTGTTGCCCTCGCTGGCGGCGTAGAACTCGCATACCCGCTTGATGCCGAAGCGCGAAGTGAATTCGTCCCAGATCGCGGGGCGCAGTCCGTTGCCGGCGATGACCCGGACCTTGTGTGCGCGGTCGGTGGGCTTGGGCGGCTGGTTCAGCAGGTAGCCGCAGATCTCTCCGATGTAGATGAAGGCGGTGGCGTCGTACTTGATGACCTCGTCCCAGAACCGCGAGGCGGAGAACGACTTGCCCAGCGCCAGCGCGGCACCGGCGTTGAGGGCCGACGACGTCGCGACCGTCAGCGCGTTGTTGTGGTACAGCGGCAGGCAGCAGTACAGCGTGTCGCTGCTGTTCAGGCGCAGCCCCAGCCCGCCGAATCCGCCGAGCGCGCGCAGCCAGCGGTAGTGCGTCATGACGCTGGCCTTGGGCATGCCGGTGGTGCCCGAGGTGAAGATGTAGAACGCCTTCTCCTTGGCCAGGATCTGGCTGGTGCCCACCGGGTTGGCGGTCGACTGGCCGACGGCCAGCTCGCGCAGTTCCTCGACCGACATGAGGCCCGTCGTCAGCTCCGCAGCGGCACCGCACTCGATGACGGGCTCGTGAAAGTCCGACTCGGTGACCAGGACCTTGGCGCCGAGCAGGCCGAGGCTGTGCGCCAAGACATTGCCGCGCTGGTTGTAGTTGATCATTCCGGCGACCGCGCCGCACTTGACGGTCGCCAGCATCAGCAGCACGGCGTCCGGCGAGTTGCGCAGCATGATGCCGACCACCGAACCCGGACCGACGCCCTTGGCCGCGAGCACCGACGCGTAGCGGTTGACCGTCGCGTTGGCCTGACCGTAGGTGATGCGCTGGTCCTCGAATTTGATGAAGACCTTGTCCTTGTTGGCCACTGCGCGTTCCTGGAACACCTTGCCGATGGACGTCTTCGCCGTCGGGCTGGCACCGAAGCCGGTGATCAGGCCGCGAAGGATCACCGGGGCGTCGGACAGGAAACCGGGCAGTTGCTTAGCAATATCGAGCAGCCCGACGCCGGTGCGTGATGTCTCGTCACTCATGCCCGGTGAGCCTAGTGAGCGATGTCACGCGGCGCACAAGCAGCCATGGCCTCGTCGACGTCCTTGACGACGATGAGCCGGTCGAGCGCGGCCCGCTGGACGTAACCGGTGTCGACCAGCGTGTGCAGCCAGGCCAGCAGGCCGTCGTAGTGGCCGTGCGGATCGAGCATCACCAGCGGCTTGTCGTGCATGTTGAGGTAGCCGGCCGTCCAGGCCTCGAAGAACTCCTCGAGGGTGCCGATACCGCCGGGCAGCGCGATGAAGGCGTCAGACCGGTCCTCCATGATCTGCTTCCGCTCGCGCATGGTGTCGGTGACGATCAGCTCGCTGGCGTTCACGTCGGCCAGCTCGCGATGCACCAGCTTCTTGGGGATGACGCCGATGGTGCGGCCGCCGTTCTCCCGGGCTCCGTCGGCGACGGCGCCCATCGCCGAGACGTTGCCGCCGCCGGACACCAGGGTCCAGCCTTTCGCGGCGATGGCCCGGCCCACATCGCCGGCGAGGGTGAGCAATTCGGGATGACGGGGACCGGCGGCGCAGTAGACACAGACGGCGTAGGGATTCTCGGGGGTGTTGTCGGCCAGCACAGCACAACGCTAATCGAGCGATGCCGTCCGCCGCGCAGCCATAGGATCGGACCGTGGTGCTCAGCCAGCTGAAAGCGGGCGTCGAAACCCGGGCCGGTGCGCTGCTGACGGGTGCCCGCGGGTCTGGCAAGACCACATCGGCGCGCGTGGCTTTCGACGAGCTGGCGCCCGGCTTCGAACGAGCAGCCTGGATCACCAGCACCGCCGCCGATTCGCGGGTGCCGTTCGGTGCTTTCGAGCGGCTGTTCACGGTGCCCGAGACGGGCCGGACGATCCAGGTGCTGCGCGCGGCGCGGGAGGCGCTCGGGACCGGACTGCTGTTGGTCGTCGACGACGGGCATCTGCTCGACCGGCTGTCGGCGTCGTTGGTGTATCAGCTCGCGGTGTCGGGAGCGGCCCGGGTCATCGTCACGGCGGAATCGAATCATTCTCTGCCCGAGGGTCTTTCGTCGCTGGTTCGGGACCGGTTGGTGGTTCCGGTGACTGCTGACGAGCCGGTCCGTGCTGTGGTGCCGCACGATTCTGCGCCGCCGCCACCCGACGGCGACGGCGTCGTCGGCCGGCTGCGGCGTGCGGTGCGGGCGCTCGACGGCGGCGACGCATTACCCGTCGCCGAACTCGCTGCCGCCGCCGACGATGCCCTGCGCCTCGGCGATCTCGAACTGGCGGAACGGCTGGGGCGGGCGGCGCTGCCGGCCAGCGGCCTGGCCACCCGGGTGACGTTGAGCTATGCCCTGGCCTGGCAGGGACGCGGCGTCGATGCCGACGCGGTGCTGGCCGAGGTCGACGCGTCCGCGCTGACCGAACCGGCCCTGATGATGTGGGCACTGCCCCGCGCGGCCAACCAGTTCTGGATGCTCTCCGAACCGGAGCGGGCGACGGCTTTCCTGCGCACCGTCAGAAGCCGCGTCCAGACGCCGGCGGCGCAGGTCACCCTGGACGCCTTGTCGGCGACGTTCGCGATGAACGCCGGCAATCTGAACCGGGCCATGCAGCTCGCCGACTCGGTGCTGGCCAGTGCCGAACCGAGCGACACCGCCGTCGGCTGGGCGGCGTCGGCGGCCGCGCTGAGCTGTGCTCGCACAGGCCGGTTGACCGAGGTGGACGGCTTCGCCGAGCGCGCCCTGGCCGCCGGGCAGCCGGGTCTGTTGCGGTTCACCAGCGGGTTCGGGCAGACCACGGTCCTGCTGTTGGCCGGCGAGCCGGACAAGGCTCAGCAGCTGGCCCAGGAGCTGATCGACTTCACGCAGTCCCAACAGCCCGGGCGGGCCATCGGCGAGGTGCTGCTGGCCGACATTCTGATCGCACGAGGCGAGCTCGACGCGGCGATCGAAGTACTGCAGGGCGCGACGAAAGTACTGGCGCGCACCGGATATTCGTGGGGTCCGCTGGCATGGATGCTGTTGGCGCGGGCGCTCGGCCAGCGTGGGGCCACCGCCGAGGCGGGCCGGGCTCTGGCCCGTGCCGAAGCCAGGCACGGCTTGAAGTCGATGTTGTTCGCGCCCGAATTGGCCCTGGCCCGCGCCTGGACCACCGCCGCTCGGCGGGACCACCACGGCGCGATCGCCGCCGCCCGCGAGGCGCTCCGCGCCGCCGAGCGGGGCGGCCAGTCGGCGGTGGCGCTGCGCGTCCTGCACGACGCGGCGTTGTTGGGCGATGTCCGGGCCGCGGACTGTTTCGACCGCGTCGGCGTCGACTGTGCGTTCGGCAGGCAGGCTCGGGCCGTGGCGGCGGAGGTCGCCGCCGATCGCGCCTGACCATTTGCCGCAGGGCACGTCATCGACGTCGCCATAGGATTGACCGCAACAGGTCTTCGAGGGGGCAGATCATGGGCGATCCGCTGTACGTCAATACCGAGGGTGTGCTGGGCATGGCCCGGGTGCACGACGCGGTTGCGGCCGGGCTCGGTCAGCTCCAGAACGGCGCGGGTCTCGGCCAGTCGGTCGGCCCGGCCGGTCCGGCGACGACGCACGGGCTGATCGCCCACGGCATGAATTCGGCGCTCGGTGGGGTGATGGCGCGACGCGACAGCATCCTGCAGTCGACGGGCGCGGCCGGCCAGCAGATGTCCGAGCAGTTGCACCGCGCCGCCGAGGCATACCGGGCCGGTGACGAGCAGGGCGCGCGTGGGTTGTCTTCGGCCGCCGAGGGCATCCCGGGAGGCGGGGCCGGTGGCGGCGTCAGTGCCGGCACGCCAGGTGGGGTCGGCGCGGCGGTCCCCGGCAGCCCCGCCGCCGGCGGTGGCGACGTGGCGCAGACGCTCGGGCAGGTGGGCCAGCAGGCCGGCCAGATCGCCCAAGGCGTGGCACAGACGTTGGGACAGATTCCGGGGCAGATCGCCCAGGGCGTGAGTGGCGTGTTGGGCGGGCTGCTCGGCGGACTGGGCGGGGTTGACGGTGTCGGCGCCGGACATGCGGCCGGATCGGGGCTGGGCGGGCTGAGCGACTCCGGTGGCGTGGATTCTGTTGGCGAACATGACAAGTCGGATGCCGACGATCGGGACCGGGAGCGCCGGGACCCGGAGCGCCACGAAAAAGGCGAGGACGACAAGCGGATCCTGTCGGTCGAGCACCGTGGTCAGTCGGGTGACGCGGGTGAAGGCGAGGGCCCGGCGGCCGGCCCGTCGGGCGCCGGCGGTCCGTCGGGTGTCGCCGCTCCCCCACCACGCCGCCCGGCCCAGACTCGGCCGCAGGACATCTAGGGCGTGTCTGACAAAGATTTGGGGTGTTGTACCGCAGGCTGAATTCGTGTCGCGGTTTCAGTTGCTTTCTGATGCTCAGTGGTCGTTGATCGAGGATCTACTCCCTGCTCGTACCGGTAAGCGGGGCAGGCCTTTTCAGGATGCACGTTCGATGGTCGAGGGCATCATTTACCGCTACCGGTGTGGTATCGCCTGGCGTGATGTTCCTGAGGTGTTCGGTCCGTGGCAGTCCATTTGGACCTGGCATCGGCGGATGAGCGCTGATGGCACCTGGGACACGGTGTTGGCACGGTTGCTGACTGCGGCCGAGGATGCCGGAATCCTCGATTGGGCAGTGTCGGTGGACTCCACGATCGCCCGCGCCCATCAGCACGCCACAAACCTCACCCGTGACACAGGGGGCTGGGTCGAATTACACGAATCTGGCGATCGAGCCGCCTGACCATGGCATCGGCCGCTCCCGAGGCGGTTTGACCAGCAAGATTCACCACCTCGTCGACGGTGGTGGACGACCGTTGGTGGTGCTCGTCGGCGCCGGCCAAGCCCACGACGGGCCGGTGTTCGAGCATTTGCTCGCTCACTTGAAAGTCAGCCGCCGCAGCGGCGGCCGGGCACGCACCCGCCCGGACCGAGTCCGTGGCGATAAGGCCTATTCCAGCCGCGCGACCCGTACCTTGTTGCGGCAACGCCGAATACGCGCGGCGATACCTGAACCCAGTGATCAGATCGCCAACCGTAAACGCCGAGGCTCACAAGGTGGGCGGCCACCGGCCTTTGACGCCCTCGACTACAAAGGCCGCAACGTGGTGGAGCGAAACTTCAACGTAGTCAAGCAATGGCGCGGTCTGGCCACCCGCTACGACAAACTCGCCATCGTCTACCGCGCCGCCGCGGTCCTACGCGCCGTCACGATCTGGCTGCCCTATTTATCAGACACGCCCTAGGCCAGGCCTCGCCCAGCGGTTGATCGTGCGTCTACGCAGATGTCTACCCGCAAGAGTTCAGCGAGGACGCACACTCAACTGCGGCAAGGGATTTGCTTGTCGAGTGCTCAGCGCTCGGACCGCAGAAGTCGACCGCCACCCCGGCGCCTTCGACCCGGAGCTGTCACAAAAACCGACATTGTCAGCCGATGCTGACAGTTTCAAATCGCAAGCGCCGCAGGAGAGCCGGCACGCCGACCGTGCACGCTGGTTTCACTCCAGCGTCATCCGGCGTTCGATGCCGATCGCGTCGAGAAACCGCTCGTCGTGACTCACCACGATGAAGGCACCGCGGTAGGCGTTGAGCGCGGATTCCAGCTGCGCGACGCTGACCAAGTCGAGGTTGTTCGTCGGTTCGTCGAGCAACAGCAGGTGCGGTGCCGGTTCGGCGTACAGCACGCAGGCCAGCGTCGCGCGCAGCCGCTCCCCGCCCGACAGGACCGACACCGGTAGCTCGATCCTGTTGTCCTGGAACAGGAACTGCGCCAGGAGATGCCGCCGGCGGGTGATGCTCAGGGTCGGCGCCCAGGCCATCAGGTTCTCCAGGACACTGCGCTGCTCGTCCAGCAGATCGAGACGCTGCGACAGGTAGGCGATGCGGCCGCCACCCCGGGTCAGGGTTCCGATATCCGGTTGGAGGTCACCGTTGATCATCTTGAGCAGCGTGGACTTGCCCGCGCCGTTGCGACCGGCCAGGGCGATGCGTTCGGGTCCGCGGATGTCCAGGTCGATTCCGTTGTCGGCGAACAGCATCCGACCACCGCGCTGGATGTTGAGCCCGGTCGCGCTCAGCACCGTCCGGCCTGCGGGCACTTCCGTGTTCGGCAGATCGAGGGCGATGACGTCGTCGTCGCGCACTGCGCGTTCGGCGGCGTCGAGACGGGCGCGGGCGTCGTCGACTCGTTTTTCGTGCACCTCGTCGGCGCGACCTGCCGATTCCTGAGCATTGCGTTTGAGTTTCCCGGCAATGATTTTCGGCAGTCCAGCATCCTTGAGGTTGCGGGCGGCCGTGCCGGCCCGGCGGGCGGCGCGCTCCCTGGCCTGCTGCATCTGGCGCTTCTGGAGTTTGAGCTGCGACTCCGCGTTGCGCATCTCGTCAACCGCAGCGCGTTGCGCCTCGGCGACCGCGTCCTGGTAGGCGGTGAAATTGCCGCCGTAGAACTGGACATCGCTGTCGCGCAGTTCGGCGATGCGGTCCATGCGGTCGAGCAACGCACGGTCGTGGCTGATCAACAACAGGGTGCCTGGGTAGCGGTCCAGCTCGTCGTAGAGCCGTTGCCGCGCAGCGGAATCCAGATTGTTGGTGGGCTCATCGAGCAGCAGAACATCGGGACGCCGGAGCAATTGCGCGGCCAGCCCGAGGGTGACGACCTCTCCGCCGGACAGGGTGCCGAGCACCCGGTCGAGGGGGACGTCGAGGCCGAGCCGCGCCAGCTGCGCGGTACTGCGTTCCTCGATGTCCCAGTCATCGCCGATGGCGGTGAACACCGCCTCGGAGGCGTCGCCGTCCGCCAGCGCCGTCAGGGCCGCCAATATGGATGCCACGCCGAGTATTTCGGCGACGGTCAGGTCGGTTGCGAACGGCAGCGTCTGCGGCAGGTAGCCGAGAGAGCCGTCGACGGTGACGCTGCCGCCGGTCGGTTGCAGCTCTCCGGCGATGAGTTTGAGAAGCGTGCTCTTACCCGCGCCATTGGGGGCGACAAGTCCGGTATGACCGGCACCCACGGTGAACGACAGGTCCGAGAACAGCTCGGTGTCGTCGGGCCAGGAAAACGACAAATGGGAACACGTAATAGAAGACATGCAAAAGCTCTCGTGAGAGTGACAGGGCGAGGGCGTACTCCGGTTATCCGGAGATGTCTTCTCCCAGCATGTTTTCGGCCCACCTCGGTTGACAGCAGTTGCAAAACCCACAGTACTCACGAGCGCAACTGATTAATCTCCGCTCAGTACCCGCGCAGCTGATCCAGCTGCCGCCGTTCACGTTTGGTGGGCCGGCCCGCGCCCCGGTCGCGGACGGGCACGGCAGGCATCGTCTCTTTGGCGGGTGGCGGCGGGCTGCGGTCGATCAGGCATTCGGGGACGACGGCGGCGCCGACCCGCTTGGCGATGGGCCGGATGACCTCGACGATGCGCTCGCGGCCCTCGAGCCGGACGCGAACCTCGTCACCCGGACCGACCAGCTGCGCCGGCTTCACCGTGACGCCGTTGACGCGCACGTGTCCGGCCCGGCAGGCCGCGGCGGCCAGGGCCCGGGTCTTGGTGATCCGGACGGCGAAAATCCAGCTGTCGACGCGAACGCTACTCAACTTGTCAGGTACCGCCGCAGAATGTCGGTGACCGCGGTGATGTCCGCCGTCGTCACCCGCTCGTCGACCTTGTGCGCGAGGTTCGGGTCGCCCGGCCCGTAGTTGACGGCCGGAATGCCAAGGGCGGCAAAGCGTGCCACGTCGGTCCAGCCGTACTTGGCCCGCACCTGTCCCCCGGCCGCGGCGACCAGCGCGGCGGCGGTCGGCTGCGTCAGCCCGGGCAGGGCACCGGCGGCCGAGTCGGTGAGGTCGATGCGCACGTCGAGACCGGCGAACACCTCGTGGACGTGCGCGAGCGCCTGCTCGACGCTGCGGTCCGGGGCGAACCGGAAGTTGACGGTGACCGAGCCGGCATCCGGGATGACGTTGCCGGCGATGCCGCCGTCGATCCGGACCGCGGACAGGCCCTCGCGGTAGACGCAGCCGTCGATGTCCACCTGCCGCGCCTGATAGGCCGTCAACCGCTCGAGAACGGCACCGAGTTTGTGAATCGCGTTGTCGCCCAGCCATGATCGCGCCGAATGCGCGCGTGTACCGGCGGCGTGGACGATGACACGCAACGTGCCCTGGCAGCCGGCTTCGATGAGGCCACCCGACGGTTCGCCGAGGATCGCGACGTCGGCCTTGAGCCAGTCCGGCAGTTCACGTTCGATGCGGCCCAGACCGTTGGCGCTGGACTCGATCTCCTCGCAGTCGTACATGACGAGCGTGATGTCGTGCGTCGGCTCGGCGATGGTGGCGGCCAGATGCAGGAACACCGCATCGCCTGCCTTCATGTCGGAGGTGCCGCAGCCCCAGAGCTCGTCGCCGACGAGCCGGCTCGGCAGGTTGTCTGCCGCTGGGACGGTGTCGGTGTGCCCGGCCAGCAGCACGCGCGACGGCCGGCCCAGGTTGGTCCGGGCCAGCACGGCGTCGCCGTTGCGGATCACCTCGAAGTGCGGCGCCTGGGCCTTGAGTGCGGTCTCGATCTCGTCGGCGATGAGCTGCTCGTGCCGCGACTCGCTGGGAATGTCGACCAGGGCGGCGGTCAGAGCGATCGGGTCGGCGGTGAGATCCAGCATTCAGCCAGATTAGCCGGTCGCCTATCTCCCGCGAGCAGACGTAAAACTGTCGTTTTCCCGACGAAAACGACAGTTTTGCGTCTGCTCGCGAGGTGAAGGTGCCCCCGGTTCAGGCGACGGCGCGCAGGGCCCGGATGGCCGGTGCCGTCGAGGCGCCGAGCAGCGTCGAGCGGTCGGCCGGGTAGCGCACGTCGATGACGGCGTCGTCGCCGAACCGGTAGGGCTTGCCAAGGATCAAGCCCGCCAACTGCTTTCGCATCCGGGACAGCTCGGCCCGCACCGTGACCACCCGGCTCCGGTCGCCGTAGAGGTCCTCGGCGAGCTCCGATGCCGACCTCCCGTTCCGGTGGATCGCCAGCACCAGCAGGATTTCGGCGTGCCGCAGCGAGATGTCGTGGCGCCAGCCACCGAACTGCCCGGCCATCTCCAGGACGGGAGCGCCGCGCAGGTCCAGGACGACGCGGGTGGCGGTCGCGTCGTCGTCGGCCGCGGCGATCGATGGCCGGACCAGCCATCCGCCGGGGAGAATCTCGACGTCGCACCGTCCGAGGGTCGGGATCCATGCCCGCCCCGGGGCCAGTTCGTCGGGCAGCAGAATCCGGTTGTGCAGCGGCATCTGGTCGACGGCGGCCACCCAGCCGTCGGCGTCGACCGCCAGCGCCGGAGCGCCGATGCGGGCCAGGATCGGCGCGGCGACCATTCGCAGCCGGTTCAGCGTCCCCTCATGCTGCTCGCGCAGGTGCGCTTCGGCCAGCCGGGCGACCGCGTCGACGAGCGCGACGGTGGTGGGGTGCACCGTCGCGGCCGGGCCGGAGACATCGACGACGCCGATGACCTGGCCGGTGCGCGGGTCGCGGACCGGGGCGCCCGCGCAGGTCCAGGCGTGGTGGCTGCGCAGGAAATGCTCGGCGGAGAAGACCTGCACGGCCCGGTTGGACGCCAGCGCGGTCCCGATGGCGTTGGTGCCGACGGCACCCTCACCCCAGTTGGCACCCTCGACGAACCCGAGCCGGTCGGCCTTGCCCAGCACGGCCGCGGACCCGGACCGCCACAGCACCCGGCCCCGCGCGTCGGCCAGCACGAGGATGTTGTCCCCTTCGGCGACAATGGATTCCAGGCCGCGTGACACGTCGTCGAGCACGGCGAGCAGACCCGATGACTTGCGCAGCGCATCGAGCCCGGACGCTTCGATGACCGGCGGGATGTGGGTATCGGGGTTGACGCCGCGGGCCAGCATCCGCTGCCACGATTCGCCGATCACATCGCGCGGCCGCGCCGGGGCCCGCCCGCCGGACATGGTCGCGTCGTAGACAGCCGACATCAACCGCGCGTAACTGCGCGGGTCCTCGCCAACAGCTACCGCTGGTTCAGGCACGGCCGGGCTCTGCATCAACGCCGATTGTGCTCCGCATGTCAGCGATAAACCAGGCCGCCGTCGATCAGACCGGCCTGCCCCGTCATGTAATCGGCGTCGGGCCCGGCCAGATACGACACGAAACCGGCGACGTCATCCGGGGTTTCCGCGCGACCCAGGGCGATCCCGCCGACGAACTTCGCGTACGTCTCGCCGACCGGGGCGCCGGTGAGTTCGGCGAACCGCTTGTCGATCTCCACCCACATGTCGGTGCCCACCACGCCGGGGCAGTAGGCGTTGACGGTGATGCCGTCGGCGGCGTGTTCCTTGGCGGCGGCCTGGGTCAGGGCGCGTACGGCGAATTTCGTGGCGCTGTACGGCCCGAGCATGGCGAAGCCGTCGTGCCCGGCGATCGACGAGGCGTTGATGATCTTGCTGATCTTGCCGTCCGCCTGGTTCCCGAGTTCCTTGAATTTCGCGACGGCGGCCTGGATGCCCCACAGCACACCGTCGACGTTGATCGACCACAACCGTTGCAGATCCTCGGGCGTGACGTCGGCGAGCGGGCCCACCAACGCGACACCGGCGTTGTTGACCATGATGTCGAGGCCGCCGAGTTCGGTTGCCACATAGTCGACTGCGGCGAACACCTGATCCCGCTGACTGACGTCAGCGACGAAAGTGGTGAATTTGCAGCCGATCTCGGATACCTCGGCGGCCACCTCCGCCAGCGGATCGGCTTCGACGTCGACGAGCGCGACGTCTGCGCCGTCACGCGCGAGCCGCAGCGCGATACCGCGCCCGATGCCACGTCCGGCCCCGGTGACAAGGGCTACCTTCCCTGCCAATGTCATTGCTGTTTCTCCGCTCATCGCGTCGGGTCGACCAGAACCTTCATCTTGTTCCCCGCATGCAGGGCCTCGAATCCTTCGGCGACCACATCACCGATCGGAATCTGGGCCACCCATCCGCTGGTGTCGTAGGCGCCCTGCGCCATCAACGCGATGACGGCCTCGAAGTCGGCGCCGGTGTAACACAGCGAGCCTTGGATGCGGGATTCGTTCATCACCAGGTTCAAAAGTGGTGTCTGCAGCGGCTTTTCGTAGATCGCGACGCTGACCATCGGCTTGCGGGAGCCGACGCAGGCCAGTGCCGTCTCCACCGCGGGAGTGACGCCGGCGGCGTCGAACGCCGCGTCGGCCCCGGCGCCGTAGGTGTGGTCGGCAATGAAGCCGGGCACGTCGGTGACCGTCGGGTCGAGCGTGACGGCACCGAGTGCTTCGATGGCGGCCCGCCGCGTCGGCGACGGCTCGACGACAAAAATCTCCTGAAGTCCCTTGCCGCGCAAGGCGAACCACAATCCGATGCCGATGGGACCGGCGCCGAATACCATCGCGGTATCACCGGGTTTGACGTCACCGAGCGTCGCCGCGTGGTAGGCCACCGACATCGGTTCGACGAGCGCACCGAGTTCCAGCGAGACGTTGTCGGGCAGCCGGTGCAGCATGTTCGTCGGCACCACGGTGTATTCGGCCATACCGCCGTCGGACATCAGGCCGTGGAAGCCGATCTGCTGACAGACGTTGTAGTTGCCCGCCGCGCACGGGCCGCAGTGGCCGCATTTGTAGATCGGTTCGACGGCCACCCGGTCGCCCTCACGCCAGCCCGTGACGCCGGCGCCGACGGCGGTGATGGTGCCGGAGAACTCGTGGCCCAGCGTGAGCGGCAACTCCTGATGGGTCAGGGGATGCGGCTGCGTGGGGACGAAGATGGGGCCGGCGTAGTACTCGTGGAGGTCAGTGCCGCAGATGCCGTTAAAGCCGATCTGTAGTTGCACCTGGCCTGGGCCTGGCGCCGGGATGGCGACGTCCTCGACCGAGACTTTGTTGGGACCGTAGTAGACAGCTGCTCTCATGCGACCAGTTGTATGTGACCGCGGCCACATCTCGACAGAGTTGCAGAAGGTTGCAACGCTGCAACGTGGTGCAACTCTTGTCCGAGGTTGTGCTCTGGCTGTGTCCTGAGTCACATGACCGCAACACTGGAACCAACTACCGCCGTTTCACCGCAGCAGCGCGTCGAGACCTGGCTCGCCAACTTCGAGGCGGCGCTGGCCGCACAGGACATCGACGGCGTCGTCGGGATGTTCGCCGTCGACAGCTTCTGGCGCGACCTCGTCGCCTTCACCTGGAACATCAAGACCGTCGAGGGTCGCGACCAGATCGCGGACATGCTGCGCACCCGGCTGGCCGACACCACCCCGTCCGGCTTCCGGACCCGTGAACCCGCCACGGCGGACGGCGACGTGACGTCGGCGTTCATCGAGTTCGAGACGGCCACCGGGCGCGGCTCGGGACACCTGCGGCTGCGCGGCGACGAAGGCTGGACGCTGCTGACGACGCTGCAGGAACTCAAAGGGCACGAGGAGCGCAAGGGCACGACGCGCGTGCTCGGCGCCGTGCACGGATCCGATCCCGACCCGCGCTCGTGGGCCGAGAAGCGCGCCGAGGAAGAGGCCACACTGGGACGCGAGAAGCAGCCCTATGTGCTGGTGATCGGCGGTGGCCAGGGCGGCATCGCCCTGGGTGCGCGGCTGCGGCAGCTCGGGGTGCCGTCCATCGTCGTCGACAAACACGAGCGACCCGGCGACCAGTGGCGCAAGCGCTACAAGTCGCTGTGCCTGCACGACCCCGTCTGGTACGACCACCTGCCCTACCTGCCGTTCCCGGCCAACTGGCCGGTGTTCGCGCCGAAGGACAAGGTCGGCGACTGGCTGGAGTTCTACACCAAGGTGATGGAGGTGCCGTACTGGTCGCGCACCGAATGCCTCTCGGCCACTTACGATTCCGAAGCGGGCCGGTGGACCGTCGAGGTGAACCGCGACGGTGAGCGCATGACGCTGCACCCGACACAGCTGGTGCTGGCGACCGGCATGTCCGGGAAGCCCAGCATCCCAACGTTGCCCGGCCAGGACATCTTCGCCGGAGAACAGCACCACTCGAGTCAGCACCCCGGCCCGGACCGCTACGTCGGCAAGAAGGTCGTCGTGGTGGGTTCCAACAACTCGGCACACGACATCTGTAAAGCCTTGTACGAGAACGGCGTCGACGTGACGATGCTGCAGCGCTCGTCGACGCACATCGTCAAGTCCGATTCACTGATGGAGCTCGGTCTCGGCGACCTGTACTCGGAGCGCGCGGTGGCCGCCGGCATGACGACCGAGAAGGCCGACCTGACCTTCGCATCGCTGCCCTACGCCATCATGGCCGACTTCCAGCGGCCCATCTACGACGCAATTCGCGAGCGGGACAAGGACTTCTACGCACGGCTGGAGGCCGCCGGTTTCGAGTTGGACTTCGGCGACGACGACTCCGGCCTCTTCATGAAGTACCTGCGGCGTGGCTCGGGCTACTACATCGACGTCGGCGCGTGCGAGCTGGTGGCCGACGGTTCGATCAAGCTGGCGCACGGCCAGGTGTCGCACCTGGCGGAGAACGCGGTGGTGCTGGCCGATGGCACCGAGCTGCCGGCCGACGTCGTCGTCTACGCGACGGGCTACGGCTCGATGAACGGCTGGGCCGCCGACCTGATGGGCCAGGAGATCGCCGACCGGGTCGGCAAGGTGTGGGGCCTGGGCAGCGGGACCGCCAAGGACCCCGGCCCGTGGGAGGGCGAACAGCGCAACATGTGGAAGCCGACGCAGCAGGAGAACCTGTGGTTCCACGGCGGCAACCTGCACCAGTCGCGGCACTACTCGCTGTACCTGGCGCTGCAGCTGAAGGCCCGCTACGAGCGCATCCCGACACCGGTATACGGCCTGCAAGAGGTCCATCACCTGCAGTGAGCGATCTGGGGGCGCTGCCCGCTCGTGGGTGGTGCCCCCAGCTCAGCGCTGGTTCAGTAACCTTGGCCAACGTGACTTCTTCTTCTGGTGCATCCGGCATCGGCATCGCCACCATCACCGCCGACGGAACCGTCCTCGACACCTGGTTCCCGGCACCCGAACTGAACGCCGACGCCGCGGCCGGCCCGGTCCCCGCTGAGCTGGAAGCCCTCGTCGGCACCGATGAGGACCGCGGCGTGCGCACCGAGGTCGTGCGCACCACCATCGCCTCGCTCGACGACAAGCCCGCCGACGCGCACGACGCCTACCTGCGGCTGCACCTGCTGTCGCACCGCCTCGTCGCGCCCCACGGCGCCAACATGGACGGCATCTTCGGCCTGCTGACCAACGTGGTGTGGACCAACTTCGGCCCCTGCGCGGTCGAGGGCTTCGAGACCGTCCGCGCCAAGCTGCGTCGTCGTGGCACGGTCACCGTTTTCGGCGTCGACAAGTTCCCCCGCATGGTCGACTACGTGCTGCCGACCGGCGTGCGCATCGCCGACGCCGACCGCGTCCGCCTGGGCGCGCACCTGGCGTCGGGCACGACCGTCATGCACGAGGGCTTCGTCAACTTCAATGCCGGCACGCTGGGCACCTCGATGGTCGAGGGCCGCATCTCCGCGGGCGTCGTCGTCGATGACGGCTCCGACGTCGGCGGCGGCGCGTCGATCATGGGCACGCTGTCGGGCGGCGGCAAGGAGGTCATCTCGGTGGGCAAGCGCTGCCTGCTGGGCGCCAACGCCGGTCTGGGCATCTCACTCGGCGACGACTGCGTCATCGAGGCCGGCCTGTACGTCACCGGCGGCACCAAGGTGACCACCGCCGACGGCCAGACCGTCAAGGCCAAGGAGCTCTCCGGCTCGAACAACCTGCTGTTCCGCCGGAACTCGGTCAGCGGCGCGGTCGAGGTCGTCAAGCGCGACGGCACCGGCATCACGCTCAACGAGGCGCTGCACGCCAACTGACCGGCTGTACTTCGGAAAAGGGCCGCTCGGCAACGCCGGGCGGCCCTTTCTGTATGCCGGCCAATCGTAGGGATTTCCCTTATATCGAGTCTCGCGGGCCGTCGATAGCGTCAGTGACATGCCTTGAAAAGGGCGAACATCGTCACGACTGCGTAGGGGCCACCATGGGCAGCAGAATACGAACACTCAGCCGATACCTCGCTGCCGCAACGGTTTCCGGGGTCATGTTCCTACCGGTCCCGACGGCCGGCGCCGACGTGCTGCCCAACGGCCTCGACGTCACCTGCCAGGTCATCAAGGACACCACGGCCAGTTGCCTCATCGCAGGTTGCCCCCGCGTCCACGGGGACTATGTGGTCGACGCCGTGCACATCATCGCCTACAGCTATCAGGTCGAGAAAGAATTCAAGTGCATCAACGGCGGTAGGGCCACCTACACCACGACATTCAAAGATTTCGGGCCGCACACGATCCACCTACAGGCTTGCCGCAAGAAGGACCTCGAAGGCGACTGGTGCGGCCCATGGTCGGACTACACGTTCAACGCTCCCGCGCCGGCCCCAGCGGCGCCCGCTCCGGCCCCGGCTCCGGCACCTGAGCCGAAGCCGATCAAATGCACGGCGGGCCGGGTCCTCGTCGGCGACCAGTGCGTCGCCGCGCCGCAACCACCGGAAGCACAGCCACCCCACGACGCCGTCACCATGAACGTGAGCACCGGCGGGCTGGCCGGGGTCACGGTGAACGTCACCAATTCCGCGGACATCGCCGGCACGTGCACGTACGACGCCGTCGCCGACAACAAGCTGATCCCGCCGACCCACCGCCAGCTCAACCTGCCGGCCAAGGGCAATGCGAGCCTGCACATCGACGGCGTTCCGACCTTCAGCACCTACCAGGTGACCCTCGCCTGCCACGGCATCTTCAACGGCAAGGACGTCGAATTCGGTCACGTCCAACAGTCCGTGAGCTACTGAGCGACGCCCCTCAAGACTGCGCCGCCCACGGGCCGACGCCCGTCACCTTCTCGATGGTGATGCGGGTGAGGTACCCGGGCGGCGCGCCGGCCGGTGGGAACTGGCCGTTGAAGTCCGGCGCCATCACGTTGGTCAGCCGGGTCAGGACCTCGGGCGCCCCGCCCTCGACGATGCGGGCGGTGCCACTGATCGCGAGGTAGGGGTTCACCGATGCGGCGCCCCGGTCGGTGCCGACGATGGTGACCGCGACCCTGGGGTCGCGGCGCATGTTGCGCAGCTTCTTGTAGTCCGCGAGGTGCGCGCTGACCAGCTCGTCACCTTGCAGTTCGACCCACACCACCGAAACCTGCGGGCTGCCATCGGCATTCAGAGTCACCAGCGTCGCGTTGGCCCCATCCCCGATCAGGGCGCGGGCTTCGTCTGTGAGTTGCATGCGATCTACAAGGCCGTGAAGACGTGCGGTATTCCCGCCGGGAAGTTGGAGGTTTTCCCCCAGGGACATCGGCGCACATTCATCGCTAGCGTCAATCCGGTGAGCACGACGACCGGCGACGCGGACACCTTGGCACCCACCGACCCCGACGAGACCTCGGCGCCCGAATGGACCGACGCACAGAAGCTGGCGTTCCGGCTGTTGTTCACCATCGGCGGCGGAATCCTGATCCTCTCGGTGTACGGCAATCTGGGCCTGAGCCTATTGATGGCCCCGCTTCTTCAGGGGCTCGCAAACCTGGGCAGTTTCGTCACCCGCGGCGAGGGCGCACACCTGAACATCAACGGCGGCGCTGATTCGATGGCAGAGTGGTGCCTGCACCTCGGCTGGATCCTGGTGGCCCTGTTGATCACCGCGGTGTGGACTGCGCTGGACCGGCAACGGCCCAACTACCGCAGCCTTGCCGCACTGCTGCTGGTGTTCGCCCGGTTCGGGCTGGCCGTCTCGATGCTGCTCTACGGTCTGGCCAAGCTCATTCCGACGCAGATGGCCTACATGATGCTGCCCGGCTATCAGATCCAGATGGTCGGCGACGTCAGCATGATGAACACGCTGTGGGGTTTCATGGGCGCCTCGGACCCCTACTCGATGGCCACGGGTCTGGTCGAATTCGTCGCCGGTGTCCTCTTGCTGTGGCGGCGAACGTGGCTGCTGGGCGCGCTGATCGCGATCGTGGCCATGGGCCAGGTGTTCCTGCTCAACCTCTTCTACGACGTCCCGGTGAAGCTGGTGTCCGGCGCGCTGTTGTTCATCGCCGTCGCGATCACCACGCCGTACTGGCAAAGCCTCGCTCGAACGGTATTCCAGCGTGGCACTTCCGAACCGGTCGTGCTGTGGCCGGCGTCGGGTTCGGGCAGGCGGTGGTTGCGCCGGACCGGCACCGTGGCGAAGTTCACCATCGCAGGCGTCGTCACCGTGCTGGTCGCGACGTTCGGCGTCGTTACCTACCAGCAAATTCGGCACCGGGAATCGGACATCGACGGAGTCTGGCGCGCAACGTCATTCACGGTGGAAGGCCAACAGGCGACGCTGCAGCAGACCTCGCCGGCGCCGTGGACGAATGTCGCGATCGCCGACCGGGTCGGCGACTATACGAGCTTCGTCACCCAGGTCCCGGCGGGCTACGTGACCGTCTACCAGTTCGAGATCCGCGGCGACAGACTGGAGATCAAGAAGCACGAATCGGATCCGCCCACCGTGCTGAACTTTCGCCTGGACGGTCCCGACCGGCTGATGTTGACCGGCACGGTTGACGGCAAGCACATCGAGGGCGACTACCAGCGACGGCACATGCAGCGCAGCGAATCTCACTTCCGGCTGATCCAGCCGGAGACCGAGAACGGACCGGCGAGCCGGCTGCCCTAGCCGCTAGACGAGGAGCTTCTTCTGCACCTTGCCCATGGCGTTGCGGGGCAGGCTGTCGACGAGGCGCACCTCGCGCGGCCGCTTGTGCACCGAAAGCTGTTGCGCGACAAAGTCGATGAGTTCCTGCGCCGATGCGGAGCCGACCACGAACGCGACGATCCGCTGGCCCAGGTCGTCGTCGGGCACGCCGACGACCGCGGCCTCGGACACGCCCGGGTGGCCCAGCAGGACGGTCTCGATCTCCCCGGCGCCGACCCGGAAACCACCGGACTTGATCAGGTCCACCGACTCTCGCCCGACGATGCGATGCATGCCCTCGGCGTCGACGACGGCGACGTCGCCAGTGCGGTACCAGCCGTCGTCTCCCAGCACTTCGGCCGTCGCCTCGGGCCGGTTGAGGTACCCGCTGAACAGCGTCGGCGCGGAAACCTCCAGGCGGCCAATGGTTTCCCCGTCGTGCGGCACGGGCGACCCGTCCTCGGCGACCAGCCGGGTCTGCACGCCGTCGAGCGGCAACCCGACCCAGCCGGGCCTGCGGTCACCGTCGACCCGGGTCGACAGGGTGATCAGCGATTCGGTGCTGCCGTAGCGCTCGACGGGCGCGTGCCCGGTGAGCCGCACGAGGTCGTCGAACACCGGCACCGGCAGCGCCGCACTGCCCGACACCAGCAGTCTCGCGCCCCGCAACGCCTCGGCGGCGGCAGCATCGGCCACTACGCGTGACCACACGGTCGGCACCCCGAAGTACAGCGAGCCACCCGCTGCGGCGTACGCGGCCGGCGTGGGTTTTCCGGTGTGCACGAAGCGATTTCCGATACGCAGCGAACCCAGAAGGCCGAGAATCAGGCCGTGGACGTGGAACAGCGGCAGGCCATGCACCAGGGTGTCGGCCGGGGTCCAGGCCCACGCTTTGGCCAGCGCGTCGATGTCGGCCGCGATGGCGCGGCGGCTGATCAGCACACCTTTGGGCAGCCCCGTCGTTCCTGAGGTGTACATGATGAGCGCCGTCGAATCCGGTGAGGGCTCGGCGTAGCGATGCCAGGACCGGGCGTGCAACCGCACCGGAATGACTGGTAATCCTTCGGCTTCGTCAGGCGTCTCCCCCAGCCACGCCTGCGCCCCGGAGTCCGTGATCATGTGCCGGCGTTCGGCAGCACCGACATCGGCCGGCACCGGCACCACCGGCACCCCGGCGATGAGGCAGCCGGCGATGGCCAGCACCGTCTTGGCGGTGGGCCTAGCCAGCACCGCCACGAGCGATGCGCCCGCGACCCGCTCGGCCACCGACGTCGCGGCCCCGACCAGATCGCTGCGTGAAAGGACCGCGCCGTCGATGCGTACCGCGTCTTCGAGGTCGTGTCCGGCGGCCACGGCGGCGGGGTTCAGAGAGGTCAGCAGCACATCGCGAGGCTACTCGCCTATTCGGATACAACGATCATTCCGCGGCAGAAAATTGTTCGCGGATGGTCGTCGGCGCCCCTATGTCCGGTGCCGCGGAGGTGGCACTTCTCCTGTTCGGAACGACAACCAGGGGCCACCGCCAACCATCCGCGATACTGGAGCTGTGATCGAACGCGTCGGCTCCCGTGAGGTCTACCGCAACGCCTGGATGTCGGTGCGCGAAGACGACATCCGCCGCCCCGACGGCACCACCGGCATCTACGGCGTGGTGGACAAACCCACCTATGCGCTGGTGATTGCCCGCGACGGCGACCGCTACCGGATGGTGGAGCAGTTCCGCTACCCAATCGGGTTGCGGCGCTGGGAGTTTGTGCAGGGCACCGCGCCGGGCACGTTGGGCGGCAACGAGCCCGCGCCCGCCGATCTGGCTGCCCAGGAACTCCGTGAGGAGACCGGGCTGCGCGCCGAGACGTGGGAGGTGCTGGGCCAGTTGGATGTCGCACCCGGGATGTGCAGCCAACGCGGCTGGGCCTATCTCGCGACCGGCATCACCGAGGGCGAACACGAGCGTGAGCACGAAGAGCAGGACATGCACAGCGAGTGGTTCACCGCCGAGGAGATCGAGAACATGATCCGGCGCGGCGACATCACCGATGCGCAATCGTTGGCGGCGTGGACACTGCTGCGGTTGCACACGACGCGGTAAGGCGATCCTGCCAACTCGGGTAAACATCGCGCCACCTGGGATGACGCCGATTCGGGCGCCTGTTGATCTGGGCATAGCACCCCAGGAGGCAACGGCATGAAAACGATGACTAGTAGTACACGGCAGGCGTTGGGCCGCTACGTTCTCGCAGGCGCATTCGGAGTCGGAATCCTGGTGTCCCCGATCGTGTGGTCATTCGCGGAGGACACGCAGAAGGCCCTACCGGAAACCGTTGTGGCAGCACACAACAACCACGGTATCGATCAGCTGCAGTGGCTCCAGGACATCCAGCCGCACGCGCAGGCGCCACGGGTCGACACCACGGTGCACCAGAGTCAGTAGTAGGCGGCCCCGACCGACGATGTTGCGCGAGAAGAATTTTCACACTTGATCTCAACTTAGGTTGAGGTTCTAGCGTCGAACGCATGACCCAACCTGAAGTGATAGTCGACCGTGTCGTCCTGCAGGACGGCTTCGTCCCAGTCATAGACATCAGCAGCGCGCGCACCGGCGACCCGGCGCACCGCCAGGCGGTGGCCGACGCGATCGGCCGCTGCTGCGAGACGAGCGGCTTCCTGCTCCTCGTGGGCCATGGCGTGCCCTACAAGGCCATCAGCGACGTCAACCGCGCCCTGCGTGAGTTCTTCGCTCTGCCACAGGCAGAGAAGGACCGGGTCCGGGCACTGCCCGGCGACCCACTGGCCCGTGGATTCAGCAGTGCGGGCAAGCTCTCGGCCACCAACGACGGCGCGGACGTCGAGGCCGAGCACCAGGCGCCGGACCGCGTCGAGAAGTTCGTCCACTTTCCGCTCGGCAACCCCGAGGGCCTGGGCGGCGACGGTTGGACCGATGAGCGGGTGGCCGTCGCCGAGCGGTGGCCTGAACTCCCGGGCTTTCGCGGCGCCTACGAGCGCTACTACGCCGAAATGGAACTACTGGCGACCGAGCTGTCCCGGCTCTTCGCGCTCGCCCTTGGCCTGCGGGAGGATTGGTTCGACGCGTCGATCGACCGGCACAACTCCAACCTGATGGCCAACTACTACCCGGCCGACAATCGGCCGGCGGGCGAAATCCGGCTGAGCCAGCACAGCGACTGGGGCAATCTCACGATCCTGTTGCAGGACGAATCTCAGCGCGGCCTACAGGTTCTCAAAGACGGCGGCGAATGGCTCGACGTGCCCGTGGTCCCCGGATCGTTCGTCATCAACATCGGCGACCTGCTGGCCCGGTGGACCAACGACCGCTGGGTCAGCACCGTGCATCGCGTGGTGAGCAACGGCGCCGGCGGGGAACGGTTCAGCCTGCCGTTCTTCCACCAGCCCAACTTCGACGCCGTCATCGAGTGCATCCCGACCTGCGCGACAGCCGACAACCCGCCGCGGTATGAACCGGTGGTGTCGGGGCCGTATCTGCTCGACAAGTTCAAGCTCGCCTACGCGCTCTGACGGCTCGGCGTCACCGGAAGAGGTTCTCCGACAACGGCGTCGGAGAACCGAATCGGTGCGTCGTCACCGCGATCGCCTGCTCGTGCAGGAACGTCAGCAGCTCGATGCGCCCCGCTTCGACAACCGGCCCCGCGTAGAGCGCGATCCCGACATTGCCGGCGCTGTCGCGAGCGAACTGTTCGCGGCTACCGCCGAGCAGGCGAACGCGGCCAGGCGCGTTGTCCCGCAGGGTGTTCCGCCACGACGGGGCATCTTCCGCCCGGCAGACGACGCCCGCGGTTGCCAGCGTGTCGGCAACCGACGGGTCGAGTGGAACCGGGGTGGAGAGGGTCACGCGGGAACCCGCGAGGATTCCCGCCCCGACGACCCGCAGCACGGCCGCCGTATCGGCATTCTCGACACGTACCGTCACCGGCACCGGCAGGTAGCGGAAGACGTTCTTCTCCGCCATCAGGGCGGACACATCGCGCGCGACGCCGAACTCCGTCGCCCAGGCATGTGCGTCGGATCCGAAGGACCGCTCGAGGAAGTCCAGTGTCCCCGGGTCCGGCGCGAAAGTCTTTGCGGCGTCGAGGATCGTGCGCACCGACGGTGAGATGGCGGCCGTCCGGGTCGCCGGCGTGGAACGCCAATCACTCAGCCCGATCAGGTAATTCGGGCCACCGGCCTTCGCGCCCGCACCGACCGCCGACTTCTTCCACCCGCCGAAGGGCTGCCGCCGCACGATCGCCCCGACGGTCGAACGGTTCACATAGGCATTGCCGGCCTCGACCCGGTCGAGCCAACGTTCGATCTCATCGCGGTCCAGGCTGTGCAGGCCCGCCGTCAGGCCGTAGTCGACCTGATTCTGAATGGCCATCGCCTCGTCGAGGTCATCGGCTGCGATGAGGCCCAGGACCGGCCCGAAGTACTCGGTGAGATGGAACTCCGAGCCGCGCCGCACGCCGGTCTTCACTCCCGGTGACCAGAGCCGCCCGCTGTCGTCGAGTCGGCGCGGCTCCACCAGCCACTGCTCACCCGGTGCGAGCTGTGTGAGGGCCCGCAGCAGCTTGCCGTGGGCGGGTTCGATGATGGGTCCCACCTGCGCGGTCGGGTCTGACGGATAGCCGACCTTCAGCGACGTGACGGCGTCGACGAGCTGGTCGCGGAACCGCGCGGAGCGGGCAACCGAGCCCACCAGAATGCCGAGCGACGCCGCCGAACACTTCTGTCCGGCATGCCCGAAGGCCGAGTACACCAGGTCTTTGACCGCGAGATCGAGATCGGCATGCGGGGTGACGATGATGGAGTTCTTGCCGCTGGTCTCGGCCAGCAGCGGCAGGTCGGGCCGGAAGCTGCGGAACAGTTCCGCGGTCTCGAACGCGCCCGTGAGGATCAGCCGGGCGACCCGCGGGTCGGATACCAATTGCGTCCCGAGCTCGCCCTCATCGAGGTGCACCAACTGCAGCACGTCGCGTGGCACGCCGGCGTCCCAGAGCGCTTGCACCATGACGGATCCGCACCGCCTGGCCTGGGTGGCGGGTTTGATGATGACGGGGCTGCCCGCGGCCAGCGCGGCCAGGACCGATCCGGCGGGGATCGCCACCGGGAAGTTCCAGGGCGGCGTGACGACGGTCAATCCCGCCGGTGTCGCAACGGCACCGTCGACAATATCTAGGTTTTCCGCTTGCGCCGCATAGTAATTCGCGAAGTCGATGGCCTCGGAGACCTCGGGATCACCCTGATCGAGCGTCTTGCCGCACTCGGACGCCATCACCTCCAGCAGTACCGCCCGCCCCGCCTGCAACGTCGCGGCCGCACGCCGAAGGACGGCCGCCCGTTCGGCACCGGTCAACGCAGCCCACGTCGCGCCTGCCGTCACCCCATCGGTGATGATCCCGTCGAGCGCGCCCGCGCTCGACACGGTGTGCTCGGCAACCAGCTGGACGCCGGCCGTCGACGCGGCGACCCGCTCGGTGATAGCCCGTCCCCACAGCCGATTTCCCGGCAGTGCCGGATCGGTATCGGCGACATTCGCGAAGCCACCGGGCGGGCTCATCGCCGCGCGCGGATCGTCGGTACGACGATCCTGGCGACGGTTGGGCACCGGAATGACAGTCTCCCCCACGAGATCCGCGAGCGACACGACGAACCGGCCCTTCTCGCGCTCGAACAGCGCCTGATCGTCGTGCAGCTCGAACACCGCGGACATGAAGTTGTCCTGGCTGGCGCCCTCCTCCAGCCGGCGCACGAGGTAGGCGATCGCCACGTCAAAGTCCTTGGGGTGCACCACCGGTACGTACAGCAACAGACCGCCGACGGTGCGCCGGACGGCTTCGGCCTGCGCCTCGGCCATCCCGAGCAGCATCTCGAACTCCACGCGATCCCGGACGCCGCGACGGCCGGCGAGCGTCCACGCATAGGCGATGTCGAAGAGGTTGTGCCCGGCGACGCCGATGCGCACGTTCGCGGCATGCTCGGGCTGCAGTGCGTAATCCAGCACCCGCTTGTAGTTGGTGTCGGTGTCCCGTTTTGTCGGCAGGGTCGCCACGGGCCAGTCGTGCAGCGAGGCCTCCACGTGTTCCATCGGCAGGTTGGCGCCTTTGACCAGCCGCACCTTGATGCCGGCGCCACCCCGTGCGCGGCGCGCCCGAGCCCAGTCCTGCAGGCGCATCATCGCGCTCAGTGCATCAGGCAGATACGCCTGCAGCACGATCCCGGCTTCGAGGCCGAGCAGTTCGGGCCGGTCGAGCAGCTTGGTGAACACCGCGATCGTCAGCTCAAGGTCGCGGTATTCCTCCATGTCGAGGTTGATGAACTTCTTCGTCGGCGCGGTCGCCGCCTGGGTGAACAACGGCAGCAGGTTCGCCGCGATGTGGTCGACGGCGTCGTCGAACGCCCACGGCGAGTGCGGGGGCACGGTGGCCGAGACCTTGATCGACACGTAGTCGACGTCGGGACGGGCCAGCAATTGTTCGGTGCCCTTCAGCCGGCGGGACGCCTCGGCCTGGCCGAGCACCGCCTCACCGAGCAGGTTGATGTTGAGGCTGACGCCACGATTGCGGATCCGTGCGATGGACCGTCCGAGGCGGGCATCGGACGCGTCGACCAGCAGGTGACCGACCATCTCGCGCAACACCTTCCGGGCAACCGGGATGACCAGACCGGGCGCGATCACCGACACCAGGGCACCGAGCTTGATCAGCAGCCGTTCATGCAGCGGCAGGAAACCGGGGGCGTTGCGCGCGAGGGCGCGCAGGTTGGCAGCGGCGACCTTGTGGTCTTCGGGCCGGATCACGCGGTCGACGAAGCCGACGGTGAAATCCAGGCCATGCGGATCGCGAAGGACGTCGGCCAATCGCCGGCCGGCCGAGGGGGCGGGCAGGCGGGCGGCCTCGTCGAGCCAGGACCGGACCTGGCCCACCACCTCGTCCAGCAGGTCGTCCTTTTCACGGCTCAGCTGTGTCATCTGCCCATCATGAGCGTGTTGGACACTTAAAATAAAGCGATGTTTTCTGACATGAAAGTTTAAGTAGAGATGAAGCATCAGCGCGCCGATCTGCTCGACACCCGCAGGCTCCGCCTGTTGCACGAGCTGAGCCTGCGCGGCACGTTGTCCGAGGTCGCCGAGGCGTTGCACCAGAGCCCGTCGTCGATATCGCAGGCGTTGAGCCAGCTCGAGCGCGAGGTCGGCGTGCCGCTGTTGGAGAAGGTCGGGCGCAGGCTGCGGCTCACCCCCGCTGCCGAGGTGCTGGTCGAGCACACCGCGGTCATCCTGGCGCGGCTCGAGCAGGCCGCCTCCGACGTCGCGGTGCAGAGCGACGAGGCATCCGGCACCGTCCGGCTGGCCGTCTTCCAGTCGGCGGCGTCGGCCTTCATGCCACAGATGCTGACGGAGCTGGCGACGCGCCATCCGCGGCTGCGCGTGACGATGTCGCAACGCGAACCGGAGCAGGCACTCTACGAGACCTGGCTGCGCGAGTTCGATCTGGTGATCGCCGAGGAGTATCCAGGCCATGCCGCACGTGCGTATCCCGATCTGCACCGGGCACCGCTGACCACCGACCTGCTGCGGCTGGCCGTACCGCCGAGCGGCGACCCGTGGGACCGCATCACCTCGGTCGAAGACGCCGCCGACCTGCCGTGGACCATGGAACCCGAGGGCACCGCTTCCCGGCACTGGGCCGAACAGCTTTGTCGCCGAGCCGGTTTCGAGCCCGACGTCCGCTTCGAAACCGACGACCTGGAAGCCCAGATCGCGCTGATCGAGAACGGCAACGCCGTCGCCATCCTCCCCGACCTGATGCGGGTCCGGCGCCGTCCGGCGGTCCGCGTCGTCGACGTCGATCCGCGGCGACGTGTGGTGTTCACCGCGACGCGGACCGCAATCAGCAAGACACCGGCCATCGTGGCGTGCCGTGCCGCCCTTGCTTCGGCAGTGCCGGCGCAGCTCGACGTGGACTGAGTCGCTAGATCGGAGTTTCCTTCGTGTCGTTGACGAAGCGGTTCAGCAAGACATCGAGCTGACGCAGATCGTCGGCGGTCCAGTCCGCGAGTGCGCGCGCCAGGTGTTCGCGACGGACGTCCTGCAGTGCGTCGGCCGCACGTTGTCCCGCTTCGGTGACCTGCACGATGGACACCCGCCCGTCGCTGCCGTCGGCATGCCGGGTGACGTGCCCGGCGTCGACCAGGGCCTGGACGCGCCGCGTGGTCATGCCGACGTCCATGTGCGCCGTGGCAGCCAATTGCCCGACAGCCTGCGGCCCTTCGTCGATCAGCACCCGCAGCAGAGCGTAGGACGGCTGGGACAATTCGGTGTCGGCACTGGTGGCCTGTCGTTTGAAGGCCGCGCGGCTCAGGCTCAACCGCACCACCTGCGCGAGGGCGGCACTGATCGAATCGACCGATTCCATCTTGCGTTTCGATGCCCTAATCGACGCCATCGCCCGCTCCGTTCCGCAGGTCCCGGACGCAGGCCCGCACCGGTTCATCCTCGTTCTCGTCCGCACCGACCGGCGGTAACACCACCCCGTCCGCGATGCCGTCGTACTTGGCACGCAGCAGATTCGGCAGTTGATCGTATCGCCCGGCCGTCACCAACTGGTCGAGCACGGCGTCGCTGAGCACAGTCGGCAGGTCGTGCCACCGTTGCTGTTTGATGAGGGCACGAAGGTCGTCGGCCAAGCCGTGCCAGCCTTTTCGTTTCAGGGTCGCCGCGTATGCGGGCGTCGAGAGCAGGAACGCCAGCATCCGGCGTTGCCGCTCCCGGTCCTGCTCGACCAGCAGGTCGGTACTGCCGGTGGCAACGGCGGCCGACGCCACGAGAATCGGCAATCCGGAGCGGCCGGCATCCGCCGCGCCGCGCCGAAGTGCCGGGCGCACAACCTCGCTCAGGTAGTCCGGGTCGGAATTGGTGGAATGCGTGACAACGCCGTCCGCCACCCCGCCGGCCAGTTCACACATCCGGGCATTGACCGCGCCCAGCCAGATCCGTGGTGGCGCCAGGTCATTCGGCCCCGGGTTGAAATACGGCTGCAGGCGCGTGATGCGGTAGGCGTCGCCCTCGTGCTGCACGGGTCCACCAGTTCTGAAGGCTTCGAAGATGCCGTTGAGCGCACTGACGTATTCGGCCATGCGCGCCCGCGGTTCGCTCCACGGCATACCGAAGCGGTCCTCGATGTTCTGCCGGATCTGCGTGCCGAGACCCAGTTCGAATCGCCCGCCGGAGAAAGTCTGCAGGTCCCACGCCGCATACGCGGTGAGCATCGGGCTGCGCACGAAAGCCAGAGTGACGGCGGTCCGGATGGTCAGTCGCTCAGTATGTTCGGCGGCCAGCAGTGCCACGGCCAGCGAGTCGTGCGTCGTCTCGGCGATGTGCAGGCCGTCGAAGCCGAGTCGCTCGATCCGGCGCGCGTAGGCCGGCACCTGGGTCAGCGGCAGCTCGGGCGACATCGCGGCGAATACCTGCATACGCCAGGACGCTAGCCAGCCTGATTGACATTGTCAATTGATTGACAAAGTCAAATAAATCTCCTTACGGTGGCGACAGACCCATTCCGACTCCACGGCTCGAGGAACACCTGTGTCGCGTTTCTACTTCAACTGGTCCAACTACGTCACGATGCTTCGCCTACTGCGGAGGGACGCCCGTTCCCAGCGGCGGTGGGTACCCTTTGCGCGATTCGCCGTCGGCGTGCCATTGGTGGCGGCACTGCACGCACTGTGCTTCGCGCTCGACCCGATCTTGTTTCCGGCGTTGCGCCGCACCGAGGTCCGCACACCGACGTTCTGCATCGGTCACGCGCGTAGCGGGACGACGTACCTGCACCGCTTGATGGCGCGGGACCCGCAGTTCAGCTACGCCCTGATGTACGAGCTGTTCTTTCCGTCGCTACTGGAGAAGAAGCTGCTGCGCTTGCTGTTTCGCGTCGACGCCGCGACCGGCGGACGCTTGCGCCGGCGGCTCGACGACATCGAGGAACAGACTTTCGCCCCTACCGAGGACATCCACAAGACGGGTTTCTTCGTCCCCGAGGAAGACGACGCCTTCCTGACCTGGTCGCTGAGTTCCGGGTTCTGGATCGTCGCGTTCCCCTACATGGGCGAGCTGGACTTCTATCACGTCGACCGGTGGCCGGCCCGGAAGCGGCTTCGCCTGATGGCGTTCTACAAGGAATGCGTCCGGCGTCAGATCGCGCTGCGCGGTGGCGGCACCCACCTGAGCAAGAACCCGACGTTCTGCGGACGGGTGGAAACCCTGATCGAGGTCTTCCCCGACGCGAGAATCATTGTGCCGATGCGTAATCCGTACGAGACGATTCCCAGCCTGCTCAAGCTGATGCAGACCGAGTGGTCGCTCCGCGGGCGCGATGGCCGGCTGATTGCCGGCTCTCTGCGGGTTCTGGCCGACCAGTCGGTCGACACCTATCTGCACCCGCTCGAAGTGCTGGCACGTCACCCCGAGGTGCGGGCGAGCGTCGTCGACTACCGCGAACTCGTCGGCGCACCGTCGGCGACCATGCGCCGCGTCTATGACGACCTCGGACTGGTCGTCGGTCCGGAAGCCGACCAGGCTTTCACGGCCGCCGAACGCCATCCCGGCCACGAGACCACGCATCGGTACAGCCTCGCCGAGTTCGGGCTCGATCCGCACGACATCCACCGGCGCCTTGCCGGCCTGTTTGACGAATACCACTGGGACAACGAAGAAAAGGACGCTCATGTCAGCTGAACTCGAAACCGTGCGCGCAGCGTGGACCGACATGATGGCCGCACTCGGCCGGGCGCGCGATGCCGTCGACTCCCCTGAACTGCACGCGCCGCCCGTGACATCCCTCGGTGTCGCCGAAGGCTACCGGTATCTCATGGGTTTCGCGTTCAGCGCCATCGAACGCGCCTTCACCGAAGACCCCGAGTTTCCCGCCTTCCGGCGCGCCATCCAGCCCATCGACAAGGCCACCATCGACAACGCCGATGCGCTCTATCTGTCGGCAGCCATCGACGGCAGCCGGAATTACCGCATTCGCGGCAAGCTGGCGGGGCCAAACCCGCCGCAGTACATGATCTTCGAGACGCACACGGTGTACGCCGGCGACACCGGCTCCCTGTCCGAGCTCGGCCCGGGCGGGCGCATCGTCACCGGCATGCTGGACTCAATCGATCTCATCATCGACGACGACGGCAGGTTCGAGATCCTGCTGTCGCCCGAGCGACCGGCCGGCCACACCGGCAATTTCATCGCCACCGCGACCGATGGCGCGAACGCCGGATATGTCATCGCCCGCATGCTCTTTCACGACTGGGAGCACGAAGTCTGCCCAGACCTGCACATCGCGCAGATCGGTGCCGAGGGAACGCATCCAGCCTCGCTGACCCCGTCCTCCACGGCGGACCGCCTGCGACGTATCGGTGATCTCGTCGAGAACCAGATGAGGTTCTGGAATGAGTTCTATGACGTCGTCCTCGAAGCCCACGGCGACAAGAACGGTGATGGCATCACGTTGATGCCACGCAACGCACTCAACGCCCCCATGCCCGCCAACCTCGCGACGGGCGGCGGTCAGTGCACCAACGTGTACTCGGGCGGTACCTACGATCTGGGCCCCGACGAGGCCTTACTGGTCGAGCTCAATGTGCCTGTGCCACCGGCATATCTGGGCTTCCACCTGTCGAACCTCTGGGGTGAATCACTCGACTATGCCAATCACGTCAGCAGCCTCAACGGATTTCAGACCGAGCCCGACCTGGACGGCCGACTGCGCTACGTCATCACCGATGTCGATCCGCAGGTACCGAATTGGCTTGACACCGCCGGACATTCGCAAGGCTTCCTCACGGTGCGGTGGACGTACAGCGTGCCGCCGGCGGAGTTGCCGACCGCGACCGTCACGGTGATCAGCCGCGACGAGGTCCGCAAGCACCTGCCCGAAGCCACCGGCACCGTCAGCGCCGATGAACGCCGCGAGCAGATACGGATCCGGCAGGAACACGTCCAGCGGCGGTACCGCCAGTACTGAGTCCTACGCGAGAAGACGTAAAACTGTCGCTTTTCTCGAGAAAAGCGACAGTTTTGCGTTCGCCCGCAAGCGGGAGGTACCCCCAGCTCGCGGAAGAACTAGGCCAACCGAGAAACCGCGGCGGCGATGCGCTCGTCGGTCGCGGTCAGTGCGATGCGCACGAACTGCTCGCCGGCCGGGCCGTAGAACTCTCCCGGGGCGACCAGGATGCCGCGCTCGGCCAGCCACGCGACCGTCGCGCGCCCGGACTCGCCGCGGGTCGCCCACAGGTACAGACCCGCCTCGGAGTGGTCGACGGTGAAACCGGCGCCGCGGACCGCGGCCAGCAGCGCGTCGCGGCGCTTGGCGTAGCGGTCGCGCTGGACGCGTTCGTGTTCGTCGTCGTCGAGAGCGGCGACCATGGCGGACTGCACGGGCGTCGGGACGATCATGCCGGCGTGCTTGCGCACCGCGAGCAGTTCCGCGACCAGAGCCGGGTCACCGGCGACGAAACCGGCCCGATAGCCGGCCAGCGACGAGGTCTTGGACAGCGAGTGCACAGCCAGCAGACCGGTGTGGTCGCCGTCGCAGACGTCGGGATGCAGCACCGACAGCGGCTGGGCGTCCCAGGCCAGGCCGAGGTAGCACTCATCGGACGCGATGACGACACCGCGCTCACGCGCCCAGCCGACAACCTTGCGCAGATGGTCGACACCGAGCACCTTGCCGGTCGGGTTGCTGGGCGAGTTCAGGTACACCAGCGCGGGCGTCTGCGGCCCGATCTGGGTCAGCGAATCGGCGCGCAGCACCTGGGCACCGGCAAGCCGCGCACCGACGTCGTACGTCGGGTAGGCCAGCTCGGGCACCACCACGGTGTCGGCGGCCCCCAACCCGAGCAGCGTCGGCAGCCAGGCGATGACCTCTTTGGTGCCGATGACCGGCAGTACCGCCTGCTCCGGCAGGCCGGTGATGCCGTAGCGGCGCTGCAGCGCAGCCACCGCCGACGCGCGCACGGCCGGCGTACCGGCCGTCGTCGGGTAACCCGGTGAGGCACTGGCAGCGGCCAGCGCCTCCCGGATCACCGGCGCGACGTCGTCAACAGGCGTGCCGACGGACAGATCGACGATGCCGTCCGGATGGGCACGCGCGGTCGCGGTTGCGTCAGCCAGGGTGTCCCAGGGGAACACCGGCAGGGCAGCCGAGACCTTGGTTCGAGCGGACAGGGTCACTCGCCCTGCGGCGCGAGATCCTTGACCGCCTGCGGGTCGTTGTCGGTCTGGCCGACCTTCGACGCACCACCCGGCGAGCCGAGCTCGGCGAAGAAGTCAGCGTTGTTCTGGGTGTATCCGCTCCACTGATCGGGGACATCGTCCTCGTAGTAGATGGCCTCGACGGGGCAGACGGGCTCACAAGCGCCACAGTCCACGCACTCATCGGGGTGGATGTACAACATGCGTGCACCCTCGTAGATGCAATCGACCGGGCATTCTTCGATACATGCCTTGTCTTTGACGTCGACGCAGGGTTCGGCAATGACGTACGTCACCGGTGGTTCTCCTGTTCCAGTGGGCTGCTGGCTCGTCAGGAATACAACGAGCAGACGTCAGTATGGTGCGCCCGTACCGAAGCGTCTGGCTCAGTGTCACCTAACTTTACGCGCCGCCCGGGAAGGGTGGCGCGTGGTTACTGATACTAGACGTTGCACATACCGTCCGACTAGTTCCCACCACAGCTTTTTACGCGTGTCATTTTTCGCTTTGCAATCTGTTGCATAGGACCGCCGGTAGCGCCTAGGCTCGGGCCGTGGCTCTCCCCCACGCCATCCTTGTGGCGCTGTGCGAACAAGCCGGTTCCGGTTACGAACTGGCCAACCGGTTCGACCGATCGATCGGCTACTTCTGGGCCGCCACCCATCAGCAGATTTACAAGACGCTGCGCACCATGGGCACCGACGGCTGGGTCAGCGTCGAGGTCGTCGCGCAGCACGGGCGTCCGGACAAGAAGGTCTACACGGTGACGGACGCCGGCCGGGCCGAACTCGAACGCTGGATCGCCGAACCCCTCACCGGCCGCGGCAGTTCCGTGACCGACGCTCGTACGCGCGAACTCGCGGTGAAACTGCGCGGTGCGACGTACGGGTCCGCGGACAGCACCGCAGCCCTGTGCGAGCAGATTCGCGCGCTGCGCGCCGAACGCGCCGCGCTGCTCGACACCTACCGCGGCTATGAGAAACGTCAGTTCCCCGACCCGTCCTGGCTCACCGGCAGCGCGCTGCATCAGTACCTGGTGCTGCGCGGCGGTATCCGCGCCGAGGAGGGATCGGTGGACTGGTTGGACGAAGTTCTGCTGGCATTGAGAGGAAACCGATGACCGCGCCGCATTCAACGCCCTATCCGAACCTGTTGTCCCCGTTGGACCTTGGGTTCACGACGCTGCGCAACCGGGTGATCATGGGCTCGATGCACACGGGCCTGGAGGATCGCGCCCGCGACACCGGCAAGCTCGCCGAGTACTTCGCCGAGCGGGCCCGGGGCCGCGTCGGTTTGATCATCACCGGCGGATACGCCCCCAACCGCACCGGCTGGCTGCTGCCGTTCGCCGCCGAGATGATCTCGTCGCCTGATGCCCGTCGGCACCGCCGGATCACCACGGCCGTCCACGCCGAAGGCGGCAAGATTCTGCTGCAGGTGCTGCACGCGGGACGCTATGCGTACCATCCGCTTTCGGTCAGCGCGTCGTCGATCAAGGCGCCCATCAATCCATTCCGGCCGCGCGCGCTGCGCGACGTCGAAGGCACCATCGACGACTTCGTGAAATGCGCGCTGCTGGCCCGCGAGGCCGGTTACGACGGCGTCGAGATCATGGGCAGCGAGGGCTATCTGCTCAACCAGTTCCTGGCGCCGCGCACCAACAAGCGCACCGACGCCTGGGGCGGTAACCCCGAGAAGCGTCGCCGGTTCCCCGTCGAGATCGTCCGGCGCACCCGCGAGGCCGTCGGCCACGACTTCATCATCTGCTACCGGCTGTCCATGGCCGACTACGTCGAGGACGGCCAGACGTGGGAGGAAATCCTCACGCTGGCAACGGAAATCGAAGCGGCCGGCGCGACGATCATCAACACCGGAATCGGTTGGCACGAAGCGCGGGTGCCGACCATCGTCACGTCGGTACCCAACAGCGCGTTCGCGGACATCAGCAACGCGGTGGCCCAGCACGTGAGCATCCCCGTGGTGGCCTCCAACCGGATCAACATGCCGCAGTCCGCCGAACAGATCCTGGCCGACGGTGCGGTGCAGCTGATCTCGATGGCCCGGCCGCTGCTGAGCGACCCCGACTGGGTGCGCAAGGCACAGCACGACGCCGCCGACGAGATCAACACCTGCATCGCCTGCAACCAGGCCTGCCTGGACCACGCGTTCGTGCACAAAACCGTGTCGTGCCTGCTGAATCCACGAGCCGGGCACGAAACCACGTTGGTACTGGGCAAGACCCGGACGACCAGGCGGATCGCGGTCGTCGGCGCCGGACCGGCCGGCCTGGCTGCGGCCGTCACCGCCGCCGAGCGCGGGCACGACGTGACGCTGTTCGAGGCCGGCGGCCACATCGGCGGCCAATTCGACCTGGCGCGAAGGATTCCCGGCAAGGAAGAGTTCAACGAGACGCTCCGGTACTACACCACGATGCTGGCCAAACACCGTGTGGACGTCCGGCTGAACACCCGGGCGTCGGCCGACGAACTGTCCGGCTACGACGACGTCATCCTCGCCACCGGCGTCGCGCCGCGCATGCCGGCGATCCCGGGCATCGACCACCCGATGGTGCTGTCGTACGCGGAGGCACTGACCGGAGCGGCGGTCGGCAAGCGGGTGGCCGTGATCGGCGCCGGCGGAATCGGTTTCGACGTCAGCGAATTCCTCACCGTCGATGAATCCCCCACCTTGAACCTCAAGGAATGGCGGGCTGAGTGGGGCATCGCCGACGGCGGCGACTCGCGCGGCGGGCTGACCACCCCGATCCCGCTGCCGCCGGCGCGCGAGGTGTACCTGCTACAGCGCACCAAGGGCGCCCAGGGCCGCGGACTGGGGAAGACGAGCGGCTGGGTGCACCGGGCGTCGGTCAAAGCCAAAGGCGTACAGCAATTTTCCGGCGTCAACTACGAGAAGATCGACGACGCCGGGCTGCACATCAGCTTCGGTTCGGACCGGTCCGGGGCGCGCGTCCTGGAGGTCGACAACGTGGTGATCTGCGCCGGACAGGAGTCCGTCCGCGACCTCGAAGACGGCTTGCGTCAGGCCGGCATCGAACCGCACATCATCGGCGGGGCGGCCGTCGCGGCAGAGTTGGACGCCAAGCGGGCCATCCGCCAGGGCACCGAGCTGGCTGCCAAGCTCTAGTCCAACACTGTGCGGCTCGCGGCCCTACGTCGAGAGTGGGGGTTGCCGCGCTCCGCGCGGCGTGTCGTCATCAGCAAGCGCCACGCTCGGCGTTGGAGTGTCGCACCACGTGGTGACCCGAACTACAGGCTGAAGTCGCCCCAGACGGCACGGGCACCGGTATGGCCGATCCGCACGATCTGATAGATCGTCGCCACGCCGACGACGACGGCCAGCACCGCGACCACGACCCGTGCCAGCTTCTCCCTGTCCCCGAGCCACGTGCCCCACCGGTGCAGGACCGCGACCGCCAACGACACGACAAACAGCCCGATGACGAAAAAGATTGCGGTATCGCCGAGTTCGGCGTGCTCGCGCAGGACGGGGTTCTTGGGCAGCTGGTGGATCAGTGCCTCGCCGGCTTCGATGGCGAACGGCGTCAGGATGACCGTCGTCACCGACAACGCCAGCGTCAGCCACACCAGCCGCTCCCGGGCCGCCGTCCACACGGCGCACAGGATCGTCAGGACGGCCGTCAGCGGTGTCAGGACGACGATCGCGTGCACCAGCAGCGGATGAGCGGGCAGGTCACCAATGGTGTTCACGCCTCACAGCGTGACACTCGCGGCGCGCGAGCGTGCGCAAAGTGCACGCGACACACCGCGAAAGCCCGTACAAACGCGGCCGCTCGCGGGGGAAGGCGGGGCACCCCTGCTCGCGGGAGAGGGCTAGGCAGCGAGGGGCGAGTAGTCGGTGCTGCGCTGGCGGGCCGGGCGGCCGATGCCTTCGGCGATGGCGACCAGTTCGGCGACGGTCTTGGCCGAGCCGTTCTCCGAACCGGCCATGCGGGAGATGGTCTCCTCCATCAGCGTGCCGCCTAGATCGTTGGCGCCGCCCTGCAGCATCACCTGGGTGCGCTCGACGCCGAGCTTCACCCACGAGGTCTGGATGCTCGGAATCCGGCCGTGCAGCATGATTCGCGCCAGCGCGTGCACCGCGCGGTTGTCGCGGTGCGTCGGGCCCGGGCGCGCCCCGCCGGCCAGATACAGCGGGCTGCTCTGGTGCACGAACGGCAGCGGCACGAACTCGGTGAAACCGCCTGTGCGGTCCTGGATTCCGCGCAGCACGTTCAGGTGGCCCACCCAATGCTTGGGGGTGTCGACGTGCCCGTACATCATCGTCGACGACGACCGCAGCCCCACCTCATGCGCGGTGGTCACCACGTTGATCCACTCGGCCGTCGGCAGCTTGCCCTTGGTCAGCACCCAGCGGACCTCGTCGTCGAGGATCTCGGCCGCGGTGCCCGGGATGGTGTCCAGGCCGGCCTCGCGCAGCGCCGTCAGCCACTCCCGCACCGACATGCCGCTGCGCGTGACGCCGTTGGCGATCTCCATGGGCGAGAAGGCATGCACGTGCATCGACGGCACGCGCTTCTTCACCGCGCGGACCAGGTCGGCATATCCGGTGACGGGCAACTCGGGGTCGATGCCGCCCTGCATGCAGACCTCGGTGGCCCCGGCGACATGCGCCTCCCACGCCCGGTCGGCGACCTCGTCCGTCGACAGTGAGTAGGCGTCGGCGTCACCCTTGCGCTGCGCGAAGGCGCAGAACCGGCAGCCGGTATAGCAGATGTTGGTGAAGTTGATATTCCGGTTCACGACGAACGTGACGTCGTCGCCGACGACGTCACGCCGCAACGAATCCGCCAGCGCCGCAACGGCATCGAGCGCCGGTCCGTCGGCGGTGGCCAGCGCCAGGTACTCGTCGTCGGAGCAGCCGCCGGGGTTGCGCTCCGCCGACCGCAGGGCAGCGAGCACGTCGGTGTCGATCCGCTCCGGCGCACGGGCCGCGAGCTCGGAGACCTTCTCCCGGATCGACTCCCAGTCCCCGAACGCGCTACCCAGGTCGCTGCGGGTCTCGGTCAGCCGGCCCTCGGTGTCGATCGCGGTGTGCAGATCGGTGCGGCCCAACGACTCTGACGCCTCGTCGGGTTCCTGCCACGGCAGGCCCACGGGGTTCACCTCGCGCGCCCACCCGGTCTCCGGATCGGCCAGGGCATCGACATGTCCCCGCACGCGCGGGTCGATCCACGCCGCCCCGGCCTGTACGTACGACGGCTGCGCCGTCAACCGCTGCACCAGGTCATAACCGGCTTCGGCCGTCACCGACGCCAGGTCGTCGAGCGCGGGCCACGGCCGTTCCGGGTTGACGTGGTCGGGGGTCAGCGGCGAAACGCCACCCCAGTCGTCGACACCGGCGGCGATGAGCGCCAGGCATTCCTCGCGGGACACCAGATTCGGCGGCGCCTGGATCCGCATCTTAGGGCCCAGCACCAGGCGCGTCACCGCGATGGTCGCCAGGAAATCGTCGATCCCGGCATCGGGCGTCGCCGCCATGGCGGTGTGATCCTTGGCCCGGAAGTTCTGCACGATGACTTCCTGGACGTGCCCGAATTCCTTGTGCGACTTGCGGATCGCGTGCATGGTCTCGGCCCGCTCGGTGAGGGTCTCACCGATGCCGACCAACAGGCCCGTGGTGAACGGGATGGACAACCGGCCGGCGTCGTCCAGGGTGCGCAGCCGCACCGCCGGGTCCTTGTCGGGGCTGCCGTAGTGCGCCAGCCCCTTGGTCTCGAACAGCCGGCGCGACGTCGTCTCGAGCATCATGCCCATCGACGGCGCGACGGGCTTGAGCCGCGACAGTTCCGACCAGCTCATGACGCCGGGGTTCAGGTGCGGCAGCAGACCGGTTTCCTCGAGGACGCGAATCGCCATGGCCCGCACGTAATCCAGGGTCGAGTCGTAGCCACGCTCGTCGAGCCACTGCTTGGCCTCGTCCCAGCGGTCCTCCGGGCGGTCACCGAGGGTGAAAAGCGCCTCCTGGCAACCCATCTCGGCGCCGCGGCGGGCCACGTCGAGAATCTCGTCGGGCTCCATGTACATGCCCATGCCCTGGGCGCGCAGCTTGCCCGGCACCGTCACGAACGTGCAGTAATGGCACGTGTCGCGGCACAGATGCGTGACAGGGATGAACACCTTGCGCGAATACGACACCGGCAACCGGCCGGCGGCGCCGCGCCGTCCCGCTGCCTCCAGCCCCGCGTCACGGACACGGGCCGCGCTCGCACACAGGTCGACGAGGTCATCGCCGCGGGCCGTCATCGCGATGGCGGCCTCGTCCACATTCAGCGACACGCCATCACGGGCGCGGCGCAGGACGCGACGCAAGGCGGACGACGATGCGGGGGCGGCGAGCGGTGGGACCACGGGCAGAGGCAGGTCGGCGCCGTTCTGGGGGTTCAGAGCCACTTCCGTGTAACCCCGCTGAAGTCGACGTTCATCCACGCGTCTCACATTCTGAAACCACTGCGCCTGGCATACCGGCCACAGTAGCGCCAGCAGGTCGGCGCGGCGCGGGCCCCATGCCCAGACACACACAGCAAACCCGCAGACTATTAGCCGAATTTGGTGACGACCGCGTAAGTTCAGAGCGTCGGGACGCGATCATTTCGAGGAGCCATGGTGTCCGTTTCTATCCGCTCATATGTGATGGCGGGCGCCGCTGCTGCGACCGCCACGGCCCTCGCACTGACCCCGGTGCAGGTGGTTCCCGCCGACGTCGCGGTGCCGGCGCACCCGACCGCAGTCCAACCGCACCTGACCGAGGCCATGGTCAAACTGCTGGCCGCGGCGAGCAACATGACGCCACCGGCGCCGAAGCTGCCTGCCGCGGGCGTCGTCCCCAAGGTCGGGCCGAACCCGCTGGCGGCCGCACCGTTGGCAGCCGGGCCGGTCGTCACGCCGCAGAACGCGGCCAGTGACTGGCTGACCAACGCGTACACCGGCATTCAGGCGTGGGTCGACTGGGGCGTCGACTACGCCACCGACGTTCTCTACTGGCTGAACTGGTTCGTGCCGTTCACGGGCACGATCGCGGCGCAGACCGACATCTTCTACTGGACGCTGATCCGGCCCGTCTCGGACAACATCTTCTACCAGGCGGTCGTCCCGATCGTGAACGATCCGCTCAACCTGGGCGTGTGGGTCAACGGCATCGGCAATGCGATCCGCTACTCGGTCAATGACGTCATCAACTTCGGTATCGCGGAGTTCAACTACTTCTTCGGTTGGATCATCCCGCCGATTCCGCCGCTGCCGCCCATCGGCTCGCTGGCCGCCACGCAGACGACGCTCGAGTCGATCGCCAAGACGGTGCAGACCACGCTGACCAGCCTGGCCGCCGGCCTGGCCCCAGCCAAGGCCGCCGCGCAGACCGACCCGGCGACCAAGCTCGCGCCGACCGCCGCGCAGAACCCGGCGGACAAGGCTGCGGAGAAGTCCACCGAGAAGCCTGCGGAGACGCCGACGAAGGCGGACGACAAGGGCAAGGCCGACGACAAGGGCACGCAGCCCGCGGGCACCGACGTCGGACAGCAGCCGGCCGACCCGAAGGCCGAGCCCAAGGCGGACCCGAAGACCGAACCCAAGGCCGATCCGAAAGCCACCGACCCGAAGACCGAGCCCAAGTCCGACCCCAAGACCGAGCCCAAGACCGACGAGCCCAAGGCCGGCGCTCCGGCCGCCGGCGACCCCGCGGGATCGGCCCAGCCGCAGGACGAGGTCAAGGCGCCCAAGCCCACCAAGACCCGCGACAAGAAGCCCGGCGACAAGACCGAGGTCAAGAACAACAACGCCGGCGCAGATAACCAGACCGGCACCACCGGAACGACGAAGCCCGCCAAGGGCGACAAGGCCGGCGGCGACAAGGCCGGCGGCGGCAAGGCGAAGGGCGAGAAGGCCAAGGGTGAGAAGGGCGCCGGCCAGTCGCAGGGTGCCGCCGGCGGCCAGAAGGCCGGTTCGGGAAGTCACTCAGCCAATAGCTGAGCCAGGCGCCCAGGTTCGCCTGCTCTTGTCACACGTCGATCACCGCGCCCTGACCGCAGATTCACCGACACCGTCGTTGGCTCTGCGTCAGCGGCGGCAGGCACTCGACCTTTCCCGCCACAACCGCAGGACCAACCAGGCACCGCGATCGACCCTGCGGCCACGGCGGCATCTACTCGATAGTTGTCGCCCTCAGTGCGGAGTCGATGCGGAAATGCCGCGACGGTGCACACAGATCGTCCTCCCGACGGGTTCGGGCGATCTGGTCGCACATTCGCCACTTACCGGGCAGCAGAGAGACCGGACGTCAATCCGGCAGTGCGGCGCGCCGCTGAGCATGGCGCCACAGCACCACACCGGGCGGCGTCGCACCGAGGAGCAGGAAGATCAACGGTGAGGCCTGCATGATTCCGGCGCCGCCGAACACGACGTCATCGCCGGGGCCACCGAGCAGCAGGAGCACGACCGTCGACAACCAGGCCCACATCGGGAGCGCGGCCAGGCGAGGGCGGGACGTCCACTGCAGGCCGGCCCAGACCAGGGCCGCGTTGACGAGACCACTGATCAGCGCACTGATCGGGAACGGCACGGGGCCGAGATAGAGCGGCAGGAACAGTGCACCGGCAATGGCCGACAAGGCGCCATCGAACGCCAGCACACCGAGCATCAATGAGCGCGCCCGACCGGAGTCGGCGCGCACCGGGGCAGACGTCAGGTCGGGATGCTGTCGAGCAGCCCGACGAGGGAGCCGACGACCCACTGATAGTTGTCGCCGAGGCCCTGCAGGTGCTGCAAGTTGGGATCCAGATCCGCGTCCATGGCGGCTACCCTACTCCCCCGCTTCCCGGTGTCACGCGAGGTTTATCCCGCTGAGTAGGTCAGTTTCCACACCACGGTCGTCGCGTTCGCCCGCCGCGCCGTCGACCAACAGGTAGTGCTCGACGGCACTGATCGGCAGCGCGATGTTGTTGGACAGCGCAAAGACCCGGCCGCTCGGCTCGACCGTCACCTGAGTCTGGTGGGCCCGCATGGCGGCGACCTTGGCCGGCAGGCTGTCCTGCGCGTCGATGACGGCGTCGATGCGGTGACCGAGATCGAACGGCAGCGCACTGGCCGGGATCCGCACCCAGCTGTCGGGCAGCTCGACCTCGTTGATGGACTCCAGCGCCTCGGCCATCGACTCACCGTCCATCACGGTCCAGTAGAACTTCGGGACCTGCCACGGCTCGCCCGGATGACCGTCACCCGCCGACGCGGCGACCGCAGCCGTCGTCACCCGGTGCGCCTGGATGTGGTCGGGGTGCCCGTAGCCGCCGTTGGGGTCGTAGGTGACGACGACGTGCGGGCGGAAGTCCCGCAGCACGGCCACCAGGGCGCCGACAGCCTCGTCCATGTCGGCGTCCGCGAACCGTTCGCGGTGCCGGGCCGGGCTGCCCTCCATGCCAGAGTCGCGCCAGCGGCCGGCCCCACCCAGATAGCGCGGCTGATCGACACCCAATTCCTTGAGCGCCAAAGACAATTCGCCGATGCGGTAGCCGCCCAGCTGGTCGGCCCCGTCGACCGCCAGCTGCGCCCACTGCGAACCGATGACCTCACCCTCTTCGCCCAGGGTGCAGGTGAGCACCCGGACATCGGCGCCGCGCGCCGCGTAGTGCGCGATGGTCGCTCCGGTAGTCAGTGTCTCGTCATCCGGATGGGCGTGGACGAACAGCAGCCGTGGGGTCTCCATATCCCCCAGGCTGGCATACATTCACCGGGTGACGCGACGTGCGCTCGAGTTCGGCAGTGCGGTGCTGCTCACCGGCCTGCTCGCCGGCGTGGCCGGAGCCATCACCGTCTCGATGCTGCACGCCATCGAACATCTCGCCTACCACTATTCGTACGGGCTCCTGCTCGACGGAATCGGCGCCAGTTCACCGGTCCGGCGTGCCCTCGCGCCGGCCATCGGCGGGGCACTCGCCGGACTCGGCTGGTGGATCCTGCGCCGCCGCAGCGGGGTGCCGTCACTGTCGGCGACCATCGCCGGCAAGAAGCCGATGCAGCACCTGCCGATGGCGGCCGACGCGGCCTTGCAGGCCCTGGCCGTCGGCTCCGGCGCCTCGCTGGGCCGCGAGACGGCGCCGCGCCAGTTGGCCGCTGTCCTGAGCAGTTACGGCACGACGTGGCTGGGCCGTCTGACATCGTCGACCCTGGGCACGCTGACGGCCCGCGACCGCGAGATTCTGCTGTCCTGCGCCGCGGGGGCCGGCCTGGGCGCGGTGTACAGCGTGCCGCTGGGTGGGGCGTTCTTCGCCGCGCGCGTCATGATGGGCACCTGGCACCCCAAGGTCGTCGGCACGGCGCTCATCACGTCGAGCCTGGCGGTCGCGGTGTCGCATCCGGTCACCCATTTCGAGCGCGACCTCACCTGGCCGGATCCGGCACTGTCGTACCAATTCGCCATGCTGGCACTGGCCATCGCACCCCTGGCGGTGGTGATCGGCCTGACGTTCAACCGGTTGATGACGGCAGCGGGACCCAAGCCGCAGCTGACCTCCTGGCTGCTCATCCCGGGCGTCGCACTGGCGGGGCTGGTGACCGGCATCTGCTCGATCTACCGGCCCGAGCTGCCCGGCAACGGCCGCAGCGTGCTGATCGTCAGCGTCGACGCGCAGCTGAGCCTCGCCGCCGCGGCGGTTCTCCTGGTGCTCAAACCGCTTCTCACCGCGCTGTATCTGCGGGTCGGCGCGGTCGGCGGTCTGATCACCCCGGCGCTGGCCACCGGTGCGGCCGCGGGCACCGTCGCGACGTTCGCTCTCAACGGCCTGGCCGATACGCATCTGCACCTACCCGCCATGGCACTGACCTGTGCGGCGGGCGTCCTCGCGATCACCCAGCGGGCCCCGGCGTTCGCGGCGCTCTTCGTCTGGGAGCTGGCGCATCCGCCGATCTGGCTGCTGCTGGTTTTCGCCGTGGCCGCGTACTCGTCACACGGCATCCGGCTGCTGCGGGAGCAGTCAGCCGCTCGCGCGACCGCCGCTGCAGCGCCGGCTCACGAACCGCTCAGGGGACCTTGACCCACTTGCCGGCGTCGCCCACGATCCCGACCGGGACTGCGCCGGTGAGGCTGACGTTCTGCACCGTCGGCCCCGCGGCGACGATCGTGGTGTCCTGCAGGATCGGCAGCACCGTCTCCATCGCCCAGAGCTTGGGCTCCAGCTCGTTCAGCACGTCGGCGATCTTCTCGGTACCGGCGAGCGCCGCGTCGATCTTCGGCTGGATCGCGTGGTCGCAGATGCCCGTCAAGTTACTGGGCGCCTGCACCAGCTGATCGCCGCCGAGCGGCTTGGGCAGCGGGATGGTCGGCGCCGTCGACGTCACCGTCGGCGTCGACGGCTGCGGCACAGCGGTTTTCGAGGTTGACGCCGTCGGCTGTCCCGTGGGCGCCGGCGGCGTGGCGGTGGAGACCGCCGTCGCGTCCAGTCCCGGGCAGCCGTAGCGCGATGCCAGCACCGTCGCCAGGTCGCCCCCGGCATGACGCCAACCGACGATCGCGTCTACCCGCTCCAGTCCCTCGGCGTACAGGGCCACCGGATCCATGGCCAGCACGGTGGCCTCGATCCCGACGCTGCGCAGTTGGTCGGCTGCCGTGTTCGCCACCGCGACCGACGTCGGGTCGTTGGCGGCGACGCCGATGGCCAACCCCAGCGGCTTGCCGTCTTTGACCAGCCGATCGTGGCCGGGCGGCGGTGGCATGCCGGGAGGCGACGGCGGCGCGACGTCGGGCTCGATGTTGTACCCGGCACGCACCAACAGGTCCATCGCGGCGTTGCGGTCGAGGGCCGGCGGCGCCGTCGGCACGTAGCCCGGGTCCGACGGGGTCCGGATCTGCGCCTGGGCCAGCGTCACGGTGTTGTCGCTGCCCGCGCCGACAGCGGCCAGCAGGCCGACGTCGAGCAGGCCCAGCAGTGCCTTGCGCACCTGGACGTCGGTCAGTGCGGGCCGCTGCGCGCGCAGCGTCAACTGCATGACCCGCGGGGTGACGATCCGCGCGGTCCGCACGCCCGGGATGGCCGCGAGTTGCGCGAACGTCGCCTGCCCGCCGTGCACCTGGGCCACCTGGGTATCCCGGTTGCGGATCGAATCAGCAAGGGCCGCAGGCGATCCCCCGCGCCGGAACAGCACCTGGTCGGGCACCGACGGCACGCTCCAGTAGCGGTCGTTGCGCGCCAGCAGGATTTCGTCGCGCTGCGGGTCGATGCTCTCGACGCGGAACTGGCCGCCCGTCACCGGCATGGCCCGCGCCAGCCCGGCACCGAAACCGCCCGGCACGTCCTTGACGATGTGCGCCGGCAGGATGTTATTGAACAGTTCGCGCCAGGCCGGGTACGGCCGGGCGAAGGTGACGACGGCCGTCTTGCCGCCGTCGACCGACTGGACACCGGTCACCAGGTCGTAGCCGGCCGGGTCGACGACGCCGGGCTGGCTGACCATCTGGCGCCACTGGTACCAGTAGTCGTCGGCGGCGATGGGCGCGTTGTCGGTCCACTGCGCCTCGGGACGAATCTTGTACGTGACGGTGAACGGGTTCTGATTGGTCACGTCGGCCGACAGCAGCAGCGACGGGTCGAGTTCCCAGCGCGACCCCGAGGGCGACGCCGGATCGGCGATGGGCCGGAACGAGCTCGGCAGGACCAGCGCCGAGATGGCCGCGTTGACCGGCGACTGGTCGGACTGCAGATGCGGGTTGAACCCGGGGCCGATCCAGTCGATGGCCATGATGATCTGGCTCATCTTGGGCGGCGGCGGGACGACGGTCTTGATCGTCTCGGTGCTGCGCGGCGCCGGCGGCGGACTGACGGTGCAGCCCGCAAGCGCCAGGACCGACACCAGTGCGCCTGTCGTCATCAGCTGGCGGCGGGCGGTCGGCACGCCGTTCAGGGTATCCGCCGGGTGAGCCCGAACCACCATCCGAGGCCCCCGCCGCAAATCCCCGTCGCGCCGCTCGCCCCTGATGTGGTCCACAATTTCCGGTATGGGCCTACTGCCGAAGCCGTACACCCCACTGTCCGATGCCGACGTCGCCGACGCGCTGAGCCGTGCCGTCGCCGTCATCAACCCATTGCTCAACGTGCTGTCGCAGGCCGATCCGATCGGGCTCCGCAGGCGCACCCACCGGCTCCTGACCCCGCCGCGCGGTTTGGTCGGCCTGGTCCGTCGGCTGCGGGTGGGGCACCGGCGTGCCGAGGCCGGCCGCAGCCCCAGCACCGCGGACCGGGCGCTGAACGCGGGCGCCCACCTGATGAACGCCGCTGACCTGCCCGGTACCGCCGCGTGGGAGCGGCTGAGCCGGGACGAGCGCATCCACTGGTGGGTGCACCGCGTCGGCGCGTTGAACACCGTGCTGGTGGCCACGCCGGGCGCGTTCGGTGTGCTGGCCCGGGTACTGCCGGTCAGCGAATTGGCCGGTTTCATCAACCACGCCATCGTGCTGTGCGCGGTGGCCCGCGAATACGGCGTCACCGATCGGCGCGAGCAGGTGCGGCTGCTCGCCGCGGTGTTGTGCGGGCGCCAGCTGTCCGCGGACTTCGACGTGCCGCAGGCCGCGGAGCCGGAGCCGCTGCCCGACACCCCGCCGGACGGCTGGAAGCCCCTGGAGGCCATCACGTCGTCGCTGCCGGTCGTCGTCGTCAAGAGCATCTGGCAGCTGGCCGGCATCCTGCGCGCGACGTTCGACGAGATCGCCAAGCGGCCACAGCCGACCAAGTGGTGGCAGCGCCTGAGCGCGCTGCCGTGGGTCGGCGCGGTGTCCACGTACTTCGGTGAGCGCGGCGCGCTGATCAAGGCGGCCGACGAGGGTGTCGCGTGGCTGGACCAAAACCAGAAGGCCGGCTAGCGCTTCGCGAAAACGCGTGCGCCGGCCGGCCTTTCGGTTCGGTGAGAGTTAGTTGCGGGCCTTCTCGCGGGCCTTGGCGCGAGCGCGCAGGCTGGCGGTCAGCTCGACCTTGCGCACGCGCACGACCTCGGGGGTGACCTCGACGCACTCGTCCTCGGCGCAGAACTCCATGGCCTGCTCCAGGCCGAGCTCCAGCGGCCGCGCCAGCGTCTCCATGACGTCGGCGGTCGAGCTGCGCATGTTGGTCAGCTTCTTCTCACGGGTGACGTTGATGTCGAGGTCCTCGGCGCGCGGGTTGATGCCCACGACCTGGCCCTCGTAGGTGTCCTGGCCCGGCTCGACGAAGAACTGACCGCGGTCGGCCAGCTGGATCATCGCGAACGGGGTCACCGTGCCGCTGCGGTCGGAGACCAGCGAACCGGTGTGCCGGGCGCGGATCTCGCCGGCCCACGGGCGGTAGCCGTCGAACACGGCGTTGGCGATGCCGGTGCCGCGCGTGAGGGTGAGGAAGTCGGTGCGGAAGCCGATCAGGCCACGCGACGGCACGATGAAGTCCATGCGAACCCAGCCGGCGGCGTGGTTCGTCATCTCTTCCATGCGGCCCTTTCGGGCGGCCATCAGCTGGGTGATGGCGCCGACGAACTCCTCGGGACAGTCGATGGTCATGGCCTCGAACGGCTCGTGCAGCTTGCCGTCGATCTGCCGGGTGACCACCTGCGGCTTGCCGACCGTCAGCTCGAAGCCCTCGCGGCGCATCTGCTCGACCAGGATGGCGAGCGCCAGCTCGCCACGGCCCTGGACCTCCCAGGCGTCCGGGCGGCCGATGTCGACGACGCGGATCGAGACGTTACCGATGAGCTCGGAGTCCAAGCGGGACTTGACCATTCGCGCGGTCAGCTTGTGGCCGGATACCTTGCCGGCCAACGGCGAGCTGTTGGTGCCGACGGTCACCGAGATGGCCGGCTCGTCGACGGTGATGCGCGGCAGCGCGTGTGCGTGCTCGAGGTCGGCAAGGGTGTCACCGATCATGATCTCGGACATGCCCGCCACGGCGACGATGTCGCCGGCGACGGCCTCGGTGGTCGGGGTGCGCTCGACGCCGACGGTGACGAGCAGCTCGGTGATCTTGCCGGTGGTGATGACGGGGGCGCCGTCGACCTCACGCATCCAGGCCACCTGCTGGCCCTTCTTGATCTTGCCGTTGTAGACGCGCACCAGCGCCAGACGGCCGAGGAAGGCCGACGCGTCGAGGTTGGTCACGAGCGCCTGCAGCGGGGCGTCCGGGTTGCCCTTGGGCGCCGGGATGTGCTCGAGCAGCACGTCGAACAGCGGGTCCAGGTTCTCGCTGTCGGGCACCTCGCCGTTGGCCGGCTGGACGGTCGAGGCGACACCGGCGCGACCCGACGCGTACAGGGTCGGCAGGTCGAGCGCCTTCTCGGCCGCCGCCTGGGCTTCCTCGTCCAGGTCGGAGGCGACGTCGAGCAGCAGGTCGTGGCTCTCCTCGACGACCTCGGCGATGCGGGCGTCGGGCCGGTCGGTCTTGTTGACCACGAGGATGACGGGCAGGTGCGCGGCCAGGGCCTTGCGCAGCACGAAGCGGGTCTGCGGCAGCGGGCCTTCGGAGGCGTCGACCAGCAGCACGACACCGTCGACCATGGACAGGCCGCGCTCCACCTCGCCACCGAAGTCGGCGTGGCCGGGGGTGTCGATCACGTTGATGACCGTCACGGTGCCGTCGGCGTTGTGCCGGTGCACCGCGGTGTTCTTGGCCAGGATCGTGATGCCCTTTTCCTTTTCAAGGTCACCCGAGTCCATGATGCGTTCGGTGGAGTCGTCACCCCGGTCCAGGGCTCCGGACTGCCGCAGCATGGCATCGACGAGGGTCGTCTTGCCGTGGTCGACGTGTGCGACGATGGCGACATTTCTGAATCCGGCGCTGGCCTGCTCACTCACGCCCAAGATTGTCGCAGCGAGGGGGTCGGTTTGCGAAACCGCGGACGGCCTGGCAAAACTGCTAATCGATGAAGGCCAGCAAGCTCACCGGGGCTAAACCGAAGAAGAAGTGCTGCCGCAGCAAGCCCCGGTGCAAGCGGTGTCCGCTGGTGCTGCACAAGGTCCAGAAGGCGGCGCACCACGGGGTCCACGGCAAGGATCTCGAGAAGGTTTACAAGCGCGCCCGCAAGGCCTGATATATAGCGATTGACCTGCCTCTTTAACTGTTTCGCGAGTACCGTGGAAGCGTCTCGTCAGCTCGAGGGAACCAGCGCGAGGAGGTCGTCGTCATGACCATCTACGAAGTGTTGACCGGAGTGATCGGGTTCGTGCTGGCGCTCGGCGCGACGGCTGCGATACTCGCCGGATTGGCCAATTGGGCCGGCGGATTCTTCGTGGTGCGGTGTGCTGCGTGTCACCATTTGGCGTTCTCCACGGTGAACAAACCGAAGACCGATTGCCCGCATTGCAAGTACCCCGCGCTGCTGCATCCGCTGTACACCGCGCAGCACGGCACCGCGATGGCGTCGGCGCGCGTCGTCGGCGACAAGCTGCACTACTGAGTCAGCGCGACTGAGTCAGCGCGGCCGTCAGCTCGGCCAGCCACGCGCGGTCGGCGGGCACCCAGGGCAGGTCTTCGAGTTCGGCCGCGCCCACCCAGCGCACCGCGTGGTGATCGTGGGCGTGGGGCGCGTCGTCGGTCGACACCCGGTACGCCCGCAATATGACGGTGTCGGACAACGGCACGTCCTCGCCCAGCCTTTCCCCGACGGTCACCGTGACGCCGAGTTCTTCCTGCAGTTCGCGGGCCAGCGCCTGGGCGTCCGTCTCCCCCGGCGCCACCTTCCCGCCCGGCAGTTCCCAGAGGCCGGCGAGTTCCGGTGGCCGATTGCGCTGCGCGACCAGCAGCCTGGCGTCGGCGATCAGGGCGCCCGCGACGACGATCACGTCGGTCAGGTTACTGGCTCGTCGATCGTGGGGGGTTACGCGAAATCTGGCCGGTCCACGGTCACGAACGTGCGGCCAGACCGTCGATTTCGCGGATCCGGCGCTCTGTTCGCACGCTCGCGACGTCCCGGGCTCCCGCACCACCACGACCGTGCCTACAGAGCGCCTCAACCGCCAAACCGACGATCCCTGTGCACATTCGTGCGAGCTCAGCGCGGGCGCACGGGCGGGAGTACGTTCGAAACCATGGCCGTTCTCACCGATGAACAAGTAGACGCCGCACTGCCCGAGGGTTGGGAACGAGCCGACGGCGCCCTACGCAGGTCCGTGAAGTTCCCGGCATTCCTCGACGGCATCGATGCCGTTAGGCGAGTGGCGATCCACGCGGAAGCCAAGGACCATCACCCGGACATCGATATTCGTTGGCGCACAGTGACTTTCGCTCTTGTCACGCACTCCGAAGGCGGCATCACCGACAAGGACGTGGCGATGGCCGAAGACATCAACGGGCTCGTCTGAGCCGGGCCATCCACACCAGCGTCAGCACCGTCATCACCGGGTAGATCAGCCCCGCCCAGGCCAGGTACCACGGCCGGCTGATCACCCAGATCGTCGGCTGCGCGAAACTCAGCAGCCACGGCACGCCGACCAGCAGCAGCACCAGCCAGGTCCAGCGCAGCGCCCGCGCGGAACGCAGCGCCGCGAACGGCCCGTGCCACAGCCACATCATCAACGGGATCAGCCACACCCAATGGTGGGTCCATGAGATCGGCGAGAACAGCAGTCCGAACAACTGCACGACGAGCAGCGCGCCCAGTCGATCGGGCCGGTCGGCGCCGTAGACGGCACGCCAGGCGAACACCGCCAGCACGGCCGTCAGTACCACCGCGATCAGCACCGCGGGCTCGAAACCGGCGTCGTGGCCGACGATTCGCGAAATCGCGCCGCGCCAGGACTGGTTGAACGACGTCGCGACGGGACCGATGCGGTTGGCATCGCCGAGCAGGTCGGTGAAGTAGTAGAGCGCCTGACCCCGCAGCACCAGCCACGACACCAGCACCGTGCCGGCGAACGTGACAGCCGCGAACACCGCAGCACCCCACCGGCGGACGCCCAGGAAATAGAGTCCCGTCACCGCGGGTGTCAGCTTCACCCCGGCGGCCAGACCGACCAGCAGACCGGACCACCACCACCGGGTGCTGTAGACGGCGTAGAGGACGGCCAGTACGAGGATGACGTTGATCTGCCCGTAGTCGAAGGTGCTGCGCAGCGGCTCGGTCCAGATGCCGACGGCCGTCCACGCCATGGCCAGCCGGTGCCCGGGGTCGGCGAATCCGATGAGCCGCAGGCTGATCCACACCACGCCGTAGAGCGCCACGATGATGCCGACCTGCCAGCAGAACGCCAGCAAACCGAACGGCACGAAATGCAGCGGATAGAACAGCACCGCCGCGAACGGCGGGTAGGTGAACGGCAGCGGGAAGTCCGGGGTCTGGTCGGCGTAGACGTAGTCGTACAGCGGGTGACCACTGCCCAGACTCGCCGCGCCGCCGACGTAGACGTGGAGGTCGACGAAGTTGGCGCCGTTGGGCACCAGGTAGGTCCAGGCGAAGCGCGCAGCGACGCTGAGCGCCAGCATCAGCGGCGCCCAGCGCAGAACTGATCGCGTGGCGGTGTTTATCGCATGACTGTAACGGTCGGTCACCCTTCGCCTTCCGATCAGTAACGGATCTATAAATGCCACACGTGTCACTTGAGTAACACCAGTAACTGAATAGCTTCGGTTCTGACGCGCCACGACTGGACCGGGAGGACCCCCAAAATGCGCACACGTACCACTGGAAAAATGTTGGCCACCAGCATGATTGCCGCCGCCGGCGCAGTTCCGGTGGCGATCGCCCTGAGCGCGGTCGCCGCTGCCGACCCGGCCCCCGCGGCCCCGGCCCCCGTCGTGCCCGGCACGCCGCTGGTCAACGAACTCGCCCAGGCTCCGGCCCAGGCCCTGTCGGGCGTGACGCAGGCCCTCACCTCGGGTGCACCGGCCGCCGCGCCGGCCGCTCCCGCTGCCACCGCCTCGGTGACCCTGCCGCAGAACCTGGTCCCCGGCGCCGCCGCACCGGCTGCCGCTGCTCCGGCTGCTGCCGCTGCGCCCGCCCCGGCTCAGGGCATCATCCCGTCGGCCAACATCAACCTGCCGCAGATTCCGGGCTCGCCCGTGCCGCTGCCGAAGCAGATCGCCTTCCCGGGTGACCTGACCTCGCTGCTGCCGGCCGGCACCCCGCTGGCGAACCTGCTGCCCGCGCCGGCTGCTGCCGCAGCTCCGGCCGCGACCGCCGCCACCGCTGCGACCTCGCCGCTGACTGCGCCTCTCGCCGCCGCGACCGCACCGCTGGCCGCACCGCTCGCTGCGGCTGCCGCTCCGGCTGCCGCCGCTCCGCTGGCCGCTGCCACGGCTCCGCTGGCCGCTCCGTTGGCTGCCGCTCCGGCTGCGGCGTCGCCGCTGGCCACCGCACCCGCCGCTGTGGCGGCTGCCGCCCCCGCGGCACAGGCCATCCCGGGCGTCGTGCCGGGGATCATGAGCCTGACCAGCCTCGCGCCGGTCATCACCTCCGGCTTGCCGTGATCCGCGCCGTAACCAGATAACCGATACGAAACCGGGGAGAGAGTCATGCAATCGAGGAAGCTGTTCGTCGCACTCGGCGCGTCCGTCGCACTCACGATCGGCGCGGCGACCGTCGCGCACGCCGATCCGGCCTCGCCATTGCCGTTGCCGCTGCCCATCGATGGCCTTCAGGCTCCTGGCCTGCCGGCCATGCAGACTCTCGCCCCGGTGATCCAGCAGGCCGCCGCTGACCCGGCGGGCGCCGCGGAGCTGCTCATGGCAGCAGCCCGGGCGTTCGCCGGCAACAAGGCCGCACCGTCGGATTCGAAGAATCTGGCCAACGCCGTGAACCAGTTCGCCGCCGATCCGGCTGCGAACCACGTACCGGCCCCCGGCGCGGTGCCGGGCGCCGAGGCCCACCTGCCGGCCGGCGTCGACCCGGTGCACGCCGTCGGCCCGGTGGCCGAGGCCGCTCCGGCACCGGCCCCCGAGGCGGCACCCGCACCCGCGCCCGAGGCCGCCCCGGCTCCCGCCGCAGCCCCTGCGCCCGCTCCGGCACCTGCTCCTGCCCCTGCTCCTGCTCCGGCTCCGGCTCCGGAAGCTGCGCCGGCCGCCGCTCCGGTCACCCAGGCCGCGGCGACGGTCCCGGCTCCCGACGCCGCGCCGGCGGCCGCTCCCGCTCCGGCGGGTGCGTTCGGTCCGGGCACGCCCATCACGCAGGACTTCATGTACCCGTCGATCAGCAACGGCTGCCAGGCCGACGGCGGCAACGTCCTGGCGACGGCCATCAGCGTGGCCGGCCCCGCGAAGATTCCGACGCCGGGCCCCGGCCCCGGCCAAACCGCCTACGTGTTCACCGCGGTCGGCACGCCCGGCCCCGCTGCCGAGCAGAAGCTGCCGCTCAACGTCACCTGGGTCAACCTGACCACCGGCAAGTCGGGCAGCGCGACCCTCAAGCCGCAGGCCGACATCAACCCGCAGGGCCCGACGACGCTGACCGCCATCGTCGACACCGGCTCGGGCAGCATCATGTCGACCATCTTCGGCCAGGTCACGACGACCGAGAAGCAGTGCCAGTTCATGCCCACCATCGGCTCGTCGGTGGTGCCGTAACCCGCACTCGCCGTACAGAAGAGGACGCCCGGGGTCACCACACCCCGGGCGTCTTTTCTGCGTAGGGCTAGAGCTGGAGCTGGCCGCCGTCGACGGCCAGCTCCGCGCCGGTCATGAAGCTGCTCTGGTCCGAGGCCAGGAACAGCACGGCGGAAGCGATTTCGTCGGGACGCCCCAGACGCTTCATCGGCACTTGAGCGGCCATGCCGTCGAGCAGGTCCTGCTTCTGATCGGCGGGCGCCAGGCCGGTGAGCCCAGGGGTTTCGATCGGTCCGGGAACGATGGTGTTGACCCGAATCTTGCGGTCCGCCAGCTCGGCGGCCCAGGTCCGGCCCAGCGACCGGATGGCGGCTTTCGACGCGGCGTACAGCCCGAAAGCCGGGACCCCTTCGGACGCCGCGGTGGATCCGGCGAGGATGACCGAGGCGCCCTCGTTGAGCAGCGGCAGCGCCTTCTGCACCGTGAACACCGTGCCGGCCACGTTGCGGTCGAAGTTGGCCCGGTAGTGCTCCGGTGTCACGTCGGCGAGGGTGGCGAAGTCGCCGCCGCCGGCATTGGCGAAGACGATGTCGAGCCCCTTGCCGTGCTCGGCGATTTCGGCGGCCAGCGCGTCGAGTTCCTCCGGCTTGCTGATGTCGCTCTGCACGCCGTGAGCTCCGATCGACGCGGCGGCCTCGTCGAGGCGGGTGCGGTCGCGTCCGGTGATGAACACATACGCGCCCTCGGCGGCGAGGCGCTGCGCGGTCGCCAGACCGATGCCTGACGTCCCTCCGGTGACCAGTGCCGTCTTGCCATCGAGCTGTCCCATGATCGGGCTCCGTTTCTGTGAGGTTTGCGCTGTCACCCGTATCAACTTAGGTGATGTATCACCTATTCCCCGGCGGTCAGCACCGTCCACAACCGGACGATACGCTCGTCGACGATCTCGGCGACGTCGAATCCCGAAGCCACCGTGACATCGTCCGGCGTGCGCACGTCCCACGCCAGGAAGCCGAGGCCGCGAGTCTGGCGGACCGGGCCGGCCTTCGCGAAATGCAGACCCGGCAACTTTTCCTGCAGCTCAGCCGCTTTGGCATTCAGCTGGTCGTGGCCGACGGCGGTACTGTCGTCATCGATCCACTCCACATCCGCCGCGTAGGTCTCGGCGATCGCGGCGGCACGGCGCTGCGGATCACGCTGGTCGAACACAGCCAGCAGATTCGCCTCCATCAGGCGGGTGACGACGTCACTCACGGGCCAACTCCTCCACAAATAGGTGATAAATCACCTATCACTCTAGCTCGGCGCCGGCGGGAGCGAGCTGTTGTGATCGAGGTTGACGTGGATGTGCTCCAACGCCGCGGTGAACGGGCCCAGCAGGTTGTCGGGCAGCGGATCGAAGAACAGCGCGCGCACCAGGTCGACGTGCCCGGGTGCGGCCTCGGTGATCGCGCGTCGACCGTTCGCGGTCAGCACGACGTTGGAGGTACGGCCGTCCTCGACGCTCGGGCGACGCTCGGTCAAGCCCCGTTCCTCCATGCGCCGCAGCTGATGCGAGAGCCGGCTGCGTTCCCAGCCGATCTGCGCGGCGAGGTCGCTGACCCGCATCCCGGCGTCGTTGTCGCTGAGCGCCACCAACACGTCGTAGTCGGCCAGCGACAACCCGGAGTCTGCCTGCAGCTGCCGGTTCATCTCGTAGTTCATCCGCAGTTGCACCCGCATATAGGCCACCCAGGCCCGCTGTTGTTTCGGCGTGAGCCATCCCCGCTCGGGCGTGTGCCCCACCTTTCTCGGCGTCACGCCCGTCAGTATGCCGGTCGCGTCACAACATCTCGCGCGCCTGCCGTCGGCAGTCGTCGGCGATGCGCTGTTCGCGGCTGTACAGCAGGCCGAACGTGAAACCGTTCTCACCGGCCGTCGTACCGCTCGCCAGCGCCATGCGGCGCAACAGATCAGCGGCGACCACGGTGTCCTGGTGATCGCCCAGGATCGACTGAAACCGCTTGTAATGCTTGACCGTTCGCTTCGTCTGCTTGGCGCCGCCGATGTCCTGGCACAGCTCCGCCGCGTATCGGGCGCGTTTGGCCGCCTTCCGGGCGCGGTGCAGCAGCGCGGCGTCACTGTCGTCGACGTCAAGCGCCGCGACCAGCCGGCGGTCCGCTTTCCGCTGCGCCTTCCGCGCGCGCTTGACGAGTTTGGCGGTGCTGGTCTCCGGATCGACGGGTGGCGCCGTGCGCCAGGAGCGCAGCACCGCCAAGATCGCCAGGTAACGCGGCGAGTCCATGGCCTCGGTGATGCGCTTGCGCGCCGGCAGCTCGACCGCCTGGAGCTCGTTGCGCACCCGGGCCCGCACCGGCCCGAGGATCAGCGTCTCCGGCAAATCATCGAGCGCTTCAGTGAATCGGCGCTGCTGCACCTGACAATCGCGGACCTCGCCGAGCAGCCCCGCGAACCAGCGCAGATCGTCGTCGAACTGGCCGGTCGCCGACCGGTCGAGCATCTTGCCGAACACCCGCAGGGTGCTCCGCAGCCGGCGGATCGCCACCCGCGTGTCGTGGATCGGGTCGCGGCCACGTCGTAACTCGATGTCGCCCAACACAATCTGGTCGATCTGTGCGTTGACATACCGCAGCACTGCGCGCGCCGCGGGCGAGATCGGCTCAACCGACTGGACCGGCCGCACCACATGAGCGAGCTTCGACGGAAAGCGTGACGGCCGGGCACCGGCTTTCTTCAGCCGCCTGACGAGGTGCTTCGGAATCGACGGGGCGTGGGTTCCGAGTTCGACCTCGACCTCACGCCAAGCCAGCAGCTGCTCGTCCGCCGACGCACGCACCGAGTCGTCGACAATCTCGGCATAGAGATCGCCGGATCGCGGTGCGGAGAGCCGGTATCGATCCCGGACGGTATGAATCTTTGCGACACGCGCCAACGGCTTGCCCAGGCTCACGCCGCTGAGCAGTTCAGCCGCGGCGTCGGGTAATGCCTCGGTGGACGGCCAGTGCATTTCGACGCGCCCATCGCCCGCCGGAACCTTGAGCTGCCATCCCGTGTCGGCGTCGCCGGTACGACGGCGGAGCTGCACGCGGTGCGCCAGCAGATCCCCGTCAGCGGTGTCGTAGTAGTCGCTGGTCAGGTCGACGGTGGCGTGCACAACGTCGGCGTCGGCGATGATGCCGTGAAGATCGGGCAGCTGAAATTCGGCGTCGACGTCCCATTTGCCTTCACGTTCCAGTACCTCGTACATACCCGAGGCATTGCCTTTCGGCCAGGCCGCCAAACCAGCTACGACCTGCTGGACCGTGGACAGCAGCGAGCGTGGCTACCCCCCAACGGCAGCCACGCTCGCTTATCTACTGGCTCAGTAGGCCATGAAGAGGATCATCTCCCGGTCGTATTCGCGACCGGGGTGCTGCTCGGCGAGGTGGGCCTGCGCCTTCTCGACCAGATCGTCCTCGTCACTGCCGGAAATCGCCTCGCCGCAGGGGCAATTCAAGTGTGTCTTAGCCATACACATCACCTTCCCATACGCATGATGGTCGGTATGGAGATTTACGACGTCATGCGCACGACCGGGGCCGTCCGCAAGTTCAGCGGCGAGCCCCTGTCTGACGAGGTGCTCGAGCGCATCCTCGACAACGCGCGCTTCGCCCCCAGCGGCGGCAACCGGCAGGGCGCACGGGTGATCGCGGTGCGTGACGTCGAAACCCGCAAGAAGCTGGGCGAACTGTCCAAGCCCGGCGCCAGGCAGTACATCGCGCAGATCGCCGCCGGCGAAGGCCCGTGGAACCCCTTGCAGCCCTGCGGGGTCGACCCCGCGGTCGTCGAGGCGACACCGGTCCCCGACGGCATGGTCACCGGGACGCTGCTGGGCGCCGAGGTGGTGCTCGTGGTGTGTCTGGACCTCGGCGTGGCAGCGGCATTCGATCAGCACCTGGATCGCATCGGCGTGATCAGCGGCGCATCGATCTACCCGTTCGTGTGGAACATCCTGCTGGCCGCGCGCAACGAGGGCTACGGCGGCGTGCTGACGACCATGGTGGTGGCGCAGGAGCCCAAGGTGCGCGAGCTGCTCGGCATCCCCGACAACTACGCCGTCGCCTGCATGCTGCCGCTGGGCAAGCCGGTCAAACAGGTGACGAAGCTGACCCGGCGTCCGGTCTCGGAGTTCGCCACCCGGGAGCGGTTCGACGGTCCGCCACTCTGATCTCCCGTTGATCCTGCGGCTACGGCGTCAGCCACTCGGCAAAAGTCGCCGTGGACGCGGAATCAACGGTCAGGCCTTGGCGGCCTTGGCTGCTGCCTTCATCTGCTTCTTGTAGGCGCGGACCTGGTCCAGTGAGCCCTTGTCGACGACGTCGGCGACGGACATGTGCGTGCCCTGCTTGCCGTAATCACCAGCCGCGCCGCGCCAGCCCTCCGGCGTGACGCCGTACTGCTTACCGAGTAGCGCCAGGAAGATCTTGGCCTTCTGCTCACCGAACCCGGGCAGCGCCTTGAGCCGCCGCAGCACCTCTTTGCCGTCGGGATCGCCGGTGGTCCACAACGCGGCGGCGTTGCCGTCGTACTCGTCCACGATCACCTGAGACAGCGCCTGCACACGCTTGGCCATGGAGCCCGGAAAGCGGTGCACCGCAGGGGTTTGCGCGAACAGTTCGGCGAATTTGTCGGGGTTGTAGTCGGCGATCTGGCGGGCGTCCAGGCCACCCATCCGGTCCTCGAGTTTCTTCGGCCCGGCGAACGCCACTTCCATCGGAATCTGTTGATCGAGAAGCATTCCGACCAGCAGCGCGAACGGGTTGGACTCGAGCAGTGCGTCGGCGGACGGCTCCTGAACCAGCTGCAGCTTCGACATCACGCCAGTCTAGGACCCTGGTGAGCGCAGCTCGATTACGACGGTTCAGTAGGCGCACTCACGCGCTGGCCAGCAGGCCTTTGAGTTCGGCGCGGCCGTCCTCGTCGAGCGGCAACAGCGGGGGCCGCGGGTCACCGGCGTTGCGCCCCAGCAGGTCCAGGCCGGCCTTGACGGTCGTCGGCAGGCCACCGGCGACGATGAAGCGCAGCAGCGGCGCGAGGTCGTCGTAGATCTCCTGCGCCCGGGCGCGATCACCGCTGCGGACCGCTTCGTACAGCTCGACGCACGGCTGCGGGCGCAGATTCGGTGCGGCCGTGCACCATCCGGACGCGCCGGCGAGTAGCGCGTCGAGCACCAGCGGGTTGCTGCCGTTGTAGAACGGCAGTGCCCCGCCGGAGAGCTCCTTGATGCGCAGCATCCGGGTGAGGTCACCGGTGGATTCCTTGACCATGCGGACGTTGTCGATGTCGTCGAACATCCGCACCAGCAGTTCGGGCGCCATGTCGATGCCGCTCGTGGCGGGGTTGTTGTAGACCATGATCGGCAGCTCGACGGCGGCCGAGATGCTGGCGTAGTGCTGGAAAATCTCCCGCTCGCCCAGCTTCCAGTACGAGATCGGCAGCACCATCACCGCGTCGGCGCCGGCCTGATGTGCGTACTGTGCGCGTCGAATGGTGTTGGCAGTGGTCAGATCCGAGGCTCCGACGATGACGGGGACGCGGCCGGCGACGGTGGCGACGGTGGTGTCGACGACGGCGTCGAACTCGGCCTCGGTGAGGTACGCCGATTCGCCGGTGCTGCCCAGCGGCGCGATCGCGTGGGCGCCGGTGCTGACCAGTTGCTCGACGACGGCGGCCAGCGTCTCGGTGTCGACGTTGCCGCCGTCGGTGGTGAACGGGGTGATCGGGTAGGCGATGATGCCGTGGATCCTGGGTGTCTCGGTCATGGGTGTCTGCTTTCTAGTGTCGGTCAGTGGTCGAGGGCGTCGGGGTGGCGCACCAGGGCACGGCGCGCGTAGTAGGCGAAGTTGGCGACGCTGCGTTTGGGCGTCAGCGTCCAGTCGTGGGCCTCGCGGGCCAGCCGGTCGGGCAGCGGCGCGATGGTGCCGGCAGCCATGGCGGCCAGCTGGAGCTTGGCCCCGCGTTCGATGAGCATGGCCAGCGAGCAGGCTTCCTCGACGCTGGCCCCGGCCACCACCTGACCGTGATGGGCCAGCAGGATCGCCTTCTTGTCCCCCAGCGCGCCGGAGATGATCTCGCCTTCTTCGTTGCCCACCGGCACGCCCGGCCAGTCCTTCAGGAAAGCGCAGTCGTCGTACAGCGGTGCGATGTCCATCTGGGACACCGCCAGGGGCACTTCGAGCATCGACAGCGCCGCGACGTGGAACGGGTGCGTGTGCACGATGCAGTTCACGTCCGGCCGGGCCCGGTAGATCCACGAGTGAAAGCGGTTGGCGGGGTTGGCCATTCCGCCGCCGTCGAGGACGCCCAGGTCTTCGTCGACGAGCAGCAGGTTGCCCGCGGTGATCTCGTCGAAGCCCAGGCCGAGGCGCTGCGTGTAGTAGGTGCCCGACTCCTCGGCGCGGGCGGTGATCTGCCCGGCCAGGCCCGAATCGTGTCCGGCGTCGAACAGCGCCCGGCAGGTCAGCGCCAGCTTCTCACGCACTGTCAGGGTGGATTCGGCGATATGACGGTTCAAGCCGTCCTCGGCGCGCTGCATCAGTTCGCCTTTGGAGTCATGCATGGTGTCAGTCATCGGAACTCCCCTCAGCCTCGGTGCGCGGCCGCACCTCAATGACACATTGCCGACCATAGGACACAAAGTGTCATGCAGTCAATGCGTTATCCTCACTCTCGTGAGTGGCTTGTTGCGTGCGGTGCGCCAGCAACGCGGAATGACGCTGGATGAGCTGGCGGCCGGTACCGGGCTGACCAAGAGCTACCTGTCCAAAGTCGAGCGCGGCCAGAGCGTGCCGTCGATCGCGGCCGCTCTCAAAATCTCTCGCACGCTCGATGTCGATGTGGCACAACTGTTTTCCGACGACCCCGAAGTCGGCACCTTCAGCGTCGAGCGCGCGGCAGACCGCGGCACTGCTCGCAATCACGCCATGGTGGCCGGCATGCTCGGCAAGGCCATGTCGCCTTTCGTGGTGCGCCCGGGCCGCCAGTTCGCCACTCATGCGCACCCGACGCACCCCGGTCAGGAGTTCGTGTTCGTCCACTCCGGGACCATCGAACTCAACTACGACGGCCGCCTGGTCGAGCTCGCCACCGGTGACAGCGCCTACTTCGACGCCTCCGCACAGCACAAACTGCGCCAGGTCGGCGACGAAACCGCCGAGGTGATCGTCGTGACCTCCCCAGCTCCGCGCCGCTGAGGAATGCCAGCGCGCCCCGCCCGCGTTGCCCTACCCGTGCTCCAAACTCGAACCGTGACCTCGCGCCTTGGCTTTCCGCTGCTGGCCTACGCCTTCGCCGCCATCATGCTGGGCACCACGCTGCCGACGCCGATCTACGCGCTGTACGCGCACGAATTGCACTTCGCGGTCCTGACGACGACGGTCATCTTCTCGGCCTACGCCATCGGCGTGCTGGCCGCACTACTGCTGTTCGGTCGCTGGTCCGACGCCATCGGCCGGCGCCCGGTCCTGATCGCCGGCGCGGTCGCCGCCATTGCGAGCGCCGTCGTCTTCCTCAATGCCGACAGCGTGTCGATGCTGCTCGTGGGCCGGCTGCTGTCCGGGCTGTCGGCCGGCATCTTCACCGGCACCGCGACGGCCGCCGTCGTCGAATCGATGCCGGAGGACCGCCGGGAACAGGCCGCGGCCGGTGCCACCATCGCCAACATCGGCGGGCTGGGCGCCGGGCCGGTCGTGGCCGGTCTGCTGGTGCAGTACGCACCGCATCCGTTGCAGCTGCCGTTCCTCGTGCACATCGTGCTGGCCACGCTGGCCATCGCCGCGGTGTGGCTGGTCCCGGAAACGTCGAGCCGCACCGGCCGGATCGGCTTCCAGCGCCTGTCGGTCCCCGCCGAGGTCCGGGCGACGTTCGTCCTCGCGGCAACCGCCGCCTTCGCCGGTTTCGCGGTGATGGGCCTGTTCACTGCGGTGGCGCCGTCGTTCGTCGCCAGTGTCATCGGGATCGACAATCATGCCGTCGGCGGCGCGGTGGCGGCGTCGATCTTCGTCGCCTCCGCCGTCGCCCAGTTGGCCGGTCGTCGCATCCATCCCCCGCGGGCCGTCGCACTGGGCTGCGCCATCCTGGTCGTGGGCATGACGATTCTGGCTGCCGCACTGCACTTTTGCTCACTGGCCGGGCTCCTGACGGCCGCTGTCGTGGCCGGCATCGGGCAGGGCATCAGCTTCAGCCGCGGCCTCGCGGCCGTCGTCGAAGGCACCGCGACGGAGCGTCGCGCCGAAGTCAGTTCGACGTACTTCGTCGTGGCCTACGTGGCCATCTCGCTGCCGGTCGTCAGCCTCGGCTTCGCGGCCCAGCGCTGGGGCTTGCAGGAGGCCGGGGTCAGTTTCGCCGTCATCATCGCGGTGTTGGCGGCCGTCTGCCTGGCGGCCGTCCTCCGGCAGGAACGCCGCAGGTCAGCGTGAATTTGAGTAGCACTACCTAGGGGTCGGGCCCATACGGTCGAAGGCATGACCACCCGCGTCTTTCCTTCTGCTGCCGAAATCGCGCAGCGCACGCCGGCCGACCGTGACCGCGCCATCGACGTCATCCGCATCGTCTCGTTGATCGGCGTCGTCGCCGGCCACACCGTCATGGCGACCAGCATCATCGACAACGACGTCTTCCGCTGGGGCAACCTGCTCACCACGTCGGTGGTGTTCCAGGCGCTGACCTGGATTTTCCAGATCATGCCGCTGTTCTTCTTCGCCGGCGTCGCGGCGTCGGCCACGTCGTATCGCAGCGGAATGAGCTGGGGTGGTTGGCTTCTCAAGCGCTGCACCCGGCTGTACCGGCCGGTGTTCTACTACCTGGCGTTCTGGGCCGCGGCGTTGTTGGTCCTGAAGCCGCTGCTGCCCATTCACGTCTACGAACCCATCGCCGGCATCAGCATCCAGCTGCTGTGGTTCCTGGGCGCCTACGTCTTGGTGCTGGCCGCGGTGCCGCTGCTGGTGCGGATCACCACGGGTGGCCAGCTCATCGCTGCGGTGGCCGGTACCTACGCCCTGGTCGCGCTGGTCGATGCCATCCGCATCAACGACCACGCCTGGTCAGCGTTGGGTTACGTGAACTTCGTGGTGTGGCTGATCCCCGGCATGTTCGGTGCGGCTTACCGGCGGGGGCTGCTGAGTGCGGCGGCGGCGTTGCGGGTCGGGCTGGCCATGCTGGCGGTCAACATCGCTCTGGTGTGGGTCGGGCCGTACGAGCTGAGCCTGGTCGGCATCGAGACCCAGCACATCAAGAACATGACGCCGCCGTCGCTATTGCTCGCCGGTCACGCAATCATGATGTGCGCGTTTGCCATTGCGGCCGCACCCGCCATCAGTCGTTGGGCTGCCCGGCCGCAGGTCTGGCGCCTCGCGGTGATCGGCAACACCGGCGCCATGACGCTGTATCTGTGGCACATGCCCGCGCTGCTCGGCATGCACCTGGCCTTCGATCTCGCGGGTCTGCCCCGCTACCCCGGCCAGCCGCATTTCCTGGTGCTGAGCGTCTACCAGATGACGATCATGGCGGCCCTGGTCGCCGGGCTGTTCCTGCTGCTGCGTCCGCTGGAGAACAACCCGCTGCCACTGTGGGACGGCGGTCGCGTTTCGGAAACCGGTTGGCGCAGTGCGGCTGTCGGGACGCTGTTGGTCGTCGCCGGCGGCGCGACGCTGGCGTCCGTCGGCTGGGGCCTGAAAGACACCGGGTTGCAGTGTGTTTCGGTGATGCTGGTGGCGCTGGTCGCGGCCAGGGCATTGGCCCGGGATTAACCGTGAGCAGACGTAAAACTGTCGTTTTGGTCCCCAAAACGACAGTTTTACGTCTGCTGGCGGGACTAGCCGCTCTTGCGGCGGAACTCGCGACGGCCACCGCCAACGGCGCCGTGCGACTTGGAGTTCTTGGCCCCGCCGTCCTGGTGGGCGGTGCCGCCGGCAGAACCGGCCTTCTTACGCTCGAGCGCCTCGCGGAACTTACGCTTGGTCTCGTCGGACGATGCTGAACCTTCGGCGGAGTTCTCGGCCATGCACGCAGACTAGCGCGTTCAGCGCACGCCCGGCGGCAGCCCGTACAGGTGGGTTATCGGCATGGTGAGCAGGACCCGACGGTCGGCGACCATTGCCCGCCGGTAATCGTCCCAGTCCGGGTGCTCACCGGAGATGTTGCGGTACAAGGCAATCAGACCCTCGACAGTGTCGTCGTCAGGTGCCGCGGCGGGCGGGCTCAACACCGCGTCACCCTCGGCCACCGCGTAGGCCCAGCCGTCGTCGGACCGGACATAGATCGACGCCCGCGCGTCCCGCCGCAGGTTGCGGGTCTTGGCCCGGGGTTCGGTGATGGACACCCCGATGGTGACGGCCCGCGGGTCGAAGTAATAGGACACGTTCGACAACTGTGGTCGTCCGTCGCGCTTGATGGTGGCCAGCACGCCCAGCGAATTGTCGCTGATCAGTGCCAGCAGCTTGTCTTCGAAGACCTGACGGGTCATGGCACCCAGCGTACGGTGCAACTGCCTACGATTGGGCGTCATGAGGCAGTTCGTATGACGCGCTACGCGGTATTTCTGCGCGGGGTAAATGTCGGCGGGGTCAATCTCAAGATGGCCGACGTCGCGACCACCTTCCGACAGGCCGGCTTCGACGATGTGAAGACGCTGCTGGCCAGTGGCAACGTCGTGCTGTCGAGTGCGGCGAGGGCCGCGACGGTACGCACGAAAGCCGAAGCGGCGCTGCGGGAATCGTTCGGGTACGACGCCTGGGTGCTGGTGTACCCGATGTCGGAACTGAAGACCATCTCGGCGGACTACCCGTTCGAGCGTGAGGTCGAGGGCCACCATTCATACATCACGTTCGTCAGCGACCCCGATGTGCTCGACGAACTCGCCGCGCTCGAACCGGTCGGCGACGAATTGATCAGCCGCGGTCACGGAGTCCTGTACTGGCAGGTGGCCCGCGGCGACACCCTGGGCAGTGCGATCAGCAAAACCATGGGCAAGAAGCGCTACAAGTCGTCCACCACCACCCGCAATCTGCGGACCGTCGAGAAAGTGCTGGCTGCCGCATGAGTTCGGCCGGCCAAGAAATCCGCCGACCGGCAATGAATTCACGAGAAAATCAAGACATTTCCGACAGCTCAGGCATCACGCGCTTCATGTACTGGTCAAAGTGCGGCACCGTGAAGTCCGCGTAACCGTGGTCGGGAGTGTAGAGCAGGCCCATTGCAATAAGTTCCGACCGGAACGGCGCAACTTGCGGCGACTGCTTGCCGAGGATCGCTGCCACATCCTGCGCTTTTTGTTTTCCTGACCCGAGTTCAGCCATCGCTCGCAAGTACTGCTTTTGCCGTTCTGTACACCGATCGAATCTCACCCGAAAGAACGACTCATCAAGTTTCGAGAGATACACCTCTTCAGCCTGCTGGACATCGGTCCGATTTATGGCGGTACCTTCCGCCACGCCCCAGGCCGCGTATCCCAATTCCTGCAGGAAATATGGGTAGCTGCCGGTGATTTCGAGGGCCAGGTCAAGCGCCGTAGGTTGAAACACCACACCCTCGATTCGAGCCGGCCCAGCAAGCGCCTCTCGCGCGTCATCCTCTTCAAGATTGCCGATCGTCGGGAACTTGAATAGGCGCTCTGCGTACGATTTCGCGTCCCCCGCCAACTCCGCCACCTGAGGTAGCCCCGCCCCCACCATCGTGATCGGAAGCTTCCGCTGCACTGTCTTGTGCATCGCCGCAATCACTGCTTCCAGTTGAGATCTGGTAAGGAATTGCACTTCGTCAAACAGAAGAACCAGGCCGCGGCCGGCCGACTGAGCGGCTTCCCCGACAGCCACGAAAAGATCAGTCAAGTCGAGGCTCAGCTCACCGTGATCCGCTTGCCCTTCTGCCGGAGCACCATCGAACCCGAGCTGCAGTGCTCCGGAGGGATCGATAGACAGCGAGAACGACTTCAAAACTGCTGCGGCTGCGGTCGCCCGCTCAGTCCACCTGGCCTTCGGTGACAGTTCGAGCAAAGCCGTGCGAGTCCGAGAAGCGATGGTCCGCCGGAACTCGGTGTCATCGTTTTTCTGAACCTCAAGTTCAAGCACGACCCAATTCGCCTCGAGTGCCTTCTGCCTGAACTGGCCAAGCAGGACGGTCTTACCGACCCCACGAAGCCCCTTAATGATCATCGACTGCTCTGGACGGCCAAGCTTGAGTCGCCCCAGGAGCAAGTCGAAGGAGTCAAGCTGCGGGCTGCGACCGACGAGCGTTGTCGGCTGAGCACCAGCGTTCGGCGTGTACGGGTTGCGTATGGGGTCCAACCAAGACCTGCTCTCTACCGGTTTAGCCGCCGCGGCTAAACCGCCCTAACTTTCCTAACGACCATACACCATGGTTTAGCCAGATTTCCTAAACTTCCAAAACTCCCAAACCTGTAGTTTAGCCATTTTCCCTAAAGTCACTTAAAGTTCATAACCTCAGCCGGTCCGCCACTATGACCAGGCGCAACTGCGGTTCCTCGGAGAGAGTGCCAACTTCGGTAGCTTCGAAACCATGAGTTCACCGCAGAAGATCGACGGCTCCACGCTGACCGGCGTATCGGAGACCGCACTGATGACCCTGCAGGTCCGGGCAAGCGAAGCGCGCCGACCCGACGGCATCATCGAAGATCCGGTCGCGGTCGAGCTGGTGGACCGCATCGACTTCGATTTCGCCAAGTTCGGCTACTCGAGGCGCTCCGACATGGCGATGCGCGCGTTGGCGTTCGACCGCGCCACCCTCGCCTATCTGCGGGACCACCCGGAGGCCACCGTGGTGGCGCTGGCCGAGGGCCTGCAGACCAGTTCTATCGAATCTCGGCCAGCGATGTCGGAACCAGATGCCGTTGGCTGACAGTTGATCTACCGCCGATGATCGAGGTCCGCAGCAAGCTGCTGCCCCCTGCGGACCGGGTTTCGGTGTGTGCACAGTCGGCGTTGGACTACAGCTGGATGGACCAGGTTGACGCCACCAAAGGCGTCTTCATCACGGCCGAAGGCCTGCTGATGTACCTGCAGCCCGAGGAGTCCTTGGGACTGATCGCCGAGTGCGCCAAGCGGTTTCCGGGCGGACGCATGATGTTCGATTCGCCGCCCGCGCTGTTCGCCCGGCTGGTCGGGCGCGGAATGCGGACGTCCTTGCGCTACCGGGTGCCTCCCATGCCGTTCACCCTGTCGGCAAGCCAGGCCGCGCGACTGGTCGACACCATTCCGGGAATTCGCCAGGTCCACGACGTCGAGTCCCCCGCAACCCGCAGTCGGGTACTCAACGCCATCATGCGAACGGCACAACGGTTTTCGCTGTTCGACCCGGTGCGCCCGGCGATGACGCTGCTCGAATTCGGCTAACCTTCCGCCGAAACGGCATTCCAGCAGGCCCCTTCTCGGACTTTCTCTGCTGGAATGCGGTTTCGGCGACGACCAGCGAACGTGATCGCCATCCGGCAATATGACCGGATGATTCCGCTCTCCTGGACGCCGGTCGGGCCGGACGCCGCTGTGGTCGGCCCCGACGAACGCCTCAGCTGGCCGCGCACCATCGGCATCGGCGCCCAGCATGTGGTGGCGATGTTCGGCGCGACGTTCCTGGTGCCGGTGCTGACCGGCTTCCCGCCGGCCACCACGCTGTTGTTCTCCGGCATCGGCACCATCGCGTTCCTGCTGATCACCGGAAACCGGCTGCCGAGCTATCTCGGGTCGAGCTTCTCGGTGATCGCGCCGGTCACCGCCGCGGTCGCCGCGCACGGAACCGGTAGCGCGCTGGGCGGTTTGATCGCCGTGGGCCTGCTACTGATCCTGGTCGGCGGCGTGGTGCATCTGGTCGGCACGCACTGGCTCGATGTGACGCTGCCGCCGGTGGTCACCGGTGCGATCGTCGCGCTGATCGGGTTCAACCTGGCCCCGGCGGCGAAGCACAACTTCGAGAAGGGGCCGGTGGTCGGGCTCGTGACACTGGTGCTCCTGGTCGCGACGCTGGCGTTCTTCCGCGGCATCGTCGGCCGGCTGGCCATCTTCCTGGCCGTGGTCATCGGCTACCTGCTGGCGCTGGCGCTCGGCGATGTCGACACCGCGGCCATCGCCGCCGCCCCGTGGATCGGGCTGCCCGAGTTTCACGGCCCGTCGTTCAGCCTGGCCGTCCTGCCGATGTTCCTGCCGGCGGTGATCGCGCTGATCGCCGAGAACATCGGACACGTGAAATCGGTGGGCCAGATGACCGGTAAAGACCTGGACCCACTGATGGGCCGGGCGCTGGCGGCCGACGGAGTGGCCACCGTGCTGGCCGGTGCGGGCGGCGGCTCGGCCACCACCACCTACGCCGAGAACATCGGGGTGATGGCGGCGACGCGCATCTATTCGACCGCCGCGTACTGGGTGGCCGCTGCCGTGGCCGTCGCACTGTCGTTGTGTCCCAAGGTCGGTGCGGCCATCTCGGCCATTCCGCCCGGCGTGCTGGGCGGGGCGACGATCGTGCTCTACGGGCTGGTCGGCATCCTCGGGGTGCGGATCTGGCTGACCAACCACGTGGATTTCTCGCAGCCGATCAACCAGATGACCGCCGCCATCCCGCTGATCATCGGTATCGCCGACTTCACCTGGCAGGCCGGCCCGCTGACCTTCACCGGCATCGCGCTCGGTTCCGTTGCGGCGCTGGTGATCTACCACGGCATGCGGGGGCTCACCGCCGTCCGCGGGACCCGTCAGCCGGCCCAGACGTCCTCGACGTAGCGGTCGGTGCTGACGAGTTCGGCCAGCCAGGCGCGGGCGGCGTCGTCGTCGGCGCCCGTCCGGCTGCGATAGATGTCCTGGAACGCGGCCCGCACGGCCGGCGCCATCCGGGCACCGTCGCCGCACACATAGACGTGGGTGTCGTTGTCCGGATTGCCGAGCATGTCCCAGACCTCGTCGGCGTCCGCGGCGATCCGGTCCTGCACGTACTTGACCTCGTCACCGGCGCGGGAGAACGCCGGTCGCATCCGCACAATGCCCAAACGTTCGGCGTCCTCGGCCTCGTCTCGGAACAGGTAGTCCACGTCGGGATGACGCACACCGAAGAAGCACAGCGCGGCAGTGAACGGCTCCCCCGCCTCCAGTGCGCCCAGCCGGTCTCCGATGAATCCACGGAACGGAGCGACGCCCGTCCCGGCGCTGACCAGGATGACGTTGCGGGTCGGATCGGCGCCGGCGCGGAAGGCCTGCCGAGCCGGGTCCACCCGCATCCGAATCTGCTGTCCCGGAACAGCATCCGCGAGGTAGCTGGACGAGACGCCACGGAACACACCGGAACCTGACCGGGCCGGGCCTTCCAACACCCCGACCACCAGCTCGACTTCCCGGACCCGGCGGCGGGACGACGTGGCGATCGAATAATGGCGCGGGGACATCGGTTCGAAGAGTTCCAGCAACTCTTCGCGGCTCAGCTTGGTGGCGGGGAACTCCGCCAGACAATCGGTGATGCTCAGGGCACGGGCCTCGGGATCGTCGGCCAGCGCAGTCAGCGCCGCACGTTCCGGTGGGCACGGGTTCGCGGCGGCGAGCCGCAGCAGCTGGCTACGGCTCGCCGGCTTGCGGAGTTCCAGGAAGTGCGTAAGCAATTCGCGCACAGTGACTTCCCGGTCGATCGGGATGGCCCGCCGCGTGCTGCGCCGCGGATTGATCGAGATGCGGCGATCGAGGCGCAAATCCAGCAATTCACCGACCTCGTCCACCAGGACGGAGCTGTTGTCCGGTAACACCGTGAGGTGGTCGCCGGTCTGATAGTCGACACCGTCGGGCAGCGCGATGCGGATCAACCGCTTGTCCTGTCCGAACTCGGAGCCGGTGTCCACCAGCGGAATGTTGTCGAGCACCGTCGCCGGTTGCACGTGATGGCGGGCGTCGATCGCGGCGGTGACCGGTCCGTCGATGGCGCGTAGGTCATAGAGTGGCTCGTCGGCCACGGGTTCATCCGCGACGATGGCGCCGAACACACCGCCGAGCGCATTCCACAGTGCCACCGAGAAATCCTCGACCACACCGGCGAAGTCGCCCGAGGTGTCGGCTTCGGCCATCGGAAGTAGTTGCGTGGCACCGAGTTCCGCGAGCCGGGCGTCGATGCGCCGCGGTATCGCCATGTACGTCTCGGCCCAGTTGCGGTCGCCGACACCGAGAACTGCGTATGGCACCGCCGGCGCCGTGGCGTCCGATCCGTCCAGCCATTCCACAAAGGCGCGGGCATCGTCGGTCGGCATGCCGTTGTACGACGCCGCGACGACCACCACCGCGCCATCCTCCGGCAGTGCGCCGGTCACGGAATCCAGTGCGGCGACGGTCGTTTCGTAGCCGAGGTCGACGGCTTCATCCCCCAGCTGCTGTGCCAGCGACCGACAGTTGCCGAGGTTCGACCCATGCAGCACAAGCAGTTTCGTACCGGCCGGGACCGCCGCGCGGGACTGCGTCACCGGGGCGGCCGCGACGGCCGCGTCAACCTGCCTGCGCTCCTCCGGGGTGCGGCGAATGAGTTCGACGTAGAAGCCCTCCGGCTTGCGCAGCACGTCACTGTGGGTACGCAACGTGTAGTGCTCGACGTCGACGAACCGGTAGCGGTGCACCAGGGTCGCGATCGCCATGGTTGCTTCGTGGAGCGCGAACTGCCGGCCGATGCAGGACCGCGCTCCGGTGCCGAACGGCTTGAACAGGTTGACCGGTCGCTGTGCGGCCCGGTCGGCGCCGAACCGGTCCGGATCGAAGATCTCGACGTTGTCGCCCCACTCCGGTTGCCGGTGCAGCGACGACGTCAGTACCGTCACGGCTTCACCCCGCCGCACCGGGTACTGGCCGCCGATGACGGTGTCCGCCAGGGCCATTCGATCGAACTCCCGCACCGGCGGGGACAGCCTTAGCGCCTCATCGATGATCTGGCGGATGTAGGTGAGCTTGCCGATCTCGTCGAATGCCGGCACGTGGTCGTCGTCGGGGCCGAACACCGCGTCCGCCTCGGCCTGCGCCCGGTGCAGCACTGCCGGGTTCTTGACGATGCTGTACAGCGCCGTCGGCATCAGTATCGACGTCGTGTCCTGGCCGGCGACCAGGAAGGTGGCGATCTGGTTCCGGATGCTGTCGTCGTCCAGGATCGGGTTGCCGTCGGGACCGGGCTGCAGCATCAGGGCCAGGAGATCGTCGAGGTCCACGTCGCCCGCACGGTGCTGAGCGATCAGGTCCACGATGAAGCTGAACAACTTCCCGCGCTCGGTCTCGAAGACCGTCTGGTCGGCGTTGGCTCCGAGCAGCACCTGGTTCAGGGTGGCCGCGAAACTCGCTGGGATATCGGCAAGTCCGTCGTGCTGGTAGGAATCGAACCGGGCCCCGAACCCAGCCAGGCCGACGGTGTCCATGGCCAGCTTCGCCAGATCACCGGCCACATCCACCGTTCGAGTCCCCACGGCGGCATCCCACTGCGCGATCAGTTGCCGGTTGATGTCGAGCATCGCGGGGTGATAGCTGCGCAGCCCGCTGAAGCTGAAGCCGGGAATCAGGACGTCGTGCGCTTCCTGCCAGCCCTCCTCGCCGGGGTACGCGGTGAAGAGCCCGTTGCCGACCACCGGACGGAACCTGGCCAACCGGCCCGTCAGCGCTTTGCTGAACCGGCTCTCATCGCACAGTTCGTCGACCAGTGCCAGCGAGCACGCATAGAGGCGGCGGCCCGGCCCGAGGTCCGCGTAGAACATTGGGCCGTACTGCTCGGTGAGCAAGTCCAGCGGCAACGAATAAGGCCGTCCGGGCACTGGCCCGGACGGCAACTCGACGCCGACAGCTGAAGGGACACCAGGAATCTCGGGCGGCACAGCTGGCGAGAAGCTCTCCATTCACGCCAGCGTAAACGGCCGCCCTGAGAGCAGATCAAGAAACCGGCGCGAACTCCTGGACTTCTGCGCGACGGGCGGCGGCGAACCGCAAGTTCGGGTCTGCCACCGCGCCGTGCCGCAGCACCTCCCGGTCGAAGTTGTAGTTCATCGACATCACCCAGGGTCCTTGCGCGCCCTGCCGCGGCAGCGTGTCCGCCACGCGCTGCACGTATCCCGCCGCGAAGTCCAGCAGGGGCTTGGTCGCCATGCCCGCATCGTCGAACTCCGGCCGAACGCTGTCGAATCCGCGTTCGTCCATGTGGCTCAGCAGTCGGCAGAAGTGCTCGCACAGCAGGCCGACCTTGAGTGTCCACGACGAGTTGGTGTAGCCGAACGCGAAGGCGAAGTTCGGCACGCCCGAGAGCATGATGCCCTTGTAGGCGACGGTTTCCGAGAGGTTCACCGCCTGACCATCGACGGTCAGCGTCATCCCGCCGAACAGCTGGACGTTCAAACCTGTTGCGGTGACGATGATGTCGGCATCCAGGTGCTGCCCGGACTCCAGTTCGATGCCGGTCTCGGTGAAGGTCGCGATGCGGTCGGTGACCACTGTGGCCTTGCCGCTGCCGATCGCCTTGAACAGGTCGGCGTCGGGCACCGTGCACAGGCGCTGGTCCCACGGCTTGTAGTCGGGGCTGAAGTGGGTGTCGACGGGATAGCCCGCGGGCAGCTCGCGGGCGTTGGTCCAGCGGATCAACCGCCGAGCGACGGCCGGGTACTTCTGGCAGAAGGTGTAGACCGCGCGCTGCCGGATGACGTTCTTGCGCCGGGCCAGCGCGTAGCCGCGGTCGGCGCCGAGCACGCGACCGGCCACGTTGGCGAACGCGTCTTTGGACGGCACCGGAAGGATGTACGTCGGCGACCGCTGCAGCATGGTGACGTGCGCGGCCTTGGCCGCCATCGACGGCACCAGCGTCACCGCGGTCGCCCCGCTGCCGATGATGACGACCTTCTTGCCGGTGTAGTCGAGGTTCTCGGGCCAGTGCTGCGGGTGCACGACCTGGCCGGCGAAGCGGTCGCGGCCCGGAAACTGCGGGGTGAAGCCCTGGTCGTAGCGGTAGTAGCCGCCGGCACAGAAGAGCCAGTTGGCGGAGATTTGCACCAGTTCGTCGGTGTCGGTGCGCTCGACGTCGACGAGCCACCGCGCGGTGCCGCTGTCCCACGCGGCACCCAGCACCTTGTGGTGGAACCGGATGTTGCGGTCGATGTTGTTCTCGCGGACCGTCTCTCGCAGATACGCGAGGATTTTGTCGGCGGAGGCGATGGCATCCTCGTCGCGCCACGGCTTGAACTCGTAACCGAAGGTGTGCAGGTCGGAGTCGGAGCGAATGCCGGGGTACCGGAACAGATCCCAGGTTCCGCCGGTCGCGCCGCGGGATTCCAGGATCGCGTACGACCGGCCGGGATGTTCCTGCTGCAGGTAGTAGGCGGCACCGATGCCGGAGATTCCGGCGCCGACGATCAGGACGTCGACCTGGGTGGTGTTGGCGGTGTGCTCCATTGCAGACTCCCTGTTGGCGGTGGTGGGCGTGGCAACAATGTTGGCGCCTGCCGGTCGCCGACTGAAGGTCAAAACATCTTAGATTTCCCGATCACTGGTGCACTATGCACCAGTCCGCTAGCCTGGCAGGATGGGCACAACAGGGCCGTCACCGCAGGTACGCGACCTGATTCGGCAGTGCGCGCAGGTGGTCGTCAACGCCCCCGCGGAATGGCTCGAGGAACTCGACCGGGCAGTTCTGGGCGCCAATCCGGCCATCGCCTCCGATCCTGAGCTGGCGGCGGCCGTCAGCCGGAGCAACCGCTCGAACTTGTTGTTCTGGGGTGCGGCCAACGTGCGCGAGCCCGGCGCGCCGGTTCCGCCCAACGCGGGCGCCGAGCCGATGAGCGTCGCCCGGGAAATGGTCCGGCGCGGCGTCGACTCGTACACCTTGGATGCCTACCGAGTCGGCGAAGGCGTGGCATGGCGACGCCTGATGGATATCGCCTTCGAAATGACCTCCGATCCCGCCGACCTACACGCGATGCTCGACGTCTGTTCACAGTCGATCAGCGACTTCATCGAGGCCACCCTGGCGGCCATCGCCACCCAGATCGAACTCGAGCGCGACGAGCTCACCCGCGGCAGCCACGCCGAGCGGCGCGCGACGGTCGCACTGCTCCTGGAAGGCGCTCCCATCCCCCGCCAGCGCGCGGAAAGCCGTCTGGCTTACGGACTCGGCGGCAGCCACACCGCGGCCGTCATCTGGACCGACGATCCGGGCAGCGACCTGTCTCAATTGGACCGTGCCGCCGAGGCTTTCGGACAAGCCGCGGGTGGCCGACCACTCAGCGTGCTGGCCAGTTCCGCCACCCGATGGGTGTGGGCACCCGGCCCTGTCGATGTCGACACACTGACACATGCCGCCGGACGCGAGGTGCGGGTCGCGATCGGGTCGACGGGAGCCGGGGTCGACGGGTTCCGGCGCAGCCACTTCGATGCCCTCACCACGCAACACATGATGGCGCGGTTGCACTCGCCGCAGCAGGTCGCCGAGTTCACCGACATCGAGATGGTTTCGCTACTGACCACCAACGCCGATCGCGCCGCGGTGTTCGTCAAGCGGGTGCTGGGTGACCTCGAATCAGCGAGCCCCGAATTGCATTCGGCGGTGCGAATGTTCGTCCGCGAGCAATGCAATGTGTCCCGGGCCGCCGGCAGACTGTTCACCCACCGCAACACCTTGTTGCGCAGGCTTGCCCGCGCTGACGAATTGCTGCCCCGCCCGTTGGCCGACAACAGCGTCGAGGTAGGCGTCGCACTCGACGTGTTGCACTGGCGCGGTTGAGGTTTCAGCGCCGGAAATATCCACTCGGCAATGCCACGCGACGCTGCTACCGTTGATTCGTGACTTTCCGGTACGACGACCAGCTCGCCGAGGTGTCTTCGACACCGACGGCGGCTTTGTCGTACGCAGACACCGCCGGCTCCATAGCCCGGCACGAATCGAGTGAGCAGAGCAGCGTTTTCTGGCAGCCCATGCGCTTCGCGTCGTACCGCCGTACTTCCGCCGCGCATGCCGGCGTGCGCGGCGGCCGCAAGCTCGGGCCAGAAGACAACTCTCACAAATTCCACAATCTCGCAGTTTTCCCTGGCAGGAACGTCGCCTGACGTCCCCGTAGTTCTGTGTGCCCAATTGCGTTGCACGGGAATTGAATACAGGAAAATACCCACTGGACAGCACCGGCCTTCGGTGCGCATCATTGAGCTACCCGGATCGATCCGGACAGCCAGCGCAGGCCGAATCAGCTTGCTCTGCAAGAACTTTGAGAACTCAATAGTGTTGGCATTCGCGCTCGTGGCGAAATCTCGGTAGACGCGCCCGGCTCAAACCCGGGTGCCGGTAGCCCCGGCGTGCAGGTTCAAGTCCTGCCGAGCGCACGCATGCCCCGCTGGCCCAACTGGAAGAGGCACTGGATTTAGGTTCCAGGTGTTGGGGGTTCGACTCCCTCGCGGGGCACAACGGGCCGCTGGTGAAATCGCCTATCACTCTTGGCTTTTACCCATGAATTCCGGGTTCGAGCCCCGGGCGACCCACATGCGCCGTTAGCTGAGTTGGGATAGCACCAGACTCTTAATCTGGAGACGGGGGATCGAAACCCTCACGGCGTACGTTGCTTTTCCCGCCGGTGCGGTGTAACTGGTTTGCACGTCAGTCTTCCAAACTGAAAGGGCGAGTTCGAGTCTCGTCACCGGTTCGATGCGGATGTGGCTCAATCGGTAGGGCATCGGTCTCCAAAGCCGCAGGTTGCAGGTTCGAGTCCTGCCATCCGCGCCAACCACTTGCCCGCAAGATCAATCAGAAAGGAGGCACGCGGCATGAGGCATTTCCGACAACGCAAGGCCAGTCACCGGGCCGTGGCGGTGTACAACGCCGACTACCGCGTGCTGACCCACGTGACCTGGCAGGAGGCGGTTCGGCTGCTGCTGCGGGGTTCGGTCCATGTGATCGAACGCCACAGCCCGGCCGTGCACATACACAGCCCCTCGACCGTGATCGAGCTGCCCGCATCCGTCGCGCTACATCAGTACGTCCACGTGCCGTACCGGCCGCACAACCGGGTCACGCGTGACGGCGTCCTGGCTCGCGACGGCTACACCTGCGGCTATTGCGGTGGCCATGGCGACACGGTGGATCACATCGAGCCGGTGTCGCGAGGCGGGCAAGACTCCTGGCTGAACCTCATTGCGGCGTGCGCGCCGTGCAACGGTCGCAAGAGTGACCGCACGCCGGAGGAAGCCGGGATGCGGTTGCTCTGGGAGCCCTACGAACCCCGCGATCGGGATCGCTACCGGGTCCCCGAGTTGGTTTGAAACCCGTCGGGCGGGGCGGGAGGTCCATCACCTCTCGCCCCGCCACGACGAAACATGTTGCCCCGTAGCTCAACTGGCAGAGCAGCTCCCTGTTACGGAGTAGGTTGCAGGTTCGACTCCTGCCGGGGTAGCAACGCGTGCGCGGCGACGCGGGAGTGTCGCACCTGGCTGTAAACCAGAGGCCTTCAGGCACAGGGGGTTCGAATCCCTCCGCACGCACCGATGACCCGTGGTGTAACCGGTAGCACTGCTGATTTTGGTTCAGCCGGTTCAGGTTCGAATCCTGGCGGGTCAGCTTCAGGAAGACAGCGCGCCGTGGTGGCACATCCCGTTTCGAAAACGGGCGCGGGGTGAAAGCCCTGGGGTTCGACTCCTCTGTCTTCCGCTGTGTGCGATGCCGAAGCGGTCGAGGCCCCAGGTTGTGATCCGCAGGCTTTGCGGGTTCGAGTCCCGTCGCACACCCCAACGTCGACAACGCCGCGGATTGCAGTCACCCACTGACTGCAATCCGCGGCACTAACCCAATGTCCGGTAGCTCATCTGGTGAGAGCGCCGCTCTGATACGGCGGAGGCAGGTGGTTCATGCCCATCCCGGACAACCACGGAGGCGTGGCAGAACGGTAATGCAGCGGCTTGCTAAGCCGTGGCCGCTGTCCAGCGGTTGTGGGTTCGACTCCCGCCGCCTCCGCCAAATGCCCCTGTAGCTCAACGGAAGAGCACCTGCTTTCGACGCAGATGGCTGGGAGTTCGAATCTCTCCAGGGGCGCGCATGCGCAGGTAGCTCAGTTGGTCAGAGCGCCGTCCTTATAAGACGGATGCCGCGGGTTCAATCCCCGTCCTGCGCACCCATGGGAAGCCCAGCAGCAATCTGGACCTGACGCGCGAGCGTGCACACAGCTCGTCGGATCCGCGAAATCGGCACTCCACACGCACACTCGCGAAGACCGCCCCCGCCCTACTCGAACGCCGCGTCCAGATACCGCAGCGCGTCGGCTTTCAGCACGCCCAACGCCCGGGCGGTGTCGGCGAACGCATTGGCCGCGTCCACCATCGCTGCGGCAGCCGGATCCGCAGCCGCGACGAAAGTTCCTGATCTCCCGCGGGTTTCGAGGACCCCGGCGGTCTCGAGTTCACGGTAGGCGCGGGCGACGGTGTTGGCCGCCATTCCCAGCGTGCCGGCCAGCTCGCGCACGGTGGGCAGTCGGGTGCCGGCGGACAGACGCCCAGCACGAATGGCTTCGATGATCTGCAGCCGCAACTGGTCGAACAACGGCCCCGCGTGCGGATCGAGGCGCACCCACTCACCGAAATCGGTCACCAGCCGAGTATGACCGATGACGAGGTGGCCCAGATCACCCAGAACCCGATAACGTGGTCCAATGCGGGTGACGGTGTTCAGCGGTGCGGGAATGTCCGCCGACAGTGGCGTGCCGACCTTCCGGGATGCCGAGACCGGCCTGTGGGCCAACACCGACCCCTACGAAATTTCCAGCTCGGACGCCTGGCGCCGCCACCCCGAGCGAGTGTTCGCCTGGTATCTGTGGCGCCATCACATGATGGGCAATGTATCCCCGAATGACGGGCACCGCGCGGTCGCCGCGTGGCAGGACTACACCGAGGTCGACATCGTCACCCAGAACATCGACAACCTGCATGAGCGGGCCGGCAGCACACGGGTCCATCATCTGCACGGCAGCCTGTTCCACTTCCACTGCGACAGTTGCAAAGCCGAATTCGAAGGTACGTTGCCGCCGATGCCGGAGCCCGAGATCGCCATCGAACCGCCGGAGTGCTACTGCGGCGGCTTGGTGCGGCCCAATGTGGTCTGGTTCGGCGAGAACCTGCCCTCCGACGCGTGGAACAACTCCGTCGCCGCGGTCAGCGCGGCCGACCTGGTCATCACCGTCGGTACGTCGTCGGTGGTGTACCCGGCGGCGTCATTGCCGGAAGCCGCGGTGCAGCAGGGCATTCCGGTCATCGAGGTGAACCCGAAGCCGACCCCGTTCTCGGATCAGGCCACGGTATCCCTGCGCGAAACCGCGGCCACCGCGCTGCCGACGCTGTTGCAGCGGTTGCCCGAACTGCTGCCGACGATCAAGCAGGCCTGACGGCGCGGCCCAGCGCCACCTCGGCCAGCGGCACCCAGCCCGGCAGCATCAGCACGCGCCGGGCATCCGAAACCTCGAAACCCGCACCGACGATGCTCTGCTCGGTTTCCCGGTGTGCGTGACAGTTGCCGGAAATCTTGGGCCAGAACGTCGAATCCAGGAAGCGCTGCACCCGGCCCCGCACCCCGCCGCTGGCGACGTGCTCGAAGTAGCGCAGCTCACCACCGGGCTCGAGCCGTGAATACACCTGCCGCAGCACACTTTCCGGCTGGTCGACCGAGCACAGCACCAGGGAGCACACCACGGCGTCGAAAAGATCGGCGCCGTCGAAGTTCTCGACGGTCTCGGTGCGGACCGTCACCGGCACCGGCGCGGTCAGTGCCGCCTTCCGGGCCAGCGGCGCCAGCCGGACCTCCGGCTCGACGGCCACCACCTCGGTCACGGTGTCCGGATAGAACGCGAAGTTGGTTCCGGTTCCGGCACCGATCTCCAGCACCCGGCCGCGGAGCCCGGCCAGATTCTCCTGCCGCAGCCTGGTCATGAACTTGCGCTCGCGCGACGACATCGCGATCCACATGCGAGCGAAGAACGGGTTGTCCACCGAAGTGTCGGTCATCGTCAGGAACCTTTCAATCGCTCGACCAGCTGTTGCGGGGCCACATCCGGTCCGCCCAGTCCTCTCACCATGCCACCGAGGCACGCGGCGCTGAGCACCCGGTCCGCGAACTCCTCGACATCGCCGAACGGCAGATACGGCCGCGAGATGAACAACGCCGCCAGACCATGCGCGACCGTCCACAACCCGAGCGCCGTCACTGTCACGTCGCCGGCCGGATAGCCGCCCTCGTCCATCAGGGCCTGTACCGAATCCCGCATGTGCACGAACGCCGCGGTGTTCAGGGCCTGGTCCACGTCGCTGTCCGGATGGCCCTCGGACATCATGGCGATCCGGTAGAGCTCGGGGTTCTGGCGGGCGAAGCGGACGTACGCCAGCCCTTGCGCGCGTAGCCGGTCGATGGTCGTCGGTTGCTCGGCAGCCACCTGCTGCATCACGTCGTCCAGTCGCTCGAAGTACCGGCCGCACACCGCGTCCAGCAAGGCGTCCTTGTCGGCGAAATGCAGGTAGATCGATGGCGGCGTCACGCCCACCTGCTGTGAGACCGACCGGATGGACACCTCCTTGGCGCTACCCGTCTCCAGCAGTAATTCTGTTGCCACGTCGAGGATTTCGTCACGGAGCTGGTCGCCGGCCCCGCGGGGGGAACGACGCCGTCTGGCCGCCGTCATCGTGCGCCGCATGCCGACGGCTCGGGCACCGATTCATTGATGCCGATGCGCTTGTGCAGCCGGGCCAGCGGCGCCGGCGCCCACCAGTTCCACCGCCCCATGAGGTGCATGAAGGCCGGTACCAGCACCGTCCGCACCAGGGTGGCATCGACCAGGACGGCAATGGTCAGGCCGAGCCCGAACATCCGCATGAACGACACCTCGGCAGCGATCAGCGCGCCGAACGAAATCGACATCACCAGAGCCGCCGCGGTGATCACCCGGCCGGTGTGGGCCAGGCCGAGAGCGACGCTCTCGTCGTTGTCCTGTTCCACGAGCCAGAACTCACGGATGCGGGCGACCAGGAACACCTCGTAGTCCATCGACAAACCGAACGCGATACAGAACAACAGCACCGGCATGTTGGACGCCAACGTCCCGGTCGCGGTGGTGCCGAGCGCGCCGAGGTGACCGTCCTGGAAAATCCAGACCAGCGCGCCGAATGCCGCAGTAAGCGAAAGAACGTTGAGCACAACGGCTTTCACCGGCAGGACCACGCTGCCGGTGAGCAGGAACAGCAGCCCGAGCGTGATGACGGCGATGACGGCCAGCACCCATGGCAGCCGGTCGGTGACGGCCTGCACGCTGTCGTGACTTATCTGCGCGACACCCGCCAACTGCACGAGTCGCCCGTCCGGTCCCCGAACGGCGTGCACCGCATCGAGCTGCGCCTGAGACGCGTCCGAGAACAGCGGCGCGCTGCTGCCGATCGTCAGGAAGGCGCTGCCGTCGACGATCGCCGCGCCGGGACCAGCCGGCCCCACTTTCCGGCCGCCGGCGAAAGTGCCGGTGGGAGAAGTCACTTCGGTGACGGCAGTGACGCGTGAGAGGTCGGCGGCGTACGTATCGAAGGCTGTCGGGCTCAGCCCGACGGCGTCGGGAATGACGGCCGTGATGTCGGTGGCGGAGTTGTTGGCGAAGTCATTGCGCAGCTGGTCCCCCAGTTGGTGTGCCGACGCCGTGGTCGGCAGCACCCGCTCGTCAGGGAATCCCCATTTCGCGCCGAGGAACGGCGCACCCAGCACCAGCAGCAGCGCGACGACGGCCAGACCGGCCGACACCGAGCGGCGCATCACCGCCTTGGCGGCGCGGTACCAGAACAACTCCTGCACAGGTTTGGGCGTGGTGTCGCGCCGGAACAGACGCGGCAGGCTGAGGGCGTCGAGCCGGTCGCCGAGCAGCCAGATGGCGGCCGGGGTGACGATCACCGCGGCCGCGGCGGCGAACGCGACCGTCGCGATGCCGGCGTAGGCGATGGACGTGAGGAAGTACATCGGGAAGATCAGCATCGCGGCCATCGAGAGCCCGACGGTGATCGCGGAGAACAACACGGTGCGGCCGGCGGTGACCATGGTGCGGATCAGCGCCCGGTCCCGGGGCTGTCCCTCGGCCACCTCGTCGCGGTAGCGGCTGATGATCAGCAATGTGTAGTCGATGGCTAGGGCCAGCCCGAGGGCCGTCGCCACGTTCAGCGCGAACACCGACACGTCGGTGAAGAACGTGATGGTGCGCAGCACCGCGAGCGTGCCGGTCATCGCCAATCCGCCGACCAGGATCGGCAGCGCCGCGGCGACCAGTCCCCCGAACACCCACACCAGCACCAGGAAGCTGAGCGGCACCGCGATGGACTCCATCAGCAGCAGGTCGTGTTCGGTCTGGGTGTTGATCTGCGAGTAGATGATCGCCCCGCCACCGGCCTTGACGGTGACGCCGGGCCGGTCGTGGACGACCTGGTCGGCGAGTTCCTGGGCGTATCTCTGCGCATTGTTCTCGCCGCCGTTCATGCCGGCCACGATCAGCCCGGACTTGCCGTCCTTGCTGATGAGTTCTCCGGCCACGGCCGGTGGCACGGTCCAGGCCGACGACACATAGGCGACGTGGGGCGAGGCCTTCAAATGGTCGACGATGTCGCGGGCGGCCGCCGAGGCAGCCGGCCCGTGCACCCCGTCAGGCGCGGTGAGGGTAACCAGCATCGGCATGTCGCCCTGATGGAACTTGGTGGCCAGCAGCCGGCTCGCTTGCGACGACTCGGACTTCGGGTCTTGGAAACCGCCCGCGGGCAGGGTCTTGACGACCGGGACGCCGAAGATCGCCGCGGCGATCAGGACCAGCCCCGCCACCGCCAGGATTCTCTTCGGCGCGGCGATGGCCAGCAACGCGATGCGGTTCAGCATGCAGTCCCCTTCTGCTAACACCGCTAAGTTATCGCCGATAACTCAGGCTTGTCAATGCTCACTCACCCTGGTCACGAGATATATTGACGTCTGGTTCACGCCGCCGACCAGCCGTTACCGAAGTGACCGTCATCATGTTTGCTACTGGCCAGTGAACCAACGCGCGATCAGGAGCCCTGTCAGCACATCAAGATCACCTGCGACCTTGCGGAATGTGAGCTACCCACGGGTCACTTAGGGGTCGGAGTAGGCCAACCTACCCAGCGGTAAGAATTGCCAACGTTTTCCGAATCGTGACTCAATGATTTCTTAATAGCGACCCATAGCCTCATAGACATGTGGATCGACGACACCAACGCAGATGTCATCAAAGTAGATTTCGATGCCCTGTACCACGGGGACGTCCTGATCGAGGGTGACACGTCCGAGCAGTTCCCCGACCTCGCCGAGGCTGTCTGATTCCGCGGGTTCACCCGCGAGTCTGACGCCGCGCCGAGGCGCGACGCCCGTGCACTGAAATCGCGTGCACGCAGGGACTCGCTGGGGTGATCACCAGCGTCAAAGCCACCGACCGTCACGGTCGGTGGCTTTTTGTGTGTCTGGGCTCAGGTCCCACTGACGCGGCAGACACCTACAGCCCCAGGTCGCGACCGATGACCTCACGCATGATCTCGTTCGAGCCCGCCCAGATTTTGGTGACGCGGGCGTCCTTCCAGGCCCGGGCGACCCGGTACTCGTTCATGAAGCCGTAGCCACCGTGGATCTGGACGCAGTTGTCCAGGATTTCGTTCTGCACCACCGAACTCCAGTACTTGGCCTTCGCCGCGTCGACGGCGGTCAACTCACCGCTCAGGTGCGCCACCACGCAGTTGTCGACATAGGCCTGCGCCACATCGAGTTTGGTGACCATGTCAGCGAGAAGGAATTTGTTCCACTGCAGGGAGCCGATGGCCTGGCCGAACGCCTTGCGCTCCTTGGCGTACTCGACGGTGTCCTCCAGAATCCGCCGGACGTGGGCGAGGTTGGCCACCGCGACGCTGATCCGCTCCTGGGGCAGCAGCGTCATCATGTGGATGAAGCCCCGATCGACCTCACCGATGACCGCCGACTCGTCGACCCGGACGTCTTCGAAGAACAGCTCCGCGGTGTCCGCTTCGGGCTGGCCGACCTTGTCCAGCTTGCGCCCGCGCGTGAACCCCGGCATGCCCGTTTCGACAGCGAACAGAGTGATGCCCTTGGAACCCTTTTCCGGCGCGGTTCTCGAGGCGACGATCACCATGTCGGCCTGGGTCCCGTTGGTGATGAACGTCTTTGAACCGTTGATGACGTAGCTGGAACCATCCTTGACCGCGGTGGTCTTCAACGCGGCCAGATCCGATCCACCGGACGGTTCGGTCATCCCGATGGCGGTGATCATCTCGCCGGTGCAGAACTTCGGTAGCCACCGCCGCTTCTGTTCCTCGGTGGTCAGCGTGACCAGATATGGTGCGGCACAGTCGTAGTGGATGGTGAACGCCGACGCGGCGGCGGCGCTGGAACGCGAAAGCTCTTCACACAGAACGGTATTGAAGCGGTAGTCCCCCGCGGCGCTGCCGCCGTACTCTTCGGGCACCTCGAGCCCCAGATACCCATTGCGGCCGGCTTCCAGCCACACCTCACGGTCGATGTAGCGCTGCTCGATGAATTTGTCTTCATTCGGCTCGATATGGCGAGAGACGAATTCGCGCACCGAGGCGCGGAAGTCGTCGTGATCTACCTCGAACAAGCTGCGCTGCATATCAAAGTCCTTAACGCGGGCCGGGTCGCTTACGGCCAAAAGCTACCCGGCTACCGGCTGCCGAATGCACTGAGGGCTGTGACTCCCCCAAGTCACAGCCCTCAGCGCACTTCGGTCGAACTAGACGGACGCCAGCTCGGCTTCGCCCGCGCCGAGCATCCGGGCCAGGCGGCCGGTGATGATCTCCTCGGCCTCGCCGACGATGCGGCTGATCAGCTCATCGCACGTCGGGATGTCGTGGATCAGGCCCATGACGGTGCCCACGGTCCAGATGCCGGCGTCGATGTCGCCGTTGTCGAACACCTTGCGGCCACGCACTCCGGCCACGAGATCCTTGACGTCCTCGAACTGGCCACCATTCTTAAGGATCTCGACGACCTCACGCGAGACGACGTTGGACGCCACCCGTGCGGTGTTGTGCAGACTGCGGAAGATCAGCTCGGTGCCCCGCTCGTCGCCGGCCACGATGGCTTCCTTGACGTTCTGGTGGATGCACGACTCGACGGTGCACATGAAGCGCGTGCCCATGTTGATGCCGTCCGCACCGAGCGCCAGGGCGGCCACCAGGCCGCGCGCGTCTCCGAAACCGCCCGAGGCGATCATCGGGATCTCGATCTCCTTGGCCGCGGCCGGGATCAGCACCAGGCCGGGCACGTCGTCCTCACCGGGGTGGCCGGCGCACTCGAAGCCGTCGATGCTGATGCCGTCGACACCCAGGCTCTGAGCCTTGACCGCGTGGCGCACCGAGGTGCACTTGTGCAGCACCTTGATGCCGTTGTCGTGGAACATCGGCAGGTGCGGGCCGGGGTTGGAGCCGGCCGTCTCGACGATCTTGATGCCGGCATCGACGATCACCTGGCGGTACTCGTCGTACGGCGGCGGGTTGATCGACGGCAGGATCGTCAGGTTCACCCCGAACGGCTTGTCCGTCAGGTCGCGGGTCTTGGCGATCTCGTTGGCCAGATCCGCGGGCGTCGGCTGCGTCAGTGCGGTGATGAAACCCAGACCGCCCGCATTGGCCACGGCGGCAACCAGTTCCGCGCGACCGACCCACTGCATACCGCCCTGGGCGATCGGGTGCTCGACACCGAAGGCCTCGGTGAATTTCGTCTTGATGCTCATCGCTTCTCCTTGATTACCGCGGGGCCATGCGGATCGCGCCGTCGAGGCGGATGACCTCGCCGTTGAGCATCGGGTTCTCGATGATGTGCTGCGCCAGGAAGCCGTACTCGTCCGGGTCACCCAGGCGAGCCGGGTGCGGGACCTGCTGGCCGAGGGACTTCTGCGCCTCTTCCGGCAGCGAGCCCAGCAGCGGGGTCTTGAACAGGCCGGGGGCGATGGTGCAGACGCGGATCAGCTCACGAGAGAGGTCGCGGGCGATCGGCAGCGTCATGCCGACGACGCCACCCTTGGACGCCGAGTACGCAGCCTGACCGATCTGGCCGTCGAACGCCGCCACCGACGCGGTGTTGATGATGACGCCGCGCTCCTCGCCGACCGCCTCGGTCTTGGCCATGCGCTCGGCCGACAGACGGATGACGTTGAAGGTGCCGATCAGGTTGACCTCGACCACCTTGCGGAAGCCGTCGAGCGGGAACGCGCCGTTCTTGCTCAGGGTCTTGATGGCGTTGCCGATGCCGGCGCAGTTGACGTTGATGCGCAGCGGGCCCATCTCCTCGGCTGCGTCCAGCGCCGCGTTGACGCCGGCCTCGTCGGTGACGTCGGTGGCGACGAACTTGGCGCGCGGGCCCAACTCGGCGACGACGTCCTCACCCTTGAGGTCGATGACGACGACGCTGCCGCCGGCGTCGAGCAGACGCTTGGTGGTCGCCAGGCCCAGGCCTGACGCGCCACCCGTCACGACAGCCACGGAATCTTTGATCTGCATTGATGCAATTCCCTTCTTGTTACGGAAATCAGTGGGGCGCTCAGGCCCAGTCGCGCAGGACCGACTCGGTGTCGGAACCGGGCACACGAGGCGGCGTCGGAACGCCCGGCACGCTGCGGGAGAACCGCGGCGCGGGCATCGGCTCGAGGTTGCCGCCGTCTTCGGGCGAGAACCGGAAGAAGGTGTCGCGCTCGGCGATGTGCGGCTCGGTCTCGACCTCGGCGAAGCTCAGGACGGGGCTGACGCACGCGTCCGAGCCGGTGAACACCTTGGTCCAGTGGTCCCGGGTCTGCGCCTTGAAGGCAGCGGTGAAGATCTCGCGCAGCTCGGGCCAGCGGGCGACGTCGTTCTGGCCGGGCAGGGCCGCCGGGTCGAGTTCCAGCTTGGCCAGCAGCTCGGCGTAGAACTGCGGTTCGATGGAGCCGACGGCCATGTACTTGCCGTCGGCGGTCTCGTAGGTGTCGTAGTACGGCGCGCCGGTGTCGAGCATGTTGGTGCCGCGCTCGTCGCTCCACATGCCCTGCCGGCGGAAGCCCCACATCATCTGCATGAGCACGCTGGAGCCGTCGACCATCGCGGCGTCTACCACCTGGCCCTTGCCGGAGGTCTGCCGCTCGAACAGCGCCGACAGGATGCCGACCAGCAGGAACATCGACCCGCCACCGAAGTCGCCGGCCAGGTTCAGCGGCGGCACCGGACGTTCGCCCTTGCGGCCGACGGCATGCAGCAGGCCGTTGAGCGAGATGTAGTTGATGTCATGGCCGGCCTGCAGGGCGCGCGGGCCCGTCTGGCCCCAGCCCGTCATGCGGCCGTAGATCAGGCGCTCGTTGACCGCGGCACAGTCCTCGGGGCCCAGGCCCAGCCGCTCGGTGACACCGGGGCGGAAGCCTTCGATGAGAACGTCGGCCTTCTTGATCAGGCTCAGGACCAGCTCGCGGCCTTCGTCGCTCTTCAGGTCGGCGGTGACGGACCGGCGGTTGCGCAGCATCGAGTCGCCGCTGGGCTTACCGGACTTGCTCGGGCGTTCCACGCGCACCACGTCGGCGCCCAGGTCACCCAGGATCATCGCCGCGTGCGGCCCGGGGCCGATGCCGGCCAACTCGACAACGCGCAGTCCCTGCAGTGGTCCAGCCATCTAAATGCACCTCTTGGTCGATCGGTTAGAGCCCAGTTCTATTGACCGCGACATAGCTTACTTGTATAACGAAGTCTGTCTAGTGCGGGCATCTGGCCCGCCCATGAAACTGGGGTACTGAATGACTTACACCGGATCCGACGATCTGACCGTCTCACTGGATGACGGCGTGTTGTCCGTGACGCTCAACCGGCCGGACACGCTGAACTCGCTGTCGCTGGGAATGCTCGAGCTTCTCGGCGACGCGGTGCTCCAGGCCGCGACCGATCCCGAGGTCAAGGTGGTCCGGCTGGGCGGCGCGGGCCGGGGCTTCTGCTCCGGCGCGGGCCTGAGTGCCGAAGACCAGGACGCCAAGCAATTCGATGCCGCCGCCGTGTTGAACGCCGCCAACCGCGCCGTCGCGGCGCTGGTGAGCCTGCCCAAGCCCGCGGTCGCGGTGGTGCACGGCGTCGCCGCCGGCGTCGGGGTGTCGCTGGCCCTCGGGTGCGACATCGTCCTGGCGTCGGAGAAGTCGTCGTTCCTGTTGGCGTTCACCAAGATCGGTCTGATGCCCGACGGCGGCGCCTCGGCTCTGGTCGCCGCCTCGATCGGCCGGGCCCGGGCGATGCGGATGGCCCTGTTGGCCGAGAAGCTGCCGGCGTCCGAGGCTCTCGCCGCCGGCCTGGTGAGTTCCGTCCACGCCGCCGATGAACTCGACGCCGAGGTCGACCGCGTGCTGGCGACGCTCAAGTCCGGCCCGGCCGTGGCCCTGCGCAAGACCAAGCAGGCCATCAACGACGCCACCCTGACCGAGCTGAACAACACGTTCGCCCGTGAAACCGCCGGGCAGATCCAGCTTTTGCACGCCGCCGACTTCCGCGAGGGCGTGGCGTCCTTCCAGCAGCGGCGGACTCCCGTCTACTCGGACGTGTAGCGAACGGGTCCACACCACGAGCGTGCAAACAGATCACCAGATCCGCGGTTGACGCGCTCTGATTGCACAGTCGCGGGATCATGCGTTTCGACGGGTTCGCGAGTGTGCAACCAGGGCCTCGATTTCGCGGATCCGGTGATCTGGTTGCACATTCGTGGCAGTGACTCATACCGACGTACGCCCGGAAATCGCTTGACGGGCGCGGGACCATGGACTGGTGAGTTCCCAGTTCGACGTCGAGACGCCCGAACCGCGGACCACTGACCGCTGGCGGGTGTTCGCGCCCTTACGTTTCCGCGAATACCGGCTGCTCATCGCGGCCGTCTCACTGTCCATCTTCGCCGAGGGCATGTGGACGGTCGTGGCCGCGCTGCAGGTCATCGCGCTGGACAATGATCCGGCTGCGCTGTCCCTCGTCGCGACGTGCGCAGGCGTCGGCCTGGTGGCTTTCGTCCTCGTCGGTGGTATCGCGGCCGACAGGCTCAACCGGCGCAACATCATCATCACCGTCGAGGTCATCAACCTGGTCGCGGTGTCGACCATTGCTGCCCTCAGTTCGACTGGGACACTGCGCCTTTGGCACATGGCGGTCGCGGCGACGTGCCTCGGCATCGCCGTGGCCTTCTTCTTCCCGGCCTACAGTGCACTGCTCCCCCGTATCCTGCCGGCCGAACAACTGTTGGCAGCCAACGGCATCGAGGGCGTCGTGCGTCCCGTGCTGCAGCAGGCCATCGGCCCGGCCGCGGCCGGTGTCCTCGTCGGGCTGACGTTCCCGAGTGTCGGTGCGACCACCGTCGCGGTGCTGTTCGGTGTGGGACTGGTGCTGCTGGTGGCGACCCGGCCCACTGCGGTCCCGGCGGATGAGAAACCGGCCGAGCACAAGCACGTACTGCATGATCTGCGTGAGGGTTTCACGTTCATGACACGCACGCCGTGGCTGTTGTGGACGCTCCTGGTCGCGAGTGTCTACGTGCTGGTGGTGCTGGGACCCATCGAGGTGCTGATGCCGTTCATCGCCCAACAACGCTTCGAAGACGGTCCCCGCGCATACGGATTCATCATTGCCGGCTTCGGAATCGGCAGCGCCGTTGGCGCGCTGGCAGTTTCGTCGGCCCGCATGCCGCGGCGCTATCTGACCGCGATGATGGCGATCTGGGGCCTGGGTGCACTACCCTTGGTCGTGGTCGGCAGCACCTGGTCATTCCCCGTCATGCTGGCCGCAACAATCCTCGTCGGAATCGGCGAGGGCGCCAGCATGGTGATCTGGGGGACGCTGCTGCAACTGCGGGTCCCCACCGAGATGCTGGGCCGGGTCTCGAGCCTCGACTTCTTCGTCTCGCTGGTGTTCATGCCGGTGTCATTCGCCATCGCCGGACCGCTGTCGAAAATCGTTCCGATGCAGTGGATTTTCGTGGTGTCCGGGGTCCTCCCGGCCATCCTGACGGCCATCGCGTGGGCCGTGGCGCGGATGCGGGCCGACGAACTGGCCCACCCGCTTTAGATTTCGGCGTGATCTGTGACTGTCGGCGTCACAGATCACGCCGAATTCGCCAGGCGCTGTCCACCGTTCGGCGGACTGCGCTTCCCGGCATTCGTTGGCAGGCTGTGATGACGCATCATCCGCAACGCCGACCTGCCGAGGAGTTCGAACTGATGAAAGTCGCTGCACACCGGAGCAGAATGTTGGGCGCGGGATTCATCCTGCTCGCGGCGTCCAGCGCGACAAGCGTTTTGGGCGCCTGTGCCGCGGGTGCCGAGCCCACGCCGCCGTCACTGGTGGGTCAGTGGACACCGTCCGATGGCACCAACTTGAAGGTCGTCGGTGATACCGGTGTCTGCAAGGGCTTCTTCTACGACAGCAGTACCGGCAAGCCGCTCGATATCGGCGGACCGATGTCGTGCTCATTGTCGTCGAAAATGGATTCAGATGGCCGCTACCGTCTCGCCGTCACACAAGGACCCAACTCGGCGACCTATCTCGTACGATTCGACACCGCCGATCACGCCACCGTCTATACGAAAAGCGGAACGAAACTCTATGGACTGGAACGGTTCTAAGTGATCGTTCGATGACACGGGACCTAGGTGCACGCCACTATTCACGGAAAAATTCAGGTAGAAGAGGAACGCCGGCCATGCTCTCATTGCCAGTCAAAATCGTAGGCACCGTGTTGACGGCCGTCGCCCTGGCGGTCGGTAGCGCAGCCTGCTCAAATGATTCGGGCGCGAAGCACTCAGGTGGTGCGAGCGCGGCCCGCTCGGTCACCTGTGATGAGTACGCGCAGAAGGAATATGCACCCGCAAGGATCGGCGGGGAATCGCAATCTACCGACATCTCAGAGCTTCTTGACTCGCACAAGCTGCCCCAGTTTGATCTCAAGCTCAATAGCAAGGTCAAGTCGGCGGTCGAGAAATTCTGCGGGAAACCGAGCCCGAAGGGTGGCCAGCCGGCCAAGCGCAACAACTCCCGGCCGATCAACGACGCCGTCGACTGGGATCAACTGTCGTAGCGCTGATCCTCATCCCTGGTTTGTGCACGATTTTCCGCGGCACCCGCGGAAAATCGTGCACAAATCCCCGAGTTCCTAGCCGCGGTGGAGGGTGAGCAGGTGCTCGTACACCTGGCCGTTGATGCGGTTGTGGTTGATCTCGTCTTCGGTCAGCTCGCGCCGGATCTTGCCGGGCACTCCGGCAATCATGGTGCCCGGCGGCACGACGAACCCTTGCGGCACAACGGTTCCGGCCGCGACCAGCGAGCCGGCGCCGATCACGGCGCCGTTGAGCACGATGGCCCCCATGCCCACCAGGGCGCCGTCCTCCACCGTGCAGCCATGCAGGACCGCGTTGTGCCCGACGCTGACGCCGGCGCCCACCTTGACCGGGAAGCCCGGGTCGACGTGCACGGTGCAGCCGTCCTGGATGTTGGACCCTTCGCCGATCTCGATGGGCTCGAACTCGGCACGCAGCGTGGTGCCGTACCAGATGCTGGCCCGCGCGGCGAGCGTCACCTGGCCGAGCACCGATGCGGTCGGCGCGACCCACGCCTCGTCGTGCAGCTGCGGCGCATGGCCCTGGATGGGAAGAATCAACGGTCCTGACATGCGGCAGAGTTTAGCCTCGATCCGTGGACTGACTGATTCTGTGAGGACTTTTCGGTTCTGGTCGGGATCATTTTGCTGTGGGCGGCAGTTAGCTGCTGGTCTGCCCAGCTTTTCCTGTGGTGTCCTCGGGTTGGGCCTTGCGGCGGTGGTCAGGATGTCACGGTTTGTGGGGGTGGGCGTCCGATCGTGTTGTGCCACAGTGCAAGCCAGTGTCGGGCCCAGGGCCAGTGGGCGGGTAGGTGCAGGACTGCTCGGCGTTGTGGTCGGGCCAGTCGGGCCGCGATGTTGACGATGCGCCGTCGCAGGGTGGCACCGCGGGCAACGGCGTGAGAGCCTCCGGCCAGGACGCCGGTGGCGCGCAGCAGGTTGTGGGCGATGGCCGCGCAGAGGATCCAGGCGGAGTTGGCGCCGAACCGCCCCGAGGGCATGTGGGCCAGGGGTCCGTCGATCAGGTCGGCGAACACGGTTTCGATGATCGCGTGGCGACGGTGGGTGATGTCGGCTTGATCGACCGGTAGGTCGATGTCGGTGAAGAACGGGTGATACCGCCACACCGGAAACAGCCCATCGGCCATGCGCGCATCTTTGACCCGGCGTACCACCAGTCGTGCGGTGATCGGGGTCTTCGTGGAAGTGAAAGCGGTGTAGGTAGTTTCGGCGACTTCAGCATCAGAAATCCACGCGCCGGTATCGGGATCGCGCACTGCACCGGGATAGTTCACCGGTACCCACGCGTCCTGGTCGATCTGCTCGATCGCGGCGGTCAGCGCCGCGGTCTTGGTCAACACGAGCGAGAACCGGGCCCCGGCACGGCGGCACGCGGACACCACCGCGCTGTTGCCATAGGCCGAGTCGCCGCGCACCAGGATCTGACCAGTGACGCCGGCGGCACGGGCGGTAGCCACCGCTTGCGCGATCATCCGGGCCGCTCCCTTGCCGGAGTTGGCCTTGCCCGAGCGCAACCGCGCTCCGGCGATCACCGGGGCGCTGTGTTCGGTGCTGATCGTGGTCACCAGCGGCGAGAGACCTTTGCGCAGGATCTGGCGGCCGGCGATCTTGGTGTGCCCGTAGCTCGCGCCCTGTTTGGCGTGTCCGTAGACCGGGCGCAGCAGCGAATCGATATCGATGAACGCACGCTGATCGGCGCCGGGCAGCAACAGCACGCGTTCACACAGGGCACCCAGATGTGCACCCAGAACTGACTCCAGTTGACGGGCATGCCCGAAGGTGAACTCCCGCAACAGGGTTCCGATCGTCGAAGGCGCATACACCCCGTCGAAGAGTGTTTTCATTCCACCGCTGCGGACCACGTCGAGGTCATCGATACTGTCCGCGCCGACGCACATGCCGGCGATCACCGTCGCCAGCTTCGGTGACGGGTTGGCCGCCCCGGACTTGATCCGCTCGCTGGTGAAACGAATCTTGTGCTCCAACAACGCCGAAAGGCGACTCTGCTCTGCCAACGTCATCACCGGCACCAGGCCCGCGCACGACACGAGATGCTCATCATCAAAGACCGCCGACGACGCGGTGAACCTGTGGGACACTTGCACTGGAAGTGCCTTTCCGAGTTGTGCCGATAAGTGCGTAGAGAACACTCATCATCCCAGCTCAGAAGGCACTTTCCTCGTTACGACACCCGACCAAACAGTCAGTTCATCGGTGGATCGAGGTTTAGGTCGCACGCCGCTCCGGCCGGGAGCGTGGCGCAATCTGTGCGGTTCGTGTCGGTTCTGCCACTGGCCCGGTCCCGACCTACCGGCCAGAGTGGTGCGGTGACGCTCACCTCGACGACCGCGCCGACTCGCGCCGCATGGACGGTGGCCGCCGTCAGTTTCCTCGCCATCCTGGCCGCCGCCGGTTTCCGCGCCGTACCCGGCGTGCTGATGACGCCGCTGCACCACGAGTTCGGCTGGTCGCACGCCACGGTGGGCCTGGCGATGTCGGTCAACATGACGCTGTTCGGAGTCACCGCGCCGTTCGCGGCAGCCCTGATGGACCGGTTCGGGGTCCGGCCGGTGCTGACCGTGGCGCTGGGGTTGATCACGGCCGGTTCGGCGCTGTCGGTCCGGATGACGACCGGCTGGCAACTGGTGGCGTGCTGGGGCGTATTGGTCGGCATCGGCACCGGATGCATCTCGATGGGCTTCGTCGCGACCGTCGCCACCCGCTGGTTCGACGAACGGCGCGGCCTGGTGACCGGCGTGCTGACGGCGGCCAGCGCCACCGGGCAGCTGATCTTCCTGCCGCTCGTCGCCGAGGTCGCGACCCGTCACGGCTGGCGCTGGGCCTGCCTCATCGTCGCCGCGGCCGCGTTCGCGGTCATCGCACCCGCCCTCATCGTCATGCGCCACCACCCGCCCGCACCCACCGCGGCACCCGCGAACGGCTTCCGGGCCGCGCTGGACGGGCTCGTCATCGGTGCGCGGGTGCCGGTGTTCTGGCTCCTGGCCGGCAGCTTCGCGATCTGTGGCATGACCACCAACGGGCTGATCGGCACCCACTTCATCCCTGCCGCGGGCGACCATGGCATGCCGACGACCGTCGCCGCGAGCCTGCTGGCCACCATCGGCGTCCTCGACGTGGCGGGCACGGTCTGTTCGGGCTGGCTCACCGACCGGGTTGATCCGCGGCTGCTACTGACCGTCTACTACGTCGGCCGCGGCATTTCGCTGATGCTGCTGCCTTCGCTGCTTTCTCCGCACGCCGACCCGGGCACCTGGGTGTTCATCGTCTTCTACGGCCTCGACTGGGTTGCCACGGTGCCGCCCACGATCGCGCTGTGCCGCGACTACTTCGGTGATCGGTCCCCCGTGGTGTTCGGCTGGGTGTTTGCCGCACATCAGGTCGGCGCCGCGGTCGCAGCGGCCGCAGCCGGCTGGCTCCGGGACCTACAAGGTAACTATGACCTGGCCTTTCAACTGGCGGCCGGCTTGTGCGCGGTCGCCGCGGCGCTGTGCTTCAGCGTGCGAAAAGTGCAGGTCAGAACCACTTGACCAAAACGGACCGCCGGTAGCTGATTTTGCTGTTTCGCAGCGCCAGCCATTACCATTCGACGGGCGCCACGCCCCGGATGGGGTCTCCCCGGTCGGGCGGGGTGCGCGTCATGAACAGCTGAGGAGCCGAACCATGAAGACTCGCACCAGCAGATTTCTGGGCGTAACCGCGGCCGTCGCCGCCCTGACCGCATCGCTGCCGCTGGCAGTGTCCGCTTACGCGGACCCGCCGCCGCTGCCGCCGCCGACCAACAAGACGGTGGACCCCCAGGGCCCCGGCTGCGACAAGGTCAAGGCAGGCATGCCCGACCTGAAGACGTTGGTCAACAAGCCGGTGAGCCAGGTGCTGGCCGCGATTCCGGCGATCAGCACCTTCAACTCGGCGGTGTCCGGTGGCCTGAACCCCGCCGTGAACATCACCAGCGTCCTGGACAACGGCCCGTACGTGGTCTTCGCGCCCACCAACGAAGCCTTCGCGGCGCTGGACCCGGCCAAGCTGGAGGCCCTGAAGGCCGACCCGGCCGCGCTGACCAGCCTGGACTACTACCACGTCTTCCTGGGCGTGCTGGGCAATGACACCGTCAAGGGCCAGCGTCCGACGCAGCAGGGCACCCAGATCAAGGTGACCGGCGACGGCGGCGACATCAAGGTCAACGACACCGCCAAGCTGGTGTGTGGCGCCATCGAGGCGAGCAACGCCCGCATCTACGTGATCGACACCGTGCTGGACCTGGCGGACGCCCCGGCCCCGGTCACCGCCGCGGGCAGCGAGACCTCCACCTCGACCTCGGTCACCACGGCGACGTCGACCTCGGCAGCGCCGAGCGCCGCTGAGTCGACCTCGGCGACCCCGACCACGACCACGTCGGCTGCGCGCTAGCCAGACAAACGAAATCGGCGCCCCTGCACCACGTTGTGCAGGGGCGCCGATTGGCTTTGTGGGGCCTACAGACCCAAGTCGCGGCCGATGATGTCCTTCATGATCTCGGTGGTGCCACCGAAGATCGTCTGGATGCGGGCGTCGCAGTAGTCGCGGGCCACGCGGTACTCCATCATGTAGCCGTAGCCGCCGTGGAGCTGCACGCAGCCGTCGATGACCTTCTTGGCGGTCTCGGTGCAGAACCACTTGGCCTTGGCCGCCTCGACGGCCGACAGGTCGCCGTCGAGCACGCCCTCCAGGCACCGGTCGATGTACCGCTCGCACACGTCGAGTTCGGTGTCCATCTCGGCCAGCAGGAACCGGTTGTGCTGGAAGCTGCCGATCGGCTGCCCGAACGCCTTGCGGTCCTTGGCGTATTGCAGTGTCTGGCGCCAGGATTCGCGCGCGCCCGCGATCGCCGAGATCGCGATGCCGAGCCGCTCGGAAGGCAGGTTCTGCATCAGGTGGTAGAAGCCGCGGCCTTCCTGGCCGAGCAGGTTCGCCTGCGGCACCCGCACGTTCTCGAAGTGCAGCTCCGAGGTGTCCTGCGCATGCAGACCCATCTTGTCGAGCTTGCGGCCCCGCTCGAAGCCTTCCATACCGCGCTCGACGACCAGCAGCGTGAAGCCCTTGTGTCCGGCTTCGGGATTGGTGCGACACACCACCACGACGAGGTCGCAGTTGATGCCCGACGAGATGAAAGTCTTGGAGCCGTTGATGATCCAGTCGTCGCCGTCGCGCACCGCCGAGGTACGGATGCCCGCCAGGTCACTGCCGGCGCCGGGCTCGGTCATCGCGACGGCGAGGATCAGTTCGCCGCTGGCGATGCCCGGCATCCACCGTGCCTTCTGCTCGTCGTTCGCAAGGTGGTTGAAATACGGTGCGACGACGTCGTTCTGGAGGCTCAGCGACGGCGCCGGGCCGCCGTAGCGGGCCAGTTCCTCGTCGATGACGGCATTGAAGCGGAAGTCGTCGGACCCGCCACCGCCGAACTCCTCGGGCATGTTGAACCCGATCAGGCCGTACTTGCCGGCGGCGACGAACGCCGACCGGTCGACCATGCGCTGCTCTTCCCACTTCTCGGCGTTGGGGACGAGCTCACGCTCGATGTACTGCCGGGTGGATTCCCGGAGCGCCTCATGCTCCGCTTCGAATACTGTCCGCTTCACGATTTCTTCTCCGTCACTTGGCTTTCCATACAGGCTGACGTTTCTGCGCGAACGCCAGCGGGCCTTCTTTTGCGTCCTCGGACTGCAGCAGGGTGACGAACTCGCGGTTGGTGCGCTTCCAGCCGTCCTTCTCGTCGGTCACCACGCCGTCGTCGGCGCCGTATGCCACCCGCTTGCTGGCCTGCACGGCCAGCGGCGCGTTGGACGTGATCCGTTCCGCCAGAGCCAGTGCCGCGTCGACGACGGTGCCGTCGGGGACCACCTGATTGATCAGGCCCCAGCGCAGCGCGTCCGCGGATGTCATGGGCTCACCGGTGAACAGCAGTTCCAGCGCGACCTTGCGCGGCAGCTGCTCGACGATCCGGAACACGCCGCCGGCACCGGCGATCAGGCCGCGCTTCACTTCCGGGAGACCGAATTTCGCGCTTTCCTCGGCCACCACCAGGTCACTCGCCAACGCCAGTTCGGAGCCGCCGCCCAGGGCGGTGCCGTTGACGGCCGCGATGGTGGGCTTGTCGATGAAGTGGCTGACGTAGCCGGCGAAGCCCCAGTCCGTGTGATCGGGGTGGAAGAGGTTCTCGCCGCGCGAGAGCGCCTTGAGATCCGCACCGGCACAGAACGATTTGTCGCCGGATCCGGTGATCACGACGGCCCGGATCTCCGGGTCGTCCTGCGCGGCCTGCAGTGCGTCGCCGACACCGATGCTGACGGCCTGGTTCACGGCGTTGCGGGCATCGGGCCGGTTGATCGTGATCAGCAGGACGTTGCCGCGCCGCTCGGAGAGGGCGCCCGGTTCGGCGGACACCGAGGTCACAACAGCTCCAGGATGGTCGCGTTGGCCTGGCCGCCGCCCTCGCACATGGTCTGGAAGCCGTACTGAATGTTGTTGTCCCGCATGTGGTGCAGCAGGGTGGTCATGATGCGGGCACCGGAACCGCCGAGCGGGTGGCCGAGGGCGATGGCGCCGCCGTTCGGGTTCAGCCGGTTCTCGTCGGCGCCGATGTCCTTGAGCCAGGCCATCGGAACGGGCGCGAAGGCCTCGTTGACCTCGAACACGCCGATGTCGTTGACGCTCAGACCGGACTTGGCGAGCGCCTTCTGAGTGGCGGGGATGGGCGCGCTCAGCATCATCACGGGGTCGGCGCCGGCCAGCACACCGGTGTGCAGCCGAGCAAGAGGCTTGAGCCCCAACTCTTTTGCCTTCTCGGCGGACATGATCAGCAGCGCGGCCGAGCCGTCGGAAATCTGCGAGGAGTTGCCGGCGTGGATGACGCCGTCTTCCTTGAACGCCGGCTTGATGGCCGCCATGGATTCGACGGTGCCGCCGCGACGGATGCCGCCGTCTTCGGTGACGATATTGCCGTCCTGGTCCTTGATGGCGACGATCTGGTCCTTGAAGGCGCCGGCATCCTGTGCGGCAGCGGCCTTTTCGTGTGAGCGCAGCGAGAACTCATCAAGCTGCGTGCGGGACAGGCCCCACTTCTCGGCCATCATCTCGGCGCCGGTGCCCTGGTTCGGGGTCTGGTCGTAACGGGCGCGGAACGCCTCCGGGTAGGGGTGCCCACCGTTGGCGAGCGACGAACCCATCGGGGTGCGCGACATCGATTCGACACCACCGGCGACGACGACGTCGTAGTGGCCGGCGACCACGCCGGCGGCGGCGAAGTGCACCGACTGCTGGCTGGAGCCACACTGGCGGTCGACGGTCACGCCGGGGACGGTCTCGGGCCAGCCGGCGGTCAGGACCGCGGTGCGGGCGATGTCGAGCGCCTGCTCGCCGGCCTGCATGACGCAGCCCCAGATCACGTCGTCGACGAGCGCCGGGTCGACGCCTGCGCGCTGCACCAGGGCGTTGAGCACCTGAGCCGAGAGCTCGGCCGGGTGCACCCCCGACAGGGCGCCGTTGCGCTTCCCGATGGGCGAGCGGACCGCCTCGACGATGACTGCTTCAGCCACGGACTTCTCCTTCAACATGAATTGACACCCGTAAAGACCTGGTCATATGCGAACATAGAACAGAAGGTTTACTAGGTCAACCTACTAGTTGGTAGATAGGCGCCATTTCCGGGAATGACGGGGTCATGCCGCCTCACATGGTTTACTGAGTTGCCTAACACGAGGCCAGCACAAACGGTTCAAGGAGGGCCCAGATGGCGCAGACTCCGCCGTTGTCGCCGATGATCGACCCACGTACTGTGCCATCCTCGGCCAGCGGCCCCATCCGCTCCCCCAAAACCGCGGAACTGGTGGCCGGCACCCTGCGCCGGATGGTCGTCGACGGTCAGCTCAAGGAAGGCGACTTCCTGCCCAACGAGGCCGAGCTGATGGCCCACTTCGGGGTCAGCCGCCCGACCCTGCGCGAAGCCGTTCGGGTCCTGGAATCCGAGCGCCTGGTCGAGGTACGCCGCGGGTCGCGCACCGGTGCCCGTGTCCGCGTCCCCGGACCCGAGATCGTCGCGCGCCCAGCGGGTCTACTGCTGGAGCTGTCCGGCGCGACGATCGCCGACGTGACCACCGCGCGCGCCGGGATCGAACCGACCGTCGTGCGGCTACTGACCGAGCAGGGCAACACCGCTGCTTTCGACGAACTCGACACCATGCTGGCCGAGTACGTTCCGTCCGGGCTCGAGACGGGCCGCATGGCCGAGACCACCGGCGACTTCCACCAGCGCATGGTCGAGCTGTCGGGCAACGCGACGCTGGCCATCGTCGCCGGCATGCTGCACGAGATCACCGTCCGCCACATCGCGTTCGCGATGCGCGAGAACCGCCCGATGTCCAGGTCGGACTACGACATTCTGATGAAGTCCTACCGCCGACTCATGACGCTCATGCGCTCGGGCAACGCCGCGGCCGCCGAAGCGCACTGGCGCAAGCACCTCGACGTCGCGAACAGTCTGCTGTTCGCCGGCATGGAGGACCTCAAGGTCCGCGACGTCATGCGCTAGTCACGCCGTACACGGGGACATCGTCGGCCCACGGCTGGCGGGTCACCATGTCGCGCACCTTGACGTAGCCGCGCTCGAACTCGCCGGTGGCGGCGTCGACCAGGCGGTACTGCTGCGTCTGTTGATGGATGGGCTGGGCATCGAGCATGACGATCCGCACCTCGCCCGGCTCGAAGTGGCACCGCTCCTGCAGCGCCGCGACGAGCTGTTCGTTCGACATGTGGCCGTCGCCGAAGTTCCAGCCGATGGCGGTCGAGACGATGCGCTCACCGTCGGTCAGGGTGTAGTCGTCCTCGTTCTGCCCGGCCATGGCACGGTGCGCGAGCGTGAACAGCGCGCGGCCGTGGGTATTGAAGGCGCGGAACGCGTAGCCCATGTACAGGTACATCTGCGCGTTCTCGGGGCTGCCGTAGTACCGCTCCATCTGGGTAGCGGGCATGCTGGCGATCGCGACGATGTTCTTCTCGATCTTTTCCGACGCGGACGGTTTGATGCACCACAGCGACGTGTCCCAGTTGCCGGCGTAGTACCGCATGCCCGGCAGGAAAGAGACCTTGCGCGGGAACAGGTTTCCGATGACGACGGTGCCCGCGACGACCGCAAACAGGACGACGGGCCACGGCGAGCTGAGGTCCGTCAGGCCGATGTCGGCATGCCCGACGAACAGCGTCACGACGCAGAACATCATGAAGACGTTCCACTCCAGCGGCACGCCCATCGGGATCGACGACAGGATGCCGAAGTGGAAACACAGCATGACGAAGGCGGCGATGTAGGTCGGCCAGCCACCGCCGCTGAAGAACAGCACCAGCGGCACCGCGCCCTCGATGAACGTGCTGAAGTGCGCCATGAAGCGTGACGGCCGGCCGGGGCGCAGGTCGTCCGGGAAGTGCTCGAAGAACGCGCGCTTGATGAACTTCGGTCGCAGCACCGGGTTGTTGCTCATCATCGTGGAGATGACGAACGGGAAGTGCTGGTTGAGCTTCGACGTCGCGGCGCCCAGCCAGATCACCATGCACACCAGCTTGGCGGCGATGATCAGGTCGACGCCGTAGCCGGCGAACAGGAAGGCGACGGTGAACGAGCCGTATACCTCGCCGCGGGCGGCCAGGAAGATCACCTTGTCCCTGAGGCCGAGCACCGCCAGCACTCCCAAGACGGCCCAGATCTGCCACATCGGCAGCACGCCGACATTCGCACCGGGCAGAACCGGGCCGGTGCCGTCGGTGCACAGGGCGACAATGAGCAGGACCAGCAGCGCGCCGTAGAGCAGCACATCAACGGGCGTCCGGGCATCGCCACGCGTCAGCGGGATGCGGCCGGGCCACGGTGGCAGACGAATGGTCTTCGGCCGCAGCCAGTACAGGATCGAGCCCAGCGGCGGGAAGAAGCGGTTGTTCAGTGGGCCGAACCCACAGCCGAGCCCGACCACCTCGAACAGCATGGTGTACAGCACGACCTTCTCGAAGACGATCGGCTCGGTCCACCACGTCGCGACGTCGGTGAAGCCGTCGATCCCCTTGGTGGACAATGCGATAAGCCAACCGCCGAGGATGTACAGGCCGATCTTGACGACGTAGAACAGGTGCAGCGCCACCGGGGTGCCGAAGCCCGTCTCGGCCCAGTGCCGGGCCATCGGGACGATCTTCTGCGCGCGGCTGCCCTTGTTCCACTCCTCGAAGTCGATGACAGGAGTGTCCTGCGTGAGAAAACCCATGCCCGTCAGACTAGAACGTGTTCTAGTCTGACGGAATCAGATCCCCTCAGTTCGCCCGGTAGCCAGGTCGCCGGCGTTCGAGAAACCGGCGCCCCGGCCCCCGGGCCAACGACAGGTGCTCAGGCCTTGGCGGGCGGGCGGAAGAAGATCAGCAACTGCCCTATGCCACCGGCCAGGCCCAGCACCACCGCGATGGCCAGACCGCACCAGCCGTGCAGCAGGTGATAGAAGCCGGTGTTGTGGAAGAGCAGGCAGTCCAGGCTGTAGCGGCCCGCGCCGGTGCCCGCGATCGCCACGGCCGCGACGCCCAGCACCAGGTTGTACTCCCAGCCGGATTTCACGATGAAGAAGCCGTTTTCGCGGTGCACCGTCCAGGCCGCCACCACCATCAGCGCCACGAATCCCGCGGCGGGGATCGGCGTCAGGAAGCCGACCGCGAGACCCAGGCCGGCCAGGATCTCGGTGCCGGCAGCCAGCCGGGCATGCAGCATGCCGGGCTTCATACCGATGCTGTCGAACCAGGCGGCGGTACCCGGGATGCGGCCACCACCGAAGAACTTGTTGTACCCGTGCGCGGCCATGGTCAGACCGAGCACCACCCGCAGCAACAGGATCGAGAACGCGTAAGCAGTCACGCGATGAATCTAGCCCGCGGCGTCCAGGACCGCTGACAACCGTTCCACGTACGAATCGACATCCGGTAAGGCCGACGGGGACGCATGCACACTGATCGTGACGGTGTCCCCGATGCCGTGCACGCCGTGCGTCAACCCCATCATCGGCGACAGCGCCGGACATGCGGTGGTCAGCACCACCGGGCAGCCGCCGAATGTCAGATCGGCCGGGCCGCGGTGCACGCTCGACACCACGGTGTTCCCGGTGGCCGTCGTGGACCGCGCGTGCACATCGAATTGCGCGGTGCCCCAACGCAGCAGCCGCGCCGGCACCGCCGCGGTGGCGGCATCGCTCGTCGCGGCCGACGGATGCTCGAACCGCTGCCGTCGCATGGCGAGCTCCGCCTCGATCCGGACTGCCCGCTCATGAAAGGGCAATTGCGGGTGCAATGCCACCCCGACGTTGCCGTAGTGGTTGTAGGCCCGACGGGTACCTGTCTTGGCCATCGGCACCTCGGCCCCGAGCGCGGTGACCCCACCCAGTTCGGCGGCAAGCGCCTCCGAGATGGCCGCCAGCACCCCGACCGTCACGGTCGGCCCGGGCAGGTCCGCACGATGACGGACGATCGTCCGCAATTCGTCGGGGCCCTCCGGCGCGTTGTTGGTCGCCTGCACCGGCCACGAATCGGCCGGTGCGGCAACAGCACCCGACTCCGTGTCGTGCACGAGCCGGCGATGAGCAGCGCTGGCCCGCCACGCCAGGTACGGCAGCGCCCACGTCCCCAGCCGCGACTCGACCACCGCCGGCACCGGCTGGTCCCGGCCGAAGATCCGGCCCATGAGTGCCGTCGCGCGCCGCCCGTCGGCGAGGGCGTGCGACATCTGCACGACGACGACGGTGCCCGGCCCCGTCGTCTCCGGTATCCCGGTGACGCCGGCGAAGACGTGCAGTCGCCACGCCCGCACGGTGGCGTCGAGCTGGTCACTCGCAGCCAGCGCGCACACAGCGCTCAGGCACCCGAACCACGTGCGGTCCCCGGGTTCGTGCACGACGATCTCCGGGGCATCGCATCGCACCCAGGACGGATAGCGCCAGGGACGCGAATCGTCGATGCGTACCAACAACTCTGGGCACGCCGCCACGTTGCGGCGGACCGCTGCCAGCGCGGCGTCCAGGTCAGCGGGCACACCGTCGAACCCGCACACCAGAAACATGTCGTTGGGGATTTTCGCCGACATCCAGAAACTCTGGGCGTCGGCGGCCGCCATCCGGTTCACGTCCACCGCCCCGGGATTTGTGCACGAAAATCCGCGCCCACCGCGGAAAATCGTGCACAAATCACGACCATCACACCGGCTCGAACTTGGCGATCAGCCACTGGCCCCCCAGTCGTTCCAGGGTTACGCGCGCACTGGTGGGCGTGCTGGTCGGTGGTTGGTCACCGACACGGACTATCTGGTTGACGAACACCAGCACCACGGCATGGTTCTCCTCGACCGAGACCGCCGCGGCGGCGGGCACCGACGTCGCCGCCGCGATGCGCCGCTGTTCGGCGCCGGGGATCACCGACTTGGTCAGTGTCGTGTACTCGTCCAGGAACGGTGTGGTGAGCAGCTTGCGCGCATCGGTCAGTTGTTGACGGACCGTGTCCGGCTGGTACGACAGCAGAGTGACCGTGCCGTCGCTGGCCAGCTTGATCACCGCGGCCCGCTGAGCGTCATTGCTGTGCTTCGTGGTCAGGTACCACAGTCCGCCGGCCGCGGCCGCGAGTACCAGCGCCAGCACCGGCAGGACCCGGTACGCCGTCACCCGCGCCCACTCGATACCGCCGGGCTGCAGCGGGTTCACCTGCGGCACAGCGGCATTGGGCGCCGCCGACTCTGTCTCGACAGCCTCGGCCGCATCCGGTTCCGCCTCCGTCGACTCGGCCTCCGCGTCGGCCGGCTCGTCAGGTTCGTCCATTTCGTGCTTGCTCATTGGATCGGCTCCACCTTCGATGCCTTGGCGCTGTCGCCCACCTTCTGCATCGTCAGCCGCACGCGCCAGTAGCGGTCGCGTTGCGGCGGCCCGCTGCCGACCTCGGTGTGCACCTTGACCGCGACCAGGACCACGCCCGTGGTCTCGTTCGCCGACTCCACGCCGGCCTCGGTGACCGTGCCGACCGACGCCGACTGCTGCTGTTTCACCGAGTCCACCACAGCCACCGAACGCTGTTTGAAGTCGTCGAAATAGGCGCCGGTCGAGGTGTCCAGCGCCCGCTTGATGTCGTCGTCGACGTGCCGGTAGTCGATGGTCGTGAGATTGACCGCGACCTGCTTCCCGGCCGTCAGGTACATGTCGTGCAGGGCGTCGTCGCGACGCAGCTGCAGCTCACGCTGACCGAGCCAGGCCACCAGCGCACCCAGCGCGCCGACCACCAGCACTCCCACGACCAGTGCCACGATCACCCGCTTATCCCGTTGGGGTGCAGTCGGTTTCAGGAAGGCGAGGGCGTCCTCGTCGGAGATGGCCGGTGCGTCGTCGTCGGCATCCGGGGTCACGTCCGGGTCGGCCGCGTCGTCGTCGTCCACCTCGTCGGGATTCCTGTGCCGCCCGTGCTCGTCCGCCATATGCCTTCCTCTCGCCGCGCGCCCGGCCGGGCGCGCGACACCTCGGCCGAGTCTAGAGACCACGGGGTGACCAGGGTCATGTTCGGTTCAGTTAGCACAGCTCGGTAACGTGCAGGAGAAGTGACGAGAGGATTCCCAGTGAGCACCGACGAACGCACTTCCCCGGCCGAGGGCGGCAGCAATGTACAGACGGTGCGATTCCGCGGTATCGACGAACTGACCCTCGTCGCCGACGAGTGGAACCGCGACGCGGACACCGCAGCGGACAAGCCGACGATCCTGATGTTGCACGGCGGCGGCCAGAACCGGCATTCCTGGAAGAACACCGGCCAGATTCTCGCGAACGCCGGCTTCCACGTCGTCGCACTGGACAGCCGCGGGCACGGTGACAGCGACCGTTCCCCCACGGCGAACTACTCACTCGAGACACTGACCGGCGACACGCTGCAGGTGATCTATCAGATCGGCCGGCCGGTGGCCCTGATCGGCGCCAGCATGGGCGGCCTGACCAGCCTCCCCGTCGCGCACGAAGCCGGTCCCGAACTGGTGACCAAACTGGTCCTGGTCGACGTCGTGCCACGATTCGAGAAGAGCGGCAGCGCGCGCATCCGCGACTTCATGTTCAGCGGCATCGACGGCTTCGCCTCGCTGGAAGAGGCCGCCGACGCCGTCGCGGCGTACCTGCCGCACCGCACCCGGCCGCGCAGCGTCGAAGGCCTCAAGAAGAACCTGCGGCTGCGCGACGGCAAGTGGTTCTGGCACTGGGACCCGGCCTTCCTGACCGCGCCCGGCGACGACCCGTTCGAGCGCGCCGAGATGCTCGAGCACGCGGCGATCAACCTCGAGATCCCGATCCTGCTGATCCGCGGCAAGCTCTCCGACGTGGTCAGCACCGAAGGCGTGCAGGATTTCCTGCAGAAGGTGCCAGGCGCCCAGTTCGTCGAGCTGTCCGATGCCGGGCACACCGCCGCCGGCGACGACAACGACGCGTTCACCGACGCGGTGGTGCAGTTCGTCCGTCAATGACCCGATCGGGGCCCGTCGCCTCGATACTTGAGCGGTGACGGTATCGACGATCTCGCTGATCGCCATCTGTGTGCTCGCCGTGGTGGTCGTCGTCGAGACCATCGTGTTGCGGGTGACGCGCGCCCGGCTGCGGGCCGCGCGGCAGGAGATCGAGGAGCTGCGCGCACCGTCCGAACCCCGCACCAATCTGCTGCTGGCCGGCGGCCGCGCCGCGGTGAAGACGATGTGGCAGACCGCCAACCTCATCAACAAAGAGGGCTTCGGCGGCGCGATGTGGTCATCGATCGAGGAGCTCGCCGGCTGGGCCGAGGTCGAGCGGCCGGACCTGGCCAAGCTGGCGCCGACGGGCCGCGTGGCGATCATGTTCTCCGACATCGAAGGGTCCACGGCGCTCAACGAGCGCATGGGTGACCGGGCCTGGGTGCGGCTGATCGATCATCACGACAAGCTGGTCGGCCGGTGTGTCAAGAAGCAGTCGGGGTTGGTCGTGAAGAGTCAGGGCGACGGTTTCATGGTCGCCTTCGCCGAGCCCGAGCAGGCCGTGCGCTGCAGCATCGACATGCAGCAGCAGTTGGCGAAGGCGCCCGGCGGCGTCCGGGTCCGCATCGGGATTCACACCGGCAAGTCGGTGCGCCGCGGCGATGACCTGTTCGGGCGCAACGTCGCCATGGCGGCGCGGGTGGCGAGCCAGGCCGACGGCGGTGAAGTGCTCGTGAGCAAGGCCGTCCGAGATACCTTGTCCGCTTCGGCTTCCTGCGCCGACATCACTTTCGACAGCGGCCGGGTGGCGGAGCTGAAGGGCTTCACCGGGGATCACCGGCTCTACGCCGTGGGCTGGCTCCCGCCGGATTCGGCCAGCCGCTGATGCAACCGGGCGCGAATATCGTCGGCGGTGTATGACTCACGCTTGCGCTGATCGCGCGCGACCAACACGCCACCGGCGACCACGCCCGCGACACCGGCCAGGCCAACCCACTTCCACACGCCACGCATGCAGTGATTATGGACGAGCGAAGCGCCGGGGAATGTCTAAGCTGCCCAGATGACTGGTAACGCGGTGACATTGGAGCGGGCGCTGGCCGAAACCCGGACCGGCGACATCTGGTTGTTCCGTGGGGCTTCCAAGCCCGACCGCGCCATCCAGACGCTCACCAACGCGCCCGTGAACCATGTCGGCATGACGGTCGCCATCGACGACCTGCCGCCGCTGATCTGGCACGCCGAACTCGGCGACAAACTCGAATGCCTGTGGAGCGGCAGCCACCACCGCGGCGTGCAACTCAACGACCTGCGGGCCGCCGTCGAACGGTGGGTGTACGTGTACGGGCAGCGGTGCTGGCTGCGCCAGCTGACGCCGTACGCCACCCGCGAGCAGGAAGACCTGGCGTTGAATGTGGTGGCCCGCATGGACGGCACCGCGTTCCCCACCACCGCGCGGTTGACGGGCCGGTGGTTCCGTGGCCGGGCGCCGGTGGTCAGCGACTACACACGCGGAATTCCGTTGGTGCACCGCAAGGTTCGCGAATCCGCCGAGCGCGACAAGAACCGCCGGCGGTCGGCCGGGCTCGAGACCGCGTATTGCGCCGAGACAGTGGCCATCACCTACGAGGAAATGGGACTGCTGGTCACCGAGAAACGGGAGAACTATTTCGATCCCGGGTCGTTCTGGAGTGGTGATTCATTGTCGTTGACGCCTGGATACCGGCTCGGCGAAGAAATTGAAATTCTCGCCTGACCTGGAATTCCCGAATCCGTCAATTCATTGCATTCGGCGTCAGCGCAGTCGTGCCGCCATTAACATTTGTGGGCAACTACCCGGTTACGGGAAAGCCCTCAGGAGGCGTCATGCGATTGAAAAATGCGCTCGTAGGAACGTGGATTGCCGCTGCCGCAATCGGCGGGGCGATCAGTCTTGCCCCGATGGCCGGCGCCGATCCGGATCCCGATGTGCCCTACGGCGGCGACGAATTCGACCTGCCGCAGCAAGGTCCGAACCCATACGACTTCGGGTTCCACGAGTCCAATCACGACGAGAAGGACACGTCCGCCGGCGCCACCGACGTGCCGTACTGATCCGCCTGATCGTCGACGATCAGGCGTACTGATCGCCGGCGATCTCCAGCAGCCGCTTCGGGTGCATGCCGTCCACCTGCCCGATGAAGGGCGGGTGAATGCTGTAGCCGAGCATGCGGCGAATGTCTTCTGACACCCGGCGGACGGTGTCGCGGGTCATCGACAGCGTGAAGGCCTCCTGCGGCCGCAGCCACGGCTCGCAGTATTGGGCGGTGACGGCCAGCCGCGGACGGTCGGTGCGGTTGGCGCCGCCGCCGTGCCACAGCGTGCCGGGGAAGAACACACACGACCCGGCGCTCATCACGACGGGCTTGCGCTCGACGTCGTCGCCGGGCAACCGGTCACCCCAGAGCTGGCTGCCGGGCACCACATCGGTGGCGCCGTTGTCGGCGGTGAAATCGTCGATGGCCCAGATGGTCGCCGCGCCCAACGCGGCGCGGGGCCGCGGCAGCGGGTAGAAGCCGTCGTCGGTGTGCAGCATCTGCGCCTGTTCCCCCGGCAGGATGTTGATCACCTGGAGCATCGACAGCAGATAGTTGGGCAGGAACATCCGGTCCAGCAGTGCGAGCACGCGCGGGTGGTCGGCGATGACGTCGCACGCCGCGGTCTTGTTGAGCACGCTGTAGATGCGCTGCGTCGACCGTCCCTCAAAACCGTTGCGGCCGTGTCGATCCAGCATCGGCGTCACGGCGGCGCGGATCTCGTCCAGCTGGGTCGCACTGAGCAGATCGGGCAGGATCACGTAGCCGTCGCGCGTCATCGTGGCGAGATCGGCATCGACGATCGCGGGGTCGACGGTCGCGCCGCTGCTTTCGGTCCGGCGATAGGTGCCGGCCAGGTCGCCGCTCAAGTCCGCCAGCGATGACACTTCAGTGCTCATTGCTCCACTCCCGCCGAAACATAACCGAGTTCTGTTATGTTTTGGACTATGGCACGTGCCCCGATCGGACGTCAACAACTTCTGACCGCCGCGCGCGACGAACTGGTGCGCGGCAACGGCGTGCTCGAACTGAGCGCACTGACCCGCCGGGCGCAGCTCAGCACCGGCGCCCTCTATCACCACTTCGGTTCCAAAAGTGGGCTTCTCGCAGCGGTTTACGACGACTTCTATCACGGGCTGCGCCATGCCATCGCCGACGTGCACCTACCCGTCGACGCCGACTGTGGAGTCCGGGAGCGCGAGCGCACCCGCCGTTTCGTCGTCTACCACTTCGACGATGAGCTGGCGCCGATCCTGCTCGGCCGCGCGACGCTGGACCCCGAACTCGCCGAACTCGAGGCCGTCCATCTCCAGACGATGAGCGAGGCCGCAGCCGACAACATCCGCCACGGGCAAGAGTCCGGTGAATTGCCCGACGACATCGACGCCGACAGCGCCGGGGCGTTCGTCATCGGCGGACTGCGGCACAGCATCGCCCAACAGCTCCGGGCCACACCGCGTGCCGATCCCGATCTTGCCGCCGAACGGCTCTGGCATCTGGTCGCCGCGGCACTCGGCATTTCGTGACGGGATCAGACGGTGCCGCGCGCCGCCCACGCCGTGGCCGTCACGGTGAACGGTCCGTCGCCAAGACGTTCGCGCGCAACGGTTTTCAGCATGCCACGCCTCTCGTCATCGAGGCGCTGGACGTAGTCCCCGGCCGGTCCGACACCGAACGTGTACGGCTCCCACCACTCCTCGAAGCTCGGGTGCAGCACGTCGATGGCGATGGCATCCTCTGTCACGTTGCGTAGCCCGGCGGCGTCGAAGATCTCGGTGAGGTGGCCTCTGTGCGCGCCAGATAGCAACGCCTCGTCCTGTGCGTCGGGGTCGATCACGTGGACGGCGTCCCAGAACGGTGCCAGCGCACCCGTCGGGCCGTCCCACGCGCACGCCGCGACGACGCCCCCGGGCCGGGTCATCCGCGCCATCTGCCCGATGCCGGCGACGGGATCGGTCATGAAATGCACCACCAGTTGGGCGAGCGCGGCGTCGAAAGTCGCAGTGTCGTAAGGCAGTTCCTCAGCGGTCCCGAGGCGGGCGTCGAGCCCGGGGAACCGCGCCTGGATCGCATCGACGAACGGCGGCGACGGATCGATGGCCGCAACCTCGGCGCCCGTCGCCAGCAGCCGCGCTGTCAGCGCGCCGGGTCCGCTGCCGACGTCGAGCACCTTCGCTCCGGCCGTGATCCCGGCGAAGGCGGCGAAGACGTCCGCGAGCGGCTCGGCGTATCGGCCCATGTAGCGGCCGTACGCGTCCGGCGAGACGACGAAGCTCACCAGCAGATGCTATGCCGCATATCAGCTACTACGCCCCGAATTTGGCCTTGGCATCGTCTCTCACCGGCGTGAAGAGGTTGACGAGGTTGCCGTCGGGATCGCGGAACAACAGCGACCGGTTACCCCACGGCATCGTGGTGGGCTCGGTGACGACCTCGTCCAACCGGCTTCGCAGCCGTTCGTACTCCGCGTCGACGTCATCCACGATGAACTCGATGATGGTGCTCCGGTTGGCCGCCGGCTCGGCGGAACCCGCCCCGAACAAGGGCACGGTCTTGTCGCTGCCGATCGCCAAAGTGCCCACCGGCGTGGGGATCTCCGCGAACAGTTCATTGGCCCAGACCGCCTCGGCCCCGGTCACCAATTCATAGAAGCCGACCAGGCTCGGGACGTCGGCGGTGATGATGCGGGTGGAAACAAGCTTCATGCTGCGCACGATATCGGCGACCACCGACATTGATTGTGTTCAACCCGTTCGGGCGAGGATGACCTTGCTCGTTCGCCGCTGGTGATGACCCTCCCACCGACTGACGCCCTGCTGGGTTGTCTTCGACTTGATCTGTCTCACCAGCGACGCGCGAGCAAGCGTTGCCCCGAGAGCCCAGCGGGGCGGACATGACCTAATCAGGAGCCTGGCCGTTCCTCATCAATGTCTTGTCTGCCCGCCCCGCAGGGTTGTCACCCACCCGCACGGTTCATTACTACGGAGAGGACACCACCATCGTGACATCCCCACGCCGAGTCGTCATCGGCGCCGACACCCATCTGGACACCATCCACGTCGCCGCCATCACCGACACCGGCCAACCGCTCGGCGACGCCGAATTCCGCACCAACCCCACCGGCTACTGGGCCGCGATCTGCTGGGCCCGCAGCTTTGGTGACATCGTGACCGCAGGAGTCGAGGGCACCAGCAGCTACGGCGCCGGACTCACACAAGCATTGCAGGCCAACGCTATTCACGTCGTTGAAGTCAACCGACCCGACCGGGCAGCCAGGCGCAGGCAAGGAAAATCCGACCCGCTCGATGCCTACAGTGCCGCCCGCGCCGCGCTGGCCAGCAACAGCCCAGCCGTCCCCAAAGACCCCACACCAATGCACTCAAAGCCCTGCTGACCGCCCGTCGCGGCGCCGTCAAAGCCCGCACCGCAGCCATCCAGCAGATCAAGGACCTCCTCGTCACCGCTCCCGCCGAGATACGCGAGCGCTACCGCGGCTACACCACCACGCTGACGCTCGTGGCCGCGCTGTCCAGATGCCGACCCGCTACACACAACGATCCCGTCACGGTCTCAGTACTGACGGCCTGCAAAACACTGGCCCGCCGCGTCACCTTCCTGCAAGATCAGGCCGACGAAATCACTGCTGAGCTCGACACCCTCACTGCTGCATTCAATCCTGCACTCCGGGCCGCCTACGGCGTCGGCCCGGACACCGCCGCTCAACTGATCATCACCGCCGGCACCAACCCCCAACGGCTCCGCAGCGAAGCCTCCTTTGCGATGCTCACCGGTGTCGCTCCCATCCCGGCCTCGTCCGGGAAAACCAGCCGCCACCGACTCTCCCGCGGCGGCGACCGCGCCGCCAACAACGCCCTGTACCGCATCGCCCTGGTCCGCATGGCCCACGACCAACGCACCCGCGACTACGTCACCCGCCAGACCGCCGCCGGCCGGTCCAAAAAAGAGATCCTGCGGATGCTCAAACGCGCTATCGCCCGCGAGATGTTCAAACACCTCACCGCACCCAGCCCGATCGACGACTACAGCGACCTCCGCCCGGCTCGTCGAGCCACAAACATCACTCTCACCGCCGTCGCCGACCACTTCGGCGTATGGCCCAACGACATCTCCCGCCTCGAACGCGGCCTCAAACGCGACGACACCCTCGCCGCTACCTACCGCCAATGGTTAAACACCCAGCTCAACCACGCCGCTTGACTATTAACAGAAATAGGAGCATCAAGCTCGCCTCGTCGAGCGCTTCCCGCGGTCGCCCGCCAAGCGCATGATTGATCCACAGAGGGAGGGGAGTGCCGCGGTGCCGAACCAATGGTCGGGAGTGACGATCGACTGTGTCGACCCGGTCCGGATGTCGACGTTCTGGGGACACCTTCTCGGCATCGAGCCCTCATACGAGCACGGCGACGACCCGGGCTGGGCGCCCTGGTGGTCTCCCACGACGTGCTGGTCCACTCGATGGGCCAGGGTTGGGGCTTCGCGTCGCCGCTCGACATCGCTCGCCGCGTCCGCGAGGGCACCATGCCGCCGCCGCCAACCTGGATGCGCCGCCGTATCGGCGGTTAGAAAACCTGTTCGGCCGCTCACCGTCCCGGCGGTCGCCAGCCCGGCTCGCCGATGCGCGTTTTCACATTGCAGATATAGCAGCTACGCGCGAAACGTGTGCAATACTAAAGTCGCGTCCAGTTCGATCCACGCTCCCGGACGCGGATACAGGAGACGCCTTCATGGTTCCGAGTTCCCCCACCAATGCTCTCGGCCCGCACGCGAAAACAGTCCGTGACGCGCTGGTCGAGGTCATACGGTCTCGACATAATCGCTTCGCAGACGCTCATCAAGTCGCGGGCACTCGATACTCGATGGCCTTCGGAAGTCAGTGGCGTGACCTGCTGGACGACACCAATGATGCGCTGACGGGGCGCGGCTTCCAGTCGCAGAAGCTCACTCCGGCTGGCTACAAGATCCCGGTGGTCAACGATTGCCTGGTGTACGTGTGGCGGGTCCCCGGCTCTGCGGATGCGGTCAGCTTCTTCGCTTCGAGTCCGACGCGGAAGAATGGCTTCTCCGCTTCTCCCCCGCCGCCGATGTTGTTCGATCCCGTCCTGGTGGACGAGGGCCGGGCTGACGACGACGATCCTCCGGGCGGCGAACTCGGTCACACGTTGCGGGCAGCAGGCGACAAGATGCCGGTGGTGCTGGTGATGGTTGAATCGTCGCCGTGGCAGTTGCAGTCGATAAGTTGGGGCGTCGCCGTTCTGGACGAAGCCACCGGCAAGGTCGAAGTTCGTGGGCTCGAGTCGATCTGGGAGCCCACCTCGGACACCGATCGCGATACGTCGAGTGCGGACTCGTTCGACAGCGGCACGCCCGAGGGTCCCTCGGTCGAGCCGCGGCCGCAGGAGCGCCCGAGCACGGATGACTGATGATCCGCCAAGCTTGTTCGACTGGCCCGAGGCCGGTCAAACGCATGGTCGATTCGACCCAGCGCGGCTGACCCAGGCCCGTGTGCGCCTTGCGATAAGCAAGACGGACCTCGCCGCAGAAGTGGGCGTTTCGCCTGCCGCGATCGGCCAGTACGAGGCGGGCGTTAACTCGCCGCGTCCTGACGTTATCGATCGAATGGCGAAGGCCTTGAGGGTGCGACCGGGGTTCTTCGGGGTGGGCCGCCCTCTCGCCCGTATGGATACCGTCCATGCGCATTTTCGGAGCTTGAGATCCGCTCGCGCGAGCGACCGTCAACGAGCAGTCGCGACGGCAACACTGATGTGGGAACTGACCTTCGCGCTTGAGAGGTACGTCAAGCTGCCGGTACCGAACCTACCGCAAATTGAGCCTGGCACCGCGCCTGCGGACGCCGCTGCGATGCTGCGCAGGCACTGGAACCTCCCCGATGGGCCGGTGAAGCACTTGGTAGCCACCGTGGAATCTCACGGCATCGTGGTAGCAGTGCGTCCGCTAGGCGAGATCGATGCGGTCGACGCCTTCTCGGTAGTGATCGTGGACCGTCCTATCATCATCACAACGCCCCGGCGCAGCGAGAACGTCTTCGGACATCGATTTTCGATCGCTCACGAGGTCGGCCACTTGCTCCTTCACGGAGACTCCGGCGAGTCGAGCCAGGCGGTGGAGCGTGAGGCAGACGAGTTTGCTGCGGCATTTCTAACCCCTGCCGCGTCTATGGACGCGGTACTGCCCGAGAGGCTCGATCTACCGGCCCTGCATCGACTGGGTCGAACGTGGGGTGTTTCGCCAAAGTCGTTGGTCCGTCGGATGGTGGAGCGGCATCGCACGACTGATTCGTCCGCACGGCGGGCCTACCAACGATTGGCCATGACGTACGACCCGTCGGCGGACCCCACCAGCGCGTACCCCGGTGAGGTAGCAACGCTTCTGCGGAAGGGCGTCGAGCTGGCTGGTCAGCACGGCGCGGGCGTACCCGTTCTCGCGGATGTCCTCAAGATCAGCCCTGGGCAGCTGCGCGACCTCCTGGGAGAGGAAGATCAGCGCCCGGTTCTGCGCCTCGTCAAAGACGAGTGACGCTCGGGAGCGGTCGCCGTGTCCCCTCGGGTGACGTCAGTGGACGGCTTTACAGTGCCTGTCATGGCCTCGACACCATCGAAAGCGTTCGCGCCGACTCAGGGGCCGGGCCGTGCAGCCTGAGACGCTCCAGCAGGATCTCGCCGAGTTCATCGCGTACCGGCATAACCTCCTCAAGGGTGACGAGAAGGGCGAGGCTCAGGTCTTCCTCGACCGACTGTTCAAAGCGTTCGGAAACGGCGGCGTCCGAGAGGCCGGGGCAACCCTGGAGGCACGCGTTCGGAAGGCCGAGACCAAGGGCACCTCATTCGCCGATCTGCTCTGGGAGTCGCGCTGCATCATCGAGATGAAGAAGGCCGGGACCGACCTCTCGAAGCACTTCCGACAGGCCTTCCAGTATTGGATCCAGGTGGTGCCCCACCGCCCGAACTACGTGGTGCTCTGCAACTTTGACGAGTTCTGGGTCTACGATTTCGACCTCCAACTCGACGCTCCAATGGACGTACTGAAGCTCGATGATCTGGTCAACCGGAGAGAAGTGCTCGCGTTCCTCTTGCCGGAGCCCGAGACACCGCTATTCGGCAACGACCTCGTTCAGGTCACGCGCGAGGCGGCGGCGCAAGTGTCCAGCGTGTTTCGCTCGATGAAGGATCGCGGGGTCCCTCGGCTGGATGCTCAGCACTTCGTTCTCCAGTCGGTCGTGGCGATGTTCGCCGAAGACATCGGCCTGCTGCCCGAGAAGTTCTTCACCCGCGTTGTCGAAGAGGCCAAATCTGGCCGCGACGCCTACGACTTGCTCGGCTCACTGTTCCGAGAGATGAACACGCCCGGTCGGACGAAGGGTGGCCAGTTCGTCGGGACGCCTTACTTCAACGGCGGCATCTTCGAGAACATCACGCCGATTGAGATGAACCGAGACGAGCTAAATGCCATTCGGTGGGCGTGCACAACGAACTGGGCTGCCGTCCGCCCCGAGATCTTCGGCACTCTGTTCGAGACCTCGATGGACAAGGACGAACGTCACGCCTACGGCGCTCATTTCACGTCTCAGGCCGACATCGCCCGAGTGGTGATCCCCTGCATCGTGGACCCCTGGATGGAGCGAATCGAAGCCGCCAAGACGATCGGCGACCTGGAGCAGATTCAGCTAGCAATGGCCAGCTACCGAGTGCTCGATCCGGCGTGCGGGTCGGGCAACTTCTTGTACGTGGCCTATCGGGAGATGCGCCGCCTTGAGGTCGAGGTCAAGAATCGCATCGCTGCTCGCCGCCGCACCAAGTCCGGCCAGGCGACGATCTCCTACGTGACGCCCGATCACTTCATGGGAATCGACACCAACGCCTTCGCCGTCGAGGTGGCAAAGGTGACCATGATGATGGCAAAGAAGCTGGCTGCCGACGAGCTGGAGGAGTACGTCGACGCACTCCCCCTGGACAACCTCGACGAGTCGATTCGCTGCCGCGACGCTCTCTTCTCGGAGTGGCCCAGCGCGGACGTGCTCATCGGCAACCCGCCCTATCTGGGTCGGCGGAAGATGGCAGCCGAACTCGGTGCCGATTACGTATCAGACCTTGACGGGAAGTATCCGAACCCCGGCGTGAGTGACTTCGTCACCTACTGGTTTCCCCTGGCGCACAAGGCACTACCCCAGGGCGGCCGAGCGGGGTTTGTCGCTACGCAGGCGGTACGCGACGGCGACTCGCGGAAGGCGTCACTCGATTACGTCGTCAAGAACGATGGGGTGATCTTCGAAGCCGTCTCGGTCACCCCGTGGTCGGGTGACGCCGTGGTTCACGTGTCCATCGTCAACTGGGTGAAGGGCGCGAACCACGCACCCGCGAAGAAGGTCCTTTGGCTGAACAATGGGCAACTCCGACTCGAAGTCGAAGACATCGCCGCCAGCCTGAGGCCGGTCACCGACGTCGGGACTGCCGCCTCGCTGCCCCAAAACAAGGCCCCGAAGCGGATCTTCCAAGGCCAGACGACGGGAAAAATCGATGCCTTCCGTTTGACCGGAGGCGAGGCCGCCGACCTTGGCAAGACAGACCCCGGTTCGGCGGCGTTCATTCACCCAGTCCTCGGTGGGAAGGTGCTGCTCCACTCCCTCGGACCCCAGAACTTCATCATCGACCTCCCCCACGACGACGCGCTGGACGTCAAGGTCGCTGCTCCAGGTGCCCTGGCGAGGCTGCGCAAGCTGGTGCTGCCAGACCGGGAAGCGGCTGCCGAGAAGGAGGCCACCGCGAATGCCGCGATCCTCAAACGCAATTCGAAAGCACAGGTGCGTTGGCACAACAAGAACTTCCTGAACAAGTGGTGGCAGCATTCGTATCGGCGCGACGACATGATCGAGGCGTTCGCTCCGTTGCAGCGCTACATCGCGACGTCTCGGGTGGCGGCAGAGCAGCGGGTCTCCGTCTTCCAATTCGTGGACACGTCGATCCGACCCGACGATTCGATGACCGTCATTGCCTTCGATGACGACTACACCCTCGGCGTCGTGTCGTCGGCGCTTCATAGAGCGTGGTTCGAGGAGCGGTGCTCCAAATTGAAGTCCGACCTTCGCTACACGTCGACCACGGTATGGGATTCGTTTCCGTGGCCGACCTCACCAGGAGAGGCCGTGGCTGAGGTCGCGCAAGCGATGGCCGCCATCATCGACTACCGCGAAGCGAAGCTCGCCAAGGGCATCACGCTGGGAGAGCAGTACGACGCGCTGCGTACCCCTGGGAAGTCGGAACTGCGGGCGCTACACGACGTTCTCGATGCCGCCGTTGTCCGCGCGTACGGGTTCAATCCAGAGGAAGACCTGCTGGCGCAACTGCTGGCCCTGAACCTGGCCGCCGCGTCTGATCCCGAGGCCGCCATCGCACCGGGTGGCGGCGGGCGGCCCGAGGCCTACACCACCACCTACCGACTCACGGCAGCCGCGCCGTGAAGGACCGACCGGTCACGACTTTGACTTAGATGGTTGTCCGTGGCGAAATTCGACCACGTCACCGTCGACCATGACGTAGTCCTTGCCTTCCATCCGGACCTTGCCGGCGGCTTTGGCGGCCGCCATGGAGCCGGCTTCGACCAGGTCGTCGAAGGCGACGATCTCGGCCTTGATGAAGCCCTTCTCGAAGTCCGTGTGAATAACCCCCGCTGCGCGAGGTGCGGTGTCGCCCTGGTGGATGGTCCACGCCCGCGATTCCTTGGGTCCCGCGGTCAGGTAGGTCTGCAGCTTCAGCGTCCGGAAACCGGCGCGCGCCAACGCATCCAGGCCGCGCTCGGTCTGGCCGATGGACTCCAGCAGCTCGGCGGCGGACTCGTCGTCGAGCTCCAGCAACTCGGCCTCGATCTTGGCGTCCAGGAACACGGCCTCGGCCGGGGCGACCATCGCGGTCAGCTCGGCCTTGCGGGCCTCGTCGGTCAGCACCGACTCGTCGGCGTTGAAGACGTACAGGAACGGCTTGACCGTCATCAGGTTGAGCTCACGCAGGGCAGACCAGTCCTTGCCGGTGGAGAACAGGGTCTTGCCCTCGTCGAACACCGCCTGGGCCGCCGCCACGGCCTCGACGATCGGCTTGCGGTCCTTGTTGGTCCGGGCTTCCTTCTCGAGCCGCGGCAGCGCCTTCTCGAGCGTCTGCATGTCGGCGAGGATCAGCTCGGTCTCGATGACCTCGATGTCGGACTTGGGGTCGACGCGGCCGTCGACGTGGACGACGTCGTCGTCGGCGAAGGCGCGCACCACCTGACAGATGGCGTCGGCCTCGCGGATGTTGGCCAGGAACTTGTTGCCGAGGCCCGCGCCCTCGGACGCGCCCTTGACGATGCCGGCGATGTCCACGAACGTTACGGGCGCCGGGACGGTCTTCTCGGAACCGAAGATCTCGGCGAGCTTGTCGAGCCGCGGGTCGGGCAGCGGGACGACACCCTCGTTGGGTTCGATCGTTGCGAACGGATAATTAGCCGCGAGCACGTCATTACGTGTCAACGCGTTGAACAACGTCGACTTCCCGACGTTCGGCAGACCGACGATTCCCAGGTTCAGACCCACGAGTTCGTTAGTTTAGGAGACGCCACACCGTCCCAACGCCCACCTGCAGGCACAGTGGCCCAGATTGCCGGTACGGTCTAGGAGTGTCAGCAGAGCATCATGGGCCCGAAGCCGCCCTCGATCGCCGCTCGGCGCTGCCCAGCATCCCGGGAATCCCCTGGTGGGGAGCCATTGTGCTGGCCGTCACAGCCACCGCGATCGGCTTCGCCTACGACGCCGGCACCGGTGACAAAGAACTCAGCGCTTTCTTCACTTTCTGCTACGTGGCCGGCTGTGTACTCGCTGTGCTCGGCGTGCGGCGGTCCGGGATTTTCACCGCGGTCATCCAGCCCCCGCTGATCCTTTTCGTCGCCGTGCCGGGCGCGTATTTCATGTTCCACAGCGACAAGATCGCCGGCATCAAGGACCTGTTGATCAATTGCGGTTATCCGCTGATCGAGCGTTTCCCGACGATGTTCTTCACCGCGGCGACGGTTCTGATCCTCGGTTTGATCCGCTGGTTCGTCCTGCCGCAGTTCCTGACCTACGAGGAAGACGACACGGAAGAGGCCGTCGCCGAGCCCAAGCCGCGCCGCAGCCGCCGTCAGGCCGACGACGAAGACGTCGCGCCCGCCGGTCTCGCCGCGACGCTGTCGGCCAAGCTCACCAAGCTGACGACAGGCCAGACGCCCCGCAGCTCCCGTACCCGTGCCACCTCGTCGCGTCGTTCGGCGGCGGAGTCGCCGCGCCGCAGCGCTGCCGACCCGCAGCGCGCACCGCGTCCGTCCCGCGCCCGGGCACAGGCCGGCGACACCGAGCTGATCGAACCGGTGCCCGGCCAGATGCGCCGGCCGCGGCCCGCACGTCCCCGCCCGGCCGCCACCGACTCGTACGCGGTGCCCGACGAGCCGCGGCGCCGTCCCCGTCCGGCCGGCGAGCCGCGCCGCGCCCCGCAGGAGCGCTACGACTACCGGGAGCCACGCGAGCGGGACCGCTATGAACGACCGCAGCGCCCGTCCGCGGCCGAGCCGCGGCGGCGTCGCTACGCCGACGATCCGTACGAGCCCGGCGACCGCTACCAGTCGCCGGCCCGCCCGTCGCGCAACGCACCACCCAGCGGCGCCCACCACCCCGTCTCCCGGGTGCGGTACCGCGGTGCCGACGACGATGCGGCAGCCGAGCCGCGCGAACGCCGGCCGCGTCAGCCCCACAACTGGGACTGACCGACCGCGTCTGCGTTCGAAGAACTAGTGCCGGGCGGGACGAATCTCGCGCGGCAGCGCGAACACCAGCGTCTCGTTGGCAGTGGTGACCGGCTGGACGGTGTCGTAGCCGAATTCCGCGAGGCGCTCGAGCACGCCGCGCACCAGGATTTCCGGTACCGACGCGCCTGAGGTGACGCCGACGGTCGTGACACCCTCGAGCCAGCCCGGGTCGATGTCCTCGGCGTAGTCGACGAGCTTCGCGGCGTTGGAGCCGGCGTTCAGGGCCACCTCGACCAGACGAACCGAGTTGGACGAGTTCCGTGAGCCGACGACGATCACGAGTTCGCACTCGGGAGCCATCGCCTTGACCGCGACCTGGCGGTTCTGGGTGGCGTAGCAGATGTCGTCGCTGGGCGGGTCCTGCAGCGTCGGGAACTTCTCCCGCAGCCGTCGGACGGTCTCCATGGTCTCGTCGACGCTCAGCGTGGTCTGGGACAGCCAGATGACCTTGTTCGGGTCGCGGACGGTCACCTTGTCGACGGCGTCCGGGTTGTCGACGACCTGCACGTGCTCGGGCGCCTCGCCGGCGGTGCCGACGACCTCTTCGTGGCCCTCATGGCCGACCAGGAGGATGTCGTAGTCGTCGCGGGCGAAGCGCTTGGCCTCGTTGTGCACCTTGGTGACCAGCGGGCAGGTGGCGTCGATGGTCCGCAGATTGCGGGCGGCGGCCTCCTCGTGCACCGTCGGCGCGACGCCGTGGGCGGAGAACACCACGATGGCACCCTCGGGCACCTCTTCGGTCTGTTCGACGAACACCGCACCGGCCTTGGCCAGCGTGTCCACCACGTAGCGGTTGTGCACGATCTCGTGGCGCACGTACACGGGAGCGCCGTGCTTCTCCAGCGCGCGCTCCACGGTCTCGACGGCGCGGTCCACGCCGGCGCAGTAGCCACGCGGCTCGGCGAGCAGCACGCGCTTGCCGGTTTTGCTCATAGCTTCTCCGGCGACCGAAACGGTGGCGCCGGGAATGCCCATATTGATGGTCGGTGGCATAGCACAAGGGTACTGATCACCGCAGGGCCACAGCCAGCCGTACTCTGGCAGGCATGTCTACTGCGCCCTACGGAGTCCGGCTGCTGGTCGGCGCGGCGGCGACCGCGCTCGAGGAGACCATTCGGCTCCCCCACACCATCCTGACCTACCCGATGACGCTGGCCAGTCAGCTCGCCCAGCTGGTCATGAAAATGCAGCAGGACCTGGCCGAACTGGTCAACAAGGGCGACGAGACCCTGGAGCAGTGGTTCCCGCCCAAGGACGAGCAGCCGGAATGGGCCACATTCGACGAAGATCTGCTCGAGCCGGGTGCTGACGATCCCGCCGGCCCGGCCACCGAGCAGCCCGACGGCGCCCGCCTGACGGAAGGCCGGTTCGCGCTGTACAGCACGGGGGCCGCCGAGACCCCGAAGCCGGCGACGAACGGTGCGGCCGCCAACGGCGCGAGCGTCGCGACCCCCGCGATCGTCGAGGCCCTGGACTACGCCGAGCTGACCCTGGCCCAGCTGCGCGCCCGGCTCCCCCAGCTCAAGGTGGACGACCTCGAGGCGCTGCTGACCTACGAGAACAACACGAAGTCCCGCGCGCCGTTCCAGACGCTGCTGGCCAACAGGATCACCCGCGCGACCGCGAAGTGATGCGGTGACAGCTGCCGAGATCCCGAACTCGGCCGAGAATCCCTGGCCGGTCCGGGCGGTGTCCACCCGGGTGGCCAAGTACATCGACCGGCTCGGCACCATCTGGATCGAAGGTCAGCTCACCGAGCTCAAGCTGCGTCAGTCGACGGCGTGGATGGTGCTGCGCGACCCGGCCGCGGACATGTCGCTGTCGGTCAGCTGCCCGCGTGCCCTGGTCGACGACGCGCCGGTCGCCCTGTCAGAGGGCACCCAGGTGATCATGCTGGGCAAGCCGCAGTTCTATACCCGCAACGGCTCATTCTCGTTGCGTATCAGCCAGATTCGCGCCGTCGGTATCGGTGAGCTGCTTGCCCGCATCGACCGGCTGCGCCGCCTGCTGGATGCCGAAGGCCTGTTCGACCCCCGACTCAAGCGCCCGATTCCGTTCCTGCCCAACACCATTGGCCTCATCACCGGCCGCGCCTCGGCGGCTGAGCATGACGTCGTCACCGTCGCCCAAAGTCGTTGGCCCGCCGTCCACTTCGATATCCGCAATACAGCGGTGCAGGGCGCCAATGCGGTACCACAGATCGTCGAGGCCCTGCGCGCGCTGGACGCCGCGCCGCACGTCGACGTCATCGTGATCGCGCGCGGCGGCGGCAGCGTCGAGGACCTGCTGCCGTTTTCCGACGAGACGCTGTGCCGCGAGATCGCGGCCTGCACCACGCCGGTGGTGAGCGCCGTCGGGCACGAACCGGACAACCCGCTGTGCGACCTGGTCGCCGACCTGCGGGCGGCCACGCCGACCGACGCGGCCAAACGCGTCGTCCCCGACGCCGCCGCCGAGCAGGCGCTGGTGACCGACCTGCGGCGGCGCAGCGCGCAGGCCCTGCGCAACTGGGTGCACCGCGAGGAGCGCTTCATCGGTCAGCTGCGCGGCCGCCCGGTGCTGGCGCAGCCGCTGCAGGCGCTGGACGCCCACGCCGCGGAGATCACCCGGGCGGTGACGGCCGCGCGCCGCGACATCCGGCGGCTCATCGCCACCGAGACCGACCATGTCGGGCACCTGTCGGCCAGGCTGGCCACGCTCGGGCCGGCTGCGACCCTGGCCCGCGGGTATGCCGTGGTGCAGAACCTGTCAGCCGGCGGTGCGGTCCTGCGGTCGGCGCAGGATGCCCCGGCGGGAACCAGACTCCGAATCCGGGTGGCCGACGGCGCCGTCACGACCGTGAGCGAAGGAATATATGACGAACATTAGTCAGCTCGGCTACGAAGCTGCCCGCGACGAACTGATCGAGGTCGTCCGCAAACTGGAAGCGGGCGGGCTCGACCTCGACACCTCGCTCCAGCTCTGGGAAAGGGGCGAACAACTGGCAAAACGTTGCGAAGAGCACCTGGCCGGCGCCCGCAAGAAAGTCGAGGACGCGCTCGCCTCCGGCGCCGAAGACGAAAATTGATCAGTGCGGTAATTTCTCCCGCACTCTGTTAACTGGAACACGTTTCAGTTATGCTCCTGCACCATGCGTGATGCTTCCCTGACCACAGACCTCGGCCGTGTGTTGGTAACCGGCGGGTCTGGCTTCGTCGGCGCCAACCTGGTGACCGAACTGCTCGGCCGTGGCCACCACGTCCGGTCGTTCGACCGGGCGCCGTCGCCGCTGCCGGCCAACCCGAACCTGGAGACGCTGGTCGGCGACATCACCAACGTTGACGACGTCGACGCCGCAGTCCAGGGCATCGACACGATCATCCACACCGCGGCGATCATCGACCTGATGGGCGGCGCATCCGTCACCGACGAATACCGCAACCGCAGCTTCGGCGTGAATGTCGGCGGCACCGAGAACCTGGTGAAGCTGGGCCGGGCCGCGGGCGTCAAGCGCTTCGTCTACACCGCGTCGAACAGCGTGGTCATGGGTGGGCAGGACATCCAGAACGGCGACGAGACCATGCCGTACACCGCCCGCTTCAACGACCTGTACACCGAGACCAAGGTCGCCGCCGAGAAGTTCGTGCTGTCGCAGAACGGCGTCGACGGCATGCTCACCTGTTCCATCCGGCCCAGCGGTATCTGGGGCCGCGGCGACCAGACCATGTTCCGCAAGGTGTTCGAGAACATCCTCGCCGGCCACGTCAAGGTGCTGGTGGGCAACAAGAACATCAAGCTGGACAATTCCTACGTGCACAACCTGATCCACGGTTTCATCCTGGCGGGCGAGCACCTGGTGCCCGGCGGTACCGCACCCGGGCAGGCCTACTTCATCAACGACGGCGAACCGCTCAACATGTTCGAGTTCGCCCGGCCCGTCATCGTCGCGTGCGGCCGCAAGCTGCCCACCTTCTACGTCTCCGGCAAGCTCGTGCACCGCGTGATGATGGCGTGGCAGTGGCTGCATTTCCGGTTCGCCCTGTCCGAGCCGCTGATCGAGCCGCTGGCGGTGGAGCGCCTCTACCTGAACAACTACTTCTCGATCGCCAAGGCCAAGCGCGACCTCGGCTACGAGCCGCTGTTCAACACCGAACAGGCCATGAAGGAATGCATGCCGTACTACGTCGACCTCTTCCACCAGATGGAAGCGGCCGAAGCCACGAAGTAGCTTTCTCCCGCGGGCAGGGGGTCACCACCCACTCGCGAGCTGGGGGTACCTCCCGCTTGCGCGGGTTTCTCGGCCCCGGTAGTCAGCGGTACAGGTGCACCGGGTGCTGTGTTGATTTCTCGATGTTCGCCGACGCGGCCATGAGCAGATCGGTGCCGAGCGCGATGAGCGCGCGGGCGGCCGCGATCTCCTCGCCGACGAGCGGCGCACTCGGGTCTTTGGGATTGCGGTAGGCATCCCCCGTCGTCGTGAGGGTGTCGTCCCGCAGCCGGGCGTGTGCGGAGGCGTGGGTGTGGACATCGTCCTCGAAGAACTCGATCTCGACGTGCCACTTGTTGGTCAGATCCTTGTCGTACATGTCGATCACCTTCCCTAAGTAAGCGTGCTCCTCCCGCCGCCCGTTGACCAGTACCGATTTCACGCACCTGCCGAAGCCCCGCCGGAATCGGTGACGCACCCGTAAAGTCGAACGGGCACAGCAATTTCCGTTTCGATCGAGGAGCTCTGTCATGCCCGACGGCAAACCCAACATCCTGGTGATCTGGGGCGACGACATCGGCATCAGCAACCTGAGTTGTTACAGCGACGGGCTGATGGGCTACCGCACCCCGAACATCGACCGCATCGCCGCCGAAGGCATGCGCTTCACCGACTCCTACGGCGAGCAAAGCTGCACCGCGGGACGGGCGGCCTTCATCAGCGGTCAGAGCGTGTACCGCACCGGCATGAGCAAAGTCGGCGTGCCGGGCGTCGACATCGGTTGGGCCGCAGAGGATCCGACCATCGCCGAACTGCTCAAGCCCATGGGCTACGCCACCGGCCAGTTCGGCAAAAACCACTTCGGCGACCTGAACAAGTACCTACCGACCGTGCACGGGTTCGACGAGTTCTACGGCAACCTCTACCACCTGAACGCCGAAGAAGAGCCCGAGAACTTCGACTACCCGCACAAGGACCAGTTCCCCCTGCTGTACGAGAAGGCATTGCCGCGCGGGGTGATGAACTGCAAGGCCACCACCGAGGTCTCGACCGAACCTGACGACCCGAAGTTCGGTCCGGTCGGCAAGCAGACCATCGAGGACACCGGCCCGCTGACCGCCAAGCGGATGGAGACCATCGACGACGACATCGCCGACCGCACCGTCGACTACATCAAGCGTCAGCACGAGGCGGGCAACCCGTTCTTCGTGTGGTGCAACTTCACCCACATGCACCTGTACACGCACGTGAAGCCGGAGAGCCGCGGACAAGCCGGGTTGTGGCAGTCCGAGTACCACGACGTGATGATCGACCACGACAAGAACGTCGGCACAGTGCTGGACGTCCTGGACGAATTGGGCATCGCCGACGACACCATCGTCATCTACTCCACCGACAACGGCCCGCACCGCAACACCTGGCCCGACGGTGGCACCACCCCGTTCCGCAGCGAGAAGAACACCAACTGGGAGGGCGCCTTCCGGGTGCCCGAAATGATCCGCTGGCCCGGAAAGATCAAGGCGGGCAGCGTCTCCAACGACATCATCCAGCACCACGACTGGCTGCCGACGCTGCTGGCCGCCGCCGGCGACCCCGATATCGCCGAGAAGCTCAAGAAGGGCCACAAGGCGGGGGCTGATGGAAACACGGACTACAAAGTTCATATCGACGGGTTCAACCTCCTGCCGTACCTGACGGGCGAGGTCGAGCACAGCCCGCGGCGCGGCTTCTTCTACTTCAACGACGACGCCGAGCTGGTCGCGATGCGTTTCGAAAACTGGAAGATCGTCTTCGCCGAACAGCGCTGCCAGGGCACCCTGCGGATTTGGGCCGAGCCGTTCACACCGTTGCGGGTGCCCAAGCTCTTCAACCTGCGCACCGACCCGTACGAGTACGCCGACATCACATCCAACACGTACTACGAGTGGTTCCTGCGGCGCGACTTCTTCGCCTTCTACGCGACGGCGATGGCCGCGGCGTTCCTCGACACCTTCAAGGAGTTCCCGCCCCGGCACCCACCGGCCAGCTTCAGCATCGATCAGATCGTCGAGAAGCTCCACGAGTTCCTGGCGGCGGATTAGGTGTTGGAGTCCTGGAACAACGGCCCGACGAAGTCGGCGATCGTCGACTTCGTCGGGCGCGTCACCACCGACGGGCCGGATTTCGTTGCGCCGCAAGACCGGATCGCGGTCTTCGACAACGACGGCACGCTGTGGTGCGAGAAGCCGGCCTATATCCAGCTGGATTTCCTGGTGCGTCGACTGGCCGAGCAGGCTGCCGCCGACCCGGCGCTGGCGGACCGGCAGCCGTATGCGGCGGCCGCCGCCGGTGACCTCACCTGGTTCGGCGACGCCGTCACCAAGCACTATCAGGGCGATGACAGTGATCTGAAAGTGCTTGCCGGGGGCGTTCTTTCGGCGCACTCCGGGATCACCGTCGAGGAGCATGCCGCGCGGGTGGCGGCATTCTTCGCCGCGGCCCGGCACCCCACGCTGGACCGTCCGTATACCGCGTGCGGGTATGTGCCGATGACCGAGTTGCTGCGTTACCTGGAGTCGCACGGTTTCACCTGCTACATCGTCTCCGGCGGCGGGCGGGACTTCATGCGGCCCGTCACCGAAGCCATGTACGGCATCCCGCCCGAACGCGTGGTGGGCAGCTCAGTGGGTGTCACGTTCGCCGATGGCGATCTGGTGACGACGGCGCAGCCGGAGTTCCTCAACGACGGGCCGGTCAAGCCCGTGCGGATCTGGGGACGGACTGGGCGGCGGCCGATCTTCGCGGCGGGCAACTCCAACGGTGACATCGAAATGCTGCAGTACACCAAGGGTTTTCAGCTATTGGTGTTGCATGACGACGCCGACCGCGAGTTCGCCTATGAAGCCGGCGCCGAGAAGGCACTGACTCTGGCAGAGACCGAAGGCTGGACCGTCGCCAGCATGCAGTCCGACTGGGCCGAGGTGTTTCCTCGTTGATCCCGCACCCACTGGCGTTGACCCTGCGGCAACGGCGTAAAAGTGCGAGAGCGACGCACCCTGAGCGCAGAGTCAACCAGGGGCCGGAGTTGACTCTGCGCCCACGGCGCAAAGTTGCGAGTGGCCCACACCCTCAGCGCAGGGTGAACGCGTGAGTCTGGTCTGGATCCCCGGGCAGACGGCAGTGCTGGGTTCCGACGAGCACTACCCCGAGGAGGCGCCCGCTCGCGAGGTCACCGTCGTCGGCTTCTGGATCCAGCCCCATCAGGTGACCAACGCGGACTTCGCGGCATTCGTCGAAGCCACCGGCTACGTCACCGTCGCCGAACGGCCGCTCAACGCCGCCGACTATCCGGGCGCTCCGGCGGAGAACCTGCAACCCGGCTCCATGGTGTTCCGCCGCACCCCGGGCCCCGTCGACCTGCGTCACCTCAGCCAGTGGTGGACGTGGACGCCGGGCGCGTGCTGGAACCATCCACGCGGCCCCAAGTCGTCGCTGCGGAACCGCGAGAAGCACCCCGTCGTGCACGTGGCGTTCGAGGACGCCGCCGCGTACGCCGACTGGGCCGGGTTGGCCCTGCCCACCGAGGCGCAGTGGGAGGTCGCGGCCCGCGGAGGCCTGGACCGCGCCATCTACACCTGGGGCGACGAAGCCGAGCAGCCCGGGCAACAGCTGGCCAACTTCTGGCACGGCGAATTCCCGTACCTGCCCGACACCGGCTACGGACAGACCACGCCGGTGGGCAGCTTTCCGCCGAACGACTACGGCCTGTTCGACATGGCCGGCAACGTCTGGGAGTGGACCACCGACTACTACGGCGCGACCCGGGACAGCCAACCCTGTTGCGCCGCAGACAGTTACGACCCTGACCAACCGGGGACGCCGGTAGCCCGCCGGGTGATCAAGGGCGGGTCGTTCCTCTGCGCCGACAGTTACTGCCTGCGCTACCGACCGGCGGCCCGTCGTCCCCAAGCGGTCGATACGGGGATGAGCCACATCGGCTTCCGATGTGTGCGGAACGGGTGAGGTAGCCGAATCAAAGTGGATTGCGGCCGGCGAAGGCGATGACCCGCTGCGTCGGACTGGCGTCGCCACCCAATTCAACCCCCGGACCGAACAAGCCCTGAGGTTGTAGAGCGGGCACAAGTGCTGCACCTACGCCCTCTGCCAGCGCAGCCTCAGCGTCATCGAATTCGACCGTTCGTCCCACGGCGACCGCAAGATCCCAGCTGTGGATGAGCGTCGAGTAGGTGATGATGCTGATCGCCTCGGCCGCCGGCATCGATCCGAGCACCGTGGTGACCGGATGCTGCCAGTCACCGATGGTGGCCCAAGCACGTTGGGAACGGCCGATCGACTGCTCAGCAACCGCCAACGGGTCCGACCCCAAAATATCAGCGCCACTGAACAATTCCGCTTCCGTCGGCCCGCTGCCGCCATCGACGGCGGCCGCAAAAGCATCGATCGAGGAGATGGTGTGGCTCAGCAGCGACCGCACCGCCCATCCCGCGCACGGACTCGACAGGTCGAGGTCCGACGCCGTCAACGTCGACACGAGACCGACCAGTCGGGCATCGGCCCCCGAGAGCAATTCAACAGGTCCCATCACAACGCCGCCTAACGCTAGTAGCTGTCATTTACCGTTATAGTTCTACGCGACAGCGGCTAACGTTGTCAACGGAGTGCTACCGTTAATTCGGTGGCAGCCACATCGAGACTGGAGCGCGCGCAGCACACCGGATTTCCCGTGGCCGGCGAGCCATTGGCGGTGGATTTGGCCGACACGATCATCACGGTGACCACACCGGCCACCGACCTGCTCGCCGACGAGACCGCATGCCGCCTGTGGTGGGACCTCCAGCAAGATCGCCTGCCCGACGCTGCGTTGCCACCACCGATGGGCCCCACCGTCGAATTGCGCCAGGCCATCCGCGAGATCCTCGACGCACAAATTGCCGGCACGCCACCCAATGACAGCTCCGTGAGCTATGTGAATCGCGTTGCTGCCGATGTCCCACGGACCAGGAAGTTGGTGCGCGTCCCCACCGGCTGGGCATCGGACATCGAATATCACGCGCCCACCGATCAGCCATATCAGCTTGCTGTCGCCTTCGTCGCTGACAGCCTCATCGACTTTCTGGTCGGGCCAACGTCAGAGCGGCTGCGCCGTTGTGAGAACCCTTCTTGCAGTATGCTTTTCGTCGCGCAGGACGCGCGCCGAAAATTCTGCACCCAGAACATCTGCGCCAATCGCACGCGAGCGGCACGGCATTACCACCGTCACCACTGACGGCGAGCACATCATCCTGCGGCCAGGTCGCCCGCCAGTATCAGATCACCGAGCTTTCCATGACCTCCAATTGGATCAGCAGGGCAGCCTGATCATCACCGATCGACTGCGAGCGCTCGCACCGCGGCAACAATATCGTCGACCGATGGAATGTCGGCTGCCGTGACGGCGTGGTGGGCGTAGGCAATGCGCCCGTCACGGCCGACGACGAACGTGCCGCGTCCCTGCAGAACGTCCGACGTGGGTTTGCCCGCGCGACTGCCCGCGCGCAACACACGAATCAGTCGCATCGGCGAGAACATCGCGTACCGGCCCGCCGAGAATCGCGCCACTTCGGTGGCGCGCTCGAGTTCCTGCCGCGGGTCACTGACGCAGTCGACGGTCAGGCCGCGCTCGACACAAGACGTACACACGGTGTCGATGTCATCGCGATAGACGATGACCACGCGCGCACCCGCAGCAGCAAGGTGGTCGCTGACGCGTTCGAGATCGCGGGCCGCCTGCTGGCAGAACGGACACCACAACCGGTGAAAGGCCACCACAACAGGTCCAGCCGCGATCAACTGCGCGATGCTCACATCCCCACCGGGGTACGCCACCGCGACGTCGACGGGAAACCTGTCCCCCACATCGAGAACCACTGGCACCTCCACTCAGCCAGTTGAGGCCTTGCCCGGCAGCAACTTTCATATAACTGTACTACAAAGTACAGAAATTGGACCAATTGATACATTGAACAGGTGATCACCGAACCGACGACCGACCGCGGACGTGCGACCGTGGCCCGGATCCTCGAAGCGGCGTGCGTGTTGTTCGCCCGACAGGGCGTGCGGGCCACCACGCTCGACGAGATCGGTAACGCCGCCGGCGCGGGCCGTAGCCAGCTCTATCACTTCTTCGCCGACAAAGCCGACCTGGTATCCGACGTGGTGCGGTTTCAGGTCGACAGGGTGCTGTCATCAGTCCAGCCCTCGTTCGGCGAGGTCAACACCGCAGCCGATCTGCGGGCCTGGTGCGCCGACGCGATCCGCGCCCACGCCGCGTCTGACGATCCCATCCGCTGCCCCATCGGCTCGCTGGTCTACGAACTGGACCGCTCCGACGACGGCCCGGCCCGGGCGACGCTCAAATCCGGGTTCGCCCGATGGGAACAGGTCATAGCCGACGCCCTGCAGCGGGTCGCCGACAACGGCGGACTACTGCCGGGCACCGAGCCGGTGGTGCTTGCCGCCGCTTTCCTGGCGGCCTACCAGGGCGGCATGCTGATGGCGGACGTCAGTGGTGATGTTGCACCCTTGCGACACGCCCTGGATACGGCGTTGGCGGCCGCCGTGGGACTGCCAACCAAGCGAGTGCGGTCTCGCTAGTACTGCCCTGATCCCTCAGTGCCAGTTCCGAAACGCCTCGATCAGGCGGCTTCGAAAGCCGGGGTCAAGCTCATCGGCACCGATCTTGCCGACGGTCGCGATGGTGCTGCGGAACTGTTGTAGGTAGTTCTCACAGCCGTCGCAGTCGAGCAGGTGCATGTCGAAGCGCGCCCGGTCCTCCAGATCGAGGGTTCCGTCGAGGTAAGACGTCACCAACTCGACGAGTTCGTTGCAGTCAATCGGATTGGTCGTCATGCGGTATCCCCCAGATAGTCCTCGAGTATCTGCCGGACGGCGGCACGGCCCCGATGGAGCAGGACGCGCTGGTTGGCTGCGCTGATCTCGAGCAGCTCACAGACCTCGTCGGAGTCCAGCCCCAGCATGTCCCGCATTGTCACCACCACGCGTTGGCGTTCGGGCAGTTTGTCGAGTCCCCGCCGCGCGACGGTGATCAGTTCCTGACCCAAGACAGAACCCTCGGGGGTATCCGGGAATGGCGACGGAGCGGCGGCCGGCAGCCAGTGCCCGGGGTAGGGGTCGTCAGCGCCGCGAAAGCGCGCGGGGTCGACGGTTCCTCCGGTGAACGCCACCACCGCCAGATCGGCGTCCCGGCGTTCACGGACACCCCGATTCTTGGCGATATTGATCAGGATCGCGAAAAGCCAAGTGCGCAAGGAAGATCTGCCTTCGAACGAGCCGATCCCCTTGAGCAAGGCGATCCAGGTGTCCTGTACGACATCTTCGGCGATCTCGCGAGTGGATACGTAACCTTGCGCTACCCGTAGCAACGCCGGAGTGTGGCGGTCCACCAGCTCGGCAAACGCGCTCTCGTCGCCGCGTTTCAAAGCGGCGACGAGGGCGTCTTCGTCACCTACGGTCCTGGTCATGATGACCGGGAGCATAGTCGTTCAGCGATACTCCGGGTTGGTGAAGTCGTACCGGCAGCCGGCATCCCACCCGGACCGCACATTGCCGTACGCGGGGATGCCGCCGCCGGCGCGCAACATCCGCGCCAGGTGCATCAAATTCCACGTCATGAACGTGGTGTTTCGGTTGGTGAAGTCGTTCTCCGGTCCGCCCGACCCCGGGTCGAGGTAGGACGGACCCGGGCCGGCCTCCCCGATCCAGCCGGCATCGGCCTGCGGCGGAATGGTGTATCCGATGTGCTGCAACGTATAGAGCACGTTCTGCGCACAATGCTTGACGCCGTCCTCGTTGCCGGTGATCAGGCAGCCTCCGACCCGGCCGTAGTACAGATACTGCCCGGCGTCATTGAGCAGATGCGAACCTCCGTAGAGCCGTTCGTGTACGCGCTTCATCACAGAACTGTTGTCGCCCAACCAAATCGGTCCGGCGAGCACCAAGATGTCGGCAGCCAGCACCTTGCCGAAGATCGCGGGCCAGTCATCAGTGGCCCACCCGTGCTGCCGCATGTCCGGCCACACGCCGGTGGCGATGTCGTGGTCGACGGCGCGCACCACCTCGACCTCGACTCCGTTGGCCACCATGATGCGACTGCTGATGTCGATCAAACCTTCGGTATTGCTCACCTCAGGCGATCGCTTGAGGGTGCAGTTGATGAACAGCGCGCGCAGGCCGCCAGAATCGAAGGACTGTTCAGGCACGATCCGCCACCCGCCCCGCCTGCAGCGCGTCAGCCAATGTCCATGCGGAAATCCCGAGCAATGCAACGTCTTTGATCAGAAACTGGCCCGTCATCGACAGCGCAGGAAAGCCACCGGCAGCCACCTCGCCGATCCCCGGCGTAGTGAACAGAAAGCTGATCGTCGCGATGAACAACCCGACGGCGATCAGACTTCCGACCGCCGACACTCTCGGCCACCACGGCTTGACGGCAAGCAACACCGCAGTGCCGACTTCGAGCACACCCAGCAGGGACGAGAATGTCGAGATGGAGAAGACGTCGTACATCCAACTCATGAATGGACTGTGCGCAACGAGCGGCTGAATACCTTGTGCCTCATACGAAGTGAACTTCAGCAGGCCGATCCAACCGATCACGACGACAAGGCCGTAGCGGGCAAGATGGCCGGCAATTCGACTCACCATGGCCTCTGATGTCGCTGACAGTGTGTAGTCCCGAATCTTGGTCGCGGTCATTGGTTACCCCTTCAGCTCCCTCGCGGCGGGCTATCCGCCGACGATTACGAAACTGAGTGCGCTGCCACCACGTGAGCGTTACGCGACGGCAGAAATCGGCTGTAACGAAGGTGCGTCGCACCGACACTCAATCGGCGAAAGGGGCTGTCGCCCCACCACGAAACGAGGAGTGCACATCATGAGCAACGCCACCAACACCCTGAGCTTGAGAAAGATCACCCGCTGGGCCGTCGTCATCGGCGGCGCCGCGCTGACCCTCGCCGCCGCGCCGAATGCCGCGGCAAATTCCCAGATCCTGCCCACACCCGGTGACGGTCCGGCCAGTATCGCGGTTCAGCAGCTGCAAGCGGCGGGATACGACGTGTCGATCAATTGGCTTGAGGGACATCCGAATGTTCCGCTGTCCGAGTGCAAGGTCGCCAGCATCTCCGGCTTGAAAGTCACGGTGACGGCGTCCGACGTCATGATGATGACGATGGAGCCCGGCGGTCTGAACACCGTCTACGTCGACATCGCCTGCCCTAACGCCAAATAGGCGCTCGGCCGGTTCACCGGCGCGCAGCAGGCCGCCTGTCCTGCTGCGCGCCGGCTGCCCATCGCGGCGCCGCAAACTCGATGTCTGACCGCATTCAGTCGGGCGCGGTGAATTAGGCTGCGTCGGAACAGATTACGATCAAGAGCGTGGCCGGATCGGCGTGCCGTGGCCGAGCGCATCGCCCAAGGTCCAGATGGACACCCCGATGAGCACCAGATCCTTCAACAGGAACTGGCCGGGCAAGGCACCCAGGATCGGCACCGGACCGGCGTGCCCGGCGACGAGACCTGGAGTCGTGAACAGGAAGCTCAGCGTGCCGAGGAACAACACCACCGCCATCGCGCTGCCCACCGCCGACACTCGAGGCCACAGTGGGCGGACCGCGATGAGCGCCGCGGCGGCGATCTCGGCGGTGCCCAATGCCGCGGCGACGGCGTGGTGACTGAGTAGCTGATAGATCCACGACATCAGCGGACTGTGCTCGATCAGCACGTGAGCTTCCATCTTGACGAACTTGCCGAGGCCGATCCACGCCAATCCGACAACCAGCCCGTACCTGGCCACCGCCTGTCCGATGGTCGTCATGCGGCGCGCCTGGACCGCCAGCTCAACAGTCAACGAATCCGTCCCTCTGAAGCGATGAATGCCGCCCGCCGCGAACCTATCTATGTACCGAACAGTACATCAACTGTACTTCGCAGTACACAATCGACACAGAGCGAAGGCGGATTTCGCAGCACCACTCGAATTTCAGGTGTATACAAATTTGTTAATCTGTTCACACCCGCGGCGCCGCAGCCTGCCGAGCCGTCGATCACGCCAGGGAGAAACCAGTGACCACACAGCGCAACGCCCTCATCGTCGGTGGCGCATCCGGTATCGGCTGGGCCACTGCCCGGGGCCTGGCTGCGCAGGGCTACCGCGTCACCATTGCCGACCGGAAAGCCGAACTCGCCGAGGCCCGCGCCGCCGAACTCGGTACACCGCACACGGCGGTCACGGTCGAGGTGACCGACGAGGCGTCCGTCGCCGCCGCCTTCGAGCAGGCCGGCGAGCTCGACGCCGTCGTCAGCTGCGCCGGATTCTCGACCTTCGGGCTCATCGTGGACACGCCGGTCGAAGATTTCCGTGCCGTCGTCGACTGCTGCCTGACCGGTTCCTTCATCGTGACCAAGTACGCCGGACGGCAGCTCCGCGAAGGCGGGTCACTGGTGTGCATCTCGTCGCTCAACGGGCGCCAGCCGGCCATCGGTATGAGCGCCTACAGCGCCGCCAAGGCGGGCCTGTCGATGCTCACCGAGGTGGCCGCATTAGAGTTGGGCCCTAAGGGAATTCGCGTCAACGCCGTCGCCCCGGGCTTCGTGCACACGCCGCTGACCGAAGGTGCGGCGATGGTTCCCGGCGTCGTCGACGAGTACGTGGAGAACACCGCGCTGGGCCGCGCCGGTACGCCCGAGGACATCGCGAACGCCGTGCTGTTCCTGTGCTCGGAGCAGTCGTCATGGATGACGGGCGAGGTGCTCGACCTCAACGGCGGCGCCCACCTGAAGCGCTACCCCGACATCATGAGCCACATCCTCAAGCTCGCGTCGGGATAACAACCGGCGGCAGATCCGTCAGAATCACCGTCATGGACACCGACTTCACGGTCACCCAGAAGCGGGCGCTCGCCGTCGCGACGATCCTGGCGGTCGGATTCGGCGCGTACTTCCTGCGCGGGCAGTTCATGCTGGTCGTAGTGGCCGGAGTGGTGGCCTATCTGTTCACCCCGTTGTTCCGCCGACTGTCGGCACGGCTGAGCACCGGCCTGTCGGCCACACTGACCCTGCTGGCGGCGCTGCTCGTGGTGGTCGTGCCGATCAGCGGGGCCGTCGCCATCGGCGTCGTCCAGATCACCACCATGATCCGCAACGTGTCGGACTGGGTCAGCCGCAACGACATGGGCGCGCTGGGCACCCGGGCGCTGCAGGCCGCCAACGACCTGCTGGCGCAAATTCCGTACCTGCACCACGTCACGCTGACGCCCGAGTCGGTGCAGAAATGGATCGTCAGCTTCGCGCAGCGCGCCGGCGAGTGGGGCCTGAACGTGCTGCAGACCGCGGCGGGCGGGCTGTTCGGCGCGTTGGCCGGTGCCGTGATCTTCATCTACGTGTTCATCTCGATGCTGGTCAACGGCGATGAACTGATCCTGCTGATCCGTCGGCTCAACCCCCTCGGCGAGGACGTCACCGACCTGTACCTGGCCAAGATGGGCGCGATGGTGCGCGGCACGGTCCTCGGCCAGTTCGTCATCGCCCTGGCCCAAGGTGTTTCGGGCGCGATCTCGATCTACATCGCGGGCTTCCACGACGGATTCTTCATCTTCGCGATCCTGCTGAGCGCGCTGTCGGTGATCCCGCTGGGCGGTGGCATCGTCAGCATCCCGTTCGGCATCGGCCTGGCGCTGTTCGGCAACGTCGGCGGCGGCCTGTTCGTGATCCTGTTCCACGTCCTCGTGGTCACGAACATCGACAATGTGCTGCGGCCCATCCTGGTGCCCAAGGCGGCCCGGCTGGATTCGGCACTGATGCTGCTCTCGGTGTTCTCCGGGATCGCGATGTTCGGTTTCCTGGGCCTGGTGATCGGCCCCGTGCTGATGATCGTCGTGGTCACCACGATCAGCGTGTATCTCGCTGTCTACAAAGGTGTTCCGTTGAGCGAGCCGGAATCCGACGCACCCCACGCCCCGGGCCGTCTCGGACGGCTCATCGCCGCGATCCGGGCCCGTCGCACGCCGCCGGCTAAGGCAGCGGCTGCGCCTTCTGCGTCGCCTCAGCCAGAGTCCGATAGTCCGCCGGATTCGCCGAACCACTGACCGCGACCTGCGCCGGGCCCGTCGGCCCGTCGAGCTTCGCGGTCCAGATCGGTTCGGTGCCCTGCTGGTCTTCGCCGGCACCTTCGTACACCACCCAGTGCACGCCGCCGATGTCCTGCGCACCGGTCGGGTACATGCCGGTGTGGATCGAGGACACCAGCTTCTCCTCGTCGGCGTTGCTCTGGACGAGCGCCACGAACATGCCGGCAGCGGTCAGATAGCCGACCTTGGACGTCAGCGCGCGCGTCGGCTGCTTGGTGACGGGATCGGTGCGGCCGGCTTCGATGGCACCGCGCGACCCCGAATTGGCGTGCCAACCCGACGGCAGCTGCGGCACCCGGATCGGGATGCGGAGCGCCGCGGCATCGGCTTTGAGCGCGGCCGGGGCGTCGTACTGCGGTGCCGGCCCCTTGCCCGGGCCCTGCGGCGCGAACGAGCACATCCCGAGCATCCCGGCCAGCGCGATACACGCCACCACCAGCGGGGCGATGGACCAGAACATGTCCCGGCCGTCCTGCAGCAGCCGGTCCTTCGCCGGGCGCGGCACCGGCACCGACTGGCCCTCGGCGACCGCCTCGGGTGCGGACAGCGGCTGACCCTCGGGTTCCGGGGATGATGACGTCACGGTGCTCAGTATCCCAGCTCCCCGGGGCGCACCGGCTAATGGGACAATCTGCGCATGACGCCTTCGCGCCGGGAAGCCCCAGACCGCAACCTCGCTCTCGAACTGGTCCGCGTGACCGAAGCCGGCGCCATGGCCGCCGGCCGTTGGGTCGGCCGCGGTGATAAGGAAGGCGGTGACGGCGCGGCCGTCGACGCCATGCGTGAGCTGGTCAATTCGGTCTCGATGCGCGGTGTCGTGGTCATCGGTGAGGGCGAGAAGGACCACGCGCCGATGCTCTACAACGGCGAAGAGGTCGGCAACGGCGACGGTCCCGACTGCGACTTCGCCGTCGACCCCGTCGACGGCACCACCCTGATGAGCAAGGGCATGCCCAACGCCATCTCGGTGCTGGCGGTCTCCGAGCGCGGCACCATGTTCGACCCGTCGGCCGTCTTCTACATGAACAAGATCGCCGTCGGCCCCGACGCCGCCGACGTCATCGACATCACCGCGCCCATCGGCGAGAACATCCGCCGCGTCGCCAAGCGCCTCAACGAGTCCGTCGCCGACGTCACGGTGTGCATCCTGGACCGGCCCCGGCACGCCCAGCTGATCAGCGAGGTCCGCGAGGCCGGCGCCCGCATCCGGCTGATCTCCGACGGCGACGTCGCCGGCGCCATCTCGGCCTGCCGCCCCGAGTCGGGCACCGACATCCTGGCCGGCATCGGCGGCACGCCGGAGGGCATCATCGCCGCGGCCGCCATCCGCTGCATGGGCGGCGCGATCCAGGCCGTCCTGGCCCCCACCGACGACGATGAGCGCCAGCGCGCCCTCGACCGCGGCTACGACCTCGAGCGCGTGCTGACCACCGAAGACCTGGTCGCCGGCGACAACGTCTTCTTCTGCGCCACCGGCGTCACCGACGGCGACCTGCTCAACGGTGTGCGTTACTTCGCCGGCGGTTGCACCACCCAGTCGATCGTCATGCGCTCGAAGTCTGGCACCGTCCGGATGATCGAGGCCTACCACCGGCTGTCCAAGCTCAACGAGTACTCCGCGGTGGACTTCACCGGAGACCTCTCCGCCGCACACCCCCTGCCGTAGTTTCCGTTCACCTCAACCAAAGGGAGCACATGTCCGACAACGTTGTCGAAGCCGAGTACCGGATCGAGCACGACACCATGGGCGAAGTCCGGGTGCCGATCAACGCCCTGTGGCGCGCGCAGACGCAGCGGGCCGTGGAGAACTTCCCGATCTCGTTCCGCGGCCTCGAGCGCACCCAGATCCGCGCACTGGGTCTGCTCAAAGGCGCCTGCGCACAGGTCAACAAGGACCTGGGCCTGCTGGACCCCGAGAAGGCCGACGCGATCATCGCCGCCGCCGGTGAGATCGCCGACGGTCTGCACGACGACCAATTCCCCATCGACGTGTTCCAGACCGGCTCGGGCACCAGCTCGAACATGAACGCCAACGAGGTCATCGCCTCCATCGCGGCCCGCAACGGCGTCGAGGTCCACCCCAACGACCACGTCAACATGTCGCAGAGCTCCAACGACACCTTCCCCACCGCCACGCACATCGCGGCGACGGAAGCCGCTGTGCGCCACCTGATCCCGGCGCTCGAGGTGCTGCACGAGTCGCTGGCCAACAAGGCCCGCGCGTGGCGCACCGTCGTCAAGTCCGGCCGTACCCACCTCATGGACGCCGTGCCCGTCACCCTGGGCCAGGAGTTCGGTGGTTACGCCCGTCAGATCGAGGCCGGCATCGAGCGCGTCAAGGCGACGCTGCCCCGTCTGGGTGAGCTGGCCATCGGCGGCACCGCCGTCGGCACCGGCCTGAACGCCCCCGACGGCTTCGGCGCCAAGGTCGTCGAGGTGCTGGTGAACCAGACCGGCATCGCCGAACTGCGCACCGCCGCAGACTCTTTCGAGGCCCAGGCCGCCCGCGACGGACTCGTCGAGGCGTCCGGCGCGCTGAAGACCATCGCGGTGTCGCTCACCAAGATCGCCAACGACGTGCGCTGGATGGGCTCGGGCCCGCTGACCGGCCTCGGCGAAATCCAGCTGCCGGACCTGCAGCCGGGCAGCTCGATCATGCCGGGCAAGGTGAATCCTGTTCTGCCCGAAGCGGTTACCCAGGTCGCCGCGCAGGTCATCGGCAACGACGCGGCCGTCACCGTCGGCGGCCTATCGGGCGCCTTCGAGCTGAACGTCTACATCCCGATGATGGCCCGCAATGTGCTCGAGTCCTTCACGCTGCTGTCCAACGTGTCGCGGCTGTTCGCGTCCAAGTGCATCGACGGCCTCGTCGCCAACGAGGACCACCTGCGCACGCTGGCGGAGTCGTCGCCGTCGATCGTGACGCCGCTGAACTCGGCCATCGGCTACGAAGAGGCCGCCAAGGTCGCCAAGGAAGCCCTCAAGGAGAAGAAGACCATCCGGCAGACGGTCATCGACCGCGGCCTGATCGGCGAGAACCTCTCCCTGGCCGAGCTGGACAAGCGTCTCGACGTGCTGGCCATGGCGAAGGTCAAGGACGGCGAGTAGTTTTCTGCGCTGAGCCGCGAAGCCCCCAGAATCCCTGGATTCTGGGGGCTTCGTGTTTCGCCGGAATTCACGTCCAGGGTGCGTACAGATCGTCAGATCCGCGGGCGGGAGGCGCTGGCGGCACAGTCGCGAGGCTCCGCCCGCTGGGCACTCGACAAGCAAATGCCCTGTGCCCGTTGACTTTGCGGTTATGCAGACAAAGTTCGAGTAGCGCGGATCCTGAGCGCACGATCAACGCGAGGCCGACATTGATTCCGCGGCTACGGCGCAAAATCCCGAGTGGACATGACCGTGAGCGCAGGATCAATGGGACAGATTAGCCCGCTCGGCAGCCGCCAGCTCACATCGCAGGTGAAGCGAATGTGAACAGCTCCTTACTGGACAGATACTGCCGGGAAACGGGATTCGACCCGTGCGTTTGCAATTGTGTTGCAATGACGGCCGAGCTCACCGATTCGCACCGAGGTGCCCGGCTGGATGCCGTCCCGTGCATGACGCACGGCCGCTTCTACATGCCGCACACGCACACCGGCGAGCGGCTGCCCAAACCCCAGGCCGAGGTCCTCAAACTCGTGACGACAGCACCGGGTCAACGGAATGCCGATGTCCTGCAGGCCAAGTTGTTCATCGAACTGCTCGAGGACGAACTGGCCGAGTTGCACCTGCAACTGGCGGTGACGGAGCGCCGGGCGGCCAAGCAGGGCGCCGACAAGCATCTCGAGGTACTACGCGGGCGCATCGCCGATCTCCTGGCGATGGTCGACGCGATCGTCGACCGCTTCCCCACCGCGTAGCTCCGCCGCGAGTCAGCTCGTCAGATCGTGGCTCAGCAGATGCGTTGGCGCCCGAGTCGGGCGGAAAAAGTCCGTGAGTTCAATCGCGATGACCAACCACCGGTGGTGATTGAACCCAGGGACGTCCAGCGGCCGGAAAAGGTACCTGACTTCAGTCAGGGCAGCCACGCCCCACCACGATTGAAGCCACGTACATCTGATGCTCGAGGCACCCACGTATATGTCGCGGCCACTCAAAACGTTTCGGGTTGTCGATGCGAGCGCGTACCTGAAACCGCCCCGGCGTGACTACTGACCGTTGTTCGAGCCGCCGGAATTGGCACCCGGGATGTCGGTGATCGGGATGTTCGGCATCGGCGGCGGCGACGGGGTGTTGGGCAGCGTCGGAATCTCGGCCGGCGGGATGTCGGTCAGATCGTTGACCGGCGGGCCGTTCTCCCGGCTGCCGTAGCTGGTGCCCGGCTCGCGATGGCCGATCATGTGGCTGACCGTCACCAGGTGATAGCCGTTGGCCTTGAGCACCGGGATGAACTGCTGCACCAGGTCGACCGTCGACGAGTAGGTGTCGTGGAACAGGACCACCGAATTCGGCTTGATCTGCGTCATCAGCATGTAGCGGGTGGCCGCGGTGTTGGAGTCGTTGGCCCAGTCGAACGGGATGACGTCCCAGTTGATGTCGGCCAGGCCCTGCTTCTTGGCCTCGGCGAGCACCTGGTCATTGATTAGGCCGCCGGCGGTGCGCACCAGCTTCGGCCGCTGCCCGGTGGCCTTCTCGATGGCGTCGCCGGCCTTGCTGAACTGGCCCGCGATGAACTCCGGCGGGATGGTCGTCATGTTGGGGTGTTCCCAGGTGTGCTGACCGAGCTCCATGCCGGCCTCGACGACGCGCTTGGCGCCGTCGGGGTTGGCGGCGACCTTGTTGCCGATCTCGAAGAACGTCGCCTTGGCGTCGTTGTCCTGCAGGATTTTCAGCAGCCGGTCGGTGTACGGGCTGGGACCGTCGTCGAACGTGAGCGCGACGCACTTGTACTTGCTGCAGTCGACTTCGTCGGCCTTGGCGACATTGCCGGTCTGACACCCGACCACGACGATCGTCACACCGGCACACACGCCGAGGACGGTTCGCCAGTAGGGCCAGGCCTTGCTCTCGCGTCGCACCCAATCACCTTACCGACGCCGCGATTTGTGCACGAAAACCCGCGTTCAGCGCGGAAAATCGTGCACAAATCGCGGTCCGGCTCAGGTCACGGCAGGGTGCCGGGGCTGATCTCCTCGAGCATCTCGGTGACCAGCGCGGCAATCGGCGAGCGTTCGCTGCGCATCAGGGTGATGTGCGCGAACAGCGGGTGGCCCTTGAGCTTCTCGATCACCGCCGCGACGCCGTCATGCCGGCCGACGCGCAGGTTGTCGCGCTGGGCGACGTCGTGCGTGAGGACCACCCGAGAGCCCGAGCCCAGCCGGGACAGCACGGTCAGGAGCACGTTGCGCTCCAGTGACTGGGCCTCGTCGACGATGACGAACGAGTCGTGCAGCGAGCGGCCGCGAATGTGGGTCAGCGGCAACACTTCCAGCATTCCGCGGGACAGCACTTCTTCCAGCACGGCCGGGCTGGCCAGGCCTTCCAGGGTGTCGAAGACGGCCTGCGCCCACGGGCCCATCTTCTCGCTCTCGCTGCCCGGCAGGTAGCCGAGGTCTTGTCCGCCAACGGCATACAGCGGCCGGAACACCACGACCTTGCGCTGGGTGCGGCGCTCGAGCACCGCCTCGAGCCCGGCGCACAGCGCCAGCGCCGACTTACCGGTACCGGCCTTGCCGCCGAGGGAGACGATGCCGACGGATTCGTCGAGCAGCAGATCGAGGGCGACGCGTTGTTCGGCTGACCTTCCCCGGAGGCCGAACACTTCGCGATCACCACGAACTACCTGCACGCGCTTCTCGGCGTTGACCCGCCCGAGCGCGTGCGATGTGCCACCGAGCAGCCGGATGCCGGTGTGGCACGGCAGATCCCGCGCTTCCAGCAGGTCGACCTCGCCGTCGGCGAACAGTGTGTCGATGTCTTCCGGGGCGGCGTCCATCTCGGTCATGCCGGTCCAGCCCGACGTGACGACATCCTGCGCGTGGTACTCGTCGGCAGTCAGGCCCACCGCGCCGGCCTTGACGCGTAGCGGAATGTCCTTGCTGACCAAGGTGACTCGCTTGCCCTCGGCGGCGAGGTTTGCGGCGCACGCGAGGATCCGGTGGTCGTTGGTGTCGGTGCGGAAGCCCGAGGGCAGCACCGACTGGTCGACGTGGTTCAGCTCAACCTGCAGCGAACCACCTTGCGTCCCAACAGGAATCGGCTGATCCAGTCGACCGTGTTCCAATCGCAAGTCATCGAACATGCGCAGGGCCTGCCGGGCGAACCAGCCCAGTTCGTGATGGTGGCGTTTACCCTCCAGCTCGCTGATGACCACCAGGGGGACAACCACTTCGTGCTCAGCGAAGCGCGTGCATGCCCAGGGATCGGACAGCAACACGGAGGTATCGAGCACGTAGGTACGGACCTGCGAATCAGACACGTGGCGCTCCTCGGCCCGTGCGGCCCCACACGAGTACTTCGGTGGACGCAGCGGTACCTGGACCGGGGCCGGTCCCAATCTCTAATCGGGTACCGCCCGGATAGCAGAGCAATTCGCTAGCCATCACCGGCGACGCTACCCCCGGCAACGGCCGCGCGCTCACTGGCGCGCCGTGACTCTTTTGTGACGTCTAGATGAACTGAGCGAGCGACGGTTCGTCGCTCAGCCCCCACGCCTTGATGCGGTCGGAGATGACGGTGCGCAGCGCCGTGGCGTCGAAGATGCCGGCGTCAGCAACGACCTGGACCTTGTCCTGGTAGGCGTCGATGTCCGCACCGATGACCTCGAGGCCGGCGGCCCGGGCCGCGATGGCGGCGATGGTCTCGTCGCGGTGCGTCTCCAGCAGGTGCGTGACGAGGTTGGCAAAGAACTCCTCGTGACGTTCTTCGTCGCGGGCGATGCGGCCGGCCATGGCGGCAAGCACGGGTTCCTCGATCTGGGCCTGCAGGTTGCGGGTGAAGACGGCGTGCGCACGCTCGAAGAACGCCATGAAGACCAGCGTCTCGATCTGGCTGTACTTGTCGGCGCGGTAGCCCTTCATGACGTGCTCGACGCGCACGTCCTCGTTGGCGGTCGGGTCGATCTGACGGGTGACGACCAGGTAGTTGCGCAGCGCGATGGCGTGCAGGTGCTCTTCGGCGGTCCAGCGACCCAGCCAGCGGCCCCACTTGTCCTCGAGGATGAAGTGCTCGACCAGTTCGCGGTGGTAGCCCGCGAGGTTGTCCTTGGTGATGAGCAGGATTTCCAGCGCATCGGTGACCGGCTTGGGCAGCGTGACGCTGGAGGCATCCCAGTCGGTGCCGCCGAGGAAGGCGAAGTTTTCACCCTGCTCGAACGGCACGTAGTCGTGGGCGTACCAGGCTTCCTCAGTCGCGAGGTGCCGGGACAGCTCGGTGTCCACCACGGGCTCGAGCTCGAGGGTCAGTGCGTTGGCAACCGGTTTCTCAGCCATGAAAGTAACTGTAACCCGAGTTCACATGTTTTTGAAATCAACACCGCACAAACGGGGACCGGTGTCGCCCGGTCCCCGTTCGCCCGCAGACGGCTACTTCGTTGTGCCCGAACCTGCGCCTGCGGTCTTTCCGCCGCCACCAGCAGAAGCCGAATTCTTACCTTCAGTGTGCTGCTTGCTTTGTGCGGGTTTGGAGTCCTCCGGGCCACTCGTGTGCGTGGCGCCAGAAGTGCTGGAACCCTTGGCAACCTTGGACGGCTTTCCATTGGCAGGTTTCGATCGCTTCCCGTACTTGGGCTGCTTGACGTGCTGCGTGCCGTCGGTCTGCTGGTTCTTACCATTGGTGGCCGCCGGCTTGGCCGACCCCTCGGCCGCCGGGGTGTCAGACGGTTTCGCAGGGCTGCTCGCCGGAGTGCCCGCCGGGTCTGCAGCTGTCGGTGCTGCCGGGCTAGCGGGCTGTGCCGTCGGTGTTGTGTCTGCCTCATGTGTGGTCTTCGCTGTCGGAGTCACGTCCGCGCCGAATGTTGCTGCGGTCGGCGCCGGCGTCCCGGTCGGTGTTTGTGACGTGGGGTTGGCCGCGGGGATCGCGCCGCGCAGCCCACCGACCAGCATGTGCCCTGTGGTGCGGCCGAGGTCTCCGAGCTCCTTGACGACCGTCTTGATGTTGCCCATCGTCAACGGCGAGTAGCTGTCGGCGCGGTTCAGCGCCACCGACAGGTCGTCACGCGCGTTCAGGAAGCCTGCAGTGACGCTGGTGCTCGGGTCGGTCAAGGTCTGGTTGATGATTGTGCCCAAACCTTGGATGCCATTGCCCAGCGCCGCGACCACGGCGGTGATGTTCCCGGAAGCGAGGCCGGCTCGGATTTGGGTGAGGGTCTGGTTGATGAGTAGGTCGCACCGCAGAGCGGACAGGACCATGGGATTCACGATGTCCTGGACCGCCAACGGAATGTTCTGCACGACAGCGGACAAGCTGCCGACGGGGTTGGCGAAGATGCCGCGGGCGAGGTCGACGTAGTCCGGGTTGAGGGCAGATTGCGTGATCCGGTCCAGGACGGACGGGACGTTGCTCTGGCTACCGAATATCTCGTTGAACTTGTCGGTGCCGACCGCTGCCCTGATCTGATCGAGCTCCAAATTCGCCGTCGCCCAGCCAGTGGGCACGTTGTTCTGGTTGTGCACGTAATTGAATTCGAACATCCGCCGTTTGAGGCCGGCCGCGTACTGCTGCGGGGTGACGGTCGGGGTATCGGCCGGCAAGTGCAGACGGACATCAGAGATCGGGACTACTTGGGCCGTCACCGCATCATTGTCGAGCGTGCCGTTGACGTCCTGGAACCGGAGCGTGACGGAGCCGTTGACGACGCCTCCGTTGTCCAGCCAGTTCGCGACGCCGGGGTTCGTGGCGCTGACGACGTAATAGGTGTAACCGTCGTCTGCCTGAAAAATGTTGCTGCCGTTGAGGCTGCTCTGCGCGGTCGCATACGGCAGATCCAGCTGCCAGATATTGGTCAGCTGGGCAGCCACGTAGCCGGCCGAAACGGTGGGCACCTTGACCACGAGTGCCTGGTCTGGCTGCAGGTTGAAGTGTCCGATGCTGGTCAATTGCCCCGGCAGAATCGGGCCGCCGACCGCCGAAGTCGTCGGCTTGATCACGGTGAAGGTGTTTTCCGGTACTGCGGCCCAGACCGCCTGAATTCCCTTATTCGTGACGCTGGAATTGAACCCGGAGACATTGTCCGCGACGCCGGCCAACACCGCCGCCACCTGGCTTTCTGACAGCACCGGCAGCTTGAACTGCGACGATGAACTCTGCTGCTTGATGAGGATCGTGTCGTGCGGAATGCCCCAGTCGGTGGTGGTATCGCGCATGAGGATCGTCTGGGCGCCGGTGCTGTTCACCCAGTTGCCCGGTTGCTGGTCCGGACTGATCACCACGGTGTACGTGCCGTCCGCATTCGGTGTGAATTGCGTCAGGTCATAGCTGACACCGGTCGAGATGAACTTCCCGTCCATGATGTTCCCCGACATCGGAACGAAGGTCACCACCTTGGTGCCAGGGCGAGGGGTGATGGTCACCGTGTACGACTCGCCCCGCACGGCCAGCAGCGTGTACTTGTTGTCCGCCGTCAGGTCGTTCGAGAACGGCAGAGGCTCGGCAGACGGCGCGTTCCAGGGGCGGTGAGAAATTCACCGTTGCGGTCGTAGCCGTTGATCCGGTTCTGTTCATTGAGCGCACCGAAGAGCACGCCCATCGCCAGGGCCTGGCTGTATTGCGGCAACGAACTCACGTCGGACGGTTTGATGAACGGATAGTTGCTGTTGGTGGCGATGATCTGCTGCTGTTGGGCGAGGATCTGATCTGTCACGGCCTGGTAGCTGTCCGCGGCGAACGCCTGCGGGGCGGTGAGCGCTGCGACCATGGCGCCGGCGACAGCGGTCGTGGCGATGCCCCGCCGCCTGGCCCGGGACCGGCGCCGTGCCGCCCGGTTGGCGGCCGCTACCGGCTGATCGTCCCCTGCCGTATTCGACCGCCAGGTATGGCCCAACTCAGACATTCTTCGCCCCTTCGTGATGGGTCTGCCCGGGTGGCTGACTCAGCGTGAACGCCCGGGGTGTGATGTGGTGAACAGCTCGACGAAATTGTCGTCCCCGTCACAATATGAGCGATCGCTGTGCTGACCAATGGGTGCTCAGACCAGGGTTTCCGCGCTCACATGTGCAAAATGCACATCATCCTGGCGTGAGCTCAGGAAGCCGGCGAAAGCACCCGCGCGCCGTACCACCGGCAAATCTCCAGAGCCAGCGCGACCGTCAGGGTGTCGGCGTCCAGGCGCAGGCCGTATAGGTCGACGGCCTGCTGCACCCTCAGGTACACGGTGTTGCGGTGGAACATCGTGCGCTTCGCGGTCTCGGTGTAGCTGCAGTTGGCGGCCAGGAAGGCCCGGATGGTCTCGCGTAGCTGCTCGCACCGCGCATCGTCGTCCGCGAGCGAGCCGAGGACGGCAGCGACGAACGCCGCGAGGTCGGCCGGCTCGTCGGCCAGCAACGCGACCGACGCGACATCGTCGAAGAGCACGACCTGCGGTGCATGGGGTGCGAACCGGGCCAGTTCCTTGACCCGCGCCGCCGTGCGCGCTGCTGAGCGGAAACCCTCCAGCCCATTGCCTCGGCGACCGACCGCGGCACGTAATCCATTGATGCACAATCGCTTTGCAAGCTCTTCGTGATCCACGCGGGCGGCGATGGGCAGGCGCAACCAGATGCGCTGTTGCGACTCCCCGCCGGCGACGAGGACGTCGTCGACGCCAGGCAGTACCTGGCGCAGGACCGTCACCACTTTGGGCAACGCGTCTGCCGCGGTTGTGTCGTCCGCCCATGCCTCGACCGCGAGATGACTGCCCGACAGCCGGTAGCCGAGCGCCGATTCCGCTTGTGCCACATCAGGTTCGGGATCGTTGAGCAAGCGGGCGATCCACTGCCGCCGGATCGCCTCGTCGGTGCGGACGCGCTGCGTCAGCCGGTCCTCGTACAGTGCGGTGATCTGCTCGGCGACCCGACCGTTGTGGGATCCGCTGAGATTCACCACCTCGATCATCGCCGCGGCCACCCCGGGCGCCGTGGCCGGCATCTCCGCCAGACATGCGCTCAGCATCAATCCGTGCCCGATGCGGTAGGCCTTCAGGACCGCGGACAGCGGAACACCGTCGGTCACCGCCCGCTCGACGTTGGCGATGGCGCGGCTCGACGGCGAAATGCTCTGCGGGTCAATCCCGTTCGCCAGAACGTCCAGGAAGAGATCCAGGCTCTCGGTGGCGTTGACGGCGACGATCTCGTGGAAAGACGGGTCACTGAGCTCGGGTACGGCGGCCAGGATCTCGGCGATCACACCGGCGATGAAGGCGTCCTTGTCCCGGGCGAAGTACTCGATGATCGCGGCCAGCGCCTCACTGCCCATCTGCCACCTCCTCGGCCGCAGCTCACGCTACCGAGGTGTGCACCGCGCACACCTCGGTTTCAGCGCGCCAGAATCAGAGCGTCAGGCCCGGGTACAGCGGGTTGGCGTCCAGCATCTCGGCCGAAGCCGCGCGGACGCGGTCGGCGGTGCCGTCGGCCAGCGTGTACTTCGCCTTCGACGGGCCGTTCGGGCCGGCGTCGGCGGAAGCGTTCTTGAGCACGTCGACCACCAGCTCGGAGACCTTGTCGAACTCGTCGGCGCCGAAGCCGCGCGTGGTGAGCGCCGGGGTGCCGAAGCGGATGCCGCTGGTGTACCAGGCGCCGTTCGGGTCGTTCGGGATGGCGTTGCGGTTGGTGACGACGCCGGCGTCCAGCAGCGCCGACTCGGCCTGCCGGCCGGTCAGACCGAACGACTGCACGTCCAGCAGCACCAGGTGGTTGTCGGTGCCACCGGTGACCAGCGTCGCGCCACGCTTGAGGAAGCCCTCGGCCAGCGCCTTGGCGTTGTCGGCGACGTTCTGCGCGTAGCTGCGGAACTCGGGCTGCCGCGCCTCGGCGAGCGCGACGGCCTTGGCGGCCATCACGTGCGACAGCGGGCCGCCGAGCACCATCGGACAACCCTTGTCGACGGCCGGGGCGTATTCCTCGGTCGCCAGGACCAGACCACCGCGCGGGCCGCGCAGCGACTTGTGCGTCGTGGTGGTGGTGACGTGGGCGTGCGGCACCGGGTCGTCGTCGCCGGTGAACACCTTGCCGGCCACCAGGCCCGCGAAGTGCGCCATGTCGACCATCAGGGTGGCGCCGACCTCGTCGGCGATCTCGCGCATCTTGGCGAAGTTCACCCGGCGCGGGTACGCCGAGTAGCCGGCGACCAGCACCAGCGGCTTGAACTCGCGGGCCGCGGCGGCGACGGCGTCGTAGTCGATGAGGCCCGTCTGCGCGTCGGTGCCGTAGCTGCGCTGGTGGAACATCTTGCCCGAGATGTTGGGCCGGAAGCCGTGCGTGAGGTGGCCGCCGGTGTCCAGCGACATACCCAGCAGGCGCTGGTTGCCCAGCTTGTTGCGCAGCTTCTCCCAGTCCGCCTCGGACAGGTCGTTGACGTGCTTGGCGCCCAGTTCAGCCAGGCCCGGAGCCTCGATGCGGGTGGCCAGGATGGCCCAGAAGGCGACCAGGTTGGCGTCGATGCCCGAGTGCGGCTGCGCGTAGGCGTACGGGGCGCCGAACAGCTCGCGGGCGTGCTCGGCGGCCAGGGCCTCGACGGTGTCGACGTTCTGGCACGCGGCGTAGAACCGGTGCCCGACGGTGCCCTCGGCGTACTTGTCGGAGAACCAGGTGCCCATGGTCAGCAGCACGGCCGGCGACGCGTAGTTCTCGCTGGCGATCAGCTTCAGCGAACTGCGTTGATCCTCAAGCTCTTTGCGGGTGGCCGCGGCGACCCGGGGCTCGACCTGCTCGATGACCCGCAGCGCCGCCTGGTAGGCCTCGCTGGCGGTGGCGGCGTACTCGGCACCCAGGCCGGCGTTGGACACGGAAGCGTCAGAGGTCATGCCCCCAGACTAATCCGCTGGTCGCATCGCTCCCGCCCCAGGGTGATGCCTAGCCGGGGTGCGGAAACGGCGGCTGGGCGGGCGCGAGGCCACGGCTGAGCTTGGAGAACAGCACACACCACGCGACGGGCCCGGCGATGACGCAGGCCGACCACAGCGCCAGGCTCACGGTTTCCGACCAGGACGGCTCGCCGAGCAGTTTCATCAGGATCGACGACGTGGTGCCGCTGTCGCCGCCGTCGGCGCAGAACACGCCGAAGCCGAACATCGCCGACCACACGGTCACCTGCGCGCGGGTCTGGGCAGGCGTCAGCTCCCGCCCGGGCAGCTGCCGGATCATCCTGGTCGTCATCGTCAGACAGATCAGCAGCGCCGGCGAGACGAGGACGACGAACACCGTCATCCAGCCCAGCGGCGCGAACACGCCCCGCCCGATCGCCATCCATACCACCAACAAGACGTTGAGCGGCATGGCCTTTCCGGCGCTGTCGCGCCGCAGGGTCGCCACCGGCGGCTAACTCCGCAGTGACGACGGGATCAGCGGCTCGTCGAGCAGGCGGCCGAACCGCGTGGTGAGGCTGACGTCGGCGGGCCGGGCGTCGAGCCAGCCCCGCAGCAGCCGGTACCCCTCGACGTAGGTCGACGTGTACGCACGCCACAGCGGCGACGACAGGAACCGCATGGACTGCCGGGCCCGCTCCGGGCTGGTCAGCAGCCAGCGCTGCAGGAAGGCGACGACGTCGTCGGTGTCGCGGTGTTCGTCGTGCAGCATCAGTGCGGCGTCCTGGCGGACGTCGGCCAGCGCGGCGCTCGCCGTCGAGATCGCTTCGGCGCGTTCGCCGTCGAAGCGCAGGCCCAAGTCGGCGTAAATTTCCGAGGCCCACGCCCCCCAATCCGGACCGATGGCGGCGTACAGCGCCAGGTCCGCCAGCCCCTCGGCCATCAGGCACTGCGGCGTGTTGACCAGGAAGATCGTCTGCTCGGCCTGGCCGCCCAACTCGACGAGGCCGGCTTCTTTGCGGCAGTGCTCGGTGTGGTGGCCCGGGTACGACTCGTGCGCCACCAGCCGCGGCAGGTTCGACATCTGCTGCTTGAGGTCGGCGTTGACCGCGACCGTGGACCGGTAGTTGCCCTCGTAGTAGTTGAAGCCCGACCACGGCTTGTCGGTGACGATCTCGTAGTTGATGGTCTCGGCGTCCGGCAGCGGGAAGTCGGCGCGGACCCGGTCGCGCAGCGCGGACGAGAACGCGTGGATGCACTCCTCGAGGCGCTCGGGCGGAATCTCCTCACCGGAGCGGTGGGCCTGCATGCGCTCGACCAGCGGGCCGCTGCCGCCGAGCGCCTCGTCGAGCAGGCGATGCGCCTCGCGGTACTTGTCCTCGTCACCCTTGGTGATGTCGACATCGAAGTAGTCGCGGACCTCGTCGACGAAGCCGACGTCCTCCCCCGCGAACTTGCGCCCCGCGCAGTCCAGGGCCCGCAGATGTGCCTTCAGGTAATCCGCACGCTGCGCGTCCAACCCGGAGCCGTCGACCTCGCCGTGCAACCGGCGGGCCTGCCGGGCCAGCGTCGCGGGGTCCGGCGCGGGTTCGTCGGCGACCTGCTTGCGCAGTGCCGGCTCGCCCGTGAACGAGTCGACGTAGCCCTCCTCGATGCGGTCGAACCGCAGACCCAGCAGCAGGTATTCACGGATCAAGGCATCGGCGGCGGTGTCGGGAACCGGCATCGAGGTATGCCCAGTGCTCATACCCGCCCACGTTAGCCGGTACCCCCGCGTTCATCGCCCGGCAATGACTGCAAGACTGGGCACATGCCGCGGCCGAGCGAGCCGAGTCCCTACGTCGAGTTCGACAGGCGCCAATGGCGCGCGCTGCGTATGGCGACTCCCCTCAAACTCACAGCTCATGAGCTGCTGGGCCTGCGCGGTATGGGCGAGCAACTCGACCTGCTTGAAGTCGAAGAGGTCTACCTGCCCCTGGCCCGTCTGATCCACCTGCAGGTCGCCGCCCGGCAGCGCCTCTTCGCCGCGACCGCCGAGTTCCTCGGCGAACCGCAGCAGAACCCCGACCGTCCGGTGCCGTTCATCATCGGCGTGGCCGGCAGCGTCGCCGTCGGCAAGTCGACCACCGCGCGCGTGCTGCAGGCGCTGCTCGCCCGGTTCGGCCACCACCCGCGCGTCGACCTCGTCACCACCGACGGCTTCCTGTACCCGAACGCCGAGCTGATGCGGCGAAAGATCATGCACCGCAAGGGCTTTCCCGAGAGCTACGACCGCCGCGCGCTGATGCGGTTCGTCACCGCGGTCAAGTCGGGCGCCGACCAGGCGTCGGCCCCGGTGTACTCGCACCTGATCTACGACATCGTGCCCGGCGAGAAGGTCGTCGTCCGGCACCCCGACATCCTGATCATCGAGGGCCTCAACGTCCTACAGACCGGGCCGGCGCTGATGATCTCGGACCTGTTCGACTTCTCGGTGTACGTCGACGCCCGCATCGAGGACATCGAGCAGTGGTACGTGTCGCGGTTCCTCGCGATGCGGGCGGGCGCCTTCGCCAACCCGCAGTCGCACTTCCACCACTACTCGACGCTGACCGACGAGCAGGCCATCTTCGCCGCCCGCGACATCTGGCAGTCCATCAACCTGCCCAACCTGATCCACAACATCCTGCCGACCCGGCCCCGCGCCACGCTCGTGCTGCGCAAAGACGCCGACCACGCCATCAACCGGCTGCGCCTCCGCAAGCTCTAGACAGCGATTTGTGCACGATTTGTGCACGATTTTCCGCGGTAGGCGCGGAAAATCGTGCACAAATCCCGGGGTGATCAGGCGCGGCGGACGCCCTGGTACTGCAACTCCGCCATCGCGAGCGTGTAGACGGCGCTGACGATCATCATGGCCACGCCCGTCGTCGTCAGTGGCCAGACATCGTCGACCACGGCCAGCACCGCGGCGATGGTGAAGACGACGTTGGCGATCGCCACCGCGATACCGGGACGACGCACCGCCGCCATGGTCGAGAGCCCGTAGACGCCGACGCCGTAGACGACGAGGACCGTGGCCAGCACGTATACGGCCGGCTGCGGGATGCCGGACTCCGATGCGATCGCGCCGGCCGCGGCCGCCAGGATGACGCCGCCGGTGCCGCTGATGAGCGCGTCGGCCCGCAGGGCCAGCCGCAGCAGGCGGTCGGAGCGGACGCGGGCGGGTGCGGTGATGGTGGTCATGGAGTTTCCTAATCGTTTAGTAGGGATGGATTACCGGTCCTGATGACCGGGGTTTGTTCCTGACGGGGTCTGTTGCCAGGTGATGCCTGATGTGTCCCGTCGTTCGACGACTTACGAAAGAACGGCGCGCCTGGCAGCAGACCCTGTTCGGTGGTGGTGGGATTCCGTTGCCCGAGCCTGCCGCAGGGTTGACTTCCCGATGATGGTTCCCGAGCTTTGAGCTCTTCGATAGAACGAAGTCCTGCGGTGCGCTGGAGTCACGGACGGCTAGTGAGATGACGGACCTTTGAGTCCCACGATTAGGGCGCCGCGTGAGTCCACCGGTAACGGCACGACCACAGATCGAAGGAGTGAGACAACATTGGGTTTGTATTGCGGAATCGATTGGGCCACAGCCCATCACGATGTCGCGGTGATCAACGATGAGGGCAAGGTGGTGGCCCGCGGCCGGGTCAACAACGACGCCGCCGGGTTCACCGCCCTGCTGGCCCTGCTGGCCGAGGTCGGTGACAGCGCTGAGCATCCGATCCCGGTCGGTATCGAAACCGACCGCGGCCTGTTCGTGGCAGCGCTGCGGGAAACCGGCCGGGTGATCTACCCGATCAACCCGCTGGCCGCGTCCCGCTACCGGGCCCGGTACTCGGTGTCGGGCGCCAAATCCGATGCCACCGACGCGGTGCTGCTGGCCAACATCATCCGCACCGATCCCACCGCGCATCGCGCGTTGCCGGCCGATACCGAACTGGCCCAAGCGATCCGGGTCCTGGCCCGCGCCCAGCAGGACGCGGTGTGGGCCCGCGGGCAGGTCGGCAACCAGATCCGTGATCTGCTCAAAGAGTTCTACCCCGCCGCGCTGGTGGCGTTCGACGGCCTCGACGGCGGGCTGGCCCGCCCCGATGCCCGGGCCATCCTGACCGCGGCGCCGACCCCGGCCCAGGCCGCCAAGCTGACCCCCGCCAGGTTGCGCCGGCTGCTGATCAAAGCTGGCCGCCAGCGCTACCTCGACCGCGACGTGACACGCCTGCGTGAGGTGTTCGGCGACACCTACCTGCACCAGCCGGCGGTGGTGGAAAACGCGATGGGCATTCACCTGACGGCGCTGCTGGGCCAGTTCGACGCGGCCTGCGCCGCGACCGATGCGTTGACCGAGGCGGCGACCGCCCATTTTGATCAGCACCCGGACGCCGCGATCATCACCAGCTTCCCGGGCTGGGGATGCTCGCCGGTGCCCGGGTGCTCGCCGAGATCGGTGATGACCGCACCCGGTTCCCCGACGCCCGCGGCTTGAAAGCGTTCGCCGGATCGGCGCCGATCACACGAGCCAGCGGCAAGAAAACCGTTGTCCTGCACCGTCATATCAAAAACCGGCGACTCAACGCCGTCGGGCCGATCTGGGCCCTGGCCTCGCTGCGCGCCTCCCCAGGAGCCCGCCGGCACTTCGACGCCCGCCGCGCCGCCGGAGACTGGAACCACCAAGCCCAACGGCACCTGTTCAACAAATTCCTCGGCCAACTGCATCACTGCCTGCACACCGGCCAGCTCTACAACGAACATCAAGCGTTTCCACCTCCACTCCCGGCCGCGGCTTGACTTTTAACTTCGTGAGATGTCTTTCGTTGGAGGGGTGGTGAAGGCCGGCGCGGGGACGTCAACTGCAACCTCTTTCAGCGACGCCCCCGCCCGGCGGGAAGGGAGTCACGCCAGACGGCGTACTCCGAGGTATTGCAGCCAGGCGCAGCCCAGGCCCACAGCCATGACCGCGAGCACCAGGACGTTGCCCGCCGCGGTCAGCGGCAGCACTCCGGAGGCCAGGACGCCCAGCACCGCGACGGTGGCGATCAGGTTGCCGATCAGCACGCCGGTCCCGACGCGCCGAATCCTGGGCACGGCGGCCATGACGTACAGGGCAAACCCCCAGACGACCAGTACCGCGCCGATGACCCATTCGGATGTCGCCGACAGCCCCGACAACCGGGACAGCGGATCAGCGGTGAACGCCATCAGCAGGCCGGTGAGCGAGCACAGCGTGCCGTCGACGCGGAGGCCGAAACGGAGCAGGGAATCGGAGCTGTCGGACAGTGGTCGGGTGTGGAGCCCGGGGTTGATTGCGGTCATGGCGGTCGCTCCTTGCGGTGCCGGTTGGGGGGGACACCCATGACACTGCTCGAACCGGGCTGCCCGGTCTGCACCAAAAGCTGCCGATTACTGCCAGGCACTGCCAACCGCAGGTCAGCGACCATTGCGGCCTACGTCAGCGTGGAGACCGGGGTACCGCGCAGGTCGGCGGCGATCACCCGGGCCGCCGCGTTCTGCCAGTTGTGCAGCGACCGCTGCGGCACCTCGGTGACGAACCATTGCCACGCCTGCCGGGCCACCGGGTCGAGTCCGGCCGCCGTGGCGTTCTGCGCGTAGGCCCGCACCCCGACGACGTACGGGAAGTACAGCGAGTTGTAGTGGCGCCACTGCTCGGTGGTGCCGAAGTCGCCGCCGTCGCGGGGTTTGAGCGCCGCGATCCGATCGGCCAGCAAATCCTTGAGTTCGTTGGCGCGCTCCAGCGGCTGGTCGGGTGCGCCGCGGCGGGCGAGTCTGTCATCGATGACGGGCAGCGTCGTCAACGGCGAGGCGACGAGCTTGGAGAGGTCGGCGTAATGGCCGAGCGCGCGCCGGGTCAGGCGGACGAACGTCTCGTCATCGATGTGGTCGAGCGGGTTGGTGGCGCGCAGCGGCAGTGCCGCCTCGGTGCGACGCAGCGCGGCGCGGTCGGCCCGCAGGTCCGGTTCGCGGGCGAAGGCCAGCCGGTCCAGCAGCCCCGACAGCGGGTCGGCCAGGACGTTGATGGCGATGGCCACCGCGAGGCTGGTGAACAACAACACCATCAGCGCCAGATGCTCGCCGGTGACCGCCAGGCCGATCAGCACCTGGCCGCCGAACAGCACCGACACCGCCATGCTGCCGACCAGTGAGCGGCGCATCCCCGCGCGCAGGGCCTGCCCTTCGTCGAAGGCGTCCCACCACGCCACCGCGATGCCCAGCAGCAGCACGTCGAAGGCCGCGGACGCCAGTACCAGCCAGCTGGGCAACAAGCCCAGCGGAATGAGCAGGATCGCGTTGCCGAGCCCGAAGAACAACGTCGCCGCCACGACCGGCGGGACGATCTTGCGCGACGACGCACCACGGCGCAGCCGTCGTACCGCCAGCACGAGCGCGCCGAACGCCGACAGCGCGATGGCCCCGACCATGACCCAGTGCCCGAGCCGCAGCGGCGGGTGCACACCCCCGGAAATCCCGGCCCCGACCAGCGCGATGGCCGCCACCGTCGCCACCGCCACGAAACCCCACCGGCTCCGCGCCGAGTCGACGGGCCGGGACAGCTCGAGCAGCACGGTGAGCCAGGCGATGCCGGGCAGCACCGCCAGATACGCCTCGATGTGACTGAGCGGGCCGGTCGGTGCGTCGCCGGCCAGCCGGATCGCGTCGACTGCGACCACCACGGCGAAGCTGCACAACCCGAACGCCGTCCACGCCAGCATGGGCTTGCGGGGATCACGCGCGAGCAGGTACAGCCCCAGCCACCAGCTCAGGGCGAAGACCACTGCCGACAGCGCAGCCATGTCTTCAGTTTGGCACGAACGCTATTTGCCGTAGCGGCGGTTGCGCAGCGTGTAGTCACGCAGCGCGCGCAGGAAGTCCACCCGCCGGAAGGCGGGCCAGTGTGCGTCGGTGAACCACATCTCCGAATAGGCGCTCTGCCACAACAGGAATCCGCTGAGCCGCTGCTCACCCGACGTGCGGATGACGAGGTCGGGGTCGGGCTGGCCCGAGGTGTAGAGATTCTCGGAGATGCCGTCGACTGTCACGGCCTCGATGAGTTCCTCGGCTGTCGCACCGTTGGCGAGCTCCTTGCTCAGCAGGGTGCGCACGGCGTCGGCGATCTCCTGCCGGCCGCCGTAGCCGACGGCGACGTTGACGTGGAACGACCCGGCATCGGTGCGCGCGGCCGTCGACTCCACGGCGTCGCGCAGCCGCTTGGCCGGCTCCTCACCGAGCAGCTCCAGGTCGCCGACGGTCCGCACGGTCCAGTGCTTGTCGGGCGCGCAGATCTCTTCGACGACGTCGGTGATGATCTCGATCAGCGGCGCCAGCTCCTGCGGGTCGCGCTGCAGGTTCTCGGTGGAGAGCAGGTAGATCGTCGCCATCTCGATACCGGCCTGCTGGCACCAGCGCAGCACCTCGGCGATCTTGGCGGCCCCCATGAGGTAGCCGTAGCTGACGTCGTCGTGACCAGCCTCACGTGCCCAGCGCCGGTTCCCGTCGCACAACACCGCAATGTGGCGTGGCAGTTGCGCTTTCGAGTGCGCAAGCTCCTGACGCAGCCGCAGCTCGTAGAGCCGGTACGCCGGTTCCTTGAGACGCGGGGGAATGATGTCCACGAGAAACCAGACTACTGTGGACCCCTGGGTATCCCATGGCTGTTAGTGGAGGAACGTTGTCCGCTCCGAGCAATACAGGTCCGGCCGCCACCGACCCGGCTAACGCACCGTCGAACATGACCAAGCCGTACCGCGCCGCCGCGGTGCTCCGGCAGGCGGATTCGCTGCCGGATGTGGTGGTCGAGAGCGTCGTCGAGTTCCTCGGCAAGCCGCGCGCCCGCGGCTGGATCCACGTGTACTCGGCAGTGGTCGCGTTCTTTGCCGGTGCCGCACTGGTTTCGGTGTCGTGGGCCATGCAGGGCACGCGCGCCGGTTTGGCGACGTTGCTCTACACCTTCACCATCGTCGCGATGTTCACCGTCAGTGGCACCTATCACCGGGTGAACTGGAAGTCGGAGAAATCGCGCACCTGGATGAAGCGCATGGATCACTCGATGATCTTCATCTTCATCGCCGGCAGCTATACGCCGTTCGCGCTGCTCGCGGTGCGCACCGACGGCTGGCTGTTGTTCTGGATCGTCTGGAGCGGGGCGCTGGCCGGCGTGGCCCTCAAGATGCTGTGGCCGACGGCGCCGCGCTGGCTCGGCGTGCCGCTGTACATCCTGTTGGGCTGGGTCGCGGCCTGGTTCATCGGGCCCATCCTGGAGGGCGCGGGCGTCACAGCGGTCGTGCTGTTGATCGTCGGCGGCGCGCTGTACTCGATCGGCGGCGTGCTCTACGCGCTCAAGTGGCCCAACCCGTGGCCACGGACGTTCGGGCACCACGAGTTCTTCCACGCCTGCACCGCGGTGGCGGCCATCTGCCACTACATCGCGATGTGGTTCGCCGTCTTTTCCGGGTGATTTGTGCACGATTTTCCGCGCTCACCGCGGAAAATCGTGCACAAATCGCTCAGAGCTGGGTGACGTTCGCCGGGCCCCAGTACGCCTTCATGGACATGATCTTGGCGTCGGCGTCGAAGTTCATGGTGCTGATGATGTCGATGCGCATGGCGCTGTTGACGGTCAAGGTCCAGTAGAACGCGGCCTCGTGGCCGCAGACCCGCAGCGTGTGCAGTTCGTGGGAGTTCTTGGTGCCCGCGATGTTCGAGTAGAAGCCGTGGATCGTCTGGCGGCCGACGTGCACCTCACCGCCGACCGGGTCCTCGATGGCGGCATCGACGGCGTACAGCTCCGCGATCCCGTCGGCGTCGGCGACGTCGACGAGGTCCAGATAGCGGTTGACGTTTTCGGTGATCTGCTCAGCGCTGGGCATGCGCCGCACGCTACACGGCCGCGCCGAGGGCAGCGCCGAGATCCCCCGCCGTCGTCACCGGAAGGTCACACGCCTGGCCGCGGCAGACGTACGCGGCGTCCTGGCCGTGCACGCGGCCACGTCCGTCGAGCAGCGTCGACGACCCCTCGGCACCGCCGACGACGATGGCGCCACCGGGCGCGAATCTGCGTGCCGCACCGAGCAATTCCGAGTCCGTGCCGGTGCACGCCACCGCGATCTGAATGGGGCCGCGAACGGCCGCTTCCGTGACCGCCAGCCAGTGGCCACCGCCGCGTGGCGAGCGGGCCAGGATGGGGGTGGCCGACGCCAGCGTGGCGGCGGCCGCATTGAGGTACCGCTCGGGTTCGGCGGCCAGGTGCGCGAACGTCAGCAGCGCCTCGGCGACCAACGACGCACCCGACGGCGTCGCCCCGTCGACCGGGTCGGCGGGGCGCACCAGCAGGGCCTCCGCGTCGTCCGCGGTGTCGAACCAGCGGCCCCCGCGGTCCGGGTCGGCGAAGTGCGTGAGCGCGGTGTCGAGCAGACCGTGCGCGGCCGTCAGCCAGCTGTCGTCGCCGGTCACCTGATGCAGCGTCAGCAGGCCCGTCGCGAGCGCCGCGTAGTCCTCCAGGATCCCGACGCTGTCGCCGACGATGCCGCCGAGGCTGGCCCGGCGCAGCCGGCCGTCGACCAGATGCAAATCCAGCAGCCGGCGGGCGCAACCCGTTGCGGCATCGAGGAATTCGGGCTTGCCGAGTGCGACGGACGCCTCCGCGAGCGCCGTGATGGCGAAACCGTTCCAGGCGGTGACGACCTTGTCGTCGCGTCCCGGCTGCGGCCGCAGCGCCCTGGCTGCCATCAACTTCGCGCGGACCTGCTCGAAGCGTGCGGCGTCGTCGGGGTCGGTCAGCAGCTGCAGCACCGAGCTGCCGTGCTCGAACGTCCCGGCCTCGGTGACCTCGAAAAGCGCAGCGGCCCAACGCCCGTCGTCATCGCCCAGCACCGACACCAGCTCCGCCGGCGTCCACACGTACGTCAGGCCCTCGTGCCCGGCGGTGTCGGCGTCCAGCGACGAGACGAACATGCCGCCGTCACCGAGGTCGTCGATGATGAACCGTGCCGTCTCGTCGGCCACCTTGCGCGCCAACGCGTTTCCGGTCAACCGCGCCCAGTGGGCGTACACCCGCAGCAGCAATCCGTTGTCGTACAACATCTTTTCGAAGTGCGGCACCACCCACGACGCGTCGACGCTGTAGCGGGCGAAGCCGCCCGCCAGTTGGTCGTAGATGCCGCCGCGCGCCATCGCGCCACCTGTGCGTTCCACTGCGTCGAGGCCCGAGCCGGTGCGTTCATGGTGCCGCAGCAGGGCTTCCAGCAATGCCGACGGCGGGAACTTGGGCGCCCGGCCGAAGCCACCGCGGGCATGGTCCTCGTCGCGCAGCACCGCGGCGACAGCGTGGTCGCACAGCTCGGGCGACGGGACCGGGCCACCCGAGGGCAGCGCGGACGACATCTTGCGCAGCTCCGAGGCGATCTGGTCGGACGCCTGCTCGACCTCGTCCCGCCGGTTCTGCCAGGTGTCGGTCACCGCCGAAAGCAGCTGCAGGAAGCTGTCTTTCGGGTAGTACGTGCCGCAGAAGAAGGGCCGGCCGTCGGGCGTCAGGAAGCACGTCATGGGCCAGCCGCCCTGGCCCGTCATCGCGACCGTGGCGTTCATGTAGATGGCGTCGAGGTCGGGACGTTCCTCCCGGTCGACCTTGATGCACACGAAGTTCTCATTCGTCACCGCAGCCACGTCGTGGTCCTCGAAGGACTCGTGCGCCATCACGTGGCACCAGTGGCAGGCGGCATAGCCGATCGACAGCAGGATCGGCACGTCGCGCTCCGCCGCCTCGGCCAGCGCCTCCGGTGTCCACTGCTGCCAGTGCACCGGGTTGTCGGCGTGCTGGCGGAGGTAGGGGCTGGTGGCGGAGCCGAGTTTGTTAGCCATACCTGGAGTGTTACCCAGCTTCTGGCTTTGTAGTGCCGTCGGGTCCGGCGTCGCTCGTCGGCGCCTCGTGCGGCACGCCGCCGACGGTGCCGTCGTCGACCGCCTGATCCGGCTCGGGATGCGCGGGGTCGAAGGATTCGGGCAGCTTGCGAAGGTGCCGGTTCATCGACCAGACCAGGGCCACCACGGCGATCAACAGGATCAGCGTGATCACCAGCCCGGCCGGGCTGGCCTTGCCGAAGTCGGGCCCCGTCTGGCGCGGACCTTCGGCCAGCAGGATGGTGAGCGGAACAGAAATCACAGCGATACTCCCGTGAACAGATCGGTCTCGGGCAACGTCACCGGAACCCTGGATCGGGCCAATTCGTACTCCTCGGTCGGCCACAGCCGCTGCTGCCATTCGATGGGCGCGCGGAAGAAGTCACCGTTCGGGTCGATCTGCGTGGCATGCGCCAGCAACGCGCGGTCCCGCTGCTCGAAGAAGTCGGCGCACTCGATGCGGGTCGTCACCCGGTTGGCGAAGGGATCGTGCTCGGGGTCCCAGTGCTGCAGCCACTTCTCGAACGGCCCGACCTCGCCGTGCTTGGCGAACTCGTCCTGCAGCAGCTGCATGCGCCGACGCAGGAAACCGTGGCCGTAGTACAGCTTCGAGATGCTCCAGGGCTCGCCCTCTTCGGGGAACTGCACATGGTCGGCGGCCGCTTCGTAGGCGGCCATCGACACCTGGTGAGTGCGGATGTGGTCGGGGTGCGGGTAGCCGCCGTTCTCGTCGTACGTGGTGATCACGTGCGGCCGGAACTCGCGGATCACCCGCACCAGCCGGCGGACGGGCTCTTCGATCGGCACCACCGCGAAGCAGCCGTCGGGCAGCGGCGGCAGCGGGTCACCCTCGGGCAGCCCGGAGTCGACGAACCCCAGCCAGTGGTGCTCGACGCCGAGGATTTCGGCGGCCCTGGCCATCTCGTCACGGCGGACCTCATGGATGCGGCCGTGCACCTCGGGCAGGTCCATCGCCGGATTCAGGATGTCGCCGCGCTCGCCGCCGGTCAGGGTCACGACCATGACCCGGACGCCGTTGGCCGCGTACTTGGCCATGGTGGCCGCACCCTTGCTCGACTCGTCGTCGGGGTGCGCGTGCACCGCCATCAACCGCAGTTCGCTCACGTGTGCCTTACCTACTGTCTCTACTCGGTGGGACAACTCGCTGCAGTCCAACCATGTCGCTGGGTCCTATAGTTCCAGTCCAAGCATTCCGAACCGACCGATGGGGCACCCAAAGTAGCCATGATCGAGCGTCCGACCGCCCGCTACGGGCGCCAGCGCATGTCCCGGCTGACCCGTCGCCGCATCGCGATCGGCCTCACGCTCCTCATCGTCGTCGCTGGTGTGGCGCTCGCGTTCGTCGGTTTCCAGCGCCTGGGGACGTCCCCCGTCAAGGGCGAGTTGAGCACCTACAAACTCATCGACAACGAAACCGTTGCGGTGACCATCTCGGTCACGCGCGAGGACCCGTCCACGCCGGCGGTGTGCATCGTGCGGGCGAGGGCGCTCGACGGCAGCGAAACCGGGCGGCGCGAGATTCTCGTCGTGCCGGCAGAGGCCAAGACGGTCCAGGTGACGGCCGTCGTGAAGTCCACAAAACCGCCGGTCGTCGGCGACGTCTACGGCTGTGGCACCGACGTGCCGTCGTACCTCGTCGCGCCCTGAACACCGGCCGGGTGACCAACCGTCCGGCGAACTCCGAACTGCGAAATCATGACCGTTTGGAGACGCCCAAGTGGTACGCTTGCTCAGTACACGGTTCCGACTGGGGCCGTGTATTGCTGCATTAGCGGGCACCTGCTGGCACCTTCTGGGGGGACCTGGACCTGCCGTCGCGATCGCAGCACCGCCGGCCCCAAGCAACGGGGCAACCCCGGACACACCGCCCGGGCATACACGCACGCTTACAACGACAGGAGAGCAGCAGACATGACCGATACCCAGGTCACCTGGCTCACCGAAGAAGCATTCGAGCGCCTGAAGGCCGAGCTCGATCAGCTGATCGCCAACCGCCCGGTCATCGCTGCCGAGATCAACGACCGCCGCGAAGAGGGCGACCTCCGCGAGAACGGCGGCTACCACGCGGCCCGCGAAGAGCAGGGCCAGCAGGAAGCCCGCATCCGTCAGCTGCAGGAACTGCTCAACAACGCCAAGGTCGGCGAGGCACCGAAGAAGTCCGGTGTGGCGCTGCCCGGCTCGGTCGTGACCGTCTACTACGACGACGACCAGAACGACACCGAGACGTTCCTCATCGCCACCCGCCAGGAAGGCGTCACCGACGGCAAGCTCGAGGTGTACTCCCCCAACTCGCCGCTCGGCCACGCGCTGATCGACGCCAAGGTCGGCGAGGAGCGCAGCTACACGGTGCCCAGCGGCGCCACCGTCAAGGTCACGCTGGTCAAGGCCGAGCCCTATCACGCCTAGCCCTGCGACGGCCGGCCCTACTTCGCCGGCCACCAGCTGACATTCATGGCTCAGATCGCCGAAGACCTGTATCTGCTGCTCCTGGACAATTCGTCCGCACAGCCGGGTCTGGATCAACCACGTCGGCACCGGGTGTTGTCCGGTGCCGTCCTGCTGGACCTGGCGCTGGCGTGCCGTATTCGGCCCGCCGCGCCAGGTGACGGCGCACCCGACGGCCACCTGGTGGCCCTGTCCGGCGACGGCACCGTCGACGCGGTGTCCGCGCCGGCACTGGACCTGCTTCGCCAGCGACCGCGGCGGCCCGCTGCCGTGATGTCGAAATTGCGCAAAGGCACCGAGGACAGTCTCATCGACCAGCTGCAGCACGCCGGGCAGCTGCGTCGGCAACCGTTGGGCGGCAACAGGTTCCGGCCGCACTACGCCCTGCCGTTGACGGACCGGGCCCGCGTCGGGCAGGCGCGCGCGGCGATGCTGTCGGCATTGTTCGACCGCCGACCGCCCGCGCCGGCGACGGCAGCCATCGTGACGCTGCTGCACACCGTCGACGGTCTGGGTTCGCTGATGAGCCTCAACGACCGCGGCTGGCGGTGGGTGCATGCCCGCGCCGGCGACATCGCCAGCGGCCACTGGGTCAACGAATACGAGACCGGCGTCGCCGAGGTGAACCTCGCGGTCACGGCCGCCGCGGTACGGGGCGCGCTGGTTTAACCCAGCGCCTGCTCCAGGTCCCCGATCAGGTCGGCCACATCCTCGATGCCGACCGACAGCCGGACCAGGTCGTTCGGCACCTCCAACTGCGAGCCGGCGGTCGACGCGTGCGTCATGGCGCCCGGATGCTCGATCAGCGACTCCACGCCACCGAGCGACTCGGCGAGAATGAAAATCTCTGTGCGCGAGCATAATTCGCGGGCGGCCTGCTCGCCGCCGCGCAGCCGCACCGACACCATGCCGCCGAAACCGCTCATCTGCTTGGCCGCCACCTCGTAGCCCGGATGACTCGACAGACCCGGGTACAGCACCGTCGCGACGGCCTTGTGGTCGTTGAGGAATTCGGCCACCCGCAAGGCGTTTTCGCAGTGCCGCTGCATGCGCAGCGGCAGCGTCTTCAGACCGCGATAGGTCAGGTAGGCGTCGAACGGGCCCGGCACCGCACCGGCACCGTTCTGCAGGAACGCGAATTTCGCGTCGAGTTCTTCGTCGTTGGTCACCAGCGCGCCGCCGACGACGTCCGAGTGCCCGCCGATGTACTTGGTGGTCGAGTGCAACACGATGTCCGCCCCGAGGGCCAACGGCTGCTGCAGCGCCGGCGAGGCAAAGGTGTTGTCCACCAACACCTTCACGCCCGATGTGGCGCCGATCTGCACGATGGCCGCGATGTCGGCGATGGACAACAGCGGGTTGGTCGGGGTCTCCACCCAGATCAGCCGGGTCTTCGAGGTGATCGCCGCGCGCACCTCGTCGAGGTTCGACAGCTGCGCCGGCGTGTGCGTGATACCCCACTGCGTGAAGACCTTGTCGATCAGGCGGAAGGTGCCGCCGTAGGCGTCGTCGGGGATGACGATGTGGTCGCCCGGACGCAGCACGGCGCGCAGCGCGCAGTCGGTGGCCGCCATGCCGGAGCTGAACGCCCGGCCGTAGTGCCCGCCCTCGACCGCGGCCAGCAGTGTCTCCAGCGCCGCCCGGGTCGGGTTGCCCGTGCGGGCGTACTCGAATCCGCCGCGCAGCCCGCCCACGCCGTCCTGCGCGAACGTCGAACTGGCGTAGATGGGGGTGTTGACGGCACCGGTCTGCGGGTCCGGCCGGAACCCGGCATGAATGGCCCGGGTCGACGGTCCGTAGGCGCGGTAGTGGTCTGCCTGGCTGCGCTGCTCACTCACAGGCGCCAGCCTAGTCGCGGAGCTTGCGCCCTTGGGGGTCGGGAACGTTCCCCATCAGGATCATGATGCCGTCGATCAGCGGCCAGATGGCACCGATGCCGCAGGTCACCAGCGAGACGACGAGCTGGAGCACGCCGATGGTCGTGTAGCCCAGATAAAATCGCCCGACGCCGAAGGTGCCCAACAGGATCTGCAGCAGGCCGGCCGTCACCTTGGACTTGTCCGACAACGGCAGCCCCGTCAGGGGATCACGGCCCCAGGGCGCGGACGGGTCGGCCACGTACTGCGGCGCGTAGCCGTAGCCCGGCGGCGGGTAACCCGGCTGCTGCGGGTACCCGGGCGGCGGGTAACCGGGCTGTTGGAAACCGGGCTGCTGGGAGTACCCCGGGTATTCGTGGCCGCTGAACGGCGGCTCGCCCGGCTGCTGCTGACCGGACCCGTCGGCGGGCTGGTAGGGATTCGTCATTGGTCAGGTCCCGTCTAGTAGGTGGTGGTGCCGCTGCTGCCCACGATGAGCGCGATCAGGCCGAAATAGAAGATCGCGATCAGCGCGAAAAGCGCCAGCCCGATGTAGCCGACGATCAAACCCGCGAGAGCCATGCCCTCGCCCTCCTCGCCGCTCTGCTTGATCTGCGACTTGGCGAGGTGCCCGAAGATCACCCCGAGGATCGAGGTGGCCGCACACGTCGCCAAGCCCAGCAGTGAACAGACCAACGACGCGATGGCCAGGCCGTTCGTCTTCGGCACCGGCGCATAACCCATCGGCATCATGCCGGGCATCGGCGGCATACCCGGATATCCCTGGGCCACAGGCGGATACGGCGCGACCGGCGGCGGGTAGCCCGGACCAGGGAAACCGGTGACCGGCGGCGGGGGGAACGGCTCGGGCGCCGGCATCGACGGGTACGGCTCCGTGCCGTAGGCCGGGAGCGGCGGCATACCGTAGGCCGGGGTCGAAGCCTCCGGCTCGCCCGCACCCTGGTTCTGTTCCTGCTCAGTCATCGTCCACCCCGTCTGTCCCTGAGCGACCAGCGTAGCCGGGGCCGCCTCTCGCTTTACGCCGAACTCCCGGTGTAGAACTGCACCATGACAGCCTCGATCGACAATCTGCTCGGCACCGACGACCTGTTGAGCGCCGAGGACATCGAATTGCGCACCATGGTGCGCCAGTTCGGCGAGCAACGGCTGCGTCCCTACATCGCCGAGTGGTTCGAGAACGGTTCGGTTCCGGTACGCGAGATCGCCACCGAGGTGGGCAAGCTGGGCCTGCTCGGCATGCACCTCACCGGGTACGGCTGCAGCGGGTCGACGGCGACGGCCTACGGGCTGGTGTGCCAGGAGCTGGAGGCCGTGGACAGCGGCATCCGGTCACTGGTGTCGGTGCAGGGCTCGCTGGCCATGTTCGCGATCCATCACTGGGGCAGCGAGGAACAGCGCGAGCAGTGGCTGCCGGGCATGGCCGCGGGCGATCTGATCGGCTGCTTCGGTCTCACCGAACCGGACTTCGGCTCCAACCCCGGCGGCATGCGCACCACCGCCCGACGGGACGGCGACGACTGGGTCCTCAACGGCTCGAAGATGTGGATCACCAACGCCTCGGTCGCCGATGTCGCGGTGGTGTGGGCGCGCGCCGAGGAAGGTGTGCTGGGATTCGCGGTACCCACGGACACACCGGGTTTCAGCGCCCGCGAGATGACGCGCAAGATGTCGCTGCGAGCCTCGGTCACCTCCGAATTCAGCCTCGACGACGTCCGGCTCCCCGAGTCCGCGCGGCTGCCCGGGGCGCGTGGTCTGTCCGGCCCGCTGAGCTGCCTGTCGGAGGCGCGGTTCGGCATCGTGTTCGGCGCGGTGGGCGCGGCGCGCGACTGCCTGCAGGCGACGCTGGACTACGTCGGCACGCGCACGGTTTTCGACAAGACGCTCGCGGAATACCAACTGACGCAGGCCAAGATCGCCGACATGGCCGTCGAACTCGGCAAGGCGCAGCTGCTCGCCCTGCAGCTCGGCCGGCTCAAGGACGCCGGGAAGATCCAGCCCGAGCAGGTGAGCGTCGGCAAGCTGAACAACGTCCGCGAGGCCATCAAGATCGCCCGTCAGTGCCGAACCCTGTTGGGCGCCAACGGCATCACCCTCGAGTACCCGGTGATCCGGCACGCCAACAACCTGGAGTCGGTGCTTACCTACGAGGGCACGTCCGAGGTGCACCAGCTGGTGATCGGGCAGGCGCTGACGGGGGTCAGTGCGTTCCGCTGACAGGGGTGCGCGTGCGCGGCGGCGTCACGCAGACGGTCTCCATCACCATGTCGGCGAACGTCTGTCGCTTGGCGTCCCACAGCGGCCACAGATAGCCGACGATCGACAGGTCGGCCAGGTGTACCGCCTGCCGGAGCAGTGAGCGCCCGAAACCTATTGGCGTCCCTGAGGTTTGACCGACGACCCGGACGCGCAGGGCGGTCTTGCCGAGGCTGGCGCCGGTGCGTCCCTGGCGGTAGCCGAAGTTCCAGACCAGATAACCGACCATGAGCGCCCAGGTGACAACCAGGCTGACGTAGCCCAGCGTCGAGTAGCCGTCGCCACATTGGGCGCCGCCGTCGAACGCGGAAGTATCGGTGTCGCACAGCCGGTCTCGCGTGAACCACACCAGTGCCGCACCGGCCGCGGTGAGTACCAGCAGGGGCAGCAGGTCGATGACCGTGGCAGCGGCTCGCCGCCACCACGGGGCGTACGCCATCATCGCGTCGACACGCAGACGGTCGACATGATCTTGTCGGCCAGGGTCTGCCGCTTGGCGTCCCACAACGGGAACAGGTAACCGGCGAACACCGGGACGGCGTCGGCGACGTGGGCCAGCTGCCGCACCACCGAGCGACCGAAACCGACGGGCTCCCCCGTCTTTTCGTCGATCACCTGGAAATGCAACACCCGCTTACCCAGGCTGGAGCCCGTGGTGCCCTGCAGATAGCCGTGATTCCACACCATGAACAACAGCGCGACGACGAGTCCGGCCAGCCAGATCAGCACACCGGCGACAGAGTTCCCGGTGGCGCAGTACGGGCCGATGCTGTAGTCCGCTTGGTCGGCAAGGCATTTCGTAACGCGCTGGGAGCGCTCGATCAGACCGCCGACGATGATGACGAACAGCGGCGGGACCCGGTCGATCAGGCTGGCCACCACGCGGGCCCACCAGGGTGTGTAGTTCAAGTCGTCCTGTCTCATGGGGTGCTGCCGTCATGCCTGTTCGGGGGCCGCGACCGGCGTGCCCCCGAACAGGCCACGGCGTTACGGCGTCAGCGGGGCGACCTGACCACCGCTGAGGCGACGGTAGGTGTACACCAGCATCAGCGAGGCGACCGGACCGGAGACCAGGACACCGACGCCACAGGCGAGGATGCCGGCCGCGGCGATCAAGCCGGCCACCAGCCAGACCAGGATCACCTGTCCGACATTGGCTTTCACGATCTCGATGCTGGCCTTCAGCGAATCGATCGGCGACAGGTTGCGATCAACCAGGATCGGGTGCGCGAATATCGCGAACAGCGCGACGATCAGACCGGGGATCACGCACAACACATACCCGATACCGACGAGCACACCGACGATGAGCGTCAGGACGATCATCGGCCCGATGTAGCGCGGCTTGAAGAACGACCCGATGGTGGTCGGTTGTCCGTCGGCGATGCCGAGCAGGCCGACGTACTGAGCCGACGAGATGGCCGCCGCGACCACCAGCAACACGAGGTAACCGAGCACCAGGATGGCGATGCTGGCCGGTCCCAGTGAGGTGACGTTGTACGAGTAGCTGAAGCCGGCGTCGTCTGCCGAGTAGCTCGAAACGGAAGTGTCAGCCAATCCCAGGGCACTGAACTGCACGATGCCGGCGATGACACCGACGATGAGGCCGTAGACCAACACCGACACGATCAGCGGCGCCGGGTTCTTGGTGAACTTGTTCCACGCCCACGACAGCGCGTCGCCGACGCTGAACGGGGCGGCACCGCCCGGCGCACCGTACTGGTAGCCGGCCGGCGGGTATGCCCCTGGCGGCGGCGGCGCGAAGCCACCCTGCGGCGGCGGGGGCGGCGGGTAGGCACCACCCGGAGGCGGGGGCGGCGGGGCGTATCCACCCTGCCCCGGAGGAGGCGGGTAGCCGCCCTGCGGCGGGGGCGGGAATCCTCCGCCCGGAGGCGGCGGGTAGCCACCCTGCGGCGGGGGCGGGTAGCCACCCTGCGGTGCCTGCGGAATGTATTCCGTCGGAGCGCCTCCCGGAGGTGGCGGCGGGGGGAACCCACCCGGCGGTGGCTGCGGAATGTACTCCGTCGGCTTATTGGCGTCCGGCGGAGTGCCGTCCGTCGGTTGGTCCGTCATCTTTCGTCCCTCCGAGCGATGTGATGTGGCGTTTCTGATTACAAACGTGAACTACACGTACAACGAAATGAACGGCGCTATCGGCACATTGCGAATAACAAACCAAATGCACATTACCGTCAAAACGGCCGGAGCGGCCCAGCCCCGATGCTGCCAACTGGTTATTCTTCGGCCCACGACGCGGCCGTACGTCCATGCGCCATAGGACCAGACGAGCAATACCAATGCGACCAGGCCAACCGCATTGAAATGCAACGCAGCCGAAAAGTCGCCGTGCATCAGCGAATACAGCATTCGCATGCTGCCGCAGCCCGGGCAATCGATACCCAGCAGCGCCTTGGTGGGGCAGACCGGCATCGGGCCACCCGGCACCGTCGGATTGCTCAGCCAGATCGCGCAGCACACCACGCCGGCGCCGGCCGCAACACCGAGCGGCCCAAGGAGCGGACTAACCGCCTTGGGCCGCTGGAGGTGTTGCATTTGAGGTGCGACCTATCCCGAATAGGACGACGTCGAGAAGGAGAACGCGCCGAGCACAACGACGAAGATGATGTAGAGCACGGCCACGACAGCACCGGCGATGGCGCCCCACATGGCCCACTTCTTGGCATCATCGGCGGCGGCCTGTGCCAGGTCGGGCCGGCCCTGCGCCCACAGTCCGGATACCTGCGTCGCCTTGACGATCGACACGATGCCGAACGGCAGGCAGCAGAAGATGGTGACGAGGATGCCCCACACCAGGTTGTTGTCCGGCGGCCCGCCGGCGCCGGGATATCCACCGACCGGCTGGTAACCGCCGGGCGGGGGCGGCGGGAAATTGCCCGGGGGCGGCGGCGGGAAATTCCCGGGCGGCGGTGGCGGGTACTCGGTCATTGCGGCCTTTCCAAAGGTGAACAGCGAGAAGCGAGCGGTCTCGCCCTACCGGAGAAGATAAGTCAATCTCCCCTCAATTACGCGGCTATTTGCGCGAGCCGCCCTGCGTCAGGAACCCGAGCAGATCGTGCCGGGTCAGCACACCGACGGGCTTGCCGTCGTCGACGACCATCACGGCGTCGACCTCGCGCAATTCCTTCGCCGCCGCGGACGCCAGCTCGCCGGCGCCGATCAGCGGCAGCGGCGGGCTCATGTGCTGCGCCACCGCGTCGGCCAGTTTCGCCCGGCCCTCGAAAACCGCTGAGAGCAGCTCACGTTCGGACACACTGCCCGCGACCTCACCGGCCATCACCGGCGGCTCGGCCCCGACGACCGGCATCTGCGAGACGCCGTACTCGCGCAGGATGCTGATGGCGTCACGCACCGTCTCCGACGGGTGGGTGTGGACCAGATCCGGCAGCCCGCCGGACTTGCCGCGCAGCACATCTCCGACGGTGTGCTCCTCCGGAGTGCCGTCCAACCGGCTGCGCAGGAAGCCGTACGACGACATCCACTCGTCGTTGAAAATCTTTGACAGATAACCTCTTCCGCCGTCCGGCAGCAGGACGACGACGACGGCGTCCGGGCCCTCGCGCTCGGCCACCTTGATCGCCGCGACCGCTGCCATGCCGCAGGAACCGCCGACCAGCAGGGCCTCTTCGCGCGCCAGGCGCCGGGTCATGTCGAACGAGTCGGCGTCGGAGACGGCGATGATCTCGTCGGGGATGCTCGGGTCGTAGGCCGATGGCCAGAAGTCCTCACCGACGCCCTCGACCAGGTATGGCCGACCGGTGCCGCCGGAGTACACCGAGCCTTCGGGGTCGACGCCGACGATCTTCACCCGGCCGCCCGAGACCTCCTTGAGGTAGCGGCCGGTGCCGGTGATCGTGCCGCCGGTACCGACGCCCGCCACGAAATGCGTGATCTTGCCGTCGGTGTCGGCCCAGATCTCGGGGCCGGTGGTCTCGTAGTGGCTGGCCGGGCCATTCGGGTTCGAGTACTGGTCCGGCTTCCAGGCGCCGTCGATCTCGGTGACGAGCCGATTGGAGACGCTGTAGTAGCTGTCCGGGTGGTCGGGGGCCACGGCCGTCGGGCAGACGACGACGTCGGCGCCGTACGCGCGCAACACGTTCTGCTTGTCCTCGCTGACCTTGTCCGGGCAAACGAAGATGCACTTGTAGCCGCGCTGCTGCGCCACGATGGCGAGCCCGACGCCGGTGTTGCCGGACGTGGGCTCGACGATGGTCCCGCCCGGCTTGAGCAGTCCGGCCTCTTCGGCGGCGTCGATCATCTTGACCGCGATGCGGTCCTTGGCGCTGCCGCCGGGGTTGAGGTATTCGATCTTGGCGGCCACCACCCCCGACCCCGCTGGAACAACTGAGTTCAGTTGGACCAGAGGCGTATTGCCGATGAGCTCACTGACGTGCCGGGCGATGCGCATGGGTACATGTTGTCAGGCCGCACCCCGGTTGCGCATGCGGGATTACCAGGTTGCCTCGCGGATGTACTCGCCGATCTGCTTCAGCGAGCGGTCCGCTTCCTTGACCAGCGGGGCAGCGAGTTGGAAGACGTGCATCTGGCCGGGCCAGACGTGTACCTCGACCGGCACGCCGCTCGCGGCCAGCATGTGCGCGGCCTTGCGGGCATCGTTGAGCAGCACCTCGGAACCGGACACGTGGATCAGGGTGCGCGGCAGGCCGGGCTCGATGTGGTCGAGCGGCTCGTACACCTCTTCGGGCTTCCCGTCGACGATGTGGCGTGATGCCGCGTGCTCGATGAGCTCGATCAGCGCGTCGAAGGCGTGCGCCGGGAACATCGCGTCGGACTTCATGTTCGGGTGCTGGGCCCGGCTCTCGTTGTCGATCTCGAACAGCGGCGACATCGTCGTCACCGCCGCCGGCAGCTCGCCCTCCTCCTGCAGCTTCTCGGCCAGCGCGAGCGACAGGTAGCCGCCCGCCGAATCTCCGGCCAGCACGATCTGGTCCGGCTCGTAGCCCTTCAGGCGCAGCCACCGGTAGGCATCGTGGCAGTCCTCGAGGGCCTCGCCGATCGAGTGCTTCGGAATCATCCGATAGTCGACGACCAGGACAGGGGCGTCGGCGTACTTCGACAACGCGCCGACCACGCGGCCGTGGGTGTGCACACCACAGGTCAGGAACGCGCCGCCGTGCATGTAGAGGATGACGCTGCGGCGGCCGTCGGCGGGCAGCACGCCCTTGGCGCGGACCAGGTGCGCCGTACAGTTCGGCAAACCGATCGTGGCGCGGACCGTGCCCGGCTCAAGCCTCATGATCCGAGCGACGAAGTCCACCATTCCCCACGGCCAGGGGGCCTTGGGGGCGTAGCTGCCGATGGTCAGAGTTGACTTGATGGCGAGTGTCGCGGCTACCGACATCAGGCGCCCGGCGAGGCTGGGACCGTCCTCGACGATCTCTACCGGTGCGCCGTCGCTGACCGGATAGCGGCGTGGTTTCCGCCCCTTAGCAGCACTTATAGCAACACTATGGGTTCTGACAACCCTGCTCGGTGCGGTCATCGCCACCACTCCTACGCCTTTGTAGTTCCGGTGCACTTCGTTATTTACGTCACTTAATAGACAACCCGCGTAACTTAGCTTGCCACCGCTACATAGATCAACAATCAAAGTCGCCAAATTGATGCCCCAGTCGATATGACTACGTGATCGGGCCGCCCGCGGTTCATCGACCTGCGAATCTCCGCAACCGACCTAGAATGAACGCCGTGGGCAGACGTGCACCGCGCCGGAAGACCATCGCTCTGGCGACCGCAGCCACCATCGCCTCGACAGGGTCGTATGTCGGGGCCCGAAACCTCCTGAGCGGCCAGGCCGCCAAGGCACGCCGGGTCATCCCCAAGTCATGGGAGGTCCCGCCCCGCGCCGACGGCGTCTACAGCCCCGGGGGCGGACCCGTCGAGAAATGGCAGCGCGGCGTGCCGTTCGACCTGCACCTGATGATCTTCGGTGACTCCACCGCCACCGGATACGGCTGCCGCGACGCCGACGAGGTGCCCGGCGTCCTGCTCGCCCGCGGGCTGGCACAGCAGTCCGGCAAGCGAATCCGGTTGTCCACCAAGGCCATCGTCGGGGCCACGTCCAAGGGTCTGTCCGGTCAGATCGATGCCATGTTCGTGGCCGGCCCGCCGCCCGACGCCGCGGTGATCATGATCGGCGCCAACGACATCACCGCCGTCAACGGCATCGGGCAGTCGGCCCGCCGCCTCGGCAACGCGGTGCAGCGCCTGTGCGCCAGCGGCGCGGTCGTCGTCGTCGGCACGTGTCCGGACTTCGGCGCCATCGCAGCCATCCCGCAACCGCTGCGCTTCGTCGCCCGCAACCGGGGCCTGCGGCTGGCCCGAGCCCAGGCCGGGCAGGTCCGGTCGAACGGCGGCGTGCCGGTGCCGTTCTCGGACCTGCTGGCGCCCGATTTCCTCAAGGCGCCCGAGGTGCTCTTCTCCCCGGACATGTTCCATCCGTCGGCCGCCGGGTACTCCCTGGCCGCCCAGCAGCTGCTACCGGCCCTCTGTGAAGCGTTGGGCGAGTGGACAACTGAGTCTCCGCCCGCATCCGCGCTGGTCTCGCGGACCGCGGACGTGACGAGCCTGCTGGCCCGCCTCGCCGGCATGGCGCGCCTGTGGCGGCGTACGACAGGCGTACCCGCGCCGATCGTCGCTCCTGTCACGGGATAAATTCGCCAGGAAGCTATTTTTGGATCCTTAGGAGCCCGTCATGCCCGAAGCCGTCATCGTCTCCACTGCCCGCTCCCCTATCGGCCGTGCCGTCAAGGGCTCGTTGGCCACCATGCGGCCCGACGACCTGGCCGCCCAGATGGTGCGCGCCGCGCTGGACAAGGTGCCCGCGCTCGACCCGCGCGATGTCGCCGACCTGATGATCGGTTGCGGACAGCCCGGTGGTGAGGCCGCCTACAACATCGGCCGCGCCGTGGCCGTCGAGCTCGGCTACGACTTCATGCCGGGCACCACCGTCAACCGCTACTGCTCGTCGTCGCTGCAGACCACCCGCATGGCGTTCCACGCCATCAAGGCCGGCGAGGGCGACGTGTTCATCTCGGCCGGTGTCGAGACCGTGTCCCGCTTCGGCGTCGGCGCTGCCGACGGCGCCCCGAACAGCAAGAACTCGCTGTTCGACGAGGCCCAGGCCCGTACCGTCAAGCAGGCCGAAGGCGCCACCGAGTGGCACGACCCCCGCGAGGACGGCGTCCTGCCCGATGTCTACATCGCCATGGGCCAGACTGCCGAGAACGTCGTCCTGCACACCGGCATCAGCCGTGAGGACCAGGACCACTGGGGCGTCCGCTCGCAGAACAAGGCCGAGGAAGCCATCAACGCGGGCTTCTTCGAGCGTGAGATCGTCCCCGTCACCCTGCCCGACGGCACCATCGTCTCCAAGGATGACGGCCCGCGTGCCGGCACCACCTACGAGAAGATCAGCCAGCTGCAGCCGGTGTTCCGCCCGAACGGCACCATCACCGCCGGTAACGCCTGCCCGCTGAACGACGGCGCCGCCGCCCTCGTGATCATGAGCGACGAGAAGGCCAAGGCCCTCGGCCTGACCCCGCTCGCGCGCATCGTCTCGACCGGTGTGTCGGGTCTGTCGCCGGAGATCATGGGCCTGGGCCCGATCGAGGCCGTCAAGCAGGCCCTCGGCCGCGCCAACATGGCCATCGGTGACGTCGACCTCTACGAGATCAACGAGGCCTTCGCCGTGCAGGTGCTGGGCTCGGCCCGTGCCCTGGGCATGGACGAGGACCGCCTGAACGTGTCCGGTGGCGCCATCGCCCTCGGCCACCCGTTCGGTATGACCGGCGCCCGCATCACCGCGACGCTGATCAACAACCTGCAGACCCACGACAAGCAGTTCGGCATCGAGACCATGTGTGTCGGTGGTGGCCAGGGTATGGCCATGATCATCGAGCGGCTTTCGTAAGTCTCTGAAGCAGTCTCTGAAGCGGCGTCCCGCCGCCTCGCGTTGACCCTGTACTCAGGGCGCATTTGTTCGAGTGGAATGCGCCCCAGGTACAGGGTCAACGTGTTTCTGGGGTTGGCTCTGCGCTGGCGGCGCAAAGTTGCAAGTGGCGTAGGCCCTCACCGCAGGGTCAACCAGCCCCACCGCTGACCCTGCGGCAGCGGCGCAAAGTTGCGAGAAGCCCACGCCCTCAATACAGAATCGACGTGTTCCTGGGATCGGCTCTGCGCGGGCGGCGCAAAGTCGCGAGAAGCGTGGACCCTCACCGCAGGGTCAACCAGCCCCGCCGCTGACCCTGCGGCAGCGGCGCAAAGTTGCAAGTGGCGTAGGCCCTCACCGCAGACTCAACGTCACCACCGTTGACTCTGCGGCAGCGGCGCAAAGTCGCAAGTGGCGTAGGCCCTCACCGCAGGCTGAATGCCGCGGGATTTCGCCGGCGCACCGCAAGGTCCCAGGCTCGGTTCACTCGTGCCAACACGTCGGGCTTCCGGTGGCCCGCCGCGACCCGAACAACCGTCCACCCGATTCCGGCGATGTACTCACTGCGCACGATGTCATAGCCGAGCTGATCTGCATGCTGTTCCCCGTCGTATTCCACCGCGAGCATCAGGTCCTCCCACCCCATATCGAGGAAGTACTTGGGATTGCCGTCGGGTCCGGGGACAGGAATCTGCGTCTGTGGCCGTGGGAAATCCTCGGCGATCAGCATCAGTCGGATCCTTGTTTCCTGGGGAGATTGCCCGCCCGGGTCGCAGAGGTCCAAGGCTCGTTCCAGTTGACGAAGCCCCCGGCAGTGTCGATGTTCCCCGGCCAGCGCCAAGACTTCGTCGGTGACGAATCCCGTTGCCACGCAGAGCGCGTCGAGCCGCGCGACGGCATCATTGAGTCGCCCGCGGCGTCCGAGGTCGAATGCCGCACGTGCCGGTGTGGTGACCGGCAATCCGTCGACGGAGTGGACCTCTTCGGCAAAAATTAGGTCGTCGCGAGTGACGACTCCGCGCGGCGGTCGGGCATTCGGCCAGATCAGCTCGATCGCGGCGTCGTCCGGAATCCACTTCGCGCCCAACAGGCTTGATGCAGTCGAGCCCGCGATCACCGCTTCACGCTGCGACCACAACCACGCGGCGGCAGCGCGTTGCTGCAAAGACGGATCAATCCGCTTGTCCAAGTACACGTTCGGCATGATCGCGCGGTAATACCGGCGCAGTTCGTAACGGTTGAGGGCGCCCGCTTGCAGGGCCTCGCTGCCGATGAACGGCTGGTTGTCGATGTCCATAGCGGCAACCGTGCAGGCGTCGTCCGACACAATTTGCGGCGCAATCAGCCAGCCGAGCCTCGCTTGTGGACGAATCGCGCACTGTGCACAACGCTCTTGCCGTTGATTCTGCGGCAGCGGCGCGAAAGCGCGAGTAGCCGAGGCCATCAGCACAGACTCAACCAGCACACACCACTGACCCTGCCGCAGCGGCGCAAAAGTGCGAGAAACCCGCGCCCTCAGTACAGGATCAACGGGCCGGCGGACCACGACTGCGCCGACCTCGCACAGCCCAAATCGAACCCGACCCCATAGACTCAGCGCCCAATGATCACCATCGGAACCCCACTGTCGCCGAACGCGACCAGGGTCATGCTGCTCGGCTCCGGCGAACTCGGTCGCGAAGTGCTGATCGCGTTGCAGCGACTGGGCGTCGAGACCATTGCCGTCGACCGCTACGACAACGCGCCGGGCCAGCAGGTGGCTCACCACGCGCGGACCATCTCCATGACCGACCCCGACCAGTTGAAGGCGCTGATCGCGGCCGAGAAGCCGGACCTCGTGGTGCCGGAGATCGAGGCCATCGCGACGCCGGCGCTGCAGGAACTCGAGGAAGCCGGTGTCGTGCGGGTGATCCCGACCGCACGGGCCGCCCGCCTGACCATGGACCGCGAGGGCATCCGGCGGCTGGCCGCCGAGGAGCTCGGGGTGCCGACGAGCCCGTACCAGTTCTGCGATTCGCTCGAGGAGCTCCAAGCCGCCATTGACGGCGGCATCGGCTACCCGTGCGTCGTGAAACCCGTGATGAGCAGCTCTGGCAAGGGCCAGAGCAAGCTCGACGGCCCCGACGACGTCGCGAAGGCCTGGGACTACGCCATGGGCGGGGCCCGCGTCACCAACACCCGGATCATCGTCGAGGGCTTCGTCGACTTCGATTACGAGATCACGCTATTGACCGTCCGGGCGCGCGGGACGGATGGCGAGGTCGAGACGCAGTTCTGCGAACCGATCGGGCATCGGCAGGTCGCCGGCGACTATGTGGAGAGCTGGCAGCCGCACCCGATGTCGGCCGCCGCCCTGGCGAACGCCCAGCAGATCGCGCACAAGGTCACCGAAAACCTTGGCGGGCAGGGCGTTTTCGGCGTCGAGTTGTTCGTCAAGGGCGACCAGGTGTGGTTCAGCGAGGTGAGCCCGCGGCCGCACGACACCGGTATGACGACCATGATCACGCAGTGGCAGAACGAGTTCGAGCTGCACGCCCGCGCCATCCTCGGTCTGCCGGTGGATACGTCGCTGAAGACCCCGGGTGCCAGCGCGGTGATCTACGGCGGTGTCGAGGCCGAGGGCATCGTCTTCGACGGCGTCGACGAGGCGCTGCAGGTGCCGGGCACCGACATTCGGCTGTTCGGCAAGCCGGAGAGCTTCCGCACCCGCCGGATGGGTGTGGCGCTGGCGCGGGCCGAAGACATCGACACCGCGCGCCGCAACGCCGCGGAAGCTGCCGGCCGGGTCAGGCCGCGCGAAGTCTGAGCACGACGCGAAGAAGGGGCGCCCGCCGAAGCGGACGCCCCTTCTCTGTCAACGGAGCTAGTCGTTGTTGAAATAACTCAGCAGTCGCAGGATTTCCACGTACAGCCAGACCAGGGTGACGGTCAGGCCGAGCGCGACGCCCCACGCCGCCTTCGCCGGCGCACCGGCGCGGATCATCTGGTCGGCAGCGTCGAAGTCGATCAGGAAGCTGAACGCCGCCAGCGCGATGCAGACCAGCGAGAAGATGATCGCGATGGTGCCGCCGCTGCGCAGGCCCATGCCGGCGCCGCCGTTGAACAGGCCGATGATGAAGTTGCCGAGCATCAGGGCGAGGACGCCGAACATGCCGGCGACGATCATGCGGGTGAACTTCGGGGTGACGCGGATGGCGCCGGTCTTGTAGACGACGAGCATGCCGAAGAACACACCGAACGTGCCGAGGACCGCCTGGCTGATGAGGGCGCCTGCACTGATGCCCTGCACCGCGAAGTTGGCCATGACGAACGAGAAGGCGCCGAGGAACATGCCCTCGAGCACCGCGTAGGTCAGGACGATGCCCGGGTTGTCCTGCTTACGGCCGAACGTGGCGATGAGGACCATCACCAGGCCGCCGATGGCGCCGATCATGGCGATGGGCCCGGCCAGCGCCAGGTTCGACATGATCAGGAAGTACGAAACGACCGCACTGACGGTCAGCACCGCCAGCGTGATGCCGGTCTTGGTGACGACGTCGTCGATGGTCAGCGGGCGCGAGAAGCCGGCCTGCTGCTGCGGGTACTGGGTGTATGGCTGAGCCATGGTCTGCTGGGCACCATATGCGGCGGCGCCACTACCGAATTGCGCGTATCCGCCCTGCGACTTGGGCAGGGAACGAAATATCGGGTTGCTGCTCTCGCGCACCGTCGGGTTCCTCTCCTGAAGCTGTGGTCCGTCTGCTGACGAACACCCACACAACGTACGACTTCGGGTGTTGGTTCCCGGCGAGACGGAGAAACTGGGAACTTACTGTGAAACGGTACCTGGTCGGCGCACGCGCTGCGCGACGATCTACATTGCTTACCGTGGCGGAAAACGAGGATATCCTAGTAAATGTCGAAAACGGCGTCGGCGTCGTCACGCTGAACCGTCCGAAGGCCATCAACTCGCTGAACCAAGCGATGGTCACGGGCCTGGCCGAGGCGCTCACCGCGTGGGAGCACGACGACAGCGTGCGCGCGGTCCTGCTGACCGGCGCCGGCGAGCGTGGCCTGTGCGCGGGCGGCGACGTCGTCGCGCTGTATCACTCCGCCAAGGCGCAGGACGACAACGCCAGGACGTTCTGGCACGACGAATACGTACTCAACGCGCACATCGGCCGCTACCCCAAGCCGTACGTCTCCTTGATGGACGGCATCGTGATGGGCGGCGGCGTCGGCGTCGGCGCCCACGGCAACATCCGCGTCGTCACGGAGAAGACCAAGCTGGGCATGCCCGAGGTCGGCATCGGCTTCATCCCCGACGTCGGCGGCACCTACCTGCTGTCCCGCGCCCCGGGCCTGATCGGCCTGCACGCCGCACTCACCGGCGCCCCGTTCTCCGGCGCCGACGCCATCGCCCTAGGTTTCGCCGACCACTTCGTCCCACAGGCCGACCTCCCGGCGTTCCGTGACCTGGTGATCAGCGATGGGCCCGACGCGGCGCCCAAGAAGTACGCCGTCGAGCCACCTGCCAGTGCGCTTCTGGCGCAACAACATTGGATCGACGAGTGCTACGCCGCCGACACCGTCGCCGAGATCCTGGCGAACCTGCGCGGCCACGCCGCCGCCGAGGCCAACACCGCGGCCGACCTGATCGCCACCCGGTCCCCCGTCGCGCTGACGGTCACGCTGGAGGCCGTGCGCCGCGCCGCGAAGCTGCCGAGCCTCGAGGATGCCCTGGTTCAGGAATTTCGAGTGTCGATGGCGTCGCACAAGTCTCACGATTTCGTGGAGGGCATCCGCGCCCAGCTCGTCGACAAGGACCGCAACCCGCAGTGGTCGCCGGCCAGCCTGGCGGACGTCACCGCCGCCGATGTCGACGCCTACTTCGTCTCCGCCGACCCCGACCTCACCTTCTAGTTTTAGGATTCCACAGTGACATCTGAGACTTTCGAAACCATCCTGGTCACCCGCGACGACCGCGTCGCCACCATCACCCTGAACCGGCCCAAGGCGCTCAACGCCCTCAACAGCCAGGTGATGGCCGAAGTCACCACGGCCGCAGCCGAACTCGACGCCGACCCGGGCATCGGCGCCATCATCATCACCGGCAGCGAGAAGGCCTTCGCCGCGGGCGCCGACATCAAGGAGATGGCGAGCCTGACGTTCGCCGACGTGTTCTCGCAGGACTTCTTCGCGCTGTGGAACAAGTTCGCCGCGACCCGCACCCCCACCATCGCCGCCGTCGCCGGCTACGCGCTCGGTGGCGGTTGTGAGCTGGCCATGATGTGCGACCTGCTGATCGCCGCCGACACCGCCAAATTCGGCCAGCCCGAGATCAAGCTGGGCGTGCTCCCCGGCATGGGTGGCAGCCAGCGCCTGACGCGCGCCGTGGGCAAGGCCAAGGCGATGGACCTGATCCTCACCGGCCGCAACATGGACGCCGAGGAAGCCGAACGCTGCGGCCTGGTGTCGCGCGTGGTCCCGGCCGACAAGCTGCTCGAAGAGGCCAACGCCGTCGCCAAAACCATTGCCGGCATGTCGCTTTCGGCATCGCGGATGGCCAAGGAAGCCGTCAACCGAGCTTTCGAGAGCACGCTGGCCGAAGGCCTGCTGTACGAGCGCCGGCTGTTCCACTCGGCGTTCGCCACCGACGACCAGACCGAGGGCATGGCGGCGTTCACCGAGAAGCGCGCGCCGAACTTCACGCATCGGTAAAGTCGATCGGTGGCCGACACCGCACAACTGACCGATCCTGCCGACGATGACGGCGCCGCTGTCGCGGTAGCCGAGCCGTCGGACGAGGAGTCGCTCGTCGCGAAACTGGAAGAGCCGGCCTCGGATTGGTGGGTTCGCCGCTACACGTTCTTCGGCACCGCGGTCGGCCTCACGTTCATCTGGCTCTCGATGACGCCGTCGCTGTTGCCGCGCGGACCGCTCTTCCAGGGCATCGTCAGCGGCGCCGCCGGTGCGTGCGGTTACGGCCTCGGGGTGCTCAGCGTCTTCCTGGTGCGATACATGCGCTCGAAGGACAGCAGCCCCAAGGCGCCCCGCTGGGCGTGGCTGGTCCTGATCGGGCTCGGCGTCATCGGCCAGGTGCTGGCGGTCATCTGGTTCCACGTCTGGCAGGACGAGGTCCGGGACATGATGGGCGTGCCCCGGATGAAGTTCTGGGACCACCCGCTGACGGCGGTGTATTCGATCGTCTTCCTGTTCGGCTTCGTCGAAATCGGCCAGCTGATCCGCAAATTGGTGCGTTTCCTGATGCGTCAGCTGGAGCGCGTGGCACCGCCGCGGGTGTCCGGGGTGGTCGCGGTGCTCCTGGTGATCGCCGTGTTCGTCGAAGTGTTCAACGGTGTGGTCGGCAATTACGCGATGTCGTGGATCAACAACACCTTCGCCTCGGCCAACGACGAGGACGATCCGGACAACCCACCGCCCACCTCACCGTTGCGTTCGGGCGGGCCCGGCTCACTGGCCAGCTGGTCGTCGCTGGGCCGGCAGGGCCGCATCTTCGTCGGCAACGGACCGAGCGTCGACGAGCTCGCGAAGTTCAACGGCCGCAAGGCAATCGAACCGATTCGCGCCTACGCTGGCCTGCACTCCGCGGACGGTATCCGGGCGACGGCCAAGCTGGCCGCGCAGGAACTCAAGCGCACCGGCGGGCTCGAACGCGCCGTCGTCGCCGTCGCCACCACGACCGGCACCGGCTGGATCAACGAGGCCGAAGCCGCGTCGCTCGAGTACATGTACAACGGCAACACGGCGATCGTGTCGATGCAGTATTCGTTCCTGCCCAGCTGGATTTCGTTCCTCGTGGACAAGGCCAACGCGCAGGAAGCCGGCCAGGACCTCTTCGAAGAGGTCGACGCGCTCGTGCGACAGATGCCCGAGGGCAAGCGCCCCAAGCTTGTGGTGTTCGGCGAGAGCCTCGGCTCGTTCGGCGGCGAGGCCCCGTTCCAGTCGCTCAACAACCTGGTGGCCCGCACCAACGGTGCGCTGTTCTCCGGGCCGACGTTCAACAATCCCATCTGGACCGAGCTGACCCGCTACCGCGACGCCGGCTCACCGGAGAAACTGCCGATCTACGACGACGGGCTCAACGCCCGATTCGGTTCGCGCCCTGAGGATTTGAACCGTCCGGCCAACGCCACCTGGGGCCACCCGCGAGTGGTGTACCTGCAGCACGCGTCCGACCCGATCGCCTGGTGGAACCCCGACCTGCTGTTCGCCCGGCCGGACTGGCTGGAAGAGCCACGCGGCCGCGACGTCTCCCCACGGATGGAATGGATTCCCGTCGTGACGTTCCTGCAGGTGTCGGCCGACATGGCCGTCGCGGTCGACGTGCCCGACGGGCACGGCCACGTCTACATCAAGGACGTCGCGAACGCGTGGGCCGACGTGCTGCAGCCGCCGGAGTGGACCCAGGAGAAGACGGAACGGTTGCGGCCGCTGCTACACCCAAGCGCCGGCACGTAACAGCACCGACGCGGCCGTCCCGCCCAGCAGGCCTTCGTCCACCAGCGCCCGGTACCCGCCGATGACATCGGTGGCCCGGTACAGCCCCAGGTCCTGCAGCGCCGCGGCGGCCAGGCTCGAGGTGTAGCCCTGCGAGCACAGCACCACCCACTCGACGTCGTCGCCGGTGGCCTGCGGCAGGCGGGCGTCGCTGGTCGGGTCGCAGCGCCATTCCAGGACGTTGCGTTCCACTACGAGCGCACCGGGAAACTCGCCCTCGATGGCGCGCTGCGCGGCCGGCCGGATGTCCACCAGCACGGCGCCCCTGGCCAACGCGGCGGGGATTTCGGCGGCCGACAGCCGGACCAGCCGCTCGCGGGCCGCGTCCAGCATGGCGTCGATCCGGCTGGTCCTGCTTTCCGTCGCTTCGCTCGTCACGGTCATCAGTCCCCCTCGGGCTTGTCGGTGAGTTCGGTGTAGACGCGACGCAGCTTCTGGCTCTCGGTGACGTCGTAGTACGACATGGCGGTCAGCGGCGGCGAGTACGCGTGCACACTCAGCGTGGGAAGCGACGGCGGCACCACGTCAGCGCCGGCCCGCACCACGTCGTGGACCCAGCCCAGCGGGAACGCGGCTTGGTCACCCGCCTCGAGCGTGCGCTGCCGCAGCCCGCGACCGTCCCACCGGGTTTCCTCCAACGCGCCGGACACCACGGTCAACGCACCGAGTGAGCCGCCATGGTCGTGCAGCTCGGTGCTGCGCTCGGGGACCCAGCTGATCAGCCAGAGGTCGAGTTCGTCGTCGCCGTACAACCGGCGGAACCAGCGTTCGTCGTGGGGCAGGCCGTCGGCCGGCAGCAGTCGCTCGTAGCGGCCGCTCAAAACGTCGTCGGCGCACCGATCGGTGGCGTTCAGCAGGTCGGGTAGCCGCAACCGGGTCGGGGCGACGAGGGCAGGACCAGAAACAGAAAAATCTGTCAGGACGGACATGACGGAACTCCAATGCAGGAACGAACGGTGGGCTTGGCGCCCTCACAAGGCCGGGCTCAAGCCCGACAACATGTCGCGTTCTGCACGTTCTGCACTGCCATGTCCCCGATGATGCCGAGTCCCGGACCGGCGGGGAATGGTTAACGTCAGGGTGATCCTGAATGCCGTACCGCATAGATTGGCTGTCATGCAGACCGTCATCCGGGCAACGCTGCTCACCGCCACCGCTCTGACCGTGCTCACCGCCTGCGGTCCGGACAAACAAGCGGCCCCCGCCCAAACTCCCGCCGAGCTGCCCACCCAGTCGCACGAACACCCGGCGCCCGGCGGCATGGCTGTCTCCCCCGGCGGTGTGACGACCGCCGTCGACGCCCCGCCGGCGGCGACCGAGTCTGAATTCGGCCAGGCGTGCCACGCCGCGAAAATGTGGATGGACGCGCAGCACGCCGACCCGGCGACGCTCGTCGAGCCGTACCTGAACCTCATGCAACGGCCGGAAACACGTGATCCCGGTAACTTCAACACTCCCTGGACCGAGCTCACAGCAGGCCAGCAGGCCGGCGTGATCATGGCCGCGACCAGCGCCTCCAAAGGTGAATGCGGCTGATCACCGGCGTTCACTGAGGATTCGCTGAGTCTGCGGCGTTGCCCTAAAATCGGTCGCACTGCCGTCCGATCGCTCTGACGCATACACGCGGGCCGCGGTGACAGCGAACTTCCGACCGCCGGATCCGACCGGCGGTCCTCACGTACCCGCGAGGCCCGCCGAGATGACCGACATGACCAGCACGCCGTGGGGTCGCAGCTGAGCACCTCCGATTTCCAGCGCAGCGATTCCGCCCGCCATCGTCTTCCAGCCCGGCACCGCCGGAGCCGGCTGCAAAGCCTGCTCAGCGCCCGCGTGGGCTGGGACACCGTCGGCCGCGTCGCACTCGCGCTGGTCACCGTGGTGGCGGTGGCGACGACGGGCCTCGGCTGGTGGACGGTGCGCGGGGCGCTGCACGGCATCACGGTCAGCGATGCGCTCGGGGCCGACGCGCCCAAGTCCACCGGCGGGGCGATGAACATCCTGTTGATCGGCCTGGATTCGCGCAAAGACCAGCAGGGCAACGACCTGCCGCAGGCGCTGCTCGACAAGCTGCACGCCGGGGATTCGGACAACGGCGGCTACAACACCAACACGCTGATCCTGGCGCACATCTCCGCCGACAACCATGTGGTCGCGTTCTCGATCCCGCGTGACGACTACGTGCGGGTCACCGGCATCCCCGGATACGACCACATCAAGATCAAAGAGGCGTACGGCCTGACCAAGGCCAACGCCATGCAGCACCTCATGGACAAGGGCGTCACCGACCAGGCCGAGCTGGAGCGCAAGAGCCGCGAGGCCGGCCGCGCCGCGACCCTGGCCGCGGTCCGCAACCTGACCGGTGCGCCCATCGACTACTTCGCCGAGGTCAACCTCGCCGGCTTCTACGACATCGCCGAGAGCCTCGGCGGCGTCGAGATCTGCCTGAACCACCCCGTGTACGACGACTACTCGGGCGCCGATTTCCCCGCCGGCCGGCAGATGCTCGACGCCTCGCAGGTCGTCGCGTTCGTGCGGCAGCGGCACGGCCTGGACAACGGCGACCTGGACCGGACCCACCGCCAGCAGGCGTTCCTGATCTCGGTGATGCACCAGCTGCAGAAGGACGGATCGTTCAGCGATCTCGGCAAGCTGAATCAGCTGATCGGGGTCGCGCAGAAGGACGTCGTGCTGTCGGCCGGCTGGGGCCAGGAGCAGTTCAAGCGCATGGGCGAGATCGCCGGCGGCGCCAACGTCCAGTACCGGACGCTGCCCGTCGTGCGCTACGACAACATCGACGGCCAGGACGTCAACATCGTCGACCCCATGGCCATCAAGGTCGAGGTCGCCAAGGCCTTCGGCCTCAAGCCGCCGGCAGGCGCCCCGACGTCCACACCCACCACGTCGACCGAGCCGTCGACACTGGACAAGGCCGCGGACAGCACGGGTACGACGTCCAAGAACGCCAAGACCGCCGTCATCGACGTCATCAACGGTTCCGACGTCACGGGCCTGGGCCGGCAGATGTCGGAGATCCTGGGCGATCTCGAGTACTCCATGGGCCAGACCAGAAGCTCGCAGGACGGCGAGCTCAGCTCGACGGCCGTCGACTTCGGCGTCGGCACCGATGCCGAGGCCAAGCACCTGGCCGAACTGCTCGGCATCGACGCGGTCCGTGCCGACCCGTCCGTACCGGCCGGGCGCATCCACGTCACATTGGGGCCGGGCTACCAGGTACCCGACACCCTGGACAGCGTCTCCCTGGCCGCGGCCAAGTCGTCCAACTACGACACGACGTTGCCGACCCCGGAATCCGGGCCGCCGGTGCGCGCCAACGACGGGCTCCCCTGCGTCAACTGACGCATCAGCTTCGCGCCGCGAGCGTGGAACGAGCGCGACGTCAAGGTCACCGGGCCTGACCACACGGCGAATTCCGGCGCAGATGACCGCCGTCCGGTCAGCCTCGCGCCACGGTCGCGCCGACGGACGTGACCGGCGCCGGCCGGCCGCGTCCAGACGCTCAGCGGATTCTTCCGTAGCGCCAGTCCCGATTCCCAGGGATACGTACATGAGTGCAATCGGCGCTGCGATCCACCGGCGGTTTTTGCACTCAGGGACCGCAGCGGCCCCGGAAAAGTCCCTGACTGCAATCACGGACGCGGCGCGCTCCTGTTGATCGAAGCCAGGTATTCGGCCGACCGGATCTTGTTCCGAGCGAGCGACCGCCTTCGACTGCACGCGGGCGTTGCCGCCGTCGGTTTGTCGACTCACCAAACGCTCGCACGGCGCCACCCGCAAATTAATTAGATTAGGTCAACGAATTAAATTCGCCGCCGATCGAGTGCGCGAAATTGGACGCAAACGCCATCCCCAGAACACAAGCACATCTAACAAATTTGCCCGCCGACCAGGCAAAACGTCGCAAAAGCAATGAGATCAGCTAACGAATGCGACGTATTTCCCAACTACTGGTCAGTAATTGTGCTTTGACTCACACAATGGTGCACACTATGGGGTGTCTCACTCATTGTCGAAGGGATGAGCACGATGGTTGCTCCTCAGCACGTACCGGTCGCTCGGGCCCACGGTGGCGCGGTCAACGGGCGCCGGGTGCTCTTCATGGGCATCCTCCTGCTGCTCATCGCGGTTGCCGCCGTCAGCGGCATCCTCTTCGCCATGAGCAGCGGGCAGCCGCAGGTCGCCCTCATCATCGGGCTCGTCTCGGCGGCGTTCTTCTCGCGCATCCGCTGCTGACGCGGCCTCGTATCGCCGCCGTCTGATCCGCACGCCAAAATAGGCCCATGCGGGTCGCACTGGTCCTTGGCAGCGGTGGCGCCCGGGGTTACGCACATATCGGCGTCATCGACGCGCTCCGCGAGCGCGGATTCGACGTCGTCGGCATCTCCGGTTCCTCCATGGGCGCACTCGTCGGCGCGCTGCAGGCCGCCGACAAACTCGACGAATTCTCCTCCTGGGCCAGCGCCCTCACCCAGAGCGCGGTGCTGCGCCTGCTCGACCCCTCTTTGACCGCCGCCGGCGTGCTCCGCGCCGAGAAGATTCTGGCGACCGTCCGCGAGATCATCGGCCCGCGGACCATCGAGAGCCTGCCGATTCCCTACACCGCCGTCTCGACCGACCTGATCGCCGGAAAATCGGTCTGGTTGCAGCGCGGCCCCATCGACGCGGCCATCCGGGCCTCCATCGCCATCCCGGGCGTCATCGCGCCGTATCTGCTGGACGGCCGGCTCCTGGCCGACGGCGGCATCCTCGACCCGCTGCCCATGGCGCCGCTCGCCGCCGTCAACGCCGACCTGACCATCGCGGTCAGCCTCAACGCCAGCGATCCGAATCCCACGACCCCGGAATCCCCGCGACCCACCGCGGAGCTGCTGAACCGCATGCGGCGCAGCACGACGTCACTGATCGACCGGGCCGCGGCGAGCACCCTGCTCGACGGCCCCACCGCACGATCGGTGCTGAGCCGCTTCAGCAACGCGGTCGACGGCATCGACGCCGTCACCGAATCCGAGGTCGAGACCGAAGAGGACACGAACGTGCCGCGGCTCGGCGGCTTCGAGGTCATGAACCGCACCATCGAAATCTCGCAGGCCGCGCTGATGCGGCACACCCTGGCCGCCTACCCGCCTGATCTGTTGATCGAGGTGCCGCGCACGGTGTGCCGCAGCCTGGAGTTCTACCGGGCCTCCGAGGTCATCGAGATCGGGCACGAATTGGCTTGCGCCGCACTCGATTCCCTCGATCTTCCCGACTAGGACAGGAACGCGGCGACCTCGGCCGCCACCCGGCGGCCCTGTGCGCGGCCGGCCTGCGCCGCCGGGATGCGACAGGCCGGATCCAATGGGTCGGCGCCGAAGGCGGCGAGGGACTCGTCGTCGGCGAAGACGCCGCACGCACGGCCCGCAAAGCTCTTGACGTCCGCGCCGGGGCCCGCCCCGAACGGCGACGGCGAGTCCGATGGCGCCGGCACCAGGACGACGGCGGTGTCACAGTCCTTCACCGCGATCATGTTGACGCTGCTGCCCATGCCGCCGTCCATGTACCGGCGACCGCCGATGGTCACGACCGGCCAGGCGGCCGGCACCGCGCAGCTGGCCTCGACAGCGTCGACGAGGGACACCCCCGACTCGCGGGTGAACACCACCAGCTCACCCGTGTCGATGTCGACGCCGGTGATGCGCAGGTCATGGTCGGGCCAGTCGTGGGACGGCAGCCGGCGTTCGATGACGTTGCGGCGCACCGCCGGGCTGACGGTCTCGGTGGCTGCCGCGGCGGCCCCGAGGCGCTGCAACTGTTCTGCGCGGCTGCCGTTGGTCGACGACATCGCGTCGATGAACGTCGTCAGGATGGCCTCGATGTTTATGCCCGGACTGATCTCCGCCGATTCGGCGGCGACCTGACGCTCGAACAGCTCGCCGATGCTCAGTGCGCTACCCAGCTGAGCACCGACCGCCGAGCCCGCTGACGTACCCAACACCACATCGGAATTCCGCACCGCCGCCGCGACCTCGGGGGCTTCATCGGCGATGCCCTGCAGGATGCCGGTCTCCCATGCGATGCCGGCGATGCCGCCACCAGCCAGAACGAGTGCGCGCTTGGTCATTAGTTCATCTAACCGAATTCGGCGTGCGCCGTGGGAACGTCATCCCACCAGGAGGTCAGAAAGATGCTCCAGTGACCGGCCGGCGTAGCCCTTCCACAGCTTGCCGAACACCGGCAGCAGCGGAGCGGTCAGCGAGCTGCGGGGGTGCAGCGTCCACCGCCAGGTGATCTTGGTGGCCGGGTTCGGCCCGCTGGTGACGTCCTGAAATAGCCACATCCCCTGCACGCCGCCCACCAGAGGCGCCAGCGGTCCGTTGATGTCGGACAGCGTGTAGCCGAACGAATGCGGCTCGTCGTACGAGGTCAGGGTCTCGGCCATGCTGCCGCCACCGGTCAGCAGGATGGTGCGGGTCTGCCCCACCGCATCCCAGATGCCGGTCTGGTCGCGCACAGCCTTGATCGGCGGGATCGGTCCGTACCAGCGACAGAACAGCTCGTTGAGGGGAATCGGGGCGGTGCCGCTGAACGCGTCGGCCACCGGGACGGGAACTGTTCGTGATTGCTCGACCACCAATGCCTGCGCCATGATGGCGATCGTAACCATCGATGCTGACCACTGGAGTGCCATGACCTCGACGATGCGGGCCCAACGGTTCTATGCCGACACCAAAAAGGTTGTGGTGGAAGATGTTCCGATTCCGGAACCAGGCCCGGGCGAGGTCCTCGTCAAGGTCGCCTACTGCGGCATCTGCCACTCCGACCTCAGCCTCATCAACGGCACGTTCCCGTCGCAGCTGCCGGTGCTGACGCAGGGACACGAGACGTCGGGCACCATCGCCAAGCTGGGACCGGGCGTCACCGGCTGGGCCGAGGGCGACCGCGTCGTCGTCGCTGCCGGCAAGCCGTGCATGGACTGCGTGAACTGTCTCCGCGGCGACATGTCGAACTGCCTGCGGATCCGGCTCATGGCGTTCGCGTACGACGGTGGCTGGGCCGAGTACACCGTCGCGCAGGCCTTCGGGCTGACGCGCGTGCCCGGCAACGTGCCGCTCGAGCAGGCAGCGATCCTGGCCGACGCGGTGTCGACGCCGTTCGGCGCCGTCGTCCGGACGGGCCAGGTGGGCATCGGCGAGTCCGTCGGCGTCTGGGGTGTGGGTGGGCTCGGCACGCACATCGTGCAGTTGGCCCGGTTGGTCGGGGCGGCGCCGATCGTGGCCGTCGACGTCAACCCGGCAGTGCTGGAGCGCGCGCTGGAGGTCGGCGCGGACTACGCGTTCGACGCACGTGACCCGGAGTTGTTGGCGCAGATCGGCAACGCCACCGGCGGCCGGATGCTCGACGCCGCGTTCGACGCGGTCGGCAAGGGGTCGACGTTCGACCAGGCGCTGGCGGCACTGACGGTGGGCGGACGATTTGTCGGCGTCGGGATGAGCGCCGACGCCCCGTCGATCGGCCCGACGTCGTTCTTCAACCTGACCAAGAAGCAGGTGCGCGGGCACCTGGGCTACCAGAACGCCGACATCGGCACGCTGGCGACGCTGGTGTCCCGTGGCCGCCTGGACCTCACCCGGTCGATCAGCGAGATCGTCCCACTCGAGGACGTCGCCGAAGGCATCGCGAAACTCGACCGGGCCGAGGGCAACCCCATCCGGATTCTCGTCCAGCCCTGATCACCAGCACCCCCAGCGCCAGCCCATTCCCCGCGAGCGGCCGTGTTTGTACGCCGACACGCCGTATTCGGCGTGTATTTCGCGCACGCTCGCGGCGGACGAGCGTGCGCGTAATCACCTCAGTCGCGGTGCCGCTTTCGCGCTGAAGAGCGGCAGGTCCAGATAGGTGGCGATACCCGGTTCCGCGGCACACACCGCCGGCACGGAGTTGACGCAGTGGGCGGCGGTGCCGACGACGCCGGGTTCGGGGCCGTCCTCTCCGACCAGTCCCTGAAAGCCCTTGATCGACACGGTGAAGTCCGGATTTCCCTTGACCTCCATCTCGTAGCGTTGTCCTTCGGGACCGAAATCCCATGCCGGGTCGAGGTTTTCCTCACCCATGAACCAGTTGACGGTGACGCGCACGACGACCTCGTCGCCGACGACCGCCTCCCAGTGAAACTTGCGGGCGGCGACCTGGCCGGGCTGGATGGGGCCCAACGGTGAGTCGATCGGCGCGGTAGCCACCGCAACCTCTTGGCGCGCAACGATCTTCGGGTCGGCCTTGAACCCGAACTCGTCGACGCACATCCGGACGGCTTGGATGAAGCCACTGTCGAGCAGCTTCTGCATCGGCCCGGTGAGTGCCTTGTCCGGCGTTTCACCGAACCCCATCACGTGCCGCAGCACGTCGGGCGCCTCGTAGGTCCGCAGGTCCGAGAACTCTTCGGCCCGAACGAAAGTCACGCCGGTGGACATCACCGAGAACAGCAGCGGGAACTTCTCACTGATGCCGCCGGGCGCGATGCCGGTGCCGTGCAGCGTGGCGCCACCGGCCAGCGCGGCTTCCCGCATCGGCGCGCCCTGCTTCTCGCTCGGATATACCCAGCCGACCGGCGTCACCACGTTCTTGCCGGACCGCAGCAGTGCGGCGACCTCGTCGGGGTTGGCCATCAGCGGGGCGTAGATGACGGCGTCGGCCTCGAGCGCCAGGATGTCTTCGATGCTGTTGGTCGCGGTGACGCCCAGCGGCTCGACGCCGATGATCTCGCCAACATCCTTGCCGTTCTTGGCTTCCGAATGCACCCAACACCCGACGAGTTCCAGGTCCGGATGTTCCAGCACACCTTTGATGGCAGCGACGCCGACGCCGCCGGTTGCCCACTGCACGACCCGCAACGCCATGAAACCTCCCGAGCACCGCCAGAACTAGAACACGTTCTAGGTTGTATACCACCGCCTCGGCGCCGGAGACCAGACCTTTGGGGTCTTGACTAAAAGCGCCGCGCGTGACTGAACTACAGGTAGTAACGAAAGGACTCCCATGGCCAAGAATCGCGTGTTCGTCGTCGGCGTCGGCATGACCAAATTCGAGAAGCCCGGCAGCCGCGAGGGCTGGGACTACCCGCAGATGGCCAATGAGTCCGGCAACAAGGCCCTCGCCGATGCCGGCATCTCGTACGACCAGGTGGAGCAGGGCTACGTCGGCTACTGCTCCGGCGACTCGACGTCCGGCCAGCGCGCCCTGTACGAGCTGGGCATGACGGGCATCCCGATCGTCAACGTCAACAACAACTGTTCGACGGGATCGACGGCGCTTTACCTTGCTGCACAAGCGATCCGAGGTGGTCTCGCGGACTGCACCATCGCGCTGGGGTTCGAGAAGATGCAGCCGGGTTCGCTTCAGGCGGGCGCGCAGGACCGCGAATCGCCGCTGGGCCGGCACGTCAAGGCCCTGGCCGAGATCGACGAGTTCGCCTTCCCCGTCGCGCCGTGGATGTTCGGCGCGGCCGGCCGCGAGCACATGAAAAAGTACGGCACCACCGCCGAGCACTTCGCGAAGATCGGCTACAAGAACCACAAGCATTCGGTCAACAACCCGTACGCGCAGTTCCAGGACGAGTACACGCTCGACGACATCCTGGGCGCCAAGATGATCTCCGATCCGCTGACCAAGCTGCAGTGCTCCCCCACCTCCGACGGTTCGGGCGCGGCGATCGTGGCCAGCGAGGCGTTCGTCGACAAGCACGGGCTGGCCTCGCAGGCCGTCGAGATCGTCGGCCAGGCCATGACCACCGACTTCGCCTCGACGTTCGACGGCAGTGCCGCCAACATCATCGGCTATGACATGAATGTCCAAGCCGCCCAGAAGGTTTACGACCAGTCCGGCCTCGGTCCCGAGGACTTCCAGGTCATCGAGCTGCACGACTGCTTCTCGGCCAACGAGCTCCTGCTGTACGAAGCCCTGGGGCTGTGCGGCGAGGGTGAGGCGCCGCGACTGATCGACGACAACGACACCACCTACGGCGGACGCTGGGTCGTCAACCCGTCGGGCGGCCTGATCTCCAAGGGCCACCCGCTCGGCGCGACGGGCCTGGCCCAGTGCTCCGAGCTGACGTGGCAGCTGCGCGGCACCGCCGACAAGCGCCAGGTCGACGGCGTCACCGCGGCCCTGCAGCACAACATCGGCCTCGGCGGCGCCGCCGTCGTGACGGCCTACCAGCGCGCCGAGCGGTAGTCACCACCCCGCCGAAACGGTATTCCAGCAGGTCCTTACTCGGACTTTTCCTGCTGGAATGCCGTTTCGGCGATAACGGCGGTCAGGGCGTGAACATGGCGTCGACGAGGCGCCGCAGCACCTGACGGGTCTCGCGGCGCGTCTTCTTCGGGTCGTCCGCGGTGGCGATGAGCATGGCCGCCTCGTCGAGGGCGCCAATCAGCACGTGCGCCAGCGCCCGCACCGGTTGACGCGCCAGCTGGCCGGCCTTCATGGCCTCACTGAGCAGCTGTTCCGTCATGCCCAGGCTGTAGCGCTGGGCGACGTCGCGGAAGCCCGCCCAGCCAAGGACGCTCGGGGCATCGAGCAGGACCAGCTGACGCACCTCCGGGTCGCCGGAGACCTCCAGCCAGGCATCGACCGCGGCGCGGATGGCATCGGCCGGTGACGTCGCACCCGACGCCGCCACGATCGCCCCCATCCGGGCCATGACGTCCTCTTCCACCACTTCCACCACCGCCAGGAAAAGCGCTGCCTTGTCGGCGAATTGGTGATACATCGCGCCCCGGGTCACCCCCGCCGTCGTCGCGATCTCTGGTGTGCCCACCTCGGCATAACCACGCTCGCCCCACAGTCGCCGCGCAGCGACGATCAACGCTTCGCGGGTAGCCGCGGAGCGCTCCTCCTGAGTACGCCTCTTGTTTTCCATACACCCTGTTGGTAAGTTGCGGACAGCCTGTTTGTAACTGAGTATCGAGCTAGGAGTGCTCCATGTCGATCATCGAGATTAACGCCGGAACCATCCATTTCGAGGAATTCGGACCGAAGGACGGCAGGCCCGTCGTCTTTGTGCACGGATACATGATGGGTGGGCAGCTGTGGCGCGGTGTCGCCGCGCGACTGGCCGAACGCGGCCTGCGGTGCATCGCCCCGACCTGGCCGCTCGGCGCGCATCCCGAACCGCTGCGCCCGGGCGCCGACCGGAGCATCCACGGCGTCGCGCGCATCGTCGCCGACACCATGGCCGCACTCGACCTCGACGACGTCGTCATCGTCGGCAATGACACCGGCGGTGTGGTCACGCAACTGGTCGCGGTCCACCACCCGGAGCGCATCGGCGCCATGGTGCTGACGAGTTGCGATGCGTTCGAACACTTTCCGCCACCGATCCTCAAGCCACTGATCGCCGCGTCGCAGTCGAAGGCGCTGTTCCGTGCGGGGTCTCAGGTGTTCCGGATCCCGTTGGTGCGCAAGCGCGCCTACGCCGGGCTCGCGTATACCGACTTCGACGCCCTGACTCGGGAGTGGGTGCACAACACGCAGTCCAAACCCGCTGTCGCCGAGGATCTCCGCGTGTTCACCAGCTCTCTGCGCACCGAGGTCACCACCGGAGTCGCGGCGCGGCTGCACGAGTTCGACAAGCCGACGCTCATCGCCTGGTCGGCCGACGACGAGTTGTTCGAAGTCGAGGACGGCGAGAAGCTGGCGATGATCATCCCCAACGCCCGCCTCGAAATCCTCGACGGCGCAAAGACATTCTCGATGCTCGATCGCCCGGACCGCCTCGCCGACCTCATGTCGACCCTCGCAGTGCGCGCCTAGCCGCGAGCTGGGGTACCTCCCGCTTGCGGGGGAGCGAGGGAACTAGATCGTGACGACGTCGTAGACGCCGTCGGCGTACCGGGCGCGGATGGTCTTCTTGTCATACTTGCCGACGCTGGTGCGCGGCACCTGCTCGATGAACGTCCAGCGCTCGGGCAGCCACCAGCGAACCACCTTGTCCGCCAAGAATTCTCGAAGTTCGTCAGGTGTGGCCGAAGCGCCCTCGTGCAGCACCACGGCGACCAGCGGTCGCTCCTGCCAGCGGTCGTCGGGCACCGCGACCACGGCGGCTTCCAGCACCGCGGGGTGCGCGACCAGATGGTTCTCCAACTCGACCGACGATATCCACTCACCGCCGGACTTGATGACGTCCTTGGCCCGGTCGGTGAGGGTGACGAACCCGCAGTCGTCGATGCGTCCGACGTCGCCCGTGCGCAGCCAGCCGCTGTCGAACTTGCTCGCGTCGTAGCCCAGGTAGTAGCTGCCGGTGATCCATGGTCCGCGAATCTCGATCTCCCCCACGGCTTCTCCGTCGCGGGGCAGCGGGGCGCCGGCGTCGTCGACGATCCGGATCTCGACACCACACATGGGCCGCCCGGCGGTCGCCCGGCTCTTCCAATACTCGTCCTCGGACACGTTCGGGAGCGGCTTGGCAGTGGTCGCCAGCGGCGAGGTCTCGGTCATCCCCCAGGCCTGGCGGATGTGGACGCCGTACCGTTCCTGGAAGATGCGCATCATCGACTGCGGCACCGCCGAACCCCCGCAGCCCACGATCCGTAGCGACGAGATGTCATGGCCCGGGTTCTTTTCCAGACAGTTCATCACGTCGTTCCAGATCGTCGGCACGGCGCAGGCGATCGTCGGGCGAGAGGTCTCGATGAGGTTGATCAGTGAAGTGCCGTCCAGGAACCGGTCCGGCATGACCAGGTCGGCGCCCGCCATCAGCGCGGCGTACGGCAGTCCCCAGGCGTTGGCGTGGAACATCGGCACGATGGGGAGCGCCACGTCGTCGCTGCCGACGTCCAGCGCGTTGCTGGTGCACGTTGCCATGGCATGCAGGAAGCTCGAACGATGGCTGTAGACAACGCCTTTCGGGTTGCCGGTGGTGCCGCTGGTGTAACACATCGCGGCTGCGGAGCGCTCGTCGATTTCCGGCCAGTCCAAGTCCTCGGATTGGGCGGCCAACAGCTCGTCGTACCGCAGCACGGTCTTGCCCGCGTTCTCCAGTGGCCCCAAATCCCCTGCGCCGATGGCGATTACCGTGTGCACCGTCTTCATCTGCGGTAGTACCGGGGCGAGCTGGGCAGTCAGCGAGAGGTCGGCGATGACGATCTGGTCCTCGGCCTCGTTGGCGATGTACGCGATCTGTTCGGGCGACAACCGGATGTTGAGGGTGTGCAGCACCGCACCCATCGACGGAATGGCCAGGTAGGCCACGGTGTGTTCGGCGTTGTTCCACATGAACGTGGCCACCCGCTGGTCCCCGGTGATGCCGAGACCCCGCAGCGCGTTGGCCAGCCGTCCGGATTGCCGGCCGACTTCGCCATACGTCATGGTGCGGTACTGCCCGCCGCCGAGCGCCGTGGTGACGGTTCGGCAGGAGTTCTGGCCCGTCGCGTGCCGCATGATCGTGGCGATGGTGAGCGGGGCGTCCTGCATCGTACTGAGCATCGTGAATTTCGCCTCTGGGTTGCTGCCGCTGGGATGTCGAGATGCTAGCCGACCATGCCAGGTAGGAGGATGATTAGCGTTGGCACGACAGGAGAAAATCATGCGCAGGATTTGGACGCTCGCCACGGCGACAATCGGGGGTGCCCTGACGATGCTCGCGCCGGCGGGATTGGCCGCCGCCGAATCGGCGCAGGACACGATCAACCGGCTGCAGTCCGAGGGCTACGTGGTCACGATCGACAAGCTCGGGACCGCGCCGGTGTCGGAGTGCACGGTGACCAGTGTGCGCAATCCGCAACAGACGACCCAGTTGGTGCCGTGGGTCGGCCCCGGCCTGGGCCGCAACAGCAATTCGATCCTGCTGCCGCAGACCAGCAGGACCATTTCGGTGTCGCTGGACTGCACGGGCACGCACTAGCCCCACGAACGCAAGAACGCCCCCGCTGGCAGGCGGGGGCGTTCTTTGTTGGTCGATCAGACGGTCGCGGGCTCCAGCGCGCGCACCTCGCGCATGGCGACGGGCTTGCTCGCCATGAACTGCGAGTAGAGCAGCGGTTTGGGGGCCTCGACGGCGACCGAGGTGACGTCACCGGCGACGTCCGCGACGTACAGCGTCGATCCGTCACGGCTGACGGTGACGCAGGACGGCTGGACGTCCGCGGCGATGGTGTCGACGACCGTGTTGGTCTGGGTGCAGAACACCGAGACCCGGTTGTAGTCGACGACGTAGGCACGGGTGCCGTCGGCGCCGAGCACCAGCTGGGTCGGCGTGTCACCGACGGCGAAACGCCCGGTCACGCGACCGGCGGCCAGGTCGACGACGTGCACCTCACCGCGGGCGGTCAGGTCCGAGGTCAGCACGTAGGCGGTGTTGTCCGGGCCGAGCGCCAGGCTGCGGATCGGAGCACCGATGACGATGGTGTTGCGAATGCGCGCGGTCTCGGTGTCGACGACGACCAGCTGGCTGCCCACCTCGTCGGTGGTGGCGACGTAGAGCCGGTGACCGGTGTGGTCGACCGCGAGGGCGTCGATGCTGATGGCGGCACCGGTCGCGATCTCGATGGTGCCGACGCGGTCGGCGGTGATGTCGATGACGGCGACGTCGATGTACGCATCACCGGCGCGACCCGCGAAGACGCGCTTGCCGTCGGGGCTGACGGCGAGGGCGCTGACGCCGGAGGCCAGCGGGTAGGCGGCGAGCTCAGCACCGGTGGCGACGTCGATGACGGCGATGCCGTCGAACTCCGCACCGGACACGGCGACGTAGGCCCGATCGTCGGTGGCGACGACCGCGAACGGCTCACCGTCGACGGCGATATCGCGGATGCTGCGGCTGCGGGGCTCGATCAGCGACACCATGTTGTCGGCGTAGCTGGTCGCGACCAACTGGCCCGCGCTCTCGGCGATGTCGGCAATGGTGCCGCGGCCAATCTGCGCGATGTCCATGGTTCCGCGCAGCGCCCGGGCGCCGGCCCGCTTCGCTTTTGCACGAGCGTTATTATTTGCCACGATCTTCGGTACCTCCGCCAGCGCGGCAACGCGCCGGTAGTCGATTTCCCGTTCGGGTGCGCCCGGATGAGCGCTGCTTTCAAGAAGTGTAGTGACCGCCACCGACATTCCGGACAGCTTCAGCGACGCCACGTCACGAATTGATCAGAGGCTCTTAGGAGTTACTTATGTTGCGAATTGTTATGCACTTGTTATCAATGGCGATCGATGCTCCCACCTGCTAAAACATCGGTCAATTTAAATTTGAGCAAACAAAGGTCGACCTCATTTCTGAGCGTTTCGAAACACGGATTCCTGACATTCCCAGACAAAGTGAGCTAAACATCACACCGCGACACGAACGCCTTCTATCCCATCCGTCCCATCTGCACGATAGAACTCAGGCTCCACTTCTGTGCATCAAGATCGGGACAGCGCCGAGGCCCACCTGAAGTGGGCCCCGGATTCGCTGTTATCGACGAATTCACATTTTGTTCACGACGAGACGGCCGTCACACCGACGTTGCCGACGGGCTCTGCGTCTCCACGTCGACCATCGTCAGTTCGTCGAACGGATCGCCGCCGCTCAGCACGGCGTCGGCCTTTGCCCGGTCGAGCGTCCCGGTCCACGAGCCGATCAGAACGGTGGCAACCGCGTTACCCGAGAAGTTGGTGACGGCCCGCGCCTCCGACATGAACCGGTCGATGCCGACGATCAGGCCGACGCCGTCCAGCAGGTCGGGCCGGTGACTCTGCAGGCCGCCGGCCAGCGTTGCGAGGCCCGCGCCCGTGACCCCGGCAGCGCCCTTGGAGGCGACGATCATGAACGCCAGCAGCGCCAACTGCTCCCCGATCGCCATCGGCCGCCCCATGGCGTCGGCGATGAACAGCGCCGCCATGGTCAGGTAGATGGCGGTCCCGTCGAGGTTGAACGAGTAGCCGGTCGGCACCACGACGCCGACGGTGCTGCGGTCCACGCCCAGGTGCTCCATCTTGGCGATCAGCCGAGGTAGCGCCGACTCCGACGACGACGTCGAGAAGATCAGCAGGTATTCGCGCGCCAGGTAGCGGACCAGCCGGAAGATCGACATCCGCGTCACCGACCACAGCACCACGCCGAGCACACCGAAGACGAAGACGACGCAGGTCACGTAGAACCCGAGCATCAGGGTCAGCAGCTGGGTGACCGCGCGCCAGCCGGTCTGGCCGACGACGCCGGCCATGGCGCCGAACGCGCCGATCGGCGCCAGCCACAGGATCATGATCAGGACCCGGAACACCAGTTTCTGCAGGTGCTCGACGCCCCGCAGGACGGGTTCACCCGCAGTGCCCATCGCCTGCACGGCGAAGCCGACGAGCAGCGCGATGAACAGCGCCTGCAGCACGTTTCCACTGGTCAGCGCAGACAACAGCGTCTCGGGGATGATGTGCGAGACGAAGTCCATGAGGCCGCCGGCCTCATGCGCCTTCTGGGCCAGTTTCGCGCCCTGACCGGTTGCCTGCGCCGACAGGTGCAGGCCCGATCCGGGGCTCAGCAGGTTGCCGACGACCAATCCGATCGCCAGCGCCACCGTCGACATCACCAGGAAGTAGGCGAGCGACAGGCCACCGATCTTGCCGACCGTCGCGGCTTTGCGCACCGAGCCGATGCCCAGCACGATCGTGCAGAAGATGACCGGCGTGATCATCATCTTGATCAGGTTGACGAACAGGGTGCCGAGGACCGCGATGTCCTTGCCCACCCCCGGCGCGATGAGGCCGACGGCCACACCGCCGACCACGGCGACGAGCACCGCGATGTACAGCCAATGGGTGCGGTCGCGACGGGGCGCTTGATCAGTCATGTCGGGCAGTCCTCCGGCCTCGATGTCGAAAACTTCTGCAAGGATGTTGGTCCAGAACGTGAGGCACGTCACGCATATGTTCATTTCGTTCACGGAAGTTCACCGCGCACGCCACGAGCAGGCGGATTACAGAAGGACGCAGTGATGCGCAGTTGGCCGGCCGCGCCGCGCTGGTCCCTGGCCGGCCAGATCGTCGCCCTGCAGATCGCGATCATCATCGTCGTGGTGGTGGCCGGCAGCGCGCTGGCCGTGGTGCAGTCGCGCCGCACCAATGACGCCGCGGCCAAACAGCTGCTCACCGGCGTCGTGACGGCACTGGCCGACGCGCCGTCGACGGCTGCCGCCATCCAGACGGGCAGCGCCACGGAAGTACTTCAGCCGGTGACCGAAACCGTTCGGGCCCAGACGGGCATCGCTTTCATCACCGTCATGGCGCCCGACGGCACCCGGTTCACCCACACCGACCCGCGCCAGATCGGCGGCCATTACCTGGGCACTACGGCGCAGGCCCTGAAAGGCCAGACACACACGGAGTTCTATACCGGGACGCTGGGCCGCTCGGTGCGAACCATCGCCCCGGTGCGGGACGGTGCCGGACGGGTGGTGGGCCTGGTCGCCGCGGGCATCACCGAGACCACGCTGACGGCGCAGTGGCGCCACCAGATCCCGGTGATCGCGGCGATCAGCCTTGCCGCCCTTGCCCTTTCACTGGCCGGCACCTGGCTGATCCGGCGCCGCCTGCTCCGCCAGACCCACGGGCTGCGGCCGGACCAGTTGCGCGTGATGTACGAGCACCACGATGCCGTACTGCACTCGGTGTCCGAAGGCCTGCTGGTGCTCGAGAGGGGACGCGTGGCACTGGCCAACGACGAGGCGCGGCGCCTGCTGGCACTGCCGCCCGGCGCGGTGGCCCTGTCCGATCTGCCGGAGTTCCTGCGCGCGGCCGATCCCGGTGTACGCGACGAGGTGCACGTCACCGACGACCGGGTGCTGGTGGTCAGCCGGTCACCGGTGGCCGGCGCCTCAGGTTCGGAGGTGGTGACGATCCGGGACCGCACCGAATTACAAAGCACCCTGGGAGAACTCAGCTCGCTGAAGGTCCTCACCGACTCGTTGCGGGCGCAGGCGCACGAAGCGGCGAACAAGTTGCACACGGTGATCACCATGGTCGAGATGGGGCGCCCGGCGGACGCCGTCACCTTCGCCACCGACGAACTGGAGCTGTCCCAGCGGCTCGTCGACCGGCTGTCCAGCGAGGTCCGCGAACCCGCCCTGGTGGCATTGCTGCTGGGCAAGAGCGCCCAGGCCCACGAACGTGGCATCGACTTCACCGTCACCATGGACTCACAATTACCTTCGGACACTTCACAACTACCGCTGAGCGGGCCGGAAATGGTGACGGTGCTGGGCAACCTGATCGACAACGCGATCGACGCGTGCGACCGCGACGAGCCGTGGGTCGAGGTGACGGTGCGGTGCGAGCCGGGCGCCGAACTGCACATGCGGGTGGCCGACAGCGGCACCGGCATGGACCCGGCGACATTCGAAAACGCCATGCGCCGTGGCTATTCGACGAAATCGGCGCCGGGACACGGGCTGGGTCTCGCCCTGGTGGCACAGGTGGTCAAGCGGCACGGCGGCACGTTGTCGTCCGATGTCAGTTACGGTTCGGTGGTGTCGGTGACGATTCCGGCGGCAACCTCATGACCACCGTGCTGATCGTCGACGACGATCCCCTGATCGCCGAGGCGCACCGCACGTATGTCGAACGGCTGGAAGGGTTTTCCGTCGCGGCGGTGGCCCACACCGCGCGCGAGGCCATCCACGCCGCGACCCGCGCGACCACCACCGACCAGCCCATCGACCTGGTCCTGCTGGACCTCGGCCTGCCCGACGCCAGCGGCATCAGCCTGGCGTCGGCACTGTCCGGGCTGCGGCCGGCGCCGGACATCATCGCCATCACCTCCGAGCGCGATCTGGAGATGGTGCGCGCCGCCGTCGCGCACGGCGCGCTGGCGTATCTGTTGAAGCCGTTCACCTTCGCGGCCTTCCGGGACCGGCTGGACCGCTATCAGCGGTACCGGACGGCGCTCCCGGCCGGGGTCGACGCGGCCAGCCAGGCCGAGGTGGACCGGGCGCTCGCCGAATTGCGCACCAGCGCAGATAAATCCGCGGCCCCGAAAGGCGCGTCGGCGCTGACGAACGACGACATCGCCCGCGCGGTACGGGACAGTCCCGACGGGCTGACGGCCGACGAGGCCGCCAAGGCGGTCGGGGTTGCGCGGGTGACCGCCTGGCGCTATCTGGAGCGGCTGGCCGACGACGGAACCGTCACGCGCCGAAGCGAATACGGCGGGACCGGCCGGCCCAAGACCCGCTATCTGTGGCGTTGACTTCGCCGGGTGTGACAGCATCGGATCATGAGTCGCGACGACGATCCTGAAGCCCGCATCCGCGAGCTCGAACGCGCGATGACCGATCAGGCACGGGCCTCGGAGCTGACGGAGCCAGGCCAAGGGTGGTCCTCGCGCACGCCCGCGGCCGGCACGCCGTACACCGGCCCCGCAGAGCTCGCCGCGCAACGTCCGTACCGAACGACCGGCAAGAAACACCTGACGTTTCTCCCGCCCTCCTCCAACCATCAGCCCAGCGTCTCGGTGGCCGCCCCGACCCCGCCGCAACCGGGCGACGAATCGTCGGTGGTCGTCAACGGCACCACGGTGCAGTCCGGTCCCGGCCTGGTCGAATTGCCGCCGCAGTCCGACGATCCCAACCGGCCCATTCAGGTCGCGGGTGTGCGCGGTCACCGCACCGTCGCGTGCAACGACAGGCCGATCAGCATCAGCGGGGTGTCCAACAGCGTCACCATCACCGGGCACTGCGCGACCGTCGAGGTCTCCGGGATCGAGAACACCGTGACGGTCGACTCCGCCGACAAGATCGTCACGTCCGGCATGGACAACCACGTCACCTACCACTCCGGGACCCCGGAGATTCCCGATCCGGGCCGGTCCAACACCGTCAGCCGCGGCTGAACGACCAGACGACGGCCCGCGCGTCAATTTCCCCCGAATCGGGGGACGACGGGAGTCCGCGGCGTTCATAATCTCGTTGCCATGGCGCACAACGGAAATGACGATTGGACCCAACCCGCAGCTCTGGCGATCCCGAAAGAGGGCTACTTCGAACTCACCCGCGGTCGCTACGGGCCGGTCTTCCCGCGCACCCCGGCGTGCTACGGCTTCAACATCATCGCCAAGGTGCTCGACGGTCATGAGCAGGCGATCCGGGACTACGGCAAGCAACTCGAGGCTGCCGTCGCCGCACAGCCCGACGTGCTGGCCCCGCTGAAGCTGCACTATCTGCGGTGGAATCTGTTCGACGTCGGCTCCGGGCTGCACTTCCAGTACCAGGGCATCTTCGACACCGACTTCGACAAGTACACCGAGGACGCCGTCAAGCTGTTCAGCTCGACGGGGATCACCACGGCGTTCACCCATCTGGAGGGCTTCCCCGCCGACTGGAAGACCAACCCCGAGGCGTTCATCATGTTCGTCCGCGAGCACCAGGTGCCGAGCTTCCTGGAGTACGGCGAGTACCCCTACGTGACGGCGGTGGAGATCAAGAAGGCCCTGCGGCTCAAGGCCGCGTTCTCCGACATGTTGGACCAGATGCAGTGACAGAACTCGAGTTCGACGATATTCAGCACATCATGCTGACCGGGACGCCTCACCTCACCGGCCGGTACGAGTTCCTGTCGTTCGACACCCCCGAAGCCGGGCAGGCCTGGCTGGCCGAGATGGTCCCGCTGGTGCACTCGGCGACCGATGTGCGCAAGACGGTCAACATCTTCAAGCGGTGGGTGAACCTGGCGTTCACCTGGAACGGCTTGCGCGCGTTGGGACTTGACGAGCAGACGCTGGCCACCTTCCCCGCCGAGTTCCGCGAGGGCATGGCGGCCCGCGCCGATATCCTGGGCGATACCGGCGCCGCCGCACCGGAGCACTGGGTGGGCGGGCTCGCGGGTGACGACCTCCATGCCATCGTCATCCTGTTCGCAAGGGACGAGGACGAACGGGTGCGCTGCGTCGGCGAGCACGACGCACTGTTGGCCCGCTGCCCCGGCGTGCGGTCGCTGTCGCATCTCGATCTGGCGGCCACTGCGCCGTTCGAGTACGACCACGATCACTTCGGCTACCGCGATCCGGTGTCGCAGCCGCAGATGGCCGGTTCCGGCGAGACGCTGATCCCCGGCGCCGGCGGGGCGCTGGCTGCGGGGGAATTCCTCCTCGGCTATCCGGACGAGGAGGGTCTGGTCTCGAATCAGCCTGCCCGCGAGGTGCTTTCACGCAACGGCAGCTTCATGGCGTACCGCAGGCTGGAGGAGCATGTCGGAACCTTCCGCGACTACCTGAAGCAGCACGCCGCGGACGCCGAGGGCGAGGAGTTGCTGGCCGCCAAGTTCATGGGCCGCTGGCGCAGCGGCGCACCACTGGTCTTGGCGCCCGAGCACGACGATCCCGAGCTCGGCGCGGACCCGATGCACAACAACGATTTCGACTACGCCACGATGGACCCGCACGGCTACAAATGTCCGGTGGGCTCCCACGCACGTCGGCTCAACCCGCGCGATACCGAGCCGAATCCCAATCGGCGCAGGATGATCCGGCGCAGCGGCACCTACGGGCCGGCGCTGCCCGCGGGCGCTCCCGACGACGGTGTCGAACGGGGCGTCGGGATGTTCCTGATCTGCGCCAGCCTGGTGCGGCAGTTCGAGTTCGCCCAGAACGTCTGGATCAACGACACCGCGTTCCAGGAGCTCGGCAACGAACACGACCCCATCTGCGGCACCCAGGACGGCACGCTGGACTTCACGATCCCCAAACGGCCGATCCGCAAGGTGCACAAAGGGTTACCGGCATTCACCACACTGCGGGGCGGGGCATACTTCTTCCTACCCGGCCTGACCGCACTGCGCTATCTCTCCACACTCGGACATCAAGGAGCATCATGAGTTCTTACGCCCGCACCTACAACCAGGCCCACATCACGCGCCCCCACAACGGCAACCGCCGTGTCAGCATCTACTGGTCGTGGAGCTACCCGTGGGAGGCCCAGCGCGACCCGGCACTGCTGTACAACCGGTTCTCCACCATGACCGAGGTGCGCGCGGCGACGTGGCCGGCCTACGAAGGTGTCGAATACAGCGCGCGGGAGTTCCTGCAGGGCGTCGACGGCACGCTGGAGCTGTTCCACCGCTCCTCGTTGTCCTTCCAGGATGTCGCCGGTGAAGCGACGGGGCATCCGGTGGCGGTGTTCCAGCGGGTCGATCAGGCCGGTTACCGGCTGCCGATCGACGAACGCATCCTGAACGACACCGACACCCTGATGATCTTCGGGTTGGACCATCTGCTCGGCGACGAGGAAGCCACCCCCGAGGAGGTCGCCGCGATCCAGCAGTGGCTGAAGCGCGAGGGCACCTGCCTGATGCTGGCCCCGCACCACGACGTCGGCTTCACCGACGACAAAGAGCAGCAGCAGATGGAGTACCTGCACCACGGCGACCCGCTGACACCGCGGGTGCAGAACTTCAGCGGATTCGCGCGGTCGCTGCTTACGGGGCTGAACATCCCGGTGCACAACACGTGGGGTCTGCGACCCGCGACGGTTGAGGGCACCAAACAGATTGTGCCCCTTACCGCTTTCCGCGACCTGGACTCTGCCGGTCTGCTGCGTGACGTCACGACGCTGGCCCTGCACCCGCACCTGCCGCACTACCAGTTGACCGCCCCCGAGAGCCCGGAGTTGCGGGTGCTGGGCCGGCAGCTGATCGACCAGACCCGGCCGCACCCCTTCACGCTGGCAGGCAACACCGAGTTCAATGCGCTGATCCACATGCCGCCGACCGGGGACCGTGCCGGCGACATCGTGCTGGTCGACTCGACACATTTCACGACGCTGTTCGGCGCCAGCGAGAGCTTGAAGTCGTTCTGGCGCAACCTGGTGACGATGTGACGGTAACCGAGCTGGCGGTTCGCGGTTCCAACATCGCGGTCGTCGTCTTCGTGGTGGCCAGCACTCTGGGCGTCGGACTGAGTCTGACTCCGGCCCAGATCCTGGCTCCGCTCAAGGACGTTCGGGGGGTGAGCCTGACCCTCGTGGCCAATTTCGTTGCCGCGCCGTTGGTTGCACTCGGGCTCTGGCACCTCTTCGATCTCGACGAGGCCCTGGGAGTGGGTCTGCTGCTGTGCGGGCTGGCCGCGGGCGCGCCGTTCCTGATCAAGCTCGCCGAATTCGCCAAGGCCGACACGGCTTTGACGGTGGGCCTGATGGTGCTGCTGATGATCACCACGGTGGTGTACGTGCCGATCGTCCTGCCGATCTTCCTCAAGGGGTCGTCGGTCGATCCGCTCGCGATCGCGTCTTCGCTTGTGATCCTCATGCTGATCCCCTTGGCGATCGGGCTGTTCTGGCGGCAGCGGTCCGCGGGCACGGCCGCGCGCATCCGGCCCGCAGTCGGGCTGGTGAGCACCGTCGGCATGGTCCTGGTGGTCGTGCTGACCATCGTCGCGAACTTCCGGGAGGTGCTGTCGATCTACGGCACCCGGGGGCTGCTGGCCGCCGTCGTCTACACCGCGATCTGCGCCGGAATCGGTTGGGGTTTGGTGTTTTTCAGCACGGCGGCCCGGCCTGTCCTGGCGCTGGGCACCGCGCAGCGCAACGCGGCGGCCGCCTTCGTGGTGGCCGGCCAGAACTTCAGCGACCCGCGCGTCACGGTGATGATCACGGTCGTGCTCATCGCGGAGTTCTCGATGTTGATCCCGTTCTCGCGGTTCCTGGCCCGCAAGGCCTGACGGGTCAGGACTGATCCAGCAGGCCGAGGCGCGTCGCCTCGGCCACGGCTTCGGCGCGCGACGACACCGACAGCTTGCGGTAGATCGCCTTGGCTTGGCTCTTCACGGTCTCCCGCCCGAGGTGCAGTTCAGCGGCGATCTTCTGCAGCGACAGGTGGGTCGCGAGGTGCGGGAGCAGACGCAGCTCGGCCGCGGTCAGTGCCGGCCGCGGCCCGTGCTGCGCATGTGCCGCAAGCAATTCTCGAACCCGAGCCAACCGCAGGTGCACCGCGGCCGCGTCGGGCTCCCGCCGTGCGGCCAGCAGCCCCGCGTCGAGGTGCCGGCGGCACAGTTCCGGGTCGTCGATCTCGAGGGCGGTGGCCGCGGCCAGCGCATGTCCCAGCGCCGCGGTGCGCGCCGCCAGGTCACCCAGCCGGTCCAGCAGCCGTTCGGCCCCGCGCACCGCATCCCGCGCCCCGGCCACGTCGCCGCGGTGGCTGCGTACCAATCCGTCGACCGCGTAGACCAACACCACGGGCACCAGATCGCACAGGTCGCGGGAGTCGACGATGCTCCGCGCCTGCGCGCTGCGCTGCGCCGCGGACGCAACGGCGCCGTCGTCGAGGTCCAGCAGGGCCAGATGTGCCAGTGCCACAGCCCGGAACCCGGGCAGATCGTCGAGGACCGGGAGCGACGATTCCAGTGTCGCCCTGGCATTTTCGGGGTCACCGGCCATCGACAGCGCTCCGCCTTTGACGGAGGCGGCCGCGCCCCACCACGGGTTGACGAGGTGGTCGCCGGCGGCGCAGACCGTGTCGGCATGCCGGACCACCTCGAGCACCCCGCCGATGCCGACGAGCGCGCCGACCAGGGCGGCCGCGACTGTCACCGACGGCGCCCCGTCTGCCAGGCCCGCACCCCGGTCCGCGGCAGCGGCCAGCAACAGGGAGCGCTGGACCAGATCGGCGTCCCCCAGCGTCAGCCCGAACCAGGCCCGGGCGATCGCGGCGTCCGGGTGATCGGCGAACACGCGCTCGTCGAGCAGGCTCAGGCGGCGCTCCAAGATGCCTGCGCGGCCGTCGAATCCGAGACGCACGGCATCGCGTTCCACGAGCGCCGCGGCATGTGCCGGGTCAGCGGCCGCGAGCGCCTGGAACAGGGCCCCGTCGATGTCGCCGGTCCGCTCGAGATGCTCAGCCGCCCGGGACGCGAGGGCGCGGAACCGTTCCGGATCGCGATTGCGCAGCCGCGCACGGAGCAGGTCGGCGAACAGCCGGTGGTACCGGTATTCGATGCCCTGCGCGTCGAGCGAGACCAGGAACAGGTTGCCGGAGGCGCTGATCGTGCTCAGCATGTGCGCCGAATCATCCCGCTGCAGAACGCTGTTCAGATCGTCGGCGGTGAAGTGGTCGAGCACCGCGGATTCCACGAGGAATGCCTCGACGGACGGGTCCAGCCGGCCCAGTACCTCTTCGACCAGATAGTCCGCCACCAGGCGGTGACGTCCGGTGATCGCCTCCACCGATGAACCGTCACGCAACGCCATGGCCGCCATCACCACACCGGCAGCCCAGCCCTCGCACCGGTCGACCACCAGCGCCGCCGTCGGGCCGACCGGTCCGCCGACCGAGTCGAGCGCCGATTCTGCCTCTGCCACAGAAAGTTTCAGCTCGTCGGTGCCGATCTCGAGCACGCCGCCCTGCAGCCGGCGGCGCGCCAGATCGAGTGGCGGCGCGGTGCGGCCGATCAGCGTCAGCGTCGTGGACCGCGGCGCCAATTGGACCAGGGCACGCAAGGTCGACAGCGCCGCTTCGTGCGTCAGCTCATGAATATCGTCCAGCACCAAGACAATCGGCCCGGCCGACTCCAGCGCCGCGATGGCCGCGGGAACCAATTGGGTTTCCACGGCCCGGCCGGCGCCGCGGAGGTACTGAAGCGTCGCGGGATCGACCGGGGTGACCTGGTCCACCGCCGTCACCAGGTGCAGCAACAGGTGGGCGGGATCGTTGTCGAGATGGTCGAGCCGCACCCAGGCGAATAGCCGGGCGTCGGCGTCGTCCCAGAGCGCCACCGCCGTCGTCTTGCCGTAGCCGGCGGGCGCGACGACCATCACCAGCTCGGCATCCAAATCCGACAACAATCCGGTGACCGCCGGCCGCGCGATGACGGCACCGCCCAGCCGGGGCGGGCCGTAGGTGGCCGCCGGGATGTGCGCTACCCAGCCGTCCCCTGCCACCCTGGCATCGTAGGTGGGTTTCCCATGGCCGCCCAACCGCGCCATTTCTGACCACCCCGTCGAATACGTTGATACCGTGCCCATGACGATGGGAGCGACCATGGGCAACGCAATCCGTTCGGTGGCAGTCGCCGCAGCCGTGATCGGCCTCGTGGCGGGCTGCGCCGGTAAGAACGACTCCGGCACCACAGCATCGTCGAGCACCGCCCCGGCCGCAGCGGCAACCCCCGCGCAGTTGCAGGCGCTGGTGCCGACGCCCACCGGCACTGCCCAGACCTGGGGCCCAGACCCGATCGCGGACAACGGGATTCACCTCAGCTTCAAGGTCACCGGCTCCCCGACCGACGTCGTGACCGCCTACAAGACCGCACTAGAAGGCAAGGGCTGGGCCGTCACCACCATCGTGTCGTCCGATGGCGGACCGAGCGGTGGCGGGGGCGCCACCTATACCGGCACTCATGGCGACAGCTACGGCGTGTTCGACGGCGGCGGGTTCGGCGCCGAGACGTACCTCAACGTGTGCACCTGGCCGGCCAAGCCGGCCCAGCCCAACTGCAGCCGCAAACGCTGACTCCGAGAAACCACGGCTCACCGTTTCACCCCAGCGCGACTGGGTAGGAAGTTCTGGGGCGGGGAAAGTCCCTAGCTCGGAACGGCCGAAAAGTCATGGCACAGCTGCGAGTCAGCGCACCTGTCTTCGGGAGGTGCGGCGAATACACGTTGCGCTGCACCGGCGAACTCGATGGTGTCTCATATCGCATGTTGCGCGACAGCGTGGTCAGAGCCGCGGTGGACGAACCCCGCGTGGTGATCGTCGATGTCAATGAGTTGCGCGTCCCTGACGCGTCGGCGTGGTCGGTGTTCTCAAGTGCCCGTTGGCACGTTCGAGTCTGGCCTGACGTGCCGATCGTGCTGGTGTGCGCCGACGAGGCCGCCCGCCGGCTCATCCGGCAATGCGGCATCACGCGTTACGTGCCTGCATTCGCCACAACGCAGGACGCGCTGCAGGCGGTGGGCGACGAGTGGCCCCAACCGAAACGCCGGGCACGTGCCGATCTTCCTCCGCACGTCAGCAGCATCGTCGACGCACAGCGGTTGGTCGGCGGCTGGTTGTCCGGATGGTCGTGCACCCCTCTGATCCCGATCGCGGCAACGGTCGCCACGGCCTTCGTCGAAAATGTGCTGCGGCACACCGACTCCGCGCCCACGCTTCGGGTTGAGTACGACGGCCACGTGGTCGCGGTAGCTGTCGAGGATGCCAGTACCGCACTGGCGCAGCGCCGGGAAGAAGCGCGCTCCGGCACCAGCCAGCTATCAGGGCTGGCCATGGTGACCGCGCTGACCCGCGGATGGGGAAACCTCCCGACGCCGACCGGCAAGATCGTTTGGGCGGCCGTGGGTCCCGAGAATGTCCTGTAGCCATACCCCCAGCGAGGTGGTCGATCAGAGTTGCGTGGCCTTGTCGATCACTCATTGGGACAGCCCACCGTGCCGTGATGAACAGGCGGAGGGACAGCCCGAGCGGATCGGCGTCGCCCAGCCTACTCCGCAACGGTCCCCATCGGCGCTCACGGATTGATGGTGTTCTCGCCGTCCTGACGACCCCAGACGTACTCGGATGCGAACGGCGAACCGAGACCGAAATGGTTGTACGGCGCGATCGACGCACCGGTGTCCATCACCATGTACGGCATGGGCCAGATGTCGCGCGTGACGGTCCAGCAGCCGGGCCGGCCCATCGGCCCTCCCCTGGCGTTGATCCGCGGCAGGTTGTCGGGATAGACGTACTGATTCGCCGAACCGACGAGCGCGGTGTGCGATATCAGCGAGTAGCCGTTGCCGCCGACAGCGAAGGACGTCGCCTGCACCGCGCGCGGGAGGGCCCTTATGCCGCAATCGATTTCGGGGCTGTACTTGTCGAGCACCTGGGACGTCGGGAGCAGATCCTGGGCGCCACGAACCAGATACGGCCCGCCGCGCTCGAAGATGTCGCCGCCGGTGTTGCCGAACCCGACCGATGCCATCAACGCCTGATCGATGTTGTCGCGCTGATCATTCAAGGTGCGCTCGGTGGTCACCGCGTTCTTGAGGCCGTCCCACAGGTCCGGGGACGCGTTCGCATAGACCTCGGCGAGATCGGCCAGCGCGCGGTTGTCATGCCGGATGGACGGCATCCGCTGGTTCAGATCGGCCAGGATGACGTTGCCGTTCACCAGCGACTGACCGAACTTGTCGCCCAACCCGTCGAGGGCCTGGGCCGCCGCCGACAGCGTCGCGTTCAGCTTGATCGGGTCGACCTGCTCGGAGATCGCGGTGATGGTCTCGAACAGCGTGTTGAATTCCGTGGTGACGCTGACGGCGTTCACGGTATCGCCGGCCTTGAGGCGCTGCGGCGTCGGGTTCGGCGGCGAGGTCATGGAGATGTACTTGTTGCCGAATACCGTTGTGGCGAGCAGCTTGACGTCGACGTTGCGGGGCAGCACGTCGAGGTATCGCGGGTCGACGTTGAGGATCAATTTGGCTTCGGCCTTCTCGCCGGGGGCAGCCACCACCTCGCTGCCCGTGAGCCGCCCGATCGGCACGCCGTTGTAGGTGACCTTCGAGCCGTTGTCCATCGACAGCCCGGCCCGACTGGCCAGCACGTACACCTGAGCCTTGCTGTCGAAGGCGCCACGGAACTGGAGCCAGGTGAGCGTCATCCCCGCGATCGTGACAAGAGCCACGATCAAGCCGGCGATCTTGTACGGCGGGGTGCGATCCCGGTTGAGCGGCGCATGGACCTGGCCCGCGGCGACGGGCGGCAACGGCTGCAGTGGCGGCCGTGGTTTCGTCATGGCACTCCAGCGTCAGATCGAGGTGTGGCCGGGCGCCGTTGTCCGGCCTTGATCGAGACTGAAATGCAGGGTACGACTGCCACCAACCTGGCGGCACGCAAATGACAAACCTCTAGCAAACCGTAAATTGACGCGGCGGCTACCTGTCGGCGGCCGTCTGACCATCACAAGACGGCTGTTGCCAATGTGATGACGGCCGTCAGCAAATCGGCCGCGACGGTCGAGCGGGTCCTGATCTATGCCCGCCCGACAGCGCGGACGCGCAGCAGCTGTACTGCTTCCTGCAGCGCGCCAAGGTTCCACGCCAGCGCGCACGTCGTCTTCCGGCGGCCGACACCGGACAACCACGCCGCACCCCATACGACCGACTGAAATGCAGCCCCCACCACGGCGGGTCCCAGCCACCACGGACGAAACTTGTCCAGTACGCGTGCTTCACCGCGGCCGAAATTCCGATACTGAACGAACGCCGCCTTCAGATCGGTGCGCTGCACCTTGCTCACCACAGCATCCGGCACCAACTCCAACATGAACCCGGCTTCGGCTACCCGCCAAAAGAAGTCGACTTCGTCAGCGCCGCCTTTGAACCATTCATCGAAGCCGTGCACCCGGTGGAACAGCTCGCGCGTGAACCCGCAGTTCGTTCCATTCGCGAACACATCCTTGCGGCCGAGCGCCGGATAGAGCCGACGTTCCCGAGCCAGCAGCGTGCCGTCTGCGAGGATGCGATCAAGTCCTCCGCCGACGGCCTGCGCTCCTCCCATGAACGCCCGGTGATACGCCTCGATCCATCCCGCGTGGACCGCATCGTCGGCATCAGTGAGCAGAATGTATTCGCCCTTGGACGCCGCGATCCCAATGTTGCGAGCGACATTGGCGCCCGGTGCCCGACCGGCATCCACGACGCGCACACGCGGATCCGAGTAGGAGTGCACCAAATCGGCGGTGCCGTCCGTCGACCCGTTGTCGGCGACGACGATCTCAAACTCGGTACTGGTCTCCTGCGCTAGTACGGCATCCAGTTGTTTGGCGAGCACGCCGGCACCGTCCCGGCACGGGATGACGACGGAGATCATGAGCCGAAAGGTAGCTGAGATCCATTTGGTACGCGCGTCTTGCAGCGTGCCTGACAGGGATTTGCCAGCTACGAGACCGATTGCGGCGTCACGAGGAACTTCTCGCCCGTTGCCTTCTTGAGGTAGCTGTTGAACGCCTCGGGTTTGAGCAGGCCGGCCAGCGAGACTTCCTGGGTGTAGGTGCTCGCGAAAGTGGTGGTGAGTTCCGCGGCCACGCGCGCCCGCAGCCTGCCGATGACCTCGGCCCCCGCACTGGCGAGGAACGGTGTGAGCAACCAGCCGCCCACACCCCACGACATACCGAAGCTTCGATTGAGAATCGTCGGGCCGGTGTCGAGGCTGCCGTAGATGTACACCTGCTTGTGGACGGCCGAGCCGTAGCGGGAGTACTGCGTCGCGGTCGCGTTGGCGGCCTGCTCCATGCCGTTGAGGATCTGGCTGGCGAGCGTGCCACCGCCGGTGGCGTCGAAGGCGAGCGTCGCGGACGTGGCCTTGAGCGCCTCAACGAGGTCCTGCTCGAAAGTCGGTGCGGCTGAGTTGCATACGTACTCGGCGCCCAAGTTACGCAGGATTTCTTCCTGCTCCGCCTTGCGGACGATGTTGACCAGCGGCACGCCGTCCGCGAGGCAGATCTTGACCAGCATCTGCCCCAGATTCGACGCCGCCGCCGTGTGCACCAGGGCCGAATGTCCTTCGCGGCGCATGGTTTCCACCATGCCCAGCGCTGTCAGCGGGTTGACGAACGACGACGCCCCGTCCTTCGCCGTCGCACCGTCCGGCAGCACCAGACAGGCCGCGGTCTTGACGACGCGGTACTGCGAATACATGGCGCCGCCCGCGATACCCACGACCTTGCCGAGGAGCGCCTGCGCCGCGTCCGACTCCCCCGCCGCCACGACCGTGCCGGCACCTTCGTTGCCGACGGGAAGTGATTGACCGACGCGGACGGACAGATGAGCCAGCGCCCCGGGCGGCAGCGGCGCGGTGACAACCGGTCGCTCCGGGGTGCCCGTAACCGTCGCAGCAGACATATCGGCGCCGGGAATCAGTAGGCCCAGATCCGACGGGTTGACCGGCGATGCCTCGACGCGGACGACGACTTCGTCAGCGGTTGGTTTGGGTATGTCGACGTCATGCAACGAGAGTTCGAGCGTGCCGTCGGGTGTCACCAATGACCGCAATTCCAACGCGGTCTGAGGTGCTTCGGTCATTGGTATGCCTCCGATTGTCGAACCGTCGCCTGAAGAGTACGCCCGGTCAATTGGCGGCCGCGAAATCGCCTGCCTGCGTGCCTTTTCCGGCCCGTGCCAACCGCGGTTCTGTCGATCGACGACGACTTCTAATGCGGGTACGGTTCCAATTCACGCATCCGCTTGAGATGGGCTTGCTGTATTTCGTCCGTGCGGGCCAGAAACCCCACAATCAGGTCAATCTCCGCCGCGCTGTAATGACGCGACAACATCTTGCCGGCCTGATCCAGCAGTGGGGAGACGAGTTCCGAGAGACGGCTGGCAGCGAGATCCGTGGCCACCACGGTGACTCGGCGATGATCGATGGGATGTAGCGATCGAGTGACGTAGCCCAGCTTCTCCAGGCGGTTGAGGACGATCGTGGTTCCGGCGGCAGTGAGACCGAGCCGGTCGGCCAGCAGCCCCGGCGTCGTGACCGTCTCGCCCGCAAAGAGAATGAGCTCCAAGGCACGTCGATCCGTCTGATTGACGCCGAGCACCCGCACCAACTCACGCGCCAAGTCGTCGACGGAACCATGCAGAGAATCCATCGTTCTCTTCAGGACTGCTGCGATTCGCGCCAGTTCAGTTGCCATCGGACGAAGACCTCCCCCAAGGTTTTCCTTTGACTGGGCCTGATCATAGCGACGGCCGAGTGGTTCCGGATGGAATTATTGACGCTTTGGCTAGATCTGTCGATGGCCTACTTTTGTCACCGCTCTGGCCGGCGATACCTGCCGGTCGTGGAACTCAACTTCGCAGCCTGGCACTACTGGAGAATCGCAATGGCCCTCGACTGGGCTGATCATTCAGCCCAGTCGAGGGCCATTCACCGCTGCACTTCCCCAGGCCTTGCGCTGAATCTGTCCCTGATCCCATCAGCGCCGCCCTATGTACAGCCGGCTATTTCTTGCGCGCCATCAGAAGTTAGGTGACGGTCGTGGTGGTGAGCGTCGGAGAAGGACTCGGGTAGCACGCGGTTGGGATGTCGCCAATCGATGTCACCGTAGTGGTCATGGTCATACCGGGGTTGGAGTAACCGGTACCGGCGTACTTGCTGATAACCGAGCCGGGAGCGTTGGCCGTCACGTTGATGGTTACTTGAGGCGGAGTGTATGTCGAGCCGGCCGAAATCGGGCCGGGAACGGTGAGCACGACATTACTGCCAACGAGGGCCGTCGTACCAGGGACGGATCCACCGGATGCGCTGGAGGAGACATAGGTCGAGTTGGCCGGGACCGGGATGAGCATCTTCAGATTACTGATGCTCTTGATCGTAAAAATAGCCGCCGTCGTCGGAACCGTCGATGAACCCGGCGCAATGGTAATGGCCACGGGAGAACCCGCGGTCACCGAAGCCGGCGCGGTGGTGGTAACCGAGGTTGTCATGCTCGACGTTGAGCCCGCGGCCTGACAAGTCCAATTCACCGGGACGGCTGCATGTGCCGTCCCGGCGAAACAAAGTGCGGCAGCAAGCGCCATCGGAGTAATGGCGCCGGCACGACGCAACATGGACGTATTCGATCGCATTGTTATCTCCAAGAGGTGAAGGTAACGACGTGGCGAGAATGCCGCGCCGCTTTAGAGCGAAGAAAACATAACTCGCCTCCAGTCAAATTCCGCGCACATATTGAATACGTTTCGATTGCCGTGTCGCATTCATTATTTGTTACTAGTTATTAGGCATGGAGAATTCAACAATAGAAAGCTATTTCTGCAAAGATATTGAATGCAGAAATAAGCGGACACGCACCGGACAACGGCGATGCGACAGTCGAAGGGCGCACCTTGCCCTGACGCAGTGGCCCTGCCGAAAGGCAGCAATCGGCCCCTCCCTGGTCGTTGGGGGAGGGGCCGATTGGTGGATTGATGCGGTTACTTGCTGCCGCCTGCGCTGTTTGCACCTGCACCGCTTGCGCCTACGCTGCTACCGCCGCTGCCACTGCCACTCTTGCTGGGCTTGGCTGGCTTGCCGAAACCGCTCTTGAGTCCGGCGCCGAACTTATTCAACGAGGACTTCAGGTTCTCCCCTGCGGAGTTGATCGCCTTCGTCAGGCCATCCCCGGTCTTGCCAGGTGTACCGGTCTTCGTGCCGCTGCTCGTGCCACCGTTTGGCGTGGTGGTACCGCCTGAGCCCGTCTCGCTGCCGTTCGATCCGCTGGGCTTCGTGGACTCACCGGCCGCGCCAGGTGTACCGGTCTTGGTGCCGCTGGTCATGTCGGTGCCACCGCTCGGTGTGGTACTGCCCGCGGTCGTACCCGAATCGGGCTTCGTTTCGGTTGCAGTGGAGGGTGTTTCGGACGAAGTTGAGGCGGGTTCCCCTGCGTCTGGTTTCGTGGCGGCTGGCGCCGTCGCGGCGGGTTCTGCCGGCGTGGCCTTCGTCGGCGTGGTCTCCGTCGCCGCAACCTTCGCGGTATCGGGCGTCGTCACCTTCTCGGCGCCCAACGTGACCGTCGCGGCCGACACGGCGGCCGACGGAAGGGCGGCCGGTCCAACATCGGCCACCTTCGCCGCGACTGGCACCGGTGCGCCCAGCGCTTGCGCGATGACGTTGCGAAGGCCGATGACCGTGGCGACAAGACCCGGGATTCCGATGCCGGTCGGAGTCAGAATCCCCGGGAGTAACATCGGCGCGTACCCGTTGAGGAAGGTGTTGGTGAGCACGGCGGGGGCGTTGACGATCGCGTTCACAGCCGCCCCCAAGTTGCCGGAGCGCACCCCGTCGTACACCGCTTGCGCGGTATCCCCAAACGCCCTCTCGACGCCGCTAACCGTGCCAAGCAGAGACAAGCCCACAGATACAAGAAGAGTGGGGGCTAGTTTGACGACGTTGGTGATGTTCTGCATAACCTTGCCGGGGATATCCAGTACCCCACTTCCGATCAGTGCGAAGCCGGGTTGTACCACCAAGTTGAGCACGGCTTGAAATGCCGTGTTCAGGCCCCAGTCGATGTGGCCGGCGGCCATTTCTTGAGCTGCCTGCTGGAAAGCCGGTGGAAGTGCCTTCACAGCCGTGACGAAGCCGTTACCGGCGGCGCCCAGTGCTGCAGCGGTGATGTTCGCGTAGCCGATCTGGTTGGCGATGATCTGCTTCAGGATGGGAGCGGGGTCGGCCCACACCTGCTGGCCTAGGGCCGAAATGTTGTTGAACGATGTCGTGAGGACCTTCGCCCATTCGCTGATGGGATTGACCGACGCGGTCAACGTCGTCGCGAGGCTCGACACCGGGACCGCCGGCAGGTGCACCTGCTGCGGTGCCACCACTATCGGCGACAGCGCGATAGCACTCGCTCCGATCAGCGCCACACCGCTGGGCATACCGGTCCGGACACACGTTTGCATAACTCCCCCTCAGTAATCGGTAACCTGCACCCGCAAATTACTTCACACCGATTGCCGCGTGAGGCAAATTCAACCGGAATTATTCGTTATTCCATACCGAAATTCAACGACGGAAAGTTAAGCATTCAAGACAATTAACTACACAAAGCTATTAACAGAAAACACTCAATTGAAAAATACGGATCGCCGTGAAAACCCTGGAGACTTCTGACCATGGAACATGGTTGCAGGTAGGCCCACACGGAATCGTCGTCGAGGAACAAGCCCACCAGTCATCGCTACGCCGCCGAGACGAACGCCGCGGCGGCGCGGATGGCCTACCCACTGCGCGCGCCGAACTGGAATCGAGCAGCGCGCGGGTGGCGCTCGCGTCGTTAGCGATCCCCGGTCTAGAGCCGGCCGGCCGCGAAATCAGCTGCCTGCGTGACTTTTCCGGACTGAACGTAGGAACCGTGGGCGCCGACGTCGAAACCGCCGCCCACCCAGCAGATCGGGTCGCCCTCGGCGCATTGATCGATGGAATTGGCAACGTACTGCGGCGCCAGCTCTGGCAGCGGTCCGCCGGCGAGCATGCCCGCGAACCCCGTCCGCGGCGCCCCGAACAACGCGGTGGCGGCGACGCGACTGGCAGTCTGTGGCGACGCAGAGTTGGTGGCGCCTTCGATGACCGCTGCCCCCTGCGAGTAGCCACCGAGCACCATCTTGGTTTTCGGGCAGCTGGCCGCGGTGGACTCGATGACCGCCCGTGCGGCGTCGATGCCCGCCGGGGTGCTGACGGCGAAGTCGTTACTCGCCGGGTAGTCGACCGGTGTCGCCTCGACAGTCCGCGGCGCCACGCGCGCACGCAGATCCTCGACGAAGGGACGACCGACACTGCCCAGGCCCGGCGGCTCGGTCGTGCCGCGAGCGAACACGACCTGGACATCGGGGCACGGTGCCGCGGTTGCAGCTGGTGCGAGTGCCGGGACGGCTGGCGCCAGGGCGGCTAAGCCTCGATCCACCGATGAACGGGTGGGGTTCGGGGTGTTGGTATGAGGAAAGTGCCCTCTGAGCTGGGATGATTGGAGTTACCACACTTCGATCAGTCCACGTTCGGAAAGGCACTTTCGGTGCAAGTGTCCCACAGCTTCACGGCCGCGTCGGCGGTCTTCGATGAAGAGCATCTCGTGTCGTGCGCGGGACTGGTGCCGGTGATGACCTTGGCTGAGCAGAGTCGCCTTTCAGTGCTGTTGAAGCAGAAGATTCGTTTCACCTGCGAGCGGATCCGCTCTGGTGCGGCCAATCCGTCGCCGAAGCTGACCACGCTGATCGCCGGGATGTGCGCTGGCGCGGACAGTATCGATGACCTCGACGTGGTGCGCAGTGGCGGCATGAAAACCCTATTCGATGGCGTGTATGCACCATCGACCATCGGAACCCTGTTGCGAGAGTTCACCTTTGGACACGCGCGGCAACTCGAATCGGTGCTGCGCGAGCACCTGGCCGGGCTGTGTCAACGCGTCGATCTGTTGCCCGGCGCCGATGTGCGGGCATTCGTGGACATCGATTCACTGCTGCGTCCGGTGTACGGGCACGCCAAACAGGGCGCGAGCTATGGGCACACCAAGATCGCCGGGAAACAAATCCTGCGCAAAGGTTTGTCACCGTTGATCACCACGATCAGCACCGAACGCGGCGCTCCGGTGATCACCGGAGCGAGGTTGCGGGCGGGAAGAACCAATTCCGGCAAGGGTGCGGCCCGCATGATCGCCCAGGCCGTCGCCGCTGCGCGCGGCGCTGGGGTCACCGGAGCGATCTTGGTGCGTGGCGACAGCGCCTACGGCAACAGCACCGTGGTGGTCGCCTGCCGCCGCGCCGGGGCTCGGTTCTCGCTGGTGCTGACCAAGACCGCCACCGTGACCGCGGCGATCGGTGCGATCAGCGACAACGCCTGGACCCCGGTCCAATACCCGGGGGCAGTGCGCGACCCGGACACCGGTGCATGGATCTCTGACGCTGAGGTCGCCGAAACCCCTTATACGGCCTTCGGTTCCACTGGCCACCCGGTGACCGCCCGGTTGATCGTGCGACGAGTCAAAGATGCCCGCTACCCTGATGCGCTGTTCCCGGTGTGGCGGTACCACCCGTTCTTCACCGACTCCGATGAACCGGTCGATGCCGCCGACATCACCCACCGTCGCCACGCGATCATCGAGACCGTGTTCGCCGACCTCATCGACGGACCCTTGGCGCACATGCCCTCGGGACGTTTCGGGGCGAACTCGGCGTGGATCCTGTGCGCCGCGATCGCCCACAACCTGCTGCGGGCGTCCGGTGTGCTGGCCGGCGCCACCCACGCGGTCGCCCGAGGATCAACGCTGCGCCGCCGCATCATCAACGTCCCCGCCCGACTGGCCCGCCCACAACGCCGATCCATCCTGCACCTACCGAACTACTGGCCCTGGTCGAGTCAATGGATTGCGTTATGGCACAACACTATCGGCGACAGTCCACCCCCGATCTGCGCCACCTGACCACTTCGCCGACAGGCCCTACCGGAGCACACAGGAAAAGCTGGGCAGACCAGCGACTACCCCCTGCTCAGATGACGGCTGACCCGGGAAAGCACTCCCAAGCCGCACCAATCACGTCAGTCCACGGATCGAGGCTAAGGCGAAGATCAACGCGAAGTTGCGGGTCATACCGACCGATCGTAGGTCGATGGCACAGGTTCGCAACGGGTTTGGCGTGTCATCACAGTGGTTGCGAGGTGATCTCCAGCCAGGCCTGGAACTCCTTCTTTATGCGGCGGCGGTCCATCCGTCGGGCATGCGAGCGTTCGCGGGCCAGGCGCAGTCCCTTGGGCGGGGCCGAGCTGCCGGTCCGATAATCCATTGGTGCCGAACGGGTTCCAGGAGTTTTCGATAACGGCGGCGCCGCTCTTCGATCCGGCATCCGAGTGGGGTGGGCGCGGCGCAGACGGGTCACCATCACCTCGACCCCGGCGCCAACGACTAGCACCAACACCGCCGCCATTTCGTACTCTGCGTACATCATGATGGTGCCTTCTCTCCGTGCCGTCAGGACGGCACTGCCTCGGCCTTGGCCGACTGAGAATGGGGTGGGTTGATGCCTTCTACGATCGTCCGCCTGACCAGGCAGTGTGATGGCCCGAATAGCGATATTCAGTCGAGTATCAGAGGGCACGCTCCAGCGAAGGGTGATCAGACCTTCGTGGCACCCATATCGACCGTCAACTGTGTTGCCGTGACCGCGCGCGATAGATCCGACGCCAGGTAGATCACGGCGTCGGAGATGTCGTCGACGCTCGCCGGAAACGGGTCGCTGAGCATGCAGCCGAATGACATCAGGTAGCTCGGGTGATCGGTCAGCAACGTGCCGACGGTGGGGTCTGCGGCGAGCACCGTGTCGACGCCCCACGGGTGGATGGAGTTGACCCGGATCTTGTACTCGGCGAGTTCGATGGCTGCCGACTTCGTCAGTCCGACCACGCCATGCTTGGCGGCGCTGTAGTGCGCTTGGCCCGGTAGCGACTTGATGCCGGCCACCGAGCTGATGTTGATGATCGAGCCGCCATTGCCCGCGGAAATCATGTGCGGGACGGCTGCTTTCATCGTGCGCCAGACCCCGGTGAGGTTGACGTCGATCATTGCCTGCCACTCGTCGTCCGGCATCTCCCAGAAGCGGGCCCAGGTGCTGATGCCCGCGTTGGCGACGACGATGTCGAGACGTCCGCCGAACCTGTCGACGCCGTCTTTGAGTACCGCGTCCATGGCCGTAGAGTCGCGGACGTCGGCGACCGCCATCAGGCACTTGCCACCCGCGGATTCGACCAGCCGCGTGGTCTCCTGCAGGTCCTCCTCGGTGGGACCGGGACATGCGCAGTGCGGGGACACGTCGGCCGCGATGTCGATGCCGATCACCGACGCCCCTTCGCGCGCGAGCCGTATCGCGTGATTACGTCCCATGCCGCGCGCAGTACCGGTCACGAACGCGACCCTGCCGTCGAGAAGGCCCATGGCAACCCTCCGGTTCTTGCTGATGTCACCGAAATGCCCGTGGGACCAGTAAACGCGCGGTGGTGGAGATTTGCTAGAGCCGCGACCTCCTACGCCTACGATCTGCTGATCGACGATCTCGCGGCCGGTCAAAAACCGGAGCTGGTTTAGGCGATCGTGGTGCCGATGAGCACAGTCACTTCGCCGGCGTCGTTGGCTTTGGCAGACGACTGCGCGAAGATGTTGCCTGCCTAGCGAGCGGTGTCGCTGAATTCAGTCGACGCGATGGTCCAGGACTCAATAGCTATGCAGCGCTGGAAAATTCCGCGGCCATACCAATCCTTCAGCACAGGGGCGGGTGGGACGTACGCCACCTGCGCCGGACGTTCACCGCTGTCAGGCGGACAGTTGCTCGAGCTGTCCTCCATCCACGTCGGCTCGCCCTGGATGCTGATGGTTAGCATGAACCGATCGAAGTCGGGTCGCTGGACAGTGAAAGCGGCTTTTACGGTTCGGGCTTCTGAACCCCAGGTGGTCGTGCTGACTGTAGCGGCCAGCGGTGTAAAGCTCGCGGGAACGCGGGCGTGTACGAAAGTGGCGTTGATCTGTTGATTAGCCTGATCTTTCGGGATTTCCTTGGCCTTTTCTAATTGATCGGATGCGCAGGCGGCAGCTGCCAGCACAACAACGGCGGTCATGCAGCGGCTGCGATCCGGCGGGCGACATCGGTAGCGGTGCTCATGTCATGGCATCCTTCCCTGGACGCGCTGCCGGATCAGAGGAGCCAGGATCCGTTGCACCTGCTCATACGGGAGTCGAAACAACCTCGATCTATTGGCTTAGAGCAGCGGCGCTTCGGTGAAGGTGTGAACCGTCGACCAGCGCGGCCGGACGATCAGATCCGCGACCTTATGCTTGCTGGGCTGCTGCTGCCGATGCGGTTCCGTCACAGGGTCTGGTCGAGTGGCTTTTCGATCGCGAAGGCCGCAGTTGCCGCGATGACAAAGCAGGGCACAGCGACCACACCGACGAGAACGGCGGTCTCCAACGCTGAACCGGACGTCGTCAACAGGTGGGCGAACCACCCGTTGAACGCGAAGCTGAGCCCCGCCAGCACAACCAGCAGACCTAGCGTGAACGCGCTGACTAGGCCCCACAACTTTGCGGTACTCATAGCTTCACTGTAGGTGATGCCTGTCGGACCGGTGTGCCTCCTGGCGGGGGTCCTACTAATCCAACGAGACGCATTTCGCATGTTCGAGATCGACTACGGACGCTACTGAGGCACTCTTGCCGGCGTTGACTCAGTCAACAAGGGGACGTTCACGGTCATTGCGGACGACCATTTCAGGTTCGAGGAGGGCAACCCGATGCGGGCCATTGTTGTCGGCGACGCCACCGAGATCATTGGGGTCAAGTCCATGCGTGAAGCGATGTCGGGGGCCTCGAAACGAGCCCGCCCCGCGGCCGGAGAATGATCCCGCGGCCTATAGCGAATCGCACCTAGAAACGAAACACCTCGGATGCCTTGGGCCTGACTAATCCGGGCCATTACCTGCAGCCTTTAGACACAAGGAACTCGCAAACAACGCAAGCCGTCCGGTAAGCGGTAGCAAACCCAACCTATCGCACCCAAGACGGACAACGGCATCCTAGGATCAAGAAAGATTCAGACAAGACCAACGGGGAAAACATGTTCCGCGCACTCACACTGGCGACAGCCGCCACCATCGCGGCAGCTACAGCAATCGCCGTCTCGGCAAGGAGCAATTGTCAATACCTGTGGATCGGGGTGTTTCAGGCGACCTCCGTTTCGGTGTGTTGATCGCCGTCTGACGGTGGTGTCGGTGGGGTGATGTCGGTGGGCCGTTCGAGCAGTTTGCCTTTGTGGAAGACCGCTCCGGCGCGGACGAGGGCGACCAGATGTGGGGCGTTGACGGCCCGCCAACGGGCTTGGGCTGCGTCGATCAGCTTGTAGGCCATGGCCAATCCAGCGGCCCGCGATCCCGGACCCTTGGTGACCTTCGTTCTCAAACGCACTGTGGCGAAGGTGGATTCGATCGGATTCGTGGTACGCAGATGGATCCAGTGCTCGGCGGGGTAGTGGTAGAACTCCAGCAGGACATCGAGGTCGTCGACGATCTTGGCGACCACTTTCGGGTACTTCGCGCCGAAGGCAACCGCGAAGGCCTTGACCGCGACCTGAGCTTTGTCGATGTCTTCGGCGTTGTAGATGTCCTGATGGCCGCCAGCGCGGCCGGATGCGCTGACTTCGGCAGTGCGGAAAGGACGTTGGCCTGCTTGTGGAACCAGCAGCGCTGCTCTCGGGTCTTCGGGAATACCTCCCGCACCGCCTTCCAGAACCCGAGCGCGCCATCGCCGACGGCCAGCACTGGGGCGGTCATGCCGCGTCGTTTGCAGTCGCGCAGCAGATCCGCCCACGACTCGCATGACTCCCGATAGCCGTCGGTGATCGCCACGAGCTCTTTGCGGCCGTCAGCGCGCACGCCGAGCATCACCAGCAGGCACAGCTTCTCCTGGTCCAGGCGGACCTTGAGGTGAATGCCGTCGACCCACAGGTAGACGTAGTCGCTGCCGGACAGGTCCCGGGCAGCGAACGTACGGGCTTCGTCTTGCCACTGCGCGGTCAGACGGGTGATCGTGGTGGCCGACAACCCGGCACCCGAGCCGAGGAACTGCTCGAGTGCGGGCCCGAAGTCGCTGGTCGATAGGCCGTGCAGATACAGCAGCGGCAGCACCTCACTCATCTGCGGGGACTTGCGTGCCCAGGCCGGCAGGATCGCCGAGGAAAACCGCTGCCGCTCACCAGAATCGGGGTCGACACGGCGATCGTTGACCCGCGGCGCCTTCACCTGCACGGCACCGGCCGCGGTCAGCACCTCACGCGGCTGGTGATAGCCGTTGCGGACCACCAGTCGGTGACCGTTCTCGTCGAGCTGATCAGCGAATGCGGCCACGTACGCGGCGACCTCGGCCTGCAGGGCAGCGGCCAACATCTGCCGGGCTCCGTCGCGGACGATCTCGTCCAACAACGACCGGCCGGCCTCGCCGCCGTTGGCCTCCTCGGCATCGTGAACTACGGTGAGCATGGGCGTACCTTCCCAACCAGCGCGCCAACGCCGGTCTTGATCGAATACCTGATTCCGTGATGATCATCCTCGGGAAGGTGCGCCCACTTTCAGGCCGCCTCCTCGGGCCTCATCCACAGGTATTGATCATTGCTCCTCGGCAAGCGCGCACGCAGACAACGTCGACTTCGGTACCAACCGCGGAGCTTGCCAATCGGCAGAACGACAGTTGCACGCCAGCGGAAACACCAGCGCGGACTGCTTCGAAACGGGCCCGGGGCACTACTCCTTGTACTACAGCCGGCGGTAACCATGTCCGGCATGCATAGCCCGGTCTCGACGGACCGTTCGGTAGATATGAAGACCTCAGTGGTCTCACCTGGTGACGCAGTCGGACTCGATCCGACACTTGGCGAAATTTGAGTTCTGCCGACCCGCTGACGACCACAGCTCAACGGTGGCGGGATGGTCAGTGACCGCTGACCGGGATTCGTGCCATCTCTGCCACGGCGCAAGCCACTTCGCGACGGAGTGAAGGGTCGGAAGTGCCTTGGAAGTCATCAATTACGCTTTGATAGCAAGCCCGAGCCTTTTCGTACCGTCCTTGCAGGGCCCAGGTCATCCCGTCTCTAATCCGTGTACTTGTGACCCAGCGACGGATCTCCACCTCGTGCGGACCGACATAACTTCCGTACGTCGAGATCATTTGGTCGTGCAACTTGTGCAAAGCGGCTGCGTCATCGCCGATCATGCCTACCATGGCGATCTTCGACATAAGGCAGCCTGCAACGTGGTAGTGGTCGACATATGCCGCGCCCGGCCCGTGTTGAACCAGCGCGGCCCACGCCAATCGGCGTTCGCACACCTCGACGACGAATCGGGCTTGCTGCTTGCCTACATCCGTGCGGTCATCGAGTCGGCTTAGCAGGCTACCGAGGTTGATCATTGCGGTCTCGAGATACTGCACCGTCAGGGGGTCTGTGTCTCCCTGGAACTGCTGATGTGCTCGCAAATACAGACGGCGTGCCTCTGAGCATGTGCTCGGTTCTGGTTCGACGAGAAATATCCACATGCTGGCGTGCTGAGACATCGCTAGGCACGCCGCTCGGCGGACGTTTGTACGAATTTCCAGACTCGGATAGTCGTCGGTTTGCTCAAACAGGTCGATGGCTTGAGCCCAGGCAAGCTGTGCTTCTAACAGCCAGACCGGTCCGCGCTCTTTCTGCATTGTTTTGATGAGTATCCCTTTGGCGGTAAGCGCACAGATGAGGTCTGCGTTGCTGAGTGGCTCAGCGAGATCACTGTGCAGATCGATGACGGACTGCGCTGCTTCCAACGCAGAATGGGGATCATTGAGCGACACGTAGACGTCGTGCTTCATCATCAGCGTGGCCGAAATCAGTGGGCGGGTGTCGAAGTCCGCGATGCGTTCGAAAATCGCTACAGCGTCGCCCGCTGCACTGATCGAATCTTCCAACCGGCCGAGAGCTCTCGTAGCAGTGACCATTCCAACAAGGCCAACTCCGCGATGAAGGTCAGACAGTCCGCCTTCGGGCGCAACCGCGCGGCCAAAAGCAGAAACAGCGTGATCCCATCGGCTTAAACTTGCAGCACGATATCCGACAGCCAAGGCTTCCATGCCAGAGGCAGATCTCAACGCTGATGTCCATGCTTCGTCTCGCGGCCCGGTCGCATCTCGCAAATGTTGGCGACGTACCACAAAGCTGGCGGCTCGATAGCCATCGTCGTATTCAACCAACGCGCTTGTGGCTGCTACTGGCCTCGTTGCCCAAGCTAGTCCGAGATGGAACCTGTTTTGAACCACCCCGGGTTTGATGCACACCTTCTTTCGAGGGAAGGTTGTTCGCATCATGCCGAAGAAGTACGACGAGGAGTTCAAGGCCCGGGCGGTGCGGTTGGTCACCGATCACGCCGAGGAGTACGACACCCGCACCGCATGTCTGGAGGCGGTCGCCAAGCGGTTGGGTGTGTCCTACGAATCGCTGCGTCGCTGGTCCAACCAGAGCGAGGTTGATTCCGGTGCCCGCGAGGGGGTCAGCACCGACATGGCGCGGGAGAATCGAGAGCTCCAACGCAAGAACCGTGAACTAGAAGAAACCATCGAAATCCTCAAGGCGGCAACAAGTTTCTTCGCGCGGGAGAACGACCCGCGACGCCGCTGATCTGTGCGTTCATCGCCGAGCATCGCGCTCGGTTCGGGGTCGCTCCGATCTGCCGCGTGCTGTCCGAGCACGGCTGCCAGATTGCCCCGAGAACGTTCTATGCCTGGCTGTCCCGCCCACCGTCAGCACGCACGTTGTGGGACACCGTCATCACCGAAGTGCTGGCCGGCTACTACGAACCTGACGAGAAGGGCCGACGCACACCCGAATCGCTATACGGGGCGACCAAGATGTGGGCTCACCTGCAGCGCCAGGGCATCACCGTGGCCCGCTGCACCGTGGAGCGCCTCATGCGCGCCAACGGCTGGCACGGGGTCACCCGCCGCAAGAAGGTCCGCACCACCATCGCGGACCCGGCCGCGGGACGGGCACCAGACTTGGTGGACCGCCAGTTCCGGGTCCCCGCCCCGAACCGGCTGCTGGTCGCGGACTTCACCTACGTCCGACTGTCCAGCGGGGCGTTCGTGTACACCGCGTTCGCCATCGACGCGTACGCCGGCCGGATTGTGGGCTGGACCTGCTCAGCGAGCAAGAGCGACGCCTTCGTGCGGCGGGCGATCCAGCACGCCGCCGAACTACGCAGACGTGAAGGTAATCCATTGTCCGGCAGCACTATTCACCACAGCGACGCGGGCTCGCAATACACGTCGGTGCGCTTCGGTGTCCGCGGCCATGAAAAAGTACCCACTGGTGGCCAGGTAGAGGTATCCAGTTTTGGCCAGGTAAAAGTATCCACCCTGTGTTCGTCGTGTCGATCAGGAACTGCGGGCCCCGATGGTGACGGTGAAGGCGCCAACCAATCGCCGTCACCACCGGGGAGTTCCATTGAAGTCTGCGAGGGACCGTATGGACATCATTTCTACCTATCAACAGCTCGGGTCGTACCGAGCCGCCGCCGATGCGTGCGGCACCACTCACCGGACCGTCAAGAAGGTCATGGACAGGTTCGAAGCCGACCAGGCGGGCGTGCCGCCGCAACCACGGGCCGAACGAACCCACAACTACGATGCGGTGGCCGACCTGGTCGCCGAGCGTGTCGAGAAATCGCAGGGCCGCATCTCGGCCAAGCGACTGCTGCCGATCGCGGTGGCCGCCGGCTATGTCGGTTCTGATCGGAACTTTCGGCGCCTGGTCGCTGATGCGAAAGCGTTGTGGCGCAGTGAGAATCACCGTGGCCGCCGCCCGGCGGTGTGGTCACCGGGACAGTATCTGGTGATCGACTGGGCCCAGGCCGCGCCGGGGTTGTTCCTGTTCTGTGCGGTGCTGGCGTTCTCCCGATGGCGGTTCGTGCGGTTCGCCGCCGATCAGCGGGCGTCGACGACGTTGGCGTTGATCGGCGAGGCCCTGGCCGCGATCGGCGGGGTCCCGGCGCGGGTGCTGGCCGACCGGATGGCTTGCCTCAAAGGTGGTGTGGTCGCCAATGTTGTTGTCCCCACGCCTGATTACGTCCGTTTGGCGTCTCATTATGGGTTCGCCCCGGACTTCTGCCACGCAGCTGATCCCGAATCGAAGGGCATTGTGGAGAACCTGTGCGGGTATGCCCAACGCGACCTCGCGGTGCCATTGTTGACCCAGGCCGCTGTTGATGGCGTGGCGGTCGATCTGCGGTCCGCCAATGCTGCTGCGGCGGCGTGGTGCGCCGAAGTCAACGCCGCGATGCACTCGGAGATCTGCGCGATCCCCGATGAGCGGCTGATAGCCGAACGTGAACTGCTGCAACGCTTGCCGTCGTTGCGGCTGCAGATCGGGGCGCCGTCGGTGCTCCGCAAGGTCGACCGGCTCTCGTGTATCCGTTACGGTTCGGCCCGCTACTCGGTACCCGTCCGGCTGATCGGGTCCACCGTGGCGGTGGTGGTCGATCACGGCGCGGTCTGCCTGGTCGAACCCAGTACGGGAATGATCGTGGCTGAACACGAACTGGTTGCCCCTGGCGGCGCATCGATTCTCGATGACCACTACGACGGGCCACGGCCCGAACCCAGCCGTGGCCCGCGACCGAAAACCACTGTGGAGAAACAGTTCTGCGAACTCGGCGCCGAGGCCGAGGCATTCCTGGTCGGCGCGGCAGCGATCGGCAACACCCGCCTGGGCGCGGAGTTGGAAATCCTGCTCGCCCTAGGTGCCGCTCACGGTGAACAGGCGTTGGTGGCCGCACTGCGCCGGGCGGTGGCGTTTCGGCGATTTCGGGCTGCTGACGTGCGCTCGATCCTGGCTGCCGGCACCGGAACACCGCAACCCCGACCGGCCGGCGATGCGTTGATCCTGGACCTACCCGTGGCCCCGACCCGCTCCCTGGACGCCTACAAAATCACCCCCGCCCTCGACGGCGAGGCCACCCCATGACCAAGACATCATCGGTGATATCCGCCAAACCTGTTGCACCACCTTCGATCCCACCGCTGGCCGCTGATCTGGATGCCGGGCTGCGGCGGTTGAAGCTGGCCGCGATACGACGCAGCGCACCGGAGGTTCTGCTCACCGCCAAGACGCAACGCTGGACCCCTGAGGAAGTGCTGCGCACCCTCATCGATACCGAACTGGCCTCCCGCGATGCCTCCAACATCGTCAACCGACTCAAGGCCGCAGCCTTCCCGGTACCCAAGACACTGGAGTCCTTCGACGTCACCGCCTCGTCGATCCAGTCGAAAGTTCTCGACTACCTTGCCAGCCTGGAATGGATACGGGCGCACCAGAATCTGGCGATCATCGGCCCCGCCGGCACCGGCAAAAGCCATACCCTGATCGGGCTGGGGACCGCCGCGATTCACGCCGGGCACAAGGTCCGCTACTTCACCGCCGCTGACCTCGTCGAAACCCTCTACCGCGGCCTGGCCGACAACACCGTCGGCAAGATCATCGAATCCCTACTGCGGGTCGACCTCATCATTTTGGATGAGCTGGGCTTCGCCCCGCTGGATGACACCGGCACCCAACTGTTGTTTCGCTTGGTTGCCGGCGCCTACGAACGCCGCTCCCTGGCCATCGGCTCGCACTGGCCCTTCGAACAATGGGGTCGATTCCTGCCCGAGCAGACCACCGCTGTCAGCATCCTGGACCGCCTCCTGCACCACGCCACCGTCGTCATCACCGACGGCGACTCCTACCGCATGAAAGACGCCCAACACCGAAAGGAGAACCCACCACCGACCTAACAATCACCAAACACGGGGCGGATACTTTATTCCGGCCACCAGTGGATACTTCAACCTGGCCATTGACATTCGGGGAAACCCTGGCCCTGTCCGGGCTCATCCCGTCGATCGGGTCGGTCGGGGACGCCTTCGACAACGCCCTGGCTGAGACGACCATCGGGCTCTACAAACACGAAGCCGTCCGCGACGACTCCCCGTTCCGGCGCGGCCCGCTGCACCGGCTGACAGACGTGGAACTGCTCACCGCCGAGTGGGTGCACTGGTACAACACCGACCGGCTCATGCACCGCCTGGGCCGCATCCCACCGACCGAGTACGAGACCATCTACTACGCTACGACCGCAGCCCAATCAGAGACTGCGCACCAATAACCGGTGTGCACCAAACTCGGGGTGGTTCATTTTCCGACGGCGCAAGTGTTGGATGGAGATAGCTTCGCCACAATTCAAACAGTTCTGGCTCGGAGGGAGGAATCGTCCGACCGCACCGCGCCCAGTCACCAAGCGCTTTGACGACCGCTTGGCCTTCGTAGGAGACTTCGGCATCACCCTCGTGGCGTCCGGTTTGGAGCTTCGTCTCGAGCATTGGTGCGGCGACAAGAAATGCAGCCCACCCATGCTTGCATGCGGCCCAAAAGTCATCTGCAGACAACCTGTTCCGAACCGACTGCAATTCGGTTCTCGTCGTGGGGCCGAGCTCCACGGCACGAATGTGGTCTTGGAGATGCGGATACATATGCGCGCCAGCAGCATTGTCGAAGGTCCCAGCGACGATACGCCGGGGTCCAGATTCGCGCCATCTGGTTAAGTCTTTGACACTCAATCCCTCGTTGAGAAACCTGGCAAAGTTGTCCAGCCAAAGCACCGCCGCCCCTTTGACCTTCAGCCTGGGAGCATTCGGACCGGTCAGTGTGCGCAATGCATCCAAGTCATATGGGGCAACAATCCGTACCGCCTCAACCGCGCCGTCTCGATGCCTTAATGCCTCAAACATGGTGCGGCTCTTTCCTACAACATCGGGGCCCACAACGAGGATTATCCAGCGGGTACCAGGACTCAGCGCTTCTTCAACGTGCCTATTTAGATCAGCGTCAATTCGATCGCGCGGTAGGTAGCGTTTTGAGAGCCTGCGATCCGCCGCTGGGGTGATGTTCACGGCCGCAGGGGTCAACGAATCGGCGCGCACCACCGGACAGATCAGCCCGCTCTCGCGGGCCCTACGGGCTTCCACTGTGGCGGCGATAGCCCACCAGCCCGTCAGCAAGATAGCCAGAATGCCGCAGGCCAAGGCGACATGCGAACCCCACCAGCGTGCGGCGTTATCGTGGAAGTAGGCGATCGCACAGATCGCAGTTGCGTCTATGCCGGCCATGGTGCTCCACCGATAGAGCGGCGTAGCGGCGATCCTCCCGAACTTCATACGCGAACGGTAACCGTTGCCCAGTCCACGTTTTGGTGATCCGCAAGGTGTGCTGTAGCCCGCCTCGGCAAACCGCCCAATCAGCACGTCAGCGATGCCCTGTTCATCGCAGAATCAATCACGGTTAAGGGGGCTCGAATATCGGCCCGAATGGTCGGCTTCGACGGGGGATCCGCCGGGGCGGAAGACCTACCGGTACCGACAGGTCATACATAAAGTCCCTCGCACCTGATGCGGTCATCAGCTGCTCGACGCACAAACTAGTGCGGACAGCAGGCACGAAGCCATGCTGGGCCGACGCGTCGACAGTCCCATGGATTAGCTAAAGACACACAGACGCAGATCGGTCTGCTGGCGTCCGAAGGCCAGATGTGCTGAGGGATCGGCCTAGGAGCTCGATAAACCGGCTCGGAGATACACCGTTGGTCCGCGCCTCCGGATGTCTTGGAAAGACTTAATCGATCTAGGCAGCGCGTGTTTTCTCAGTGCCCCCAGTCGGACTCGAACCGATATCGCGCCCCATGTCAACGTCATGGAATGCCGACTACCTGCATAAATACATACTCCCAGGTAACAGCAAGTACCTGTAACTGTGAGCAAATTGTGGGCACGATGTGGGGATTGGACGCGACCGGCGGAAAGCGCCCCGGGGATGAGACCTTTAACGTAGAGGTCTCACCCGGGCGACTTGATGCGTCGCCGGTTCGACACCGAACCCAGTCCGACGATCGGCCCGGCCGGCGAATCATCCACTACGACAAGGGGTACCGCGGAGGTCGGCTCGTCGTCGCCGTGCAGCCATAGGTCGATGTGTTTCTCGGTCATCACGAACACGTTGCGCGACAACCGCTTTCCTCGAATCTGGCCAGCAGCGATTCGACACTTCAACCAACGCACGCCATCCGCCCAGCCCAACAGCTGCAGAATCTCCCGGTCCACCTCTTCAAGCGTGTACACCTTGATCACGCCGCCTCACTTAACCCTGATCGCATCGGGGCCAGCCACAGAGTCACGGTCACCGCCGGCCGCCGACACGCACAGGCAGTTCCTGCTCCATCGGCGGATTGGAGGCAGTTTTCTCCCATCGATTGCCGTTGGCATCGGTGAATTGAACCGTTGCCGTGAACTTCGTTGATTCCACGATTGTCGGCTTGTCTTTGAGTTGGTTCGCACCGGCAACGGACATGCCGGGCGGGTACGGAACCCCCAACAAAGCCCTGCGAAATGCGTCATCCAGATCGTCGGACGCGTAGAAAATGAAATTGCCGTCCCCGTTCGGGTCGACGACAGGTAATGGGTTATCGGCTGGCGCCGGCAGCAGAAAGTCATGATCCTCGACGGACAAACGGACAAACGTCACATCGAGAATGGGACGTGAGCCCTTGTTTCTCACCATGACCTGCAACCAAGGAGGCTGCTCTGTTCGCCGGACGGTCCACACGATTACGAGCTTGGCCTGGGTGAAATCAGCGTCGTCGCGATCTTTCTTCCGTAGCCGGCGATCACTCGTGGCAATCCACAAAGCCACCGCCGCGGCGAGGAACGACCCCGCGGCGGACACCGCATTTGCGTTGACGTGCCAGTTCGCAGTGTGCAGCAGAGACGCAACTGCGAGACCAAGCGCCAAGACGCTGACAGCGAGTGAAACTCTGCCGATCCAGATCTGCACTCGCATAGCGTACGAAGCGAAGGTGGCTTGCCGTCGGATCCTGGTCGTACGATTCGAGACATGGATTTGGTCGAAGTCGCTGACCAGGCGGCCGCCATGGCTGACCTGGACGCTCAAGCACGCGGCCGAGCCGACGCCGAGCTCAAGTGGGGCGATTCCGAGTACGTCATCGCCATGGCAGTCCTCGAGACCCGAACTCCGCTGCCCGACGACGTACTCGCAGAGGTCCGCGCCGGCATTCCCCGCTGGTACCCGCCGAGCGAGTCCACCCGGCAGCTGATGCTGGACGCGGTGTCCCGACAAGAGTACGCGAACGCGCGATGACAGAGGATCGTCTTGTGCCCTCGACTGATCCGTCTCACGCCTGCCCAGAATGCGGGGTTGTGCCGAGTCGGTTCATCGACGGCGATCACGAGGAAGGGTGCAGTCGTCAGCCAATCTGCCCGGAATGTGGCTGTGACCCAACGACGATGTTCCATGGCATCAACGGCTGCACCCTGGCAAGCGGCCGGGCAGCGCAGTCATGACTGCGTCAGGCCGCACACCGCTTCCCTATGGCGCCACCACCTGGAACCACAATGGCCGCAAGTTCGTCCAGGTCCCCGGCGACATGTACGTCTACGAGTACGACGAGAACGGTGCACTCGCACGCGTGCTTGTCGAGGACCTGCCTACGCCGACCGGCCCCAACTTCGCGCTGGAGCGCCTGGCCCAAGAGGTACGGGACGCCAATCCCGGGTGAAACCGGGGACGTCCCGCACCATCAGCGTAACCCCAGGCCTAAACCGACGGCTAACCCTTAGCTGCTGAGACTGGCTTGCCCCACGAGGCCGCTTCCGGGTGACCACACCAGCACTGCCACCACCGCGACGTCGGCACGCCGGCTTCCTGCGACTGCCTGTGAACGTGCCGGCACCGGCCCTCGTGGCCTGGGTGCCCGCAATACTCGCACTGCGCCGAGCCCATCATTGAAAGCCCCCTCTGCGTTGGGCTACTTCCAGTGTCGCAGACGAGCCATTTAGTGCCCAGCTGCCATGAGGTGCCGCTTTGCTCCGACATCGACGTCCATGCAGAACAGCACGTGCCTCCTGAGCTCGATGCAATTCCCGGACTGTGACGGCCTCGAGTCCGCGCGGATGACAGCGCACGCTCTGCGGCATACCGCTGCGTCGCTGGCGATCAGCGCTGGAGCGAACGTGAAGGTAGTTCAGCGGATGCTGGGACATCATCGGCCGCAATGACTCTGGACATCTATGCCGACCTTTTCGACGAGGATTTGACTGCGGTTGCCGACAAGTTAGATGAGATTGTGGGCAAAATGTCGGCACGTGGCCCCGAGAGCACTGCGTGAGGCCAGCCAACATCACTCCTACCAGCGACAAAGCTGACAACAACCTGGTGCCCCCAGTCGGACTCGAACCGACACTTGGCGGATTTTAAGTCCGCTGCCTCTGCCAATTGGGCTATGGGGGCTTGGTGATCAAGCGGGTATCAACCTATGACGTGCGCACCCGGCCGCCGAACTCGCCCCCGACTGCAGGCCCGAAGAACCTAGAACGCCGCCCGCGCGCCGGCACTCACCACACCGAGGACTTCGGACGCCTGCAGGGGCGGGCTGAGGAAGAATCCCTGCAGCACATCGCACCCGAAATCCCGTAACTGCGAGGCTGATTCGGCGCTCTCGATACCTTCGGCGACAATCCCGAAACCGAGCCGGTGCGCGAGGTCGATGATGGTGCGCACCACCAACGAGGCACGCTCGTCAGCCGTGACCCGCGCGATGAAGTCGTGGTCCAGCTTGATCTCGTCGACCGGCAGATCGGACAGGTAGGTGAGTGCGGAGTATCCCGTGCCGAAATCGTCGAGCGCGACGCTGATGCCGTGGTCGAGCAGGCCCGTCAGCACCGTCCGGGTGTCTTCCATGTTGTCGACGAACAGGTCTTCGGCGATCTCGACCGCGAGCGCCGAGGGCGGCAAACCGCGGTCATCCAGCGCCTGGCACAGGTGGTCCGGCAGGTTCAAGTCGCTCAGTAGCGGCGCGAAAAGGTTAACGGCCACAGGCACTTCCGCCCCGGCGGCGTACCACCGCAGCGCATCGTCGAGCGCCATGTTGACGACCAGACCCGTCGCCTGTTCCATCAGGCCGTGCTCACGCACCAACGGCAGGAAATCGGCGGGCCGCAGTAGACCGCGGTCGAGATGGCGCCATCGCAACAACGCCTCCACCCCGACGACACCGGTCGTGTGCGCGTCGAATTTGGGCTGATAGACCAGGGATAGTTCGTCTCGGTCGATCGCCTGGCGAAGGTCCATGAGAAGTTCAGAGATGGCTTGCTCACCCCCGCCCCGCATCGAAGCACGCGACCGGCTCAGGACCGTCGCTTGAAACAATCCTGACCCAACGTCTCAAGATGGTCAATCACGACACTGGGCCGAGCGGTCTGCGACACCCGACCCCATCGGCGCTGACAAGTGCTTTGCTCCGGTTGATCGCAGCAAGTCCTGGATCATTCAGCCCGGCGGAGCAGCAGCGCGCGCTCGGCGTCATTGGTGCTGAGTTCGGCGGCGCGCGTGAACGCCGCCGACGCCTCGGCCGCCCGATCCAAACGCTCCAGCAGGTCGCCGCGCACCGCATGCGGCAGCGGCGACCGCGGCAGCGGATCCGGCCCGAGCGCGTCGAGCACCGCCAGTCCCGCTTCCGCCCCGTAGGCGCGGCCGTGCGCCACCGCGCGGTTCACCTCGATGACGGGTCCCGGCGCGGCGAGTGCCAGCACGTCGTACAGGTCCGCGATCCGCTGCCAATCGGTGTCTTCGGCCCGGATGGCGCGCGCATGACACGCCGCGATGGCGGCCTGCAAGAAGTAGGTGCCGACGGGCGCGCCCGCCTCCGCGAGCTTCTCGGCGCGGGTCAGCATCTGGAGCCCACGGCGGCGCAGCAGGTGGTCCCACCGGGCCCGGTCCTGATCATCGAGCAGTACCGGCGCGCCGTCACGGTCCACACGGGCGGGAATCCGCGACGCTTGGAGTTCGACAAGTGCTTGCAGCCCAAGCGAATCCGGGATGTCCGGCACCATCGCGGCCACCATGCGGGCCAGCCGGATCGCTTCGAAACAGAGGTCCGGGCGCGTCCAATCAGCGCCGGTGGTCGCCACATATCCCTCGTTGAAGGTGAGGTAGATGGCGGCCAGCACATCGTCGAGGCGTGCCACGCGCTCGGCCCCCACCGGCAGCTCCATGTCGGCGCCGACGAGGGTCTTCTTCGCCCGGCTGATCCGTTGTGCCATCGTCGATTCCGGCACCAGGAAGGCACGGGCGATCTCGGCGGTACTCAGCCCTGACACCAACCTCAGCGTCAACGCCGCCCGCGACGCCGGGGCCAGCTGCGGGTGGCACGTCAGGAACATCAGTCGGAGCACGTCGTCCTCGATGAAGTCGACCTGCCCGGCGAAATCGGGCATGTCGACCTCCTCCAGGCGGTGTCCGATCTCCTCGGTCTTGCGGCGCAGCGTCTCGGCGCGACGGATGTGGTCGATCGCGCGGCGCTTCGCCGCCGTCATCAGCCACGCGGCGGGATTGGCCGGAATTCCGCGCTCGGGCCACTCCTCCAGCGCCGCAACGAGCGCGTCCTGCGCGACGTCCTCCGCGAGTTCGATATCGCGGGTCATGCGGGCCAGCGCCGCCACGAGGCGCGCCGATTCGGCACGCCAGGCGGCGGTCACTGCCTCGGTTGTGGTTACCGGGGACAAGCACCCGGTTCCTGGTCGGGTGCGCCCTCGATCAGATGCATCTCGACCCGGCCTTCCCACTCGGGCCAGTGCTCCCGGTGCAGTTCGGTGAAGGACCGGGCACCCTCGACAGCCTCGGCGTGGTTGCGGTACTCGAGCATCGCGAACCCACCGATGATCTCCTTGCCCTCGGTGAAAGGCCCGTCGGTCGTGCTCATCTGGCCGGAGCGGACCTGGTAACCGATGCGGTTCTCACCGTGGCCCAGACCGCCGCCGTCGAGGTAGATGCCGTCCGCGGCGTTCTTGCCGACGTAGACCTCCATCGCGTCCATCAGTGCCTGCGGCGGCGGACCCTGGTCGGGATCCATGATGACCAAACCCATGTAGCGCATTGCCTGACCTTTCGTCGTTGTGCCAATCCTTCACACATACGTCGAACGGGTGGGGCGGATTTCGACATGGCTCGAGAAAAAGATCTCGGCGACGGGGCCTCGGTCAGGCCACGGGGACGACGGCCTGGCGCGCCGGCTCGCTGCGGTAGCGCGACGCCGGGCCGTCGATCCGGAAGATCCGCCACAACACCTTGGCAACGGGGTTCATCAGGCCGGTGTCCTCGGCGAGCATGCGCACATCACCGTAGAACTCGCGCAGCATCGTCCTGGATTCGGGCGCCCGCCAGAAGATCTCTTTCTTCACCGACTTGGGGATGTCGAACTGACGCCAGAAGACGCGCGGCGGCTTGGCGATGAGCGAGGCTGCCACACGGAAGCCCAGCGGGTAGAACAGCGACAGCACGAAGCGGTTGAACGGCCGCATCTCCGGGATGCGCCGGCGCAGGAACTCGTGGGCGAACGAGATGTGTCGCGCTTCCTCGGCGACATGGATCGCCATCACGCGCTCCATGATCGGATGGATCGAACTGCCTTCGCGCAGAATGGATTTCTGCATGTGGTCGATGGGCTCCTCGCCGCACAGCACCATCATGAAGAAGAATGCCGGCGTCGGGCTGGCGAACAGCGGGAAGGCCCAGTTGAGCCATTTGATCCAGCGCGGCAGACCCGGGACGTCCACACCGACGTGGTTCACCATCTCCTGGAACATCAGGGTGTGGTTGCCCTCTTCGATCGCCTCGTGCAGGCAATACCGGTACTCGGGGCTGCCGTTGGGCACCCAGAACGTGTAGCTGAGGAGCCCGCGGATCAGCATGCTCTCGAACTGCTGGCCGGCCTTGGCCACGTTCGCCTGGCGCCACATGCCGATCGCGATCTGCTTCTCCAGCGGCTGCGCCTGGTACCACGCACTCATACCGATCGGGTCACTCTTGGCCAGCACCCAGCGCGGGTCGTTCTCCGTCACCCGGAATTCGGGCGAATCCCACGAAACATCCAGGTAGGGGTTGAAGTTCCGGCGCACAGAGCCCGCCGAGAGCGTCTCCAGATTCGCGCAGTAGTCGACGTCGTCGCGTACGTCCATACCGGCGCGCCACCGGCGGATCGTCTTCGTAGCTGCCATGACATCAACCTCCCACGCGGGCACCGTTGCCCACCCAGTTATATGGGACCTCCGGTCCCACATGATTGTCAAGGGTCGAGGATGCCGAGATGCTGTCGGACCGTGCCGGTCTGGACGACGTGCCAGCCCAGGCGCGTCAAACCGACGTCGAAGCTGGAGTGGCTCGACGGGACCAGGACCCGCAGCAGCAGGCCCGAGCGTTCGAGCAACTGCATGGCCTCCGCGACGGCGCGCAGGTCGGGGTTCTGGAACACATCACCGCGGGTGGAGACGCCCGCGGAGAACATGCCACGGGGAGCGCGGGCGCCGGTCCGGAGCCATGACACGACGTCCGCCATCGCCGCCCGCTCGCTGTCGAACGACGACTGCCCGAACATCGGCAGTATCGCCGCGGCCAGGTCCGCAACGGGCGCGGCGATCCACCACGGCTGATCGCTGCTCGTCATGGCGGCAGTGAATCACGAATTGCGCTAGCCGACCGGCGAACGCCCTTTCGCGGCGCGTAGGGCCGCCGCCAGCAGGGCGTCCCGGAACTGCGGGTGCGCGATTGCCGCCAGCGCCTCACCGCGCTCGCGGACGGTCCTGCCCTCCAGTTCCGCGGCCCCGTATTCGGTGACGATGACGTCGACCTGCTGCCGCGGCGTGGTGATCACCGCGCCGGGCCCGAACCACGGCACGATCCGCGACCGCAACTCGCCGTCCTTGACGAAAGTCGACGGCAGACAGATGAGCGAACGGTCCGACAACTCCAGCCCGGCGCCGGCCACGAAGTCCTCGGCGCCGCCGATCCCGCTGAACTGTCCCCCGTCGATGGTGTCGGCGATGACCTGTCCTTGAATGTCCACTGCGAGTGCACCATTGATGGAGACCATGTCCGTGTTCGCGGCGATCACCTCCGGCGAGTTGACGATGTCGACGGGCAGGAACGCGACATCACGGTTGCCGTCGAGCCACGTATAGAGCTCCTGCGACCCGAACGCGAACGTCGTGACGCTGACGCCGTCGTACTGCCCCTTACCGGTGTTCGTGATCTTGCCCGCGCGATGCAGATGCATGCAGCCGTCGGTGAACATCTCGGTGTGCAGGCCGTACCCGCTGCCGTCGCCCTCGGCCAGCAAGGTGGCAATCTGGTTGGGAATTGCGCCGATTCCGGTCTGCAGCGTCGCGCCCGAACCGATGAAGCCGACGGCGTGCCGAGCGATCGACCGCTCGACCTCGGTCGGTGGCACGTCACCGCCGGGCAGGGCCAGCGGCGCATCGGTCGAGCGCACGAGGATGTCGATCTCGTCGACGTGCAGTGCGTGACGGCGCGAGCCGTATCCGAAAGTCCTTGGGTAGGAGTCGGATACCTCGACCATGAGGAGTCGCTGCGGGTCTGCCCCGGCCCGGCGCAATTCGGTGACCGTCCCGCCGGCATGCAGCGACAGCGAACACCACCCGTCGGCATCAGGCGGGGTGGCGACGGTCGTCATCACCCGCGGCGCCTGACGCTCCAACAGTGGCGCGAACCGGCGGAAGTCCGCGGCGGCGAACTCGATGTCGGCGCCCATGTCCCGCAACGCCCGTTCGACCGGCCCGAAGAAACCGGAGACGTAGTGCACGCCCGGGCGCGAAAACAGTTCGGTACCAACAGCCAACAGCGCCCCGAACACCCGCAGATTCGACCAGTCCTGGCGCGCGCCGAGCGCCCTCAGTATCGCCGGCGGCTGGCCGGGGCCGAGGGTGATGCCCAGCGTGTCGACAGCCCCCAACCGGGCAGCGGCCTGCTCGGCGCTGAGTTCGGTCGGCATCGCCGCCCTAGACGTCCATCTCGATCAGCACGCGGCGCAGCAGCTTGCCGGTGGTGTTGCGCGGCAGCTCTTCGATGAACACGACGTCGCGCGGCACCTTGTGCCGGGCCAGGTTGTTCTTGACGAACGCCCTGATCTCATCGGCATCCTGGGTCGCGCCCGGCTGCGAAACAATGAAGGCGCGCAGGCGCTTTCCCCATTCCACGTCATCGACGCCGACGACAGCCGCGTCATAGACGTCGTCCCGCTCGGCAAGCAGTTCTTCGATCTCCTGCGGGAACACGTTCTCGCCACCGGAGACGATCATGTCGTCGTCACGGCCGTCGACGAACAACAGTCCGTGATCGTCGAAATGCCCCATGTCGCCACTGGACATGTAGCCGTCGATGATCTGCTTGTTCCGGCCGTCGGTGTAGCCGCTGAACGGTGCGCCGTTGCGGACGAAGATGCGACCGCGCCGGTTCTTCCCGGTGATGCGCTGGTCGTTCTCGTCGTACAGCACCACCTCGCACGTCACCGGCGCCCGTCCGGCGGTGCCCGGGGCCAGTCGCAGTTCGGCCGGCGTGGCGACGCTGGCGATGGCGCATTCAGTTGAGCCGTAAAGGTTGTGGAGCACGTCGCCGAACGTGTCCTGGACCCGGTTGGACAGTTCCGGGCTCAACGCCGACCCGGCGATCAGGATGGTCTTCAGCGACGAGGTGTCGTACTTGCCGATGACCTCGGGCCCCAGTTCGACGATCCGGTGCAGCATCGTCGGCACCGCGACGAGCATGTCGGCCTTATGTTCGGCGATGAGCTGCAGGGTCCGCTCGGCGTTGAACCGCCGGGCGGTCACCACCTTGTTGCCCAACGCCGCGCCGACGGTGTAGGTGGCCCACCCGGTGCTGTGGAAGATCGGCGAGACGATGACCATTGTGCCCTTGCGCGGGAACGGGATTCGATCAATGATCTGCGCCGACGCCAACGGCGACACCGAGCTGCGCGGCGCGCCCTTCGGCAGCCCTGTCGTCCCGCTGGTGAGGATCACCGAGCCACCCGCCTTGCTCGGCGGGGGCAGCGGATCGGTGGAGTTGGCCGCGACGATCGCGTCGAGGGTTTGTGCCCCGGCGGGGATTTCGGTGCCCTCGTCCACCCACGTCAACACCCGCGGCATGTCCGCGGGCAGGGCGTCGAGCAGCCCGAGGAACTCGCTGTCGTGCAGCACCACCTTGACGCCTTCGCGCTCACACACCTGGGCGAACTGCGGCTTGGCGAACCCGGTGTTCATCAGCACCAGCCGGGCTCCGAGCTTGCCGCACGCCGCCATGGCCAGGATCAGTCCCCGATGGTCCCGGCACAGCAGCCCGACCACGGAGCCTTCTGTCACGCCCAGCCCCTGCAGGCCGCGGGCCAGCGCCCAGGACTGATCGTTCACCTGCCGGTACGTCAGCGTGCCGCGTTCATCCACCACTGCCGGCAGCCCCGCATACTTGCGTCCGCCCTGGATGGCCATGGTCGCCTGTGGGCCGAAGATCGGCGCATTCTTCGCGGTCTCGATCATGGCCCCGGGATTGGCGAGATCCAGGAATCCCGTCTCGAACAGTCTCCGTACCGCGGTCGCGGATTCCGCTATGCGGCCCAACTTCTGCTGCACTCCACCGACGACGTCCAACACCACATGCCTCCCGAGGTTTGAGGGGTGATCGGCCCCACACGCATGGCACGTTAGCCGGTTGCGCGCTCACGCGACATCACCTGCTTACGACTCCTGCCGGCCGCGCCGCCCGTAAATGCCCCGGCACCGCCCCATTGTGTTGTGCAAAACATCACATGACCAGGCGTTTGTCGCGCCGCGCGCACCCTGGGCCAGCCGCTCGGTGCGGAATTCCGTAAAGGAAGCCGGGCGGGCCGTAAAGAAGGCGTCAAGATCGCCGGATGTCGCCTCCCGCGGGCCGATGCTGACGAGGTCGCCGAGGGCCGGCGACCCGTTTACGTGTGGGAGAACCCATGTCTGTAGTGGTGTTCGTGGTGCTGACGGTGGCGATCTTCGCGCTGCTCGGCGTAATCCAGAAGGCGGTCGAGCGCCTGTGAACCTCGCCAATGCCGTCGGCCTGGTGCTGTGTCTGGTGATCGCGCTGTTCCTGGTCGCCGCACTGCTCTTCCCGGAGCGGTTCTAGTGAGCCCCACCGCCGCAGGAATAGCGTTCCTGCTCTCCCTCATCGTCGCGCTGGCCGCCGTGCACGTGCCCTTGGGCGACTACATGTTCCGCGTGTACACGTCCGAAAAGCACTCGCGCGCCGAACGTCTCATCTACAAGGCGATAGGCGCCGACCCAGAGGCCGAGCAGAACTGGGGCGCCTACGCCCGCAGTGCGCTCGCCTTCTCGGCCGTCTCCCTGCTGTTCCTCTTCTTCTTCCAGCTCATCCAGGGCATGCTGCCGCTGCACCTGAACAATCCGGCGACCCCGATGACGGCCGATCTGGCATGGAACACCGCCGTCAGCTTCGTCACCAACACCAACTGGCAGGCCTACTCCGGTGAGACGACGCAGGGCCACCTGGTGCAGATGGCCGGTCTGTCGGTGCAGAACTTCGTGTCGGCCGCCGTCGGCATGGCCGTTGCCGTCGCCCTGGTGCGCGGGTTCGCCCGCCGGCATGCCACCGAACTGGGCAACTTCTGGGTCGACCTGGTGCGCGGCACCGTCCGAATCCTGTTGCCGCTGGCCGTCATTGCCGCGCTGATCCTCATCGCCGGCGGCGCCATCCAGAACTTCCACCTGCACGACCAGATCGCCGACACCCTGGCCGGCGCGCAGCAGACCATCACGGGCGGTCCGGTGGCCAGCCAGGAAGTGATCAAGGAGCTGGGCACCAACGGTGGCGGTTTCTTCAACGCCAACTCGGCGCACCCGTTCGAGAACCCGACCGCCTGGACCAACTGGGTGGAAATCTTTCTCCTGCTGGTGATCTCGTTCTCCCTGCCGCGCACGTTCGGTCGCATGGTGGACAGCCGCAAGCAGGGTTACGCGATCGTCGCCGTGATGGCGGTACTGGCCGTCATCAGCTGCAGCCTCATGCTGGTGTTCCAGAACCAGCACCACGGCACCGTCCCCGCTGCCATCGGAGCGTCGATGGAAGGCGTGGAACAGCGCTTCGGCGTGGCCAATTCGGCAGTGTTCGCCACCGCCACCACCCTGACCTCCACCGGTGCGGTGAACTCGTTCCACGACTCGTACACGTCCCTCGGCGGCATGATGACGATGTTCAACATGCAGCTCGGCGAGGTCGCGCCCGGCGGTACCGGGTCGGGCCTGTACGGCATGCTGATCCTCGCGGTCATCACGGTGTTTGTCGCCGGACTGATGGTCGGACGCACCCCCGAATACCTGGGGAAGAAGATCACCCCGCGCGAGATCAAGCTGGCCGCAAGCTATTTCCTGGTCACGCCGTTGATCGTGTTGACCGGCACCGCTTTTGCCATGGCGCTACCCGGCGAGCGTGCGGCGATGCTGAACTCGGGCCCGCACGGATTGTCCGAAGTGCTGTACGCCTTCACCTCCGCGGCCAACAACAACGGCTCCGCGTTCGCGGGACTGTCGGTCAATACGGTCTGGTACAACACGGCTTTGGGCCTGGCGATGCTGCTCGGCCGCTTCCTGCCGATGATCCTCGTGCTCGCTCTCGCCGGCTCGCTGGCCAAGCAGGGCAGCACACCCCCGTCCATCGGCACGCTGCCGACGCACCGTCCGCAGTTCGTCGGCATGGTCGCCGGCGTGACGCTGATTCTCGTCGCCCTGACCTTCCTGCCGGCGCTGGCGCTCGGCCCCCTTGCTGAAGGAATTCACTGATGTCCGATACCGCTGTCAAGGGCGGCCTGCTCGACCCGAAGATGCTGTGGAAGTCCATGCCAGACGCGCTGCGCAAGCTGGACCCCCGCACCCTGTGGCGCAACCCGGTGATGTTCATCGTCGAGGTCGGCGCGGTCTGGTCCACGGTCCTGGCCGTCCTGAACTCCAGCTGGTTCGCCTGGCTGATCGTGTTCTGGCTGTGGCTGACAGTCGTTTTCGCCAACCTCGCCGAAGCGGTCGCCGAGGGACGTGGCAAGGCACAGGCGGCCAGCCTGCGAAAGACCAAGTCCGACACCATGGCCCGCAAGTTGGTCGGGTGGGCGCCGGGCAATGCCGGTACCGAAGAGGAGATCGCCGCGCCCCTGCTGCAGCAGGGCGACATCGTCGTCGTCGAGGCCGGGCAGGTCATCCCCGGTGACGGCGACGTCGTGGAAGGCATTGCCTCCGTCGATGAATCGGCGATCACCGGCGAATCGGCGCCCGTCATCCGGGAATCCGGCGGCGACCGGTCAGCTGTCACGGGCGGCACGACGGTGCTGTCCGACCGGATCGTCGTACAGATCACCCAGAAACCGGGCGAGAGCTTCGTCGACCGCATGATCGCGCTGGTCGAGGGTGCCAACCGGCAGAAGACCCCCAATGAGATCGCGCTCAACATCCTGCTGGCCGCGCTGACGATCATCTTCGTGTTCGCCGTCGCGACGCTGCAGCCGCTGGCCATCTACTCCAAGGCCAACAACCCGGGCGTGCCCGACACCGAGGCGCTCGACGGCTTCGGCGTCACCGGCATCGTGATGGTCTCGCTGCTGGTCTGCTTGATTCCCACCACGATCGGCGCACTGCTGTCGGCCATCGGCATCGCCGGCATGGACCGGCTGGTGCAGCGCAACGTGCTTGCCATGTCGGGTCGTGCCGTCGAAGCCGCCGGTGACGTCAACACGCTGCTGCTCGACAAGACCGGCACCATCACGCTCGGCAACCGGCAGGCCGCGGGTTTCCTCCCGGTGCCCGGCGTCACCGCCGAGCAACTGGCCGACGCGGCACAGCTGTCCAGCCTCGCCGACGAGACCCCTGAAGGCCGGTCGATCGTGGTGTACGCCAAGCAGGCTCACGGCCTGCGGGCCCGCACGCCCGGCGAACTGACCGACGCCACGTGGGTCGAGTTCACCGCGCTGACCCGCATGTCGGGTGTCGACCTGCACGACGGCCAGAAGCTGCGCAAGGGCGCGGCCAACTCCGTCGCGGAGTGGATTCGTGGTCAGGGCGGCACCGTGCCCATTGAATTGGGCGACATCGTCGACGGCATCTCCGCGGCGGGTGGTACCCCGCTGGTGGTGGGCCGGGTCGCCGGTGGGCAGGCTGAGGTGCTGGGCGTCATCCACCTCAAGGACGTCGTCAAGCAGGGCATGCGGGAGCGCTTCGACGAGATGCGCAAGATGGGCATCCGCACCGTCATGATCACCGGCGACAACCCGTTGACCGCCAAGGCGATTGCCGACGAGGCCGGCGTCGACGACTTCCTCGCCGAGGCGACGCCCGAGGACAAGCTGGCGCTGATCAAGAAGGAGCAGGCCGGCGGCAAGCTCGTCGCGATGACCGGTGACGGCACCAACGACGCCCCCGCGCTCGCGCAGGCCGACGTCGGCGTCGCGATGAACACCGGCACCTCGGCGGCCAAAGAGGCCGGCAACATGGTCGACCTCGACTCCGACCCGACCAAGCTCATCGAGATCGTCGAGATCGGCAAGCAGCTGCTGATCACCCGCGGCGCCCTGACCACGTTCTCCATCGCCAACGACATCGCGAAGTACTTCGCGATCATCCCGGCAATGTTCGTGGCGCTGTTCCCCGGCCTGGATCTGCTGAACATCATGCGGCTGCACAGCCCGCAGTCGGCGATCCTGTCGGCGGTGATCTTCAACGCCCTGGTCATCATCGCGCTGATCCCGCTGTCGCTGCGCGGTGTCCGGTACACCCCCAGCAGTGCGTCAAAGCTCTTGAGCCGCAACCTGTACGTCTATGGCCTGGGCGGCATCGTCGCCCCGTTCATCGGCATCAAACTCATCGACCTGCTCATCCAGTTCATCCCGGGGATGTCTTAATCATGAACATCGGCAACCTGATTCGCGTACACAGTGCCGCCCTGCGCGCACTGCTGGTCCTGACCGTCATCACCGGTCTGGCCTACCCGGTGCTGGTCTGGGCCATCGCCCAGCTGCCCGGGCTCAAGGACAAGGCCGACGGCTCGCTCGTCACGGCGGGCGGCAAGGTCGTCGGCAGCTCGCTGATCGGCCAGCTGTTCACCGATGCCAAAGGCAATGCGCTGCCGCAGTATTTCCAGAGCCGGCCGTCGGGCGCCGGCACCGGGTACGACCCGATGGCCAGCGGTGCGAGCAACCTCGGCCCCGAGAACATCGTCGACGCCGCCGGTAAGCCGAGCCTGCTGACCCAGGTGTGCACCCGCAGCTACGCCGTCGCCGAGGCCGAAGGTCTCGACCGCGCTGCCGGTGCCCGTCCGTTCTGCACCGCAGACGGCGTGGGTGCGGTGCTGTCGGTGATCGGCCCGCGGGACGCCACCGGCAACGTCAGCCACCCCACCAAGGTGGTCAGCGTCAATCAGCCGTGCGCCACCACCAAGGTGCCGTTCCTCGCGACGTACGAGGGTGTGCGCGTCGAATGCGCAACGGACGGCGCCGATTACACGGCCGGCCAGATCGTCGCGATCCGCGGCGCCGCGCCAGCCGACCCGCAGGTGCCGGCCGACGCCGTCACCGCCAGCGGCAGCGGCCTGGACCCCGACATCTCGACCGACTACGCAGACCTCCAGGTGGACCGGGTTGCGAAGGCGCGACACCTGTCCGCCGACCAGGTCCGGGCGCTGGTGCGCGACAACACCAGCGGCCGCGCCCTGGGCTTCATGGGTGAGTCGCGCGTCAACGTCCTGCAGCTGAATCTCGCGTTGGACCAGAAGTACCCAGCCCGTATTGGATGATGGGAGACATGGGAACGCCGGACAAGCGGGGCGAGCTACGCATCTACCTGGGTGCGGCCCCCGGCGTGGGCAAGACCTTCTCGATGCTCGGGGAGGCGCACCGCCGCCTCGAGCGCGGCACCGACGTCGTCGCCGCGGTGGTCGAGACGCACGGCCGCAAGAAGACGGCTCAGGCACTGGAAGGCATCGAACGGATCCCGCCGCGGTTCATCGACTACCGCGGCGGGACGTTCGCCGAACTGGATGTCCCCGCGGTGCTGGCCCGCCGCCCCGAGGTGGTGCTGGTCGACGAACTGGCGCACAGCAATACGCCCGGCAGCAAGAACGCCAAACGCTGGCAGGACGTCGAAGAACTGCTCGATGCCGGCATCACCGTCATCTCCACCGTCAACGTCCAGCATCTGGAGAGCCTCAACGACGTCGTCGCCCAGATCACGGGCATCGAGCAACAGGAGACGGTGCCGGACTCGGTGGTGCGCAGTGCCGCCCAGATCGAACTTGTCGACATCACGCCGGAAGCGTTGCGCCGCAGACTGTCCCACGGCAACGTGTACGCACCGGAACGCGTCGATGCAGCGCTGTCCAACTACTTCCGGCAGGGCAACCTCACCGCCCTGCGGGAACTGGCACTGCTGTGGCTGGCCGACCAGGTCGACGCGGCGCTCGCGAAATACCGCGCCGAGCACAATATTTCGGAGACCTGGGAAGCCCGCGAACGCGTTGTCGTGGCGGTCACCGGCGGCCCCGAATCGGAGACCCTGGTACGACGGGCGTCGCGCATCGCCTCCAAATCCAGCGCCGAACTGATGGTGGTACACGTCGTCCGCGGCGACGGCCTGACGGGCGTCTCCGCGCCGCAGATGGGCAAGGTGCGTGAGCTCACCGCCAGCCTCGGCGCCACGCTGCACACCGTCGTCGGCGGCAGCGACGGTGACGTGCCCAGTGCCCTATTGGATTTCGCACGCGAGATGAACGCCACCCAGCTGGTCCTGGGCACCTCGCGACGGTCACGGTGGGCCCGGCTCTTCGATGAGGGCATCGGCGCCAAGACCGTCCAGAACTCCGGCAAGATCGACGTGCACATGGTCACCCATGAGCAGTCCCAGCCCGGCTGGTCGTGGTCGACGGCAACCCGCGGGCAGCGCCACCTGACGTCGTGGCTGGCCGCCGTCGTCGTGCCCGCCATCATCACCGCCATCGCCTCGCTGCTGGACCCGTTCCTGCACGTCGGCGGCGAAAGCGCGGTGTTCTTCATTGGCGTGCTTGTCGTCGCGCTGCTCGGCGGTGTCGCCCCGGCCGCGTTGTCGGCGGTGCTGTCCGGGCTGCTGCTCAACTACTTCTTCGTCGCGCCGCGCTACAGCTTCACCATCGCCGACCCCGACAGCGCCCTGACCATCGTCGTGCTGCTGGCCGTCGCGGTCGCCGTCGCCGCGCTGGTCGACGGCGCCGCCAAACGGTCGAGGGAGGCCCGGCACGCCTCCCAGGAAGCCGAGCTGCTGGCCCTTTTCGCCGGCAGCGTGCTGCGCGGCGCCGACCTCACCACGCTGCTCGAACGCGTCCGCGAGACGTACGCGCAACGGGCCGTCAGCCTGCTGCACGAGGACGACGGGATCATCGCCTGCGTCGGCAAAGACCCCTGTGTGACAGTCGATTCCGCCGACACCGCCATCGAGGTCAGCGACGACGAATACTGGCTGCTGATGGCCGGCCGCAAGACCGAGGCCCGGGATCGCCGGGTGCTCGGCGCCGTCGCCCGGCAGGCGGCAGGGCTGGTGCGCCAGCGCGCCCTGGCCGAGGAAGCCGGCCGTGCCGAAGCCCTGGCGAAGGCCGACGAGCTACGCCGCTCCCTGCTGAGCGCCGTCAGCCACGACCTGCGCACCCCGCTGGCCGCGGCCAAGGCCGCGGTGTCGAGCCTGCGCAGCGAGGATGTCGGATTCTCGCCCGAGGACACCGCCGAACTGCTGGCCACCGTCGAGGAATCGGTGGATCAGCTGACCGCGCTGGTGGGCAACCTGCTCGACTCGTCGCGGCTGGCCGCCGGCGTGGTGAAGCCGGAACTGCGGCGGGTGTACATGGAAGAGGTCGTGCAGCGGGCGCTGCTCGGAATCAGCCGCGGCGCAACCGGTTACGCGAACCGTGGCCTCGACCGGGTCAAGGTCGAAGTGGGCGACGCCGTCGCGCTGGCCGATGCCGGCCTGCTGGAGCGGGTGCTGGTCAACCTCATCGACAACGCGCTGCGCTACTCCGCGGGCAGCGTGGTGCGGGTGAATGCGGGCCAGGTCGGCGAGCGGGTGCTGGTCACCATCGTCGACGAGGGGCCGGGCATCCCCCGCGGCGCCGAGGAACAACTGTTCGCGCCGTTCCAGCGCCTCGGCGACCACGACAACAGCACCGGTGTGGGACTTGGTCTTTCGGTGGCGCGCGGTTTTGTCGAAGCAATGGGTGGCACCATCTCAGCCACCGACACCCCCGGTGGCGGGCTGACCGTCGTGGTGGACCTGGCGGCCGCGGGAAAGGATCGGGTGTGACACGGGTTCTGGTCATCGACGACGAACCACAGATTCTGCGTGCCCTGCGCATCAACCTGTCGGTGCGCGGCTACGACGTCACCGTCGCCGCCACCGGCGCCGAAGCGCTGAAGGCGGCCGCCGAACACAAGCCCGACGTGGTGATCCTGGACCTCGGCCTGCCCGACATGTCCGGCATCGACGTGCTGGCCGGGCTGCGCGGCTGGCTCACGGCACCCGTCATCGTGCTCTCGGCACGCACCGATTCGATGGACAAGGTCGAGGCCCTCGACGCCGGCGCCGACGACTACGTCACCAAGCCGTTCGGCATGGACGAGTTCCTGGCCCGGCTCCGGGCGGCAGTGCGACGAGGCGCGGCCGCGTCCGAAACCGACGAACCCGTCGTCGAGACATCGTCGTTCACCGTCGATCTGGCGGCCAAACGCGTGACACGCAGCGGTGTCGAGGTGCATCTGACGCCCACCGAGTGGGGCATGTTGGAGATGCTGGTGCGCAACCGCGGGAAGCTGGTCGGCCGCGAGGAGTTGCTCAAGGAAGTGTGGGGCCCGGCCTACGCCAAGGAGACCCACTATCTGCGGGTGTACCTGGCGCAGCTGCGCCGCAAGCTCGAGGTCGACCCGTCACACCCCAAGCACCTGCTGACCGAGGCCGGGATGGGCTACCGCTTCCAGGAGTAGGGTCAGCGCTTCACCGCTTGCAGCGTATAGGTCATCGGCACCCGGTCACGCCCGCTGGCGAGGACGTACTCCTCCGCGAAATCGGGGCTGGGAATCATCGCTTCGCCCAACGGATTCCACGGCACCTCGCGATGTTCTTCCAACGCGGTGACCGTGAGTCCGGCCTCGGTGAGGGCGGTGAAGATCTCGCCGAGGCCGTGGTTGAAGTTGACCGACTCCGGCGCGGTGATGACACCCGAGCCCGCGTAGCTCTCGTGGTCGGTGAAAACCGTTCCGGCCGTTTCGAAATAGGGGTACTCCAGAACCAGCAGGCCGTCAGGCCTGGGGTCACACATGGCCCAGAGCACCGGGTGGCCTTCACGCATGAAGAGCCGGCCTCCCGGCCTCAGTAGCTCGGCGACGACGGCCGCCCACTGCCGAATGTCGGGCAACCAGCACAGGGCACCGACGCCGGTATAGACGACGTCGCAGCATGCCGCGCCCAGAGCCGCAACGGCACCATCGACGTCGGACTCGACGAAGCGCACGTCCGTGTTGGCCCGACGACTCAAGGCGCGGCCGGCGTCGAGTGCGGCCGGCGAGAAGTCCAGGCCGGTTACCGACCGGGCGCCGAGCCTGTCCAGCGATACCGTGTCGGTACCGATATGGCATTGCAGGTGCACCACGTCGCGACCGTCCAGCCGTCCGAGCCGCGGCAGGTCATAACGGACCACGGCCGAAAGATATTCAGGGTCGTCGAAAGCCGCCAGATCGTAGCCATCGGGCGCCGTGTGCAGCGGTACCCGCGCCTCCCAGTTCGCCAGGTTCATGCTGCGCCAGTCGTCGATCACGGCCTCATCCTCACAATTCGGCGCACACAGTTCGACTGATTTTTTTCCGTCCCCAGACCGACCAGACACGCTCCCCGTGACGCACACGCGACGCCCTGATTTGCGCGACCCGATGCCAACGCATCGGAGCCCGCAGTTCATCCCTCATGCTTAGTTACGCTACGTATGCGGTACGTCACACGATCACGTGGAATCGCAGCTCCCCTGTTCGGCTTATACCAGGCAACTGGAACTTCAAGGACGGGGAAAACAACATGAGCGCCATTCGTAACGCGGCCGGCAAGGTGGCATTGACCGCCGTGGCCGCCTTCACGATCATCACCGGCGCCATCGCCGGCCCGGTCGCCACCGCCAACGCCGCTGACGACTCCTGTGCGAACGTCGAGGTCGTCTTCGCCCGCGGCACCTTCGAAGCCCCCGGCGTCGGAGCCACCGGCCAGGCCTTCGTCGACGCACTGAACGCCCGGATGCCCGGCCGCAACATCGACGCCTACGGCGTGAACTACCCCGCCTCCCTGGACTTCGGTGCCGCCGCCGACGGCGTCGCCGACGCCACCAACCGCATCGAGTCCATCGCCGCCTCGTGCCCCGCCACCAAGATCGTCATCGGCGGCTACTCGCAGGGCGCGGCCGTCGCCGGCTACAGCACCATGAGCAGTGTGCCCGCCGGGTTCGTTCTGCCCGCCGGCATCAGCGGCCCGATGCCCGCGTCGGTCGCCTCGCACGTCGCCGCCGTCGTCCTGTTCGGCACCCCGAGCCCGTTCGTGCTGAGCGTCGCCGACCGCAGCGCGCCCGCCATCAACATCGGTGGCGCCTACGCCGGCAAGACCATCCAGCTGTGCGCCCCCGGCGACCCGATCTGCGGTGGCGGCATGGACCGCTCCGCGCACAGCGCCTACAAGTTCAACGGCATGGCCAACCAGGCCGCGGACTTCGTCGCCCGTCAGCTGGGTGCACCTGCCGCTCCGGTTGCCCCGATGATCCAGACGTCGGACGACACAGCCAACTGAATCACCCCCAGCCGACGGCCGGACGCCAGTCTCACGAGGACTGACTCCGGCCGTCGGTCTGTGCTGACGAGGTCCCGGCTCCTACGCCGAACGTGGCGCTTGCCGTTCAATTTTCCCGCGCGTCACCGCGCCGGCCGTCACATTCGCCGTAGCGCCGGTCTCTCCCGCGACCTTCACTCCGTCCCGCGATCGAACTATGGTGAAGTAGTCATATCTCGATAAGCCGAGACAACAGGGGTGATCAGTAATGAAGGTTTCCACCAAGAACGTGTCGACCTGTGGCTGTCAGTGCAACGCCTGCCGCGACGGACACCACTGCCACAACCGCCCTAACTGCAAGGTCTAGCCAGAAATCTCGACCGTCGACGCGACCAAGCTGCGTCGCGTCACCGCGGGTGTCATCAGGCCCTCCGCGCGTAGCAATGCGCGGAGGGCCTTTCTCTGCACACCAGGTGTCCTAAGTGTCAGTCGACAACCACTACCATCTTCCCGCCGGCCTCCCCTGCTTCCATGACTCGGTGTGCCTCCCGAATCTGGTCGAACGAAAAGACGTGTGACGGCGCGGCGTCGAGGCGACCGTCGCGTACCTTCGCGGCAATCTCCTGAAGCGGTACGTCCGACAATGGAAATCCCTCGGTACCGAACACGAAGCTGCCGAAGAAAGTCAGATTGACACCGCTGGACATCTGCAGCAGGGGGTTGAAGTCCGCGATCGGATCGAGTCCCCCAAGCCAGCCGGCCAAACACGCGGTGCCGCCGCGACGCAACATCGTCAACGAGTCCAAGATGGTGCTGTTTCCCACGAGGTCGAGTACAGCGTCAACGTGCTTGGCTTCGGCGATATGAGCAGCGAGGTCACGAACTTCCAGCTCGGCACGGTCGACACCGAGGCCCTCAAGCAAACCGAAACGTTCGCGATTGCGTGTGGTGGCGATGACTTGCGCGCCCGCGTCTACCGCCAACTTGACCGCCGCTTGACCGAATGATGAAGTCGCTCCGCGGATTACGAGTGTCTGGCCGGCGACAATGTTCAGATTGCGGAACAGGCAGGTCCACGCCGTGGCATAGGTTTCCGGCAGCGCCGCCAGTAGGTGCCAGGGCAGATCCGTTTCGATGAGGGCGACGTTCTCCGCACGAACGCGCGTGTACTCCGCGTAGCTACCGTTGATGGTTCGACCCAACCCGCCCATCAACGCCGCGACCTTCGCGCCCACCGGGAATTCCCCGCCCGGGCAGGCATCCACGATGCCGACACATTCGATTCCACTGACTTCGGCCGCCTCGGCCCATTCACCGCGACGCATGTGCATCTCGGCGTGGTTGATCCCGAATCCCTTGACCCTGATGACGACTTCACCAGGTTTTGGCAGAGGCTTGGGGATTTCTGTGTTGATCAGGACGTCCAAGCCACCGAACCGATCGAGCACAATCGCCCGCATGGTCGGCCCGCCCGCCGGTTCGCGTACCACAGCGGGCACGGTGGGAATGGCCGGTGAGGTTGTTGTGGTCTGCATTTCATCGTCTCCTCTGAATAGGCCAGGCAGTCGCTACTTTTCGAATGCGTCGGTCAGTTGCTGCGCCAGATCGATGAGGTCTCGCGCGACGAAGTCCGGTTGGTGAACACCCTCGGCACGCAGCGGCGCGTTGCCTGCACGGGCGACGAACGCGCCGCGAAACCCGCCGGCCTGCGCACCGATGGTGTCCCAGGCGTGCGCGGCGACCATCAGGCACGCGGCCGGCGGCACTACGAGCTCTTGTGCGGTGTGTTGGTAGAGCAGCGTGGCGGGCTTGAATGCCCGCAATGTATCGACGCTGAGCTGGCGCTCGAAATAGCCTGCCAGGCCGGCGTTTTCCAACGGGGTAGGGTGCCCCGGACGGGACGGGGAGTTCGTCAGAGCAACCAACCGATACCCGTCGTTCCGCAGTTGCGAAAGCCCTTGTGCGACATCAGGATGTGCGGGCATGGTCGCCATCCGGCCGCTCAGAGCCGCAACATCGTCAGCGCTCAACTGGACGCCGTGGATCTCGCCGAGCATCTGCAACGTGGCCTTTCCGAGGGAGAAGAAGTCGAGGTAACAGTCCGACATGGTCACAGTCATCGAGTACGTGACGAGCAGGCCGAACCACTCCCTGAGAACGTCGCGATCACCGAAGAACTCGGCGAAATAGGGCGCCAAGGCCTCGATGTCGATGAGCGTTTCGTTGACGTCGAAGACGAGCACCTCGGGTCGCTCCAGGACACGCGTGCCGCTCATTTCGCCGCGACCCGATGGAGGAAGTCCTTGACCAGACCGGCGACTTCGTCTGCCGCGGTTTCCAGCAGGAAATGACCACCGTCGAGCAGGTGGATTTCGGCGTCACGGGCATCTCGCCGAAAGGCCAGGGCACCCTCTGGCGCGAAGATCGGGTCATGCCGGCCCCACACGGCCAACACCGGGACGCCACTGGTGCGCAAGTACTCGTGCAAGCTGGGGTACATCGGCGGATTGGTGACGTAGTCGCGGAACAGGGTGAGCTGAATTTCGTCGTTGCCGGGCCGAGACAGCAGGGCGCTGTCCAGGGTCCAGGTATCGGGGCTCACCCGAGTTTCATCGGGGGCACCCGTGAGGTATTGCCATTTGACCGATTCGAGTTCCAGTGCGGTACGGATGGCCGCCTCCGTCTGCGGGGTCTGCTCGCGCTGGTAGTTCCAGACGGTCTCCCAGAAGCTTTCGATGAATCCTTCGTCGTAGCCGTTGCCGTTCTGGGTGACGATCGCGGTGATGGCGTCGGGACGACGCAACGCGAGCCGCCAGCCGATCGGTGCGCCATAGTCCTGGACGTAGATCGCGTAGCGGGCCAGACCGAGCCGATCCAACAGTCCTTGCGTGAGGTCGGCGAGGGCGTCGAAGGTGTACTCGAATTCTGACGCCGTTGGCATATCGGAGTATCCGAAGCCCAGATGATCAGGGGCGATGACGTGGAAGTCGTCGGCCAGGCGCCCGATGAGGTCGCGGAACATGTACGAGCTGGTGGGAAACCCGTGCAGTAGCACGATCGCGGGCGCATCGTGGCGCCCGGCCTCTCGGTAGAACAGTCGACGCCCTTCGACGACGGCGTGGAGGTGTCGTACCGGAACCGTCATGACCAACTCCTTGAGGTGAGGTGACTGGTTACAAGCTAAGCAGCAACAATCTAACCTGTCAATACGTATTAAACGGTTAGATTATTCTGATGACCTCTGGCCCCACGCCAAGTTTCTTTAACGAATCTTCAGGCGGCGCGGCCGATTCCGGCGATTTCCACAGCCATACTTGGTGGTGTCAGGCTGACGACTTACCCACGGTCGGCAGCGTGCCCAAGCCACAACCACACCGCCGGCACACCAATGCAATTGCCGCAGCCAGCCGCATCACAAATGCGAAACCCCACCAGGGGTCTCGATGCTGCCCAAATGTGCAGTGAACAACTCAGCTGGTGGGTCGACGGTTCGCGATCCCCGATCACATGAAAGGCACAATTCATGACTGCCAGCTCGCCGGCCCCACCTCGACTCGACCAGCACGCCCGGCGCGTCAAGCGGCTCGGTCACGTCGTCAGCCGTTATGGGCTGGTGCTCGTGCTCGCCTGGATCGGATTCGGCAAGTACGTCAAGATGGAATCCAGGGTGCTCATCGAACATAGCCCGCTCATAAGCTGGATTTACGACTACCTGAGTGCCACTGCAGTAGCGCGCAGCCTCGGAACATTGGAAATCATTGCCGCAGTACTGATCGCTGTTCGCCCATGGTGGCCCCGCGCGTCGGCAGCAGGCAGCGCACTCGCGGTAGTTCTGTTCGTCGGCACCATCAGTTTCCTGTTCACGACCCCGACTGTGGTGGCAACGCACGCTCTCGGATTGCCTGTCCTTTCGGGGATGCCGGGCCAGTTCTTGCTGAAGGACCTCGTCCTCATCGGTGTGTCGATCTGGACATTGGGCGATTCGCTCGGCGCACCGTCATTGTCAGCGGCCGACCGAAACGCCGGTTGATGACTTGAATCGATCGCCGATATTGCGTCTACAACCGCGGTCTCGGCGCGCAGAGGTCAGACCGACAGCGCGATGCCGTCCAGGATGTCGTGCTCGCTGACCACCAAGTCCGTGATGCCCGCCCGCTGACCGAATTCGCGGGCCAATTCCTCGACGACAATCGCGCCGCCGCCGATCACCGGCACCCGGCCCGGATGCATGGGGCCGAGTTCGGCGCGTTGCGCCCGCGGCATCGCGATCAGCTCATCGCACACCTTCACGACATCGGGAATTCCGATGCGGGACAAGTGAATCACCTGGGAGTCGTACTCCGGTAGCCCCAGTGCCAGCGCGGCCACCGTGGTGAAAGTGCCGGCCACGCCGACCCACGTCCGGGCACCTTCGATGGGCACGACAGCCAACGCCTCGGACAGTTTCTCGCGCACCACGGCACGCGCGGCCGCGACCTCGTCGGCGGTGGGTGGGTCGGTCTGCAGGCAGCGCTCCGTGAGACGCACGCAGCCGATGTTGGCCGAGAAACTGGCCACCACGTCCGCGACCTCCGCACCGGACCCGCCGAGCACCACCTCGGTCGAGCCACCACCCAGGTCGACGACCGCGAAAGGCCCTGTCGCCGGGTCCAATTCACCGACGGCACCACGGAACGACAACGCCGCTTCCTCGGTCCCGGTGATCACCTCGGCCACCGCCCCCGGCATCACGCGACCCAGCTGACGCGCGGTCATGGCGAAGAACTCGTCACGGTTGCCGGCGTCGCGAGCCGCGGAGGTCGCGACCATCCGTACCTTGGTCACGTCGTGCGCCAGCATCGTCTCGACGTAGTCGGTCAGTGCCGCTTCAGTTCGAGCAAGCGCGGCAGGCGCGAATTCGCCTGTGGCGTCGACACCTTCGCCGAGGGTGACGATCCGCATCTCGCGGTGCACGTCCTGCAACCGGCCGTCGACGACGTCCGCGATGAGCAGACGGATCGAATTCGTACCGCAATCGACCGCCGCAACGCGCGAACTCACACCCACACCTTCGGATCCAGAATCCCGGCCATCGCCGGTTCGACTGCCAACAATGCCAGTGCCTCATCACCAAAGGGGTTGAGACCCGGGCCTTTTGCCAACGAATGTGCCATCACCACGTGCAGGCACTTCACGCGGTCGGGCATACCGCCGCCGGAGAACGTCGTGCCCAGCGACTCGATGGCGTCGCGCTCGGCCAGGAACGACTCGTGCGCGCGCCGATACGCCGCCGCCAATTCTTCGGAAGCCTGCAGGCGTTCGGTCATGTCCTTCATCAGGCCCGAGGACTCCAGCCGGCTGGCCGCCGCGGTCAGCGCCGGGTGCGTCAGGTAATACAAAGTGGGAAAAGGGGTTCCGTCAGGCAGCCGCGGTGCGGTCTTGACCACACCGGGCTCGCCGTTGGGGCAGCGGTAGGCGATCTCCAGGACGCCACGCGGTTCCCGCCCTAGTTGGGCCGCAACGGCTTCGAGATCAGCAGCGTCAACCACCGGGCGGCGCCTGGGGTGCGGGCAGATCGGTCGGGGGCACGTCAGGATCCGGGGTGACGCCGTCCGGGCCGGGCGGGACGACGGCCGGAGCCGGCGTCAGTCCGTGCGGCTGATCGGCGATGGTGTGCCACAATGCGGTGTACCAGGGCTGGTTGCTCTTCGCGGTGGGCGACGGCGCGGGTGCGACGGGTGTCGTGACGGCGCCGGGAGGCAGCTGCACCTGATACGGGATATCCCCCGGCATCACGAAGCCCAACCGCTCACGGGCCTGCGCGGCGATGTACACCGGGTCGGCCAGCTTCACCTTCTGCTGCTCCAAATTGGCTATCTGCGAACGTAATTGGGACTCGGCGGTGGCCAACTGCTGCATCTCCGTGCGCTGCGCGAAGAAGGTGCGGACCGGCCCGGCGATGGTCAGGGTCAGCACGCACACCACGACGGCGAGGATCGCCGCGCGTCGCGCCGCCGACCCCAGCCGCTGCTCGGCATGGTGCTCGACCGACTCCGCATAGGCCTGCCGGATGGGCTCGGTGACCGGAACCGGCAGGTTGTCCGGGACGCGCCGCGGCTCGGCCTTGGGCCGGTTACCGGCCTTGGCCGCCGACGTGCCGGCCCCGGCACGCCCCCGCTTCGCCTCGCCGGGTTTGGCGGGGCGAGAGGCGGGGGAACGCCGTTTGGGATCGGCCATGTCGAAAGATCAGACCCGCGAAACTACTTGGCTTCCACCGCGAAACGCGGGAACGCCAGGTCGCCGGCGTACCGCGCGGCGTCACCGAGGGTCTCCTCGATGCGGAGCAGCTGGTTGTACTTGGCGACGCGCTCGCTGCGGGCCGGGGCGCCGGTCTTGATCTGGCCACAGCTGCACGCCACGGCCAGGTCGGCGATGGTGGTGTCCTCGGTCTCGCCACTGCGGTGGCTCATCATCGACTTGTAGCCCGCCGCGTGCGCGAGGGCGACGGCGTCCAACGTCTCGGTGAGCGTGCCGATCTGGTTGACCTTCACCAGCAGCGCGTTGGCGGCGCCCTTCTCGATGCCCTCTTCCAGGCGCTCCGGGTTGGTGACGAACAGGTCGTCGCCGACGAGCTGGACGCGGTCACCGATCGCGGTGGTCAGCGCGACCCAGCCGTCCCAGTCGTCCTCGGACAGCGGGTCCTCGATGGACACCAGCGGGAAGGAATCGAGCAGTGAGGCGTAGAACTCGGCCATCTGCTCGGCGGTGCGGGTCTGCTTCTCGAAGGCGTAACCCGTTCCGTCGGTGTAGAACTCGGTGGCCGCGACGTCCAGCGCCAGCGCCACGTCGCTGCCCAGCTTGAGGCCGGTGGCGTCGATGGCGGTGCTGATCAGTTCGAGCGCGGCGTGGGTGCCGGCGACGTCGGGAGCGAAGCCACCCTCGTCACCGAGGCCCGTCGCCAGGCCCTGCTTCTTGAGCACCGACTTGAGCGAGTGGTAGACCTCGGCGCCCCAGCGCAGCGATTCCTTGAAGGTCGGGGCGCCGATGGGGGCGACCATGAACTCCTGGACGTCGACGCCGGTATCGGCGTGCGCGCCACCGTTGAGGATGTTCATCATCGGCACCGGCAGGATGTGGGCGTTCGGGCCACCGATGTAGCGGAACAGCGGCAGGCCGGCGGAGTCGGCGGCGGCCTTGGCCACGGCCAGCGAGACGCCGAGGATGGCGTTGGCGCCCAGGCGCGACTTGTCCGGGGTGCCGTCCAGGTCCAGCAGCGCCTGGTCGATGATGCGCTGGTCGTCGGCGGCCTGGCCGATGACCGCGGGCGCGATCTCGTCGAGCACGGCCTCGACGGCCTTCTCGACACCCTTGCCGAGGTAACGGGCGCCGCCGTCGCGCAGCTCGACAGCCTCGTGCTCACCGGTCGACGCACCCGACGGCACCGCCGCGCGAGCGAAGGTTCCATCGGTCAGAGCGACCTCGACCTCGACCGTCGGATTACCCCGAGAGTCGAGAATCTCGCGGGCTCCGACCTGTTCGATGATTGGCACTTGGGTCTCCCTTTGGCGTCACGGACTCGTGCGAACGCCCATCAGCCTAAACGGTGCCAGGGTGTGAAGTGCGTCAGCTACCGGTAGCTATTCGCAGACCTATCTCTGATGCCCGTTCGCGTACGCCGTCGCCCAGTCCCGCACCGCGCGGGCGTAGTCGTCGGACAGGTTGTAGGCGTACAGCGCGTCCATCCAGCCGTGCGGGCTGGACAGATCCTTGCCGCGGTAGCAGAGATAACCCGCCGCCGACAGCGCGGCGTCGTCGATGTTGTCGGGGCTGGCGAACCCGGTGTTGTTGGCGTCGACGCCGTACAACCGCCAGGTGTCCGGGATGAACTGCATCGGCCCCATCGCGCGGTCGACGGCGTCGTCGCTGTCCATACCGCCGGAGTCGGTGTCCGGAATCCGCAGGTTGTTCATGGTGCCGTCGAGTGGCACGCCGCGAATCGGGGGCGTGACGTCACCGTTCGGGGCGATGGTCGCGCCACGGTAGGTGCCGTGGTGACTTTCGACCATGCCGATGCCGGCCAGGGTCGTCCACGCGATGTGGCACTTCGGGTTCTCGACCTCGGCCACGCGCGCGGCGTACCCGTAGGCCTCCAGGGCCATGACCGGAATGCCGAGAGGTGGGGCCAGATGCTCGGCCCAGTCATGCAGCTGGTCCGCGCCCCGCCCCTTCACGTGGGTGTTGATCGGGGGCACGGCGGGCCCGGGCGGCGGCGGTACTCCGCGCAGGTAACCGGGTTGAAATGAGCAGCTCGAGGCCATCAGGAGCGCCGTCGCGGCGACAACAGCGCTCGCCCGCAGCCATCGCGCTCGCAACACCGGTACTCCCCTATACCCAGAGATTTCGACGGATTCGTCGTCCCGTCATCGTCGCATGCCGGGCTGAGTGCGCCCCGAAGCGCAAGCTTTCCGGCACGGAGGTACGACGGTCGCTCATCCGCTGATAAGGTTGGCTTGCCTTCCTTTGGCAAGGCAAACCTGTGTTGCCGTTTAGTCTATCTAAGGATTGCGGATGACCACCACTTTCGCGGTCTCGACATCGCTGGTCGCCGCCGGCCCCGGCGTCTCCTCACAGCTATTTGGCAGCTTGCTGATCGGGCTTCGCGAAGGCCTGGAAACTGCGATCGTCGTCACCATCCTCATCGCCTTCCTCGTGAAGTCCGACCGCCGCGACGCCCTCAAATGGGTCTGGCTCGGCGTCGCCGCCGCCATCGCGATGACCATCGGCGTGTTCCTCTCCATCCAGCTCAGCGAGAACACCATCTCCGGCCTGGCGGCCGAGGCCATCGCCGGCGTCGCCTCCCTGGTGGCGGTGATCATCGTGACGACCATGGTGCTGTGGATGCGCAAAGCCGCCGCCACCATCTCCGGCGAGCTGCGCAGCGACATGGCGCGCGCCCTGGAGACCGGCGGCATGGCCGTTGCCACGCTCGCGTTCCTGGCCGTCGGCCGCGAGGGCGTCGAAACGGCCCTGTTCATGGTCGGCTACGCCAACGCGTCCACCGCATGGCCGCTGGCCGGACTCGTGATCGGCCTGCTCATCGCCGTCGTCGTCGCGTACGGCATGTACGCCGGCGCGGTACGGATCAACCTGGCCAAGTTCTTCAAATACACCGGCGCGTTCCTCGTCGTCGTCGCCGCGGGCATCCTGTCGTACGCCGTCCACGCGCTGCAGACCGTCGGCTGGCTGCCCGGCCTGGGCGCCAAGGCCTTCGACATGACGGGCGCCTTCAACTGGTCGTCGTGGTACGGCCAGGTGATCCAGGGCGTCTTCAACATCAGCCCCGCCCCCTCGATCCTGCAGTTCGTCTGCTGGCTGGCCTACCTTCTGGTCGTCCTGACGCTGTTCCTGCGACCTGTCGCAGCCAAACCCGCCCCTGCTGCCACCCTCGAAAGGTCCGCTAAGTGAAACTCGCTGCCCTCAACGTCAAGACCGGCGTGGCCGCCTCGGCGGCCCTGCTCGCCGGCCTGACCGCGGTCTCCGCGTGCACCTCCAAGTCGGACGAGAACAAGTCCGCCTCCGGCGAGATCACCGTGACCGCCTCCGACGACGCCTGCAAGCTGTCGGCGACGTCCGCCAAGACGGGCACCAGCACCTTCGTCGTCACCAACAACGGCACCAAGGTCACCGAGTTCTACGTGTACGGCCCCGGCGACAAGGTCATGGGTGAGATCGAGAACGTCTCTCCCGGCCTGCAGCGCAAGCTGATCGTGCAGCTGCCCGAAGCCGGCACCTACAAGACCGCGTGCAAGCCCGGCATGGTCGGCGACGGCATCCGCGGCGACTTCACCGTCACCGGCGACACCGTCAAGATCGACGACACCGGCAAGTTCAAGGACGCCGCGGACTTCTACAAGAAGTACGTCGTCGAGCAGACCACCGCCCTGGTGCCCGCCACCGAGGCGTTCGCCGCCGCCGTGAAGAAGGGTGACGTCGCCGGCGCCAAGGCGCAGTACCCGAAGGCGCGCACCTTCTACGAGCGCATCGAGCCCGTCGCCGAGTCGTTCCCGGACGATCTGGACCCCCGGATCGACCTGCGCGAAGCCGACGTCAAGCCGGGCGACAAGTGGACCGGCTTCCATGTCCTGGAGAAGCAGCTGTGGGTCACCGGGCTGCAGCCAGACGCGGGCGCCCTCGCCGACCAGCTGGTCGCCGACGTCAAGGAGCTCGAGGCCGGCGTCAAGGATCCGAAGTGGACCATCGACTCCACCAAGATCGCCGGTGGCGCGCAGGAACTGCTGGACGAGATCGCCAAGACCAAGATCACCGGCGAAGAAGACATCTTCAGCCACACCGACCTGTGGGACATCCAGGCCAACATCGAGGGCTCGCGCACCGCGGTCGGCTCGGTGGACCCCATCCTCGACGAGCGCAACCCGCAGCTGGGCAAGGACGTCGACGCGGCCTTCGAGAATGTCCAGAAGCTGCTGGACAAGTGGCGCCAGGGCGACGGCTTCATCTCGTACGACAAGGTGACCGAGCCTGAGCGGCAAGAACTTTCGCGCGCCGTCGACGCCTTGAGCAAGGAGGTCAGCGAGGTGCAGGGTGTCGTCGCCAAGCAGTGAGCCCCAGCCGGCGACCACTGAGCCGACCGTGACCGAGTCCGGTGGGCTCAGCCGGCGCAAGCTCTTCGGCGCGGCCGGGGTGACGGCCGCCGTCGTCGGCGCCGCCGCCACCGGCGCGCTGGCCGGCCGCTCCTCCGCGGCCGTCGTCGACAACAGCCTGCGCAACCCGGTGCCGTTCCGCGGCACCCACCAGGCGGGCATCGTCACCGCCGCGCAGGACCGGATGCATTTCGCCACCTTCGACGTCACGACGGACAAGAAGTCCGACGTCGTGGCGATGCTGAAGAAGTGGACGGAGATGGCCGAGCGCATGACGCTCGGCGAGGAGGCCGTCGCACACGGCGCCGTCGGGCTCAATCCGTACGCCCCGCCGGCCGATACCGGTGAGGCCCTTGGGCTTTCGCCTTCCGCGCTGACCCTGACCATCGGTTTCGGCCCGACGTTCTTCCGCAAGGACGGCAAGGACCGGTTCGGCATCGATGGGCAGCGGCCCGCGCACCTGGTCGACCTGCCCAAGTTCCGCAACGAGACGCTCGACCCCAAGCGCTGCGGCGGTGACATCGTCGTGCAGGCCTGCGCCAACGACCCACAGGTCGCGGTGCACGCCATCCGCAACCTGGCCCGCGTCGGGTTCGGCACCGTCGCCGTGCGGTACTCGCAACTCGGGTTCGGCCGCACGTCGTCGACCACCGTCACGCAGTCCACGCCACGAAACCTGTTCGGGTTCAAGGACGGAACGAACAACCTGAAGGCCGAGGACACCTCGGCCATCGACCAGCACGTCTGGGTCGGCGCCGGCGACGGACCGGCCTGGATGACCGGCGGCGCGTATCTGATCAGCCGCCGCATCCGGATGCTCATCGAATCGTGGGACCGCACCGTGCTCGCGGAGCAAGAGCGCGTGATCGGGCGACAGAAGGGCAACGGCGCACCCAACGGCTACACCGACGAGTTCACCCCGCTCGACTTCGAGAGCAAGGGCGCCGACGGCGCGCCGCTGATCGACGTCGACTCGCACGTGCGGTTGGCCTCACCCGAGGCCAACAAGGGAGCGAAGATTCTGCGCCGCGGGTACAACTTCACCGACGGCTCAGACGGTTTCGGCCATCTGGACGCGGGCCTGTTCTTCATCGCGTTCGTCCGCAACCCGGCCGAATCGTTCATCCCGATGCAGAAGTCGTTGTCCGACAACGATGCCCTCAACGAATACATCACGCACACCGGCAGCGGCATCTTTGCCTGCCCACCGGGTGTGCGTGACGGTTCGTCGGACTACTGGGGATCGACGCTGCTCGGCTGAGCATCGGGCTGCTCAGCGGTGCGGTAGCGGTTGTAGAACGCGAGCGACGCGACCGCTGCGGCGCCGCCGATGACACCCCACAGTGCGATCTGGAAGACCAGCGAGCCGAACAGGAAGTCGTAGGTCATGGTCAGGTACAGCGACCAGGCGACGCGGTAGCCCGACCAGAAGGCCAACAGGCCGGTGCTGATCGCGATGATCAGGCTCTGCTGACGGTCGAAGCGGTTGACGTGCTGTTCGATGGCGGCGGGGAGCTTCATGGTGATTCCTTCCTCAGGTTTCTCGGACGCTCGTCGGTCGGCGTCGTTGGAGCAATCACACCGGGGCCCGGCGGCTACCGATCCCAAGTTCTGGTTGGGGCGGTGGGCATCGCGAGGGTGCACACAGATCGCAGATCTGGCCAGATGCATGCTCTGGCTGCACATTCGCGGTAGCCCGTACACACTCGGTCGGCGTGTCGTCTCTCTTGAGCTGCCGTCCGCAGCGGCCGGCGACCTCACACCGGGTTCCGACAATTACCTCTTCTACCTCTTCGCGCCCGCAGGGCCGGCGAGCGGCTGAAGCGCACAGTCAATGTGGCCCGACGTTGAGTGTGCGCGGGAGCAGACAAAGTTCGAGTGGCGAGCAGCTGGGACGCACGATCAATTGCAACCCAGTATTGACTGTGCGTGGGCGCTCAGAAACTTCGAGTAGCGAGCTGCTGGAATGCACGGTCAACGGTTCGCTGGTGTGGTGCGGAACGTGAGCGACGCCAGCCACGCGTCGCTGGCTTCACAGGCGGTGGCGGTAGCCGACCTTATCGACGAGGCCGCGACTCAGTCAGCCTGAGCCGGCCAGTGCTCCCGCCACTCGTCCTCTGACACCGCACCCAGCGGCGCCGCATCCAATTCCACCGCCACTTCGTCGCCGCGGCGGGCGGCGACGATACGGCGCTCGGCCTCGCGGACCGTGTCGATGAATTCCAGAGCGACTGTACGCAAAGCGCTTTCGGCGTCGATGTCGGCCGACACCGTCACCGCAGTCAGCCCGGCCGGAAGCAGGTCGGCGGGCAGCCCGGCTGCGTTCGCCCGTTCAAGAAGCTTCTGCGCCAACGCCAGCGCCGGCAGCGCCGTCGGCACCTCGTCCATGCACGACGTCCGTGCCGCCTTCTCCAGCGCCTTGCGCTCTTCCCACTGGGCGATCTGGTCTTCCAGCGAAATCTCTTGTCCGGCAAGTACTGCCGGCACCCGGTTGCCCAGCTTACGAATCAGGGTGTCGGCGACGTCGTCGATGCCGAACGGGTGTAGCGGCGCGTCTTCGGCGATGCGGGCGTGAAACAGCACCTGCAGCAACACATCTCCGAGTTCCTCACGGACGTCGTCGGCGTTACCGCCGCGGACCGCGTCGAACAATTCGTAGGTCTCCTCCAACAGGTACCGGCGCAGCGAGTCGTGCGTCTGCTCGCTCTCCCACGGGCCGTTGGTGCGCAGCTTGTCCATCATCGTGACGGCGTCGATGAGCCGCTCGCCGGGCTGCGAACCATCTGCCGCGATCAGTTTCTCGCCGGCCGCGAGCCGGGCCCGCACCTGCGGATGCTCCGGGTCGGAGGACAGCAGCACCGGTGCCGGGTTGTCGGCGTCGCCGTACGCCGGCCGGCCGGCCGGCAACGACCACGGCACCTTGACCGGTAGTTCCTCGGTGTACTGCACGTCGCCGGTGAGCAGGACCAGAGCGTCGATCGGCATCAGCGAGGGGCGGCGCGGATCGACCAGGACGACCGTCACTTGGACTGCCCCGATTCTCCCACTGCGCTACCTCCCAGGTCAGTGATGTCGACTTCACCTGCCGCTTTCCCGTCGAGCACCAGCAGCAATCCGGCCACCGCGCGGGCCAGCTCCAGATCACGGATGCGGGGCGCGCCGACCCCGGCACCTGCCCGCGGAATGGGAATCTGGACCGTCGACGTGGTGGCCCGGTACGTCGCGCCGGGATACATCCGCTTGAGCCGCAGCTGCCCCGAGTCCAGGAGCGTCAGCGGCGTCAGACGGATGGTCGAGTCCGAGATCGCGGACACCTCGGTGACGCCGTACTCACGGCACAACAGCCGCAGGCGCGCCACCGCGACGAGGCGCTGCGCGGGTTCGGGGAGCGGTCCGTAGCGGTCCACCAACTCCTCGACGACAGCCGCCACGGCCGCGTGATCGGACGCCGCAGCCAGCCGGCGGTAGGCCTCGAGCCGCAGCCGGTCGCTGGCGATGTAGTCCGGCGGCAGGTGGGCGTCGATCGGCAGGTCGACCCGCACCTCCTTCGGTTCCTCCACGGCCGCAATGGTTTTCCCGTCAACCGCGGCCCGGTAGGCCTCGACGGCCTCACCGACGAGCCGGACGTACAGGTCGAAGCCGACGCCCGCGACATGCCCGGACTGCTCGACACCCAGCACATTGCCGGCGCCGCGGATCTCGAGGTCCTTCATCGCGACGGCCATACCGGCGCCCAGGTCGTTGTTCTGCGCGATGGTGGCCAGCCGGTCGTGCGCGGTCTCGGTGAGCGGAACCTCGGGCGGGTACAGGAAGTACGCGTAGCCACGTTCGCGGCTGCGGCCGACGCGGCCCCGCAGCTGGTGCAGCTGCGACAGGCCGAAGGTGTCGGCCCGCTCCACGATCAGCGTGTTGGCATTCGAAATGTCAAGGCCCGTCTCGACGATCGTAGTGCACACCAGGATGTCGTACTCGCGGTTCCAGAAGCCCTCGACGGTCTTCTCCAGCATTTCCTCGGGCATCTGCCCGTGCGCCACGACGACCCGCGCCTCGGGCACCATCTGACGCACCCGCGCGGCCGCGTTGTCGATCGACTTCACCCGGTTGTGGATGTAGAACGCCTGCCCGTCGCGCAGCAGTTCACGCCGCAGCGCCGCGGCGACCTGCTTGTCGTCGTGTGGCCCAACGTAAGTCAGCACCGGGAAGCGTTCCTCGGGCGGCGTCAGGATCGTCGACATCTCCCGGATACCCGCGAGGCTCATCTCCAGCGTGCGCGGGATCGGGGTGGCGCTCATGGTCAGCACGTCGACGTGGGTGCGCATCGACTTGATGTGCTCCTTGTGCTCGACACCGAAGCGCTGCTCCTCGTCGACGATCACCAGGCCGAGGTCTTTCCAGGTGACGCCGGTCGCCAGCAGTCGGTGCGTGCCGATCACCACGTCGACCGAGCCGTCCTTCAAACCCTCGACTACCAAACGGGATTCGGCGGGATCGGTGAACCGGGACAGGCCCTTGACCGTCACCGGGAACCCGGCCATGCGGGCGGTGAAGGTCTGCAGGTGCTGGTCGGCCAGCAGCGTCGTCGGCACCAGCACCGCGACCTGCTTGCCGTCCTGCACGGCCTTGAACGCCGCGCGGACCGCGATCTCGGTCTTGCCGTAGCCGACGTCACCGCAGATGACGCGGTCCATGGGGACCGGCTTCTCCATGTCGGACTTGACCTCGGTGATGGCGGTCAGCTGGTCCATGGTCTCGGTGAAGCCGAACGCGTCCTCCATCTCGGCCTGCCACGGGGTGTCCGGCGCGAACGCGTGCCCCGGGGCGGACTGCCGCTTGGCGTACAGCGACACCAGCTCGCCCGCGATCTCGCGAACGGCCTTGCGCGCCTTGGTCTTCGTGTTGGTCCAGTCGCTACCGCCGAGCCGGCTCAGCGTGGGCTCGGTGCCGCCGACATAGCGGGACAGCTGGTCCAGCGAGTCCATCGGCACGTACAGCCGGTCGGATCCACCGCCACGTTTGGCCGAGGCGTATTCGAGCACCAGGTACTCGCGCCGGGCGCCACCGACCACGCGCTCGGTCATCTCGACGAACTTGCCGATGCCGTGCTGGTCGTGCACCACCAGGTCACCGGCCGTCAAGGCGAGCGGGTCGACGACGTTACGCCGTTTGGCGGCAAGCCTTTTGCCCTCGGTAGCTCCGGCGCGGTTACCCGTCAGGTCGGTCTCGGTGATGATCACCAGGTTGACGCCGGGCAGCACCAGACCGTCGTGCAGCGGGCCCTTGAGCACGCCGACGACACCGGGCTTTGGCACCTCACCGGGCTCCAACATCGTTGCGGCGACGTCGGATTCGCCGAGCTGCTCGACAACGCGGTGCGCGGTACCGGTACCGGGGGTCACCACCGCGGCGAGCCCGCCGGTGGCGATGTGGGCCCGGAGCATCGCGAAAATCTCCTCGAGGCTCTGCTGGCTGCGGGCCGACGGCGCGGGCCGGATGTCGACCTCCGCGGCCGACTCATTGGCCAGCTGGCTCAGCGTCCACCACGGGTGGCCACCGGCGGCCGCGGCCTCACGGACCTCCACGAAGTCCCGGAAACCCGAACCACCAAGCTGCTCAACATCAATCGGCGCGTCGCCGCCCACGGCGGCCACCGACCACGAGGCCTCCAGGAACTCGCGGCCCGTCTTGATCAGATCGGCGGCGCGGGTGCGCACCTTCTCCGGGTCGCAGATCAGCAGCGGCGCACCGGCGGGCAGCCGGTCGGTGAGCAATGCCAGTTCGCCCGGGCGCAGCACCGGAAGCAGTGCCTCCATGCCGTCGACCGGGATGCCCTCGGCGAGCTTGGCCATCATGTCGGCGATGCTGCCGGTGACCTGGTTGTCGCTGCTGGGCAGGCCCGCCCCGATCTCGGCGGCGCGTTCGCGGACATCCGCGGTCAGCAGCAGTTCGCGGCAGGGCATCGCGATCACCGTGTCGACCGCGATCTCGGGGATGGACCGCTGGTCGGCCACCGAGAACATCCGCATCTCGGTGACCTCGTCGCCCCAGAACTCGACGCGCACCGGGTGCTCGGCGGTCGGCGTGAAGACGTCGAGAATGCCGCCGCGGACGGCGAATTCGCCGCGCTTGCCCACCATGTCGACGCGCGTGTAGGCCAGCTCGACCAGCCGCGCCACGGTGTCGTCGAAGTCGGCTTCACCGCCGATGGTCAACGTCACCGGCTCGGCGTCGGTGACCCCGCCGGCCAGCGGTTGCAACAGCGACCGGGCCGTGGTGACCACCACGCGCAGCGGCGGGCCGAGGCGGGCGTCGTCGGGCCGCGCCAGCCGGCGCAGCACCGTCAGCCGGGCACCCACGGTGTCCACGCCGGGCGAGAGCCGCTCGTGCGGCAGCGTCTCCCACGACGGGAACAGCGCCACGGCGTCGCCGTGGACGGCCCGCAGTTCGGCGGTGAGGTCGTCGGCCTCGCGACCGGTGGCCGTGACGACCAGCACCGGACCGGCGGCGGCCAGCGCGGCCGCGACCGGGAGCCGCGCGCTGACCGGGCCCACCAGAGCCTGCTCGGCGACACCCTCAGCGGCCTGCCGCGTCAGTTCCTGCAGGCCAGGATCGGTGAGTGCGAGTTGGACGAGCCCCGCCAACGGGGTTTGGATCGATTGCTGCCCCGGGGAGGTCATGATGACTCCGATTGTAGTTCGCAGGACTTCGTCAATATTGGGCACCGTCCCGTCAAGGGATCGTCAACGGGGCGCTCACCGGGCGATTCCGGGCGCAGGGTGGATCCATGACACTGCTCGACATCCTGCCGTCCCTGCGGGGCGCCATGCGTCCGCGCATCGACACCACCATCTGGCCGCTGACCACCCAGGTCGACGCCTTGGGACGACTCTGCGTCGGGTCGGTCGCGCTCACCGACGTGGCCGACGAGTTCGGCACGCCCGCATATGTTCTGGATGAGGCGGACTTCCGCAAGCGGGCCCAGCACTACCGCGCCACGCTGCGCGGCGTCGAGGTCGTCTACGCCGCCCAGTCCCTGCTGACCAGGACCGTTGCCGGCTGGGTGCACGAGGCCGGCCTCGGCATGGCGGTGTGTTCGACGGCCGAGCTGGCCACGGCCCTCGCCGGCGGCATGGACCCGGCGCGCATCGTCGTCCACGGCAGCGGCAAGTCGGTCGACGAGCTGGCGACCGCCGCGGGCGCCGGCGTCGGCCGCATCGTGCTGGACTGCCCCATCGAGATGGCCTACCTGGCGGGCGTCGCGCGCCGGCGGCAGGCCGTGCTGCTGCAGGTCCGGCCCGGTGTCGACGTGCTGCCGACCGTCCGCCGGGCGCTCGCCACCCCGCAACTGCCGCTGGCCGGCCTGTACTGCCACCTCGGCACGCAGATCGCCGAACCGGAGGTGTACGTCGAGGCCGTGCGCGGTCTCGTCGACACCATGACCGATGTGCGCGCCGCCCACGGCGTCGTGCTCACCGAACTGAACATCGGCGGCGGCCACGCCATCGCCTACCGGACCGGCGAACCCGAACTCGACGTGGCGGCCCTCGCCGATTTCCTGGAAGACGCCCTCGACGCCGCCTGCGCCGCCAACCGCTTCCCCCGGCCCCGGCTCGTCGTCGAACCCGGCCGCGCGATCAGCGGCCGGGCCGGCGTGACGCTGCACCGCGTGCAGTCGGTGTCGGCCCGCACCGACGGCCGCGCCGTCGTCACCGTCGACGGCAGCCACCCGCACTCGGCGCCGGTCGCGAATTACACTGTCACCCTTGCCAATCGGCACCCGCTCGGGCCCACGCGACCCGCCACCGTCCTCGGCCGCGACGGCACCGTCATCGCCGACGACCTCGACCTGCCCGACGACGTCCACCCCGGCGATCTGCTCGCCACCGCGTGCACCGGCGCCTACCACCACAGCACGGCGTCGAACTTCACCATGACGACCCGGCCACCGGTCATCGCCGTGTGCGACCGCCGGGTCCGGGCGCTGATCCGCCGGGAGACCACGGCGGACCTGCTGCTGCGCGACTGCGGCTAGGACCCCGTCAGCCGAACGTGAACTCAGTTCTCGTGCAGCTCGGGATCCGACTCGAGATGCGTCAGGCCGTTCCACATCAGATTGACCAGGTGCGCGGCGACCACTTCCTTCTTCGGTTCGCGGGTGTCCAGCCACCACTGCGCGGACATCGACACTGAGCCCACGAGCGCCTGCGCATAGAGCGGCGCCAGCTCCGGGTCGAGCCCGCGGCGGGAGAAGTCACCGGCCAGGATCGAGCTGACCTGGTTGACCGCGTCGTTGAGCAGCGTCGAGTAGGTGCCCGAGGTAATGGCCGCCGGCGAATCCCTGATCAGGATGCGGAAGCCGTCGGTGTGCTCCTCGACGTAGGTCAACAGCGCCAGCGCCACCCGCTCGACGCGCACCCGCGACCGGTTGTTGGTCAGTGACGACGTGATGCCGTCGAGCAGCGCGGACATCTCACGATCGACGACGACGGCGTAGAGGCCTTCCTTACCGCCGAAATGCTCATAGACGACGGGCTTGGAGACGTTGGCGCGCTGCGCGATCTCCTCGATGGACGTGCCGTCGTAGCCGCGCTCGGCGAAAAGCGACTTGGCGATCTCGATGAGCTGCTGACGGCGTTCACTGCCGGTCATGCGCGCACGAGGGCTGCGCGCCCCGTTCTCCGCCGCTGCCATGGTCGCCAGCCTATCCGCTTGCATTAGAGTCTCTGGCGAGTAATCCGTCGTGGTGTAATCGGCAGCACCTCTGATTTTGGTTCAGATAGTTCAGGTTCGAGTCCTGGCGACGGAGCGAGGCTTGCCGAGCGACTATCCGTGAAGCGCTAGCAAGCGCGACCATCGGCGTAGAAAGGGCCATGTGACGACTCGAGGCGAAGCCGCTGTCATCGTCCTGGCGGCCGGGTCGGGCACCCGGATGCGCTCCGACATCCCGAAGGTCCTGCATACGCTGGCCGGCCGCAGCATGCTGGCACACGCGCTGCATGCCGTCGCCAAGGTCAACCCCACGCACCTCGTCGTGGTGGTCGGCAAGGAACGCGAGCGCGTCACCGCACATGTGCACGAGATCGCGGACGGCATCGGGCGCAGCGTCACCGTCGCCATCCAGGACGAGCAGCTCGGTACCGGGCACGCCGTCAGCTGCGGCCTGTCCGCACTGCCCGGCGACTTCGCCGGCACCGTCGTCGTCACCGCGGGTGACGTGCCGCTGCTCGACGCCGACACCCTCGCCAATCTCGTCGATACCCACGCTGCCGCGACCGCGGCGGCCACCGTGCTGACCACGACCGTCACCAACCCGACGGGCTACGGCCGCATCCTGCGCACGCAGGACCACGAGGTGATCGGCATCGTCGAGCAGGCCGACGCCACCGAATCCCAGCGCGCCATCCGCGAGGTGAACTCCGGGGTGTACGCCTTCGACGCGGCCGCCCTGCGCTCGGCGCTGAGCCGGCTGCGCTCCGACAACGCGCAGCAGGAGCTCTACCTCACCGACGCCATCTCGATCGTGCGCGGCGATGGCCAGATCGTGCGGGCCCACCACGTCGACGACAGCGCGCAGGTCTCCGGCGTCAACGACCGTGTGCAGCTGTCCGAGGTGGCCGCCGAACTGAACCGCCGCATCATCGCGGGCCACCAGCGCGCGGGCGTCACGGTCATCGACCCGGGCACCACCTGGATCGACGTCGACGTGAGCATCGGCCGCGACACCGTCGTGAAGCCGTGTACCCAGCTGCTGGGCGCCACCGACGTCGGCGCCAACTGCGTCATCGGCCCCGACACCACGCTGACCGATATGGAGGTCGGCGACGGCGCCGAGGTGATCCGCACCCACGGGCAGCTCGCGGTCATCGGGGCGGGCGCCGCCGTCGGCCCCTTCACGTACCTGCGGCCCGGCACCGAGCTGGGCGCCGACGGCAAGCTGGGCGCGTTCGTCGAGGTGAAGAACTCGAAGATCGGCACCGGCACCAAGGTGCCGCACCTGACCTACGTCGGGGACGCCGACATCGGCGAGTACAGCAACATCGGCGCCTCAAGCGTCTTCGTCAACTACGACGGCGAGAACAAGAACCGCACCACCATCGGTTCGCACGTGCGCACCGGCTCGGACACGATGTTCGTCGCACCGGTGACCGTCGGCGACGGCGCCTACACCGGCGCCGGCACCGTGGTCCGCGAGGACGTCCCGCCCGGTGCGCTGGCCGTTTCGAAGGGCGAACAGCGCAATATCGAGGGCTGGGTCGAACGGAAGCGACCCGAGTCGAAGGCCGCCGAAGCCGCGAGGAAAGCACGCGGCGAGGCCTGATCCCGACATCTGATGTTGGTAATCCGGTAACCCGGCAACGGGACAGGGTTACCGGTAAGTACGATTACGACGTATCGAGCCCCCACCGCGAAAGCAGCACACAGTGGCCACGGACTGGACCGACAACCGCAAAAACCTGATGCTCTTCTCGGGGCGCGCGCACCCCGAACTGGCCGAACAGGTCGCCAAAGAGCTCGGCATCGAGGTCACCCCGCAGACTTCCCGCGACTTCGCGAACGGCGAGATCTTCGTCCGCTTCGACGAGTCGGTGCGTGGCTGCGACGCCTTCGTACTGCAGAGCCATCCCGCGCCGCTGAACCACTGGCTGATGGAACAGCTCATCATGATCGACGCGCTCAAGCGCGGGTCGGCCAAGCGGATCACCGCGATCCTGCCGTTCTACCCGTACGCGCGCCAGGACAAGAAGCACCGCGGCCGCGAGCCCATCTCGGCCCGCCTGGTCGCCGATCTGCTCAAGACCGCCGGTGCCGACCGCATCGTCTCGGTCGACCTGCACACCGACCAGATTCAGGGCTTCTTCGACGGCCCCGTCGACCACATGCGCGGCCAATCGCTGTTGTGCGGCTACATCGGTGACAAGTACGGCGACTCCGACCTCGTCGTCGTCTCCCCCGACTCCGGTCGCGTGCGCGTCGCCGAGAAGTGGGCCGACTCCCTGGGCGGCGTGCCGCTGGCCTTCATCCACAAGACCCGCGACCCGCTGGTCCCCAACCAGGTCAAGGCCAACCGCGTCGTCGGTGAGGTCAAGGGCAAGACCTGCATCCTGACCGACGACATGATCGACACCGGTGGCACCATCGCCGGCGCCGTCAAACTGCTGCGCGAAGACGGTGCCAAGGACGTCATCATCGCCGCCACCCACGGCGTGCTGTCCGACCCCGCGGCCCAGCGCCTCGCCGACTGCGGCGCCCGCGAGGTCATCGTCACCAACACGCTGCCCATCACGCCGGACAAGCAGTTCCCGGCACTGACCGTGCTGTCGATCGCGCCGCTGGTGGCCGCGACCATCCGCGCGGTGTTCGAAAACGGCTCGGTCACCGGCCTTTTCGACGGTTCTGCGTAATGTCGCGGATTTACCACAACCCGAAATGCTCGACCTCCCGCAAGACGCTGGATCTGCTGCGGGAGAACGGCATCGAACCCGAGGTCGTGCAGTACCTGAAGACGCCGCCGACCCGGGCCGAGCTCGCGGCGATGATCAAGGCCGCGGGTATCGACGTCCGGACCGCCGTGCGTAAGCGCGAAGCCCTCTACACCGAACTCAATCTGGCCGACGCCGCCGACGAGCAGCTGCTCGACGCCATGGCCGAACACCCGATCCTGATCGAGCGACCGTTCGTCGTCACCGACAAGGGCACCCGGCTGGCCCGCCCGATCGACGCGGTCCGCGAGATTCTGTGATCCCGCAGCGGGTCGTCGGTGCGTTGCTGTCCGTTGCGACCGCCCTGACCCTCGCCGCATGCGACGCGAAAACGCCTGACTACAAGTCGATCTGGTCGACGACGCCGACCACCAGCACGACGCCGGTGGACAAGGCCAGCCTGATCCCGTTCCCCGATTACCTGAACAAGCTCGGCGTGCAGAGCAAGCAGGTCGTCCCCGATCAGCTCACCGATCTCAAGGTGACACTGCCGCGGCCGCAGGGCTGGACGGGCTACAAGAACCTCAACTACTCGCCCGGCACCGTGACGATCGCCAAGAACGACACCTATCCCCTGGCGATGCTGATGGTGTTCCAGCTGTCCGGTGACTTCGACGTCAAGGACGCCCTCAAACACTCCGACGCCGACGCGCTGCTGTCCGAGAACTTCAAGAAGCTCTACAGCTCCGGCGAGGACTTCCAGGGCTACCCGTCGGCGATGATCGAGGGCAGCTACGACCTGCACAACCGCCGGATGCAGTCGTATAACCGCATCGTGATCGCGCAGCCGTCGCCGCCGCGACCGGGGATCCACTACCTGATCCAGCTGACCGTCACGACATACGCCGAACAGGCCAAGGAGCAGGCCGGCGACATCGAGGCGATCATCAAGGGCTTCTCCGTCGGACCCAAGTAGCGGCTCGGCACTAAGCTCGCCGTCATGAGCGAATGGACCGCCGCCGACCTTCCTTCTTTCGCCGGCCGCACCGTCATCGTCACCGGCGCCAACAGTGGCCTCGGCGAGATCACCGCCCGTGAACTGGCCCGCGTGGGCGCCAAGGTCATCCTCGCCTGCCGCAACACCGCCAAGGGTGACGCCGCGGCCGCAGGCATGACCGGCGACGTCGAGGTTCGGCCCCTGGATCTGCAGAGCCTGGCCTCGGTGCGGGAGTTCGCCGCCGGGGTCGACAAAGTCGACGTCCTGATCAACAACGCAGGCATCATGGCGGTGCCCTTCTCGGTGACCGAGGACGGCTTCGAGAGCCAGATCGGCACCAACCACCTGGGCCATTTCGCCCTGACCAATCTGCTGCTGCCCAAGATCACCGACCGCGTCGTCACGGTGTCGTCCGAGCTGCACCTGCTGGGCTACATCAGCCTCAAGGACCTGAACTGGAAGTCGCGGCCGTACTCGGCCTGGCTGGCGTACGGCCAGTCGAAGCTGGCGAACCTGCTGTTCACCAAGGACCTGCAGCGCCGGCTGTCGGTGGCCGGCTCGCCCGTGCGGGCGCTGACCGCGCACCCGGGCTACTCGGCCACCAACCTGCAGGGCCACACCGGCAACGAGCTCGGCGACAAGTTCTGGCTCGCCGCCAACAAGATCGCCACACCCGCCGCCTTCGGCGCCCGTCAGACGCTGTTCGCGGCGTCGCAGGACCTGCCGGGCAACACCTTCGTCGGCCCGAAATTCGGCTTCCGCGGGCCGACCGGGCCCACCCAGCTGATCAAGCCCGCCGCCCGCTCGGCGCGCACCGCAACCGCGCTGTGGGACCTGTCCGCCCAGCTCACCGCCACTGAATTTCCGCTGTAAGGGGCCAGTCCGCTACTCTTGCTGACGATCACGGCGAGGGTCGGCCCGATTTTCGGACCACCGTTATCGACGGGAATTCAGCACAGACGTGCTCAGCCCTGGCCGTGCCACCCAGTAGATACGGCATCAGGAGCGATTCACATGGCCAAGAACGCGGCCCCCACCTCGAACAATCTGACCGCTGCGGTCCGCACCCGGACCGGCAAGGGCGCCTCGCGTCTGGCCCGTCGCGAAGGCCGCGTGCCCGTCGTCCTGTACGGCCACGGCACCGACCCCCAGCACCTCGAGATCAACGCCCACGACTTCGCCGCCGTGCTGCGTAACTCGGGTACCAACGCGGTGCTGACCCTGGACATCGCCGGCAAGGAGCAGCTCGCGCTGACCAAGCAGGTCGTCGTTCACCCGATCAAGCGCAACATCGAGCACGCCGACCTGATCGTCGTGAAGCGTGGCGAGAAGGTCACCGTCGACGTGAACGTCATCGTCGAGGGCGACGCCGCCGCCGGCACCCTGGTCACCCAGGACGCCAACACCATCCAGATCGAGGCCGAGGCGCTGTCGATCCCCGAGTCGCTGACCGTTTCGGTCGAGGGCATCGAGGCCGGCACCCAGATCCTGGCCGGCCAGGTCGAGCTGCCCAAGGGCGTCACCCTGGTGACCGACGCCGAGACCCTCGTCATCAACGTCGTCGCCGCGCCGACCGCTGAGGACCTGGACGCCGAGGGCGCCGGCGAGGAAGAGGCCGCTTCGGGCGAAGAGGCCGCAGCCGAGGGCGAGGCGGCCGAAGAGGCCGCTGCCGAGTCGGAGTAGTCCGCTTTGGCCGAGCCACTGCTGGTGGTCGGCCTGGGCAATCCTGGGCCGCGCTACGAAACAACGCGGCACAACGTTGGATTTCTGGTTGCCGACATCCTGGCCGAGCGCATCGGCTCAGGATTCAAGGTGCACAAGAAGTCCGGAGCTGAGGTCACCACGGGCCGGCTGGGAGGCCGGTCCGTGGTGCTCGCCAAGCCGCGCACCTACATGAACGAATCCGGTAGGCACGTCGGGCCTTTGGCGAAGTTCTACTCGGTCGCACCGGCTGATGTCGTGGTGCTCCACGACGAGCTGGACATCGACTTCGGTCGTATCCGGCTCAAGTTCGGTGGCGGCGAAGGCGGCCACAATGGCCTGCGTTCGATCGCTTCTGCCTTGGGTACCAAGGACTTTCAGCGGGTCCGCATCGGCGTCGGCCGCCCGCCAGGACGGCAGGACCCAGCCGCGTTCGTGCTGGAGAATTTCAACTCGAAGGAACGGCCCGAGTTGGGCACCATCCTCGAACAAGCCGCCGACGCCACGGAGCTGCTGCTGCAGCACGGCGTCGAGGCGGCGCAGAACACCGTCCACGCCTGGTAGCCATTCTCGGCGTGAAGCCGCGAAAGCCCCCAAATTCCACCGAATTTGGGGGCTTTCGCGATTTTCGTGCGGAAGACTAACCGCAGATGTGTTGCCGGTCAACGGCATCGGTGTAGCAGTTACGCCGGCCCTGCGCGCCCACGCGCGAGCTCTGGGTGGTGTCCTGAGTACGGACGCCCGGGGTCGCCTTGATCGCCACGCTGCCGTTGGTCTCACAGGTGGAGGTCGCGCCGGAGTCCTGACAGGTCGGGCGGGCACCTGCAACGGGCGCCATGATGCCGCTGACCGAGGCCAGGCCCACCAGCAGAGCTGCCATCGTGCGCTTGCCTTGATGAGTCATGTCACCTTCTCATTTCCGGGGAAGGCCTGCTGTCTCTCAGCCCGCCTGCTGTCCCCGCATGTTAGTTCGACTATATGTTTCGGCCATGTGACCGTGCCATGAACTCATGGCAAACTCACATGTCCGCGAGCAGCCGAAATGCGATGACCTGGCGATCTCAGAAAAGCCGGTGAGCAACGTCACCGAACAGCCGAGGAACTTTCCCATGCAACGGAATTCGCGACAACCGCTGCGTGGGTGGCTCAGCTCACGGGCAGGACGAGGCCAGTGTGGGCGAGTCCACGGCAAGCGGGGTGTTGTTGGCCGCTGCCCGGTTGATCGCGTCGCGGCGGGCGTCCTCGAGTGTCGGCCCGGCGCCGCCGGCGACGACACCGCTCGTGGGGGCGTGCACGTTGACGATGCACAACCGGTCGTTGGTGACCTCATCGCTCGTGCACTGGTCGGCACCGGCCCGGTTGCAGGCCGCGATCACCGCCACCGAGGCCGCGTGCACGTCAGGACCGGTCGCGGTGAAGCCGACGATGCTGCCGCCCCGGACGCCGGAACCGACCGCGGCGGCAATGTTGTTCGGCTTCCCGAGCACGCCCGCTGAACCGTCAGCGCACGCCGGTACCGCAGCGATGGCGCTCGCGCCGAGCACCGCCGCCAGGGCAGCCACCACACGCCTCATGAATACGCCGGTTCCTCTCGTCCGTAATTGGCGAGATTACCCGGGGTTCACAGCTTTCGCTCAGCGAAGCAAGCAAGGCCACCCGCGTGAAAAACGTAAAAACCCCTGACTTCCAAGGAAGTCAAGGGTTTTCACATCTTCGCGGACCTAATGGGTGGTGATCGGCGAGCCTAGAACGGATAGTGATTCGTCGGGGAGACGCTGATCTCCGAGCCGCTGGTCGGTGAGCACTCCGTGCGCCTGGAACGATGGTCGATTTCTAGGGTTAGATCGTGCCCCGACCGGTTTGGTGAGGTCATCTATAGCGCTCATGGGATGTCGTGCCGCTCGAGCACTGATCCATTAGGTCGCCGCCGGTGTCCTTCGGCTCGAACGGTTTCATCCGCAGCGAGCTGAAGGAGGCGATGAGATGCTCTTCGTCGGAGACGACTGGGCAGAAGACCACCACGACCTGTACCTGATGAACGAGGCCGGTAAGAAGCTGGCGGCACAACGGTTTCCCGAAGGGCTAGCCGGTATGCGGCTGCTGCATGACTTGATCGCCACCCACGCTCAGGAGCCGGCTCAGGTGATCATCGGCATCGAGACCGACCGCGGTCTGTGGGTCGATGCGCTGACCGGCGCCGGCTATCAGGTGTATGCGGTCAATCCGTTGGCGGTGGCCCGCTACCGGGAGCGCCACGCGGTCTCAGGTGCCAAATCCGATGCAGCCGACGCCAAACTGTTGGCCGATCTGGTGCGTACAGATCGGCACAACCACCGACTGATTGCCGGTGACACTCCCGATGCCGAGGCGATCAAGGTGCTGGCACGGGCGCATCAGAATCTGATCTGGACCCGCAACCGGCACACCAACGCCCTGCGCTCGGCGCTACGGGAGTACTACCCCGCGGCGTTAGCGGCCTTCGCTGATCTTGCCGATCGCGACGCGCTAGCGCTCCTGGGACGCGCGGCCGATCCACGACAGGCGGCCAGCTTGAGCCTGGCGAAGATCCGGTCGGCACTCAAAGCGGCTGGCCGCCAACGCAATATCGACACCCGAGCAATCGAGATTCAAGCCGCGCTACGGTCTGAACAGCTCGCCGCACCCGCTGCGGTCACGGCTGCGTTTGCCGCGACCACGCGGGCCACAGTGGGCATCATTGTCGAACTGAACCGTCAGATCGACGACCTCGAAACAGAACTGACCGCGCATTTTGAGACGCACCCGGACGCCGACATCTACCGCTCCCTGCCAGGACTTGGTGTCATCCTCGGCGCCCGGGTGCTCGGTGAGTTCGGGGACGACCCGAACCGCTACACCACCGCCAAGTGTCGCAAAAACTACGCCGGAACCTCGCCATTGACCATCGCATCAGGCCGCAAACGCGCAGTCCTGGCCCGCCACATCCGCAACCGACGGCTCTATGACGCAGTCGACCAATGGGCCTTCTGCGCGCTGACCCGCAGTCCCGGCGCCCGACTGTTCTACGACCAACGCCGCGCAGCCGGTGACCTCCATCACCAAGCCCTACGCGCCCTGGGCAACCGGCTCGTCGGCATCCTGCACGGCTGTCTTAACCACCGCTCCCACTACGACGAACACAGAGCCTGGGCTCACCGCCAACCCGCCGCAGCTTGACAAGCTACGCACCTGGGATGTCTAACCGGTGACGAGTTCCACCGAGTTGGCGCGACGGAGCTTGCCGGACGGGGTCTTGGGGATGGTGCCGGGGCCCAGCACGACGACGTTGCGCGGCCGCACGTCGACCTCGGTCACGACCTCGTGCGCCACCTGGTGCTCGATCCGGCGCACTTCCACCGGGTCCTGCCAGGCGTTGGATTCGACTGCGACAGCGAACGTCTCGCGCGAATGACCGGCGTCGAGGCGCACCGCCACGGCGCAGCCCGGGCGCACGCCCTCGACACGGCCCGCGGCCCGCTCGATGTCGGTCGGGTAGATATTGCGGCCCGCCATGATGATGACGTCCTTCACGCGGCCACACACCACGACGTTCTGCTCCTCGGTGATGTACCCGAGGTCACCGGTGTCGTACCAACCGTTCTCGTCCTGCGTCGGCAGGAAGCCGGCCATGGTGATGTAGCCGGGGGTCACCGATTCGCCGCGCAGCTGGATGACGCCGACACCGCGCTCGGGCAGGACGTTGCCGTCCTCGTCGACGACGCGGGCCTCGAGGTCGCGCAGCAGCGGGCCCAGCGAGGCCAGGCGACGCGTGTTGCCCTTCGAGGCGGGCACGGCACGCCGCAGCGCGGCCAACAGATCGGCGTCGACCTCGTCGACGACCAGGCCGGCGTTGCACGGCGAGAACGACACGGCAAGGCAGGTCTCGGCCATACCGTAGGCGGGCAGGATGGCCGAGGCCTTCAGCCCGAACGGCTTACCGGCGTCGATCAGGTCTTCGACGTCCGCGGGGTCGACGGGCTCGGCGCCGGACAGCGCGAACCGCAGGGTGGAGAGGTCGTATTCGCCCGGCTTGGCCTGGCGGCGCAGCCGCTTGGCGAACAGCGCGTAGGCGAAGTTCGGGGCCGCCGTCATGGTGCCCTTGTACTTGTCGATGAGCTTGGCCCACAGCAGGGTGTCGCGCAGGAAGTCCATCGGCGTGACCTTGACCAGCTCGGCGCCGAAGTACATCGGGATGGTGAGGAAGCCGACCATGCCCATGTCGTGGAAGCACGGCAACCAACTGACCATGACGTCCTTGTCGACGTCGTACTCGGCGCCGATGAACATGGCCTCGGCGTTGGAGTAGATGTTGCGGTGCGTGATCTGCACGGCCTTGGGCGATCCGGTCGAACCCGAGGTCAGCTGCATCAACGCGAGGTCGTCCTCGCCGGTCTCGACGGGGTCGATGGGCTCGGCGGCGAGCAGGTCGCCGACCTTGAGGACCTGCAGGCCCTTCTCCTCCAGCACGGGGATGGCGACCAGGAACGGCTCGGAGACGACGACGGCCTTGGCCTCGATCATGCCGATGACGTTCATGGTGTCTTCGGCCCAGACGGCCAGGTCGGTACGGGGCGTCGGCTGGTGCAGCATGGTGAGGCTGCCGCCGCGCATCCAGATGCCCTGCACGGTCGGGGCGATCTCGACCGGGAAACCGGCCAGCACACCGATCTTGTCGCCGGGGCCGATGCCCGCGGCCGCCAAGCCGCCGGCGACGCGGCGCGCCCGCTCGTGGACCTCACCCCAGGTGTGGCGCACTGGCTCGTGCGGCTCACCGGTGACCATGCCCCGCTGCGATGTACGAGCGTTGTAGTACATCTTGTCGGTAAATCGGCTCACGACAACCTCCTGAGGTCAGGCGCCACTGCCCGTCGTTCCATAGTCCGTCCGGTGCCAGGCGCACATGTAGAGGCGCGCACGCACAATTCGGCCGCGGTTATATCTCGAATCGATGGCTGCACTGCCATGACTCCGGCGCTGCGCATCCGCTCACCGACACCGCCGGTGAGAGAAACCATTGCGTTCCACGCCTGGCCGCTGGCATACACCATCGATCATCTTAAGAGACTCTTAAGTAGCTAACAAACTGTTGGCCGAATTGAGTGCTGGGTCACACCCGGATCAGCCCTGCTTGCTGGGCGCCGGCACCACCCTGGCGCCGTGCACCGGGCCGCTGGCCACACGTACCGTCCGGCACACCCCGGCGCCGGAAAGCTGGGTACCGACCTCGACGGCGCCGTCGGCGGAAGCACACAGGAACGCGCACGTCGGCCCGGAACCGGACACTATGCCCGCCAGGGCGCCCGCCTCGACGCCCGCGCGCAACGTGCGCCGCAGTCCGGTGTCCAGGCTGACGGCCGCGGCCTGCAGATCGTTGCCCAGCAGCGGCGCCAGCTCACGCGGATCACCGGAGGCCAACGCGGTCAGCAACGGCTCGGGATCGTCCAGCGCCGGCGGGCCGCCCGCGCGGGCGTCTTCCCGCAGGTTGTCCAGCTCGGCAAAAACTTTCGGCGTGGACAGCCCGCCCTCGGCAAATGCCAGCACCCAGTGGAAGGTGCTCCGCGCCAACACCGTGGCCAGCTGCTCGCCGCGGCCGGTGCCCAGCGCGGTGCCGCCGTGCAGCGCGAACGGCACGTCGCTGCCGAGCCGCGCGGCCAGCGCATGCAGGTCCCGCCGCGGCACGCCCAGCTCCCAGAGATTGTTCATCGCGACCAGCACGGCGGCCGCGTCGGCACTACCGCCGGCCATGCCGCCGGCCACCGGAATGGACTTGTCGATCGAGATCGCGACGTCAGGCGCGCGGCCAACATGCTCGGCCATCAGTTCCGCGGCCCGCCAGGCGAGGTTGCGGTGGTCGGTCGGCAGGCCCTCGGCACCGGCGCCGAACATCTCCACCGACAGCAGGTCGGCGTTGCGGACGGTCACCTCGTCGAACAGCGAGACGGCGTGGAACACCGTGGTGAGCTCGTGATAGCCGTCATCGCGGCAGTCCCCGACACCGAGGTACAGATTCACCTTGCCCGGCACGCGGACGGTCACCGAGCCGGTGGGCACCCACTCAGAAGCAGTGTTTCCATCCGACGTAGACACGCCACGACAGTAACGCCCGCGGCGAAGGCCACAACACCAAGTGCTGAAAAGGCCCGCCCGCCAGCCCTAGTGGGTGGCGTCGACCTGCTGCTCAGGTTCCGGAGTGGCGGCGCGCTGCTCGCGATCCAGCTCACCCGAACGCTGCAGCAGTCGCACGAAGTCGGCGATCGCCAGGGTCTCGCCCCGACGTGCCGGATCGATGCTGGCGGCCAGCAGGCGCTCGGCCGAGGCATTGCCCGAGCCCGCCCACTCGGCGAACGCGTTGCGCGACGTCTTGCGCCGCTGCGCGAACGCGATGTCGATCAGGTCGAACACCTGAGTGCGGAAGCTGTCGTCGGTCGGCCACGGCGACGTCTCGTGCCGGTCGATCCGGACCAGGCCCGAGTAGACCCGCGGGATCGGCCAGAACACCGTCGGCGAGACCATGCCGTAGCGCCGCACGTTGCCGAAGAACCGCACCTTGGCACTGGGCACCCCGTAGTCCTTGGTGCCCGGGTCAGCGGCGAGCCGCTCGGCGACCTCGGCCTGGACCATCACCATGACGGTACGGATGGTCGGGAATTCCGAGAGCAGGTGCAGGATGGCCGGCACCGCGACGTTGTACGGCAGGTTGGCGACCAGCGCGGTCGGCTGCTCGTCCAGGTCGGACGGCATCAGGTCGAGCACGTCGCGGTTCAGCACGGTCAACCGGCCGATCTCGCTGTGGGAGTGCTCGGCGACCGTGGTCGGCAGCTGGCGGGCCAGCACGGGGTCGATCTCGACGGCCGTCACCTTCGCGCCGCGGTCCAACAGCGCCAGTGTCAGCGAGCCCAGACCCGGGCCGACCTCCAACACGTGGGACTGCCGGTTCACCCCGGAGGCCGACACGATGCGGCGCACCGTGTTGGCGTCATGCACGAAGTTCTGTCCGAATGCCTTACGCGGCCGGAAATCAAGCTCTTTTGCCAGATGCCGGATTTCGGTTCGACCGAGTAGCCGGATCGTCATCGTGCCCCAATTCTCCCGCTACACACTGGCCAGGCACCCCAACCTTGGCGGGCTCGCGTCACTTCAGCAATCGCGATCTGCTCTTCACGTGTCGCAAGATCAGCTCTCGCAGCATAACGCAGACCACCCTGCCGCTCCCAGGTGTTCTGATCAAATTGGACTCCGCCGTAAAAACCGTTGCCGGTATTGATGGCCCAGTTGCCGGTGGACTCGCAACGCGCCAGCGCATCCCAGGCGGCGCCTTGCGTCACCGGCGGCACCTCGGTGCCGGGCTTGGCGCCGATGCGCAGGACGCCGTCGCGCGCCGGGGTCAGCACCTGATTGGAGACCGGCAGGCGGCCGGTTTCGACACCGTTGACCGTGGCCACAGCGAACGTGACGTTCTGCGTGCCGGGCTGGCCCGGATCGTCGACCACCTTGCGGCTCATGTTCAGCGCCGGGTCAGGCACGGTGTTCATGGTCGGGGGCAGCGGCGATTCCGTGGTCACCTGCTGCAGCCGAATGCGGGTCACGTCGATCGTCATGCCCTCGGTCACCGGCGTGGCCGCCGCGGGGACGACGGTGTCGCGCTGCTCCAGTGGCACGCCTGCGGTGGCCAGCAGCCCGGCGACGTTCGCCGCGGCCAGGTGCACCTGACGCGGCACGCCGCCGTCGACGATGGTCACGTTGCGGGCGCTGACCACGGGCAACGACATGCCGGCCAGCGGCACGCGGGTGGCGCGGTCTGCCGCGACGGGCGCGGTGTCGGTCATGGAGAGCTGCTTGAGGGCGTCCTGCACGGTGGCCGCGGTGGTCCACACCTGACGCGTGCCCTGGCCGTCCAGCGAAATCTCGAGCGGGCGGCTGCGGCGCAGCACGATGTTCTCGGCGTCGTGTACGTCCTGGTCGGCCGCGGGGAACAGGTCGTCGCGCTCGCCGACCGAGAAGCCGTTCTCGGTCAGGACATCGCCGATGCGGGTCTTCATGGTCTGCACCGTCATGGGTGCGCCGTCGATGGTGAGGGTGACGGTCTTGTGGTTCGCGACGGCGAACCCTCCGGCGACGGTCAGCGTGGCGAGGAAGGCCCCGGTCACGCCACGCAGCATCGGCGAGCGCGCATCATGCAGTTTGTTCAGAACGTTCAAGGCGTCAATCCCGTGTCTTTCGGGCCCGAGGTGGCCCCGAGCAGCGGCCGCGGTGACCGCATAAAAGCCACCTCGACCGGGTTGATCACAGAACGGTAACGAACGTCCCCGGGAGGCGGCAACTTGGACTAATGATACAGTCCATAGCTTTTCGAAGCGTTTTCCGAGGTCACCGCGGCAATTTCGGCCGCTGAAGAATCTCGGATCTCGGCCAGCGCACGGACCGTGTACGGCAGGCAGTACGACTCGTTCGGCGCCCCGCGGAACGGGTGCGGCGTCAGGAACGGCGCATCGGTCTCGACGAGCAGCAGCTCCGCCGGGATGATCGCGGCCGCCTCCCGCAGCGCATGCGCGTTACGGAAGCTGACGGTGCCGGACAGGCTCATGAGCCAGCCGTGGTCGGCGCAGGTCCGCGCCATCGCGGCGTCCGACGAGAAGCAGTGGAAGATCACCGTCTCCGGAGCGCCCTCGGACCTGAGCATGTCGAGGACCTCGGCGTCGCCGTCCCGGTTGTGGATCATCAGCGGCTTGCCGACGCGTTTGGCCAGGTCGATGTGCCAGGCGAAGGCCTCGCGCTGCGTCGCTTCGTCGGCGCACCCGTCGAGCTTGCCGGGCCAGTACATGTCGATGCCGGTCTCCCCCACCGCGACCACGCGCGGGTCGGTCGCCAGCCTCTCCAGGGTGCGTTTGGCCTCGTCATCGAGGGCGTTGGCACGCGTGGGGTGCAGCGCGACGGCGGCGTAGACCCGCGGGTCGGCGTGCGCCGCGCCCACGGCCCACTCGGCGGCCTCGAGATCGTCGGCGATGGTCACGACCTTCTCGACGCCGACGGCTTCGGCCCGGTCCAGGATCACGCGGATGCTCTCGGCATCGGTCGCGCCACACGCATCCAGGTGGGTGTGGGCGTCGATCAGGCCGGGCAGTGGTTCCGGGGCGGGCGGCTTCTCTCGTTTGGCGCTCACAGCGACACCCTAAAGTGAGACCCAAATGAGTGAGCCTTTCTACATCACCACCGCCATCGCGTACCCGAACGGCGCACCGCACATCGGGCACGCCTACGAGTACATCGCCACCGACGCGATCGCCCGGTTCAAGCGGCTCGACGGCTACGACGTCCGCTACCTGACCGGCACCGACGTGCACGGCCAGAAGATGGCCGAGGCCGCGGCGACCGAGGGCATCACCGCGGCGGAGCTGGCCAAGCGCAACTCCGACGTGTTCCAGGCGCTGCAGGAGAAGCTCAACATCTCGTTCGACCGGTTCATCCGGACCTCCGACGCCGACCACTACGAGGCGTCCAAGGAAATCTGGCGGCGCATGAACGAGGCCGGGGACATCTACCTCGGCACGTACGCCGGCTGGTACTCGATCCGCGACGAGCGCTTCTTCGCCGAGGACGAGACCGAGGTGCGCGGCTCAGGCGATACGGCCGGCCGGTTCGCCATCGAGACGGGCACCCCCGTCACGTGGACCGAGGAGCAGACTTACTTCTTCAAGCTGTCGGCGTACACCGACCGGCTGCTGGCGCACTACGAAGCGCACCCCGAGTTCATCGGGCCGGACGTGCGGCGCAACGAGATCGTCAGCTTCGTCTCGGGCGGGCTGAAGGATCTGTCGATCTCGCGGACCACGTTCGACTGGGGCGTCCCGGTGCCCGATCACCCCGAGCACGTCATGTACGTGTGGGTGGACGCGTTGACCAATTACCTGACGGGCGTGGGTTTTCCGGACACCGCCGCCGAGGCGTTCGAGAAGTACTGGCCGGCGAACCTGCACATGATCGGCAAGGACATCATCCGGTTCCACAGCGTGTACTGGCCGGCGTTCCTGATGTCGGCCGGAATCGCCCTTCCGGAGCGAGTTTTCGCGCACGGCTTCATCAACGTCAAGGGCGAGAAGATGAGCAAGTCGGTGGGCAACGTGGTGGACCCCATCGCGCTGATCGATGCCTTCGGCCTGGATCAGGTGCGCTACTTCTTCCTGCGGGAGGTGTCCTTCGGCCAGGACGGCAGCTACAGCGAGGAAGCCATCATCGGCCGCATCAACGCCGACCTGGCCAACGAACTGGGCAACCTGGCGCAGCGCTCGCTGTCGATGGTGAACAAGAACCTCGGCGGAATCGTCCCGGAGCCAGGCGAATTCACCGCTGCCGACCTGGAGCTGCTGAAGCAGGCCGACGCGCTCCTCGAGCAGGTGCGGGCGCACTACGACGTGCCGGCCATGCATCTGGCACTGGAGGCGATCTGGCTGATGCTGGGTGCCGCCAACCGCTATTTCTCGGCCGAGGAACCGTGGGTGCTGCGCAAGTCTCCCGCTGAGTCGGACCAGACCCGCTTCGGCACGGTGCTGTACACGACGCTGGAGGCGGTCCGGATCGCCGCGCTGCTGGTGCAGCCGGTGATGCCGGAGTCCGGGGGGAAGCTGCTCGATCTGCTCGGGCAGGACGCCTCGGCACGGGATTTCCGTGCCCTGGGCACCAGGCTGGCACCGGGCACGGTGCTACCGACACCCGAAGGCGTATTTCCCCGCTATCAAGCGGAGACCAAGGAGTAGCGAAAAGATATGGCGCAGGACGGCTTACACGAGCGGCTGCACGACGTCTACGAGGAAGTCACCCGCCGCAACGCCGGCGAGATCGAATTCCACCAGGCCGTCTACGAGGTTCTGACGAGTCTGGGCCCGGTCGTCGACAAGCACCCGGAGTACTCCGACACCGCCATCATCCGACGGTTGTTCGAGCCGGAACGGCAGATCATCTTCCGGGTGCCGTGGATCGACGACGCGGGTGCCGAGCAGATCAACCGGGGCTTCCGCGTCGAGTTCAACTCCGCGCTGGGCCCGTTCAAGGGTGGCCTGCGGTTCCACCCGTCGGTGTACCTGGGCATCGTGAAATTCCTTGGCTTCGAACAGATCTTCAAGAACTCGCTGACCGGTCTGCCCATCGGCGGCGGCAAGGGCGGGTCGGACTTCGACCCCAAGGGCCGCTCCAAGAACGAGGTGATGCGGTTCTGCCAGTCGTTCATGACCGAGCTGTACCGGCACATCGGTGAGTACACCGACGTCCCCGCCGGCGACATCGGCGTCGGCGGCCGCGAGATCGGCTACCTGTTCGGCCAGTACAAGCGCATCACCAACCGCTACGAGTCCGGCGTCCTGACCGGCAAGGGCCTGACGTGGGGTGGCTCGCAGGTCCGCACCGAGGCCACGGGCTACGGCACGGTGTTCTTCGTCGACGAAATCCTGCGCAGCTCCGGGCAATCGTTCGACGGCAAGCAGGTGGTGGTGTCCGGATCCGGCAACGTCGCGATCTACGCCATCGAGAAGGTGCACGCGCTCGGTGGCACCGTCATCGGCTGTTCGGATTCCGGCGGGTACATCGTGGACGAGAAGGGCGTCGACCTCGAGCTGCTGAAGGAGCTCAAGGAAGTGCGCCGCGGCCGGATCTCCGAGTACGCCGACATGCGCGGCGGCGGAGCGCGATTCGTCGAGAACGACTCGATCTGGCAGTTGCCGTGCGACATCGCGCTGCCCTGCGCCACGCAGAACGAGCTGGACGGCGACGATGCGAAGGCGCTGATCGAGTCCGGCTGTCAGGTCGTCGCCGAGGGCGCCAACATGCCGTGCACGCCGGAGGCGGTGAAGCTGTTCGCCGACGCCAAGGTCGCGTTCGCGCCCGGCAAGGCAGCCAACGCCGGCGGCGTCGCCACCAGCGCGCTGGAGATGCAGCAGAACGCGTCGCGTGACTCGTGGACGTTCGAGGAGACCGAGCAGCGGCTGGCCGAGATCATGGGCCGCATCCACGACCGCTGCCTGAGTACCGCCGACGAGTACGGCCAGCCGGGCAACTACATGGCCGGCGCCAATATCGCCGGGTTCATCCGGGTCGCCGACGCGATGTCGGCCCTCGGAGTCGTCTGACGCTTTAATGTGAGCCGCGTCACACAGTGTCACGTTTTCGGCGCCGCCGGTGTCTTGAGGGCATAACCAACCCCGAAGGAGATGCAGTGATGACCGGAAACCAGAAGCCCAACCGCGTCGTCGTCATCGGTGGCGGATACGCCGGCGCGCTGGCGGCCAATCACGTCCTCATGCGCGACGACGTGGCCGTCACCCTGGTGAACCCGCGGCCCAAGTTCGTCGAGCGCATCCGTCTGCACCAGCACGCGGCCGGAAACTACAACGCCACCGTCGGCTACGACACGCTGCTCGCTGACGATGTGCGCCTGGTGGTCGACACCGCGACCCGCATCGACGCCGCCGCCCGCACCGTCGAGCTGGCGTCTGGCGACACGCTCAACTACGACTACCTGATCTACGCGGTCGGCAGCACCGGGACGGTACCGGCGTCAGTACCGGGCGCCGCCGAATTCGCCTATCCCCTGGCCGAATTCGAGCAGGCCGAGCGGCTGGCAGCGCGACTGCAGGACGTGCCGCTGTCCGCGCCGTTGGTGGTCATCGGCGCCGGCCTGACGGGCATCGAGGCGGCTTCCGAATTCGCCGAGGCCGGCCGCAACGTCGTATTGGTCGGCAATAAGCTAGCGCCGGCGATGAGCGCCCCGGCCCGCCGCTCGGTGGCCAAGGCCCTCACCAAGCTGGGCGTGACGGTGATCGAGGGCGACGTCAGCGACGTCAGCGCGCACCGGGTGACCCTCGCCGACGGGCGCTTCATCAGCAGCGCCGTGACGGTGTGGACCGCGGGCTTCGGCACCCCGGACCTTGCGGCCGCCAGCGGACTGCGCACCGACGAACTGGGCCGCCTGCTCACCGACGAAACCCTCACCAGCATCGACGATCCGCGCATCGTGGCCACCGGTGACGCCGCCGCGCCGTCGGGTCAGCCGCTGCGCATGAGCTGCCAGGCGTCGAGCCCCCTCACGGTGACGGCCGTGGGGACCGTGCTGAGCCGGATCGCCGGCACCGAGCCCGAGCCACTCGACCCGGTGTTCGCCGGATCGTGCGTCAGCCTCGGTCGGCACACAGCGACCATCCAGATCGCCCGGAAGGACGACTCCGCCACGAACTACTACATCGGTGGTCGGGTCGGCGCGAAGCTGAAGGAAGCCATCTGCAAGGGCACGCTGTGGGGCATCCGCCGGACCGCCCGCAAGCCCAGCGCGGTGTTCGTGATGAAGGGCGGCAAGCGCGCCGAACAGCTGGCGGAGACCGTCAGCGCATGACCGGCTCAGCCAGTGCCGCAGGGGGTGAACACGCCGAGCGGTTCACCCACCTGCGGCCCCTCCTCTTCACCATCGCCTACGAAATCCTGGGCTCGGCAACGGAATCCGACGACGTCCTGCAGGACAGCTACCTGCGGTGGGCCGAGGTCGACCTCGACACGGTGCGGGACACCAAGTCGTACCTGGCGCAGTTGGTCACCCGGCAGGCGCTGAACACCTTGCGGGCCGGCGCGCGGCGCCGCGAAGAGTACGTCGGCCCGTGGTTGCCCGAGCCGCTGCTGCTGGACGAGCGCGACGCCTCATCGGATGTGGTTCTCGCCGAATCGGTTTCGATGGCGATGCTCGTGGTTCTCGAAACGCTGACCCCCGACGAGCGGGCCGTGTTCGTCCTGCGTGAGGTCTTCGGCTTCGACTACGACGAAATCGCCGGCGCCGTCGGCAAATCCGCCGCCGCGGTCCGGCAGGTGGCGCACCGGGCGCGCGAACACGTGCAGGCCCGGCGCAAGCGGTTCACGCCCGACACCGCGAAGTCGGCGGAGGTGACAGCCCAGTTTCTGACGGCAGCGGCGACCGGTGACCTGGACGGCCTGATGACGCTCCTGGCTCCGAACGTCACGTGGACCGCGGACAGCGACGGCAAGGTCAGCGCCGCCCGCAGGCCGGTGTTCGGCCCGGACAAGGTCGCGCGACTGCTGCTGGGGCTCATGCGTGGTGTGTCGGAATTCCCCGAGGCGCGCGCCGACCTGGCGACGTACAACAACGCCCCGGCGCTGGTGCTGTACCTCGGCGAGAAGCTCGAGGGCGTCATCCTGATCGAGGTCGAGGACGGCAAGATCAGCCACTTCTACGCCATGCGCAACCCCGACAAGCTCGGTGGGGTGCTGGTCGAGCGGTCAATTCAGCGCTGAACCGAACCCGTGAACTGGGGGGCGCCTCCCCTCGCGAGCTGGGGGCACCTCCCGCTTGCGGGGGAACGCAAAACTGTCCATTCCCGCAGAGAGTCGACAGTTTTGCGTCTGCTCGCGGTCATAGGCGAAGCTGTGGGGCGTGCGAGTCGAGCGGTTGGCCGACCTGGGCGACGCCCCGGGGGTCTTGAAGGCTGTCGCCGACGCCGCCGCCCGCCGCGGCCTGCCACCACCGGCCGCGCTGCTCGGTGACTGGTTCGGCGCGACGGCCGTCATCGCACCGAGCGTCGCCATCGAACCGGTGCGTGCCACCGAAGTCTTCGACGCGCCAACAGGTTCCGGCGAAGCGATCGGCGGTGGCTGGTTCGGCTACCTGTCGTACCCGGACGGCGGTAACCGGATCCCGGCGGCCGCGGGCGGCTGGTCGGACTCGGTACTGCGGCGGGACGCCGCTGGGCACTGGTGGTACGAAAGCCTTTCCGGGGCAACGCTTCCCGACTGGCTGGCCGACCTGGAACCGGCGGCGCCCGCGCCGTACGCCATCGACTGGCGTGCGCCCGACCGCGCCAGCCACCGCGCCGGCGTGCTGTCCTGCCTGGATGCGATCGCCGCGGGCGAGGTCTATCAGGCCTGCGTCTGTACCCGCTTCACCGGGCGATTATCCGGTGCACCTATCGACTTCTTCGTCGACGCGGTGACGCGGACCGCGCCCGCCCGGGCCGCTTTCGTCGCAGGTACGTGGGGCGCCGTGGCGTCGCTGTCCCCAGAGCTCTTCCTGAGCCGCCGCGGCGGAGTCGTCACCTCCAGCCCCATCAAAGGCACTCTCCCCCTTGACCGTTCGCCGTCGGAGCTGGCGTCGTCGGTCAAGGACGTCGCCGAGAACATCATGATCGTCGACCTCGTCCGCAACGATCTGAGCCGCGTCGCGACGACCGGTTCGGTCCGGGTACCGCAACTGCTGACAGTCGAACCCGCACCGGGCGTCTGGCATCTCGTGTCGACCGTGGCCGCGCAGGTTCCGGTCGAGACCCCGATGGCCGCAGTGCTGGACGCCACCTTCCCGCCCGCCTCGGTGACCGGGACACCGAAGTGCCGCGCCCGCGAACTCCTCGCCGAGTGGGAGCCCTACGACCGCGGAATCTATTGCGGGACGGTCGGTTTGGCGTCGCCGCTGGCCGGCACCGAACTGAACGTCGCGATCCGGACTGTGGAATTCGACGCCGACGGCGCCGCGGTCCTGGGCGTGGGCGGCGGCATCACCGCAGACTCCGACCCGGACCGCGAATGGGAGGAGTGCCTCCACAAGGCCGCCGCCATAGTTCGCGAGCAGTCCCCCGCGAGAGCGGATCGCACCCCGCACGAAAACCCTATCTAGCTTGAATCAGGGCTCTCCTGATAGGCACTTCAGTCGGGTGCGTGTCGACGGTGCGTCCAGATCGCCGAATCCGCGGCGGAGACGCTCTGGCCGCACGTTCGAGTGCGTGCAGATGCTGGGCACTTGACAAGCAAATCCCTTGTGGGCGTTGACCGTACGCTCACGCAGGCGAAGTTCAAGTAGCGAGAAGCATGGGCGCACAATCAACCCGGCGCCAACATTGATTCCGCGGCTACGGCGCAAAAGACCGAGTGCGCGAGACCATGAGCGCAGGATCAAGAGGCAAGGCAGCCCGAGCTCCTGTCGATTCCCCCTACTCGCGGGACTTGAGGACGGCGTCGTACAGCTCGCGCCGGGACGGCGCGCCGGGGTTGTCGGCGATCACCTGGGCGCAGGCGTCTTTGACGCGGGCGCCGTCGTCGACCAGGTCCTGAACCAGCGCGACCAGCGCGTCGATGTCCGCCACCGGCGTCGCTCCCGCCAGCACCACGGTGATCTCGCCGAGTACGCCGTCGGCGGCCCACTCGGCCAATTCCGCGAGGGTGCCCCGCCGAATCTCCTCGTGTGTCTTGGTCAGCTCACGGCACACGACCGCGCGCCGGTCCGGCCCGAGCGCCGTCACTGCCTCGGCCAAGGTCTCGGCCAGCCGGCGCGGTGACTCGAAGAACACACACGTCCGCCGCTCGGTCGCGAACCCGGCCAGCCACGCCGCCCGGCCCTTGCGCGGCGCGAAGCCTTCGAAGCAGAACCGGTCCGACGCCAGCCCCGACACCGCCAGCGCCGTCGTCACCGCCGACGGGCCCGGCAGACACGACACCGGCAGCCCGGCCTCGGCGCAGGCGGCCACCAGTCGGTACCCGGGATCGCTGATCAGCGGCATGCCGGCGTCGCTGACCACCAGCACGGTCTCGCCCGCGGCGATCGATTCGACGAGCCCCGCGACCCGGGAGGCCTCGTTCTGGTCGAAGAAACTGACGACGCGCCCGACGGGACGGACATCCAGCGACGCAGCCAGCGCCCGCACCCGTCGGGTGTCCTCGGCGGCGATCACATCGGCGGTGCCGAGCGCCTCGATGAGGCGGGCCGAAGCGTCGCCGGGCTGGCCCAATGGAGTGGCCGCGAGCAGCAGTCGACCAGCGTCCGCGGGCGCACCAGATACTGATGTCACACGGGACAGCCTAAGCTCGCTGACGTGACCGCCCCCGCTCTCGACGCCTCCGACGCCGAGCGCGAGGTCCCCGTGATCAGTCCGGCGCCACTGACGCCTGCCGCCGATTTCGGCCCGACCGACCGGCTGCGCGGCTGGACCATGACCGCGGTGATCACCGCGCTGGCCGTCATCACCCGGTTCCTGAACCTGGGCTCCCCGACCGACGCCGGCACCCCGATCTTCGACGAGAAGCACTACGCGCCGCAGGCCTGGCAGGTGCTGCACAACAACGGCGTCGAGGACAACCCCGGCTACGGCTTGGTGGTACACCCGCCGGTCGCCAAACAGCTGATGGCCATCGGCGAATGGATCTTCGGCTACAACGGCGTCGGCTGGCGCTTCTCCGGCGCGGTGTGCGGCGTCATCCTGGTGCTGCTGGTGGCGCGGATCGCGCGGCGCATGACGCGCTCGACGCTGCTGGGCGGTATCGCCGGGCTGCTGATCATCGCCGACGGTGTCAGCTTCGTCTCCGCCCGCACCGCGCTGCTCGACGTCTACCAGGCCGTGTTCATCGTGGCGGCGTTCGGCGCGCTCATCGTGGACCGCGACCAGGTGCGCGCTCGGATGCACGTCGCGATGACCGAAGGCCGGATCAACGAGACGGTGTGGGGCCCCCGGCTCGGCGTCCGGTGGTGGCGGTTCGGTGCCGGCGTCCTGCTGGGGCTCGCGCTGGCGGTGAAGTGGTCGGGCCTCTATTACATGGTGTTCTTCGGCCTGCTGACCGTCGCGTTCGACGTCGCGGCCCGGCGCGCGTATCGCGTACAGCGGCCCTGGCTGGGCACACTGCGCCGCGATGTCGCCCCGGGGGTGTGGGCGCTGACGTTGATCCCGGTAGGGGTGTACCTGGCGTCGTACGCGCCGTGGTTCGCGTCGGAGACCGCGATCGACCGGCACATGGAGGGCCGGAACATCGGCGACGGGCCGTTCGCGACGCTGCGCTCGCTCTGGTACTACACGCACGACGTCTACCGCTTCCACTCCGGGCTGACCAACGCCGCGGGCAATCACCACCCCTGGGAATCCAAGCCGTGGACGTGGCCGATGTCGCTGCGTCCGGTGCTGTACGCCATCGACAACAACAATGTGCCGGGCTGCGGCGCACAGTCGTGCGTCAAGGCCGTCATGCTGGCCGGCACGCCGGCCATGTGGTTCATCGCGGTGCCGGTGCTGGCCTGGGCGGTGTGGCGGACGTTCGTCAAACGCGACTGGCGGTACGCCGCCGCGCTGACCGGCTACGCCGCGGGATACCTGCCGTGGTTCGCCGACATCGACCGGCAGATGTACTTCTTCTACGCGACGCCCATGGCGCCGTTCCTGATCATCCTGATCACGCTGATCCTCGGCGACATCCTGTATCCGAGATCGACGGAACCGGAACGACGAACACTAGGGCTGCTGGTCGTGTGCTTCTACGTGGCGCTGGTGATCACGAACTTCGCGTGGATGTACCCGATCCTGACCGGACTGCCGATCTCGCCGGCCACCTGGAACCTGGAGATCGTGCTCCCGTCCTGGCGTTGACCCTGCGTCCAGGGCGCAAGAGTGCGAGTGGCGAACGCCGCCACCGCGGAGTCAACGGAAGGCTTCCGACACATCGAACGCCTGTGCGATAAGATCGCGGGGTGTCCTTGGCGGTTCAGGGTTCGCTGTTCGACCATGCCGAACGGCGCTGGCTCGGTGACGGCGCCTGGGTCGACGTCCGCGCCGGCTGGCTGACGGGCGCCGACACGCTTTTCGACGAGCTGCTGACCGCCATTCCCTGGCGTGCCGAGCAGCGCCAGATGTACGACAAGGTGCTCGATGTGCCGCGTCTCGTCAGCTTCCACGACCTCGCGCAGGACCGGGCGCCGCATCCCGGGCTGGCGCGGCTGCGGGTCCGGCTCAACGACGCCTACGCCCACGAGCTCGGCGAGCCGTTCACCACCGTCGGCCTGTGCCTGTACCGGGACGGCAACGACAGCGTCGCCTGGCACGGCGACACCATCGGGCGCAGCAGCACCGAGGACACCATGGTCGCGGTGCTGAGCCTCGGAGCGACAAGGGTTTTCGCGCTGCGTCCCCGCACCACGGGCGCCGACGGCAGGCGCACCAGCGTCCGGCTGCCGCAGGGCCACGGCGACCTGCTCGTCATGGGCGGCTCCTGCCAGCGCACCTGGGAGCATGCGGTGCCCAAGACCGCCCGCCCCACAGGGCCGCGGATCAGTATCCAGTTCCGGCCGCGCAACGTGCGCTGACTACTGGCCCCGCACCGCGGTGACCGACTTGGTCAGCAGCTCCGTCGCCTTCTGCGTGTTCACCGGCACGACTGGCTTGTCCGGCACGACGAGCGAGTTGGCCGTCACGATCACCAGGAATCTGCCGAAACCGCCGACGTAGTTGTACAGCTGACCGGCAGCCGGCTTGCCCGCCGCCACCGTCTCGAGAATGCGGTGGGTGCCCAGCGTCTTCACCCCATCGATGGGCGGGGCGGGCACCTCTTCGACCAGGCCCCGCACCCCGGCGCCGGAGAAGGCGACCTTCTTGCAGCCGTCGCCCGGATCAGCAGGCGCGATCGGCTCGGACGTCTCCACCGCCAGGATGACGAACCGGTTGCCCTGCCCTTCCGCGGTGACGGCGGTCATGTTGCCCTTGGCACCTGGGGAGACGGCCATGCCGGACGCGAACTTCGCGCAGTCCGGCGGCTCGAATTTCAGGCCCGGCGGCAGTGTCTGCGGGGCGAACGCGCGCGGGTCGATGCCCGTCGGCGCGACGGTCTTGACCTGGTAATCCGGCCCGAAAGTGCCCTTCAGATCAAGGATTTTGGTGATGTCGGGGTCGGCGATCACCACCTGGGAGTGGGACGTGCATGCCGCCACCAGACCGGCGGAGACCACCGCGAGCACCGTTCTGCGCATTGTGGCGAATCTACCGGGCCAACCCGTCGGCGGCCGGGATGCCCCGCACCGACCGCACCGCCGCGTCCAACAATGTCGCCGGGAGTTCGGCGGGCAGCGGCGGCGCGACGGCACCCGGGTCGGTCACCATGGTCACCGAAACCGCCAGGGTTTCGACGTACGCGATCAGAGTCGTTGCCTGCGAATGGGTTTGCGCGCCGTTCTCGACGCTCGTGGTGATGTGCGCCGTCAGGCGCAGCGTGCGGGCGTCCGCGACCTGGGGCGCATCGGTGAGGTCGACGGCCGCGCGCGCCCGGTCTGTGCTCAACGTCCAGCTGTGGCAGTCGCCGACGAGCTCGGGCGCCGGGGCGACGGCCGGCGCCGCGGTCGCGTACACGATGCCACCGGGTCCCGATGCCGACCAGCCGCGAACGCCGTCAGCCGGTGCGGCCACCAGCGCTGCGCAGTCCGGCGGGTCGGCGGCCGAGCCTGCGGACATGCCCCAGAACGTCGTCGGGGCGGCGGGCGCGGGCAACGCCCCGAACTCGTAGCCCCGCAGATCTTTGGGGAGGTGTTGGCGCATCCGGCCGATCGCGGCAGGATCGGCGGGTTTCGCGGCCAACGGGGTGGTGGGCCGCGTGGGCGGGGTCGTCGATCCGCACGCGGCGCACAGCAGAACCGCTGCCGACCACGCGAGTGCGCGCATTTGCTGTTGATAGCACGGCGAACGCGCCGACCCCGGCCGATGCCCGGCGCCACGCCGATACGACTTTTGCGGACACGGCGTTGCACCGGAAGCTGACCCAAGCGGCTTCGTCGGCCCCGTAGTCTGCAACCGACGACAGGAGACGGAAATGTTGCCGATGAGGGTTGCCGGCGTTGCGCTGGCCGTGACTGTGACTGCGCTGGGCGCGAGTGCCTGCAACTCGGATTCGAAGCCGGCGCCGTCGTCGACGTCGAGCAGCGCCGCGAGCAGCAGCGCCGCGGCGGCACCCACCTCCGCGGCCCCGAGCGCGCCGGCGGTTCCGAAGAAGACGATCCGGGACTACCTGCACGAGAAGAACATCACCGAGCAGCAGCTGCACCCCGGCGATCCCGGGGCCCCGACGCTGACCATGCCGCTCCCCCAGGGCTGGGTGGACGCCGGTCCGCTGACGCCGAAATGGGCCTGGAGCGCAAGCAAATTCGACGACCCGGCCATGAAGGCCGACCCGCCGACCATCATCGTGCTGATTTCGAAGTTGCCCGGCGCCAATGCCGACGAGGTGTTGCAGTACGCGCCCGGCGAGCTGCAGAACCTGCACAACTGGCAGGACGCCGGCACCAATTGCGAGGCCATGCTCGCCGGGTTCAAGGCGTGTCAGGTCGGCGGCATGTACAACCAGGACGGCAAGGACCGGTTGATGGCCCAGAAGACGGCGGCCATCCCGACCAAGGACGGCGTGATCGTGCTGCAGATCAACGCCAGCGGCACCAAGGAGACCATCGCGCCGCTGATGGATGCGACGTCGTCGATCGACAAGTCGCTCAAGATCACCGTGCCCTGACGGGCCCGAAGTCAGGCGCGCGAGAAGGCCGATGCCGCGGCCACCTGCTCGGCGGTCGGCCGCACCCCGGTGTACCGTTCGAACTGTTCGGCGGCCTGCAGGGCGATGACCTCGGCGCCCGTGATCACCGGCACCCCCGCCGCGCGCGCCGCGCGGACCAGCGGGGTTTCCGACGGCAGTGCGACCACGTCGAACACGGTGCGCGCCTTGGCAATAACGTCCGGATCGAAGGACAGGTCGTCGGCTTCGGCGCCACCGGCCATCCCGATCGGGGTGACGTTGACGACGATGTCCGCTCCGCCTGAGGCGTCGGCCGCGTAGCGGTACCCGAGCCGGTCGGCCAGCCGCCCGCCGGTGTCCGGGTTGCGGGCCACGATGGTGCCCGCCTCGAATCCCTTGTCCCGGAACGCCGCCGCCACCGCGCTGGCCATGCCGCCGCTACCGCGGATGAGCAGCGACGCGGCCGGATCCAGGCGGTACTCGTCGATGAGCCGGGCGATGGCCAGGTAGTCGGTGTTGCAGGCCGTCAGCCGGCCCGCGTCGTTGACAATCGTGTTAACCGAATTGATCACGCGCGCCGACTCTTCCAGCTCGTCGACGAGCGCGATGACGTCCTCCTTGAACGGCATGGACACCGAGCAGCCGCGGATGCCCAGGGCCCGGACCCCGCCGATCGCCGCGGCGATGTCGGTCGTGGTGAAGGCCTTGTAGACGAAGTCGAGGCCCAGCTCGTCGTAGAGGTAGTTGTGGAAGCGCGTACCGATGTTGCTGGGCCGGGCCGCCAGCGAGATGCACACCGCGGTGTCCTTGTTCAGCAGCGGGCGCCGCGAGTACAGCGATTCCGTCATCAGCCGACCGCCTTGATCACTTGCTGCGCCAACAGGTGGATTTCGCGATACTGCTTGTGCGACAACGACAATTGGTCCGGTTTCGGGACGTCGAATTCGGTGACGATCATGTTGCGGTCGTCGCGCTCCCAGGTGGCGCCGTAATGCTCGAGGATCTTGCGCATCGGGAAGTTGTCGGACAGCACGCGCGCGGCGAACCGCTCGATGCCCGAGCCGCGGGCCGCGGGTACCAGAGCGTCCATCAGAAAGGTGCCGATGCCCCGGCCCTGATAGTCGTCACCGACCATGAAGGCCACCTCGGCGACCGTCGGATTCTCGTGCAGCCGAACGAATCTCGCGTCGGCAACCATTGGCCCGTCCGGCCCGTCGATGCCGTCGGTCAGCACCCAGACGAAGTGGTCGACGTAGTCGACCTCGAAAAGGTAGGCCATCAGCGCCGGACTGGGCTGGTAGGCCGTCTGGAACCGGCGGTAGATGGTCTCGGTCGAAAAATGGACGGGCCCCTGGCGCACCCGCGGGTTGTCGCCCGGCAGCACGGGCCGCAGGTACATCTGGCTGCCGTCGCTCAGCTTCACCGCAAGCGGCGTGATGAACTCCGCGAGCCGCTGCCGCGCCGTGCGCACCAGCCGCTCGGCCATACAGGGCACGTCGAGCATGGCAGTCAGCGCGTCATGTCCGCCGATCCACCCGGCCAGTGGCTCGGTGACCAGCACCGTGGCGTTGCGCGTGCCGCCGCGCAACAGGGCGATCTCACCGACGATCAGGCCCGGGCCGATGCTGTGGACGACGAGTTCGCCGTCGGGAGCGGTGTGCGTCACGCGGACGCTGCCGGCGCTGATCAGGATGAACGACGACGCGACTTCGCCCTGCGTCATCAGCACCTTGCCCGGTTCGGCCGTCAGCGGACGCAGCAGGGGCGCCAGCCGGTCGAGGTCCTCCCGACGGCAGCTCGCGAAGAACCCCAACGAAGCCAGTTCATCCGTCGTCGCTTCCGGCACGCAGGAAACGTTACCGGCGGACGGCATGCCATGTGGGGCCGTTGAGACCCAGCACTATTGAAAACTGTTTTCGACAAGCCTCCGAGTGTCGGGTATTGTCGGCCACGTATTAATGAAAACGATTTTCACTTGGTTGACGGAGGTTCCCATGAAGGCCGGCATTCACCCCGACTACCACCACGTCGTCTTCCAGGACGCCACCACCGGGCGCACGTTCCTGACCCGATCCACCGCCACGAGCTCGCGAACCATCGAATGGCAGACCGCCGACGGCGTCCGCACCTACCCGCTGATCGTGGTCGACGTCACCTCGGACTCACACCCGGTGTGGACCGGCAAGCGGCAGATCCTGGACACCGCGGGCCGCGTCGAGAAGTTCAACCGCAAGTACGGACGCTGACCTTGGCGCGGGTATCCCCTTGCCGCGGCGACACATTCACTTCCCCCTCGAGCCTGTCCCGCACCACCCGGCACCGGCCGCGCCCCGGGTCCCACACCCGGGGTGCGGCCACCACCGCAGCCTGGGACTGGCAGTTGCATGCCCGTTGCCGTGGGCTGCCGGCGGAGGTGTTCTACACCGGTGACGACGATCGTGGCGCCCGGCGGGTCGCCCACGAAGAGCGCGCCAAACAAATCTGTCAGCACTGTCCGGTACTGCGCGCCTGCCTCGGCCACGCCCTGGAAGCCGATGAGCCCTACGGCATCTGGGGTGCGACGACACCGAAGGAGCGCGCCGCGATACGAAGTTCACAGGCTTTTATTAGCTGATCTATCAAAACTCTCGGTACCTTGGTGTCAACATCACGACACCGACGGGAGCACCGATGGGATTCGGACCGCCACAAGGCCGGCCGACCGTCACCGACGACGAGATCACTGCGATCATGGAACCGCCGCAACGCGTCCGAACCCTGCGAAATGTGTTGGACGCCACCGGCGATGCCCTCGAACCGTTGATCGATCTGTATCGACCGTACGTCACCGGCCTCGACCGGCTGCCGCGCGACGGCCGTTTCCTGTTGGTCGGCAACCACACCGCGTTCGGCTTCGCCGAGATCCTGCTGATGCCGTATTACACCCGCCGCGAGCTCGGAGTGCAGGTGCGCCCGCTCGCCGAGCGCGCCCTGGCACAGGCCAAGGGCTTCGGTGGCGACCTGGTCGCGGCGTACGGCGGCGTGGTCGGCCATCCCGACACCGCGCGAGAACTGATGCGGCACAACGAGACCGTGCTGGTCTTCCCCGGCGGCGGACGTGAGATGCCCAAGTTCAAAGGTGAGGAATACCAGCTGAAATGGGACGGGCGAAGCGGTTTCGCCCGGATCGCCATCGAGAACGGCTACCCGATAGTGCCGGTCGGACTGGTCGGCAGCGACGACGTCTACGCGCCCCTTTTCGAGCGCGACAGCACGCTCGGCCGGCTGAGCCAGTCCATCGGCGAGCGGTTGGGCGGACGGTCCGACATGGCGATGCCGCTGGTGCGCGGCATCGGCCCGACGCTGATCCCCCGTCCGCAGCGCATGTACCTGGAGTTCGGCGAGCCGATCAGCACCACGGCGCCGGCCGGTACGACCGATCACGCTCGGTGGGTCGAGACGGTCAAGTCCACGACTCAGCAAGCGCTGGAACAGATCTTGGCAGGCCTCCAGGAAGTCCGGGCCAGCGATCGGTACCGCGGCCTGAATCCCCTGGCCTGGTCCCGGGCCGCTCAGCCACCCGAAGCCGCCATCCGCGTGGGCTGACCACGACTGCGGTCGGGAGACCGTAACGTGGGTTGCCGTCGGGCGCAGCGCTTCATGCACCCGCATGCGGCAGAAAGGCTTCGCGAGATGGCATTCACCGACTACCAGCAGCTGTCCCTGACGCGCCGCGACAACGGCGTCCTGCTGATCACCCTCGACCGGCCGGAGAAGTACAACGCCGCCGACGAGGGCATGCATGCCGAGCTGGCCAACATCTGGAAGGACGTCGCGGCCGATCCGGAAACCCGGGTGGCCGTGATCACCGGCGCGGGAAAGGCATTCAGCGCCGGCGGGGATCTGGCCATGGTCGAACGCATGGCGGGTGACTACGACCGCGTCTCGCACATGCTCGGCGAGATGAGCGACCTGGTCTACAACATGATCAACTGCGACAAACCGATCGTGTCGGCCATCAACGGCGTCGCGGTCGGCGCGGGCGCCGTCGCCGCGCTGCTGGCCGATGTGGCGATCATCGCCGAGGACGCCAGGATCGGCGACGGCCACGTCAAACTCGGTGTGGCCGCGGGCGATCACGCCGCGATCATCTGGCCGTTGCTGGCCGGGACCGCGAAGGCCAAGTACTACCTGATGACGGGTGAGATGATCGACGGCGTCGAGGCTGAGCGCATCGGCATGGTCGCCAAAGCCCTTCCCCGCGAAGAGGTTCTGGACGAAGCGCTGCGGGTGGCCGGCGTGCTGGCCACCGGCGCCCAGCAGGCGATCCGGCTCACCAAGCGCGCACTCAACAACTGGCTGCGCCACGCCGGCCCGATATTCGACCAGTCCGCGGCCTATGAGATGTTGACGTTCCTCGGGCCGGACGTGGTCGAGGGGTATACGGCGTTGCGGGAGAAGCGCGCACCCCAGTTCCCGTCGGCGCAGTAGGCGGGGAACCGAAATGACCTGGCAGCAGACCGAGCCCTTCCTCGTGGCACTGGCCATCGGGCTCCTGATCGGACTGGAGCGCGAACGCAGTCACGCCCGCTCACTCCCCGCCGGATCGCGCTCGTTTGCGCTGCTGTCGCTGGCCGGCGCCGTCGCCGCAAGTTTCGGCCAATGGGCCGTCGCCGCGGTTTTCGTCGGCGTCGGCGCACTCATCGCACTTGCTTACTTCCGCACCAGCCAGGACGACCCCGGCACCACCACAGAGGCGGCTGCGCTCGTCGCGTATCTACTTGGCGCGCTGGCCTATTCCCGTCCAGCGCTCGCGGTGGCCCTCGCCGTCATCGTCGCGGCTCTGCTCGTCTCGAAAACCCGAATCCACCGCTTCGCCCGCGACATCATCACCGAGGTCGAACTGGAAGACGCGATCAAATTTCTCGTCGTCGCATTCGTGATCCTGCCGCTACTACCGGATCGCGGGCTCGGGCCGTACGGCATTCTGAATCCGGAGAAGGTCTGGCTCCTCGTCGTGTTGCTCACCGGCATCGGATGGGTGGGCTATATCGGCGTTCGAGCACTCGGCCCGGAACGTGGCTTGCTGATCACCGGTATCGCCGGCGGGTTCGTCTCGGCGACCGCGACGACGGCGTCCATGGCCCGTCTCAGCCGCACGACACCGAGCGTGCGCGCGCCGCTGGCCAGCGCTCTGCTGGCCAGCCTGGCCACCTTCGTCCAGCTGCTCGTCGTGATCGGAGTGGTCGACGCCCACGTCCTCCAGCGCCTGTGGCCACCAGTGGCCGCCGGCGCCCTCGTGCTGGTCGCGATCGCCGCCGTCGTCTACCGCGGGGCCGCGCGGCGCACCGCGGACACCGAGCCCCCGGAACACGAGGCCGGAGCGACACCCACAAGCCGTCCCTTCGCGCTGCGGCCGGCGCTGATCCTGGCCGCGGTGCTCACGCTCGCCCTGCTGGTCGGGCGATGGGGCGCCGACGTCCTCGGTGCCGGCGGCACCGTGCTCGCCGCGTTCGCCGCCGGTCTGGCCGATGCGCACGCCGGCGCGGTTGCCGCCGCCAGCCTGGCCGCCAAGGGCGATGTCACCGTCGACACCGCGCTGCTCGCGATAGCGGCCGCACTGGGCTCCAACCTGATCGTGAAGACCGTGCTTGCGTTCACCGCCGGCGGTCGTCGGTTCGGGCTCCGGTTTCTCGCCGGAATGACGCCGCCCGCCGTGGTTTTCGGCATCGTCCTGGCCCTGACGATGTCCTGACCGACGGCAGACCGGCCGGCAACCGCCACCGCTACGCCGACACCGCCTCTACCAACGCGTCCGCGGCGAGCAGACCAAGGTTGTTGGACGCCAGTGGGCTGTCACCGGTGAGCAGCCTTCGGTCCTGATGGACCTGGCCGGTCATCTGGTCGTTCACGACCTTGACCCCCTGGTTCTCCAATGCCTCCGCGATGAACAGTCGCAGCCCGCCGGGCAGGTAGCCGATGTCCTTGTTGGGACCCTTGTCCAGTGCGTCCGGGAAGATGCAGATGCTGTAACCCTTGAACGGCGACTCCGCCTTGCCGATCGCGGCGGCGAGCAGGCTGGCGGGCCCGTGACAGAGCGTGATGATGAACTTGTCGTTCTCCAATGCCCAGTCGAGTACCTGCCCCACCTCGGGACTGAACGGGATACCTACCTCGACGCCGTGGCCACCCGGGATGAACACCGCGAGGTAGTCGGAATCGGGCCCCAGCTTGTCGGCGATCACCTCACGCAGATTCAGCGGCTCCTTGAGCTTGGGCTTGAGGTCGGCATACGTCTGCTGCACGGCTTCGTCCTTGCCCGGCATCGCCCACAACTCCAGCTTGACCGGGTTTCCGGTGATGGTGGCGACGTCGACGTCGAAGCCCGCGGCCATCAGGTGGTGCAGCGGCAGCAGCATTTCCACGGGGTGATTCCCGGTGGAGAACATGGTGCCGTTGTCCATCAGCAGATAGCGCTCGTCGGTGGCGATCATCAGAATCTTCCACCGGCCGCGGGTATACGCGCCCTCATGTTTGACGCCGCCGAAATCCGTTCTGTCCGAGGTGTATTGGCTCAACGAGTACGCCGAGGGAAAGAAGGCGTTGTCCTCGGCCGGATCGGGTGTCGGGGACTTGCTCAATTGGTCGTGATCGGTTGCCACAGCACTTCACCTCAATCTTTGTCAGCTTGCTCGCAGTCGGGGGTGACCGTCCGGAATCGCTACGGTCCGCGACGTTCTTCCCGCTTTCCATCTTGAGACGCCGGGACCTGGAAGTCGATGGCGGCGGTAACCAGACGGGCGGTGCGAATTTGTCCGCAGGAACAAACGACCCCGGCAGTTCCCCTACCCTGAACGAGTGTCCGCCAATCCGACCGACCCAGGGCGCATGATCGCGGCACGTCTGTTGCCCCGGGTCTCGGAGCTGGCACACGTCCTGGTCGACCGCATTCAGCAGAACATCGAGGTATATCGCAGCGGGGGCCTGGTTCCCGAGGACGATCTGTACGAATCCTGCCGGGCCAACCTGGAGTTCATGTTTCGCCACCTGGCGCATGAGCCGATGCTCGACCTCGAAGCACCACGGCGCACCGGTCGACGACGCGCCGACCAGCGCGTTCCACTTGCCCTGGTGCAGAACGCATTCCGGAATTCGTTCGAGTGCATGTGGCAGATGATCGTGACCGCGGCGGCCGAGACCGAATCAGTTACCGATGCCGACCTGGTCGGCATCGCAGGCGAGGTCTGGTCGTTCCACGACACCTTCACCGGCGCAATGATGAACGCTTTCAACGAGACCGTCGCGCAGTTGATGCTGCGCCACGATCAGGAACGCTCGGCACTTGTCGAGGCGGTGTTGCAAGGCGGGATGGGCGATGCAAAAACTGTCCACGACGCCGCCGACCTGTTGGCACTTCCGTATCAGGGGACCTTCGCGGTAGTGGCGGCCGACGCTCCGGGGCTGGCTCGCCATGCCCTGCCGAACGTCGAACCCGTGCTGCGGGCCCGCGATATCGGCTCGGCGTGGCGCCTGACGCCCGACCTGCATCTCGGAATCGTTTCCCTGCGGAACGCCGCTGGAATGACCGAGCTTGTCGACACACTGCGGTCTCTCGCCACCAGCCGGGTCGGCGTCAGCCCAGCGTTCAGCCGGCTCGACCAGACTCCGCAGGCGCTGCATCTGGCCCGGAATGCGCTCGGCGCCGGACGAATCGGCGTCGCCGCGGTGACGGTTTTCGATGACAGCCCTGTGCCGATGCTGGTGGTCAGCGCGCCGACGACGGCCGCCGCGATCAGCAAGCAGATCCTCGGACCCATTCTTGAGCTGAGCGACAGCGACCGCGAGTTGCTCATCACGACCATGGCCGTCTACTTCGAGGTCGACGGATCGGCGAGCCAGGCAGCCGAGCGGCTCCACTGCCACCCGAACACCGTCCGCTACCGGTTGCGGCGAATCGAGAAGCTGGCCGGCCGCTCCTTCGAGCGGAAGCTGGATTCGGCCGAGCTGTACATCGCGCTGAACGCACTGAAGCAGCTGCCGACGATGCAGGCGGCTTCCGAAGAACAGATCTAGGTCGCCGATCCGCGATGGAGGACGAGCGGCAGACGCGTCGGTCCGCGCAGCGAACTGTTGGTCGACCACGTCGTCGGCCCGGCCGTCGAGATTCGCGAGACTCGAGTGACGAGCTCGCGGAGAACCGCGTGTGCCTCCATCCGCGCCAACGGCGCGCCCAGGCAGAGATGGGCGCCGAAGCCGAATCCGACATGGGTCCGCGGGTTGCGGTCCGTGCGGAAGACATCGGGGTCGTCGAATGCGAGTGGATCGCGGTTCGCGGCGCCGAAGGACAGTAGGACGCGAGAACCCGTCGGAATGGTGACCTCACCGACCCGGTAGGGCGCGCGGGTGTAGCGGTAGAGGTTCTGAATGGGACTGGTGTACCGGATGTGTTCCTCGACGGCCTGCGGGATCAGGTCCGGATTCTCCCGGATCATGTCGTATTGATCCGGGTTCAGCGCGTAGGTGTGCAGCATCCCGCCGAGCAGATTGGTGGTCGTCTCGTTGCCGGCAATCAGCAGCAGGATCGCGATCTGGAACAGCGCCTCGTCCGACAAGGCACCATCGGAGCTGTGGGCGAGCAGCCGTCCGAGCACCGTGTCCGAGCCCTTCAGTTCTCCCGCCGCCAGATGTCGTAAGAAGTAGCGGCGCAACGCCATTGCGGCGCCCATTGATTTCACGGCGTCGATGAGGCCGGGGACGGTCGGGGCGAAGTTGATCAGCCGCGTGCTCTCGTCCGACCATCGGCGAAACTCGGCGATGTCACGCTCGGGGACGCCGAGTAGTGCGGCGATGACCCGCAGCGGCAGCGGGACCGTCAGTCGCTGAACGGCGTCTGATCCCGGCGCGGCGATGAGATCGCCGACGAGCTCCGCGGCGAGCCCATCGATGGTGCTGCGCCAACTGTCCAGGGCGCCTTTGGTGAAGGCCGGCTGCACCTGCTTGCGCAGCCGACTGTGCTGCGGGCCGTCGGTCACGACGACGAGGTCGGCGACCATCCGAATCCGGGTCACCCCTTGGCTGCTGGTGACCTGGTCGGTGTCACGCAGCGCCGCACGAACGTCGTCGAGCCGGTGCAGAATCCACGTCGCCCGCTGTGGGCTGTAGTGCACCCGCCCACCCCGATGCAGGGCCGCGTACGCCTCGTGCGGATGGGCGGCCGTCTTCGGGTCCAGTGGGTCATAGTCGGTGTTGACGGCGCCGGTCCAGCTTCGGTAGCCGCGGCGGCGGGCGCGCACCGCCGCCGCGACGTTCAGCTGGCCGGCCGCCAGCAGCGGCGAAAGCACCGCGGTGGTGCCACGTACCGCCTGTGCGACTGTCATGTCAGCGGACCTTCCTGGTTGCCACATGATCAGCGTCCGTGCCGGCCACCGAGGTGGTCAATGCGTCTCGTCGAAGTTGCAAGGCCCACCAGCAGCTCGTCGTCGGTTGTCGGACTCGGGCCAATTCCCGACCAGCCCGTACCCGTGAGATGAAAACCACAGAACGTCTCAAGGTGATAGAACGGATTTTGCTTCGATCGCGAGGAGGCCCCACCGCATGCCGCAACATGACTGGGTGCTCGGCGCCGACCGCAACGCCGAAGCCCTCGCCCGCATTCTCTCGGCATCCTCGGACCTGGTGTCCCGCAGAGGGTTCGAAGCGTTCACGGTCGAAGCGGTGGCCGCCGAACTGCACTGTTCCCCGCCACTGTCTACCGCCGCGCAGGTGGCAAGGCCGCCATCCTCGAGCGACTCGTATCGCTCTTCGCCGCACGAATCGTCGGCTCCATCCGCGAGGCCATCGCCGACCTGGAGGGTACTGAGCGCGTTGTGGCCGCCATCGTCGTCGCTCTGGACTGCATGCGGGCCGAACCGCTGGGAAAGGTCATCATGGGAGACATCCGGCCCGATCGCGACAGCGGGGCCGTGACCGCGTCACCTCTGGTTGCCAAGTTCGCCGACGAGATGATCGGGCGCCACGATCCGCTGGCGGCGCAATGGCTGATCCGTGTGACATTCGCGCTGTGGTACTGGCCGCTCAAGGACAAGCAGTCCGAATACGAACTGGTGAAGCGCTTCGCCGGCCCGTCGGTGACCCTGGGCCTGGGTGAGTGAACTCCCGCCAGGTCCGGAAACAGAAATGGGGCCGGTGGACACCGACCCCATTTGAATCTCTGTGGAGCTAAGGGGAATCGAACCCCTGACCTTCTCGATGCGAACGAGACGCGCTACCAACTGCGCTATAGCCCCTTGTACCGGAAGCAAAGGCTACCAGTACCGGTCCGCCACATGAAAACCGGTTACTGCCCGGCCGCCCGCGGCAGGTCGTAGTCCCTGGCCATCCGGGTGTATTCCAGGTGTTCGAAGATCGGATCCTCGTCATCGATGTCCAGCACTACGGCGCCCGGACGCCGCAAGCGAGAGGGGACGACGTCGAACTCCTCGTCCTGCGTGTTCTCCACGCCGTGTCGGGACCGCATCATCCGCTGGGCCCGACGGCGCCGCAGCTGCTCTTCGATGCGCGTCTGGCGGCGGAGGTAGGCCAGGTACAGCACAGCAGTCGCGCTGACCAGGCCGCAGAACCACCACCACATGCTGGATGCCAGTGTGAAGGCCACCACGCCGGTGACCAGGATGGCCACCGCCATGCCCGAGAGCATGCGGCTGCGGAACCGGTATTTGCGCTCGGCGGCGGCGACGGCGGCTTTCGACTCGTAGCGGCTGCGCCGCGCCGTCGACATCGACTCGGCCAACTTCGGCTCGGCCTCCGATGCCGCCTCGACACCCGAGGTGTCGTCGACGTACTCGTAGTCGTGCTCGGTGCCGTCCTCGACTTCGGCCTCGGCTTCGGGCGCTTCCTCGGCAGGTTCCTCGTCAGCCGCAACGGCCTCGTGCACGTCGGTGGTCGGCTCAGGCTCTGTCTCGGTCTCCACGTCGGGCTCGGCCGCCACCATCTCGTCCGTGAGCGCCTCCTCCGGGTCGAAGTCGGCCTCAGAGATGGTCCGGATCGCCATGGTCGGCGTCGCGATCTCATCGAAAAGTGTTGGCTGTTCGGCCGTTTCGGGCTCCGGAACGGCTTTCATGCGCCCAGAGGCGCCGATCGGCAACGCACCGGAGTCCATCTCGACGACCTCGACGTCGAGGTACTCCGATTCCTCGACGACGACGTGCTCGACGACCACCATCGAATGCGTCTTATCCGCTTCGGGGTCGGCGACCGGGATCGAGTCGGTGGTCGCATCGCTGCGCGCGAAGTCTTCTTCGAACGCGCTGAGATCGTCGTGCTTCCAATGCGGGTCGCTGTGGTGCCCTGCGGCGGGCCCACTGCGGCGTCGCAGCCGGCTGTTGCCGTTCGTGTTGAGCACGCGGGTCGCCAATGCGACATCGCTCGTCCGGCGGACGTTCTCGCGCTTGCTGATCAACATCGGCACCAACACGAACAACCACAACACGACGAGGGATATCCACAGTAGGGATTGGGGGATGCTTGGCATGTCGCCGGCTCCTTTCCCCATCAGATTAGGTCCGTGACCAGCGCATCCGAAGCCGACGCGCCAAGGTCAATTACACACCTGTAATTCGCTACTTACAAGCACATCAGTCACAGATGTCACATCTGCAACACAGTCCTATTTGCGATTTGTGCACGATTTGCCGCGCCCACCGCGGACTATCGTGCACAAATCCCTCAGACCCAGGTGGCTCGGCCCTCCCTGACCAGCGCCGATGATGCCGACTGCGCCATCTCTTCGACGGTCATGGCGACCAGCAGGTGGTCCCGCCAGGCGCCGTCGACTTCGAGGTACCGCTGCAGCAGCCCCTCCTCGCGGAACCCCACCCGCGCCAGGACCGACCGACTCGGACCGTTTTCCGGGCGGACGGTCGCCTCGATCCGGTGCAGTCCGACCGGCCCGAAGGCATGGTCGACGCCGAGCGCCAGCGCGGCCGTCGCGATCCCGCCGCCGGTGAACTGACGCGCCACCCAGTAGCCGATCCACGCCGACCGCAGCGCCCCGTGGGTCACGTTGCCGATGGTCAACTGCCCGCAGAACTCACCGTCCAACTCGATGACGTACGGCAGCATGCGGCCGCGCCGGGCTTCCGACCGCAACCCCGAACACAGCGCCGGCCAAGACGAAACAGCGTGGCGCGCAGTCCAATCCACCTCACCGACCGGCTCCCAGGGCTCCAGGTGGGCGCGGTCCGTCAGCCGCATCCGGCTCCACACCGCACCGTCGCGCAACCGCACCGGCCGCAATCGCACCACTCCGGCGCGCACGCGGATCGGGCCGACCGACAGCGGCCAGCCCGGATGCATCGCACTCGAACGCAACAGGTTCACGAATCAGCCGCGCTGCGCAAGAAAGGCCACATCGACCGATTCGCCCGTGCGAATCTGCTCGGCCTCGGTGGGCACGATCACCAGGCAGTTCGCCTCGGCGAGGGTGGCCAGCAGGTGCGACGCCCCCGGCGCCCCGCCCAGCGCCTGCACCAGATATTCGCCGGTGTCCTGATCACGCATGAGCTGCCCGCGCAGAAATCCCTTGCGCCCCACCACCGATGAGATGGGCGACAACGTCCGGGCCGGCACCACGCGCCGCATCGGCTGCCGCTTGCCCAGCGACATCCGGATCAACGGACGGACCATCACCTCGAAGACCACGAGCGCGCTCACCGGGTTCGCGGGCAGCAGGAAGACCGGGACGCCGTCACGCCCGAGCGTGCCGAAACCCTGCACCGATCCGGGGTGCATCGCGATCCGGGCGACCTCCATCTCCCCCAGCTCGGCGAGCACCGCGCGCACACCCTCGGCCGCCGCACCGCCGACAGCGCCCGCGATCACCACGACTTCCGACCGGCTCAGTTGGCCCTCGATCACATCGCGCAGGGTCTTGGGGTCGGCGTCGACGATGCCGACGCGGTTCACCTCGGCGCCGGCGTCGCGACCGGCGGCGGCCAACGCATAGGAGTTGACGTCATAGACCTGGCCGTTGCCGGGCGTGCGGGAGATGTCGACCAGCTCGCCGCCGACGGAGATGACCGTCAGCCGCGGCCGCGGGTGGACCAGCACGCGTTCGCGGCCCACGGCCGCCAGGAGCCCGACCTGGGCCGGCCCGATGATGGTGCCGGCACGCACCGCGACGTCGCCGGGCTGCACGTCGTCCCCGGTACGACGGACATAGGCGCCGGACCGCACCCCGCGCAGGACCCGCACGCGCGATTCGCCGCCATCCGTCCAGCGCAGCGGCAGCACCGCGTCGGCGAGCGTGGGCATCGGCGCACCGGTCTGCACCCGCGCGGCCTGACGCGGCTGCAGGCGGGTGGGAGTGCGTTCGCCGGCGGCGATGGTCGAGACCACGGGCAGCGTGACGTCGGCGTCGCCGCCGGAATCCGCGCCCATCACGTCGACGCTGCGCACGGCATAGCCGTCGATGGCGGCTTGATCGAATCCGGGCAGCGGGCGTTCGGTGACCACCTCTTCGGCGCACATCAGGCCCTGCGCTTCGGCTATCGCCACCCGCACCGGCCGCGGTGCCACCGCCGCAGCCGCAACCCGGGCCTGCTGGTCCTCAACCGAACGCACAGCTCGCCTTTCCGCATACCTCGCACACCGTGGCTGACCACATGCTCGCGCACGTGCGGGCCAACCGTACCGCCGGTGTCAGGCGCTCAGCGCTCGGCAAGACCCAATCGCTCGACCAACCAACGCCGCAATTCCGGGCCGTAGTCGTCGCGTTCCAACGCAAAGTCAACCGCAGCTTTAAGGTAGCCGCCGGGATTTCCCAGGTCGTGTCGGGACCCGCGGTGCACCACCACATGTACGGGGTGGCCGTCCTCGATGAGGAGCGCGATGGCATCCGTCAACTGGATCTCGCCGCCGACACCCTTCTGCACGCGCCGCAACGCGTCGAAGATCGCGCGGTCCAGGATGTACCGGCCGGCCGCGGCGAACGGCGACGGAGCGTCCTCGACCTTCGGCTTCTCCACCATGCCCTTGACGCGCAGCACATTCGGGTTGGCCGCGTCCGGCACGGTCTCGACGTCGAACACGCCGTAGGCGCTGATCTCGTCCTCGGGCACCTCGATGGCGCACAACACCGAGCCGCCGCGCTTGGCGCGTACCTTCGCCATGGTCTCCAGCACGCCGGTCGGCAGCACCAGATCGTCGGGCAGCAGGACCGCGATGGCGTCCTCGTCGGGCAGCAGCACCGGCTCGACGCAGCTGACGGCGTGGCCCAGGCCCAGCGGCTCGGCCTGCACGACCGACTCCACCTTGATCAATGCGGGTGCACGCCGCACCTTCTCGAGCATCACGTGCTTGCCGCGCGCCTCGAGCGTTCCTTCGAGGATGAGGTCCTCGACGAAATGCGCAACGACGCCGTCCTTGCCCTCCGAGGTCACGATGACCAGTCGCTCGCCGCCGGCGTCGGCAGCTTCCGCAGCAACCAGCTCGATGCCGGGGGTGTCGACGACCGGCAGCAACTCCTTGGGCACGGTCTTGGTGGCAGGCAGAAAACGCGTGCCCAGACCAGCCGCCGGGACCACCGCGGTACGCGGCATCGGCACTGAAGTCTGTGTCGTCATTGTTCACACGATAACGGCAATGCCTCGATCTGCCCTACCAAGGTGCACCTTCGAGGGGTCAGCGGCAACGCCGAAGTAGCCATTACCTGGACAGGTGTACAACACCGGGCGAGCAAATATGACACGGTGGTAACCGTGACCCCTGAGGGAAAGCGTGAGCTGCGCAGCGCCATCCTGAGTCGACGGCGCGCCCTGACTCCGGAGGAGAGGCGCGCGGACGCCGAAGCGCTGGCACGACATGCACCCGGATTGGTGGGGCCCGGGGTCGTGGTGTGCGCGTACGTCCCGATCGGCACCGAACCGGGTTCTCCGGCGATGCTGGACGCCCTGATCGACGCCGGTGCCCGGGTGTTGTTGCCGGTGACGCACCCCGACGCCCCGCTGAGCTGGGGCTGGTATCGCTCCGGGCATCTCACCAAGGCGTCGTTCGGCCTGCTCGAACCGGCGATGCCGCATCTGCCGCCCGATGCGATCCGGCAGGCCGGTGTGGTGCTGGTCCCTGCGCTCGGCGTCGACCGTACGGGCGTGCGCCTCGGCCGCGGCGCCGGCTTCTACGACCGGTCGCTGTCGCTGGCCGCGCCGGACGCGCTGCTCGTGGCGGTCGTGTACGACGACGATCTGCTGCCGGCGCTACCCGCCGAACCGCACGACATCGCGATGACGCACGCCCTGACCCCGCGGACGGGCCTCGTCACGCTGGGAGTTTGAACCTGCGGAAGACAATCAGTCCTTGCCGCAGGTACATCCCGATCCGCAGTTGCAGTTTTCGCAGGTGCAGTCCGGGTTGTCACAGCTGCCCTTGGTCATGATGCGAGTCATGCGCACAATGCTATGTGTCGCGCCGCCATCCCGGACGTGATTGCCCCCGCCACCAGGCCACCCGGCCTGTCGGCCGGGGAATGCCCGGCACCGAATAGCTGTTTTGGCACTTAAGCCGGTAGAGTGCTAACAAGTTTGACGACCTCGGAGGTTTACGTGCCGACCTATTCCTACGCGTGTACCGAGTGCGACAACCGGTTCGACGCGGTGCAGGCATTCAGCGATGACGCGCTGACCGAATGCCCGAAGTGCCACGGCCGGCTGCGCAAGCTGTTCGGTTCCGTCGGCGTGGTCTTCAAGGGCAGCGGCTTCTACCGCACCGACAACCGCGATTCGAAGAGCTCCAGCACCGCAGCCGCTCCCGCAAAGAGCGAGTCGAGCTCCAGCTCGTCGGACTCGTCTTCGTCGTCCTCGTCGAGCAGCAGCACGAAGTCGGCCGCACCGGCCGCCGCCGCGTCCAACTGAGTTATCCACAGGCCGGAAGCCTTCCGGCCTGTGTTTCCCGCACAGAATCCCTACCGTTACTGCATGGGGGATTCACTCGACGCGCCGTTGCTCGGCCGACTGACACAGAAGCTGCGGCCCGATTGGGCCAGGACCACCGCCGCGCGCCGCGTCGCCGCGGGAATGCTGGTGGTCCTCGCGGCCGTCATCGAATTTCGCCCCGACCCTGAGGACGGACAGGTCGCCGTCGTCGTCGCCAAGCACGACCTGTCCCCCGGCTCGGCCTTGACGGCCGACGACGTCGTCGTCGAATCCCGTTCCGCGCCAGGCATTCCCGACGGCGCACTGCGCGAATCCAGCGCCGTCGTGGGCTCGACGCTGGCCGCCCCAGCGCGACGCGGCGAGGTCATCACCGACGTGCGGATACTCGGTTCCCGGCTCACCGTCGCCGCCGCCGGGCCCGACGCGCGCATGGTGCCACTGCATCTGGCGGACGCCGCGCTCCCGGACCTGCTGCGCGCAGGCGACGTGGTCGACGTCCTGGCCGGACCGGAGAACGCCGGCACGACAGCCGATCAATCGCCGGCCGAGGTGATCGCCACCGCCGCGCGGGTGGTGCTGGTGTCCGAACGGCGCAAGTCACCGACGAGCGCCGACGAACGCGTCGTACTCGTCGCCCTGCCGCGGCACAGCGCCAACGCCGTCGCCGGCGCGGCTCTGCACCGGACCATCACCGTCACGCTGCACTGACCGGAGAATTTTCCCGCCGGCCGATTTCGATTTCGTCACCGGATCGCATCTGTTGCGATCGTGAGGCCGCCGCCTACTGCGCGACGCCCACGTCGGTCTTACCGTTCGTGGGTACAGGATGTATCACAGGGAGGCCAGTCATGTTCAAGGGCTTCAAGGCGTTTCTCATGCAAGGGAACATCGTCGACCTGGCGGTCGCGGTGGTCATCGGCGCCGCGTTCACCACGCTGGTGAAGTCGTTCACCGACCAGGTGATCCAGCCGCTGATCTCCAGCATCGGCGCCGGCGGCGACCACTCGTACGGTGTGCTGCGCATCCATCTGCTCGGCGACAACTACATGGACCTGAACGCCGTCCTGAGCGCGACCATCAACTTCGTCCTGGTCGCGGCCGTCATCTACTTCGTGATCGTGCTGCCGTACAGCCGGTTCCGCACCGTCACAGAAGAAGCAGTCAAGAAGGAAGTCGAACTGCTGACCGAGATCCGCGATCTGCTCACCACAAACAAGGACACCGGCAACAACCCGTAGTTCGACGTCGGCACCCCGGCCGGTGGCCGGGGACTTCGCCGTAGGCCGGCGCGAACCGGTCGGGTCTAGTTCATGTTCCAGGGTTCGCCGTACGTGGTCACCGAATCGCCGGTCTCGGAGACCAACCGTGCGAAGGGCCGGAGCATGACGCCGCCGGCCGCACCGGTCACGGTCCCGTGGGCATTCGAGACGGCGACCGAACCCGCGGGGCCCGATACGTTCACCGAAAACGTCGCGACTTCCTGGATACCCGGGCCGTTGCCCAGGTCCGCCGAGATCGACACACCCGGGAACAGGTTCGGCGTGATGATGCCGCCAAAGCCCTGACCGGTGAACGTCGCCGGAGTCACGTTGTCCAGCAGGATATTCGGCGTCTGGTAGCTGAAATTGATGCCGACACCCAGTGACCACGGGAAGCCGATCTGATAACCCAGCTCCAGCGCCCCGGCGAACTCGTCGCACCCGGCGCCATTGCAGTTGTACTTGGCCCGGCCCGAATGGAACCACTCACGGGTCAGCCGGTTGCGGTCAAGCGGGAACACGCCGTTGAGGAACGTGTCGCATTGCTGCACCGTCAGCGTCCGATCCTGGCCGTCGACCAGACTCAGCTCATTGTCCACACCGGCCTGCGACGTACCCGTTGCCAGGAACAACGACGCGACCACCACCAGCACTGCCACCAACACACGACCGAACGCCGTCATTTTCCCCACTCCCGGGCCTACTTTTCACTGTCAATGCCCGGCAAAACGACGGGGCGGCGTCGACGGACCTTTCGGTCTGTCAACGCCGCCCCAAAGTACGTCGTTGGCGCTCAGCAGACGAGCTGTGCGCTCCTACTCATACCCTTTTCAGGCCTAGTTCATATTCCAGGGTTCGCCGTAGGTGGTCACCGAGTCACCGGTCTTGGCGATCAGGCGAGCGAAGGGACGCAACAGCACGCCACCGGCCGCGCCGGTCACCGTGCCATGCGCGTTCGAGACCGCGACCGAGCCCGCCGGGCCCGACACGTCCACCGAGAACGTCGCAACTTCCTGGATACCGGGGCCGTTGCCCAGGTCAGCGGAGATCGAGACACCCGGGAACAGGTTCGGCGTGATGATGCCGCCATTGCCCTGATAACCAAGCGGACCCCACGCCGAGGGGAACGGGTTCACATCGTCGAGCAGGATGTTCGGGGTCGTGTAGCTGAAGTTGATACCCACACCCAGCGACCACGGGAAACCGATCTGGTAACCCAGCTCCAACGTGCCCGCGAACTCATCGCAGCCCTTGCCGGCGCAGTTGTACTTCGCCCGGCCCGAGTGGAACCACTCACGCGTCAACCGGTTGCGGTCCAACGGAAAAACACCATTGAGGAACGTGTCCCACTGCTGCACCGTCAACGTCCGATCCTGACCGTCGACCAGGCTCAGCTCATTGTCCAGACCCGCATGGGACGTACCTGCCCCCAGAAACAGCGACGACAGCGCCGCTACCAGTGCTACCAGCACTCGACTGAATGCCTTCATGGTCCCCCCACTCTCTGGGTTTGATCTTCCATATGAAGTTCCGCGCAGACGACGGGCGGCGTCGACGAAACCAGATGAACTGGTCTGTCGACGCCGCCCCGAATGCGTCGTCGGCGCCTAGCATACGGCCTAGGCGTGATCGGCTCTCACCTAGTTCATGTTCCAGGGTTCTCCGTAGGTGGTGACGCTATCACCGGTCTTGGCGATCAGGCGGGCGAATGGACGCAGAAGCACACCACCAGCCGCACCAGTCACAGTGCCGTGCGCGTTGGACACCGCGACGCCACCGGCCGGACCGGACACGTCCACCGAGAACGTCGCGACTTCCTGAATACCCGGGCCGTTGCCCAGGTCAGCGGAGATCGAGACACCCGGGAACAGGTTCGGCGTGATGATGCCGCCATTGCCAAAACTCCCCATTGGGATGAGGAACGGGTTCACATCGTCGAGCAGGATGTTCGGCGTCGTGTAGCTGAAGTTGATACCCACACCCAGCGACCAGGGGAAACCGATCTGGTAACCCAGCTCCAACGTGCCCGCGAACTCATCGCAGCCCTTGCCGGCGCAGTTGTACTTGGCCCGGCCCGAATGGAACCACTCGCGCGTCAGCCGGTTGCGGTCCAACGGGAACACACCGTTGAGGAACGTGTCCCACTGCTGCACCGTCAGCGTCCGATCCTGGCCGTCGACCAGACTCAGCTCATTATCGAGACCCGCATGGGACGTACCCGCTCCGAAAAACAGCGACGAGGTCGCCGCAACCGCCGCCACCAGCACCCGGCTGAATGCCTTCATATTCTCCCTAGCTCAGTAGGCGGTGCCAGCAAGCTGACCGCGCGACCGTTGCAAGAACTCCATTTACGCCCTCAGGCGAACTTCAAATGTCGCTCTTACCTTTTGCTCATCGTTGACACGAGGAAGATATCGGCGTACGTACCTTCCGGCAATGCGAACGGCATAAAGACCGCGCATATATTCCCGATCCGGAAAAATTTGCTGGGAACTACCTGCGCACCGGCGTCGACCCCGAGGGCCGGTCGGGCCGAAACAAGACGGAAACATGCGCTCAACGAGGCCGCTGACCGGCGCAATCAGGAGTTAACCTCATTCGCGACCACGCGTTGTGAGAACAGCGTGCTCAGCGATGGTGCGGCGGAACGTTTTCCCGTAGCCAGCGATCCCGGTCACCCTCCCCGACCGGGGAGGGTTCGTTACATTCGTCCCGGGTAACGTCCGGCAAAACGTCGCCGAACACCTTGTTAACTAGGTCGCGAGAGGGCTGTGTATCGCTCATCACAGCCCCCGGCGAGTGTGATCAAGCTCACACCTTTGCCAAATTGAAGGGTCCGGGTGAGACGAACTCATGACCACTCCGTTCGACCTACGAGCCCCAGCGGAGCTCAGCTATCAGATGTCGAGGCTCGACAGCTGAGCGATGATGTACGCCGCCAACGGCCCCAGCGTCGCCATGCCGTCGCGCACCGACGCACGTGAGCCGGCGATGTTGACCACCAGCGTGCTTCCCGAGACTCCGGCCAGGCCACGCGAGAGCCCAGCGTCCGAAATACCTGCGGCGAGACCCGACGAACGCAGCGCCTCGGCGATACCGAGCAATTCGCGATCGAGCATGGTGCGGGTGGCTTCCGGCGTGACATCACGCGGGCTGACGCCGGTGCCACCGACGGAGATGACCAGGTCGACGCCGCCGATCACGGCGGTGTTCAGGGCGTTGCGAATCTCGATCTCATCGGCCGGGACCACGACGACGCCGTCGACGAGGAAGCCGGCCTCACCGAGCAGTTCGGTGACCAACGGGCCGCTGTGATCCTCTTCGCCGTGCGCGGTCCGGTCGTCCACGACCACGACGAGCGCGCGCCCGGCCAATTCCCCTGCCTGTTCCATGCCTGTCACCGTATATCCCGCCTCTGACATCGAACTCGGCCCTGCACTCATCACTGTTGCGCCTTTCCCAGGGTCACCTGAACGGTCTGCGGTTTGCCCGCGGTGTCGAGGTAGGTCAGCGTGACCTTGTCGCCGGGAGCCTTCGAGCGCACGGCGGCCACCAGCGCGTCGGCGCTGCTGATCACCCGGTCGTCCACCTTGGTCACCACCACACCACTCGGCAGACCGGCCGACTGGGCCGCCCCACCGTTGGTGACGTCGACGATCTTGGCCCCGTCGATGGCCTTGTCATTACCCACCTGCACGCCGAGCGACGCATGGCTGGCGATGCCGTTCTTGATCAGCTCGTCGGCGATGCGCTTGGCCTGGTCCACCGGAATGGCGAAGCCCAGGCCGATCGAACCGCTCTGCGACTGGCCGGAATCCCCGCCGAGCGTCGCGATCGCCGAGTTGATGCCGACCAGTTCGCCGCTCATGTTGACGAGCGCACCACCGGAGTTGCCGGGGTTGATCGCGGCGTCGGTCTGGATGGCGTCCAGCACGGTGTTCTGGTTCTTGGCGTCGCCGCCCGCTGCGACGGGGCGATTCAGCGAGCTGATGATGCCCTCTGTCACCGTGCCCTGCAGACCCAGCGGCGAACCGACGGCCACCACCTGCTGGCCCACCACCAGGTTGGACGACGATCCCAGCGCGATGGGCGTCAGGCCAGAGACGCCCTTGGCCCGCACGACTGCGATGTCACTGCTCGGATCCGTCCCGACGATCTGGAACGTCGCGGTGCTACCGGTGTTGAACGTGACCTTGGTCTGCACCGGCGGAGCCCCGGGCGGCGGGGCGTCTTTGGCACCGGCCACCACGTGGTTGTTGGTGAGGATGAGCCCGTCGGCGGACAGGATGATGCCCGAGCCCTCCTCGGAGGCCCGGCCCATGTCGGTCTCGAGTTTCACGACACTGGGCACCACCTTGGCGGCGACCTGCTCCACCGAACCGATCGGCGCGTTTCCGGCGTGCTGTCCGCGCGCCGAACCGCCCAACGAGGTCGAGCTGCTCGAGTAGTCGGGCTGCGCCAGCATCACGATGCCGCCGCCGATACCCGCGGACACCAGTGCCACCGCCGCCATACCGGCGATCAGAGGCCCTGTGCGGGAACGGTTTTGCGGCCGGGGCGCGATCGAAGGCCGGCCGTTCGGCGACCCGTTGCGGTAGGGGTCGTACGGCTGCGTGCCGTACTGGCCCGTCGAGTACTGGCCGGTGGTGTACGAACCGGTCTGGTGCTGCCCCGTCTGGTACTGACCGGTCGAGTAGCTGCCCGTGGGGTACTGCCCGGTGTTCTGTTGCTGGCCGGCGTAGCGCCAGTCGTACGACGACCCCTGCTGCGGCGACGCGCCGTAGCCAGGTGCGGACTGATAGGAATCAGGACGCCGACCGGACTCGGGCTGCTGCGAGTACCTCGGGTGATTCGTCATTACTGGTCGACACTCTTCCTGTATTTCCGCTTTCGTTGCCGGGACAACGAACGACATGACCCGACGGTGCCCTTTCGGGCTGAGAATCCACTGAGACACCACAGGCCGCACCCTAGACTTCCTCCCCCGTCCGGGCAGGTTCATTTTCCGTGGTCACGCCCGTTACGTCCAGCCCAGAGGGCCGGTGTGTTGCGGTCACGCCGGAGGGCCGTCCCGGCAACACGAGATGGATCGACGTGCCCGGCGGCGACCCGCCCGGCACGGTGTCCTCGATCCGCAGTGCGCCACCATGTTTGAGCACAACCTGCTTGACGATGGCCAGCCCGAGACCGGAACCGGGCATCGCCCGTGCCGTCGTCGACCGGTAGAAGCGCTCGAACACCAGCGCCCGCTCCTGCGGCGGGATACCCGGCCCCCAGTCGGACACCACCAGCTCGGCGTGCGTCGGATTGATGCGCCCGAGCCGGACCACCACCACCGAGCCGGCCGGACTCCACTTGGCGGCGTTGTCGAGCAGGTTCAGCACCGCCCGGGACAACCCGGCCCCGTCGCCGTACACCTGCCAGCCGGCGATGTCGACGTCGAACTCAATGTCATTGCGGCGGCGGCGAACTCGTTCCAGACTGCGCTCGACGACCTCGGCCATCTCGACGGGCTCGTGGACCGTCACCGCGGCATCGTCGCGGGTCAGGTCGACCAGGTCGCCGACGAGGGTGGACAGCTCCTCGATCTGGGCGATGACGTCGGACTGCAGACCCGCCATCTCCTCCTCGGGGAACGGCGGCGCACCGGGTGCCATGGCCGCCATCAGCAGTTCGACATTGGTCCGCAGTGACGTCAGCGGTGTGCGCAACTCATGCCCGGCATCCGACACCAACCGGGCCTGCCGGTCTCTCGACTCGGCGAGCGCCCGCAACATCATGTTGAAAGCCTCTGTCAGCCTGGCCAATTCGTCATTGCCGTACACCGGGATGGGGCGCAGATCGTCGGTGCGGGCCACGCGTTCGGTGGCCTCGGTCAACCGGGCCACGGGTCTCAGCCCGGTCCGCGCGACCGTGCCACCGGCGATCGCGGCGACGGCCATGCCGATTCCACCCACGATGAGCAAAATGGTGCCCAGCCGTTTGAGCACCTGGCTGGTGGGCCAGAGATTCTTCGAGATCAGCAGCGAGTTACCCGACTGCAGATGCACCGCCAGCACGCGCTGATAGTTGGTGGTACGCAACGACATCAGCAGCTTGCCGGCGATGACGTCCTTCTCCGGCGTCCCGAGCGGCAGCGTCTGCCCCTGCTGATTCGCGGTGTAGATCGACTGGCCCGGGATGACGTACATCGCGTTGACGTCCGAGTAGGCGGTGCCCTCGATGGCCTTGCCGGGGTCGACGGCCAGCGAACCGCTCTCGATGAGCAGTTGCGCGCGGCTGTGCAACTGGTTGTCGATGTCGCCGTACAGCGCCTTGGACACCACCACGTACACCGCGACCGACATGAGGACGACGACCATCGCCACCATCGACATCGCGAGCAGCATGACGCGCCATTTCAGCGACACCGAGCTGGCGTCGTGTTGCACCGTGCCGTCCGGCGTCGTCGCCGGCATCTGCGGCACTTCCCGCATCTTCCGATCCACGGTTGCGCGAAGCTTGTCGAGCATCAGGGCGGCGTCTCACGCAGCACGTAACCCACGCCGCGCACGGTATGGATCAGGCGTGGTTCTCCCTCGGCCTCGGTCTTGCGGCGCAGGTACCCGACGTAGACCTCGAGGGCATTGCCCGACGTCGGAAAATCGAAGCCCCACACCTCTTCGAGGATCCGGCTGCGGCTGAGTACCCGGCGCGGGTTGTGGATGAGCATCTCGAGCAGCGAGAACTCGGTGCGGGTCAGGCTGATCGAACGGGACCCCCGGGTGACCTCGCGGGTCACCGGATCGAGGCTGAGGTCGGAAAACGTCAACGCCGCCGACTCGGCGCCGTCGGCGGGGCCGGTACGGCGGAGCAGGGCCCGCATCCGGGCCAGGAGCTCCTCGAGCGCGAAAGGCTTCGGCAGGTAATCGTCGGCACCGGCGTCGAGGCCGGCCACCCGCTCATCGATCGAGTCACGGGCGGTCAGCATCAGCACCGGAAGGTCGTCACCGCTGCTGCGCAGCTGACGGCAGACACCGCGCCCATCCAGCCGGGGCATCATGTCGTCGAGCACGACAGCGTCGGGCCGGTCGCTGGAGATGCGCTCCAGCGCCTCGACACCGTCTTGAGCCAGTTCGACCGAGTACCCGTTGAAAGTCAGTGACCGACGCAGTGATTCGCGTACAGCGCGGTCATCGTCGACTACAAGGATTCGCACAGGCACAGTCTCACCCCACCATCTGAGAGCGGACTGAGAAGACGCGCCACGCGGGCGCGAGAAAAACCGTCAGTCGGTTCAGGCGCGGCGGTCGAGGTCGATCAGACCCAGACGCGCGGCCTTGAGCAGGCGACGCGGCACCTTGTGTGCCTGACCTGCGACGTTCACGTTGACCAGGCCAGTGGCCTCGGCCTTCCACTGCGCGCGACGGCTACGGGTGTTCGAGCGCGACATCCTGCGCTTGGGCACAGCCATGATGTGCACCTCTCTGACTAAACGGAATTGCTTGCGGTCGGCCGCGTCGCGAACAAATAGGGCCTGGGGGCGCTCTATTGCTTCTCGCGTGCGCAGCGATTGCACCTCAGGATAGCCGTCGACCTGCGTAGGCTCCAAAACGTCGCCCCAACCGGGCAACACGCAACCCCCAGCCCCCTTGACTCGGTACCGCTAGTACCGACTAACCTCCCTACCGGTTGGTTGAACGACGGGAGTGTGTGTGACATCACCAGCAGTCCGGATCGGTAACTGCTCAGGGTTCTATGGCGACCGGCTGGCGGCGATGCACGAGATGCTCGCCGGGGGTGAGCTGGACTACCTGACCGGCGACTACCTCGCCGAGCTGACCATGCTGATCCTCGCGCGGGACCGGGCCAAGAACCCCGACCTCGGGTACGCCAAGACCTTCCTGCGCCAACTGGAGCAGTCCCTCGGCCTCGCCCTGGACAAGGGCGTGAAGATCGTGGCCAACGCCGGCGGCCTCAATCCGGCGGGCCTGGCAGCAGCGGTACGCGCCCTGGCCGACAAGCTCGGGCTGTCGGTCAACGTGGCACACGTCGAGGGCGACGATCTCGTGGCGCGCGCTGACGAGCTCGGCTTCGGCACCCCGCTGTCGGCCAACGCCTACCTCGGCGCCTGGGGCATCGTGGACTGCCTGAAGTCCGGCGCCGACGTCGTCGTCACCGGCCGGGTCACCGACGCCTCGGTGATCGTCGGACCGGCCGCCGCCCACTTCGGCTGGGCCCGAACCGACTACGACGCACTCGCCGGTGCCATCGCCGCCGGCCACGTCATCGAATGCGGCACGCAGGCCACCGGTGGCAACTTCAGCTTCTTCACCGAGATTCCCGACCTCATCCGCCCCGGTTTCCCGCTGGCGGAGATCTCCGCCGACGGGTCGTCGGTGATCACCAAGCACCCCGGCACCGGCGGACGCGTCAGCGTCGACACCGTCACCGCGCAGCTGCTGTATGAGATCACCGGCGCGCGTTACGCCAACCCCGACGCGACCCTGCGGGTCGACTCGCTGGAGCTGACGTCCGACGGCGCGGACCGGGTCCGCATCTCCGGCGTCCGCGGCGAGGCGCCGCCGCCCACGTTGAAGGTGTCCCTCAACAGCATCGGCGGCTTCCGCAATGCGGCGTCGTTCATCCTCACCGGCCTCGACATCGAGGCGAAGGCCGATCTGCTGCAGCGCCAGCTGGAGGCCGGCATCACGCAGCGCCCGGCCGAGTTGCAGTGGACGCTGGCGCGGACCGATCATCCCGACGCCGACACCGAGGAGCGCGCCAGCGCGCTGCTGCACTGCGTGGTGCGCGACCCCGATCCGGCCAAGGTCGGCCGCCAATTCTCCGCAGCGGCAGTCGAACTCGCGCTGGCCAGCTACCCGGGCTTCACCACCACCGCGCCCCCGGGCGACGGCCAGGTGTACGGCCTGTTCAAGCCCGGCTACGTCGACGCGGCCCTGGTGCCGCACGTGGCGGTACTGGCCGATGGCACCCGCACCGACATCGCGCCGTCCGCCGAGACGGTGGCGCTGGGACCGGTCGACGATCCGGCGCTGCCGGAACCCCTGCCCGCCGGGCCGGTCCGTCGCGCACCGCTGGGCACCATCGCCGGGGCCCGCAGCGGCGACAAGGGCGGCTCTGCCAATGTCGGGGTCTGGGTCCGCACGGACGACCAATGGCGTTGGGTGGCAAACGCATTGACGGTCGAGAAGCTGCGCGAGCTCCTGCCCGAGGCAGCCGAGCTGCCCGTGACCCGGCACCTGCTGCCCAACCTGCGCGCCATCAACTTCGTCATCGAGGGCATCCTCGGCGAAGGCGTCGCGTACCAGGCCCGATTCGATCCCCAGGCCAAGGGCCTCGGGGAATGGCTACGAACCCGTCATCTCGACATCCCGGAGGAACTGTTTTCGTGAGCATCTGGACCACGCCCGAACGTGACGCACTGCGAAAGACCGTGCGCGCGTTCGCCGAACGCGAGATCCTCCCCCACGTCGACGAATGGGAGCGCAGCGGCGAGCTGCCCCGTTCGCTGCACGAGGCAGCCGGTGCCGCCGGACTGTTGGGCGCCCAGGCGCCCGAGTCCGTTGGCGGCGGGGGCGGCGACGGCGCCGACGCCGTGATCGTCTGCGAGGAGCTGCATTACGCCGGCGTGCCCGGCGGCGTCTTCGCGTCGCTGTTCACCTGCGGCATCTCCACGCCGCACATGATCGCCTCCGGCGACCAGCGACTGATCGACACCTACGTGCGACCGACGTTGCAGGGCAAGATGATCGGCTCCCTGGCCATCACCGAACCCGGCGGCGGCTCGGACGTCGGGCACCTGACCACCCGCGCCGACCGCGACGGTGACGACTTCATCATCAACGGCGCCAAGACCTACATCACCTCGGGTGTGCGTGCCGACTATGTGGTGACAGCGGTGCGCACCGGAGGCCCTGGCGCAGCGGGTGTTTCGCTGATCGTGGTGGACAAGGACACGCCGGGCTTCACCGTCAGCCGCAAGCTGGAGAAGATGGGCTGGCGCTCGTCGGACACCGCCGAGCTGTCCTACGTCGACGTCCGTGTCCCGGCCGCCAACCTGGTCGGGCCCGAGAACTCCGGCTTCCTACAGATCGCCGGCGCCTTCGTCTCCGAGCGGGTCGGCCTTGCCGCGCAGGCGTATGCGAGCGCGCAGCGCTGCCTGGACCTGACCGTGCAGTGGTGCCGGGACCGGGAGACGTTCGGCCGGCCGCTCATCACGCGGCAGTCGGTGCAGAACACCCTCGCCGAGATGGCGCGGCGCATCGACGTCGCCCGGGTGTACACGCATCACCTGGTCGAGCGGGAGCTCGCCGGTGAGACGAACCTGATCGCCGAGGTCTGTTTCGCGAAGAACACGGCCGTCGAGGCCGGTGAGTGGGTGGCCAATGCGGGCGTCCAGTTGTTCGGCGGCATGGGCTACATGGCCGAGTCGGAAATCGAACGGCAGTACCGCGACATGCGCATCATCGGCATCGGCGGCGGCACCACCGAGATTCTCACCTCGCTGGCTGCCAAGACGTTGGGATTCCAGTCATGACCGCCCTCAAATCTCGGCTCGACACCGCGGCGGCGGGCTACACCGAAGCAGCCGCGGCGATGACGGCCAAGCTCACCGAGCTGGATGCCGAACACGCCAAGGCGCTGGCCGGAGGCGGCGCGAAATACGTTGACCGCCACCATGCCCGCGGCAAGCTGACCGCGCGCGAGCGCATCGAGCAGCTCGTGGATCCGGACTCGCCGTTCCTGGAGCTCAGTCCGCTGGCTGCGTGGGGCAGCGACTTCGTCGTCGGTGCCAGCCTCGTCACCGGTATCGGTGTCGTCGAGGGCGTCGAGTGCCTGATCGTTGCCAACGATCCGACCGTCAAGGGCGGCACGAGCAATCCGTGGACGCTCAAGAAGATCCTGCGCGCCAACCAGATTGCCCGCGAGAACCGGCTGCCGGTGATCTCGATGGTCGAGTCGGGCGGCGCGGATCTGCCCACGCAGAAGGAAATCTTCATTCCCGGCGGCGCGATGTTCCGCGACCTCACCCGGCTGTCGGCGGAGGGCATCCCGACCATCGCGTTGGTGTTCGGCAACTCGACCGCCGGCGGCGCCTACATCCCCGGCATGTCCGACCACGTGGTGATGATCAAGGAACGCTCCAAGGTGTTCCTGGCCGGCCCGCCGCTGGTCAAGATGGCCACCGGCGAGGAATCCGACGACGAATCCCTCGGTGGCGCCGAAATGCACTCCCGCACCTCGGGTCTCGGCGACTACTTCGCGCAGGACGAGCTCGACGCCATCCGCATCGGCCGGCGCATCGTGGCCCGGCTGAACTGGCGCAAGCAGGGCCCGACGCCGGCGCCGGTGGTGCCGCCGCTGTATCCCGAAGACGAACTGCTGGGCATCGTCGGCGCCGATCTGCGCATCCCGTTCGATCCGCGCGACGTCATCGCCCGCATCGTCGACGGCTCGGACTTCGACGAGTTCAAGCCGCTGTACGGCTCGTCGCTGGTGACCGGCTGGGCCAACCTGTGGGGCTACCCGGTCGGCATCCTGGCCAACGCGCGCGGCGTGTTGTTCAGCGAGGAATCACAGAAGGCGACCCAGTTCATCCAGCTGGCCAACCGGTCCGACACGCCATTGCTGTTCCTGCACAACACGACCGGCTACATGGTCGGCAAGGCGTACGAGGAAGGCGGGATGATCAAGCACGGCTCGATGATGATCAACGCCGTCTCCAATTCGAAGGTGCCACACATCTCGCTGCTCATCGGCGCCTCCTACGGCGCCGGCCACTACGGCATGTGCGGCCGGGCCTACGACCCACGGTTCCTGTTCGCCTGGCCCAGCGCGAAATCCGCGGTGATGGGCGGCGCGCAGCTGGCCGGCGTGCTTTCCATCGTCAGCCGCGCGGCCACCGAAGCCCGCGGCGGCCAGGTCGACGAAGCCGCCGACGCGGCACTGCGTGCCGCCGTCGAAGCGCAGATCGACGCCGAGTCGCTGCCGGCGTTCCTGTCCGGACGGCTCTACGACGACGGCATAATCGACCCCCGCGACACCCGCACCGTGCTGGGAATGTGCTTGTCCGCCATTGCCAATGCGCCGATCGAGGGGACGTCGAACTTCGGCGTCTTCCGGATGTGAGTAGCTCCATGATCACAAAAGTCCTTGTCGCCAACCGCGGCGAAATCGCCCGCCGGGTGTTCGCCACCTGCCGCCGGCTCGGCATCGGCACCGTCGCGGTGTACACCGACCCCGACGCCGCCGCCCCGCACGTCGCCGAGGCCGACGACCGGGTGCGGCTCGAGGGTCGCACCGGTTATCTCGACGCCACCCAGCTGATCGCCGCGGCCAAGGCGTCCGGCGCCGACGCCATTCACCCCGGCTACGGATTCCTCTCGGAGAACCCGGATTTCGCGGCGGCGGTGCAGGACGCCGGGCTGACGTGGATCGGCCCGCCGGTGGCCGCCGTGCAGGCCATGGGCTCCAAGATCGAGGCCAAGAAGCTGATGTCGGCGGCCGGCGTTCCGGTGCTGACCGAGCTGGACCCCGACACCGTCACCGCAGACCAACTGCCGGTACTGATCAAGGCGTCCGCCGGCGGCGGTGGTCGCGGCATGCGGGTGGTGCGCGAATTGTCCGCGCTACCGGCCGAAGTCGCGGCGGCGCAGCGCGAGGCCCAGTCCGCGTTCGGTGATCCGACGGTGTTCTGCGAGCGCTATCTCGCCAGCGGTCACCACATCGAGGTCCAGGTGATGGCCGATGCGCACGGCACGGTGTGGGCCGTCGGCGAACGCGAATGTTCCATCCAGCGCCGCCACCAGAAGGTCATCGAGGAAGCGCCGTCCCCGCTCGTGGAGCGGACGCCGGGCATGCGCGCCAAGCTGTTCGAGGCGGCCCGGCTGGCGGCCACCGCGATCGGGTACACCGGCGCCGGCACCGTCGAGTTCATGTCCGACGGAGGTGGCGACTTCTTCTTCCTGGAGATGAACACCCGCCTGCAGGTCGAGCACCCGGTCACCGAGGAGACCACCGGACTGGACCTTGTCGAACTGCAATTGGATGTGGCCGACAGCGGTGTGCTCGCGCCGGAACCGCCCGCGACGTACGGACATTCGATCGAGGCCCGGCTCTACGCCGAGGACCCGGCCAAGGACTGGCAGCCGCAGGCCGGGACGGTGCACCGATTCGACGTACCGGGTGTCCGGACCGAATTCAGCCTTCTGGGTCGCGCCGGAACGCGCGTCGACTCCGGCATCGTCGACGGCTCGGTGGTGTCGGTGTTCTACGACCCGATGCTGGCCAAGGTCATCTCGTTCGGACCGACACGCGACCGCGCCGCGGCGATCCTCGCCGATGCGCTGTCCCGCGCACGCATCCACGGCCTGCGCACCAACCGCGACCTGTTGGTGAACGTGTTGCGGCACCCCGCGTTCCGGGCCGGTGACACCGACACCGCGTTCTTCGACACGCACGGTCTGGCCGACCTGGCGGCACCGGCGGACACCGACGTCACGCTGTCCGCCGTCGCAGCGGCGCTGGCCGACGCCGCGCACAACCGCGCCACAGCAACGGTTTTCGCCGCCGCACCGAGTGGTTGGCGGAACCTCGCGTCGGGCTACCAGAGCCGTACGTACAGTGACGCGGCCGGCGCCGAACACCAGGTGCGGTACCGATACGCGCGCGCCGGCGTCGAGCTGCCCGACCGCGACGACGTCACCGTCGTGACCGCCGATCCCACTCGAGTGGTGTTGTCGGTCAACGGAGTTGAACGTTCGTTCGACGTCGCCCGATACGGTGCCGACGTTTTCGTCGACTCCCCCGCCGGTGCCGTCCACCTCGTGGCCCAGCCGCGATTCCCGGACCCGGACGCGGCGGTCGCGCAGGGCTCGCTGCTGGCGCCGATGCCCGGACTCGTGGTCCGGGTCGGTGCGGCCATCGGTGACTCGGTCACCGCCGGCCAGCCCCTGATCTGGCTGGAAGCCATGAAGATGGAACACACCATCGCCGCACCGGATTCCGGTGTGCTCACCGAACTCAACGTGCAACCCGGCCAACAGGTCGATGTCGGCGCTGTGCTGGCCCGGGTCGAAACCCCAGAAGGAGAATGACCATGTCTTTCATCGAATCCGACGAGCGCAAGGCGCTCCGCGAGGCCGTCGTCGCGATGGCCTCGAAGTTCGGCCAGGACTACTTCCTGGAGAAGGCCCGCGCCGGCCAGCACACCGACGAATTGTGGGCCGAGGCAGGCAAGCACGGCTTCCTGGGCGTCAACATGCCCGAGGAGTATGGCGGTGGCGGTGCCGGCATGTACGAGCTGAGCCTGGTCATGGAAGAGATGGCCGCCAACGGCTGTCCGCTGCTGATGATGGTGGTCTCGTCGGCCATCAACGGCACCATCATCTCCAAGTACGGCACCGAAGATCAGAAGAAGCGCTGGGTGCCGGGTCTCGCGGACGGCTCGCTCACCATGGCCTTCGCGATCACCGAACCCGACGCCGGCTCCAACAGCCACCGCATCACCACGACGGCGCGCCGCGACGGCGGCGACTGGATCCTGTCCGGCCAGAAGGTCTTCATCTCGGGCATCGACCAGGCCGACGCCGTGCTGGTCGTCGGGCGCACCGAGGACCACAAGACCGGCAACCTCAAGCCGGCACTGTTCGTGGTCCCAACCGATGCACCGGGCCTGAGCTGGACCAAGATCGAGATGGAGATCATCAGCCCCGAGAGCCAGTTCCAGGTGTTCCTGGACGAGGTGCGGCTGCCCGCCGACGCGCTCGTCGGCTCCGAGGACGCCGCGATCGCGCAGCTGTTCGCGGGCCTGAACCCGGAGCGGATCATCGGTGCGGCCATGGCCGTCGGCACCGGTCGACTCGCGATCCGCACCGCGACCGAGTACGTCAAGACCCGTCAGGTCTGGAAGGTGCCGATCGGTTCGCACCAGGGCATCTCGCACCCGCTGGCTCAGATCCACATCGAGCTCGAGCTGGCCAAGCTGATGATGCAGAACGCCGCCACGCTGTACGACGCTGGTGACGACTTCGGTGCCGCCGAAGCCGCCAACATGGCCAAGTACGCCGCAGGCGAGGCCTCGGTCCGCGCGGTCGACCAGGCCGTGCAGTCGCTCGGCGGCAACGGCCTGACGAAGGAGTACGGCATCGCCGCCGCGGTCACGGCGTCGCGACTGGCGCGCATCGCTCCGGTCAGCCGTGAGATGGTGCTTAACTTCGTGGCGCAGACCTCGCTGGGTCTGCCGCGCTCGTACTGACAGGAAAGTCTCATGACCGCACTGGTCCACTACTCCGTCGAAAACGGTGTCGCCCGGCTGACGCTGGACTCACCGCACAACCGCAATGCGATGTCGACCGCGCTGGTGGACCAGTTGCGGCAGGGCCTCACCGATGCTGCGGACGATCCGGGCGTGCGGGTCGTGGTGCTCGGCCACACCGGCGGCACGTTCTGCGCCGGGGCCGATCTGAGTGAAGCCGCGGGGCGCGACCCCGGCGACCTGGCCACCGCACGTGCGCTGGAGGCGGCCGGGCTGCTGCGGTCGATTCTGGAGCTACCCGTTCCCGTGATCGCCGCGATCGATGGTCACGTCCGCGCCGGCGGCATGGGGTTGATCGGTGCCTGCGACCTCGTGGTCGCGGGTACCGCCAGCACTTTCGCCCTCACCGAGGCCAGGATCGGCGTGGCGCCCTCGATCATCTCGCTGACACTGCTGCCGAAGATGACGGCCCGCGCGGCCGGTCGCTACTTCGTGACAGGCGAGAAGTTCGGCGCCGAGGAAGCCGAGCGCATCGGCCTGGTGACCGTCGCAACCGACGACGTGCCGGCGACCGTGGCGAAGCTGACAGACGAGATCACCAAGGGTTCACCGCAGGGTCTGGCCGCATCCAAGGCACTGACCACGGCGTCGATCCTGGCCGATTTCGACCGCGACGCCGAGAAGCTGGCCAAGCAGTCGGCGCAGCTGTTCGTCTCCGACGAGGCCCGGGAAGGCATGATGGCCTTCCTCCAGAAGCGGCAGCCGAACTGGAATAAGTGATCCATATCCCGTAACGGATGGGACATCGATGCGGCCACAGTTTGCCTCAAGAGCCTTGCAAGTCGCTGTGATCGTCGTAGGCTCGAGTTGATGAGCACCCCAGGTTCGCGCGCACAGATGCGCGCCGCCGATACCGACCGGATCCAGGTCGCTCACCTCCTCAGCGATGCGGCCGCGCAGGGCCGGCTGCCGATGTCCGAGTACGAAGACCGGCTGAACCGCGCTTATTCCGCGCAGACGTACGCCGAACTGTCGAAGCTGAGCGCCGACCTGCCGTACATCACCACCGCGCCGTGGGAAACGGGCGGCGAATGCCATCCCGCGCCCTCGACGCTGCTGCTGGCGATCATGAGCGGATTCGAGCGCCGGGGCCGCTGGAACGTGCCGCAGCGGCTGACGTCGTTCTCACTCTTCGGTGGCGGTGTCATCGATCTGCGCTACGCCGATTTCACCTCACCGGACGTCGAGATCCACTCCTACTCGATCTTCGGCGGGCAGACCATCCTGCTGCCGCCCGAGGTCAACGTCGACGTGCACGGCGTCGGTGTCATGGGCGCTTTCGACCACCTCGGTCAGCAGGGCACCCCCGGCGCCCCGCGCGTCACCATCCGCGGCTTCTCGCTGTGGGGCCGCGTCGGCATCAAGTCCAAGAAGCGCAAGCCCCCGCCCGCTGACTGACCCCTTTCCCGCGAGCTAGCCCCTTTTCCCGCGAGCTAGTCCCCTTCCGGCGAGCGGCCGTGTTTGTACCGCGACACGCCGCGTGTCGCGTGCACTTTCAGGCCGCTCGCGGTCGACGAGCGTCCGCATCCTGCACAGGTTCGAGTGCGGGTCAGCGCCGACGACGCCGCGAGCGCAGGTAGTCACCGACCACCGCGGCACCCAGCCCGTCGAGCTCGGGCACCACGACGCGGCCTTCGACGCGCCGGGCCACCTGGTCGATGAACCGCGCCAGGCCGGGATCGCTGCCCAACCGGAAGATCGTGATCTGCGCGCCCAGCCGGGCCACCTCGTCGAAGCTGCGCACCGTGAAGGCGATGGTGCGCGGGTGCGGCGGGTAGTCGAAGAACGTCTCGGTCCCGTTGCGGTATTGCTCGAGATGGGCCGTCGGCTCACCGTCGGTGACGACGAGGACCACTGGCTGCGCGTTGGGATGACGCCGCAGGTGCCGGCCGGCGAGCAACAGCGCGTGGTGCAGGTTGGTGCCCTGCTCGTACACGCCTTCCAGGCCGGTGAGCTCGGCCGCCGAGACCGTGCGGGCATGCCGGCCAAAAGCGATGATCTGCAACGCATCTGACCGGAACCTGGTACTCACCAGGTGATTGAGCGCCAGCGCGGTGCGCTTCATCGGCAGCCACCGGTTCTCCATGACCATCGAGAACGAGGTGTCCACCAACAGCGCGACCACGGCCTGGGTGCGGGTCTCGGTTTCCGAGATCTCGACGTCGTCGACGGTGATCCGCAGCGGCCCGTCGTCGCGGGTACCCGCCTGCCGCAGTACCGCGTTGGTCAAGGTACGGGTGACGTTCCAGGGCTCGGTGTCGCCGAACTGCCACGGCCGGGTGGCGCCGGTCAGTTCGCCGGCGGCACCGGCGCGACGGGTGTCCCGCTCGCCATGGCGCCCGGAAAGCTGTTGTGCCACATCGCGGAGCGCCGCCTGTCCCAGCTGGCGCATGGCCTTCGGCGACAACCGCCACTGTCCGTCGGAACCGCGGTCCAGGAAGCCCTGGTTCATCAGGGTGCGTTCCAGTTCCGCCAGGGCACGAGCGTCGACGGCGGCCTCGTCGCCCAGTTGCCGGGCCAGCATGTCCAGATCGACGTCGTCCATCTGGGCACCGGCGTAGCTCTGCGAGAGCTGTTCCGCCAGTTGTTCCAACTCCGCGATGTCTTCCATCGCCTGCGCGGCCTCGCCCATCCCGAGCGGGTTGTTTCCGGTGAAACTCCGCTCGCCGGTCCAGTCCTCCCCCGGGCGGGCGGCCTGCAGGTTGGCATCGAGCCGATCGAGCGCGTTCATCAACGACGGCGATCCGAATGCCTGCTGCGCCAACGCATCCAGCTCGGCGCGTTGATCGGGCGACAGGCTGTTGCGGAACCGCTGCGCGGCGGCGGCACGCTTGGCCAGGGAGTCCAGCAGCTCGTCGACGTTCTGGGGGTTCTCCGGGAAGAACTGGCCGTGCTTGGCCATGAAATCCTGGAAATCCTGTTGGGTGTCTTCGCCGTTGGCGTGCTTCTCCAGCAGGTTGTTCAGGTCGTCGAGCATGTCGTTGACGGCCTGACGATCCTCATCGGTGGCGTTCTGCAGCGCGTCCTTCATGCCGGCGAATCGCTGGTCCAGCATCTCCCGGCCCAGCAGATCCTTGATCTGCTCGTACTTCTGCCGGGCTTCCGCTGAGCGCCAGTCGTATTCGGAGAGCTCCTGCACGGCCTTGGCCGGTGACGGTGACAGCGACTCCAGCTGCAGCTCACCGAACCGCGCGTCATCGTCGAGCGCGCGGGCCAGTTCCTTGCGCTCGGCGAGCACGGCCTCGTCGAGCAGCTTCTTGATCTCCTGCAGGGTGCCGTCAAGGTTGTTGCGCGACAGCAACTCCCGACGGCGCCGGTTGGCCTCGGCGGCCAGCCGGTCGGCGCCGCGCATGTTCTGGGTACCCCGGCGCAGCAGCTCGGACAGCGCGCGCCGGGGCGACGCGCCCTCCATGACGTCCTGCCCGATCTGCTCCAGCGCCTCCCGCAGGTCGACGGGAGGCGCCAGCGGGTCGGGCCCGCCGGTGTAGCGCGAATACCGCGAGAGGTGGTTAGCCATATACCGTTTCGCCGTCGTCGGAGGTCTTGTCGATGCGCTTGGCCAGATACAGCGCTTCCAGTGCCAGCTCGACGGCCGCCGCCCGCTCGCCGTCGGACTGCGCGCCCAACCGGTCGGCGATCGCGTCGATCACCGGCAGATCCGGCAGTGCGGCCAGCACGTCCTTGGCCGACACCCGCTCGCCCGTCGTGACCGGTGAATCTCCTTCCACCGCAACGACCAGGGAACCGACGTCGATGCCGCCGAGCAGCCGTTGCGCGGTGTCCGCGGTGGCCCGCCGCAGCAGGTGCTCCAGGACGGCCTGCTCGCGGCCTTCCTCACCCGACTCGAATTCCAGCTTGCCGCGCAGCACACCGATGATGGTCTGCAGGTCGACCACGCGAGCGACCGGATCCTGTTCACCCAGAATCGCGGAGCGGTGCTGGGCCGCGGCGCCGACGGTTTCGGCCGCGGCGATCGCGAAACGGGCCGAGACGCCGGAGCGCTGATCGATCGACTGCGATTCACGCAGGTACCGGGCGAAACGGGCCAGGATCTGCAGCAGGTACTCCGGGACCTCGGCGGCCAGGTGCGCTTCCTGCTTGATGACGCCGACCTCCGCATCGAGCTCCAGCGGGTAGTGGGTGCGGATCTCGGCGCCGAAGCGGTCCTTCAGCGGCGTGATGATGCGGCCGCGGTTGGTGTAGTCCTCGGGGTTGGCGCTGGCCACCACGAGCACGTCCAGCGGCAGGCGCAGGGTGTAGCCACGCACCTGGATGTCGCGCTCCTCCATCACGTTGAGCATGGCGACCTGGATGCGCTCGGCGAGGTCGGGCAGCTCGTTGATCGCGACGATGCCGCGATGCGCCCGCGGGATGAGGCCGTAGGCGATGGTCTCCGGGTCACCCAGGCTGCGTCCCTCGGCCACCTTGATGGGGTCGATGTCGCCGACGAGGTCGGCGACGCTGGTGTCGGGCGTCGCCAGCTTCTCGAAGTAACGCTCGCTGCGGTGTTGCCAGGTGATCGGCAGGTCGTCGCCGGAGTCCGCGGCCCGGCGGATCGACTCGGGCGTGATCGGCGAGTAGGGGTGCTCGCCCAGCTCCGAGCCCGCGATGACGGGCGTCCACTCGTCCAGCAGACCGACCAGGCCGCGCAGCAGGCGGGTCTTGCCCTGGCCGCGTTCGCCGAGCAGCACGATGTCGTGCCCGGCGATCAGCGCGCGCTCCAGCTGCGGCAGGACGGTGTCCTCGAAGCCGAAGATGCCGGGCCAGACGTCGTCGCCGTCAGCCAGTGCTGCCAGCAGGTTCTCGCGGATCTCGGTCTTGATGCCCCGCTCGCGGTGGCCCGAGGCCTTGAGTTCGCCGACGGTCCTGGGCAGGTCGGCCGGAAGGTCGTTAGGTGATGTCACGACCTCCACGCTACGACGGTGCACGGTGAGCGGCAGCCCCTTGGGCTCCGGAGCTTTACCCAGTACCCTCGGTATCGTGAACTCGCTCGACTGGACTCACCGCCCCACCGACCTCGAGTTCGGCCCCGCCGCGTGGCAGAGCCGACTGCTCGGCGGTTTGACCGCGGTGTTCGTCCGACCGGTAATTGCCCTGCTCACGCTCATCGGCATGGTGGTCAACCGGTTCCATCCGGAACTGGTGCAGCGGGGCCGCTACGACATCATCGACGGGCCGTTCCGCGCGTTTCGCGCGCTGCCCGGCACCACGGTGACACCGATCAGGCTGGACGACTGCGACGCCGAATGGATCGTCGCGCCGCGCGCACAGGGTTCCGATCGCGTGATCATCTACTTCCACGGTTCGGCGCTGATCACCCTCGGGCTGAACTCACACCGGCGCTGGGCGAGCAAGCTGTCGGCAGCGACCGGCGCCCGGGTCCTGAACGTCGGCTACCGACTGGCACCGCAGGCCCTGATCGAGGACGCCATCGCCGACGGCGTGTGCGCCTACCGCATGGTGCTCGCCGCCGGCGTCGACGCGGAGAAGATCGTGTTCGCGGGCGACTCCGCCGGCGGCCTGATCGCGACCGGCACCGCGCTCGCGGTGCGTGACGCCGGCCTGCAGGTGCCCGCCGGCCAGATTCTGCTGTCACCGCTGACGTCGTCCGACATGAACCTGAAGTACAACGCGATGCTCGAACACCGCGACGTGCTGTTCCCGTTCATGGCGGTGAAGTACCTCTACGACGTCTTCGCGACCAAGAACGGCACCCACCCGGTACCGGAGATGCCCACCGAGGCCGACCTGCACGGCCTGGGACCGACGCTCCTGCAGGTCGGCAACAACGAGATGCTGCGCAACGATTCGTTCGCGCTCGCCGACGCCCTGCGCGAAGCAGGTGTCCCGGCCTGGGTTCAGGTGTGGGACGGGGCGATGCACATGTTCCAGCTGAGCTTCGACGTCAACCCCGACGCCCGCAAGGCCGTCGCCGAGATCGTGGACTTCTTCGAATACGCCACCACTGCGCAGCCCGGCGAGGTCGCCTCCTAACCGGTGGTCGGCCATTCTGCACGCAGGAAAGTGAGCAGCCTGCGCGCGGCGGGAGTGCCTGCGGTCGGCGCCCACGCCAGCGCGATGTGGCGCTGATAGCTGTTGGGCGACAACGGGATTTCGCGGACCTTACGTGAGGTGTGCTCGTCGTGCGGTAGCAACGCGATACCCATGCCACGGCCGACCAACTCGCGGATGGTCGAGAACTCCGTGATCTCGACGGGTACGTGTGGCACGAATCCCGAATCACGGCACCAGCTTTCAGTTGCCTGACGCAAGTGATAGCTGGCCGGGTTGGCGATGAACGTCTCGTCTCGCAGTTCGTCCAAGCGGAGACGACGACGGGCAACGAGCGGATGGGCCGCCGGTAACACGGCCCGGATCGGTTGTCCACCGATCACCACATGCTCGACACCGTCCGGCGGCGGGATCACCACCGCGACGTCAAGCGCCCCGGATTTCAGGTCCGCGGCGAGTTCACTGCCGTGCGCCTGTTTCATCTGGAGCCGGATTCCCGGTGCGCGCCGGTGGAATTCGGTGACCAGATTCGGCACCACGCCGGCCCCCATCGTCAGAGGGAAGCCGAACCGGACGGTGCCGTGCTCGGGGTCGGCTTCCCCGGCGATGGTCTCGACCGTCGCCTCGAGTTGATGCAACGGGCGCCGCACCTGCTCGGCCAGCTGCACTGCCACCGGCGTCAGGCGCACCGTCCGCCCCTCCTGGGTGAGCAGCCGGACGCCGAGTGTCTTCTCCAACGCGTGGATGCGCCGACTCATCGACGACTGGGGAATCCCCAGGCTGTCCGCGGCACGGGTCATGTGCCCGCCCTGCGAGTCCAGCTCTTCGAGCGCTCGGAGCTGCGGCGCCAGCAGGCTCATCCATTGATCCATATTCGGATGGTAATCGCCAGAACATTCATTGGACGGATCGAATCGGTGCGAGTGATGCTGGAGTCAACGAGACAAGGAGCAACCATGATCACCGTTGAACCCGAAGTCGCCGACGTCGTCCTCATCGGTGGCGGCATCATGTCCGCCACCCTCGGCGCCATGCTGAGCACGTTGGAGCCACAGTGGCGCATCGTGTTGGTGGAGCGGGCATCCGACATCGCCACGGAGAGCAGCGGGCCGTGGAACAACGCCGGCACCGGCCACTCCGGCTATTGCGAGCTCAACTACATGCCAGACCCCGAAGACGGTTCAGCACCGGCCGAAATCGCCGCACAATTCCAGGTGTCCCGCCGCTGGTGGGCATATCTGGTCGAGCAGGGCCTGCTGGACCCGGCGACATTCGTCCACGGCACGCCGCACATGGACGTGGTGTTCGGCGACCACGACGTGGCCTACCTACGACGACGCTTCGAAACCCTCAGCGCCGATCCGCTTTTCGCCGATCTCGAGTTCAGCGACGATCCCGCCAAAGTCGCCGCATGGGCACCGCTGGTGATGGCCGGCCGGGATCCGGCGCAACCGATTGCGGCCACCCGGCATCCCGGCGGTACCGACGTCGATTTCGGGGCGCTCACCCGCGGACTGACCCGCATCATCACCTCGAACGGCGGCGAGGTACGGCTCGGGCATGACGTGCGCCGTTTGCACCAAGACCCGGACGGCACCTGGCTGGTCGGTGGCCGGCGATCGGAGTCGCACAACAGGTTTCACCTCAGAGCACGGCATGTCTTCGTCGGAGCCGGCGGCTTCGCCCTGCGACTGCTGCAGCGCGCGCACATTCCCGAAGTCCGGGGCTACGGTGTCCTGCCGGTCGGTGCCGCGTTTCTGCGGTGCGCGCGACCCGACGTCGTCGCACAGCACGATGCCAAGGTGTACGGCCAGGCCGCGATAGGCGCCCCGCCGATGTCGGTGCCGCACTTGGACAAACGCGTTGTCGACGGCGAGGGCTATCTGATGTTCGGTCCTTATGCGACGTTCAGCACCAAGCTTCTCAAGGGCGGCAGGCTCACCGACTTCTTCACCACGCTGCGGTCGCACAACCTGCATGTGCTGGCCGCCGCGGCCGCGCAGAGTCTGCCGCTGGTGCGCTACCTGATCGGCGAGTTGCTCACGCCGTTCAGCGGCAAGATCGAACAGCTGCAACGGTTTTACCCGGATGCCGATCCCCGTGACTGGGAGCTGGTGCCGGCGGGACAGCGGGCGCAATTGGTCACCCCGGACGCCGACCACATCGGCGCGTTGCGGTCGGGGACCGAGCTGGTCGCATCGGCCGACGGCACCATCGCAGGGCTGCTCGGCGCGTCGCCGGGCGCCTCGACCGCCGTGCCGATCATGCTCGAGCTCCTGCAACGGTGTTTCCCCGAGCGCTGGGCCACGTCCTGGCACGAGCGCATGGACGACGCCCTGGCCGCCCGCGACACCTCCGCACTGCTGAGCCTCTGAAGACCGACGGCCAGGTCTGCACGGATCATGTCCGCGCAGACCTGGCTATTCAGCCGGCAAGACCTAGTGGGCGAAGTGTCGCGCCCCGGTCAGGTACAGCGTGATGCCCGCGGCAGCGGCAGCCGCGGTCACTTCGTCGTCACGGACCGAACCACCCGGGTGCACAATGGCTTTCACACCGGCGTTGGTCAGGGTCTCCAGACCGTCGGGGAACGGGAAGAAGGCATCGGAGGCAGCCACGGCGCCGCGAACCCGGTCACCGCCCCGCTCCACCGCGAGCCGCGCCGCGTCGACGCGGTTCACCTGGCCCATGCCGACACCGACGGTGGCGCCGTTGGCGGCGACCACGATGGCGTTCGACTTCACCGCGCGGCAGGCGCGCCACGCGAACACCAAGTCGGCCAACGTCTCCGGGTCGGCCGGGCTGCCGGTCGCCAGTGTCCAGTTGGCCGGGTCGTCCCCCGCGGCGTCGAGCGCGTCACGCTGCTGCACCAGCAGACCACCGCTGACCTGACGGAACTCGGTGCCGCCGGGCTGCGGCTCCGAGGCCACGAGAATGCGAATGTTCTTCTTACGGCTGAGGATTTCGACGGCGCCCGGTTCAACGGCAGGGGCGACGATCACCTCGGTGAAAATGTCCGCGACGGTCTCCGCCATCTCCTCGGTGACGGCCGTGTTGGCCGCGATGACGCCACCGAACGCGCTCAGCGGATCGCACTCGTGCGCCTTGCGGTGCGCGTCGGCAACCGAGATCGACGACACCGCGATGCCACACGGGTTGGCGTGCTTGATGATCGCCACGCAGATGTCCTCGTGGTCGAACGCCGCCCGCCACGCCGCGTCGGCGTCGGTGAAGTTGTTGTAGGACATCTCTTTTCCGTGCAGCTGCTCGGCCTGAGCAAGCCCCGGCCAGCCGGCGTCGTCGCTGTAGAGCGCGGCCTTCTGGTGCGGGTTCTCGCCGTAGCGCAGCACATCACTGCGACGCCAGGTCGAACCCAGCCAGGCCGGCATGCCGGCGGCCGATGCCTCGTCGTCGCCGGGCACCAGCACGGAGCCCATCCAGGATGCGACGGCCACGTCGTACTCGGCGGTGTGCCGGAATGCCAACGACGCCAACTTCTTCCGCTCGTCGAGCGTGAAGCCACCCTCCCGGACGGCCGCCAGCACGCCGTCGTACCCCAGCGGGTCCACGACGACGGCGACGCTCGGGTGGTTCTTCGCCGCGGCGCGGACCATCGACGGGCCGCCGATGTCGATCTGCTCGACGCACTCGTCCTCCGACGCGCCCGACGCCACGGTCTGCGTGAACGGGTACAGGTTCACCACGACGAGTTCGAATGCCTCGACACCGAGCTCATCGAGCGCGGCGAGGTGCTCGGCCTTGCGGGTGTCGGCCAGCAGACCGGCGTGCACGCGCGGGTGCAGCGTCTTGACCCGGCCGTCCAGCACCTCCGGGAAACCGGTGACCTCTTCGACCGGAGTCACGGGAATTCCTTCGGCAGCAATGGTTTTCGCTGTCGAGCCGGTCGACACCAGCGTCACGCCGGCCTCGTGCAGCCCGCGGGCCAGCTCAGCCAGGCCGGTCTTGTCGTACACGCTGATCAGCGCGCGCCGAATCGGTCGTCGCGTCATCCTATTGCTCCTCACCTTCGCGGCACCCGATGGCCGCCGTTCGCCCACTCCACGTCACACCGCGGAGGGCCACCGCGGCGATCACATCTACCAGCAGTCGTCGTTCGACGACCTTGATCCGCTCATGCAGCGACCATTCGTCGTCGCCTTCGAGCACCGCCACCGGTTCCTGCGCCAGGATCGGCCCGGTATCGGTACCGGCATCCACCAGGTGCACCGTGCTGCCGGTGACCCGCACCCCGTATGCGAGGGCTTCGGACACCGCGTGTGCTCCCGGAAACGACGGCAGCAGCGCCGGGTGGGTGTTCAGTACCCGTCCCTGAAAACGCCCGAGAAACGTGGGGCCGAGGATCTTCATGAACCCCGCCGACACCACCAGATCCGGCTCGTGGGCTGCGACGGCTTCGGTCAGTGCGACGTCCCAGGCGGCCCGGTCGGCATGGTCGCGCAACTGGGTCGTGAAGGTCGCCGCGCCGGCTGCCGCGCCGACCTCCAGCGCCCGGCATTCGCGATCCGTACCAACTGCCACTACCCGGGCCGGGTACTCGCCGACCGCTGCGGCCAGCACCGATTCCAACAGCGAGCCGGTCCCGGACGCCAGGACGACGAGCCGCGCCGGCGCAGTCGGGGGCACGTGAACCGGTTGCTGCACGGGAGCAGCCTAGTGGCCGTCGTCGTCGACGACGAAATGCGCCTCAGGGTCCTCGTCAGGGTCGAAGGCGACGTGCTCGCCGATGCGATCGGTGGTGCCGGACTGATAGGCCTCCGCCGGCGCCGGGGTCATGTCAGGTTCCGGACGCGCCGGTCGGCGCGGTGCGGCGGGTTTGACCGCCGGCTCCGGCTCGGGTTCGGGCTCCGGTTCGGTGGCCTGCTCGAACGCCGGGCCGCCGGCGAAATGCGAGTCGTCGTCCCCGTCGTCCGCGGCAGCCGACACGTCACCGATCAGCTTCTCCGTCACGGGTTCGTCATCGTCGACGAACTCTGCCGGTTCATCTTCAGCCGGTTCCTCGTCCACGGGCGCTGCCGGCGCGACGGGTGCGGGCCGGGCCGGGCGGCGGGTCAGGCCGCCGGCCATGGCCACCGTGAGACCGCCGATCGAGACGAACCAAAGGAAAACCGCAGGCCCGAACGTCGTCTGATCGACCCCGAGCTCACCGAAGTTACCCAGGCGACCGCTGCCGGCGATCGCGAGCAAGACCATCATCACGGCAGCCAGTAGCGATGCGACCGCCAACTTGGCGAAGGCGATCGGCCACGGCGCCGGGCGGCGGGAGCACTGCTGCCCCACCGCCACCGCCGAGGCCGCCGCGATGATCAGTAGTGCCACCCAGACCGGACCCAATGGAGGTGACGGCACCGCGGCCAGCACCGGCACGGCGGGTACGTCGCCGCCGAGCACGGTGAAGGAACTGAACGTCGCCAACCCCACGTGCACACTCGAACCGACAGCCACGGCGGCAGACCCGACCATGACGTTCGGGATGTACAACGCGGACAGCACGGTGAGGCTGAGCTGGCCGAACACCGAATCGGTGATGCCGAACAGGTCGTGCATCGTCGACCAGTGCACGACCATCGAGGCGACCGCGACCAATCCCGACAGCCCGAGCAACGCCAACACACCGGCGATCGCCCCGCGCAACGCCTCCGGCAGCCAGTACGGCAGGTGCGCGTCGGTCAGCAGTCGTCCCTGCAGGCGCGAGCCGACACCGATGGCCGCACCGACCGCATGCACCGCCAGGACGCAGCCGAACGCCTGGAGGGCACTCGGGGTCTGCAGCTCGGTGAGCACCGACGACGCATCGTGGATCACCGCGATCGAGATCGCCGCGATCAGCAACGGGCCACCGAGTGCCGAGGCGACGACCCAGCGGACCACGAACCAGGACGCGCCCGGCCGCGTCGCCGCCGCTGTGGTGCGTGCCGTGCCCCAGACCATCGCCAGCAGCGGGGCCAGGGGCATCACGCCGAGTTCGGCACCGCCGATCGACACCGGCACGCCGTGGACGCCCAGCCACATGCTGGCCATCGCGCCGAACGCACCGGTCAGATCGCTGTTGGCGATGACCAGCTGGATCAGCACCAGCGCGGCGATGATCGCCAGGGCGATGCCCGACGGGCCGAAAGCAACCCGAAGCAGGTCACGCGCCTGGCGCGTACCGACTGGTCGGTTATCCACTAGCTGGGTCACTCCTCGCGAGGTCGTCACCCGCCTGCCGCGAGTGCCCTAGCGATTATGACGAAGCCGCGCCCGATTACTGCGGAGCCGGGGGTTGCTGGAAGGTCGTCGTCGGCTCGGAGCTCGACCCTGTCGTGCCCGGGGTCGTGCCGTACGACGACGATCCGGCGCCAGACTCCGAGGTCGAAGGCGTCTGGCCGGCCGACTGCTGCGGGGCCGACGACTGGCCGGCCGACTGCTGCGGCTGGCCGAACGCCGGGAATCCGGTCGGCGGGGTCGGCGGGCCCGAGTCGGCGCCGTGCTGCGACGCGCTCTGCGCACCGGTGTAGCCGCCGATGGGACCGTTCTGGGACTGCGGCTGGTAGCCGCCCTGCTGGCCGTAGTGCTGACCGGTCTGCTGGCCGTACTGCTGCTGCGGCTGCTGGCCGTAGTACTGAGCCTGCGGGTTGTAGCCCTGCGCCGGTCCGCCGTAGTTGTACGGATCGGGCTGGGGACGCGGCGCCGGCGGCTGGATGACACCGGCGTCCAGCAGCAGCGCCGCGACGGCACTACCGGCCTGCAGCACCGACAGCGCCAGCACGACGTAGAGGCCCCACTCGACCTCGATGCCCTTGGGCGCCTGCACGATCTCGTTGATCACCAGCAGCAGGGCCAGCACCGCGAGGATGGCGACCCACGACTTGAAGCTCTTCTGCTTGGGCAGCAGGCTGACGCCCGCAAGCAGCGCGGCCAGCACGGCGACGACGATCGGCGCCTGGGTCAGGATGCTGCCGGTGCCTGCATCCAGGCCTCCCGCGCCCAACTGGGGCGCGAAGTTGAAGCCGAAGATGAGCAGGCCGAGCGCCGCGACCGCGGTGGTCAGGTACTCAGGCAGTTTGCTCGGGCCGGCCGGCGCAGCGGGCGCAGCCGGGATCTGCTCGGGCAGACGGTTGAACTGCTGGGTCGGCCCGCCGTACTGGTTGCTGTACTGGCTGGGCTGCTGGGCGGGCGGGTAGCCGGAGTTACCGGGCTGGTACGTCATGACCTCTCCTGTACTGGTCGACTCGACCAACCACGCTAGCGCACTTCATTGCGGGTGCCCTGCATCAGTTCGGCCCACAGAGCAGCGTCCTGACCGGCCGCGACGGCCCCGAGCAAACTTGCCCACCCGTCACGCCGGGACGCGGATCGGCCCCTCTGCGGCGTCCTGTTCCGCCTCCTCGATTTCCCGCACCAACGGCAGCACCTTGGCGCCGAAGTACTCGATTTCCTCCTGGAAATGCAGGAAGCCGCCGAGGATCAGATCGACACCGCGTTTGCGGTAGGCAGCAATCCGCTCCGCGATCTGTTCCGGAGTTCCGATCAACTTGGTACGAAAACCGTCGTTGTACTGCACGAGGTCATCGAAGCTCGAATCCGCCCACATGCCCTTCTTGTCGCCGGTGGAGTTGCCGGCTTGCTGCACGGCCTGACGGAACCCTTCGACGGCCGGTCGGTTCGCCTTCGCGACGATCTCGCGGAGGACTTCTTTCGCCTCTTTCTCCGTATCGCGCGCGATGATGAAGCCATTGAGGCCGAAGCGGACTTCCCGGGCAACCTGACGCGCGTGGTCGCGGACGTCGACGACTTGCTCGGTCACACCGTCGAAGTCCTTGCCGTTGGAGAAGTACCAGTCGGCGTAATAGCCGCCGTTGCGACGCGCCGCGCTCGAGTTGCCGCCCTGGAACAGTTCGGGGTTGGGGCGCTCGGCGGTGTTGAGCGGCTTGGGCTTCAGCGTGAAGTCATGGATGCGGTAGAAGTCGCCGCGGAAGTCGACGTCGTCCTCGGTCCAGATCTTGCGCAACACCTGGAGGAACTCGGCGCTGCGGCGGTAGCGCTCGTCGTGCTCCAGCCAGGGCTCCCCCAGGTGCGTGAATTCGTCCTTGAACCAACCGGATACGACGTTGACGGCGAAGCGGCCATTGGAGAGGTGGTCGGCCGTGGCCCCCAGTTTGGCCAGCACGGCCGGCTGCCAGAGGCCGGGGTGAACGGCCGCAATGACTTTCAAGCGTTCGGTTGCCAGCAGCAGCGCGAGGCTGAAACTCGTTGACTCGTGCTGGTATTCGGCGCCGTAGCTGGCCTCGTACCGGACCTGACTGAGGGCGTACTCGAAGCCGTTGTTCTCCGCGGTCTGCGCGAGCTTCTTGTTGTATTCGTAGTTCCAGTCGGTGCGCTGTTCGATGTCGCTGGTCACCAGGCCGCCGCTGACGTTGGGCACCCAGTAGGCGAACTTGACGTGGTCGGCGATGCGTTCGGTCGTCATGGGCCCATGTGAACAAGCGAGGCGCCCCATCGTCGTGGGTAACGTTCGCGATGAAGTTATCTCCAGTTTGGTTCACGGGCGTCTCACGGCTCAGCTTAGCGGCATAATGCCAGGTAATCCGGCTTGTTCAGGTTTCTCGCCACCCCCTCTTGCGCCCCGATACTGAAACACGTTCTAATCACGGTATGGACTACGGGCTCGTACTTTTCACCAGCGACCGCGGCATCAAGCCCGCCGCTGCCGCCAAACTGGCCGACGACCACGGCTTCACCACCTTCTACGTGCCCGAACACACGCACATTCCGATCAAGCGCCAGGCCGCACACCCCACCACCGGTGACGAGACGCTGCCCGACGACCGCTACATGCGGACGCTGGATCCGTGGGTGGCGCTCGGCTCCGCCGCATCGGTCACGTCGCGCGTGCGGCTGTCGACCGCGGTGGCGCTGCCTGTCGAGCATGACCCGATCACCCTCGCGAAATCCATCGCGACGCTGGATCATCTGTCCGGCGGCCGGGTGTCGGTCGGCGTCGGATTCGGTTGGAACACAGACGAACTGCAGGACCACAACGTCCCGCCGGCCCGGCGGCGCACCATGCTGCGCGAGTACCTGGAGGCGATGCGCGCGCTGTGGACGCAGGAAGAAGCCGAGTACGACGGCGAATTCGTGAAGTTCGGTCCGTCGTGGGCCTGGCCGAAGCCGGTGCAGTCGCACGTGCCGATCCTCGTCGGCGCCGCCGGCACCGAGAAGAACTTCAAGTGGATCGCCAAGTCGGCCGACGGCTGGATCACCACGCCGCGCGACTTCGACATCGACGAACCGGTCAAGCTGCTGCAGGACACCTGGGCCGCCGCCGGGCGCTCGGGTGCGCCGACCATCGTCGCGCTGGACTTCAAGCCGGACGCCGACAAGTTGGCGCACTGGAAGAAGCTCGGTGTGACCGAGGTGCTGTTCGGCCTGCCTGACAGCGACGACGCCACCGTGTCGGCGTATGTCGAGAAGCTCGCCAAGAAGCTGAGCGACTTCGGGATCTGAGGATCTGTCGGCGCTTTGGCGTCGGCAGGTCCTCATCACACTCGATCTGCGGCGGCCAAGATTCCTTGACCGCCGCAGTTTTGTGCCAGATTTTCTGTCAGGGGGCGAGGGGCCGCCGCCATAGACTGACGGTCATGGGGTGGCTGTTTGACGGGTGGGGCCGTTGTCGATCCTGAAGATCCGCGGCACCAATCCGCTTACAGTCGTCGACGGCGGCCGTGACTTGCAGCGCAAGGCGCAAGACCTCGACGAGTTGATCGGTAAGCAGGTGCATGCCGTCCAGGAACTCGAGCAGGACTGGAAAGGCAAGGCGGCCAACGCCGCCCGCGGGCAGGCCTACCGAAATATCGAACACCAGCACCGCTTTCACGAGATCATCGATGCGATGGCGAATGCCATGATCGCCGGCGGCCAAACGCTGGCCACATTGCGCGACGCCCTGCTCAACTGGGTCAGCACGGTGTCCCAGATGTTCAACGTCGCCGACGACGGTGTCGTCACCACCCGTCCGCCACGGACCGGTGGGGCCTGGGACAACATCGCGGCCACCTTCACCAAATGCACCCATAACATGATCAAGGCGTTCATGGACCAAGATCAGAACCTGGCCAACAGCCTCAAAACCATTGCGGGCGGCAACACTCCGGGCAACAACCCGAAACCAGTCCCGGGCTTTACCCCTGGCATCGACCCAGACGGTTTCAACAACGGTCAGATCGGGTTCGAGCAGACGATGGCCGGCTTCGGTGACCCGGCAACCGGTGCAGGCGGAGTGGGTGTACCCAATACGAATACGGACCTTTCAATCATGGGTATGACACCCGAAGGTCGTCTGTTCACCATCCAAGGCGATACCGGAAAGGGAATGAATCAAGACACCAAATCCGGTGGTCCAGGAACTCGTCCCACACGAGAGGAAGGCGGCGGCGGGAACAACAACATCATCTTCTGGAAGATGGACGACCATGGAAAATGGGTCGTGGACGAAGTGGTAAATGACCCGTTCAAACCGCTGAAGAGATCTGATGGCAGTGACGTCGACATCTCAACGATCCCGACGTCCACGTTCAACGCCAACGGCAAGATGTACGCCTCCGTTATGAATGTCAACCACTGGAACGGCGCCCCGGAAACGCGACCACGGGGCGAGAGTGGCTGGGTGACAAGAAGTTCCGAGCTGTGGGTGTCGGGCGACGGCGGGAAAACATGGGAGAAGACAGGTGCCGAATGGGCCAATGACAACCTGAACAACCCGTTTCAAGTACAGAGCTTTGCTCCGTCTCAAGACGGGAAGTATGTCTACATGTATGGCACGCAGGACGGCCGAACCAATGACGGGCTGCATGCGGCTCGCGTCCTTGCTGGGTCCGTCGGCAACCCAAATGAGTACGAGTATTGGAACGGAACTTCGTTCAGCCCGCCTGGGCTTGATCCGAATGCAAGTCCTCCCCTGATCAAAACTCCGCCGGGGATCAGCGGCATCGGAGAGCCAAGCGTCCACTTCTACGAAAACAAAGTCCTTCTCACCTTCAACGATGAATCCGGCGGTATATATACCAGCTCGTCGTCAGCAGCTGACGGAAGCACCGGCTGGACACCGACTACAAAGGTCGTCGATCAAGACGGAGCCTACGGTGCATTCCAATCGCCATTCTCAGGCGGCGACTCTATCGATTCAACTCTGTCGCTATGGAATCGATATGGAACGGCGCTCTATCAGATCGAGAATTCTGACACCAAGAATCTGGGAGCGTACTGATATGTGGTCATTTCGGGATCTCACTGCATTGCCAGTCGCAACTCTTCCGCTCTTGGCTCGTTCCTCGCAAATTGGCACACGCCCACAAACTGACGCGCGTTTGGGAAAGGCCTCATCGTGAAGACGTTGCGATGTATCACAGTACTCCAACTCCTAATCGCGACAACAACTCTTATTGCGATGAGCGCTTGCGCTCCCGCCGGATCTGGTCAGCCGACGAGCACCACCTCGACCACAACGTCACCTCCTACAGTGGCCGGTTTTCCAGACCTGTCCAATTTCGTCGAGGCCGACCAGAACACGTACTTCGGCAGCGGACAACGCTATGCAGGGATTGCTTTTCGGACGCCGGGTGGAATGACCTGCTCCTCAAACGACTACCCCGAGCGAAAATTTGCACGGATCGCCTGCTGGGGCCCTCTGCCCGGCAAGCCCGGCCAATGGGAGCTAGTCGCCGAGCAGCGCAACGCCGCCACGATCAAGGACATCACCGCGCGGGCCCCGGTTGGAACATCCGAAACTGGGACATCTGAGCCAACAACAGTTCTCCTACCCACTCGTCACATTGTCAAGCGCACCGAGGATGACCTCGTTTGCGGCGTCATCGACAACGGAACGCCAGCATGTCGAATCGGTGATCACGGATTCGCTCTCGCAACCGATCAACCCCTGCTGTTCTGACGTGCCGAGATCAGGCCAGCACGGCTCGATTGCCCACATCGGTTGAGGCGACGACGATGTTCGCACCCAGCGGCTCACCGTCGCACAGCAGCGCCATCAACTCGGCATCGGTCGTGGTGGCCAAGAACCGGCTGCCATCGGCATCCAGGCGGCCGATGATGATGCCGGTGTTCGGAGTCCAGTCGTAGCGAACCGTGTAGGTCTCGATGGTCGCAGGGCCGTTCGCATGTTCAACCACCGCAACGGTGGGCCACGACGCGACCTCCGCACACAGTTCGGCACTGTTATCGGCGACCCAATCGGCGGGTTCGGTCGAGTAGATACCGACCGAGAACTTGCTGGCTATGCCGCCGTTCGCGCCCACCAATGCGAATTCGCCTGGGGCTTCCCGCATTCGGGTGACCGCTTCAGCGATGCCATGCAGCGAGTAGTTGTTCCCTGGGCCGCCGAAGTACGGCAGGCCGCCGGTCAGCGTCAGGCCCCGCGCGTCGTCGACGGCCAGGTCGATACCGTCACAGATGTTGAACACCGGGAACGGGAAGCAGCTGTACAGGTCGAATGCCGAGACATCGTCGATCCCAATTCCGGCCACCCGCAACGCTTCCTGCACAGCCAGCACCGAGGCCGGGCTGGCACCGACATCGGGACGGCCGAGGAGCTTCTGCTCCTTCATGTCCGCATGCCCACGCAGGTAGACCCACTTGGATTCCGGCGCGCCAAGTTTGCGTGCCGACTCCACCGACATGAGCACGGCGGCCGCTCCCATGTTCACCTGGTCACGAGCCACCATGAGCCGCGGGTAGGGGTCACAGATCATCCGGTTCTTGTCGGTAACAGTCACCAACTCGTCGACGGTACGTTCCACCGGCGCCGACGAATAAGGGTTCTTGGCAGCGACTTTCGACATCGGGGCGAACAGCTCCCCCATCGCCTGCCGGTAGTCCTGAACAGAAAGCCCGAGGCGCGCACGACGGGCGTTCTCCAGCAGGCCGTACTGCACCGGCGCACCGATCAGGCCGTGCCGAATGGTGTACTCGTCGAAGATGCCGTCGTATCCGTAGCCACGGTCTTCGAGCTGGCCGTCGATGGCCTCCGAGTGATCAGGCTGGTCATCGCGGCCCTTGAAGTACCGGATGCTGGAGGTGTTTTCCGACCCCATGATCAGCACCGCGTTGGCACGGCCGGCCACGATCTCACCGGCGAACTCGGTGATCAGGTGCTGGGGGCTCTGCCCGCCGATGACTTCCAGAACGACACGGGCCGGGTCTGCACCGATGCGCTGCGCCACGGAGCGCGGGTAGTTGTTCGACTTGCCGAGCGGTGCCGGCACGTGGCCGGAGATCTCGAACTGCCGGGTGCCCGCGACGGTGTCAATCGCCGCGGCAACTGCCGTGACGTCGGCTCCGGTGTCCTGCAGCGCCGCCTGCGCGGCGGCCGCCGCGAGATCCACTGAGGACATCCCGCGGTAATCGGGGTCTTCAAGGCGTTCGGTGAACTGACCGACACCCACGATCACCGGCGTACGCGGATCGACACCCATTACAAACCTCCAGCCAACTGTTAATTCGATAGGCTAACCGATTGGGATGTCTACGCAACGTTGCGGGTAGCTGCACATTCGCGTTGGGAGGTAACCACGGGGCGAAGTACGGTCGAGTGATGGCAGTCGCGACGTCGCATGTAGACGGCGTTGAGCCGTGACTACCCATACGAGCGCGGCCCCACGACTCAACGTTCGTTGTCGACTGGCAGTCAGCCTTCTTGTCTCGTTCACCGGCGGCTGCCATATGTCGTCGCCTGGCGAGTCCGCTTCTGAATCGGCCCACGAAATCCCTGACTTCTCCGGATACGCCTCGGTCGATTGGCAACAGTTCGCCTCCGACGGCAGCCCCGGCAATGGGTACCTCGTACGCTTCAGCACGCCCGACGGGTCAACACGCTGCAGCATACTGAACGGCCTTTCGGCGTCATGCGTGGGCAATATCGTCGGGATGCCGAACTCTGCTCCCGATTACTCCAGAGATCGAGACACCTTCGCCGGTAACGACAGCGGCAGTTGCTCCGGCGTCTTGCACGACATCTCTGACTCCCAGAATCCCCAGTACGCGTTCCGCAAGAACGGCGGTGGATGCCCGCCCTTTGCCGACACCAAGACGCTCGGTACAGGCCAGAAACTCGTCAAGTACCAGATGACATGCGCCCTAGGCGAAGGCAGCCTCACTGCCTGCATCAATACCGCAACCAATCACGGCTTCGTTCTGCGACCATCCGGCAGCTGGACCTTCTAACCCACGTCAATCCAGACGTACAACCATCTAGACGTACATCTAAATCGACGTACAATTACGTCATGAACTGGCCCCTCAGACCCATGTCCCTCGTGGTCGGCGGCGTCGTCCCACCCGAGAACGTGGTGGGCCGCGTCCGTGAGCAGCAGGAAATCCTGGCCAGCCTGCCCGATGGCGGGGCGGCGCTCGTCGGCGACCGCCGGCACGGCAAGACATCGCTCGCCCGCCTCGTTGCGCACACCGCACGGCTGCAGGGCCTGACCGTCGTCTCGGTCAGTGCCGAGCGGCAGACCTACGCCGAGTTCGTCACCGCTCTTGCCGCGGAGCTCGGCCGCGTCGACAACGCCCTGCGCCAGGAGGTCGACCGCTGGAAAGTCGCTGTCGGCACCGGGCCGTTCAAGTTCGAGCGGGTCCGCGCCGACGCTGCGCTCGACGATCTGCTGCAGCGCGCCGTCGCCCGCACCAAGGATGGCCCACTGGTGCTGTTCATCGACGAGGTCACCGTGCTCGCGCGCAACCTCGAACGCGAAAAGCCCGGTGGCGGAGACGCATTCCTGCACCTGCTACGCCGCTTCCGACAGGAACACTCCGGGCGGCTGGCCACAGTCCTGTCCGGTTCCATTGGCTTCCACCATGTTTCGGAGGACGCACTCAGCTCAGTCAACGACATCCGTAAAGTCACCGTCGGCCCGATCCGTCACGACCACGCCACGTATCTGGCCGAGTGCCTGCTGCTCGGCGTGAACGTCCCGACCACCGACCGGCATCAGGTCGCGGAATCCATCGCGGCGGCGGCAGAGAACGTGCCGTATTACATCCAGCATCTGGTCGCGGGGGCGGCACGAGAAGGTTCGGTCAAGCCGGACCGCATCGCGGAACTGCTCGCCGCCGCCATCACCGATCCCCACGACCCCTGGGATCTGAGGCACTACCGCGACCGTCTGCGCAACTACTACGGCGACGACGCCCTCGCCATCGCGGGACTCCTCGACATCTACGCCCATGCGCCAACAGCGTTGAGCGTCAACGCAACACTGCAATTCCTGAAGACCGAGGGCTCACCCATCACCGATCGCGACCAGTTGGTGTCCTTCATCGAGCGGCTGGAACAGGACCACTATCTGCGCCGCGTCGGCGACGACGACTGCTTCGCCTCCGGCTTGGTGCAATCAGCGTGGCGGGCCATGAGGCGGTAGACGATGACCCACCCCGCCTTCTCCCCCGGCACCGTCGACCCCGACGACCTCGACGCCCGCACCGTCGGCCGCGGGCCGCTACTGAAGCGGTTGACGGACCGCATCATCAGCTCGGCACAGGACGGTTCGCGTCCGCACACCTTGCTCGTCGCACCGCGCGGCGCTGGTAAGACGCACACCCTCCAGGTCGCGCTCCATCGCGCGCTGAAACAGCGCAAAGCCGCCAAAGCCACACTGCTGCTAGAGCTTTCAGAGGATGCTCTCGCCATCGGCAGCTACCCAGATCTCCTCGTCGAGCTGCTGCGCACGCTGGGCCCAGACGTCCACGAGCGAGCACGGCAGCTTCGCGGCGACGCACTGGAGCTGGAACGGGAAATCCTCGACCTCGCTGCGGGCCGCATGGTGCTGGTCGCGATCGAGAACGCCGACCGAATCTTCGACGCCATCGGTGAAGCCGGGCAGGGCAGCTTCCGCGCCTGGGTCGAAACATCCACTGCCGTCCTGGTTTTCGCGACATCCCCGGCACTGTTTCCCGCCGTGTCCTCCCGCACCCACCCGTGGTACGGGTCCTTCATCATCGAGGAACTCCCCGATCTCACCGACGCCGACGTCGCCGAACTCCTCACGCAGCACGCCCGCGACCGCGAATTGGTTTCGTACGTCGGAACTTCCGAGGGTCGGCACAAGATCGACGACGTCGCCCAGATCGTCGGCTGGTCGCCCCGGGTATGGCAGATCATCGCCGATACCGTCGACAAAACCGGCCTACAAGAAGTAAGGCCCGCCGCAGACGCCGCACTGGAACAACTCACGCCGCACTATCAGCAGGTCCTCTGGCAGCTGCCCGCCGGCGAGCAACGCCTCATCGTCGAACTCGCCCGCGCCGACGGTGGCCGCACCGTCACCGATCTCGCTGCCGCCGTTGGCATTTCAAATCAGTCGGCGTCGGCCGCCCTCGGCCGCCTGACCACCGGCGGCTGGGTCCACCCCAGAAAAGCGGACTCGGGCGACCGTCGCGCCACCTGGTACGACCTCAGCGACCCGCTGCTCCGCAACTACCTGCACTACCGCGAGCGCCGCCAACGCTGACGCTCGACTCCTTGACGAACCTATCACTTAGTGACACAGTTGAACTGTCACTAAGTGACAGGAGGGCGGGCTATGAGCGACAAGCAGGACCAGGCACGGATTGCGGTGTCACGCATTGCCTGCGCCCTGTTCTGGGAGCGGGGCGTCGCCGGAACCAGCGGTGACGACATCGCCGCGGCCGCCGGGCTCTCGACCCGCACCATCTGGCGCTACTTCCGCAGCAAGGAGAGTTGCGTCGAACCCCTGCTCGCCAAGTCGGCCGACCGCTTCGTGGCGAGTGCCCGGCGCTGGCCGCACGAGCTGTCGTTGTCGGAACACCTTGCGGCAGATGCCATTGCGCATCCGCTGTCGCCGCAGGACATCGAGGACGAGCTCAGCGCGATCCGGCTGGCGACCATGACGGAATCCGACCCCGCGCTGCGCACTGCGTACCTGATGGTCCACGACCGCATGGAGCGGGGACTCATCCCGGTCATCGCCGACCGATTGGGCTTACCCGACGACGATCTCACCGTCCGCCTGTGCGCGGCAGCAGTCACCGGCGCCTTCCGCGTCGTCGACGAAGACGTGAGTAGGGCAATCGTCGTCGACGGCAAGAAGGTCAGCCAGGAAGAGGCGCTGACGCTCATGGACCGGGCGATCCGCGAAGCCACCAATGGCAGGCTGGGCGGCCCCGTCCAACGCTGAAAATCCCATATCCCTCACGAGCCGGCGACAACCGGCCCGGCGAACAAGCTTGTCCAAGAAAGGATTCCCATGGCGCTACCCGAACTCATCTCGGTCGAAGAACTCTTCAGCGCACCCGAGCGCACGGCGGCGACGATCTCGCCGGACGGCACCAGGATCGCGTACCTGGCACCGTGGAAGAACCGCCTGAATGTCTGGGTACAGGACGTCGACGACGACGCGACAGCGCGCTGCGTCACGGCCGACGAATCGCGCAGTGTGTACATCTACCGGTGGACCGACAACCCACGATGGCTGCTCTACATGCAGGACACCGGAGGTGACGAGAACTGGCACGTCTACCGCATCGACCTGGAGAACCCCGATACGCCCGCGGTGGACCTGACCCCGTTTCCAGGAACGCGGGCGAGTTTCGAACTACCCAAGAGGTTGCCGGGAAAGGCCATCGTCCAGATCAACAAGCGTAACCCCGAACTGTTCGATGTGTACGAACTCGACATCGCCACAGGCGAACTCACGCTCCGCGCGGAGAACCCGGGCAACGTCGTCACCTGGCTGAGCGGGCCGAGCGGCGACCTGTTCACCAACACCCTGACCGCGGACGGCGACGTCGAGATCTCGCATTGGGACTCGGCAACGAGCACCCTGCGTCCGGTCAAGGTCTACGACGGCAGCGACTACCCGGTGGGCATCTTCCCAGTCACCGTCACGCCGGACGGCAAGGGCATCTGGCTGCCTTCCTACGAGAACAGCGACCGGTCTCGACTGGTTCTGGTCGACGTGGCCAGCGGCGCCGAGACCGAGGTCGACAGCCACCCGACGTTCGATCTGGGCAACCAGATGGTCCTGCCGTCACCGTTCATCCTGTGCCAGCGGACCGGTGATCTGATCGGTGCCCGCTACTACGGCGAACGTCAGGTCATCCACCCGCTGGAGCCGAATTTCGCTGCGGTACTGGAGAATCTGGTCAAACTCTCGGACGGTGATCTCGCCACCGTGTCGTCCGACGACCGTGGCCGGCGGTGGGTGGTCAGCTTCACCCACGACCGCGATCCGTGGGCCACTTATCTGTACGACCACTCGACCGGCGAAAGCCGGCTGTTGTTCCGGCCATACGCGCGTCTGGATCCCGAAAAGCTCGCCCCGATGACACCCGTGACCATCACGTCGCGCGACGGGCTGGACCTGCATGCGTATCTGACCCTGCCGGTCGGGATCGAACCCCGTGATCTGCCGTTGGTCCTGCTGGTCCACGGCGGTCCGTGGGCGCGCGACTGCTGGGGCTTCCAACCCGATGTGCAGCTGCTGGCCAATCGCGGATATGCGGTGCTGCACGTGAACTTTCGCGGCTCGACAGGCTACGGCAAGGCCTTCACCAAGGCTGCGATCGGGGAGTTCGCGGGCAAGATGCACGACGACCTGATCGACGCCGTGGACTGGGCCGTCAAGCAGGGCTACGCCGATCGGGACAAGGTGGCGATCTACGGCGGCTCGTACGGTGGCTACGCCGCGCTGGTCGGCGTGACGTTCACCCCCGATGTGTTCGCGGCGGCCATCGACTACGTCGGAATCTCGAGTTGAACCGCCCCGAGTTTGATGCACACCTTCTTTCGAGGGAAGGTAGTTCGCATCATGCCGAAGAAGTACGACGAGGAGTTCAAGGTCCGGGCGGTGCGGTTGGTCGCTGACCATGCCGAGGAGTACGACACCCGCACGGCCTGCATCACCGCGGTCGCCAAACGGTTGGGCGTCTCCTACGAATCGCTGCGCCGCTGGATCAACCAGAGCGAGGTCGACGCCGGGGACCGGGCAGGGGTGCCCACCGACATTGCGCGCGAGAACAGAGAGCTCAAACGCAAGAACCGTGAGCTTGAAGAAACCATCGAAATCCTCAAGGCGGCAACAAGTTTCTTCGCGCGGGAGAGCGACCCGCGACGCCGCTGATCTGTGCGTTCATCGCCGAGCATCGTGCTCGGTTCGGGGTCGCTCCGATCTGCCGCGTGCTGTCCGAGCACGGCTGCCAGATTGCCCCGAGAACGTTCTACGCCTGGCTGGCGCGGCCGCCATCGGCGCGGGCCTTGTGGGATATGGCTATTACTGAGGTGCTGGCCGGCTACTACGAACCCGACGAACACGGACACCGCAAGCCCGAGTCGTTGTACGGCGCGGTCAAGATGTGGGCCCATCTGCGCCGTCAGGGCATCGAGGTGGCCCGCTGCACGGTAGAGCGCCTCATGCGGGACAACGGGTGGCGTGGGGTGACCCGCCGTAAGAAGGTTCGCACCACCATCGCTGACCCGGCTGCCGGGCGAGCCCCGGATCTGGTGGACCGCCAGTTCCGCGTTGAGACGCCCAACAGGTTGCTGGTAGCCGATTTCACCTACGTCAGATTGGCCGCCGGGGTGTTCGTCTACACCGCGTTCGTCATCGATGCCTACTCCGGGCGGATCGTGGGCTGGACCTGCTCAGCGGGCAAGAGTGATGCGTTCGTACGGCGGGCAATACGCCACGCCGCGCAACTCCGGCATCGTGAGGGTAATCCGTTGTCGGGCAGTACTATTCACCACTCAGATGCGGGCTCTCAGTATACGTCGGTGCGGTTCGGGGAAACCCTGTCCTTGTCCGGATTGGTGCCGTCGATCGGATCGGTCGGCGATGCCTTCGATAACGCGTTGGCCGAGACCACCGTCGGGCTGTACAAGAACGAAGCCGTCCGCGACGACTCCCCATTCCGTCGCGGCCCGCTGCACCGACTGACCGACGTAGAACTGCTCACCGCCGACTGGGTCCACTGGTACAACAGCGACCGGCTCATGCACCGCCTGGGCCGCATCCCACCGATCGAATACGAGACCATCTACTACGCTACGAACACAGCCCAATCAGAGGCTGCGCACCAATAAACCGGTGTGCACCAAACTCGGGGCGGTTCAAGTCTCGCGAACTTCATGCGCACCCTGCCCAACGTGGCCCGGCCCTTCCTCGCCACCAACTGGCACACGTATGTGGGTGACGCCAATGACCCCGTGCAGGAGGCCGACATGCTGGCCCGCTCGCCCATCACCAAGGTGGATCAGATCCGCACACCACTGCTGGTTATCCAGGGCGCCAACGATTCTCGCGTCGTGCAGGCAGAATCCGACAACCTCGTCGAGGCACTGCGCGCCCGCGGAGTCGAGGTCGAGTACATGGTCAAGGCCGACGAAGGACACGGATTCCTCAACCCCGACAACCAGATCGACATGAACCACGCCGTCGAGCGCTTCCTCGCCCAGCACCTCGGCGGTCGCATCTGACTTCACATTCAGCGCAAACACAACAGGCCCCCACCAGAAGGTGGGGGCCTGTTGTGCAGAAAGGAATTACAGCGACTGCAGGATCTCGCGAGCCAGCGCAGCGGTGGCCGACGGGGTCTTGCCGACCTTCACGCCGGCAGCCTCGAGGGCTTCCTGCTTGGCGGCGGCGGTGCCCGACGAGCCCGAGACGATGGCGCCGGCGTGGCCCATGGTCTTGCCCTCCGGAGCGGTGAAGCCCGCGACGTAGCCGACGACCGGCTTGGTGACGTTGGCCTTGATGTAGTCGGCGGCACGCTCTTCGGCGTCGCCGCCGATCTCGCCGATCATCACGATGACCTTGGTCTCCGGGTCCTTCTCGAACGCCTCGATGGCGTCGATGTGGGTGGTGCCGATGACCGGGTCGCCGCCGATGCCGATGGCGGTCGAGAAACCGAAGTCACGCAGCTCGTACATCATCTGGTAGGTCAGGGTGCCGGACTTGGAGACCAGACCGATCGGGCCCTTGCCGGTGATGTTGTTCGGCGTGATGCCGACCAGCGCCTCGCCGGGGGTGATGATGCCCGGGCAGTTGGGGCCGATGATGCGGGTCTTCTGACCCTTCTCGACGTTGTAGGCCCACGCGTACGCGCTGTCCTGCACCGGGATGCCCTCGGTGATGACGACCAGCAGCGGGATCTCGGCGTCGATGGCCTCGATGATGGCGTCCTTGGAGAACGCCGGCGGGACGAAGGCGATCGACACGTCGGCGCCGGTCTCCTTCATGGCCTCGGCGACCGTGGCGAACACGGGCAGCTCGATGTCGTTGCCGTCCTTGTCCACATGCGAGACCTTGGTGCCGGCCTTGCGCGCGTTGACGCCACCGACGACCTGGGTGCCGGCCTTCAGCATCAGCTTGGTGTGCTTGGTGCCCTCACCGCCGGTGATGCCCTGGACGATGACCTTGGAATCCTTGTTCAGGAAGATAGACATAAGTTGTTGGCTCCCTTACTTGTTCGCCAGCTCGGCGGCTTTGTCGGCACCGGAGTCCATGGTCTCGGCCTGGATCACCAGCGGGTGGTTGGCCTCGGCCAGGATGCGGCGGCCCTCTTCGACGTTGTTGCCGTCGAGACGGACGACCAGCGGCTTGTTGGCCTCGTCGCCCAGCATTTCCAGCGCCTTGACGATGCCGTTGGCGACTGCGTCGCACGCGGTGATGCCACCGAAGACGTTGACGAAGACGCTCTTGACCTGGCTGTCGCCGAGGATGACGTCCAGACCGGCAGCCATCACCTCGGCCGAGGCGCCACCACCGATGTCCAGGAAGTTGGCGGGCTTGACGTTGCCGTGGTTCTCACCGGCGTACGCGACGACGTCGAGCGTCGACATGACCAGACCGGCACCGTTACCGATGATGCCGACCGAGCCGTCGAGCTTGACGTAGTTGAGGTCGTGCTGCTTGGCCTTGAGCTCGAGCGGGTCGGTGGCTTCCTTGTCCTCGAACTCGGCGTGGCCGGGCTGACGGAAGTCGGCGTTCGCGTCCAGGGTGACCTTGCCGTCGAGGGCGAGGATCTGGTCGTCGGGGGTGCGAACCAGCGGGTTGACCTCGACCAGGGTGGCGTCTTCGGCGACGAAGACCTCCCACAGCTTCTGGATGGTCACGGCCGCGGCGTCGAGCACCTCGGCGGGCAGGTGGCCCTTCTCGGCGATCTCGCGGGCGAAGGCCAGGTCGACACCCTTGACGGCGTTGACGGGAACCTTGGCGAGACGCTCCGGCTTGGTGGCGGCGACCTCTTCGATCTCCATGCCACCCTCGACCGAGCACATGGCCAGGTAGGTGCGGTTGGCGCGATCGAGCAGGAAGGAGATGTAGTACTCCTCCGCGATGTCGCTGGCTTCGGCGACGAGCAGCTTCTTGACGATGTGGCCCTTGATGTCCAGACCGAGGATGTTCTGCGCGTGAGTGAGGGCGTCCTCCGGGGTGGCGGCGTACTTCACGCCACCGGCCTTGCCGCGGCCACCGACCTTGACCTGCGCCTTGATCATGACGGGCTTGCCGATCTCCTCGGCGATCGCCTTGGCGTCATCGGCGGACTCGGTGACCCGGCCCGGTGTAGTAGGGACGTTGTGCTTGGCGAACAGCTCTTTCGCCTGGTACTCGAAGAGATCCATGAGCTCTGAGAAATCCCGTTCTGTCTGCGTTGACGGTTGAATTCACTTCAGCATTGGGCCGCACTGGCTCGCTCGGCACTTTAGCCACGTACTACTGAGTAGCCAGCACCGCCTACTACCCATGTGGTACATCTCACCTGAGAGCCACGAGTGAGGCAAATCACAGTTCCCGGCCAATGACATCTATAGGTTGCCAATCGGTTCTGATTTTCAGTACCGTCATGGGCGGTCTCGGTAACGGTACGGTCACGGAGCAAAGGAATTTTCGGTTGGCTGAGCACGATTCGTCTGGCACTCCCCTCGGAGAGGCGACGGACGCCGGCATCACCGAGAACGCTACCCGCACCACCATCAAGCTTTCCCGCGCTGTGAGCCCTGCCGAAGTGACCGACATCATCCCGTTCAACGAGTTCGGCGATCTGCACGATCTGGACCTGTCCGAGAGCGCCTTCGACCGCGATTCCCGCGTCAACGCCGCCCCTGAGCTCGACGATCTGAACGACACCGACGACGAGACCCCCCTGACGCTGACCGTCCCGGCCGAATTCCAGCAGCCCGAGGGTGCCCAGCGGCTCTCCGCGAGCGCCTACCGCGACAGCCACACCGATACCAGCAACGGTCTCGACGACACCGACATCATCGATCTGCGCGCGAGCCGCGGCACCCACCGCAAGCCTGAGCCCGTCAATGGCGTGAAGGGCCGTCTGGTCGCCGCCGCGATGGCCGTGGGCGCCACTGCCGCCGCCGGGTACTCGATGATGACCAGCGCCGATCAGCCGACCAGCACGAAGCTCGCCGCTGACCAGGTTGTCCGGGCGGACGGGTCATCCGATGGCATCCAGATCGTCAACGTCGAACCCGCGGCGTCGTCCGGCGCGGTGCACGCCCAGGAGCTCGCCAACGGCGCGGCGTTCGCGCAGGAGCGCGCCGAGCGCGAAGCCCGACTGGCCCGCCCGCTGTTCGTGATGCCGACCAAGGGTGTGTTCACCTCCGGCTTCGGTTACCGCTGGGGCGCGCTGCACGGCGGCATCGACATCGCCGGCCCGATCGGCACCCCGATCGTCGCCGTGTCCGACGGCGTCGTCGTCGCAGCAGGCCCAACCGCTGGTTACGGCGCGTGGGTCAAGGTCCGCCACTCGGATGGAACCGTCACGCTGTACGGCCACGTCAACACCTGGGTCGTCTCGGTCGGCCAGCGCGTCTTCGCCGGCGACCAGATCGCCACCATCGGGAACCGCGGCAACTCGACCGGCCCGCACTGCCACTTCGAGGTGCTCCTCGGCGGCAGCTCGCGCATCGACCCCGTGCCGTGGTTGGCGCAGCGTGGCCTGAGCCCGGGTAACTACGTCGGCTGATCCGTGACGGACGACAACTCCGCCGATGGGCCGTTGTCCGACCCCACCCAAACATTTGGGCGACAGTCTGACGACGAACCCAAGACCAGTCTGATCCGTCGCGCCCCGACGGGTGCCATTCCGATCGTGCACCCCGCCGACGACAGCGCACCGGCGACCAGCATCATCCGACGCACGCCCACCGGCGCCATCCCCGTCGCCAATCCCGATACCGACGCTCCGCAGACCAGCTTCATCGAACCCTCCTCCACCGGCCTGATCCTGTCCGGGCTGGTCGAACCCGAAGCGCCGGGGACCGCCAACGTCGCGGCGCCGAGTGCGCCCAAGCCGAAGCCGCCGCCCGGGCCGTTCGCCGCCTGCGCCACCGCCACGGCCTGCATCTTGAGTGGCTGGGCCACCGCCGTCATCGCCACTTCACTGATCTCCGGGTGGTGGCGCACCGATCCGCTGTTCTGCGTCGCCATCGGCTTCCTCGCCGCGGTCGGCTGCGGCGCCACCATCGGCGGCCAGATCGCGGTGCTGCTACGCCACCGGACCGGACGGATGCTGGTGGTGGTCGGCGCCCTGGTGACCTTGGTGATCTTCGCCAGTTTGTTCGTCGCGGGGGCAAAACTGCCGCAGATCGTCTACGGCATCCCGATGCTGCCCATCGCGAGCATGGTGCTCGCGATGCTTCCCGTCACCGGGCGTTGGTGCACCAAAACCTGACGCGCACAGGCGAATCCGGTTAAAAATCAGCGCGATCGCGTGAGCCCTTTAGGCTCTCGGCGACGCTAGAGCTTCTGCACCGGCGCGTGGTTGTGCATCAGCTTGACCCGGCCGGAGCTGCCGAAGTCGATGAGCGACATGGCCGATTCACCGACGCCGCTGACCTCCTCGACGCGCCCCAGCCCGTACTTGTCGTGCGTGACGCGGTCACCCGGCGAGAGCACCACCAGTGGCTTGTTGCGGTTCGGCGCCGGCCGCATGGGCGACGGCCGTCCACCACCGAGGCCACCACCCGATCCGCCGGATCCGTAGCGGCTGGGCGCCGACAACGACGGTGGCGGCTCGACCCGGCGCCAGTCGATCAGCTCTTGCGGAATCTCCTGCAGGAAACGCGATTCCGGGTTGAGCATGGGCTGCCCCCACGACGACCGCACCTTGGCGCGGCTCAGGTACAGCCGCTGCCGGGCCCGGGTGATGCCGACGTACGCCAGCCGGCGTTCCTCGGACAGTTCGGTGGGATCGCCGAGCGCGCGCATGTGCGGAAACATGCCGTCCTCCCAGCCGGTCACGAACACCACGGGGAATTCGAGACCCTTGGCGGTGTGCAGCGTCATCATGGTGACGACGCCGTCGCCGTCTTCGGGGATTTCGTCGGCGTCGGCGACCAGCGAGACCCGCTCCAGGAACGCGGCCAGCGCCCCGGTGTCGGGCACGTCCTCATCCAGTTCCTCTTCCTGCAACGCCTGCGCGTTGGCCAGGTCGGTGCTGAATTCGTGTGCGACGCTGACCAATTCGTTCAGGTTGTCCAACCGCGCCTGGTCCTGCGGGTCACTGGACGCTTCCAGCTCGCGGCGGTAGCCGGTGCGGTCCAGCACCGTCTCGACCAGGTCGCCCAATTCACCGTCGAGCCCGCCGCGCAGGCTGTCCATGAGCTCGACGAAGCTGGCGATCGCCTTCTCCGAGCGGGAGTTCAGCATCGGCACCCGCCCCTCGGCTGCGGCCTGCAACGCGTCACTGAAGCTGGCGCCGGTGTTCTCGGCGTATACGGCGACGCATGCTTCAGCGCGGTCGCCGATACCCCGGCGGGGGGTGTTGAGAATGCGCCGCAGGCTTACCGCGTCGCCCGGGTTGTCCAGCACCCGCAGGTACGCGACGATGTCGCGAATCTCCTTGCGCTCGTAGAAGCGCATGCCCCCAACAACTTTGTACGGGATACCGGCCCGGATGAAGATGTCTTCCACCGACCGTGACGAGTTGTTGGTGCGGTAGAACACCGCGACGTCGCCGTAACTGAATTTCGTGTCGATCCCGCTGCCCTTGGTGGTCAGCGTGTCGATCTCCTCGGCGATGAACCGCGCCTCGTCGTGCTCGTTGTCGGCGACGTAGCCGACGATCAGCTCACCCTCGCCCGCGTCGGTCCACAGCTTCTTGTCGCGGCGCCCGGCGTTGCGGCTGATGACGCCGTTGGCGGCCGACAGGATGTTCTGCGTCGAACGATAATTCTGTTCCAGCAGAATGGTTTTCGCATTCGGGAAGTCGCGCTCGAAATCCTCGATGTTGCGGATGGTCGCGCCGCGGAACGCGTAGATGGACTGGTCGGCGTCACCGACGACGCACAGCTCGGCGGGTGGGACGTCGTCGGCGCCTTCGGGCGCGTGGTGTCCGACGAGTTCGCGCACCAGGACGTACTGAGCGTGGTTGGTGTCCTGGTACTCGTCGACCAGGATGTGCCGGAAGCGCCGCCGGTAGTACTGCGCGATCTGCGGAAAGCCTTGCAGCACAGCGACGGTCTCGCCGATCAGGTCGTCGAAGTCCATGGCGTTCGCGGCCCGCAGCCGGCGCTGGTATTCGCCGTACACCTCGGCGACGATCTTCGGCAGGTCCTCGTCGGCCTCGGACGCCTCCGAGGCCGCCTGCAGCGGATCGATCAGTTCGTTCTTCAGGTTCGAGATCGCGGTCGCCAGCATGCGCGGCGAGTACCGCTTGACGTCGAGGTTGAGATCCTTGCCGACCATCATCAGCAGCCGGCGCGAGTCGTCGGCGTCGTAGATCGAGAAGTTGGAGTTCAGTCCGGGCAGCAGCGAGGCCTGGTTGCGCAGGATGCGGACGCAGGTTGAGTGGAACGTCGACACCCACATGGACTTGGCCCGCGGACCGATCAGCTGGACGACGCGCTCACGCATCTCGGCGGCGGCCTTGTTGGTGAACGTGATGGCCAGGATCTGACCGACGCCGACGTCGCGGTTGGCCAGCAGGTAGGCGATGCGCCGGGTCAGGACCGCGGTCTTGCCCGAGCCCGCGCCGGCCACGATCAGCAGCGGCGAACCTTCGTGCAGCACAGCTGCACGCTGCTGCGGGTTGAGGCCTTCGAGAAGCTGATCGATGTCGGGGGCTGTGCTCGTCATATCAGTTCAAACTTACCGCCGGGGTGCGACAACCCACGCATTTGCCCGGCCGCTTCTGTCACCTCTTTGCGCTGGCACCGGCCGGGATGGCACACTCAGAACGTGCTCAATGCGCAGCAGCGATTTTTCTACGGGTACCGGACGCCGGTACCCGGGGTTTAGCTGCTTCCCTTCAGCCCCGTGGTCCGCATCCGGATCCGGGGCTCGTTTGTTGTGTGAGGCCTGAATTCGGATGACACCAGAATCCACCAACAGCGAGGAAACCATGTCGACCGAAACTGAACTCCCCAACATCGACGAGCTCCGCCTGGAGATCGACGAGCTCGACGCCACCATCCTGGCGGCCGTCGCCCGTCGGACCGAGGTCTCCAAGATGATCGGCAAGGCCCGGATGGCCTCCGGCGGCACCCGGCTGGTGCACAGCCGCGAGATGAAGGTCATCGAGCGCTACAGCGAGCTGGGCCCCGAGGGCAAAGACCTCGCGATGCTGCTGCTGCGCCTGGGCCGCGGCCGCCTCGGCCACTGAGCGACACCCGCGCTACCTCCCGCGAGCCAGAGCCTGGGGTACTTCCCGCCACCCGCGAGCGCCCGTGTTTGTACAGCAACACGCCGCCTTGAGCGTGTGGCTTGGGACCCCTCGCGGCCGGTGAGCGGCCCCATTTGCACACGCAACCACGGTGTGTCGCGTACAAACGCGGCCGCTCGCGGGAGGGGCGGCTACACGGTCGGGGAGTGAGGGCGTCAGGAGGTCAGGGCGATGTACTTGGTGTCGAGGTACTCCTCGATGCCTTCGGTGCCGCCTTCGCGGCCGAAGCCTGACGACTTCACCCCGCCGAACGGCGCCGCCGGGTCCGAGATGACGCCCCGGTTCACGCCGACCATGCCCGACTCCAGCGCCTCGGACACCCGCAGTGCCCGATCCAGCGACTGCGTGTAGATGTACGCCGCCAGGCCGTACTCGGTGTGGTTGGCGGCCGCGATCGCCTCGTCCTCGGTATCGAAACCCGTCACCGGAGCGACGGGCCCGAACACCTCTTCCTTGAGGATGCGGGCATCGGCAGGCACATCCGCCAGGACCGTCGCGGGATAGAAGTAGCCCGGGCCGCCCGGTGCGGTGCCGCCGACGGCCACGGTCGCGCCGCGCGACACCGCGTCGGACACCAGTTCGGTCACGGTGCCGACCTGTTTGGCGTTGATCAGCGGGCCCAGCGTCGCGTTCTCGTCGAGCCCGTTGCCGAGCGTGAACTCGCTCATCCGCTGCACCAGCTTGGTGGTGAACACCTCGCGGACCGAGTTGGCGACGTGGAAGCGGTTGGCCGCGGTGCAGGCCTCGCCGCCGTTGCGCATCTTGGCCAGGATCGCGCCGTCGACCGCGGCGTCGATGTCGGCGTCGTCGAACACCACGAACGGTGCGTTGCCACCGAGCTCCATCGACATGCGCAGCAGCTTCTCCCCGCCCTGCTGCACCAGCGCCCGGCCGACGCCCGTCGACCCGGTGAAGGTCAGCTTCCGCAGCCGACCGTCGTTCAGCAGGGCGGCGGTCAGTTCGCCCGGGCTGGTGGTCGGCAGCACGGACAGCACGCCCTTGGGCAGGCCGGCGTCGGCCATCAGCTTGGCGAGCAGCAACATGGTCAGCGGGGTTTCGGCAGCGGGCTTGACCAGCATGGTGCAGCCGGCGGCCAGGGCCGGGCCGATCTTGCGGGTCCCCATGGCCAGCGGGAAGTTCCACGGTGTCACCGCGTAGCACGGGCCGACGGGCGACTTGGTGACGACGATGCGCCCGGTACCGGCCGGGCTCGGGGTGTAGCGGCCGCCGATGCGGACGGCCTCTTCGGCGAACCAGCGGAAGAACTCGGCGCCGTATTTCACTTCGCCCCGACTCTCGGCCAGCACCTTGCCCATCTCGAGCGTCATCAACGTGGCCACGTCCTCGGCGCGGGCGGTGATGGTCTCGAACACCGATCGCAGGATCTCGCCGCGCTCACGCGCGGGGGTTGCCGCCCATTCCTTTTCGACGGCCGCCGCGGCGTCGAGTGCGGCGATGCCGTCCTGCGGGGTGGCGTCGGCGACGTGGGCGATGACGCCCTCGGTGGCCGGGTTGAGCACTTCGAATGTGGATTGACCGGCGCGCTCCTCACCGCCGATCCAGAGGCCAGTTGGGACAGACGACAACAGCGCGGCGATGTCCATACACCCATCATGTACGGCGGCGTTTCCTACGTCACACTAGGGTTTGGGGCATGGCTGATCACTCTCCCGCTGCCGACATCTCGACCACCTCAGCCTGGGAGGCGCTCACCGCGCACCACGCCGCGGTCGAGGCGACCACGCTGCGCGAGCTGTTTGCCGACGACCCGGACCGCGGCCGCGAGCTGACGCTGACCGTCGGCGACCTGTACATCGACTACAGCAAGCACCGGGTGACCAGGGAAACCCTTGCGCTGCTGCTCGATCTGGCCCGGGCGGCCGGGCTAGAGCAGCGGCGCGACGCGATGTTCGCCGGCGAGCACATCAACACCTCCGAGGACCGCGCGGTGCTGCACACCGCGCTGCGGCTGCCCCGCGGGGCGTCGTTGGTGGTCGACGGCCAGGACGTCGTCGCCGACGTGCACTCGGTGCTCGACGAGATGGGCACCTTCACCGATCGGCTGCGCAGCGGCGAGTGGACCGGGGCGACCGGCAAGCGCATCACGACCGTCGTCAACATCGGTATCGGCGGTTCCGACCTGGGGCCGGTGATGGTCGATCAGGCCCTGCGCCACTACGCCGATGCCGGTATCTCGGCCCGGTTCGTATCGAACGTCGATCCGGCCGACCTGGTGGCCAAGCTCGACGGACTCGACCCTGCCACAACGCTTTTCATCGTCGCCTCCAAGACGTTCTCGACGTTGGAGACGCTGACGAACGCCACCGCCGCCCGCCGCTGGCTCGTCGCCGCACTCGGTGATGACGCTGTCGCCAAGCACTTCGTCGCGGTGTCGACCAACGCAAAGCTGGTGTCCGAGTTCGGCATTGACACCGCGAACATGTTCGGTTTCTGGGACTGGGTCGGCGGCCGCTACTCGGTGGACAGCGCCATCGGGCTCTCCGTGATGGCCGTGATCGGCAAGGAGCGGTTCGGCGAGTTCCTGGCCGGCTTCCACCTGGTCGATGAGCACTTCCGCACCGCACCGCTGGAGGCGAATGCGCCGGCGCTGCTTGGCCTCATCGGCCTCTGGTACTCGGATTTCTTTGGCGCACAAGCACGTGCGGTGCTCCCCTACTCCAACGACATGGCCCGCTTCGCCGCCTACCTGCAGCAGCTGACCATGGAGTCCAACGGCAAGTCGGTGCGTGCCGACGGCACCCCGGTGAGCACCGACACCGGCGAGATCTTCTGGGGCGAACCGGGCACCAACGGCCAGCACGCCTTCTACCAGCTGCTGCACCAGGGCACGCGGCTGGTGCCGGCCGACTTCATCGGTTTCAGCGAGCCGACCGACGACCTGCCCACCGCCGACGGCACCGGCAGCATGCACGACCTGCTGATGAGCAACTTCTTCGCCCAGACGCAGGTGCTCGCCTTCGGCAAGACCGCAGACGAGATTGCCGCCGAGGGCACCCCGGCTGACGTCGTCCCGCACAAGGTGATGCCCGGAAACCGGCCCACCACTTCGATTTTGGCGACCAAGCTGACGCCGTCGGTGGTTGGCCAGCTGATCGCCCTGTACGAGCACCAGGTCTTCACCGAGGGCGTCATCTGGGGCATCGACTCGTTCGATCAGTGGGGCGTCGAACTGGGCAAGACCCAGGCCAAGGCCCTGCTGCCGGTCATCACGTCCGAGGCCGCGCCGGCCCCGCAGTCCGACAGCTCGACCGACGCCCTCGTGCGTCGCTACCGAGCGGAGCGCGGCCGCGTTTCCTGAGGGATTTGTGCACGATTTTCCGCGGCCGGCGCGGAAAATCGTGCACAAGTCCCTACGCGAAGTACTTGGTGAAGCGCGGCGGCATCAACTTCATCACCTCGACCAAGGGCCACCACGGCCAGCCGGGGACGACGGCGCGACCCTTCTCCTTCTCGATGGCGTCGACCATGGCCTTCACACCGGTCTCGTTGTCGACCATGAGCATGGTGGAGTTGGATTTGGCGGTCATCTCGGACTCGATGTAGCCGGGCTCCAGAACGGTGACCTTGATCGGACCGGACGGGTATTCGGCACGCAGCGACTCACCCAGCGACGTGACGCCGGCCTTGCTCGCGGCGTAGGCCGCCTTGTGCCCGGGCACGCCGACGTTGCCGAGCACCGACGACACCAGGACCAGGTGGCCCCGGCCCGCAGCCTTGAACATCTCCAGCGCCGTCTCGATCTGTACCAGCGCCGCAACGAGATTCGTCTCGATGGTCGCCTTGTTGGCCCACAATTTGCCGCCACCGAGCGGGTAGCCCTTGCCGATGCCGGCGTTGACGATGACGCAGTCGATACCGCCGAGCGCGTCGGACAGCTCATCGAAGACCTTGGGCACCTGGTCGTGGTCGTTGACGTCGAGCGCGGCGATGGCCACGTTCACCCCGGGGTACTGCGCCGTCAACTCGGCCTTGAGTTGTTCGAGGTTGTCCAGCCGGCGGGCACACAGGGCCAGGTCGCGGCCCTTGGCGGCGAACTGCCGGGCCATACCGGCGCCCAGGCCCGAGCTCGCGCCGGTGATGAGAATTTTCTGCCGAGTCATGCACTGCAGCGTAACCAACTCGACACGTGTCAAGAAAGGCCGCGGGTGCAAGATCGAGGTATGAAGCTCGCCGCCCTGTTGATCGCCGTCGTGGGCCTGACGTCAGCGCCTCTCGCACACGCCGACGACGATCCGCTGCTCCGCTTGGTCGACACCGCGGCCCAACGGCTGCAGACCGCCGATCCGGTGGCCGCGGTCAAGTGGCTCAAGGGCGGCTCGATCGAGGATCCGGCGCGGGTCGATCAGGTGCTGACAGCGGTCGGCGCCCAGGCCACAGCGTCAGGCGCCGACCCAGCGTTCGTGCAGAAGGTGTTCACCGACCAGATTCACGCCACCGAGGGCATCGAGTACCTGCGGTTCAGCCAGTGGAAGTTCGATCCGGCGACGGCTCCCACGACGGCGCCTGACCTGTCCGAATCACGCACGGCGATAGACGGTTTCAATCGCACCATGGTCGCCGAGCTGGCGGCACAACAGGGCCTCCTGCACGGCCCGGGGTGCGCGGCCGCGGTCGATGCCGCCCGAGCACAGGTAGTGACGAACCAGCACCTCGACGCGCTGTACCAGCAGGCGCTCACAGCGGCGACCAGGAATTACTGCAACTGAATCACTTGAGCAGCTTCGACATGCGCCGGTCGGCCAGCACCTTGCCACCGGTCTGGCACGTCGCGCAGTACTGAAAAGACTTGTCCGCGAAGGACACCTCACGGACGGTGTCGCCGCAGACCGGGCACGGTAATCCGGTGCGGGCATGGACCCGGAGCCCAGAGCGCTTCTCCCCCTTGAGGGTTGCCGCTCCTTGTCCGACACTTCGGGTCACGGCATCGGTGAGCACCGAGATCATCGCGTCATGCAAGGTCGCCAACTGTTCCGCGGTCAGCTTGCCCGCGGTCGCGAACGGCGACAGCTTGGCCACATGCAGGATCTCGTCGCTGTAGGCGTTGCCGATTCCGGCGATGGTCCGTTGGTCGGTGATGACGTTCTTGATCCGCCCGGTGTTCCCGGCCAGCACCGCGCCGAGTTCCGCCGGGCCGAGCGACAGCGCGTCGGGTCCCAACGTGGCGATCTGCGGCACGGCCAGCGGATCGTTCACCAGCCAGACCGCCAGCCGCTTCTGCGTTCCCGCTTCGGTGAGGTCGAAACCCGGTGCCTCACCTGGCTTTCCGAGATGCACCCGCAGCGCGATCGGCCCCTTACCCGGCTTCAGCGGTGCGGCCGCCAGCTTCTCCGACCAGCGCAGCCACCCCGCCCGGGACAGGTGGGTGATCAGGTGCAGATCGCCCACCTGCAGTCCGAGGTACTTGCCCCAGCGGTTGGCGCCCGTCACTTCCTTGTCGTACAACGCCGTGGGCGGCGGGTCGAAGGTCTTGAGCACGGACAGAGCGGAGACGTCGACACGGCCCACCGGCAGTCCGACCGCATGACGACGCAGGTGATCGGCGAGCGCCTCGACCTCGGGAAGTTCCGGCATGGGTTCAGGCTAGCGACTGGATGTACCGCATGCTGTACACATGGCAGACCGCTCGGCACCCGCCCCGGCCACCAATCCGTTGCGACGCATGCTGGTCATGAATGCCGTACCGCGCCGCTGGCCGTTCGCGCTACGGGCCTCGTTCTGCATGATGGTGCCGATTCTCGTCGGGTGGGCGGCCGGTGACGTGTCGGCCGGGCTCGTCGCCACCATCGGTGGCTTCACCTCGCTTTACGGCAGCGGACGGCCGTATCTCAACCGCGCCATGTATCTCGGCGCCATCGCCGTGTCGTTCGCGGTGGTCGTGGCGCTCGGCGATTGGGCGGCCGCAACCCCGTGGTCCGCGGTGCTCGTGGTGACCGTCATCGCGATGATCGCGGTCCTGATCTGCCAGGCGCTGTCGGTCGGACCGCCCGGCGCCTACATGCCCGTGCTGGCGTGCGCGGCGGCGGTCGGGATCGCCACCCAGCACTTGAGCCCGTGGCGACTGGGTGCGCTGGTGCTGGCCGGCGGCGCGTTCTCCTGGGTGGTGCACATGGCCGGAGTACTGGTCCGCCCGCGCGCGCCGGAACGGGCCGCGGTCGCCGGCGCCGCCGAAGCCGTGGCCACCTATATCGAAACCTCGTCGCCCGACGCCCGGCACCGCGCCGCCCAACTTCTGCACGAAGCGTGGATCACTCTCGTCACGTTCCAGCCCGTGCGACCCAAGCCCGACGACACCCTCTACCGGCTGCGGATGACGAACCGCCGGCTGCACGTGTTGTTCGCCGAAGCCATGGCCGCCGCCGACCGCGGCCAACCGATGTCCGTCGACGGCGCCGCGCTGGCCCGGAATCTGGGTACGGTGCCCGACGACATCGGCGGCAGTTTCGAGGGCCTGATCCCGCTGGGACGGCCGTCCGTCGCGACGCTGCTGCGCCGGGCGGTGACGCCGGGGTCTCCCGCACTGACCGCGGCACTGCGCACCGCGGTCGCCGTTGCGATCGCGGGCACCGTCACCGTCGGCCTGAACATGGACCACGCGTACTGGGCCATGGCGGCAGCGGTCCTGATGCTGCATCAGGGTTTCGATTGGCGGCGCACCGTACAACGCGGCATCGAACGCACTCTGGGCACGTGGCTCGGCCTGCTGCTGGCGGGCGGCGTCCTGCTCGCCGCGCCGGGTGGACCGTGGCTCGCCGTCATCGTCGGCACGCTGCAGTTCCTCATCGAGATGTTCGTGGTGCGCAACTACACCGTCGCGGTCATCTTCATCACGCCCGCGGCATTGACCATCGCGTCGGGCGGACACCACATCACCGACGTGCCCGCCATGCTGCTCGCTCGGGGCGTCGACACCGTGATCGGTTGTGCGGTGGCACTTCTCGTGTTGCGGCTGACCAGGCGCGGCCACCCCGCGGCGCGCCCCGCCGAGTCGATCGCGACGACGCTGGACGCCGTCGCCATCGTCGTCGGCCATCTGGCCGCGGGCGCCGTCACCACTGACCAGGCCCGCAACGACCGTCGCGACCTACAACTACGTGCAATGGCCATGCTTCCGGTGTACGACACCGCCATCGGCGGCTCGACCCGGAGCCGGGTTGCGGCAGAACGACTTTGGCCGACCATCGTCGCGACCGAGCAACTCACCTACCGGACGCTCGCCGCGGCATGGGCCACTGAGCATGCCGAGGCGCCGTTCACCCCCGACGACGCCGAGCGGTTGACCGCGACCATCGGCGACCTGGCCGACGCGGTCCGCACCGGTCGCCCAGCTGCGGACATCGCCGAGCTACCAGCCTTCGGCGCCAACGAATTACGCGCGATCTGGGCGTCGCTGGCCTAGTGTCCTGCGCCGTAAATTAGTTGATTAATTGTAGAATTGGCGGGTGGGAACCAGGGGTAGGCCGGTAGTCGAGTTGGTGTTGACCGACGACGAACGTGAGACGTTGCAGCGGTGGGCCCGTCGATCGAAGTCCTCGCAGGCGTTGGCCCAACGTTGTCGGATCGTGTTGGGTTGCGCGGCAGGGAAATCCAACAAGGAAGTCGCCGCTGATGAAGGTGTGTGGCCGCAAACGGTCGGCAAATGGCGTGGACGGTTCCTGGAGGCGCGACTGGAGGGTCTGGCCGATGAGCCGCGTCCTGGTGCGCCGCGCAAGATCACCGACGAGGCGGTCGAGCAGCTGATCGTGGCCACGTTGGAGCGTCAACCCAAAGGCGCCACGCACTGGTCGCGGTCTTCGATGGCGGCTGAGACCGGGTTGTCGAAGTCAACGGTCGGACGGATCTGGAAGTCGTTCGGCCTCAAGCCGCATCAGGTGGACACCTTCAAGATCAGCAACGACCCGCAGTTCGTCGACAAGGTCCGTGACGTCGTGGGGTTGTATCTGGACCCGCCGGAGAAGGCACTGGTGCTCTGCGTCGATGAAAAATCGCAGATCCAGGCCTTGGATCGCAGCGCGCCGGTGCTGCCGATGATGCCCGGCATGCCCGAGCGCCGCACCCATGACTACGTGCGGCACGGAATCACCACCTTGTTCGCCGCCCTGGATGTGGCCACCGGCGAGGTCTACGGCTCGATTCACCGCCGGCACCGCGCGATCGAGTTCAAGAAGTTCTTGACCAAGTTGGACAACACCGTGCCCGCTGACCTGGACGTCCATCTGATCTGCGACAACTACTCGACGCACAAATCGCCGACAGTAACCAAATGGCTTGCCGCCCATCCCCGATTCCACATGCACTTCACCCCGACCTACTCGTCGTGGCTCAACCAGGTCGAGCGGTGGTTCGGGTTACTCACCGACCAGAAACTGCGCCGCGGCGTTCACCGCTCAATTCAGGCCCTCGAGAAGGACATTCGCGAGTGGATCGCAGACTGGAACGACAACCCCCGCCCGTTCAACTGGACGAAGACCGCCGACGAGATCTTCGAACGACTCGGTTCATATCTTCAACGAATTCCCGGCGCAGGACACTAGGGATTTGTGCACGAAAATCCGCGCTTGCCGCGAAAAAAAGTGCACAAATCCCTACTTCTCGATGGCGCGCTGCACCAGACCCAGTGCCCAGCCGACGATCGACAGCAGAATCGCCGCCCAGATCGCGGTGAACCAGAACTGGTCGATGCCCAGGCCCCAGTGTGTGGTGTTCTCGGTGATCCACGACGTGATCCACAGCATCCAGGCGTTGATGACGACGTGGATCAGGCCGAGGGTGAGGATGTACAGCGGAATCGCGAACAACTGCACGATCGGCTTGATGATGGCGTTGACCAACCCGAAGACGAACGCCACGACCAGAATGATGCCGACGCGCTCGAGTTGCGAAGCGCCCACCGGGAAGACGAAGTAGATGCCCGACACCATGCGCGTGACCACCCACAACGCGAGGCCGGTCACCGCGGCCCGCAGCAGCAACGATTTCATGATGTCGATTCTGCCCGCAGCAGATAGATGTCCATGATCCAGCCGTGCCGCATCCGGGCCTCGGCCCGCTCCCGGGCGATCTGTTCCCCGACCGCGCCGACGGTGCCGGCGATGAGTATCTCGTCCGGTGTCCCGAGGTAGGCGCCCCACCAAATCCGGGTCTGCGGCGGGCATTCCAGAAAAGAGCATTCACCGTCGAGCATCACCACAGCGGCCCCAGTCAGCCCGTGCTCCCGCAGCTGACGGCCGGTGGTGATCAGCACCGGTTCGCCAATATCGTTGAGCGGGATGCGATGTCGGGCGGTGAGTGCCTGGATGGCGGTGATGCCGGGAATGACGTCGAACTCGAACTCGACGTGTTCGGCGACGCGGTCCAGGATGCGCAGGGTGCTGTCGTAGAGCGACGGGTCGCCCCACGCCAAGAACGCGCCGACACCGTCTGGACCGAGTTCGGTCTCGATGGCGTCGGCCCACAGCCGGGCCCGCGCGGCATGCCATTCGGCCACGGCCTCGTGGTACTCACGGTCTTTGGCCCGCTTGGGATCCGGCAGCGCCACGAACCGGTAGCCGGGCTTCTCGATGAACCGCTCACAGATCAGGCGGCGCAGCGCGACGAGGTCATCCTTGGTATCGCCCTTATCCATGGCGAAGAACACCTGAGTGTCGTTGAGCGCCGTGACGGCCTGGGCGGTGACGTAGTCCGGGTCGCCGGCGCCGATACCGATGACGTGGATGGTGCGCATCCGCGAAGGCTAGCCGCCCGCGGCAGCCGCACATTTATCCAGTACCGCAGGTATTGACTACCTCTGGTATCGGACGTAGCTTCGGATTACGGACACTTTCGAAGGGATGTCAACGATGACAGCTTCGGTCAAGGGCCAGACGACTCGCGAGGAATTCGCCGAGCGCCTGCTCAAGGGCTCTGTACGTAAGTCTTACGCGCCGATTGTCGACATCGACTGGGACGCGCCGATCGACCCGGACAAGTACTTCCTGCCACCGAAGGTCGTCTCGCTGTACGGCACCCCGATCTTGGAAGCGATGAGCCGGGCCGAGCAGATCGAGCTGTCCCGCCAAGAACTGGTGAACACCCTGTCGGCCGGCATCTGGTTCGAGAACATCCTCAACCAGGCCCTGCTGCGCAAGGCGATGCATCAGGACCCGACAGCGAGCGCCACCCACTACGAGCTGACCGAACTCGGCGACGAGACCCGCCACATGGTGATGTTCGGCAAGGCCATCGAGAAGGTGGGCGCCGACCCGGTGCGGCCCAAGTGGTACCAGCGCACGATCATCAACATGCTGCCGTTCGCCTTCCAGGGCTCGGTGCTGTGGGTGGCGGCACTGATCGGCGAGGAGATCTTCGATTCGCTGCAGCGGCAGATGATGGACGATCCGGAGTTGCAGCCAATGGTGCAGCGGCTCATGCGAATTCACGTCACCGAAGAGGCCCGGCACATCCAGTTCGCCCGCGACGGGCTGCGTAAGCGCGCGCCGGAGATGTCGTGGCCGAAGCGCTTCTGGATCGGCAACCTCAACGGGGTCGGCGGCCTGTTCTTCCGGTTCCTGTTCACCAACAAGGTGCAGTACCGCCGCGTCGGATTGGACGCCCGAGCCGCGCGCCGGATGGCGCGGACCTCGCCACACCGGATCGAGACGCAGATCGCGGGCTTCGCCCCACTGGCCTCGTTCCTGGAGGAAGTCGGACTCCTGGGCCCCATCGCGCGACGGTTGTGGCGGCGCAGCGGTTTCCTGCCCGGCGGCAAGATTGCGCCGGCGACGCGGGCCGAGATTGCCGAACCCGAGGACCTGTACGACGGGCCCGCCACCATCGACGGCCGCGAGGTGCGGGTCCGGCTGGCCGGGCACCTGGATCCGATCGACGGCCAGTACCACTGGCGCGGAACGGTTTTCGAGACGCTCGACGAGTTGCCGCGCACGGCCGTCACCGTGGCGGTCGGCGAACGCACCGCGACGGCGCGCGTCACCGAGCGCAGCCAGCAGGGCGGCTACGCGATCTGTGGCGCCGGCTTGCCGCCGTTCCCGCTCACCTGACAACCACTGAATGGGCGGTACCCATTCCGCAAAACTAGAACACGTTCTAGCATCGGTTCATGAGGTTCACCTACGCCGAAGCGATGACCGATCCGAAGTACTACATCCCGCTGGCCAAGGCGGCTGACGACGCCGGCTACCACGCGATGACCATTCCGGACAGCATCGCGTACCCCTTCGAGTCCGACTCGTCCTACCCGTACACCGCCGACGGCAGCCGCGAATTCCTCGACGGCAAGTCGTTCATCGAGTCGTTCTCGCTGATCGGCGCCCTGTCGGCCGTCACGACCAAGCTGCACTTCAACATCTTCGTGCTGAAGCTGCCCATCCGGCCGCCGGCCCTGGTCGCCAAGCAGGCCGGGTCGCTGGCCGCACTGTTCGACAACCGCCTGGGCCTGGGTGTCGGCACCAGCCCGTGGCCGGAGGACTACGAAGTCATGGGCGTGCCGTTCGCCCGCCGCGGCAAGCGTATGGACGAGTGCATCGACGTCATCCGCGGTCTGACGTCGGGCGACTACTTCGAGTACCACGGCGAGTTCTACGACATCCCCAAGACCAAGATGACGCCCGCGCCGACCAAGCCGGTGCCGATCCTGGTCGGTGGCCACGCCGACGCCGCGCTCAAGCGGGCCGCCCGCAACGACGGCTGGATGCACGGCGGCGGCGACCCGGCCGATCTCGACCCGCTGCTCAAGAAGCTCGCGCAGTACCGGGAATCCGAGGAGCGCATCGGGCTGTGTGACGAGTTCCAGATTCACGTCATCTCGATCGACGGCTTCACCGTCGACGGCGTGAAGCGTCTCGAGGACAAGGGCGTCACCGACGTCATCGTCGGCTTCCGCGTGCCCTACATCATGGGCGAGGACACCCAGCCGCTCGACGAGAAGATCAAGCACCTGGAGATGTTCGCCGAGAACGTCATCGCGAAGGTCTAGTCACACTTCGCTACTCGTCGACGATGTGGACCGCGGCCTCTTCAGCGGAGGCCGCGCTCCCGTCGATGCCGACGTCCCCCGCGAGCAGCTCACCGTCCTGCTCGCCGGCCACGAGCCGACCGGACCGCCGGTCGCCGACCTCGTCCTCTCCCCACTGCTCGTCGGGATCGTCCACCTGGTCCAGTTGCATGGCCGGGTCCGGCTCTTCCTCGGCGAGCAGTTCATCGAGAGTCTCGTCATCCCGGGGCTCGCGCCACTTGTCCGGCGGCACGTAGCCCTCGTCCAGCAGGTCGTCGACGCCGCGGTCGATCAGCATGTCCTCCTGCGTCAGCTGATCGTCATCCTCGTCGGTGTAATCGCCTGAGCTCATGGCCCCAGAATGCCATCGAACGGCCCCTTTCGCGAGCGGGTGGTACCACCCGCTCGCGGAACGGGATCACAGCGTGCGGCTGATGATCTCCTTCATGATTTCGCTTGTGCCGCCATAGATCTTGTTGACACGTGCCGCGGCGTAGGCCCGTCCGATGGGGTACTCCATCATGTAGCCGTATCCGCCGAAGAACTGCACACAGCGGTCGACGACGGCCACGGCCCGGTCGGCGGCGATGAGCTTGCCCATGGAGGCGATCGCGGGATCGTTGTCGCCGTCGATCAGCGCCTGCACGCAGTAGTCCACCGTGGTCTTGATGGACAGCACCTCGGCCTTGAGCTCGGCGAGCTGGAATCGGTTGTGCTGGAAGTTGATCAGCGGCTTACCGAACGCCTCGCGCTGCTTGGTGTACTTGATGGCCTCCAGCACCGCAGCCTCGGCCATGCCGGCGCAGATCGATCCGATGACGAGCCGCTCGCGGGCCAGCTGCGACATCAGTTGGTAGAAGCCCAGCCCCTCCTGCTCACCGAGCAGGTTGGCGACGGGAACCCGCATGTCGGTGAAGAACAGCTCGCGGGTGTCCTGGCCATGCTGACCGACCTTCTCCAGCACCCGGCCGCGCTCGAAGCCCGGCAGGTCGTTGACCTCGGCGACGATCAGCGACACCCCGGCCGCACCCTGCGTGGGATCGGTCTTGGCGACGATCACCACCATGTCGCACAGAGATCCGTTGGAGATGAAGGTCTTTGAGCCGTTGATGACGTAGTGGTCGCCGTCGCGAATAGCGGTGGTACGGACGGCCTGCAGGTCGGAACCGGTCCCGGGCTCGGTCATCGCGATGGCCAGCACCGTCTCACCGCTGATGATCTTCGGCATCCAGCGGGCCTTCTGCTCGGCGTTGCCGTAGGTGTCGATGTAGTGCGCCACGATCGGCGAGTGCACCGACCAGCCCGAGGCCGAATCATGCGCCAGCGCAAACTCTTCGGCCACCACGGCCGAGAACCCGAAGTCGCCGCCGGCGCCGCCGTACTCCTCGGGCAGGTCCAGGCCGAGCAGGCCGGCGTCGCCGAGTTTGTTCCAGAACTCGCGGTCGACCTGGTGATTCTTCGCCCACCGCTCCTGGTTGGGCGTGGCCTCCTTGGCCAGGAACGCCGCCGCGTGCTGCCGCAGCTCGCGGTGCTGATCGGTCTCCCAGCTGGCCCGGTACTTCGGGAAGAGCTCTGACATTGGTCCACCTCGCTAGTTTTCCGCGCGCTATACAACTGTATAGGCCCCTGTTCATGTGTACAGTACATTGATCTGGTTGCCGACGGGAGGTCTGATGGTTGATCCGAGGGCAACTGTCGACGACCTGACAGCCAAGGCGCGCATTCGCAACACCGCGCTGGACCTGTACGCCACCCACGGCGAAGACCGAATCTCGTTGCGCGCCATCGCCGCCGAGGCGGGCGTCGCGGTCGGCCTGGTGCAGCATCACTTCAAGACCAAGGCCGGCCTGCGCAACGCCGTCGACCAGTTGGTGGTCGACTACTTCGCGGGCGCCTTGGCCGAGGTGCCCGAGGACGCCTCCACCGCCGTGCGCGACGACGCCGTCCGCGCCATGCTGCGGGCCAACCCCGCCGTCGTCGCGTATGTCCGCCGGGCGTTGCTGGACCCCGCCGCCTCGACAAGCCATCTGGTCGACGTGCTCGTCGACCTGACCCAGCGCGAAGTGCGGGCAGCCCGCACGACAGGTCGCGCATCTACCGCCCGCCGCGAGAACACCCAGGTCGTCGCCGTGTTGGCGCGCCAAATGGGCGAACTACTGTTGGCACCCATGGTCGATGCGGTGTGGGCCCGGGTGGCGCCGGATACGAAACCGCCACGGCTGCGAGTGACGGTCGACGAGGCCGGGCAATGAGCGTCAGCGTCGACGAGTTCCAGGTCGCGGACACCGCCGATTCGTGGACCGCCGCCGGCTTCACCGTCGACCCCGATGGCGTGTGCCGGATCGGCGGCGTCCGCATCCGACTGGCCGGACGCGAGCGCGGCACGGGCATCGTCGGATGGTCGCTGCGCGGCGTGCCGTCCGATCAGCCGCTCGACGGCATTTCCACGGCCCGCTCGGATGCGCCGCCCTCGGCGCCGGCCGCGCACGCCAATGGCGCCGTGGCGGTCGACCACGTCGTACTGCTGTCACCCAACCTAGACAGGACGGTCGCCGCGCTGGCGGCCCTCGATGTCGACCCGCGCCGGGAACGGGACGGCCAACTGGGCGGCCGGCCGATGCGGCAGATCTTCTTCCGGGTGGGTGAAGTAATCCTCGAAGTCGTCGGCTCGCCTGACGCCACGGGAGACGGCCCGTCGACGTTGTGGGGTCTGACGTACGTCGTCGAGGACATCGACGCCACGGCCGCGTACTTCGGTGACCGCACCGCGCCGGTCAAGCCTGCGGTACAACCCGGACGCCGGATCACCACACTGCGGCATCAGGAATTCGGGATGTCGGTGCGCACGGCGATGATCTCGGCGCGCTGAGTCCCGACGCAATGTCGGTCTGAGAGCGCCGATAATACGTATATACGGTTAGCGACACGCTCAGACCGACATTGTGATCGCGCCGGCCCGGGACGCTAACCTCGCTCCATGACCGACCGCGGGCCCGTCTTCGACGGCATCTCGATCGGCAGGCCCGCGACCGGGGCACTGATCGACGCCGGCTACCGCACCATCGCGGACCTGCCCGCTGATCTCGATGAACTTCTTCCCCTGCACGGTGTCGGTCCGAAAGCCGTGCGGCTTCTCAAGGAGGCGCGCCAGTCATGAGCGACGACGTCGTGGTCATCCACACCGACGGCGGCTGCCGCCCCAATCCCGGCCCGGGCGGCTGGGGCGCGGTGCTGCGCATGCGCCACCACGTGCGGGAAATGTTCGGCGGCGAGCCCGGCGAGACCAGCAACAACCGCATGGAACTGACGGCGCCCATCATGGCGCTCGAGGCGTTGACCCGGCCCGTCGTGGTGCATCTGCACACCGACAGCACCTACGTCCGCAACGGCATCACCAAGTGGGTGTACGGCTGGGAACGCAATGGCTGGATGACGGCGTCGAAGCAGCCGGTGAAGAACGTCGACCTGTGGAAGCGGCTGCAGGCGGCCTGTGCCCGGCATGAGGTCGAGTGGTTCTGGGTGAAGGGGCACAACGGCGTCGCCGACAATGAGTTGGCTGATCAGCTGGCGACCCGTGGGCTGGAAGAAGCGGTCGCCGGCGCACTCACTCCCATGTGACCTCGGCCGGCGTCTTGTCCGGGCGCAAGCCACGCCAGCTGGGCTGCCGTAGCCGATTGTCCGTCGTGCGCTCGCTGTAGCGCACCTCGCCGACGAGCTCGGGCCGCACGAAGGTCACGCCGCGTCCGTCCAATGTGGAAAGCGGTGCGGTAAACGGCGATTCGCTGGTCTCCAGTGGTTTCAGCATCGCCTTCAGATCAGCCAGCATCTTGTCGGTGAACCCGGTACCGACGCGGCCGACGAACTGCAGGCCGTCCCCTTCGGGCACCCCGATGAGCAGCGCCCCGATACCGCTGGTGCGGCCACCTTCACCGGCACGCCAGCCGCCGATCACCACTTCCTGGGTGCGCCAGAACTTGTCCTTCACCCAGGCCTCCGACCGCCCTGGCCGGTATCCGGAATCCCATTTCTTCGCCACCACACCTTCAAAGCCGCGCTCGTCCGCGAACTTCAGGGGGTCGTCCGCCGGCAACAGCGGCGGCACCGTCAGCGCACCGCCAGAAGCCAGGGTTTCCAACAACTTTCGCCGATCTCGATACTTCGCGCGTGTCAGGTCGCGGCCGTCGAGCGACAGGATGTCGAAGCACCAGAATTCGATGTGACTGCCGGAACCGCGGTTCTGCATGGCCTGAAAACTCGGTACGCCATCCTGCAGGGCCACGACCTCGCCGTCGAGGATCACATGATGATCGGCGAGATCGGCTGCCAGCGACTGCAATTGCGGATACTCCCCGGTGACGTCGCGGCCGCTGCGAGCGGTCAGCCGGATTCGGCCGTGGTCGGCATCGACCAGGAGCCGGTAGCCGTCCCACTTTCCCTCGAACGCCCAGTGGTCCGCAGAGAGTCGATCCACCGATCCGTGCGTGGCCAGCATGGGTTGCAGCCGTTGCTCTTTCATCCGGCGCACCAGCCAGTTCTTACCTTCGGTCTGGATCAGCACATACCGCCCCGAGACCCGGTTTCCGTGCAGGTTGACGATCACCTCACCGTTTTCGCCTGAGTCCCGGAACTTTTCGGTGTCATAGGTGCCCGAGTCCCAGATCGCGACATGGCCGCCGCCGTATTCGCCCTTGGGGATGTCACCTTCGAAGGTGGCGTATTCCAACGGGTGGTCTTCGGTGTGCACCGCCAGGTGGTTGACGGTCGAGGTGTCCGGAAGGTTTTTCGGCACAGCCCAACTGACCAGCACACCATCGCGTTCCAGCCGGAAGTCGTAGTGCAGCCGGCGGGCGTGATGCTCTTGAATGACGAAGCGATTGTTCTGCCCCGACGCAGGCTGGGCCGCCGGCACCGGTTCCGGGGTCCGGCCCGGGTCCCGCATACTGCGGTAGGTGGTGAGCCGATCGGCCACCGGCGCGTCGACATCCATGCCCGCGAGCAGATCGCCGTCGCGAGCCAAGCGGGCCAGCACCTCGTCGAACCGCAGCTGGCGCAACTCCGGATCGTCGAGTTCCTCCCAGGTGCGCGGCGCGGCGACGGTCGGTTCGTCGCGGCCGCGTAACGAGTACGGCGCGACCGTCGTCTTGGCCGCGGAGTTCTGGCTCCAGTCCAGGAACACCTTGCCGGCCCGCAGACTGCGGGTCATGGTCGCGGTGACCAGCCCACCCATCGAGGATTCGAGTTGCTGGGCAACACGTTTGGCGACGGCCGACGCACCACGGGAACTGACGGGCGAGGTCAGCGGCACATAGAGGTGCAAACCCTTGCTGCCGCTGGTCACCGGATAGGCCTCGAGATCCATACCGGCGACGAGTTCACGGACGGCCTGCGCCACCTCGCACAGCTGGGCCATGACGACACCCTCGCCCGGGTCGAGGTCGAACACGATGCGGGTGGCGGGGCCCACCGTCGCGTCAACAAAGCGCCATTGCGGCACATGCACTTCCAAGGACGCCTGCTGGGCGATCCAGGCCAGCCCCTCGGGGGTGTCAATGACCGGGTAGACGGTGGTCCCGCTGCGATGCGTGATCGCGCCCCGCGCCAGCCACTCCGGCGCCGACGACGCGAGCTGCTTCTCGAAGAACGGCTGCTGCGCAACACCATTGGGCCAGCGTTTGCGGGTCACGGGACGGCCCGCGATGTGCGGCAACATGGCGTCGGCAACGGCCAGGTAATAGTCGAAAACGTCGGCCTTGGTCGTGCCCGTCGCCGGATAGAGCACCTTGTCGGGGTTTGTCAGCCGCACCCGTCCGAATTGCTCCACACCTCAAGTATCCAAGCCGTGGCGCGATCATGGGCCATACTGGGGTATGCGGTCCATCTGGAAGGGGTCAGTCGCCTTCGGACTGGTCAATGTGCCAGTGAAGGTGTACAGCGCCACTGAGGATCACGACATCAAGTTTCATCAGGTGCACGCCAAGGACAATGGCCGCATCCGATACAAGCGGGTGTGCGAGGTCTGCGGCGAGGTCGTCGAGTTCCGGGACATCGCCAAGTCTTTCGAATCGGAGGACGGCCAGACCGTCATCATCACCGACGAGGACATCGCCACGCTGCCGGAAGAGCGCAGCCGCGAGATCGAGGTCGTCGAGTTCGTTCCGGCCGAGCAGATCGATCCGCTCATGTACGACCGGAGTTATTTCCTCGAGCCCGACTCGAAGTCGTCGAAGTCGTACGTGCTGTTGGCGCAGACGCTGGCGCAGACCGACCGCGTGGCCATCGTGCACTTCTCGCTGCGCAACAAGACGCGGCTTGCGGCGTTGCGGGTCAAGGATTTCGGCAAGCGCAACGTGATGGTCGTGCACACGCTGCTGTGGCCCGACGAGATCCGCGATCCCGATTTCCCGGTGCTGGACAAGGAAGTCGAGATCAAGAAGGCCGAGCTGACGATGGCCGGCCAGGTCGTGGACTCGATGACCGAGGACTTCAAGCCCGAACAGTTCCACGACACCTACCGCGAGCAGATGGAAGAGCTCATCGAAGCCAAGATCGCGGGCGGCGAGGCGTTCACCACCGAGGAAGCCGCGACCGAACTGGACGCGACCGAGGACGTCTCCGATCTGCTGGCCAAGCTGGAGGCCAGCGTGAAATCCCGGAAGTCGAACGCGAAGCCCACCGCGAAGTCGACCGCGAAGTCCCGGAAGTCCTGAGCCACCGCAGGCATGTCGAGATGGGGATCCCGCGGCCCTACGACGAACGTGTAGCTTCCGCGCGCGTTCTCCGCTGGATCCGGCCCTGAACCCGCACACCCGCCGTAGCACCGCGGGCGGCACACGCGACCGGCCAGGTCGACGCACCTCCGCGAGCAATTGAAACGTGTTCTAGAAATCCGTTCCCGCAGCGCCCCAAACTTGCTAGCGTGCCTAACAACGACCCCGACGACGCGAGTGAGGCACACGTGATTCTGGACAGATTCCGGCTCGACGACCAGGTAGCTGTAGTGACCGGCGCGGGCCGCGGGCTGGGCGCCGCCATCGCCGTCGCATTCGCCGAAGCCGGTGCTGACGTGGTGATTGCGTCGCGCACCGAGTCCCAACTGCAGGAGGTCGCCGCGCAGATCGAGGCCGCCGGCCGCAAGGCGCACGTCATCGCCGCCGACCTCGCCCATCCGGACGAGACCGCCAAGCTCGCCGCCGCGGCAGTGGAGGGGTTCGGCCGACTAGATGTCGTCGTCAACAACGTCGGCGGCACCATGCCCGGCCCGCTGATGTACACCTCGCCGCAGGATCTCAAAGACGCCTTCACGTTCAACGTCGCCACCGCGCATGCGCTGACCCAGGCGGCGGTCCCGTTGATGCTCGAGCATGCCGGTGGCGGCAGCGTCATCAACATCACCTCGGCCGTCGGCCGGCTCGCGGGCCGCGGTTTCGCCGCGTACGGCACCGCCAAGGCGGCACTGGCGCACTACACGAAGCTCGCGGCCATGGACCTGTGCCCGAAGATCAGGGTCAACGGCATCGCGCCGGGTTCGATCCTGACCTCCGCGCTGGACATCGTCGCCTCGAACGAGGCATTGCGCGACCCCATGGAGAAGGCCACCCCGATGCGCCGCCTCGGCGACCCGGAGGACATCGCCGCCGCAGCGCTGTACCTGGCTTCACCGGCCGGCGCCTACGTCACCGGCAAGGTGCTGGAGGTCGACGGCGGCCTCACGTTTCCCAACCTTGATCTCCCCATCCCGGACCTGTGAGGAACATCTACATGCCCATCAAAGTCGCCGCAGTCGGCACTGGCAACGTCGGCCGCCATGCCCTGACTCAGCTCATCGATGACCCCGCCTACGAACTGACCGGCGTCTGGGTCTCCTCTGCCGCCAAGGCCGGCAAGGACGCCGGCGAGCTTGCCGGCCTTGGCATTTCGACGGGCGTCACGGCCACCAACGACCTCGATGCCATTCTGGCCGGCAAGCCCGACTGTGTCGTCTACACCGCCATGGCCGACAACCGGTTGGCCGAGGCGCTGGAGGACTACCGCCGCATCCTCGCCGCCGGCGTCAACGTGGTCGCCAGCGCGGCGGTGTTCCTGCAGTATCCGTGGCAGGTGCTGCCCGCCGAACTGATCGCGCCGCTCGAAGATGCCGCCAAAGAAGGCAATTCGTCGCTGTTCGTCAATGGCATCGACCCCGGCTTCGCCAATGACCTTCTGCCCCTTGCTCTCATGGGCACCTGTCAGAGCGTCGAGCAGGTCCGGTGCATGGAGATCGTCGACTACGCCACCTACGACAGCGCGACGGTGATGTTCGACGTGATGGGCTTCGGCAAGCCCATCGACGAGTTGCCGATGCTGCTGCAGCCCGGCGTGCTGAGCCTGGCCTGGGGTTCGGTCGTGCGGCAACTGGCCGCAGGCCTGGGCATCGAACTCGACGAGGTGACCGAGACGCACACCCGGGTGCCGGCACCCGAGGACTTCGACATCGCGTCGGGCCACATCCCGGCAGGCACGACGGCAGCCATGCGGTTCGAGGTGCGCGGCATGAAGGACGGCCACCCGGCCGTCGTGCTCGAGCACATCACCCGCCTGCGCGACGATCTGTGCCCAGACTGGCCGCAGCCCGCGCAGGAGGGCGGCTCGTACCGCGTCGAGGTGACCGGTGAGCCGTCGTACGCCCTGGACCTGTGCCTGAGCAGCCGCAAGGGCGACCACAACCACGCCGGACTCGTTGCCACCGCAGCACGTGTCGTGAACGCGATCCCGGCGGTCGTCGCCGCCGAGCCCGGCATCCGTACCACGCTGGATCTGCCGCTCATCACCGGGAAAGGCCTGTACCGCCGCATCTGACGCCGTCGAAAATAGAGTCATTCGTCGCTAGCGGGCGACCCACCTGTCAACGCCAGAATCAGGGCGAACTTACGCAAAAGTCAGTTCGCCGAATGTCCGATTCTGAGCCTTTTGAAAGGGCCCGCTATGCACACCGCCGCTCGACCGTTCGCTTCCGTCGGCGTGTCCCTGGCCGGGGCCGCGGCTATCGCCGTCGCCCCGGTCATGGCGCCGACCGTCAGTACCCAGATTCACCACATGGAAGCTCAGCTCGAGCGCGCCGCCGTACACCTGACCGCCGCCGTCAATCCGTTCGAGGCATATGCCCAGGCGTTCAACAACACCGTCGCCAGTCTGCAGACCATCGTGAGCACGGCTCAGACCAACGGGCCGACGCCGATCCTCACGGCGGCACTCAACAACCAGCTCGCCGCGCTGCAGGACCTACTGAAGCTGGTGTCCTCGCCCGGTTCGGTGAAGGTCGATCCCAGCCCGCAACCGGCCGTTCCGTTCGCTTCTGCCCCGCCGCTACTGAACGCGCTGGGCAGCACGCTCGGCCAGATCGGGACCAACCTCACCACCGCGGTGCCGCCGCTGCTGGCCGCCGCCGTCAATGATCTGGCGAAAGGCAACGTCGAAGACGCGACCAATCGGCTGCTGCTGGTCGGACTGAACGCGCTGATCCCGCTGACCAATCTGCTCGGCCCCGGTATCAACTCCATCGCCTATCCGCTGCAGGGTCTGGTCAGCGCGATCGACAAGCTCGGCCCGCTCGGCGTGATCGCTGCCAACCCGCTGCAGAACGCCGTCAACGTGCTCAACACGCTCAACCGAGGCTTCGGTGGGCTGCAGCCGTCGAACGCGCTCGTCATCGTCGGTGGTCTGCTCGGCCCGCTGATCCAGGCGCCCGCGGCCCTGGGCGCCGCGGTGCAGGACGTCATCGATGCCACGCGCACCGGTGATCTCGGGAAGGTGGCCACCGCTCTCGTCTCGATTCCGGCGACCGTCCTGAACGGCGTCCTCAACGGTGGCTACGGCCCCGACCTGTCGACCGTGATCGACACCGGGCTCCCCGGCGTGCCGCTGTACGCCGGCGGACTGCTGACCTCGTTCGGCATCAACATCGGCGACGGGCCGCTTGGCTTCACCGTCAACCTGCCAGGTCCGGTGGCCGCGCTGCAGCTGCTGCAGAAACTCGTCGCCGACGCGCTCAAGCCGCCGCCGGTCACGACGGCCAAGACAGCGGCTGCCGCCACCACCGCGCCCGTCGCGGCCAACACGGTGCCGGCGACCGATGCGACGACGATTGCGCTGCCGGCCGCGACCGTCGTGAAGGCCCTGCCCGCCAAGGCGGCAACCGACGCCACCAAGCCGGCCGACCAGACCACGAAGACGGACACCACCAAGACGGACACGACGAACCCGACGGACGTCACCACGAAACCCGCTGTGACCAAACCGGATTCGTCGACCGGCACCGGCACGGACACCGCGACCGACACCAGCGGCACGACCAAGCCCGCGGACACCGGAAGCGGCAGCACCACCGGCAGCACGTCGGGCAGCAGCGACACCGGCAGCACCGGCACCCCCGGGACCGGGACGACGCCCACCAAGGGGCAGGGCAAGGGCGCTGACCACGCCACGGGCGGTGACTCGAAGTCCGGCGCCGCCGGCGGTGACACCAAGGGCGGCACCAAGTCCGAAACCAAGCCGGGCAAGACCGGCACCAAACCCGCCAAGGCTCCGCGCGGCGCCGGGCATACCAAGGAGGGCAAGAGCAGCCACGCCAAGTAGCCATCGAATGTTGGCTTGTGGTCGGGGATCTCGATGATTCTCGACCACAAGCCGATGCTCGCCGGGAACTAGCTCGGTGCCGCCTGGATCAGCATGTCCGCCAGGGCCGCGGTCGCCGGCGTCAGGCGGTCTCTGGGTTGCGATGCCAGATAGACCTGCCACGTGACGGTCTGCCGCAGTTCGATGGCCCGCAGGTCCTCGAATTCCGCGCACTCGGACGCGGGCATGAAAGTGGTCCCGAGGCCTTGGCGAACCAGTTCACCGACAACCGAGAAGCCGGCAGGGATCACATGGACGGGCCGCGACTGCACGCCCGCAGACAGAAAGGCGTTGTCCAGCAAGGACCGGAAACCCCAATCGGGCGGGAACCCGATCAGGTCCTCCGCCGCCAGATCGAGCAGGCCGACGATCTTCTCCGCTGCCATGGGGTGATCCTCGCGGCACACGAAGAACATCGGCTCCTCGAACATGAGCCGCATCTCGAGCTGCGGCGGAAATCTGTTGGGCACCGAGACGAGCGCCAGATCCAGCGAGCCGTCAACAAGCGCCGACAGGTACGACGAGGCACCGGATTGGTTGAGTTGCAACCGAAGCCGAACGAGCGGGTGCGCTCGATGGAACTCCCCGAGGACCCGGGCGACGGCCATCGGCCCATAGGAGATCAATGACCCGAACTCGACGCTGCCCATCAGCCGGCCGCGACTCGACGCCACCGATTCGGCGGCCGAACCCGCGACGCGCAACAGTTCGTGCGCCTGGGCGAGAAAGCGTTCGCCGGCGACGGTGAGCTCGATCTGCTGACGGGAGCGATCGAACAACTGCACACCGAGCTCACGCTCCAGCTTCGCGACCGATGTCGAGACCGCGGACTGCACGACGTGGACGCGGCGTGCCGCGCGGGTGAAGCTCCGCTCGATGGCGACCGCCACGAAGTGTTCGACCTGTCGTAGCTCCACGCACCAGATTATCTACGTCATAGATGGGACATATCAATATCTGTCATTAGACGTGCTGACCGATCGGATGTCTCATGGATCGGGTGAACACCGCGCCGACGCAGCTCATCGGGCGCGACGCGGAACTTGCGGTCCTGCGGGAGACCATCGCGTCACCGCCGCACGGGCAGGTGATCGTCATCGCCGGAGCCCTGGGCTCGGGAAAGACGTCGCTACTCACCGCAGCCCAGCTTCAGGCAGAAGCGTTGGGCCACCGTGTCCTCGGGATCGCCGGACTGCCCGGCGAGACCGGCACTCCGCTGGGCGGCCTGCACCGGCTCCTGCGGGCGTTGAACGGCGCCGAGGCCAACCCGTACGGCCGCGCTGACATCATCGAGACCCTTTTCAGCACACCGTTGTTCGGCGATCAGATCCACACCGCCCGACTGGCCACGGCACTGCTCGAACTCCTGGATGCGGTGCCGCGGCGACAGCCGGTCCTGGTCACCGTCGACGATGCCCATTGGCTCGATGACCAATCCCGCAGCGTCCTGCTGTTCGCCGCCCGACGCAGTGCCGGCCGCCCGATCGCGGTGGTGCTGACGCTGCCCGACACCGTCGCAGCAACGGGTTTGGCGGGCCGGTCCGCCGTCGAAATCCCGCTCCGGCCAATGACCATCGACCAATCGCTCGAGCTGCTGGAGGCGCAACCCGCGCCGCCGAGCGGAGTCCTGCGCGAGCAGATCGTGAAGCAATCCGCGGGCAACGCCGCGGCGATGATCCACTTTTCCAGTGCGACCGCCGGCCCGGCAGCCATGGCGGGCTACGCGCCGGACCCGTTGCCCCTGCCGATCAGCGTCCACGCGGTCTACGCGCAGCATCTGGCACACCTGCCGGCGGCCACGCGCGCCGCGCTCGTCGTCGTCGCCGCGGCGTCCGCTGCGGATCTGCGTGTGCTGCCCCCTGGCGCACTGACCGATCCGGCGGTCCTGGCACCGGCGGAGACCGCGGGCATCGTGCGGATCGCGTCAGCGCGGATCGACCCCGTCAATCCGCTGATCCGCTCTGCGGCGTACTACGGCGCGCCGCTGGCCGCCCGGCAGGACGCACACCAACTTCTGGCCGATGCGCTGAACGCGTTGCCGCAGCGCCAGACCTGGCACCAGGCCCATGCCGCATCCGCCGCGGCGCGCAGTCCACATGACCGGATTCGCGCACTGACCGCCCACGGAATGGCGATGATGTGGAACGACGGGCGGGCCGCGGCCGCCACGCTCCTGGCCGCGGCGGACGAAGCGCTCCAGCTGGAACCCGCACTGGCCTGGGAACCGCTACGTGTGGCGGCCGCCGCCGCCTTCCTGTCCGGTGATCCGGCCGTGTATCAGGACACGGCGAAAACGCTTCAGCGACTTGATGACTCGATGCCGGCGGCACAGGACGGCGCGTCGACATCGCGGCTGTGGGTGCGCGCGGTGGCCGATGCCCCGCGCGCACGCGCCGAGTTGACTGCACTCGGCACCCGGCCGATCGGCGGCCTGGGAGTGCTGGACCTGAGCCTGATCGGGCTCGCCGCCGGCGTCACCGACGAATCAGAACTCGGCATCCGGACCCTGCGCGCCGCCCAATCCCTGATGACGCAACATGATTCGACGGACGGGCACGCGCTGACGGCAGCGATGCTCGCGTGGTCATGCGTCGACACCGGGCGCTGGGATGAGGCGCTGCGCATCACCGGCCAGCTGCACACGCTCGGGGCCGTCAGCGATCAGCCGTTGGTCGGCGCCACCGGGGACCTGATCAGAGCGGTGGTGGCAGCGCGGCGCGGTGACACCACATCGGCGCGTGGACACCTGACCGCTGCCCTCGACGTACTGGATTTCCACGACAACCGCTTGCACTCGGCGCGGGCACACCACGTCCTCGGGTTGATCAATCTCGTCGACGGCAACGATCTCGGGGCCTACGGCCATCTGGCCGAGTTGTTCACCGACTCCGGCGCACCGCTGCACCCCCACGTCTCCTTCCCCGCTCTCGTCGACTACGCCGAGGCGGCCGTGCGGACGGGCATGACCGACGACGCGCGGCGCAGATTCACCGCAGCACTCAACCACCTCTCGCAACCGCACTCCGCGCGCGTCGACCAATTGGTGAACCATGCCTCGGCCCTGCTGGGCATCGGGGACCCCGGTGACACCCTGGCCCGGTCCCTGGCCGACACCGTGGGTGAGCGGTGGCCGTTCGAACGTGCGCGGGTGCGGCTCGGCTACTCGGGGTGGCTGCGGCGCAGTCGACGACGCAAGGAAGCGCGCCGGCACATCTCCGCCGCACTGGCGACGTTCGAAACGCTCGGCGCCAGACCGTGGCTGGACATCTGCGCCCGGGAGCTGCGCGCTTCCGGCGTCCCGACGACAGCACCGACGGTGCCGTCCACCGGGCGGTTGAGTCCCCAGGAGCACCAGGTCGTCTATCTGGCCGGCCGCGGTTTGACCAACCCGCAGATCGCGGCGCGGCTCCAACTCTCGACGCGCACGGTCTCCGGGTACCTCTACCGCTCATTTCCGAAGCTGGGCGTCACCAGCCGGCATCAGATCCGCGACATCCCGCCGCCACCCGACGGACGCTCGACCGCCGGCTGACCAGGTTTCCCCAATCACGAGATTTCGGCTAACCTAACTTTTCTATTCGCAAACCCGGATAGAGAGTGAGTGCATGCTGACCGAGACCCGCGCACCGTCGCGCTCGTCGCGCCCGACCTGGTCCCTGTTGGGCCCGGCGTTCGTCGCTGCCATTGCCTACGTGGATCCGGGCAATGTCGCGGCCAACATCAGCGCCGGCGCGAAGTTCGGTTTCCTGCTGGTGTGGGTCATCCTGCTGGCCAACGTGATGGCCGGCCTGGTGCAGTACCTGTCGGCCAAGCTCGGCCTGACGACCGGCCGGTCCCTGCCGGAACTGGTCGCCGAGAACTGCCGCACCCCGACCCGGCTGGCGTTCTGGGTACAGGCCGAAATGGTGGCCGTGGCAACCGATCTCGCCGAAGTGGTGGGCGGCGCCATCGCACTGCAACTGTTGTTCGGGCTCCCCATGCTGGTGGGCGGCGTGATCACCGGCGTGGTCTCGATGTGCCTGCTGTCGGTACAGAACCGGGGCAGCCAGCGGGCGTTCGAACGGATCATCGCGGGACTGCTGATGATCATCACCATCGGCTTCCTCACCAGCCTGTTCGTCGACCCGCCCGCGCCGGGCGCCGTGCTCGGCGGGGTGGTTCCCCACTTCGCGGGACCCGAGAGCCTGCTGCTGGCCACCGCGATCCTGGGGGCGACGGTCATGCCGCACGTCGTCTACCTGCACTCCGGCCTGGCCCGCGACCGGCACGGCAAGCCCGAGACCGGCGCCCCGCTGCGCCACATGCTGCGCGTCACGCGCTTCGACGTCGGCCTGGCGATGGTCGTGGCGGGCGCGGTGAACCTGTCGATGCTCCTGGTCGCGGCGACACACCTGCAGGGCGTCGAAGGCACCGACACCATCGCCGGAGCGCACGCCGCCGTCGGCCATGCCCTGGGCCCGGCGGTCGCACTGTGCTTCGCGGTCGGCCTGCTGGCTTCGGGCCTGGCGTCCTCGTCGGTCGGCGCGTACGCCGGCGCGATGATCATGCAAGGCCTGCTGAACCGGTCGTACCCGCTGTTGCTCCGGCGGGCGGTCACGGTCATTCCGGCGCTGGTGGTGTTGGCCATCGGATTCGACCCGACACGCGCGCTGGTCATCTCCCAGGTGGTGCTGTCGTTCGGCATCCCGTTCGCGCTCATCCCGTTGGTCCGCCTCACCAGCAACCGCGCTGTGATGGGCGAGAACATCAATCACCGCATTGTCACGACACTGGGATGGGCTGTGGCCGTGCTGATTTCGGTGCTGAACGTGGTGCTGATCTACCTGACCGTCACGGGCTGATCGCCGCCGCGATCTCACCGCTGCGGACGGCGACGTTCGACAGCAGCGTCGCACCGAGCCCGTGACTGTGCTCGACGGTCGCGCCGTTGAGGTAGATGTCACCGGGAGCGCCCGGCTTGGCCACCAACCTGTAGTCGCGGGTGGCCACCGGACGGCCCTGTGCGTCGAACTCGTAGCAGGACGCCACCTCGCCCAGGAACGCCGGCACGTCCATCGGCGCATAGCCGGTCGCGTAGACCACGGCATCGCAGCGCAGCGTCTCGGTCGTGTTGTCGATGAGGTTGCGCACGCCGAGCCGGACCTCCGCGCCGTCTTCGTCGGCGCCGGTGACGCTGCAGGCGCGATGCAGGAAAAGCCGGCGGGCCCCACTCACGCGTTCGCCGTACTCGCGTTCATACAGTTCCGCGATGAGATCGACGTCGACGGCCGAGTAGTTGGCCGAGCGGTGGTAGTCGAGCAGCCGCTGACGCTCCACGCTGTCCGCGCCGTAGAACTCGTCGACCGCGGCGGGATCGAAGATGCGATTCACGAAGGCGCTGTCGTCGGCGAGGCTGTACCCGTACCGGCCGAACACCGCGTGCACCTCGGCGCGCGGGTAGGTGCGATGGAGGTAGGAAACCACCTCGGCGGCACTCTGCCCCGCGCCCACCACGGCGAACCGGCCGCGTTCCACCGGACCGAGGGCAGCCACAGCACTGAGCAACTGGTGGCTGTGCCATTGCCGCAGACTCGGGTGCGTGCTCGGCGGCAACACCGGATGCAGGCCCGTACCCAGCACCAGGACGCGCGTCGAGACGACCTCGCCGGGTTCCAGCCGCACCCCGAAACCGTCCTCGTTTCCCGTCACCCCGACCACGCGGTGGCCGTAGCGCACGTCGGCGGCGAACTGATCGGCGGCCCACTGCAGGTAGTCATGGAACTCGTGCCGGCTGGGAAACACGTCATGGCGGCCGATGAAGTCGACGAGCCGGCCCCGGGCACTCAGGTAGTTCACGAACGTGAACGCGCTCTGCGGATTGCGCAGCGTCGCCAGGTCTTTGAGAAAGGGGATCTGCATCCGGGTGCCGGGTAACAACATGTCGCGGTGCCAGCCGAACCGCGGCTGGGCGTCGACGAAGCGGCCGCGCACGCCGCGCTCGGCCAGGGCCACCGCCAGCGCCAGGTTCGACGGCCCGAACCCGACCCCCAGCATGTCGGCGGGCTCAGGTCTGGACATGGTTGCGGGTGAGCCGAGCAAGGTAGAGCTGATGCACCATGTCCCGATTGATCAGCACCACGAAATCGGCCATGTCGAATTCCGGGTCGTACGACGGTTCCCCACAGATGACGCCGCCGATCCGGAGGCTGCCCGCCACCATCGGCGGAATCCGCACGCGACCGGGATCGGGTAGGTCAGCGAGGGGTATGCCGTTGACCTGCACCGGGTTTCGCGGTGTCACCAGGAACTCCGGCGGCGCCGGATGCTGCCGGTAGGCCCGGTCGAGAACGCCGCGCACCAGCGCACCGCGCGATCCGCCGTCCGCCATGCGCACCGAGAGACTCCCGATCGCCCACCGGTAACCGGTCAGTTCCTGATAGCGCAGGATGCCGGCCCACAGCATCGCCATGACGGTGCCGCTGCGATGGTCGGGATGCACGCTGGCACGGCCCAATTCGACCAGCGACGGCCGCAACGCGTCGATGCCGGCACTCATCTCGAAGTTGGTGTCGGTGAAGATGCCGCCGGCCGCCCGGGCGCCGTCCGGGGGCAGCAGCCGGTAGCACCCGACGATCGCCCCGGTCTGTTCGTCTCGGGCCAACAGGTGATCGCTGAATGCGTCGAAGCGGTCGACGTCGATCATCTCGCCGGTGCGTGGTCCGCGAATCGCTTGTGGGAGTGCGGCACCCAGCTCTTCGGCGAACGTCTGATACCGCAGGCGCTGCGCTGCTTCGATCTCGTCGGGGTCGTCGGAGATGACGATGCTGTAGCGGCCGGAATCGGTCGCTGGGATGAGAACAGCAGCGCCGACCATAAGGTCTGAAAATATCCGCATCGCGGCGCGGCCGTAGCAACTTCGGCTAATCCACAGACTCTGTTCGGTTTGTTTGCCGGGAACCTGTCCGGATGAGCAGCGCCACGAACAACGTGGCCGTGGTGGCCGCCAGCGCGGCGGCGGTCAACGCGGACTGCATGCCGGCCGCACTCGCTTCCCGCGCTACCGTCGCAAGCGCGGGACGCAGCCGTTCGGGCACGACCTCGAGCGCCCGCAGCCCGGCCCCGGCGGCCAGCCCGTCACTGAGCTGCCGCCCCGCTTCGGCGCCCAGGCCCGGCACTGCGGAAAGACGGGACGTGGCAACGTCGCCCGCGTGCCGGCTGAACAACGCACCGAGCCCGGCGACGCCGGCCAGGATGCCGATCTGGCGCGCCGTGCTGACCGTTCCCGTCGCCATCCCGGCGTCGGCGACAGGCACGAAGCGCAGCGCCGCGTCGGAGGTCAACGCGGAGAGCCCACCGAGTCCCAGCCCGGCGACGACCGAGCCCGAGATGAAGTGCGTCCATGTCGTGTTCGCGTTTACTGCGGTCATCATCCACATCCCCGCGGCAATCAACGCGACGCCGGCCGGGATGGTCGCGACCACCGGTATCCGCCGCGCCGCGACCATCGCCACCGGAGCGCCGAGCACGATCGCCAGGGTGAGCGGCAGCGACCGCAGCCCGGCACCGAAGGGGCTGAATCCCAACGTGTTCATGAAATACAACGCGAGGTAGTTCGTCGACGCGATCAACGTCCCGGTTGCGGCGAACGCGGCCAGGGAGACACCCGCGAAGCCGGGGCCGGCGAGCAGCCGCACATCCAGCATGGGCTCGGACAGCCGGGACTCGCGGAGCCCGAAGGCGCTCAGAGCAACCACACAGAAAGCGCTCAGCCCCAACGTGATCGGACTATCCCAGCCCAAGTGGTTACCTTCGATGAGCACGTACACGCCCGCGAACAGCGCCGCCGTCAACACCACCGTGCCCCAGATGTCGACCGGCCGGGACCTCGGGACGACGCTCTCGGGGACGGCGAAGATGACGATGTACAGCGCGAGCACCCCGACCGGCAGGTTGATCAGAAAGATCGACGGCCACCCGTACGCAGTGACCAGCGCACCGCCCAGCAGCGGCCCGACGGCACCGCCTGCCCCCATCGCCGCGCCGTACGCCGCGATGGCGCCCGCCCGCTGCCGCGCATCGGGGAACGCGGCCGCGAGCATCGGCAACGACACCCCGAGCAGCACCGCGCCGGCCGCGCCCTGCACCGCCCGCAGCCCGTTGAGTGCGTCGATGTTGCGGGCCAGCGCGCACCCGGCCGACGCGAACATGAACACCACCAGGCCGCCGAGATACAACCGCCGCCGCCCCAACCGGTCCCCCACCGTCGCCGCGGTCAGTAGCAATCCGGCCATCGGCAGGGCGTAGGCGTCCACCACCCACTGCGAACCGGACAGCGGCGCGTGCAATGACGCCTGGATGTCGGCCAGTGCCGCGGCGACGATCGTCATGTCGAGCAGCAGCATGAACACCACGACGCAGACCGCGGTCAGGGTCAGTCTGGCGCTCACACCTGAAGTTTGCACCGGCGGGCGCGGCCCGCGCGTCCGTAAGGTCGAACACATGACGAGAGATTTCCGGTTCGGCGTGGGCCTGCGGCACACCGACAGTGGGTCAGCGGTCCAGGACGCGGCGCGCCGCGCTGAGGACCTCGGCTACGACGTCCTGCTGGTGCCCGACCATCTGGGCGCTCCGGCCCCGTTTCCGGTGCTGGCGACGGCCGCGACCGCGACCAGCACGCTGCACCTGGGCACCTTCGTGTTCAACGCGTGCTTCTACAAGCCCGCGCTGCTGGCCCGCGATATCGCGGCCATGCGCGACCTGACCGAGGGACGCTTCGAGACGGGCCTCGGCGCCGGGTACGTCAAGGAAGAATTCGATGCCGCCGAGCTGCCGTTCCCCAGCGCCGGGAAACGGGTCGAGTACACCGCGCACGTCACCTCGTATCTGCGCACCCACCTGCCCGATGTGCCGGTGATGATCGCCGGTGCCGGCGACAAGCTGCTGACGGTCGCCGCCCAGCAGGCCCAGATCATCGGACTGACCGGTGGCGGGCCGCGCACCGAAGCGCACGATCCCCTCGCCGAGCGTATTTCTTTCGTGCGCAACGCCGCTGGCGACCGTTTCGCTGAGCTGGAGCTGAACCTGGCCATCACCGCGGTGCCGACCGATGAATCCGGCATTCCGAACCTGTCGATCACCCGGCACTTCCAGCCGGAACTCAGCGACGCCGAACTGATGACGACCCCTGGTGTGCTCAGCGGCAGCACCACCGACATGGCCGACCGCATTCGCGAGCTACGGGATCGCTACGGGGTGAGTTACTTCATTGTCCAGCAACAGCATTCGGAAGCCTTCGCGAAGGTCATCGCAGAACTGCGCTGACGGCGCGACTGGTGGTCGTCTGCGCCATGGGCTCGTAGACAGCCACCTGCATCACGGCGTTCAGGATCAGCTGCGCGAGGCCGTCCCACGGCGTGGCCTGCACCGGCTGCTCGGAAGCGAAAGGCAATGTCACCGCGGTGGCCGTGCCCGCCTTGGTACCGATCTCGATGGCCTGCTGCGGCGATCCGTAGCTGCCGGTGTGGGTACCGGCGAACATGTCGTTGATCCATCCGCCGGCGAGGATCTTCACCGCTTCCACGTTCGACGGTTTCGAGAACCCGGCGACTGCGTACTCGGCGAACTGCAGCACCGGATTGGCACCCTGCAGCGCGTCGATATGCCGGCCGCCGACAAGCATGACCCCGTTGAACTGGCCGGGTCGCGCCGCTTCGAGTTCCCGGCCGACCAGACCGTCCCGGTTCCATACGTACGGCTCGGATGAAATGTCGTAGACCGGGCGGTAATCGGCGCCGGTCAACTTCTGCAGCGCGGTGGGCACCACGTTGTTCAGGTCGACCGAGTCCATCAACACCACGCCCTGCAGGTTCGCGACGGCGCCGTTGTCCACCATGCGGCCGGCGGCGCCGGTGACCAGCGCGCCGCCGAGCGAATGCCCGACGAGGACGAAACTCGTGGGCAACGTCACCTGGTGTCCGGCTGCGGCACTTGCGCTTTCGGTCAACGCCGAACGGTCACCGGCGAACAGGTCCGCCACGGCCTGCTGATCTGCCGAACCACCGAGCCATCGGGCTTTCGGATCAAATGCATTGGAGGACAATGTCGGAGCAACCACAATGCTGTTGGTGCTCTGCGCCAGCGCAGCGAGGGTGTAGCTGTACATCGGGGCGACGGCCATGAAGCCGTGCTGGAAGTAGATCATCCGGGTCGTCGTATCGGCGTTCTGCGGGAAGTACCAGTTCGCCTGAACCTTTTGCCCGGTGTCCGGCATGGTCAGGCTGGACACCTTGACCGTGACCGTGCTCCCCCGCGGCAGTGCCGGCGGGCCGGCGAACGCAAGCATGGCGCCGCCGATGACGTTGAACACGAACGATCCGATGGCGTTGATCAGGCTGGGCCGCGCGGTTTTGACGGCCGTGGTCGTGGCGCCGGCGGTGGTCGTGGCGCTGGTGGCGGTCGTGGCGCCGGCGGTGGTCGTGGCGCTGGTGGCGGTCGTGGCGCTCGGCTGCGATGCCATCGCCGAGGCTGGCAGCGCGGCGACGCCCGGGGACTGGGGCTGCTCGACCGCCATTGCGTTCGGAAGCCTCACCGGCGGCACTGTCGGCCTGAGCCGAACCGTCTGCGCCCGAACCACTTTCTCCGGGCGGATGGGGCCGGCCGGCGCCGTGCCGCGCTCGGACTTGCCCTCATCGGGCTTTCTCTTGTCGACCTTGGGCGGGTCGTCGGCCTTCTTGTTGCGCGGGGAATGCCCGGCGGACTTACGCGCATGCGCGTCGGTCGCGGGCTGCGACTTGCCGGTCTGCGACGTGGACTTCTGCGACGTGGACTTCTGCGACGTGGACTTCTGCGATGTCGTGGCCCCCGACGTCGTTGTCTGCGACGAGGGACCCGCTGCGCCGGGTTGGGAACCGGTCGCGTCGTCGGCCAACGCCGGCGCGAGCGGCAGCCATAGCGCCAGACCTCCCGAGGCCAGCAGTACCCACGCTTGTGCGGACAACCTCATCATCAACCGCACGCTAGCCCGCGTCGCTGCCCGCCGCGGGAAAATGAACAAATTGGTTTGCATGTGTCATTAAAGTGCGGCCCGGCGACCAGTCAGGGCTACGGCATACTGATGGTCCCATTGGCCCATCCCCGGTAGGACCGTCGAGTGTCAGCTCCGCAGCGCAGGCCCCGTGGGCGTCCGGTCGGTGGCGGCAACAACACCGAGCAGTCCCGGCAGGTACTGCTCGACGCCGCGGAGCAGTTCTTCATCGACGGTGGCAGCGGGACCTTCACCATGGAGGTCATCGCCGCCGAGGCCGGCTACTCGCGCAGCGCGATCTACCGGCAGTTCGCCACCCGGAAAGAACTGATCGCAGCGTTGGTGCAACGCACTACCCAACGGCACATGCTGACGATGCTGCAGCAGGTGGCCGCCGACGCCACGCCGGTCGACCTGCTGATCGACAGCCTCGTCATCGTCGCGACGCAGCTGGTGCACGATCCACTGCTGCAAACCATCGCCGACCAGACGCCCGACGGCGCCGTCGCCACGCTCATCGCCAACGACGGCTCGCTGACCAGGACGGTCCAGTCGATGGTCGAAGGCATGCTCGCCAACAGCACGACAGGCCAGTTCCGGCCCGGCCTGCATCCGCATGACCTTGCGCAGTTCCTCATCTCGACGGCACTGAGCCTGCTGCTGGACGTGGTGCCCGGCAGCAGCGATCCGACGGTGGCGCGGAACTACCTCCGGACCTTCGTGTTGCCGGCAATTGTCGACAGTCCCCCACCGGCGACGCGCGTGTTTCCGGAGTAGCCGACACGGGTAGCCCACCCAGGTGCTCAAGGAACTGCAAGGCCGCCGGATCGCCATCCTCGCCGCCGATGGGGTCGAGAGAGTCGAGCTCGAGGAACCGCGCGCCGCGGTCGAGGAGGCCGGCGGCGCCGTCGAGGTGTTGTCGCTCAAGGCCGGTGAAATCCAAGCCCGCAACCACGATCTCGAACCAGCGGGCAGCATTGCGGTGGACCGCACCGTCGGTGAAGTGCGGGTCGACGCCTTCGACGCGCTGATCCTGCCGGGCGGCACGGTGAACCCCGACAAGTTACGGGTCGACGACACCGCGGTGGCGTTCGTCGGCGACTTCGTGCGCTCCGGCAAGCCCGTCGCCGCCATCTGTCACGGCCCGTGGACCCTCGTCGAGGCGGACGTCGTGCGCGACCGCAAGGTGACGAGCTATCCGAGTGTTCGCACCGATCTGCGTAACGCCGGGGCGACCGTCGTCGATGAAGCAGTGTGTATCGACGGCAATCTCATCACCAGCCGTTCGCCCTCCGATCTACCGGCGTTCTGCGAGGCCATCACCGAGGCATTGGCGAGCAGTCCGGCCCAGACCTGACAGCGGCCGGACCGTGGCAACCATGACCACTCATCCGCCTGCTGATGTCGCGGACGCGGCCCCCAGCATTCGGCAGCGCAACTTCGTCTTCCTGGCCGTCGTCCTCGGGATGCTGCTGGCGGCACTCGACCAGACCATCGTGGCGACGGCCCTGCCGACCGTCGTCGCCGACCTAGGTGGCGCCGGCCATCAGTCCTGGGTCGTCACCAGCTACCTGCTCGCCTCGACGATCGTGACCGCGGTGGTCGGCAAGCTCGGTGACATCTTCGGCCGCAAGAAGGTCTTTCAGGTCGCGATCCTGCTGTTCCTGGCCGGCTCGGTCCTGTGTGGACTCTCGGAATCGATGGGGATGCTCGTCGCGTCGCGGGCGCTGCAGGGCCTGGGTGGTGGCGCGATCACCGTGACGGCCGTCGCGGTGATCGGCGAGGTCATCCCGTTGCGCGAAAGAGGCAAGTACCAAGGCGCTTTGGGCGCCGTGTTCGGCGTCACGACCGTCGTCGGGCCGCTGCTCGGCGGGCTGTTCACCGACCACCTCGGGTGGCGGTGGGCATTCTGGATCAACGTGCCGGTGGCGGTGGTGGTCATCGGGATCGCGGCAGTGGCCATTCCCGAACTGACGCGCGCCGGACGACCCGTCGTCGACTATGCGGGCATCGTCCTGGTCGGGCTCGGGGCCGCCGGCCTTACGCTGGCGACCAGCTGGGGCGGCACCACCTATGCCTGGGGTTCGGCGACGATCATCGGGTTGTTCGTCGCGTCGGCGTTGGCGCTCGTCGGCTTCGTCATGGTGGAACGCCGTGCGCCCGAGCCGATTCTGCCGATCCGCTTGTTCGCGAACCCGGTCTTCACGGTGTGCTGTGTGCTGTCGTTCGTCGTCGGGTTCGCGATGCTGGGTGCGCTGACGTTCCTACCGACCTACATGCAGTTCGTCGACGGCGTCTCGGCAACCGCGTCCGGGCTGCGCACCTTGCCGATGGTCGCCGGTCTGCTCGTCACCTCACTGGGCAGCGGCGCGATCGTCGGCCGCACAGGGCAATACCGGATTTTCCCGATCGCCGGCACTGCCATCATGGCGCTGGGGTTCGTGCTGCTGTCCCGGATGGACGCCGACACCTCGACGCTGACCCAATCGTTGTTCCTGCTGATCCTCGGTACCGGGATCGGGCTCAGCATGCAGGTGCTGATTCTGGTCGTGCAGAACACCGTCGACTTCGCCGATCTCGGCGTCGCCACCTCGGGTGTGACGTTCTTCCGCACCATCGGAAGTTCTTTCGGTGCCGCGATTTTCGGCTCGATGTTCGCGAACTTCCTGGGCGACCGCATCCCGTCGGCCATGAGGGCCGCCGGCGCACCACCCGAGGCGGCAACGTCTCCGAAAGTGCTGCACAGCCTTCCGCACGACACCGCCGCCCCGATCATCAACGCCTACGCCGACTCCTTGAGCCAGGTGTTCCTGTTGGCGGCGCCTGTCGCGGTCGTCGGCTTCGTGCTGGCCCTGTTCCTCAAACAGGTGCCGCTGCGTGACGCTGCCGCCAGTGGCAGCACCGACATGGGCGAGGGCTTCGGCATGCCGACCACCGAGTCGCCGGAGAAACTCATCGAAGTCGCCGTCGGCCGGTTGTTGCAGCGTAGCAACGGCATTGACCTCGAAGCGGTGGCGCGCACCTCGAACAGCCGCCTGGGGACCGCGCAACTGTGGGCGCTGATGCTGATCTACCGGTACGCCGCGGTGACAGGGGCAGCCGACCTGCTCGACATTGCGGATGATCGACGGGTGCCACATCAGGTGCTCGAACCGACCTTCGGTCGTTTGGTGGCCACCGGATTCGCAACGCGCTCCGGAAGCGAATACGCACTGACGGCCGCGGGCTCCGCCGAGGTCGGCAGGGCACGCAATGTGATCTCCAGCTGGATCACCGAAACCCTCACGCAGTCAGACGAATTCCAGGGCGTGCCCGAGCGCATTCATGTCCAGAGCGCGTTCGACCGCATCGCCAGCGGTCTGCTGATCGAGCGGGAGTCCGCCCGGCGCGAGAGGCGGACCACCAAACTCGGCCCCCCGCATCAGTTTGTCGCCGAGCAACCCACCACCCGGATGCGCGCGGTGCGGCACGAAGAGCCCCCGACTCGACCGTTCCGCCCGCACGCCACGCTCCCGCGCGGCTGACATGGTGGCCGGGACGGTCCTGTTTGCGGCTGGACCGTCCCGGCGGTGCCAGTGCGGACCGACCGGACGCCCGGATCTGTGGAACCGGAGAGAAGCGACGGCGATGTCGGAGCCACTCCAGCGGACGTCGAGTTCGGGATCCGCCTGACGGTGGCTGAATACCCGCTCCACGATTTTCAAACATGCGCTGTGACGAAGAGGCAGCAAAGCCGGGGATTGAGATTCACGACCGCGGGTATATGACACCGGTGCCCGACGGATGCCGTGCGGCCATCTCGGCTGATCTGCATCCAATCGGCCGCGAAACACAGAGGAGGACATGCAATGAAGCTCTCGACTCGAATCACGGGCCTGATCCCGGCGCTGGCCGCCGTACCGGTCTGTCTGAGCCTGGTCACGCCCGCAACCGCCGCCGCAGAAACCGACTGCAGCCCGGATTCGGTTGCGAATACCGTCAGTTCGGCCACCGGCGCGGCCAGCAATTACCTGACGGCGCAGCCCGACGCCAATCAGGTTGTGGTGGCGTCATATTCGCAGCCGCGGCCGACGGCGTCGGCCAATCTCCGGGCCTACTTCACGGCCCACCCCCAGCAGTATCAGGACCTGCGCGGAATTCTGGCGCCCATCGGTGACACCCAGCAGCGGTGCAACGTGACGGTGCTACCACCCGAATTGGCCTCCGCCTACGCCGAATTCATGGCCGGCTAGGCATGGCGGAGACCGGACCTCCAGAAGGTTGCCACCTGACCTCGTTGTGGTTGGCCGACCGCGAGATGTCGCCGACTTCGCCGCCGTCGCCGGAGTCGACGGATATGGCGTCACCCGCCGACGTGGTCGTGATCGGCGCCGGCATCGCCGGGCTGACCACCGCGGTGCTACTGGCCCGGGCGGGCAAGAACGTCACGGTCGTCGAGGCACGGCATGTGGGTGCCGGCACAACGGGCAACACCTCCGGTAAATTGAGCGTGCTGCAGGGCAGCAAGCTGGCGCGCATCGCCGCCAAGCACAACGCGGATGTGCTGCGCGACTATGTCCGCGGTAACGCCGAGGGCCGTGACTGGCTGGTGCGGCATTGCGAGAATCACGCGATCCCGTGGCAGGCCGAACCCGACCATGCCTACGCCCAGACGGTCTCCGGCATCGCCACCGCGCGCGATACGTTCAGCGCCTGCCAGGAAGCGGGATTGACGCGAGCCGAGTGGATCGACACCGCCGATGTCCCATTTCCCTTCCACGGCGGCGTACGGCTGCGTGATCAAGCGCAGCTCGACCCGATGCCCCTGCTGAACAGTCTGGCGGTCGAACTCGAAACACACGGCGGCACGCTGTTGCAGGGCGTGCGCGCCGTGTCGGTGGCCGACGACGGACTGTTACGCGTGGCGTTGCGAGCAACACACCCCACCGTCGATACCGCCGGATCCGAGATGTCGGTCACCGCACACCGGTGCATCCTGGCAACCGGGACGCCGATCCTGGATCGCGGCGGATTCTTCGCCCGGCTGACGGCAAAACGCTCCTACTGCATGGCATTTGACGTCGCTCGCGAGGCGACGGGCGGCATGTTCATCTCGGTCGATTCACCCACCCGGTCGGTGCGCTACGCACCCACCGCGGCCGGCGAGAAGCTCATCGTCGGTGGTGCCGGCCATCCGGTGGGCCGTGGGCACGCGCCCGCACATGACGTGGCCGAACTCGCCAAGTGGGCGGAGCTGCACTATCCGGGCGCCCATCCGACACACTTCTGGTCGGCACAGGACTATTCGCCCGTCGATGAGTTGCCGTACGTCGGTCCACTGCTTCCTGGTTACGAAAAAATCCGGGTGGCAACAGGTTTCGACAAGTGGGGCCTGACCAACGGCGTTGCGGCGGCGCTGGCCCTGTCGGCACAGCTACTCGGTGGCCACATCGAGTGGGCGCGCGCGTTCGCCAGTTGGAGTCCGCACGAACTGCGCGGCATGACTGCCGCGCTGCGCGCGAATCTCGAGGTCGGACTGAACCTGGCCAAAGGCTGGATCGCCCCGATCGCCACCTCGCCGGATGGCCTCGCCGAAGGTGCCGGAGTGGTCAGCGGTCCCCCGTGGCAGTTGCGCGCCAACAGCCTGGTCGACGGACAACAACGCTCCGTGTCGGCGATCTGTCCGCACCTGGGCGGCGTGGTGCGGTGGAACGATGCGGACCGGGCCTGGGAGTGCCCGCTACACGGCTCGCGGTTCGCGCCTGACGGGCGACTTCTGGAGGGGCCCGCGACCCGCGGACTCTCGGAGAAAGCCTGACCTCATCAACCGCGCGAACTGGTCAGCCGGCCGTCACTTCGGCCGGTTGCGCCGGTCGGCAGCGCTGCGCAGCGCGCTGTTGTCATCCTCCAATTCGAGGATCCTGCCGATTCCCGCGATGTTGACGCCGGAGGCGACCAGGGCGACGATGCGCCCGATCCGGGCCACGTCGTCTGCGCTGTAGCGGCGGGTACCGCCATCGGTGCGCGCCGGCGCGAGAAGCCCATGGCGTTCCCACAGCCGCAGCGATTGTGTTGGCGCGCCGGAAAGTTCGGCAGCGACCGTGATCCCGTAGACCGCATGATCAGATGCCGGACCCGCGGCGGAGGGTCCTGCGTTCGGCGGCATCAGCCGGCGATCTGCATCGTTCATGAGATTTCCTGTTCCACTACTTGCATTGAATCATGGCACAGTGCTATATAGAAATCTATGTCAATCAAAACAGATTATCTACCCTGAGCCGCATAGGTGGTAAACGAAAGGTGGTGAGGTGACCGCCATGGGGCCCGGCCTTCCCGGCTGAGCTGACGAACATGAGCTTGTGTGTCAGATCCGGTCCGGATGTGACACACAAGCTCAGCCCCGGCGCCCGGACCGACCACGGGCTTCAGAACGCTTGGAGCACAGGAGATGTCAGCAGAGAAGCAGGAATTGCGTCTCGCATACCTCGAGCGCATCAGCGCCGCGCACCAGGCGCTGCGCGCCGCCCAGACCGAACTGCGCGAGGCTGTCGAGGCGGCATATGCCGCCGGCCAAACCTGGGACGTCATCGCAACAGCGTTGAGCAACAACGTATCTCCCGCGACCGATACGTTCGATGACATTCCCAGCATCGATGCCGTCGTGCAGACGGTTCTCGGGATGGACGACGCCGGTCCACCGGGCGGCGAACAGACGTCGGCAGCCGGTCTGCAGTGACAGCGGGCCACCAGGCAAATCAACCCGCGTGGTGCAGCGAAGCTGCCTCGAGCTGGTGGACGAAGTCACTGATACCGGCCGCAGTGGCGACGTCAACTGTTTCCCAGCCGACCGCGACGTCATGCGCGACGCGCAGCACTGCCGGCCCCTCGTCGATGAGGAGCCGGCTCAACCCGAGCGCAGCACAGGTTTTCAGCGCCGGGGCCAGCACCCACTGAGCTTTTTCGTCCTGCCCGGCGGCCGCGAGACACTGGGCATATTGAACCCTGGCCTGCAGGCGCGCCCGCGGCCGCTGCAGCTTGTCGGTGTGGTCGAGCCGGGCCCGGGCCCGTTCGCACGCCGACGCCAATGCCGCAGGCTGCCCGTCGCGCAGTAGCAGCCTGATCTGTGCGTCTTCTCTGAATTCTGCTGTCAGATCTCTGCTTTCGTCGAGGTCCTGCACGCCGTATGCCATGACGCGACGCGTCAGCGCCGAGTCGATCTCCTTGCCGGACAGCGCCGCGACGCGAATGTGCGTCAGCACCAGTCCCGCTTCCAACCGCGGCAACCCCAGCGCCCGGGCATGGCCGATACCTTCCGACAGTCGGAGCTCGGCACCGGCCGTGTCGCCGCGGGCACTCATGGCATAGGCACCCGCGCGATAGGTCGCGAGCATCACGTCCACGATGCCGCCCTCCACGCCGAGGGCGTACGCGTCGTCGAGCAGAACCTGCGCCTCGTCGAGTTGCCCACGCTCGTATAGCAATTCACCCAGCAGCGCCCCGGCGAGTTTGGCGATGTGGGTCGGATGCCCGGACGGCGACAGGGCGATCCTGATCGCGTGCCGCAGATGCGCCTCGGCGCCGGCGACATCGAGTTGCTCGTTGGCGGCGAGGGCGGCGATGAGGTAGCCGTAGCCGACGGTCATCGGCCCCGCGATGGACCGGCGGTATTTGTGCCCCCATCGGTGCCAGCGCAGTGCCCCGTCGAAGTCGAATTTGCGCAGCGCGACGTAGGAGAGGGTGTAGGCCGCTCGGCACAGCACGAACGGCGCCAGGGTGTCGGTTCGGGCCACACAGGCCTGCGCCGCTGTTTCGGTGAATGCATCGATGTGGTCGGCATGCCCGGCCATCACCACGCGCAGCAGATCCAATTCGCAACGGACATCGTCAATTTCGTCGTCGCCGAGCAGGTCGATGTTGTCTTCGGCCAACTGCAGCGCGTCGGCCACAGCGGCAGGCCGGCGGAGGATCACGTTGGCCCACGCCAGGTTGGCCTGCAGCCGCGGCCGCTCCTCGGCGAGATTCGGGGGCAACTTGGCCGCCAGCCCGATCAGCTCCATCAGTTCGCATTGTTCGAGGAGGTCCGGGGACACCTGCTCGACAGCGTCGACCGCTTGTTCGTCGTCGCCGGCGGCCAGCCAGTGATCGACGGCGTCGTTGTACATCCGGTGCTTCGTGAACCACTGTGCGGCCGTTCGATTCAACGCCACGACCCGGTCCTCGTCGTCGCGCTTCAACCGGTGCCGAAGGTGGTCCGCGAACAGATTGGCGTATCGGAACCACGTCCCGTCGGGGTCGGTCCGCCGCAGGAACAGGTCCCGCCGCTCGATGTCCTCGAGCATTTCCCGGCTGCGCGGACGGCCCGTGAGCGCAGTTGCCAGGCCACTGCAGATCTGTTTCGTGATGCACGTCGCCGACAGGAACTCGACGAGTTCGGGTTCCAGGCTGTCCAGCACGTTGGACGTCAGGTAGTCGCCGATGACCTTGTCCGAGCCGGAGAGCCGGCCGACGAGGGCGGCAGCATCGCCGCCGTCCCGCAGGCTCAGCGATGCCAGCTGCAAGGCGGCAGGCCAGCCGTCGGTCGACTCTTCGAGGTCGGCCACGACGGCCGCGGGCAGGTCCAGGCCGCACCGGTCGACCAGGAGCGTCCGGGCCTCGCCGAGATCGAATCGGAGCTGCGACGCGTCGATCTCGACCAGTTCACCCTGCACACCCAGGGTGCCCAGCGGCAGCCCGGTGCCGGCCCGGCCGGCCACGATCAGGTACAGGTGATGGCAGCCGTTCTCGAGCAGATAAGCCAGCGTGTCCAGGCTGTCGGCGCTGGTGACGCGATGCCACTCATCGATCAGCAGGGCCAGCGTCTGCTTGTGGGAGTGCAGCCACTCGATCAACAGGTTGGGCACCTGCCGCAGTGCGGAGTCCGGCCGTTCATCGAATTCCTGCTGCAACGCGTCCGCGAGCTCGGGCAACACGACACGCACCGCGCCGATCAGATGGGCCACGAACCAGAAGGCATTGTCGTCGTCGGCATCGACAGTCAGCCAGGCCGCCGGCACACCGTCGCGGACCAGCGCCTCGACCCACTGCGTCGCCAGCACGGTCTTGCCATAGCCTGCCGGCCCGTGGATGAGCACCAGCTTCGGCCTGCGCCCGGCACCGAGGCGGTCCAGGATGCGCCGGCGCGGCACCGACGGGCGGCTGAAAGTCGGCGGCCGAAACCTGGCCGGTGAACTGGGCGGATAGGTCGACCGTCCGGAACCGTCGGTCCGTAGTCCGATTCCTCCGGTAGAGCGTCCGCCAGTGTCCGGCGACGATTCCACCCCGGCGTACTCGACTTCCGGCAGCTCCAGCGGCACGTCGGCGATGTTCAGTCCGATGCGCACACCCGCGGCCCGCAACAACTCGCCGAACTCCGCGGCCGTCGCGGGGCGCTGTGCGGGATCGACGTTCAGCCCCTGCTCGAGGACGGTGCAGACGGCGTCGGCAACGCCGTTCGCGCGAAGGTCCGGCACCGGTCCGGCGAGCACCCGCCGGGCGAACGCGATGGGGTTCTCCCCCTTCTGGAACTGGAACGGCGGCTCCCCCTTGATCAGGGTGAAGACGGTGGCCGCCAGCCCGTAGATGTCCACGCCGGCCGTGGGCGTCGCGCCTTCGAACAGCTCCGGCGCGGTGTACGACGGCGATCCGACGAAAACGTTCATCGTGGCCTCGCGGCCGCCCGCGATGCGCGCGATGCCGAAGTCGCACAGCTGCGGCTCCCCGTACGCCGAAAGAAGTACGTTGGGCGGCTTGATATCTCGGTGCAGTACGCCGGCGCGGTGCGCGGTTTCCAGCGCTCCCGACAGTCGCACTCCGACCGTCAGCGCCTCCCCGACGGCCAGCGGGCCGTGCTGCCGGATCCATGCCGACAGCGTGTTCCGGCCGAGGTACGGCATGACGATGAACGGGCGCCCCGTGAACGTCAGCCCGCTGTGCAGCACCGGCACGATGTTCGGGTGACCTGACACGCGGCCCATGGCCCGCTGCTCACGTTCGAAATTCTCGAGGTCGACGTCGTCCGAGTCGGCGTTGAGGACCTTGATCGCGACGACCCGGTCCAGCGACGGCTGGCGACACCGGTAGACGACACCGAACCCACCGCGTCCGACGGGCTCGGCGCCGTAGAAGCCCTCGCCTTCGAGTTCCGCGACGATGCCGGTCGCGACGCCGCGTTGCGTTTCGTCGGGTTCTGACACGTCGGGGGCCTTCGGCTCGGTTGCTGTCGTCACCCTCAATTGTCGGCGCGGCAGGCCGGAATGGGGGCCACCCGCGGAAATTGATGTCCCTTTGTTCCTCAGAGACAACGATTCGGGGCGAGATCGCCAAAAGATTGTCTCGGCGGTACCTGGGTCGCCGCGCGCCCGCGCCGTACCGTTCTGGTATCAGCTTCCCGTTGCGAGAGCCCCAAATGCCAACGGAACAAATATCTTTCACCGACCACAGGAGTACTGCCATGTTCGAACCCAGCTTCATCATCGACGCTGTCGTCCTCTTCGCCATCGGCCTGTGGCCGCTGCTGCTGGTCGTCACCGCCGCGGGAGTCCGTTGGTTCAACGCCCGCCGCAGCGCCGCCGCTGCCGCCGTCCACTCGGCCGCGTTGCCGCACGTCGCGGTGCCGGCACGCGCGCGCACCCTGGCCTACGCCGCCGGCCAGTGACGAATTGACGATTCAGTCAGTCGCGGGTCGCACCCGCATTCGCAGATAGGCACGTCCGCGAAGCCATAGAGTCGGGCGATGTCGCGAAGCCACGACACCGGCACCCTCGCCACCGAAACCGCGGCCCTGATCATGGGCCGATTGAGCGACAAGCTGCCCGCCATGACCCGCTCCATCCAGGAGCTGCTCGCCCACGAGCGATCGGAAATGGCCGGCGACGGCGAGTTGATGGCCCTGCTCTACGACGCCGTGCAGGGCAATCTCGAAGCGTTCTTCCCCGCCATCCGCCACGGCATCCCCATCGAGCGCATCGCCCCACCCACGGCTGCGCTGGAGCACGCGCGCCGGATGGCCCAGCGCGGCACCGATGTCGACGAATTGGTGCGGGCGTACCGGCTCGGTCACCACAGTGTCCTCAAATTGGTCCTCGATGAGGTGCGGGCCGCAAAACTCGATGCTGAGCTGGGATTGCAGGTCTTCGAAGAGATCGCGGCCGGCTCATTCGCGTACATCGACCAGGTGTCGCACCAGGTGGTGACGGCCTACCAGGTCGAACGCGATCGATGGCTGTCCAACCGGAACCAGATGCGGGCACTGCGCGTGCGCGAGGTGCTCGACGGCGGCGATCTCGACATCGATGAGACGACCGACCTCATCCGCTACCCGCTCCGCCGGGTGCATCTCGCACTCATCGTGTGGTGCGCGGAGCATGCCGACGGCGACGAACTGGCCACCATGGAGCGGTTCGTCGCCGAGCTGGCAGTTGTTCTGGGCGCCCGTGAGCGCCCCTTGTTCGTCGCGTCGGACCGGACAACGGGATGGGCGTGGGTTCCGTTACCCGCTGACGCCGACGATCCTGTGGGCCGGATCCGTGCGGTCGTCCGGTCGCGCCGGGACGCGCCCTGGCTGGCCACGGGCAACCCGCTGGAGGGCCTCGCCGGATTCCGCGACTCACACCGCCAGGCCGTCACCGCCAGGGCGGTCGCGATGGCGCCGGGCGCACCGCCACGGCCGGTCACGGCCGCCAACGAACCGGGACTCATGGTCGCAGCACAGTTCGGCGCCGACCTCGAACATGCCCGCTCGTGGGTCGGCCAGGTCCTCGGCCCGCTGGCCGCCAACACCGACAACGACGAACGGCTACGGGAGACCCTGCGCGGGTTCCTGCGCAACAGCTCCAGCTTCAAATCCAGCGCCGACGAGCTGCACCTGCACGTCAACTCGGTGAAGTACCGCGTCCAGCGCGCCATCGAGCGCCGCGGCAGATCGATCGAAGAAGACCGCATCGACGTGGAAGTCGCACTGCTGCTTTGCCATTGGTTCGGCGCCGGCGTTCTCGCTCCTTAACGCAACCTGTGGATTCCGGCAAAGCCCGTACACCGGCGGGCTCGACAAGGGACGCTGTGGGGATAACGAGCAGCGCCACGGGGCGCTGCCGCAACCGAGGAGCGCTTGGTGTACGCACGCTCAACCACGTTTCAGGCCGAGCCGGCGTCGATCGACGCGGGCGTTGCGTACATGCGCGACACCGTGCTGCCGGCCCTGGAAGAACTAGGTGCGGCGGGGATGTCGCTGATGGTGGACCGGCGCCTGGGGCGGTGCATCGCCACCAGCGCCTGGGAGTCCGAAGCGGTGATGCACTTGACGGCGCACGCCGCGCGGCCGCTCGGGGAACGCGCCGCTGAGCTGCTGAACGGCACCCGCAAGGAGATCAACGAGTGGGAGGTCACGGCACTGCACCGCGACCACCGTTCGCCGGAAGGTGCCTGCCTCAGGGTCGCGTGGTTCTCGGTCGAACCGCATCAGGCCGACCTCCTCACCGACTTCTACCGCACGTTGGTGCTGCCGTCCCTGGAGAAGCTCGAGGGGTTCTGCAGTGCCAGCCTCCTGCTCGACAAGCCGTCCGGGCGTGCGGTGTCGTCCGTGACGTTCGACAACGCCGCGGCCCTGGACAACAACCGGGAACAGGCCAGCGCGCTACGCACCGAGAAGCTCGCCCAGCTGGGCGGCAGCTTGGTGGACATCTGCGAGTTCGAGCTGGCGATCGCTCACTTGAGGGTGCCCGAGCTGGTTTGATCGATCGCGCGATAGACCATCTGCTCGTACTCGTTGAAGACCCGGTTGAAGTCCTTGCGGGTCACCGGTGATCGCCACTGTTGTAACCCGACGAGCAGGGTGATGCCCATGATGGCGAGCGTCTCGGCATGCCGGCGGGTTGCGACGGCCGGTCGGTAGAGCTCCGTCAGGATTTCCACCCGTCGGGCATCGACGGCTTTCTGCGCCTCTGCGACTTGCGGATTCGCGTGCGCCCAGCCACGGATCGCCGCCTCGGCATCATGCGGCAGTTTGGCCGCGAGGGTTTTCAAGAGATGGACGCGCGCTGTCAGATCGCTTGGCACCTTGGACAATTCGGCGAGCCGTTCGGTCTGGGTGCGCTCCCAGAACACGAGGAACTCGGTCACGAAGCCGTCCATACTGCCGAAGTAACCGTAAAACGAACCCGACGTGACGTTGAGCGACTTGCACAGCGGCGCGATCTTCAGGCCGGACGGACCCGCGGAACCCAGGAGCTCCATGGCGGCGTTGAAGTAGTCATCGCGCGTCACCGACAGCCGCACTCGTTCCACCTTTCACTCGCCGGGCCACATCGTAATAGAACCTACATTTGGTAAACGTGAACCATGGTCGCGAACTCCTCGAACAGGCTGTCGCGCGCCGCTGCCCCGCCACCGGAGTACAGCTGTTGGTAGCCGATCAGCAGCGCCATCCCGACATCGGCGAGCCGGCCACAGTCATCGGCGGGCACGATCTTGTACAGGATCGATGCCAGCGCCGCTCCGCGTTCCTTGTCGAGCCGCCGCTGCAGCGCCGCGGCAGTGGCGCGACTGGAAGCCAAGGCGCGCAGCGCCGTCTCGGTGTCATGCGGGACGGCGTCGAGCAGCTCGCGTAGTCCGGCCAGGAGCGACTCCGGCGGCGCGTCGGAGTTCGCGAGTTCGAGCAGGCGCCGGTTCGGATGGGACAGACGGGAACTCAGAAGCCGGGCGACGAAGTCGTCCAGGCTGCCGAAGTAGCCGTAGAACGAGCCGGTGGTCACGCCGAGGGCAGCACACAATGCGCCGACCTTGATACCGCCGGGGCCTTGCGCCACCAGCAGCTTCAGCCCGGCGTCGAAGTAGTCTTCGACGCCGACGCGGCGTCTCATCGACGTCAGCCTGCCGGCGCCGCGGCATACTGCTGCACCAAGGTGCGCTTGACCAACTTGCCGGTCGGGGTGCGAGGGAGGCTGTCGACGAAGTCGACGGACTTGGGCGCCTTGAACGCCGCCACCTTCGTCCGGGCATGAGTGATGATCTGCTCGGCCAACTCCGCACTGGGTGCGACGCCATCACGAAGTTGGACAACGGCTTTCACCTGCTGACCCATGGCCGGGTCGGGAACGCCGATGACCGCGACGTCGAAAACCGCCGGGTGCAGGGCCAGGGCATCCTCCACTTCCTGTGGATAGATGTTGACGCCGCCGGCGATGATCATGAACGACTTCCGGTCCGTCAGAAAGAGATAACCGTCGGCATCGACGTAGCCGATGTCGCCGACCGTCGTCCAATTGCTGTGGTCCGGGTGCTCGGCTTCCTTGGTCTTCGCGGGGTCGTTGTGGTACTCGAAAGGCCGCACGTCGCGCTCGAAGTACACCAATCCTGCTTCACCGGTGGGCAATTCCGTGCCGTCGTCGCCGCAGATGTGCACCGGACCCAGCATGCTGCGACCCACCGAGCCGCGTTTGGTCAACCACTCCGCCGAGTTGATGACCGTGAACCCGCAGGCTTCCGTCGACGAGTAGTACTCGACGAGAATCGGTCCCCACCAGTCGATCATGGCCTGCTTCACATCGGGTGGGCAGGGTGCGGCGGCATGGATCGCCAAGCGCAGACTCGACACGTCGTAGGACGCCCGGGCCTCGGCCGACATCTGCAGCATCCGCACAAACATCGTGGGCACCACCTGAACGGCGGTGGCCCGATACTGCTGGATGGCATCGAGGGTGCTCTCGGCCTTGAATCGCTCGAGCACCACAACGGTGCCACCGATCGCCTGGACGGCACCGCACCACCGCAGGGGCGCGGCATGGTAGATCGGGGCGGGCGACAGGTATACGTCATCCGCCGTCATACCGAACGCCGTACCGAGCAATCCGGTGATGGGGTCACCGGGTTCGTCGACCTGGATCGGCAGCAGCGGTGGCTTGATCCCCTTGGGCCGGCCGGTCGTACCCGACGAGTACAGCATGTCACTGCCACGCGGTTGATCGGCCGGACGACGGTCCCCCGCGGAAGCCAAAAGGTCTGGGTACGAGGCGAATCCGTTCAGGACCGCACCAAAGCTGTAGGCATGCTCGACAGCGGGCACCCGAGCCCGCACCTGCTCTGCCAGTTCGCCCAGGCCGCCATCGGCGATCAGGACCTTGGCGCCGCAGTCGTCGACGATGTACGCGACTTCGGCAGCGGTGAGGTGGAAGTTCACCGCAGTCAGGTACAGACCCGACCGCAGTGCGGCCCAATAGATGACGAAACACTCCGCGTCGTTGTCGCTGAGCATCGCGATCACGTCGCCCTTGACCAGCCCGAGGTCCGCCAGCGCGACGGCGAGGCGCCGGGATCTGTCGTCGAGCTCACGGTAGGTCAGCTGCCGCCCCGAACCCGCCATGATGACGGCGGGTTTGTCGGGTGTGGTCAAGGCGTGGGTGCCAGGAAACATCTCAGTGCTCCACACTGCCGGGCGTGAAGGTGACCGGCATCGACGTCAGCTCGTTGGAAAAGCTGGACACCAGGCGAGTCACCGGACCGGTTATCTGCATGTCCGGAATCCGCCGGAGCAACTCTTCGAACAGCACCCGCAATTCCAGCCGGGCCAGCTGGTTTCCCAGGCAGAAGTGCGGGCCGCCACCACCGAAAGCCTGGTGTGCGGGCTTGCCGCGGGACACGTTGAACGTCTCGGGGTCGGCGTTCTTCTCCGGGTCACGCGAGCCGGCGCCGTACCACATGCACACGCGCTCACCTTCTTTCAGCGCGTGCCCGCCGACGACGGTGTCCGCGGTGACGGTGCGGGTGAAGTACGAGACGGGCGAGACCCAGCGCAGCATCTCCTCGACCGCGCCCGGAATGAGCTCCGGGTCGTCGATCAACTTCTGCCGTTCGGCCGGATTCTCGATGAGAGCCCGGAGGCCACCCGATGCGGTGTTGCGCGTGGTGTCGTTGCCGGCGAACATCAGAATCCCGAAGAAGAACGTGATCTCGGCTTCCGAGAGACGCTGTCCGTCCACCTCGGCCAGCAGCATGCGAGACAACAGGTCATCGCCGGGGTTCGCCTTGCGCTCGGCGGTCAGCCCGGTGAGATATCCGCCGATCTCCATCAGCGCGGCCAGACCCTGCTGGGTGTTGCCGGTTGCCGCCGCGTGGGACAGCTGGTTGGTCCACGCGAACAATTGCCGCCGCTCGTCCTGCGCCACGCCGAGCATGTCAGCGATGACGATCAGCGGCAGCTCGACGGCGATCTCATCGACGAAATCGCATGTCCCCCTCTCGATCACACTGTCGATCAGTGTGGTCACCGTCGCGCGGACGCCGTCCTCCATCTGCCGGATCATCCGCGGCGTGAAGACCGCCTGCACCACGCCGCGCTGATGGGTGTGCCGCGGCGGGTCCATGCCCAGGATGACTTCACGCAGCACCTCGACCGGCGCGGCGCCCATGGTGGCGGTGAAGAAGACCCCACCGCGGGCCGATGAAAACAGCTCCGGATTGCTGCTGATGGTCTGAATGTCATCGAATTTCGTGAAGGACCAGAAACCGGGCTCATCGGCGTCGGTCAGGGCATTCCAGTGCGGGCCCGGCGCTGTGCGCATGCGGGCGAAAATCTCGTGCGGCGGGCCGTCCTGGAAGTACGTCAGGTCGGTGAGATCGACGGTGGCCAGGTCGATGTCGGTGAAGCTCTCGGTGGTCATGGCGGACTCCTTTGTCTACTCGTGGGTCGATTGTTCGGTCACAGGTCCAGCACCAACTTCTCGGTTCGAGAGTGGGACACGCAGGGCAGAATCACGTCGCCGGATGCCCGTTCTTCGTCCGTCAGCAACGAATCACAGTGCGCCGGAATGCCTTCCAGCACCGTGGTACGGCAGGTGCCACAGACGCCCTCCCCGCAGGAGGACATGATCGGGATGCCTGCGTCCTCCAGGGCGTCCAGCATCGGCACGCCGCCTGCCACCTCGACGGTGACGCCCGAGCTTCGGCACACCACCTGGTAGCTGTCCAGCATCTCGGCGAGTTCCTCGGCACGGGGCGCCTTGGCGGCGAACCGCTCGATGTGCAGGCTGCCGTGCGGCCAATGGGCACAGGCGTTTTCGACGGCAGTCAGCAGCGGCTCCGGGCCACAGCTGTAGATCACGGTGCCGTCGATCGGCTCGGCGAGAACCGCGGTCAAGTCGAAGAAGCCGCCACGCTCGTCGTCGGCCCAGATCGTGACACGATCACCGAACGCGTCGGACAATTCCTGCTGGAACGCCATCGACGACCGGGTCCGGCCGAGGTAGACCATGCGCCATTCCCGGCCCGCACGCTCCGCGCTTTCGGCCATGGCCTTCATCGGGGTGATGCCGATGCCGCCGGCGATGAAGAGGTACTTGGTCGAGTCGACCAGCGGAAAGTTGTTGCGGGGGCCGCGAACCCGGACGGTTTCGCCTGTGCTCAGGTGTTCGTGCACGTGCCGTGAGCCACCGCGCGTGTTGGGATCCAGCAGCACACCGACGCGCCACATACCGCGGTCGCGCGGGTCGCCGCACAGCGAGTACTGCCGCACGAGGCCGTCGGCGAGCAGCAGGTCGATGTGGGCGCCCGGTTCCCAGGACGGCAGCGCACCGCCGGCCGGGTCGACCAGGTCGAGGGTTACCACGCCGTCGGCTGCGTCTCGGCGCCGCGCCACCACGAGGTCGGCGGTGAATTCAGTGACGACCGACATCAGTCAGTACTCCTTTCCATGTCAGCCAAGGCGGACAGCTCGTCCAGTTCCCGGCGGAAATCCGCCAACAGCTCCCACCCGTCCGGCAAAGCCTCTGCGTCGCCGACGATTCCGATGTCGAGGCCGTCCTGATAACTGACGACGGTGATGTTGAGGGCGAAGCCGTCGAACACGAGGCTCCCGGGGTACGTCGCCAGCAGCGGCGCACCGGAGCAGGCCATCTCGGTGGGCGAGCCCGGGACGTTCGAGATGACCACGTTGATCGGCGGCCGGGCGAATCGTGACGACGTCATCTCCATCAGGCCGCGGGCGGCGATGCCGAAGATCGGCACGGGGATCGGATCGTTGACATCGCTGAGCAGGGTGTCAGGCGCCGCGCTGGTACGGCGCTTGGCGTCCGCCATCGTCTGATGCGCAAATCGCAAGCGGTCAAGGGGTTTAGCCAGATGCGTCGGCACCGGCGCGATGATGGAGCTGATCGCGTTGCCGAAGCGATCCGGCGCGTCGGCCGACCGCTTCGAGACCGGGATATATGCCACCAGCGGACCGGCAGGAAGGTCTCCGGTCGCGGTCAGCCGGCGCCGCAGCGCACCTCCGCACAAGGCGATCACGACATCGTTGACCGTGATTCCATAGTGCGCCTTGAGCGCTTTGATGTCATCGAACGGAACCGTTCCGAAGGCCACCGTCCGCGCGCCGGATAGTTTCACGTTGAACCGCGTGCGCGGCGCCTTCAGCGGTTTCGCATCATTGTCGCGACGCACGGCCCGCGCCAAGGTGTGTACGCCCGGCAGCGCGCGGACGGCCGGTACCTGATCCAGGTGCGCCAGGGTTTGCGGGGCCGCCAGTAGGGCACGCGCGCCCCGGACCGGTAGGGCGGCAAGCCCACGCGCGGCCAGCCCCAACGGATTCGGCTCCGCGTCAACTCGAGCGGGCGTGGCCGCGTGCGGTTGAGAGCGATCGGTGTCGAGGATCGCGGCGAGGACTTCACTGGCCGCAATCCCGTCGGCGACAGCGTGATGCAGCGTGATGACCACCGCGGTCCGCCCCGGCAGCCCGTGGATCACGTCCAACCGCCACAAGGGCCTGTCGCGGTCCAGTCGCTTCGACAGGATGCCGGCCACTGCCTGCCCGAGCATGTCGTCGTCGGCCGGGGCCGGCAGCGTCGACTCGAAGATGTGATCATCGAGGTCGACCTCGGTTCGGACGAACACCGGATGGTCGAGCGACAGTGGTACCGTCACCACCTTCCAGTGCAGCGGTGGCAACCGGTCCACGCAGGCCGCCACCCGGCTGCGCATGGTCGCGGCGGTGATGGTGGTGCTGCCCTCGGTCTCGAACAGCGCCAGACCGCTGTAGTGCCCCCCGAAGTTGTCGTGTTCGGCCGCCAGGAACTGGGCATCAAGACTCGAAAGCCGCCGCATCAGAAGATCTTTCGCATCAGGGCGACCGCCAGGCGGGAGTACGGCGGGTAGAACAGCGTCGGGTCCGGCGTGGTGCGCTTGGCCAGCACCGCGCGGCGGTGGCTCAGCGCCTCGAACCCCCACCGGCCGTGGTAGGCGCCCATGCCGCTGGCGCCGACTCCCCCGAACGGCAGCTGAGCGACCAGGACGTGCATCGCGACGTGATTGACCACCGCGCCCCCGGACGGCACCACGTCGATGATGGCCCGCGCCAACTCGGTCGATTCGGTGAACACGTACAGCGCCAACGGCTTCGGTCCGGCGTTGACGTAGCGGATGGCGGCGTCGAGCGAGTCGACCGGGACCACCGGCAGGATGGGTCCGAAGATCTCCTGTGTCATGACCGGGTCGTCGGCTCCGGGGCCGACGATGACCGTGGGTTCCATGTGCAGCGTCGACCGGTCCGAGCCGCCACCGGCCACCACGGTGCCGGTGGTGGAGCTGATGAGCCCGGCCAGTCGGTCGAACTGGCGGTCGTTGACGATTCGTTGCGAAGCGGTCCGCTCGCCCGCACGGAAGCGCTCGAGGTTCTCGACGATTTTCGCCACGAGTGCGTCCGCGACGGCCCGGGCGGCGAGTACGTAGTCCGGGGCGATGCAGGTTTGGCCGGAATTCAGCAGTTTGACCCAAGCGATCCGGCGGGCGGCGACATCGAGGTCGGCATCCGCCGTCACGATGACCGGGCTCTTGCCGCCGAGTTCGAGGGTGACCGGGGTGAGCGTCGGGGCGGCGCCGGCCATGATCAACTTCCCGACCTCGGTGCCACCGGTGAACAGCGCGTGGTCGAACCCCTCGGCCAATAGCGCTTGCGTGGTGGCGCCGTCACCCTCGACGACCCGGACGGCCTCGGCGTCCAGGTATTGCGGCAGCAGGCGCGCCAGCAGCGACGAGGTCGCCGGAGCCAACTCGGATGGCTTCAGCACCGCACAGTTACCGGCGGCGAAGGCCGCAACCAGGGGCGCGACGCTGAGATAGAAGGGGTAGTTCCACGCACCGATGACCAGCACCACGCCGAGCGGGTCGTACTGCACCCAGCCCCGGGCCGGCCACTGGCTCAACGGCATTCCGATGCGCTTGCGACGCATCCACCGGTGCAGGTGCTTGCGGGCGTACGTGGCTTCGGCTTTCGTCGGGGCGACATCCGCCAGCCACGAGTCGAATGCCGGGCGTCCCAGATCCTGCGCAAGTGCGTCGGCGATCTCCCGCTCACGTTCGTCACACAGTCGTTCGATGCCGCGCAACTGTTCGAGCCGCCACTGCAGGTCGCGCGTGCGTCCGGTCGCGAACACGTCCCGGAGCCCGGCTGCCACGGCCGCTTCCCGTTGGGTTGTACCAGTCATGCGCTTCACCGTTTCCGTGTAATGAAAGGTCTTCGAGACTGCCGACGCGGCCGGCCCGTCATCGCGTGCCCTGATCGCCGCTGCGATTCAAACGTAACTTAGGTTATATCTGAGCGTCAAGGTCTCTTGCGGATCAAATGTATTTTGATCTACATTCGAAAATGCAACGAGGCATCCGAGGAGTCATATGAGCGCCCCCTCCCTACGCGGACAACGCATCGCCATCACCGGCGCCGGCCGAGGCATCGGCCTGGCCACCGCCATTGCGCTGCACCGCCGCGGCGCCACCGTCGTCATCGGCGACCTGGACATCGACTCCGCGACCGCAGCGGCCGCCACGGTCGGTCCCGGCACCGAGGCATACCCGGTCGACGTGTCCGACTACGAGTCCTTCGCCGCGTTCCACAAGGAAGCGACGGCCGCCGCCCCACTCGACGTCCTGATCAACAACGCGGGCATCATGCCCATCGGCCGGTTCCTCGACCAGCCGGCCGACAGACACCGCCGCGCCGTCGAGATCAACGTCATGGGGTGCATCTACGGAATGCACCTTGCGCTACCCGCAATGGTGGAACGCCGCCGCGGCCACGTCATCAACATCGCGTCGTCCGCCGGCAAGACTCCGGTGCCCGGCGGCCTCACCTACTGCGGCACCAAGGCTGCGGTCATCGCACTGACCGAGACTGCCCGCGTCGAATATGCCGACACCGGAGTGCACTTCACCTGCGTGATGCCGTCGTTCACCAACACCGAGCTCATCGCGGGGACCTCCGGCCTTCGGTTCATCCCGACAGCCCAGCCCGACGATGTCGCGCAGGCGATCGCGGACGCGGTGTCTCGTCCCACCGCAGATGTGTTCGTCCCCAAGATCATCGGGCCGATCCTGCGCACCCAACCCCTGATCGGGCGGCGACTGCGCGACGCCATCAACACACAGTTGGGCGCCTACAACACCTTCCTGAACTTCGACCCGCAAGCGCGCGCGGCATATCAACACCGCATCGACGAGTCGTAGCTGCCACGTCGACGGCATTGCCCCTGCGCCCACGGCACAAAACACCGAGTCGTGCAGGCCCCACCACAGAGTCAACGCAGGCCGGGGTCAACTCGCCGTCCGCCAGGCGGCACCGCGCAGCAGTCGCAGCCCGTTGAGCCCGACGATGATCGTCGAACCTTCGTGGCCCGCCACCCCCAACGGCAGCGGCAAGGTGCCGACCAGATCCCAGACCACCAGCACCGCAATGAAAGTCGCCGCGATCGCCAGGTTGGCCACCACCACGCGGCGGGCTCGTCGCGACAGCGCGATCACCGCGGGGATGGTGCGCAGGTCGTCACCGATGACGACGGCATCGGCAGTCTGCAGCGTGAGATCCGAACCGGCGCCGCCCATCGCGATACCCAGGTGCGCGGCCGCCAGCGCGGGTGCGTCGTTGATGCCGTCGCCGACCATGACCAGCCGACCGCCATCGACCTGCAGGTCCCGGACCGCAGCCACCTTGTCGTGCGGTAGCAGTGCGGCGCGCACCTCGGCGATACCCACCTGGTCGGCCAACTGCCTTGCCGCAGCGGCATTGTCACCCGTGAGCAGGACCGGGGCCTGCCCCGTCAGCATGGTGACGGCGGCGACCGCAGTGTCGGCATCGGGACGAAGTTGATCGGTCATGCCGAAAACTGCGACGACGCGACCGTCGACCGCCATGACGACGGCGGTGCAACCGCGCTGCTCCAGCTGCGCCGCGGCTTCGGCGCTCCCGGTCGACGGCGAGGACACGGTGACCGCGCGTCCTTCGACAGTGGCCCGCACACCGCGGCCGGGTTCGGCGACGAAGTCGGCGACGCGCGGCAGGGACAGTCGCCGCGCCTTCGCCGACCGAACGAGGGCCGCGCCCAGCGGGTGCTCGCTGGGGTGTTCGGCGGCCGCGGCCAGCGTCAGCGCCTGATCCTCTGTGAAATCGCCTGTCGGCAGCCGGATTCCCGCCAGTTCCGGGGTCCCGCGGGTCAATGTTCCGGTCTTGTCGAATGCCACGCGGGTGACGGCACCGAGCTGTTCCATCACCACTGCCGACTTGACGAGCACGCCGTGACGCCCGGCGTTCGCGATCGCCGCCAGCAACGGCGGCATCGTGGCAAGCACCACTGCGCACGGCGACGCGACGATCATGAACGTCATGGCCCGCAGCAGCGCCTCCCGCACGGAGTCGCCCGCGAGCAGCGGGATCACGAACACCGCGAGGGTGACGGCTACCATGCCGATCGAATAGCGCTGCTCGACCTTCTCGATGAACAGCTGTGTGCGGGCCTTGGTCTGCGACGCTTCTTCCACCAGCGCTGCGATGCGCGCCACGACCGAGTCGGCGGCCCGTCGGTCGACCCGGATCCGCAGTGCTCCGGTGCCGTTCAGCGTGCCGGCGAAGACCTCGTCGCCGACGGCCTTGGCGACCGGCAGCGGCTCCCCGGTGATTGTCGCCTGATCGACCTCACTGGCGCCGTCGATCACCGTGGCGTCCGCGGAGATGCGCTCGCCCGGCCGCACGAGCACGACGTCGCCGACCGCCAGCGCAGTGGCCGGCACCATGTGCTCGTCGCCGTCGGACAACCGCGTCGCGGTGTCGGGCGCCAGGTTCAGGAGCCCCCGCACCGAGTCCGCTGTCCGTGCGGTGGCCAGCGCTTCCAGCGCGCCGGAGGTCGCGAAGATGACGATCAACAGGGCACCGTCGGTGACCTGGCCGATCGAGGCCGCACCGATCGCGGCGACGACCATCAACAGATCCACGTCGAGCGTCTTCGCGCGCAGCGCCTGCAGCCCCGCCAGCGCCGGCCCCCAACCTCCGGTGACGTAGCACGCGAGGTACAGCGTCCACCATGCCCAGGCCGGTCCACCAGCCAGCTGCATCACCAATCCGGTCAGGAACAGCGCCAAAGCCGCTGCCGCCCAGCGCATCTCGGGCAGAGAGAACCACCCGCGGCGCGCTGGAGCCAGCGTCGCACCGGTCATCGCCGGCCGGGCGATTTGAGTCACCGTCGCCATGACGCACCTCCCAGACACATGCCGCCAACGTTATCAGAATAAATGAATACGTCTTCATGTGTATGCCCTAGTACACTAGGACCGTGGGACATGGTGTCGAGGGGCGTGACCGCCCCACCGGGCGGCTCGACGCTGACGCCGCGGCTCAGGTCGCCACAACTCTGCAGGCCCTCGCCACTCCGAGCCGGTTGATGATCCTCACCGAGCTACGCCAGGGCTCTCGCTCCGTCACCGACCTCGCCGACGCGATCGGACTGGAGCAGTCCCTCGTCTCCCACCAGCTCCGGCTGCTGCGCAATCTCGGACTGGTGACCGGCACCCGGAGCGGCCGCAGCATCGTCTACAGCCTGTACGACAACCACGTCGCCCAACTGCTCGACGAGGCCGTCTACCACAGCGAGCACCTCAGGCTGGGACTGGCGGACCGCACGGGCGACGTGGGCTAACCCTGCTTGACCGCCGTGAGGATCCGTGTCGCCGGCCGAATCAGGGCGGCCTCGATGTTCTGGAAGCCGCTGTCCGCCAGCATTTCCCGAAAAACAGCGCGGTCGTGATCCATGGCACACGCCAGATGGTCGCCGACATTCTCGCCGACGAACTGATGGACGAACCCGATGCAACGTTCCTATCGTGGGGATTGGTCGGGTTGCTCGGGGCGGTCGCCGAGGGGCGCATCACCGCCGATGCCGGCTACGCCGTCGTCCGATTGTCGTTGCGACGGCCGATGTAATCCGGAAAGGCGAGGTGAGCCAGTGTCCACGACACCCACGAGCACGAATGTCGCGACCTTCGAACGGTTCCACTGCAGTTGCAACAGCGGAGACATCGACGACATCGTGAGCACGATCGACGATGTCCTCCTGCCTGACGCCGTGGTCCACTCACCGCTCGCGGCAGGTTCGGGCCCCGACACCATGAAGCTCATCTGGACGCTGCTCCTGCGCGCCTTTCCCGACATCCATGTCATGGTCGATGACATGGTCGTCGACCATGACAAGATCGCCTCACGCCAGACGGTGACCGGGACGCATCTCGGCGAGTACCGCGGTCTGGCGCCGACCGGCAAAACCGTTGTGTACGAAGAGATTTTCATCATGCGCTTCGCCGATGGAAAGATCGCCGAAGTCTGGGGTGTGGTCGACACCCTGTCCCAGCTGCAGCAACTCGGCGCGGTCGGCAGGGTCTAGCGCGCAGGGTATGCGTGGATCAACGCGGTCGTCAGCTTGGGCACCGCGTGCACCAGATGATGCTCGGCGTCGTGGGCGATCTGATGGGCCTGCGCCAGGCTCAGCTCGGGATCGAGGTCGAGTTCGACATCGGCATGCAAGCGGTGTCCCATCCAGCGCATGCGCACACTGTGCACCGAGCGCACCCCCGGTTCGGCCGCCAGCGACTGCTCGGCGGTTTCGACGAGCGCCGGATCGACACCATCGAGCAAGCGGCGGAACACATCTCGCACCGCGGTGCGCAGCACCGCCAGGATCGCCACCGTGATGATCAACCCGACAATCGGATCGGCGAGCGGATATCCAAGGGCCACTCCCCCGGCGCCGAGCAATACCGCCAGTGACGTGAACCCGTCGGTGCGCGCGTGGACGCCGTCCGCGACCAACGCTGCCGACCCGATCTGCCGTCCCACGCGGATGCGGTAGACCGCCACCGTTTCGTTGCCGAGAAATCCGACCAGCCCGGCCAGCGCCACCCACCCCACGTGGTCGATGACGTGCGGGTGGACCAGCCGCTGCACCGCCTCGTATCCGGCGATGATCGCCGACAGCGTGATCATGCCGACCACGAACAACCCGGCCAGGTCTTCCACCCGGCCGAAGCCATAGGTGTAGCGGCGCGTTGCGGCCTTGGCGCCCATGGCAAAAGCGATCCACAGCGGCACCGCGGTCAGGGCGTCGGAGAAGTTGTGAATGGTGTCGGCCGCGAGGGCCACCGATCCGGACACCACCACGATGGCGATCTGCACCACCGTGGTGAGGCCCAGCACCAACAGGCTGATCTTCACCGCCCGGATACCGGCGGCGCTCGATTCGAGCGCGCCGTCCAGGCTGTCCGCCGCGTCATGAGAATGGGGAGCGAAAAGCCCTCTGACCGCGCCCCAGCCGCCGTGGGAGTGGCCGTGATCGTGCGCATGGCTGTGGTCGCCGTGGTGGTGGTGGTGGTGGTGCCCGCTCATCGCCGGCCGCCCTTGCTTACTGCGGTGTCGGCGTCGAGGCTCCGCACGCCCGGGTCCTGACGATGGTGAGCCGGCACCCCGGGACCCGCATGTTCAGCGTTGTGCACGGCGTCGACCACCAGCTGACGCACATGCTCGTTCTCGAGGCTGTAATAGATCGTCGTACCGGCACGGCGGGTCTGAACCAACCGCGCCATCCGTAGCTTCGCCAAATGCTGTGACACCGACGGCGCGGGCTTGCCGACGCGCTCGGCCAGTTCATTGACCGACAGCTCGCACGCGCTCAACGCCCACAACAGCTGGACGCGCGTCGGGTCGGCGAGCATCCGGAAGACTTCCACCACCAGACGCACCTGGTCGTCGGCGAGCGGTGCCGGCGCCTGGTTATCTGCATTCATACGCAGATAATAGACCGTCGGCCGCCGATCGATCTCGGGAGCGACGATCAGCTACCGCGGTCCACCATGTCGAAAACCTTGACCGCATGCGAAAAGGGCTGCGGGGTAACGCCTATCGGACCGAACGGATGGTCGAGGGTGTAGATGACGTACAGCAGCAGCGACAACAGGACGGCGACCGCGCCGACCAGGACCGCGTGGGCGCGGGCGTTCTCCAGCCGCATGAAGCAGGTCAACAGGATCAACACCGTCCCACCGAAGATCAGGGCACTCCACAGGAGCGCCGGGATGCGCTGGTGGGAATTGAGAATGCGCTCGCTGCGGTCCGAGGCGAGCACCGTCAGCTCACTGAGGAACTGCGAATCGATCGGGCTCGCGGTCGACGCCGAACTATGCGTTCCCACAATGCGATACATCTCGCTGAGCGCGGCGCGGCCGTTGTTGCCGATGTCGGCGAATTCGTCCGTGCCCCAGGCGGGCCCCTGCACCGCGGCGGCGTACTTGCGCAGTTGCTCGCGAACCTGCGCCTGCTCGGGTTGCGGCATCGCGACGGTCTGGCGGTACAGCGTCGTCAACGTCGACGCTTCGTTGGCGACGTTCGTCTCGGCACTGAGGAACTGCTGCCAGCCGACGACGACGGTGAATCCGAGGAGCGCCCCGTAGACCAGGCCGACCACGGTCAGGAACGGCGACAGGAAAGAGTTCTGTTCGGGGCGCGCATCGCGGGCGATCATGCGTCGCGTCACGAACACACAGCCGACCGCCACGCAGACCGCTCCGCCGACAACCATGGCCAGCAAGAGCCACGCGCCGAACACTCCGAGGTCACCCATAGTGGACCAAGCATGCCAATAGCCCCGAGCCGTTGCCAAGCATTCCGGCAAACTCCTTCGAGCACGAAACCGCACAACACCACTCGGTTGCCGGGTGCGCCGGCAACATCCGGCCCGGCCGGCACCACAGTCGACGCCGCAGCACAGAGCTGACGCCCCGTCGGCCCCAGCCTGAGCTACCCCAGAAAATGTCGGCGGGGTCAATCCGCCTGCTACAGTCCGGCTGTGTCCGATGGTCGATCGACCCGGATCCGGCACAGTGGAAAGGAATACGGCAATGGTCTTCACCAAATCGGTCGCCCAGCGGGCGGTCGTGGCTGCCGCAGGAGCCGCCGTGGCCGCCATGGCCGTCGCCCTGCCGACGTCAGGTCAGGCGCTGGCCGCCCCGGCGGCCCCCAACTGCACTCCCGCAGATCTGGCCGGCGTGGCTTCGGGTGTCGCCGCTGCCGCCTCGGCCTACCTGTTCACGCACCCGGACGTCAACGACTTCTACGGCAGCCTGCAGGGTAAGCCTCGCGATGAGGTCGCCAACGACGTGCGCACCTTCTTCGACGCAAACCCGCAGGCGCACAACGAACTTCGCGCGATCCGTCAGCCGATGACAGATTTCCGCGAGCGCTGTGGCCTCGAGCAGCCCGACCGTCCGCTGTTGGGCGACTGATGTCCGCCATCTCGCCACGCCCCCGCCGCCGGCTGCTCGCCGCCGCACTGGCCGCAGCCGCCGTACCCGGATTGATCGCGGTCGTTCCCGTCGGCACCGCAAACGCCGATGTCTGCTTCGGCGCCGGACGCCGCATCACGGTCAGCGGATGCACCGACTTCGGCGCAGTCGCGCCGTACGCTCCGCCGCCGGCCTACTACGCGCCACTGCCCGAGGACATGCCGCCGCCACCGCCGCCACCGCCGGTTCAGGGCTGCGTCGGCTGGAACGGCCGCTGGGTCAGCGCCAACACCTGCCGCTGAGCCCGCACCCGCCTCGGACCACGCCGGTCAGTACGCCCCTGCGGCGGCCGGCTGGTCCGCGGCGTCGGTGCGGCCACGCAAAGCCCAGTGCAAGCGCTTGGCCGCGGCCAGTGCGCCGCTGGGCGCGTGCGGCTGGCCGTAGTGAATGAGCAGCGTCACGCGCCGCTGACCCGAGGCGATCGGCATGTTGGCGTGCAGGCTCCGGTATCCCCAAAACAGGTACACGTCACCGACATTCATGTCGACGACGGTCGGGCCGCCGGCCCGGCCGAGGCTGTCCAGGATCCGCCGCCGGAACGTTGCGCTCTGGTGGACGATCTTGTCGAAGATGTTGACCAGCACCGAGCGGCGGAACGGCCGCTTGTTGAAGTACCCCACCAACTCTCCCGACCGGCCCGGTTCCGCTTCCGGGATGAACAGCGGGACCACCATCGTCACGACACTGGCGTCGTAGTGGAACCACCAGGCATCGCCGTCGGCATGCGGCCCGGCCACGATACGCACCGCGGTGCCGGCCATTTCATGCGCGCGGTCCGGGAACCGCCGGCGAACGACATTGTCGAGAAATGCGCGAACCGAATCGCTGGCCATGAAAGCGTGAATCGATTCCAGGTGCCCGTCCTGTGGCGCCAGGACGAAATGGTCTTGCTCGCCGTACTCGGCCAACCACCGGTCGATTTCGGCCCGGGAATCAATCACCCAATCCCATTGCAGAGCGTTTGCTACCCGAGCCACGCCGGTCGCGTCCAACTGCTGCGCCACATCGACGGGATCGCACGCGTTCATGTCAAATTCACACATTTGGACGGAAGTGTAGACAACCAGAGAACGTCATTACCACGATTGCTGCGATTTGACATTTGGCCGGTGATGGTCATGCAATTCGACCACCTCGACAAGGATTGGACAATTGCGTAAATATTGTTGATTTCTGCACTTCAGGAGCAGCCCCGAATCGATCTCATTCTCAGGAGTCCCTACGAATCTGCGGCGCCGCTCAACGGCGAGACCTGCCTACTCGATTGAATTCTTGCCACCTCCTGCCGCCACCCGCGGTTGCGAATCGCTGCGCTTGTGGCGTAGGACGGGCAAGTGACTGAAGCAGACCCAGCCCGACAACGTGCCACAACGGGAGCATCGTTGTTGGACGAGGACGGGCACGCAGCCACCGTTCTGCCACGTCACCGCCACGGACTCACCCGCGACGAGGTACGCCGGTCGCAGGAGACCCGGGTACGAGTGGCCACCGTGGAAGTGGTTGCCGAGCACGGATACGCCGGCGCCAGCGTTCGTCAAATCGCCTCGCGCGCAGGCATTTCCACCAAGACTTTCTACGAGCTGTACCCCGACAAGGAAGCCGCGTTCCTGGCCACCTACGCCGCGGTGGACCTGGTGGTCGAGTGGATGCGTGACGCCGCGGCCGGCGCCACCACTGCGGCAGAGGTGATCGAAGCGGGCGTGCGGACATACCTGGGAACACTCGCCTCCCAGCCCGCATTCACCCAGAGTCTGGTGATCGAGGCGGTCGCTTCCACGGACCGCGTCCGGGCGCGCCGGTCGCAGGGGCTGGCCGATTTCGCCGGCGTCATGGTGCAGCACCTGCGCCGCGTCCGAGGGGCGGCCGGCCCCGATCCCGTTCCGACGTCGTCCGACCACGCGCTCTTGGTCGGGGCGCTGGGCGGCGTCAACGAACTGGTCGTGCAACATCTCGGCGCAGCCCCGGCGGCCACCCTGCTCGACATCGTCGACCTGGCACGGACCCTGCTGGAGCGCATCGTCCTCACCTCTGCGGAGCGTTCGCCCTTCACCGCCTGAGAGCGGATCACTGCACTTCAATCCCCTTTTCGACCGCCGTGCGCCTCGGCAGGACTGGCCCGCAGCGCGCCGTCGTGTTAGCGTCCACCCAATTGAGAAGACGACCGTTTTCTCTATATTCGACGCCGACAAGGGAGTCCGTGCAATGACATCCACCCCCGCCGTTAGCACCGCGACCTCATCAGACGCCGCAGCCACAGCCGATCCGTTGGCGGCAGGCTCACTTGGACGCCATGTCGTCGGCCATCCGCTGGTGCTGCTGTATGCCAATGTGCCGGCGCTGATCATGCCGACCCTGCACCCGAAAATTGCCCACGTCCTCAGCGAGAAGGACCGCGCGCTCAACGGCAGCGAAGACCTGCCGACCCTGCAGGCCAACAGCCGCCGACTCATCAGCACCTACGAGATGGTGATGGGCATCGTGTTCGCCGGGCCGGAAGCCGACGAGGTCGCCCACGGCCTGTACGAACTGCACCGCCCCATCTCCGGTTCCATGCCCGACGGCAGCCCGTATCACGCGTGGAACAAGGACGTCTGGAACTGGACCTGGGGTTCCATCCTCAAGGGCGGACTCGACATCGCCGACGAGTTCGGCCTGTTCGCCGACGCCGACGAACGCGAACAGGCATACCGCGCCCTCAAGGAGATCGGCATCCGATACGGCGTCCGCGCCCTGCCCGACACCTATGCGGACTTCTGCGACTATTGGCAGCCGATCGTCGACGACACCCTCGAAGTCAATCCGCAGGTGCAGTTCATCGTCGACCATGCGCTGAACCTCGCGAAGCCGCGCGGCTGGGGACTGGTCCCGACGCCGCTGTGGCGACTGTTGTCACTACCGGTGACGCGCACCATCCGTGTCGGGGTACTTGCCGGCGTCCCGGAGAAGTTCCACGCCGGCCTCGGCCTGCGGACGACCGCAATCGATCGACTGGAGCGGCGCATCCACGCCGCCATCTGGCGTGCCATCCCCATGCCCATCGCGGGTCAGTTCGGGCCGGCCTACTTCGCGCTGCGCCGGCGCTTCGGACAGCCCGGCTGGCGCACCCACTATTCGCGCGCGCAGTTGGCGGCCAACCGCGCCGAGGCCGAGGCCAGCACCATCAACTCCACCGCCTAGCCACATATACCCCCTAGGGGTATGGTGAATGTTGACTCCGATCGAACTGAACGATGAGGAACGACACCATGGCCAACGAGTCCAACGACCATCACGCCAACCTCGGCGGACATGACCACAGCTCTCACATGGATCATGCGCATCACGGCGGCAACATCAACGCGATGGCAGTCAGCGCGACGCTGCATTGCCTCACCGGTTGCGCCATCGGCGAGATCGTCGGCCTGATCGTCGGCACCGCCCTTGGTTTGACGAATCTGGCCACCATCGGCCTGGCCATCGCGCTGGCCTTCGTCTTCGGCTACACCCTGTCGACACTGCCGCTGCTGAAAGCCGGCCTGGCAATAGGCACGGCGCTCAGCGTGGTGCTGGCCGCCGACACCCTCTCGATCGCGACCATGGAGATCGTCGACAACCTGGTCATGGCGGCGATCCCGGGCGCGATGAACGCGGGCCTGGTCAACCCGATCTTCTGGATCGGGATGATGATCGCGCTGACTGTCGCCTTCTTCGCCGCCTACCCGGTGAACCGCTACCTGCTGCAAAAAGGCAAAGGCCACGCACTGACGCACAAGTACCACGGGGGCGGCGGTCCCGACGTCGCGGGAGCTCGACGATTCATCCCCAGCCTGAGCACACCGACACTGACCGCGGCGATCACGGCGTTCATGCTCGGCGGCCTGGTTGTCGCCGTCGCAGATCAACTCGGCGCACCCGACACCGCGTCGCACAGTCAGACAGCACCGTCCGCACACGCGGCACCGTGACCGACATCAGAATCCCGATGCCACCGATAGGTCACCGACTCACTGCACGCCGCGCCGGCGGCGCCGATTTGACCTGACCTGACCCCGAAGACTCGGTCAAACATGTTCTGCAACAATGTTTTCAGCGGGACGTCGGTCTTCATTGCGGCGCGCGAGGATGGCAGCGGTTTGCGCATCGGCCGGCAGAAATGCTTCCAGGCGCAGTTCCGACACCGTGACATCGAGCGCGGTCACAAACGTCGCGATGGTCGCGATCAGCCGCACGTCACCGTCGGGCGAGGACAGGTGCAGTGGCACCGCGAAGCCAAGAGATTCGGCTGGCTGACTGCCCGACGCGGGCACGCCGTAGCTCTCCAGTTCCGCGATCAGCGCGTCGATTCGCGGGTGCGAGCCGCGCTCGCGTAGCGCGTGCAGGATGTGGCGCCGCCAATCGTCGAGATTCACGATCCGTGGTGCCATGCCCTCGGGATGCAAGGCCACCCGCAACACGTTCACCGCTGGTTCGAGCAACCAGTCCGCGACCTCGTCGGTCAGCAGGCCGAACGCGCTGTTGTTGGCGACCAGCTCGCCAATGCCGTTCATGACCAGGGCCGGGTACGGCAAGTGGCCGTCGAGAACATGCTGAAGTGCCTTGCGCACCGGTTCGAGCAGCGGCGCGTCAGGCGGTGACTCCGGATGCGACGGCGCGAAGCCGGCCACCGACAGCAGCGCATTGCGTTGCCGCAGCGTCAGTTTCAGCGAGTCGGCCAGTCGACTGACGATGTCGCGCCCGGGCGCTGAACGTCCCTGCTCCAGGAAACTCAGGTGTCGCTGGGTGGTGCCGGCATCGATCGCGAGGTCTATCTGGCTGAGCCGACGAAGATTGCGCCACTGTCGCAGCGTCGTACCGAAGTCACCGAGCGCGGAAGCGGTCATGCGACCAGTCAACCCAATTGCGGTGCCGGCCGCTATTCCCTGCGGGGAATTGTCGCGCAGCGACGCTGACGCGACGCTCGTGGCATGGATCAGTCAATCCGTCTTGGTGTCATGCCACCCCTGGCCGCCGAACCTTGGGCCGGCACCGATCTCCGCGAGCTCCTCGAGATGGCAAGGGCCGTCGAGGATTTGGGATTTGATTGGCTGTGGGCCAACGATTCGCTGGTGCGCCCACGGATCGAGGCGCTGACGTTCCTGTCGGCGGCCGCCGCTGTCACCGACCGGATCACGCTGGGTACCGCGGCGTTGCAGCCGGCGCTGCGTCGGCCTGTGCAGACGGCGCAGGTACTCGCGTCCATCGACCGGCTGTCGGGCGGACGCCTGACTGTGGCGGTGGGCGCAGGTTTTCCTGGACTGTCCGAGGTGGAGTACGCCGCCTCGGAGGTGCCCTGGCAGCGGCGTTTCGCACGCCTCGACGACACCGTCACACTGTGGCGTCAGCTCTGGAACTGTAAGGAACCCAGCTCATTTCACGGTTCAGTGCTGCACCTCGACGACATCCCGGCCGGCATCACGCCATTCAGCGAGTCAGGCCCGCCCGTGTGGCTCGCCGCCGACACCAGCGGCGCCCGGGCCCGCGCCGGCCGACTGTTCGACGGCTGGCTGCCGTATCCGCCGACGCCGCAGGTATATCGGTCAGGCCTGGCTGAGGTTCGGGCTGCGGCGCAGAGCGCCAGCCGTGCCGCCGACGCCGTCACGCCCGCGCTGTTTGTCACCGTGCTGGTCACCGACGACGCCGAGGGTGGCCGGGCCGCGCTGGATCATTTCGCCACCAACACCTACGGGGCCGGCATTGCTGTCCTCGAGCAGATCCAGACTTACGCGGCGGGGACGACCGATTCCGTCGCCGCCCAGTTGGCGAGCTTCATCGATGCCGGCGCGCAGCACCTGGTGTGCCGGATCGGCGTCCTCGGCCCCGACGGTTTCACCGAGCAACTGCGGCAATTGCAGGTAATCCATGCTCTGTTGCGATGAGGCGTTCGCCGTAGTGGGCATGCGGTCAGTAGATGAGATGTAGCAGACGATCCAGGCACCCGCGCCGCCCCGATACCGTCAGTCGGCCGATTGCCGATTACCATGAGGCGTCCCCGCCCCCGTAGCTCAGGGGATAGAGCACGGCTCTCCTAAAGCCGGTGTCGCAGGTTCGAATCCTGCCGGGGGCACTTTGCTGGTTGCGCATATGTGCATTTAGACAGCCATATTGGCGTTAGCTATGCAAATCAGTGTGCTTTGCACGTGCTTTCCGGTCCCCTGCTCTGACCTGGTGATCCGTTAGCCGTGCTGCCAGCTCCCCCGATTCATCTACCCTGTTTGGCCCGTAGCGCCCTCAACCCGTGCCATCTAGGCCAGGGACACCCCGAACCCCACAGAGCGGACGCTGGCCCGCTGTGTCCATTTTGACTAGATCGATCAATCTCGCTGATTCTCGCAATTGAGTAAAACTCGACACTTTAATTGAATTGGGCTAAAAGATAATTCGTGCCAGAGGGTGCAATTTCGTGTCAATACCTGTAATGTCGCTATTGCTCCCCCGTGAGTAGCGATATCACAATCACGCCATTGTCCGCCCGCGTGAGCCTGACAAGATATCAAATCACGCGCGAACGCTGGCAGCACCTAAAGCGTTCGTTATTCAAACATCACAAAACTACGCTCAAAAGGTTGAACCATGCCTCAAACTACCGCAACAGGATTCTTTGAACGTTCCACATGTTCACAACTTCGGAGCCTTGCTGATCATTTGGGTGTTGAAAAGCATTCACGATTGAGCAAGGCCGGTCTTATCAATGCAATTACCGCCGCCATGATTGACGTACTGATAGATCACGAGATTAGAGATTTCTTCAATGGCGATGGGCTCCAATTCAATGAAAACGAACTAAAGGTGATTGCTTTCGCGTTAGGTGACACGTACTACCAGCAAGATACAAAATCGTCTTTGGTCGAAGTCATCAAACAGTGTATCGAATCTGATTACGTCGTAACCAACGACGACGTAACTGCAAGGTGATCAAAATGCCTGAAAAACTAATGTCACTCAAGGAAACTGCCGAATATCTAGGCGTGTCTCCGAATTCCGTACGGAACTACATTGCCAAACAGGGGTTGAAATACCAGAGGGTCGGGCCAAAGCTGATCAAATTCCGCAAGTCTGATCTAGACAAGTTCATTGATCGGTAAATCCGACCGCGTAGGCGGCCATTCAGATTCCCAACCCGAATGGCCGCCCGCGTCCTACACTCCGAACATGGACACGGGATTTGAGGCGTGGCACCTCTACTCAGCGTGCAAGTTGACCATGAACTACCTTTACACGCATGGACAACAACGGAGCGAAGGTTTCGGCACTGGATTCATAGTTCAATTTCCACCAGGTGACCCCCGACTAGGGCTAGTGACCAATCGACATTTGGTTGATATCCCATGGAAAACGCCAAGTCGTGACGGAACAATTCTTGAATCTATACACGTAGAAGTGTGGCCGTACGACAGTCTCCGGGTTGAATTCACGATCCAGAATCCGCAAATTCTGCTTCACAATGACGATTCTATCGATGTTTCAGTTATACCGTTCGGTACAGACAAACCACTTGAACTAACCGGGTACCCATATGACAGGCTGGATAAAATCTTCAAGGAAGAAGACCCGTCGAAAATAAAGTTCACATTCGAACACGCGATGCCCTGGACATATCTTCTCGAATGCGAACAACTGTGGCCAGTCCTGCGCCCCGGTGAAATGGTGGTATTCCCTGGATACCCAATTTGGTACGACCGGCTCGAAACGAGGCCGATTTTCAGGTCGGGGGTAATCGCGAGCGATCCGCAGCGCGATTACCGTAAATACACCGGCCAAACCACGAACCAGGACGGTAACCAACAACTGCTGTTCGATGCTTTCTCGACCAACGGCAACTCGGGCAGTCCGGTTTTTGTCGCGCAGCGGGGCATCGCACCATTCAATCTAAAATTGAAACCGCAAAATGGCGGTCCAGCATCAGAGGTAGGCACCTTACTTCAATTCTCGCAATACCACAGGTCTTTTCTGATCGGCATCAATGCAGGTCACTTCAACGACACCGAAAGTGACAAGCCCCAAGATCATGCGGGTTTGTCCAGAATGCACAAGCTTTCGGCGATTCTGGACATACTGCGCTCTCACACGCGCCCATCAGAAGAAGCGCCCAACATGCAGATACGGATCAGTGCGGACCTCGTTGACGCGCTCGGAGGGCTCCCAGAGGGCCATCGCATAGCGGAGGGAGCCGACACACGTCCGCCGGAGACAGGGAATGCCCCCTGATCGGGCCACAGAGCCACGAACACCGCTGGCCGGTGCAAGTGCAGCGCGCCGAACCGCTATCGGCGCGCTGCTGAGCTGCGGTTTTGTTCTCGGGAGAACGATTCACCAAGTTGGCCGGCGATTGAGTAACCAACGCCGTTTTAGCAGGTCAGGCCGGTAAAATGGCCGTATGCAGTTCACGGGTCCAGAGGCCATGCCGACGTGTGAAGACAAACAGGCGTATTTCGAGCTGGCGCTAGCTGATGCCGTCGAACGCGGCCAGCGCCCCCGAAAGTCACAGATGCTCAGCATTGACGTTCTGTACGGGATGTTCGACATCTGCGACCGTTGGCCTGATGTAGACCCGAAGGCTGTTCAAGACATCAAAGAGCGCCAGGCCGTCCACATGGACTGGCTGACCACGCAGGAAGACAAAGACGGGTTCTTCGTCATGGCGTTCGCAGATGCGTACCAGCATGGCAAGCGTCCCAATGGCCCCCAGATGCTCGATGAAGGCGTCTTCCGCTTGATTCTGGACATGTGCGACCAATGGCCCAACTTGCACGATGACACGCTGTCAGCGGTTCTAGATGCCCAAGACGCCTACATGGAGAGAACAGCCCCCAAGCGCACCTAACCGCCCTGGCGAACCGTTCCAGTCCGTTCGCACGTGGTCTGAATCGCACGCATCTATAGTCAGCGCATGTTCAGCAAACGCACACCTAGGGCACAGCGCGCAGCCGGTTTGATTGTCGGGCTCGTTGCCACAGCCACCGCATTTGCCGGAACAGCCGGGGCCGACCAAACGGAGGTAGACCGGGAAATCCTCGTGAACGGTCAGAAGTTCGTCTGCGGGTTCTTTGACACCCAAGGGGTCAGTTCGGCCACTGTCAACCAAATCGGCAAGTACTACATCAACAAGGGCTACACCCCACAGGACGCGGGCACAATCGTCTACAAGTCCGTTCAGAACGGATGCAGCAAGTACCTGCCTGCGGTGCGTGTATCCGCCGAACCCAGCAACTCAGCGTCTAGCGGACTCAGCCCCAAAGTACAGCGATACATCAACGAGAACCGAGAAGGGGTGTGCTCGATCCTCACTGCTAACCCCGACGATCCCGAAATGCTCGGAATACTCGGGGCCGGGGCCGAAACATACGGTCTGACCCCAGATGAGAGGGTGCGGGCAATACTCATGATCGCGCGAGACAACTGCCCAAGCGTCTACCAGCACTGGCAGCAGACCCGTCAACTACCAACAGCGTGACACTAGATGCGGGAATCACGGCTTACGTGGATATGGGGAGTCTGTTCGGGCGTTTTTCCGTGGTGCTGCGTTGGGTCCACGTATCCGACGGGTAGACCAAACTCGCTCGCAACGTCGCACAACTCATCAGGCACGCGCCAATACGGGTCAACACCGGGAGGCGGTAGAGCGTCATACGGGCCGATACCTTGCGCACCGCTCACACCATGATTCGTCACGGTTGAACCCCTTCGTTCGTTCCCCTGTTCAAGATGATCAACCGATCAAGAGTGCTGGCCGTCTCACGGCTGCGTCGTTCTAGTGCTCTGGCACAACGGTATTCGTTGACCAGAACAATAACCACCGCGAGAACGGCCAACACTCCCAAGATGATCATTTTGCGTTAACTTAGCGGGCAATCTCAGGCGTGACGTATGGACCGGCTGCGCTCAGTTGCGTGCAAACACCCGCGCCCCTGTGTCTGACCCCAACACCAAAAGCACGGGAATAGAACGAATCCATAAGCGGGTAGTCAGGTTTCGTGCCAGGAATCTGGCGTAGACCTTGGTAGGCAGCAACGGGGTGCTGACGTACGCCGATGATATTTGACGTGTGTCCCGGTGCTGCGACCGAAACCACTGCAAAGTATCCGCTTGGGATAAAAGAACTTTCGACGATTGAAGCTGGCCCATAATCGCCCACACTCGGCAGAGTGCCAAAAACATTGCCCTCCGGTTGATTACCGACAAGTTGACCGCCACCCTGCAACACGAAGGTTGGTTGTGTCTTGGCCGGAATGAAGTCGTACTTTGCTTTGGCAGAGTTGAAGTTCTCTTGACCGGCGCGGAACGACTGAATCTTCTCGCTCTCAACTTCGTTGCACAGAACAACGATTCGCTCTTGGGAGTCGGTCAAACCGTAACCGTGAGAACGGATATCACGAATCGCGCTCTCAATGTCTTCGCTATCGATATCGGTATTGCCCGACACTCGGTAGTGCGAATGATTCGCAGGGAACGAATTGCCAAGAAATGAAGGCGGTTTCATGCCGTCAGTGCCGTTATAGAGGCCATACGCCGATTGGCCGTGCTCGTTCTCTTCGGCCACAGGATCGAACAGCCTCGAAAGTATGGTGCCAGTCACCAGCTTATTGTCGGCAGACAAAGCTTCGTCATGTGCGGCCAAAACTTGCCTTTGGTCCATGTCGCGCAACGCTTTCCAGGTGAATCGGGTTGCCCGGTCGTAATCCTCGAACGTGTAACCGGCAAGGAAATAGTTGTTTGGTACCCGAAGCGCTTCTGGCTCACCGTATTCAGAGGCCAGCTCGAAACCGCTAGGGTTGCCCGCTGCGGGAACTGCGTCTGCTGACACCGTATGCCAGTAAGAAATCAGGTCCACAAGGGCGGTTCGGTGGTCGTTCCACAGTTTGAGAGCTGCGCGCATCTGCTCAAATACAGTGTTTGGATCGGTTCCGTCCCCAAGAGTGATGATCCGATCGCCATCTGTGGCATAACCGCCCGAATCCGCGCCATAGATCGGGAAATCCAAGGCAGAGAGAAAAGTACGTGGTTGCGTGTAGATCGCAGTCATTCGACTACCTTTCGCGAGTATTGCGAGTCTGATGGAAAACCGTTTAGGCACTGGTGTTTTCAGATGGCACGGTACAAAGGTCGGAAAACACCAGTGCTACGGCGGCGCTCGCATGTCGCGGCTGGCCTTGGGGAGACTTACCCGGCCCACTGTCCGGTGCCCATCACTGCATTCTCGCTCAGGTGCTGTCAGCATGTCAACCAATGTCACGCGAGACACGTTGTTGCATAGTCACTTTCAGTGTATCGTGAGTGAGTCGGCGTGTATCGCCGCAGGTCAAGGGCGTTTCGCCCGTCTAACCCACTCAATTTGATTGGGTCATCTGCTATGCAAAAGGAATCGGGTCATGTCTACAGAAACCGTGGAAAAGATGAGCAAGCCACAAAAGCGTTTCTTCACCATGAAAGACGTTCTCGCACAGGTCGAATCAACAGGAATCGCAATCGATGAGAACACCTTTGACTATCACCTGTACACCACGCGCAAGATGCCGAAAGCCGCGAAAAAGGTTCAGCGCGAACGGTACTGGACACAGGACCAAATCGATCAGTTCATCGAAGCACTCTGATGCCCGACAACGTTCTGACCGTAGCTGTTCGATCGGTCACCTATAACGAGGATCAAAGCAGGACAGTCGAAATCTTATGCCCCGTATGCCGATCAGGCCATAAGCACAACTGGCCGCTGTCAGAGTCCGGAATCGGCTACAGAGCTGCCGGTTGCAATCCGTCAGTTGGTTACGTGGTCCAGATTCCAGAGTGGGCTAAGCACCGTGAGAACCGCCGTAGCTACGCGAAGTATGCAGACCGAACCATCGCGAAGGCCGGTTTGATTCGTTTGGATGACAACGCAATTGATGCTCCTGCAAACAACTGGGAGGAATGAGCACGTGACAACAGATTATGACCCGTTCGCCGGTTGGTCACCGAACCGTGAAGTACACCAACGGTTGAACCAAATCGCGAGCGTGATTGGTGCCCCTGCGATTCTGGACACCGCTGAGATTGATTTGATGGCAGAAGAGGCAGCTAACGCAGCGTTTTTGAAACTATCTGATCTTGACACGCTACCTATGGCGCAGGCCGTTGCTGCTGAGATGATTCAAGCCGCAAGTTGCCCAACGGAATTCGATGCATCAGACATCAGGACTGATACCCGATGGGCCGACGAATCGGCAACCTACAGAGCGTTGATTCGTGACGTGAACCTGAATCTCCCAGTATGGGTGCCACTTTCAAATCCGTGTCACTGGCGACAGGTCGCAGACGCCTACGCAGACCCCGAACAGAAGTGTGCTGCGCACAACCATCCTCTGTGCGAGTTCTACGACACTGACACCGTTTGGTCCGATCTTGCGTCGTATGCCATCAAGCGCGGCGAAATCATCTGCATTGTGCTCATGTGCGGTGTCTGCCGTGGTCGGCTCAATAACCGAGATTGGTACTCAGAGAGCTACATTCAGCACGGCGCGTTCCCATGGCACGACGACGGAAGGCGTTGGTTCAACGATGACGAATGGGACCGAAAGTGATTGATACACAGAGAAACCCCCGACGCTCTCGGTTCCCGCCGGGGGTTTCTCAGTTGTCCACTCGATGACTTCAACAGCGAAGGAACAGAACCGATGTTAACGCCGGAAAGTGCTGAACCGCAAGCCATTACGTCAGCGCAGTTCATCAAGCGTGCAAACTACCTGCTGGAACGCGGCTACTACCCGTTGCCAGTCGGCAAGCGTGTCGAAAAGCGCGACGGGTCAGTGAGCTACAAAGCACCCTGGCTTTCGGGTTGGAACGGCTATGACAGGCAGATTCCCACGGATGCGACGGTTTCGAGCTGGCTAGATGCAGTTGCCGCAGAACAGGCCAAAGGCAAGCAAGGGGTTCTTTCGCTAGGAATCGTGCTGCCTCCCAACGTGCTAGGCGTAGACGTTGACGACTACGGCGATAAGCACGGATTGCAGACCCTAGCCAGTTGGGCTGATCAGTTCGGCATGGAGCTGCCTGCAACGTGGACAATCACCGCCCGCCCCGGCGGGTCGGGAATTCGTTTGTACCGCAAGCATTCTCTTGACTACTACCCCAAAGAGATCAAAGGCTCAGACATTGAGTTCCTAGATTCAAACCACCGGTATGCCATGGCACCGGGTAGTTGGCACCATACAGCCGCTAGGTACTGCCTATACGGGCCAGATGGACAGCAGTGCAAGGAATTGCCCCTACCTGATCAGTTGCCGGCCTTTCCATCACAGTACGAAAGTAGCCTGCCATCAAACCCTTTCGGACACGAGGCAGGTTCAACGTCTGACGTTGAAGACTTCCTAGCCAATCACACCGCAGCGAACCGACCGGGCACGCTCAAGGGCGTTGAATCACTTTGGCGCAAAAAGCTTTCCGATGACGGACCACATGAAGCGCTCAAACACGCTGCATCAATGGGTTTCAACGATGCCGCTGCGGGTCTGCTCAATGCCAAGACGGTCTATGACGCTCTCAAATCACTATGGCGTGAAACGGGCAGAGCTAGAGCCGAATTCGATGATTTCGTCAAGTGGCAGGTAGTTCATTCGGAACGCAACGATCACGCCGTGACCATCACCAAGGCGGTTAGAGACTATGACAAGCCAATGAGTACAAGTGAATCGAATGATGACAGTTGGGCCGATGATGAAGCTACCGAACCATGGGAACGGTACCCGCTCACCTCTGCGCGAACGCTGGCAGCACCCATCAAACCGGTCAGATGGTTGGTGCAAGGTGTCTGGCCCGAACGGTCAGCCGGTGCCATAGCGGGCAAAAAGAAGACGTTCAAGACGTGGCAGATGCATTCACTTGCTGGCGCGGTATCGACGGGTTTGAGCTACCTAGACCGGTTCCCGGTCACTACGCCCGGTCCTGTGCTGTATCTGACCGGTGAAGGCGGGCAGGTTGAGTTTCAGAGCCGCCATCAGGCCATCATGAAGCGCTACAGCATGACACCACAGGACATGCAAGACGTGCCGTTTCACGCCATGTTCGACGTGGCACCGCTAGATGACAGAGAGGGTCTGCTGCACGAATAGGTGACATCTGAGTTGGCTTGCCCAGCATGGGCGGGCTGGAAGGATGTCCCCATGGCAAGGCCCTACCCCCGCGAGTTCCGCGACGACGTCGTCCGGGTCGCTCGCAACCGCGATGACGGTGTAACGATCGAGCAGATCGCCACCGATTTCGGAGTGCACCCGATGACGCTGCAGAAATGGCTCCGTCAGGCCGACATCGACGAAGGCACCAAGCCCGGCAAGAGCGCCAGCGAGTCCGGTGAGCTGCGCGAAGCCCGACGGCGGATCAAACTGCTAGAGCAAGAGAACGAGGTGCTGCGTCGGGCCGCAGCGTATTTATCGCAGGCCAATCTGCCGGGAAAAGGGTCTACCCGCTCGTGAAAGAGCTCGCCGCCGACGGGATCCCCGTCGCGGTGACGTGCCGGGTACTCAAGCTCTCCCGCCAACCGTATTACCGCTGGCTGGCCGACCCCATCACCGAGGCCGAACTCATCGAGGCCTACCGCGCCAATGCGCTGTTCGACGCGCACGCAGACGATCCGGAGTTCGGCTACCGCTACCTCGTGGAGGAGGCGCGCGATGCCGGCGAGCCGATGGCCGAGCGCACCGCATGGCGGATCTGCTCGCAGAATCGACTGTGGAGCGTGTTTGGTAAGAAACGCGGCAAGAACGGCAAAGTCGGGCCGCCGGTGCACGACGATCTTGTCGAGCGTGACTTCACCGCTGAAGGGCCAAATCAGTTGTGGCTCAGTGACATCACTGAGCACCGCACCGGTGAGGGCAAGCTCTACCTCTGTGCGATTAAGGACGTGTTCTCCAACCGGATCGTCGGCTACAGCATCGACTCCCGAATGAAGTCACAACTGGCCATCCGGGCACTACACAGCGCGGTAGCCCGACGCGGAGATGTCGCGGGGTGCATTCTGCACTCGGATCGCGGATCTCAGTTCCGGTCAAGGAAATTCGTACACGCCTTGAATCAACACGAGATGGTCGGCTCTATGGGCCGTGTCGGAGCCGCCGGCGACAACGCCGCCATGGAGAGCTTCTTTAGCCTGCTGCAGAAGAACGTGCTCGACCGCCGCCGCTGGGACACCCGAGAACAACTCCGCATCGCGATCGTCACCTGGATCGAGCGCACCTACCACCGGCGCCGCCGCCAGTCCGGCCTCGGGCGGTTGACCCCGATCGAATTCGAAGCAATCATGACCACACCGGCCAGTCAGGCCGCGTGACCGAAACTGTCACCTGATCGTGCAGCAGACCCAGATTTTCTCGATGCCCTACGGCACCATCTAGACGCAGTGCAGCCCGTTCTGACCGTGATTGACCCGCTGTACGCCTATCACCCGTCAGGCATGGACTCATCCAACCTGTATGAACGCGGCCAGATGTTGGCCCAAATCCGTAGCGAGATTGAGCCGTACGCTGCGTTGATCATTGGTGACCACATCAACAAATCTGCCGATGACAAGAACCTAGACCTAGATTTGATCGGCTACAGCGGTGTCAGTCAGTGGGCCGACTCTTGGAGCCTGCAGCGCCACAGGGAGCAGTTTTCCGGCACCCCAACATCAAGCACCGCCAAACTTGAAGTTGAGTTCGGCTCTCGGCGTGCGGGCTCCATGCGCTATGACATCGATTGGCACCTGGCGCGGGATATGTCGGACCCATCAGTCATCAAGTGGGCTAGCTGCAACTGGACCGTCTTGGAGCACAACAGTGCCGATGCACCCAATAATGCTGAAAAGAAACAGATTTCTAGCGCCGACGATGCTATCCGCGAGCTTCAGAACTACGTTGATGAACACCCGACCGCGAACAAGACCAACGTCATCAACGGCGTGCGAGATGTGTTCGATGGTTTCTCACGGGATCAATGGCGTGACTTGTGGGACAAGGCTATTCGCGATGAGAACATCATCGGCACGACCGTAGAGGTCGAAAAGGCTTGCGGCAAGTCCAAACGCCTGCACAGCGTAACGACATTCAAGCGTGGTGCCGAAGTGGGCAAGGTAGGCCAAAGGTGATGCCAGCAAACAGATTTGGCCTCAAATCCGCAGGTCAGCCGCACGGCATCCCGCAGCGCATCTTTCGGGTTTGCCAACATGCCGTGCGGGATAGTGTGCGGCCCGCACAGCATCTATCGGAAATGCCCATCTACCTGCGAAAAGATGCCGTGCGGCTTCCGCGGCGGATGTTTTTGGCGAGCATAGCTCAGCACAGCTGTATTGGCCGCCAGGCCATACAGTGCGAGTGCTTAGCCTCGATCCACCGATGAACTGACTGTTTGGTCGGGTGTCGTAACGAGGAAAGTGCCTTCTGAGCTGGGATGATGAGTGTTCTCTACGCACTTATCGGCACAACTCGGAAAGGCACTTCCAGTGCAAGTGTCCCACAGGTTCACCGCGTCGTCGGCGGTCTTTGATGATGAGCATCTCGTGTCGTGCGCGGGCCTGGTGCCGGTGATGACGTTGGCAGAGCAGAGTCGCCTTTCGGCGTTGTTGGAGCACAAGATTCGTTTCACCAGCGAGCGGATCAAGTCCGGGCGGCCAACCCGTCACCGAAGCTGGCGACGGTGATCGCCGGCATGTGCGTCGGCGCGGACAGTATCGATGACCTCGACGTGGTCCGCAGCGGTGGAATGAAAACACTCTTCGACGGGGTGTATGCGCCTTCGACGATCGGAACCCTGTTGCGGGAGTTCACCTTCGGGCATGCCCGTCAACTGGAGTCAGTTCTGGGTGCACATCTGGGTGCCCTGTGTGAACGCGTGCTGTTGCTGCCCGGCGCCGATCAGCGTGCGTTCATCGATATCGATTCGCTGCTGCGCCCGGTCTACGGACACGCCAAACAGGGCGCGAGCTACGGGCACACCAAGATCGCCGGCCGCCAGATCCTGCGCAAAGGTCTCTCGCCGCTGGTGACCACGATCAGCACCGAACACAGCGCCCCGGTGATCGCCGGAGCGCGGTTGCGCTCGGGCAAGGCCAACTCCGGCAAGGGAGCGGCCCGGATGATCGCGCAAGCGGTGGCTACCGCCCGTGCCGCCGGCGTCACTGGTCAGATCCTGGTGCGCGGCGACTCGGCCTATGGCAACAGCGCGGTGGTGTCCGCGTGCCGCCGTGCCGGGGCCCGGTTCTCGCTCGTGTTGACCAAGACCGCGGCGCTGACCGCCGCGATCGAGCAGATCGACCAGGACGCGTGGGTACCGGTGAACTATCCCGGTGCAGTGCGCGATCCCGATACCGGCGCGTGGATTTCTGATGCTGAAGTCGCCGAAACTACCTACACCGCTTTCACTTCCACGAAGACCCCGATCACCGCACGACTGGTGGTACGCCGGGTCAAAGATGCGCGCATGGCCGATGGGCTGTTTCCGGTGTGGCGGTATCACCCGTTCTTCACCGACATCGACCTACCGGTCGATCAAGCCGACATCACCCACCGTCGCCACGCGATCATCGAAACCGTGTTCGCCGACCTGATCGACGGACCCTGGCCCACATGCCCTCGGGGCGGTTCGGCGCCAACTCCGCCTGGATCCTCTGCGCGGCCATCGCCCACAACCTGCTGCGCGCCACCGGCGTCCTGGCCGGAGGCTCTCACGCCGTTGCCCGCGGTGCCACCCTGCGACGGCGCATCGTCAACATCGCGGCCCGACTGGCCCGACCACAACGCCGAGCAGTCCTGCACCTACCCGCCCACTGGCCCTGGGCCCGACACTGGCTTGCACTGTGGCACAACACGATCGGACGCCCACCCCCACAAACCGTGACATCCTGACCACCGCCGCAAGGCCCAACCCGAGGACACCACAGGAAAAGCTGGGCAGACCAGCAGCTAACTGCCGCCCACAGCAAAATGATCCCGACCAGAACCGAAAAGTCCTCACAGAATCAGTCAGTCCACGGATCGAGGCTTAGGGCACGGCATGTCCGCACGGCATGTCCGTAGCAAACGGGATCGGGCCGAAAGGCATAGTAAGGCAATGCAATTGAAGGAAGGAGATTGAACAATGAGTGAAGCCGTAGAGCAATCAAAAGCGAAGTGGCGCAAAGCTATATCGATCTTGCGTGATACTGGGATGACTGATGATGAGATTGCCGCTGAGCTAGGGTTGCCGGATTTGAAAGAGTTTGAAACGCAGCATGTTTCGACGTCTGCGGTTAGGCCGGCCAAATCAACCGCGATTGTGGTTCAACATGATTTATGCAGCGTGGATGACTCTGACGGGATTCTAGATGTAGAGGTGGTTGACCTATCGACGGATGGAGCCATGGGAGAGCCTCTGCCCCATCTACCGGTGCCGATCCCGGCTCGCGAATCCGATTCAAACCGCGAGCATGAACCGCGCGACTGGTCTAAATCGCCAGTACCCGAAAGACGCTGCAAGGCACACAAAAAGAACGGAGAGCGGTGCAAGAATGCCGCGATTGTCGGCGGCACTGTTTGCAGGTACCACGGCGGCGCATCTGCTCACGTACAACGCACCGCTAGAGCACGATTGGAGAATGCCGCCGACAGGATGGCAAAAGAGCTGTTAGGCATGGCAATTGACCCCAACGTTGCCGATTCAGTCAAGCTGGCCGCCATCAAAGACGCACTGGACCGGGGCGGTTTGAAAGCACCTAACCAAGTTGTTGTGTCCGCAGGTCAGACGACCGGATTCGATGAAATCTATACCGACGTGTTCACCGGTACCCGTGCAGAGTCGCGGAGAGCTAGAGGCATGGAACTTGGACCGAATGACGTTGATGCACTGGGCTATTCATCAAGCTCTAGCGAGCAATCAAGCGCGGCGGTCATTGATGCTGACGGTTTCGACGTGACCGATTCATTCCCGAATAATGAAGGGGTACAGCGGTTCTCCCCAGACACCGATATCTCTGCCGCTGCCAACCGCCCCGGCGGCGGGTTCGATCCGAGATACGGCGGCGTGGGTCCGAACAGCTATGCCGATTACGACCGGCTAGGCGCGACGGAGGAGCAATGATCAATACCTGTGGATGAGGCCCGAGGAGGCGGCCTGAAAGTGGGCGCACCTTCCCGAGGATGATCATCACGGAATCAGGTATTCGATCAAGACCGGCGTTGGCGCGCTGGTTGGGAAGGTACGCCCATGCTCACCGTAGTTCACGATGCCGAGGAGGCCAACGGCGGCGAGGCCGGCCGGTCGTTGTTGGACGAGATCGTCCGCGACGGAGCCCGGCAGATGTTGGCCGCTGCCCTGCAGGCCGAGGTCGCCGCGTACGTGGCCGCATTCGCTGATCAGCTCGACGAGAACGGTCACCGACTGGTGGTCCGCAACGGCTATCACCAGCCGCGTGAGGTGCTGACCGCGGCCGGTGCCGTGCAGGTGAAGGCGCCGCGGGTCAACGATCGCCGTGTCGACCCCGATTCTGGTGAGCGGCAGCGGTTTTCCTCGGCGATCCTGCCGGCCTGGGCACGCAAGTCCCCGCAGATGAGTGAGGTGCTGCCGCTGCTGTATCTGCACGGCCTATCGACCAGCGACTTCGGGCCCGCACTCGAGCAGTTCCTCGGCTCGGGTGCCGGGTTGTCGGCCACCACGATCACCCGTCTGACCGCGCAGTGGCAAGACGAAGCCCGTACGTTCGCTGCCCGGGACCTGTCCGGCAGCGACTACGTCTACCTGTGGGTCGACGGCATTCACCTCAAGGTCCGCCTGGACCAGGAGAAGCTGTGCCTGCTGGTGATGCTCGGCGTGCGCGCTGACGGCCGCAAAGAGCTCGTGGCGATCACCGACGGCTATCGGGAGTCATGCGAGTCGTGGGCGGATCTGCTGCGCGACTGCAAACGACGCGGCATGACCGCCCCAGTGCTGGCCGTCGGCGATGGCGCGCTCGGGTTCTGGAAGGCGGTGCGGGAGGTATTCCCGAAGACCCGAGAGCAGCGCTGCTGGTTCCACAAGCAGGCCAACGTCCTTTCCGCACTGCCGAAGTCAGCGCATCCGGCCGCGCTGGCGGCCATCAAGGACATCTACAACGCCGAAGACATCGACAAAGCTCAGGTCGCGGTCAAGGCCTTCGCGGTTGCCTTCGGCGCGAAGTACCCGAAAGTGGTCGCCAAGATCGTCGACGACCTCGATGTCCTGCTGGAGTTCTACCACTACCCCGCCGAGCACTGGATCCATCTGCGTACCACGAATCCGATCGAATCCACCTTCGCCACAGTGCGTTTGAGAACGAAGGTCACCAAGGGTCCGGGATCGCGGGCCGCTGGATTGGCCATGGCCTACAAGCTGATCGACGCCGCCCAAGCCCGTTGGCGGGCCGTCAACGCCCCACATCTGGTCGCCCTCGTCCGCGCCGGAGCGGTCTTCCACAAAGGCAAACTGCTCGAACGGCCCACCGACATCACCCCACCGACACCACCGTCAGACGGCGATCAACACACCGAAACGGAGGTCGCCTGAAACACCCCGATCCACAGGTATTGACAATTGCTCGCGACGGAGAGTCGCGAATACCCAACGGCTAGGCCAATACGCCACGTCACGGGAGAAGACGCCATAAGGATTGCCAGACAGCAGCGCGAGCTGACGGCGGGAGACTGACGCAAAGCACAGTGAAAGCACGCCAACACCTAAAAGCGCCGCTGATCAGGTATTACTGTCAGGTTGAATACCTGACACACCTATTCAGCGGTGCCTTTTGAACCAGGTCAGGCCGATTCGGCTAGTTCCGACATGCGCTGCGCTAGCAGCTCCCTACGTTCATCGGTGGCCGCTGTGTAGTGCAGGGCCATGTGCGGGTCAAGTCCAGGGACGTGGTGTATGACGTCGTCGTGTGATTCTTCGAGGTAGTTGGGTCAGGCGGGCAGTGCCGCGGGGGTAGCCTCCTGTTCGGTTGGGGTGTCGTTGACGGTGCGTGATTTGCTCAGAACGTCGAGGCCGAGGTAGCGCCGCGACTCGGCCCATTCGTCGTGTTGTTCGGCCAGCACTGCTCCGACGAGACGGATCAGGGCCGCGCGGTCGGGGAAGATGCCCACGACGTCGGTGCGCCGGCGGATCTCCTTGTTGAGTCGTTCCTGGGGATTGTTGCTCCAGATCTGGCGCCAGATCTGCTTGGGGAACGCGGTGAACGCCAGCAGATCCGGCCGCGCCGCTTCGAGGTGATCGGCGACATTGGGCAGCTTGTCGGACAATGCGTCGATGATCCGATCATATTGAGCAGCAACGGATTCAGCGTCAGGTTGGTCGAACACCGAGTGCAGCAGGGTGCGCACCCAGGGCCACGAACTCTTGGGAGTGACGGACATCAGGTTGGTCGTGTAGTGGGTTCTGCAGCGCTGCCACGCCGCTCCGGGCAGGGTGGCCCCGATGGCGGCGACCAGCCCGGCGTGGGCGTCGCTGGTGACCAGTTTGACCCCGGACAGGCCGCGGGCGGTCAACGACCGCCAGAACGTCAACCAGCCCGCCCCGTCCTCAGCGGTCGTGACATCGATTCCCAGGATCTCGCGGTAGCCCTCGGCGTTGACCCCGACGGCGATCAGGGCGTGCACGTTGACCACCCGGCCGGCTTCACGCACCTTGAGCACCAGAGCGTCCGCAGCGACGAACGTATACGGGCCGGCATCGAGCGGCCGGGTCCGGAACGCCTCCACGGCGGCGTCGAGTTCCTTGGCCATCACCGACACCTGCGACTTCGACAACGACGTGATGCCCAGGGTCTCGACCAGCTTGTCCATCCGCCGCGTCGAGACACCAAGCAGGTAACACGTCGCCACCACCGTGGTCAGGGCCCGCTCGGCGCGTTTACGGCGCTCCAGCAGCCAGTCCGGGAAGTAGGATCCTTGCCGCAGCTTCGGGATCGCAAGATCCAAAGTCCCTGCACGGGTGTCGAATTGACGGTGTCGGTAGCCGTTGCGGGAATTGGTGCGCTCAGCCGAGCGTTCGCCGTAGCCGGCACCGCATAGGGCGTCGGCTTCGGCGCCCATCAGGGTGTGGATGAACGTGGCCAGCAGCTCGCGCAGCACGTCGGGATGGGCAGTGGTGAGTCGTTCGGCCAGCACAGTGGGCAGATCGATATTGTGGGCAGTGGTCATCGCGTCGATTCCTTTGCTCGAGTGACTTTGGACGGTCTCTCGAAGAATCACGCGATGACCTTCAATCACTCGGCTACGACACGCCGGTACCGCTGATCAGGTCCGACTCGTACACCACCTTGATGGACGCAACCCATGTGCGGCGTGGCGTGGCCCAAGAATGCCTGTACCTCTGCGGTGGTTGCACCAACCTGTGAGAGCCAAGTTGCACCGGTATGGCGCAGGTCATGGAAATGGACGCCAGGACGATTGGCTTTCGAAAGCGCAGGCTTGTACCAGGTCTCAGCGAAAACCTGGTCATTCAGATGGCAACCGCCCTGTACAGGCACGAATAGCTGGCCCTTGCGTTCTGGGTCATCGCTGGCCCACAGGTTCAAATGCTCGCGAATCACAGGCCGAATCAGCTTCGGCACATTGAGCTTTCGAGTCTTGTCCGATTTGGTAGAGGTCACGCGGCAAATCGGCTTGTGAGTCACGCCGCGAGAGACAGTGAGAACGGACAGGTCAGCATTGAAATCGGTGCTCCGCAGCTCCGACACTTCTCCCCATCGCAGACCGCAGTACACCGCGAGCAGTACAACCACCTTCAAACGCTCCGGCATGGCGTCCACCACGGTATTCAGTTCTGCGAGCGTCAGAATCTCAGGCTCACGTTTCCGTCGCGTGGTCATCGCGCCGTTGATTTGGCACGGGTTGCGCTCTATCAGTTCATCTTTGAGGGCAGTTTTCACGATGGCGTGCAGCAATGCGTATGCGTGCTTGCGCTTGGTTTCCTGCTGTGCGTCAAAATCCGCGTACCAGCTCCGCACCGCTTGCGCCGACAGTTCTGCCAAGGCCACTTTGCCTAGCTTCGGTTCAATGTGGTTGGTCCATAGTCCGGTGTAGAGGTTGCGCGTTGATTCCTTGAGCTTTCGCTCCGCAATCCATTGCTTGCCGTAGTCACGGAGTAGCAGAACCGTCGCTCTACTCTCTTCGGCCCGCTGTGACGGCGATTTCCACACTTCGCCGGTCATCCGGCAACGGTCGGCATACGCCTTTTCGTTGGCTAACCAACCCTCTGCGTTGATTTTGTTGTCAAACGTGCTGTCTGCCTTGTGCCGTACCAAATCCTTGCCGATGTAGCTCGCTTGGTACTTACCGCTTGGCAGCTTCCGAACCGTTCCCCAAGCGCGATGGCCCTTTTTCGCGCCCTTGTAGTTGGGGTTCCGAACCTTGCCGGTTGAACCACTCCCTCCAACCGCCTTGGTGGCGAGTATTGCGCCGTCATCGTCCAGATTTTGAACAGTGCTGAATTCCAACACCTTTCGCCCCCATTTCTGTTGTCGCACCCTTTCGAGCGCGCAACTATTCAAATCCTGCATTTTGTTCCTGACACACTGCGTGCTGACCAGCGGGTTAGCTACCCGCGTGCTCTTAACGTGCTTTCCAGCCTAGCAGTAGGCGGCATCAGTTGAGCGTGTTGGTACCAAACGAAATGGGGTTAATCCGCTGTGCCACAACGTATTTGCTGGTCACCGGCGCGGTTGGCGTTCTCCACGCATCGCAGGTTCGAATCCTGCCGGGGGCACTTTTTCCGGGTCGCTGCGTCGAACGTGTCGCTTGCCGGGATTCCGCGTCGCGTGTCGCCTCGTCAACCGCCACGTTCGACGTAGGACGCTAGCCCGGTAGGTAGATCAGCCGAGCCATGACCACCGTGATCACCATGGTCAGCGCCAGCAGCGGCACACCGACTTTCGCGTAGTCCGAGAACCGGTAGCCGCCGGGCTCCATCACCAGCATGTTCGTCGGCGACGACACGGGCGTGACGAACGCGGCGGAGCAGGCGATGGCGACCGTCATCGCGAACCCCTGCGGCGAGACGTGCAATGCCTGGGCCGCTTCGATGGCCACCGGCGCGATGAGCACGGCGGTCGCGGAGTTCGAGATGAACAGGGCAACCACCGCGGTCACCAGGAACACCACCGCGAGCATGCCGGTCGGGCCGAGATCACCCAGCGTGTCGACGAGGTGACGGGCGATCAGCGTCGTCGTCCCGGTCTTGGCCAGCGCCGTGGCCAACGGCAACATCCCAGCGATCAGGACCAAGGTGCTCCAGCTGATCAGCCGGTAGATGCTGTCGACGCGGACGCACCCCGCGCCGACCATGGCGAGCGCACCGAGCAGCGCGGCGTCGGCGCTGGGCAGCCAGCCGAACGCCATGCACGTGACCATGGCGATGAGGATGAGCACCGCGGCACGGCCCCGTCCCGGCGCCACCAACCGCTGTTCGTATTCGGCGGGCAGGTTCAGCAGGATGAAGTTCCGGCGCGAATCACTGAGCCGCTCGATGTCGTCCCAGTTGCCGCCCACCAGCATCGCGTCGCCGAAGTCGAGCGTGCGGCTCGCAAGGTTCTCGGTGATGTTCTGACCGCGGTGCCGGACCGCCAGCACGGTCACGTTGTGGGCGGTCGCCAGATCGAGGTCGCCGAGCGTCATGCCGATCGACTTCGACTCCGGCGCCAGCATCACCTCGGCCACCCCGACGTTCTGCAGTACTTCGCGGCGCTCATCGTCGGCGCGCGGCCCGGTCACCTGGCACCGCAGGTCGACCGCCACCGCGGCGGTCTGCTGTTCGTCTACGAGCGTGAAGACCAGATCGCCCGCCTCGAATACGGCTTCCGGCCGCGCCGAGAGGTACTGCGCGGCGCCACGCGTGTGCTTCTCGAAGCCGAGAAGCTCGAGGCCGTAGCGGTCGCGCAGCGGTTGTCGTTGCGCGGCAACCGATTGCCCGACCAGTGGCGAGTCGGCGGACACGTGCAACAGGTGCCAGCGCGGCCGCAGACCGTAGGACGCGATGACGTCGAAGGTGGACAGCTCCTGCGCGTCGGCCGCGCCGGTCCGGTTGCGGCTCAACAGGTTACGTCCGATCACGAGCATGAACACGACGCTCACCGCGAGCGTGACGACACCGAACGGGGTGAAGCCGAAGAAGCCGAGCGTCGGTGTGATGCCGCGCTGGCTGAGGATGCCCTCGATGATGATGTTCGGCGATGACGCGATCGACGTCATCATGCCGCTGATCATCACCGCTACGCACAACGGCATCAGCATGCGCTTACGGTTCAAACCCGTTGCGGCCGTGACGGTGAGCACCACCGGAATGAGCATCGAGACGATCGCCGACGAGTTCATGACCGAGCCGATGCCGGCCGACAGCACCATGACCAACGCGATGAGCCGCGCTTCGCTACGGCCACCGACCCTGACGACGAATTCCCCGAGCCGCTGCGTGATCCCGGTGTTGACCAGACCCGCGCTGACGATGAATATGCCGGCCAGCAGAATCACCACCGGCGAGCCGAACCCCGCCAACGCTTCCGTGGGCGTCAGCACTCCGGTGCTCATCAACGCGACGACCACCAGCACCCCGACGATGTCGGCGCGCGGACGCCCCCACACGAACAGGCCGATGGCACCGGCCAGGATGCCGACGACGATCCACATCTGATGAGTCACTGGCGAACCTGAACGACGCCGACCGATACGAGCACCCTTGATCAATAACATTCGGCGCCGCGGATCGGTCGGAGATGCCCCGAATCCGGAGCGCACGTCGCCCGTGCGCCAATTGCCGCAGCACGCGTTCAAGCGTCGAAAAACTACGCATTGTTCAGGAATTTCCGCGGTCGTACAGTCAATCTGGCAACCACATTTCTGGAGGTCCAGACATGCCTGTGGATGAAGACAAGCTCAACGAGTTTCTCGGCATGGCGATCGGGGACATGGGTGCCGCGATGAGCGCCAGTCTGATCCTGTTGGGCGACCGCCTGGGGCTGTACAAAGCCCTGGCAGCCCAACCGCTCACGTCCACGCAGCTGGCCGAGAAGACCGGCACGGTGGAGCGCTACGTCCGCGAGTGGCTGGCCAACCAGGCGGCCGGTGGTTACGTCCAGTTCGACGCGGACGACGGCACCTGGTCCCTGAGCCCGGAACAGGCCGCGTGCCTCGCCGACCCGAACGGACCCGTCGACATCCCGGGCGCCTACAACATCATCGAGGCGGTGTTCCATGTCCTCGACCGCACGACCGAGAACTTCAGGACCGGCGCCGGCCTGGAATGGGGCGACCACCACCCGTGCCTGTTCGCCGGCACCGAGCGGTTCTTCCGCGCCGGCTACAACGCCAACCTCGTCGGCTCATGGCTACCGGCGCTCGACGGCGCGGTCGAGCGCCTCGAAGCCGGAGCCAAGGTCGCCGATGTCGGCTGCGGCCACGGTGCCAGCACCGTCCTGATGGCCCAGACCTACCCGAACTCGACGTTCATCGGCTACGACTATCACGCAGAGTCGGTCCGCGTCGCCGCAGAACGGGCTGCGGAGGCGGGCGTGCCCAACGCCAAGTTCGAGGTCGCCGACGCGACAAGCTACGCGGACAAGGATTTCGACCTGATCGCGTTCTTCGACTGCCTGCACGACATGGCTGATCCCGTCGGCGTCATGCAGCACACCCGCGCGGCGCTCACACCCGACGGCATCGCGATGATCGTCGAGCCCTTCGCCGGGGATCGGTTGCAGGACAACCTGAATCCGATCGGCCGCATGATGTACGGCGCCTCGTCGCAGATCTGCGTGCCGGTGTCACTCGCCCGCAATGGGCCGGCGCTCGGCGCGCAGGCCGGGGAGGCCAGGCTGCGCGACGTCGTCGTCGACGAAGGCGGTTTCACCCGGTTCCGGCGCGCCACCGAGACGCCGTTCAACCTCGTCTTCGAAGCGCGGCCGTAACGGCGTCAGGGAATCAGGATGTAGCTCATCCCGGGGATGTGCTGGGTGTCGCGGGTCCACCAGGCGAACGGCCCGCCGTGGGACTCGTTGTTCATCTCGGTGATGTTGATCCACCGGCCGGACACCGAATTCACCCAGGCCACATGGCCGTACTGGCTCACCCCGGGCAGTTCGGCCGGGTACACCGCGATGGACCGGGCCTGCGGTTCGTCCACGACGGTCCAGCCACGAGACCGGGCGGCGTCAGCCCAGACCCTGGCATTGCCGTGGATGTCCGGGTAGTAGCCCACGTTCTGGAAGGCCATTTGCAGCGCACCCCACGTGCACTGGCCCGGCCAGCCGGAGTTCGAGGCCTGGACCGCGCCCATGGTCCGGGCGGGGCCGGCGTACTGCTGACCGGCAGGCTGACCGGTCTGCTGACCGTAGGACATCGGGTCGACGTACGACGCCGAATCAGCGTTGCTCGCGGGCGCCGTCATCATCCCGCCGGCGGCGATCAACGCGGCCGCGAGCGCGACACCCGCATACGACTTGAAGCTCATTGCGTACATCCGTCCCCCCGATCAAGCGAACGAACCGATGCTTGGATCAAATCACAATTCGGTCACGATTAGACACGAATTCAAAAACATAGCTTGGCAAACTGTCAAGTTTTGCTCAAGAGATGCTGATCACCGGGGTGGGCGAAGTTACCGGTTCAGACGGAATTGCAGGTTGTTGCGCACTGCGGGCCATTCGACGTCGAGGATCGAATACACCACGGTGTCCCGGCGAGAACCGTCACTGAGCAACTGATGCGAGCGCAGCACCCCGTCGAGCTTGGCTCCGAGCCGCTCAATTGCCGCGCGACTCGCCGAGTTGAAGAAGTGGGTTCTGAACTCGACTGCTATACAGTCGAGCGCTTCAAAAGCGTGCCGGAGCAGCAGCAGCTTGGTTTCAGTGTTCACCCCGGTCCGCCGAACGGACTCCACATACCAGGTGGCACCGATCTCGAGGCGCCGGTTGGAGCCGTCCACATTGAGGTAGCTGGACGAGCCGATGAGCCGGCCGTCGAGCGCGCGCACGACGAACGTCAACCCGGTATCCGGGCGCTGCACCGCCAACCGGGCCTGCACCCACTCTGCCGCCGTCGTCGGCGAGGGCGCGGAGGTGAACCACAACCGGCCCGGGTCACCGTCGGCCGCCGCCTCGGCGATCTCTGGAATGTGATCGGTGGTCAGCGGTTCCAGCGTCACCCACCGCTGCCCCGTCAGCACGACGGGTTCGACGAACCCCATCACGACCGCCAGGCGACGACGGAGGCCAGCACCGACAGCACGATCGCCAGCGCAGCCGCCACCAGCCCGACATACAACCCGTACGACGCGACCACCGGGCTGTGCACGTACAGCACGTGATACCAGACGCCGAGCGCCGTCAGCCCGGCCGAAAGCACCAGGGCCACAACGGAAGCGACGCGCGACGACAGCCGGCGCGCGGCCATCGTGGCCGCCACGAGCAGGCATGAGGCCAGCAGCACCATCAGCTGCCCCACCCCGAAACCCGGTGGCGGAACAGTGATGTGCCCGACCTTGCCGCCGATGGCGTTCGCATGCCCCGCCGGGCTCGACAGCCACGGCAACCAGGCACTGACCAACAGCACCAGCGCGCACAGCGCGACGATCCAGGCGGGCCGCAACCGTTCCATGCCACGAGCGTATAGACCGTCCGGCAGGCCGACACAGCTGATCAGCCGTAGCCTCAAGTGCCATGACCGATCTCCCTGATTGGGCACAGCAGCTGGACCTGTCGCCGCATCCGGAAGGCGGCTGGTACCGCGAGACCTGGCGCAGCGACCTGACCGTCCCCCAATCCGCGCTGCCCGCGCAGTATTCCGGCCCGCGCAGCGCCGGGACCGCGATCCTGTTCCTGCTGATGCCCGGGCAGCAGTCCGCCTGGCACACCGTGCACAGCGCCGAACTGTGGTTCTTCCACCGCGGCAGTCCGCTGCTGCTGGAGGTCGGGGCCGACCGCGACACCGCCGGCACCGTCCTGCTCGGCGCCGACGTCGCGGCGGGCGAACAGCCGCAGGCGCTGGTGCCACCGGGGCACTGGCAGCGGGCGCGTCCCCGGGATGACGAGCCCACCCTGGTGAGCTGTGTCGTGGTGCCCGGCTTCGACTTCGCCGACTTCGCGCTGGTTGGTCGGTAGGGCACATGCAGGGGCACGTCATCGTCTGCGGCACCGACGCGCTGGCCAGCCGGATCACCGAGGGGCTGCAGGCGGCGGGTGCGACGGTGGTGACGATCCATGAACCGGCCGGCCTCAAGGCGGCCATCGTCACCAGCGCCGCGGCCATCGTGTGTGCCGGTGACGACGATGCCGTCAACCTCGAAATCGCCCTGTTGGCAAGGGAGCTCAACCCGACCGTCCGGGTGGTGACCCGGCTGGCCAACAGTGTGCTGCGCGCTGCGGTAGCCGAGGACAACGGCCCCGGCGCGGTCCTGGACGTCGCCGACCTGGCCGCGCCGTCGGTCGTCGAGGCCTGCCTGGCCCGCACCACCCACGCCATCTCGGTGGCCGGCGTGGACTACGTCATCTCCGGCACCGACGCCCCGCGTGACGCCACGCTGCGCGAGATGTTCGGCGATCTGGCGCCCGTCGCCGTCGTCCGTGGCGAGAACTCGGAGACACCCGGCGCGGTGACACCTTGTCCCGGTAGGGATTTCGAGGTTCGCGCCGGCGACTGGACCGCCATGATCGGCACCGCCGACGAACTCGCCGAAGCCGGCATCACGGTGCCGCGTCCGTTGAGCAACCGAACCCACCGCCCCTGGCCGCGGCGCGTGATCGACACGCTGCGCGTCATGCGCGACGACATCAACCCCATCTTCTGGTGGGCCCTCGGCACGTCGATGTCGCTACTGCTCGGGTCGACGGTGCTGCTGCGCTTCGCGTATCACAACCCGGCCGGCATGAGCTGGATCGATGCGCTGTACTTCTCCACCGAGACCATCGCCACGGTCGGCTACGGCGACTTCAGCTTCATGCATCAACCAACGTGGTTGCGGCTGTGGGGCATTGGACTCATGTTCGCCGGCGTCACCACCACCGCGATCCTGGTCGCGTTCGTCGCCGACGCGCTGCTGTCGCGTCGTCTGGGCAATTCTTCCGGACGCCGGCGCGTGCAACATCTGCGCAACCACATCGTCGTGGTGGGCCTCGGCTCATTCGGTATCCGCGTGGTCAGCGATCTGGCGGCGGCCGGCTACGACGTCGCCGTCATCGAACGTGACGAGTCCAACCGGTTCCTGGCGCAGGCCGCCCAGTTGGACGTCCCGGTGATCTTCGGCGACGCGACCCTGCGGCAGACGCTGGAGCTGGCGCGGCTGGACCGGGCGCGCGCCGTCGCCGTGCTGACCCAGGACGACATGGTCAACATCGAGACCGGCATCGTGCTGCGCGAGATGCTCAGCCCCCGGGTGCTGCCGGAGATCGACCGGCCCGACGTGCCACTGGTGTTGCGCATCTACGACCGCACGCTCGGAGCCGCGGTCGCGGGGCGCTTCGGCTTCGCCCACGTCCGGTCGACGGTCGAACTGGCCGCCCCGTGGTTCGTCGGCGCGGCGATGGGATTACAGGTGCTGGGCACCTTTTCGGTGGGACAGCAGTCGTTCACGGTGGGCGCCGTCCACGTCGACGCCGGCAGCGCCCTCGACGGCATGCAGATGGCAGAGGTGCGGACCCAGATCCGGGTCATCGCCTTCACCCGGGCAGGCACCACCCATCGGCGGCCGCGGCGCGACGCCCGGCTCTGTGCGGGCGACACCGCGTACCTGGTCGGCCCGTACCGCGAGCTGATCGAGACGCTGCTGACCGGTCAGCGGACGGCGTAGGGGCATCGTCACGCCGCGATCATGAGGTCGATCGACAGCTGATCGCAGATGGTGTGGGTGGTTGGCCAGTCGCCGCGCTGCGTCGCGCGGGCCAGTTCGTCGGTCAACGGGCTCTGCACATCCAGTTCGGCGAGCCAGCCGGCGACCGTCGCCGCCACGCGGTCTGCCGTGACGCCCACGGCGTGGCGATCGTGGAGCTGGTCGACGATCTCGTAGGTCGTCGTTGCCCGGTGCTGGTGCCGCCAATGGATGTTCATATCGGTAGGAGCACCGCGCCGGTCTGATCGGGACACTTTTTCGGGATCGAAAATGAGCTTGTGGCCGAAACCCCGCGCGACGTTCGGCCACAAGCTCGGGTCGGCGGTCAGCCCTTGATCGACGACAGGTTGAACGCGGCGCCCGTCGGATCGGTGACGGCCGCCAGCCGGCCGTAGGGCGTGTCCTCGGCGGCGCGCACGACAGAGCCGCCGTTGGCGGTGATCAGTTCGATGGTCTTGTCGACATCGTCGCTGCCGAGGAAGACGTTCCACGTGGAACGGTCCAGGCCGGGGATGACGGAGCCGTCCATCACGCCGATCAGCGGCTCGCCGTCGAAGATGGCGTTGCTGTAGCGGAACTCGGGGCTGTCGGCCTCGACCTGCAGCTGCCAGCCGAACACCGTCGTGTAGAACTCGGTGGCCTTGGCGAAGTCGGTTGTGGTCAGCTGGAACCACACCGGGGCACCCGCCTCTTCGTACGCCTCGAAGCCCTGGTGGCCGGTCGGCTGCCACAGGCCGAAGAACGCGCCCGTCGGGTCGGTCAGCATGGCCATCCAGCCCTTGTCGGGCACCTCCATGGCCGGAATGCAGGTGGTGGCGCCGGCGGCGACCGCGGCGTCGATCGTGGCCTGGATGTCAGCGGTGTGCAGATACACGGTCCAGGCGTCGGGGGCGTTCCACGCCGGGTCGCTCGCCATCATGCCGCCTACGTAGCGGCCGTCGCGCCGGGCGTTGAGGTAGCCGCCGTAACCGGGCCCGGGGTTTTCGTAGTCCCAGCCCAGCACTGTGCGGTAAAACGCCTGGGCGCCGGCCACATCCGAGGTGGCGAGGTCGATCCAGACGGGCGCGCCCAGCGGGGTTGCGGTACGAGTGGCCATGATGTTCTCCCTAGACGAGTGACGGAGTGGTCACCGGTACAGACAACGGCGCGGCCGAAAACTCATCGCGGCTTGGTCGACAGGAAAAAGGTGGCGAGAATCCGAAGATTCTCGCCACCTTGTGGCTGTTGCTTTTTCGGTGACTGATCAATCGCCTGCTATGTCCCTATTTGATGTGTCAGGCGATTGGTGGTCTGTACAGCACCCAGCTGGCCCTAGATGGCCGGTTGGGTGTTGTACAGACGATGGATGTTGATGACGGTGGCGGCGAGGTTAAGTTCAGCGGTCACCGCAGCCAGTCCGCGGCGGGCGAAGCGGCGGAGTTTGATCTGTTCTTTGAGGTGGGCGAAGACGGGCTCGACGGTAGCGCTGCGGCGTTTGTAGCGTTCGGCGTTGGCGGGATTGCGTAACCGGTAGCGCATCGCGTCTTGAGGATCGAGGTCCGGTGGTGGCTCCCCGCTGGTGGGGTCCTCACGTACGTCGGCGTACAGGTCACGGTTCTTGCCCGGGGCGATGAGCCGTTCGGGTCCAGTGGCGGTCAGGTTCTCGTCGGTGAAATAGCCCGAATCCATCAGCACCAGGCCGATCTTCTTGCCCAGCCCATCAGCCTGTGTGGTGGCTTCGGCGATGGCCGGCAGATAGCAGTGGGTGTCGTTGGCGTCCTGGCTGGTGTGTACGCCCAGCACGTAATGATCGTCGGTGACAATGAATTGGGCGTTGTAGGCCTGCACCGATCCGCCGCCGCTGCCTTCGGTCATCAACCGGGAGTCGGGGTCGGTGATGTTCACCGGATCGGCTACGGCACCGCGGGCATGCGCCCGGTCCGCACGCCGATCACGTGCTCGAGCGGCTTTACCGCGCAGGTCAGGCTGATGCCCGGCGGCGATGTCCGCCTGGACCTTGGCCAAGTCCTTCTGCGCGGCCTTGATCTTGCATCGGGCATCGCCGCGGGTCTTGGCCGCGGCAGCTCCTGGGACGCCTTCGACCTGATCAATATTGTTGCGGGCACGCTGAATTCGTGCCTGGTGGTAGCGCACCGGGTCCACATTGCCCGGGGGCCGCCCGACCGGGCCGCCAGCGGCGACCCGGGCCAGGTACTCCTCGGCGGCCTTCTGATCGTGCGCATCGGCTGCAGCGTCGGCGTCGCGGCGGCGCTGCAACTCAGAGACGGCTTTGGCGATGTTGGCCGCCCGGCCACTGTGACGGGCGAACTGCTCGGGCAGCCCCTGACCGCCGCCTGGCCCGTCGCCGGACTCGGCGTCTTCGGCGGCATCAGTGGCCACCGCCTCGTCGACCACGGTCTGCGCGATCTGGGCGCTGATCCGCTCGACCTCGCGTTGCACCGATTCCGATGACCGGTTGGCTCCTCGGGACGCGTTCGCGGCGATCTTGCTGCCGTCGATGGATACCACCCCGACCTTGACCATCCCCTGCGCCGAGCACAACGCCAACACCTGGGCGAACAGGCTTGTGAACGCGTCCTGATGCGTGGCGCGGAACCGGGCGATCGCGCTGTGATCGGGAGCGTCCTGGGCGCACAGCACCCGAAAAGCCACATGGTCGACACACAACTGCTCGATACGCCGCGATGAGCGTTCCCCACTGGCATAGGCATAGATCAGCAATGCCAGCAGCATGTCTGGGTCATACGCCCGCCGGCCGGCACCGCCCAGCTTGCGGTTAGCGTGGAACGCCGCGGTATCCAGCGCCTTCACGACCTCGATCACGAACCAGACCAGATGATCTTCCGGCAACCAGTCAATCATGTTGGGCGGCAACAGAAACTGCTGGTCACGTACCACCGGACGATACCCACGAGCCACACCCAAGTATCGCGAGAATGGCACCCTCAGTCACGCACCGCGGCCCGCGATTCTGCAACAGCCACCTTTTCTGACGGGTCTACACCGACGCGAACAGCTCCTTGAACTTGTCCAGCGAGCGGTGGATGTCGGACCGCAGCGCGGCCGCCACCACCATGCCGATGGGCCCGAACAGGGCCGGACCGCCGAGGTGGATGTCGAACGCCACGTTCGAACCCGCTTCGGCCGGCGTGATCTTGGCCATCAACTTGACCCGGACCCCACCCTTGCCGACACCGTTGAGAGTCAACGATCCCGGCGGGTTGTAGTGCACGATGGTCCAGTCGACCCGGTTCAGCATGCCCTTGACCTCGACGACGGACGAGATCTGCGTGCCCTTCCCCAAGGTCTCGGGCAACGGGCTGCGCCACATCCGGTGGATGGACAGCCAGTCGTCATACCGGGAGAGGTCCGACGCTGCCTCCCAGGCCTTTTCGGGCGACAGCGGTACTTCGATGGAACTTGCGAGTTTTGCCATGGCTACTGCTGTTCTTGCGTCCCCTCGGCAGGAGCCTCAGCGGCAGGCTGGTCCCCTGCGACGGCCTTCTTCGCCGCCTCCTGAGCGCTGTCGACAACGCCCTTGAACTTGCCTTCGGTCTTCTCGTCGACGATGTCGCCGACCTTCTCGATAGCGGCCTCGACCTTGTCGGCGTTCTGCGCCGCCAGGTCCTTCACCTTGTCCAGAAATCCCATGATTCCCACCCTATCTATTGCCGGATTGTCCGGTGAACGTGCTCATTCTTCATTGCTCATCGGTTCGCCACAACCGTCGCGGCTCGCCCAGCCAGCGACCCTGCAGCCACCACAGCACCTCGATCGCACCCGCGCCCACCAGCCCGATTCCGACGGCCGCCGAGGTCAGCGCCAGGTTCGACGGATCGAGCATGAACTGTTGCTGCGCCCAGGGAATCGAAAAAATCACCACATACGCCAACGCCGACGCCGCGACCAGCACAACGCGCCACCACTGGTACGGCCGTGCCACCACCGCCAGCACCCACACCGCCGACACCAGCAGCGTGATCAGCGCGGCGGTGGACGCCTGGTTCTGCTCGACCGCGTCCGCGTACTTCCCGTGATAGGCCAGCAGGTACGAGGCGAACGTCGCGGCACCCACCACCAGGCCCGACGGCAGCGCGGCCGTCATCACCCGGCGCACGAAACCGTGGTGGGCCCGTTCATTGTTCGGCGCCAGCGACAGGATGAATGCCGGAATGCCGATGGTGAACCACGCCGCGATGGTGACGTGAATGGGCTGGAACGGATAGAGCACCGGCTCGGTGCCGAAGAACCTGGCGGACAGGCCCGCCAGCCCCACGAGCACGGCGAGCAGCACCGAGTACACGGTCTTGGTGAGGAACAGGTTCGAGACCCGCTCGATATTGCCGATGACCCGGCGGCCCTCCCCCACCACGTAGGGCAGCGTGGCGAACTTGTTGTCCAGCAAGACGATCTGCGCGACAGCCCGCGTCGCCGAGCTGCCCGATCCCATCGCGACCCCGATGTCGGCGTCCTTGAGGGCCAGCACGTCGTTGACGCCGTCGCCCGTCATCGCGACGGTGTGGCCGCGGGACTGCAGGGCATGCACCATGGCACGCTTCTGGTCGGGCCGAACGCGGCCGAAAGTGGTGTATTCGCTGACGGTTTCGGCCAGCTGCTCGGGATCGTCGGGAAGCCGGCGGGCGTCCAGCGTCTCGCCATTGAGGCCGAGCGACCCGGCCACGGCGCCCACCGACACCGCGTTGTCACCGGAGATCACCTTGACCGAGACATGTTGCTGCGCAAAGTAGTCCAGCGTCTCGCCGGCATCGGGGCGGACGCGCTGCTCGAGGGTCACCAGTGCCGCGGGGGTCACTTCCCCGGGTGCGTCGGGGGCGTCGACGGGACGGTCCGAGGAACCGAGCAGCAGCACCCGCAGGCCCTGGGCGCCGATCTGTTCGGCTTGCTCGGCCTCGGGTGAACCGGCCGCGAGCAGGACGTCGGGCGCGCCGAGCACCCAGTTGCCGTGCTCGCCATAGGACACCCCGCTCCACTTGGTCGCCGATTTGAACGGCGCGTTCGCGGTCTGGGTCCAGCCCGGTGGCAGCTTGTAGGCCTCGGCGATGGCGGCCATGCTGGCGTTGGGCCGGACGTCGTCGGCCGCCATCTGGGCCAGCACCGCCGCGGCGTCGTCAGAGGTAAAGGTGCTCAGATTGCTTACCCGCATGCCGTTTTCGGTCAGCGTGCCGGTCTTGTCGGCGCACACCACGTCGACGCGGGCCAGGCCCTCGATGGCCGGCAGCTCCTGCACCAGGCATTGCCGCCGGCCCAGCCGGACCACCCCGACGGCGAATGCCAGCGACGTCATGAGCACCAGGCCTTCGGGCACCATCGGCACCAGCGCACCAACCGTCCGCAGTACCGACTCTTTCCAGCCCACGCCGGTGACGGTGAACAGCTGGGTGTAGATGATGAGCGCCCCGGCCGGCCAGAGCAGGTAGGTGATGAACCGCAGAATGGTGTTGATACCGCTGCGCAGCTCGGACTTCACCAGGGTGAATTTGCTTGCCTCGGCAGCCAATTGGGCCGCGTATGCCGCGCGACCCACTTTCGTGGCGCGGTAGGAACCGCTCCCGGCGACGACGAAGCTGCCCGACATCACGGTGTCGCCGACGGCCTTGTCGATGGCGTCGGCCTCACCGGTGAGCAGTGACTCGTCGACCTCGAGGTTGGCGGCTTCCAGCACGACGCCGTCGACCACGATCTGGTCGCCCGGGCCGAGCTCGATGACATCGTCGAGCACGACCTCGCCGGCGGGCCGCTCCTTCGTGCCGGACTGCCTGCGCACCAACGGTTTTGCCTGCCCGACGATGGCCAGCCGGTCCAGTGTCTGCTTGGCCCGCAGCTCCTGGATGATGCCGATGGCGCTGTTGGCGACGATCAGCAGCCCGAACAGTCCGTTGATCACCGAGCCCGTCGCCAGCACGATCAGGAACAGCGCCCCGAGGATCGCGTTGATCCGCGTGAAGACGTTGGCGCGGATGATCTCCGAGACGCTGCGGGCCGCCCGCGTCGGGACGTCGTTGGTGTGGCCGGCGGCGACGCGCTGGGCGACCTCGTCATCCGACAGTCCGCTGAGATCCGTCGTACGTTCCGGATCGTCGACAGTCACCCGTCATTCCCCCACCGAGTCGGGATTTGTGCACGAAAATCCGCGGCAGGCGCGGAAAATCGTGCACAAATCGCTATTGAGACGGCCGCCACCACTCATCCAGCCCCGGCAGCCGCGCCGGTTCCAGCCGTTGGCCCGGCATGGGCACGGCCACGTCCACCGATTCGTCGCGCGCGGCGACGATCATCCGCTCGACCGGCTCGGACCACGGGTGCGGCGCCAGCCGGAACGTCGCCCAGTGGATCGGCACCAGCAGGCCGCTGTCGGTCACATCACGATGCGCCCGGACCGCGAACTCCGGGTTCATGTGGATGTCCGGCCAGCCCGGGTGGTACGCGCCGATGGGCATGAGGGTCAGGTCGAACGGGCCGTAGTCGGCGCCGATGTCGCCGAAGCTCTTGGTGTAGCCGGTGTCGCCGCCGAAGAACGCGCGGTGCTGCGGGCCGATCAACGCCCACGACGCCCACAGGGTGGTGTTGCGGGTCAGGAAGCGTCCCGAGAAATGCCGGGCCGGGGTGCAGACCAGGGTCAGCTCGCCGAGCTTGGCGCTCTGGTTCCAGTCGAGTTCGACGATGCGCTCGGCCGGGATGCCCCACCAGCGCAGGTGCGCGCCGATACCCAGCGGCACGAAGAACTTGGCCCGCTGCATGCTCGCCAGCTGCGTGACGGTGTCGATGTCGAGGTGGTCGTAGTGATCGTGGCTGATGATCACCGCGTCGACGGCCGGCAGCGCCTCCAGCGGCGCCGGCACCTCGTGGAGCCGCTGCGGTCCGACCCGCCGGGACGGGGAGCATCGTCGGCTCCACACCGGGTCGGCCAGCACGCGGTAGCCGTCGATCTCGATCAGCGCCGAGGAGTGCCCGAACCAGGTGACCGCGAGGTCGCCCGCCGGGAGGCCCGGATCGGGCACCACCAGCGGGATGGGCATCGGCGGGCGCTGCAGCGCGCTGCTGGCCAGCAGGTCACGCACCAGCCCGGCCTGCTGTTCGCGGCTCAGTTCGGTGCCCGACGGCGGCTCGAGGTTGACGAACAACCCGTCGTGATAGTTGGGCGAGTTCGCCGCCACCGCGTTGATGTCCACGGGGCCGGCGCCGAGTGCGGCGGGCGCGCCATTGAGCGCCCGCAACACCCAGCCGCCGGCTGCCAGCGCCGCCGTTCCCCACATCAGCCGCAGTGCCCGTCGCAGCATCAGGCGCCCTGGAACCTCGGCGCCCGCTTCTCGAATCGGGCCACCTGCGCCTCGATCACGTCGGGGCTGGCCCAGGCCTTGTTGAACATGCGGGTGTGTTCGCCGCGGACGGTGTCGTAGGCACCGTCGTCGTTGAGGACGCGCTTCGAGTGCGCCAGCGACAGCGGCGCGTAGCCCGCGATCTCGGCGGCCCAGGCCTGCGCGTCGGCCAGCGTGCCGGTGCGGTTGATCATGCCGGTCTGCAGGGCGGTATCGAAGTCGAGGCGCTCGGCGGCGAGCAGCATGGCGCGGGCCCGGCCGTGGCCGACCAGCGACGTCAGCCGGCGGATGCTCCAGTTGTCCAGCGCCAGTCCGTATTTGGCGATCGGGAACTGGAAGTACACGCCCGGTGCGGCGACCCGCAGGTCGCAGATCATGGCCAGGATGACGCCCGCGCCGATCGCGGGACCGTTGAGCGCCGCGATGATCGGGATCGGGCTGGCGTCGATGGCCAGGTTCAGGGCCAGCGCCTTGTCCGGCAGTTCCCTGGCCACCCCCTCGGCGTCGGACAGGTCGGCGCCCGCGCTGAACACGGTGCCCTGCCCGGTCAGCACGATGGCGCGGGTGTCCGCCGGCGAGGCCTTCTCGATTTCTTCACGTACGCCGTCGACGAGCGCGGCGTTGAGCGCGTTGCGCCGCTCGGGGCGCTGCATTTCCAGGGTCAGGACATTGCCGTCCCGGGTCACTCCGATCATTGGGCCAGCCTAGGCGGTGCGCCGATCGAGCGCCGAGCCGCGTTGCGGAGTAGCGCCGGTGTTCAGGTGCGACGATTGGCGCGTGCCGCCCAGTCCACCCGAGCAACCCCGGGCGAATCAGTTCGCCCATCTGTTGACGCTGGTCGCGGCCAACGCGATCCCCGCGGTCGGCTGGTTCACGCAGGAGTGGTCCGCGGCGACGACGTTGATCGTCTACTGGTTCGAGACCGTCGCCGGATTGCTGTTCATCTACGCCCGCGGCGTCCTGCAGCAGCGGTGGAACCCGCGCCGCGGGCATTTCCGGTACGAAGCGCCGCAGTCGAAGGGGCCCCAAGGCAAGCCCGGTTCCTTCATCAAGGGGTTCTTCTTCATCAACGCGGTGTTCTGCGCGGCGCACGGCGTCTTCATCGCGGTGATCCTGCTGATCCTCACGCACAACGGGAACGCCGAGCTGGTCGGCCTGGACTGGCGCGCCGCGGGCATCGGCTGCCTGCAGATGCTCGTCATCGTCGCGGTCGATTTCCTGGTGGATGTGCCGTACCTGCGCCGCTGGTCGTTCGGGCTGCTCGAGCAGACCGCCAACCGGAGCTTCGGGCGGGTCGGCGTGGTGCATCTCGCGCTGATCTTCGGCATCTTCGCTGCCGCGGTGACCAATTCCCCCGCCCGGATGTTCGGGGTGTTCGTCGTGCTCAAGACGCTGTACTCCCTCGCCTCGGCGCTGCCGATGTACGAGCCGGCCACCCCGCCGAAGTGGCTGAGCCGGGCGATGAACCGCATTCGCCGCGAGCCGGAGGGGCAGCGGTTCGAAGACATGTGGGTGAAGGATCAGGCCGCCGAGGTCAGACGCCGGACGCGAAACGACGAAGTGTGGACCGGGGCGGGGCGGTAGCCGATTAGCCTGTCCGGGTGAGTCGGACCGGAGCCCGTCAGTTCTTCGACGCCATCCTCGACGACGGATCGTTCCGCAGCTGGGACGGCCCGCCACTGGAGGTGGCCGTCAGCGACGATTACCGCGCCGAGCTGGCCGACGCGACGTTGCGCACCGGGCTGGACGAGTCGGTCCTGACCGGTGAGGGCACCGTCTCCGGTCGGCGCGTGGCCGTGCTGGCCTGCGAGTTCGACTTCCTGGCCGGCTCGATCGGGGTGGCCGCCGCCGAGCGGATCACCGCTTCCGTGCAGCGCGCGACGGCCCTCGGCTTGCCGCTGATCGCGTCGCCATCCTCGGGCGGGACGCGCATGCAGGAGGGCACCGTCGCGTTCCTGCAGATGGTGAAGATCGCCGCGGCCGTCGAGCTGCACAAGAAGGCGCACCTGCCGTACCTGGTGTATCTGCGGCATCCGACGACCGGCGGGGTGTTTGCGTCGTGGGGATCGCTCGGGCACCTCACCGCGGCCGAACCGGGCGCGCTGATCGGGTTCCTCGGGCCGCGTGTCTACGAGCACCTGTACGGCGAGCCGTTCCCTGACGGCGTGCAGACCGCCGAGCACCTGTTCGCCCATGGCGTGATCGACAGCGTCGTCCCGCTCGACAAGCTGCGCGGCGTCGTGAATCGGGTTTTGACGGTGGTCGCGGACCCGCCCGACCCAGGGATTTGTGCACGAAAATCCGCGGTGGGCGCGGAAAATCGTGCACAAATCCCTGAAGTGCCGGCGTGGGAGTCGGTGGAGGCGTCGCGGCGCGCGGACCGGCCAGGGGTGGACTACCTGCTGGCGCACGGGGCGACGGACCGGGTGCTGCTGTCCGGGACCGGGCGCGGCGAATCGGGAACGACGCTGCTGGCGCTGGCCCGGTTCGGCGGGCAGCCCGCCGTGGTGGTCGGTCAGCGCCGCGTGATCGGCGGCCTCGTCGGGCCGCGCGCGTTGCGGGAGGCCCGTCGCGGCATGGCGCTGGCGGCCGGCTTGCAGCTGCCGCTGGTGCTGGTGATCGACACCGCCGGGCCCGCGCTGTCGCAGCAGGCCGAGGAGGACGGGCTCGCCGGGGAGATCGCGCTGTGCCTCGCCGAACTCGTCACGCTCGATACGCCGACGGTGTCGGTGCTGTTGGGTCAGGGCAGCGGCGGCCCGGCGCTGGCGATGGTCCCGGCCGACCGCGTGCTGGCCGCCCAGAACGGCTGGCTGGCTCCGCTGCCACCGGAAGGCGCCAGCGCCATCGTCTACCGCGACGTCGACCATGCCCCGGAACTTGCTGCCGCCCAAGGTGTTCGGTCGCTCGATCTACTCAAGGCCGGCATCGTCGACGTCATCGTGCCCGAGGAACCGGACGCCGCTGACAATCCCGCCGGGTTCACCGAGCGGCTGTCGGCCACCATCGCCGCCGAGCTGCACACGTTGCACACCGTCCCCGCGGCACAGCGGCTCGGGGTGCGGCTGCAGCGCTACCGGCGGATCGGCGTCCCCGACAGCTGATCACGCCTTGTCGAGATAGCGCTGCAGCGTCGGCGCGAGCCAGTGGACGAGGTCGTCGTCGCTCATCGCGACGATGGGCGGGAGCTTCAGCACGAACCGGCACATCGCCATCCCGAGCACCTGAGTGGCGATCAGCCCGGCGCACCGCGCGGGGTCGGCGGGCTCGAGCCGGGCGATGGCGGGCCCCAACTGCTCGGCGAAGATGCTCTGCATACGCCCCGCGGCGTCGGCATTCGTGGTCGACGAGCGCAGCAGCACGATCAGTCCGTCGTCCTGCGTCCAGCGGTCGAGGAAATGTGCGACCAGTGTGGCACCGACCTCTGCCTTCGGGACGCCGGACAGATCAGGGAAGCGCAGGTCGAATTCGGCTGCCGCGGCGAACAATTGGTCCTTGTTGCCGAAGTACCGCATCACCATCGACGGGTCGATGTGCGCGTCCGCGGCGATGGCCCTGATGGTGGCCGCCTGGTAGCCGGTCGTCGCGAACCGCTCCCGGGCGGCGGCGAGGATCACGGCCTTGGTCTCTTCTGACGATCTACGCATGCCAACAACTGTATGCCAACACTTGTTGACTTCAGCGCCGAAAGGCGCAACCATTGTTATGCCAACAACTGTTGGCATACGCGGAAGGAGACGCAGATGACCGACACCGATGTCCTGATCGTCGGAGCAGGCCCCACCGGATTGGCCCTCGCCGCCGCGCTACAGGCCCGCGGCGTCGACGCCCTGGTGGTCGACCGCCTGGCCGCGGGCGCCAACACCTCACGCGCGGCGGTGGTGAACGCCCGCACGCTGGAGGTGCTGGAAGACCTGGGCGTGTCCGAACGCCTGGTGGAACTCGGCATCGAGGCGCCCCGATTCACCATCCGCGATGGCCACAGGACCCTGATCCCGGTCGACTTCAGCACGCTGCCGACCCGCTACCCCTACAGCCTGATGGTGCCGCAGTGCACCACTGAGCAGGTGCTGCTCGACCGCCTGGCCGAGCTCGGCGGCAAGGTCATCCGGCCGAAGACCCTGACCGGCGTCACGCAGGACGACCACGGCGTCACGGCCCAGTTCGAGGATGGTGAGGTCATTCGGGCGCGGTACCTTGTCGGCGCCGACGGCATGCACAGCGTCGTGCGGGAGCAGGCCGGCATCGGGTTCAGCGGCGGGCAGTACGGGCAGTCGTTCGCGCTCGCCGATGTCCGCCTCAGTGGCGACGTCACCGATGACGAGGTGATCCTGTTCTGGGCGTCCACCGGGCTGACGGTCGTCGCGCCCCTACCCGGCGGCACCTACCGGATCGTGGCACCCGTCGACTCGGCGCCCGAGGAGCCGTCCGCCGCCTTCGTCCAGAATCTGCTCGACACCCGCGCCTTCGGGCCCGGCCGGGTGACGGTGACCGGCGTCGAGTGGGGCTCCCGGTTCCGGGTTCACCACCGGGTCGCCGACAGCTATCGCGCCGGACGGGTACTACTCGCCGGCGACGCCGCCCATGTCCACAGCCCCGCCGGCGGACAGGGCATGAACCTGGGCATCCAAGACGCCCTCGCGTTGAGTCAGGCGCTGGCAACGGCTTTGACGACGGGACGCGACGGCGTGCTCGACGAATACAGCGCGACCCGACGTCCCCTGGCACAGCAAGTGGTGGCCCTGACGGACCGGCTGACGCGGCTGGCCACCTTGCCGGCGCCGGTCCGCCCGATCCGCAACCTGGCGATCGGATTGGCGGGCCGCGTTCCCGCCGTGCGAAATCAGTTGGCGTGGCGGCTCTCCGGGCTGTCCAACCGCTGAGCAGTCGTCGACAGCGGAAAGCCGGGCCTGGTCTTCGGGGGTAACCAGGCCCGGCGGCTCATTTCCCGCTCAGCCGTTGCAGCAGTGCGACTTCTTTGGCGACGGCGGCACATTCAGCGCCGGGTTGCGATCGAAGAAGCTGACCGGCTTGAGCTTGAATCCGGCGTAATCCACCGGCATCACGGGCCAGTCCTCGGGCCGCGGGAAGTGCGTCAGCCCGAAGGTGTGCCAGACCACGATGTCCTCGCCCTCGATGTTGCGGTCCTGCGCGACGTACGACGGCAGGCCGGCATCCCCTGGGTGCTGGTTGACGAACTGGCCCGCCGGATACCGTTCGGCCGGATCGTATTTCGTCACCCACAGGTGCTTGGTCGCGAAGGCGGCGCGCTTGGCGATGGAGCTCGACGGGTCGGCCAGCAAGGTGGGCTGGCCCTCCGGGTGCAGCGCGTAGCCGACGTTCTGGCCCAGCCGGTTCTGCTTGGTGGGATTGGTGATGTGCCACACCCGGGCCTTGAGGTTGTCGGCGGTCCGCATGCCTTCGAGCTCGTGGGTCAGCTTGGTCTTCTGCGGGCGGAATGCGTTGCCCCACGGGTCCTCCGGGCCCATCGGGACACCGACGGCGTCGACTTCCTCGACGGTGTTGGTCAGCCCGTCGACCGCCATGTCCAGCCGCGCGGAGAACATGTGCTGGTGGAACGGCGCACCCAGGCCCGGCGCCATCTCGGTGGAAAAGCCTTCCGGCCCACGGTAGGCCGAGGCGAACACGATGCCGGTGGCCTTGGCTTCCAGCTCGATGGTGCCGTCGAGGTAGAGGTACCAGTAGAAGCCGTAGTCGTAGTTGCCGATGGTCAAGAAGAAGGAGATGACGAGTCGTCTTGACCGGCGCACCTCGGCCATGCCGTTGAACATGTCGGTGTGCTTCCACAGCACGCCGAAGTCCTCCTCGTGCAGGCAGATTGCGTTCTTCATCAGTTTGGGCTCGCCGTTCTCGTCGGCGATGGTGACGTCGAAGTACTTGATCTCACCGAGGCAGTCACAGCCCAGCTCGAGGGCGTTGGTGTACCGGCCGAACAGGTACTCCCCCTGGTCGAAGTAGTTCTGCCAGTAGCGCACCGGCGACGGATCGGCGTAGGGCACCACCATCTCGGCGATCGACGCGCGGTACACCACCGGCCGCCCGTCGATCGACAGCTGGTGCAGGGTGAGGCCCTCGCGGACGTCGAAGCCGAAGCGGAAAGACCAGTCGGCCCAGGTGATCTGGTTGCCGTCGACGGTGAAGCTCGCGCCCTCGGGCTGGGTGATCTCGATGGGCTTGAGGTCGGTGCGGGCCGGGACGGCATGCGGCGCGGCATCCCACTCACCGCGTTCGGTGGGCAGCGGCAGCTCGATCTCGTCGATCACCTTCACGACTTTGCGGCCCGTCAGGTCGACGTAGGCGACCACACCGTCGATCGGGTGCGCCCACGGCAGGTCCGCGGCGTCGTACTGGTAGAACGCCAGCACCCGGACGATGCGGCGGCCCACCTCGTCCTCGTGGCCGAACACGCCGGCCGACAGCGGAACCGCCCGCACGTCAGTCGGATTCAGCTTGCGCTTGGTCATGGCCTCGATCCATTCGGGGCAGTCGAGCAGGAACGCTTCGATGTCCTCGAACTCCTGGTCCAGGATCGGCACGTGGCCGTCGCGGGTGCTGTCGATCGTCACCTCGCTGACGACACGGCCCTCGGTCACGGACACCACCAGGTCGGAGCCCTGGCCGGTCGCCCGGTTCAGCAGCAGCACCCGGGCCCGGCGGTCCATGGCGTCGCCGGGACGGAAGGCCAGCACGTCACTCTTGTGCGGTTCCTCCAGCGCGACGAACACGAAGCGGACACTGTCGCCGAGCAGGCCGTGCGCGTCGACGATGCGGCGTGCCGCGCGAATCTCGTCGGCGCTCAGTGGGGTGAGCGGGTGGTCCGGGACTGTGGTCACCTGGGGTTCAATGGTGGCGGTCATCGTGCGATCTCCTTTGCGATATCAGGGTTTTCGTTCTGCCCCGCTCCGGCGTGCGGTCGCATCACCGCGACCGCGATGCCGCCGGCGAAGGCACCGACCAGCAGGACGCCGATGATCGCCGCCAGGGTTCCGGAGCCACCGACCAGCAGTGGCAGGTTGACCGCGGTCATCACCGACAGCACTGCCAGACCGGCGAAGCCGAGGCTCGGCGCGATGACGGTGTGCCACGGCCGGGTGTCGAGGCGGGTCCGGCGGAAGTAGACGACGACGGCCGCGGACGTCAGCGTCATCAGCACCACGATGCCCACCGACGCGGCGCCGACGAACCACGTGAACACCTGGGTCACGGGGTCCAGGCCGGCCAGGACCGCCGCCGCGACCAGCACCAGCGCCGAGAGGGTCTGGGCGAACGACGCGATGTGCGGGGAGTCGTGCCGCGGGTGCGAGCGGCCGCAGCGCTCGGGCAGCGCCCGGCTGTTGCCGAGGGAGAAGATGTAGCGGGCCAGCACGTTGTGGAAGGACAGCAGTGCCGCGAAAAGGCTTGTGATCAAGAAGATCTGGACCAGATCACCGGCCACCGCGCCGACGTAGCGGGTGGCGGTCTCGGTCAGCATGGTCGCGGGGTTCTTCGTCGCCTCGTCGACCGCGCCGGCGTCACCCCACGCGCTGACCAGCGCCCAGCTGCTGAGCGCGTAGAAGCCACCGATCAGCAACAGCGCGGCGTACGTCGCCCGCGGGATGGTCCGCACGGGGTCGCGGGCCTCGTCGCGGAACACCGCCGTCGCCTCGAAACCGATGTAGCCGGCCAGCGCGAAGATCAGGGCGATGCCCGGCGCGCCGGAGAAGAAGTTGCCCGAGTGCAGGACCGCCGTCGAGAGTCCTTGTGCGCCACCACGTCCGATGACGGCGGCGTTGATCACCAGCACGATGCCGACCTCGCAGACCAGCAGGACCCCGAGCACCTTGCCCGACAGCTCGATGTGCCGGTAACCCAGGAATCCGGTGACCGCCATCATCAGCAGCGCGTAGAGGTACCACGGCACGGCGGGTCCGCCGTGCGCGGTGACGAGCTCGTTGATGGACGCGCCGATGTAGCCGTACACCCCGACCTGGACGGCGGTGTAGGACAGCAGCGCCAGGTACGCGGCGCCGAGCCCGGCATGCCGGCCGAAGCCGTGCGCGATGTAGGTGTAGAACGCGCCGGCCCCCGTGATGTGCCGGGCCATGGCGGTGAAGCCGACCGCGAACAGCAGCAGCACCGCGGTGCAGACGACGTACGACCCCGGGTAGGCCGCCCCGTTGCCGGCGGCGATGCCGATCGGGAAGGTGCCGGCGACGACGGTCAGTGGAGCGGCGGCGGCGACGACCATGAACACGATGGCCACCGGGCCGAGCCGACCCGTCAATCGGTTGGGCTGAGCGCCGGTGCGTCGACCGGCATCGAGAACTGCGTCAGTTGTCATGACAGCACCTTCGCTGGAATTGAATGTGAATTGGTTGCGGTGCGGTAAGGCTTCGGTGAGTCCAAATGAGAATTGCCGAATCCGCGAATTCTCATTTGACGACGGAATTCACAGCGCGATGTTGATGGCTTTCGTCTGGGTGTATTCGGCAATGGCGCCCTCACCGAGTTCACGGCCCCAGCCCGATTGTTTGTAGCCGCCGAACGGCAGCGCGGTATCGAACGCGTTGTGGCAGTTGACCCACACCGTGCCGGCCTTGATCTGTTGCGCCGCCCGGTGCGCCGTCGAGACGTCGCGCGTCCACACGCTGGCGGCCAGTCCGTAGGGCGTGTCGTTGGCGGCTTCACGCACGCCGCGGTCGCGGTTGAACGGCACGGCCACGGCGACGGGCCCGAAGATCTCCTCCTGGTACACGGTGAAGTCGCGGTTCACGTCGACCAGCAGCGTGGGCTGCACGTAGAAGCCGCTGTCGCCGTGCCGGCCACCCCCGGCCAGGACCCGCGCGCCCTGCGCGATGCCGTCGTCGAGGTAGCCGGTGACCTTGGCGAGCTGCTCACGCGAGACCAGCGGGCCGATGTCGTTGGCGGGGTCCAGCCCGGGGCCGATCCGCAGGCCGGCGGCGTGCTCGGCGACGCCCTGGGTGAACTCGTCGAAGATGGTGTCCTCGACCAGCAGCCGGGTGCCGGCCGTGCAGGTCTGGCCGTGGTTGAAGAGGAATCCGCCGGCCACGCCCGGAATGGCGGCCTCGAGGTCGGCGTCGGCGAAGACCACTTGCGGGCTCTTGCCACCCAGTTCCAGCGAGACCTTCTTGAGGTTGCCCGACGCGGCGTTGACGATCTTCTTGCCCACCTCGGTGGACCCGGTGAAGGCGACCTTGTCGACGCCGTCGTGCGCCGACAGCGCGGCGCCGACGTCACCGAAACCGGTCAACAGGTTGAACACCCCGGCCGGGACGCCGGCTTCGGCGATGACCTCGGCGAGCAGCACCGCGGTCAGCGGTGTCTGCTCGGCGGGCTTGAGGATGACGGTGTTCCCGCAGGCCAGGGCCGGTGCGACTTTGAACGCGGCCATGACCAGCGGGAAGTTCCAGGGGGTGATCTGGGCGCAGACGCCGACGGGCTCACGCAGCGTGAAGGCGTGGAACTTGGCCCCCGGGGCCCACGGCACCGACACCGGGACGGTGCGGCCCTCGATCTTGGTGGCCCAGCCCGCGTAGTAATAGAAGATTTCCGCGGCCCAGGTGACGTCGACGGCCTTGGCGACCGCGACCGACTTGCCGTTGTCGATGCTTTCCAGCTCGGCGAACTGATCGGCCCGGGCCGTGATGCCCTCCGCGATGCGCCAGATCATGCGCTGCCGCTCGGCGGGCGTCATGGCCGGCCATGGGCCGTCCTCGAAAGCGCGGCGAGCTGCCCGCACCGCACGCTCGACGTCTTCGGCGTCGCTGTGCGGGACCGTCGTGATGACCTGTTCGGTGGCGGGTCGACGGTGTCGAACCGCCGGCCCGTCGCCGACTCGACCCACTGTCCGTCGACGTACATCTGCTGCGGGCGGGCGATGAATTCGGTGGTCCGCGGGTCCAGATCGGCGCTGAGCGTGGCTGTCATGGAAATCATGTCTACGCCTTGATGTGGTGCGCGTCACCACTAATTCGGAATGGGTATTTCGCGAATTCCGATTCTCATTTGAAATGGCTTCGGCATTCTCATTCGGGACCGTTGATAATCGCAGCTCGTCTCGATTTCCGGACGTGCCCTGGGCGCCACCGCGGCCCGCCGGGTCGCGGATTCTCATTTGAAGATTCTCGATGTTTACCCGACAACGCCGCCGAGGCCGGGGGCGATCGGCTACCTTCCGACAAATGGGCCACACCCGAACCATCCGGAGCCGCTCGCCGGTCGCCGGGCTTCAGCGCGCGCAGCTGACGTTCACCCAGGTTCTCGGGCAGTCTGTCTCGGCGGTGGCGCCGTCGGCGGTCATGGTCACGCTGCCCGCGCTGGTCCTGCCGGCGGCCGGACACACCACGATCGCCGTGTTCATCCTGACCGCGCTCATGATGACCGCGGTCGGGTACTGCATCACGCAGTTCTCCACCCGCATGGTCGCGGTGAGCGGGCTGTACAGCTACACCGTCAAGGGCCTCGGCCCGGTTCCGGGGATCGCGGCGGGCTGGTCGCTGGTCATCGGCTACGCCGCCGCCGCGATGGCGAGCGCGCTCGGCGCGGCCAGTTACCTCGCGACGCTGTTGGGCCGCGTCGGGGTGCCGGCAGGCAAACCCGTCATCGCCGGCCTGTCCGTGCTGGTCGGCGGTGCCGCGCTGATCCTCATGACGCGCGGCATCAGGCTGTCGGCGCGCATCTCGCTGGCCGTCGAACTGTTCGCGATCGTGGTGGCCGGGGTGGTGCTGATGATCGCCTTCGGCGGAGCCGTGACCGGTAGCGCCGCATCATCGAAAACCGTTGCGGATGCGCCACATTCCGCGCTGGGCTTCGCTCTGCTGCTCGCCATCACCTCGTACGTGGGCTTCGAGAGCGCCAGCACTGTGGCCCGCGAGGCGCAACGCCCGTTCGTCACCGTCACCCGGGCCATCCGCTGGACGCCGCTGGCGCTGGGAGCGCTGTACACCTTCGCCGCCGTCCTGCAGACCACGGGCACGATCCAGACCCGAACCGGGTCGACGCCGATCGTGCTCTCGCTCCCCGACTCTGCCGACACCTTGGCCGGCGCACTGTCCCTCGCAATGGAAGTCGGCATCACCGCGTCCTGGATCGCGTGCGTGATCGGTTCCACCACCGCCTTGTCCCGGACGCTGTTCGCGATGGGACGCGAGGGGCTGCTGCCGGCTGCCCTGGGCCATGCTCACCCGCGCTATCGCACACCGCACGTCGCACTCAGCGTCGCGATGCCGGTGATCGTCGCGGTGCCGGTCGCCTACCTGTTCGCCGCGGAGTCCAGCCGCGACGTCCTCATCGGGCTGCTGGCGGTGTCGGCCCACGGCTACATCGTGGCGTATCTACTGGTGTGCCTGGCCACGCCGGCATTCCTGCGCCGGATCGGCGAGCTGACCACGGTGCCCCTGATCGTCGGGCTGGCCACGGCCGCCACCATGATCGCGATCATCATCTGGGCCGCACTGTCGGTGGCGTCACCGGTGTGGATCGCCACCGCGGTCTACTCCGCGCTGCTGGCACTGGGGTTGGCGGCATTCCTGGTTCGCCGCCGCCGGGTGCCCGACCTCGCCGAACGGGTCGGGGTGTTCGACGAGACCGTCGCCGGCGACGTTTTCGCCGACTACAACCCGTGGGAGGTGCGCCGGTGAGCCCCGCCGACGGCGCGCTGTCGGGCCGGCAGCCCAAAGCTGTACAGAGCGCCCTCCAGGTGCTCGAGGCCGTGGCGCTGGCCGGCACGGGCGTCACCGCGAAGGACATCGCCGAGCACCTGTCCATGCCGTCGGCCACCACCTACCGGCTGCTGAATCTCCTTGTCGCCGATGGCTACATCGTGCGGCTGCCGGACCTGTCGGGGTTCGCGCTGGGCCCGCGGATGGGCCTGCTGATCGACGCCGCGGTCTCGCCCACCGTATGTACCAAGGCTCGCGAGACGCTGGCCGAGCTGCGGCTGTCGGTGCGCTTCGGGGTGCACCTGTTCTACTTCACCAACACCTCGGTGCGCCTTGCCGACGCCGACGGCGAATACCCGCCGCCCGCGGACGAATCGGTACTCAACCGCCACCTACACGCCAGTGCCGTCGGCAAGCTGCTGCTCGCCGAGAAGCGTGATGCCGACACGCTGCTGGCCTTGAGCCCGGCGGCGCTCACCGACCGCACCATCATCTCGAAATCCGCTCTGGCCGAACAGCTCGCCGAAGTCCGGGAGCGCGGCTACGCCACCCAGACCGGGGAGCTCCGGGCCGATTCGGCGTGCGTCGCGGTGCCGATCCGGTCCGCCGCCGCGACTCTGGTGGCCGCGGTGGCGATGTCCGCACGGGCCGAACAGGAACAGCTTCTGCAAAAGCAGGTTCCGGCGTTGCGGGACTGCGCGAGCCAGCTCGCGCCGCTGCTGGCGTGATGCCGCTCAGAAGGGAATCGAAGCGATCATCGCCCCGGCACCGGTGACCAGGCTCTCCCTCTTCAGCGTCGTGCCGAAGTACTTCGCGTGCGGGTCGACCACCACCCGCTGATCGTCGTGATGGAGCGCCAGCACCTCCCTGGCCAGCCTCGAAAACGGGAACTTCTCGGGTCCGCCGATGTTGATCACGTGGTTGCGCGGTGGCTCTATCGCGACCTCAGCCAGGTACGCCGCCACCTCGTCGGCCGCGATCGGCTGGATCAAGGCATCCGGCACCCGCACATCGTGCTCGTCACCTTCGTCGGTGTCGGCCTCGACCACCATCGAATCGACGATGGCGCTTGCGAACTCATGGAACTGCGTGGCACGCACGATCGTGTAGGGCAGCCCCGACGACGCGATGATCCGCTCTTGCGCGACCTTGGCCCGCAGGTAGCCGCTGTCCGGCAGCTCGTCGACGCCCACGATCGACAGTGCGACGTAATGGCCCACCCCGGCCGCCCGGGCCGCGGCCACCAGATTGGTAGTCGCCCCGACGAAGAAATCCATCACCTCTTCGTCTTCGAAGGACGGCGAGTTGGTGACGTCGACGAGGGCGTCCGCGCCCGCCAGGGCTTTGGCGAGGCCCACGCCGCTGCGCACGTCGACACCGGAGCGCCGGGACGCAGCGACCACGTCCTCGCCCTCCCGCGTCAAGAGGTCGACCAGTAGCTTTCCGATGAGGCCAGTGGCCCCCATAACTGTCACATTCACTGTGCCAACACCTTTCGCCGTCGCCACGCCGACTCGGGAGTCGGACACTCAGCCTATGTCGCCCGGCACGCCGAGGGGCGCGAATCCGACGGCCGCGGCGGAACATCCCGCACTGGCGAACCGCTGTCGCCAGGCGCCTCGACCCGGGACACACCGTTTGCGGTATTGACGCTCGCGTCGGTACTGTGCGACAGTCGGCGAGGACGAATCGGGATACGCACAGCAATGCAATGCATCGGACGGTCAGCGTGCTAAATCGGCTGCTTACAGTGCATCAATTGGTCCTTCTGCTGCAGTCCGCAAATCAAGTCGAGTTGCTGCTCACCGCAGCAGCGGGGACGGCCTCGATCGTCACTGCCGTGCGAGGCCCGGCAGCCGACGTTGCTGGCATCGATCCGGAGCGCCGGCACACGAACCTGTGCACCTGCGGGGACGGCGACCCCTCGCACTGTCCGGCACGCGACTCCCTGTGAAGGGTGCCGAAGGGGGCGCGGAGCCACCGGCACCGCGCCCCCTTTTCTTCAGCCGCTGATCGCCTCGGCGACCTTCACCCCGACCAGCACCACTGCCACCAGCAGGTAGCCACGCAGTGCGACCATGCCGGCCACCCGCAGCGGTGACCAGGCGGGCCGATCGAGCGTCTCCAGCGCCGGCGTGCGGAAGCTGTCGCGCTCCTGGCTCCGCAGCGCCTTGCGGACCTTGCGGTCGTCTGGCTCTTCGTCCAGATCCGCCACCTGCTCGGGATCCAGGCCACCCAACTCGGCGGCCACCTGGACAGCGTCCTGCTTCCGCTCCTGCCGCCGAGACCGCAGCGTCGCCCCCGCGATGGCGCCACCACCGAGCACGCCAACGGCAACCCCGGCCCCGAAACCCCATTCCAGCTGTCCGGCAGTCAGATTCGGGAAGAACGTCGCGGCCGTCAGCGCCAGCGACAACAGCACCAGGGCCCAGACGATCACGCCCGCCATGATGTTCTGCCGCATGGTGTTGACCCACGGCCCCAACACCGCCTTGTCGTTGCACAGCAGCACCAGGAACACCGTCGCCGACGGCAGCAGCACCCCGGCCAGCGCCTGCACGCCCTGGGTGAGCAGCCCCAGCACGTGGTCCGGGCTGAACGACACCGCGGCCGCCACCGCCAACAACGCGGCGTAACCCAGGTAGAAAGCGGGCGCCTCACTGACCTTCCAGTGCAACGAGTGCCGCTTGCCCAAAGTGTCACCCAGCGCGTACGTGGTGGCGAGGCCGACGGCGTTGGCCCCGATGAGCGAGGCGTCCAGCAGCAGGATGGCGAACAGCGCACCCGCAGTGGGCGAAACGTGCCGGCCCAGCTGGGTCGCCACGTCACCGGCATCGGTGAAGTTGCCGGCCGCCGCGGTGCCGCCCAGCCCGAACGCGGCGGCGGCCATGATCGCGACCGCGCCGACCATCACCACGACGATGCCGATCCACAGATCGATCCGCTCGTAACGAATCCACTTGGGGGTCAACCGCTTGTCGACGATGTTGGACTGCTGGAAGAACAATTGCCACGGCGCGACCGTGGTGCCGACGATGGCCACGATCAGTAGCAACAGCGTCGAGTTCAGGCCGCCCGGGAACGACGGGATCAATCCCTTCGCCGTTTCCGTCGCGGACGGGTGCACGATGAACGCCAGCGGGAAGATCACGATGTTGATCGCGATCAGCGCGAAAATGAAACGCTCCCAACGACGGAACGAACCGCCGGCCACGACGGCGAACAGCAGCACTGCCGCGAGCGGCACCGAGATCGCCTTGGGCAGCCCGAAGTAGTTCAACGCCATTGACACACCGACGAATTCGGTGACGATGGTCAGCGCATTGACGATGAACAGGTCGCCGACGCTGAAGGCGCCCCAGAACTTGCCGAATCGGGCGAAGATCAGGCGGGCGTGCCCCACTCCGGCGACGGCACCGAGCCGGACCACCATCTCCTGGTTGACGTACAGCACCGGAATCAGCAGTGCCAGTGTCCACATGAGCGCCATGCCGTAGTTCTGGCCGGCCTGCGCGTAGGTCGCGACACCGCCGGCGTCGTTGTCCCCGACCATGACGATGAGGCCGGGCCCCATCACCACGAGCAGCATCTTCAGTCGCTGCCACCGGTTGCGTCCCGTGGTGGTCTCGTCGGTGCAGATGGTGCCGAGCGCGCCGACGATGTCGCCGACGTGCGCGGAGTCGAGCACCGCGGTGCTCGGTGAATCATGTTGCCGTGCTGATGTTTCGCCGGCGGGGCGCGGGGTACGAGCGAACAGGGCCATGTCGAGATTCCTCTCGGGAGAAGGGCAGCGCAGCGGGGGTCCGCCCACCGGGATCGGTGGGCGGACCGTGCGGCCGGGCGGGTCAGAAGTGGGGATGCGCCCCGAGAGAGGCCGAGATCACCGCGAGCGGCGTCTGCGACATCCGAAGGTTGTGCCGTTCCTGCGGCGTCAGGTGCGTGCGGGTGTGCACCAGCCGAGCCAGACGGCGTACTGGGATAGCGCGGAATACGGTCATGACAGAGCTCCTGTCGGGTTCGGTCCCGCGGGCCTGCCTTGGGCAGCGTCGGTCAGACGGCCAAACCGCCAACAGATCGGCAGGGCAGCGGAGACTTCACGAAATGCTGAATGTTCTTGAAATGAAGACGTTCTCGTTCCGGGATGGAACTCGGACTATCGCCAGGTTTCATGTGTGTCCCTCACCTCCTTGCCGCCGGGCCTCCGCAGAGGCATCGCTGTCAATGACAACACAAAAGGGAGAAGGCGAGTACCCGCCAGGCCATCAAGAACCTGTCACGATTCGGCACCGCTCACACCCCTCTCGTCAGAGCTTCGGCACTGGACGACGTAATCCGCGGGCGGATAGCCACTTTGGGTAACCCCTTAATCCGGGGAGACCTGTCCTGACCCTGGGCGTCTCTCGACGTCGTCGGATCAGTGGCTTCTGTTCGTTCAGGAGCCTCGCCTAGCGAGGTGCTGACTTTTGGAAGATAGACCCGGCCATCGGGACTCGTCAAGTTGAATGATGGCCCCGGTGGCAGGGGACGACGGTCCGGATCAGTGACCGAGGTGCGCGCCGAGCGATGCCGAGATCACGGCAAGGGGCGTTTGCGACAGTTCGAGATTGTGGCGTTCCTGCGGGGTCAGATGGGCACGACGGCGGACGAATTTGGCTACTCGGCGGACGGCGCCGGTACGAAAGACGGTCATAGTGCGCTCCTGTCAGCTCCCGCCGGCCGGGGTGTGCGGCCGATGGTGAGACGCTTACCCACCCATGACAGCACGTAAACGTGGTCAGAGCACCTGATCAGGCCGTCAACACCGTGTTAAGAAATTCGGGATCGCGACAGCCGCACCCCCGCGAGGGGAGGTATCGCGCTAGGGCTGCTCCAGCCCGAAGATGCGGATGCTCTCGGCGCGCATGTCGACCTTGCGGACCTTGCCCGTGATCGTCATCGGGAACTCGTCGACGACGTGCACGTAGCGCGGAATCTTGAAGTGCGCCAGCCGATCCGCGGTGAATTCCCGGATGGCGGCGGCGTCCAGCGGTGCTGCACCCGGCCGCATCCGCAACCAGGCGCAGATCTCTTCGCCGTAGCGGGCGTCGGGCACGCCGATCACCTGGGCGTCTTCGATGTCCGGGTGGGTGTACAGGAACTCCTCGATCTCGCGCGGGTACACGTTCTCCCCGCCGCGGATCACCATGTCCTTGATGCGCCCGACGATGGCGCAGTAACCGTCCGACCGCATCACCGCGAGATCGCCGGTATGCATCCAGCCCTCGGAATCGATGGCCTCCCGGGTCTTTTCGTCGTTGTCCCAATAGCCCAACATCACCGAGTAACCACGAGTACAGAACTCCCCCGGCTCGCCACGCTCCACCGTCTCGCCGGTCTCCGGGTTGATGACCTTGACCTCCAGGTGCGGATGCGCCCGTCCGATGGTCGCGGTGCGGCGGTCCAGGTCGTCATCGATCAGCGTCTGGCAGGACACCGGTGACGTCTCCGTCATGCCGTACGCGATGGCCACCTCGGCCATGTGCATGTCGGAGACGCAGTGCTTCATCACCTCGACGGGGCATACCGAGCCGGCCATGATGCCGGTGCGCAGGCTCGACAGGTCCCGCCCGGCGAACGACGGGTGGTGCTGCATCGCGATGAACATCGTCGGCACCCCGTAGACGCCGGCGCACTGCTCGGCTTCGACGGCGTCGAGCGTCGCTGCCGGGTCGAATCCGGGAGCCGGAATCACCACGGCCGCACCATGAGCCATGCAGCCGAGCACGCCCATCACCATGCCGAAACAGTGGTAGAACGGCACCGGAACACACAACCGCTCGCCCGCTCGGAGGTTGATGCCTTCCGTCGTGAAGTAGCCGTTGTTCAGGATGTTGCGGTGCGACAGCGTCGCACCTTTCGGGAATCCGGTTGTGCCCGAGGTGTATTGGATGTTGATCGGGTCGGTGTTGGCCAGCGTGGCCTGCCGGGCCGCCAGGGCATCGGCGCCGACGGCCGCACTGTCCGCTCGCAACCGGTCCCAGTCCGCGCCGTCCAGGAAGACGACGTCACTCAGGCTGGGAACCTGCGGACGCACCTCGGCGATCATCGCCGCATAGTCGGATGTCTTGAACGACGTCGCCGAGACCAACACACGCATCCCGGATTGGTTGAGCGCGTAGGCAAGTTCGTGCACCCGGTACGCCGGATTCACGTTGACCAGGATGGCGCCGATCTTGGCCGTCGCGAGCTGCGTGACGATCCACTGCGCGCAGTTCGGTGACCAGACCCCGACACGGTCACCCTTGTCGACGCCGCGGGCCATCAGGCCGCGCGCGATCAGGTCGACCTCGGCGTTCAACTCGGCATACGTGTACCGCAGTCCCTGCCCGCGGTCGACCAACGCGAGAGTATCCGGATGGGCCGCGACGGTGCGCTCGAAGTTGGCCCCGATGGTCTCTTCGAGGATCGGGGTGTCGGTGGGCCCCGCGTCGTAGCTCAGCATCAGTTCACCAGGTCCTCATAGCGGTATTCCGATGCGATCGGGGTGCCGGCCGCATGCGCTTGATCTTCGCGCTTGCGCAGGTCAACGCGCCGGATCTTGCCGGAAATCGTCTTGGGGAGGTCACCGAACTCCACCCGGCGCACCTTGAGGTACGGCGCCAGGTGGTCACGGGCGAATTCCATGATGGACCGCGCCGTGTCCGCGTCGGCGTCCCAGCCCGTGGCCAGACAGACGTACGCCTTCGGCACGGCGAGCCGGGTGTCGTCGGGCTGCGGCACCACCGCGGCTTCCACCACCGCGGGATGCTCGATGAGCACGCTCTCCAGCTCGAACGGCGACACCTTGTAATCCGACGACTTGAACACGTCATCGGTGCGGCCGATGTACGTGATGTAGCCGTCGCTGTCACGGGAGGCGACGTCGCCGGTGTGGTAGTAACCGCCCGCCATGACGGCCGCATTGCGTTGCGGGTCAGCAAGATAACCGGTCATCAGGTTGAGCGGCTCGGCGTTCAGGTCCAGGCAGATCTCGCCTTCGTCGGTGCGCTCACCGGTCACCGGGTCGACCAGCACCACCGGCACGCCCGGCATCGGCCGGCCCATCGAGCCGGCCTTGACGGGCTGTCCCGGGGCGTTGCCGACCAGCAGGGTGGTCTCGGTCTGGCCGAAGCCATCGCGGATGGTCAGCCCCCAGGCGTCCTGCACCTTGGCGATGACATCGGGGTTCAGCGGTTCGCCGGCGCCCAGAATCTCGCGCAGCCCTTCGGGTTTGGCGCCGAGGTCGGCCTGGATCAGCATCCGCCACACGGTCGGTGGCGCGCAGAACGTGTTGACGCCGGCGCGACGCAATTGGCCCAGCAGCGCAGCGGCGTCGAAGCGGCTGTAGTTGTAGACGAAGATCGTCGCCTCGGCGATCCACGGCGCGAACACACAACTCCAGGCGTGCTTGGCCCAGCCCGGCGAGCTGATCGCCAGATGGACGTCGCCGGGCGTCACCCCGATCCAGGCCATCGTGGACAGATGGCCGACGGGGTACGAAATCTGCGAGTGCTCAACGAGTTTGGGCTTGCTGGTGGTGCCCGAGGTGAAGTAGACCAGCAGCGGGTCGTCTACCTCGGTGACCGCGGCGAACGGTCCCGCCGAAACCACGTCGTACGCGTCGGCGTAGCGGTGCCAGCCCGGTACCGGATCCCCGACGACGATCCCGACGTACTGCCCGTCCACGGACGCGAACTTGTCCGCATCGGCCGCATTGGTCACCACGAAGCCCGCCCCGCCACGGGTGATCCGGTCGGCCAGATCGGCCGAACCCAGCGCCCCGGTCGTCGGCATCACCACCGCGCCGAGCTTGGCGACCGCCAGCATCGACTCCCACAGCTCGACCTGGTTGCCCAGCATGACGATGACGCGGTCGCCCTTGCCCACGCCCAGCGCTCGCAGCCACGTCGCCACCTGGTCGGACCGGTCGGCCATCTCCGCGAAGGTGTACCGCTGCTCGTCGCCGCCTTCTTCGGTGATCCACAACGCCGCCTGCCCGGCCCGTTCGGGGCTGCGCGCGATGACGTCGAACCAGTCGGTGGCCCAGTTGAAGGCCCCGGTCAGCCGCGGCCAGCTGAACGAATCGACGGCCTGCGCGTAGTCACCGATCGATGCCACGAGGCGGTCCCGCGCCGCTCGGTACTGCTCGGTGTTGGTGGTGATCCCAGCGTCTGTCGCCATGAACGTAGGATCTACGTCACACCCCTCCGCCCGCTACCCCCGAAAGAGGGTACTGACCGTGACCACCGGCCCATCCGTGCTGCGCCCGCGCGACACCGACGCGGTGCGCGCTGAGCTGCGCCGTCTGGGCTCCGAGGGTGCGGTACCCGTGATGTTCGGCGGCGAGGTGCACGACGACGCGCTGCTGATCACCGAGTTCTACGGCACCCGCGGCGGTGGCCTCCGGGGGCTGACGGTGCGCTCGATGTGCGGGCTCGGCGGCGCCAGCATGGTCTCGGGTCAGCCGCTCGCGGTGGCCGACTACCGGCACGCGCCGTCCATCACGCACGACTACGACATGCCTGTGCTCTCTGAAGGCATCCGGTCGGTGCTGGCGGTGCCCGTCGTGGTCGACGGCCGCGCCCGGGCCGTGTTGTACGGCGCCTACCGGTCCAGCGCACCGTTCGGCGGCCGGGCCGTGGACCTGATGCTGGCCTCGGCGCAACGGCTGTCGGACGAGCTGACGATCCGCGACGAGGTGGACCGCCGGCTGCGGCTGCAACAGGCCCCCGCCGCCGACACCGCGGTGAACGCCGAACACATCCGCCAGGTGCACGCCGAGCTGCGCCGGCTGGCGGCCGGGGGCTCGCCCGTGGCGCCCGGCGATCTGGGCGGCCTCGCCGACCGGCTGGCAGAGGCCCTGGCCGGCGGGCCCGCGCCGGCCGGTCCGCTGAGCCCGCGCGAAGTCGACGTCCTCGCGCAGATCGCGCTGGGGTGCACCAATACCGAAGCCGCCCAGCGGCTTTCGCTGAAACCCGAGACCGTCAAGAGCTATCTGCGCAGTGCCGCAATGAAACTCGGCACCCACAGCCGGCGCGAGGCCGTGTCGAAGGCACGGCAGCTGCGGCTTATCCCCTGACCCGTCAGGCCAGCGAGTCGACCCAGGCGCGGTGCAGCGCCGCATACCGACCGTTCTGCGCGACCAGATCGTCGGGCGCGCCGTCCTCGACGATGCGCCCGCCGTCGAGCACCAGGACCCGGTCCGCGGACTGCACCGTGGAGAGTCGGTGCGCGATCACGAGCGCGGTCCGCCCGGCCAGCACGGTGGCCAGCGCGCGCTGCACCAGCCGCTCGGTCGGGATGTCCAGCGACGACGTCGCCTCGTCCAGGATCAGCACTTTGGGATCGGCCAGGAAGGCACGCGCGAACGCGACCAACTGGCGTTGGCCTGCCGACAACCGTCCGCCCCGGTTCGCGACGTCGGTGTCGTAGCCGTCCGGCAGGTTGTCGATGAACCGGTCCGCGCCAACGGCTTCCGCGGCCGCGCGGATCTCGGCGTCGGTGGCGCCGGGCCGCCCGAACCGGATGTTGTCGGCGACGGTGCCGGCGAACATGAAGTTCTCCTGCGTCACCATCACGACGTGCTGGCGCAGCTCGGTTTGGCCGATGGACCGCAGGTCGATGCCGTCGAGGGTGACCGTGCCGGTGACCGGGTCATAGAAGCGCGCGATGAGCTTGGCGATGGTCGTCTTGCCCGCACCGGTGGCACCGACGAGGGCGACGGTCTGCCCCGCGGGCACCGTCAGATTCAGTTCGGGCAGCACCGGACGGTCCGGGGTGTAGCCGAAGCTGACGCCGTGAAAAGCGATGTCGCCCTTGACCGTCGTCAGCTCGACCGGGTCGGTGGGGTCCATGATCGCCGGCTGCTGACCCAGCACGCCGGCCAGCTTCTCCAGCGCCGACGCCGCGGACTGGAAGCTGTTGAAGAACTGCGAAATCTCCTGCATCGGTTCGAAGAACATGCGCAGGTACAGCAGGAAGGCCGTCAGCGTGCCGATCGTCATCTGCCCGTGCAGCACCAGGTAGCCGCCGTACAGCAGCACCACCGCGGTGGTGACGTTGCCGACGAGTTTGACGCCGGGCATGAACACCGCGAGCAGGGTCATGGTGCGTTCGTTGATGACGCGGTAGTCGTCGACGACGTCGTCGAAGATCTCCTGATTGCGCGGCTCGCGCCGGTAGGCCTGCACGGCCTTGATGCCCGTCATGGTTTCGACGAACTGCACGATGACCAGCGCCGCGCGTTCCCGGACGGTGCGGTACGTCTTGGACGACTCGCGCCGGAACCAGGCGACCAGCAACACCAGGAGCGGGAATGCGGCCAGGCACATCAGCCCGAGGCGCACATCGAGCGTGACGAGCAGGACCGCGGTGCCGCCCAGGGTGAGGATTGCGGTGATGAGGCTGTCGAAACCCGTCGACAGCATGGTCTGGATGGCTTCGATGTCGTTGGTGGACCGGCTCACCACGCGGCCCGACGTGTAGCGGTCGTGGAAGGCGACGTCGAGCCGCTGGAACTGTCGATACACCCGGCGGCGCAGTTCGAGCAGCACCTTCTGCCCGATCCGGCCCGAACGGTTCAGGAAGAACAACCGGAAGGTGGCCTGCAGCACCACGACACCGCACAGGGCGGCGACGATCTGCAGCAGTTCGCGGGCCGGGCCACCCTGCACGATCGGTGGGATGCCGCGGTCGATGCCGCGCTGGACGAGCAGCGGAACAGACAGCCGCGCACCGTTTTCCACCACCACGACCAGGCCCAGCAGCAGGACTGCGAGCCGGTACGGCTTCAACAATGAACCCAGCAGCGCCCGCGCTTCACGGCGACGCGAGACGCTCTCGTCGATGGGCAGGTCCTCGGCCTTGTCGACCGTCTGGCCGCGCCAGCTCTCGGTGCTCATCGGCGGCGCACCTCTTCGGACTCATCGGTCTGCTCGAGATACAGCTGCTCGAGCCGCTCGCGTTCGGCGTCCTGCTCCCAATCGCAGCTGCGCTCGCAGCCGTCGTCGAGCTCGTCGTCGGCCGACAACAGATAGCGGTATTCGGGTGCCTCCGCCAGCAACTCGGCGTGCGTGCCGATGCGGGTGATCGTGCCGTCCTGGAGCAGTGCCACCCGATCGGCCAGCAGGACAGTCGACGCCCGGTGCGCCACCACGATGCCCGTCACCGACGTCAGCACCCGCCGGAGCGCGACGGTGACCTCCGCTTCGGTGTGCATGTCCAGGGCCGACAGGGTGTCATCGAGCACCAGCAGCGACGGCGCGGCGAGGATCGCGCGGGCCAGCGAAAGGCGTTGCCGCTGACCGCCGGACAGGCTCATCCCCTGCTCGCCGATGCGGGTGTCCAGCCCGAACGGCAGGTCGTAGACGAACTGGGCGGCGGCGATGTCGATGGCTTCGCGAATCTCGTCGTAGGTGGCGGGATTGTCGGCGCCACGACCGAGGGCGAGGTTCTCGGCGACGGACATCGAGAACAGCGTCGGATCTTCGAACGCGGTGGCCACGGCGGTCCGCAGGGCGGGCAGCGACAGCTCGCGGATGTCCCGGCCGTCGAGCAGGATCGCGCCCTCGGTGACGTCGTACAGCCGTGAGAACAACGCGGCCAGAACCGATTTCCCGGAGCCGGTGGCGCCGACCAACGCCAATGTCTGCCCGGGTTCGACCGTCACCGACACGTGGCGCAGCGCCCAGTCGTCGGGTGCGGCGTCGGGGAACCGGAAGCCGACGTCACGCAATTCGAGGTGTCCGCCGCGCGGCACGGTGGTGACCGGGCCGTCGGTGACATCCACTGGCGCGTCGAAGATCTCGGCGACGCGATCGGCCGCGGTCATCGACTCCTGCATCATCGACAGCAGGAAGCCCAGCGACGCGATGGGCCACACCAGCGACAGCATCATGGTGATGAACGCGACGAGCGTGCCCATGGTGACCAGGTCGTGGCCGACCGCGTACGCGCCGAATCCGAGCACCAGGATGAGCGTGAGATTCGGGATGACCTCGAGCAGCGTCCAGAACCGGGCCGATACCGCCACCTTGCCGACCTCGGCGTCGTAGAGGTCCGTCGCCCGCTCGTCGAACCGCTGGTAGACGTAGTCCTCCCGGCCGAACGACTTGATCACGCGCAGGCCCAGCGCCGACTCCTCGACATGCGTTGCGACATGGCCGGATTGGTCCTGCGCCAGCCGCGACAGCCGGCTGAACTGCCGTTCGAATCTGAAGACCGTCACCGACACCGGCACCACAGAGGCCAGGACCACCACACCCAGCGGCCAGTACATGGCGAGCAGGATGGCCGTGACCACGACGATCTGAATCGAGTTGAGCACCAGGAACAGCAGGCCGAACCCGAGAAATTGGCGAATGGTGCCAAGGTCGTTCATCACCCGGGACAGCAATTGCCCGGACTGCCACTGCCGGTGGAACGACATGGGCAGGATCTGCAGCCGCGCGTAGAGCTCTTTGCGGATGTCGGCCTCGACGCCCATGGTCGCCCGCGCCCCGAGCCAGCGCCGGATGAACCACAGCACCGCCTCGAGGAGGCCCAATGCGAGCGCCGCCGAACCGAGAACCCACAGGCCGTGCTGATCCTGATGCCGCACCGGACCGTCGATCACGGCCTTGGTCATCAGCGGAATCGCGACCGTCACGCCCAGACCGGCGCACGCGGTGAGCAGCATGGCGCCCCAGCGACCGCGGTAGGGGCCGAGGTACGGCAGCAGGCGCAGCAGGTCCGTCGACGCACGCCGACGCTGCGGCACCGGAGCGATCGCCGGGGCCGAGTGCAGGGGCTGGGCTACATCAGACACAACAACTTCAATGCTCGCACGTGCCACCGACAATCACCCGGCGCGACGGCGCGACCAGGTCAGATGAAGCCCAGGTACCCGACCAGACCGGCCGCGGCGACCACGATCAGCGGGTTGAGCTTGGTGAGCATGAAGATCACCGTGCAGACCGCCGTGACGGTGTAGGCCCGCCAGTCGTGGTCGGCGGCCCGGCTCATGACCAACGATGCCGCCAGGATCAGGCCCACCGTCAGCGGGGCGAAACCCTTTTCGACAGCGCGGCGGAGTTTGGAGCGTTCGGCCTTCTGCCAGATCAGCGTGATGACGTAGACGAAGCCCGCGGCCGGCACCACCATCGCGACCATCGAGACGACGCCGCCGATGATCGCGCCGGGAATGCCGCCCTCTTTCAGCCCGGCGCCGTAGCCGACCATCGACACGATGAGGATGCTCGGCCCCGGCGCGGTCTGCGAGATCGAGAACAGGTCGGCGAACTGGTTGTCGGTGAGCCAGTGCCTGCCGTTGACGGCGTTGATGTGCATCTCCGGCAGCACCACGTTGCCGCCGCCGATGGACAGCAGCGACAGCATGCCGAACAGCCCGATGAGTTGGATGTACGTCGAGAGCGCCGCTGTGCTCATGCGCGATCCGCCTCCGGCTTCTCGCTGACGCTCATGTCGACGCCGCGGTGCGCTCCCGCGGCCACGCCCAGATCAGACTGAGCGGGGCCAGAATCGCGAGCGTCCCCAGCAGCGGGAACCGCAGCACGCCGTTCAGCACGAAGGCGCCGGCGAACAGCAGCACCGGCACGACGCCCGTCAGGCACTTCTGGCCCGTCTTGAGCACCATCGTCAGGGTCAGGGCCACCGCGGCCGCCGACGCGCCGTGCAACACGCCCTTGACCGCGGGCACTTCCTTGAACCGGAAGTAGGCGAACGACAGCACCAGCACGATGACCAGAGGCATGGCGCACAAGCCGAATACCGCGGCGGCGGCACCGGGAAAGCCACGCATCTTGGTGCCGGCGAACACCGCCATGTTCACCTGGTTGGCGCCGGGCAGGATGCGGCACATCGTTGTGGCCGAGAGGAACTCGGCGTCCCCGAGCCAGCCCTTCTCGACGACCAGCACCTCGCGCGACCAGGCCGACAGCCCGCCGCCGAACGACGCCAGCGCGATGTGGTTGAACGTCAGGACCAACTCGAACAACGAAACCCGTTGGGCCGTCGAGTCGATCTGCTCACTCATGGACGAGCTCGGGGTCATGCGGGAAGTCGTCTTCGTGGTGCTGCGACGAATCCAGCGGATCCGGCGGCTCGTAGTGGTGCGAGGTCTCCCAGTCGGCGTCGAACACCTGCGACAGCTGCGCGACGGCGTCCGGGTCCTTGACCATCACGCCCAGCTCGCGGCGCAGGTCGAAGGCGCTGCGGTCGATGTTCATCGAGCCCACGAGGGCCTCATGGTCGTCGACGATGACCAACTTGGCGTGTACCCGCAGGTTCTTCTGCTTGCGCACCTTCGCGCCGAACCGGCGCAGGGTCCGCAGCGAGGCGAACGTGTCGAGGATGTCCCAGTCGCTGATGCCGTGCTTGCCACCGCACAGCACATGGACGTTCACGCCCCGGCCCACCGCCGCCGCGATGTGGTCGAGGATGACGGCGTCGACGTACTTCGGGTGCTGGATGCGCAGCCGGTGTTCGGCGGTGTCGATGAATTTCGCCATGTGGTAGCGGGAATTCGAGTTGCTCCACAACAGCCCGTGGTACTGCGACGGCTCCCAATCGGTGTGGGACCAGTCGGCGTCGAACACCTCGACGATCTGCGCGACGTGCTCCGCGTCGGTGGTGATGACGCCGTAGTCACGGGTGAGGGTGAAGTACTTCTCGCACAGGTTGAACGTGGCCACGAGTGCAGCCGTCTCGTCGACCACGATCGACTTCTCGTGCGTCACGTAGAACGTCGGATTGGACCACTGGACGTTGACACCGGCAGCCGAGAATTGTTCGAACGTCTCGTCATTGGCGCGGTCCCCGCCCGAGCGGGCCGGGTTCAGCATGACGCGCACCGCGACGCCCGCCCGATGCCGGTCGATCACCGCCGCCACGAGGGACGGCTCGGTGAACGTGAATTGCTTGATGAGCAACGACTTCTGCGCCGATGCGAGGAAATCCCGCACCGGCTGCACGCCATCATCGGGTTGGACGATGACTCGCGGCGACACAGGCCCCATAAGCGCCGGATGCTAGCACCGAATAGTGGCTGCCAGACGTGCCTCCGTCAATAACAGTGGGCCATCGGGCAAGATGAGGCACATGGATAGCGGAAGCGCCTCCCCCCGCCTGCTCGTAGTCGACGACGACCCGGACGTGCTGGCCTCACTGGAGCGTGGCCTGCGGCTGTCCGGCTTCGAGGTCTCGACCGCGGTCGACGGCGCCGAAGCCCTGCGCAGTGCCACCGAATTCCGGCCGGATGCCATCATTCTGGACATCAACATGCCGGTGCTCGACGGCGTCAGCGTCGTCACCGCGCTACGCGCCATGGACAACGACGTGCCGGTGTGTGTGCTCTCGGCCCGCAGCTCGGTCGACGACCGGGTGGCGGGCCTGGAAGCCGGCGCCGACGACTACCTGGTCAAGCCATTCGTGCTGGCCGAGCTGGTGGCGCGCGTCAAGGCGCTGTTGCGCCGCCGCGGCGCGACGGCGACGTTCTCGTCGGAGACCATCTCCGTCGGGCCGCTCGAAGTCGACATCCCGGGCCGGCGGGCCCGCGTCAACGGCGCCGACGTCGACCTCACCAAGCGCGAGTTCGACCTGCTGGCCGTGCTCGCCGAGCACAAGACCGCCGTGCTGTCCCGCGCCCAGCTGCTCGAGCTGGTGTGGGGCTACGACTTCGCCGCCGACACCAACGTCGTCGACGTGTTCATCGGCTACCTGCGCCGCAAGCTGGAGGCCAACGGTGCGCCGCGACTGTTGCACACGGTCCGCGGTGTGGGGTTCGTACTCAGGCAGCAGTAGCCCGTGAACATCCTGGCGCGCGTCTTCCGTCGCACCCCGTCGCTGCAGTCGCGCGTCGCGTTCGCCACCGGTATCGCCGCGGCCATCGTGGTCGGGATCGTCGGCACCATCGTGTGGATCGGCATCACCAACGACCGCAAGGAACGGCTGGACCGCCGCCTCGACGAGGCCGCCGGCTTCGCGATCCCGTTCCTGCCGCGCGGGCTGGACGAGATTCCGCGGCCACCGCACGACGAGAACGTCGTCATCACGGCCCGCCGCAGCGGCCAGGTCAGCTCGAACTCGAACGTCGTGCTGCCGGAGCTGCCGGTCGGTTACGCCGACACCGACGTCAACGGCGTCCGCTACCGGGTGCGCACGGTGCAGATCCACATGCCGGACCCGATGCTGGTGGCGGTCGGTGCCACGTATGACGCGACGATCATCGACACCAACAACCTGCATCGCCGGGTGATCGCGTTGTGCGCGTTCGCCATTGGCGCGGCCGCCGTCGCGGGCTGGGCGCTGGCCGCGTTCGCGGTGCGTCCGCTCAAACGGCTGGCGCAGCAGACGCGCGATATCGACCCCGAAGGCGACGCCCCGCACATCGACGTCCGCGGTGCCACCGAGGCCGTCGAAATCGCCGACGCGGTCAAAGGTCTGGTGGACCGCGTGTGGGAAGAGAAGGGCCGGACGAAGGCCGCGCTGGCGTCGGCGCGTGACTTCGCGGCGGTGTCGGCGCACGAGCTGCGCACGCCGCTGACGGCGATGCGCACCAACGTCGAAATCCTGAGCACGCTCGACCTTCCCGATGAGCAGCGCAAGGAAGTGCTGAGCGACGTGGTGCGCACCCAGTCGCGCATCGAGACCACGCTATGGGCACTGGAGCGCCTGGCACAGGGTGAGCTGTCCACCGTCGATGACCATGTGCCCGTGGACATCACCGAACTCCTGGATCGCGCCGCGCACGACGCCATGCGCGTGTACCCGGACCTGGAGGTTTCACTGGTACCGGCGCCGACCATCATCATCGTCGGACTGCCTGCCGGGCTGCGGCTTTCGGTCGACAACGCGATCGCCAACGCCGTCAAGCACGGCGGTGCGTCGAAAGTTCAGCTGTCCGCGGTCAGTTCGCGCGCCGGGGTCGAGATCGCCGTCGACGACGACGGCTGCGGCGTACCCGAAGACGAACGCCTGAAGGTCTTCGGCCGATTCAACCGGGGCTCCACGGCATCACACTCGGGCTCCGGGCTGGGCCTCGCGCTGGTGGCCCAGCAGGCCGAATTGCACGGCGGCACCGCGACATTGGAGACCAGCCCCCTTGGCGGGACGCGGCTGTTGCTGCGGCTGCCCGGACATCGCTGAGCCCGGCGCCGCCTCCACCGCGACTGTGCACACAGATGGCAAGATTCGCGGATCCCGGGCTCTCATTGCACACTCGCGGATGCATAGCCCGACGTCCTCACCACGAATGTGCAGTCAGATCGCAATTCTCCGAAAATTGCCGATCTGTGTGCACGCTCGCGGCGGCTCGGAGAGTTGCCGGCGCTACCGCTCAGCCGACGGTGATCTCGACCCGGCGGTTCTTCGCGCGGCCTTCCTCGGTGCTGTTGTCGGCGATCGGGTTGGCCGAACCGGCACCGCGGGCCGTCATCTTCGCCGCCAGCACGCCGTTCGAAACCAGCGCGGCGGCAACGGCTTTGGCCCGGGTGTCGCTCAGCTTGAGGTTGACGGCGTCGCTGCCCTGGTTGTCGGTGTAGCCGGTCACGGTGACCGCACCATTCGGGCAGCCCTTGATCTTGTCGGCGATCTGGACCAGCAGCCGGCGGGACTCCCCCGTCATCTGCGAGCCGCCGGTGACAAAACTGATCGGGGTCCGCAGCAGCTCTGTGACGTCCGTCTGCACCTTCGCGCAGGGGCCACCGGCCGGAGCAGGTGCGGGCCCGGGAGCGGGAGCTGACGAGGGTTCCGGCGCGGGCGGCGCCACGGGACCGCCAGGCGCCGGGATCTGAATGTTGTTGGCCAGCTTCGCACCCGGGAACGACAGGGCCGCGGCGCTCTGCACCTCACCGGCCACGTCGAGGTTGGGCGCCGTGCCCATCAGCGTGACGGTGGCGCCGTCGATGGACAGCCCGAAATCCGGGATGGCATCGGCCGCGGAGAACACGTTGCCGATGGCCGCCATGTCCGGAGTGCCGGCACCGTCAACGACGGTCGTCTTGTCGTCGAGGGTGGCATTCAGCCACTGCGCCTTGACCGCAGCGGCCAGTTCGGACTTCGACCGGGTGTTGGCCAGGCTGCCCGTCAGGGTGACGGTGTTGCCGTCGCGGGTCAGCGCGAACGGCGCGGAGGTCAGCTCGGGTTGCGCCTGCGTCGGTACCGCCGAGGCCGCGATGGAACTCGGAGCCCGGTGCTCGTCCGAGGTGCCGAACACCACCCAGCCGACGGCGGCGACGACGGCCACCACGACACCGACCGCAGCCACGATGCCGCGCGTGCCCAGCCGGCGCACGATGCCGGACGGCTCGGTGGTGACGTCAGCTGTGTCCGGCATGCAAAACCCTCCTGAAAACAATTCGAGCCTAGGGCCCGACGGCTGTGGAGACGGCACGTTGCCGCCATGACACGCCACAACCGCCGGGCCCTAAGCCCGACAAAAGTCGATCCGGGTCAGCGCACGCCGACGAGGTCGATGACGAAGATCAGCGTCTTGCCGGACAGGCGATGCCCACCACCGGCGGGGCCGTAGGCCTGTGCGGGCGGAATGGTCAGCTTGCGCCGGCCGCCCACGCGCATCCCGGGGATGCCGTCCTGCCAGCCCTGGATCAGGCCGCGCAGGGGGAATTCGATGGTCTCGCCGCGGTTCCAGGAGCTGTCGAACTCCTCACCGGTGTCGTACTCGACGCCGACGTAGTGCACCGTGACGTTGCCGCCGGGCACCGCCTCGGCACCGTCGCCGACGATGACGTCCTCGATCACCAGCGAGTCAGGTGCCGGGCCGTCCGGAAATTCGATCTCAGGTTTGGTGTTAGCCACGGGGACCACCGTAGTCGGGCACCCGACGCGGGTGGACAGGAACCGCACCCCTAGTGGCGGCGCAGCCGCCTCAGCAGGTCACGGAGCGTGGCGAGCTCGTCGGCGTCCAGCGTGGCAAACACGGGCGGGGCCGGGTCGTCGAGCTGGCCGATACCGCGCAGCACTGCGCCACCGGCGTCCGTCAGGGACACCAGTTTGCAGCGCCGGTTCTCCGGATCTGGTTGGCGCACAACCAATCCACGCTCTTCCAGATCGTTGATCGCGACGGTGGTGGCCGGCGCGTCCATGCCGGTCGCGGCGGCGATCTCTTTGGCCGTCATGGCCTTGGCATCGAGCCGGCGCAGAATCCGGGCACGGCTGAAGGGCAAGCCCGTCTGCTCGACCACCGCGCGTTTCCAGCTGTCACGGTTCTCGACCACGACGGCGGCCATGGTCTGCCAGACCTCGTCGGCCAGCGAATCAGAGGACACCGGCAGGCTCCGGCTTGCGGGAACCCGCGATGAGTGGAGCCAGCTGTTCGGCGGAACGCAGCGCCCGCGGCGAGGTCGAGACGAAGCCCAGCGTGGCGACCGCCACGCCGATCCCGACGCACATCCACCACAGCGGCCGCGCCTGCGTGGCGAAGTCGACGCCGCTGCCGGCCAGTGCCGAGCCGGCGATCGAACCGCACAGTGCCACACCGATACTCACGCCGACCTGGCGGCTGGTGGAGGTCACAGCCGCCGCGGCACCGGCACGGTCCACCGGCATGCCGCTCACGGCGGCGTTGGTCACTGGCGCATTCATCATCGCGAACCCTATGCCGTACACCGCGAATATGACGACTACTCGCCACATCGGCGTCGTCGCCGTCAGCGTCGTCAGCATCAGTGCCGCCGAGGCCATCAGAACGCCGGCGGCCATCAGTGACGGCCGGGCGCCGTAGCGCCCGACGATTCGTCCGGACAACGGTGAAAAGACAAGGGCACCAATGGCAATGGGCAGATAGATGATGCCGGTGTGCATCGCCGAGTAGTGCCGCTCGTTCTGCAGGTAGAACGACATCATGAACAGGAAGGCGCCCCAGCCTGTCAGCGCCATCACGGCGGTGACAGTGGCGCCGGCGAACGGGATGCTGCGGAAGAAGCGCAGATCGATGAACGGGTCGTGGCGCCGGCGCTCGTAGCGCAGGAAAGCCACGAGGGCCACCACGGCCAGCGCCGCAATGGCCAGTGTGCGGGGATGGGTCCAGCCCATACCGGGCCCCTCGATGAGGGTGAAGACCAGGCTGAACAGGAACAGCACTCCCAGGCCCTGACCGATCGGGTCGACGTCGCGCATGGTGCCCGACTTGCTCTCCGGGACGAAGATCGCGGTCAGCACGATGGCGGCCAGGCAGATCGGCAGGTTGATCCAAAACACCGACCGCCAGCCGACGGCCTGGATCAGCAGGCCACCGACCGTCGGTCCGAGTGCCATCGAGATACCGACCACGCCGCCCCAGAAACCGAGCGCGCGCGCACGTTCCACCCTTCCGGTGAATACCTGCGAAATGATCGACAGCGCAACAGGATTGAGCATGGAGCCGCCGATGCCCTGCACCAGGCGCGCACCGATCAACGCATCGGCGGTCGGCGCGAGGCTGCAGAGCAGCGAGCCGGACGCGAAGATCGTCAACCCGATCTGGAACACCCGCCGGCGGCCGAAGCGGTCACCGGCGGCGCCGGAGAGCATCAGCAGCGAGGCCAGCACCAGCGTGTAGACGTCGACGACCCACTGCATCTGGGTGGCGCTCGCGCCGAGGTCGCGGCGGATCGACGGGATGGCGACGTTGACGATGGTGGAGTCCATCGACACGATCAGCAGACTCAGGCAGCAGGAGATCAGGATGATCGTCTTGCGCCGCGAGTCGAGCGCGTCGATAGTTGTATTCACACAACCATTGTGAAACTACAACTGTCTTTGACGCAACGTCGTACCGGAGTGACATTGGCGACATGAGCAGAACGCGCGCGCTCGGCGCCCGCGAGCGGCCCCGAAGTGCACGTGAAAAGCGGCGTGTTGCCGTACAGACACGGCCACTCGCGGGAAAAGAGAAAGCCCCTCGCGCACAGTGCGCAAGGGGCCGTCTCGGTGAAACTCAGTGGTTGGGGTAGTCCCGCTCGGTGTAGCCGGTGTAGATCTGGCGCGGGCGGCCGATCTTGGTGCTCGGGTCGGCGCTCATCTCGCGCCAGTGCGCGATCCAGCCCGGCAGGCGGCCGAGCGCGAACAGCACCGTGAACATGCGGGTCGGGAAGCCCATGGCCCGGTAGATCACGCCGGTGTAGTAGTCGACGTTCGGGTACAGCTTGCGCTCGACGAAGAAGTCGTCGGTGAGGGCGATCTCCTCCAGCGACTTCGCGATGTCCAGCAGCTCGTCGTCGCCGCCGAGCTTGCCGAGGATCTTGTCGGCCTGCTCCTTGACGATGCGCGCACGCGGGTCGTAGTTCTTGTAGACCCGGTGGCCGAAGCCCATGAGCTTCACGCCGTCTTCGCGGTTCTTGACCTTCTTGACGAAGTCGCGGACGTCGCTGTGCTCGGTGCGGATCTTCTCCAGCATCTCCAGCACGGCCTGGTTGGCGCCGCCGTGCAGCGGGCCCCACAGCGCGTTGATGCCGCCGGAGATCGAGGTGAACAGGTTGGCCTGCGACGAGCCGACCAGGCGCACCGTCGACGTCGAGCAGTTCTGCTCGTGGTCGGCGTGCAGGATGAACAGCATGTCCAGGGCGCGGACCAGCTCGGGGTCCACCTGGTACGGCTCGGCCGGCAGACCGAACGTCATGCGCAGGAAGTTCTCGACCAGGTTCAGCGAGTTGTCCGGGTACAGGAACGGCTGCCCGACCGACTTCTTGTAGGCGTAGGCCGCGATGGTCGGCAGCTTGGCCAGCAGGCGGATGGTCGACAGCTCGACCTGCTCGGGATCCTTAGGGTCGAGCGAGTCCTGGTAGTAGGCGCTCAGCGCGTTGGCCGCCGACGACAGCACCGGCATCGGGTGCGCGTTGCGCGGGAAGCCGTCGAAGAACCGCTTCAGGTCCTCGTGCAGCAGGGTGTGCCGCTGAATCTTGGTGGTGAACGCCTCGAGTTCGGCGGCCGTCGGCAGCTCACCGTAGATCAGCAGGTAGCTGACCTCGATGAAGTTCGACTTCTCGGCGAGCTGCTCGATCGGGTACCCGCGGTAGCGCAGGATGCCCGCGTCACCGTCGATGTAGGTGATGGCGCTCTTGGTGGCCGAGGTATTGACGAAACCACCGTCGTACGTGGTGTAGCCGGTCTTGGCCAGCAGCGAGCCGAGCTCGATGCCGTCCGATCCCTCGGTGGCGCGCACGATCTTGAGATCGACCTCGCCCCCGGGATACCGGAGGTTGGCTACGTCGTCAGAGCTGGAGGTGTCGGCCACTTGAACCCCTTTTGCGGTGTCGACTTGCAGTGTCGGCAGGTGAAACGTCCGGGACTAGACGGTAGTCGTTAAGAGAACTATGTGCTTGCTCGGGTCGCCATAACCCCGCTGCCAAGCATCATTTGCGAGCCACCTGATAGCGCACGAACGCCGGTACCACCAGAACCGAGACGACGACGCCGACCACCACCAGGACGCCGCCGCCGGCCGCGGCCACCGTCGTCCCCACGACCGCGGCCGCCGCGCCGTGCACAGCGTCAGCAATCCGCGGCCCGCCCGCGACCACCACCGTGAACACGCCCTGCAAACGGCCACGCAGCTCGTCGGACGCGGCTTCCTGCAGGATCGTGCTCCGGAACACCGCCGAGACCATGTCCGCGGCGCCGCCGACGGCCAGCAGCACCAGGGCGATCCAGAGGAATCCGTCGGGCCGGCCGGTGGCGTGGCCGACCGCCAGCCCGAAACCGGCCATGGCCGCACCCCACACCACGATCGAGACCACGACCGCCAACCCCTGCCTGCGGACCCGGGGCAACCACCCCGAGAACACCCCGCCGGCCACCGCGCCGACCGCCATGGCCGCCGACAGCAGCGCCATCGCCGTCCCGCCCGCGACCGGTCCGCCGAAGTTCTCGTGGGCCATCTGCGGGAACAGCGCGCGCGGCATGCCGAGGATCATCGCGATGAGGTCGACCACAAAGGACATCAGGACGACGCGGTTGCCCGACAGATAGCGAAAACCGTCCAGCACGGCCGCGAAGCCCCAGCGTGAGGTGTCGTCGTCGGGCGAGTGCTCGGGTGGCATCGGGGTGAGCCGGAACGTGGCCCAGATCGGCGCGATCGTGGTGAGGGCGTCGATGAAATACAGCGTCGACAGGTCGACCCACCGCAGCAGCACACCGGCGAGCAGTGGGCCGATGATCGCGCCTGCCTGGAACACCGTCATGTTGAGCGAGTTGGCGGCGGGCAGTTGCTCGGCCGGCAGCATCCGCGGGATCGCAGCCGAGCGCGTCGGTGAGTTGATCGCGTAGAACGCCTGCTGCACCGACAGCAGGCACAGCACCAGCCAGACATTGTTGAGCCCGGCCGCGGCCTGCACCCACAACAGCACCGACGCGACTGCCAGCCCGCACGAGGCGATGATCAGCAGCCGCCGGCGGTCCATCGCGTCGGCCCAGGCGCCGCCCCACAGGCCGAACACGATGAGCGGCACCACGCTGAACACACCCGCCAACCCGACGTAGGCCGAGTTCTGCGTCAGCGCGTACAGCTGCACCGGCACCGCGAAGATCGTCAGGTTGGCCCCGATCACCGTGACGACGCTGGACCCCCACAAGCGGCGGTAGTCGGGGTTGCGCAGCGGTGTGGTGTCGGCGATCAGGCCTCTCATCGGCGGGCGAGCGAAGCGACGGGGAAATTCACGGCTGGAGCCGTTCGATGCGGTCGCCCGTGACGCGAATCCTGTTGTGCACCCGGTTCTCTCGGCCCTGCCAGAACTCGATCACTTCCGGGGCGATGAGGTAGCCGCCCCAGTTCGGCGGCACCGGCACCTCCGGCACGTCGGCGAATCGCTCGGTCACGTCACGCAACTGTTCCAGCAGCGCCGCCCGCGAGGCAATCGATTTTGACTGGTGCGACGCCCATGCCCCCAGCTGCGAACCCCGCGGCCGTTTGGACCAGTACTCGGCGGTGTGCTCGGCGTCGACCCTGGTCACCGCACCGCGGATATGGATCTGACGGCCCAGCAGGTACCAGGGGAACGTCGCCGACGCGTAGGGCACCGCCGCCAGCTGCTCACCCTTGTCGGAGTCGTAGTTGGTGTAGAAGGAGACGCCCGTCTCTTCGATCGATTTGCACAGCACCGAGCGCGTGACGGGATGGCCCTGCGCATCGACGGTGCCCAGCACCATGGCGTTGGGTTCGGAGACGCCGGCCTGCACGGCCTCGGCCATCCAGTCGCGGAACAGCGCCAGCCAGCCCCGGTTGAGCCAGTCGACGTCGAGGTCGACACTGCCGTCCTTCTCCGTCGAGCCGTATTCGACCCGCATCCGGGCGAGATGATCACTGTGGTCGGACACCATGATCGGCGACGGTACGCCCATACGGTGACACAATGCAGACATGGCGTCGGACGCACCGCGGGACCATTCAGTATTCGTCTCGGCGGCAACAGCTTTCGCGGACCTGGTGGCACTGATCCCGGCCACGGCATGGGACGGTCCCGGGCTGGGAGACTGGGACCTGCGGGCGCTGGTCGGGCACACCTCGCGGTCACTGATCACCGTCAGCAGCTACCTGCGCACGCCCGCCGACCGGGAGGACGTGACCGGACCGGCGCACTACTACGCGCTGATGCGCGGCTACGCGGCCGGCAGCCCCGATATCGTCGAGCGCGGCCGGGAAGCCGGACGCAATCTCGGGACGGACCCCGCTGCCACGGTCGCCGATCTCCTCCGCCAGGTGCTGACCGACCTGGACGGAGCGGGCGACCCGCTGATCGCCGTGATCGGCGGCCTGGGCATCCGGCTGAGCAACTACCTGCCGACCCGGGTGTTCGAGCTGACGGTGCACAGCCTCGACATCGCGCGCGCCACCGGAACCGATGTTGCCCTGCCTGACGAAGCGCTACGCGATGCCACCGTCCTGGCCGCGCAGATCGCGGCGCTGACCGGTCAGGCCGCAGAAGTGCTGCCGGCGCTCACTGGACGCGGTGGTCTACCTGCCGGTTTCTCCGTCGTCTGACCGCTTGTTACCGGCCGGTAGGCCCCGGCCCATCGGCTAGTGGAACAATTTCGGCATGACAGAGGCAACGTCAGTGTCGACGCCACAGGTCCCCGAGAACTTCGTCGCAGGCCTCGAAGGCGTCGTGGCCTTCACGACCGAGATCGCCGAACCGGACAAGGACGGCGGCGCCCTGCGCTACCGCGGCGTCGACATCGAGGATCTGGTGAGCCACCGCGTCACGTTCGGTGACGTCTGGGCGCTGTTGGTGGACGGCGAGTTCGGCCGCGGCCTGCCGGCCGCCGAGCCCTTCCCGCTGCACGTGCACTCGGGCGACGTCCGCGTCGACGTCCAGGCCGCGCTGCCCACGCTGGCCCCGATGTGGGGTTTCCAGCCGCTGCTCGACATCGACGACGACACCGCCCGCGACCAGCTGGCCCAGACGTCGGTGACGGCGCTGTCGTTCGTCGCGCAGTCGGCCCGCGGCATCTACCAGCCCGCGGTGCCGCAGCGCATCATCGACGAATGCCCCACTGTGACAGCACGTTTCATGACCCGCTGGCAGGGTGAGCCGGACCCGCGGCACATCGAGGCCATCGACGCCTACTGGGTGAGCGCCGCCGAGCACGGCATGAATGCGTCCACCTTCACCGCGCGCGTCATCGCGTCCACCGGGGCCGACGTGCCCGCGTCGCTGTCCGGCGCGATCGGCGCGATGAGCGGCCCGCTGCACGGCGGGGCCCCGGCCCGCGTGCTGCCGATGATCGAGGAGACCGAGCGCACCGGCGATGCCCGGGGCGTCGTCAAGGGCATCCTCGACCGCAAGGAAAAGCTCATGGGCTTCGGACACCGCGTGTACCGCGCCGAGGACCCACGCGCCCGCGTGCTGCGCGCCACCGCCAAGCGCCTCGCCGCCCCGCGCTTCGAGGCCGCCGCCGCGCTGGAGCAGGCCGCCCTCGCCGAGCTGCGCGAGCGCCGCCCCGACCGGGCCATCGAGACCAACGTCGAGTTCTGGGCCGCGGTGATCCTGGACTTCGCCCAGGTGCCCAGCGCGATGATGCCCGCGATGTTCACCTGCGGCCGCACCGCGGGCTGGTGCGCCCACATCCTGGAGCAGAAGCGCCTCGGCAAGCTGGTCCGTCCGGCCGCCATCTACGTCGGCCCGCAGCCCCGTAGCGCGGACTCGGTCGCCGGCTGGGACAGCATCACGCACAGCTGACACTTCGGGCTCGATTTCTTGTCACCGATGAGAAGTAGCGTTGGAGATGGTCATAACGAATGACCCCAATCCACGCAGTACCGCTCTGAGGAGAACACGATGACCGAGTCCCAGACCTTCCTCGCCCCGCACCTCGTCGTCGGCGACGGCGCCGCTGCAATCGACTTCTACGTCAAGGCTTTTGGCGCCACCGAGCTCGGCCGGGTGCCCGGCCCCGACGGCAAGCTCATGCACGCCGCACTGACCATCAACGGGTCCAACGTCTACCTCAACGACGACTTCCCGGAGATGTGTGGCGGCAAGTCGCAGACCCCGACGGCCTTCGGCGGCACCCCGGTGACCATCCACCTGCAGGTACCCGACGTCGATGCCGCCTACCAGCGCGCCATCGACGCCGGCGCGCGCGAACTGATGGCCCCGCAGGGCATGTTCTGGGGTGACCGCTACAGCCAGGTGGAAGACCCGTTCGGGCACCACTGGTCGCTGGCGCAGACCGTGCGCGTGGTCAGCCCCGAGGAGATCGCCGAGGCGATGGCGGCGCAGCAGGGCTGACGATTCAGCGGTCTACTGAGCCCCGGATGGTGTCATCGACCAGAATGTCGACGACACGATCCGGGAGAACCGCATGCTGCAATCGCTGACGACGCCGCTGTTCACGCTGGGCAACGACGCCGTCACCTGGGCCGAGCTGCTCGGGTTCATCACCGGCGGGCTGTGCGTCTTTCTCACCGTTCGCCGGCACGTGGCCAACTTCCCCGTCGGGATCGCGAATTCCGCCTTCTTCCTGGTGCTCTTTGTGTCCAGTCGGCTGTGGGCGGACGCCGGGCTGCAGGTCCTGTTCATCACGCTGGGCTTCATCGGGTGGTGGCAGTGGCTGTACGGGAATGCCGGGCGCACTCCGCTGACCGTCACGCGGGCTGGGCACCGCGAGATCGCCGGTTGTCTGGTGTTCGTGGTCGTCGGTACCGGAGCCCTGTTCGCGTTGCTGCGCGTCACGCACGACTCGGCACCGTTCCTGGATGCGCTCACCACCTGTCTGTCACTCGCGGCGCAATGGCTGCTCAATGCCAAACGTCTTGAGAATTGGTACTTCTGGATCGTGGCGGACTGCATCTACATACCGATGTACATCAGCAAGGGACTGAATCTCACCGCCATCATCTACGTCTTGTTCCTGGGCTTGTGCGTGGCCGGCTGGCGTTCGTGGCGGCGCAGTCTCGCACCCGAGACGCCTGCACTGGCGGCCGTGTGAACAAGCACGGACTGTTCATCGGCAAGTTCTATCCACCGCACCGGGGTCATCATGCGGTCATCCGGAGCGCGGCCACACAGTGCGAGCAAGTCACCGTTCTGGTGATGGCCGCCGCGGTGGAGACGCTGTCACTGGACGACCGTGTCGGCTGGCTGCAGGCGGAGCATGCGGCCGACGAGAACGTCCTGGTCACCGGAATCCGTTGCGACGCACCGATGGACCTGAACGACCACAACGTATGGGCCGCCCAGATCGCGGCGATGCGTGCGGGCATTCGCGCTGCCGGCGCACCATCCGGCGTCGACGTGGTGTTCTCCAACGACGACTACGGCTCCGAACTGGCCCGGTGGTTCGATGCGAAACATGTCCGGACGGCACGGGACGGATTCAACTCCACTGCGATCCGACAAGACTTGGCGGCGCACTGGGACTGGCTCGCGCCCGCAACCCGCGCTGGACTGACCACTCGAGTCGTCGTACTGGGTGCCGAATCAACCGGCACCACAACGGTTTCCACCCTGCTTGCGAAGCACTATGCGCAGCGCTGGCCGGCAACCGCGGTCGTGCCCGAATACGGGCGCGATTACACCTCGCTGAAATGGGCGCGCCATCCCGAGCTACCACTCGACGAATTGACCTGGACTGCCGAGGATTTCGATGCCGTCGCGGCCGAGCAGACCAGGCTGGAAGAGGCTGCGGCGGCAACGGGGTCGCCGGTTCTGATCTGCGACACCGATGCGTTCGCCACTGCGATTTGGGAACGTCGCTATCTCGGCGATGCGGCTCGCACTGCCCAGCCCTGGATCAGCGTGCCGCCCCGTGCCGTCTACCTTCTCACCGACCATGCCGGGGTGCCCTGGCATGACGACGGCATGCGCGAGGGCGATCTGACCGTGCGTGGGGAAATGACCGGATGGTTCGCGGACGCGCTCACGGCCGCCGGCCACTCCTGGGTGCTACTCACCGGCCCACTCGATGCGCGGGTCGACATCGCAGTCCGAACCGTCGACGCGCTCCTCACACATCGGATGACGTTCGGAGAACCCTTGACCGGACCGGGATTTGTGCACGATTTTCCGCGGTGAGCGCGGAAAATCGTGCACAAAACGCTGTCAGGAGAAGGCGCTGAGGAGCCGCTGACGGAGCGTCGGCTTGGGTGCGTTGGCGGCCGCGGCCAGCATGTCGGACACGTCGATGAACTTGTCCCTCGGCCGCTCGGCGCCGCCCCGCGCGATCTCGGCCGCGTCGATGGCCCGCCACCCCGCCATGTCGACCACGTCGGGTCGCCGGTCGCGGATGAGCTGATGCAGCGCACCGGCTTTCGCGGTCGGCTCACGCAGACGGCTGGCGTTGTAGTCCGCGACCAGCCGGTCGACGGTGTGCGCGGCGCACGACTTGTTGGTGCCGATGAAGCCCGTCGGCCCACGCTTGATCCAGCCCGCGACATAGCTGCCGCGGACCGGGTTGCCGGTGGCCGGATCGATGACGCGGCCCTCGTCGTTGGGGACCACGCCGGCCGCATCGTCGAACGGCAGACCACGAATTGCCTTGCCGTGGTAGCCGATTGACGTCAGCACCAGGCCCGCGTCGAGCTGACGGACCTCGTCGGTGCCGGTCACGGTGAACTCGATGCCGGTGACCTTGTCCGAGCCGAGCACCCGGGAAGGGGTCAGCTCATAGGCCAGCCGGATCCGCGGCCGGGTGGCCGGTGCGGAACTGTCGGGCAGCTTGGCGAGGATCTCGAGCTTGTGGCGCGTCAGCGCGTCCGCCTCTGCTTCGAGGTCCCGGCGGACCAGCTCGTGGTCGGCGACGTCGAGCACCACGTCGCACGTCGACGTCAGGCCGATCAGCTCCGGCAGGGTGAACGCCGAGTGAATCGGGCCACGACGGGCCACGACGACCACCTCGCGCACCTTCGAGGCGCGCAATGCGGTCAGCGCGTGATCCGAAATGTCGGTGCGCGCCAACACATCCGGGTCGGCGGTCAGGATGCGGGCCACGTCGAAGGCGACGTTGCCATTACCGATGATCACCGCCCGCTCGTGGCTCAGATCGACCGGCAGGTGCGAGAACTCGGGGTGCCCGTTGTACCAGGCCACCACCTCGGTGGCGGTTCCGGTTCCGGGCAGCTCCATGCCCTCGATGTCGAGACGCTTGTCGTTGGGCGCACCGACCGCGTACAGCACGGCATGGTGGTGCTCCAGCAGCTCGGCGTGCGTGACGTCCCGACCCACCTCGACATTGAGGTAGAAGTCGAGCCCGCGGCGCTTCGTGATCTGGTCGAACAACCGCGTCACACCCTTGGTGCTCTGGTGGTCGGGGGCAACCCCGGCACGCACCAGGCCGTAGGGCGTCGGCAGCTTCTCGAAGATGTTGACCCGGACCCCGCGCTGGGTCAACAACTCGTCAGCGGCATACATCGCGGCAGGCCCGGAGCCGACGATCGCGACGCGCAGCGGGCCGTGCGGCCGCTGGTCGACCGCCGGGGCATCGGGCACCGGCGCCAGCTTGGACGTCGGCGGCAGCTTGCCCTCGTACTTCGGATAGAAGGACGCGTTGAGCTCGATGAACGGCAGCTGCGCTTCGGTCAGCTTGGTGTCGGGCTTGATCGCGCCGACCGGGCAGGCCGTGATGCAGGCACCACAGTCCACACAGGCGGCGGGATCGATGAACAGCATTTCGGCGGTAGCGAAACCCGGCTCGTCCGGGGACGGGTGAATACAGTTCACCGGGCATGCGAAAACGCATGAACCATCGCTACAGCACGACTGGGTGATGACGTGCGGCATGAGTTACCTAAATGTTCAGGCGGCGACCACGACGTGCTGACGCTGCGGCTCGCTGCGGTACCGGCTCGGCGGGCCGTCGATCTTGCAGATCTTCCACATGAGCTTGGCCAGCGGGTTCATCAGACCGGTGTCGTACGCCAGCATGCGGACGTCGGAGAACATGTTGCGCAGGAACATGCGCGACTCGGGAGCGTCGAAGAACAGTTCGTCGCGCACCGAGCGCGGGATGTCGAAGGTCTTCCAGAAGACACGCGGCGGCACGATGATCGCCGAGCACAGGATGCGCATGGTCAGCGGCACGAACAGCGAGAGCCAGAACTTCTTCCAGCGGCTCAGTTCGGGGACGCGCTTGTGCAGGTACTCGTGCGCGAACGAGATGTGCCGGGCTTCCTCGGCCACGTGGATGGCCATGACCCGCTCCATGATCGGGTGCAGCTCCGAGCCCTCACGCAGGATGTTCTTCTGGGTGTGGTCGATGGGCTCCTCACCGGCGAGCACGCCGAAGAAGAACGGGATGGGCGCCGGGCCGGCGGCCAGCGGGATCAGCGGCTGAATCCACTTCAGCAGCTTGGGCATGCCCGGGACGTCAACCCCCATGTGGTTGACCATCTCCTGGAACATCAGGGTGTGGTTGCCCTCTTCGATGGCCTCGTGAGTGCAGTAGCGGAACTCGGGCGAGCCGTTCGGAACCCAGAACGCGTACTCCATCAGGCCGCGGATCAGGATGTTCTCGAAGTGCAGGCCGACCTTGGCAACGTTGGCCTGACGCCACATGCCGATTTCGATCTTGCGTTCCTCCGACTGCGCCTGGTACCACGGGTGGCCACCGAGAGGATCGGTGTCGGGGAGGATCCAGCGCGGGTCGTTGGGCACGACCGCGAACTCGGGAGAATCCCAGGCGATGTCCTGATACGGGTTGAAGTTGCGCCGCACCGACCCCTCGGACAGCGTGGCAAGCTTCTCCACGTAGACAGTGTCATCCAGCACGTCCATGTTCCGGCGCCAACGACGGATCATCCGGGTACGAGCCATTTTCGAGCCTCCCAAGGCTTTTCTGTCAGCTTTACATTCGGCTGTCTTGTGTCGAACGGTACCGGAGGTACCACCTAAAAACTAGTGCCCGTCGTCACACATCTACACACCTATTGTGACGGTGATCACACCTATGTGCAGAATCATCGGGCGGGCAGCCGGATCCCCACGACACCGGCCCGTCGACCTGCAACTACGCTGACACCCATGGCTGAGCTCACCATCCCCGCCGACATCAAGCCCGCCGACGGACGCTTCGGCTGCGGACCGTCCAAGGTTCGCCCCGAGCAGCTGACCGCGCTGGCCGCCGCCGGCGACCTGTTCGGCACCTCGCATCGCCAGGCCCCGGTCAAGAATCTGGTCGGCCGCGTGCGCGACGGCGTCAAGCAACTGTTCTCCACTCCGGACGGCTACGAGGTCATCCTCGGCAACGGCGGCTCGACCGCGTTCTGGGACGCCGCCGCGTTCGGCCTGATCGACAAGCGCTCGCTGCACCTCACCTACGGCGAATTCAGTAGCAAGTTCGCGTCGTGCGTCGCCAAGAACCCGTTCGTCGGCGACCCCATCATCATCAAGGCCGACGCCGGCAGTGCCCCTGCCGTGCAGTCGGACCCCGACGTCGACGTCGTGGCCTGGGCCCACAACGAGACCTCGACGGGTGTCGCGGTGCCGATCCAGCGTCCCGCCGGTGATGCCCTGGTCGCGATCGACGCCACCTCGGCCGCCGGCGGTCTGCCCGTCAACATCGCCGACACCGACGCCTACTACTTCGCACCGCAGAAGAACTTCGCCTCCGACGGCGGTCTCTGGCTCGCCGTGATGAGCCCCGCCGCGCTGGCCCGCGTCGAGCAGATCGCGGCCACCGACCGCTGGGTGCCCGACTTCCTGTCGCTGCCCATCGCGGTGGAGAACAGCCTCAAGAACCAGACCTACAACACGCCGGCGATCGCGACCCTGATCCTGCTCGCGGAGCAGCTGGACTGGCTCAACGGCAACGGCGGCCTGGACTGGGCCGTGAAGCGCACCGCCGACTCGTCGCAGCGGCTGTACTCGTGGGCCGAGTCGCGTCCGTTCACCACGCCGTTCGTCGCCGATCCGGCACTGCGGTCCCAGGTGGTCGGCACCATCGACTTCAACGACGACGTGGATGCCGCCGCGGTCGCAAAGGTGTTGCGCGCCAACGGCATCGTCGACACAGAGCCGTACCGCAAGCTGGGCCGCAACCAGCTGCGTGTGGCCATGTTCCCGGCCGTCGACCCCGACGACATCAGCGCGTTGACGGCGTGTGTCGACTGGGTCGTGGAACGCCTCTGACCGGCAACCTGAACGCAATCCGAGGCGCGCAGCTCACGAAGGGCTGTGCGCCTCGGTGTGTCAGAAGGGTTACGAGTCGATAACGCGCTAGGGTGAGCCGTTAAGCCGCGTCCTAGGAGGTCACCAATGAGGGAACTCAAGGTCGTCGGACTCGACGCCGACGGCAAGCGCATCATCTGCGAAGCCCCCAACGGTTCGACCACCGCAGACAAGTTTGTCCTGCGCGTCGATGATCGACTGAAGGCCGCCGTCCGTGGCGACCGGGCCGCCAGCAACCAGACGCAGATCGAAGTCGAGGTCGAGGTGCCCAACTCTTTGCGCCCCCGTGACATCCAGTCCCGCATCCGGGCCGGCGCCTCCGTCGAGCAGCTCGCCGCAGCCTCGGGTGTGAGCCCGGAGCGCATCATGCGCTTCGCCCACCCGGTGCTGCTGGAGCGGTCCCGCGCCGCCGAGCTCGCCAGCGCGTCGCACCCCATCCTGCCCGACGGCCCGTCGGTGCTGACCCTGCTCGAGACGGTGACCGGCGCCCTGATCTCCCGTGGCCTCGACCCCGAGGCCACCAAGTGGGACGCCTGGCGCAACGAGGACAGCCGGTGGACCGTGCAGTTCGGCTGGAAGGCCGGACGTTCGGACAACGTCGCGCACTTCCGGTTCAGCCCCGGCGCCCACGGCGGCACCACCACGGCATTCGACGACGCCGCGACCGAACTGATCGACCCGAACTACACCCGTCCGGCGCTGCGGTCGGTGGCGCCGCTCGCGCAACTGCACTTCGAGGAATCGGTCGCCGAGATCCCGATGCCCGCTCACCAGCCGGCACCCGAGCCCGCCCCGGAGCCTGCGCCCGCCCCGGTCGTCGTCATGACGCCGGCCCCGGCAGCTCCCCCTGTGCCCGCGGCGCCTGTTGCCCCGCCGGCACCCGAGCCCATCCCGGCGCCGGAGCCTGCGGCTGTCGTCGAGACCCCCGAGCCGGCTGGGCCCGCAGCGCGGCCGCGCAAGAAGAAGAAGGCCGAGATTCCGGCGTGGGAAGACGTCCTGCTGGGTGTGCGGGCCAACGGCCAGCGCTGACCCTGCGGTTCTCGACGGTTCTTGAGTTGACCCTGCCCTGAGGGCCTCGGCCACTCGCACTTCTGCGCGGTAGCCGCAGGGTCAACGGCGGTCGGGTCTACCGGCCAAGCGCAATCGCGAGCGTCGCGATCCAGCCGAGCGCCACGCCGACACCGGCGCCCCAGACGAACCACCGCCACACCGGGCGCACGCGCCAGGCCCACACCGTCGGGGCCAGACCGCCGACCGCGACCGCGTTCAACCCGACCGCCAGCAGCGGATGCACCCGCAGCAACCCGAGGGACAGGACGATGATGGCGGCGGCCGTCACGGCGGCGACGAACCCGGACACCGTCAGTCCGGTGCCCCAGGGCGTCTGCGACGGTGTCGTCATCTGAGCCAATCTAGCCCGCCGATCGGGCGCGTTCGTAGAACGCCAGCGCGGCGGCGGTGGCGACGTTCAGCGAGTCGGTACCCCGGGACATCGGGATGCGCGCCCGCACCTCGCAGGCCCGCATGGTGTGTTCGGTGAGCCCCGGGCCTTCCGCCCCGACCAGTACCCCGACCTTCTGCCCGGCCAGGGGCGCGAGGGCGTCGGCCAGCGGCACCGAGCCCTCCCCCGGCGTCATGGCGATCAAGTGAAAGCCGTTGTCCTGCATCAACTTCAGGTCGCCGGGCCAGGACTCCGCGCGGGCATACGGCACCAGCAGGGCATGGCCCATCGACACCCGGACCGCGCGTCGGTACAGCGGGTCGGCGCAGCCGGCGCCGAACACCACCGCGTCGACGTTCAGGCCGGCGGCGTTGCGGAAGATCGAGCCGAGGTTCTCGTGGTCGTTGACGCCCTCGAGCACCGCGACGGTCCGCGCCCCGTGCAGCACGTCGGGCACCGACAGTTCGGCGGGCCGGGGTGCCGCGGCCAGCACGCCGCGGTTGAGATGGAAGCCGACGACCTCGGCCATCACCTCGGCACTGGCGCGGTAATAGGGCACACCGCAGCCGGCCAGGTCGTCGGACAGTTCGCGAAGCCGGCGATCGGTGCCGAGGAACGCGCGCGGGCTGAACCGCGAAGCCAGCATGCGCTGCGCCACCAACACGCCTTCGGCGATCACCAGCCCCTTGCCCGACGGCAGATCGGGCCGGCGGTCCACGCTGTTGAGGTCGCGAAAATCGTCGAGCCGCGGATCGGCGGGGTCGGTGACGTCGACGACGATCAGATCGTCCTGCACATCGTCGAGGTCCGTCGCGGCGCTCACTGCGCTTCGTCGATGATCGCGAACATCAGGTCCGCCGCGGCCAGCAAGGTCGCGCGGTCCTCCTGCTTCAGCTTCTCGAGCCGGCCCTGCAGCCATTCCATGCCGGCGCGGCGCTCGGCCTCGAACAGCTCCTCGCCGGCGGGCGACACCGCGACCAGCACCTGGCGCCGGTCGTCCGGATGCGAGCTGCGTTCCACCAGCCCCAATTCGACCAGGGACGCGATGACGCGCGTCATCGACGGGGGCCGCACCCGCTCCCGGGTGGCCAGCGCACCGGGCGTCATGGGGCCGTCCTTCGCGAGCGTGGCCAGGGCCGACAGCTGCGTCAGGGACACCGGGGAATCGGGACGACGGAATCGCAACTGCCGCGCCAGCCGCACGACGGCCAGCGACAGGTCATTGGCCAAGCGGTCATCGGCGTCCGTCACGAGCAGATAGCGTACCGATGGATCGACTAGCGTTAGAGGAGATGGCCACGCCCGCGCACGAACATCCGGCGGAACCCGTTCCGCCGGACCTCCCCGACCGACTCCTCGACCCGGTTCCGGTGATCGTGGTGATCGCCATCGGCTGGCTGGTGGCGGTGGCGCTGGCCTTCACCGTCGCGGCCCTGCACACCTGGCGGCCGGTGACCGTCGCGGGCCTCGGCGTCGGCGTACTGGGCACCTCTATATTTCTGTGGCAACGCAGCGCGGCCCGTCGCGGCGCACGAGGCGCCCAACGCGGCCTGCGCTGACCATTCACATCTCGACAAGGAGAGCCCGATGGCTGGAGAAGCACCTCTGCTGCAGGCAGACGTCACCATCAACGCGCCGGTGGCCAAGGTCTGGGCCCTGGTCTCCGATCTCGGCAACATGCCCAAGTGGAGCCCGCAGTGTCGGGTGATGAAGGCGCTCGGCGCCGTCAAGGTCGGCGCCAAGACCGTCAACGTCAACCGTCGTGGTGTGCTCTTCTGGCCGACGACCTCGACCATCACCGCGCTCGACGCGCAGAAGAAGCTGTCGTTCCGGGTCAACACCAACAACACCGAGTGGACCTATGACCTCGAGCCTGCAGGCACCGGCACGAAGCTGACGGTGAGCCGGCACGCGGAGAACGGCGTCAAACCCATCTCGGGCGCGCTCGTCGACCGCTTCATGGGCGGCGTGCCCAACTTCGAAGTGGAACTGGTCGAGGGCATGAAGACCTCGCTCAGCCGCATCAAGGCCGCCGCCGAAGGCGCTTAGCCGAGGTCGAGCACGCCGTCGTCGAAGGGCTCGAAGGCCGGTGAGCCGATGGGCTCCGGCGGCGGCGTGTCCGAGTGGGCGCCACAGCCGTACTCCGCCGACACCACACGGCCGTCGGCGGACAACTCGTTGGCACACACGCCGAACACCAGGCCGAGCGACCCGGACAGCGGCACGTAGAAACCGCAGCCACGGCAGGTCCGGCGGGTGGCCCGAGCCATGGCGGCGTTCGGCCCGTAGTCGCCGTCCTGCCAGCGCTGCGCGGCATCCGTCCGGCCCCAGTCGCTGAGCACCTGCTTGCGGCCGAACCCGACCTCGGCAGCCACCTCGTCCCACTCGGGGTCACCGGAGGCCAGATAGCCCGGCACCAGCCGGGGGTCGTTGGGTGGCGGCGCCAGCAGATCGCCCGGACTCAGATCGCCCGGCTGCACGCGCTCGTTCCACGGCACCCACTGGGGGGCCAACAGCGCATCCGGTCCCGGCACGAGGACCACTTCGCTGACGGTGGTGTGGTCGGCGCCCGGGTAGGTCGCCAGGACCACTGCCCACTGCCAGCCGTGGTAGCCGGACATCGAAGCGAGGAATCGATGGGTCACCGACGCCGGGTCGTCGAAGCTGGCGCCCAGGTAGTCGCCGACGACGCCCTCGCCACTGAACTCGACGATCGCGGCGCGGGCCTGATCGACCGCACCCATCAGGATCGGGGTCAGGTCGGGCAGCTCGGCCTCTTCTTCGACAACCGTCTCGGCCGCAGGGGCCGCTTCGGCCTCTGGCGCGTCGTCGGTCTCGGCAGCCGGGGACTCGGCGGCGGCCTGCGGCTCGTCGACGGTCTCGGGCACTTCGGCCGATTCCGGTGCCTCGGCGGGAGCTTCGACGGCGTCGACGGATTCCGCGGCTGCTTCAGGGGTCGGCACCTCGACCGGCCCCTCGGTCGGCGTCGACTCGTCCGGCGTCACGGCTGCCGATTCGGTGTCATTGGGCATGTCCATCGTGATCAATACTGCCTGACCACCCAGGACAAGGCCACACCGCCTGCCTGCGCGCCGCCGTCGGCAGCATGGGGAACAATCGTGCCCATGAGTGGACCGCGGGATGCCGGGAGGTCGGGGGATCCCCGTTACTACCCGCCGCGCCCACCGCGCCGCGAGGACGAAGAGCATCCGGGCATGGCCAATTACCCGAGCGATCCTGGTCAAGCCCGCCGCAGGCCGCCGCCGCGGGGGTCCTCGTCGCACAGCGACAACCGCTGGCTGCCGCCGCTCGATGACGATCACCACGACGGCCATGGCTACGACCGTGGATACGACGACGGCTACGACGACCGGCGCCGCGATGACGACGACCGGCGCCGCGGTCCCGCGGGCGGCGAGAAGATCACCGTCACCCGTGCCGCCGCGCAGCGCAGCCGTGAGATGGGCACCAAGGTGTACGGGCTGGTGCACCGGGCCGCGACGGCCGACGGCGCCGACAAATCCGGTCTGACGGCACTGACGTGGCCTGTCGTCGCGAACAACGCGCTCGATGCGGCGATGGGCATCGCGCTGGCCAACACGCTGTTCTTCGCGGCGGCCTCGGGCGAGTCCAAGAGCAAGGTGGCGCTGTACCTGCTCATCACCATCGCGCCGTTCGCGGTGATCGCGCCGCTCATCGGGCCGGCGCTGGACCGCGTGCAGCACGGCCGGCGCGTCGCCCTGGCGGTGTCGTTCGCGCTGCGCGTGGTGCTGGCGCTGGTGCTGATCGGCAACTACGACGGCGCCACGGGCAGCTATCCACCGTGGGTGCTCTACCCCTGCGCGCTGGGCATGATGGTGCTGTCCAAGTCGTTCAGCGTGCTGCGCAGCGCCGTGACGCCACGTGTGCTGCCACCGACGATCGACCTGGTCCGGGTCAATTCCCGGCTCACCATGTTCGGCCTGCTCGGCGGAACCGGGCTGGGCGGTGGCGTCGCGGCCGCGTTCGAGTACACCTTCGGCCTGATGCATCTGCCGGGCGCGCTCTACGTCGTCGCCGTCGTGGCGGTCGCGGGCGCCGTCCTGACGATGCGCATCCCCAAGTGGGTCGAGGTCACCGAGGGTGAGGTGCCGGCGACGCTGTCGTATCACGCGCCGACCGAGCAGCTACGGCATCCGCATCACGACAAATCCCCGCGACAGCCGTTGGGCCGCAACATCATCACGTCGCTGTGGGGCAACTGCACCATCAAGGTGCTCGTCGGCTTCCTGTTCCTGTACCCCGCGTTCGTCGCCAAGTCGCATGACGCGGGTGCGTGGGAACAGCTGAAGATCCTCGGTCTCATCGGCGCCGCCGCGGGCATCGGGAACTTCGCCGGCAACATCGCCAGTGCCCGGCTCAAACTGGGACATCCCGCGCAGGTGGTCGTGCGCGCAACCGTCATCGTCACCGCTTCCGCCATCGCCGCCGCGGTGGCCGGCAATCTCATGGTGGCCGCGGCCGCCGCGCTGATTACCTCGGCCGCCACGGCGATCTCCAAGGCGTCGCTGGACGCGTCGCTTCAGCACGACCTGCCCGAGGCCTCCCGGGCGTCGGCGTTCGGCCGGTCCGAGTCGGTGCTGCAGTTGGCCTGGGTGGTCGGCGGCGCCGTCGGTGTGCTGATCTATACCGACCTCTGGGTCGGGTTCACCGCGGTCAGCGCCCTGCTGATCCCCGGGCTGGCCCAGACCCTCGTGAGCTACAACGGTGGCTCACTGATCCCGGGCTTCGGCGGCAACCGGCCCGTACTAGCCGAGCAGGAGGGCCCCGTGCCTCAACGACAGACCGATCCCACAGTGCCCCGCGGGGCGCGTCAAGGATGGATATGAAACGAGTTTTCGCGCTGTTGGCAGTGGTCGCGGTGCTGTCGGCGACGGCCACGGGTGTCCTGGTCTGGCGGCTGACGCGGCACCAGGGCCCCGACTTCCCCGAGATCAGCGCCTTCACCGACGGCCAGCTGACCCGCATCGGGCCGTACCGCTACTGCGACGTCCATCTGAAGGCGTGCGACGTCCCCGCGACGACGGGCGAACTGCACGTCACGGCGCGGCACCCCATTCAGCTGTCCGTGCCGCAGCCTGTGGCGCGGGCGCCGTGGGTGCTGCTGCTCGCCTATGAGGACGGCGGTTCCACGGTCAGCGAGTTCCGGCCGAACCAGCGGCTGGCCGTGACCATCCCGACCGTCGACCCCCATCACGGCAAGCTGCTCGGACTCGCCGTCCAACTGCCCACGCTGGCAAGGGATTCCGACGGCAACGAGTTCCCGCTGCCGCACGCCGAATGGTCCGTGCGGACCGTCTGGCCCTGACCTACTCAGCGCCGTGACCGGCCGGCACCCGCTCGCCTTCGCGAACCGGCCCGGGCGGCGTGCCGTCACCGAAAGGCCTGCCGCCCAACGCTTCCCGGCCGTGCGGCGTCAGCCAATTGGCCAACACGGGACCCTTCGGCACGATCTGCGTCGGATTGATGTCGGCGTGCACGATGTAGTAATGCTGCTTGATCTGCACGAAGTCGACGGTGTCACCGAAGCCGGGCGTCTGGAACAGGTCCCGGGCGTATGCCCACAGCACCGGCATCTCGGCGAGCTTGGACCGATTGCACTTGAAGTGCCCGTGATAGACGGGGTCGAACCGGGCCAGCGTGGTGAACAGCCGCACGTCGGCCTCGGTGATGGTGTCCCCCACCAGATACCTTTGGCCGCTGAGCCTTTCGGTCAGCCAGTCCAGCGCGGTGAACAGCCGGTCGTAGGCGGCGTCGTACGCCTCCTGTGACCCCGCGAACCCGCAACGGTAGACGCCGTTGTTGACCTCGGTGTAGACGCGCTTGGCAACGCTGTCGATCTCGTCGCGCAGGTGCTCCGGATACAGCTGCGGCGCACCTTCGCGGTGGTACTCCGTCCACTCGGTGGACAGATCCAGCGTCATCTGCGCGAAGTCGTTGGTCACGACGGCACCGGTGGGCACGTCGACGATCGCGGGCACCGTGATGCCCTTGGGGTAGTCCGGGTCGCGCTTGAAGTACGCGTCCTGCAGCCGCGGGATTTTCAGCACCGGGTCGACACCACCGGGGTCCAGGTCGAACGTCCAGCTGCGCTGATCGTGCGTCGGGCCGCAAAAGCCAATGGAGAGAACATCTTCCAGGCCCAGCAACCGGCGCACAATGATGGCGCGATTGGCCCAGGGACACGCCCTGGCGACGATCAACCGGTACCGGCCGGGTTCCACGGGAAACCCGTCACGGCCGTCGGCCGTTATCCGGGTGCTGATGTAGTTCGTGTCGCGGGTGAACTCAGAACCTGGGTTGACGTAGGTCACGTCCCCAGTCTGCCCGCCCAGAGTTGGCTTGTGTGCGAGAAATCAGCCGGCTCTCGAACACAAGCCAACGTTCGGCGCGTGGATCAGGCGTCGAGTTCGCGGGCGACGGCCTTGACCACCTCGGACACCTTGCGGGCGGTCTTGCGGTCGGGGTAACGACCCCGGCGCAGCTCGGACTGCACGACGTCCTCGAGGAGGGTGATCATGTCCGACACCATGCCGTGCAGCTCGTCGGGCGTGTGCTTGTGCTCCGGCGCCGCGGCCTCGCGACGGGTGCGCGACAGGCTCGGCGGCGGGTCGATCAGCTTGAGGCTCAGCGCCTGCGGACCGCGACGTCCGGCCGCGACACCGAACTCGACGCGCTGTCCGGCCTTGAGACCTTCAACCCCGGCGGGCAGCGCCGAAGACCGGACGTAGACGTCCTCGCCCTCTTCCTGGGAGAGGAAGCCGAAGCCCTTCTCCGTGTCGTACCACTTAACCCGGCCGCTTGGCACTGGTCTCACCTGCTCGTTCTCAACATACGGTTACATAACGAAAGCGCCCCACCTCCGCAGGACGCGTTGCCGTTGATTCTACTCGGCCACCTCAGATCGCAGCATCCCCATTACTCGGTAGGCTGAAGGTTCTATGTAGAGGAGGTGACATGCGCCTGATCCTGAACATCATCTGGCTGGTTTTCGGCGGCTTCTGGCTGGCGCTCGGCTACTTCCTTGCAGCCCTGATCTGCTTCGTTCTCATCGTCACCATCCCGTTCGGTGTCGCGGCGGCCCGCATCGGCGTCTACGCGCTGTGGCCGTTCGGCCAGACCGTCGTCGACAAGCCCGGCCCGCGCCCCGGGGCCTTGGTCGGCAACGTCATCTGGCTGGTGTTGTGCGGCTGGTGGCTGGTGCTCGGCCACATCGCCACCGCCATCGCGCAGGCCATCACCATCGTAGGTATCCCGCTAGCGCTGGCCAACCTCAAGCTGATCCCGGTGTCGCTGCTGCCCTTGGGCAAGCAGATCGTCCCGGTCGATCAGACGCACCCCGCACCAGCCTGGCAGCAATGACCCTCACGCCACTCGGCCTGCCCACCGTCACGCGGCCCGTCGGCCCGGCCCCGGCATCCGGGCCGCTGATCGACACGTACGGCCGCGTTGCCGCCGATCTGCGGGTATCGCTCACCGACCGCTGCAACCTGCGTTGCACCTATTGCATGCCGGCCGAGGGCCTGGACTGGTTGCCCGGCGCCGACCTGCTCACTCCCGAAGAGCTCACCCGGCTGATCCGGGTGGCCGTGACGCGCCTGGGCATCACGGGCGTGCGGTTCACCGGCGGTGAGCCGCTGCTGGTTCCACATCTGGAGGAAGTGGTCGCGGCGACAGCCGCGTTGCAGCCGCGGCCGGCCATGGCCGTGACGACCAACGGCATCGGACTCGCCAAACGCGCCGCAGCGCTGAAGAAGGCCGGCCTGAATCGCGTCAACGTCTCCCTCGACACCCTGGACCCGGACCGCTTCGCGGCCATCACGCGACGTCGGCGACTGCCCGAGGTGCTCGACGGCCTGGCCGCCGCGAAGGCGGCGGGGCTGAGTCCGGTCAAGGTCAACGCGGTGCTCGATCCGGAAACCGGCTTGGACGACGCCCCGGCGCTGTTGCGCTTCTGCCTCGAGCACGGATACCAGCTGCGCATCATCGAGCAGATGCCGCTCGACGCCGGGCATCACTGGCAGCGGGGTTCGGTCCTGCAGGCCGACCAGATTCTGGCGGCGCTGCGGCGCGAATTCAGCTTGCGCCCGGACCCGGCGCCGCGGGGTTCCGCCCCGGCCGAGCTGTGGCAGGTGCACGACAACGGCGCGGTGCTCGGCACCGTCGGCGTCATCGCGTCCGTCTCGGCCGCATTCTGCGGCACATGCGACCGCACCCGGCTCACGGCCGACGGTCAGGTGCGCAGCTGTCTGTTCTCACAGCAGGAGACGGATCTGCGGGCGTTGCTGCGCGGCGGCGCGGACGACGATGCGGTGGAGGCCGCCTGGCGGGCCGCGATGTGGGCCAAGCCGGCGGGCCATGGAATAAACGATCCGGGTTTCGTCCAGCCGGACCGCCCGATGAGCGCGATCGGCGGCTGACGGTGGCGGATTTGGTGGTGACGGTGCGCTATTTCGCCGCCGCGAAGGCCGCAACCGGAATCGAGACCGAAACGTTGCAGCTCAATGAGGGTGTAACCGTCCGCGATCTGGTGAACTCCATTGGTACACGTGGGGCAGATGTGGCAAAAGTGCTCTCACGCTGCTCATTTCTGCGCGACGGCGTCGCCGTGCGCGATCTGGACACCGCGCTCGCCACGGGCGGGACGCTCGATGTCCTACCCCCCTTCGCCGGCGGCTAATTGTGAAATGCCTCACATAACGAAACGGTAACGACCTGGCTGCGGCGCCCCTGACCGGCATCGATACCTGCGAAAACGCCGAATCAGCCAGCGGCTTTAAAGTCCTCTCATAATTTGCTCGGGCCCGAAACGCCCGAAATCGGTCGAGGTGACGGAACCCACCTGACCCGATACCGTCGTCTCTCAAGCCAGAGCGACCCTTTGGCACCCGCACTTGAAACGCCTAGCTCCATCCATCAGGTGCGGCCGACGACAACCCGTGGATGGAGGCGGGGGACCCAACCGGTCCACCGAGGAAATCAGGACCAGGAGCCTCGGCTCCTTGGGGTGAAGCCTGCTCTGCAGGCCGGGCAACCTCTCCAGCCCGAACCCGACAGCTGACCTCGCAGGCGTTGACGAGAGGACTGCTTTTTTCATGAGTGGACGCCACCGCAAACCGACCACGTCCAGCGTCTCTGTCGCCAAGATCGCCTTCACCGGCGCGGTTCTTGGTGGCGGCAGCATCGCCCTCGCCGCACAGGCCGCCGCCGCGACCGACGGCGAATGGGACAAGGTAGCCCGCTGCGAATCCGGCGGGAACTGGGCCATCAACACCGGCAACGGCTACCAGGGCGGGCTGCAGTTCTCGCCCAGCACCTGGAGCGCCCACGGCGGTGGCGAGTACGCGCCCGCCGCCAACATGGCCAGCAAGGACCAGCAGATCGCCGTCGCCGAGCGCGTCCTGGCGAGCCAGGGCCGTGGCGCCTGGCCGGTCTGCGGCACCGGCCTGTCCGGTTCCACCCCGCGCAACGTCGTGAAGAACAACCCGGCGCCGGCCCCGGCCGCCACGCTGGACAACCCCGAACTCAACGCCCCGGCCGATCCGGCTCCGGTGCAAGAGGCCGCCGCTCCGCTCGACGCGCCGCTGCCGGAGGCCCCCGAGGGCCCCGCGATCGTCAACGTCTCCAACGAGATCCCCGCCCCCGAGGCCCCCGTCCTGGACGCGCCCGAGGCTCCCGCGCCCGCCCCCGAGGCCCCCGCCCCGGCCCCTGAGGCTCCTGCCCCGGCTCCCGAGGCACCCGTCGTCGAAGCGCCCGCCCCGGAAGCTCCGGTCGAGGCCCCGGCGCCCGTGATCCAGGCCGCCAACTGGGACACCAGCGAGGCCCCCGCCGAGAACGGCGCGTGGGCCCTGCACGCGAAGCAGGACCTGCCGGCCGACCCGGCCCCCGTCGTCGACGCCCCGGCGCCGGCCCCCGCTCCGGTTGCCGATGCCGCGGCTCCCGCCCCGGCCGCCCCGGTCGCGCTGCAGACCCCGCCGGACGGCACGCCGCACCTCGCCAGCCCGACCAACCTGCCCCCGGGTTCGACCATGGATGCGCCCGAGACGGGTGACAGCGCCAACATGAGCTACCTGAAGCAGCTGTGGCACGCGGTCCAGAACAACGACATCTCCGGTCGTGACGCCCTGCTCGCCGTCGCCTCGACGCGGACCGGCGCACCGGGCGGCAGCATCTCGGCCCCGCCGAACGCTCCGGCGCCCGGCCCGGCCCCGATCGTCGACGCCCCTCCGGCTCCGTAATACGTACATAGAGAAATCGCCCCGGTCATTCGACCGGGGCGATTTTTTTCGTGGCCAGTCAGTGCAGGGCGCCGGCGAAAGTACGTGAGTGCAATCGGGGAGCGGTCAGACGGCGGTCATTGCGCTCAGGGACCGCCGACGGCCGAAACACGTACCTGGCTTCAGTCACGGCAGCTGCGCGCGCCTGGTGATTGAAGCCAGGTACTTGCGCGCCAGCCTTTCCTCGGCGAGCGAAGAGCAGGCCTCGGGGCTCAGGCCGAGCCGACCCATTCGTCGGTGCCGTCGGTGAAGAACTGGTGCTTCCAGACGGGCAGCCGCTCCTTGACGGTGTCGACCAGCAGCGCGCAGGTACGGAATGCCGCGGCGCGGTGATCGGCCGATACCGCCGCGACAAGGGCGGCGTCGCCGATGTTGAGCACCCCGATCCGGTGGCTGACCGCGATGGCGCGCACGCCTTCGGAGGCGGCGGCGACGTCGGCGGCGACCTCGGCCAGCACCGCCGCGGCCGACGGGTGCGCCGAGTACTCCAGCCGCGTCACCCCGCGGCCGCCGTCGTGGTTGCGCACGACACCCGCGAAGCTCACGACGGCTCCCGCGGCGCTGTGGTCGACCAGGGCCTCGTGGGACGCGACGTCGATCGGCGATTCACTGAGGTCGGCGCGCAGCACGCTCATCCGGCATGGTCCTTTCCGCCGAGCTGGTCGAGCGCGTGGTCCAGTACCCCGGCCAGCACCCCCAGCCCGTCCTTCACTCCTCCGGACGAACCCGGCAGGTTGACGATCAGCGTCCGGCCGGCGACGCCGCACACCCCGCGGGACAGCACCGAGGTCGGGACGTGCGGCAGCCCGGACCGACGGATCGCGTCGGCGAGCCCGGGGATCTGGTAGTCCAGCACCTCGAGCGTCGCCTGCGGCGTGGCGTCGGTCGGGGAGATTCCCGTACCGCCCGAGGTGAGGACGACGTCCACGTCGTCGGCGATGGCGCGGCGCAGTTCGGCGCCGACCGGCTCGCCGTCGGTGACGACGACCGGTGCGGGCACGTCGAACCCGCGTTCCGCGAACCAGGCGACGATGAGCGGGCCGGTGCGGTCCGCGTAGACGCCGGCAGCGGCGCGGGTGGAGGCGATGACGACGCGGGCGGTGCGGCTCACGACTGTTCCCGCTCCCAGAGGCCGGTCTTGCCGCCTTCCTTGCGCAGCACCCGGATGTCGTCGATGCGCGCGGCCGGGTCGACGGCCTTGATCATGTCGTACAGCGTCAGCGCCGCGACGCTGACCGCCGTGAGGGCTTCCATCTCGACGCCGGTGCGGTCGGTGGTGCGCACGGTCGCGGTGATGCCGATGGCGTCGCCGTCCGCACCGGTCTCGAAGGCCACCTCGACCTTGGTCAGTGCCAGCTGGTGGCACAGCGGGATCAGGTCGCTGGTGCGCTTGGCGGCCATGATGCCGGCGACGCGGGCGGTCGCGAGCGCGTCACCTTTGGGCAGTCCACCGCTGGTGATGAGGTCGACGACGTCAGCGCGGGTGCGCAGGACGCCCGCCGCGACGGCGGTGCGCCGGGTGGCGTCCTTGGCGGACACGTCCACCATGTGGGCCGCACCCGATTCGTCCAGGTGCGAGAGCTCCACGGCTACTTGTTGACGACGGTGACCGGGTGCATGTACGGCAGCTTCTCGGCCGGCAGCGGGAACTCCAGATCGCCGAACGGCGAGAGCGCGCCGGTACGGTCGGTTGCCAGCTCGCTCACGGCGTGGTCGTCGCCGGACACCTCGGGCCAGCCATTGTCGACGTACTGGTTCTTCTTCTTCTCAGCCACGGAGACATTGTGGCAGGCCCCGCGCCCGCTGGCGAGGCCGGGAGGCTGCTTTACGCTGGTCAGCAATGATCGACGATTCCCCGGGTGTGCCGCTGGGCTCCTGGCTGGCCGACATGTCGGACGCGCAGCTGGTGCAGCTGCTCAGCGTCCGGCCCGACCTCACGCAACCGCCGCCGGCGACCCTGTCCGCGCTGGCGGCCCGCGCCCAGTCCCGGCAATCGGTCAAGGCCGCGACCGACGATCTCGATTTTCTGCAGCTCGCCGTGCTGGACGCGCTGCTGACGCTGCAGGCCACCACCATCGCCGTGCCGACCGGCGCGCTGTTCCAGTTGCTGGCTGGGCGCGCCAACAAGAAGGTCGTCACCTCGGCGCTCGACGAGCTGCGCACCCGCGGGCTGGTGTGGGGCGCCGACACGGTGCGGGTGGTCTCGGAGGCGGCGTCGGTGCTGCCCTGGTATCCGGGGCAGGTCACCGTCGAGGACCCAGACGCCGACGGCATCGCCGCGAAGCTGGCCGCCATCGATACGCCGCAGCGGGACCTGCTCGAGCGGCTGGCCGACGGGTCGCCGATCGGCCGGACCAAGGATGCGGCGCCGGGGACCGCACCCGACCGTCCGGTGCCGCAGCTGATCGCGGCCGGACTGCTGCGCCCGATCGACGACGAGACGGTGATCCTGCCACGGCTCGTCGGCCAGGTCCTGCGGGGACAGGCGCCGGGGCCGACGACGCTGACGCCGCCGACACCCTCGACTCCGGTCTTGGCCGAGAAGGATGTCGACGCGGCCGCGGCCGGCTCGGCCATCGACCTGCTGCGTGAAGTCGAACTGGTTCTCGAAACCCTCTCGGCGACACCGGTTCCCGAGCTGCGCAGCGGCGGCCTCGGGGTGCGCGACGCCAAGCGGCTGACCAAGGTCACCGGGATCGACGAAGGCCGGCTCTCGCTGATCCTGGAACTGTGCGCGTCGGCGACGCTGATCGCATCGGGCATCCCCGACTCGGACGACTACGACGACGGCCCCTACTGGGCGCCGACCGTCGCCGCGGACCGATTCATCGAATCGAGTGCCGCCACGCGCTGGCACCTGCTGGCCACCACCTGGCTGGACCTGCCTTGCCGTCCCGGGCTGGTGGGTAAGCGCGGGCCCGACGGCAAGCCGTATGCCGCCCTGACCAATGCGCTGTATTCGTCGGCCGCGCCGCTGGACCGCCGGCTGCTGCTGACGGTGCTCGCCGAACTGCCGCCGGGCGGCACCATGGACACCGCCACCGCCTCGGCAGCGATGCTGTGGCGCCGGCCGCGCTGGACCGCCCGTCTGCAACCCGAGCCGACCGACGAATTGCTCACCGAGGCACACGCTTTGGGCATGGTCGGCCGCGGCGCGCTCGCCGGGCCGATCCGGATGCTGCTGGCCGGCGCACCCGAAGAGGACGTCGTTGCCGCGATGGCGGCGGCACTGCCCGACCCGATCGACCATTTCCTGCTGCAGGCCGATCTGACAGTCGTCGTCCCCGGGCCGCTCGAACGCGACCTCGCCGACCAGCTGGCGACCGTCGCCGACATCGAATCCGCCGGGGCCGCAACGGTTTACCGCATCAGCGAGCAGTCCATCCGGCGTGCCCTCGATACCGGCAGGACCGCCAGCGAGATCCACACCCTGTTCGCCCGGCACTCCAAGACGCCGGTGCCGCAGGGCCTCACCTATCTGATCGACGACGTCGCCCGCCGGCACGGACAGCTGCGGGTCGGCATGGCGTCGTCGTTCATCCGGTGTGAGGACCCGGCGCTGCTGGCACAGGCGCTGGCCTCCCCCACGCTCGAGCAGTTGAGCCTGCGGGCCCTGGCCCCCACCGTCGCGGTGTCACCAGCGCCGATCGCCGACGTGCTGGCCGGACTGCGCACCGCCGGCTTCGCGCCGGCCGCCGAGGACTGGTCGGGCACCATCGTCGACCTGCGCCCGCTCGGCGCGCGGGTGTCCACGCCGATCCACCGGCGCACCTTCCGGCACCCGCAGGCACCGAACGAGAAGACTCTCGGCGCCATCGTCGCCGTCCTGCGCCAGACCGGCCGCGGCGGCAACGGGGAGCGACTGGACCCGGCGGCCGCGATCTCGCTGCTGACCGACGCCGCGGTGACCCAGTCGTCGGTGGTGATCGGGTACGTCGACGCCGCCGGGGTGGCCACGCAGCGCGTGGTGGCGCCGGTGAACGTGCGCGGCGGCCAGCTGACTGCCTACGACCCGGCCGCCGGCCGGGTCCGCGAATTCGCGATCCACCGGGTGACCTCGGTGGTCGCGCCGGAATAGGGAGTTTCGGGTTCGCGTTTCCCTCGCGAGCGGTGGAAATGGACCACTCGCGCGCGTCTGGATAATGGATCGGATGGCCTGCGAGCAATTGATGGAGTGGATGGCGCATGACTGACGGACCCCTGATCGTCCAGTCGGACAAGACCGTGCTGCTCGAGGTCGACCACGAGCAGGCCGGGGCGGCACGCGCGGCGATCGCGCCGTTCGCCGAACTGGAGCGCGCGCCCGAGCACGTGCACACCTACCGCATCACGCCGCTGGCGCTGTGGAACGCGCGCGCCGCGGGCCACGACGCCGAGCAGGTGGTCGACGCGCTGGTGTCGCACTCGCGGTACGCGGTGCCGCAGCCGCTGCTGGTCGACATCGTCGACACGATGGGCCGCTACGGGCGGCTGCAGCTGGTGAAGCACCCGGCGCACGGGTTGACGCTCGTGAGCCTGGACCGGGCCGTGCTGGCCGAGGTGCTGCGCAACAAGAAGATCACCCCGATGCTGGGCGCCCAGATCGACGACGACACCGTCATCGTCCACCCGTCCGAGCGCGGCCGCGTCAAGCAGATGCTGCTCAAGATCGGTTGGCCCGCAGAGGATTTGGCGGGTTACGTCAACGGCGAGGCGCACCCGATCACGCTGGAGCAGGACACCTGGAAGCTGCGCGACTACCAGGAGCTGGCCGCGGATTCGTTCTGGGCCGGTGGGTCGGGCGTCGTGGTGCTCCCCTGTGGCGCGGGCAAGACGATGGTCGGCGCTGCGGCCATGGCCAAGGCGGGTGCGACGACGCTGATCCTGGTGACCAACACCGTCGCCGGACGCCAGTGGAAGCGCGAGCTGATCGCGCGCACCTCGTTGACCGAAGAGGAGATCGGCGAATACTCCGGCGAGCGCAAGGAGATTCGGCCCGTCACCATCGCGACGTATCAGGTGATCACCCGGCGCACCAAGGGTGAGTACAAGCACCTGGAGCTGTTCGACAGCCGCGACTGGGGGCTGATCATCTACGACGAGGTGCACCTGCTGCCCGCCCCGGTGTTCCGGATGACGGCCGATCTGCAGTCCCGCCGCCGACTCGGCTTGACCGCCACACTGATTCGCGAAGACGGTCGCGAGGGCGACGTGTTCTCACTCATCGGGCCAAAGCGGTACGACGCCCCGTGGAAGGACATCGAGGCACAGGGCTGGATCGCGCCGGCCGAGTGCGTCGAGGTCCGGGTCACCATGACCGAGAACGAGCGCATGACGTACGCGACGGCCGAGCCCGAGGAGCGCTACAAGCTGTGCTCGACGGCGCACACCAAGATCGCGGTGGTGAAGTCGATCCTGGCCCGGCATCCCGACGAGCCGACGCTGGTGATCGGCGCCTACCTGGACCAGCTGGAAGAGCTCGGCCAGGAGTTGGACGCCCCGGTGATCCAGGGCTCGACCAAGAACGCCGAACGCGAGGCACTGTTCGACCAGTTCCGGTCGGGCGAGATCCGCACCCTGGTGGTGTCGAAGGTCGCCAACTTCTCCATCGACCTGCCGGAAGCCTCTGTTGCCGTTCAGGTTTCGGGCACATTCGGATCGCGTCAGGAAGAGGCCCAGCGCCTGGGCCGGCTGCTGCGCCCGAAGGCCGACGGTGGCGGCGCGGTGTTCTACTCGGTGGTCTCGCGCGACAGCCTCGACGCCGAGTACGCCGCGCACCGGCAGCGCTTCCTGGCCGAGCAAGGCTACGGCTACGTCATCAAGGACGCCGACGACCTGTTGGGGCCGGCTATTTAGCCAGTCCCAGCAATCGGATGCGGCCGTGACCGCCGGGACATACGCTCTTCGCAGTTCGCCCACCTGCGGAGGTCACTGATGACGTACGACTATGACTGGCTGGTCATCGGCTCCGGCTTCGGCGGCAGCGTCTCGGCGCTGCGGCTGGCCGAAAAGGGTTATCGCGTAGCGGTTCTCGAATGCGGCCGCCGATTCGAGGACGCCGACTTCGCGGATGAGACCAAGGATGCCAAGAACTACTACTGGGCACCGCAGGTCGGGATGCGCGGCATCCTCCGGCTGACGCTGTTCAAGGACATCTTCATCGGCTCCGGCTGCGGTGTCGGCGGTGGCAGCCTGGGCTATGCGAACACGCTGTACCGGGCGTTCCCGAATTTCTACGAGAGCCCGCAGTGGAAGGGGCTGGCCGACTGGGAGACCGAACTAGCGCCGCACTACGACGAAGCCGAACGGATGCTCGGCGTCACCGAGTACGACGACGACGGCCCCGCGGACCTGCTGTTGAAGGAGTACAGCGAGTCGATCGGCGTCGGCGACACCTACCGCCGTACGCGGGTGGGGGTGTTCCTCGGCCAGCCCGGCAAGACGGTGGCCGACCCGTACTTCGACGGCGACGGACCCGACCGAACGGGCTGCATCAAGTGCGGGTCGTGCATGGTCGGCTGCCGCCACGGCGCCAAAAACACCCTGCGCAAGAACTACCTGTGGTTCGCCGAGAAGCTCGGCGTGAAGATTTTCAGCGAACGGTCGGTGACCGACATCAAGCCGCTCGACGCCCGTGGTGCCACGGGATACGAAGTGACACACCAGAAGAGCGGCGCGCTCGGCAAGCGGTCGGCCGAGAAACTGCGCGCCCGCGGGGTCGTCGTCGCAGCCGGGGCGCTGGGCACCAACCGCCTCCTGCAGCGCTGCAAGCTCGGCGGTTCGCTACCGAACATCTCCGACCGCCTCGGGTACGTGGTGCGCACCAACAGCGAATCGATCATGGCGGTGATGGCACCCAAGGACTACCCCGACGACTTCACCCACTCGATCGCGATCACGTCGAGCATCTACACCGACCCCGCCACCCACATCGAGGTCGTCACATACGGCAAGGGCGGCGACAGCCAGTCGCTGCTGTTCAACCTGATGATCGAGGCGGGCAAGCGCGGCACCCGGCCGCTTCACTTCCTGGCCGCCGCCGCGAAGAACCCGAAGGCAGCGCTGGCGGCCTGGAAGATCAAGGACACTTCGCGCCGCGTGATCATCCTGCTGGTCATGCAGTCCATCGACAATGCGATGCGCCTGAAGGTCAAGATGCGGCTCCCGAACGGCAACGTCGCCCTGACCACCGAGCAGGATCCCGACAACCCCAACCCGGACTTCGTGCCCGCCGCCTACGACGCGGCGAAATGGTTCGCGCGCCGCATGGGCGGCGTCGCCTATTCCGGTGTGACAGAAGGCATTTTCGCGATCCCGTCGACGGCGCACATCCTCGGCGGCGCGGTGATCGGCGCCTCTCCTGAGACCGGTGTCGTCGACAGCCGGAGCCACGTCTTCGGCTACGAGAACCTGCTGGTCACCGATGGCGCGGCAGTCCCGGCCAACGTCGGAGCCAATCCGAGCCTGACGATCACCGCGCTCGCCGAGCGCGCGATGACCTTCATTCCGGCTAACGCGCCGGCTGTTTGACCACGGTCAGCAGCACCACCGAGTCGGCGAGCGCCTTCAGGCTGTGCCGAGTGGGCGGGATGATGATGTGGTCGCCGGCCATGCCGTCCCAGCTGGCCTGTTCGGCGACGAGGCGCACCCGCCCCTGCAGCACCTGAAGCGTGGCCTCGCCGGGGCTCTCGTGTTCGCCCAACTCATTGCCGTCGGCGAGAGCGATCAGCGTCTGCCGCAACGCGTGCTCGTGGCCGCCGAAGACCGTGTGCGCGCTGCGCCCGCCATTCCCGTTCTTCGCGGCGTCCAGATGCTGACGGGCGAGCGCGGTCAAAGAGATCTTCTCCATGATCTGACTATCCGCCTCAGCAATGCCCGTGGCGACCCTTTGGCGGTTTAAATCACGCGCAGCGAATCCCCCTCGCCCGGGAAGCGACGACGCAGTGCGTCGAGCATCCGCTGCACCTCCAGGACCCTGCGGCGCAGCGCCAGCAGCGTCTCCGACGGGAGTTCGGCCGCCGACCCCGTGGCGGCTTGGGCGCGCCGGGATCGCCGCTCCGCCAACGTCATCTGGTCCTCCAGATCGGCGATCTCGTCCAGCAGCAGGGCCGCGAACAGGCGCGATTGCGCCAGGTCGGCCCGGTGCGCGGGAGCGGGACCGGCACTGACCCGCGGCCGGCCACTCACGACGCCGGGGCGCACCGTGCGCCGACTGGACACGGCGTTGGAAGGGATCGGCACCGCACCGGCTCGGAGTCCGGAATCACGCATCGTCGGCAACATGGCGCAATGATCAGCGAGACTGCACCTTTGCGCTACCAGCCGTTCATCTTCCGGACCGGAATCGGACACCTTCGAGTAAAGGCTCAACGAAGCGCGGTCGGCCGCCCGAAACGGGCCAGCACGCCCGGCGAGAACAGCGCGCGCAACGGCGGACCCACCGGCACCACCCCGCTGGCCGGCACCAGATCGTCGGTCAGCTCGACCACCTCGGCCTGTTGCAGCGGCCAGGTGGGATGTTCGTTGGGCACCCACCACGTCCGGCCGGCCTTGCGGGTGTGCGCGCCCCACCGAGCCGTCAGCCACACCTCCAAGGGCGAGGGTTCGACGGGCGCACCGATCGCGACGTCGGCCAGGGTGCGCAGGCCCCGCTCGGGCCACCGGCGCGTGCCCGAGTAGGTGATCCGGTCACCGGTGCGGGTGACGCGCAGTTTGGCCCAGGTGTAGGGCACACCCATGCCGAGCCGCGTCGCCCCCACGACCGCCAGCCGCGTCGTCTCCAGCGACCGGAACAGCACGCCGTGCCGGCCGGCGGCGTCGACCGAGTACAGCCGCACGTTGGTTTCGGCGAAGGTGCCGAAGTACGGCAACGGCACACCGCCGGCCACCGCCGAGCGGTGCATGACGAACGGCACCAGGCCGACGTACGTCAGCCCGTCGGAGAAGATGTCCGGCGCGGTGCCGGGCGGATACAGGTGCGCGACGCTCGCCGGGTCGACGGGCCAGTGCAGGAACGTGAGGTCACCCCAGAACTGCTGCACCCACACCGGCGGCCGCAGCGGCGGTGCGTCGACCAGAAATCCGTCCACGGTGGCTAGTCACTGAGCGCGGGAATGACCTCGCGCTCGAAAGCCTCGATGCTCGACCTGTCGTATGCGGCCTCAGGGAAGTACAGGATCGCGTACGCGCAGCCGAGATCCTTGATCTTCTGCAGCTTCGCGATGACCTGTTCGGTTGTGCCGCAAGCAGAATCGGGCGATGTCAGGTTTTTCACCATCGCGTCGACGGCGGCTTCGTGCGCGACGGTGACCTGGCGATCCCGGATGCGCGCGATGCGGGCCGCGACGTCGTCCTCGGACTCACCGATCACCACGTTGAAGTTGGCCGAGCGGACGATGCCGTCGTAGTCGGTGCCGACCTCACGGCAGTGCTGTTGCAGCACTTCGGATTTGTGCGCGAAGCCGTCGGGCTCAGAGGTGAAGTTGGTGTACTGCGCGTACTTCGCGGCGATCTTCAGCGTCACCTTCTCGCCGCCGCCCGCGATCCACAGCGGAATGCCGTTGTCCTGCAACGGCCTCGGTTGCACGATGGCGCCGTCGACCTGGTAGTGCCTGCCGTCGAAGCTCACCACCCCGTCGCGCCAGGCGGTGCGCATGATCTGTACGCCTTCGTCGAGCCGGGCCAGCCGCACACCGGCCGACGGGAAGCCGTAACCGTAAGCGCGCCATTCGTGTTCGTACCAGCCGCCACCGATGCCCATCTGGACCCGGCCACCGGAGATGATGTCGGTGGTCGCCGCGACCTTCGCCAGATACGCGGGGTTGCGGTAGCTGATCGCGGTACACATCTGACCGAGCTTGATCCGCGAGGTCGTCGCCGCGTAGGCCGCCATCAGCGTCCACGCCTCGTGCGTGGCCTCCGCGGTCGGCATCGGCACGGTGTGGAAATGGTCGTAGACCCACAGCGAATCCCAGGGTCCGCCGTCGGCGTGCGCGGCCAGATCGCGCATCACCTGCCAGTGGTCCTGCGGGGCGATCCCCACCAGATCGAGACGCCAACCTTGCGGGATGAACAATCCGAAGCGCATGGCCCCGACTTTAGGCCGAACGGCGATCGCACGGCCAGGCCCGAGCACGCCGCTCCACGAAACAGCGTCGGGAACCGTCGCGGTACGGGCTTAGGCTGAAGTCCATGGCCCCCGAATTGCACGTCGATCCGCAGGTGCTGACTGCCGCGGCGAGCACCATGACCTCGTGCGGCTCGGCCGTCGGCGAAGCCAAGCCGGGAGAACCCCTGAACTCGGCCGCGGCCGGCATGTCGGGGCTCGCCTCCGGCGCCGCCTGCCAGCGCGTCGCCCCGGTGCTGAACACCGACTGCCAGAACCTGGGCAAGGCCATCACGGGCTTCGCCGACTCACTGCGCACCGCGGCCACCAAGTACCAGAGCACCGACGCCGCGGCGGGCAACGCCATCGGCAAGACCATGCCGGGACGCTAAGGCGTCAACAGCATCTTGTACTGCGCCGCCGTCTCCTGGCGTGCACCGGTGGCATCGGCGTTGTGCACTGCGATGACGGTGTCGTTCAGCGCCGCAAAGCAATAGAACATCGAACCGTTGGTCATCGTCGGATCCATCTCGGATTGGACGCAGCGGCTGCCCGGCAGGAAGTCGACGGCATTGGCCGGCCGCGTCGACACCTCGGTGCGCCCGGTGAGATCGGCCAGGTCGTCAACCAACTTCTTGGCGGCCGCCGCGTCTTTCACGCGATAGAGGATCGTCTGGTCATACGTCATCTCCCGCAGCCCTGCGGCCTCCAACAGCGGTGCGGCCCCGGCCGGATCGTCCTGAAAATGGAGCGCGGCCCGCGGCAGGTAACCGCCGACCTTGGCGTCGGGCAGCCGGGAAGACGGCGGATCGGGAAAAGTCGGGGGCGGCATGGTGTGCGACAACATGCCCGACGGATCCACCGCCAGCGCCGCGAACTTCGCCGGATCGGTCGGCACGAATTGGTCGATGCGCGGCATCTGCGCGGTCAGCGCGGCGGCGACGGCCGTTGCCGCGGCGTCCTGGTCCGGCGCGTAGACCAACTGTGTCAGCACATACGGACCGTGCGGCGTGAACGCGTAGAGCGTGACCGGCTGATCCGGCCCGGCGTCAAGGTTCGAGCCGAGCGTGACGGCTCGCGCGTCCGGGTGCCCACTGATCGGCACCGGGTGATCCAAGGTCGGCGTCAGCCCGGCGACCGCGCCTGCCAGATCCGCGGCGGCCGCGCCTGCCGCGGCTGCGTCGGGGAACCGTAGGACGGCGTTCATCAACCGCCACCGGTCGGGGTCCTGCCGGTCGGACGCGAAGCCGTAGAGCATGTTGTGGGCGCCGGCGGTGCTCGCCACCGCGGCGGGCAGGATCGTGCCGAGGGCCGGCGCGCCGGGGATCACGACGGCCCGGGATTGGCCGGGCACCACCATCTGCGGATCGATCTCCCAGGGCCCCACGACGTCGTCGGCCAACCGGCGCGCATCGATCAAGGCCCCGGTCGACATGACACCCGCCGTGCCCAAGGGCGGCGTCGGAGTCACCGGGAAGTTCCCGCTGCCGAGCAGGCTCGCGTCAACGACGGACGACGGCGGCCCACCGGCCGGTTTCTCGGCCTGTCCCGGCTCGGAGTTGGCACAGCCGCCCACGACCACCGCTGCGAGTAGCACCGCGAGGTGCCGCCGGGACATGCGTCAGCCCGGCAGGCGGTTGTTGATCTTCAGGCCCGCGAACAGGGCCAGGACCAGCACGAAGAATCCGACGCGGGTCCAGCTGCCGCTGGCGTCGCCGCGGATGGTCTGGTAGCCGATCTGCTCCTGCAGGTTGGCGTACACGCGGGTCAGCTGGTCGAGGGTCTCGGCGCGGAACGACTCACCGCCGGTCACCTTCGCGATCTTCTGCAGCGACAGGTCATCGGTCGGGACCGGCACTTCCTGCCCCTCGTAGGTGATGACACCCGACGGCGTACCGAACGAGATGGTCGAGATCACGACGTCCTGGTCCTTGGCCGCGCGCGCCGCCGTCAGTGCGCCGCGCGGGTCGTTCGGATCCGCAGGCACGGTTTCCTTACCGTCCGACATCAGCACGATGTGCGCGGGCGGCGGACCGTCACCGCCGCCCATGACGGCGTCGAGGGTGGCGATGGCCTGCAGCGCCGTGAAGATGCCTTCGCCCGTCGCGGTGCGCGGGGACGGCTCCAGGGTGTCGATGGTCCGCGCGACGACGTCGTGGTCGCTCGTCGGCGCCACCAGCATCGTTGCGCTGGAAGAGAATTGGACCAGGCCGACGCTGATCCCGTTGGTCAGGCCCTTGACGAACGTCTTGCCGGCGCTCTTCGCCGCCTCGATGCGGCTGGGCTTGACGTCGGTGGCGATCATCGATTCGGAGACGTCGATGACGAGCATGACGACGGCGCGGTTACGCGGAATCCGGATGTCGTGGGTCGGTCCGGCCATTGCGGTGGTGAGAAAGACCAGCGAGACCACCAGCAGCACCGCAGGCAGGTGACGCCACCGCGACCGCGTCTTCGGACGAGCTGCGACAACCTGCTCCAGGAGCTCGGTGTTGGCGAACCGCAGGACGCGCTTGCGACGGGCCTTGCGCAGCAGCAGATAGATCGCGACGGCACCGACGACGGCAATCAGATACAGGAAGAACCAACCGCTCGAGAACCCGGACAGCGTCAGTGGCCCGATAAAGGGGATCTCCAACAGGCACTCTCCGTTGCGTTCGGCGTCTAGCGCTCAGACCGATATGCGGCAATCGTACCGACGCGGACGGGTGCGGCACCGGATGCGGCTGGTTCGGGACGCGAACGGCCCGTCACTCCGGCAGCCCGAGCGCGGCCATCGCACCGTCGACCGTCGCGCGTCTGAGTTGGTCGACCGGCACGTCCGGGAACTGCAGGCAGCAGTCCTGGAGACCACCGAACGCGATGACGGCCCGGGTGGACTGTTCGAGGGTGGGCCCGCGCCCGAAGACCAGCTTGCCGAGCCGCTCGCGCCAGGCCAGCATCCTGTCGATCAGCCCCAGGTCTGCCAGCGTGGTCAGCTCGGTGACGATCAGCAGCAGGTCGGCGCGGTGCCGGTAGTGGAAGTCGAAGTAGCCCTGCAGCAGCTCGCGCGGAGTGGCCCGCGCTGCGCCGCGCAACCGTTCCTGGGCAGCGACGAATTCCTCGCCTTCGTCGATCAACGGCTGCAGGATGCTGCGCACGAGGTCTTCACGCGAGCTGAAGTGGTAGTAGAGCGCGGGTTTACTGATGCCGAGCTCATCGGCGATGTCCTGCAGGCTCGTCCGCTGCACGCCCTTCTGGCTGAATAGCTCGCGCGCCACATTCTGGATGCGCGATCGAGTCTCGGACGGGGTTCTCGCCACGTAGCCACCCTAACTTACTTAACGGACGGTAAGCTGACCACACATCCACTTACCGACCGTTAAGTAAATGCGGAGGAATCCATGAAGGTGCTCATCTCCGGCGCCAGCATCGCCGGCCCGGTCCTGGCCTACTGGCTGTCCCGCAATGAATTCGACGTGACGGTGGTCGAACGCGCACCCGCCCTGCGCAAGACCGGCGGCCATGCCGTCGACCTGTTCCGTCCGGCCATGGAGATCTCCGAACGCATGGGCGTGTTGGACCGCATCGAGGCCCGGGCCACCGGAACGACCGCCCTCACCCTCAACCGTCCGCCCCGCACCCGATGGACCCACATCGACTACGTCAAGCTCATCGGGGCCATGTCCGACCGGCACGTCGAGATCATGCGTGACGACCTCAGCCAGGCGTACTACGACGCCGTACGCGACGACGCCGAGTTCCGCTTCGGGGACCAACTCACGTCGATCACCGACGCCGGTGAGGTGACGTTCGAGACCGGCGCCCCAGAGCGCTACGACCTGGTGATCGGCGCCGACGGCCTGCACTCGGGGGTCCGGCAACTGACCTTCGGCGACCAGGCCCGGGAACATTTCCTCGGTGGCTACCTGGCGGTGGTGTCGGTGCCGAAAATGCTTGCGCCCAAAGGTGAGATGAGCGGATACCTGGCACCGCGGAAGATCGCCATGGTGTACAGCGCCGACCACCTCGACGATGCCCGCGCGGTGTTCATGTTCCGCACCGATGAGCCCCTCGACTACCACTACCGCGACATCGACGCGCAAAAGCGCCACCTACGCGCGGCGTTCGAGGGCGTCGGTCCCGAGATCGACCACTGGCTCGGGGAACTCGACGACACCCCGTCGTTCTATTTCGACGCCATCACCCAACTGGAGATGAGCACCTGGTCCCGGGGCCGGGTGACGCTGGTCGGTGACGCCGGGTACTGCCCTGGCCCCGGCGTCGGCGGCAGCACCAGCCTGGCGGTATACGGCGCCTACGTGCTGGCGCATGCCTTGACGGCGCACCGCGGCGATCACACTGCCGCGTTCGCCGCCTACGAACGGACCATGGCCGCACCGGTGGACGGCAGCCGCGCCATGGCACGGTTCAACGCCAAGACCATCGTGCCCGAGTCTGCTTGGGGCGCAAGAACACTTCTCGGCGTCGGGCGGGCCATATCGGTGTTGCCACGTGGCCTGACCGGGCGACTGGCGCGGCTCAACGCGAAGGGCGTCCGGCTCTACGACACCATGCCGCTGCCCGACTGACGTCTGCGCGTGTGGCCGAAGCCGCTGCGGTGTCACCCTTTTTCGCTACGTTGGATTCATGGCCCTTTCCAAGGATGAACGCGAACAATTTCTGGCCGAACCACACATCGGGGCACTGTCCGTCAACGCCGGGCCGGACCGCGGTCCCCTGACGCTGCCGATCTGGTACCAGTACACCCCCGGCGGCAAACTGTGGCTGCTGACCGGTCTCGGCTCCCGTAAACACAAGCTGATCGAGGCGGCCGGACACCTGTCGCTGATGGCCGAGCGGCTGGAGCCGTCGGTCCGCTACGTCGCCGTCGACGGTCCGGTGCTCAGCATCGAGACGGGCACCGACGAGCAGCTGGTCGAGATGGCCGAGCGGTACCTCGGCAAAGAGAAGGCCCCGGCGTACCTCGAGATGGCCCGGCGCGAGCACGGCCCCAGCGTGACCGTCACCGTCGACCCGAAGCACTGGCTGTCGGCCGACCTCGGGGCGCTGTGATGCCATGTCGTCCCGACAACGCTTGTTCCGGGCCTTCTACCGGCTCGGCTTCACCCCGTGGGACGGGCATCCGCTAGCCACCAGCCTGCGTGAATTGGTCGAGGGCGACGGTGCCCTGACACCGGGGACCGCGCTCGACATCGGTTGCGGCACCGGCGACAACGCGTTGTACCTGGCCGGGCTCGGCTGGGACGTCACCGGCATCGACTACGTCGCGAAGGCAGTCGAGAAGGCGCGCGCCAAAGCCGCCAAGCGCGACGCCGCGGCGCCGGGCTCGGTGCGATTCGACCAGGCCGACGCCACCCGGCTCACCGGGCAGGGCATCGGCGCGGACTTCGCGCTCATCGTCGACAACGGCTGCCTGCACGGCATGAGTGCCGACGACCGCGACGCCTACGTGGGCGAGGTGACGGCGGTCGCGGCGCCGGACGCGCGTCTGCTGATCGTCGCGTTCGTCCCGGGTGCCTCGTTCGGCGTGCCCGGAATCGATCCGGCCGAGGTGGAGCGGCGCTTCGCGCTCGGGTGGACGCTGCTCGCCAGCGGTGACGAACCGGGGCTGGACCACAACGGCAAGAACCCGGCGCGCTACTACCTGTTCGCGCGGCGGCGCACCTGAGGCGTCGCGGTCAGTGACCGTCATCTGCTGGGCACTTGACAAGCAATCACCTTGCGCGCGTTGACATTGCGCCTACGCACACAAAGTGCGAGTAGACAAGTGCGTGGTTGCACAGTCAACGAGGGCCGCACATCGATCGTGCGGCTACGCACACAAAACCCGAGTACAGGTCTGCCTGGCCGCAGGTTCAATGGTGGGCAACGTCCACGCATGCGGGCGTAGCGTGGCCACATGGGCGAACTTTCAGACGACGTGATCGCATTTCTCTCCGAAGGCACGCGTACCGCCGTGCTCGGCTGGACAGCTGCCGACGGCCGGCCGCTGGCCGCGCCCGTGTGGTTCGTGGTGGATGACGGCGCGCTGGTGTTCAACACCGGCAAGGACACCGCCAAAGGACGGGCCCTGGCCCGTGATCCCCGGGTGGTGTTGTGCGTCGACGACACCACCCCGCCCTATGGGTTTGTCCAAGTTCAGGGAGTCGCCGAACTGAGCGAGGATCCCACCGAGCTTCTCGACATCGCCACGCGCACCGGCGGCCGCTACATGGGCGCCGACCGCGCCGAGGAATACGGTCGCCGCAACGGTGTTCCCGGCGAACTCGTGGTCCGGGTGAAACCGACGAAAGTCATTGCCGCATTTGACGTGGCGGAGTGAGAAAACATGACCGACCTTTCCGCATTCGCCGAGTTGTCCGCCCGCGATCACGGGCTGGTCGTGCTGAACACCCTGCGTGGTGACGGCAGCATCCAGTCCTCGGTGGTCAATGCCGGTGTGATGCCGCATCCGGAAACCGGGGAGCCGGTCGTCGCGCTGGTCGCGATCGGGTCCACCCGCAAGTTGCGCAATCTGCGAGCCGACCCGCGCACCTCGGTCGTCGCGCACGCGGGGTGGCAGTGGCTGACGACCGAGGGCACGGCCGAGGTCATCGGCCCCGACGACACTGACGCCGAGACACTGCGGGTGTTGTTGCGCAACGTCTTCACCGCTGCCGGCGGCACGCACGACGACTGGGACACCTATGACCGCGTCATGCGCGAAGAAGGTCGGGTGGCGGTGCTGATCTCACCCACGCGGGTGTACTCGAACCCGGCGCGCTGATCTCAGTACCCGCTCGTCGGGAGCGGCCCGTCGACGGCGCCGCGAGCTTGGGCCAGCAGCTGCCGACCGCCGCCGGCAAGCAGTCCGATATCAGTACCGACCGCGATGAAGCTGCACCCGTACTCCTCGGCGGACCGGGCAAGCGCCGGGCCGGCAGCAAGGGTCCCAACGGGTTTGCCGGCGCGACGGGCGCGGGCGACCACGTGGGCGAACGCATCCTGAACCTCAGGATGCGCGGGCTGACCGAGATGACCCATGGTGGCCGCGAGATCTGACAGGCCGACGAAGACGGCGTCGATCCCGTCGGTCCCGGCGATGGCGTCGACAGCAGCGACTGCCTCGGGAGTCTCGATCTGCGCGATCAGGCGAATGCCCGCATTCGCTGTCTCGAGGTAGTCGGCCCGCGTGCCCCACTGCGATGCGCGGGCCAGAGCGCTTCCCACGCCACGGGTGCCGTGCGGTGGGTATCGCGAGGCGGCGACGGCGTCGCGCGCCTGGTGGGCGCTCTCGATCATCGGCAGCAGCAGGTGCTGCGCACCGATGTCGAGGTAGCGCTTGATGGTGTCGGTATCGGTGGTCGACGGTCGCACCACGGCGGTGCTCGCGCTACCGGAGATGGCCTGCAACTGGTGCAGGACGGTCCGCACGGTGTTGGGCGCGTGCTCGGCGTCGATGAGCAGCCAGTCGAAACCGAGGGTTGCGCACAGCTCGGCGCTGTAGGCGTTGGCAAGCCCCAGCCACAAACCGATGGCCGGTCCCCCGTCGGCGTCACCGGTGAACCAATCAGCTTGCATGGCCTGCACTTTCGTCGAGCCGACCGAATCGGCAGGAGATCGATCCGAGCGGTCCGTAGTCGACGTGGAAGGTGTCGCCGGGGCGGGCTTGCACGGGACGAGTGAACGAACCGGAGAGGATGACATCGCCGGGTTGCAGGGTCACACCACGTGCCCCCAGCCGGTTGGCCAGCCAGGCAACCCCGACCGCCGGGTGGTTCAGGACGGCCGCGGCGACGCCGCTCTCCTCGATCACCGCGTTGCGATAGCACAGGGCACTGACCCAGCGCAGATCGATAGCGTTGGGGCGCACCGGCTTTCCACCGAGTACGACGGCCGCATTGGCGGCATTGTCGGAAATGGTGTCGAACACCGTCCGGGTGCGGCCGGTTTCGGGATCGACTTGTTCGATGCGGGCGTCGATGATCTCGAGTGCCGGCATGACATAGCGGGTGGCGTCCAGCACGTCGACGACGGAGCAACGCGGCCCGGAGAGCGCGCGATCGAGGATGAAGGCGAGTTCCACCTCGACGCGGGGGACGATGAAGCGGTCGGCCGGCAGCTCGGCGCCGTCGTGGAAGAACATGTCGTCGAGGAGCACACCGTAGTCGGGCTCGTCGATGTTCGACGAGCGTTGCATGGCCCGCGAGGTCAGACCGATCTTGTGCCCGCGTACCTCGCGGCCGGCGGCGATCTTGTGCCGCATCCAGGCCTGTTGAATGGCATACGCGTCGTCGAGATCCATCTGTGGGTAGACGCGGGACACCTGCGATATCTGTTGGCGGTTCACCTGGGCAGCCTCGAGTTGGGCTGCCACGGCCGCCACGGTATCGGTGTTCAGCATATGGAGCGCTTCCTCTGGTCGATTGTCGTGATGCCGCGTCGGCGATTCAGTTCGGTTGCCTTACTGTCTGGCTCATAGACTGTCGTCATGAGCCCGTCGTCGATCGGCAATGCCCGCGTCAAACTCACTGCGCTCGAGGCCATGCGGCCCGTGCTCAGCCTCATGAAGGGTGCCGATCCGTCGAAGGACGTCAGCGCCGCCCGGCTGGGACTGTCGCTGCTGTGGTTGGCCGACGACGTCATCGCCGCGGTCAATCGCAAGCTCGAACGCGTCAACATCTCGGAAGCCAAACTCGATGTGCTGATGATCTTCGCGGCACAGCTGGGCCGGCCCGAAGAGGAATGGGCCGTCCGCCAAACTCCCAGCGGACTTTCCGAGTACTTCGGCATCACGAAGGCCAGCGCCACGGGGCTCATCGACTGGCTGGAGAACCGCAAGCTCGTCACCCGGACCCGCCATGCCACCGACCGCCGCAGCACGCCGGTGCGGATCACCCCCGAAGGGGAAAAGCTGGTGGCCGAGGCCGTCCCGGTTTTCGAGCAGGCGTGTGGCGAGCTGGTCGACGTGCTCAGCGAGCGTGACCGCCGGGACCTGCAGCGCATCCTCGACAAACTGTGGATTCACGTCAAGGCGCCCGTGGCTCCAGCAGACGACTGAGACCTGCTGTCCGCCAGAGTGATCCGGTCGAGGCGAAACGGGGAGACCGTGGTGTACCAGCCACCACCGTGCATCCGCGCGACGACGTCCAGCCGGCTCGCGTCGACATGCCCGCGATGTTCCTCGATGACGACGTCGTCGCGGACATGCGCGTAGGAAACGGCGCCGACCACCATATTTCGGCCCTGCCCCAGGGGTACCGTTTGAGTGAAGTTGCACTCCAACGCCACTGGGCTCGCCGCGATCCGGGGTGGCGCCACGGCATGCGACGCCACCGTTTCCAGACCGGCCTCGCCGATTTCGTCGACGCCCGCGTCGAAGTCGATTGCGGTGATGTTCATGGCATCGAGCAGTTCGGCGGTCACGAGATTGATCACGAATTCACCTGTGGCGGCGATGTTCCGGGCAGTGTCCTTCGGTGCGCCATCCCGGTTGCCGATGCCGAGGACCACCACCGGCGGCGTTCCGGACATGAGATTGAAGAACGAGAACGGCGCGGCGTTGACGCGGCCGGCGGCGTCAACAGTGGTGACCCAGGCGATCGGACGCGGGACGATCAGCGACGACAGTAGGTTGTACCGCGGCTTCACGTCCATGGCGTCGATGTCGAACAGCATGTCGGTCTCCTGGCCTTTCTCGTAATCCCTTGGTGCCCAACCGGACTTGCTACCGCTGACTCTTGCGGCACCGGCAGTGGCCGATCTGATGGATCTCCACCAGGTTGTTCGCCGGGTCGCGCAGGAAGAGCTGCTTGAGCTCAGGGGCCGCGACGTTGTCGAGCACGAAATAGTCCACGCCCAAACGGTTCAGCTCCATCTCGGCTTCGGCGACGTCGTCCACCGCGAGGGCGATGTGGTTCTCGACAGGATCCTTGCCGGGCCCCTGGCTGTAGGGCGACGGCCCGTCGCTCCCCAGCAGATGAATCTGGACGTCGCTCGGGATATCCAGGAAGTAGCCGTGGATGCCCGGGATGTGCCACCGGCCGCCGTCCTGGGTCAGGTTCAGCACATCGCGGTAGTAGTCCTTGGCCTCGTCGGCCTTGGCACTACCCATGCCGAGGCCGATGTGGTGCAGTTCGCGGATCTGGACAGCCATCAGGTTAACTCCATATCAGTTTTAGTATGCCTGCCTTACTATCAGGCAGGCGTAACTATGCCCCTACTGAAGTCACGGTGTCAAGGTCGGGCGTCACCCACCAACGCAAAAACCCCCAAATCCCTTGGGATTTGGGGGTTTTTGTTGACGCTGGAAGGTCAGCTCTCCAGCGAGGCCGGCGGCAGGAAGCGGTCGCCGTACTTGGCGGCCAGTTCCTTGGCACGGGCCACGAAGGCCTCCTTGCCGACGCCGAGCTCGCCCTGGTAACCGACGATGAACTGCGCCGAACCACCGGTGTACGGCGGGAAGCCGATACCCATGATCGAGCCGATGTTCGCGTCCGCGGTCGAGGTCAGCACGCCCTCGTCGAGGCACTTCTGCGTCTCGAGCGCCTCAGCGAACAGCATGCGGTCGATCATGTCCTGCAGCGGCAGTTCGGTCGTACCCGAGTTGAAGGCTTCCTTCAGCCCCGGCCACAGCTGGGTGCGCTTGCCGTCGACGTACTCGTAGAAGCCCGCGCCCTTCAGACGCGACGGGCGACCGAGCTCGATCATCTTCTCGACGACAGCCTCGGCCGGGTGCGCGACGTGGGTGCCACCGGCAGCCTCGACGCCTTCCTTGGTGGCGACAGCGATCTTGTGCATGAGCTCCAGGTTGAGCTCATCCGAAAGCTGCAGCGGCGCAGCCGGGTAACCGGCCTGCGAACCGGCCTGCTCGATGGAGGCGGGCGCAACGCCCTCGCCCAGCATGGCCAGCGCCTCGTTGACGAAGGTGCCGATCACGCGCGAGGTGAAGAAGCCACGGCTGTCGTTGACGACGATCGGGGTCTTCTTGATGGCCAGGGTGTAGTCGAACACCCGGGCCAGCGCCTCGTCAGAGGTCTTCTCGCCCTTGATGATCTCGACCAGCGGCATCTTGTCGACAGGCGAGAAGAAGTGGATACCGATGAAGTCCTCCTGGCGCTTCACGCCGGTCGCCAGACCGGTGATCGGCAGCGTGGAGGTGTTCGAGCCGAGCAGCGCGTTGGGCTCGACGATGTCCTCGATCTCCTGGAACACCTTGTGCTTGAGTTCCTGGTTCTCGAACACGGCCTCGATGACGAAGTCGACGCCCTTGAGGTCCTGCGGATCGGCCGTCGGGGTGATCCGGGCCAGCAGCGCGTCGGACTTCTCCTGCGTGGTCTTGCCACGCTCGAGGGCCTTCGCCTCGATCTTCTCGGAGTAGTTCTTGCCCTTGTCGGCAGCTTCCTGCGTGACGTCCTTGAGGACAACCTCGTAGCCGGCCTTGGCCGAGACGTAGGCGATACCGGCGCCCATCATGCCCGCGCCCAGCACACCGATCTTCTTGATGTCCTGCTTGGCGATGCCCTCGGGACGCGAGGCGCCACCGTTGATGGCCTGCAGGTCCAGGAAGAACGCCTGGATCATGTTCTTCGCGGTCTGGCCGGTGACCAGGCTGGTGAAGTAGCGGCTCTCGATGCGCGACGCGGTGTCGAAGTCGACCTGCGCACCCTCGACGGCGGCATCCAGGATGGCGCGCGGCGCGGGCATCGGGGCGCCCTTGAGCTGCTTCTTCAGCAGTGCCGGGAACGACGGCAGGATGCCGGCCAGGCCCGGGCTCGACGGAGTGCCACCGGGCATCTTGTAGCCCTTGACGTCCCACGGCTGCACGCCACCCTCGGGGTTGGCCTTGATCCACGCCTTGGCGGCCGGGATCAGTTCCTCGACGGTGTCGACGAGCTCGTCGACCAGGCCGGTGGCCTGCGCCTTGGCCGGGGTGAAGCGGGTGCCCTGGCTCAGGACCTCCATGAAGGCCTTCTGGATGCCGAACATGCGCACGGTGCGGGCGACGCCGCCACCGCCGGGCAGCAGGCCCAGGGTGACCTCGGGCAGGCCGATCTGGCTGCCGCGGACGTCGGCCGCGATGCGGTGATGGCACGCGAGGGCGATCTCCAGGCCACCGCCGAGGGCGGCGCCGTTGATGGCGGCGACGACGGGCTTGCCCAGGGTCTCCAGGGCGCGCAGGTCGGCCTTGATGTCCTCGACCATGGCGAACGCCTCGCCGGCGTCGTCGGGGCCGATCTGCATCATGCCCTTGAGGTCACCGCCGGCGAAGAAGGTCTTCTTCGCGCTGGTGATGACGACACCGGTGATGGAGTCCTTCTCGGCAAGCAGGCTCTGCACCGCGTAGTGCATCGACTCCTTGTAGTGCTCGTTCATCACGTTGGCCGAACCCGTGGGGTCGTCCATGGTGAGGGTGACGATGCCGTCGGCATCCTTGTCCCACTGAATTGTCTTCTCAGCCATGTTCTTTCAATCTCCCTAGACGCGCTCGATGATGGTGGCCACGCCCATGCCGCCGCCGATACACAGCGTGACCAGCGCACGCTTCGCACCGCGGCGCTCGAGCTCGTCGACCATGGTTCCGGTGATCATGGCGCCGGTGGCGCCCAGCGGGTGGCCCATCGCGATGGCGCCACCGTTGACGTTCAGCTTCTCGTCCGGGATGTTCAGGTCCTTCTGGAACTTCAGGACGACCGAGGCGAAGGCCTCGTTGATCTCGAACAGGTCGATGTCGTCGACCGTCAGGCCGGCGCGGTCCAGCACCTTCTTGGTGGCCGGGGTCGGGCCGGTCAGCATGATGACCGGGTCGGCACCGCTGGTGGCGGTGGCCACGATGCGGGCGCGCGGGGTCAGGTTCTGCGACTTGCCGGCGGCCTCGCTACCGATCAGCACCAGCGCGGCGCCGTCGACGATGCCCGAGCTGTTGCCACCGTGGTGGACGTGGTCGATCTTCTCGACGTAGTGGTACTTCTGCAGCGCCACGTCGTCGAAGCCGCCCATGGCGCCCAGGCCCGCGAACGCCGAGTTCAGCTTGGCCAGGCTCTCCAGGGTGGTGCCCGGACGCATGTGCTCGTCGTGGTCCAGGATGGTCAGGCCGTTCTGGTCCTTGACCGGGATGACCGACTTGGCGAAGTAACCGCCCGACCACGCTGCGGCGGCCTTCTCCTGCGAGCGCACGGCGTAGGCGTCGACGTCCTCGCGCGAGAAGCCCTCGATGGTGGCGATCAGGTCGGCGCCGATGCCCTGCGGGACGAAGCCGATGCGGTAGTTGGTCTCGGGGTCACCGGCCCACGCGCCGCCGTCCGAACCCATCGGGACGCGGCTCATGGACTCGACACCACCGGCGTACACCAGGTCGTCCCAGCCGGAACGGACCTTCTGGGCCGCCAGGTTCACGGCCTCCAGTCCGGAAGCGCAGAAACGGTTGAGCTGGAAACCACCGGTGGTCTCGGGCAGCTTGGCCACGAGCGCGGCGGTGCGGGCGATGTCGCCGCCCTGGTCACCGACGGGCGAGACGACGCCCATGATGACGTCGCTGATCAGGTTCTCGTCCAGATCGGGATTGCGACGACGCATTTCGTCGATCAGGCCGACGATCAGGTTGACCGGCTTGACCTCGTTCAGTGCACCGTTGCGCTGCTTGCCACGGGGCGTGCGAATGGCCTCATAGATGAAGGCTTCTTCGGACATGTGTTTGCTCCAGGTCCTATTGAGATGGGGTTGTGGGTGCATCCACCGGCAGGTAGACGGTCCCCTGCCCGGAAGCGTAACAGGCCCTCCCAACCAGGTGGTTGGGAGGGTGCGGCCCATCACTCGCGAGCGGCCGCGTCTGTACGGCAACACGCCGTCTGCGGCGTGCAATATGCGCACGCTCGCGGGCCACGAAGGTGCGTTGAACTGGTAATTCTTCCGATTCGGCCGGCGTCGACCGGTACGCCCGCGCCAGTTCAGGGCCAGGTCTGTCACCGGGCGTCGACGCAAACCAGCGCCCGAACAGCGCCCTCAGTGCAGAGTCAACGCCGGCGCCGACCGGAACTCGTCGACCCTGAAACCAGGGCGCATTTGTGCGAGTAGGTACCGCCCAGATTGCAGAGTCAACGCCGGCGCCGACCGGAAACTCATTGACTCTGAAACCAGGGCGCATTTGTGCGAGAAGGTACCGCCCAGATTGCAGAGTCAACGCCGGCGCCGACCGGAATCCCGTTCACCCTGAAACCACGGCGAACTTTCGCGAGTAGAGAGCGCCCAGATTGCAGAGTCAACGCCGGCGCCGACCGGAAACTCGTTCACCCTGGAACCACGGCGAACTTTCGCGAGAAGGTACCGCCCAGGTTGCAGAGTCAACGCCACCGCCGACCGGGAACCCGTTGACCCTCATATGGGGGTAACCCTGTCAAGTGGCAGGGCGAAGCGGCGGCCGTAACCGTCGTTAGGGCCGCCGCTTCGTTGTTGCCAGCACGCACCCGTTCGGTTGGTGCGGCGTGTCGATGGTGTGGGTCGACGCGAGGGGGTCAAGTCTCATATGCGCGGGTTGGTTACCGCAGGACGGGACTTTCGGCAGAAGTGGACGCAAGTCTGAAAAGTACGAGCGTCAACCACAATTGCATAGCAATCATGTTGCGCAGCAATATGATTGGCTCAACAGGGTCATCGCGTGTCACTGGTGTCTTTCGCGTGCCGTGCACCATGATCGGGTGCGTGCTGGACGTGTTATCCGGCGATGGGCTTTAGTCGAGCACCGCCAGCGACCAGCACCAGGCGGCCAGCTCCCGGGCCACCGCTGCGTTGGCGATCACCGGCCGCTTCTTACGCTGATCGAAGCCCATCCACCGCTTGTGCAACCGCTGGTTGCCTTCGTGGCCCCGCGCCCGCGCCGCCGGGCTGGCCGCATCCCAGCGCCGACGCAACGTCACCCCGGGCCGGTAGGGCTTGCGGTGCTGCCAGGCCGCCTCGATCAGCAGCCGGCGCACATGGGTGTTGCCGGTGCGGGTGATCCCGCCCTGGCTGCGGCTGGCGCCTGAGGAGTATTCGGTGGGCACCAGGCCCAGGTAGTTGCCGATCGACCGGCCCGTCAAGCGGTGCCAGTCCCCGATCTCGGTGGCCATCCCGAATGCGGTCAGCGTGGAGATGCCCCGCAGGCATCCGAGCCGGGTGATCACCGGGGTGAACTCACAATCGGCGGCCATCGCCGCGATCGCGTCATCGAAGCGGTCCCGGCGGGCGGCGGCCACCAGCACCGCGTCGAACGCCTCATCGAAGGTGGTCTGCAGCGCCGGACGATCGAAGTGCTGTTGCCGAAGCCATATCCGGTGGTCACCGGTCCACGGGTGTCCGCCGTAATAGACGATGCCGCGGCGCAGCAACAGGTGCGTCAACCGGTGCTGGGCGGCCATCAAATCCCCACGACAGTCATCGCGGGCCCGCACCAGATCCCGGGCCGCTTCCTGACCCAGGCTCGGGACCGTCACCTCGACAATCTCGCCCAGATGCAGCAACCGGGCCAGATGACGGGCATCACGGGCATCGGTTTTGACCCGATCCCCGCTGGGGCGCACCAACTTTGACGGTGCCGCGACCACACACTCCACGCCGGCCGCGAGAAGAAACCGGGCCAGGGCATACCCGGTCGGGCCGGCCTCGTACACCACCTTCACCGGGCCCGGCAACGAAGCTATCCAGGCGGCGACCTCCCCGGGATCAGGGGTCAACCGCCGCTCACACAACTCACCGGTCTCGCTATCGAATCCACACCCGAACACCGATCGTGCGTGCACATCCAAACCAACACTCGTACGCTGACGTAACACTGGGGCCTCCCACATGGTTGTGGCTCTGCCGACCAGGACCACCCTGTCGGTAACCCACGTTCACATGCGAGCGAGGCCCCAGTCCCCCATACCGTCTGAAACCAGGGCGCATTTGTGCGAGAACACCGCGCCCTCACCACAGAGTCAACGCCGGCGACTGATCAACACCGGAGTCAACGCCTGAGTCAGGCGACGGCCTTCACGAACTCCGCGACCTCACCGACCGCACGACGGGCGTCGGGGTTCGAGAAGGCGAAGGCCTGGAAGACGTGGACGGCGCGGTCGAAGACCTGCAGCCGCACCGGCACTCCCGCTGCCGCGAGCCGCTCGGCCAGCAGCTCCGAGTCGGGGCGCAGCGCCTCTTCCGAACCCACCTGCAGCAGGAACGGGCCGAGGCCGCGCAGGTCGGCGTCGACGGGCGACGGGGTCGCCTCGCGCCCGCCGTTACGCAGCAGGAAGACCTCGTTGATCATCCGAAGGAAGTCGACCGGGAACATGGCGTCCGGAACGCGTGCGGCTGCTTCGTATTTCGGCGTCATGTTGCTGTCGGTGGCGGCGGACAGGAGCACACAGCCGGCGGGCGGCGCCATGCCCAGATCGCGCACGGTGACGGCTGTCATGGCCGCGATGAAGCCGCCGGCCGAATCGCCGGCCAACACGATGTTCTCGGGTTTCACGCCCTGCGCCAGCACGTAGCGGTAGGCGTCGACGCCGTCCTCGACCGCGTCCTCGACGAGGTTGCGCGGGCACAGCCGATACCCCACGCTCAGGGCCCGCGCGCGGCTGTCGCGGGCGATGTGGCTGACGAGTGGCCGGTGGCTGTTGATGCCGAGCGCGATGAACGCCGAGCCGTGGAAGTAGATGATGACGCGGCCGTCGACCGGCGGGGTGGTCTCGTTCCAGACCCATTCGGCCGGGCAGTTCGGCAGCTCGATCTTTTCGGTGCGCGATCCACGCACTGCGGGCATCCAGTTCGTCACCCGCTCGGAGCCGTCGTACGCGCGGCCCAGCAGGACCTGCGGGAATCGCGTGTTGATGGCCAGCATGAGCTTGGTCAGCAGGTACAGCAGCGGCTTCACAGCCCGCAGCAGGTAGGACTCGGCGACCGAGTGCCAGTTGGCCTTACCCATCCATTCCGGGCCCGCGTAGGTGACGGGCTCGGGCACAGAGTTATCGGCGGGATCGTCGATCCGTTCGGCACTGGTCATCGGGACTCCTTTTGCGACGTTGCAGTGCCAACACTAGATCAGCTAACCAAAACCGGCTCAGGCTCGACGTGCTGAGATCGAGTCAGCACGGCACGATAGGCAGGTGTCGGACCCCCACCATCGCATCCCGGCAGATGCCCTCGAGCGCATCGACACCCTGTTGTCCCGCGTCGACGCCGACCTCGCGGCACGGTTCCCGGGTGACGGCCCCGCCGCCCAGCCGATTCACACCGTCTATGTCAGCGCCGCTGACGCGACGCCCGATACTCCCGCGCAGTGGGGGCAGGCGGCGCTCGAGCTGCTGGACCGACACCCGGAGGTCTTCGCCGAACTGGGCGACCCGACCACGGTGGCGTTGGTGCGCGACCAGCTCACCGCCGCGCCGATAGCCGACCTGCGGCTGGATTTCGAGGACGGCTACGGCCACCGCGGTGACGACGTGGAGGACGACGACGCAGCGCGGGCCGCGGTGACACTGCCCGCACTCGGGTTGAGCCACAGCGGGATTCGGATCAAGGGGCTGACCACCGCCGAGCGCCGTCGCGCCCTGCGCACCCTCGAATTGGTACTCGACGCCGGCGCCATCGACGGATTCGTCTTCACGGTGCCCAAACTGCGTGCGGCAGAACAGGTCACGGCGGCGGTCTGGCTGTGCGAGGCGTTGGAGGCCGCACACGGCCTGGCCGATCACACGCTGCGCTTCGAGCTGCAGATCGAGAGCCCGCAGGCGGTCCTGGGCCCCGACGGCACCGCGACCCTCGCCCGCGCGATCCACCTGGCCGACGGTCGATGCAGCGGATTGCATTACGGCACCTACGATTACAGCGCCGCCTGCGGTATCGCGCCGCAGCATCAGGCACTCGATCACCCGGTGGCCGACCACGCCAAGTCGGTGATGCAGGCCGCCGCCGCGCAGACCGGCGTCTGGATCGCCGACGGCTCGACGCAGGTGGCGCCGGTCGGCACCGAAGATCAAGTGGTGCAGGCGATCCGGCGCCATCACCGGCTCGTCATCCGGTCCCTCGAGCGCGGTTTCTACCAGGGGTGGGACATGCACCCCGGCCATCTCGTGACGCGCTGGCTGGCCACGTTCACCTTCTTCCGGGCCGCCATGGCCGCCGCGGCGCCACGGCTGCAGGCTTACCTCGACCGCACCGGCGGTCCGATCGTCGACGAACCCGCGACCGCAGAGGCGTTGGCAGCCGTGGTGCTTCGCGGGCTGGACTGCGGCGCGTTCGGCGCCGAAGACGTCCTCGACGTCGCGCCTGGTGCCACCATCGACGTACTACGAAACCTCAAGAACCGAAAGCTGTCATGACTGAATCACTGCCCGACTTCACCTGGTTGCCGGACCTCGCGCTGCGGAGCCTCGGCGGCGCGGTCATCTGGGCGAACGACGAAGTGTTCGCCGAGAAGGAGAACCTCATCTCCCCCGGCCCCTCGCAATATCGGCCGGCATCGTTCGGACACAAGGGCCAGATCTACGACGGGTGGGAGACCCGGCGACGCCGCGACGCCGGCCACGACACTGCCATCGTGCGGCTCGGGGTGCCGGGTGTCATCCGCGGCGTCGTCGTCGACACCGCATGGTTCAAGGGCAACTACCCGCCGGCCATCTCGGTCGACGCCATCGAGGTCGACGGCTATCCCACAGCCGAACAACTGGCCGCGGACCCCGGCTGGGTTCCACTCATCGAGCGCTCGCGCGTGTATGGCGACACCCGCAACAATTTCGAGGTGTCCTCGGAACAGCGCTGGACGCATGTGCGGCTCAACATCTTTCCCGACGGCGGGGTGGCGCGACTCCGCGTGCACGGAGAAGGCCGCCCGGACAAGCGATTCCTCGGCGTCGGCCCCGTCGACCTGGCGGCGCTGGAGAACGGCGGTCTGGTGCTCGACGCCTCGAATCGGTTCTACAGTTCGCCGCAGAATCTGATCTTCCCCGGGCAGGCGCAGGTGATGGGCGATGGCTGGGAGACCGCGCGCCGTCGCGATGACGCCAACGACTGGGTACGCATCCGGCTGGCCGGGCCGGGCCGGGTGCGGCTCGCCGAGATCGACACGTCGTACTTCATCGGCAACAGCCCCGGGGCCGCGGCGCTGACCGGATTGCGCGCCGACGGGCAGTGGATCGATCTGCTGCCCCGCACCGAACTGCTGCCCGACACGCGGCACCGTTTCCTCATCGACTCCGCTGACGTGGTGTCCGAGGCGCGGCTGGACATCTACCCGGACGGCGGGCTGGCCCGGCTGCGGCTGTTCGGGGACCTCGCGTGAGTTACCCACGCGACCTGGTGGGTTATGGCCGCACCCCGCCGGACCCGCAGTGGCCGGGCGGCGCAGCCATTGCCGTGCAGTTCGTCCTCAATTACGAAGAGGGCGGTGAGAACAACGTGCTCGACGGGGATCCGGCCTCGGAGACGTTCCTGTCCGAGATGACGCCGGCCGAGGCGTTCCCCAACCGGCATATGAGCATGGAGTCGCTCTACGAGTACGGCTCGCGCGCCGGATTGTGGCGGATACTCCGGATTTTCGAGCGACGAGGTATCCCGCTGACCATCTTCGCGGTGGCGCGGGCACTGCAGCGCAACCCGGAGGCGCTGGCCGCGTTCGGTGAACTCGGGCACGAGATCGCCTGTCACGGGCTGCGGTGGAAGTCCTATCAGCTGATCGACCGCGACACCGAACGTGCACACATGGCGGAGGCGGTGCGCATCCTGACCGAGCTCACGGGCGCCCCGCCGCTGGGCTGGTACACCGGCCGGGACTCACCGCACACGCGGGAGCTGGTGGTCGAGCACGGCGGGTTCGTGTACGACTCGGACTCCTACGCCGACGATCTGCCGTACTGGGTGCGGGTGGCCGACACCGACCATCTGGTGGTGCCGTACACGCTCGACACCAACGACATGCGATTCGCTTCTCCCGCAGGCTTTTCCAACGGCGAGGAGTTCTTCGCCCATCTGCGTGACGCGTTCGACGTCCTCTATGCCGAGGGTCTGGGCGACAGCCCGAAGATGCTCTCGGTCGGGTTGCACTGCCGCCTGGTCGGTCGCCCGGCCCGCAGTGCGGCGCTGGAACGATTCCTGGACCACGTGCAGCGTCATGACCGGGTGTGGCTGGCCCGGCGCATCGACATCGCCGAGCATTGGCGCGCCGTGCACCCGGCCGGTTAGCCGTCGCGCCGGGCGGTGTACTGCTTGGCGGGCGGCGTCGCGAACTCGCCACGTTTGCCGGTGCGCAGACCCATCCGCACCAATGCCTGCACCGTCAACGTCGCGGCGCTCACCCCGTCGACCACCGGCACCCCGAGTTCTGCGGTGATCGCCGCGCACATCTCGGCCATGCCCGCGCACCCCAGGACGATGGCATCGGAGCCGTCGGACTCCAACGCATCCCGGCATGCCTCGGTGATGACCTTGCGTGCCGTCGGGTCTGTCTCGAGGTCGAGCACCGGAATGTCGCAGGCATGGATACCCAGGCAGAACCGTTGCATCCCATAGCGTTCCGCCAGATCGGCGGCGCGGCCCATGGTGCGCGACAACGTCGTCACCACCGAGAAACCCCGGCCGAGATGACTGGCGGTGTGCATGGCGGCCTCGGCGATGCCGATGACGGGCCCGGCCGCGACCTCCCGCGCCGCGTCCAGTCCCGGATCGCCGAAACACGCGATCACATATCCGTCGACCCCGGCCTGTTCGCCGCGCCGGATCGCCTCCAGCAGACCCGGCACGCTCATGGCCTCGTCGTAGTGGCTTTCGATCGAGGGCGGGCCGTGTTCGGACGTCACGGCAACCACATCGACGCCGGGACCGGCCACTGCCTGTGCGCAGCGGCCGATCCCAGCGGTCATCGATTCTGTGGTGTTGGGATTGATGACCCAGATCTGGCTCATCCCAAGGACTCCCGTGCGGTCACGACACCGACTCGGCGACGAACCGGTCGCGGACGGCCAGTAACCGGTAGATACCGAGGGCGACGCCGCAGCCGATGAACCAGCTGTACTGGGCCGCGGTGTGCATGCCGTACACGCTGCCCGCCAGTAGCACCGGCAGTGCCGCGAGCACCGCGCCGGCCACGGTCGCGATGACCGCGACCTTGTTGTAGCCCTTGGTGTACCAGTACTTTCCGGACTCGGCCATGGTGAACAGGTCGTCGACGACCACCTTCTGCTTACGCACCAGGTAGAAGTCGGCGAGCAGCACACCGAACAGCGGTCCGATGAAGGCGCCCAGGGTCTCCAGCGTGTAGTGGATCACCTCCGGGTTGTTGTAGAGGTTCCACGGCGTGATCAGCACCGAGCCGACCGCGGCGATCATGCCGCCGGCGCGCCAGCTGATGCGCTGCGGGCTGACGTTGGAGAAGTCGAACGCCGGGCTGATGAAGTTGGCGACGATGTTGATGCCGATGGTGGCGATGGTGAAGGTCAACGCGCCCAACACGATTGCGAAGGTGCTGTCGATGCGGGCCACGGTCTGCACGGGGTCGGTGAGCAGTTCGCCGAACACCGGCAGCGTCAGCGACGCGGTGACCACCACCAGCACGGAGAACACCAGGAAGTTGACCGGCAGCCCGAGGAAGTTGCCCTTCTTGACCGCGGCGAACGACTTGCCGTAGCGGGAGAAGTCGCCGAAGTTCAGCATCGGACCGGAGAAGTAGGACACCACCAGCGCGATGGCGCCGAGCATCACCGGAATCGAATCCAGGCCGGTGTACTTGACCTCGCCGAGGTTGAGATCGATTGCGCCCCAGCCGGCTTTGTAGATGAGGTAACCGCACAGGACGAACATGACGACGTAGACGGCGGGGCCGCAGAAGTCGATGAACCTGCGGATCGCCTCCATGCCGCGCCAGAAGACGCAGGCCTGCAACACCCACAGCAGCAGGAAGCTGGCCCAGCCCAGCACCGGCAGACCGAGGAAGCCGTGAGTGGCGAGATCCGCGTACGGGGCGAGCCCCGGAAACAGCTTGAGCAGCACGACATCCAGGGCGGCCGACGCCAGGTAGGTCTGAATGCCGTACCAGGCCACCGCGATCAGTCCACGGATGACGGCCGGGATGTTCGCCCCCAGCACGCCGAACGCGGTGCGACAGATCACCGGATAGGGCACGCCGGAAGCCTGGCTCGGCTTGGCGACCAGGTTGCACAGGAAGTAGACGAGCGTGATGCCGATCAGCAGCGCCACCAGAACCTGCCAACTGGCCAGCCCGAGGGCGAACAGGCTGCCCGCGGTCACATAGCCGCCGACGCTGTGCACGTCGGACATCCAGAACGCGAAGATGTTGTAGGAGCCCCAGCTCTGCTTGCCCAGCGGAGCCAGGTCCTCGTTGGTCAGTCGAGGGTCGTAATCCGGTTTGATGACGCCGCCACCGACGGGGTGGCCGGCGGCCTCGACGATGTCACCTGCGCCGATCACCGCGCCCGGTGGGGTCAGGTCCTTGGGAACGAGGGTGTCAGTCATGCTCGAAAACGCTAAAAAAGCAACGTTTCCCTGCTGTTTCCCCCGAGATATGCCGCAATTGCGGAAAAGATATATGTTCGCCGCTACGCCAGCAGCCCGGTGTCCGTGGGCAGTTTGGCGATCACCGCGTTGAGCCGAACGGCGTGATTCTCCGCGACAGTGATCAGACGCTCGGCGTCACCGGCGACGAAAGCGTCGACCATCGCGCAATGATCCGCATGCAGTTCCGCCCGGTCGTCACGGCTGACATGCAGCATCGACTGCACGGGTTCGGTGACATTCCACGCCGCCTCCAGCATGTGCAGCAGCCGATACATGCGCGACGGTCGGGTGAGCGCGGCATGCAGCTCCCGGCTCTGCCGGTGGTAAGCGCCCGCGTCATCGTCGCGAATCGCCTGCTGCAGACTGACATTGACCGCGACCGCGGCCGCGCGGTCGGCATCGGTGGCGTTGGCCACGGCAACGCCCAGCGACGCCGACTCCAGAGCCTCACGCACGATGTACATTTCGCGGAGTTCCTGCGGCGTCAACAGGGCCACGGTGTAACCGAAGTTGAGCCGGTGCTCCACCAGCCCCTCCCCGATGAGCGTCTTCAGCGCCTCCCGTACCGGAATCTGACTGACGCCGAACACGTCCGCCACGTCGGCCAAGGGGATCGGCGTACCGGGCGGCACGCCGCCGTCGAGGACAGCACGGCGCAGTTCGTTCAGCACCCCCTGCTGTGACGGCGCGGCCCGATCCGCCACCAGCTGTCCGAGCAGGACAGAACGCCGGTGGGGCCGCATACCCGCACACTAGGTCGGCGTTGTTGCCGAACCGGTTTCGGCGACGTTTCGGCGCGGTTAGCGAATCATGTGTTCAACACGGCGTGGGCGGCGTTGTAGCCCGGGATGAAGTTGACGGCCGGGCCACCGTGGCAGCCGGCGCCACCCAGGTAGACGCCCTCGACGGGCAGCTCCTGGTCGAGGTAGCCGCGCGGGCCGGGCCGGTTGGGCCCCATCTGTTCGGGGTGGATCAGCCCGTGGCAGTAGTCGCCGCCGGGAGCGCCGAACATCCGGTCCATGTGCCGCGGCGTGAACGTCGTGTGCCGCAGGATGAGCTTCTCGAAATTGGGTGCCACGCGGGTGATCTTGTCGATGACGCGTTGTCCCATCTCGCGTTTCATCGAGCCGTAGTCACCGCCACCTTCGACCGGGAACCACTGCGCGAACGCCGACGACGCGTGCTTGCCGGGCGGTGCCAGCTCGGGATCCAGCACCGAGGGAATCTGCCAGGCGATGGACGGATCGGCCGGCACGATACCCCGGCGGCTGTCCTCCCACTGCTGCTGCAATTCCTCGGGCGTGCTGAAAAGACCGATCGTGCCCTGCAATTCGGGATTGTTCAGGATTTCGTAGGGCTCGGCGAACTCCGGGGTGCCGTCGAGCGCGAAGTGCATCTGCAGGTAGCTGCCGCGGTGGTCGACGCGGGTGTACCGGGCCCGGACATCGTCGGGCACGGCGGCGCCGAGCAGCCGGTCCACGGTCAATGACGGTGCGAGTGACGAAACCACCACGGGTGCAGTGATTTCGGTGCCGTCGTCCAGACGTACGCCGGTGACCCGGCCGTCGGCGACCGTGATGGCCGCGACCGCACTGCGCAACCGGACCTCACCGCCATGAGCGACGAACGCGTCCTCGAGGTGCTTGGCCAGCGCACCGATGCCGCCCTTGAGCTTTCGCATCAACGACGCCCCATCGGTCGGGACGGCGAGGCCGAAGGCCAGCGCGGCGGCGCTGCCCGGGGTGGCGGGACCGCGGTACGTGGAGTTGCACGCCAGCACCGACAGCATCCCGCGGATGGCGCCGTACTTGTCCTTGTCCGGCAGGTAGCGGTCGAGGACGTCGGTCACCGAGCCGAACAGCATGTCGGTGATGGCCGACCGCTCGAATTCGTTTGTGGCGCAGGCATACATCTCGTCATAGGTCTTGGGCGGCAGCCCCGCGTCGAACCGGCCGAGGGCCCGCGCCGGCGCCATGCTCCAGGCCATCAGGCCGGCCATGCCGTTGACGGCTTCGGCGCCGTGCACCTCGTTCATGTGGGTGAGCAGCTTCATGGGGTCCGAGTAGAAGAGCAACGGCTCGTCGCCGATCCCCCGCATGTTGACCGACATGACTTCCTGCTCGACGCTCGGCACCTCGTCGAGGCCCAGCTCCTGACTCACCTTGAGCGCCGTCGGGAACTGCTCGGACCCGGCGATCTCGAACTTGAACCCGTCGAACAGCTCGACGGTCGAGGCCATGCCGCCGGAGTAGAGCTTGGCCTCCAGACACAGCGTGCGCAGGCCGGCCTTCTGCAGCATCACCGCCGAGGCCAACCCGTTGTGCCCTGCTCCCACCACGATCGCGTCGAATTGCGCCATTTCCGCAGAGTCGCACCCGTACATAGTTTTGTCAATAGTGACAAAACTATACCGACGAGGATCAGACGGGTCCGGCCGCCAGCTGGTCCAGCGCCTGGTGGCACATGCGCGCGAGATCGGCCAGCGACCGCTCGGCGCCCAGCATCCACACCTCCATGGCGCCGAACACCGCGGCAGCGATGGTCCGCGACGTCACCGCGACGCGCAGCCGGTCGTCAGGCCCGCCCCGCCGCTCGAGATACTCGGCGATGGCATCGGCGAAGTCGGCCTCGACCTGCCGGATATGACTGACGATCCGCTCGGCGTCGAGTTCCTGTTCGCGCAGCGCGGCGATCTTGGTGACCGCACCAAAGTCGTACGGAAAGGCGAAGATCGCGGCCTGTACCGCCGCCAGCACCGGTTCGTCGGCGGGCCGTCCGGCCAGCGCGGTGCGGAACCAGTGCAGACCCGCGTCGTAGTCGGCGAACAGCAGCTCATGCTTGGACGTGAAGTGCCGGTAGAACGTGCGCAGCGAGACCCCGGCGTCGGCGGCGATCTCCTCCGCCGTGGTGCCCTCGACACCCTGCGCCAGGAAACGGACCAGCGCCGCCTGTTGCAGCGCCTCGCGTGTGCGCTCACTACGTACGGTCTGCGGCGGCCGGGGCATCCCAGTACGGTACCGCAGAATGTTTTGTCATGATTGACAAAACATTTCGCGGCGAGCAGACTCCGCTGACATGGTCTCGCTCATCGTCCACGCCGTCCTCGGACTGATCGTCATCGCGTTCATCGTCAAGCTCAACCCCGCGGTCTTCCGCAAGCCGGCCGACGGACCCGCGTTCTCGGCACTCGAATCGGCCTACTACGTGATCGGCATCGCCTCGATAGCGCTCGGCTACTACTTCAACACCAAGTTCGTCATGGATTACCAACCGCCCGACGGCAATCCGATCACCGGGCCGGGCAGCTGGTCGGACTACATCCGCCTGATGTTCGTCAACCCCGCGGCGTCGTCGGCGGGCCAGGACTACACCATCATCAACGTCATCCTGCTACCGCTGTTCAGCATCGCCGACGGCCTGCGGCGCGGCATCCGGCACCCCTGGCTGTTCTTCGTCAGCAGCCTGTTCACCAGTTGCGCTTTCGCGCTGGCGTTCTACTTCGCCGTCGTCGCGCGGCAGCAGCGGCACGAGCGCGCCGTCGACCACGTCAGGAGTTCTGCGACAATCCAGGGGTGACGCCACCGAGGATGGTCGCCCGCCTGCGGCCTTACGCCTCCACCATCTTCGCCGAGATGTCGGCGCTGGCCGCACGGGTCGGCGCCGTCAACCTCGGCCAGGGCTTTCCCGACGAGGACGGCCCGGCACCGATGCTGGCGGTGGCGCAGCAGGCCATCGCGGACGGCGTCAACCAGTACCCGCCCGGCCCGGGCATCCCCGCGCTGCGCCAGGCCATCGCGGCCCAGCGCACACGGCACTACGGCATCGACTACGACCCGGACACCGAGGTGCTCGTCACCGTCGGCGGCACCGAGGCCATCGCCGCGGCCGTGATCGGCCTGGTCGAGCCGGGCAGTGACGTGCTGATCATCGCGCCGTTCTACGACTCCTACTCCCCGGTGATCGCCATGGCCGGCTGCCGGCGCGTCGTCGTCCCCCTCGCGCCGGACAACCACGGCTTCGCCATCGACATCGACCGGCTCCGCGCCGCAATCACGCCGCAAACCCGTGCGCTGATCCTCAACTCGCCGCACAACCCGACCGGCATGGTCGCGAGCCACGACGAGCTGACGGCCATCGCCGCCCTCGCCATCGAGCATGACCTGCTGGTCATCACCGACGAGGTCTACGAGCAGCTGACGTTCGACGGTCATCAGCACCGGCCGCTCGCCGGGTACCCCGGCATGGCCGAGCGCACCGTCACCATCTCCAGCGCCGCCAAGATGTTCAACTGCACCGGCTGGAAGATCGGTTGGGCATGTGGGCCGGCTGACCTGATCGCCGGGGTGCGCGCCGCCAAGCAGTACCTGACGTACGTCGGCGGCGCGCCGTTCCAGCCGGCCGTCGCGCACGCGCTGGACCACGAGGACGCCTGGGTCGCGGCGCTACGAAAGTCCTACCGCGGCAAGCGGGATCGATTGGCCGGCGCCCTCACCGACATCGGCTTCGACGTGCACGACAGCTTCGGCACCTACTTCCTGTGCGCCGATCCCCGCCCGCTGGGATATGACGACAGCACCGCGTTCTGCGCCGGCCTGCCAGAGCGGGTGGGCGTCGCCGCCATCCCGATGTCGGCGTTCCTGGATCCACACTCGCCTGACTCGGCCGGCTGGAACCACCTGGTGCGGTTCGCCTTCTGCAAGCGCGACGACACCCTCGACGAGGCGATCAGCCGGCTCCGCACCCTGTGATTTGTGCACGAAAATCCGCGCCCACCGCGGAAAATCGTGCACAAATCGCTAGGAATCCTGCGTGAGCAGCCCGGTGTCGGTGGGCAGGGTCCCGATCGCGACGTCGACGCTGTCGTTGTGGCGCTGCGCGATCGCACTGAGCCGCGCGGTGTCCCGGGCCAGGAACGCCTCGAGCATCTCCTCGTGGTCGCCGTTGAGCTTGGCCCGGTCGTCCGGCGTCACGTGCATCATGGCCTGCACGGGTTCGATCATGTTCCAGGACATTTCGAGGATGTGCAGCAGCCGATGCATGCCGGACGGGCGCACCAGCGCCATGTGGAAGTTGCGGCTCTCCCGCTGGAACGCCGCGCCGTCGGAGTCCCGAATCGCTTGCGCCATCCGGTCATTGGCCTCGATCGCGACGGCCCGCTCGTAGTCGGTGGCCTTTTCCGCGGCGATCGTGAGCGCCGCGCCCTCCAGCGCCGCGCGCACGACGTACATCTCGTGCAGTTCCTGCTTCGTCATCCGGGCGACGGTGTAGCCCGAGTTGGGCCGGTGTGTCACCAGGCCCTCGCTGATGAGCGTCTTGAGTGCCTCGCGGACGGGAATGTGGCTCACGCCGAACAGTTCGGCGACCTCGGTCAGCGGCACCGGGGTTCCGGGTGGCGCGTCACCGCGCAGGATCACCCGGCGCAACTCGGTCACCACGGTCTGCTGCGGCCCGCCGTTCCGCACCACCACCAGCTTCTCCAACAGCGGAGAAGGTGGGCGGTCGGTCATACGAACTCTCCCTGTCGACAGAGTGTGGACTAGCCGTAGAGACGAGTCACCCGGGCCCGCAGCCGGTCGACCGCAGCATCGAGCACCAGTTTGCGGGCTCGGCGCAACAGGAACTCGGGAATGGGGGCGACGAGGTCCACGATGATGTCGAATCGCACCCTGGTGTGGTCGCCCTCGCGAGTCAGTTTGTACTCGGCATGTTGCCCACGCTGTTGGAAGGTGTCGGCCGCGTCCCACACCATCCAGTCATCACCCCAGTGGTACTCCAGGAGTTCTTTGTCGGTGATGCCCATGATCTTCACGGTCGCTTTGACATGGTGCGGACGACCGTCGGGATACCGATCCAGTACCTGTAATTCCCGGTGCAAGCTGCGCCATTGCGACGCCTCGTCCATGTCGGCCAGCGCATCCATGATGGCTTCGGGCGAGGCGTCGATCACCAGCTCTCGGGACGCCATAACTGCCATAAGGGCAAATTTAGTCCTCTCCACCGGCCTCGGGTAGAGAATGCGTCAGCTAACTTCCAAAACCGCTACCAACCGACTTCGCCGATCGGCGTGGTCTGCTGCGGCGGAGCGCCGACGGGGCCCGACGGGGTCCGCGAGAAACGCGGTGCGGGCGCCGCCTGGTCGACGCCGTCGACGGTGACGATCGTCGACCTGGCCCGGAGGTGTTCGCCGGCGGCGGCCTCGGTCCAGGTGAGCACGGGAGTGACGCAGGCGTCGGTCCCGGCGAACGTCCCGGTCCACTCGACGCGGGTCCGGCTCGCGAACCGGGCAGCAAAGATGTCGCGCATTTCGTCGTAGCGCGCGAGGTCGAACTGGTTGGGCACCTCGGCGGGATCCAGGCCAAGGCCCACAAGTAGCTGAGCGAAGAACTGCGGTTCGATCGAGCCGACCGCCATGTAGCCGCCGTCGGAGGTCTCGTACACGCGGTAATACGGGGCGCCGCCGTCCAGGAGGAAGGACTCGCGCTGGTCCTTCATCACGCCGGTGGACTTCATGGTCCACATCATCTGGGCGAGCATGCTGACACCGTCGACCATCGCCGCGTCGACCACCTGGCCGCGGCCGGACTGTTCGCGTTCGTACAGCGCCGTGACGATGCCGATGAGCGTCAGCATCGACCCGCCGCCGAAGTCGGCGACCAGGTTCAGCGGCGCCACCGGCGGCCGGTCGCGGTAGCCGATGGCCGACAGCGCGCCGGTCTGCGACAGGTAGTTGATGTCGTGGCCCGCGGTCTGGGCGAGCGGGCCGTCCTGGCCCCAGCCGGTGATCCGGGCGAAGATCAGCCGCGGGTTGACGGCCTCGCACTCGGCCGGCCCGATGCCGAGGCGCTCGCAGGTGCCGGGACGGAAACAGTCAAGCAGCACATCGGCTTTCGCGGCCAGCGCGAGCAGCGCGGCCGGGTCGGACTTGACGTCCAGGTCGACGATCCGCTTGCCGCGGTGCAGCAGGTCGACGTTCTCGGCGGGCATCGTCAGCCCGCCGGGACGACGCACCCGCACCACATCGGCGCCGAGGTCCGCCAGCATCATGGCGGTGTGCGGCCCGGGGCCGATTCCGCCGAGTTCGATCACCTTGACTCCGGCCAGTGGCCCCGCATTCGTCATCCCGCGACGTTAGCCCATGGGTTGATGCGGCTGAATCCCGGTGTGCGTCAGCCCTTCTTGTTCTTGGCCATGAACTTTTTCAGCCCCTCGGTGGCAGTCTCAGCGCCACCGCTGACGCTGCGCTTGAGCAGGAAGCCTGGGATCGGCACCACGGGGTCGACGGTGATCTCGAACTTCACCTTGGTCTTGTTGCCGGCCGGGGTCAGCGTGTACTTGGCTTCCTGCTTCTTCAGCGACGACGACCTGATCAGCACCCAGCTGCCCGTGAGGTCGGTCCAGGTGTATTCGAGGATCTGGTCGTCGGCCATGCCGGCGGCCTTGATCGTCATCTTGGCCTGCTTCGGCCGGCCGTTCTCGTAGGTGTCCAGGACCTCGGCCTTGGTGTACTGCGGCGACCACACGGGTGTCTGCGCAAGGTCTGCGATGACATCCATGATCTCTTCAGGGGTTGCCTCGATGGTCACTTCGTGCGACGCGCTGACTGCCATGGCGCGACCATAGACCACGGGACCACGCGCCGTGAGCAGATGGTGCAACCAGCGGGACGACCCGTCAGTGGATGTTCGACTGGATCTTCGTGGCGATGTCGGCGGCCGCCGTCACCGGCGCCTTGGGGGTGCAGGCTTCGACATCGATGATCAGGTTCTCGACGCGCTGCAGAACGTGTTGGCACCAACGGGTTTCGGGCCCGGTGCCGCGCATGATGGGCATCGCGAGTTTGGTGTCGGAGCGCTCCAGATCTCCCGACAGCCACTTCGGTAGCGGCTTGTCGTTGAGCCGGATGTTGACATGGTGGTTGGTGCACTTGGCCCACCGCGCGGCCGACAGGTTGAAGAAGTTCCGGGCCGCATCGGATGTCGGGTAGTAGACGACCGACTGCGCTGCCAGATAGTCCCATTGGTCGCTGTCAGGGACCTGCAGCGTCTGCTGCCGCACGGCCTTCCAGTCCTGGCCGCTCTTGAGGTCCTTGCCATCCTTGGAGTAGATGACGGACTCGTCGATCTGCCAGACGCCGAGGCAGTTCAGGTTCGGCAGCAGGTTGCGGTGGTCGTCCATCCCGTCTTTCGGCGGACGGCCCACCATGCCGGTGACGCCCATCGTCTTGTTCATCTCGTCCGGCGTCAGCAGCAGGCTGTCAATGCTGGACTCGGCAACGACGGACGGGGTCGCGGGTGTCGGCGTACCGGTCTTGCCGCCGCAGGCGGCCAGCGCCAGGCACAGCACGGCGACGCCGAAGGCGTGTCGCTTCACGTGTTCCCTATATACCGGCGCGCTCAGGCGTGGGTACCGGCCGCGGCGCACTCGCGCTGGACGGCCTCGGCGTTGGTGTTGACCTGGGTTGCCGTGTCGTCGAGGCTGCCGCCCGTCATGCCGATGCCCATCTTCACCAGCAGCTTGGTCGCGCCGAATGACCAGGACCGCATGGGGTCGGCAATAGCCGGGTTCAAGCCGGGGGTGTTCGCGGCGTCCATCGCGACGGCGGCGGACTGCCGCAGGGTGGTGCGGCCGGCCACATTGCTCTGATGGACGTAGGGGTCGTTGGCGTCGAGGCTGTCGGCGAAGCCCTCGTAGCCGGAGGCGGCGCTGTCGAGCGCGTTGGCGAACTGCGAGCATGCCTGCACGGCGGCGGGGTCCGCGTTCGACGACGTGACACCCGTCGACTGCACGCCGGCACCGGCGTCGATCGGGCCGACCGGCCCGGCTTCATCGTCGGCCGCAGCGGTGGGCAGGTACATCGCCCCCGCGCCGAAGACAGCAGCAGATGCGACAACCAGACGTACCCAGGTGCGTGAAGACTTCACCGTTTTCCTCCAAGTCATTCGGTGCGATTGCCGCGTCCACCGGGCGTGGGACACCCGGCAATGACGGACGCTCGGCGTTCGACCCTCTCACGGTCAGGCGTGTACATGGCCAATTGGTGAACACAAGACAAACCGGCGCTTTCCAATCTCCGTCGGTTGTATGGCACCACCGGATGAATGACCCAGATCACACTCGCTGAACTGGGCATTCAATAGTCTGCTACCACGACAAATGACTCCAGCAATACACGCATATTCCTGTGTTGCCCACTGGTTGATAACGCAAGGGCAAGTTTTGCAGTCCGTTAACCGTCTGGCAACCCGGCCAGTAGATGCTCCGCAGCGACACAAATTCAGCAACGCACAGCGATCCGCAGCACTGCTGATTACCCGATACGAGAGGCGCACTCATCACCATGTCGAACCGTTATGCCATGTTGGCAGCCCTTTGCGTGGTGCTCCCGGTCGGCACCGCGCCGCTGGCACTCGCTGACCCGCCCGCCGATCCGGCTGTGCTGCCGGCCGGCAACCCGGCCCCGCCGCCTCCTGGCGAGGGCGCCGTGCCGTCGGGCCCCGCCGGCGTCCTGGACACCCCCGACGGCTGGCACATCGAGGTCACCGGCAGCAACGAGACCCAGCTTCCCGTCGCCCCCCTGACCACCGCGATCTCCTCGCGTGAGTACTGGGTCGCCGGTACCTTCACCGGCAAGATCACCGGTAGCGGAAAGACCAAACTGGCTGGTGGAACGCTGGAAGCCGGCGAGCAGATCGGTTGCGGCATCATCTCCGACGAGGCCGAGATCAACCCCGGTATCAGCTTCACGCCGGGTATCAGGATCCCGTTCGCGGGCACTGACCCCAGCCTCGGTACCGGCATCAGCCTGCAGGGCAAGGTCTACCTGAAGCCCGGCACCGTGACCACCGTCGCGATCGACAAGAAGTCGTTCAAGGGCACCACCGCCCGCGTGACCATCACGGGTGTTCGGATCAAGACCGACCAGTGCGCCGGTCAGTCGTTCATCCGGTCGTACGCCACCCTGACGAGCTCGACCGACAACACCGACGACGTCATCACCTACCTGGGTGTGACGAAGTCCGTCTGACCTGATGCCCGGTGCGGGCGAACAAGCTCTCCACGAGCCCGCCCGCACCGGCCACGGACACCGGCCGTGAATTTAATCAGTCAGACGAAAAATATTGTCACTGAATAAAGAATTTGATCCATCCACAAAACAAAGCCAGTTCCGAGTAATTGGCCAGCCGTTCACCAATTCGAAATCCGAATATTGAATGCTCCGAGAATCGAAAACAGTCTCATTCTCGGATTCCAACCCACGAGAGGCGCCGTAACCCCATGTTGAACCGACTTGCCACATTGGCTGCCGCAGCGGGCGTGCTGCTGTCGGCGACCGTTACGCCGCTCGCCCTGGCCGACCCGGTCGATCCCGCCGGCTTCGACGGCCCGCCGCCGGACAACGGCGTCGTGGCCTCCGACGAGCCGGCCCGCATCACCAGCCCGGACGGCTGGGTCCTCGAGGTCGTGGCCAAGAACGAGACCCAGCTGCCCGTCGCCCCGCTGACCACCGCGGTCAGCTCCCGCGAATACCTGGTGGGCGGCACGTTCACCGGCACCGTCACGGGCAACGGCAAGACCAAACTGAACGGCGGCACGCTGGAGGCCGGCTACCAGATCGGTTGCGGCATCGAGCTCGGCCAGGTGCGTCTGATCGGCCAGATCGGTCTGAGCACCTCGGGCTCCACCCTCGCCGGCCTGATCCCCACCGGTGTCAGCATGCCGATGTCGGGCACGCTGGAAATCCACGCCAAGCCGGGCACCGTGACCCAGGTGCCGGTCGACAAGAAGACCTTCAAGTCGGCTCCGGTCCGCGTGACGCTCAAGGACACCCACATCAAGATCGACGGTTGCGTCGGCCAGTCCTTCCTGCGGTCGTACGCGGTGCTGACCAGCTCCACCACCGACACCGACGACATCGTGGCCTACTACGGCATCACCAAGTCGGTCTGATGCATCGGGTTACCCGCGGAATTGTCACCGCCGCAGCGGTTTTCGCTGCGGCGGCGGCAATGACGCAAACTGACATCGCATCTGCCGATCCGGTCGTGCCCACGCCGGTTCCGGCACCTGGCCCCGCTCTGCCGCCACCGGCCCCGGTTGCGGCCGACGGTCCGGGCGCGAACCTGGCGGTCCCGATCGCGGGCGCCAATTTGGGTCCGCAAGGTCTGAACGTCCTGGGACAGACCAACGACGTCAATCCGCTGGCCGCCGCCCTCGGCGCGCCGTCGGACCTGACCGGTCTGGACCGCGGCTCCGTTCTCGGCCAGTACGCCGCGCCCTCGGCACCCGGTGCGGGTGGTCCGGTCACGGCACCCAATCTGCGCGCATTCAACAACGCCTACGGCCCGCAGCAGTGCATCAAGCCGTCGGCGCCCGGTAAGTGCGAGCAGTTCGGCGTCGAAGCCGGCCAGGAGAACGAGGACGTCACCGGCCGGCAGTGGCTGGGTCGCTACATCGACATGTACCGCGACGGTCGTCTGAAGGGCGGACTGCTCGGGCAGATGCCGCGCGAACAGCTCGGTGAATCCCTGCCCGGCACGGCACCGCCTCCCGGAACCAACATCCCGCCGGGCCTGGTGGAGTTCCGTCCGGACCCCGCCGATGTCCCGCCCCCGCCTGGGGCACCGGTTCCGCCGGTGCCGCCGGCACCCGCCAACTGAACACCTGATACGGGCCCGTCAACTCCGGTTGGCGGGTCCGAATCGTCTGCGCCGGTTGGTCGCCGGTCATGCTGAATTCAGACAGCCGCGCCATTTTGACCGCAGCGCATGGGCCCGTCACGTATACACAAGCAATGACGGTAAGCGCCGGCTGGTACGGCGTCGGCGGACTCGCGGCGGCCATCATCGGGGCAGCACTCACCACCGGGACCGCCGTCGCATGGGCCGACAACGAGTCCGGGCACGACGGCTCCGGCAGTCCCGCCGCCTCGGCGGCCAGTGCCGCGGCGCACGCCGGCAGCGACAGTTCAGCCCCGCCCACCGGTCGGCCGGCGCGTTCGGCACCGCCCCGATCGAGCGGCACCCGCTCCCCCGCCCGCACCAAACCTGCGGCGAGTTCGGCCGGTGAACGGTCGCACCGCACGGCCGCGCCGACCACCGGCGCGACGTCGCGACCCCAGACCCCGTCGAATCCCGTTGTCCCCAAGCCGAAGTCAGCAGCCAAGGCGGGGGCCGCAGCGCCTGCGGCGACCCCGCAAGCCACCAGCGCCAGCGCCACGACTGTCGCCGCGACGCTCCCCTCCGCGGCGACACAGGCGGCGCCGAGCGCCGTGCCGGCCCTACCCAACAATGCGGCCGGGTGGTTCCAGGCGGTGATCTACAACCCGCTGCACACCGGCATCCAAGGCTGGATCAACAGTCCGCTCGGGCAGGGCGTGGACGGCGTCATCAACAGGCTGGCCGGCACCTACGTGATCGGCAACGGCCGCACCGGCACCGCGACCGCACCCAATGGCACTGCGGGCGGGTGGCTGTTCGGCGACGGCGGCGCCGGCTGGGACAGCACCGAGGCCGCGGTCCGCGGCGGCAACGGCGGCGCGGCGGGCATGGTCGGCAACGGCGGGCGCGGCGGTTCCGGCGGTGCCGGGGCCTCAGGCGGCACCGGTGGCCCCGGCGGCGTGCTGATGGGCATCGGCGGCCATGGCGGTGCGGGCGGCGCCCAGGCCGGCGGCACCGGCGGGCCGGGCGGCAAGGGCGGAAACGGGCGCGGTCTGCTGTTCGGCGCCGGCGGCGGTGGTGGCCGCGGCGGCGACGGGGCCGACGGCGGACGCGGCGGGAACGGCGGTTCCGGCGCGTTCATCATGGGCATCGGCGGCGCCGGCGGGGATGCGGGAAACAGTGGCGTCGGCGGCGGCTCCACCGAACTGCCCGCGCTCGGTGGCGCGGGCGGCAACGCGGGTCTGCTGGGCAATCACGGCGCGGTCGGTAAGTCCGGGACGGGCACCACCCTCATCCAGACCGGCGCGAACACCTCCATGCTGTCCGTCACGCCGACCGGCGTCTGGCTCACCAACAGCGACGGGCAGGTCGTCCTGCTGCACGGCTTCAACGAGGTGTACAAGCTGGCGCCGTATGAACCGTCGGCGAGCGGATTCAGCGAGGACGACGCCGCATTCCTGGCGGCCAACGGTTTCAACGTGGTGCGGCTCGGGGTGATCTGGGCCGGCGTCGAGCCGCAGCCCGGTGTGTACGACGCCGCCTATGTCGACTCGATCCGGCAGACCGTCGACATGCTTGCGGCGCACGGCATCTACACCATCATCGACATGCACCAGGACCTGTACAGCGCATCGCTCGGCGGCGAGGGCGCGCCCGAGTGGGCCACCAAGACCGGCGGGCTGCCCAACCGCAGCTTCGGCTTCCCCGGCAGCTACTACCTGAACCCCGCCGAAACCGCGGCGTGGGATGGCTTCTGGAACAACGCCGAGGCCGCCAACGGAATCGGGCTCGAGGACAACTACGCCAAGGCCTGGGAGACGGTCGCCGCCGCGGTCGCGGGCAACAACAGCGTCATCGGCTACGACATCATGAACGAACCCTTCCCGGGCACCTCGTGGTTGCCGACGCTGCTGGGCAGCCCGTTCTACGCGACGCAACAGCTGACGCCGATGTACAACCAGGTGGCGGCTGCCATCCGGGCCGTCGATCCGAACACCGCGCTGTTCGTCGAACCCGCCAACCCCGCGGTGTCGGAGGTGCCCGCGATCCTCGGCCTACCTGTTCAGCTGGGCACCATCGACGACGCGAAAGTCGTTCTGGCGTTTCATGACTACTGCGCCGGTTCGGCCACCAGCAGCATCTGCGGGTGGCTGGCGATGCAGCAGGCCAGCACGGCACACGCCTACGGCAAGGCCAACAACATCCCGGTGTTCATGGACGAGTTCGGCGCCTCCCACCTGCCCTCGGATCTGAGAGCCGAGATGAACGCCGCAGACCGGTACCTGATGAGCTGGTCCGTATGGGCCTACTCCGGTGTCGGTGACATCACCACCAGCGGCAGCACCGACGGCGAGTCCGTCGTCTACGACCCGGCCCTGCCGCCCACTGGCGACAACGTCAACACCGGGAACCTTCAGGTGCTGGCCGGGCCGTACCCACAGGCGGTATCGGGCACACCACTCAAACTCTCAAATACCGACGGCGCCTTCACCTTCAACTACTCGACGGCCAAGGCCGACGGTTCGGGCAACTTCGCGGCCGGTTCGTTGAGCAGCGTGTCGGTGCCCGCCGTCGCCTACCCGAACGGGTACACGGTGACCGTCACCGGCGGCCACGTGGTCTCGGCCGCGAACGCACCGACATTGGTGATCGCATCAGACACCGACACCGGCGTCGTTCAGGTCGTGGTGACCGCCGCGCCGTAGCCCGAGGCCGGGCGTAGCGTGATCGACGTGTCGAACGAGCCGAACAACCACTATCACCACCTGGCATTCGGCCCTGACGCACTGAATCGTCAGCAGCGCAACGGCAGCTACCTGGCCTACGGTCGGCACACCGAACGGGCCGACGACGGCCCGCAGCGCCTCGACGACCGCGAGCTGCTGATGATCCGACGCGCCGATCAGTTCTGCCTGGCCACGGTCACGCCCAACGGTTGGCCCTACCTCCAATACCGCAGCGGCCCAGCCGGATTCGTCCGATACCTACCCGAGACCGACCGGCTGCGGTTCATCGATCTGCCGGGCAACAACCAGTTCGTCACCCTGGGCAATCTGGCCGCCGACGACCGGCTGGCGATGTTCTTCGTCGACTACCCGCGACGCACGCGCCTCAAGGTCTTCGGCCGCGGGACTGTCATCGAGGACGGGCCGCAGCGCGAGATCGAGATCGCGGTCGAGGCCTTCGACTGGAACTGCTCGCGCTCCATCATTCCGCGCTTCGACCGCGAGTACCTGCGCGAACTCGGCGAGGCGTACCAGGCCAAGTTCGACGGCCGCGAGGCCGAGCTGCAGGCCGAGATCGACGCACTCAAGGCACGGGTGGCGGAGTTGGAGAGGCGCTGACGGGGTCATTTCCGTTTGTCTACTCGGAGCCCGGGTACCCGCTCGTCATGACCCAACCAACGCCCCTCCGCGCGACCGCACTGATCTGCACTCTCAAGCCGGGCCCGGCACCGTCGAGCAGTGACCTCATCGCCGAGAATGTCCTGGCCGTGTTGCGGGATCAGGGCGTCGCGTGCGAAACCGTCCGGTGCGTCGACTTCAACATCGCTCCCGGAGTCGAGGCCGACATGGGCGACAGCGATCAGTGGCCACAGATCCGGGCCCAGGTCCTCGAGTCCGACATCCTGCTGATCAGCACGCCCATCTGGCTGGGGCACCCGTCATCGGTCGCGCAGCGGGTTCTCGAGCGCCTCGACGCTGAGCTGTCCAACAAGGACGATCAGGGCCGACCGGCCGTCTCGCAGAAAGTCGCGATCGTCAGCGTCGTCGGCAACGAGGACGGCGCCCACAAGACCGTCGCCGATATCTTCCAGGGGCTCAACATCTTCCAGGGGCTCAACGACATTGGCTTCAACATCCCCGCCCAGGGGTGCACGTACTGGAACGGCGCCGCGATGGAGTCGACGGACTACAACGACCTCGACGAGGTACCCGAAGCCGTGGCGTCGGCCACCGCGGCCGCGGCCCGCAACGCCGCACACCTGGCCCGCGTGCTGCACTCGGCGCCGTATCCGCCGTACAAGTAGTCAGTTGAAGACGCCGACGAGCTTCAGGATGAACAGGATCGCGATGGTGAGGAAGACGAGGACGTAGATCGCGATCACCACCGTCGGCGCGATCAGCTTTTTCGGGCCGCCGGCCGGTGGGGTCGGATCGGGATTGCTCGTCGCCGATTCCTGTCCGGAGTCGGGCGGCGTATCACCGGGTTCACTGCCGCCGCCGGGTGCCAGGCCCGGCGTCGTCGTCGGATCCGGGTCCGGTGGTGCCTGGTTCGGCTGTCTTTCGGAAGCCATGGCGGGTGGTTACCCGGGTGCCGCGCCGCCAAACGGTTCAGTGGCCCGCCACGGCCTGCCGGAACTCATCCGAGAGGTAGAACGGGATGAGCCGACGACGCAGGACCGACTCCAGATAGCCGCGCTCGTCGAGCAGTGCGATCACCGGAGGGCCGAAGCGCAGGGCCTCCTCGATCATGTCCTCACGGCCCACGCCGAGATCGAGCAGCAGATCGTAAAGGCTGACATCGCCGTATTTTTCGAAGACGTGGTCGATGCCCTCGTCGAGAAGCGTGCGGAAGTAGTCGGTGTCCCGGAATGTGCGCCAGAACTCGTAGATCGGCACGACCGCGTCCTCGACGTCGTCGGCGGAGATCACCGAAACCGCCGACGACAGCGGGCTGTCGAGGTTGCTGCGCCACAGCTCGTTGAGCGCCGCGGCGAGCACGTCTTCGTCCGCGTGCGTGTGGGCGAGCAGAAAGCGGGCGCCACGGCGCGCTAGATCTTCGGCGCGCAGCTCCAACCGTTCGACCGGGCCCTGCGGCATCCGGGCACCGACTGCGCCGAACACGCGGCCCAGTCGGCCACGGGCCAGCGACCTGCCGCCCTGCGTGACGGATTCGGCGAGCGAGTGCTGCACCAGAGTCACGCAGAATTCGGTGAACGCCTCGCTGTTCAGAATGCGTTCCAGGAGCCGCTGGGTGACGCCCATCTCGACCACCATCGCACTGAGCTCGCTGAACCGCCGGCCGTCGATGACGTCGCCGAAACGGGTATCCGAGGCGGCGGTGAGCCGAAACAGCCGGGTGGCGATCTCACTGACCAGTTCCGCGATGCCGCCCTCCACCGGCACCTGCACGGCGTACTTCGCGGCGACGTTCTTGATCATGGTGGGGGTCACCGCGTCGGACAGCGTGATCTCCGACGCCTCCAGCAGCGCGTGCTCGATCTCATCGAGGACCAGGCTGTGGTAGTTCTCGCCGCGCAGCTGCTGCATGGCGAACGCCACCTGCGCATCGAGGAGCCGGGCGGCGACCGGTTCGAGCTGCGGCTCGAGGTCGTCGGCCGGCTCCGGGAAATTGGTCATTGCGAGCACCTTACCCAGCGGGACTCATCGGCCGCGGGTTGTGCGTTTGGGCAGCTCGCAGCTCAGCGGCGCACCGTCGGACTGTGGCCCACACCGGACTGCGGCACCGACGTGGGCGGACGGTTCTGCGTCATGCTCAGGCAAGCACCCAGGCCGCCGCCGACACAGGGCACCCCATTGACCGTCGGTACCGGCCCACCTGATCGGTTCCCGGTCGGGTCGAAAGCAGCGTCGGCGCCGGCTGCCGGCGACAGGCCGATGGCCATAGCCCCGCACGCCGCCAGGTACGTGTCCATCCGAAGGAGACCGGCCATCATCGCCACGCTTTCACGCGTTCAATGGCCAACATAGCCCGATGCCCGCGGTTAGAAGTACACCCGCGAGTTGGCGGAGTGAGTGCGCGTGTTCCGTCCCGCGATCACCGCAGCGGGAGACGCCCAAATGTCCGCGGGAACCATGCCGGTGATCGCCTTATCCTTGGTTTCGGGGGCAGGGGGATGCGATGGACTACTTGGCGGGACAGCTGGTTTTCTTGGCGATCGTCGCGGGGCTGATCGGCGGCGTGATCTGGGCAGTGGTCGTGATGCTCAAGCCACGCCCGCGGCTTGAAGACGAAGACGACGAACTATGACTCGCTGCTTCATGCCGGCGCCACAGATCGGCCCGAACGGCGCGCCGGTATTCGGATGAGCTGCGTTGAACTCCACGGTCGGCGCTTCGTTACGGCTCGGATCGCTCACGTCACCGGGGCTGTGTCGTGGTGGGTGTTCGTCGTCGCTCGTCTCATGACAGAGATGAATTCAGCGCCAATGAACTTCGGCCTGCCGCGGCGGTACGCCGACTACGACGAGTCGATATTCGGAGTCGGGTTGGGGCACAAAGACTTTGGCTGGACAGCGTACGAGCCGCTGACCGGCCATCCGCCCTCGTCGCTGAACGATGGGTTCTTCATCATGAACGTCCTCTCGACCGTCGCGGTCGTGGCGCTGGCCATCACCGCGATAGCCGCCGTGGTCGAAGCGATATCCGTCGCGAGATGGCCGACAGGCATTGCCACGATTCTCGCGCCGATCACCGGCGGGGCCATCATCCTCAGTGCGCTCTACCACGGCACCGGATTCGGCGGTGGTCTCAAGTTGAACTTGCTGATCGTGTTCGCGCTGGTGCTGGTCGGCATTGCGATTCGTGAATTGTGGAGCCGGGTGTGGGCGCCTCGCCCGACCCGGGCCGAATGACCTCATCTGGAGAGCCCGGGCGCGGAGCGCAGGACACGTTGCGCGGCGAGATCCTGGACGCCGCAGCGTACGACTGGGTGCCCATGATCGAGGTCGATCAGATCGTGACCCAACAGCAGCTCGCGGCGAACGACGGCGAACGGTTCGACTTGGTGACGAGTGTGGTGCGCGCGCTACTCGAAGAGGGTCTGGTCAGCGTGGGGGATCTGCCGGGCGACGGAGCCGAGACCCCGGACTGGGGTCTATCCGCTGACGCCAGCGCCGAGCGAATCCGGGGCATGTACGTCGATCGCCACGGTGAGCCTGAGGAGTGGCAGTACCGCATCTGGTTCGGGCTCGCTCTGGGTGGTGATGCGCGAGCCATGTCCGCCGGCTGACGGCGATGAAGGTACGCGGCGGCCACGACACCGGAGTTGGGATCGGTAGCGCCGCGGTGATGGTCCGCTTCGTCCCGTAAGACGTACACGTGCGGAAGGACGCGATCATGTGGTGGACGATTCCGGTGGTGGTCATCGCGTTCGACGCGGCGATCATTTTGTTCTTCGCAGCCGTCAAGCGACGGGGGCTTCAGCGCCTTGGAACTACCCGCGGCGGAAGCTTCGGGCCTGGCGCCGACGCCGGAGCTGCCGGCTGGGCGGTCGGTGCCGACTTCTCCGGCTGCGGCGACGGAGGCCACGGGGCGCACTCAGGCTGCGGTGGTGGGCACAGCGGCTGCGGGGGTGGCGGTTGCGGCGGTGGGGGCGGCTGTGGCGGGGCTGCTGACGATCACGCTTGCTCGGGTCGATCACGACGGGCAAGAAGAAGGGCGCGTTGGGTGTGTCAGATTCGAGTCCGCGCGGCAGCACCCTAGAAACGAGAAAAACCACCCGTCAGCAGGTGGTTCTTGAAGTGGCCAGGGCCGGGATCGAACCGGCGACCTTCCGCTTTTCAGGCGGACGGGATAGCCGCTGACCTGCGGTTTATCTCCGTCTGTGCGTCATATGCGCGGCATTGAGCTGCGCTGACGTATTCGCTCTGTCCGACGAACGGACATAAACCGGACACGGTGCTTGCACTCCTGACCAGGAGCTTCGGCGCTGCCGCTTGCGTTGTGGGCAGCCTCCGGCTCCGGGGAGCAGGCATCCCGATGCCCAGATTCGCAACTCAAGCCACCGACTCGACATCACCGGCGGGCGGCTCGTCGGCACCTGATGGACCGCCATTCGGGCTCGGTTCAGCGGGTGCCGCGGTGGACGGGAGATCGCGAGCGCCCGAGGCCGCCAGGCCGCAGGGCGGGAGAGCGCCAGCGGTCGGCCGTACGTCCACCGCGGCACCCGGCCTCAACCCAGCCGCGGCCAGCGGGCTTGTTATATGTGCCGAAAATGTCCGCGACCCGGTTGTCGACGGGCTCGCGAACGGTGAGCTGCGGGCGTTCGACGCATTGGGGCTGCGGTTCCCGAGCCCCGAGATGGTCACCGCGGCTGCGGCATTGTTCGAACCAGCTTTGTCGTGGGCGAGCGGTCCCGGGCGTCGAGGTGTCGAGCCGGAGTCCGGACAGTTCCGCATCACCATCGGCCCTGGCGTCGTGCGGCTCGGATGGACGAACCCTGTCCGGGCCGAGAAAGCCGCTGAACGGGCCGTTGGCCATCACCAGCGCGACGTTGATGACGAGAAGCTGCGTGTCAAAACTGACCTCGAACTTGAAGCCAAGCACAGTAATCAGGCCGTCGCGTCTTCGACGCGGCGGAGCCCTACGTCAAGCGATGGGCACAGCACTGGCGGTGTCATCACCGAGTGGTCGCGCAAGTCTCGGTCGTCGATGTGCCGTACGTTCGCCGAACTCGACTACAGCCCGCTGGTGGAATCCGGCCGAATACCAGCGATGGTTACACTCACCTACCCCGGCGACTGGGAAGCCGTCGCACCCACCGGGACTAGCGCAAAACGACATATAATGCTGTGGCGCAAGCGCTTTCAACGCGAGTATGGCGAACCGGCCCGCTACATCTGGAAGTTGGAATTTCAACGACGGGGCGCGCCGCATGTTCATCTGTGGATGGCACCACCGATGTCACCCGGCCGCTCGGGTCTCAGCTTCGCCCAATGGCTTTCCGACACATGGGCTCAGGTCGTCGACCATCCCGACTCTGCGCAGAAGGCCCGACACCGACTGGCCGGCACCGCGATCGACGTGCTCAGCGGACTTAAAGCCTGTGACCCAAAGCGACTGGCAATCTACTTCACCAAACATTCGTCACCAAATATGCACGGCGACAAGGAATACCAGCACATTGTGCCCGAACTCTGGCAGCGGCCGGGGAACGGACCCGGCAGGTTCTGGGGCGTGTTCGGGCTCAAGAAAGCCCTCGTCGTAGTCGAGGTCGCACAAGATGCGTACGTGGCGGCTCGTCGTATCGTGCGGCGGTGGTCACGGAGTCAGGCTGTGTACGGCGATTCGGGCAGCCGCTTCCCCACTGCAGTGGCACCACGAATGGCAGTGCGGCTGGTTGCGCGCGTCGATCATGAGACCGGCGTGATCGCCCATCGGCGAGTTCGGCGACGACGAGCTCTCTGCAACCAAGGCGGCCTGGCCGGTGGGTACGCACTTGTTAACGACGGGCCGGCGTTCGCAGCTCAGCTTGCCCGTGCGATCTCGTAAACCTCACTTGCCCTGGCCAACTCGCTGCATTTCATCAGCCAACTCCTCGGCAAGTTCTCGATCGACCCGTCTGATTTCGTCGGGGATTTCGTCGACCATGCACCACCTCAGATCGTCGATTTTCGAGCGACGCGCCAAGTCGACGTGAGCGCTGATGTCTTCGGAGTGCAAGCCATATCCATGCAAATGGCAATGCCAGCGCAGAGATTCAGCCACGGTGTCAGCGAGATCATCAAAGCTGGTGGCCATCTCGTCGGCATCCCGGGATGCTCGGTCCTCGATGAACTCATTGCGCTGGCTCTCCGTCCATGCGCACGGAAACTCCAATCGGGACCCATACAGGGTTGCGATCGCCGCTTCCAGCTCCTGGTATCCGTATTCTGCGCCACACCGTCCCCACGAAGCGACAGCTTCGTCAGCAAATGCCTCGAACTCAGTGTCACTGGACATCATTCACGCTCCTCGTCGTTGGGTGCCGGCGGGTGTACCTATGCGGTCATCATCCGCCCAAGCACCGACATTCGTGGAAGCCAATGAGTGCGGGACGGAAATGTCGGACCCGGTCGCTATGGTCAGTTCCGCAGTGATGTGCTGCATGTATCGAGCTGGAGGCCATCGATGGCAAAGACCGTGTTCTACAGTTTCCATTACGAGCGCGATGTTCACCGCGTCCAGCTTGTCCGCAACATCGACGTCCTCGAAGGGCAACCTCTCCTGAACTCGCAAGACTGGGAGAAGGTGCGAGGTCGCGGCCAGCAGGCCATACAAAACTGGATCGACGAGCAGATGCGGTACAAGCGGGCGGTCGTCGTATTGGTCGGGCAGCAAACGGCCGGCCGACCATGGGTCAAGTACGAGATTCAGAAGGCCTGGCACGAACGCAAACCGCTGCTGGGTGTACGAATCCATGGCTTGTCGTCGATGGGCAACGTGGATCAGGCAGGCCCCGATCCCTTTGCGGCTACTGGGCTAGGTTCGGCTGGCATCCCGATTTTCGATCCGACCCGTACCGACTCGCAAAGCACGTACGCTACGCTGCGTCAGAACCTCGCTGCATGGTCTGACCAGGGAGTTAAGCGGCCGTGAGCCTCTACACGGAAGACTTTTTCCGCAACAGGGTCGGCGGTATAACTGCGAGTGCAGCCGAGACTTCCCTCCGGACCGCGTCGAAATCGGCAACTGGGATGTTCGACATCTTCCTCAGTCACAGCTTCCGCGATGCGCGGGTGATACTCGGCATTCGGGAATGGCTCACATCGCAGAACCTGCAGGTATACGTCGATTGGATCGATGATCCAGAGTTGGACCGGTCCGCGGTCTCTGCGGCGACGGCGGCGCGCCTTCGGGAGCAGATGGGGAACTCACGCAGCCTGATCTACGCGACGTCACGTGCTGCCAAAACATCACGCTGGATGCCGTGGGAACTGGGTTATTTCGACGGGTCCAAAGGCAGCTCGCGGGTTTCGATCATGCGGCTCGAAAGCTCCAGCAGCAACAGATTCGTCGGCGAGGAGTACCTCGGTCTGTACAAACAAATCGAGCAGGTCAGCTCAGACGGCAAATTGCAGCCCTACGCAGTACGCCCTTCAGGCAAGCGAGGCGAGTCACTGCGCTCGTTCAGCCAAGCAGCTGGCCGCTACGAAGACTTGGTATATCGATGACCGACGAAAATCAGATCGAGCCCTGCGATCTAGACCAGAGCGACCATCACAAACACATGGACTTCGTCCAGGCCATCATCACCAGGCTGGCGAACAACTCATTTCTCCTCAAGGGTTGGACGCTAACGTTGGCCTCCGCGGTATTGGGTCTTGCGATTACACAGAAGCATGCCGGTCTTGCGCTCGCAGCGCTCGTGCCGGTGGCAGCGTTCTGGCTACTCGATACTTACTATCTGCGTCAAGAGCGCGCCTTCCGCGACATGTATGTCGATATCGCTGCAAAACGCGTGCGCGACTTCAAAATTGAGTCGAAGCCCTATGCCGAAAAGCAGCCTTGGCGGAAAGCAGCGTTCTCCGTGAGTCTCGGCATCTACTACGGCACGATAACCGGAGTTACCGTCGTCGTAGCGGCAATTCTCGCCATCGTCACTGCAGCCCCGGACCAGCGCAATCAGCAGGCCCCTGCTAAGCCGCCACCTACCAGCAGTACCACTGGGTCGCCGTCACCAATCACTTCGCCGAGGCCGATTCCCCAGAGGCCTGACGAATCACCTCCGCATACTGGCGAACCGCCTGCCACGCCTGAGCCGAAAATCCAGGAAGCACCGACAGCAATTCGTTAGTGATGGTCCATTGCTGCGCGGATATCTTGCGCTGCTGAATCTAGTTGTGCGACTGACCATTCCGCGTCATCGGGCCACAAATCGGGCATCCGATCACCGTCTTTCCGAGGAACCAGATGAACATGCAGGTGGAAGACCGACTGACCTGCGGCCACTCCGTTGGACTGAATGATGTTCATGCCGTCAGCGTTCGTTGCTTCGACAACAGCCGCAGCAACTCGACGGGTTGCATCCGCCAGATCATGTGCCTCGCGCTCGCCAATCACCCAGATATTTGGTCGATGAGACGTTGGAACCACAAGCGTATGACCGAGCACTGCTGGAACGTCCGGCAGGAAAGCCACGACTTCGCCAGTGCGCCACACCTCACGAGCTGGCGCAGTGCCCGCAACGATCGCGCAGAAAGGGCACCCGGTCGGCGAGCTACTCATGCTCGTCAAGCCCCCGCGAGGTCCTAGTTGTTGGCAGGCGGTAGTCGCTCATTACGCAACTCTACGGGGCACTAGTAACAGGTAGTCGGGTGCGATCTCGCTCTGTCCAGCCTCCCGCGACCTCGCCATTGGCCATTTGCCTGATCGAGGCATCGCCTTGCGAAGCAAAGAACCCGGGTCGACCGCAGGGGCCGAATACCGGGCTCTTCTGAAATCTCAACCAGAACATCCGTTGGGATGCGACTCTGGCCTTTGTGTAGCTGAGTCTACACGGTGTCACTGTCGACCATCAACGTCGTGGTATGACTGCCCCATGGCGGTACCGTACGGACCTTGGGTCGAGAGCTGGCTGAGTTCCGAACGATTCGCAACCTACTTGAGAATGGCTGGCCACGACAGGTCGCGCGCCTTAGCTCTGTACGAGTGGAGCACAAGCCTCAACGCTGCCCTGCTCCATGACTTCGCCCACCTTGAGGTTGGGCTGCGCAACATGTACGACGCGGCGCTGATGGGCGCGGTTGCGGCTGGCGACAACCACTGGCTGGATGCCACTACAGCCGATCGCCTGTTCCCCAGGAGCGTGGCAGACAACCTGCGGACGCATCGCGATATCGCCACGGCGCGTCGGAACGCTGGCGGAAACGCGGCACCGACAGGCAAGGTGATCGCCGAGTTCACGTTCGGGTTCTGGGTCTTTCTGACTTCGCGCCGCCACGAACCACTCGTCTGGCTACCGCACCTGGCTCAGGCATACCCGCGCGCGACCAACCGCGGACAATTGCACAACAGTTTGGGCGACCTGCTGAACGCTCGGAATCGAGTTGCGCATCATGAGCCAGCGACCGTCAGTGCCGGGCGACAGATTATTCGCCGAATCCGCGGCCAGGCCAGATACATATCGCCGGAGCTCGCACAGCACATCGACGCAACGAGCACGGTCGAGACCATCATTCAAAGCCGCCCTTAAGCGTGGCGTCGGACCAGAGGCAAGCACCGCACCGCTCTGGCGGGAGCCTAGCCCGGGCGGCGCAACCAATCGCTCCGGCCTGCTCAGCCCGGCATTGGACCGCCGGCATCCCGACCTACTTATCCTCGAGCAGCGGCACCTGGTCTTTGTAGCGCGAGATACATTGCTTGACAAAGTCGAGGCGGACATCAATATCGTCAGGCCAGAGCACGGTCGCGACCACACCAATGAGGACAACCCAGTTGAGGGTGTCTGCCTGCTGCGAGTCTGCCTGCCGGTATACACGCAGCGATTCCAGCGAGCGCCAGTCACCCGCTGCAATCATTCCTTGGTTTCCGCCAGCGCGTCTGGCTAGATTTTCGGCGAGCCGTTCGCCAACGCGTACAGCTTCCGCCGCTTCGTTATGGTTGTTGCACGGTAGCCGACGCTCGTCATCGTTCGGGCCAGCTGCAAGCAGCATTCCCGCCCCTCTCGCGAACTCGCTGAACCCGCGCACTTGTCGGTATTGCCGAGCCTGCCGAGACAGATCGACCCGGCGAACGTTTTTTATCCAGTCCGGCATCAGCCACGGCGTCAATGGCCCGAAGGGTTCAGCGGGAACCCGGATAAGGGGCGAGTCAGTTGTCGGGCTTACCGCTGTCGATGCTTGTTCGCGTGCCGCTCGCAGGCCGTCGACGTAACCGCACACCTTGGCAAGGTCCGTGGTAGACAGACCCCCCAAGCCGCGCATGATATCGGCGGTGATGCGCATCCGGGGTACTGCCGCCCCTTTCTCGGGATGGGCTGCCAGAGCAGCAGTTTCGGCCCTCTGCGCCGTCACCAGCATGCCGCTCCACAATTCCAACGCACGTTGCATTGTGCCACCGTCATCGCCGGTGTCATCGATATGACTTATGGAGACAGCGTTTGGTGCATCGGCGTTACTGAAGGCAACGTGGACCCGATACGGGTTGGGCTCCAACGCATCCCGAACCTCACGCAGTCGAGCAGCCGACAGCCCGAGCGCAGGGGCCAGACGCTCAATGATGTCGTCACTGGCCCGGCGCCGTCCTGACTCGACATTGGCCAGCATCGGATAAGAGATACCGACTTGCTCGCCAAGAGCGGTCCGTGTCAACCCGAGATTCTCGCGAGCCTTCACCACCTCCTCGCCAAACAGGCGATGCGGGCGATCAACGTCACGACGGTCTTGCTTACTTGGTTCGTCTGCCATAGCCCAACCTTATACCGCTGATCGGTATAAATGAATGCTTGATGTTATCCCTGCATGGGTGTAACGTCTCGCGGTATAGGAAACCGCCAGCGCTATACCGATTGCGGGATAGCTCGGATCTAGGAGTTGCCGTGCGAAAGCAAGCTCGTTCCGGAATGCAGCGCCGACGCGCCCACCTGCAGAAATGCCCCGCGAGTGGCAAGGTTCGCTTCCGCGATCAACGTGAGGCCGTGCGCGCCCTGCAGTCCTGCGATAACGCACGCCAGCGTGCCGCGGAGCTCAGAGCCGAAAGCAGGCGCAGGGAGTGCCGGACCTACTACTGCGACGATTGCCGGGGCTGGCACACGACGAGTCAGGAGAACCGGCCGCGTCACCTGCACTTCGACGCGCCGCGCGCTATCGCGAACAACCACGTCGGCTTTGTCGGGCGCCGGGCCTAAAGTGACATCGAGAACGCGGTCCAGAAAACAGAAAGCACTCTGACCTGCAGATATTGTTTCACTGAACTGACACAATGCGAACCATCAGCAACAAGCGGTGACCCACCAAGGAGATAACCACCACATGGCGCGAGCCAAGACAACGAAGTCGAGCACAGCGACCAAGACGCTTGAACAGCGACTCTGGGACGCCGCTGATGCGCTCCGAGGCAACCAAGAGCCGTCCGAGTACAAGCACGTCGTCCTCGGCCTGGTCTTCCTCAAGTACATCTCCGACCGCTTCGAAGCGCGCTACCGCGACATCGAGACCGCGCTGTCTGACCCGGATTCCGACGACTACATCCCGAACGAGACGCGCCGCCTGACATTCCTCGAAGACCGAGACGAGTACCGCAGCCACAACGTGTTTTGGGTCCCGGTCGAGGCCCGGTGGGAGAACATCCAAGCCAAGGCCAAGCTGCCCGAAATCGGCCAGATCATCGACAACGCGATGGATTTGATCGAGAAGGAGAACCCATCGGTCAAGGGTGTCCTGCCGCGCAACTACGGCCGCGAGGGCCTCGACAAGGGGCGTTTGGGCCAGCTCGTCGACTTGATCGGATCAATCGGCTTCACCGAGTCCGACGACCACGGCTCCGATGACGTGCTGGGCCGCGTCTACGAATACTTCCTGGGTCAGTTCGCCGGCAAGGAGACTGGCAAGGACGCCGGTGCGTTCTACACGCCACGATCGGTAGTCAAGACGCTCGTCGAGATGCTGGAGCCTTACCACGGTCGTGTGTACGACCCGGCATGTGGCTCGGGTGGCATGTTCGTACAGTCAGCTGAATTCGTAAAAGCGCACGGCGGCAAGCGAACTGACATTTCAGTCTACGGACAAGAGTTCACCGACACCACGTGGAAGCTGGCCAAGATGAACCTCGCGCTGCGCGGCATCGAGGCAGACTTGGGCGATCGCTCGGCAGACTCGTTCAGCAGCGATCTGCACCCGGATCTACGCGCTGACTTCGTCATCGCGAATCCGCCGTTCAACGTGTCGAACTGGTGGGATGCCAAGCTGGCCGATGACCCGCGCTGGAAGTACGGGACACCGCCCGAGGGCAACGCCAACTTCGCGTGGGTGCAGCACTTCATTTATCACTTATCACCAAAGGGCACAGCAGGATTCGTACTCGCGAACGGATCACTAAGTTCAAAGTCGGGCGGGGAAGGTGAGATTCGCCGCAAGCTGGTCGAGGCGAACCTCGTCGACTGTGTGGTCGCGATGCCGGACAAACTGTTCTTCAACACCGGTATCCCGGTAAGCCTGTGGTTCGTGTCGAAGGATCGCTGCGGCAACGGGCACCGTAACCGCGAAGGCGAAGTGCTATTCGTCGACGCACGCAAACTGGGTCGCATGGAGACCCGCCGCCTGCGTACGCTCGACGATGCCGACATCGCGAAGATTGCCGATGCATACCACTCGTGGCGCAACCATGACGGTGGATTCGAAGACGTCGCAGGCTTCGCAAAAGCAGCTTCGCTCAGCGATATTGAACAGAACGACTTCGTCCTGACGCCTGGGCGCTACGTCGGAACCGAGGAAGCTGAAGCCGACGATGAGCCGATCACCGACAAGATCGAGCGGCTGACGAAGGAGTTGTTCGCGGAATTCGAACGAGGACGCGAACTCGAAACTGCGATTCGGTCAGGCTTGCGGGAGGTCGGGTATGGCAACTGAGTGTCGAATCGGTGACGTCGTCGACCTTCAACGGGGTACGACGTACAAGGGAACACTTGTCGGAGCAGCTGGTCCAGCCTTATTGGGACTGGGGTCGATCGTTCCTGGCGGAGGTTTCCGGAACGATTTCAAGACATACGGTGGTGACTGCCCACCTCAGCTAATGCTCAGGCCCGGTGACCTCTTCGTATCCCTCAAGGGCGCCACAAAGGATGGCGACATGATCGGCTCTGTCGCGCGTGTTCCCGATTCAGTCGCGATTGGCCGCCTGACGCAGGACACCGTAAAGCTCATCTTCCGCGATGTCGACAAGTCCTTCGAGCGTTACTTGTACTGGTTGCTCCGTACGCCTGACTACCGAATCTATTGCGCCGCAAGAGCATCGGGCAGCGCTGTCGCCGCGCTAAGTCGCGCGGATTTCCTCGCATATCCGGTTCCGCAGTTGACCAAATCACGAAGCGCGATCGTAGGGCTACTGGAGGTGATCGAAGACAAGATCGAGTCGAACCGCCGCCTCGCCACAAGCGCTTCCTCACTGGTCGATTCGATGGCTGCGCGTCTAACAATAGATACGGAAACGAAGCCGTACTCGCTGAGCGAACTGGTCGACTTCAACCGAGTGACATTGCGACCAGGCACGCCTAGCTCGACGATTCACTACGTCGACATTGCGTCGGTGACTCCCGGCGAGATCACGGAAGTATCTGGCACGACATGGGCACAAGCACCCAGCCGAGCGCGACGAGGCGTGGCAGATGGTGATGTCATCTATTCGACAGTCCGTCCGGGCCGCCGATCATTCGCACAAATTTTGGACCCGGATCCGCGCACTGTCGTCTCCACTGGATTCGCCGTAATGACACCATCGGACCGATTCGGTAGCTCACTGCTGACCACTATCGCCGGTTCGCCAGACTTCGCCTCATACTTGGAATCGGTCGCTCACGGAAGCGCGTATCCGGCAGTGAGTATTGCGGCGATGGGTAACTACCTGGTCAACGTGCCCATCGATGAGACGCTCGTTGCGGAGTTCGAGTCGGAGACGATGCCGCTCCGCCGAAAGGTTCACCAGGCTCGTCGTGAGTCGTCCCAGTTAGTGTGCCTTCGCGACGCCCTCCTCCCAGAGCTCCTCGCCGGCCGCATCCGCGTCCCCGCAGCCGCCCAGGCCATCGCATGACGATGTTCAACGAGTCCACCGTCGAGGACGCGGCACTCGATTACCTTCGCGCACTTGGATATTCGACGGCTTTCGGCCCCAACCTCGCTCCAGAAGGCAGTCAGCCAGAGCGGACCACGTTTGAGCAGATCTATCTGTACGACCGCCTGCGCGTCGCTGCAGGCCGGATCAACCCCGAGCACCGCGACCTTGTCGACGAAGCGATCAAACGCGTCGAACGTGCCGAGAGCCAGAGTGAGGTATCCGAGAATTCTCGCGTTCACAAGCTGCTAATCCATGGCATACCAATCGAATACCGCGACTCCGACGGTTCGGTGCGCACCATATCTATCAAGCTCATCGACTTCGACAACCCGGCGAACAACGATTGGCTGGCTGTCAACCAGTTCACGATTGTCGGCAATAAGAACCGCCGCCCAGACGTGCTGGTGTTTGTTAACGGCATACCGCTCGCGCTGCTTGAACTCAAGAACCTCGCCAACGAGCACGCCACACTCAGGAACGCCTGGAATCAGGTGCAGACCTACCGCAAAGACATTCCCGCTGTGTTCGTACCCAACGCCGTGACCGTCATCAGTGACGGCATCAGCGCAGCGATGAGTTCGTTCGCCGGCAGCTTCGAGCACTACGCACCCTGGAAGACGATCGACGGCCGTGAGGTGGTCTCCGGCGTTCCCGCGCTTGAAGTCCTCATCAAAGGCGTCTTTGAGCCGTCACGCTTCCTCGACATCGTGAAGAACTTCATCGTCTTCAGCGAAGAAACCGTCACCGACAAGAAGTCGGGCCAGAAGACGAGCGTCCTGATCAAGCGCGTGGCAAAGTACCACCAGTACTGGGCCGTGAACTCGGCAGTCGAGTCGACCGTCGAAGCCGCCGGTCCGGACGGTGACCGCCGCGGCGGCGTCGTCTGGCACACCCAGGGCTCGGGCAAGTCGATCGAGATGTTGCTCTACGCCGCCAAGATCATGCGCGATGAGCGGATGAGCAATCCGACACTCGTATTCCTCACAGACAGAAACGATCTCGATGACCAGCTGTTTGGAGAAGTGTTCGCGCCCGCCGACATCCTGCCTGAGAAACCCACCCAGGCCGATTCCCGCGCCGACCTGCGCACGCTGCTGCGCCGCGTCTCAGGCGGCATCATCTTCACCACGCTGCAGAAGTTCGCGCCCGAGCAGGGCGACGACGCCAACCCTGTCCTGACCGACCGGCGCAACGTCGTCGTGGTCGCCGACGAAGCACACCGCTCGCAATACGGTTTCAGCGAAACACTCTCGCGCGACGGCACTTTGAAGGCCGGCCTGGCCAAGCACATGCGCGATGCGCTGCCCGGTGCGACGTTCCTGGGCTTCACCGGCACGCCCATCGAGTCGACCGACAAGTCGACACGTGCCGTGTTCGGTGACTACATCGACGTCTACGACCTCACCCGCGCAGTCGAGGACGGCGCGACGGTCAAGATTTTCTACGAGTCACGCCTGGCCAAGGTCGCACTCAGCGACGACGATTTGGCCAGCCTCGACGAGCTGGCCGACGAAATCACCGAGAAGGTGGAACAAGACGTTGCCGACAAAGCAAAGTCACGCTGGGCCCGCCTCGAAGCGATCGTCGGTGCCGAAGAACGCCTCGACCTCATAGCCCGCGACATCGTCGAGCATTGGGAGAAGCGTCGAGAGGCAATGCTCGGCAAAGCCATGGTCGTCACCATGAGCCGACGTATCGCCGTGCGGCTATACGAGAAAATTGTTGCGCTGCACCCTGATTGGCACAATACCGACCCCGCCAAGGGCAAGATCAAAGTCGTCATGACCGGTTCGGCTGCAGACCCTGCCGAGTTCCAACCACACATCTACTCGAAGGACGTCCGCAAGGACCTCAAGGCACGCGCCAAGAATCCCGACGATCCGCTGGAACTCGTCATCGTCCGCGATATGTGGCTCACTGGGTTCGACGCCCCGTCGATGCACACCATGTACGTCGACAAGACCATGCAGGGCGCCGGGCTCATGCAGGCCATCGCCCGCGTCAACCGCACCTTTCGCGACAAGCCCGGCGGCTTGATCGTCGACTACATCGGCGTCTTCGCCAACCTGCAGCAGGCACTCGTTGAATACTCCCCCAGCGACCGCGATCAAGCTGGCGTGCCGATCGAGGAACTCGTCAATGTCATGCTTGAGAAGCACGATATTATTCGCGGCTTGCTGCACGGCTGCGACTTCAACTCCAGCCCGGAATTGTCAGCAGCGCAACGACTTTCCGAGCATGCTAAAGTCCTTGACTTCGTCATGGCCGACCCCGACCGTACCCAACGCTTCCTGGACCAGGTACTCGCGTTGGCCAAGGCGTACGCGCTCTGCGGCTCTCGCGACGAGGCGGCCGCGATCCGCAACGATGCGCGACTGTTTGCCGACGTGCGCGCCGCGATCCTGAAAATTCAGAACCCCGATGCCGGGCGTGGTGGATCGGGTGCCGTCGAAATCGACACGGCCATCGGGCAACTTGTGAACGAAGCCGTCGCCGCCGACGAGGTGGTCGACATCTACAAGCTCGCCGGCGTAGAGACTCCGGAGCTGTCAATCCTTTCCGATGAGTTCCTCGACTCGCTAGCCCACAAGGACAAGCCGAACCTCCAGATGGGTCTACTGCGGAGGCTGCTCAACGATCAGATCAAGACGATTTCGCGCACGAATCTCGTTCAGAGCCGCAAGTTCTCAGAGCAACTCGAAGAAGCGATCAATAAATATACGAACCGATCGTTGACGACGGCCGAGATCATCGCCGAGCTCGTGAAGCTCGCCAAGGAAATGCGCGACCAATCCCAACGCCACACCCAGCTCGGGCTCAGCGAGGCTGAGGCTGCGTTCTACGACGCGATCGTGCAGAACGATGCGGCCGTGCTGCAGATGGGAGACGACACCCTCAAGAAGATCGCCGTCGATATCGTCTGGTCCGTCCGCAACAGTGTGTCGATCGACTGGCAATACAAGGAATCGGTTCGCGCCGCGATGCGCACCAAAGTCCGTCGCCTTCTTGCGAAATACGACTATCCGCCTGACATGGAAGACAAGGCGATCGAGTTGGTTTTGGCGCAAGCGGAATTGTTCGCTGGTGCCGCCTAGCAGACATCTGGTGATCAAGCAGACCGAGGCAATACCCAGGGGAGGGACGAATGGCAGCGAGGTCAGTTCGACCGGAGACGATCAAGATTTCGGGGCGCACCCTGCGGCCTACTCCCGTATTCGATACCTACTGGCGATTTGCCTCTGAACGCCAAGCCATCTACGAGGCTCGCCTGGGAGAGCAAGGCGCTCCCTGGACAGCAGACCCGATCCTTACGAACTTTCGATTCACGAACTGTTACCGAGCCTCCGACCGCGTGAGCCAGTTCCTGATCCAACGCGTCGCCTACGCCGGCGACCAATCTGCCGACGAGACGACTTTCCGAGTTCTGCTCTTCAAGTTCTTCAACCGAATCAGCACTTGGGAGCTGCTGGAAAACGAACTAGACGACCTACGATGGAGCGACTTCGATCTCGATCATTTCGACCAGATCCTCAGCGACACGTTCGATCGCGGTCACCGCCTGTACTCGGCTGCCTATGTCATTCCGCCACCCCGTTTGGGAGCAAGCAGGAAGCACACCAATCACCTGCGTCTCCTCCAATCAATGATGGAAGACGACCTCCCAGCTCGGCTTCAGGACTCACCGTCCATGAGGCACGCATTCGATCTGCTCCGCTCATACCCCACCATGGGAGACTTCCTCGCCTTCCAGATGCTCATCGACCTCAACTATTCGACGTTGCTCGACTTTGACGAAATGGACTACGTCGTCGCTGGCCCGGGAGCTCGTGACGGCATTCGTAAATGCTTCGGCGCTGAGGCGCGGGGCGTCGAGCACGACGTCATCCGCTACATGGCAGACGCCCAACACGAGCACTTTGCTCGTCTCGGTCTTGACTTCGCCGGGCTCAACGGGCGCCCGTTACAACTCATCGACTGTCAGAACCTCTTCTGCGAGGTAGACAAGTACGCGCGAGTCGCACACCCAGAGTTTCAAGGTCTGAGCGGTCGATCCCGCATCAAGCAGAAGTTCGCGCCAGTCACGGATCGCCTGACTGCATGGTTTCCTCCCAAGTGGGGTATCAACGCACCCTCTGTGACCATCGCCCCTGTCTCACACCAAGAGCCAGCGTGGATCTGAACGACTACCAGGCGTTAGCGTTACAGACCGACGTCCGGCCACAGCGGGAACTCGAAGACACGGTCGTTCACCTGCTTGGCCTAGCAGGCGAAGCAGGCTCGGTCGCCGCCGAATACAAGAAGCATCTGCGCGACGGCAAGGCACATGGCGCCTGGCGCGAGCGCATGGCAGAGGAACTGGGCGATGTCCTGTGGTACCTCGCCGCAATCGCCGACCGGCTGGATCTGAGACTCGCCGACATAGCGGCGGCCAATCTCGCCAAGACTCGGGCACGTTGGATTCCTGGCTTCCCCGCTCCCTTCGACGAATCGTTCCCCGAGAACGAGCGACTTCCACGTTCGGGTGTCTACGAATTCCGGGCCGTGCCCGAGACTGAAGTCTCGCGCCCATCCGTTGATCTATTTTTCAACGGCCTGAAGGTCGGCGATCGACTTACTGATGCGTCGGATTCACCCGACGGATACAGGTTTCATGACGTATTCCACCTTGCTTTTGCCACATTCCTCGGCTGGTCACCGTTGACGCGCGCGCTGCTCGGCCGCAAACGTCGAAGTGATCGGATCGTCGATGAGAACCAAGACGGCGGACGTGCGGTGGTGTTGGAGGAGGGTATTTCCGCGCTTGCGTTTGCCTACGGCGCCGAACACGGACTGCTCGACGGCGTCGAACACGTAGACCAGTCGCTCATAGGCGCCATCGACAGCGCTTCAGCCAACGTCGAGGTTGCGGATAGAACTGGCGCCGACTGGGAACGAGCGATCCTGGCCGGCTTCAAGGTGTTTCGCGAATTGCTGGCTCATGACGGCGGCTTTGTAGCATTCGACGCCGACGCTGGCCAACTCGAGTTCATGTCCGAGAAGCCCGTGACCTCGGACTAAGAACTCAGTTTCGATAAACCCAAGATCGACAGAGTTGCCACGTCAGCCGGACGGTTGGTCTGAGCAAGCAACGCACGGTCGTCGCTCGTTAGGCCGTCGTCGGCGAACTCGCTCGGCAGGAGGTCGGACACAGAAGCCTCAACCTCGGTCGTGACGCCGGCCGGGAGTTCAGCAGGCAACCACTCGTACAGGTCAGGGTGGGCGATGCGTCCGACAAGGGTGGCTGCTCCCCCGAAGCCGCCGGCAATGAAAAGCGGCTTTCCCAGTGTTGCTGTCAGTGCAGCCTCTTCCGCTATACCGGGGAAGGCCCCAGCGAATCCGACGACTTTGCCACCTAAGACGACACGCGCATCGCTGACGTCAGACGTGACTTTGCGCATCGCAGTCAAAGCTTGGCCCGAATCGACTTCGCCACGAGCGAAACTGGCGGCAGATATGTCGGCAACTTCGCGCGCAACGCCGGTCGCGTCGATGAACCGAACGCGTGCCTTGACGCTCAGCCCGCCTACGTACTCAAGGAGATCGGTATCGGCAATTCCAGCGTGCTCGGTGTAGGGCACGTAGTGCTCGAATGCGCCTGCAGCAGCTCCGTAGCGCTCAGCGTCCGATCTGTAGCGCTCAGCTTCGTCGAGCACAATGTTTGTGAAGCCCCAGTTGATGCGGCCGCCATATACGACGGTGCCGCCGGCGATCAGAATTGCCCGCGTCAATTCGGCGACCGCGAGTTCGAGGTGCACATTGTAAAGGCCAAGCCGAGCGAGGTCGTCACTCTCGGAGACCGACAGCGCGATACGTTTGCCTTTCAATGCATTTCGAGGAACCAGCTCTGGATCATTGACCATACGACACCTCACCCCCGCGGAGCGCGAACGTTCTCGGAGTTAGCACGTCAACACGTCCGTCGAACCCGGCGAGTGTGCACATCTCATCAACGACGGCTCGCTCTTCTGCGCCGAGTGGCGGATCGGGGTGGATGATCCAGAGGTGCTCGTCATCGGCGTCTTCGGCTTTGTGGCGTGTCAGCCATTCGACAGCGGTGACCGGCTCGGGCGCATGTACTGGCAACCAGTCGAACCCGTGCGCACTGATGTACGAGGACTGCGCCGTCCACAAGGCGCGCTTGAGAACTTCGTCGACAAGCTTGTCGAGTGCCTTCTCGATTGATGCGGCTGAGTCAGCACGAGCAAGGGGCACGGTCGGAACGTGATCCATTAGAAAGGAGCCACGAGACTCACCATCAGAAAGCGCCATGAGGCCGACAATCGGTACATCATTACGCTTAGCCACCAAGACCTCACGCTGGGTCCACTCCCGACTCGCATACCTGTCCGTCCGGACCATCAGCAACGCGCATGACCGTGCCTCCCGCTTCAAGTCGGCCGCCCAATCGCTTCCAGGTTGCAGGTCGTGGGCGTCGAAGAATTCGGTGAGTTTGCTGTTGGCGATGATCGCACGGACCTGTTCAAATACCGGCGGCCCGGGTAGCGCATCCTCTCCCAACGAATTGTGCTTCGCATGGCTCACGAAAACTTTGATCCTGTTCGCTGTCCCAGCGGCCAATTGTGCGATGGCCTGGCCAACACTGCGTTCGAGGAGACCCGCAACGCTGGCTGATTCGTCCGGGAGGCGCATGATCGAGGACAAGGCCGTTCCAAGCACCGATCCATTCAAGTTGACGCCACCGGGCGCGAGCACCGGGAGAACCGCAACTTCAGATCCGTTGGCACCTACGCAAGCCCTGATGTAGTCGGCCCAAGTCTGGTCGGTTTCGGCCGCGTCCCTGAGAGCAAGGCCCACCACCGGAATCACTGCTGCAAACTGTGCCGGTTGGACAACTCCGGACGCGACGCCTGGCAACAGCAATGGACGTGGGGCCGACATACCGGGCTGCCAGCTGGCACTGCGCCCATACACCTCCACCGCACCGCCCGCGAGGCCGGAGTAGGTCGGGGAGTGGAAGTGGTCGTGCAGTCGCCGGAAGATGCCCTCGCCAGCCACGTCTCCTGGGTGCCAGACAACGTACACATCGAGGATTGGAGGCACCGGCATGCCCTGGAGCCTATGGGATCAGCGCGACGCGCACGGAGGACCCGAATTTGTCGGGGGTCGGCCGTACTCTCAAATAAGAAGGAGGCTCACATCATGGCCGATCAGCACAACGTATTCATCAGTCACCGTCACGAGGACGATGCCCTGGTCGGTCAGCTCAAGACCCTCCTATCGAAAAACGGGGCCGATGTCCGGGACTCCTCCGTCACGAGCAACACCCCGAACGACGCCAATTCAGAGTCCTACATCAAACAAATCCTCGCCGACCGCATCAAGTGGGCCGGGAAGATCATTGTGATCATCTCCCCGGACACCAAGAACCACGAATGGGTCAGCTGGGAGATCGAGTACGCCAACCGGTACCCCGACAAACGCATCATCGGTGTGTGGGCCCCGGGAGCCGCCGGAGCCGACATGCCGCCCGAGCTCGACGAGTACGCGGACGCCGTCGTCGGCTGGAACAGTGAGGCGATCATTGACGCGCTCAACGGCAATGACAACTGGCAGGGACCCGACGGCGCGACAGTGCCTCCCCGGTCTATCAAGCGGCTCGCCTGCTAACAACGACCTTGCGCCTCTTCAGTTACGTCGTCCGCTACGACTTCGGATTCGCTCCCAACCCATTCGAGGGGTGGTGCACCGTCGCGGCCTGCAAGCCCGACATTCGACGTGCTGCCAAGGTAGGCGACTGGGTAGTCGGGACAGGCTCGGCGCAGAAAAAGTTGGCCGGGAAGCTCGTGTACGCGATGCGGGTCGAGGAGGTCTTGACTTTCGACGACTACTGGAAGGACTCCCGGTTCTCCCGCAAGATTCCGACAGATCAAGGTGCAGTGAAGCGCGCCTACGGCGACAACATCTACCGCCACGCCGACGACGGTTCGTGGCTGCAGGCAGACTCACGGCACAGCCTTGATGGCGGCGTTCCAAATCCCGGACATATCGCCACTGACACCTCAGTTGACTCTGTTCTGATCTCATCGCACTTCACCTACTTCGGCGGCGACGGAATCGACGTTCCAACCCACCTACGCGAAAGCTTCGGTATTGATTTGGTCCAACGTGGACGCGGGCATCGTTGCAGGTTCCCCGACGAACTTGTTACAGCCGCCGTCTCTTGGCTCGACGGGCTCGATCGCGGCATTCTGGGCCGCCCAGCAGACTGGAAGCGATCAACCGGCGCCGTGACGGCCGCGGCACGTAGAGCGGCAGCTACGCCGACGTGACCGAATTGAACTGAGCGTTCCGGTCACGCCTATCCATACAAACACTGCGGACGTTTAATTCGTGGGGTGATTGCTAGGTAGAAAATAGACGGCAGCCGCTTCAGCCTTGCCGCCACTGTGCTCATGGCCAACCGTCCCGAGACGTTGATAACCGAGCTTCTCGTAGAGTCGGATTGCGTCGCGATCTTTGAGCATCACATCAAACGCCACCGCCAAATCATGTTCGTCGGCGAACGCACGCGCAGCCTTCATAAGAAGCGATCCAGCGCCAACATTGCGGTAGCGTGGATCAACGAAAAGCCTTGCGAGGATTGCTAATCGACTGATCTGCCCACCGGTGGCACGTTGCCAGAGCATCGCCGCATCGTCGGTGTCGCGTGCATTGGCCAACGCCACGTGGCCGATGACCTCCGCACCATACACAGCGACCCATGCGGCGAGTTCCGCCGGCGGCGCGATCCACGCTTCGGGATTGTCGACCCCTTCAACCGGATATCCGTCACGAGCATGGACGCGAACGAGAACGTCGGCGAGTGCGGCAAGGTCCGCCTGGCAGCGGCGACGGATGACTACGTCGTTCATTCATCCACCTTCATGGTGTAGTCGAGACCGGTGTAGTCGGCCCGCATGATGAATTCGGTGACCTCGAACGGTCGCTTGTCCTGATCAAGTCCGGTGTGCAACACCACGAGGACGGGGACACCCTCGGGCATCATCAGTCCCCGCGCTTCCTCTGGGGTCGGCATCCGAGCTGTCACTTCTTCGCGCGTGTAGGTGATGAGATGGCCCTTGTCCTCGAATCGCGCGTAGAGGTCGCCAACTCCGAGTTCATCGTTGCGCGCCAAGACAGAACCCTTGGCGACATCCCATGGGATGTACGTGATGCCGATCTGCATGGGTTCAGAGTCCGCGAAGTACCAATTCTCCCTTCGCACAGCACTTTTCGCGTCCGCACTGATCCGCAGACGTTCGGCAATCGCTTTCGGAGGCACAACGCGCTCGATATTGGCCAAGAACGCATTAGGCACACGGTCCTGCGCACGCACTTCGGCGTGGAACGGCGACAACCCTGTTTCTTCGCGCAACTTACGCGAGTAGCGTCGCTGCCCGAATCGCATCAGACGCGGCGCAGACCGGACGAATACACCCCGACCATGCTCGGCGGTGACCAAACCAGATTTTGCGAGCTGCCTGACGGCCTCGCGCGCCGTATTACGTGCCACGTCGTATGTCACTGCGAGCTGCCGCTCCGAAGGCAGCTTGTCCCCCGGCCCTAAATCTCCCGACTCAATCGCAGCACGCAGCGCCGCCTCCACCTGCCGGCTGGCGGTGGAGTCACCTTGCGGAGTTCTTTCTGCGTCAGCCACAGGGCAAGTGTAGAACAACTGGCTCAAGCCACCTATTGACAAGTGGCTTAAGCCAGTCTTACCGTGGCTTTACTGGCTCAAGCCAGTTGCGATGGGACCTCCAACGCACAAGGAAAACCACAACCAGGAGACGAAAACCCATGGATATCAAGGTGACTGGAGATGTTTACGCGTGGATCGTCAAGCCGGCCCGGCCGCGATCGATGTACTCCGGCCGAGGCGAAGGCCGCGTAGCAACTGGGCGTGAGTACGACGATGACGGTGCCCCACCCTCCGCAGCGGAGGTGCTGCTCATCAGCGATTCACTCGGCGTCACGCCCGGCGCCACCCTGGTCATGCCCGACAGCGTGGCTGCAGCAGTGCCGGTCGGGGCCATCGTGGCGGTCACCGGCCGCAACGAGTTGTCAGCACGAATCCTCGGAGGCGACTTCGGCAGCACCCGCGTCTCAATCCTCGGCATCACCGACGCCCGCATCATCGCCGACGGCGCACAACTGATCCGCGAAGCCGCCATCAGGAACAACACTGCTGGCCGAAGCGCCAGCGGAACCGCCGCACCGACGCCCGGGAAGGTGTCGGCATGAACCCCAATCCGTACGCACCCGTCGACCCCGACACGCCCCTGCGGTTCGACCACCTCCTACACCTGCTGACCACGGTCGCTATTTGGTGCGCCGTGTTCGTCGTCATCAGTGCCGCGACACTGTCGTATTGGCGGCTGCATTCACCCGAGACTTTCGAGCGCGACTTCGCGGCACCAGCCCGCAGGATGCGGTGGCGACTGTGGGCCATTCTCACCTGGGAGCGGTTGGCCAAGCGGTGCGGATTGTCCGCATCCGAGCACGTCACACGGAAGGACAACGAAGGCCGCCCAGTCACTGAGACGGTCTGGTTCCATCCAAAGTTGGTGCAGGTAAAGGCATCTGGTCACTGCCTGCATCTGACGGTACGAACCCGCACGGGACTGACGGTCGAAGACTTGGAGCGTGCCGTTCCCGCAATACGCGACGCAGCGCGAGCACACTCCGCACGCTCGGTCGTCATCGCGCCCGGCGCAGTTCAGATCGAGCTGGTGATGCGCGAACAGCTCGCCGCAGTCAACCACAGCGCACCATCGTCAGCGTTGGCCGTCCGCAATGTGCAGCTCGGCCGCTGCGAAAACGGCAACCCCTGGACCCTAACCATCACCGGCCGACATACCCTCACGGTCGGCTGCTCCGGCGCAGGCAAAGGATCAATCTTCTGGGGTATCGCAGGCGGCTACGGGCCAGCAGTCGCCGCTGGGTTGGTCCGGCTGGTTGGGATCGACCTCAAATACGGTATCGAATTGTCCGTCGGTGCAAACCTGTTCACCAAGATCGCCACCACGGAGTCCGAAGCAGTGAAAACCCTTGCCGCACTGGAAAAGCTGATGGACAAGCGCGGCCTTGCGATGGCAGGCAAGACCCGCGAACACACTCCCACCACATCAGCTCCCCTAACTGTCCTGCTGATCGACGAACTTGCCGGGGTCACGGCATACATGAGCGACCCGGCCCTACGCAAGGAAGCCGCAGCCTCGCTGTCCCGGATTCTCACCAAGGGCCGCGCATTGGGCATCGTCGTGGCGGCGTTCCTCCAGGACCCCCGCAAAGAGGTGCTCCCGATGCGCGGATTGTTCACCCAAACCATCGCGCTGCGGCTCCGGTCCCGCGAGGAAGTCACGATGGTGCTCGGTGACGGATTGGCCGACAAGGCACCTGCACACCGCATCAGCCCGGACGTGCCCGGCACAGGATACGTCGTCGCGGAAGACGGACAAGTCACCAGAGTGCGTTCCGACTACTGGAGCGATGACCAAATTCGCACGACAGCAAGGAAATACGGACGGTCAAACACCACCGGAGCGGGCCATGAATGACGATTGGCGCATCTTCGAACCGCCAGACCAGCACGAACTATCCAGACGAGCCGACGATCTCTTGCGCCGAGTCAGCCTCGTCCGCGCCCACGGCTGGGACCAGTACCGCCAACTCTGGTCCTGCGGCGAAGTCCTGGGACTTGCACTGCTCTTGGGCGACGGCTCAGAACTCCAACGGTCCGGCGAGACAATCGTTTCCGTACTGGAGCGGTGGGCGTTCGATCTCTGGGGAATCGTTTGCGGGCAAGAAGATACCGACGCCGGGCTCCCCCGTACGCGTGCCTGGTTCGACTCCCTACGAGCCGCCATCGGCGCCCCGGACATTCAGCAACCACCGGTGACAAGGTGAAGCGATGGTCATCCACGGCCTGCGGGACGCCCTCATCGCATCGGGCAACTTTCCAGAATTGCTTACCGCCGAACAAGTTTCAGCACTACTCGGAGTATCAGCCGCAACGCTGAACCGCTGGGCAGCGATCCGCGAAACCACCGGCCAACAGATCGGCCCACCGTGCTACACGTTGTCTGAGCGGGTGCGTCGCTGGGACTGCGCCGAAGTTCGGTCATGGCTCAAGCAGGTTCGCCAGTAATGGCCGGCAACACACCCCGCGGTATCCGAAAACGTCTCAACGCTGCCGGTGAACCCCGCTACCAAGTCCGCTACCTGGTCCGTGATCCCGACGCCTCGTCAGGCTGGGTTGAAACATCGGCGACGTTCCCAACGCTGCGCGAGGCCAAAGCATTCAAATCCGAACGCGATAACGAGGCCGCGCTCGGAGCCCGTCGATTCGACCCGCGCCTCGGCCGTACACCGCTGAACCGGATTTGGACACAGTTCTCCGACTCGAAGAAACCAGCGGTATCGCCGAAGACCTGGAGCGGCTACACCCAGCACTGGGACCTACGCATCGCCCCGAACTTCGGCCACGTACCCGTCGACGAAATCACCCGCGCCGACGTCCAACAGTTTGTCGATGAGCTGACCGTCGGACCGTGGGCCAAGGTGTCCACACTGCGACTCCTGCGATCGATCCTCGACGTCGCGCACCAGGACGGCCGTATCCACCGCAACCCCGCAACCGGAGTCTCAGCCGGACGCATCCCCGAACGCGAACGGCACCGATACCTCACCGCCCAGGAAGTCCAGACCCTCGCCGCGGCCTGCGGGAACGAGGGCGACGTCGTGATCGTCCTCGCCTACACTGGGCTGCGCTGGTCCGAACTCGTCGGCCTCCGCGTCAAAGACATCGACCTGACCGCCCGGCGTCTGTACATCCGGCGCGCCGCCCCCGAAGTCGAAGGCCGCATCGTCATCGGCCCGCCGAAGACCCGCGCCGGCATCCGAACCGTCCCACTCCCGCAAGTGGTGGTCGACATCCTCAAACGGCGCATCAGCGGCCGCGCTGCCGACGACCCGGCAATCACCTCACCCAACGGCAAAATGCTGCGATCCAACAATTGGCGCCGACACACGCATTGGAACAAGGCCCTCAAGAAGACCAGGCTAGCGCCACTGACCATTCACGACCTGCGCCACACCTACGCCAGCCTGGCCCGAAAATCAGGCGCCGATCTGCGCTACGTCCAGAAAACCATGGGCCACTCGACACCGACCGTCACCGCGAACATCTATAGCGACCTCTACGCGGACGAACTCGACCAGGTCGCGACCAACCTCGATCAGCTTCACACGACTGAGACTCAGACACCGAAGACCGGACAAGAACCGGACGAATCAGACCAACCACCGAGTGCATGACCCGTGTTTGTGCAGGTAAAGAATGGTGGCCAGGGCCGGGATCGAACCGGCGACCTTCCGCTTTTCAGGCGGACGCTCGTACCAACTGAGCTACCTGGCCGGAAGGGCAAGTTGCCTCGCCGTTCTGGCGACCCTGACGGGACTCGAACCCGCGACCTCCGCCGTGACAGGGCGGCGCGCTAACCAACTGCGCCACAGGGCCTTACATACTGCATTGCTTCGCTTTCGCGTTGCGTACCCCCAACGGGATTCGAACCCGTGCTACCGCCGTGAAAGGGCGGCGTCCTAGGCCACTAAACGATGGGGGCCAATCCGAATCTCTTCGGGGGCACTCTCAACGTTTCCGTTGGGAGCTTCGATAGCTTAGGGCACGACCGCCCCACGGCCCAAATCGGCACTTCAGGCCACCGACCGCCGCTCAACCACCTGCCCTGCGAAGCGGCCGGGCGGGACGCAGTATCCTGTGTCCCACGCCCCTATAGCTCAGTCGGTAGAGCTACGGACTTTTAATCCGCAGGTCCCAGGTTCGAGCCCTGGTGGGGGCACCAGAGTGTCAACCAATCGTCTCTCAACCGGTCGCCATCGCGGAGTTGGCCCCTGTCGTGTCGTCTCGGGTTCTGCAGTGATCGCATCCTTCGATGACCCAATGTCCAAGGCGCTGAACGCAAGGGCAGGCATCGCAGTCGATGTGCAACCGGCGACAAAGCCGGCACGTCGTGGAAAGTTCATCAAGGAGCTCGGACATGTCGGCGCCTCTCTGTAGGAGCTCTGGCTTGACGTAAGACTCACGCAGATCCGGCTCACGAGTATGAGTAGAGGGCTACTCGAAACGTGCTCTCAAACGATCGGCGACGCAGCGGTCGGTTGCGTGACTGAACCGCGTCTGTAAATCCGCAGGCCCCAGGTTCGAGTCCCGATGGGGCACCACAAGTCCGCCAATTCAGCAGCCGGACTAACCGTGGTGGATAGTCTGGCGACGTGACGAACAACGCCGACGCCGCCCAGCTCGAGTTCATGAACTCGATGTTCGCGACCACCATCCCGTCCGCCCACGGCCTGGGCGTCCGAGTCGTCGAAGTCCGCCGCGGATTCGCTGCCACCACGGCCCCAATCGCGGGCAACGGCAACCACTTTGGCGTCATGTACGCGGGCGTGCTGTTCACCGTCGCCGAGGTGCTCGGCGGGATTCTCGCGCTCACCGCGTTCGACCAGAGCCAGTTCTTCCCACTGGTCAAGGACATGTCGATCCAATACAAGGCGCCGGCGAAATCCGACGTGCGCGCGCAAGCCGAACTGAGCGACGAGGACATCGCCCGGATCGAGGCGGAGGCCGCACAGCACGGCAAGTCGGAGTACACCGTCGAGGCGGTCGTGACCGACGCCGACGGCACCGTCGTGGCCACCACTCAGGCGACCTGCCAGCTCCGCCGGAAGTAACCGCCGGCGGCCTATTTGGCCGGAATCTCCAATTCCGCCACGCGTTCCTGCACCGCCTGACTGATCGCGGCGGTGAACCGGTCGGCCATCATCTGCGCCGCCAGCGGCCGCAGGTTCGGCACCACTTTGGCGATCCGCCCGAGGTACACGTTGGGGTCGTCGGCCTCCCGAATCCGGCTGAAAACGACGTCCGTCACTTCGTTGGCGAGGGCGTCGATGTGCTTGTCGACGACGCCGGCCAGGCGGCGGACGTCCTCGGCCGGCACGTTGGTGTCGCGCAGGTTCATGGCCGCGCCCAGGACCGACTGCCGAACGCTGAAGGTGCCGTCGTCGAGACGGCGGATGGCGCCCAGCGCCTCGAGGGTCGCGAGGGCCCGGTCGTCGAGCGACAGACCGGCGCGTTGTTCGAGCTCTCGGAGGTCGACGGTCTCGTCCTCGGCCGGGCTCCACGGTGTGAGAAGTGCCGCACGCACCGCGAGGTCATGGGCCGTCGCGCCTTCGGGCAACCGGGCCAGCACCTTGGTGATGGCCGCGAGGGTGTAGCCGTGCTGTTGCAGCTGCTGCACCAACTCGAGCCGAATCCGATGCGGCGCACCGTAATACGCGAGACGGCCGCGCCGCTCGGCGGGCGGCAGCAGGCCGCTCTCGTTGTAGAAGCGAATGGTTCGCACGGTCGTGCCGGTGCGCGCGGCCAGTTCGTCGATGGTGAATTCCTCGACTGTGACATCTGTCATTCCACGAAGTATAGACACCAACATTCACACTGTGCCAGTGTTACTGGCACAGTCACACGTCACTAGGAAATGAGAGCCACATGACTCTGCCGAAGCCCTCTGGCACCACCGAGGTCGTCATCACTGGCGCCTCCTCCGGAATCGGAACCGAACTGGCCCGCGTGCTCGCCGCCCGCGGCTACAGCCTCTTCCTGGTCGCCCGTCGCCAGGACCGCCTCGACGCCCTCGCCGAGGAACTGCGCGCCGCGCACGGTGTCGGCGTCACCGTCCGCCCGTGCGACCTGGCCGACGCCGCACAGCGCCAGACCCTGATCGAGGAACTGCGCACCCGGCCCGTCGCCGGCCTCATCAACAACGCGGGTTTCGGCACCAGCGGCGCCTTCCACACCCTGCCGATGGACCGCGAGCGCGAGCAGGTTGAGCTCAATGTTGTTGCGGTGCAGGAACTCACGCACGCGGTCCTGCCCGGCATGGTCGAGCGCGGCGCCGGCGCCGTCCTCAACGTCGCCTCTGTCGTCGCGTTCCAGCCCATGCCGTCGATGGCGACCTACGGCGCGTCGAAGGCGTTCGTCAACTCGTTTTCCGAAGCCGTCCACGAAGAGCTGCGCGGCACCGGCGTCTCCTGCACCGCGCTGTGCCCCGGACCGGTCCCCACCGAGTGGGCCGAGATCGCCTCGGCACATGAGTTCAGCCTGCGACCGGCTCAGGTCTCCCCCGCAGACGTCGCCACCCAGGCCGTCGACGGCATGCAGGCCGGCGCCCGCCAGGTGATCCCCGGCACCGTCGTGAAGCTCATGGCCATCACCGGCTCCATCACTCCCCACGCCCTGCTGCTGCCCGCCCTGCGCCTGGCCCGCAAGGCCCTGGGCTGACAACCGACCACACTCAAGAACGGACCCCTGCCATGAATCTCTCCGACATCACCGCACTGGCGACCAAGCCCGTCGCCGCCATCAGCGCCAAGCCGCTCGCCGTGTTCGCCAGCGTCATGAACACACCGATCAAGACCCGGCCGATCTACCTGCAGACCGTGGTCGACGCCCTCACCGGCTACACCCTCGAAGACGCCGTCGCGGGCAAGGTCGTCGTGATCACCGGCGCCTCGGCCGGCATCGGTGAGACCACCGCCCGCCGCATCGGCGCGGCCGGCGGCGAGGTCGTGCTGGTGGCCCGCACCCGGGAGAACCTGGAACGCGTCGCCGACGACATCCGCGCCGACGGCGGCACCGCGCACGTCTACCCCTGCGACCTCAGCGACCTCGACGCCATCGGCGCCATGGCCGACCAGGTGCTGGCCGATCTGGGTCACGTCGACATCCTGATCAACAACGCCGGCCGTTCCATCCGCCGCTCGCTGGAGCTGTCCCACGACCGGATGCACGATTACCAGCGGACCATGCAGCTCAACTACTTCGCGCCGGTCCAGCTGATCCTCAAGTTCACGCCCGGCATGCGCGAACGCGGCTTCGGACACATCATCAACGTGTCCTCCATCGGCGTGCAGACCAAGCTGCCGCGCTTCGGCGCCTACATCGCCAGCAAGTCGGCACTGGACGGACTGTGCGACACGTTGCAAGGTGAGACGGTGTCGGAGAACATCACCTTCACGACGGTGCACATGCCGTTGGTGCGGACCGCGATGATCGCCCCGACAAAGATGTACGACCGCTTCCCCACCCTGACGCCCGAGCAGGCCGCGGCCACGCTGTGCGACGCGATCATGCACCGGCCGCGCCGGCTGAGCCCGCCGTCCGGACAGCTGACGGCCCTCACCGACGCCCTCAGCCCGCGTCCGTTCGACCTGGTGCGGAACAAGGTCTACTCGATGTTCGGCGAATCCGCCGCTGCCCAGGCGGCACCGGCTGAGACTGCCGAATCCGTTGTGGCCGAATAGAAGAGGACTTCGATGGACCTGAACTCACTGCTTGCCGAGCCCGCCCGGCGCGCCGGCCTCGAAACCCGCGCCCTCGTGGCATTGGTGCGGGCCGGCGCCATCGGCGTCGATCTGCCGCACCGGTTGGTGCAGGTCCTGGCGGCACTCGACACCTACGGGCCGTTCGGGGCTGCGCCGCGCATCGCGGCGATCCGGCACGGCGCGTATCCGGCGATCGCCGACGAACGAGGCGAACTCACCTACGCCGAGTTCGACGAGGCAGTCAACCGCATCGCCAACGCATTTCGCGCTCGCCTGGCCCCCGGCGACACCGTCGGCATCCTCTGTCGCAATCACCGCGGACCACTGATCGTGGCGTTCGCCGCGTCCCGCGCCGGCGTCAACGCGGTGTGGCTCAACACGGCGTTCTCGGCCCGCCAGGCGGCCGAGGTCGCGAACCGCGAAGGCGTCGACCTGCTGGTGCACGACGTCGAGTTCACCGATCTGGTCGCGGACATCGAAGCCAGGCACGGCACGTTCGTCGCCGACATCGACAGCGCGAGTGACGATCTCGACGCCCTGGCGGCCGATTCGTCACCCAAGGCACCGCCGGCGCCGGCCAAGCAGGGCCGGATCATCCTGCTGACCAGCGGGACGACGGGCACGCCCAAGGGCGCACCGCGCGCCGAGCCGCGCAGCTTCATCCTGCCTGGCGGACTGCTGGAGCGGCTGCCGATGCGGGCCCGCGAAGCCACCATCATCGGGCCGCCACTGTTCCACGGCACCGGCCTGCTGATCGCGATCATGACGATCGCTCTCGGCTCGAAGTTGGTGCTGCGCCGCAAGTTCGAGGCCGAGCAGCTGGTCGCCGACATCGAGCGCCACAAGGCCACCACGGTGTGCGTCGTGCCGGTCATGCTGCAGCGGGTGCTGGGCCTCGGCGACGACACCGTCCGCAGCTACGACACCACCAGCCTGCGCGCGATCTTCTGCGCCGGCTCCCAGCTGCCGGCCGCCGTCGCCACCGCGGCACAGGACCTGCTCGGTGATGTGGTCTACAACCTCTACGGCTCAACGGAAGTGGCGCTCGCGACCATGGCGACGCCGTCCGACATCCGCGAAGCGCCCACCTCGGTCGGCAAGCCGATGCTCGGTTGCCGGATCAAGATCTTCGACGACAACGGCCAGGAGGTGCCCACCCCCGGAACGGGCCGGATATTCGTCGGCGCGGCAACACAATTCGAGGGCTACACCGGCGGCGGCACCAAGGAGTTCATCGACGGCCTGATGGCCAGCGGCGACGTCGGGCACTTCGACGACGAGGGTCGGCTGTACATCGACGGCCGCGACGACGACATGATCGTCTCCGGCGGAGAGAACGTCTTCCCGGCCGAGGTCGAGGAACTGCTGGTCACCCACCCCGCCATCGTGGAAGCCTCTGCGATCGGCGTCGACGACGAGGAATTCGGAAAACGCCTGCGCGCCTTCGTCGTCACCGTCAAGGGCACCGAGGTGTCGGAGGCGGAGGTCAAGCAGTTCGTCAAGGACAACCTCGCCCGCTACAAGGTGCCGCGCGAGGTGGTGTTCCTCGACGAGCTGCCGCGTAACCCCACCGGCAAGGTGCTCAAGCGGGATCTGACGGCGCGGACCGACTGACCGTCGTCCGGCACGCAATGGGCGCTGGGCGTCCTGCGCCGCGACGGCTGATCCCGCCGTCAATGCTTGTTGTGGCCCTTGCCTTTTCCGTTGCCATGACCGTTGGGCGGCGGTGCATCGTCGACCGGAGACGGCGGCGGCGGTGTTGAAACCGGGGCCGACGTGGACGTCGGGGTCGACTCAGGCGTGCTCGTCCCGACCGGGGCCGGTGTCGACGGCCGTGACGCGGCGTCGACGATCACGGCGATGACCGTCACGGCAGCCACCAGAGCCGCCAAGGCCCACAACAGAATCCGCGACCGGCGCCGCGGCGCGGCGACCGGCAGTAGCGACGTCGTCGGGTCCGGTAGCGGCTGCCCGAGCACCAACGTCGGGGGACGACCGGCGGGGGCAACCCCGTGCAGGGCGGCGCGCATCTCCTCGGCACTGCCGAAGCGCGCCCGCGCGTCACGCACCATCGCGCGTTCGACGACGGTAGCCAGCGCCGGGTCGACGTCGGGCCGCAATACGTGCAGCGGTACCGGATGTCCCTCGGAGACAGCGCGGGCGAGCGCCACCAGATTGTCCTGTGGAAAAGGCCGCCGGCCGGTGAGCGCCTCGTAGCCGACGACACCGACGGCGTACAGATCATCGGCGACGGTCGCCGGATGCCCCGACAGGCGATCGGCGCTGAGATAACCCATCGTCCCCATGACCTGGCCGGCGATGGTGTGGCCGGATTCGGCGCTCTTGGCGATGCCGAAGTCGGCGATCTTCGCCGCTCCCGAATCGGCCAGCAGAATGTTGCCCGGCTTGATGTCGCGGTGCAGGATGCCTGCCGCGTGGGCCATCGCCAGTGCCGAGAGCACGTCGTCGAGCACCGACCGGACCTGCGGTAGCGGGAGCGGACCCGCGGCGATCGCGTCCGCCAGGGTGCGTCCCGGCAGCCGCTCCATGACGATGTACGGCGTGCCGTCCTGCTCGCCGTAGTCGTGGACGGCGACAACGTGCGGATGGTTCAGGCCGGCCGCGGCACGGGCCTCGACCTCGAAGCGGCGCCGAAAGTCTGGCTGTGCACTCAGCGGCGCATGAAGCAGTTTGACGGCCACCGGACGCTGCAATTGGGCATCCCAGGCGTCGCGGACCTCCGCCATCCCGCCGTGGCCCAGCGTCCCCCGCAATTGGTAGCGGTCGGCGAGAACCCCGGGATAAGGCATGACTCCACGCTAGCCCGCGTCGACCGACCCGCCGAGTCTGGTGCGGGCAGGGTCTGTCAGGCGCTCTTGGCGGTGACGATGTCGCCGGCCAGCGGCGCGATGGCGGCCATGATGCGCTGCACGGTCCGCGCCGGAACACCCGCAGCGGCCAGGCTTTCACTCAGATACGCGGCCACGAGATTGAAGTGCTGCCGGGAAATACCGCGGCCGCGGTGGATGTCCCGCATGGAAGCACCGGTGTAGGGCTGCGGACCACCCAGGGCCGCGGCGAAGAATTCCACCTGCCGGCCTTTGAGCCGTGACATGTTGGCGCCGGCGAAGAAGCCGGCGAGTTCGGGGTCGGCCAGCACACGCTCGTAGAAGTCCGCCACCACCTGCTCGAGCGCTTCGGCTCCTCCGATCTGCTCATAGATGCTCGTCATGCACCGAGCCAACACCCGCCGTGTTGCTTATCCATTGCCCGGCGGTGACCCAGCGACTAAATCGGCCTCACAGACCCCTCGAATTGCTGCGAGTACGCAAAGTGCTTGAGTCAGTCCACAATTGGGCAGTAGAACTGCGGCTGACCCCGATATTCGAGCGGCGGCAGGTTACGCGCGGGCGTCTCCACCAGCGGCGAGTCCATGGGCAGTCGGCCGGAGGCGCGGTCCATCGCCGACCGCTTGCGCGGATGCATCAGCCTGCGCTTCGGTCCGTATTTCGAGACCAAGGTGATGACCTGGCACAGCCGGTCGTGCACCCACTGCTGCCGCGCGGACCACGAGTAACCCATCAGCTCCCGCACCGGCGGGTCGTAGAGGGCCACCGTCATGAAAGTCAGGAAGCGCTGCATCACCTTGAGGTTCTGAGCCCACAACAAGTCCGGAATCCATTGCAGCGAGGGATGTTTGGGCATGGTGGACAAATCCATGACCTCGCGCGCCGCATAGTTGTTCTCCAACACGTTGCGGCACATGTGATCCCAGTAGACCTGGAAGTCCTCCCAGCTCTTCGGCACCGGCCGCATGCTCATCCCGTACATCCGGTACCAGGTGACGTGCTCGTCGAACAGTTGTCGCTTGTCCGCTTCGGAGATGCCGCCGCCGAATTTCTCGGCGGCCAGCAGGGTGGATTTGAAGAACGTCGCGTGGGCCCAGTAGAAGACGTCGGGGTTCAGCGCGCTGTAACGGCGTCCCTGCTTGTCGACGCCCTTGATCCCGATGTGATAGTCACGCACCTCGGCGCCGGTCTTGGGCGCGCGGTCACCGTCGAAGACGACGCCGCCGATCGGATAGATCGACCGCAGGAGCCGCGGAATCCGCTCCATGAAGAAGATCGAATGCTCCTCCACCGCCGCGCCGAGCTGCGGATGCATGTTCTGCATGGAGCCGGCCCACGTGCCCTGGAACAGCCCGGTCCACTGGCCGAAGTACTTCCACGTCAGCGAGTCAGGGCCCAGCGGCACCGCGTCATAGCCACCGGGCGAAGCCGGGCAGCCGGCCGCCACGGGGGCAGATTCGCTGGTCACGGGGCATGTGTCGGAAGTATTTTGGGTCACCGGCATTCTTTCCTGGATGTCAGCGGGTATCCTGACTACACGCGTTGTCAGCCACAGCTTAGGAGTCACGTGCCTTCCGGTCAACGACAGGGCCGCTGGTCCACCGTCCCACTGGCGGACCGCCCGACGCGGCGTCGCGAGGCGCTCATCGAAGCCGGCATCGCCGCCCTCGGCCATTCCGACGGCCCCGCGGCGACGGTGCGGACGGTGTGCCGCACCGCCGGTCTGACCGAGCGCTACTTCTACGAAAGCTTCACCGACCGCGAGGATTTCGTCCGCGCCGTGTACGACGAGGTGTGCACGACCGCCATGGCGGCACTGACCACATCACAAAGCCCCCGCGACGCCGTCGAACGGTTCGTCACGATGATGGTCGACGACCCCACTCGCGGCCGCGTCCTGCTCATCGCCCCCGCGCAGGAACCGGTACTCACCCGCTCGGGCGCGGACTGGATGCCGAGCTTCATCGAACTGCTGCAGCACAAGATGTTCCCCGACGGCGATCCCGCGCGGCGGGCACTCGAGGCCACCAGCCTGATCGGCGCCCTCACCGCACTGTTCACCGGATACCTGGGCGGGAAGCTGCCCGTCACCCGCGAGCAGTTCGTCGATTACTGCGTCGACATGCTGATGAGCCGGGTGCCGTCGCACCGGTAACACCTAAACAAGGCCGACATCACAGTTCAGAATCACCGATCGGACATGCGTCACAGCAACTTGATGTCACTACCCGACACAGATACTCTGACTGCTACCAACAGGTACAGATACATCGCACCGGGAGGCGCCATGACAGCCGACTACACCGACCTGCAGCTCCTGCACGAGCTGGAGCCGGTCGTCGAGACGCTCGTCGACCGCCACATGAGCATGCGGAAAGACTGGAACCCGCACGACTACATCCCCTGGAAAGAGGGCAAGAACTACTACGCCCTCGGCGGCCAGGACTGGGATCCGGATCAGGCCAAGCTCTCCGAGGTCGCCCAGACCGCCATGGTCCAGAACCTGCTGACCGAGGACAACCTGCCGTCCTACCACCGCGAGATCGCGATGAACATGGGCATGGACGGCGCGTGGGGCTACTGGGTGAACCGCTGGACCGCCGAGGAGAACCGCCACGGCATCGCCCTGCGCGACTACCTCGTCGTCACCCGCAACTGCGACCCGGTCGAGCTCGAGGAACTGCGCGTCGAGCAGGTCACCCGCGGCTTCTCGCCCGGCCAGAACATGCAGGGCGACCTGTTCGCCGAGAGCCTGTTCGACTCGGTCATGTACGTCTCGTTCCAGGAGCTGGCCACCCGCGTCTCGCACCGCAACACCGGCAAGGCCTGCAATGACCCCGTCGCCGACCAGCTGCTGCAGCGCATCTCGGGTGACGAGAACCTGCACATGATCTTCTACCGCGACGTCTCGGCCGCCGGCCTGGACATCAACCCGAACCAGGCGATGGCCTCGCTGCACCGCATCGTCGAGAACTTCAAGATGCCCGGGTACACCGTGCCCGACTTCCGCCGCAAGGCCGTCATCATCGCCGTCGGCGGCGTCTACGACCCGCGCATCCACCTCGACGACGTCCTCATGCCGGTGCTCAAGAAGTGGCGCATCTTCGAGCGTGAAGACTTCACCGGTGAAGGCGCACGACTGCGCGACGACCTGGGCCGGATCATCAACGAGCTCGAGGACACCTGCGCGAAGTTCGAGGTGGCCAAGGAACGTCGCCTGGAGCGCGAGCGCAAGGTCGCCGAGAAGAAGGCGATGAAGAACCTACTGGTGTCGACATCAGCGTCGTAAGTCCGGAACGAGACGCCACGCAGACGGCCCGATCTCTCCAGATCGGGCCGATCTCGTTGCGCTCCCCGGTCGTCCTCGCGCCCATGGCGGGTGTGACGAACGTCGCCTTCCGGACGTTGTGCCGCGAGCAGGAACTGGCCCGGGTGGGCACGGTCAGCGGCCTGTACGTCTGTGAGATGGTCACCGCGCGCGCCCTCGTCGAGCGCAATGCCGCGACCATGCACATGACGACGTTCGCGCCCGAGGAGTCGCCCCGCTCGCTGCAGCTTTACACCGTCGACCCGGCCACCACGTACGCTGCGGCCAAGATGATCGTCGACGAGAACATGGCCGACCACATCGACATGAACTTCGGCTGCCCGGTGCCCAAGGTGACGCGCCGCGGCGGCGGTTCGGCCCTGCCCTACAAACGCAAGCTGTTCGGCCAGATCGTCGCGGCCGCCGTGCGCGCGACCGAAAACACTGATATCCCGGTCACCGTGAAATTCCGGGTCGGAATCGACGACGCCCACCACACCCACCTCGATGCCGGCCGTATCGCCGCCGAGGAGGGCGCGGCGGCCGTCGCGCTGCATGCCCGCACCGCCGCGCAGCGTTACTCCGGCACCGCCGACTGGGACCAGATTGCCGCGCTGAAAGCCCACGTCAGCGGCATTCCCGTGCTGGGCAACGGCGACATCTTCGACGCCGATGACGCCCTGCGGATGATGGCCGAGACCGGCTGCGACGGCGTCGTCATCGGCCGCGGCTGCCTGGGCCGGCCCTGGCTGTTCGCCGAACTGTCGGCGGCCTTCAACGGCCAGCCGCGCCCCACCCCGCCGACGCTCGGCGAGATCGCGGACATCATCCGCCGGCACGGCCAACTCCTCGCCGACCACTTCGGCGAGGACAAGGGCATGCGCGACATCCGCAAGCACGTCGCCTGGTACCTGCACGGGCTGCCCGCCGGCGCCGATCTGCGCCGCGCCCTGGCTCTGGTGAAAACCCTGGCCGAGCTCGACGAGCTGCTCACCCAACTGGATTCCGATGTGCCGTTCCCGGACTGCGCAGAGGGCCCGCGAGGCCGGCAGGGGTCGCCGGGTTCCGTGGTGCTGCCCGAAGGCTGGCTGGACGACCCCGACGACTGCACGGTGCCGTTCGGCGCAGACGTGGTCAACTCCGGCGGGTAGACGTGAGCGACCGCGACCGGACCACCCCCGGTGAGGGTGACGGCGACAACCCCTGGGTAACGCGTACGACGCGCGCCTCGGGTCCGGTCCGGGCGCCTTGGGAACGGGCCGGTCGCCCAGCGGAACAGCCCGACGACGAGATCACCGGCAGCCACGGCGGCGGCGGCGTCACCGTCGCCGAACTCATCGCCCGGCTCTCCGGTGGCGCGGTTCCGCCGGCGACGGCCATCGAGGCACCAGCGCCATCAGCGCCCGCCGCGCCGGCCAAGCCCGCGCAGCCGCCGCGGGCCGCACGGGCGCCCGAGTCCGTCGCTCCGGAACCAATCCCGGCCCCGGCGGCTGAGGAGCCGGTGCGAACTGCCCGCCTTCGGCCCGAATCCGATCCCGTCACAGAGGTTTTCGGCGCGCCGCTGGCCGAACCCGTCGAGCTGCCCGAACGGCCGCGGGCCGTGGTCCGCACCGACGTCCGGAACTACATCGACCATCCGGAGCGGCCGACGCATGCCGACGCTCCCCCACCGGTCGATCACCACACCCGTCACCGCTTCGCGGTGGCCGGCCGCATCCTCATGGCGCTGGCGGCCGTCATCGCGCTGTCGATGACGGGTGCCGCCTGGCAGTGGCAGAACATCAAGAACAACAACATGAACCGGGTCTCCGCGCTGGACCTCAACTCCCGCGACATCGTCGACCCCAACGCCCAGTTCGGTGACGAGAACTTCCTGATCGTCGGCGTGGACAGCCGCTACGGCCAGAACGCCGACATGGGCGCCGGTACCACCGAAGACGCGGGCGGCACGCGCTCCGACACGATCATGCTGGTCAACATCCCGGCCAACCGCAAACGTGTTGTGGCAGTGTCGTTCCCGCGCGACCTGGCCATCAAGTCAACGCAGTGCGAAGCCTGGGATCCGAAGACCGGCGGCTACGGCCCCATCTACGACGAAGACACCAAAAGCTATGGGCCCGACCAGGTTTACACCGAGACCAAGCTGAACTCGGCCTACTCGTTCGGCGGGCCGAAGTGCCTGGTGAAGGTGATCCAGAAGCTGTCCGGCCTGTCGGTGAACCGTTTCATGGCAGTTGATTTCGCCGGCTTCTCCAAACTCGTCGATGCCCTCGGCGGCGTCGAGGTCTGCAGCAGCACGCCGCTCGAGGACTACGAGCTGGGCACCGTGCTGGAGCACTCCGGCCGTCAGGTCATCGACGGCCACACCGCGCTGCAATACGTCCGCGCCCGCCAGGTCACCACCGAGGTCAACGGCGACTACGGCCGGATCAAGCGCCAGCAGATGTTCCTGTCGTCGCTGCTGCGGTCGATGATCTCCAAGGACACGTTCTTCAACATCGGCAAGCTCAACAACGTCGTCAACCTGTTCATCAACGACTCCTCTGTCGACAACGTCACCACCAAGGACCTGGTGCAGTTGGGCCAGTCCATCCAGGGCGTCAGCGCCGGCCGCGTCACCTTCGTGACGGTGCCCACCGGCGTGACCGACTCCGAGGGCAACGAACCGCCGCGGGTCGACGACATGCGCGCACTGTTCGACGCGATCATCAACGACGATCCGCTGCCCGAGGAACGCAACGCCGACAAGACCCCGGTCCCGTCCACGTCGTCCGCGCCCAGCACGAACGCAGCCGCACCGGACGGCGAAGACGTCAACACCACGACGACCGATCCGAGCCAGGTGACGGTCCGGGTATCCAACTCGACCGGTCAGGACGGCCTGGCCGCGACCGCGACCAAGGAACTTGAGCAGCACGGCTTCACCGTCAACTCGCCGGACGACTACCAGGGCCAGGTGACGTCGACGACGGTGTTCTACTCACCGGGGCACGAACAGGCCGCCGCGACCGTGGCGTCCACGCTGCCGGGCGCCCACGTCGAGCGGGTGTCAGGCCTGGGAGACGTGGTGCGGGTGGTGCTGGGGACCGATTTCACCGCGGTGGGAAACCCGGCGGCCAGCGGCTCAGCCGCACAGATGCGGGTGACCCACGGCAGCCTGTCCGGAGAGCCCACCAAGCTGCCGGAAGATCTCAGCATCACCAATGCAGCCGACACCACCTGCAAATAGCATCTGACCTGTCCCATTCACCGGCCGTTCATTGCCAGATCACGGCATGTCCAAGGGCCAGAAAGTAGTCTGGAGCCCATGCGTACCGCGTACCACGAGCAGCTTGAAGGCCTGACCAACCGCCTGGGCGAGATGTGCGGACTGGCCGGCGTTGCCATGGAGCGCGCGACCCAGGCCCTGTTGCAGGCCGACCTGGTGCTGGCCGAACAGGTCATCTCCGATCACGAGCAGATCGCCACCCTGAGCGCCCACGCCGAGGAGCAGGCCTTCGTCCTGCTGGCCCTGCAGTCCCCGGTTGCCGGTGACCTGCGGTCCGTCGTCGGCTCCATCCAGATCGTCGCCGATGTCGACCGCATGGGCGCGCTGGCGCTGCACGTCGCCAAGATCGCCCGGCGCCGGCACCCGCAGCACGCGCTGCCCGAGGAGGTCAACGGCTACTTCGCCGAAATGGGCCGCCTGGCAGTCGAATTGGGCAACACCGCGCAAGAGGTGCTCCTCACCCAGGACCCCGAGCGCGCGGCCCGCATCCAGGAAGAAGACGACGCGATGGATGACCTGCACCGTCATCTGTTCAGCGTGATGATGGACCGCGAGTGGAAGCACGGCGTGACCGCGGCGGTCGACGTGACGCTGCTGAGCCGCTTCTACGAGCGCTTCGCCGACCACGCCGTCGAGGTCGCGCGCCGGGTGATCTTCCAGGTCACCGGCCGTTTCTCCGACGACGACGGCCTGCCGACCATCCACTAGCCCCGCTCGCGAGGCACCAGTCGCTTGCGGGCTGGGGGCACCTTCCACTCGCGAGCAGACGTAAAACTGTCGTTTTCACACGAAAATCGACAGTTTTACGTCTGTTCGCGAGCGTTTGGCACCCGACGCTCGGCGGGTACCAGTCGCACGCCGTCCCGATCGGCCGCCAGCAGGTCCTGCAGCATCTTCGCCAGTACCGACAGTTCCGCCGCCGGATAGCGCGACAGGAAGTCGTGTCGGCCGGCGTCCATCTCGTCGTGCATGCGCTGGTGTACCTCGATGAGGGTTTTTCCGTCCGGGGTGGGGCTCAGCTGCAGTTCTTTGCGGTTGCCCGGCACCGGTAAGCGGCTGACCAGACCGGCGTCGACCAGGCGCTGCACATGCTTGGACACCGTGCCCTTGAGCTGGTCGGCGCGCGCCGCGAGGCCAACCACGCTGATCGGCCCGTCGGCGAGCTCCGCCAGCAGATGCAGGCTGAGGGTGGGCAGCTCACGCACGGTGCGTTCCAGCCGCGCAGGGCAGTGTTCGGCGAGGAAGTCCCGTTCGGCATCGCTCTCGTCGGTGTCGAACTTGTCCCCGACCGCCGTCACCAGTGCACTGATCTCGGTGATCAGCGCTGACTTGGTTTTCACGGAAACCATCTTGCCATCCCGCCGGCACGCGGCATATAGTTTCCGTGGAAACCATTTTGATCTGAGGAGCGCACATGAAGGCAGCGGTCGTGCACGAGTGGGGCCAGGAGCCCCGGTATCTGGAATTCCCCGAACCCCAGCCACGCGAGGGTGCCGTCGTCGCCGACGTGGAGGCGTCGGCGCTGACCAACCTCAGCCGCATGGTGATCATGGGAAAGCACTACAGCAGCAAGGAAATTCAGCTCCCCGCCATCGCCGGAGTCGACGGTGTCGCCCGCCTCGATGACGGTTCCCGCGTCTACACCGCGTCGCTCGCCCCGTACGGACTGATGGCCGAACGCACCCTCGTCAACCCGGGTGACGCCGTCCCGGTGCCCGAACACGTCGACTCGGTCACCGCCGCCGCGGTGCCCAATCCCGGCATGTCGGCGTGGATGAGCCTCGACTACGCCGCCCAGACCAAACCCGGCGACCACGTGCTGGTCCTCGGCGCCACCGGCGTCACGGGATCGATTGCCGTGCAGTTGGCCAAGTTCGTGTTCGGGGCGGGACGCGTCGTGGTGGCCGGCCGCAACCCTGAGCGACTGGAGTGGCTCCGCACCGTCGGGGCCGACGACGTCATCGCGCTCGGAACCGACGATCTCACGGAAAGCGTTGTCGCCCAGCACTCCGCGCGGCCGTTCGACGCCGTCATCGACTACCTGTGGGGCACGTCCGCACAGCAGACGCTCGCCGCCCTGGCCGCCGCGCATCCGTCGGCCCATTTCCACGCCACGCGGTTCATCCAGGTCGGTTCGATGACCGGTGCGAGCATCCAGATCGACGCTGCGACCTTGCGCAGCACCGGAGTCACCCTCCAAGGCGTGGGTATCGGCAGCGTCCCGCCCGAGGCGCTGCAGCGCGCCCGCACCGAAGGTCTGCCCCGGATGTTCGCGATGCTCGACTCCGGCGAAATGCAGCTGACCACCGTTGCCCGCCCGCTCGCCGACATCGAAAACGTCTGGGCGGCAAAGGAACCCTCCGGCACCCGCGTCGTCATCACGCCCTAGGGGGCAGTTGGGTCACCTTCCCCTCGCGAGCAGACGCAAAACTGTCGTTTTTCAGGCGAAAATGACAGTTTTGCGTCTGCTCGCGAAGTTATCCACAGGGCTGGAGGCCGGATGGTGGCGGCGTTTGGGCGCGGCCGCCACCATCGACGCATGATGCTCGAAGACGTATTTGCCGTCCACAACGGCGTTGCGACCGCACGGCAGTTACTCGCGACGATGACCGATCGGGCACTCGCACGCAGAGTCCGGGCAGGAGAAGTCTTCCGGGTGTGCCACGGCGTCTATTCCGCGCGACCTCCAGACACAACAAGCCGGCTCCGAGCCCTGGACCTGCTGTCCGACGTCCCCATCGTCGCCTGTATGAACACTGCCGCCGCGATGTACGGCTTCGATACCGAACAGGACGACCGGACCCACATCCTCGACCCGGGCGTGCGCATCCGGACTTCGCTCGACCTCAGCGTGCACCAGCGAATTGGTGCGCCGCTCAAGAAACTTGATGGCCGACTCGCCACTGCACCCGCGTGGACAGCGATCGAAGTCGCCCGAGCGCTGAAACGTCCGCGGGTGCTGGCCACGCTGGATGCGGCACTTCGTAGCGGCACCTGCACGCGGACGGAGCTGGAGCAGGCTCTCGATGAACAGCGTGGTCGTCGCGGAGTCGTCGCTGTCCGGGAGCTGCTACCACTTGCCGATGCGAGAGCCGAGTCACCGATGGAATCAGAAATGCGGCTGGTCTTCATCGACTGGGAGCTTCCCACCCCAGAATTGCAGTACGAGATTCGCGATCTCCACGGCCAACTATGGCGACTCGATTTCGCCTGGCCGGAATACCGCGTGGCGGCCGAGTACGACAGCATGGAATGGCACGCGAATCCCGTTGCAGTTAAACATGATCGCATCAAGACGGCACGACTACAGGAAATGAACTGGACCAGCGTTCCGGCTGTCGTCGACGACATCAGGCAATATCCAGTCGAGCTGTGCACTCGAATCAGACGCCACTTCGACCGCGCGGCCTGACAGACCTCGCGAGCAGACGTAAAACTGTCGATCTCAAGCGAAAAACGACAGTTTTACGTCTGCTCGCGAGAGAAAGGTGACCCCCAGCCCGCGAAAAAGGCGACCTAACCGAAGCGACCGGAGATGTAGTCCTCGGTGGCCTTCTTGGTCGGGTTGGAGAAGATCTTCTCGGTGTCGTCGATCTCGATGAGCTGACCCGGCTTGCCGGTCGCCTCGAGGTTGAAGAACGCGGTCTGGTCGCTGACACGCGCCGCCTGCTGCATGTTGTGCGTGACGATGACAATCGTGAAGTCCTGCTTCAGTTCTGCGATCAGGTCCTCGATGGCGAGCGTCGAGATCGGATCCAGCGCTGAGCACGGCTCATCCATCAGCAGCACGTCGGGCTGCACCGCGATGGCGCGCGCGATGCACAGCCGCTGCTGCTGACCGCCGGACAGGCCACCGCCGGGCTTTTCCAGCCGGTCCTTGACCTCGTTCCACAGGTTGGCGCCCTTGAGCGACCGCTCGGCGACCTCGTCGAGCGTCTTCTTGTTGCGCACGCCCTGCAGCTTCAGGCCGGCCACCACGTTGTCGCGAATGGACATGGTGGGGAACGGGTTCGGGCGCTGGAATACCATGCCGATGGTCTTGCGCACGCCGACGGGGTCCACGCCGGGGGCATAGATGTCGTCACCGTCGAGCAGCACCGAGCCTGTGGCGCGAGCGCCCGGAATCACCTCGTGCATGCGGTTGAGGGTGCGCAGCACCGTCGACTTGCCGCAGCCCGACGGGCCGATGAACGCTGTCACACTGCGCGGCTCCACCGACAGGCTGACGCTCTGCACGGCATGGAAGGAGCCGTAGTAGATGTTGAGATCCTTGAGATCAAGTCGCTTGGCCATTAACCGCTACTCCTGCTCAAACTTTTTTCGGGGCAAAGATTTTGGCGCCGATGCGCGCGGCGATGTTCAACAGCGCGATCAACAACACCAGGGTCAGCGCGGCACCCCACATGCGGTCGGTGGGGACGACGTTGGCACCGGCACCGGCGCCGATCTGGTCGTACATCATGCCGGGCAGCGAGCCCATGAAGCCGCCGAACATGTCGAAGTTCATGGCCTGTGCGTAGCCCACCAGGACCAGCAGCGGGGCCGTCTCGCCCATGACGCGGGCCAGCGACAGCATGATGCCGGTCACGATGCCCGACAGCGCTGTCGGAATGACAATGCGCACAATGGTTTTCCACTTGGGAATGCCGAGCGCGTAGCTGGCCTCACGCAGGTCCATCGGGACGATGCGCAGCATCTCTTCTGTGGACCGCACGATGACCGGGATCATCAGCAACACCAGCGACAGCGACACCGCGAAACCGGTGCGCTGGAAGCCCAGGGTGGCCACCCACAGCGCGTAGATGAACAGTGCGGCGACGATCGACGGAACACCGGTGAGGATGTCGACCATGAAAGTGGTGACCTTGCCCAACCGGGTGCCGCCGCCGTACTCCACGAGGTACACCGCCACCATCACGCCGATCGGGATCGAGATGACAGCACAGACCAGCGCTTGCAGGACGGTGCCGACGATGGCGTGGTACGCACCACCGCCCGCCTCGAACGCCGTCATGCCAGACTGCGAGTTGGTGAACCACTGTGCCGATGTCAGCGCCTTATAACCCTTGGTGACAACGGAATACAGCACCCACACCAGCGGGATCAGCGCCACCAGCACCGATAGACTGACCAGCACCGTGGCCACCCAGTTCGTGGCCTTGCGGCGGAAACCGACGCCCTCGAAAGACTGGTGCTTGACCGGCCGTTCCAGCATCGCGGCCATCTTGGCGTTCATTTCGCGCCCCTTCCGGCCACGACGGCGCGTGCCGCGGAGTTCACCACGAAGGTGAGGATGAACAGCACCAGGCCGGCGGCGATGTAGGCGCCCGCCTTGTACTGGTCGTTGAATTCGCTTGCGGTCGCGGCGATCTTGCTCGCGAACGTATAGCCGCCGTCGAACAGGGTCCAGCTGAACTGGGTTTGCGTGCCGCGCAGGATGATCAGCAGCGCGATGGTCTCACCGAGTGCGCGGCCGAGGCCGAGCATGGCGCCGCTGATGTAGCCCGACAGCCCGAACGGCAGGACGGTGGTGCGCACGACTTCCCAGCGGGTGGCACCCAGCGCCAGTGCGGCCTCGATCTGACCGCGCGGCGTCTGCACGAAGACCTCACGGCTCACCGCCGTGATGATCGGCAGGATCATCACCGCGAGCACGATGCCCGCGGTGAAGACCGTGCCACCGCCGGCGACCGAGGCGTTGCCGGTCTTGAACAGGAACAGCCAGCCCAGATTCTCGTTGAGCCACAACGCAAACGGCTTGAGGACCGGGGCCAGGACGTACAGGCCCCACACGCCGTAGACGATCGACGGCACCGCGGCCAGCAGGTCCACCACGTAGGCCAGCGGGCCGGCGAGCCGGCGCGGCGCGTACTGCGTCTGGAAGATCGCGATACCCAGTGCGACCGGCATCGCGATCAGCAGCGCGAACACCGACACGAAGACGGTGACCTGCAGCAGATCGAGGATGCCGAAGTGCATCGCGGAGGTGTCGGTGGTGACCCAGTTGCCGCCGAAGGTGAAGAAGTTCTCCTTGTTGCGGGCCAGCGCCGGGACGGCGCGCCACAGCAGGAACACACCGATGGCCGCGATGAGCGCGACGATCAGTACGCCGGAACCCTCGGCGAGTAGGCGGAAAATCCGGTCGCCCAGGCGAACTTTCGAGCCCTTCGACGGGTCGAGAGACACCGGCGTCGGCTCGGGGAAGGGTGCGGCGATTGCCTCCCCCGACCCCGCGTCGGCTGGATTCGGTGTTGTCACTGTCATCCTGTCAGGAACCTAACGGTCGTGGGCTCCGGTTCCATCCTCGCTGCGATGGAACCGGAGCGCCAGCAGCACTGCTTAAGCGATTGCGTCGACCGACTGCAGCAGACGCGCCTTGAAGGCGTCGGGCAGCGGGATGTAGCCCGCCTTCGACAGGTTGGCCTGGCCCTGGTTGGCCGCGACCTTCAGGAACGACTTCACCGCGGCGGCGGTGTCGGCGTCGTAGCCCTTGGAGCAGACGATCTCGTAGGTGGCCAGCACCAGCGGGTAGGCGCCGGCTTCCTTGGTCGAGTACAACGACTTCAGGTCGAGGGCCAGGTCGTTGCCGTCCTTGGCGAACTTGGCGGAGGCGATGGCCTTCTTGGCGTTGTCGTCGGTCAGTTCGACTGCGCCCGAACCGGTGTCGATCTGCGCGAACGGCAGGCCGGCGGCTGCGGCCGGGCTCTTCTCGACGTAGCCGATGGCGCCCGGGGTGGCCTGGACGGCCTGCACGACGCCGGCCGACTTCTGCGCGCCCTCACCGGCGCCGCCCTGGAACTCGCTACCGGCGCCCTTCTTCCAGCTCTCGGGAGCCGCGGCGGCCAGGTACTTCTGGAAGTTGTCGGTGGTGCCCGACGAGTCCGAGCGGTAGACCGGCTTGATGTCGGTGTCCGGCAGGGTGGTGCCGGCGTTCAGCGCGGCGATGGCCGGGTCGTTCCACTTCTTGATCTCGCCCTGGAAGATCTTGGCCAGCACGTCGGCGTTGACGACGAGCTTGCTCACGCCCTCGAGGTGGTAGGCCATGGCGACGGGGCCGAAGACCAGCGGCAGGTTCCACGCCGGGTTGCCACCGCAGCGCTCGGCGGCCTTCTCGATCTGCTCCTTGGCCAGCGCCGAGTCGGAACCGGCGAAGTCGACCTGCTTGGCGATGAACTGCTGACGGCCGGCGCCCGAGCCGGTGCCGTTGTAGGACAGGTTCTTGCCGGCGCACGCCTGGCCCCAGGCCTTGTTGAACTCGGCGATCGCGTTCTGCTGCGCGGTCGAGCCCTCAGCGGTCAGCGCGTTCTTGCCGCCACACTCGGCAGACGAACCGGACGCCGACGACGACGTGCCGGAGGTGTTGTCGTTGCCACACGCGGTCATGCCGACGGCAAGCGACGCGGCCGCTGCGGTGACGACGAATGCTTTACCGATGCTGGTGAACTTCACGGGTCCTACTTTCGGTGTCGGCCGATGGTCGGCTTTCAAGGGTCGGCTTCCGACTCCCGCGCAACGTATGCGGCCGTAATGGACGAATCACTGATGCCGAATGAACACCGGGTGAACTCGATCAGCGACTTTTCAGCCAACTCGCCGTTTCAGCTAACGGTCGGGGCTGCCGCGTAGGCGACGTCGGCGCTGTACAGCTCGAACCCGAGACGTCGGTAGGTCTTCACCGCCGCGACGTTGTCTGCCTCGACATACAGCAGTACGGTCCCGGTCGTCCCCAACCGGTCCGCGAGGTGGTGCAGACCGGCCAGCGTCAGCAACGCCCCGAGACCGCGGCCCTGCGCGTCCGGCCCCACGCCGACGACGTACACCTCGCCCAGGCGGGAACCCGGGTGAATCTTCGTCCAGTGGAAGCCGAGCAACCGTTCCCCGGTCGCATCGTCGGCGTCATATGCCAGGAACAGCCCCGCCGGATCGAACCACGACTCAGCCCGGCGCTCGTCCACCTCGGCCTGCGTCCAGCCGCCCTGCTCGGGGTGCCAGTGGAACGCCGCGTTGTTGACGCGCAGCAGTTCAGCGTCGACTTCGGGACCCGGATACGTGGTCAGCCGAACGCCCGGTACATCGGCCAAAGGAGGCAACTCGGACAGCGAGCGACGCATCTGCCAGAGTTCGCGCACCGCGGTCAGGCCGAGTGCCGCAGCGGTGGCACGCGCGGCGTCGAGGTTGCCGTGCGCCCAGATTCGGGTCGCCGCGCCACCCGCGGCGAGGCCGGCACGGATCAGGTCGCTGCCGATGCCGCGGCGCCGAGCCTCGATGGCGACGACGGCCTCTGCCATGTCCGGCGCGAGATTCAGATAGCCGACCAACGCGCCCGAGTCATGCGCCAGCAGATGCCGGGTGCGGTCCAGCGGGAGTTCGCGCAGCACCTGGTCACCGACCGGGGCCACCCCGTCGGCGGCGGTCGCCACCGCGACGAGTTCACGGATGGCCGTCTGGTCGGCAGCACTCAGCGCGGTGTGCCAGGTCAGTTCCGTCACTGCGCGGGCTGGGTCTGACGCGCGCCGTTCTCGACGTCACCGGAGTCGCCGTCGTCCTCGTCGTCGACGTCGTCGACCGACTCGGCGGCACCGTTGGTGCGGCCGCGCGCGGGCCGGACCGCCTTGTAACCGACGTTGCGGACGGTGCCGATCAGCGACTCGTAGTCGGGGCCGAGCTTGGCGCGCAGGCGCCGGACGTGCACGTCGACGGTGCGGGTGCCACCGAAGAAGTCGTAGCCCCACACCTCCTGGAGCAGCTGGGCGCGGGTGAACACCCGGCCGGCGTGCTGCGCCAGGTACTTCAGCAGCTCGAATTCCTTGTAGGTCAGGTCAAGAGGCTTGCCACGCAACCGGGCGGTGTAGGTGCCCTCGTCGATGACGAGTTCGCCGAGCGTGATCTTGCCGGCGCTCTGCTGGTCGGCGACGCCGTTACGGCGTCCCACCAGCAGCCGCAGCCGCGCGTCGATCTCGGCGGGCCCGGTGCCGGGCAGCAGGATTTCGTCGATGCCCCATTCGACGTTGACGGCAACCAGGCCGCCTTCGTTGACCACGGCCACCACGGGTACGGAGGCACCGGTGCTGCCCAGCAGACGACAGAGTCCGCGGGCGGCCGCGAGATCAGTGCGCGCGTCGACGATCGCCACATCGGCGTTGCCGGCTTCCAGCAACGACGACACCTCGGTGGGTGCCGGCCGCACGCTGTGCGGCAGCAGCGCCAGCGCCGGGAGTACAGACTCCGGGTGCGGGTCGACGGTCAGTAGCAGAAGATCCAACGGGTCCTCCAGTACGTCCGGGGCCGCACCGGACGTTCCCCCGCGACGACGCTGTCGCAGTTCAATCCGATTCAACTCCGGAGAATCATGGCTGACACATGGCCGTTACCGGCCAAGATCATCTAACGATAGCTTGCCACCTGCGATTTAGCGGCTTGGAACGGCCGGTCGCGACGCTGCGTGCCTGGGCGTACGCCAGAATGTCCGGATGCGTAAGGTGCTGACCCGGCTGCTGATCCCAGCGGTCGTGCTGATCCTCGCGGTCGTGGGCACCGATTTCGGCTTCGCGATCTTCGCCGAATACCGCATGTCGCGCAGTGTCCGGACCGCCGCACACCTGCACTTCGATCCGTGGGTGTCGATCCTCGGTTTCCCCTTCGGCACCCAGGCGGCGCGGGGCCGCTACCAGCAGGTCGAGGTCAAAGCCGCCGCCGTCGCGCACCCCGTCGTGGGCAAGGCGTCCATCGAGGCGACGCTGTACGACATGGTCGCGACACCCAAGTCCTGGTTGATCGGGCCCGACGCCAAGTTGACCTCGACCAAGCTGGAGAGCCGCATCATCGTGGACTCGACCCACGTCGGCCGTTTCATGGGCATCAAGGACCTGCTGGTGGAAGCGCCCACCAACGATTCGAACGACGCCACCGGCGGCACCACCGAGTCCGGCATCTCCGAAAGCCACGGCCTCGTGTTCACCGGGACCCCGACCGCCGCCGGCCTGGACAAGCGCGTCAGCGTCTCGGTGGACCTGTCCATCACCGGCGCCGACCACACGAACCTGGTGTTCACCGCGACCGAGGTGCTCACCGGCCCGGGCACTGCGGAAGAAAAGGTGCCCGACGACAAGAAGGCCGCGGTGCTGCGGGCCTTCTCCACCACGATGCCGGGGATGAAGCTGCCGTTCGGGCTGACCCCGACCAGTGAGGGCGCGCGCGGCTCCGACGTCATCATCGAAGGCATCGCCACGGGAGTAACCGTGCCCCTCGATGGGTTCAGACAGTCATGAACTCCACAGTCGTGGTGCTGACGGTCCTGGTCGCCGCCCTCGGGATCGCGTACATCATCGGCCGGCTGCTGACCTTGCGTGCCGGCCTGATGAAGGAAGTGACGCCGGCCGAACCGTCCGCCGAAAACGACAACGCCGATCTCGGCCTGTCCACCACCGGCCCGACCGTCGTCCATTTCAGCGCAACGTGGTGCGGACCCTGCGCGGCCGTCCGCCGCGTCGTCGGCCAGGTGTGTGACGACCTCGGGGTCGCGCACGTCGAGCTGGACCTGGACGCCAATCCCGTTGCGGCCCGCCGCCTGTCGGTACTGTCGCTGCCGACGACGTTCATCTTCGACGCCGCGGGGCAGCAGCGGTACCGCACCGCGGGCGTCCCGAAATCCGCTGATCTGCGCGAGGCCCTGCTACCGCTGTTGGCCTGAGCACCCCGTTGTTGGGTAAGCTGTCTGCCGTGTTATCCCCCCGCGAGCTCCTGCTCACCAAACGTCGCGCAGTAGATCTGTGCCGCGTCGCGGGTTGTTGCTGTTGTTGTTGTAGCTGCTGAGTAGCCGCGCCGTCGTTTCGTGTTGCGCTCCGAGCAGCTTTCCGTGGCAGGTCCACGTCTTCCCAACAACAGGAGCTTTCCCATGTCAGACAATTCCATCGAAACCCCGCAGGTCGACGTGCGTGGACCCCGCTTCGCAGCCTGGGTCACCACCGGCGTGCTGATCGCTGCGCTGCTGGTCTCGGCCGCGAGCCCGATCGCCGCGGCCGTGATTCTCGGCGTGCAGGCCGTGGTGTTCGCGATCGGCGCCATCGGCGGACCGCGCAAGCACCCGTACGGCCGCATCTTCGCCACCTTCATCGCGCCGCGGCTGGCGCCGGTGACCGAGAAGGAACCGGTCGCGCCGCTGAAGTTCGCCCAACTCGTCGGGCTGCTGTTCGCGATCGCCGGATTCGCCGGCTTCGCAGCGGGTATCCCCGCGCTGGGCCTGGGTGCCACCGCGTTCGCGTTGATCGCCGCTTTCCTCAACGCTGCCTTCGGCATCTGCCTCGGCTGCCAGATCTACCCCCTGGTGGCGCGCCTGCGCCGCACCGGCATCCCCGCCACCTCCTGACCCGCTAGAGCTGATAAGCAACCGAAAGGAATTCGTACATGGCACGTTCCGACGTCCTGGTCTCGACCGAATGGGCCGAGAACAACCTCGACACCGCCGGCGTGGTGTTCGTCGAGGTCGACGAGAACACCAGCGCCTACGACGACGAGGGGCACATCCCCGGCGCCGTCAAGCTGGACTGGCGCGATGATCTGCAGGACTCGGTCAAGCGTGACTTCGTCGACCAGCAGCAGTTCTCGAAGCTGTTGTCCGACAAGGGCATCAGCAACGACGACACCGTCGTCCTGTACGGCGGCAACAACAACTGGTTCGCGGCCTACGCCTACTGGTACTTCAAGCTGTACGGCCATGGCGACGTCAAGCTGCTCGACGGTGGCCGCAAGCGCTGGGAGCTCGACGACCGCCCACTGGTCAAGGACGCCACCGTCCGCCCGGCGACCTCGTACGAGGCCAAGCCGATCGACAACAGCATCCGCGCGTTCCGCGACGAGGTGATCGCCGCGATCAACACCAAGAACCTGGTCGACGTGCGTTCGCCCGACGAGTTCTCCGGCAAGATTCTGGCTCCGGCGCACCTGCCGCAGGAGCAGAGCCAGCGCCCCGGCCACGTGCCGAGCGCCATCAACGTGCCGTGGAGCCGGGCCGCCAACGACGACGGCACCTTCAAGTCCGACGAGGAGCTGGCGAAGATCTACGCCGACGCCGGCCTCGACGGCGAGAAGGAGACCATCGCCTACTGCCGCATCGGTGAGCGTTCGTCGCACACCTGGTTCGTGCTGCAGGAATTGCTGGGCCACCGGAATGTAAAGAACTACGACGGCAGTTGGACCGAATACGGCTCCCTGGTGGGTGCCCCGATCGAGTTGGGAAACTGATTATGTGCTCTGCACCCAAGCAAGGCCTGACGCTGCCGGCCAGCGTTGACCTGGAGAAGGAAACCGTCATCACCGGCCGCGTCGTCGACGGTTCCGGCCAGCCGGTCGGTGGCGCGTTCGTGCGGCTGCTGGACAGCACCGACGAGTTCACCGCCGAGGTCGTCGCATCGGCCACCGGCGACTTCCGCTTCTTCGCCGCGCCCGGCACCTGGACGCTGCGTGCACTGTCCAAGGTCGGCAACGGCGACGCCGTGGTGGCGCCGACCGGGGCCGGTATCCACGAGGTCGACGTCAAGGTCGCATGACCTGAGTTAGTTCTCACTGCCGCGAGCGGCCGTGTTTGTACCCCGACACTCCGTGTCCGGACGTACAGATGCGGCCGCTCGTCGCATTTCCCGGCCGGTGCGGCGCACGTCACACCGGCATCGCGAGTAACCTGTCTGTCCGTGGTGCTTTTCTTCGAGATCCTGCTGGTCGCGGCCTCGCTGGCCATCACCTGGTTCGCGCTCTACGCGCTGTACCGCCTGATCACCGACGAGTCGTGACGTCCGACCAGGACCCCGACGGCTTGGGTGAACTCGGCGCGCTGGCCGGTTCCGGCGACCGTGCCATCGCCGCGGCTGCCGATCGTGCCAAGGCCACGGCCGCGCGCAACGTGCCCGGCTTCGACGATCTGCCGCTGCCCGCGGACACCGCCAATCTGCGCGAAGGCGCGGACTTCAACGACGCCCTGCTGGCCCTGCTGCCGCTTGTCGGCGTCTGGCGCGGCGAAGGCGAAGGCCGCGATTCCGCCGGCGACTACCGGTTCGGTCAGCAGATCATCGTGTCGCACAACGGCGGCGACTACCTCAACTGGGACGCCCGCTCCTGGCGGCTCGACGAGAACGGCGAATACGCCGGTCCGGGCCTGCGCGAGACCGGTTACTGGCGGTTCGTCAACGACCCGACCGATCCCCACGGGCAGGACGAGTCCCAGGCCATCGAGCTGCTGCTGGCGCATTCGGCCGGCTACGTCGAGCTGTTCTACGGCACCCCGCTGAACCAGGCCTCGTGGGAACTGGCGACCGACGCCCTGGCCCGCAGCAAGTCCGGCATGCTTGTCGGCGGCGCGAAGCGGCTCTACGGGATCATCGAGAACGGCGACCTGGCCTACGTCGAGGAGCGCGTGGACGCCGACGGCGGACTGACCCCGCACCTCTCCGCGCGCCTGTCGCGTTTCGTCGGCTGACGGTCCTTCAGCTCGCCCCGCCGATCTCGTCGATCTCGGCGCAGCCACTTCACAGGTGACGCCTAAATTCTCGATACAACTCCCCCATCGGCGCTCTCTAGCGTCTGCCTGGTCAGCAATTCGCAATCCAGATTTGGGGGAAACGTGGTTCCTTCCGCTATTCGTCTCGCCGTCTTGAGCGCAACCGCGGCCGCGCTGGTCGGTGGCGTCGTCGGGTGTTCGTCGAGCAGCGACTCGACGCCGAGCAGCTCGAGCACGGCGTCGTCGGCAGCCTCGTCAAGCAGCGCGGCACCGGCGTCCGGCTCGGAAGCTCCGGGCACGCCGCCCGGCGGTGACGCCTTCGCGCAGTGCCTGACCGAGCACGGCGTTCCCGCGCCGCCGCAGGGCCCGCCACCCGGCGCTCCGGGCAAGCATGAGGGTCACCAGGGTCCGCCGCCCAGCGGCGAGCCTGGCACCCCTCCGGCTCCTCCCGGGGTCGACGAGAACACCTGGAAGTCCGCGACGCAGGCGTGCAACTCGCTCGCGCCGACGCCTCCGCCGGCCGGCTGACCTACCCCGGACATGAGGCGGCCCCCGAGCCAAGGTTCCTGGTTGGACAAGACCGGGAGGCTCGGGGGCCGGGTGGCTGCGGGAATTCGCGAGTGCGCTCGGGAATTACCCGGCGCTACTAGCGGGCAGCCACCTCACATGTCCTCAAAGAATCAATCAATTTGTCGGACCACCTCCTTCCCTGTGTACGTGCGACCGTACTCCCGCCTCGGAGCCTCGACAACCGATTTTTCCGGCCTCAGATCTGGCCGTCGATCAGCTCGGCGATCAGCGGCGCAAAGGGCGACTCCGCCAGCGCCCGCCCGTCCAAGGTATGCACCCGCGCCGCCAGCGTGATGGCAGACAACAGCCAAACGCCTTGTGCGGCAAGCAAATCCGGCACGGTCACCCGCCGGTACACACACTCGGTGCCCTGTGCCGCGGCGGCCGCGAACAGCGCGCGCTGCGTGGTCGACGGCAGGATCGACGACGCATCGGGCGTCACCAGAACGGGTTCGCCGGCCGCGCCGCGAACCGCCAGTACGACGGCCGACCGCGGGCCTTCGAGCACCGCGCCCGTCGCGTCGACGAAGACGGCGTCGCCGGCGCCGGCCTGCTCGGCGTGGCGCAGCGCGGCCACGTTCGCCGCATAGGACAGCGACTTCGCGGCGGCGAGCGGCCAATGCGGACGCACCAGCGTCACCGCCGCGACGCCGTCCCGACGGGCCGCGGCGACGCGAGCCGGCACGGCGGATGCCATCACGAAGGCCACCACACCATCGACGCCGCGGCCGAGGACCAGCCGCAGCACGGCCTCCCCCTCGGGCCACTGGCCGATCGCGGTCGCCACCGCCGCCAGCCAACTGACGGCGTCAGGGCACGGCAGGCCCGCAAGCGACGCCGATCCCGCCAGCCGCGTCAGGTGCTCGTCGAGCAGGCCGACGACGCCGTCACGCACCAACGCCGTCTCGAAGACCCCGTCGCCGCGGAAGAACACCGGGTCGTCGCCGCGAATCACGGCCCGGCAGCCGTCCACCGCGACGACGACGGGCGGCGGGGCGGTCATGGCAGAAGGCTAGTCGGGGCGCTGGCTAGGCTCGAAGTATGAGCGCAGTTCCCGCACCCGAAACCGGACCCGACGCCGGCGCCGTCTGGCACTACGGCGACCCGCTCGGGGAGCAGCGTGCCGCCGCCACCGAGGCCGTCATCGTGGACCGCGGCCACCGCGCGACCATCGAGCTCACCGGCGACGACCGCCAGAGTTGGCTGCACACCATCTCGAGCCAGCACGTCAGCTCGCTTCCGGAGGGGTCCGTCGTCCAGAACCTCAGCCTGGACGGACAGGGCCGGGTCGAGGACCACTGGCTGCAGACCGAACTCGGCGGCGTCACCACGCTGGACACCGAGTCGTGGCGCGGGCAGCCGCTCGCCGACTTCCTGCGCAAGATGGTGTTCTGGTCGAAGGTCGAGGTGAATCCGGCCGACCTCGCGGTGCTGTCGCTCCTCGGCCCGGCCGTCAACGCCCTCGACCTGCCGGTCCCCGACACCGAGTGGACCGCGGCCCCGCTGCCCGACGGCGGTTTCGTGCGCCGCGTCGGCCCGCAGGACGCCGAGCTGGTGGTGCCACGGGCCGACGCCGCGGCGTGGCGGCAGCGGCTGGTCGACGCGGGCGTCCGGCCCGCCGGGCTGTGGGCCTACGAGGCGCTTCGGGTCGCGGCGCTGCGGCCGCGGCTGGGCGTCGACACCGATGAGCGCACGATCCCGCATGAGGTGGGCTGGATCGGCGGCCCGGGCGTCGGCGCCGTACATCTGGACAAGGGCTGCTACCGCGGCCAGGAGACCGTCGCGCGGGTCCACAATCTGGGCAAGCCGCCCCGCATGCTGGTGCTGCTGCATCTCGATGGCGGCGACGACCGTCCCGCGACGGGTGATCCGGTGCTGGCCGGTGGCCGGGCGATCGGCCGGGTGGGGACCGTCGCCGAGCATGTCGACCTGGGCCCGATCGCGCTGGCACTGCTCAAGCGCGGCGTGCCCGCCGACACCGAACTGACGACCGGCGGCGACGCCCAGGTGCCCGCCGCGATCGATGCGGATTCGCTGCCCGGGGCGGACACGTCCGCCGGCGCGGGCCGCGCCGCGGTGGACCGGCTGCGCGGCGGCGCCCGCTAGCGCGCGGAACTAGCTGTCTTTCGCCTGATTCGCTCCCCGGATCCCCGGTGAGGGTGGCCTGCCAGCATGAGACCGCCGGGCACGGTAAGCTAACGGCAGGACAATAAACACACTCAGATCGGAGCCGCCTGCACATCGGGCCGCTCCGTTATTGCGCGAGGGGGTCCCTTATGGGCCGCGGCCGGGCAAAGGCAAAGCAGACCAAGGTTGCTCGAGACCTTAAGTACAGCTCACCGCAGACCGATTTCACTCGGTTGCAGCGAGAGCTCTCGAACGACTCCGTTGGTTACAGCTCCAGTGCCATCGATGACGACCTGGACGACGACTCGGGCGACGAGCCCGCCGGTCGCTGGGCCGTACCCGAAGACGACTGGCGTCACTAGACCCCACGAGCGGCCCTGAGTCCCAGGGCCGCAGGCCCAGCCCCGCGCGCGACCCTAAGGTCAGAAGCGCGGGTGCTGGCCCACCAACTCGGCGCGAACGCTGCTCTTGCCACCCTTGTTGACGGTGCCCAGAGTCCAGCAGTCCAGGTGCCGGGCAGTCAGAATCGCCAGTGCGCGGTCGGTGTCCTCCGGCGCGACGACGGCGACCATGCCGACACCCATGTTGAACGTCTTCTCCATTTCGGCACGCTCCACGCGGCCGCGCTGGGCGATCATCTGGAACACCGGTGCCGGCGTCCAGGTACCGCGGTCCATCTCGGCGGTCAGGCCGTGCGGGATGACGCGTTCCAGGTTCCCGGCCAGCCCGCCGCCGGTGACGTGGCAGAAGGTGCGCACCTGGGTCTCGGCGGCCAGCGCGAGGCAGTCCTTGGCGTAGATCCGGGTCGGCTCCAGCAGCTCTTCACCGAGCGTGCGGCCGAACTCCTCGACGTGCCCGGACAGGCTCATGCGGTCGATCTCGAGCAGCACCTTGCGGGCCAGCGAGTAGCCGTTGGAGTGCAGGCCGGTGGCGGCCATGGCGATGATCACGTCGCCGGGGCGGACGTTCTCGGGGCCCAGCAGGTCGTCGGCCTCGACGACGCCGACGCCGGTCGCGGAGATGTCGTAGTGGTCGGGCTCCATCAGGCCCGGGTGCTCGGCGGTTTCCCCGCCCAGCAGCGCACAGCCGGCCTGCACACAGCCTTCGGCGATGCCCGAGACGATCTCGGCCACCCGCTCGGGCACAGTGCGGCCCACGGCGATGTAGTCCTGCAGGAACAGCGGCTCGGCGCCACACACCACGAGGTCGTCCACGACCATCGCGACGAGGTCGATGCCGACGGTGTCGTGCTTGTCCATGGCCTGCGCCACGGCGAGCTTGGTGCCCACACCGTCGGTCGACGAGGCCAGCAGCGGCTCGCGGTACCCGGCTTTCAGGCCGAACAGCCCGGCAAAACCTCCGAGACCACCCCGGACCTCGGGTCGGGTGGCCTTCTTGGCGTGGGGCTTGAACAATTCGACGGCGCGATCGCCTGCCTCGATGTCAACCCCCGCCGAAGCGTAGGAGGCGCCAATCGATTCAGCTCGCTCATCCTGGCTAGTCATCGGCCCCAAGGCTACCGGTCGCACCCTCGCGGATGCACGTCGCGCCTGTTGACGGCCGTCAGATCAGGGACGACGCAGGGCCGAGGCGTTGTCGTTGTCGGCGGTCAGCGGGAGCCCGGTGCGGGCCGCCGACGCCAGCATGTGCTCGACGACGTTCTTGCCGAGGGCAGCTTCACCTGGCAGTTCGATCGGGTAGTTGCCGTCGAAGCAGGCCGCGCACAGCCGGGTGGCGGGCTGCTCGGTGGCGGCGATCATGCCCTGGCGGCTGATGTAGCCCAGTGAATCGGCGCCGATCGCGTGCCGGACCGCCTCGAGCATCTCGTCTTCGCTCGCCTCGGTGCTCTTGGCGTTGGCGATGAGCTCGGCGGGGGTGGCGAAGTCGATGCCGTAGAAGCACGGCCACTTCACCGGCGGCGACGCGATGCGCACGTGCACCTCGACGGCGCCGGCCTCGCGCAGCATGCGGACCAGGGCGCGCTGGGTGTTGCCGCGGACGATCGAGTCGTCGACGACGATCAGCCGCTTGCCGCGGATGACTTCCTTCAGCGGGTTGAGCTTGAGCCGGATACCGAGCTGACGGATGGTCTGCGACGGCTGGATGAACGTGCGCCCGACGTAGGCGTTCTTCATGAGGCCCTGACCGAACGGGATCCCCGAGCCCTGCGCGTAGCCGACGGCCGCGGGCACGCCTGATTCGGGCACCCCGATGACCAGGTCGGCGTCGACGGGCTTCTCCTGGGCGAGCCGGCGGCCGATGTCGACGCGCGCGGCGTGGACCGAGCGGCCGGCGATGGTGCTGTCCGGGCGAGCCAGGTAGACGTACTCGAAGACGCAACTCTTGGGCTCGGGGTTGGCGAACCGGGTGGAGCGCACGCCGTCGGCGTCGATGGCCAGCAGCTCACCGGGCTCGATGTCGCGGACGAACGAGGCGCCGACGATGTCCAGCGCGGCGGTCTCGGAGGCGACGACCCAGCCGCGGTCCAGCCGGCCCAGGGACAGCGGACGCACGCCGTGCGGGTCGCGCGCGGCGTACAGGGTGTTCTCGTCCATGAAGGTCAGGCAGAACGCGCCACGGACCGTCGGCAGCAGTTCCAGAGCGGACTGTTCCAGCGTCGAGTCGGCAGCGCCGTGCGCCAGCAGGGCGCCCAGGATGTCAGAGTCGGTGGTGGCGGCGACATGGCCACGCGCGTTGATCAGTCCGGCTTCGCGGGCCCGGGCCGCCAGTTCGGCGGTGTTGACCAGGTTGCCGTTGTGGCCGAGCGCGACGCCGGTGCCGGCGGCGGTGTTGCGGAACACCGGCTGGGCGTTCTCCCACGTCGTGGAGCCGGTGGTGGAGTAGCGGCAGTGCCCGACGGCGACGTGGCCGTGCATGGCGGCCAGGGTCTGCTCGTCGAACACCTGACTGACCAGGCCGAGGTCCTTGAAGACCAGAATCTGCGATCCGTCAGCGACGGCGATGCCTGCCGCTTCCTGCCCTCTGTGCTGCAGGGCATAGAGACCGTAGTAAGTGAGCTTTGCCACATCCTCGCCAGGGGCCCAGACCCCGAATACGCCGCATTCCTCGCGTGGCTCGTTCTCGGTCTGTTCGGTCACGATAGGGCTGCTCCCGGGGAGGCGGTTGGTGACGGGTTCGAGTCTACGGTCCCGTTGGGCGCGAAACGGAATCGAATCTTCCTTCTGTTGGCGCGTCGTACACCTTTGGCGTGTCGGCCAGGCCGGCTTCCGGCTCGGCCAACGCGCCGCGGACGGCTTCGCGCGGGGCCGTCAGCCGTCTCATCAGCCCACTTCAATCCGGCTGTTTATATGGATTTCATGGCCAGCCAATTATCCGGGAGTCCCGCTACCGTTCTCGCCGATCCGGTCGCCGCCGACCCCACCCGGCCATGGTCGACCGTGACGAAGATCGCATTCAGATTCTGCTTTCTGTACTTCGGCCTGTTCTGTGTGTTGTTCGCGCAGATCACCTTTGCCTTCTTCGGGATCGTCGGCGAGTGGCTGCCCAAGCTCGCGGTGATGTGGCAGATGACGGTGCTCGGCCCGCCATTGAAGTGGGTTGGTCGCGCGGTCTTCGGCGTCGACGCCGTGCTCCATCAGGACTCCGGCAGCGGCGATCAGACCGTCGTCTGGGTGATGGTGTTCACCCTTGCGGTCTTCGCGGCCGTCGGCACCGCGGTGTGGACGCTCATGGACCGGCGCCGGCCCGACTACGCGCGGCTGTCGGCGTGGTTCCTGACGTTCCTGCGGTTGTGCATCGCCGGGCAGATGCTGTTCTACGGGTTCGCCAAACTGGTGCCCACCCAGATGCCGTCACCGCCGCCGTCCGCGCTGCTGCGGTCCTTCGGCGACTTGAGTCCGGCTTCGGTGCTGTGGCTGCAGGTGGGCAGCTCGCACCCGTACGAGATGACGCTCGGCGCCGTCGAGGTGCTGGCCGGGTTGCTGATGTTCCTGCCCCGCACCGCGACCCTGGGCACGCTGCTCGGGCTGGCCGGCATGGCCCAGGTGTTCCTGTTGAACATGACATTCGACGTGCCGGTCAAGATCCTGTCCGGACACCTGCTGCTGATGAGCCTGGTGCTGCTCGCCCCGCAGCTGCGCCGGCTGACGGACCTGTTCGTCCTGCAACGCCCGTCGGAGCCGGTGAGTCAACCCGCGCTGTTCAGCTCCGCGCGGGCCAATCGCCGAGCCGCCACCGCGCAGGCCGTGCTCGGGCTCTGGGTACTGGCCGGCTGCATCCTCGCCAGCTGGCAGGCGTGGCACGCCTACGGCGGCGGCAAGGCCAAGCCCGAGCTCTACGGAATCTGGTCGGTCCGGGAGTTCAGCGTGGACGGCAAGCCGCTGCCGCCGCTGACGACCGATCAAACCCGTTGGCAACGGCTGATTTTCGAGACGGACGGCGCGCTGACGTACCAGCGGATGAACGGCGAGCTCGTGGACACCCCCGCCACCATCACGTCCGACACCATCACCGCGACCGGACCCGGCGGCGCAGCGCTGGCCGAACTGAAGGTGTCACAGCCGGCGGCCCGGCAGCTGCAGCTGACCGGCACACTGCAGGGCCGTCCGGTGCAGATCACCCTCGATCAGGTCGACCTCGATCAATTCACGTTGCGCAACAGGGGCTTTCACTGGATTCAGGAGTACCCGTTCTTCAAGTGAGCGCTACAGGTCGACCAGTGGCAGCCACGGTCCGATCTCCGGTGCCCGCGATCCCGACAGCTCGACGGCGTCTGCGGCGTCGTCGAGCGACAGTAGTCCGGTCGTCAGCAGCAGCCAGGTCCGCGGGTCGGTCTCCACGACGTTGGGCGGGTTGCCGCGGGTGTGGCTGAGGCCCGAAATGCACTGCACGGCAACGAACGGCGGCACCCGCACCTCGACGCTGGCGCCGGGCGCGACGGCCGCCAGCGTGCGCGCCGTCAGCCGGACGGCCTCCGCGATCGCGGCGCGCGGCGGCGTTTCGGTCTGCTCGTCGCGCAGCCAGTCCGCGACGAGCAGCACCGCCGCCCGCGTCGCCGCCGGGTCGGGTGCCTTGCGCGTCACCATCTCAGGGATTTGTGCACGATTTTCCGCGGCCGGCGCGGGTTTTCGTGCACAAATCACTCATGGGAGAACAGGGCGGGCAGCACGCTCTCGGAGGTGGTGCGCAGCTCGTCCAGCGTGACGCTGAACTGGCCCTGCACCTCCACCGAGTCGCTGCCCGGATCCACCACGCCGATGCGCACGGCCGGCAGTTCGCGGGCCTCGCACATCGCCATGAAACGGCTCTCCTCGGTACGCGGCACCGCGACCAGCACGCGGCCCGACGACTCGGAGAACAGCTGCACGAACGGGTCGGCATCCTCGGGAAGCAGGACGCGGCAACCGGTTTCGCCGGCCAGGGCCGCCTCGACGACGGCCTGGATGAGCCCACCCTCGGAGAGGTCGTGCGCGGCCGAGATCAGGCCGTCGCGCGAACCGGCCGTCAGCACCTCGGACAGCAGCTGCTCACGGGCCAGGTCGACCTTGGGCGGCACGCCACCGAGGTGGTCTGCGGTGACCTGCGCCCAGACCGAGCCGTCGAACTCGTCGTGGGTGTCGCCCAGCAGGATCAGGGTCTCGCCGGGCTCCAGGCCAATGCCGGTCGGGATGCGGCGGTGCACGTCGTCGATGACGCCGAGCACACCGACCACCGGGGTCGGCAGGATCGCCGTGGAGCCGGTCTGGTTGTAGAAGCTGACGTTGCCGCCGGTGACCGGAATGCCAAGGGCCGCACAGCCATCGGCGAGGCCGCGCACGGCCTGCGAGAACTGCCACATGACGCCCGGGTCCTCCGGCGAACCGAAGTTGAGGCAGTTGGTGACGGCCACCGGGGTGGCGCCGGTGACGGCGACGTTGCGGTAGGCCTCGGCCAGTGCCAGCTGCGCGCCGGTGTATGGGTCCAGCTGGGTGTAGCGGCCCGACGCGTCGGTCGACACCGCGATGCCGCGACCGGTGGCCTCGTCGATGCGCAGCACGCCACCGTCGGCGTGCTCGGCCAGGACGGTGTTGCCGCGGACGTAGCGGTCGTACTGCTCGGTGATGAAGGCACGGCTGCACAGGTGCGGGCTGCCGAGCAGCTGCAGCAGCGTGGCGCGCAGCTCGTCGCCGGTCTTGGGCCGGGGCAAGTTGGCCGAGGTGTCCGCGATCAGCGCGTCCTGGGTGTCGGGGCGCTGGACGGGTCGGTTGTAGACGGGGCCCTCGTGGGCGACGGTGCGCGGCGGCACGTCGACGACGGTCTCGCCGTGCCAGTTGATCTTCAGCCGGTCACCGTCGGTTACCTCACCGATGACGGTGGCAAGCACGTCCCACTTGCGGCAGACGGCCATGAAGGCGTCGACGTTCTCCGGCGTCACGACGGCGCACATGCGCTCCTGCGACTCGCTGGAGAGCACCTCGGCCGGGGTCATGTTCGCCGCGCGCAGCGGCACCTTGTCGAGGTCGATGTGCATGCCGCCGTCGCCGGCCGAGGCCAGTTCCGATGTGGCACAGGACAATCCGGCGCCGCCGAGGTCCTGGATGCCGACCACGAGGTGCGCGGCGTACAGCTCGAGACAGCACTCGATGAGCACCTTCTCGGTGAAGGGGTCGCCCACCTGGACGCTCGGCAGCTTCTTGCGGCCGGCGCCGGACTCGTCGCCCGAGAAGGTGTCCGAGGCCAGGACCGAGACGCCGCCGATGCCGTCGAGGCCCGTGCGGGCGCCGAACAGGATGATCTTGTTGCCGGTGCCGGACGCGAAGGCCAGGTGCAGGTCCTCGACACGTAGGGCGCCGACGCAGAGGGCGTTCACCAGCGGGTTGCCGGCGTAGGAGGGGTCGAAGATGGTCTCGCCGCCGATGTTGGGCAGGCCCAGCGAGTTGCCGTAGCCACCGACACCGCGGACGACGCCGTCGAGCACGCGGCGGGTGTCGGGCGCGTCGGCCGCGCCGAAGCGAAGCTGATCCATGACGGCGACCGGGCGGGCGCCCATGGCCATGATGTCGCGGACGATGCCGCCGACGCCCGTGGCCGCGCCCTGGTACGGCTCGACGTACGACGGGTGGTTGTGCGATTCGACCTTGAAGGTGACGGCCCAGCCGTCACCGATGTCGACGACGCCGGCGTTCTCGCCGATACCGGCCAGCATGCCGGCGCGCATCTCGTCGGTGGTGGTCTCGCCGAAGTAGCGCAGATGCACCTTGGAGGACTTGTACGAGCAGTGCTCGCTCCACATCACCGAGTACATCGCCAGCTCGGCATCGGTGGGCCGACGGCCGAGGATCTCGCGGATGCGCTGGTACTCGTCATCCTTGAGACCGAGCTCGCGATACGGCTGCGGCTGATCGGGCGTGGTAGTCGCGTTATTGACGGTATCGACCGAGGACGTCACGCAGAGAGTCTACCGTTGCCGAACTGGCCCGCCCGCCACGGCGAACGCCGGCTACTCGTCGCCGGCGATCAGCACCTTGAGCAGCGCCGGAAGCCGCAGAATGAGCGCGCCCCAGATCAGCAGGCCGAAGGCCACCGCGAAGACGACCGGGAACCACGCCTCGTGGTGCATGTCGATGGTCACCGCGCCGCCGAGATAGGCCGTCAGCCCGACCGCGCCCAGCACGGCCGTGCGCGGGATCACCCAGGCGATGACACAGGCCAGCAGGACCCAGCCGATGACGTACGTCTGATACGGCGGGAAGCCGAGACCCTCGGTCGCGGTGCGCGCGAACTCCACCCCGAGGATCTTCGGGACGGCATCGGCCAGCAGGAACAGCAGGAGGAAGGCGCTCAGCGCGAGGCCGGCCTTCTGCGGTGTGGTGCGGCCGGCCAGTGCGGCCCGCGATTTCGATGCATCCTTGGCGTCGGCCATGGCGGACTCCGTTTCTCGATCGACGGTTCAACACTAAGTCGACTCGTGCGAGCGCGGGAACTCATCGCGAAGGCACTCATAGCGGGCTGCTAAGTAGGACCCATCGCGGCCTCATCCGGCGGTTTTAACGTGGCCGGATGAGACTCCACCTTGGCCTCAACCGGGGTGCGCTCGCGCTGTTTGCCGTGATCGCGACCCTGGTGTGTATCTGTGCCGGCGCGATCGTCGTCGCGTCCAAGGCGTGGCATGCCGCGTCTGAGCCGTTGGTCTCCACCAGCGTCGAACTGGTCGACGAGACCAGTCCCTAGCTCGTCAGGCCGCGCCCGCGATGCAGAACGCGTTGCCCTCCGGGTCGGCCAGCACCACCCAGCGGCCCACCTCGCCGAAGGCATGGCGTTCGGTTTCCGTCGCGCCCGCGGCTTTGAGCCGCTCGAGCTCGGGCTCGATGTCGCCTTCCAGATGGAAGTCCAGGTGCAGCCGGTTCTTGCCGGGCGTCGGATCGTCGACCTGCTGGAAGCCGAGGTTCGGCCCTTCGGCCAGGTTGACGACGAAGAACTCCCCCGGCATCAGGGTGTGCACCTTGCCGCCGAATTGTGCGGCCCACCAGTCGGCGAGCGCCTGCGCGTCGGTGCAGTCGAATGTGACCATCTCCACTTTGAGTGCCATGGCCCGACTGTAGGTCAGGCCGGTGACAGGAACGCCTGCAGCGCGGCGGCGTAGGCCGGCACGTCGAGCGCGCCCATCACCTCGCGCGCCGAGTGCATGGCCAGTTGCGCGGCGCCGACGTCGACGGTCGGGATACCGGTGCGCGCGGCCGTCATCGGGCCGATCGTCGATCCGCACGGCAGATCGGCGCGGTGCTCATAGCGCTGCATCGGCACGCCGGCCTGGGCGCACGCGAGCGCGAACGCCGCGGCGGTCCGGCCGTCGGTGGCGTACCGCAGGTTGGGCTGCACCTTGAGCACCGGGCCGGCGTTGACCTGGATGAGGTGGCCCGGCTCGTGTCGCTCGGGGTAGTTCGGGTGGGTGGCGTGCGCCATGTCGCCCGAGGCCACCATAGATCCGGAAAGCCGGCGCAGCAGGTCTTCGCGCGTGCCGCCGGCCGCCAGGACGATGCGCTCGAGCACCGTCGGCAGGAGATCGGACTGCGCGCCGTGGTCGGACGTCGACCCGACCTCTTCGTGGTCGAACAGCGCGAGCACCGGCACGTGGCGTTCGGCGTCGGCGGCCAGGAACGCCTCCAGCCCGGCGTAGCAGGTGCCCTGGTTGTCGAGCCGGGGTGCGCTGATCAGATCGCTGTCGACGCCGATCAGGCGCGACGGCGCGAGGTCGTGCGTCATCAGGTCGGCGGCCAGGACATCGGCACCGTCCACCCCCGCGTGCGCGGCGACGTAACCGAGGAAGTCGCGGGTGCCCGTCCCGACGCCCCACACCGCGTTGACGTGCCGCTGCGGGTCGAGGGTGACGCCCTTGCGGTCGTCGGACAGGTGGATGGCCAGCTGCGGCACCCGCAGGATCGGGTCGTCGATCCGGACCAGGACGTCCTCGACGGTGTTGCCGCGCCGCACCGAGAGCCGGCCGCTGATACCGAGATCCCGGTCGAGCCAGGAGTTGAGCCAGGCGCCACCGTACGGCTGGAGCGCCACGACCTGCCAGCCGCTGACGAACCGATCGGGGTACTGCTTCACCCGCAGGTTGGGGCTGTCGGTGTGGCCGCCGACGATGCGGAACGGGTTGGCCGCGTCGGTCGCTTTCCACGCCACCAGCGAGCCGGCCCGCACCGTGAAGTAGTTGCCCCCGGTGGCGGGCCAGGCGTCGGTCTCGGCGAGCTCGGTGAAGCCGGCGGCGGTCAGCCGCGCGGCCACTGTCGCGCACACGTGGAATGGCGAGGGCGACGCGTCGATGAACCCGCAGAGGCCCGCGGCAGTAGCTCCGGTCATGAGGCCATCATCACCCGGAAATCCGTGACGGTTGCCGCTAGGGTCGGATTCGTGTGTCCCGCACGGCCTCAGCCCGTACTCACGACTTTGACGTCTGCCGCGATCTTTCTCATCGCCACCATCGATGAGGGCGCCGAGCCCGAAGTGCACGATGCGCTCACCGGGTTGTCGGGACTTGTTCGGGCAGTCGGATTCCGCACGCCCGCAAGCCGTCTGAGCCTGGTGACCGGCATCAGCTCGGACGCCTGGGATCGCTTGTTCAGCGGACCGCGGCCGGCCGGGCTGCACCCGTTCCCGGAATTGCAGGGTGCGCGTCACCACGCACCGTCGACGCCGGGCGATCTGCTGTTCCACATCCGGGCCAACGCCATGGACGTGTGTTTCGAGCTGGCCAGCCAGATTCTGAAGTCACTCGACGGCGCCGTGACGGTGATCGACGAGGTGCACGGATTCAAGTTCTTCGAGAACCGCGATCTGCTGGGCTTCGTCGACGGCACCGAGAACCCGGATGGTCCGGACGCCGTGGTCGCGGCACTGGTCGGCGACGACGACCCCGAATTCGCCGGTGGCAGTTACGTTCACGTGCAGAAGTACCTGCACGACATGGCGTCGTGGGAGTCGCTCAGCGTCACCGAGCAGGAACGGGTGATCGGCCGCAGCAAACTCGAGGACATCGAGATGGCCGACGACGTCAAGCCGCCCAACTCGCACCTTGCGCTCAACGTGATCGAAGACGACGACGGCAACCAACTGCAGATCGTGCGGGCCAACATGCCGTTCGGCCGCGTCGGCGCAGGGGAATTCGGCACGTACTACATCGCGTACTCGGCCGACCCGGCCGTCACCGAACGCATGCTGCGCAATATGTTCATCGGCGATCCGCCGGGCAACACCGATCGCATCCTGGATTTCTCCACCGCGGTCACCGGAGTGTTGTTCTTCACGCCCACAGTGGATTTCCTCGATGCCCCACCACCCCTGCCCGTCGCACCACCGGCCGAACCCGAAGCCCAACCCAAGTCCACCGGCACCCTGTCCATCGGCAGTCTGAAAGGTCAACCGCAATGAACAACCTGTACCGCGATCTCGCTCCGATCACCGCGGCCGCGTGGGCCCAGATCGAGGAGGAGGCCGCCCGGACGTTCAAGCGGCACATCGCCGGCCGTCGCGTCGTCGACGTCAGCGAACCGGGTGGGCCGAAGACGGCCGCGGTCAGCACCGGCCACCTCGTCGACGTCACGTCACCGGCCGACGGTGTGGTGGCGCACCTTCGCGAGGCACGCCAGCTGGTCCGCCTTCGCGTGCCGTTCACGGTGACGCGCACGGCCGTCGATGACGTCGAGCGCGGCGCACAGGACTCCGACTGGGACCCGGTGAAGGAGGCCGCCAAGAAGCTGGCGTTCTCCGAGGACCGGGCGATCTTCGAGGGCTACCCCGCCGCGCAGATCGAGGGCATCCGGGCCGCCAGCTCCAACCCGGCGCTGGCGCTGCCGAGCGACCCGCGCGGCTACCCGGACGTCATCTCGCAGGCCCTGTCGGAACTGCGCCTGGCCGGTGTGGACGGGCCGTATTCGGTGCTGTTGTCGGCGGAGGCCTACACCAAGGTCAGCGAGACCACCGAGCACGGCTACCCCCTGCTCGAGCACCTCAACCGACTGGTCGACGGTGAGATCATCTGGGCGCCTGCCATCGACGGCGCGTTCGTATTGTCCACGCGCGGAGGCGATTTCGATCTGCAGCTGGGCACCGACGTCACCATCGGCTACCTGTCCCACGATGCCGAGACGGTGCAGCTGTACCTGCAGGAGACGCTGACGTTCCTCGTGTACACCGCCGAGGCGTCCGTCGCGCTCGACAGCTGACGCAGCTGTCGATCCTGCGCTGAGGGTGCGAGCCACTCGCGGTTCTGCGCCCTCAGCGCGGGGTCAACGAATCAGGCGCTCAGAACCGCGTCGAGTGCCGAGAAGAAGATGCCGAGCCCGTCGTCGGACGGGCCGGTGAGCGCCTCGGTGGCGTGCTCGGGGTGCGGCATCAGGCCGACGACGCGGCCGTTGGCCGAGCTGATCCCGGCGATCGAGCGCATCGAGCCGTTCATGTTGTCGCGGTAGCGGAAGACCACACGGCCTTCGCCTTCGAGCTCATCGAGCACGTTCTCCGACGCGACGTACCGTCCTTCACCCGACTTGAGCGGGATCAGGATGTCGGCGCCGGATTCGTAACGGCTGCTCCACGCGGTCGACGTCGCGGTGACCTCGAGCCACACGTCGCGGCAGATGAAGTGCAGGCCCTCGTTGCGGGTCAGGGCGCCCGGCAACAGCCCGGCCTCGCACAGCACCTGGAAGCCGTTGCAGATGCCCAGCACGGGCATGCCCTTAGCGGCCGCTTCGACGACCGAGGTCATGACGGGCGCGAACTTCGCGATGGCGCCGCAGCGCAGGTAGTCGCCGTAGGAGAAGCCGCCGGGGACGATGACGGCGTCGACGCCCTTGAGATCGGGATCGGCGTGCCAGAGGCTGACGGCCTCACCGCCGACGGCCCGGACCGCCCGCGCCGCGTCGACGTCGTCGAGCGTGCCGGGGAAGGTGATGACGCCGACCTTCGTGGTCATGCGTTCTCCCGGTGCACCGAGAAGTCCTCGATGACGGTGTTGGCCAGCAGCGTCTCGGCGACGTGCTCCAGCGTCTCGTCGGACACCGTGTCGTCGACCTCGAGTTCGAATCGCTTGCCCTGGCGGACGTCGGACACTCCGGTGATCCCGAGGCGCCCCAGCGCTCCCACGATCGCCTGGCCTTGCGGGTCCAGGATCTCGGCCTTGGGCATCACGTGCACAACGACGCGGGCCACGCGCGCTCCTTTGTTCGGGTCGGATTGCTCGCGCTTACTCTACCGGCGCCCCTGTTCGCGGCGTTGCCCGCACAATGGACTGATGGAGCTGACGCACTTCGGACATTCCTGCCTGTTGGCCCGGTTCACCGATGGCGAAGCCGAGGCGACGGTCCTGTTCGACCCCGGCAACTTCTCGCACGGGTTCGAGGGCATCACCGGACTGGACGCGATCCTGATCACCCATCAGCACCCCGACCACGCCGACCCGGCCCGGCTCCCCGCCCTTGTCGAGGCGAATCCGCAGGCCAAGCTGTACGCCGACCCCATGACCGCGGCGCAACTGGGTGGTGCGTGGCAGGCCGTGCACGTCGGCGATACCCTGTCGATCGGTCACCTGACGGTGCGCGGCGCGGGCGGCACGCACGCCGTCATCCACCCGGACATCCCGATCATCGACAACATCTCGTACCTCGTCGGTGATGCTGGTCACGCCGCCCGCTTGATGCATCCGGGCGACGCGCTGTTCGTGCCGGACGAGCCCGTCGAGGTGCTGGCGGCGCCGGCCGCCGCGCCGTGGATGAAGATCGCCGAGGCCGTCGACTTCCTGCGGGCCGTCGCGCCGCGGCATGCGGTACCGATCCATCAGGGCGTCGTCGCCGAACAGGCCAAGGGCATCTACTACGGCCGGCTCGACGAGATGACCGACACCGACTTCCGGGTGCTGACACCCGAGCAGGAGATGCGGTTCTGAACACGCGACGGTTCTTGGTGTGGTGGCCGCTGGTCGGGTTCACCGCGACGATCGCGCTGGGCCTGGCCGTCAGGTCAGGTGACTCGGGGTTGGATCGCTGGTTCGTGGCGACGTCTCACGAACTCCTCGGCCCGCATCCGTACTGGATGCTGCTGCTGAACCGCGTCAAGGTGCTGGTGCCGCTCTACCTGCTGGCGGTGGGCATCCCGCTGTGGCGACGCGAATGGCGACTTGCCACCGCTGCCGCGTTGTGCCCCGTCATCTCGATCATCGGCGCCAAGGTGCTCAAGGTCCTGTTCGGCCGGCCCTGGTACGGCGAGAATCTGGCATACCCCAGCGGTCACACCACCGTGGCGATCACCGTCGCGGCCATGCTGGTGCTCGCGATCGGGATTCACCCGTGGAGTGTCACTCTCGCCGTAATCGGCGCCGCCATCCCGTCTATTGGCATGGCCAGCAACGGCTTCCACTACTTCACCGACATCATCGGCGGGGCGTTCTATGCCACAGGCATGGTGTGCCTGGCGGTCTTGGCGGCCGGCCCGCAGGCCCTGCACCATTCGCAAACCAGGGGCGCCTCCCACTGGGGAAGTGGAAGTGTTCGGCGGTAAACCTCAGCCGACGGCGCGGGCGGCAGCCCGTCCCGCCGCCCGGCCGGAGAAGATGCAGCCGCCCAGGAAGGTGCCTTCAAGCGCCCGGTAGCCGTGCACGCCGCCGCCACCGAAGCCGGCCGCCTCACCCGCCGCGTACAGCCCGTCGAGCACCGCGCCCTCGGGCGTCAGCACCCGGGAGTCGAGGTCGGTGTGCAAGCCACCCAACGACTTTCGGGTCAGGATGTGCAGCTTGACGGCGATCATCGGGCCGGCCTTGGGGTCGGTCAGTTTGTGCGGTCCGGCGATGCGGGCCAGCCGGTCCGGCAGGTAGGAGCGCGCGGCCCGGTAGGCGACGGTCTGGCCGTCGCTGGTGAGCTTGCTGGTCATCTCCTTGTCGCGGGCGGCGACCTCGGCCTCGACGGTCGCGTAGTCCAGCGGTTCGACGTCGGGCACCTTGTTCATGGCAGAAACCAAGTCGCGCAACGTGTTCGCCGCCACGAAGTCCACGCCCTTGTCGACGAACGCGCGGACCGGGGCGGGGCCACCACCCCGACTGCGTCCCAGCACTTCCCGCAGGTTCTTGCCGGTGAGGTCGGGATTCTGCTCCTGTCCGGACAGCCCGAACTCCTTGGCGATGATGCTCTGGTCGAGCACGAACCACGTGTAGTCGTAACCGGTTTGGCAGATGTACTCCAGCGTGCCCAGGGTGTCGTAACCCGGGTACAGCGGGTCGGGTAGCCGCTTGCCGGTGGCATCCAGCCACAGCGACGACGGCCCGGGCAGGATGCGAATACCGTGCAGCGGCCACACCGGGTCGTAGTTGGTGATGCCCTCGGTGTAGTGCCACATCCGGTCGTTGTTGATGACGCCGGCGCCGGCGGCCTGGCTGATGCCGAGCATCCGGCCGTCGACGTGCGCGGGCACACCGGACAGCAGTTGCCCGGGCACCCGCCCCATGCGCTCGGGCCAGTTCTGGCGCACCAGGTCGTGGTTACCGCCGATGCCACCGCTGGCGACGATCACCGCCTGCGCGCGGAACTCGAACTCCCCCACGGCGTTCCGCGAAGACGCCTCCCCGCGGGCGGTCGTCGACGGTTCCAGCACCGCGCCGCGTACACCGGTGACGGCGCCGCCGTCGACGATGAGTTCGTCGACCCGATGCCGGTGCGCGAACCGGACTTTCGGCTGCCCGACGACCCGTCGGGCGAAGACGTCGACCAGTGCCGGACCGGTGCCCCAGGTGATGTGGAAGCGCGGCACCGAGTTGCCCGGCCCCTTGCCGTCCCAGCCGCCGCGTTCGGCCCAACCGACCAACGCGAAGGTCTGCAGTCCCCGCTCACGCAGCCAGCTGCGCTTCTCGCCGGACGCGAAGTCGACGTAGGCGCGCGCCCACTGCTCGGGCCAGTGATCCTCGTCGCGGTCGAAACCCGCTGTGCGCAACCAATCTTCCAGCGCCCGCTCGTAGTTGTCGCGGATACCGACGCGACGCTGCTCGACACTGTCGACGAAGAACAATCCGCCGAACGACCAGAACGCCTGGCCACCGATGTTGGCCTCATTCTCCTGGTCGACGATCAGGACCGACCGGCCCCGCTCGAGCAGTTCGGCGGCGGCGACCAGTCCGGCCAGCCCGGCTCCCACGACGATGACGTCAGCGTCCATGGGGCCACGCTAGCGCCCCCTCGCGGTTGACGAGCCAGATGGCTCAGGTTCAGGCGGCCGCGTTCAATGCCGGGTCAGGTGCCCACTCGTAGGCCGCGGGCGCGCAACCGTGCATGAGCGACAAGTCGATGGCGTCGAGCATGGCCTGCCGCGGCCCGATCCGGCGCAGCTGGGCGGCGGCCACCGCGAGCCGGACGGTGCCGCCGCGCCGGGCCGTGCGCTCGGCGGCCAGCACCAGGGTGCGACACCACCAGGGCTCGGTGAGGAAGCCCTCGCCGATGCCGAAGACGCGCGACCGCAGGGTCGTCGAGCGCACCAGATCGGTGATGCCGCTGTCCCCGGCCAGCAGCCGGAAGCCGTTGCGCGGCAACGCCGTGATGGTGCCCTGCGATGCCGTCCAGCCGGGCGCCGCGAACAGGCGGGTACGCAGGCCGAGGTGCTCCAGGACCCGGTCGGCGCCCATCAGCCGCAGGTTCGCCTCGTGGGCGGGCAGGGCGGCGAACTCGCCACGGCGCTTCTTGCTGGCCGCTTCGTCGAACCCGTGCAGGACGACCGCGGCACCGCCGGCGCGACGGGCCGTCAGCCAGTCCACCGTCGTGGCGTCGCGGTCCAGCCGGTAGCCGCCCTTGAGCCGCGGGGCGACCAGCAGCGACGCGGGGATCTGCCGGGCGTCGAGTTCGGCACAGAAGTCCGCGACATCGCCCAGCGTGCGGTCCCGGATCCCCGAGATCGAGACGATCAATTGGCCAGCCATGTAAGCAGTGTGACAACGTCAGGTGTCCCGTCGGTTGCCGTGACATTGGTGCCGCCTGAACACTGGCCCTTTTCTCGCGCCCCAGAGCGCCCGCCTTTGCCGCGAGCGGCCGTGTTTGTACGCCAACACGCCGACGCATGTGTGCGAAATGGGGCCACTCGGCGGCCGTGAGCGACACGTTTCCGCACGCAGATTGCGGCGTGTTGCCGTACAGACACGGCCGCTCGCGGGAGGTGGGGTGCGGGAAGTGGGGGCTAGCCGGAGAAGAGGATGCGGGCGAGGCGTTCGGCGGTGTCGACGGGGTCGGCGTCGGTGACGGCGCCGTTGAGGGTGAGCAGGGCGAAGCCGTGGACCAGCGACCACGCGGCCAGAGCCGAGCCGTCGGGGTCGCGCTGGGCATTGGGATCGGCCAGGGTCGCGACGCCGCCCGTGAGTTCCGCGGCGGCCTCGGCTTCGGCGGCGCGCAGGGCCGGGTCGGCCGCGTCGTAGAGCATCTTGTCGAACATGACGGCGTAGTGGCCGGGGTGGTCGAGGGCGAACTGCACATAAGCCCTTGCCGCGTAGGCGAATTCAGGTTTGGCTTCGTGGAGAGCGCCAGCCAGGAGGGTGAAGCCCTCCGTCGCGAGGGCGGTGAACAAACCCCGCCGATCGGTGAAGTGGTGCGCCGGCGCCGCGTGCGACACACCGGCGGCGCGGGCCAACTCACGCAACGAGATGGTGTCGGCGCCGCGTTCGGCGACGAGCGCAGCCGCCTGCACCAGGATGACGGCCTTGAGGTCGCCGTGGTGATAGCTCTGCCTGGCCATGTCCGCATCCTATCTTGACAGTGTCAAGTTCCAGGATATCCTTCAATCTAGACGTCGACTAGATTATGGAGGCGCAGCCCATGGCCGTTCTTCTCGCTCTCGTGTTGGGCAGTTTGGCCGCGCGCGTAGCCGGCTGGTTCGGGGTCGGTTACGTCGACAGCTGGCCGAGCGCCATCGCGGTCGGCCTGGCCCTGATGTTCTTCATGACCGGCGTCGCGCACTTCACCCCGGGCATGCGGCGCGACATGATCGCGATCGTCCCACCGCGGCTGCCCTCGCCGGAACGTCTGGTGGCCATCACCGGCGTGCTCGAACTGCTCGGCGCTGTCGGGCTCCTGTTTCCGCCCACTCGCGTCGCGGCCGCGATCTGCCTGTTCCTGCTGATGCTGGCCATGTTCCCGGCCAACATCTACGCCGCGCAGATGCCCGACACCCCGCCGTCCATGACGGCGAATCTAGGTGTGCGCTCCGTCCAGGAGGTCGTCTACCTGGCCGCTGCCATATTTGTCGCGGTCCGCGGTGGCTAGCACCCAGGCGTACTGGAACGCGGCTTCTTTCCAGCGTTCGTAACGCCCACTGGTGCCGCCGTGCCCGGCGGCCATCTCGGTCTTGAGCAGGACGGGATGGTCGTCGGTCTTGGTGCTGCGCAGCGCGGCAACCCATTTCGCCGGTTCGACGTAGTACACGCGGGTGTCGTTGAGCGACGTCATCGCCAGGATCGCCGGGTAGTCCTGGGCCGTCACGTTCTCGTACGGCGTGTAGGACTTCATGTAGTCGTAGACGTCCTTGTCCGCCAACGGATTACCCCACTCGTCCCACTCGGTGACGGTGAGCGGCAACGACGGATCGAGGATGGTGGTCAGGGCGTCGACGAAGGGCACCTGCGCCAGGATCCCGGCGAACAGCTGCGGCGCCATGTTGGCGACCGCACCCATCAGCAGGCCACCGGCACTGCCGCCGAGGGCCACGAGATTCTCCGGCCGGGTGACGCCGGTGGCGATGAGATGCTCTGCGGCACTTATGAAGTCGGTGAAGGAGTTCTTCTTCTCCAGCAGCTTGCCGTGCTCGTACCAACCGCGTCCCAACTCGCCGCCGCCACGCACATGCGCGATGACGAACACCACGCCGCGGTCCAGCAGCGACAGTCGCGCGATCGAGAAGCGCGGGTCCTCGCAGGACTCGTAGGCGCCGTAGCCGTACAGCAGCGCCGGCGCCGGCGTCGGCGCGCCCGCCCGCTGGATGATCGACAGCGGCACCTTCGTGCCGTCGGCCGCCACGGCCCAGTCCCGGCGCTCGAGATAGTCCTGCGGCCGGTAGTCACCGAGAACCGGCTGCTCGCGCAACAGGATTCGTTCCCCGGTGGCCAGGTCCAGGTCATAGATCCGCACCGGGATGACGAACGACGTCGCCCCCACCCGCAGCCGCGGCGACGACCAGTTCGGGTTGCCCGAGAGGCCGACCGACATCAGTTCCGACTCGAAGGCGATCTCCTGGGTGTCGCCGTAGTTGCCGTCGGAATCGAAGGGCCACAGCTGAATCCGCGGCAAGGCTTCGCGGCGATAACTGACCACCAACTGGTCGGCGAACGCGTCGACACCATCGAGGCGCACGTCGTCGCGGTGCTCGATGAGCGTGCGGGCGCCCTCGATGCCGGCCAGCGGGGCAGCGGACACCGGCACATCCACGAGGGTGAAGTTCTCGGCGCCGTCGTTGTGCAGGATCAGGAACCGATCCTCGCCGCCGACCACCGCGTGCTCGACCGAGTACTCCACGGAATCCTTGCGCGGCAACACGACCGTGAACTCGGCCTTGGAATCGCGCGCGTCGGCGTAGCGCACCTCGGAGGTGACCGCGCTGCCGGCCGCGATGAAGATGTACTTGTCACTGCGGGTGCGGCCCACGCCCACCCAGAACCGCTCGTCGGATTCGTGGTGCACCTTCTCGCCCGGCAGCCCGGAGCCCAGGCGGTGTCGCCAGACGGTGTCGGGCCGCCAGGCCTCGTCGACCGTGACGTAGTAGAGCGTCCGGTTGTCGGCCGCCCAGGTGCCGCCCGCGCCGATGCCGGTGATCCGGTCGTCGTACAGCTCACCCGTGCGTAAATCCTTGAACTTCAACGTGTATCGCTCGTCGCCGACGGTGTCGACGGAGAACGCCAGGATGTTGGCGTCGACACTGACGGTGGCCGCGCCGAGAGAGAAGAAGTCATGCCCCTCGGCCTCGACGTTCTCGTCCAGCAACACCTGCTCGCCGGGGACCTCGGTGTGCTCGTCGAGCTGCGGCGGGGTCCAGTCGTCGGGATCGCTGATGGGGCACCGGCAATGCACGCTGTACTGCTTGCCCTCGAAGCTGCGGGCGTAGTACCACCAGTCGCCGCGACGGGTCGGCACCGACAGGTCGGTCTCTTTGGTACGGGCCTTGATCTCGTCGAAGATCTTCTGCCGCAACGGTTCCAGTGGTGCGGTGATCTCCTCGGTGTAGGCGTTCTCCGCGTTCAGGAGTGCGAGCACCTCGGGATCGTTCTTGTCGCGCATCCACTCGTACGGGTCGATGAACACGTCGCCGTGGTGTTCGCGGCGATGCTCGACCTTCTTGGCGATCGGCGGGGTGCTCACGCGCCGACCCAATCGGCAAAGCGGCGGCCCGAAATCCGTTCGTACGCTTCGATGTATCGCGCCCGGGTGGCCTCGACGATGTCGTCGGGCAACGGCGGGGGCGGGGTGTCACCGGCGCGGTCCCAGCCGGAGTCCGGGCCGGTCAGCCAGTTCCGGACGAACTGCTTGTCGAAGCTGGGCTGCACCACACCTTCGGTGTAGCCCTCGACCGGCCAGTACCGCGACGAGTCCGGTGTCAGCACCTCGTCGGCGAGTACCAGCCCGCCGTCGGCATCGACTCCGAACTCGAACTTGGTGTCCGCCAGGATGATTCCCTTGGTCAGCGCGTGCGCGGCGGCGGCGCTGTAAACCTTCAGGGTCTCGTCACGCAGCTGCTCGGCCCGCTCGGTGCCGACGAGCTTCACGACGGCGTCGAACGCGATGTTCTCGTCGTGCGCCCCGATCTCGGCCTTGGTCGCCGGCGTGAACAGCGGCTCACCGAACCGGCTGGCCTCTGTCAGCCCCTCGGGTAGCGCGATGCCGCATACCTGGCCCGTCTTGCGGTAGTCGATGAGCCCCGAACCGGTCAGGTAACCGCGCGCCACGCACTCGACCGGCATCATGTCCAGGCTGCGCACCACCAGGGCGCGGCCCAGCACCTCGGCGGGGATGCGGTCGTCATCGGCCGGGCCGGCGAGGTGGTTGGCGGTGCCCAGCTGCTCGGCCAGGTAGTCGAAGAAGAAGACGCTCATGGCGGTAAGGACGCGGCCCTTGTCCGGGATCTCGCTGTCGAGGACATAGTCGAAAGCCGAGATCCGGTCCGATGCGACGAACAGCAGGTGGTCGTCGTCGATGCGGTACAGGTCGCGAACCTTGCCGCTGGTCAGATGCCGGTAGTCGGACAAAGCTGGGCGCATCGGACCACCCTATCTGTTGGGATGGGTGGCATGAGTTCGCGCTACGTGCCCTACGCCCGGACGCCGGGCCGGTTGCTCGCCCAGCTGACCAGCGACGTCGTCGCGCTGGTGTGGTTCGTCATCTGGATCTCCGTCGGCGTCGCGGTGCACAGCGCGATCGCCACCATCGCCGACGTCGGGCGCCAGGTGCACGACGGCGCCGACGGTGTCGCGGACAGCCTGGCCTCCGCCGGCCACAACGCCGACGGCATTCCCCTGATCGGGAAGGCGTTCAGGGCCCCGTTGCGGTCGGCCGGCCACGCCGCGGTCGACATCGCAGGCGCGGGTGACAGCCTGAACAGCACCGCGAGCTGGCTGGCCTGGGTGCTCGCACTGGCAGTGGCGCTACCGCCGATCCTCGCCGTGGCGATGCCGTGGCTGGCACTGCGGATCCGGTTCTTCCGCCGTAAGTGGACGGCGGTGACGCTGGCCTCGACCGACGCCGGCGAGCAGCTGCTGGCGTTCCGGGCGCTGGCCAACCGGCCGTTGGCAAAGCTGACCGAGGTTTCCGACGACCCGGTGAATGCCTGGCGCACCCACGACACCATCGCGATCCGGAAGCTGGCGGCGCTCGAGTTACGGTCGGCCGGCCTGCGCCCAGCCCGCACCACCTCGTCCTGACGGACGACACCCGACGTTTCGTGGGCGTTTGCTCTTGCATTGCCGCTGAGTCGTTGCTTCACTGGTAAGCCGTCGGCAACATATTCCAGGGCTTCTCTGGCTGATCGCTCCAGCAGCGCGGGCACCGCCAGACCGCGAATTCCTGTGCTGCTGATCGCTGCGCCGATGTCGCTCCAGCAACCGGGCAAATCCATCAATTTCGGCGCCCGACCCATCCAACTGAAACCTGGCAACGAATCCCAGTTGTCGTGCTCGTGAACCGTACGGGCACCACACACGTGTACAGGGCACAGCACCTCCCTACGAGCCGTCGACGTCGCCGGCTGAGCGAGGTGTGCGCGCGATCAGTGTTCTCAGGCCGTCGGCCTGGAGAGGAAGCCATGGCAGAAAAACTCAAACCGCATTTTGCGGATGTCCAGGCGCATTACGACCTGTCAGATGATTTCTTCAGACTATTTCTGGATCCGAGCCAGACCTACAGCTGTGCGTATTTCGAGCGCGACGACATGACGCTGGAACAGGCCCAATTGGCGAAGATCGACCTCGCGCTGGGCAAGCTGGGCCTCGAGCCCGGCATGACACTGCTCGACGTCGGCTGCGGCTGGGGCGCGACGATGCGGCGCGCCGTCGAGAAGTACGACGTCAACGTCGTCGGGCTGACACTGTCGAAAAACCAAGCCGCATATGTCAATCACCTGCTCGACGGCGTGGACACGAAGCGTTCGCGCCGCGTGTACCTGGAGGGGTGGGAACAGTTCGACGAACCGGTCGACCGGATTGTGTCCATCGGCGCGTTCGAGCACTTCGGCCACGACCGCTATCCGGCGTTCTTCCAGATGGCCTATGACGCGTTGCCGCCCGACGGCGTCATGCTGCTGCACACCATCTGTGGCATCGACCCGCGCCGGGCCGCGGAAATGGGCATCCAGCTGACGTTCGCGTTGGCCAGGTTTGTGAAGTTCATCGTGACCGAGATCTTCCCCGGTGGCCGGCTGCCGTCCATCGAGATGGTCGAAAACCTCTCCACCGCAGCCGGATTCCGCGTGACCCGCGTGCAGTCGCTGCAGCCGCACTATGCGAAAACCCTCGACCACTGGGCCGAGGCACTCGAGGCGCACCGCGACGAGGCCATCGCGATCCAGTCGGTGGAGGTCTACGACCGGTACATGAAATATCTGACCGGCTGCGCCGACATGTTCCACCGCCGCCAGGTGGACGTCAATCAATTCACTCTGCAGAAGTAACCGACCACAACAGCCTGTCATCAGACCGCTATCACAAAGACGTGGCATAGCGCTGCGTTGGAAAGCACGGATCCATGCCTGCTGGTTCCCAAGAAGAAATGCGTCCGCATTTCGAAGAGATCCAAGCCCACTACGACCTGTCCGACGACTTCTTCGCCCTGTTCCAAGACCCGTCGCGCACCTACAGCTGCGCGTACTTCGAACCGCCGACCTTGGACCTTGAACAAGCGCAGCTCGCCAAGATCGATCTCAACCTCGACAATCTCGACCTCAAACCGGGAATGACGTTGTTGGACATCGGTTGTGGCTGGGGCGCCACCGCACGACGCGCAGTCGAGAAGTACGACGTCAACGTCATCGGATTGACCCTGTCGAAGAACCAGAGGGCGTTCACGCAACAACTCCTGGACGATATCGACACCGAGCGAACCCGCCGGGTGCTGCTGCAGGGGTGGGAACAGTTCGACGAGCCCGTCGACCGGATCGTGTCCATCGAAGCCTTCGAGCACTTCGGTTTCGAACGCTATCCGGATTTCTTCAAGAAGTGCTTCGACATTCTTCCCGCCGACGGTCGGATGACCATTCAGAGCAGCGTCGGTTTCCATCCGTACCAGTTGAACGCAGACGGTAAGAAGGTCACCTTCGAAACCGCCCGCTTCATCAAATTCATCGTCACCGAAATCTTCCCGGGCGGCCGGATTCCGACGACGGACATGATGATCGAGCACGGCGTACTTGCCGGTTTCGTCGTCCCCGAGGCCATCTCCCTACGGCCGCACTACATCCGGACGCTCAAGACGTGGGGCGACGCGCTCGAGGCCAATCATGCGAAGGCGGTGGAAATCCAGTCCGAGGAGGTCTACCAGCGCTTCATGAAGTATCTGCGCGGGTGCGAACGCTATTTCACCGAAGGCCTGCTCGACGTCACGCTCGCCAGTTACCACAAGCGCACGGCCTAGGTAAGCGTGCGACCGGCCCGCGCGGGCCGGTCGCACGTTGAATACGTTGACGCACGGTGCTTTTGAACATCCCTACGATTCGGTACCCGGACCCGCCGAATGCGGCGAGGTTGCGGGGTCGGACCATTGCTCCCAGAACAGCAGCCTCGCCCGCACCGACGGATTGCTGACGGCGTCGAGCGTGCGCACCCCGGCAGCCGCGATCGCAGGCACACCGACCAGCCGGTGGAACCATCGACCGCGGCGATATTCCTTGCCCCATGCCGCTTCCACTCGCTGGGTGTAGTTGGTGAAATCGTCTGGCCCACCGTTGGTCAGCGCCGCGATGGCGCATTCACCGGCCGCCAGTCCGGATTGCAACCCCTTGGAGATCCCCGCACCTGAAGCCGGCCTCGCCGCTCCGAGCGCGTCGCCGGCGAACAAGACACCGGGACGCCACGGTGGCCACGCCGTGAATCCCATCGGTAGCCGCCACGCCCGTACGGCCTTCGCTTTCATCAACTCGCCGACCGACGGTAGCTGCCACTCATGGGGTAGTCCGGCCAGGAACTCGCCCAACAACTGGGTAGCGTTGATCTGCTGCCACTGCTTGTAGCTGTTCACATATCCGAGACCGATGTTCACCCGGCCCCCGCCGAGTGGGAAAACCCAGCCATAACCCGGCAGCTGATCGCCGCGGAACCTCAGTTGCAAGTGCACATCGAGCGAGTCGACGTCCGGTCGATTGGCGGACATCTCGGCCCGGATCGCGATCGCGGCGTAACCGTTGTGCTGCGAGACGAGATTCAGGGCCCGCTTGACCGGCGAATGGGCGCCGTCTGCGGCAATCACCGCATCAGCTGCGACCCGTTCACCGCTTTTGAGCACCACTCCTGCCACGCGCCCACCGTCATCGAGGATCGGTCCGGCGACCTCGGTGCCGCGGCGCACCTCGGCACCGCAGAACTCGGCCCGGTCGAGCAGCATCAAGTCGAGATCCAGTCGGCGCGCCACGTGACCGTGATCAGGCATCCCCGGGCGGTCCGGGAATGCCAGGTCCCAGCGGCTCGGACTGTAGACGGTGGCCCGATTCACGCGGTGGAACTTCGCGACCTGCTCAGCGAGTCCCATCTTCTGGATGTAGCTGACGGCCCGCGGTGTCAAGCCATCACCACACGGCTTGTCTCGGGGGAACTCAGCCTTGTCCAGCAACAGCACGCGAGCCCCTGCCTGCGCCGCCTGCCATGCGGCCGCCGACCCTGCCGGGCCGCCGCCCACTATCGCCACGTCAAATCCCTGCGTCATCTGGTTTCACTCTCGTCCGACGCCCGAGCCACCACGCTGCGGGTCGCAGGAGGGGTTCGGAGCCAGGGGCGGCCCGGATGGGTGCGGCAGCGAATTCGGTGTCTTCGGGTACACGAGTCTGGCCGTTCCCTCCCTTCAGTCGAATCACGTTGGCGGACAGACCTCATCCATCTGCCCGCAGACCTATCCAAACGCGCCAGGGCTCCGAACCAGTAAACAAAGAACAAACCACGGCGGCAGTCGTCCGTACAAAGGAGACCCTGATGCAATACCCTCGCTACCCACACATCGCAGCCGCCGGCCTGTCGATCGCCGCCGTCATGGGTTTATCAGCGTGTTCCGACGCCGGCACCAACTCGGCGCCCTCGGCTGCGCCGAGTACAAACATGGCTTCGATGCCAAGTGCTGCCACGGCAGCGACATCGACTCCGCCTGTCACGGCTCTCGTGGGCCCTGGTTGCGAGGCCTACGCACAGCAGGTCCCCACCGGGCCGGGTTCTGTCGCCGGGATGGGGTTGCACCCTGTCGCGACGGCAGCCTCCGACAATCCGATGTTGACCATGCTGACGGCGGCGCTGTCGGGCAAGTTGAACCCGAACGTGAACCTGGTCACGACTCTGAACAGTGGCCAATACACCGTCTTCGCACCCACCGACGATGCCTTCAAGAAGCTGCCGGCAGCGACCCTGGATTCTCTCAAGACGGACTCCGCCACCCTGACCAAAATCCTGACGTATCACGTTGTGCAAGGCCAACTCTCGCCCGCGGCAGTGGCCGGAACGCACACCACCCTCGAACGCTCTCCGGTGACCGTTACCGGCGACGGCGCAGATCTGAAGGTCAATGACGCCGCACTCGTGTGCGGCGGAGTCAAGACCGCGAATGCCACGGTGTACATGATCGACTCGGTCCTGATGCCGCCGAAATGACGGAATCACACCGCGATCCCGATATCCGTTGCCATCCAACGTTTCTCATAACCCACTGAATCCAGTTGAACCGCCAGGAAGGAACACCATGGCGCAGAATCTTCAACCGCATTTCGCGGACGTTCAAGCCCACTATGACTTGTCCGACGACTTCTTCAGACTGTTCCTGGACCCCAGCCAGACCTACAGCTGCGCATACTTCGAGCGCGACGACATGACACTCGAACAAGCCCAAATAGCCAAGATCGACCTCGCCCTCGGAAAGCTCGGCCTCACACCGGGAATGACGCTGCTCGACGTCGGCTGCGGCTGGGGCGCCACCATGCGCCGCGCCATCGAGAAGTACGACGTGAACGTCATCGGCCTCACCTTGTCCAAAAACCAGGCCACCCACGTCGAACGGCTCTTCGAGAACATGAACACCACCCGCTCCCGTCGCGTCCTGCTCGAAGGCTGGGAACAATACGACGGAACCGTCGACCGGATCGTATCCATCGGCGCGTTCGAGCATTTCGGTCACGAACGCTATCCGGCGTTCTTCCAGATGGCCTACGACGTCCTCCCGCCCGACGGCGTCATGCTGCTGCACACCATCTGCGCCACCGATCCGCGTTACACGAACCTGCCTGTGACGATCGACCTGCTGCGGTTCGTCAAGTTCATCATGACCGAGATTTTCCCGGGTGGCCGGCTGCCGTCCGCCCCGATGGTGCGTCAGCACGCCGCGGCGGCCGGATTCAAGGTGACTCGAGTCCAGTCACTGCAGCCGCACTACGCGCGCACCCTCGACCTCTGGGCCGAAGCCCTGGAGACGCACCGCGACGAAGCAATCTCAGTGCAATCGGTCGAGGTCTACGACCGGTACATGAAATATCTGACCGGGTGCGCGAAAATGTTCCGGCTGCGCCAGGTCGATGTCCATCAATTCACCCTCGAAAAGTCGTGATTTGTGCACGATTTTCCGCGCCAGGCGCGGATTTTCGTGCACAGATCACGACAGGGAAACCCAGAGGTGCCGGAGGCCGGTGTGCCGGTTGCTGCGGGTCCATTCAGGTGGCTCGACCACCTGGATGTCCGGGAACCGGGTCAGCAGCTCCTCGAACAGCACCCGCAGCTCCAGGCGGGCCAGGTTGGCCCCCAGGCAGTAGTGCAGCCCCTGCCCGAATCCCAAGTGCGGGTTGGGCTTGCGGGTCACGTCGAACGTCATGGGGTCGGCGAACACCAGCTCGTCGCGGTTGGCCGAACCTTCCCACACGACCACCTTCTGCCCCGGCTCGATATCGCAGCCGCCCAGCGACACGGCACGCGTCGCGGTGCGCCGCTTGGACGGCGACGGCGAGGTCCAGCGCACCATCTCCTCGATCGCCGACGGCAGCAGCGACAGGTCGGCGCGCAGCAGCGCCAACTGAGATGGGTTCTCGCACAACGCCAGCAGTCCGCCGGCAACCGAGTTCCGGGTGGTCTCGGCGCCCGCACTGAACAGCAGGTTGAAGAACAGGTACACCTCGAGATCGGAGACGCCCTCGGCGTTGGCCACCACCGACAGCATGTCGTCGGTCGGTTCGGCCCGCTTGGCGGCGATCAGCTCCATGCCGAAGTTGTACATCCGGGAGCCGGCTTCCTCCACCGACAACCGGGTGATGGCGGCCTTGCGTGAGCCGCCGAAATCGAAGCTCGGCTCGATGGCCTCGAACAGCCAATGCCGTTGTGACTCAGGGATACCCATCAGGATGCAGATCATCTGCATGGGTAGCTCGGCGGCGATGTCGACCAGGAAATCGAACGGCACGCCCGGGGTCACCGCGTCCAGCAGTGCCCGGCTACGCACCCGCAGGTCGTCCTCGACCCGCGCGATCATCCGTGGCGTCAGCCCCGACGACACCAGCCGCCGAATCTCCGCGTGCCGCGGATCGTCCATCATGTTCAGTACCTGGCCGGCGATCGACAGGTCCTGGATCAGCGTCCCGCCGAACGGTCGCGAGCCGCCCGTCACAGACGAGTACGTCACCGGATCACGCAGCACCGCAAGGGTTTCCGCGTGGGTGGCGACCGACCAGAAGCCTTCGCCGTCCGGGGTGTTGTCGGTCGGCTCGTGCCAGTACACCGGAGCTTCCGCGCGGTGCCGCGCGAACAACTCGTGCGGGAAGCCCGACGCGAAGTTGTCGAGGTCGGTCAGGTCGACCCCGGCCAAGCTTCCCGCCAAGGTCACAGGATGGCGCCCGAGGTGTACTTGGCCGCTTCCGGGTACTGCGCCACCAGGCGGTCCACCGCGGCGACGACGGCGTCGACCTGGTCGCCGGCGGCGCCGCTGAACGCCTGCTTGTCGGCCAGTGCCGCGTCGAGCTCGACGCGGTCCAGCGGGAGGCGCGGATCGGCGGCCAGCCGGTCCAGAAGGTCTGGCTCCAAACCCTTTTCGCGCATCGCGAGCGCGACGGCGACGGCGTGCTCCTTGATGACCTCGTGCGCCGTCTCGCGGCCGACGCCGGCGCGCACCGCCGCCATCAGGATGCGGGTCGTCGCCAGGAACGGCAGGTAGCGGTCCAGCTCGCGCTGGATGACGGCCGGGTAGGCGCCGAACTCATCGAGCACCGTCAGGAACGTCTCGGTCTGGCCGTCGATGGCGAAGAACGCGTCGGGCAGCGCGACGCGGCGTACCACCGAGCAGAAGACGTCGCCCTCATTCCATTGCGCCCCAGCCAGTTCCGCGGCCATGGAGCCGTAGCCGCGCAGTACGACCTGCAGGCCGTTGACGCGCTCGCACGAGCGGGTGTTCATCTTGTGCGGCATGGCCGACGAGCCGACCTGCCCGGGCGCGAAGCCTTCGGTGGCCAGTTCGTGGCCGGCCATCAGCCGGATGGTGTGCGCGAACGACGACGGGCCGGCGCCCAGCTGCACCAGCGCGGACAGCACGTCGTGGTCCAGTGACCGCGGGTACACCTGCCCGACGGAGGTGAAAACCTCGGTGAATCCAAGAAACTCAGCGATTCGGCTTTCCAACTTGCCCAGCCGCGAGGCGTCACCGCCGAATAGGTCCAGCATGTCCTGCGCGGTGCCCATCGGGCCCTTGATGCCGCGCAGCGGGTACCGGTCGATCAGCTCCCGCAGCCGGGTCAGCGCGACCAGGGTCTCCTCGGCGGCCGAGGCGAACCGCTTGCCGAGCGTGGTGGCCTGCGCCGCGACGTTGTGCGAGCGACCGGCCATCACCAGGTCGCGATACAGCGCGGCGCGCTCGGCGAGCCGGGCCACCACCGCGACGCCGTGCGAGAACACCAGTTCCAGCGACTGCCGGATCTGCAACTGCTCGACGTTCTCGGTGAGGTCGCGGCTCGTCATGCCCTTGTGGACGTGCTCGTGGCCGGCCAGCGCGTTGAACTCTTCGATGCGCGCCTTGACGTCGTGCCGGGTGACGCGTTCCCGCGCGGCGATGGAATCCAGGTCGACCTGGTCCAGCACCCGCTCGTAGTCCTCAACGACGCCGGACGGTACGGCCACGCCCAGTTCGGACTGCGCGCGCAGCACGGCCAGCCACAGCCGGCGTTCGGCGACGATCTTGTTCTCCGGCGACCAGATGGCCACCATCTCGTCGCTGGCGTAACGATTGGCCAGCACGTTGGGGATGCTCACGGGACTACAGCCTACTAAGCCCGCTTATAGGGCGACCCGGCGTTCTTGGTCGAAGGGCGCCAGGACGTCGATGACGTCCACGAGGGTCGCCCGGGCAGTCGCGCGCGGGCCGTCACCGTCGCTCACCATCGACGCCACCACCGCACCGTCGACGGCGCAGACCAGCGCCGTGAGCAGTTCGGCGCGCACCGAGCGCCCGGATCGCTCCACCACCTCGATGACGGCATCGGACCGCTGCTTGAGGATGCGTCGCTGCACGTCGCGCAGCCCGGGCTGACGGGCGCAGGCGATGTACCGCTCATAGCGGGAAATCAACTGGTCGGACGCCCGGGTGCTGTCACCGACCAGCAGGTCGACCAGCAGATCCGCCGTCGCGTCTGCGCCGCGGCGGCGCCGCGACAACGCCGAGACGCGCATGCGCAGCTGCTGAGATTCCGATTCTCCGACGTGCTCGACCGCCTTTTCGATCAGGTCGTCGAGGGACGAGAAGTAGTACGTCGTGGAGGCCAGCGGCAGCCCGGCCCGCTGCGCCACGGCGCGGTGCCGGACAGCGTCGAAGCCGCCCTCACACAGCAGCTCGGCGGCAGCGCTGACCAGCGCATACCGTCGCCGTTCCCCCTTTGGGGTGACTGCTGTCATCACCCCGTAAATGCTGCCAGGAATGGTCACGCGACGATCACGATTTCACGTAATCCATTAGGCATTACTCAGGAATGCCGGGCTGCGGCCGATGGCATGATGGCGGCCATGGCAGAGCTGAGCCGACGCGCCGTCCTCCGTCTCGGAGCCGGCGCCGCCGCAGGGGCCGCCGGCGCGTTCGCGTTGGGGTCGACGTTCAACCGCCCGACCGTCACCGCGACCCCGGTGACAATGACGAGCGTCGGGGCGCCGCTCGCGCCACCCCCGGCCGTCGCCGATCCGGCACCCACCTACGTGACCGGTTCATTCGTCTCGCAGGCCCGCGGTGGCGTCTCGACCAACTGGGCCATCGCCCGCCCGCCGGGCCAGACCGCGCCACTGCGGCCCGTGATCGCGCTGCACGGCAAAGGCAGCGACGCCGCGACGGTGATGGCCGGCGGCGTCGAACAAGGGCTGGCACAGGCCGTGGCCGCGGGGCTGCCGCCGTTCGCGGTCGTGGCCGTCGACGGCGGTGGCGGCTACTGGCACAAGCGGGCTTCGGGGGAGGATTCGGGCGCCATGGTGCTCGATGAGCTGATCCCGATGCTGGCCTCGCAGGGCCTCGACACCTCGCGGGTGGGTTTCCTGGGCTGGTCGATGGGCGGCTACGGCGCGCTGCTGCTGGGGGCCCGGCTGGGCGCGGCCCGCACCGCGGCGATCTGCGCCGTCAGCCCGGCGTTATGGACGTCATCGGGCGCGACGGCTCCGGGCGCCTTCGACGGTGCGGCCGACTACGCGGCCAACTCGGTGTGGGGTCTGCCCGGGCTGGCGGGTATCCCGATCCGCATCGACTGCGGCGACAGTGACCCGTTCTACTCGGCGACCAAGCAGTTCATCGCCCAGCTGCCCAACGGCGCCGCGGGTGGCTTCTCCCCCGGCGGCCACGACGCGTCGTTCTGGAGCGCGCAGCTGCCGGCCGAGATCTCCTGGCTGGCCCCGCTCCTCGTCCAGTGATTTGTGCACGAAAATCCGCGTCTGCCGCGGAAAATCGTGCACAAATCCCGGCTAGAGCGAGATGCGGCCTTCGGCGGCAGCGAGGCCGATGTCGGTGCGGAAGTGGCTGCCCGGCAGGCGAATCGACTCGATGATCCGGTAGGCCTCGGCCCGCGCGGCCGCCAGGTCCGCACCGGTGCCCACCACCGACAGCACCCGGCCGCCGGAAGAGACGACGCTGCCGTCGTCGCGGCGGCTGGTGCCCGCGTGCAGCACGCCGGCCGTCTCCGATCCGGTGATCACGTCCCCGACGCGGGGGCGACCCGGGTAGTTCTCGGCGGCCACGACGACCGTGACGGCCGACCCGTCCTGCCACTGCAACGCACCGACAGAATCGAGGGTGCCGGTGGCGGCGGCGTTGAGCAGCGTGCCCAGTGGGGTCTGCAGCAGTGCCAGCACGGCCTGGGTCTCGGGATCGCCGAAGCGGCAGTTGAATTCGACGACGGCCGGGCCCTTCGAGGTGATGGCCAGGCCGGCGTACAGCAGGCCCGAGAACGAGCTGTCACGCCGAACCAGTTCCGCGGCAACGGGTTTGACGACCTCGTCGACGATCTGGTCGACGACCGCTGCGGGCAGCCACGGTAGCGGCGTGTAGGCGCCCATGCCGCCGGTGTTGGGTCCGCTGTCGTTGTCGCCGACGCGCTTGAAGTCCTGCGCGGGCAGCAGCGGCACCACGGTCTCGCCGTCGACGACGCAGAACAGCGACACCTCGGGCCCGTCGAGGAACGACTCGAGCAGCACCGGGTGGCCGGATTCGAGCAGTTCGGCGGCGTGGGCGCGGGCGGCCTCCCGGTCCGCGGAGACGACGACGCCCTTGCCGGCGGCCAGCCCGTCGTCCTTGACGACCCAGGCCTGTTGGCCGGCGGGCGGGCCGAAGCGGTCCAGGGCGGCGTCGAGGTGGGCGGGGTTGTCGACGATCTCGCTGGTCGCGGTGCGCACGCCGGCCGCGGCCATGACGTCCTTGGCGAACGCCTTGGAGCCTTCGATGCGGGCGGCGTCCTTGGACGGCCCGAAGGTGGCGACGCCGGCCGCGCGCAGCGCGTCGGCCACACCCAGCACCAACGGCACCTCGGGGCCGATCACGACCAGGTCGGCGGCGAGCTTCTTGGCCAGCGCGAGCACCTCGTCGGCGGCGGTGATGTCGACGTCGTGCTGCTCGGCGACGGCGGAGGTACCGGCATTGCCGGGGGCGACAGCCAGGTAGTCCACCTGGGGGTCGCGGCTCAGGGCGAGCAGCAGGGCATGTTCACGGGCACCGGAGCCGATCACGAGGACGCGCACAGCCACACCCTAGTAGCTGGTCGGCTCGTCCTAAACTGGGCAGGCCCGACGCACGCGAGGAGGTCCGCACCGGTGGAGCCGCTGGATGCCTTCCTACTGATGTGGGAGCGGGCCCGCGCCACCTTCGGCGAGGGCGTTCCGCACGACCGCTCCGAGTTCGACAAGAGCGAGCAGCTGCGCGCACTCCAGGATCAGGTGAAGGCCGCGGGTCCCGGTCCGCACTGGACCGGCGGCGCGGCCGACCGCTACGCCGAGGCCAATGACAAGCACGCCCAGGCCCTCGGCCGGCTGGCCGACCTCGACAAGCGCGTGGGCGACGAACTCGAGCGGTCCGCAGACGTGGTCAACGGCGGACGCCGCGAACTCGACGCTCTCAAACACTGGGTGACCGACCTCGCCGACGAAGCCAAGAAGACGCCGACCGCCGCCGCCGACCACGCGCTGTGGTCGGCGATCGGCAAGGCCAGCGGCGACGTCGCCGACATCATCACGCGCTCACACACCGACCTGTCGGGAGTCGCCGGCCGAATCCAGAGCCTCGACAGCGAGTTCGACGACTTCTGAGCGGCTCAGACCGTGCCCGTACGGATTTGACCCTGCGTCCACTCACACATCTACTCGGTCATTTGTGGCGTCAACGCAAGGTCAAACGCAGAAGTCACCTCTCACCCCACTGCCTTTGATCCGGAGCTGTCACCGATCGCGACATTGTCATCATGGGCTGACATGGTCAGCCCGGGCTGACAGCTTCGGCCGACATGTGCCCCAGGGAGAGCTGATCGAGCCGAGCTACCTAGCCACCGGTGACGTTGACTGCGAACTCACGCACACGTTTTCTCGACTTTCTGCGTCGTCAGTTCGCAGTCAACACAGACGCTCCTACACCACCGTCAGCGGCAGGGACTTGCGTTCCTCGAAAACCCACGCCGCGCCGCTACTGACCTTGCACACCGAGACCTCGCCGAGTTCCTTTGCCGGGGTGTCGGTTTCGATGAACCGGACGGTCCAGTCGGTGGCATCGCCGGAGACTTCGGCGCGCAGCAGCGGGTTGACGGCCGTCGCGATGGCCTGCAGCGGCAAGTCCGACTCCGGCGACACCAGGGTGATCCAGGCGCCATCCTCGTGTGCGGGTGACGGGCGCACGTGCGCCTCGCTGCCCGAAACCTCGACGCACACATACGCGGCCGGATTGAGGAGCGGATGCAGCTCGAGTACCCGCAAGGCCCCGGCGGCGTCGTTCGGCAGGTCCAGCACCTTCTGGATCCGCTCGGCCGCCACGCCGGAGATGCCGATCAGGGACTTGGTCCGGATGGACCGTTCCTTCTCGGCGTCGCCAGCACAACGGGCCCGCACGGCCAGCGCGAAAGACAGCACCAGCAGGTGCATCTGCAGGCACACCTCGTCGGCGATGCGCACCAGCGCCGAGTGCGAGAACGCCGAGAAATCGACGTCGCTCACCAGCGGGCCCGAGTAGTCGGCCTGGCCCTCGTCCGCCGGATCGATGTCGTCGAGCTCGCACCGGTAGGCGTTGGTCGCGCCGATGACGTCGAGCTGTGGGATGAAACCGACCTCGGGATGGGACTCGTCGATGATGACGGTCCACGCGCACGCCGGCGTCCGATCCGCCGGGACGCGCGGCGGCCGGTGGATGGGCCGCACCTGGCAGCGCCGGTTGGTCGCGAGCGCTGTCGCGTCGAACGTCGGGTCCTCGATGTCGTGGCACATGCCGCGCACGTAATCGGGGCCCATGGGCTCGACGTCCATGAGCGCACCGCAGTGGTCCAGGTGGAATTCGCCGTGCCAGCGGTCGTGCACGGTGTACCGGAAGTCCATGAACTGCGGGGGCGCGCCGATGTCGAGCTGCAGGCCCTTGAAGATCGTGATGACGTCCACGCCTTCGTACTTCAGCGCCTTCTGCATCCGCTTGGTGTAGAGCGGGCTGGACCCGGCCCACTCCTCGATGGCGACCTGCAGCATCTCTTCCCGGCCGAATTCGACTATGCACCAGGCCATTCCGGCGCGGTCGATGAGCTGGCCGATCAGCAGCAGCTCGGGCACCAGTGCCGCCAGCTCAGCACGCGACAGCGACGCGTACCTACTTGTCATCGAGCTCGCTCCCGGTGTTCATCTTGACGGCGGCATTGACATTGGCCTTGCGGTCCTCTGCCACGCCCTTCTCGGCGGCCTTGCGCCGCCTCGCGACCACCTTGGACACGGCGCCGTTGAACGCCGACCCGAGGGGGAAGCCGAGGTACTGCGTCAGGAAGATGCCGATGTCCTTGAGCTCGGCCTCGGTGAATTCCTCGTTGAGCAAGGCGGCGTTGATCTGAATCTCGGCGAGGTCCTGCGAGCCGACAGCGGTGACGCACGTGAACGTCATCAGGCGCTTCTCCCGCATCGACAGTCCGGGCTTGCTCCAGATGGTGCCGAACAGGTGATCCACGGTGAGGTCGAAGTACGGGTCGCCCTCGATGTTGGGCATCTCCCAGCCGTAGACCTCGTTCATCTTCGCCAGGCCCTTGGCGCGCAACTCGTCCATCAAGACTCCTTCACATGCGGTACGCCGAGACCCTCGGCGAGGTTGGCCAGCGCCAGCTCCGCAAGCGGAAGATCCACTCCCACAGCCGAACCCAGCCCCAGCGCCAGTGACAGGTCCTTCTCGGCCAGCCCGCGGGTGTGGACGAACATGTTGTAGAGGAAGTGGTCGGGCGCCAGCGGTTTGGTGTCGTCACGCGCCATGATGGCGCCGGGGCCGCCCGACTGCGCGTCACTGTGCCGCACCACGCGTCCCAGCTTCTGCAGGTCGATGCCCGATGCCTCGGCGAGTTTCTGCGCCTCACACGCGGCGGCAAAACCGATGAACGTCAGCATGTTCCGCGCCAGCTTCATCTTGGTCCCGGCGCCGGGCTCGCCGGCCCGCACGACCAATGACGCCCACTGCTTGAAGACGGGCTTGACCTTGTCATAGGCCTCGTCGTCGGCGCCGACCATGACCGCCAGCTCACCCTGGCTCGCCGCATGGGCGCCGCCGCTCACCGGAGCGTCGACGATGTGGATCCCCTTGGGCCGCAGCTGCTCGGCCAGCTCGACGGCTGTCGTCGGCTCGATGGTGGAGTGGATCGCGATCACCGTGCCGGGCGCGGCATGCTCGGCCAGCTGCGTCACGACGTCACGGACCTGCTCATCGTTGAGCACCGTCACGCTGATGACGTCGGCCTTGGCCACCTCGGCGACGCTGCCGGCCAGGGTGGCGCCGAGCTCGCTGAACGGCGCCATGGATTCGGCGCGGACGTCGAAAACGATAAGCCCGCCGGGCCATTCGGCCAGGCGCTTGGCCATGGGGGCACCCTGGTTGCCCAGCCCGATATACCCCAGCTTCACGTCAGAACTCATGACCGGATGATCTGTCCGCCGTCGACGTTGAAGATCTGCCCGGTGATCCAGCTGGCCTCGTCGGACAGCAGGAACAGGCACATGCCGGCGAGGTCTTCGGGCGTGCCCATGCGCGCCAGCGGCAGGGTCTGCACGATCTGCTTGACGATGGCCTGCGGCGTGGTGCTGCGGTTGGCCTCGGTGTCGATCGGGCCGGGCGCGATCGCGTTGATCCGGATGTTGCGCCAGCCCAGCTCGCGCGACAGCTGCTGCGTCAGGCCGTTGACACCGACCTTGGCCAGACCGTAGAAGTTGGCGTAAACCCATGCCGCGGTGGAGGACTGGTTGACGATCGATCCGCCGCCCCGCTTCTCCATGTGCGGGAACACCGCGCGGGTACACACCAGCGCACCGTCGAGGTTGACGCTCATGAACTTGCGGTAGTAGTCCCAATCGACGGTCAGCAGACCGTCGAGCTTCATGCCGCCGAAGATCGCGGCGTTGTTCACCAGGTAGTCGATGCCACCGAATTCCGCGACGGCCGCCGCGGCCATCTCGTTGGCCGAGTCGATGTCCGACACGTCGACCCGCACGGCCAGCGCCTTGCCGCCGTCGGCCTTGATGCCGGCGGCCACCTTCTCGGCGCCCTCGACGTTGATGTCGGCGATGACGACCGCGGCGCCTTCCCGGGCCAGCGCCTCGGCGTAGACCTGGCCGATGCCGCCGCCCGCCCCGGTCACGATCGCGACCTTGTTCTCAAACCTGCTCATGATTTCCTCTCGAATAACGCTTGTCAGTCAACAGTTCTCGGCGACCAGGCCTACGTGGCCAGCGTGGCGATGCACTTGGTCTCCAGGTACTCCTCGAACCCGGCGATACCCATCTCCCGGCCGTTGCCGGACTGCTTGTAGCCGCCGAACGGTGCGTCGGCGGAGTACCAGACACCGCCGTTGACGTTGACGGTCCCGACGCGCAGTCGCGCGGCCACGCCGGCCGCCCGCTGCGGGTCGGCCGAGAACACCGTGCCGGACAGGCCGTACGGCGAGTCGTTGGCGATGCGGACGGCGTCGTCGTCGCCGTCGTGGGCGATCACGGTGAGTACCGGCCCGAAGATCTCCTCGCGGGCGACGCGGGCCGAGTTGTCCAGTCCGGCAATGACGGTCGGCTCGATGAAGAAACCGGTGTCGCGGTCGGCCGGCCGGCCGCCACCGCACGCGAACGTGCCACCCTCCTCGATGGCCAGGTCCAGATAGCTCTGCACCCGGTCACGCTGGCGGGCCGAGATCACCGGGCCGCAGACGGTGCGCGGGCTGGACGGATCGCCCGGTTTGATGCCACCCATCGTGCCTGCCGCGGCCGCGACGGCCTCGTCGTAGCGGGCCCGCGGTACCACGAGCCGGGTGGTGATCGCGCAGCCCTGGCCGGCGTGCATCGATGCCGTGAACGCCGCCATGGCGCAGGCGCCGGCCACGTCGGCGTCGTCGAGAACCAGGAACGCCGACTTGCCGCCGAGTTCCAGGAACACCTTCTTGATGGTCTCGGCGGCATCGGTCATCACGGCGCGGCCGGTGACAGTCGAGCCGGTGAACGAAACCATGTCGACGTCAGCATGTTTCGACAGCATGGCCCCGACGCCGTGATCCCGAGAGGTGACGATGTTGATGGCGCCCGCCGGGAAGTCGGTGTGCTGGGTGATCAGTTCGCCGAGAACCGCGGCGACCCACGGGGTGTCCGGTGCGGGCTTGAGGATCAGGGTGTTGCCCGCCGCGAGCGCCGGACCGATCTTGGCCAGGTTGATCTGGTGCGGGAAGTTCCACGGCGTGATGGCGCCGACGACGCCGACGGCCTCCCTCGCGATGGTCCGGTTGGTCGGAATCCCCTGCGGCGTGGCATGTCCCAGGTCGGTGGTCCACTGGTAGCTCTCCGCGGTGTCGGCGGCAAAGCTCAGGTCCTCGATCGGGCCGTCCAAATGCGCTCCGGCGGTGAGCATTCGGGGCGCGCCGGCTTCGGAGATCGTCAATTCGCGCAATTCAGCACTGTGGTCACGCATGGCCTGCTGCAACTGCCGCAGGCACCGCACGCGAAGCTCCACGTTGGTGGACCAGTCGGTCTCGTCGAAAGTCCGACGGGCGGCGTCGATGGCGTCGACCATGTCGCCCACCGTGGCGTCGGCTGCCACGCCGAGGACTTCCTCGGTCGCGGGATTTACGGTCGGGAATGTGCCACGCGAACCCGGCACCAATTTTCCGTCGATGAGAAGGCGACTTTCGCGATCACCCAGCAAGGTCATCTGCACTCCTGCCCACTGGACGATGTCCAGCAATGTGAATTTTCGTTGGACAACTGTCCGACAACGTTCAGTCGAACCATAACCTCACGCGCCGTCGAGTAGCAAGAGTCAGGCGGTATCGGTCCTCATTTTTCGCGCATAAATAGCTGTTCAACAGGTATTATCCGGAAACATCTTGCCTTCGCGGCAGGCCGTCGGCTAACTTGGACATGTGTCCAGCGATGCAGTGGCCGCGCTCACAAGCGCCAGCCAAGAAGCGGACGACCAGCCGCGCAACCGCCGCCAAGAGGAAACCTTCCAGAAGGTTCTGGCCGCCGGTCGCGAAATGCTGCGAGAGTCCTCCTACGCCGACCTGACGGTGCGGGCCGTCGCCGCGCGCGCCAAGGTCGCGCCGGCAACCGCCTACACCTACTTCTCGTCCAAAAATCACCTCATCGCCGAGGTGTATCTGGACATGGTTCGGCAGGTGCCCTACTTCACCGACGTCAACCAGACGATGGCCAGCCGGGTCGAGCAGGCACTGCGCAGCCTCGCACTGGTCGTCGCAGACGAACCCGGGGTGGCCGCGGCGTGCACGACGGCCCTGCTGTCGGGCGACGACGAGACCGTCCGCAAGGTGCGCGACCGCATCGGTGGCGAAATCCACAAGCGCATCCGGTCAGCCGTCGGACCCGACGCCGATCCGCGCCTGCTCTCGGCCCTGGAGATGACGTACTTCGGCGCGCTCGTCAACGCCGGCAGCGGCGCGTACACCTATCACCAGATCGCCGACCGGCTGGCCTACGTCGTCGGACTCATCGTGGGAGACAACGCATGACAGCCAATGTGGAGCTACTGATCGACCCCTACAGCTACGACTTCCACGAGGATCCGTACCCGTACTACCGGCGGCTGCGGGACGAGGCGCCGATCTACCGGAACGACAAACTCAACTTCTGGGCACTGTCCCGCCACGAGGACGTGCTGCGCGGTTTCCGGAACAGCACCGCCCTGTCCAACAAGCACGGCGTCTCGCTGGATCCGATCTCCCGCAACGCCGAAGCCCACCGCGTGATGTCCTTTCTGGCCCTTGATGATCCGGCGCACCTGCGGCTGCGCACCCTGGTGTCCAAGGGGTTCACCCCGCGGCGCATCCGTGAGCTGGAGGGACGGGTCACCGAGATCGCCGTCCAGCACCTCGACGAGGCGTTGCAGAACAACAGCTTTGACTACGTCGACGATTTCGCGGGCAAGCTGCCCATGGACGTCATCAGTGAGCTGATGGGCGTCCCGCAAGAAGACCGCGTGCGTATCCGCGCGCTCGCCGACGGTGTGATGCACCGCGAAGACGGGACGGCCGATGTGCCGCCGTCCGCCATGGCCGCATCGGGTGAGTTGCTGATGTACTACGCCGACATGGTCAAGCAGCGGCGCAAGAGTCTGTCCGATGATCTCACCTCGGCGCTGGTGGAGGCCGAGATCGACGGCGACAAGCTGACCGATGACGAGATCATGGCATTCCTGTTCCTGATGGTCATCGCCGGTAACGAGACCACCACGAAACTGCTTGCCAATGCGGCGTATTGGGGACACAAGAACCCCGGGCAGCTGGCGCCGGTGTTCGACGACCATGAGCTGATCTCGCCGTGGATCGAGGAGACGCTGCGCTACGACACGTCGAGCCAGCTGCTGGCCCGGGCCGTCGTCGAGGACCTCGAGTTCTACGGCACCACCGTGCCGGCCGGTGACGTACTGGTGCTGCTGGCCGGCTCGGCCAACCGCGACGAGCGGGTGTTCGACCAGCCGGACGAATACCGCATCGGCCGCGACATCGGTTCCAAGCTCGTGAGTTTCGGCAGCGGCGCCCATTTCTGCCTTGGCGCCCACCTGGCCCGGATGGAAGCCCGGGTCGCCCTGACCGAATTGTTCAAACGCATCCGGAGCTACGAGGTGGACGAGGACAACTCCGTCCGCGTCCACTCGAGTTCCGTACGCGGATTTGCCCACCTCCCAATGACAGTGAAGGCACGCTAAATGGCCCGTTTCGAACCACACCCCACCCGCAGGCCCGCCATCGTGGCCGGGGCCTCGTCGGGCATCGGCGCCGCGACGGCGACCGCACTCGCCGCGCGCGGCTTCCCGGTCGCTCTCGGCGCCCGCCGGGTGGAGAAGTGTCAGGAACTCGTCGACCAGATCAAAGCCGAAGGCGGAGAGGCGATCGCGCTGCCGCTCGACGTCACCGACAACGCATCGGTCGAAAATTTCGTCGCCAAGGCGACGGCCGCGCTCGGCGACATCGAGGTTCTGGTCACCGGCGCCGGAGACACCAACTTCGGCCGGTTGCACGAGATGACCACCGACGAGTTCGCCGAGCAGCTGCAGATTCATCTGGTCGGGGCCAACCGCATGGCGCGCGCCGTGCTCGACGGCATGGTGGAGCGCCGGCGTGGCGACCTGATCTTCGTCGGCTCCGACGTGGCATTGCGCCAACGTCCGCACATGGGAGCCTACGGCGCCGCGAAGGCCGGACTGGTCGCGATGGTGACCAACTTCCAGATGGAACTGGAAGGCACCGGCGTGCGCGCCTCGGTGGTGCATCCCGGCCCGACCATGACGTCCATGGGCTGGAGCCTGCCCGCTGAGAAAATCGGCCCGGCCCTGGAGGATTGGGCCAAGTGGGGCCAGGCCCGCCACAGCTACTTCCTGCGCGCGGCCGACCTGGCCCGCGCCATCACCTTCGTCGCCGAGACCCCGCGCGGCGGCTTCATCGCCAACATGGAACTGCAGCCCGAAGCGCCACTGACGGAGATGAAGGACCGTCAGTCGCTGGCCCTGGGCGAGGAAGGAATGCCTGGACAATGACCATCACCAAAGAGGTACAACGGGTTTCGGGTGGCGCCGAGGAACACGGCCACCTGGAGGAGTTCCGCACCGACCCGATCGGACTGATGCAGCGCGTGCGCGACGAGTGCGGTGACGTCGGCTGGTTCCAGCTCGCAGACAAGCAGGTGGTGCTGCTGACCGGAGCAGAGGCCAACGAGTTCTTCTTCCGCTCCACCGACAGCGAGCTCAACCAGGCCGAGGCCTACCCGTTCATGACGCCGATCTTCGGCGAGGGCGTGGTGTTCGACGCCGATCCCGAACGTCGGGCCGAGATGCTGCACAACACCGCGTTGCGCGGTGAGCAGATGAAGGGCCACGCCGCGACCATCGAGCGCGAAGTCCGGCGGATGACCGAGAACTGGGGCGAATCAGGCGAGATCGACCTCCTGGAGTTCTTCTCCGAGCTGACCATCTACACCTCGACGGCCTGCCTCATCGGTCCGAAGTTCCGCAACCAGCTCGACTCCCGGTTCGCGAACTACTACCACCTGCTCGAGCGCGGCACCGATCCGCTCTGCTACGTCGACCCCTACCTGCCCATCGAGAGCTTCCGTATCCGCGACGAGGCCCGGGCCAACCTGGTGGAGCTGGTGCAGGAGGTCATGAACGGGCGAATTGCCAACCCGCCCACCGACAAGAGCGATCGCGACCTGCTCGACGTCCTGGTCTCGATCAAGGATGAAGAGGGCAGCCACCGCTTCAGCGCCAACGAAGTCACCGGCATGTTCATCTCGCTGATGTTCGCCGGGCACCACACCAGCTCGGGCACGTCGTCGTGGACGCTGATCGAACTGCTGCGCCACCCCGATTTCTACGCCAAGGTCCAGCAGGAGCTCGATGACCTGTACAGCGACGGCCAGGAGGTGAGTTTCCATGCGCTGCGCCAGATTCCGAACCTGGACAATGCGCTCAAGGAGACGCTTCGCCTGCACCCGCCGCTCATCATCCTGATGCGCGTCGCGCAGGACGAGTTCGAGGTCGCCGAGCACCCGATCCACAAGGGTCAGATGGTGGCGGCGTCACCGGCGATCTCCAACCGGATTCCCGAGGACTTCCCCGACCCCGACGCCTTCAACCCCGACCGGTACGAGAAGCCTCGCCAGGAAGACCTGCTGAACCGGTGGACCTGGATTCCGTTCGGCGCCGGCAAGCACCGCTGCGTGGGGGCGGCCTTCGCACAGATGCAGATCAAGGCCATCTTCTCGGTTCTGTTGCGCGAGTACGAGTTCGAGATGGCGCAACCCCCGGAGAGCTACCAGAACGACCACTCCAAGATGGTCGTCCAGTTGGCCCGGCCCGCCACGGTGCGCTACCGGAAGCGGGATTCGGCGGGCAAGAGCGCAGCGACCGGGGAAGTTGACTGAGATGGGCAGTTATCGCGTTGAAGTCGACCGCGACCTGTGCCAGGGCCACGCCATGTGCGCCCTGGAAGCGCCGGACTACTTCAACGTCCCCAAACGCGGCACTGTCGAGATCCTCGACGAGACCCCGCCCGACGACGCGCGCGACGAGATCGAGCGTGCTGTCGCCGAGTGCCCCACCCAAGCCCTGTTCATCCGCGAAACCAGCTGAAAACAAAGGACAAGACAATGACGTCATTCCCCCGCGCACAACTCGAAGACTGGGTAGAGCGGTGGCTGCAGGTCAACCGTGACGCCGAGGCGGCCGGCGACTGGAAGCCCATGGCCGACTTCTACACCGAGGACGCCACCTACGGCTGGAACATCGGCCCCAAGGAAGACGTGATGTGCCTCGGCAAGGCCGAAATCCGCGACATCGCTCTGGGTTTGGAGATGGAGGGCCTCGAAGGCTGGAAGTACCCGTACCAACGCGTGGTGATCGACGACAAGCAAGGTGAAGTGGTCGGCTTCTGGAAGCAGGTCGTCACCGATCCGGAGGATGCGTCGGCCCCGGAACGGGAGATTTACGGCATCGGCGGCAGCTGGTTCCGGCTGGAGAACGTCGACGGGGAACCGAAGATCGCCTGGCAGCGCGATTTCTTCGACTTCGGCCACGTGCAGAAGCTCTATTTGGACCTGATGACCGCCGGCAAATTGTCCAAGGGCATGCAGCAGCGCATCCAGCGCAGCCTGGCCGGCGAGCAGCTGCCGGGCTACTACCCGCTGGGTGAGGCCCCCGTCCCGATCTGGTGAAAAACCGGCCAAGCAGTTGGTTGGGGGGTGGGGTGTGACGAACGTAACTTTTACCTCTACGCTAACTGAAACAGGTTCTAGTGGAAGGCGCATGCGGTGAAGACAAAAGGTGCTCTCATCTGGGAGTTCAATCAGCCGTGGTCGATCGAGGAGATCGAGATCGGCGACCCCGTCAAGGACGAGGTCAAGATCCAGATGGAAGCCTCGGGCATGTGCCACTCCGACCACCACCTGGTGACCGGCGACATCCCGATGGCTGGGTTCCCTGTTCTCGGCGGCCACGAGGGCGCCGGCATCGTGGTCGAGGTCGGCCCGGGCGTGGACCACATCGCCGTCGGCGACCACGTCGTGCTGTCGTTCATCCCGTCGTGTGGTGAATGTCCGTCGTGTCAGGCCGGCATGCGCAACCTGTGCGACCTGGGCATGTACCTGTTGACCGGCACCGCGGTTTCCGACGGCACCAACCGCGTGCACGCCGCCGACGGCACGCCGGTGATCCCGATGACGCTGCTGGGCACATTCAGCCCGTACATGGTGGTGCACAAGAGCTCGGTGGTGAAGATCGACCCGACCATCCCGTTCGAGGTCGCCTGCCTGGTCGGGTGCGGCGTCACCACGGGCTACGGCTCGGCGGTCCGCAGTGGTGACGTCCGTCCCGGCGATGACGTCTGCATCGTCGGTGTCGGCGGTGTGGGCACGGGTGCACTGCAGGGTGCTCTCAACGCCGGTGCACGCAATGTGTTCGTCGTGGATCCCGTTGAGTTCAAACGCGACAACGCCCTCAAGTTCGGTGCCACGCATGCCTACCCCGACATCTTCAGCGCCATGGCCGGCGTTGCCGAGGTCACCGAGGGCCGCATGGCCACCAAGACCATCGTCACCGTCGGTGAGCTGCACGGCGAGGACATCGACAACTACCTCAACATCACCAGCAAGGGCGGCACCTGCGTGGTGACCGCGGTCGCGAACATGGCCAGCCTGGACGTGAAGCTGAACCTGTCGATGCTGACCTTGATGCAGAAGCGCCTGCAGGGCACCATCTTCGGTGGCGGCAACCCGCACCACGACATCCCGTCACTGCTGGCCATGTACAAGGCCGGCCGCCTCAACCTCGACGACATGGTCACCCGCCAGTACAAGCTGGAGCAGATCAACGACGGCTACCGGGACATGCTGGAGGGCCGCAACATCCGCGGTGTCATCCGGTACACCGACGCCGACCGCTGAGCGAGACGCACCAACCCGAAACGGCATTCCACCTGCTGGAATGCCGTTTTGGCATGAAATGGAAGGAAATCCCTTGTCCGACAATCCCGTTGTCACCGCCTCGCAGTCGTCGTGGCGTTGCGTCCAGAGCCACGACCGCGAGGGCTGGCTGGCCCTGATGGCCGACGACATCGTCGTCGAAGACCCCATCGGCGAGGCCGTCACCAACCCCGACGGCACCGGCGTCAAGGGCAAGGAGGCCCTGGCCGCCTTCTACGACACCAACATCGGGCCCAACCAGCTGACGGTCACGTGCGAGGAGACGTTCCCGTCGAGCTCACCCGACGAGATCGCCTACATCCTGGTGCTGCGCACCGAATTTCCGAACGGTTTCGTGGCCAGCGTCCGTGGCGTCTTCACCTACAAGGTCAACGCCGAGGGGCTCATCACCAATCTGCGCGGCTACTGGAACCTCGAGGCCATGACGTTCGAGCAGACCGCCGATCAGACCAACTGATTGTCGGCGTAGAACCGGGCCGCGCGGCGAATCGCATTCACCGTCGGCTCCGGTTCCCAGCCCAGTTCCCGCCGCGCCTTGCTGTTGGCGGCCGGTGACGTCATGTGCAGCAACCGCGTGATGGTGACCAGCGGCGGAATCTTGCCCGGGCGCAGCGCGCGCAACGGCTGCGTGGCGTAGGCACCGGCGTACATCGCGGCCTTTGGCACCCCGAATCGTGGTGGCGGCACGCCGATTTCGTCGGCCGCCGTCTCCAGGATGGTGCGCAGTGTCAGGTAGCTCTCTGAGATGATGTAGCGCTCGCCGACGCGGCCGCGCTCGGCGCCCAGGAGCAGCGCGCGGGCGGCGTCCTCGATACCGACCACTTCCGCGGCCGCATCCGAGGCATAGAACCGCATCCGGCCGGCCGCGGTGCGCGCCACGATCTCACCGTGCGGCGTCGGCTGCCAGTCCCGTGGACCGTAGGTGTTCGACACGCACATCGCTACGGCCGGTAGTCCCCGCTGCGTCGCCGCGTCCAGCACGAGTTGTTCTGCGGCACGCCGTGATCGGACGTAGTCACCGCCCTTGTCCGCCCAGTTGAACGGGGTGTCCTCATCGACGACCGACCCGTCACCGCTGACGGCGATGGTGCAGATGGTGCTGACGAACACGAACTTGTCGAGGCCGGCGTCCACCGCGATGTCCAGCACCTGACGCAGTCCGTCGACATTGGTCCGGAACAACGGCGCCGGGTCGGGCAGCATGGCCCGGGCGTCCACGACGCAGTAGAAGACGACGTCCCGGTCGGCCATCGCGGCCCGCACCGCGTCGTCATCGAAAATGTCTCCGTAGCAACGCTCGACGTCGAGGTCATCGATGCCGCGGGTCGAGCTGGTCTGCCGCAGCAGCACCCGGACGTCGTCGCCGCGTTCGACGAGCTGCCGCGTCACGTGGGAGCCGAGGAAGCCACTGGCTCCCATCACCAGTGACCTGCGCGGTGCCATCAGGCGCGCGGCCCGACCGGCTGACCGAGCAGGCGGTCCGGCTGCGACCACCACGGCGCGGCGTCGGACTCGCCGATGCCGGTGATGTCGTTGGCCTCGACGAAGTACTCGTGCACCCGCTCGGGGGCGACGGCCGGTGCGCGCTTGCCCCATTTCACCGACAGGAAGCCGCTGTCCCCCATCGATTTCTGGTGCAGCACGTAGGGAGACATCGAGCGCGCACCACGGCCGACGGTGACCCCGCCGAACGTCCATGCGATGTACGGCAGCACCCGGCGCCAGTACACCTGACTGAACTGACCGCGCTCCCGCAGGATGTTCGTGCCCGGCATCACGCCCGGATCGAAGTACGCCGCGGACATGCCCTCGGGCACCAGCCGTCCCGTCGCGCGCGACAGGTAGAACAGGCCGAGCTTGGTGCGCGCGTACGCCTGCACACCGTCATCGCTGGGCAGACACTGCTCGGCGAGGGGCTTCCATTCCGCGGTCTTCACCCGCGCCAGCCGCTGGAACAGCGTCTGGCGAATCGTCGGTGACCCGACGATCATCACCCGGGCATCGGCTGCCAGTTGCGGGCTGATGCGTGCCAGTAGCGCGTGCGGGCCGAAAAGGTTGGTGGCGACGGTCAATTCGATGCCGTCGGGACTGAGTTCGTGGGCGTCGTTGCGCAGCACCGCGGCATTGAGCACGACGGTGCTGAGCGGCGGGATGACGCCGTCCGTCACCAAGCGGGCGATGTCCGCGGCGGCACGGCGCACACTTTCCTGCGAGCCCTGATCGCACACCACGATGTGGGTGGTGCCACCGGCGGCGCGGTCGCCGAGCAGTGCCTTGAGCTCCTCGCCCCGCTCGGCGTTCCGGACGGGCAGCACGCAGTGCCAGCCCGGCGTTCCCACGATCCGTTGCGCCAGTCCGAGGCCCAGCCCGGAGGTGGCGCCCGTCAACAGCAGACTGCGGGTTTCCATCTGATTCATCACCCGACTTCCGCTGGAACCGACGAATTGCTGCACGGTGCAACCTCATTCAGCCCGATGCGGGCATGCAGGCGAGCCAGCGGCGCGGGCGCCCACCAGTTGGCCTTGCCCAGCAGCACCATGACGGCCGGTAGCAGGACAGTGCGAATCACGATGGCGTCCACCAGGATCGCGACCGCCAGCCCGAACCCGAAGATGCGCAGGAACGACACCTGGGAGGCCACCAGTCCGGCGAAAGTAATCGCCATGACGAGCGCCGCGGCAGTGACGATGCGGCCGGTGCCGGCCAGACCGAGAGCCACCGATTCGCGGCCGGCCGCATCGGATCTGTCCGAGGCGAGCCAGAATTCGCGGATGCGGGCGATGATGAACACCTCGTAGTCCATCGACAGCCCGAACGCGACGCAGAACATCAACACCGGCATGGTCGACACCAGAGTGCCCACCACCGTGGTGCCCAGCCCGCCCAGGTGCCCCTCCTGGAAGATCCACACCAGCGCCCCGAACGTCGCGGTGAGCGACAAGGCGTTGAGCACCAACGCCTTCAGCGGGATGATCACGCTGCCGCTCAACAGGAACAGCAGGACGAACATCACCGCCGCGATCAACCCGAGCATGGTCGGCACCCGGCTTGCGATGGCCTCGACGCCATCGCGGTTGGACTGCGCGGCTCCCGTGAACAGTGGCGTCATCCCGGCCGGCGGCGGCACGGCGTGCAGCCGGTCCAGCGCTTCGTCCGACGCTGCGCTGAACGGCAGCGTCGTGGTGGTCACGGTCAGGAAGCTGGCGTCTTTCCCGGTCCCGGCCTCGTGGCCGGCGGGTCCGATCGCGCGTCCACCGGCATAGGTGGCACCCGGCCCGGCCGCGGCCACCACCGTCGGCACCTTGGACAACTCCGCGGCGTAGGCGTCGATGGCAGCATTGTCTCGCGTTCCGTTGCCGTGCAACAGCACGATGTGCACCGGCAGGCCGGCGTCCTGCGTGAAGTCACTGCGCATGTGGTCACCCACCTGCCGGGCCGACGATGTGGTCGGCAGGATGCGGTCGTCGGGGAAGCCGAATTTGATGTTGAGGAACGGCAGTCCGACGATCACCAGCGGAATCAACGTGACGGCCGCCGCGATGCGAGGCCGGCGCATGACGGCGTGTGTCCAGGTGTACCAACGGGATTCGGTGAGCGGGCCACGCTGGCCCGGCTTGCCGATCCGCTTGCCAGCCAGCCGGATGGCAGCAGGCGTGATGACGAGCGCGGCAAGAGCCGCCATGGCCACCACCGACACCGCGCCGTACGCGAACGACCGCAGGAAGTACATCGGGAAGACCGCCATGGTCGCGAGGCACAGCGCGACCGTCGCGGCCGAGAACACCACCGTCCGGCCGGCGGTGCGCATGGTGCGCCGCAACGCCTCGTCGGGGTGGGAGCCGTCGCCGATCTCCTCGCGGTACCTGCTCACCAATAGCAGTGAGTAGTCGATCGCCAAGGCCAGCCCCAGTGCCACGGCGAGGTTGAGCGCGAACACCGAGACGTCGACGAACTCGGCCAGAACCCGCAGAATCGCAACGGAACCCGAGATCGCGAACGCCCCGACTGCGAGCGGCACCAGCGCTGCAACGACACCACCGAAAACCCACACCAGCACCAGGAACGTCAGCGGCAGCACGATTGCCTCGCTGAGCGTCAGGTCATGCCGGCTCTGCTCGTTGACCGCGGAATACACGGCTCCCGGACCGCCCGCCGAGATGGTCAGCCCCGGATCACGTTGCCCGACATAGCGTTCCACCAACGTGGTCGAGGACGCGATGCCGGTGGTCTCGTTGCCGTCCATGAACGCGATGACCAGCGCGGAGCGGCCGTCCTTGCTGACCAGACCGGCCGCGACCGGGTCGGGCGCCTCGAACGGTGACAGCACCCGCGCGACGTGCTCGGTGCCGCGCAGCTCGGTGACCAGCCGGTCGACCGCCGCGCGCACTGGCGCCGAGGCCACCGGTTCCTTCGCCTGCACCAGCAGGTTGAGGTTGACGAAGCCGCGGTGAAACTCTTCGGTGAGCACCTTGTTGGCGCGGTTGGACTGGGCGTCGGGGTCGGTGAAGCCGCCTGCGCCGAGCAGGTCCGCGACGGGCGCGGACAGGATGCCGAAGAGCGACATCAGCACCACAGTGGCAAGGAGAATCCTTTTGGGCGCGGCGATCACCACGCGCGAGATCAGATCGAGCATCATGCCGCCGGCGGGAAGACGTTGAGCACGACGGCGGCGCCGAGGCCACCCGCACTGACGATCGCGCCCGCGCCGATGCCGCCGCCGCGGCGCTGCAGTTCGTTGATCAAGGTGCCGGCCACGCGGGTACCGGAGGCGCCATAGGGGTGGCCGAGTGCCAGGCCGCCGCCATGCACGTTGAGCCGGTCGCGGCTGATGTTCAGCGAGCGCTCGTAGGCGATGCCGATCGAGGCGTAGGAGTCGTGGACGTCGTAGAGGTCGACGGCCGCGGTGCTGATGCCGGCGCCGTCGAGGGCCCGCCGGGTGGCGGTGATCGCCGCGTCGGTGGCGCGCTCGGGCTCGGAGCCCACGACCGACCAGCCGATGATCTCGGCCAACGGTGTCAGGCCGTGCAATGACGCGAAGTCCGGGTCACAGATCATCATCGCGGCGGCGCCGTCGGTCAGGCCCGTCTGATTGCCGGGCGTCACCGTGCAGTCCTCACCGAGGAACGACGTCAGTGCGGACAGGTTGGTCATGTTGAATTCGCGGCATGGCAGCTCGTCGGCGAAAACCTCTGTGCCGTCGACGGTTACCGCAACCTTCTCGGCATCCAGGACGCCGCCCTCGATCGCATCGGAGGCCAGCGTATGCGCCCGGGCCGACCACTCGTCGACCTCTTCACGCGTCAGGCCGAACTGCCGCGCGGTGCCTTCACCGAGGGTCCGGGCCAGGTCGAGCGCGGGCATCTCACCGATACCCGGATGCATCGGGGCGATCTGGGTGTCGGTGATCCCCGTAGCCGCGAAGTGCGGACCGGCCAGCGGCGACGCCGACGGCGTGTTCAGACCGCCGGCGATGACGCACTTGCCCATGCCCGCCTTGATGGTCGCCACCGCCTGGTGCATCGCCATCATTCCCGACGCGCACCAGCCGCCGACCGCGACCGCGGGGGTGTCCAGCGGCAGTCCCATGTCCAGGGCCGAGTAGCGGGCGATACAGCCGCCGCCCTGCAGCACCTCACCGAGCACGATGTTGTCGATCAGTTCGGGGTCGACACCCGAGCGGTTGATCACCTCGCGGATCACGGTGCTCGCCAGGTCGAACTCAGAAACGTTGGCCAGTCCACCTACCAGCGAACGCGTGAACGGGGTCCGCGCATACGCAACGACTACGGGATTGGTCAAGGTTCTTGTCCTCCTCGGCAACGACGTCCGCTTGTGGCACCGCGCAATCCGCGGACTGCCCAGAACTGTCGTGTGCGCGCGGACATAACGGCATGGCTGTTCTTCGTTGTGCTGATTTCAGCAACTAACGGCAATAGTTTGTAGCACGCAAATCGACCGCGGTCTATATTCCATCAACGTAAATATCCACGTCAGCAGCGTTAATTATGGATTTAGCGAACTAGTTAGAACTTGTTTCAATAATTGCTCACGGCAAGTATCGATGTAACCCCCATCACAGTCGGAACGGCGTTGGCGCACAACCGATAACAGCGTTTCGAACACCATTTGCCGATGCGGTGGATCGGGCCCTTGACCGCGCAGTCAGTTCGGTGAACCCTGCCGCTGTGGCAAACCACCGACTGCCATCACAGCAAACTCTGGGCTCGACAGCATCCGGTAGAACATGTTCTAGTAGCGGCATGCTCGACTTCAGCACCGACACCCTCAGCCCGGAGGAAGCGCAGCGCCTCCGTTCCGTATTCGAGCCGCTGACCCAGTCCGTCCGCGAACTGATGGACGCGACCGCCCGCAGCGATGCCGATGCCGACACCATCGCGGCCGCGAAAGCCGAAATCGAGTCGGCCACCGCGCGGTTGCGCTCCAAGCAACTGGAGAAGACCTGGGGCCTGCGCTTCACCACCGAAGGCGAGTGGCTGCCGTGGACCAATGCCGTTGTGGGCCTGCGCAACCCGGTCGCGCCGCCGCTGACGGTCGTGCTCGAAGCAACCGACTATGTGTGGTCCGAATTCTCCCTCGGCGCCGCCTATGAGGGCCCGCCCAACCACGCGCACGGCGGCGTCTGCGCCATGATCCTGGACCACGTGCTGGGTGAGGTCGCATCGAACGACGGCACCACCCGGTTCACCGGCACCATCAACGTGAAGTACGTGCGTCCCACGCCGCTGGGCAAGCTGCGGGCCGAGGCCCGCATCGTGCGCACCGAGGGTTTCAAGGCCTACGGGGTCGCCCACATCGCCGACGACCAGGGCGTCACCATCGAAGCCGAAGGTGTCTTCATCCAGCCCAAGTGGGCCCGCGGCTAGATGGCGCGGTCGACTGGCGCCAGTGCCACCAAAGTCGCGAAAGACTGGCTCGACGCACATGTCCCTGACCAGACGGGCCGCACGGTTCTGATCACCGGCGCCAACGGCGGTCTCGGTGCCGCCACCGCGCGGCATCTGGCGGCCGCCGGCGCCCAGGTGATCCTGGCCTGCCGCCGCCCGGAGCAGGCCGCGGCCCTCGCCGCCGAAATCGGTCCTGCCGCACAGACTCTGCACCTCGATCTGGCAGACCTGGACTCCGTGAAGTCCGCGGCGGCCGCATGCGGACCCGTCGACACCGTGGTCGCGCTGGCCGGGGTGTGCCACGTGCCGTACGGCCTGACCGTCGACGGCTTCGAATTGCACACCGGCATCAACCATCTCGGGCACTTCGCGTTGGTCGGCCAACTGCTGGACCGGATCACCGACCGGGTCGTGGTCGTCACCAGCCGCGCGCACGAGTTCGTCGGGCGGCCGGGATTCGGCAGGCTCATGCCCGCCGATCCGGGATGGCGGACCCGTCGCTACTCCGCTTTCGACGGGTACTGCCAAGCCAAGCTGGCCAACCTGCTGTTCGCCAATGAACTGCAGCGGCGCCTGACGGCAGCCGGCAGCACGGTGAAATCGATATCCGCACAACCCGGTTGGGCCGACACCGACGCCGGCATGCACTCGGGCCGCAAGTGGGGCGACCTCTCGTGGCGCGCCTCGTGCCGGGCCATCGGCCAGCCGGCCGACGTCGCGGCCCTCTCGATCACCTACGCCGCCGCCGCGGATGACGTCGCCGGCGGTGGCTATTACGGACCCGACCGATTCTTCGGCATGCGCGGGCTACCGGCGCCGGCGAAGGCCGGCCGCGCGGCCACCGACCAGGCCCTGATGACCGCGAATTGGGTTGCCGCCGAACACCACACCGGTGTCCGGTACGACATCTGACAACAGGAGCCGACCGTGTCAACCGACGCACCGGACGTCGCCCGGCTGCCCCTCGCCCCCGACGTGCCTCTGAGTCTGCGCGAGCGCATCGCCGCAATCCAGTTGGCGCACAGCGGATGTGAGACGTTCCGTGACGCCGGCGGGCCCGTCACCACCGTGCGCATCGCGCCGAAGTGGATGATGCCGCCGATCATCGCCGTCACGTCGCCGCAGGGTGCCCGCGACGTCCTGACCGCCACGTACCCGGCCGTCGACCGCGACTTCCCGTTCATGACGGAACAACAGAAGCTCAACGGCGGCTCGCTGCTGAATTTCAGCCACAAGGAGTGGGTCGGGCGGCGCCGCATGCTGCAACCGGTGTTCACCACCGCGCGCATCGCCGAGCTCAACGAGCAGATGTATGACATCGCCACCGACGCCGCGACCTCGTGGCGCGACGGGTCCGAGATCGACCTCGACCAGGAGAGCCGGCGCATCACCATGCGGGTGCTCGGCCGCACCATCATGGGCTTCGAACCCGGTTCGTACACAGACGAATTGGTCGATCCACTGCGCCGGATCAGCAAGTACATCGCCGACCGGGGCCGCGCCCCGGTGAAGCTGCCGAGCTGGGTGCCGACCAGGGAGCGCCGCTTCGCGGTCAGGTTCAACAAGGTCGCACACGATCTCGCCGCCCAGATCCTGCAGGACTGCCGCACCGATCCGCAGCTGAGCGCTCCCCTGGTCCGCGCCATGATGGAGGCCCGCGACCCCGAGACGTCAGAACCGTTGACGGACGAGGAAATCTGCCACGAACTCGTCATCTTCCTGGCCTCGGGACTGGAGACCACCGCGACGACGCTCGCCTACGCACTGTGGGCGCTGGGCCGTCATCCCGAGATCTTCGACCGGGTGGCGGCCGAGGTCGCCGCGGTCGACGAAGCCGCGCTGCGGACCAATCCGCGCAGCCATCTGCCGTACACCGTCAGCGTCATCCAGGAGGCCCTGCGCCTGGGCGGCCCGACTCCCGCCGTGATGCGGATCGCCCGGCAGGACATGGCCGTCGACGGCTTCCGCGTCGATGCGGGCAGCATGCTCATGGTCGGCGTCTACGCCATGCACCGCGACCCCCAATTGTGGGACCGCCCACTGGAATTCGATCCCGATCGGTTCAGCGGCGGCCGCTCCCGGATGCAGTGGCAGTTCCTGCCGTTCGGCGGTGGGCCGCGGTCGTGCATCGGCGAGTTCTTCGCCCTGACCGCCGCAACCCTGGAACTGGCGTCGATCGTCCGGCACTGCCGGCTGACGTCGCGCAACGCCACGTTCCCCATCACCGCGCCTCTCACCATCGTGCCGGACGGGCCCATCCCCGCCCTGGTCCAGACCGTCAACGCCTAGGAAGACGCCGTGCCACGACGAGCCCCGGTACGCACCGCCGAGCTGAACCTGGAAACCCTGACGCTGCAGCAGGACGGCCGCGTCCTGACCGCGCGGTTCGACGACCCGCCCAACCACTTCCTGTCGCTGCGGCTCGTCAAGGACATGGACCGGCTGACCCGGGCCGCGGATCGGGACCCGTCGGTCGGCGCCGTCATCCTGACCGGCACCGGAGACAAGTTCATCTCGCACTCCGAACCCGAACAGGTGCAACTGTTCTTCCAGATGGCGACGCCGCCGCTGCCGTCACGCGCGGTGACGTGGTCCATCAAGCTCAACAACGCCGCCATGCGCGTGCCCGCCCTGCTCAGGGCCACCGAGACCCGCGGCGGCGACTGGGGCACCGGCATCGTCTACAGCGCAATCCTCAAGCGGACCATCACCCGGATGAACCGGTCGGGCGTCGTCTACCTCGCGGCCATCAACGGCACGGCCCTCGGCGGTGGGTTCGAACTCGCGCTGTTCTGCGACCTGCGCATCGCGGCCGACGCCGACCGGGTCCGCATCGGCCTGATCGAGATTCTGGCCGGCCTGGTACCGGGAGGCGGTGGGAGCCAACGACTTCCGGCGATGCTCGGCATGTCCGCCGCGCTGGAGCACATGCTGGAGGGCCGCCCGCTCACCGCGCGCGAGGCGCTCGACGCCGGCATCGTGCACCGGCTCGCGCCTGCCCAGGGATTGCTCGACGACGTGCAGGCCACCGCGCAGCGCCTGGCCCGCCGCTCCCCCTACGCCATCGCGGCCGTCAAACGCGCCGTCTACTTCGGCGGCAACAGGTCGTTGTCCGCGGCCCTCGACTTCGAGCTCGCGGGATTCGTCGGGACCGGCCGCAATCCGCGAAAGCACTTGACGGCGGACGCTTTTCAGCAGGACTACGAGACCATCGGCGACAGTCCCTTCGCCGGCCACATCGAGCCCTGGCTATCCGGCACCCGCGTCGAGCAATAGGCTGGACCCATGCCGTCCGTCTTCACCATGATCATCAACCGCGACCTGCCGGGCCGATTCGTCTACGAGGACGACGACGTCGTCGCGTTCCTCACCATCGAGCCCATGACGCCGGGTCACACTCTGGTCGTGCCCCGGGCCGAGGTGGACAACTGGCAGGACGTGGACCCCGAGCTGTGGGGCAAGGTGATGGCCGTGTCGCAGAAGATCGGCCGCGCGGTGTGCACCGCCTTCGACACCGAGCGGGCCGGCGTCATCATCGCCGGGCTCGAGGTGCCGCACCTGCACGTCCACGTGTTCCCGGCCCGCAACCTGTCCGACTTCGGGTTCGCCAACGTCGACCGCAACCCGTCGCCCGAATCACTCGACGAGGCTCAGGCCAAGATCATCGCCGCCCTCGGCACCGTCGGCTGATTCGGCAGAGCCGGCCGCGCCGCCGATCCGCGGCAGGCGCACGGTGAATCGGCAGCCCTGCCCCGGCGAGGTCGTCACGGTGACGACGCCGCCGTGCGCCCGCACCAGCGAGTCGACGATCGAGAGCCCCAGGCCCGTGCCACCGCTGGTCCGGGTGCGTGACGAGTCCGTGCGGTAGAAGCGCTCGAAGATGCGGTGGGCGTCCTCGGCCGACAGGCCAGGGCCCTGGTCGCAGACCTCGAGCACCGCGTCACCGTCGATCGTGCCGACGCGCACCGTGATGCCGCCGGACTCCGGCGTGTGCTGCACGGCGTTCATCACCAGGTTGCCCAGCACCTGGCGCAGCCGGGCCTCATCGCCCAGGACCTCCGGGGTACCGGGGCCGTCCAAGAGTTCCAGCGACACCGACCGCTGCGGCGCGATGGACCGCGCGTCGTGCACGGCGTCGGTGGCCAGGATCAGCAGGTCGACGGGCCGCTGCTCCAGCGGCCGCTGTTGGTCCAGCCGCGCGAGCAGCAGCAGATCCTCGACCAGCAGACCCATGCGCCGGGCCTCGCTCTCGATGCGGCTCATCAACATCTCGACATCGCTGGCAGCACCCTGCCGGTACAGCTCGGCGAAGCCGCGAATGGTGGTCAGCGGCGTCCGCAGCTCGTGGCTGGCGTCGGTGATGAAGCGGCGCATCCGCTCCTCGGAAGTCCGCGCCGACTCTGCCGACTGTTCCGACGAGGCCACGGCGTTCTGAATCTGCGCCAGCATTCCGTTGAGCGCCAACGACAATCGGCCGACCTCGGTGCGGGAGTCCCGCTCGGGCACACGACGGTCGAGCTGACCCGAAGCGATGTCCGCGGCAGTGCGCTCCACCTCGTCCAGCGGCCGGAGGCTGCGGTGCACCGCGACGTACCCGGCGATGCCCAGGATCAGCAGCACCGCGGCACCGATACCCACCTGCGACCAGGCCAGCGCCCGCACCGTCGACGCCACGTCGGACAGGTCGATCGCGACCGTCGTCAATTCCCCGTCCGGGCCGCGCACCGTCATGGCCCGCCACTTCACGTCGGAATGGTGGATCGAGCCGACCGTCGTCGGCACCGGGCCGACGTCATTGCTGTCCGGCAGCGCCGGCTGCGCGTCGTTGTCGTTGACAGCGATCCACACCCGGCCGTCAGGGTCGATGCCGCGCACGTAGAAGTTCGACGGCGGCCGCGCCGGATTCGGGCCCTCGATCGGGGTGGCCGGGATGCGCCGCGGTTCCTGCGCCCAGCTGCGCGACGCGTCGAGCAGCGTCTCGTCGACGCGGTTGATCAGGCTGTGCTGCATGATCGAGGTGACGGCGACGCCGGAGGCCAGCAGGCCGAGGGCCGCCAGCAGCACGGTCGCGGCGACCAGCCCCACCCGCAGCGGAATGCCGCGTGTACCGCGCCATGTCCCGTCGCTGCGCTCGCCCAGGTGGCGTGTCATCACTCCATTGTTGGTGATGCCCCGCCAAAAATGTCTCAGCGCGGCTCGCGGAGCACGTAACCGACACCCCGCAACGTGTGCAGCAGGCGCTTCTCACCGGTGTCGATCTTGCGGCGCAGGTACGACACATAGGACTCGACGACGTTCACATCGCCACCGAAGTCGTAGCGCCACACGTGGTCGAGGATCTTGGGCTTCGACAGCACCGTGCCCGCATTGATGATGAAGTAGCGCAGCAGCGTGAACTCGGTGGGCGACAGCGACACCGGTTCGCCGGCCTTCCACACCTCGTGCGTGTCCTCGTCGAGCTCGATGTCGGCGAACGTCAGCCGGGCGCTGCGCGGCTCTTCGACCCCGCGGCCCGTGCGACGCAGGATCACCCGCAGCCGGGCCACGACCTCTTCCAGGCTGAACGGCTTGGTGACGTAGTCGTCGCCGCCGAGCGTCAGGCCGGCCACCTTGTCCTGCAGGCTGTCGCGGGCGGTCAGGAAGAGCGCGGGCGCGTCGATACCGTCGGCGCGCATCCGGCGCAGCACGCCGAAGCCGTCCATACCGGGCATCATCACGTCGAGGATCACCGCATCGGGCTTGACCTCGCGGGCCTTGTCGAGCGCGGCGGGGCCGTTGGAGGCGGAGTGCACCTCGAAGCCCTGGAACTTCAGACTGACCGACAACAGCTCGACGATATTGGTCTCGTCGTCCACGACGAGAATCCGCGCTTCGGGGGTCGCCTCAGGAACTGCAGCCATGGCCATGCAGCCATGGTCCTCGCAGGCCTTAAATCCTCCCTGCCTGGTGACTGTGAAGATGCTGTGAGTCGTACAGCCATTTGCCAGACCTCCCGCATCTCGGTCACATCAGATGTGACCGGCGCCATACACTGGGCCGATGGATTTGGGTAAAGCCCTGTCAGACCTGGCCGCGGCGCCGCTGAAGATCGCCAGCGCCGGTCTGGAGATCGCCAGCGGCACGCTGTCCACCGTGCAACACGCGCTCGGCGACACCAGCGTGGGTTCGCCCGTCATGTCCATGCTCGGCCTCGACGACACGCTGAGCCGGGCCGGCCGCCTCACCCGCCTGGTCGACGACGACGCTCCGCTGGGCCGGGCGCTGGCACCGGGCGGTGTGCTCGATCGGTTGCTCCGCCCGGGTGGCCTGGTCGATCAGATCAGCCAGGACGGCGGCCTCCTCGACCGCCTGACCGCCGAGGGTGGCGCCGTGACCCGGGCCCTGGCACCGGGCGGCGTCATCGATCGGCTGACCCTCGACGGCGGCCTGCTGGACCAATTGACATCCGACGACGGCGCGTTGTCCCGCGTGCTCGCCCCGGGCGGCTTCGCCGAACAGGTGCTCGCCCCCGACGGTGTCGTCGATCGGGTACTCAGCGAGGAGGGCATCGCCGCCCGCCTGATCGCCAAGGACGGACCGGCGGACCGCGTGCTCGCCGACGGCGGTGTCGTCGACCGGCTGCTGAGTTCGGGCGGCATCGTCGACCGGCTGCTCGAACCGGGCGGCCCCGCCGACCGCGTCCTGGCCGACGGCGGCGTCGTCGACCGTGTGCTGTCCACCGACGGCATCCTCGACCGCGTGCTCGCCCCGGGTGGGGTGGCCGACCGCGGGCTCGCCGAGGGCGGCGTCGTGGAACAGATGCTCGCCGATGGCGGCATCGTGGACCGGGTCCTTCGCCCGGAGGGCATCGCGGACCGATTGGTCGGCGAAGGCGGTATCGCCGACCGGCTGTTGGCCGACAACGGCGTCGTCGACCGGGTGCTGCGTGCCGACGGCATCGCCGACCGCCTCCTCGGCGATGGCGGGCCGGTCGACAAGATGCTCTCCGACGGCGGCCTGGTGGACCGCCTGCTGAGCGAGGGCGGCATCGCCGAACGGCTGCTCGACGAGGGCGGCGCCATCGACGTCCTCACCGCACCCGACGGCGCCCTGATGAAGTTGAACGACGTCGTCGACAATCTCAACCAGCTGGCGCCCGTGCTCGCCGGGCTCGCCCCGACCGTCGACAAGCTGTACGACGCGGTGCTCGTCCTCAACGACGCGGTGAATCCGCTGAGCAACATCGCCGGACGCATCCCCCTGAGCCGCCAACGCGGCAAGCGAGCCGCCAAGGCCGCAGCCGCGCGGCAAGTCGTCGACCAGAATGGGCAGGACCCGCCGATATCCGGCCAGTGAAGCTGACGGGTTAGGATTCGGGGCGGTTCGAGGTTTCTCGAACCGCATGCCTCCCTAGCTCAGTGGTAGAGCGCCGTTCTTGTAAAGCGGATGTCGTCGGTTCAATCCCGACGGGAGGCTCCAAAAGGAAGCGACCACTTGTCGGTGGCCCGTCGTAACGTCCGCTCATGCGGTCATGTCTCGCTTGCGGTAATCCACTCTCGAAGCGCAGCCAGAAGTTCTACTGCAGTAACGCATGCCAGGGATCGGCTCGCCGCGACGCCAGCACGAAACGGTGGCTCGAGACCGGAGAGGTGTTCCTCGGCACTCGCCAGGATCACTACGTCCGGCAACACCTCGCCGCCGCCCAGTACGGCCGCTGCGCGATCTGCGGCGGAGACACAACCTGGCAGGACCTGCCGCTGGCGCTCGTACTGGACCACATCGACGGCGACCCGACGAACAACCGACGCGAGAACCTGCGATTAGTCTGCCCGAACTGCGACTCCCAGCTGCCGACGTACAAGAGCCGCAACCGCGGCAACGGCCGCCACTTCCGTCGCGAGCGATACGCCAATGGCCAGTCGTACTGAGACGATGCGGCTTTCGATTCGCCTACTGCCGCGTGAATCGCCCTACCCAGGCCAGCACGAGCGTGACGATGAGCAGCATCGGAGCGCCGATCTGCACCACCTCCAACTGCCGGCGGCTGACGACCGTCAGCGCCCCCAGGACCACCGCGACGACAACGACCACAAGGCGCATCGCCAGCAGTGGCCGGCTTTTCAGCGCCGACGCCAAGGTCCGGCGCCCGACGGTGACCACCAGCTTTCCGAGTGCAGCGCCAAGGCCGATGGTCGCCGCCGCGATCCCGAGCCGGGGTCCGACACCCAGGGTGTTGCCCGGGGCCGCCGTGACGAGCAGCAGCCACACCAGGAACAACACTCCCGCGGTACACCACCGCAGCCACCGGGCCATCGCGAGCGCGATGTTGCTGCGTGCCAGACCACCGAGGGTGGGGTCGAGCGTGCCGGCGCCGAGGAAGCCCTGCAGCGCGCCCAGTAGCCGTCCCCGCGCCATCCGGTTGACTGCCAAGTTGTGCGTCGCGATGGCGTGATCGGGTTGCAACCGCAGCGCGGCGGTGTAGTCCGCATCCGATTCGGCGGTGCGCGACTGCTTCCGAAAGATGTTCCCGCGCAACACGAACAGATCGGGATCTGAGGGTTCCAGCCGGATCGCTTCGGTCACCTCGGCCAGCGCGGCATCCAGCCAGCCTTCATCCGACAGGATGTGGGCGTACACCAGGTGGGTTCGATACTCGTTCGGGTCGGCGCATACCGCGCGCCAGGCCATCCATTTCGCCTCGTGCCACCGGCCTTGCCCGCGAAGCGCCAACGCGTACAACCGGATCGCGTGCTCGTTGTCAGGAGCCGATTTCAGCGCCGCATAGAGCCGGCGCTCGGCGCCGATGTAGTCGCCGAGCCCGATGGCGGCCTGGGCATCGAAGATGAGCAGTGCCGGATGGTCCGGCGCCATCGACAGCGCAGCGGCCAGCACTTCTCGGGCCCGCTGATGGTTGTCGACGTCGAGGTACACCCGCGCCTGCTGCAGCGCGGCATCGACAGCTTCGGCTGTCACCGAATCTTGTTGCGACGCAGGTACTTGGCGAGTTCGTCGTAGGTGCCGTCGCGATTGCCGAATTCCACGACGTTCCGTGCCGTATCGAACCAGGGACCTGTCGACGGACGAACCTGGCGCAGCGCGGCCTCCACATCGGACATCCGCACCGGCCGGACCTGCCCGCTCTGTAGCGAGTCGGCCATCGCCAATTGCGTTGCGGTGTCACAGACGTGCGCCAGATCCGCGCCCGAGAAGCCCGCCGTGCGAGCCGCCAGTGCGGACAGGTCGATGCCCTCGATCGGCCGGTCCTGCAGATGCAGTCGCCCGATGCTGGCCCGGGCCGCGGTGTCGGGCAACCCGACGAAGACCATTCGGTCGAACCGGCCCGGCCGGCGCAGCGCCGCATCGACATCCCACGGCGCGTTGGTGGCGCCCAGAATGTACACGCCGTCGTTGCTCGCCGAGGCTGAATCCAGTTCTTCCAGAAGGGTATTGACGATGGTTCGAATACCGGACGTACCGCTCAGCGCGGACCGGCGGTGGCCCAGGGCGTCAACCTCGTCGAAGAACAGCACACACGGCGCGTTACGCCGCGCGGTGTCGAAGACCGCGCGGATACTGCGTTCGCTCTCCCCGAACCAGCGGTGCAACACGTCCGCGATGCCGACCTGGTAGAAGTTCGCCCCCAGCTCGCCCGACACCGCCTTGGCGATGAACGACTTCCCGCACCCGGGCGGCCCGTAGAGCAGCAGCCCGCCGCGAGCCGACATCTTGTAGGCCTTCATCAGCTCGGGGTTGCGCAGTGGCCCGAGTAGCGAGAGTTCGAGCTGCTTCTTGACGGCGTCCATGCCGCCGACATCAGCAAGCCGGACCCCGCTGCGGGTGACGGCCTCGAAGTCGTCCTCTCCCACCGCCTGCGCCGGTTCGTCGACAAAAGCGGGCTTGACGATGTCGGACACCTGGTCTTCGGCCGCATCCCAGTCGAACGATGACTTCGGTTGCGGCACTTCGGGTTCAGCTACGGGTACCGGGGCGGCAAGTGCCGCGGTGCACTGCTGCAACAAGCTCTGCGCGGTGGTGTCGGTCGGGTCGGCGGCCAGTACCGCACCACAATGCGCCAGCGCCTCGGCGTGCCGGCCCCGGTCGGCCAGCATCGCGGCCAGGTGCAGGCGCAGGGCCAGCGCGTCGGGGCTCTGCTCGACGGCCTGCACCAACTGTGCGATCACCGGATCATCGGTCATTTCTCAGTCCCCCTCGCCCCCAACTCGACCTCAATCCTAGGTCGGCAGTGCCAGCGGGCGCCCGGTCACCGCGGCCCGCCCCATCCGGCGGCCAGCCAACACTGCCCGCCGATCACGAGGGCAATCGTGACCGCCAACGCCACCAGCACCGGCCACCAGCGAGCGGCACGACGCCACAGCCGGCCACCCGGCCCAAGGTCCCCCAACGCACGACTCCCTCTGAAAACGTTCCGCAAGGTGTAGTCGGCGGGCACGCGGCCAACCGAACGCCGCCCGGCAGTGATCTGGCACACGGCGAAGAGTGGGCAGTTGTGGGACCTACGATTCTGTTGTGACACTGCGCGACCGCGTCGCCGCCGCTCGACGCCGCATTCTCGGTGACCGGCCGTCCACCGCCGACACCGCGGGCCTGCCCGTCATCGTGCCGGCGCAGCCCGTCGACCTGAGCGACGAACGTGCGGTCACCGAGGTTGTCGAGCTGGCCATGAACGTGGGGGAGGTGCTGCTGGACTCGGGCACCGGCGCCATCGACACCAGCAAGCAGATCGCCTTCGTCGCCGCGACATACGGCCTGCCGGACTGCGCCGTCGACGTCACCTACAACGCCATCCACGTATCCGCCCGGCGCGGTCCCGGCCTGCCGCCGACCAACTACATGCGCACGGTGAAATACCGCTCGCTGGACTACACGCGCCTCGAACAGGTGGACACGCTGCTGCGGCAGATCGGCCGCGGACACCTCGGCCTCAAGCCCGCCCGCGCGGCCCTGGACCACATCGTCGCCGCCGACCATCCGTATTCACGCAAGGTCGCGCTGTCCGGCTGGGCACTCATGGCGGCGGCGGTGACGCTCATGCTCGGCGGCAGCCCGACACTCGCCGTCGTCTCGTTCGTCACCACCGCCGCGATCTACGGCACCAACGTCGCTCTCGGCAAGCTCGGCCTGCCCTACTTCTTCCAGCAGGTCATGGGCGGTTTCATGGCGACGGTCCCGGCGGCGTTCATCTATAAGCTGGCCATCGAACACAGTGCCGTCGTCGCGCCGTACCGCATCATCGTGTCCGGCATCATCGTGCTCATGGCGGGACTGTCGCTCGTCGGTTCGGTGCAGGACGCCATCACGGGTGCGCCCGTCACGGCGGCCGGCCGGTTCATCGAGGTGATGGTCTATACCGCAGGCCTGGTCGGCGGCGTGGGCATCGCGCTGCGACTCACCTCCGCCCTCGGCGCCAGCCTGCCGCCCATGCAGCAGGAGGTGCTCCCCTATGCACCGCTGCCGATCATGGTGCTCACCGGTGGTCTCGCGTCCGCCGCCTTCGCGCTGGCCAGCTACGCGTCACCGAAGGCGCTGACCACCTCATTCGCGTCAGGTGCTGTCGGCGCGGGGCTGGTCGGATCCATCTTGAACGCGGGGCTGGGCCCGATCGTGGCGTCCGCGGTCGCCGCCACCGTCGTCGGTCTGGCCGGTGGCCTGCTGGCCCGCCGCGCCGTCGTCCCGCCGATCATCGTCGCCGTCGCCGGCATCACGCCACTGGTGCCCGGTCTCGCGGTCTACCGCGGGCTATCCGAGATCATGGCCGGGCAGACCCTGGCGGCCATCTCCAATCTGTTCACCGCCGTCATGGTGGGCTGCACGCTGGCTGCCGGGGTGACCCTCGGCGAATGGGTGGCGCGCACCATGCGCCGCCCGCGTCTTCCCCGCCGACTGCTCGGCTCGCGCGTAGCGTAAGGCGCCATGTCCGAGACCGGAATCTGGATTGCCTGGGGATTGCCCACCCCGGGACGGGAACTGCAGGCCCTCGCGGCGCTGCGCGATGCCCGCGGCTACCTGCAGGCACTCGTCGACGACGGCCGGATCGAAGGTTTCGACGTCACGGTGCTGCGCCCGCAGACGACGGAGCTGGGCGGCTTCATCCACGTCAAGGGCACCCGGGTTCAGATCGACATGCTGCGCCGCGCTGGAGATTTCGAGCGCTGGGCCACCGGAATCCAGCTGATCGCGGACCGGGTGGCGTTCGTGGACAGCTGGGTCGATCGCGGCATCGATCACGCCATCGAGTTGTACGAGGACGCGCTCCGCGAAGCCGGTCTGCTCCACTGACGTATCGAGACGGAAACAACCCCGTCGAAAATCTCCCGCGGCCCGAGCCGATGTTGTTCCATAGGTTAATTAGCTGGAACAGCAGGGAGAAACGATGAGCGCCGCACGCTACATCGGCCGGGTCGGCAGGCTCGCCGTCGCACTCGGCATCGGCACCGCGATCGCGTCTGGGCAGGGCGCCGCGTGGGCCGACCAGACCGACACCGGAGCGTCCACAGGCCCAGCAGCGGCGTCCGCGACAGGCGAAACCGCCGGGGCGTCCGGCACGTCAGGGAGCCCCGCCAAACCGCGTCGCGACAAACCGCGGCCCAAGAAGGACGACGACAAGACCGGGACGCCGGCCGCGGGCACCACCGACGACAGCGCGTCCGATCCCAAGGCCGAGACCCCGCCCGACCCCAAGACCGACAAACCGGCCAAGGCGCCCGGCAAGGGCCGTGATCGCGCGAACCAGCCGAAGAACAACAACGCCAACGACGCCGCACCGGCCGCCGCGGGCCCGAAAACCCCGAAACGCCCACGGGTGACCCCGGACCCGACCGCCGCAGTCAAGCCGGTCGCCGGCCGGCAGACCGCGACGGCGCCCAAGCCGGTCAGCGTCGCCGCCGTCGCACCGACGGTCATGAAGGTCACCGCCAGCGCCGTGACGGCGTCGCCGACACCCGTTGCCGCGACGACGAACCTGCTCACCCCGAACGTCACTGCACCCACCGCCAAGGCGCTGAACCCGGTGGCGGCTGTGATGAAAGCCGTGTCCGGCGCGCTGAATTGGGCGTTCAACCCGATGGGGAGTCCCGCCCAGCCCACGCTGGCGTGGACGGTCCTGGCCTTTGCCCGCAAGGAGATCGACAACCTTCTGACGGCCATCAAGCCGCAGAACGTCGTCAGCGCACTCACCACCACCGGCCAGGTGCTGAGCAACCCCATGGCCGCGCTCACCACGATCATGAACCCCCGGCCGGCCTGGCCCACGCCGGGTCTACAGCTCAGTCCATCAACGAGTTTCGTCGACTGGGTGACAGGCAACTTCGCCCCCAACGACACCTACTCGCGGTTCGGCGTGTGGGGCACCGATGTCGGCACCGCGTGGGACAACGGAATCGCCGACGATCCCAGCACCCCGATCAACGAGCACCAGGTGCTGATGGCATTCGGCGACACCTTCAGCGGCCCCAACATGACCGGCAACTGGCTGAACAACATCCTGTTCCGCTCGTCGGATGCCAATCTCGCCGACGGCATTTCGATCCCGGCCGGCCAGTGGTTCAACGGCAACATGTTCGGCGGTACCCCGCTGTCGTCGCCGACGACGGCACGCCAGATCATCCTGCCCGCCAAGCTCCCCGCGGGCCTGCCGTCCGGAGTGACGCTGATCCCGACGTCGGGCATCTCGGTGCCGACACCCGGTACCCAGTTCGGCGCCACCCAGTACCTGAGTTTCATGTCGGTCAAGCAGTGGGGCGCCCCCGGCCAGTGGACGACGAACTATTCGGCGATGGCGTACTCGACCGACAACGGCGAGAACTGGACCATCGCACCGCAGAGCGTCCGCCAGAACTGGGGCGGCAACGCCAATTTCCAGCAGGCGGCCCTGGTTCGCCCCGGCGATGGCTACGTCTACTCGTACGGCACCCCGAATGGGCGTGGCGGCGCCGCGTACATCTCGCGGGTAGCCGAGGCCGACATCCTCGACGCGTCCAAATACGAGTACTACAACAAGGGCAGTGCGGGTGGCTGGTTCGGCATCGGCGCGATCAAACAGGGCTGGTACAAGGATCCGTCGAAGGCCGGCGTGGTGTTCGGCAGGGACACCGGGGCGTGCGGTATCGGCAAGCCCGGCAACCAGGTCAGCGAGATGTCGGTGCAGTACAACCCGACTTTGGGCAAGTACGTGACGCTCTACGGCGACCAGTTCAACAACATCGTGCTGCGCACCGCCGACAGGCCCGAAGGCACGTGGTCCGCCGCCACCGTGCTGATGCCGCAGCAGAACGGCGGCATCTACGCCCCCATGATGCAGCCCTGGTCGCCGTCAACCCTGGGCACCGGTACCGATCTGTACTGGAACCTGTCATTGTGGAGTGAGTACAACGTCATGCTGATGAAGACCGACCTCACGAAGTTGTAGCCATGATCCGCACGACCGTCATGATGGCCGCAGTCGCCCTGGCGACCGCGATGGCGCCGCTGTGCGCGGCCGATCCCGTTGCACCCCAACAGGATCAACCATGTCCGCCGACAGCCGACGAAGCCACCACCATGCCGACGACACCGGCGCCCACAGCCGGGGCCAACACCCCGCTGCAGTGCCACCAAGGGCGTTGGCAGGCCGTCGCCCTACCCGCGGAACCCAGCGACCGCTGGTGGAGCACGGGCCCCGTCATCGCGCTGCGCGGCCAGGGCATGCGTAATCCAAACCTGTTGTCCGGCAAATGGAGTGGCACGCCACTCAGCCCCGGGAACCGCTGCCACGTCGAGCAGCGCGCGGTGATCAGTGCCGGTGTCGTCAGCGCGCCGGCGGCCATCGATGGTGCACCCGACCAGACACTGCATTTCGACGTCGCGCCCACGGCGTCCTCGGTCGAGTTCTCCGGCTACTGCCTCTGGACGTTGCTCGACTGAGTTGTCAGCGCCGACCGTTCCGGTAGGCCGTGGGGGTGGTGCCGAACCACCGTTTGCACGACCGGGTGAGCACGCTCTGCTCGGCATAGCCGAGATTGCGGCAGAGCTGGTCGAGGGTCAGCTCGGTATCGAGCAGTAGCCGCTGTGCGGTGTCCCGGCGGGTCTGGTCGACCAGGTCGCCGAACGTCGCGCCCTCGGCCGACAGCCGCCGCTGCAGCGTCTTCGGATGCAGCCCGACGTGGCGGGCAATGTCCTGCAGCCCCACGGCGCCACCGGGTAGCAACTGACGAACCAAGGTGCGGACCAATTGGGTTGTGGCAGGCTCGGATTCACCGATGGTACTGATGAGGTAGGCCATGGCCGTCTGATGCGCAATCCGGTCGGTGCGCAACGGTCGCTCCAGGTCGGCGGCGCGCAGCGTGAACCCGGCGACCGGTTCACCGAACGATGGTGCGCAGCCGAAGTAGGACTGGTACTCGTCGGCCGGGGTACGTGCCGAGTGCGGCAGGTGCACCGATATCGGGCGGTAGTCCGGGCCGAGGAACAGTCGCAACACCTGCAGCGTGACACCGAGCGAGAGCTCGATGGCCTGTGCCTGCGGCGGCGCCGGGTCCAGGAGGTACTCGAACTCGAAGCGGCGCAGGTCCGTACCGACGGGGACAGTGATGCGGGCACCGATCGCCGGGCTGTACGCGGCCATGAACTTGTCGAAGATGACGAAGGCATCGGCGACCGTTTCGGCGTTGCGCGCCGCCAGACCGACCGGGCCGAGGATGTCGATGTTCTGGCGCAACGCAAGTCGACGCCCGAAGTCGGGAGTGCGCAGTGCCACAGCCGCGAACTCGAGCGCCTGCGCACCGCTGGGCAGGGAGATGAACCGATCGTGACGGCCGACGTCCCCGCTCGCGATGTTCGCCGCCGCCAGGAACGCGTCACTGTCACCGCCGAGTTCAGCAACCAACTCATGGAAGCTGGTGAGCGCCGAGCCCCGGATCACCGACATGTCTCCAACTGTCAAAAATTTGTCGCGAAATGTCAAGACACGGACCGGTACTGTGCAGCACAGTCGAACTTCATGATGGGCCGGCGCAGCGTCGCGCCGGCCCGTCGACGACTGCATCGCCCACACGTCGCAAATTCAGCAAAGCGCGACCGTTTCGTCTCCAGCAACCCGAGGAGCACCATGACCCCACGCATCACCGCACTGGTGTCCGTCCCAGTGATGGGCGCCGCACTGGCCGTGGCACCACTGGTGGTGGCCCCCACCGCCGGCGCCGACGTCTGCGCCAGCGCCGGTGGCCGCCACTTCTCCGCCGGCGGCTGCACCAACATCGCGGGCGACGTCGCGGTGGGCACCGCCATCGCCGCGGCCCACGTCCCGTATGTCGCCGGTGAAGTTCCCTGCTACACAGACGAGGGCGTGCCGTACTACACGCCGCCCGGCGCGCCCTGCTGAACCCCCGCACCCGGCCCGCGACAAACCTTGGGCCCCAACCGGATTGGAGCTACGGCCGTCATGTCAGCAGCCGACATCCTGCCGTGGTGCGGCACGTTGTCCATCGCCGTCGCCGCACTGGTGATCCTGGCCGGACCGGCAGGACGCCGTGCCTACCACGCCGAGAGCGAGACCGCCTCCAGGCGCTGCCCGCTTCAGCAGCTCATGCGCACGAGCCCAACCGACGCCATGTACGTCGACCGCTTCCTTGACGTGAACACCGAGCCCTGGGTACTGACCCTGCCGGACTCCGCCGACCGCGGCTATCTGTTCCAGGTGCTCTCCGGCCGCGCCGATGTCTTCGACGACGCCGACGAGCACGTCGCCTGGACCACGCCGCAGACGTATGCCATCACGGGCCCGAGCTGGAATGGCGAACTGCCCACCAATGTCACCGAACACCGTTCACTCGCGCCGATCATCTGGCTGCTGGGCCGTGTCGAGTGCACGAGCACGGCCCAGGACCGCGCCGCGGCGCAAGAGCTACTGGACCGGATCTCGCTGGTTCCGTTGAGTGCCTACGTAACTCAGTTCGTGTCCGACTAGGGCGCCATCTCGTAACGACCAGCCAGGTCCCGCACCGTGCGGACCATGCGCTCCAGGCGGTCCGGGTCGCCGACCGGTTCCGCGATCAGATCCAGCGCGAGTTTCTTCTGCGCCGCGGTGGCGGTCGTCTTGCAGTGCAGCGTGGTGGCGTGCCGGGAGAAGTCGGTGACCAGAACTTCGAACAGTTGGTCCAGCACGTCGTCGTCGGTGCCCTCGATGGCAGCCTGCTCGAGGATCAGCTGCGCGTAGGGCAACAGGGTGAACAGCTCACCGATCGCGAACAGGAAGTCGACGTCGTCCTGCTGTGCGGCGGTCGGCGTGGCCGCCGCGAGCAGAGTCTGGAAACCATTGGCCTGCTTGAGGAAGACCGCAACGTTCGGCAGATGCGCGAACCCCTGAAGGATGCCGCGCCAGTCCGCGAACGCGACCCGGCCCAGACCGCGGCTGGGACCTTGCGCGAACAGGAAGTCATCGTCGACGAAGTCTCGGCACCGGCCCACGTGCGGCAGCTCGTCGGTGCGTAATGCCTTCGGGGCCCTGGGAATCCGCGCGATCTGCGGCACCACGGCCGAACCCGCCGCCCGCAGACTGTTGGCCACGGCCCGCGTCGCCGCGTTCGGCGAGTACTCGACGGGAAGCTGCTGCAGCGCCAGCAGGCCCGCATCGGCCGGGCGAAACATGAAGTTCTGCATGAACTTCAGCGAGAGGGCCATGTTGACGTGGACGGTGCCCTCGAGGCGGGGCAGACCGACCGACCCGAGCAGCGCCATCGGGAAGAACATGTCGTTCTCGAAACCGCGCGCGGCGATGGTGTCCGACAACAGCGTGACGATCTTCTCGCCCTCGCGGGTGACGGTCATCTTCTCGATGGCGTTGAACAGCAGATAGCGACGATCGGACGCGGACGCCGACCGCATGTAGTCGATGGCCCGCTCGCTGTAGAGCTTCATCCCGGCCAACCGGACATATGCCTCGGCGAGCATGCGGCGGATCTGCGGGAATTCGGTGACGTGCTGCCCGAACAGGATTCGGTTCTCGGCGTGCGTGATCGCCTCGTACATCGCGTGTTCGCACGTGCCGATCGCGCCGAATCCCAGGTTGAACTTACCGATGTTGACGGTGTTGATCGCGGCGTGAAACGCATCCTTGCCGGCATGCAGGATGTCGTCGGCGGAGACCGCGTAGTCCTCCAGATCGAAAGCGGCCACGTACATCTGGCCGTTGACGACGTTCTTGCGCAGCTTGTAGTCGTCGTGCTGGCTGTCGGCCGCGAAGAAGAGATACCCCTCGAAATCCTCGTCGGGCTTGCCGCCGTCCAGCGCTGTCGAACTGTCCAGGATCGGCTTGTCGGCACGGCGGCCGAACACCGACACCATCCGCGCCAGGTTGCCGTTTCCGATGTAGTACTTGCCACCGTTCGCCCGGTAGTCGTCGCCGACCGGAGTCAGCACCATGTCCGTGGAGTACACGTCGGCGCCGTGCTCCTTCTCGGAGAGGCCGAACGCGAAGATCTCACCGGCCTCGAGAAGCTCGGCGGCGCGCCGACGGGCCGCGGTGTTGGACGACTGCCAGATGGGGCCGAGGCCCAGGATCGTGACCTGCCAGACGTACCAGTACTGCATGCCGTAGAAGCCCAGGATCTCGCTGAACATCGCGTTGCGCGCGGTGTCCCAGCGCTTGTCGGGGTCACCGCCTGCCTCCGATGCCGGCGTCAGGAAGGTCGCGAACACCCGTTCCTTCTTGAGGAATTCGATGAACTCCGCGAACCAGACGCGGTCGCGGTCCTGCTGCGTCAGCCAGGCCTTGCCGTGGCTCTCGAAGAACTCGATGGTGGCGCTGAAGATCTGCCGGGTCCGCTCGTCGAAGTCGGCGAAGTCCGGCTTGTGCGGGTTGAGCATGGTCATGACCAGCGATCCTACAAGTATGAAGAAAAATTATTCAAACAAGAATAATCCTGCTACATTCAGTTCATGGCCACCGACGCCGCAACGAAGCCCCGGGAGCGGGCCGCCCATCTGGGCCCGGAGCGCCGCCGTCCGCAGATCCTCGATGCCGCACTGCAGATCGCCGCGGAATCCGGCACGGCTGCGGTGACCATCGGCGCCGTGGCCACCCACCTCGGCGTCACCCGTCCGGTCATCTACTCGTGCTTCAAGGACCGGGTGGAACTCCTGGCCGCGCTGCTGGATCGCGAGGGCGAGTCGCTGCGCGAGACCCTGCTGGCCGCCCTGCACACCGGCCGCGGCGACGACCCGGAAGCCGCATTCATCGACGGGTACCGCGCGCTGCTACATGCCGTCGAGGACCAACCGGACACCTGGCGTTTCGTCTACCTGGCGCACGCCGACCCGGCGGTCGCCGACATGGTCGCCGAGACCCGCCGCGCGCTCGCGAGAAGTTCTTCGCGCTGGATCGCACCGGCGTTGACGACGTGGTGGCAGACCACCGACCTCAATCGCAAGATGCCGATACTGACCGAACTGTTCGTGTCCTCCAGCGAGGCCGCGGTCCGGTCCCTGCTCGACCCCGAAAACGACTGGGACGCAGACAGTCTCGGTGAGTTCTACGGACGACTCATGTGCCGCGCGTTCGCCGCGGCCTGACCAACAAGGAGTAAGTCGTGTCCCAGCCAGTGCAACCCCTCGCCGATTACGGCTTCTTCGGCCCGGGCACCGTCACCTGGAAGGTGTGGGGACACACCACCACCCCGGTGACCGGCCTGCAGCGCGCCGTTGTGGTGGAGGAGCTCGACCCGTCCCTGATCGCCGCGGTCGATGCCACGCAGGCCAACTACGACCGGCCCCGCACCCGCTACGACCGCACCGTGCGCTATTTCGCGACCGTCGCGTTCGGCGACAGCGAGTCGGTCATCAAAGCCGCCGACGTGCTGGTCAAGGTCCACTCCAAGGCCATCGGTACCGAGCCCGTCAGCGGCAACAAGTACGACGCGAACAACCCGCACTCGCAGCTGTGGATCCTGCTGACCGGGTGGCATTCGGTGCTGACCGCCTACGAGATGTACGGCGGCGGCAAGCTCACGCCGGAGGAAGAGAACCAGTACTGGGAAGAGTGCGCCATCGCGGCGGAGTTCCAGACCTGCGACCCGGCCGACGTGCCGCGCACCAGCGCGGGCGTCCGCGCGTACTTCGACGAGATGCGCCCGCACCTGGCGGTCAGCGAAGCCGCCCGCGCCATGATGGACCACCTGCTCAACGCCAAGGTCGTCCTGCCGCCGGCGCCGTTGCCATTGAAGCCGGTAGTCGAGCTCATCAACCTCGTCCTGCGCGCGGGCACCATCGCCACTATGCCCCGCTGGATGCGCAAGCTCAGCGGTTTCGACCAGCCTCGTGCCGTGGACATCGCCGTGCGCCCGGTACTCAAGGTGGCCTATGGCATCGTCGATCGGAGCCCCCGACTGAAACTCGCTGTGGCACAACTTATTGCGCCGTCAGTGGCCCCGGTGGCCGCGCCGTACATCCTCGGCATCGCGCCGGCATCCGACGAGGTGCTCACCCCGGAACAGGCGCGCGGCCGTTATGGCTACGCCAAACCCGCTGACGCCCACCATGATCTGCGTGCCAAGCAACAGCAGCGCGTGTTCGGCGAAGGCCAGGCACCCAGCGACGAAGGGCTGATCGAATCGCAGGCGTATCTGGGCAGTTTGGCCTAGTTCGGCAGCAGTTCTTCGACCAGGTCCCGGACCCGGCCTGCGATGGCATCGCGGATGGGCCGCACGGCCTCGAGCGGCTGACCCGCCGGGTCGTCGAGTTTCCAGTCGCGGTAGGACACCCCCGGGAAGTACGGGCAGGTGTCGCCGCACCCCATGGTGATCACCACGTCACTGCTTTGCACGGTATCGGCGGTGAGCACCTTCGGGGCTTCGGCGGTGATGTCGATGCCGAGTTCGGCCATGGCCGCGACGGCGACGGGGTTGATCGCATCAGCGGGTGCTGTTCCCGCGGAACGTACTTCGATGCGTCCTGCGGACAGGTGCGTCAACAGGGCAGCGGCCATCTGCGACCGGCCGGCGTTGTGCACGCAGACGAACAGGACGCTGGGCTTGGGTGTCATGCGTGGACGCTCCTCAACCGCGGTCGCAGTGCCAGCGACAGATAAACCAGCGCGACGAGAACCGGCACCTCGATGAGCGGTCCGACGACGCCGGCCAGGGCCTGCCCGGAGGTCGCACCCCACGTCGCGATGGCCACGGCGATGGCCAATTCGAAGTTGTTGCCTGCCGCGGTGAATGCCAGCGTTGTGGTGCGTTCGTAGCCGAGACCCAGGACAGCGCCCAGGACGTAGCCGCCGCCCCACATGATGGCGAAGTACGCCAGCAGCGGCAGCGCGATGCGAGCGACGTCCCACGGCCGCGTGGTGATCTGATGCCCTTGCAGCGCAAAGAGAATCACGATGGTGAACAGCAGGCCGTACAGTGCCCACGGACCGACCCGGGGCAGGAACGTCGACTCGTACCAGGTGCGCCCCTTGGCTTTTTCCCCGAGACGACGTGACAGGTAGCCGGCAGCCAACGGGATGCCGAGGAAGATCAGGACCGACTTCGCGATCTGGAGCGGCGACGTCGCGATCGCGGCCTGCGGCAGGTGCAGCCAGCCCGGGAGGACCGACAGGTAGAACCAGCCGAGCACCGCGAACATCAGTACCTGGAACACCGAATTCAGCGCCACCAGCACGGCGGCGGCTTCCCGGTCACCACAGGCGAGGTCGTTCCAGATGATCACCATGGCGATGCAGCGAGCCAGGCCGACGACGATGAGCCCGGTCCGATACTCGGGCAGGTCCGCGAGGAACAGCCAGGCCAGCGCGAACATCAGCGCCGGCCCGAGCACCCAGTTCAGCACCAGTGAGGACAGCAGCAGCTTACGGTCGGACGTGACGGTCTCGAGTCGGTCGTACCGGACCTTGGCCAGCACCGGGTACATCATGACCAGCAGGCCCAGCGCGATCGGCAACGAAATGCCATCCACCTGAACCTTTTCCAGCACGACGTCCAGTCCGGGGACCCAGCGGCCGAGCAAGAGCCCGGCCGCCATCGCCAACCCGATCCAGACCGGCAGATACCGGTCGAGCGTCGAGAGTCGAGCTGTCGCCTGAGCGGCGTCAGCGCTCTGCGTCATGCCTGCGCCCCGCAGCACACCGCATCATCCGATCCGCTCGGCGCAGCGCCGAAGGTTTCACTGTCGGCCAGCACGGTGTAGACCTCCCAGCGTTCCCCGCCGGGGGCGGTCGCCCACACCTTGTCCTGCGTGGCGAAGCAGCAGGTGGTGCCGATCTCCTCTTCGGTGAACATTCCTGCCTCGGCCAGGCGGGCGATCTCGGTGTGCACGGCGTCGCTTGATTCGACCTCCACACCCAGATGGTTGATCGACCCGCCGTGTCCCGGGTTCTCGAGCAGCACCAGTTTGAGCGGCGGATTCGCGATCGCGAAGTTCGCGTAGCCGGGCTTCACCTTGGCCGGCTCGGCGCCAAAGAGGTTGCGGTAGAAGGCGATCGACTCGTCGAGGTTGTCGACGTTCAGAGCGAGCTGGACACGAGACATGGCAGACCTCCTGAGGTATGTGACGTATATCGAAATCCGTAGCACAGTTCTACCGCACCTTTTCGATATATGTCAACAAGCTGAGGTAGCATCGGTGGCATGCCCAAGGCACTGCCCGTGATCGACATGTCGGAACCGTTGTGTTGCGCCCCGGTGGCCGCGAGCCCGACCGACGACGCCGCCGCACTCGACCTCGCCATGCGGCTCAAGGCACTCGCCGACCCCGCGCGCGTGAAACTGATGTCGCTGCTGTTCACCTGTGGCGAGCCCTGCACCACCGGCTCCCTTGCGGCCGTGGTGGGCCTGGCCGAATCGACGGTCAGTCACCACCTCGGCCAACTGCGGGCCGCCGGGTTCGTCATCTCCGAACGTCAGGGGATGAACGTGCACCACACCCCGCGACGCGACGCGCTCGCCGCGCTATGCCGGGTGCTCGACCCGAATTGCTGCTGACCGCCGATCAGCTCGGCAGCGGCAGGCCCAGAGAGGTGGCGAGGACGCCCGCCACGGCGGCCAGCAGCAACGTGATCACGACGTTTACCCGGCTGAACACCGCAACCACCGCCACCGCCAGGACGACGTACTGCCAGGTCTGGCTGATCGACATGGCCAGCGGCACGGCCGAACCCAGAATCGCGCCGATGGCGGCCGGACCCGCGCCGTCCAGGAAGGCGCGCACATAGCTGTTGCTGCGAATCCTGTCGAAGTGCTTGGCGCCCAACAGGATGAACAGGAACGACGGGCTGAACGCCACCACCGAGGCCAGCACCCCGCCGAGCAATCCGGCGGCGGCATAGCCGACGACAGCGACGGTCTGCACCACCGGTCCCGGCGTGATCTGGCCCAGCGCAACGGCATTGAGGAACTGCGCCCCGGTCATCCAGTGGTAGTGGTCGACGGCGTCGGCCTGCATGAGCGGAATGATGACGAAGCCGCCGCCATACGACAGCGCACCGACCTTCAGCGCCACCCAGCACAGCGAACCCAACGTGCCCAGCGTCAGGGACTGGAACGCCATGACCGGCATGCTGCGTGCACCGGACCGGGGCAGCGTCGTCGTCCGCGCCAATTCGATTGCGCCACAGGCCAACAGCACCACAACCAGCCACGGTCCCAGCAACGCGGCGGCGATCGCACCGGCCGCGAGGTACACCGGCCACCAGACCGAACTGGTGCGCCGCTGCCAACTGGCGGGGATCAATGCGGCGCCCGCGTGCACGGCCACGGCAGCCACTGCCGCGCCCGCGCCGGCACCTGCCGCCAGCACCCACCGCGGCGGCGAACCGGCCAGGAACAACGCCGCCAGCCCGAGGATGACGATGAGCCCGGGAATGATGAAGGCGGCGCCGCCGACCAGCGCACCCAGCCTGCCGCGGACGCGCCAGGCGCAGTAGATCGACAGCTGCGTCGACGCCGGCCCCGGCAACAGGTTGCAGGTGGCGATCGCGTCTTCGAACTCGGTGGCACCGATCCAGCGGCGCCGCTCCACGCACAGGCTGCGTAACAACCTGATGTGCGTGGGCGGGCCACCGAAACCGATACAGCCGATGATGCCCCACTCCCGCAGGACGGTGCCCAATGGCACTCGGGGCGGTGAATCCTCTGCGGGCGTGGTCACGACCAATCATCCTGGCAGGTCACGCCGCAGCGCGCACCTTACGGGCAGGCGACGTCCATCTCGAAGCTCTTGTTCACCTGCTGCGGCGATCGCGGATTGCTCAGGTCGCTGCCGCTGGCGGTGCCCTTGATCGCGTACGACTTGCCCCGCACGGCGGCTACGGCATTGTCGGCCTCGCCGGGCTCGGAGCTCGTGAATCCCAGCGCGACACCGTCGACGGTGCCGAGCCCGACGGTACGAACCTGTGGCGGATCGCTCGTCGTCACCACGGCACCCACGCCGCTGGACACGTCGCCGATCCCGATCGTGACGTTGTCACCCGCCTGGTGGCAGGTCACTCCGCCGCTCACGGCACGTTGTTGTCCGTCGACGATGACCTGCGGCGCGCGCATGCCCACATTTGGCGAGCCGGCCCCCGATTGGGAGTTCTGCGTGGAACAACCGGCCAGCCCCAGGGCGACCACACCGATCACGACACTCTTACGTACCAACGTTTCTCCTCCTTCACGTCCGGGATGTCTGGCGGTACAACGCCAGGGTTCCCCGGAGCGGAGGAGATCAATCGTCCGCGGCGACGAGCTACGGGCAGACGGTGACGATCCCGGCGGGGCCGGTCACGCAAGGCAGGTTGACGTAGACCTCAGGGCCATCCCAGCCGCCACCGCGCCAACCCGGGCCACCCCAACCGCGGCCGTGGTCGTCCCAGTCGTCGTGGCCGTGGCCGTGGCCGCGGTCCATCGGGATGATGGCCGGGTCAGTCACCGGCGCAGCTGCGGAAATACCCGCACCGAAACCCAAAAAAGCAGCTCCCAGGCTTGCTGCAAGTGCTGTAGTCGACGCAATCTTCTTCATCGTGGCCATAGCCATCCTCCGAAATGAGCAAAAAATCAAAATGCAATATGCGATCTAAGTATATGACGCTGACGTTGCTGAAGAAATTCCTGGGTTCGTCGGCAAGCGACTCCGCCCCGGATCGGCGGGCCTCGCGTAGCCTGTCAGCAAATCGATCTTGCATGGGAGATCCGGATGAAACGCACTCGCACCGCAGCTCTGCTCGCGGCGGCCTCGTCGGCAGTCGCCATCGTGATGGCCGTTCCCGCCCACGCCGACGACGTCGACCCCATGTTCCTGCAAGCGGTGCACGACAAGGGCATCCTGATGCCGAACAGCACCGCCATCAAGCTCGCGCACGGCACCTGTAGCGCGATGCGCAGCGGGGGCGTCAACTCGGCGCTGAGCTACCTGAAGAAGAACGCCGGCAACCTGTCCAACGACGACGCCGTCAAGTTCGGCGGGCTGGCCATCTACGCGTACTGCCGCGAGCTGACGCCGAAGGGACAGTAGGTCAGGGCCCCTCGGCCGCTGCCTCTGTCTCTGTCTCGGCGGTCAGGGCGTGCGCCGCTTCCATCAGCATCCAGCCGGCCACCTGCACCGACAGGTCGCGTTCCGCGATATCGGATGAATTCACCGCGCCGTCAACCGATTTCGCCGTCTCGCCGGTGTTCGGCAGCTCGGCCGCGCGGTCCCAGAAGGCGCCGAACAGCGGGATGCCGTTGACGGACTGCCGGTAGTCCCACGCAGACTGCGCGGACTTCAGCACCAACTCGCGGGCCGTCGTCCTGGCGGTGTCGTCGTCCTCGGTGTCCCCGGGCAAGGTGGTGGCGACCAGCGTCAGGTACCGGGCCAGGATGGCGCCGAACAGGCCACCGTCGCCGCCGCCGGCACCCCTGATGACGCCGTCGTCGAGCATGTGGTCCTTGACGGCGGCCACCAGGCGATGCACCCGCTCGGCGTGCCGCGGATCGCCGGTGCGCACCGCCAGCTCCACTTCCAGGCCCAGCACCACGCCCTGGCAGTAGGTGTACTGGGCGCGCACCATCGAGCCGCCCTTGATGCCGTCGAACACCAGGTGCGTATCGGGGTCGATCAGCGTGCCGTCGATCCAGTCGGCCATCTGCTGCGCCCGCCGCAGGCGGTCGTGGCGGGCCAGGAAGATGCCGGCCGGGCCGTTCGCCGGGGCGTTGAAGAACTGGTCCTGCTTGCGCCACGGGATGCCGCCGCCGTCCTCGGGCACCCAGGCATTGAGGAACTGGTCGGCAAACGTCTTGAGCGCCTTGGGCCGGCCCACGCCGACCAGCCGGCCGGAACGCTCCAGCGCGAGTGCCAGCCAGGCCATGTCGTCGTAGTAGTTGTTGGTCCAGGATCCGTTGTTGCGCAGTCGATGTCCACGGATCTGCCGACTGATGCGGGCGACGCGGTACTCCTGCGGGTCGCGCAACTGCGCGTCGACCATGCAGTCCAGCAGGTGCGCCTGCCACCAGTAGTCCCAGCTCTTGAAAAGCCGGTCGGCACGCGTCGACGGCCAGGCCACGACGCCCAGCTGGGTTCCGGGTATCCCCCAGAGCCGCCGGATATGCCGGTTGAACACAGCCGTTTCGGCGCTGGCCGCACGGTTGGCCCAGACTGCATCCCCGTCGCTGCGCTCCACCGGACGCTGATCCATGCGTTCTATCCTGCCCTACCAGGCCCGATCCAGTCCGGCATGTTGCGTGATCCAGGTGTGCATCACGATGCCGGCGGCCACGCCGGCATTGATGCTCCGCGTCGAGCCGAATTGCGCGATGGACACCGTCATCATCGACCCCGTCTTGGCGTCGTCGGTGATGCCCGGTCCCTCCTGCCCGAAGATCAACAGGCATTCGCGCGGCAGCGTCGTCTCTTCCAGCCGCACCGAGCCGGGCACGTTGTCGACGGCCACCGGAGTCAGGCCCTTCTCGTCGGCGAAGGCCAGCAATTCCGCCGTGGTGGCATGGTGCAGGAGCCGCTGGTAGCGGTCGGTCACCATGGCGCCCCGGCGATTCCACCGCCGGCGGCCGACGATGTGCACGGTGTCCACCGCAAACGCGTTGGCGGTCCGCACCACCGCACCGATGTTGGCGTCGTTGCCGAAGTTCTCGATCGCGATGTGCAGCGGGTGCCGGCGCTGGTCGATGTCCGCGATGATCGCCTCACGTGTCCAATAGCGGTAGGCGTCGACGACGTTGCGAGTGTCGCCCTCGCGCAACAACTCCGGGTCATAACGCGGGTCGTCGGGCAGCTCACCGGGCCAGGGGCCGACGCCGGGCCCGGCGCCCCACTCGGTGGGCCCTGGCACGTCGGTGTGATCGGGGTGGTCGGCGACGTGATCACTCACGCGAAATCCACACCGCCGCAGGGGTTCCCACCACGGTGACGGTGGCGTACAGCAGCGCCTGGTTGATGTCGCCCTGCGTGCACAGCGAGGCGCGGGTGTTGATGGCCCCGACCTTCGAATCCGGCAGCACCAGCAGCGTCGCACCGTAGACGTCACACAGGTGCGACAGCCCGGGCGGCGGCAGCGTCGGCGCCACCGCGATCATCAACGGCCCGCCGCGCTTGGCCGAGTCATCTTTGTACCTGCTTGCCAGACCACCGATCTCGAGGCCGAGCAGCATATAGCCCTTGCCGGTGAACGCCGCCGGATCGCCCAGCGCCGCGGGGATCAGCTGCCCGCCGTCGGCGCGGAACCCGTCGACGCTCGTGGCCTTGAGGGTGAGCCCGGTGTCGGCCTCGTTGGTCGGGGTCAGGCCAACGGGATACGCCGCACCGTAGGCGACGGTGGTGTCCTTGATCCGGTCGGCAGGCGAGTAGAGGTAGACGCCACGCACCTGGGTCTGGTCGCGCATCGGCCCCAAACAGACTGTGCCCGTTACCTTGTCCGGGTTCTGCACCACGGCCGGATTGATCTTGAGGCTGGGGACGCCGGCGCAGCCGCCGATCAGGTTCGATTCGAGGGGGTGCGCCAGTGCGCCGTACAGGCCGAAGCGCAGCGTCTCGGGCTTGGCGTGTTCGCCGCCGGCTTTCGCCGCGGCCAGGTCGACGTCGATCAGCACCTGATCATCCTGGAAGCGCAGGTTGGACACCGAGACGTTCCAGCCCAGCAGGGTCTGCGACTCACCGACCTTGACGCTGGACGCACCGAAGATGACGGAGTTGGCGGCACCGTCGCCCGAACATGCGACCAGCACACCGGCCAGCAGCACAATCAGCAGCCGCGAGGCCAACCTGCGAAAAGACATGCGGCCAAGGTTAGCCGCAGGCGAATCAGCGCTGATAATTCGGCGCGGGGCGGCCGTTCCGGGCCGGAGCGAATTGCGTGTAGCGGCCGATGTCGGCGCGGCCGGGGGCCTGGTTGCTGCGGCCGGCAGGCAGTTCGTTCTGCCGCATCGGGCCGGCGCTGAGCGGACGGCTCGGCGAACCGCTACGGCGGGCGACGGCCTGACCGGCGACGCTGTTCTGGCCGGACGGCACCGGCGGCAGCACCCGCAGCAGGTCGTTGAACTGGCGGACGGTGCGCAGACCCTCGTCCCACTGAGCGCGGGTGCTGGTGATCGGCATGGACACCAGCGTCCAGTTCTGCTCGTTCCACATGACCTCGGCGCAATCCGGGGCGGTGTGCGAGAACGTCACCATGCGGCGGTCGCAGGCGCGACGGGCGGCATCGAGGTTCGTGGAGTAGACCATGCGGGGACCGATGGCGCCGAGCAGCCAGATGTCGTTTTCGCGCGGCTCCGGGATGTCCTTGAGGCGGACGTCCACGGCCACGTTGGTGCCGACCTTGCGGTGCAGGGCGATGACGGTGGCCACATCGTCGAGGTCGAAGATGAACACGGCCTCGCCGCGGATCTGCCCGAGCACGACATTGCGGGCGTGGACGTTCTCACCGACGGTCGACATGATGCCGCGGCTCCACCGCTTGACCAGGTCGGGAGTCTCGTGTTCGTAGTCGAACCCGTGCGACTTAGCCCATGACTTGCGGCGCCTGCCGAGGCCACGTCGACGGTCGATGTCGACGTACAGCAGCACCGCCGCACCCACGAAGCAGAGTGCAGAAAGTGTGAACCAGAGCGGGACCATCGGGCCAAGCCTACTGGTTGGTACCCGAAATGCTCGAACTCGAATTGGTCACAAGCTGGTCACATGCTATTTGAGGTAGGCGACGATCGCGTTCGTCAGCCCCCTGCGGGCCACGTCGAGGTCGGTGTAGGTGCCGAGCTGGCGCTCGGAAGCGATGCCGCGCATGGCGCCCGGGATGAATGCGGCCACCTCGCGCACCCGTTCTGGGTCGACGTCCAGGTCAGCGAAGGCCTGCTGGCAGGTCTGCAGCCAACTCCGGCCCCATGACGAAAGCTCCGCGGCGGTCTTCGGGTAGAGCCGTTCGAGCTCGGCGTGATCCCGCGGCAGCGCCGCGCGCAGATTCTCGATGGCCCGCGAGTCGCCGATGGTCAGGCCGTCATAGAGCAGGTCGATGATGGTCGCGACGCGTTGCCGCAGCGTGGCGCCGGTGTCGTGATGACTGAGCATGCCCGCGCGGCGCTCGGCGGTGCGGCGCAGGACTGCGGCCCAGAAGCCGTCGATGTCGCCGAACTGGTACTTCACCGCGCCCCAGGTGGCGCCGATCTCCTTGGCGATCCGGTTGGCCGATACCGCGCCCGGGTCGCCGGTGGCCAGCGCCTTGCGCGCGGCCTCCAACATGCTCTCCCGGGTGGCGTTACCGCGCTTGTTGGTTCGTCGTGCCGCGGCGGTCATCGTCCGAGATTAGCGCAGTTTCAACGAACCCTCTTTCAAAGTTTCACAGAACCCCCTACGATTCGGGTCATGGCCAAACCCCAGTTGCCGATGAAGCCGACGGGATGGTTCCAGGTCGCCTGGTCGGACGAGGTCCAAGTCGGCGCGGTGCACGCCATGAAGTACTTCGGCGAGGAGATGGTCGCCTGGCGCGCAGAATCCGGCGCCGTCACCGTCATGAATGCCTACTGCGAGCACCTCGGCGCGCACCTCGGCTTCGGCGGCCACGTCGTCGGTGAGACGATCCAGTGCCCGTTCCACGGCTGGCAGTGGAACGCCGCCGGCCACAACGTCTGCATCCCGTACCAGGACCGGCCCAACCGCGGCCGCCGGATCCGGACCTACCCCGTCACCGAGCGCAACGAGGCCATCTACATCTGGCACGACGTCGAGGGCCGGGAGCCGTACTTCGAGGCGCCCGATGTGTTCGCGTCATTCAACGACGGCAGCAGCGCCGCCGACTACTACCCGCAGCAGCGGCTGTTCCGCGAAACCCTCGAACTGCATCCGCAGTACGTCCTGGAGAACGGCGTCGACTTCGCACACTTCAAGTTCGTGCACCAGACCCCGATCGTCCCGGTGTTCACCCGGCATGACTTCGCGGCGCCGATCTCCTACGTCGACTTCACCATCACGTTCGAGGGCAGCGATCAGCAGTCGATCGACGACGTGCGCAGTGGCGTCGAGGCGATCAACGGCGGTTTGGGCATCGCCGTCACCAAGAGCTGGGGCATGATCGACAACCGCACCATCTCGGCCGTCACACCCGTCGACGAGTCCACCTCGGACGTGCGGTTCATGGTCTATATCGGACGGACGCCCTGGAGCGCCGAGCGCGCCACCGCCTTCGGCGACGAGGTGATCCGCCAGTTCACCCAGGACATCCACATCTGGTCGCACCAGCGCTACTCCGATCCGCCGGCGCTGGCGACCGCCGAGTGCGAGGGCTTCACGGCAATCCGCAAGTGGGCCATGCAGTTCTATCCCGAAACCCCGAAGGGCTGACCAGATGTCCAAGATTCGCGTCTTCCAGGTGGCGACCGGCAACGTCGGCACCGAGATGATCAAGCGCATCAGCAAGCGTCCCGATCTCGAATTGATCGGATTGCATTGCTACACAACGGAAAAGGTCGGACGCGACGCCGGCGAGATCGCCGGGATCGGGCCGGTCGGCGTCATCGCCACGGGCTCGGTCGACGACATCATCGCCGCGAAACCCGATGTCCTCACCTTCCACGGCGTCTTCCCCGACGAAGACCTGTACGTGAAAGTCCTTGGAGCGGGGATCAATATCGTCACGACAGCCGACTGGATCACCGGCTGGCACCGCGACACCAACCATCCGCACCCCTCCGGTCGACCGGTCAGCGAGTTGCTGGCCGAGGCGTGCGCCAAGGGCGGGTCGACGTTCTACGGCACCGGGATGAACCCCGGCGTCAATCAGATCCTGGGCGTGGTGTGTTCGGCCGACGTCGCCGAGATCGAGAACGTCACCACCATCGAATCCGTCGACGTGTCCTGCCATCACAGCAGGGACACCTGGATCGAGGTGGGATACGGCCTGCCCGTTGATGATCCGTCGATCCCGGCGAAGCTCGAGAAGTACACCCGGGTGTTCGCCGACAGTGTGCTGATGATGGCCGATTGCTTCGGGCTGGAGCTCGACGAGGTGAAGTTCAGTGCTGAACTCGGCGCCTGCACCAAGGACGTCGACCTGGGCTGGTACACGCTGCCCAAGGGCTCGCTGGGCGGCAACTACATCAAGTACCAGGGCATGGTCGACGGCGTGCCGCGCATCGAGACGCACCTGGAGTGGCAGATGACGCCGCACACCGAGCCACATTGGAATATCAAGGGCTGCTACATCACTCAGATCAAGGGTGATCCCTGCGTCTACAACAAGCACATGATCTACCCGAAGCCCGGTGTGGACCTGTCGAATCCGGACAACTTCGCCTCGATCGGCATGACGGTGACGGGGCTGCCCGCGCTCAACGTCATCGCCTCGGTGGTCGAGGCGCCGCCCGGACTGCTGACGAGCGCCGACGTGCCGCTGCGCGGTTTCGCGGGACGGTTCAACATCTGACGCGAGAAGTACATAGCTTCAATCACGAGGCACTGGCAGTCATCGTGGCTGAAGCCAGGTACATCTTTGGGACGTCGGAGGTGCCTCAGTTCAATCTCCACTGCAAACGGTCGTACCGATTGAACTCAGGGACTTTCCGATCACATTCATTGCGGCAGCCCCAAGCGAAAACCCCCTATCTCCAGAGAAATAGGGGGTTTCCGCATCCACTCGGCGAACTAGCTCAGCCGAGGACCAGGCTCTCGCCGTCCGCGCTGACGTGGACCGGAACGACGTCGCCGTCGTGCACCTGGCCGGCCAACAACATCTTGGCCAGCTGGTCGCCGATGGCCTGCTGCACCAGCCGGCGCAGCGGACGGGCACCGTACAGCGGGTCGAACCCGCGGTCGCCCAGCCACTTCTTGGCCTCCAGCGAGACCTCGAGCTGCAGGCGCCGCTGCGACAGCCGCTTCTGCAGCTGTGCCAGCTGGATGTCGACGATCCGCACCAGCTCGCTGGGGTCGAGCGCGTGGAACATCAGCACGTCGTCCAGACGGTTGATGAACTCCGGCTTGAACTTCGCGCGCACCGCCGCCATCACCTGCTCCTCGGTGCCGCCGGCGCCGAGGTTCGAGGTCAGGATCAGGATGGTGTTGCGGAAGTCGACGGTGCGGCCCTGACCGTCGGTCAGGCGGCCCTCGTCGAGAACCTGCAGCAGCACGTCGAACACGTCCGGGTGCGCCTTCTCGACCTCATCGAAAAGTACGACCGTGTACGGGCGGCGCCGCACGGCCTCGGTCAGCTGACCACCGGCGTCGTAACCGACGTAGCCCGGAGGGGCACCGACCAGGCGAGCCACCGAGTGCTTCTCGCCATACTCGCTCATGTCGATGCGGACCATGGCGCGTTCGTCGTCGAACAGGAAGTCCGCCAACGCCTTTGCCAGCTCCGTCTTACCGACACCGGTCGGCCCGAGGAACATGAACGATCCGGTGGGACGGTTCGGGTCGGCCACACCGGCACGGGCACGACGGACCGCGTCGGACACCGCCTCGACGGCCTGCTTCTGGCCGATGACGCGCTTGCCGAGCTCCTCCTCCATGCGCAGCAGCTTGGCGGTCTCGCCCTCCATCATTCGGCCGGCCGGGATGCCCGTCCACGCCGACACCACGTCCGCGATGTCGTCGGGGCTGACCTCCTCCTTGAGCATGACGTTCTCGCGCGCTTCGGCAACCGGCAACGCGGCGTCGAGTTGCTTCTCGATCGACGGAATCCGGCCGTACCGCAGCTCGGCGGCCTTGGCCAGGTCGCCGTCACGCTCGGCCCGATCGGCCTCACCGCGCAGCGCCTCCAGCTGTTCCTTGAGCTCGCGCACGATGTCGATGGCATTCTTCTCGTTCTGCCACCGCGTGGTCAGCTCGGCCAGCTTCTCCTTCTGGTCGGCCAGCTCCGAGCGCAGCTTCTCCAGCCGCTCCTTGGAGGCGTCGTCCTCTTCCTTGGACAGCGCCATCTCCTCGATCTCGAGGCGACGGACCAGCCGCTCGACCTCGTCGATCTCGACGGGCCGGGAGTCGATCTCCATGCGCAGCCGGGACGCGGCCTCGTCGACCAGGTCGATGGCCTTGTCCGGCAGGAACCGGCTGGTGATGTAGCGGTCCGACAACGTGGCCGCCGCAACCAACGCGGAGTCGGTGATGCGCACACCGTGGTGCACCTCGTAGCGGTCCTTGAGACCGCGCAGGATGCCGACGGTGTCGTCGACCGACGGTTCGCCGACCAGCACCTGCTGGAACCGGCGCTCCAGGGCCGCGTCCTTCTCGATGTACTTGCGGTACTCGTCGAGCGTGGTCGCGCCGACCAGCCGCAGCTCGCCACGGGCCAGCATCGGCTTGATCATGTTGCCGGCGTCCATCGCGGATTCGCCGGTGGCGCCGGCACCCACGATGGTGTGCAACTCGTCGATGAAGGTGATGACCTGGCCGGCCGAGTTCTTGATGTCGTCGAGGACGGCCTTGAGCCGCTCCTCGAACTCACCGCGGTACTTGGCGCCGGCGACCATGGACCCCAGGTCCAGGCTGACGACGGTCTTGTCGCGCAGGCTCTCCGGTACGTCACCGGCGACGATGCGCTGGGCGAGGCCCTCGACGATCGCGGTCTTGCCGACGCCGGGCTCACCGATCAGCACCGGGTTGTTCTTGGTACGCCGGCTCAGCACCTGGACCACGCGACGAATCTCGTTGTCGCGGCCGATCACCGGGTCGAGCTTGCCTTCGCGGGCGCGGGCGGTCAGGTCGGTGGAGTACTTCTCCAGCGCCTGGTAGCTGCCCTCGGGATCGGGGCTGGTGACGCGCGCGCTGCCGCGGACCTTCACGAACGCCTCACGCAGCGTCTGCGGCGCGGCGCCGTGGTTGACCAGGATCTTGGCGACGTCGGAGTCGCCACTGGCCAGGCCGTACAGCAGGTGCTCGGTGGAGACGTACTCGTCGTCCATCTCGGTGGCCAGATGCTGGGCAGCAGTCAGGGCCGCGACCGACTCACGAGACAGTTGCGGCGTCGAGTTGGCGCCGCTGGCGCTCGGCAGCTGATCGATCAGCCGCTGGGCGTCGGCCCGGATGGCAGCGGGCTCGACACCGACGGCCTCCAGCAGAGGCGCGGCGATGCCGTCATTCTGGGTCAGCAGAGCCATCAACAAGTGCGCCGGACGGATCTCCGGGTTTCCGGCGGCAGTCGCCGCCTGCAACGCTGAGGTCAGCGCCGCCTGAGTCTTCGTGGTCGGGTTGAACGAGTCCACGACACCTCCCTTTCGTCTACAGAAAAATGCTTGTCGCTGAATTCAACGTCGTCAAGGTTGAGTCTGTTCCGCTCAAGTCTAGAAAATTTCCCGGCTACCTATGATCTGGCTCACCCCGTAAATACTGCCGTGCCCAACCGACAAGATCGACGGAAACGTAAGCAACAATGACCGCATGACAGATTGGGTTTCGGTCCTGACCGAGTTGATCCCCCTCGCCCTGGTGATCGCCCTTTCGCCACTGTCGATCATTCCCGCCGTCCTGGTGCTGCAATCCCCCCACGCGCGCCTCACCGGCCTGACGTTCCTCGCCGGCTGGCTGCTGGCCATCACGGTGCTCACGGGAGTGTTCGTCCAGCTGTCCGGCCTGATGCCCGAGGCCGGCCATCCGTCGACCACGGCGTCGTGGGTGCGCATCGTGATCGGCGTCCTGCTGGTCGTCTTCGGCATCTACCGCTGGGCCAACCGCAACCACGACGCCGAGGAGCCGGCGTGGATGCGGAAGCTCACCAGCGTCACCCCCGCCCGGGGTTTCGTGACCGCCGCAGTGCTCGCGGTGGTGAACCCCAAGGTGTTGTTCATGTGCGTCGCCGCCGGTCTGGCGATCAGTACCGACGAACTACCGCGCGCGGCCACCTGGGCGTCGGTGCTGTGTTTCGCGGTGGTGGCAGGCAGTTCGGTCGCCATCCCGGTGCTGACCTACGTCGCCGCCGGTGAGCGGCTCGATCCCGCCATGGCCCGCCTCGGCGCCTGGCTGCACCGACAGCATGCGGTGCTGGTGGCGGGAATCCTGATCGTCATCGGACTTCTCGTGGCATACAAAGGCCTGAGCCATCTGTAGGACTACCGTCTAGTCATGTCCGAGTCCGGCTTCGGCGATTTCGAGTTCGAACGAAAGTTCCTCGTCCGCGACCTGCCCGCTGTCACAGCGTCCGACCCGAGCCCTGCCCTCATCGTGCAGGCCTACCTGTTCGCGTCCGATGGCTATGCCGTCCGCGTGCGTGTCCAGGGCCCCGCGCCGGCGGATCTGAGCGATCCGGCGCTGGACCTCATCGACGCCATCGGCAGCGACTCCATCGGCACCATGACCGCCAAGGGCCCGGCCGCCGGCGGCACCCGCTACGAGGCCGAACGGGAACTCGATCCGCTGGTCGCCGGCGAAATCGTGCGTCGCGCTGAGCACGTCGTGACCAAGGTGCGGTACTCGGTGTGGCTGGGTGAGGACGGCTGGATCATCGACCGCTTCACGGGCGGCAACGCCCCACTGCTGCTGGCCGAGGTCGAGCGCGGCGGACCGGTGGTCGACCTGGCCATCCCGACGTTCTGCGTCACCGAGGTGTCCGAGGACGACCGGTTCCGCAACGAGTATCTGGCCCACCAGCCGTACGGCACGTGGGCCGACGCGCACCGACGCGAACTCGACCTGCTGGGCCCCACCTTCGTCAACACGTTGGGGCAGAACCACTTCGACACCACCTCGCCGATGCCAGATGGGACTTGACGACCGCGAAGCGCTGATGACGGTGCGGGCCCTGGTCGACCCCGCGCGCGGTGGGGACGACGTGGTCGGCCGCTTCTACACCCGGTGGTTCGCCGGCGACCTGTCGGCGCGCGACCTCTTCCCACCGGACCTGGCCGCCCAGCGCACCGCCTTCAGCCAGGCGCTGTTCTGGGTGCTCGGCGAGTTCATCGAGCAGCGCGCCGAGGAGCCCGTGGCATTCCTCGCCCAGCTCGGCCGCGATCACCGCAAATACGGTGTGGGACATCAACATTACGCGGCGCTGCAGGACGCGCTGCTGACCACCCTGCGCGCTGAGCTCGGGGACCACTGGGACGCGCGGGTCGCCGAGGCCACCACGCACGCCGTCGACCTGATCGTCGGCGTCATGCGCGGCGCCGCCGATTCCGAGCAGACCCCGCCTTACGTCGACGGCACCGTCGTCCAGCATCTGCGCGTCACCCGGGATGTCTCGGTGGTGCGACTGCAACTCGACCAGGCGCTGGCCTATCACGCGGGTCAGTACGTCGCGGTGCAGGTGCCCCAGTGGCCGCGCCGCTGGCGGCATCTGAGTCCGTCGATGCCCTCAGATGCCAGCGGCGCCATCGAGTTTCACGTCCGTTCCGTCAGCGGCGGCATGGTGAGCACCGCGATCGTCAACCAGACCGCCGCCGGTGATCGCTGGCGACTGTCCAACCCCCATGGCGGCATGAATGTTTCACGCACCGACGGTGATGTGCTCATGGTGGCCGGTAGCACCGGGCTGGCCCCGCTCCGCGCCCTGTTGATGAATCTGTGCCGCGAGGCCGAGAATCCGCGCGTGCACCTGTTCTTCGGCGGGCGCTACCCCTGCGACCTGTACGACCTCCGCATCCTCTGGGAGATCGCGGCCACCAATCCGTGGCTGTCCGTCACCCCGGTGTCCGAGTACTCGACCGACCCGCCGTGGGCCGCCGACTATCCCGACGTGACGCCGCCGCGCGGGTTGCACGTCCGGCAGACCGGGCTGCTCCCCGACGTCGTGACGAGCTACGGCAGCTGGGGCGACCGGCAGATCCTGCTGTGCGGCGGACCCGGGATGGTGACCGCCACCAAAGCCGCGCTGATCGCCAAAGGCGCACCCGCAGAACGCATTCAGCACGACCCGTTGGCCCACTGACCCTGGAGGAATCGATGGCCGAACTCGACACCGTCGTACTGCGCGACCCCGAGTCCGCGATGACTGCCACGTTCGTGCCTGGCGCCGGCATGATCGGCACCTCGCTCGCCGATGGGGATCTGGAGTTTCTCGGCCAGCGGCGCGGCCTGGACGCCTATCTGACCAACGCCAAGACCATGGGCATCCCGCTGCTCTATCCCTGGGCGAACCGGTTGGGCGGCAACACCTATGACGCCGACGGCGCAGTGGTCACCTTGACGCCCGGCTCCGGTGGCGTGCGCGTCGACCCGAACGGCTCCCCCATGCACGGCACGCTCGCGGCCTACCCGGGCTGGCTGATCACCGAGCAGTCGGCGAACTCGCTCACCGCCGCAGTCGATTTCAACCGGCCCGGCCTGTTGGCGTCGTTCCCGTTTCCGCATGTGCTGACGCAGCGCGTCACGTTGGCGGGCCGCGTCCTGACGGTCGAGACCGTCGTTCGGCCATCGGCTTCCGCGGCGGTGCCGCTGTGTTTCGGGTATCACCCGTACGTGACCATTCCCGGTGTGCCTCGGGAGGATTGGATACTGGAGACGCCGACGATGCGGCACCTCCCGACCGATGATCGCGGGTTGCCGTCCGGCGCTGCCGAGGCGTGGCCGGCACGGTCTGCGCCGCTCGGTGACACCGCCTACGACGACGGCTTCGACGAGGTGCCCGACGGCGCGCAGTTCATCCTCCGCGGCGGCGACCACCGGATCACCGTGACCTTCGAAACCGGCTACCGCGCCGCGCAACTGTTCGCGCCGCCCGGCGACGCGCTCGTCGCCATCGAGCCCATGGCCGCGCCTACCGACGCGCTATGCCGCGGTGGCTACCGCCTCGCCTCCCCCGGCCGACCAGTGACAGCGCGGTTCTCGATCAAGGTCAACTGAGTTCCGAAAACGCGGCCGGTGCCGCACACTTTCTGACGTGGATACGCAAGACCGCCTCGACAGGTGGGAACATCGCGCGGAGTGGCCGCTGGCCGCTGTCGCCGCGCTGTTCCTGGCTGCATACAGCATCGAGGTCCTCGTCCAGCCGAAGGGCCTGGTCGCACGACTCCTGACCCTGGTGACCATGCTGGCCTGGGCGGTATTCACCGCCGACTACGCGGCCCGGCTCTACCTGGCCCCCGACCGCAAGAAGTGGTTCTTCCGGCATCTGGTCGACCTGGCCGTCGTGCTGCTGCCGCTGTTGCGGCCGCTGCGCCTGCTCCGGCTGGTCGTGCTGGTCGGTGCCCTGCAGAAGGCCATCGGCAACGCCATCCGGGGCAAGGTGATCATCTACACCATCTCGGGCGCGGTGCTGCTCGTGTATGTCGGGGCGCTGGCGGTGTACGAAGCCGAGCGGGGTGCGCCGGACGCGCACATCACGAGCTTCGGGCTGGCCGTGTGGTGGGCGATGACCACGATCACCACCGTCGGCTACGGCGACATGTATCCCGTCACCACCACCGGCCGGGTCATGGCGAGCCTCATGATGATCGGCGGCATCAGCCTGGTCGGTTCCATCACGGCGACCATCGCGTCATGGATCGTGCAGACCGTGTCGATCGACGATCAGAAACAAGACGCGGTGACCGCCGCGCACATCGAGGACCTACGCGGCGAAATCGCCCAGTTGCGGGAGTTGTTGCGCGACAAGGTGAGTAGCGATGTGACCGCCAACTGACTTGCTGCGCCGTTAGCCGGTTATTTTGCCTTCGACGCCGTCCGCGCGAAGAGTGCCTACCACCGGGTCGAAGATCAGCACCAACAAATCGCCGAGTTCAGCATCGACCGCATGGGCGAGTTGCCGGACAGAACCCATATTGGGTGCAGCCGGCTCGGCAGGATCCCAAGCAACAGGCACGGGCCCGTGGGCCGTTTCGAAATCGCGGCTGAGCCCCGGCGCCACGCCAATCGCCTGTGCGACAGGCGGTTCGACGAAGAGTCCAGAACCGCGCAGAACCTGTGTTGTAACGGGGATGGTGATGCGGACGCAGCCGTCGGATCGATGAGACGCGCCGCGCACCGTATTCAACGAAGGTATGACCGGCCAAGGGTCTTCAGGTCGGCGACAACGCACCGTGCCACCTTCGACCACGAACGCGAGCGTCGCCAGATAGGTACGAATCGAGCTTTCCTTGATGTCCGGGAATGCGTCGAGCATGTCGTCAAGCAATGCCCGTACCGACACCCGCCCGCCGGCATCTGCGACACGGTTTTTCAGCTCTTGCGCGATGCCGCCGTAGGCAGAAACCTCCCGGTCGGCCAGAGTCCATCTGGTCCGACTCGTTCGAACGAATGCAGCGTTGCCATGCAAGGCCTTCAATACCGCGCGTGCGGACGTATTTTCACCCACAACGGCACTGATCTCGTCGGCAGTCATCGGTTCAACGTTCGCTTTGAGCACTGCAGCGACCTTGTCGCTCAGTCCAGCGCTCGACGGAACGTAGACCCCGGCGATCTCCCGCAATCCGTGCGCGTCCAGATAGGCCGGCACCACTGCGCGCCGCATACCCGCGGCCGTCAGAACGTCGGTCAACACCCTCAGAGTCGGCATAGGCTCCGTGCGATAGAGATCGCGCACGGCGGCATCGACTCGCTGGCCTCCATCTTCCGGAATCTTCTCGAACCAGCCGGCACGCTCCCGGTATGGCCCGGCGACGTAGAGCAACAGCCAAGCCGCCTCGGTCGTCGGCTCCACGCCAAACCGACGAATCTCAGATTCGACGTTTGATCGCGGAACGTAGACGCCTAAACGTCCGCCCAAATCCTCGGCGAACTGCCGTACCTGCGAATGAGCTTGCTCACCGAGCCGTTCGGCGAACCGCGACCGAATCCGGCTCTCGTTTCGCCACAGCCAGGTGGGATGCACACCCAGTTCGGCCGAAAGGCATTCCTGCGTGACCTTCGCCGGTGCCCATTCGCGCGCTAACAAGACTTTGCGGTCGCGCCCGTCGAGACACTCCAGTAATCGGTTGACCCCGTCTGTAGCGCTTGCCTGAGATGTGTCGGCTGGCTCGTCGCGCTGAGCCACCGCTCTTCGAGCAGCCCGTACGATCGACTCGACGGTTCGCACACCAGTCGACCGGTGCCCTAAGAGATCGCCGACTGTCACATCGATCATGTCGGACCACGTCACGTAGGTACGTTCGTATGCATTTCGTGCACGAGCAGGCAACGTTCCGTACGGAATGGGCTGAGTCCCAAGAGCGTCCAATCCGGCGACCAGCTCGCCCAACCGAACGTCGTCGGCGGGCCATAATCGGGCGGCGGTATGAGTCGAGGTCACTGGTACAAATCGTTCATCGGTGTGCTGGACGAGGCCGCGGCTGCAAGACCATACTCGGCTCAACGCCGATCGACCGCGGTCAAGAGATCCTATCGACGCCGCGACGCGCCAGCTAAAACGTCATGGCACCAGCCGCCAACAATTGCCAGCGGCGGGACAATTTGGTGCAAGTGCCCCCTACGTCAGCGGACTATCCTTGTTGGGACGACTGAAATGCCCTCGGGCGTAAAATCGGTTCGGGGTTGTCGTGCGAAGGGGGGCCGGCGTGGTGGACGTAGTCAAGGTCGATACACAGATGCTGCGGCATCAGGTCGCGAAGCTCGAGGAGACGATCGGTCACCTGGAGTCACACGAGAAGACGGTCGGGCACACCATCGACTCATTTGGTGAAGCGCTGAAGGGCGACACCGGTAAGGCCGTCGCGGAGGCGTTGACCAGCTACCAGAAGGCGATGGCTGCGCTCCGCACAGAGCAACACGGGATTACTGAAAAGCTGCAGTCCGCGGTTGTGGCCTACGACTCGACTGACACCAACGCCGCCGCAGGCCTGACCCAAGCAATGCACCTGTAGGGGGACTTCGATGGCCGAGCAGGAATGGCACTTTGCAAAGATCGAGCAGACGATCGGCGACCTCAAGGATGAGCACAAGCGGCTGAACGACATTCTGGTCGAGGAGCGCGCTCGGATTCAGATGGTCAGCAGCGACATCTGGCACGGCACGGCACGTGAGGGTTGGCAAGCTGCCGAACGCTCGTGGGGCGAGAAGGCCGACGCTGCGCTGGAGTCCTTGAACAAGCTGATAGGCGCCATTCAGGGCGGTCATGATTCGATGGAATCTGCCGAGGGGAAGCTCAAGGGCAAGTTCGGCTGACCGACGCAGGGAGGGGAATTCGGTGTCGAGTAGTCACCGTTCGCTAGGGGCGGCGCACCGCGAGGCGGCCATCAAATGACGCCTACGTTGAAGGTTGATACGGCCCAGCTTGCGGCTGCCGGTCAAGCGTTTCAAGCAGCGTCGGACGCCGTGCCGGCTGCTCCAGCCTTTTATATCCCGCCTGCTGCGGATGCGCTCTCGGCTGCAGCGGCAACCAATGCCCCAAAGTTCGCAGATCCGATTACGACCGGCTTGCCCAAGCTGAAAACCGAGACCGCTGCCTACGCAGCGAATGTCAAGGATGCGGCGTCGACGTACGCGACGACTGATCAACAAGCTGCGGCGGACGTGCTGAAGCAAAAGCTCGATGATCCGGCAGGCCAAGGGGCCGGCGGTGGCGGCAGTGCCGTGTCAGGCGGTGGCGGCGGAGCGGGATCACCTGGCGGCGCCCCCGATTCGGCCAAGGCCGGCGCAACGTCCGCGGCAGCATCGGGCGCGCCAGGCGCTGGGGGGGATCCGATGAGCCAGCTGAGCCAAACTGGCCAGATAGGCGGTCAAATGCTGCAAATGCCGATGCAGATGGCCCAAATGGCGGGGGCGATACCCCAGACTGCAATGCAGATGGCTCAGCAGGTTGGTCAGCAGATCGGCCAGATGGCCGGCAAGAAGGGTGAGTCCGAAAAGGACAAGCCGGAGGACGCCGACAAGAAAGCTGCTGAAGACAAGAAGGCAGACGACGAAAAGAAGTCGGCAGACGACAAAGAGAAGTCTCAGGCGCAGTCCGAGAAGGCGCAGCCCAAGGCCCCGGTCGAGGGCAAGCATGCCGCCACGCCAATCCACGGTTCGACCGCTGCCCCCGTCCCCCCGGCTTCGTCTGCACCACGCCACGCGGCACCGACCCGACCCAATGTGGAGGAACAACTGTGACCCAGCCACCGCCATCCGGCCCGTGGGGCGCTCAGCCCCCGCAGCAGCCCGGAAACTGGCAGGGGTACCCCGGTGGACAGCAGGGGCCGGGTCCGCAGGGGCAATGGAACCCGCAACAGCAGTGGCCGAGTCCCGCGCCCGCACCCAAGAAGGGGCCACTGAAGTGGGTCCTGGGTGCTATCGCCCTGATCGCTGTCATTGCGGTCACTGCCGTCGTGGCCGTGTCCTGTGCCGGTGGCAACGGTTCCAACAACGGCGGCACGCCGTCATCGGGCTCGAAATCCGACGTCGCCAGCGCTAACGACACCGGGCCGGTCTCGGTGATCACCGAAGACCCGTCGTGCGGACCGTGGGGTCCGATAAATGACACGCTAGCGAACATCGAAAAGAACGGATGGGACAAACGCGATCCGTCTCTACCAGTAACAGCCTGGTCGGCTGACCTAAGCGCACAGTACAAGGCCGTTGGGGAAGCCTTGCGTAACGCGGCCGACCAGACGGCACCACTGGCGAAGCTAACGCCCCACCGAGTAATGCGTGAGCTGTATCAGCAGTACATCGCGTACATCCGGACTTATGCCGACCACATACCGACGTACAGCTCGGCTGACAACCTGCTTATCACTGTTGGTGGAACGATCGGCACTGTCCTCAACGACATCTGCCAGGCGATCGCGTTCCGTTCCGCCGCAGCCCGTGGCCCTCTTGTTGGAGCGATCGAGCCACCTAAGCATGTCGCGAACACCAAAGGCGACGGTCCGCCTGAACGGTTCCTCTCCGCGCCAGATCCGGTTTGCGCAGATTGGAAGAATGCCATAGATCAATTGAGCTCAGATCCTGCATACCTCGCGTGGAGCAAAGAGGATTCGAGCATTCCTGCAAGCAGCTGGCCCCCGCAGTACAAAGCTGAGAATGATGCAATCAGGCCGATATTCACGCAGACAGCAGACTCTCTGCAAAAGCTTGGTGGACAGAGTGATAATCCGTTCATCGGCGATCTAGGCGCCCTTGCAGCTCAGTATGGCCGCGCATTTATCCAAGGTATACCGACCTACACAACGAACGACTTGTATCTTTTCAACGTTTTCAGGCACGCCCCGGGTGTTGTAAGTGCAGCCTGCGAAGCGGCGGGAGTCTGATTAGTGGGCGACAGGCAAAAGCCGGAAGGCGCCAGCGAAATGTTGGACCCGGGAGCCTGGCCAGATTCAAGCGAGAGCCAGTTCTACCGAGTCGCACAGGATTGTCTCGATGCATTGCGCCGCCTTACCAATAACGGGGCGCGCCCGTGGGAAAGCCACCATCGAGACACGTTCCGCAGTGGAGGGGGATTCTGGTCTGGAGGCACTGCTGGAGCCGCAGACAGCAAAGGCAGTCGCATACTCACCCAGTTCACTGACATGCAGAATTACCTGACAACGGCAGCTAATTGGAATAACGATATGTCCCATGTAGTTGCCGGAGCAAAAGATTCGATCATCACTAACGTCAACAATGCAAAGTCCGATATTGCAAAAATATCGACAGATGATCCCGACTACGACACGCTTGTTCACAACCGAAAAATTCAGTGCTACAACGCCAATTTGGCCGTTGTTTCGAACGCTGCGGCCGCAGTAGCGTCCCCGCAGAATTACCGGCCTCCCGCTAGCGAACAAGAACTATTGACGAATGGGCTTCCACCCGCGCCCATGTCCGCCACACCGCCCCCAGCCGGCAGTCCATCGGCAACACCGCCCCCAGCCGGCAGTCCATCGACGCCACCACCCCCTACTAAGGGATCAGATCCAACGCAAGCGGAACAGCATCAGCAGACTCCGCTGCCACCTAACGCACCGACAGGCAATAATCCGTCTCCGTCGCCCGCTGGTCCCAACAAATCGACTGGCCCTACACAGTCTGAACAACATCAGCAGCAAACCCCTCCGCCGGCAAACACTCCGACAGGCAACGACACACCCTCACCATCCAGCCCCACGAAGACCGTCGACCCTGTGCAGGCCCAGCAACAAGTCCAGCAACATGCGCCAGCCGCACAGGCTGTGGCTGACCCCAATATCCCCGGCAATGTTCCAGGCGCCGCCGTCCCGTCGCCACCTTCTGCGGCCAGAACCACGGGCGGTGGCGGCACGTCGACCGCGGCCACCAGTGGCGGAAGCCCCAATTCGGGCAGCGGCCTCGGAACCGGAGGCGGCTCCGGTACCCAGCAGTCTGGAAACCCGACCGGCCAACCAACCGGAGCGCAACCGCCCGGCGGTCAACCGAACAATCCACTGCAGCAGGGGTTGCAGCAGCTCAATCAGGGTCTGCAGAGCGGAGCGGGTAACGCTTCACAACCGCTGGCCGCAGCCCAGCCGGCGACGCAACAGCCCACTACGCCACCTCCGGCGACACCGACTGGTGCAGCCAGCGGCACCTCGGCGGCAAGCGCCGCACCCGTCGGTGCCGCATCGGCAGCAGGCGGCGGGTCTGTCGGTGGCCCAGCGGCTGCAGCACCGACTGCACCGGCAGCACCGTTGGGCCCTGCCCCGACGCCGTCTCCGGCTGCACCAGTCGCACAACCCGGGCAAGGCGGCCCCGTCGGACCCGCGGGTCCAGGTGTCGCCGCGGCCGGCACGAACAACCAGCAGGCTGCCGCCGCTGCCGCGCCAATCCCGGTCAGCCCGGCGCGCGCGGAGCGCGACGCCATGGCGGCCGCAGCCAAAGCCGGTCTCCTACAACGCAAGTCGGCTGGAAACACCGACGCGGATATCGAGATCGCGCGACGAATTTCCGCGGCATTGCACGCGCCGCCGTCTATACCGGCAGCGAGCTACCAGTTTGTGTGGGCGGTCGGCGTCACGTCTGAGGGCCAGATACTTGCGGCCAATTCATACGGAATCGGCTACATCCCGGACGGAGTGAAACTTCCGGGACAGGTGACCCTCGTCAGCGCCGACGAGGCGATCTCGCCGGCTGAACGCGGCCGCTGGGTGAATTTTCCATTCCTGGCGATACAAGGCTGGGCGCAGTTCCACGGTAAGACGCTGCGCGCGATCATCGGCACGCCTGAAGAAGTGAAGCCATACAAATCGAGCATGCATGCCGAGGAGTTGGCACCTGACGACATCCCCGCCGACGGCACGATGCAAGGTCGGTCTCGCCTGCAAGTGATTGCACCGGAAGCCGCTGCGCGACTTGAGGAATGGGCTGACGTCACGCTGTACGAGGCACTGCCGCCTCGACCGGTGCAAGATGCCCCACCCGACGCCAAGCAGACCATGAAGCTCTGGGTAGAGACGATCAAGCCGCTGCTACGTACGACTGGCACCAACGGTCCGGTTGACCATCTGACGAAGCTCATCGCATACGCCGATCACATGCAAAGTGTCGAGCTGTACAAGGCGTACACCGCTCCGCATGTGGCTGCGCAGCGTGCGGCGATGTCGGATTGGATCTACTGGCAACATGTTTCGTCGATCTGCCAGGACGCCACGAATCCCGTTCTTGGCAGCGTTCAGGCGTGAACGATTCCGGTGACGCATGGGAGCGCACTGCTGTCCGGCCGTTCGAGGTCTTTCCCGAGCTATATCGGCACATGGACACACAATTGCTGTCGGCCATTGCTAGCGGCGACGACGCCAGCCGAGCGGCCGCGATCGGTGCCGGCAGTCGCGAGGTAGTCGAGCGGATCGCACATCTACGTGAACCATGGGTTTTAAACATCGATGCCGATGCCACGATCGAGTCGATCGACCGGCACGCGGTGAAGCTGTTCGAGCGCGGTGCGCCAGAGATCGGAGAATGGGTCCAGCGCATTCTCGGTCATTGGCGGCGGCAGCGGTCCTGGTTCAACCTAACGGTCGACGTCGTCGCCAGGGCTGGCGATGATGATCTGAACCGCGTCATCATCGCCTCTGCCGACTGCATCCGGCGGGCCACATTTGCGTTCTTGGACATCGACTTTGGCGCTGACCCACCAATGCCCGACGACCCGTCCTATGGATTGCTGTTAGCCGTTGGCGAGATTTTCACGACTCATCGGGATCAGAATCCGCTCCGGATGCAGCTCGATTCCGTCGGAGGGCTCGCTGCTGCACCCGAGCACAACCCGTGGGTGGCCGCGCTCATCGATCAAGAACTAGTGATCTACCGCCGGCTATATCGAGTGTTTTTCCAGCTCTTGGAACACGCTGGCATGTTCGATGATCGTGAGGACGACCGCGAGTTCTTCTACACACCTGACGAGGTGGACCGCCAAACCCGTTGAACCGTTGGGGTTCAGCTCCGCTGCGGATTCCCCCGCCGCCGTGGTTCCCACAGCACCAGCGCGGTGCTGGGCTTGCGGACGCGTTCGAGTTCGGCGGTGACCTCGGCGAGCCTGGCCTGCAGCGCCTCGACCTGATTGGTCAGCTCGATGATGCGCTTGATGCCGGCCAGGTTGACGCCCTCGTCCTGGGACAGCCGCTGCACCTCGCGCAGCAGGTCGACGTCGTGCTGCGAATACCGTCGACCGCCGCCCGAAGTGCGCTGCGGGCTGACCAGGCCGAGCCGGTCGTATGTCCGCAACGTCTGCGCGTGCATACCGGCCAGCTCGGCGGCCACCGAGATCAGGAAGGTGCGGGCTTCCTCTGTCTTACGCCGGGCTGCGCTCATAATGAGCCTGCCCAACCCGCCCGCGGATCAAATCCACTGGCGCGCTCCGCCTTGGCATACGCCTCCAGCGCCTCCGCCGCTTCACCTTCGAGGTTCGGTGGCACGGCCACCTTGACGGTGACCAGCAGGTCGCCATGGCCGCCGTCGCTGCCGCGCTTGGGCACACCGCGCCCGCGCACCCGCAGGATGCGGCCGTCGGACGTGCCCTTGGGCACCCTGACGCCGACCTTGCCTTCCAGAGTCGGCACGGAAAGCGTTGTCCCCAATGCCAATTCATGGAAGCTCACCGGAACGGTGACAGTGAGATCGTCACCGTCGCGACCGAACACCTTGTCGGGCCGGACGTGCACGGTGACATACAGGTCGCCCGAAGGCGCCCCGCGTAGACCCGCTTCACCCTGCCCGGCCAGTCGGATGCGCTGGCCGTCGGTGACACCCGGAGGGATGCGCACGTTGATGGTGCGCGTCCGGGTGGAGACGCCGGTGCCTTTGCACTCGTCACACGGGTGCTCGATGATCGAGCCCGTGCCGCGGCATTCGGTGCACGGCTCCGAGAAGCCGAACGCACCCTGGTTGCGGTTGATGACACCGGCGCCGTTGCAGTTGGGACACACCTTCGGGCTGGTGCCCGGGCGCGCGCCACTGCCGTGGCAGTTGGTGCAGGGTGCCGGGCTGGTCAGGCGCAGCGGCATGGCCACGCCCTTGGTCGCTTCGAGGAAGCTCAGCTCGGTTTCGGTTTCCAGGTCGTTGCCGCGGCGCGGACGGCTGGGGCGCGGCTGCTGCGCGCCCCGGCCGAACAGGCCGCCGAACAGGTCACCGATGTTGGCGCCGCCGGTCTGCCCCGCCTGGTCGAACAGGTCGCCCAGGTTGAACTCCGCGGAGTCGCCGCCGAAACCTCCGAAGCCGCCTCCACCGCCGCTGAACCGGCGGCCGAATCCACCGTTGGCGAAAAGCCGTCGGGTTTCGTCGTATTCGGCACGCTTGGTGTCGTCGGTCAGAATTTCCTTGGCCTCGGTCGCCGCTTTGTAGCGTTCCTCGGCCGCCGGGTTGTTCGGATTGCGGTCCGGATGGTTGTCGGCCAGCACCTTGCGCGCGGCGCGCTTGATCTCATCCTTGGTGGCGTCAGAGGTGACGCCGAGTTCCTTGTAGAAGTCCTTCTCGACCCATTCACGTTGAGCCATGTCGCGTCACCTCCTCAGCGTCGCTCGGTTACTCGTTTGATTCTGATTTCTGTTCGGTCGCAGCGTCGGTATTGATGGGCGTGTCGGGCGTATCAGCTGCGGGTTCGGCGTCGACGACACCGACCATCGCGTGCCGCAGCACCTGCTCACCGAGCTTGTAGCCGCGACGCATGACGGTCCCCAACACCGGGTTGGAGCCGTCGCCTTCGTGCTGAACGGCTTCGTGCAGCGACGGGTCGAACGCGTCACCCTCGGCGCCGAACGATGCCAGACCGAGGCTCTCCAGCGCACCGGAAAGCTTGTCTGCCACCGACTTCAGCGGCCCCGACTCGAGATCACCGTGGGCGCGGGCCCGCTCGAGGTCGTCGAGCACCGGCAAGAACTGCTGCACGACAATGGCTTTGGCTCGCTCGGCTGCGGCCTGCTCCTGACGGATGGCCCGCTTGCGGTAGTTGTCGTACTCGGCCTTGAGCCGCTGCAGGTCTGCCTTGAGCTCGGCGGCTTCGTCGGACACCGGAGACTCGGCGGCCTCACCGGAGGCCGGGGAGCCCGGCGCCGACCCCTCAGGGGCCGACGCCGGAGCGCCCTCACGTGGTTCGCCGGTTTCCGGATCGATGCGCCGCTTGTCGGTGATGGTCACCGGCTCGTGCGAATCGTCCTGGCTCACTTGTTCTCCTGATCGTCCTCGACAACCTCGGCGTCCACGACGTTGTCATCTGCGGCGGCGCCACTCGGAGCACCCGCACCCGCACCGGCGGCCTGCTCGGCCTGAGTGGCCTCGTAGATCGCCTGGCCCAGGGCCTGGCTCTCGACGCCCAGCTTCTCCATGGCCGTCTTGATGGCGGCGATGTCGGTGCCGGCGAGCGCGGTCTTGGCCTCGGCGATGGCACCGTCGACCTTGGTCAGGGTGTCCTCGGGGACCTTAGAGCCACCCTCGGCTTCACGCTGGTCCTTGACGAACTTCTCCGTCTGGTAGACCAGCGACTCGGCCTGGTTGCGGACGTCCGCCTCTTCGCGACGCTTCTTGTCCTCTTCGGCGTGCGCCTCGGCGTCCTTGATCATCCGGTCGATCTCGTCCTGCGACAGGCCCGAGCCTTCCTGGATCTTGATCGTGTTCTCCTTGCCGGTGCCCTTGTCCTTGGCGGTGACGTGCACGATGCCGTTGACGTCGATGTCGAAGGTGACCTCGATCTGCGGCACGCCACGCGGGGCCGGCGGGATGCCGGTCAGCTCGAAGCTGCCGAGCAGCTTGTTGTGCGCCGCGATCTCACGCTCACCCTGGAAGACCTGAATCTGCACCGACGGCTGGTTGTCGTCGGCCGTGGTGAAGGTCTCGGACCGCTTGGTCGGGATGGTGGTGTTGCGCTCGATCAGCTTGGTCATCACGCCACCCTTGGTCTCGATGCCGAGGGACAGCGGGGTGACGTCAAGCAGCAGAACGTCTTTCACCTCACCCTTGAGCACACCGGCCTGCAGCGCGGCACCGACGGCCACGACCTCGTCCGGGTTCACGCCCTTGTTGGGCTCCTTGCCACCGGTCAGTTCCTTGACCAGTTCGGTGACGGCGGGCATACGGGTCGAGCCACCGACGAGGACCACGTGGTCGATGTCGGAGACCGAGATGCCGGCGTCCTTGATCACCGACTGGAACGGCTGACGGGTCCGGTCGAGCAGGTCCTGCGTGATGCGCTGGAACTCGGCACGGGTCAGCTGCTCGTCGAGGAACAGCGGGTTCTTGTCGGCGTCGACGGTGATGTACGGCAGGTTGATCGAGGTGCTCTGGCTCGAGCTCAGCTCGATCTTGGCCTTCTCCGCAGCCTCACGCAGACGCTGCATCGCCATCTTGTCCTTGGTCAGGTCGATGCCGCTGGTGCCCTTGAACTTGTCGACCAGCCACTGCACGATGCGCTCGTCCCAGTCGTCGCCACCGAGGTGGTTGTCACCGGAGGTCGCCTTGACCTCGACGACGCCCTCGCCGATTTCCAGCAGCGAGACGTCGAAGGTGCCGCCACCGAGGTCGAAGACCAGGATGGTCTGCTCCTTCTCGCCCTTGTCCAGGCCGTAGGCCAGGGCGGCCGCGGTCGGCTCGTTGACGATGCGGAGCACGTTGAGGCCGGCGATCTGGCCGGCTTCCTTGGTGGCCTGACGCTGAGCGTCGTTGAAGTAGGCCGGGACGGTGATGACGGCGTCGGTGATGTCCTCACCGAGGTACGCCTCCGCGTCGCGCTTCAGCTTCTGCAGCGTGCGCGCGCTGATCTCCTGCGAGGTGTACTGCTTGCCGTCGATGTCGATGGTCCAGTCAGTACCGATGTGCCGCTTCACCGAACGGATGGTCCGGTCGACGTTGGTCACTGCCTGGTTCTTCGCGGGCTGGCCGACCAGCACCTCGCCGTTACGCGCGAACGCGACGACCGACGGGGTGGTCCGGGAGCCCTCAGAGTTGGCTACGACGACGGGGTCGCCGCCCTCCAGCACCGAGACGCAAGAGTTGGTGGTCCCGAGGTCGATACCGACCGCACGAGCCATAGTGATGCCTCCTGATAGACATTGTTGGGTGATCTGAGCGAACTGCGCTCAAGCTTGCTATCGGACGAGGCCGTCTGTCAAGCCGAACTTGAGTCTGTTGCACTCAACTTGTTGTCGGTCAGTCCAACCTGGGCGGTTCGCGATCTATTCCCGATTCCCCAAAAATGTCCATCCGGGGCCATCAACGCTGGTCAGGCACCTCCAGCAGCGACCATTGCCCGCACCGAGTCCGGCAATTCGGCCGTCGACCACTCCGCCCGCCGCGGCTCCCCGTAGGTGACCGAGAAGGGCACGACGCCCGCCCAGGCGGTGGTTTCCTCGTCCGGTTCGGCCAGCGGACCGCCGTTGACCTTGTACACCCAGTCGCCGTCGACGATCGGCAGGGAGATGACGTTGGTCGCCGCGACCTCCTTCGGCAGCATCGCGCGCACCTCGGCAGTACGGCCGGGGATCAGCAGCTCGCTGAAGCGCTCCAGGAGGGCTTCCCGGTCTTCGCGTTCGGCGGGTTGCACTTCGCCGTAGATCACCGCGGAACGGTAGTGCACCGAGGAGTCAAAAGTGCTGTGCGCCACCACAAGTGCATCCATGGCCGTCACGCAGAAGGCAACCTGCCTCCCCGCCCCCTTGACGCCCAGTGTGCCCGCACCGGTCGAGCCGTGGATGAGAATCCGATCCTCGTGACGGACGAACAGCGTCGGCACCGCAAGGGGCCGAACCTTGCCGTTCGGACGGGCCACATCGCCGACGCTGAGCACGCCCCACCACTGCCCATCGAGGAACTCCTCGAGAGCGGCGCGCGCCGTGGACTGACGACCGTACTTGCGAGTGACCTTTTCCATGAATTCAGATCACCATGATTGCGGCCTGGTTAGAATAGCCAGAAATACCCAGTTCTGGCAGGCCAGTATTCTGACTGGGTGGCGCGGCACACACGGGCGGTCCATCTGCCCCTCGACACCACCGATCTCAGTGCCAGGGCGATCGCGAGTCAGTTGGTGGCGCTGATCGCCGCTGGACAGGTCGGCGACGGCGACTGGCTGCCGTCGACCCGCGCCCTTGCGCATGAGGTCGGCGCCTCGCGAACGATGGTCGCGGCCGCCTACGACGAACTGGTGGCCGCCGGATTTCTCGAGGGCGTGCCCGGCTCCGGAACCCGGACAACCGTCGGAGCCACCGCAGCCGCCCGCGCCGGGCTGTCCAGCCGCGCACCGTGCCTGGAGAAGACGAACGTCGTACCGGCAGCGCATGTCACGGCGCACCGAACCGATGCCGTCGATCTCCGTCCGGGCACCCCGGACACCGGCCTCATCGACATGCGGGCATGGGCCCGCGCGTGGCGGGCCGCGGCGTCGACCCGACCCACGACGCTCTCACCGTGGCAGGACACCGACGATGCCTTCACCGCCGCCATGTCGCGCCACCTGCGTACCAATCGGGGTATCGACACCGACACGGTTTTCGACGTTCCCGGATCGACCGCGGCCTTTCAAACACTGGCGGCCGTCAGTGGCCTCACGCGCTGTTATCTCGAATCGCCCTGCTACCCCGCCGCCGCCGACGAATTCAGCCGCACCGGCTTGGATCTGGTTTTTGTCCCCGTCGACCACGACGGGCTGTGCGTCGACAGACTCGGTGACGACCCCGGCATCGTCTACACCACACCGGCTCACCAGTACCCGCTGGGACACCGGCTCTCGGTGAACCGGCGGGCCGAACTCGTTGCGTGGGCCAAGCGGACCGGGTCGATCGTCATCGAAGACGACTACGACGGCGAGTTCCGCTACGGCGTCGCGCCGCTGCCCGCCATCCGGTCGATTCCGGGCGCCGGAGAACACGTCGCCTACGTCGGCACCGCGTCCAAGATGCTGGCGCCGAGCCTGGGCGCCGCCTGGCTGGTGCCGCCACTGCCACTGCACGACGCCGTCCAGACCTACCTTCGCGAGCACCGCATCGCGGTCTCCACCATCACACGCATGACCCTCACCGCCTTGATCACCGGCGGCGAGCTACAGCGACACCTGGCACGCGCAAGCCGCGAATACCGTTGCCGCCGAGACATTCTCATCACCGAACTCGAAGCGCGCTGCCCCGGCCTGGAAGTGCTCGGCGTCCAGGCGGGGTTGCACGTCGCCATCCTGCTGCCCGATAGCCGCCCCGATCTCGACGTTGCCGAATTGCTCCGCGCCGACGGCCTGCTCGTCTCGCCACTGTCGACCTTTCCTCAGCAACCGCGCTCCGAAATAAACGGCATCACAGTCAATTTCGCGCAGATCGACCGCTCGACCGCGAGGCTCTTCGCCGAATGCACTGCTGCGGTTCTCGCCCAGGGCGCACCATGGTGAGATGAATGCCGACCCGCACACGGCAGTCGACGAGATTGCCCCCGACATCTACCGGCTCTCCACGTGGATTCCGGACATCACCGAGAACGGCTTCACGTTCAACCAGTTCCTCCTGACCGGCGATGAGCCGTTCCTCTTCCATTGCGGGCAGCGACAACTGTTCCCACTCGTCTCGGATGCCATCAGCCGGGTCATCCCACTGCCCACACTGCGCTGGATCTCGTTCGGACACCTCGAAGCCGACGAATGCGGCGCGATGAACCTCATGCTGGCAGCGGCACCGCATGCCGAGGTCGTGCACGGCGGGCTGGCTCTGATGCTGTCGTTGGTCGACATGTGCGACCGACCTCCCGTCCCCGCCCCTGACACGGCGCTGGACATCGGCGGGCACCGACTGAGATTCATTGCCACACCGCATGTCCCGCACAATTGGGAAGCGGGATTGTGGTTCGACGAGACGACCTCCACCCTGCTCGCCGGCGACCTCTTCACCCACACCGGACACTGCCCGGCACTGACCGAATCCGACTGCGTGGCCCCGGCGCTCGAGGCAGAGGCCATCTTCCACGCCACCGGGCTGACGACGAACCTCGCACCGACGCTCGAGCAACTCGCCGCGTTGAACCCCTCGACGCTTGCCCTCATGCACGGTTCGTCCTACGCCGGCGATGGTGCGGCTCAATTGCGAGCACTCGCCGAGGGGTATGCCGCGACGGCCGCCTAGAAGGGTGCGGGTTCATCCCATTCCTCTGCGGCGCGGGCCGTTTCGAGTTCGCGGTATCGGTGCCATTCTTCGCTGGCGATGCGTTCTTCGTTGATCATGCGGGCTTCGTTGATGAGTTGTTGGCGTTCTTGGGCGCGGGTGCGTTTGCGTTTGGGCATGCAGTGCCCGCGGCCGGGGGTGCGTGGTGGTTGTTCGGTGATTGTGGGTGTTCCGGTGGGTGTGGCCAGTTGTGGGTACCAGTGGGCGCCTTCGGGTTTGGTGATGTAGGTGTGTCCGGTGGGGGCGACCCAGACGACGGTGCCGTCGGGGTATTGGTGGTCGGTCCAGCCGTGGAACGTTTTGAGTAGGTGGTGGAACCGGCACAGGCATTTGAGGTCTGACGGGTGCGTCGGCCCGGCCGGGTACGGGACGGTGTGGTCGAGGTCGCAGGCTTGCGCGGGCCGGTCGCAGCCGGGGAATCGGCAGGTCAGGTCTCGGCAGCGCACGAACTCCGCCAGCTTGGCCGACGGACGGTAGCGGGGCTCGGCCGCATCCGGCGGAATCTCGACCTCGCGGATGGTCGCCCCCTCGGCGAGCTGGGCGACCTGCTCGGCGGGGATCTGCCCGTACCCGGGCAGGAACCCCGGCGCGTCGCCGGCGAGGGTTTTGGGGCCGGCGATCACGTGGATGACGGCGCGGGTGCCGACGGTCTGCGCCGGCAGTTCCCCCATGGCGGCCGCGGCGGCGGGGCAGTCGTCCTGTCCGCATTGGCAGGCCAGGCGCTGCCCGCGGGCGAGGGCGTCGATGGCGGCGGCGCGGCGCTGATCATGGGAGCGCGGATCATTGCGGCACACACTCTTGGCGAGGTCGTCGATGGCGGCGTCGAGCACGGCTGCGGTCGCCGCGTCTATCGTGCCGCAGATGCTGGCCGCGCCGGGGCCGCAGGCGCGGATGTCGAGGTAGCGGGCCTGCGACGGGGGTTTGGGTTGGTGGACCCCGGCCTGGTCGGACGCGGCGATGATGGCGTCGATGCGTTGTTCCATTTTCGGTTTCGACAACCGGCCCCAGGCCACGATCTTGGCGGCCAGGTCGGCATCGACCTGCCCGGCGACGTCGTCGTCGATGATCAGGTCGGTGCGGGCGACGATCATCGCGACCATCACCGCATCAATCAAACCTTTGGCGTAGATGGCCGCCACCTTCGGCAGGCGGGTGCGGAGCGTCACCGCCCGGTCCACCTGGGCTTGGGCCCGCTTACGGGATATCCCCAAGGCGGCGGCGACCTCGACGACCAGCCCGGCATAGCCGTCGATCGCCCAATACCGTTTCTCGATGTCGTCGTCGGGGGCCCGCAGCGCCCACAGGTCACCGATCGCCCCCAGGCGGCGGGCGCCGGCGGCGTTCTCTTGCCGGGTGGCCAGGGTGATCGCGTCGACCGCCGCGGCCGCGGCGTGGGGATCACCATCCAATTCACTCATACGTTCGAATATAGATCCACCCACCGACGAGAATCGGGGGCCGCGGACGCGACCCATCGGCGACGGTTAGGGCAGCTAAACAGAAGGGCCGCAGCCAGATTGGATCCGGCCGGGCGCCGTGGGAACGACAGGAAGGGGATCGTCGACGGTTAGATCGACTAGCCACCCGACACACGCAGACGGCGCCGACGGGACGCGCCGCCGACCATCCCCGGACCCGCGACAGTCAGACGACCGACAGTGGTTAGGTGACCTAACCGATGGGGATCGCGGCGCGGCCCGGAGTGCGGAGCCCGGGCTGGGTGCGGTCGGGCGAGCGCTACCGATTAGCCGCCCTAACCGTCGAGGATCGCGGCACAGCCAACCGAGCCGGGCACGAGCCGGCACCAACTACCGAGCACACCTAACCGACGAGGATCGCAGCACAGCCCAGTCGGGATGGGCACGGCCAGAACCACCGAGCCGATCTAACCGTCGACGATCCGTGCCCGGGTCAACGGACAGCAAGCCCGCCTGGTGACGCCGGCCAGGCCGGAACTCGCAGTGGACGCGGTAAGCGCGGCAAGTCTGCAAAACCCGGCGTGGACGCGTCGCCGCGCTACTAACGTCGCAGGTACACCCGCCGGACCGGCAAAGGAGTGCCCATGACAACCACCGCTCCCATCGACGTCCTGGTCATCGGCGCCGGGATCTCCGGCATCGGAATGGCGTATCACCTCAAGACTCTTCGCCCGGACACGTCGTTTGCGGTGCTCGAGGGACGAGACGCGATCGGCGGCACCTGGAGCCTGCACCAGTACCCGGGCATCCGCTCGGACTCGGACATGCCGACCTTCGGCTTCGGCTTCAAGCCGTGGACGCATCGCAAGTCCATCGCCGACGGGCACATCATCCTCGACTACCTGCAACAGACCGTCGAGGAGAACGACCTGGCCGGCCACATCCGGTTCGGCCACCACGTGGACTCGGCGAATTTCGATTCCCGGCAAGGACTTTGGACCGTCAACACCACCCACGACGGACACCCCGAGACCTTCACCTCGCGCTTCCTGTTCCTGGGCACCGGGTACTACGACTACGAGAACCCGTATATCCCCGACTTCCCCGGCCGCGACGATTTCGAGGGTCCGGTGATCCACCCCCAACTGTGGCCGAAGGATCTGGACTACACCGGTAAGAACGTCGTCGTCATCGGCAGTGGCGCCACCGCCGTCACGCTGATCCCGAACATGGCCGACAAGGCCGCGCACGTCACCATGCTGCAGCGGTCGCCGAGTTACGTGTTCTCGATACCGGCGTCCGACCCGATCGCCAACGTGCTGAACAAGGTGCTGGGCCATGAGCGGGCGTACAAGATCGTGCGGCGCAAGAACATCTCGCTCAATCGCGGGCTGTTCAAGATGTGCATGCGCTACCCGAAGGTGATGCGAAAGTTGTTGATCGCCAATGTGGCTCGGCAGCTGCCCAAGAATTTCGATGTCGACACGCACTTCACGCCCAAGTACAACCCGTGGCAGCAGCGCCTGGCCATGGTGCCCGACGGCGACCTGTTCAAGATGGTCTCGTCAGGCAAGGCCTCGATCGTCACCGACCATATCGAGCGGTTCACCAAGCACGGCATCCTGCTGAAATCCGGGCAGGAGCTGGCCGCCGACATCATCATCTCGGCGACCGGATTGAACATGATCCCCTTCGGCAAGATCGAGCTGAGCGTCGACGGGCACCTGCTCCATCTCCCCGACCTCACGGTCTACAAGGCCATGATGCTGTCGGGCGTGCCCAATTTCGCGTTCGCCGTCGGTTACACCAACATCGCCTGGACCCTCAAGGTCGACCTGGTGTGCGAGCACTTCTGCCGCATGCTCGACTACATGGACGAGCACGGCTACGGCAAGGTGGTCCCGATCCTGGAAGACGGGACCATGGAGCGAGTTCCGTTGTTGGACATGACCTCCGGCTACGTCCAGCGGGCCGTCGCGAAGTTCCCCCGTGGCGGCACCTACGGCCCGTGGGCGTTCAAGCATGCCTACGAAATGGATCAGGAGCGGCTGCGCAACGGCCCCATCGAGGATCCCGCCCTCGTCTTCACGCCCGCCGCCGCACCGCTGTCCGTGGTCTGACCGAAGGAGCGATCATGACAACCGAGTTCGTTTTCATCAGCCACGGCGAGCGTTGCGCCGCCTGGCATCTGACCGCAGACAGTGACGCGCTGACCGGACAGAGCGGTCGGCCGTGTGTGGTCATGGCCCACGGCTTCGGCGGCACCCGCGACTCCGGACTGATGGCGTTCGCCGAGCCGTTCGCGGCCGCCGGGATGGACGTGGTGCTGTTCGACTACCGGGGCTTCGGCGATTCCGAAGGTGAGCCGCGCCAGGATGTTTCGGTCAAGAAGCAGCGCCAGGACTACCACGCCGCCATCGACGCGGCGCGGAACCTGCCGGGCGTCGACCGCGACCGCATCGCGCTGTGGGGCACCTCGTACTCGGGCGGACACGTCATCGCCGTCGCCGCCACGGACCAGCGAGTGGCCGCGGTGGTATCCGTATGTCCCGCCACCGACGGGCTGGCCGCCCTGGTGCAAGGAGTTCGGGAGGCGAGCGCCGGACACATGGCGCGCCTGGTGGCGCACGGCCTGTTCGATGCCGCGGGGGCACGGCTCGGCCGCAGCCCGCACTACCTGCCACTCGCCGGACAGCCGGGCAGCGCCGCGCCGCTCAGCACTCCTGGTTCCGAGGAGTCGTACCTCGCGCTGGCCGGCCCCACGTGGCGCAACGAGTTCGCCGCCCGCACCGTGCTGGAAGTCGCGTTCAACCGGCCTACCGTCCACGCCAGCCGGCTGGAGTGCCCGCTGCTGGTTCAAGTCGGCGCCAACGACCGCATCGCTCCACCGGATGCGGCGCGCCGCGCCGCGAAGAAGGCGGGGTACCTGGCCCATCTGGTCGAGTACCCCATCGACCATTTCGATTTCTACGAAGAGCCGTGGCAACCGCAGGTCCTCGCCGACGAGTTGACTTTCCTGACCCGCGTCCTCGATCCGATCCGCTCGACCGACGTGCATTTGCGGTCGACCAACCCGCCGGCGCCGCGAATGGCGGTCAAACTGCCGTGGTGAACGCGTCCGCTTGGCATGATCCTCACCGAGTGTTGAGCGAAAGGGCGGACCGTGATCTTCGACAGGGTTGTGGCGACGACGCGTAACTGGCTGGAAGTCGCCCGCTACGGCGGGTTGGAGACGGGCGAGGAGCCGTCGCCGTACGACGTCGTCGCCCAGGGCCGCATCCACAAGCTGCGGCGCTACCGCACCACCGGTGAGGCGGGCCGCCCCCAGGTGCTGCTGGTGCCGCCGCTGATGCTCACCGCCGATGTGTTCGACGTATCGCCGCAGGCCAGCGGCGTCCGCACCCTGATCGAGAACGGCATCGACCCGTGGGTCATCGACTTCGGCTCACCGGAGAAGGAAGCGGGCGGCCTGGAGCGCAACCTGGGTGATCACGTGCTGGCGGTCGACGCGGCCATCGACGAGATGCGCACGTTGACGGGCGGTGACGTCCACATCGCGGGCTACTCGCAGGGTGGCATGTTCTGCTACCAGACGTCGGCGTACCGGCGCAGCGTCGGTATCGCCAGCGTCATCACCTTCGGCAGCCCGGTCGATCTCAGCAAAACCGCGCCGATGGGCGTCCCGGCAGAAATCGCGATCCCCGGCATGGGGTTCGTGATGGAGAACGTGCTGCGGGGCCGATCCGTGCCGGGCTGGGCGACTCGACTCGGGTTCCAGTTGCTCGACCCCGTGAAAGCGGTGACAGGCCAATTGCAGTTCCTGGCCGCACTACACGACCGCGACGCCCTGCTGCCCCGGGAAGGGCAACGCCGCTACCTGATGAACGACGGCTGGGTGGCGTGGCCTGGCCCGGCCCTCGCCGAGTTCCTGCAGCAGTTCCTGGTTCACAACCGGATGCTGAGGGGCGGATTCAGCATCGCCGGACGGCCGGTGACGCTCGCCGACATCACGTCGCCGATTCTGGCGTTCGTCGGCGATGTCGACGAGATCGCCCCGCCGGCCTCGGTGCGTGGGATCCTGGGCGCGGCACCGCGCGCGGATATCTACGAAAGCACTTTGCACGCCGGACATTTCGGGTTGGTCGTGGGCAGTACCGCGACGTCGCACACGTGGCCTCTCGTCGCTGACTGGATGCGGTACGCCGAGGGCAAGGGCCCGCAGCCGGAGCACGTCACCAAGGTCGACGCCACGTCCGCGGCCGCCGAGGCGGCGCCGGCCGGACAGGGCGAGGGGGTCCAGACCCTGATCGACGCCGGTCGCATGGTCGCCGGTTCCGTCGCACGTTCGGTCGGCGACGTGCGGGGCATGTTCGGCACGGTGTCACGCCAGATGCCGCGTCTGGCGCGCATCCGGAAATTGGATGCGAACACGCGAATCTCGTTGGCGCTCTTGTTCGATGAGCAGGCCCAGCAGGCGCCCAACGACGTCAGCTTCATGTACGAGGACCGCAGCTACACCTACGGCGAGAACAAGGTCCGCATCGACGCGGTGGTGCGCGGCCTGCTCGCCGCGGGCGTGCGCGCCGGTGAGCACGTCGGTGTGTTGATGGGCACGCGCCCGTCGGCGCTGGCGGTGGTGACGGCGCTCAACCGCATCGGCGCGGTGGCCGTGATGCTGCGTCCCGGCGCCGATACCGCGCGCGAGGTCGAACTCGGCAAGGTCAACCGCGTCATCGCCGACCCCGAACATTCCGAGGCCGACTTCGCCGGCCGCCCGCTGCACACGTTCCTGTTGGACACCCCGTACCTCAACCGGGACCGCACCCTGACGGCCCTGGAGATCGGCGAGACCAACGCCGTACGCATCCCCGACTGGTACCGCCCCAACCCGGGCCGCGCCGGCGAGCTCGCGTTCATCTTCTTCGGCGGCCCGGACGACGATCCGCGTCCGATCCGAGTCACCAACGGCCGCTTCGGTTTGTCGGCCTACGGCACCGCGACGTCGGCGACGCTGAACAACTCCGACACCGTCTACTGCATCAACCCGATCTACCACACCTCCGGCCTGCTGACCGGAATCGGCGGCGCGGTAGCGGGGGGTAGCCGACTGGCGATGGCCACCGATCTGGACCCGACCACGTTCTGGACGGAAGTCCGCCGGTACGGCGTGACCATCGTCTGCTACACGTGGGCGCAGCTGCGGCCACTGGTCAACGCCGCGCCGCAGCCCGCCGAGCGCAACCACTCGGTGCGGCTGTTCGTCGGCTCCGGCATGCCGCGCGGTCTGTGGCGCCGGGTGCTGGACCGGTTCGCCCCGGCCGGCGTCCTCGACTTCTGGTCCACCAGCGAGGGCGAGGCCATCCTGGCCAACGTCAACCCGGCCAAGCCCGGGTCGCTGGGCCGGCCGCTCCCGGGCAGCGCGACCGTCGAGGTCGTGCGATGGGATCCCGAAGCGCAGCAAGTCGTTTCGGGCGCCGACGGCTACGCCATCCGGTGTGCGGCCGACGAGACCGGCCTGCTGCTGGTGAAGATCAGTTCCGCCACGACCGCGTCGGCGCCGCCGTTACGCAACCTGTTCGAGGCCGGCGACGCCTGGTTCTCCAGCGGCAGCCTGGTCAACCGGGACGCCGACGGCGACTACTGGCTGATCGACTCCGTCGACACCCAGATCCGCACCGCCGACGGTGTGGTGGCGTCCCTGCCCATCACCGCGGCCATCGGCAAGCTGCCGGCCGTCGACCTGGTGCACACCTACGGCGTCGCTGCCGACGACGCGGAAGTGGCGGTCGCGGCACTGTCCCTGGTCGACGGGCAGGACGTCTCTGCCGCCGACCTGGACGAGGCGCTCGCGAGCCTGCCTGCCGAACAACGACCGGCGTTCGTCCGCGTCGTCGACGAGGTGCCGATGACGCCGTGGCACCGCCCGGTCGCCGGGCCGCTGCGCCGCGACCCGCTGCCCCCGCCCGGTCGCTACTTCACCCGGACAGACGACGGCAGTTACAAGGAAAGCTGACGCCGCACTGACGAAGTCGTCAATACTCTTCTCATGAAGAAATCCGTTGCTGCAGTGCTGTTCCTGCTGGTGTCCGCGGCCGTGCCGGCCGTCGGCGCCCCGGCCGCGCACGCCGATGTGTGCGGCAGCGTCGGCGGTCGCCACGTCAGTGCCGGCGGGTGCACCAACATCGCCGGCGACGCGGCGGTGGCCGCGGCGGCTCCCGAGGACGCCGCCGCGCAGGCCGCCGCCGGCCGGCCGCCGTGCTACACCCCGGCCGGGGTGCCCTACTACACGCCGGGCGACTTGCCTTGTAACTGAGGCCCTTTAGGCTGGCGGCATGCACAAGTCACTGCAGCGTGCCGCCGTCATCGCCGCGGCCGCCTTGGCGCCCATGGCCATCACCGCCGCGATCGCTCCGGCCGTGAGCAATGCCGACTGCGACAACGGCACCTGGTGGGACCCGGTGCAGAACCGGTGCCAGGCCCCGCTGGTGCAGAACTGCCCAGGCGGCTGGTGGGACCCGAACATCAACAGCTGTCGGCCGCCCGTCTCGACGACGCCGCTCGACTGCCGCGACGGCGCGTGGTGGGACCCGATCAACAACATCTGCCGTCCGCCGCTGCTGCCGCAGTAGTCGCCTCAGACGAGGTAGTACAGCTCGTCGCCGCTGCGGACGCCACCGGGAACCAGCCGTGACTCCGCGTAGCGGACTGCCTTGAGCGTTGCCGAGAACTCCTTGTCCTCTTCGGGGAAGATGCGCTCGTCCGGGAACCACTCACGCAGCCCGACATTGCTGAGGAGGTCCAGGATGTCGGGCCGGACGCCGGCCAGCAGGACGGTGACGCCCAGCTCCGCCAGGTCATGCAGGAACCGCTCGACCCGCTCGATGCCGACCGCGTCGGGGTTGCGGGCCCGTTTGAGACGGAGCACGACGAACTGGGTGCCTTCGGCCTTGACCCGTTCGGTGAGTGCGTCCAGGGCGTGCTCGATTTCCGGTGCGGCACCGAAGAACAGCTCGCCTTCGATGTCGTAGATCAACACCGCCGGGTTGTCGGGCTCATCGCCGACCCGCTCCCGGACCACGCGTTCGGGCGTGACCACCAACTCGGCGATCTTGAGCTTCGAGGCCCGCGGCACGAACAGCAGGATCGACAGCGCAACGCCGAGCAGCACTGCCTTGTCCAGGTCGATGACCACACCGGTGATCGCCGTGACGATCACCAGACCGGCGTCGTAGCGAGATGCTTTGACCGTGCGCACCAGTCGATGGAAATCGACCAGACGCACTGCGGTGACGAGCAACAAGCCGGCCAGCGCCGCCTTCGGGATGTAGCTCAGCAGGGGCGCGAACAACAGCAGTGCGCCGGCCACCGCCGCCGACGCGATGACGCCGGAGACCCGGGTGGCCGCGCCCGCCTGGAAGTTGATCGCCGACCGCGACAGTGAACCCGAACCGGGCAGGCTCTGGAAGAAGCCGCCGGTGAGGTTGGCCAGCCCCTCGGCCACGATCTGCCGGTTGTAGTCGATCTTCTGCTGCGTCTGGTGCGCAATGGCTTTCGCGATCGACAGCGCCTCGATCAAGCCGATGAAAGCGACCGCCAACGCGCCCTCTGACAGATGCGGCAGCCACTCCCAATGCACCACCGGAATGTGGAAGTCGGGCAGGCTGGCGGGAATCTTCCCGGTGATCGACACCGCGGTCTTACCCCCGTGGCCGGGCGTCGACCAGCCCGAGAAGTAGGCGATCAGAGCCGCGAGGACCAGCACGGCAAGCATGTCGAGCTGCGGCAAGCCATAGCGCTGCACCAACTTTCGGAGCACGACGGCGGCGACGACAGCGGTGCCACTCAGGACGACGGCTCGGTAGTTGATCGCGTCGCCGTGGAACAGCGTGAGGTAGGTGCGGTACAGCACCTGCATGTTGCCGTTGCCCCGGTCCTTGACCCCGACCGCATTTCCCAACTGGCCCAAGGCAAGTAGGAACGCGGCTGCCGCCATGAACCCGACGATCACCGACTCCGATATGTAGCGGGTCAGGTCACCCAGTTTGAACACCGAGATCAGGATCTGAATGGTGCCCACCAGCACCCCGAGTACGAACAGCGCCTCGAACAGCTCGGTGCGGTTTTCCGGATCGATGAACGCCAATGAGCTGAACACCAACAGCGAGATGGCGCTGGTGGGTCCGTTGATCAGGTGTGACGACGAGCCGAATATCGACGCGATGAGCGTCACCACGATGGCAGAGAAGACACCGTACTTGGGGTCGACGCCGGCGATGAGGGCGTACGCCATGCCCTGCGGCAGCGCGATGGCGGCCACCGTCAGGCCGGCGATCAGATCGCGCCGGGCGAGGGTGCGGTCGTAGTTGAGTTTCAGGTTCGAAAGCAGGCTCACGATCCCACCACCGTTCGCTGCGCAGGGATATGAATGGTGTCGACGATTCCGTTGTCGCCGAAGAACTTTTCGGCGGCGTCGTCCCAGTCCTTGGCGATCGCGGTCACCGGGAACAGCGCGATGTCCGGCAACTGAGCCCGATACCTGGCCTGGATCTGCGGGTTGATCGAGCGGTACCCGTACTTCGCGATGACGTCCTGGGCCGGGTCGGTGAACAGGTAGTTCAGGTAGGCCTTCGCGTAGGCCTCGGTCTTCTTGCCGGCCACGTTCGCATCGACCCAGGCCACCGCGGGTTCGGCCTTGATACTCACTGGGGGATACACGATCTGCAGCTCGCCGGGCGCCGCGGCCACCTCCCGGATGGCCTCGTTCTCCCACGTCAGGTGCACATCGCCGATCTTCTGCACGGCGAAGCTGGTGGCCGCGCCGCGCGCGCCCTCGTCGGCGACGGCGACGTGCTTGAACAACGCCGCCAGGTAGTCGTGGGCCGCTGCCTAGGTGCCGCCGCGAGTGGTCACCGATCCCCACCCGGCCAGCACACTGAGCTTGCCGTTGCCCGACGTCCGCGGGTCCGGGGTCACCACCGAGACATCGCCCTTCACCAGGTCGGGCCAGTCATGGATGTTCTTCGGGTTGTCCTTGCGAACCACGAACACGATGGTCGACGTATAGGGGACCGAGTTGTTGGGCAGCCGGTGCTGCCAGTCCTTGGCGATCAGCCCGCGCTTGGCCAGCTTGTCGACGTCACTGACCAAAGCCAGTGAGACCACACCGGCTTTCGACGTCCCGTCGATGACGTTGCGCGCCTGTCGGCCGGACCCGCCGTGCGACTGGCTGATGTCGACGGTGACGCCGGTCTGCTTGCGGTACTGCGCGACGAACTGCGGGTCCAGCGCGGCATACAGCTCGCGTGTCGGGTCATACGACACGTTCAGCAACGCATCCGGCGACGGACCGTGAATGTTCTTGAACCCGATCAGAACTCCGGCGACCGCGATGGCGACGACGCCGACCACACCGAGCGGGGATATGTGTTTTCTGCTCATCGCCACCTCTGTTCACTACGGAAGTTCGACGTTAGGCAGGAGGACGCGCCGGGGCAGCGGTCTGGATCAGCGCGATCAGATCTCCCGTAGCCTGATGGCCGATGAACCACACACGGCTCACCATGTCTGCCACCGCCGCGCTGGCGGTGGCACTGCTCGCCGGCTGCGACAGCACCACCACAGGAAGCCCGAAGTCGGGACTGCCCAGCGGGGAAACGTCCGCGGCGAGCACACCGACGCCGAGCGAGAAGGCGATCCGCCCGGTTCCCGTCAGCCCCATCCCGGTACCGAGCGCCGTGCCGCCGACCGCGCAGGCCCTCGCCCCGCAGAACGGCTACGTCTTCATTGCGACCAAGTCCGGCCAGACCCGGTGCCAGCTCAACGCGGCCGCCGTCGACTGCGAGTCGGACTTCGCCAACGCGCCGCAGGTGAACGGGGAGACCGCGCGCGGCGTACGGGTCACCGCCGACGGCAAATTGTCCTGGGGCCTGGGCAATCTCGGCGCCATCCCGACCGTGACGATCGACTACCAGACCTACTCGGCGGTGGGTTGGACGATCCTCGCCGGCGCCGAGGGCACACGCTTCACCAACGCCGGCACCGGCCACGGGATGTTCGTCTCGACGGCGGGCGTGAAGGCGTTCTGACTAGGCTGGGCGGCATGGACTTCCGGGTATTCGTCGAACCGCAGCAGGGTGCCACCTACGCCGACCAGCTCGCCGTCGCGCAGGCCGCCGAAAGGCTCGGCTACTCAGCGTTTTTCCGATCCGACCACTACCTGGCCATGGCCGGCGACGGGCTGCCCGGGCCCACCGACTCGTGGGTGACGCTCGGCGGCATCGCCCGCGAGACCAGCACCATCCGGCTCGGCACCATGGTCACCTCGGCGACGTTCCGGTACCCCGGACCGCTCGCCATCGCCGTCGCGCAGGTCGACGAAATGAGCGGGGGCCGTGTGGAATTGGGCCTCGGCGCCGGGTGGTTCGCCGAAGAGCACGAGGCCTACGCCATCCCGTTCCCGGCCCTGGGCGAACGCTTCGACCGGCTGGAAGAACAACTGCAGATCATCACGGGCTTCTGGGACACCCCGGTCGGCGAGCACTTCGACTTCGCGGGCAAGCACTACACCGTCAAGAACTCCCCGGCCCTGCCCAAGCCGGCGCAGGCCCACCCGCCGGTGATCATCGGTGGCGGCGGCGCCAAGCGGACCCCGGCGCTGGCCGCCAAGTTCGCCTCCGAGTTCAACATTCCGTTCGTCGACATCGACACCCTGACCACTCAGTTCGGCCGGGTGCGGGCGGCCGTCGACGCAGCCGGCCGGGCACCCGAAAGCATCACGTACTCGGCGGCTTTCGTGCTGTGCGCGGGCAAGGACGAGGCGGAGATCGCCCGGCGGGCCGCCGCCATCGGCCGCGAGGTCGACGAAATGCGCGGCAACTCCCCCACCGTCGGCACCCCGGCCGAGATCGTCGACAAGCTGGCACCGTTCATCGCGGCCGGCGTCGAGCGCATCTACCTGCAGGTGCTGGACATGGCCGATCTCGACCACATCGAGTTCTTCAGCACGGAAGTCATTCCACAGCTACGCTGACCGGCCATGACCGAGCGGCCGTGGCATGAGCGCACCCCTCATCTCGTGGGTGCCAGCATCGCCGCGCTCGCGGCCATCGCGTTGCTGTACTTCGCCGGGGCGTGGTTGACGCGGCACTACAACCAGCCGCAGCCGCCGCCGGTGCCCGTCATCGTGAATGACCCGGTCCACTCGTCGACCACGACGGTCACGACCACCACGACGTCGACCAGCTACACGTCGGTGACCCCGTCGACGACCGACATCGACGTGCCGCCCCCGACGGAGACGACGGACACCACGTCCGAGACATCCACCCCGCGGGGCGACAGCACGACCACCAGCCGCACCACGACGTCGACGTCCATCACCCAGTCCCGGCGCACCCACCCGCCGGGACCGCGCCAGCGCTAGTGCGTGAAGAACTCGATCATCAGCACCTGCAGCTCACCGACGCAGCCACCGAGGATGGCGCCGATCGCGATCATCAACGGTTCGTCGTCCTTGAACACCGGCCGCAGAATCGACTCGTACTCCTCATTGGAGAGCTGATTCATCTTGTCGATGATCGTGCGCTCGAGGTCGATCTTGCTCATGGCGTAGTCCTGCGCGTCCAGCAGCGTGGCCGGCAGCCGCTCGACCACCAGGTCGACGACTCTGTCCTTCAGCGCGTTGTACTTCGACGTGCCGACCGCGAACTTCACGACCGTGCCGGTGAAGCCACCGACCTCGTTGTCGATCGCGAGCTCGACCTCGCGGGCGACCATCGAGAAGAGCTTGTCGGCGCCCGGGCCCTTGAGGATGCCGTCGAACAGGATGTCCGGCGCGAACAGATCCTCCGCCAGGATGCGGGCGTAGTCCGCGGTGATCTTCTCGCGCTGCGCGTGCAGTAGTCCCTGGAACTTGATGAAGCCCAGGTACTTCGTGGGCTTGATGGGCCGGAACAGCATGTTGAGTGCGATGTAGTCGCTGACCAGGCCGATACCGAAACCGAAGGCCGGCATGATCCACGGCAGTTTGAAGATGGCCCAGACGAACATCTGCGCGGTACCGATGATCAGGCCGAAGTAGATGCCGCTGCGACGGACGAACGCCATGGCGTCGTCGGACAGGCCGCGCATGAGCTTGTTGAGCTTCTCCTTGTTGCGCACCAGCGTGGTGACCGAGAGGAACTGCAGATCGACGAACCGGCTCAGGTCCGACTGCATCTCGTTGAGCATCTTCTCGGTGATGCGGGGCGCCTGGGAGTGGATGCGGTTCAGGATGGCCTGGCGGCCGGCCTCGGGCAGGGAGTCCCACAGGCCCGGGCGGATCTCCTCGGCGACGTCGCGGGCGATGTCGTTGATCGACGCCGCCAACGGCTCGCGCAGCACCTCGACGGCCTCTTTGGCGTCGATCCGCGACAGCAGCTCCTCGGGTTTGAGCAGATTCGCGGTGAGCAGCTCGATCGTCGTGGAGCCGACCTTGCCGGCCCGGCGCGGGATGATGCCCTGCCAGCCGATGGGACCGATGCCCTTGAACTCAAGCGGCCGGTAGATCATCTCCATCGCGACGATCTTGGTGCTCCAGCCGACGAAGGCGGCCACCAGCGGCATGGAGAAGTAGATGACCCAGTGCGCGCGGAAGTCGAGAAGGATCTCGGTCAAGGACATCAGCGCCACCCGTTCTGGTCGTCCTCCGCGGTGGCGGCGGCCCACAGCGATCGGCCCAGCGGCGACAGCGTCAACGTCAGCTTCTCCACCTTGGCGGGCAGCGGACCCTTCGACGCGGCCTTGATCGCGTTGAGGACGATGGTCTCAGCCATCAACACCTCGTACTCGGTTTTCAGCGCAGAATCCTCCGGACCGATCTCCACGAGGCGCAGCGCCAGCAAATGCCCGACGTACTGCGGCGTCATCTGTGGGAGCGCGACGTTGGCGGTCCGGCCGACCAGTGCCGCGTTCTCCAGGACCGCCTTGCGGGTCCGGTCGTACACGTTGACCAAGGGTGAGACGGAGCCGTCGGACAGCGCGCCGACGATGCGGGCCTCGTCGGCCACCAACTGATCGAGCAGATGGTGGTACAGCTCGGTCTGGCTGCCCGCGGTGTTCTGGTCGAGCGCCCGGTTGAGCAGCTGGCTCATCTTGGAGTTGAGCGTCTCGTCGCCGGCGGCCGGTTTCGGCGCGTCGGCGGCGGCGACGACGTCGTCGGCACCGTCCTCGGGTTCCAGTTCGTTGAGGCCTTTGCGCAGGGCGCCGACGATCTGCTGCTCGGTCCAGCTGTAGACGTCCAGACCGAGTCGAGCGGCGTCCACCGCGCGTCCTACCAGGCCGAAGGGATCAAACGATTGAGCCACCCGCAAACGGTAGCCGCGCGGGGCACCAATTGCCAACGATCTCGAATATCTCACCTTCCCTGCGCGGCATAGTCCGCGACCAGGGCCTCGGCGCTGCGCACGGCGGCCCGGCAGGCGCGTGCGGTGAAGGGGTCGTTGAGCGGGTGATCGGCCCGGCGGCGCCACCGCTGCACCGCCGCGAAGGCCGCCCGCGGACCGTCGTACGGCGCGTCGCTGCTCAGCCCCAGCCGGCTCGCCGCGTCGGTTCCGGAGCCGCCGATGATGCGGCGCAGGGAGGCCATCTCGTCGTCGTTCAATGTGGTTGGCCGGGAACGTAATTGACCGAGCAACCGCAATTCCTCGAACGCGTGCGTGTCGGCCAGCAGCGGGTCGATGTCCGCCAGGATGAACGGCGTCGCGTAGATGGGATTGGCCTCCACGAAGCGCCGCAGCGAGCGCAGTGCGGTGTGTGCCTTGAGCATGTCGGCGCGCTGCGCGAACTGCTGATCGATGACGTCGCGCAGGGCCACCAGCCCGCTGCGGTCCAGCAGTTCGTCGGCCAGACCCTGTGAGTCGGTGACGCCGGCGCGCAGCACCGCGATCGCGATCCGGATGCCGAACATGCCGAACCGGTCCAGCAGCGCGGCCCGGGTGATGGCGTCCACCGGCAGCGAATCATCCTGCCGGGCAAAGCGATCCGCCGACAACATGGCCTTGGTCAGGGCGGTGGCGCCGTCACCGTCGAGGGCCGCGAGCTTCTGCAGGGCCGTGAACTCACTCTGCTGCAAGGTGCGCGCGGTCAGCGCCAGCAGCCCCGACACCGGGACGACGGCCTGGCAGACGCCGGTGCGGTCCAGCTCTGCGGTGAAACGCGTGGCCACTTCACGGGCCGACATCATCGCGTCGATGCGTCCGGCCCCGATCTCGTCGGCGCGCGACGCGACCCCGATGACGCCGAGGGCACCCGAGCCACTGCCGACGAGTTCCCCGATCTGCTTGAGCAGCGCGATGTCCGGCGCGTTGAGGGTGCGCAGCAGGAACACCACGGCGTCCACGCGCGGCACGCCGTCTCGTGGCACCAGGAGTTGGAGCGTGCGGTCGGAGACGTCACGCGACAGCGACGACGTCCCCGGTGTGTCGATGATGGTCGTCTGTTCCAATTCGGCTGCGGGCCACTGCACATCGAGGTCGACGATGTCGTTTGCGGGCGCGCCGGAATACCGCGCAAGGTCGAAGGTCAGGCCGTCACCGCGGGTGATCGGCACGTCGGTGCGGCGACCGTCCCGATGGTTGGCGGTGACGCGGGGCGTCATGCCATGCCGGAACCAGGTGACCAGCCGGGTGGCCTCTGTGGCGTCGGTGGGCGCAATCTCTTCGCCCACAAGCGCATTCACGAGCGTCGACTTGCCGGCCTTGAGGGTGCCGGCCAGGGCGATGCGGATCGGCTGATCGAGCCGGCGGCCGATCCAGTCCAGTTCGGCCAGGGCCTGCGGCCGGTGCTGGTAAACGGGGTCTGACCGGTAGGCCGAGATGACGCCGCCCAGGATGGCGCGGACGCGTGCGCTTGTGCTCACTGCGCCAGGGCCGGAGTGAGTTTCACCGCGTTGTCGATGACCTGGCGCAGGATGTTCAACTGCCGCTCCAGTTCCCGCACGCGGTTGTCGCGCTCGCCCGCTTCGATCTGCGCTGCGGCGAGGGTGGCCTGCAGCGACTCGTTGAGCGAGCGGGTGGTCTGGTTGGCGATGCCCCGGTAGTGATCGCGCAAGTGGCGCTGGATGTTTCGCAGCCGGTCACGCGATTCCTTGCCGACGGCGAACGACACGTCGTCGACGAACCGGCGGACGTTCATCTTCGCCTCGCCGCGCACCCGCAGCATGCGGTTCTCCATGTCTTCCTTGTAGGCCTTGCGGCCCAGCACAAGTCCGGCGCCCAGCGACAGCGGGTTGAACATGCCGAGCCCGGCGAACGAGGTCAGCATGCCGAACATCAGCACACCGCCGTAGGACCCGCGCATCCCGGTGATCACCTTGTGCCCGGCCCGGATCGGCTCGGACTCCAGTCGCGCCACAGGGTTGAACTCGCCCAGGCCCGCACCCATGTCGCGGGCCCTGACCTCGGCCAGTTCGACCGAATCCAGCCCGGCCTCGACGAACGTACGGGCCACCTCCGCGGCGAGCGCCTCGGCCCGCTGATGCGCCCAGACGAAGTTGTCGCCCACCGCGGTCGCGACGACGTTCTCCAGCTCGGCGCCGATCTCGGCCCAGTGCTGCGTGGGATCGCAGCCGTCGATGACGCGCTCGGTGTGTGCGGTGATGTTGCGGAACCGGTTACGCAGGTCGTGGTCGACGTCGGCGGTCAGGTCGGCGATGCCGTCGTTGAGCACCTGTTGCCACAATGCGGTCTGCTGCAACGCATTCTGGGCGTCTTCCTTCTTCTGCTCCAACTCGGCCTTGATGCGCTCGATCTTGGCGGGGTCGTTGATCGCGGCCAGTTCGGTGGACACCGCCAGGGTGAGATGTTCTGCGGCCGCGTGGATTTCGGTGACCACCTGATCCTTGATGCGGTCGTTCTCCCGACTGAGCACCTTGTCGGTGAGGAACTTGATGATCGCCGGGAAGTTCGACTCGTCGTTGAGTTCCTTGTCGTTCAGTGCCAGCGCGTGGGTGCGCAGCGCGGAAGAAACGGGAACCACGGGGACGTTCAGCCGCGCGCGCTGCAGATGCGCGCCATTGGCCGCGACGATCTCGCGCCAGTGCGGATAGAGGTCGGTCTTGGTGGCGACAATCGTTGCCACCGGGCAGATTTCGAGGGCCTGCCGGATGAACGTGAGCTCCGGCTCGGTGAACTCCTGGCTGGTGTCACTGATCATCAGGAGGGCGTCGGCGTCGGGCAGCAGGCCGAGAGTGGCCGACAGGTGCGGCTGCCCCAGCCCGCCCACGCCGGGGGTGTCGACAAAGGTGAGGCCGCCCTTGAGCATCGGGCTCGGCGCCGCCACCTCGACGCGCAGCACCTGGCGACCCTGGGCCTGCGGGGCGTGGCGCAGATCGGTCGACAGCTGGTTGGGCGGGATGGCGACGACGGACGGATCGCCCCCTTCCTGGGCCGGGGCGAGGACGAGTTCGGCGGCCGCCGCGTCCCCGTAGTGGACGACGGTGGTGAGCACCGTGCTCTCGTCATCGCCGACGCGCGCGACCGGCATGTTCAGCAACGAGTTCAGCAACTGGCTCTTGCCCTGCTTGAGCTGCCCGGCGATCACCACCCGGATCTGCGGATCGCTGATCCGGGTCTTGGCCGCCAGCAACCGCTGCGCCAGGTCTTCGCGGTCGTTGAGGCCTGCGATCCGGCTGGTGTGGTCGATCAACTCGACGATCACCGCGACCGGGCGCGGGTTCGCCTCGTTCGGCTGCGTCACTGGGCTCTCCTCGACTGCATTGTCACTGTCTAACGGTATGCGCAAACATCCGGCGGGGCCTGTAGGTGGCCCCGCCGGAGGAGTTTGTCGCGATCGATCAGTGCATGTGCGGATCGATGTGGGTGGTGTGGCTCATGTCGGTGGTGGTGTGGGTTTCGGTCGGTGCGTAGGTGTTCATGCTGGCCTCGTGCACCGAGCTGTCGGCAACCGTGCTGTGCACCGAGTTGTCGGCGCTCAGGTCGGTGTGGGTGGTGTTCCCGCTGCCGATGTTGGTGTGGGTGCTGTTGCCGCTACCGATGCTGGTGTTGGCCGTGTTCCCGCTGTTCAGGCTGGTGTTCACCGTCGAGGAGTGCGACGAGTCGTCGATGACGCTCTTGTTGCCGCTGCCCAGGTCGCCACCGACCGTGGTCTGGTTGCCACCGACGTGCGTCGACGAGGTGTTGCCGTCGTTGATGACGATGTTGCCGCCGCTGCCACCGCTGCCGCCGCTGGCGTGGCCGCCACCGATCAGGCCGCCGCCGGCGCTGGCGCCGCCGCCGTTGCCGCCACCGGTGTTGACGTCGTTGACCACCGGACCCGAGTTGCCCTGGATGATGTGGCCGCCCGCGGTCTGCGAGTTGTCGGTCGCGTGGTTGCCCGTGCCGACGATCACCGGGGAGTGGCTGCCGGTCAGGATGTCGCCGTTGGTGACGGTGTTGCCGTCGCCCTGCACAGCGCCCTTGCCGCTGGCGATGTCACCGTGGTTGTTGCCCGCGATGTTGACGCCGCCGTCGCCCTGCTGGACGTGGCTGCCACCGAGGGTGATGTCACCGAAGCCCAGGTTGAACGCACCCTGCTGGGCGTTGGCGCCGGCGTGCTGGTCGGGGCTCAGCACCGGGATGTTGTTGCCGCTCGCCACCGGGACATTGTTGTTGCTCGCGAAGTCGGTGTTGGGAGCGAAGGTCGGCTGCGAGACGAAGCCGGTCTGCGGGGAGAACGGCGAGGACATGCTGTAGTAGTCCGAGACCGCGTTCTGCAGGCCGACGACCGGGTCGCCGCCACCGAGCACGACGCCGGCGGGAACGGCACTCGCGGCGACCGAGGCGAGCTGCGCGGAGGTGACACCGGCGAGGCCGGCGTCGCGCATGGTCTGCTCGGGGTTCGCGACGAAAGAGCTCGCGACGGTCGGGAAGCGGAACAGGTCGATGATGAATTCGATCAGGCTGGTCATTGGAGTCCCTTTCGTTGGGTGTTGCTCTGGGGAAGTTCTCTCGCCGCTGTCCGGCGAACTGAGAACAACGTTAGGGGCCGTCGAGAGCCGTGCAAACGGGGCAACCACCCCTACCCCCAACGAAACGTAGTGGGGTATCCACGCTCCCCCTATTAGGGGATTAGGGGATGGCTAGGGCGTTTGCTGAATATGCGGTGAGAGAACACAAAACGCCGGTGGCCATGGCGGCCACCGGCGTTTCGGGGATGAGCTGGTCAGCTGAAGAAGTCGAAGTCCTGATGATGCTCGACACCGGCCGACGGGTCTGCGGTATCGACGGGGTGCCAGTCGAGCGCACCCGGATCCGAGAGCTGCCCGGCATCGACGACCGGGACGTCGCTGTGCAGGCCCAGATCGTCGGACACCGCCAGGTCCGGCACGGCGTCGCGGGCCGGCAGGACCGGGCCGCTATCGAATCCACCCAGGTCAGGGTCGGAAATCACCTGCGGCGACACCACTGTCGGCACATGTGTGTCGAAGGCGTCGAACGCGTCGAACGCCGCGGTGGCGGCACCGCTGGTCCAGACGTTGACGCCGGGATCGTCGAAACCGGCGGTCGGCACGCCACCCGCTGCGGACGACACCGTGCCCAGAGATTCGGACACCACCGGGATCAGGTGCGCGACATCCGCCGTGGTGACGCCAGTAAGGTTGGCGTCGGCGATGGCACCCGCGGGGTCGGCGGCGTAGTGGGCAGCCACGTCGGGGTCACGGACGACCGACATGACGAAATCCAGTAGCGGATTTGCCATGGCACCTGCTCCTTTCTGGGGACCCGTTGATAACTATTTCGATGCTATCGCCGATAAAGCACCTGGAGATCGGTGCTGACCCCAACACCTGACGTCATCCGTTAGGGGCACTCCCATTAGGGATTCACCAATCGTTAGGGGATTGTGTCCCACCCCCAGGCCGCCAGCGCATAGGGTGGCCTGAGTCCGGTAGCGCATCAAAGGAGTGGACGTTTATGAGCCTCGGTTTGTCGATCGGCCAGACCAATCTGGTGGCCGTGCCGGCCGGGCGACCGCCGCTGAGCCGTCGCGCGATCCTGGCCCTGTACCCGGACCGGCCCGCCGAAGTCGGCATCCCCACCCAGCCGGGCGGCCTGGTGCTGACCGGGTTCGTCGAGCGCGTCGGCGACCCGATCCCCCTGATCGCCCCGGATGGTTCGGCGCATCGCGGCGAAGCCGTCCTGGCCGAGGCCCTCGACTCCATGGCCCGCACCGCCGGTGGCGGCGCCCCGATCGTCATCGCCGCCCCCGCGCACTGGGGCATGTCCACCATCGGCGCACTGTCCGCGGCGCTGCGCGGAAAACCGGGTTTGGCCGCCGCACCCGTGGTCTCCGACGCCGCCGCGGCCCTGGCCGGCCTCAAGGCCGGGTCCGGACTGCCCGATCACGGCGTGGTGGCACTCTGCGATTTCGGTGGCAGCGGCACCAGCGTGACCATCGCCGACGCCGCGACACTCAGCCAGATCGGCGAGACCGTCCGTTACCCGGAGTTCTCCGGCGACCTGGTGGACCAGGCCCTGCTGAACCACGTCATCGCCGGCATCAGCGAGTCGTCCGACGCGGATCCGGCCGGCACCGCGGCCGTCGGCTCGCTGTCCCAGCTGCGCGACCAGTGCCGGCAGGCCAAGGAACGCCTCTCGTCAGAGACGGCAACGTCGGTCAGCGCCAACCTGCCCGGCTTCGCATCGGCGCTGCGCATCACCCGCCCCGAGTTGGAGCGGCTGCTCGAACCGGCACTGGCGGGGCTGCTCGCCGTCGTGCAGGAATCCCTGCAGCGCAACCAGATTCCGGCCGGCGTCCTGACCGCCGTGGCCACTGCCGGTGGCGGTGCGTCGATTCCGATTGTCACCCAACGACTTTCCGAGCACTTCCGGGTTCCGGTCGTGACCTCGCCGCAACCGGCGCTCACCGCCGCCGGCGGCGCCCCGCTCGTTGATCAGCGCACCATGAGCGCCGACGCCCCGACAGGCATGGCCCCCACCATGGGCTGGGCCGCCGGCCCGGCAGGCTGGGCAGGCGGTCCCGAAACCATGGCGGCTCCGGTGCCGCCCGTGGACGCGAACCCGTCTTCGACCGTCGGGCCGTCGCTGGCCTGGTCTGACGACGAGGAACCCGGCGCGGCGGTCGGCGGCGACTATCCCACCGACTTCTCCACCGGCTACGCCGAGGCAGCGCCCTTCGGCGAGACCACCGCCCGGCCGGCGATGGACTTCGCCCACGAAGAAGAGGACAACCTGCCCGACGTGGCGCCGGTCCCCTGGTACCGGCGCCCACCGCTGATCTTCGGCGCGGCCGCCGCGGCGTTCCTGGTTGCCGGCGGCAGCTGGGCCGCGGTCGGGCTCACCAGCAACGACACCCCGTCCGGCCCGGTGACCGTCGACGTCACCACCACCATCACCGGCCCCGACGGCTCCATCACCACAAGCACCTACAAGGCCACCAAGTCCGTTGTGACACAGACGAATCCGAACGGGCAGGTGGAGACCTCGACGGTGACCAACCCGGTCACCACCACCGACGCGCCGGTCACCACGACCACCACCGATCCGTCGACCACCAGCTCGACGACGACCACCACGACCACCACCTCCACGACCCCGTCGACGACGACCCCGTCGACGACGACCACCACGACCACGACGCCACCGCCCACCACGACCACCACGCAGCCGCCCACGACGACGACGCAACCGCCGACGACGACGCAGCCGCCCACCACCACGCAGCCGCCGCCGACCACGACGAAGCCGCCGACGACGCAGCCGCCCAGCACGCAGACTCCGACGGCTGCGCCGTCGACCCAGGCGCCCAGTTCGCAGCCCACGGTGGAGCAGCCCCCCAAGACGGCGTCGGTGTCGGCGGAAACCGCGTCCGCACCATCGGCATCGGTGGCCACCGCGTCGGCGCCCATCACCGCGCAACCCTCGGCATCGACCAGCCAATGACCGCAGCGGCCGGCACGTCGCTGGTGCTCGGCGGAATCGGCAGCGGCAAGACCACCGCGCTGGAAGCGGTGCGAAAGACGTTGCGGGCCAACGGCACGACGATGCTCGCGCGGGTACCGAAGCCCGGTGAGGCACCGGACGCGGCCATCGTCATCGACGATGCCCAACTGCTGTCCCCGGCCGAGCTGGACGCGCTGACCGAGCTGGCCGGCGACCCGGCCCGCACCGTGGTGGTCAGCGCCGAGCCGTTGGCGCACGACCGCGCACTCAATGCTCTCACCACCACTCTGAGCCGGCAGCATCCGCCGATTCAGCTGGCGCCGATGACGCCCCGCGAGATCAACGAGGCGCTGGCCCGCGCCGGTGTCCCCGGCACGCAGGTCCCCGCACTGATCGCCGCCACCGGCGGCATCCCGCTGCTGGTGTACTCGGCGCTGTCGGCGCTGGCGTCGGGCGCCGATCCGGTCCGGGCCGCGTCCGTCGCGTTGAGTGAACGGCTCCGCCGGCTCGATGAGCACTTGCTCGACACGTTGTTGCTGTGTTCGCTCAGCCCGGAACTGGGGCCCGACGACATCGCCGCCGCCTTGCAACTGCCCGGCGACGACGCCGCCGTGCTGATGGACCGGGCCCGCGCGAGTGGCCTGCTGTCCGCTTCACTGCATCCGCGGTTCATCGACACGCTGCACCGCAGCCTCACCCGACTGGTCGGGGCCGCGCGGCACCGCGAGACCGAATGCCGGCTGCTGCGCTCGCAGATCGAATCCGCCACGCTGTCAACCGAATTGGCGCTGAAGCTGGCCGAGCACGGCACCGTCGACGACCTGCTGGCGGCCGACCTGATCCGCCGGGCCGGTTCCGCCGCGCCGCGTCAGGCAGCGCGCCTGTACCGCGCCGCGGCCCGCGCCGGCACCGCCCCGGCCGACGTCCACCTCGCCGACGCCCTCGGCGTCACCGGCGACTGCACCACCGCCGGAACCCTGGCCGACGAACTGCTCACGGCCGACGACGCCGCCGTCCGCGCGCAGGCCGTGCGTATCGCGGCCAGCGTCGCCATGCACGACGGCGCCGCCGCGCACGCCGCGGACCTGTTCCGGTGGCTCGGCCCCGATGCCGATCCGTTCGTCGCCGCCGCGGGCGCCGTGGTCGGTGTCGCCACCGCCGACGCGGACCTGGCCCGGTCCTGTCTGCAGGCCGAGAACTCCATGCCGCCAACGTCTTCCGCGCGTGCGGCGCGCGGTATGGCAGAAGGCATGCTGCTGACGCTCGACCAGCCGTTCGCCGTCGCGATGGCACGCCTCACGCAGGCTCTCGGGTCCACCAACGGTGTTCACTCGGTCGCACCGGACAGCCCCGCCGCCCTGCTGAGCCTCGTCGCCCTGCACGGCGGCGACGCCGTCCGCGCGCGCAGTGTCATCGGCCGGGCCATCCGCACCGGTGGCGGCGACGCGGGTTTCACCGGTCTGCGCCACCGGCTGCTGCTCGGCTGGATCCGCATGCTCGACGGCCAACTCGATTCCGCGGTGCCGGCTTTGGGCGCCCCGGAGGTCGCCGACCTGCACCGGCGCGACGCGCTGTGGTTCACCGCGCTGCAGACCGCGGTCGCCCGGCGCAGCGGCGACACCGGCGCCCTGCAGAAACACTGGTACGCGGCCATGGAGGTGCTGGCCGAATACTCCCTGGACCTGTTCGCACTGCTGCCGCTCGGTGAGCTGTGGGTCGCGGCGGCGCGGTTGCAGCAGCTCGACCAGCTGCGCCAACCGCTGGCCGAGGCGTTCGGGCTGCTGCGGGCCGCAGGCAATCCGACGCTCTGGGCGGTGCCGCTGCACTGGGCGGGCGTGCACGCCGGCATCCTGGCCAACGCGCCCGAGGCCGTCGCCCCGCACGGGCAGGCCCTATCCGCCGCCAGCCGGGCCGAGGGCGCACACGGCGCCTACGCCACCGCACTCGCCGCCGCCGGCCGCGCCTGGTTGCGGGTCCTGGCCGACGGCGTCGACGCGGCGGAGGTCACGGCGGCCGCCCGCGGGCTGGCCCGCTTCGGGCTGACGTGGGATGCCACGCGCCTGGCCAGTCAGGCCGCGTTGCATTCGGCGGACGGCCGGATCTCGGGTGCGATGCTGCAGCTGGCACGCGACCTCAAGCAGGACGCGGCCCTCGAGGCCGCGGCCGATCCCATCGCGCCCGCGGCCCCAGCTATTCCGCGTGAGCCCGTTTCGGGCGCGGATGTGCGCAACACCACACCCCCTCCTGCCTCGGGTGACGCTCGGACCACAGCTGCCGCAACGCCCGCCTGGACGCGGCTGTCCGACCGCGAACGCGAGGTCGCCGAACTGGTGCTGCAGGGCATGCCGTACCGCGATATCGGGGCCCGGCTGCTCATCTCAGCGAAGACCGTCGAACACCACGTCGCCCGCATTCGCCGCAGGTTGGGGGCCGAATCCCGGTCGGAGATGTTGTCGATGCTGCGGGCGCTGCTCGTCGAGAAAGCCTGACGCCGTCCTTATATAAGGAAGCGCGTGGCCGGTGCTTGAACCAGGCCGATTCCGGGTACGGAAGCGAGCGCGTAGTCGCAGCTCAAGTTAGGACAGCCTTGCTAGCGTGCGTTCTGCCCAGGATGCGACTATGAGCAGGCATCTAGCTTAAGTTACCCGTTGGTAACCTCAATAAGTTACCAGCCGGTAGCTACATAACTGGGAGAGGCGCGGTGGAGAATCTCGAACACACGCTCGACGTGGCCAGACTGGTCATCGGGCTGTTGGCAACGGTCATCGTCCTGGGGTTCGCCGCCAAGCGCGTCCTGTGGCTGACCAAGCTGATCAGCTCCGGGCAGAAGCTCGGTGACGAACGTGGCCGCAAGGACGATCTCGTCCGCCGCTTCCTGAACCAGAACAAGGAAGTCTTCGCCCAGTCGAAGCTCCTCAAGTGGTCCATCCCCGGCATCGCGCACTTCTTCACCATGTGGGGCTTCTTCGTCCTCGCATCGGTGTACCTGGAAGCCTATGGCGTCCTGTTCGATCCGAAGTTCGCCATCCCGTTCGTCGGACACTGGGCCATCCTGGGCTTCCTGCAGGACTTCTTCGCCCTGGCCGTGCTGGCCGGCATCGTCGTCTTCGCGATCATCCGCCTGACCAAGAACCCCGACAACATCGGTCGTGAGTCGCGGTTCTACGGATCGCACAACGGTGGCGCGTGGGAGATCCTCATCATGATCTTCCTGGTCATCCTGACCTACGCGATCTTCCGCGGTGCCGCCGTCAACGTCCTGGGCGAGCACTTCCCGTACCAGAACGGCGCCTTCTTCTCCGACGGCATGGCCGCGCTGCTGGCTCCGCTGGGCCACACCGCCAACGTCTGGATCGAGACCATCGCGCTGCTGTCGCACATCGGCGTCATGCTGGTCTTCCTGCTGATCGTGCTGCACTCCAAGCACCTACACATCGGTCTGGCCCCGATCAACGTCACCTTCAAGCGGCTGCCCGACGGCCTCGGCCCGCTGCTGCCCATGGAGTACAAGGGCGAGAAGATCGACTTCGACGATCCGGCCGAGGACGCGGTGTTCGGCCGCGGCAAGATCGAGGACTTCACCTGGAAGGCCAACCTCGACATGGCGACCTGCACCGAGTGCGGTCGTTGCCAGTCGCAGTGCCCCGCCTGGAACACCGGTAAGCCGTTGTCCCCCAAGCTCGTGATGATGAACCTGCGCGACCACCTGTTCGCCAAGGCGCCCTACATCATCGAGGGCAAGCCGATGCCCGAGGAGGGCTCGGTCGACTTCGCCAAGCTGGGTGACAGCCTGCACGGACACGGCGTCCCCGAGGACGGCTTCGCGCGCATCGAGGGTTCCGGCCCCGAGCAGGCGCTCCGCCCGCTGGTCGGCACCGCTGAGCAGGGCGGCGTCATCGACCCCGACGTGCTGTGGTCCTGCACCAACTGTGGTGCCTGCGTCGAGCAGTGCCCGGTGGACATCGAGCACATCGACCACATCGTCGACATGCGCCGCTACCAGGTCATGGTCGAGTCCGACTTCCCCGGCGAGCTCGGCGTGCTGTTCAAGAACTTGGAACTCAAGGGCAACCCCTGGGGCCAGAACGCCAAGGAACGCACCACCTGGATCGACGAGCTGGACTTCGACATCCCGGTCTACGGCCAGGACGTCGAGAGCTTCGACGGCTTCGAGTACCTGTTCTGGGTCGGCTGCGCCGGCGCCTACGAGGACCGCGCCAAGAAGACCACCAAGGCCGTCGCCGAACTGCTCGCCACCGCGGGTGTGAAGTTCCTGGTGCTTGGCACCGGCGAGACCTGTACCGGTGACTCGGCCCGCCGCGCCGGTAACGAGTTCCTGTTCCAGCAGCTCGCCGCGCAGAACGTCGAGACCATCAACGAGCTGTTCGAGGGTGTGGACCCCGACAAGCGCAAGATCGTCGTCACCTGCCCGCACTGCTTCAACACCATCGGCCGCGAGTACCCGCAGCTGGGCGCCAACTACACCGTCGTGCACCACACGCAGCTGCTGAACCGCCTGGTGCGGGACAAGAAGCTGATCCCGGTGTCGTCGGCCAGCCAAGAGGTCACCTACCACGACCCCTGCTTCCTCGGTCGCCACAACAAGGAGTACGAGGCCCCGCGTGAGCTGGTCGGCGCTGCCGGCGCGAAGCTCACCGAGATGCCCCGCCACGCCGACCGCGGCCTGTGCTGTGGTGCCGGTGGTGCCCGCATGTGGATGGAAGAGCACATCGGTAAGCGCATCAACACCGAGCGTGCCGAAGAGGCCGTCGACACCGGCGCCTCGGCGATCGCGACCGGCTGCCCGTTCTGCCGCGTGATGATGAGCGACGGCGTCGACGACGTGGCCGCCACCCGCAGCATCGAGAAGACCGAGGTGCTCGACGTCGCGCAGCTGCTGCTGAACTCGCTCGACACCAGCAAGGTGACGCTGCCCGAAAAGGGCACGGCGGCAAAGGCTTCCGCGGCGCTCGCGGAGAAGAAGGCCAAGGAGGCCCCGAAGCCGGCTCCGGCCGCTCCGGCTCCCGCTGCCGAGGCCGCTCCGGCCGCCGAGGCACCTGCCGCTGCTGCTCCCGCCGCCGCCAAGCCGGTCACCGGCCTGGGTATGGCTGCCAAGCGTCCGGGTGCCAAGAAGGCTGCCGCCCCCGCTGCTGCGGCTCCGGCCGCCGAGGCTGCTCCCGCTGCCGAGGCTCCGGCTGCCGCCCCGGCCAAGGGTCTGGGTCTGGCTGCGGGCGCCAAGCGTCCGGGTGCCAAGAAGGCTGCGGCTCCGGCTGCAGCCCCGGCTGCTGCGGCTCCGGCCGCCGAGGCTGCTCCCGCTGCCGAGGCTCCCGCCGCACCGGCCGCTCCCGCGGCTCCGGTGAAGGGTCTGGGCCTGGCCGCGGGCGCGCGTCGCCCCGGCGCCAAGAAGGCAGCGGCTCCGGCCGCACCGGCGGCCCCCGCCGCTCCGGCCGCTGAGGCTCCGGCTGCTGAGCCGGCCGCCGAGGCACCCGCCGCCGAGGCACCCGCGGCACCCGCGGCTCCGGCGGCAGAGGCCAAGCCGGAACCGCCGGTCGTCGGACTGGGCATGCGTCCGGGCGCGAAACGCCCCGGTAAGCGGTAACGCGAAGTACACCGCAATGGCCAGCTACGACCGCCGCAAGGAGCGTCGTAGCTGGCCATTGGCATATGTGGCCCTGATCGCAGATGGGCAAAAGAATTCGACACCGATGAGAGCATGGAACCCGTGACCACCCACCAGGTACCCGCTGACCGCACATGGCACAGCGGCCATCCGCGTAATCAGCGGACGTTTGCGCAGTCGACCAAGCTGCAGGACGTCCTCTACGAGATCCGCGGCCCGGTACACGAGCAGGCCTCCCGGCTCGAGGCCGAGGGCCACCGGATCCTCAAGCTCAACATCGGTAACCCGGCGCCGTTCGGCTTCGAGGCACCCGACGTGATCATGCGCGACATGATCGCCGCCCTCCCCCACGCCCAGGGCTACTCCGACTCCAAGGGCATCGTGTCCGCGCGCCGCGCGGTGGTCACCCGCTACGAGCTGGTCGAGGGCTTCCCCCGGTTCGACGTCGACGACGTCTTCCTGGGCAACGGCGTCTCCGAGCTCATCACGATGACGCTGCAGGCACTGCTCGACAACGGCGACCAGGTGCTGATCCCGGCGCCGGACTACCCGCTGTGGACGGCGTCGACGGCGCTGGCCGGCGGTACCCCGGTGCACTACCTGTGCGACGAGACGCAGGGCTGGAACCCTGATATCGCCGACCTCGAGTCGAAGATCACCGACCGCACCAAGGCGATCGTCGTGATCAACCCGAACAACCCCACCGGCGCGGTGTACAGCCGCGAGACGCTGGAGTCCATCGCGAACCTGGCGCGCAAGCACCAGCTGCTGCTGCTGGCCGACGAGATCTACGACAAGATCCTGTACGACGAGGCCAAGCACATCCCGATGGCCTCGGTGGCGCCCGACATGCTGTGCCTGACGTTCAACGGCCTGTCCAAGGCGTACCGCGTGGCGGGCTACCGGTCCGGCTGGCTCGCCATCACCGGCCCCAAAGAGCATGCATCCAGCTTCCTGGAGGGCATCAGCCTGCTGTCGAACATGCGGCTGTGCCCGAATGTGCCTGCGCAGCATGCCATTCAGGTGGCGCTCGGCGGACACCAGAGCATCGAGGACCTGATCCTGCCCGGCGGCCGCCTGCTCGAGCAGCGCGACGTCGCGTGGAACAAGCTCAACGAGATTCCCGGTGTCTCCTGCGTCAAGCCCGAGGGTGCGCTGTACGCGTTCCCGCGGCTGGACCCCGAGGTGCACGAGATCCGGGACGACGAGCAGCTGGTTCTCGACCTGCTGCTGCAGGAGAAGATCCTGCTCACGCAGGGCACCGGATTCAATTGGCCCACACCGGATCACCTGCGCATCGTGACGTTGCCGTGGGCCCGCGACCTGGCCGCCGCCATCGAGCGCCTCGGCAACTTCCTGGCGAGTTACCGCCAGTAATCTCTCGGTGATTTGTGCACGATTTTCCGCGGCAGTCGCGGAAAATCGTGCACAAATCACTAGTGTTTCAGGCCGGCGATGAAGGTCCGCAGCAGCGCGGCGAGGGTGTTCTCGAGCTCGGTGCCGGGTTCGGGCTGCTTGACGGAATCGATTGCCGCCCAGCCCCATACCGCGCCGGCGAAGGCGTGTAGCGCGGCGGTCAGCAGCACCAGGTGCTGCCGGTCCAGCGCCAGCCGCGGCTTGAGGGTCTCGCGTAGCCGGTCCTCGACATCGCGCGCCTGAGTACGCACGATCTCGGCCGCTTCGGGAGTCAGCCGATTCATCAGCACGGGCGCGGCGCTGATCAGGTCACAGAGCACCGGGCGCTGCGCCAGGGTGTGCGCCAAAGCCTTTGCCGGCGTGCGTCGTTCGTCGTGCAGCTGCGTCCGCAGGTCCGCCAGCCAACCCAGGTGCTCGTGGTACATCACCGAGAGCAGCAATGCCTCCCGCGAACCGGCGTAACGGAGCACGCCCGATTTGGCCAGGCCCGCCGCGGCGGCGATCTCCCCCAGTGTCAGCTCACTGGCTCGGGCGTCGTCCAACAGCGCCCGGGTGACCGCGGTCAGACGGCGTAACCGGTCCTCCCGCTGCTGCGGGCTGCGAGCGCGTGCGAACGACAGCGCCGCTGGGGAATCCGGCAGATCCATTGCTTAATGGAACACTGTTCCGTTAATTTGGTCAACATGACACACCACTACGAAGTACTGGTCACCCGCCATGCGCGGGCCACGCCGAGCACGCTGTTCGACGTGGTGGCAGACGGGTCGCGCTGGTCCGAGTGGGCACGGCCCCTGATCAACTACTCGGCCTGGGAGACCCGCGGGCCCGCCGACGACGGCGGCGTCGGGGCCATCCGCGCCGTCGGTACGCCACGGTTTCCCGCGCGGGAGCAGACGACGATCCATGAGCCCGGGAGGCGGCACGGCTACACCATCATCTCGAAGACCCCGGTGCGGAACTACCAGGCGCAGGTGAGTTTCACCCCCGAGCAGGACGGCACCCGGATCGACTGGCACGGAACCATCGAAAGCCGTTGGCGTGTTACCGGTCTGGGCTATCGGGCGGTGGTGAAACACGTCTTGACGACGTTGTCCGCCAAGTTGGTGATCGAAGGCGAGCGGCGAGACACGATGAGCCGGGCCTGATCGGCACGGCGAGCGGCTAGTCGGGTCGACTGGTGTTGCCGAACTTGTCTGCCAGCGCGGCCCGCACCGGCGACGGCACCGTGGGCGCGAAGCGGCGTAGGTAGGCCTCGATCCACGGGGCTGAGGTATTGAGAAACGCGAAGTCGCTGCCCACCATGTGCCGTATCGCGAGGAGCGGGACAGGTGATTGCAAGGGACGAAAGTCGGCGTTCCACAGCCCGCGCTCGGCGCAGCCATCGTAGAACTGTCCCACCATGAGGCCGACGTCGACGAAGTCGGGTTTCAGTTCTTGCTGCAGCGCATCGATGAAGGCGAAGTCCACCAGGTCCGGAAATGCGATGAAGACCGCCTTGAGCAGGCCGTCTGGGCCATCCGCCGATGCCAGCGCCAAGAAGGTGTCGCGGAAGGTACGCAATTCAGCAACAAGTTTGGTGAACTCCGGTTGTTCGCCAGAAACCGTGGCGATCCACAACATGTCGCGGTCCAGTGCCGGTCGCGCAAACGGACACACCGGCCCGGCGCGCCCCAGTTCGGGGTGCGGTTCCGTCAAGTACTCGCGGATCCAACTGCCAAGCAATTGAGCAATTCCTGATGTTTCGCCACTCGAACTGTGGTTGTCCGATAATTTCCAGAGACCCTGAACCAAGGTGTCCGCCATGCTGTACGCCTCCCTCCCCTCAGGTCGCCAGTGCTGCCGTCGCAACATCCACCGGAAGGTGAAAAGCCCATGTCCTTCACCACCGAGCGTGGAATCGCGATCGTATATGAGCCCGAATCGGTTCCGCTGCTCAAGCTCGCGACGTCAGCCGCGAGAAACGGGTTCCACCTCATCTGGGTGGCTGGCCGCGCCGACGAGCGGGTACTGGGACGGCTCGGCACCGTTGTCGTGGCCGACGGGCTGTCGGCCGACGACATCGCCGCACAACTCGAACAATTCGACGTCGTCGGCGTCACCACATTCTGCGATTCGAGGATCGAACAGACAGCCGCGATCGCCGCAAAGCTAGGTTTGCCAACAAACCCGCCTCATGCATCTCGGCAATTAGTTGACAAGATCGCGCAACGGCAGGCTCTCGCGGATGCCGGACTACCCTGCCCCGGGTTCGTCGGCATCGAAAGCCCGGCTGACGTCCCTACCGCCCAAGGGCTGCTCCAACGGCTGGCCTATCCCGTCGTCGTCAAACCGGCATTCGGTTGGGGTGGTCGCGACACCGTCTGCCTCCCCGATTTCCAGGCGGCGGCCGCGGAACTGGCCCACCGTTGCCGAGCCGACCCGTGGCGGCCGGTCATCGTAGAGGAGCTCCTCGGCGATTACCCGGCCACCGACCGTGGTGGGTTCGGCGACTACGTCTCCGTCGAAGTCGTGGTCGAGGACGGAGTGGCCTCGGTCCTGACGGTAACGGGACGCATGCCGCTGGCCGAACCTTTTCGGGAAACCGGCGCATTCCTTCCGTCCACACTCCGCCCCGTTGAACGCGCCGAAGTGGCAGAGGCAGCAGTGCAGGCCATCCAGGCACTCGACGTGCAGTGGGGCTGCCTGCACATCGAGATCAAGCTGACAACGGCCGGGCCCTTGATCATCGAGGTCAACGGGCGCATCCCGGGAGGCGGCATCGCCGACTTGGTCGCCGCACAGGTCGGCATCGACCTCTTCGAGTGCGCGCTGCGCTCCGCGGCGGGGCAGCCGGTCTCTCGCACGCCGAGCCACACTGCCGGTGTCCACCATCGGCTCGCGCTGCAACCACCGCTGGGGCAGCGCGTGCGCCTGCGGCCGGATTGGTCGGCGCGGTTGCGCACCATCCCCGGCATCGCTGACGCCTCGTTGCGGTCGACCACGGCGGAAGCCGGCCCGCGCGACGGTTCGTATGGCTACCTGCTGATGGCAGGCGGGGTCGCAGACAACCATGACGTCCTGTTAGAAACCTATCGGCAGCTCAACGGGTTGCTGATCAGCGACTGAAGCCGGCGGCGCATAGACAGGACACCGATGAACGAACTACATGAGCGGGTGCGCCGTCACCTCGAGACCGCAGCGGTCGTGTACACGGCGCACGATCACGCCGCACTGCCGGCACCCGTGTCGTCACCCGCCGACTTCGCGGCGATGCTGGGCTATCCGGTGGATCGAATCATGAAGACCCTGATCTGCCGCGTGCGCTCGACCCGCGAGCTGGTCGCGGTGACCTGCCCGGTGGACATCAGGGTGGACTTCAAGCGCGTGGCCAGTGAACTGGATTGCGGCAGAATAGAAGTCGCCAGCACCGAACAATTGGAGACGGCCACCGGATACCCCCGGCTGGGCGTGTCCCCGCTGGGCCTCGACGACAGCATCACGGTGGCCATCGCCCGACAGTCGTTCACCTACGACACCGTTCTGGTCGGCGGAGGCGCCACCCGCGTTGAAGTCGAACTAGCCCCGCATGATCTGCAGCGCATCACCGGCGCGGTTCCGGTCGATCTGGGATAGCCGCAGCGCACCCTGTACCCGCCCTCAGCGTGACCCCTTACGCTGACCCGGGTGGCGCATTCGCATACCCACTCGCACAGTTCCGGCCCGGCTCCGTTGAGCCCGCTGGCCGCGAAGATCGTCGTCGGACTCCTGGCGGTGATCGGGCTGGCCACCGTAGTCGGCGCCGTGATCCTGTGGCCGCACGGCAAGGCCGTCGACATCCCGTTGCCGTTCCAGAACGCCCACGGCGGCGCCGTCAGCACCGAGGCCGGGCACGTGGTTTCGACCGGCATGAACAACTGCGGCAGCCCGTCGGTCGGAGCAGTGCTGACGTCGGCGCCGGTCACCGCACCTCCCGGCGCGGGCAGCTGCGTGCAGTCGGTGATCGGTATCGACTCCGGGCCGAACTCCGGCGCCAACACCCTGCTGGAGTTCAGCACCGGCCCCGGCCAACCGCACCTGGCGGCCGGCGATCACATCCGGGTGACCCGCCAGGTCGACGACTCCGGCACCACCACCTATGCCTTCTTCGACTTCGAGCGCACCTGGCCGCTCACCGCGCTGGCGGCCGTCTTCGCGGTGGTGGTCGTCGCGGTGGCCCGCTGGCGTGGACTGCGTGCCCTCGTCGGCATTGCCGTCGCGTTCGTGGTGCTGACGGTGTTCCTACTACCCGCACTGCGCGACGGCGGCCCGGCCATCCCGGTTGCCCTGGTCGCGTCGTCAGTGATCCTCTACGCGGTGATCTACCTGGCGCACGGCGTCAGCCTGCGGACCAGCGCCGCCCTGCTCGGCACCCTGAGTGCACTGCTGCTGTCAGCGGTGTTGTCCTGGGGCGCAATCGAATTGGCGCATCTCACCGGTCTGTCCGAAGACCAGAACAACGAGATCGCTGCCTACATGGGATCGGTGTCGATCACCGGACTGTTGCTCGCCGGGTTCATCATCGGCTCGCTGGGCGTGCTCAATGACGTCACTGTCACGCAGGCGTCGACGGCCTTCGAACTGGCCGAGCACGGCGCAGCCCGGCGGGCCATCTTCACGGGCGCCATGCGGGTGGGACGCGACCATATCGCCAGCACCGTCTACACGCTGGTGCTGGCCTACGCCGGCAGCGCGCTGCCGCTGTTGCTGTTGTTCAGTGTCGCCAACCGCTCCCTGGGCGATGTGCTGACCAGTGAGAGCGTGGCCATCGAGATCGCCCGGTCCGCGGTCGGTGGTATCGCGCTGGCGCTATCGGTGCCGCTAACCACCGCCATCGCGGCGGTGCTGGCTACACCGCGTCCGACTCAATAAGTTCGGTCGCCGCCAGCGCCGACGCCAGGTCGTCGTGCCGGAACGCCGACGTCACGTGGTCGTGGACCACGCGGAACGCCGTCGCCGCCTCACGGTCGGCGCCGCCGCCGGTGATGGTCTGCTCGGCGACCACCACGCCGTCGTGCACAAACAGCCGGCCGACCGTGGCCCTCTCATCGAGGTCGGTTGCCCAGGCCCGCAAGGCATTCCGCCCCTGGGTGGCCCCGTTCGCGTCACCGATCTCGATGTCGCCGCTGGACAGCTTGTCCAGGGTGTCCAGGTCCCGGTCGTTGAGGGCGTCGATCCAGGCCAGGACCGTCGCGATCTCGGATGTCGTCATGAGCAGACGCTACCCCGGCGCCACTCAGAAAGCCGAGTGATCAACCCAGCGCTGCCACACGGCCGCGTCGCCGATCACCTCCAGGCCGGCCTCCTCGACCGTCTGCCGACGGTTGACGGCCAGCAGCAGCCCGGAAGCCGGACCACGCACTGCCACATCACCTTTGGCGTGCTGGTGCGACCAGCCCAGGCCGTCCTCGTCGTTGACCACCAGCCACTCGCCGGTCGGGCCCAGTTCGGACTCAAACGCATGCAGGTGCAGCGACCGCCCGCGCTCCAGCGGCGGGTCCGCTGCGGGGGCCATCATGGCCACGCGCTCCAGCGTCTCGGTGACGCCGTCGGCGGCAAGCTCGGGATCGAGCACGAACGGAAGTCCCAGCGCCAGAACGGCATCGGCGCGGTGCACGGTCTGCTCATGGAGCCGGCGGCGAATCCACCACCCGGCGGGTTTGGGCCCGATGAACGTCCACACCTTCGCGTCCGATCCGACGTGCTCGACGGCGTCGATCAGCGCCTGCGCCCCGGCGTTCAGCCAGTCGATGGCGCCGTCGAGATCCTCTGGCGGTTTCCCGTCACGTACCTCGCGGGGATCGAGTGGTTCCTTCATGTGGTCGGCGACGATCTGGGCGCACCAGCGGTTGCCGCGGCCGACATGTTTGAACAACTGCTTCATGGTCCACCCCGGACAGGTGGGTACCTCGGTATCCAGGTCGGCAGTGCGAATGATTTCGCCGAAGGCGGCGGTTTCCTCGATCAGGGCTGAGCGGAAGGCCATTTCACGACGGTACCGCTGCCCGCGCCTGCCCGAGTGCGATCGGCAATGCCGCCCATCCGCGGAGCACCCGGGTGTCCCGCCGGGTGCCGGGTCCGGCGAGTTGCGCATCGGGGAACCGCTCGAAGAACGTCCGAAGTCCCACTTCGCCTTCGGACCGGGCCAGCGCCGCGCCGAGGCAGAAATGCCGTCCGCCAGAGAAGGAATGGTGCTTACCGGCGTTGGCGCGGGTGACGTCAAAGCGGTGCGGATCGGGGAAGACGGCGGGGTCGCGGTTGGCGCCCGCCAGGTAGACGACGACGGGCTCGCCCGCCTGCACGTGGTACCCCGCGAGGTCGACGTCGACCTTGGCGATGCGGGCCGACAGCTGGACCGGCGAATCGAGCCGCAGAATCTCTTCGACGGCGGTGGGCCAGAGGTCGGGCTGTGCCAGCAACAGGGCCAGTTGATCGGGATGCTGCAACAACATTCGGATGCCGTTGCCCAGCAGATTCACCGTTGTCTCGAACCCGGCCGCCAGAACCAGTCCCGCGGTGGCGCGCAGTTCTTCGTCGTTGAGCCGGGCGCCCCCGTCGCTGGCCTCGATCAACTGACTCATCAGGTTGTCGCCGGGATTGGCCCGCAGCTCGCCGATGTGGGTGCTCAGCCAGGTGTTGAAACCGTCCAGCCCGTCTTCGACGCTGAGGTACTGCTGCCACGTCAGCCCGATGTCCAGGCTGGGTGCCGCCAGTTCACCGAATTCGAGGATGCGCGACCGTTCATGCTCGGGCACGCCGAGGATGTCCGCGATCACCGTGACGGGCAGCTGCGAGCAGTAGCTCTGCACGACGTCCACGGTGGCGCCCGACGCCAGGTCGTCGATGAGCCCGTTCGCGGCCTGCTGTACGCGTTCCCGCAATGCCGCGACGGCCCGCGTGGTGAACACCGCCGAGACGGTCTTGCGGTAGCGCGTGTGCTGCTCGCCGTCGACCGACAGCAGCGACGGCGGCAGCAGGGGATGCAACCGGCCCTTGACGGTGGTCTTGCCCTCCAGCCAGCCGAGTGCGCCGGGCAGCGTCCCGCCGATCTGCGTGACGGTGAAGTCGTCGGACCGCAGAATCTGGTGCACCAGACCGTGATCCGCAGTGATCCAGGCTGCCCGGCCGCGGTACATGCGGCCGCGGCTGCGTAGTTCGTCGGCGAATGCGCCGGGGTCGGTCCGCACCGCCGGGTCGGCGATGAGCCGGCCTTGGAGGTCGCCATGCCGCGCGCCGTATGCGGCGAGCTTGCGGATGACGGCGTGCAGCGCGAACCAGTTGAGACGTTGCCTCAGCGTCATGACGCCGAGCTTAGGCACGCCCGGCGGCGTCGGGCTACATACTGCAGTCGGAAATCAGGGGGTCAGATTGCGGCCCAGCGCGTGCACCCGCCAGCCCGCAGCCTGCCATTTCGCGACGTCGAGGCAATTGCGGCCGTCGACAATCACTTTCACGCGGACGGTGGCCGCCAGCTGCTCTGGGTCCAGGTCCAGGAACTCCTGCCATTCGGTCAGGACCAGCACGGCGTCGGCGCGGTCACAGGCCTCGATGACGGACGTGGAGTAGTTCAGCGTCGGGAAGACCCGGCGGGAGTTGTCCATGGCCTTGGGGTCGTAGACGTTGACGGCGGCGCCGTTGAGCTGCAGCATGCCGGCCACGTTCAGGGCGGGCGAGTCGCGCACGTCGTCGGACTCGGGCTTGAACGCCGCACCCAGCACCGCGATGTTGGCGCCCAGCAAGGTGCCGCCGCACGCCTTGGTGGTCAGCTCCACCATGCGGGTGCGTCGGCGCATGTTGATGCTGTCCACTTCGCGCAGGAAGGTCAGCGCGGGGTCGGCGCCGAGTTCGCCCGCACGGGCCATGAAGGCGCGGATGTCCTTGGGCAGGCAGCCACCGCCAAAGCCCAAGCCCGCGTTGAGGAATCGTCGGCCGATGCGCGGGTCGTAGCCCAGGGCGTCGGCCAGCACGGTGACGTCGGCGTTGGTCGCTTCGCACACCTCGGCGATGGCGTTGATGAAGGAAATCTTGGTGGCCAGGAAGGCGTTCGCGGAGACCTTGACCAGTTCCGCGGTCTGCAGGTCGGTGAGCAGGAACGGCACACCGCGTTCCAGGATCCGCGCGTACAGTTCCCGGATCGCCGCTTCGGCGCGCTGCGAATCCGGTTGCACGCCAAGGACGATGCGGTCTGGGTGCAGGGTGTCCTTGACGGCGAATCCCTCGCGCAGGAACTCGGGATTCCACGCCACCTCGACGTCGACGCCCGCCGGCGCCAGCGCGCGGGCCCGGGCCCCGAGTTCGGCGGCAGTGCCCACCGGAACGGTCGACTTGCCGACGATCACCGCGGACCGGCGCAGGCGCGGGACCAGGGTGTCGATGACGGACCGCACGTGTCGCAGGTCGGCGGCGTACTCGCCCTTCTTCTGCGGGGTGCCCACGCCGAGGAAGTGCACGTCGCCGAACTCGGCGGCCTCGTCATAGTCGGTGGTGAAGTGCAGCCGCCCGGCTTCGATGTTGTCGCGCAGCATCTTCCGCAGCCCGGGCTCGTAGAACGGGATGTCACCGGCCGCCAGCTTCGCGATCTTGCCGGGGTCGATGTCGACGCCGAGGACCTCATGGCCGAGCTCCGCCATGCCGGCGGCATGCGTCGCCCCGAGGTAGCCGGTACCGAACACGGTGCATCTCATACTGCCTTGATAGGCAGCCGCGATGAGCGCACCGCTACGCGACACTGAGCGTCGGGCCAACGGCAGATGACAAACAGCCGCCGGCCTGACGGGCGTCAGTTCTTCTGGCAGAAGATCAGGAAGCAGGTCTGCTTGGGCTGCTTCGGCTTCTTGCCGGAGTCACCCGGGTACCCGTTCGAGCCGCCCGGGTACTGGCTGCCCGGGTATCCGTTGCCGGGGTACTGGTTTCCGGGGTAGCCGTTGCCGGGGTAGTTGCCCGGATAGCCATCGTCGTCGTGACCGCGGCCGCCGCGACTCGGGTAGTCCGGGTAGTTGTTGCCCGGGTTCCACTGCGGCTGCTGCGGACGCGGCACCCAGGGATTCCAGGCGGGCGGCTGCGGGCCGGGGATCGCGATGACCGGCGGCGGCAGCACCACCGGCGCCGGGGCCGGCACCGCCGCGGGCGGGGGGTCGACGGGTGCGGCCGGCACGTCGGGCATCGATACCGGCACGGGTGCCGGAGCCGGCGCGGGGGCTTCCGGGGCGGGCGCGGGGACGTGCACCTGCGGTGCGGATTCCTTGACGACCTGCGGCGCTTCGACGCGGCGCGGTGCCGGGGCGACAGCTTCGGGCGCCGGTTCCGGGGCAGCGGCCGGTGCGGGCGGCGGGACGGCGGCCGGTGGCGGCGCCGGGGCGACGACCGGGGCGCTGGGCACGATGGCGGCCTGCGCGGGCGCGGGCCGTTGATCGACCGTCGGCCGGATGCTCACCGCGAGCGAAATGGCAAGGGCCACAACACCGACGACGAAGATCGAGGTGAGCGCGCTACCGACCAGCAGGAAGGGCTTGCGGCCCTGATCGGCGACCACGGGGGCGTCGCCCAGCTCATCGAAACCGAACTCGTCGGCGGTCAGCAGCGGGGCTGCCAGCGGCGCCGCGGCAACGGCGCCACCCGGCGCGGCCGAGTAGGCGAGGCCGGCAGTGGCGGCGTCGAACATCGGTGCAGTCGCGGAGGCGAGAGCGGCGCCGCGGGCCAGCGCCAGGTCGGCGTCGCCCGGGGCGTTCACCGGGATGTCGAGCAGTTCGGCCAGGTGGGCCTGGACCGCGGTGACGTCGACACCGGAGCCGACGACGAACATGCCCTGCGGCGACGTGTCGGCACTGGCGACGGCGGCGGCCATGTCGCCGAGGACGGCCATGGCGTCGGTGCTGTGCAGGCTGCGGCTCAGGACCTTGGAGATGGCGCCGTCGGAATCGACGACGGACATGGTGGCGGTGTCGCGGTCGACGAACAGCAGTCCGGTGCTCGAGTAGCCGACAGCCTGGCCCGCGGCCTGCGCCAGCGATCCCGCGGCGTGCAGCTCGGAGACCATCATGACGTCCTTGACGCCGGCCGCGTCCAGCGCGTCGCGCAACCGCGCGGCGGCGTCGTGGTCACTCCAGGCGACACCCACCGATTTCAGGTGGTGGCCGCCTTCCTCGGCGCTCTCCCGGGTGCCCAGGATGGCGCTGACAACCTGCTCGACCGGCGTTGCTGAATCGTCCGCCGTCTGCGTTTCGAAAATATCGTGGTCGACGATCTCGCCGTCGGCCTTATCACCCTCAACCAGCGCCATACGCACCGTGGTTGGCGTCATAGACACACCCAGAACGATGTCCACTGACCCTCCAATAGTGTTCGCTACGCTATCTAGGCCGCCACCGGGAAACCCCTGCCGCGCAGGCCACAACCAGATACTTCATCGCAGCGAACGGTGGAGTCGTTACCGATTCCCCCAGCTCATCGAGCCACGATGCAGTTCTTGCCGCGGCGCTGGCTGACACAGTCCCGCCAATGCCGGTGGTTCAACCCTACCCGCGTTCGGCGTAGATGACCTAAGCAGTTTCAGGCGTCCTCGGCGTCCGGGCGGGCCTGCTTCAACAGGTCGGTCAGAGAGGTCGAACCCGACGGCCGGCGCGTGCCCAGGTGGCCGTGCACGCCCTCCGCGTAGGCGGTTTCGGCGTGCTGCGTGAAGTCGACGCCGGCGGTCTCGTCCTCGGCGCTGAGCCGGAAGCCCATCACCTTGTCGATGATCTTGCCGAGCACGAACGTCGCGGTGAAGGCGTACACCGCGACGACGGCCATCGCCAGCAGCTGCTTGCCGAGCTGGGCGAATCCGCCGCCGTAGAACAGGCCGCGCGCGCCGCCCGTCATGACGTCCGTCGCGAGCAGGCCGATCAGCACGACGCCGACGACACCGCCGACGAAGTGCACGCCGACGACGTCGAGCGAGTCGTCGTAGTTGAGCTTGAACTTCAGACCGACCGCGAAGGAGCAGATGACACCGGCCAGCAGGCCGACGACCAGCGCGCCCAGCGTGTTGACCGTGCCGCACGACGGCGTGATCGCGACGAGCCCGGCGACGACGCCGGACGCCGCACCGAACGTCGTCGGCTTGCCGTCACGCACCTGCTCGACGGTGAGCCAGCCCAGCATGCCGAGGCAGCCCGCGACCAGGGTGTTCAGGAAGATCGCGGCGGCGGTGCCGTTGGCCGCGAGCGCCGAGCCGGCGTTGAAGCCGAACCAGCCGAACCACAGCAGACCGACACCGAGGAGAACGAAGGGCAGGTTGTGCGGGCGCATGGCGTCCTGCTTGAAGCCGATGCGCGGGCCCAGCACGATGGCGAGCGCCAGGGCCGAGGCGCCCGACGCGATCTCGACGACGAGGCCACCCGCGTAGTCCAGCGCACCCATCTTGGCGAGCCAGCCGTCCGGGCCCCAGACCCAGTGCGCGATGACGCTGTAGACGACGATCGCCCAGATCGGCACGAAGACCATCCAGGCCGAGAACTTGGCCCGGTCGGCGATCGCGCCGCTGATCAGGGCCGCGGTGATGATGGCGAACGTCAGCTGGAACGTGGCGAAGAGCAGCTCCGGAACGGTGCCGTGCGTGGTGCTGGGGCCGATGCCGAGCATGCCGATGTGTTCGAGGTTGCCGAGGAAGCCGTCGCCGTCCGAGAAGGCCAGCGTGTACCCGAGCACCAGCCACGCCACCGTGACCAGCGGAATCGAGATGAAGCTCATCATGATCATGTTGAGCACGCCGGTCGTGCGGACCATGCCGCCGTAGAAGATGGCCAGGCCCGGGGTCATCAGCAGGACCAGGGCGGTGCTGGCGAGCAGCCAAGCGGTGGCGGCGGGATCGATGCCTTGCACGTGGGACTCCTTCGACAATCTTGACGAGGATGTATCGGCGGCGTTTCCGGCGCGCGGCGACTGCGTTTCCGACGTGTTACACCAGCGTCACATGCGGGTTCGGGCTTGGTTCCCCGTGAAACAAGTGGCGGTTAGACGCTGGTGGTTCCGGGTATCAGGGTGTCCATGTTGAATCGCGCCACTGCAGCTGCTGCTCTGCTCACCGCACCGGTCTTTGTGCTGGCCGCCTGCAATTCCAACCAGAACGGCTCGAAGCCGTCGACCTCCGCGCCGCCGACAACCTGGACCCAGGCCAATCCGTCAGCGCTGAATGTCGTACTGAAGACGTCCGACGGCAGACCCGTCGCCAACGCCTCGATCGACTTCACCGATGGCTACGCCACCGTGACGGTCGAGACCACCGGCGGCGGCATCCTGGCCCCCGGCAGCCACGGCATGCACATCCACTCCGTCGGCAAGTGCGAAGGCGACTTCACGTCGGCCGGCGGCCATCTGCAGGTCGCCGGGCACACCGGGCATCCGGCGAGCGGAGACCTGACGCCGTTGAACATCCGCGGCGACGGCACCGGCAAGGTCGTCGCGACGACCGACGCGTTCACCGAGGCCGGCCTGAAAGGTCCAGAAGGCAGTGCGCTGATCATCCACCAGGGACCGGACAACTTCGCCAACATCCCGCCGCGGTACACCCACAACGGGACGCCTGGCCCGGACGCCGAGACCCTCGCGACCGGTGACGCCGGCGGGCGGGTGGCCTGCGCGGTGCTGGCGCCGGCTGGTTCTACGTCTTCTGCGCCTCCGTCGACTTCCACGTCGACCGCGACCGTCACTGAGACGACCGGGGTGCCGGTGGCGCCGCCGGTGACGTCTTCGAGCGCGACGTCCACTTCCCCGACTTCTACTACTCCGTCGACGACCACGACCACTACTTCCACCACCGTGCCGACTACCACCACGACGATCCCCACCAGCCCGGTCGGGCCGGTGAACCCGATGCCGGGTGGCTGACGCACGGTTTTCCGTTGACCCTGTGATGCGGGCGCAGAAGTGCGTGTAGCCAGCGCCCTGAGCACGGCCTCAGTGGCGAGTCTGCGTTGACTGCGAACCTAGGCAGTCCGCTACCCGCAAAAGTTCTGCGTCAGTTCGCAGTCAACGGGGCTCAGGGCTTGACGAAGTTGAGGTACGACCGGGACGGCGTCGGCCCACGCTGGCCCTGGTACTTGGAGCCGACCTTGTCGCTGCCGTAGGGGTGCTCGGCCGGGCTGGTCAGGCGGAGCAGGCACAGCTGGCCGATCTTCATGCCGGGCCAGAGGGTGATCGGCAGGTTGGCGACGTTCGACAGCTCCAGCGTGATGTGCCCGGAGAAGCCTGGGTCGATGAAGCCCGCGGTCGAGTGTGTCAGCAGGCCCAAGCGGCCCAGTGATGACTTGCCTTCCAACCGACCCGCCAGATCGTGTGGGAGCGTGCAGGTTTCGAGTGTCGAGCCCAGCACGAACTCGCCGGGATGCAGGACGAAGGGTTCGCCTTCGGCGGGCTCGACCAGAGTCGTCAGCTCGTCCTGCTGCTGCGCCGGGTCGATGTGCGTGTAGCGAGTGTTGTTGAAGACCCGGAACAGGCTGTCCAGCCGGACGTCGACACTGGAGGGCTGCACCATCGAGTCATCGAACGGGTCGATGCCGAGACGTCCAGCAGCGATTTCAGCCCGAAGATCGCGATCTGAGAGGAGCACGTGGGGAGCCTATCGGCAGGCTTGATATCCTGCGTCAGCACCACCGTGCCGATGTAGTTCAATGGCAGAACATCAGCTTCCCAAGCTGAATACGCGGGTTCGATTCCCGTCATCGGCTCCAGCTCTACCAACCTCGATGCCGTTCGCGTCTGTTCGACGATGACGCCGGGCACCCACTGCGTCCAACTGAGCAACCAGCCGACCGGTCAGTGATCAGGGCCGACGACCGTCGCACCGTTGGCCATCTGGTGTACGAAGCGTGGGCAATACGACTGTGCCGCAACGACGGTGATGACGAGGCCGGCCTGCTGGTCGATGCCTGAGTTGGAGGCGGCCAGGTTGTGGCTGATGTCGGCGGGCTCCATCCCGCCGGCCAGCGCATCGCACACGTGATGCGCGACGGTGATCGCCGGTTGTGTGCTTCCGAAGCCGATGCCCTGGTGGGCCAGCGCGGCGAGGAACTGGTCGTCCGCTGGCGCCGCATTGGCCGCGCCGGCGGCAAGGACCGAGACCAAGCCGACCGCTCCTGGGGTGAGGGCGGCGCGGACGGCGGTCTTGTTGATTCGCGTGTTGATCATCTGACGTGAGCACTTTCCGTGGATAGGTATCTGGAACGGGCTCAGCATTCGGGGACGCGCTTGGCGGATCCTTGGCAGCGATCGTGCGGCGGAAGGTGCGAACGCCGGGTATGCGCGTGTTCATCGCAAGAAGCGCCTGCCATGTCCATCGCGCGGTGTTCCCAAGAATCCGCCAAGGCAATCACCCCAACCTTGACCCGAGATGTTCGCTGAACCAAGGACAACCATGGACTTTTCGATCTCCACGCAGACGCTGGGCGCGAGCTGATGAGGCGACTGATCGGCACGCTGTTGGTGGTCGTCGCCGGCATCACCGGATGCAGTCACGCGTCCGCTCCGGCGCCTGAACCGGCGCCCCTGGCGGCACCCCCCAGTCGGTGCTCCCATTCACGGGGCTCAACGGACCCTACGACGTCGCGGTCGACGCGGCGGGCAACGTCTTCGTCTCCGACATCGCAGCCGGGAGGAACGGAGCCAATCGGGTGATCGAGCTGCCTGCCGGCTCGAGTACGCAAAAGGTGCTGCCGTTCACGCGCGCGACCGTGATGACCGATCCGTCCGGGCAGGTGTGGGTCATCGACGGCGGACAGAGCCCGAGCCATCTGGTGAAGCTCGCGCACGATGGCGAGCAGCAGACCGTGCTGCCAGTGCCCGATCTCGGTCGCGCCTACCGAGGCGTGATTCGGGCTGTCGACGCCGCGGGCGGCCTCTACGGCATGATCGGCAGCGGAGAGTCCTCGGGCGGCGGATGCTGTCTGGCGGTTCAGGTGGCCAAACAAGCGCCGGGATCAAAAACCCCCGAGGCATTGCCTTTCCAGCACATGAGCTTCGCCGCCGGGATGACCGTCGACGCCGCCGGCAACCTGTACGTCGGAGACGGCGGCGGCAAGCGCGTCCTGAAGCTGGCACCAGGGGCGAGCAGTCCGGCTGAGCTGCCGTTCCATGCACCCCGCAGCGTCATCAACATCGCGGTCGATGCGAAAGGCGCGGTGTATCTCGTTGACGGACAACAGAATCAAATCCTGAAGCTGGATCCGGGATCGAATACACCAAGGGTGCTGCCGTTCACCGGACTCAAACGCCCCGTCAGCGTGGCCGTTGGCGCAACAGGCACGGTGTACGTCGTCGACGACGGCAACCGCCGCATCGTCAAACTCGAGGGAGTCCGATGACCAAGCGAAAGTTGTTGCCTGCGCTCATCAATGCAACTGCCCTGATCGGCGCGCTGGTCTTCAGCGTTCCCGCCGTGGCGCACCCCGGGACACCTGGATGTGCAGATCTCGGTGGGATGGTCGGAGCGGAGCACACCTGCCATATCCATACCGAAACCTCCACGTACACAATCGACATCGGTTATCCGCTCGACTACCCCGACCAGCAGGCACTGACCGATTTTGTGACGCACGACAGGGATCAGTTCGTGGACTTCATGGCGCAAGCCCGGCCGCGGGATTATCCCTACGGACATGGATTGACTCCGCACGCATACCGGTCGGGAGCTTCGACGTCCGGTACCCAAAGCGTCGTCTTCGACGTGCACGACGACACCGGCGCCCACCCCGTGACCGGATTCAAGGCGTTCAACTACGACCTGAGCGCACGTACCGCGATCACGCTCGCCACGCTGTTCAAACGGGGCGCCGACCCGGTCGCCACACTGGATCCGATCGTCCAGCGCTACATGAACAAGCGTCGCCAGAGCACCTTGGAACCGCCGCCGCACAACACGCTGGGGGCCGAGGTGTATCAGAACTTCGCGATCACCGACGACGCGATCATCTTCTTCATCGGCAAGGGCATGTGGCTCCCCGAAGTCGACGGGCCGCAGCGTGTGCGTGTATCGCGCTCCGAACTCGCGGCCGTACTGGCCTGATCACAGAGTCATCGGCTCCACGAAGGTTGAATCTCTGTCACAACGGATACTTTGAACGCCATGGACGTGCGCGCGATCGGCAAGGGCCTGGGAACGTTGGACCGCGAGGTCTTCGAGGCAGTCGCCGAATCACCGAGCCCTCTGCTGGACAGCGTGATGCCCCGGCTGACCAGGGCCGCTGACCACTCCAAGCTGTGGTTCGCCATCGCGGTCGCCATGGGCGCGGTCGGCAGCGCATCGGCCAGGCGCGGCGCCACGCGCGGCGTCGTCAGCCTCGCGGTGACCAGCCTGGTGACCAACCAGGTGGCCAAGCGCATCTGGCGGCGGCCGCGACCGGACCACAGCCGGATACCGCTCCCGCGCCGCAGCCGACGCATGCCGACGTCACACTCGATGCCGTCCGGGCACTCCGCAAGCGCCGCCGCCTTCGCCGTGGGTGTCGGCCTCGAGTCTGCGCCGGCCGGTTTTCCGTTGGCCCTGCTGGCGGGCCTGGTCGGGCTGTCGCGGGTCGCCACCGGGGCGCACTATCCGGGTGACGTGTTCGCCGGGTTCGGCATCGGCGCCGCGATCGCGGTGCTGGGTGCCCGCATCGTCCCGACCATCCCCGCCACCGCGCTGCCGACGTCGGATCCATTGCGGTTCCGCACCGAGCCCCGGCCGGAAGGCGAGGGTGTGGCACTGGTGATCAACCCGCGTTCCGGTGACGGGACGGGCAAGCGGATCCTCGAAGAGGCCCGAAAAGCGCTGCCACGTATGGAGATCATCGAGGTCGGTGAAGACGACGACATCAAGACGGTGTTGCGGCAGACGGCCGAACGCACCGACGTGCTCGCGGTCGGTGGCGGCGACGGCACCGTCGCCTGCGCTGCCGGTGTCGCCGTCGAGGCAGGCGTCCCGCTCGCGGTGTTCCCCGGCGGCACGTTCAACCACTTCGCCAAGGACATCGGTTGCGACTCGGTGGCCCGGACGGTCGAGGCGATCACCAAAGGCTCTGCGGCGTATGTCGATCTGGTGTGCCTCAATGAGGAACGCATGGTGATCAACACCGCCAGCATCGGCGCATACCCGAACTACGTGCGGATGCGCGAGAAGCTCGAACGCCGGATGGGCAAGCAATTGGCGGGGCTCTGCGCGCTGTATCTGACCATGCGCCGGGAAGCTCCGGTGCGAATCAGCTACGACGACAAGACACTTGAGACCGAGCTCTTCTTTCTGGGCAACTCGACGTACTTCCCGTCCGGGTTCGCCCCGTCGGTGCGGCCGCGTCTCGACGACGGCCTGATCGATGTGCGGATCCTGGAAACCGGGCGACGCTTCAGCCGGCTCCGCATCGCGATGGCCGTCGCGACGGGTCGGCTGGTCCGCAGCCCGCTGTACCACGAGTTGCAGGTGCCGGAGTTCCGCTTCACCTCTATCGACGGCCCGACCACGGTCGCCCATGACGGCGAGGTCGGCGAGGCGCTCAGCGAGGCCAGCTTCAGCGTGAAGTACCGCGCGCTGCCGGTGTTTCGTCCGCTGCCCTAGGGTCGCATCTCGTAGGCCCCGTCGTAGGCCGCCACCTGTTCCCAGACCCGATCGAAACGACCCACATCGGCGACGGGCTTGCGGATGGCAGACAACGCCCACTCCTGTTGCGCCACCGTCGAACTCGGCTTGCCGTGCAACGCAACCGCATACGACGAGAAGTCGCGGATCTGGAAGTCGAAGATCTGATCCAGCAGGTCGTGGTCGAGGCCGGTCAGTTCGGCCTGCTCCAGGATCAGCTGCCCGTAGACGACCAGCGTGAACAGGTGCCCGACGACCAGGACGAAGTCGAGGTCGCGCTGTTGGTCGGCATCGGGTGCCGCGGTCAGCAGCAGGTCCTTGAACGCCTGCACCTGCTCGTAGAAGCGGGCCACATTCGGGACCTCGAGGTGCCGCTCGTAGACCGGCGCCCAATCCGCGAACTGCACCTTCGACGCGCCGCGCGCGGGTCCCTGTGCCCAGAAGAAGACGTCGTCGGCAGCGTCGTCGCGGGTACCGATCTCCGGATAGCTCGCCGGGTTGAACATGTAGTTCGGCATGAACTTCAGGATCTGCGCGACGTTCACGTGCACCGTGCCCTCGAGCCGGGGCAGGGCGCCGATCAGGCGGTTGACCTCGTTGAAATAGGTGTTCTTCTCGAATCCCTTGGCGGCCAGCACATCCCACAGCAGGGTGATGACCCGCTCGCCCTCGGACGTGACCTTCGACTTGGTGACGGGGTTGAACAGCAGGTACCGGCGATCCTCGATGCCGGCACTGCGGAAGTAGTCGATGGCGCGATCGCTGAACAGCTTCATCGCGATCAGCCGGGCGTAGACGTCGACGAATGACGCACGCACATGCGGGAAGTCGGTGACGGGGTTGCCGTAGAGGATGCGGTTGTTCGCGTGCGTGATCGCCTCGTAGAACGCGTGCTCGCACATCCCGATCGAGCCGCTGCACAGGTTGAACTTGCCGACGTTGACGGTGTTGAGCGCCGCCGAGAACGCCTCCGGCCCGGTGCACAGGATGTCCTCCTCGTGCACGGGATAGTCGTTGAGACGGAACGTGCTGACGAACATCTGGCCGTGCACGACGTTGTCGATCAGTTCGTAGTTCTCGTGACCACTGTCCGCGACGAACCACACGTAGCCCTCGGGCCCGTCGACGTCGGTGCGGCGCGAGAACACCGACACCATGCCCGCCACGTTGCCATTGCCGATGTAGTACTTCTCGCCTGAGGCCCGGAACACCACGCCCTCGTCGGACGTCGGCGTCAGCAGCATGTCGGTGTTGTAGATGTCGGCGCCGTGCTCGCGTTCGGACAACGCGAATGCCATGACGCCGCCCGCCTCGAGTTGGGCGGCGGCCCGTTCCTTGGCCTTGATGTTGTCGCTCTGCCAGATGGGGCCGAGGCCGAGGATGGTGACCTGTTCGGCGTACCAGTACGCGAGCCCGTAGAACCCCAGGATCTCGCTCAGCACGGCATTGCGTGAGGTGTCCCAGCGCTTGTTCGAGTCACCGTCGGCGAACTCGGACGGCGTCAGGAACGTCGCGAAAACGCGCTCCCTCTTGATGAATTCGAGAAAGTCGGCGACCCACGTTGCATCCAGGTCGTCGCGCAGCAAGCGCACTTTGCCACGATCCTCGAACCACTCGATCAACGCCCGCAGCTGACGCCGCGTCTCAGGATCGAGGTGCTGAGGGTCGAAGTCGTTCGGGTTGAGCAGCAGGCCACGAGAGTTCGGCATGGGCACCTTCTTCGGTCCGGATTTGGCACGAATCTAGCGCTCGGAAGCCCGCAGGACGGCGGATTGCGCGTACTCATCCGAGCGCCACACCGAGCTCCTCTGCGAACACTCTGATCATGTGCTGCACACCAATCTCGTTGCGGCCGATGATCATGTGGTCGTGCTGACCACGCCTGACGCCTTCCCCACACTGAGGCAACATGGCGAAGTCCTCGTCGACGACAGCAGCGTGGACGTTGTCGTACACCTGGTCGTAGACCGCGCGCATCTCGTCGTCGGTGGCCGGCACCCGGCCCATCCAACTGTGCCGCACCGAGCATCGCGTCGGTTCGCCGGCCGGCAGGATGTCGATGATCTCCACGCCGATCGGGCTGTTCGCCAGGATGAGGTTGGGATAGATCCAGTAGATGACGCCCATGTTCTGGTGCGGGTCCCACGATCCGGTCGGGTCGTCGGCAAGATTGGCGACCCAGTTGAAGGGAAAGCCGATGCGATGGTGCTTGCCATACTCGTCGTAAACCCCGGTGTTGGGCAGGGTGTTCTGTCCAATCACGCTCTCGCCGTGAACAAATGGGAAGTGATACCCCTCGGCGAACGCTTCCAGGGCGCCCTTCCACGACACCTGGGACTGGAATTCTTTCTCCGTGTGATAGCCATACGAGGCATAGTTCATCAGCTCGAGCTCCGGCCCGATCGGCCCGAGATGACCATCGACGTCGACGTCGGCGCCGGCCGTCAGCACGGCCCAGATGAAGCCATGCCGCTCCTGGCTTGGCAGCTCGACCAGTCCATAGTCGGCCTTGTTCATCGAATCGAACCCAGACTTGCCGGGAACGGTGAACAGTTCGCCGGTGTTCTTGTAGCTCCACGCGTGGTACGGGCACGTGAACCGGGCGGCGTTACCGGCCCCGCAGGCCGGCTTCGCGCCGCGGTGACGGCAGTAGTTGAGGAACACGTGACTGGCGCCGTCACGATCGCGGGTCACCAGTAGCGAGTCACCCAACACCGAGCGCACGACGTAGTCGTTGACATGGGGAATCTGGGCCGACGGCACGATCGCAAGAGGCACGCGGCGCAGCACCTGCGACTCCTCGATCTCCGTGATCTTCGGATCGCGGTAGTAGTGCAACGGCACCCGCAGCTCACGGTCGGCCATATCGGTCGTCTTGTCGACCGCGTGACGCAAGGCGCGCCTGGTCAGTTGCTCGTCCTGATTGCTGACCGGTCCTTCGGCGATCGCCGTCATGGCTGACCTCATTTCTCGTTCGGGAATCTTCGGACCATACATTAGATGTCATATGTATGGTCAAGAGTTGGCGGCGTTCGCAGAACGACAGCGGGATGGAAGTATGCGGTGATGCGCAGACACGGCTGGTCTGGTGACATCCCCGTCGACGACGAGGAGGCGGTTCGCCGCATTGTCAGCGCGGCGCGCTCATCGATCGACGTGCGAGGCTCGGTGACCGTGTCCGATGTGGCCACTGAACTCGGGATCACCCGGCAGACCGTGTATCGCTACTTCCCCACCCTCGACGCACTGATGGCCGGCACCGCGTTATCAGCAGTCGTAGACTTTCTCGACCGTTTGGCCGACGACCTGCAATCGATCACCGATCCCTCCGAGGCCGTGATCGAAGGCATCGCCTACACGTTGGAACAACTGCCCAACGATCGCTATCTGAGCTTGGTCATGCACCCCGGCAGGGCGAGTGCCTTCGCCGCCGGCGTCACCTCAGAAACGTCGATCTCGTTCGGTCGATCAATCCTCGAGCGTTTCCAGGTCGATTGGCGCGCAGCCGGTTTCAGTGGCCGGCAACTCGACGAGCTCGTCGAGTTCATGCTCCGCACACTGCAGTCGTTCATCCTGGATCCCGGCGGCCCGGAGCGGCACGGCCAAGAGTTGCGAGCCTTTCTCCGGCGCTGGGTCGCGCCGGCAGTCCGGATCCATCACGACGCAGCCACCCACACAGCTCCGTAGCCGAGGACTCCGTGCCGTCCCGCCATCTGAAACTCGCTCGCCCCTGGCCTCTCCGCCGTGCAAGCATGCCCACATGGCCAAGCAGTTCCCGGAGATAAACGACCGGTTCCGCACGTTCATCGCCGCGCAGAGCATGTACTTCGTGGCGACGGCGGCGCGCGACGGCCGGGTGAACCTCTCGCCGAAGGGTTTGGACTCGCTCCGCGTCCTCGGGCCACATCGGGTGGCCTGGCTGAACCTGACCGGCAGCGGCAATGAGACGTCGGCGCATCTGCTCGACAACCCGCGGATGACGTTGATGTTCTGCTCGTTCGATCGCGAGCCGATGATCCTGCGCCTGTACGGCACCGCCCGCGAGGTCGCACCCGGCGACGCGGACTGGGACGAGCTCTACAGCCAGTTCCCGCCCCACATCAGTTCTCGTCAGATCTATGACGTGAGCGTGGATATCGTCCAGACCTCATGCGGCTTCGGCGTGCCCCTCATGTCGGTCGAGTCCGAGCGCGTCCTGCTCGACACCTGGGCCGAGAAGAAGGGGCCCGAGGGCGTCGCCGAATACTGGCAGCAGAAGAACCTGTCGAGCATCGACGGGGCACCGACGAAGCTGGGGTTGGGCTGATTCAGCCCGCGCAGGCGTCGGGGGCATCGACCCGCAACGGCACATCGACGGGCACCGTATAGGTGACGACGACTTCGGCGGCCCCGGCGCTGTCGTTGGCAACCCGGTGCGGCACTCCGGCGGGAATGAAAACCGCTTGGCCACTGCCGAATTCGGTCCCCGCGCAGTCGTCGGCGGTTTGCAGTACGACACCACCGGTGTTGATCGCCGAATACTCGGTCCCGGGGTGGGTGTGCCAGCCACTGCTCGCGCCCGGGGCCAGTTTCAATCCCTGCACGATCAGCGTCGATGGCGCTCCACCGGTGACGATCTCGACCGGGACCGCAGTGTCGCCGCGCGCCAGGTCGGTCCGCACGACGTCACCCTCGGGCGGCGTCGCCGCCGCGACGGGCGCCGACAACATCGCCAAGCCGAGTGCGGCGCAGGCATTCCCAATGCGCAACTTTGTCATTCACCCACTGTGCGCGATGCCGGAGAACCGCGTGCCGATTTCCGCTAAGCGACCATGACATCGACCGACAGCCGATCCCCGAGGGCGTAGACAGTCGGCCAGTCCTGACTCTGGGCAGCCGATTCCAGCGCATCGATCAGCGGGCTCTCCACACCCAGTTCGGCCAGCCACGACGACACGGTGGCGGCGATCTGCTCCCCGGGCACCTCTTCGGCACGCCGGCCGTGCAGACGATCGACCACCACGAAGGTCGGCGCGACGGGGCGCCGGCGGCGGAAGTCGATGATGCTCATATCAATTGAACGAATCGGCCGTCAAAAAGGTTCACGCGGCCGGGCGCGCCTAACGTGGCAACCATGGCTCGTTCAATGCGCGACCGCATGCTCGCTGGTGACCTGTACCTCGCCGATGACCCCGAACTGATCCGCGAATCGAGGCGCGCGCAGCAGCTCACCCACCGCATCAACACGCTCGATCCCACCGACACCGAGGAACGAAATCGGCTCCTTCACGAGCTCCTGGGCACTTTTGGCGACGGCAGTGAGATCCGCCCGCCGCTGCAGTGCGACTACGGCTACCAAACCACCATCGGCGCCCGCACTTTCGCCAATTTCGGCCTCATCCTGCTCGACGTCGCACGCATCAGCATCGGGGACGACGTCCAGATCGGACCCAACGTGCAACTGCTGACGGCCACCCATCCGCTGGAGCCGGGACCCCGCCGAGACAAGTGGGAAGCGGCCGAGCCGATCACGATCGGCGACAACGTGTGGCTGGGCGGCGGCGTCATCGTGTGCCCCGGCGTCACCATCGGCGCGGACACCGTGGTGGGTGCCGGTTCGGTCGTCACGCGCGATCTGCCGCCGCGCGTGCTCGCCGTCGGCACCCCGGCTCGAGTGATCCGCGCGCTCTAGGAGACACGATTCGAAGCCAAACTAACCAATTGGCCTCGCAGCCAATTGACCGTCGTGTAAATATGATCGGCGTGACTGAAGATGCCGATGCGGCACAGGCTCGAGCGCTGCGCGCGGAGCTGCGCAGGCATGCGTGGGACCTCGCATCCCGACTGTCGAGGGTTGAGTCGCTGCCCGATGCGACGGCATGGTCGGAGCGGGCGCGGTCCATGCGGCGGCGCGCCCGAGACCTGCGACGCGACCTCGATGAGGCCAGGTTCCTGATCGATCAATTGCACGCCAGGTTCCCGAGCATCGACGCGGCGGGCACATCGGCCGACGCGCCAAGTTATTGAGAACCCTCATTGACAATTGCTCCCCAGATGGTTAACAGTGCTAAGCGTCTCCGATGAAAGGCGCACCCATGAGCACGCAGGACCAGCTCAATGAGCTCGGCTATTACGCCGTCACCCGGCACCCCGCAGACGCCCGGGTGGTGCTGCCCGAGGCTCGGGACGCCGAAGCGCTCGGGTTGGGCTCGTGCCACATCGGTGAGCGCTTCACGGTGAAGGATGCCGGGGTGCTCAGCGGCGCGGTGGCAGGTGCCAGCACGACGTTGGGCATCGCGCCGTCGACCAATCACCACACGCGGCACCCCACCGTCACCGCGACGATCGGGTCGACGATGCATGCACTGACCGAGGGCCGGTTCGCCATGGCATTCGGCCGCGGCATGGGGCCCTACTGGCAGGCGATCGGACTGCCGGTGGTCACCGAGGCGCGGCTGCGCGACTTCTTCGGCATCCTGCGCCGGCTCTGGGCCGGCGAGATGATTCTCAATCACGAGGGCCCGGCCGGGAAGTGGCCCATGCTGCGCCACGTCAACGGCCTGGCGGACGGTCCGCCGATCGGCCTGGTCGCGGTCGGCCCGAAGACCATGGAGCTCGCCGGTGAGATCGCTGATTTCGTTGTGCTGCATACGTTCTTCTCCGACGCGGCGACCGAGAAGTCGGTCGCCGCGGTACGCCGCGGCGCCGAGAAGGCGGGCCGCGACCCCGACAGCGTCCGCATCTGGGCCTGCCTGGCGACGGTGCCCGACGCGTTGTCCGAGGACGACCAGATCCGGCGTGGCGTCGGCCGGCTCGCGACCTACCTGCAGGCGTATCCCGATGTCCTGGTGTCGGCCAACGGCTGGGATCGGGCGACGTGGGATCGCATCCGGCAGTCCGACCTGTTCACCGATGCCGCGACCGCCGGACCCATCGATGCCAGCGCGTCGTTCGAGACGCTGCAGCGGATCGCCGAGCTGATCCCCACCGAATGGCTGGACGCGGTCGCCAAGGGCTCGCCGCAGGACTGCGCGGAAACCATTGCCCGCCAGTATGGTTTGGGCGTGCACTCGGTGATCATGCACGGCGCCAGCCCGCATGAACTGGCGCCCGTGGTCGAGGCCTACCGCGCCGACCGGCCGACACTGCGCCGGGCCGTCGCGGCGAACCCGGGCCGATTTGTCTGAGCCCGCGGCCCGGGACTCCCCGCAGGCAGCCCTTGCGCAGGCACAGTGGCAGGCCGTCGTCACGGAGTCGGGTGCCGGCACCAAGTTGAACAAGCGCGGCCTGGAAACCCGGGCACGCCTGCTCGACGTCGCCATCCGCTGTCTGGCCGACAGCGGTGGCGAGCCGGTGTCGGCGAACCGTATCGCCAAGGATGCGGGCGTCACCTGGGGCACGGTGCAGCATCAGTTCGCTGACCTGGACGGGCTCTGGGTCGCGGTGATCACCGAAATCCACTCCCGGAGTTGGTCTTCCGGTCCGGACACGCCACGCAGCGGCACGCTTCGGGAACGGGTGGAAGGGGCCATCGAATCGGTCTGGCGTTACCTGGACACCACCGAGGGCCGTGCGCTGACTGCACTGCGCACGTCACTGCCGGCGCGACGTTCCGACGTCGCCGCCGAATATCCGCGCACGGCAGCAGCTTTCGCGGCCCGCGAACTCGACTGGATTCAGGGTTTCGATTATCTGATGGACGGGCTCGACGTCGACCCGGACCAGTTGCACCGGGTACGGTGCCTGCTTCCCGCTGCGATCCGCGGTCTCAGCAACGAACGGCAGATCGGTTTCACCTCGGACCTCGACGTCGCCCGCGCGGCGCTGACCGACGCCGTCGTCGCGTTGTTGACCCAGCCCCGGCCGTAGTCACTCAACGAGATCGGCGGTTGCGGGCCCGAACATGTACAGGTGATCGAGTACCGGTGCCGGGTCGCCGGACCACGCCATGGCCGCCATCTGGCTGCGGCTGCGTCGACCGGTACGCCAGCGAACAGCTTCGAATCGCGTGGTCTTCAGATCGACCGCCGGCCCGACGTCCGGACCGCACCGGTACTCACCGTCCTCGACGATGACCCGCACCGGCACGGGCGTGACCAGCATGCGCAGCAGTTGATCGGAAACACGCTGCAACGCAGCCGAATCCCGCGCACCTGGCCGGCCGAGCGCGTCACGGATGTCGTGCTCGTGAACGACGATGTCACCGAGTGGCGGCGCGATGCCTTCCCGCGCGAGCCGCGGTAGGTGCGCAGCGGCTTCGCCCCACGCGTTCAGGATGTCGTTCAGGCCACGCCCGTCGAACCGGGCCACCTGCGCGGCCGTCTGCGCGTCGGTGGGCGGGGCGGACCGACGTCCGGCGGCCCAGTCCTGCGCGACGCCGGCCAGATGCGCCAGCACATCCCGCACCGACCAGCCCGGGCAGGCGGCAACCGCGGTGTCCACCGAAACATCTGGCGCACTGACCAATTCGATGATGCGGTCCATCGTCTGCCGGTAGAGATTCGCGAGATCAGGTTCATCGCTCACAGGAGGCGCACCCTTCTTTGCGCGGTGGACGGGGATCGTCAGGCTTGCTGGGGTCGGGGTCACCGAACCACCGGGAGGGCCGATGCTCGCCGTACGTGTCGTGCCAGTCCCACCATTCGTACGGCGGGTCCTGGGGGTATCCGGGCGGGGAATCCTCCCAGCTCTCCTGGCGGCCGAGCGCCGTCATGTCGAGATAGCTCCACGAGGTGCCCAGTGCTTCGTCTCCGCGGTTGTTGATGAAGTAGGTGCGATAGACGGTGTCGCCGTCACGGATGAAGGCGTTGGTGCCGTGCCACTCGTGCACGCCGAAGTCGACGTCGAAGTCGTCGGTGATGGTGTACCAGGGCATTTTCCAGCCCATCCGGGCCGCCATCCGCGCGATGTCAGGCTGCGGCGCGCGCGAGGCGAACGCCAGGGTGGTGTCGCGGGCGTTGAGATGCGCGACGTGTCCGACGTTGTCGGCGATAATCGAGCAGCCGCGGCAGGCGTGCTCAGGCCAGCCCTGCACACCCTCCTCGAAGAACGCCCGGTAGATGACGAGTTGCCGTCGCCCACCGAACAACTCGACGAGGCTCGTCTCACCGTCCGGACCGACGAACGTGTAGCCCTTCGTGACCGGCGTCCACGGCATGCGGCGCCGCATCGCGGCCAATTGGTCGCGCCGCCGGGTGCATTCCTTTTCCGCGACAAGCATCTTCTCCAGCGCGGCGTCCCATTCGGCCGCGGACACGATCTCGGGTTTCTGCATGGCTTCCCTCCTTCACAAAATCATTAAACAAAGTTGTTGAACATCACTATTCCAGGAGAGCATGATCCATCGCTATAGTCAACAAGATGGTTGAAGATCAGGTGCTGGACCGGGCCTACGCCGCCCTGGCCGATCCGACGCGCCGCCGGCTACTGGAGACGCTGCGACAAGGCGATGCGCGCATCACCGACCTCGCCGCGCCGCTGCCCATGACATTCGCCGGCGTCTCCCGGCATATCGGCGTGCTGGAATCGGCCGGCCTGGTGCAACGCGATGTCCGCGGCCGGGAACGGTGGGTATCCCTGCGCCCCGATGGGTTGACCATGGCGCAGCAGTGGATCAACGAACAGTCAAACTTCTGGTCGGTGCGGGCGGATGCCCTCGCAGACCGCTTGCGTCGCAAAGGAAATGGTCAATGACAGAACCCGTCACCGTACGCGTGCAGCGCGTCATGCCGGCCGTCCCCGACGTGGTGTTCGGCGAGTGGCTCGATGTCGAGTCACTGGCGGACTGGATGTGCCCGCGCCCGTCCCGGTGCGTCGCCATCACCGTCGAGCCCCACGTCGGCGGCAAGTTGCAGTTCGACGTCGACCATGATGCCACCGGCACCATCGTTCTGATCATCGGGCACTTCCTGGCGATCGACCGCCCGCGCCTGCTGCGGTTCACCTGGAGCAATTCGAACTGGCCCGACCCGACGATGGCCAGCGTCGTCAACGTCACCTTCGAACCCCACGGCGACGGCGAGACGCTCATGGAGATCGAACACTCGCTCCTGCCATCGCACGAGTACGACAACTTCCACAATGGCTGGGCGCTGACGGCCGAACAGTTGGAGACGGTGCTGCGAAGCCGTCAAGGCAGTTAGTCAGCCAGACGGTCGCTGCGACAATGCGCAGGTCACAGTAGGACGCGTCGAGGACTCACCTGCAGATTTGTCCGCTCACGCCTGGCAATGCAATGCCGGCTGGCGCCCGTCCAGGTTGGCCCCAGTCCGACTGCAACCGCAGGGTGCGGCGGACGTCCGGTCGAACCATCATCGTCGCTGATGCTTGACACCCGACAATCCATAGCTTTACGTTCGTAAAGCACTTCACTTTACAGTCGGTAAGTGAATGCCTGGATCGGGCCTTCACTTCGGTCGCACAGCGGAGCCCCCATGAATGCACGAAATACCCATGTAAGAGGCTATTCTCGCCATATCGGTCGGGTCGGCACATTGGCCGCCGCCCTGGGCGTTGGAGTGATGGTAGTCACCACTCCATGCGCAGCCAACGCGGTTCCACCCACGTCATCGGCGTCACACGACGCTTCACCGAACACCCCCACCTCCGGCACCCAAACTCCGAAGACCGGCACAGCCACGACGGCGTCCACGGCCACAGGCAGCAACACATCGACATCCAAGGCAAAAACCGCGACAGGCGGACACACCCGCACCCGCAAGCCCACGAAGAGCACAGACCGTAGCGCGGCCTCACCCGAGTCCACCGATCCCGCAACGACGGGGCCCACGTCAACAGAGCCCAAAACCCCTGATACAACAACAGATACCGATCACACGAGTTCGCCGACCGCCCCCACCACGGCACCGCCGGCACCCGCCCCGAAGCCCGCGGCCCCCGCCACCACGACCAAAACCGGGTCCAAGACCCGCCACCCAGCCAGCAGCGCCGAACCGGCAATCACCACACCCAAAGCAGCGAAGACCGCGACCCCCGCCGCACCACCACCGCCCACCACATCTCAGCCCACCAACACCGCCGCCACCCAGCCGACAAAAACGACGCAGACACTCACCAAACCCGCCACCGCAACACCCGCCGCGGCTATCGAAACCACCTTGTCCGCAACACAATCGGCCGCTGTGGTGCTCGCGCCCACCACCACCGCACCGACCCGCACAACCGGACCCATCGGCACCATCCTCGGCGCGCTGAACCACCTCGTCACCCAGTTCACCAAACAGTTCCTCGCCCCCGCACCGAACACTTCCGAACCGTTCACCCCCATGCTGTGGGCACTGATGGGCTGGGTGCGCCGCGACCTGTTCAACCAAGCACCGACACTCAAATACAACCCCACCACAACCGTCCAAACCGGCCAGACCATCACCGGCGACCTCAGCGCAACCGACCCCGAACACGACAAACTCACCTACACCGTCACCCAAGCGCCCCAGAACGGCACCGTCACCATCGACCAAGCCACCGGCAAGTTCACCTACACCCCGAACGACATCAATTACACTGCAGCACAAACCGATTCATTCACCGTATCGGTCAGCGACGGCAACAAACTCAACCTGCTCAACCTGTTCCGGCCCCACAGCGCCAGCACCACGGCCGACCTCACCGTCCTCAACCCCACCGTCAACCGCGTCATCATGAACCTGCCCGCCGGCATCACCAATCCCAGCCGGCCCCGCTTCACTTCAGACGGGAAGGCCATTGTCTTCGGTGCCGAACCGGCAGCGGGCGGCCGCCAGGAGATCTACCAGATGAATATCGACGGCACCGGCGTCACATGCGTGACCTGTGGGGTGTCGACGAACATCACCGGCGACCTCCAAAAGCCGCTACCGTTCGAAGACGGTTCGGGACGGATTCTGCTGAGGCTCACGACCGGCACGGACAAGTACCGGTACGTCGTCTACGAAGACGGTGCAAACGGCAGACAGCTGGTCCCGCTCACCACGCCGTCCAGCCCGACGTATGTCCTTGACTCGCAACGGGAGATGAAGATATCGCCCGACGGCACGCACGTGCTGTTCAGCCGACTCGAGTTGGGCACTAACAACTACGTCGCAATCATTCCCGTCGTGGGCAAGTTGGTGCGCACCGACACCGGGTATGAAGTTGACGACGCAACTGTGGTGGCGCCCTATGGCGAGGGCAAGTCTTGGACGCCCGACGGTAAGAGCGTGATCATCATGGGCGGTCAGTACGACGCGGGCAACGTGGATGCCATCAAGGTCGACCTCGCCACCGGGAATATCACTCGCGAAACTGCCGGCCTCGACTACGAGGAAAACGTATTCGAATCACCCAACGAACAATGGATTGTCACCGGAAGTACGCGCGGCCTGGATGCGCTGACGCCAATGTCGCGGATCCAACGACCGGCGTTCCTGCCTTCCTACATCGTCGGCCCCGTCTACACCGCTTACGCAGCCGATCCGATAAACGTCTCCAATCAAGCGTGGGTGGTGGCGCTCGGCGATGAGCTCGAGCGGGAAAACGGTCTGCCACTGATTGTCCCAGGTGACGGTTACGCCGGACAAAGCATGCCAGGGTGGAATTCTGACGGCAGTGCTGTTGCCTTCTGGGAACAGAACAAAGACAACCCGACCGATACCCGAATGGTCATCGCCAACCTGAAGTACACCACGAGCGTCGGCGGCCTTCAGGGGACCACAACGACGCCTCAGCTGTCGTCGACCTTGCCAAAGTTGAGCAGCTATGTTCCCAGCGCGCCGGCACTTCCGCCGACGGGGACGTACGCCGGGGCCGGTGGAGGTACAGCCGTGGTCAGTGAGGCTGCAGATCCGAACGATTCGACTCGAACGATCCGGACCGTCACCTACACCGATTACGTCAATGAGTTGGGTGAGGTTCTCAACGGCACGGAGTCGACGAATTCGAACGCCAGTCAGTTGTATATCCACTACACAGCCGACATCGCGGTGACGGGAAAGCACACCGGTTCGCTCGAGGCCGACGCTACCGTGACCAATCGCCAAACCTACAGCGGCTACATCACCTCAGATGTCGACGGCGACGTGCAAAACCTCATGGACCAGAACAAGATCGACGAGGCCAAACAGAACGTCTAAGGCCCAGGAGAGGAGTGGCGCCCACCGGAACTACTCGCGCCATCGCCGCCAACACATTGATGTGGCTGTCGGCAGCTCAAGCGTCCGCCACGAAGTCCTTCCACCGTCCGGTGTCAGCCTGCGGCAGTGAGCGGGCCGTCGAGTCGCCGGCACTGGGGCGCCGCACCGGCCGCAGCCCCATCGTGCGGCGGCCGATCTCGCACAGTTCTTGGACCAGCACGTCCTCACTGACGCTTTCCGGGGCGCCGGTGGCCGCTCCGGCAAGACCGGTGAGTACGGCCGTTGCCTTGATGACTCCCGTTGGACCAGAGTCCAATTGGGTGAGCAGCGCCAGCTGACGCCCGATGAGATTGCCCCAGTCGGGCTGTAACTGAAGGATGCGGTGCACGTCTGGGTCGAAGACCATCACCGCCGCCAGCTGACGGTTCCTCGCGACGACCCGGGCAAACCCCTGCACCAAGGTGTCGATCTGGACGCGCGGCGTACGTTGGCTCTCCGCCATCTCGACCACCTGGCTGATCTGATGCAACATAGGCTCCATCAGCGCCACCAGCAACTGGTCGCGAGTCCGAAAATGGTAGTAGATGGCCGCTTTTGTGAAACCAAGTTCGTCGGCGATCATCTGCAACGACGTGCCGCCGAAGCCGTGCCGGCTGATCAGTACCTGCGCACTGTCGAGCAACCGCCGCCGTGTGTCGATCGGCGAGCCACCATCTCTCTCGTGCCCGGACGTCATCCCGCCTCCTTGGTCATCAAGTGAAGCACAACCTTGACGATCGACTAGGCGCCGACTTGACAAATAGCAAGCTGATGCTTGACACCCGACAATCCATAGCTTTACGTTCGTAAAGCACTTCACTTTACAGTCGGTAAGTGAATGCCTGGATCGGGCCTTCACTTCGGTCGCACAGCGGAGCCCCCATGAATGCACGAAATACCCATGTAAGAGGCTATTCTCGCCATATCGGTCGGGTCGGCACATTGGCCGCCGCCCTGGGCGTTGGAGTGATGGTAGTCACCACTCCATGCGCAGCCAACGCGGTTCCACCCACGTCATCGGCGTCACACGACGCTTCACCGAACACCCCCCACCTCCGGCACCCAAACTCCGAAGACCGGCACAGCCACGACGGCGTCCACGGCCACAGGCAGCAACACATCGACATCCAAGGCAAAAACCGCGACAGGCGGACACACCCGCACCCGCAAGCCCACGAAGAGCACAGACCGTAGCGCGGCCTCACCCGAGTCCACCGATCCCGCAACGACGGGGCCCACGTCAACAGAGCCCAAAACCCCTGATACAACAACAGATACCGATCACACGAGTTCGCCGACCGCCCCCACCACGGCACCGCCGGCACCCGCCCCGAAGCCCGCGGCCCCCGCCACCACGACCAAAACCGGGTCCAAGACCCGCCACCCAGCCAGCAGCGCCGAACCGGCAATCACCACACCCAAAGCAGCGAAGACCGCGACCCCCGCCGCACCACCACCGCCCACCACATCTCAGCCCACCAACACCGCCGCCACCCAGCCGACAAAAACGACGCAGACACTCACCAAACCCGCCACCGCAACACCCGCCGCGGCTATCGAAACCACCTTGTCCGCAACACAATCGGCCGCTGTGGTGCTCGCGCCCACCACCACCGCACCGACCCGCACAACCGGACCCATCGGCACCATCCTCGGCGCGCTGAACCACCTCGTCACCCAGTTCACCAAACAGTTCCTCGCCCCCGCACCGAACACTGAACCGCCCCAGGTTTGATGCCGCTGCTGTTTGAGTCCGGAAGGATGAGCAGCATGCCGAAGAAAATCGATCCTGCCTTGCGTGAGCGGGCGGTGCGGCTGGTGACCGAGCATCAGCAGGAGTACTCGTCGTTGACCGCCGCTTCGGAAGCGGTGGCCCGTCAGCTTGGGGTGGGTAAGGAATCGGTGCGGCGCTGGGTGGTGCAGGCCCAGATCGATGATGGTCAACGACCCGGTGTCACCACGGAGGAGAACGAGGAAATCAAGCGGCTGAGGGCTGAAAACCGAAGGCTACGTGAGGATGTCGCGATTCTGAAAGCGGCGACAACTTTCTTCGCGGGGGAGCTGTGCGCCACGAGGCGCTGGGTATATCGAGAGGCGGTGAGAGACCGTCTCCTTTGGGTCGTCGCAGCGGCCTGAGGAAGCATCGGGGCAGCCGATCGCCGGGAACGACGGTGAGCGGTGGCAAGCGGCCCCGAGAAGGCGAGCCGTGCCGGTACTGCCAGACGGTGCGGGCTTGTCGAGCAAGGTCAGAAGGTGCAGCGCAAGCGAACCAGTGTCAGACGCTCCGTAACCGCGAAGCCGGCTCCAACCTGGTGGATATGGGCCGGTATGCAGTGCACGAACCCGAGCGGGTGGGGTTTGACTCCGAAGCCGTTTAGTTCCAGCGGTGGGGAGGCCACGGTGAAGGCCTGCGGCGTAACCATGGCGATGCTGCCGGAGTAGAGCTGGGCGCCTCCCTGACCAATCGATGACCTGGTGAACGTGGGAACCACCTTGCGGGACCGTTCATTTCGTTTCCGGTAGCCAGCCGGGGCGGGTGTGACGACTCGGGTTCGGAGTCAAGGAACCGCATTCGGGTGGGGCGGAGGCTTCGTAGTAGTCGCGGGCGGTGACGTGCCCGCCGTGGAGACCGAGAAAGGCGGTCACAGGGCGAAGGGGGCCAGCAAGACATGCAGTGCGGAAATTGGAAGATCAGGAGATGACGTTATGTCGCCGGTGAATACCGACGAGCTGGAGTTGGCGCTGATGCTGGCGCGGCAACGGGTACTGAAGATCCAGACCAAGCTGCACCGTTGGGCACGCGATGATCCTCATCGCCGGTTCGACGATCTGTTCAACCTCGTCACTGATCCCGCGTTCATGTTGGTGGCGTGGGATCGGGTCAGCGGGAACAAGGGTGCCGCCACGGCCGGGGTCGATCGACGCACCGCGTCGTCCATCACGGCTGGGCAGGGTATCGAGGCGTTCCTCGATGAACTGCGGTCGCAGGTAAGGGACCGCAGTTTCCGCCCGTTGCCGGTGCGCGAGCGGATGATCCCCAAGACCGGTGGTGCGTTGCGCCGCTTGGGGATTCCGACCGTGACCGATCGGGTGGTCCAGGCATCGTTGAAGTTGGTGTTGGAGCCGATCTTCGAGGCGGATTTCCTGCCGTGTTCCTACGGTTTCCGTCCGAAGCGCCGCGCTCATGATGCGGTGGCCGAAGTGCGTTACCTCGCAACACGTCCCCGGTGTTACGACTGGGTTGTTGAGGGAGACATCAAGGCCTGTTTCGATGAGATCGACCACACGGCCCTGATGGGCCGGGTGCGTCGACGCGTCGGGGACAACCGTGTCCTGGGATTGGTGAAGGCGTTCCTCAAGGCGGGCATCTTCACCGAGGACGGCCTGCTGGCGGACAGCACCGCCGGAACCCCGCAGGGTGGGATTCTTTCGCCGTTGTTGGCCAATGTGGCGTTGTCGGTGCTCGACGAACACATCGCCGGGTTGTCGGGTGGTCCGGCCACCGGCTCGGTGGAGCGTGCTCGACGACTTCGTCACGGGCAGCCGAACTTTCGGCTGGTCCGCTACGCCGATGACTGGTGTCTGATGGTGCGGGGCACCAGAGCCCAGGCCGAAGCACTACGGGAGGACATCGCCGCCGTGTTGGCGACGATGGGGTTGCGTCTGTCGCCGGATAAGACCCTGATCACCCACATCGACGAGGGGCTGGACTTTCTCGGGTGGCACATCCAGCGTCGCCGCAAACGAGGCACCAGCTGCAGCTACGTCTACGTTCATCCGTCCACGAAGTCCGTGTTGGCGGTCAAACGGAAGATCAAGACGCTGCGCCGAACAGTCGAACCCAGCCAGCCGCTCGATGACCTGCTGCGCCGGATCAACTCGACGCTGCAGGGCTGGGCGGGATATTTCCGGGCCGGGGTGTCCTCGGCGACCTTCTCCTACCTGAGCCACTACACGTGGCAGACGGTGTGGCGTTGGCTGCGCCGAAAACACCGCAAATCGACCTGGAAACAGTTGCGCCGCCGCTACTGCGGCGGCGGCTGGTGGCCAACCACCGAGGACCGGATGCTGATCGATCTGGAGAAGATCGGCACCACCCGCTACCGCTACCGCGGCGCGGTCATCCCCTCGCCCTGGCCGACCCCCGAGGAGGACACCACAGCAGCCTGACCGGGTCTTGTGGAGAGCCCGGTGCATTGAAAGGTGCACGCCGGGTTCGGGAAGCGGCCCGGGAAAACGGAACAGCCCCAACGGTTGTCACCGCGTCCCGGGCCGACTTTCACCGACCCCCGCAACCGGTGATCTTCGCGTTCATCGACGATCAACGCGCCGCTGGGCACGCGGTCGAGTCGATCTGCCGAGTCTTGTGTGAGCAGGGCTGTCAGATCGCCGCGCGCACCTACCGGTCCTGGAAACAACCAGGCCGGACGGTAGCGGCCCGCACCATCACCGACGCCCAGGTCATCGACGCTGTGCGTGGCCTGGCGTGGACCACCAACGCCGCCGGCAAGCGCGTTCTGGCCCCCGAGGGGCTCTACGGGCGGCGCAAGATGACGGCCCTGATCCGCCGTGCCGCGCTGCCAGAGGCCTCGGCGGGCTCGGTGCACCGGGCGATGTGCACGTTGGGTCTGCAGGGCATACGGCGGTCAAAGAAGGTGCGCACCACGATCCCGGACACCGACGGGCGCCGCGCCCCGGATCTGCTCAACCGCAACTTCCATGCGAGCGTCCCGAACCGGGTATGGGTCACCGACTTCACTTACGTGCGGTCCTGGGCGGGCTTTGTCTACGTGGCCTTCATCGTCGACGTGTTCGCTCAGCGGATCGTGGCCTGGCACGCGGCCACCACCAAGACCACCGATCTGGTGATGGTCCCGTTGCGGATGGCCGTGTGGCAGCGCCGTCACGAAGGTCATCCCACCGCAGCCGGCGAGCTCATCCACCACAGCGACGCCGGAAGCCAATACACGTCGGTCCGTTTCACCGAACACCTTGAACTGGAAGGGATTTCACCTTCCATTGGCAGCGTCGGGGATGCCTACGACAACGCTCTGATGGAAACGATCAACGGCTTGTACAAGACCGAATGCATCCGAACCACAGTGTTCCACCCGGGGCCGTTTAGGACCATCGCCGACGTCGAGTACGCGACAGCAGCCTGGGTCGAGTGGTACAACAACCGAAGGCTGCACTCCAGTCTCGGCATGGTCAGCCCAACCGAGTACGAGCACGCCCACTACAGCGCCCTCGACCGAGAGCGTCAACCCGTATAGCAGCGGCGGAAAACCTGGGGCGGTTCAGGGTGCGCCGCGACCTGTTCAACCAAGCACCGACACTCAAATACAACCCCACCACAACCGTCCAAACCGGCCAGACCATCACCGGCGACCTCAGCGCAACCGACCCCGAACACGACAAACTCACCTACACCGTCACCCAAGCGCCCCAGAACGGCACCGTCACCATCGACCAAGCCACCGGCAAGTTCACCTACACCCCGAACGACATCAATTACACTGCAGCACAAACCGATTCATTCACCGTATCGGTCAGCGACGGCAACAAACTCAACCTGCTCAACCTGTTCCGGCCCCACAGCGCCAGCACCACGGCCGACCTCACCGTCCTCAACCCCACCGTCAACCGCGTCATCATGAACCTGTGAACCGCCCCGAGTTTGATGCACACCGGTTTATGGGTGTGCAGCCGCGGATTGGGCTGTGTTCGTAGCGTAGTAGACGGCCTCGTACTCGACGGGTGGGATGCGGCCCAGGCGATGCATGAGCCGGTCGGTGTTGTACCAGTTCACCCAGTCGGCGGTGAGCAGTTCCACGTCGGTCAGCCGGTGCAGCGGGCCATGCCGGAACGGGGAGTCATCGCGGATGGCTTCGTGCTTGTAGAGCCCGATCGTGGTTTCGGCCAGAGCGTTATCGTAGGCGTCGCCGACCGATCCGATCGATGCCACCAACCCCGATAGTGCGAGGGTTTCCCCGAACTTCACCGACGTGTATTGAGACCCCGCATCGGAGTGGTGAATAGTTCTGCCGGACAACGGATTACCTTCACGACGCCGGAGTTCGGCGGCGTGGCGGATCGCCCGCCGAACGAATGCATCGCTCTTGCCGGCCGAGCAGGTCCAGCCCACGATCCGCCCGGCGTACGCGTCGATGGCGAACGCGGTGTAAACGAACACTCCTGACGACAATCGGACGTAGGTGAAATCGGCCACCAGCAGTTTGTTGGGTGCCGGTACGCGGAACTGGCGGTCCACCAAGTCCGGTGCCCGCCCGGCCGCCGGGTCAGCGATGGTGGTGCGGACCCTCTTGCGCCGGGTGACCCCACGCCACCCGTTGGCCCGCATCAACCGTTCGACGGTGCAACGGGCCACTTCGATGCCCTGGCGCTGCAGGTGAGCCCACATCTTGACCGCGCCGTACAACGACTCCGGTTTACGCCGGCCCGCCCGGTCAGGTTCGTAGTAGCCGGCCAGCACCTGCGTGATCACGGTGTCCCACAAGGCCCGCGCGGACGGGGGCCTGGTGAGCCAGGCGTAGAAGGTTCTCGGGGCGATCTGGCAGCCATGCTCGGACAGCACGCGGCAGATCGAAGCGACCCCGAACCGAGCACGATGCTCGGCGATGAACGCACAGATCAGCGGCGTCGCGGGTCGCTCTCCCGCGCGAAGAAACTTGTTGCCGCCTTGAGGATTTCGATCGTTTCCTCAAGCTCCTTGTTCTTGCGTTTGAGCTCGCGCAACTCCCGTGCGGTATCGCTGGGCACCCCGGCACGATCCCCGGCATCGACCTCGCCCTGGGCGACCCATCGTCGCAGCGATTCGTACGAAACTCCCAACCGCTTGGCGACCGCAGTGATGCAGGCCGTGCGGGTGTCGTATTCGTCGGCATGGTCAGCGACCAACCGCACCGCCCGGGCCTTGAACTCCTCGTCGTACTTCTTCGGCATGATGCGAATTACCTTCCCTCGAAAGAAGGTGTGCATCAAACCCGGGGCGGTTCACCTGCCCGCCGGCATGAGGCCGAATACGCCGCGCTTCTCCGGTGACGGCAAGACCATCTTCTTCGCGGCCACACCGCCCACCGGTGGCCGCCAGGAGATCTACCAGATCAAGGTCGACGGCACCGGCCTCGACTGCATGACGTGTGGCGCATCGCCCGAAATCACTGCAGGCTTGTCCAGAGTTGTTCCCTTCCAGGATGATTCAGGCCGTCTCATGATTCAGGTCGGGACCACTCCCAACGGCTACGCCGTGTTCGAAAGCGATGCGAACGGCAAGCGGTTGGTGCCCGTGGTCGCGCCACCCTCAGCCGCGCGGGCACTCGACCCGCTGCGCGAGATGCGAATCTCACCCGACGGAAAGCAGGTACTGTTCAGCCAGATTCAATTGGGCCAGGGCGGCAATATCACTGCCGTACCGATCGTCGGGACGTTGACTCGCACGACGAATGCGACAACCGGCGCGGCCGAGTATCACGTCGACAACGCCCAGGTGGTCTATCCCGTAGGCGAGGGCAAACAGTGGACCCCGGACGGCAAGAGCGTGATCATCATCGGCGGCACCTATGAGGCCGGCAATGTCGACGACATCGCCGTCAACCTGGCCACTGGCGCCGTGTCCCGCATCACCGCCAACCTCGAATACGACGAAGACATCGACATGTCCCCCAATGGGCAGTGGATCGCGGTCGGCAGTACCCGCGGCTACCACGCATTGTCTCCGATGGACCGGATCGAACGACCGGCATTCCTGCCGGCGTACATCCAGGGCAGCGTCTATCAAGCGTATGCAGGAACCTCCGACGGAGTGAACGTCAGCAACCAGGAGTGGGCCATCGCGCTGGAGGATGAACTCAAGGGCGAGAACGGGATTCCCTTGTTCGTCAACAATGACGGCTACACGGCGCGCAGCATGGCGAGCTGGAACGCCGATGGCACCGCCGTGACGTTCTGGGAAGCAAATCCCACCGACTCCCGGATCGTGGTGGCCAATCTCCAGTACACGACAAGCGTCGGTCCGGTGGCCGCAGACCGGTCCACGCCCGATCCGGCGCAGTACACCTGGGCCCACCCGCTCGCCACCTACGTGCCCAGCGCAGCCCCGCTGCCGAGCACCGGAAGCTACGCGGGCCCCGGCGGGGGCACCGCGGTGGTCAGCGAGACTCCTGGTGCCACCGGTCACACCATCCGCACCGTGACGTACACCAACTACGTCAACAGCCAGGGAATGGTTCTCAACGGCACCGAATCAACGGACTCGACCGCGAGCCAATCCACCATCCGCTACGTCGCCGACATCACCGTCACGGGCACACATACCGGATATCTGACCGGCGATGTGAACATCAACAAGCTCACCCGCACCATCACTTCAACCGATCCGACCAACCCCACGCCCATCACCTCATCGCTCGACGGCGACAAGCAGGTGCTGCTCGACCCCACCGACATCGCCGACGCACGCGCCAACATGTAACTCCAGCGGAGCGACGGTAGCGGTGAGTCCACTGCTACCGTCGCCCCGTGGATCTGACGGACTCGTATACCCGCGTGCTGCCGCCGCACATCCGCGACCGGTACGAGTTCATCGAGACCCGCAACGCCGCCGCGATTCTGGCCGCCACCAACCCGCAGCGGTTCGACGAACTCCTCGCCGCCCTGCACGAATTCCAGCTCCGTACCGACGATCTCGTCCAACCCGGCGGCCAGGAGACCGAACTGGCGGCGCGGCTCAACACCGCGTTCCGCAACAAGGGATGGCGCGAGGCGCGCGTCGACACCCGAATCCGCCTGGAGCTGCGCAAGATGCCGCACAAGCCGGCCGGTGAACTGCACCCGATCCTCGAGGACACCGAGGTCTTCAACGAGGGCTACAAGGTCGACAACTTCGTCGACCGGCTGGCCCTCGACGTGGAGTGGAACGCCAAGGACGGCAACCTCGATCGCGATCTGAGCGCCTACCGCGCGCTGTACGACGCGGCACTGATCGACGTCGCCGTGATCATCACGCGCACCCAGACCGACCTGCGCACCCTGGGCTACCGGCTCGGCATCGAGGCCGGCATGGACGACGAGCGCGCCCGCCGCATCCTGGCCACCACAACCACCACCAACACCGAGAAGTTGCGGCCCCGCATGCAGCGCGGTGACAGCGGCGGCTGCCCGCTGCTGGCCGTCGCGATCTGCGCCCGCACCTGGGCCGACCACGCCCCGGCTCAGGGCGAGCAGGAACCCACAGACGACATCGGCCTCTGGGAGGCCTGACCTGTCGGTGCCATCGCCTACGATTCCGTGAAGATCTTCTCCGTTCGAAAAGATCTAATTCGAAAGTAGGAGTGACACCGTGGCGAAACGCAGCGACCAGGCCGGCGCCGAGTCGAAGGCCGCCCCCCTGCGCGATATCGCCGCGCCGCCGCCGCTGCCCACCGTCGACGGCGGCTGGAAGACCGTATTGGCCGATCCCCCTTGGCGTTTCACCAACCGGACCGGCAAGGTCGCGCCCGAGCACCGGCGCCTGGACCGCTACTCCACACTCGATCTCGACGCCATCTGCGACATCCCGGTGTCCACCGTCGCGGCGCGCGACTCACATCTGTACCTGTGGGTGCCCAACGCGCTCCTGCCCGAGGGGCTGCGCGTCATGGAGGCGTGGGGGTACCGCTACGTCTCCAACGTCATCTGGGCCAAGCGGCGCAAGGACGGCGGGCCCGACGGCCGCGGTGTCGGCTTCTACTTCCGCAACGTCACCGAGATCATCCTGTTCGGAGTGCGCGGCAGTATGCGCACGCTGCCGCACGCGCGCAGCCAGGTCAACATGATCGAGACCCGCAAGCGCGAGCATTCCCGCAAGCCCGACGAGCAGTACGGGTTCATCGAGGCCTGCTCGCCCGGACCGTACCTGGAACTGTTCGCGCGCCATCCGCAGCCGGGTTGGACCGCGTGGGGCGACGAGTCGGCCGCCGACGTCACGCCGCGCGGCCAGGTCCACAAGGGCTATGCCGGCGGGGCGATCGACGTGCCGCCCGTGACCAAGCACGTCCGGCTCGACCCGACGACGGCCGAACGCATCGGCAAGGAACTGCGCATCCGGTACGAGAACGGCGAGAGCATCCGCCAGCTCGCCGAGGAGACCGGCTACGGCATCACCCGGGTGCGTGGGCTGTTGGAGCGGGCCGGCACGACATTCCGCGGCCGCGGACCGCAATAACGGGCCCCAATGAGAATGGGCCCCGCCGAAGCGGGGCCCATTGACAGTTGTCGGAGGTTTACCAGACTCGCACGTAGTCGACGAGCATCTCGGCCGGGTAGCTGCCACCCTTGGGGTCGCCGCCACCGGAACCGGACACCGCCAGGTTCAGGACCGGGAACACCGAGTAGCCGGGCAGGTTGAACGGCCAGTCGTCCAGCGAGTTGGCAGGCACGTAGAAGTAGGGCTGCATGCCCTCGGTGTAGTCCTGCCAGAACGACATACCGGCGTCGTTCCAGGTGACGCGCCAGGTGTGCCAGCCACCGTCGATCGGGTGCGGGTGCGTGTCGAACGACGTGCCGTCCGACCGGGCGTGCACCGTGGTGCCCGACGGCCATTCACCGTTGCCGTACCACTCGGCCAGGTCGATCTCGCCGCCGACGACGGGGTGGTCGTTGGACAGCCACCAGGCCGGCCAGCAACCGTTGGTCAGGCAGTTGAACTTGATCCGGGCTTCCCAGGTGGTGTTGATGCCACCCCAGAAGGTGCCGAAGACCTTGCCACTGGTGTATTTCCCGTTGCCGTCGCGCGTGGCGCGGATGACGAGGTTGCCCTTGCCGTCCAGAAAGACGTGTTCCCGGTCGTCGCGGTACTGGCCCATGTTCTCCGGGCGGTCCCAGAACACCGGGTTCTTGATGGTCTCGCGCTGCGGGGAGATGTTCCACTTGGCCGGGTCGGGCCGCGAACCGGCAGGGCCGTCGAACTCGTCGTGGAAGATGTAGGACTGTGTTTGCGCAGCCGGCTGGGGAGCCAGCGGCGGAGTGGGCGAGCTGCCCGGTTGGGAATCCGCGAGAGCGGCGGGGGACGGCATCGCGGCGGCGGCCAGCAGGCCCAGCCCCGACGCGCGCATCATGTTTCGACGATCCATTTCCGGCACAGTGCCATATACAAGCCGCTCAGACAGACTTGGCGCAACTTGCGACACGCTTGAAATCACCTGCAAGAGCGGCATTCTCATCGTCGGCGGGCAACCACGAATCAGCGGTCAGCAAAACCCGATGTCAGCCAGATATCGGCGCCAGCCAGCGAATCCCGACCAAAAAGCCAAGATCAGCAATACCGAATACCCAGACCTGCGGACAGCCGGGTATTCGACACCGCCGAAAAACCGAAACCGCCCAGTAACAACCGGTTCCGGCTCAGCGTCCGGAGTTCTGGCCCTCCCAGACCTGGCCCGCATCGGCAGCCTCAGCCGCCTCAGCTGCGGCGGACGCCGACGCGGAAGCCGCTGCGGCCGAGGCCGATGCCGACGTGTAGGCCTGCGAGCCCGCCGGGCTGCCCAGCGAGTTGCCAGGGCTGCCGGGGGTCGCGAACGCGGCCTCACAGTTCAGCGACAGCAAAACCTGGCTGCTGCTCGAACCGCCACTGTTGGCCGGCGCCGAGACCGTGCGGGCGACCTGGTTGGTCACCACGCAGTTCGGCCACTGGAGCTGGTCGCCCACAGTCGTCGACACCAACGGCTTGAAACCGGCGTTGGCCAGTGCCGATCGCGCGTCACTGAACTTCTGGCCGACCACATTGGGTGCGCTACCAGCGGAAGCCACACCACTGCAGATCAAAGCCACAGCACCCAGCGAAGTTGCCGCAGCAACACCCCATGCAGTCTTCATGGGGCCCTATCCTGCCTTAACTCCCGGCGCTGCGCTCATCGTTGACGCCGTTGATGCCGCCGGAGACCAGGTCTGCGTGGCGCCGTTGTTGAAATCGGGCACCTGAGGGCTGTTGAAAACGGTGTTGGTCGGGGCGTGGTCCGAGCCGGCGACGGCGCCGCCATCGGTCACTCCAGCGGAGATCGCCCCCAGAATGCCCAGCGCAACGATGGCCGCAGCGGCCGCCAACCCGACGCGTGTTCTTGTCGAATTCATAGAACAAGATTGCCGCATCTGTGGTATGCGATCAAGTTAATTTCCAGTTCACAATGATGCTGTGACGCCCACGTCAATAGACATTTTTGGGTTTAAATCAGCCAGTTCGTATGCAATTCCGCTTATCAATAGGGGTATTGCTGCGGATATTGCTGTGGATACTGCCCGTACGGGTACTGCTGCTGTCCGGGGTAGTACGGATTGGCCGGCGGCTGGGATTCCACCGGTTGATCCGGGCCCTTCGGCACCTGAATCGGAATCGGCACCGGGACGAACGGCAGCCGGATGTAGCTCGTCGTCATGGTCGGCGTCGTGGACGTCGGCGTCTCCGTCGTAGGTGGTGGCGGAGGCGGCGGTGGCGGCTCGGTCGTGGTGGCGGTGGTGGTCGCCGGCGGCGGAGTCGTCGTCTGGGCGTGCGTCGTGGTGGTGTGCGTCGGCGCCGGTGTGTGGGTGACCGGCGGTTGGTACGTCGGGCTCGGCTGCGGGGGCGGCGGCGCGGGCACCTCGTTGGTGACGGTGACGGTGCTGGGTGGCGGCGGTGGTTCGGCCGGCGACGGCGGTGGTGGCGTCGGTGATTCGCTCGTCGCCGGCGGCGGCGGTGTGGTCGACGGCGCCGCGGGTTTGCGGTCGCCGGTCAGCGCGATGGTCACGCCGCCCACGGCCGCGATGACGGCGAAGATCGCGACGCCGAACACCACCAGCGGGAGTCGCTGCCAGGCCTTGGAGGGCTCGGGGGCCACCGCTGCGGCCGGAGGCACATACTGCGCGATGGCGCGGGTGGTCGTGGTGTCACCGAAGACGTCCTCGCCGGTGTAGGGCAGCAGATCGCCGCCCCCGTCGGAGTCCTCGGACCAGGCCAGTGACGGGCCGGTGGCCTTCACCACGCGGGCGGCGGCGGTGTCGGTGAGCACGTCGAGGTCGGAGACCGGGGCGGGTTCGGTGGCCGACCCGCCGTCGACCGCAGCGGTCGGCGCGGTCCCGGTCAGCAGCACGGCGGGAGCCATGCCGGTCTTGGCTGCCGAGTCGGCGCCGTACACCGCGAACAGCGCCGCGCCCACGGCGGCATCCAGCGCCGGCTGCGGGGTCGTCACCAGCACGCCCGCCGCGCCACGCGCCTCGAGGTGTTCGGCCAGCCGCGCGCTGATCATCGGGATGCGGGCGCCGCCACCGACCGCGACGACCGAGCTGACGGACCGCCACGCAATGTCGTTGCGCTGCAACAGCTCGTCGAGCTCTGCCAGTACGCCGGTCAGCGGTTCGTCGAGAAGATCGGACAACTCGGCGCGGGTGACCTCGACGTCACCCTGGTGACCCGGAATATCCACCGGCACCGTCGCTGTTTCGGACTCTGACAGTTGTTCCTTTGCCGCAGAGCAGAATTCACGGAGTTTCTCCAGCGAACTCACAGCGGCAGTGCCCGCGGTGTCCACTCCGCCGGCGCCACCGACCCGGTCGAGCACGTGCGACAGCAGGGCCTGATCGACGGCCTCGCCGGAGAACTCGGCGTACCGCACGGTCTCGATGGGCTCGAACGACGCGTCCGCCGCGGCGATCGTGATACTGGTGCCGCCACCACCGAAATCGAGCAGCGCGGCAGTACCGGTGGCAGGCAGACCCGGATTGGCGTGCAGTGCGGTCAGGGCCGCCACCGCATCGGACACCAGCCGCGCCGGGACCCCGTTGGGCGCCAGACTGGGGTTTGATCGCATCACGGTCCGCATGGCGCGCAGCGTCGCGGTATCCCAATGCGCCGGAACGGAAATCGCCAGCTGCCCGGTCGGCGGCTCACCGCCGGCCGCCTCGATCAGGGCGTCCAGCGCCTCGGCCACCAACTGATCGGCGTGATATGCGGTGCCGTCGGGCGCCACCATCGGCACCGGGTCACCGACCCGTTCGACGAAACCGCGCAGCGTCACACCGTCGTCGACGACATCCGCGGACAACCCGATCTCGGGCGCGCGGTCACGGAACAGGCGCAACACCGCCCGCCGCACCATGGGTGGTTCACCGACACGCGCTGCGACCAGGTTGGTCGTCCCGATCGACAACCCCAGCTGGTGGCTCATAACCCAACCACCCTAACGCGCGAACGCGTTACCGCAGCTCGGGACACGTACGAACTGCGTTCTCGCAGATACCTTTTCGTCCGCTGTGTCCGCGCTGTGGAAGAAAACGGGCCGGCGTTCAGTCCGGCTCCGCGGTTAAACCCGTTGCTGCCCTTCATATCTGATTACTTGGCAACGGCGATCAGCGCTCCCGGTTGCAGCCATCGCATGATTTTCACCAGGGTGCCCTCGTCGATGGCCACGCACCCGGCCGTCGGGCCGTCACCGATGTGGACGAAGAAGGCGCCGCCGTTACCGGGCGTCCGTTGCGGGTTGACGCCCATCACGACGGCGTACTTGTAGGCCGTGATGTCGAGATTCTCGGTGCCACTTGCGGGATCGGTGTCGAAGCGGCACTGCGCCTTCTTGCACACCTGCATGGTGTTGTAGGTGGGGCTCTTCATGTCGCCGTCCCACCAGTGATCGGGTGTGGTCTGGACGTATTGCAGACCCGTCCCGGGATTGGCGGCGGTGCCGAACGCGAACGGCAGTGTGAAGATGCCCATCGGGGTCTGCAGGTTGCCGTCGTGACTCTGCGGGACCATGCCCCTCGAGCCGACATGTGCCGGGATACCGACAGCGACGGCGTCCCACCCCGCGGGCCCACGCTGGTACACGTCCATCTTGGCCGACGAACCACCAACGCCCACAACCGAAATCACCTGCGTGGCCGATCCAACCGAGTTGGCGAACCAGGGCGTGACCACCGCATTGCCGACGGGCGCCAGTGCCACCGCCAGCGCGGCAGCACACAGCAAAGCGAACAGTCGGCGCACCCGTCCATGGTCGAGAACCGCCCTCTGGAAGGTCAAGCCAGGGCGGGTCAAGGTTTGGGCACGATAACGCTTCGGCTTCGAGACCCGCTGTGACTCAGTAGTGGTAGGCACACCAGGAACCACAGGCTGCCCAGCAACCAACCCGCGAGCACATCGGTCGGGTTGTGCACGTTGAGCACCACACGGCTCACGCCGACGAACACCACGATCACCGCGCAGAGCACCTCGATCAGCCGGGCGCGCGCCACCTGAGCCATCCGGAACACCGCACACAAACCGAGTGCACCGGCCATCGTGCCGAGTGCATGCCCCGACGGGAACGACCATGACGGTTCGTGCGCCAGCGCGGTCAATGGCCGCGCCCGTTGGGCGATGTCCTTGGCGACCTCGGTGACCAGGCCCGACGACACGACCCCGACCAAGAGGAAGAGCGCGGTGCGCCGCTGCCGCCGGGCGAGCGCGACGAAGGCGACCACCACGGCGGTGATCTGAAAGGTCCACGGGCCGAAAACGAACGACAGCCAGCGCCAGCCCACGACCCAGCCGGGGTGTGCGACGCCGTACCGGTGGGCGGGCGCGAGCAGCGACGTATCGAGCGTCGTCACCCAGGACCACTGTGCGACCCAGCCCACCCACAGCAGGGCGTAACCGATCGCGGCCGCGGCTCCCAACAGCCAGCGGTTGCGGTTCGTCACCGGTCTCCTTTCGGGGTACGCTCGCGCGCCAGAAATTCGCTACCGCCCGGAACATAACTGTCACGGGCACGAAACAAACTGACCATAGCTTCGCTAACCATGACCCAAGACCTCAGCCAGGAGCCGCTGTCGCCTGCAGTGGCACCGGATGATCAGGACCGGTTGACCGCGACGCGAGAAACCCTGGAGGACTACACCCTCCGCTTCGCGCCACGCAGTTACCGGAAATGGTCGACGCGCGTGGTCGGTATCTCGGCATTGGGCGGCATCGCCTACCTGGCCGATTTCGCGATCGGCGCGAACATCGGCATCTCGTACGGCACCACCAACGCGCTGGCGGGCATCGCGATCTTCGCGGTCGTCATCCTGCTGACCGGGTTTCCGGTGGCGTACTACTCGGCCCGGTACAACATCGACCTCGACCTGGTGACCCGCGGCAGCGGCTTCGGTTACTACGGCTCGGTGGTCACGAACGTCATCTTCGCGACGTTCACGTTCATCTTCTTCGCACTGGAGGGGTCGATCATGGCCCAGGGCCTCAAATTGGGCCTGGGCCTGCCGCTATGGCTCGGCTACGCGGTGTCGACGCTCATCATCTTCCCGCTGGTCATCTACGGCATGAAGGTGCTCTCGACGCTGCAGGTCTGGACGACGCCGCTGTGGCTGATCCTGATGGTCGCGCCGTTCGTCTATCTGCTGATCAGCCATCCCGAATCAGTCGGCCAGTTCTTCGCCTACCAGGGCAAAGACCACATCCAGGGCTTCGACATGGGCTCGACTCTGCTGGCCGCCGGCGTGTGTCTGTCACTGATCGCGCAGATCGCCGAGCAGAACGACTACCTGCGGTTCATGCCGCCGAAGACGCCGGAGAACAAGCGCTCCTGGTGGACCTGGATGTTCCTGGCCGGCCCGGGCTGGGTGTTCTTCGGCGCGATCAAGCAGGTCGTCGGCCTGTTCCTCGCCGTCTACCTGATCGCCAATGTCGCCGACAGCGCGGGCATCGCCAACCAGCCGGTGCACCAGTTCCTGTCGATCTACGAGAACTTCCTGCCGGGCTGGCTCGCGATGACCTTGGCCGTGGTGCTCGTGGTGATCAGCCAGATCAAGATCAACGTCACCAACGCCTATTCGGGCTCGCTGGCCTGGACCAACTCCTACACCCGCGTCACCAACCACTACCCCGGCCGCCTGGTGTTCCTCGGCGTGAACCTACTGATCGCGCTGATCCTGATGGAAGCCAACATGTTCGACTTCCTCAGCACCATCCTGGGTTTCTACGCCAACTGCGGCATGGCCTGGGTTGTGGTGGTGGCGAGCGACATCGTCTTCAACAAGTACCTGCTGAAGCTGTCGCCCAAGGAGCCCGAGTTCCGTCGCGGCATGCTGTACGCCTTCAATCCGGTGGGCTTCGGCTCCATGCTGATCGCGGCGGGCCTGTCGGTGATCGCGTTCTTCGGTGGGCTCGGCTCGGCGCTCACGCCCTACTCGCCGCTGGTGGCGATCGGGCTCGGCGTGGTGCTGCCGCCCATCATCGCCATCGCGACCAAGGGCAAGTACTACCTGCGCCGCACCGACGACGGCATCGACCTGCCGATGTACGACGAGTACGGCAACCCGTCCGACGCGCACCTGCTGTGCCGGAAGTGCCACCACGAGTACGAGCGGCCGGACATGCTGGCCTCGGCCGAGGGCGGCTACATCTGCTCGCTGTGCCTGGCGACGGACAAGACCGGCGAGCACGTCCTGCCCGCACAGAACTGACAGCAGACGGCGCCGGGTGTGACACCACAGTCACACTCGGCGCCGTTTTTGTGGTGCATCCACACTCGGGGCCTACGCTGAGGGCATGGCTGTTCTGCTGCGCAAGCTGCTCGGCATCGGCAACCTGCCCGATGACATCCGCGAGCAGCTCCAGGCCGAAGGGCTGCTGCACGTGGCCGAGTTCGTCCCGGTGACGTTCCGGTTCTCCGGCCACGTACCCGGCAAGGTCGCCAAAGGCACCCTCCGCAGCCTCGTCGGCGCCCTGGTGATCACCGAAAAGCGGCTCATCGGGACGCTGTCGTCGGTGCCGAAGAAGGGCGCCAAGACCGTCAACCACATGTGGGACGAGCCCGACGGCACCATGGTGCGCGCCGAGCTGGACGAGTCCGGTCTGCTGCTGGACGCCCCCGACCTCTCCGCCGTCGACCCGAGCTTCGAGGGCTCGATGTCGCTGCGCTACAAGACGCCGCTGCCCGCCGACCTGCTGGCCGCGCTGCCGGCCCGGGCCTTCACCTTCGACGTCCCCAACAAATACGTGTATCTGGCCTGTGGGATGCCCCCCACCACCTGACTCCGCCGGGGCGTAGCGTCGGCCCGATGACGATCCCGTACGACGAAACCCTGCGCGCGCAGATCGGGACGCACCTGGCCGGTCATCGCCGCCGGGTGGTCGACGACCCGAGCAAGCGGCACGCCGCGGTGGCCATCGTGCTGGTGGACTCGGAGCGCGGCGAAGATCGCATCGATCCGGCCCCGGTCGACGAATGGATCGGCGGGCGACCGCTGCCCGACCAGAATCTTGACGGCCGCATGGTCGACGTCGCCGGCGGCGCCGCGTTCCTGCTGTGCCGCCGGACGTCCCGGCTGAACTCGCATGCCGCGCAGTGGGCACTGCCCGGCGGGCGCCTCGATCCCGGCGAGACCGTCGTGGATGCCGCGCTGCGCGAACTGCACGAGGAGGTCGGCATCAAGTTGCCCGACGAGTCGGTGCTGGGCCTGCTCGACGACTACGCGACGCGCTCCGGATACGTCATCACACCGGTGGTGATGTGGGGCGGCGGCCGGCTCGACCCGCAGCCGTCGCCCGACGAGGTGCTGGCCGTGTACCGCGTCGGGCTGCACCAGTTGCAGCGGCCGGACTCGCCGCGGTTCATCTCGATTCCCGAGAGTGACCGTCCGGTGGTCCAGATTCCGCTGGGCAACGACCTCATCCACGCGCCCACGGGTGCGGTCCTGCTTCAGATGCGCTGGCTCGGACTGGAGGGCCGGCCGGACCCCGTCGACGAACTGGAGCAGCCGGTTTTCGCGTGGCGGTGAGGCGGGCACGAATCATGACGCACGAAACCGTTGAAGAGTAAGGCAATTCGCGGTTTCATGGCTGATTTCGTGACCATGACCGCCAGGAGGTAGCCGACCCATGCCCCACACGCCGGGCCAGAACGTGCTGTTCGTGCACTGGCACGACCTCGGGCGCTACCTCGGGGCGTACGGCCACCGCGACGTCCGCAGTCCCCGGCTGGACCAGCTGGCCGCCGAAGGCACCCTGTTCACCCGGGCACACGCCACCGCCCCGCTGTGCTCGCCGTCGCGCGGTTCGATCTTCACCGGGCGCTACCCGCAGAGCAACGGGCTCGTCGGGCTGGCGCACCACGGCTGGGAGTACCACGCCGGCGTGCAGACGCTTCCCCAGCTGCTCTCCGAATCCGGTTGGCACACCGCACTGTTCGGTATGCAGCACGAGACGTCGTTCCCGTCCCGGCTGGGGTTCGACGAATACGACGTCTCGAACTCCTACTGTGAATACGTCGTCGAGCAGGCCCTGCGGTGGCTCGAGGAACCACCACAGAAGCCGTTCCTGCTCACCACTGGATTCTTCGAGACGCACCGGCCGTACCCGCGGGAACGCTACGAACCCGCCGCCGGCGAGACCGTCACCGTCCCCGATTACCTGCCTGACACCGACTCCGTACGGGAAGACCTGGCGGAGTTCTACGGGTCCATCGCGGTCGCCGATGCGGCGGTGGGGCAGCTGCTGGACGCGCTGGAAGCCCGTGGGCTGGACCGCAACACGTGGGTGGTGTTCCTCACCGATCACGGACCGGCCCTGCCACGGGCGAAGTCGACGCTGTACGACGCCGGCACGGGCATCGCGATGGTCGTGCGGCCACCACGCGACGCCGGGATCGAGCCACACGTGTACGACGAACTCTTCAGCGGGGTGGACCTGCTGCCGACGCTGTTGGAGTTGCTCGGGGTGCCCGTTCCAGTTGAGGTGGAGGGTTTTTCGCACGCGCAGGCTCTGACGCGCAGCGAGGCGGGGTCCGCGGTACGCGAGGAGGTCTACACCGCGAAGACCTATCACGACTCGTTCGACCCTATTCGCGCAGTGCGAACAAAAGACTTCAGTTACATCGAGAACTATGCTTCGCGCCCGCTGCTGGACCTGCCATGGGACATCGCCGACAGCCCGCCCGGCCGGGCCGTGCAGCCGGCCATCAGTGACCCACGCCCGGCCCGCGAACTCTATGACCTGCACGCCGACCCCACCGAGCGGCACAATCTCCTGCTCGACGTGCAACCCGAATACCATGCAGTGGCAGCACAATTGGCGCTCAAGCTCAACACCTGGCGGCAGCAGACGGGCGATGTCATACCGTCGGACTTCACCGGGACGCAGATCTCCGACCGCTATACCCGGACATATCTGAGCATCCACGGACGCCCTGCGACGAGCCGCTCAGCGGTGGCCTCCGACCGCGGAATCAACCCGGATTCGACGTCGCAAGACTAATACTCATTGTGCGAAAAATCCCCTTCTGCAAGGGATTTCAGCGCAGGCTAGGCTCTTGCGCCATGACAGCACGGACGGCCTATCTGGTCCTCGCATCACAGCGCAGCGGCAGCACGCTTCTCGTCGAGTCGCTGCGCGCCACCGGTGTGGCCGGCGAACCCCAGGAGTTCTTCCAGTACCTGCCACACACCAGCATGTCCCCGCAGCCGCGCGAATGGTTCGCCGACACGGAAGACGAATCGATCCTGCGGCTGCTGGACCCGCTGATCGACGGCAGGCCCGAGCTGGCCCCGGCCACCATCTGGCGCGACTACATCCAGACCGCCGGACGCACGCCCAACGGCATCTGGGGCGGCAAGCTCATGTGGAACCAGACCGCGCAGTTGCAGCGCCGGGCCCAGGGCCTGCCGGACCGCTCCGGTGACGGACTGCTGGCCGCCATCCGCGACGTCATCGGCTCCGATCCGGTGCTCATCCACATTCACCGGCCCGACGTGGTGTCACAAGCGGTTTCGTTCTGGCGCGCGGTGCAGACCCGCGTGTGGCGGGGCCGTCCGGACCCGGTGCGCGACGCCCGCGCCGAGTACCACGCCGGCGCCATCGCACATGTCGTGCGGATGCTGCGGGCCCAGGAGGAGGGCTGGCAGAAGTGGTTCCTCGACGAGAACGTCAACCGGATCGAAGTGCCGTATCCGGTGTTGTGGCGCAACCTGACCGAGGTCGTCGGCGATGTGCTCGAGGCGCTCGGTCAGGACCGCAGGTTGGCACCGACGCCGGTGCTGGAGCGGCAGGCCGATCAGCGTTCGGACGAATGGGTGGAGCGCTACCGCGCCGAAGCCGAAAAGGAAGGGCTGCCGGTATGAGTATTCACGTCGACGAGCTCCGGCTGCTCGAAGCCGAAGCCGTGCACATCATCCGCGAGGTCGTGGCCGAGCTGGAGCGCCCGGTCCTGCTGTTCTCCGCGGGCAAGGACTCGATAGTGCTACTTCGGTTGGCCGAGAAGGCTTTCCGGCCCGGACCATTGCCGTTCCCGGTACTGCATGTCGACACCGGCCACAACTTCCCCGAGGTCATCGACTTCCGGGATCGCCGCACCACCGGCGTCGGGCACAAGCTGCTCGTCGGGTCGGTGCAGGAGAGCATCGACACCGGCCGGGTGGCCGACCCGGGTCCGGGGGCGTCGCGCAACAGGCAGCAGACCCGCACCCTGCTCGATGCCTTGGAGGCCGGCGGCTTCGACGCAGCGTTCGGCGGCGCCCGCCGCGACGAGGAACGCGCCCGCGCCAAAGAACGCATCCTGAGCTTCCGCGACGAGTTCGGCCAGTGGGACCCGCGCGCCCAGCGGCCCGAGCCCTGGTCGCTCTACAACGGCCGCATCCGCAAGGGCGAACAGGTGCGCGTGTTCCCGTTGTCCAACTGGACCGAACTGGACATCTGGCGCTACATCGAGCTGGAAAACCTTGAGCTGCCGTCGATTTACTTCGCGCATGAGCGCGAGGTGTTCGAACGCGATGGCATCCTGCTCGCCGTGTCGGAGTACACCCAGCCGGGTCCTGGCGAATCGGCCGCGGTGGAGTGGGTGCGCTACCGCACCGTCGGCGACCTGACCATCACCGGTGCGGTGCGCTCGAAGGCCGTCGACATCGCGAGCGTCATCGCCGAGATCTCCGCTGCCACCGTGTCGGAACGCGGCGAGACCCGCGCCGACGACCGCACGTCGGTGGCGGCGATGGAAGACCGCAAGCGAGAGGGTTACTTCTGATGGGGCGAGCGAAGCGACGGGGAAAATCGGCATGAGCACCAGACAACTGCTGCGAATCGCGACGGCAGGATCGGTCGACGACGGAAAGAGCACGCTGATCGGCCGGCTGCTGCACGACACCGACAGCCTGCCCCTGGACCACCTCGACGCCGTCACCGACGACGACGGGGTGGCCGACCTGGCGGCGCTGTCCGACGGCCTGCGCGAACAGGGCATCACCATCGACGTGGCCTACCGCTTCTTCTCCACCGAGGCCCGCAGCTACATCCTGGCCGACACCCCGGGGCATGAGCGCTACACCCGCAACATGTTCACCGGCGCCTCCAACGCGCACGTGGCCATCCTGCTGGTCGATGCCCGCGCCGGCGTGCTGCGGCAGACGCTGCGCCACGCGCGGATCGCAAAGCTGCTGGGTATCAAGCACTTCGCGGCCGCGGTCAACAAGATCGATCTCGTCGACTTCGACCAGGCCAGGTTCGACGCGGTGCACGACGAGCTCGGCCAGGTCGCGGCCCGGCTCGGTGCCGTCGACCTGACGGTGATCCCGCTGGCGGCCAAGCTCGGCGACAACGTCGTGCACCGGTCCGAGAACACGCCGTGGTACGAGGGGCCGACTCTGCTGGAATACCTGGAGGGCATCGAACTCGGTGCGCCACAGGCCGAACCGGCCAAGCTGCGGTTGCCCATCCAGTGGGTGTCCCGCCCCACCGCAGAACAGCGGCGCCGCTACACCGGCCGGCTGACCGCCGGCACCCTGCAGGTCGGCGACACCGTCCTCAGCCTCCCGGCGGGCACCAGCTCGACCGTCACCGCCGTCGACACCCTCGACGACGATCGCACCACAGCCGTTGCGCCCCTGTCGGTTTCGATCGAGCTGGCCGACGACATCGACGTCGGCCGCGGTGACGTGCTCGTCAGCAGCGCCGAGAACGCGTCGGTCCCGGTATTGGCCCGCGAACTCGACGCGACGGTCTGCTGGTTCGCCGAGACCCCGCTGCGGGCCGGTGACCGGCTGGCACTCAAGCAGGGCACCCGCACCGTCCGCGCCACGGTGCAGGCGCTGCACACGCGGCTCGATCCCGAGACGCTGGACGACATCGATCAGCCGGTCGAGTTGGTACTCAACGACATCGGCGCCGTCACGCTGCGCACCAGTTCCACCGTGATCGCCGACCCCTACCGCGACAACCGGGAGAGCGGCGCCTTCATCCTGATCGATGAGACGTCCAACGACACCGTCGGCGCCGGCACCATCACCGAGCCGCGCGAGGTCAAGCTCGGCACTCACTCGCGCAGTGATATCCGTTGGCACCATTCGTCATTGGACCGCTCGTACCGCTGGGCCCGGACCGGGCAGCGGGGCGCCACCATCTGGTTCACCGGGCTGCCGGCGTCGGGCAAGTCGACGCTGGCCGTCGCGGTCGAGCGCGCGCTGGTCGAGACCGGGCAGGTGGCGTATCTGCTGGACGGCGACAACATCCGGCACGGGCTGTCCGACGACCTGGGGTTCTCCGCGGGAGACCGGGCCGAGAACATCCGCCGGGTGGGCCACCTGGCACGCCTGTTGGCCGACTCGGGTGTGGTGGCACTGGCGTCGCTGGTGTCGCCGCTGAAGTCGGACCGCGACACCGCACGCGAGCTGAGCACCGTCGCCAAGTTGCCGTTCATCGAGGTCTACGTGTCCACCCCGCGCAGCGAGTGCGAGCGCCGCGACCCCAAGGGCCTGTACGCCCGGGCCAAGGCCGGTGAGCTGCGCGGCCTGACCGGCGTGGACGCCCCCTACGAGCCGCCGGAGAACCCGGATCTCGTGGTCGACACCACCGGCGCCGACATCGACACCCTGGTGGCCCAGGTGCTGGGCGCTCTCAACACCCTCCGCTGACCAGGGATTTGTGCACGTTTTTCCGCGGTCGGCGCGGAAAATCGTGCACAAATCCCCGTGTCGGTGTCCCCCAATCGGGGGACAGTGAATTCATCCTGTTGGGGGCCCGGCTGGTGGACAGACACCGCGGGCGTGCTGCGGGACTCTTGAGTCAACACCGGATCACTCCGGACCCGACATCAAAAGCCCACAGCAGCAGGAGAATTCAAATGAGCATCGTCACCCGCTGGGTCAGCTACTTCATCATCGTCGTCGGCCTGACCGTCGCGCCCGGACTGATCGCGATCGGCCTGGCGACGTCCGCCCACGCCGCGCCGAACACCGGCTCGATCTCGGTGCACCAGATCGTCGCGCACCAGAACAGCGCGCCCCAGCCCGGGACCCCGGTTCAGCACCAGTACCAGCAGCTCCACTGATTCACGTCTGGGCGACCACGAAAATCCGGCGGAACGGGAAGAACGTCGTCCCGTCGGGCTGGGGTGGATAGGCCTGCGCCAACAACGGGATGATCGCCTGGCGGTACCGCTCCCAGGCGTCGTCGGTGAGCCGGGAGCGGACGTCGGTCAGCGCGGTACCGGTGATCCAGTCCAGCACCGGGGTCTCTCCGGTCAACTGGTGCAGATACGTGGTCTCCCAGGCGTCGACGGTGCAGCCGGCGGCGGTCAGCAGCGCGGCGTATCCCGCCGGGTCGTCGACGACGTTCGTCTCCCGGAACCGGATGTCGGCCAGCGCTTCGGCGAACTCCGGATACCGAGCCACCTCCCGCACCGCCTGGTGTGACGGCGAGTCGAAGTTGCCGGGTACCTGGAACGCCAGCCAGGCGCCCTTCGGCAACTGACCGACCCACCGACGCAGCAGTTCCCGGTGCTCCGGAACCCATTGCAGCACAGCGTTGCTCACCATCACGTCGGTGTCCGGCGCGGGCGACCAGTCGGCGGCGGCGACCACCCGGGCATCGACACCGCGGGCACGTGCCGCCTCGACCATCTCCGGTGAGTTGTCCACCGCTTCGATCACGGCGTCGGGCCAGCGCTCCGACAGCGTGACGGTCAGATTGCCGGGGCCGCAGCCGACGTCCGCCACCCGTCTGGGCGTCTGGGCACCGACCCGCGCGAGCAGGTCGTAGAAGGGCCGGCCGCGGTGGTCAGCGAAGGCGAGATAGGTGTCGGGATTCCACACATCCCCATCCTGCCGCCGGAGCCTGATACGTGCCTGACATTCTGTTGGGTGATGGACGAGTCAGTACGCGACCTCTGGCAGTCGCTGGGCCTTCCCGGCCTGATCGATGTGCACACCCATTTCATGCCCAAGAACGTGATGGACAAGGTGTGGAAGTACTTCGACAGCGCCGGGCCGCTGACGGGCCGCACCTGGCCGATCATGTACCGCACCGAGGAGCAGCACCGGCTGGAGACGCTGCGCGGTTTCGGGGTGCTGGCGTTCACCTCGCTGGTGTATCCGCACAAACCCGACATGGCGGCCTGGCTGAACCAGTGGGCCGCGCAGTTCGCCGCGCAGACCCCCGACTGCCTGTCCACCGCGACGTTCTACCCCGAGCCCGGCGCACCTGACTACGTCGCCGACGCCATCGCCGGCGGCACCCGGGTTTTCAAGGCGCATGTTCAGGTGGGCGCCTACCACCCGGCTGACCCGCTGCTCGACGACGTGTGGGGCACGATCGCCGACGCCGGCGTCCCGGTGATCATCCACTGCGGTTCCGGCCCGACGCCGGGCGTGCACACGGGCCCCGACCAGGTCCGCACCGTGCTGGACCGCCACCCGAGCCTCAAGCTGATCATCGCGCACCTGGGTATGCCCGAGTACCGCGAATTCCTGGACCTCTGCGAACAATTCGACGGCGTGCACCTGGACACCACCATGGCGTTCACCCCGTTCATCGAGGAAACCATGCCGTTCCCGCCTGCCGAATTGCCGCGCCTCGCCGAACTCGGCGACCGGGTCCTGTTCGGCAGCGATTTTCCCAACATCCCGTACCGGTACGCCGAGTCCCTCGAAGTCCTCACCAAGGTCGCCCCCGACGACGACTGGCTGCGAAAAGTGCTGTACCACAACGCCGCCAGGCTGTTCGATATCGACGATCGGCGGACGGGCGCCGAGAATCGGGGTTAGCATCCGAATGTGAACAGTCCGCACGGCGATGCGTTCAACCCGCCCGTCCCGGTCCCCGACGTGCCGGGCGCGGATGCCACCGCCCGCGGACTGCCGCGCCGGGCCGACCTGACCTGGCAACAGAAGCTGATCGTCGACTCCTCAGCGGTGGCTGACCTGGGCCTTCGCACGGCGCTGGCCTCGGTGATCGGCGCCGGCATGATTCCGCGAATGGCGGCATCGGCGGTGCGCAGCCGCGCCGGCGACGACCCTGACGCCCTGCGGTTCTACGCCGAGCTCGCGACCACCAAGGACCCGCAGCAGTGCTTTCCGGCGCCCAGCCGTCCGCCGCGGGTGTCCACTCGTCCCGCCGGCCAGGTCGCGCAGTGGGTCGCGCGGGGCCGGGTGGAGAACATCTGGTTCCAGAGCAGTTACGACGCCGTGTATCCCGGCCTCCGGGACCGTCGAAGTGGCTATACCCGCAACAACGTCGTGCATGCCCAGCACTGGCGGCACGACGACGGTCCGCGCCCCACGCTGTGCGTGATCCACGGGTTCATGGGCTCGCCCTACCTGTTCAACGGCTTGTTCTTCTCGCTGCCGTGGTTCTTCCGGTCCGGGTATGACGTCCTGCTCTACACCCTCCCGTTCCACGGGCCGCGGGCCGAGAAGGGCTCTCCCTACAGCGGCTACGGCTTCTTCATGGACGGCGTCCCCGGCTTCGCCGAGGCCATGGCGCAGGCGGTGCACGACTTCCGTTCCGTGCTCGACCATCTGGAGCACACCGGCGTCGATCGCGTTGCCCTGACCGGGATGTCGCTGGGCGGCTACACGTCGTCGCTGATCGCCTCGGTCGACGACCGCATCCAGGCCGTCATCCCGAACGTTCCGGTGGTGACACCGGACCGCACGGTCGACGAATGGTTCCCGGCCAACCTGCTGGTCAAGCTGAGCAACCGGCTGGCCCACACCGACGAGGACCTGATCGCCACAGCCGGGCTTTACCACTCACCGCTGAACTACAAGCCGCTGGTGCCGAAGGATCGACGGCTGATCATCGCCGGTCTGGGCGACCGCCTGGCGCCGCCGCAGCAGGCCGAAATGCTGTGGGAACACTGGGATCGCTGCGCGTTCCACTGGTTCCCCGGCAATCACATCCTGCACGTCAGCCAACCTGACTACCTGCGCCGGATGACCAAGTTCATGAGCCCGTTCATGTTCGACAGCAGCGAGCGTCAGGACGGCCGGGCACGCCCCGCCCGCTGACTCTGCCGGCAGGGCCCTCCCTACTCGGCCTTTCAGGCCCTGGTCGCAGACTCAACACCGTCCCCCGTTGACCCTGCGCGCAGGGCCCTCCCTACTCGGCCTTTTAAGCCCTCGCCGCAGACTCAACGGCAGTGCCGGCGCCGAGTCCGGACAGCTCCTCGAGCAACTCCGTGGTCAGCACACCCGGGCGCGTACCGAGGCCGCCGGCCGAAGCCGGGGCCATCGCCGCGAGCAGCGGCCCCTGCCGGCCCGACTCGCGTGCCAGACCCGCGACCGCCGCCGCTGCGGGAGCGTTGGCCGTGCGCACCGCACAGGCCGCGGAAATGGTTGTGCCAGGGGAAAACTCGAGCACCGTCCACAGCTCGGTCGTCGCTGCCAGCTCGGCCAGGCATTCCGGCAGCCGCTGATCGGCCGGCAGCCCGTAGGCGGTCAGGTAGCCGTCGTCGTCGACGACGGCGCGCCACTTCTCGCGCGCGTCGGCCGACATGGGGGCAGCCGCATCCTCGGTAACCGTGACGGGGACGCCGGCCTCGCGAAGCTGGTCGGCAAGCCGGCGGGCCACCTTCTCCGCAGTGTCCGCGAGCGGCAACTCCGACGACCGCGCCTGCAGCGCAGCAAGATTCGACGCGGCCGCCACCGTGACGCTGACCCACGCGCTGCGCGCGCCGTCGAGCCGCCGTTCCGTGACGCGCACCGAGTCGCACCGCACGCCGTAACGGTCCACATAGGAAGCGACGAGAGGCAGTGCCTCGTAAGGAAATTCATCGGCTTCCAGCACCACGGTGACCTGACCGGCCGTCGGCCGTGCGGCCCCGCGCCGGTTCCGGCGCCACACCGCGAAGCGACGGGACACCATCGTGGTGAAGAACAGTCCGCGCCACCAGGCGAACACCAGCAGCACCACGGCGACCGCGATGCCCAGGATCCACTTCTGCGGCGTCGTGTGCCACGGGTACGTCATGGCCGCCGGGATGATCGCCAGCAATGCCAACGTGATTCGGGCCGTCATCGGGCGCCGTCCTTTCTTCGGTACGCGACCAGGGCGATCAGCGCGGCGACCGCCAGCACTGCCGCACCGGTGAACGCGATGGTCCGGGGCGTGGTGTCCTTCGGCGCCGGCTCGGGCGGCATCGCCACGGCAACGGATTTCGGCGCCGGGGCAATCGCCGGCAGGTCCCAGGTCAGGGCCGCAACCGGGTCGACGACGCCGGCACCCACGAGGTTCGACGGCGAGCGCGCGGCACCGTGCGCGGTGGCGGTCAGCCGGTGCGTGACGTCAGCTGCGTTCAGCGCGGGAAATCGGCTGCGTACCAAGGCGGCAACGCCGGCAACGTAGGCCGCCGCGTAGCTGCTGCTACGCAACGGGAACAGGTCGCCGCGTTCGTTGGGCAGCGCGTTGGCCAGACCGTTCGCTCCGGTCGACGCGACGTTCTCACCTGGTGCCGCGATGCCGACCCAGGGCCCGGGGGTGGTGAAGTCCGACGGTTGTCCAGCGGCGTCGAGTGATCCGACCGACAGCACGTACGGCTGCCACCAGGACGGAATGGACACCGACTTGACCCCGGCCCAGTTGCGCGGGTCGGCCGCGTTGCCGGGGTTGTCCAGGGGGTTCGCCTCGCACGACGGGCCGCCGGCCAGGCCGGCCCGATCATTGCCGGCGGCGGCGACGATCACCGCATCCTTCTCCTGCGCAGCGTATTTCAGTGCCGCGCCCAGTTCGGTCTGGTCGACCGGCCGGTCGGCGGGCAGGCAGGTGACGGCCGTGATGGCGATGACCTTGGCGCCGCGGTCGGCGGCATGCACCACGGCCCGGGCCAGTGACGCGACGGCGATGGTCGCGTACGCCGCGGCCGGGTCGCCCCCGTTGCCGCGGGGCGCGTACCGCTCGGAGGTCTGACGGATCGCGAGGATGCGGGCGCCCGGCGCGACGCCGGAGAACCCGTCCGCGCCCGGCTGACCCGCGATCAGTCCGGCGACGAGCGTGCCGTGGCCATCGCAATCGGTGAGTCCGTCGGTGTTCTCCACGAAGTCGCCGCCGGCCTCCACATTCGGCAACCGCGGACCGGGACGCACGCCGGTGTCGATGACCGCCACCGTCTGTCCGTCACCGCGGCTGAAGGCCCAGGCGCCCGGCACGTTGAGCAGGGTGTGACCCGGACCCGGTGCGCCCGGATCGGTGCCGGGCAGCACGCCGGCGGTGACGCACTGTCCGCGCTGGCCCATCGCCGCGACGGGGCCGACGCTGCCCGACGGCGGCGCCGCATGTTCATCGACGTGTGGCGGCACGATGGCACCGGCGGCCGGTACCAGTACCGTCGGCACGACTGCGGCGGTGGCGGCGAAAGCGGCCGTCAGGACGGAGATTCCGCGCCGGATGGCCACCATCACCGGTTGATGACCCAGGCGAACAGACCCACCAGGTAGGCCAGCACCGGGATCAGCGAAGCGTCCAACGCCGTCGCCGCGAAGCCGACCAGGCGACGCATCGGCAGCGAGTAGGTCTGCGGGTCGGCCACCTGGGGATTCAGGGCAGCCACCACACCGACCGCCACGAGCGCCGCGAGCGCCGCGAGCGACCACCAGGCGTTGGTGTAGTGACCGCCGCAGGCGAACAGCGTGAGCAGCACGGCCGCAAGCAGATACGGCTGGCTCAGCAGCCACACCTTGCACGGCACCGAGTCCCAGATGCGGGCTCGCAACGCCGTCGCCAGCGCGGCGGCCACGACCACGTACCACGCCCACGGCGACGGGTGCGCCGCCGCCACGAGAACCACCGAACCGGCGGTCAGGGTCAGCACCGCACCGGCGAGGAAGCCGGTCTGGTGCGCGTCACACACGCGCACCCGGCGCGGCAGATCGGCCAGCACGGACCGCGGCAGGGCCGACGGCGTCGGGTCGCCCGGCGCCGGGATGTTCGGCACCGGGAAGCGCGCCCACAGCGTCGACAGCTGCGCGGCCTGGACCATGACGAGCAGTGCGAAAACGATGAGCACAGCACCGATCACGGCGTTGTTCAGTTGCCAGAGCGATGCGGCCGCACCGACGATCACGCCCGCGATGCCGAGGACCGTCGTGGCGGTGAAGGCCGCGATGGCCTGTCCGCCGACGGTGATGCTGACGATCGACCACGCCGCGACCGCCGCCGCACCGAGCAGCAAGCTGGCCGGGCCGGACGGACCGGGCACTGCCAGCGCGAAAGCCGCGCCGACCGGCAGCAGCGCCACCAGGCTCAAGGCTGTCGCCAGCCGCGGCATGGCGGGCCGGGTCAGCAGAGCCGCGGCGACGGCCAGCACCGCAACACCCACGACGGTGAACAGTCCGGCGGGCTGACCGGTGCGGACCCGCACCAGCGTCGCCAGCGCGGTGGCGAGCACCGTCAAGGCCACGACGCCCCACGCCGCGAGACGCCGGATATGCGCATTGCCCCAGGGGTTTTCGCGGGCCGCGGAGAAGATGGCGGCGGCATCGGCGATGTCCTCGACGATGCGCGGGGCCGGCGGACCGGCGGGCACCGGCTGCAGCGCCAGCAGGTCACCGTCGACCACACCCACCGTGTCGAGGGTCGCGTCGAGGCTGTACGCCGCACCGCCGAGCGGGGCGAGTGACAGCTCGGCGGCGGAGGCGGCCTCTGGTGCGATGATGCGCCGCACCGCGGGCACGATCTCGCGCAGGGGCAGGCCCGCCGGCAGGGCGACGTCGGTGAGTCGCCCGCGACCACCCTGCTCGTCGCCCGCGGCGAGCACCGCGACCCGCACAATCGGCATCGCAGTACTACCAGACGTGTTGGGGGACATGTTCTTTCCGTTCTCCAGTCGAGGTCTCGAAGTCTCGGGTCAGGTTCGCCGTGGGGAACCAGGGACCGTCGGGCAGCGTCGCGGTCAACCGCTGCACCGCAGCGGTGACGGCGAGGTCGGTGCCCGGGGTGAAGTTTGAAATCCAGGTGCCGTCAGCGGCTTTCACCGGCGCCACGACGACGCGGCCCGCAGCGGTGTCGACGATGCTGACGCCCACGTCGGTGCTGATCCGGTGACCGTCGCGATGATCGCCCGCGACGATCTCCACGTAACTGCGGCCGGGCGCGAACGCAGCCCGCACGACGGTATGCGCCGAAGGCGGGACGCCGAGGTGGTCCATCACGTCGTCCAGCGAGTCGCCGCGGCGCAGCCGTTCGTCGGCCTTGGCTCCGATGTGCGCGGGCATGGCGAATTCGTCGAACCGAGCGGGCGCGCGGCCGGACAAGCCTGCCGTGAGCACCGGCACCAGCGCATCGGGGGACGCGACGGTCAGCGCGGAGCAGGTCATCAGGTGCTCGCTGCGCAGGACCGCGACGGTGAGGTCGCCGCTGCGCACGAGAATCCCGCGCAGCATGGCGCCCGATCCGGACACCCATCGCAGTTCCAGCCAGCGCCGGGGCCGGCACACGGCCCGAATCCATTGCGCGACAGCGGGATGCACGGAGCCGTCGGCGGACAGCACCCCCATCCGCGTCAGCGCGGTGACCTGGTCGGCATCGAAGCCGTTCTTGGCGGCGGGGTCGCTGTAGGGCTGCGTGATGGCCAGCACCCACGGAAAACCCCCGGCGCCCAGACGGTCCGCGAGGAACCAGGCTTGCTCCGCGGTGAGTTCGACCGCGGAGACCGGGACTCCGGCGCGTTCCGTGTCATGCGACACGGAACGCGCCGGAACCGTTGGACCTAAACCCACTTGGCGCCTTCGGCGCTGTCGCGCGCACTCATCGAGAGCGTGTTGGTCTCGTGGGTGCTCGCCATCGCGCGGTAGGCGTGGACGAGTTCTTCCATCGCGGTGTTCCACTGGGCCTGCCACGCCTGGTAGCTGGTTCCGGTGTCACCCTGCCAGGCGCCGGCCAGGGCGGCCTGCTCGCTGGCGATGTCGAGGCCGACGGCGTGCAGGGCGCCCGCGTAGGCGGTCATCTCGCCGGCGTGCGCCAGCATCGCCGGGTAGTTGTACATGATCTGGGACATGGGATCTCCTCGCTGCTGGGTGTCTGGATCGGGGTGCGGCGGCTAGACCGAGGTGTAGGTGCCGGCCGCGGCGGTGTCCTGCGCGACGTAGGTGCCGGCCGCGTCGCCCAGGTTGGCCTGTGCGATGTCCAGCAGGGCGTTGACCTTGGCAGCGACCGCCATGAAGCGGACGTGTGCAGCCTGGAAGGCGGCCGCCGAGTCACCCTGGTGGAAGCCCTGGGCCGACTGCGCGGCCTGCTCGGCCTGGCCGATGGTGCTGCGCATCAGTGCGGCCTTGGCGGAGAAGGTCGACTCGGAAGCGATCAGCTGGGGGATGTGTGCGTCGAGCATGCTCATGGTGATACCTCTCAGGGTTCGTCCGGATTCTCTTGGTGGTCAAATCTCTTGGTCCACAGGCTCAGCGGTTGGCACCGCCTTCCGCGTCCCAGCTGCCGGGCAGCATGGGTTCGGTGACACCGCCCCCGAAACCGTTGCCGGTCAGGCGGTTCAGGCCCGTCGCCTGCTGGTCCTGGCGGGTCAGCGTGCCGCTGAAGCCGATCGGGCCGGCGCCGCGGGCCGAGGCGAGCACATCGGCGCGTGGCGTCCTGTCCGCGCCGGCGCCGTCCCCGAAGTCCGGATCGACCTCGGAGTTCATGTCCATGTACTCGTCCCGGACACCACGCTCTTTCGCCGCCCGACGGCGACGGGCACGCCGCCGCTCGGTCGCGGCCGCTGCGGCAGCCGCCGCTGCGGCGGCAGCGATCCCGGATGCCGGCGCCGGCGCGGTCGCGCCGTCCCGCAGGGTCGGGGTGAACCCCGGGCCCGGATCGTCGACGGCCACCGCGTACGCCATCAGCGGGGCCGGCGCCGCCGGGGCGGGGGCCGCGACCGAAGTCGGTGCGGGCGCAGGCGCGCTTGCCGGGGAGGCCGGGGTGGCCGGCACCGTCGGGGCGACGCTGACGACCGGCATCTGGTGGTCGACAGCCTGCAACTGCGGCGGCGGCGGGAATGCATCTGCGACTTCGGGATCCGGCACGTAGTCGGGCTCCAGCAGCGCCAGCAGGCCCAGGCTGGACAGACCGACGGCGATCAGTGCCGGCCCCCACAACGGTGCCGACAGCATCGCGCCCCAGGTGCCCCAGCCGACGGGCTGGAAGAACGCCTGATAGCCCAGCGCGAAAAGCAAAGGGCCCCAGGTGGTCAACGCTTGCGAAGGGTTGGTCAGGAAGTCGAAGATCATCTGCTGGATCTGGCCCAGCGGATCCTGCAGGAACTTCCAGATCAGATCGCCACCGGGCAGCGTCTTGATGTAGTTGTACAGATAGTCGGTGATCGCGTTCGACGCGTCGAGCGACGAACCGGCATCCGCGGCCTGCAGCTGAGCGCCGGCCTGCGTCGCACTCGCCGACGCGGTGCCCGCCTCGCCGACGCCCGCCGCCAGCATCATCGGTGCCGGCGTGGTCGTCGGGGCCGCCGCCACCGCAGCGCCCGACACCGCCTGGTACGTACCCATCACGGTCGCGGCCTGCAGCCACATGCGGGCGTAGTCGGCTTCGTTCAACGCGATCGGAATAGTGTTGATACCGAAGAAATTCGTTGCGACCAGAGCCGCGTTCACCACGTGGTTGAGAGCCAGTTCGGGAAGCGTCGGCATCGCGGCCAGGGCGGTGCTGTAGGCGGCCGCGGCCGTCTCGTGCTGCACCGCATTGGCAGCGCTGTTGGCGCTGGCCTGGGCCAGCCAGGTCAGATACGGCGCGTGGGAGGCGAGGTACTGCTCTGCGCTCGGCCCCTCCCACGCCCCCGCCTGGACCTCACCCAACAACGCGGTGAGTTCGGCTGCGGCCGAGGCATATTCGGTGCTCAGCGACTGCCAGGCAGCCGCCGCGGCCAGCAGGGAGCCCGGACCGGGTCCACTGGACAGCAGCGTCGAATGGACTTCGGGCGGCAGCGCCGCCCAGATGGGGGCGGTTGGCAGGCCTATCCCCATGGGGGCGGTCATGTCAGCCCAGGACCGTCACGTACGTGGCGGCGGCCTCGGCGTCGCCCGTCGCGTAGCTGATGCCGGCTTCGGTGACACCGCCACCGGCACGGCCCAGTTCGGTGACGCCCTGTGCCGCGACCGCCTCGTGCTCGGCGCCGTGGGCGCTCAGGCTGATCGCCGTCTGCAGCGAAACAGGATCCGCGGCAGGCGGGATCACCGCGGTGACCGCGGGCGCGGCCGCGGCGTGGGCCGCGGCGAGCCGAGCGGTGAGCGCCTCGACGGCGGCACCGGCTGCCGTCAGTCCTTCGGGAACGACGCGCAAGGTCATCAGTGGAACTCCCCTCGTTGTGTTCCGGTGGGCCGGCCCGTGATCGGGTCGGCCACCAGCGGATTGATCAACTGGACGTACGTGGCCTCGTCGCTGTCGCCGAGCACCATGGCCCGACCGGCCGGCAGCCGGTTGAACCGGTGGCCGCGGATGCGGCCGCTGTCCTGCGGGTTGCCGGACAGCATGACGGTGGTGGCCTGCAGCTCGTTGAGCCTGCGCAGCAACGGAGCCGTCATCACCGCATGGGCGGAGCCGGCGGCCCGGGCGGTGACGATCACGCGCAGACCCAGCTCGGACGCCTGGGACAGCAGCCCCAGCAGTGCCGTCCAGGGCCGCTGGCCGACGAACGGACCACTGACCGCCGGGGCGTCCGGGATCTGGTCGACGTCGTCGATGATCAGGTAGTGCAGGTGGTTGCCCTGACCGTTCCGGTAGGTCCACCCGCTGAGTTCGGCGGCCGTCAGACCAGCTGGGGGCCTGCGCTTTTCGAGCAGTGCCGCCAGACCGAGCATCGCCGGGGTGACCCTGTCGACGTTGGGCGTGTACTCGTTGTCCGGGAACAACGGCTCGTCCACCAGGTGCAGCCTGCGGTCGATCACGGTGAACGCCACCGACTCCGGCGTCGAGTTGTCCCGCACCGTGCGGATCAGGTGCCGCAGCAACGTGGTCTTGCCGGACTTGGCATCGCCCAGCACCATCAGCAGCGGGTTGGCCGCGAAGTCGACCGTGACCGGTGCCAGGTCCTGCTCGCGCTGACCGATGACGACCGTCTCGGGGCTGTGATACAGGGGCGCAAGGGTTTCCGGGGCCAGGTCCGTCGGCAGCAGGCGCACGGGCGGCGCCGTCTGCCCGGGGTACCGGGCGTTGATGGCGGCGATCGCACCGAGATCCGGTTCGGCGAACAGGAAGTGCTCGGCTGCCATGGTCAGGCCGCGGCCCGGCTGGTCGGCGGGGACGCCGTCGGCGGGGCGAGTCAGTGCCGCCACGCCCGGGGTTCCCGTGGACCGCACATTGCTGTCGCGCGAGTCGGCCAGCTTGAGCTCGAGCCGCAGACCCAGGCCGTCGCGCATCGCCAGCGGCACCTCGAGCCAGTTCGGCGTCGTGATGACCACGTGGATGCCGTAGGCCATACCGGTGTTGACCAGTTCGGTCATCTTGGACAGCAACGGGTTGCGGGTGTTGAACATGTCGGTGTTGTCCCGGCTGAACGCATACAGGTTGTCGATCACCAGGAACACGTCGCCGTAGCCGTCGTCGCGCAGATCGCCGTCACCGGCGGCGGCGCGGGCCTGACGCGACGCCAGCAGCTGCTCCAGTTCACCGAAGGTGCGACGGATGCGCTCGGGCTCCAGCGGCGAGGCGACACTGCCGACGTGGGCCAGCGGTTTGAGCGAGCGCAGCCCGCCGCCGCCGTAGTCGAGGCAGTAGAACGTGACCGCACGCGGCGAGTGCGTCGCGGCCGCCGACAGTACGAACGTCTGCAGCGCAGTCGATTTCCCGGACTTCGGCCCACCGTGGATCACCAGGTTGGCGGCCGCCGACGTGGCGTCGAAGACCAGCGGATCGCGGCGCATCTGGAACGGCCGGTCGATCTCGCCCAGCGGCCACCGGCCGTGTCCGGCGGGAATCTCGGTGCCGGCCAACAGCTCCGGCAGCGCGATCGGCTCGTCCAGCGGGGCCAGCCAGAGGCGCGGCGCCTGCGGGCCGTACTGCGCCAGCTGCTCGCCGATGGTGGCGACAAGCTTGCGGGGCGGACGCAGATCCGGCGCCGTATCGGTGACGATCACCGTGTCGGGAGCCGGGGTGACGTGGCCCGCCGGGAACAGCTGCGGCTGCGGAACCGCATGCACGACAACCGCTTTCTCCGCACGTGGCGGGTCATAGATACCGTCCACGTAGGTGCTGCGGAACTTGACCGGCACCGCGCCCGGCGTGGGGACCAGGAAGCCTTCGCCCTTGTGCTCCGGACCGGCCTCGATGTGGTACGCGTCCTCGACGCCGATGATCTGCCGGCTGATCGACGGGCTTGCGACCTTCAGACCGATGCGGTAGGAGGTGTTCTTGTCGATGTCCTTGATCCGGCCGACGTCCAGCGTCTGCGACGCGAACAGGATGTGGATGCGGAACGAACGGCCCTTGCGGGCAACGTAATCGAACAGCTCGGCGTACTCGGGATGGTCGGCGAGCATCAGGGAGAACTCGTCGGCGACCACCAGCAGCGTCGGGATCGGCGGCAGGTCGTGCCCGGCAGCCTGCGCCGCCTCGTACTCGAGGACCGAGTTGAAGGCGCTGCCCTGCACGCGGCGGCCGGCCTCCATCAGCAGCTGCTCACGCCGGGCCACCTCACCGCGGAGGGTGTCGGCGAACCGGTCGGCCAGCGAGCGCTTCTCGGCCATGTTCGAGATGACGGCGACAACCTGTGGGAAGCCCCGGAAGATGTCGGCGCCGGCCTCACCCTTGAAGTCGGCGTAGATGACGATGAGACGGTCGGCCGAGTGCGTCGTCAACAGCGACAACAGGATCGACATCAGGGTCTGCGACTTGCCCGAGCCCGTCATACCGATCATCAGACCGTGCGGGCCCATGCCGCCCTCGGCCTCGTCCTTCAGGTCGAACATCAGCGGCTCACCGGTGGCGGTGACGCCGATGGGCACCCGGAGCTCCTCGGCGCGTGAGCGCGGCGCCCACAGGCCGGCGACGTCGAGCGCCGCCGCATCCGGAATCCCCAGCAGTGTGCCGAAGGTGGCCAGGCCGGCGCCCGTGCTCCGGGCCCGGTTCGGGTTGGAGTCCCAGCGGGCGAGGCCGCGGGCCAGGTGGGCTGCGGCGTGCGGCGAAAGGTCGTCGGCGACATCGAAGTACGACTGCCAGCCGGCCGCCGCCCACCGCTCGATGCGGCGGTCGGACACGCGCAGCACCGGGCGATCGGGATCGGGGTACTCCGGCTGTTCCGTGCCGCGCTGCAGCACCGTGACTCCAGCCAGGCCGGCCCGCGGCAGCAGCTCACCGAGGTCGGCGTCCGGGTCGTCGACGACGATCAGCAGGTGCCGCTGCGGCGTGGTGTCGGCGGCACCGAACGGTTGCCGGTCGCCGAGCTCGGCGGACAGCAGACCGGCGAGCTCGGGGACGTCGGCGGACAGGTAGCGGGCCGGGCCGACACCGTCGATCTGGCCCGGAATGTCGCTGTGCGGCAGCCACTTCAGCCAGGACCAGGACTCCGATTCCAGCGTCTCGGCATCCGCAGTCGCCAGGCCGATCCCCAGCAGCGCCGGGTCGTGCCACGTCACCGCTTGCGCAATCCAGGCCCGCAGCGCGCCGCGCACCTCGTTGGCATCGCCGAGCACGGTGATGCGCGAAACCTTGGTCAGGTCGATACCGCCGGGCACGGCGGGCACCGTCCGCTGCACGTCGAGCAGCCCGCGCAATGCGCTGTGCGACACCGGCTCCAGATCGATCTCGGCCGCGGTGTCCTTGACCTGCAGCACCGTCTCCAGGCGTGCGTCGTGCAGCCCGGCACGCACCACCAGGTAGTCGGCGTCGTGCGGGTCGCGCTCCCACTGGCGGCGGGTGCCCGCGATGGCGGCCAGCTGGTCGGGGGCGGGGTGGGACCACTCGAGCGCGGCGCGCTGCTCGGCAGCCTGGGCCCGCACGTTGTCCCGCACCACCGACAGGTAGCGCAGGTAGTCGGCGCGTTCCGCGTCGACCTCTTCGGTCCGGGTCTTGTTGTCCGAACCGCGGTAGAAAGCGGTGGCGGCCAACAGGAGTACGAAGGGGAAGAACAGCGTCTGCGGCGAGATGACGCGCATGCCGGTGGCCACCAGGGCCACGACCATGCCGACGATCAGGATGACGATGAGGTAGGGCAGCACCCGGCGCAGCAACGACGGCGGCACCAGCCGCGGCAGCTCCGGCGGCGGCTCGATGGTGATGACGCTCGCACGGGTTGCCGGGACGGGCAGCCGGCGCCGCGCTTCGAAGATCAGACGGCTCACGGGTTCTCCCTCACGGCGATTTCGACTGCCGGGCTCGTCCGGGTGGGCACGAGCGCCGGGATCTGCAACGCGTCACTCCGCGACAACGTCGGGCCGGGCGCGAACTGGCTGAGGATCGACCACGGCACCGGCAGCGGTGCTGCGGTGAGTCCCAGCGCGGCAGGGGTTTTCCGGTCGGCATTGGTGGCATCACCTTCGGTGGAGATGCCGTAGCGGACGCCGGTGTCGCTGATCCAGTAGCCGGACAGCGCCGGGGTACCGCCCTGGCCGGTGGCCTGGACGTAGTACCCGGTGCCCGGGGTCACGGCGACGCGCTGCGCGGTGCCGGCCGGTCCGGCCAGGGCCACGGTGTGCTCGTCGGCGGGCAGCGGCAGCGTGGCTCCCGCCAGTAGGGTGAGCGAATTGGTCGTGGCGCCATCGTGTTTGGTCCAGCGAGCACACGTCAGCGGCGCCTTGGTGGCATCGACGACGGCCAGCGGGCGCTCCGGGTATGCCGCGGTGTTGATCGCCGTGGAGACCGGGATGCGGGCGACCTGGTCGGCCGACAGGCGCGGTGGCTGCTCCAGACCGTACGAGTCGGTGTTGCGCAGGATCGCCGCGACAACCTGTGAAATCGGTTGCAGGCCATCATCGAGCACCGCGTAGTAGCGCACGGCGTTATCGGTGGCGGCCTCCGTGGTGACCGCGGTGACCACGGCGCCGACAGGGGCCGCGACCGGCATGGGGTACGGCGTGGGCTGGCCCGCGTTGACGATCGGCGGCGCGGCCAGCGGGGCCGACTCCGGGATCGCGTTGAACAGGCCGTCGGCGACTGCGCGGGGCGTGGGCAGGGCAGTTCCGTTGGCGCCCAAGCCGAGTGCGGCCGTCACCGCCCGGTTGTTCAGGTCGACCGCACTGCGTCTGCCGTCCCACAGCAGCCAGCTGCCCCCGTTGACGCCGGCCGAGCCGACGCCATCGTTGCGCACCAGCACCGCGTCGTGGGCACCGAGCGCGCCCGCGCGGGAGCCGCCTTCGGCCAGCGGACCGGTGATCACGGTGACCCCGACGACCTCGCCGGTGGCCGCGTCGCACACGGTCCAGTCGGCATCCCGAGAAGAGTTGGGCACCATACGTTCCGGGGCACCCGGGATGCCGATGAGACTGCCGCGCGCGAACTTGTCCAGCTCCGCGCTCGGGACCATGGTGGGGTTGTCCGGGCGCCCGGCGATGAGCCGGGCCGAAGTCAGATTCAGGACGGGGTGCAGTTGGTCGCCCACCCGGGCGTACAGCGCGGACGTCTCCCGGTCGGCCAGGATCACGTCGTTACCCGCGACGCCGGCGGGCCGGATCAGGGAGAAGACGAAGCAGCCCGCCAGCGCGGTGACGAGCACCAGCCCACCGACCAGAACGGAGCGGCTCTGGGTTCGCAACGGGTCGACCAGCATCCGGGTGTCGTGCATGGCCACGCCAGATGCGATGCGCCGCATGAGGAATCGCCAACCCGACACCTGGTGCCGCGTGACGAATCCGCGGCGGTAATGGATCTGATCCGGGTTCTCGTTGACCGGGGTACGCGAACTGAAGCTCTTACGGTCGGTCACTGGGGCACCACCAGTCCGAGGCCCCGCAGCAGTGGCGCGGCCGAGTTGCTGACGTCACTCGCGGTGATCGTCATGAGTTCGTCGTCGGTGAAGTCATGCGCGGCAAGGTGATCCAGCCGATACTCACGTTCTTCTTCGGAGCGCTCCACGAGGTTGCGGACGAAGCGGCCGTTACCCGCGATGTCCAGGCTACGGCGCGCGACACCCGCCGCGTCGGGCGTCGTCGCCGTCGCGAGGTGTCCGAACAGCTGCTCCATCTCCTGCTGCGCAGCGGGTTCGAAGACGCTGTCGCGTTTTTCGGCCATGCGCATCGCGATCTCGGTGAGTTCGGTCGCCGAGTAGGACGGGAAGTCGATGCTGCGGGTGAAGCGCGAGCGCAGACCTTCGTTGGTGTCCAGGAACATGTCCAGGTCTTTGCGGTAGCCGGCGATGATCACGACCAGACGGCTGCGGTCGTTCTCCATGCGGGCCAACAGAGTGTCGATGGCGACCAGACCGAAGTCGTTCTTTGCGCCGGTGGACACCAGCGCGTAGGCCTCGTCGAGGAACAGCACGCCGTCGAGCGCGCTGTCGATGATCGCGTTGGTCTTGGCTTCGGTTTCACCGATGTGCTGGCCGATCAGGTCGGCACGATGCACTTCGCGCACCGTCTCTTTGCGCAGCAGGCCGAGGCCGCAGTAGATCTTGGCGACAACGCGGGCGATGGTCGTCTTACCGGTTCCGGGAGGTCCGGCGAAGACCAGGTGATTGGTGCGCTGGGCCACGGCCAGGCCGCGCTCCTGGCGCCGAATCGACATCGCCACAGAGCTTTTCAGCCGGGCCACCTGGTACTTGACCTCTTCCAGGCCGATGAACTCGGCCAGCTCGGCCTCCGCTTCGACGAGCAGATGAGCCTTGCGCGACTTGGCATCCGGGTCGACGAAGTCGGCCTCGGTCGGCTCGGTCTCGGGATCCCACGGATTGTGCCGGGCCTCGATCCGGGCCGCGGTCGTCGGATCGATACCGAAGCTGGTGTCGGTCAACGCATGCTCGGCGTCAGTGTTGTCGGGGTGGGCGGCGTACAGCTCGGCCAGCACGTCGGTGGCTTCGTCGTCCTCGCCCTGCGCCCGCAGCGACAGCGCCTTGACGAACGTGCCGTCCACGGCGGCAACCGCGACCGGCCCCTCCGGGTCCTCGAGGTGCGACAGCGCAGGCGCGAACATCCCCAGGTGGGCCAGGGCGATACCCAGCGCCACCCGCGCGGCGTGCGCGTAGTTCGGATCCAGGTTGGGGTCGTTGACGATCGGGGTCAGCTGCCGGACCACGTCGGACCAACGGCGGGTGCGGTGGTGCATCCCCACTCGCACCCAGCGCGCCGGCAGCCAGCCCGGCTTGCGATCGAGCAACTCGCCCACCAGCTGATCGGCACCTTCGTACGCGCCGGCGCCGGCAAGTGTTGCGGCGTAGGCGAGTTGGAAGCCGTCCCGGTCGGCGGCGCGGAACTGCAGGTACAGACCACTGTCGTAGGTGAAGCCCAGGTCGCCGTCGGCGAGGTCGAGCGCCCGCTGCAACACGCCGGCCGACGCCACCGTCCGCCAGATCGCCTCCACCACGTCGGGCGTTGCCGCGCCTGCGGCAGCCAACCCGGTCCAGGCGTCGCAGTGCTCGCCGGCGATGCGCGTCAAAGTCAGGAAGCCGCCCAGGGCCGCGTCGAGGTCGGCCGGGCGACGACGACCGTCGACGCTCAGGCCGAGCGCCAGGCAGCCGGTGGCGAACCGGGTCAGCACATCACGGTCGACCCGCGATACCCGCTGCGCCGCATCAACATCGGCGACCACTGTGTTACTGCCCGCGGTGCTCGGTCGCACGTGGGTCCTTTCCGTCGTCGACACGCCAGAGGACGAACCACCGCTCATCTGGCGGCCGCCCTAAGAAGGAGTCGGCATCCGGAACGGGTTGGTTCCCGACGGGCCGAGGAACGGGCACTGTGCCGCCGCGCGGACGCGCCTTGCTGGAAGTGCGCCGCGGCGGATACCGCAAATGTGTCAGTGCCCATGTTGATGTTCGCGGGATATTAGAGTCCCCGCATATCTCCTTAAGTATGCCTAAGCTAACCCCTGCGAAGTTAGCATTGCATAACTTAAGTTGTCGAGACGCACCCCTCCGTCGGAGCAGGTGACGACGCTCACTCCTTAACGGCAGTGACCAGGGTGTTCGAGGCGATCATGGTCGCGGCTTCCGCATTCGTCGGCACCGGACGGCCCACCGAGCGGAAGTAGTCGGCCAGCCCCGTGGCCTCCGCCCGCCAACCGCGCGCGCCGAACCAGTCCGCCGCCGGGGCGATCTGCTCGTTGTAGATCAGCTTGAAGAAGCCTTCCGCCATGTCGTCCCCGGCGGCACGCTTGGCCGCGAAGACCTCCGCAGGCATGGGCTTGCCCTCTTCGACCGCCACCCAACTGCCAGGTGCCGCCAGGGCATCGATACCGGTGAACAAATCGTCCTGTGCCGTCGCGGGCAGATAGATCAGCAGCCCCTCGGCGATCCACGCCGACGGGCGGGAGGGATCGAAACCGGCGGCCGTGAGTGCCGTCCGCCAGTCGTCGCGCAGGTCGACGGCGATCTCCCGGCGCTCGACCTTCGGTTCGGCTTCGTTGCCGGCCAGCACTTCCCGCTTGAACTCGAGCACCTGCGGTTGATCGAGCTCGTAGATGACGGTGCCGTCGGGCCAGTCCAGGCGGTAGGCGCGCGAGTCGAGCCCTGCGGCCAGCAGCACGATCTGGCGCACACCGGCCGCCGCGGCGCGCTGGAAGTAGGTGTCGAAGTATTTGGTCCGCGAGGCCTGAAAGTTGATGAACGGTTCGCCGAATTCGGGCGTCGCCAACGGATGTTCCGGCGCCTCACCGTCCAAGACGTCGGCCCAGACACCGCCGACGGCGCGGGTGAACACCTCCGCATATCGGTCCACCGCAAGCGGATTGGGCTTGGCCGCTTCCAATGCCCGCGCCGCGGCAACCATCACCGCAGTCGATCCAACACTCGAGTTGATATCCCAGCTGTCATTGTCGGTCCGCACCCGCGCGAGGGTACGCCGACAACGTGGACGCCGACTGGGACGAGCCTCAGACCAGCGGGCGCCCGGTGCGGATGCGCCAGTTCAGATCCATGAGCATCCAATTGAAGGGGAACCGCCGCAGCGGCCCGGGCAGCACGCGGTTGACCGCTTTCACGAGTTTCATCACCGCGTTGAAGCGCTTCTGCCGCTTGGTATCCCACGGCAGCTGCATCTCGTCGCGGAAGCGCTGCGGCAGGAAGCCGGTGGTGAGCAGCAGGGCAAACGCCTCGGACCAGCGCTGCAGCGGGCCAGGAAGCTGCAGCCCCTTCAACCGCGCCGCCGCAATCGGAAACAGGTACTCGCGCACCGTGTCGTCGATGTGCACCTGGTCCAGCGACTCTTGCCAGTACTTGTCGAAGGCGGCCCGGTCGGCCGGCCACATCTCCGGCGTCACCTGCAAGGTGGTGCCCATCGTCATGCCCTGCCGATAGAACTCCTCGGCAGTCTCGTCGTCCAACTCGCCGACCACCAGGCGGTACACGTCGAGCGCGCCCTTGAACAGGCACGCCGCCACCCACAGCTGCAGGTTCTTGTCCATGGCGCTGTACTTCACCGGGCTGTCCGCGGTGGAGTACACCTGCCGGTGCGCCGTGTTCACCGCGCTGCGGTACGCCGCCTTCTGTTCGTCGGATCCCAGGATTGCGACCGCGAGGTACGTGAACGTGGTCCGGGCGCGCTTGATCGGGTGCAGGTCGGTGCGGCCACTTTCCACCCGGCTCTCGACGACGCCGTAGCCGACGCCCGGACGCGCCAGCTGCATGATCACGTTGGCCGGGCCCGCCAGTAGTGCCGCACCAACCAATCCGTCGGCGTACTGGACATCACGACGCACCCGACGGCCGGGCGCGCACGCGTTGACCGGCATCTCGACGAGATCGACCGTCATTGGTCACTCCTAGCAAAAGTGAGAACGATTGATTCCTGATATTGCCCGCGGCACGGTGCGGGTGTCAAGATGGCGGGGTGCCTCAGGTACGCCCGTACCGCGGGATCGACGCGGCAGAACGCCTGGCCCAACGACGGGCCCGGCTGATCGACGCCGGGCTGGAGATTGTGGGTGCCGCGCCGCCGGCACCGGAACTCACGGTGCGGACCATCTGCGGCGGAGCCGGCGTGGCGATGCGCTACTTCTACGAAAGCTTCTCCGACAAGGACGTTTTCGTCGAGGCGGTGTTCGACCACGTGATCGCCGGCCTGGCCACCACGACGCAGGCGGCGGTCGCCGCCGCGCCGATCGATGAGCAGAGCCGCGCCGGTATGGCCAACATCGTGCACACCATCGCGAACGACCCCAGGGTCGGCCGGCTGCTGTTCAGCGCGCAACTGTCCAACGAAGTGGTGGCACGCAAGCGCAACGAATCGACCGTCTTCTTCGCCATGCTGCTCGGCCAGCACGCGGGCGACGCCCTTCAACTACCCGCCGGCGATCGTCGCCGGGCCAGCACCCATTTCGCGGTCGGCGGCGTCGGACAGACGCTGAGCGCCTGGCTGTCGGGCGAAATCACTTTCACCCCAGACGAATTGATCGATCATCTGGCGTTGCTGCTGGACACGCTCGGCAAGCGGGCCGTCCGCCGGTGAACGGACCCCGGCTGCGCCGGCCCCGGTCGCCGCTGCACCAGCACATCGACTTCTTCGGCTACTGGGCGCACGGTGGCGTGGCCACCGACCGGAGCCGAGCACTGCCGCGCGGCGCCGCGACCGTGGTCATCGACGTGGGCGGCCGGGATCGCGTCGACATCTTCTCCGCCGACGGCGCCACCCGGATGCCGGTGGAGCCGGCATTCCTCACCGGGCCGGGCACGCTGTCGTACGTCACCCGGATCGATCCGGGCGAAGCGGTGCTCACCATTCATTTCCGGCCCGGCGGCGCACTGCCATTCTTCGGAATTCCGTTGGCGGACCTGGAGAATTCCTGCGCCAACCTCACCGACCTCTGGGGCGCCGACGCCGCCCTGCTGCGCGAGCAACTGATCGCGACACCGGACTGGCCCCGACGCATCGAGATCGTCGAGGACTTCCTCATCGCCCGGTTGCGGCCGATTTCCCACACCCTCATGCCGGTACTGCACACCGCCGAACGCCAACCGTCAGTCCGGGTTTCCGAGGCCGCCGAGCTGACGGGCCTGTCCCCCAAGCGCTTGATCGCGACGTTCCGCAACGAGATCGGACTCACCCCGAAGGCCTATCTGCGCGTGCGACGGCTCCAGGCGGCACTGCGTCTGCTCGATGCCGGCAGCCGCGACGGCGCCGACGTCGCGGCCACTCTCGGGTACTTCGATCAACCGCACTTCGTGCGCGAGTTCCGCGGCTTCACCTCGGTCACGCCGACCCAATATGCCCAGCGGCGCAGCGCGCTGCCCAGCCATGTGGGGCTGCCGGGGTAATCAGTCAACGGGCAAAAATATCCAAGCGTCGCGCGCATCAGACCGGCACCATGGGGACATGCACCAAGGAGCACAGGCCGTCGCGAACACCGGCCTTCTGGTCGCCGCCATCCGCGCCGACGAATCACGCCGCCCTGACCGCCTTTTCACCGATCCGTTCGCCGACCGCCTTGCCGGAGAGACGGGCCGCCGGCTGCTCGCCGAAGCCGTCGCCGAAGCCGGGGACCGCCCGACCCGGCAGATCGTGGTGCGCACCCGGTTCTGGGACGAGGCCCTGCTGCGCGCGCCACCCGGTCCGTCCGCCAGGTCGTGATTCTCGCCGCGGGTATGGATGCCCGCGCCTACCGGCTGTCCTGGCCGGACGGCACCACGGTGTACGAATTGGACCAGCCCGAGGTGATCGCCGCCAAGGCCGCGGCGCTGGAGGGCGAGCAGGCGTTGTGCACGCGGGTGGCGGTCGGCGTCGACCTCACCGGCGACTGGACAGCAGCTTTGCGCGCCAACGGCTTTGACGACCGCCGACCTACGGCGTGGTTGGCCGAGGGACTACTGCAGTACCTCGACGAAGCCGCGGTCGGCACGGTCTTCGAGCGCGTCGACGCCCTTTCCGCGACTGGTTCGGTGCTGCTGTACGACGTCGTCGGCAAGACGCTGCTCGCCGCGCAGCTGTTGGCGGCGGTGCGCCAGTCGATGGCGCGCAACGGGGCACCGTGGCTGTTCGGCACCGACCAGCCCGCTGAACTCGCGGAGCGCCACGGCTGGTCTGCGGTGGTCACCGACGTCGCCGTGCCGGGAAATGAGTGGGGCCGTTGGTTCGCCCCCGCGGTGCCGATGGACGTGCCCGATGTCCCGCGCGGCTACTTCGTCGAAGCGACGAAATAGGTTGGCGCCGAGCTTGGCGCGTCTTGATCCTGCACTCATGGTCTCGCGCACTCAGCTTTTTGCGCCGTAGCCGCGGAATCAATGACGGTCTCACGTTGATCCTGCAGCCCGGGTCCCCACGACTCGAGCTTTGTGAGCGTCAGCGCAGGGTCAACGTCCGCAAGACATTTGCTTGTCAAGTGCCCAGCACGCGGAGGCTTGCGACTGTGCCACCAGATCGTCGATTTCACGGATCCGGCGGTCTGATTGCACACTCGCGAAGGCGCTGAAACACCTCGCGCCACGACTGTGCATTCAGAGCGCATCAACCGCGAATCTGGCGGTCTGTGCGCACACTCGATATAGACCCGGCATTCCAGCCGTCAGGCCGGAGCCACCGCCGGCCGCCGGTCGGCGGCGGTCCGCGGCTCGGTCACGGTGTCGGCCTCGGTGAATTCCTTGGTCCAGCAGGCGAACTCCAGCGTGATGCCGTCAGGGTCCTGGAAGTAGAACGACCGGACGTACACGCCGGGGTGCACCGTCGGCGACGCCTGCATGGGGCTCTCGTCGTGGTTCAGCACCGGCCCGACCCGCACGCCCTTTTCCTTGAGCCGCTTGCGGTACTCGTCGAACTTCTCAGCGGGTACGTGAAAGGCCAAGTGGTTCAACGACCCGACGGCGCTCATGAACTCCCCGATACCGGGCAATGCCGCCGGTTGCGAGATACCGGGCGCTCCGTCGGGAGCCTGGGCGAACCAGAAGAACGCCACGCAGTCGCCGTTGCCGGCGTCGAAGAAGAAGTGCTGCCCCATGCCGCCTGGCAGGTCCAGCGACTTCACCAGCGGCATGCCCAGCACGCCCGAGTAGAAGTCGACGGTCCGCGCCATGTCCGCACAGACCAGGGCGACGTGGTTGATGCCGCCCAGCTCGAATTCGGCGTTGCGGTTGTCGGGCTTGATCATCGTGCCACTCCTGACGACAGGGTCTGGTCAATCACCTAATCTGAATCTAACATCAGGTTCAGGTTTGATCAATGACACCTCGAAAGACATCTCACGAAGTTAAAAGTCAAGCCGCGGCCGGGAGTGGAGGTGGAAACGCTTGATGTTCGTTGTAGAGCTGGCCGGTGTGCAGGCAGTGATGCAGTTGGCCGAGGAATTTGTTGAACAGGTGCCGTTGGGCTTGGTGGTTCCAGTCTCCGGCGGCGCGGCGGGCGTCGAAGTGCCGGCGGGCTCCTGGGGAGGCGCGCAGCGAGGCCAGGGCCCAGATCGGCCCGACGGCGTTGAGTCGCCGGTTTTTGATATGACGGTGCAGGACAACGGTTTTCTTGCCGCTGGCTCGTGTGATCGGCGCCGATCCGGCGAACGCTTTCAAGCCGCGGGCGTCGGGGAACCGGGTGCGGTCATCACCGATCTCGGCGAGCACCCGGGCACCGGCGAGCATCCCCAGCCCGGGAAGCTGGTGATGATCGCGGCGTCCGGGTGCTGATCAAAATGGGCGGTCGCCGCCTCGGTCAACGCATCGGTCGCGGCGCAGGCCGCGTCGAACTGGCCCAGCAGCGCCGTCAGGTGAATGCCCATCGCGTTTTCCACCACCGCCGGCTGGTGCAGGTAGGTGTCGCCGAACACCTCACGCAGGCGTGTCACGTCGCGGTCGAGGTAGCGCTGGCGGCCAGCTTTGATCAGCAGCCGGCGCAACCTGGCGGGGGTCAGCTTGGCGGCCTGGGCCGGGGTCGGCGCCGCGGTCAGGATGGCCCGGGCATCGGGGCGGGCCAGCCCGCCGTCGAGGCCGTCGAACGCCACCAGCGCGGCGGGTAGAACTCTTTGAGCAGATCACGGATCTGGTTGCCGACCTGCCCGCGGGCCCACACCGCGTCCTGCTGGGCGCGGGCCAGGACCCGGATCGCTTGGGCCAGTTCGGTATCGGCCGGCAACGCGCGATGCGCGGTGGGATCGGTGCGGATGATGTTGGCCAGCAGCACCGCGTCGGTGGCATCGGATTTGGCGCCCGACACCGAGTACCGGGCCCGGTAGCGGGACGCGGCCAGCGGGTTGATCGGGTAGATCACCCGGCCGGTTTCCCGCAGCGCTGCCACGAACAGGCCGCGGTCGGTTTCGATACCGACCGGGATCGGATGCTCAGCGCTGTCACCGACCTCGGCCAGCAGGGCCAGCAGGGCGGTGAACCCGGCGGCGTCGTTGTTGACCCGGCCGCGGGCCACCACCTTGCCCTCATCGTTGATCACCGCGACATCGTGATGGGCTGTGGCCCAATCGATTCCGCAATACAAACCCAATGTTGTCTCACTCCTTCGATCTGTGGTCGTGCCGTTACCGGTGGACTCACGCGGCGCCCTAATCGTGGGACTCAAAGGTCCGTCATCTCACTAGCCGTCCGTGACTCCAGCGCACCGCAGGACTTCGTTCTATCGAAGAGCTCAAAGCTCGGGAACCATCATCGGGAAGTCAACCCTGCGGCAGGCTCGGGCAACGGAATCCCACCACCACCGAACAGGGTCTGCTGCCAGGCGCGCCGTTCTTTCGTAAGTCGTCGAACGACGGGACACATCAGGCATCACCTGGCAACAGACCCCGTCAGGAACAAACCCCGGTCATCAGGACCGGTAATCCATCCCTACTAAACGATTAGGACGCCACTGTGACCGTCGCGCCCCGCGAGCAGCTGCCCACCGTGCGGGGGCGCCAGACGCAAGCGGCGATCGACAGCGCCGCCCGCGCCGTCATTGCCCGCAAAGGCATTCTGGCGACCACCATTTCGGACATCGCAGCCGAGGCCGGCCGGTCCACGGCGTCGTTCTACAACTACTACGACTCCAAGGAGGCGATGGTCCATGAATGGGCGCAACGCTTCCGCGACGAAGCCGGGGAGCGGGCCCTGCCGGCCATCAGCGCCGAGCTGACCAACTGGGAGCGCTCCCACCAGGCCGCCGCCGCGCACTGGGAGACCTACCGGCACCGGCTTGCCGAGGTCATCGCCATTTCCCAGTTGGCAATGATCAACGACGATTTCGCGCAGTATTGGTCCGAAATCTGCGAGCTACCGATCTCACTGATCGTGTCGATGGTCAAACACGCTCAGCAGCAAGGCTTCTGCCCGGATGACAATCCACGGCTAGTTGCCGTGGCATTGGTATCGATGCTGAACCAGTTCTGCTATACCCAATTGTCAGGTGATGGCGCCACCACCGCAGACGACGACGCCTGCGTCACCACCCTGGCCAACATCTTCTACCGGACCATCTACCACGAGGGGAATCCGCGTACATGAATAGACCTGGAAGTTCGTCTGCCGCGGGAGTCACCCGAGAGTTCATCGGGATGGACTCGCCGACCGCGCTGCGTGCCGGGTCTGGTGGTCACCCCTGCCAGGGCATCTACTACCGCGGCATGGGCCGGAAGCCCAAGGTGGCGATGATCGCCACGCACTACCAGATCGATTTCGCCGAGCACTATCTCGCCGACTACATGGCAACCCGCGGTATCGGGTTCCTCGGCTGGAACACCCGATTCCGCGGTTACGAATCCAGCTTTCTGCTCGATCACGCGCTCGTGGACATCGGCGTCGGGGTGCGCTGGCTGCGCGAGGTCGCCGGTGTGGAAACCGTTATTCTGCTGGGCAATTCGGGGGGCGGCTCCCTGATGGCCGCCTACCAGGCCCAGGCGCTGTCACCAAATATCACGCCGCTGGAAGGGATGCGCCCGGCGGCCGGTGTCTACGACCTGCTCCCGGCGGACGGCTACGTCTCCAGCGCCGCCCACCCGGGCCGACCGGATGTGCTGACCAATTGGATGGACGGCTCGGTGACCGATGAAACCGACGCACTGGCAACCGAATATGCGCGCGTCCGTGCCGCGGGCTTCCGGGACCGCCCGTTCACCGTCATGCGCACCTGGGCCGACCTGCGCATGATCGACCCCACGCTCGAACCCACCAAGCGCCCCGCCAATCAGTGCTATGCAGGATCCCCCGTGCAGGCCAACCGCTCGGCCAACGGCATTGCCGCGGCCTGCACACTGCGCAGCTGGCTGACGATGTGGAGCCTGCGGCACGCCCAGACCCGTGCCGAGCCGCACCTGGCCCTCATCGAAAACCCGGCGCTGGTGATCAACGCCGAGCAGGATTCGGGCGTGTATCCGTCTGACGCGCAACGCATCTACGACGCGCTGGCCACCACCGACAAGACGCTGCACGCCATCGACTCCGACCACTACTTCACCACCCCGGGCGCCCGCAGCGAGCAGGCCGATCTGATCGCCAAATGGATCGCCAAGCGGTGGCGATGAATCAGCCCGTACGGGTGTTGGCGCACTTCACGCCCGGCCCGCGCGTCACGGAATTCCTTGCTCCGCTGGACAATCTGGTCGACGTCCGGTTCTGCGCGGCGGACGACGACACGACGTTCTACCGGGAGCTGCCGGACGCCGAGGTGCTGTGGCACGTCCTGCGCCCGGTCAGCGCCGCGGATCTGGAATTGGGCGGGCGCCTCAAGCTGGTCCACAAGATGGGCGCGGGCGTCAACACCATCGACGTCGGCGCGGCGACCCGTCTCGGCATCGCGGTCGCCAACATGCCGGGCGCCAACGCACCTTCGGTCGCCGAAGGCGCGGTCATGCTGATGCTGGCCGCGCTACGACGGCTGCCTGAACTCGACCGCGCCACCCGCGCCGGCGCCGGCTGGCCCACCGACCCGACGCTCGGCGAGACGGTCCGGGACATCGGCAGCTGCACCGTCGGCCTCATCGGTTACGGCAACATCGCCAAGCGGGTCGAGACCATCGTCACCGCCATGGGCGCGACCGTCGTGCACACCAATACCCGTGGCGCGCAGGGCCACCCCGGCTGGCGGACGCTCCCCGACCTGCTGGCCGTCAGCGATGTCGTCTCGCTACACCTGCCGCTCACCGAACACACCGAAGGACTGCTCGACGCCGCGGCGCTGTCGCGGATGAAACCGGGTGCGGTCCTGGTCAACACCTCACGCGGCGCCGTCATCGACGAACCCGCGCTGGTCTCCGCACTACAGCACGGGCCCCTGCAGGCCGCGGGCCTCGACGTCTTCGCCACCGAGCCCGTCGACGCCGCCAATCCACTGCTCAAGCTCGACAACGTCGTCGTCAGCCCGCACACCACGTGGTACACCGCCGACACCATGCACCGCTACCTGGCCGAAGCGGTCGGTAACTGCGAGCGACTCGCCGCTGGACAGCAGCTGGCCAACGTAGTGAACGAAGTGAACCTCTAAACACCCGTCAAGTGGGTTACTCTCGGAACCAACCGACCAGTTATTTGGTTGGGTGCGCCCTGCACAGCCCACAGCCGGTCACAGGAGGCAACGATGCCCATCGCGATCACGTCCGAGCACAACGATCTGGCCGATTCGGTCCGATCCCTGGTGGCGCGGGTCGCGCCGTCCGAGGTCTTGCACGAGGCCCTCGAGACCCCGATCAGCAACCCGCCGCCGTATTGGGCCGCGGCCGCCGACCAAGGCCTGCAGGGCCTGCACCTGTCGGAAGCCGTTGGCGGACAAGGCTTCGGCATCCTCGAACTCGCGATCACCCTGGCCGAGTTCGGCTACGGCGCCGTCCCCGGCCCGTTCGTCCCGTCGGCCATCGCCAGTGCGCTGATCGCCGCGCACGACCCCAAGTCGGCCCTGCTGCCCGGCCTGGCCTCCGGCGAGATCATCGCCGCGTACGCCTTGAACTCGGGCCTGACCGCCACCACCCAGGGCGACGGACTCGTCGTCAGCGGTGAGATCCGCGCCGTCCCCGCGGCCGCGCAAGCCGAGCTCCTGGTGGTGCCCGTCGACGGCCGGTGGGTGGCCCTCGACACCGCGAGCCTGCAGATCGACCCAGTCCAGAGCGTCGACCCGCTGCACCCCGTCGCCCACGTCCGCGCCGACGCCGTACCGGTCGCCGCCGACCGCATCCTCACCGGCCTGGACCAGTCGCACGCCCGGGCCCTGATCACGACGCTGCTGTCGGCCGCATGTGTCGGCGTCGCGCGGTGGGCCACCGACACCGCCGCCGCGTACGCCAAGATCCGGGAGCAGTTCGGCCGCCCCATCGGTCAGTTCCAGGCCATCAAGCACAAGTGCGCCAACATGATTGCCGAGACCGAGCGGGCCACGGGCGCCGTCTGGGATGCCGCCCGCGCGCTCGACGAGCACGCGTCCGGTGACGCCGAATCCGACTACCTGTTCGCCGCCGCGGTGGCCGCGACCCTGGCGCCCGTCGCCGCGCAGCACTGTGCGCAGGACTGCATCCAGGTGCACGGCGGCATCGGCTTCACCTGGGAACACGACACCAACGTGTACTACCGGCACGCCATCGCGCTGGTCGCCGGATTCGGCCGGGCCGCGGACCACCCGCGCCAGGTCGTGGACCTCGCCACGACCTCCGGCATGCGGTCCATCGACATCGACCTGGACCCGGACACCGAGAAGCTGCGCGCCGAGATCCGGGCGGAAGTGACTGCGCTGAAAGCACTTCCGAGCGGACCGGAGCGCAACGCCGCGATCGCCGAAGGCGGCTGGGTGCAGCCGCACCTGCCGACGCCCTGGGGCCGGGCCGCAGAGCCGATCGAGCAGATCATCATCGCTCAGGAGTTCAGCACCGGAAAGGTGCGCAGGCCACAGATGGGCATCGCGGCGTGGATCATCCCGTCGATCGTCGCGTTCGGCACCCACAAGCAGCAGCAGGACTTCCTGCCGCCGACGTTCCGCGGCGACATGATCTGGTGCCAGCTGTTCTCCGAGCCCGGTGCCGGCAGCGACCTCGCCAGCCTGACCACCAAGGCCGTCAAGGTCGACGGCGGCTGGCGCATCACCGGCCAGAAGATCTGGACGACGGGAGCCCAGTTCTCCGCGTGGGGTGCGCTCCTGGCCCGGACCGACCCCAACGCGCCGAAACATCAAGGCATCACGTATTTCCTGCTCGACATGAAGAGCCCCGGCGTCGAGGTGAAACCGCTGCGCGAGCTCACCGGCAACGCGATGTTCAACACCGTCTTCATCGACGACGTCTTCGTCCCCGACGACATGGTGCTCGGCGAGGTGAACCGCGGCTGGGAGGTCAGCCGCAACACCCTGACCAACGAGCGGGTATCGATCGGCAGCAGCGAGCCGCCGTTCCTGGCCAGCCTCGATCAGTTCGTGGAGTTCCTGCGGGACGGCGAATTCGACGAACTGCAGCGCCACGAGGCCGGCAAGCTGATCGCCGAGGGCCACGCCGCGAAGCTGCTCAACATGCGCTCGACGCTGCTGACCCTCGCCGGTGGCGACGCGATGCCGGCCGCCGCGATCTCCAAGCTGTTGTCCATGAAGACCGGCCAGGGCTATGCCGAATTCGGGGTCGCGTCGTTCGGCAGCGACGCGGTTGTCGGTGACCCGCAACAACCCTCCGGCCGGTGGGACGAATACCTGTTGGCCGGCCGCGCGACGACCATCTACGGCGGCACCTCCGAGGTGCAGCTGAACATCATCGCCGAGCGGCTGCTGGGCCTGCCCCGCGACCCGTAACCGCTGCCCACCAACGGCCGGGAAACCCTCATTTCAGTGCAGAAATGGGGGTTTTCCCTATTGTCCGCGGCTGGTCGGCCAGGTGTACCGTTGACGTAGGCGGAAACATGTTTGGTGGTGATGGTCATGACCACGACAGAGCCGGCCACACGCGCGTCACGCATCCTGCGGCCGGTCTTGATAGCAGCCGTTGCGCTCGCGTTCACGATCCTGCCGACGGCCCTGCGCAGCCCGACCGTCACGCTGCAGGCGACCGGCGATCCGTGCGTCAACGGCATCGTCCCGTGGAACCCCTACGTCGTGAACTGCAACCTGCCCGATCGCAATACGCCCAGGGTGCGCGGCGCGGCTCCCGACGCCGGCGCCATCATCGCGTGCCGCGGCAGGCCGGCCTGCCTGTCCTGGTACGTCAACGGGTACTAGAGGTCCATCTCCCGTAGCGCGCGCTTGAGGATCTTGCCCGTGGGGTTACGCGGCAGCTCGTCGAGGAACACGACCTCGCGCGGAACCTTGTAGCGCGCCAAGTGATCTCGCACGTAAGACTTGATGTCGTCCTCGCTGACCGTCGCCCCCTCGGTTCTCACGACGAAGGCCCGCAACCGCGCGCCGAAGTCCTTGTCGTCGACACCGATCGCGGTCGCCTCCACCACCTCGGGGTGTCCGCTGATCAGGTCCTCGACCTCGGCGGGGAAGACGTTCTCGCCGCCGGAGACGATCATCTCGTCGTCACGGCCACTGACGTACAGCAATCCGCGCTCGTCGAAGTAGCCGACGTCGCCCGACGACAGCATGCCGTCGATGATCTCCTTGCCACCGCCGCCGGTGTACCCCTCGAACGGGAAAGTGGTGCCGACGAAGATGCGCCCGACGCTGCCCTGCGGCAGTTCCTTGCCGTTGTCGTCGAAGATCTTCACGCGGACGCCCTTGACCACCGGGCCGACCGTCGCCGGGTTGATCGACAGGTCCTGCGGACGGGCGATGGTGGCGAACGAGATCTCGGTCGACCCGTACAGGTTGTAGATCACCGGGCCCAGATCCTTGAGCGCCCGTGTCGCCAGTTCGGATCCCAACTGCGAACCCGACACGAAGACGATCCGCAGGCTCGACAGGTTCGGCTTCGGTGACGCCTTGTCCAGCTCGTCGAGGATGCGCGACAACATCACCGGCACCACCACCATGGCGGTGACCCGGTGCCGCTCGATGTCGGCGAGCACGGTGGCCGGCTTGAACCGGCGCCGCAGCACCAGCGTGCTGCCGAGCAGCATGGCGATGGTCGAGTGCAGGTACCCCAGCGCGTGGAACATCGGCGCGGGCAGGCTGGTCACCTCACCGGATTTGAACGGCACCGACGACAGCACGCCACCCACCGGGGCCAGCGACGGCGGGGCACTTCGGTTGGCGCCCTTGGGAGTTCCCGTGGTGCCGCTGGTCAAGATGATGATGGACGCCGATTTGGCGGCCTTCGGCGGCGCCAGGCTGCTGGTCCGGGCGATGACCTCTGCCAGCGATTCGTCGGTGCTGTCCGACGGTTCCGGCTTGTCCGGGTTGTGCCCCAGTGCCCGCAGCTTGCCCAAGGGTGGCTCGGACAGCGCGACGGCGTCGGCGTATTCGTCGTCGTAGATGATGAGCTGCGCGCCCTCGCGCTCAGAGACCTCTTTGATCTGTGGACCCGAGAATTCGGTGTTCATCAGGATGATGCGCGCGCCCACCCGCGCCGCGCCGTATACCGAGATCAGGAACCACCGGTGGTTGCGGGCCAGGATCGCCACGCCTTCCCCGGCCTGAACCCCCTTGGCCCGCAACGCGTTGGCCGTGGCGTTCACGGCGTCGTCGAACTCCTGGAAGGTGATGTCGCCGTCGTCGTCGATGACGGCGGTGCGGTGCGGGGTACGACGCGCGTTGAGCGCCGGGACCATGCCGATCTCACCCCAGCGGGCGATGTCGGCCAGCATCGCCGCGATGTGCTGTGGCGACTCGAGTTTGAGCGCGCCCGCCTCGAACATCTTCTTGGCGTAGTGCAGTTCGGCGGCGCCGCGGTCAGCCAATTTGGTGACCGATTTGCCGCCCAATTTTTCCAAAGTTTCCTGAACCTTGTTTGCCACCTGCGACGGGAGGTCAGTCAGCTTCGCCATGAGCCAACCATAGGTGACACCACGGGTAACGCGGCCGGAACTCTCGCGCCAATTACGATGACTTCATGGGTGACTCGCGGTCCCTCGAGGTGGGCGGGCGCGAGGTTGTCGTGAGCAACCCGGACAAGGTGATCTTTCCCGAACCGGGCGTGACCAAGCTGGACCTGGTCAACTACTACCTCGCCGTCGCCGACGGCGCGCTGCGCGGCGTGGCACGACGGCCCATGATCCTGAAGCGGTTCGTGAAAGGCATTGCCCAGGAGGCGATATTTCAGAAGCGGGCGCCGGAGAAACGCCCGGACTGGATCGACGTCGCCGAGCTGAAGTACGCCTCGGGCACCTCCGCGAAGGAAGCCGTCATCGGCGAGGCCGCCGGGCTGGTGTGGGCGGTGAGCCTGGGCTGCATCGACTTCAATCCACATCCGGTCCGGGCCGACGACCTGGAACATCCGGATGAACTGCGCGTGGACCTCGATCCGATGCCGGGTGTCGAGTGGCCGCAGATCGTCGACGTCGCCATCGTGGTGCGGGACGTGCTCACCGACTACGGGCTGACGGCCTGGCCCAAGACGTCCGGCTCGCGGGGTTTCCACATCTACGCCCGGATCGAGCGGAACTGGCCGTACACGCAGGTGCGGCTGGCCGCCCAGACCGTGGCCCGCGAGGTGGAGCGGCGCGCACCGGAGTTGGCGACCAGCCGCTGGTGGAAAGAGGAACGCCAGGGCGTCTTCGTCGACTTCAACCAGAACGCCAAGGACCGGACGGTGGCATCGGCCTACTCGGTACGGTCACGGCCCGACGCCCGGGTCTCGACACCGCTGTTCTGGGACGAGGTCCCGGGCTGCCGTCCCGAGGAATTCACGGTGGCGACGGTGCCCGCCCGGTACGCGCGATTCGGCGACCCGTGGGCCGGGATGGACGACGCCGCGGGTGGCTTGGAGGGGTTGCTGGCACTGGCCGAAGAACTGGGCCCGATGCCCAAGGCGGAGAAACCCGGGGGCGGCGCGGCCGCCGACGGCCGGCGGGCGTCACAGATGCCGCTCATCGAGATTGCCCGCACGAAGACGCGCGACGAGGCGATGGCCGCCCTCGACGAGTGGCGATCGAAGCATCCGGAGGCGGCGTCTGCCCTGGAAGCCATAGATGTTCTGGTCGACGGCATGCGCGGGCCCAGTTCGATCTGGTACCGCATCCGGATCAATTTGCAGCACGTGCCGGAGGAATTGCGGCCGCCGCAGGAGCCTCTCATCGCCGACTATTCGCCGTGGGTGGGGTATCAGGGCCATCAGGGCCGCCGTCCGTGACCGTTACCCCGCTGAGACCATGTTTGCTAGCTGGAGCTATCACACTTCTTAGCGATGATTTAGGACTTACTCCCCGGTACCTTAACTTGGCCACATAACTTCGATCTCGAGCCGGAGAAACGACACAGCTGTCGGGCGTTCGGCAACATCGAAGGGAGGCATCACATGGCTATGGTCACCAGCGACTCAGCTCCGACCACCGCTTTCCGCTATGGCAATCCGGCGGTCGCCTGCGGCGACGCCGAGGTGCGCGCCCAGTGCCGCCAACTGGCGACGGTACTCACCGTCACCGGAGTCATCGACGAAACCGATGTGGACCTGGTTGCAGCGCAGGCACGGCGCTGCGTCCTTCCCGAGAAGCCGTTCATCCTGGACCTGAGCGGGGTCACCTCGTTCGCAGTGTCCTGCGTCGAACTGCTCGACAAGGTCAACGACAGCTGCATCGCAGCAGGTAACGAGTGGTCTCTCATCGCATCCCAGCCGGTTTCGACCGCACTGCTGGCGTGCGGCGCAGAGTCCGCCTTCCCGACCGCAACCTCCGTCTCCGAAGCGCTGCACCACTTCTCGGACAGCATGTACGAGCGCCGTCGGTTGCTGCCGTTCCTCACCAAGAAGTCCGCGTAAGACAGGAACTGAACATGTTGATCGATCTCCGCTGGCTGAGTGCCCTGCTCCACCACCGTCGTAAGACGCATCTGGCGACGCCGGCTTTCTGACCATCTACAACCTCCAACACGGTGCCGACACCAATCTGGTGTCGGCACCGTGCTTTTGTTTGACGTCGAACGTCAAGAGCTGAAGTCGATGCGCACGATGGCGCTGTCGTCCCAGACATCACGGTTCCGCGCCTTGTGCCACTTCTCGCGCCACGGCAGCCCGGCGTGCACCTGGGTCACGCCCGGAATCCTGATCAGCGGCACCAGATTCCACTGCCACCCGTAGCGCCGGTGCAACACGCGGTTGGCATCGGTCGCGGCGACACCCTCGAGAATCGTCGCCGTGCCCGTGAATAGGGTTGCGCCGCTTAGTTTTCGGCCGCGGTAATCACACGCCGTCAGTTCGACTCGCGGATGTGCCCGCATCCGTGCGGTTTTCGGACCGCGCTTGGTCCGGAACACGATCGAATCCGGCTCGACGGCGAACCAGATCGGGGTATCGACCGGCCGGCCGTCGCGCCGGTAGCTCCGGAGCAGCGCGTAGCGGGTCCGGCTCAGTTCACTGATATCTGATCGCTGTGTGTTGGTAGCCATGCGTACAGTCAACGACTTAGAGTTGGCTTCAAGTCAAGGCCGAATCAGGAGTGTCATGGGCACGTTCACCATCGGCGAAGTGTCGGCGCGCACCGACGTCGCCGCGACGACCCTGCGGTACTACGAGCAGATCGGCCTCATCCCGGCACCGGCCCGCGTCGGTGGCCAGCGCCGCTACGACGACACCGTCATCGATCGCCTCAACGTCATCCGGGTATGCAAGACCGCCGGATTCTCTCTCGATGAGATCCAGCTGCTGTTCGCCGACGATGCCCCCGGCCGCAGCGCCACCCGCGCGCTGGCTCAGACCAAGCTCGACGAGATCGACGCCAAGATCGCCGAACTGCACCTCGCGCGCGCGATCGTCGAGTGGGGCATGCAATGCACGTGCCCGTCGATAAGCGCATGCAGCTGCGGTATCCATCCTCCCAAGCCCGGGGACACCCAGACGGCCTGACCGCCGGCCCGTCGCCTGCTGTCAGTGCCCGCCCTGACGGGCCCCGCCGACCTCTGCCGGCAAGGGTGGCGGCAGCGGCGTGGTCGGTACGGGCGCGGGAGCTCCGGTGACCGGTGTCGACGGCGTGCCCGTCGGTCCCGCAGCAGGCGCCGGTGTTGCGGCCGCCGTTCCGGACAACGGCCCGCCGCTGCGGAAGAAGGTCATGGGCTCGGACCGGATGGGCTGCGAACCCGCGCTGATGTCAAGCGATTTCGCGCTGACGGTATAGGTGATGCCGTCGCTCGTCGCGGTGTAGCCGCCCTGGCCGTCCGCGCCGGCGGCGACGATCAGCTTCGCGCCGTCGCTGATCCGGACGCCGCGATACTGATAGGCACCCCCGGCGCTCTTGCAGATCGCGACCCGCGACGAGGCGGTGCTGCCGAAGGCCACCGCGGTATCGCCGGTCGGGCAGCGCGCCGTCGAGTCGACGAACCCCTGGGCGTCCGTCGCGGGATCGGCCGCGGCCGGCCAGCTTCCGGCCAGGGCCAGCCCCGCACCCGTCAGGGTTGCAGCCGCCAGCCGTGCCGCACGGAATGTGAAGTCGGACATCGTCACCACCACATCACACCGCGACCGGTTCGGCGAGCGCCCACACCGCACCCCTGGCAAATCGTCCGGACATCACAGCCGCCGGTCCGTGGATGAATTCTTGGAAAACTTCAGCTTGATTTATTTACCCGGGCAGGGAAATTGTGCACGTATCGCCTGGTCAGGCGGCCGATGGGCGATTTTGCTCAGCTAGAGGCACCTGGCGGTTTCCGCTACTTTCAGACCGCCTAATTCCGCTCTGCCTCACTGAATCCGGGGTCCATCATGCAAATCGCTGTTCGGCACAACGCACTGCCCTCGTCTCTCGTTGCCGGAATGTGCTCGGTGTGCGTCGTCGCCTCGGTAGGAGCCGCCGCACCGTTGCCCGCGCCGCACTCCGTGCAAGCGGCACATTCCGCCGTGGCCACCGTGTCCACCTATGCGGAGAAGTACTACCTGACGGCCTTCCCGGAGGATCTGCTCCAGCTGGTCTCACTGCCGTTCACGGCGTACCAGACCTTCCTGAACAACCTCATCGCCGGCCCCAATGAGTTCATCAAGGCCATCAACTCGCTCAACGCCGCCATCTACGCCCAGACCGTCGGGCCGTTCGTCGCGCAGTTGATCCAGGGTCCGAACGCGATCATCACGGGCCTGAACAACATCAACAAGGCGATCTACAACCAGACGCTGTTGCCGATCGTGAACACGCTCATCGCGGCGCCGAACGCCATCATCAAGGGCATCAACGCCATCAACGCCTCGTTCTTCAACGGCGCGACGGCGACCATCCCCACGCTCATCAACACCGCGATCAAGACCGCGATCGCGGCGTTGCAGAACCTCAGCACACTGCCGGCCACCATCATCAGCGGAATCAGCGCCCTGCCGGGTGCACTGATCGCCGGACTGCAGGCCCTGCCGGGCGCGATCCTGTCCGGATTCCCGCTGGCCGCAACGCCGTTGGCCGCCACCACGTCGCTGAAGACACTGGCCTCGGCCACGACGCTGCCGACCACCCAGACGCTGTCGCTGACGGCCAAGCCCGCCGCCGCCACGGAGACGGATACGCCGAAGGCCGCCGGTGCGACGTCGCCCGAATCCGGTACGACAGGCACGACGCCCACCGCCACCGACTCGGGGAAGACGACCGAGAGCACCAGCGCCACCACGGCCGGCCAGACCGACGCCAAGGACACCAGCACACCCGCCGGCAAGACCGACGAGAAGGCCGCGACCAAGGACGCCGACACCAAGGCCACCGCCGAGACGAAGGCCACCGACGCCAAGGACTCGAGCACCAAGAGCACCGACGCCAAGGACTCGGGCGCCAAGGACTCCGAGACCAAGAGCTCCGACAAGCCGGACACCAAGTCCAGCAGCAAGTCTGACGACAAGGCCGGTGCCGACAAGTCGACGAAGGCGGAGTCGGGCAAGTCCACGAAGGCCGACAAGCCCGCCAAGAGCGGCAAGCACAGCGCTCCCGACGGCGCCCGCGGTTCGGTCTCCGTGCCCGCGGGTTCGACCGGCGGCAAGCACCGCGCGCCCGAGGGCGGCGGCGCGTCGCACGCCTCGAGCAGCAGCAGCCACGACAGCTGACGAGTAGCGCAACAACATTGAGGGCTGTGGCTTCGAAAAGCCACAGCCCTCAATGCATTCCCGCCCACGTTCGCTGGGCGAGGTTCATACCTCAGTAGCCGGGAATCGCCGGCACAACCGGGGAGGAAGCCAGCTGCAACGGCGCCTGCGCCGCAGGCGCCAGCAGACCTGGCGCAGGCACCCCGGCCGACGGCACCGTAAGGCCTGGCGTCGTAGCCAATGGCGCGGTCGCCGCACCGAGCACACCGGGAACCGGAGCCGTCGCGGCCCCCAGCGTGCCGGGCAACGGCGCCGTCACCGCACCCAACGTGCCGGGAACCGGAGCCGTCGCCGCACCCAGGACGCTCGACACGGGGGTCGTAGCGGCGCCCAGCGTGCCCGGCACCGCGCCGGTGACGCCCGACAGGTTCGGCACCCCGACTGACGGCACAGAAGGCAGCCCCGGCGTCACCGGCAGGCCGCCGTTCATCAGGGCCGGGATGTTCCCGTTGGCGAGTGCCGTCATGAAGGCGGGGCACTGCGTCTGGATCGCGACCTGCGTGGCGAACCCGGCCAGCGGCGGCGCAATGCCGCCGTTGCCGCTCATCTGCGTTGCCGTGCTGGCCATCTGGCTGCCCGGCTGCACCAGCAGCGGGCAGATAGAGGTACCCACCTCGGCGATGGCGCTGCTGACGGGCCCGTTGTTGCCGATACCGACATCATTGAGCGCGTCATGGACGACGTCGGCCTGGGCGCGCGGTCCCCACATGAGGGCGGCGGCCACGATGGCCCCGGCCACCACGACAGGTCGCAGCACCGCGGCGGATGTAGCGATGACATCCACCGAGCCCACCTGTGTCCTTCCGGTCTTGGGCCGGCCCGGGCGAGCGGCCACCGGTCGTCTGCGGTACGTCACTTCAGTAGTTGCGGTCATCAGCACGCTCCCTGTTCCTGAGTGCTCGGCGCCACACTGGGCACTGATTTCACTTGGGTAACGGTGGGCTACAAAAGTCACAAATACAACACGGAGCGATAACCGTTCGAACCCTATGCGAGTCGCTATCTTGATCTCTGAGACCGGACTGAAATTCTGTCTCTTTTTCTTACGGGAGCTTCAACTCAATAACACTACTAGTCACATTTGCCCCATTAACACCTTGCGACACAATTGGGAAGAGGCGTCAATATCTGGTCGATTTCCGGCCGTTTTCAAGGTGCGCCGCGGCCGGCTCCACCCGCCGGCGAGCCCCGACCAAGTCCCCCATCAATTGACGCCGGAGTAGGCCTTCCGTTGTTCATAGCTAATGGTCAGACGGGTGTGACATACTGCACTTTGGTCAGAAAAGGGGAGGTGATCTCCGCGTGATGCCCCACGCGCGGCTCCTCGCCGCCTCCAGCCTCGTCACAGCAGGCTTGCTGGTGCTGGGCCCCGAAGCCGTCGTGGCGTTGGCCGACACCGACACCGGCAGTTCCAGCACAGGCACCTCGGGCGGCTCGACCACTGGCACCTCGGGCACCACAGGAACCACGACGGGTACGACGACCGGTGGCACGACCACGGGCTCGGACACGTCGACCACCACCGGCGGCAGCACCACCACCGGCTCCACGACCACCGGATCATCGACCACCACCGGTTCGACCACGGGCAGTTCGTCACCGAACTTGCAGACCACCCTCGGGGGCATGGTCGGCCAGTTCACCCGCATCATCCAGCACCCGACCAGCATCATCGGTGGCGCACCGCTGACCGGCCTCGTTCCGGGCGTCAAACCCAACCAGGGCGTCCCCGCGCTCATCCCCGGCGCCGCACCGACATTCACCGGATCGGCACCCGCCCCCGTCAAGAGCACAGCGCCGCAGCCGTCGGCTGCCGTGACGCCGGACTCGACGGTGACCACCCCGGGCCCCGCCGCCGCGGCCGCGCCGAAACCCCCGCTGGCGCAGCTCCCGCTGGCCGTGGCCCAGGTTCCGCTGACCGCGCTGGACCTCGTCAAGACCACGATCCCGACGGTCGTCGAAGCGGTGCCGATCCCGGGTCTCGCCGCACTGCCCGTCTTCGCCGACGCCCTGATCAACCCCATCGAGACCACCGTCCGGGATTTGGCGACGGCCGCCTCCAACCTGCCGTTCCTCCACTACACGCCGGGTATGCCCGCCATCGCGTTGCCACCGGACAACCGGGCCCTGCAGCTGAACGCTCCCCAGCTGCCGAAAACCTTTGGCGCAAGCACTGATTCGATGCCGCGGGACATCTCGCCGGGCGCTCCGGGCACCCCCGACAAGCCGGTCCCGCCGGTCCGGCCCCGGGACGTCTTCGCCGCCGAGACGCTTCTCGTCGCCTCGAAGGACTTCCGGCCGGGCTATCCGGACTACCTGCGGGCCGCCGGCCTCCGCGAGGTCGCCGCGGTCGCCGTCCCCGGATTTGCCGGCATCATCACCCTCACCGCCGCCGGCGGGCTGATCGGATTCCGGCAGGCGCGGGCCACCTCGTCGGCACCCACGCGCGCCCGACGATTCGTCAACTAGGTCTGTACCTGCCGGCAGCACAAGATTTCGGCCGAGCGCTCCCCCGGATGGCCGCCGAACGGGAAGAATTGGGCTCGACCGGAATAACCCGGCTTCCTCAATCCGTTGGGAATCGACGTGACCGAACATGAACTGAGCCCCACCGACTGGGTGCGCAAGCAGACCGAACAGATTCTGGCGCAGGGCACCACCGATGGTGTGCAGATCCTCGATCGGCCGGTGGTCCTGTTCACCACCACCGGAGCCAAGTCCGGCAAGAAGCGTCTCGTGCCGCTGATGCGCGTCGAGCACAACGGTCGTTACGCCCTGGTGGCCTCCAAGGGCGGTGCCCCCGAGCACCCGTCGTGGTACCACAACGTCAAGGCCAACCCGCAGATCACAGCGCAGGATGGCGACAAGGTCATGGAGCTGACGACACGTGAGCTCGAGGGTGACGAACGGCAGGAGTGGTGGGACCGGGCCGTCGAGGCCTACCCGCCCTACGCCGAATACCAGACCAAGACCGACCGCCTGATCCCGGTCTTCATCGCCGAATAGCGTCCGGCTCCACCGCCGGAAGCAGCCGCCGCGCGGACTGCAACAAGATGCGGTGGAGTTCGCCGTCGGGGATGTCCTGTAGGTCGGGATCCATCGCGCTGCCGTAGACGCCCGAGGTGACCAGCGACATGGTCACCCGGGTTTCGGTATCTGCGCCGTCCATTCCGAGCACCCGGCGCAGGCGCTGGTTGATGGCGCTGCACTCTTCGTGCGAGTTCACCAGGGTGTCGATGGCCGGGTCGCGATAGAACACCGCCGTCACCCGCCGGTGCCGAACCGCGAGCTCGACGAACCCGGCGATCGCGGCTTCCTGGCGGGCCGGCCCGCTCCCCTCGGCCTCGATCGCGGTGGCCAGCTGATCGAGGTCTGCGAACACCGGCCGGATCACGGCCAGGACGATGTCGTCCTTCGAGTGGAACTGGTAGTACACGGAAGCCTTGCTGACCCCGAGATGATCGGCGATCATCTGCAGCGATGTGCCGTTCACGCCGTGGTCCGCAAACAACGCCAGGGCGGCGTCGATCACCCGCGCACGCGCCGATCCGCGTGGCCCCACCGATTTGGCCAATCCTCGCTCCCTGTTCGCCGACCACCCCTGGCGGTCGTCGTGTAGCCGCGGTCACCGCTGTCGCAGCGACGTCACGTGCGTCACAGGCAAGGCCCCGATGTGGGCACCGACCTGCATCAATCAATTCGCTTAACTTGTCTAAGTTTACCTTGGTGGATACGCTGAGTCTGCCGATCGGCAGATTGAAATGTGACACCTGTGGGCGCCGCACAAACGGTACGCAGCGTCCCAGGTCACAGGGTCCGCCGAGGTATGTCGAGCAATCGAAGGACGGGGAGGTCAGCATGACCAAGGAGATCGCCGCGTGATCGGCAATGCGATCAAGAAGGCGTGGATCCCGTTGCTGATCCTCGCCGTGGCCCTCGTCGCCGGTTTCACCGTGCAGCGCGTGCGCACCTACTTCGGCCAGAACCCCGTCATCGTCACCCCGCGCAACTTCGCCGACGACGCCAAACCGTTCAAGCCCAAGGTCGTCACCTACGAGATCACCGGCGAACCCGGCGCCTACGCCGACATCAACTACCTCGACCTGGACGCCAAGCCCCAGCGCGTCGATCACGCGATGCTGCCCTGGAAACTCGTCCTGTCCACCACCGCGCCGGCGGCTTCCCCCAACATCGTCGCCCAGGGCGACGGTGACTCCATCACCTGCACCGTCCACGTCGACGACGAACTCAAAGACACCCGAACCTCCACGGGCGTCCACGCCCAGACCTTCTGCCTGGTGAAATCTGCATGAGCAACCACAGCCTCGACACTCCGACGGACTCGTTCCCCAAGGCCGGGCAGCCGCCGCACCGGCCGCTGATCCCCCGTCTGATCCGCACGCTCGCGATCCCGGTCATCCTGGCCTGGATCGGCATCGTCGTCATGCTCAGCACGATCGTGCCGGGGCTCGACGAGGTCGGCAAGATGCGATCGGTCTCGATGTCGCCGCACGACGCGCCCTCGATGATCGCGATGAAGCAGGTCGGTTCCGACTTCAAGGAATTCGACTCCGACAGCTCGGCCATGGTGGTGCTGGAAGGGCAGGAGCCGCTCGACGCCGCCGCCCACGCGTACTACGACCAGATCGTCGCCAAGCTCCAGGCCGACACCGCGCACGTCGAGCACGTGCAGGACTTCTGGAGCGACCCGCTGACCGCGTCGGGCTCCCAGAGCGCGGACGGCAAGTCCGCCTACGTGCAGGTCTACCTGCGCGGTAACCAGGGCGAATCGCTCGCCAACGAGTCCGTCGAGACCGTCGACAAGATCCTCAAGAGCATCCCCGCTCCCCCGGGCGTCAAGAGCTACGTCACCGGCGCGGCCGCCCAGGCGTCCGACATGAACGTCGCCGGCGACCGCAGTTTGAAGATCATGGAGGCCGTTTCGTTCGCGGTCATCATCATCATGCTGCTGCTGGTGTACCGGTCGATCGTCACGGTGCTGATCGAGCTGTTCATCGTGATGGTGCTGGTGGGCGCGGCGCGCGGCCTGGTCGCCGTGCTCGGTTACTACAAGGTCATCGGCCTCTCGACGTTCGCCACCAACCTGTTGCCGATGCTGGCCATCGCTGCGGCCACCGACTACGCCATCTTCCTGATCGGGCGGTATCAGGAGGCGCGCACCGCGGGGATGGACAAAGACGACGCCTACTACGACATGTATCACGGCACGGCGCACGTCATTCTCGGTTCGGGTCTGACGATCGCCGGCGCGACGTACTGCCTGCACTTCACGCGGCTGCCGTACTTCCAGACGCTGGGCATCCCGCTGGCCATCGGCATGGTCACCGTGGTGTTGGCCGCGCTGTCGCTCGGCCCGGCCCTCATCACCGTGGTCACCAAGTGGGGCAAGACGCTCGAGCCGAAGCGCGCGATGCGCGTGCGCGGCTGGCGCAAGATCGGCGCGGCGATCACGCGCTGGCCAGGCCCGATCCTGGTCGCCACCATCGCGGTGGCACTGGTCGGCCTGCTGGCGATCCCCGGCTACAAGACGAGCTACGACGATCGCCAGTACATGCCCGCGGACCTCACGTCCAACGAGGGCTATGCGGCCGCCACCCGGCACTTCTCGCCGGCCCGCATGAACCCTGATCTGCTGCTGGTCCAGACCGACCACGACCTGCGTAACCCGGCGGACTTCCTCGTGATCAACAAGATCGCGAAAGCCGTTGTGGCCGTTCCCGGTATCGCTCAGGTGCAGGCCATCACCCGGCCCGAGGGCACGCCCATCGAGCACTCGACCATCCCGTTCCAGCTGGGCATGCAGAGCACCACGCAGGTGATGAACCAGAAGTACCAGCAGGACATGATGGCCAACATGCTCAAGCAGGTCAACGACATTCAGGTGAGCATCGACACCATGACCAAGATGCAGGCCATCACGGTCCAGATGTCGACCGTCATGGACAGCATGGTCGGCAAGATGCACGGCATGTTGTACGACATCGAAGATCTGCGTAACCACATCTCCGATTTCGACGACTTCTTCCGGCCGATCCGCAACTACCTGTACTGGGAACCGCACTGCTACGACATCCCGGTCTGCTGGTCCATGCGGTCGGTGTTCGACACCCTCGACGGCATCGACACCATGACGGACGACTTCCAGACCGTCATCCCCGACATGGACAAGATGTCCGCGCTGACGAAGCAGATGGTTCAGGTCATGCCCCCGCAGATCGAGACCATGAAGAACATGAAGAAGTACATGCAGATGATGTACGCCACCCAGAAGGGGCAGCTGGATCAGCAGGCCGAGGGCCAGAAGAACTCCAGCGCCATGGGTGAGGCCTTCGACAAGTCGAAGAACGACGACTCGTTCTACCTGCCGCCGGAGGCCTTCGACAGTGCGGACTTCAAGCGCGGCATGAAGAACTTCATCTCGCCCGACGGCAAGTCGGTGCGGTTCATCGTGCAGCACGAGGGCAATCCGCTTACGCCCGAAGGCATCTCGCACATCGACTCGATCAAGCTGGCCGCCAAGGAAGCGATCAAGGGCACCCCGCTGGAGGGCTCCAAGATCTACCTGGCCGGTAGCGCAGCGACGTTCCGCGATATGGCCGAGGGTTCGGACTACGACCTGATGATCGCCGGAATCTCTGCTCTCGCACTGATTTTCGTCATCATGCTGATCATCACGCGAGCCGTGGTGGCCGCTGCGGTGATCGTGGCGACGGTGGCGATATCCCTGGGTGCGTCGCTGGGTATGTCGATCCTCATCTGGCAGTACCTGATCGGCCTGCCACTGCACTGGATGGTGATACCGATGTCGGTGATCATCCTGCTGGCCGTCGGTGCGGACTACAACCTGCTCCTGGTGGCCCGGTTCAAGGAGGAGATCCAGGCAGGCCTCAACACCGGCATCATCCGCGCCATGGGCAGCACCGGCTCGGTGGTCACCAACGCCGGCCTGGTCTTCGCCTTCACCATGTCGTCGATGATCATCAGCGAGCTGCGCATCATCGGCCAGGTGGGCACCACGATCGGCCTGGGCCTACTGTTCGACACCCTGGTCGTCCGGTCGTTCATGATGCCGTCGATCGCCGCCCTCATGGGCAAGTGGTTCTGGTGGCCGCAGATCGTGCGTCAGCGGCCGAAGCCGGTACCGTGGCCGACCCCCGCCGAGAAGGTCGACGCGACCGTCTGACCCGTCGTAACCGAAAGCGCCGCTCTGAGATCATCTCTCAGCGCGGCGTTTTCGCCTGCGCGTAGGCCTCGACCTTCTGCATCAACGCAGTCTCAACTGCGAAAGGGAATTCCGACCACGTGCTCGGCGCACGCGACCCGTCGAAGGCATGGCGGGATACGTCGTTTCAATCGCCGAGCGCCGGCGTGGTCCCGGTTGAAGCCAGGGACCTTTCCAGAACCCCAGCGGTCCCTGGGTTCAATCGCCGGCTCAGATTGCCGTCACGATTGAACTCACGCACTACGCGCCCACACATCGCGGGGGCGTCCCGATTGTGGGCGCGACGCAGCACACGCGAATACTCTTTCACGCAAAATGCCCGCCTCGGTGCGACGAGGTTGTCGCACCGAGGCGGGCACAAGCGTGAGTACGGGTTGGAATGGCGGGGCGGCCGAGCCCCAGGCAGCACCGCGCGGGCGCTACCGACCTACGGAATCAGGCGCCGAAGCCGCGGCCCGTGGACCACGCGAACACCGCATGGGCCGCCGAACCGGACAGCTGGTGGATTTCGGCCTCCGTGCCACCGAGTTCGCGGATGCGGTCGGCGAAGGTCGACTCGATGATGCCCGAACACGTCGACAGCAACTCCATCAACGATGCGTCCGCCGCCGGCGGCTGTGCCGACTCGAACTGGTTCGGCAAATGCGCTACTGCTCCCACGACCACTCCTGACCTCAAACTGATATTTCCAGCTATCTAATTTTATCGGCTAAGTACCGGTCGTGACTAGGCCTTTTGCCGTGACACTGACCAGTGTACCTAATGCACTGTGGTGTGCGTCACATCGACGCGACCGAGATTCAAGATTGATCGCATCGTTATCACCATTGGTCCCACGGCACACTCCAGTCGCCGTTCTGCCACAACTGCAGGGGCTTGCCGCCGGTGTTCCGCACCTCGACCACGTCGCCCGGCACGGAGAAGTTGTAGAACCACTGCGCGTTGTCGTGGTTCAGGTTCAGGCAGCCGTGACTGGTGTTGGTGTTGCCCTGGGCCCACACCGTCGCGTCGAGCTGATGCAGGTACACGCCATCGGTACTGACGCGCACGGCGTACGGGATGGTCTCCTTGTACCCGAGGTGGTTGTTGATCGGCAGACCGTACGTCGACGAATCCATGACGACCGGATTGCTCTTGTCGAGCACGGTGTAAACCCCCGGTTGGGTCCAGAAGCTCAGCGTCTTGCCGTTGACGGTTTCGGTGCCGCCGCGCCCCATCGAGGTCGGCATCGTCTTCACCAGCGCGCCACCGTCGTACACGCTGACCTTCTTGGTCGCGTCGTCGGCGATCGACACATGGGAGGCGCCGATGGTGAACGTCGGGCCTCCGGCCACCGACACCACGGTGCCCGGTGCCCAGTACTGCGGCGGACGCCAGTGCGCGGTCGTGTTGTTCACCCAGTGCCAGGACCCGGTCACCGGCGGGTTCGCCGTCACCACCAGATCCCGCGCGGCGGCAGCCTCGTCGACCGGCGCGGCGAAGTGCGCGACGATCACCGTGCCGACGCCGTAGGTGGCGCCGTCACGGATGGGCGCCCCGGAGGTCATGGTGAACGAGACCGGCGGCGGCCCCGGCGGGGGCGCATCGTCGTCTGCAGATGCCACCGCGGTGGGGACGAGAAGGACCGTGGACATTGCTATTACCAGTGCGCGTGCCGCCAACATGCGGTCACAGTACCGATGCTCCATTCGTCACCCCCTCTCCGGTGAATCCTTCGATGTGCCAGCAACATTAGGGACGGGTACTGAGGGCGGCTTAGTCTGCGCCTAAGAATCGGCTGAGTGCGCCGGTAACGCGCGCCACACCGCCGCCAGGGCCGCACCGACCGTCACAATCCGTTGCGGTTCAATGCGAACCGTGGGCGTTCCCCTAGCATCGTCACCAATGGCGCACAGGCCCGACGACTCCCCCGCGGTCCCGGTCAAGACCGCCGATCTGGTGCTGTCGGGAGGCGGCGTCAAGGCCATCGGATTGGTCGGCTCCGTCGTCGCGCTCGGCGACGCGGGTTACCACGTCGGCCGGGTCTCCGGCACATCGGCCGGCTCCCTGGTGGGCGCCGTCATCGCCGCCGCGAACCGGCGTCAGCCGGCCGGATGCCAACTCGGTGGTGACCAGCTCCGGGAGCTGGCGATGTCCCTGCCCTACCGCACATTCCTGGATCCCGTTGGCACCACCCGAATCCCGGTGCTGGGCAAGTACTGGACCGCCTTCCACGGCCAGGGGATGTACCGGGGCGACGCCATTCACGACTGGGTCGACGGCGAGCTGCGGAACCTGGGCGTGCGTACCTTCGGCGATCTGGCGCTCGACGACCGCGAGCTGCCGCCGGAGCAGCGCTATCGCCTGGTCGTCACGGTCGCCGACATCACCCGCGGCACACTCGTCCGGCTGCCGTGGGACTACCGCCGGATGTACGGCCTCGACCCCGACGAGCAGTCCGTCGCGGACGCGGTCAGCGCGTCCATGGCCATCCCGTTCTTCTTCCGCCCCGTCACCATCACCAGCGCCTCGGGCACGACGTCGACGCTGATCGACGGCGGACTGCTGTCGAATTTCCCGATGTACTCGCTGGACCGCACCGACGGCAAGGTCCCGCGCTGGCCCAGCTTCGGCATCACCGTGACGGCCCAGCGACCGGCTCAGGGTGACGGCGACCCGAGCCCAGGGCTGGCGCCGGTGATCGATCTGCCCGGCGCTCCGCGCCTCCTGGAGAATCTCATCAACACCGCATTGCTCGGTCACGACCAGACTTATCTCCGACAGCCATCGGTCGCGGCGCGCACGATAGTGGTCGACGCGGCCGGCATCGGGTATCTGAATTTCGACATTTCCCAGGCCGATCGGAAGCGGCTTTATGACAACGGCTACGCCGCCGCAAACGAATTCCTGAATACCTGGGACTGGCCCGCTTACCTACACCGATTTCACGCGGGTTCAGCGTGAATTCAGGTGCCATGTCAATAGCGGGGGCGGGGCACTCCGTCCGCGCCGATGTTCAGGCCGGGGCACAGGTGCACCATCGCCATGTCCATCACAAAAGTGGCGGAGGCCTTGTTCACCTTCAGGGACTTGGAGATGTCGTTCACGGCATCGCCCGTCGGCTGACCGGCGTACACGAACATGTTGCAGGTCAAGCGCCCGGTCTTGAGCAGATCGGCATCGCTGCTCTGCATCCGGCCGTGCAGCTCGGTCAGATAGGCGAGCTCCGCGGCGTTGGCAGCGGCATTCGTCGGCACGCAGTCGAGCGGGTTGCCCCGTTCGGCGCACGCCGCCATCTGGCCCGTTCCGACATCAGCCGACGCGGGGGCAGAAATGCCTAGAACAGCCACCGCCAGAGCCGCCAACAACTGACCGGTGATCACACGCGCAGTCATCGCAACGACACCTCCCGACCGCCATATAAGACGCTTCCGTCAATTAATGCCCGGCACTGCCCCCGCAGCGTCCGTAACGGAATAATAAAGATTGTTCGGGCATTGCGATAACCGAACGGGAAATGAAGCTTTAACGACCTATGGCCGTAATACCGGCGAAACGGTCAGACCGCGCTCGGGGCGACAATCTGCTCGGCGAGCTGGGGCACCAGCCCGGCGGCGACCATACCCAGTTCCCCCGACGGGTCGAGCGCGTCGGGCCACGGCCCCGAAAGCGCATCGAACTCCACTTGATGACGCCCCACCGCCCGCTCCACCGCGCGCAGCGACACACTGCAGTCGCGGGCCCGACGGCCACACGCGCACTGCTGACCAGGGTGCTCGGCGCAGCCGGCCACATAACGATCGACGGCGGCGCGAAGCGTCGGATGGACAGGACGGGCCAACGCGATGCTGCGCACCTGGCCGCGGCGGCCGATCCAGCTGGCCACCACGTCTTCACCCATGTCGTCGAGGGCCTGGACGTACGCCTCCAACTCGGCCCGGGGCGTCGGGTCACCGGCGGCGGCAGGGCCGACGATTTCGATCACCGCGTGGCCCTGCCAGTCCATCGGCCGGAACCGCAATGTCCGTCGGCCGGACCGCATGACCTGACCGCCCGCGCTCACCATCGCGCCGTCCGGTTGGGCCGTGTCGAACAACCACCGCATACCGACGAGCAGTTCGGGGAGATGCCGAGTCACGACGCGCTCCGGCCGCTTCGGACCGAGCCCCTGACGTACCTCGGCCCGAGTATGTCGGCGCGGGGTGCGCAGTCCACTGGAATCCATCGTCATAGCAACCTCCCAGCAAATCCCTCTTGTCCGCCAAAGACCGACGTCCACCCCCATTAGAGCACGGGCGAAGGTGGCCGGACGATACGTCAAACGACTGACATTGGGCAGTTCTCGCTAATCTCATAGGCCTGCTCTTACGTACCGCCTGAAACGTCCGCCCCACGGGAAACGCGGGTAACACGTAAGCGTTTACCAGGCATTATTGACCATCACTACACGTAATTGCCCAGCACGACGCAATTGATCCCGTCGGTGACGCGCTGGCACTCAGCTAATAGTCCAAGAAAGTACATACCCAAGGTATGCTGCGCGCCGACGATCATCTCACCACTCGCCCGCCACCGATATTTACGTTGTCGGCAAACCACGTCCGGGACACCGGCGCAAACGGCACCGCGTCACGGCGCACACGAGCACCGCCGCGTGCGTTTGCGTGTTGGCAGCGCCTTTCCCCGGGGCAGATGCGAGACTCACGACGTGCACCCGATCCGTTCGCGCCGCAGCTTCCTGGCACTGGCCGCCGGTGCGGCCGGCGCCGCGGTCGTCGCCGCGTGCTCCAAGCCGCCGGCCTCGGGCACCGTCGCCGGCGACGGGTCGGTCACGATCAATCACGCGTTCGGCTCCACACGGGTTCCGGCACCACCGAAGAGCGTGGTGTGCGCCGGCCTCACCGGGCAGGACGAACTCCTTGCCGTCGGCGTCGTGCCGATCGCCGTGACCGAATGGTTCGGAAACCAGCTATTCGCGGTGTGGCCGTGGGCCCAGCCTGCGCTGGGGCCGGCCCAGCCTGCCGTCCTGAACCTCAACGACGGCATCCAGGTGGACAAAATCTCCGCACTGAAGCCCGATCTCATCATCGCCACCAACGCCGGACTGGACGCCGACACCTACAAGAAGCTGTCGGCGATTGCCCCGACAATCGCCCAGTCCGGCCAGGACGCCTTCTTCGAACCCTGGAAAGAGCAGGCCACCGTCATCGGCCAGGCCGTCTTCAAGGCCGACGACATGAAGCGGCTCATCGACGGCGTCGATGCGAAGTTCACCGGCGCAGGCCAGGCCAACCCGAGACTCAACGGCCGAAAGATGTTGATCGTCAACGGTCTTCCGACCGCGGACGGCATCGAGATCACACCGGCGGGCTGGCGCACCGACTTCCTGACCGAGATGGGCATTTCGATCCCGGGCGGCCTGGATTCGTTCACCAAGGGGCAACACGCTTTCGTGCCCCGCGACCAGATCGCCACGGCGCTCCGCGACGCGGACGTACTGATCTGGACGCTCGATGCCGACGAACAGCGGCCCGCGGTGCTGGCCGACCCGACGGTCGCACAATTGAGCCAGGCCAAGGCCAACCGGATCGTCTTCCCCAACAAGGACCTGTCCGCGGCGATCACGTTCGCCTCGGTGCTGTCCTACCCCGCCGTGGCCGATCAGCTGCCGCCCTTGCTGACCGCGGCGCTGGCCTGAGGTTGCACTCGCTGCCCTGCCTGCCAAGATGTTCGACGTGACCGTCGCCGAGCGCCCCGAACAGCACGCCCGCTTCGCGCAGGTCGGATCGGCCTACTATCCGATCCTGATCGCGGTGTTCACGGCGCTGGTGATCATCTCCAATGTCACCGCCACCAAGGGTGTGGCCTTCGGTCCGATCATCACCGACGGCGGCTTCATCGTCTTTCCGCTCACCTACATCATCGGCGACGTGCTGTCGGAGGTTTACGGCTTCAAGGCCGCGCGGCGCGCGATCTATCTCGGCTTCGCCATGAACATCCTTGCCGCCCTGACCTTCTGGGCGACGATCTATCTGCCGGCCGCAGACTTCTACCCGAACCAGGCGCACTTCGAGAACGTCGTGCACTCGTACACGCAGCTGATCATCGCCGGGCTCGCCGGCTTCATCGTGGGGCAGACCATCAACGCGTGGGTCGTGGTGGCCATCAAGGAGCGCACCAAGGAGAAGCACCTGTGGGCGCGGCTGGTGGGCTCGACGTTCGCCGGGCAACTCGGTGACACGCTGGTGTTCTGCGCCATCGCCGCCAACGCCATCGGCATCAGCACCGTCCACGACTTCGTCATCTACACCGGACAGGGCTGGCTGTACAAGACCGCCGTCGAGGTGATCTTCCTGCCGGTGACGTACCGGGTGATCAGCTACATCAAGCGCCATGAACCGACGTACGAATTTGCTGTCTGAGCGCTCGTTAAGGCTCTTCTGGCGAGTGCTTAAGGACGCGTTAATTAGCGGCTACCCGCGGGTAGGTTAGGGTGATGACGGTCACAGTTCAAGACGTTGACACGGCAACATCGCCAACGCTCGGCAGTATCCGCGACTACGGCGACCAGGCGCTGCTCCTGGAATTCAACAGCACCGCCGAGGTGCTGGCGTGGACCGACACGCTGAGAGCCGCGAATCTGCCCGGCATCCTCGACATCGTTCCGGCGTCGCGGACCATCCTGGTCAAAGTTGCAGCACCGCGATATCGCATACCCACCGAGCAACGGCTGTCGAAGCTACACCTCAAGGAGCTCGACAACTCCGAGGCCAGCGCCCCGCAGCAGCCCGACGTGACCATCGACGTCGTCTACGACGGGATGGACCTCGAGGAAGTCGCCAAGCTGACCGGGCTGGCTCCGGACGAGGTGATCGCCGCCCACACCGGATCGCTGTGGCGCGTCGCGTTCGGCGGCTTCACGCCCGGCTTCGCCTATCTGGTCGGTGGCGACGAGCGACTGCAGGTGCCGCGGCGCAGTGAACCGCGCACCCGGGTCCCGGCCGGCTCGGTCGCGCTGGCCGGAGAGTTCGCCGGCGTGTACCCGCGGGAGACCCCGGGCGGCTGGCAGTTGATCGGCCGCACCGACGCCACGCTGTGGGACCTCGAGCGGGAGCAGCCGGCGTTGCTGATTCCGGGTATGCACGTTCAATTCCGGGCGATCGGTTAGGAGCGCGACCATGACCGCAACACTCGAAATCCTGAAGACCGGCCCGCTCGCGCTGGTCGAGGATCTGGGCCGGCCCGGCCTGGCCCACATGGGCGTCAGCCGCTCGGGCGCCGCCGATCGCCGCTCGCACGCGCTGGCCAACCGGCTGGTGGCCAACCCGAACGATCGCGCCACCATCGAGGTGACGTTCGGCGGCTTCTCCGCCCGGGTCCACGGTGGCGGGAAAGAGGGCGTGGCGGTTGCCGTCACGGGCGCCGACGCCGACCCGTCTGCGAACGGAAAGCTCTTCGGCACCAACAGCATCCACTACGCCCATGACGGTGACGTCATCTCGCTGGGTGCACCCCACACCGGCATGCGCAGCTATGTGGCGGTCCGCGGCGGTTTCAAAGTGGACCCCGTGCTCGGATCCTGCAGCTACGACGTGATGTCCGCGATCGGCCCGCGGCCGCTGCAGGTCGGAGACATGCTGACCATCGGTGAGCACACCGCCGAGTTCCCTGAGCTGGATCAGGCGCCCGTGGCGGCCATCGCAGAGGACCTGTTGGAACTGCTGGTGGTCCCCGGTCCGCGTGACGACTGGTTCGTCGACCCCGATGCCCTGGTGCACACGGAGTGGATCGTCACCGATCGCAGCGACCGCGTCGGCATGCGGCTGAACGGCCGGCCACTGCAACACCGCTGGCCCGACCGTCAGCTGCCCAGCGAGGGCGCGACAAGGGGCGCAATTCAGGTGCCGCCCAACGGTTTACCGGTGATCCTCGGACCTGACCATCCGGTCACCGGTGGTTACCCGGTGATCGGCGTCGTCGCCGACCACGACATCGACAAGGTGGGGCAGATCCGGCCCGGACAGCACGTGCGGATGCACTGGTCCAGGCCGCGCCAACCGTTCGGTGCCTGAACCCGTACAGGCACCAGCGCGGGCTGCGCAATCCTGGTAGAACGAGGGGGTGCACCCCACGGATCTCACCCGCGTACACAACGTTCACACGGCGCGACTGGTCCACACCGCTGATCTCGATGCCGAGACCCGCGAAGGCGCGCGGCAGATGGTCATCGATGCGTACGACGGCGATTTCTCGGACGCCGACTGGGAGCACTCACTGGGCGGCATGCACGCGTTGGTCTGCCGTCACGGCGCGATCATCGCGCACGGCGCCGTGGTGCAGCGCCGGCTCATGTACCGCAACACCGCGCTGCGCTGCGGCTACGTCGAAGCTGTCGCGGTCCGCGAGGACTGGCGGGGCCAGGGGCTGGCCACGGCGGTCCTGGATGCCGTCGAGCAGGTGATCCGCGGCGCCTACGAGATCGGCGCGCTCAGCTCGTCGGATGCGGGGCGCCCGATCTACACCGCGCGCGGCTGGCTGCCGTGGCGGGGCACGACGTCCGTGCTGGCGCCGGCCGGTCTCAATCGCACGCCCGAAGACGATCACTCGCTGTTCGTGCTGCCGGTCTCGGTCGAGGTCGATACCACCGCCGACATCACCTGCGACTGGCGTGAGGGCGACGTGTGGTGAGGCCTTGCGAGGGTTTTGCGCGCAAATCCCCAGTTCAGCGCGGCGTGTGACGCAAACGTCACCGTTTCCGGGTTGGCGACACCGCTGAGCAATGGCTGGGTAACCAGCCGGAAACACGTTGTCCCTTCACTTGACGCATGAGTGATCCCGAACGGGCCCCGCTCACCGGATTTCGGGTGGCGGTGACCTCCGCACGACGTGCCGATGAGCTGTGCACCCTGCTGCGCCGCCGCGGCGCGACGGTGATTGCCGCCCCTGCCATCTCGATGGTGCCGCTGCCCGACGACGACGAGCTCCGCACCAATACCCAGGCGCTGCTCGAAGTGCCGCCTGACATTCTGATCGCCACGACCGGCATCGGATTCCGCGGCTGGATGTCCGCCGCCGACGACTGGGGTGTGTCGGGCGAACTGACCGAGGCCCTCAGCCGCGCCCGCATCGTCTCGCGCGGCCCCAAGGCCACCGGCGCGCTGCGGGCAGCGGGCCTGCCCGAGGAGTGGTCACCCGATTCCGAGTCGTCCCGCGAGGTGCTGGGCTATCTGCTCCAGGGTGGCATCTCCGGCATGCGGATCGCCGTTCAGCTGCACGGCGCCACCGATGAGTGGGACCCGTTTCCCGAGTTTCTCGATGAGCTGCGCCGTGCCGGCGCCGACGTCGTCCCGATCAGGGTGTACCGGTGGCAGCCGGTGCCGTCCGGCGGTGCCTTCGACTCGCTGGTCAGCGATATCGCCGAGCGCCGGCTCGACGCCGTCAGCTTCACCTCGGCGCCCGCGGTGGCGGCGACCCTGATGCGCGCCACCGAACTCGGCATCAATGATCAAGTGCTGGAAGCGTTCCGGAGCCAGGTGCACGCCATGTGCGTCGGCCCCGTGACAGCGCGGCCGCTGGCCCGGTTGGGTGTGCCGACCTCCGCCCCCGAGCGCATGCGCCTGGGTGCGCTGGCTCGTCACATCGCCGACGAGCTGCCCGTGCTGCAGACCCGGAAGCTGCGGGCCGCCGGACACGATCTCGAGATCCGGGGCACCTGTGTCGTGGTCGACGGTGTGGTCAAGGATCTTTCGCCGGCCGGGATGTCCATCGTGCGTGCGCTGGCGCTGCGGCCCGGCGCGGTAGTGTCACGGCAGGAACTGCTGGCCGCGCTTCCGGGTAGCGGTTCGGACACCCATGCCGTCGAGACCGCGGTGCTGCGCCTGCGAACCACGTTGGGCGACAAGGAGATTGTCGCGACGGTGGTGAAACGCGGCTACCGGCTGGCGGTCGACGACTACTCGGCGGGTGCGCTGTGAACCCCGTCCTGGTCGCGCACGGCACCCGCAAGGGTTCCGGTGTCGCGATGATCGGCGATCTGGCCGAGCGGGTCAGCGGATTGCTGGACCGCCGGGTGCACACCGCGTTCGTGGACGTCCTCGGACCCACACCGGCCGAGGTGCTGTCGGCGCTGCCGCCCGGCCCGGCCGTCGTCGTTCCGGCTTTCCTGTCGTCGGGCTACCACGTCCACAACGACATCCCCGCCGGTATCGCCGAAAGCGGCCACCGGGACGTCACAGTGGCGCCGGCGCTCGGGCCCTCGACCGCGATGGTCCGGGTGCTCGCCGACCGGCTCATCGAATCGGGCTGGCGGCCATCGGATTCCGTGGTGCTGGCCGCTGCCGGAACCTCGGACCCGCGCGCCGCCGGCGACCTGCGCCGGACGTGCGCCATGCTGTCGGCGACGCTGGGCAGCCGCGTCGAGCTCGCGTTCGCGATCAGTGGCACGCACTGGGTGGGCGACGTGGTGGCCCGGTTGCGTCGGCGCGGTGCCGAGCGGGTGGCCGTGGCGTCATACCTGTTGGCCGACGGACTCTTTCAGGACCGGCTGTACACGTGCGGGGCCGACGTGGTGACCGACCCGCTGGGCCGGCACCCGGGCGTCGCCAAGCTGGTGGCACACCGGTTCCGGACGGCCCGGTTGTCACTGGCTGCGTAGGTTTTCGGCCGAAACTCAACGGGTACCGCCCATTCGTGGGGGATATCGCGGCCCATACTGGAGACATGGCCAAGCGGACGGGCAATAACGTAGCGCTGGACACCTACCGCTTTCTGCGGGGCGGCATGGTGGTCATGGCCGTCCTGCTGGGCGCGGCGCTCGCCGTCGAGCGCGCACACGCCACGTGCTGGCAGACCTCGATCAGCGCCTACTACTTCACCACCGCGCATGCCGTGTTCATCGGCGTGCTGTTCGCCATCGGCGCCATGCTCATCGTTTACCAGGGTGCCAGCGATACCGAGAACACCCTGCTCAACCTGGCCGGCGTGCTGGCCTTCGTGATCGCCGTCGTCCCCACCACGCGGCCCGTACTGCAGTGCGGCACAGCTGATCCCGTGGCGGTGCAGACGGGATCGGCCGTGCTGTTCAACGTGTGGACGGTCGCGGTGGTGCTCGCCGGTTCGCGCGCCGCGTCGTGGTTGTTGTTCCGGCCCAAGCGGGCCGGCACCCTGCTGGGCGCCGCCGCGAGGTGGCTGCAGCGCGCGGTGCTGGGGACCGGTGTGGCGGTGCTGATCGTGGCGCCCGACTGGTTCCGGATCAACGCCCACAGCATTGCCGCGGCCGTCATGTTCGGCGCGATCGTGCTGACGGTGTTCAGCTCGGCTTTCGGCACCGCGCCGGCGTGCGGAAGTCGTTACCGTGGCGCGTACCAGACGATCTCACTGCTGATGGCCGGCACCTTGGTGACCGCCGTGGTGCTGCACCTGACCCTCGACGGCTTCAATCACGCGGTGCTGATCGCCGAGATCGCGTTGATCCTCGAGTTCACGGCGTACTGGGTATTGCAGACCATCGAGGACAACGGCTGCTCGCGCTGACCAACGCCGAAACGGCATTCCAGCAGGCGTCTACTCGGACTTTTCCTGCTGGAATGCCGTTTCGGCGGGAAAACTAGGCGGCGGCGTCGACTCCGAGCGGGCCGATCTCGACCAGCCCGGCCCACACCCGGATCGGGTAGACCGGCAGGCTCACCGAGGGATCATCAAGGCAGACACCGTCATCCAGCGCGAACGCCTGCTTCTTGATGGGGCTCTGCACGCAGGCCCGGCCCGCGCGGTCACCGACGAGTCCACGCGACATCACGGCAGCACCGGAGAACGGGTCGATGTTGCCGACGGCGTACAGCGAGCCGTCGTGCAGGCGGAACAGGGCCGCCTGCGTGCCATCCGGCAGCAGCACGCCGGCCCCGCGCCCCGGCACCAGCCGGTGGTACGAGCAGACCGCGGTCCACTCCGAACGGTCCTGGTACTGGGCAACTTCGGAAAGGTCGTTGAGCGTCATCGTGTCCTCCTGATCAGCTCTTGGCGGGCGGGACGGTGGGCATGCCGATCGGCACCTTGCGGCCGTTGCGTTCGGTGAACTCGATGGTCGGGTCGGCGACATCGGGAGCGTTGACGAACGAGACGAACTGCGACAGCTTCGCGCGGTCGTCCAGCACGCCCTTCCACTCGCAGGAGTAGCCGTCGACGTGCCGTTCCATGGCGGCTTCGAATTCGCTTGCCAGACCGAGAGAGTCGTTGCACACGACGTCGCGGACGTGGTCGAGGCCCATCTGGTCGACCCAGGGGGCGGTGCGCTGCAGCCGGTCCGCGGTGCGGATGTAGAACATCAGGAACCGGTCGATGTAGCGGACGAGCGTCTCATCGTCGAGATCGCCGGCCAGCAGCTGCGCGTGGGCGGGCGTCATGCCGCCGTTGCCGCCGACGTACAGGTTCCAGCCGGTCTCGGTGGCGATGACGCCGACGTCCTTGCCGCGCGCCTCGGCGCATTCCCGGGCGCAGCCGGAGACGCCCATCTTGATCTTGTGCGGCGACCGCAGGCCGCGGTAGCGCAGCTCCAGATCGATGGCCATCTGCACCGAATCCTGCTGTCCGTAGCGGCACCAGTCGCTACCGACACAGCTCTTGACGGTGCGCAGCGACTTGCCGTACGCCTGCCCGGATTCCATGCCGCCGTCGACCAGTCGCCGCCAGATTTCCGGCAGCTGGTCCACCCGCGCACCGAACATGTCGATGCGCTGGCCACCGGTGATCTTGGTGTAAAGGCCGAAGTCCCTGGCGATCTCGCCGATCAGGATCAACTGCTCCGGCGTGATGTCCCCGCCCGGGACGCGCGGCACGACCGAGTAGCTGCCGTTCTTCTGGATGTTGGCCAGGAAGTGGTCGTTGGAGTCCTGCAGGGCGGCCTGTTCGCCGTCGAGGATGTGGCCGCTGCTGGTCGACGCCAGGATCGAGGCGATGGCGGGTTTGCAGATGTCGCAACCCTTTCCGGTGCCGAACTTCTCGATCAGGCCGGAGAACTTCCGGATCTCGGTGGCCGAGATGATCTCGAAGAGCTCGGCCCGCGACTGCGGGAAGTGCTCGCACAGTGCCTTGGACTGCTCGACGCCCTGCGCTTCCAGCAGCTGCTTGAGCAGCGGAACACAAGAGCCGCAGGACGTTCCGGCCTTGGTGCAGGCCTTCAGGCCGGCGACGTCGGAGCAACCGCCTTCGATCGCACCGCACAGGTCGCCCTTGGTGACGTTGTTGCAGGAGCAGATCTGGGCGGCGTCGGGCAGGGCGCCCACACCGAGAGCGCTTGCGCCGTCACCGGAGCCGGCCGGGGCGATGAGCGCCAGCGGGTCGCCGGGCAGCGCCTCACCGACCATCGGGCGCAGCACACCGTACGCCGACGCGTCGCCGACCAGGATGCCACCCAGCAGGGTCTGGGCATCGTCGGACAGCACCAGCTTGGCGTAGGTCTGCTTCACCGGGTCGTTGACCACGACCTGCAGGCAGTCGGGCGTAACGCCCTGCGCGTCACCGAAACTCGCGACGTCGACGCCGAGTAGCTTCAGCTTGGTCGACATGTCGGCCTCGGGGAATTCGGCAGCGCCACCGAGCAGGCGGTCGGCGACCACCTCGGCGGTGGTGTAACCGGGGCCGACCAGGCCGTAGCACCGGCCCTCGACCGCCGCGACCTCACCGATTGCGTAGATGTCGGGATCGCTTGTCACACAGGACAGGTCCGTCAGGACGCCGCCGCGCTCGGCCAGCTCCAGGCCGGCGTCACGGGCCAGCTCGTCGCGCGGACGCACACCGGCGGCGAAGATGACCAGGCCGGCGTCGATCAGGGTGCCGTCGCTGAGCAGCACGCGGATGCCCTCGTCGAGCGGCTCGATGGCGTCGGTGCCGACATCCAGGTGCACCGAGATGCCCAGCTTGCCGATCATGCGGGCCAGCAGCGCACCGCCGGCGTCGTCGAGCTGCTGGTTCATCGGACGGGGCGCCCGCTCGACGATGTGTGCCTGCATGCCGAACTGACGCAACGCATTCGCCGCTTCCAGACCGAGCAGACCACCACCGATGACGACACCGGTGTTGTTGCCGTGGTCGGCCGATCGCTGCATGGCGGCGCGGATGCCGTCGAGGTCGTCCAGGGTGCGGTAGACGAAGCAGCCGTCGAGTTGGTGGCCGGGCACCGGCGGCACGAAAGCGTAAGAGCCCGTGGCCAACACCAGTTTGTCGTACGCGATGCCGCGGCCCGACTCGGTCACCACCGTCTTGGTGGCGCGGTCGATACCGCCGACCTTGTCGGCCAGCACGAGGTCGACGAGCCCGTCGCCGTCATAACCGTTGCCCGGCAGCGCCAGCTTCGACCGGTCCCAGTGCTCGGTGTAACCCGTGAGCCCCACCCGGTCATACGCGGCGTCCGCTTCTTCGGACAGCACTGTGATGCGCCATTGGCCCGCGGCATCCCGCGAGCGCAGCGCCTCGACGAGGCGGTGGCCGACCATTCCGTGGCCCACGACCACAAGGTTCTTCGCGTCCATGCCCCAAAAGGTAGGGAGCCGATATTGCGAATTGTTTTGCCGCGTGTGAATCGACCGTCACGCTCTTCTCACAGGCCTCGGCAAACGCCCGTGAAGTGAGTGGTCCGGGTCACAGACCTGCGGAAAGCTACCCGACGCCGGCGGGCGGGACCGTGGTCGCCGTCGTGTACGGGTTGTAGATCGTGGTCGTGGTGGTGGTCGTCCCGTAACCGGACGTGCTCGACGGCGTGTACGTGCTGGTGGTCGTCGACGTATCGTCCGTCGTCGACGTCTCCGACGTGCTTTCCGTCGTCGTCGTTGTCGTCGTCGTGGTTGTGGTCGTCGTCGTGGTGGTGGTTCGGGTCGTCGTCCGCTTGGTGGTCGGATACGTCGTCAGCACGGTGGAGTCACCGACGGGACCCGACGGCTGCTCGGACTCCTCGGAGGTCTGGACCACCTGGTAGATGAGGATGATCAGCAGGATCGCGGCGGCAACGCCGGCGGCCCACCACAATCCGTAGTTTTCGTCGGCACCGCGCTCGTGCTCGGAGTCGCTCACTGCCACCGCGCCAGCATGTCGGCGGCCACCGTGCCCAGAGCCCGCTGCAGGAACGGCCCGAAGCTGATGCGGCCGACGCCTAGCGGACCGAAGGACGCGGGATCGTCGGACTCCGGGATCGCGATGGCGTTGATCGGCAACGGCAGGTCGGCGGCCAGCCGGCGATAGGTGTCGTCGTCGTGGCGGCCCACCGGATACAGCGAGTCGGCCCCGGCATTGGCGCACAGCTTCAGGCGCTGCACAGCGCGCTCGTACCGGTCGGCTTCGTCGCCGATCTGGCGCAGGAACAGGTCGGTGCGGGCGTTGATCACCACGTGGACGCCGGAAGCGTCTGCCGCCCTGCGCAATTCACCGACCAGGTCGGCGTGCTCCTGCGCGTCGCGGATGCGGCCACCGTCCTTGTGCACGGTGTCCTCGATGTTCAGGCCGACGGCGCCCGCGGCCAGCAGTCCGGAGATCAGACGGCTCGGGGCCTCACCGTAACCGGATTCGATGTCGACGGACACCGGCACGTCGACGGCCGCGGTGATCTGGCTGACGCGCGTGGTGAGGTCGTCGAACGACATGCCCTCGCCGTCGGGCTTGCCGACCGAGTCGGCGACGGGGTGGCTACCGACCGTCAGCGCGGCGAATCCGGCGGAAACCGCGAGCGTTGCCGACCAGGCGTCCCACACGGTCGGCAGGACGACCGGATTTCCCGGCTGGTGCAGGGCCAATAGAGCTTCGGCGCGCTGCGCCAGAACCGCGTCGGACATGGTCACACCGTACCGACAGCCACTGCGGCGACATGCCGACACCGTCCCGACAAACGTGACCTGTCTCACTTTCATCTCCGGATCTGACTAGCATCCGGTGTCGTACTGTGATTTATGACACCCTTCAGCCCAAGGAGGTCGCACGATGTCCACCACCACTGAGCTCACCGAACTGCACGAGTTGATCGGCAGTTTGCGCCGGTCCGTCAGCTCGCTGGCCGCCAAATACGGGGACTCCCCCGCCACCCGCCGCATCGCGAATGACGCCGAGCGCCTGGCCGTCGACATCGAGCGGCTGGACATCGACATCGAAGAACTGGAATTCAGCCGCGGCATCAAGCAGCAGGGCCCGGCCAAGGAAAAGATCGTGATCCCTGACCACGACTACTCCAGCGAGTTCTGGCACGACCACGACGGTGGCGTCGGCGGCTGACCGACATGGGCACGACGGACCGTCGTGCCCATCACCGGCCCGTACCCACAACTTCATAGGTAGACCCTGCCCCCAACCGAAATCGAGGCTGTCTTCGTGAGCGCACCCGCCGCCAACCGTCCCGGGACCGGCGTCTTCTCCCCCACTCGTGCGCAGATACCGCAGCGCACCCTGCGGACCGATAACTGGCTCAAATCCCCGATTCTCATCGACCTGGGTTTCGCCGCGTTCGTCATCTACGCGACGGTGCGCGCCTTCCAGCGGGACCACTTCTACGTCGCGGACTACCACTACCTGACGCCGTTCTACTCGCCGTGTCTGAGCGTCAAGTGCGGTGCGGCCAGCGAGTTCTGGCCCCAGATCCTGCCGGCCGACGGACCGCTGTCACTGCTTCCCTTCGCGGCGCTGTCCCTGCCGTTCCTGCTGCTGTTCCGGCTGACGTGCTACTACTACCGCGGCGCCTACTACCGCACGGTGTGGCAGTCCCCGACGGCCTGCGCCGTCGCCGAACCGCACGCCAAGTACACCGGCGAGACGCGGTTCCCGCTGATCATCCAGAACACCCACCGCTACTTCTTCTACATCGCCGGCATCATCTCGGTGATCAACACATACGACGCGATCATCGCCTTCCAATCGCCACAGGGCTTCGGCTTCGGCCTGGGCAACATCGTCTTGCTCGTCAACGTCGTGATGCTCTGGGTGTACACGCTGTCCTGCCACTCCTGCCGCCACGTCACGGGTGGCCGGCTCAAGCACTTCTCGAAACACCCTGTGCGGTACTGGATTTGGACGCAGGTCAGCAAGCTCAACACCCGGCACAAGTTGTACGCCTGGATCACCCTCGGCACGCTGATGTTCACGGACTTCTACGTGATGGCGGTGTCGGCCGGGTGGTGGGGCGACCTGCGCTTCGTGGGATGAGCTTCGTGGTCAACGAAACGTTCTGATTTTCAACGCTATTCACGACAATTTGGAGTTATTTCATGGCTGAACTCGAACGGCACGAATACGACGTCGTCGTAATCGGAGCCGGCGGGGCGGGGTTGCGTGCGGTCATCGAGGCCCGGGAGCAGGGCCTGCGGGTCGCGGTGGTGTGTAAGTCGTTGTTCGGCAAGGCCCACACCGTCATGGCCGAAGGCGGCTGCGCCGCCTCGATGCGCAACGCGAACTCCAAGGACAGCTGGCAGGTGCACTTCGGTGACACCATGCGCGGCGGCAAGTTCCTGAACAACTGGCGCATGGCCGAGCTGCACGCCCGCGAAGCACCGGACCGCGTGTGGGAGCTGGAGACCTACGGTGCGCTGTTCGACCGCACCAAGGACGGCCGGATCAGCCAGCGCAACTTCGGTGGCCACACGTACCCGCGGCTGGCGCACGTCGGTGACCGCACCGGCCTGGAGATCATCCGCACCATGCAGCAGAAGATCGTCTCGCTGCAGCAGGAGGATTTCGCCGAGACGGGTGACTACGAGGCCCGCATCAAGGTGTTCCACGAGTGCACCATCACCGAGCTGGTGAAGGACGGCGACCGTATCGCCGGCGCGTTCGGCTACTGGCGCGAGTCGGGCCGCTTCGTGCTGTTCGAGGCACCGGCCGTGGTGCTGGCCACCGGCGGCATCGGCAAGTCGTTCAAGGTGTCGTCGAACTCCTGGGAGTACACCGGCGACGGGCACGCCCTCGCACTGCGGGCCGGCGCGACGCTGATCAACATGGAGTTCATCCAGTTCCACCCGACGGGCATGGTCTGGCCGCCCTCGGTGAAGGGCATCCTCGTCACCGAGGGTGTGCGCGGCGACGGCGGAGTGCTCAAGAACTCCGAGGGCAAGCGCTTCATGTTCGACTACATCCCCTCGGTGTTCAAAGGCCAGTACGCCGAGACCGAGGAAGAAGCCGACCAGTGGCTCAAGGACAACGACTCCGCCCGGCGCACCCCTGACCTGCTGCCGCGCGACGAGGTGGCACGCGCCATCAACTCCGAGGTCAAGGCCGGTCGCGGCACCCCGCACGGTGGCGTCTACCTCGACATCGCCTCGCGCATCCCGACCGAAGAGATCAAGAAGCGCCTGCCGTCGATGTACCACCAGTTCATGGAGCTGGCCGAGGTCGACATCACCAAGGACGAGATGGAGGTCGGTCCGACCTGCCACTACGTCATGGGTGGCATCGAGGTCGACCCCGACACCGGCGCGGCCCGGACGCCCGGCCTGTTCGCCGCGGGCGAGTGCTCGGGCGGTATGCACGGCTCCAACCGGCTCGGCGGTAACTCCCTGAGCGACCTGCTGGTGTTCGGCCGGCGCGCCGGTCTCGGTGCCGCGCAGTACGTGAAAGCGCTGCCGGCGCGGCCCGTCGTCTCCGATGAGGCGCTGACCACCGCCGCGCGGGAGGCACTGGAGCCGTTCGACGAGCACGTCGGCGCCGAGAACCCGTACACCCTGCACACCGAGTTGCAGCAGTCGATGAACGACCTGGTCGGCATCATCCGCACCAAGGAAGAGATCGAGCAGGCGCTGCTCAAGCTCGACGACCTCAAGCGCCGGATGCACAACGTCACCGTCGAGGGCCACCGGCAGTTCAACCCCGGTTGGCACCTGGCCATCGACATGCGCAACATGCTGCTCGTCAGCGAGTGCGTCGCCAAGGCCGCGCTGGCCCGCACCGAGAGCCGCGGCGGCCACACCCGTGACGACTACCCCGAGATGAGCGCCGACTGGCGCAACATCCTGCTGGTGTGCAGCGCCGGCGGTGGCGACCCGATCGTCCCCGACGTGACCGTCACCCCCGAGCAGCAGGTGCCCATGCCCGCCGAACTGCTCGCCTGCTTCGAGCTGTCCGAGCTCGAGAAGTACTACACCGACGCCGAACTGGCCGCCCATCCGGAACGGAGCTAGCGATGAGCAACAGCTACCAAGCCAATCTGCGGGTCTGGCGCGGGGACGACACCAGCGGCGGTCTCGACGACTTCAAGGTCGAGGTCAACGACGGTGAGGTGGTGCTCGACATCATCCACCGCATCCAGGCCACGCAGGCCCCGGACCTCGCGGTGCGGTGGAACTGCAAGGCCGGCAAGTGCGGCTCGTGTTCGGCGGAGGTCAACGGCCGTCCCCGGCTGATGTGCATGACGCGCATGTCGACGTTCGACCCGGCCGAGACCGTCACCATCACCCCGCTGCGGGCGTTCCCGATCATGCGCGACCTCGTCACCGACGTGTCGTTCAACTACGAAAAGGCGCGCCAGATCCCGTCTTTCGCGCCGCCGAAGGACCTCAAACCCGGCGAGTACCGGATGCAGCAGGAGGATGTCGAGCGGTCGCAGGAGTTCCGCAAGTGCATCGAGTGCTTCCTGTGCCAGAACACCTGCCACGTGGTGCGCGACCACGAGGAGAACAAGCAGGCGTTCGCCGGACCGCGCTTCCTGATGCGGGTGGCCGAGCTGGACATGCATCCTTTGGACACGCTCGACCGCAAGGACATGGCACAGGACGAGTTCGGCCTGGGCTACTGCAACATCACCAAGTGCTGCACCGAGGTCTGCCCCGAACACATCAAGATCACCGACAACGCGCTTATCCCGATGAAGGAGCGCGTCGCCGACCGCAAGTACGACCCCATCGTCTGGCTGGGGAACAAGCTCTTCCGGAGGTAGGGCAGGTCCCGGGCGTGTCGCCGCCTCCTGACATGTTCGATCTGAAGCCGTCAACTTTCCTTGACGGTCAAGGAAAGTTGACGCCTCTGACCCGAACATGCCAAGAGAGTCCGGCCGGTCCGGCAGTTCGGCTTCACATGCAGATCAGGCGGGGACGGCGATGTTTCGGCGTAGGCTCGGAAGGGCAGCCAATCCGTGACGAAAGGCAGCCAGATGGGCCAATCAGAAACGCACAGCGTCAACGACATTCGGACCGCCATCCGCGAGCTTTCCCTGCGCGCCGAACTGGCCCGTAAGGAAGGGCGGCCCGACGACGCCGCCGAACTCGAGGCGCGGGTCGCGAAGTATCGGCAGGAACTGGCCGCCAAGCCCTGAGGGATTTGTGCACGATTTTCCGCGCCACCCGCGAAAAATCGTGCACAAATCGCCAGGTTTCAGGCCTCCAAGCGGCGGAATGCGCTGCGGTGGAAGACCATCGGCTCGACATCGGGGTTGATGACGATGTCGCTGATCGCCAGGACCACGATGGTGTGATCACCGGCGGGCACCAGCTGGTCGATCGACGTCTCGAGCCACACGCTGGTGCCGTGGATGAACAGGGCGCCGTTGTCGCGAGCCTCGGTCTCCATGCCGGCGAAGCGGTCGCCGGTCTTGGCGGCCAGGGTGCGCGCCGCGGCGTCGTGCTGCTGGCCCAGCACGCTGATGCCCAGGGCCGGCAGGTCCTTGAGCTTCGGCCAGGTGGTCGACGTGTTCTGCACACAGAATGAGACCAGCGGCGGCTCCAGCGACACCGGAACGAAGGTGCTGGCGGCCAGGCCGATCTTCTCGCCGTCGGCGTGGGCCGCGATGGCGACGACGCCGATGGGGAAGTGGCCGAACGCCGCGCGCAGGGATGCCGGGCTGAGATCTGTAGAGCTCATAGTCCGTCCATCTTCACACGGCGCTCCCGGGCGCACCCAAGCAAGCGCCCGCTTGGCGGGAATGCGCTGTTACCGACCCAGGTAGCGCGACAACGAATCGTCGGCTGCCGCGGGTTTGAATCCCGTTGACTCCAACTTCTGGTTGTCGAGCACGCTGTTGCGGGGCCGCGGGGCCACCGCACCGGTCGCCGAGGCGAAATAGGCGTCGGTGCTGACGCCCGTGACGCGCGCCGGGTCGTGGCCCGTCAGCTCGAACACCCGACGGGCGATGTCAGCCCACGACATTGCCGGACCCGAACCGGTGACGTTGTACGTCCCGTAGGGGGCGCCGGTCGCGGTCAGGTGCCGGATGGCCCGCGCCAGCTCGGAGGTGAACGTCAGCCGCCCGATCTGGTCGTCCACCACCGACGGGTCGACGCCACGTTCGGCCAGCGACGCCATGGTCCGGACGAAGTTGTGGCCGTCCCCGATGACCCACGACGTCCGCAGGATGTAGTGCCGCGGCACGGTCGCGACGAGCTGGTCGCCGGCGGCCTTGGTCTGGCCGTACACCCCGAGTGGGCTGACGGCGTCGTCCTCCCGGTACGGGGACGCGGACGTGCCGTCGAAGACGTAGTCGCTGGACAGATGCACCAGCGTGAGGCCGCGGGCCGTCGCGATACGGGCCAGCGCCGCCACACCGGTGACGTTGACGGCCCAGGCGTCGACTCGCCCACTCGGGGTCTCGGCCGCATCCACCGCGGTGTACGCGGCGGCGTTGATGACGGTGTCGTAGTCCTGCCACCGCCGTGCCTTGTCCAGATCACCGGCCAGGTCCAGCTCGTCCCGCGTGGCGAACTCGACGCTCGGATCATCACCGTATTCCGCGCGCAGCGCCCGGCCGACTTGGCCATTCGCCCCCAGCACCAACGTCTTTCGCGGTGCGACGGGTTGGATGTCCGCCAGCGCGGGATGGGCCCGGTCCTTGGCCGACAGCTCGGCGCGGTCGAGCGGAATCGGCCAGTCGATGGCCAGCGTCTCGTCGGCCAGATTCACCGAAACATATTGCGCGCCAATCGAATAGTGGTCGTTGACCAGATAGACGTACGCGGTGTCGGGCAGCAGCGTCTGGAACGCGTTGCCGACCCCGCGCGGCACGAACACCGCACGTGACGGGTCCAGCTCGGCGGTGAACACCGTCCCGAACGTCGGACCGTCGCGCAGATCGACCCAGACGCCGAAGATGCGGCCCGTCGCCACCGAGACGAACTTGTCCCACGGTTCGGCGTGGATACCGCGGGTGGTGCCCGCCGCGTCGTTGAACGAGATGTTGTTCTGCACGGGCCCGAAATCCGGCAGCCCGAGCGCCGTCATCTTCTCGCGCTGCCAGTTCTCCTTGAACCAGCCGCGGTTGTCGCCGTGGACCGGCAGCTCCCAGATGGTAAGGCCGGGAATCGGTGTGGCATTGGCGGACAACGGTTTTCCGTATTCGGTCACAGGTTGTCCATCGCTCACTGGCCCTGACCGGCGTAGCGCGCCTCGGTGGCATCCTTGACCGGGCGCCACCAGGCCTCATTGTCGCGATACCAGGCGATGGTGGCGCCCAGCCCGTCGGCGAAGTCGACATACTTTGGCTGCCAACCGAGTTCGGTGCGCAGCTTGGTCGAATCGATGGCGTAGCGCAGGTCGTGACCGGCCCGGTCGGTGACGTGGTCGTAGGCGTCGGCCGGCTGCCCCATCTGCGCCAGGATCATCTCGATGACGGTCTTGTTGTCTTTTTCGCCGTTGGCGCCGATCAGGTAGGTCTCGCCGAGGCGACCCCGCTCAATGATCGTCAGCACGGCGGACGAGTGATCGTCCACGTGAATCCAGTCCCGCACATTGCGGCCCGCGCCGTAGAGCTTCGGCCGGATACCGCACAGCACGTTGGTGATCTGCCGCGGAATGAACTTCTCGACGTGCTGGTAGGACCCATAGTTGTTGGAGCAGTTGGAGATTGTGGCGCGGACGCCGAACGAGCGCACCCAGGCCCGCACCAGCAGATCACTGCCGGCCTTGGTCGACGAATACGGCGACGACGGGTTGTAGGCCGTGCGTTCGGTGAACTTCGCGGGGTCGTCGAGTTCGAGGTCGCCGTACACCTCGTCGGTCGAGATGTGGTGCAGCCGGGTGCCGTGCTTGCGGACCGACTCCAGCAGCGTGAACGTCCCGACCACGTTGGTGTGCAGGAACGGTTCTGGATCGCGCAGCGAGTTGTCGTTGTGCGATTCGGCGGCGAAGTGCACCACGACATCGGTAGTCGCCATCAGCTCGTCGACCAGCGCGGCGTCGGCGATATCCCCCAGGACGAACGTCATCCGCTGTTCTGGCAGGCCCGCAAGGGATTCGCGATTGCCCGCGTAGGTCAGCTTGTCCAGCACCGTGACGTGGTGATCGGTGTGGTCCAGGACGTATCGGACGAAGTTGGCCCCGATGAACCCCGCGCCCCCGGTGACCAGCAGCCGCGCCATCAGTATCCCCTGTCCAGCAGGTCCAGCAGGTACGTGCCGTAGCCGGACTTCACCAACGGCTCGGCGCGTACCCGCAGCTCGTCACCGCTGAGATAGCCACGCCGCCAAGCGATTTCCTCGGGCACACCGATCTTCAGACCGGTGCGACGCTCGATGGTGCGCACGAACTCGGCGGCATCCGTCATCTGGTCGAACGTTCCGGTGTCGAGCCATGCCGTCCCGCGGGGCAACACCTGCACCCGTAACCGGTTCTGCGCCAGATACGTTCGGTTGATGTCGGTGATCTCGTATTCGCCGCGGGAGCTTGGCTTCAGCTCACGCGCGATCGACACCACGTCATTGCTGTAGAAGTACAGCCCCGGCACGGCGTAGTTGCTCTTGGGCACTGCCGGCTTTTCCTCGAGCGAAACCGCCTGCCCGGCATCGTTGAATTCGATGACGCCGTACGCAGAGGGCTCGGCGACCCAGTAGCCGAAGATCGCGCCGCCGTCGACGTTGTTGAACCGCTGCAGCTGTGTGCCCAGGCCCGGGCCGTACAGCAGGTTGTCGCCGAGGACCAGCGCCACACTGTCGCCGCCGAGGAAGTCCGCGCCGATGGTGAAGGCCTGTGCCAGCCCGTCGGGCGACGGCTGCTGGGCATAGCTGATCGAGACGCCGTACTGCGATCCGTCGCCGAGCAGCCGCTCGAAACTCGGCGCGTCGAGCGGTGTCGTGATGACCAGGATGTCGGTGATCCCCGCCAGCATCAACGTGGACAACGGGTAATAGATCATCGGCTTGTCGTAGACCGGGATGAGCTGCTTGGACACCCCGGCGGTGACGGGGTGCAGTCGCGTCCCCGCGCCCCCTGCCAGGATGATGCCTTTCACCCGGCCATCCTGACATACGCGCACCGCGTCAGGTGCTCACCGAGCAGACTCCACCGCGGGCTCGGACGCCAGCGTCTTGCCGTTCTGCACGATTTCCAGGCCTGACGAGGTGACGTGGTACTCAGCCGAATCGGGATCGTTGAACGCGACGAAGCCGTCGCCGGATTCATTCACGGTCCCCAACCGGATGGTCGCGTCGTCGGACAGCCGATAGCCCAGGTAATACAGCACCCCGACGCTGCTGCGGCAGATCACGACAGCCGACTGAGCGGTACGCAGGATCATCGCGGCCTCGTCCGCTCCGGTGCACCGGGCGGCGCCGTTGTAGGTGGTGAAGCCGTGGGTGTCGGCGTCGGGCAGCACCATTCGCGCTGTCGTGGGTACCAGCGAGGTGGGCGTCTCCGGCTCGGTGGACTCGACCGACGTCACCGTCACGCCCGTCGTCTCGGGCGCGGTCGTCGTGACGTCCACCGAAGTCGTTGCGCCGCTGCGGCCGTCATGCCCACGCATCAGCACGACGCCCACGAAGACCAGGGCCACCACCAGCAGGATGCCCACCCCGGTCAGCGCCCAGGCCGTCGGGCTCATGCCGGATCGTGCCACGGCCGGCGGATCTGGTTGGCGCACAAGGCCCATGGGCGCGGCGGGCGGCGCGGACCGCAAGGTCGGCGCGCCGGGCACCGCTGGGGCCGAGGCGACGGGCGGCAGCGTCGCCGCCGCACCACGTGCCAGCGCCGCGGCGAAATCCGAACACGACGCGAAGCGGTCGGCAGGCCGGCGGGCCATCGCGATCGCCATCACGGGATCCAAGTCGGCAAGGTCCGGGCGGACCTCCGCCAGCCGCGGCACCACACCGCTCACGCGTTGACTGATGAGCACCACGGGCGTCGAATCGCCACCCGGGGGCCGGCCGGTCAGCAGCTGAAAAGCGGTGGCGGCCAAGGCGTACTGATCCGACCGACCGTCCAGCTTCTCACCCAGCAGTTGCTCCGGCGCCGCGTAGTTCGGCGTGCCGAGCGTCATGTTGGTGGACGTCAGTCCGTCGAAATCGTCGACGCGCCGGGCGATCCCGAAATCGGCCAGCAGCACCCGGCCACGGCCGGGCCCCTGCCCGCTCAACAGGATGTTCGCGGGTTTGACGTCGCGGTGCAGCAGGCCGCGGCTGTGCGCGTGATCCAGCGCGTCGGCGATCGCGGTGACGATGGCGATCACCTGGTCCCGCGGCATGCCACCGGGGCAATGCGCCCGGAGCACGTTTCCGGCATCGGAGCCGTCGACGTAGTCCATCGAGATCCACAGTCGCCCGTCGTATTCGCCGCGGTCGTGCACCCCGACGATGTGCTGATGCCACAACGTCGCCGCGGCATCGGCCTCGCGCTCGAAGCGCCGCCGGTATTCGGCGTCGGCCGACAACGATGCCGGCAGGACCTTCAGCGCGTCGGTGCGGGGCAGCCGCGGGTGCTGCACCAGGTAGACCTCGCCCATGCCGCCGGCCCCCAGTTTCCTGACCACGGTGAATCCGGCGAAGACCGATCCATCGGGTAGCGACATGGTCGGATCGTAACGGCCGAAACGCGAAAGAGCGGCCACCCGAGATGATCTCGGTTGGCCGCCTCTCGCTGAGCGGTCTAACGCTTGTCCAGGATTCCCTCGATGTTGGCGACACCGTGGATGCCGGACGTGGTGTTGCTTTCCAGGACCACGAACCCCTTACCCGCGGGGTTGCGGGTGACCAGCAGGGTTTCGTGCGCCATCGCAGCGGACTTGCCCTGCTTGTTCAGCGGCGTGACGATGTCGTCGTTCAGCTTCTTGAAGAAGTTGGCGTCGACGCTGTCCGTGATCCAGGCCCGGTACTGGTGCTTGCTGTCCTGCCACTTGTCGTTGTGGCCGGTGACCTCGACGACCTGGTCGACCCACTTGTGCTCGTCGGTGCTGACCTTGCCGGCCTTGACCGCCTGGGCGATGTCGTCACGTGCCGGGGCGTACAGCCGGGTCAGGTGGATGTGGAGCTGGTTGAGCCGACGGGCATCCGCCGAGTTGATCCCGAGCGCCCAGTCCGGGCCGCCTGTCATGAAGTGGATCGACTCGTAGGCGTGCTTGAAGTAGTTCGGCGCGTCGTTGCGCAGCAGGTTGTCGCATTCGATGCCGGTCTCGCGGACGGTCGGCACCACCAACAGGTCCTGGGTCGTCTTCATGTCCACGCCCGGATGCACAGCCCAACCGCGCGTCGAATCGTGGCCGGGCCACTGGATGTCGAAGTTCCGGCCCGGGTGCTTCGGCGAGTGCTCCCCGACGCCGTGCGCCGGCGGCTTGACGCCGTCCCAGATCGGATCGTCCTTGTGGTCGTCGCAACCCTGGTAGTGCTGCGTGCCCGTCTCGGCGTGGGCGGCAGGCGAGAGACCGAAGGCCAGCACCGGCGCTACCACCAGGGCGGCGGCGGCCGCGATACGGCGGGTGAAGCGGGAGCGGGTGGTGGTCGTGTTGGTCATGTCTTCTCCTGAAGGTTTAGGGGGTGTGCCTTGCGGCGTTGAAATAACCTTCGCGGAATCGACGCCCCAGGTCAGTCCGCTGATCGGGCCCTCGACCGGACGAAATCGGCCTCCCCCGATCGGGGGACACGCACTCCTCGGCTCGCTCGGCTCCGCTGGGCGGCGGCCCACAGCTTCTCCTGCACCCGCAGCACCACGGGTCCGGGGCTTCCTCGACCTTCCGCCGTCGACTTCGTCACCCAGATGACGCTCCATCCCCGCGATTCGAGCTCCGCTGTATGGCTGTGCACCCACTCGCGGTATCCCGGGATATCCGCGTCCTCGTCACACTCGACGGCTACCTTCCACCGCGGCCAACCCAGTGCCGCCCGTGTGCAGACCAATCCCCATTCGTCGTAGAACGGGATCTGCGTTCGCAGTCCTGGAATGCCTGTGCTGCGCAGCAACAGCCGGGTCTGCGTCTGCAGCGGAGACTCAGACCCGCCATCGGCCTGCCCCAGCGCAATCCGCAGTCGATCGACACCCCGAATTCCCCGATTGGCCGCGGCCAACTCCCACACGCGTTCCGGGTCCAGGCCGGTCGCGTTCAACAACGCATCCAGGGTCGGTACCGCCTGGTTCTCGGGCAGGAGCCGGCCAAGGTCGAACGCCGTCCGCGCCACAGTCGTCACCCGCATGCCGCCGCCGACCTCTCTCACCTCCTCTGGAGCGAGCGCATACGAATGCACGGTGAGCCCGGTCGGCGAGTGCCGGTTGGTCCGCACGACCTCGGCCGGCGCGTTCACGTCGAGCCACTGGGTGCCGTGCACGGCCGCCGCCGACAGCCCGCACAACACCGCATCGGGGCCCGCGAACAGCCACGCCGCCTCGGCGCGCAGCCTCGCCGTCAACGCCACCTCGTTGGCGAGGTAGACACCCCGGTAGATGGCGCGGTACCCGGTACGCAGCTCTCGTCTGGTCAGCAGTCCGGCGTCCAAGGCTGCGCTGCCGAGAAACGGTCGCTTCATGCGGTGAGCATGGCTGCGCCCACCGACAGATCGGATACCTCTGCCGGTGGTTACCCACAGGAATCTCACGGCCGAACACCGCGCGGGCTGCTCTCCACAACCATCCTGGTCGCAGTGCTACGACGAATGTGCATGTTCGGGTTGAGATTTCGCGGTTTTTCGGGTCAAACCTGCACATTCGTCGTAGCAGTCCGCATCGCATGCCGCACCTGACCGGCAAACCAGGTACCACCGGTCTCATGTGAGTTGAGTAACCTGGCGCCATGTCCGATGCGTCGATCCTGTCCGTGCTGCGCGAGCGCGCCGGTGCGACTCCCGACGACGTGGCCTACACCTTCACCGACTACGACCACGACTGGGACGGCGTCACCGAGAGCGTGACGTGGGCCCAGCTGTACCGTCGCACGCTCAACGTGGCGCACGAGCTCCGCATGCACGGTGTTCCCGGCGACCGCGCGCTGATCATCGCGCCGCAGGGGCTGGCCTACATCGTCGGGTTCCTGGGCGCCATGCAGGCGGGTTTCATCGCGGTGCCGCTGTCGGTGCCGCTGCCGGGCTCTCATGACGAGCGGGTCAGTGCCGTCATCACCGACACGTCGCCGACGGTCGTGCTGACCACCGCGGCCGCGTTCGACATCGCCGCGCAGAACGTGGACGACGGCGCCTCGATGGTCGCGGTGATCGCCGTCGACACCCTCGACCTGGACGCGGACCGCGACTTCGACGAAGAGGTCCCGCCGGGGCCCGATATCGCCTACCTGCAGTACACCTCCGGGTCGACGCGGCTGCCGGCCGGGGTGATGATCTCGCACCGGAACCTGCGGGTGAACGTCGAGCAGTTGCTGGCCGACCTGCTGTCGCAGCACGGTGGAGAGCTGCCGCCGGGGTCGACGCTGGTCTCGTGGCTGCCCTTCTACCACGACATGGGCCTGGTGCTCGGGATCGCGGTTCCGATCTTCTCCGGCCACAAGGGCGACCTCATGAGCCCGATCGCCTTCCTCACGCGCCCGGTCCGTTGGCTGCAGGCGCTGTCGCGGAACAACCCCGCATGGTCGGCCGCGCCGAACTTCGCGTTCGACCTCGCCACCCGCCGCGTCACCGACGAGGAGATGGCCGAGCTCGACCTCAGCGGCATTATCGGCATCAACAATGGCGCCGAACGCATCCACCCGCCCACTCTGATCAAGTTCGACGAACGCTTCGCGGCCGTCGGGTTCCGGCCCGAGATGATGGTGCCGTCGTACGGCCTGGCCGAGGCGACGCTCTACGTGGCCAGCGGTGCGCATGGCCGGCCGCCGGAAGTGGTCGAGTTCGCCGCCGACGAACTCACGCAGGGCATCGCGTTGCGCAAAGCGGGTGGGACGCCGCTCATGCGGTACGGCCGGGCGCCGTCGCCGCTGCTGGAGATCGTCGACGCCGACACCTGCCAGCTGTGCCCCGACGGCGTCGTCGGCGAAATCTGGGTCCGTGGCGACAACGTCTCCGCCGGGTACTGGCGCAAGCCCGAGCAGACCGGGTCCGCCTTCGACGCAACACTGGTCGATGCCCCCGAAGGCACGCCCGAGACGGGCTGGCTCCGGACCGGGGACCAGGGCTTCCTCTCCGACGGCGACCTGTTCATCGTGGGCCGCATCAAGGACATGCTGATCGTGCGCGGCCGCAACCACTACTCCGACGACATCGAAGCGACGGTGCAGAAGATCAGCCGCGGCCGGGTGGCGGCGATCGCCGTGACCGACGACCACACCGACCAGCTGGTCACCATCATCGAACTCAAGTCGCGCGCCGACGCCGCTGCGCTCGATGGGCTGAAAAACGATGTGGTCGCGGCGATTTCGCGGGCGCACGGGTTGCAGGTCGCCGACGTCGTGCTGGTGGAGGCCGGGTCCATCCCGACCACCACGAGCGGCAAGATGCGCCGGTCGGCCTGTGCCGAGCAGTACCGGCAAGGGCAGTTCGTCCGGTTGGACGGCTAGCCCGCGCCCCCTATGTGGATCACCCTGCTGGTGATGGCGGTCGCGGTCAGCCTGGAGCCGTTCCGCATCGGTATGTCCGTGGTCATGCTGAACCGGCCCCGTCCGCACCTGCAGCTGGCCGCGTTCCTGTGCGGCGGTTTCCTGATGGGCCTGTCCGTCGGCGCGGTGGTGCTGTTCTTCCTCGAGTCGCGGTTACCCGCTTGGGCCTCAGCACATTTCAATCTGCCGACGGTTCAGATCGTGATCGGTGTGCTGGCCCTGGTGGCCGCGTTGCTGCTGGCCGTCACGAAGGGGCGCGAACGGACCGTCCCGGACTGGCTGACCCGGCTGCTCACTGGCCGGTCGCTGTGGGTCGCCGGCGTCGCTGGCCTGGGCATCGCGCTGCCCTCGGTCGACTATCTCGCGGCGCTGGCCGTGATCGCCGCCGCACACCTCGAGGCCGGGGTTCGGATGGGTGCGCTGGTGACGTTCAACGTGGTGGCGTTCTCGTTGGTCGAGATACCCCTGCTGGCCTATTTGATCGCCCCGCAGCGCACGCGGACCGCAATGAGCAACCTGCACAACTGGATTCGCGCCCGCCAGCGGCACGAAGTCGCGGGCCTGCTGGCCGCGGTGGGCGTCGTGCTCGTCGCGGCGGGCGCGCTGGGGATCTGAGGTCCCGTTGTGGCCGCGAGTGTGCAGCCAGCGCGCCTCCAAGGCGGCAGATTCAAGCGGTCGCCGCAACAAATGTGGACGGGTCTGACAGTAGCCGGTCGAGTTCCTCGGCCGGGGTGCGCCAACCGTGGCGTTTACGGGATCGGGCGTTGAGTTCAGCGGCGACCTGGTCGAGCCATCCGGGTCCGTAGAACGACAGGTCGGTCCCTTTAGGAAAGTACTGGCGCAGAAGACCGTTGGTGTTCTCGTTGGTGCCGCGCTGCCAGGGGCTGTGCGGATCGCAGAAGTAGATCGGCAGGCCGAGGGCTTTGGTGATGTCGGCGTGCTTGGCCATCTCGCTACCTTGGTCCCAGGTCAGCGAGCGGCGCAGGATCTCGGGAATCTCCGGGATTTTGGCGCTCATCGCGGCGGCCAACGTCGCGGCGGTGTGATCGCCCGGCAGGTGCAGCAGCACCACGAACCCGGTGGTGCGCTCCACCAGGGTGCCGATCGCCGAACCTGATGCGGTGCTGCCCAGGATCAGGTCCCCTTCCCAATGCCCCGGGACCGCCCGATCATCAGCCTCTTTCGGGCGGTCGCTGATGCTGACCATGTCTTTGATTTTGCTTCCGGTTTCGTTGCGGCCCTGCGGTTTCCGTCGAACCCGGCCCGTGCGCAGGGCTTCTTTGACGATGCGGGCCAGCTCACCGCGCGGCTGTACATACAGCGCTTGGTAGATCGTTTCGTGGGACACCCACATCTCCGGATCGTCGGGAAAATCAAGGCGCAGTCGGCCCGCGATCTGCGCCGGGCTGTCGTGCTTTTCTAAGCGTGCCACGACCTGCTCCAGCAGGGCAGGGTTGGACTCCAACTTGCGAGCCTTGGGTCGCTTGGCGTTGGTGGTGGCCACCTCCTGAGCCACCCAGGCCCGATATCCGCTGGTGGTGGCTCCACGTTTGCGTTCCTGGTGGATCGTGGTCCGGGACCGCCCCAGAGCCGCTGCGGCCTCGGTGACGGTCGCGCCGGCGGTCAGCAACTGCTCGAGGCGCCACCGCTCGATAAACGACAACGGCCCCCGCGAGACCCCGGGATCGAGTTCGACCACGGCGCATGACGGATCATCGGTAGGAGCGGGGGTTTTCGGCACGAATCCAGCCTGAGCGACCCACCGCCGGCCCTGGTTCTCTGACACGCCCGCGACCACTGCGGCGTCGGCCACAGTGGCACCGGCATGCATCTCCTGCCAGAACGACGCTTTCACCGCACCCGAATACCGCGTGCCGCAATGCCGCGGATCGGTTTGATACCCAGCTTCTTTGGCCCATCGCCGACCCGTCGCACCACTCACCCCTGCCACGGTTCCAGCCGCCGTCGGTGACAGCCCCGACCTCAACGCCGCATCGAAAGCATCCCGCACCGACTGCGGAACACCATAACTACCCAAATGACTCCAACGCCTCGGATGCATCGAACAACACCTCTCAAATCAGGTGTTGTGACGACCCCTTGAATCTGCCGGCGATTTAGACGCCCTGTGTGCACGCTCGGTGCGCCGCGCCGAAGCCGCCCGGCCCCTAGTGCGCGCTCGGCCCGTGGCTCAGCACGTAGTTGATGCCCGACATCAGCTGTGACACCGGGTCGGCGGCACCACCGAAGGCGGCCTGGGTGGCCGGGGCGGTGGCTGCGGCGGGGTCGTAGCCGTTGACGGGATCGACGGTGACGGGTGCGGTCGCCGGGTCGTCGTTGCGCGAATATCCGGCATCCACCATGGGTTTCATCACGGCGTCGAGGTGATTCATGTCCGCTTCGGACATGCCGAGGTACTTGAACGGCACGACGAGCGGCAGGTGCTGCTCGGGGATCATGTACGTCGTCGTCGTCGCGCCGCGGGAGTTGACGGTCTTGATGACGTTCTGCGGCGGCACGTTCTTCGGGTTGGTGAACGCCACCGCGGTATGGCCGGTGGCCAGGCCGACGACGGCGTTCGCGAGCGCCATCAGATTGTCCGGGCGGTCCGGCCAGTCGGCGATGCTGTCGTACGCGGAGATGAATTGGTAAGTGTCGTACTGACTGTCGACCACCGGCGGCATCAGGAAGTCGAGCGCGGGGACCGTGCTGCCGACGGGGTAGGTCTGCCGCAGGAAGCTCTGCGTCCACGGGTTGATGGCGAGCGGGTCACCGTAGGTGGCGAACGACAGCTCGTTCGGTGGCGGCGCGGCCGGGTCGTACGCGAGCCGGTCCTGCACGGCGTGCACGACCATGGCGCCCTCGGACAGGCCGATCACCGTGCCGGGGCCGCCGGCCTGAACGCGGTTGATGACGTTGTTCTTACCGACCTCGACGGACTCACCGATGCTGGGTCCGTTCAAGCCGATCTCGGGCATCTTCTGATGTAGCTCGTCGATGCCCGGGATGACGCTGAGCACGTGGCCCTGCACCTGGCCGGCGGGGTAGTCGACGATCTCTCGATTGAGACCCGGGAACCAGTCGGCGCCCGTACGACGGATGTACTCGTCGTACGGGATGCCCATGACGTGCGCGCCGCCGAGTGCGTACCCACGGCCGGGGGTGCCGATCGGCGGGATGGCCGGCACGAGCGGGCCGCCGGAGCCGGCGTCAGAGCTGGAACCGGGACCGGTCCAGGGCTCGTCGGCCGTCGCGATCCAGTCGGCGAGGGGCCCGGAAGCACCGACCGTCAACAGCGTGGTGGCAATCGCCAACGAGCTGGCAAGTCGCTTGTTCATACGTTGCTCCCCTGCGGTTTCGGGCGGGACGGCCACCAGTTCGCTTCTCCGACGAGCGTGGCCATGGCAGGCACGGTGATGGTCCGCACCAGGAAGGTGTCCAGCAGGATGCCGGCGCCGATGACGAAGCCGCCCTGGATCACGGTACCGATGCTGGAGAACAGCAGACCCCACATGGAGGCCGCGAAGATCAGGCCGGCCGCGGTGATGACGCCGCCGGTCGACGACAGCGTGCGGATGATGCCGTACCGCATGCCGTGTGGCGATTCGTCACGCATGCGCGAGACGAACAGCATGTTGTAGTCGGCGCCGACCGCGACGAGCACCACGAAAGCCAGTGGTGGAACGGTCCAGTGCAGCGGCTGGTGGAACAGGTACTGGAACACCACGACGCCGATGCCGAGCGCCGCGAAGTACGAAAGCACCACGGAGCCAACCAGATACAGCGGCGCGATCAGCGACCGCAGCAACAGCATCAGAATCAGCAGCACCACCGCGACGGTGACGATGATGATGAACCGGATGTCGTTCTGGTAGTAGTCGCGGGTGTCCTTGAGCGCCACGGGATAGCCGCCCATCGACACCGTGGCATCCGACAGCGACGTGTTCGGCTGGGCGCCGCGGGCGGTGTCGCGGATGGTGTTGACCTGGTCCATCGCCGCGGCGCTGAACGGGTCGAGTTTGGTGAGGACGAGGTAGCGCACCGAGTGCCCGTCGGGCGAGATGAACATCTTGGACGCCGACTTGAAGGCCTCGAGCTGCAGCACCTCAGGCGGGATGTTGAAGCCAGCCTGGGTCGGGCCGCCCGCGTTCTGTTTCATCGACAGCAGGAAGGCCCCGGCCTGGTCGAGGCCCGATCGCATCAGCTGGATCTGTTCGACGACCTCGTCGACCCCGTTGGCGACTTCGCGGCTGCCGCTCGCCGACCTATCGGCGCCCTGGCGGAGCTTGGTCAGATTGGCCTGCGCGCCCGCGGGACTGTCCATCCCCATGGTGCGCATGACCTTCGTCAGGTTGGTCATCGCACTCTGGAGTTGCTGCACCGATGCGTTGAGCGTCTTCTGGTCCTGCATGGTCTGCAGCTGTCCGGCGAGCTTGTTGATCTCGTCGATGGTGCCGTCCTGGCGCGCTTCTTCCAGACGCTGGAAGTGGCCGCGGGTTTCGGCGCACGACAGGTCGAGGTCGCACACCGCGTTGTTCTGCAGCGCCGCCAGCACCGGGCCGACCCAGCCGAACATGTCTTTGGCCGCCGTGTAATTCAGCCCCAGGGTGTTGCCCAGCTTGCTGACGCTGTTGACGAGCTTGGCCGCGACCTCCACGTTCTGCACCAGCTTGTTGCCGCCGTACTGGCTGCGGATCGCGGTGAAGGCGTCGAGCGTCGTCTGCAGTTGCGTGGCGATCTGGCCGACCTGGCCGCGCACGTCGGCGAGGTTGGTCGCGAGGGTGTCGGCGCCCTTGGCCAGCCGGTTGATGTCGTTGGTGCGCTGGCCGATCATGCCCGCGCCCTCGGTCAGCCGGTCCCCGACCAGACCCGCCTGGAAGGTGGCCCGGAACTCCGGCGGCACCTCGCCGAGGGGGCGGGTGATGCCGCTGACCATGGCGACGTCCGGCAATTGGCTGATGCGTGACGCCATCTGCTCGAGGTCGGCGAGAGCCTGCGGGGAGCGCAGGTCGCGCGGCGATTGGACGAGGACGTACGACGGCACCGATTGGTTGACGTTGAAGTGGCTCTCGAGCGCGGCGTACCCGATGGAGCTCGGGGCCGACGCTGCGACGGCCTTGCGGTCGTCGTAGTTGAACTTTGCGAAGCCCGCGGCGCTGGCCAGCAGGAGCAGCACCAGCAGGCTGGCCACCAGGTGCAGCCGCGGCCGGCGGACGATGCGCGCACCGGACCGGCGCCACAGCTGCGCGGTGATCTCGTTGCGCGGCTTGATCCAGCCACGCGGCCCGACGAGCGTGATGATGGCGGGCAGCAGCGTGACCGCGGCGAGGAACGCCACCAGGATGCCGATGGCCGACGAGACGCCGACCGTGGAGAAGACGCCCATCTTGGCGAAGCTGATGCCGAGGAAGGTGACGCCGACGGTCGCGGCCGACGCCGTGATGACCTTGCCGACAGAGCCCAGCGCGCGCCGCACGGCGTCGGTGGATTCCAGGCCCTGCCGCACATAGTCGTGGTAGCGGCTGATCAGGAACACCGCGTAGTCGGTGCCCGCGCCGAAGATCATGGCGCTCAACAGGATGATGGCCTGGTTCGACACTCCCAGCCCGGTCAGCTGGGACAACCCGGCGACCGTCGCCTGCGCGATCACCAGCGACATGCCGATGCCGGCGAGCGGCAGCATCATCGTCACGGGATTGCGGTAGACGACCAGCAGCACGAGCAGCACCAGGACCGCGATGGCGATCTCGATGGGCATCCGGTCCTTCTCACCGGCGACGGTGAGGTCGGCGACGGTGGCCGCGGGTCCGGAGAGGTGGATCTTCAGCGGGCTGCCGGCGGTGCTGTGCCGCACGATGTCGGCCACCCGGTTGTAGGCGGCGTACGACTGCGGTGTCCCCAGCGCGCCGGCCAGGCCGACGGGCAGCACCCAGGCCTTCTTGTCCTTGCTGGTCATGAAGTTGCGCAGCGGCGGGGTGCTGATGAAGTCCTGCATCATGACGACGTCGTGCGGGTCGTCGCGCAGAGCGTCCACCAACTTGCGGTAGGTGGCTTCGTCGTTGCGATCCAGGCCGCGGTCGTTGATCAGGACGACGAGCAGCAGGTCGTCGGTACCGGGTTCCTTGAAGGCCTCGGTCATGTGCCGGGCGGCGACGTTCGACGGCGCATCGGCGGGCAGCATCGCCAGTGGATGCTTCTGGGCCATCTCGTTGAGGCTGGGGACGGCCAGGGGCAGGGCCACCGCGAGCGTGATCCACAGGCCGATCACCGCCCAAGGCCACCGCACCACAAAATCGGCTAGCCGTCGCAAGTGGTCACCAGTTCCCGCCGTCGGCGATCCGCGTGCAGACCGACTTCATCGCCTCCAGGTACCGGGTCACGGACTTCTTGGCGATGGGGTTGTCCGGGTACATGACCTCCATGACCGTGCCGCCCTCGTAGCGGAAGACGTAGATGGTCAGCTGGTAGGAGTACCGGCCATCGGAGTAGATGCCGATGTTGTTGGCGTATCCCATCTCGGTGGCGGCCAGGATGGTGTTGAGCGGCGCCGCGCCGCCGTGCAGGAAGTTCGACACCGGGAAGTTGGGCCGCGGCCAGTCCAGCCACGGTGCGAGCTCCAGGACGCGGTAGTACGGAACCCGCGCCATGTTGAGGTTGCCGTCGAACGACTCCTGCGCCGCCCAAGCGGCTTCGTTGAAGGTCGCCGCGGCGATCGGCACGGTGATGGGCACCAGTCCCGTGAACCAGCCCTGCGTCATGAAGTTGTCCGACGTGCGCCGGGTGTCACGCGGGGTGAGGCCGTAATACGTTGCAGCACCGGTCAATTCGTGCTCGACCTGGGCCATGCAGGCGAACAGGCCGCCGACGAAGCGGGCGCCGGCCGCCTCACAGGCAGCCTCGAACCGCGCCGTCTGCTCGGGGTCCATGAGCGATTCGCCGACCATGTCGCCGACCGACGGCTCCATGGCGTTCCCCAACGGCAACGGGAACTCCGGCATGCTGTTGTTGTTGTTCTCAGCAAACTCGATCCAGGCCTGCACCTCGGGAGAGTCGACGGTCAGCGCCGAGGTGCGCTCGTGCTCCTGGACGCACCATTCGTCGAAGCTGCCGGCGTCGGGCAGAGCAAACGCTGAGCCCCCTGTTGTCAATGCTGTGTACCGGCCATGAGCCTCCAGCATCGTGATGCCGATGAGCGCCGCGTCGCCGTGGACGTGGTCGATGGCCGCGTAGAAGTTGAAGCTGTCTTCGCTCTGGACGATGCCGAAGGAGAAGCAGCCCCACTCGAGCGGCGTGGGGATGTCCACGAGGTGCTTGCGGACGTCCTCGACCGCCAGTTCACCGTGGTTGACGGGCTCGAACTCGAGGTCATCGGGGTCGGTGAGGGTGTGCCGGAGGATGTCGCCGTCGCCGGTGTACTCGAACCAGCTGCGGTAGGTGTCGTGCCTGCGCAGATAGGAGTTCAGCGCTTCGTTCATGGCCGCGATGTCGCACTGACCAGGGACTTCGCACGTCGCGATGATCTGCCGGGAGTACTCCAGGCCCGAGCCCGTGCGCTCGACGACACCGCGGATGTGCTGGCCCTGCATGTAGCTGACCGGCACCGAACTCACAGGTGCCCGCCGGGCCACTTCGCGAGCCGCCTCGGTGGGGTGCCAGGAGGTCAGAACACCTGGGATCGGCGTCCAATCATCGATCTTTCCGATCGTGATCTTCCCGATTCGCAATTACTTTCCTCCCAGGTTTGGGCACACAGAGGCCCGGCAACACTGTTGGCGCCATCAACATACCCCGGCAACCTTTGCCGGCGCCGTTACGCCTGGTGGGGCGGTCCGCGCTGACCAACCACCACCGGCGCACATAATCCTCGTGCTTCAGCAACCTACATGTAATACTGGCCCGCAGAAGATGAGCTGGCCGTGGCCGTTCGGAAGATCAACTGGCCATTCATGACTGAGCCGGCCGTCAAGTAGATCTGCCGACCAATCGTCGAGGCCGGCCGTTCGCAACATAAATTCTGGCGCTGAACACGGTCTCCTGCGCGGGATCGGACGTCACCGGCAAAACGCGGAGGACAGCTTTTTCATGGCAACGATCGAAGGTCCGGAAACGTCCAGCTTCGCGATCGTCGGGTACGCCGCCCGCTTCCCCGGAGCCACCGACGCCGAATCCTTCTGGGAGATGCTGCGCGAAGGCCGGGACGCCGTATCCGAGGTGCCACAAGACCGGTGGGACGTCGACGAGTTCTTCGATGCCGACCCGGACGCCCGCGGCAAGATCATCACGCGCCGCGCCGGCTTCCTCGATGACGCCGTCGGGTTCGACGCTCCCTTCTTCGGGGTGTCCACCCGCGAAGCCAAGATGATGGACCCGCAGCAGCGGTTGCTGCTGGAGATGGCGTGGCGCGCCGTCGAACACTCAGGCACGGCGCCGTCCGCCCTGGCCAACACGCAGACGGGCGTGTTCATCGGTCTGGCAACGCACGACTACCTGGGCATGGCCTCGGGCGAGCTGACCTACCCGGAGATCGAGGCCTACATGGCCATCGGTACCTCAGGCGCCGCGGCAGCCGGCCGCATCAGCTACCGGCTGGGCCTGCAGGGTCCGGCCGTCACCGTCGACACCGCCTGCAGTTCGTCGCTGGTGGCCGTCCACCAGGCGTGCCAGGCGCTGCAGCTCGGTGAGTGCGATCTCGCGCTGGCCGGTGGCGCCAACGTCATCCTGAGCCCGGCGACCATGATCACCTTCTCGCAGTCGCGCATGCTGGCCCCGGACGGCAAGTGCAAGACGTTCGACGCCTCCGCCGACGGCTATGTGCGCGGCGAGGGCTGTGGCGTCATCGTCGTGAAGCGACTGGAAGACGCGGTGCGCGACGGCGACCGGATCCGGGCCGTCATCCGCGGCAGCGCCATCAACCAGGACGGCGCCTCGGGTGGCCTGACCGTCCCCAATGGTGTTGCGCAGCAACGTGTTATCGCCGAAGCGCTGGAGCGCGCGGGCCTGTCGCCTGCCGACGTCGGCTACTTGGAGGCGCACGGCACCGGCACGTCGCTGGGTGACCCGATCGAGGTGCAGGCCGCGGCCGCGGCCTACGGCACCGGGCACGACGCCGACAACCCGCTGCTGATCGGCTCGGTGAAGACGAACATCGGGCACCTGGAGGCCGCCGCGGGCGTCGCCGGCATCATCAAGGTCATCCTGTCGCTCGAGCATCAGGAACTGCCCAAGCACCTGCACTTCAAGAACCCGTCGCCGCACATCCCGTGGGACCGCATCCCGGTGAAGGTCGTCGACGAGGCCACCACCTGGGAACGCGGCGACCGGCCGCGCGTCGCGGGCATCAGCTCGTTCGGCTTCTCCGGCACCAATGCCCATGTCCTGCTTGAGGAAGCACCCGCCGCCGCGCCGGCGCAGGCACCGGCCGAGGAGCCTGACGACCGGCGCTTCATGGTGCTGCCGCTGTCGGCCCGAACCCCGGCCGCGCTGCTGCAGTCGGCCGAGGACTACCGCACCTGGCTGACCGCGCACCCCGAGGCCACCCTCTCGGACGTCTGCATCACCGCGGGTGCGGGCCGCGCCCACTTCGAGCACCGTGCCGCGCTCGTGGTCAATTCCCTGGATTCCGCGCGCGAATTGCTCGGCGCGCTGGCCGACGACCGCCCGGCGCCGGGCCTGGTGCGCGGCACGTCCGCCGACAAGCCGAAGACCGCCTGGCTGTTCCCCGGTCAGGGCAGCCAGTTCGCCGGCATGGCCAAGGAGCTGTTCGAGACCGAGCCGGTGTTCGCCGAGACCGTGAAGCAGTGCGCGGCCGCAGTCGCCGATGTGCTCGAAAAGCCTTTGCTGGACGTCATTTTCGAAGGTCCGGATGAGACGTTGCGCCTCACCAGCTACGCCCAGCCGGCGATCTTCGCCGTCGAGATGGGCCTGGCGCGGCTGTGGCAGTCGTGGGGTTTCGAGCCCGACGTCGTGCTCGGCCACAGCGTCGGCCAGTACACCGCGGCCTGCGTCGCCGGGGTGTTCAGCCTCGAAGACGGCATGCGCCTGCTCGCCGAGCGCGGTCGCCTGTTCGGGAACCTGCCCCCGGGCGGCCGGATGGCGGCGATCTTCGCCGCACCCGAGCGCGTCGAGCGGCTGACCGACGAATACCCCCGCCTCTCGGTCGCCGCGTACAACGGCGCCAACACCGTGCTCTCCGGTCCGGGCGCCGACCTGGAACGCGCTGTCGCCGGGCTGACCGGTGACGGCATCCGCTGCGACTGGCTGGAGACCAGCCACGCCTTCCACTCGGCGCTGCTGGACCCGGCGCTCGACGAATTCGAGTCGTACGCAAACCAATTCACGTTCAATGCGCCGCAGCGCATCCTGGTGTGCAACCGCACCGGTGACACCCTGGGGCGCACCGCCAAGCTCGACGGCCAGTACTGGCGCCGGCACGCACGTCAGCCCGTCGAGTTCTCCAAGGGCGTCGAGACGCTCGCCAAGCTCGGTTGCGCGGTACTGCTCGAAGTCGGCCCGCAGCCGATCCTGACCGCCGCGGCCCTGCGCGCCTGGCCCGACCCGACGAGCGCACCGCGCGCCATTGCGTCGTTGCGCCGCAAGGGCGCCGACCACCGGCAGATCACCGAGGCGCTGGCCACCACCTACACCGCCGGCCACCTGCCCGACTTCGCCGCCGTCCGGCCCGGCTCGGCCCACAATGTCGATCTGCCGACCTACCCCTTCCAGCGCAAGGCGTACTGGTTCCGCGACGAGCGCGTCGCACCGTCCGCCACGGCGCACATGGGCGGGGCGACCACCGAGGCCGTCCGCCTGCTCGAAGACGGCCGCATCGATGAGCTCGCCACCTTGCTGGGCGGCACCGATGAATCGACGACCGCAGTGCTGAACAAGCTTGCGGCCCAGCACAACCGGCAGCGCACCGCGCAATCCGTCTCGGACGCCCGGTACGAAATCCGCTGGGACAAGATCGCGGCCGGAGCGCCCGCGGAGGTCGGCGAGGGCTCCGCGTGGGTCGTCATCAGCGACGACGCGGCCGTGCTCGCGCCGCTGACCGAGGCCCTGACCCGGGCCGGCCACCGGCACCGCGTTCTCGGGTTGCTGAGCTCCGACGCCGACGAGCAGCAGCTGGAGGCCGACCTGCGCGCGGCTGTCGAGGAGGAGCCGACGCTGCGCATCCTGCACGTCGCCGGGCTCGATGCCGACCGGGCTTCCATGCAGGCCGTGCTGCGGGTGCAGCACCATGTCCTCAGCGGCACGCAGCGCCTGTTCCGCGCGGCGGCCGCCGCCGAGCTGCGGGCGCCCATCTGGGTGATCACCCGTGGTGCACAACGCGTTACCGACACCGACACCGTCGCACCCGAGCAGACGGGTCTGTGGGGCTTCGGCCGTTCGGCAGCGCTGGAATACCCCCAGGTGTGGGGCGGTCTGGCCGACCTGGCCGAGGGCAGCACCGAGGAATGGTCGCGGTTGCTCACCCAGGTGATCGCGGCGCCGCGCGGCGAAGACCAGATCGCGCTGCGCGCCGAGGGGGTGCACGTGCCGCGCCTGGTCCGCCGTACCGGGCAGCCGAACCCGACTCAGCTGGAATTGCGCACTGACGCAACGTATCTGGTGACCGGTGGCCTGGGTTCGCTCGGCCTGGAGATCGCGGGTCACCTGGCCGCGCACGGCGCCCGGAATCTGGTACTGACCAGCCGGCGCGCGCCGAGTGAGGCAGCGCAGCAGCGCATTGACGCACTGCGCGAGCAGTACGGCTGCCAGACGCGTGTCGTCACCGCCGATGTCGCCAATCCGCACGACGTCGCCCGCCTGATGTCGACCCTGCGCGCCGAACTGCCGCCGCTGGCCGGTGTCGTGCACGCCGCCGGCGAGAACAGCACCACGCCGCTGGCCACCCTGGAAGACGCCGAGCTGGAGCGCGTCTTCTCCGGGAAGGTCTGGGGCGCTTGGTACCTGAGTGAAGCCGTCACCGACCTGAAGCTGGACTTCTTCCTGTCCACGTCGTCGATCTCGGCGGTGTGGGGCAGCTACGGCCAGACCGCCTACAGCGCCGCCAACGCGTTCCTCGACGGCCTGACCTGGCGCCTGCGTGAGCAGGGCGTGCCCGGCATGAGCGTCAACTTCGGCCCTTGGGGGGCGGGCGGGAACGGCCACGCCGCCGGTATGGCCGACCCCGATGCCCGCGCCCAGTTGGAGCGCCGCGGCGTCCGCACCCTGTCCCCCGCCGACGCCCTCACCGGCATGGCCGACGTCATGGTGGCCGGTGGCAACCCCGCGGAAGCCGTTGTGGCACGCATGGATTGGGCCAAGTTCCTGCCGATCTACTCGCAGGCCGGGTCCCGGGCCCTGCTCGCCGAGGTCGCGCGCGAGGTGCCCGAATCCGCGACCGCCGGCGCCGTCGGCGCGTCCGGCAACACCCGACTGGTCGAGCAGCTCATCGCCGCGCCGGTGCAGCAGCGCAAGAAGCTGGTCCTGGAGTACCTGCGGGACGCCGTCGCCGAGGTGACGCGCATCGAGGCCTCCGAGATCCGCGAGGAGACCGGGTTCTTCGACCTCGGCATGGACTCGCTGATGGCCGTCGAACTGCGTCGCCGCCTGGAACAGGGTGTCGGCAAGGAACTTCCGGCGACCCTCGCCATGGACCACCCGCGCCTCACTGACGTCGCGGACTACCTGCTCAGTGACATCCTCAACCTCAGCGAGAAAGCCGGGACCAAGGCCGTCACCGAGCTCAAGTCGCTCGCCGCTGCCGACGAGCCCATCGCCATCGTCTCGGTGGCGTGCCGTTTCCCGGGTTCGCCCGATCCGGATGCGTTCTGGCAGGTGCTTTCTCAGGGTGTCGACGCCATCAGCGAGATCCCCGAGGACCGCTTCGACGTCGACGAGTTCTACGACCCCGACGCCATGACGCCGGGAAAGATTTACACCCGCTCCGGTGGCTACCTCGACAGCGTCGACACCTTCGATCCGGAGTTCTTCGGCATCTCGCCGCGCGAGGCCGTGTGGATCGACCCGCAGCAGCGGCTGATGCTCGAGATCGCCTGGGAAGGCCTCGAGCGAGCCGGCTACGCGCCGGCGGCGTTGCGCGGCAGCCGAACCGGCGTGTTCATCGGCGTCGGCGCCAACGAGTACTCGCACCTGCTGTCGGGCGGCTCGGTCGAGAATCTCGAACCGCACTTCATCACCGGTAACGCGCTCAACGCCATCGCCGGTCGCGTGTCGTTCACGCTGGGCCTGGAAGGTCCGGCCATGGCGGTCGACACCGCCTGCAGCTCGTCGCTGGTCGCGGTTCACCAGGCCGTACAGGCCCTGCACGCCGGTGACTGCGACATGGCTCTGGCCGGTGGCGTCAACGTGCTGCTGAGCCCGGCGTCCATCGTCGCGGCGTCCCGTGCGCGGATGCTGGCGCCCGACGGCCGCTGCAAGACGTTCGACGCCGCCGCCGACGGCTACGTCCGCGGTGAAGGCTGCGGTGTCCTGGTGCTCAAGCGGCTCAGCGACGCGCAGCGCGACGGCGACCGCATCGCCGCGGTCATCCGCAGCACCGCCGTCAACCAGGACGGTGCGTCCAGCGGCCTCACCGTCCCCAATGGTGGTGCGCAGCAACGACTCATCAACACCGCGCTGGCCCGGGCCGGTCTCAGCGGCGGCGACGTCGACTACCTCGAAGCCCACGGCACCGGCACCCCGCTCGGCGACCCGATCGAGGTCCAGGCCGCGGCCGCCGCGTACGGCGCCGGCCGTGATGCCAACCGGCCGCTGCTCATGGGCACCGCCAAGACCAACATCGGGCACCTCGAATCCGCGGCCGGCGTCGCCGGTCTGGTCAAGGTCGTGTTGTCGCTCGAGCACGAAATGCTCCCGCAGACCCTGCATTTCAACAAGCCGTCGCCGCACATCCCGTGGGACTCGCTGCCCGTCCAGGTGGTCGACAAGCCCACCCCGTGGCACACCGACGGCCGTCCGCGTCGCGCCGGTGTGAGCTCCTTCGGCTTCACCGGCACCAACGCGCACGTGCTGCTGGAAGAGGCACCGGTGATCACCGCCGATGACGACGTCACGGATGAGACCACACCGGAAACCCCTGCCGCCGAACCGATCAGCGTCCTGCCGCTGTCGGCGCGCTCGGCCCAAGGCCTGACGGCGCTCGCCCAGCGGTACCGCGACTGGCTCGAAGCGCACCCCGACGCCTCGATCGCCGACGTCTGCTTCACCGCCGGTTCGGGACGTTCGCACTTCGAGCACCGCGCCGCGGTGGTCGCGAACACCGTCCACGACGCCAAGAACCTGCTGGAAGACCTGGTGGCGAACAAGCTGCGGCCGGGCGTGCTCAAGGGCGAATGCACCGAACCGCCGACCACGGCGTGGTTCTTCCCCGGCCAGGGCAGCCAGTACCCGGGCATGGCGCGCGAATTGTTCGACACCGAACCCGTTTTCGCCGACGTGGTGCGCCGGTGCGCGCAGGCGGTCGATCCGATCCTGCCGCGCCCGCTGCTGGAGGTCATGTTCGGCAACGATCGGGAAGCGGCAGAGACGCTGCGCAACACCGCGTTCGCGCAGCCCGCGATCTTCGCCGTCGAGATGGGCCTGGCCCGGTTGTGGCAGTCGTGGGGCATCGAGCCCGACGCGGTGCTGGGCCACAGCGTCGGTCAGTACGCGGCGGCCTGTGTGGCCGGCGTGTTCAGCCTCGAGGACGGCGCCCGGCTGATCGCCGAGCGCGGCCGGCTGTTCGCCAGCCTGCCGGCCGGTGGTCGCATGGTGGCGGTGTTCGCCGATCCCGAATACGTGGAACGCGCCGCCGAGGCGTACCCGCGAGTGTCGGTCGGTGCGTACAACGGCCGCAACACCGTGCTGTCGGGCCCGGCCGAGGATCTGGAGCAGATCGTCACCGCCTGCAGCGAGGACGCCACGCGCTGCACCTGGCTCGAGACCAGCCACGCGTTCCACTCCGAGCTGCTGGATCCGGTGCTCGACGAATTCGAGTCCTTCGCAACGCAGTTCCAGTTCGCGACGCCCACGTTGCCGCTGATCTGCAACCGCACCGGCGCGGTCCTCAACGCCGAGACGCCGATCGACGCGCTGTACTGGCGGCGGCATTCCCGTCAGCCCGTGCAGTTCACCGAGAGCGTCAAGACCGTGGCGGCGCTGGGGTGCTCGGTGCTGATGGAGATCGGTCCGCAGCCGATCCTGACTGCGGCCGCGCTGCAGTGCTGGCCCGAGGGCGCCGAGACCCCGCGGGCCATCGTGTCCCTGCGCAAGGGCGCCAACGCGCAGCGGCAGATCACCGAAGCGCTTGCCACGACGTACATCTGCGGGCACCGGCCGGACTTCGCGGTGAAGAACCGCGGAAACCGCGTGGAGCTGCCGACGTACCCGTTCCAGCGGCGCCGCTTCTGGCCCAAGACCGCGAATGTCGTGGGCATGAGCTCCGGCGGGGCGGCGGCCACGTCCGGAATCCTGGGCAGTGCCAAGGATCTGGCCACCGGCGACACGATCTACAGCAATGTGTTGTCGGTCAAGACGCAGCCGTGGCTGTCGCATCACGTCATCTACGGCACCGTCGTGGTGCCGGGCGCGACGTACGCGGCCATGGCCCTGGCGTCGGTCGGCGCACCGGCGCGGGTGAAGGAAGTCTTCTTCTACGAGCCGATCATCCTGCCCGACAAGGCGTCTCGTGAGACCCAGCTGACCATCCGCACCCTCGAGGGCGGCGAAGGCTGGAAGTTCCAGGTCCACAGCCGCCCGAACGGCGTGCGGGAAGCCGAGTGGTCGCTCAACGCCGACGGCACCCTGCTGGCCGGCGCCGACGAGGCCGACGCGTCCGACAACATCCCGGGTTCGATGGAGGACGTCGTCGAGCGCATGGAGCGGCTGCGTCCGCAGCAGCTGTTCGAGACCTTCAACGACATGGAATTGGCCTGGGGCCCAACGTGGTCCACGTCGCTCAAGTCGCTGTGGGTGCGTGACGGCATGGCCATCGGTGACGTGTCGGTCGGTGACGAGCTCGCCGAGCACCTCAGCACCGAGCCCATCCATCCCGTCCTGCTGGACCTCTGCACCGGTGTGGCCTTCCCGGCCTTCCCGGCGCTGCTGGCCGCCGAGCACGGCATGCACGACCTGTTCCTGCCGCTGCGGTACGGCCAGGTCGAGCTGCGCGAGAAGATGCCGCGGCGCTTCTACGCGCGGGCACGCTGGCACACCAGTGAGTTGACCAACGAGACGCAGGTCTTCGACATCGACTTCCTCGATCGCGACGGCAAGCGCCTCGGTGGCATCACCGAGTTCACCGTGAAGCGGGCACCGCGTGAGGCGCTGATGCGCGGGCTCGGTGGCGACACCACCCGCCTGCTGTACACGCTGGGCTGGCAAGAAGGTGCGGCACCAGCCGCTGCCGACGAGGCCGAAACCAAGACCACCGGCACCTGGCTGGTCGCGGGATTCGACGAGTTGGCCGCCGGTCTCCCCGGCGCCGTCAAGCTCGACCAGACCCTGGACGCCGCCGCCTGGCAGCAGGCGATCACCACGGCAGCCGAGGCGGGCGCGCCCGTCGCCGGAATCGTCTGGCGCGCTTCGGGCTACGAGGACGCCGACGTCGCGGCCCGCCTCGAGACCGAGGTCGGCACCGTGCTGGCGGGCATGCAGACCGCACTCGCCGAGGAGAAGCTGAACCTCACCGGCGGCCTGTGGATCGTCACCGAGCGCGCTGTGGCCACCGAGCCCGGCGAGCCCGTCGACCCCGTGCAGGCCGCACTGTGGGGCCTGGGGCGCACCGTCATCAACGAGCAGCCGACCCTGCGGCTCAAGCTCGTCGACCTCGACGGCGCCGACGACAACGCCACCAACTGGCTGACCGGCATCCTGGGCACTCCCGTCACCGAGTCCGAATTCGCACTGCGGCAAGGCAAGTTCCTCGTGCCACGGCTCATGCACTGGGCGCGCAGCGGCCACCTGCCGATGCCGCGTTCGGACGACTACGTGCTGGCTCCCACCGAGCGTGGCGCGATCGACAACCTGCGGCTGACCGAGAAAGACGTGACGCCGCCGGAGCCGCACGAGGTGCAGGTCCGGATCGAGGCCGCCGGCCTCAACTTCCGCGACGTGCTCAACGTACTGGGCCTGTACCCGGGCGATCCGGGGCCCATCGGTGGCGACCTGTGCGGTGTCATCACCGAATTGGGTTCGGAGGTCACCCGATTCGAGGTCGGGCAGCGGGTGTTCGGCTCCATGCAGGGCGCCTTCTCCAGCCGGCTCAACGTGCCGGAGCAGCTGCTCGCCGTCGTCCCCGAGGGCATCAACCCGGTCGACGCGGCGACGCTGCCCGCCGCCGCGCTGACGGTCCGGCTGGCGTTCGACTGGGCGCAGCTCAAGCCGGGCGACCGCGTGCTGATCCACGCCGCCAGTGGTGGTGTCGGGTTGGCCGCGGTGCAGATGGCGCGCCAGAAGGGCGCGATCGTCTTCGCCACCGCCAGCACCTACAAGCGCGCGACGCTACGCAAGATGGGTGTGGAGCACGTCTACGACTCGCGCACAACCGATTTCGCGGATCAGATTCTCGCCGACACCAACGGCGAGGGCGTCGACGTGGTGCTCAACAGCCTCACCAACGAGGGCTTCGTCGAGGCCACGGTGCGCGCGACCGCCCAGGGCGGCCGGTTCGCCGAGATCGCCAAGCGCGACATCTGGACCCCCGAGCGCATGGCTGAGGTCCGGCCGGACATCAACTACGAGATCGTCGCGCTCGACGTCACGATGATGACCGATCCGGCGCACATCCAGCGGCTCATGGAAGAGGTCGCCGACGGACTGGCCAAGGGTGAGTGGACTCCGGTGCCTGCCGAGGTCTACCCGCTGACCGAGGCCAAGACCGCGTTCCGCCGCATGCAGCAGGCCCGGCACATCGGCAAGATCGTGGTGCAGATGCCGAAACCGCTGCAGCCGCACGGGGATCGGACCTACCTGGTCACCGGTGGCCTCGGAGCGCTGGGTCTGCACACCGCGGCGTACCTGGCCCAGCTGGGTGCCGGCGACATCGTGCTGACCAGCCGGCGCGAGCCGGATGCCGACGCGCAGCGCGCCATCGACGCCATGATGGAGCGCTTCCACTGCCGGGTGCATGTCTTCTCCGGCGACGTCGGTGACGAGGCCTCGGTTGCGGCGTTGCTCGACCGGATCCGCACGGAACTGCCGCCGCTGGCCGGTGTGGCGCACCTGGCGGGTGTGCTCGACGATGCGCTGCTCCCCCAGCAGGATCTGGAGCGCTTCCGGAAGACACTGGGCCCCAAGGCCTATGGCGCGCTGCACCTGCACAAGTTGACGCAGGACGACGATCTGGACTTCTTCATCGTCTACTCGTCGGCGTCGGCAGTGCTCGGTTCACCGGCGCAGGGCAACTACGCCACCGCCAACGCGCTGCTCGACGGCCTCGTCGCGCACCGCCGGGCGCTGGGTCTGCCGGCGACGGCCGTGAACTTCGGTCCGTGGGGCCGGGGCGGCATGGCCAGCTCGCAGGCCGCCACCGCGAACCTCAGCGCGCAGGGCATGATGCCGCTCGAGCCGTCGGCGGCCCTGGCCGCCCTCGGCGAGGTGATCCGGCACGGCGCCGCGCAGGCGACGGTCCTCAAGGCCAACTGGCAGCGGGCCGCCAAGATGCTCGGCGGCATCCGTCCGCCGCTGCTCGACCAGGTGTTGCCGACCAGCGACGCGGCAGCGACCGGCGACAGCGAGCTGCTCCGCCAGCTGCAGGAGATTCCCGACGCCCAGCGCGCCGGGTTCATCACCGAGTTCCTGCAGAAGGAGGTGCAGGGCTTCCTGCGCCTGGCGCAGCCGCCCGCGGCCACGAGCCGGTTCCTCGATCTGGGCACCGACTCACTGATGGCAGTCGAGCTCCGCAACCGGTTGTTCGGTCAGTTCGGCGGCAAGTTCGACATCAGTCCGACGGCGATCTTCGACTACCCGACCCTCGGCGAACTCGCCGGGCACCTGGCGTCGCAGCTGCCGCCGTCGGATGCGCCGGAGGTGGCGGTTGAGGCGTCGGCTGAGGCGGATTCGACCGCGGAGGTTGCGGCGCCTGCCGAGGCCGTCGGCGAGGCCGAGCCCGAGGCGCCTGCCGCACAGGAGTGACAACTGTGACGGGTGTGCACGCGGTCTGACCCGGCCGCGTGCACGCCCTCCGGCCGCGCCGTTAGCCCCGCCAGACCTGGTCAGAAATTGTCCACACCCGCGTCAATAAGTTATTGACGTGCACCGCCAATTCTGTCACACTCCTATGAGGATCGATCTCATCGGCGGAAGGCTCGGACCATGTCTGTTCTCGCGATGCATGTTTCGAACACCAAGACCAAGCTGCAGGTCGGCGCTGCCGCTTGCGCGGTCGCTGGGGCCGCCGTCCTGACTCCGGTAGCGCAAGCGGATATCTCCGCGCCGGCGCCGCTCGCGCCAGTGACACACATCCTGGACAACATCGCACAGGCGCCGCTGGTCTTCGCGCCACAGGACCTCAACACCTGGTGGCAGAACGATCCGTGGTGGTGGATCGGACCGGGATCGAACCCCAACCCGGGGGCGCCCATCCTGGTGGGGACATTCACGCCCCTGTCGATCATCCCCGGTTTCCTGCAGGATCCGTGGAAGCGGCTGACGCAGAACATCAATTTCTCGGCGTGCTTCCTCGGCGCGGGATTGAAAGTCGGGCCCTACGGCACGGTCACTCTTTCCCTGACACGAGGCTGCTAGACGCAGCGGGGACGCCAGATAACGGTGATTCACCCTAAATACCTCCTGCGACTGTTCGCCTGCGCCCCGCTGAGGAAAGTGCCAATGAGTGCCGGACAACGCTGACTCCGCGGTGGCTGACGCCCCGGAAACCCCCAACCACAGGAAATGGTTGCAGCGACATCGCCGCTCGGTCGTCTTGACGGTGTTGACACTCGGCTTGTTGTTGGGCCTCGTGAGCTGGTTGGCAGTGGAAGCCTTCTCGGCAAAACAGAATTTGCAGCAAGCGCGGTCGGAAGCAATGCAGGCTAAAGACGCCCTGTCGAAGGGGCATGCCGACGCAGCTGTGCAGCATGCCAACGCCGTACAGGCTCACGCCCGGAAAGCCAGCGATGCCACAGAGTCCATTCCGTGGGCGTTGGCCGCCAAACTGCCGTGGTTGGGCAGCCCTTTCGAAACCGGCCAGCAGATGTCGAAAGTCATCCTCGGATTTGCCAATGACGTGTTGACACCCGCCTCACACATCGGGCTGGCCCTGGCACCGGACAAGCTATTTGCAGGCAGTCGTCTGGACGTACACACGCTGCGGAACGAAGAGCCCACGCTTGCCAGATTATCGTTGGAAGCCAAACGATTTGACGCGGAGGCAAAGGCAGTCACCAAGCCCGCATATCTCTCCGAAGTCGCCGACGCCCGAGACAAACTACAAAGTCAAATCTCCACGGTTGCGAGGATTCTGGATACCGCCGCGCTCGCTGCACGTATAGCACCGGCGATGATGGGCGCAGATGGTCCTACCACCTATTTCATGGGATTCCAGACGAACGCTGAGGCCCGTGGCACGGGCGGCATTACAGGCGGTTTTGGCATCTTGCACTTCGACGACGGCGCACCAAGCGTCAGCACACTCGGCCCTGACAACGATCTTTCCGGCCTATTCCAGCCAGTCGACCTAGGGCCCGAGTACTCGGCCGAATATGCGTGGGCCAATGCCGGCACTGACATCCGCAATAGCAATATGAGCTCGCACTTTCCATACGCGGCGCAGATTTGGCGGTCGATGTGGGCACAGAAGTCGGGATCGAACGTTGACGGCGCAATCGCGATTGACCCCGTCGCATTGAGTTACATCCTCGGCGCCATCGGCCACGTCACGATGCCTGACGGCGAAGAAATAACGAAAGACAACGTGGTCCAGTTGACGGAGTCGACCGCCTACAGCCGCTTTCCTTTGGACCAGAGCGCGCGCAAGCAGTACCTGCAGGACATCGCCGCCGAAATCGTGAAGAAGATGACTTCTTCCATACAATCGCCACACCAGCTGCTCGCCGCTCTCGGAAAAGCGGTGGGCGAACGGCGGATCGCAGTCTGGAGTTCCTCCGAGATCTCTCAGGCACTCCTAGAGCAGACGCCCCTGGCACACCAGATTCCCGATGACGCAGCACCCTACGCTGAGTTCGTTGCCAACAACCTGGCCGGCAACAAGATGGACTACTACCTGAAGAGAGAGATCACCTACACGGCCGATCAATGCGGAGGGCCCACGCGAAACTCCACCGTAACACTCAAATTGACAAATGACGCCCCCGACACGGAATTACCGGATTACGTTGCAGGCGTTGGAGGTCTGAGCTCTAACGTCAAGCTGACGATGCCAAGGGGCTCAATGCTGACTTCTATCAAACTGATAGCGACAAAAGGTTCCAAGTTGGAGACCGCATTCGCGAACGGCCAATTGGCGCCGGTCTTCGCAGGCGTCGAGCGCGGGCATCCAGTGTTCGAACTTCAAGTAGTCATCCCTCCCAAGCAGTCTGGGGTCCTCACCTTTCACCTAACCGAGCCGACATCCCCCGGCGCCGCACGGGTTCCAATTCAGCCACTTATCGACCATGTCGTTCCCGACGTTCGTGTACCTAACTGCCGTTAGCTCTACCGCTTGACGAGGAACAGTCGTCCCTACGGTCGACAGCCGCTGCGCCCGCAGTCAATTCCCTTGGCCAACACCGAACGGCGCGCCCACACCGCCACGAGCAGAGCAGGAGCGCCATGCAATCTGTCACTAGGGCCTGCGACTGAAGCACTTGCGCCGTAAAGACCCGGCAAGCACACATGACTGCACAAATCGACCTCTTTCTGAGCCGAGTTCCTGAATGATAAAACCGGGCACGGCCCGTGAGTCAGTTCAGATTTCACCAGCACATGTTGCTCGGACAGAAGCCGAAGGAATCAGATGGCGATCAAGTCACCGCGACTACGCATGATGTTCGCGGTAGCCGCTGCCGTCGCACCCCAGCGGGTAAAGCACTTCATCTACCGACAGGTATTCGGCTGGGACATTCACCCCACTGCACGCTTCGGACTGTCCGTGATCAACGTCGACCACCTGAGCGCAGCGGAGGGCGTCGAGATATCGCACCTGAACATGATCAAAGGATGCGACCACGTGCTCCTGGGAGTGCGAGCGACGATCGGGCCGCTGAACTGGATTACCTCGCCACCCCGGTCGGCCGGCTTCTTTCCCGCCTCGCCTCAACGGCGACCGGGACTAGACCTAGGCGACGAGGCCGCGATCACAACGCGGCACATCTTGTACTGCTCTGACGAGGTTGTGATCGAGCCGTACGCAATCCTGGGCGGGCTGCGGAGCCTCGTAGTCACACATGGGCCGGACTACATAACCTGTCGCCAGCTGACGGCGCCGGTCCGAATCGGCCACCACTCCATCGTTGCCGCCAGCTGCACATTGCTTGCAGGGAGCTCCGTCCCACCGCGCTGCATTGTGGCCGCTGGCACGACTGTGCCCAGGCCGCTGGAAGATGAATTGACCCTCTATGCGGGGACACCTGCCCGCAAGGTCAAGAAGCTGCCCGAGGATGCCGGGCTCTTTCATCGCAAGCTGGGACGCTTTCTCTAGGCGATCGCCGCTCACGGAAACGGGCTCAATAGACGCCGCCGCTTCCTCCAAATGAGTATTGACGCCATCGATAAAAATTTCGGCGAACCGCCTTCGCCCGCCAGTCTGGCGACGTAGCATCGGCCCATGCCAATGCCCCGCGTGGCCCGGCAATCGGCCTCAAACCGGGCGATCTCACCCAGCGGCCGTAACCACATATTCGGAGGTGCGCCGTCGTGAAAGCTTCTTCTCACCGCCGCGCCGCGGCGATCGCTGTTCTCATGACAACTGCCGGGGCGTCGCTCATTGGCGGCGGTATCGCCTCGGCAGGAGATCCCCTCGTCGGGATGAACTGGGCCGATGCGTCGGCCCAAATCACTAAGTGGAAAATGCACCCCGTTTTCTCGACCGTCGTCGGCGACGTGGTAGCACTTGATAAATGCATCGTGACGTCGTGGCGAAGAGATCTGAAGGCGGCAAAGGTATTTTTAGCTTTGGATTGCAACGAACAAGTCGCGACAGCAACTAGCCCGGGCCGTTCAGCAGGAACGCCAACCGGCAGCGCGATAAAAAAACACAATGCAATCGTGCAAGAGCTACGAGCCCACCCAGAGCTATGCTTGAAATTACGGGACCAGCAACCAGACTTGTTCAAAGGCGACAAGCGCCCAGAAGGGTGCGAGGGCACTCCCTAGGCGCGATGGCATGTACGCTCATGCACTTAAGAGAATCCGCGAGGACGATGCCATCTTGAACAGCCGCGACTTATTGCATCGCTTTTATCCCGAGTCTAATGTGAGCGGATTCAGCCATGCCGACGGCATGGTGACGTTTTACGCCCAAATCGCTTCTGTCCTCAAACCGACTGACATTGTCCTCGATTTCGGATCTGGCCGCGGCGAACCATTGCTAGACGATGAGGTTGCCTTCCGTCGCAACCTGTCAAACCTTCAGGGAAGATGTGCCCGTCTGGATGGCTGCGACATCGACGATGCAGTGCTTGAGCACCCATTCCTTGATGCAGCCAAAGTGATACAGGTTGGCGCTCCGCTTCCTTATTCGGATTCGCAGTTCGACTTGATCGTCGCCCGCTGGGTATTCGAGCATATTGACGATCCGCTATTTACGGCTCATGAATTGATTCGAATCCTGAAGCCCGGGGGCCTCATCGCCGCGATTACACCGAACAAGTTTGGATATCTCGCGCTTTCCGCCAGATCGGTACCGAATAAGCTACACACTCGAACGTTGGCAGCTGTTCAGCCTGGGCGCAAGCCTCAAGACGTGTTCCCGACCCGCTACAAGCTGAACAGAAGGTCGACGCTGCAACAGACATTTGGCGACTCCGCCGATGTTTTCGTTGCGTACGGCTCGTCAGAACCCGCATATCATTTTGGCAATCCATTTCTCTATCGAGGCGTGAAGTGGCTCGACAAACATCTGCCGGAAACCTTCCAGCCGATTCTTTTTGCATACATTAGGAAAAAGCCGCGAGCCTAGTTCGAAGCGCGTTAATGGCTGCGGCCGCTGCCATCTGGCTCAATACGGGGCTTAAACAAATCCGTGTCATTCGGACTTTCTCAATAATCCGAGCTAGCCTGGTGCAGTGCGCCGCGACGACTCGCTCAACGACCAGCCTGGCCGATCAGGGTTGTCCAGGCGGATGGTCTTCACGTCGGGTATAGCCGCGGCCTTCGGAAGTGCGATTGCGAGTTGCACCAAACCCCGCCCCCCTTCTGAACCGCCACCCACACTTGATGCCACGAGTGGGCAGATCTCAATCGGCGGCCAACCCGTGGCCGGATTCGCGGTTGTCACGGACAGGCAATTCGAAGGTGGAGCCGATCCCCAAGCGAAAAGAGATTCGGGACCGGCGATCCGCGCGGCAGTTGCCACGGGCAAGCCCGTGTATCTACCACCCGGCGCATATCTTTACAGTGGACCGGGCATCGATCACCACTCGCCGGTCATTGTTGGTGCCGGGCAAGGTTCGACGACCGTCACGTTGTCACCGGATACCCATTTCATCGACTCGAACCAGCGCTGGTTACGTCTCAACCTGACTGGTATCCGCTTTAACGGCGGAATCGGCCATGTGCGCAATAGGTACCGCGATTCGAACGTCAACGATTTTCATGTGGTCTCAGATTGCGCCTTCATCGGCTACAGCGGTTGCAGTATCTCGACGAACAGCGTCGATAATCCGTACTGGAAGATCAACCGCAACATCTTTCGGGCGGCCAACTTCGGCACATCGATGGGAATCGCGCTTTCCGGACTCACCGATGGAACGTCCATCGCCGATAACTCATTTCTCTCGAACCGGGTGCACATCAAACTTTGCGAGGGCGGCAACAACACCTACATCACCAACAACGACTTCCTCCGATTCGGCCCTCCCGAAGGATTCCCTCGCACAGACGTTTGGTTCGTACCCGCGCAGACTGATGTGAACGCCGGCGGCGGAATGGTCTTGAGCCGCTGCAAGTTCGGCAATGAAAACCTCGACTCCCATGATCACCACATCGTCTACGCGGACGAGTCGTCTGGTGACTGGAACGGTGGCCGCTGGCCCCTCCTCGAGCAGGCATCTGCGCGCTGGATCACCGGCCATACCATCACTGACGTCTATTCGAACGGCATTGGTGACAACGCCCGCATTCCCCTTATCCGATCTACGACGTCGAACATCGTCGGAGGTTCGTACGGCCCCATCACTCAGGGCGGTAACTCCGGAGCCTCGATATTGTCCACAATTGAACCGCTGCGCGATAACGGCATCAGTAATCGTTTCGGTCCGCTATTACGCGCCAATAGCATTTTGGGCCCCCTTCCGGAACTTGTTGTTTCCGACCACAACTGATGCTGCAGTGCGGCATTCGCCGCGTCGGCATTCACGCGAACCACTCGATGTGAGCGTCGTGCCGAGTCTCGTCGTCGCCCAGATGATCAAGCAGGAGAACGATCTTCCATTTCGACTCACTGAGTGGCTCACCCGGGTCCTGACCCCAAGTGTTGGACACGCTGAATCCCGCAAGATTGGCGGGGGAAGCGAGATGATCGACACCGATGGCAAGGAAGAATTACCCGGACGAGTTCAAGCGGGATGCGGTGGCGCTGTACCGAGACACTGAGGGCGCGACGATCACCGCGATCGCTGACGAGCTCGGCATCAGTGGGGTGACGCTGTCGGCCTGGTGCAAGGCCGCTGGGGTGCCGATCCGGCACCGTAGCCCGAGTTCTGCCGGTGAGCCGGCACCGGGCGAGCAGACCCCGGACCAGGAGCTGGCCCGGCTACGCGCCGAGAACAGGGCGTTACGCGCCACCGAGGCCCGGTTGGCCACCGAGCGTGACATCCTGCGGTCGGCGGCCAAATATTTCGCCGGGGAGACGAACTGGTGAGCCGCTTCCAGTTCGTCGCCGACCACCTGCACACCTACCCGGTGAAGTGGCTATGCGCAGTCGTCGAGATCGCGCGTTCCTCGTTCTACGCCTGGTTGGCCGCTGCCGACGGCCGAGCCGCCCGCATCGCCGCTGACCAGGAGCTGGCCGCACGTATCCGCACCGTGCACGACGAAGACAACACCTACGGGGCACCGCGGATCACCGCCGAACTCAACGACGGTGCACCCGACGGTGAGCGGGTCAACCACAAGCGGGTGGCCCGGGTGATGAGGGTGCCGGGATCGCCGGCTACCGCCGGCGACGACGCGTGAAAACGACCACCCCGGATCCGGCGAATCAGAAGGTCCCGGACCTGCTCGGGCGGGACTTCACCGCGACCGCACCCAATGTGAAGTACGTCGGCGACATCACCTACCTACCCTTGGCCACCGGGGCGAATCTGTATCTCGCGACAGTGATCGACTGCTTCTCCGGCCGGGTCGCGGGGTGGGCGATCGCTGAGCACATGCGCACTGAACTGGTCGAAGATGCCCTCAAAGCCGCTGACGCGTTACGGGGCTCGCTGGCCGGTGCGATATTCCACTCAGATTGTCGCTTGCCAGGGTGATGGGACCACCTGATTGCCAGGGGGATGGGACCACCGTGGCGCGTTATTGAGGATGCTCGTCGGCGGGGTCTGGGTCAAGCTGAGGGCGGGTCCGTTGGCGGTAGGACGGTCCTTCGATGACCAGGGTGTGCGCGGCGGAGGTCAGTCGGTCGATGGCTGATTGGGCGAGCAGGGTGTCGGCGGTCATGGTCAGCCATTCGGCGGGCTCGCGGTTCGACGTCATGATCGTGGTCTTGGCGCGGTGGCGCTCGACGACGATTTCGTAGAAGTCGCTGGTTTCGGTGGCGTCGAGGGGGCGTAGCGCGAAGTCGTCGATGATCAGAACGTCGACGGCGGCCAGGCGGCGGATCTCGGCGTCGACGGTGTGGTCGAGGCGGGCGGCGCGCAGCCGGGTGAACAGTTTGTCGGCGCGGCCGAACACGACGGTGTGTCTGCGTCGAATAGCCATGTTTCCCAATGCTGTTGCCAGATGCGTCTTGCCAACGCCGACGGGCCCGAGGACGATCGCGGACTGGCCGGCATCGAGGAACCGTAGCGAGGTGAGATCACCGAGCAGGGTGCGGTCATAGCGCAGGTCGCCGTGGGCGGTCCAGGTATCAAACCGCATGCTCGGATCGAGTCCGGCTTTGGCCGCTCGTAGTGCCGCGGAGCGGGATTCGCGTCGGGAGACCTCGTCAGCCAGCAGTGTTTCCAGGAAGCCGATGTGGCTGAGTTTGTGTTGTCGGGCCAAGGCGGCGCGTTCGGGCAGGGTGTCAGCCAGTGCACCGAGCTTGAGGGCTTTGAGCAGTCGGAGCAGATCAGCGCCGATCGGGTCGGTAGCTCCACGGGCGGTGGTAGTCATGTCAGCGGTTCTCCTCGGAAACGATGGTCAATGATGTTGGGGTGGAGTTGAATTCGGAAGGATCACGGGCGAAGCGGGTCGCGGTGTGACCGACCGCTTTCGGCAGGGCCGGGGAGCTGGTCTCGGTGGCACGCTCGAGCATGGAGGCGATCTTGTTCACCGAGACGACATCGAGATCCAGCGACAATGAACAGGCCTGTTCGACCCGGTCGGCGCCGTAGCGGCGCACCAGACCCAGCAGCCGGTAGACGGTACGCATCTTCGTCCAGGGCAGCCGGTCATCGAGGATGCGTTCGGCGTAGATCCCGACGTTGGGGCCGTGCGCGGCGCAGGTGGCGATCAATGTCGTCACATCGCGCAGCGCGTAGCCGGTCTTGTGTTCGGGCAGATCAGCGGGGTCGGTGCTGCGCCCACCGGCCGGTTGGCGGGGATGGACCTTGACCAGCACGCCGCGGCGATAGAACTTCACCAGCTCGGTGTCGGCGCGCACGTCCAGGTACTGACCGATCCAGCATTCGGGCAGCGAATACAGGGCCTTGGCGACCTCGGCGTGGAAGTCGCGGTGGACCTTGACCGTCTTGAACACCGGCACGTCATAGACCTGCGGCACCGCCAACAGCCGGGGCTGCTCTTCGTCGGTGAACACCTCCAGCGGGCGTGCGCAGGTGGTGCCGTGGGTGCGGGTGCCCGCAGTGTCACGACACCACGCTGTGGCGGCGTCCTGCGCCTGCTGCAGACTGGTGAATGTTTCTCCGTCCCAGAAGTTTCGCCGCACGTACTGCACGGCGCGTTCCACCCGTGGCTTGTCTTTCGGCGAGGCCACCCTGGCGGGGTCGGTCAGAAACCCGCTATGCCCGGCGTAGTCCAGCCAGCCCTGGCTGAACTGCGGGTTGACCGCGTCCGCGGCGGCGATCACCGGTTTGAGGTTGTCGGGGATCAGCACGGCGAACACCCCGCCGAAGAACTCCCAGGCCGCCTCGCAGCCGGCGATCACCGCGGCCAGGGTCTGCGAGTACGACAACCACACGAACATGTGCCGGGAGTACACCGCGGTGAAGATCAGCGCGTGCACCTTGCGGCGGCGCCCGTCAGCAGCGTCGGTGAGCATCCCCAGGTAGCCGAAGTCGACCTGGCACTCCACTCCGGGATCGCCATCAGCGACCCGCACCGTGAGGTCTTTGCGGCCGAAACCGCAACGCTGGCTGGCGAATCGGTGCAACGTCCGATACGGCACCACACACCCCTGCCGGGCCAACAGGGTGTGGATCTTCGTGACCGTCAACGGCCGATGCTCACCGGTGCCGGCCACCCAGGCGGTGATCTGATCTTCGAAGCCCACCAGCTGCTCCCACGCCGCCCCGTGGCCATCGGGGCGCACCGGACGCACCGCCTCGGCAACCATCCCGATCAACGCATCATCGACCGCGCTGACGTCGGCGTCGCGACGCAAACCCGCCGCCTGGGCGGCCTCGACGTAGCGGCGCACCGTCTTGCGGTCCAGGCCGCAATGCGCGGCAATGCTGCGGTACCCCGGCGCCGGCAGTCCCACCACCCCCAGCCACACCCGCAGCACTTCCCTGATCTCATTCACACTGACCTCCCGAAAAGCCATGCCCGCCGACCTCCGTGACCTTGAGCCGTCACGGCGATCGAACGAACAAATGAAAAGACCACCGACGCGACGCGCCGGTGGTCCCATAACTGGCAATCCAGGTGGTCCCATCACCCTGGCAAAAATCAGGTCACACTGGTCCCATCCTCATGGCAGACGACACTCAGATCACGGAAGTCAGTACACCTCAAAGGATTTCGCGACACTCTGCGCAGATCTGGGCGTCGTCCAGTCGATGGGTGGGGTGGGGTCAAGTGCCGATAACGCGCTCGCCGAATCGTTCAACGCCTCCCTCAAACGCGAGATCCTGCAGGACCGCAGCCAGTGGCCCGACGCTGCTACCTGCCGCCGTGAAGTGTTCCGCTGGCTGGTCCGCTACAACCTGAAACGGAGGCACTCCCGCTGCCGCTATTCCAGCCCGGCCGGCTACGAAAACACCCACACATTCGTTACGCTGCCAGAAGCTGCTTAATCCAAATCCCGTGTCCACCATCCGGGGTCAAGGCCCCCCTGCAACAATCGATCAGTCCACGAAAGGAGGCGCATTGACTGAGAACAAGTTTCAGGATCTGACCCTGTTCAAGTCGCCAGACAGTCAACGAGGACGTCCAGCCTGGTTCGTCCAGTTATGGTGGATAGTCGATGCGTTACTCGTACGTCCCACGCCACAATTCTTGTATGCGTGGCGGCGTGGCGTGCTTCGCCTGTTCGGCGCAACGATCGGGAAGGGTGTCCTGATCCGCCCGGGCGTCCGCGTCACCTATCCATGGAAACTCATTGTGGGAGACCACTGTTGGATCGGCGACAATGCCGTCATCTACACCATTGACCAGGTCACCTTGGGTGATCAGGTCGTTGTCTCCCAAGAGGCATATCTATGCGCTGGCACTCACGACCCTCGTGATGTGTCGTTCCCCGTCGTTGCGTCGCCCGTCACCATAGAACCCGAGTGCTGGATCGCCGCCCGTGCCTTCGTCGGACCTGGCGTACGTATCGGAAGAGGCGCGGTAGTCGGCGCCTGTTCTGTCGTTCAGTCCGACGTCCCACCAGCCACAGTCGTCGCGGGATTCCCAGCTCGCGCCATACAGAAACGCAAGCCACGCCTTCGGCCGGCGGACAGCTTCGACAAAAAACCCAACGGACTACGGACAGCAGACACGAAATGAATGCAGATGAGCTACTTGCGGCCCTGAACCTTCCACCGCGATCGGACACCAACTTGCCGTTCGATGAGCTTGGCGTCGACAGCTGGAATCTCGTCGAGTTGCGCGCGACGCTGGAGACACGTCACGGAATCCGGCTCTCCGACGAAGATTGGCTGGAGATCGAGAGCCCGGGCGACGTACTACGGCTACTACGGTGAACCGAACTGTCAAGGTAGGCATGCCACAGATGGCGTTGGGATGCCTATCCGAGAACTGGCTTCTCAAGGAACTGGGCGATCTGCACTGGGACACGTTGTGTAGTTCACTGAAGAGCACTTCGCGCGATCTGGTCGATTCCCAAGGCCGTCGGCTATACGCAACCTTTGTCCGTATCCGCATCGACCTAGATGGAACTCTCAGGGATTTTGGTGAAGGCGACGAAATCAGCTTCTGCGCCGAGATGATGCGGTTCGGTCGCTCCACAGTCCAGAGTACGATCGCCATCCAGGGCCCGAAATCATCCGGTACAGCGAGCCTTCTGACAACATTCTCAGTGCGTACGAGAGCTGACAGCAATGCCCTTCTGAAGAGCGAGCCAATGGGGGATTACCACGACATTGAGGCTGCCTCAGATATCAGCCCCTTCTTCAAGGAATACTCAGCAGTCCGTGCCGAGTTCGGTCGATACACCGGACACCCTCAGCCGGGCCCCGAGGACACGTACCAGATCAACCCATTCGTAGACTCCAATGGCGCAAACCTGCTCTATTTTGCTGCATACCAAAGTATTTCGGATCTCCTCACATTGAGAAGCCATCCCGAGGAGACAAATGTGTCGACCAGCAGTCGTGACATCTATTTCTTCCGCAACACTGATCTGGGCGACACCGTGTACCGACTGCCGGTGGCACGTATTCTCCGCGGATCGGGCAGCGTAGACAGTGCACACCTTCTCATCCGCTCCGATGGCCAGTGCCTCGCCTATGTGAACACCGTCAAGGAGCCCTGACCGCCGGCTCGCGCCCGTACAGTTGCTCAAGTTTCCGGGCCACAGAGTCCATGCTGAACTCGCGCACCGCAGTCGATCTCGCCTTGTCACCCATCGAGATGCGGCGTTCCTGATCTTCGATGAGGCTGCGCAACGCGGCCACTAACGACTGCTGGCTGTCGTCCACCACGATGCCGCACCCGGTCCGCTCCACCATTTCCGCGAGTCCGCAACTCTTGGTGATCACAACCGGTAGTCCGACCGACAGAGCCTCCAGAACTGACATCGGGTATGGCTCGTCAACCGACGGCAAGACGTAGATGGATGCCCGTTGCATTCGGCGAACAGTCTCGCTCGGTGGTGCGGCGCCCTCCCACCGAATTCTGTTGGCCCGCTGCGCAACCGCTATCGATGTTTGGACTCCTTCGAGTTCACCCTCGTCCGGTCCCACCAGAGTGAACACCGCGGGTATTCCTTCGTCGAGCAACTCAACTGCGGCGGCGACGAACGCTAATGGCCTTTTCCTCTTGTGTAGACGTGCCAGGTACAGCACCTCGATGCGGTCGCCGGGAGCGGTTTCCGCTAGTTTGCCACCGTACTGAGGTACTCCATTGGCGAGGTGCTCTGTGCGGCAACACTTCTGTATATGCAGGAGCTCCGTTCGTTCGGCTTCGGTCAGGTACAGCACTGCGGCAGCTTGACGAAGCACACGTTTGGTCAGCAGAACATCCAGAAGCCTGGCCAGGGTGCGACGCGAGCGGTCTATCATGCCGTGCGTCTGAAGTACAACGTGCTTTCCGAGGAGCATGGCTAATGCTGCTGCAGGCAGCGTCACGCAATCCCGTGCCGCATGAACGTGCACAACATCAAACGTCCGCCGGTTCCGGATCATCCACATGAACGTCGCCGGCGCGGCTAACCCGGCGAATCCAACGCCGGGTAGGACGGTACGCGCCTTGCTCAGGTGGACCGGTGTGCCTTCAATACAGTCCGGTGGCACGTCATATCCGCGATAGCTTCCAACTATCCGTACCTCGTGCCCCCGGGCCCGCAGCTGGCGTGCCTGGTTGAACGCGACACGGACCGGTCCACCGTACGCGCCATCAGCACTAACCAGCGTGACGATCTGGAGGATGTTCATAGCTACTTTCTCGGCCTTCGGTGCTATCGACCGCGCGCGGTGCCGGTCAGTACTTCTGTGATCCGTGGGGCAATTCGCTCGGCAAGATAAACGGCACCGGCGTCGGTGGGATGAATGTGGTCCGCGCCGATCAAATCAGGTCGATTGGTGAACCATCCCTCCTGAATCGGATCAACAAACACAGCCCCGGCGTTTAGCGCGTGGGCCCTTATGACGTCGCGCACAGCCAGAACTGCACGCTCGGGGTTTCGGCCTGGCCACACTGGGCCGATGACAACGAGCCTCGCGCGTGGTGCACGCTCGTGGACCAGTTCGAATGCCTGCCGCACGGCAATCGACACTTCGTTGATCGGCTCACCTGTGTCATTCATTCCCCCAAAAATGACCACCACCTTGTCGTCGGGTCGGACGGCCTCCTTGATGAGGTCTGAAAAGGCAGCCTGAGTCAGTCCCTTATGAAGGTATCCGGTACCTCCGACCGCGCTGATTTCAGGCGCAACCCTTACGCCTTGCTCTCGCATAAGGCGCCACGCCACCTCCGGCCAACTGTATTCACCAACCCCGCCTTGAGAGCTCCCCTGCGTATACGAATCCCCGATCACGGCCACCGCCGGTACTCGATATGACGCCCACCCAGCCAGCACCAGCGCCACCAACGCCAACACCACCACCGATGCCCCGGCTAGCGTCCACCCGAGGCCCGGCCTTTGGTCGAAGGTCCACTTCAACGCAACCCGGCCATAACATCCGCGCCAGCATGTCCTGAGAGGTTGCTGACATCTGGCGAGCTACTCTCCACGCGATTCCGCAACAGAAACGAGGCAAATAGCGCGAACAAGGCGACTGAAAATACACGCCACACCATTCGCGACGAGTACTCCATCGACAGAACGGAAATCAGCAGCGACAGCGCCAGCGGTACGAACACCACAGATTGGAATCGGCTGCGTTGCAAGTTGTATGAGCAGTAGCAACACACCCAGCTAAACAGCATGAATAGTGCCATTTGTCCGGCCGCGCCGGTAGCTCCGAACCAGCTTCCGGCGAAGGACAGCGGAACCCAGTCGTACGGCCAGTAGCGCTCCAGCTCCATCGGCAAGCCAGTACCAGGAAGGATGTTCGCGTTTCCGATCAACACCGGAAGCCCAACATCGTAGATGACCGAATGCTCCGCCAATGGATACGAGGTGAAAATTGAGGCCAAAAGTTGTTTCATCGGCACAAGTAGAGAATCCGTTGAAGCGACCGCGTCTTGAACGAACGCAGCGGCCACCGACGGCAAATTGATCAGACCATGCGGCACGTATCGAGCCTTCAGCACAACGCCGAAAGTGAAAATCGCCAGAGCAATCAATCCGCTGGCGACCGTTAGAGCCATCGGTCTGAGCTGGCGTTCTTTGAAGCATCGATTGATGATGAGCACGGCACCCAACAGCGGAAAGGCCAATGCGGTACGGCTACCGACGCCCGCGAGACCGATGAACCATACGGTGGACATCACGTATATCGCGATACGCCATCTGCGGCGCCGCTCTATCGTCGATTGTCCGAGTGCAACCAGCCCCAGAACTAGACCAACAGGAAATGCCGCACGAAGTAGAAAGAGATTGCCGTCGGACTCAAGGTAATACTGGCGACTAAAGAAGCTGGGCCCACTGCCGATTACAAACAGCACGAAACTCACGACCACTGCCACCAGAGTTATGACGGTAATTCGCTCTGACGGATTCGTATCCTCCTTGAGCTCTCGCAGTGAGTCCGGCATTCGAGGAACTAGAAATGCGGACACACCGCTCCCGATGCACGCCCACAGAAAGGCCTTCACCGCTAACGAATCGGCAAACGGTGCGGCATCGATATCGGCGGGCAGGCCAGCTCCGCCTACGTACTTTGCCCACTCCCACACTGGTCCGCCCAAGGATGCGATCAACATGACCACCGACATGGCCACTGCAGGTGCGGCCGCCGAGGTTCTGACCACGATCGCCCATATGGCGGCACAGGTCGTGGCCACCGCGATCACGAACAGCAGACTATTGGGCATTAGGCTTGCCGCCGGACGGATCGGTCGGGCGTCCAGACAAGGCCCCATCGAGTTCCGAGACTTCCCCCGACTCGTTCTGCACCAGCGAGTTTGGCGATTTACGACCGTCATCTTCCAGCACGTCGATGACGGGCCATGGATTCGGAGAATGCGTAGCGGAGGCGGGTGCCGATGACCTTTTTGAGGTCCACCGGCCACGGACGATCAGCAGCCCATCGGCCGCGTGGCCGTTGAGATTGAGGAGTTCATTGACTTCGGCAACGGACCGAACGCTAGTGAAGTTGCGGCGTCCGACGATGACGGTCTCAAACGTATGTCCGCGAAGCGCCGTCGCCTCGACCGGATTATCCAACAGCGCCGGCGCTTCGATGAGTGTGATCCCCGGTTCGTCGAGAGCTTCCCCATCGACATCCACCAATTGGACCACCCGGACAGGGATCTGCCGGGCGCGGGAAGCCTCGGCAAGCTTGTCGACGAATTCGTGGCACCCGTCCGCCGGCGTAGCTGAAGTCAGCAACACCCGGCCGTCCGTCCCGCTCCGGCGGTGAAGCAACGCCAGTATCCGCTGGAGGTCATTCGATCCGGTCTTCATCGAGATCGCTTGTACATAAGGGAGATGGAGCAGCTTCCGAACGGCGCGCGGTGAAGTCACAACCGGGTTTCGTCGCCGGTACCAGCCGATGAAAGCGAGTCCGATGAGGCCACCCGCAACTGTGGTGGCGATGACCACGTACCACGGTGCCAGTCCCTTCCGCTCTGCGGTAATGGCATCAGGCGGGCCGAGCATGGTCAGCGTGGGACCCTGACGTAGGCCGCTCTGATCCTCCACAGACTTCGCGAAATCCGGTAGAACGCGCACATATGCCCGGGCGCCCGACAGCGCCGCTTCGGGAGTCGGCCCGCTTACTTCGAGCTCGACCAGTGGCGTGGCGTGGACACCCTTCGCTTTGACGCGACGCCTGAGTGTGTCCGCGGAAACCTGTTCATTCATTTCGGCAGCGGCAGCGCGCGCTAGCGGTTCACTTTCCATCAATGACAAATACAGCTTCGCCCGGTTTTCGGCATATTGCGTTCCCATAACCGCGTCAGATGTACTACTCGCCCTTGGAGGTGCAGCGTAAAATACTGCCTTGGCGACATACTTGTTCTCGGGGATGGCAACGATAACGATCCCGGCGGCGAATCCGAGAATAAGCCCTACCAGTAGCACCAGCCATGTAGTGCCCAACAACTGACGAACTCGATTTCTCATGAGGCCGCTCCCCTGCGCGTTTCGGTCAAAATCCTAGATTCGCTACCCGGCCGGCGGTGCACCTGGAATCACCCCTTCGTTCGGAGATGGCGTAATTGCATCAGCTTGCGCAGTCCCAGACACCGGTCGATCGAGCACGCTCGACACAAGGGGCGCCAAAGCGGCGGCGATCGTCTGATGTCCCTCATCTGTCGGGCGGGACCCGTCCGAACCCACCAAACCGGGCTTGTCGAACCAGTGATCCGAGATTGGATCGACGAAGGTTGCGCCGCCCGCCTCGGCGGCAGCCTTCACCGCGTCGCGCGCTTGTAGTAGCTGCAGGGGTGGTTGGTCGTTGAGCCAGGATGGTCCAACTACCAACAACGCAGCTCCGGGCGCCTTCTGGTGAACGGTCACATAAGTGTCTGCCGCCGCGGTGAGAATGTCGTGCGGCGTCGCGGTCATGTCATTGCGGCTACCGGCAATTACAACGACCTTTGCTTCAGGCGTCACCATCGTTCGCACCTGGTCGGGGAAAGTCGCGAGACCGCCCCTGATGACGTAGCCCGAACCTCCGGAGTTTTCGGTCACTACCCGAATCGGATGATCTGCTGCCAGTAATGCGGCAACTTGGGCAGTCCAGTTCTTCTCGCCCTCACCACCTTGGTCTGATCCCGCAGTGAAATCTCCGATAAACACAACAGTGGCCAGTCCGGCCGGCAACGACGGTGCCGTTGATGTACCAACGGCTATGCCCGGAAAACGTTGTGGGGCTTTGGTTTCCTTCGCCCATCGATCCACCGCCACGGCCAGGATCACGACGGTGATGACCAGGAAGATCACCGCGGCATTGCCGAAGGCTTTTGACATCAGCCCACCTTTTCCAAACGGACGGCCGTGCTAAGTCTCGGCATCGCACCTTTATCCCTCACCTGCGTTCGCCTCACAATCGCAATCCCATACAGCGCAGTGATGAACGCACTCCCGGCCAGTCCCCAACCGATGGCAGTCGGCCTGGTGAAGATAGCCCCCACGATTGCGCAAGCGCCCAGTTGAAGGCCTAGCTGAATTGCCTTGACTCGGGCCAGTATCGCGCTCAAGCCGCGCGCCTGCAGATAGCTGAAGACGCTCACCACCCAACACAACATTGCGGACTCGCAACCGATGTAGGGCACCAAGTCGGTCGCGGGCTGCCAGTTCGATCCGAGGATCGCCGCACCTATCGTGGGAGGAGTCAGCACAAGCACACCCGTGGCGATCAGGGTCAGGCCCGACATCACAAATGATGTCTTTCCCAACAAGCGCCATTGGTCGCCGGCCGAGCTAGCCGCCCGGCGCGCATGCGGTACGAACACTAAGGGCAGTGCACCCACCAGCATCCCGATCGGGCCGAACAGAGCCCAGGCGCCACGCAGACCCGCCGCCGCGGTGGAACCCACCAGCGCAGTCGCAATGACCAAGACCAGTGCGACGCCAAGTTGGTTGGCTGCCCAAACGCCCCCAAATCGGACTCGGGCACGCCAGTACGTCAACCACCAGCCCACAAGCCTCCGCGATCGAAACGTTACACCCGTTGCGGCCAAGGGGATAGCAACCGCAATGACCGCGCCGATCCCCCAGTAGCCGACAGCCCATAGCGGTGACACTTTGGTACTGAGCAGATTTGCGACAAACAAGGCTGCCATCCAGGCGACCCAAAAGCCATCCGACAGCACGCCGACGGCCGGCCGGCCCAATGCTATGCAGGCCATCCTCAGCACATCCTGGATCAGTGCGAAAGGAACGGCGAGGGCGTATGCCAGCGCAATGGTCCATTCGCCTACAACCGCCCCCGTTACCAACAACGCGGGTGCCGCAGCGACGACGGATGTCAGAACTGCCCACGACATGGCATAGCCGGATTCGGCGAGAATCGAATGCCGATCCATGTTGCTTACCAACAGCACTGGAGTCCCGAGTCCACCACGGTTGAAGCCAAGGAATGTGGATACGATAGCTACCAGAATTCCTATTTTGGCGAATTGGTCCACACTCGAAACCTGGCCGAGCACAAAGAGCATCAGGGCATTGCTGGCACTCGACAGAATCTGGTCGATCGTGGTGAGCGCAGCCGCGCCGCCCCCAGCGAGTGGAGGTGCACCATGACCGGAATGGCGGCCCACGGTACCAACGTGGCCGATTGCAGCATTCATTGGTCGGCGGCGGCAACCGGGGCACGAACAGGATTCGCCGGCATCGATTCGGTCGTAGCCCGCTGGAGGGCTCGCAGACTCTCCTCGGTCACCACTACTACGCCAGCCAGCCGGCATTCGAGCGCGTCCAGTGTCATCGAGGCTTCTACGAGATCTGAAAGTAAAGTGGATCGTAGAGTCACTACGAGCAAGCAGGCGTCGACGAAACCACTCAAGGCAGCACTGACGGGCGATGTAAGAATGGGCGGCGCCGCCACGACCAGCTGGCCGTCATCTCCACCGATCGGCAATTCCAAACCGGAATGGCTGGCACGAATCAGCAATTCGTCCAGGCGTGCCCCGTCTGATCCGACTGAGACACTTTCTGCGTTGCGGACTTCCGTTGAGTGCAAGCAGGCTTGCCACGACGAGGTTCCGGCAAGAAAGTCAGACAATCCGGACCCTTGGTCGTCTTGCCCCTCAGAGTGAATCGCGTTTACCAGTACGGTTGCTCGGCCATACGATGCGAACCCTCCGGCAAGCCCTCGCACCACCGCCAGTGTCGGCGCTGACGCGTCGACACCGCTAACCATCAATCGGGCTCCTCCAAGGTCCTCGTTTGTGATGCACTCGACAGCTAGTTTCCTAAAGCTCTCCTGTGCGTCCCGCCCATCGGCGCCGTCGAACGCAACAACGCCGCGGTACCGCATGCCGACTCTGGCGAGCTGACCCGGATTGCGCAGGACCTGGTCCATTCTGTCCCGATAGAGAGCGATCACGATTCCCACCGCCAAGCCAGCCAAGGCGGCCAGCGCTGCTGCGGTAATGGGATTGTTGGCCCTGCTCACCTCTGGCGGGTCGCTGGTCAGCCGGACCGCAGTCAACGATCCATCCCGGCCTGGCTGTTCGATCTCTTTGACATAGTCTGCGAAGACCTGCGCGACCATTGTCACGATCCGCGCTGCATCGTCAGGGGTTTTGGCTTTTGCCGTCAGGACGACCATAGGTACAGCGGCCGAGATGCGGGCATCTAGTGAGGTCTCAATCAATTCAGGCGTGAAGCGCGGACCCAGTGCGGTCGCGGCCCGTGCGGCGATCTCCGGGCCGCGCAGCAGCTGCGCGTAGGTGGGCGCGCGGAGCTGGGCGATCCGTTCACCGTTGTAGGCGTCCATTGCGGTGCCCAAGCTGCCGAACGTCGAAATCATGATGCGTGCCTGCGCGCGGTACTGGACAGGCCCAGCAAGGGTCCATGCGAGCGCGAGTGACACCGCCAGCAGAACCGCTGACACAATCACACGCCATCTCTCACCTACGATTCGCCAGATTTCCTGGACTTCCATCTTTCACCTGCCTCACTGCGAATGCACGTCATGTTTACGGAGTTCATCCCGCTTCGACGTACGTAAAGTACGAACGATCATCGGTGGCCGCATTTTTTTGGTAAACCTCGAAACTCACGATACTGCCGCGATTCGAAGAAATCCGAGGATCACTATGCACACGTGAACGCCCATCCGGTCCCGAAACCTTGGCGATTCCGGTCTCGTAGTTTATTTCGATGTTCACTTCGTATTCTTTGCCGAAATCGAGCGGCTTATCAAATTTGACGCTATCCAAAGTATCCAGCCGACTGTCATTGATCACGCCGAAGTCGATGTTCGTCGGAGTAATTGCCACATGGCAGGGCGAGGTTAAGTGCGCCATCGGATTGCCCGACTTAGGTGGGGGGTCGGTGTGAACCAGAATGATCGCTGCACCGTTGCCCGTTCTGGAGTCCGAACCACCCGGCGTTGAATCTCCGTCAAAGAAGCCAAATTTGGCGGTAATCGTCGTCACGGCGCCAGGAAGGTCCGCGGACAGATACCCGGCAGCGGTACCATCAGCAAGGGCTTTGTTGGTTAACTTGCCATCGATTACGTCCAGGCTGGCACCCGCAGCACCGTTGCTCGAACGGGACCATTCACGGCCATTCTCTGCCTTGGGTGTCGCGCCATTCGGTGTCGCAGCGAAGTTCCCGATGAGCGCTGGTGCGTGCTTTTGATCGTTCGGCAGGCGGCTGATTCCCCACACGGCCACCAGCACCACCACGACCGAAATCGCGCCAAATATGTACCCGACCGCTAAATCACGCGAAGACCACCTTGAAATCTTCGTCATGCCGCTGAACCTCTCGTTGGTGTGCGGTCAAACTTTATCGCTACATCGCTCGGGCGATATAGCTTTCGACGATTGGACGTCACCAGGTCAGCGAGAGCCATGGTCTGTCGGAAGCGTCTGCAAATAGGATTCATCATTTGCAGTTTCCAATAGCAGACACATCGTCGGAAGTATCGACTACCCTCGTCAGGGCTAATTCGATCAAGCGTGTGTCGAACTGCGACTCATAAAACGACGCGCTCAGGTGCAGTTGCGCGCCCACTCGGTTCGTAGCGAGCGTAATTTGGTTGGAGAACCCGACCGGCGCAAAACGCAGATAGAGACGGTCATGGTCGGACTGCCAGCGGATTTTCTGCGCCGCTGCCAGTTCACCGTGATCAGTTACGACAAGTTTTGCGAACCGATTCGCACACCGCTGGACGACAGGGCCTCGCGACGAATGCAGCATGTCGGCGACAGTTGCCATGCCGAACCTCACGAGTGACCGACATCCAGTTGTGTACTCCGCCATTGCGGCAGCAATCGAGGAGGCTAGGAACGGTGGCGACACAGGAATCGAAGCGACCCCGACAAAGTTCGAAAGCGTGCCGACTCCTGCAGGAAGGTGACGACTTAGGTCCACCATCACACCGATGTCGGGATCCGTCCGGATGCCTACCGAATTCAGCGCCCGCAAGATCGACGCCGTAACCAGCGCCAAGATCGTGACGCCGGGCGATGTGGCGTCGCGCTGAGCACGGAGTTTCGTCAAAAAGTCGACTTCGCTGCGCGCGTATACAAGTTGCCGAGGCTCATCGAATGTTCCGTTGGTAACTGGTGGGGTCGGTCTCCGGCGTAGTTCATCCATGGCGCGCGCCATCGCAGCGGGGTGCGTACGCACCTCATGGGCGAAGGCCCGCAAGCCGACCCTGTGAGCCATGTAAGCGGGCGGCGGATCGGCGAAGCCCGGCGAATCGGAGGTAATCGCCGCTATTAATTCTGTCATCAGGCGCCCGCCACCGAGGCCATGATCGAACTCGAACAAGAGGAACGGCGCGGCCAGGTGTATATGCATCGGGGTGAGTCGTGACGTCGGGACCGGAAAGTCGGCAATGACCCGCGCAGTTCCCTGACGTCAAGGCGCGGGCCTTCAGTAACTACCACGGTCTCGGCTGTACGGTCGAACGCCCAACTTACGTCCGACGGATCGGGAATCAGACCTATTCGGCTCTGCGGACCGCGAGAAGCAATAACCTGCAGTCGTTTCCGAAGAGCCGGCAGGTCATCCATGTTGTCGAGCGGTCCGACCAAATATCGGGCGCGATGGCCTGCATACAAGCGATCGTTGCGAGTCACTCTGACGTTCATGACTGGTCACCACAGCCAGCGGAAGCCGGCACACCGGTGAAACGATCGCGAATCCAGTTCCAGATGACATCGGTATGACCCAGATTCGAATGACCGGCGCCTTCAATCTCAAGATGCCGGATATGACCGCCAAGCTTGCAGCTTCGCTCCACTGCAGCGTTCACCCACGCCGGCGGTATGGATTCATCCTTCGATCCGTTCATTACCAGCATCGGAACCGCAAGGGGCGCTTGAGGTAGCGCGATGCGTCGAAGCGCGTCTCTGAGCGCTGTCGCATCTGCAGCGGTCGCTGGTCGCACATCGTCAACCTTTGTGTGCAACCGCGCCGACGTTGCGTCAGGACCGCACCCAGTGATGACCGCCAGGTCTCGAGCCGCTTGGCCACGCAAGTAATGATCGCCGACCACCGTGCTGTCATATCGCGACAATCCATCGATGACGTACGGCATTAGCGAGGTCTGCCACGGCGTCAAGGTCCGACTCAAAGCGCGATCAGCTAGGCCGCTCATGTTGACCGCTGGAGACAACGCCACTGTGCCCACCAATTGCAGGCCATCACCGTAGCGGCTGTTCAACTCGTTCACCGCCCACGCTGCTTGTCCCCCCTGAGAAGGACCCACGGCCACCCATTGATCCGACTCCGCGCCATACAGGTCCCGCAGCCCACGGACTGAGTCGATGACGTTGAACGCCGCCGTCCGCGGCTCAAGATACGGGTGTATTCCCTGGTCGCCCAGCCCTTCGTAATCAGTGGCAGCGACGGCGTACCCCTGCTTCAACAGGCTGGCCACCATTCCAACCTCGCCGTCCAAATCTGGGCTGTCGGAAGGGGCGCAGCCGTGCTGGGTACCAGTTGTTCCATGCGCCAAGGCGACAACCGGCCAACCAGACGCGGGTGGTTGGCCCAACGGCTCAAAAAATGCCCCAGATACTTCGGTGCGCGCTCCATTAATTCCCGAAGTTGACTGATAGATCGCGCGCCGCGCTCTACCTGCGTGGGCCGCCAAGGCCGCCGGCAAAGCTTCGAACGCAGAATCAGAGAGAATTCGGCCTCGGCCATCACGCACCTGATCCGAGATCACAGGTACCGCGGCTACAAGCGGCGCGTCGTCGGCAGAGGTGGTGACACGAGCGCCGACGTCGCCAGACGTACATCCACTACTGAATGTGGCGACGGCGGTCACCACCACCGTGACGGCGCACCACAACCGCACGCCTCGGCGAGGTCGCGGACTCGCGGAATACCCAGCAGTTGCCGCTTTATCCTCAGGTACTGCAATGGGTTCCGCGCTCACAGCTGACGATCGCTCCCTGACCCTGTTTCCGAACGCCGCTGTTCCAACTGGCGCGTGCGTCGCTTTCCGCAATCTGCGGTGGCTACCACTCAACGAGCAAAATGTACGCATTATCAGTCGCTCATCTCACCGAACTGGCGCACCGCTAGCGAGTAAGAACCAATATGGACGAACCTCCAAGGAGCCTCACAGCAAAGTCCTCGTTGATTGCGCGCAGAGCACGCCGCGGCGCGTTGAGCATTCGCGTACGCAATCGGCGCCTAGTGCCTGGAAGGACCTCTGCGCCATGGGTGTATTTCCAATCAACAATTTCATATCCGCAATCCGCGAGAACCGCCAATGCTGTGTCTTTGAAGAAGTAGTGCAGATGGCCGATGAGTTCTCGTGCATATAGGATTGGTTTTCCCCGCAGCAGACCCTGGACCGACAAGTCCAGCGGGATGTGAAAAACTTTCAGCGGGGCTAGCGGCCTGATCGCCTTGAGAAATGCCATGTAATCTTCAACGTGTTCAAATACGTCGATCGCCATGATCAGATCCGGAGATACCGTCGAAGAAGTCAGGTAATCCGCATGATGAAATCGGACCTGGTCGCTCGCTTTGCCCGCCGCAATTGCATAAGCCTGCGGCGAGATATCGTAGCCCTCCAGAAGTGCTGAAGGGAATGTGTCGCGCAAATTGACCAGGATTTCACCTGAGCCCATGCCGATCTCCACAATGTGTTCGGGCACAACATCATTGCGCCCGAGGAGGTCCGCTATCCATCGCGCCTTGATCGGACCGTCTTCGGCATGCCAATCCGGAATATGTTCGAGATACTCACCACTCGTGTAGAAATTCTCAGTCACTCTGTGTCTGCCATCGTCGACCGGACTCCCATGCCGGCGCGGACAGGTCAGGCTGCGCCTATCGCAGTTTAGCCCGCCATCCTCGTCGGTACGCAGAATCCGTCGACTTCGCCGAGGGTTGCGGGCTGGTTCCTCCACCGACTCTCGAGAGTCGCATGGGGCACACTGGCCCAAACTGTCACGTGCGCAACTATCTGAGAGCACGGTGCCTCGAATAACGTCTGTAGTTCTCCGAGCATCGACGGTCGTCTCGGTGGTCGATTCGGTCCTCGACGCCTCTCCACGAATCAATATGCCCCCTCGGCACGCGCAACAGCACCGACGGTCTTGAGAATGATCCCGACGTCGGTGATCATCGACCAGTTGTCGACGTAGGAGAGATCGAGACGCACAGACTTCTCCCAGGAGAGGTTCGATCGCCCGCTGATCTGCCACAGCCCGGTCACTCCTGGTTTGACGAGGAGCTTCCGCTTGATATCGCCGTTGTAGGACTCGACTTCACGGCGCAACGGCGGCCGGGGGCCGACTACGCTCATGTCCTGTTTGAGCACATTGATGAACTGAGGAAGTTCATCAATGCTGTAGCGGCGCAACACCCTACCGATTGGGGTCACTCGGGGGTCTTCACGCATCTTGAACATAACCCCGCCATCGATCTCATTGGATGCGAGGTAATCACTAAGGCGGGCTTCCGCATCAACGACCATGCTTCGGAACTTGATCATGGTGAACGGCTTGCCATCCAGACCGATGCGTTCTGCTCGGTAGAAGACCGGGCCCCGGCTCGTCAGCTTGATGGCGATCGCCGCAAGCAAGAGTAGGGGTGCAGTGCCTATCAGCGCGGCCAAGGCGAATCCAAAGTCGAATGCCTTTTTCTGGAAACGCTTGGCGCCGCGATATTGTGGCGGCTCGACATGGAGCAGCGGCATCCCCGCCACCGGCGTCATCGCCAGACGCGCACCGGCCACATCGAGTAGTCCGGGCGACACCACCAAGTCGACGTCACGCTCTTCGAGACGCCAAGTCAGCCTTTGGATTCCGGAACATCCGAAGTGTTCTGCGTCGGTCAGGGCGACGGTATCGGCAGCACACGTGGCACCGAGCGCGTCCAACGCATCGATCTCGTCACCAAGAACTGGTACTACCGTGTCGCCGACCGTGATGAGATCACCGCGGGAACCGGGCTCGCCCGGCACTCCAGCACCAACCACCACGAACCCGTCGCCAGGGTCGTTCATGAGCGCGTCAGCCAAGACGGCTACTGCCTGCCGATCGCCGATGGCGAGAACCCGGGTTTGGCAATCGCCGGAAAGTCGTCGGGCGCGGACTCTCCGCCGCCACAGTTTTCTTCCTAGGAGGAGTCCACACGTCCCCAGCGGAAACGCGAAAGCGAGGTATCCCCTTGCAATATCCACTCGCGAGAGCAACGCGACAATCGCAACGGCGCCAAACGTCCAGAACGATGCCGCGACGACTCGTCGATACTCCTCGATCCCACTTCCGAGTATTGGCCCAGAACGGGCGTGATACAAACTCAGCGCACCAAGCCACAGGCTGGCCAAGAGCACCGAATACACCGTCAAATACGCCGAAGCCACAGGGGCGTAGGCGCTCTCGCGACCGAACCGAGCCCATTGGGCGAACAACACGGCCAGAACTACCGCCGCTGTGTCGGTCATCAGTACGCGGCGAGCCAAAGAGTGCTGCCACACGGGACGCGTGTTCAACTGCTGTGTACGCGGACTCGTAATGCCCACGACGGGTTTGGGAGTTCGCGTGAACGCGAACGTCGAGAGCGTCATCGACCACCCCACATATCCAACCCCCGGTGCTGATTGCCGTTGCAGAATCTAGAACGCCGCAATCCTCAGCCGGCGGCCAATGTGATGAGGCGCCGACGCCGCGGTTGCCCCCATCAAAACTCCACACCAACCCTCGTACGCATCTATCGCTGCCTCCGGTTGCAGAGTGCGACGCGCGAACGCCTGGCCGGCGGCACCAAGGCGGGCCCGGAGCGCAGGGTCCGCTGCCAGCATCTCGACTCCATGCACCAGAGCCTCCGGATCCCCTCCACTGACCACGACCCCACCTGAGGAGGTATTGACCTCACACGCCGTGGCACTTCGCGATTCCGTAGCAGCCAAAACCGGCTTGCCTGCAGCAAAGTACGACGTGAGCTTGCTCGGTACCGCCATCTCGGCTATGCCTGGAAGCTCGTTCACCAACAGGATGTCTGCTGCGCTCAACAGCGCCCCGAACTTGTCATCTGAGACCGGCGGGATGAATTGCACGGTGGGCACGTCACAGGCCAGTTCCTGCAACGCAGCCCGACGATTTCCATCACCTACGAGGACAAAGTGTGGCGCTCTTTCCGCCGCTTGCCGATGAGCCAGACGCCCAGCCGAGATGACTGACTCCAACCCCTGCTTAACACCCATGTTCCCGGCATGCATGACGATGACTTTGTCTTCACACCAACCGAATTCGCGTCGGATGTCGGCGCTCCGGTAGGCCGTCGGGCTATTGTCCACATGGCTCCAGTTGCGGATCACCGTGATTTTATCCTCGCGGATTCCCAACTTCTTTATCGATTCGGCAAATCGGTCGTGAATCACACTGACACCGTTTGCGTTTCGTAAGACTGAGGACTCAAGGTCCATCGTCATCTTTGCCGCGCGACCGCCCATTTGAGAGGTTTCGACAACAGCGTGGCTATAGATATCCTGGACGATTACGCCGACTGGAATCCTCGCGGCGCGCGCTTTAGCGACGACGGCAGCGGCGGACAACAACGCGGGACTGACAGCGATGACGACGTCAGGGTGACCCCAGTGACTTGCCATTGCCATGCGCGAGAACGACAGTTCCATGTGCACTCGAGCGCCAGCTGTTGGCAGGCTAGGAACGAAATGAGGCACTCGCTTGACGCGGACGTTGCGAAGGACGGCGGTCTCACCGCGGCTACCACGATACTCGTCGGCTATCCGCCAGGCCGGGTAGTGCGGCAGTCCCGTCAATACCCTGACGCTGTGCCCTCTTGATGCCAGTCCCTCTGCCAAACCCGTTGTGTACGGCGCGATGCCGGTCGTTTCGGGCCAGTAGTTGAGACCGACGATGAGAATTTTCATACGAGCCACTTTCAGAGCATCACGAAACCAGAGAGTCCGCCACGCGTATTCGCAATACGCAAGCGTCGCAGTCACATTCGCTGCAGGTCGGGGCTCACTGCGCGATATACCAGCCCGAAGTCATCGTTGCCCCGTCACCGATCACCATTCGAACGAAGTGGCTGCCTCACCTAGCTCGAGCTTGGACACCGTGTGAGCTCGAACTCTGTTGGCACCAGCCACAACTCACACGTGGTTTCCCTGCACCGTGTCGTCATCCACAGGCCACAGCCACTAGCCGGCTTGCCTCCTCCCGACAGGACCGGTGGCAATACCCCTACGGGGGCGCCACCCGCGTCTCCAATGTATTGACCTTAGCGTTATTTACCCGGTCCGGGCCGGTTTTGAGCAAGGGAATTGCCGCTACTCGCGCCGCAGTCAGCTCCGTAGATGCTGCAGGTTCTTGCGGTACCAGTCGACAGTGGACGAGATACCTTCCCGGAGGCCGATGCGCGGGCTCCACCCGGTCTCACGGAGCAAGGACACATCGAGAAGCTTCTGGGGCGTGCCGTCGGGCTTGGTTGTGTCCCAGCGTGTTTCACCGGTATAGCCGACGGTCTCAGCGACTATCGAAGCGATTTCCGCAATCGTGCAGTCCTCACCGGTGCCGATGTTCACCTGCAGGTCGCCGTCGTAGTTCTCCAACAGATGCAAGCAGGCGGACGCCATGTCGTCGACGTGAAGGAACTCCCGGCGCGGCGATCCGGTGCCCCAGTTGGTCACCGTTGCCACCCCGGCTCTGACGGCCTCGTCGTACCGACGTATCAGCGCTGGCAGTACATGCGAACCTTGTGGAGAGAAATTATCTTCTGGCCCATAGAGATTCGTCGGCATGGCTGAAATCCACGGCAGCCCGTACTGACGCCGGGCCGATTGGACGTGGATGATGCCGGCGATCTTCGCGATCGCGTACGCGTCGTTGGTTTCCTCGAGAGGCCCGGTAAGCAGACAATCCTCGTGGATGGGCTGGGGGGCCATTCGCGGGTAGATGCACGATGAGCCCAGGAACAGCAGGCGCTGCGTTCCAGAGGCGGCCGCCGCATCCAGCACGTTGACCTGGATGCGCACGTTGTCGGACAGAAAGTCCACGGGAAAGGTGCTGTTCGCGAGGATGCCACCCACCTTGGCCGCCGCGAGGATGACAACTTCCGGTTTGGCATCGGCAAAGAAGTCGAACACCGAATCGCGTTCACGGAGGTCGAGTTCGTCGGACCGCTTACCGATCAGGTTCGTAAATCCCCGATTTTCAAGCGCCCGCCAGAGTGCTGAACCGACCAAGCCGCGGTGTCCGGCCACGAACAGTGGCGCATCACGATCCAGTGCTGCCGGCGCGAACGCACCAGTCACTCCGGGGCTCCCCATCCGTCAAGTTTCACCCGGTCGACCCACGGAGTGCCGCTGTGGGCGACAGATTCGATATCGGCGTCCACCATTATCTGAGCCAGCTCGCGAGTCTTCACCCTGGGGGTCCAGCCGAGCACCTTCTGCGCCTTGTCCGCACATCCGATCAACGAGTCGACCTCGGTCGGACGCAGGTAGCGATCATCGAACTCGACGTGCTCTTGCCAATCCAACCCCGCATGCGCGAACGCGAATTCGACGAAATCACGCACCGTGTAATCGGTGCCGGTAGCAAGCACGAAATCTTCGGGCTCATCGGCTTGCAACATGCGCCACATACCTTCGACGAATTCCGGTGCATAACCCCAGTCACGCACCGCATCCATGTTCCCCAGGTACAAGTGACGCTGCCTGCCGGCCTTGATGTTTGCGACAGCACGCGTGATCTTGCGGGTCACGAACGTTTCGCCTCGGCGGGGGGATTCATGGTTGAACAAGATGCCGTTCACCGCGAACATGCCGTATGCCTCACGGTAGTTGCGAGTCACCCAGTACGAATAAACCTTCGCTGCGCCATACGGCGACCGCGGATAGAAAGGAGTCTCTTCATTCTGGGGCGGCGGGGCGGCACCGAACATTTCCGAGCTGGAAGCTTGGTAGTACCGACAATCCAAGCCGACCTTGCGTACCGCCTCCAGCAGACGCATCGATCCGAGACCCGTGGTGTTTCCCGTGTATTCGGGATCGTCGAAACTCACCCGCACGTGGGACTGCGCTCCGAGGTTGTACACCTCATCTGGTCGAATGTCCTGCAGCAGCGTGGCCAGACGACTGCCTTCTGTGAGGTCTCCATAGTGCAGGAACAAGCGGGCTTCAGGATCGTGCGGATCTCGGTACAGGTGCTCTAGGCGGACCGTGTTGAAGGTCGACGCCCGCCGGATCAGCCCATGAACTTCGTACCCTTTATTCAGCAGGAGTTCCGCCAGGTACGAACCGTCCTGTCCGGTGACACCGGTGATCAATGCCTTCTTCGTCACGTCGGACTTCCCATCGGTTCCAAGAGCGGGAATTTGCTGAGGCCAGGCATTAATTGCGGCTGCTTGGTCTCTGGGTCGCAGCGTAGCCAGACTTCAGTGACGTGGTCGTAAATTTGAAATACTCGTCATTTGCGCTGGTTGAGACCACACCGACAGGCCTTGACGCGCGCTTAGGTAGAGCCCTCGTGAGCCGGTCGCGCAAGCGCCTCGACGGGCACAGGGTCGCCACATCAAGCCGACTGCCAATCCCCTGCCACCGCCTCCGTCAGCAAATCGACCAACGTGCGGGGATTGTTGCGCAGTCTCACCGCGGATTTACCGCTGCTACGTCGCCTGAGTACACAAAGTGCCGCTCAACCGAGACACGGAACCGTACGAGCAAACTTGAAAGATGGCCAACCGGGTGGTTGCTGACGCGATCTTCAGCTAAGCTGACGGAAACCACATGGACGCCCAACCCACCTGCGGACGTCGCAGAGCGCCAAACGGCTTTGAATTTCTGACGAGGCTACAGGAGTGCTACGAGTGAAGAAGATCGCAGCTTCTACGTCGATGCTCTTGGCTGTAAGAAAAGGCCTGATGCGCGTCCCTGCAATTTCGGCGGCAGTCGCCGACTACGAGGCTCGTTCCGATGCGATGGAACGCAACCGGCGCACCGAACTCGAGTGGTGGCCTGAATCGACTAGCGCGCGTCGCTCCGTGCAGCTAACCCCAACCGGTGTCCTGGTCAGCTAGCCCCTTCGAGTAGAACCGTTCGCGAGCGCAAGGCTCGCAGACAGGCAATCCTCACCCCGGACCTACTCACGCCCACCGCGTCGCCTCGACCTTGGCCGGCAGCGGCGCATGCAGCGGCACATCGAGTCCGTCGTAGATGCCCGGCTTCTGGGTCGCAAGCCACTCGATCGCGCCGAGCAGCCGGTTGGCCGCCGTGGTGTTGCCGCCGTCGGCACGCGTGCCCCCGGGCACGTCGGCGCGGACCACGATCGTGAGCTGCGGATCGCCGTCGATGATCACGCGGTGATCGCCCACGCCCTCGTCAGGCTGCGGCCAATCCGGCGCGCAGGACGGGTCGATACGGGTGATGTGTTCGATGATCACGCGCTGCGCACCCTGCGACCATCCGATGACCTCCAGCCGGAACGCGCCCTGGGTGCCGGCTTCGAAGCGGCCCATGGCGTTCTCGACGGCTTCGGTCAGCGGCAGCCGCTCGCAGGTTTCGGTGATGTCGTCGATCTCGATGCCCAGCCCACGGCCGATCAGCCGGACGTTGCCGCCCCACACCATGGTCGGGATGGTCGGGATCAGCATCAGCGGCGTCTCCTCCATCGAACCGCCGAAACCGCAGCGCACGCGTACGGCTTCGGGCTGGTTGTACGTGGAGTAGTCGAAGATCTCCTGGCACCGGATGGTCTTGATCCGGGTGCACAGGCCGGCCGCCGTCACGGCGAGCGCGTCGTTGCCCCAGCCGGGGTCGACACCCGACACCAGCAACGAGGCGTTGCCGGTGGCCGCCGCGTCGGAGAGCCGCTCGGCCCATTCGGCCGGCGCCGAAGCGGGGTCATACAGGGAGTACAGCGACGGCGTCACGACGTGCTTACCGGCCCGCAGACAGCGCTCGATATCGGCGATGGCCTCCTCCGGGCGGATGTCTCCGGAAGACATATAGGCGACGGCGTCGCAGTCCGCGAGGGCCGCGTCGATGTCGGTGGTGGCGACCTTCCCGGTCGCGGTGTCGAGCTTGGCGAACGTCGCCGCGTCGCGGCCGGCTTTGTCCGAACTGGAGGTGATGACCGCCGTCAGCTCGAGCCCCGGGAACGCGACCGCCGATCGGATCGCCGTGGCCCCCATGTTGCCTGTACCCCACACCGCTACCCGACGCATACCTCACATAACCACGGCATGGTGACCCGCCTCACAGCGACCCCCCAGGATTGTCGTCGGACCGCGGTCTTCCGAGGCTGGGATCGCGGCGATTGCAAGCCTTCGCATCCACCACGAAGACGCCACAACACGGCTCCCATTGACCCCAACTGACACGTCCTCCCCAGTTCCGGAAGTTTCCGGTGGCGGACATCACATTCGGACTAAACTGCAGGTCAGCGGCCATAAACCGGCTTCGAAACCACCCCGTTCAACCACTGGGTTGGTTAGCTACGAAAAATTTGCTCTTGACTGCTTTGCGATGAAGTTACCCGGCGGTATAGTTAGCCCCAGTTACTGGTGGGTAACTTAGCCCTGAGTACCCAACCCCTACAGTCCATCTCATCGAGGAGAAATCGTGGGCCACTACAAGAGCAACGTCCGTGACCAGGTGTTCAACCTGTTCGAGGTCTTCGGCGTAGACAAGGCGATGGGTGAAGGCAAGTTCGCCGACCTGGATGCCGACACCGCCGGTGAAATGCTCAACGAGATCGCGCGCCTCGCCGAGGGCCCGATCGCCGATTCGTTCGCCGACGGCGACCGCAACCCGCCGGTCTTCGACCCCGCGACCCACACCGTCACGCTTCCCGAGCCTTTCAAGAAGTCGATGCGCGCGCTGCTCGACGGCGGCTGGGACAAGGTCGGTCTGAAAGAGGAGCTCGGCGGCATGCCGATGCCCCGCGCACTGCAGTGGGCCCTGATCGAGCACGTACTCGGTGCCAACCCCGCCGCCTACATGTACGCCATGGGCTCGGGCATGTGCGAAATCTTCTACAACAACGGCACCGACGAGCAGAAGAAGTGGGCCGTCCTCGCTGCCGAGCGCGGCTGGGGCGCCACCATGGTGCTGACCGAGCCCGACGCCGGCTCCGACGTGGGCGCCGGCCGCACCAAGGCCACCCAGCAGCCCGACGGCACCTGGCACATCGACGGTGTGAAGCGATTCATCACCTCGGCCGACTCGGACGACCTGTTCGAAAACATCATGCACCTGGTCCTGGCCCGCCCCGAGGGCGCCGGCCCGGGCACCAAGGGTCTGTCGCTGTTCTTCGTGCCGAAGTTCCACTTCGACCCCGAGACCGGTGAGCCCGGCGAGCGCAACGGCGCCTTCGTCACCAACGTCGAGCACAAGATGGGCCTGAAGGTTTCGGCCACCTGTGAGCTCACGCTCGGCCAGCACGGCACCCCCGCCGTCGGTTGGCTCGTCGGTGAGGTGCACAACGGCATTGCGCAGATGTTCGACGTCATCGAGCAGGCCCGCATGATGGTCGGCACCAAGGCCATCGCGACCCTGTCGACCGGCTACCTGAACGCTCTCGAGTACGCCAAGACCCGCATCCAGGGTGCTGACCTGACCCAGATGATGGACAAGACCGCTCCGCGCGTCACGATCATGCACCACCCGGACGTTCGTCGGGCGCTGCTGACCCAGAAATCCTACGCCGAGGGCCTGCGCGCCGTGTACCTGTACACCGCGTCGTTCCAGGATCCCGAGGTCGCCAAGGCCGTTCACGGTGTGGACGCCGAGCTGGCCTTCAAGGTCAACGACCTGATGCTCCCGATCGTCAAGGGTGTCGGCTCCGAGCGGGCCTACGAGAAGCTGACCGAGTCGCTGCAGACCTTCGGTGGTTCCGGCTTCCTGCAGGACTACCCGGTCGAGCAGTACATCCGTGACGCGAAGATCGACTCGCTGTACGAAGGCACCACCGCCATCCAGGCGCAGGACTTCTTCTTCCGCAAGATCATCCGCGACAAGGGCCAGGCCCTGGCGTTCGTCGCCGGCGAGATCGAGCAGCTGATCAAGAACCAGGACGGCAACGGCCGCCTGAAGGCCGAGCGCGAGCTGCTCGCCACCGCCCTGGGCGACGTCCAGAGCATGGCCGCCAGCCTGACCGGCTACCTGATGGCCGCTCAGGAAGACCCGAAGTCCATCTACAAGGTGGGCCTGGGCTCGGTGCGCTTCCTGCTGGCCGTCGGTGACCTGGTCATCGGCTGGCTGCTGCTGAAGCAGGCCGCGGTCGCCATCAAGGCGCTCGACGAGGGCGCCACCGGCGACGACCGCGCGTTCTACGAGGGCAAGATCGCGTCGGCGTCGTTCTTCGCCAAGAACATGCTGCCGCTGCTGACCAGCGTTCGCTCGGTCATCGAGTCCGTCGACAACGAGGCCATGGAGCTGGACGAAGCGTCCTTCTGATCCTCACCAAGAACAGCAGCCCCCGGCATTCGCCGGGGGCTGCTGTTTTTGGCTGTGCGCCAGCGCAGAACTCTTGCGAGTCGGCGCCTGCGTAGACGCACACCCAACGCGAGGGCGTCCCCTCGTCCCGTTGACCGTGCGCCACAGCAGAACTTCTATGAGTAGCCGTCTGCCAAGACGCACAGTCAACGCATGAGGTCCAGCGGAGGCCCTGGAAAAGGCGGCGTGCGCCCGGCAACTCCGAGTCCTGGCCGCCAGAGGCGATTCCACTCGCGCTCCACCCGCGCAATCACGGACGCCTTGCGATGCCCTGCGGCAACCCTGACATGGGTCCACCCGACTTGCGCGATGTAGTCGGCACGCTCGATGTCGTAGGCGAGCGACTCAGCATGTTGCGCACCGTCGTACTCGACCGCAAGCATCAGTTCCTCCCAGCCCATGTCGAGGAAATACTTCGGGTTGCCGTCGGGCCCAGGTACCGGTATCTGAGTCTGAGGTTTGGGAAACCCCGCGCCGATCAACGTCAATCGCAATCGAGTTTCCTGCGGCGAATGGCCGCCGGGGTCGAACAAGCCCAGCGCCGGCTCCAGTTGCCTCAAGCCCCTGGCATGCGGGTGGCGCGTAGCCAGCGCCAGAACATCGTCGGCCGTGAATCCGGTAGCTCGAGCCAGGGCGTCGAGGCGCGCCACAGCAGATCCGATCAGCTCCCGACGGCCAAGGTCGAACGCCGTCCGCTCCACGCTGGTGACGAGCAACCCGTCGACGCGGGTGACCTCGTCGCCGTAGACCAGGTCGCGGCGAGTGACCACGCCGCGAGGTGCGCGGATTTTGGCGCTGATCAGTTCAATGCGAATGTCGTCGGCCACCCAACTCGCGCCATGAAGAGCTGACGCAGCGGCTCCCGCGACGACGCCTTCCCGACCCGTCCACAACCACGCGGCTGTCGTGCGCTGCTGGAGCGACAGCTCTGTCCGCTTGTCCACGTAGATCTTCGGCATGAGCAGCCGGTAGTAGCGGCTGAGCTCGTAGCGGTTGAGCATGCCGGAGGCCAGGGCCTCGCTACCGACGAATGGTTCGGTCATAGCGACACCGTCTCCGCGGCCGCAGACATCTACTGCAGTGTCAGCCACACCGGAGGCGGCGCTTGTGGACGGATCGCGAACTGTGGATAGCCTGCGCCCGCGTGATGCCGGACGCACACTCGATCCCCGGCCATCTCCGCACCGGTTGACTGTGCGCCACAGCCGACTTTCTGCGAGTGGAGGCCTGCCAAGGCGCACGGTGAACTCCCGGGATCATTGACTGTGCGCCACAGCAGAATCTCTGCGAGTAGCCGTCTGCCAAGCCGCACGATCAACGCCTCGGCGCCCCGCGAGCCGAGCCGCGACCCGAGCCCCGCCCAGCCCGGCCCGGCCCGCGAGCCCCAACTACTCAGGCAGGCGCTGACTGATCTCGAAGGCCAAGCACAGCTCGGCGACGTCGCGGGGGCGGGACAGGGACCGTCCCGTCCGCTCCTCGATGCGATGCAGCCGGTGCCGAATAGTGTTGGGGTGACAGAAGATTGCGGCGGCGGCTTCATTGGCGGAGCCGCCGGCGTCGAGCCACGCCTGGAAGGTCTGGGACAGCACGGCCCGCTCCTCGGCGGGCAGCCCACGCAGCCCGCCGAGTACCGATTCCTCGATCCGGTTCATCACCTCCGGCGCACTGACGGCGGCGAACGCCAGTGGCGCGTCGTCGAAGGCGCAGACGAAGCCATCACGGCTCGGCCGGCCGGCCACCGCCAGCCGGGCCAGACGCAGGCCCTCACCCGTCTCCGCCAAACTTGCGAACGCCGGGCTCAGGCCGACGCGCGCCGTCGCGATCTTGCGCAGCACCTCGACCAGCACGCCGTACGTCGCGTCCTGCCGCAGGTGCACGACGCCGACCTGCAGGTCGGGCAGCAGGCGCCAGGCCGAGCGGATGTCGCGGGCCGCGAGCTTGCTCGCGATCTCGGGTAGCCCGAGCTTGCCGATGGCCGGAATCTCCGCCGCCGCAACCACATACGGACCCGTCGTGGGCAGTCCCAGCAGATCGGCTGCCTCCCAGAGACTCTGGTTGTCGGTGATGCGCCCGAGCAGCACCGCCTCGACCAGAGCCGACCGCTCCTCTTCCCGATCCATGATCTGGCTGGTGAGCTGCTCGCGGTAGGCGCCGGTCATCGCCTGGGTGAACTCGTCCTGGCTCAGGAAGATGCGCGCACTGGCCTCGAGGATGGATTCGGTCGGGATGCCGGCCTCCCGCGCGGCGGCGACGCTGCTCTCCCACATGAAGCGGAAACCGATGCGATAGGCCGTCATCACCGCGGCCAACGGGATGCCCTCGACGGCGCGTTGCCGGCCGGTCGCTTCCGCCGGCGACAGGTCGGCCTCGCCGTCAGCGCAGAGGGTGTGGAACACGAAAGTCATGTTGGCGACGCAACTTTCGCGCACGTTGTCGCGCGCCGACGGGGTGGTGCGGTAGCCGTCGATGCGGCTGTAGATGCGGTCGGCCAGTTGCTCGCCGAGAGTCTCCACGCGCGTCAGCATGATCCGGCTGAGTTCCCGCATGTGCTCCTCGACCCCGGCCATCAGCCAACCTTAGGCGAGGCGCCGATTGTGGCCGGTCACATTTGGCGGTGGTCACTGTTGTTCCCGCCACCATCGCCTCTGGGACCGCGCGGAATCACGCTTGATACATGACCAACCTGAGCCAGAACCTCGTCGCCAGCGCCACCCGCCGCCCCGACAGCGTCGCGCTGCGCTGCGACGACCAGACCTACACGTACGCCCAGTTCGACGACGCCGCCGCCCGCGTCGCCACGCTGCTGCGGCAGGCCGGCATCGAACCGGGTGACCGCGTGGGCGTCATGCTGCCGAACGGTCCGGCCTTCGCCGCCGCGTTCTACGGGATCCTGTACGCCGGCGCCGTCGCGGTGCCGATGAACCCGCTGCTCAAGGCGCCCGAGATCGAGTTCTACCTCTCCAACACCACGGCGAAGGCCCTGTTCGCCCCGCCGGCCTTCGCCGACGAAGCGCGGGCCGGTGCCGCCGCGGCGAGCGCGGGCTGGTGGATCGTCGACGACGCCGGGTTGGCGGCGCTGATCGCGGACCTCCCGGCCCAACCGGCGCCGGTCGAGCGCGCCGGCGACGACACCGCCGTCGTCCTGCACACGTCGGGTACGACGGGCAAGCCCAAGGGCGCCGAGCTGACCCACGGCGGCCTGGGCCGTAATGCCGACGTCTGCGTGCGGACGCTGCTAAACATCGGGCCCGACGACGTCGTCATGGGTTGCCTGCCGCTGTTCCATGTGTTCGGCCTGACGTGTGGCCTGAACTCGGCAGTGCTGGCCGGTGCGACGCTGAGCCTGCTGCCGCGCTTCGACCCGGCCCGGACGCTCGAGTTGATCGAGCGCGACGGCGTCACCATCTTCGAGGGCGTGCCGACCATGTACTCGGCACTGCTGGCCGCGGCCGGCACGACGTCGACGGACACGCTGCGGATCGCCGTCTCGGGCGGCGCCGCGATCCCGGTACAGGTGCTGCAGGACTTCGAGAAGACTTTCGACTGCCCCGTGCTGGAGGGCTACGGCCTGTCCGAGACCTCGCCGGTGGCGGCGTTCAACCACCCGAACCGGCCGCGCAAGCCCGGTTCGATCGGTACGCCGGTCGAGGGGGTCGAGATGCGCGTGGTCGACAACGACGGCGCCGAGGTGGCGCAGGGCGAGCCCGGCGAAATCCAGATCCGCGGACACAACGTCATGAAGGGCTACTGGAACCTGCCCGAGGCCACCGCGGAAGCCATCAACGCCGACGGCTGGTTCGCCACCGGCGACATCGCCCGTACCGATGAAGACGGCTACTACTACATCGTCGATCGCAAGAAGGCGCTCATCATCCGTGGCGGTTTCAACGTCTACCCACGCGAGATCGAAGAGGTGCTGTACACGCACCCGGCGGTCGCCGAGGCGGCTGTCGTGGGCATCCCGCATGACTCGCTCGGCGAGGAGGTCGGCGCCGCCGTCAGCCTCAAGCCCGGCATCGAGGTCGCCGCCGACGAACTCCGCGAGTTCGTCAAGAGCCAGGTGGCCGCCTACAAGTACCCGCGACGCATCTGGTTCCTCGACGACCTGCCCAAGGGCCCGACCGGGAAGCTCCTCCGTCGCGAAATCACCATTCCCGCAAGCGAAAGCGACAACTGACATGGCAACCCTGCACCCCGACGAGCTTGCGGCACCACTCGACCTGCTCCTGACGAGCGCCACCAAACCGTTCGCCCGCCGGATGCTGCCCGACCAGACGTGGGCCCGCATGGCCGTCAGCCTGGCCAAACAGCCCGGCACTCTGCTGGAGCGTGGCAAGGAGCTGGCCGGCGAGCTCGGCAGCATCGCTTCCGGGGAGTCCGACCGCGCCCCACAGCGCGCCGACAAGCGCTTCAGCGACCCTGCGTGGCAACAGAATCCGCTACTGCACCGCATCATGCAGGGCTACCTGGCCGCGTCGGACACCGCCGAGAAGCTGTTCTCCGACGCCGACCTGGACTGGCGCGACGAAGCGCGGATGCGGTTCGTCTTCGACAACGCCATCGAAGGCCTGGCGCCCACCAACAACCCGCTGATCAGCCCGCTCGGCTGGAAAGCGATGATCGACACCGGCGGGCTCAGCGCCGTCCGCGGCCTGAAAGCCTTTGCCCGCGACATCATGTCGTCGCCGCGGGTGCCCGCCATGGTCGAGCCGGACGCCTACACCGTCGGCGAGACGGTCGCCGTCACCAAAGGCGCTGTGGTGCTGCAGACCCGGATGTTCGAGCTCATCCAGTACGCACCCCAGACCCCGACCGTGCACACCGTGCCGCTGCTGATGGTGCCGCCGGTGATCAACAAGTACTACATCATGGACATCGCTCCGGGGCGCAGCATGATCGAGTACTTCGTGCAGCAGGGCCAGCAGGTGTTCGCGATCTCGTGGCGCAATCCGCAAGCCCGGCACAAGGATTGGGACATCAATGCCTATGGCGCGGCGATCATCGAGGCCATTGACGCGGTGCGCGCCATCACCGGCGCGGCCGGCACCCATCTGATGGCGAGCTGCTCGGGCGGCATCATCACCGCCATGACCGCGGCACACCTGGCCGAGAGCGGCGACGGCGACAAGGTCGCGAGCCTCACGCTGGCCGTGACGGTGCTGGACCAGGACCGGGCCGGATTCGCCTCTGCCGCAATGAGTGACCGTGCGGCGCAAGCCGCCATCGCCACGTCGGCCCGCAAGGGCTACCTGGACGGCAAGGCCATGGCCGAGATGTTCGCGTGGCTGCGACCGACCGATCTGGTGTGGCGCTACTGGGTGAACAACTACGTGCAGGGCCGCAGCCCCGCGGCGTTCGACGTGCTGTTCTGGAACGCCGACACCACCCGCATGACGGCCGCCCTGCACCGCGACATGGTGATGATGGGCCTGCACAATTCGCTGGTGACTCCAGGCGCGGTGAGCATGCTCGGCACGCCCGTCGACCTGTCCAAGATCACCTGCGACGCCTACGTCATCGGTGGCATCGCCGACCACATCTCGCCGTGGCAGGCCACCTACCGCAGCGCGAAGTTGTTGGGCAGCAAGGACAACCGCTATGTACTGTCCACCAGCGGCCACATCGCGGCACTGGTCAACCCGCCGGGCAACCCGAAGGCGTCGTACCGGATCGGCCAGGTCGCCGACGGAACGCCGGAGGAATGGCTCACCGAGGCCGAGAAGTCCAGCGATTCTTGGTGGCCCGACTACGTCACGTGGCTGGCCGAGCGCAGCGGCGACCACGTCGACGCCCCCAAGACGCTGGGCGCCGATGGCTTCCTCGCCACCGGTCCGGCGCCCGGCACGTACGTGCTGCAGAAATGACGGTCACCGAGCGGTACGTGTCGGTCTGCGGCCAGCGCCTGCGGGTTCGCGTCGACCGCGGTCGCGACATGGGCGCGGTTCCTCTGGTGCTGTGCAACGGCATCGGCGCGAGCCTGGAGGTGCTCGACCCCTTCGTCGAGCACTTGCCGGGCACCGTGATCCGGTTCGACGTGCCCGGCACCGGCGGGTCGCCAACCTCCTTCGCGCCCTACGGCTTTCCCTACCTGGCCTGGGTGCTGGGCCGGCTGCTGAACAAGCTGGGGTTCACCGTGGTCGACATCCTGGGCCTGTCCTGGGGTGGGGCGCTGGCGCAGCAATTCGCATTCCAGAACCCGCGCCGCTGCCGGCGGCTGGTGCTGGTGGCCACCGGGACGGGCGCGGTGATGGTGCCCGGGCATCCGCGCGTGCTCGCGAAAATGGTTACGCCGAAGCGGTTCTCGAATGCCGCGTACGCCGCCTCGATCGCCGGTGAACTCTACGGTGGCACCGTGCGGCAGCACGGCGACGACATCGCCAAGCTGTTCCTGCAGCAGCTGCACGCCGGCTCGAAGGTCGGCTACGTGCATCAACTGCTGGCCGGCGCGGTGTGGACGAGCATCCACGCGCTGCCTGCGGTCCGTCAGGAAACGCTGATCGTGGCGGGCACCGACGACCCGATCATCCCCGTCGCCAACGCCCGCATCATGAACTTCCTACTGCCGCACTCGCATCTGCATTTGCACTCCGGCGGGCACGTCGACCTCATCACCAATGCCGGCGAGCTGGCGCCGGTGATCACTCAGTTCCTCAACGAGCCCGGGGCACGCGCCTGACCGGGTGCCGCGGCGCCGCCCGGTGGAGCTCTCTCCCTCGGCACATGCGATCTGGAGCGGTCAACTTTCCTTGACCGTCAAGGCAAGTTGACCGCTCCCGGCGAGAGTTCTGTAGAGAGACAGTCCCTCCGGCCCCGTCCCCTCGGCAAACCTCAGCCGGCCCGGTCTCGGAACCGGCTGTGCAGCGCCTGCTTGGAGACGCCGAGAACCCTCGCTATCTCGGGCCACGTCCACCCAGCAGCCCGAGCCCGAACGACGGCCTGGTCGTAGCGCTCCTTCGCGGCGTCCAGCCCGTCGCGCGCTTCGGCCAACGCGCGCAAGCTGTTTCCACTGTAGAAATCGGCCAGCACCGGATCGGGTTCGGGTTCGGGCTCCTCGAACACGTCGTCATCGGGCACGTCGTCGTAGATGCCATTGAGGGCGCGGTAGGCATCCTCCTCGCCCAGGAGATTCACCAGCGCACGACGACCCAGCTCACGCATGTACGGGTCGTCACTCGGTCCACCCATGTTTCCCTCCCCAGAGATGTTCGGGAAGTATGCGCCCGGGCACCGACAGCTTCTGCGGACGAGCACCTGTCTCTGGGACATGTTCGATCTGGTCCGGTCAACTTGCATTGACGGTCAACGAAAGTTGACCGTGCCAAATCGCATGTGCCGCAGGAGAGGCGACACGCCAATGCCCGACACGCCGACGACCGCAGGCAAAGGCGGTGGGCGGATCGGACAGGCTCAGGCGGCGCGGGCCGGACAGGCTCAGGCGTCGGTCGGGGGGCGGGGCTCAGGCGACGACGCCGCCGACGAGATGGCCGACGAGGTAGGTGGCACTCAGGGCCAGCGCACCACCGATGACGTTGCGTGCCACGGCCTTTCCGACCGGCGCACCGCCGAGCCGGGCCGACACCACGCCGGTGATCGCCAATGCCAGCAGCACCGCGAACATGGTGACCGGAACGCGGAGCGCCGTCGGGGGCAGCAGGATCGCCACCAACGGCAACAGCGCGCCGATGGTGAACGACACCGCCGACGAGAAGGCCGCCGCCCATGGGTTGGCCAGATCGCCTGGCGTGATGCCCAACTCGACGACCGCATGCGCGGCGAACGCATTGTGGTCGGTCAGTTCCTCGGCCGCGGTGCGGGCCGTCGACACCGACAGTCCGCGCCCCTCCAACAGGCCGGCCAACTCATCGAGTTCGGCGGCGGGGTCTTCCTTGAGCTCGCGCTTCTCCTTGGCCAGCAAGGCCTGTTCGGTGTCGCGCTGCGAGCTCACCGACACGTACTCGCCCAACGCCATCGATATCGCGCCGGCCACCAGCCCGGCCATGCCGGCGGTGAAGATCGGCCCTCGTTCGGCCGTCGCGGCCGCGACACCGACGACGATGCCGGCAGTCGACACGATGCCGTCATTGGCGCCGAGCACGCCGGCGCGCAACCAGTTCAGCTTTGACGCAACCGAACCCGCGTGGGGCTCTGCTTCATGGGACGAGATCGCCATTCCTGCAACGCTATGCGGGCGCGCGGCGATCCGCCAGCCAATGAAGCCTTGCCAAACCTGCTCAGGATTCCAGTTTTTTGAGCACCGCGCGGGTGCGGGCCCGGCCTTCGGCCGACGGATCGAAGGTCACGCCGACGTATTCGTCGACACCGGCGGCTTCGAGTTCGGCCAGCCGATCACGCACCGTCTGCTCGTCGCCGATGATCGCGATGTCCTCCGGACCGGCGTAGCCCTCGCGGTCGAGCATGGCCCGGTACGACGGCAGGTAGCCGTACATCGCGAACTGCTCGGCGGCCTGCTTGCGGGCGCCGTCGACGTCGTCGGTCACGGCAACCGGAATGGCGGCGACCACCCGCACCGCGTCGGCGCGACCGGCGTCGGCGGCGGCTTGGCGCAACGTCGGACCGACATGGCCCGCAAGGGTTTTCGGCCCGGTCATCCAGGTGACGGTGCCCGAGGACCGGCGCCCGGCGATCTGCAGCAGCTTCGGCCCGAGCGCGGCGATGTACACGGGCGGCGTCGGTGCCCCGGGGATCATCAGCGCGCCGCGCGTGGTCACCGTCTCGCCGGTGGCGTCGGCCTTCTCGCCGCTCAGCAGCGGCAGCAGGCCGTCCAGGTATTCGTTGAGCCGGCGCACTGGCTTGTCCCACGGGATGCCCCACATGCCCTCGGTGACGGCCTGGTGCGTCATCCCGAGCCCGAGCAGCAGTCGGCCGCCCGCCATCTGGCTGATGGTCAGCGCGCGCTGCGCCAGCAGCATCGGAAGCTGATTCTGAATCGGCAGCACGCCGGTGCCGACCTCGATGCCGTCGACCTCCCGCAATCCGACCGTCAGCACGGTGAGAAGGTCTGGCTCGTAAGGCATCTGGGCGAACCAGGCCCGGCGGAAGCCCTCGTCACGCAGCTGGGCGAGGTACGCGACGGTGTCGTCGACAGGCGATTTGAGACCACTCAACGAACCGAAAATGCTGATCTGCACGGGATGCTCCTTGAGGCCGGATTGGGTCACCTGTTTGTATCGAACCATGACTTCCCAGCGAGTAGTGAAGGCGGATCACGCATGAGTACGGATGCGCCCGAGACTGCCCGGCTGCAATATTTCGGGCCCAACTGGTTCGCCTCGGTGATGGGCACCGGCATCGTCGCCACCGCGGCCGCGTCGCTGCCCGTGCACCTGCCGGGCCTGCGGGGCTTTGCCGAAGGCGTCTGGGTGATCGCCACCGCTCTGCTGGTGCTGCTGATCGTCGCGGTGTCGGTGCAGTGGGTGCGCCACCCGACGGTGGCGCGCAGCCAGGTGCGCAACCCGCAGATGACGCACTTCTACGGCGCGGCGCCGATGGCGCTGATGACCGTCGGCCTCGGCGCGCTGTTGATCGGCAAGGACCTGATCGGCACGCGCTTCGCCGTCGACCTCGACTGGATCCTGTGGACCGCGGGCACCATCGGCGGTCTGTTCACCGCGATGACCATTCCGTTCCTGATGTTCACGCAGCTGGAAGTCGGGCCGGACGCCGCATTCGGCGGCTGGCTCATGCCCGTCGTGCCGCCGATGGTGTCGGCGGCGTCGGGGGCGCTGCTGCTGCCGCACCTGCCGTCGGGCACCGCCCGCACCACGATGTTCTACGGCTGCTTCGCGATGTTCGGGCTGTCGCTGATCGCGGCGCTGATCATCATCACGATGATCTGGAGCCGGCTCGCGCACTACGGCACCTCGGGATCGGCGCGCGTGCCGACACTGTGGATCGTGCTGGGCCCGCTGGGGCAGGGCATCACCGCCGCGGGACTGCTGGGGACGGCGGCGGCTTCGGCCATCAGCCCGGAGCTGGCGTCGGGCATGAACATCTTCGCGGTGCTGTTCGGCGTTCCGGTGTGGGGTTTCGCGGTGCTGTGGATCAGCCTGGCCAGCGCACTGACGGTGCGGACCATGCGGCGCGGCATGCCTTTCGCCCTGACGTGGTGGAGCCTGACGTTCCCCGTCGGCACGTTCGTCACGGGCACATCGCAACTCGCCGCACACACCGGGCTGCCGGCCTTCCGCGTCGCCGCGGTCCTGGCGTACGTCTTCCTGCTGTGCACCTGGGCGCTGGTTGCGGTACGGACGCTGCGTGGCAGTGTCGGAGGCAGCCTGTTCACCCCGCCACCTGCCCCGGCAGCCATCCACAAGGACCCGAAATGATCGACACTGCTCGGGTGTACGACCCGGTTGATCCCGCCCAGCCGCCCCGGGTGACGGTGGACCGCTTGTGGCCCCGGGGAATTCACAAGGAAGACCCCCGGGTCGGCACCTGGATGCCGCACGTCGCACCCTCGAACGAACTGCGCAAGTGGTATCACGCGCATCTGGACCAGTACGACGACTTCGCGGCCCGCTACCGCGAGGAGCTCGCCGACTCAGAGGACTTGGCCAAGCTCCGGGCGATGGGACCCGTCACGCTGACGACCGCTGCCAAGGACGTCGCCATCAGCCATGTGCCGATCTTGGCGGCGCTCCTCTGAGCCTTTCGCGCCGCGGTCAGCAGGTGTCGCCGGTGGTGCCCCCGTAGGTGGCGATCTTGTATTCGGTGGCGGCCAGCGAGAGGGTGAGTTCGCGGATCTGGCGGCGGATGGTGTCGCGATGTTCCAACAGCATGTCCAGTCGTTCGGGCACGGTCTGCTCGCCGCTGTCCACGAGTGCGATGTAGTGCTGCAGATCGCGAATAGCCATGCCGGACAACCGCATCCGGGTGAGGAAGACAAGCCGACGTACCGCCTCGGGTTGGTAGCTGCGGTGGCCGCTGCTGTCGCGGTCGACCTCGACCAGGCCGGCACGCTCGTAATAGCGCAGGGTGTGCGCGGAGACGTCGAGCAGATCGGCAACTTCGGTGATCGTCATCGGCTTGCTGACGCCGTCGGTGTCCGCGAGCCGGTGGATCACCTCGATCGACATCGGGCCGTCCATCTCGCCGAGCGCGGCGAGCGCCCTGTTCATCAGGTCGTCGGTGGAGGACATACTCGATCCTAGATCGGCCGCGCTGACGCGGAGACGTCCGCGAAGTCGGCACTGCGGGCCAGCTCTGCCCACCGGCCGACCTCGTCCAAACCGCGTTGGTAGGTCGCCGTGAGCCGCTCGACGGCCTCGGCGCCCAGCGGCAGCCGCAGCGGCACGTCCTCGGAGCGGACCAGGGACACGATGATCCGTGCGGCCGCGACGGGGTCGCCTTCCTGCTTCCCGTCCGCGCCGGCCATGTCGGCGCGGACGTCGCCCAGGACTTCCCGGTAAGTCGGCGAGGCAGCGGTGAAGTCGAGCACCTCGGCGGCGTTGAAGGCGGTGCGGAACCGGCTCGGCTCGACCAGCATCACCCGGATCCCGAACGGCGCGACCTCGCCGGCCACGGCCTCCGACCAGCCCTCCAACGCGAACTTCGACGCCGAGTACGTCGAGACCCCGGGGAACGACATCCGGCCGCCCTGGCTGCTCATCTGGACGATCGTCCCGCTGCGCTGCGCCCGCATGACCGGCAACGCCGCGCGCACCAACGCAGCGGGACCGAACAGATGCAGGTCCATCAGGTCACGCAGTTGCGCGTCGGTGACTTCCTCGGCGGCGCCGACGATGGCCCGCCCGGCGTTGTTCACCAGGACGTCGAGCCGACCGTAGCGGTCGACGGTCGCCTGGATGAGCCCGGCGGCTCCGCTCACGTCTCGGACATCGAACGCAACGGCGGCGAAGCGGTCGCCGTAGGTGGCGCTCAGCTCGGCCACGCTGTCCGGGTTTCGGACCGCGGCGACGACGTGGTCGCCCTCCGCCAGGGCGGCCTCGGCCAGTGCGCGTCCCAGCCCCTTCGAGGCGCCGGTGATGAGCCAGGTCCGTGGTGACGTAGAAGTTGTCATGGCCGCGACGCTAAGAGTTCGAGCGCGCTCGAACGCAAGCCCTGGCGGCCCTGCCGAGGGATTTGTGCACGAAAATCCGCGGCCGGCGCGGAAAATCGTGCACAAATCCCCACGGGAAACGAGAGTGCCCCGTGCCTCCGTCAGGTCGGGGGTCGGACGGAAACACGAGGCACTAGGGGTATCGCTACGACTTCGCGTGGCGTTACAGGCCCGCGGAAAATTATGGAAATGGCCGCAAAACCGCTGGTTCGGCGGCCATTCCTACATCGCTCAGGCTTCCAGGATTGCCGTGACGCCCTGTCCACCTGCGGCGCAGATGGAGATCAGGCCACGAACCGGCTTGCCGGTCTCCTTCTTCTTCTCGGCGAGCTGCTTGGCCAGCTGGGCCACGATGCGGCCGCCGGTCGCGGCGAACGGGTGGCCCGCGGCCAGCGACGAGCCGTTGACGTTGAGCTTCGACCGGTCGATGGAGCCGAGCGGCGCGTCCAGGCCGAGGCGGCCCTTGCAGTACTCCGGCGATTCCCAGGCCGCCAGCGTGGCCAGCACGACGGAGGCGAAGGCCTCGTGGATCTCGTAGAAGTCGAAGTCCTGCAGCGTCAGGCCGTTGCGGGCCAGCAGGCGCGGCACGGCGTATGTCGGGGCCATGAGCAGGCCGTCCGTGCCGTTGACGTAGTCGACGGCGGCGGTCTCGGAGTCGACGAAGTAGGCCAGCACCGGGATGTTGTGCTCAGCGGCCCACTCATCGGTCGACAGCAGCGCCACCGAGGCGCCGTCGGTCAGCGGGGTCGAGTTGCCGGCGGTCATGGTGGCGTCGCCCAGCTTCACGCCGAAGACGGGCTTGAGCTTGGCCAGCTTCTCGGTCGACGAGTCGGCGCGCAGGTTGTTGTCGCGGTACAGGCCCAGGAATGGGCTGACCAGGTCGTCGAAGAAACCGCGGTCATAGGCGGCGGCCATGTTCTGATGGCTGGCGGCGGCCAGGGCGTCCTGGTCGGTGCGCTTGACGCCCATCTCCTTGGCGGTCTGGGCGGCGTGCTCGCCCATCGACAGACCGGTGCGGGCCTCGCTGTTGACCGGGATCTCGACGCCGACGGCGGCGGGCAGCTTGCCGACGAGCTTCAGGCGGTCGACGTTCGACTTGGCGCGGCGCAGGCTCAGCAGCACCCGGCGCAGGTCGTTGCCGAGAGCGATCGGCGCGTCCGACGCGGTGTCCACACCACCGGCAGCGGCCACCTGGTAGCGGCCGGCAGCGATGCCGTCAGCGGCCGCGATGGCCGACTGCAGGCCGGTGCCACAGGCCTGCTGCAGGTCGAAGGCCGGCGTGTAGGGCGACAGCGAGGTGCCGAGCACACATTCGCGCATGAGATTGAAATCACGGCTGTGCTTGAGGACGGCGCCGCCGATGACCATGTCGAGCTTCTCGCCCTTGAGGTTGAAGCGGTCGATCAGGCCGTCCAGGGCCGCGGTGAACATGTCCTGGTTGGAGGCGTTTGCGTACGCACCGTCGGATCGTGCGAAGGGAATGCGGTTACCACCCAGGACGGCCACACGGCGGCGGCTGTTGGTCTCGGCCACGGTATTTCTCCAGTTCGTTGACGTTCGATGACTGAGGCAAGATGTTGCTTGACGCCTATATTACCCACCGTTCTTACTCTGGAGTAAGTTCGTCTCTGACAAGACGGTTCCGTCTATACGACACACGTCCGCAGAAAGGTCCGCAATGGCTGACGTCCTCTCCCAAGTCCTCACCTCTGGTCCGGGTTCGTTCCTGGCCAAGCAGCTCGGCGTGCCGCAGCCCCAGCCGCTGCGCCGCTACAAGGCGGGCGAGCCCGCCCTGGCCGGTCCGCTCCTGATCGGCGGCGAAGGCCGCGTGGCCGAGCCGCTGCGCGCCGCCCTCGCCGACGACTACGACCTCGTGGGCAACAACGTGGGCGGCCGCTGGGCCGACTCGTTCGGCGGCCTGCTGTTCGACGCCACCGGCATCACCAAGCCCGAGCAGCTCAAGCAGCTCCACCAGTTCTTCACCCCGGTCCTGCGCAACCTGGCCGCCAACAGCCGCGTCGTCGTCGTCGGCACCACGCCTGACGAGACCGACAGCATCGACGAGCGCATCGCCCAGCGCGCCCTCGAAGGCTTCACCCGCTCGCTCGGCAAGGAGCTGCAGCGCGGCGCCACCATCGGGCTCGTCTACCTGTCGGCCAAGGCCTCGCCCGCCGCATCGGGCATCGAGTCGACCGTCCGCTTCCTGCTGTCGGGCAAGTCGGCGTACGTCGACGGCCAGGTGTTCTACGTCGGCGCCGCCGACTCCGTCGCCCCGGCCGACTGGGACAAGCCGCTGGCCGGCAAGGTCGCGCTGGTGACCGGCGCCGCCCGCGGCATCGGCGCCGAGATCGCCCGCGTGTTCGCGCGGGACGGCGCGGCCGTCGTCGCCATCGACGTCCCGCAGGCCGCCGACGCGCTGGCCGAGACCGCCGCCGCGGTCGGTGGCACCGCGCTGGCTCTGGACGTGACGGCCGACGACGCAGTGCAGCAGATCGTCGCGCACCTCACCGAGCACCACGGCGGCAAGGCCGACGTCCTGGTCAACAACGCCGGCATCACCCGCGACAAGCTGCTCGCCAACATGGACGACGCCCGCTGGGACTCGGTGATCGCCGTGAACCTGCTTGCGCCGCAACGTCTTGCGCAGGGCCTGGTGGAGAACGGCACCATCGGTGAGGGTGGACGCATCGTGGGCCTGTCCTCGATGGCCGGTATCGCCGGTAACCGCGGCCAGACCAACTACGCCGCCACCAAGGCCGGCATGATCGGCATGACCGACGCGTACGCCGAGGTGTTCGGCGAGAAGGGCGTCACCATCAACGCCGTCGCGCCGGGCTTCATCGAGACCAAGATGACCGACGCCATCCCGCTGGCCACCCGCGAGGTGGGCCGTCGCCTCAACTCGCTGTTCCAGGGCGGCCTGCCGGTCGACGTCGCCGAGCTGATCGCCTACTTCGCCAGCCCCGCGTCGAATGCCGTCACCGGCAACACGATTCGGGTCTGCGGCCAGGCCCTGTTGGGAGCCTGAAATGTCGCAGCCCAGCGGTCTTGTGAACATGGCACGAGCGGTGGCGGGTGCGCTGCCGTTCGTGTCGCGCGGCTCCACCCTGCCGGCCCGCACCGTCACGGTGTCGGGCCTGACCATCGACCCGAAGAATGTCGCCGAGTACGCCGCGGTGACCGGGCTGCGGTTCGGCGACACCGTGCCGCTGACCTACCCGTTCGCGCTGACCTTCCCGACCATGATGTCGTTGGTCACCGGATTCGATTTCCCTTTCGCCGCAATGGGTTCGGTGCACATCGAGAACCACATCACGCAGTACCGTCCGATCAAGGTGACCGACGAACTGGACGTGGCGGTCCGTGCGGAAAACCTGCGCGAGCACCGCAAGGGCCTGCTCGTCGACATCATCACGGACGTCAAGGTCGGCAATGACCTGGTGTGGAACCAGATCACCACGTTCCTGCACCAGCAGCGGACCAGCCTGTCGGGTGAGCCGAAGCCGGAGCCGGTCAAGCAGCCGAAGCTGCCACCGCCCAACGCGGTCATCAGCATCACACCGGGGCAGATTCGCCACTACGCCGATGTCGGCGGCGACCACAACCCGATCCACACCAGCTCCATCGGCGCCAAGCTCTTCGGCTTCCCGACCGCCATCGCGCACGGAATGTTCAGCGCCGCAGCGGTACTGGCCAACATCGAGGGTCAGCTGCCGGACGCGGTGAAGTATTCCGTGAAGTTCGGCAAGCCCGTGCTGCTGCCGGCCAAGGTGGGGCTGTACGTCGAGCCCATCGACGGTGGCTGGGAGCTGGCGCTGCGCAACCTGTCGAAGGGCTACCCGCACCTGACGGCGACGGTCACCGAGCTGTAGCTCGCCGCGGGTGCTTTGTGCGCCCGGGCGTGTCGGCTCTCCTGTGGCACTTGCGATTTGGAGCCGTCAACTTTCCTTGACTGTCAGGGAAAGTTGACGGCTCCGGGCGAGAGATGTGGGTAGGCAGCGGCCGAGCTCGCGCCGGCCCCCTCACTCATACCGACCGAACCCGCGGATGCCGGGATCGTCGGCGATCCTGAAGGTCGACAGCCCCACGTTGGTGCCCTCACCGCCGCCGACCGTGGTGAGCGTGCCCTTGTCGTTGACGAGCACGATGTTGACGTGCTGGCCCTTCGGGCTCGGCTTGTCGTAGAGCACCATGTCGCCGGGCAGTGGCGAGTAGTCCGTCGGCTCCCAGCGTCCCTCGGCGCGCAGGTAGTCAGTGAGGGTCATGACACCCGGGATGCGCCAATGCCCGGAGTTGGGATTGGTGAAGGGTCTTCCGGATTCCCGCATCACCCAGCTGGTGAAGTCCGCGCACCACGGCTCGTCGTTGCCCTCGGAGTACTTGGACATACCCGATTGGGCTGCGTACTCCTGCGCCAAAATGTGCACGACGGCCGCCCGACCAGGGCTCAGCGTCGAGGTGTCCACCGCTGGGAAGTCCGGACGCGCGACATGCTCGCGGTAGCCGCGATACCCGGCCAGGGCGCCGACGCCCGCCAGCACCAGGGCGGCGACGACCAGCAGGATGCGTCCCGCCTGTTTGTGCATGCTTTCCAGATTAGGTGACCGAAGTGAGGCTGCCCGTCGGCAATTTCAGGTCTTCGCGAGTTACGGCGGCAGGAGCTGGACCGACGGGCGGCCGGTGTCGTCGACCGAGACGTCTGCCGCGACACCGTAGACCGACGAAATGAGTTCGGCGGTAAGCACTTCGGCGGGTGTGCCGGCCGCGACAACCCGTCCCTCGTCGAGGATGACGAGCCGGTCGCAGAACAACGCCGCGAGGGTGAGATCGTGCAGCGTCACCACCGCTGTCACGGGCAGCGCGCGGATGAGCGCAAGCAACTCGAACTGGTGCCGGATGTCGAGGTGGTTGGTGGGTTCGTCGAGCAGCAGTTCGCGGGGCTCCTGCGCGAGTGCCCGGGCGATCTGCACGCGCTGCTGCTCGCCGCCGGACAACGTGCGCCAATCCCGGTCGCGCATGGCCGACGTCTCGGTCTGCTCCAGGGCACGCTCGACCGCGCGCTGGTCGGCAGCGGTGTCACCAGACCAGATGCCGCGGTGCGGAATTCGGCCCAGTCGCACGATCTGTTCGACGGTGAGATCCAGCTCCGTGCTGACCTGCTGTTCGACCACTGCGACGCGTTGTGCCACAGCGCGCCGACGATGGTCGACGAGCGGGCGCCCGTCGAGCAGGACGGCGCCACCGTCGGGCCGTCGCAGGCCGGCGAGCAACCGCAGCAGCGACGACTTGCCGGCGCCGTTGGGTCCGAGCAGCCCGAGTGTCTCACCGTCGGCGACGGCCAGCGACACCCCATCGATGACCAGCTTCCCGCCGGCCGACCAGCTGACCGATTCCGCGGTCAGCGCGCCCTTCATCGAATCCTCCTGCGCCGAGCCAGAATCCACATGAAGATCGGCACCCCGACGAGCGCCGTCACCACGCCGACCGGCAACTCCTGCGGCGCGAACACCGTGCGGGCCGCGGCGTCGACCCAGACCAGGAAGATGGCGCCGGTGATCGCGGTGACCGGAAGCAAGCGCCGGTGCGACGGTCCGACAATCATCCGCGCCGCATGCGGTAGCACCAGTCCGACGAAACCGATTGCGCCGGCGGCACTCACGAGCACGGCCGTCAACAACGCCGTCGTCATGAGCAGGATGATGCGGACCCGCCGCACCGAGACACCGAGCGCGGCGGCCGCATCACGACCGAACGCGAACGCGTCCAACGCATCTGACTGCAGCCAGCAGACCGCCAGGCAGGCCGCGCAGACGAGGCCACACAGCGCCACCTGAGACCAGCCGGCCCCGGCCAGCGAGCCGAGCAACCAGAACAGCACCCCGCGGGTCTGCTGCGCGTCGGCTGACGAGAACACCACGATTGCCGTTGCCGCCGAGAACAGCTGGGTGCCGGCGACTCCGGCCAGCAATACTCGGTCCTGCCCACCGCCGGACACCGCGGCGAGAGCGAGGACCAGAGCGAACGCGAGCACGGCGCCGACGAATGCACCGCCGGACAGCGTCAGGGCGCCGCCGATACCCGTCACGACGACCAGCACTGCTCCCGTCGACGCACCGGAGGATATGCCCAGCATGAAGGGGTCGGCCAACGGGTTGCGCATCAGCGACTGCAGGATCGCCCCACAGATACCCAGCCCCGCGCCACAGATCGCGGCCAACAGGGCGCGTGGCAGCCGCAACTCCCATACGATACCGTCGTCGATCGGCGCGATGTTCGCCTGACGACCCCAAACATGTTGCGCGACGACGGCATACACGTCACCGAAGCCGAGCTCGGCCGGCCCGATGATCATGGCCGCGGCGACCGACAGCGCCAGGAGCCCGAAACCGAGCATCACCATTCCGGCGGCGCGCACAGCTGTCAGGACTTCCCGCCGAGCCCGAACGAGCGCAGCCCGGAAGCGACGGTCTCCATCGCGTCGACGTTGCGCAGCGACGGATCCATCGCGCTGGCCGGCAAGACGATCCACCGCCGCTCCCGCACGGCCTTCAACTTGCTTGCCGCCGGGTCGGTTTCGAGGAACTTGATCTTGTCAGCGACGCTGTCACCGTCCTTGCCCCGGGTGAGATCGGCGAGGACCAGCACGTCGGGGTCGCGCTGCAGGATCGCTTCCCACGAAATCTCCGGCCACAGCTGCCGGTTGTCGGCGAACGCGTTGTGCGCTCCCACCGCCGTGGTGATGATGCCCGGCGCTCCACAGCAGCCCGCGATGTACGGCGTTCTGGTACCGGCGTACCACCACATCAGGGTGACGTCGTCGGCCTTGAGTCCGCTGGTCGCTGTCGCCATGCGCGCCCGCAGCGTCGAAACCAGCTTGTCACCACGCTCAGTGACGCCGAAAACCTTCGCAATATCACTGATTTCGGCATACAGGTCGTCGAGCGTCAGCGCGCGTTGTTGCGCCGCGTCCTGGCCGCCGCACTCGCTGGAGGACTGATACGTCGGCACTCCGAGCCGCTCGAACCGATCCCGCGGGGCCACACCTTGATCGGTGAACGACCAGTCGAACGTCGCGTACACGAAGTCTGGTTTCTCTGTCAGCACCCGCTCGAACGACGGGAAATCCCGGCTCAGCACAGGCACTTTGGCGTTGTCGGCGGCGAGGTCGGGCCGGACGTCGTCGCTCCAGGACGCGGTGCCGGCCATCCGGTCGGCGAGCCCGAGCGCCAGGAGCAGCTCGGAGGCCGGCTGATTGATCGAAACCGCGCGCCGCGGTGGCGCTTTCACCGTCACCGTTCGCCCGCAGTTCTCGAGGGTGACGGAATAGCCGGCGGTTCCGGCGTCGACAGTTCCGGTCGCTCGCGGTCCGCCACATGAGCAGACGAGTGAAACGAGCAGTGCGACAAGCACAATGGTGCGTCGAGACACGGCGGCGCCTTCCGATCCGGGACTCGGTTCGCGGAGTCCATGCGTGGGCGGGTCCTCGCGCCGCCAGGCCGCGAGAGCCCGAGCCAGCAGGTCTTCGGACTCGGGATCATCCAGGCCGGAGCGCCTTCCCAGCCCACGTGGGGCCAGTGGCCGTTGCTCCGCCTGTCCCCCTTACCGCTGCGCGTCAGTTCCGGGTTCGCACCGGATTCCCTGACCCAACCGCGTTGGGTTCGACTGGCTCGAATCGGACCATACCAGCGCCGCGGCGGGGCCGCGCCGGCGTGTCGCTGCCGGCGGCGTGTCGTCCTCTCCTGTGGCACATGCGATTTGGAGTGGTCAACTTTCCTTGACGCGTCAGGGAAAGTTGACGGCTCCCGGCGAAAGGTGCCAAGGGAGAGAGCCCCGGACGGGCTGACGGTCCGCGAATGTGCGACAAACCTACGACTCGGCGCGCTTACCCTTCAGGCCACGCCAGAAGAGGTTGATCATCAGCTCGGTGGCATCGTTGACGTCGGTGTCGCCGGCGCTGACGCGGGACGCGATGGCCTCACCGGCACCCACCAGGGCCACGGCCATCATCTCGAAGTCGCTGTCGGGCTCCGGGTTTCGGGTACCGGCGCTGAGCAGCCGCGCCACCAGGTCGATGATCTTCTCGCGGCCCTCGCGCACGGTGTGGGCGAACGCCTGCGAGCTGGTGGCCTGTGTGTAGAGCACGATCCACGATGCCCGGTTGCGGTCGATGTACGTCATGAACGACAGCACCGCGTTGCGCAGCAGGTCACGCGGGCTCTGGGCGAAGTTGATGTCGGCCCGGACGGTGTCGACGAACCGCGTGAGCTCGCGGTCCAGGCACGCCGCGAACAGCTCTTCCTTCGAGCCGTAGTAGAGGTACAGCATCGGTTTCGAGATCTCGGCCTGCGCGGCGATCGCGTCCATCGAGGTCTCGTGATAGCCGTTCACCGAGAACATCTGCACGGCGGCGTCGAGCATCTGCTGTTCGCGGACGGCCCGCGGCAGCCGCTTGGTTCCACCTGCCATCAGAACAGGGTATGCAACGAGCAGCTCACTTCACGCATTTCGCGCCCGGCCCCTTCATGGCCGCCACCCGCAGCACCGACTTGTCGATCTGCGCCTGGTCCAGCTGCCCGGCCTTCGCGGCCGCCTCCAGCTTGTCCAGCACGTCGGAGATGCCGTCGGTCGTGATCCACAGGGCGACGTCGGCGCCGGCCTGCAGTGCCTTGAGCGCCGCGTCGGCCACGCCGAAGTGCTGGGTGATGGCGGCCATGCCGGTCAGATCGTCGGTGAACACCACACCGTCGAACGGCGGGCCGCCGTACTCACCGCTGCGCAGCAGGTCGTAGGCCGGCTTGCTCAGGCTCGCCGGGTCGTCCCCGAGCGTCAGGCCCGGCACCTGCAGGTGACCGACCATGACGGCGACGGGCTCCTGCGTCGTCAGCGTCCGGTACGGCACCAGGTCGTTGTCCTTCAGCGCCTCCAGCGGCGGCGTCTTCACGCCACCGGTGTGCGAGTCGCCCGAGCCGTGCCCGTGCCCCGGGAAGTGCTTGAGCACCGGAACCAGCCCCGCCTCGCGCAGGCCCGCGGCGTAGGCGCCGGCGTACTCGGTCACCTTCTGCGGGTCCGCGCCGAAGGAACGGTCGCCGATGACCTCGTCGTCGGGTTCTTCGGTGACGTCGGCGTCGGGCGCGAAGTCGACGGTGATGCCGAACTTGTCCTTCATCTGCAGCCCGCGGTCCTTGGCGATGGCCTGCACCTCGGCGGGGGTCTTGGTCGCGGCGAGCACGCGCGCCGACTCCTGCGGGCCGATCAGCTTCTTCAGCCGGGACACCCGGCCGCCCTCCTCGTCGATGCTGACCGCCAGCGGCAGCGCGCCAGATGCGGCCTGCAGCGCGGGGATCGAACCGTCCGACAGCATCGACAGGTCCGTCCAGCTACCGATGAAGATGCCGCCGACCTGCTGCTGCGTCACCGCGGCACGGGCATCGGCGGCGTCCTTGACGCCGACCATCAGCAGCTGCGCCAGCTTCTGCCGCAGCGTGAGGGTGCTGAGCAGCGCGTGCGGATCGCACGGCGGGGCGGTCGGTGCGGGCGCGTCCATCGGCTTGCTCGACGACGCGGTGCTCGAGGCCGCGCTGGTCGTGCTGGATGCGGCCGGCTTGTCGGAGGACGACGAGCAACCGGCGACCAATCCGGACACCAGTGCGAGCGCGCCGAGGGTTCGGGTGAGGGACATGGGGTCCGAGCCTAGCCGTGCGACGAGTCACGCAACCGGGGCACATTGGTCCCGCGATGACCTGCACGCAGGCCGGCGAACACGGAAGCAGGCAGGTCGCCATGCTAGTTTGGGCGCCATGGACCGCTTCCTCGTGCCCGCCGGAGCCAGCATCGTGGTCGGTCTGTTGCTCGGCGCCGCAGCGGTCTTCGGCACCACGCTGATGCTGGAGCAGGACACCAAGCCGACGCTGCAATCGGGCGATCCAGCGTCATCGGTGCTCAACCGGGTCGAATACGGCAACCGCAGCTGATCCCGCAGCGCCGCTCTCCCGGCGCTGCTTATGGGTCGTCAGCGCGGCCGCACTGGTCCTGACGTTCGCCCAGTCACCGGGCCGGGTCTCGCCCGACACCAAACTCGATCTCACCGCCAACCCCGCACGCTTCCTGGCGCGGGCGGCGAATCTGTGGAGCAGCGACCTCCCCTTCGGCCAGTCGCAGAACCAGGCCTACGGCTACCTGTTCCCGCACGGCACGTTCTTCCTCGCCGGTGACGTCATCGGCCTGCCCGGCTGGGTGACGCAGCGGCTGTGGTGGGCGTTGCTGCTCGTCGTCGGCTTCTGGGGCGTCATCAGGGTCGCCGAGGCGCTCGGCATCGGGAGCCGGTCGTCGCGCGTGCTCGCCGCCGTGGCGTTCGCGCTGTCCCCGCGGGCGCTGACGACGCTGGGCGCCATCTCCTCCGAGACCCTGCCGATGATGCTGGCGCCGTGGGTGCTGCTGCCGGTGATCCTGGCGCTGCGCGGTGACTCGGGGATTTGTGCACGATTTTCCGCGGTGAGCGCGGAAAATCGTGCACAAATCACGCCTGGAATCCGGCAGCTGGCCGCGCGCTCGGCCGTCGCCGTCGCGCTGATGGGCGCGGTGAACGCCGTCGCGACGCTGACGGGCTGCCTGGCCGCGATCATCTGGTGGGCCGCGCACCGGCCCAACCGGCGCTGGTGGCGCTTCACGGCCTGGTGGTTCGGCTGCACGCTGCTCGCGATCCTGTGGTGGGCCGTGGCGCTGCTGCTGCTCGGCCGGATCAGTCCGCCGTTCCTGGACTTCATCGAATCGTCGGGCGTCACGACGCAGTGGCTGTCACTGACCGAGGTGCTGCGCGGCACCTACGGCTGGACGGCGTTCGTCGCGACCAACGCGACGGCCGGTTCGTCGCTGGTGACCGGTTCGGTCGCGGTCCTGGCCACCACGCTGGTGGCCGCCGGCGGCATGGCGGGCCTGGCGATGCGGGGCATGCCGGCCCGCGGGCGGCTCATCTCGATGCTGCTGTTCGGGCTGCTGCTGCTCGCGGTCGCGTACGCGGGCGGGCTGGGCTCGCCCATCGCGCACCAGGTGCGGGCCTTCCTCGATGCCGGCGGCACCCCGCTGCGCAACGTGCACAAACTCGAACCCGTGCTGCGACTGCCGCTGGCGCTGGGCCTGGCCCACGTGCTGGGCCGGATTCCCCTGCCGGGCACCGCGCCGCGGCGGGAGTGGATCAACGCGTTCGCGCACCTCGAGCGGGACAAGCGGATGGCCGTGGCCGTCGTGCTGCTGACGGCACTGGTCGCCGGGACGTCGTTGGCGTGGACGGGCCGGCTCGCCGCGCCGGGTGCCTACCGCGCCATCCCGCAGTACTGGCACCAGACCGCGGACTGGCTCGACGCGCACAACGCCGAGACCCCGGGCCGCGTGCTTGTCGCGCCGGGCGCGCCGTTCGCCAACCAGGTCTGGGGGAACACGCACGACGAGCCGCTGCAGGTCCTCGAACGCGGCGCGTGGGGTGTGCGGGACTCGATTCCGCTGACACCGCCCGAGACCATCCGGGCGCTGGACTCCGTGCAACGCCTGTTCGCCACCGGGCGGCCGTCCGCCGGATTGGCCGATACCCTGGCCCGCCAAGGCATTTCGTTCGTCGTAGTGCGCAACGACCTGGACCCCGACAACTCGCGGTCGGCGCGACCGCTGCTGGTGCACCGGGCCTTGGAAGGTTCCCGGGGGCTCACGAAAGTCGCGCAGTTCGGCGATCCCGTCGGCCCGGGCACGCTGGACGGGTTCGTCTCCGACAGTGGCCTGCGGCCGCGCTACCCCGCCGTCGAGATCTACCGTGTGACGGGCGGCGCCACCACCGTGCCGTACCTCGCCGACACCGACACCATGGCCCGCGTCGACGGCGGACCCGAATCGCTGCTGCGCATCGACGAACGTCGCCGCCTGATGGGTCGAAACCCGTTGGGCCCCATGATCTTGACGCAGGACGCGCAACGCGCCGGACTGCCGGTGCCCGAGGTGACCGTCACCGACACCCCGCTCGCCCGCGAGACCGACTACGGACGCGTCGACGATCACTCGTCGGCAGTGCGCGCTCCCGACGACCCGCGGCGCACCTTCAACCGCGTCATGGACTACCCCAGCCCCGGCGCCACGACCGCGTACGGCCAGTGGCCGGGCGGACGGATCACCACATCCAGTTCGTCGTCCGACTCCACCGCGCTGCCCAACGTGGCGACGGCGGCCGGGCCAGCCGCGGCGATCGACGGCGACACCTCGACCAGCTGGGTGTCGAGCTCGCTGCAAACCGCTGTGGGGCAATGGCTTCAGGTCGACTTCGACCATCCGGTGACCAACGCGACCATCACCCTGACACCCAGCGCCACCGCCGTCGGCGCCCAGGTACGCCGCATCGAAGTCGCAACAGCCAACGGCACCAGCACAATTCGCTTCGATCAGCCCGGCAAGCCATTGACCGCGGCCCTGCCCTACGGCGAGACATCCTGGGTCCGGTTCACCGCGACCGGCACCGACGACGGCTCGCCCGGCGTGCAGTTCGGCATCACCGACTTCTCCGTGACGCAGTACGACGCGTCCGGCTTCGCCCACGCCGTGAGCCTGCGGCACACCGTCGACGTACCCGGCCCGCCGGCAGGATCGGCTGTCGCGCAATGGGATTTGGGCAACGATCAGCAGGGCCGGCCCGGCTGCGCCCAGGGCCCGAACGGGGTCCGGTGCGCCGCCACCATGGCGCAGTCGCCCGAAGAGCCCGTCAACATGAGCCGCACCCTCACCGTGCCGACGCCGACGGCCGTCGTCCCCACGATCTGGGTGCAGGCCCGGCAGGGGCCGCACCTGGCCGACCTGGTGAGCCAGCCCGGCACCACCCGGGCGTCCGGCGATTCGGATGTCATCGACGTCGAGGGATCGGCCTACGCCGCCACCGACGGCGATCCGCGCACCGCCTGGGTCGCGCCGCAGGGCATCGTCCAGTTCCGGGCCGGCGCCAACCTGACCGTGCACCTGCCGGCGCCGACGACCGTCAGCGCCCTGCGACTCACGCCCAGCGCCTCCGAGCTGCCTGCGCATCCGACCGTCGTCGCCGTCGACCTCGGCAACGGACCGCAGGTGCGACGCATCGGCGACGGCCCGCAGACCATCAAGCTCAGCCCCGCGAAAACCGACACCATCAAGCTGTCGATCCTCGACTGGCACGACCTGATCGACCGCACGTCACTGGGATTCGACCAGGTGAAGCCGCCCGGCCTCGCCGAGGTCACCGCCCTTGACGACCGCGGCGCGCCGATCGCCCCCGCCGACGCGGCCGCCAACCGGCGCCGCGCCATCACGCTGCCGTGTGGCCGCGGGCCGATCGTCGCGATCGCCGGCCAGTTCCTGCAGACCTCGGTGCACACCACCGTCGGCGCGCTCCTGGACAGCGAGCCCATCGCGGCCCAGCCCTGCCAATCCGCGCCGCTGCAACTGCCCGCCGGGAAACAGGAGCTGCTGATCAGCCCCGGCCCGTTCTTCACCGTCGTCGGCGCCCGCCTGACCGGCCCGCTCGCCGCCCACATCCACAGTGCCCCAACGACTCCCGCGCAGCTGAAGACATGGACCTCCGATCACCGCGAGGTGGACGTGACGCCGTCTCCGGCGCAGCGGGTGCTCGTCGTGCCCGAGAGCGTCAACCCCGGCTGGACCGCCCACACCGCCAACGGCGCCATCCTCACGCCGGTGACCATCAACGGCTGGCAGCAAGGCTGGGTGCTGCCGGCCGGCACCGCGGGCATCGTCACACTGACATTCGGGCTGAACACCCCGTACCGCATCGGGTTGTTCGGCGGGCTCGCACTGCTACCGCTCCTGGCGCTCCTGGCGCTGCTACCGATGCGGCGCCGCGTCGATGACGAGCCGACGCAGACCTGGCAGCCGGGGCCCGCGCTCGTCGGCGTGGCCCTCGTCGGATTCGGTTTCCTGGTGGCCGGATTCGCGGGTCTGGCGACCGTCGGGGCAGCCATCGGCATCCGATACCTGCTGCGGTCGCAGGAGCGGTGGCTCGACGGCTGGACCGTCATCGCCTCGGCGAGCGGCCTCATCGGTGCCGGCGCGGTGCTCAGCGCGTACCCGTGGCGCTCGGTGGACGGCTACGTCGGGCATTCGCCGTGGGTGCAGTTCCTGGCGCTCATCTCGGTGGCGACGCTGGCGGCGTCGTTGTGGGATGCGCCTATCCGACCGCGGCGGGCTCCGGAACGTCGGTGATCGCGCTGTCGCGCGGTGACGGGGCGTGCCGGGATTCCCAGCGGCGCAGCAGCTCACGGCAGGGTGACTCGATCAGCCCGTAGCTGACGGCGGCGATCGCGAACCCGAAAATCCAGGTCAGGATCAACACGATCGGCATGTGGCCGTTGAACGGGAACTCGCCGATCACCGGGAACACCATGGCCAGCGCCGCCAGGTGCCAGATGAACAGACCGTAGGACCAGCGGCCCAGCGTCACCATCGTGGTGCTGCCGAGGATGCGGTGCGGCGTCCCGGGTGCGTCCAGCACCAGCGGTGCCAGCAGTGCCCCGGCGACCACGGCGCCCATCGCCGTCTTGACCACGACCTGGCCGACGGTGCCCGGCGCGAGTCCGATGTTGCCGGCCAGCGGCGTCGCCGCGATGACGAACGCCACCCCGGCGATGGCCGCCATCACCCAGCGGCGCCGGGCCAGCTGATGCATGCGGCCGACAGGCATGACCGTCAGCTCCGCCAGCAGCATGCCGGCGGCGAACCACGAGAACAGCGCCGGCAGCCAGTTCATCTGGTTGACGCCGAAGGGCAGGTGCCACGGCAGCGCGGGCCACGCGAAGCTCGCCACCGCCAGCGCCGCGATCGCGGGCACGCGCCAGTCCACCGGCAGCCGGCGCGCCAGCAGTGCCAGCAGCGGCAAGACGAGATAGAAGGAGACCTCGACGGCCAGGCTCCACATCTGCGTGAGCCCGGCAGTCAGCGTCAGGGGTACATAAACCTGGGTGAGCGTGAGGTTGGCGAGCCACACCGTGAGGTCGGCGTGGGCGTCGGGCAGCAGCGCCAGGATCACCACGACGGCCACCAGGTAGCCCGGCATGATGCGGACGATGCGCGAGCGCAGGTAGTGGCCCGTCGGCGGCCGGTGCCGCAGACCCCGCGCGGCGGCGGCGTGCCCTCGCCACAACAGGAAGCCCGACAGCGCGAAGAACACCGCGACCGCCAGGTCGAAACGGGTGAACAACCGGCCGTACCAGCCGCTGCTGTTGGCGGTCTGGAACGCCACGTGCGTGAGGACGACGCCCATGGCGGCACAGGCGCGCATGCCCTCGACGGCGGGCAGGAAACTGCGGGTGCCGCTCACCTCAGCACTGCCCGCGGTGTCGTGTCCCTGGTCGCCCACGACCCCAGTGTGCCGGGTGCCCGGTCTCGTCGGCGAATCTCACGCTGACCCGCACACCACTCTGAGGGTGTGCCTTAGTAAGGGCTGTTAGGGTCAGTCGGGTTGCTGTGTGGCTGGCAGACAAAGTAAGGAGCACGGGTTGAACCGCGCTGTGGGGTTGCGAATCGCGGCATGCGTGTTGATGGGGCTCGGCGCTGCCCTGCTGATTGCTGCTCTGCTGTTGACTACTTATACGTCGGGCAAAATCGCCAAGATTCCGCTCGACATCGACACCACGCTGGTCAGCAACGGCACCGGGACCGCGCTGGACCCCGCGTCGCTGCTGGGCGAGAAGTTCGTCGTCAACAAGAACGTGCCGCTGGTGCTGCAGCGCCAGATCAGCGTCGAGAACCCGGCGAACGCCGACGTGGTGACGCTGCAGGTCGGTAACACCGTGCGCCGCACCGACAAGCAACAGGACAACGGCCTGCTGCTGGCGCTCGTCGACACCGTGACGCTCAACCGCACCACCGCCGCCGCGGTGACGGGTGCGGCCGGCTCGGTGCAGAAGCCGCGCACCATCGAGGACCAGAACCCGCCGACCAACATCGCGCTGCCCCACACCGGGCTGAGCTACCGCTTCCCGTTCAGCACGGAGAAGAAGACCTACCAGGTATTCGACCCGATCGCGCAGAAGGCGTACGACGCCAACTACGAGGGCGAAGAAGACGTCAACGGCCTCTCGGTCTACAAGTTCACCCAGAACGTCGGCTTCGACGCCGACGGCAAGCTGGTCGAGCCCATCAAGTATTCGTCGCTGTACGACAAGGACGAAGACGGTTCCGTGACCGCCCGCGCCGAACTGTGGGGCGTGCAGTCCGCCGAGCCGACCGACCCGATCACCATGCAGCGCTACTACGCGGCTGCGCGCACCTTCTGGGTGGACCCGGTGTCCGGCACCATCGTCAAGGAGAAGGACCGCGGCTTCCACTACTACTCGCGCGACGCCCTCAAGCCCGAGGTGACGTTCGCCGACTACACCGTCACCTCCAACGAGCAGACGGTCGAGTCGCAGGTCGCCGCCGCCCACGACGAGCGCGACAAGCTGGCCCTGTGGGACCGCATCCTGCCCATCACCTTCGGCGGTCTGGGACTGGTGTTCCTGGTCGGTGGCGTGCTGCTGGCCGGCTACAGCCTGCGGTCGCAGGCCGCGCTGATCGATCCGGGCCTCGACGCCGCCGGGCATGGCTTCTTCGGCCGGCGCGACACCGATTCCGGACCGATGCCCGCCGCTGAGGCCATGACCGAGAAGCTGCCCACCCAGCGGCCGACCGACCTGCCACCGGACCGGATCTGATCGCTTTTCGTCGTGCCCTGCCGGCGCTGTACGCGCTGGGGCTGACGCTCGCTGTCACCGCGCCACTGCTGGCGCCCGGTTATCTGCTGCTGCGTGACGCGGTCTCGACGCCGCGGTCCTACCTGTCCGACGCTGCCCTGGGCCTGTCCGAGGCCGCACCCCGGGCCCTGCCGCAGGACTTCTTCCTGGCCGTCCTCTCGCCCGTCGTCGACGGCGGCGTGCTGGTCAAGGCGCTGACGATCCTCGGCTTGTGGTTCGCCGGCTGGGGCGCGGCGAAGCTGGCCGCCGCCGTTCTCGACGCCGGTCTCGGCGGACAGCTGGTGGCCGTCACCGTCGCGGTGTGGAACCCCTACGTCGCCGAGCGCCTGTTGCAGGGGCACTGGAGCCTGCTGGTCGGCTACGGCTGCCTGCCGTGTGTCGCCCTCTCCAGTGATTTGTGCACGATTTCTCGCGGTGAGCGCGGAAAAACGTGCACAAATCCCTGGGGCCTGGTGTTTTGGGTGGCGCTGGCCGGGCTGACGCCGACGGGTCTGCTGCTGGCGCTGGTCGTGGCGCTGGTGTGTTCGCGGACCTGGCGCGGCGTGTGGGTGGCGTTGGCCGCGTCGGTCGGAGCCGCGCTGCCCTGGCTGGTGGCGACGGTCGTCGCCCGCTCGGTGCTGCCGGTGGCGAGCGCCGGTGTGCCGGCGTTCGCGGCGCGGGCAGAGCCGGGACTCGGGACGCTGGGCAGCCTGGCCGGGCTCGGTGGCATCTGGAACGCGGGCGCGATACCGGCGTCCCGCACGACGCTGTGGGCCCTGGTCGGGACCGTCGCGCTGCTGGCCGTGGTGGCCTGTGGCGCGCGGAAGGCGTGGTCCGTGGCCGCGGCGCGGCCGCTGCTGGTGCTCGCGGTCGTCGCCGTGGTGGTGCCCGCGCTGCTGGCGACCGATCCCGGGTCGGCATTCCTCGACTGGCTGATCCGGACCGTGCCCAGCACCGGTGTGCTGCGCGACGGCCAGAAGTGGGTGGCCCTGGCGATGCCGGGCTATGCCCTGGCCGGAGCCGCCGCGGTGGCGGTGCTGCGACGCTGGCTGCCAACGGCTTTCGCTGCCGCGGGCTGCTGTGTGGTGGTGCTGGCGGCACTGCCCGACCTGGCCGGGGGCGTCGGCGGCCAGCTGCGGTCGGTGCAATACCCAGCCGGCTGGTATTCGGTTGCGGCACAGATCAATTCCGACCCGAAACCCGTTGCGGTGCTGCCGCCCGACGTCATCCGGCAGTTCCCCTGGGCCGGCCCCGCCGCGGTGCTGGACCCGCTGCCCCGCTGGGTTTCCGCCGACGTGCTGGCGACCGGGGACCTCGTGATCGGCGGACGGACCGTGCCCGGCGAAGGCGTGCGGGCTCGGCGCGTGCAGGACCTGCTGTTGCGGGGCGCCGACGTGCACCAACTGGCCGCGGCTGGGGTTGGCTGGGTGGTCGTGGAGGGCTCAGCTCCCCCGCTATCGCTACCGATTGTCTACCGGGACAACGACATTGCGTTGTACCGCGTGGGCGGGACGACGACCGCGGCGTCTGGTCGGGCGCTGCTGGTCGCCGCGCACGTGGTGTGGTTGGGCATGCTGATCGGCGCCCTGGCCGCGATGGCCGTTCAGCGGTGGCGGGGACTCAGTACGCCCCGTCGCCGCGTGCCACCACCGTCAACGTCTTGAGGATGATCCCGACGTCGGTGAGCATCGACCAGTTGTCGACGTACGAAAGGTCAAGGCGCACAGCCTTGTCCCACGTTAGGTCGGACCGGCCGCTGATCTGCCAGAGCCCTGTCACGCCCGGTTTGACGAGCAGCTTGCGCCTGATGTCGCCGTTGTAGGTCTCGACCTCCCGGCGCAGCGGCGGCCGGGGTCCGACGACGCTCATGTCCTGCTTGAGCACGTTGATGAACTGCGGAAGCTCGTCGATGCTGTAGCGGCGCAACACCTTTCCGACCAGTGTCACCCGCGGATCGTCGCGCATCTTGAACATGACACCGCCGGCCATCTCGTTCGACGGCAGCAGGTCGTCGAGCCGCTCCTCCGCGTCGACCACCATGCTGCGGAACTTGATCATGGTGAACGGCTCGCCGTCCAATCCGATGCGTTCCGACCGGTAGAACACCGGACCACGGCTCGTCATCTTGATGGCGATCGCCGTGAGCACGAGCAACGGCGCCGTCCCGATCAGCGCCGCCAGCGCGAATCCGAAGTCGAACGCCTTCTTCAGGAAGCTTTTGGCACCGTGGTACTGCGGCTTCTCCACGTGCAGCAGCGGCATGCCGGCCACCGGCCGCATCGCCAGCCGCGCGCCCGCCACGTCGAGCAGGCCGGGCGACACCACCAGGTCGACGTCGGACGCCTCGAGCCGCCAGGTGAGCCGCTGGATTCCGGCGACACCGAAATGTTCAGCGTCGGTCAGCGCCACGGTGTCGGCGGCGCAGCGGTCGCCGAGCGCGCCGAGGGCGTCGTTCTCGTCGCCGAAGATCGGGATCACCCGGTCCCCGATCCTGATGACGTCACCGCGCGCGCCCGGGTCGCCCGGGATGCCGGCGCCGACCACCACGTAACCGTCGCCGGGATCGTTCATGAGCTCGGTCGCGAGGACCGCGATGGCGTCCCGATCACCAATGGCGAGAACAGATGTCAGGCATTCGCCCGCATGCCGGCGGGCACGAACCCGGCGCCGCCACAGCTTGCGGCCGATGAGCAGCCCGATGGTGCCCAGTGGGAAGGCCAAGGCCAGGTAACCGCGTGCGATCTCGAGCCGCGCCAGCAGGGCCACGATCGCGATCACGCCGAACGTCCAGAAGGACGCGGCGACCACGCGGCGATACTCCTCGATGCCACAGCCGAGGATCGACGCGGAGCGGGCGTGATGCAAGTTCAGGACGCCCAGCCACAGGCAGGCCAGCACCAGCGAGTACCCGGTATAGAGCATGGAGGCCGAAGGGCCGTAACCCGCTCCGCCGAATCGGACCCATTGCGCGAACAGCATCGCGAGGACGATGGCCACGGCGTCGGTGATCAGCACGCGACGCGCGTAATGCGGCTGCCAGACCGTGCGTGAACTCGGAAGCCGGGTGAGCCCGAACGTCGAAAGCGTCATCGGCAACTCCACATGCTCAACTCCTCAGACCTGGTGGGACATCGATGGAGCGGAATATCCAATTACATTGAATGAGAACGGAGTTCGAACGCACTGCATCACCGGACCCAGTTGCCTGGATCCGCAAAATTCGAGGGACACCCGAAAGCCGGAACCCGAAGGGCGGCCCTCATTGCTATTAAATTTGACTTGGCCGTCAGTTTATGCGGCAGGGCGATGTCCAACAGCAAAACGGCAGATTTGGCTCGTCGTCACGAAGAATTTCCGGAATTGCCGTTGACGTCGGGCGACGGCGCCGCGAGACGGTTCAGACGATCCCGTTGACGAACTTGCCGTCGCGGACGGCCTCGGCAACGGTCCGCATCGCGGAAGCGCTTTGCGGCCACGAGAATTCGGCGGCCCGCACCTGCGCCTTGGTGCCCAGCTGATCGCGCAGGACGGCGTCGGTCAGTAGGGTCTCGAGCGCCGTCACCAAACCGCGGTGGTCGTCGACCAGCAGACCCGTGACGCCGTCGACGATCGAGTCGGTCAAGCCGCCCGAGGAGCGGTAGCCGATGGTCGGCACGCCGTGCTGCGCGGCCTCGATGACGGCCAGCGCCCAGCCTTCCTTGCGCGACGGCAGCGCGTGCACCCAAGCCTGTTGCAGCACTTCGTGTTTAGTGTCTTCATCGACGTGGCCATGGAACGTCACCGCCGAGCTGATGCCCAGCCGCCGGGCGTGCGCGACCAACCGCTCGTCCCACCAACCACCGCCGACGACGTCCAGGCGCAGCCCGGGCACCACCGGCGCCAGCAGCGCGACGGCGTCGAGCACGTCCTCGATCTGCTTGTGCGGCACCAACCGCGACAGCACCACGATGCGCGGCTCCGCCGCCCGGGGCAGCGACAGGGACGCCGCGGGCGCGAGGTCCACACCGTTGCGCACGACAGCGATCCGCGAAGCGTCGACGCCCAGATCCACGAGGTCCCGGGCCGACGGCAGCGACACCGTCACGTACTGGTTGTTGCGGTGCAGCCGGGGCGAGAGCCGCGACTCCACGAACCACCCGAACTTGCTCATCACGCGCCCAGCTACCGGCCACTGGTCGCGGTGGCAGTGATGTACCAGCACCATCGCGCGCCGGCCGTAGGCCAGGCGAGCCAGGAAGGGGATGCCGTTCTGCGAATCGATCACCACATCCGGCCGGACGCCGCGCAGCGGGCCCAGCCCGACGCGGGCCAGCACCATCGCCAGCCCGGCCCAGATGTAGACCGACAGCCGGCCACCGCCGCGGCTGATCCGGATGCCGTCGACGACCTCGGTGCGCGACGCCCCGCGATAGCGGGCGGTCCGCAGCGTCACCCGCACGCCGGACTCCGCCAGCTGTGCGCCGATGCGCTGCAGATACGTCTCGCTCCCGCCACCCTGGGGATGGCCGGTGTCGCGCCAGCAGAGCAGCAGCACCGACCGGATCTCGTCAGGAGATCCAGCAGGCTGCTGGGGGTGGTCTGGCATCGAATGAAGGGTACCGGTCAGTAGGGTTGCGGAGTGAATCGCCGGGCAGCCAAACGACTGGTCACCACGCGTAAGCGGGCCACCCTCGCGCGCTCGATCCGACTGCTCGGCGAGTTCCGTTTCGAGCAGAGCGACCCGGCCCGCTTCTACGGCGGCCTCGCCAGCGACACCGTCGCGCTCGTGGACGGTCTGTGGCGCGACCTCAACGGCACCGCCCCCGACGGCATGACGGTGCTCGACGTCGGCGGCGGCCCGGGCTACTTCGCCACCGAATTCTCCAGCGCCGGAATGACATACATCGGCGTCGAGCCCGACCCTCGCGAGATGCACGCGGGTCCGGCCGCGCAACCCGATGGCGCCGGTAGCTTCGTGCGCGCCTCGGGCATGGCGCTGCCGTTCGCCGACGACAGCGTCGATGTCTGTTTGTCGTCGAACGTCGCCGAACACGTCCCCGAACCGTGGCTGATGGGCCGGGAGATGCTGCGGGTCACCCGGCCGGGCGGGCTGGTGATCCTGTCGTACACGGTGTGGCTCGGGCCCTTCGGTGGGCACGAGATGGGGCTGACGCACTACCTCGGCGGCCGGCGGGCCGCCGAGATGTACACCCGCAAACACGGCCGCCGGCCGAAGAACGACTACGGATCGTCGTTGTTCGCGGTGTCTGCCGCAGCTGGGCTGGAGTGGGCGCGCAGCACGGGGGCGCTGGTCGCCGCATTCCCCCGCTACCACCCGCAATGGGCCTGGCGTGCGACTTCTGTACCGGTGTTACAGGAGTTCTTGACGAGCAACCTGGTGTTGGTGCTCCGGCCCAGCTGAATGACCTAATTGGAACATGTTCTCGTTTGGCCGAAAACTCGGTAGTGTGACGGCCATGACACAGAGCACGGCTTTCAAAACCGAGTGGGATCAGCTGTTCATCGGCGGTCAGTGGACCGCACCCGCGACGTCGGACGTCATCGCGGTGCACTCCCCGGCCACCGGCGAGCTCGTCGGCAAGGTGCCGCTGGCCTCGAAGGCCGATGTGGATGCCGCCTGTGCCGCCGCCCGCAAGGCGTTCGACGAGGGCCCGTGGCCCAAGATGTCGCCGGCCGAGCGCGCCGCGGTGATCGCCGAGGCGTCGCGCATCATGACCGAGCGCGCCGATGAGCTGAAGTTCCTGCTCGCCGCCGAGACCGGCCAGCCGCCGAGCATCGTCGACATGATGCAGTACGGCGCCGCCATGTCGTCGTTCAACTACTACGCCGGCGCCGCCGACAAGTTCCAGTGGAGCGACATCCGCGACGGCATCTACGGCCAGACCCTGGTGACCCGCGAGCCCATCGGGGTCGTCGCCGCCGTCGCCGCGTGGAACGTCCCCTTCTTCCTGGCCGCCAACAAGCTGGGTCCGGCACTGCTCGCCGGCTGCACCGTCGTGCTCAAGCCCGCAGCCGAGACGCCGCTGTCGGTGTTCGCGATGGCGCAGGCCTTCGCCGACGCCGGCCTGCCCGAGGGCGTGCTGTCGATCGTGCCGGGTGGCCCCGAGACCGGCCGCGCGCTGACCGCCAACCCCGAGATCGACAAGTTCACCTTCACCGGCAGCTCGGCTGTCGGCAAGGAGATCGGCAAGGTCGCCGCTGAGCGCCTCAAGCCCTGCACCCTGGAACTCGGCGGCAAGTCCGCGGCGATCATCCTCGAGGACGCCGACCTGGACTCCACCCTTCCGATGCTGCTGTTCTCGGGCCTGATGAACACCGGCCAGGCCTGCGTCGGCCAGACCCGCATCCTGGCCCCGCGGTCGCGGTACGACGAGGTCGTCGAGAAGGTGGCCGCCGGCGCGGCCGCCATGCAGGTCGGCCTCCCCGATAATCCGGCCGCCATGATCGGTCCGCTGATCAGCGAGAAGCAGCGCGAGCGCGTCGAGAGCTACATCAAGAAGGGTGTCGAAGAAGGCGCCCGCATCGCCACCGGCGGTGGCCGTCCCGACGGCCTCGATTCCGGTTGGTTCGTGCAGCCGACGGTGTTCGCCGATGTCGACAACTCGATGACCATCGCCCAGGAGGAGATCTTCGGCCCGGTGTTGGCGATCATCCCCTTCGACAGCGAAGAAGACGCCATCCGGATCGCCAACGACTCGGACTACGGCCTGGCCGGCAGCGTCTACACCACCGACATCCCGCGGGCCATGAAGATCGCCTCGCAGATTCGCACCGGCACCTACGCGGTCAACATGTACGCGTTCGACCCGGGTGCGCCGTTCGGCGGCTACAAGAACTCCGGCATCGGCCGCGAGAACGGCCCCGAGGGCATCGAGGCCTACTGCCAGGCCAAGAGCGTCCTGATGCCATTCGGCTACACCCCGGAGTAATACCACCTTCGTCCGGATGGCCACCCGCGCTTTGTCCTTCGCCCCTCGGGGGACTCGGCCGGGTGGCCATTCGGCTTTTTCAGCACCGGTTTTTTATCCCAGGCGAACCCCAGCAATCGCTGATACCGTCACGCCCGTCCGAAGGTCTGGCAAACAATCTGGGAGGAAACGTATGGCTGTCTCTGTAGATCTCGACAAGGCACTCGACAAGGCGTACGAGGGCAAGTCCCTCAAGGAAATCCTCGACGCATCGCCCGCCGCGCTGGCCGGGGTCAGCGACGCCGACGCCGAGCACCTCGCCGCGGCGTTCAACATCAAGACCGTGCGTCAGCTCGGTTCCAGCAAGTACTTCGCCGTCGCTGCCGCGCTCGTCGCGCTGGAGAACGCCGGCTAGTTTTCTCTGCGAACTGACGCAAAACTGCCCCTTTTCCTCGGAGAAGGGGCAGTTTTGCGTTCCCCCGAGCGGGAGTTCGTCAGTAATGCTGAGGGCCACGCGCCGAGTCCGGCTGAGCGCTGTGTCAGCCTCGGCTCGGTTTAGCGGATGCTAGCGGAAAGTACCTGGGTGCAATCGCGGTCGGGATCTGCCGACGGTTTCTGCATTCAGGGACGGCTCAAGCCCGTAAATGGTCCCTGGGTTCAATCACGGCGGCTAAATGCGCAGGGTGATTGACGCGACGTACTTGTCGGGAGGTTTTCGCGCCGAGCCAGCAGCAACCGGCCGGATCGCGGGAGTTGAGTGCGAACTGAGGTCGCAAAAGTACGCGTGGGCAGGTGCGTAGGTTCGCAGTCAACGCCATTTCTCAGTCGCGAGGCCGGCCTTCGAGTTGGACCGTGGCTACGCCCCCTGGAACTGAGCGGGGCGACGCTCGACGAAGGACTGCACGCCCTCGGCGGCGTCCTGAGTTGTGAACAACCGAGCCACTTCGGGTTGCAGTCGCTCGAACGCCGCGGCCTCGCCGGAACTGCGGGCCAGCTGCGCCGAGGCCAGCGTCGCGCGCACACCCAGCGGAGCCGCGCGGTCGGCGATGGTGTGCGCGATCTCGATGGCTCGCGCGTGCGCGGCCGCAGCATCCTCGACCACCTCCTGCACCAGGCCGATGCGGTGCGCCTCGGTGGCGTCGAACTCGTCGCCCGTGAGCAGCCAGCGCATGGCGTTGCCCCATCCCGCATCGCGCGGCAGCCGCACGCTGGCGCCGCCGAACGGATAGATGCCGCGCAGCACCTCGATCTGGGCGAAGCGGGCGTCGGCGGCGGCAACCCGGATATCGGCGGCGAGCAGCAGTTCGATGCCGAGCGTCAGGCATCGACCCTGGACCGCCGCGACGACGGGCTTGGTCCACGGCCCGTCGAGTCGCCACGGATCGCGGCCGTCAGCGGGAAAGGGACTCTCGCCGGCGGCGATCAACGGGGCGACATCCAGCAGGTCCAGCCCTGCGGTGAAGTGTTCGCCATGAGCGAGGAGCACGCCGGCGCGCAGGCTCTCGTCGCGCTCCAACAGCCCGTATGCCCGGGAGAGGTCAGCCAGCATCGTGCGGTCGAACGCGTTGCGCTTGTCGGGCCGATCGAGTCCCATCACCAGAACACGTCCGTCCCGTTTGAGGGTGACGGTCTGCAATACGGGTTCGGTCGTCATGTCAGCAGTGAACTCTCGATTCCCAAATTATGCAAGAGACCATATTTTTGATGGCATTTGGCCGCTGTAGCCACCCAATAGTGACCTGGAATACATTCTTTGGCCTGGTGTGGTCGGCGTTTTATGCTGAGTTCCATATCAAGGAGGCGCCATGTGGGTGGTCGAGGTCAACGTGAAGGGCCGTCGCTTCACGCATACCGTCCTGGGTGCCAACGAGCGGCTGCGTGAAGCTGCGCGGGGCATGCAGGACCGGATGACGCGACTGCGGAACCGGGTCACGCATTGACGTCAGCTGAGCCCGTCGCCAAGACGGTCAACAAGCGGGGCGCGACGCGGGAACGCATGGTGCGCAGCGCCGCCGCTGTGCTGCGCGAGCGCGGCGCGGCAGGCGTGACCATCGACGAGGTGCTGGTCCGCAGCGGCGCCCCACGCGGCTCGGTCTACCACCACTTTCCCGAGGGCCGCAGCCAGCTGCTGATCGAGGCGCTGCAGTTCGCCGGTGATGCGATCGCCGCGCATATCGACGCGTCCGCCGCGTACGGCGGCATCGCCCTCGTCCGCGGATTCGTCACCTTCTGGGATCGCATCCTCGCCGACAGTGACTTCACCGCCGGGTGCCCGGTGGTCGCGGCTGCCGTCGGGTCGGGTGACGAAGCGCCGACCCTGACCCCCATCGCCGCCGAGATCTTCGATCGGTGGCGCACCGCGCTCGGACACGCCTTCACTGCCGAAGGCTTCAGCGACAGCGACTCGTCAGCGCTGGCGGTCACCTGCCTGGCCGCGCTCGAGGGCGCCGTGGTCCTGAGCCGCTCGTCGCAGAGCGTCGAACCGCTGCACGACGTCGCCACGCAACTCGAATTCCTCATCAAGGCAAAGGCTTTCGTCAAGAACAACGGCCTGCCGACCGCCGGCGGTTAGCCTTCCGCGCGAGCCCACCGCGCGCACACGAAGTCCCCGTTCACCGCGGATTCCAATAGCTTCCACTCCGAGCGCACCGGCAGCACGGGTGCGCCTTCACCCAACGAGCATGGCGCGTACGACACCACCAGTTCGTCGACCAGACCGGCCGTCACGAACTGCGCCGCGACGTCACCGCCCCCGACGATCCAGACGTCACGTTCGCCCGCCGCCTCAACCAGGGTCGGAAGCAATTGCGCCACATCACCGCTCACCGCCTGCACAGGATGGCCATCGACGACGACGTCCGACCGGGAGGTGAGCACCCACGTCGGTTGGGGATATGGCCAGTCACCCGGCTCGTGCTCGACGACCCAGCGGTATGTCGTCGAGCCCATGACCAGGGCACCGACCGACTTCTCGAACGCCTTGTAGCCGAACGGGCCGTCGACGTCGATGTCGCGCGAGAGCAGCCAGTCCAGACTGCCGGTGGAATCGACGATGAAGCCGTCCAAGCTCGATGCGGTGTAGTAAATGGTCGCCATCGCACCGAGTATGCCGGGACCCACCGACAACCCGGGAAGCCACGATTAGTGTTGCCCGATGGACGATTTCGACGCACTTCGCGCCGACGACGGTGACCTGGCCAAACTACGCGACGACCTGCGCCGGTTCCTGGCCGAGGACGCGGCGCAGTTCGGCTGGCAACCCGGCGTCGACTGCTGGCTGTCGAAGTGGGACGCCGACTTCAGCATGCGGCTGGCGGCGGCCGGCTTCGTCGGGCTGACCATCCCCGTCGAGTACGGCGGCCACGGACGCAGCCACATGCACCGCTACGTCGTCACCGAGGAACTCCTGGCCCACGGCGCCCCCGTGGCCGCCCACTGGATCGCCGACCGGCAGGTGGCGCCCGCCCTTCTCACCTACGGCAGCGAGGACCAGCGCCGCCGTCTCCTGCCCCGAATCGCTGCCGGCACTCTGTATTCCGCCATCGGCATGAGTGAGCACGAGGCGGGTTCCGATCTGGCCGCCGTCACGACCAAGGCCACGCGCACCGACACCGGCTGGCTGCTGAGTGGCAGCAAGGTATGGACCAGCGGCGCGCACCTGGCACACCAGATCGTGGTGCTCGCCCGCACCAGCCCGCTGGACCCGAAACATCGGCACGCAGGGTTCAGCCAGTTCATCGTGCCGACCGATGCCCCGGGCGTCACCATCGAGCCGATCGTCCAGATGAACGGCGAGCACCACTTCAACGAGGTGCTGTTCGACGACGTCGCGCTGACCGATGCCGATCTGCTCGGCACCGTCGGCGCCGGCTGGCATCAGGTGACGTCCGAACTGGGTTTCGAGCGCAGCGGTCCGGAGCGCTTCCTGTCCACGGCCACGCTGCTTTTCGCACTCGTCGACGCCCTGCGGGACGACCCGCGCGCCGACGTCGGTGAACTGATGGCGCGGATGATCTCGCTGCGCCAGCTGTCCATCTCGGTCGCCCGGGCGCTGACCGCCGGCCGGGACGCCGCGGTGTCCGCCGCACTGGTGAAGGACCTCGGCACCCGTTTCGAACAGGATTCCGTCGAGATCGCCGCGGAGCTGCTGGACCGGTACGACGGCCCCGACCGTCCGCGACTGCAGGCGATGCTGGACACCGCCCGCGTGCACGCACCGCTGTTCACACTGCGCGGCGGCACCAACGAGGTACTGCGCGGCATCGTCGCCAAGAACTGGACCAAACAGGCTGCAGCCGAACAGCATTCGGACGAGTACGCCGAATTGCGGGAACTGGCCGAGCAGATCGGCCGGACGGCCGCGCCCGCCCGGACACTGCCACTGACGTTCGACGACGCCCTGTGGCGCACCGCCGAGACTTCGGGACTGACGCGGCTCAGCAGTGACGCCGAGGCCGGACCCGCCGCCGCGGCCGTCGTGCTGGGCACCCTGGCGCGTCATGCCGCCGCGGTGCCGATCGCCGAAACCGATGTGCTGGCAACATGGCTGGCCACCGAGGCCGGCCTGGTGGTACCGGAGTCCGGACCACTGACGGTGGCGGTCGAGCAGATCGCCACCTGGCCGCAGTGCGGACCGGTGTTGGTGACCAAGCGCGCGCCGGACGCCCTGTACGTCGGCCTGGTGAACCCACCGATGCTCACCGACAATGGGCACAACCTCGCGGGCGAACCTCGGGCCACCGTCGAATTCGACATGGCAGCAACCGATGTCGTCCAACTTCCGCTTGCCGTCGCCGACGAGCTGACCATCCGCGGCGCCTGGTGCCGGTGTGTACAGATCGTCGGCGCATTCGATGCCGCCGCCGAACTGACCATCGCACACACCGAGACGCGGGTGCAGTTCGGCCGCCCGCTCGGCGCCTTCCAGGCCGTGCAGCACTCCCTGGCCACCATGCTCGGAGAGATCGAACGCGCCAGGGCCGCAACCACTCTGGCCGTCACCGCGGCCGCTCAGTATGGCTTCGCCGACGCCCGCACCGGCTACGCAACAACCGTGGCCAAGGTCGCGGTGGGCCGCGCCGTCGCTCCGGTGACGACCATCGCCCATCAGTTGCACGGCGCCATCGGCACCACCGCGGAACATCCGCTGTGGCGCGCGACCATGCGGGCACGCAGTTGGGCCGACGAATTCGGCGGCACCAGCTGGCATGCCCGCCGACTCGCGACGCTCACCGCGACGACGAACCCGTGGTATGTGACGGTGGGCCGCGTCTGAAACGTGTTGTGACCTAAGTCATTATCCGCGCCGAAAGTGGACTCCGTCCGCTTGTGACGGCGGCCATAGCGCTACCGGCGGTCCCGGTAAAAACTCGACACATGTCGAAATTCAGCGGCGCCCTGGCTGCGCTGGCCGTGTCCGCCCTGCCTGTCGCGACTCTGGTCGCCGCGCCCGCCGAGGCCGCCGGCACGTCCCGCCAGACCCTGATGTCGCGGACGTACACCTGCGACCGGCAGCCCATCAACTACATGAAGTTCCGGTTCCCGGCGGTGCCGACCGCCGAGATCACCTCCGACGGCCGGACCGCCACCGCCCACATCGAGATGCTCGACGGTGCGCGCAACGCGCAGTACACGGTTCGGGTGATCCCGGCCCCGCATGCCTCGCTGGGCTGCCTGCCAGGTGACCCGAGCATCGCCACCGGCGCACTGAGCACCGACGGCTTCGGCAACGGCAGCTCCACCGTCCAGCTTTCCGTCGCCCCCGGCATCAGCGGCGTCTGGGTCGCGGTTGATCTGCCCCAAGCGCATTCGCAGAGCCCGGCCGAGTTCTACAGCAGCGACTTCGTCGCCTCGGTCTGACATTTGTTCGACCCCAGCGGCCGACACGAACGATCTCCCCGGTAGAACAAACACATGCGCTACCGGGAGAACATGACGTCGCGGCGACTCGATGGCCGTCAGGCCGCGGTGCTGGCCGCCGCTCTGCTGCTGGCCGGATGTTCGGGTGACAAGCCGCCGGCACAGCCCACCACCTCGACGTCGAGCGCTCCGGCGCAGAGTTCGTCGGCCGCCCCGAGCACGCCCGACGCCGGCGCGCCGCCGTCCCCGACCAGCCGTCAGCTCGACGGCGGCACGTGCCTACAGCTCACCGGCGCGGTGGTGAACCTGATGTCCGGGGCGTCCCCCGACGACGCGAAGGCGGCCGGGGACACCATCAACGGATTCCACCCGCCGGCCGATGTGCAGGCCGCCGTGACGCACTTCGTCAAGACCAACGGCCTGCACAGCAGCGATCCCGACCGCAGCCAGTTCAGCCGCACGCTCAACAACTGGGTTGAGCAGCAGTGCCCGGTGCAGCAGCCGGAGAAGAAACCCAAGTAGCGAAGGTCAGCTACCGGTCCACTGCGGCGCGCGCTTCTCGGCGAAGGCGACCGCGCCCTCACGCGCGTCCTTCGACATGAAGATCGGGCCCAGGATGGCGCCCTGCTTCTCCCACTTCTCCGCGTCGGACCAGTCGGGCGACTCGACGATGATGCGCTTCGTCGCGGCCACGGCCAGCGGGCCGTTGGCCGTGATGCGCTCAGCCAGCGCGAGAGCGGCATCCAGTGCGCCGCCGGGCTCGGTCAGCTCGTTGACCAGACCCAGCTCATGGGCCCGCGTCGCGGTCAGGTTGTCGCCCGTGAGCGCGAGTTCCATGGCGATGGCGTAGGGGATGCGCTGCGGCAGCCGCAGCAACCCGCCACCACCGGCGACCAGACCGCGCTTGACCTCGGGGATACCGAACGCCGACGCGTTGGAGGCGACGATGAGGTCTGCCGACAGCGCCAGCTCGGTGCCGCCCGCCAGCGCGTAACCCTCGACGGCCGCGATCAGCGGCTTGGCCGGCGGACGCTGGGTCAGGCCGAAGCCGCGGCTCGAGATGATGTTCTCGCCCTTGGCGAAGGCCTTGAGATCCATGCCGGCACAGAACGAGCCGCCCGCGCCGGTCAGCACGCCGACCGACAGCCCGGGGTCCTCGTCGAGGCGGTCCGCGGCAGCGGCCAAGCCGTTGCTGCCAAGCCGTTGCTGACCGCTGAGTTGACAGCGTTCTTGGCTTGGGGCCGATTGATGGTGATGATCAGTATGCGGTCGCGCTGTTCGAGGAGGACGGCATCTTCGCTGGTGGCTTCTTCGGTCACGACGGTGATGCTAGCCACAGGGGATTGGCGTCCGGCGGTCAACCAGTGAATAATCGAAAATTAGAACGCGTTCTAGTTTTCGCCGCAGTCAGAGGAGAAACCGTGGCCAAGCTGCCCGAAATCACCAAATTCGACCCGGAGCTGACCGAGAAGGTCATGGGGATTCTCCGCCCGCTGCTGAAGGTGTATCACCGATCCGAGGTCCGCGGATTGGAGAACATTCCCCTCGGCGGCGCGCTGGTGGTGAGCAACCACTCGGGCGGCATGCTGCCCATGGACGTGCCGATCTTCTCATCGCATTTCTACGACAAGTACGGCTACGACCGTCCCGTCTACACCCTCAGCCACGCCATGCTGATGGTCGGCCCGACCGCGGACTTCTTCAAGAAGACCGGCTACATCCTGGCCAGCCACGAGAACGCCGACGAGGCGCTGCGCTCGGGCGGCCTCGTCGTCGTCTTCCCCGGCGGTGACTACGACGTCTACCGGCCGTCGACCGACGCCAACAAGATCGACTTCGACGGTCGCAAGGGCTACGTGAAGGCGGCGATCAACGCCGGCGTGCCGATCGTGCCGATGGTCGGCATCGGCGGCCAGGAGACCCAAATCTTCCTCACCCGCGGCGAGAAGATCGCCAAGGCACTCGGTCCCATCGCACGCGCCGCCCGTGCCAAGGTGGTGCCGCTGTCCATCGGCCTGCCGTTCGGGCTGTCCGCCGTGCTGCCGTTCAACGTGCCGCTGCCGTCGAAGATCGTCATGCAGGTGCTGCCGCCCGTCGATCCCACGGCCATCGCGTTCGAGTCCGGCGATGAGCCCGACATCGACGCGGTCGACGCGCATGTCCGCAAGGTCATGCAGGACGCCCTCGACGAACTCGCCGAAGAGCGTCGCTTCCCGGTACTAGGCTGACCGGCCGTGGGTATCACCGACAAGCTGACCGCAACAGCCGGCCTGGTCAACACCATGGTCCGGGCCGGTGTCATCGCCCCGCTCCGTCCGGACAAATACGTCCGGATCGCCGGCGCCATGGCGCGCGAAAACATGAGCGTCACTTCGGGTTTCGCGAGTTCTGCGCAGCGCTGCGGTAACCGTCCCGGCCTCATCGACGAACTCGGCACACTGACCTTCAGTGAGCTCGACAAGCGGGGCGACGCGTTCGCCGCCGCACTGCAGACGCTGCCCTCGGCCAAGGTCGTCGGCATCATGGCGCGCAACCACCGGGGCTTCGTCGACTCCCTGATCGCGGCCAACCGCATCGGCGCGGATGTGTTGCTGCTCAACACTTCCTTCGCGGGCCCGGCGATGGCCGAGGTCGTGGCCCGCGAGAACGTCGACGTCATCATCTATGACGAAGAGTTCACCGCGACCGTCGATCGTGCTTTGGAAGACCGCACGGGGCGGTCCGAAGTGACCCGGATCGTGGCGTGGACCGACACCGAGGACCACCCACTGACCGTCGAGTCACTCATCATCGACCATCGCGGGCTGCAGCCGCGACGCACGGGCGAGAAGAGCCGCGTGATCCTGCTGACCTCCGGAACCACCGGAACTCCCAAGGGCGCCAAGCATTCCGGCGGTGGCGTGGACGCGCTGAAGGCGATCCTAGACCGCACGCCCTGGCGCACCGAGGAGACGACCGTCGTCGTCGCGCCGATGTTCCACGCCTGGGGCTTCTCGCAACTGGTGTTCGCGGCATCGATGGCCTGCACCGTCGTCACGCGGCGCAAGTTCGACCCGCAGGCCACGCTGGCGCTGGTCGACAAGTACCAGGCGACCGGATTGTGTGTCGTCCCAGTGATGTTCGACCGGATCATGGAGCTGCCGGACCACATCCGCAACCGCTACAGCGGCCGCTCGCTGCGGTTCGCCGCGGCCTCCGGCTCGCGCATGCGTCCCGACGTCGTCACGTCGTTCATGGACCAGTTCGGTGACGTCATCTACAACAACTACAACGCCACCGAGGCCGGCATGATCGCCACCGCGACGCCGGCCGACCTGCGCGCCGCCCCCGATACCGCCGGCCGCCCCGCCGAGGGCACCGAGATCAAGATCCTGGACGGCGACTTCAAGGAGTTGCCGACGGGTGAGGTCGGCACCATCTACGTGCGCAACTCCACGCAGTTCGACGGTTACACCTCCGGTGCCACAAACGATTTCCACCAGGACTACATGTCCTCGGGCGATGTCGGCTATCTCGATGCCGCCGGCCGCCTGTTCGTCGTCGGCCGCGACGACGAGATGATCGTGTCGGGCGGCGAGAACGTCTACCCGATCGAGGTGGAGAAGACGCTGCTGACGCACCCCGAGGTGGCCGAGGCCACCGTGCTGGGTGTCGACGACGAGCAGTACGGCCAGCGGCTGGTGGCGTTCGTCGTGCTGACCGACGGGGCGGAAACCACCGAAGATGCGCTCAAGCAGCACGTGCGCGACAACCTGGCCAATTACAAAGTGCCACGGTCGATTACGGTGCTGGCCGAACTGCCCCGCAACAGCACCGGCAAGATCGACCGCCGCGAGTTGAAGGCGCTGGTCGATGGCGCGTAAACCGGTGACCCTGCTGCGGGCCGTGCTCGGACTCGTCAACGCCACCAACGCGGCCCGCCCGCTCGCGCGGTCCGGAAACCCCGGCATCGTCGCGTTCGCCTATGGCTGGCCCTCCAGTGAAGCGGCCGGATTAATGCTCAGTTCCTCGGTGCTGTCCGCGGTCCGCCGCGGCCGGCGCGGCGATTTCTCGGGCACCGGCGGCCGAATCGCGTTGGTTATCAACGCGATCACCTGGGCCGTCCTGGGATACATCTTCGCCCGGAGCCGGAGCTCGCAGCCGGCGTTCGAGGAGCCCCTGACCGACGTGATCGGTCCGCGCAATCCCGCCGACCCGGGCGTCCCGCGCCTGCCCGGCATCGGACGCACCATGCTGTCACGCCGCAAATACAACAAGGACACCGTCAAGTACGGCCCGCACCGCGCCAACCTGGCCGACATCTGGCGTCGCCCCGACCTGCCGCGCGACGGCAAAGCCCCTGTGCTGCTTCAGGTTCCGGGCGGCGGCTGGATGCTCGGCGATCGTCGGCCGCAGGCCTACCCGCTGATGGGCGCCCTGGCCGACCGCGGCTGGATCTGTGTGTCCATCGGCTACCGCGTCAGCCCGAAACATCAATGGCCGGCACACATCATCGACGTCAAGCAGGCCTTGGCCTGGGTCAAGGAACACATCGCCGAGTACGGCGGCGACCCCGATTTCGTGGCGATCAGCGGCGGCTCGGCGGGCGGTCACCTGTCGTCATTGGCGGCGTTGACTCCCGGGGATCCCCAGTGGCAGCCGGGCTTCGAGGACGCCGACACCTCGGTGGTGGCCGCGGTCCCGGTGTACGGCCGGTACGACTGGTTCGGCTTCGAAGGCCCCGGGCGCGCCGAGATGATGCGGGCCCTCGAGCAGCTGATCATCAAGAAGCGGTTCGCCAACGATTCGCAGGTGTTCCTGGACGCCTCCCCCATCAAGCGGATCGGTCCCGACGCCCCGCCGTTCTTCGTGCTGCACGGCACCAACGACACGTTGATCGACGTCCAGGAGGGACGGGATTTCGTCGCCGCGTTGCGGGCGCAGTCACCGGCGCCGGTGGCGTACGCCGAGATCCCCAACGCGCAGCACGCATTCGACGTGTTCGGCTCGGCACACGGCCGCTACACCGCCGAGGCGATCACGCGGTTCCTCGAGTGGGTGCGGGTCGAGAAGGGGCATGCCGCGAGCAACGTCGCCGTCGGTTGACAGTCACCGTCCGCGTTCTCAGCTCGCGACCGAAGCAGGACCCCATTCGGTCCGCCGCTCTCATCGACATGTCCGATCTGGACCCGTCACCTTGGGCTGACATTGTCACCTTGAATTGACACCGTCAGCCCGAGGTGACGACTCCCAGCCCGAACCCACTTGGAGACAGGTCGCGTCGGTCTCGGGCACACCCAACTTGTCGGACCCGCGACACATACTTTCCGCAATGACCCCGGAAGGTATATGCCATGACTTACGCAGCCGAGCGATTCTGGTGGGAACCACAACAACGCCGTCCGACGCGCGAAGAGATCGACGCCGCCGGCGATGCGTTCCGGAAAGCACACGGCCTCGACGATGATGATGACGATGACTGGTCGTTCGAAGACGAACCACCCGAACCTGACCCGATAGCCGCGGACGTATTCGGCGGCATCAGCCGACGCGCGCTGGCTCAGGCGCGCGACGATCTCGACAGCGCGAAGAAGCAGTACGAGCAGGCCGTGCGTCAGGCCCGCGCCAACGGATGGACCTGGGCCGAGATCGGACGGATCATGGGGGTGTCGCGGCAGGTGCTCCACAAACGATTCCGCAACCGCCCGTCGGACTGAAGAGCGGCCGGGCGCAAACGCTACTGCGCCATGGCGGTCTCGACGACCGTCAGCTCCTCGGAAAGCCCTGCGGCCCTGCGGATCTGCTTGAAGTCCTCGACCATGCCCGCGGTCACCTCGTGCGGATCGTCGGTGGTCGAGCCGTCGGCGAGAACCGAGATGTTGAGCTGGTCGACGTAGCTCCACACCGTGATGTTCAGGCCGCTGCCCGCGGTGAGCGGTCCGACCGAATAGATCTCGGTGACGGTCGCGCCGCCCACCTTGCCGACTTCCCGGGGTCCGGGGACGTTCGAGATGTTGAGGTTCAGCACCTTGTTCTGCCCGTCCTTGTTGGACAGCCGGCGGAACATGGACTCCATCGGCGCCGGCGGCATGTAGGCCGCCCACCGGGCGACGAGCTCCGGGCCGACCAGCTGGTGACTCTCCTTGGCCAGCAGGGCGGCCTCGCGGGCCTGCTGGACGCGCTGCGCAGCGTCGTCGACGTCGACCGGCAGCGCGATCAGCACGCCACTGAATCGGTTGCCGGAGATACGATCCGGCGAGAAGTCGTAGCTCATCGGCACCGATGCCAACAGCGGGTGATCGGCCTTGCCGTCGTACTTCAGCAGCAGCTCGCGCAACGCGCCCGACGACATGGCCAGCACCAGGTCGTTGATGGTGACGCCGAGCTTCTTGCTGGTCTCCTTGACATCCGCGAGCGCCAAAGTGGCTGTGGCGAAACGTCGCTGGGGCGTGATCACGTGGTTCATGAAGCTCGGCGGCGGCGTGAACGGCCGGGTCAGTTCGGGCGACAGCTTGCGGCTGCTCTTGCGTACCCGCGCCATACCGTCGGCGGTGTACTTCACGACGCCGGGGAAGCGTGCGATCTGCCGAAGGTGGTCCGCGAACGCCGACCGGACGAGCTGGCCGCGCGACGGCGCCGGATCCGTCACGTACAGATCATTGTCGCGTTGCGGTCCCTCGGTGATGTCCATACCGAGCGCCAGCAGGTTGGCCGAGGCCACCCCGTCGGCCAACGCGTGATGGATCTTGCCGACCACGGCGACCCGCCCGTTGGCCAGACCTTCGACGAGGTACATCTCCCACAGCGGCCGGCTGCGATCCAGTGGGGTACTGGCGATTTCGCCGATGGCCTCGTCCAGTTCGCGGCGACCACCCGGAGCGGCAACCCGCCACGGCCGCACGTGGTACTCGAGGTCGACCTCGGCGTGCTCGCGCCACATCGGATGGTGGAACTTGAAGGGGATGTCGACGAGTTGGTAGCCGAAGGGCTCCAGCTTGTACAGCCGTTCGCGCAGCACGCGGCGGAATTCGTTGATCCCGAAGGTGCGATCACCGAGGCCGGCCAGGTCGATGACGGCGATCTTGAGGGTGTGCATGTGCACGTTGGGCGTTTCCGAATACAGCAGGAACGCGTCCCACCCACTCAGTCGTTTCACTCGACCTCTCCTGCGCTTCGGGTCGGAACCTCGGCCAGTCGATCGGTCTAGACGACCTCTTCGACACAGTGCAGGTTCTGGTTCCGGCGAACCTCGTCGAGGAACAACCCTATGGCAGTGGCCATCGACCCCGTGCGGGCACCGTCGATCATGTCGAAACCGTGTCCGGCACCGGGCAATTCGATGTAACTGACCGTGGAATCGGACACCGCGCGCAGCTCGTGTACGAAGTCCCGCGCCTGCGCCACCGGGATCACGCTGTCGCCGCTGCCGTGAATGACGAGGAACGGCGGCGCATCGCGGTGCACGCGCGCGATCGGCGACGCCTGCCGGTAGATCTCCGGGTGTTTGTCGATGCGGCGCCGGACCACGACGCGCTCCAGGAAGTCGACGAACTCCTCGCGCTCCTTGGTGGACCGGTCCTCCCAGTCGTACCGGCCGTAGATGCCGACAACGGCGTCGACCGACGTGTCGGCGCCCTCGGGCAGCTCGGTCTGCAGTTCGGGATCGTTGGCCGTCAGACCCGCCAGCGCGGCGAGGTGCCCACCGGCCGAGCCACCGGAGATGGCTATGAAGTCGCGGTCGCCACCGAACTTGTCGACGTTGGCCCGGGCCCACGCGATCGCAGTCTTGACGTCGGTGATGTGTTGCGGCCAACGGTGATTCGGGGCCACGCGGTAGTCGATGGACAGACAGACCCAGCCGTGCTGGGCCAGATGGCTCATCAGGGCATAGCCCTGCAGCAGCCGGCTGCCGTGCACCCAGGCCCCGCCGGGCAGATAGATCAGGACCGGGGCCGGCTCGCTGGGCAGGTCGTCGGCGCGCCAGACGTCCAGCAGTTGCGACGGGCTGTCGCCGTAGCGCACCGACGTGCGGTGCACCTGGCGCCGGTGTTCGCGTGCCCGCCAGAACGGCGGCGTGCGCTCGGGCGCCGGCCATTCGATGTCGAGTTCCTTGGGTGGCACGACGCCCGTCAGCGCGGCGCGGACGACCTCGTTGGTGCAGTCGCGCTCGGCCCGGCGGATCTCGGCGACGCTGGGAGTGAACAGCGCCTTCGACGTCGACGCCCAGAAGCTGGGCACGTGCCGCATGCCCCAGAGGGTCATCGCGGTGGCGCCGCCGAGCGGCTCGAGACTCTTGCCGATCACCGGCAGCGACGCGGCCGCCGTGGCCATCGCCAACAGATGATCGGAGGGCTTGGCTGCCATGAACCAGCGCAGCCTGGTGGCCAGGGAAGGGCCGTGAACATCATTGTTCGGTCGAGCCGTCATTTCGCGAGCGTACACCGGGCTGACCACGCGGTTTCGGGGCCACGGCAAGTTCGCGGTCACAGTTCGGCGACTGCCGATCTGTGAAGTGCATCACAGCTGACCAGGGCCTATTCGAAGTCGTACCGTCGTGCTTACAGTCGAGCGATGGGTACCTCAGCGCTGGCGATCACCGACGACCACAACGACCTCGCGGACTCAGCGGCGGGACTGCTGCACCGGCTCGGTAGCCGGGCCGCCGCCCGCGCCACGCTCGAGGGTGGGCCGTCGCATCCGGCCGGCTTCTGGACGGCCGCGGCCGATCTGGGGTGGCAGGGCCTGGCGATCCCCGAGGCGTACGGTGGCTCCGGTTTCGGGCTGCCCGAGCTGGCGGTGGTGCTCGAGGCGCAGGGCCGCGAATTGTGCCCCGGGCCGTTCCTGCCGACCGTCGCCGCCGGCGTCGTCATCGACCGGTGCGGAACCGAGGAGCTGCGCGCGGCGCTGCTGCCCGGGCTGGCCGACGGCAGCACCGTCGCCGCCCTGGGTTTGTCGGGCCACGTTCACATCACCGGCCACACCGTGTTCGGCGAGAGCCCCACGGTGCTGGGCGCGCCCGATGCCGCGCTTCTGGTCCTGGTCGCCGGTGACGACTTGGTGGTCGTCGACGCCCAGGCCAACGGAGTCACCGTCACCCCGCTGGCCGGGGCTGACACCACGCGCAGCATCGGCTCGGTGACGCTGGACCAGGTCGAGGCCATCGCCGTCATCCGCGATGCAGCCATCAAGGCGCACAACGCTTTTCGCATTCTGGCCGCCGCCGAAGCCGTCGGGATCAGCTGGGCGGCGCTGGAGATGGCCGTCGAGTACGCCAAGGTGCGCGAGCAGTTCGGCCGCACCATCGGCACGTTCCAGGCCGTCAAACACCATGCCGCCAACATGCTGGTGGCGGCCGAACTCACCACCGCCGCCGCATGGGACGCGGCACGCGCCGACGATCTGGACGACACCTGGTTCGGCGCGGCCGTGGCCGCCACCCAGGCGATGCACAGCCAGGTCTTCAACGCGGAGAACAACATTCAGCTGCACGGCGGCATCGGCTTCACCTGGGAGCACGACGCGCACCTGTACCTGCGCCGGGCCCTCACACTGTCCGCATTGACGGGAGACGGCGCCGACCCGCTGGCCGATGTGGTCGACGGGCAGCGCACCGGCCGGGCCCACGGCGCGTCGTTCGCACTGCCCGAGGAAGCGGCCGAATATCGCACCGCCGCCCGCGACGCCGTCGCCACCCTGCGGTCGTTGACGGAAGACAAGAAGCGCGACTTTCTCGTCGATTCCGGCTATCTGGTGCCGCACTGGCCCAAGCCGTGGGGCCGGGACGCGGGCGTGCTGGAGCAGTTGGTGATCGAGGAGGAGTTCCGCGATGTGGAGCGGCCCGACCTGGGCATCACCGGCTGGGTGACGCTGACCATCGCGCAGGCCGGCACCGACGACCAGCGTGAGCGCTGGGTATACCCGGTACTGCGTGGCGAGATCATGTGGTGCCAGCTGTTCTCCGAACCCGAGGCCGGCTCGGACGCCGCCGCGGTGCGCACCAGCGCCAAGAAGGTCGACGGCGGCTGGCTGGTGACCGGGCAGAAGGTGTGGACCAGCCTGGCCCAGTACTGCCAGTGGGGCCTGGCCACCGTCCGCACCGATCCCGACGCCCCCAAGCACGCCGGCGTCACGATGATGGCGATCGACATGAAGGCGCCCGGCGTGACCGTCAACCCCCTCAAGGGCCTGACCGGCAACGCCCACTTCAACGAGGTGTTCTTCGACGACGTGTTCGTCCCGGACGCCGACGTCATCGGTGACGTCAACAAGGGCTGGCTGGTGGCGCGCGCGACGCTGGGGAACGAGCGCCTGTCGATCGGTGGCGGCTCCGGCGCGCAGTCCGGCTTCAGCGCGGACGATCTGATCGCCCTGCTGGACGCGGCCCCGCCGGAACTCGCGGCCGGGCTGCGCGACCGGGCCGGCGCCGTGATCGCCGAGGGACACACCCTGCGGCTGCTGAATCTGCGCCGGATCAGCCGGGCCATCGCGGGCACCGGCCCGGGGCCCGAGGGCAACGTCACAAAACTCGTGGTGGCCGAACAGGGGCAGCGCCAGACCGAGCTGGGCATGAAGCTGGCCGGCGCCGCGGCCGTGACCGGGCAAACTCCCGCGCTCACCCAGGCCTACCTGGGCTACCGCGCCATGACCATCGCCGGCGGCACCTCGGAGATCACCCGGAACACCATCGCCGAACGCATTCTCGGCCTGCCCCGTGATCCTTTGCTCAAGTAGGCGCTCACCCGTCACGAGTCGGTAGAGACTCGGTGGAGATAGCTGCGCCAAGCTGCGCCGATCGGCCAGATATGTTACGCTAGGCACCGATGAGTGTGCTATCGGTCAAGTTCGGGACGCAGCGCCGCGCTTTGCTAGCGGCTTTGCTGTGCGCCCAACTGATCGCCGGCGTGGTCACCGTGGCCGCTGTCGGCCCGTCCGCGGGCGGCGCGACCGACGACGACCACACCGACGCCGTCTTCCGCAGCGCGAACGCCGGCAGCTGCCTGACCTGGCAACCTGAGCCGCCACAGCGCCCCGCGTTCGTCCAGTGCAGCAGCCCGCACCTGTTCGAGGTCGTCAACGCCGTCCCGGGAGACGGCGACCAGGAATCCTGCGCGGTGTCGGGACGCCGGTACCTCGGATCGCACTACGACCCGAACGGCCGATTCGCGTACGGCCTGCTGCGCTCGGTGGGCGAGGGTTCCGGGTCCCGCATCTCGCTGTGCGGACTGCAACTGCCCGGCCCGAACGGCGCGCAGCTGCCGTTCCGCGGGCTCGTCGCCGAACAGGACCAGTCACGGGTATGGCCGCCGGGCACCTGCCTGGGAGCCGACATGAAGGGCGGGCAGACGGACCTGGTGCCCGTGGACTGCGCCGAACCGCACTCGGTCGAGGCCGTCGGCCCCATCGACCTCGACGCACACTTCCACGACGGCCCGCCGCCCTCGGATGCCGAGCAGGAAGAGGTACTGCGGCCCGCCTGCGTCACGATGGCCACCGCGTATCTGGCGCCAAAGACCCTGTCCGGCAGCGCATTGACCCTGAACCACCGACCGATCGGGCCGGCCAGCTGGTCCGCCGGCAGCCACCAGGTGCTCTGCGCCCTGGCGCCGCGCACACCCGGCCCGATGACCGGAAGCGTCAAGGCCCCCGGCGGCGCCACCGCAGTACCCGCTCCCGTGGCCGCGCATCCGGTCGCACCGCCCCCGCCGGCTACGACGACGACCGTCGCGCCGACGAGCAGCGCGCCGACCACCGCCGCGGCCCCGAGTACGGCAGCGGCACCGTCTTCGTCTTCGTCGGCGACATCGACTGCGTCGTCAGCGGCGTCGGTGGCCCAAACCGCCGAGGCGCCAAGCGCTTCCGTCACCGATACCACCGCGCCGCCGGCAGCCCCGGCGTCGCCCGTCGACAACCCGGCCCACGTACCGCAGGCGCCCCCGGCCGAACCGGCACCACCCGCCGAGCCGGCCCCGCCGTCGCACGTGCTCGAGATCCCGGGCATGGCCCCGATCACCCTGCCCTGGGCCCCGCCCCCGCTGTAAGGCCCGCGCCGAGACTGACCACAGGGCGATTTTCGGGCAGGTTTTCCGCCACCCGGTCAGTTTCGCGAAGGTTATCCACAGGGTGCGTCGACTGACGGTGGCGTCGCCGCAGAATCACCGGGCACACTGCCGACGTGGGGGAGCCATTCATCGGCAGTGAAGCAGTGGCGGCGGGTCGCCTGACCCGTCATCAGCTGCGGATGAATTTCGTTGCAGTCCACAAGGATGTTTACGTCCCGAGGGGAACACGACCAACCGCGATCATCCGAGCGAAGGCCGCATGGCTGCGCTCCCACCGCACGGGCGTTCTCGCGGGATTCTCAGCGGCGGCAATGCACGGAGCCAGGTATATCGATCCGTCCTTGCCCGCCAACATCATTGGCAGTCCCTGTCGACCGACGCGCGGCATCGTGGTGTGGGCCGACAGCACCGAGGCCGATGAGGTGTGCGATATCGGCGAACTGCGCCTGACCACTGCCGCCCGCACCGCGGTCGACCTGGCACGCAAGTTCCCTGAAGACGTCGCGGTCGCCGCCATCGATGCACTGGCGCGTGCGACGAAACTGACGGTCGCTGATATCGAACTGGCCGCGCAGCGTCGAGCCGGTCAGCGCGGGATCCGGCAGGCGCGGAAGGCCATCGCACTGGTTGACCCGAAAGCAGAGTCGCCCCGGGAAACCGCCTTGCGACTGCTGATTGTTCGCGCTGGATTCCCACCGCCCGAAAGTCAGCATCCGATCTGCAACGAATTCTCCGTGCTGATCGGAGTTGTCGATTTCGCCTGGCCGGAGTTGAAGGTCGCGGTCGAATACGAGGGCCGGCACCACATGGACCCAGATCAGGTCCGCAAAGACATCGCCCGGATCGAGGAGATGATCGAGATGAGCTGGCTCGTCATCCGCGTCACTTCGCGTGATTCTGCCGGTGTGGTGCTCCGCAGAATTGCCCATGCCCGCAAGTCACGAGGAGCGGTGGACCACGTAGAACTCAGGACGGGCGGGGCGGAGCCTTCGTGGCGGTCCGCCTCGTGAGCCGATCCGCACCGAGACTGACCACAGGGCGATTTCCGGGCAGGTTTTCCGCCACCCAGTCAGTTTCGCGGCCGTTGATGGCCAGGACGCCTAGCGCACCGCGGCCTCCAGATCCGTCAGCGAGTCTTCGAGGTGGCCCAGCAGGCGCTGCAGGTGCGGCACGCTGTGCCGGCAGCCGACCAGGCCGAAGTCGAGGTTGTCGCCGTTGTTGACCAGCGTGATGTTGAGCGCCTGGCCGTCCAGGGCGATCGACAGCGGGTAATTCCCGTCGAGCCGGGCGCCCTTCCAGTACATCGGCACGCGTGGTCCCGGCACGTTCGAGATGACGATGTTGAACGGCGGCGGGGTGGCATCGACGAAACCCGGTACCGCGGACAGCGCGATCGGGGACAGCAGCAGCGCCGACAGGGCCATCGACTCCGTCTTTGACAGCCCGGAGAACACCTGCTTGTTGCCGCGCATCGAGTCGGCGATGGTCTGCAGCCGCGTCGCCGGATCCTTGACGTCGGTGGCGAGGTTGCACAGGATCGCGCCGACCTGGTTGCCGCCGGCGTCGGCGTCTGCCTCGGACCGCAGGCTCACCGGGACCATCGCGATCAGCGGGGCGTCGGGCAGGGCACCCTGCTCCAGCAGATAGGCGCGCAAGGCGCCGGAGCACATGGCCAGCACGACGTCGTTGACAGTGACGCCGCCGGCGGCCTGCTTGACGGCCTTGATGCGGGCGATCGGCCAGGACTGGGCCGCCACCCGTCGGGCGCCGCCGATCTTGACGTTGAACATCGTCTTCGGCGCACTGAAGGTCCGGGTCAGGTTCTGCTCCAGTAGCACGGCGCGGGCCACCCGGAAGGTCGACGGCGCGATACCGGCCGCCGCACCGACGGCGCCCGCCGCCGAACCGATCAGGGATTGGCCCTGTTTCGGCGTGCGCCTGCGGGACGGCAGGTCCCACGGCACCCGCACCTCCTGCTCGGCCGGGTCGTCGGACAGCGTGCGCATCGCCATCCGCAGCGCGGAGACGCCGTCGAGCAGCGCGTGGTGGGCCTTCGAGTAGATGGCGAACCGGCCGTCCTCCAGACCCTCGACGAGGTACGTCTCCCACAGCGGGCGGTGCCGGTCCAACAGGCTGGTGTGCAGCCGCCCGCACAGGTCGAGCAGCTCGCGAACCCGGCCCGGTGACGGCAGCGCCGAGCGACGCAGGTGGTAGTCGACGTCGACCTCGTCGTCATACGCCCAGCCGAAGCTGGCTATGCCGCCCAGGATCCGCGCCGGGCGTTTGCGATAGGTGGGGTTGAAGTTGGTGTGCGCCAACATGTCCCGGTACAGGTCATGGATGAACTCGGGGCCGGATCCCTCGGGCGGGGTGAACAGCTGCAGGCCGCCGACGTGCATCGGATGCTCCCGCGATTCACCGAGCAGGAACATGGCATCGGTTGGCGACATGATCTCCACCCGCCAAGTAAACCCCGAATCGGCGAGCGGTAAACGTCAACGCGTCAAGGTTGACGTTCGCCGGGTGGCGGCGGGTTGGCGACCACGGGGAACTGGCCGGTGAAGCCCTGGCGCTGCTTGGCGATCTCGAGCACCCGGCCCCGCGCCGCGTACCAGCCGAGGATCAGCGCCGGGATGATGATCACCAGCGTCGCCACCGTCCAGGTGCCCACCGGCTTGTCGAACGCCATGAGCACCAGCACCGCGGCCAGGAAGACCAGCGTGGCATATCCGGTGTACGGCGCGCCCCACATCCGGAACGCCGGCCTGACCATCTCCCCGCGCTGCGACCAGCGGAACAGCTGCAACTGACAGATCACGATGGTGGCCCACGACGCGATGATGCCCAGCGCCGCCATGTTGAGCACGATCTCGAACGCCTGCGCCGGCACGACACCGTTGAGCACGACACCCAGCAGGCCGATGCTGGCGGTGAGACAGATGCCGCCATACGGCACACCGCGTTTGGACATGACGCCCGTGAACTTCGGGGCGCTGCCGTTCATCGCCATCGAGCGCAGGATGCGGCCCGTCGAGTACAGCCCGGCGTTCAGGCTCGAGAACGCCGCGGTGAGCACGACGACGTTCATCAGGGTGCCGGCGCCCTCGAAACCGATCTTCGAGAAGAACGTGACGAACGGGCTCTCCCCCGGCTTGTACGCGGAGTACGGCAGCAGCAGGCCGAGCAGCACCAGCGAGCCGACGTAGAAGAGCGCGATGCGGAAGATCACCGAGTTGATGGCACGCGGCATGATCTTGTGCGGTTCGGCGGTCTCGCCCGCCGCCGTGCCGACGAGTTCGACTGCGGCATAAGCGAAGACGACGCCCGAGGTCACCACCACCAGCGGTAGCAGGCCGGTCGGGAACAGGCCACCGTGGTCCGCGATGACGCTGAAGCCGGTGGACTGACCGTCGACCTTGAACCGGCCGGCCAGGAACACCGTGCCGACCACCAGGAAGGTCACCAGCGCAACAACTTTGATCAGCGCTGCCCAGAACTCGAGCTCGCCGAAAAGCGTCACCGAGATCAGGTTCATGCTCAGCACGATGGCGAGCGCGATCAGCGCGATCAGCCACTGCGGGATCGCGTCGAACGCCGACCAGTAGTGGAAATAGGTGGCGATGGCGGTCGAGTCGACGATCGACGTCATGGCCCAGTTCAGGAAGTACATCCAGCCGGCGACGTAAGCCGCCTTCTCCCCGAGGAATTCACGCGCGTACGACACGAACGAGCCCGACGACGGCCGGTGCAGCACCAGCTCCCCGAGGGCCCGCAGGATCAGGAAGACGAACCCGCCGCAGATCAGGTACACGAGGAACAACCCCGGCCCCGCGTTGTGCAGCCGCCCGCCGGCACCGAGGAACAGGCCGGTGCCGATGGCGCCGCCGATCGCGATCATCTGCAACTGGCGCGGCTTGAGGGTGTGGTGGTAGCCCGCGTCCTCGGCCGTCAGACCGGGCGGCTCGACATGCGTATGCGGCGTAGAGGTCATAGCGTTTCAGTGAACACTGATGCGCAGTTTCGCGCAGGGCAACGAGTTTCCTGTGTGTGAACGCGCCGAGACGGCCCAGGTCGGTAATGTCGGTCGGATGTCGGGTCTCTCCCAAACAGTCGACTTCCACCCCGAGCTGGCGCGGGCCGCACGGTTCATGCCGCGCAGCGCGGTCAATCCGCTGAACTTGCGCTTGGTCCGCAAGCTCACCCTCCTGCAGGAACGCCGGGTCCCGGAGGGGGTCGAGGTGCTGACGCTCCCGTCCGGAGTCGGCATCCGGCTGCACCGGCCGTCGACCGGAACCGGGCGCGGCGGTGCGCTGCTGTGGATCCACGGCGGCGGTTACCTCATCGGCTCGCCGGCCCAGGACGACAAGTTGTGCCGCCGCTTCGCCGACGAACTGGGCATCACCGTGGCGGCGGTCAAGTACCGCCTGGCGCCCGACAATCCGTATCCGGCGGGGCTGGAGGACTGCTACACGGCGCTGCGCTGGCTGGTCGAGCTGCCGGCCGTGGACCCCGCCCGCGTGGCGATCGGCGGTGCGAGCGCCGGTGGCGGACTGGCGGCGGCACTGGCGCAGCTGACGTACGACCGCGGCGAAATCCCCTTGGCAGCACAGCTTCTGGTGTATCCCATGATCGACGACAGGTCGGGCAGCCGGCCCGGGCTGGACCACCCTGGGCAGCGGTTGTGGTCCCAGAAGTCGAACCGCTTCGGCTGGCGCGCGTACCTCGGCGGCGCTGATCCGGCGGTGGCCGTGCCCGCCCGGCGGGCCGATCTGTCCGGGCTGCCGCCGGCCTGGGTCGGGGTCGGGACCTTCGACGTCTTCCACGACGAGGACGTCGAGTACGCCGAGCGGTTGCGCGCGGCGGGCGTGCCGTGCGAACTGGAAGTGGTGCCGGGCGCCTATCACGGGTTCGACGGTGTCGCCGCCAAGACGCAGGTCGCCCGCGCGTTCTTCGCCAGCCAGGTGGCGTTCCTGCGGCCGCTGCTGAACCCGGCCGTCGTCGGCTGACCATCGGCTAACTCAACGGCCCGCCATGCCGGTTCCCGGCCGCCGCAAGCCCGCTGCGGCAGAGCCGATCCCGGGCCGCAGCGTCGGAGAGAGCGTGATCTTCGTTACTTAGTTCATACTATCTAATTGATGTTTACGCAGGTCAATGCGGCTTTTTAGAAAATTAGCCGATCAAATAAACCCTTGCGGGGAAGCATTTCGGGGCGCATGGTTGTTGAACAGACCAACGACCACCTCGGTCGTGATCTTCACCGAGAAGAGGCACGGCAATGACCACCCTGACCCATCAGACGACCGAAAACATCGGCCCGCTGCGGCAGCTGTTCCGGCGTTCCACCGCTGCGGTGGTGCTGACGGCGGCAGGCTTGGGCGTGGCCGGCTACATGGCCCTCGGCATGCTGCAGGACAAGCCGGCCGACCCGGTGCTGCCGACGTTCTCCGCAGTCCCGGTCCCGTCCGCTCCGGACATGGACAAGCTGCAGAACCTGGGCCAGCTCGCCGCCATCGTGCAGGGCCCGCAGGCGCACCCGGCCCGCTAGGCTCCAACACCCCGATCTACCACTGAGCCGCTCTCGAAATCGAGGGCGGCTCAGTGCTGTTCGGCGTCTACTGGACCGCGTGCGCCTTACCGACGGTGATGCGGTTGGCCAGGTTCTGGGCGACCTCTTCGTGCCAGAGGTCGTTGGCGTGGGTGGTGTCCACTTCCTGCTCGAACCGGGCGACCATGTCCGGTTTGATGTCGGCGACGTCGACGTAGAACTGCTCGTACCAGCGGCGATGCTGGTAGACCGGGCCGTCTTCCTCGGTCAGCAGCGGGTTCTCGATGCGGGTCTTGTTCTTCCAGATCTCGACGTCCTCCATGAAACCGTCCCCGAAACTGCGGCTCAACGACGCCGCGAGCTTGGCGGTCTTCTCGGGCGGTAGCGCCGGGTTGTTCTGCACCGCCACGCCCCACTGCAGCACGAACGAGTCATGGGTCACCGGGTAGTGGCAGTTGATCAGCGCGATCTCGACGGTGAAGTTCGGCGCCAGATCGTTGTGCAGCCAGTTGATCATGTACGCCGGCCCGAAATAGGTGGCCTCCGACCGCAGGTAGGTGCCGTCCCACAGCTCACGCGTCGCGTAGTCCGGCCGCGGCTTGGACTCCATGAACTGGCTCGCGGTGTGGCCCTCGATGACGTTCTTGAAGTACGTCGGATACGCGTGATGGATGTAGAAGAAGTGCGCCATGTCGACGTTGTTGTCGACGATCTCCCGGCAGTGCGAGCCCTCGATCAGCAGCGAGTTCCACTGCCACGGCGACCACCGGCCTTCCTCATACCCCTCGATGGCCGGCGGCGTCAGCTCCAGAGCCGGCGTCGACCCTTCCGGGTCGTGCCAGATCAGCAGCTGCCCATTGACCTCGGTGGTCAGCCAGGCGCGGGTGCGGGCCAGCCGCGGCGTGCGCTTGGCGTACGGCACCAGCTGGCACTTGCCGTCCCCACCCCAGCGCCAGTCATGGAACGGACACGCCACCGCGTCACCTTTGACGGTGCCTTGGGACAGGTCACCACCCATGTGCCTGCAGTACCCGTCCAGCACCTTGATCGCACCCGTCGAATCGGCGAACACCACCAACTTGGTGCCGAATGCCTGCACCGCGTGCGGCTTGCCATCACGGAACGACTCGGCCAACCCGATGCAATGCCAGCCCCGCGCGAACCGCGTCATCTCCACGCCCGCGTCGATGTGCCTGACTTCAGCCTCAGACATGTTGTGTTCCTTCCGAATTCGCCGAGCCCTGTGGACCAGAGCTCTTACGAAGCCTCTCGTTTGACCATATCGAGCACCGCCAGGTGGGAGAACACCATGCTGGTGCCGATCGGATTACCGCCACCGGGGTAGGCGTAGCCGCTCGGCGCGGCCATGGTGTTGCCGGCCGCGTACAGCCCGGGGATCGGGCTGCCGGCGGTGTCGAGCACCTGGCCGGTGGTGTCGGTGCGCAGGCCGCCCTTGGTGCCCAGGTCGGAGATGCCGAACCGGGCGGCGTGGAACGGCGCCTTGTCGATGCGGACCATCGGGCAGGCACCGCCGGAGAACGCGCGGTCGTAGGCCTCGTCGCCGCGGCCGAAGTCCGGGTCCGAGCCGGCGTCGGCGTATTCGTTGAACTGTTTGACAGTCGCGGCGAGCTGGTCGGCCGGCAACCCGATCTTGGCGGCCAGCTCCTCGAGGGTGTCGGCGGTGTGCCACAGCCCGGCGTCGACGTACTTCTCGGTCTCGACCATGGACACGTTGGTGGCCTTGATCGGGGGCACGCCCTGATCGGTGTCGTCGTAGATCATCCAGAATGGCAACGTCATCTCGCCCTTGGCCAGCCGGTCCACGACCACGCGGCCGATGCGGTCGTACGCCGCAGACTCGTTGACGAAGCGCTTGCCGTCCTGGTCGACGAAGATGCCGCCGGTGAACCACAGCGCGAACGCGCTGCGACCGTCCGGATGGGTCAGTCCGGGCGACCACCAGGCCTGCTCCATCAGGTCGGTGTCGGCGCCGACGGCGATACCCGCTTCATGCGCCTGGCCCAGATTTCCCCAGGGCCCCATGGTGTCTCGCGCCTCGCCCGGCACGCCGTACTTGTGCCGCAGCTCGTCTTTGCCCTCGAAGCCGCCGGCCGCGAGCAGCACGCCCTTGCGCGCTCTGATCGCCTTGCGGACCCCGTCCGTCTCGACGACGGCGCCCACGACCTTGCCCTCTTCAGTCACCAGCTCAACCAGCGCGGTATTGAGTTGTGTTGCGGCCGAAGGATATTGCTTCAGCGCGACCAGGAAGCGGGCGATCAGCGCCCGGCCGCCGATGAAGTAGTCGTCGGGCTGCGGGACGCCGAGCCGGTCGTTGTCGAGCGGTCCGCGCACCAATTCCTTGAATTCCGGCGCCTTTTCGATCTTCAGCGGACGCGCCGCGACGTGCCGCTGACCGTCCAGCCGGGCTTTCGGCATCTTTCCGAAGTAGTCGGGCCAGGGCAGCATGTCGAACTTGATGTTGGGATCGGCTTCCAGGTACTCCATCAGCGGGGCGCCGCCGCGGACGTACGTGTCCTGCAGCTCGCGCGGCGTCCGGTCACCGACGACGGCGTGGTAGTACTCCAGCGCGTCCTCGATGGTGTCGTCGGTGCCGGCGCGCTGCAGCACTGGGTTGCAGGGGAACCACACGCCACCGCCACCGGAGTAGGCGGTGGTGCCGCCGAACTTGTCGGTGGCCTCGACCAGGAGCACCTCGAGTCCCTCACGCGCGGCGGTGTAGGCGCCGGTGACGCCACCGCCACCAGAGCCCGCCACCAGCACGTCAACCGTTGCGTCCCAGTCCGTCATGCCCACACTCCCCTACAGATATCGCTGCCGTCCGTACTGCGTGAACTCGTCGTCCAACGCGCGCTTGGCATCTTCTGACATGAGGCCGTACGCCGGTACCCCCCTACCCACCCAGCGGTACACCAGCTCGTCGGTGTGCCACTTGTCCGCCTGGAGCTCGCGCTTGAGCACCTTGTTGGAGCCGGTCACCGGCAGCGCGTCCGAGACCCGCAGGAACCGCGGCGTGCCCTTCTTGCCCAGGTCGTCCTGGTCGTTCAGATACTGCACGAACTTGTCGACGTCGAACAGGATCGGATCGGCGACCTCGATGGCCGCCATCACCTGATCGCCCGAGCGGGGGTCCGGCACCGCGTACACCCCGGCGGCGATCACCTCGGGATGACGCCGCAGCACGCGCTCGATGGACAGCGCCGAGGTGTTCTCGCCGTCGACGCGAATCCAGTCACCGCGCCGGCCGGCGAAGTAGATGAAACCGTCCTCGTCGAGGTACCCGAGGTCCCCGGTCCAATACCAGCCGCCCCGAATGCGGTCGGAATCGGCGGCGTCGTTCTTGTAATAGCCCTCGAACTTCTTGGTGCCGAGCTTGTCCACGATCTCGCCGACGGCGTCGTCCGGGTTGAGGATGCGGCCGTGCTGGTCCAAAACCGCTGGGACACACTCGATCATGGTTTCCGGGTTGACGATCGCGACGCCCGGATGGGCCGGACGGCCGAGTGCCCCCTCGGGCTGGTTCGAGTCGAGGACGACGGCTCCGCCGCCCTCGCTGGAGCCGTACCCCTCGTACAAGTCCGCACCGAAGCGGCGCTTGAAGTAGGCCTGGTCCTCCGGGCGAGGCCTCGGTGCCGAAACCGCGGTTGAGCTGGTTGTCGGCGTCGTCGGGCTGTTCCGGCGTGGCCAGCAGATAGCCGAGCGCCTTGCCCACGTAGGTGAAGAACGTTGCGCCGAAGTACCGGACGTCGGGCAGGAACCCGGACGCCGAGAAGCTCGGCGTCAGGCAGACGGTCGCGCCGACGGCGAGCGCCGGCGCCCACAGCGCCATGATGGCGTTGCCGTGGAACAGCGGCATGCAGCAGTAGTCGACGTCCTCGCGGACGTGGTTGAACTTGTCAACCGCCGAGTAGGCGATCCACGCCAGACGACCCTGGCTGCACTTGACGGCCTTCGACGCACCGGTGGTGCCGGAAGTGAAAAGCAGCAGCATCAGCGTTTCCGCGCCGACGCCCTCCGCCGCAGCGATTTGTGCACGATTTTCCGCGCCGGCCGCGGATTTTCGTGCACGAATCGCGTCTTGGTAGGCGGGGTCGTCGACGACGAGGATGCGGTCGGGCGTCAGGCCGAGGTCGAGTCCCGAAAGCCGCTCGCGCCCAGCCGAATCCGTGACGATCAGCTGACAGTCCGCATGCCGCACCTCACCGGCCAACTCCTGGTTGCCGCGCGTCGGGTTGATGCCGACGATCGTCGCCCCGGACAGGGCCGCGCCGCCCAGCCAGAACAGGAAGTCGGGCACGTTGTCCAGCAGCACGCCGATGTGGAAGTGGCCGTCGTTGCGCAAATCCGCGGCGTATGCGCCGCGGGCGGCCGACTCGCGGACCACCTCGTCCCAGGTCCAGTCCTGGTCCCGGGTACGCAGCCCCAGTCGCTCGTCGCCGAGGCGATCGAGGAGCAGGGACGCGATGTCCTCGCGCGGCTCAGGCATTGGCGGCGGCGGCGTTCTTCTGGTCGATGTACGCCTGCGGCAGGTCTGCCACGCCGAGCTTGGTGACGCTGACCGGGCCGGTCTGGTAGGCGTCCTCGCCGATGATCAGACCGTCGGCGTCGATCGGCCAGTTGATCAGCTGACGGAACACCAGCAGGTAGTCGCCGGCCGGATCGTCGACGTCGACGCCGATGGCCTGCGCAGCGGCGCCCGGGTAGATCATCTTCATCCAGCCTTCGGTCATCACCAGATCATCGTCGACGGCAAGGCGATCGATCTCGAAGGCGAGATGATTGGCGCCGCTGGTCACGAATGCCTCGTAGTACGCGCGCACACCCTCGGTGGTCTTCGGGCCCATATCGGTGTTGGCGTACCAGAAGTGGTAGTCCGGGTTCGGTGACAACGTGGCCATCAGCCGGTCCATGTCCGGCACCGCCTCCGCCTTCATGTGCTCGAGCACGATGCCCAGCACCTGGCGATGGCGCTTGGTCCGGCCCTGGCACACCACGGCCGTCGCGGTACCCAGGTCCGCGGTCCGCACCGACACGGACGTCAGGGCCGACGTGATGACCCGCAGCGCTTCCGGCGACGACTGCGCCGACACCGCCAGCACCCTGACCTCGCGGGACTCATCGAGCCCCAGCAGCCTGATCGCCCGCGCCCGGTCCTCGGGGCGCTCCCGGCTCGACAGCACCACCTCGACCAGCGCCGGGTCGCCGAAGCTGGGCGGCACCCGGGCACCGATGTCGCCCAGCGTGTGCCGCACGCGGTCGAGCAGGACACCGTCCAAGGGGTGGGCCGGGGCGTCGCGCTCCAACCAGACCTCCGGCGCGGAACCGTCCCAGCGCACATGCACGGGACACCCGGCGACCGCCTGTGCCGCCGCCAGCACCGCGTCGGCCCCCGTGGCGTCGAGGTCGTCGAAGAACCGGACCAGCCGCAGCACCGACTCGGGGTCACTGCCCAGCTCGGACAACCGCAACGCGCTCACGCCGCCATTCTGGCAATGCTCAGAACTGCAGGACGCTGAACCGCCAGTCCAGTACCTGCCGGTCGGGGCCGTCGGCGTCGACCGCGAACACCACGGACCGCAGGTCCAGCGTGCCGCCGCGGCCCGGCACCTCGTGGGCGGCCTCGACGTGCAGCTCGCTGTAGAGGGTGTCGCCCTCCTGTACGGGGCCGGTGTGATCGCAGGACTCCCAGCCCAGCACCGCGACGATGTTCGGCAGGAGCCGGCTGGCTTGCGCCAACGCCAGGCCGATGGTGTGCCCGCCGTACACCAGGCGCTTCCCGGCCACGCGCGAATCATGATGCGTGGCAGCGACGTTGAGCGTCAGCCGGGCCAGCTCCGGAGCGCTGCTGACGACGTCGGCCGTGCTGGTGAACACCTGGCCGGCGAGCTCCGGATCGAAATTCTCGCCGGGCACGGCGGAGCGCCACGCATCGGCGCTCCATCCCGCGGCCGGGTCCGGGAGGCCCGGCACGGCAGTGCCGATGGTGCTGATGTCGTCGGCGTGGCCGGTGTCGTCGGCGTCGTCGCGCAGCGGCAGCATGGCGCACCGGTGGAAGTCGAGCACCGTGCGGCCGTCCTGGTCGATGGTGATCATGCGCAGCGCCGCCAGCCCGGTGCGCGGCCGGCCGGGCTTGGCCGAATTCTGTTTGAGTCCAACCACTTCGGTACGGGTGGTGATGGTGTCGCCGATGTGCGGGAAGCGGTGGAACCGCAACCCGCGGTAGAACAGATTCGCCTTGACCCGTCGGGTCACCAAGGTCGACTGACCGATCGCGACGTCACACACGAGCGCCGGATGCACCAACGCCCGCGGCGATCCGGTGACCGCGGCAGCCAGTGCGGCATCGAGCGGCAGCCGCATTCGGTCACCCAGAATGGCCTGGTGTACCGCAGCGGTGCCGTCGGTGAGCGTCATGCCGGGCGCCCAGTCGAAGACCTGACCTATCCTGAGGTCCTCGAAAAACGGTCCGCCAGAGGGCACGTCACACAGAGTACTTGTCGATCAGCGATTGCTTGTACAGCTTGCCCGTGTCGGTCCGTGGCAATTGCTCTTCGAACGAGATTGACCGCGGGCACTTGTAGTGCGTCAGCCGGTCTCGCAGCCAGCTCAGCAGCTCGGTGCCGAACTCCTCGGTACCGTCGGCCGGATCCACCGTCTGCACAACCGCTTTCACACTCTGGCCCATCTCGGCGTCCGGAATACCGAACACTGCGGCATCCATCACCTTGGGATGCGTGACGAGGACGTTCTCCGCTTCCTGGGGGTAGATGTTCACACCGCCGCTGATGATCATGTGATGTCGGCGATCGGTGAGGTAGAGATAGCCGTCCTCGTCGAGGTAGCCGATGTCTCCGACGGTGGCCCAACCGTGCGCATCCCTTGAGGCCGCGGTCTTTTCGGCGTCGTCCAGATACTCGAAGGTGTTGCCGCCCTCGAAGTAGATTTCGCCGGGCACACCCTGCGGCTGCTCGTTGCCCTCCTCGTCGAGGATGTGCAGGACGCCCAGCATCGGCTTGCCGACCGACCCGGGATGGGTCAGCCAATCTTCGGCGGTGATGAGGGTGGAACCGATGGCCTCGGACGACGCGTAGTACTCGTCGACGATCGGACCCCACCAGTCGATCATCTGCTTCTTGATCTCCACCGCACACGGGGCGGCGGCGTGCATGACGCGCTTGAGCGACGACAGATCGTACGAATCCCGCACGGACTGCGGCAGTTTCAGCATGCGGGTGAACATCACCGGCACGAACTGGCCGTGCGTGATGCCGTAACGCGCGATGGCGTCCAGACAGCCCTCGGCGTCGAACTTCTCCATCACGACCGTCGTGATGCCCTCGGCCTGAATCTGCATCGACCACACCGACGGCGCGGTGTGGTACAGCGGCGCCGGGCTCAGGTAGACGGCATCCTTGGGGAGCCAGAAGCTCATCAGCATCTTCATCAGGCCGGGCACCTCGGCCGGCGGCAGATGCGTCAGCTCGCGCTTGATGCCCTTCGGACGACCCGTCGTGCCCGACGAGTACTGCAGCAGGTCACCTTCGATCTCGTCCTCGATCGGCGTGTCGGGTTGGGCCGCAACGCATTCCGGGTATCGGTCCCAGCCCGGCAACTCACCGTCGGCGATCATGAGCAGCTTGGGCAGCCCGGCAGTGAGGTGCTCGGCCAGGCCGGCGCAGGTCTGGCTCAGGGCCGCAGAGCCGATCACCGCAGACGCTCCGCTGTTCTCGATGATGTAGGCGGCTTCGGCCGGCGTCAGGTGGATGTTGATCGGCACGTAGTACAGGCCGCTGCGCCGCGCGCCCCACATCGCCGCGTGCATGTGCTCGTTGTTCTCCATCAGGATGGCAACGACGTCACCCTCGACCAGGCCATTGGCCCGGAAGTGATGCGCCAGGTGGTTGGCGCGGGCCTCGAGCTCGTCGAAGGTCACCACCGTGCCGGACGGGTGCAAGATCACGGCCGGTTTCCCATTGCCCACGTGCTGGCGAATCTGCATGACGGCACTCTACGACAGGTGACTTGACACCTGTCAAGAAGGCCGTGTCCGAGGCTCCTCGGCGTGCCACAGCCGATGACGACACCCTGCCACCACTGGGCAAGCAGCCAATATTCTGCTTTTCCTGCAATTTTGGCAAACTCTCAGCTAATCGCCAGAGCAGTATCTAATCGACATTTTTTGCATATCTATGTCACTATCTCTCGATGTCGTGTGCTTGCGACTGTAGTTTTGGCAAATTTCTAGTTACGCCGACCGGAGGTCACGATGGCCACATTCGATTACCTCGTGGTGGGCGCCGGGACGGCAGGGTGCGTACTGGCCAATCGACTGTCCGCCGATCCCCGGAACCGAGTACTGCTCATCGAAGCCGGTGGTCACGCGCGTAGCCCCTACCTGCGCGTACCCAAGCTCGGCAGTCGCCTGTTCGGCAACTCGCGGTACATCTGGCAACACCAGACCATTCCGCTGGGCCCCCACGGCACCACCGAGTTCTGGCCGCGCGGCAAGGTTCTCGGTGGATCCAGCTCAGTCAACGGCATGGTCTACAACCGCGGCCAGAAAGCCGACTTCGACGAACTCGAGCAGCTGGGCAATCGCGGCTGGGGCTGGGACAACATCCTCGCCGCATACCGAAGCTTCGAACACAACACCATCGGCCAGTCGTCGACGCGAGGGTTCGGCGGCGAACTGGCGATCAGCGTCGTCCCCGACCCTGACCCACTCGCGCTCACCACGATCGCCGCCGGCACCTGCCTGGGCATGCGCCCCCTCGCCGATCTGAACGAGTCGGACGAACCGCGCATCGGACTTTCGCCCGCGACCATCCACAACGGCAGACGGATCAGCGCCGCCACGGCATTCCTGGACCCGGTGCGCGCCCGCCCCAACCTGCAGGTGCTCACCGGCGCCACGGCAGAGCGGCTGGAGTTCACCCGGGGCCGGGCCACGGGCGTGGTCCTGCGACTGGGCACCTTGTCGATGGTGGTCCGCGCCGAGCGCGAAGTGGTCCTCACGCTGGGCGCACTGGGATCACCGAAACTGTTGCAGCTCTCCGGAATCGGGCCCCGCGATGTACTTGCGGCCGCTGGCGTGCCGCGCTACCTGGAGCGCTCGAACGTCGGGCGGCGCATGCGGGATCACCGGACTCTTGTGAACACCTACCGGCTCAACCGCAACATCGGGCACAACCGGCATCTGTCGACCACGTCGGGCAAGGTTCGGTCCACGATCCGATACGCCATCAGCGGGCGCGGACCACTGGCCGCACCGACCGGCGACGTGCTCGCATTCTTCAAGACCGGACCCGATCAGTCGCGGGTCGACGGTCAGATGCTCGTCACCGCCCTGACCCTCGCCGGCCATGGCGGTGCCGTCGAGCGCCTGCCGGGCCTGTCCTGTATGGGCGAAATTCTGCGACCGACGTCGGAAGGCAGCGTCTGGATAAGCTCACCCGACCCCGACCACCCCTTGATGATCGACCCCAACTACCTGGCCACCGCCCACGACCGGACCGCTGCCATCGGCGTCCTACGCACCATGCGCGAGGTGTTCCAGCAGTCGCCCATCGCCGACCTCATCGCCACGGAGCTGACACCCGGCCCCGACACCCAATCCGACGACGAGCTCTTGCACGCCGCGATGGCGCAGGGGCTGACCGGTTTCCACGCCATCGGAACCTGCGGCATGGGACCGGACGACGACGACATCGTCGATGACCGGTTACGGGTCCGCGGCATCGACGGACTACGGGTGGCCGACCTGTCGATCATGCCGATCATGTTGTCCGGCAACACAAATGCGCCTGCCATGGCGATGGCCGCGCGGGCCGCGGACCTCATCCTGGACACGCCGGCGCGCGCCGGCAGCCACCGCGGTCACCGGCCGACGATCGACAGCTCCCGACCGTCGAACCTGACCCCGTCGACGTCGTGGTCGCCGGCACTGAACGGCGCCCGCAGCGTCGCGACGATGTGACGGCGGTTGATGATCAAGCCCACCACCGTCAGCGCACCGTAGACACCGCACAGCACCAGCCTGCCGGTGGTCGAGGTGATCGGGAACTGCACGACGAACAGCGCCAACAGCAGCCACGCCGTCGCCCGATGGAACCGCAGCGACAGGATCAACGCCACACCCATCATGGTCTGGGTGGCGGTCAGCAGCACCTCCTCGACCTGCCTGCCGTCGAGAACCAGCGCGGTTCCGCCGCCACCGGCGAGGTAGGCGATGGGCAGCGAGCCCATCAGCAGCGTCCACTGGTTGACCTTGGATGAGATCAGGGTCGCGATGGCCGCGGTGCTCTTGCCCCGCGCGGCGAAAATGGTCGCGATGATGAACTCCGGCGCCTCCGAGGCCAGCGGCGCCAGCCACTGCACCAGCAGGAAGCGGTCGACGCCCAGTTCGGTACCGGCGTCGATCAGGCTGTTCGCGAACGGCTCGGCGCACATCAGGATGACCGCGCCGGACACCAGGAACAGCGTCACGACGGTGATCCGGCGGGCCCGGTCCGGCAGCGCGCCGATCGCCGCGGCGGTACCGACGAGCTCGGGCTCCTCGGGCTCCCCGCGGGTCAGTTTGTACAGGTAGAAGCCGAACCAGGCCAGCATGGCCACGCCGAGCACCAGGTGGATGCGGCCCGTCGCCGGGATGATGAAGGCGACGAGCCCGGCGATGAGCAGGAATCCCAGCTCGACCCGGTTGCCGGGTTCCAGCGCCAGCATCGGTTTGCTGGTCTCGGCCGACATGCGCTGTACGACGTACAGGCCGACGATCACCACGACCGGCCAGCCGATGCCCATGAGCAGCCGGTTGGAGCCGGTCATGTTGGCGGCGGCGTATTGCACGTACTCGGCGTCGTGGCCGGCGACGTAGGCGTAGTAGAGGTCGACGGCGTACTCGGGCAGCACCGCGATCAGCGCCAATACGGCGATCGCGAAGCCACCGGACACGTCGACCTGCGCCGCTTCGGCCGCCCAGGCCAGCACGAAGCTGGCGGCGACGACGGCCGCACCGAACGCCAGGAGCGAGACAACGGGGTCTGGGTGCACACCGGTGACACGCAGCGCCACCGCCGGAAGAACGAACGCGGCGGCCAGCAGCAGGGATCGCGCGAGCGGCCGACGCGTGGTCGGGCCGGCGGATCGGGTGCTGGTCACGCCGCTGACGTTAGCCGCCCAAAACGGCGCCAGCAACTTAGCGTTGCTACGAATTAGTTGAGCTTGCGATGCTGAATTTGCTGGTCAGAGTCGCGAATCTTTTGAGTTCGGCTACCCTAACTTGATTTTGTGGCTAACCACGTCTGGCGATGTCGGCGAGCCCCGGGTGTGTGGAACCACGCCGAACGCCGTCGGCACCGGCAGTCGTGGGCCCAGCCCGAGCCCGGATCGAGCTCGGCCGCCGCTTTCGGGCGTGGCGTCAGTCCTGGGTCCCGGCGCAAAGTACGTGGGCTCAATCGCGGCCGCGAGAGGCGGTGGTTATTGAACCCAGGGACCGCCGGCGTCCAGAAGAAGTACCTGGCTTCCATCACGGGCAGCCCTGTACGTCGGTGATTGAAGTTACGCACTTCCCTGGCTATGCCCGGACCGGATTCCCCCGGCCCGGCGGGGAAGCCATCGCGTCGCAGGCATCGCATTCGCCCGTCGCGCCACGTGCGCGCTCGTAGCGCGTCTCCGCCACCCGATCCGCGATCTGGCCGCACGTTCGTGGCGGAACACCCCCGAATACACGCAACCCCCGATCTCCGGCGGAGATCGGGGGTTGCGTGTTGGTGTGAGCGAGCTACTAGGCCTCTTCAGCCAAGCGGTGCTTGAGGGCGTCGAACTCGTCCTTGATGCCGGTCGGCAGCTTCTCGCCGACGAACTCGAACCACTCTTCGATCAGCGGCAGCTCGTCGCGCCACTCGTCGACACGCACAGCCAGCGCCTCGTCGACGTCGGCGGCCTTCACGTCCAGACCGTCCAGGTCCAGGTCAGCGGCGGTCGGGACGATACCGATCGGGGTGCTCTTGCCCTCGGCCTGATGCTCGATGCGCTCGATGGCCCACTTCAGCACGCGGCTGTTCTCACCGAAGCCCGGCCACAGGAAGCGACCGTCGTCGCCACGGCGGAACCAGTTGACGAAGAAGATCTTCGGCATCTTGGACTCGTCGGCGTTCTTGCCGATGTTGATCCAGTGCTGGAAGTAGTCACCGACGTGGTAGCCGAGGAACGGCAGCATGGCCATCGGGTCGCGGCGCACGGTGCCGACCTTGCCTTCGGCGGCAGCGGTCTGCTCGGAACCCAGGGTGGCACCGATGAACACACCGTGCTGCCAGTCGCGGGCCTGCGTGATCAGCGGCACGGTCGTCTTGCGGCGGCCGCCGAACAGGATCGCCGAGATCGGCACACCCTGCGGGTCGTCCCACTCGGGGGCGACCGACGGGCACTGCGAGATCGGGGTGCAGTAGCGCGAGTTCGGGTGCGCCGCCTTGGTCTCCGTCTCCCGCAGGACCCAGTCCTGGCCCTTCCAGTCGATGAGGTGCTCCGGCTCGCCCTCGAGGCCCTCCCACCAGACGTCACCGTCGTCGGTCTTGGCGACGTTGGTGAAGACGGTGTTGCCGGCGGCGATGGTCTTCATGGCGTTGGGGTTCGAGGACCAGTTGGTGCCCGGCGCGACGCCGAAGAAGCCGAATTCGGGGTTGACGGCGTACAGCCGGCCGTCCTTGCCGAAGCGCATCCAGGCGATGTCGTCGCCGACGGTCTCGGCGCGCCAGCCCGGGATGGTGGGCTGCAGCATCGCGAGGTTGGTCTTGCCGCACGCCGACGGGAACGCCGCGGCGATGTAGTACGCCTTGTTCTCCGGGGAGATCAGCTTGAGGATCAGCATGTGCTCGGCGAGCCAGCCCTCGTCGTGCGCCATGGCCGAGGCGATGCGCAGCGAGTAGCACTTCTTGCCCAGCAGCGCGTTGCCGCCGTAGCCAGAGCCGTAGCTCATGATCTCGCGGGTCTCGGGGAAGTGGGTGATGTACTTGGTCTCGTTGCAGGGCCACGGCACATCGGCCTGGCCCGGCTCCAGCGGCGCACCGATCGAGTGCAGCGCCTTGACGAAGAAGCCGTCATCGCCGATCTTGGCCAGCGCCTTGGCGCCCATGCGGGTCATGGTGCGCATCGAGACGACGACGTACTCCGAGTCGGTGATCTCGACACCGAGCTTGGGATCCTCGGCGTCCAGCGGGCCCATGCAGAAGGGCACGACCCACATGGTGCGGCCGCGCATGCAACCGCGGTAGAGGTCGGTCATGATACCGCGCATCTCGGCCGGGTCCATCCAGTTGTTGGTGGGTCCGGCGTCCTCTTCGCGCTCCGAGCAGATGAAGGTGCGCGACTCGACACGGGCGACGTCGGACGGATCCGACAGTGCGAGATACGAATTCGGCTGCTTCTCGTCGTTCAGCTTCTGGAACGTGCCGGCGGCGACGAGGTGAGCGGCGAGGCGGTCGTACTCCTCTTCCGAGCCGTCGGCGAACATCACCCGGTCGGGCTGAGTCAGCTCCGCAACTTCACGCACCCAGGCGAGCAGCCCGGCGTGATTGGTCGGAGCGGCGTCGAGACCGGGAATGGTCGCTGAGGTCATCAAATTCTCCTGCTCGCAAATCGCAGCTATACCTCTTTAGAGGTTAACGTGAGTGACATACAAGTGGACAATCGGGCTGCTGTCCGATCTCTCACAAGAACGATTCAGAAAGCCCGATCGCGGCTCCCGAACCCGCTGGTAACGCGTTTGGTGACACCGGCAGGCGGTTACCCGCCAGTAGCGCGGCGGCCCCGATGGGCACAATTCGTAAAGCGATCAATTTTTCGTTTTGTGATGTGCGGACGCCATGTCCGTCTGCGCCTCCAGTAACCGGTATGCCAGTTCCTCTTCACTCGCCTGCCGTGCCGCCGCGATCGCGGACCCGACCCACCGGTCCAGCACCGCCCGCCGATGCAGCCGGGCGCGGCCGCAGACGACCGCCACGGTGAGCGCCAGACCGAGCACCAGTCCGACCACCGCGCCGATGCCGTCGGGCACGCCCACCAGCCCCGTCGCCACCCTGGCCAGCCCCAACGCCGCCCCCAGACCGAAACCCGCGCCCAGCACGACGCCCAGCCACAGCTCGTCGGGACGCTGGACCAGGACCGGACCTGCGACCTCAGTCAACGGCCACCGCTCGGCCGGCCCGGAACTGCCCAGCTCAACGGCGGTTGCATCGCGCATCTGGCCGGCGACCTCGACCAGCCGCTCGCGGGCACCGGCTTCGAAATTTCCGGCCGCACGGCGCCCGGACGGCACCCGGGCGAGCAGCTCGGCACGCAGGTCGCCGTATCGGCGACGGGAATCCCGGACCAGTTCCAGCCGGATGCGCTGCAGTTCCAGCCGGGACATCACCCGCCGCGGCGCGGCACCCGCGAGCAACCGCAGTGAACGGCGGCTGATGTCCGCCGCACAGCGACGGTGCAGGTCGGTGGTGGCGCTTCGGCCATAGCGGCGCCAGTGCAGCGCCCGTCGCAGCTGGGCGTCGGGGTCCATGGCAGCGTCGACAGCCAGGCCGTCCGCTTCCAGCGCTGCCGTCGCCGCGGCGGCGCGCACTGCCGCCACCGCATCGGATGCCAACCACGTCCACACTCGGTCGTCGTTCAATTCGCTTGCTGTACAAACGATTTCACCCAGTACCGCACACATCGACCGGTACCGGCCGGCGGCGTCGTCCGCGTCAGGGCCGGCGACGACGTGCGCCAGCCCCGGCACCTCGGCCGTCAACCGCTGTAGCTCGACCGTGAACCGCTGCCAAAGATCCCCCGACACCACGTACCCCCGGATGCCATCGTCGCACCTCGGCACGGGTCCGGACGACGCCTGTTTCCACCCACTGTGTCCAGGCAACTGTTGGGTATCAATCTGCACCACGATGCGGGCTCTCACAGCCGAATGAGAGACGATGGACGGATGTATGCCCAGCGCGAGGACGACGCTGCCTCGTCGGCCGGCGCCTCGGCGGCCGAAAACGAGTCCGCAACCGAAACCACCGCCGCGCCCACCCACCAGCACCGGCGCGTCACCAGCTTCCGGTCCCGCCGGTCGAGCCTGTCCACCAAGCAGCAGAGCACCTGGGACCGGCGCTGGCCTGAGCTGGGCAAAGTCGCCCGCTCCGACGACGGCGAACCCGCCCCGCTGATCGACACCGCCGCCTGGTTCGGCCGCACCGCCCCGGTCGTGCTGGAGATCGGCAGCGGCACCGGCATCTCGACGCTGGCCATGGCGCAGGAGGAGCCGCACCTGGACGTCATCGCGGTCGAGGTCTACCGCAAGGGCCTGGCCCAGCTGCTCGGCGGCGTCGATCGGGCCGGCCTGACGAATGTGAGATTCGTCCGCGGCGACGGCGTCGATGTGCTGGAACACATGATCGCGCCGGGCACCCTGACCGCCGTCCGCGTATTTTTCCCGGATCCATGGCCCAAGGCCCGCCACCACAAGCGCCGGCTGCTGCAGGCCGAGACCGTGGCGCTGATCTCCAGCCGCCTCAAGCCCGGCGGCATCCTGCATGCGGCGACCGACCACGCTGATTACGCGGTGCAGATCGCCGAGGTGGGCGACGCCGAGCCCACGCTGAAGCGCACCTCGGCCGACGCCGACCTGCCGATCTCGGTGCAGCGGCCCACCACCAAATATGAGGCGCGGGGCATGCGGATGGGCAGTCCCATCACCGAGCTCATCTGGGAGAAGCCCGAGTGACCATCACCGAGGCCTTTCCGCAGGCCGTCCCCGGACCTGGACCCAAGCCCTACCCGCCGGCTCCGCCGCCGGGGCCGCGGCCGCACCGGGTGCTGCTGGTCTGGGACGCGCCGAACCTGGACATGGGCCTCGGGTCGATCCTCGGCGGCCGTCCGACGGCTGCCCACCGGCCGCGCTTCGACGCGCTGGGCCGCTGGCTGTTGGCACGCACCAGTGAGATCGCCAACGGACGGCGGCCGGATCAGGCACCGGTGTCCCTGGAGCCCGAGGCGACGGTCTTCACCAACATCGCGCCCGGTAGCGCCGACGTCGTGCGCCCCTGGGTGGAGGCGCTCCGGAACGTCGGTTTCGCGGTGTTCGCCAAGCCGAAGACCGATGAGGACAGCGACGTCGACAGCGACATGCTGGCGCACATCGCGCTGCGCCGCAGCGAGGGTCTGGCCGGCATCTATGTGGCCTCCGCCGACGGTCAGGCGTTCCGGCAGCCGCTCGAAGACATCGCCCGCGACGGCACTCCCGCGACCGTGGTCGGATTTCGCGAACATGCCAGTTGGGCGTTAGCGTCGGATACCTTGGACTTCGTCGACCTGGAAGACATCCCTGGTGTCTTCCGGGAGCCGCTGCCGCGAATCGGCCTGGATTCGCTGCCTGATCAGGGCGCCTGGCTGCAGCCCTTCCGGCCGTTGTCCGCGCTGCTGAGCTCGCGCGTTTAGGAAAAACTACAGATGACGTGTGCGGTGGCTGAAAATGGCAACCTCTTAGAGGGTGCCTTTGAGCAATATTTTTTGCAGATAATCGTGAGGAGCTGACGTGTTCGCCTGGTGGGGTCGAACGGTGTACCGATTCCGATACATAGTGATCGGTGTCATGGTCGCACTGTGCCTTGGTGGCGCCGTGTACGGGTCCAGCCTCGGTGAGCATGTCACCCAGAGTGGCTTCTACAACGAGGGCAGTGAGTCCGTCGCCGCCTCGGTGCTCGGTGACGAGGTGTACGGCCGCGATAGGACCAGCCTCGTGGTGGCCATCCTGACGCCGCCCGACGACAAGAAGATCACCGACCCGGCGTGGCAGAAGAAGGTCAGCGGCGAGCTGGACACCTTCGTCAACGACCACAAGGACAAGGTCGTCGCCTGGGTCGGCTGGCTGAAGGCGCCCAGTGACGGCCTGAAGAAGATGACGACGCCGGACCTGCGGCACACCTTCATCACGGTTCCGCTCAAGGGCGACAACGACGACGCGATCCTGAAGAACTACCAGGCCGTCGCCCCTGACCTGTACAAGGTCAACGGCGGCAACATCAAGCTGGCCGGTCTGGAGCCGCTCGCGAGTGAGCTGACCGGCACCATCGGCACCGACCAGAAACGGGCCGAGCTCGCGATCGTGCCGCTGGTCGCGGTCGTGCTGTTCTTCGTGTTCGGTGGCGCGGTCGCCGCCGCGCTGCCCGCCATCATCGGTGGTCTGACCATCGGTGGCGCGCTCGGCATCCTGCGGTTCACCGCCGAATTCGGGCCGGTGCACTTCTTCGCCCAGCCCGTGGTGACCATGATGGGCTTCGGTATCGCCATCGACTACGGCCTGTTCATCGTGAGCCGGTTCCGAGAAGAGTTGGCCGAGGGCTACGACGTGGAAGCGGCTGTCCGAAGATCCGTCATGACCTCGGGCCGGACCGTCGCGTTCTCCGCCGTGATCATCGTCGCGTCGTCGCTGCCGCTGCTGCTGATCCCGCTGGGCTTCCTGCGGTCGATCACGTACGCGATCATCGCGTCGGTGCTGCTGGCCGCCTTCCTGTCGAACACCGTGCTGCCCGCCGTCCTCGGCATCCTGGGCACCAACGTCGACGCCCTGGGTGTCCGCACCCTGCTGAAGGTGCCGTTCCTGGCCAATTGGCCGTTCTCGCGCAAGATCATCGACTGGTTCGCCGAGAAGACGCAGAAGACCAAGACCCGCGAAGAAGTCGAGAAGGGCTTCTGGGGCAAGCTGGTCAACGTCGTGATGAAGCGACCGCTGGCATTCGCCGTGCCGATCACCATCGGCATGATCCTGCTGGTCATCCCGCTCGGCCAGCTGGCCCTCGCCGGTATGAGCGAGAAGTACCTGCCGCCGGACAACTCGGTTCGTGTGGCCCAGGAAGAGTTCGACAAGATCTTCCCCGGCTTCCGCACCAACGCCCTGACCCTGGTGATCAAGAGCGACAACGGCCAGCCCGTCACCGATCAGCAGATCGCCCAGGTGCGGGCCAACGCCGGCACCGTCAGCGGGTTCGTCACGCCGGACGACAACGACAAGTCGAAGATGTGGGCCGAGCGGACCTACCAGGAGGGCGGCACCAAGGACCCGGCTGTCCGGGTGCTGTCCAACGGTCTCATCAACAGCGGTGATGCCGCCCAGAAGATCGACGAACTGCGCAGCCTGCAGGAACCGCACGGCGTCCAGGTCATGGTCGGCGGTACGCCTGCCCTCGAACAGGACAGCATCAGCACGCTGTTCGAAAAGCTGCCGCTGATGGTGGTGATCCTGGTGGTCACCACGACCGTGCTGATGTTCCTGGCGTTCGGCTCGCTGGTGCTGCCCATCAAGGCCGCGCTGATGAGCGCCCTGACCCTGGGCTCCACGATGGGCATCCTGACCTGGATGTTCGTTGAGAACGGGCACGGGTCCGGGCTGATGAACTACACCGCGCAGCCGCTGATGGCACCGATGATCGGCTTGATCATCGCGGTCATCTGGGGTCTATCGACGGACTACGAGGTGTTCCTGGTGTCCCGCATGGTGGAGGCCCGCGAGCGCGGCATGTCCACCGCCGAGGCCATCCGGATCGGTACCGCCACCACCGGCCGCCTCATCACCGGTGCCGCGCTGGTGCTGGCCGTCGTCGTCGGCGCCTTCGCGTTCTCCGACCTGGTGATGATGAAGTACCTGGCGTTCGGTCTGCTGATGGCGCTGCTGCTCGACGCCACCGTCATCCGCATGTTCCTGGTGCCGGCCGTGATGAAGCTGCTCGGCGACGACTGCTGGTGGGCGCCGCTGTGGATGAAGCGCGTGCAGCAGAAGCTGGGTCTCGGCGAGACCGAACTGCCCGACGAGCGCAAGCGTCCCGCGGTCCGCGAACCCGAGGATCCGCGTGCCCTGGTCGGTTCCGGTGCTCCGGTCCGTCCGCCGCACGATCCGACGCATCCGGCCGCCGGCCAGCGCGCCGTCCCGACCCGGATCAACCCGGGTCAGCCGCAGCCGCCGAGCCAGGCCCCGACCAACCGCATGCCGAGCGCTCCCCCGCAGCCACCGGCACCGCAGGCCCCGCCCGCGCCGTCGTCGGCTGAGCCGGCTGAGCCCGCAACCACGCGCTTCAGCGCCGCCAAGGGCGCCTTCCGCAACGTGGTGTCGAACGTGACGCGCGCCGTCACTCCGCAGAACGGGGACCCGACGCCGCCGACCACCGCGATCGGCGACCCGGCGACCACCGCGTTCCGTCAGGCCGATCCCGCCACCACGGCGTTTCGCGCGCCGGGCGGCATCAAACCGCCCGCAACCGACACCGGCCAGGGCGGCGGCAACCGGGAGATCGAGTCGTGGCTCGGACAGCTGCGAGGCAACATCAGTGCCTCGGGGCCGCAGATCCAGACGCCGTCAGACGCGCCCGGTGAGGGCAACGAGCCGACCACCGCGTTCCGCGCGCAGCCGGCCGATGCCCCCGACGCCACCGAGAAGATCGATACCGCGGAAACTCAGCGCCGCGGTACCGGCGGCGGGGTCAGCGCTGCGGATCTGCTGCGCCGGGAGGGCCGTCTGTAGCAGGGGCGTCCGCCCCCTGCGAGACGGTCGCGGCGGCGACCGAGCCCGCTTCGGCGAGTAGCTCGGCTTGCTCGGCGTCCGGGTCCTTGGCGACCAGCACGCGGATTGCGCTGTTCAGGAAAGCGACGATGGGCACCGCGATCAGCGCGCCGATGACACCGGCCATGACACCGCCACCGGCGATGGCCAGCACGACGGCGAGCGGGTGGACGGACACCGCGCGGCCCATCACGATCGGCTGCAGCACGTGGGCTTCCAGCTGCTGCACCGCGATGATGAGGCCGAGCGCGATCAACGCGTAAATCCAGCCCTTGGCGATCAGCGCCACCACCACGGCCACGAAACCGGTCAGCACGGCACCGACCAGCGGGACGAACGCGCCGAGGAACACCAGGGACGCCAGCGGAAGCGCCAGCGGCACGCCCATGATGGCCAAGCCGGTGCCGATGCCGACGGCATCGACGAGCGCCACCACGAACGTCGCCCGCACATACCCGATCAGGGAGCCGAAGCCGGCGCGGCCGGCGTCACGCACCCGCTCGCGGACCGACGCGGGGACGATCTTGGTGACGAACGCATAGATGTCCCGGCCACCGTGCAGCAGGAAGATCAGCGTGAACAGCACCAGCAGCATCCCGGTGATGATCTCGGTCAGTGCGCCGGCGGTGGAGAAGACGCCGCTGGTCAGCTTGGACTGATTGTTCTTCAGGGCGTCGATGGCGCTCTGGCCGACGCTGTTGATCTGCTCGCTGCTCAGATGCAGGATCGGGCCTTCGGTCAGCCATTTGCGGGCCCCGTCGATGCTCTTGGTGACCTGCTCGACCAAAGCTGGTGCGCCGTCGATGAATTGGGAGACGACGAACGTCAGGATGCCGCCCATCACCACGATGGAGCTCAGCAGCACCGCCGCGACGGCCGCGCCGCGGGGTAGCCCGCGCGCGGTCAACAGGTCCACGGCAGGCAACAGGAACGCCGCCGCCAGCGTCGCCAGCAGCACCGGCACCACGATGACCTCGAGCTTGATGACCACCCACAGCAGGGCGAGCACCGCACCGAAGATGACCAGTAACCGCCAGGACCAGGCCGCAGCCTTACGTACCACGGGATCGACCGCTTCGTGGGCGTGTGACATGGGCGCCAGCGTAGCGCCGTGACGACGTTGCACGATGCGGCCGCGCTCGGCACGCCGGGCGCGACACGCCGGATACGCTAAGCGCGTGTCGAACGAGGCTGCGCCAGGACCGATGACGGCCCGCCGTCGCGGCCTCTGGATGGCGTGCCGTCGTGGCGATGCCCGGCCGGCTCGGACGCGCGGCAAGTACTGGTGGCTGCGCTGGGTTCTCATCGGCGTCGCCGTCGCCGTGCTGACCGTCGAGGTCGTGATGGTCTGGGAGCAGCTGGCCAAGGCCTGGCGCAGCCTGCTGTCGGCGACGTGGTGGTGGGTGGCCGCCGCGGCCGTCGCGGCCCTGGCCTCGATGCACAGCTTCGCGCAGATCCAGCGCACCCTGCTGCGGTCCGCCGGGGTCCAGGTCAAGCAGTGGCGATCCGAGGCCGCCTTCTATGCCGGCAATGCACTGTCCACCACGCTGCCGGGCGGTCCGGTGCTCTCGGCCACTTTCGTCTACCGCCAGCAGCGGCTGTGGGGCGCGTCGCCGCTGGTCGCGTCGTGGCAGCTGGTGATGTCCGGGGCGCTGCAGGTGGTCGGGCTGGCCCTGCTGGGTCTGGGTGGCGCGTTCCTGCTCGGCGCGAGCAGGAACCCCCTGTCGCTGATCTTCACGATCGGCGGCTTCGTGGCGCTGCTGCTGCTCGCCCAGGCCGTCGCCGCCAATCCGCAGCAGATCGACGGCATCGGCGTGCGGCTGCTGTCGTGGGTCAACTCGCTGCGCGGTAAGCCCGCCGACACCGGGCTGGACGGCTGGCGCCGCACCCTGAGCCAGCTGGAGTCGGTGAGCCTGAGCCGCCGGACCTTGACCGTGGCGTTCAGCTGGTCGCTGTTCAACTGGATCGCCGATGTCGCATGCCTGGCCTGCGCCGCGTACGCCACCGGCGGGCATCCCTCGCTGGCCGGGCTGACGGTCGCCTACGCCGCGGCCCGCGCGGTCGGGGCGATTCCCCTGATGCCCGGCGGACTGCTCGTGGTCGAGGCGGTGCTGGTGCCCGGTCTGGTCTCCAGCGGGATGACGCTGGCGGGGGCCATCTCGACGATGCTGATCTATCGGCTGGTCAGCTGGATCTTCATCTCGGCCATCGGCTGGGTGGTGTTCTTCTTCCTGTTCCGCACGGAGAAGGACATCGACCCGGATGCGCCCGATCCGGCTGGCAGTCCTGGCACCGCACCCGGGCCGCGGCCCGACAGCCCCGAGGACTCGCCATGACTCCGGGTAGCCGGCTGGCGGCGGCAGTCCTGCTCACCGTCGCGCTGACCTCCTGTACGTCCGTACCACAATCGGGCCGATCTTCCACTCCCTCAACCAGTTCCGCGGATGCCGCCACGCCGATCGTCACGCCCGTCCTGGTCGACGTCGTGGCCGAACCCGTCCCGATGCCGGCCACCGACGGTCGGGTCCATCTCGCGTACGAGCTGCTGCTCACCAACACCTCACCCGAACCCGTGACGGTGGATTCGGTCGCGGTCATGGGACCCGTCGGGCCACTGCTGCAGCTGTCCGGCGCCGGCCTCGGCTACTGGACGCGGACCATGGGCACCCGGGTCAGCACCAACGACCTGGCGCCGGGACAGCGTTCCGTCGTGTGGCTCGACGTCAAACTGGACGCGGGAAGTGCGGTGCCGCAGCAGCTTTCCCACCGCGTGGTGGTCAAGGTCCCTAAACCCATGCCACCGCTCGTGCCGCCGGTGGTGACGGAGAACGTCGCACCCGTGCCGGTGTCCGACCACAAGCCCGTCGTACTCGACCCACCGCTGCGCGGCTCCGGCTGGCTCGACGCCAACGGCTGCTGCGACATGACGCCGCACCGGATGGCCCTCAACCCGATCGACGGAAAGCTCTGGGCCGCAGAGCGATTCGCCATCGACTACGAGCAGCTCCGGGCCGACGGACAGCTGTTCGGCGGGGACCGCGCGAAGACCGACAGCTACCTCTACTTCGGCTCCGACGTACACGCCGTCGCGGACGGCCCCGTGGTCGCGGTCCTCGACGGACTGCCCGAGCAGGTGCCCGGCGTCGACCCGACTGGCCTGACGCTGGCGCAGTACGGCGGCAACCACGTCGTCCAGGACCTCGGGAACGGGAACTTCGCGTTCTACGCGCACCTGAAGACCGGCAGTGTCAAGGTCAAGCCCGGTGACCGGCTGACTGCCGGGCAGGTGCTGGGCAACGTCGGCAACACCGGCAATTCCAGTGCGCCGCATCTACATTTCCACGTGATGAGCACGCCCGATCCGCTGCGCGCCGACGGCCTGCCCTTCGTCTTCCGCTCGTTCCGGCTCACCGACCGACTGGCCGACATGGCCGCCGTCGACGCGGTGGAGGCCGGCGGTCCCGCGCGGCCGGTCCCCGGCTTCACCGTCCGGGCCGAAACCAATGTCAGCCCACTGAATCTGGACGTGATGACCTATGACAACTGAGCCGACCACCGGAAACCGCAGCGCCGCACTGGCTTTCGTCACCGACGTGGTGTTGGTGGTGATCTTCTGCGCCATCGGCCGGCGCAGTCACGCCGAGGGCATCACCCTGGCCGGCGTGGCGCACACGAGCTGGCCGTTCCTGACCGGAACCGTGGCGGGCTGGGCGCTGTCGCGGGGCTGGCACCGCCCGACGGCGCTGAACCCGACCGGGTTGGTGGTGTGGATCAGCACCGTCGTCATCGGCATGCTGCTACGCAAGGCCTCAGCCCAGGGCGTCGCGGTGAGTTTCGTGATCGTCGCCTCGACCGTCACGGCCGTCTTCCTGCTCGGCTGGCGCGGCCTGGCTCGACTCCGCAAGTGATTTGTGCACGAAAATCCGCGCTAGCCGCGGATTTTCGTGCACAAATCCCTGACTAGCGGGCGGCTGGGCCGGGCAGGCCGCAGCGGTCGCGGATGTCCTTGAGCGGCTGCCGGATGCCCTGCAGCTCCGCCTTGGTCTGCGGGTTGGCGATCAGGTACTGCTTGACCTTGGCGTGCGCCTGGTCCTTCGACAGACCCCGCAGACTGGTGAAGAAGTCGTTCACGTCCGGGTGGGTGAACAGGTAGGCAGAGGTCGATGCCTCGACACCGGACTTGACACCGGCGATGTCCGCAGCGGAGCAGTTGGGCGGCAGGTCGTCGGCGAGGGCCGACGGGACGGCACCGAACAACATGCTGCCGGCGACTGCGCCGGCGCCGATGAAACCGGCAACAACGCGTCGCTTGGCCGGAGCGGTGAGCATCATGTGGTCAAACCCCTTCGTCGAGAGTTCCGGTAGCGGAACCCCGACGGGGCTACCGGCCCCTCAAAGATAAGCAGAAGAGCCGGATAACCGCCTGTCTAGCGCCCGGCGGGTTGCGCCGCCGACACGGCCTGGGCCGCCGGAATGGACCCCGTCGCCGTCGTCACGCCGGGCAGGGTGGGCGTGAACGGCACGGCGCCGGGCACGCTCGGCACGGCGGGCATCGCGGGCAGCGTGGCCGGCAGTCCGCCGCCCTGCTGCGCCGACTGCATCAGGCCCATCAGCTGCGGCAGCGTCAACGGCAGCTTGCACTGCGACGACAGCGTCACCAGCGGCGCCTGCAGGTTCTGCAGCGCGGCGCCCTCCTGCGGGTTGGCATCGAAGTAGGTCTTCAGCGCTGCCAGCGACTGCGGGCCGGGCTGCTGCTGCGAGATGTTGGTCAGCGTCTGGTTCGCGGTGGGGTGCGCGTCCAGGTAGGTGCCCGTCGACGTGGCGACCATGCCGATGGTCTTGGCGACCTGGCTGGCCGCACACGGATCCTGGCCCGCACCGGCCGACGGAGCGCCGAACGACGTCACCATCACACCGCCGAGTGCAGTTACAGCGAACGCCCCGGCGAGTCCGCGGCGAACCGCGACACTGGTCGTCTTCATGGCAAATCTCCTCACCGGTTTACGGGCCAACGACGGCCGTGTAAACACTCGGCAAACACTGTTTTCCCGGGGTGGCGCCGATGGCTGCGCCGGCCGCATCCGGGATTCGGCTCCTGCCATCTTGCCATCGCGGCGCGGCCGGTGACCAATCCACACAGCAAACATCCAGGTCACCGCGGGATTCACCCTCGGCGCCGCAGCCCTCCGACGGCCTCCGACGACGTTGCCGGCCGGGCGCGGAGTTGGCCCGGTTGCAGTTGCATCAAGGTTCCCACCTGGCGCCGCAACGGCGCTCGCGAGCCGGTCACCCTACCCCATACTGGGGTAGGGTCGGCCGCACGAAACGCCGATCAAAAGACTCCGGTGGCAACCGGGACGACCGCAGGAAGAGGGTTCGCCATCCAGCAGTTGATGATGCGGCTGAGCGGTCTGCTCCGGCGTTGGCGCTGGGCGGTTTTCGCCACCTGGCTGCTCCTCATGGTGCCGTCTCTGTATCTCGCTGCGACGCAGTCCAGCAACCTCAGCGGCGGCGGGTTCGACGTCGCCGGCTCCCAGTCCCTGCACGTCCAGTACGAGCTCGAGGACCACTTCCCCGACGAGGGCGCCTCACCGCTGGCCCTGGTCGCCGCCCCGAACGCCAACGCGTCGCAGGAAGACATGACCGCCGCCGTCGACGAGCTCAAACGCATCGCGGCGGGCGTCTCCAACGTCAAGGTCGTCCCCGACCCTACGCAGGCCGAGCCGCAGGCCGGCAAACCCTACGTCGTCACGTTGCGCCTCGACTTCAACAACAGTGGCGCCGTCGACATCGCCAAGAAGCTGCGTAAAGCAGTCGGCATCGAGGGCGGCAAGCCCGGTCAGACCGCCGACGGCAAGGTCCGGCTCTACGTCATCGGGCAGGGCGCGCTCGGCGCCGCTGCCAGCGAGACCACCAAGCACGACGTCGCCGAGGCCGAGAAGTGGAACCTGCCGATCGTGCTGATCGTGCTGCTGGCGGTGTTCGGCTCCCTCGCGGCCGCGGCCATGCCGATGCTGCTCGGCGCCTGCACGGTGATCGTGACGATGGGGGTGGTCTACCTCCTGTCCATCTGGGTCACCATGAGCGTCTTCGTGACCACGACGCTGTCGATGTTCGGCATCGCGCTGGCCGTCGACTATTCGCTGTTCATCCTCATGAGATTCCGCGAGGAGCTGCGGGCCGGCCGTGACCCGGAGCAGGCCGTCGACGCGTCGATGGCGACGTCCGGTCTGGCGGTGCTGCTGTCCGGGCTGACGGTCATCGCGTCGATCACCGGCATCTACCTGATCGGCACGCCGGTGCTGTCGTCGATGGCCACCGGCGCCATCCTGGCCGTCGCCGTCGCGGTGCTGACGTCGACCACCCTGATCCCGGCCGTGCTCGCCACGTTCGGCAAGCGGGTCGCCAAACGCTCGTCGTGGCTGCACGTGTCGCGCCGCCCGGACGCCACGCAGTCGCGGTTCTGGACCCAGTGGACCGAGCGGACCATGCGGTGCCCATGGCTGTCGGCGCTACTGGCCACCGTGTTCCTGGTTGCCCTGGCCGCACCGTCGTTCGGCATGCAACTGGGCAACAGCATGCTGCGCCAGTTCGAGCCGTCCCACGAAATCCGCAGCGGCGTGGCCGCGGCGGCGGAAGCGCTGGGCCCCGGCGCGCTCGGCCCGATCCGGGTCCTGGCGACGTTCCCCGACGCGACGGCGTCCGACCCGCAGAACACCGCGACGCTCGACGCCCTGCACCAGACCATGACGCAGGCGCCGGACGTCGCCCAGGTGTCACCGCCGGTGTTCAGCAACGACAACCGCAGCGCCCTGTTCTCGGTGGTGCTCTCGGTGGACCCCGAAGACCTCGTCGCGCGGGACTCCATCACCTGGCTGCGAGAACACCTGCCGGGGGTCGCCGGCCCGAACGTCGCCATCGCCGTCGGTGGACCGACGGCGCTGATCATGGACTTCGACCACCGCGTCGCGAACACCGAGATCCTGGTGTTCGCCTTCGTGTCGCTCATCGCGTTCGTGATGCTGCTGATCTCGATCCGCTCGATCGTGCTGGCGCTCAAGGGCGTCCTCATGACGGTGCTGTCGGTGGCCGCGGCCTACGGCAGCCTGGTGATCGTCTTCGAATGGGGCTGGTTCAAGGCGCTCGGGTTCAAGCCACTGGAATCGCTGGACACCACCATCCCGCCGCTGGTGCTGGCGATGACGTTCGGCTTGTCCATGGACTACGAGATCTTCCTGCTGACACGCATCCGGGAACGCTTCCTGCAGACCGGCAACACCCGCGACGCCGTCGCGTACGGCGTCAGCACCAGTGCCCGCACCATCACCAGTGCCGCGCTCATCATGATCGCCGTCTTCATCGGATTCGCGTTCGCCGGTATGCCGCTGGTGGCCCAGATGGGCGTGGCCTGCGCCGTGGCCATCGCGGTCGACGCGACGGTGGTCCGCCTGGTCCTGGTGCCGGCGCTGATGGCGATGTTCGACCAGTGGAACTGGTGGCTGCCCAAGTGGCTGGACCGCCTGCTGCCGTCGGTGGATTTCGACAAGCCGTTGCCCACCACCGATACCGGCAGCCTCGTCATCATCCCCGACGACATCTCCGCGCTGGGCCCGTCCGGCGCGGAGCTGCGCAGCGTCGTGAAGTCCGCCGCCAAGCTGAAAAGCCTTGCCGAACAGACTGTTACGGTCGCCGATCCGCTGGCGTTCAGCGGCTGCGAGCCGGGCGAGCAGCAGTACGTGCCCCGCGCCGTGCCCCGCCGGATCGCGGCGGCGCCCCCGCGCAAGGACCGGTCCCGCACCGGGCTGGCGTTGCTGCGCCGGCGTGCCCACGGCCTGTCCCGGTCCGCGTCGGACAACCCGGACGTGCACCCCGTCACCATGTGGGGCGGCCGGCTGTCGGTCGCGCTCGACGCGCTGTCGCTCAGCGACACCGACGGCCCCGCCATCGAGCGTCGCAGCCCCGTGGAGACGACGACGGTGCTGCTGCCCACGGGCGACCGGCTCGAAATCCCGACGGGCGCCGAGACGCTGCGGCTCAAGGGCTACCTGATCATGTCCCGCAACAGCGTTCAGGACTACACCGACTTCGTCGATCTGGTGTCGTGCATGGACATCCGGACCGCAGCCGCGGTTCTTGCCGGAATTGACGGGTATTACTGTGGAGAACGGTCGAAGAACCAGTGGGTGGCCACCCAGTTGGTCCGCAGGTTGGCCGACCCGCACCCGTTCGACGACCACGAATCGGCAGATTGGCCCGACGTCAAACAGCGTTGTCTGGCGGTGGCAGTGGCCATGTTGGAGGAGGCGAGGTGACGTTGACATCCGAAGTGAGGGACACCCCTTCTGGTGCCGACGATCCCGGTGACTCCGCCGCAACCGGCACCAACGGGGCACCCACCGTCGCGTTCCCGGCGCAGGCCCCCGGCGAGAAGCCCGTCGAGTTCTGGTCGACGTCCGCCATCCGCGCCGCGCTGGAGAACGACGACCTCGCGGTGTGGCAGCGCATCGTCGTCGCCATCAAGCGCGACCCCTTCGGCCGCACCGCTCGTCAGGTCGAAGAGATCCTGGCGACCACCAACCCGTACGGCATCTCCAAGGCCTTGGCCGAGGTGCTGGCCCGTGCCCGCACCCAGCTCGAGGCCAACGAATGCGCCGAGGTCGCGCGCCAGATCCGGCTGCTGATGGAGCGTTCCGGTCTCAGCGAGACGGAATTCGCGTCCCGCATCGGTGTTGGCGCACAAGAACTTTCGGCCTACGTCGCGGGCACCACCAGCCCGTCGGCCGCGCTGCTGGTACGCATGCGGCGGCTCTCGGACCGGTTCGCCCGGATGCGCTCCGCCCGGTCCTGAGCCGGCGCCCGAGCCGTCCTACCGCGACGCGATCGGCGTCACGTCCATGACCAGCCAGCGGCCGTCCTGCTTCGTCAGCGTGACCCGCAGCCCCAACACCGTCGCCTGCGCCGGCTTGTTCGGGGTGTTCTGAGTGGCCCGCATGACCACCGCGACACTGGCGAAATTCGGGCCGATGGTCTCGATACCGGCCGAGATGGTGCTGGCCTGCCCGGCCACCCCACGGCTGGTCAGGTCCTTGGCGACCGCGTTGAACTCGTTGCGGTAGGCCTCCGCGCGCTGCGGCGCCATCAGCGACGTGGCCCGGTCGATCGACACGTTCGGCGCGCCGGGGGTGAAGGTCGCCGACGCCTCCGCGACGCTGCTGGCGATGCCCACGACCGTGGACATGTCGTTCTCGGTGGTGCGGTCGGGCACCGTCCACTTGGTGTAGCCGACGATGGCGGCCGCGACCACCGCGACCGCCGTCAGCCCCACGACCGCGAGCCGCAGCCTGGGCGCGTCGTCATCGGTGCCCATGGTGACGCCGTCACGGCGGAACAGCACGAAGTTGACCACCGACGCCTGCAACACCAGCAGACCGACGATGGTGCCCACCACGACCCACCACAGCGGCCGCTCCAGGGCCAGCCCGATGTAGACGAGACTCGCCAGCACCGCGAGCGGCGCCAGGATGTCGAAGACCAGTACCCGCCACGCGTTCCTCATCGCAGCGTCTCCAATCGCGAGATCAGCATCTTGCCGTCGACGTCGGACACCCCGAGGCGCAGCCGCCAGCGCACGGTCTGCGGCTTGGCACCGGCGTTCTGGCTCACCGACGTCGCGATCACCAGCACCGTCGTCGTATCCGAGGCGATCGCCGCCAGCTCGGGCTGGACCGCCGGTTTGCCCTGGTCCCCCGGCGGCGCGTGATGCAGCGTCTCCAGCGCGACGGACTCGATCTGACCACTGGTCTGGCTCTGCAGCTTCTGCACCAGCTGGGTGAACGGCGCGACGGTGGCGTCGAAATCGGCGTTGAGCTGGCCGACGGTGCCCTCGTGCAGCTTCGGCACGTTGACGGCGACGTTGTCCTTGGTCATGTTGATCAGCAGGTTGGACCACTCGGCGGCGGCTTTCATGGCCTGCGCCTCGTGCGCGCGCTCCGCGTCGTCGGCCCGGTGGCCCAGGTAGACCCAGGTCGCGACGACGACGGCGACCGCCGCGACGACACCCAGCACGGCCGAGGCGATGCCGTAACGGCTGAAGATTCCCTCAGCCTGATCACTCGGTGCGGCGGCCTTGGTGGCGGGCTTGGCGGCAGTGGCCGCGCCGGCCGATCCGGCGTCTTTCGCTGTGTCTTTGGCAGCGTCTTTTTCGGCGGAGTCTTCGCTGCGCTCGTCGGGCATGGGCGTGAGGCTACCCGCAGCGCCGTCGCGCACTGCAGCGGCGATGGCAGGATGGCGAGGTGAGTCTCGAAGCTACCTCTCCCCGATCCGGTATCGACCTGAGCTACCTCGACCCCGGCGCCCGCCCGCAGGACGACCTGTTCGGTCACGTCAACGGCCGCTGGCTCACCGACTACGACATCCCGGCCGACCGCGCCACCGACGGCGCCTTCCGCCTGCTGGCCGACCGCGCCGAGGAGCAGGTGCGTGACCTCATCACGACGGCCTCGGGCCCGGTGGGCTCTGATGCCCAGCGCATCGGCGACCTCTACGCGAGCTTCATGGACACCGAGCGGGTGGCCGCCGTCGGCCTCGCGCCGCTGTTGGCGGAGCTTGCCCTGATTTCCGATGCGGCCGACTCCGCCGCTTTGGCCACGGTGCTCGGCGCGTTGCAGCGCACCGGCGTCGGCGGTGGCGCCGGCGCCTACGTCGACACCGATTCCAAGGACTCGACGCGGTACCTGCTGCACTTCACGCAGTCCGGCCTCGGCCTGCCCGACGAGTCCTACTACCGCGAACCGGCACACGCGGCGGTGCTCGCGGCCTACCCGCAGCACATCGCCCGCATGCTGAGTCTGGTCTTCGGCGGCGATCAGGCCGAGACCGCCGCCCGGATCGTCGCGCTGGAGACCAAGCTGGCCGCCGCGCACTGGGACGTGGTCAAGCGCCGCGACGCCGACCTGAGCTACAACCTGCGCCGGTTCGCCGACCTCGCCGACGAGGCACCCGGCTTCGACTGGGCCGGCTGGCTGGCGGCGGTGGGCGCGCCGGCCGACGTGGTCGCCGAAGTCGTGGTGCGGCAACCCGATTTCCTGGTCGCGTTCGGCGCGCTGTGGGCGTCCGAGCCGCTCGAGGACTGGAAGGCCTGGCTGAGCTGGCGCCTGATCAGCGGCCGCGCCCCGATCCTGACCGACGACCTGGTCGCGGAGAACTTCGATTTCTACGGCCGCACCCTGTCGGGCACCGAGGAAATCCGGGACCGCTGGAAGCGTGGCGTCGGCCTCGTCGAGGGTCTGATGGGCGACGCCGTCGGAAAGCTGTACGTGGAGCGGCACTTCCCGCCGTCGCACAAGGCGCGGATGGACGAACTGGTGGCCAACCTGCGCGAGGCCTACCGCGTCAGCATCACCAACCTGGAGTGGATGACGCCTGAGACGCGGCAACGCGCGCTGGCCAAGCTGGACAAGTTCACCCCGAAGATCGGCTACCCGGCACGCTGGCGGGACTACTCGAACCTGGTGATCGACGCCGGCGACCTGTACGGCAACTACCTGCGCGGCCAGGCCGTCGAGCACGACCGGGAGCTGGCGAAGCTGGGCAGTGAAGTGGACCGCGACGAGTGGTTCATGACGCCGCAGACGGTGAATGCCTACTACAACCCGGGCATGAACGAGATCGTCTTCCCCGCAGCGATCCTGCAGCCGCCGTTCTTCGACGCCGAGGCCGACGACGCCGCCAACTACGGCGGGATCGGCGCGGTGATCGGGCACGAGATCGGGCACGGCTTCGACGACCAGGGCGCCAAGTACGACGGCGACGGCAATCTGGTCGACTGGTGGACCGATACCGACCGCGCCGAATTCGGTTTGCGGACAAAAGCTCTCATCGAGCAGTACGAGGCCTTCACGCCACGGGCACTGGATGCGGGCCACCACGTGAACGGCGCGTTCACCGTCGGCGAGAACATCGGCGACCTGGGCGGGCTGTCCATCGCGCTGCTCGCCTACGAGCTGTCACTGGGCGGCAAGGAGGCGCCCGTCATCGACGGGCTGACCGGCGTCCAGCGCGTCTACTTCGGCTGGGCCCAGGTGTGGCGCACCAAATCCCGTGACGCCGAAGCCATTCGGCGCCTCGCCGTCGACCCGCACTCGCCGCCGGAGTTCCGGTGCAACGGCGTGATCCGGAACATCGACTCGTTCTACGAGGCGTTCGATGTCAGCACGTCCGACGAGCTGTACCTGGATCCCGCCGAGCGCGTGCGCATCTGGAATTAGCCATACCACGCGAAAACCCCCTATTTCGTTGGAAATAGGGGGTTTTCGCGTTGTCGACGGATCAGCGCGTGCCGGCGCCCGAACCCGAGCCGCTGCCCGTGGACGGCGTCGCGGCCGGCGTCTGCATGCCCCATTGCCAGTCGCCCGCACCGTCGGAGTAGTTGTACAGGCCGACCGAGTTCTTCACGACGATCGGGTCACCACTGCCGAACTGGTCGTAGAACCACTTCGCGTTGTCGGGCGAGAGGTTGATGCAGCCGTGGCTGACGTTGCGCTTGCCCTGGTCGGACACCGACCACGGGGCGCTGTGCACGAACGCGCCGCTGTTGTCGATGCGGACCGCCCAATTGACCTTCAGCTTGTAGCCCTCGGGTGAGTTGACCGGGACGCCGTACGTCGACGAGTCCATCACGATGTCCGGGAACTTCTCCAGCACGTAGTAGGTGCCGTTCTTGGTCTCGTTACCGGACTTGCCCATGGACATCGGGAACGTCTTCTCGACCTTGCCGTTGCGGCTGATGGTCATCTGGTGCGTGGCGTTGTCGGCCGTCGCGACCAGCGCGTCACCGGTGCGGAAGCTGGACTTGGTGCCCGCGGCGTCGATGTTGACGACGGTGTTCGCCGGCCAGAACGCGATGGGCCGCCAGCGCAGCTGGGTGTCGGTCACCCAATAGAACATGCCCGGCACCGGCGGGTTCGACGAGATGTGCACGGCGTCCTGCGCCATCTGCTTGTTGGCGATGGGCCGCGGGAAGTTGATGTAGATCGGCTTGGCCACACCCACCATGGACCCGTTCACCGGGTTGAAGGTGGGCGGGTTGAACGGCGGCTGGCCGACGAACGGCGTCGGGTTCTGGCCGGCCGGGGTACCTGCCGGGATCGGCTGGGGTTCGCCCGGGATCGGGGCGCCCGGGATGACGGGAGCGGGCGCGACGGGTGCGCCGGGGGCCAGCGGGTCACCGACCGGCGGGATCGGCGGCGGCAAGGGAGCCTCCGTGGGCAGACCCGGGTCGATCGGCGCGGCTGCCACACCGGGGTCCGGCGCATCCGGGTCGGCCAGCGCCGACGGGGTTGCGACGGTCATTCCGGCGACCAGTCCGGCCGCCACGACCGCGGTCAGAAGCTTGCTCTTGTTCCACTGCGGCATCCGCCACCTCCAGTTCACAACGTCCCCAGTCTCTCATAGCGCGCTGACCGGCCCCTGCCGCGAAAGGCCGTCATACCCCCATGGCGGCCCCGTAGAAGGCCGCTGAACTGCACTGTTGATCGCCCCAGATATGTCGGGCGTTACTCCCACCGGCCGCACTGGAGACCTCGGAAGCGCCACCGACGGTGTCCAAGCCCCGGGGATCCGCGCACAATCGACCCTGTGATTGTTGCTTTCAGCGTCAGCCCGATGGGTGGTGACGAGTCCGGCGGCGTCGGCGCGGCCGTCGCCGCGGCCGTGCGGGTGGTGCGCGAGTCGGGTCTGCCCAACGAGACCAATGCGATGTTCACGAACATCGAGGGCGAGTGGGACGAGGTGATGGCCGTGGTCAAACGGGCCGTGGACGCGGTGGCGGCGGCGTCCCCGCGGGTCAGCCTGGTCCTCAAGGCCGACATCCGGCCCGGCTACACCGGCCAGCTGACCGCGAAGGTGCAGCGCATCGAGGACGAACTCGGCGCCTAGCGCGATCGGGGGCGGCGGGAACCGCTAACACGATCGACACACAGCCGTGACTGCCGGCGACATCATCGTGCCGACAATCGTCAGGCATGGGTCCAGATGCGCGCGGCGGGATTGACCAGGCATTCGGTACCGGTCCGACGATCGGCCCGTCGGTGGCCGAGATCCTCGAATCCCACGCCGGAGGCACCGGCTCCCCGGTCAAGACCGCGGCCCGCGTCGCCGATGCGATCGCCGCCCGCGGGGACGACGGCACGTGGCTGTCGGTCGTGCCCCGCGAGGAGCTCCTGAAGGCCGCTGCCGAGATCGAGAACCGGCCCGGCGCGCGCACCCTGCCGCTGTACGGCGTGCCGTTCGGGGTGAAGGACAGCATCGACGTCGCCGGGGTGCCGACGACGCTGTCGTGCCCGGACTATGCATACGTTGCCGAGCGGACCGCGCCGGCGGTGCAACGGCTGCTCGACGCGGGTGCGCTCTACGTCGGCAAGACCAACCTCGACCAGTTCGCCACCGGCCTCAACGGCACCCGCACGCCCTACACCGTGCCGCGCAGCGTCTTCGGCGGTGGCCTCATCTCGGGCGGGTCCAGTTCGGGTTCCGCGCTGGCGGTCTCGCTGGGCCAGGTGCCGTTCGCGGTGGCCACCGACACCGCGGGGTCTGGGCGGGTGCCCGCCGCCCTCAACGGCGTGGTGGGTTTCAAACCGTCCCGCGGGCTGATCAGCACCGTCGGACTGGTACCGGCGTGCAAGTCGCTGGACTGCCTCAGCGTGATGGCGGGCTGCATCGACGATGTGGACCGGGTGTTCGACGTGATGGCCGGCCGCGACGACGCCGACGCCTGGTCGCGCGATCGGGGACCGCGTCACGGCGGCGCGCCGATCCGGGTGGGATTACCGCCGGTCGACGAGCTCGAGTTCTTCGGCGACGAGGCCATGCGCGCGGCACACCTGAGTTTCCGGGAGCACCTCGAACGCCTGGCCGTCATCGTCGAGGTGTCACTGGTGCCGTTTCTCGCCGCGGGTGCGCTGCTCTACCAGGGCCCGTGGGTCGCAGAGAGGCTCGTCGAGTTCGGTGATTTCCTTGCCGCACAACCTGATTCGATCCACCCCGTGGTGCGGGACATCTTCCGTAGCGGGTTGACCTACACCGCGGTGGACGCCTTCGCCGCACTGCAGAAACTGCAGGAGCTCAAAGCCGAGGTGGGCCGCCTCTGGCAGACCATGGACGTCCTCGTCGTGCCGACCGTCGGGACCACCTTCACCGTCGAACAGGTGTTGGCGAATCCGATCAACTGCAACACGATGCTCGGTCACTACACGCACTTCGGCAACCTGCTCGATCTGCTGGGCGTTGCGGTGCCGCTCGGCGTGACCAGTGACGGCCGGCCGTACAGCGCGATGCTGCTGGGCAACGCGCTGTCGGACGACACCGCGCTGACCTTGGCCGCACAAATTCTCGACGAGCCCCGCGCGACAAGCGAAGTCGCCGCAGCGACGGCGAAGGAGCCCGCATGACATCTGTCGAGGTAACGGCCGAACCGACACCGTTCTCGCTCATACCGGGTCAGACCGCGCTGATCGTCATCGACATGCAACGCGACTTCCTGCTGCCCGGCGGGTTCGGCGAAAGCCTCGGCAACGACGTCGACCAACTACTCAAAGTGGTGCCACCGCTGGCGGCGCTGATCGCCGCGGCCCGCGCGGCCGGGATCATGGTCATCCACACTCGGGAAGGCCACGAACCCGACCTGTCGGACTGCCCGCCCGCCAAACTCAATCGCGGTGCGCCGTCCAAACGGATCGGTGACCCCGGCAAGTACGGGCGCATCCTGATCCGCGGCGAATACGGTCACGACATCGTCGACGAGCTGGCCCCGATCGACGGCGAGCTCGTGATCGACAAGCCGGGCAAGGGCGCCTTCTACGCCACCGGGCTGCAGGACGCACTGAGCGGCGCGGGCATCACACAATTGCTCGTCACCGGTGTCACCACCGAGGTGTGCGTGCACACCACCACCCGCGAAGCCAACGACCGCGGCTACGAGTGCCTCGTCGTATCCGATTGCGTCGGTTCATATTTCCCGGAGTTCCAGCGGGTCGGCCTGGAGATGATCGCTGCCCAGGGCGGCATTTTCGGCTGGGTCGCGGACACCGCAGCGGTCATCCCCGCACTGCACCAACTCGCCGCCCCGTCAGCTTCTGCGGTTTAGAGAGGACCTGCCCATGTCCACCGACGTCTCCGATCCCCCGGCCGCCGATACTCCCAAGCTGTCCATCCCGTGGTGGACGCGCGGCGACACCAACGCGTTCTTCGGGCTGGGGTTCAACATCCTCGTCAACGTGCTGACGCTGACGGGTCTCATGATCGGCGTCGTCAAGGTCCCGGCCGGTGACGTGCTCGGCACCATCCTGCCCGCGCTCGGGGTGGCCCTGATCCTCGGGAACCTCTACTACACGTTCCTGGCCCGCCGCCTCTCCCGGCGCGAAAACCGCACGGACGTCACGGCTTTGCCCTACGGCCCGAGCGTGCCGCACATGTTCATCGTGGTTTTCGTGGTGATGCTGCCGGTGTATCTGCACACCAAGGATGCGATGCAGGCCTGGCAGGCCGGGCTGGCGTGGGCTTTCATGATCGGCATCATCGTGATGATCGGCGCGTTCGTCGGGCCGTACATCCGCAAGCTGACACCGCGGGCGGCCATGCTCGGGACGCTGGCCGGCATCTCCATCACCTTCATCTCGATGCGGCCGGCCGCGCAGATGTGGGAGGCGGCGTGGATCGGCCTGCCGGTGCTGGCGATCATCCTCATCGGATTCTTCACCGACGTGAAGCTGCCGTTCGGCATCCCGACCGGGCTGGCCGCGTTGCTCGTCGGCACCGCCATCGGGTGGATCGGCGGGTTCATGTCGGCGCCCGACGTCGCAAAGGCGGTGTCCGACATCGCGATCGGGCTACCCGACCTGCGGGTCGGCATGTTGTTCTCGGGGCTGTCGCATCTGGCCCCGCTGCTGGGGACCGCGATTCCCCTCGGCGTCTACAACTTCACCGAGGCGATGAGCAACGTGGAGAGCGCGGCCGCCGCCGGCGACAACTACAACCTGCGCAGCGTGCTGCTGGCCGACGGCGCGGGTGCGGTGATCGGGTCGGCCTTCGGCTCGCCGTTCCCGCCTGCCGTGTACATCGGCCACCCCGGCTGGAAGGACGCCGGCGGCCGGGCCGGGTATTCGCTGGCCAGCGGCGTGCTGATCGGGGCCTTCTGCTTCCTGGGCCTGTTCGGCGTGCTCGACGCGCTGTTGCCGGTGCCCGCGATCGTGCCGATCCTGCTGTACATCGGTCTGCTGATCGGGGCGCAGGCCTTCCAGGCGGTACCCCGCCTGCATGCCGTCGCCGTCGTGGCCGCGCTGCTGCCGAACCTCGCACAATGGGCCGGCGGCCTGGTCGACAACGCGCTGAACGCGGCGGGCACGTCGGCCGCGGCAGTGGGGCTGGACAAGCTCAACGGCGCGGGCGTGGTCTACCAGGGGTTGCAGACCCTCGGCGAGGGCGCGGTGCTCGTCGGGCTGATCCTGGGCACGATGGTGACCTTCATCCTCGAGAAGAAGTTCCTCTACGCGGCCATCGCGTCGGCGGTCGGTGCGGCGTTGTCCTTCATCGGCCTGATCCACGCACCCGAGGTGTCGTGGGGCGCCAGCCCGCAGGTCGCCCTGGGCTACCTGTTCTTCGGTCTGGTGTGCGCCGCGTACTCTCGGTTACCCGGCGCCGGCGATCCGGTCACGGTCGACGAGTCGGACGTGGTCGCGGGCCATTAGTTGTCCCGGCACGATCACAATGTCGGCCTGCGAGCGTCGTTGAGACGCATATACGGTTAGCGCTGCTCTCAGGCCGACATTGTGATCGGACTTCGCGTCAGGAGCGCACCAACCGCGCGATCGCCGCGGAGGCCTCGGCCAGTTTCTGCTCGGCCTCGTCGCCGCCGACGGCCACCGCATGGCTCACGCAGTGCCCCAGGTGTTCGTCCAGCAGCGCCAGCGCGACCGACTGCAACGCACTGTTGACGGCGCTGATCTGCGTCAACACGTCGATGCAGTACTTGTCCTCGTCGATCATCTTGGCGATGCCGCGGACCTGTCCCTCGACCCGCCGCAGCCGCTTGGCGTAGTTATCCTTGTTGGGCGAGTAGCCGTGCTGGGGCTCGGCGAGGCTCGCCTCAGGTGCGCCCGACTCTTCTGCCGTCATAAGCCCAGCGTACCGCATACCCCTTAGGGGTATCCAATGAAATTCGGTTTGGCGGCGATTGGCATACTTACCTGCATGTCTTCTGACCAGCCCGATATCAAGCCCCGCAGCCGCGACGTCACCGACGGCCTGGAGAAAACCGCAGCCCGCGGGATGCTGCGCGCGGTAGGGATGGGTGACGACGACTGGGTCAAGCCGCAGATCGGCGTCGGGTCGTCGTGGAACGAGATCACCCCCTGCAACATGTCGCTGCAGCGGCTGGCGCAGTCGGTCAAGGAGGGCGTGCACGCCGCCGGCGGTTACCCGCTGGAGTTCGGCACCATCTCCGTCTCCGACGGCATCTCGATGGGCCACGAGGGCATGCACTTCTCGCTGGTGTCGCGCGAGGTCATCGCCGACAGCGTCGAGACCGTGATGCAGGCCGAGCGCCTGGACGGCTCGGTGCTGCTCGCCGGCTGCGACAAGTCGATCCCCGGCATGCTGATGGCGGCCGCCCGGCTGGACCTGGCCAGCGTCTTCTTCTACAACGGCTCGATCATGCCCGGCGTCGCGAAGCTGACCGATGGCACCGAGAAGGAAGTCACCATCATCGACGCCTTCGAGGCCGTCGGTGCGTGCGCCCGCGGGCTGATGTCCCGCGAGGACGTCGACATCATCGAGCGCGCGATCTGTCCGGGCGAGGGCGCCTGCGGCGGTATGTACACCGCCAACACCATGGCGTCGGCGGCCGAGGCCCTCGGTATGTCGTTGCCGGGCAGCGCATCTCCGGTCGCCATCGACAAGCGCCGCGACGAGTTCGCCCGCAAGTCCGGCGAGGCCGTCGTCGAGATGCTGCGCCGCGGCATCACCGCCCGCGACATCCTGACCAAGGAAGCGTTCGAGAACGCCATCGCCGTCGTCATGGCCTTCGGCGGTTCCACCAACGCGGTGCTGCATCTGCTGGCCATCGCCCGCGAGGCCGAGGTCGAGCTGACCCTCGCCGATTTCACCCGCATCGGCAACAAGGTGCCGCACCTGGCCGACGTGAAGCCCTTCGGCCGCCACGTGATGAAGGACGTCGACGAGATCGGCGGCGTGCCCGTCGTCATGCGCGCACTGCTGGATGCCGGTCTGCTGCACGGTGATTGCCTCACGGTCACCGGCAAGACCATGGCCGAGAACCTCGCGCACATCGCGCCGCCCGACCCGGACGGCAAGGTGCTGCGCGCGATGAACAACCCGATCCACCCGACCGGCGGCATCACCATCCTGCACGGCTCGCTGGCCCCCGAAGGCGCCGTCGTGAAGTCGGCCGGCTTCGAGTCCGACGTCTTCGAAGGCACCGCAAGGGTTTTCGAGCGCGAGCGGGCCGCCCTCGACGCGCTGGAGGACGGCACCATCACGCACGGCGACGTCGTCGTCATCCGCTACGAGGGCCCCAAGGGTGGCCCGGGCATGCGCGAGATGCTGGCCATCACCGGCGCAATCAAGGGCGCCGGCCTGGGCAAGGACGTGCTGCTGATGACCGACGGCCGCTTCTCGGGCGGGACGACGGGCCTGTGCGTCGGGCACATCGCGCCGGAGGCCGTCGACGGCGGCCCCATCGCATTCGTGCGCGACGGTGACCGCATTCGCCTCGACGTCGCCAACGGCAAGCTGGACCTGCTGGTCGACGAGGCTGAATTGGCTTCGCGCCGTGAAGGTTTCGAGCCGCTGCCGCCGCGCTACAAGACCGGCGTGCTGGCCAAGTACACCAAGCTGGTCCAGTCGGCCGCCGTCGGCGCCGTCTGCACCTAACCGGGATTTGTGCACGATTTTCCGCGGTCGGCGCGGAAAATCGTGCACAAATCACCAGGTGGGCGTGCCTGCTGTAGCCTGAGGTTGGGCGCGCAGGACCGCCCGACGTCCGCTCGAAGGGGCTCAGCCTCCCTGCTGATTGCTTTACCTTGTGACCGACCTCTTCTCGGCCCGATTCGCGGACGCGGGCGCATGAGAGGAGGCCGTCATGGCCAGCACACTGCCCACCAATCCGTCCTTGGACAAACTTCGCGTCGAAGCCCGCCAACTTCAGCGGGCGGACGGCATCGCTCTTCATGCCGCGCAATTCACCGTCGCCCGTCGTTATGGCTTCACCGACTGGCCGGCACTGGTGCACTACCTGCGGCTGGCCGCCGATCTGAGCGTCGACCCGGGCGCCGTCGACGAGGATGCCCTCGACCCGGCCGACCGGCTCTGCTCGTGGGCATCGTTGCGCTATGACGAATCCGACGCCCCGCCGCGCCGGCAGTCGGCCGCCGACCTGCTGGCCGCCGACCCCGGCCTTGTCGACCGCAACATCTGGTGTGCGGCCGCAGCCTCCGACCCTGCCGCGGTGGCCGACCATCTCGCCCGCCGCCCGGCGCTCGCCGACACCGGCGGCGGACCGTTCGGCTGGGTCCCCCTGATGTACCTCTGCTACTCGCGGATTCCCCTGGGCCGCAGTGCAAATGACGTCGTCGCTGGCGCGACGCTGCTGCTCGACGCCGGCGCTGATCCGAACGGCGGATACCTGTGGTGCGGCATGTCGACGCCGTTCACGCTGCTGACCGGGGTGTTCGGCGAAGGCGAGCAAGGGCCGCGGCGTCAGCCCCGGCATCCGCACGCTGCCGAACTCGCAACCCTGCTCCTGCGCCGCGGCGCCCACCCGGTCGACCAGCAGACGCTCTACAACCGGATGTTCCGCCCCGACAATTCGCACCTGGAGCTGCTGTTCGCCCACGGGCTCGCCGACGCCGGGCCCAGCCCGTGGGAGCGCCGCCTGGGTGAGGCCATGGAGACCCGAGAACAGATGTGGCAGCGGCAGATTCAGTGGGCGGCTGCGCACGGATTCGGTGACCGCCTCGCGCTGCTCGAACGGCAGGGCATCGACGTCTCCGGCGTCGACATCGTCGCGCCGGCCTTCCCCGAAGATCCGAATGCCCGCGACGACGAGGGCGCGACGCCGCTGCACCAGGCCGCCTGGGCAGGCGACCTGGCGCTGATCCGACGGCTACTGGAGGCGGGCGCCGACCCGTCGCTCACAGACGGCCGGTTCGGCTCGACCCCGCTGCAGTGGGCCGAGCACGCCTATCAGACCGAGGCGGCGGAACTGCTCCGCGCCGCGACCTCCGCCACCACTTCCGAGTACCACTGAAACAGCTTGATGCGTTGTGGTGCATCACTTTTGAGCAGCTCCGCCCAGCAGTCCGCGACCTTCGCCCGAGCGGCCACGCCGATCCACGGCTGCGGCAACAACTCCGGCGGCAGCAGTGGGTCGGGCTCGACGGCGCGGGTGAACTCAGCGGCCAGTTCGATCGCGACGGTGAGCTGCGCCGTCGGGGAGGCATCCGGCAATGCGGACAGTGCGCGTCCGGCGACGGCGAGCAGGCGGCGGTGCCGTTCCGCGATGTCGTGCAGCGGCCACAGGTGGGCGGCGACGGCACGGGGCTCATCGGTGCCACCGACGGCCAGATCCGTGGTCGTCAACGTGGTGACGTGCTCGGCAATCGCCAGTTGTTCTGCCGCATCGGCTATCTCGCCGTCCCAGTCGTTCGGGGAGACGTAGAGACCACCTTGGATGGCGGCACCGCCGAGGCGCACGATCGCATCGCGCATGGCGTCACGCGCCGGCCGGACCGACTCCGGGACCGCGAACGCCACCACGTGCCAGCGGCCATCCCACGGCGCGTCGCCCCGGTCCTGGGCATACATGAGCCGCAGGTAGTCGAGGTCCGGCGTGATGGTGCTGCGCAGCTCGTCTGTCGCGCGCAGCACAGCTTTTCGGCCGCGCCCGTCCTGGACGAACTGCCCGTCGGCGACCAGTCGTTTGATGCACAACCGCACCTGCTGGTCCGTCATGCCGAGCTCGCCCGCGACGTCATACAGTGCTCCGGCATCGATGGTCGCGTCGTCCCGCAGCATGCTCTCGACGAGCGTGCGGGTCGGCACTTCGATGGGTGCGTCTTCCAACGGTCAACTCCTTGCGCCCGCGGCACGACGTGCGGGGCTCCCAAGTCTAGGCACGCTCGTCCTGTTCGACGACGACGAGCGGCCGGCCGGCGGGCTGATCGAGCCGGCGGGCAAGGTCGGCGAAGAACCGTGGCGCGTCGATGACGGCATCTGGTGGGTGCACTCCCGGACGCCGAGCGGTCCCGTCGACGATCTGTGCCAGGCCCAACGCCAACGGGATACCGGTGGCCCGGGCCATGTCTCCGAACAGCCCTGCCGCGCTACCGGACAGGTCGAGGTGGGCCAGCACCACACGCTCGCGTCCGGCACGGGTGCCGGACACCGCGGCGAAGAACGGCGGCAGCGTGCCCGGCCCCTTGCTGCGTAGGGACGACGGGACAGACCGCAAGTAGCGCAACAGATTCGGTTTCGCGAACTGCAGAGCCGCCGTCTCGTGGGTCAACCGGCGCCGGTCGGTGTCCCGGCGCAGCACGTCGAGATACGCCAGCGTCCGCGGCCGGACCACCATGAGGTTGACGGCCTCGCCGCTGAGCCCGAGCGTACGCCGCAGCGTGATGGGCTCGGGATGTCCGACCGTGTACGCGGTGCCGCGTCGACCGCGCGGCAAGGTCAGCCCGACCGGGCGCAACGGACGCTCGAATGTCAGCTGTCCGCTGCGGACGGTGCAAATCTTGCCGCTGCTCTGCAGCATCCAGTGCACGGCCGCCGCCGAGGGCCGGCCGTCGGGGTCCAACAGCACCTCACCGCCGTCGCCTCCCCCACCGGGCACGTCCACCGGCCACGCGGTGTAGGCGTCGCGCACTGTGTCGAGTCCGGCGGCCGCGGTGGCGGCGAGCAGGTTGCTCACACCCGGGCTGGCGCCCATGCCGATGACCGCGCAAATGCCTGCGGCACTGGCGGTTTCGTCCAATTCGAGCATCTGCACCGTTGGTTCCCAGTCGTCGCAGATGTCGACGTAGTGCGTGCCCGCCGCGATCGCCGCGCGCAGCACGGGGACCCCGAAGCGGTAGTACGGCCCGACGGTGTTGACGACGAGGTCGGCCCGCTCGAGCGCTTCACGTAGCGCCGGGCCGTCGGTGACGTCGATCTGGGCGGCGCTGACCGGAACCCGGGCTTCGGCGAGTTGGCCGCACAACCGGTCGGCGGCGGCGCCATCGCGGTCCGCGACGACGATCTCGTCGACCCCGGGCAGCTGCGCGGCGAGCCGGACGGCGACCGCCCCCATCGCCCCCGGGCCGCCCAACGCGAGGATCCTCATCGGGCCTCCTTGGCGGCCGGCAGTTCCTGCACGTAACGCCGGAGATTGTCGAGATAGCTGGGCGCGTAGATCTGCCGAGGTGCGAAAGTTCCTATCGCGTAGGCCTTTACGCTCTCGGGGTTGTTCTCCAGGTCTTCCTTGGCGAGGCTGTGCGACGCGTGCGGGTAGGTCTGGACCGTCAGCAGATCGGGACGTACCAGTGCGCGGTAGACGCGCTCAGTCTCGGCCACGTCGACGTTCCGATCAGCCTCGCCGAGCTCGAGCAGCACGGGGACGGAGAGCAACGGCAGCGTCGCGCTGACGTCGGCGTGGTAGTTACGGGCGACGAATGCCCAGCGGTCCGCGGACATCGGTGACGCGTCGATGCCCGCCATGCGGTACTCGTGATAGGTGGCACCGTTGCGCAGCAGCTGATTCGTCCGCTCCCGCCGGGCCAGCGCAGCGGCCAGTTCGGACTGCGGCGCCGCACGCGCCCGCAGTTCGGCGCGCAGGTTGTATTCGCCCTGTCGCAGCCAATTGATCGCCGGGCCAACGAGAATCATGAACTGCAGGTCCGGCTTGCGCACCGCCACCTCGGGCGCCACCCAGCCGCCCTGGCTGATTGCCCAGATGCCGATCCGGCGTGGATCGATGTCCGCCCGGGTTCGGGCCCAGTCGATCGCGGCGCTCGTCTCGTCGGCCCGGTCGGCCATGCTCTGGTTCAGCCAATTGCCGGGCGCGCCGCCGATGCCGGGCTTGTTCCACGACAACGACGCATAGCCGGCGTTCGCGAAGGACTCCCAGATGGGCCGGTAAAAGCCGTTGCGGCCGGCATCGGCGGGACCGTCACCGTGGACGAACACCACCAGGCCGAACGGCCCCTTCCCCGTCTTCGGCAGGGCCAACACACCGTCGAGCGGCTGCGCCGGCGCCGGGATCGTGACGCGCTGCTCGCGGATCGCGAAGTCGTTGGCGTACAGCACCCAACCGCCCGCCGATAGCGCGACCGCGACAACAGCGCCCAAGGCGATCAACGTGCGACGCATCCAGCCGGGCAGTCGACGGGCCTGTACGGAACTATCATTCATGTCACGATCGTAGCGTGGGTGATAGTTATTGGTGAGTGGCGTCAGCCACACCCGCCGCCGGCACCTCGCGAGCGGGTTAACCGAACTGCGCGTGGAGCTCCGGCAGGAAGCCGGCCAGGTGGTTCATCTCCTGCGCGCAGTGCACCAGCAGATCGCGCGGGTGCGGCAGCTGACGTGCGGCGAGCACCCGAAAAGCGTGGTCTGCCAAGGACTTACCCGCACGGAAGCTCACGTGCTGCCCGCCCATCCAGAATCGAGAGCGCATCTCGGCACCGTCCGGCGTCGGCCGCACCTGATGAACCAGCCAGCCGATGTCGACCGGGATGTCCGGCGAACCGAGGCGGGCGACGATGGCCAGCCCAGCGTGCCCTTGCGCAACCGGATCGACGAACTGGATCGCCACCGAACTCAGCGCCGAACCGAGGTACTCCTCCACGAGCGACGTCCGGCCGACGTAGGCCAGGTCGTCGCGGCCGTCACGCCACTGCGCCGAGACATGCGCCCGCGGGTGCCACAGCTTGTAGCGGCGCGCGTCGCAGCCGTGCCAACCGAACCACCAGTCCCACATCTCAGGCGTCACACCTGGCATGTCGGTGCGCACCGCCACGGTGTAGCCGCCGTCCGACAGCGTGCCGTAACCGTTCTCGGTCTGCTGGTAACCGTCCTCGGCCAGCGGTTCGTCGAAGTCGGGCAGCACGGGGCCGGCCTGCGGCCCATGCTCGAGCGCCTGCACCACATGACGTGGCAGCGCCGCCATCTCCGGATTGAAGAACCTGCCAAAAGGCGTGTCCGCGTCGTCGCCGCGGTAACCCAGGTAGCTCATGTCCGTCCCATCCAGGCGTAGAAGCGACCCTCCGGGTCATATTGTGCGCGCACCGCATCCAGTCGCGCCATGGCCGCGTCGGTGGCGAACCGGGCCGGCCGGGCCCCCAGGTTCTCGTCGGCCAGCTGTATTCCGGTGGCCAGGTGGGACATCGCCGCCATGTTGGATCGCGCCCAGTCGCCGTACTTTTCGTCGTCTGCGGCGTCCGACCAGCCGGCGTACAGCGCCAGGTAGACCTCGTCCTCGAGGCTGTAGGCCATGTCCTGCCGCGCCGGCGACGGCCCCCAGTTCAGCCAGAGGAAGTGCGACGGGTGCGGAGGCATGGTCTCGAGGATGTTCCGCACGCCCGGCAGCAACTCGGCCGTCGACGCCGACGTCCACATGTTGTCCGCGGCGTAGCGGTGGTCGTTCAGGTAGTTGCTCATCACCGCGTCGTACCAGGTGGGCAGGTTCGTCGGTGCGTACGGCACGGCCATCAGGGCATGCGGGCGCGCCGGGCACGTATCCAACAGTGCCACTGCATCTTTCGCTTCATCGTCGCTGTCGGCGAACACCGGTGAGGCCAGCACGATGCCCGGCGTATCCAGCCCCGAACTCGGCATGGCCCGGGAGGCGACGATCTGCAACTCCACCCGGCGGTCCACGTCGGCGCTGATGGCGCGGGCCCACGCGTAGATCTCGTCGGCGGCCGCGAAAGGGTAGACGTACAGGCTGCTGCCGCACACCGCCGGCTTCGGATGGAGACGCACGTGGAACGCAGTCACGACGCCGAAGAAGCCGGGACCGGATCCCCTTGCTGCCCAATATAAGTCGGGGTGATGCTCGGCGTCGCAGCGAATCTGCTCACCGGCTGCGGTGACCACGTCGAGCGCCAGCACGCTTTCACACGCCGGCCCCAGCACGCGGTTGTTCCACCCGTAGCCGCCCTGCAGCAGATAGCCACCGAGTCGGACACCCCGGCAGTGTCCGGATGGGAAGAACAGGCCCTGCTGCTCCAGTTCGGTGGCCAGCACGCTGCCACCTTTTCCGGGACCCACCACGGCGATCATCGCGTCGCGATCCACCCGGCACGTGTCCAGCCGGCTCACGTCGAGCAGCATGCCGCCATCGCGCAGGTGGTTGGCCGACCAGCTGTGTCCGCCCGATCGGATGCCGACCGCCAATTTGTTCGCTTGGGCGTAGCGGACCGCCGCCACCACATCAGCCGTGCACGACGCCTGCACGATGACATCCGGAAAGCGCTGCGGCACACGGGCATTCCACACCGTCGCGCAACGCGCATCCTCATATCCCGCGTCGCCGCGGCGGAAATGTCGGACCTCGGCCAAAGCTGTCACCGCAACTCCTCACGCCTCGACGCCCCCACCGAAACGTAACACCGGGAATCAGCGACTGCGTCAAATTCGCGCTGCGGATCTACGCGGCCGTGAGCACCGCCCGACTGCCGACAGGATTGGCGAGCGGCACGACGATCGTGCCGGGCATGATCATCATGGTGCAGACCATGTGTTCGCGATCCGACCGCCGGCCGGCCGTCAACGTGACCACCACGGTCTGGCCGGTCTCCGCCGCGGTGGCGTGTACCCCGTAACAGTCGGGCGATCCGAGCGAAATGTTCAGCGCCACGGCGGGTTCCGGGTCCAGCCGGCTCCAGGACTCTGCGGCCAGCGGATGGGGGTCGACGATCGCCGGATCGTCGACGAACGTCGTGCCCGGCGAGACGGGCACCTCCGGTAGCGCCGGCGCGTCAGCCGACGCCGTCGGCGCGAGGCCGACGGCCAACACGAGTCCCGCGGCGGCGACCCTGAGCACTACTTACCCACCCGGGCCACGGCGAAGCCGTCCCAGCCCTTGGCGCCGACCGTCTGGATGGCGGCGGCCTCCAGGCGCGGATGGTTGCCCACCAGCTCGAGCATGTTGCGCACGCCTTGCGCCTGCAGATCGTCGGCGGCCGGATCGAGCACCCGGCCCATCCGGGTGACGTTGTCGACGACGATCACCGCGCCGGGCGTCGCCAGTCGCACCGCCCACTCGACGTAGGCGCTGTTGTTCTCCTTGTCGGCGTCGATGAAGAAGAAGTCGAACTGCTCGTCGCGCTCCGCCAGCTGCGGCAGGGTGTCCAGCGCCGCTCCAACCAGTACCTCCACCTGATCCGCGACGCCGGCGCGCTCGAAGTTGGCGCGCGCGACCGCGGCGTGTTCCGGGGAGTACTCCAACGTCGTCACGCGACCCTCGGTGCCGATGCCGCGCGCGAGGTTGATGGTGCTGTAGCCCGCGAGTGTGCCGATCTCCAGCACCCGGCTGGCGCCACTGATGGTCGCCAACAGCGACAACAACTTTCCGTGCTGCGCGGATACCTCGATGGCCGGCATACCGGCCGTCACGGCGGACTGACGCGCCGTGACGAGCACGTCGTCCTCGGTGTGCAGCACCTCGTTGAACATCTCGTCGACAGCCTGCGGTTCGGGTTGAGTCATGGCCCCAGGCTAGCGCGGGAGAATTCTGTCCCAGATTGGCCGATTTTCGTTCGGCGCGGTCCGTCGGGCACTTGAATGACGGCTATGTCAAACCATTTCACGGGCCTCAGCCTCGGCCCGCCCCTGGGCGACCAGCGCCTGGACCTCTGCGATCTCTACGCCTTCCAATCACCGGCCGACCCGGCGCGCACGGTGCTGATCCTCAACGCCAACCCCAACGCCGACGCGCTGCATCCCGAGGCGATCTACCGGCTCGCCATCGACAACGACGGCGACCTGCGTAACGACATCGCGTTCAGCTATGTCTTCTCCGAACCGGACTCGGGACAGCAGACCGTCGATGTCTACCTGGCGACCGGAGAGGCCGCAGAATCACCGGAAGCGGTGGGCGACAAAATCTTCGAGGGCGTCGAGGTGTCGTTCGGCAAGGAGCCCGTGATCGCCCACTCAGGCGAATACACGTTCTTCGCCGGCGCCCGCAGCGATGCCTTCTTCTTCGACTTCGACGGCATCAAGAACCTGTTCGACATCAGGGGCGGCCGCAACTTCACCGCGCTCCACCTCACGGGCGAATTCCCCTGGACCGGAGTGGATTCCAACACGCAGGCCAACGTGTGCTCGATGGTCCTGGAACTGCCGACCGCGGCACTGGGCGCGGCACCGGACATCCGGATCTGGGGCCGCTGCAGCGTCCGCCGCGACGGCACGCTGCTGCACGTCGACCGGGCCGGGCACCCGTCGGTCAGTAGTTTCTTCAACACCGATGACACCAAAGAGGAGTACAACGCCAGCGAGCCGGAGCACGACCGGGACCGCTGGATGCCGATGTTCGTGCACCTCCTGGGACACACCGGTGGTTACACCGATGAGGAGGCCGTCGCCGCGGTCGACGCCGAGGGCATCCTGCCCGACATGCTGACGTTCAACCCAGCACTGCCGGCCAAGTACCCGAACGGGCGGGTGTTCACCGACGACGTCATCGATTACCGGCTGGCCTCGCTGACCAAAGGCGACTGCCCGCCGTCCGGCTTGAGCCCGCACACCGACACCCTGCAGGTCTTCCCGTATCTGGGTCCGCCGCACTAGGACGGCACTGGAAACGCACGCTCGCCGGCCGCGAGCGTGCGCGGACTACACACCGAACGCGGCGTGTCCACGTACAAACACGGACGCTCGCGGGAAAAAAGGGGTTAGCGCGCGCCCTCTTTGGCGTACACCACCCGCAGGATGTGCCCGACCTCCGGGCCCATCACCATGTCAGCGAGCTCGCAGAATGCCGCGGTGAACACCGGCCCGTGCGGCGGCACCGCGGCGGACAGGTGGTGCGCCACCTCGTGCAGGACGACCAATTCCCGCAGCGCCCAGGTGGATTGGCGTTCGGGGACGGCGATGACCGCACCACCGGCACCGGATTCGTAGTGCGCGGCCGTCACTCCCCGGCGCGCCCGCACCGCCACCGCACCGGCGTCGGGCCACCGTTCCGCCACCGCCGGCATGGCCAACACCTGGTCGACATAGCGCCGCACCGCGTCGAGGGATCCGAACCGCGCCTCGGGCGGCAACGTCAACTGCGTCCCGAAGAACTCGACCGCCCGGTTGCCGCGTTCCCCGGCGCGGTCGAACAACGTGCGCACGAACTGCTCAGCGGCGTATACCGCGGACCGTTGTACGTCGCGGGTCACCGCTCCAGAGCCGTACGCGCCCCGGACAATTCGGGACTCGGCCCCAGCCGGGCCCGGCGCCCCGCCCGGTCCCCGGCCCGCCGTGCTGCCGATGAGTAGCCGGCCGACGCACTCGTCGCCCGCCAGCTGCCCCGCGCCTGCGACGTCTTCTTGTAGAACGACACCAGTTCGAGATCCTTGTTGCGCAACGCAAGCGCCGTCCCGGGCTGGTCGGCACTCTCGGCCGTCGCTGCCTGCCGGGCCTCCTCGCGCGCGTCGACCAACCGCTGCCCGACGCGCGCGCCGAACGCCAGCTGGAAGTTGAGCCGGGCAGTGATGGTCGGCGTCGGCCGGTGCGCACCCGTCGAGATGTAGGCATCCGACGACTTGACCATCTGCACCACCACACTGGCGTACAGGGCGTGGGTGGCGTCGATGTCCTCGGCGAACCCGTAGGCGTAGACGAACGTCGAGTTGGACGCGATATCGCATTTCACGTCGTTGGCCCGCGCGATCAGCACGAACAACTGCACGAATGTGCGCAGCCCGCGGGTGCCCGCCTCGCCGATGGTGACGGTGCGCTGCACCGGCTCCTGCGCCGCGGTCCGGGTCGCTGAATGCGCCCGCGCCACCGCCAGATCGATCGACGTGGTGGTGGCCAGCCGCTGCGCGGCCGTCATGAACGCCTCGGCCTCGTGCGGGTTGTCGGTGTTCTCGGCCTGCCGCAGCAGTGCCGCGATCCGGGCCAGCATCTTGTCGTCACTCATGCTCGCGACATTATGGGACGGCTACGACGTTTCCGCGCGCGCGACATGTCGTCGCCGGCGTCGCACCGCTGTCAGTCCGGCGGCTCCTGCCCTTCGGCCGGTTCCTGTTCGACGTCGGGCGTCTCGTCACGGCCCGTGGCGCTGGCGCGGCGAAGTTCGTCGACGGCGCTGGTCGGTCGCTTCGCCTCGCCGGTCTCGACGTCGGCGTCGGTGTACGTCCCCCGGGAACCGGGATCATCCTTGGTCATGGCAGTCCGTCCTGTTCGTCGGTCGTACGGCGCCACGAAGCACCGCAGCGGGCAGGCGTCGTCATGCCGATATACCCACCGATGAAGGTTGGACACCTCCTGCGGTTGCCGCGTGGTGACTACTTGCCGACGAATCCGTCCAACGCGCTGGTCAGCTGCGGCGACAGCGGCGCCTTGTTGGCGTAGTTGGCGACGTTGTCGGTCGGATCGTCGCGCAGCACGTGACTGACGCCCTTCAGCGGAACCACCGTCAGCGCGGTGTGCGCCAGCGCGGCGATCAGCGGCTGCTCCGCGTCGCAGAAGGCCTGGACGTCCGAATCCGAACAGGTCAGCAGCACGGGAGTGCCGTTCGGCAGCTTCGCCGCCAGGGACAGCGGGTCGATGGCGTCGGCCTCCAGCACCGCCTTGGCGTTGGCAGGGTTGAGGATGGCACTCAGACCTTCGGGCAGCTTGGCCGGCGGGGTGCCGGTGGCGCGCGTCGTCGCGACGGCGTCGGTCCACTCCTTCAGCACCTGGTCGGCCTGCTCGCGGGTTTTCGCCCCGGCCTTCACATCGGCGTCGACCGACGACCGCACGCGGTTGGTGATGACGTCCAGATACCGGCCGGCCAGTGGCTGCAGCAGCGCGAGCGAGTGGATCTTCGGGGCACCCGGGCTGGTGTCGGTCGCGAGCGCCAGCGCGTGCACGGTGCCCTCACCCAACCCGTACACCGAGACTCGGGCGGTGTCTGTGCCCTTCTGCTCGGACAGGAACTTCACGGCCGCCTTCGCGCCGGCGGTGTAGACGGCGCTGCCCACGTCGCGCAGGTTCTGGGCGTGCGGGCCGACGCCGGTCTTGCCGGTGCCGACCTTGTCGTACCGCAGGCTGTCGACCTTCTTGCCGGACAGGTACTCGGCGAGCTGTCGCATGTTGCCGACCTTGCCGGCGACGGCGTTGTCACCGTTGCGATCGGTCTGGCCGCTCTCGGAGATCAGCAACACCGACGGCGCCGCGGCGGCCCCGGGGACATGGCGGTAGCTGCCGTGGATGGTCAGGCCGTCGGCGACGAAGCTGACGTCCTCATCGACCCAGTCGCCGCCGCCGGCCTTGTCCGAACCGCACGCCGCCACCGCCAGCACCGTCAGCGAAACCAGCAGGCGCACAGCCCATTTCACGCGACCACCCCGGTCACAGTCGCACTTCGATCCAGCTGACGACGTCGTCGAGCACCACTGCCTTCTCGGGCTCGTTGAACACCTCGTGATACAGCTCCGGGTAGACCTTCAGCGCCACGTCCGACGAGCCGACGCACTCCACCAGCTTGCGGCTGCCGGCCACCGGAACCAGCTTGTCGTCCTCGCCGTGCACCACCAGCAGCGGTGCGGTGAGGGCAGCGGCGCGCTGCGGCATGGTCTCGCCGACCCCGATCAGCACCTTGCCCACCCCGGCGGGCACCTTGCCGTGATACACGAGCGGGTCGGCGTTGTAGGCCGCGACCACCTCGGGATCACGCGACACCGCGTCGAACGGCAGGCTCTGCGCGGGCAGCCCGGGCAGGATGGAGCCCAGCAGCTTCGCCGCCAGCGCCAACGGCAGGCCGACCTGGGACCGGGCGTCGACCGCGGGACCGGACAGCACCATGAGGTGATAGTCGTCGGGGTGCTCGACGCCGTACGCGAACACGATGCCGCCGCCCATGCTGTGGCCGAGTACGACGCGCTTCAGCTCGGGGTATTCGGCGGTCGCGATACCGACCAGGTGGTGGAAGTCGCCGGTGTACTCGGAGATGTCGCGGACCAGCACGCGCTTGCCGCCCGAGCGGCCATGGCCGCGGTGGTCGAGCGCGAAGGTGATCAGACCGGCCTCACCGAACCGTTGCGCGACATGGTCGTAGCGACGCGCGTGCTCACCGAAACCGTGGGACAGCACCACCACGCCCGTCGGGTCGGTCGCGGGCACCCAGACGTCGTAGACGATCTTGGTGCCGCCGATACCGTCGAAGCTACGTTCGCTGCGGGTCGTGGCCATGGAGAGACAATATCCGGGGTCCGGCCCAGGCGCGTCCGTCGCCGCCGTGACTCCCGCCAGATGTCACACCCGCTGCGTACGCTGGGTCAGGTGAGTGTCCTCAGCGATTCCACCGCAGCAGACACGTCGTCCCGGGCCCGTGATGCGTTCCTTGTCGACGCGGGGCGGCACCGGCGCGAGCTGCTGGCCCACTGTTACCGCATGACCGGTTCTCTGCACGATGCCGAGGACCTGGTGCAGGAGACCTACCTGCGCGCCTGGAAGGCCTACGACAACTTCGAGGGCAAGTCGTCGGTGCGGACCTGGCTGTACCGCATCGCCACCAACACCTGCCTGACCGCACTGGAGGGCCGTCAACGCCGGCCGTTGCCGTCCGGGCTCGGGCAGCCCGCGGCCGACCCGCAGGCCGAGATCACCGAGCGCACCGACACCGCCTGGCTCGAGCCGCTGCCCGACGTGCATGACGCACCGGGTGATCCGCAGACCATCGTCGGCTCCCGCGAGTCGGTCCGGCTGGCGTTCATTGCTGCGCTGCAACATCTTTCGCCGCGGCAGCGCGCCGTTCTCGTGCTACGCGACGTGCTGCAGTGGAAGGCCGCGGAGGTCGGCGAGGCCGTCGGAACGTCGACGGCGGCCGTCAACAGCCTGCTGCAACGGGCCCGCGCACAGCTCGACGCCGTCGGCCCCAGCCAGGACGACGTCCTCGTGGCCCCCGAGTCCGACGAAGCGCGTGAGCTTTTGACCAAGTACGTCAACGCCTTCGAGTCCTACGACATGGACGCCCTCGTCGAGCTGTTCACCGCCGACTCGGTATGGGAGATGCCGCCGTTCGACACCTGGTACTCCGGCCCACGGGACATCGTCGAGCTGTCCCGGTTCAAATGCCCCGCCGAGCACCCGGGCGACATGCGGTTCGTCGTCACCACCGCCAACGGGCAGTCCGCGGCGGGCATGTACATGCGCAATCCCGAGACCGGCCGGCACGAGGCGTTCCAGCTGCACGTGCTGGACATCAAGCCGGGCGGCATCTCGCACGTTGTCGCGTTCATGGACCCGACGCTTTTCGAGAAATTCGGGCTGCCCCCACACCTCTGACGGTCACCCGCCACTGTTCCGGCTTCGCGTCCGGGCCGGCTTCGGCGTGCCCGGTTACGGAACCCAACGCACTACTGCTGCTAGTTTTCGATAATTCGGAACGACATGTTCTGAGGTCCTATTTCTGCAGGTAGAGTGCCTGCCATAGCATCTTTCTGGAACGTGTTCTCGCTTTGTGGCTATGATCTTCGTCATGAAGACCAAAGGCGCTCTGCTGTGGGAAGTGAACTCCCCGTTCCAGGTCGAGGAGATCGACCTCGGTGACCCCGTTGCCGACGAAGTACAGATCCAGATGCATGCCGCGGGCATGTGCCACTCCGACTACCACCTGACCACCGGCGCCACCCCGATGCCGCTGCCCTGCCTCGGCGGGCACGAGGGCGCGGGCGTCGTCACCAAGGTCGGAAAGAACGTCACCGGCATCGAAGAGGGCGACCACGTCATCCTCGCGTTCATCCCGGCCTGTGGCTCCTGCCCGCCGTGCATGAAGGGCTTCCGCTCGCTGTGCGACCGCGGCGCCGTCCTGCTGGGTGGCAAGTCGATCGCCGACGGCACCAATCGCATCCACGCCCGCGGCAAAGAGGTCGCGGCGATGAACCTGCTGGGCACCTTTGCGCCGTACATGACGGTCCACAAGGACTCCGTCGTCAAGATCGACAAGGACATCCCGTTCGAGTCCGCCGCCATCATGGGCTGCGCGGTGCCGACCGGCTTCGGCTCCGCCACCAACGTCGCGCAGGTCCAGCCCGGTGAGACCGTCGCCATCGTCGGCGTCGGCGGCATCGGCATGAGCGCGCTGCAGGGCGCGGTGATCTCCGGCGCCAAGCACGTCATCGCCATCGACCCCAACCCGTGGAAGCGCGAACAGGCCATCAAGTTCGGTGCGACGCACGTGTACGCCTCGATGGCCGAGGCCATCGCGCCGATGATCGACCTCACCTGGGGCCTGATGGCCGACAAGGTCATCATCGCCGTCGGCGAGATGAAGGGCGAGTACATCGAAGAGGCCATGATCCTGACGGCCAAGACCGGCACCTGCGTCGTCACCGGCATGGGCTCGATGATGGACGCCGACGTCAAGCTGAACCTCTTCCTGTTCACCATGTTGCAGAAGACGTTGAAGGGCAACATCTTCGGTGGCGGTAGCTCGCACATCGAGACGCCGCGGCTGGCCGCGCTGTACAAGTCCGGCCTGCTGAACATCGACGACATGATCACGCGGACCTACAAGCTCGAGGACATCAACCAGGGCTACCAGGACATGCTGGACGGCAACAACATTCGCGGCGTCGTCACCTTCGACGAGTCCGACTGGTAACCGTTCCTCGCGAACAGTCGCAAAACCCCCAATTTTCCTGGAAATTGGGGGTTTTCGCGTTTCCGCCGCCGTCAGGACGTCCCCCCGCTCGGCCGGCAAAGTACCTGAATGCAATCGAAGTGGCGATCTGCCGATGGTCAGTGCATTCATGGACCTCTGGCGGCCTGGAGCGTTACCTGACTTCAATCACAATGGCCGCCAGTGCGAATTGACTGAACCCACGGATTTCTCCGCCCCTGCTTTCATCTCGCGTGGGCGTTGAGTGCGGACTGAGGGCGTAGCAGTTCGAGTGAGCATGTGCGTAGGTTCGCGGTCAACGCGCGGTTGCGGGCACTCGACTAATAGCTACTGCGGTGAGTCCACAGTGGGCTCCGACGGCGTATCGGGCTCTGCCGGTGCGCTGCTCTTGTGACGCGAGCCGGTCCACTTGACGAAGACGTAGAGCGCCCCGCCGAGGACCGCGAGCGGAATCAGCCACGGCAGCAGGAATCCGAATGCCAGGACAAGGTGAGAACCGAAGGCCCACAACGTGTCCCAGCCTCGCTCAACCTGTCCGAAGAAGCCGTGATAGCGCTCCGGCGCGGGACCGCCGGTGCGCTCAGCGGTGATCTGGACATCGACGGAGCTGTAGGTGATCTGGTCCCGGAGGGTGTCGCGCTGCGCTTGCAGGCTCTGCAGCTCGGCCTGCCGCGACGACAGCGCGTCCTCGGCCTTGATCAGCGCATCGGGGTCTTTCGAGTCCCGCATGATGGCCAGCAGCCGGTCCACCGACGTCTTCAGCGCGGTGATCCGGGCATCGAGGTCGACGCGGCGTGCGGTGACGTCGTCGGTCTTGACCTCGAGCGTCTGGACCGTCCCGAGGCCCTTGAGGGAGGCCAGGGCGGCGTCGAGCCCGTTGGCAGGAACTCTCAGCACCAGGTGAACGCTCGCGCGGCCGGACGTCGACCCGGCGTCGTCCGAACGCTCATCGACCCGCCCACCCGCTTTGTCGACGATGGCGGTGGCCTTGTCCGCCGCGGCTGCCGGGTCGGCGGCAACGAGGATCAGTGACGCGGTCTTGACGACATCGCGCGCCGGATCTACCGGCGGCGCGGGCGCCTCCGGGGCGCCGCCTTTGAAGTCCGCCCCGGCCCCGCCCTTCAGCGGCGCCGCCGCCGGCGCGGACTCGGAATGCCGCGCCGAGTTGTTGCTGCCGCTACATCCGGCCACCAACCACAATGAGGCGATCAACAGGGCGAGAAAAGCGATCGGCCGGAACCGCATGCGACTCATGCCTGCCCAGCGTACCGACGGTTTCACAGGAATTCGGTGGGGAATGTCCAGCCACGGGTTGCGCCGAACGCAACTGCACGGCGCCACGAGGCCGGTTTCTCCGCCGTCCAGTTGCGTTGGCCGCCGCTGCGAAGGTTTCATCGGATCGCGTCGGCGCTCCCGTCCCAAAACACCGAAAACCCCCAATCCCGTTGGGGATTGGGGGTTTTCGAAACCGGCTGAGGGACTACTACTTCGGAGGCATCCGGATGCCGCCATCGACGCGGACGACCTCGGCGTTCATGTACGAGTTGGTCAGCAGCTCGACGACCATGGAGGCCAGCTCGTCGGGCTTGCCCAGGCGGTGCGGGAACAGCACGGACTCGCCGAGCTTGGCTTTAAATGCTTCGGAGGCCTCTCCTTCCCCATAAATCGGGGTATCGATCAGGCCGGGGGCCACGGTGTTCACGCGGATGCCGACAGCCGACAGGTCGCGGGCGACCGGCAGGGTCAGGCCCACGACGCCACCCTTGGACGACGAGTACGCGGCCTGGCCGATCTGGCCGTCGAACGCCGCGACGCTGGTCATGTTGACGATGGCACCACGCTCACCGGCCTCGGTGAAGTCGTTCTTGCTCATCTGGGTGGCGGCGATGCGGATGCAGTCGAAGGTGCCGACCAGGTTGATGTCGAGAACCTTCTTGTACAGGTCCAGGTTGTGCGCCGACTCGAACTCGCCGTCCTTGCCGATGGTGCGCTGGGCCCAGCCGACACCGGCCGAGTTCACCAGGGCACGCAGCGGGCCGAGGTCAGCGGCGGTCTTGACCGCGTCGATGATCTGCTCGGTGTTGGTGACGTCGACGGTGACGAAGACGCCGCCGATCTCCTTGGCGAGCGCCTCGCCCTTCTCGGCCTGGAGGTCGGCAATGACGACCCGGGCACCCTTGGCGGCCAACTGACGGGCAACAGCCGCACCGATTCCTGACGCGCCGCCGGTGACGACCGCGCTAGCTCCATTGATATCCACGCCGACAGCGTATGCGAGGCCGTCCGCTCACCGGGACGGACCTGGCAAAGCTCAGGCGGCGTGCTTGCCGCTACCCGATTCCGGCGCGCGGTGCTTGCCGCCGGTCGACGACGGGGCCCGGTGCCGGCCTGTTCCCGCGTTGTCGGCGTCGACTTTCGCCGCGGACGAATCCGCGCTCTCTGCATTGCCTTTGGGCTTCGGCGCCTTGGTGGTCTTGGTGGTCTTGGGCTTGCCCGCCTTGCGCTCGCCCTTGTCCGCGCCCTTGTCCGTGCCCTTGGTCGCGTCGGCGGGCTTGCTGTCGTCCGGCGCCGCCTTGTCGTTCGCCGTACCCGTCGCCGCCGTCGGCCCGGCGGCATCGTCCTTGGCATGTTTGGGTTTCGTGAGGTCCTTCGTCGTCGGTTCAGCCGACGGGGACTCAGCGGGCGTCGTGGACGCCGGCTCGGTCGCTGTCGTGCCCGTCGTCTGCGCACCGGTGGCGGTGGTCGCCGCGGCGATGGCCGCCGGCGGCTTGGACTTGTTGGTCGTCGCGACCGGGGCGGACGCCGCCACCGCGGTGGGCGTCGGGGTTGCGGCGACCGATGACGGCAGCGCACCCAGACTCAACAGACTGCCGCCCTTGCTGATCACCGAGATCGCACCCGAGATGGCGTTGGGCACCGACACCGGGCCGGTGAACGCTTTCTCGAACCCCGTGACGAGTGACGTCATCAGGCGGGGAACCACCTTCGACCAGTCGATGTGCGGCAGGGTCCCGAACTGCACCGGGGTGGCCGCGGTGTTCAGCGTGCGCAGGTACTGGCCCGATGCGGGATCCCAGTACGCGTCCGAGTAGCCCAGGTTGACCAGACTGGTCAGAACCGGCGACAGCGCGTTGCCCAACCGGTAGGCGACGTTCCCGACAGGCGTCAGACCGACGAGGTTCAACGCATCACCGGCGAGGTAGACCGGCTCCAGCAGGGGCAGGTGGTTCGCCGCCGCCGTCAGATAGATGTTGGTGTTGGCCGAACCGCCGCCCGCCAGATTCGTGACCATCGACTCCAGCTGCGTGATCAGCTGACCGGCCGCCGTGGCCTGGTCGACGCCGCGCAGGATGTACGTCGGCATCAGCCCGGCCGCCATGTTGTTCAACAACGTCACCGGGTTCGCCCAGGCCGCGAAGTCGGACAGCGGCTGGTACTCGACGGTCGCGTCGATCTTGACGGGCACCAGGTTCGCACCGCCGAGAGCCAGCCCGGTACCGCCGAGCGCGGTGCCGCCGCTGCTGGTAATCGCCACGTCCGGGGTGACGGCGTTGATACCCAGCATTCGCAGGAATGACGAGAATCGCGCCAGCACACCGCCGTTCGCGCGGCCCGCGTTGTTGAGCAGAATCTCCGGCAACAGGGTCAGGCTGCCGGCGATCGACGTGGCACCCGTGTAGTTGAGCCCGCCCGGCTGCGACGACAGCTTGGCCAGCACGTCCCGGTAGGCCGCGCCGGCCGAGAACGCGCCCAGGCCGCTGGCCACCACGATGGGTACTCGGACCGACCCGACGTCCAGCGACGGGATGGCGTCGACGACGCCGAGCACCGCGCTGCTCAGCACTCCCGTCAACGCTCCCGACACCGTGCCCGACAGGCCACTGGTGGCGCCGGAGACGACGGTGCCGACGACGCTCGTGACCGTGCTGCTCACGGTGCTGTTGACCAGGGTGCTGATGCTCGTCCCATTGGTCAGGCCGGTGACCAGGCCGCCGATGAGGGGATTCAGCGCGTTCACCACGGTGCTGGTGAGGTCGATCGGCAGTCCCACGAGCGGCACGTAGCTCAGGCCCAGGTCGCCGACGGCGGTGCTGATCGCGGTGGTCAACGCCGACGTCAGCGTGCTGGTGCTGCCGACCGTGCCGTCCACGGTGCTGGTCAGGGCGCTGGTCAGCGCAGTCGTCAGCGAGGTGGTGAGCGAACTCGTCAGCGTGCTGGTGAGTGCGTTGGTCAGGATGGGCGTCAGGCTCGTCGCCAGGGCGCCGGTGTTGAGCGCGTTGGTGAGGTTGGTCGCCAGCGCGTCCTTCAGCGTGTCGGTACCGAGGGTGAGGTATGCGGTGTTGTTGACGCGGTCGGCGATCGCGGTCTCGGTGCCCGGAGTCCAGCCGATGTCGACACCCAGCAGCCGGGCCAGCGTGAAGGCCGGGCCTGCGGTGGTCACGGAGATCGCATTACTGTCGACGAGGCTGCCGAGGTTCAGCCCGGCCAGGTCGAGCAAGGTGCCGACGCCGATGTTGCCCGCGGCGTCCTGGAATCCCGCGGCCTGCAGCAGCGGGTTGACCAGATCGCCGAGGTTGCCGGTGACGATGCCGCTCAAGGCACCGGTGAGCGTGCCGCCGAGGCCGTCGGTCAGCGCGCCGCCGGACAAGCTGCCCGTCAGACCGCTGGTGATGCTGGTGGTCAGCTGCCCGATGAGGTCGGTGGCGACGAGGTTGGCCACCGTGGTGGCCAGGCCCGAAACGTTGAGCAGACCCGAGAGGCTCAGCGGTATCCCCACGATGGGAACGGTGATGGACAGCCCGCCCAGCATCGTTTGCAGCGGCCCGACCAGTGCGCTCACCAATCCCGTCTGCAAGGTGCTCAGGAAGGTCGTGCCGGTCAGACCCGACAGCGCGGTGTTCAGTGCCGAGCTGACGGCCGCGCTGATCGCCGTGCTCAGTTGCGACGTCGTCCCGGCGCCCACTTGCGAGGTGAGACCCGAGACCAGATCGGGGCTCAGCATGTTCAGCAGCGACGGCACGTTGATGCTGCCCACGTTGGCGTTGAGCACATCGGCCAGCAGGCTGGGCGGGATCTGCGCCAGCAGCGTCTGCAGCGTCACGGTCGGTTTGCGACCGAACTGATTGACCAGCGCCGGCAGCACCGCGTCGACGGTGTTCTGGAACGCCTGGTAGGGCGTGGTGGCGGCCGTCAGGTCCACCGCGCGGTGACTCTGGGCCAGCAACGCCGTGGGCGTCGGCGCGGGCGCGACGACGGCGGTTGCCGTTGCGGTCGCCGCCACGACTCCCAGTAATGCCAAACGCGATCCGCGTACGTCGACTTCACGATGACTGCCAGCCATGTGCCCCGCCCCATCCCGCAATATTGACTGCGACGACAGGACGCTAACACCGGTGTACCAGCAATTTCCGGTGAATTGACGGTTGTGTCATATGCCGGCACGGGCAGCCGACAGGCCAGCAAACCTGCTAGCGCATGACTACTGCGGGCAGACCAACACCTGCTCGTGGAAATGCCAGCTGTCGATGTTCACGTATTCGCCGGGGGCGCCGGGGACGGATCCGCTCGAATTCAGTTCGGGGATGTAGACCGCGTTGATTCGCGCTCCGAAACCGAAACCGGTGTTGTACTTCACGCCACCGTCCTGCTCGATGGCCCAGTTCACCATGCCATCGGTGTACGTATAGGTCCGAAGGAGTTGCAGATCCTTGCCGATTCCGAAGCTCTTCTCGCGCTTGAGGACCATCGGAGTGCCATCCAACGGAATGCAGCGTTCCGCGTGCGCCTGCGGGGCCGGCAGCCATGCCAGCCCGGCGACCAGCGCGCCCGCTGTGGCAATCGTGGCGACCGAATGTTTCACGTGAATCCTCCCCCGCAAACCCGACGATCCCTACTGTAGCCGCGATTTGGCCCCGGCTCCCCGGGTCCGTTCAGTCCAATCGCTGGAGCACCGTCGCCGTCCACCGCCGCAACGCGTCCGCCTGCGACCGACTCATGCCGGCGAACACCACCGAGCGCACCAACTCGGCATGCCCGGGTGCGGCGGACTCGAGCGCGTCGCGCCCCCCGGCGGTGAGTGTGACGACGGCCGCTCGCCGGTCGTCACTCGACCCAGATCGCTCGATCAGCCCGCGCGAGCGCATGCGCGCCAGCTGATGCGATACCCGGCTCTGCTCCCACCCGAGATGGGTACCGAGCTGGCCCATGCGGCAGTCCGGTAACTCGCTGAGGGCGACCAGTACGTCGTAGTCCGCCAGCGACAATCCGTGGTCGCGCTGCAGCTCCCGGCCCAGCGCCAGCTGCAAGCGGCCGCTCATGGCCAGATAGGCGCGCCAGAGGTCCTGCTCATCGTCGGTCAGCCACATGAAATACATGACACATCATTTACGTTGTGCCGTCCAGTAGCGACACCTAAGCTCACCGACAACGACAGGGGTAGACATGACGACAAACCCGACTGCCGGCATTGATATCCGCCGCGCCGCCGACCGCGACGCCACCCGCATCTCGTGGCTGGACTCGAAGCATTCGTTCTCGTTCGGCGACCACTACGACCCGGCCAACACCCACCACGGCCTGCTGCTGGTGAACAACGACGACCGCGTCGCCCCCGGTTCGGGCTTCGAGACCCATCCGCACCGCGACATGGAGATCGTGACGTGGGTGCTGCGCGGATCGCTCGTGCACCAGGACTCCACCGGTAATTCAGGCGTCATCTACCCCGGGCTGGCCCAACGGATGTCCGCCGGACGCGGCATCCTGCACTCGGAGAAGAACGACTCCTGGCGCTTGACCGGCGCCGAATCACACAGCGAGCCGGTTCATTTCGTGCAGATGTGGGTGGTGCCCGACGAGTCCGGCAAGACACCGGGCTACCAACAGCTGGAGATCGACGACGAGCTGCTGCGCGGCAAGCTGGTCACCATCGCCTCGGGCATGCCCGGCCATTCCAACGACACCGCCATCACCATCGGCCAGCGCAACGCGGCGCTGCACGGCGCGCGGCTGGAGCCCGGCGACAGCGTCGAACTGCCGTCGGCGAAATACCTGCACCTGTTCGTGGCACGCGGCGAGGTGGCTCTCGAGGGCGCCGGGCCACTGCAGGAAGGCGATGCCGTGCGGCTGACGGCGTCGGGCGGGCAGCGCGTCACCGCCACCACACCGGCCGAGATTCTGGTGTGGGAAATGCACACCGATCTGTTCGGCTCGTAACCCTGCGCTCATGGCCCCGCTCCGACTCCGGTCGGCAGCGGGGCCAATTGCTGTGTCCACCAAGGTGATTCATCCGTCATCACCCCGTGATGCGGACGTGACCAAAGTTGACAGAGTGTTTGCTGTGGCTACGCTGAAGGTCGTTGTATCGGACCGGAGGAAGGGCCACAATGTCGTTTCTCGGGTCGACTTCCCGACGCGGCGTCGTCCACCGCCTGCGGCAATTGCTCACGCACACAACGGTTCTCACCCTGGCCGCCGCACTGGCCGGCACTGCTGGAGCACCGGCAGCGCACGCCGCCGACGGTCGCTCGCTACTGGTCAACGCCATCACGAACTACCGCGGCAGCTTCCTTGTGTACAACTTCGGCGGCGACCACCCCGCGCCTTTGCTCAACGCCGCGGGCAACTGGTCCGAGTCGGGCAACGGCGGCCATCTGCTCGTCATCAAAGCAGCGTCGCAGCGCATGAACCCGCGTCTGCTCGTCGACTCCCACCGCGGCATCCAGTCCCGCTGCGAACGCGATCCCCGCGCCCGCACCGCCGAGGGACTGTGGCAGGCCTCCGAGGTCTTCACACCGCTGGAGGCGTGGCAGGCGCTGGGCCGGCCCACCATCGCGGTGAACGCCAACTTCTTCGACATCCGCGGCCAACAGGGCGGGTCGTGGACCTCGACAGGTTGCAGCTCGCCGCTGGGCGCCTACGTCGACAACACCCGCGGCCAAGGCCGCGCCAACGCCGCCGTCACCGGCACCATCCCCTACGCCGGCAAGCAGGGGCTGTCGGGCGGCAACGAGGTGTGGACGGCGCTGAGCACCATGATCATCCCGTCCGACGGCGCGCCGTACATGATAACGCCAAGCAGCACAAGCGATTTCAACGCCGCGACCGGAGCGGTCAACAACCTCGTGAACCAGGGCGCCCGGTTCGTCGCGGTCAGCGGCATCGGCCTGCTCGCGCCCGGTGACACCAGCCAGCTGAACGACGGTGGCCCCAGCGCCGCCCGTACCGCACTGGCGTATGTGCGGAGCCGCGACGAGATGTACATCTTCCAGGGTGGCAGCTACACGCCCGATCAGGTCCAGGACCTGTTCCGGGCGCTCGGCAGCGACACCGCCATCCTCCTCGATGGCGGTGGCTCCTCCGCCATCGTGCTGCGCCGCGACACCGGCGGCCGCTGGGCCGGATCCGGTACGCCGCGCGGTTCCTGCGACACCCCGGCAGTGCTGTGCGATTCCAGAGAACGCGCGCTGCCCGGCTGGCTCGGCTTCGCTTGATGCGTAAAGCGCCAGTCCGTCGCTCCCCCGGTGCCGCTGGCACCGGAATCAGCCTTGGCGCCAGCGCTTTTCGACTCCTCCTCGATCTCGGAGCAGCCCGCCGGGGCCGTTCTGCCGCCGCCCGCGGTCTGGCGCGGCTCGTCCTCCTCGCCATGCGGCGCCCACACCGGCCTACCGTCACCGGCCTGGAGATCGAACGCTTCCCTGCGTGCCTGCGGATCGGCCTGAAGATCGGCCTCCGTATCGGTCTCGGGCTCTTCTGCCTCGGGCTCGGCGTCGGGGTCTGTGTCGGGCTGTGCCTGTGGCTCGTGGGCCGGCTGCTCGTCGGCGTCGTCGTCGTCACCGGTCGACTGGTCGGGGCGCTGGGTGTTGTCCTTCGCGCGCGGGCCGGTGACACCGGCCGAGTTGAGCGGCAGCGACGACAGCTCCGCAGCAGTCGACGCAATCACGGCCGTCGGGCCGGTGGCGCCGTCGTCCGCCGGCAGGCCGCTCGTCAGGCCTGGTCCTCCTGACCTGACAACGTCGACTGCGGACCTACGCACACCCACCCCGACATTTGCGACGTCGGTTCGCACTCGAAGACGAGAACGCCCGACGTGAATTCACGTCGGGCGTCTCTGCTGCCTGTGTCAGCCGGCGTGTGCGGCCGAGCCCCCACCGGTGGCGGCGGTCGACTTCGCGGCGCCTTCCTTCTTCTGCTTCTTGGTCTTCGGGCTGTCCTTGGCGACCTTCTCGGACTTGTCCTTACCGGCCTTGGTGTCCTTCGTGACCTTGTCGGTCTTCGCGGGCTTGTCGGCCTTCTTGTCCTTGCCCGCGGTGGACGTGCCGTCGGCATCGTCAGCGGCGTGCTTCGGCTTCTTACCGCTGTCCGGCGTGGACGGGGTGCCTTCCTCGGCGGCGTGCTTGCCCCCGGACTGCTCGGTGTCCGTCTTGGTATCGGACTTCGGGTCGGTCTTCGGGTCGGTCTTGGTGTCCTCTACCTTGGGCTCGGCCTTCGGGTCGGTCTTGGGATCTTCGGCGGCCGGCGTGGTGCCGGTCGTGTCCTCGGCCGTCTTGCCCTTCTCGCCGGCCGTCTGATCGGTGGCCTGCTTGCCGTCCTTCTTGCTCGTACCGGTGAGGCCGGTGAGGCTGGCCGACAACGGTGCCAGCTTCGGCGTGGTCGACGGAATGTCCGTCGCGGCCGTCGGGCTGACGACGCCCTCCTTCGCAGCCAGCGAGTTGACCGTCGCGCCCTGCGTCAGGCCGCCCAGCGTGCCCAGCACGCCGTTGAGCAGGTTCTGCACCGTCCCGGCCAGACCGCCCAGCGGGTTGAAGCTGCCGAGCTTGCCGCCGGTCAGCAGCTTGATCAGCGCTTCGACAGCGTTGTCCGGCGCAGCGGTCGGGTTGGCGCTGAAGAATTCCTTCTTGAAGCCCGCGACCAGCGAGTTCATGATGTCCGCCGGCACCTTCTGCCAGTTGACGTTCGGGAACGAGAAGAACGGCGTCGGGGTGGCGGCGTCGTCCAGGGTGCGGCTGTAGGTGCCGTCCGCGTTGCGGACGACGTCGGTGTAGCCGAGGTTCACCAGGCTGGTCATGGCCGGGGCAAGCGCGTTGGCCAACTTGTAGATGGGGCTGCCCAGCGTGCCGAAGCTGACCATGTTGAGCACGTCGCCGGTGAGGTACATCGGCTCCATCAGCGGCAGCGTGTTGGTCGGGATCGTCAGATAGATGTTGACGGCCAGCGGATTTCCGGACAGCAGGCCACCGGTGAGATCGCCCAGCTGGCTGGTCAGCTGGTTGGTCAGGGTGGCGGTCGAGATGCCGCGCAGCAGGTAGGTCGGCAGGGTGCCGGCCACCAGGTTGTTGGCCAGGCTGAACGGGTTGGGCCACGCGGCCAGGTCCGAGAACGGCTGGTATTCGAGGGTGGCGTCGACCTTGATGGGCAGCAGGCTCGCACCGCCGATGGACAACCCGGTGTTCAGCAGCGGGATGCCGCCGCTGTGCGCGGCCGCAACGTCCGGGGTGATCAGGTTGATGCCGAGCAGGTCGCCGATCGGGTAGAAGCGCGCCAGCAGACCACCGTTGGCGCGGCCCAGGTTGTTCAGCAGGATCATGGGCAAGACGGTCAGGCTGCCGAGGACCGGGCCCGAATGATTGGCGCCGCCCGGCTGGTTCGCCAGATCCGCGAGCACCTTCGAATACGCCTGCCCCATCGAGAACGCGCCGAGACCGAAGCCGACAGACAGCGGCACCCGTACGTCGATCAGGTCCAGCTTGTCCAGGCCGATGGCGTCACCCACGGTGTTGATGACCACCTGCAGAGCAGAGATCAGCGGCCCCAGGCCGCCGAGGTTCGAGGCCCGGTCGAGCACCTCGTTGATCAGACCCATGGCTCCGACGTCGAGGTAGTCGGTGTTGTTGATCGCGTTGGCGATCGCGTTGGCGGTGCCCGGCGTCCAGCCGAGGTCGAGGCCCGCGATCTTCAGCAGCGTGAACACCGGCCCGGCCGTGACGATGTTGACGCCCGGGATGTCCAGGCCACTCAGGTCCAGGATGTTGTCCAGGCTGATGCCCAGCACGTCCAGCAGGCCGCTGAGCGTCACGTTGCCCTGGGCATCCATGATGCCGAGCGCGCTCAGCAGCGGGACCAGCGCACCGGTGAGAAGCGGGCCCAGCGCCGCATTGAGCAGCGGCGTCAGCTTGATCGGCAGCGCATCGAGGATCTGGCTGAGCAGATTCTTCGGCAGCTGGTTGATCAGGTTGGTGAGGTTGAGCCCGCTGAGGCCGCCGGCGGCGCTGAGCGCCTGAACCAGCGGCGGCAGCAGCGCTTCGACGCCGCCCTGCGCCAGGTTGTACGCGGCGTTGCCCACGCCGAAGGTTATGTCGGGCAGTACGCCCGGCTTCGGGAACGGCGTGGTGAAAGCCGACAGGTTGACGGCCGAGTGCGACGACGGCACCACGCGCGGAGTCGGCGCGTTCGGCACCGAGGCCGTCACCGTCATGGCGGTGGCTGTTGCAGCCGCCGCACCCAGCAATGCCGCTCGCTTTGCTTGAACCCGCCCAGCCAGATGCGTAACAGCCATTTGCCCCGTCCCCTCAGCCGCCACAATCGGTTATCAACCGGACGGTAACATTAATGCATCGCAGCTCCAACACGCATCTTGACCAGCCGCTTTCCCAGATTTGGCAAACGGGTGACCGGAGCTCACGCCGCGCCGTGAACGCCGTGAAGTCAGCTAATTTTCATTCAGTGAAAATTGTTTGCTGGTCAACACACGGGCCGGTCTCGGCTCGCCACACGGAGCCGCCGGATATTGACGTCGGCAGCCACTGTGACGTGTGCCCGATGCAGGTCCAGACGTGATTCAGGCCATAGCCAGCGGCCGCAGCCTGCACCTGACCAGCCCCGCCGTTGCCGCGAGATGGGCGATTCACAGTGTGCTGACAGGTAGCGCGCGTCAATTCAGGCAAACACGCCTAACGAGAGCCGACGCTAGATCTGGGGCGTCAGATCCAATTTGGTCAGGGCACTCATCTGACTGACCTTCCACTCAGCGCCGGAACGCTTCAGGGTCAGCCGGTACGACAGGTAGCGCAGCGAGGGGATGCCCTTGGTCAGCGGACTGGTCGCGACCGAGTTGGTGTAGACGATCGCGGTGGCCTCATTTGCACTGATACTTTCCACCGCTGTGCCCATCACCTTGGTCTGGTTGGTGACCTGGGCCTGCTTGTTGCTGGCAACGATCGAATCGACGAACTTGCGGTACTCCTCGGCGAAACCACCGGCCAGATACTGCTGCGAGCGGTCCGCCAGCTTGTCCATGTCGTTGGGCGAGTACGACCACAACGTGGTCACCGCCGCGGCAGCGGTCTTGGCGACCTCGAACTTGCTCTGAACCAGGGCGCGATCTGCCAGGTAAGGCTGCGCGGCGGCACCCGCGAACGCGGCGGCACCGACGAAAAGGGCCGCCGCCACGACACCCGCGGCCAGCAGCCTGCGGCCCGCGGGGCGATGCGGCACCAGCACCACGGGCGCAGTTCCGGGCTCCTCGCCGGCACCCTCGTCAGCCGCTTCACTGTCCGAGTCTTCCTCTGCGGCAGCATCTTCCGGCTTCTCGTCAACCGCGGCGGCGTCGTCGGCAACCTTGTCGGCCGTATCGGCCGCCGCGGTGGCGTCGTCGGTACCAGCGTCGGCAGTGGCGGCGTCCTCGACCGGCGCGGCGTCGACGGCCTTCTGCCGGGGCAGCCGGTGCCGGCGCCGGGCCGCCTTGCCCTGCGGGGCGTCGGCCGTCCCCTGCGGAGCATCGGCCACAGACTCCCCGGGGGTCACATCACCGGATTCATGCGGCTGATCTTCCACTGCTGCCCTTCCTGCGTAGCCGTTACCACCCAACGCGAGCCACTTTCCACGGTCGCGTTGCCGTCCGGCGTCGTCGTCGTCAGCTTCATCGCGATCAGCACGTCGGCGCTGCCGTCGTCATTCCACCGTTGTACGCCGGCGTCTTCGACGGTTCCCTCCGCCGGTTGCGCGCGCGCCACCTGCATGAGGATCTGGTCGTGCTTGTCCTTGAACTGTTTGGCGAACTCGCCGGTGGACTGCCCCGCGATCTTCTCGACGTAGGCGTTGGCGTGGAACGGGTCGACCGCGGTGAAGCCCCTCATGAACTCTTTGACGTAGCCCAGCACGGCCGCCGACTTGGCCTGACTCGCCACGTCCTTCTCGTGCTGGACCAGCAGGTAGGTGCTGGCCGCGATCGCGGCGATCACCAAAACCGTTGTGACGCAGGCGATCACCGCCAACGCCACGCGGCGGGGCACCTCGGCCACCGCCTTGAAGTAGTCACCGGCGACGAAACGCTCGGCAGCATCGATCTTGCGACGCGGACTCATCAGCGTCCTCCCCGCGGGCTCTTGAGCACCGTCAGATTCGACAACTGCCACTTGCCGTCGTCTGACTTCACGAAGTCGACCCGCACGGTGGCGGTGATGAACCGTAGGGTGTTGGCGTCGACGCCGCGCTGCCCCTGCAGCGCGAGCAGCATGGTGGCCTGATCGGTTCCGGCGCTGAGGATCGCGCTGCTCACCGCGTAGTACTGGTTGGTCGTCGGTTTCTTGCTCACGGCCTGCTGCTGCTTGATCAGCTGGTCGCGGTAACCGTCGGTGACCAACGCCTGGGCGGTCTTGAAGTCGTTCTGATAGGTGTCGATGCCGTAGCTCAGGACGTGCTCGACGATCTTGGGACCCTGCTCGGAAATCTGGTGCCGCGCCTCGTCGACCGCGCGGTCGTGCCGGAACTGCACGCCGTAGCTCAGTCCCACCGCCGCCACACAGACCAGAGCACCGGCCACGAGCACCTGCCCGGCCCGCCGGCCGGGGTCCGCCGCGGGCGCCGGGACGACGCGAACTTCGGTGTGCAGCAACAGATCTGCGAAAGTGCGGTGCCGCGGGTCCCAGAGCGGCCACAGCCAGCCCAGCAGCACCGCAACGGTATCCAACAGATGCGCGAGGTCACGCAGGACCAAGCGGCCCATGCCGGCGGGAACGCCGGCGGGCACCCGTTCCACCCGGATGGCGAACAGCGAGCGGCCCACGCTCCATCCGGTGATCGACGGCAGCAGCCACCGATTCACCAGGACCGCGGCCGCGGCCACCGTCGCCGCCGCGGCGTACACCCACAGCGTCCAGCTGTCCCGGGCCGCGTAGCCCAGCAGCGCCGTGACCACGATGACGGCCACGCCCAGCAGCACGTCCAGCGCGAAGGCGCCGGCCCGCGCCGGCCATGAGGCCAACTCCGGTGCCGCTTCGAACTCGGACCCCGTGCTCACTGCCTCGGCGCTCGTCGTCTCCTGACCAACCGTCACGAGGTGACCTGGTCGAGCTTGGCCACCTTGAACTTCCCGTCCACCGGTGCCATCTGCGCCCGCATCCGGTAACCGACTTCCTTGTCCTTCTCGGCGCTGTTGTTGATCTTCACGCGCACCGCCACCAGGACGTCGATGGACCCATCATCGTTGTGCTTCTCGACGGCCGCGCGCATCTGCGAGATCTGCACCTGCACGTTGGCGGCCTTGTACGCCTCGAGCGTGATGCCGCTCATGAACGAGGCCTGCGTCTGGTACGCGCCGGTGGCGCACTCGATGATCTTCGTCTGCGCGGCGATCATGGCCGACGTGTCGGGTGCCTGGGTGGCCGTGACGCAGTCCTTGGCCGCCGCGATGGCGGCCGTCTCGTTCGCCGCGAGCGCCTGACTCTCCCGATGCGATTTGAGCGCGAACCAACCGCCCGCGCCGACCGCGGCGGCCAGCACAACAAGCGCCAGGCACACCGTCAGGGCAATGCCCCGCCCGATCCGGGCGGGGCGCTGCGCACCCTCTGATTCGCCGGTTTCACCCGGTTCCTCGATCGATTCCTCGGCAGACGGCTCTGTCGTCACCACGTCCTGGGACGTGACGTCCTGCTCATCGGTGGGGTTCAGCTGGCTGGTGCCAGCATCTCCTTCCATCCGTCGTCTCCTGGGTTGCTCGAGTTACTGACCGAATACTTCACACCATTCGGTCCGACCACCTGACCGCTCTGCGGGTTGTAGGTGGCCTCTGGTCCTGCTGCCGGAGTGTAGAGGCACTTGTTGGGTTGCTGCCCGCTGCACTCCACCGTGCCCTGCCCCGGTGCGCTGATCGGGTCACTGGACGGCGCCGACGCACGCTCCGGCGGCGGCAGCATGTTCGCCGGCAGCGGGTTCATCCCGTTGTTGATCGACGGCGCCGGGATCACCTTGCCCGGGTCGACCGGCTGATCACAACGCGCGGCCGGGGCCGGGCAGTTCACGATCTGGTCCGGGGTGCCGTACCACGGGTTGGTACCGAGCGGCTCGTACGGCTTGTTGTCGCGGCACTCCATGGGGCTGGCCGCGCGTTTCGCCGGGTTGTCCACACAGGGCAGGTTGCGGGAACCGCGGACCGTGTTCTGGGCGTCCTTCGGGATCTTGCAGTACAGGCCCGACTCCAGCGGGGCGGTCGACGTGTCCGCCGGGGACCGCCACTGCGACGCCGGCAGGAAGCCGGTGAGGCACGGCGGCGGCTGGTTGATGCCCAGCGCCAGGTTGATCGGCAGTTCCTTCTCGTAGACCGCGGTCAGCGAGTCGACGATGGGACCGGCCATCGGCAGCACCACGAGTACCTGCTCGAGGCCCTTGTTGTAGCGCTTCAGCATGTCGAGCACGATCTCGACGTTGGCCAACGACTGCGGCAACGCGTCCCGCACCTCACCGAACACCGCGTTGAGCTGATCAGCCGTCGGCGCGCCCTGCTGGATGGCGTTGCGCAGCGCCGCGTCCTGCTGAGCCGACTGCGAGGCCAGCACGTTCAGGTTCCGGGCCCACCGTGAAATGGCGTCGCCGGACTTGACCTGGCTGTCGATGATCGGCGCCGAGTTCTGGATGATGTCGTCGACCGAACCGAGGTTGTCCTTGAAGTCCCCCGCCAGCGCCTGGGTCCCGTCGACGAGGTGCTGCAGTGACGGACCGAGCCCGCCGACCGCCTCCGCGGTGTAGTCCAGCAGCGCGCCGATCTTCTCCTTCGGCAGCGAGGCGAGCGCGTTCTGTGTCGCGTCGAGAGCCGGACCGACCTCCTTGGGGACGGAGCCCTTGGTGATCGTCTGACCAGATGTGAGGTAACGCTTGGACGGGTTCTCCGGCGGCACCAGATCGATGAACTGCTCACCGACCGCGGACACCGAGTGCACGTTCGCCTGCACGTTGTCCGGGATGTCCACATCGTTGTTGACGTCCATGGTCACACGCGCGCCGGTGACCGTCGGCTCGACGGACAGCACCTTGCCCACCTGGTTACCCAGGTAGGTGACGTTGGCGGTCTTGTACAGGCCGCCCGAGTTGGGCAGTTCGGCGTACAGCCGATGCATACCCACACCGAGGTAGGTCGGCAGCTTGAGGTACACCAGGGACAGCCCGACGAGAGCCGCCACGGTCACGATGCTGAAGATGATCAGCTGAATCTTCAGAAAACGGGTAAGCATCGGTCACTCGCCCCTTTCGATTCGCGGGCCGCCCGGTGCGTTGGCCGGGTTCGGGGTGAATCGGACGTCCGGGATCATCGTCGCCGGGTCACGGCCCCACGACTGTTCCAGAGCCCGAGCCATACCCGACAGACCGGTGCCGGTCAGGATGCCGTTGTCGATGGCACTCAGCGTCAGGTCGAGGTGCAGCGAGAGGTTCATGTAGTCGCCGCGGATCACCTTGGGGATGTTGTCGATCGGGAACGGCAGCGTGAACAGCAGCTTCATGGCCGGCACTAGGTTCGGTGACGTCTTGGCGATCTGCTTGAGCGCCCGCTGCAACGTCGCGAGATTGGTGTGCAGGTTCGCGTTGCTGTTCGACAGCGTGGTGTCCGCAGCCTTCGACAACCGGCCCAGCGCCAGCACGGCGTTCGAGAACAGGTCCTGGGTCTTGTTGAAGTGCTCGATCAGCGGCGGCGTCTCGGTCAGCACCCGATCAAGGGTGTCGTTGCGATCCGCGACGACCTTCAGCAACGTGTCACTGGAGCGAATGGCCCGCGTGATGTCCTCGCGCTGCTGATTGATCTCGTCGGTGAACGTGTCCAACCGGTGCAGGAACTCTTTGATCTGATCCGCGCGCCCGTTGAGGATGTTGTAGACCTCGGACTGGATCTTCTCGACGTTCGGCACACCGCCGCCGTTGAGGATTCCGGAGATGCCGGCCAGCGTCCGCTCGATGGTCGGGTACGCCGACGAGTTCTTCAACTCGATGGTGTCGCCGTTGCGCAGCGGTTGGGACGACGGGTCGGCCGGCGGGTCCAGCTCGAGGTGCTGGGCACCCAGCAGGCTGGTCTGCCCGATCTTGGCCTGCACGTTGCGCGGCAGGTTGATACCGGGGTTCAGATCCACCGTGAGGGTGGGCACCCAGTTCTTCAGCTCGATCGCACGCACCCGGCCGACGAACACGTCGGCCACCCGGACCCGGCTGTTGGCGTTGAGGCCCAACGTTTCCGGCATCTGGATGTAGATCGTCGAGTGGCCGTCCACCGTGCCCGGACCACCGGGCAACGGCACGTTGGCGATACCCCGCCAGCCGCAGGAGCTGAGGATCAGCGCCGCCGCCGACAACACGCCGACCCGGCGGGCGTTACGCGCCCAACCACCGCGGTGCCGCGATGCCGAGGGTGACTTCGGCCCCATGGACCCGGTCATCATTGGCCTCCAACTTCGGCAGGAAGTGCGGGTCCGGCCGGCGCGGGCGCCGGAGCCGGTCCTGGGGCGGGCCCAGGTGCCATGGCACTCATCGGGCTCGGATCGTTACCCGGTCGCGGCGGCGAGACCGGTCCCGGCTGCGGGTACCACGGCGGGGGCAGCGGGCTGCTCTCGTTGTAGGCGTTCGGCGGACCCGACATGTTCACGCCACCGGTCGGCGGAATGATGTCCGGGCCACCCATGAGCTCGTCCAGCGACTCCGGCGTCAGCAGGTCCTGGGTCGACTGTCCGACCTTGAGTCCCTGCATGCCCGGTGCGGTGATCCAGCCCGCCTCGTGCTGGCCGTGTGACCACGGGGTGTCGGGCGAGAACACGCCCGGCACGGTCGTGTCCTTGTATCCGCCCGGGGGCTGCAGGCGCGGCTCCGAGTACGTGACCAACTTCGGCAGCGTCATGGCGGTGGTCGCCATGTTGATACCGAACGGCAGATAGTTGAACTTGATGGCGTCCATCACCGGGGCCAGGTACTGCGCGCACAGCTCCGCAGAATCCTGGTAACCCAACCGGCTACCGGCCTGGATCGAGCTGCAGATGAACTGCAACGGGTTCGAGTTGGTCACGCCCGGCAGCACACCGGAGGCGATCAGACCGCCGGTCGCCGGCGAGTAGATGTTCTCGAGGTTGGCCAGGAAGTTCGGGTAGGCGTGCAACGCACGTTCCAGGCCGTCCCGCGGCTCCGGCTGCAGAATGGCCGTCGTCGCCTCGGACACGTTGTTGATGTCGTGGGCCAGGACGCTGCCGTTCTTGTCCAGGAAGCTCCGGGTCGTCGCCATGACCTGGTTCAAATCCTTGAGCGCCGACGCCAACTCCTGGTCGGTGTTGGTGAACTTGTTCGTGAACGACGCCAGGTCGTTGTTCAGCGACACGAACTGCTGATCGCTCTGGTGCAGCGCGTTGACGAACACCGCCAGACTCTTGATCACCTGGAAGAAGTCGCCGCGGCCCTGGTTCAGGGTGTTCACCGCATCCGACAGACCCTTGAGGGTCTTGTTGAACTGCGCGCCCTTGCCCTCGAAGCCGTCGGCGAACGACTCGATGATGTCGCCGAACGGGCCCTTCGGTTGCTCCTTGGTCGGACCCAGTTCGGCGAGGATGCGCGTCAGCTGATTGCGCAGCTCGTCGTACTCGATCGGAATCTGGGTGCGTTCCTTCGGAATCACGGCGCCGTCAGCCATCGTCGGCCCACCGGTGTACGGCGGAGAGAGCTGAACTACGCGGGACGCGACGAGGCTCGGGTTCAACACCGACGCCGACGCGTTCTGCGGCACCTTGAAGTGATTCGAGTAGTGGAAGACGACCTTCATCTGATCGCCGTGCGGCTCAGTGGTATCGATGGCACCGACCTCGACGCCCATGATCTGAACCTTGTCACCCGGGTACAGCGCGAGTACCTCAGGGAAGTAGGCCGTCACCGTGGTGGTGGTCATCTTGCGGTACAGCTGCAGACCGAAGAAACCGAGCAGCACGATCGCCACGAGCGCGAGCGCACCACCGATGACCGTCCCCTTGGACAGGTTCGGCTTCTTGATGTTTCGGATGCTGAAAACAGTCGACATCGTGGCGGCCCTATCCTTGCGACCCTGGCGGGAGGAACGGCGGGTTACCCGGCAGCGGCGCGGTGCCGGCCGGACCGGCGCTGGGACCTGGTCCCGGCGGCGCCGGCGGCGCGATCAGCGGCCCGGGGATCGGAGCGAATCCGGGTGCGATGTCGCTGTCACCGGGCTGCGGCGTCAGCGGAACCGTCCGGGCACCGACGGGTGCCGGCGGCAGCGGCACCGGCGTACCGGGCACGTTCTCGGCCGGTTGGCCCGGGAACGCGGCCGACGGCACACCCGGGCCGGTGGGAACCCCGGCCGGGTTCGGCGCCGACGGGACGACGTTCGGCGGGGCGTAGTCGGGTCCACCGAACGGACCGACGCTGAGGTGCGAGCACGGCAGCGGATCGGCCGGCGACGGGTCGGCACCGGCTCCCGGCGTGTACGAGCACGGCGAACCGGGAGGCACCGCGGGCCCGGGATGCTCCGGCGTGCCTTCGAGCTTCGGCGGGGCCGGCGGCGGCGCACCGTTGGCGAAGCGCGTGCCATTGGGATCCGGCCACTGCGCCTCCGGCAGGCCGGCGCTGCGCCAGAAGTCTTCGGGGTTCAGTCCGCGCTTCTTGAACGCGGCGTCCACGAACGGCTGCATCAGCTGCGGCGGCAGGATGTTCTCGACCATGACCTTGAAGTACGGGCCCGAAGCGATGGCCTCGGACAGCGAGGCCACGAACTTACCGGCCGAGACCAGCGTGTCCGACAGATCCTGCTTGCGGGCGACGAGGATGTCGCTGATGGTCCGCAGCTGCTCCAGGACGTGGTTGATGTTCGGGTTCTCGTCGATGGTCGCCTTCAGCTGGTGCGACACCCGGGACACGCGCTCGAGCAGCAGGCTGATGGCTTCGCCGCGCTGGTTCAACGCATGCAGCAGCGTCTGGGCATTGACCAGCAGCGCATTCACCTGGCCACTGCGGTCGCCGAGGATCGTGGCGATCTTGTTGGCGTTACCGAGCAGCGAGCGGACCTGGTCGTCGCGCTTGCCGATGGTCTCGGACAGCTTCTGCACGCCCTCGAGTGCGGCGGTCAGGTGCGGCGACGTCTGATCCACCGTCTCGGACAGGACGTTCAGCGATTCCTTGATCACCTTGGTGTCCCAGCCTTGCGAGGCCCGGGTGACGTCGAAGATCGCGTCGTAGATCTGGTACGGCGTCGAGGTCTGGCTCAGCGGCAAGGTGCCGCGCGGCGGCAGCTTGTGGGTGCCCTTGGCCTCGATCTCGATGGCCTTGCGGCCCAGGATGGTCTCGGTCTTGATCAGCGCCCGGCTGTCCGTGCCGATGGTGTTGGTGCCGATGTCGAAACCGATGATCACCTTGTCGCGGTCGATGTCCATGTCCTTGACCGTGCCGACGTTGACACCGTCGATGCGGACGTAGTCGCCGACCATCAGACCGCCGGTGTCGCTGAACTGGCCGTAGTACGTGGGCGACGCGAACAGCATCGGCACCTTGGTGACTGACGCACCCACTGCCGTGACGAGCACGACGGCCGCCAGACCCATCGCGCCTCTGCGGACCCGGTCGGACCCTTCTATGGACCTCACTTCGGCGTGCACCTTCCGGACGGCTGGTTGGTGAGCTTGACTGTGCGCACGGGTCCACCCGGCTGCAGACCGTTCATCTTCAACTCGATGTCGCAGACGTAGAAGTTGAAGAAGTCGCCGTAGACACCACCGGAACGACCCAGGATCTTCAGCGCCTGGGGCACCTTCTGCAACGTGTCGTTGAGCTGTTCCTTCTGGTCGACAAGCGACTGCTGGGTGGTCTCGAGGTAGCCGAGCGTGCTGTGCAGCAGCTCGCGGTTATCGCCCAACAGATCGGCGAGCGAGCCGGCGCCATTGCTGATGCTGGCGACCGAGTCGGCGATCGGGTCGGCGCGGTTCTTCAACCCCGTCACGAGCGACTCGAAGTTCTTCAACGTGTCGTCGAACTGCTTCTGGTGCTTGACCGTGGTGTCGAGGACCGTATTGAGGTTCTTGACGACCTCACCGATGGCCTGGTCCTGCTCTCCGATGGTCGACGAGAACGAGGCCGTCTGATCGAGGATGTTGTTGATGGTGCCGCCCTCGCCCTGGAAGATCGTGACCAGCGACGAGGCGATGGTGTTGACCTTCTGCGGATCCAGCGACCGGAACAGGGGCCGGAAGCCACCGACAAGGGCATCGAGATCCAGGGCCGGCTCGGTGCGGTCGACCGGGATGGTCCCCCCGGGGGCCAGTACCTGGTTGCTGTCACCGCGGCGCAGGTCCAGGTACCGGTTGCCGATCAGATCCAGGTAGCGGATGTGCGCCGTGGTCCCCTGGTACAGCGACAGGGACTTGTCGACGCTGAACTTCACCCGCGATTTGCTGCCACCGTCGATCAATTCGACGTCGGTGACCTTGCCGACCTCGACGCCGTTGGCGCGCACGAACTGATCGGCCTTCAGACCGCTGCTGTTGGTGAAGATCGCCGAGAACTCGTTGGTCCGGCTGAACCGGAACTGACCGAAGACGATGAAGATGCCTGCTGTGAAGGCCAGCAGGACCGCGGAGAAGATGGCGAGTTTGATCGCCGTGCCCTTGATGCTCATGGGTTGATCGTGTTCTCCCCGTCTTGACGGCCCCAGACGTACTCGGATGCGAACGGCGATCCGAGACCGAAGTGGTTGTAGGGCGCGATCGACGCGCCGGTGTCCATGACCATGTACGGCATCGGCAGGATGTCCTTGGTGACCGTCCAGCAACCGGGCCGGCCCATCGGCCCGCCCTTGGCGTTGATCCGCGGGAGGTTGTCCGGGTACACGTACTGGTTGGCCGCACCGACGAGTTCGGTGTGGGTCACCAGCGAGTAACCGTTGCCACCCAGACCCTTGGCGGCGGCCGGCGCGCCGGCGGCGAAGCCACGGAACAAGCAGTCGAGCTCAGGGGCGTATTGGTCGAGCACCCGGGCGGTCGGCAGCAGGTCCTGGGCACCGCGGACCAGGTACGGGCCACCGCGCTCGAGGATGTCACCGCCGGTGTTGCCGAGGCCGACCGCCGACATCAGCGCCTGGTCGATGGTGCCGCGCTGATCATTCAGCGTCCGCTCGGTGGTCACCGCATTCTTCAGCCCGTCCCACAGATCCGGCGAAGCCTTCGAGTAGACCTCTGTCAGATCGGCGAGGGCCTTGGTGTCGTGCCGGATGTTCGGCATCCGCTGGTTCAGATCGGCCAGGATGGTGTTGCCGTTGACCAGCGACTGCCCGAACTTGTCACCGAGGCCGTCGAGGGCCTGCGCTGCAGCGGTCAAGGTCGCGTTCAGCTTGATCGGGTCGACCTGCTCGGAGATCGCCGTGATGGTCTCGAACAGGGTGTTGAGCTCGGTGGTGACGCACGCCTCGGCCGGCGTCGGGGGCGAGCACTTGGAGACGTCGATGGTGTCGCCGTTCTTGATCCGCGCGCGCTCGGGGTCCGACGGTGAGGTGAACGAGACGTACTTGCTGCCGAAGACGGTGGTGGCCAGCAGCTTGGTGTTGACGTTCTTGGGCAGCAGAGGGAGGTACTTCGGATCGACGTCGAGCTGCAGACGGGCTTTCGTGTCGCCTTCCTTGCCGATGACGTCGATCACCTTCACGCGGCCGATGGGCACGCCGTTGTAGGTGACCTTCGAACCCGGGTCCATGGACAGTCCGGACCGGGGCGACACCACGTAAAGCTTGGCCTTGGTGTCGAAGTAACCGCGGAACTGGAACCAGACCATGACGAGAACGAGGGCGGAGATCACCGCGAAGATGACGCCGACGATCAGGTAGGGCGGGGTGCGGTCCTTGTTGAGCGGCGCGTGGACCTGACCCTCGGCGACGGGTGGCGTTGCTTGTGGATTCGTCATCGCGTCACACCGTCAGGTTGAAGTTCGGGTCGGTGCCGTACAGCGCCAACGAGAAGAGCAGGACCACAACGACATTGGAGATCAGCGACGTACGCATCGACCGGCCCACGGCCTCACCCACGCCGACGGCACCGCCGCTGGCGTAGTAGCCGAAGTACGCGTGGTTGAGCAGCACCACCATCGACATGATGATGACCTCGAGGAACGACCACATGACGTCGTCGACGCGCAGGAACGTGTGGAAGTAGTGCTCGTACGTTCCCACCGACTGCCCGTAGAAGAGCGTGGTGACCAGCTGTGCCGACAGGAACGACAGCAGCAGGGCCAAGGCGTACAGCGGAATGATGACGACCATGCCGGCGACCAGGCGGGTCGAGACCAGGAAGGACAGGGACTTGACCCCCATGACCTCCAGGGCGTCGACCTCTTCGCTGATGCGCATGGCGCCGAGCTCGGCGGTGGCGCCTGCGCCGACTGTGGCTGCCAGCGCGGTGCCGCTGACCACCGGTGCGACGACGCGGATGTTGGCCAGGGCGGCGAAGAAGCCGGTGAAGGCGGCGACACCGATGTTGCCCAGCGAGGCGAAGCCCTGGATGGCGATCAGGGAGCCCGCCGCCAGGGTGACGAAGCCGATGATGGCGACGGTGCCACCGATGACAGCCATGGCGCCGGTGCCCATGCCGACCTCGGCGATCAGCCGCAGCACCTCTTTGCGGTAGAACCGCAGGCAATGCGGGATATGCCCGACGGCCGACCCCACGAAGACACCGACGTGGCCCATGCTGGCGAGCATCCGGCTCGGCGCAGCGCCGAAGTCCTTGACACGGGAGAAGACGCGGGGGAACCGTCCCTGCAAAACTGTCGCTGTACTCATGCGCTACCCGGCCTGCGTTCCGAATTTGATACCGATCGTGGTGAGAACCACGTTGACCGCGAACAGAGCGATGACGCAGAGCACCAGCGTTTCGTTCACCGCCGTGCCCACACCCTTCGAACCACCCGCCACGGTCAGCCCGCGGTAGCAGCCGACCAAGCCGGCGATCAGGCCGAAGATGGTGGCCTTGAGGACGGAGATGACCACTTCGGGGAAGCCGGTCAGCAGGGTGAGAGTCGAGACGTAGGCGCCGGCGTTGACGTTCTGGATGTACACGCCGAAGAAGTAGCCACCGACCAGACCGATGATGATCACCGCGCCGTTGAGCATGAAGGCCACGAACGTGGAGGCGACCACACGGGGCACGACCAGGCGCTCGATGGGGTCGATGCCCAGCACTTCCATGGCATCGATCTCTTCACGCACGGTCCGGGCTCCGAGGTCAGCGCAGATGGCCGTCGACCCGGCGCCGGCCACCACCAGCACCGTCACCAGTGGCCCCAGCTGGGTGACAGCACCAAGGGCCGCACCGGCGCCGGAGATGTCGGCCGCGCCGAACTCACCGAGCAGGATGTTCAGCGTGAAGATGATGAGCACCGTCAGCGGGATGGAGACCGCCAGGGTGGGCAGGAATGCCACCCGGATCAGGAACCAGCACTGAAGGATGAACTCCTTCCACTGGAATGGCCGCGAGACCAGCGCCTTGAAGGTGAGGATGCACATCTTGACGAAGCCACCCACCTTGGTGAATGGCTTGTCGAGCTGGTCCTTGAGATACCCGACCAGGGAGTTGTCAGAGGCTGTCACCGATCAGCCTTCCCTTCCGGAAAGCGGCCGTTCCGCGGCGTCACGCGTGGCACGTCCCCTCCTTAGCCACTAGCACAAACTGAGTGATTTCTGTCTCGCCACTCCCGAGTAGTAAGACGGACCACAGGACTGTACCCGATACACCGCGTACCCCGTGACCCAACTGAGGGATAATTGCGTTCAGTTTCAGCAAACGCGACATGGGCCCATCCGCCCTCCACTCAGGTGGTCGAATTTCTCAGCGCGACGTCACTTGCCGCGCTCACGACACACTTGTATCACCGAACCGCTCTCGGAGTTCCGTTTTAAGAACCTTGCCAGAAGGATTTCGTGGCAATGCGTCGACAATTTCCAGCGCTTTCGGGTGCTTGTAGCGCGCGAGCCGTTCGGTCAGGAAATCGTCGAGATCTGCCAGGGTCAGCGCACTTTCGCGATCGGAGTTCACATTCGCCGCCACAGCAACGACGGCAACCGGGACTTCGCCCCACTTTTCATGCGGACGGCCGATCACCGCAACTTCGGTAATCGATGGGTGCGCGGCCAGAATGTTCTCTACTTCTGCACAGTAAATATTTTCGCCGCCGGAAATAATCATGTCCTTTTTACGATCGACGACCCAGATGTAACCCTCTTCGTCTTGGCGAACCAAGTCACCGGAGTGGAACCAACCGCCGGCGAATGCCTCGGCCGTCGCCTTCGGGTTGTTCCAGTACCCCGCCATGAGGGTGGGCGCACGGTAGACGATCTCGCCGACCTCGCCTACCGGGACGTCGTTCATGTTGTCGTCGACGACCCGGGCGGCCACGGTCGGGATGACCCGGCCGACCGACCCGAGCTTCCGCAGCGCGTCCTGGCTCAGCAGCATGCACGTCACCGGCGACATCTCGGTCTGGCCGAACGCAGCAAAGATCTGGGTTCCGGGGAACGTCGACGCCATCTCCCTCAGAAGAGTGTCCGACGCGGGCGCCGCACCCCAGGAAAGAACGCGCAATGCCACCTTCCGCGGTTGCGCCTGCTGCGCCGCGCACACCGCCTGCCACTGCGCCGGGACCAGGAAGATCGACGAGACTCCCTCGGCCTCCAGCACGTCGAGCAGCGCGCCGGGATCGAACGCGCCGAGAGGGTAGATGACGGTCGGCAGACCCAGGAGCAGGCCGCCGATCATGTTGCCGATGCCGGCGATGTGGAAGAAGGGGACGCCGATGAAGCCGACGTCGTTGTTGATGTCCGGCGCGATCGTGAACAGGTTGGTCATGGCCTGGCCCATGATGTTGACGTGCGTGAGCACGGCGCCCTTCGGATAGCCCGTGGTGCCCGAGGTGTACATGATCAGCGCCGGAGAGTCCTCGGGGATGTCGACAGGCGCGGGCGGCGCACCGTCCTCGGCGAGGACGTCCTCGTAGCCCAGCACGGTCCCCTCGGTGGCGCCGCCGGCGACGATCACCGTCGCCAGCGACGGTTCCAGCTCCCGCACCGCGGTGGCGACGGGAGCCAGCACCTGCTCGGTGATCACGGCTCTCGGGTCGCAGTCCCGCACCAGGTAGGCGATTTCGGGCGGGGTCATCCGGAAGTTGACCGGGACGGCGATGGCACCGAGGAGGTTGGCGGCCAGGAACGACTCGACGTATTCGGTGCGGTTCAGCATCAGGATCAGCACACGATCGCCGAAGCCGACCCCTCGACGGCTCAGCGCTCCCGCGAGCTGGGTGACGCGTCGCTGCAGTTCACCCCAGGTGACCGTGTGGCCGACGAAACGCAGCGCGGTCCCGTCGGGTTGCATGAGGGCGTGCCGGGCGAGGTGGGTGGTCCAGTTCTGCCGGCGGGCCAGATACGGCTGCTCGAGTGCTGCGGATGACACGGTCTGCTCCTGTGTCTCGATCGGCATCGTGGCGGAGTTGAAGTGATCGCGACAAACGATGCTGATATTTGATCAAATATAGTGTTGCCGCCGTCACAATAGGACGCCCGCACCATCCGGACAACCGCCGGGTGGCCCTACCCCGCCGACAAGAAGGACTGCCGTGAACGTCTCGGCAAAACCGCTACCCGGCCTGCGTCGGCGCGAACAGCTGTCCGACGAGGTGGCGGCCCATCTCCGGGCGGCGATCATGTCGGGGACTCTGCGACCGGGCACCTTCGTCCGGCTCGACGAGACCGCGGCCGCTCTCGGCGTCAGCATCACGCCGGTCCGCGAGGCACTGCGCACCTTGCGCGGTGAGGGCATGGTTGAGCTCGAACCCAACCGCGGCCACGTGGTGTCCGCGTTCACGCGCGACGACATCGCCGACATCTTCTGGCTGCAGGCAACCATCGCCACCGAGATCGCCGCGAACGCGGCCCGGCGCATCACCGAACACGTCATCGCCGAACTCGACCGGCTCACCGACGAACTCGCGGACGCCGTCGCGGCGGGCGACGTCGATGCGATCGCGCTGGCCGAGTTCCTGTTCCACAAGGAGTTCAATCGCGCCGCGGGCCGCACGAAACTGGCCTGGTTCCTGCTGCACGCCGCCCGGTACCTGCCGGTCCGGATCTACGCCACGGACCCGCAGTGGGGTGCGGCGACCGTGGCGAATCACCGCGAACTGGTTGCCGCGTTGCGAGACAGGGACATCGACGAAGTCGTCCGGCAGACCCGCCGCCAATTCGACGACGCCGCCGAACGTTTGACGGGCCGCCTCGACGAACTCGGGTTGTGGCCGGCCTAGTTGGCGGCGAGCTGCTCGGCGCGCGTCTTGAGGTTGCCGGCCAGGTGGTCCAGCGCGTCGTTGACGACCTTCTTGACCATCATCGACGGAATGCCGGGCATATCGACCTCGACGTCCATGTCGACCGTCAGCAGCGCGCTGGCGCCGAGGTCGACCACGGAGAACAGCTGCTCCTGCTTGGAGAACAGGTTGCCCTGCTGCATGACGGTCTGAATCTGGCCGTCACCGGGGTAGTAGACGGCCTGGATGTAGGAACCGTCCATGCCCTGAATCTTGGTGTCCAGGCGGAGCTGGCTGGGCCGGCCGTCGTCGTAGCGGTGCAGGATCCAGCAGCCGGTGACCTCTTCGTTCCACTGCGGGTAGGCCTCGAAGTCGGCGACGATCCCCAGGATCTGCGCTGCGGGTGCGGCGACCTCGACGGTCTTGCTCACGATCGGCATGGGCCCGAGCATATCGAGGCCGCCGTTCCGGTTATCCCGCGCGTGCGTCCGTTGACCGTGAACTGACGGCGCACCGCTCTCGACATTTCCCGCCCAGGATGCAGGGTCAACTGACGACGGCGGTCTCCAGCAGCTCGCGGATGGGCGCCGGGATGGGGACGGGACGACGGGTGTCGCGGTCGACGTAGACGTGTACCCAGCTGCCGACCGCCGCCGGCGTCGTATCGCCGTCGGCCCACAGCCCCGTGCGATAGGTGACGCTGCTGTTGCCCAGCCGGGTCACCGCGAGCCCGACGACCAGCTGCGACGGAAACTTCAGTTCCGCGAAGTACCGGCAGCCCGATTCGGCGACGACCCCGAGCCACGGCGCGGCCACCGGGTCGACGTCGCGCGTGGTGTTGATCCACGCGTTGATCGCGGTGTCGAAAAGCTCGTAGTAGACCGCGTTGTTGAGGTGGCCGAACATGTCGTTGTCGGTCCATCGGGTCTGCACGGGCCAATGCACCGGAAATTCCGCGGTGGTCAGTGCCTGCTCCATGTCGGCCAGTCTGACAGGCTGGTGGCATGTTGATTCGCGGTGCCGTACTCGAAGAGATCGGCCGGGCCCGCCCGTACGCCGAATCCCGGCCGCTCACCATCAGCGAGTTGGACCTGGACGTCCCGGGCGACGGCGAGCTGCTGGTGCGCATCGAGGCGGCCGGGTTGTGCCATTCCGATCTGTCGGTGGTCGACGGCAACCGGGTCCGCCCGGTGCCGATGCTGCTCGGGCACGAAGCGGCCGGCGTCGTCGAACAAGTCGGCGGCACTTCGGATTTGGCGGTCGGGCAACGCGTCGTCATGACGTTCCTGCCGCGCTGTGGCCAGTGCCGGTCGTGTGCGACGGACGGCCTGGCGCCCTGCATTCCCGGCAGCGCCGCCAACGGCGCGGGCACGCTGCTGGGCGGCGACACACGGCTAACCCGAAGTGGCACAACGGTTCTGCATCACCTCGGCGTGTCCGCCTTCGCGACGCACGCGGTGGTGGATCGCCGTTCGGTGGTGCCGGTGGACAGTGACGTGCCGCCGGTCGTCGCGTCGCTGCTCGGCTGCGCGGTGCTGACCGGCGGCGGCGCGGTGCTCAACGCCGGACAACCGAAACCCGGTCAGACGGTGGCGATCGTCGGCATGGGCGGCGTCGGGATGGCCGCGATGCTCACGGCGCTTGCACACGACGACGTCCGCGTTGTCGCCGTCGACCGGTTGCCGGACAAACTCGACCAGGCCCGCGCGCTCGGCGCGCACGACGCCGTCACCGATCCCGGCGGCATCAAGGCCGATGTGGTGATCGAGGCCGCCGGCCACCCCGCCGCCCTGGAGACCGCAATCGGCATGACTGCCCCGGGCGGCAAGACCATCACAGTCGGGCTGCCGCACCCTGATGCGCGAATCTCGGTGTCGCCCTTGGCTTTGGTCGCCGACGGCCGGTCGCTGATCGGCAGCTATCTCGGATCGGCCGTACCGGCGCGGGACATCCCGCGTTTCGTCGAGCTGTGGCGGTCGGGGCGACTCCCGGTCGAGAAGCTGGTGTCGGACACCATCGCACTCGACGACATCAACACCGGCATGGACGCCCTGGCCGACGGCCGCGCGGTGCGGCAGATCGTGCAGTTCTAGGGCGTGACCATCGGCATCAGGTAGCGGCGCACATAGGCCCGCGTGTCATCGAGGCTCGCGAGCTTGATGCCGGTGTGCGGCGTGACGATGAACGACAGGGTGAGCCGGGTCTGCAATTCGGCCGCGGTCCGCAGGTGCCGTTCCTGGGCCGCGGAGATGGTCCTGTTTCCGTACAACTCGCGGCGGAACAGTGCGACCGTGTAATCGGTGGCGAAGTCGATGATGGCTCCGGCGTCGACGGTCAGGCTCGGCAGGATGGCTTCCGGTTCGGTGCGGAGCAGCTTCTTCAGCAGTGCGTGTTCTCGGATGAAGGTCACGGTGAAGACGGTGTCGTAGACCATGCGGTCCTCGAATGTCGTCCCCTGGGCGCGAGCCTGTGCGCTGCCCTCCAGAAAGCGCCGCACCTCGGAGAGCACGATGGCGTCGTTGAGCGCGGCCTTCGTGGGAAAGCGCCGGTACAGCGTGGCCCGCCCGACTCCGCTGCGTTTCGCGACGTCCTCCATCGTGGACCGCCGCATGCCGAGCAGTTCGGCCTGCTCGAGAGCCGCCCGCAAGATCCGGGTGGTGATCTCGTCGGGGTCTTCAACCAGGGCGGCCACCGCGGGGTCCGGATCGGACAGCCGACGCACGAAATCTTCTGTTCGGCTTGAGGTCACGCACTTCTCCTTGCCAGTCCGGCTCCCCGGTCGTACGGTAGATCATATCCGAGCGAGACAAACAACGTCTCAATGTCTCGCACGCCGCATCTGACGTCCGCGCTCCGACGGAAGGAACTGCGATGCAGATTGGCCTCTGGTCCCGTTGGCTGGCGCTGCATGGTGTGCCGCGGGCGTTTCTCGGGATACAGGCGCGTCGCGGCGATCCCATGGCCGCACTCCTGGCAAACCACGGTCGCCCGGCCGATCCGTACCCGCTGATGGAGGCGATCCGGCAGCAGGGCCCGCTGGTGCGCAAACGCTACACCTGGGCCACCGTCGATCACGGCGTGTGCCGGGAGATACTGCGGGACAACAGGTTCGGCATCACCGACCCGACTGCCATGGAACTTCCCAAACCGTTGCAAGCCTTGATTGCGCGGACCGACCCCGGCGTGTCCAACCCCGTCGAACCGCCCGCCATGATTGTCGTGGACCCGCCTGATCACACGCGTTGCCGGCAACTGGTCGCGCAGAGCTTCACCCCGCGGGCCATCGGACGACTGGACTCGCGGGTCGCGGAGGTCACGGGTGAACTGATCGAGCGGCTGGCCCGATCACCGCATCCCGATCTGATCAGCGACTTCGCGGCGCAGCTGCCGATCACAATCATCGCCGAGTTGCTCGACCTACCGGCAGACACACGCCCCCACCTGCTGGAGTGGGGCCACAGCGGCGCACCGCTACTTGACGTTGGAATCCCCTGGCGCACATACAGATCAGCGATCAACGGCCTCCGCGACATCGACCGGGTCAACCAGGAGAACTTCCGGCGGGCCAGGGCCGGCGTAGGCGGAGACACCCCTTTCAGTCGCCTCGCGACCGACGGCAGTCTGAGCGACCGGGAATTCGCCGCGAATGCCGCACTGCTGATCGGTGCCGGTTTCGAGACGACGGTCAACTTGATCGGCAACGGCATCGTGTTGCTGCTGCAGAACCCAGACCAGCTGGCCAGGCTGCGGTCCGAACCAGAACTGTGGCCCACCGCCATCGAGGAGATTCTGCGGATCGACAGCCCCGTACAGATGACGGCGCGCACCGCAAACTGCGATCTCGAGATTGCCGGCCAATCGGTCAAGGTTGGAGACATGGTCGGACTGTTCCTCGGCGGCGCCAACCGTGACCCACAGGTCTTCACCAATCCGACTCACTTCGACGTCGGCCGCGAGAATGCCCGCGAACACCTGGCATTCGCGTCCGGTGTGCACGCCTGCCTGGGCGCCGCGCTGGCTCGGATCGAAGGCGTCACGGCCCTGCGCGCCCTCTTCGAAGCGTTCCCGGATCTGGACCTCACGGAGACACCGAGTCGCCGCGGCCTGGTCAATCTCCGTGGCTACTCCACGCTCCCGGCACAGTTGGGGACACGACGGGTGGTGACCGCCTAGAACCAGGCGTCCCGCATCTCCAGTGTCGTGCGGTCCAGCGACTCGAGCAGGTCCAATTGCGGTGCGGTCTTGGGCAATTCGAACCGGAAGAAGTAGCGGGCAGCCTGCCGCTTGCCGTCATAGAAATCGCCGTCTTTACCGGCGGCGGCGACGAACTGCTCGAGCCACAGCCACGCCACCACGATGTGCCCGAACGCTTCCAGGTAGACGTGGCTGTTGGCCATCACCGCGGGGATGTCGCCGGAACCGAACATGCCGCCGGTCACGGCGACCAGCCGCTGCCACGACGCATCGAGCGCGCCTGCCAGCTCGGCGCCTTCACCACCCAGCTCGCCGGCCGCGCGGACCGTCTCGGCGATGACCTGGCCCAGCGCCGCGAGGCTGGCCCCGCCGCGCTGAGTCACCTTGCGGCCCAACAGGTCCAGACTCTGGATACCGTTGGTGCCCTCGTGGATCGGGTTCAGCCGGTTGTCCCGGTAATGCTGCTCCACGTCGTATTCGCGGGTGTAGCCGTACCCGCCGTGCACCTGGATCGCCAGATTGTTGGCCTCCAGGCACCACTGCGACGGCCAGCTCTTCGCGATGGGGGTCAGGATGTCGATCAGCAGGCCGGCCGCATCAGCTTCGGCGTCCGACTCCGCGCTGTGCTGCACGTCCACCAGCCGCGCACAGTACAGACCCAGCGCCAGTCCGCCTTCGACATAAGCCTTCTGCGCCAACAGCATTCGCCTTACATCGGGGTGTTCGACGATGGGCACCTGCGGCGTCGTCGGGTCCTTGACGTCCAATGGGCGGCCCTGCGGCCGCTCCCGGGCGTACTGCACCGACTTGAGGTAGCCGGTGTAGCCCAGCGCGACCGCACCCAAGCCGACGGCCATTCTGGCCTCGTTCATCATCTGGAACATGTAGACGATGCCACGGTGCGGTTCACCCACCAGATAGCCGACCGCGCCGTTCTCGCCGCCCGGATTGAATTGCGTATCACCGAAATTCAGCACGGTGTTGGTGACACCGCGCTGCCCCATCTTGTGGTTGAGGCCGGCGATGGCAACGTCGTTGCGCTCGCCTATCGAGCCGTCGGAGTTCACCAGGTACTTGGGCACGATGAACAGCGAGATGCCCTTGGTCCCCGGCGGTCCGCCCGGAATCTTGGCCAGCACGAGGTTGACGATGTTGTCGGTGATCTCGTGCTCGGCGCCCGAGATCCACATCTTCGACCCGAACAGCCGGTAGGTGCCGTCGTCGCGCGGTTCGGCGCGCGTCGCGACGTCGGCCAGTGACGAGCCGGCCTGCGTCTCCGAGAGCGCCATGGTGCCCGAAAAGTGCCCCGTCAGCATGGGTTTGACGTAGGTCTCGATCTGCTCGGGCGTGCCGAATTTCGTCAGCAGGTTGGCGTTGGCGATGGTCAGCATCAGGTAGCCCGATGTCGATACGTTGGCCGCGGCGATCCAGGCGAATGCCGCCTGCGCGACGACGGCCGGCAGTTGCGCTCCGCCGACCGACTCGTCCATGGACATGCCGATCAGGTCGGCTTCGACGAATGCGTCCCAGGCCTCTTTGACCTCAGGGACCATCGTCACGGTCTGCCCGTCGAAGGTCGGCTCGTTGGCGTCGCTCTTCTTGTTGTGCGGCGCGAAGTAGCGTTCGGCCAGTTGCTCGCTGAGGTCCAGGACCCCGTCGAAGGTCTCGCGCGAGTGCTCGGCGAACCGCTTGCGGCTGGTCAGTTCATGGACCTTCAGCCACTCGTACAAGAGGAAGTCGAGGTCGCGGCGGGACAGCAGCAAGGATTTCATCGGACCTCGGTCACCTCTCGATCGCGGGTTCTATGCGCCGCCGCCGAGGGGGTCCTCGGTGCGGATCGTTTCGTCGCGGATCAGGCCGCGCAGCAGTGCCGTGCTGAACTCGACGGCGATCTCGGAGGCCGTGCGCCGGCCGTGCGGCCGCAGCCACCGGTAGGCGCCCAGCGTCATCCCGATGTAGCCCAGCGCCAGCACATGCGAGTCGCAGTCGTTGAACTCGCCACTGGCGATGCCGCGGTCGATCACGTCGCGGACGTGCTCGTAGACGGTCGTCTCCGCCTTGCGGATGTATGCGACCTGCTCCTCGGTGAACCACTCGGTGATGTACGGCCCCTCCTGGAAGTACACCGCCGCGGATTCCAGGTCGGTGGCGATGCCGGTCAGCAAGCGCCGAGTGAAGTTGAAGATGGTCTCGCGCGCTGAGGCGGTCGGGTCGTCATGCAGGGCATCGACGGTGAAGTCGGCGGTCGACTTGTAGATGTCCCAGAGGATCAGCGACTTACTGGCGTAGTAGTGGTAGACGGTCGCCTTGTTCAGCCCGACGGCGTCGGCGACGTCGTCCATGCGGGTCCCGTGGTAGCCGCGGGCCGCGAACAACTTGGCGGCGACCGCCAGCAACTCCTCGCGCCGCGACGTGCCGTTCGACCCGTTCGACGCAGCCGACGCCCCCGCGGGCGATCCCGTGGCAGAACCTTTTGTCGACGACTCTGTGGACATGTCAGCTCACTCTATGCAGCCGGGCTTCGGCCCGGGACCCAATCAACTGGTTGGCCAGTCTATGCCGTGGCATCTCGTCGGCCGATCTGCCACTCGCAACGGGGAGCCAGCAGCTAAACTCGCGAGTAACAAGCTTGTCGGTTGGAGGTACTGATGGATCCGAGCCCGGACTACGACGCGAGCGACGAGGTCGAGTACTTCTTCAACTGGGTCCCGTGGGGCCTGCGCGGCGTATACCCGCCCCCGGCGTACCCCCCGGTGTAACCACCCCAGAATTCCACCATTCCGACCGGTGTGTTGGCGCGCTGCGTCCCACCGGTCGGAATTGCTGTACCCAAATCCGTGCCGATGACGTAGACATATCCAGGCAATGCTGGCCAGTGGATTTTTGGTCGCATTATGAGCGACTGCTAATTTATAAGCGATTGCTAACTGGTATAGGGGGGCAAGAGCACCGTCCCGAGGTGGATGGGGGAGACTCTTGCAAGCAAACCAACACAGATCGGATCGGATTCGATGATCATCGGGATTCCCCGCGAGTCTCTGGCTGGTGAGACGCGGGTTGCCGCCACTCCTGCAACTGTCGGGCAGCTGATCAAGCTCGGCTATTCGGTAGTGGTTGAGTCCGGCGCCGGCGACTTGTCCAGCTTCGCCGACGCCGCCTATGTAGAGGCCGGCGCCGACATCGGCTCCCCCTGGGCCGCCGACATCGTGCTCAAGGTCAACGCCCCCGACGACGGCGAGATCGCCGCGCTCAAGGACGGCGCCACCCTGGTCTCGCTGATCTCCCCCGGGCTCAAGCCCGAACTGGTCGAGAAGCTCGCCACCCGCCCGATCACGGTGCTGGCCATGGACGCGGTGCCGCGTATCTCCCGCGCCCAGTCCCTGGACGTGCTGTCGTCGATGGCCAACATCGCCGGCTACCGCGCCGTCGTCGAGGCCGCGCACGCCTTCGGCCGGTTCTTCACCGGCCAGGTCACCGCCGCCGGCAAGGTCCCGCCGGCCAAGGTCCTCGTCGTCGGTGCCGGTGTCGCCGGCCTGGCCGCGATCGGCGCCGCCGGCTCGCTCGGCGCCGTCGTGCGAGCCACCGACCCCCGCCCCGAGGTCGCCGACCAGGTCGCCTCTCTCGGCGGCGAGTACGTGTCCGTCGATCCCAACGCCGGCGAGGTGTCCGCGACGGGCTACGCCAAGGAAATGGGCGACGACTACAAGGCCCGCGAGGCCGAGCTGTACGCCGAGCTGGCCAAAGACGTCGACATCATCATCACCACCGCGCTGATCCCGGGCCGCCCGGCGCCGCGGATCATCACCGCCGACATGGTCGCCTCGATGAAGCCCGGCTCGGTGATCGTCGACATGGCCGCGGCCAACGGCGGCAACGTCGAAGGCACCGTCAAGGACCAGGCCATCGTCACCGCGGGCGGTGTGACGATCATCGGCTACACCGACCTGGCCGGCCGCCTGCCCGCGCAGGCTTCTCAGCTGTACGGCACCAACCTGGTCAACCTGCTCAAGCTGCTCACCCCGGAGAAGGACGGCCAGGTCGTCCTGGACTTCGACGACGTGGTGCAGCGTGGCGTGACCGTCGTGCGCGACGGCGAGATCACCTGGCCCCCGCCGCCGGTGCAGGTCTCCGCCGCCCCCGCCGCGCAGCCTGCCGCCGCGCCCGCGGTGTCTCAAGCCAAGGAGCCGATGACCACCGGGCGTCGCCTCGGCATCACCTTCGGTGCCGCCGCGGTGCTGTTCTTACTGATCGCCGCCTCCCCGGCCGCCCTGCAGGTCCACCTGACGGTGTTCGCCCTGGCAATCGTGATCGGCTACTACGTGATCGGGCACGTGCACCACGCCCTGCACACCCCGCTGATGTCGGTGACCAACGCGATCTCCGGAATCATCGTGGTCGGCGCGCTGCTGCAGATCGGGCACCACAACACCCCGATCACCGCCCTGGCTGGCGTCGCGATTCTGCTCGCCAGCATCAACGTCTTCGGTGGCTTCGCGGTGACCCGCCGCATGCTGGCCATGTTCTCCCGCAGCTAACCCCTGCTGACCTAAAGAACCTTTGGAACGGATTCATGTTCAACGCAGAAACCATCACCAACGTGGCGAACGCGGCGTACGTCGTCGCCGCCCTGTTGTTCATCCTCGCTCTGGCCGGCCTGTCCAAGCACGAGACCTCCAAGGCCGGTAATGCCTTCGGCATGGCCGGCATGGGCGTCGCCCTGGTCGCCACCATCGTCCTGGCCATCAACAAGCAGATCGAGCCCCTGGGCCTGGCGCTGCTGATCGGCGCCATGGCCGTCGGTGCCGCCATCGGTCTGTGGCGCGCCAAGGTCGTCGAGATGACCGGCATGCCCGAGCTGATCGCGCTGCTGCACAGCTTCGTGGGTCTGGCCGCCGTGCTGGTCGGCTGGAGCGGCTACCTGCACGCCGAGTTCAACGCCAACAGCCAGGGCGCCCTCGAGCTGGCCAAGGAAGGCATGCTCGGCATCCACTCCGCCGAGGTGTTCATCGGCGTGTTCATCGGCGCGGTGACCTTCACCGGTTCGATCGTGGCCAACCTGAAGCTGTCGGCCAAGATCAAGTCCGCGCCGCTGATGCTGCCCGGCAAGAACTTCCTCAACGTCGGCTCGCTGGTGCTGTTCGTCGCCCTGACCGTGTGGTTCGTCATCTCCCCGAACCTGTGGCTGCTGGTCGGCGTCACCGTCCTGGCGCTGCTGCTGGGCTGGCACCTGGTCGCCTCCATCGGCGGTGGCGACATGCCCGTCGTCGTCTCGATGCTCAACAGCTACTCCGGCTGGGCCGCGGCCGCCTCGGGCTTCCTGCTGTCCAACGACCTGCTGATCATCACCGGCGCGCTCGTCGGCTCCTCCGGTGCCTACCTGTCCTACATCATGTGCAAGGCCATGAACCGGTCCTTCATCTCCGTCATCGCCGGTGGCTTCGGTATCGAAGCCGGCCCCGCCGAGGACAAGGACTACGGCGAGCACCGCGAGATCACCGCCGAAGGCGCCGCCGAGATGCTCGCCTCTGCCAGCTCGGTCATCATCACACCCGGCTACGGCATGGCGGTGGCCCAGGCCCAGTACGGCGTCGCCGACCTGACCCGCAAGCTGCGCGACAAGGGCGTCAATGTCCGCTTCGGCATCCACCCTGTCGCCGGCCGTCTGCCCGGCCACATGAACGTGCTGCTGGCCGAGGCCAAGGTGCCCTACGACATCGTGCTCGAGATGGACGAGATCAACGACGACTTCGACGACACCGCAGTCGTTCTGGTGATCGGCGCCAACGACACCGTGAACCCCGCCGCCTCCGAAGATCCGGGCAGCCCGATCGCCGGCATGCCGGTGCTCACCGTCTGGAACGCCGACAACGTCATCGTGTTCAAGCGCTCCATGGCCTCGGGCTACGCCGGCGTGCAAAACCCGCTGTTCTTCCGCGACAACAGCCAGATGCTGTTCGGCGACGCCCGCGACCGCGTCAACGACATCCTGGCCGCGCTGTAGAAATTCATCGAAGAAGCCTCCAATCCATTGGGATTGGAGGCTTCTTCGTGTCCATGCCGAACACAACGTCTGCCTGGGAGCGTCGTTGACACGTATATACGGTTATCGACACTCTCAGCCCGACATTGTGATTGCGCCCGCGGTCGATCCCGGTCCACCAACTCCGTCAGCGGACGAAATCACCTACCGCCGCGAGGAATTCGTCCGGCTTCTCGACCATCGGGCTGTGGCCTGAGCCGGCGATGAGGTGCGGCGGCAGCCCGGCCGCGGTGTAGCGCGCGACGTTGGGCGCTGTCGGGGTCAGGACGTCCTTGTCACCCCACAGCACCAGCACGGGCTTGCCCAGCCCTTTCAGCGTCTCGGCGACGGGGCGGCCGGCGTCTTTCGAATCGCACACGCCCGCGTAGGTCAGCTGCTTCAGGGAGCGGTAAGCCAGCGGCGGGACGGGATAGTCGGCCGCGAACCCCGTCTGCAGCGAGCCCGCACTGATCGCATCGACGCCGCGGAAATGATCGAGCGCAGGCCCGATGAGCGGCCAGCACAGCATCTTGCCGAGCAACGGCATGGACACCAGGTCCTCCGCCGCGGGGGTGTCCGAAACCGCCACGCGCTCAACCATTTCCGGATACTTGGTGGCGAACTCGGCGGCCACCTTGCCGCCCATCGAATGCCCCACCAGTTCGGCATGCCGGACACCCAGCGCCTCCAGCGCGCGGTGCACCGCCTCGGCCTGACCATCGGAGTGATACGGCGCCGCATCAGTGGGGGCCTCGGAACCGCCGTGGCCGACGAGGTCGACGGCGATCACGCGCTGATGCGCGGCCAGCGCCGGGGCGACCTTCTCCCACCACTCGATGGAGGCCGAATACCCGTGCAGCAGAACGATTGCGCGGTCGCCGGGCGGCCCGTACTCGCGGATGTTCAGGTCGGGTCCATCGAGTTTCAGTACGTGGCCGCCGGCGAACGGTTCGGCCGCGCGGCCGGTGTGCTCCACCACCACGGCGTTCACCACCAACGCCACCACCGCCGCGACCAGCAGGCCGCCCAGAATGCGCAGTTTCATGGCGCGACGCTACCGCCGCCGATGGGTCGCAGGCGCTCTATTTTCTGGCGAGTAGGGATTGCCCCGCTTGCAGGGGACTACTCGCGCTCGGGTGGTGACGTCACCGTCACTCGGGTGCCGCCGCCGACCGCGGAGTCGACGAGCATCGAGCCACCCATCGCATCGAACCTGGCCAGCAGCGAGCCGAGCCCGATGTGTCCGTCGGCCACATACCGCGACACCACGGCCGGATCGAATCCGACGCCGTCGTCGGAGACGGTCAGGACGACGCGATTGCCGATGCGGCCCAATCGAACCGAGACCGTCGTGGCCTGCGCATGCTTGCCGATGTTGGTCAGCAGTTCACGTGCCGCGCGGTACAGCAGCTGCTGCGCATCCGGCTTGCCGACTTCCTCGAGGTCGGCCCGCACCGCGACCCGGCTGCGAGACTCGAACTGCCGCAACAGTTCCCGTACCGCCGGCGTCAGCCCGAGCTGGGCGAGCACCTGCGGGTGCAGTTCGGTGACGGTCGAGCGCAGCGCCGTCGCCGTGTCTTCCAACGCGGCGTAGACCGCGTCGAGTTCAGGCCCGGGGGTCCGGTCCCGGACCTCGTCGAGCTGCAGCCTGGCCGCCAGCAGTGTCTGCAGCGGACCGTCGTGCAACCCTTCGGCGACTTCCTGGTTGTGCCGCTCGTCGGACTGCATGGCCTCGGACACCAACTGGCGGCGCACCTCCTGCAGGGCCTGCACCCGCTCCTGGCGACGCACCAACACGAAGCACAACACGGTGGTGGCCACCGCCAGCCACACGAGGAACCCGAAGTGCGTGTAGACCATGTTCGGCAGGCCCATGCGGTCGTCGTGCTTGGAGTAGAAGATCCACACCGCCAGATAGCCCGCGGCCGTCAGGGTGCCGATGGCCGCGGTCATCAACGGACGGTCCTGGAATGCCACCGAGATCGGCAGCAGGAAGAAGACGGGCAGCAGCGCCGCGGTCGCGCCACCGGACACCAGACACAGCGCCAGGATCACCACCAGGTCGATGCCGGTCGACGCCCAGTCCGCCCACCGCGGCACCGGTCCGCGCAGCACCGCCACCAGCCAGATCACCGCGGCGACGGCGTACAGGCCCAGGATCACGGCATACAACTCGGGCAGCCAGTGGTCGACTTCCCAGATCCAGACCAGGACACCGATCAGCGCGATCAGCGGGAGCCGTAGCCCGGCGGATATCCGCACCGGTTCGGCGGCCAGGTACTCCCCGATCCGGCTGAGCATCGGCCTCACGTCAGTCCAGCAGCTTCCGACGCATCGCCTCGGCCACGGCCGCCGCGCGGTCCCCGACCCCGAGCTTCTCGTAGAGCCGCTGCACGTGGGTCTTGACCGTCGACGGCGCCAGGAACAGCTCCTTGGCCATGGCCGGGATGGTCGCACCCTTTGCGATCAGCTGCAGCACCTCGCGTTCGCGCGGGCTGAGCACCGGGGCGTCCGGCTCGGCCCGGCGACGGATCTCGCCGGCCAGTCCGGCGGCCAGGCTGGGGGCGACGACGTCGCGGCCCTTGGCGCATTCGAGGATCGCGTGTACGAGCTCGCTGCGCGTCGACTCTTTCGGCAGAAACCCGGCCGCGCCGTCTTGCAAGGCCCGGTACACGATCTCGGCCTCGTCATGCGCGGAGAGCAGCAGCACCCGGGTCGGCAGGCCGTCGCGCACCACCGCCGCCGCCACCTCTGCGCCGTCCATGCCGGGCATCCGGTAGTCCAGTAGCGCGACCTGAGGTTTGTGGACGCGGATCGCCTCCAACGCCGACGTGCCGTCGTCTGCTTCGGCCAGCACCTCGATGGCGCCACTCGCCGTCAGCGCGCGGACGACGCCGTCGCGGAACATCGGGTGGTCGTCACCCACCACCACGCGAACCCGTTCGTCGGTCATGCCGTCAGCGTCGCACGGCGACCAGCGAAAAGTAACTCCGATCGCAAATTGACGGCCGCGTGTCCCCCGATCGGTGGACGCCCGAATCCACCGGCGTACCGGCCGATTGCCCGATACCCGCCGAGCCCGCGTCCGGGCACTCTTGAGTCATCACCGGAACACACCGGAGCAAGACACGAAAAACCAACTGACACAGGAGAATTCACATGAGCATCACCGTCCGCACCTTCGGCTTCTCGATCGTCGCCGCCGGCATCCTGGGTGGCTCGGCACTCGGCCTGGCCGGCGCCGCCGGCGCCACCACCCTCGGACCCGATGTCCGCCCGCCGGCCATCGTCGCCACCCCGTCGATCACCGCACCGCCGGCGAGCATGCCGCTGCCCGGCGCGATCTGGCACCGCGGCATCTACCGCGTCGCGGCCCTGCAGGGCCGCTGACCGCCCCGAACCCGGATTCCCTCCCCGAAGTCGTCGCGGGGAGGGAATCCGTCGTCGTGGGGCCGGACGTCGACCGCCCGTCACATCGTTAGACAAGTGGCATATCGTGGCGGGCATGGACTTCGCGTTGTCGGCAAAAGCGCAGGATTACCAGCACAGGCTCACCGAGTTCATGACCGAGCTCGTGCTGCCGGCCGAGGCGTCCTACCACGCCTATCGCGAGGAGAAGGGGCCGAAGGACCACACGGTGCCGCCGGTGGTCGAGGAGCTCAAGGTCGAGGCGCGCAAACGCGGCCTGTGGAATCTGTTCCTGCCGTCGGAGTCGGGGTTGACCAACCTGGAGTACGCCCCACTGGCCGAGATTTCCGGCTGGAGCATGGAAATCGCGCCCGAGGCCATCAACTGCGCCGCCCCCGACACCGGCAACATGGAGACCCTGCACCTGTTCGCCAACGAGCAGCAGCGCAAGCAGTGGCTCGATCCCCTGCTCAATGGCGAAATCCGCAGCGCCTTCGCCATGACCGAGCCCGCGGTGGCGTCGTCCGATGCCCGCAACATCGAGACGACGATGCTGCGCGACGGTGGCGACTACGTCATCAACGGCCGCAAGTGGTGGATCACCGGGGCCGCGGACCCGCGCTGCAAGATCCTGATCGTCATGGGCCGCACCAACCCTGACGCGGCCTCGCTCCAACAGCAGTCGATGATCCTGGTCCCTGCCGACACCCCCGGCGTGGACATCCAGCGCTCGCTGCCGGTGTTCGGTTGGCAGGACCAGCACGGGCACTGCGAGATCGTCTTCGACAACGTCCGCGTGCCGGCCGAGAACCTGCTGCACGAAGAGGGTTCCGGGTTCGCCATCGCACAGGCGCGTCTCGGACCGGGTCGCATCCACCACTGCATGCGTGCACTCGGCGCTGCCGAGCGGGCGCTGGCTTTGATGATCGACCGGGTGCAGACGCGCGTGGCGTTCGGCAAGCCGCTGGCCGAGCAGGGCGTGGTTCGCGAGTCGATTGCCAAGTCCCGCAACGAGATCGACCAGGCCCGGCTGCTGTGCGAGAAGGCCGCCTGGACCATCGACCAGCAGGGCAACAAGGCTGCCCACGTGCTGGTGTCGCAGATCAAGTCGGTGGCCCCGCAGGTCGCGTGCGACGTGATCGACCGCGCCATCCAGGTGCACGGCGCCGCCGGTATCTGCGACGACGTCCCGCTGGCCCGGCTCTACGCCTGGCACCGCGCGATGCGCCTTTTCGACGGGCCCGACGAGGTACACATGCGCACCATCGCGCGGGCCGAACTCGGGCGCGAGAAATCGGCGCTGGCGGCCGCCGTGTTGGGGCAGTGATGCGGTCCACCGGTCTGGAGCTGGCAGGCGCCTGGAACTTCCGCGATGTCGCCGAGGAGACGGGCATCGCCCCAGGCCGGCTGTTCCGCTCCAGCGAGCTCAGCGGGCTCGTCGAAGACGGCCGTAAAGCGTTGCAGCACTACGGCATCACCGACGTCGCGGACCTCCGGTCGTTACGCGAGGTCGAGCGCCGCGGTCCCGGCCAGGTGCCCGACGGTGTGGCGATCCACCTGCTGCCGTTCCACGAGCTGGCCGCGGCTGGGACCGATACCGCCGAGGCGCCGCACGAGAACGCCTTCGAGAAGATGATGACCGCGAAGCCCGACGACGAGGACGTCGCAGTCGCCGCCGGCCGCTTCATGGTCGAGGAGTACCGCCGCTTCCCCACTCTGCCCGGTGCGCATCTTGCGATACGCCAGGTCATTTCGATGCTCGCCGACTCGCGGCCGGTGATCGCACACTGCTTCGCCGGCAAGGACCGCACCGGCTTCACGGTAGCGACGGTGTTGGGTGCCGTGGGCATCGATCGCGACGCGATCCTCACCGATTTCCTGCGGAGCAACGACGCCGTGCCGCAGCTGCGCGAGGGCATCCTCGAGACCCTCCGGACCCGGGCCGGCGAGACGGCCGAGGTCGTCACGTTCGCCGAGGCCCGGCTCACCGAAGAGGTGCTCGGCGTCCGCGAGGAGTACCTGGACGCGGCTTTGGAGGTCGTCGGCGCCGAGTACGGCTCGCTGCCGAATTACCTTGCCGCCCTTGGTGTCACCGAGGAGCAGGTCACTCGGTTGCAGACCGTGCTCAGGGGCTAGGTCCGGTCCCCAGTTGCGCGGTGAGTGTCACCCGGACTTCGTCAGCGACTTTCATCGCGCCCATCAGCATCGAGAACTGCTTGATCCGATGGTCGCTATGGCGTACCAGCGCCTCACCGGTGATCCGCAGGTCGGCGTCGTCCCCCACCACGTGGACGACGACGGTCTGCTCACGGCTCTGACCGGTGAGGTCCAGCGTCCCGGCAAGCCGCCACGAGTCTTCGCCCCGTTCGATCGACGAGGAACGGAATATCGCCTGCGGAAACCGCTTGGCCTGCAATGACTTCAGCGCATTGTTTCGGACCAGTGTCTTTTCTGCGCCGGACAACGGTGTCATGCCGCCCTCGCCCGCCAGCACGTCCAGCGAGTCCAGGTCGACGGTCACCTCGACGGCGACGGGTTCGTCTCCGTCGACGTCCAAGGTCGCGAGCCATGATCGCATCGCGATGGTCAACCGGTGTCCCATCCGGGCTGCGCTGCCGGTGACGCCGGTGTGCAGAAGCAGTTCGCCGGATGATGCGTCGAGAGTCCGTTTCGCCGCGGTCAACTGCCGACCACCAATCCCGTCACCCACGCGACGGTCGCCAGCAGTGCGGCCGTCAACTCCACCCCCATGGCCAGGGCGACGCCCTTGATGGCGTGTTTGGTCGACGTCCAGGCCCGGCTCGTGTCCCGCAGCGCCGAGTACTCGGACAGATAGACGCCCAACACGAAGCCCAGGGCCAGGCCCAGTACCGGGATCACGAAAAACCCGATGACACCGAGGATTCCACCGACGACGAGACTGCGGGTGGACACGTCGGCCCGGCGCATCCGGCGCATCGGCCAGAGATATTTGATGACCTCGCCCGCGAGGAACAGTGCCGCCGCGACGGCGAGCACGACCCAGGTCGTCGCGGTGTGGACGGCCACCGCCCACACCGCGATCGCCAGGAACACGAGCAAGCCACCGGGCAGTACCGGTACCACGATGCCGACGAGGCCGATCGCGATGACCAGCGCCACCAGCACTGTTCCCAAGGTGTTCAATTACGGCTCCAGCACAGCCTTGCCGTGAATCTTCCCGTCTGCCAACGCCTGCAGCGCGGCGGCACCGTCGGACAACGCGAAGCGCATCGGCTCCGGTGGCCGCAAGCCGGCTTGCACCAGCTTCGCCAGGCCCGCACCCACCTCGGCGGCCGCACCGGATACCTGGCGGATGAACTCGCCGTACCCGACACCCACCACGCTGACGTTGCGCAGCAGCAGACGGTTCACCTTCACCGACGGGATGCCTTGGCCCGCAGCGAAACCCAGCACCAGCAGCCGGCCCTCGGGGGCAAGCACCCGGATCGCGTCGTCGAACGCGTCACCGCCGACCGGGTCGACCACCAGGTCCACTCCCCGACCATCGGTCGCCGCCAGCGCGGTATCGCGCCAGCCGTCTGTCAGCGGCAGCACCACGTCGGCACCGACGGACGCGACGAAGTCCAGCGCCTCGGCACGGTGCACCATGGCAACCACCTTGGCGCCCATGGCCTTTGCGACCTGGATGGCCGCGACCCCGACACCGCCCGCCGAGCCGAGCACCAGCACCGTCTCCCCCGCCAGCAGCCGGCCGCGGCGGGCCAGCGCGAAGTACATGGTGTAGTAGTTGCCCAGCAGGCAGACCGCCGCGGCGTCGTCCAGGCCATCGGGTGTCGGGATCACCGAATCCGGCAGCGCCAGCGCACGTTCGGCGTAGCCGCCCATCATGGTGAACGCCGAAACCCGCTGACCGGCAACGAAACCCGAGCTCTCGGGCGCCGACCGGACGGTACCCGCGACCTCCATACCCGGGGTGAACCCGGGCGGCAGCTTGAGCTGGTACTCGCCGCGGATCAGCAGCAGGTCGGGAAAGCAGACGCCGGCTGCACCGACATCGATGACGACCGCATTGCCCGAGGGGTCTGCGGCGGCATCGACGTCGGTGTAGGCCAGGCCCGATGGGCCCGTCAGCGACTGCGCGACAAGCGCTTTCACCTATCAGCCGAGCGAGAAGCTGGCGGCCTTGGCAGCGGACAGATCGGTGATCTCGCCCCACTTGGCGGCGACGTCATCGACCGAAGGCACATCACCGAAGGTGATGCCCTCGTTCTGGAACAGCGCGGTGCGCTGCACCTTGCCGCCGCCGACGATGAAGATCGAATCGGTGTCGGGCAGTTCCTCGGTCATCAGGTAAGCCACCACCGGCGCCACATACTCCGGCGACAGTTTCTCGAACACCTCCGGCGGCACGATGTCCTGCGTCATGCGGGTCGCGGCGATCGGCGCGATGGCATTCAGCTTGATGTTGTACTTGGCGCCTTCCTGGGCAAGCGTGTTGATCAAGCCGACCAGACCCAGCTTGGCCGCGCCGTAGTTCGCCTGGCCGAAGTTGCCGAACAGACCGCTGGTCGAGGTGGCGACGACAACGCGGCCGAAGCTCTGCTCGCGGAAATGCGGCCACGCGGCGCGGATCACGTTGTACCCGCCGTACAGGTGCACCTTGAGCACGATGTCCCACTGCTCGGCGGTCATCTTGTGGAAGGTGCCGTCACGCAGGATGCCCGCGTTGGACACCACACCGTCGATCTTGCCGAACGCGTCGATCGCGGTCTTGACGATGTTCTCGCCCCCCTCGGGCTCGGCGACGCTGTCGTAGTTGGCGACGGCGCGGCCGCCCGCGGCCTTGATCTCCTCGACGACCGTGTCGGCCATGTTGTGGCCGGCGCCGGTGCCGTCGCGGGCGCCGCCGAGGTCGTTGACCACGACGCAGGCGCCTTCGCGGGCCAGCGTCAGCGCGTATTCACGACCCAGGCCGCCACCGGCTCCGGTGACGACGATGACGCGATCCTGCACTCCGGGCATGGGTTTCCTCTCATGGAAGGGCAATGAGACGGCTCACCGCAGTGGGCCACCCCTTGTGTATACGGCGACCGATCGGCCGCCGCGTCGTCGGGTCGGGTCTAGAAGAACTTGCGCGCGATCTTCCACGCCTTGTCGGTGTAGGGCGGGTAGATGAGCTTGCCCAGGTCGGGGCGGGTCGGCTTGGTCATCACCGACTTCGCGTGGCTGAATTCCAGGAAGCCGTAGCGACCGTGGTAGGCGCCCATGCCGGACGGCCCGACGCCGCCGAACGGCAGCCGCGCGGTCGAGACCTGGAAGATCAGGTGGTTGATCAGCATGCCGCCGGCCGGGACCTCGCGGATGAACCGCTCGCGGACGGCCTTCGCCTTGGTGAACAGGTACGCGGCCAGTGGCTTGGGCCGGGCGTTGACGAACGCGATGGCGTCGTCGAGCGAGTCGACCGTGATCACCGGCAGGATGGGCCCGAAGATCTCCTCGGTCATGACCGGTGCGTCGAGTGGCGGATCCACCACGACGGTCGGCTGCATGGTGAGCCGGGCCGGGTTCGTGCCGCCGCCGGTGACGACGTCCCCGCCGGTGCCGAGGTAGCTGCTGAGCCGGTTGAACTGCCGCTCGCTGACGATCGGCAGGCCGTCGGCGTCGTCGGCGGTGAACGCCACGACAGCGTCCCGGATCTTGGCGACCAACTCGTCGCGGATGGGCTTCTCGGCCACCACATAGTCCGGCGCGACGCAGATCTGGCCGGAGTTGACGACCTTGGCGAAGGCGATGCGCTTGGCGGCGACGTCGATGTCGGCGTCGGCCGCGACGATCACCGGGCTCTTGCCGCCGAGTTCCAGCGTGACCGGCGTCAGGTGCTCCGCCGCGGCCGCCATGATCTTCTTGCCGATCTCGGTGCCACCGGTGAACATGATCCGGTCCAGACCCTGCGCGATCAGCTCCTGGCTGACCATGCCGTCGCCCTCGATTACGGCGACGGCCGAGGTGTCCAGGTACTTCTCGACCAGCTCGACCATCAGCCGCGACGAGGCCGGGGCGAACTCAGACGGCTTGAGCACCACCGTGTTTCCCGCGGCGATGGCACCGACCAGCGGGCCCAGCGTGAGGTAGAACGGGAAGTTCCAGGCGCCGATGATCAGCACCGTGCCGTAGGGCTCGTATTCCACCCAGCCACGGCCGGGCAGCTGCGAGCGCTCCAACAGCCGGTAGCGACGTTTCGCCCACTTGTTCAGGTTCTTGGCGGCGTCCTTGGCCTCGGCGATGGTGCCCACGCTGTCGGCGAGCCACGCCTCGAAGGGCTTGCGGCCGAGATCGGCCTCCAGCGCCTTGGCGATGGCCGTTTCGTTCTCCTCCATCGCCTGGGCCAGCGCCAGTAGCTGGCGCTTGCGCCACTGCAGGTCACGGGTGCGCCCGGTCGCGTAGGTCTTGCGGAGTCCGGCGACAACCGCCGGGATGTCAGCAGCTGTGTGGCCGACAGATACAGCTGAATCAAGGGTCATGACATACGTCCTTACGTGAGCCAGGCAACACCGGAATCCTAACCAACCAGCCGGTTGGTTTGAAGGGTCAAGTCCTCGGGATCAGCCCTTGTGCGCGGTCACGAAGGTGGAAAACGCCTTGTCATCGGTGGTATCGACCTGCACCCAACGATTCAGCCGGCGCATCTCCTCCTGCGAGGTGACCGACGTCGACGTCCAGCCATGCGAATCCAGCCACTCAGCCACATCGGCGCGGTCGGGGTCTTCGTACATCAAATCCTGCACGTTCATGACCTGACCCATGCCGAACTGCCCGGCGAGCTTGTCGAACCGGTCCCGCATCCGCTGGCGGCGTTCTGCGGCGTGCTCGCCGACCGTCTCGACCGAGATGCGGCTACCCGGCGCGCTCAGCGCCGTGATGTTCTCGAAGAGGCGGTCCTGCGCCTCGGCGGGCAGGTACATCAGTAGCCCTTCCGCCAGCCACGCGGCCGGTGTCGAGTCGTCGAATCCCGCTTCCCGCAACGCTTTCGGCCAGTCATTGCGCAGGTCGATCGGCAGCTGATGCAGTGCTGCCGCCGGCGTAGCGCCGTGCGCCCTGAGGGTCTCGTCCTTGTACTCGAGCACCTTCGGCTGATCGATCTCGAAGACCGTCGTCCCGGCCGGCCAGTCCAATCGGTAGGCGCGCGAATCCAGCCCGGACGCCAGGATCACCACCTGGCGGATGCCGGCCGCGGCGGCGTCGGCGAAGTAGGCGTCGAAGAAATGCGTACGCACCGCCTGGTAGTTGCCCATGTGCTCGAGGACCGCGGCCACCTCGGGGTCGGCGCCGGCCATCCGGTTGTTGAAGTCGGCGTCGAGGATCGTCTCCCACACACCTGTTCCGGCGCCGGCCACCAGGATTTTCGCGAACGGATCGCGGATCAGCGCGTCATCGCGTTCGGTTTCCCCGGCACGGGCGGCAGCCACCATCACCGCCGTCGCGCCCACACTGCTAGCGATATCCCAGGTGTCGTCGTCGGAGCGTTCGCTACCCATGTATCAGATGTACCAGCTGAGGCCGGTCTATTCGGTGACCTGCCACAGCTTGTTGGCCAGCAAGAGTTCGAGCCGCTCGATGACGGCGGTCAACTCCTGGTGGCTGCCCACATACCCGGCGTAGAAACCCATGCCCCACATCACGGCGATGAGCATCTCCACCACGGTGGAGACGTCGGTGTCGACGGCCAGCTCACCACGTTCGATGGCGTCGGTGACGGCCCAGGTCACGAAGTCGCGGGAGGCCACGAGCGCGTCGTGCTCCTCCTGGCGCAATTCGGGATGCCGCTGTGCCTCGAGGATCGAGGTCACAAGGAACGCCGCGGCGGACCGGTCCTCGGAGTCGGCCTGGATGGCGGCGACGAAAAACGATGAGATGCGCCGGATGAAGGTGGTCTCCTCCTCGGCCCGGCGACGACCCGCAGCGACGACCATGGCATTGGTCTGATCGAGGACCTCGCCATAGAGCACGCGCTTGTTCGCGAAGTAGTGATTGATCGCTGGGCGCGTGAGATCTGCGCGGATCGCAATGGCTTGGAATGTTGCTGCGTCATAACCAAGTTCACTGAAAACCTCGCGTGCGGCGCGCAGGATGCGCTCACGAGTTTCGGCCGCCTTCGCCGCGGGAGGGCGACCCGGGCCTCGGGTGGCGATGTACGGCATCGTCAAATTGTGCCATAGATCTCGGCCCGACCCTGCTCGTATGCGACGCACGCTCGTCAAAATCGCCTCTTCCAGCAAACTTGCAGTTCTGTCAACAACCGATTGCTGTGCGGCGCGCGGTTCCCGGCCCCCGCCCGGTCCCGATCGGTAGCCGGGCCAGGAACGACCCCGGGGCGGCCGGCGGCCGCGGGAGACCGGGACCACAGGCGTGTTGTTGCCGACGCATGGCGGCGTCAGCCAAATTAATGTTGGGCGCCATGACGGGCGTGGTGTCGCGAGAGTCGCCGACGTTGCGCCGGCAGCGGCTTGTCACCCGGCTGCGCGACAAGGATCCGGAGTACGACGCCCTCCGGCGAGCGACCCGTGCCGGTGTGGTGCTCCCGGTCGTCGCGATCGCCGGACTGGCCGCCGGCACCGCCGTCGGGAGCAGGTCGCAGACGACCATGTTCGCCATCTTCGGCGCGGTCGCGCTGCTGGTGGTGGTGGATTTCCCCGGGAACCGCCCGGCGCGGGCGCTGGCCTACGCCGGGCTCGGCTTGAACGGCACGGTCCTGATCACCCTGGGCACGTTGCTGTCCCCACATCCGTGGCTGGCGGTGCCGGCGATGTTCGCCGTCGGATTTCTGGTGACTTTTTCCGGCGTTCTCAGCGAGATCATCGCCGCCGGGCAGCGCTCCACCCTCATGACGTTCGTGCTGCCGGTGTGCACGCCGGCGGGGCCGGTCCCTGATCGACTGCTCGGCTGGGCCGTCGCCTGGGCGATCGCCGTCCCGGCCGCACTGTTCCTGTTGCCGCCCACCCACCACGACGACCTGCGCAAGCACGCCGCGCAGGTGTGCCGCCTGCTGGCGGCCCGGCTGGAAGGGTCCGCCACCGCGCAGGAACTCTCCGACGCAATGGAGGCCCTGGCCGACAACTTCCTCGGCGCCGACTTCCGGCCCGTCGGACTGACCGCCGGCAGCCGCGCCCTGGTGCGGGTCGTCGACGACCTGCGCTGGCTGTGTGACCGCGCCACGGACGCCACCGGCTCCCTGCTCGCGGAGACGCGTGGGCCGGCGATCCGGGTGCTGAACGACTGTGCCCAGGTGCTCAGCACGCCGCGCGCCGCGGGCCGCGATCGCTACCGCGCCGACCTGGCCGACGCCCTGACCGCGCATCGGGCCGCGACCCGCGGGCGTTACCGCGAAGACATCGAGCAGATCCGGGCCGAGCACGACGATCTGCTGGCCGTCGCGACGGGCCGGAAACTGTTGCGGCTGCGCACCTTCTCGGCCTGTATCGGGGCCACGGGCCGCGTCATCGGACTGGCGGCCGACGCCGACGCCCGGCCGGTATGGGCCCGCGTGCTGGGTCGGCGGCTGCCTGCGCACGGGAACCTCGACCGGGTGCTGTCCGAATCCCAGGCCGTGTCGGCCATCCCGTCGGGTTTCGTGGCCACGCGAGCGGTGGTGGTACAGAACAGTCTTCGCACTGGAATCGGACTGGCTGTAGCCGTAGCCGTCGTGCATCTGTTTCCGCTGCAGCACGGATTCTGGATCGCCATGGCATCGCTGTCGGTGCTGCGCAGCAGCGCTTTGACCACCGGGACCCGCGTGTTGCGCGCCGTGGGTGGCACCGCGATCGGATTCCTCCTCGGCACGGTGGTGATCCATCTGATCGGCGCGAACCCCGTGCTGCTGTGGTTCGTCCTTCCGATCGTGGCGTTCGGTTCTGCCTATGTGCCCGATGTGTTTTCGTTCGTCGCGGGCCAGGCGATGTTCACGATGCTGGTGCTCACCATCTACAACCTCATCAGCCCGGCCGGTTGGCGCGTCGGGCTGATCAGGCTCGAGAATGTCTTGGTCGGCGCCGCCGTGGGTGTGGTGGTGTCGCTGCTGCTGTGGCCGCGCGGATCCGCTGCGGTCGTCCAGCGCACGCTGGAGGCGGCCCGCAGCGCCGGCACACGGTATCTGACCGCGGCCGTGCGGCGGGTGACACGCGGTGCCTCCGAAGCCGCCACCGACCGGGTGCACGCGCTGAGCTTCGACGCCCTGACGGCCTCGCGGACCGTGGATGATGCGGTGCGCCACTTCCTTTCGGAGAGCAGCGGGGCCACGGAACTGCGGGCACCGGTGGTCCGGGCCGCCAATCAGACGGTCCGGTTGCGGGCGGCGGCCGACCTCATCGCTGATGTCGTGCCGCCGCCACTTGCCCCGTACCGCGCTGCCCGCGATGTCCTCGAAGCGCACACCGCCTCGATCTGCGCCCGGATCGCGGGCACAGAAGACCCCGGCGCCGCAGGGCGCACACCCATCAGTGACGACTTCGTGCTCGCCCTGCGTGCCGAGACCGGCGGCGGAAACCTGTCGGTCGAGGCCGCGCTGCCTCTGGTGACCGTCGCCGCCAGCCTCGGCGAGCTGGAACTGCTCTATCCGGATGCAGCGCCCGCGTGATCAGTGCCCGGGCCGGTGCGGCTGCAACGCGTTCGGCGGGATGTTGCCGAACTTGCCGGACTGGAAGTCCTCGAACGCCTCGATGAGCTCCGACTTGGAGTTCATCACGAACGGGCCGTAGTGGAAGACCGGTTCCCGGATGGGCTGGCCGCCGAGCAACAGCACCTCGAGCGCGGGCCGGTTCGAGTCCTGACCTTCGTCGGCAGCGACGGTGATCCGGTCCCCCGGCCCCAGCACCGCGAGCTGACCCTGGTGGATGGGGTGGCCGACGGGTCCGACGGTGCCACGTCCGGACAGGATGTAGACGAGCGCGTTGAACTTGCGGTTCCACGGCAGATCGAGTCGCGCTCCGGGCGCAATTGTCGCGTGCGCCATGGTGATCGGCGTGTGCGTGCCACCCGGGCCCTTGGCGTCGCCGATCTCGCCGGCGATGACGCGCACGAGCGCGCCACCGTCGTCCGACGACAGCAGCGTCACATCGGTGCCCTCGATGGCCTGGTACCTGGGGGCGGCGAACTTGTCCTTCTTGGGCAGGTTCACCCACAGCTGCAGGCCGTGGAACAGGCCACCGCTCTCGACCAATTCGGCCGGCGGCGTCTCGATGTGCAGGATGCCCGACCCAGCGGTCATCCACTGCGTGGCGCCGTCGGTGATCAGGCCGCCGCCACCATGGGAATCCTGGTGCGCGAAGCGGCCGTCGATCATGTAGGTCACGGTCTCGAACCCGCGGTGCGGGTGCCAGTCGGTGCCCTTCGGTTCACCGGGTTCGTACTCGACCTCACCCATCTGGTCCAGGTGGACGAACGGGTCGAGGTCGGCCGGGCTGACCCCGGCGAAGGCTCGGACCACCGGGAAACCCTCGCCCTCATAGCCACGGGGGCCGGTGGTGATGGACCGCACCGGGCGTTCTGTGTCGCTCGGCGCAGCGGAAGCAATACGCGGCAAGCTGATCGTGTCAGCAGTGATAGCAGGCATGTCACCTATAACCGGACTGCGGTCCGATTAATTCCAGATGCTACTGCACCCGAAATCCGCCGGTCAGGGGGTCGACAGCGCGGCCAGCGCCGCGCTGCGGGCGTCCGCAGACGACTCAGCGGCCAACGCCGCGTCGGCGGCTGCCCGGCACTGCTCGAGCGTCACCCCGGACAGGGCGGCGCCGACCGCACGCACCGCGGCTGCTGCCGTCGACAGCGACGTCACGCCCAATCCGACCAGCACGCACGCCAGCGCCGGATCGGCCGCAGCCTCCCCGCACACCCCGACCGGCTTGCCCTGTTCGGCACCCGCCTTGGCGGCCGTGCCCACCAGAGCCAGCACCGCCGGCTGCCATGGATCGCTCAGCGTGGCCAGATCGGCCGACATCCGGTCCGCGGCCATCGTGTACTGCGTCAGATCGTTGGTACCGATCGACAAGAAGTCGACGTGCCGCAGAATCCGATCTGCCGACAACGCCGCGGCGGGCACCTCGATCATCACGCCGGGCGTCAGGCCGAAGGACCGCACCTGTGCCGCAAAGGCTTTGGCTTCCGCGGGCGTCGCGATCATCGGCGCCATCACCCACGGACGCTGGCCGGTCGCGGTTGCCGCAGCCGCGATGGCCTCGAGTTGGCGGGTCAGCAACTCCGGATTGCCCTGGGCGATGCGGATGCCGCGGACGCCGAGCGCCGGATTCGCCTCATCGGCATGCCCGGCGAAGCGCAGTGGCTTGTCCGAACCCGCGTCGAGCGTCCGCACCACCACTTTGCGATCGGGGAACGCGGCCAGCACGTCGCCGTAGATCTGCGCCTGCTCGTCGACGGTCGGTTCGAGATCCCGGTTCAGGAAGCACAATTCGGTCCGGAACAGACCGATGCCCTCCGCCGGGGTCTCGGCCGCCGCGTGCGCTGCGGCACCGTCCTGCACGTTGGCGAGCACCGCGACCCGATGTCCGTCAGCGGTGGCACCGGGGCCTCGCCAGCTGTCGGCGAGGTCGGCCTCACGGCGCGCACGGGCCACGGCAGTGGCGGCCGACGTCGCGTCGGGCTCGATCTCCACGGTGCCGTTGGTGCCGTCCACCAGCACCATCGTTCCGGACTGCACCTGCTCGAGTCCGGCGACCGCCACGACACACGGAATGCCCAGTTGCCGGGCGATGATCGCGGTGTGGCTGGTCGGCCCGCCCAGGCTGGTCACCAACGCCACCACCAGATTCGGGTCCAGCCCGGCGGTGTCGGCGGGCGCCAGGTCCTCGGCGCACAGCACCGAAGGCACGTCCGGCACCGGCACGCCGGGCTCGGGCAGCCCGCGCAGTTCGGCGATCACCCGGTCCCGGATATCCCTGAGGTCCGCGACGCGTTCGGCCATGAGTCCGCCCATGCGCGTGAACATCTCGACGAACTGGTCCGCCGTCGCGACGACCGCACGCACTGCGGTCATGCCGTCGGCGATGCGCTTGTCCGTCGCCGACGCCCAAGCGCGGTCCTGCGCAAGGGTCGCGGTGGTGGCCAGTACCTCGGCAGCGGCTCCGGTGGCTCGCGCGGCGCGGCTGCGAAGCCGGTCCGCGACCGTCACCGAGGCTGCCGCGAAGCGCTCCCGCTCCCCCGGCCGCTCCGGCTCTCCCAGTTCAGCGGCGGTGCCGTCGGCGTCCGGCTTCGGTCGCGCCCCGGGCCACAGCACCGGCGCGTACCGCACTCCGCCGACGGCGGGAACCCCGTGCAGCACCACAGGTGCACCGCTGGGCGAACGATCGGTCTCCACGTCGACCACCAAAGGCGACGGGCTCACAGATGTCTGGCTCATGTGATGTAGATTACTCCGAACCGTTGACAAGTCAACACATCCAAGCGTAAAACAAACAATACAAAGATCGAATCGGATGCGTTCCCACACCACTGGAGGGTCATGTACGCGGAAGAACGGCAGCAAGCCATCGCCGCGCGAGTCCTCGCCGACGGTCGCGCCTCCGTCAACGAACTCGCCGAGACCTACGACGTCACCACCGAAACAGTGCGCCGGGACCTCGACGTCCTCGACAAGGCCGGCGTCATCCGGCGGGTGCACGGGGGAGCGGTACCCGCCCGCACCCTGCACCTCGTCGAGCAGGGTGTCGTCCAGCGGGACTCCACCCAGACCCAGCAGAAGGCCGCCATCGCGGCGGCAGCCGTCGCCCTGCTTCCCGCCACCGGCGGAACGGTGCTGATCGACGCCGGCACCACCACCGCGCGCATCGCCGACCTCATCCCCACCGACCGCGACCTCGTCGTCATCACGAACTCCATCCCGGCGGCCGCGAAGCTGACGTCCAACCCGACGGCGTCCCTGCAGTTGCTGGGCGGCCGCGTCCGCAGCATCACCCAGGCCGTGGTGGGGGAGCAGGCCCTGCGCACACTCGACTCCCTGCGCGTCGACGTCGCCTTCCTCGGCACCAACGGCATCAGCGTCCGGCACGGCTTCTCCACCCCGGACAGCGACGAGGCCGCCATCAAGCGCGCCATGGTCCACTGCGCCAACCACGTTGTCGTGACGGCGGATTCGAGCAAGTTCGGCCGGGAAGACCTGGTCAGTTTCGCGCCACTGTCGGCGGTGCGAACCGTCGTCACCGACACCGAGATCCGCGCCCACGAGCGTCAACAACTCATCGACGCCGGCGTCGACGTCATCTGCGCGGAGGCCGGCGCATGATCGTCACCGTCACCCTGAACCCGAGCCTCGACCGCACCCTGTCGCTCGACGAGCCGCTGACCAGGGGAGCGGTACACCGCCTCACGCCCGTCTCCACCGAGCCGGGAGGCAAGGGCGTCAACGTATCTCGCGCGCTGACCCAGAACGGTGTGGACACCGTCGCACTGCTGCCGGCCGCCGACCACGATCCGATCCTGGCGGGGCTGACGGCCCGCGGCGTGCCGTTCCACAACATCGCCATCCCGGGCGTCGTCCGCAGCAACCTGACCATCACCGAAAAAGATGGCACCACAACCAAACTCAACGAACCAGGGGCACATCTGGACGCCGCCGCGCTGGCAGCCCTGACCGCGGTCGTCTGCGACCGCGCCGCGGAAGCCTCCTGGGTGGTGCTGTCCGGATCGCTGCCGCCCGGGGTTCCCGACGACTGGTACGCCGACGTCGCAGCCCGGCTGGCGGCACTGCCGTGCCGCGTCGCGGTGGACACCTCCGAGCGACCGCTCACCGCCCTGGCCGAAGCCTTCGCCACCGCCGCCCCTGACCTCATCAAGCCCAACTCCGAGGAACTGGCCTGGCTGACCGGCCGTTCCGCGCAGGAACTGGAAGACGCTGCCGCGCAAGGTGATCCGCTGCCCGTCGTAGCCGCGGCCCGTCAGCTCGTCGACCGCGGGGCCGGCACGGTGCTCGTCACGCTCGGCGGCGCGGGCGCCGTCCTGGTCGACCGGGACGGGACGTGGGCGGCCACGGCCCCGTCGATCGTGCCGCGCAGCACCGTCGGCGCCGGTGACGCGTCACTGGCGGGATACCTCGCCGCCACCATCGCCGGCGCCGCGCCGGAGCAGCGGCTCCAGACCGCCGTCGCCTACGGCAGCGCCGCTGCGTCCCTGCCGGGCTCAGCACTGCCCAGCCCAGACCAGATCGACGTGAAAGCCGTTCGGGTACAGGCTGTCACGTCCGCCTCCGCCCACCTCTGATCCGTCTGATCCAAAAGGAACACCCATGCCGATCATCACCTCGGAACTCGTCGCACTCGACGTCGACGCCGGTCCCGACAAGCAGAATGTGATCGAACTACTGGCCGCCCGGATGGCCGAAACGGGCCGTGCCACCAACGGAGACGGACTCGTCGAGGCCGCCCTGGCGCGTGAATCCCAGTCGGCCACCGGGCTTCCCGGCGGCATCGCGATCCCGCACTGCCGATCGCCCCATGTCGACGAACCGACCATCGGCTTCGCCCGCCTGGCGCCCGCGGTCCCGTTCGGCGCCCCCGACGGTCCCGCCGACCTCGCGTTCCTCATCGCCGCACCGGAATCCGGCGGCGCCGAGCACATGAAGCTGCTGTCGAGCCTGGCCCGGGCCCTGGTCCGCAAGGATTTCGTCGAACAGCTGCGTGCCGCGGGCACCGCCGATGAAGTGGTCGCACTCGTCGAGGGTGTGGTCAGCCCGGTACCGGCAGCCACGGCCGCATCCGCGACGCCGGCTCCGGTCGCTCCCGCCGCCGAGCCCGCACCCAAGGCCTCGATCATCGCGATCACGGCGTGCCCCACCGGAATTGCCCACACATACATGGCCGCCGACGCCCTGAAACTGGCCGCCGACCGCGCCGGTGTGCATTTCACCGTCGAAACCCAGGGCTCGTCCGGCTCCACCCCGTTGTCGGCCGAGACCATCGCCGCCGCCGACGCCGTCATCTTCGCCACCGATGTCGGGGTCAAGGACAAGCAGCGCTTCGTCGGCAAGCCCGTCATCGCCTCCGGGGTCAAGCGGGCCATCAACGAACCCGACACCATGATCGCCGAAGCCGTTGCGGCGGCGAAGGATCCGCAGGCCGCCCGAGTCCAGGGCGACGCCGCGGCGCCCGCCACCGAGAACCGCGGCGGGCTGGGCTGGGGCACCCGACTGCGCCAGATCCTGCTGACGGGCGTCAGCTACATGATCCCGTTCGTGGCGGCCGGCGGCCTGCTGATCGCGCTGGGCTTCCTGTTCGGGGGCTACGAGATCGCCAACAAGCCTGCCGGACAATCGGATTCGCTCGCGCACATCATCGCGACCACCAACTCGCTGACCAACCTGCCCGCGGGCGGCCTGATGCAGTACCTCGGCGCGGTGCTGTTCACCCTGGGCGGGCTGGCCTTCGGCTTCCTCGTCCCGGCGCTCGCCGGGTACATCTCCTTCGCCATCGCCGACCGCCCCGGCATCGCACCGGGTTTCACCGCGGGCGCGGTGGCCGTCACCGTCGGCGGCGGATTCATCGGTGGCATCGTCGGCGGCCTCATCGCCGGCTTCGCCGCACTGTGGATCGCGTCGTTCAAGGTGCCCCAGTGGTTCCGCGGCCTCATGCCGGTGGTGGTGATCCCGCTCGGCGCCTCGCTGATCGTCGGCCTGTCGATGTTCCTGCTGCTGGGCCGTCCGCTGGCGGCCGTCACCTCGGGTCTGACCCATTGGCTCGGCAGCATGTCCGGCAGTTCGCTGATCCTGCTCGGCGTCATCCTGGGCCTCATGATGTGCTTCGACCTGGGCGGACCGGTCAACAAGGCCGCTTACTCCTTCGCCGCCGCCGGGCTCAACATCACCGACGTCGCATCGCTGCGGATCATGGCCGCCGTCATGGCGGCCGGCATGGTGCCGCCGCTGGCCATGGCGTTGGCCTCCGCCCTCCGGCCCCGCCTGTTCACCGAACCCGAACGCGAGAACGGCCGGGCCGCATGGCTTCTCGGCGCCTGCTTCATCAGTGAGGGCGCCATCCCGTTCGCCGCCGCCGACCCGCTGCGCGTCATCCCGTCGATGATGTTCGGCGGCGCCGTCACCGGCGCCATGGTGATGGCGTTCGACGTGACGTCCAAGGCACCGCACGGCGGCATCTTCGTCTTCTTCGCCATCGGAAACCTCATCTGGTTCGTGGTGGCAGTGCTCGTCGGCGCCGTCTGCAGTGCAGTTGCGGTCATCGCCGCCAAGAGCGCCGGCAGGTCGCTTCCGCCGGTCGACACGACCGCGGCCCTGCAGCCCGCCGCCAGCTGAAACTTCCCGATCAAGGAACCAACCCAACAACACAAGGAGAAGCCATGCCCAGCAAGACCGTCACCGTCGGATCCGCCGTCGGCCTGCATGCCCGTCCGGCAGCCGTCATCTCCGAGGCCGTCATCAATTCCGGAGCGCAGGTCACCCTGGCGGTCGACGGCGGGGAACCCGTGGACGCCGGCTCGGCCCTGATGATCATGACGCTCGGCGCAGGCAACGGAGCGCAGGTGACGGTGGCGTCCGACGACGAAACCGCCGTGGCGACCATCGCGGACCTGGTGTCGCAGGACCTCGACGCCTGACGCGCGTCGCTCGGGGTCGCTCCCGGCAGCCACAGAAAGCGCACAGAGCCCCCGCTACGCACCACTAGTATGAATTCGTGCTAGATGCGTACGGGGAGGGCATCGCGGAACACGGCGGTGTCGTAGCGGGGAAAATGTCACGGGGGACTCGGAACATCACGAGCGGCCGTCCCCATGGTGGGGGCGGTAGCTCGTGCGCCGTCTAGCCGCCCTGGCTGCGGCGCTGCTGCTGGCTGTCGCCAGCGCACCGCCCGCGATGGCCATCGAACCGCCGGCCATCGACCCCGGCGCCGTCCCGCCCGACGACACCGGCCCCGATCAGCCGATGGAGCAGCGCAAGATCTGCTCCGCGCCGACCGTGCTGCCGAACACCAACTTCGCCGACAAGCCCTGGGCGGCCGACTATCTGCACCTCGCCGAGGCGCAGAAGTTCGCCACCGGAGCGGGCGTCACCGTCGCCGTCATCGACACCGGTGTGAACGCCTCGCCGCGGGTTCCGGCCGAGCCCGGCGGCGATTTCGTCGACAAGGGCGGCAACGGCCTGTCGGACTGCGACGCCCACGGCACGCTGACCGCGTCGATCATCGCCGGCCGCCCGGCGCCGACGGACGCGTTCGTCGGCGTCGCCCCCGAAGCCCGCATCCTGTCGCTGCGCCAGACTTCCGAGGCGTTCCAGCCCAAGGACTCCCGCAGTGACCCCAATGACCCGAACACCACGCAGACCGCCGGGTCGCTGCGCAGCCTGGCCCGCGCCATCGTGCACGCCGCGAACCTCGGCGCCCAGGTCATCAACATCTCGGAAGCCGCCTGCTACAAGGTGACCCGGGCCATCAACGAGACCACCGTCGGGTCGGCCATCGCGTATGCGGTCAACGTCAAGAACGCCGTGGTGGTCGTCGCGGCCGGCAACACCGGCCAGGACTGCAGCCAGAACCCGCCGCCGGACGCCGCCGTGCCGTCGGACCCGCGGGGCTGGAAGCAGGTGCAGACCATCGTCTCGCCCGCCTGGTACTCGCCGCTGGTGCTGACCGTCGGCGGCATCGGACCGCAGGGCCAGCCGAGCAACTTCTCGATGTCCGGCCCCTGGGTCGGCGCGGCCGCGCCCGCCGAAGGCGACACCGCGCTGGGCTACGACGGCAATCCCGTCAACGCGCTGACCGGCCAAGACGGCCCGATCCCGATCAACGGCACGTCGTTCGCGGCCGCGTACGTCTCGGGCCTGGCGGCACTGCTGCGGCAGCGGTTCCCCGACCTGACGGCCGCGCAGATCGTCACCCGCATCACCGCGACGGCGCGGCATCCCGGTGGGGGAGTGGACAACTACGTCGGCGCCGGTGTCATCGACCCGGTGGCGGCGCTGACCTGGGATGTTCCCGCCGGCCCCAAGCAGGCGCCCTACCAGGTCAAGAGCATTCCGCCGCCGGTGTACATCCCGCCGCCCGACCGCGGACCCATCACCATGGTCGTCGTGGCCGGTGCCGCGCTGATCGTGCTGCTCGGCCTGGGCGCGGTGACCCGCCGTGCGCTGAGGCGCCGATGAGGCACTTCGGGCTCCGCTTCACCACGGGGCACCTGCTGTGGGCGGCCACGCTGGTGCCGGCCGTCGTGCTGCTGTGCATGCATTTCAACCTGCTGTGGCTCGGCATCACGCTCGGTGTCCTGATCGCGCTGTTCTCGGTCCTCGCCATCCGCGGACGGCGGCTGACGGGCTGGATCGCCGCGATGTTCGCCTGGCGGCGCCGGCACAAGGTTGCCCCACCGGCGCCCTCGGAGCCGGCCGTCGGAGCGACCGTCATGCCCGGCGACCACGTCGCGGTGCGCTGGCTGGGTGACCACCTGATCTCGGTGGTCGAACTGGTGCCGCGCTCGTTCACCCCCACGGTGATCGTCAACGGCGAGGCATTCACCGACGACAACCTCGACACCCGACTGGTGGAGCAGTTACTCGCGGCACACGGACCGGACCTCGAGGCGGACATCGTCTCGGCCGGCTACCGCGTCGGAAAGACCGCCCCGTCGAGCGTCGTCGCGCTGTACGAGCAGGTGGTCGGCCCCTACGCCGCCCCGGCCAATCGGCGGACCTGGATCGTGTTGCGCGCCAACCCCGACGAGACCCGCCGGTCGGCCCTGCGCCGCGGCACCGGGATCTCCGGCCTGGCCAGCTACCTGGTGGCGACCACCACCCGCATCGCCGACCAGTTGGCCAGCCACGGCATCGACGCCCGCCCCGCCCGCAGCTTCGAGGAGTACGACCGCGCGACCGCGATCAGCTTCGAGCGCGAGACATGGTCAACCATCAAGGGCCGCAGCACATTTACCGCGGCCTACTCGGCACCCGGCGGCCCCAACATGTGGTGGTCGGCCCGCGCCGACCACACGATCACCAGGGTCCGGGTGAAGCCGGGACACGCGCCGACGGCGACCGTGCTGCTGACGACGCTGGCCACGCCGACGACACCCCGCGGCTTCTCGTGTCTGTTCGGTGGGCAGCGCGCCGCGCTCGAGGGGCTGAGCCCGATCACCGACCGGCACTACGAGCTGCCGATCGGCTCGGCCGGCGTGCTGGTGGGGGAGACGGCCGACCGGTACCCGGTCTACATGCCGTTCGACAACGTGGACTCCACGATCAACCTGGGCGACGCGCACGTGTTCACGCAGTTCGTCGTCCGCTCGGCGGCTGCGGGCGCCGTCGTCACCTTGGCGCCGCAGTTCAAGGAATTTGCGGGGTTCATCAACGCCCGGATCGGGAATGTTCCGAAGGTGGTGTGGCCCAACGCCACCACCTATCTGGGTCCACACCCGGGTATTTCACGAATTCTGTTGCGCCACAACTTTATCGACACGCCTCGCCACCGTCAGCTGCCCATCCAGCTGATCAACCCGCGCGAGGAGAGCCGGTTCCAGATGGCGCTGGAGAAGTAAGGGGGAGCAAGTAGATGGCTGGAAAACTGAAAGTCTCCTCGGAGACGCTGAACGCAAAGGCCGCTGAAGTCGACGTGGACCTGCCGACTTTGCCGCCGGCGCCCAAAGCGCCATGTGAGTTGGCAATCGCGCAAGAGGCCACCGGTTTCCTCATGAACAACCTGCAGCAGCTCGACGCTGCACTCAAGGCTGGGCGAGCTCAGAATCGGCGACTGGCCGCCTGCCTGCGGGCGGCTGCCGCGGCCTACGACGCCGCCGACGCGGCCGGGAAATCCGGCATCGACGCCACCAAGCTGGGCGCCGGCGGGGGTGCACCGATCACCCCCAACCTGCCGCCGGCTCCGGCCCCCGCTGACCCGGTCGGCAGCTTGCCCTGGATGCTCGAATCGCTTGGCGGAGCCGAATCGCATCCCAGTAATCCCGGCATGGACTGGGAGGTGGCCGCCAAGGAGATCAACGGCGGCGACCAAGGGGCCTCGATGATCGAGTTCGGCGCGAAAATGACCGCAGTGGCAGCGAAACTGGCCGAACTGAACAGCAAGTTCAATATGTCCGGCGTCGAGTGGGAAGGCGACGCCGCCGAAGCCGCAGAAAATGCGCTCAAGGATTATTCGACCTGGTTGACGGCGATGACCGCGGCAGCAAACAACCTGGCCGTCCAGGCCATCGAACTATCCACGATCCATGGCGGCAGGCGACCTGAGCACCCCAGCATGCAGGACGTGGCGGACTACGAGAACGCCAGCGTGCTCGCGACGGTGGGTCAGGCGGCATACGACTTCTTCACCGGCCACGCGACCAAGCAGCAGGAATCCGACACTGTGCGGGCCAGGTACGCCCAACAGGCGACCATTCGTTCTCTCGTCACACCGCCACCACCCAACTTCGGGTCGACCGCGTGGCCCGCCGTAAAGCCTGGGGATGTGGCGAAGAAAGACGGCAATGGCACGGGCACGCCCCAAGCGCCTGGCGGGGGCAGCCCGTCCGGCGGCGGCGGTGGGACGCCGAGCGGTGGAGCGCCGTCGATGCCGGAATCGCCGAGCGTCAGCCCAGCCAGCGCCGGTGCCCAGAAGCCCGAGGGCGGCGGATCACCTTCTGGCGGTTCACCTTCCGGCGGCGGCTCACCGTCAGGCGGATCCGGACAGGGTTCACCGAGCGGCGGGATGCCCGGCGGCTTGGGCGGCGACAAGCCCGAGATGCCGAGCCTGCCCGACGGCCCGAGCGTGAGCCCGGCCTCCGCCGGCGGCGGCGCGGGCGGGGGATCCGGCGGCGGTGGCGGTGGACTGGGCGGCCAGCCCATGCAGCCGGCGGCCGTCGCACCCGCGTTGGGTTCAGCCGGCGGTGCGGCAGCAGGCGGCGCGAGCCAGGCTGCGGGTCGTCCCCCTGTCGGCGGCGGTATGGGCGGCGGCATGGGCGGCATGGGCCACGGCGCCGGCGGCCGCGAAGGCGGCAAGGAGAAGAAGCGCAACGCGAATCTTTCTCCCGACGAGGTCCTGTACAAGGAGGACCGCGCGTTCACGGACGGCGTCATCGGGCACCGGCGCCGCACCAAGATCGATGACAAGAAGGACAACAAATGATCGAGATGCATCCCGAGGTCGCTGCGGTTCTCCAGCAGGCCCAGCGCCTGCAGTCGGTCATGGACGAGCAGCTCGCCAAGATGAACACCGAGTCGTTCACCGCGACCGACGAAGCCAAGACCGTCGAGGTCACCCTCAACGGGCACCACTGGCTGACGGATCTGTTCATCGAGGACGGCCTGCTCCGCCTCGGCGCGGACACCGTGGAAGCCCGGATCAACGAGGCCCTGGGTAACGCGACCGCGAAGGCCACCGAGTCCATTGACGCCGACCGGGCCCGTCTCAACGAGCTGGTCGCCGAGATCACGGCCAGTAATCCGCCCGCGCAGCCGTAGCGGTCACTGGATGACGACCGCCAAACTGGCCGCGGCGACTGCGGCCGTTGCACTGCTGGCCGGCTGCACGACGGTGACGACCGGCGATGCGACAAAAGATCCGTCGTTCAAACCGGGTGACGCCATTGTCAGCCTGCTGAACCCGGGCAACTACCCGACGGCACCGAAGCCAGGGCCTGCGATGAAACCGGGAGCCGAGAGCGGCCGGATCATCGACGGCGAACGCATGGGCGAGTACGTCGTTGGGCCGTGGGAGGTTGATCCGCAGCTGCTGCACGTCGGCTTCATTTCGACCGGCTTGTTGTTCAGTGTCGTATCGCTCCTGTCGCCAGAGCTAGACCAACTGGCCCAACAGCATCACTTGATCTACGGATTCGGCTCTGGCCGCCACACGGACGCCAACGCCGACCACCTCCGCAAACTACAGAACACCGTTTTGCGCTTTCCAAATCCCGACGAAGCGGCTGCCGCAGCATCTGATCTCTACACCCAGCACCCGGGCATCCACGACCCCTCAACGAAACCCAACATTCCGGTACCTGGGCACCCGGAGTCGCGGATGCTCCAAACCACCATGCCGGACGGGACGTACGCCACTTCGATCATTTCGCCGCATGGCCCATATGTCTTGATCCAAAGCGGCATGGCACAGGAAAGCGCCGACGTCTCCCTGCAATTGGCCCTCAAAGCGCTCGATATGCAGGCGCCCAGGATCGATGACTTCAAGCCAACTGATCCCAGCCAGTTCGCGACCATGCAGACCGATCCTGAAGGATTGCTCACGCGGACGGTGCCCACCAAGGAACACAAGGGAAATCAAGGCTTGTGGGGGCCACGTGGCCTGCTTCATTTTGATGACGACCCGGTCCAAACCGCAGCGGCGTTGACGGCGGCCGGCGTAGACGTCATCTCGGTGCGCGGCGCCTACCTCTATCGAGCCAAGGACGCCGCGGCTGCGACGCAGCTGGCTCAGAAGTTGGCCCAGCCTGGCGGCAAAAACCCCAGTGAACCGGGCCCCGTCGTACCCGGCCTGCCCTCGGCCAAGTGCCGGGCGATCAATTATGCCGACGTGAAGGCGCTCGTCTACGACTGCGTCACGTCGTTCGACCGATGGGTGTATACGACGTCCTCGTTGCAGCCATTCGACGCCACACAACGAATGGCATCCCAATACCTGCTGCTGACTGCGAAATAGCGCCACCTCGGTTCAACGCGCTCCGACCACCGAGCCACGGCGACTGAGGCACTCAAACACTCGAATGCGTACAGTTCGCGGAGAGTAACTGCGCACTGCCTCGGCGTTGCGCAGTCCGGGGAGACGATGGGGAGCGTCATGAAGATCGCCAGGTTGACCGCAGCGACTGCCGCAGTGTCAGTGCTGGCGGGCTGCACAACGGTGACGACGGGTGACGCGGCCAAAGACCCGTCATTCAAGTCAGGCGACGCCATCGTGAGCCTCCTCAATCCCGGAAACTATCCGACGGCACCCAAGCCCGGGCCCGCGATGAAACCAGGCGCCGAATCTGGACGCCTCATCGATGCCGAACGGCTCGGCGAATTCGTCGTCGGACCGTGGGAAGTGGATCCCACCCTGATCAGCATCGGGGTGAACGTGACGGGCCTGTTTCTCGATGCCGACCGTCTGAACAGCGTCGAACCCGGTCCCATGAAGCAGATCGCGAAAGATCATCAACTGATCAATGGGTTCGGTTCCGGTCGCGGAACCAACCGCGGCGCGGATCACGACAACCAATTGGTGATTCTGGTGCTGCGCTTCCCAACTGCTGACTTGGCCAACGATGCCGCCCGCCAATTCTCAGAGCAGGCGCCGGTCATCGATCGGGCCGCACCCAATCAACCGATACCAATTCCCGGACACCCGGAAGCGCTCGCTCATGAGTCCACAACAGCAGACCGTAGTTTCACGGTCAGTGCGTATACGCCGCACGGGCCATACGTGCTCTATCAATACGCGTTGAGTGACGTAAACGTCGACACCGCAACACAGTTCGTTGCCAAGGCGTTGGACCTGCAGACTTCGCGCATCGACAAGTTCCAGCCAACCGATCCAGCACAGTTCGCCACCATGCAGACCGATCCTGAAGGCCTGCTCAGCCGGACGGTTCCCACGAAGGAACACACGGGCAATCAGGGCCTATGGGGGCCGCGCGGCATACTTCATTTCAGTGACGACCCACTGCAAACGGGTACCGACCTGACGGCAGCCGGCGTAGACGTCGTTTCGGTACGCGGCACCCACATCTACCGTGCCAAGGACGCCGCGGCCGCGACGCAGCTCGCGCAGAAGTTCGCCGAGCCCGACGCTAAGAATCCCACCGAACCGGGCCCCGCCGTAGCCGGTCTCCCCTCCGCGAAGTGCCAGGCAACCGACGCCGCCGAGATAAAGGCGCGGGTCTACTCCTGCGCTGCAGCACTGGACCGGTGGGTCTATACCGCAGCATCGTTGCAACCATTCGACGCCACCCAGCGGATGGCCTCCCAATATCTGCTGCTGACTGCGAAATAATCGGACGACAATGACCTCGACCTTCAATCCCGGCGACATCGTGGCCGGCTACACCATCGAATCCGTCCTCGGTGTCGGCGGCATGGGTGTGGTCTATAAGGCCAAGAACCCCCAGCTGCCTCGCAGCGATGCCCTGAAGGTTCTCACCACCTCCATTCAAGGGGACGGCCAGTTCCGTGAGCGCTTCCTCCGCGAAGCCAACGTCGCCGCCACCCTCGACCACCCCAACATCGTCGCGGTCTACTCGCGCGGCGAAACCGAGGCGGGCCAGCTGTGGATCGCCATGCAATACGTCGCGGGCACCGACGCCGACCAGGAAGTCCGGTCCGGGCGAATGTCACCCGCGCGGGCGGCCCGCATCATCACCGAAGTTGCCAAGGCTCTCGACTACGCACACCGCCGCGGCATCATGCACCGCGACGTCAAGCCCGCCAATTTCCTGCTGGCCAATCCAGAGGATCCCGGCGATGACGAACGGGTCTTCCTGGCGGACTTCGGAATTGCTCGTGCATTCGACGATGCCGCGCACCTGACCACCGATGGTTCGGTCATGGCGTCCATCGCCTACGCCCCGCCCGAAGCACTGAGCGGGCAGCACGTCGATTCTCGAGCAGATGTCTATTCGCTGGCCTGCAGCTTCTTCGTGCTGCTCACCGGCCGGACGCCGTACGGTGGTCTGCCCGGCGGCATAGCCGCGATCGCCGCGGCACACGTGACAGGAGAGATACCGCGTGTCACTGACCGCGTGCCCCACCTGCCGTGGGCACTGAACGAAGTGATCGCCCGGGGGATGGCAAAAGATCCCAACGCTCGATTCCAGACCGCGCGCGAATTCGCCGCCGCGGCCACGGCCGCCATTGCGAACACCGGGCCCGCGCCACAGCCACCCGGCCAACTGCCACCTCCGGGACCGCAATCATGGCCGCCGCATCAGCCGACGCCGCCCAGCGGCGTGCTGACATATCCGAGCGGGCAGTTCAGCGGTCCCTACCCACCCGGACCACCACGCGGCCCGATGCCTCGCCAGATGGCGGCACCCCATTCTCCAGCCCCGCAACAGAAGAGTTCGCGCAAACGTCGACTGGTCATCGGCGCCGCGGCAGCTGCCGTGGTCACCGTCATCGTGGTCGTCGCCTCGATACTGCTCATCGGCAAGCCCGGTGCCCCGGCTTACACCGCGCAGTCGTTCACCCACGCCCACGGCAGCACCGAAATCACCAAGGCACCAACAGCTGTCGCCGCCCTTGGCCCCGGCGACGCCGATGCAGTGCTGTCTCTCGGCCTACAACCGGTGGCCATCGCCGGCGCAGGCACGTCCCTGCCTTCGTGGTTGCAGTCCAAGATCACCGGGAACCCGTCGGTCAAGGACACCGTCGGTTTCATCGACACCAGCGCCATCCAGGCCGCCAAACCCGACGTCATCATCGCGACCGGCGAGATCGACGACGCGACCTACCAGCGCCTCGCTGCTATCGCCCCGACCGTGACTCAGCCGAAAGACACCAGCCGGGCATGGAACTGGCAGACCCAGCTCAAATGGGTTGGCAAGATTCTCGGCCGCGACAAGGACGCCGACAACCTCATCGATCAGGTGTCGTCCCAGCAGACCGACCTGAAGAATCAGAATCCGCGAGCCGCAGGGAAGAGCGTCCAGGTGATCCACGTGTCGGACGACGGCGTCAGCCAGACGCTGACACCATCCAACGCGGCGGACTATCTCAGTTCGCTCGGTTTGAACTACGACGCCGAATTGCGTCGCAAGTCAGGCGACAGTAGTTCAACCCGGTCGATGCCAGACCTTGGGAAATTGTTCTTGATTCACAGCGAAGTGCTGGTCGTCGTGCGCACCGACAAAGCGGCCGGCAACGGTGGGGCAGCAGGGCTTCCTTACCAATTGGCCGCCTACCGCGGATCGATGATCATCGTGGATGACCCTAATAGTGTTGCAGCACTTGCCGATCCCGGTGGTTACCTGGCTACTGAGTATCTCAACGCCAACTTTGTTCCGCTGATGAGCGTCATCCGCTGAGTCACAGGCCTGCCGCAATCTTCGCCACCAGGTCGCGCCCCTTGTTCCCGACGTTCGGAGCACACACCCGCACATCGATGATCACGTTCCTTCGTGCACCCAATGAGTGCTGACAAGGAACTCGGGTGCCATCGCCGGCCATGCCCGACACCGGAACGCTCGCAACGGAATCGACCGATTCAACTTTCTCCAGCGCATACGTGAGGGGCACCTGACCGCCCGTGACCGTCGCCTGCTGGTTCTGGCATGACCGCCAGTGTCGGGCGGTCCTGTCACGAAAGTCCGCCGCCTCCGCATCTGTGGGAAACGCGGCAACCACCTGCACGACTTGAGCATGTTGATCACCGTGGAGCAGCTGCCCCGCGAAACCTGTTCGGCCGTAGTACCCAATAGTGTCGAGAGCCGGCATGACAGCTTCGAGGCACCGAATAGGTTCCACCCTCAGCTTGGTATCCGGCTTCCTGAAGATCGCCTCCGGCGTCATGGTGTTGGCCGTCGTTGAAGATGACGATGTCGGCGTCATCGGTGTTGATGACGATGCACTGATGAGAACGCCCCGCTCGACTGTGGCGAGCGGGGCGTTTGTGATCTCGGTGACGGGATCCTCGTCGCGGTGACGTGGTCGTCGCCGTGGTGAAGCGGATCGGGTTCAGTCGGTTGCTGTTTCGCTGATGGCGATGCGGGCGGCTTTCTCCCCGACGATGGAGTGCCCGGCGGCGAACGCGGCCGTGAGCGCGTGCAGGGCGAGATTGTTGACCGCACGCGGATGTCCACGGGAGGCGTTGTGGATCAGGGTCATCGCGTCGTCGGCGAACAGCGCATCGGAGCGGCCGGCGATCTTGGTGTGATGCCCGATGTAGTCGGCGGTGTCGGCCGCTGTCATGCCGGGCAGGGTGTAGCGCACGGCGATGCGCTGATCCAACGCGGCCAGAACACCCAGACGCAGTCGGTGCCGCAGGGTGGGTTGCCCGACCAGGACCACGGCGAACGGTGAACCACTGTCCATGTCGTGGTTGGTCAGCAGCCGGATCGCTTCGAGTTGATGGTTGTCGAGCAGGTGGGCTTCATCGACGACTAACACGGGGTTGCGGCCACGTTCAGCGTGCTCGGCGGCCAAGGCGTCTGCGGCTTGGGGAGCCAGCCGGGCGGTGTGAAACGCCGGGGTGTGCCCGAGGGTGGCCACGATGTGGGTGAGCATGCCGCGCACCCCGATGGTGGGGTTGGCGAGGTAGATGATTACGTGCCGCGCCGGATCCAAGGAGGTGGCTGCCGCGCGGATCGCGACGGTTTTGCCAGCGCCGACTTCGCCGGTGATGACGCCGATGGCGCATTGGTCCACACACCAGCCGATGCGGGCGATCGCTTCGCTGTGGCCGGGGTGGCGGTGCAGCATCGACGGCGCCAGATCCCGCCCGAACGGCATCCGTGTGAAGCCCCAATGTGATTGCAACCGTTGAATACTCACGCCGACACCCCGTCCTCGAACTCGTCCTCGGTGGGAGCGAGGTCGGTGATCGAGAGCTGAGCGGCGACCTGGTCGCCGTCGGAGTCGGTTCCGTAGAGGGCGTGATAGCCGATACGTTCATCCTCACGCAGCTGCTCGTGATGGGCGGCAGCGGTCAACGCCAGGTAATCGATCCCCGTCGTTGCCGGCGGGGTCTCGACGGTCTCGGGTCGGGCTTTCGGGTGGGCATGGCGGCTGATGGTGTGCGGTGTCGCGGCACCGAAACTCTGGTCGCGGTGGCGGACCTCGACGGTCTGCAGGTCGAACGGGGAGAACACCAGCTCCACGCGGCGCCCGGCCAGGGCGGGTCGACCTGGTAGGTGTTGGAATGCAGGGAGACGGTGGCGGTCTTGGTCACCACCCGAAATTCCGACCACAAGAACGCCTCGGTCAGATCCGCCGCCGTCGGCAACTCCGGAGTGTGACCAAGGCGGTCCCAGCCGGTGTCCCAGCGCTCCAGTGGGGATTGCCCGGTCTCGGTATGGGTGCGGCGGTGGTATTCGGTCTCGACCCAGGCCATGAACAGCCGGTTGAGCTCCAACAGCGCACCGGTGTGGTCGACCCCGGCGGCGGCGAGGTCCTCGGTGGTGGTGTCGGTGACCTCAACGAGGAACTGCCCACGCACGGTGCGGAAGAACCGTTCAATCTTGCCCCGTCCCTGCGGGCGCCCGGGCGCCGAATGTACCAGTCGGATACCGAGTTTCGCGCACGCCCGCAGCAGCCAGGCATCGACGAACGCCGAACCATTGTCGACATAAATCGAGGCTGGCACGCCGCGGGCGGCCAGCGCGGGTTTGAGCGCGGCCGCCAGACGCACGGTGTCCTCGGCGAACCCGAACCGGTGACCGACCACCAACCGAGAATGGTCGTCGAGGAAGGCGAACAGGTAGGTCTTGCGGTCACCGACCCGCGGACCGTGCAGAGCGTCGCCGACCCACAGTTCGTTGGGGTCGGCGGCTTCGAACCGGCCGAACACCTCCCTGGCGCCACCGGCGGCGGGCCCATCAGCTCGCAGCGATGGAAATGGCGCAGCAGGGTCGATTCCGAGGGCGCCCAGCCGGTGGCGGTGCGCAGGATGCGGGCCACCTGGGCGGTGGTGCGTGACGGATTCTCCCGCTTCAACGAGGCGGCCAGCTCCAGCACCCCGACGTCGGTGCGGGTGGCCAGCCGGCGCGGCTCGGGCACCAGGGCTTCGAACCCGCCGGCCCGGTAACGCCGGATCCAGCGGTCCAGGGTCGGTCGTGCGATCTGCACCCGGGTGCCGAACGGGTCGACATGGGTGCGCTGCGCGATCTCGCGGACCAGTCGGCCACGCTGTTTGGTCGACAACCCGGCCTCCAGGGCGGGGCAGATCAGCTGATACCGGAACAAGCCGATCGCCTGGACCCGCTCGCGACGCTTGTGTTCTTCCAACGACACCGTTTCTCCTCACACATTCGATGGCCCGACCCGAAACCATTTGTCGGGCAGGTGCCTTCGCGAGGATCACCGATTCCCACGTGGCGCATCAGGGGCAACTGGTGTTGCGAACGGCGTCTGCCGCGTCGTCGGCCAGCCCGGTGCTAGCAGTTGGCCGCCGCTGACCGCGACCATCACCTGTACCGGCGTCACCGCGCCCACCAACCCGGCCGGCCCGAACCGCTGCCCGATCGCCACCGCCGCGGCATCGACCGCGGCCACCACCTCACCCCAGCCGCAGCCTTGCCCTCGGGGATCGTCACGTCGATCCCGATGAGCACCGCCATCTGAATGAACCACGCCCGGATCGCCTCCAGTCGGCCGCCGGCCCGGCGCAGCCAGCCCCGCACCGTGGTCGCCGGCACGTTGAGTCGAGCAGCGATCCGGCGATGCCCAACCCCCTGTGCGCGAGCAGCCAATGCCATCCAAATCTGTTCGGCTGCATACGCTCTGCGCAGCAGCACCGTGACCGGCAACAACACGTGCGTCACCAGACACGATCGGCATCGCGCCCGCCGTGGCCGAACCGCACCGGCCAGACCCACCACGCGGCGACTGCGGGCGAATCCCCAACCACCCAGCACGCCCTGTGAGCACGCCGGGCATCTGATCAGCCCCGCCGCCAACCGGGACTCGACGCAGACCAGATCAGCCTCTACCGTCACCATCGGTGCCTCCGTGCACTACAGCGCGGCACCCTGCGAGCCCGCCAAGACTTCAGCGGGGTGCCGCGCGACCCATCAGTTCCTCATCACACTGATGGTGCACACGACCAAGATCAAGCCGGCGGGCCACGCCACCGATCACATCGGCAAGATCAATGACGAATGGCCACCCCGTGATAGCCATCCAGAGAGACGGTCAACATCATGGCGACGCCCACCAGATCGCTGATCTCAGAGGGAGAGCCCAACAACTTCGGCAGGCCGGCATCATCAACAGGTTTGGCGACAGCTGACGTCGACGTCGTCGGAGAAGCGACAGCCGTGGCTGTCGTGGCCGTGCCCGAGACCTTCCGGTCGGTGACCGAACAACCCGCCGCCACGACGACCACCGCTCCGATGAGCATTCCAGTACGCCTGGGGTTCATCTGGTCCTTCCGTCAGCTGACTTTGTCAGCGATCTGCTTGGCCAGGTCCGTGGCCTGAGCGCCGCCACCCGAACTGCACGCCAATACGTCGATCACCACATCAACCTTGGTCGTCAGCACGTGCTGACAACTGCGTCCCGGCTCGGTGAACACCGCAGTGAGTGTGCCCGCGCCGGACGTGACCGCACCGACCGCCAGTTGCCGCGGCGGCTGGCCGTCGGCCGTGAACGTGACGGCCGTGTTCGCGCAGCCGGGCCACGTCGCCGCGGCCGGAATCCGCTCTGCCGCTTGAGGTGCCGGGTAGCCTACGGTGTACGCCACCATCCACACATTCGGATCCGCCGGATTGTGCAGTTCCATTCCCGACATTCCCGTGAATCCGGGCGCGAAGGTCCCGGAGCTGCCCGCGTCCGCGACACCGGCACACGGCGGGGGAGTGGCCGTACCACCCCGTGGAGTTTCCGCGGTGACGATGGTCGCGTTCGCCATCGGCGGCGACTGCATGACGGCGCTCACCGCTTTTCCGTCAGGGAGCAGGTTCGCCAGATCGATGCGGTGGGTGGGGACCGCCGCCTTGGGCGGTGCCGCGGGTGCCGTCGGCTGCGTCGGCCGGTTTCCGGAGTCGCGGGTCAGGTAGGTCATGCCGGCCACAAATCCTGCCGCAAGCACTACGGCGACCGCGATCATCGCAGCTTTCGGGGGACCCGCTTTCGTGCCGCCCGGCAGCCGAAGTCGTCGGTACACCACGAAACCGGCAACCGCGCCCAGCAGCAACAGGACACCGATATCCAGCGCCCACCAGCGCAATTCGTGGTGCCACAGCTGGTCGTCGACGGACATCAGCGGAGCAATCTTGAGCAGGTCGACCACGCTCGCCGACGCCGCGAATCCCCATCGCCCTGGCAGGAACCACGACGCCTGGTCCAGGCCGACGCGTCCCGTCACGGGGATCATGCCGCCGGAGAACACGATCGACAGCATGATGACGACGACGAGCATCGGCAGGATCTGCTCGCTGGACCGCGCCAGCGAGGACAGCAGCAGGCCCAGGATCGCCGAAACAATTGCTGCCACAGTCAGACTCACGTAGAAGTCCAGGGTCGCGCTGCCCAGCAACAATGCGCCTTGCGTGGGCGCGCCCTTGCCGATCACCACGATCGCCACGACGATCGCAGTCTGAATCGCGGTGAACGCGCTGTACACAACGATTTTGGCGGAAAGGTACGCGGCGGCCGACAGCCCGACCGCCTGCTCCCTGCGGAAGATGGTGCGCTCGCCAACCAGATCACGGATCGTCAGTGCGGTTCCCATGAACACTGCCGCGATATTCGCGACGATGAGCAACTGGTTCGGCTCGTTGGGGGAGTGGCCCACAGTCGCCACCCCGAATCCGGTGTCCCCCGGCACAATCAGCGACATCGCCCCCAGGATGAACGGCAGCAGCAACAAGAAGCTGGTGTAGATCCGATCGGCGAAGATCAGCTGCAACTGCCGGCGCGCGACGGTAAGCATCTGGCGACCGGTGCTGGTGCGCGCCGGTGCGCCGAGCGGGCCGGCAGGTTCCGGCGGTGCCGGCGGTTGGTTGGCAGCGGGGTTGTTCTGCAGGAAGACGGCATGCGCCGCATCGGGATTGGCCGATACCCAGGCGAAGATGTCCGCCCAGTCCTGCGTTCCCATCGCCGATCCGACCGCTTGCGGCGGTCCCGCGTAGACGGTCTTGCCGCCGGGCGCCAGGAGCAGCACCTGGTCACACATGTTCAGGTAAGTGAGGGAGTGCGTCACCACCAGCACCGTGCGCCCGGCATCGGCCAGCCGCCGCAACATCTGCATGACCTGGCGGTCCAGCGCCGGGTCCAAACCGGAAGTGGGCTCGTCGAGGATCAAAAGCGAAGGGCCGGTAAGTAGTTCGAGCGCCACCGATGCGCGCTTGCGCTGCCCGCCCGACAGCTTGTCCACGCGCTTGTCGCGGTGCTGGGTGAGTTCCAACTCGGCGAGCACCCGTTCCACCACCGCGCTTCGATCGTCCTTGCTCGTATCCGGCGGCAACCGAAGTTCGGCGGCATAGTTCAGCGCCTGGCTGACCGTCAGTTGGCGGTGTACAACGTCGTCCTGCGGCACCATGCCGATCCGCGACCGGAGCGACGCATAGTGCGCGTGCACGTCGTGTCCGTCGAAGGTGACCTGCCCGGACGTCGGTTTGGTGACACCGCCGAGCAGCCTGATCAACGTCGACTTGCCCGCGCCCGACGGTCCGATCACCGCCGTGAGGGTGCCGGGCCGGGCGTCGAACGAGACGTTGGTGAGCAGTTGGTGGCCGTCGATGGCGAGTCCGACCTGGCGTACCTCGATGCCACCGGTCGCGACTGCCTGCCGCGACTGGACCGCGGTACCGCCGGTGAACACCAGATCCGTGTTGCCGACGGTGATGACGTCACCGGGACGCAGGGTGACGGCCTCGACCCGGTGCCCGTTGACGAAAGTGCCATTGCCCGAACCGTTGTCGTACAACTGCGTTCCGGTCGGGGCGGGCACCAGGTAGGCGTGAATTCGGGAGGCCAGCGAATCTTCGACCTTGATGGTCGCAGTCGAGTGTCGCCCGATGGTGACGGCCCCAGGGGGCGGACCCGACGAGCGTTGTGGCGCGGGGGCGGGCTGGCGCGGCGGTGGAGGCGGCGACTGCCGCTGAACCGGCCGTGGCGGCAATGGAGGAGCCGGCTGCGAAGGACGCGGGGCCGCCGTCTGTGGCGGCGGCTGCCGGTACTTGGCGACCGGGATGACCTGTGTGGCGGTCCGGAAATGCAACTGCGGTCCGTCCGGAGCACCGACAGCCAGGACGAGGTCGTCACTGATGACAGCCGACGGCACACGCGTCCGGTTGGCGAAGATTCCGTTGCGGGACTTGTCGATTGCCACCCACTGACCGACTCCGGGATCCACCCGGATGATCAGATGCAACCGGGACACCACGTGCTTGGCGCCGGGGCCGGCGTCAGGGATCCTGACGTCCGAGGCCTCGCCACGACCGACGGTGACCTCCTTGCCGGGCGGGAAGGTGAACATTGCGCCGCCGAGCGTCACGATGAGCGGCGGGACGGAGCTCACGAATGCACTCTCCTCACTGGTAGCGCTTGTAGCAGCCCTCGTCGTCGGTGGACAGCCCGGCCCGGAACGCCGCGATCCGGGTGAACGCGGCCGGAACACCCTGTCCGTCGACGGCCGTGGCGACGTAGCCGTTGGTGAGCAGCCCGGCGACGGCCTTGTCCAAGTCGCCGGCGGTCAGCTGCAGGCTGGCCCCACTGGGCAGGTCGTGCGGCTTGGCCATCTGACGCTGGGCCTGTGCGGTCAAGCAGGCCGTGCGTAAGGCGGCCGTCGGGTCGTCTAGCTTCACCCCGCGCTGGCTCTCGAGCGCCATCATGTACCGCGACACCACAATCGAGAACGCCGTGTTGTCACCCTGAATGAGACTCTTCTCGGCCATGTCCGCCGGCGTGCCGATCTGCGCAAGTGCCGGCAGATTCACGGAGATCGTGTTCGTCGACGGACAGTACGAAGCAGGTGAATCACCCTGGGAGATATCACATTTCGCTGCACCGTACGTCAACTTCGGCGGCTGCTTCGGCGAGTAGATCACCCCGAGCAACTCAACCAGGGTGCCGATCGTGTCCTTGTCGACGGGGAGGTCGGCCGACCGGTGCTCGTCGTCCATCGGCTCATCTTCGAGCTCCATCGGCAGGCCCTTGCGGCGCTGCTTGATGTCGTTCAGATCGATGGCCGCGCACGCCTGCGGTCCGACCGTGAAGCCCTGCTGGAACGCGCTCACGCGGTCCAGCGCCGTGCCGTGTCCGTCGGTGAGCATGTCGTCGTCGTGCGGTCCCAGCGTTGGATCTCGGACGGTGATCAGCCCGGCGAGCACATGGTTGAGGCCGTCGCCGGTGCTCATCATGAACCGCTTGGAATCACCCGCCGCGACGTAGTGCAGATACGCGCCGGCGAAGCAGTCGGCCTGCTGTTCACGGACGATGACAGGTGTACTACGAGTCACCAGTTTCGCCATGTACTGGATCGCGTGGCCGTATTCATGCCCGATCAGCCCCGCGACGGAGACGTCACCGAAGTACTTGCGCCCCGTCGGGACCATGATGCCGCGGTCCCAGGCCATCAGCTTCTCGCTCGGGCAGTAGAAGGCGTTCACCAGACCGGCGGTGTCCTCGTCACACGCTTCCGGACTGTTCCGATCGCGGGCGTCGTACGACAGGAACTTCTCGATGGGCTTGAACGAACCCTTCAAACCCGACGCGCTGAAGTCGTGTTGCCAGTACTCGGCGATGTCATTGATCGCCTGCAACGCCAGTCGGTCGACGTCGCTGTTGTTGGTGTTCTGCACCTTGCCGACCGCGGCCGGTGCGTTGTCCCGCAACCCGCTCGGCCCGTCCTTGGCCGGGAGGTCGGCGACATGGAAGGGGTCGTTGACCGGCGACACCGCGGTACCGGTGACGGTCGGCGCGCAGCCGGCCAGCATCGCCACCGCGCACAGCGCCACCGAACGTCGCAGCGCCGTTCCGCTTCTCACCCGCAATCCGAAATCGCCTGTCATCGTGCCCCCTGACGTTCGGTTCAGACTATGGCCTGCCGGCAGCTTCAGAACAGCGAACGGCGCACCCCGATTTCAGGGTGCACCGTTCATCGGTCGGGCTGTCAGAACTGACCGGTAGCGATCTTCTGAATACCCTTGTGGACCTGAATTCCGATGTAGCCCAGCACAACTGCGATGACACCGTTGATCACCACAGCCAGGATCAGCATTGCCGTGAGGCTACCGCTGACGTAGGGGCTGCTGCTGACACCCGCCAGGCCGATGATGCCGAACAACAGACCCAGCAGGCTGGCCACCGCGCCCACACCGCAGATCCCGTAGGCCACGAACTGCGCAGCCAGCTTCGTGCCCAAGGCCAGGAAGCAGTAGGCCAATCCGAGCCAGATCACGCTTGCGATGAGCGAACCGATCCCGCCGAACAGGCTCAGGAACAACCCGATGAGCACCGCTCCGCCGTAGCCGAGGTAGACGAACTGGTTGGAGCCCTGGGGGTTGTTCCGCATGTTCTGGAACCACGGCTGTTGGATCAGCTCGCCGCGGACACCGCGCGTCATCAACCGGAAGATGAACGAATCACCCTTCGTGAGCAGCGACTTCGCCATGTCGACGGGCGTTTGCTGCGGACCCGCCGGTCCGCCGAACTGCTGCCCGCCCGGACCGGGGTATCCACCCGGCTGGGGTGAGCCGAAGCCAGGCTGGGCACCACCCGGACCGAAGCCTGGCGGCGGCACCGACGCACCGAAACCCGGGGCACCGAAGCCAGGGGCGCCGTAGGTCGGCGCGCCGAACCCCGGCGGGGGCGGCGGCACGGGCGCACCCGCCGGATTCCACGACTGCTCGGGCTGCGGTGGCACCGGCGCTGCGGGCTGACCGAACTGCGGCTGCGGAGCCGGCGGCTGATAGCCGGGCTGCGGCGGCTGCCACTGCGGAGCAGCGGGCGGCACCTGCTGGCCATAGGGATTCGGCGCGGCGGGAGGCTGCGGCGGCTGCCACTGTGGGGTCGCGACGGTCGGCGGAACGACCTGCGTCTGGTCGCCCGCCTCCGGAGCGGCTGCGGCCGTCGGCTGCAACGCCGACCGGTCGACGAACTGGGTCTTCTCCTCGAGATCACCAGCCGCCGGTGGCTGCTCACTCACCGAGCCGGCCTCGTGATTTTCGGACATATCGTGGTCTCCCTAAAAATTGACTACTCAAGACACCGTACGGGCGCCGACAGCGCAATCGCGCAGCGGTGTCACACGCGCTGCGCGCCGCACGAACCCGTCAGAACCGGATGTTCCGGATGCTGTCGTAAACGCCGGCGATCCACAGCAGCAACGGAATCACCGCGGCAATCGCCGCACCGTCGGTCAGCTCCAGGATCCGCTTGGTCACCGGTGACACACGGCCGACACCGTCGGTCGCGCCGACCGTGATCAGCGCGACGACCGCGAGCCCCACATACAGCACGATCGCCAGCCAGGCGCTATCAGCGTCCCAAGAGACCAACTTGATCATCACGCCGGTCGGGATGGACACCGTTGCAGCCAGCAGTGCCCAGCCGCACCACCGCTCGGCATACAGTCGCGACCGGAAGCCGCACACAACTGTCACCAGTCCCGCGACGATCAGCGAGTGCACGAAGAAGTGTCCCTGCACCACGATCGCGATGGCACCGTAGGTCAGCACCGTGACACCTGCGCTCAGGAAGCCGATCAGCAGCTGCCGCGCGAGCGTGCTGCGTTCGGTCAGCCGCGCCGCGGAATCAGGCACCGAGTCGATGATCGCGCGCCATGTCGCCGACTCCTCGTCGGTGACATCACTGTGCGCAGCAACAGGATCCAGGAGTTCCTCGTTCGCGATCACCTCACCCGGCGCGGGAATCGGCGGCAGCGCGATCCGCGCCACCGCGACCGTGAGCTTCGCCGCGTTGGTGATGACGATGAGACCGACGGCGATGGCGCCCGCCGGAACCCACGACGCTCCGCCGTATCCATACGCGATGGCCGCGCCCGTCACCGCGGCCGCGATGACCGCCAGGAAAGCCGCCACCGCGGCGCGTTTCCGCGGCCCGCCGCGGGTTGCCAGTACGACGATCAGGATCACCGCCGCCGCACCCGCGAGCTGGGGCGCACCCATGTCGTTGATCCCGTACGGCAGCGGAACCGCCAGTGCCGCGGCGCCGCCCAACAGCGGCAACGACGCCACGAGAAGACTCTCGGACAGATCGGCGTTGTCGTACCGCCCCTTGGCGATGAAGCTGCCGGCCAATACCAAGGCACCGAGCAGCCCGAGGGCGACCGGCCACCACCAACCGTGGCCGGACTGCGACCACGCCCACAACGATGCCCCGGTCGTCGCGAACGTTGCGACTGGGATAGCAAGTCCGACCAGCTTTTTCAGCGCTTGACCGTCGAACTCAGGAGACTCCTCGAGCACCGCCATGGCGTCGATCACGTCCTCGACCAGCGGCCGGTACCGCTCGGTGCGGCTCACCGACACCAAGGTCAGCAAGGCCCCGTCGACCACGCCGGCGTCATCGAGCGACTCGGTGGACTTCAGCGGCGGTGAGCCCGGGCGCGCGAAAGCCCACACGCCCTGCGCTTTGAAGTCGAATCCGGCCAGTACATCCGCCGGGGTGTCGTCGAGCAGATCGGCAAGGACGTTCACTGTCTCGTCGATATAAGTCTCGATCGCCGTGGACGCCGGGAGGACCAGGTCGGTCATGCGTCGACCGGTCAGGATGGTGACCCGGGTGGTCGACTGCCTTGTCGGACTGTCAGCTGCCGCGGTAGGCGCAGCGGTTGCGGGGCCGGCCGATGCGGTCACCGACGCTCGAGCCTGTCGAAGTCGTCCGACAGCGCCGCGGCGAGCTCGGTGATGCGGCGCTGGTACGTCTTGCCCAGCAGATCGAACTGGATGTCCGAACCGGCGGCGATGTGCTTGTCCCACGGCAGCACGACGACGCGGCCCGCCGGCACATGCCGCTCGAACTGCTGCACCAGGTCGTCGACGTCGATGTTGGTCTTGCCCGGGGTCACGTGATTGATGACCACACATGCCCGGCCCAGCAGGTCCTGATATCCGTTCTGCCGCAACCAGTCCATGGTCACCGCGGCCTGGCGGGCACCGTCGATCGAGGCGCTGGCCACGATCACCAGACCGGATACGGTCGACAGCACGGCACGCGAGGCCTGGTGGAACAAGCCTGCGCCGCAGTCGGCGAGCACCAGGTTGTAGTACTGCGAGACGATCTTGACCGCAGCGGCCCAGTCCTCTTCGTTGAAGTCACGGCGGGCGACGCTGTACTCGGCCGACGACAGCACCTCGAGGTTTGAGGCGTTCATGCTGGTGTAGGCGCGGATGTCGTTGTAGCGAGCAAGTTCCTTGTCGGACAACAGGTCCGAGATGGTCGCGGCCGACTGCCGGCCGGCGCGGTCGGCCAGGTTGCCGCCGTCCGGATCGGCGTCGACAGCCAGGATCCGGTCGCCGCGGACCTTCGCCATGACAGAGCCCAGGGTGACGGTGACGGCCGTCTTGCCGACGCCGCCCTTCAGTCCCAGCACACCGATCTGGTACGAGTCGCGGGCGTTCCGGCGAATCCGGGTGTAGAGGTCCAACTCGTAGAGCTCATCGGGCGACAGGCCCAGGTTGATGCGCGTCAGCAGATAGAGCACGTGGCGCCAGCCGCGCTGCGACGGCATCTTCACCCCGGCCCGCACACCCACGTGGGACAGCGCGTCGATGGCGCGGTGGTCGCCGATGGTGGCGGCCGACGTCTGGTCCGGCATGTGCTGCTCGGTCCACTGCATGTCGGCCTGGGGATGATCCATGGCGTAGTGCTGTGGCGGCGGCTGCATGTGCCGCGGTGGGGGCGGCATCATCATCGGAGCGTGCTGCGGCTGCTCGTACTGCGCGCCGGCCATGGGGGCGCCCTGCGGCGAGCGCATCAGGCCGTTCTGCATGAATTGCGGTGGCGTAGGCGGCATTTGAGTCGTCACTTCAGACGGCCGCGGCGGCGGGACCATGCCCGGCGGCTGCTGCGCTTGCCCAGCAATGGGCAGACCGGACGGCGATTCGGCCCCTGCAGCCGAGGCAGCGGCCGCTGAGGCCGACATCTGCGCGGCGGCAGCAAGGGTCGCATGGTCGACGGTGCGCGTGGCTTCCTCGTTGTCGGCCTGGCCCGGCGAGTTGTTGAAAAGCCGGTCGTAGTCGGCGGACATGAGTACCTCTCGATTGTGTGTTGGTTACCCGGGAACGCACATGAGGTGGGCAGAGTCGACCCTACGCCGACCTGCCCACCTCCTGTGTTGCGTCGCGTGTATCGCCTAGCCGAACATTCCGGTGACGCCGTGCTCGGTCGACTGCATGTTGCCGCCGGCCTCGCTGACGGCATGCCCGAGGCTCTGCAGCGCGTTGTTGAGCTCCATCGCAGTGTTGTCCCAACGCTGCTGGACGGCCTGGTAGGCCTCGGAACCCGAGCCGCCCCAGACGGAAGCCAGCTTCGCCAGCGAGGCCTTGCCCTCGTCCAGCAGGCCGTGCGTCGTGTTCACCGCACCAGCCAAGTCGCCGGCACTTCCTTCGATGCCCGCGAAATTCCAATCCTGTGCCATTTGTCTTCTCCGCTTCTAAATCGTTGTACGTGGTGGTCGATGTCTAACTAGATCTGCATCTGGCTCGACAGCGACGACCCGGCGTCGGAGTCGGCCGCGGTGTACTGCACGCCGGCGGTCTGGATGTTGGCGGAGATGTCAGCCAGCTCCTTGAGCTGCTGCGTCATGGCCTCGTCGAAGCGCGCCAGAGCGGCCTGCGCGGCCATACCCGCTTCCGGGGTCTTCATGTGCGCCGCGAGCTGGCCCGCTACCGCATCGACGTGGGTCTTCACGCCGGTCAGCTCGCCCGCGATGCGATCGAAATTTCCTGCCTCTGAGGCGAGGACTTCGGCATCTGTATTCATGCTCGTCATGCTGGATCACCTTTTCTGTTTCCTGTGTCCTCACCACGGGAATGGCGAGTCCTTGCCGACCCCCCTGGGCCGGAAAGCCTTGTGTGAAACGACAATTCACCAATCGTCGTCATCGTCGTCGAGGTCCTGTACCAGTACCCCAGGTGCTTTGAGGGCCTCCCTCGTCCCTCCGCCCTTCTCTGCTTTACCGCCGGGACCCATTCCGGCCCCCGCCCCGCCGGCACTGCTCACCGGCGCCTTTCCGGCGCCGGAAGCGCCCGCCGCCGCGCCGGTCTCCAACGAAGCGGTCGAGGCACCATCGGGGCCACCGACCAGCGAGGCCATCAGCGGCGTCCGCGGTGCGGAACCGCCCATGCCCGGCAGTGACGCTGCGCGCACCAGCCCCGCGCCCGATGTCGCGCCCGAACCACCCGCCAGCGGATGGTTGGAGAAAGGGCTGGCGCCCATGAGGCCGATCTGCGGCCCGTTGTTCTGACCGAAGCTGCTTCCCAGCTGACTGAAAATCTGTGTCGCCTGCTGCATCGGCTGGCTCAACTGCTGAACCGGCTGCGTGATGAGCTGACCGAGCTGCTGCGGAAGCTGCGCGACCTGCGAACCGACCTGCGACACCACCTGCATCATCATCTGCGAGCCCTGCTGGCCTTTGTCCTGCTGCTCGCTGGCACGCTGCGCCGCCGATTCCACCTTGGACGCCTGCCCCTGGGCACGTTGTCCCGCGAAATTCGCCTGCGCCGCAGCATTGCCCACCATCAACGCCGCATCTTCGATTGCCGACTGGCTGGCCACCTGCGAGATGACCAAATTGCGCGCCACCGCCTCCGAAACCCCCATCGCGGCTCGCGCGACGATGGCCGCTTCCGTTGCCTCGCCGACACCAGGCATCACGATGGGCTTTGGCGGCAGAATGGGTTCGAACAACGTGTTCATCGTGGTCTCGGCCTGATATGTCTCCATCACCGAGCCCGCCAGCGCCCACATTCGCGCGTAGTCCGCCTCGTTGAAGCCGATGGGCACCGTATTGATACCCAGGAAATTCGTGGCCTCGAGGACGCCGTGCGTGACGTGGTTCATCTCGATTTCCGGCAGCTGCGGAGTGGTGGCCAAAGCCAAGCTGTAAGACTCGGCCTGTGCCAACGCCTGCATCGCGCGCTTCTGTGCCTGCATGGCAGTGGTGTGTAGCCAGGTCACCATCGGTGTGGTGGCGGTGACGGCTCGTTCACTGCCCATACCGGACCAGTTCGCGCTCAGCTCCGCCAAGCTGGCGGCGAGCTCCACCGCCTGCGTCTCCAGGGCGACGGCCAACGCTTCCCACCCGGCGGCTGCTTGCAGCATCGGCGCAGGGCCTGCACCGGCCATGAGTCGGCCGGTGTTCATCTCCGGCGGGAATGCTCCATAGAACATCGCCGGCATGGCGGGAAGTGCCACCATAATTAGCTGTCCTCAGGCTCTGTGTGGGCTCGTCGCACGCGGTGGCTAGATCAGGGTCGCTGACGTGGCCACGTCGGTGGCCTCATACATGGCGCCCGCCTCGACGTACGCGGCGCCGGCGCGCGCCAGCTCTTCCTGCGCGAAGGCGTTGATGCCCATGACCTCGACGCCCTCGACGGCGAAGGCCATGGCGGCCTGCATCGACACCTCATCCGCACCGGCCGGAACCAGAGTGCTGGCCTCCGTCATGGTGGCAGTACCGGTCGCAACTCCACGGGCTCCGTTGGCGACAACCTGGGTGCCGACGCCAATTGCGCCCTCTTCGTGCTGCAAAGGCTGCATTTCATTTCTCCTTACCAAATTCAAGATCGCGGTATGGAATTGTGCGAACGGCACAGAAACGAATTGAAGATCCCCACGGAACCCCCGTTTCCCCTTTGCCGATCAGCGGGCGTTTAGCGTTGCTGAACGTCTGAAACAGATACTACCGAGGGTTTTGGGGGGTCACCTACACTTATTCCGCGGGAGGATCAACGTAGGCCGCCTGGATGACCTCCTTACCGTCCGGTGAGACCAAAAGTGCCTGGCCAGGGGGCCTACGGCGCAGTTTGAACTCACTCGACGGGAACTCCGATTTCTCGCCCGACAGGAACATCGTCGGCGTTCCGGCGCCATACGCCGTACCGACGAACTTGTCCATCGTGGAACGGTGCGCCTGGCTCATCTGACACGTCACGATGATGTGCAGCCCGATGTCCGCGGCGGCCGGCAATAGCGGTGCCAACGGCGCCATCGGCGACCCCATACCGCTCGCCGCGACGATCATGTGCCAGTCGTCGACCAGCAGCACCACGTCCGGACCGCTCCACCAGGAGCGGGTGCGCAACTGCGACGTCGTGAGGTCCGGCGGTGGCAACCGCTTCTTCAGGTTGACCGCCAGCGCCTTGATGGACTCCTCCAACGCGGCGATGTTGCGGTTGATCGCACCCGCCGCGAGCAGATGCGTCTCCGGCACCGCGTCGAGCAGGCCCGAGCGGAAGTCGGCCAACATGAACCGCACCTGATCGGGGCTGTTGCGCTTGCAGATCGCCTCCGCCACCGCATGCGCGATGGTGGTCTTGCCCGACTTCGGCGCACCGAAGATGAGCTGATGCGGCGTGTTGTACATGTGGTTGTACGCCACCGAGAGGTCGGATTCGCGCACGCCCACCGGCACCGTCCAGCGGGTCCGGTAGTCGTTCTCCGGTCCGGGCGGGTTCGGGTCGAGTTCGTTCAGGTAGATCCGCTCGGGCAGCACGCGAACCCGCGGAGCCATATCCGTGTGCAGCGACGCGATGTGGTCGACAGCCGCGGTGATGGCCGGCACGAGGTCGTCGGCGCTGTGCACCCCGTCCATCCGGGGCACGCCGATCATCAGGTGGTGCTTCTCCATCGACACCGCGCGGCCGGGGCGATTCGGCGGGATGTCCCGGGTGATGCGGTCGATCTGCGTCTCGTTGACGTCACCGAGCCGGAACTCGACCTTGGTGCCCAGGTAGTCACGGACACGGGATTTCAGTTCCGTCCAGCGCGGCGTCGAGATGATGATGTGCACTCCGAACGCCAGGCCCTGACCGGCAAGGTCCTGCACCACCGGCTCCAGGTCCGGGAACTCACCGATGAATGCCGGCCAGCCGTCGATGATCAGGTAGACGTCACCGAACGGATCCTGCGACGCCGGATGATTCGGATCTTCACGCAACTGCCGGTAACTGGCGATCGACCCGATACGAAGCTCTTTGAAGGTCAACTCCCGTTGCCGTAGAACGGCTTTCATTTCCGCGACGACGCGCTGCACCCGGTCCGGTTCGGAACGGGTGGCGACGCCGCCGACGTGCGGCAGGTCCTCGAGATACATCAGGCCACCACCGCCGAGGTCGACGCAGTAGAACTGCACCTGCCTGGGGGAGTGGGTCGCGGCCGCCGACAGCACCAGCGTCTGCAGGAAGGTCGACTTCCCGGTCTGCGGCGCACCGCCGACCGCGATGTTGCCACCGGCCGCCGACGTGTCGATACCCCACACTTCCTGCTTGTGGCGACGCGGCTCATCCATGATGCCCAGGCCGAACCGCAACGGGGCACGCTGGTCACGCTCCACCAGTTCATTGACCGGCAGTGGATCCAGCAGCGGCGGCAGCCACATCTTGTACGCCCGGCTCTCACCGGTCGTCAGCTGGTTCAGCACCACTTCACGCAGCGCGCGCTGCTCGGTATTCGTCATCGCCCGATCCCCGAATCTGCCATCGGCGCGGCGGTGAACGGCCGAATCCGGAAGTTGTTCTGCGCCACCACTCGTGGCGCGTCGTCACCGTCGTCGTTCTCCGCTGCCGTCGGCACATAGGTGCCGCCTGTGTAGATGCTCTTGAACTTGACCGGATCCTCCATGCCGACCCGGAGGAAGCCGACGCCGCTCTCCTTGTTGGTGATGTACTGCGCCTCCGGCGTACCGATCACGGCCTTGGATTCGGCGGAGCTGGTGGTACGCAACGCGATTCGGTACGTCAGGTTGGGCTCCAGTTTGTCGATGCGGGCGCCACCGGTGTTGAGTGACTGCGTCGCCAGCAGCAGGTGCACGCGCAGCGACCGGCCCACGCGGCAGATGCGGTCGAACAGTGCGATGAAGTCCGGGTGATTCTGCAGCAACTCCGCGAACTCGTCGACGACGACGAAAAGCGTTGGGAGCGGCGGCAGATCGGCCCCGCGCTCGCGGTACTTCTCGTACTCGGCGACGCCCGACAGCGCACCGGCCGCGCCGACCTGCATACCGGCCTGACGCAGGATGTTCTGCCGCCGGTCCAGCTCACCGGTGAGCACCTCGCCCATGCGGCCGACGAGTTCGGCTTCCTCTTCCATGTTGGTGACGACGGCCGCCGTGTGCGGCAGCTTCTCCATACCGAGGAACGTCGAACCACCCTTGAAGTCGGTAAGCAGCAGGTTGATCTGATCCGGATGGTGCGTCGCAACCAGCGAAAGGATCAGCGTGCGAAGGAATTCCGATTTACCGGAACCCGTCGTACCGATCAGCATGCCGTGCGGACCGGCACCGAACTCGGCGCCTTCCTTGATGTCGAGATACATGATCTCGCCATTCTTGAGCTGGTGGCCGAACGGAATCCGCAACCGGTCCTGATCCGTATCCGAGTACATCCGCCAACGTCGCGGCGTGACCTCCTCGACGCTGCGCGCGCCGACCAGGTGGTGCCACTCGCTCGACACCTTCTTCTGGACACGGGTGCCCTTGTCGATGATCGTGCCGGTGATGGACCATCCCGCAAGCTTGCGCGCCAACCGGCCCGCCGACGTCGGGGTCACCGAGTCGGTCACGGTGGTCACCTCACGCCAAGGCTGGGACGCCGTACGGTCCTCGCATGAGCCATCCGGATTCACCTTGATGCGGTAGCCCGACCGGTGGTTGCCCTTCGTTATGACGGTGACGCCGGCCCGGCCGTCGACCGGGAAGCCGGCCTTGCCGCCGGTCAGGTCGACCACCAGCACATAGGGACCGGAAGGCGGCGCGTCGGCGCTGTGCGGACCACGCGCCGTCAGGTCGGCCAACCCGTCGGGCTTGGTGAATACCAGGCGCTTGGGTCCGGCGTCGTCGAACTCGGTCTGGCTCTGCACATGTGGCAGCCACTTGAGCCACGCCCAGTCGGGATCGTCGAGATCCTCCATCAACACCCGGATCTGCAGCAGGTCCGGCGGATGGAAGACCGCCAGGTGGCAGATCATGGCGGCGAGCAGACCCCGCGACCCTTCCGGATCACCACCGATCGCGATGGTCGGGTAGCTCTTGAGGATCACCAGCTTCGGGCAGTCGTGCACGAGACCGTGGGTGCGCAGGAACTTCGTCACCCACATGTGGCTGACCGGTTCCAGGTGAGCCTGGGGTGCGGCCATCGGGCCCGCCAGGTCCGACCCGATGTTCGGCTTGAGCAGCCGGTCGACCGCCGCCTGCGCGCCGATACCGATGCGGGCGCCCATGAAGAAATCGGCGTTGTTGCCGCTGACACTGCGGGACCACTGTCGTTGTGTCCCGACGATGGACAGCAGGTCCTCGGGATGCGGTGCGTGGTAACTGAAGAACGTGACCTGAGCGTCGGCAGACGATGTCACGCGCGTCCGCAGGCCGGCCAGGTACCGCAGATACTCCTTGCGATCCTCGTTGATCTCCGGCACCTTCTTGCCGCCGCCACCGCCGCTGGCCATGTAGCCGACGGTGCCCATGATCATCATCAGCGGCATCATCAGCATGTACGGCGACAGCTGGCGGACGCCGGTGAAGATCATGATCGCGATCATTCCGAGCATGCCGCCACCCATGACATACGGCATCGCCTTCTGCATGCCGGACGCGGGGATTTCGATGCCCAGGTCGTCGGGCGGCGTCACGTTGATCTCGCCCGGCGTCAGACGCGGGCCGCGCTTCATCGACGGGGTGAATTTCTTGGTCGTCATGACGCACCTCCCGGATGCGGCTGAGCCGCGGCCTCGTCGTTGCCGCCACCCACCCTCCGCGGTTTCGGATCCGCCGGCAGCGTGTCGTGTTCGAGCAACGCCGCCTCCTTCGACAGGACCGGGCCTTCCATCAGCAGGCCGACCACCTGCCACGGCGCCGTGGTGGCGCCGCTGAGGCCGAGGGCCTTGGCCGTGTCGTCATTGGCTATCCCGTACCGGACGCCCTGGGCGTCGACGTAGTACCGGGCCTCGCCGTAGCGCGGGTCGGGCGACTGCAGCCGGATGTACTGCCCACCGTCGATGTAGACGGTGGCGTCGCCGCTGATCTGCTTGATGCCGTTGCCCATCGAGCTCGCCGGGATGGGCAGGTGCCGGCCGACGATCACGGTGGTCTTGGCACCCTGGTCACCGGCTTCGCGCTGCCACGACCAGCACACCGTCGGATCGTCCTGCGGCAGCAACATCGTCATGGGCTTTGCAGGCAGCGGTGAGGTGTAGGTCTGCTCGGGGATCTTCGCGACGACACTGGATTCCACCGACGGCGGCGAGATCAGGCCGTACGAGTTCGTGGCCCGCAGCGCAGCCGCCGTGGTGTCGTTGACCTTCGCGACGCCGTCCGGCAGCACGACGTACTGCTGCTTGCTGTTGTCGGTGATGGTCTGGAACACCGTGCCGTTCACCAGATTCGGCGGCAGGCCGACGGTGTTGGGCGCCCCCGCCGCCGGGATCGGGGCCAAGGCCCAGGGCCCGACGTTCGGCAGTGCGTTGAACAGGCCCGACGAGATGGGCGCCGACTTCGAGCCGACCGGGATTCCCACGGCGGAGGTCAAGGCACGATCGGCCAGGTCGATCGCATGCCGACCGTCCTTGGTGATGAGCCAGGTCTTGTCCTGGTACTTGACCAGCACGCCCTGGTCCGGACGAATGGGGCCGACGCCGCCGCCCAGGACAACGGGTTCGACGAGCACCGATGTCTCGACGGTCGGGGTGACGCTCTCGGGCTTGGTGACGGTGTCGCATACCGACCACGTACCGGAGGTGCCGTTGACCGCCGTCGCGTAGGGCGCACCGGGAATGCCGATCGGTTGGCCCTTCGGCATCTTGGCCAGCTCGGCCGGCTTGACCACTTGCGGCTCGCCGGTGTGGCCGAGGACCAGCCGCGCCGAGGTGAGGTTGTACACCGGACGGATCTGCTGCGTCCCGGGCATGACGACGTACAGCTGGTTGGTGCTGCGGTCGACGAGCAGTGCATCCTCGCCCCGCTTGCCCTGAGGTTTGAAGTAGGCCAGCATCGCCGCACCGAGGCAGACGATGACCGCGACGACGATGCCCGCCGACACCGACCGGCTGTAGAACTGCAGCGGGTCGTCGAACATGCGGGTGTCGCGCCGCACGATGGCGTGCTCGACCCGACGGAGCAGGAAGCGCCAGCCGCTGACCTGAACCTTGGTGGTGAGCCGGAAATCTGCCATCGGTTATTCGCCGATGTTCAGTCGCCGGTGCACCCCGCTGATCGCGGAAGCCATGTCGTCGCCCGTGATCTCGCCCAGCGCTTCGACGCTGAGGCTCTCGATGTCCATCGACCGGGCGAGTCGCATGTCGCGGGCCTGCTCGCCGGCTTCGACCAGCTGGCGCGCGTAGCGGCCGTTACCTGCGATGTCGATGGCCGGCTTGCCGTTGAGCTCATGCTGATACAGCGTCGTCGCCGCTTCCAGGACGTGTTTTGCCGCTTCGTCATCGATCGCCGAATCGTTGCTCTTGGCAATGACTTTCGCGATCTCGACGATCTCTTCGGGCGAGTAGGACTCGAACTCGATGCGGGTGGCGAACCGGGACCGGAGACCGTCGTTGGCTTCCAGCAGCCGGTCGATGTCCGAGCTGTAGCCGGCGATGATGACGACCAGTCGGTCGCGGTCGTTCTCCATGCGGGCCAGCAGGGTGTCGATGGCCTCCGAGCCGAAGGCGTCGCCGCCCTGCAGCCCGTCCTGGATCAGCGTGTAGGCCTCGTCGATGAACAGCACGCCGCCGAGGGCCCGGTCGATGACCTTCGACGTCTTCACGGCGGTGTGGCCGAGGTACTCACCGACGAAGTCCTTGCGGGACGTCTCGACCAGCTTGGGTTCGGCGATGACGCCGAGGCCGGCCAGGATGTTCGCGACCACCCGGGCGATGGTGGTCTTACCGGTTCCCGGCGGCCCGGTGAAGATCATGTGCTTGGACTGCTGCGCGACCTTCATGCCGCGCGCGGCCCGGATTTTCGCCATTTGCGTTGCGGCGCGGTAGGTCTCGATCTGTTCTTTGACCTTGGCCAGGCCGATCTGCCGGTCGAGTTCGGCCTGCGCGTCGCTGAGCATCTTGTCGCGCGCCGAGGTGTCCGCCACGACGCTGTTCGGATCCCACTTGTCCGACCGGGCGGCGATCTTCTCCGGCGTGGTGGTCTGCAGCCGGTAGTTCGGATCACGAAGCGCCTCAGCGACTTTCGGTTCGGGGAAGTTGGCCTGCAGCCACTCCAGCAGGCGCCGGGCGCCCTCTTCGTTGCCCTGATCCCGGAAGGTCATGGCCAGGTACCAGGCGATCGGCCGGCCGCACGCCGTACCGGCCGGCGACTCGTTGGCCTCGGTCAGCTTGTCCTTGGCCTCGGTGAACAATCCGAGGTTGGCCGCAGCGACGCCGCGCGCCACGCCCGCCGCGCCGGCCAGGAAGGCGTCCGGCCAGCTCTCCGAACCGCGGAGCACCTCCATGACGTCGGTCCAGCGCTGGCCACCGGTGTAGATGACGGCCTTGACCCACGCCACCAGATGCTCCGAACCACCGACCGCCGCGCTCTCGACGGCCTCCAGCGCATCGGCGTAGTTGCCTTCGGCGGCCTCGTTGACGGCGAACGCCAGCGTGAGCGCCAGGGGCGAGTTCACCGGGTAGGTGATGTCGCCGAGCTCGCCGCCGATCCGCACGCGCGCGTTGACCTGAGCCAGCGACACCTCGGCCTGCCCGGCGAGCATGCCGAGGTTGCCGCGCGAGTACCAGGCGCGGAACAGCGTGGTCCGGTCGGCGTCACCGCACCGGATGCGCCCGATCCACGCGTCACACGCGGTGTCGTCGACCGAGGTGATCTCGGTGAACAGCTGCATCGAGCGCGCCGGTGCGGTGTCCAGCATGCCGACGGCGTTGTTGAACATGGCGGCGAGTTGGTCACTCATTGGCGTCTACTTCCCCTGAATATCTGGTGGCAAAGATGTGGGCGCGGGTCGCGGCGGCGTCTTCCGGCGACGGGAGGTCGAGACTGCGGGACAGGAAATCCTTGGCCTCGGCGCGGTCGTGGCCCAGGTCCCGGAGTCCCGAGTACATGACGTCGTACTGCGCCGACCTGCCATCCTGGCGGGCCAGGCCGGCGATCACGAGAACTTCCTCCGCCAGTTCGACTTCCGTCATGTTGGTGACGCCCGGGGCGAGCCGGACCCGGTGGATCCGGCCGTCCATGAGGGCCGTGACCGTCACCGTCTGAGGCGGGTTCGTGACCGTGTACCCGAACTGGGGCGGTTCGTCATCGCGGTCCGGCACGTCGTCCTCGGCGCCCCCGGCATCGGAGGTGACCACATCGTCGTCGGCGTAGAGGTAGTCGAGAGCGCCGCCGAGGTCGTCGTCCGAGCCGTCGTCCGGATCATCGCCCGACGGCTCGTCATCGAACCCGTCATCATGGTGGGCCGCCAACGTCAGTCCTGGTAGTCGTCGCCGGCGGCGCCCGCAGCGGGCGTGTCGAACCAGGACCGCGACGGCAGGAACTCCAACAGCCCTTGCAGGGCGCGTTCCAGGTTCTCGTCGGTGCCGGCGAGGAAGCTGCCGTACAGCTCGCCGCTGACCTTCCGCGGCAGGGAGACGATGCGGCCCAGCCGGGAGTCGAGGACACCGGCAGCCACGTCGGCCTGGCTGTACGTGCCGCCGGCGTGCCGCTCGTTGGCGGTGAGCTCGACCCACGAATCGGGGTTGGCGATGAGTTCGGAGTAGGTCCGCGCCGAGCTCAGGCTGATGCCGAACTGGGTGAGCTGGTCGGGCGTGCGGGCGTCGGTGAGACGGCTGGTCGACGCGGTGAGGGGCTCGACGTTCGCGGGGTTGGCCGATCCGAGCACGGCATTGACCATGCCGGCCAGGCCCACCTGCGGGGCGACCCGCTGCACGACCAGCATCTCGCCGTCGCGGGCCGCGACCACGTGCCGTTCGCCCTTGCGACAGACCACGAACCGCAGCATCTTCCCGCCGACATCGCGGCGCCACCAACGGCCCTCGATCGTGCGGTCGGCGCGGCTGAGGGTGTCGACCATCGCGGCCACTTCCGGATGCGGGTTCCCGTAGATGTCGAGTACGCCCTGCGCCGACAGATCGCGGCGCACCTGCTCCCAGACGATGTCCCGCAGGTCCAGTTGCGGGATGTTGGGCCGGATGCCGAGGCTCGTCGGAAAATCCATGAGACCGAGCTTGTCGGCGATGACCAGCATGCCGTCGATGGTGACCTCGACCGCGATGACGTCGTCGATGCCGCCCGAGGCGGTGCCGGCGGCGGTGTACGGGCCGGTCACGACAACCACCCCGACGACATAGCCGAACCAGACGACCCGGCATCACGCCCGGCGCATGTGTCCACCCGCTGCATCTCGGCTCCACCCCCTGTTCCCGGCGCCAGGCGCCGGGCATCGCTGTCCTCCGTGACCATCTTGGTACGCCACCTGACGGACGGCAGGCCGATGGCCAAACTCCTACGCGAGTCACGGCATCTGACCTGCGCGGGCGGCCCCACACCACCCCCACAGCGCTTCCCCACAACCCGCATCGAGCCTACCAGCGGGTCCGCCGCCGGATCCGCACCAATTCGCCGGCGCCGCCCGCCCCGTCGACACGGCCGCCGCATCGCGAAAAACGTTGGCGGACAAGCTGATCAGCGGTGCCACCGCAGTTGCACCCGAACCGCCCATCGAACGGGCGGCGACGCGATTGGGCCCGGCCATCCCGCCGTCGACGCCGGCGTGGTCGATACTGGGATGGCATCCGCGTCTTGGCACCTGCGTCGAGCGAACTTCAGGAGAGAAAGCGCGTATTCGGTGACTGACCACTTCGAACCGCAGCCGGGCCCCCCGGAAAGCGCTTTCGCCGGACATCCCGTCAACACGCCGCCGGCCTGGCCGCGCGTGAATCCGGCAGCGCACAACACCGGTATGCAGCACACGGAACCGCTGCAGCGCAGGACCGGCTACCCACCACAGCCCGGCCCGGTCCAGCCCGGACCGCCACCACAGCAGCCGTGGCCCCACGGTCCCCAGGGTCAGTTCGTGCCGCCAGGGTCGTACGCCGATGCCATCCGCCGCGACGACCTGCTCCGGACCCGCAAGCCCGAGCCCGGTCGCGGCTGGCGCAAGACGTTGTTCAAGGCGACGTTCGGGCTGGTCAACCTGGGTCCGTCACCCGACGAGATCCAGGAGGCGCAGCAGATCAACCGGATCCGGTCGGCGCTGTCGGGCCATTACAAGGTCGGCGTGATGGGCAAGCGTGGCGTCGGCAAGACGACGGTGTCGGCCTCGATCGGGTCGCTGTTCGCCGAGCTCCGGCAGGAGGATCGGGTGGTGGCCGTCGATGCCGACACCGCGTTCGGCAAGCTCGGCAGCCGCGTCGACCCCAAGGCCCTGAGCTCGTACTGGGAGTTGGCTTCCGACCAGCACCTGGAGAGTTTCGCCGACATCCGCAACCGCGTCGGCAGCAACGCCGCCGGGCTGTTCGTGCTGGCCGGCGAGGCGAGCCCAGCCCGCCGGAGGGTGCTGGATCCCGCCGTCTACCGGGAGGCCGCGTCCCGGCTGGACCGCCATTTCACCATCTCGATCATCGACTGCAGTTCCACCATGGACAGCCCCGTCACGCAGGAGGTGCTGCGGGATCTGGACGCGCTCATCGTGGTGTCGTCACCGTGGGTCGACGGTGCCGGCGCCGCGGGGCAGACGCTCGACTGGCTGGCGGCACACGGCCTCAATGGCCTGCTGCAGCGAACCGTGGTGGTACTCAACGATTCCGACGGTCACGCCGACAAACGCACGCGTTCGGTGCTGGCCCAGCAGTTCGCTGGGCAGGGACAGGCCGTCGTCGAGGTGCCGTTCGACGGGCACCTGCGGCCGGGCGGCGTCATCGCCGGCACGCGGGAGATGGCACCGGCGACGCGGCGCAAGTTCATCGAGATCGCCGCCGCGCTCGCGGCGAACTTCCCGACCAGTGACGACCGGCATCGCGAGCGATCCTGACGCCTGGGGTGGCTAGACGAGCTGCACTAGCAGCTTTTCGACCAATTCCTTGTCCTGGTCGGACACCGCCGCTTCGGCCTCGGCACCCACCACGACAGACTCCGGGACCCCGGCCGCAAGCGCCGTCTCCTGAATGGTCAGATTGGCACCGCGGCGGGCTGCGTACAGCCGCTGTCCGAGCGTCGCGGTAGGCGCTTTCGCGCCGAGCAACGTCAGTTCGTCGATCCGGGCGCGCACCAGTCCCAATGCCTTGATCAGAGGCGGCGACACCGGCCCGAGCCGGGCGGCGCTGGCGGCGACGGCTTCGAGTTGCCGCAGGTCGGACAGGATCTGCGTGACCCACGGCGTGAATTCGGAATCCTCGATCGCCGGCAGGGCATCGGCCGTGGCGCCCAACGTGTTCACCGCCGCGACGACGGCCTGCGCGATCAGCGGCACCTCGCCGGCGTTGGTCAACGGCGGGGCGGGAGCGGCCTGCGCCTGGGCCGCGGCCGGCACCTGGGTAGGGGCCGGCTCGCCGCTACGGATCCGTGCGATGGTTCCCGGTGGCCACTGCAATACCTCTTCGAGGCGCAAGCGCGTTCTCTCCCGCGGCCAGCTCCGGCCTTTCTCGAAGGAGATCAGCGCTCCGGCGTTGATGATGCCGTCGGCTGCCAGACTGCGCTGGCTGATGTCCAGTTCACGGCGCCGAGCGGCAGCGGCCGCGCCGGCGCGCTCCATTCCGGGATCGACTGCGGGCAGGGCGATGTATTCGGTGACGTCATCGGGATCGATGTTCGGCACCCGATGTCACCTCCCATCACTTGCGGCCCGCGCTCAACACGAAATCCGGAGCGCTGTCAGCAGTCCGGTACAGCTTAGCCCGTTCCGTCCCGCATAACTATTGCGTTGACAGTCACTGAACCGTATCGGTGTGGCGCCAAGCGCTTCAGTTAGACCGTACACCCCACCTGATTGTCGACTTTCACCAATGTTATTCCGGACCATTCGGATGATTTGGGTCTCGTTACAGCCCGCTGACCTGCGATTATTCGTAACGCTACGGTTTACCTGTTGCGTTACTGCAGTCTGGCGCTATAGATTCTTCCCAACCGCGACGGAACAGTCGCAGCGCAACAACAAAGGAGTACTCCGATGACCGCAATTGCCATGGACGGCCTGCCGCTCGGTGAGTGCACCCGGAGCCCGGAGCAGTGGACGACGATCGCCAGCGAAGAGGCCAAGAGCCTCTGCCGCCAGTGCCCGCGCCGCTGGGCCTGCGCGCGTGACGCCGTCGAACTGCCCCGCGCCGAAGGCCTCTGGGCCGGCATCGTCATCCCGGCCGAGGAGGGCCGCGGCCGGACGTTCGCGATGAAGCAACTGCGGTCCCTGGCCGAGGCCAACGGCTACCCGGTCCGCCGCCAGCGCCGCATCTTCCTCGAAGTCGCGTAGTACCCGCTGCCCACGCTGCCGTTTGAGGGGGCGGCAGCGCGGGCAGCGGCTTTACGCACGAGGGTTACCGTGGCTCCTATGGCCACTACGAGCACCACCGACAAGACCGGAGCACCGACCACCGTCACCGCCGAAGCCGGGCGATTCACCATCGCCGTCGACGGCAAGACGGTCGGGCTGATCGATTACATCGACCAGGGTGGCCGACGCATCTTCCCGCACACCGAAGTTCAGCCCGAGTACGGCGGCCGTGGACTGGCGACGATCCTCGTCGCCGAGGCATTGGACGCCACCCGGGCCGCAGGGTTACGCATCGTCCCGGAATGCTCGATGGTCAGCGGATACATCGCCAAACATCCCGAATACGCTCCGCTGGTCGACCAGGCCTGAGTGGTTTGGGCGCGCTCCGTATCGGAGAGTGATACGGGGCGCGCCGAGATCACTGCTGGTTCAGGTACTGCGCGGTCGAGCCGCTGACCGGCATGTCGGGCATGCCGAGTTTGCGGTGGTCCCAGCTGCGCATGCGGCTCGGTACGACGCGGACCGCGATGCGGTTGTTCATCATCTGGTCGACGAACGGGCGCATCTCGTCGGTGTACGGGCCGGTGTAGCGCTCCCAGACACTGATGCCGACGCGCAGGCAGGTGTCGGGATCCTCGACGATCTCGGCGGTGCCGTCGATCGACACACCACGCAGGGTGCCGTAGGTGTCACCGTCCTCGATCATCACGGTGATGGTCGGGTCCCGGCGCAGGTTGACCGCCTTCTGCGACTTGGCCTTGGTCTCGAACCAGATTTCGCCGTCGAGCACGGCGTACCACATGGCCACCAGGTGCGGCCGGCCGTCAGCCAGGACGGTGGCCATGGTCGCGGTCCGGCTGCGATCGATGAACTCGACGATCTCGTCGTCGGTCATGACGATCTTCTTGCGCTCGTTCTGTCCCACGCTCTTATGCCTATCAGGCCGCCTCTGGGGGCCGTTACTCGCCCCGCAGCGCCGCGATCGCCGGGCTGAACATCGTCGCCTTGATGGCGGCCATGGTCTGGGAATCCTTGCCCGACACCGGAATCACGAGATCCACGGCGGCGGAGACCACCGCGTCCTCGGCCGCGGCCAGCTCGACGATGCCGTACTTGGCGGCGTCGTCGCCCCCGAAGCGCCGGCCGGTGGTCATCGACGCGATGGCCGCCTGCGGCGTCAGCTTGGCCTGGATCAGCGCGGCCATGCCCGGGGTGAAGGGAATCCGGATGTCGACCTCGGGGAAACAGAAGAACCCGCGGTCGGCGCGCATGGTCCGGTAGTCGTGGGCCATGGCCAGCATGGCGCCGGCGCCGAAGGCGTGCCCGTTGACCGCGGCGGCCGTCGGGATCGGCAGCGTCAGCACCCGCGCGAACAGGGCGTGGACCCGCCCGACGTACGCCTGCATCTGGTCGCCGTGCGCCATCAGCCAGTCGAGATCCAGCCCGTTCGAGTAGAACTTCCCGGCACCGGTGGTCACGAGCCCCTGGGCGCCACCGGCGACGAGATCGTCGATGGCACTGTTGATGTCGTCGAGGAAGCCCAGCGAGAACCGGTTCTCGTCGTCGCCGAGATTCAGGATGGCGATCTTGTCCTGGTAGCTGACGGTGATGGTCATGGTTGTTTCCTCCTGGTTGGGGTGGGTTCGTCGGCAAGGACGGCACGGACAGCTGCGGTCAGCCGATCACGCGCCCAGCTGTTGCTGATTCTGTTGCGGGACAAGATGATTGCGGTCGGTAGGTCGACGATGCACACCGTGATGGCGTCGACCGCCGCGCCGTCGCGCCGGTCCCACAGGTGCGACGACAGCCGCACCATCAGGTCGATCAGCTGACGGTCGAGGTCTTGGAGTTGGGCCGCCAGCGCTCCCGGCAGGTCGGGGCCGAGCAGCTGGTCGCGCTGCACCCGCCACACCAGTTCGGCCGACTGGCGTTGACGTTCGTAGAACACCGCGGGTGCTTGGGCGGCGGCGACGACGGCGTCCACGGGGTCTGCTGCGATGTCAGCGAGCGCGGCGTCGACCAATTCCGTTTGTACATCGAGGAATCGGCGCGCGGCACGCAGCCAGGTGCGGGCGACGAGCTCGGATCGCGAACCGAAGTTGTGATAGATCGCGCCGTTGGAGACGCCCGCCGCGGCCGCCACCGAACGGGTGGTGACACCGGCCGGCCCGGCCTCGACGGCCAGCGACTCGGCGGCGTCGAGCACCGAGTCGAGGTCATACACACGAGGCCGGGGCACCGGCACACCATAACAGAGCAATCGCTCCGTTACTGCGCAGCGGGGGCGCGGCCCGTTACGGCGGATAGATCTGCTTGATGGTCCCGTCGGCATTGACCTGCATGTATCCGGTCCCCGGCGCCGTGGAGTGGATCGCCAGCCCCAGACCGCCGCCCTCTTCACCCTCGATGATGAGGTACAGCTGCGAGCCGGGCTCCGCGCCCAGTTGCGGCGGCGCGCCGGCCATGGTGGCCGCCACGGCCTGGGCGTTGATGGCGCTTAGGTCGGCCAGCACATCGAACGAACTGGTGGAGGTGTCCGAGCCCCACTTGTTCCAGCTGCCGCCGCGGTACATGAAGCTCTGGTCGACGTGCTTGTTCGTGGGAGAGACGCGATCCATGACCGCGTAATCCGGGTAGACCACCAGCTTGAATCCCATGGCGTCCCCGAACTTCGCCTTGATGGTCCCGATCAGATCGGTCAGACCGTCAGCAGTCTGCAGCTGGCTCGGTCCCGCCGGCGTCGACGCCGCGGTCGACGCCGGCGTGGACATGCCACCGGTCGGGTACCCGGTGGTGCCACCGGGACCGGTGGGCACCGACGGAAACAGTTGCGCGCTGGGGTCATTGGTTGCCTGAGGCTGATCGCCCGAACCGCTGTCGGACCACATCACGTAGGCCACACCGGCGCCCCCGAGGATGACCACCGTGACCAACGCCGCCACGATCACCACCGCCGAGTTGCGCCACCATGACTGTGCGGGTTGGGCATTCGTCATCTGGGGCGGCGACCACTGCGCCGACCCGGCACCCAGACCGTGCGCCGGGGTCGCGTACTGCGTGTGCGCGTGCGCGGGGTAGGACTCGGGGCCGGTCGTGGGGTACGGGACCGCCGGCGCGGCCCATGCCGGCGGCGGTGTCTGCTGAGCGGGTTGCGCATTCTGCGCGGGTCCGGTCAGCGCGGCACGGGCAGCGCCGGCCAGGTCTTTGGTTGTGGCGTAACGCAGTTCGGGATCTTTGGCCATGCCGGTGGCGATGACCTGGTCCATGTATGCGGAAATCCCCGGCCGCATGGTCGACGGCCGTGGCGGATCCGAATAGAGGTGGCTGGTGATCTGCCGCTCCATGCTGTCGCCCGGAAACGGCGGGGCGCCGACCAGACATTCGTGCAGCACGCACGTCAGCGCGTAGATGTCGGAACGCGCGTCGCACCGGTCGCTGGTGAAGCGTTCGGGCGCCATGTAGGCGACGGTGCCGATGGTGGCGCCGGTGTGGGTCAGCTTGGTCTCGCCGGCGGCACGGGCGATGCCGAAGTCGATGAGGTAGGCGAAATCGTCTGGGGTGACCAGAATGTTGGCGGGTTTCACATCGCGGTGCACCAGTCCGACCCCGTGGGCGGCGCCGAGCGCGGCGGCGATCTGTTCGACGATCGAGACGGCGCGCTCTGGTGCCAGCGGGCCGTCGGCCAACAGCTGCTGGACGGTCTTGCCGTCGATCAACCGCATCGTCACGAACAGCCGGTCGTCGATCTCACCGAAGTCGTGGATCGGCACGATATGCGGCTCATCCAGGCCCGCTGCGGCGTGCGCCTCCCTGCGGAACCGCACCTGGTACTGCTCGTCGTCGGCGAACGTCGGGGGCAGCACCTTCATCGCCACGACGCGCTTCATGGTGGTGTCGTAGGCCTTCCAGACCTCACCCATGCCGCCGCGACCGAGCAGCTCAATCAGCCGGTACCGGCCGAACGGTGTCCCATCCACCGGCTAACCATAAGACAGGCATGACTGCCATACCCGGCTGATGCGCGGGTTACGCACGCACCCTGCGGCGATAGGTGACCTTGTCGAATTCCCGGCCGTGTTCGTCGACCGCGGTCACGTCCATCTCGCTCAGCAGCTGTCCGGGCCGGACGTCGACGCGGATGAAGGCGTAGTTGCGGAAACGCACGCGCGACCAGCCGACGGCCTCGGCCTTCTTCTTGCCGTCCGCGGTCCAGACATAGCTGTTCGGGACGAAGGTGTCGGGCGCTTCGTGGCCGCGGTAGCTCTCGGGCTCGCCCGGCTGGAAGCCGTACCGTGGCCGGCCGGCGCAGCCCACGGTGTAGTAGACGGTGCCGTCGGTCTCCGCGTCGACGGTCGAATTGTCGCCGGCGACCTTGGTGGGGCGGTCGCCGCGGATCGGGTCCGTGCGCTCGTAGACATGGTTGTGTCCCTGCAGCACGAGATCGACCTGATAGCGGTCGAACAGCTCGCACCAGGCCGCCCGCACGCCGCCATCGCTGGCGTGTGAGTCGGTGGTCGAGTAGGCGCAATGGTGGAAGAAGCAGACGATGAAGTCGATGTTCGGGTCGGCGCGGTAGGCGCTCAGGGTGCGTTCGACCCAGGAGTTCTGAGTGCCGTCGGAATAGCCGGTGTTGGAACGGATTTCGAAGCTGACGTCGTTGGCATCCAGCGACAGCACCGCGACGTTGCCGTACGTGAACGAATAGACCGACGGGCAGGCCGCCGGCCCGTTGTCCGGAAAGTCCATGCGCGCCAGGTGACCGCCATATCCGTGACTCGGATACGAGGCCTCCATGTCGTGGTTACCGGTCGCGAACATCCACGGCGTGCTCGCCGCGCTGGCCTCGATGGAGCCCAGATAGACGTCCCACACGAACGGGTTGTACTTGTCGAAGCCATGTGCGGCCTTGCCGCCGGACGGGACGAACGACAGCGGCTTGCCGCCGCCGGACGGGTCGGCATACGCGATATCCCCGGCCAGCAGGTGGAATTCGGGGTTGGACGCGAGGATCTGGTTGAACACGTTGGCGGTGTGCGGGACGTCGGGCTCGTTGTCGGGCTTGTAGTAGCTGTCGTCGTAGTCGCCGGGCTTGAGCCCCGCCGGCTGACGCGGGATGTCATCGGTGCCCTGGTCGCCCATCATGGTGAACCGGAACGGCGCCAGCGTCTTTCGCACGCTGGGCAGCGCCGTCTTGGCCGACCGCACGTCGCTGACGAAGCCTTCCTCGGTGCGCCACCGGTAGAAATGTGCGCTACCACCGGGCAGCCCGTCGACGGGTACATGGGCGTAGAACTGCTCGGCCGCCAGGACACCACGGTCGCTGGTCGGGATCTGCGTGACGAGGTTGCGCACCTCGGCTTCGATGGTCGCGCCCAACTGATCGGTGGGCCCGTGGTCGACGAATACCTTGGTACTGCCGGGATTTCGCGACAGCTGCGCGGCCAGCCGCAGTTGGCTGTCCGCGGCGCCGCCGAAGCCGACCCGCCGGTTGGCCACGCTCAGCGGCGCGTCCTGCGCGTAGGCGCGGCGCCCGAACGGCGCCAGACCCAGGGCCGCCACCGCCGCGGCGGCCGCCGACCCGCGCAGGAAATTCCGCCGCGATACCCGGTGCCGGCGCAGGTACTGCTGGTGCCAGTCGTACTGCTCGGCGATGGTCATGGTCGTCGACAAATCGTCGGGGATGCCCGTGTCCGGGATTTCACCGGCGGCGGTCAGTCGGGTCGGACGCACCAGTCGATGGTGGCCCAGCACGGTCCGTCCCGCGAGTCCGACACCGGAATCACGGCCGAAGTTCAGCCGGGGTTCACGGAATCGCGATCAACGACGCCGGGGCGCCGTACCGCTGTGGCCAGTCCTGCCATGCGACGTCCGTCGGGCCGACGGCCTGCTCCGATACCGTCCACTCGCCGCCGTGTTGGTTCAACAGCGCCGCGTAGGCCCGCGAGACGAACCCTTCGGCGGCGCCGTCGGCAAGCGGTGTCCCGCGGAAGTCGAACTGCCGGCCGTCGGCGCCGCGGATACCGCCGTATACGAACGCCCACGGCCCGGAGACGTTGATGGCCTCGACCGCGAGCGTTGCGGGCTTGCCGAGTTCGGCCCTCAGCGCCGCGACGGCCGGCGCCACGATGGCCGCTCCAGTCGGCGAACCCGGGTCGACGCCCGGGTCCGCCCCGGCCCGCGCGGCACCGATCAGGATCGACAGCGACACCGTCAGCAGCACCACGACCACTCGCCGGAACATGCGGTGACGGTATCGAGGTCAGCACGAGTACGCCATACGCTGAAGCCATGGATCGCGGGTGCCAGGACACCTCACGTGGATCCGCGCGACCGACCCGAAATGACACTTTTTGTGATCTGAAAAGTCTTGGGCTGTCCCGAACTCTTTCTCAGCAACGCCTCAGTTGGCGGCGGCACGGTGGAGACATCAAGCGCGAGCACGCCTGTCTTACCGACGTTTCGAGAAAGTAGTCAACGCCAATGAGACACCCGTCAGAACAGCCGACCCCCGACAACCAGCACCTCTGGTCGCGGCAGTACGCCGCTGAGCAGGAGAAACTGGTCCAGTGGAGCAATGACCGCTACCAGCGTCCCCACGCATCGGACGCGCACACCCAACCGATTCGGACTCCGTACCTGGCGCCGCAGCAGTATCCCGCCGCACCCGTTCCGCCGGCGCCAGCTAAGCGCTCGCGTTCCGGGCTGCTGGCTTTCGGTGTCGCCGCGGTAGCCATCGCGGCGGGCGCAGCCGGCACCATGGCCGCGGTCGATCACTACGGCAGCGTGGCGTCGTCGGCGCAGGTTCCGCTCGCCACCGGTATTCAGAACCGTACGCTGCCAACGGCTTCCGCACCCGCCCCAGCGGCGCCGGCCGGCTCCGTCGAGGCGGTGTCGGCGAAGGTGTTGCCGAGCGTCGTGAAACTGCAGGTGCAGACCGGCCAGCAGGGCGGCGAGGGTTCCGGCATCGTCCTCACCGCGGATGGCCTCATTCTGACCAACAACCATGTCATCGCAGAGGCCAATCAGTCTGCTGCCGAACAGGATTCGCTGCCCAGCGGGCTGAGCCCGAGTGGCCGGCTGCCCCGCGGCATGATGGGCGGCGGCCAGACCAAGGCGACCGTCACGCTGGCGGACGGCCGCACCGTGCCCTTCGCGGTCGTGGGCGCGGACCCGGCCGACGACATCGCTGTTGTGAAGGCGCAGGGCGTGTCCGACCTGACCCCGATCAGCATCGGCTCCTCCAAGGACCTGCGCGTCGGACAGAACGTGGTGGCCATCGGCTCGCCGCTGGGCCTGCAGGGCACCGTGACCACCGGCATCATCAGTTCGTTGAACCGTCCGGTGAGCACCGGTGACGAGCAGACCGGCCAGCAGTCGGTGATGAGCGCCATCCAGACCGACGCCGCGATCAATCCCGGCAACTCCGGTGGCGCGCTGGTCGATATGAACGGCAATCTGATCGGGGTGAACTCAGCGATCGCCTCGCTGGGTGGTGGTCCGGAATCCGGTGGCTCCCAGCCGGGCTCGATCGGCCTCGGCTTCGCCATCCCGGTCGACCAGGCCAAGCGCATTGCCGACCAACTGATCTCGACCGGCACGGTGCAGCACGCCTCGCTGGGCGTCAAGCTGGCCGCCAACAACAGCGCCCAGGGCGCGGCCGTGGCCGGCGTCGTCGCCGACGGTCCCGCCGCCGCGGCCGGCCTGGACAAGGGCGCCGTGATCACCAAGGTCGACAACCAGCCGATCGACAGTCCGGAAGCGCTCGTCGCGGCGATCCGGTCCAAGGCGCCCGGTGACAACGTCACCGTGACCTACGCCGACCCCTCCGGCGCGGAACGTTCCGTGCAGGTGACCTTGGGACAGACGGAGGCCTAGACCGCCCACGTCCTGTCCCGCAATCCCTGTGAGGGTTGTGTACGCCGAACCCGAGATAGGCGTACACAACCCTCACAGGCGTTTCCGGACATCCCCGCGCCAACCGGATTCCAATCGCGCCGTCCTACGCTCTCCATGTCGACACTTCCGGAGGGACCATGCGCGTCGAGTACATCGTGGTGCTGATCGCCGTCATCGTGATCGTGGATGTCGCCGTCCTCGTCACGCTGCTGCGCAAGCACCGCGCCCGCACAGCTCCTGCCGACCCTACGACAACCAGCGCAACGGAACTCGGTGCCACCGACCTACCCAAGAAGTCCGCGGCACCGGTCCTGGCGAAGGCGTTCCTGGCGGTCGGGTTGTCGTTGGCCGCCGCGGCCGGTGTCTTCGCAGCGATTGTCACCCAGACGAATTCGTCCGACAGGCACGCCGACGGGACCGTCGTCGAGCTGGTGCCCAGCGGCGGCGGCAGCAGCCCGCGCTACCGGGCGCGCGTCGAATTCGCCACCTCCACGGGCACGCACGTCCGCTTTCTCAGCTCGATCAGCAGCAATCCGCCCCCCGCCAAGCTCGGCGAGCACGTCGACGTCCGGTACGACCCCGACGACCCGCACGACGCCACCATCAACAGCTATTGGCAGGTGTGGTTCCTGCCGACCCTGCTCGCCATCATCGGCGCCCCGTTCCTGCTGGTGGGCGCCGGATTCGGGATCGTGAGCCGGGCCGGCCGCCGCCGCGGGCCGGAACGCCTCTGAACTGGCCCGGCCGCCAGCAGATTGCCAGGTTCATCTGCGCTGCCGCAGGTCATGCGCGGATGTATCGTCTCTCCAGTTCCAAATTTGCTGTGAATCGGGGGAAATGGCCCAGTACTACCTCTCGGGTGCAGTAGCGGCCCGGGTCGACGGCACGCCGGCAGCGCTCGGCGGACCGAAGCAGCGGTGTGTACTGGCCGTCTTGCTGGCCAATCACGGCACGGTGGTCAGCATCGACCGCCTGATCGACGCCGTCTGGGGTGACGAGCCCCCGCCGAAGGCGCTCGCGTCGGTGCGCTCGTATGTGGCCAACCTCCGCCGGGTTCTCGACCCGGGCGCCGACGTCGGGCCCGACCAGACCGCCGATGCCCGCCGGGGCGACGCGCAGCGACAACGGCTCGCCTCCCACCCCCACGGCTACCAGCTGAATCTGCTCGGCGGCGACACGATCGACCTCGTCAGCTTCGAAAGCCTTGTCTCGAAAGGCCGGACGGCGCTGATCCGCCACTCGGCCGGTGCCGCCGTCGAGATGCTGACCGAGGCGCTGGCACTGTGGCACGGAGATCCGTTCGGCGAGTTCGCCTATCACGAATTCGCCGCACCCGAGGCCATCCGCTTCGCAGCCCTGCGAACCACCGCCATCGAGGCCCGTTTCGACGCGGCGCTGCAACTCGGCGGCGGCGGTGAACTCGTACCCGAGATCGAGGCGGCCCTGGCGGAACATCCACTGCAGGAACGCTTGTGGGGCCATCTGATGCTGGCACTACACCGGTCCAACCGCACCGCCGACGCCATCCAGGCGTTCGACCGGGCCTGTACGACACTCGACCGCGAGGTCGGTACCCGGCCCGGCGAAGGCCTGCAGACGCTGTTCGAGAAGATTCGCGACGGCGCCGCGGAACTGCGCGTCGCACCCGCACCGCACGTGCTGAATCCCGATCCGGACCCGGCCGCGCCGCCGCCGTTCGTCGGCCGGGACGCCGAGCTGGGTGCCGTCACCGCGGCGGTGCGCCGAGCCGACGGCGGCGCCGGCGGGCTGACGCTGGTGACCGGTGACAGCGGCATCGGCAAGACCACCCTTGCGCAGGCCGCCGTCGACCGCGCCCGCGCGGCGGGCATCGCCGTGGCCTGGGCCGGCCACCCGAGCGGGGTGAAGCTGCCCCTGCTGTGGACCTGGATCCAGCTGCTGCGCCAACTGGGTGGCGAGCTCGGCACCACAGGCCGCAAGGCCGTGCTGCGGGAGGCCCCCGGCGTCGTCAACGCCCTGGTTCCCGAATGGCACGGCGACGACGACCTCAACGCCGGCAGCCGGTTCGCACCAACGGGATTCGTCCTCGTCGAGCGCATTGTGGCGGCGCTGCGTGAGCTGTCGACCCTGGCGCCCATGGTGCTCGTCATCGACGATCTGCAACGGGCAGACCCCGCCTCGATCAACACGCTCGTCCTGCTGGCCGAAGAGTTCCCGCGCGTCCCCATCCAGATCATCGGCAACTGGACCTTCTTCGGGGACGACCGGCCCATGAACCGGTCCTCGTTCGAGCGCATCGTCCGGTCGAACGACACCGTCACCCTGCATCTGGACGGCATCGACCGCGCGGCCGCCGCAGACCTCGTCGACGCGGTGGTGGGCGGCACGATCCCGCCGGCCATCTCGGCACAGGTCTGGGAGCAAGCCGGCGGAAACCCCTTCTACATCAAGGAACTGGCGCGGGCGCTGGACACCGACGGCGCGCCGCAACGTGGCCATCCCGCACTGTCGGATGCCGTGGTCGGTGTCGTCGGCCGCCGGCTCGGCGTCCTGGACCGGCCCTGCCGTCGGGTGCTCTGCGCGGCCGCCGTCGTCGGGCCCGAATTCAACGTCGCCGACCTGGCCGACATCGTCGACCTGTCGGTCTCGACGGTGCAGAGCCGGCTACGTCCGGCGTATCAGACCGGCCTGCTCGACGAACTGCCCGCCCGTCCCGGCGCCTACCGGTTCAGCCACGGACTGGTGCGCGACGCGCTCATCGCCCAGCTCGCCACCACCGACCGCACCAGCGTGCATGCCGCGATCGCCACCACGCGGACGGCAACGCTCGCGACCGCCGCGTACGAACACGTCATCGCAACCGCCGACCATGCCTGGCGGGCCGGCGCCGAGTTGAATCCCGATGTGGCCCTTGGCATTCTCGAGATCGCCATCCAGCGGGCCCTGAACCGGTCCGCCTACCACGACGTCGCCGGGCTGGCCGAGCACGCCCTGCAGATCGGTGACCGACTGCCGGCCAAACCCGAACACCTGGACCGGCAGGCCACCTTGTGGCTGCACCTGGCCGGGGCGAAGAACATCCTCGAGGGGCAGGCCAGTGAGTCGGCCGCCGCGGCCGTCCAGCGGGCCTTCGAGATCGGTCAGGAAGTCAAGGGCCGGGCCTTCTACGGAGCCATCGCGCTGCAGTCCATGCTGCTGTGCGTGCACGGCCGCATCGACGAGGTCGAGATCATCGCCATCGGCCTGCAGGACCAGTACGACAAGTCCGGTGACCCGGTGATCGGTCTCGTCAACGACTTCGTGCACATCCTGCTGTACACCCTGCGCGGCAACACCGACATGTTGATCAGCACCGGGCTGCACATGATGGACACCTTCCCGCCGCCCGAGACGGTCATCGATCCGCTGCACTTCTTCCATCCCCGCGTCTACTGCTGGATGGCGATTGCCGAGGCGGTCCGCGGCGACGTGCAGGCCATGCGCGAATACCACCGCCGCGCATTGCATCTCGCGCAGAGTCGCGGCGACGTGTTCAACATCCTGGCCGCCCGGCTGACGTACGTCGAGTGCGCGGCAGTCCTCGGTGTCACCGACGGCATCGTCGAACTGGCAGACCAGGTCGACGTCGAGTTCACCGCGGCCGGCAGCCCGCAATGGGCTGCGTGCGCACGCATCGTCCGGGTCTGGGCGCAGGTCATCGGCTCGGGTGAGGGCGACGCGGCCGTCGCCTTCCAGGCGTTCGACGAATACACCTGCGACGGGACCACCGTGATGAACACGATGTTCCTGTGCCTGCTCTCCGACATCGAGTTGCACCAGGGCCGTCCCGACAGTGCCCGTGCCCTGGTGCACCGGGCCGGCCGCCTCGCCGATGCCACGGGCGAACAGGCATTCGCCCGCGGCATCGCCGAACGGCTGGCGGCCCAGTCCGTCGAACCCGTGTGAATCAGGCCTTGGCGGTCCGGTCGGGCAGTTCCTCGCGCCACTGCCGCCAGATGGCCCGGTCCGTCATCAGGTCGAGCACACTGCCGAACCCGGACGGATACACCAGGGAGACAACCCATTTGCGGGAGTCCCCGCGGCTGACCTCGCAGCCGCCCCGGTACAACTGACGTAACCAGGTGACCGTCACGGCGTCCCGCGGGAAGTCGAAGATCACCACCTCCTCACCCGCGGACAGCTTCGCCTGGTAATCGGTCAGGCCCAACTGGTCGTCGACCCACTTCGAATACTCGGACGCAAGGCACCGCACCTGGGTGTCGGTCAGCTCGAGTTCGACGTTCACCCACCAGGTGTTGGTACGGCTCTTGAGCAGATACGCCTTGCTTCGGGGTGGCGCCGTCGCCATTTCGTCAGAAGGTGATCTTCAAAGACTTGTCCACCGCGTCCAGCGCCTCGAACAGCTCGTGGCCCTGGCTCTCATCACTGGTCGCGTTGATCTGCAGCACGTACAGGCCGTCGGGCCCCTTGAAGACCACCGTCTCCTGCCCGAACGCGGCCTTGCCACCGCTCTTGAGGTTGTAGGTGCCGGCGATGCGGAACGCCGGGAAGCCGGCCGAGGTGCCCGGTTCCTCACCGACGGACTCGAAGCCGGGGAGGTTCTTCACCTCGCCGCCCGCGAGCTTGAGCAGCTTGTCGGGGTCTGCCGGACCGTCGAGACGGGACACCAGCGCGATGATGTTCGCGGTGTAGTCGGTGCTCTGGGCGCCGGGCCCGGTGTAGACGAGGGCGCCGTACGCGTAATCAGGAGTGTCTTCGCCGGCGCTGTCCCAACCGGTCGGGCGGTCGATGTCGACGGCGGGCGCACCTGGGTCCCCAGGATGGATCGACGTCTCCTGGATCTTCTCTTCCTTGATGTAGTCGGCGATGGTGGGGTTCGTGCCGGATTCCTCGGCCTTGCGCGGCTTCAGCTTTGGCGCGGCCTTCGCCGACGACGATGCGCTCGAGCTACTGCTCGAACTCGACGAACTGGAACTGGAGCTGCTCGAGCTCTTGTCCTTGTCGCCGCCTCCGCACGCGCCCAGCGTGATGCTCAGGCAGACCGCGGCGGCGACGGCGATGACAGGCCGATGCGATATCTGCATCGTGACTCCTCAGGGGTAGACGACGGACGCCGGTCACGTCCTCGGCGTCACGATATGGACGGCCGATTGGAATTCCGTTGAACTCGGCGGCGCAGGCGGTTGGAACGGCGGTGTCACAACCGGACCTGCGCCGACTTCCAACCGGATTCCAATACCGCAGCGCTAACTTTTGCCGTCCGCTCGATCAGTGCGGCGCCGGTGAGTGGCGCCCGAACTCGGAAGGGGTTGGCGACATGACCAACACGATGTGTCAGAGACTCGTTCTGGCATCTGCGATCACGGCTGCTGTGTTCGGCGCCGCCGCCTGCTCCAGCGGGACACCGTCGGTGAGCAAGAAGGACGTCGAGAGCCAGATTGTCGAAAAGATGACCGGCGCCGATGGCAAGAAGGCCGATTCGGTGACGTGCCCCGATAACCTCGCGGGCCAGAAGGGCGCTGAGGTCAACTGCACCATGAAGGTCGGCGACAAGACCAGCACCGTCAACGTCACGGTCACCAGCGTCGAGGGTCAGAACGTGAAGTTCGACATGGTCCAGACGATCGACAAGGATCAGGTCGCCAAACAGATCAGCGAGGAGCTGGGACAACAGTTCGGCACCAAGCCCGAAACGTTGACCTGCCCGGAGAACCTCAAAGGCACACCCGGCGCCACGCTGCGCTGCGAGCTCAAAGACAGCGGCCAGACCTACGGCGTCACGGTCACCGTCAACAAGGTCGACGGCTCCGACGTGAACTACGGGTTCAAGGTCGACGACAAGCCGACGTCGTAACCGATGGGAATGAAACGGGCCCTCTGGCGGGCATCTGCGCTCCTGGCGGTCTGCACCCTGACCGTCGCCGGCTGCGCCGGGAAGCAGCTGAAACCACAGGCTGAGCCACCATCGTCGACGACGCCGGCGGCCCCTCCGGTGGAGATTCACGGCGACGCCTCGGACCCGGTGAACAAGATCGTCATCAAAGCGATCGGCGACATCGAAAGCTATTGGCAGACCGAGTTTCCCAAGCTCTACAAGAAGGACTACACCCCGGTCAAGGGTGGGTTCTACGCGGTGGATCCCGGGCAGGGACCGCTGCCGCCGTGCGCCCAGGCGGCCGCCGACATCGCCGGCAACGCGTTCTACTGCGCCAAGGCCGACAACGTCGCCTGGGACGTCGAAGGCCTGCTGCCGAGTCTGCGAAAGCGGTTCGGCGACTTCGTCATTCCCGTCGTGATGGCCCACGAATGGGGGCACGCGATCCAGGCCCGCGCGAACTTCCAGGGCGAGACCGTCACCAAGGAGATCCAAGCCGACTGCTTCGCCGGGGCCTGGGCCAAGCACAGCGCCGAGACCTTCAAGCCCAGCCCCAACGATCTCGACCGCGCCCTCGCCGGCGTACTGTTCCTGCGCGACGAGCCGGGCACCGGGCAGCATGAATTGAGCGCGCACGGCAGTGGTTTCGACCGGGTGAGTTCCTTCCGCAACGGATACGATCAGGGCCCGCAAGCCTGCGCCGACTACCGGCGCGGTGACCCGGTCGTGGTCGAGCTGCCGTTCAACAACGCGGAGGATGCCGCGGCCGGCGGCAACGCCCCGTACGAGTCGATCGTGGACGGTGTCCCCGAGGACGCCGAGGACTACTTCGCGAAGCTCTACCAGCAGGGCACCGGCAAACCGTGGACCCCGATGAAGCCCGCGCAGAAGCTCGACCCGCGCAACCAACCGGACTGCGGCAACGAATCGACCAAGGGCTACGTGCTGTTCTACTGTGTCCCCGAGGACTATGTCGGATTCGACAACGTCGAGGCCATGCCCCAAATCTATGAGGAGGCGGGGGATTTCGCGGTGGCGACGCTGATCGCGACGCAGTACGGGCTCGCGCTGCTGACCCGCCTCGGGCAGGACAGCAGCGACAAGCAGACGTCTCTGCAGGCCGACTGCCTCGCCGGCGCCTGGGCCGCGAGCCTGCTGCTGCACGAACGCGCCGACAGCCGTTACAGCCTGTCGCCGGGTGACCTCGACAAGGCGGTGTCCGCACTCCTGCTGTTCCGGGGTGAGGGTGACGTCGAACGCCAAGGTCAAGGCAGCGACCGGATCGACGCCTACCGCAAGGGCGTCTACGAGGGCGCGAAGCCGTGCCTCGCCCGTTGACCACAGCCACCTCGTCGCTCAAGGAGCGTGCTCGATGACCCAGCCCGACCAGACCACCGTCGCCGCGGACGAGACGCCGGCCCAACAGCAGACCTCGGCCGGGCGCGGCCTGCTGAATTCGATGCACCCGAAGGCGTTCTTCGCCATGGCCGACGGCTATCCCGTTGGGGTCAAACAGTTTCTGCAATTCTGCCTGCTGCTGATCTACCCGGGCTGGCTGATCGCGGCGCCGTTGTGCGCGGCGATCTATTTCACGGGGTACGGCGTTTTGTGGGTATTGTTCTGGCCGTTGCGCGCGTGGATGAAGAAGAACCGGCCCGAGGAGTACGCCGCCAGTCAGCTCAAGTGAGCGGGCGTCCTATCGCTTCAGGAAGTCGAAGAAGTGCGGCGTGGTGTCGACCCGCAGCCGCGTCAGCTTGCGGTAGCTGATGAGCCACAGGCCGTGTTCCAGGCGGTACTGCTCGTGATAGTGGCCGTAGCCGTGGAGATGCTCTTCGGCTTCGCCGTTGGTCCACCACAACTTGTCCTCCATGGCCCAGATTCCGGTGGCCGTGGTGTCGCTGGTCAGCTCGATCTCGGGGGTGTGACCGTGGTGGACGGTGGTGACGGTGGTGCCGCCGTCGAGCAGTGACCGAATGGCGCGCGTCAGCGGCTCCTTACCGACCACCCGGTTGCCGGCCGCCTCTTTGGGCGTCCAATTGTCGTTGTCGGGCAACCCATCCCAGGTCTCGGAGACGACGTCGTCGGTGTGCAGTGTCGGGTAGACCTCCCACTGCTTGGTATCCATGCACCGCAGCCGGCGGGCGAAGGTGCGCTTGATTGCCTCGATGGCGCAGGCCTGGTCGCCGGTGCTGAGGGTGATGTCGGTGGTCATTCGATCTCTTTTCAGGATGTGCGGTTTCGCCGGCGCCAGGGCGCCAGCAGCAGTTCGCAGGCCCGGCGCATGTCGCGCTCGGCCTGCTCGGGCGTCGTCTCCCCGGTGATGGCCCACGACAGGATGCCGTACGCGCACTGCTCGAGCAGGAGCGCGATCTGCGTCTGGTCGGCGGTGGGCGCCGCGATCCCGGCGACGCCGAGAATGTTGCGCCGCAGGTTGTAGTCGCCGCGGACCGTCGACTCGGCGCGGCGGGCATTGACCGACGTGATCATCGCGCGCGCCAGTAGCGGACGGGCCAGCATGTTCCGGATGATGCCGGCCATGAACTCGGTGACGTCGGCGACCGGGTGCCCGGTCGTCGGACCCGGCGGAGCTGCGGTCTGGGTGAGGTGGAACAGCAACGCCGCGAACAGGTGATGCTTCGTGGGGTAGTAGCGGTAGACGGTGGTGATCGAGACCGCCGACTGATCCGCCACGTCCTGCATCCGGACCTCTTCGAGGCCGTACCGCGCCCCCAGGAGCGCGGCGGTCGCGAGGATGCGGTCGCAGCGGTCGATTTGCGCGGGGGTCCTGGGAGTCGCCGGTTCCCTGTCGAGCGGTGCGCGGGGCATGGCTAAACCGCCGGCCCAGACGGCGTGCCCTGCAACATCTTCTGGATCATCGCGTGTGACGCCAGCAGCACCTTGTCGCGATCGGTGGTGGCGTGGACCGCCGGACTGGCGGCGTGCATCGAGATGACGTGCACGGGTCCGTTCGCGAGATTCGCGAGGCCTTCACGGGCGACGTCGGCCGGATCGGACGCGGGCATGCCGGGGACGTCGAAATTGAGGCCGACGCGCTCCATCGCCGGTGTCCTGGTGAGGCCGAGGACGAGTTCGAGGACGTGCACGTTGTGCTCGCGCAGCTCCAGCCACAGACCCTCGGCGTAGATCCGGCTGAATGCCTTCACCCCGCCGTACACGGTGTGCCGCGCCGAGCCGAGGTGCCCGGAGAGCGATCCGACCAACATCAGCCCGCCCCGGCGACGCTCGCGCATCGGCGCGCCGAAGTGGTGGACCAGCCGCAGCGGGGTGGTGACGTTCAGGTCGATGACGCGCTGGAACTCCGTCAGGTCGCCGTCGAGGAACTCGGCGCTGTGGGTGTTGGCGCCGGCGTTGTAGATGAGGAGTCCGACCTCCAGATCGGTTGTGGCACTGATGATCTGATCCACACCGTCATCGGTGGTCAGGTCGACGGTGAGCTCGCGCACCGTCACGCCCAACTCGCGACAGCGAGTGGCGGTGGCCTGCAGCGGCCCCGGCTTGCGCGCGATCAGCACCAGGTTGACACCGGCCCGCGCGAGCAGTGCCGCGAACTCGGCCCCGACGCCTTCCGAGCCACCCGCGATGACGGCCCACGGCCCGTATTGCTGCAACTGCAATGCGTCCTCACTAGACAAGTTCACGCCCCATATCTAAAATTCATTTTAGTTTTCAGCGTCCGAGGGTAGCCGATCCAGACGCCAGATCGGAAGGGCGCATAAATGCGGATTGGTCTGCAGACGCCAGTGGTGATCCAGGTACCCGCCACCGCGTCGGCGTGGGAAGCGACGGCCGGCGTCGCCGAGATCGGGGAGATCGCCGCCGTCGCCGACCTGCTCGGCATCGACTACCTGACGTGTTCCGAACATGTCGTCGTGCCGACCGATGTGGCGGCCACCCGGGGCGCGACGTACTGGGATCCGCTGGCCACCTTGGCTTTCATCGCCGGGCGCACATCGCGCATCCGGCTGGCCACCTCGGTGCTGGTGCTGGGCTACCACCATCCGCTCGAGATCGCCAAGCGTTACGGCACCCTCGACCAGGTCAGCGGTGGCCGGTTGATCCTGGGCGTGGGCGTCGGGTCGCTGCGGGAGGAGTTCGACCTGCTGGGCGCGGCCTGGGACGACCGGGGTGCCCGCGCGGACGAGGCGATGACCGCGCTGCGCGCGGCATTGCCCACCAATCATCCAGTGCACCAGGGTGATCACTACAACTACGACTCGTTCGTGATGGACCCCTGTGCGCTGCAACCGCGCGTACCGATCTGGGTGGGCGGCCGGACCCGCCGTTCGCTGCGCCGAGCCGTCGAGCTCGGCGACGGCTGGATGCCCTTCGGCCTCGCGGCGGCCGAGATCTCGACAATGCTTGCCACCGTGGAACTTCCGACGGATTTCGACATCGTGCTCGCCACGAGGCCGCTGGATCCCATGGGTGCACCGCAACAGACACTCGATGCACTCGGCGCGCTCGAGGACGCCGGCGCGACGGCCGCGACCTGCGTGATCGCCTCCCGATCCGGGGCGCACTGCTGCGAACAACTCGGCGCCCTGGCAGATCTGACGAACCTGCTGACCACGGAGGCGAGATGACTGAACAACGACTGGCCGAGCTCGAAGCGCGGTTGCGCCGCATCGAGGACGAACGCGCCATCGAGCGGATGATCGCTTCCTACGGTCCGCTCGTCGACGCCGGCGAGGCCGACGCCGTCGCCGCGATGTGGGCGCCCGACGGTGTCTACGATGTCGAGAACTGGCTCATGACCGGGCCCGCCGACGTCGCGGCCATGGTGCGCTCACCCGGTCACCAGGATTTCATCACCACCGGTTGCACCAACTTCCTGAGTCCCGCCGTCGTCACCGTCGACGGCGATGAGGCGGTCGCCGTCTGCGAGTCGACGCTGTTACTCAGGCGCACAACGACTTACGAACCCATCCGGGCCGGCGTCAGCCACTTTCACCTTCGCCGGGCCACCGGGGCGCCGCACGGCTGGCAGATCGTCAAACGCGTCACGCGACTGCTCGACGGAACCGAGGGGCCCCGCAGGTTGCTGTCGGACGGTATCGCCGGACGGCTCCCGGCCTAGCCGCGCACCCGGTCCAGCGTGTGCCCGGCCATGGCCGCCAGGACGCGGTGGGCCCGGGCGACCATCGCCGCGGCGGACTCCTCGGGATGATTGCGCCAGAACAGCATCAGCGCCGACACCATGTGTTCCCAGACGCCGGTGGCGGCCACCAGGTCCACGGGATCGGTCAGGCCGACACTGCCGAGGGACCGCGATACCCCCGCGAACGCCTGCTGGCGCAAGATCGTCCGTTGCTCGCGTGCGGCATCCCGCGCCGGGCCATGGGGGACCGACCGGTCGAACAGCACATGCCAGTCGCCCGGGTGCCCCTCGAACGTCGTGAAGATGGCGGCCAGCACGGGCTCGCCGGCGGCGGCGCCGGCCGCGGCCAGGTGGTCGGGGGAGTTGAGCGCGTCGGCGACGGCCTGCTCGATCTGGGTGCCGATCTTGGTCACGCAGGCGGCGTAGACCGCCTCTTTCGACCCGAAGTAACTGATGATCAGGGTCTTGGAGACGTCGGCCTGCGCGGCGATGGCGGCCAGGGACGCGCCCGCGTACGTGGCACGGCTGAACTCGGCGATGGCGGCTTCGACGATCAGCTGCTCACGCTCACCGCGCGGCACACCTTTGGTACCGGTCCTGCCGGTGACGGGGCGCGTGGTCATCGGGACAGCCTAATCAGCCCCGCAGCACCTCTGCCCCGGAGTTGACCGTTGCCTGGGACGAACAGGCAATTCAGTCCGGCTGAACGTCGATCCACTCCAGATATGCACTGCCCGAGACCGATCCGGTACCCCAGGTACCGGTATAGGAGTACGCCGTCACGTATCCCGGTCCGTGCCCGAGGCGCCACGGCGCATCGACGGTGCCGATCAGCGCCAGAATTTCTCGGTCGCCATCACGCACCGACCACTTGAACTTGCGGGGCCTCCGCATCGTGTTGCCCCGATCGTCGACGAGCGGCTCGCCGTATTCGGTGACCGCGAAGTGGACGTCGGTGTAGACCTCGGTCTCGCCGCTGAGCACCCGCACGTGGGCCAGCTTGCAGGCGGTGCGGCCCCGCGCCCGGACGTCGGTCAGCAACACCTGCGTTCGCTCGTCGAGGTTGATGATCTGGTAGGTGAAGAAATCCAGCGGCAGTTTCAGCTGGGCCGGTATCGGCCGGCGCGTAAGTGCTTGGTGCGTACGGATTCTCGCGTACTCGAAGGTACCCAGACCGCTGACTGCGACGCCGTCGACCGTGCCGGTGTAGGGCGCGAGCAGGCTCAGGTGGTCATAGATCGGCGACTTCACGAAGTACGAAACCTGTTCTGTGACATTCAGTTTGAGGTCTACGTCGAACTGCGGATAGCGGCCGCGGACGACGACGCGCGGCAGGGCCACGTTGATGGCCAGGTCTTCGGCCCAGCGCAGCCGGCGGGCATCGGCGGTGAACCAGCAGTCCGCGCTCATGTCGTAGGCCCGATAGAACCGCTGATCCGCATGCGCGGTCGACGAGAAGACCGTGGTGGTGTCACGCGCGTCGGCGGCGGCCAGGTGGTCGAGATCGAACAGTTCGGCGCCCGACGCACCCAGCAGCGTCATGGTGTTGAGATAGCGGTAGGGCTCGGGCAGGTCCGGTACGAACACACCGAAATGCGTGACGCCCCAGGCACGTGAGAGGTCATGCGGCCGGAGAATCTCCGGGGCGTCGAACGGCAGGCGCGACGCCGGCAGGCGACTGTCGACCAGCGGCAGCAGGCCGTCGATGACGACACGCGACAGCGCGCGGGAGATCGGGTGCGTCTTCATGGAGTCCTTGTCTGACGTGGGATCGGCGACTAGGTGAGGGCGGCGAGAGCCCGGTCCGCCGTGGCGGGGGAGATGAGGTCGATGGTCGGCAGGACCGCGCGCAGCACCGCGGGGCTGACCTCGACCGGCTGATGGGTGACCGCCCGCACGATCCAGCGTCCGGCCTCTTCCGCCGACAGTGCCGGGGCATCCTCGTATTCGGCTGTGGGCGCGATCATTTCGGTGCGGACCAGCGGGAAGTAGACATTGGTGGCGCTGATGCCGGGGTGGGGCCGTTCGGCATTGAGACTGCGGCCGAAGATCGCCAGCGCACTCTTGGAAGCGGCATACGCGGAGAAGCGCGGGAACGTGTTGGCGTGCAGGCCCCAGGTACAGACGTTGACGACCTGACCGCGGCCGCGCTCGATCATGCCCGGCAGCAGCCCCAGGCTCAGCTGGACAGCAGCCAGGTAGTTGAGGGACATCGTGCGCTGATAGTCGTGCAGTCGGTCGGTGGCGTCGGCGATGCTGCGGCGGATCGAATGTCCGGCGTTGTTCACCAGCACGTCCACGCGTTCGTCGGCGAGGTCGGCCAGCAGCCGGGCCGTGGCCGCCTGGTCGGCCAGATCGCAAGTGCGCCAAGAGCATCCGGTCTCGGCGGCGAGCGTCCGTAGTTCGTCCTCCCGGCGGGCGACGGCGATGACGGTGGCACCGCGCGCGCGGAGCTGGGTGACGGCCTGCCGGCCGATACCGGCCGAGGCGCCCGTCACGACGATCGTCAGGTCGCTGACGTCACGTCCCGGGCCGGCCAGCGCGGCGTCGAGTCGCTCGGGCAACAGGGTGCGGCGCTGGACGAGATCCATCACGGCATTACGAATGAACATGGCTTCCTCCCACACGGTGTTCTCACCGGAACGTCGCCGATATTACCACTCGGTTACTTCAGCCTCGGCCGGTGATGCCCGCGCCGCCCATCCACAGCGGCGGTTCGCAGTGATCACCGGCCGCGGTATGCGGGACCAACCCGCGCCAGCGCTGACGGCGCGTCATCCGGTCGTAGTGTCCGGCGGCGACCGACTTCAGAAAGTCCACACTGTCGCTCAGGTAATCCAGACCGTAGCCGGTCAGTACATACGTGGGCAGGCCCGGCAACGACTGCTCCGAGATGTCGTATCGCTCGCTGCGGTGGTGCGTCCCGCGATCATCGACCTCGGCTGTCCACCGCAGTGCCGACGGCACGTGCCGCGCCGCCGCCGTCGCCGTCGCCTCTACGGCCGTCCGCCAGTCGACACCGGTCCCGGGCGCGATCCAGAAGGGCGCCGGGATTTCGCGGACGATCTCTGTCCTCATGCCGATCCCCTTCCGCAGCTCGTGCACCGAGTGTGAGCGCGGGCGACGCGGTCGGGGAAGTGCTTCCTACGCCAGCGGGCCGTTTCCTCGCACGAATCACAGATTGGCCCGCCAGCGTGGGCTACAGCCGGTACATCTCGCGCTCGGTGGCCGCTTCGTCGAAAAGCAGGTCGGGCCGTCCCCGATGCGCGGTGTGCGCCCGCGCGGCGGCGATCCGGGCCGCCCAGGCGGGATTTCCAATTATGTTGCGCCGGAATCGAGTTCGCGGTACGAGGACGACCGCGGCCAGGCTCGGCCGGCAGGAGAATGCAGTCATCGACGAACCCTATGAGCCGAGACCACCGTCGGGCATCGTGCTGGGGACGGCTCCGTCCTCATACCGGGGGCGGAGCGCGCTGTTCACCTTCCTGCGCGCAGGCGGATCAGACGGACTCGACCTCGGCCTTGATGCGGTTGAGAGTGGTCCTCATGTCCCGGATGTTGCGCCGGGTGCGCAGCTGGCCGCCGAAAATGCCGAACACGGTGTCGAGCAGGCCGGGCGTCATCCAGAACGACTCGGTGACATCAGTGCCATCGCCGGCGGGCGCCAGGGCGTAGTGCCAGTTGTTCACCGCCTTGTCGCCGGCAAGCACCGCGAAGCCGAACTCGCTCCCGGGTTCGCAGGCCGTGACCCGGCACGTCGTCCAGTAGATCGGCCCGATCTCGTTGCGCTTGACGTGGCCGCGGAACAGCGCGCCCAGTGCGGGTCCGGTGGCTCCGTCCAGCCATTCCGACTCGAATACTTCGGGCGAGTATTTCGGGGTGTTGCGAATATCGGCAATCAGATTCCAGACCTGATCGGCCCGCGCGTTCATGTGGACGGTAACCGAACCCTTCATGGCGCAATCCTATCGATCGGTGCCGCCCCGTACACCCATCAATTTTGCCCGCGAATTGCTTAAGAGCGTCGCGGCCGCCGTTTAAGTGCGAATCAATCGCCGCTAGCCGGCATTCGAGTTCGTGCCCACCTCCGTGAGCGCCGTGCCGAGATTAAAGCTCCTTGCGTCACGGACCTAACGCACCAGGGGCTCAACGGCTTCAAACAATTTCAACAAGTCGAGCGCGAATTCACCTTGATGGATCCGCACGAACCTCGTCATGCCTCGTACTTCCGCAACGACGAGACGTGCACGTCCGAGTTTCACCAATGTCGGCCCAGACTTAGATACCGCGTCATCCGTATTCGTACCTAGGTGCGCGGCGCGACGAGCACGTAAGAGGGACCTAGCGCGCCAGGCGGTTCATCGACCGCTGCCCCGACATCCAGTGGCGATCGATCTGCTGCACGAACTCCGGACGGACCAACTTTGCGCGCTGCTGCGGACCGTCGATCGTTATCGTGCGCGCAATGACCCCCTCCATCTGCTCGTGCCCCACTCGACTCCGACAAATTAGTCGCGTCAGATCGTCGACGGCGAAATACCCGACTCCCAAGAAGGGAACGGTGCAGAGCCCGAGTTCTTCAGCGAGCGCGTCACGCATGTCGGGCTCCCAGAATCGGCCGGACCTACGCTCGTACACGTCGAACACGAGGAACCAGTCAGGCAGGCTTTCGTAGCGCACGCTATGTGTGACAGCGCACCACTCACCAAAAATAATCAAGTCGTCGTTGAGTCCTTGTTCGAGTCGCCGCTGCCGCGGCGCGACCCATGTCGCGAGGCCACGAAAATGGCGTCCCCCAGGCTGAACGTAGCTACCGCGTGCCTGGAACTGCAGGCCTTGGTCGCCGCTTGAGATACCGAGGTTCTGTCCGTCCACTTTCTCCTCGACGTGCAGAACCCGCGTCAGGAACTCGTCGCGTTCGGTCTTCGTGAGGACTTTGTCATCGCGTACATCGATGCCCGGCGGGCGGACCAGGTAGGGAGTCGACGGGAATCTGACGAACTCTGTCACGGTGCGTCGCGGTCGAATTTTTTGCGGTAGGCGGCACGGATCGAGGGTTCGTGGGCGTACTCAACGCTTACGCCGTGCCGACGAAGCACTTCGCCCCAGTCGAGCCACTTGGTATCGGTGGCCTGCACGACCGGAACGCGAGCGACTTTCGCGGCAGCGACAAACTTGCGGTCGGAAGGGTCGATCGCGTCATGGTCCCCGTCCAGAACCCCGTAAGTACTGGTGCCCGGTTGGCCGGGTTGGATATCAGGACGCATTGCAGCGTCCCACCGGTAGCGGTTGTCGTGGATGTAACGAATGAATGTGTCACCCAAACTAGGTTGTCCGCTCAGATCAAGCTGATGAGAGTACTCTTCGAAGATCTCGCCGCCTGCGTCGGTGACGACCGGAATGCGATCATCGATGATGTTCTCGAGCATTTCTTCGCAGGCGTCTCGGAGCTCGCGGGAGTGGCCCTCGGGCAGCTTCACCACCAGCGGGACGTTGGTGTCAATAACGCGCGTCATCGCGATTCGGCATTTCGGCGAGCCCGGGCACTCCGTGATTGCGCGATAATGTCAGCCGCCGAGTCCCCGAAGAAGTGCTCGGGCCAGTTGTACACGTTCCCGTACTCATCGAAGTCCAGAGCGTCAATCTTTGACCCGCCCTTTCTAGAATTCACCACATAGCACCGCACATGCGCAGGATCGACCTTTTGCTCAGCCACTCGTCGAAGTAACCGCCGAAGCAAGTGCTCAGAGTGGGATTCGACTATGAACTGGGTATTGCGCGGTGAGCTTTCTTCGCGCGCCGCGATAGCAGCAATGAACAGGTCGGCGAGACCGGCCTGTACTGCAGGATGCAGATGTATCTCTGGCTGCTCCATAACGACCGTCGACCCCGGAGCAGCGTAGAACGCCTCAACGATCACTGGCAGTACCTGGGAAACACCGAATCCGACATCCGTCAGCAGGACTTCTCGGCGGCTGCCCGGCGTGGTTACTCGCACTTCGTACTCATCGCGCCCTTCCCCAATCTGCGCGACGGTGAACTTGTCGATAACCCCTAGGTCCTGCAGCCATTGCGCAACCAGCACCTGCAGGGACTTCGTTCTCTGCTTCTCAGCAAAGTTGAACTTACGTGCGCGACCGGCGAGGAGCGCCTCGATCGATTGCTCACCGCGCCAGCCGACATGGCTGACCTCTTCACCAGACCATCGATACAAACGGCTAGGTTTTTCGCGCAATGGTCCTAGGTAGTTGATCGCACGCAGTTGCTCTTCAAGAGCCAGAGTCAAGTCCGCAGCGAAATCGAGGTACTGGTACCTAGTCGGTAGGTCGTCTGGAAATGCGTGAAACTGAGAGGGCGCTGACACTGGCCATTTGCGGCCCAACGTACGCACTAGTTCAATGCCCTCAGCGCGAACCACGTACCGGCCGTCGCTGCCGCGCTCACTGCCCAACCGCAGGACTTCAGACCCACCAGCGCCCAGTTGATATGAGTAGTTGTCTACACGCAGCCGTGGCGGCGCATCGGCCGTGGCGCTGATCGCAGCCTTGAATCCCATGTCGTGGCCACTCAGCCGGGTTTTTTGGCGGCCATAGACGATCTGCAGCGGCGCTGATCGACGCCAGTCAAGCTCAAACTCAAGGGGCAAGTTGACATTTGCGTTGCGCAGCAAACTTGAATAGCTGCCGAGGTCGACGGGGGTCCGGTCATCGCCGGTGTGCAGGACACGTCGGCGATCCGGAGATTCCATGGTCTGCTGAAGCATCAGAAGAAATTGATGCAGGCTCGACTTCCCCGACGAGTTCGCCCCGAACAGAATCGTCAGCGGGGCTAGTTCTACATCACCGGTGTCTTCCCACGCCTTGAAGTTCTTCAATCGTAGTCGAGTGAGCATCATCCCCCTTCTGTTGCGGGCGTCCCGGCGCAACCATACTGACAATGCTGAGGTAGACGCATTCCTTCGGTTCTCAGCATCGCACCGGCGCGTCTCAAGCTCGGTCGCCGAGTTCAGTGCTGTGGGCTAGTTCGATTAACTTGTAGCATTCGGCGATCTAGGTGTCGGTCTCGGCGGCATGTCTCATCGGATAGGCCACGATGCACTGCCATTCATCGACATATTCGCGGCTGGCGTTTTGCGGGAGCCATCGCACTCTGCCGATGACAGGCGGCCTGCAGTACTGTCGCAAATGGACCAGACGTGCTGTTCCATGCGAGCCGCAGTTCCGATCTGCAGATTCGCGCACATTGCCGAGAGCGCTGCTCTTTTAGCGCGCTATTGCATCCCAGTGGCGAGGTGGCCATTGGGAAGCCGCGGAGGTCGAAGGTTCGCTCTGATTACGCAGGCATCAGGCGGCCCTAGCCATGTCGCCACGCCACCCTGACGCTTGTGGCCTCGCGATCCAACAGACCGAGCCAGCACCGCGACTGTAAGTACTGTGCTCGAATTCGAGTCAATTCGCTCGCACAGCAGCGCCCGACAGAAGCAAAAGCCGCGAATCCGAACCGGATTCGCGGCTTTTGTTGAGTGGGCGAAGGGGGACTTGAACCCCCACGTCCCGAAGGACACTGGCACCTGAAGCCAGCGCGTCTGCCATTCCGCCACTCGCCCCAAACAACTGGGAGAGAGTATCACCACCCCCACCCCCGGCTCCAAATCCGCGCCTGACCACCGGATACGGCCCAATTCGGCCCGCCGCGACCGCGAAATCCAGCGATCGGCCGGTCCGCGTGCCGGCCGGCCACCTCCTGACCTGCGGCTTTCGAATTCTCACGATTCTGTTGGTCACGTATTGCAAGGTCAGGCCGATACCATGCGTAACAGTGGTGTCCGCGGTTATCGCGCACATCACATCTGGACCACCGAGACGAAGCGAGGCAGGGGGACATGGGTCTGGTCGACCGGATCGAGCGCAAGCTCGAGACCACGGTCGGAGACGCTTTTGCCCGCGTCTTCGGGGGGTCGATCGCACCCCCGGAAGTCGAGGCCGCCCTCCAGCGGGAAGCCGAATCCGGTGCCCGTGATGTCGGTGGCGGCCGTATTTTGGCACCGAACGAATACGTCATTACGCTCAGTAACACCGATTTCGAGAAGGTGAACGCCGATCCTGACCTCACACCCAGTGCTTTTGCCAAACACCTTGAGGGATTCGTCCATGAGCGGGGATGGCAAACGTATGGTGAGGTGGTCGTCAGGTTTGAGCCGTCACCTGGCCTTCATACCGGCCAATTCCGCGCCCACGGCGCGGTCAACCCCGACTCAACCGCCGGGCCACCGCGGCCGGCACCCAGCGACCGCGTGCACACCGCAGAACCAGGAGTACCAACGATGACTGACAACCCGACCCACCGTCCCGGCCCGGGACAGGGCCAGCCAGGCGACGAGTACGACTACGGACGGCAGCCCGACGAGCAGCGCGGTCAGCAGTACCCGCAGGACCCGAGCCAGGGCTACGGCCAGCCACCGCAGGGTTACGGCCAGCAGGGCGGCTACGGCGCGCCGCAGGGTGGCCCCGGATACGGCCAGCAGGGTGGCTATGGCCAGCCCGAGCAGGCCGGTTACGGCGCCGGCCCGTCGGGGTACGGCCAGGGCGGCTTCGGCGGCCCGCAGGGTGGTCCTCCCGGACCGCCGCCGGTCGGTCCTCAGCATGGTTACGGCCAGCCCGAGCAGGGTTACGGCCAGCAGAGCTACGGCCAGCAGCCCGAACAGGGCTACGGCGGCCAGCAGGGCGGCTACGGCCAGCCCCCGCAGGGCGGTTATGGGCAGCCCGAGCAAGGTGGCTACGGCCAGGGCGGCTACGGCCAGCCCCAGCAGGGCGGTTACGGCCAGCCCGAACAGGGCTACGGCGGCCAGCAGGGCGGCTACGGCCAGCCCCAGCAGGGTGGCTACGGCCAGGGCGGCTACGGCGAGCAGAACTACGGCCAGCCGCAGCAGCAGGGCTACGGCCAGGCGCCGGCCGATCAGGGCTACGGTCATGCCCCCGCTGATCAGGGATACGGTCAGGCGCCGGCGCCGGGTGGCTACGGCGACCAGGGTTACGGTGGCGGCGCTGGCGCCGGCTACGCCGAGCCCGACTACGGTCAGCCGGCCGGCGGCTACGGCGGTGGCTACGGCGCCGCGGGCGCGAACGTCACCCTCCAGCTCGACGACGGCAGCGGCCGCACCTACCAGCTGCGCGAAGGCGCCAACGTCATCGGCCGCGGCCAGGACGCGCAGTTCCGTCTGCCCGACACCGGCGTTTCGCGCCGGCACCTCGAAATCCGCTGGGACGGCCACACGGCGCTGCTCTCGGATCTGAACTCGACCAACGGCACCACCGTCAACAACGCCCCGGTGCAGGAGTGGCAGCTGGCCGACGGCGACGTCATCCGGGTGGGTCACTCCGAGATCGTGGTCCGCGTTCACTGAGCCCGGTTTCTGTCACCGGCCGGATGATGTTCGCACCGGCCGGTGAGCGCCAAAGTATCGTGACGATGCCGACGGCTACCGGGCACCGGGCCCAGCCTCGACGCGGCAACGGAGAGGACGTCGGATGCAGGGGTTAGTTCTGCAGCTGACGCGGGTCGGTTTCCTCCTGTTGCTCTGGCTTTTCATCTGGTCGGTACTGCGTGTCCTGCGCACCGACATCTACGCACCCACCGGAGCCGTCATGGTGCGGCGCGGCCTGGCGTTCCGTGGCACCCTGCTGCCCAACCGGGACCGACGCCGGTACGCGCGCCAGTTGGTGGTGACCGAAGGCGCCCTCTCGGGCACCCGGATCACCCTGACCAGCCAGCCCGTTCTGATCGGCCGGGCCGACGACTCCACGTTGGTGCTCACCGACGACTACGCCTCGACACGGCACGCCCGGCTGTCGCCGAGAGGCTCCGAGTGGTACGTCGAAGACCTAGGATCGACCAACGGTACATACCTGGACAGGGCGAAAGTGACGACGGCGGTAAGGGTTCCAATGGGAACGCCGGTTCGAATCGGCAAGACGGTAATTGAGCTGCGCCCGTGACACTCGTACTCCGATATGCCGCGCGCAGCGACCGCGGCCTGGTCCGCGCAAACAATGAGGACTCCGTCTACGCCGGGGCCCGCCTCCTCGCATTGGCGGACGGCATGGGCGGCCACGCCGCGGGTGAGGTCGCCTCGCAGCTGGTGATCGCCGCGCTCGCGCACCTCGACGACGACGAACCCGGCGGCGACCTGCTGGCCAAGCTGAACGACGCCGTCCACGACGGCAATGCCGCCATCGCGGCGCACGTCGAAGCCGACCCCGAGCTCGAGGGCATGGGCACCACGCTGAGCGCCATCCTGTTCGCCGGGACGCGGCTGGGCATGGTGCACATCGGCGACTCCCGCGGCTACCTGATGCGCGACGGCGAGCTGACCCAGATCACCAAGGACGACACCTTCGTCCAGACCCTGGTAGACGACGGCCGCATCACCGCCGAAGAGGCCCACAGTCACCCGCAGCGCTCGCTCATCATGAAGGCGCTGACCGGTCACGAGGTCGAGCCGACGCTGACGATGCGCGAGGTCCGGGCCGGTGACCGCTACCTGCTGTGCTCGGACGGCCTGTCCGACCCCGTCAGCCACGAGACCATCCAGACCGCCATGCAGATCCCGGACGTCGTGGACTGCGCCGACCGGCTCATCGAGCTGGCGCTGCGCGGCGGCGGCCCCGACAACGTGACGGTCGTGGTGGCCGACGTCGTCGACTACGAGTACGGCCAGACCGCGCCCATCCTGGCGGGCGCGGTGTCAGGTCAGGACGACGACGCCCTGCCGCCCAACACCGCGGCCGGACGCGCCTCCGCCTTCAACCCCAAGCGTGTGGCAGCGGCCGCGAAAAAGCCTGCGGCACAACTTGATCCACCGCAGCGCAAGAAGCACACCCGGCGCAATCTGATCATCGGCGCGATCCTGCTGATCCTGCTGCTCGTGAGCGGACTGGCCATCGGGCGCTACCTGATCCGCAGCAACTACTACGTCTCCGGCCACAACGGCTCGGTCTACATCATGCGCGGCGTGCCGGGCTCGCTGCTCGGGCTGCCGCTGCAGGAGCCCTACCTGCTGGCGTGTCTGGACAGCCACTCGGACATGACGATCATCGGCGTCGACGACACCCGGGCGGGCTGCCAGCCCATGAAGGTGGCCGATCTGCGCGAGTCCGGCCGCGCCCAGGTCACCGCCGGCTTGCCGACCGGCACCGTCGACGACGCGATCCGTCAGCTCAAGGAACTCAGCCGCGCCTCGCTGCTGCCACTGTGCGCGCCGCCCGTCGCCACCCCGCCGGCGCCCGCCCCGACCCCCGCACCGGCGCCGTCGCTGTCGGTGGTGCCGCAGCCACCGCGCGGCCCGGCCCCCGGTCCCGAGGCCCCGGCGCCGACGACAGCCGTTCCGACCCCGGCACCGGCACCCAGCCCGGCGCCCGCCCCCAACCCTTCGAGCCCCGCACCGGCCCCGACCTCGCCCGCGGCTCCGTCCCCGACGGCCACGGCACTCCCTCCGCCACCTCAGGAGCCGGGCACCAACTGCCGGAACGCGTCATGACGGCCCGAGAGCGAGCGGGAGCCCCGGCATGACGACGCCGGGGCAAGAGAAGGGGCGCGAAGACACCCCGGTGCCGGCGCAGCGACGGGAAGACACGTCCGGGCGAGCGCAGCGACGGGAAGACACCCAGCCGCAGTCTCCGGTCGCGATCGCCCCGCCACTACCCAATCGGCGTAATTCCGAGTTGGTGCTGCTGGGTTTCGCCGCCGTGATCACCACGGTGGCACTGCTCATCGTCGAGGCCAATCAGGAGAGCGGCCTGCGGCTGGACCTCATCCAGTTCACACTCGGCTTTGTCGTGCTGTTCGGTGGCGCTCACCTGGCGGTGCGCCGGTATGCGCCGTATGCCGACCCGCTGCTGCTTCCCGTGGTCGCGCTGCTGAATGGTCTGGGCCTGGTGCTGATCTACCGGCTGGACCTGTCGGCGCACACCCGGCCCGCCGGGATCCTGCCGGGCGGCAACGCCAACCAGCAGATGCTGTGGACTCTGCTGGGCATCCTGGTGTTCACCGCGGTGCTGATGTTCGTGCACGACCACCGGATGCTGGCCCGCTACGGCTATATCTGCGGCCTCGCCGGCCTGGTGCTGCTGGCGATTCCGGCCGTGCTGCCGGACTCGGTGGCCGAGCAGTACGGCGCCAAGATCTGGATCCGGTTGCCGGGCTTCTCGATTCAGCCCGCCGAGTTCTCCAAGATCCTGCTGCTGATCTTCTTCGCGAGCGTGCTGGTCACCAAGCGCAGCCTGTTCACCAGCGCCGGCAAGCACATGTTCGGGATGGACCTGCCGCGGCCGCGCGACCTGGCGCCGCTGCTGGTGGCCTGGATCGGCTCGATCGGCGTCATGGTGTTCGAGAAGGACCTCGGCGCCTCCCTCCTGCTCTACGCGACGTTCCTGGTCCTGCTGTACGTCGCCACCGAGAAGCTCAGTTGGGTGATCATCGGGCTGAGCCTGTTCGGCGTGGGAAGCCTGCTGGCGTACCAACTCTTCGACCACGTGCGGGTGCGGGTGCAGAACTGGCTGGACCCGTTCGCCGACCCCGACGGCGCCGGGTACCAGATGGTCCAGTCGCTGTTCAGCTTCGCGACCGGCGGCATCTTCGGCACCGGACTGGGCAACGGGCAGCCCGGCACCGTGCCCGACGCCTCGACCGACTTCATCATCGCGGCGGTGGGCGAAGAGCTCGGGCTCGTCGGTCTGGCCGCGGTGCTGATGCTCTACACGATCGTCATCATCCGCGGGCTGCGCACCGCCATCGCCGTTCGTGACAGCTTCGGCAAGCTGCTCGCCGCGGGCCTGTCGGCCGCGCTGGCGCTGCAGCTGTTCATCGTCGTCGGCGGCGTCACCAAACTGATCCCGCAGACGGGCCTGACGACACCGTGGATGTCGTACGGCGGCTCGTCTCTGTTGTCCAACTACGTGCTGCTGGCCCTGCTGCTGCGGGTCTCGCACGTCGCGCGCCGGCCGCTGTCGACCCGCGGCCCCAACCAAGCACCGATCGCGGCGGCCAACACCGAGGTGATCGAGAAGCAATGAACACCTCACTTCGTCGCGTCTCCGGACTGGTGATGGCACTGGTCGTGCTGCTGCTGCTCAACGCCACCACCACCCAGGTGTTCGCCGCCGACGGCCTGCGTGCCGACCCGCGGAACCAGCGCGTGCTGCTCGACGAATACTCCCGCCAGCGCGGCCAGATCACCGCAGGCGGCCAGCTGCTGGCGTACTCGATGCCGACCAACGGCCGGTTCCGGTACCTGCGCATCTACCCCAACCCGCTGGTCTACGCGCCGGTCACCGGCTTCTACTCGCTGCAGTACTCGAGCGCCGGACTCGAGCGCGCCGAGGACAGCATCCTCAACGGCTCCGACGAGCGGCTGTTCGGCAACCGGATCGCCGACTTCTTCACCGGCCGCGACCCCCGCGGCGGCAACGTCGACACCACCATCGTGCCGCGGGTGCAGCAGGCCGCGTGGGACGCCATGCAGCAGGGCTGCGGCGGCAACCCGTGCAAGGGCTCGGTGGTGGCGCTGGATCCGTCGACCGGCAAGATTCTGGCCATGGTGTCGTCCCCGTCGTACGACCCCAATCTGCTGGCCTCGCACGAAGGCGACCGGCAGTCCGCCGCCTGGCAGGAGTTGCGCGACAACCCCGACTCACCGCTGCAGAACCGGGCGATCTCCGAGACCTACCCGCCGGGGTCGACGTTCAAGGTGCTGACGACCGCAGCCGCGCTGCAGGCCGGCGCCACGCCGGACACCCAGCTGACATCGGCAGCACGAATCACGTTGCCGGACAGCACCGCAACGCTGGAGAACTACGGGGGCTCGGCCTGCGGCGGCAGCCCGACGGTGTCCCTGCGTGAGGCGTTCGCCAAGTCCTGCAACACCGCCTTCGTCGAACTCGGACTGCGGAACGGGGCCGATGCGATGCGGACCGTGGCCAAGCAGTTCGGCCTGGACACCCCGCCGCCGTCGATCCCGCTGCAGGTCGCGGAATCGACCGTCGGGCCGATCTCCGACGCCCCGGCCCTGGGTATCTCCAGCATCGGTCAGAAGGACGTCGCCCTGACCCCGCTACAGAACGCGATGATCGCCGCGACCGTCGCCAACGGTGGCGTCAGCATGGCCCCCTACCTGGTCGACGACCTCAAGGGACCCGACCTTTCCAACATCGCGGCCACCTCACCGCACCAACAGCGGCGGGCCATCTCATCCCAGGTCGCGGCTACACTTACGGATCTGATGGTCGGCGCCGAGCAGGTGACGCAGCAGAAGGGAGCCATAGCCGGCGTGCAGATCGCATCCAAGACGGGCACGGCCGAACACGGCACCGATCCACGTAACACCCCACCACATGCGTGGTACATCGCTTTTGCCCCGGCGAAATCCCCGAAGGTCGCCGTCGCCGTCCTAGTGGAGAATGGTGGAGACCGTTTGTCCGCGACCGGCGGTGCGCTGGCCGCACCCATCGGGCGGGCCACCATCGCCGCGGCGCTACGGGAGGGATCATGAGCGCGCGGGTCGGAGTCACACTTTCCGGCCGCTATCGACTTCAGCGACTCATCGCCACAGGCGGCATGGGTCAGGTCTGGGAAGGCGTCGACAGCAGGCTCGGCCGACAGGTCGCCATCAAGGTACTCAAGGCCGAATACTCGACCGACCCCGAATTCGTCGAGCGGTTCCGCGCCGAGGCGCGCACGGTCGCGATGCTGAACCACCCCGGCATCGCCAGCGTCTACGACTACGGCGAGACCGAACTCGACGATTCCGGCCGCACCGCCTACCTGGTGATGGAACTCGTCAACGGCGAGCCGCTGAACTCGGTGATCAAGCGCACCGGCCGACTGTCCCTGCGGCACTCGCTCGACATGCTGGAGCAGACGGGCCGGGCCCTGCAGGTCGCGCACAGCGCGGGCCTGGTGCACCGTGACGTCAAGCCCGGCAACATCATGATCACCCCGACCGGCCAGGTGAAGCTCACCGACTTCGGTATCGCCAAGGCCGTCGACGCGGCGCCTGTCACCCAGACCGGCATGGTCATGGGCACCGCCCAGTACATCGCGCCCGAGCAGGCCCTGGGCCACGACGCCACCGCCGCCAGCGACGTCTACTCGCTCGGTGTCGTCGGCTACGAGTCCGTGTCCGGGCGACGGCCGTTCACCGGCGACGGCGCGCTGACCGTCGCGATGAAGCACATCAAGGAAGCGCCGCCACCGCTGCCGGCCGACCTGCCCCCGAACGTCCGCGAGCTGATCGAGATCAGCCTCGCCAAGGACGCCATCCACCGCTACCGCAGCGGCGGCCCGTTCGCCGACGCCGTCGCCGCGGTCCGGGCCGGACGCCGCCCCCCGCGGCCCAACCAGGCCCCGACCATCGGACGGGCCGCTCCCGCGGCCATTCCGTCGAGCACACAGGCGCGGGCTGCCATCGAGCCCGCCCGGCCGGCACCCGCGACACCGCGGCCCCGGCCCGCCACCGGCAGCCATCGGCCGGCCCCGCCGGCCCGGCGCACGTTCTCGCCCGGGCAGCGCGCGCTGCTGTGGGCGGCGGGTGTCCTGGGTGCGCTGGCGATCGTCATCGCGATCCTGATCGTGCTCAACGCGCAGGACCGCCAGGACCAGAAGAACCAGCAGCAGTCGACGGTCACCAACACCATCACCGAGACCACCAAGACTCCAGGCGCACCGGCGGGCCAGTCGATTCGTCTCCCGGATCTGTCAGGACCGGCCATCTCATGACCACGCCCCAGCACCTCTCCGACCGTTATGAGCTGGGGGACATCCTCGGCTTCGGCGGCATGTCCGAGGTTCACCTCGGACGGGATCTGCGCCTGCACCGCGACGTGGCGGTCAAGGTGCTGCGCGCCGACCTCGCTCGGGACCCCAGCTTCTACCTGCGCTTCCGCCGCGAGGCGCAGAACGCCGCCGCGCTGAACCACCCGGCGATCGTCGCGGTCTATGACACCGGCGAAGCCGAGACGCCCAACGGGCCGCTGCCGTACATCGTCATGGAGTACGTCGACGGCGTCACGCTGCGCGACATCGTGCACACCGAGGGGCCGCTCCCGCAGCAGCGCGCCATCGAGATCATCGCCGACGCCTGCCAGGCCCTGAACTTCAGTCACCAGCACGGCATCGTGCACCGGGACATCAAGCCGGCGAACATCATGATCAGCAAGTCCAACGCGGTCAAGGTCATGGACTTCGGCATCGCCCGCGCCATCGCCGACAGCAGCAACCGGATGACGCAGACCGCCGCGGTCATCGGCACCGCGCAGTACCTGTCGCCCGAGCAGGCCAGCGGGCAGAACGTCGACGCCCGCTCGGACGTGTACTCGCTGGGCTGCGTGCTCTACGAACTCATCACCGGTGAGCCGCCCTTCGTCGGCGATTCGCCCGTCGCCGTGGCGTACCAGCACGTGCGCGAGGATCCCGTGCCGCCGTCGCAGCGGCACGCCGGCATCAGCCCCGGCCTGGACGCCGTCGTGCTCAAGGCGCTGGCGAAGAACCCGGACAACCGTTACCAGAGCGCCGCGGACATGCGGAACGATCTGATCCGCGTGCACGCCGGCGAGGCGCCGGATGCGCCCAAGGTGCTCACCGACGCCGAGCGCACCGCGATGATGGGCACCGGCGGCTTCGGTGGGCCGCGCAGCATGATGCCGGAGCCGATCAGCGTCAACCCCCAGCCGTACCGGTCGACGGAACGCGCCTCGACGCCCATCGGTCGCTGGCTCATCGCCGCGGCCATCCTGGCGGTGCTGACCGTCGTCGTCACGGTGGCCATCAACCTGATCGGTGGCAAGCCGCACGACCAGCAGATTCCGGACGTCCGTGGGCTGGCTCAGGCCGACGCCGTCGCCAACCTGCAGAACCGCGGCTTCAAGACCCGCACGCAACAGCGGCCCGACTCGACGGTGGCGCCGGACCACGTCATCGGCACCGAGCCGGCGGCCAACACCTCCGTCGCCGCCGGTGACGAGATCACCATCAACATCTCCACCGGACCGGAGCAGCGCGAGGTCCCGGACGTGTCGAAGCTGTCACCCGCCGACGCGATGGCCAAGCTGCAGTCCGCCGGCTTCCGGAACATCCAGCAGACGGTGTCGCAGTCGCTGCCGGAGCAGAAGGACCGGGTCATCGCGACCAACCCGCCGGCGCACCAGACCTCCGCGATCACCAACGTCATCACGATCATCGTCGGCTCCGGCCCGGGCCTGGTCCCGATCCCCGATGTCAACGGGCAGACCGTCGACATCGCGACCAAGAATCTGAACACCGTCGGCTTCACGACGATCCTGACGGCCCCGATCGACAGCCCGAAACCGGCCGGCGAGATCATCGGCACCGACCCGGCGGCGGGCACGCCGACGGCCAAGGACGCGCCGATCACGCTGAAGGTGTCGCAGGGCAACCAGTTCGTCATGCCGAACCTGACCGGTCAGTTCTGGACCGACGCCGAACCGAATCTGCGCGCCCTGGGCTGGACCGGCGTGCTGATCAAGGGCGCCGACGTGCAGAACAGCGGTCAGCGCAGCAATGCGGTGGTGAGCCAGATGCCGGCGGCCGGCAGTGGCGTCAACTTCAACGCGTCGATCACGCTGAGCTTCGCCTCGTAAGGCCGCTCGGTCAGGCCGTGCGAGTCGCGGCCGAGACCGCGTCGGCGACTTCCTGCTCGAGCCGGCTGACCAGTCCCTCGTCGGGAGCCTGGCCGCAGAAGGCGAGCCAGTTGGCCAGCATCCGGTGGCCGCCCTGGGTCAGGATGCTCTCCGGGTGGAACTGCACACCGTGGATCGGCAGTTCGCGGTGCCGGACGGCCATGATGACGCCGCTGTCGGTCTGGCCGATGGCCTCCAGCTCAGCCGGCAGCGTCTCGGGCAGGATGGTCAGCGAGTGATAGCGGGTCGCCGTGAACGGGTCCGGAAGTCCTTGCAGCACACCACTGTTTGCGTGATGGACCTGACTGGTCTTGCCGTGCAGCAGCTCCGGCGCGCGGTCGACCGTGCCACCGAAAGCGACGCCGATCGCCTGGTGTCCGAGGCACACCCCGAGTAGGGGAGTGCCGTTCTCGGCGCACGCGCGGACCAACGGAATGGACGCACCGGCCCGCTCCGGGGTGCCCGGGCCGGGGCTCACCAGGATGCCGTCGAACTCCTCGGCCACGGCGGCGACGCCGTCGGGAGTGGAGACGCGCTCGTCGTCGCTACGCCAGACCTGCGCGTGCACCCCGAGCTGACCCAGGTACTGGACCAGGTTGAACACGAAGCTGTCGTAGTTGTCGAGGACGAGAACCTGCATGCCGCCAGGCTACTGGGTCACCCGCCGAGCCGAGCACTCAATATGTGACCGGTCCAGCCGGTTTGGCGTACCGGAGCTTCAGCGGCATCCGGTGGCCGACGACGTCCACCGATGCCCGCGGCTCCTCGGTGTAACCGAGCCCGAACCGCACCACGTACTGCTTGTAGAGCGTCACCAGCGGCGCGGCGGCGAGTGCGGCCCGCATGCCTTCGACGTTGCCGATGACGGTGATGACGTACGGCGGACTGTAGGTGCGGCCGTTGAGCAACAGGGTGTTCCCGACGCAGCGCGGGGCCGAGGTGGCCAGGATCCGCTGGTCCTGCATCTGGACGGCCTCGGCACCGCCCAGCCACAGCGCGTTGAGCACCGCCTGGACGTCCTGCTGGTGTACGACGAGGTCGTCAGGGGTGGCGTCACGCGGGTACTGGCCCTGCGCGTTGCGCTGCGCATCGTTGAGGGTGATCACCAGGCCCGGTCCCCGCATGGGGTCGAGGCCCAGTTCCAGGCCGAGTTCGTTGGCCCGGCTGGTGATGGCACCGAGCGCGGCATCGGCACCGGGGGTACCGCCGTGGTGATTCTCGAGCTGACGCTGCAGGTTGTCGCGCTCGGCGGCCCGGGTGGCGACGGTGCGCTGCGCCTCCTTGACCATGTCCACGAGGCGGGGCGCGTCGCTGCGCCGGATCTCACTGCCCCTGGAGACACTGTGGGTGGTGGCGAGCAGGAGGCCGGCGAGCACACAGACCACCGGCACACCGAATCGCCAGGCCGAGTAGCGGGCCGGTTGGTCAGGTTCCGAGGTCCCGGCCGTCAACCAGGGCCTGCGAGGCGACACGTCTTCTGCGTTAGGCTCTGAGTGCATACCGCTCCATCGTCGCACCGAATTGCCGGTTTTTCTCCACCGGCGCGGGAGTGCGGCACCGACTGTCCGCGAAGGTACCAATGCCCAAGTCCAAGGTTCGCAAGAAGAACGACTTCACCATCAACCCGGTGAGTCGGACGCCGGTGAAGGTCAAGGCCGGGCCGTCGAGCGTGTGGTTCGTGGTGTTCTTCTGCTCGCTCATGCTGATCGGTCTGATCTGGCTGGCGGTGTTCCAGCTCGCCGCGCTGAACCCGGCCGGTACTCCGCACCTGCTGCAGTGGATGGCCGATCTCGCCCAGTGGAACTACGCGATCGCCTTCGCGTTCATGATCACCGGTCTGCTGCTGACCATGCGGTGGCGCTGAGCTGCGTCAACCGACCCGGTTCGTTACATCCAGGTCTCGTGACGTAACCCAATTGGCAACCTGACGGACACCCAATCACATCGATGTGATTCATCCCCATTGGGGATAGTGCCTGTGGATAACTTGCCCCCAAGGGTGTGGACATCTCGTGGAACAAACTCAATGGAGCCCGCCGACAGCCGGCATCGCGGCCTGTGGAGCATTCGGCGTCGTACTCGCCGCGGTGGCCCTGACTTCGGTCACTGACCTGCCCGGACGCGTTCTCGGCGGCATCGCTGCCGTCGGTCTGCTGGTCTTCGCCGTGATGTCCTGGCGCGCGCGGCCGAAGCTCGCGATCACGCCGGCCGGGCTCGTGGTGCGCGGGTGGTTCAGCACCCAGACTTATACACAGGCCGACCTCAAGAGTGTGCGTATCACCGAGTTCCGCCGGCTGACCCGCAAGGTGCGGCTGCTGGAGCTCGACACCGCCGACGACCGGCTCCTGGTCTTCACCCGCTGGGACGTCGGCACCGACCCCATCAACGTCCTCGATGCCCTGACCGAAGCCGGCCTCATTCCACAGCGTTGATCCTGCACCCTGGGCGCACCGCACTCGCACTTTTCCGCCCGCATCGCAGGCTCAACGCAAACGGCGCGACAGCCCCGGTAGGGGACTGCCGCGCCGTGCGTCAGGCTGAAATCAGGAAATGGTGATCGAGTCGACGACGACCGGCTCGGTCGGGCGGTCACCGCGGTCGACGGAGGTGGTGGCGATGGCGTCCACCACCTTCTGCGACGCCTCGTCGACGACCTCACCGAAGATGGTGTGGCGACGGTTCAGGTGCGGGGTCGGTCCGACGGTGATGAAGAACTGCGAACCGTTGGTGCCCGGTCCGGCGTTCGCCATGGCCAGCAGGTACGGCTTGTCGAACTGCAGCTCCGGGTGGAACTCGTCGGCGAACTGGTAGCCCGGGCCGCCGCGGCCGGTACCGGTCGGGTCGCCGCCCTGGATCATGAAACCGTCGATGACACGGTGGAAGATGACGCCGTCATAGAACGGGCCGGAGGTGCCGCCCGAGGCGTTCTCGGTGGAGTAATCCTTGGTGCCCTGCGCCAGTCCAACGAAGTTGGCGACGGTCTTGGGCGCGTGGTTACCGAACAAAGCAATCTTGATGTCGCCGCGGTTGGTGTGCAGCGTCGCGGTCGCAGTCTGAATGGGGCTCGTCACGGAAAGTCAGTCTGCCACTCACATTTAAGACCCCGAAGTCGCCCCCACCGAATAACGTGGATGTCCGAGCACAGGACCGGGCCACCGCTTCGGTTCTCTCCACAAATCGTCCGGCAGAGAGGTTGGTTGATGAGCACTGTCACCGAGAACGTCCCCGAGGTCAGCCGCCCCAGCTCCGGTGCCCGCCTGGGTCGCGGGCTGAAGTACACCATCGTCGGGCCGCTGCTGATGCTGCGCGGGCTCCTCGGTCTGGGCGTCGGTTCGACCCTGGGTACCGCCCGGTGGGTCGGACGTCAATGCCGGCGCAGCGAGGACTCCGCGGGCGATCTGGCTTTGGTCGTGGAGTCGGGCGCCAAGCGTCGCCGGCCCTTGCTGCTCGCCGGTGCGACCGTCGCGGTCCTGGCGCTCGGTGGCATCACGTTCTCGATCGTGCGGCGCTCGATGCAGCCGGAACCGTCCCCACTGCCCCCGAGCGTGGACGTGACACCGCAGCCCTGATTCTCAGCGCCGAGACTGAGCTTGGGTGCCCGATCCTGGCCGGATTTGGCACCCAAGCTCATGTTCGTCACGTGGTGCAGGCGGCGATGAGGGCATCGGGGTCGGTCACGCTGACGCCGAGCTCCCGCAGCGTCACCGGCACCCCACACACCTTGGCCTTCACCGGCGGATCGATGGTCAGCGCCACGACACCATCCGAGGAACCGTTGACCAGCCAGCGTCCGCGCCAGCCGTGCACACCCCAGGACGTGATGCGGCCCTCCCAGCGGCCGGCCTCCTTGATCGACGCCAGCGGGATCTCGGCGGAAAATCCCCACCCCATGGCCACGTGCAGGGCGCCGTCGCGCACCTGCACGTCGCTGTGCTTGGGCCCGAGACCGAACGGCACCGACAGTGGCAACATCCACTTCGCATAGCTGATCTCTGTCGTCATGCGGGCAGCGTAGGACGGCGACGTTGGACCGCCGTTGGAGGCCAACACGAGAAAAGCGGCCCGATGGACATCGGAACCGCTTCGGCACTGCTGTGAATTCTTGTGGAGCCTAGGAGATTCGAACTCCTGACATCTGCCTTGCAAAGGCAGCGCTCTACCAACTGAGCTAAGGCCCCTCGATGGTGTCCGATTGAATGGAGTGCCAGACCTCTGCGCCATGCCGGGTCCGCCAAACAAAGCCGGCTGCGATCGCGACCATGGCACCGAGCACCAGCAGAACCAATCTCACGGTGCACCCTTCCGGTGGGGGAGTCGGTGATACCGACTTCCGTGGGCCTAGGAGGACTCGAACCTCCGACCTCTTCGTTATCAGCGAAGCGCTCTAACCGCCTGAGCTATAGGCCCGAAAGTGGCCTTGCGGCCGAGCGATGAGATTACCGTATGGGTACCTCTGCGCCCAAAACGCGACGTCAGTCGCGCCCGCAGGCCCGCCGACTAGTCCCGGTCCGCGAGCGTCACCTCGACGCCGCCGACCAGATCCGTGGTCAGGTTGTAGACGAACGCCGCGGCCGTGGCCATGGCTGTCAGCAGCACGATGTTGACCAACCCGATGAGGGTTGCGCCGCCGAAAATCGTACTGGCAGAAACCAATTCGCCGCCGCTACCGCCACCACTGGTGAGCAGATCACCGACGTTGCTGTTGAGCTTGCTCCACACACCCATGCCGCCGAGGACGAGGTACAGGAACGCGACGGCGATCATCCAGACGAAGAACAACGCCACCGACAGCACCAGCGAGACCTTCAGCACACTCCACGGGTCGACGCGGCGCACCTGCATGCTGGCCCGCACCGGGCCGTCCTGGCGGGCACCCGCACGGCTGCGCGGCGCCGCCGAACGCGCCGGGGCCGGCGACACCGTGACGACGGTGCTGCGGGGCTCCCGCGGCTCGCCCGCACGGCGCTGCGGCTGGCGGGACAGGTCCGGGATCTCGCTGGCGTAGGCGGCCTCGGGCCGGGTTTCCGTCCGGACGGTCTCGGCCGTCCGGACCGGCTTCGGCGGCACATTGCCCTGCGGGGTCACCGCGGGGGACGACGGGGCCGCCGGCACCGGGGGCACCGGCGGGACATCCGGATTCACAGCCGGCGTGATGGTCGTCTCCGCCTCGGACGGCGAACCGCCGGACAACGCCGATCCCGATCCACTACCGCTGACGAAGCGGTTCAGCCGCTCGTCGAGGCTCTGCCCACCGGCCGCGGGAGCGTCCGCCTGGGCCCCGCTGCGGGTCCGCTGCCAGGGCGGGGTGTCCCCGCTCTGGTCGGCCGCGTGGGCGCCGCCACCCGATCCGGTGGCGGGCCCGTTATTGCTCGCGGGTCCGTCACCGGTACGGGTGTATCCCGGCTCGTTCGGGGAACTCACCTGGCGGCTCCTTCAATCAGGGCGGCTGGGGACAGTCGCAGCACTACGTTTCGTCGGTCTCGGTCTCGGTCGCGGTGTCGACGACCTCGGTGTCGGTCTCGTCGCCACCTTCGGCCTCTTCGGCGTTGCGCGCGACGGCAATCAGTGTGTCGCCCTCACCCAGGTTCATCAACCGCACACCCTTGGTCTGCCGTCCGGCCTTCCGCACCTGACGTGCCGCGGTCCGGATGACACCACCGCCGGAAGTGATGGCGTACAGCTCGGTGTCGTCATCGACGATCAACGCACCGACCAGACTGCCACGCTTGGGGTCGTACTGGATCGTGAGGATGCCCTTGCCGCCGCGGCCCTGTGCCGTGTACTCGTCGATGGCCGTCCGCTTGGCGTAACCGCCCGCCGTCGCGACCAACAGGTAGGTGTCCGGCACCACGACGTTGAGCGACAGCAATCGGTCGTCTTCGTTGAACCGCATGCCTTGCACACCGGAGGTGGCGCGGCCCATCGGCCGCAGCGCCTCGTCGGTCGCGGAGAACCGGATGGACTGGCCGTTGGCGGACACCAGCAGCAGGTCCTCTTCGGCGGAGCACAGCACGGCGCCGACCAGTTCGTCGCCGTCGCGCAGGTTGATCGCGACGATGCCGCCCGAGCGGTTCGAGTCGAAGTCGGCCAGCTTGGACTTCTTCACCAGACCGTTGCGGGTGGCGAGGACCAGGTAGGGCGCGTCCTCGTAGCTCTTGATCTGGATGACCTGAGCGATGCGCTCTTCCGGCTGGAAGGCCAGCAGGTTCGCCACGTGCTGGCCGCGCGCGGTCCGCGAGGCCTCGGGCAGGTCGTACGCCTTGGCCCGGTACACCCGGCCCTGCGTGGTGAAGAACAGGATCCAGTCGTGCGTCGAGCACACGAAGAAGTGGTTGACGATGTCGTCCTGCTTGAGCCCGGCGCCCTGAACGCCCTTACCGCCGCGCTTCTGGCTGCGGTAGAGGTCGGTCTTGGTGCGCTTGGCGTAGCCGGTCTCGGTGATGGTGACGACGACGTCCTCGCGCTGGATGAGGTCCTCGTCGGTGACGTCACCGTCGGCCGCGATGATGCGGGTACGACGGTCGTCGCCGTACTTGTCGGCGAGCTCCTTGAGCTCGTCGTGGACGATGGCGCGCTGCCGCTCGGGCTTGGCGAGGATGTCCTCGAGGTCGGCGATCTCGGCTTCGATCTTGGCCAGATCGTCGACGATGCGTTGCCGTTCCAGGGCGGCCAGACGACGCAGCTGCATGTCGAGGATGGCCTGCGCCTGGATCTCGTCGACGTCGAGCAGCTCCATCAAGCCCGTCCGGGCCGCGTCTGCGTTGGCCGACGCACGGATCAGCGCGATGACTTCATCAAGGGCGTCAAGGGCTTTCACCAGGCCGCGCAAGATGTGGGCGCGCTCGTTGGCCTTACGCAACCGGTACCGCGTGCGGCGGATGATGACGTCGAGCTGGTGGGCGACGTAGTACCGGATCATCTGGTCCAGCCGCAGGGTGCGCGGTACGCCGTCGACGATCGACAGCATGTTGGCACCGAAGCTGGTCTGCAGCTGGGTGTGCTTGTAGAGGTTGTTCAGCACCACCTTGGCGACGGCGTCACGCTTGAGGTCGACGACGATGCGCAGACCCACGCGGTCACTGGACTGGTCCTCGATGTTGGAGATGCCGGCGATCCGGCCGTCGCGCACCTGCTCGGCGATCGAGGTGATGAAGTTGTCGTGGTTGACCTGGTACGGCAGCTCGGTGATGACGAGCGAGGTGCGGCCCTTGGCGTCTTCCTCGATCTCGACGACACCGCGCATGCGCACCGAGCCGCGGCCGGTGCGGTAGGTGTCGGAGATGCCCTGCGTCCCGACGATCAGGCCGTGGGTCGGGAAGTCCGGACCCTTGACCCGCTCCATCACCGCTTCGAGGGTGGTCTCCTCGTCGGCTTCGTGGTTCTCCAGGCACCAGTACACGGCCTCGGCGAGTTCGCGCAGGTTGTGCGGCGGGATGTTGGTGGCCATACCGACGGCGATACCGCCGGAGCCGTTGGCCAGCAGGTTCGGGAACCGGCTGGGCAGGACGGTCGGCTCTTGGACGCGGCCGTCGTAGTTGGGGATGAAATCGACTGTCTCCTCGTCGATTTCGCGCAGCATTTCCATCGCCAGCGGGGTGAGCCGGGCCTCGGTGTAACGCATGGCGGCGGCGGGGTCGTTACCCGGCGAACCGAAGTTGCCTTGGCCGTCGACCAGCGGGTAGCGCAGCGACCACGGCTGGGCCATACGGACCAGGGTGTCGTAGATCGACGAGTCACCGTGGGGGTGGTAATTACCCATGGTCTCGGCGACCGAACGTGCCGACTTGGCGTGCGAGCGGTCCGGCCGGAATCCCGAGTCGTACATGGCGTAGAGCACCCGTCGGTGCACCGGCTTGAGGCCGTCGCGGACTTCGGGGAGCGCGCGGCCGACGATGACGCTCATGGCGTAATCGATGTAGCTGCGCTGCATCTCCTGCTGGATGTCAACCGGTTCGATGCGGTCGCCCTCGGGCGGCATGGTGTCGGTCATCGGGTTCCTTCTGCGGATTGTTTCACGTTAAACATTGCTTTTTCGGTGGTCGCCGGGACCGGACTCACAGCGCTTCGGCGTGCGATGGTGGCTAAACATCAAGGAAACGAACATCTTTCGCGTTCCGGGTGATGAAGCTGCGCCGCGCTTCGACGTCCTCGCCCATCAGGATCGAGAACAGTTCGTCGGCGGCCGCGGCGTCATCGAGCGTGACCTGACGCAGGACGCGGACGGACGGATCCATCGTGGTCTCCCACAGTTCCTTGGCGTCCATCTCACCCAGACCCTTGTAGCGCTGGATTCCGTCATCGGTGTTGATGCGCTTGCCGGCCTTCTTGCCGGCCTCGAGCAGGCCGTCGCGCTCGCGGTCCGAGTAGGCGAATTCCGGTTCGCTGCGTTGCCATTTCAGCTTGTACAGCGGCGGCTGCGCCAGGAAGATGTGGCCGTTTTCCACCAGCGGCTTCATGAACCGGAACAACAAGGTGAGCAGCAGCGTCGAGATGTGCTGGCCGTCGACGTCGGCGTCGGCCATCAGCACGATCTTGTGGTACCGCAGCTTCGACAGGTCGAACTCGTCGTGGATACCGGTGCCCAGCGCCGTGATGATGGCCTGGACTTCGTTGTTCTTGAGCACGCGGTCGATGCGGGCCTTCTCGACGTTGATGATCTTGCCGCGCAGCGGCAGGATCGCCTGGAACATCGAGTCCCGGCCACTCTTGGCCGAGCCACCGGCCGAATCACCCTCCACCACATACAGTTCCGACTTCGTCGGGTCGGTGGAGCGGCAGTCGGCAAGCTTGCCCGGTAGACCACCGATGTCGGTCGCGCTCTTGCGGCGCACCAACTCCCGCGCCTTACGGGCGGCGACACGGGCCTGCGCCGACGAAACCGCCTTGTTGACAACCGTTTTGGCTTCGGCGGGGTTGGCCTCGAACCAGTGGGTCAGCTGTTCGTTGCAGATCTTCTGCACGAACGACTTGACCTCGGTGTTGCCCAGCTTGGTCTTGGTCTGGCCCTCGAACTGGGGCTGGTGGACCTTCACCGAGACGACGGCCGCCAGACCTTCCCGGATGTCATCGCCGGTGAGGTTGGCTTCCTTCTCCTTGAGCAGTTTCTTGTCGCGCGCGTACTTGTTGACGACCGTGGTCAGCGCGGCGCGGAAACCTTCTTCGTGGGTGCCACCTTCGTGCGTGTTGATGGTGTTCGCGAAGGTGTGCACCGACTCCGAGTAGCCGGCGTTCCACTGCATGGCGATCTCGACCTCGTGGCCGTCACCCTTGCCACCGAAATCGATGATGCTCTGCTGGATGGCGCTCTTGGTCCGGTTGATGTGCTTGACGAAGTCCACCAGACCATCGGGGTAGTGGAAGACCCGGTGCTTCACCTTCTGCGGGGCCGCGGCTTCGGCGGCCTGTTCCTCAGCGGACTTGGGCGCTTCGGCATGGTCGCTGACGACCTCGTCGACGACCGCGGCCGGAGCGACGCGCTCGTCGGTCAGTTCGATGGTCAGGCCCTTGTTCAGGAATGCCATCTCCTGCAGGCGGCGGGCGATGGTCTCGAAGTCGTAGACCGTGGTCTCGAAAATGTCCGGGTCGGCCCAGAAGCGGATGGTCGTACCGGTCTTCTTGGACGGCTCGCCCTTGCGCAGCGTGCCGGGGACCGATTTGTCATAGGTCTGGTGCCATTCGAAGCCGTCCTTGTGGATGTCGGCCTCGAGCCGCGTCGACAGGGCGTTCACGACCGAGACGCCGACACCGTGCAGACCACCGGACACCTGGTAGGCGCCCTCTTCGAACTTGCCGCCGGCGTGCAGCACCGTCATGACGACGTCGACGGTCGGGATACCGGTGGCGTGCATCGCGACGGGGATGCCGCGGCCGTCGTCGGTGACCTGGACGCCGCCGTCCTCGAGGATGCGGACGTCGACCTTGGTCGCGAAACCGGCCATCGCCTCGTCGACCGCGTTGTCCACAACTTCCCAGATCAGGTGGTGCAGACCGCGCTCGCCGGTGGAACCGATGTACATACCGGGACGCTTGCGGACCGCTTCCAGACCTTCGAGGACCTTGATCGAATCGGCACCGTACTCAGCCGGCGCATCCTTCTTTTGGGCAGCCACGTCGGATGCGTCTCCTTGGGGTTCGCGGGGGCGGTGAGGACACCGCTCTCAGATCTGTCGACAGTCTACCGGTAGGGCCCGGCGGCACTGACTTTCTGACAGCGTTTTGACACGTCTGTTCGCGCCGTGCGGGGAATTTCTCGGGTGATGTCGCGTCCGGACGCTCCAGGGCCGTCATCTGAGACTCATCGGCGCGCTGAGCGGCGCCCGCAAACGCCCTCAGCCGAAGGTGTCGCGCGGTCCGCGGGCGCCGAAATTCCGCGGGCCTTTCTGCCACGTCGGACCCGAGGGACCCAGGATCTTGAGCGACGTGACGACCCCGTCACCGACGGACGCGGCGATCTTCGCCAAGATCTGCGACTGCACCATGCGCAGTTGCGTCGCCCAGGCCGTCGACTCGGCGGTCACCGTCAGGACGCCGTCGCGCAGGGACGTGGGAGAGGCGTGCTCGGCGATTTGCTCGCCGACCACCGTCGGCCACTGACCGAACACCGATCCTTCTGCCATCCGGCCGGACCACCCGCGGTTACGGGCCAGGTCCATGGTGGCCGAACCCAGCAACTGGGGATCCCGGCGGTCGGGCCCCGGTCCGGACCAGGCCCGGCGGCCACCGCCGCGCTTGACCTTCGCCACGGGTGCGTTACGGCCCCGGCCGACGTCTTTTCCTTGGCTACGGGCCGCGCCGCGGGCTTCCTCCAGCGTGCGCCGCACCAGGTCCATGCCCTTGAGGTGCGCGAGATGTGCTGGCGGAAAAGCACTTTCCGGCAGATCGGACCCCGCCGCACCATCAGCTCGGTCCGGTCGATCGGCTGGGTCAACCTCGCTCATGCGTCCACCACCGAAATCCGCCCGCCGTCGTCGTCACGCATCACCACGTTGACCCGGGTGCCGTCCCAGTCCTGGGGAATGTCATCAGGCACCGCCGCGGTGACCAAAACCTGCTCCGCCGATTGTGCCACGTCCGCCAGCGCCCGCCGGCGTGCCGAATCGAGTTCGGCGAACACATCATCGAGGAGCAGCACCGGGTCGGTGCCGTCGGTCCGCAGTAGCTCGTAGGCACCCAGGCGCAGCGCCAGCGCCATCGACCACGATTCTCCGTGGCTGGCAAAACCTTTCGCGAGCTGGTCGCCCAGGCGCAGTTCGAGGTCGTCGCGGTGCGGCCCGACCAGGCAGACGCCGCGCTCAAGTTCCGCTGACCGGCGGCGCGCGAGTTCATCGAGCAGAGCGCTCTGGTAGGCCGCGACATCGACCGACCCGGTGCCGGCCTGTTCTTCGACGGCCTCGACCGAACTGCGGTAGCGGACCGATGCCGGCCGCGACGCAGGAGCCAGCAGGTGGTAGGCCTTCGTGATCTCCGGATGCAATTCGTTGATGAGGTTCACGCGGGCGGCGATCAGCTCGGCCCCGTGGGCGGCCAGATGACCGTCCCAGACATCGAGGGTCTCGAGCGCGCCGGCATCCGCGCCACGAAAACGGCTGGCGCCCGCAGACTTCAGCAGCGCGGTGCGCTGGCGCACCACTTTTTCGTAATCTGCCCGTACCCCACCCAGTCGCGGCCGCCGGGTGCTGGCCAGTTCGTCGAGGTAGCGCCGGCGTTCCCCGGGATCGCCGCGGACCAACGACAAATCTTCCGGGGCAAACAACACCGCCCGCAGGGCGCCGAGAATTTCGCGCGCGGACCGGACCGGAGAGCGGTTCAGCCGGGCCTTGTTGGCCCGCCCGGCGGTGATGTCGAGATCCACCGCCAGTTCGCGGCCGTCGTTGACGACGATGGTGGAGACGACGGCGCGGTCACATCCGGACCGGATGAGCGGGGCGTCCGAGGCGACCCGGTGGGAGCCGAGCGTGGCGGTGTACCACAGCGCCTCGACGATATTGGTCTTGCCGAAACCGTTCTGGCCGACGAACACGGTCCGACCCGGCGCCAATTCCAGGTCGAGCCGCGGCCACGACCGGAAGTCGGTCAGACTGAGCTGTCGAACAAACACCTAGCCGGACTTACTGACCCTCTGCACGGCGTGGCCACCGAACTGATTACGAAGTGCTGCAACGGCTTTCATCGTCGGCGAGTCATCCTGCCGCGACAGGAACCGGGCGAACAGCGACGCCGCGATACCCGGCACCGGGACCCGCAACCGGATGGCCTCCTCGACCGTCCAGCGGCCCTCACCGGAATCCTCGGTGTAGCCGCTGATGTCCTCGAGCTGCGGGTCTTCCTTGAGCGCCTTGGCCAACAACTGCTGCAGCCAGGACCGCACAACGGTGCCGTTGGTCCAGGCCTGGTAGACCGCCTGCGGATCCTTGATGAGCGGCTCGGCAGCCAGCATCTCGTAACCCTCGCCGTAGGCCGTCATCAGCGCGTACTCCACGCCGTTGTGCACCATCTTGGCGAAATGGCCGGCGCCGACGGGGCCGGCGTGGACGAAACCGTCGGCGAGATCTCCCTCGGGCCGCAACGTGTCGAAGATCGGCATGACGCGTGCGACGTCGTCGTCACTACCACCGACCATCAGGCCATAGCCCTCGGTCAGACCCCAGACGCCACCGGAAACACCGGCGTCGATGAAGCCGATTCCCTTGTCCGCCAACAGCTTTGCATGCACGGCGTCTTCGGTGAAGCGGGAGTTGCCGCCGTCGATCACCAGGTCACCGGAGCTGAGCACGCCGGCGAGATCCTCGATGGTCTCGCGGGTGATGTCACCCGAGGGCACCATGACCCACACCACGCGCGGCGCCTCGAGTTGCTCGGCGAGTGCAGCGAGCGACGGGACGTCGCTGACTTCCGGCCTCGGGTCGTACCCGATGACTTCGTGGCCGCCCCCGCGCAGACGCTCGCGCATGTTGAAGCCCATTTTTCCGAGGCCGATCAACCCCAGTTGCATCAGTGCGTCCTCCGCTGTTCTGTTCCGGTCAGCCCGGCAGGCGCACCGGCATCAGCAAGTACACGTAGTCGGTGTCCCCGGCAGGGAACGGTCCGGATCCTGAGTACTGATTCTCCCCGGCCGGCCGCAACACTGCAGGCTTGCTGGGTGTCGTGAAGCCGAACGTCACCCGATCGGCATGCAACGAACCCAGGCCGTCGGTCAGGTAGGTGGGGTTGAACGCGATGGTCAACGGCTCACCGTAGAACTCCACCGGCAGGTCTTCCTCGGCGCGGCCGACATCGTCGGCGCCGGCCGACAGGCGCAGGATGTCGTCGGCGAACTCCATCCGGACCTGGGCGCCGCGATCGGCGACCAGTGCGACGCGCTTGATGGCCTCGGCCAGCTCGGCGACACCGATGGTGGCCACCGCGGTGTGTTCGGCCGGCAGCAGCTGACGGAATTTCGGGAACTCGGCGTCGAGCAGGCGCGTCGTGGTGCGCTTGCCGTTGCTGCGGATACCCAGCATGCCGTCCTTGCCGACGGCCTGACCGGCACCCAGCGACAGGTGTACCTCGGTGCCGTCGGCGCCCGACTTGGCCGACTCGGCCAGCGTCTTGGCCGGAACCAGCACGGCGGCTTCGAGATCCGGCACGGCCGAATTCCAGGTGAGTTCACGGACCGCGAGCCGGAATCGGTCGGTGGCGGCCAGCACGACCTTCTCGCCCGAGATCTCGACGCGCACACCGGTGAGCATCGGCAGGGTGTCGTCGCGGCCGGCGGCGACGGCCACCTGACCGATGGCTTCGGCGAAGACGCCTGCGGGCACGATGCCGGTCTCATCCGGCAGCGCCGGCAGCGCGGGATAGTCCTCGACCGCCATCGTGGGCAGCGAGAAGCGGGCGCTACCGCAGCTCAGCGCCACTCGGGTGCCTTCGACGCTGAGTTCCACCGGCTTGGCCGGCAGCGCGCGGGTGATGTCCGAGAGCAGCTTGCCCGACACCAAAACGCTTCCGGGAGAAGAGATTTCAGCCGCAACGCGTACCTCGGCCGACACCTCGTAGTCGTAACCGGAGATCGTCAGACCGTCGTCCGAGCCGGTCAGCAGCACACCGGCCAGGACCGGGTTCAGGGGCCGGGACGGCAGGATCCGGGCGACCCATGCCACGGCGTCGGCGAAGTCTTCCCGAACGAGACGGAACTTCAAATCGGTCAGACCGGCTGTCGTCGCCACGTCCATAGCGTCCCTTCGCTGTAACCCCACCACGCTTGCCTGCCGGATCCAGTGGACGCAGGTCGCATGGGCGCTGGGCCCGTGCGTGTGCATCGGCGTTGGTTCCGGCTATCGAAGAACACCGTAGAGCGTTCTGCGTGAAGTTGAAAGCTAAACGATCAGCCCGGACAGCGCGTGACGACCCCCGGAATCCCGTCGGGATCCGGTAGTCCACCGGGAGTTTCCCCAACGGACTGCTTTTAGAAGAAGATCTAGGGAGATCTAAAGGTATTAGTAATAGGGGTTGTGCACGCTGTGGATGGATCCACGGAGTTGCTGGTCGGGGCCTCACCGGTGGGATCCCGGCCTGTGAGCGGACTGTGCACGCGCCGTTAATCCAATCCGTGTATTTGTGGAGCGATCCGGCCATGTGGATTGTTCCGGGCAAAATCCCACGGTTTGTCCCAGGTAATACACAGTGCTGTGCACACCCCCATCGTGTGACTGGAGGTGCTGCTGATGCCAAATAATCTTTTTTGAGATTCGGGTCGGAGGGGCACAAATCACGCTGGATCCGGGGGATCCGCGGCTCGGGTACCCACTGTCGGTTCCGCCAAAACAACACCGGCCCGAGGCGATCACGCCTACGGGCCGGTGTTGAAGAAGACAGTTTCAGTGCTTGGACCGCTGCCGGATCCGGGTGGTGAGCTCCTTGACGTGATCGAAAACCTCACGCCGCGAGGCCATTTCCTTCTTGATCTTGCGTTCGGCGTACATCACCGTGGTGTGGTCGCGGCCGAAGGCCTGCCCGATGCGGGGCAAGGACAGGTCCGTGAGCTCGCGGCACAGATACATGGCGATCTGCCGCGAGAGGGCCACGGCGCGGGTCTTACCGGGCCCGCGGAGCTCCTCGACGGTGGTCTCGAAGTACTCGGCCGTGGCCGCCATGATCGTGGCAATGCTGATCTGGGTGGTGCCGGCGTCGGCGATGAGATCTCGCAGCACGATCTCGGCCAGAGACTTGTCGATCATCGTCTTGTTCAGCGACGCGAACGCCGTCACGCGGATCAGCGCACCCTCGAGCTCGCGGATGTTGCGATCGATGCGGCTGGCGATGAGTTCGAGCACGTCGTCCGGCACATCCAGGCGATCCATCTGCGCCTTCTTGCGCAGGATCGCGATGCGGGTCTCCAGCTCGGGCGGCTGAACATCGGTGATCAGACCCCACTCGAAGCGGGTCCGCAGCCGGTCCTCCAGTGTTGCAAGCTGTTTCGGCGGGCGGTCCGACGAGATGACGATCTGTTTGTTCGCGTTGTGCAGCGTATTGAAGGTGTGGAAGAACTCTTCCTGAGTGCTTTCCTTGCCTTCGATGAACTGGATGTCGTCGACCAGCAGGACGTCGATGTCGCGGAAGCTGCGCTTGAACGATGCGGTCCGGTCGTCGCGCAGCGAGTTGATGAAGTCGTTGGTGAACTGCTCGGTCGAGACGTACTTGACCCGCATGCCGGGGAACAGCTTCTGCGCGTAGTTACCGGCGGCGTGCAGCAGGTGGGTCTTGCCCAGGCCTGATTCACCCCAGATGAACAGCGGGTTGTAGGCCCGGGCCGGCGCTTCGGCGATGGCCAGCGTCGCGGCGTGCGCGAACCGGTTGGACGCGCCGATGACGAAGGTGTCGAAGGTGTAGCGCCGGTTGAGGCTCAGGTCGGCCGATTCGTCGGCGGGCGGCCGGTTGAAATACCGGGGCCAGGTCTCTTCGGCGCTGGACAGCTCTTCGGCGTCCTCGTCCAGGTCGTCGGCCGCGGTGACCGGTTCGGGGTCCGGAATCTCGGCGGTTTCTGTGGTTTCTGTGGTCGTCGGCCGCTCGTCGGTCTCCGGAACCGCGATGCGCACGCCCAGGTCGACACGTTGTCCGAGGTGTCGGCTGAGCGCGGCGATGATCGGTTCGCGCAGGTGGCGTTCGATCTCGTTCTGGACGAACTGGGTGGGGACCGACAGCAACGCGAAACCCTCGGTCAGCACCAGCGGCTGAACCATGCGCAACCAGGCCCGTTGTTGGGCGGTCAGCGTCGTGGTGCCGCCGAGGTCACCGTTGAGTTCGGCGACCACGCTTTTCCAGATGTCGGTGAACGATGAACTGGGGTTAGCGGTCAACGACTACTACCCCCTCGTAACCGCCTGACCGGCGGCTCAATAAAACGACGACAATCTGTCCACATAGTTATCCACAGACTGTGGACAAAGTAGGAGAGTGCCGTCGTGCTCGTGTTTTGCATGCAGGAAGCCCGCGCGCTGAGGCTCGTCACAGGAACGTCTGTGGGCTCGTAGCGTCGGGACCTCTCTGACTTGTTGTCTGTCGCCGTCGTGCAACGGCATTGGCAGAAGCTAACAAGTTTTCTGTTCGTCCGCCAACCGTTCGGCAACATTGGTTCGAGGTTCTTGGGCGTGTCGGCTTGCCACGTTGCGAGTGGGACAACTGTGACGAACTCGTGTGGGACGCATCGCACTTCTCACTACGAAGCGGTAACGCTTGCTGACGTGCGAGGGCGAGGTTTGACCCGGAGAATTCAGATCAGTACCCTCGAACAGTCGCCCACACGTGGTGATACGGCTGCGACCGGTATCTATCGGTACCGCGCCGGCTAGCAAGCAAGATGCGTGCGCTTACCAGCGACGACCGTGCCCACCGGCATGACTCGTTCATGTCGGTGGCGAGTGCGGGCGTCACATAGTTGAGGAGATACAGCCGTGGCCAAGGGCAAGCGGACTTTCCAGCCGAACAACCGTCGTCGGGCCCGTGTGCACGGTTTCCGTCTGCGTATGCGGACCCGTGCCGGCCGCGCCATCGTGTCGGCACGTCGCGGCAAGGGCCGTCGCTCTCTCACTGCGTGACCTGACGCAGGATCGAAGCACCGTGCTTCCGGCTCGTAACCGGATGACGCGCTCGACAGACTTTCGAGTCACCGTGAGCCGCGGTGTGCGCTCGGCGCAACGGGATCTCGTGGTGCATTCACTGGCACCACGAGATTTTGGTGATGCCGATTCAAACACTGCGGATGCGCCGAAAGTCGGTCTCGTCGTAGGTAAATCGGTCGGCAACGCCGTCCAGCGGCACCGGGTGTCCCGTCAGCTCCGTCATGCCAGCCGGGATCTCCTGCCCGAACTGCAGTCCGGTGAGCTCCTGGTGATCCGGGCCCTGCCCGGCAGTCGAGAGGCGGCCACCGCCACGCTGCAGGACGAACTGCGAGTCGCAGTGCAGCGCGCTCACGCGAAGTCCGGATCCCGGCCATGAGTCACCGGCTGGCCCGCGGGCTGATCTTTCTCATCGAGCTGTACCGCAACATGGTGTCGCCGATGCGTCTGCCCAGCTGCCGGTTCAGCCCCACCTGTAGCCAGTACGCCGTCGAGGCACTCACCGAACACGGATTGTTCCGCGGTTGTTGGCTGACGACGGTCCGGCTGGCCAAGTGTGGCCCGTGGCATCACGGGGGATGGGACCCCATCCCCGAAAGACGGTCCGCGGCAACCGCCGCGCAGTCAAGGAGCGATTCGCTTGTCTTTTAACTGGTTCAGTCTGGACTACATCTATTACCCGGTGTCGGGGATCATGTGGCTCTGGTACAAGCTTTTCGGCGCGATCCTGGGTGCGGAGAACTTCTTCGCCTGGGGCCTGTCGGTGATGTTCCTGGTCTTTTCCCTCCGTGCACTGCTGTACAAGCCGTTCGTCCGGCAGATCGAGACCACCCGGCAGATGCAGGAACTGCAGCCCCAGATCAAGGAGCTGCAGAAGAAGTACGGCAAGGATCGCCAGCGGCTCGCGCTCGAGATGCAGAAGCTGCAGAGCGAACACGGTTTCAACCCGCTCCTGGGCTGTCTGCCGATGCTGGCGCAGATTCCGGTGTTCCTGGGCCTGTTCCACGTGCTGCGCTCGTTCAACCGCACCGAGGGCGCCGGTATGGGTATCGGTGCCCAGGCGCTGTCCATCGAGCAGAACCGGTCGATCGGCAACTACTTCTTCAGTGCGACCGACGTCAGCCACTTCCTGAACACCGACCTGTTCGGTGCGCCGTTGGGCGCCACCATGATTCAGACCGGTGAGAGCCTCAAGGCGTTCGCGCACTTCGACCGCATGTCGGTGATCCTGGTGGGCATTCCGTTGATGATCGTCTCGGGTATCGCGACGCACATGAACAGCCGGGCCTCGGTGGCCCGGCAGAGTCTCGAAGCCCAGCAGAACCCCCAGACCCAGCTGATGAACAAGCTGGCGCTGTACGTGTTCCCGTTGGGCGTCGTGGTGTCCGGCCCGTTCCTGCCGATCGCCATCCTCATGTACTGGGTGGCCAACAACATCTGGACCTACGGTCAGCAGCATGTGGTGTTCAACCGGATCGAAAAGCGTGAGGCGGAGGAGAAGGAACAGGCGATCGCACGCCGTTCCGCCAACGCCCCGGCACCCGGCGTGAAGCCGAACCGGTCGAAGAAGGGCAATACACCGGCCGCCCCGGCGAGTTCGGGTACCGACGTCGAACAGACCGGTACGGAGCTGGACGGCACGACGGATTCCGGTGCCGCCGGCTCGAAGCCGGCCCCGGGCGCCAAGCCCAACAAGAAGAAGCGTTGACCGGTCAGAGGGTAAAGACCCTGAGCGACGGCCGGTGCAAGAGGGAGAAGGCAGGGATATGACAGACACAGAAACGCAGGCGGAGGCCCCGGAATCAGAGGCCGCGACGACGGCTCCGGCCGCTCCTGCAAGCAAGAGCGACGATCTTGAAGAGCGCCTGGTCGCCGAAGGTGAGATCGCCGGCGACTACCTCGAGGAGCTCCTCGATCTGCTGGACTTCGATGGTGACATCGATCTGGATGTGGAAGGCGACCGCGCGGTCGTCAGCATCGACGGTGGCAACGACCTGAGCAAGCTGGTGGGTCGCAAGGGCGAGGTGCTGGACGCGCTCCAGGAGCTGACCCGGCTGGCCGTGCACCAGAAGACCGGCGAGCGCAGCCGGTTGATGCTGGACATCGCCCGGTGGCGTCGGCAGCGCCGTGACGAGTTGGCCGCGCTGGGCAAGAAGGTCGCCGAGCGCGTGCTGGCGTCGGGTGAGCGCGAAGAGCTGTCACCGATGACGCCGTTCGAGCGCAAGATCGTGCACGACGCGGTGGCGGCCGTGGACGGCGTCCACAGCGAGAGCGAGGGCGTCGAGCCGTCGCGCCGGGTGGTTGTTCTGCTCGATTGAGCACCTTAATTACATCGATGTTGTTCGTCGGCGGCGAGCTGGCGGGGAAAGTGGAGGCTGTTTCACGTGAAACATGGTGAAGCCCCATCCCCACCGGCCGCCGCCGTCGACGTATTTGGTGACCGAGTCGATCTGGCACACAGCTACGCGGAGATCCTCGCGGGCGACGGAATCGAGCGTGGCCTGATCGGACCGTCGGAAGTCGGCCGGTTGTGGGACCGTCACGTGATGAATTGCGCCGCTATAGGCGAGTTGGTCTCGAGCGGCGAGCGAATCGGCGATATTGGCAGTGGAGCCGGCCTACCCGGCATTCCGCTGGCCCTCGCGCGGCCCGATGTTCACGTGGTCTTGATTGAGCCGCTGCTGCGCCGAGCGGACTTCCTTCGTGAAGTCGTGGCCGAGCTCGGCATCGACGTGACCGTCATCCGGGGCCGCGCCGAGGAGCGAACGGTTCGCGCCGAGGCGGGGGAGCTGGACGTCGTCACCTCGCGAGCCGTGGCAGCTCTCGACAAGCTCGCCAAGTGGAGCCTGCCGCTCCTCAAAGTCGACGGACGGATGCTGGCTCTCAAAGGGGAGCGAGCAGCCGATGAGATCGTCGAACACCGTCGGGCACTCAACTCACTCGGTGCTGTGGACGTAAGGGTGGTGAAATGTGGCGTGAACTATTTGACTCCGCCCGCAACCGTGGTCGTGGCGAAGCGCGGAGCCAAGCGCGCGGCAACCGGCCGGCCGGCCAAGAACCGGCGATGACATCGTCGGCCCGGGGGAGCGACAAGTCCGCCGAGGTTTTGGAAGCGGTCGACCCGGCCGCCACATCAGGAAAGGCAGTGAGCGATGCCAGGGGCGAGCACAGCGACGGGAAGACTGATGTTTCACGTGAAACGTGGTCAAGCGTGACGATGGATACGCCGATCGGGGCGGAAGCCGAACGTGCAGTCCAGATCCTTCACGGCGCAAAGGGTCAGCAGCTGCCGCGCCCGACACACCAGCGGGTGTTCACCATCGCCAACCAGAAGGGCGGGGTCGGCAAGACCACCACTGCGGTCAACATGGCCGCGGCCCTGGCCCTGCAGGGTCTCAACGTTCTGGTCATCGATCTGGATCCCCAGGGCAACGCGAGCACCGCGCTGGGCATCGAGCACCGACCGGGCACCGCTTCGTCGTACGAGGTGTTGATCGGTGAGATCACCCTCGAGAGCGCGCTGCAGCGCAGCCCGCACAACGAGCGGCTGTACTGCGTCCCGGCGACCATCGACCTGGCCGGCGCCGAGATCGAGTTGGTCAGCATGGTGGCACGTGAAACCCGGCTGCGGAACGCGCTCGCGACGCTCAAGGACCACAACTTCGACTACGTCTTCATCGACTGCCCGCCGTCGTTGGGTCTGCTGACCATCAACGCGCTCGTGGCGGCGCCGGAGGTGCTGATCCCCATCCAGTGCGAGTACTACGCACTGGAAGGCGTGGGCCAGCTGCTGCGCAACATCGAAATGGTCAAGGCGCACCTCAATCCCCAGCTGGACGTCACGACCGTCGTCCTCACGATGTATGACGGCCGCACCAAACTCGCCGACCAGGTCGCGATGGACGTTCGGGACCACTTTGGCGATAAGGTTTTGCGGACCGTCATCCCACGCAGCGTCAAGGTTTCCGAGGCACCGGGGTACGGCATGACGATCCTGGATTACGACCCGGGATCACGTGGAGCAATGAGCTATTTGGACGCCAGCCGTGAACTCGCCCAACGCGGCGAGTCGGGAGTGAGGAAGTAACGATGTCGCAGCCGAAGAAGCGTAGCGGACTCGGTCGGGGGCTGGCGGCGCTCATCCCGACCGGCGCACCCGAGGACGGGCAGCAGGACACCTCGCTGCGAATGGGGTCTGCGGCTGCCGATGTGTTGATCGGCGGCGGTCCGGCCGCTCCGGTCAACGGCGCCGCCGCCGCGGAATCGGCCGCGGCCGCCAGGGCCGAAGCCGAGGCGATCGGCGCGGTGTACCGCGAGATCGAGCCGTCGGCCATCCAGCCGAACCCGCGCCAGCCACGCAGCGTCTTCGACGCCGACGCGCTCGCGGAACTGGTGCACTCCATTCGCGAGTTCGGGCTCATGCAGCCCATCGTGGTGCGCGAGCTGAGCCAGCCGTCCGGGCCGCACCGCTATCAGCTGATCATGGGTGAACGGCGGTGGCGCGCCTCGCAGGAAGCCGGCCTGACGGCCATCCCGGCGATCGTCCGCGAGACCGCCGACGACAACATGCTGCGCGATGCGCTGCTCGAGAACATCCACCGGGTCCAGCTGAATCCGCTCGAAGAGGCATCGGCCTACCAGCAGCTGCTGGAGGAGTTCGACGTCACCCACGAGGAACTGGCGACCCGCATCGGTCGGTCGCGGCCGGTGATCACGAACATGATCCGGCTGCTGAAGCTGCCCATCGCGGTACAGCGCCGCGTTGCCGCCGGCGTGCTGTCGGCCGGCCACGCCCGTGCCCTGCTGGCGCTCGAAGGGGGACCGGAGAAGCAGGAGGAGCTCGCCGCCCGCATCGTGGCGGAGGGCCTGTCCGTCCGCGCAACCGAGGAAGCGGTCACCCTGGCCAACCGCGACGGTGACAAGCCGGCCCCGGCGCCGAAGCGCAAGCCGATCCAGATGCCCGGTCTCCAGGATGTGGCCGAGCAGCTGTCGACCGCGTTCGACACGAAGGTCACGGTGAGCCTCGGCAAGCGCAAGGGCAAGATCGTCGTCGAGTTCGGCTCGGTCGACGATCTTCAGCGGATCGTCGAGCTGATGAAGACGGAACAGGGCTAACCGACCCGATTTTGGGGTTGCGACAACCCGACCGGGGACATGGCCTCGTTACGTCACTGTGACAGTGACGTCTGAGGACGTGCGGGACGGGGAGGGGAACCGCGATGTTTCACGTGGAACAGTTTGTTGTCCGGCCGCCGTCGATCCCGACTGAACAAATCGGGTCGACGGCGCCGGCGTCTTTTATCCTGGAAGGGCAGCCTGAGTCGGTCGGGCGGACGACGGGAGTCTGGTGACATCACGAATCACGCCGCTGCGCCTCGAATCATTCGAGCGGCTGCCGAAGCATGCGCGGCGTTGTGTGTTCTGGGAAGTCGATCCGTCGGCGCTCGGGGACAGCGACCATCTCAGTGACCCCGAGTTCGAGAAGGAAGCATGGCTGTCGATGGTCATGCTCGAATGGGGATCGTGCGGACAGCTCGCAGTGGCCTGCGACCCGGACCGCGCCGAGGACCCCAACGATGACGCGCCCTGTCTGGGCTATGCGTTCTACGCGCCGCCCCGCGCGGTACCCCGGGCGGGCCGCTTTCCCACCGGACCGGTCAGCCCCGACGCGGTCCTGCTGACCACGATCGGTGTCGACTGCAGTGACGACGGCGACGCGTTGTCGCGCCACCTGATCGCCGCCGTCGTCGCCGATCTGGTTCGTCGTGGTGTGCGCGCGCTGGAGGCGTTCGGTCGCACCAGCGAGGTCGCCCAACTCGGTGGCGCGCAGGCCTGCCCGGCGGAGCTGGCGGCGACCGTCGAGGCATTCGGAGAGTGCGCTGTGGAGCAGTGCGTGATCGAGGCCGACTTCCTTCAGGACAACGGCTTCGAGATCGTCGCGCCGCATCCGTACTTCCCACGGCTGCGACTGGAACTCGAACAGGGCCTCGGCTGGAAGGCGGACGTCGAAGCGGCGCTGGAGCGACTGCTGGAGAGCAGCGCGTTGCAGCAGCCTGTCGGTGCGGTATCCAGCCCCGTGCTGTGGACGCCGCACACCGGTCGATAGGGGAGCGGGCCTCCACGGTGAACACGCGTGGCTGACGTCCCGCCGATGCCCGGCGACTGCGGGCTGCTCGACGTCGGTGACGGCAACCGGATGTACTGGGAGACCCACGGCAACCCCGCGGGTGCGCCGGTCCTCATCGTTCACGGCGGCCCAGGCGCCGGTAGGTCCCGCCGCGCTCATAAGCAGTTCGAGCCCGAACTGTTCCGCATCGTGCTCTTCGATCAACGCGGATGCGGCGACAGCGTGCCCAGCGCCGCGGATCCGTCGACCGACATGTCGTGCAATACGACCGCGCATCTGCTCGCCGACATGGAAGCGCTTCGTCGTCATCTGGGGATCGATCGGTGGCTGCTGTACGGCGGCTCGTGGGCGTCGACGTTGATCCTCGCCTACGCGCAGCGGCATCCGGATCGCGTGACCGGGGTCGTGCTGATCGGCGTGACGATGACGCGGCCGCAGGAGGTGGACTGGTTGTACCGCGGTCTCCGGCTGGTGCGCCCCGCCGAGTGGCAGCGGTTCCGTGACGGCGTGCCCGAAGCGGATCGGGACGGGAATCTCGTCGAGGCCTATCGCCGGTTGATGGAGCATCCCGATCCCGCCGTGCGTGAGCAGGCGGCGCGGGACTGGTGTGCGTGGGAGGACGCCGCGATCGCCCACGAGACGTTGGGGAAGCCCGGCCAGTACTCGGCCAAGATCGACGCCGACCGTATGGCCTTCGTCCGGATCTGCACGCACTACTTCGCGCACACGGCGTGGTTGGAGGATGGCCAACTGCTGCGGGATGCGCATCGATTGGACGGCATACCCGGCGTGCTGATCCACGGTCGCCTCGACCTGTCAGCGCCCGTCCGGACGGCCTGGGAACTGGCTCAGGCATGGCCTGGCGCCGAGCTCAGAATCATCGAGGACTCAGGCCACACCGGTAGCCCGGCGATGGCGGCGGCGATCGCAGAAGCCGTCGAACGGTTAACTCCGCCGCGGAGCTGATGCGGCGGTTCCACGTGAAACATCGGCCAAGCCGACGGAAGTCAGCGGGGCCCGCAGCACCGAACACCCGTGCGTGAAGGCAGCCCGCACGTCCTCGACGCGAGCGACCTCCGCATCGCCCCAGTAGCGCGGTGCGGAGGTCGGGCAGGGGAGGAGAGCCGAATGCAGCACCCCGACGCATTCACACCGAGCGGCCTACTGGCCGTCCAGCAGTTGGACGATGCGTGCGCGGCGGAGATTCAGGTCGCCGATGCGGGTATCCATCTCGGCCAGTGTCTGCCTGATGGCGGCGGCGATGGCCGGGCACATGTCGACCGTGCTGCCGTCGATGCAGGGCAGTAACTGTCGAATGGTGCGTACGCCGAAACCGGTGTCGATCAGCATCCGGGTCCGGCGCACATCTTCCACGGTGTCGGCGGGGTAGTCGCGGTAACCGTTGGACCGGCGTTGCGGTGCAATGAGACCCTGAGCCTCGTAGTAGCGCAGCGACCTGACCGAACTGCCGGTTGCCGCCGCTTCTTCACCGATCCGCACGCGAGCTCCTCTTGGGTTGACCTTGACGCTGATGTCAGGGTTTAACTTCGCCGCATGCCCAACGATTCCCTGCTTTCCACGCTGACGGTCACCCGCGTCGGCTCCGGTCCCGCCCTGCTTCTCGCGCATGGAGCAGGGGGCTGCGTCGCGCTGAATTTCAGCCAACTCATGGACGAGATGGCCGGCGAGCGAACGTTGATCGGCGTGGACTATCCGGGTTCGGGAGGCAGTCCCTTGACCGCGAATTCCTACCGCGTCGACGATCTGGCTGACGCGATCGTTGACGCCGGGCGGGCGGCCGGCTTCGACCGATTCCCCATACTCGGGCTATCGCTGGGCTCCGCGGTTGCCATCACGGCGGCACTCCGTCATCCCGAGACCGTCAGCGCCTTGGTCCTGACTGTGGGCTTCGCACACGCCGATCCGCAGTTGCGGTTGGTTGTCGATGTCTGGCGCTATCTGGCCGCACACGACCGCGACATCCTGGCGCGGTTCCTGACAACAGTGTCGTCGCCGTCGGCGTTCGACGAGACCGGCAATCTCGACGACATCGTGGCCAACGTCCGTGCGAGCATTCCGGTCGGCAGTCCGCAGCAGGCTGCACTGGCCGCCGAAATCGACCTCCGTGACCGTCTCGCGGAGGTCGTGATCCCGACGTTGGTCGTGGCGGCGGGTGGGGACCGCATCGTGCAGCCGTCCTCCACTCGCGCTCTGGCAGCGGGCATTCCTGGCTCAGTCCTGATGGAATATCCAGACGCGGGTCACATCTTCACACCGGACGAGGGGCGGACATGGATCTCCGATATCCGGACGTTTCTGCTGGCGCACAACCTGTGACGGACGGGTGGCACTGGCGGGTGGCCGTACTGTCTGCCGCCGCCTTCGTCTACCTCGCCGCGGAGATGTTTCCGGTCGGCGTCGTCCCGCAGATCGCCGACGGACTGCACACGACAGTGCCCGCTGCTGGCCTGCTGGTGGGTGTGTACGCGGTGGCTGCTGGTGCGGCAATCATCCCGGTGGCTTTGGCGACCCGTCGCGTCGAGCATCGCGTCATGCTCACCGCCGCCTTGGCTTCGCTGTCGTTGTCGCAACTGCTGCTGGCCGTCGCTCCGACGCCCGGGTGGGCGGTCTTCGCCCGGGTCGTCGGCGCGGTTTTGCATGGTTCGGTGTGGTCCCTGGCGCCGGTGCTTGCCAGTGCCCTCGCACCGGCCGGCCGTGCGGGGCAGGCGACCGCGCTGGTGTTCGTCGGGGCAGCGCTGGGGTTGGCTGCGGGATCGCCGCTTACCACGCAGCTTTCCCTACTCATCGGGTGGAGAGCCGCGTCTCTGGTGCTGGCGGCGCTTGCCTTGATCTTGGCGGCGGCGATTGCGGTCCTGGTTCCCCGCCATATCGGTCGTACCATGGCGGCGCCGGCCGCCGGCCGATCCTGGGAGCCGCACACTGTCGCGGCGGTCTGCGTACTGACGCTGCTGGTGGTGACCGCCGCCTATGCGCCGTATTCTTTCATCACGGTGTTGGCCGGCGACATCGGGATCCCGGCGGCCGGCCGCCCGGTTCTGCTCCTGGGCTATGGCGGTGCCGCGCTGACTGCGGTCGTCGTCGCCGGACGATTGCTCGACCGACACCGCTACGCTGTCGTGGTCGCGGCCCTGACGGGTCTGTTGATTGCATTCGCGACGCTGAGCCTGACTGGCTCGCGGGGGTTGTTCGTCGCGGCAGTTCTGTTGTGGGGAGCGGCCTTTGCGTGTTGGGCGCCGGCGATGCAGACGATCCTCATCAAGCGTTGCCCCAACGCCGCATTCGCGTCCTATCTGTACGTGCTGGCGTTTCAAGTCGGGATCTTCTCCGGCGCCTGGGCGGGAGCGCAGCTCGTGGCCTCAGACGCGGTGGCATCGCTGACAGTGCTCGCGCTGATCGGTATCGGGTGCGCGTCACCGGTGGCGGTGTTGGCCCGACGGTGGTTGTGATCGGGAGAACCAATTCCGGTGAGCGATATCGGGGGATTTCCAAGTCGGAACACCCGCCAGTGGGGCCCGAATCACGATGACCCAGGACCAACCGGAACAAGCGTCACGTGACGCCATGCCGCACTTGCCCTTCAACCGCGGGGCAGCCCGGCTCTAGGAGTCTGCTGAATTAGTGGGGTTTGGGGCGGGGCGTCTCAAGCGCTCGGTGGCGCGTGGGTGAAGTCAGGCCCGGAGGTCGACAGATGCGAGATCACCCCGCCACCATCGACTGTGGCATCGGTTGCCTGGGGTGGCAAGAGGTTGGTCACCTGCTGTTAGGCGATGGCCCAGGTGGTGCCGTTGTGGCCAAGGCCCAGGGCGATCAGCCGTCGAAGATTCAATGCGGCGGCGCGGTGGTGCAGCCAGTGGTCGTTTTTGAGGGTTCCGCGGTAGCGGACTTTGCGGTTGCCGCGGGCCAGCCAGGCGATGGAGCGTTCCACCATGGGCCGGTGCCGGCGGTACTCGTCCTGCCAATCGGGGTCGTGGGCTTGGCGGCGGGCGGCACGCATCAGCGGTTCGTGCTCAGAGACGGTCAGCTGTCGTCCCCGTTTGGCCGTCGTGCACTTGGTCATCAAAGGGCAAGCGCCACAGTATTTTCCGAACTTCACACCACCACGAGGCGCGATACCGACAGTATGGCCGGCGGGGCAGGTCACCGTCCGCGCGGTGAAGTCGACGGCGAAGTCATCGATGGTGAACCCACCGGGCACCGCGGCACGCAACGGCAGCGGTTTGATCACCGCAACATGCTTGCGCTCGGCCAACTCTGCCCGGGCTGCGCCGGTGCCGTAGGCCGAATCACCGAGCACCCGCACCGGGGCATCCTCATCGGCAAGCAATCCCAGCCCGACGACCGCTTCGTGGTTATCGGGGCCGCTGGCTTTGGTCAGCGCGCAGTCGGTGATGATCCCGGTATCGGGTTCGATCGCGATGTGGGCCTTGAAACCGTCCTGGCGCCGATGCACCGTCTTATGAGCGTGCCGGGCCTCAGGATCCACCGTCGAGACGACCCGGTCCGGGGCGACCTTGTGGGCGATGCGCCAGTGCCCGTCGGTGCCATCAGAACCCTCAGCCGGTTCGACATCCTGGCCGGCGATCAACGCCAACAGCGCCACCGCTTCGGCGGCGCGTGGCCCCAGTTCCTGTTCGGGCAGATGCCCCAGAACCCGGTGGGCGTCGCCGACCAGGGCATCGATGAGCTGATCACGGGCAGCCTTGTCGTTCCAGGCGATCGCTGGTTTACCCGGATCATCGTAATTGTGTGCCGTGCACTGGGTTTCGATGACCTCGGCGGCGCCGGGGACCTCACGCCGGACTCGCCGGATCGCGGCGATCAGCTGGGTCACGGTGTCCTGGGTGGCCACCGCGTCGTCGAGGACCGTGGAATCGAGCGCCCGCCGGGTCTTGCCTGCCAACACCGCGGTCTGCGCGACCACGGTGCGCACGGCCTCGAAAATCCGGTTCGGTCGATCCGAGGCCGCCAGCCGGCGCCGCCAATAGGTCAAGGTGGTGGAGTGAAATGCCGGTGCGGTGACCGGCAGCCCGCACGCGGCTTTCCACCGCAGATCGAAGGTGACCGCATCCACGGTCTCGTTGTCCGAGAGCCCATGCAACGCCTGCAACACGATCACCGAGGCCATCACCTCGGCCGGCACACTGGGCCGGCCCCGCCGCGACGGAAACAGATCCGCGAACATCTCCTCGGGAAACAACTCGTGGCGATGGGCCGCCAGGAACGCAAACACACTGTCGGGCTTCAGAAGATGCCCGGCCACCGATTCGGCATCCAACAACTCACGCTGATCATCAGAGCGACCCTGCACCCACCAAGGATCCCAGATACCACCGACCAACCCGCCTTCCGCCACGCGGACTTTTCAGCAGACTCCTAGGGCGCCGCGGAGTCGATCCGGGACCCTTTGGGTGCCATCTGCTTCCTGGTCCACCAGGCGGGCCATGAGGCGTCAGTGGCGGCCCCACGGGACGCGATGGGGGATAAGGAGTTCGGCGCCGCGTGAGCCGAGGGAGGCGGGACGGCACGCGTGATGCATGGCATTACCGCGCCGCCTCGGCGATATCGATCAGGGCGTCGATCACCTTCGGCAGTGGCCGGGTCGTGTCGATCTCGTGGGTGGCCGACCGCCGCAACAGGGGTTCGACCTCGGCGATGTCGGCCAGGATCCGGGCGCGCTCGTCGACACTCTTGCCGAAGGGGTTGTTCGTGCGGCGCTGCACCCTGTCCAACACGACATCGGTTGGGGCGGTGAGGAGTACGACCGCGTCGAAGCGGTTGTAGAAGCGCCACTGGTTGGCCACGGTGCCCTGGACGAACAACGGCCCGTCGCGTCGGCGGTTCAGCAGCTCGTCGATCAGGGACTCACGCCAGAGCGGCTCGCCGTCGACGACGTCGATCCACGCACCGTCGTCGGTGTCGACGGTGGCATAACCCCGCTGGGCAAGGCCGACGAGTGCCGTCGACTTACCGACCCCGGACATGCCCGTCACGAGGACCGCGGCGTGGCGACTCATACCGACTGATTCAACCAGCCTTCACCCGGCGGCGCCGCGAACGTGCAAACAGCGCGCTGCACAACGGATTTGGGCGATCTCACCGCACACTCGCGGCGGGGACGAGTGAAACTACGCGCCGGCCTGGCCGGCCTGCTCCACCGACATCTCGTGCGCCAGCAGCTCGGCGAACGTGAAAGTGCCTGTGGGACGGTCGTTCTTGCCCAACAGGTACAGCCGCTTCACGGCAGCGAGGATGCCTTCGGCGATGGAGTCGCGGTGGCCGGGAGAGGTCAGCAGCTCACGGTCGTGTGGGCTGCTCACATAGCCGATGTCGACCTGCACCGTGGGCATCCGGGTCAGCCGCAGCAGATCCCAGGTCCGTCCGTGGGTCCGGCAGTCGCGGAAACCGCTGCGCGCCACGACTTCCCGCTGGATGAAGTCGGCGAGGTTGCGGCCGATGGTGGACACCGAACCGTGCGAGTTACCGAAGTAGAACGAGGCGACGCCGTTGGCGGCCGGGCTGGGCAGGCTGGCGCACCGGAGGCTGATCATCAGATCGGCACCGACGGCGTTGGCCGTCGCGGCCCGCTCGGCGTCGGACGGGCTGCCGCTGACGGGGCGCGACAGGAACGTGTCCATGCCGATGGCCGTCATGCGGCCTTCCAGCCGGCTGGCCAGATCCCACAGGACGTCGGCCTCACTGACCGGGCCGGAGCGGCTGGTCATGATGAGCCCGCGATCGTCACCGCCGCGGCCCGGATCGATGATGATCCGCTTTCCGGTCAGGCGGGGGCCGCTGCGCCGCACGAGTTCCTCTTCGCGGATGGCGTGCGGCGAACCGCCCGTCACCCGCGAACCGAGGAAGTACAGCGAGCGCAACGTCTCCGGACCGCAGATGCCGTCGGGGAACATGCCGTACTCACGCTGGTACGACATCAGGCCGTTGTGGGTCTGCAAGCCGAAATGACCATCGACGAGACCGGTGTAGAAACCGAGATCCTGCAGCCGGGCCTGCAGGGTGGCGACGTCGTCGCCGTACATCGGGGCACCGAACTGGTGCGAGAGCGTGCGCGCCCCCAGCCGGTACGAGGCCTCTTTCAGCGCGCGGTACGTGGCTTCGCCGACCATGCCGTCGACGAGCAGCCCACGCTGCTGCTGGAAGGCACGCACGGCCTGATCGAGTTCTTCGTCGAAGAGGTCGAGAGCGACGTGCTTGCCGGTGGTGAGATCCGCGTCGGGACTGTCCAGCAGTCCCAGGGCGGCCAGTGCGGCCCGAATCTCGGTGACCGAACCTCCCCGGTCACCGCGACGCAGTATCGACATTCCTGGCCTTTCAATCACGGACGCCAGGCGGGCGGACAGCTAGCGCACTGGCGGGACGCCTGCACCCATTGTCGCAGACGCTCCTCAGGATTCCGCAACTTCACAGGCAGCAGCGGTGCGCCCCGCCGAATCCGGCGGGTGCGCAGCCGCTGCCGCGATCAGAGTTCGTCGGCGATTTCGCGCAGCAGGGCGGCCTTGCCCTTGGCCCCGACGATGCGCTTCACCGGCTCGCCGTCCTTGAACAGGATCAGGGTCGGGATCGAGACGACGTTGAAGCTGCGGGCCGTCTCGGGGTTGGCGTCGACGTCGAGCTTGGCGACCGTCAGCTCGCCCGCCTTCTCGCCGGCCAGTTCCTCGAGCACCGGGGCGATCATCTTGCACGGTCCGCACCAGGTCGCCCAGAAGTCGACCAGCACCGGGGTGCCGCTCTTGATGACGTCGGTGTCGAACGAACCGTCGGTGACGGTCAGCGTTGCGCTGCCCTCGCTCATGTACTGCTCCTCTCGGGTGAACTCTGTGGGGGAAGGACGATCAGCCGTGGTGCTCGGCCAGCCAGCGTTCGGCGTCGATGGCCGCCGCGCAGCCGCTGCCGGCCGCGGTGATGGCCTGCCGGTAGGTGTGGTCGACCAGATCGCCGGCGGCGAACACGCCGTCCAGCGACGTGCTGGTGGTGCGCCCCTTGACCTGTACGTAGCCCTCGTCATCGAGATCGACGAGGTCGCGCACCAGCCCCGACCGCGGGTCGTGGCCGATGGCGACGAACACGCCGGTGACCGGAAGCTTGCTCTCCTCGCCGGTGGCGGTGTTGCGCAGCAGCAGCCCGCTGACCTTCGAATCGCCCTCCACCGCAACAACTTCGGTATTGGTGACGAAGGTGATCTTCTCGTTGGCCTGGGCGCGCTCGAGCATGATCCGCGAGGCGCGGAACTCGTCGCGGCGGTGGATCAGGGTCACCGAGCGGGCGAAGCGCGTCAGGAACGTCGCCTCCTCCATGGCGGAGTCGCCGCCGCCGATGACGGCGATGTCCTGGTCGCGGAAGAAGAAACCGTCACACGTGGCACACGTGCTCACGCCCTGCCCGATCAGCTCCTGCTCACCCGGCACACCGAGGTGACGGGCAGCCGCGCCCATGGCGAGGATGACGGCGCGGGCCTGGTGGGTCTCACCGTCGACCGTCACGGTCTTGATGGGGCCGTCGAGGGAAACCGCCTCGACGTCCTCCATGCGCAGGTCGGCGCCGAACCGCAGCGCCTGCTCGCGCATCTCCTCCATGAGCTCGGGGCCGGTGATGCCCTCCTTGAAGCCCGGGTAGTTCTCCACCTCGGTGGTGGTCATCAAAGCGCCGCCGAACTGGACACCCTCGAAAACCAGCGGCTTGAGCTGGGCACGAGCCGTGTACACCGCAGCGGTGTAGCCGGCCGGCCCCGAGCCGATGATGATCACGTCGTGCACGGTGTCTTGGGTGGTCATGGCCGCCTTTCATCTGGCTCTGGTCAGGCTCATACCTGGTTGGCCTGCTGCCAGAGTCGGTACGCCTATAACACCAGGGTAAGTGCCGGTGTTCCCGGCCGTTTGGCGGGCTCCGGGGGCGCTCAGCGGCCCGGTTGTGTCGGTGGCCCCGCAGCATCGGGGATGACGGCGTCGGCGATCAGGCCGGCGTCGGCCTCGTTGCAGCGGGGAGACACCACCAGGGCCATCACGGCGCCGCCATCGGCCTTCGGGAGCAGCAGGAGCACCTGGGCGCGGTCGTGCATGGTCAGGGTGGCGGCGCCGAGGACAGCCGTCGTGGGGGCGTAACCGAGGCCCGCCAGGCAGGAGCGCAGGCGCTCCGGTGCGGCGAGCGTCCCCAGCTCGGGTGGCCGGGTGCGCAGGCCCAGGATCTGCCGGTCGGGCCAGGGCATCCCGGCCTGACGCTGCACCGTCAGTGACGCTGCCTTGGGGCCGGCCGAGATACGGGCCGGTTCGTCGGATCCGCTCAACACCACGACGGCGCCGATGCCGACCGCGATCACACCCGTCGCGGCGGCGGCGACAACAGCGGGACGTGCGCTCCGCGCACCGTGGCCGGCCGAGCGACCGGGGACGACGGTGTGCCGTGCCGGCGGGGGAGCGGCGTTGCGCAGGGCGGACCCGATGCGCGCGGTGGCTTCCGGGGGCAGGTCACTCGCGGTGGTGTCGTCGGCCAGGTCGTGCAGATCGCGACGCACCTGTTCGAGCTCGGCGTAGCGACGGGCGAGTGCCGGATCGTCGCGGATGCGCCGGCGCAACCGGGCGGCCGTGGCGTCGTCGAGCAGCCCGGCCTGCAGGTCGGCGAGCTGCTCGAGGGAGACGGACTGATCGGCCTGGTCGTCGTCCACCTGCCGAAGCCTAATCCGGCTGGCGTCGGATGCGGTTCGGCCGTGTCAGTCGGCGAGATGTGCCAGTGACTGAGCGAGTTTCGCGCGGGCCCGTGAGCAGCGGCTCTTGACGGTGCCTTCGGCGATACCCAGCATCGCGGCGGTCTCGGCGACCGAGTAGCCCTGCATGTCGACGGCGACCACCGCCGCCCGCTGTTCGACCGGCAGCCGCAGCAGTGCCCGTTCGATGACGATGGTCGTCTCGATGCGCCGCGCGGGGTCCGCGGTCTGGCAGGTGGCGTCGCTGAGCTCTTCGGTGCGGTGAAACTTGTTGTGGCGCAGCCGATCCAGGCAGGAGTTCACCACGATGCGGCAGAGCCAGCTGTGGACCGAACTGTCGTGCCGGAACCGCGGCGCGTGGCGGTGGGCTTTGAACAGCGCGTCCTGCAGGGCATCCAGGGCGTCCTGCGGATCGTGACTCGTCAGGCGGGCCAGCCGGTACAGCTGGTGGCGGTGCCGATAGAACAACTCCTCGAACGCGTACCGCTCACCGGCGATGTGTGCCGCGAGCAATTCTGCGTCTGATGCGTCCGTCTGTGGCGCCCCGAAACTCCCCACTTCCGAACCATAAGTCGGGTCTCGGAACACACCTGACGCGAATTGACCGGAATCACCCTGACCTGCACAGATGGCAGGTCAGGGCCTGTGGATAACTTAGCCGGCGGCCTTGACGACCACGTTGGAGATGTCGGTCTTGCTCTTGCCGTCGACGGTCCCCAGCGTGGAGATCCAGATCAGCAGATGCTGTGTCGGCTGCGCGCCCGAGATCGTGATGGTGTTGGTCCCGGGCTTCATGGTCGCCGGCTGCGTCAGGACGGTCGTGGCGTCCAAGGAGGACGGGGTGGCCGTCTGGGCCGACCGGATCTGGACCGCGGTGCCGGTGCTGGTCAGGTTCAGGCTGACCGACGCGACGGTAGTCGCCTGGGGCAGGTTCAGCATGAGGCCGACGCCGTTCTTGAAGCTGGGGAACGGGGCCGGATCGGTGTAGACGTCGGTGGACCAGGCGTCGCCGGCGGCGCCGGTGATGGCCTTGCCCGCGGTCTCCGGCGAGTCGGCGCCGCCGCCGGGCGAGAACACCGTAACACCAACGGGTTTCACCACATTGCCGGGCGTCGGGGCGCCGCTGGAGGTCGGATGCTGACTGTTGAGGCCGAGTTGCTGCTTGTCCAGGCCGCCGCCGACGTCGCCGAAGATGCCCTTGAGCACCGACGCCAGCACCAGCAGGGCCACCACCAGAATCGCGCCGCCGACGCCCACCCCGATCATCAGGGCCCGGCGCCGCTTGGCGGCGGCTTCGATGGCTTCGGCATCGGCTTCGTCGAGGACCGCCGAGCCGTCGATGGGCTCCAGCAGTTCGGTGGTCTCGGCGACGGTGGTCGCTTGCTGAAGCAGGTTCAACAGCGTTGGGGCCGAACGGATTCCGCCACCGTCCTGGACGGCGCGCGCCGCCGCGGCGGAGATCTGGAACGGGATGGTGCCGTCGATCGAGCGCGGTTCGACGGGCTGGCCGGCGCTGTTCTGCGTCGCGGGCAGCATGCCGCTGAGGGCACCGGCCTCGGGCAGCGGCCACCGGTTGATCAGCAGCGCGTACAAGGTGGCGCCGATGCCGCGGATGTCGTCCTCGGGCGTGGCCGACGGCAGCGTGCCGGGGAAGGCGAGTACTACGTCGCCCTCGATGCTGACCCGGATCCGGCCCGGATGGTCGACAGACAGTGCGACGCCGGCCCGGTGCGCGGACTCGGCCGTCGACGCCAGGGACTGGATGGCGCGGGCCCCGCCCATCGGGGACGGATCGGTGGCCGCGACTTCGGCGAGCGAGCCGCCGCGGATCCATTCGCTGACCACCAGGCCACCATGGCCCAGCCGGGTGACGTCCAGGATCCGGGCCAGCCCGGGTCCTTCGATATGGCTCAGTTTGCTTGTCCGGGTGAGGATTTCCTGGACCATCGACTCGGGCAGCTCGGCATCGGCGTCGACGAACGTCAGCGCCACCTGGCGATCGAGCGCGATGTCGAGTGCGTGCCAGAACTGCAGATCGGGTGGTCCGCCGTGGAAGACGAGCAGCCGGTACCGGCCGTCGGCGACGACCGCGCCGGCCCGCAAAGCGACATCGTCGCCGCCTGAGGTATCCGGCGTGGGGGCGGATCCCTGGTCCGCGGGTGCGTCGGTCACCGCAAATCCTTTCCGAAGCCCGCCCGTGGTACCACCTTTCGGGTTTGCCCCTGGGGTGGCGGCCGCATCCTGCCGCCGTGGTACCGGAGGTGAATTGCCGTGTCCAGGGTACGGGAACCCGGCTCTCGCGGAGTCCGGTACAGCAGAGCTGACCTGGACTGCCGGGGTCGGCGCGGGGGTACCGCGGCCCAGTCGGCGCTGTACGAATGCGATGCCTGCCTGGGCCTCCGGCACCTTGGCGGCGACCAGCACCGCCACGATCACCGGCAGCATGATCAGGCCGAGCAAAACCAGCCGCAGCAACGATCCGCCCGCGCCGCCGTGCTCGGTCAGCCGGGCGAAGCCCAGCAGCTTGTCGGCCAGGTAGGCGAGCAGGCCGGCGCCGAGCGAGGCGCAGATGGTCACCAGGATGGTCCGGATCACCGGCAGCTCGATCATCCGGCCGCCCGGCGGCCGCAGCGCCGACCGCAGCAGCACGTAGCCGACGGTCGCGCCGGCCAGGAAGCCCAGCCCGTTGGCCAGGCCCAGGTAGCCGGCCACGAGTTCGCGATCGTCGGTCAGGTGGGGGACGATCAGCGAGCCGACGATCTTCACCACGGTGATCACGACGATCAGGACGATCGGGATCCACGGCTGTTCGCGCGCGTAGAACACCCGAAGTTCCAGCAGCACCATGGAATACGGGATCAGGGTGAACGCCGACAGGGTGATGGCCATGCCGAGGTAGCCGGCGTCGGTGGCCCCGAAGTTGCCGTACGCGAACAGGGCGCTGCCGATCGCGGGGCCGCCGACGGTCATGAAGGCGACGATCGGGATGAGCGTCACCATGGTCAGCCGGGTGGCCAGCGAGAAGTCGGCGAGCACCGCGGGGGTGTCGTTCGCGGCGGCGTTGCGGGACAGCCGCGGCATCACGACGGTCAGCACCGTCACGCCGATGATGCCGAACGGCAACTGCAGCAGCAGCCAGGCGTAGTTGTAGATCGCGGGGCCGGATGCGGCTGCGTGGCTGGCGATCTCGTTGCCGACGATCAGTCCGATCTGGCTGATCAGGACGTACAGCATCATGGCCACGGCCATGGTCCCGAACTTCTTGAGCCGCTCGTCGATGCCCCACAGTGGCCGGAGGTCGACGTGGTGCCGGTGCAGGGCGTACAGCAGCACCCCGGCCTGGGCCACGACGCCGAGGGTCGTGCCGATGCCGAGCACCAGCAGTTTGGCGTTGCCCATCTCGACGGGATCGATCGAGAGTTCGCCCGGGACAAGCACATACACACCGAGCGTGATGATCGCGACCACGTTGTTGATCACCGGCGCCCAGGCCGGCGGCCCGAAGACGTTGCGGTTGTTCAGGATTGCCATGTAGACCGAGGTCAACCCGTAGAAGATGATCTGTGGCAGAAGCAGATACGCGAAGGCCCTGGTGAGCGGCTGGTTCACCTGCGGGTCGCTGCCGAGCATCAGGCGCACCAGCAGCGGTGCCGCCGCGACCGACAACACCGTCGTCACCAGCAGCAGTGCGGTGGCCAAGGTGACCAGGCGCCGCACGAACGCGGTGCCACCGTCGGCGTCGTCGCGCTCGGCGCGCGCCAGCACCGGCACGAAGATCGCGGTGAACGTCGCCTCCAGCACCAGCGCGGCCACCATGTTCGGCAGCTGGTTGGCGACCGTGAACGAACTCGACAGCGCCGCACCGAGAATCGCGGCGAGCAGCACGATGCGTAGGAAGCCGGTGATGCGGCTGACGAGGGTGGCGACGGCCATGCCCCAGGACCGGGAGACGACGGCGGCGTCGGACAGTTCGGCGCGCCGGGGAGACGTGGCGGCGGGGGCCTCGCCACGGGGGGTTCGCGGCGCGCTCATGAGTCCTCCGGGGCGTGGGCGATGGCGGTGTCGAGCGGATCGGGCCGGATGGGCCGGGTGTGGTGCGGGCGGTCCAGATCGGCACGGTCGGGCTGACCGCGGAACCGGTGCCACAGCCGTCGGCCGGCCAGCAGGAACAGGACCGCGCCGGCGGACAGCGTGATGAAGAACAGCACCTTGCCGTACGCGTTGGAGTGCACCGACAACCGCACCGGTTCCCCGAGCGTCAGCCCGTTGGCGGTGCGCAGGGCGACATCGACCGCGACGCGCTGGGTGAAGTGCACCTCGATCGGCACCCGCAGCGGTAGGTAACCCGGCGGCAGTTCGATCTCACCCATGTCGGTCACGGTCATGCCGGGTGGCGCGTCGATGACCAGCCGCACCCGGATCGGCACGGGCAGGTCGTTGCGCAGGGCCAGGGGGAGGGGACTGCGCTCGGTGGCCAGCGTGTACGAACCGCCGGGGTTGACGACGGTCACGCCGTGGAACAGGTCGGTCATGGTGCGCTGCGTGGTGGTGATGCGCTGTTGGGCCAGGGCCTCGCGGACACTCGGCGGCACCGACTGGGTCAGCGCCCGCAGCATGTCCTCCCGCAGCGGCGCCGTGTACTGATCGCCGGTCAGTCCCGTCTGGGTGTTGACGGTCAGGGCGGCGGTCAGGCCCCAGATGCGCTCCATGGTGGTCGAGATCTGACTGGTGATGCCGTCGCCGTAGCGGGCCTTGGGGTTGCCGGTGCCGTTGTCCGGCGGGGTGGCCGACGGCGTCGGCGGCAGTGCCTGCGCGTCGGCGATCACCGCGGGCATCGGGCGGGCGACGGCCAGCCCGGAATGTACGGCCGTGGCCACCGACGTCAGGATCGCCTGGGCATCGTCGGGTGTCACGTCCCACGCCAGCGGCGGCATCAGGATCTGGTTGCGCGGTTGTGCGTCGGGTTGCAGGCCACGCCACAGCACCGAGGCGATGGCGTCCTGTCGGCGTGCCACCGGGGAGTCGTGGTTGAGCGGCACATGCAGCGAGGTGTCCAGGTACCCGGGCGAGATCGGGGTCCGGCCGGCGCCGGCCAGGGCCGCGGCGACGCATGGGTCGAACGGCGCCACGGTGACCTTGTCGCTGTAGCGGCGGGGCGCGGTGTCGGCGGGATTCGCGGCCTCGTCGGCGGTGATGGGGGCGGCCGCGATAGCGACGGTCGGTTCGGGCTGCGCGGACAGCAGCCGCACCGCCGGGCCGGTGAGCGGCCCGTCACCCACGACGGTGGCGCCGCGCAGGGACTGGACGCCGAGCAGTTGGTTGACGATCGGTCCCGCGTCGGTGGTCGCGGTGGCGCTCAGCACGCCGTCGCCGACGCGTTGCAGCGCCCGCAGGTCGGCCTGGGCGTACACGGTCGGGGTGACGCACACCCGCTGGGCCAGCTCGCGCAGCCGGTTCAGCCATTCGGTCGCGGCCTGCTGTCCGGTGCCGGGGTGGGTGGGCGAGTTCAGACCGGCCGCCGGGTCGTCGGACACGACGTAGCCGCCGCTCATCGCGTTGACGGTGATCAGCAGGTCGGGGTCGACGGCCAGACACATCGCGCCGCGCATGAGGCCGCCGGGATCCACCTGGTCGTTGGTGGCGAAGTCCGCCGCGGCCAGCAGGGTGTCCAGGCGGCCGCCGTTGGCCAGGGAGGCCGCGAGATCGTCGTCGGCGAGGCGTGCCGGTTCGGTGCGTCCGGGGACGCCGGCCGCCAGGTGTGGACGGTCGGCCAGTGGCCACAGCAGCGTCAGCGCGACGGGGTGCGCCGTGTCGGGTGGCACGACGGCGTCGATCGGCTGCTGACCACCGCTGCCGCCGGCGGTGGCCGGGGTGGCGGGCACGCCGAGTACCGGCAGCAGGAAGCGGGCGTCGTCCAGCCGCGCGGCCGACCCGTAGTCGGGCGTCCCGTTGACGTTGACCAGCAGGGGGTACACGCCCGGACGGTCGATGCCGATGGCGGGATGGTCGGTCGAGCGCACCGGGTACGCGAGCCGGAACGGCACGCTCTGCCCGCGCGCGAGGTCCTGCGACACCGTGGTGAAGTCGCCGACGGCCGAGAAGTCCACAGGTTCGCCGGCCAGGGTCGTCCGCAGCGCGGACGACGACGTCACCGCGGCCGCATGCTCGAGCCGCACCATGACGTCGTGCACCGGCCGGTCACCGACATTGGTGACGGTGCCGGTGACGGTCACCACCGGCTCACTGGTGGTGGTGACGACGTCGGGGGTGACGTGGTCGATGCGCAGCTGCAGGAACGTCGTCCCGCCGGGTTCCCCGGCCGACGAAAGTGGCGTCACCGGGGCGGTGAGCAGTAGCAGCAGGACGGTGACAGCGAGGACGCGCAGGAGTGCTGTCGTGGCCGGCCCCGACAGCACTCGGCTGACGCTCACGTCCCGGGTCCGCAGCCGTTCGCGCGGCGGCCGGGCTGGGTATGGGCGGAGTCGTCGGTGCGATGGTTCCGCGTACGGGAATGGGTCTGTGGCCGGCGGCGCGGCGCGGTGCGCGGCAGCGGCGGCAGGGCGCCCGGACCATCGGTGTGCAGTTTGTCGATGAGTTCGCCGGCCACCTCGGCGAGCTTGCGCTCGTCGGCGTAGGCGAGGCGGGACGGCAGCTCCCGCAGCGGCACCCACGCCACTTCGGTGACCTCGACGTCGTCGTCGGAGAGTTCGCCGCCCAGGAATCGCATCAGGTAATGGTGCACTGTCTTGTGCACGCGCCGGCCCTCGGTCACGAACCAGTAGTCGATGCTGCCGAGCGCGGCCAGCACACTGCCCTGCAGTCCCGTCTCCTCGGCGACCTCACGGATGGCGGTCTGTTCGGCCGTCTCGCCGAGTTCGATGTGCCCCTTGGGCAGTGACCACAGCATGCGGCCGCGGCGGTCGATGCGGCCGATGAGCGCGGCCTTCTGGGTGTCTTTGGGGCCGTCGAGCCCGTCGATCACCAGCCCGCCGGCCGAGGTCTCGTGGACGGTGCGCAGCCGGTCGTTGTTCGACTTGCGGGCAGCCGGGGTGGTGGTAGCGGCGGCCGGAGCCGCTTGAGTGGTGTTGTTGCGCGGGGGCGCCGCCGAATCGGTGTCGGTGGCCTGGGTGCTGTCGCTGGGCGGACCTGCCGAGCGTCGACCGCGACGTCGCCCGCGGCGTCGTCGTGGTTTGGCACGCTCGCCTTCCGACACCCAAGCGATAGTAGCTGCTCAGGTTGGGCGCTCTGTCCCCACTCGCCGGTCAGTGGCCCAGTTGTGACCGTGCCGCGATGGTCGGTACCAAACCGCGGGGTGGGCGCATTAGGCTCATCGGACGTGTCGAACGAAGCTAGCGCCGAGGTCGGGTCGGAGCGGAGTCCCAAGAGCGTGCCGTGCGACCCGTCAACTTTGCTGACCGCTGCCGCGGTCGCACTGAACAAGCATGCGGGTTTGCTCGTAGACCTGGGCCGGGTGTTCGCGGCGGCGGGTCATGACCTGTATCTGGTGGGCGGCAGTGTGCGCGATGCGCTGCTGGGCCGCGAGCTGAACGACCTGGACTTCACCACCGACGCCCGTCCGGCCGAGTTGCAGAAGATGCTGCGCGGCTGGGCAGAAGCGTTGTGGGACACCGGGATCGAGTTCGGGACCATCGGGGCGGCCAAGTACGGCCAGCGCATCGAGATCACCACGTTCCGCGCCGACAGCTACGACCAGGTGTCCCGCAATCCCGAGGTGGTGTTCGGCGACCGGCTCGAGGACGACCTGGTGCGCCGGGACTTCACCGTGAACGCGATGGCGGTCCGGATCAACCCGGACCTGCCCGGTGGCATCGGTGAGTTCCACGATCCGCTGGGCGGGCTGACCGCGCTCGCCGACCGGGTGCTCGACACCCCGTCGGCGTCGCAGGTGTCGTTCGGTGACGATCCGCTGCGGATGTTGCGGGCCGCCCGCTTCGTCTCACAGCTGGGGTTCGCGGTGGCGCCCCGGGTTCTCGAGGCCCTCATCGAGATGGCGCCGCAGCTCGGCCGGATCACCGCCGAGCGCGTGGCCGCGGAGCTGGACAAGCTGATGCTGGGCGCCGACCCCACGGCCGGCGTGGATCTCATGGTGCAGACCGGGCTGGGTGACGTCGTGCTGCCCGAGGTCGGCGCCATGCGGATGGCGATCGACGAACATCACCAGCACAAGGACGTCTACCACCACTCGCTGACGGTGCTGCGGCAGGCGATCGACCTCGAGGACGAGGGCCCGGATCTGGTCCTGCGCTGGGCCGCGCTGCTGCACGACATCGGCAAGCCCGACACCCGCCGCCACGAGCCCGACGGCGGCGTCAGCTTCCACCACCACGAGGTGGTCGGCGCCAAGATGACGCGCAAGCGCATGCGCGCCCTGAAGTACTCGAAGCAGATGGTCGACGACGTGTCGCAGCTGGTGTACCTGCACCTGCGGTTCCACGGCTACGCCGACGACAAGGGCACCGGCATGTGGACCGACTCGGCGGTGCGGCGGTATGTCACCGACGCCGGGCCCCTGCTGAGCCGGCTGCACAAGCTGGTGCGCGCCGACTGCACCACCCGCAACCGCCGGCGCGCGGCGCGGTTGCAGGCCAACTACGACGGTCTCGAGCGGCGCATCGAGGAGCTGGCCGCGCAGGAGGATCTGGCGCGGGTGCGCCCGGACCTGGACGGCAACGAGATCATGACGCTGCTGGGCATCCCGGCCGGGCCGCAGGTCGGCGAGGCGTGGCGGTTCCTCAAGGAGCTCCGGCTGGACCGTGGGCCGCTGTCGCACGACGAGGCCGTCGCCGAATTGCAGAAATGGTGGAACGCCAGAGGCTGATCAGCCGTCCATTCAGGTATGGACTATTGCCTGAGTGACGGGGACGGGTCGGCGTCGTGGTGGCCGGGGGAGCCGGCGGTGGATGCCGACGGTGACGGCACGCTGGACGGTGTGCGGCTCGATGTGGACGGCGACGGATTGTTCGACGACGCGCTCGCCGACTTCGACGGGGACGGCCGTGCCGACCATGCCGTGGTCGATGTTGAGGGTGCTCGGCACACGTTCACCGATGACGGCTCGGGCACCTGGGCGGTGGGCTCGGGGCTGCGGTGGTTCGGGCTCGACGGCACCGAGCAGAGCGGGGGAGCGGTCGTCGACTTCGACGGCGACGGCGCGGCCGATGACCGGCTGATCGACACCGATGGCAACGGACTCGCCGACCGGGTGCTGGCCGGGCCGGTGGCCTACGCGGACACCGACGGCGACGGGCGGTGGGATGTGCGGCTGTCCGACTCTGATGGTGACGGCACCGCCGACTCGGCCGGACCGGCGGGCGGTTAGTCCCGGCCCGCCCCGGGCGGTCCGGCGAAGGCCTGCGCGATGGTCAACCATTTCTGGGCGTCGTCGCCGACGGCCTTGACGTCGAGTTCGCGCAGCGGCCGCCGCTGGGTGACCAGCAGACAGAAGTCCTCGGCCGAGCCGGTGACCCGCTGCGCGGCGTCGTCCGGACCCCAGGTCCACACGGACCCGTCGGGCGCGGCAAGTTCCACGTGAAACACGTCGGCCGGCGGCGTGAGCTCGTGCAGCGTGAACGCGAAATCCCTTGTCCGGACCCCGATGTGCGCGATCGACTTGAGCCGGACCGTCGGCTCGCGCCGGACACCGAGCGCGTCGGCGACGTCCGCGCCGTGCGCCCAGGTCTCCATCAGCCGGGCGCTCGCCATGGATGCGGCGCTCATCGGCGGGCCGAACCACGGCAGCTTGCGGCCGTCGGCGACACCCTCCAGCGCGTCGTGCAGCGTGTTCCGGGTGGCGCGCCACTGTGCCAGCATCTCCGCCGGCGGTGTCTGCGCGAGTTCTTCGGCCGCCACGTCGACGAAGCCGAGCGGGTTCTTCCACGCCTCGGCGAGCGTCGCGGCGAAGGCCTCCTCGTCGGTCACCGCGAGCACCGACACCTTGTCGGTCCACCACAGATGCGCGATCTGATGGGCGATCGTCCAGCCCTCGGCCGGCGTCGCAGTGGCCCATCCGGCGGCGGGCAGCTCGGCGACCAGCCGGTCCAGGTCGTCACTCTCGGCACGCAGATCGGCGATCACACCGGCAGCAGCATTGGGGGCCATGGCAGCACCCTAGACGGTACCGCTGGTTCTGCTGCGGGCGTGTGCCGGTGACGGTTCGTCGGCCGGCGGCGGATGCGGCCCGGCAAAACAGCATTCGCACAGTGACCACAGAGGAACTTCTCAGTTTCGGGAACTTTTTGGAGTTCCGCCGCGACTATCCGAGCCGAAAGGTACTGGCGTCGAGGCTGTTTACCGAACACCTCGACGTGCAGGCAGGAATCGATGTGCAGGAGTGTGATGAAGCGATCGACCGGGCTGGCAAAGCAGGCCAGGGTGGCCGTCGGTGGTTGTCTGGCGGCGGTGTGCTTTTTTGCCGCCGCGCCCATGGGTCTGGCCGGTGCGCATCCCGGACATGACCACGGTGGTTCGAGCGACAGCGGTGGTTCGTCGGACAGCGGGGGTGCCGGCGGGTCGGCGAAAGGCGGCGGTGGTGGCAAGAACAACCGCTCCCGATCCCTGTGTCCGGGGGGCGTACCGCGACCGACGTCCAACGTCTGTTCGTCGGCAGGTCGCTGAGTAGCGCTCCTGCGCCAACGCGATGCCCGTGCCCGGTAGCGGCGTCACCGGCACGTATTCCCTTGATTCCACACGGATTTCGCCATGCCGTCGATGTAGTAGAGAAAGGCAGAACAATGTCAGTAGTCAGCCGCGGTGCCTCAGTGCCGGGTCTTGTCGGCGCCACCTTGGTCGGAGCGTTACTGGTGGTCGGCTCCCCGGCCGCGGGCTCGGCCGGCGCCCACGGTTACAGCACCGAATCCGGCGATGCGGTTGGCCGACCGGGTCTGAAGAATCCGGCCCCCGAATTGCGGGTGGTACAGGCGGTGGGAGACCGGGTCTTCAACCAGAGCACGCCGGCGAACCGGGCCCTCGACAACTCAGCGATGGGGACGTACTACCACGACCGCGTCGGGACGCCGAACTACGAGACGCCGACCCACGGCAGCAATGGCGACTATCAAACGTTGCTGAACAGCCCCAAGGTGTTCGGCGGGACCCCGGGGAAGCTGTACGACTTCGCCCAGGCCAACGGGGCGAACCTGCCGGATGAGGCGGACATGGACGCGTCGGTCCTGCGCCGGTTGAGCGGGGCCCCGGCATCGGATCACCACACGCACACGGTGTCGGTCTCAGGGCACACCGCCGCAGCGGCCGTGGCTCCGAGCAAGTGCGGCAAGGCCGTCGGCGGTACGACGATCAGCGCACAGGGCAGCTGCTAGGCGCGCTTGCCCAGCGTCGCGTGCAGGGCTAGGCCCACGAGATAGACCACGGCGCCGGCGGCCATCAGCGCCGACGACTTGCCGTCCGCGGGGATCACCGCCGCCGACGCCGTGATCGCGACGATGAACGCCATCCAGAACAGCGCGTCCTGGACCGCGAACACGTGGCCGCGAAGGGCGTCGTCGACGTCGAGCTGCATCGCCGAGTCCGCGCACAGCTTGACCACCTGCCCGGCCGTGCCCAGCACCAGACTGCAGGCGATCAGCACCGGTATCTGCAGGCCGACGCCGGCGAGCTGAACCACCGCCGCGATGGCGAGCGCCCCGTTCGCGGTCGAGTAGCGACCCCAGCGTCGGACCGCGGCCGGCATGACGACGTTGCCCAGGAACGAGCCGAGGCCCGCTGCGGCCACGAACACGACGGTCACCGCGAACCCCGCGACGTGTTCGCCGCCGCCGTGCCGGACGATCACCAGCACCATGAGGGTGTTGATGCCGAACACCATGCGGTGGGCCGCCAGCCCGGTCAGGGTGGCCATCACGGTCGGCACGTTCGCGACCGACCGGAGTCCGTAGACCCAGCCGGTGATGACGGCGTAGGTGACCGAGCCGTGGACCGCGCGGGCGCTGTCGTCGGGACCCAGGAGGTGGCGGTGGAAGCGCACCGACAGCCACAGCGCCACCGCGACGGCGACCGCCGCCAACCAGATCACCACGGCCGAGCTGGTGTCGCCCGCACCCAGAAGCCAGCGCGGCAGCAGCATCACATTGGCGCCGGCGAAGGCCGAGACGGCTCCGCACGCGGTGGCCACCGAGTTCATCGACACGACTTGTTCGGTGGGCACGACATGCGGCAGTGCCGCCGACAGCCCGGAGGAGACGAAGCGCGTGAAGCCGTTGACGATCAACGCGCCGAACAGGATCCGCTGGTCGGTCGCGGCGGTGGCCAGCAGCGCGCCGACGCAGATCATCACCAGCAGCCGGCCGAGGTTGGCGACGATGAGCACCTGCCGGCGGTCCCAGCGGTCGAGCAACGCGCCGGCGAACGGACCCAGCAGTGAGTACGGCAGGTAGAGCGCGGCGAAGGCCCCGGCGATGGCCAGGGGGGTGGCCTGCCGTTCCGGGCTGAACAGCAGACCGCCCACCAGACCGGCCTGGAAAAGTCCGTCGGCGAACTGGCTGACCGCACGCAGTTCCAGCAGCCGGCGGAAGTCCGGCAGGGCCTGCACCGCATGCAGGACGACGTGGTGGGGACGGCGGTCGGTCACTGGGATATTCGTGTCCTGATTTGAGAGTGCCGGGCGTGATTGAAGCGACCCGCTCCACAGTACAAATATCCCGGCGGGCCGTGTGCGTTGGTCACGGCGACGGCCCTCAAGTGCCATGATGGAGGGCGTGGCGCAGTCAGAGGAACCGGAGGATTACCGGGAATTCGCACCCGCCTCGCATGGGATTCGGGCGGGGACGCTACTGCTCGCCAACACCGATTTGCTGGAGCCGACGTTCCGGCGCAGCGTCATCTACATCGTCGAGCACAACTCTGGTGGCACCCTTGGCGTCGTCCTGAACCGGCCCAGCGAGACGGCCGTCTACAACGTGTTGCCGCAGTGGGCGAAGCTCGCGAAGAAACCCAAGTCGATGTTCATCGGCGGTCCGGTGAAACGCGATTCCGCGCTGTGCCTGGCGACCATGAAGGTCGGCGTCGATGCCGCGTCGGTCCCCGGACTGCGGCATGTGCAGGGCCGCATCGCGATGGTGGATCTGGACGCCGACCCCGAGGACATCGAAGGCGCCGTCGAGGGCGTGCGGATCTACGCCGGCTACTCCGGGTGGTCGGTGGGTCAGCTCGACGGTGAGATCGAGCGCGACGACTGGATCGTGCTGTCGGCGCTGCCGTCGGACGTCCTCGTGGAACCGCGGGTGGATCTGTGGTCGCGGGTGCTACGGCGTCAGCCGATGCCCATGGCGATGCTGGCGACGCATCCGATAGATGTGAGCCGGAACTAACCCGGCGAAATCAGCTGCAGGACAGCGTGCAACTGGCGCAGCTGCCGGCACAGCCGTCCCCGGCGGGGGCATTGTCGAGGGCCATCATGGCGACCCCGGCCTTGGCGCCCTGGTAGCAGCCGGCCGCGAAGGTGCCGACGGCCCCGATGACGCAGACCATCAGCACCATCATCCCGGTGCCGCGCGGTGCCACGAGCGCGGCGGCACCACCGGCGGCGAGCATGACGGCCGTCGCGAGCTGGATCGGTGCCACCGAGCGCAGCACGCGCGGCACGGTGTCGGTCGAATGGGGGCGGCGCAGCGACCAGGCGCCGACGCCCGCGGTCACCACGGCCGCGCACAGGCACAGCACCGCGGCGATCAGCATGCGTCTCAGGATAGGGGCGGCCGGGCGGCCGCTCCAAACCGGCGACCGGTCAGCGGCCCAGGCCTGGGATCGACGCGGTTAGCGGCACGGCGCCGGCGGTGTGCGGCAGGACGGCGGCCGGTGCCGGGACCATCGGCGCGGCCGGAGCCGGGGCGGGAGCAGGTGCGGCCGGCGCCGGCACTGCGGCTGGTGCGGGAACGGCGGCCGGTGCACCCGGCGCGCTGACCTTGAACCCGTTGACGATGGCATCGGTGGCGTTGCCGGACGCGACGGTCACCTGGGCACTTGTGGTCACCGACAGGGTGACCAAGTAGCGGTCTGTGCCCGACGTCGCGATGACGTGCCGCCGCGAGGTGTTCAGCGTCATGTTGTTCTCGCGGTAGGTGCCTTCGATGATCGACGACGGCATGCCGTAGAAGTCGGCCATCGAACCGTCGGTCGAGCGCCACGCGACCTGCTGCTGGCTGTCGATGAAGCCGTGGCTGATGGCTTCGCGCGGGTCGAAGTCGCCGACCAGCTTGTAGACCTGCAGCGCGGCGTTCGAGGTGTAGAGGCCGTCGCCACCGACGCGGTCCGCGATGACGGCGAAGGCGTCGGGCACGTTCGGATCGGGCACCGCGGCCCAGCCCGGGGGCACCGGCAGGACGATGTTCAGCGCGGTGAAGCCGGCGGCCGTCTGCCGCTGCATGGCGACGTTGTGGGCGCGGAAGAACTCGGCGATGGTGCCCGAAGCTGCCGGGGCGATGGCGGGTACCGGGGCCGGCGCCGGGGCGATGACCGGTTGCGCCACCGCGGGCTGGGGAAGCGTGGCCGGCTGAGGTACCCCGGCGGGCTGACCGGCGGGGATGAACGCCGGTCCGGCCGGTTGAGCGGCAGCCGCCGGCGCCGGCGCGGCCTGCACGGTGACCGTCTGAGTCACCGTCGCGGGAGCCGGGACGACGGGCTGGGGCGGCAGGGGATCGGCGGATGCGATGTTGCCTGCGAAGCCGACGACGCCCGCCAGCCCCGCGGCGACACCTCCTGCCAGAAGCCGCCAGTGGCGGGCGTTCTCGAACATGTGGCGTCGGTCCTTCCGCTTCACTTCTGTCTCACGCGTTGCACTGGAGCCGACTGTAGGGAGGTGTGCGCGGTGCCCACCAGATCCGGCGCGCACCTGCAACCGTGCTCTGACCGCACTGCAACGGAACCGAGACCAACGCCTATCGGCTGGCGTGATGCAGGTCGCGCCGGGGGTGTTGACTACCCTGTGCACGTGAGCGATTCCCCGAATGCGCAGGCCAACGTGCGTCCCGAGGCGGCCGTTGCCGTTGACGCCGACAGCCCGCAGCACCGTTACACGGCCGAACTGGCCGGCCGCATCGAGGCCGACTGGCAGCAGGTGTGGACGGACCGCGGCACCTTCAACGTGCCCAACCCGGTCGGATCGCTCGCACCCACCGACGGTTCGCCGGTGCCGGCGGACAAGATGTTCGTGCAGGACATGTTCCCGTACCCCTCGGGCGACGGCCTGCACGTCGGGCACCCGCTGGGCTACATCGCCACCGACGTGTACGCGCGCTACTTCCGCATGACGGGCCGCAACGTCCTGCACGCCCTGGGCTTCGACGCGTTCGGTCTGCCCGCCGAGCAGTACGCGGTGCAGACGGGCACGCACCCGCGGACCCGGACCGAGGCCAACATCGTCAACTTCCGGCGGCAGCTGGGACGGCTGGGCCTGGGCCACGACTCGCGCCGCAGCTTCGCCACCACCGACACCGACTTCTACAAGTGGACGCAGTGGATCTTCCTGCAGATCTACAACGCCTGGTTCGACGCGGCGCAGCAGAAGGCCCGTCCGATCTCCGAGCTGATCGCCGAATTCGATTCCGGCGCACGGACTCTCGATGACGGTCGGGACTGGTCGGCGCTGTCGGCCGCCGAACGGGCCGAGGTCGTCGACGCGCATCGTCTGGTCTACCGCTCCGATTCGATGGTCAACTGGTGCCCGGGTCTGGGCACCGTGCTGGCCAACGAGGAGGTCACCTCCGACGGCCGCAGCGAACGCGGCAACTTCCCGGTGTTCCGGAAGCGGTTGCGGCAGTGGATGATGCGCATCACCGCGTACTCCGACCGGCTGCTCGAGGACCTGGAGGTGCTGGACTGGCCCGACAAGGTCAAGGCCATGCAGCGCAACTGGATCGGCCGCTCCGTCGGCGCCGAGGTGCTGTTCTCCGCGGGGGATTCCGACATCGAGGTCTTCACCACCCGCCCGGACACGCTGTTCGGCGCCACGTATCTGGTGCTGGCCCCCGAGCATGACCTGGTGGATTCGCTGCTGGCCGGTTCGTGGCCCGCCGGCGTCGACGACCGGTGGACCAACGGTGCGGCCACGCCGGCCGAGGCGGTCGCCGTGTACCGCGCCGCCATCGCCGCGAAGTCCGACCTGGAGCGCCAGGAGAACAAGACCAAGACCGGCGTCTTCACCGGCGCCTACGCCACCAATCCGGTGAACGGACAGCAGGTTCCGATCTTCATCGCCGACTACGTGCTGGCCGGCTACGGCACCGGCGCCATCATGGCGGTGCCCGGCCACGACCAGCGTGACTGGGAGTTCGCGACGGCGTTCGGTCTGCCCATCGTGGAAGTCATTGCCGGTGGCGATCTTTCGGAGTCGGCGTACACGGGCGACGGCGCGCTGGTGAACTCCGGCTACCTCGACGGGCTGAACGTCGTCGACGCCAAGGCCGCCGTGACCGAGAAACTGGTCGCGGACGGCCGCGGCCAGGCCCGCGTCGAATTCAAGCTGCGGGACTGGCTTTTCGCGCGCCAGCGGTACTGGGGCGAGCCGTTCCCGATCGTCTACGACGCCGACGGCCAGGCCCACCCGCTGCCGGATTCAGCGCTGCCCGTGGAACTTCCGGACGTGCCCGACTACTCGCCGGTGCTGTTCGACCCGGACAACGCCGACAGCGAGCCGTCGCCGCCGCTGAACAAGGCCACCGAGTGGGTGCACGTCGACCTCGATCTCGGTGACGGGCTCAAGTCCTACACCCGCGACACCAACGTCATGCCGCAGTGGGCCGGCAGCTCCTGGTACGAGCTGCGCTACGCCGACCCGCACAACTCGGAAGCGTTCTGCGCCAAGGAGAACGAGGCCTACTGGATGGGCCCGCGGCCCGAGATCCACGGCGCCGGCGATCCGGGCGGCGTCGACCTCTATGTCGGCGGTGTCGAGCACGCGGTGCTGCACCTGCTGTACTCGCGGTTCTGGCACAAGGTGCTGTTCGACCTCGGCCACGTGTCGTCGCGCGAGCCGTACCGCCGCCTGGTGAACCAGGGCTACATCCAGGCGTTCGCCTACACCGACGCCCGCGGTAGCTACGTGCCGGCGGCGGAAGTCGTTGAACGCGAAGGCAAGTTCTTCTGGACCGGCCCGGACGGCGAGATCGAGGTCAACCAGGAGTTCGGCAAGATCGGCAAGAGCCTGAAGAACTCCGTCTCGCCCGACGAGATCTGCGAGGAATACGGCGCCGACACCCTGCGCGTCTACGAGATGTCGATGGGCCCGCTGGAGGCGTCGCGGCCCTGGGCCACCAAGGACGTCGTCGGCGCGCACCGGTTCCTGCAACGCGTGTGGCGTGTCGCAGTCGACGAAACCACGGGTGAGCCAAGGGTTTCCGACGATGCGGTGTCCGAGGAGACGCTCAAGCAGCTGCACAAGACCATCGCCGGTGTGAACGAGGACTACGCGGCGCTGCGCAACAACACCGCCGCCGCCAAGCTCATCGAGTACACCAACCACCTCACCAAGGAGGGCGTGACCGCGCGCGCCGCGGTCGAGCCGCTGGTGCTGATGGTCGCGCCGCTGGCGCCGCACCTGGCCGAGGAGTTGTGGCGCCGTCTGGGCAGCGAGAAGTCGCTCGCCCACGGCCCGTTCCCGGTCGCCGACGAGCGCTACCTGGTCGACGACACCGTCGAGTACCCGGTCCAGGTCAACGGCAAGGTGCGCGGCAAGATCGTCGTCGCTGCCGATGCCGACAAGGCCACGCTGGAAGCCGCGGCCCTCGCCGACGAGAAGGTGCAGGCCTTCCTGGCCGGGGCCACACCCAAGAAGGTCATCGTCGTCCCCGGCCGACTGGTCAACATCGTCGCCTGACCTGGGATTTGTGCACGATTTTCCGCGCCGACCGCGGAAAATCGTGCACAAATCCCTCGGGAATCAGCGGGGGCGGATGATCACCTCGTGCTGGTGGGCGTCGTCGGGGGTCGCCACGACCTGGGCGATCACCTGGGCGACGGTCGAGGGCTTGAGGAAGCGCTCCGGCTTGTATTCGCCGCCTTCATAGGCCACCAGGTTCCACTGCATGTCGGTGTCGATCCGGCCGGGGTAGACCGTCGTCACCCGCAGTGCCGGTTCGTCGGCGCGAAGGGCATCGGCGAAGCCCCGCAGCGCGAACTTGCTGGCCGTGTACGACGCCAGCCCGGGGGACGGGCTGCGGCCGGCACCGGAGTTGACGAAGATCACCTGACCCCGGGCCGCCCGCAGGGCCGGCAGCAGCGGCAGGGTAAGCCCCACGGCGCCAAGCACATTGACTTCCATGGTGGCCCGCCACTCCTCGATGGAGGATTCGCCCACCCGGCCCGGGTATGCCACGCCGGCATTGTGGATCAGTACGTCGAGTTCCACGATCGGCTCGACCGTCGCCTCGACGCCCTCGTAGTCGGTGAGGTCCATGGGCCACGTCGTCGCGCCCAGTCGCTCGGCCACGGCGTCGAGTTCGGCCGTCGGCCGGCCGGCCAGGAACAGCGTGTGGGTCGGCGCGAGGGCTTCGGCGATGGCCATTCCGAGGCCCCGGGACGCGCCGGTGATCATTGCGGTCGGCATGGCGTGAGCCTACCGATCAGCGAATCCCCGGGCGGCGACGCACAATAGACAGCGATGCCACCCGACCACAGCTTCGCGCCCACCCAGCTCTCGGCCCGCGCCGCCTACCTGCTGCGCGGTAATGACCTGGGCGTCATGACGACGGCCGCGCCGTTGCTGTATCCGCACATGTGGAGCTGGGATGCCGCGTTCGTATCGATCGGCCTGGCGTCGCTGACGGTCGAGCGTGCCGTGGTCGAGCTGGATACGCTCCTGTCGGCGCAGTGGGCCAACGGCATGATCCCGCACATCGTGTTCGCCAACGGCGTCGACGGCTATTTCCCGGGGCCGGCCCGGTGGGAGACCTCGAGCCTGGCCGTCAACGCGCCGCGCAACCGGGACACCTCCGGTATCACCCAGCCGCCAGTGCATGCCATTGCGGTGCAACGGATTCTGGACCACGCCCGCACCCGCGGGCGCTCGACCCGGGTGGTCGCCGAGGCCTTCCTGGACCGCCGGTGGGACGACCTGGTGCGCTGGCACCGCTGGCTGGCCGAGGCCCGCGACCCCCAGGAGCACGGCCGGGTGACGCTGTACCACGGCTGGGAGTCCGGCATGGACAACTCACCGCGCTGGGACAGCGCGTACGCCAACGTGGTTCCGGGTGCGGTGCCCGAGTACCAGCGCGAGGACAACGCGATCATCACCGACACCAGCCAGCGGCCGTCCGATGTCGAGTACGACCGCTACCTGTGGCTGCTGGAGGAGATGAAGTCCGTCCGGTATGACGACGCGCTGCTGCCGAAAGTGTTGAGCTTCCAGGTCGAGGACGTCTTCGTCTCGGCCATCCTGTCGGTGGCGTGCACGGTACTCGCCGAGATCGGCGAGGACTACAAACGGCCGAATTCCGATGTGCGCGAACTCTATTCGTGGGCCGAACGGTTCCGGCAAGGCGTGGTGGCGACCACCGACGAGCGTACCGGCGCGGCGCGCGACTTCGATCTGCGGGCCGGCAAGTGGATTCCGAGTGAGACCGTGGCGCAGTTCGCACCGTTGCTCTGCGGCGGTCTGCCGCACGATCGCGAACGGGCGCTGCTGCGCCTGCTGGAGGGTCCGCGGTTCTGCGCGCACCCAGATCTCAAGTATCCGCTGATCCCGTCGACGTCACCGGTGTCGCGCGATTTCCGGCCACGCGAATACTGGCGCGGCCCGGTGTGGCCGGTGATGACGTGGTTGTTCTCGTGGTGTTTCGCGCGCCGCGGCTGGTCCGAGCGCGCCTCGATCCTGCGCCGGGAAGGCTTGCGGCAGGCCAGCGATGGCACGTTCGCCGAGTACTACGAACCCTTCACCGGGGAACCGCTCGGCAGCATGCAGCAGTCGTGGACCGCCGCCGCCGTGCTCGACTGGCTGGGCTGACCCGGCGGACCTAGTCGTCGTTGCTGGTGGCCAGCTTCTCCAGCGGCGCAAGGGCCTTGGAGATGTTGTCGATGTCCTCGGGTGTCAGCTTGGCCATCATCGCGATGAGCACCTGACGACGGGCCTCGAGAGCCTCGCGGTGCTGCACCAGTCCGCGCGGCGTGACGTTCACCAGGACGGCGCGCAGATCGGAAGGGTCACGGGACCGCTTGACCAGTCCCAGCTTCTCCAAGCGGCGGATCGCCACCGTGGTGGTGGGCGTGCGGACCCGTTCGTGGGCGGCCAACTCCGTCATCCGGATGGGCCCCCGGTCCAGCAGGGTGAGCAGGATGGACAGCTGCGCCAACGTCAGATCGGCACCGGCTTCGGCGTCCTTGGGGATCTCGACGCGGCGGCGCATCACGTTGAACAGCTTGGAGAGGACCTGTTGCAGGTCTCCTGCAAGGTCCGCCACCTGCGGCTCCGTCGACGACATAGTTCGATAGTCTAACGTGTATGCCGGATACTGGTCGGTATTAGACAACCTGCGCCAGAAATTGACGTAAACGTTGAGTTTCGGCGGATTCGAAGATCTGCTCGGGCGTTCCGGTCTCGATCACCCGGCCGCCATCCATGAACACCACCGAATCTGCCGCTGACCGGGCGAAACCCATCTCGTGCGTCACCACCACCATGGTCATGCCGTCCGCTCCGAGTTCGCTGATGAGCGTCAGGATGCCCTTGACCAATTCGGGATCCAGCGCCGAAGTGGCCTCGTCGAAGAACATCACCTGAGGGCTCATGGCCAGGGCGCGGGCGATCGCGACACGTTGCTGTTGCCCGCCGGAAAGGGTTGCCGGGCGCACGTCGGCCTTGTGTTTGAGCCCCACGCGGTCCAGCAGTTGCAGCCCGAGTTCGCGGGCCGCGGCACTGTCCAGGCCCTTGAGTTTCCGGGGCCCCAGCGTGACGTTCTCCAGCACCGTCCGGTGCGGGAAGAGGTTGAAATGCTGGAAGACCATCCCGATCCGCTGACGCAGCTGATCGGGGTTGTCCTTCAGCACCGATCGGCCGTCGAGCAGGATGTCGCCACGGTCCGGCTCGTACAACCGGTTCAGGGTGCGCAGCAGCGTCGACTTGCCCGAGCCCGACGGCCCGATGACTGCCGTCGTGGTGCCGGCCGGGACGTCGAGGTCGACGCCGCGCAACACCGTGTTGGCATCGAACGACAGGTGAATATCGTTGGCGGCCAGGGAAACTGCCTGCGGCGTGGTCATATGATCTCCTGGGTCGCGATCTCGGCTGCGACGGGCTTGCCCCTGCTGAGTCGCCGGTCGATGTAGTTGACCAGATGGGTCAGCGGAACGGTCAGGGCCAGATAGAACAGTCCGGCGGCCACCAGGGGTGACAGGTTCCCGGTCTGCGCGTTGAGGTCGCGGCCGACCTGGAACAGCTCCCGTTGGCTGGCGATCAACCCGAGGAAGTACACCAGGGACGACGCCTTCAGCAGCGAGATGAACTGGTTCATCAACGCCGGCAGTACCCGTCGCACGCCCTGCGGCACCACCACCAGGCGCATCGACGCCGGATAGCCGAAGCCCAGCGCGCGCGACGCCTCGAGCTGGCCGGCGTCCACACTCTGGATACCCGAGCGCAGAATCTCACCGATGTAGGCGCCCGCCATCAGGCCCAGCGCGGCAATTCCCAAGGGGTACGGGTTGTTTCCCGTCAGCGAGCCGACGACGGGCCCGATACCCAGCCCGATCACCAGGATGATCACCACTTCGGGCAGGCCGCGGAAGATGTCGGTGTACACCCGGGCCGGCCAGCGCAGCCAGCGTGACCGGGAGATACCGGCGATGGCCAGTGCCATGCCGATGATCAGGCCGATGACGCTGGCGCTGACCGTCAGGATCAGCGTGTTCGGCAGACCGGTCTTGAACAGGTCGGGAATGGCCTGCCGGTACAGATGCCAGTCAAGGAACGCGTCTTTCAGTTGGGACAGCGTCGATTTGGGCGCGGGCCCGGCCGACGGGGCCGCCGACGCGTGCGACGCGGCGATGGCGTTGAAGTCGGGCAGCTGCGGCACCGGTGCGGCCTTCGATCCGGGCTTCCAGCCCGGCGGTAGCGCCCGGGGGACCCAGTCGGCGTAGAGCCGCGCCCAGGTGCCGTCGGCGATCACCGCGTCGAGCCCTGCGTTGAGCGCGTCGATCAGCGGCTTGTTCTCCTTGGCGACCGCGTAGGCCACGAAATTGTCCAGGCTGAAGGTGTTTTCGACGATGCGCGCCGGATCGCCCGGTTGCACCGTGCCGGAGGCCTGCTGCGACGGCGCCACCCAGGCGTCGATCTGCCGGGTCTTGATGTTGGCGTACACCGTGGCGTAGTCCGGGAACTTCACCGGTTCCAGGTGCAGGGTGTCGACGACGTACGCCTCCTGAACGGTGCCCTGCACGACGCCGATGCGCTGCCCGGCCTTCAGTGCGCCGAATCCGTTGATGGCCGATCCGGTGGGCACGACGAGCGAAAAGTAGCCGAAGTCATAGCCGTTGGTGAACCCGACGGTGCGCCGCCGGGCGTCGGTGGTGGTGATCGATGACGAGCCGACGTCGAAGCGCCGGGAGGCGACCTGGGCCAGCAGGCCCGCGAAGTCGGTGCCGACGAAGTTGACGCGCAGGCCGATCTTTGCGGCGATGGCCCGCAGCAGCTCGTTGTCGAACCCGGTGAACTGGCCGCTGGAGTTGATACAGATGCTCGGCGGGGCGTCGGACAGCGTGCCGACGGTCAGCACGCCGGGCGTGCCCAGCCCCAAGGACTCCGGGCGCACCGTCGAAAGTGGTTGGGTACCAGGTGTCGTGTACTTGTCGGTGCCGTCGCCTTGGGCGGCGGTGGCCAGGTTGGTGGGCAGGGCGCTGGCGCTCTGCTCGCCCGGTGGCGCGCACTGGTCCGTGGTGGCGCGGGCCGGCACGCCCACGCTCAGCGAGCCGACCAGGAGTGCCACCAGTATCGCTACCGTCGCACGCAGGAATGAGGTCACGCAGGTCAACCTAGCCGGTACCCGGCCGAATGCCCCGGCTTCAGCTCGTCGGGAATTCATCCGGCCGGGCAGTCACCGCTACCGGCTGTCGCGCCACCGGCACAGCTTCTCGGCGTCGCCCAGGTCGTAGTCGGGCCCATTGACGCCCACCGTCAGCAACGAAACGCCCAGCGCGGTAAGGGCTTCGGCGTTGGCGATCAGGCCGTCACCGCTGTTGTCGACGCCGGCCGACCGGACGATGGTGCTCGGATCGCGGCCGACGTCGGCGCAATGCCTGTCCAGCACGGCGGCCTTCTCCGGGTAGGTCGACGCCGTGGTGAAGCTGTGCCACATCTGCGCGTACTGCGCGACGAGCTTGAGCGTCTTGCGCTCGCCCTGCCCGCCGATCAGGATCGGGATGTCGCGCACGGGCTGAGGGTTCAGCTTGCCCAGCCGCGCGATGATGCGCGGCATGGCCGCCGCCAGGTCGTCGAGTCGGCTTCCGGCCGTGCCGAATTCGTAGCCGTACTCGTCGTAGTCCTTCTCTTTCCAGCCCGATCCGATGCCCAGGATCAGCCGTCCGTCGGAGATGTTGTCGACGGTGCGGGCCATGTCGGCCAGCAGTTCGGGGTTGCGGTAAGAGTTACAGGTGACCAGCGCGCCGATCTCGATGCGCGACGTCTGCTCGGCCCAGGCGCCCAGCATGGTCCAGCATTCGTAGTGCGCGCCGTCGGGGTCGCCGTACAGCGGGAAGAAGTGGTCCCAGTTGAAGGCGACGTCGACGCCGAGGTCCTCGGCACGGCGGACGGCGTCGCGCATGAGGCCGTAGGCGGGGGAGTGTTGGGGTTGCAGCTGAACCCCGATGCGAATGGGAAGGGTCATGACCCCACGCTAACCGCCGAGCACGCCCCGCAGGATCTCGACGAGCGCGACGGGCTGGTCGCCCTGCACCGAATGCCCGGAATCGGGGACCACGTGGGTGCGCTGGAAACCCGGCGCACCGGCGGCGAAGGCGGCGGCATCGTCGTCGTGGACGAAGTACGACTTGGCACCGCGCACCAGCGTAGTCGGCATGGTGATCGACGGGACGTCGTCCCACAGCCCGACAAAGCCGTCGCCGACGCGGAGCGCGTCGTACCGCCAGGTCCAGGTGCCGTCGTCGAGTTGCGTGGCGTTGTGAAACACGCCGCGTCGCAACGAGTTCCGGCTGCGGTGCGGTGACGCCGCCACGGTGACGTCGAGCATCGCCTGGAAACTCGGGAAGCTCCGCTCACCCTTGACCAGGGCCACCGCGCCCAGCTGCGCCTGCGTCATCTGCTCATGCCGCTCCGGTGCCGACGGCGTGACGTCGACCAGCACCAGCTCGGGCACCAGGGCGGGTTCTGTCGCCGCGATCCGCAGCGCCGTCAGCCCGCCCAGGGACATGCCGACGACCAGCCGGGCTTCGGGGGCGTGCGCCCGAATCACCGGCGCCACTGTCGCGGCGTTGAGCTTCGGGCCGTAGTCCCCGTCCTCGCGCCACGCCGACCGCCCGTGCCCGGGCAGGTCGATGGCCAGCGCCGGCACGCCGAGGCCGAGGATCACGGTGTCCCAGGTGTGGGCGTTCTGCCCACCGCCGTGCAGGAACACCACCTCGGGTGCCGCGACGCCCCACTTCAGCATGCTGATCGGGCCGGCGTCGATCCGCGCCACCGTCGGCAGCGGACCGTCGGCGCCGATCTGCTCGGCGTTCTCGTGCAGCAGCCCGAACTCGTCGAGCGTCAGCAGGTCGTCGTCAGAAATCTCCTGGGCCACGTCTTCGGACACTACGCCCGAGCCGTGGAGCGCTCAGCTGCCGACCGGGGCGGTGGTCCGGATCAGGTGATCGAACGCCGAGAGTGCCGCGGTGGCACCGGCTCCGGCGGCGATGACGATCTGCTTGAACGGCACCGTCGTGCAGTCGCCGGCGGCGAACACGCCGGGGACGGACGTCTGGCCGCGCTCGTCGATCACGATCTCGCCGCGCTTGGACAGCTCGACGCTGCCCTCGAGCCACTCGGTGTTGGGCAGCAGCCCGATCTGGACGAAGACGCCCTGCAGGTCGAGGTTGTGCGACTCGCCGGTGGTCCGGTCCTGGTAGGTCAGGCCGGTGACCTGGTCCCCGTCGCCGAGGACCTCGGTGGTCAGCGTGCTCAGCAGGATGTCGACGTTCGGCAGGCTGCGCAGCTTGCGCTGCAGCACCTCGTCGGCGCGCAGCACCGAGTCGAACTCGATGAGCGTCACGTGGGAGACGACGCCGGCGAGGTCGATCGCGGCCTCCACGCCGGAGTTGCCGCCGCCGACGACGGCGACACGCTTGCCCTTGAACAGCGGTCCGTCGCAGTGCGGGCAGTAGGTGACGCCCTTGTTGCGGTACTCAGCCTCACCCGGCACGTCCATCGCGCGCCAGCGGGCGCCGGTCGCGAGGATGACGGTGCGCGCGGTCAGCGAGGCGCCGCTCTCCAGCGCGATCTCGACGAGGCCGCCCTCGTCGAGCGCGGGCAGCAGCTTGGCGCCGCGCTGCGTCTTCATGACGTCGACGTCGTACTCACCGACATGGGCTTCCAGCGCCGCGGCGTACTTCGGTCCCTCGGTGTGCGGGACGGAGATGTAGTTCTCGATGGCCATGGTGTCGAGCACCTGACCGCCGAAGCGCTCGGCGACCACACCGGTGCGAATTCCCTTGCGGGCGGCGTAGATCGCGGCCGCGGCGCCGGCAGGACCGCCGCCGACCACCAGCACGTCGAAGGGGTCCTTCTCGGCGATGGCCTCGGCGGTGCGCTGCGCTGCGCCGGTGTCGACCTTGCCGATGATCTGCTCGAGCGTCATGCGGCCCGAGTCGAACACCTCACCGCCCAGGAAGACGGTGGGAACGGCGAGCACCTTGCGCTGTTCGACCTCGTCCTTGAACAGCGCACCGTCGATGGCGACGTGGCTGATGCGCGGGTTGAGGATCGCCATCAGGTTCAGGGCCTGCACCACGTCGGGGCAGTTCTGGCAGGACAGCGAGAAGTAGGTCTCGAAGTGCAGGTCGGCATCGAGGTTGCGCACCTGCTCGAGCAGCTCGGGGGCTTCCTTCGAGGGGTAGCCACCGACCTGCAGCAGCGCCAGGGCCAGCGAGGAGAACTCGTGGCCGAGGGGGATGCCGGCGAACCGCACCTCGACGTCGGTGCCGGTGCGGCGGATGGCGAACGACGGCCGGCGGGCGTCGTCGTCGGTGCGCGTGTAGGTGATCTTGTCCGACATCGCCGCGATCTCGGTGAGCAGTTCGGCGAGCTCGGCGGACTTGGGACCGTCATCGAGGGAGGACACCAGCTCGATCGGCACGGTCAGCCGCTCCAGCAGGGACTTCAATTGGCCGGCGAGTGAGGTGTCGAGCATGCGGATCAACTCCATCGAGGATAGGAATGGCTGGGCCGTTGCGGCCCGAAAGATGTTGGGGTGAAGCAGTTCTGGTGAGCGGTACGGGCCCGGGTGGACCAGGCCCGTACCGTCATCAGCAGTGCGGAACTAGATCTTGCCGACGAGTTCCAGCGACGGGGCCAGGGTCTCTTCGCCCTCTTCCCACTTGGCCGGGCAGACCTCGCCCGGGTGGTTGCGCACGTACTGGGCGGCCTTGACCTTGCGGACCAGTTCGGCGGCGTTGCGGCCGATGCCCTCGGCGGTGACCTCGGTGAACTGGACGACGCCGTCGGGGTCGACCAGGAACGTGCCGCGGTCGGCCAGGCCCTGGTCCTCACGCAGCACCTCGAAGTTGGTGCTGATCTGCAGGGTCGGGTCGCCGATCATGGCGTACTGGATCTTGCCGATGGTGTCGGACGAGTCGTGCCACGCCTTGTGGGTGAAGTGGGTGTCGGTGGACACCGAGAACACCTCGACACCGAGGCGCTGCAGCTCCTCGTAGTGGTCGGCGAGGTCGCCGAGCTCGGTCGGGCACACGAAGGTGAAGTCGGCCGGGTAGAAGAAGAAGATGGCCCACTTGCCCTTGATGTCGGCGTCCGACACGGGGATGAAGGTGCCGTTCTTGTATGCGGTCGCGGTGAACGGCTTGATCTGCTTGTTGATCAGGGCCACGAGAACCTCTCTTCGGGTTTATCGGATGTCTGTTACGAGTCCCCACACTAGTCGCTTTTTCTGGACTCGATCCAGTTTGAAGGCGAGTTGTGGTCAGTCTCACAAACCCGGGCCGGCGGTTCCGATGCCCCAAACGCCAAGTGGGCGACCAGGTTTCACCTGGCCGCCCACTCTGACGTCGATATTTACCCCTCGATGAAGGTTTCCAGCTGCTGGCGGGCGAGGTCGTCGGCGACCTGCACCGGCGGGCTCTTCATCAGGTAGGCCGAGGCCGGCAGGATCGGGCCACCGAGGCCGCGGTCCTTGGCGATCTTGGCGGCGCGCACGGCGTCGATGATGATGCCGGCCGAGTTGGGGGAGTCCCACACCTCGAGCTTGTACTCCAGGTTCAGCGGCACGTCACCGAAGGCGCGGCCCTCGAGGCGCACGTACGCCCACTTGCGGTCGTCGAGCCACGCGACGTAGTCCGACGGGCCGATGTGCACGTTCTTGTCGTAGACCTTGTCGGCCAGCGAGCCGGTCAGGTTCGAGGTGACGGCCTGCGTCTTCGAGACCTTCTTGGACTCCAGGCGCTCGCGCTCGAGCATGTTCTTGAAGTCCATGTTGCCGCCGACGTTCAGCTGGTAGGTGCGGTCCAGCGTGACGCCGCGGTCCTCGAACAGCTTGGCCATCACGCGGTGGGTGATGGTGGCGCCGACCTGGCTCTTGATGTCGTCACCGACGATCGGCACGCCGGCGTCCTCGAACTTCTTGGCCCACACCGGGTCCGAAGCGATGAACACGGGCAGGGCGTTGACGAACGCGACCTTGGCGTCGATGGCGCACTGGGCGTAGAACTTGTCGGCCTCTTCGGAGCCGACGGGCAGGTAGGAGACCAGGACGTCGACCTTCGCGTCCCTGAGGGCCTTGACCACGTCGACGGGCTCGGCGTCGGAGACCTCGATGGTGTCGGCGTAGTACTTGCCGATGCCGTCCAGGGTCGGGCCGCGCTGCACGATGACGTCGGTCGGCGGCACGTCGGCGATCTTGATGGTGTTGTTCTCGGAGGCGCCGATGGCCTCGGAGAGGTCGAAGCCGACCTTCTTGGCGTCCACGTCGAACGCGGCGACGAACTTCACGTCGCGCACGTGGTACTGCCCGAACTTGACGTGCATCAGGCCCGGGACGGTCGAACTCTCGTCGGCGTCCTGGTAGTACTGCACGCCCTGGACGAGCGACGCCGCGCAGTTGCCTACGCCGACGATTGCGACGCGAACCTCGTTCGACTCAGACATGTGACGGTCTCCTTTTCCTACTCTTTCAGTGCATTCACCCGGGGGCGCGTGCGCTCAGGTTTGGTCGGCGTGGCCTTGTGACGGCGGCACCGTCGGTCCGGCAGTTGCCACGCGTTCGGCAGCAATCAGCTCGTTGAGCCATTTCACTTCGCGCTCACTGGACTCGAGCCCGAGCTGATGCAGCTGCCGGGTGTAGCGGTCGAGTGAACTGCTGGCCCGTGCGATCGCCTCGCGCAGACCTTCGCGACGTTCCTCGACCTGACGCCGCCGACCTTCCAGGATTCGCATCCTGGCCTCGGCGGGAGTCCGGTTGAAGAACGCCAAGTGCACACCGAATCCGTCATCGGTGTAGTTCTGGGGGCCGGTGTCGGCGACGAGTTCGGTGAACCGTTGCTTGCCGGCGTCGGTGAGTTGGTAGACGCGACGGGCGCGACGCACCTTCGTCGCACCGAGCGGTGCCGCGTCTTCGACGATCAGGCCGTCGGCCTGCATGCGACGCAGCGCCGGGTACAGCGAGCCGTACGAGAACGCCCGGAACGCGCCGAGCAGTCCGGTCAGCCGTTTGCGCAGCTCATAGCCGTGCATGGGGGACTCCAGCAGAAGCCCCAGGATGGCCAGCTCCAGCACAGTGTCACCTCCCGACATGAATTGACGGACTCGCATATTGAGCGCTAGGACGCTTCAACACCTCGCGCCATAGTATCGCGCCGATATATACGCGGCCAATCGACGCCGCATACGGAGATGAACGGCGCTGGATGCGGCCGTCAACACCGGCCGAACAGGGGGCGAATCAGCCGGGGTAGTTGATGCGCTTGGTATTGCCTTCGGGATCCATCTCGATGTAGCCGCTGTTGTTGAACTTCCCGGATACATAGATCGAGATCGCGACGGTGTCCGGCGGGGCGGTGGTGTCCTTGCTGGCCTTGAAGATCAGGTAGACGGTGTTGATCTCGTTACGCTTGATGCCCAGCGTCTCGGGCGCGCCGTGCAGGATTCCGGTGATCTTCTCGAAGTTGAACTTCCCGAGGTCGACGACGCGTTCGTCACTGCTCACCGTCGTGGTGTCGGGGTCGTCCCAGCCGCCGCGGTAGTCGTACCGCAGCACCCGGCGGGGTTCGCCCGGGTCGGGGCGCTCGAGGATCGCGTAGTCCGGGTAGATGGTCAGCTCGTAGCCGGTGGTATCGCCGAACTTCTTCTTCATCTGGGTGAACAGTCCGGTCAGCCCGCCGAGCGACTGCAGCTGGCGCGGCGGGGTGAGCACCACGGGAGCGACGCCGTCGGGCTTGGCACCCGGGTCTTCGGCGGCAGTCAGCGGGGACTGGCCGGGCGCGGCGTAGAAGCCCCAGCCGATGGCGATACCGACCACGAGCATCACCGCGGCGCCGGCGGCCAGGATGCCCCAGCCGGTCGACCGCACCGCGCGGCCCGCGCCGGTCTTCAACGGCGGCAGTTTGACCGACGAGTTCGCGGTCTGCAGATCGGTTACCAGCGAGCGCAGTTCGCCGAGCGTGACGGCCCGGGTCGCCGCCGCGACGCGCTGCCGGTGCTCCTCGGCGGACAGCTGGCCGTCGGCCAGTGCCGTGTCCAGGATCTGGCAGGTGTCGTTGCGGTCGCTGTCTTTCGCCCGGGTCGCTGCGGTGGCCACCGGGAAAGCGTAAAGGTCAGGTGGTGCGCGCGCGTGAGCCCGGCCACAAGCCGTTTACCGCTGCACCTATCGAGCCGGCTACAACCCGGCTACATGCGCGCCATCACGCGTCGGCGCTCAGGTGCCCGACGTACTCTGGTCAACGTGCGATTGCAGCGGCAGGTGGTCGACTATGCGCTCCGGCGCAGGTCGCTGCTGGCCGAGGTCTACTCGGGCCGTACCGGCGTCACCGAGGTGTGTGACGCCAACCCCTACCTGCTGCGCGCAGCAAAATTTCATGGTCGTACCAGTTCGGTGATGTGCCCGATCTGCCGGAAAGAACCGCTGACATTGGTGTCGTGGGTCTTCGGTGATCATCTCGGAGCGGTGTCGGGTTCGGCCCGCAGCACCGAAGAGCTCGTCCTGCTGGCGGCCAAATTCGACGAATTCGCGGTTCACGTGGTGGAGGTATGCCGCACTTGCAGTTGGAATCATTTGGTCAAGTCATATGTATTAGGGACGCCGAGTCCCCCGAAGGCGGCGAAGCCTCGTGGCACCCGCGCGGCGCGCTCGAAAGCGCGCACCGCCAGTGAGTGACGGAATGAGTGGGGCTGGGCGCCACAGCCGATCGGACAACGACGCGACCAGAGGACCGGGCGCCGGCGCTCCGCAAGGACGCCCCGGACCCGTGCCGCCGGACGACCGGCGCACCATGATCCTGCCGCCCGTCGGCAAGGCCGACGATGCGCGGCTGCGGGATCCGATCGACGCCGTGAAGGCAGCGCTCGACGGCACCAAGCGGCCGGGCCAGGCTCCGGTCGGCATGGGCGCGGGCATGAACCCGCCACCGAAGTCGCCGCCTCCGCCGCCCCCGCGGACCGGCGGCGGAAGTGGTGGTAACTCCGGCGGTCCGAAGTTGCCGCAGTTCAAGTGGAACTGGAAGGTGTTCCGCCGGCTCTGTTACGCGGGCGCCGTGGTGTTGTTGGTGCTGCCGATCGTCACGTTCGCGATGGCGTACCTCATCGTCGACATCCCCAAGCCGGGCGACATCCGGACCAACCAGGTGTCGACCATCCTGGCCAGCGACGGTAGCGAGCTCGCGAAGTTCGTGCCGCCGGAAGGCAACCGCGTCGATGTCAACATCGACCAGATCCCGGTGCACGTCCGCAACGCGGTGATGGCCGCCGAGGACCGGGACTTCTACACCAACCCGGGCTTCTCGTTCTCCGGCTTCGCGCGGGCGTTCAAGAACAACATCTTCGGTGGTGACCTGCAGGGCGGGTCGACCATCACGCAGCAGTACGTGAAGAACGCGTTGGTCGGTGACGCCCGCTCCGGCGTGGGCGGCTTGGTCCGTAAGGCCAAGGAGCTGGTGATCGCCACCAAGATGTCGCGGCAGTGGTCGAAAGACGAAGTGCTGCAGTCGTACCTGAACATCATCTATTTCGGCCGCGGCACCTACGGCATCGGCGCGGCGTCGAAGGCGTACTTCGGCAAGCCAGTCGAGCAGCTCGACGTGGCCGAGGGCGCGCTGCTCGCGGCACTGATCCAGCGGCCGTCGACCCTGGATCCGGCCGTCGACCCGGAAGGCGCCGCCGAGCGCTGGAACTGGGTGCTCGACGGCATGGTGACCATGGGCGCGCTGTCCAAGGAGGACCGCGCACAGCAGAAGTTCCCGGCCACGGTGCCGCCCGAGCAGGCGCGCCAGGCGAACCAGACCGAAGGACCCAACGGACTGATCCAGCGGCAGGTGATGAAGGAGCTGCAGAGCATCTTCAACATCAACGAGCAGGCGCTGAACACCGAGGGGCTGCAGGTCACCACGACCATCGATCCGAAGGCACAGTCGGCGGCCGAGGATGCGGTGTCGAAGTACCTGGACGGCCAGGCCGATGACATGCGCGCGGCGGTGGTGTCGGTCGACCCGCACACCGGCGGTATCAAGGCCTACTACGGCGGCTCCGACGCCAACGGCTTCGACTTCGCGCAGGCCGGTCTGCCGACGGGTTCGTCGTTCAAGGTCTTCGCGCTGGTGGCGGCCCTCGAGCAGGGCATCGGGCTGGGGTACCAGATCGACAGCTCGCCGGTGACGGTCAACGGCATCAACATCACCAACGTCGAGGGCGAGGGCTGCGGCACCTGCAGCATCGCCGAAGCGCTCAAGCGGTCGCTGAACACCAGCTATTACCGGTTGATGCTCAAGCTCAAGCACGGCGCGCAGGACGTCGCCGACGCCGCGCACAAGGCGGGTGTCGCCGACAGCTTCCCGGGCGTCGAGCACACGCTGTCCGAGGACGGCAAGGGCGGCCCGCCGAACAACGGCGTCGTGCTCGGTCAGTACCAGAGCCGTGCGCTGGACATGGCGTCGGCGTACGCGACGCTCGCGGCGTCCGGCGAGTACCACAAGCCGCATTTCGTGCAGAAGGTCGTCAACGGCGACGGACAGGTGCTGTTCGACGCGGCATCCCAGGACAACTCGGGTGAGCAGCGGATCCCGAAGGCCGTCGCCGACAATGCGACCTCGGCGATGCAGCCCATCGCCGGATACTCGCGCGGCCACAATCTGGCCGGTGGGCGGCCGTCGGCCGCCAAGACAGGCACAGTTCAGCTGGGTGACACCGGCGCCAACCGCGACGCGTGGATGGTCGGCTACACGCCGTCGCTGTCCACCGCGGTGTGGGTCGGTACGACGAACGGGACGCAGCCGCTGGTGAACAAGGGCGGCGGGCCGGTGTACGGCTCGGGCCTGCCGTCGGACATCTGGAAATCCACGATGGACGGCGCGCTGAAGGGCACCGACAACGAGTCGTTCCCGAAGCCGACGGCCATCGGTGGCTACGCGGGCGTGCCGCAGGCACCGGTGATCAAGCCGCCGGCGCCCGATGACCCCCAGGCGCCCATGCCGGGCGCGCCGTCGGAGACGGTGGTCCAGCCGACGCTAGTCATCGCGCCGGGCATCACGATCCCGTTCGGGCCGCCGACCACGATGCAGGTTGCCCCGCACCAGGATGCGCCGCCGCCTCCGGCCGGTGGCGACCCGAACCAGCCTGGCCCCCCGCCGCCGCCGTGACGGTCGACGAACCAGACGAGTCCGGCGTCCCGACGGTCTCGCCGGCCCGCTTGGCCCGGGACCTGCGCAGCGCCGACGATCGGGACCTGCCCAGCCGGACCGACGTGATGGGTGCGGCGCTGTCCGGGGTCGTGGGCGGGCCGGTGGGCCGGCACGCCATGATCGGCCGGGCGCCGTTCCTCACACCGTTCCGGGTGATGCTGATCATCGCGCTGGTCTTCCTCGGGCTGGGCTACACCACCAAGGCACCGTGCCTGGTGACGACGGGCACGGGCACCGCCGATCAGCGCGTCGCCAACTGGCAGAACCAGCGCGCCTACTACGAGTTCTGCTACTCGGACACCGTGCCGCTGTACACCGCGGAGCTGCTGAACCTGGGCAAGTTCCCGTACAAGTCCAGCTGGATCGAAACCGACAGCGCGCAGAAACCCCGCGTCCAGTACGACGGCACCCGCGCGATCCGCTACATGGAGTATCCGGTGCTGACCGGCATGTACCAGTACGCGTCCATGTCGGTGGCCAAGACGTACACGGCGCTGTCCAAGCTGGTCCGGATGCCGGTGGTCGCCGAGGTGATCATGTTCTTCAACATCTCGGCGTTCGGGCTCGCGCTGGCCTGGATGGCCACCGTGTGGGCGACCATGCGAATGTCCGGCCGGCGGCCGTGGGACGCCGCCGTGGTGGCCGGATCGCCGATCCTGATCTTCCAGGCGTTCACCAACTTCGACGCGCTCGCGACCGCATGTGCGGCCGGCGCCATGCTCGCCTGGTCTCGCCGAAAACCGGTGGTGGCCGGACTGCTGATCGGCGTTGGGGTTGCCCTCAAGCTGTATCCGCTGCTGTTGCTGATCCCGCTGGCGATGCTGGCGGTGCGGACCGGCAAGTGGCGGCCGGTGGCCAAGACGGCGATCACCGCGCTGGTCACGTGGATCGCGGTGAACCTGCCGATCATGGTGATGTTCCCGCGCGGGTGGTCCGAGTTCTTCCGGCTCAACACCCGGCGCGGCGACGACATGGACTCGCTCTACAACGTCGTGAAGTCCTTCACCGGCTGGGGCGGGTTCGACACCAACCTCGGTTTCTGGGAGCCGCCGACGGTCCTCAACACCGTCACCGCGTTGCTGTTCGTCTTGTGTTGTGCGGCAATCGCTTACGTCGCGTGGACGGCGCCGCAGCGGCCGCGGCTGGCGCAGCTGGCGTTCCTGGTCGTCGCGGCGTTCCTGCTGACCAACAAGGTGTGGAGCCCGCAGTACTCGCTGTGGCTGGTACCGCTGGCCGCGCTGGCGCTCCCGCATCGCCGAATCTTGTTGGCGTGGATGACCATTGATGCGCTGATCTGGATTCCGCGGATGCTGTACCTGTACGGCGACCCGAAGCTCGGGCTGCCCGAGCAGTTCTTCACCACCACGGTGCTGCTGCGCGATATCGCGGTGATCGGCCTGTGCGCGTTGGTGATTCGCGCCATCTACCGGCCGGAGGTGGATCTGGTGCGCTGGGGTGGCCGCGTGGATGATCCGTCCGGCGGCGTGTTCGACGAGGCCGACGACAATCCGCCACGCTGGTTGCCCGCCCGGCTTCGGCCCCGGCCGATCGCCGTCGCCGAACCCGATCCCGACCCGGAACCGGAGCTTGCGCCCACGGCATAAATGGGCTGCGTTCCCGCGCGCGCGGTGGCAGGGTCGAGGGCGTGACCGACCTGACGTTCTCCGATTCCGTTGTCATCGATTCCGATCCCGAGACCCTCTACGCCCTGGTGTCCGACGTGACCAAGATGGGTCAGTGGAGCCCGCAGTGCAAAGCGTGCTGGTGGGAGGACGAGGACGGCGGCCCGGTGGCCGGCGCCTGGTTCAAGGGCCGCAACGAAACCAGTGACCGAACCTGGGAGACGCGCAGCCAGGTGGTCGTCGCCGAGCCCGGCCGCGAGTTCTTCTGGGAGGTCAATGGCGGTTGGGTTCGCTGGGGCTTCACGCTGGATCCCGCCGACGGTGGCACGCGCCTGACGCAGTCGTGGGAGTTCCTGCCGGCCGGCATCGCGGGCTTCCACGAGCGCTGGTCCGACGACGCCGAGGCGCAGATCGCGCTCCGGACGAAGTACGCGAAAGAAGGCATCCCGCTGACGCTGGCGGCGATCAAGAAGACGGCCGAGGCCTAGGTTCTTTCGCGGTCGCCGCGAGCGTGCGCACAGACTGCGCAAGTCGGCGGTGCGGCGCGCTGGCTGCACAGTCGCGGCGTACGCCGCTCTCTCCCTTGGCAACTTCGATCTGGAGCCGTCAACTTGCCTTGACGGTCAATGAAAGTTGACGGCTCGGGATCGAACATGTCCAGAGGAGAGCTCTCTCGAACTCAGCCCTGGTACGACGGCGGGTACTGCGGAAAGTATTGCGGCGCCGCCCGGTTCTGCTCCGCCCTGATCCACGCGGTGGTCGACGGCAGCAATGCCAGGACCATCGTGATGATCGGGAACGCCAGGCCCAGAAGGGCGCTGACGACACCTTCGGGCGAGTACCAGTCGTCCGATGTCACGGCGGTGGTGAAGACGGAGGTCATCAGGTTGCTCACGATGGCCACCGCACAGCCACTGACCACGAGCCACCGGCCGAGCATCTTGCGCCGGAAGAGCAGCACTGCGCCGGCGATGAGCAACACGCTCAGCAGCGTGCCCAGCACGAGCGCGATGATCACCACGGCGACCAGTCCGATGGCCAGAACGCCGAAGATGCTGTCGAGGAATTCGACATCAGAGCGGTCGAAGTTGCTGCCGATCGATGCGATGACGATCAAGAAGAACAGCGAGACCGCGGTGATGCCGAGGCTGAGCAATCCGCCCAGCGCCGCCAGCACGCCGGCGGTGATCGCGGTGCCGCCGCTCGGCTGGGCTGGTGCCGCCGGCGGGACGGGGTAGGCGCCTGGCTGCGGGTACTGCGGATATGTCATGTGTTCCCTTTGACGCCGGCTTGATCCATTTAGCCCTGATGCGGCGGGTAGGGCGGAAAGTATTGCGGCGCAACGGGAGTGCGCTTGGCCTGAAGCCACGCGACGGTTGAAGGCCGAAGGGTCAACACGAGAGTCAAGATCGGGAAAGCGAGCGCCGGGACTCCAAACCTAGGGCCGCCCTCGTACTCGGAGATGGCGTTGTGTAGTCCATAGCTGATGACGGTCCCGGCCATGACCAGTACGCATCCGGCGACAATCAGCCAGCGCCCGGGCATCTTGCGCATGAGCAACATCGTCGCGCCGGCCAAGAGCAGTAAGGCCGCGACGACACCTGACAAGCAGAACATGACCGCGAGGGCATAGGTCCCACCGGGGAATGCGGCGGCGGACTCGCTCCTGACCCTGGCGATCGACGACAAGCCAGACAGGCCCATTCCGCCGTTGGCCAGTGCACCCAGAATCGACAGGACTGCCGCGCTGACCGCCGTGCCGCCACTTGGCGGGGCCGATGGCACAGGCGGATACCCGCCGGGAAACCCACCGGGATAGCCGCCCGGCTGTGGGTAGCCCTGCTGGTAGACCGGCTGGGCCGGATAGCCCTGCGGATACCCCGGCTGCTCGGGATACCCGGGCTGCCCCGGAAACCCTTGGCCGTACGGCCCCTGCGGATACGTCATGCGTCCCCCTCGCTGGCAAACGGTGAAGCCAGCCTATCGGCGGGCCGCGTATACCGGGGTCGCAGAAGGCTTTTGCATCGACTGCGAACTGACGCCGCGAAAGCTCCCGAGCCATCGTGTGCGTGGATTCGCAGTGAACGCCGGCCGCCCACCTCAGCGCTGATATGGCGGCGGGTACTGCGGAAAGTATTGCGGCGCAACGGGAGCGCGCTTCGCCTGGATCCATCGGGTGGTCGAGGGCAGGAAGGTCAACACGACGGTCACCACCGAAAAGATCGCAACCGGGAGGGCGATCACCCCTATGACGCCATCCCCGTCGGCACTTGCCGCCAGGAAGCCCATCAGGCCGAACGCGAAGATGGGTACGCAGCCGACGGCGATGAGCCACCGACCCGCGGTCTTGCGCGCCAGCAGCAGGAAGCCTCCGGCCAGAATCAGCAGACCGCCGACGACCGACACCGACAGGACCACGTCGCCGAAGTGCGATGAAGAGCGGGTGCCGAAAGAGTTCGGTTCTTTCGTGAGGGAGTCGAACAACGTCATGCTCCCGATGCCCCCATGCAGCACTCCGCCCATGATCGCCAGCACGCCCGCGATGACCCCACTGACACCGCCAGTCGACGCGGGCGGCACGGGTGCGGGCGGAAATCCGCCCGGAAAACCGCCCGCCTGCGGGTATCCCTGCTGGTAGCCGGGCTGGGTCGGGTAGCCCTGTGGATACCCCGGCTGCTGCGGGTAACCGGGCTGCCCCGGGAAACCCTGGCCGTAAGGCCCCTGCGGATACGTCATGCGTCCCCCTCGCCGACAATGATCTTGGACCCAGACTAGCGATCTTGACGGCCCCGTCAGGACAGCTCTTCGGAGAGCCGATTTCGCAGCTCAGGGGCTCTTCGGGTAACCTGACCCGGTTGCCGACGCAGGCGACCCTCCTGCCACGGAACACGCCGTGGCCGATACGACCATAGGAGGTGATGGGTTCCACATGCGTCCATACGAAATCATGGTCATTCTCGACCCCACACTTGACGAGCGCACCGTAGCTCCGTCGCTGGAGACGTTCCTGAACGTCGTCCGCAAAGACGGCGGCAGCGTCGAAAAGGTGGACATCTGGGGCCGTCGCCGGCTGGCTTACGAGATCGCCAAGCACGGTGAAGGCATCTACGCGGTTGTCGACCTGAAGGCCGAACCGGCCACGGTCAACGAGCTCGACCGTCAGCTGAACCTGAACGAGTCGGTGTTGCGTACCAAGGTCCTGCGGACCGACAAGCACTAGAAGCGCCGAAGCTCTGCGGATTTGTCGCGGGCCTTGCGTAGGCTCGCGCCTAATTCACCCAATCCGTCCCAGGAGGATCTCGTGGCTGGTGACACCACCATCACCGTTATCGGAAACCTGACCGCTGACCCGGAACTGCGCTTCACGCCGTCCGGTGCTGCTGTTGCGAACTTCACCGTGGCCTCGACGCCGCGGATGTTCGACCGGCAGAGCAATGAGTGGAAGGACGGGGAGGCGCTGTTCCTCCGCTGCAACATCTGGCGCGAGGCGGCCGAGAACGTCGCCGAGAGCCTGGTCCGGGGGTCGCGTGTCATCGTGACCGGCCGGCTGAAGCAGCGCTCGTTCGAGACCCGTGAGGGCGAGAAGCGCACCGTGATGGAGGTCGAGGTCGACGAGATCGGCCCGTCCCTGCGGTACGCGACGGCGAAGGTGAACAAGGCCAACCGCAGTGGCGGAGGCGGTGGCGGCTTCGGCGGAGGCGGCGGGGGTTCCCGTCCGTCCGCTGGTGGCGGCGCTCCGGCCGACGACCCGTGGGGCAGCGCCCCGGCATCGGGTTCGTTCGGCGGCGCCGACGACGAGCCGCCCTTCTGATCCACGTAATTGGCTGGGCAACCAGCTAGACCCAGAAAGAGAAAGACATGGCCAAGGCCACCAAGCGGCGTCCGGCGCCGGAAAAGCCGGTCAAGACCCGCAAGTGCGTGTTCTGCTCCAAGAAGGCGCAGACCATCGATTACAAGGACACCGGACTGCTCCGGACCTACATCAGCGAGCGCGGCAAGATCCGTGCCCGCCGCGTCACCGGTAACTGCGTGCAGCACCAGCGTGACATCGCCATCGCCGTGAAGAACGCCCGCGAGGTTGCGTTGCTCCCGTTCAGCTCGTCGACTCGATAGGGAGGACTGAGAAATATGAAGCTCATTCTGACCACCGAGGTCGACCACCTGGGCTCGGCCGGCGACACGGTTGAGGTTCGCGACGGCTACGGCCGTAACTACCTGCTGCCCCGCGGCCTGGCCATCGTGGCCACCCGCGGTGCGGAGCGTCAGGCCACCGAGATCCGTCGTGCGCGTGACGCCAAGACGGTTCGCGACCTGGACCACGCCAACGAGCTGAAGCAGGCGATCGAGGCCCTCGGCCCCGTGTCGCTGGCTGTCAAGGCCGGTGCCGACAGCGGCAAGCTGTTCGGTTCGGTGACCGCGGGCGACGTCGTCGCCGCGATCAAGAAGGCCGGTGGCCCGAACCTGGACAAGCGCACCGTCGAGCTGCCCAAGGCGCACATCAAGTCGGTCGGCACCCACAAGATCGCGGTGCGTCTGCACCCGTCGGTCAACGTGCCGGTGTCGCTGGCTGTCGTCGCCGGATAGGCACGCAGTAGCTCAAACAGCAGAACGCCCGGGTGGAGTCAATCTTTGACTTCGCCCGGGCGTTTTCTGTTGACAACGGGCGAATCTTTTCCGCCAATCTGCAAACAGTGATCTACGCCGGCTGTTAACCTGCGCGGCCCTTTTCCGCCACGCCCGCGCAACACAACACGCCCGAGATGGCCACCTGGCACGACACGCCGCACCAATTCTCATACACAGGGTGAAAGTCGATATATAGCCCTCTGACCTTTGGGTTTGGGAATTTACTCGCGGGTATTCCACAAGTTCTCCCCAACCGGTCAACATCGTTGTCCACGCCTTTCCACATTTCATCCACAAGGTTGCTAACAGGGGTGGTTTCGGGCCGCGCCAGCAATGCCTAACGTGATGCGTCGCGCGACAGGTGAGCGGCTTGCGGGCCGGACCTGTCGGCGGGGTGAAGTACGGTCACAGGTAGCTCGTTTCGAACGTTTGTTCATATTGATATTCGGGGAGGAGGAGCGCTTCGTGGCTGTCGCTGACGACCTGGGTCGGTCCGACATGGAGGAGCCGCCCAGCGAGGATTTCGGCCGTCAACCGCCGCAGGACATGGCTGCCGAGCAGTCCGTGCTGGGTGGCATGTTGCTGTCCAAGGACGCGGTCGCTGATGTCCTGGAGCGCCTCCGTCCCGGCGACTTCTACCGTCCGGCGCACCAGAACGTCTACGACGCGATCCTCGACCTGTACGGCCGCGGGGAGCCCGCGGACGCCGTCACGGTCGCCGCGGAGCTCGACCGCCGCGGTCTGCTCAAGCGCATCGGTGGTGCGCCGTATCTGCACACCCTGATCTCCACCGTGCCCACCGCCGCCAACGCCGGCTTCTACGCCGGCATCGTCGCGGAGAAGGCCACGCTGCGCCGTCTCGTGGAGGCCGGCACGCGCGTCGTGCAGTACGGCTATGCGGGCGCTGAAGGCGCCGACGTCGCTGATCTGGTGGACCGGGCGCAGGCCGAGATGTACGACGTCACCCAGACCCGCAGCAGCGAGGACTTCACGGTCCTGGAGGAGCTGCTGCAGCCCACCATGGACGAGATCGACGCCATCGCGTCGCAGGGCGGCATCTCGCGCGGCATCCCGACCGGGTTCACCGAGCTCGACGAGATCACCAACGGTCTGCACCCGGGCCAGATGATCATCGTGGCCGCGCGCCCCGGTGTGGGTAAGGCGCTGGCGCTCGACACCCCGCTGCCCACGCCCGGCGGCTGGACCACCATGGGCGACGTGTCGGTCGGTGACGAGCTGATCGACGCCAACGGACGGGCCACCCGCGTCATCGCCGCGACTCCGGTGCTGGAGGAGCGGCCCTGCTACGAGATCGACCTGTCGGACGGCACCACCATCGTGGCCGACTCCTCGCACCAGTGGCCGACGGGCCGCGGCATCGTCACCACCGCGACCTTGCGGCCCGGCGCCGACCGGCTCGAGCCGGCGTTGACCGCCGGTGGGCTGGCCGTGCTGACCCGCCCTGTGACGATCACCGATGTGCGCCGGGTGGATTCGGTGCCGGTGCGCTGCGTCGAGGTCGACAACCCGGCCCACCTGTATCTGGCCGGACGGTCGATGGTGCCCACGCACAACTCGACGATCGGCCTGGACTTCATGCGGTCCTGCTCCATCAAGCACCAGCAGGCCAGCGTCATCTTCTCGCTGGAAATGAGCAAGACCGAGATCGTCATGCGACTGCTCTCGGCTGAAGCCAAGATCAAGCTGGGCGACATGCGCTCGGGCCGGATGAGCGACGACGACTGGACCAAGCTGGCCCGCCGCATGAGCGAGATCTCCGAGGCGCCGCTCTACATCGACGACTCTCCGAACCTGACCATGATGGAAATCCGGGCCAAGGCCCGTCGTCTGCACCAGAAGGCCAACCTGCGGCTCATCGTCGTGGACTACATGCAGCTGATGACCTCGGGTAAGAAGTTCGAGTCCCGGCAGCAGGAAGTCTCGGAGTTCTCCCGGTCGCTGAAGCTGATGGCCAAGGAACTCGAGGTGCCCGTGGTCGCCATCAGCCAGCTGAACCGTGGTCCCGAACAGCGCACCGACAAGCGCCCGCAGGTGTCGGACCTCCGCGAATCGGGGTGCCTGACGGCGTCGACCCGGATCCTGCGCGCCGACACCGGCGCCGAGGTCACCTTCGGTGAGCTGATGGCGACGGGGGAGCGGCCGCTGGTGTGGTCGCTCGACGACCGAAAGCGCATGGTTGCCCGGCCCATGACCAACGTGTTCTATAGCGGACACAAGGAAGTCTTCCTGCTGCGCCTGGCCTCCGGACGTCAGGTGGAGGCCACCGCCAACCACCCGTTCATGACCCTTGATGGCTGGGTATCGTTGGGCGACTTGGCTGTTGGTGATCGCCTTGCCGTGCCGCGCCGCGTGCCGGAGCCGGTGCACACCGAGCGCATGGACGAGGCCGAGATCATCATGCTCGCGCACATGATCGGCGACGGCTCGTGCGTCAAGCGTCAGCCCATCCGGTACGCGTCGATCGACGAGGCGAACCTCGTCGCTGTCGCTGGTGCGGCGAAGCACTTCGGTATTACGGCCGTGCGCGACGAATATCCGGCGGCCCGCGTGACCACGTTGCGCATGCCGGCGCCGTACCGGTTGACCCACGGCAAGCGGAATCCCATCGCGGCCTGGCTGGACAAGCTGGGGCTGTTCGGGAAGCGGAGCTACGAAAAGTTCGTTCCCCAAGAGGTTTTCGCGCTGCCCAACGATCAGGTGGCGCTGTTCCTGCGGCACCTGTGGGCGACGGATGGTTCGGTGCGATGGGACGAGAAGGTTGGCATTGGGCGTGTCTACTACGCGACGACCAGCCGGCAGCTGGCCGACGATGTGGTGCAGCTGCTGCTGCGAGTGGGAGTGCAGGGCCGGATTGCTCGTGCGAAGAAGGCCGGCTATCGCGATTGCTGGCATGTCTGCATTGACCGAGCAGAGAATCAGACCGCGTTCATAACGAAGGTTGGGGCGCACGGTGCTCGCGATGAGAACGCCCTTGAGGTACTCGCCCAGTTGAGGAAGCGGACGGGTAGGCCGGGTAGCGACACGTTGCCCGCCGAGGTCTGGGACCTCGTCCAGTCGGAAATGGCCGAGAAGGGCTGGACAAATCGCGATCTCAAACTCGCGACGAATGTCACGGCGTGCGAATCTCGTTGGAAGACTTCACCGGGTCGCCACATAATCCACCGCATCGCGGCCGCGTTGGGGAATCGTGAACTGCACGACCTGGCTACCAATGATGTGTTCTGGGACGAGATTGTCGAGATCACCAGCATCGGTGAGCAAGACGTCTACGACGGTACCGTTGATGGAACGCATAACTTTGTGGCACAAGGTATTTCGGCGCATAATAGTTTGGAGCAGGACGCCGACATGGTCATGCTGCTGCACCGCCCGGACTCCATCGACCGCGACGACCCGCGCGGTGGTGAAGCGGACATCATCCTCGGCAAGCACCGTAACGGCCCGACCGCGAATATCACTGTGGCGCACCAGCTGCACTTCTCGCGGTTTACGAATATGGCGCGGTAGGTCGACCACACTTGTGTAGGGTCTCACGGATCGTGGCACAGTCTCACGGTTGATGGCACACCGATGGCATAAATGCCAGGTTGGTGAGACACGCGGGCGGCTCAATACCCGCGCACTCCTTGCGGTCGTGTGACGATCGAATCACCTACAGCAGTTTGATCCAGTTGCAGGATCGGGTGATTGTCATGGGCCACATTGGAGACCAGGCATCGACTGCCGCCGTCTCTTATCGATGTTCGGCGGACCTGAGTGAGGTCACGCACGAGTGGGCTGCCGCCGGGATTGATTGGCTCGCCGCAGCGGCACCTTGGCGGACTTTTCGGTGGTATCACGGGCAAAGGCACTATTCCGGTACGTATTGGTCGAGCACCATGAGTGCGCACGTCATCTATGAGTCTCGACTTGAGTTGGCGCGCTTACTCTTTGCCGACTTTGATCCCGCGGTGCGGCACGTTGTTGCCCAACCGTTCCTGCTTAGGACAACGGTCGACCGAAAGCCGCATAAGCATATCCCTGACTATCTATTGATCACCGATACGGGCCCGGTGCTCGTAGATGTGAAACCAGCCCACCGTCTCGCCGATCCCAAGGTGGCCTTCACCTTCGAGTGGACCCGCGAGCTCGTCGAAGCCCGCGGCTGGCGCTATGAGGTCGCGACCGAACCCGACGCCGTCGAGCTCGCCAATGTCCGCTTCCTTGCCGGGTACCGGCGTGAATGGCTATTTCCCGTCGACCTTCTAGCGCAAATTCGGGACGCGGCCCTCGATGCGATGTCACTGGCCGAGGCGTTCTACTGCGTGCCAGGACGACCAGGGCATCTCGTGAAAGCTGCTGTACTGCACCTGCTGTGGCGACAGGAAGCACTGATCGATATCAGCGAGCCCCTCAGCGGCCGGACACAACTGAGGAGGCTGGCGTGACGCCTTCGGCAGTGGTGCGGGTCGGTGTGGGGACCCGTCTGGTGCATGACGGGGAGCTGGTTGAGATCGTCGAGGCCCGAGCGGGCCAGACTGGTATGGACGTGACATTGAAATGCCCGTCCACGCAGACGTTTCTCCGCTCGAGTCTGCATGAGCTACTGATGGCAGAGGGCACCCGGGTGATAGCGGACTCTGAGGGGCCTTGCAGCGATGATGGTTTCGAAGTCGCAGGGGTGGTCTTCTCTCAGCTCGGCGCCAGTGAACGTAAAGAAGTGGTTGAGCGTGCCGCTCACATTCGCGAGGTACTTACCGGGTTTCGTTCGGGCAGTGAAGAATTGGCTCTTCCGGACGAGCCGAGACCGCAGTACGGCACCGATGTGCCATTGTCGAAGCGCTACGCCAGCAAGGCGCATGAGCTTGGTGTTGGGAAGCGTACGGTCCAGCGTTGGGTTCAGCAGTTCCAAGAATGCGGTGAAGCAGGGCTTGTTTCGACGCGAGACAAGACGTCCGCGGGCCTGGGCGCCAATGTGGATCCGCGGTGGACTGACATCGCGGTTGAAGTGATGGTCGAGCATGCAGACCAGTCGCGGCCGTCGCAAACGATGGTCATCAAGCGGACCAACGCCAGAGCCATCGCCCGATTCGGTGAGGGTATTGTCGAAATACCGTCGCGCGCTACGGCATTTCGCGTGCTTGCCGACTTGGAGAAACGACATCCGACGTTCCGGCTGAGCACCAAACGCAACCGCGACATCGCTGACCGCCCAGATGGGGTGTACGGAAAGCTCCGCCCGACCAGACCCGGCGAGTACATGCTAATGGACACCACGCGCCTGGATGTCTTCGCGATGGATCCGATCACCTTGCGGTGGGTGCAGGTAGAACTGACCGTCGGAATGGACTGGTATACCCGCTGTATCACCGGGATTCGGCTGACTCCGGTGTCGACGAAATCGGTGGACGCCGCTGCGGTCCTATACCAGACCTATCGACCACGACCGGCTGGCAAGGACTGGCCTCCGCATGCCGTATGGCCCGAGCATGGTGTGCCGAGATCAGTTTTGATTGATGTGGAGGCGGTTGACGGACCGTTCCTCGGCGCAGCGGGCCCAGCGATCGTGCCGGAGACCATCGTGATCGATCACGGCAAGATCTACGTCTGCGTGCACATGACGAGTGTCTGTCAGCGACTGGGGATTTCGATCCAGCCGGCGCGTTTACGGACCGGCCGAGACAAAGGACCGGTGGAGAGATTCTTCCGCACGATTCGCGAAGACCTGCTGCAAATCCTGCCGGGATACAAGGGGCCAGATATTCATTCGCGCGGCCTCGACCCGGAATCTGAAGCGTTCTTCTACCTCGACGAGTTGGAAGCGATCATCCGAGACTGGGTGGCCATCGAGTATCACCACCGGCCGCACGACAGCCTGATCGATCCGCGGGTGCCGGGGTTGCGCATGTCACCGGCACAGATGTTTGAGCACGGCCTGGCCCGTGCCGGATACATCGAAGCGCCCCGGGATCGCGACCTGGCATACGAATTTCTCAAGACCGAATGGCGCACGATTCAGCATTATGGAGTCGAGTTGGACAAGCGCATCTACAATGGGCCAGCGCTGAACCCTTACCGCAACATGACCAGCCACTACACGGGAAAAGCCAAGGGCCGCTGGCCGATTCACTACGACCCCGACGACATCACACGCGCCTACTTCCGGGATCCGCAGACCCGCACGTGGCATGCGTTGGTGTGGGAGCATGCCCCATCAATCGACATGCCATTCAGTGAAGACGCCTTAGATTTCGCCCGCAAACTCGCCGCCGACAAATACACCTACCCCAACGACAAACTCGCTGTCGCTGACCTCTTTGAACGCTGGAACCTGGGGCTGGGAACCACGCTGGCCGAACGTCGAATGGCACTGCGCCTCTCCCGCGCGGCTCGGCTGATCGACGAACCTCCGCCTGGCGGCGGCGTCGCCGCGTTGCCCGCCGTCGCACAGGTTTTGGCGATCAGTGCGCCTGCGGCCGCGCCATGCACGGATGAGGTCAATCAGGACGCCGATCCCGAACTGGGCGATGACGACACCGACGACGACTTCGACGTCCCCGATGACAATTTCTACGCCGAGGCACTGGAGGACGCATGACCACGAAGACAGCGGCACGCCGTGACGCTGACGCCGCCCTGGACAATCTCACGGTCGCGCGTAAGGAGGGATGGCAACGATTCGTCAACACCGCCGCGAGGATCACGCCAGAAGCGTTGACCCGGAGCCAACTTGAACGACTCGGCGAGGCGGCATTCGAGGACTACAACCGGCAGCGCCGCGAGTGGCACGCCAACCTCGGCCCCATCAAGACTCCCCAATTGGCCGGACTGCAGGAAGACTTGTGGGACATCGTCGATAGCAACGTCCAAGACGGCGACAAAGCCAAAGGAGCAGTGGCCCTCGATGGCCCGGCAGGTCTCGGGAAGACCACTTTGGTGCTCGATTTCGCCAAGAAGTTCCATCGTCGCGAAATCGCGGAACACGGACTGCAAACCGAGGAAGGCCACGAACGGTGGCCGGTCTGCCGGGTCGGGCTGACCGGTAACACCGGCATGGTCGACTTCAACCGGGCGCTACTAGCGTTTTTCGCCCATCCGGGAAACGGTAAGGGCAAGGCCGCCGAGTTCGCTCATCGAGCCCTCGACTGTGTCCTCAGTTGCCAGACCAAGTTGTTGATCGTGGACGACCTGCACTTTCTGCAGTGGCGCAACACTGCGGGCGTGGCTATCAGTAACCACTTCAAGTACATCGCCAACGAATTTCCCGTCACGATGATCTTCATCGGCGTAGGATTGTCCGCGCGCGGTATTTTCTCCGAGGGTGCCTCGTACGAGGACGCCGTGATTGCTCAAACAGGACGCCGCACCACCAAACTCGACATCCGGGCCTTCGACATCGAAAGCGACGAGGGACGGCGCGAATGGCGCCAACTGCTTCTCGCGCTGGAGCAGCGGATCGTCCTCGCCGACAAGTACCCGGGGATGCTCGCCGACCAGCTGTCGGACTACCTCTTTGCCCGCAGCACCGGGCACATCGGATCGCTGATGACGTTGATCAACCGCGGCTGCCAACGCGCCGTCCGCACCGGTACCGAAGCCCTGACAGTCGAATTGCTGAACCGGATCAAGATCGATGAAGCCTCCGAACAGGCCCGCCCCGAGAAAGAGCTGGCGTTCGAGTCGGGCCGACTGACCACCAGCATCCGCAAAGCCGGCTAACCACACGTGCGCGCCCTCCCGATCCGCGTCCCGCCGATCTACGGCGAATCCCTCGAATCATGGTTGGAAGCATGGGCATACCGAAACCACACCTGTTTCGGCGACCTGCTGCGCGCCGTTGGCCTGCGCAACCCAGGCGCGCAGCAGCGCAGCAGCACCTGGAACATTCAGCTGGCCCCCCGCGACGCCGCGGCGGTCAGTACGGCGACCGGTATCGACCGATCGATGCTGGCAGCCATGACCCTCGACCACTACGCCGACCGGGCACTACGGATCAACACCGATACCGGCGCGATCAGCCGGGCATTTCCGTGGAGCCGCGCACAAGGATCACGCTTCTGCCCCGAATGTCTCGCCGACAGCGGAGGACGCTGGCAGCTGTCCTGGCGTCTCGGCTGGACATTCGCCTGCACCACCCACCACTGTCTGCTCGCCGATGCGTGCCCGCACTGCGGCGCGGTCCCGCGCCGGCGCCCCCACGTCGACGAACTCACTCCGCAACCCGGGTGTTGCGCTCATCCTGCGGTGAACAGCACCGGCCGTGGGTCTGCCCGATGTGGCGGGGCACTGGCCACCGCGACCGTCACGATGTTCGGACCCGATCACCCCGTCCTGCATGCCCAGCGGGCCATCAATACCATTATCGACTCCGCGCCAACGTCTTTCGGCATCTACCGCAACAGGCCGGTATCAAGGATCGCCGTACTGGCCGATATCCGGGCCATCGCCGGCCGCGCACTGGCGTACGCCACTTCAGCCGATCTCCAGAGGGCAATACCTGACGATCTGATTGCCGCACAACACGACATCCACGATCATGCGGCTCAACGGTCCGGGCCTGCACGTCCGGAAATCAAGCCCGGACTGGCGGCACCGGCACGGGCAGCCACCGCGGCACTCGGTGCGGTGTACGCGCTGCACGTGCTCGAACAGCCCGATACCGCCGCCGCGGGAAACGTATTGCGTCCGATCGTCACCTCGGCCAGAGACCGCGGTATTGCAGTGAGCGCCACCAACATTGGCTGGGGCAAAGGCATCTCACCGGTACTGGCCGGATCCCAACTCGCGGCGCTCGGGCCGCTCCTGAGCCCCACCGATCAGCTGCGCTACCGCATCGGCACACCCGTACCCTTCCGCCCGGCAGCAGGCGTGGACTGCGCCGCCGCGCTGGCCTCGCGGCTCCCGTCGATGCTGTGGCCGGGCTGGTCGCTACGGTTCGTCATTCCGACATGCCAGCACCGCCAGCTGCGCCATGCGCTATCGGTCGCCGTGCTCCTAGTCTCCGGCAGGCGCAATCTCCACAACGCCGCCGAACTGGTCCACAGCACCATCGACGCCCGCGCGGTCAGCCGAGTCTTGCAACAGCTCCGAAAACATCACAGCTGGACCGCTATTCGCGCAGGCATCATCGCCATGTACGACCACCTTAAAGACAGCCCGCCGCCGATCGACTACCAGCGCCGCCGCCGACTCGACTTCCGAAACCTGTTGCCCGACGCCACCTGGGAACAGGTTTGCTGTGATTCAGCAACACCGGGAGCACCGCCGCCACAGGCGGTTGCCGCCCGAGCATTCCTCTACGAACAACTCACCGGATCATCGGCGGCGACTATTTCTGACGAGCGCGCGAGAAGCACATCGCGCAATGACTCAGACGAGCTGGTGCAATATATGACTCCTGAATTAGCTTGTGCGCTCGATGAATACGCGCAAGCGTTTCTCGCCGACAAGGGCATCGCAGGCGAACCCGCTACCTGGCAACCGCCGATCGACCTGCTTGAAACCTTGCCCCTCCCCGGTATCGATCCCGGGACCATCGACCTCGCGGCACTACACGACGCCATGAGCATCCCCGGGACCACACCGAGGGCGGCCGCGCGCGTGCTCGGCACCACCACGGACATCGTGCGCTACTTGTTGGCCACGCGCCCGCCACTGCGAGCCGCCGCCCCGCCATCAACCTCGCGGGCCAGACACAACGACCGCTACGGACAAGCCAAAGCGGCCCTGCCGCGCGAGACATTCGTCGACCTTTACAACCACCAACGGATGCCGCTACGCGACATCGCCGCCAGCATCGGGGCCAGCCGCCAGATGGCGACGCGACTAGCCCACGACTACGACATCGCCGTGCGCGAACCGCACCGACCGACCCACACAATCGTCGAAAAGGATTGGCTGCATGAGCAATACATCATCAGGCGACGGGTCCTGCCGGACATTGCCAAGGAAGCCGGCATGAGCACCAGCACGATGGCGCGCTGGGCCACCCGTCACGGTATACCGCTGCGTGGACGCGGCGGACCGAGCCACCGAGCCGCTCTCGCAACCCAGAGTTCGTAGCAGTCGACCACCTGGCACGGGGGAAGTATTCGATGGTCGCGCCGCCGGCGTTGCGCACCCTCCCCATCCGCATCGCCCCTGCGCAGGGGGAGGCGCTCGATTCATGGTTGGAAGCCGCCGCTCACCGCATACAGGTGCCGTTCGGGGATCTGCTCGGTTCTATCGGCCTGCTCAACCGTACGGGCGCACGCCAAGGCTGGCCCGTGGACGTGCCCGCGGACACGCTGGCACGGATCGGACAGGTGATGTCGGTACCCGCGGACGTGTTGGCGGCCATGACGTTCGCCCGATACCGCGGCACCGTTCTGGACACGCCCGCACGGGCATGGCAGACCGGCATGTGGGGCCGGCGCCGCGGATCACGGTACTGCCCGGACTGTCTCGCCGACAGCGGCGGCCGCTGGCAGCTGCACTGGCGGCTCGGTTGGTTCTTCGCCTGCACCCGCCATCGCTGCCTGCTCGCCGACACCTGCCCGGACTGCGACCGAATCCAGCGCGGCCGCGTCCATCCGCACTTCTCGACACCACATCCCGGCCGGTGCGCCGGTGCCCGCCGCGGACCGGCTACGAGCGGACGTTTGCCTCGCTGCGGCGCACGACTGGCGCAGGCCCCGGTCACCCGACTTGCCCACGGCCACAGCCTCTTACGGCTACAACACATGATCGAGACGGTCATCGAGTCGTCGGCCGTGCCGTCGCCGCTGTACACCGACGTGCCCGATCCCGCCGGCAGTTACCTCTCCGATCTCAAAGCACTTGCCAACCGGGTGTTGTCCTGTGCGGTCGACAAGGATCTCGGCCCAGGGCTCCCATCCGACGTGATCGACACGTTCGAACTGGCCTGGGACACCACGGGTCGCTGCGTATCCCATGACATCGGACCCACCGACAGGCTCACTGCCGGCACATCCGCAGCACACGCCGCCGTCACGCTGTCGGCCGCACTTCGCATCCTTGACCACGACGACTTCCGCCAGGCCGGTGCAGCGATGCGATGGTTGATCGACGTCTCCCGCGACAACGGAGTGAAAGTGTCCGCGGTCACCGGCGCGAAATGGGGCGGGAAGCCCAGCCCAGCGGCCCAAGCGATCCAGTTAGCCGCACTCGGACCGGCCATGAAACCGACCGATCAGCTGCGCTACCGCGTCTTCGCCGCGCGACCACGCCTACCGGCAACGACAGGCAAGGGGATCGACGGGGCCGCCGCCCACCTGCCCTCCATGCTGTGGCCCGCGTTCACGCTGCCGTTCGCCTCGGACAACGCCGGCCAACTATCCCTGCGGCCCGCGCTGGCGGCGGCGGTGCTGCTGGTCGGCGCGCGCCTGTCGTCGGAAGGCGCCGCGATGTGGCTCGGATCGCTGACGACCTACACCGACGTCTCCCGAATAGTGAGTCTGCTGCAGGAGATTGGAATGTGGACGGCAGCCGGCACCGTGCTGACACGAATATCGGACTACATCGCAGACAACGGGGCACCGATCGACTACGACAGGCGACGACGCCTCGACTACAGCGACCTGCTGCCGGAGGCGACTTGGCACCACCTGTGTGTGCAGACCGATGAAGACCCCGGACAGGGGCCTAAGCACACGCTGGTGCGCCACGCAATGTTCGAAGAGCTCAGCGGACTCCCCTGCAGCAAGGCACCTTTCGCGGGCGAAAAACCCGCTGGGCGGCTGCAGATCGACCGGTTTCCCGCCGATCTCCACCCGCAACTGACCGCGCGTCTGGAAGAGCACGCCCACATGTTTCTCGCCGATCGTGGCGTTAACGGTGAGCCGCTGACATGGCAACCGCCATTGTCGTTGCTCGATGATCTGCAATTACCGAACGGCCGGATCGACCGCTCCACCGCCGCAGCACTGCGCTGGGCGCTGTACAACCCGCCAGAGCAGTCGGGCACGCCGAACGGCGGCTTCGGAACCACGCTGCACGCCATCTATGTGGCCGCCCGTGCCCGACACCCCGATCATCGGTGGGGACCATCCGATCAGGCCGGCACCACAATCCGTGGGCGCCGCAGTGCAGAACCTACCCACCACGACATCGCCAAAGCCGCCCTCACCCCCGAGGAACTCTACGACCTACACATCAACCAAAACCTGGGCCTCCAACACATAGCCGACAGCGTCGGGGTCGGCATCCACGCCATCTATCGATTAGCACACGAATACGCTGTGCCGCTGGGCACCGCCCGCCGGGCCCGGCAATCCGAGGACGACGCGCGCTGGCTCCATGAGCAGTACGTAGCCGGGAAAAGATCGATATCAGACATCGCTCGCGACCACGGCATCAAGAAACACACCCTGACCAAGGTCGCGGAACGGCACAGCATCCCGATGCGTGGCCGCGGAGCCCTCAGCCACCAAAAACACCTCGACGCACTCCGGGCCGCGCAGAGCGCACCCGAAGTTCTCCGTCCAGTCCTGGAAAGTTTCGGCGGCGCCGCCCGTCTACGACGCTTCGCCTTCGTTGCCAGCTACCCAACGATCACCGCCGCCGCCGAAGCCCTCGGCAGGAGCCCCAGTGCAATCACGAGCCAGATGCACCGACTCGACCGACAGCTGGGCGGCCGGCTACTAACCCGCGGCCAATATAACAAACCAATGACATTGACAGACTTAGGTTTACGGGTACTAGCCTCGATTTTTCGTGGTGATTGTTGTGGGCTCGGTCTGATGCCGAGTTGTGCTGTTGGGTAGTGGTTTTCGTGTGGTGGCGTGGTTGATCTGTCCCGTGTCGCCGGGTGGGCGGGCTTTCCCAGGGCCAGTAGGTCTTTCGTCGTCGGCGGGTCAGGTAGGCCGGCGGGTCAGCCGAAGGCGGTGCGGATGCGGTGCCAGGCGGCCGCGATCGCTGTGGCCCATCGCCAGGTGACGTCGATGCGTAGCTGGGTTTGGCGGGCGCTGCGGGTGATGCGGGCGGCCACGTGCAGGACCCGGTAGCGGAACGTCTGAACTTCGCAGCGGCCCAATTGAGGGTGGTCGGTGAATCCGATGAGCCGGGTCCAGGTGACCAGGTCGGTTGCGGCCAGGACGATTTCGAGCCAGGCGGCGTTGGCCCAAAAGGACTGGCAGGGCAGGTTGCGCAGGCCGGTGGCTTTGAGTTCGCGGATCCGGTCCTCGATGCGGGCGTGCTGGCGGTGCCGCAACTCCAGCCCGGCGACCTGCCCGGCGATGACACCAGCTCCGGTGTCGGTGATGAACGCGGTGACCCGCATGCCGTCGGCGTCGGTGAACCGCAGCTGGGCGCCGGGGTGGGGGCGTTCTTTGCGCAGGATGAGGCGGGTGCCGGTCGGCCAGGACGCGAGGTTGACCAGGTCGGTGGCCTCAGCGACCCAGGCGCCGTCGCGGATACCACCGTCGGTGTCGATCGCCGGATACCAGCAATCACCCAGGGTGAGGGTGTCGACTGCGTCTTGCACCCGCACATCGACCGGGTAGCCGAAGGAGAACCCCACCCCCGCGGCGCGGCACGCATCGGCGAATCTGTGGGTGGCTCCGGCGGTATCGGAGCGCACCAACACCTTCGGTGCCTGCCGATGATCGGGATGGTCGGGGTCGGGCCGCCACCGCGGCGGCAGGGACGCCAAGGCCTGGTGCAGGACGATGACGTGGTCGGAGGCGGTGTTGGAGCCGGCGTTACCGGCTCGCAGCAGCCCGGCCAGGGCTTCCCCGCCGGCAATCTCCGGGCGGTCCAGAAACGCCAGCAACGGATGCAGCCCGAACGTCTTCTTCCAGGTCGGGGCAGCCCCGGCTTTGTTGTCGGAATGGTCGATGACCAGGGTGGCGTCGATGTCGATATGCAGCCAGCCCTCGGTGGTGGGGGCGGCGCCAGCAGCCCAGGCCGCCGCCCGCGCCGCGGCCCGGGCAGCACGCACCCCAGGTAGGTGGGCGGCGTCGATCCGCTGATCGATCAGCCGCCACATCGTGGTCGTCGAGGCTTTCGCCCCGAGCACGTGTTCACGGTCACCGCACAGTTGACCGACTGCGTCGATGCAGTCCGCGCCGTCGGCGACTGCAGCCGCCAGATCAGCGAACACCTCTCCGGGCGCGTACACCCACGGGCCGCGGTAGGTGTCGGCCAACGCGGCGGTGACCTGCGCCGATAGGCCGGTCCGGTCGGCGAGCTCGCGCAGCATGCCCATCCCGGCATGCGACACGACCCCGTGACCGTCAGCTGACACTTTCACCCGTCGTGTAACCGCGATATTCTTCACCCGCGAAGTGCCTTCCCGCTGGAACGATTGAAACCTTAGACAAGTCCAATTATTCCTTGCAGGACAGGCACTTTCGCTTATCTACACCCCGAAACTCACAACTTTTCGTGAAAAATCCGGGCTAGAAGGTCTAAGGGATTTCGAAGGCAGTGCCGTTTCGCCGGATTGAGATTCCCGCGAAACCCGGTATCGGCCCATTGAGCGTGGCACGGTGGGTGATAAATCGCAGCATCCCGTCAGGTCGCGCGGAGGCATATCGTCCGCAACCGCCGGCGCCGGTCCGCGCGCGTTCTCGTAGCGCACACCTGGACGGGCCAGTCCAGCATCACATCAGCCACGAATGGCTCTACGCGCAATACATCCTCGAGAACCGGACGCCGGACGACCTCGCCGCGGAACTTGGTGCCCGCCCATCGAGCGTCGCGCGGTGGGCGAAAAGCTACGGCATCCCCATCAGATCACGCGGTGGGCCAAGCCGTAAGTCGGCACTCGCGACGAAAGGCGCCTGATGGCCTCGCGCGGTTGCGGGTAACGATGGGAGCTACGGCGTAGCGTCGCCACCAGGCGGCTCGAACACGCGTGGATAGGCTGGCCAAATGAACGACGAGGCCGCGCACTACGAGCCCTACGACCTCGCGGAACTGCTACGTGACAGCGACTTGTCCGCCGAGGATCGTCGGGTCGTGTTCGACGTTATCGTCAGTGGCGTGATCGAAGGCGACATCCCCAGCCGTGAATCCGTGCTGCGGCTTATCGAGTTGGCCGCCGGACGAATCACCGGCGCTCATTACAGGCAACAAGTCATGGGTGGTCGAGCTAAGTGATGCACGTTGGCGTCGTCGGCCCGAGATGATATGCGGTTTAGATAGACCGCAAGCGTCGACGGCCTAGTGAAGCCACCGCGCAGCGGTCTGACGCGCTAACTTCTCAACCGCTTTGACCCGCCCCGCCTTTAACGCCTCGTACGGACGTCGTCCACGCAGGTCCTCACTCGGCGTGGACAACCACAGCGCGACCTGCCATCGATCTTCGGTGCCTTCGACCATGATCTGCAACACCGTTCCTAAACCGGGAATGAGCTGCCCGTCGTCGTGGAACTGGAAGGCTGGAAAAACCTGCATGCCCTCGGATGTTCGGCACGCCAACAGCTCGTTACGTGCGACGTACTGCTCGATTGCCTTTTCTGAAAGGTTCAGGCGCCGGGCGACCCCGCTAATGTCGTGGACCGGGCCGATCACGGCAGGATACGGATCGTCGGCCCCGCTGGACACGAATTCATCTATGGCGTAACGCAATTCGTGGCCACCAACGGTGACGACCAACTCCGCCTCGGGGCCCGCGGCGCGGATATAGCGAGCAAGTGTCGACAGCAGAAGATCGTGCTGGCGTTCCAGTTTGGACACTGCCGATTGTCTCTTGCCGAGCCGGGTAGCCATATCTTCCTGGGTGAGCTGCGCGGCCTTCCGGATGCTCGCCAGGCGCCCGGCGTACGCCCGGTCCATCTCGCGCATAGCATTGCGAATCTCCGTGATGCGCTCAGCGTAGGCAGGATCAGCGACCCTGCGTAGCAGGCGCTGGCCACCCTTGTCCTCAATCTCCATGGACAGTCACTCCTGCCTGAATTGCCACGTCTGCGCGCGATGCCGCACCGAGGCAATGACCGTCTCTGGGAACTCGCTCGTGAAACCAGCGACGACACGGAAATATTACTTCAAACGACTAGTCCGCAAAAGCGTTATTACACACGGGGCGCCTGCGACGACCCCGACGAAGTCGTGTGATTGTCGCGGCGCTCGAAGATCGCCTTGAGAACCGGCACGTCACGTTCATCCCAGGTGCTTGACATCACTCAGCCACGTGCGTCGCGGACGATCTTGCGAACTTCGGACTCATTCGGGGTGATTCCCATGCTGGACATTTGGTCGAGGACGCTCTGAACGGCGGTTTCTTCGTCGCCATCGAGGGGCACCTGCAAGCCGGCAGCGAACTTTTCCTCTAGCTCTTGCTGGAGCTGCTGCATGCCGGCTTCGTTGATTTCGAAGTTGAAATCCACCACAAGAGCGTCCTTGTCGTTTGATTGTGAGAATCCTGTAGGCCAAATGCTAGACGGCGGTAGACGATCGTGAGCTCAGTCTTCGTGGGAGTTCGGAGTAACCCGGGCTGGTTGTCACGTGTCAATAGGAACCATTCGCGTATTGATGTGAACTACATACACGGGTTGACATCGGGTTGATGGCATGCGACAGTTTTACTATGCCAATCAAGGACACGGGCCGCCGCTCCCTGCAGAACGGTGCAGTTGGCCAGCGCCGCATGGTGCTGGTGGATATCGAAAACGTCGTTGGCGGGTCCGCCGAGGTAGGCGAACACATTGGATGGGCAAAGGCGACCGTGGGGCGCCTAGTTTCGGCACGCCCCGGCGACCATGTCGTGGTTGGCTGCGGTCCTTCCGGGCTCCTTGAGCTGGGCTGCACGTGGACCCACGTGCGATACGTCGTACGTTCGGGACCCGACGGCGCAGACTTGGCCCTCCTCGAGGTACTCGAGGAGAACATCGCCCGGAGATTCACGGAGCTCGTCCTTGTGTCCGGCGACGGAATCTTCGCCGATGCCATAGGCGGCTTAGCCGCACGAGGCATTCGCACCACGGTCGTTGCCCACCGAGACGGTCTATCGCGGGTGTTGGAGCTCGCCGCCCACACGGTGAATTTCCTACCGGATCGTCCAACACCGCGTCCCGGCTCAGCTGTGACACACAAGGAAGTCGCCTGATGAACGATTCGCCCAACGCGCTGCTCACGCCTAGCCAGATCGCCGACTTGGCTGGCGTGTCACGAAGTGCAGTCACCAATTGGCGGAAGCGACCAAGCAGTATCCCGTTCCCGGAGCCGGTTCCAGGCTCCGACGCCAAGCCGCTTTACGACCGGTCACAAGTCATTGCGTGGCTGGCGGCCACGAAGCCGGAAATTCAGATTCGGCAAGACCACGGACAAGCTGCACTCACCCATGCGTTGAACGCCATGCGAGTCAGTGTTCCCGCTTCCGAGGCGACCGAACTCGCTCTCGCATTGTGCTGCGCACGCAAGTTGTCCGCCGAGGGTGATGATTCGAATTGGCAGCGGATTCGAGCTTCTGACCCGCTCCAAATCGTGGAAGCATTCCGCGAGGTAGCTGATCAAGCAAGTGCTCAGGATGTGCGCTGGCGTGACATATCTGCCGTGGCCGACAAAATTGGCCACTGGGCACGCGCCAGGAGCGCGATTGATGCGATCAGCGCAGTCGTGAGGGTCGTCGACGCTATCGATCCCGAGTATCTGGCCGAAGCAGCCGACGAAGTACTCAGGCGCAGCGCCGCCGAACGTGGTCGCGCGGCCGGCTATGGGCTTGGAGAACACGGGCTCGTGGGGTCGCGAATCTCCGAACTCTTGTCGAACCTCGCGTCGCCCGCCAAGGGTCTCGTCTATGACCCCGCGTGCGGCATCGGCGAGGCACTCATCCAGACCTGGACAAAGAGCGCCGGCAAAGTGCAGACCGTCGGTCATGAAATCAATGAGCAGGCTTTGAGCATTGCCCGGATGCGTAGTTCACTCCACGGAATCGATACGAAGTACGCGCTTCAAGACGTGCTGGACGGCGACCCGGACCCAGGCCTTCGCGCTGATGTTGTTATCGCCGAACCGCCCTTCGGGTTGGACTGGTCGCGGTCGCAAAACATTGCCGATCCGCGTTGGGCCTTCGGCGTACCGCCGACGAACAACTCCGAATTGGCATGGATCCAACATGCAATTGCCCATCTGAAGCCGGGTGGATGCGCCTATGTCGTAACGTCGGTCAGCTCGCTGTTTGCGCGGCACCGCAGCGCCGCGATTCGGGCTGAGCTGTTGCGGTCGGGGTGGATAGAAGCGGTAGTTCTATTGCCACCAAAAATGCTGCCTCACACCGGCATTCAACTGGCATTGTGGGTGTTGCGCCAGGCGGATCACCCGTCCGGCACAGTTCCTGTTTTGTTGGTTGATGGGTCAGACGCAGTGACTCCAGAAACCCGCGTAGCGTCTTGGTTAACTCTCGGCGAGGGTTGCCCCGTCGATGACGCGCCGCCCTATGCGCCAGTACAGACGATGGACCTACTCGCCGACGACGCTCAGCTCGATCCCCGTCGCTGGGTGCAAACGCCCGGTTCAGACCCGGAAGATGTAGCGGCCCGTTTCAGGAATTCACACGAAGCATTGGGAGAGGCTCTCGCCGTATTGTTGGATCATGCGGTAGTGCCGGTAACTCATGGACCGAACGCGACACCACGCGTACTGACCGTGAAAGAACTCGTCCAGCTCGGCGTGGCATCGATCCAGAACGGGCGGGCAAAGCTCGACGATCTCGACAACGAAGATGGCACTCTGCTGGTGAAGCCCAGCGATGTGCGCGACGGATTACCGTTCCTGGCGGCGGCGGCCGTCGAGCGTATCGCCCCAATGGACGAACCTGACGACCGAACCCGTGCAGGTGACGTACTAGTTACGACTTTGAACACCGTGCGGGCTGCAGTCGACGAGCTAGGCGGACGAATCCTTGGGAATGGTGTGCATCGGCTCCGCGTCGATCAAAAGCAGTGCAGCCCAAGTTTCGTGGCGCACTGCCTCGGCGGCTCCTGGAACGAACGTTTCAACAAGGGCTCGACTATTCAGCGAGTTGACCTGCGTGACTTAGAGATTCCGATGCTCCCGCTTTGGGAGCAGGAGCAGCTTGCTAACGCAGTGCGTGAGGTCGAGCAGTTAGCTCGGCACGCCCAGGCGGTAGCCGAGGCGGCAACATCCGCCGCCGCGGCCATTCTTGACGCGGTGCGCTACGACGCTCCGATTGGCGGAGACAAGTGATCCGGCCCAACGCCCGAATTAGGGTGTCAGACTCGTGCGACCCGTACGTTGAGCACAGTTTCAGGAGGACAGTCCGTTGAGCAAGCTGGGCAACTTTGTGTGGGGCATCGCAGACCAGCTCCGCGGCGTGTACAAGCCGCACCAGTACGGCGGTGTGATCCTGCCGTTCACGATCCTGCGGCGCCTGGACTGCATCCTCGAACCAACCCGCGCCGACGTGCGGGTACTGGCTGAGAAGTACTCCGGCGGCGCCCTGGACGTGCAGGTGAAGCGTAAAACCGGCCTCGCGTTCTACAACACCAGCGCCTTCGACTTCAAGCTGCTGCTGGAGGATCCGGAGGGCCTGCGGGCGAATCTGATGGACTACATCACCGGGTTCTCCGCGAACATCGACGTGTTCGAGCGGTTCAAGTTCGAGAACGAGCTCGCCACCCTGGACGAGAAGAACCGGCTGTACCTGGTGGCGTCGCAGTTCGCCGAGGTCGACCTGCACCCCGACGTGGTGTCCAACGCCGAGATGGGTGACCTGTTCGAGCACCTGATCTACAAGTTCGCGGAGGCCTCCAACGAGGAGGCCGGCGAGCATTACACCCCGCGTGACGCGATCCGGCTGATGGTGGACCTGCTGTTCGCCGAGGACAACGTCGGACTCCTCGAACCCGGGACGGTGCGGACGATCTACGACCCCACGGCAGGGACCGGCGGCATGCTGTCCGTCGCGGAGGAACGACTGCTGGAACGGAACCCGGACGCACGGCTGCGGCTGTACGGGCAGGAGATCAACGACCAGTCGTATGCGATCTGCAAGTCCGACATGATCGCCAAGGGCCAGGACGCCGGGAACATCAAGCTTGGCGACACCTTGGCCGATGACCTGTTCTTCGACCGGACCTTCGACTTCTGCATGTCCAACCCGCCGTACGGCGTGGACTGGAAGGCCTCCCAGGAGTCGGTGAAGAAAGAGTCGCTCGCGCCGAATTCCCGGTTCTCGCATGGGCTTCCGGCGATCGGCGACGGCCAGATGCTGTTCCTGTCCCACCTAGCCAGCAAGATGCGGCCCGCGCATGACGGGGGCGGCCGCGCCGGCATCGTCCTCAACGGCTCGCCGCTGTTCAGCGGCGCCGCGGAGTCGGGTCCGTCGCAGATTCGGCAGTGGCTCCTCGAATCCGACCTGGTCGAGGCGATCGTCGCGCTGCCGACGAACATGTTCTTCAACACCGGCATCGCCACGTACATCTGGATCCTGGACAACACGAAGCGCCCAGAACGCCTCGGCAAGGTGCAGCTGATCGACGCCACCTCGTTCTGGACGAAGATGCGCAAGAGCCTGGGCGCGAAGAACCGGGAGGTCGACGCCGCGGCCCGGGACCGGATCCTGGCGCTGTACGACGCGTTCGACGAGGCCGACCCGGACTACTCGAAGGTGTTCATCGCCAACGATTTTGCGTACTGGACCGTTACCGTGGAGCGGCCGCTGCTGACCGAGACGGGGAAGGTGTCGAAGGACCGGAAGGGCAACCCGAAGCCGGATACGAAGAAGCGCGACACCGAGAACGTTCCTTTCACGTATGGCGGGAACACCGACGGCGACCTCGGCCGCGATGCGACGATCATGCAGTACTTCGAGGCCGAGGTCCTGCCGCACGTCCCCGACGCGTGGATCGAGGAGACGAAAACCAAGGTCGGCTACGAGATCCCGTTCACCCGGCACTTCTACAAGTACATCCCGCCCCGGCCCCTCGCCGAGATCGACGCCGACTTGGAGAAGCAGGTCGCGAAGATCATGAACCTGCTGCGGGAAGTCGAGGGATGAAGCGGTATGCCGCGTATGTGCCAACTTCAGAGCCATCGATGCCGTTGGTTCCGAAGCACTGGCAGGTGCTACGCGTTAAGAACGTGGGCAAGGCGCTAATTGGCCTTACGTACGATCCCGGCGATGTTGTCGATGACTCCGACGGAGCCACATTGGTTCTCCGTGCCGGAAATATCCACGAAGGGCGTCTTCATCTGAACGACAACGTTTACGTGGCGAAAGATGTACCGGACGACCTGCGTCTGCGATCCGGCGACATAGTGATATGTGCACGGAACGGAAGCGCGCGCCTCGTTGGAAAGAACGCAGTGGCAACCCCTGAGGTGGTGGGACAAACTTGGGGCGCCTTCATGGCCGTCCTGCGGTCCGAGCGCAACGACTACCTTCGCTGGGTCCTGAACTCGCAGATATTCGCCGCTCAGACGGGCTTGTTCTCGACTGCAACCATCAACCAGCTCACATCCGGAACACTCCTTAATCTGAGATTTGCTATGCCGCCCCTTGACGAGCAGTGCGCCATCGCCGACTTCCTAGACCGGGAGACGGACCGGATCGACACGCTCATTGAGGAGCAGCAGCAGCTCATCGACCTGCTGCGTGAGCGGCGTCAGTCGGTGATTACCCGCGGCGCGATTGAAGGTATCGACCAGGCGCCCCTCGTCGACAGCGGCAATGTCTACCTTGGCGCTGTCCCAGGACACTGGACAGTTGGGCGTTTTAGCCGCGACGTCGCTATTAACGGAGGTCAGGTCGATCCCCGTGAAGATCCGTGGACTGACATGGTTCTCGTCGCGCCGAACCACGTCAAGGGTGGTACGGGACAGATTGTGGAGCGACAAACCGCTCGCGAGCAGGGGGCGGACAGTGGAAAGTACGTCGCAACGGCGGGACAGGTGCTGTATTCCAAGATTCGCCCGGCACTCAATAAGGTGGCCGTCGCAGACGAGGACTGCTTGACGAGCGCGGATATGTATGCGATGTCTAGTCGTAAGGGCGACGAACACCGGTACCTGCTGTATTACATGCTTGCTCGTCCCTTCCATACGTTCGCGACTCTGATGTCCCAGCGGGTGAAGATGCCCAAGATCAACCGGGAGGAGCTCGGCGAAGCGCCGTGGCTTCGCCCGCCCCTCGACGAGCAGCGCCGCATAGTCGCTTACCTGGATGAACAATCCGCCAAGATCGACACCCTGATCGCTGAGACCGAGAGGTTCATCGAGCTATCCCGTGAGCGCCGCGCCGCTCTGATCACCGCCGCGGTTACCGGGCAGATCGACGTGCGAGCGGAGGTGGCCTGAAACATGGCCCAGCACAACGAGATCGAGTTCGAGAAAGAGATCGCCGAGTACCTCGGCGGCCACGGCTGGCTGTACTCGCCGAACGACACTGGCTACGACAAGGAACGGGCGCTGTTCCCCGAGGACATCCTCGGATGGCTCGCCGACACCCAGCCCGACCAGCTGGAGAAGGTAGTCAAGTCCGGCTCCAAGGACATCGACAAGCAGCAGGCGCAGCTGCTCGACCGGATCGTCAAGGTGCTCGACCTGCCGCTGGAGAACGGCGGAGGCACCCTGAACCTGCTCCGGAAGGGGTTCTCGCACCTCGCGGCGAAGTTCCAGATGTGCGTGTTCAAGCCGGAGTCCACGCTCAATGCCAAGCGCAACGCCGACTACGCCGCGGTGCGGCTGCGGGTGATGCGGCAGGTGCACTTCTCCACCGCCGACAACCGGTCCGTGGACCTGGTGTTCTTCGTCAACGGCCTCCCGGTGGCCACAGTGGAGCTCAAGACCGACTTAACCCAGACCGTGGCGGACGCGATCACCCAGTACCGGACCACGCGGTTACCGAAGGACCCCGCAACTGGGAAAATGCAGCCGCTGTTCGTCTCCGGTGCGCGGGCACTGGTGCATTTCGCGGTGTCCAACGACGAGGTGTGGATGACGACCCGCCTTGCCGGGGAGAAGACGCACTTCCTGCCGTTCAACCGCGGCACCGAGACCGGCGGAGCCGGAAACCCGCTGAACCCCAACGGATCACGGACGGCGTACCTGTGGGAGCGGGTGCTGCAGCGCGATGCGTGGCTGAACATCCTCGGCCGGCTGATGTACATCAAGCACGAGACCTCGACAGACCCGATCAGCGGCAAGACCAGCAAGTCGTCGACGCTGCGGTTCCCCCGCTTCCACCAGTGGGAGGCCGTCGCGAATCTCACCGCCGCGGTGACCGCCGAGGGTGTCGGGCACCGGTACCTGATCCAGCACTCGGCGGGGTCGGGGAAGACGGACTCGATCGCGTGGACCGCGCACCGGATGGCGCGGCTGCAGGTCGACAACGAGAAGGTCTTCGACTCGGTCATCGTGGTCACCGACCGCAACGTTCTCGACGCGCAGTTGCAGGACGCGATCACGCAGATCGACAATGACCAGGGCATCGTCGTGGCGATCGACCGGGACGCCGCGGCGAAGGCCGGCGGATCCAAGTCCGGGCTGCTGGCGAAGGCGCTCACGGACGGCAAGCTGGTCATCGTCGTCACCATCCAGACGTTCCCGTTCGCGATGGACGAGATCCGAAAGAACATGGGGCTCAAGGGCAAGAAGTTCGCGGTCATCGCCGACGAGGCCCACTCCTCGCAGTCCGGGCAGGTCGCCGGCAAGCTCAAGGCCGTCCTTACCGCTGAGGAGATCGACGAGATCGCAAACGGTGGCGACATCGACGTCGAGGCGATCCTCGCCGCGGAGGCCACCGAGCGGGCGGCGTCGGAGAACATCTCCTACTTCGCGTTCACCGCCACCCCGAAGGGCAAGACGCTGGAGTTGTTCGGCCGCGAGCCGGGTCGGGGTGAGAACCCGGTGCCGTTCCACGTCTACACGATGAAGCAGGCTATCGAAGAGGGCTACATCCTCGACGTCCTGACGGGCTACCACTCGTTCAAGCTGGCATTCCAGATCGGCCAGAACGCCAGCGGCGGTCACGAGGTCGACCAGAACGAAGCCACCAAGGCCGTGATGAAGTGGGTCAAGCTGAACCCGCAGACCATCGAGCAGAAGTCGGCCATCATCGTCGAGCACTTCCGGGAGAGGGTCGCGCCACTGCTGGACGGGCATGCAAAAGCGATGGTGGTCACCGACTCCCGCAAGGCCGCGGTCCGCTACAAGCTGGCGATCGACGACTACATCGCGAAGAAAGACTACGGCTACGGGACGCTGGTCGCGTTCTCCGGAGCGGTGCAGGACCCCGAGTCCGGATCGGAGGACTTCACCGAGGCGTCCATGAACCCGGGCGTGCACGACCTGCGGACGGCGTTCCGCGGCGACCAGTACAAGATCATGATCGTCGCCAACAAGTTCCAGACCGGGTTCGATCAGCCGCTGCTGTGCGCGATGTACGTCGACCGGATCCTCTCCGGTGTGACTGCGGTGCAGACCCTTTCGCGGCTCAACCGCACGTACCGCACCCCTTCCGGTATCTCGAAGAGCGCGGCAGAGACGCAGGTGGTGGACTTCGTCAACGAGCCCCAGGCGATCCGGGAGGCGTTCGAGCCGTACTTCACCGACGCGTTCCTCGAGACCGCGACCGATCCGAACCTGGTGCACGACCTCGCCGCGAAGCTCGACACCGCGGCGATCTACACCCAGGCCGAGATCGACCGATGCGCCGAGGCGTACGTGAAGGGCAAGGGCAACAGCGCACTCGTCGCGACCGTCGGGCCGGGGCAGAAGCGGTTCGCCGACCGGTACACCGCGGCGCTGATCCACAACGGTGGAGAGGGCGACAAGGCCGCACTCGCCGAGCTGGACATGTTCCGCAAGGACGTCGGCTCCTTCGTCCGGCTCTACGACTTCATGTCCCAGATCATCGACTACGGCGACCCAGAGCTGGCGAAGAAGCAGATCTACCTTCGGCACCTCGAACGGGTCATCCAGCCGGAGAACTACACCGCACCCATCGACCTGTCCGATGTTGTTTTGAAGCAGGTCAAGCAGATCGACCGGGGTCGGGTCGACATCGGACTTGGTACGCGGGTCGGGTTGTCCGGGGTGACCGCTGCCGGGTCGGGTGAGAAACGTGACCCGAAAATGGTTGCCTTCCAACAGGTACTTGACCGGCTCAACGATCTGTTCGGGTCCGAGGACTTCACTCAGTCGCAGAAAGTGTCGTTCCTGGAAGCGTTGCTGCGCACGCTCCTTGAAGACCATGCCCTTGTACAGCAGGCAAAGGTCAACTCCGCCAAGCAGTTTGTCGAGTCGCCTGACTTCGATGATGCGGTCACTGGCGCGGTTGCTGACAACCAAGGTGCGCACGAGAAGATGAGCGACTACTTCTTCACCAACGCTCCCGGGCGTACCCACTTAATCTCCGATATCGCCAAGTGGTTCTATCAGGTCGTCTCTTCAGAGGATGAGCAGACTGATGTGGCGGTCACCGGTGCTGGGCAGGTTGTCGGGGGCCCGAAGTAACTTCGGGTATGACGCGTTCGCCGCAAGATTGGCGGGCTCATGCGATGGATGAGGTGAGGGCCTAAACAGTGGCTGGCAAGGCACGGGTACATGAGCTGGCTAAAGAGCTCGGTATCACAAGCAGGGAGGTCTTGGCGCGGCTCGCCGCCAACGGCGCGTTCGTCAAGTCCGCATCCTCGACTGTCGAGGCACCTGTTGCTCGACGGTTGCGTGAAGCGTATGGGGTCCCACATCCGGGTCCGAGAGCAGCTGGCGCCAAGGATCAGCGACGAGCAGCAGGCACTATCCCCACCCCGCTGGATGTGGCCGGCGGCAAGGCCCAGCGACAACGAACAGTGGCCATTGCCGCCCAACCGAAAGTAGCCGGTGGCAAGCGCCCATCCTCGCTGCTTACCTCCGCCGATGCCGTCGACATATACAGGAGCCATCGACTCGCCACTGTTTCGGAGAACCCGAGCCATGCAGTCAATGAGCTATTTCAGGAATGCCAAGTCAGGTACGGGATTTCGAGGTCAGCACTGCGCCAGTTGGTTTCCAGCGATAAGTTGCGCAGGCTGGCCGACGGTGAACCGCGAGTTGTATCGGCCAAGGACGGTGCTGAGCGGAGTCCTCGGGTTGCCAAACCCGGCGTTGCAACGCAAGCGCGAAAGCCGAAGTCACATCCTGCCGGTGCTGAGCAGCGCGCAGTGGGCACCACCCCTACCCAGCCGAAACCCGGCAACGACAAGGGAAAGCGCCGATACGACCCGGTCACGCCGTCGGTGGCCATCGACATCTGCGAGCGCTACCAGCGTGCCTGCCAGTCGGAGAATCCGAGTCAGGCGAAGGACGCGTTGGCTCGGGAATGCGAGGCCAAATACGGCCTTACACAACGAGGTCTGCGAAGGATCATAGCCAGCCGTAAGCCACCTGTTCCGGCGAAGGAGTTGACTCCTCGGAACCGTCGCAACGCCAAATCAATTGTTCGAAATCAACGGAAGTCGGAGACACCACGGCGAGCAGCCGGCAAGCAACAGCTGACCACGCAGTACTGCGTGGGCTGCAAGACACGGACGTCGATGAAGGGCTTCAGCATTGCGAAGGGGCTGTGCGCGGAATGCCTACGCGGTCGCAGCCAGGTGCGTGCGAAGGCAGCAGCAAGCAACGGGCGCAGGAAGCCGCCACCGGCGCTCGGGCCGAAGTCGTGGAAGTGTCCGAACTGCTTGAAACGAATCGATGTCGACAGCGCGCGTGTCGAGCTGGTTCGTCACCTCAACGCACGGGGCGACCGATGCGCTGGTTCCGGGTATCGACTCCCGCAAAGAAGTACGGATGCGATGGATTACCGAGTGGCCGGGAGCTTCGAGGGCGGTCGCGGTTAGCAGCGCTGTGATTGTGGGACGTTGTCACACCAGTCTCCGACGGTCGGAATCAGCGACAGATAGGTTGGGGCAACACCTGAGCAATGATCAATACCTGTGGATGAGGCCCGAGGAGGTGGCCTGAAAGTGGGCGCACCTTCCCGAGGATGATCATCACGGAATCAGGTATTCGATCAAGACCGGCGTTGGCGCGCTGGTTGGGAAGGTACGCCCATGCTCACCGTAGTTCACGATGCCGAGGAGGCCAACGGCGGCGAGGCCGGCCGGTCGTTGTTGGACGAGATCGTCCGCGACGGAGCCCGGCAGATGTTGGCCGCTGCCCTGCAGGCCGAGGTCGCCGCGTACGTGGCCGCATTCGCTGATCAGCGTGACGAGAACGGTCACCGACTGGTGGTCCGCAACGGCTATCACCAGCCGCGTGAGGTGCTGACCGCGGCCGGTGCCGTGCAGGTGAAGGCGCCGCGGGTCAACGATCGCCGTGTCGACCCCGATTCTGGTGAGCGGCAGCGGTTTTCCTCGGCGATCCTGCCGGCCTGGGCACGCAAGTCCCCGCAGATGAGTGAGGTGCTGCCGCTGCTGTATCTGCACGGCCTATCGACCAGCGACTTCGGGCCCGCACTCGAGCAGTTCCTCGGCTCGGGTGCCGGGTTGTCGGCCACCACGATCACCCGTCTGACCGCGCAGTGGCAAGACGAAGCCCGTACGTTCGCTGCCCGGGACCTGTCCGGCAGCGACTACGTCTACCTGTGGGTCGACGGCATTCACCTCAAGGTCCGCCTGGACCAGGAGAAGCTGTGCCTGCTGGTGATGCTCGGCGTGCGCGCTGACGGCCGCAAAGAGCTCGTGGCGATCACCGACGGCTATCGGGAGTCATGCGAGTCGTGGGCGGATCTGCTGCGCGACTGCAAACGACGCGGCATGACCGCCCCAGTGCTGGCCGTCGGCGATGGCGCGCTCGGGTTCTGGAAGGCGGTGCGGGAGGTATTCCCGAAGACCCGAGAGCAGCGCTGCTGGTTCCACAAGCAGGCCAACGTCCTTTCCGCACTGCCGAAGTCAGCGCATCCGGCCGCGCTGGCGGCCATCAAGGACATCTACAACGCCGAAGACATCGACAAAGCTCAGGTCGCGGTCAAGGCCTTCGCGGTTGCCTTCGGCGCGAAGTACCCGAAAGTGGTCGCCAAGATCGTCGACGACCTCGATGTCCTGCTGGAGTTCTACAAGTACCCCGCCGAGCACTGGATCCATCTGCGTACCACGAATCCGATCGAATCCACCTTCGCCACAGTGCGTTTGAGAACGAAGGTCACCAAGGGTCCGGGATCGCGGGCCGCTGGATTGGCCATGGCCTACAAGCTGATCGACGCCGCCCAAGCCCGTTGGCGGGCCGTCAACGCCCCACATCTGGTCGCCCTCGTCCGCGCCGGAGCGGTCTTCCACAAAGGCAAACTGCTCGAACGGCCCACCGACATCACCCCACCGACACCACCGTCAGACGGCGATCAGCACACCGAAACGGAGGTCGCCTGAAACACCCCGATCCACAGGTATTGACAATTGCTCGGCAACACCCTGGGGTGCCGACGTTCGCCGCGAAATCGACCCCTTTGGTGGGCGTTTCGCTATCCATGCGGTGCTGGCAAGGGATACTTCGCCTGCGGATTCTGAATGATCTCTGAAGACGAGCCGTATACGTCTCGACCGTCCTCTTGCTGTAGCACCGTGGAATCCAGCCGAACTTGCGAAATCCTCGTGTTGTTTCGCAAAATGGCGCAGATATCATCGCGAAGATGCCCCATGGATGCGCCCTGGATATTGTGGACGGTTTCAGAAATATCGACGGAGATGATCGCCGGGTAGCGGCCCGAAAACTGGCCCACTGCAGATTTTACTGACTTCAGTATACCTTTAACACGATCCTGTCGGATGTCGCAACCAATTGCCATATTGATAAATCGACCGAGTGCAGGTCCAGTCGGCCCGTTGGCGTCAACAACGATGCCTTCGATGGATCGTTGATCAAATTTTGATTGTCCAGACTCGCGCGGCAGTATTAGACCGTCGGGGCCGTGACCCCGCGCGAATGTCTGATACTTTGCTGAATATTCTCCGTCGACGCTTTCGGTAAATACTTTTGGCCGCGTGTCGTGTAGGGCATTGCGGGAGGTCGTGATGATCTTCTCAATCTGTGCGCGTACGGGTTCAGCATGAAACATGACTTCCAAATCTAGAGCCGAGTGTGGTACTCGGTCGTGGAAGGCTGATCGGAGGCGACGCGACAGTATTCCGTATAGCTCGTATCTTTGCTTGTCTTGTCGGCTAACGCTGCATTTATGTTTACACTCGACTTCGACCTGGTCGTCGATCAGCATGTCTGGGGTGCGAGTTCCGGCTTCGGGTATAAAGAAGACTCGCCTACCTTCAAGCGTGTAGTGAGCCGCTACCCGAATTTCATGGATCGCGCTTGAAACTCGCTCGAAGTCATCAAGACGCAGATCGTTCATTCGCGTCTCTAAGTTTTGAACGCCGGCGTTCTCTAGTGCTCGGATATTTGACATAAGTTCGCCGATTTGCAGGAGCTGCTGCGATTGGTGCAGAGTTTCGGGCGTCGCATTGCGATAGCCCAGTATCCACGATGCGATAATGTGCACAGGCCGATGGGGTTGAGGTGCGTGAGCACTGAGCCATTCCTCGCCCATAAGTCGCACTAGCGATTCTGCCCAGTCGATGTACTCATCAAGCGTGTAGTAATTGGTCCGTGGTGTTCGGTCAACGTCCATTAGTTCGAATCTCGCTCCTGTGTATTGCCCCGCTCAGGATAACTACCAGCGCGTTGATCGCTAAACCGTTAGTGGGCGATCTGAATCGCCCCGGTGAGTCCGGAGACTTCATCTCTTGTGAAGGATGGAGTCATGGCAGGTTCGAGGAAGTACCCGGCCGAGCTGCGTGAGCGTGCAGTGCGGATGGTCGCCGAGGTGCGCGATCAGTATTCGTCGGAGTGGGCGGCGATCGAGTCGGTGGCGGCCAAGCTGGGGATTGGGACGCCGCAGACCTTGTTGACCTGGGTGCGCCGCGATCAGATCGATTCCGGCACGCGCCCGGGAGTGAGCAGCGACATGGCCGAGGAGCTCCGGCGGTTGCGGGCTGAGAACCGAGAGCTCAAGCGCGCCAACGAGATTCTGAAATCTGCATCGACTTTCTTCGCGGCGGAGCTGTGCGCCACGAGGCGCTGGGTATATCGAGAGGCGGTGAGAGACCGTCTCCTTCGGGTCGTCGCAGCGGCCTGAGGAAGCATCGGGGCAGCCGATCGCCGGGAACGACGGTGATCGGTGGCAAGCGGTCCCGAGAAGGCAAGCCGTGCCGGCACTGCCAGACGGTGCGGGCTTGTCGAGCAAGGTCAGAAGGTGCAGCGTAAGCGAACCAGTGTCAGACGCTCCGTAACCGCGAAGCCGGCTCCAATCTGGTGGATATGGGCCGGTGTGCAGTGCACGAACCCGAGCGGGTGGGGTTTGACTCCGAAGCCGTTTAGTTCCAGCGGTGGGGAGGCCACGGTGAAGGCCTGCGGCGTAGCCGTGGCGATGCTGCCGGAGTAGAGCTGGGCGCCTCCCTGACCAATCGATGACCTGGTGAACGTGGGAACCACCCTGCGGGACCGCTCATTTCGTTTCCGGCAGCCAGTCGGGGCGGGTGTGACGACTCGGGTTCGGAGTCAAGGAACCGCATTTCAGGGTGGGGCGGAGGCCTCGTAGTAGTCGCGGGCGGTGACGTGCCCGTCGTGGAGACCGAGAAAGGCGGTCACAGGGCGAAGGGGGCCAGCAAGACATGCAGTGCGGAAACTGGAAGGTCAGGAGAGGAAGTTATGTCGCCGGTGAATACCGACGAGCTGGAGTTGGCGCTGATGCTGGCGCGGCAACGGGTACTGAAGATCCAGACCAAGCTGCACCGTTGGGCACGCGATGATCTTGATCGCCGGTTCGACGATCTGTTCAACCTCGTCGCCGATCCCGCGTTCGTGTTGGTGGCGTGGGATCGGGTCAGCGGGAATAAGGGTGCCGCCACGGCCGGGGTGGATCGGCGCACCGCGTCGTCCATCACTGCCGGGCAGGGCATCGAGGTGTTCCTCGATGAACTGCGGTCGCAGTTGAAGGACCGCAGTTTCCGCCCGTTGCCGGTGCGCGAGCGGATGATCCCCAAGACCGGTGGTGCGTTGCGCCGCTTGGGGATTCCCACCGTGGCCGATCGGGTGGTCCAGGCATCGTTGAAGTTGGTGTTGGAGCCGATCTTTGAGGCGGATTTCCTGCCGTGTTCCTACGGTTTCCGTCCGAAGCGCCGCGCTCATGATGCGGTGGCCGAAGTGCGTTATCTCGCAACACGTCCCCGGTGTTATGACTGGGTTGTTGAGGGAGACATCAAGGCCTGTTTCGATGAGATCGACCACACCGCTCTGATGGGGCGGGTGCGTCGACGCGTCGGTGACAACCGTGTCTTGGGGTTGGTGAAGGCGTTCCTCAAGGCGGGCATCCTCACCGAGGACGGCCTGCTGGCGGACAGCACCGCCGGAACTCCGCAGGGTGGGATTCTTTCGCCGCTGTTGGCCAATGTGGCGTTGTCGGTGCTCGATGAACACATTGCCGGGTTGCCGGGTGGTCCGGCTACCGGCTCGGTTGAGCGCGCTCGACGACTTCGTCACGGGCAGCCGAACTTTCGGCTGGTCCGCTATGCCGACGACTGGTGTCTGATGGTGCGGGGCACCAGAGCCCACGCCGAAGCACTACAGGAGGACATCGCCGCCGTGTTGGCGACGATGGGGTTGCGTCTGGCACCGGACAAGACCCTGATCACCCATATCGACGAGGGGCTGGACTTCCTCGGGTGGCGCATCCAGCGTCGCCGCAAGCGGGGCACCAGCTGCAGCTACGTCTATGTTCATCCGTCCACGAAGGCCGTGTTGGCGGTCAAACGGAAGATCAAGACGCTGCGCCGAACAGTTGAACTCAACCAGCCGCTCGATGACCTGCTGCGCCGCATCAACGCGACGCTGCAGGGATGGGCGGGCTATTTCCGGGCCGGGGTGTCCTCGGCGACCTTCTCCTACCTCAGTCACTACACGTGGCAGACGGTGTGGCGCTGGCTCCGACGAAAACACCGCAAGTCGACCTGGAAAGACCTGCGCCGCCAATATTGCGGCGGCGGCTGGTGGCCAGCCACCGAGGACCGTGTGCTGATCGATCTGGAGAAGATCGGCACGACCCGCTACCGCTACCGCGGTGCGGTCATTCCCTCGCCCTGGCCGACCGACGAGGAGGACACCACAGCAGCCTGACCGGGTCTTGTGGAGAGCCCGGTGCATTGAAAGGTGCACGCCGGGTTCGGGAAGCGGCCCGGGAAAACGGAACAGCCCCAACGGTTGTCACCGCGTCCCGGGCCGACTTTCACCGACCGCCGCAATCGGTGATCGTCGAGTACATCGACACCCACAAACAGGAGTACGGCGTCGAGCCGATCTGCCGTGTGCTGTCCGCGCATGGTTGCAAGATCGCGCCGTCCACCTACTACGACGCGTGCGTCCGGCGCAGCCAGCCGTCCAAGCGGCAGGTGCGTGATGCCGAACTCAAGGTCGAGATCACCCGTGTGCACCGCGAGAACTATGCGGCCTACGGGGCGCGCAAGGTCTGGCTGCAATGTCGCCGCGAGGGCATCGAGGTGGCCCGCTGCACGGTGGAACGGTTGATGGGTGAACTCGGCCTGCAGGGGGCGCGCCGCGGGAAGGTCAAGCGGACCACGATCGCCGACCCACAGGCCGCCCGGCCCGCTGATCTGGTAGGCCGACGGTTCAGCCCGAATGCACCAAATATGTTGTGGGTAGCCGACTTTACTTACGTGTCGACGTGGTCGGGATGGGTGTACGTGGCGTTCGTGATCGATGCCTACGCCCGTCGGATCGTGGGGTGGCGCACGGCGACCACCATGACCTCACAACTGGTGCTCGACGCCATCGAGCATGCGATCTGGACCCGTCAGCGCGACGGCATCGAGGATCTGACCGGGCTGATCCACCACAACGATCGCGGCAGTCAGTACACCTCGATCGCGTTCACCGACCGGCTTCTCGACGCCAGCATCGACGCATCGATCGGAGCGACCGGCAATTCGTATGACAATGCGCTCGCCGAGACGATCAACGGCCTATACAAGACCGAACTGATCAAGGCCCAAGGACCGTGGCGCACTGTTGACCAGGTCGAAGTCGCCACCTTGGAATGGGTCGACTGGTTCAACCACCGCCGACTCTACGAGTACTGCGGGGACATGCCGCCGGCCGAGCAATGATCAATACCTGTGGATGAGGCCCGAGGAGGCGGCCTGAAAGTGGGCGCACCTTCCCGAGGATGATCATCACGGAATCAGGTATTCGATCAAGACCGGCGTTGGCGCGCTGGTTGGGAAGGTACGCCCATGCTCACCGTAGTTCACGATGCCGAGGAGGCCAACGGCGGCGAGGCCGGCCGGTCGTTGTTGGACGAGATCGTCCGCGACGGAGCCCGGCAGATGTTGGCCGCTGCCCTGCAGGCCGAGGTCGCCGCGTACGTGGCCGCATTCGCTGATCAGCTCGACGAGAACGGTCACCGACTGGTGGTCCGCAACGGCTATCACCAGCCGCGTGAGGTGCTGACCGCGGCCGGTGCCGTGCAGGTGAAGGCGCCGCGGGTCAACGATCGCCGTGTCGACCCCGATTCTGGTGAGCGGCAGCGGTTTTCCTCGGCGATCCTGCCGGCCTGGGCACGCAAGTCCCCGCAGATGAGTGAGGTGCTGCCGCTGCTGTATCTGCACGGCCTATCGACCAGCGACTTCGGGCCCGCACTCGAGCAGTTCCTCGGCTCGGGTGCCGGGTTGTCGGCCACCACGATCACCCGTCTGACCGCGCAGTGGCAAGACGAAGCCCGTACGTTCGCTGCCCGGGACCTGTCCGGCAGCGACTACGTCTACCTGTGGGTCGACGGCATTCACCTCAAGGTCCGCCTGGACCAGGAGAAGCTGTGCCTGCTGGTGATGCTCGGCGTGCGCGCTGACGGCCGCAAAGAGCTCGTGGCGATCACCGACGGCTATCGGGAGTCATGCGAGTCGTGGGCGGATCTGCTGCGCGACTGCAAACGACGCGGCATGACCGCCCCAGTGCTGGTGGCGAGTCCCCGATTCTGAGTCCACCCGGAATTAGAGTCGGGTTTGTTGATCCAGATTCAGTTGATTTCGCAGGCCATCGGGGTGTGACTGCACGTACAGACGGCAGCGTACTCGGCGGGTGTTCGGTAGCCCAGCGCCGAGTGCCGGTGCCGCAGGTTGTGGTCAGCCTTGAAGTCCCCGATCACCACTCGGGCCTCCATCAGGGTGTTCCAGTGATTGCGGTTGAGGCACTCCTTGCGTAGTCGGTTGTTGAACGATTCGATGTAGCCGTTGTTCCACGGCGTGCCCGGCGGGATGTAGGACAACCCGACCTTGCCGTCGCAAAACTGTTGCAGCGCAGCCGAAATGAACTCAGGGCCGTTGTCCATCCGCAACACCATCGGCGGCCCGCCGGCCGCGGCGAACACCTTCTCCAACTCGGCCACCAGTCGCTGCGCGGTGATCGACCGCTCGACGATGTTCAGCAGCGACTCACGGGTGTGCTCGTCAAGCATCGACGCGATCTTGATGGCCTTGCCGTCGACGGTGGAGTCGAACTGAAAATCGATGGCCCACACCACCTTCGGCGCATCCGCGATGACCTCCGGTGGGCACGATGACACCCCCGACCGCTTGCGCGGCGAGGTGACCTTCACCTGCAGACCTTCCTCGCGCCAAAGCCGGTGGATCTTCTTCTTGTTCACCTCACGGCGCTCGTCGTACCGCAACGCCGCCCAGGCACGCCGGAACCCATGACACGGGTGTTTGGTGGCGTACGAGCGCAACCAAACCCGCATATCGGCGTCCGGATCGGACGGGGTCAGCGCCATCGGCAGGTTTCTGTAAGTGGAGCGGGCCAGCCCAACGGCCTTGCACGCCAACCGTTCCGACATGCTCAAGGTGTCCTTGAGCATGTCCACGGCGCGGCGCTTGGCAGCTGGGCTCAGAATTTTCCCTTCGCAACCTCCCGCAACGCGTCCTTCTCCAGCTCAGCCTCGGCCAACAGCCGCTTGAGGCGGGCGTTCTGCTCGCGCAGCTCGCGGGCGGCGTCGGTGTCCATCCCGCCGTAGGCGCGGCGCCAGTTGTACAACGTCGCCGGCGATACGCCCAGCTCGGCGGCGATCTCCTCGCCAGTCTTGCCCTCGGCAGCCAACTCGTCCGCGCGGCGCAACTTGCGCACGATGTCCTCCGCGGAATGCCGCTTGCGTCCAGCCATGTATCTCATCGTCCCTTCTCGGCCCGAAACCGGGCCACGGGACTCTAAAACACGCTGGACTCATTCACAGGGAACACGCCACTGGCCGTCGGCGATGGCGCGCTCGGGTTCTGGAAGGCGGTGCGGGAGGTATTCCCGAAGACCCGAGAGCAGCGCTGCTGGTTCCACAAGCAGGCCAACGTCCTTTCCGCACTGCCGAAGTCAGCGCATCCGGCCGCGCTGGCGGCCATCAAGGACATCTACAACGCCGAAGACATCGACAAAGCTCAGGTCGCGGTCAAGGCCTTCGCGGTTGCCTTCGGCGCGAAGTACCCGAAAGTGGTCGCCAAGATCGTCGACGACCTCGATGTCCTGCTGGAGTTCTACCACTACCCCGCCGAGCACTGGATCCATCTGCGTACCACGAATCCGATCGAATCCACCTTCGCCACAGTGCGTTTGAGAACGAAGGTCACCAAGGGTCCGGGATCGCGGGCCGCTGGATTGGCCATGGCCTACAAGCTGATCGACGCCGCCCAAGCCCGTTGGCGGGCCGTCAACGCCCCACATCTGGTCGCCCTCGTCCGCGCCGGAGCGGTCTTCCACAAAGGCAAACTGCTCGAACGGCCCACCGACATCACCCCACCGACACCACCGTCAGACGGCGATCAACACACCGAAACGGAGGTCGCCTGAAACACCCCGATCCACAGGTATTGACAATTGCTCCCGCCGGCCGAGTGCGAGGCCCTGTACTACCGTCACCACCGAACTCAGCGGCCCGCCGAGTTCTCAAACCAGTAAGTCTCCGGACATGCCGGGGCGATTCAATCGTCGACCAACAAGATGGAGAACGGGCAGCAGAACGTTTACAGTTTGGCGCTGGATCCCCACAGGTCGATCTAGCTAGTCGCCAGCGTCGCCGAACAGGAAACTGACCGCGGTTACTCTTCGGTTTCCGGATGGGTGCGACGGAACCGGCCCCAGGCACGGCGCCACCAGGCCGTGGGTACTGGCGGAGTGGGCTGTTGGGTGTGCGCCGCTCGGTCTCGGGTGGCGGCGTGCCGAGTAGCCGCCTTCGAGATCGGCGGGAGCCAGTCGACGCGGCCATTGCGAATGTAGTAATGAGACCTGCAGGGCTGCTGTCCATTACCGATTGAGGGGCGCAGCGATACGGCGCCGTCGAAAGTGATTACCCAGTCATCAGGGCCGAAGGGCGTGACGACTTTGGTGGCGCAGCCGCAGGCACAGAGGTGGACCGCGGTCTCGTACCGCATAGAGATGTAGAGGTTCCCGGGTTCGAGAATCGCGGGGATGGACTCGGCAAACACGGGATTCAAGGACCTAGCCTTCATGCGGCGGCGTCCTTACCCTCGCCGCGCCGGTCGTCGCTGGTGCCATACCGGTGGTGGAGCTCTCCGCTGTCGACGACGTACACGGTGTGGCGCTCGTCCTCGGCGTCGGCGTAGAAGCCCACGAGTTTCTTGTAGCGGACAATGGCGAGGTTGGCGGTGATGGCGTTGAGTTCGTCGACTTGGAGGTTGGTGTCGTATTCGGCGTCCTCGCCGACGAAGTAGGAGATCAGGCCGTCCTTTGCAATGTGCTCGCTCCGTCCGGGGGTGGACGTGGTGATGCGGAGCTGGCCGTTGATCCCGCCTGGGTCCTTACTCAGGCCGACGCCGGTGTCGATGAAGGGAATGCCGTTGGCAGTGAGGGTCTGCACGATGGTGCTCTTATGCGGTCCTGTGTCCATCGCGAGGAACACGAAGGTCGCATCGAGAACCTCGTTGACGTTCTCAGCGGTGACTTCGACGGGGTGCGGGACGATACCGCGGCGCATGGCGGAGTACTTCGCGGTGTAGTAGTCCACTTTCGTCATTCCGGCGGCGAGGTCGTCGATGCTCGCGGCGCCGGGGGCGCGGAAAGCGTTGTGGGACCGGAAGAAGTCGCCATCATAGAGGTGGATGGTTAGGGCTGGGGTCTTAACGAGGGCGTCGAGAAGGTGCGCGCCTGTGCCACCGACACCGACGATGACTACCTTCTCGAGGGCGAGCCGGCGGTTCAACTCGGTGATGCCCGCGCGGCTGGAGAAGGTATCGACGTAGAGGAATACTCCGTCGTCCTCGTCTGTCTGCAACGGCTTGCAGGTGTACGGGGTGGCGTCCGGGTCGATGGACTGGGCGGGCCCGGTGATTATTGCGGCGTAGTAGGTCACCTTCTCGTAGAAGTCGGCATAGCCGCCGGGCTGCTGCGAGAAGGCGGGCTTTTGGGAGAAGCCGCAGGTGCCGGTGAGCTCGGCACTGGCGACCCATTTCTCGACGCCGTCGTTGACCAGGCCGTCTATGACCTGGCCGTTCTTGTCGCGTGGGACGCCACCGACGAAGCACATGACGTGGGTACTGGGTGCGGTGGTGGTGGTGCCGCTCAAGTCCAGTGGGCAGAGGAGCGAACCTCGCTGGACCTGAGCGGCATCATCGACGAAGGGGATGTCGTCGACGACCAGGAACCCATTGACCACACGGACAGTGAAGCCGTCCTGGATCAGCCGGGTCAGATCAGGGCTGTTACGAACGAGTCGTGAGCCGGACATTGAATTCCGTACCCTTCTTCTTCACCGTCACCGACTCACCGGCCACGAGCGTGCCGCTGGCCCTGCCGCCGTGGGACGGATCTGCATGCCGGTAGCTGACGGTGAACATAGCCGCCGGGTCGTGGCCCGGGAAGGCAAGCTCTCCCAGCTGTTCGTAGGTGATCGCGTCGTGGTCCAAGGCCGTCTCAGTGCCGTTGATCACGACCTCGAACTCCTTGTCCTGCTTCTTGCTCAGCGCTTGGGCGTCCGCCGTCATGGCAGTTCTCCGTCCATTGTGGGCACTCGCGTGGCGAGTGTTATTAGTTTAATAGTAGCATGGACATCACCGATACGGTGATGACGACATGGCGAGTAGGCGACGGCGCGTGTCGGTCATTGCATGTGCCGACCGCGCGGTACTGTGCGCGTGATGGCGATGCGAAGTCATCAGCCGATGGGTGATGGAGAGCAGACGCGTGGAGCGGGAGTATCTGGACGGGGACCTACGGCGCCTCGCCGCTGATCCCGACTTCCGGCCGGCGGGCTGGAGCGACCGGGAGGTTCGGGAGTTCCACCGTCTTGTTCAGTGCGTACGTGCCGCACACGTTGAAAGTGATTTGCGGAACTTGCGCGTACTGCGGATCGTGCCTGACAACTCCGGCGACTCCACGAGGGCCCGGGCCACGTTGGGCTCGGCCCGCGTTATTGAGCTGACGTTCAAGAATTCCGGGAGCCACAGCGCTGTGGTCTTCGGGATCCTTTGATTTGCAGAGATGGAAGCCCAGCGATGACCAACACCACACACGACCCGCTACCGATCGACCAGACACCAGTCGGTGAACTTCTGGGTGACGAATTAGAGGCCCGAGGTTGGTCTCAGGCTGACTTCGCTGCCGTGATCGATCGTCCTACCCAATTTGTGTCCGAGATCGTGACGGGCAAGAAGGAAATCACCCGAGAGTCGGCCGCCCAAATCGGCGCGGCCCTATCGCTCTCGCCGGAATTCTGGTTGAAACTCCAGGACCAGTATCTCCTTGCCGAGCAGGCAAGGAACTCAGCGACGCAGGCCAAACTCGAAGACGTACGCCGCCGCGCACGATTGAACCAGCTCGCCCCAATTCAACTTCTGCAGAAGCGAAAGATCCTCTCGGGTTCGACGCTGGATGAGCTAGAGGCTGAAGTAATGGAACTCCTCGAACTCGATTCGATTGACAGCCAGCCCGGGTTCGCAACAGCCGCCAAACGCACTAACCACGGCGAAGACATGAGCATGCTCCAGCAAGCCTGGGTCGCCTGCGTTCGCAAACGTGCCAGGAAGCTACCTCCGGTCGGTGAGTATTCGTCTAAGAAGCTCGCCGCACTCGCCTCATTACTACCGCGGTCAGTCAGAACAGCTGAGGACTTTGCAATGCTCCCGGACCAATTTAGGGGTGCCGGTGTCCAGCTCGTCTACGTCGAAGCGCTACCAGGCGCCAAGATCGACGGATGCGCCATGTTCGTAGATGGACACCCGATCATCGGGCTATCTGGACGCGGTAAACGGCTCGACAAAGTTCTGTTCACCCTGCTCCACGAGATTGCGCACATCCTCGGTGGGCACGTGGACACCGAACTCATCGTCGAAGAATTGGATGACGGTCATGCGCAGGAATCGGTACGTGAGAGGGAGGCGAACGACGGTGCCGCCGGGTGGATCTTCCCGAACGGGTACCCATCAGTCCCCTCGCGGATCAGCGCGCCCTGGGTAGATCAGACTGCAGCCGAACTTGGCCTTGCGCGCATCATGTTGGTTGGCCAATTGCAGAAGCGGGGTCGCTTGGATTGGCGGACCACACTGGCCAAGAATGCACCCTCGGTAAGCGAAGTTCTTCCGCATTGGCGGTAGCGGACTGACCGGAAGGGCTGTGCACATCGATGCAGACGATCATCCGATGCGCACCCCGCTGTATGGGGATTGGTCAGGCGGTGACTGAAATGAGCGAATTCCCTGGTTTGTGCATGCGATACCATGAAGGTGCCCCGGACTAGCAGACACCGGGGCACCAAGCTTCTTCTCTCGGCAAACGCGTTCGTTGCGTGTGGTCCTGGTCTGGCGCTCCGTTCAATTCGGTGCTACAGGTCGTATCCGTCTGCAGTGTTCTTGGTTCCGCAGTAGTGGTCCCCGTGCTGGAGACAGTCATTAGCGACCTAGGTAATCGCAACATGTCCAGCAACGAAGGCAACTCGAAGGGGGCCCGCATGGTTCGTAAATTTTGGTTTGCGATAAAGAACATCTGGTACGGCCTTACAGGGTCGCTCCTGGCCATGACCAGACGCAACGAACCCACCGTAGACGCATAGGGCTGACTTAGCAGCCGACGTTCGCGAATCGCGCCGTCACGTGACGCAAGTGGGGTCCTCGCACGAGATTGCCTGCTGGCTCAAGCGGCTCGGCTCCCTTAAGGCCCAAAATGCCTGTTGAAGAAATGCCAAAATTCCGAGACACGACCGCGATGACACGACGTGAGACAACTTGCATAACCGCAGTTCAGGGCATCGGCAGATGTCACGGAATTTGAGACCCTACAACTTGTGGGAGCTGAACGTGAGAACCTACAAGAGAGTCGACGCTGCCTGAGCCACGCAATCGGACCAACGCTGCCCGCTGAGCGCATGAACTCCCACGGCGTTCGGGGTGGCGCTGGATATCACGACGTCGGGTTCCAGCGTCGCCAATAGATCGAGGGTTGCCGCGAACTCGGTTGGGTCGCTGAACCCTTCGAAGAAGCCGGCGGCCCAGTCACCCGATGCATTGCGGAACAGTGTGTCTCCGGTGAACAGATATGTGCCCTGCGTGCCGTTGACCAGGTAACACTTGCTCCCGGGTGAATGTCCGGGCGTCGGAATGATTTCGACGCCGTTGGCATCCACATGGCGGCTAGTCAGCGGCACATCGATGTGGGCGTGCTGGCCGATCTCCAACAGTTCTGCCGCCGGCGCGTGCAGTCGCGTGCTGAACCGCTGTGCGATCTGCGTGAGCGCGGGACCGGCCTCGTCGCGGTGCGAGAGGTATTGGTCGGAGACGCCGCCGAGCGCGGCGATCTCGTCGAGGTCGGTGTTCCCGGGCATCGAGTAGAACAGCGCATTGTGTTGCGGAGCGGCGGCCCAGAGGTACGCGTGCGTGCTGTATGCGGGTGATGGTGAATGCGTCCTGGTTTCCCACAGGTCGTCATGAACTTTGCGCATGATTCGATGGTTCATCCTCAACCAAGGTTGAGATCAAGGCCTGCGCTCAGTTGCGGTCGTTGACGGACGTCACGACGCATCGTACTCAACCAAAGGGTTGACAACGGTCGCAGCGAGCGCGCACACTCGTACTCAACCAAATAGTTGAGGAAGGCGATGACGGATCAGCTCTCGAAAGTATTTGCGGCACTGAGCGATCCGCTCCGTCGGGACATCGTGACCCGGTTGACGACGGCTGACGCCACGGTCAGCGAACTCGCCGAACCGTACGACGTCAGCATGCAGGCGGTCTCCAAGCACCTCAAAGTGCTCGAGGATGCGGGGCTGGTCAGCCGCGGCCGCGCGGCGCAGACGCGGCCGGTGCACTTGGAAGCGCAGGTGTTCGACCTGATGACGAAATGGATCGAGCGCTACCAACGGCAGGCCGAACAGCGGTATCAGCGCCTGGATGCGGTGCTGGCAGAGATGAATGACACCGAAGCGAAACCACGACGAAAGGGCAGAGCATCATGAACACAGCGCAGGCCGTCATCGAGGCCGACAAGGATGTTCCGCTCATCCGCATCACCCGTGATTTCCGTGCTACCCCAGCACAATTGATGAAGGCGCACACCGACCCGGAGTTGTTCGCCCGTTGGGTCGGGCCTGACGGGATGGACACCCGGATTCTGGAGTGGGACGCCCGAGACGGGGGTAGTTGGCGCTATGTCGCGGCCCGCGACGGCCAGGAGTACGGGTTCCGCGGTTGCTTCCACACCGTGGCCGAGGACAAGATCGTGCAGACCTTCACCTTCGAGGGCATGCCCGACGATGTCTCCCTCGAGACGTTGTGGTTCGAGGATTTGGGTGATGGCCGCACCCGGCTGCACGCACAGTCATTGGTGGACAGCTTCGTGGGACGCGACGCCTGGCTGGCCTCCGGGATGGAGACGGGGGTCGACCAGGGCTACGCGAAACTCGACGCACTGATCGGCGAACTCTGATCGCCATGGTTGCCCTGAACAAGCTCACGCCCGCCGACCGGCACCGCGCCATTGCCGCTGGGTTCACTGAACATGCTGCCGCAGTAGAGGATTGGACAGTTCCGACGCCGGTGACGGACTGGACCGCGGGCGACGTCGTCGAGCATCTGATCGGGTGGTTCAGCGGATTCCTCAGCGCGGGCGGCGTCGCATTGCCTGTTGGCCCGCCCGTCGCTGACGATCCGCTCGCGGCATGGATCGGACATACCGCGGCCGTGCAGACGCTGCTCGACAGCGAAACAGCCGACGGTGACTTCAGCCATCCGATGGCCGGTACCCACCGGCTTGCCGACGCTATCGACCGGTTCTATACCGCCGACGTGTACATGCACACCTGGGATCTGGCCTCCTCCATCGGCCGGAACTCCGGGCTGGACCCCGAATTCGCCGAGCAGATGCTCGCCGGCATGGTTGAAATAGAGGACCTGCTGCGCTCATCGGGGCAGTACGGACCGCCCGTCCCGGTGGCGGACGATGGCGACCCGGTGACCCGGCTGATGGGGTTCATCGGTCGGGACCCGGCCTGGTTGAGCACGCGATGACGTGCGATCCGGCTGTGTCGGCCTGACAGATCATCGGTCTCTCGGTTGGACAGGCCAGGCGCCCCTTTTGTAGCCTCCTCGACAACGAAGGCACATGGACAGTCGGCTCGACGGAGCAGACGTCGCCAGCGTCAAAGGATGCGCAGTCTTGAAGGTTCACTCACCGCTTGTGGCGAATAACGCCGCTCACAAGCCGGTGGTCGGCGCCCTCGCCGGACTGGTGGCCCTGAGCGTGGTGTGGGGTGGCGTCGCGCACGCCGACCCGCCCCAGGACGGCTTAGCGCAGCTCAATGAGCTGTCCCGTCAGGCCGAACAGCTGTCGGAGACCATCCGCAACGCGCAGCCCGATCTCGACGCGAAGCTCAAGTCGCTGAGCCAGGCGGACAAGAAGCACGCCGACGATCTCGCCGGTGTCGAGGCGACCAAAGCCCAGCTGAACACCTACCAGCAGGACGTTGACCAGTATGCCGCCGCGGCCTACATGGGCGGGCGAACCGACGGCGTCAGTGCCATCTTGACCGCGTCGTCGCCCTCGAACCTGATCGACACCCTGGCAGTCCAGCGGGTGGTGGGTACCGAGATCTCCGAGCAGATGCGGGGCTTCCGCCAGGCATACCAGGAGGCGCAGGCCGTCGAGGAGGCCTCGGCAAAGTCCGCGGCTGACGCGAAGGCGGCCGTCGACGCGGCCGCTGCGGTGCGAGCGGACCTGCAGAACATGCGGGCCCGGCTGCGGAAGCAGATGGCCGCTGTCACCGCGACCTACGCCGCGTTGTCCCCGGACCAGCAGGCGGGGCTGGTTCTCCCGACAGCCGCCGTCACGGCGGCGTTGGGTCCGATCGCGCCGATCCCCACGGTCGGGATGAGCGGTCTGGTACCCAATGCAAGGGTGATCGTGGACTACATCATGGCCACCTACCCCGGCGTGAAGTCGATTGGTGGCGTCCGCGCGGATCGGCTTCCCGACCACCCGAGCGGGCATGCGGTGGACATCATGATCGGCTCGGACATGTCTCTCGGGGACGAGATAAGGGCCGACCTCGAGAGTCAGGCGGGACGCTTCGGCATCTCCTACACGATGTGGCGGGTGGCTGCCCACTTCGACCACGTCCACGTCACCGTCTCCTGATTTCACGAGTATGGCGCGCTAGTGGTGTGTCTCGTAAATAAGTAGTCGTATGTTTGTTATTCTGTCCGGGTGAGTGCATCACCAGCAGCGGCCTTGCCAATGACGCCGGCCGAGCGTGAAACGTTGGAGAAGCTGGAACGGTCGCACACTGCGCCGCATCAGCAGGTGCTGCGGGCGAAGGTGCTGCTGATGGCCGCCGACGGTGAGGCCAATACCCGGATCGCCGAGGAAGTTGGGGTGACACCGGTGACGGTGCGCAGCTGGCGTGAGCGGTTCAGTCAGGACGGGCTTGCCGGGCTGGGCAAGATCCGGGTCGGGCGCGGCCGCAAGCCGTCGATTTCGGAGGAGACGATCGCCGAGATTGTGCGGTTGACCACGACGACAACTCCCGATGGTGCCACGCATTGGTCATGTCGCACGATGGCCAAGCGAGTCGGGGTCAGTTCGGCTACGGTGCAACGGATTTGGTCCGACTTAGGTCTCAAGCCCCATCGGGTGGACACGTTCAAGGTGTCAGGGGATCCCAAGTTTGAGGACAAACTCATCGATGTGGTCGGGTTGTATCTGAATCCGCCCGAGCAGGCCATCGTGTTGTGCATGGATGAGAAGTCCCAGATCCAGGCGTTGGACCGCACCCAGGCGTCACTGCCGATGGTCAAGGGGCGGGCCGCCACCATGACCCATGACTACAAACGAAACGGCACCACTACGCTGTTCGCCGCACTGGACGTGCTGACCGGCACGGTGATCGGCCAATGCCTGCCCCGACACCGCCACACCGAGTTCATCAAATTCCTCAACACAATCGACCGCGAAGTTCCCCAGGGGTTACAGGTCCACCTGATCTTGGACAATTACGCAACCCACAAGCACGTCGAGGTCACGAACTGGATGAAGCGGCACAAGCGGTTTCATTTCCATTTCACCCCGACCTCATCGTCATGGCTCAACCAGGTCGAACGGTGGTTCCGCGACCTGACCGACAAGAACCTACGCCGCGGTATCTTCGGCAGTGTGCCCGAGTTGATCGCCAGCATCGAGTCATACCTCAACGCCCACAACGCCGATCCCAAGCCCTACGTGTGGACGGCCACCGCCGAATCCATCCTCGCCAAAGTTCGCCGCGCACGCACCAAACTCCAACAAGTAGTCAACCAAAACTGAGACACACCACTAGGACACGCCCAGCTCACGAATCTGCCTGTCGCGCACCGTCCGAACATCGGCGCTGCCGCAGTCGATGCGTGTGGTGCTGAAGGACGCGATGCAGAGATTGCAGTACCCGCACACGGGATGCTCCTTGCTTGGCGCAGCGACCACATTGCGGTAGAGGAGGGGGTCGGCGATGAAGGCGCGGGCGGCGGACACTGCGTCGACTTTGCCGCTGCTGATGGCGCGCTCGATCCCTTCTTTCGTGTGGAATCCGCCGACGCAGATCACCGGGATCGACACCGCGTCGGTGAATTGGGTGGCGAACTCGAGGTTGAAACCCTCAGCGGGCGGCCGCAATTGGCCGGCGATGCGTTCGGCGACCGGTGCTGCCGCAAGCATTGCTGCCTTGCGAAGACGAGAGACCGATGCCAGTGGGCCGCGTGTCACGGGGTTGTAGACGAAGCCGCGGTAGTTGCCCTGGACCATTCCGGGCCAGGATTCGTAGTGGCCGCGCGAGATCTCGATCGCGTCGGCGCCGCTGTCCTGGAGCCAGCGTGCGACCTGTACGAGTTCGGCGGTTGCGCAGGCCCGCCGGAACGGCAGGTCGTCAGTTCCGTTCATTTTCACCAGGATTGGGAACGCGTCTCCCACTTCTGCGCGAACAGCTTTCAGCACGTCGAGCAATAGACGGGCCCGGTTTTCCAGCGAGCCGCCGTACTCGTCGGTTCGCCTGTTGGTGTGCGGGGTGAGGAACTGGCTGAGTAGGTAACCGTGCGCAGCATGGATCTGGAGTCCGTCCATCCCCGCCTGGACCGCGCGGCCCGCGGCCCGCACGAACGAGTCCACGATGCCCGGCAGTTCGTCGCCGCGCAGCGGGGTGGGTTTGCAGCCGTACATCGGCTCGCGGATATTCGAGGCGGAAACGATGCGCTCGCGGGGCTGGGCCTTGGCCATCTGGCGGCCGCCGTGGTTGAGCTGCGCGATTAGTTTCGTGCCGCCACTGTGAGCGAGATCTGCCCATTGCGCTAGTCCGTCGATCTTGTCGTCGGTGTCGATGCCTGCCTGTCGTCCTGCGGACTGGCCCTGGCGGGACACATAGAGGTTGCCGGTCACGATGAGGGGCGTTCCGGCGGCGACCATCGGTCGATAGAAGTCGAGCAGGTCGCTCGTGACGTAGCCGTCGTCGCTGGCGCGGGTTTCGCTGGTCGCCGATTTGTACAGCCGCCCTGGCACATTCATGGTGCCGATTTGCAGTGGGGTGGCGGGGGTGATCACCGGGATTCCTCGAAGGTTCGGGCGAGAGGGGAGGCAACCGACGGGTCGTAGCAGGCGATCGGAAGTCCACCGGCGACACCGATGCACCGATTGCAGTAGGTGCAGGCGGGAATGTCGCTGCGAGGTTCGTCGAGGTCTCGGTAGAGGTACGGGTTCGCAATGAGGCCCCGCGCGCACGAAACCGCATCGGTCGCACCGGAACTGATGGCATGGGCCATCGCCGCTGGTGTCTGGAATCCGCCGACGGTGATCACCGGAATGTCGAGGGCCTTCGAAAACTGTTGTGCCTGAGGCAGGTTGTAGCCCTCGCGGTAGGGGAACGCACGCTCCAGGCCGAATTCGAGGACCGGCGCCAGCGCCCGCATGGCGAGCCGTCGCTGCAACGAGGCTTCCTGCATCGCTCCCTTGGTCGCCTGTGCCGTGACGTATCCCTTGAAGTGCCCGGAGGTGGTGCTGGGGAAGGACGAGAAGTGGCCGCGGGTGATCTCGACGCCGTCGAGTCCTTCGTCTTGGAGCCGGACGGCGAGCTCTATCTGGTCGGCGAGGCGCACACCTCCGATGGGGATGGTGTCGGTGCCGTTCAGCTTGACGATGATGGGGAATTCGGGGCCGACCCGTCGACGCACTGCTCGATAGATCTCCAGCGGAAGTTGCATGCGCTTGTTCGCGTTGCCGCCGTAGGCATCCGATCGCCGGTTGGATTCCGGGCTGAGGAACTGGCTGAGCAAGTAGCCGTGTGACATCTGAATCTGGACGCCGTCCATGCCGGCTTCCTGAGCGCGTGCTGCCGCAGCCGCGAAAGATTCGATGAGCGTGGGAAATTCGTCGAGTCGCAACGGTCGTGGCAGGGTTCCCTGTGCCTTCTCCCGGCGCGCCGAGGCCGAGACGGAGTCGGGAACCCCCGGTGCCGGTCGGACCATTTGCCGCCCGCCGTGGTTGAGCTGAGCGAACAGCTTTGACCCTCCGGAATGAGTGAGTTGCGCCCACTCTTTGAGCCCGGGAAGCATCTCGTCGCAGTGGATGCCGGCCTGCCGGTGAGCCGACTTGCCCTGCCACGACACGAACATGTTGCCAGTGATGATCAGGGGAGTGCCGGCTTCCACCATGGGGCGATAGAAGTCGAGCAATTCATCGGTGACGGCGCCGTCGACCGTTGCGCGTGTCTCGTGCGTGGCCGACTTGAAGAGACGGCCTGCGACATCGAGTTGGCCAATGCGCAGCGGAGTACGCAGCGGTGAGGTGTTCATGGGCTGTCCTGGTTCCTTGGGTAAGTGAAAAAGGTTGTGGCAGAAGTTTTTTCGGATCGAATTGAGCGTCGGGGCGGGTAGCCGTGCCGGAGGTCCGCAACCCCGCAGTTTTCTGCTGTCTCGATAATTCCGTGCTGTGCCTGCCCGACGGAAGGGGCAAATGCACCAATTCGGTGGTCTGAGCGTCCAGATCGCACCATCGATCTAGAGTCTGTCCATGGAACCGAGCAAGCTCCGGCCCGCCGTGCAGGATCTGATCCGGCGGGCAGCCGAAGTGGCGTCCGCGGGGTCGGCGAGCTGGATCGGAGAGGTCGACGAGGCGGCGCACTCGGCCACGGACATGCAGTCGTTCGCCACCGATCCGGAGGTTCGCGCGCTCTTCCTGCGTGACATCCACGCCCATGTGCAGCATTGGGCGGCGGCCAATGTGGCGCATCCTGGACGGCGCGTCGCGGCGTTCGTCGACGACGTCGAGACAGTCGCCAGAACGCTCGTATATCGAGGGCACGCCGAGGCCAGTGTCGATGCCTACCGTCTCGCTCAGAACGTCGCGTGGCGGCGGTGGATGAACATCGCGTTCGAGCTGACGACGGACGTCGACGACCTACGGGACATGCTGGACATCACCGCGGAGTCGATAGCCACCTTCCTCGATGAGTCCATTACCGCATTGACTGCCCGGATCGCTGTGGAGCGCGAACAACTGCTCCGTGGGCGGGACGCAATCAGATTGGAAGCGGTGTCGCTGGTCCTCGCCGGCGGCAGGACGAATGTGGCGGCCACTGAGCGCGCTCTCGGGTATCGGCTCAATCAAGCGCACACGGCGATCGTGGTGTGGACCACCGATGCGTCGCCGTCGCTTTCGGAGTTGGAGCGGGCGGTCGATGACATCGCACGTCATCTGGGAGCGACAAGCATGGTGCGGACGGTAGCCAGCGCGGGCACGGTGTGGGCGTGGCTCGGCGGGATCGACACGGGCCGGCTGAGTTCGGTTGAGAGCGTGGTCGATTCACGATCCCTTCACCAGATCGCCATCGGGTCGACCGGTGCCGGGGTCGACGGATTTCGGACCTCACACCTTGATGCCGTCAGCACGCAGCGGATGATGGCGCGTCTGAACACCAGTCGCGCTGTCGCGTCGTTCGGTGACGTCGAGGGTGTCCTGCTGCTCACGGCGTCGCCTGATCTTGCCGATCGTTTTGTCGCGGCCACACTGGGGCCGTTGGACAACGACCATGCGGAACTACGGGAATCGTTGCATGTCTTCTTGAGGGAAGTCTGCAACGTGTCCAGCGCAGCTGACCGCCTTTTCACACACCGGAACACCATGCTCCGGCGCATCAAACGCGCGAATGAGTTGCTGCCCCGCCCTCTCGAGGACAACGTGATCAACATCGGGATGGCACTCGAAATCCGCCAGTGGCGGGGTGGCCCCAGCACCTCTGCGACGTAACGGCCCAACCCGCGCGCTGGCGCAATTGCACCGTCGGAGCTGGATCTGCTGCCGTCGACGGCCGGCGTCGCTCACTCGAGGGTCTGCGGCGCCTGATGCTCGGGCAGGACCGCGACGTCTTCGTCCTCTGCCACCAGGCAGGCGCGGCAGAAGTCGATGCCGAACGGCGTGAGGTGGATCGACCGGCGGACGACCTTGTGCGCACGCACCGAGTGCATCGCGGCCAGCACGTCCGGTTGTGCCTCGACAACCTGGTATTCCAGCGGGTCGCGCAGTTGCTCCTGCGAGAACCAGATCAGGCCCAGCCGGAACAGGTTGTTGAGGTAGGCGGGCACGTTGTCGAGGTAACGGAGCCCCGCCCGCGGCCCGATCATGTTGAGGCCCGGAGCCACCAGGCGCGAGGACACCATGCCGATCGGGCCGCCCGTGCGGACGTCGACGGCCGGCTGTGGCCCGCCGCGCAGGAGCAACAACAGGATGCGCGCCTCGTCGGGCGCCATCTCCTCGAGGATGCGGGCGTACGCGGGGTGGCCGCGCTCGGTGTTCCACACGTCGCGCGAGCGGGTCAGCAGCGCCTGCCCTTGAGCGCGCAACGACTGCTCCATCTTGCGCTGGCGCTCTTCTTCCTCCTGCTGATGCGACACGTCGTGCGTCGTCGTCACGGTGTCACTGAGCGAGGCACTGACCTGGACCACGGCCTGCGACACCGATACACCGTTGGAGACGGCCTTCGCCAGGTCGCCGAAAACCGCGCCGGCCTGGGCGACGCCGGAGATCAGCTCGCGTGCGGAGTCGGCCGCGGATGTCGGATCAGCGACGATCTCGAGCGCGCGGCGACCCGTTTTGAGCCCCGCCACCAAGGTCCATTCGGCGGTACGCACCCAGGCCGTCGCGGCCAGGCGGACCAGACCGGGCAGCGCTTCGCCGATTTCGGCGCTCCTGGGTAGCAGTGACGAGGTCGGCTCCGCTGGCGGAGAAAACGTGGCGCTGAGCGGTCCCCACTGGGCGTGGCGTCGTCGGGGGCCCGGACGTTGGTCGTCACTCATGCCACACCGATTCCCAAGAAGATCGCATAGTGGAGGAAGCCACCGGCCGCGCCCATGATTGCGCCGTGTGCGTAGAGCATCCACTCATCTTCCCTGATGGCGGAACGCAGCATCTCGACGAAGTCGGTCGGTGCAAGTTCTTTGGTGCGCTGCGCGATCAGCGTGCGGATTTTCCCTGATTGCGCCTTCGAGAACTCTTCGTCCTTGAAGGGTGTCAGCGTCCGGCCGACGGCCTCGGCGGCGAAGCCGGCCTTGATGGAGTCGTAGGCCTGGGCGCCAAGCGCCACGCGCGCCGCGCCCCGGATGGGGCCGGCGGCCCGGTCGATGGCCGGGCCCAGTGCGGCGGCCATCATCTGGCGGGTGCGGTCGCCGCTCGGGCCGTCGATCAGGAAGTCGCCGATGCGTTCCAGCGTGATGACGTCGTCGGCGATGATCCCGGCGTACACCTCGGCGGCCTGCTCTTGCCGCTGGAGGAACAGGCCCTGGAACTTGATGCCGAAATAGCGGGTCGGCTCGGTCGGTTCGAAGATGAGCCACATACCGAGCGCATTGGTGATCCAGCCGACGATGACGCCGAGCGTCGGCAGCATCCACCAGGTGTGGAACCAGTGGTCGATGAACGCGACCGGGATGCCCAACAGGAACCCGAAGATGAAGCCGAAGTTGACCATCAGGTTCAGCTCGCGCTGGCCGATGTCCTTGAAGACGCGGATGACCAGGTCGGGGTTCTTGCGAAAGTGCTCGATCACCATGATCTTGGGGTCGAGCAGCTGATCGATGTGGATGCCGATCTCGGTGGTGATCGACTGCACGACCTCCGGCAGCTGCGACTGGACCCGCGCGACGAGCGCGCGTTTGCCGACGGTGGGCAGGTCGCGCCAGAACTGTGGGTCGTTGGCGATCATCACCTCATCGACGAGGCTCGCGATCTCGGGCTGGAAGAGCCTGACGATGTGCTCGGCGATCTTGTCAGGCTCGAGCTGCTGATAGAACTCGGCGGGCGTACCGAGCTTGGCGATGGCCTTGTCGGACGCGATCGAGCCCATCTTGGCCGCGCGGGCCGGCACGATGCCCTGCCAGCCGACGCCGCCCTGCAGGATGCCGGGGATCTCCTGCAGCTTGTGTGGCAACAGCCGGGCCAGCTCGGCCATCCCCGGGATTCTGAATCCGTGGAAGTTGACGGGATAGAACAGCATGATCAGGCCGGTCCAGTTGATGAGCCAGCCGATCACCGCGGTGAACAACGGAATGCTCAGGAATGCGAACCACGCCATGGGGGTGTCGATCTGGCTCAACGTCCAGTCGCGATTGACCAACCAACTCCAGAATTCGCCGAGCGTCGTCCTCACCGCCTTTCGTCCGAGCAAAGGTGATTCGCCGACGAGAATCGCTGTCCACCTGTGCGAATGCACATTAGCGGGTGAAGCGATGCCAGACCGCGACTTGACCGGGCATGAGGGTTAGAGACAGGTCACAGTCGGCCGATCTCTAGAGCGACCTACCCACCATTGCAGCCAGATCGGCGATGCGGTTGGAGTAGCCCCATTCGTTGTCGTACCACGAGACGACCTTGGCCTGGTTGGCGATGACCTTGGTCAGTCCCGCATCGAACAGCGAACTGTGCGGGTCGGTGACGATATCGGACGACACAATGGGCGCGTCGTAGTACTTGAGAATCCCCTTGAGCGGCCCCTCGGCGGCGGCCTGCATCGCCGCGTTGATCTCCTCGGCCGTCACCGACTTACCCAGCTCGGCCGTCAGATCGGTCACCGACCCGGTGGGCACCGGCACCCGCAACGCATACCCGTCGAGCTTGCCCTTGAGCTCGGGCAGCACCAGACCGATGGCCTTGGCCGCACCCGTGGACGTCGGCACGATGTTGATGGCCGCCGCGCGCGCCCGCCGCAGATCCTTGTGCGGCCCGTCCTGCAGATTCTGATCCTGCGTATAGGCGTGGATGGTCGTCATCAACCCACGCACGATGCCGAATTCGTCGTTGAGCACCTTGGCAATCGGACCCAGACAGTTCGTGGTGCACGAGGCGTTGGAGATGATGTTCTGGCTGCCGTCGTACTTGTCGTCGTTGACGCCCATCACGATGGTGATGTCCTCACCGGTCGCCGGTGCGGAGATGATGACCTTCTTGGCCCCGGCCTCCAAATGTCCCCGCGCTTTGGCGGCGTCGGTGAAGATGCCCGTCGACTCCACCACGATGTCCACACCGAGGTCGCCCCACGGCAGCGCGGCCGGACCTGCTTTGACAGCCAGCGCGGTGATCTTGGCGTCGCCCACCACCAACGTGTCGCCGTCGGCGCGGACCTCATGGGGCAGCCGGCCCAGGATCGAATCGAACTTCAACAGATGCGCTAGCGCATCGGTGGAGGTCAGGTCGTTGACCGCCACAATTTCCAGATCGGTGTTGATGCCCGCCGCCTGCTGCGCATCGAGCGCCCGGAAGAAGTTACGCCCGATGCGCCCGAAGCCGTTGACGCCGATCCGAATGGTCACTGCTGATCTCCTTAGATCTGGGTGGTGTTGCACCAAGTGAATCTTTTGTCGCGCAACAACTTTGGATGCGCAGTGGATATGTCGCCGGCGTTCATGTGGCGGAACCCGGTGCAAATCAAGGCCCTCAGGGGAGCTTGATCGTTCCAGTAGGGACCCTACACCAGTTACGACTTTTTGCAAGATACTTATGTACTGTAAATACCTAACTGGTCGGACCTTACGTTTGCTCAGGTCGGTCTCGCCTTGCTTGAATGGGAGCCATGGTGCAGAGCGGCACGTCGGTGACACCCACGGTCGGTGAGGTGTTCGCCGTGATCAGGGCCCACCGTGCCATCACCCGCAGCGAGATCGGCCGGATCACCGGACTGTCCCGGACGGCGGTGACGGCGCGCATCGCTGCGCTGCAAGCCCACGGCCTGGTGGTCGAACCCGACCACGCTGCGTCGACCGGTGGCCGCCCGGCCAGCCAACTCACGTTCAATGTCGACGCGGGAATCGTTCTCGCGGTGGCGATCGGGCGCAGCCGCACCCAGTTGGCGTTGTGCAATCTCGTCGGCGACATCCTCGCCACCACCGACATCAATCAAGAGCCCGGCATGGGTCCGGACGATCTGATGCCTGACCTGGTCAAGCACCTCGACGCCCTGCTCGACGACTCCGGGCACCGGGGCGACCGCGTTTTCGGGATCGGACTGAGCTTGCCGGGCACTGTCGACCAGCAGCGCGGAGCGAGTCTGGACTCTCCGAACATGAGCGGGTGGGACGGGGTGCCGTTGGCGCCGTACTTTCGGGGGCTCACCGACGCGCCGGTGGTTATGGACAACGACGCCAACGTCATTGCGCTTGCCGAACGGCGCGCAGGTCTCGCCGACGCCGACGACATGCTCGTGGTGAAGGCATCGACGGGGCTGGGCGCGGGAATCATCATGGGCGGTCGACTCCAGCGGGGCGCCGTGCAGGCCGCAGGGGACTTCGGTCATAGCAAGATCGCGGCGGCAGCAGGCATTCCGTGCCGTTGCGGTGACACGGGATGCGTCGAGGCTATTGCCGGTGGCTGGGCGATCGTGCGCGCGTTGCGCGACGATGGTTACCAGGTCAGTCACCTGCGTGACGTGGTGGCGCTGGCGCTCGGGGGTGATGCCAAGGCGCGCAGCATGATTCGTGAAAGCGGACGCCACGTTGGTGAGGTTCTCGCCGCCGCGGTGAACCTGATGAACCCCGCCGTCCTCGTTGTGGCCGGCGACATGGTGGGCGCCTACGACGTGTTCGTGGCGGGGCTGCGAGAAACGCTGTACGGCAACGCCAGCACGTTGTCGACCCGGACTCTGCAGATTGTGCCGTCGGTGCATCGAGAACGATCCGGCATTGTTGGCTGCGCAACGACGGTGCTCGATCACATCTTGAGCCCCAGCGTGATTGATGCATCGTTGGAGTCGGGTACTCGTGGGCGCTAACACCGTCCGCGTTGTGGCCGATAACAGTGGCATGACTTCATTACGTGCGGCCGGATTGACGCTTGTCGCGCTGTCGGTGCCCTGGTTGTCGGTGGCGACGGCGGGCGCCGATGCCGCCGCGCAACTCGGTGAAGTTCCGGTCGTGGCCTCGCCGACGTGTGGCGGCACGGTCAGTGCCGACGCCCAGGCGGCGCCCGTGCAGGCCGGCGATCAATTGGGCCACGGCGTCCGCGTCGCGATCCACTACGACGCCGGCATCTACGACGGATCGTGCACATTCACCGATGTTGCGACGTGGACCAATCTCGATACCGGCGCCTCAGGGCGCGGTGACATCACGGCGGTCTCCACGATCGACGGGCACTACGGATTCATCGGCTACGCCAACGCGTCATTCCCTACGGGCAGCGGCACCGTCGTCGTCACATTGAGTTCTCACCCGGGTGCCGAGCTGCGGATCACGGCGTAGTCGCCGGGGGCGCGCAGCGGTCGCCGTGACGTCGGGACCAGAGTGCTCAGCGTCTGTACTTCGTGGAACACGTCGACGCGTTGGAGTGCGGCTCCGTTCTCGGCGAGACGTGCGGTCAGCGTGGTGTCGAGTTCTCCGGACTGCAGCCAATGCAGATCACCGATGCTGTGTAGGGCATCAGTGTGGCCCGAAGCGGCGAGCCACGCATCTTCGCCGGCCCAGCGGGTAGCGGCGATCAGCCGACAGGAATCAGCGCTGGCCATCAGGGTGCACGTGAGGAAACCCAAACGCCCGCTGAGGTTTTCGGCGATCGCATCGGCGAGGACGTTGGCAAGCGATGCGGCGGTCTCGGGGTGTTGCAGCGAGAACTCCGCCACCACTGTCACCGGGCCGTCTTCGGTGTGCCAGCGCCCGTGTTTGCGCACCATGCCGCTACCTCCCGTCGGGAGTCTTCTGGATTCCCAGGGTGATCTGCACTATTTCGCTGATTGCGGGAATGGCACCGGATTCTTCGTCGTCGGCGAGTGCCTTCATTGCCTCGGCGGCCAGTCGGGCAGCCTCGGCGGTTCGGGCTGTCTGTGCCGCGACCAGGTCAGTTACGTCCGCGTCTTGTGCTGGGGCGCTTGGTTTCTCGACTGCTTCCATGGGCGTGCCCTTGCTGCCGAAGGAGGTGACTCGACGACGATTCGGTGTGACAACGTTGACGTGATGGTGGCGGGCCGCCCGCCACGGGATATGTTGCCTAGATTGGGCTTTGGCGCACCTCGGCTGCCCACGTCGGGGAACTCGGCGTCCAGTGTGTGGCCCTGTGGCGGGTCGGCCCGGCCGCTTGTGCGGTGATGCCATCACCTCGCTTCCACTGGGAATCGTCAACAGTGCTCTGGGGTCACGTCGAGGCGCTGCGGAGGGCTGCGTTGCATCGGGTCGACGCGGTCCGCGGGTGCATTCCGCGGTCGCGGCATGTGCATATTCCACGACCGACCAGCGCACCGGGGCTCGCGGAGAGCGCACCCGACCGCCGGTGGCGCCGGGGGCCGGCGCAGGGCGGAAGCAGCTTCGCAGAGTATGGCGTCGACTTCGGCGAACAGCGCGAGGTCCGGCGTTGGGTCGTTGGTGACCACGGGCGCGACCAACAGTTGGACGGATTCGCCGGCGCTCGGCGGTACCGGCGCCGCCATCACGGTGCTCTGTGTCATGGCTACCTCCTTTCCTGTGTCGGCATCGACCGGCCAATCAGGTCTGTATTCGTCTGTGCACCAATGGATTTACCGCCATTGGCGGAGGGGACACCCTGCGGCGGTGACGGGCCTGGCCAGGCACCACGTCGCTGGACAATGCGCCGGTGATGCGCCACGCGCGTCTTGATCACCAGTCACCACACCAGTGGGGCGCGCCGACGGCCTGCGCGTTCGGGCTTTGGAGGTCGGCCGTCGCGAGGGGATGCGCCCCGGGCGCGTGGTGGCCAGACCCGTCATCACCGCAGGGTGTCCTACGGGGGTCTAGACCCCGACGGGTTCTTTCGCCGCTGCCGGTTTGGCCACCGGATCACCGTCTTCGGTGATCACCTTGTTGTCGTCGGTGATCGCCTTGGCGCCCTCGGGACGGCCGACGGTGATCTTGCGGGGCTTGGCCTTCTCGGCGACTGGGATCACCAGACGCAGGACCCCGGCGTCGTAGTCGGCGGTGATGCGTGCGGTGTCGAGATTGTTGCCCAGGACCAGCTGGCGGGAGAACACCCCACGCGGCCGCTCGGCGGCGAGCATCTCGCGGCCGGGGTCGAGGGGTGCTCGCTCGGCACGCACGGTCACCACATTGTTCTCGATGTCCAGGTCCAGCGAATCGGTGCTGATCCCCGGCAGGTCGAATTCGACGATGAACTCGTCACCGTCACGCCAGGCATCCATCGGCATCCCCGCGGGCCTCGCGGCGGTCCCCAGAATCTGCTGGGTGAACCGGTCCAACTCCCGGAACGGGTCGGTACGCATCAGCATGGTTGCCACCTCCAGTGCTTCCTTTCTTCTCTCCACTCTGTGCGTCTACCGGTTGGTTATCTGTTCCAACTGGTATAGATTTTTATATAGCACCAGACAGAGATTAGATGCAAGCACCAAGAGCAGGAAAATTTGTGAGCACCACGAACAGGGGTTCCGACCCACGCGACCTGGGGGTCACCAGCAGGATTCCCGCCTCCGGTCACGGGGTGTACGGCATCACGGTCGCCGCTGAATTATCGGGCGCACCAACGCAATCGCTGCGGACGTGGGAGCGCCGCGGCCTGCTGACGCCGGCCCGCACCGACGGCGGCACCCGCCGCTACAGCGCCGACGACCTCACGCGCATCGAACGCATCGTCACCTTGCTCGCCGCCGGGGTGAACATCGCCGGCGTCGGCCGGATCCTGGACCTCGAAGACGCCAACGCCGCCCTGCGGGACGCCGCCGGCGACAACACTCCGCCGGAGTAGCCGTCCGCGGGTAGGTGCGACGATTGGGGCATGACCGCGACGCTCGTCACGACCAATCTGGCCGGCGGATTCGCCCACCGCACGCTGTTCGAACGGCTCGACGTGACGGTGGCGCCCGGCGATGTGATCGGTGTGGTCGGCTCCAACGGTGCCGGTAAGAGCACGCTGTTGCGGATCCTGGCGGGCGAACTCGCACCGCTCGATGGGGTGGTCAGTCTCGCGCCGGCCGACGCATTCGTCGGCTGGCTGCCGCAGGAGCACGAGCGGGTGCCGGGGGAGACGGTCGCCGCGTACGTCGCGCGCCGCACGGGATGTGCTGCGGCGACACAGGCCATGGACGCCGCGGCTGAGGCCCTGGCAGATCCGGCGGCGGACGCCGACGCCTATGCCACTGCGCTGGATCATTGGCTCGCGACCGGCGCGGCGGACCTCGACGAGCGGGTGCCGGCGGTGCTGGCCGATCTGGGGCTCGACTCCGACGCAGTGCGGCCGGAATCGACTCTGATGACCGCCTTGTCGGGTGGCCAGGCCGCGCGGGTGGGGCTGGCGGCACTGATGCTGTCCCGATTCGACATCGTCCTGCTCGATGAGCCGACCAACGACCTCGATCTTGACGGACTTGCCCGGCTCGAAGAAATCGTCGGAAACCTGCGCGGCGGCGTCGTCCTGGTCAGCCATGATCGAGAGTTCCTGGCCCGCACCGTAACCCGCGTTCTCGAACTCGATCTGGCGCAGAACCGGACCACCGTCTACGGCGGCGGCTACGAGAGCTATCTGGAAGAGCGTGAGGTCGCTCGTCGGCACCGTCGGGAGCAGTACGACGAATTCGCCGAGAAGAAGGCCGATCTGGTCGCGCGTGCCCGCACGCAGCGGGAGTGGTCGAGTCAGGGTGTGCGCAACGCGATGCGCAAAGCACCCGACAACGACAAGAACCGGCGCAGCGCACAAACCGAGTCCAGTGAGAAACAGGCGCAGAAGGTCCGGCAGATGGAGAGCCGCATCGCCCGCCTCGAGGAAGTCGAGGAGCCGCGTAAGGAGTGGACGCTCCAGTTCACCATCGGGGCGGCGCCGCGGTCCAGTTCGGTTGTCGCGACGCTCGACAATGCCATTGTGCGGCAAGGTGATTTCGTGCTGGGACCGGTGTCGCTACAGGTCGACGCCGGAGAGCGGATCGGCATCACTGGCCCCAACGGGGCGGGGAAATCCACCCTGCTGCGCCTGTTGCTCGGTCGGCAGCAGCCCGACGAGGGTCGGGCCAGTTTGGGCGCCAATGTGGCCATCGGTGAAATCGACCAGGCGCGTGCGGATTTCACCGGTGCCAGTCGACTCGTCGACCGCTTCGAGCACCATGTGCCGTCATGGACAACCGCAGATGTGCGGACTCTGCTCGCGAAGTTCGGGCTACGTGCGGACCACGTGGAACGCACGGTCGACGAGCTGTCGCCCGGCGAGCGCACCCGCGCCGGGCTGGCGCTGCTGCAGGCGCGCGGGACGAATGTGTTGGTTCTCGATGAGCCGACCAACCACCTCGACCTGCCGGCCATCGAGCAACTCGAGCAGGCGCTCGAGACCTATGACGGCGCACTGCTGTTGGTGACCCATGATCGCCGCATGTTGGAGAACGTCCGGTTGGATCGTTCGTGGCTGGTGGACGGCGGGCGCGTCACCGAGCTGTAGACCTGCCGACGTCACGACGTGGCTGCGTCGGAGACCACTGCCGCGGCGGGCGTGCCGGCCTGGCGGAACGAAGCAGCGCGCTCGTGTTCGCGGCGGCGGACCGCGCTCTGAATCTGCTCGAGGTTGTTGCGCAGCAGGTCGGAGACGAACTCGTCCATCCGGGGGTCGGCGAGCATCGCGATCAGGACGTGCATGACGGATTCGCTCGCCTGGCCGACGACCTTGTCGTACCCGGGGATTCGGCTGATGACGGGTATGCCCGAGTCGCTGCGGATCTTTTCGGCCGCAAGAGCTTTCAGTTCGTCGTGGTTTTCTTCGATGGCGTTGGAGATGTTGCGGGTGTAGTGGCCCGTCTTGATGACGTCGATGACCTCATCAAGCACCATGATGGTGATCGGCCGCTTCACCAGCTGGACCGCCCGGACGCTGATCCGGTTGAGCAGCCGTAGCCCGGCCGGCGTCTTGAGTCCGCGGCGCACCAGCAGGGGCGTGATCACCAGCGAGCCGATCATGATCACCAGCACGCCGCCGACGATCAAGCCGATGTCGCGCCAGCTGTGGATCGCGAACGCCGAGGTCACGCCGGCATCCTCACGGATGCAAGTTCCACTGCCCGACGTCGGAGGCCAGCGCGTCGCTGACATCGACTTCCAGCCCGCCGACGACGGGGCCGGGATTCGATGCGGTGCTCACGATGCGTTGGTACATCACGGCACCCGGGTAGATCTTGCCGCCGGACCACGACCGGGTCTGCCAGGCCCACACCCGGCCGGGTGTGGTCGAGCGCCCGATGACGCCGTCGGCCGCCGCCCACTGACAGGTGTTGATGCCGCCGTACACGCCGGTGCGCTGCGCGCCGAGCACCGAGTTGATGCCCCGGAACCAGGGCAGCGCAACGTTGTTCCATGTTTCGCGGTTGATGTCGTCGTCGACGGAGAAGAAGATCGGCGCGCTCTGGCCGCCACCCGCGGCGCTGTGCAGCTGCCAGGCGGTGCGGGCATCGGCGACGCCGCCGGCGTATCCGCGCGTGAAGTCCGACGGCGCCGTCCCACCGGGCTTGCCGTACTGGTAGTTGCTGACGATCGCCAGCCCGGCCGCGGCCAGCGAGCGGGCGTAGGGCAGGGTGATCGGCTTGGCGCCCATGCTCGAGCCCGGACGCGAGGTCGAGACGTAGTTGACGACGCCGGCGTGGCCGGCGGCCCGGATGTCCTGCGCCGGAATCTGCTTCATGGCGAAATCGATCAATGTGGGTGCGGCGGCCGACGCCATGGGAATGCCGGCACCTGCGGCTGCCGCACCGAGCCCGGCCAGCGCTGACGCGGCGCCGACGTAGCGCAGCGCGTCACGCCGCGAGAACGGGCGCCGAAGGCCTGTGGTCTCCGGGTAGTCCTGCATCTCGCGATGTTAACAATGCGACAGAAGTGAAAGTTGTTGCCGACGCCGGTCGATTTCAGATCGTGACCTGCGACGAGCGGGTAGCCGGCTATGCAGCCGCCACCGACAACTCGGGCGCAGGTTTCGGTGCCCGTCCCCGCCGGAGGCGCGGCAGGCGCTTCGTCGCGAATCGGTTGGGCAGGGAGAGCCGGAAGACCTTCATCCATGCGGACGCAACCTGTTTCGGCAGCGGGCCACTGACATAGGTCAGCCCGTAGCGCTCGAAGAGTTCAGCGACCTTCGGCGCAATCTCCTGATAGCGGTTACTGGGCAGATCCGGGAACAGGTGGTGCTCGATCTGGAAGGACAGGTTGCCGGTCATGAAATGCATCCAGCGTCCGCCGGAGATGTTGGCCGAGCCGAGCATCTGCCGCAGGTACCACTGGCCGCGGGTCTCGCCGTCGATCGACGTCTTCTCGTAGGTTTCAACGCCTTCCGGGAAGTGCCCGCACATGATCACCGAGTGGGTCCACAGATTGCGGATCAGGTTGGCGGTCAGATTCGCCGTGAGCGTGGTGAGCGCCGAGGGTCCCGACAGAAGTGGGTGCAGGACATAGTCTTTCAGCGCCTGCCGGCCGGTCTTGGCGAGCACCTTCTTGCCCTGGCGGCGGAACTCTTCCTTGTCGGTCTTGCCCTTGAGGTAGCGGCCGATCTGCAAATCGTATGCGGCGATGCCGTATTGGAAGAAGCAGGCGTTGATGAAGTTTGTCAGCGGCTGCATCAGATAGAACGGAGTCCACCGCTGGTCCTCGTCGACCCGCATGATGCCGTAGCCCAGGTCCTGGTCCTTGCCGAGCACGTTGGTGTAGGTGTGGTGCAGCTCGTTGTGAGAGTGCTTCCACATGTCAGCGGGTGAAGCGCTGTCCCATTCCCATGTTGTGGAGTGGATTTTCGGGTCGCGCATCCAGTCCCACTGGCCGTGCATCACGTTGTGGCCGATTTCCATGTTGTCGACGATCTTCGACACGGCCAGTCCTGCGGTGCCGACGAGCCACGCCGGCGGGAAGAGCGAGAACAGCAGCACGGCGCGGCTGGCCAGCTCGAGCTTGCGTTGGCCGGCAATGACTTTGCGAATGTATGCCGCGTCGCGCTCGCCACGGCTGGCGATCACCTCGGCGCGGATCGCGTCGAGTTCGATGCCGATGTTCTCGATGTCGGCCTCGGAGAGGTGCGCTACGGGGTTCTTGAGTTTGCGTTGCATGGCGGTCATGGCGTAACTCCTTGAGTCAAGGGCAGATTGGTTAGATGCCTCATATGTCTAGGGCACAGGCGCCCGCGGCTGCGCTGATGCACGTTTGGATGGCGACCCCGTCGCCTTCGGCCGCGGTGGTGACGTCGCCGGTGCGGACGTCGCGCACGGTTCCCCGGCGCAGGGGGACGACGCAGCCGAAGCACACGCCCATGCGGCAGCCCGAGGGCATCAGGACACCGGCGGCCTCGCCGGTGTCGAGCAGTGTCTGATCACCGGCGGCCTCGGTGGTCGTGCCGCTCCGGGTGAACGTCACGGTGCCACCGTCGCCGGTGGTGAGGATCTCGGCGCGGAAGCGCTCGGTGTGCAACTGGTCGGCGACACCGTGCTCGGTCCAGTGCTCGTGCAGCGCGTCGAGTAGTCCGGCGGGTCCGCATGCCCAGGTGTGCCGCGCGGTGAGGTCACCGACCAGTTCGTGCAGGCGCGTCATGTCGAGCCGGCCGTCGGTGGCGGTGTGGACCTCGATCAGCCGGATCCGGCCCTGCGCGGCGAGTTGGCGCAGCTCGCCGGCGAAGATCATGTCGTCGGGTGTCGGCGCGCAGTGGACGACGACGGTGTCGATGCCCGTCCCGTCGGCGAGGTTGCGCAAGATGCCCATGATCGGCGTGATGCCGCTGCCGGCGGCGACGAACAGCAGCTTGTCCGGTGCCGGGGCGGGAAGGACGAAGTCGCCGGCGGCCTGATCGAGCTGGACCAGCGTGCCGACGGTGGCCCGGTGCACCAGATGGTTGCTGACCGTGCCGTCCGTGATGGCTTTGACGGTGATCGCGATGTGCCCGTCGGGGCGGTCGGTGTGCGAGGTCAGCGAGTAGGTGCGCCACTGCCGGACGCCGTCGACGTCGATGCCGATGCGGACGTACTGGCCCGGGATGTGTGACTGCCAGCCGCTACCCGGCTTGATCATCACGGTGACGCAATCGCGCGTCTCGGGGTGTACGGCGGTGATCCGTCCGCGCAGGGGAGCGCCGGACCGCAGGGGTGCGACGAGGTCGAGGTAGTCGCCGGGCAGCAGCGGCGTGGTGATCCGCTCGGCCAGCTCCAGCACGCGACGGCGCAATCCCGCGGCCTTGGGGCGAACTGTTGTCGTCGTCATGTTTCTAGGGTCCATGAACCGCTGGTACAAAGTCCTATGCTGAAGAGGTGAGAAATCCGCAGGATTTTGTTCGGAAAGAACAGTTGTGAGCGATCCTGCTGCCCGATTCAGCGGTCTGGACCTCGACGAGGAGATGGTCCAGGCCCTGGAAGGTGTGTTGCCGCAGATGGCCGAACGGACCGTCGCGGCGGTCACGGCCGAGGTGCCGAGCTACACCGACGCGTTCAGCGGCCCCATGGGGCAGACCATCGAGAGCGCGGTCCAGTTGGCGCTGGGAGTGTTCCTGCGTCTGACCACCCGCTCGCAGGGCACCGACCCGGGGCCGCGGCTGTCTCCGGCCCTCGATGGCGCCTACGACCTGGGCCGGGGAGAGGCCCGCACGGGCCGTTCGATCGATGCCCTGCTCTCGGCCTATCGGGTCGGTGCTCGGGTGGCATGGCGGGAGCTTTCCGAAACCGCGGTCGCGGCTGGCCTCTCTGCGGCCACGACGGCGAGGTTCGCCGAAATGGTGTTCGCGTTCATCGATGAGCTGTCGGCGGCGAGCGTCGCGGGTCACGCCGATGAACTCGCGGCCGCCGGCCGGGTGCGGCAACGCCACCTGGACCGACTCGCCGTGGAACTGTTGGCGGGCGCACCCTTGAATCAGTTGCTCGCCAGCGCCGAGCAGGCCAACTGGAAGCCGCCGACGACCCTGAGCGCCGTGCTGCTGCCCGAGTCTGAAATCCGTAGGCTGACAGCACTTTTCACTCAGGAAGTACTCCAGGCAAGCCTTGACACGCCCGAGGTGGACGCCGGTGAATCGCTGGCCGTCGTGCTGGTACCCGATGCCGAGGGCCGCCAACGACGGCGGATTCTCGACACGTTGGCAGGTAGGCGGGCGATCGTCGGACCGGTACGCGAGTGGTCGTCCGTCAGCGCGTCGTACCTGCGCGCAATCCGGATGCGCGCGTTGGTGGCCGACGAACCGACCGTTGTCGATACCGAAGACCACCTGGTCGACCTCGTGCTCAGCGCCGACCAGGATGCCGCCGACGATCTGCGTCGGCGGGTCCTGGCGCCCATGGCCGAATTACGTCCAAGTGCCGCGGAACGACTCGCGGAGACGTTGCGGGCATGGGTGTTGCACCTCGGGCGCCGCGACGCCGTGGCCGAATCGTTGTTCGTGCACCCGCAAACAGTGCGTTACCGGATGACTCAGCTCCGCGAACTGTATGGCGACCGCCTCGACGATCCCGGGGTGGTGCTGCAAATTGCTGTGGCGCTGGGGGCGGACAAGTCGCCGTCTGGCGAATAGGACCGTGACGATCTTCCGTTCGATATACGGCGGGAAGAGTTTCTGGAAGCTATCCTCAGCAAAGGTCCGAAGCGCATTCGTACGGTTGTCGACGTAGCCAACGCCCCGGAGGAAAAGCCATGACCGAAGTTGATGCCGACGCGGCCCTCAAAGCCAAACACCGCGCGCTGTGGGCCTCCGGAAACTACGCGGCCGTCGCTGCCGACCTCATCTCGTCGCTCGGACCGGAGCTGGTGCGTGCCTGCGGAATCCGGCCCCGCGACCGCGTGCTCGATGTCGCGGCGGGGTCGGGCAACGCGGCGATACCTGCCGCGGAGGCCGGCGCCACGGTCACGGCCAGCGACCTCACGCCCGAGCTGTTCGACGCCGGTCGCGCCATCGCCGCGCAGCGGGGCGTCGAACTGCAATGGGAGACGGCCGACGCCGAGGCATTGCCGTACGCGGACAACAGTTTCGATGCGGTGATGTCCTGTGTCGGCGCCATGTTCGCGCCGCATCATCAGGTCACCGCCGACGAACTGGTCCGGGTGTGCCGCCCGGGCGGCACCATCGGCATGATCAACTGGACGCCAACGGGTTTCATCGGCCAGTTGTTCGCGACCATGAAACCGTATGCACCGCCGTTGCCGCCTGGTGCGGCCCCGGCGCCGCTGTGGGGCGACGCCGACCACGTACGAGAGCTGTTCGGGGACAAGGTGACCGAGCTGACGTTCCGGCGTCAGACGGTCACCATGGCCCACTGCCCGACGCCGGTCGAATTCCGCGAGTACTGGAAGTCCAACTACGGGCCGACCATCGCCGTCTACAACTTCAACGCTGGTCAACCGGAACGGATTGAGCAGCTGGACAACGACTTCGAACAGTTCCTGACGGTGGCCAATCAGTCGGCTGACACCGGTCGCACCGAGTATCAGGCTGAGTACCTGCTGGTCACTGCCGTCAAGCGGTAGCGTCGGTCCGCAGTGAGATCGGCGGCGTGACAGCGGCCGCGAGCGATTGCGCGTCGATGGTCTGGCATCGGTACGGCAGCGTCTGCAGGCGTGCCGTCATCGTCGCGAGCGGATCCTCGAGCACCTCGGCGGTGCCTGACAGGAACGCCCACTCGTGTTCGTCGCTGCCGAAATAGACGACGGTGCTGAAGGTTTCGCCGAATCGTTCCCACGACCGGATGAGGGTCTCGTTGCGCCAGAGCGTGGGGCACCCCGCTTGGCCGACGACGACGGCGCCGATGTCCTTGCACAGTTTCATGAAGTCCGCGCCATAGAGGCGGTTGTGCTGCGCGGGCTCGGACCGTTCGTCGGGCAGGTCGATGACGACGACGTCATAGCGGGGACCGGTGTGGGTGGCGACGAACTCGTACCCGTCGGTGTAGTGCACCGTCACAGGGCCGAGTCCGGCTTCCGCCCTGGCCAACTCATCGGGCGTGTAGCCGTAGGGCAGGTGTTCGGCGCACAACCGGACGGCCTCGCGGTCGATGTCGATGTGATCGACGTGGGTGGCGCCGGCCTCGACGGCCATCTGGCTCGCCACGCCCTCGCCGGAGCCGATGATCAGCACCCGCTCGATGGTCGGGGCCAGCAGCATCGCCGGCACCATCAGGGCCTCGTGGTAGACCAGCTGGCTGAACTCGGTGCTCTGCCGGTCCGAGTCGCTGAACAACGAAATGCCCTGTGCGGTACGGCCGATCACCAGATGCTGGAACTCGGTGTGGATGTCGCAGAGCACCTCGGTCAGCTCCCAGTTGCGGGTGATGCCGGGCGCCATCGGTTCGACGATCTGCTTGCCCGCACCGCGAAACACGGTGTGGACGTGGGCATCCGCGGCGCCGACGGCCTGCCGCAGCAGCCGGACGGCTTCTTCGGCGTCGGCGGTCTCGCCGCAGGTGAAGACATCGACGAACATCGCGCCGCGCTCCGGGTAACTGTGGATCGACGCGTGCGACTCCGCGAGCAGCGCCAACACCGTGACGCCGTGCGGCTCGAAGCGCTTGTCCACCATGTCGCACACGGTGGCGCCGGCCTGCTCGACCGAGCTGCGGAGTAGGTGGCGCAGCCGTACCCGATCGTTGGCCAGTTCGCGATCGACACCGGTGAACTCGGCCAGCACGTGACAGCCCGCGAAGCTGCTACCCGGTTGTGACTGCATCATTGACCTCCACGAATTGCGTTGCCAGCGGCTCAAATCCATTGAACGACGACGAGTAACTCGTCGTGTAGGCGCCGGCCGAGTGGATCTCGACCAGATCGCCCGGCGAAAGCGTTACGGGCAGCGGATACTGCCGGTACAGCACATCATCACCGTCGCATGTCGGACCCGCGATGACGGCCTCCGCCACCGGGTCGCCGTCGCGGCGGGTGCGCAGGCGGTAGCGGATGTACTCGTTCTCGGTTTCGGCCAGTCCGCCGTAGCGGCCGATATCCAGGTACACCCAGCGGCGCCCGTCGGTCCCGGTCCGTACCGACACCACTTCGCAGAACAGCGTGCCCGCTGAGCCGACGATCGCGCGTCCTGGCTCGATGACGACGTGGGGGAGGACCGGGAAGTGACGTCCGAGCGCACCGGCGATGGCCTCGCCGACGATCCCGACACCGGGCACCTGCGCATCGTAGGAAATCGGGATGCCGCCGCCGAGGTTCAGCGTCGACAGTCCCGGAACCGAATTGAAAATCTCACGCGCGCAACGGATGCCGATCTCCCACGCGCCCGGGTCCAACTGCTGCGACCCGACGTGGAAGGCCACGCCGTCTGCGTGCACACCGAGCTCTGACGCCCGGGTCAGCAGGTCAACCGCCTCGTCGGGGGCACACCCGAACTTGTGCCCGAACGGCGTCACCGACGACGGGAACGTCGGCGCGATGCGGCATTCGACGCTCGACCCCGGCGCGTTCTCGGCGATCGCTTCCAGCCCGGCCGCGGTGTCGAAGGTGAACCGCCGGACGCCACGCGCAAGCGCGTAGGCCACCTCCGCGGGCTTCTTGAGCGGATTCCCGAACGTCATCAGCGCGCCGTCGATACCGGTTGCGGCGCACAGGTCGATCTCGCCGACGGACGCGACGTCAAAGGTGCAGTCGAGCTCTGACAGCAGCCGCAGGACGGGCTCCGCCGGGTTGGCCTTCACGGCGTACCGAATTTCGGCGGCGGGCAGTGCCACGCGCAACGCAGCGACGTTCCTGCGCACCGTCGCGAGGTCGATCGTCAGGTATGGCCTACCGGGCACAGGCGGCAGCGTACTGAACGAACGCCCATGACGCGCGAGACCGCCGCGGTTCTGTCGGTGCCGTGTGCTGATCTGTGGGCAACAACCGACAAGGAGGTGCACCATGGGAGCTGTGACAGCCACAACCGGAGGATTCCCCGTATCCGGATCAGGCCCGCTGACGGTGCGTGATCTGGAAGGGATGCCCGATGACGGCCGCCGCTACGAACTCATCGACGGGGTGCTCATCGTGAGCCCGGCACCCGGCACCCGACACCAAACGATGGTGATCAAGCTAGGTGGACTGCTTGACACAGCATGCCCTGACGAGTTCGTGGTGCTAGCCGCGCCATACGCGGTCCACCATGGCGATGAAATCGAACTCCAACCCGACGTCCTGGTTGGCCGCTTCGAAGACTTCACCGAAAAGGACCTGCCGAAACCACCGGTGCTTGCCGTCGAGGTGCTGTCGCCCAGCACTGCGCTCAATGACCTCAACACCAAGAAGGCTGCGTACGAACGGCTCGGTGTGCAGAGCTACTGGGTCATTGACCCGGACCAGGTACGGCTGACTGTCTTCGAACTCCGCGACGGCAGTTACGCCGAAACCGCGTCCGTTACGGGCAGCGAAGCCCACGACGCCGCACACCCCTTCCCGGTGCGCATCGTTCCGATCGACTTGCTGGGCCGCTTCGCCTGACGGCCGCCGGCGGATCAGCCTTTGGCCGCGGCGAAGGCCGGGGCGACGAAGTTTCGCAGGATGGACCGGTACCGATTGGGGTCGTTGGTCTCGTTGAGCCCGCGCATCAACATCAGTCCGACACTGGACAGCCAGAGATAGACATCCGGCCGACTGATCTGTCGTGACAACGTGCCGTTGACGTAGGCGGGGTCGAGGAACGGGTCCCAGAACTCGGAGGCGATGGTCTCTGTTGTGCGGGAAATGAGCAGCCGCTGACTCAGGCTCGTCGCCTCGGCGTCGATGAGGTAGCGCATCACGGGGTCGACCCGAGCCTGGTCGGCGGCGTAGAGGAGCCCCTCGACGATCTGGTCTGCGAGGGTGGTCTTCCGGGCCATGAGTTTATGTGCGCGGTCGCGAATGGCCCGGGACCGCAGGAGCATCAGCTCGATGATCAGATCGTCGCGGTCGCTGAAATAGCGGTAGACGCTTGGCCGGGACAGGCCGACCTCGGAGGCGATGTCCTCCATCGTGGTCTTGCGAAGGCCGTACCGGGTGATGCAGCTCTCGGCGGCAGTAAGGATCCGATCACGCGCGTCGTCCGGTTTCGCCGTTTCCCCTGACGGCTGGCGGGCTCCCTTGGGCATGCGCCTGATGTTACCGACCACAACTGACGCTCCTTGACACTTGTCCATTCAGCGGGTAGCGGGTTTCCGACAACATCGCTTTGACCTTGACTTGGGGCCGCCCCCGCGCGCATTCTGACAAATAACTAAAAACGTCAGCTGTAAACCACGCTGGGACCAACCCGCACCCCGGAGGCGGATGACAATGGACATCAACGAATCGAACAGTCCTGCGAGGCAATTCAATATCGGCGACCTGGTTCGCAACGGGCCCCACGTCGGCACCGTCACCGACGTCGGCTCTGTCCTCGTCGCCATCACCACCGTGATGGGCACCCCGCGGATGGTCTGTCCATGGGAACTCGTTCAGCTCCGGCTGGCTGCTCCGCAGTGACTCGGCCATGCAACACGTACAGGAAACCAACCTGGCCTGGTCGCTCATCGACGTCGCCAAACCCGAACTGGACGCCCGTGAGCGCAACCACGTCTTCATCAGCGTCGGTGCGGGCGACTCGTTCACCTCTATCCGCATTCTGCTGAAACTGATTGCCGTCAAGCGGATTCCGGTCAAGGCCGAGCTGGTGCAACTGTGTGATACCTGGCTCGAGGCGTATGTCCTTCATGAGGATCACGAGCGCCTCCGGCAGGTCATCGACGACCTCGTGGTGCTCGCCCCCAACAGGCGCCCGGTGATCAGCCGCTCGCTGATCTGCGTGAAATCGCATGCAATCTACGTTGATTGCGAATCAACGCACTCAGCCACTCGACCTTTTGCGACCTCAGTTCGCAGTCAACGCAGACCGTCAGTTTCCGTACAGTCGTAGGGCCCGTCCTGCCTCTGTGGCGATATCGCCGCTCAGCCGAGCGATCGGTGGCCCGCCCCGTTGATGGATCACGTTCGCCAGCACCACCACGTAGGTGTCCGATCCGGGATCGATCCAGAGGGTGACCCCGGTGAAGCCGGTGTGCCCGAAGCTGCCGACGGGGAACACCATGCCGCGTGGCCGCGAATGCTCGGTGTCGATATCCCAACCGAAGCTGCGCAGTTCCTGCCCCGCGATGGCCGGATAGTTCGGCGCGAGGAGGGGATCCGTTGTGTTGGGGTGGTTTTCGGCGGCGTAGCGAGAGGCCCTGGCCGCGGCGGGCACCTGCCCGGCGTTGTGCCCGGGCTGCTGCGGGGTCGCCATCAATTCGGCGGTCGACTGCTGCAGCGGGAACGGACTCGGGCGTCCCGCGAGGCGGTCGAGCAGCGCCTGCGCGTAGCGGCCCAGGTCGTCGGCCGTCGAGAACACTCCGGCGCTCCCTCCGGTGCCGCCCATGCGTCGGGCCGTCGGGTCATGCACGGTGCCGCGGATGAGGTGGTCGAAGTCGGGGTTGATGCCGGGGGTGTCGTCGTCGTGGGCGGTCGGTGCAACGCGCGCCAACAGCGCTGTGCTCCACGTCCCCGGCGGGCAGGGTTCTGACGGCACGCCTTCGAAAACGATTGCCGTACCGCGCACTTGGTGCGGACCGCAGGCTTTGGTCGCAGGGAGATACCGCGTATCGGCAAGCCCCAACGGCGCAAAGACGTTGTCCTGCACGTAGTTGTCGAGGGACTCGCCGGTGATCTTCTCGATCAGCGCGCCGAGGATGATGAAGTTCAGGTCGGAGTAGTGGAACCCCTCGCCGGGACCGAACTCCAGAGGCGCGGTGAGCGCCCGACGAATGCCCTCCGCCTTGTCGGCGCTTGTCAGCCCCCATGGACCCTGGTGGCTGAGGTCTCCGCCGGTACCGGACGTGTGCGTCAGCATCATGCGCACGGTGACCTGGGCGCGCCGCGGATCGTTGGTGGCGTTGAATTCCGGGAAATATGTCTGGACGGGTTCGTCGACCTGCACCAGCCCTTTTTCGTACAGCTGCAGGACAGCCACGGTCGTCGCGATGCTCTTCGACAACGACGCGAGATCGAAGATGGTGTCGTCGGTCATCGGCTCGGCGGGCGACGACGACCCGTCCAGCGCGGGTTCGTCACCGAGCCGGCGCGCACCGTAGGCCTGCCGGAAGACGACCTTCCCGGCGTGCCCGACCTGAATCACCGCGCCGGGCAAGCGATGTGCCGCAATGGCGTCGTTCACCAGACGGGACACGGCGGCGAACGGGCCGGCCGGGACGACGGTGGGGATCGGGACGGTGCTGGGCACCGCGGCGGCCGCCGGAGAGGCAGTGGGTGAGGCAGTCGGTGAAGTGACGGCCGGCGGCCCTGGCTGCCCACACGCCGCGACGGCCAGCACGACGGCCGAAACCCGTGCGACGCGAGACACCTTCACCGGTTCGACGTTAGCGCCTGACTCTGCCCAGGACGAACCCGACGATGAGCAGACCGCAGAACCACAGAGGTAGCGCGATCGCACCGGCGTGGGATGCCGGATCCTGCGTCATCAGGATGTAGATCAGTGCGAAGTACCCGAGACACAGGTAGTTCGTGATCGGCGACAGCGGTGTCTTGAAGACGCCCGCGCCTTCACGCGCCCGGAAGCGCAGGTGGCTGAGCGCAATGATGCTCCAGGTGATCAGCTCGGCGCCGACCACGACGGGAATGAGGACCACCAGCGCCTTGCCCGGGAGCAGCACATTCAGAAGCACTGCCACGGCCACGAATCCGGAGTTGAGCAGGAGCGCACGAACGGGCACGCCCTGGGCGTTGGTGTGCGCGAGGAACCGGGGGGCTTGGCCGCTGGCGGCGAGGTCATACAGGACACGCGCGTTGCTGTAGGTCATGACGTTGGCCACCGACAACGCGGCGGTCAGCACGACGACATTGAGCAGCGTTGCGGCGCCGCCGATTCCGAGGCCGACGAGCATCAGCACGAACGGGCTGCCCTCGGTGCCCACCTGGTCCCACGGCCAGATGATCAGCATGACGCCGATGGCGCCGACGTAGAAGACCAGGATGCGCAGCAGCACCTGGTTGATGGCGCGGGGGATGTTGCGGGCGGGCTCCTCGACCTCGCCGGCAGCGGTGCCCAGCGACTCAATACCGCCGAACGAGAAGGTGATCGCGACCAGCGAGATCATGAAGGCGCCGAGCCCCTTCGGCGCGAAACCGCCGTGCGCCCAGAGGTTTTGCAGGCCGTGCACGTTGTAGTCGCCCGCGCCGAAGATAATGGCGATGCCGAGCACGATCATCGCGATGACGGCCGTCACCTTGATCAGCGTGAAGTAGAACTCGAACTCGCCGAAGGCCTTGACGTTGATCATGTTCGCGCCGGTGATCAGCACCAGACAGACGGCGGTGGTAATCCAGTGCGGCATGTCCGGGAACCAGAAGGCCATGAACTCCGAGGCCGCCGTCAGCTCCACCATGCAGACGACGACGCAGACGTACCACCAGTTCCAACCGGCGATGAATCCCGCTGGCTTACCGAGGTATTCACGCGCGTATGCCGACCACGACCCTGCGACGGGATGGGCCACGGCCATCTCGCCGAGCATCCGCATGACCCCGTACAGAACGATGCCGGCGATCGCATAGCCGACGAGCACGATGGGTCCCGCGGCCTGGACCGACGTGCCGGAGATCAGGAACAGCCCGGTCCCGATCGCCGAGCCCAGCGAGATCATCTGCAGGTGCCGGTTCTTCAGCTCGCGGTGCATCGGGGCGTCGGCCGCGGAGACGGCGCCCTGCGATCCCTGCGCGGGACGGGTGCTCGGAGCCATCGGGGTGCTGCCTTCCATTCGGTGTGATCGCGGGCCGGTGCGGAGACGCTGTTACGTGGGAGCGGCGGGGACGTCGACGCGGGTCTGCATAATCCGTCCCGCCGATTCGCCGCGCATCAGTCCCTCGTGGGTGGTGTCGTCGACCACGAGGTACAGCGTGCGGCCGTCGGCTCCGCCCAGCGCGGGCGCGACCGCCCATCCGCCGTCGATGGTGATGCGATCGGTCACGGTGCCGCCGGCAACGACGCGGAGGAATTCGCCGGAGTCATAGCAACCGACCCACACGCCGCCCTCGGCGTCGATGCAGAGGCCGTCCGGGTGGCGCCCCGGACCCAGGTCGGCGAACACGGTGGGCGCGCCGAGGCTGCCGTCGGGCTCGGTCGAAAAGGCAAGCAGGCGTGAGCCGTTCGTCTCGCTGACAACGAGGGTCGACCCGTCGGGCAGGAAGCCGAGGCCGTTGGGGACGGCGAGACCGGTCGCGACGATGCGGACCGTCCCGGTGGGATCGACGAGACCGATCTCCCCGACCAGCGCGTTGTTGGTCTGCTTGTAGAGGTCGACGTATCCGCGCCCGTCCGGAGTCACGACGAGGTCGTTGGTGGACCAGGCCAGGCCGCTGAGGTCGAACGTCGCGGTGGTGTTGCCCTGGCCGTCGACGTGCTGAATCGTGGCTTCGAACAGCGTCGACACCACGAGGGTGCCGTCGGCAAGCCAGCCGAGCCCGGAGGCGCGGGGGACTTCGGCCGCCACGGTGAGGTCACCGGTTTCGCCGACCGAGTACACCCGCCCGGCCGGCCCGTCGCTGAACCAGAGGCGGCCGTCGTGCCACCGAGGCCCCTCGCCGTACACGAACCCGTCGATGAACGGTTCAACTGCTGTGGACGTCGTCGTCGGACCATTCCCTTCGCTCGATGAGTGCGTTGAGGCTATCCCGACCCGATCGGGGTACCGATCCGAATCACCGCACCGAGGTGAGTGCCAGACTGGTCCGGTGACGACTCCGGACCCGATCGAACCCGATACCAAGGACTGGACGTGGGTGCTGTCGCGCGCGTGCCCGGACTGCGGGTTCGACGCGTCAGCTGTCCGGCCCGCGGACGTCGCCGACCGGATTCGCGACGACGCCGCCGACTGGGTGCACCGCCTCGCCTCGGCTGACGTGCGAACCCGGCCGCGGCCCGGCGTGTGGTCGACGCTCGAATACGGCTGCCACATCCGGGATGTCCACCGCATCTTCGAGCACCGCGTCCAGTTGATGCTGACGGAGGACGATCCGCGGTTTCCGAACTGGGATCAGGACGAAACGGCGATCGCCGACGACTACCCGTCGCAGGACCCGGCCGTGGTCGCGACCGAACTGTTCGACGCCGCGAACATCGTCGCCGCCACGTATGCCAATGTGCCGGCCGATGCGTGGGATCGACGTGGATTGCGCAGTAACGGCAGCGAATTCACCATCGCGACCATCTCGCTCTACCACCTGCACGACATCGTCCACCACGCCTACGACGTCAGCCCACGAGGTTGATGACCAGGTTGATGGTGCACGCGATGATCACCGTTCCGTAGATGTAGCTGAAGAGGCAGTGCTCGAGCACCTCTGCCCGGATGTCGGACTCGGTGACGGCGGTGTCGGAGACCTGGTAGGTCATTCCGAGGTTGAACGAGAAGTAGTAGAAGTCGACATACCGGGGCGGGACGGTGGAATTGAAGTCGATTCCGCCGGGTTCGCCGCTGTAGTAGAAGCGGGCGTAGCGGGCCGTGTGCATGGTGTGCAGTAGCGCCCACGTCGACAGAATCGCGGCGAGCGACAGTCCCGCGTAGGAGGCCTTGTCGGCATCGTCGGCGGATTTGAGCAGGATGCCGATGGCGGACAGGCTTCCCGCCAGGATCAGTAGGCGCACGAGGTTCCCGACGTCGTTGTTGACGTCCTCGTTGCGGGCGTGTTCGCGGGTCTGTTCGGGGTCCATCGGCCAGTGCACGGCGAGGGTCCAGGCGACGTGTGTGGCTGCGGTCGCGATGACCACGACCAGGAGACCGACGGGCCAGCGGTCCAGGAGCAGCCACGCCGCGCCGCCGGACACCACCCCGATAGCCGAACTGATCCAGAATCTGTCGGTGCCGGATATGCGCGTCTGACCTTTCACGTCCCTCATGGTCCTCGTGTTGCGCGTCTTTCAGCATGAACTCGGAAACTCACATGGCGGAGTGGGTTCGGTCGGAGCGACCAACACGCACTACGTTTGAGGCGTCGCATGATGTCGCTGAACCGAAGGGAGCCAAGGGTGTCCGGTGCCGGTGCACGGCGCGTATACGGCGGAGTCACCGGCGAAGAGCGGACCGCAGAAAGGCGCCGGAAGCTGATAGAAGCCGGCATGAACCTGTTCGGCTCCGCGAGTTCGGGGTCGGTGCGGGTCAAGGACGTTGTCGCTGAGGCCGGACTGACGGAGCGGTACTTCTACGAGAGCTTCGCGGATCTGAACGCGCTGTTCGGTGCTGTGCTGGGCACGGCAGCGGACGAGATTGAATCCCGGGTGGACGCGGCCATGGTCGATGCCCCGGTGGACGCGTTCGCGAGGGTGTCGATCGCCCTGCGTACGACGGTCGAAGTGTTGGCCGGGGATCGGCGGATGATCCGCATCTTCTTCGTTGAAGGCCTCGGCTCCAGTGGACGCGGGGGCGTTCATCGCAACGAGATCCTTGCTCGTTCCGCCGGCAACTTCTCGAAGTGGTCGGCACCCGGGGCACCGTCATTCGACGGCAGCACCTCCGATGCCCGCATGAAAGCACTTGCGATGTCGGGTGCCGCCTCGGAACTGCTGATCTCTTGGGCGGACGGCCTTCTCGAGGTCACTCCGGCCGAACTGGCGGACTTTCTCGTGGGCCTGTACTGGCGGATGAATCTGCCGTGATTGGCGCTATCCTGTTGCTGCGCAATGGAAATATGCGCTGACGCAGCCGACTACTTCTCCGCCGCCACTTTGATCGCCTGCAAGGTCTGGCGCATCCCGTCGCGCATGGATTCGGTGAAGGCGGCCTGCCCGCCGAGGTAGGAGTCGATGACCTGGACCGTCTGTTCGGGACTACCGTCCGGGCTCTCGCGTCGCTGTGTCAGCCGAGTGCCGCCGTCCGGTGACGGTTCAAGGTGCAGTGACCAGACGGCCCAGTTCTCCTCGATCCGGAACGCGATCTCGCGACCCGTGTCGAACCGCATGACGGTGCCGTGCGTCATCCATTGGAACGTGCCGTTGGTGTTCAGGTTGGTGAATTCCACGCCCTGGGCCACCTCGACGGCGCCGTTGCGGAGGCGCGTCGATTCAACCTGCGGGCTCCAGTCGGCCATGCGGCGCACGTCGCTGACCAACGACCACACCGCGGTCGGCGGCGCGGTGATGTCGATGCTGTCTTCGAGCGCCGGTTGTGGATTCGTGGTCATGTGGGCACCCCAATCTGAAGAATAAACATCCGAACGGTCGTGTATCTGCACACTAGCGATCGCGCCCATCTACGTCCAGTCGGACGTATAAAATGGGCCGGTGGAGACGGGCGGTCAGGTCGATGGGCGACGCGTTCGCGGCGACGCGACACGGCGGAAGGTGGCGCGCGAAGCGGCGATGATCGCGACCACCCATGGACTCGACTCGATCACCGTGGGCACGTTGGCCGCGGCCACCGGAGTCAGTAAGAGCGGCATCCTTACGGTGTTCGGAAATCGGGAGGCGATTCAGGTCGCGGCCGTGGTCGAGGCGCGCAACATCTACCGGGAAGCGGTGCTCGCCAAGGTCTACGAGGCGGCCCCCGGCGCGCCACGGCTGCGCGCGCTCATCGAGTCCTGGGTCGACTACCTGCGTGCCGGCGTTTTTCCCGGCGGATGCTTCATCGCGGCGACATCGGCCGAATACGGCCGGCGCGACGGACCGGTCGCCGACGAGGTCAGGAAGCTCAAGAGGGGCTGGCTGGCGCTCCTGGAAACTGAGTTGACGGCCGCGGGCTCACCGAACCCGGCGGTCGATGCATTCAAGATCGACGCCTTTCTCAATGCCGGCAACACACGGCGGGAAGTGTTCGCTGACGACGCAGAATTGTTGTGCGCCAAGGAACTTGCGATGAACGTCGTCGACCAACTGCCCAGCGGTTAGCAGGCAGCCCACAATCTTGAGCGAATCTCATCTGCCGGGCGCGCCGCAATACCCCTGAAAGTTGTGCTTTTTCAGGGGTATTCGCGTGTCAGTAGGTCGGTGGTGGGATGTCTTGTTGCTCGGCGGCGGCCTCTGCGGCCCGGGCGGCTTCTGCGGCTTCGCGCTCCTCGCGTTCTTTGCGTTGACGGGCGAAGGCTTCTCGGGCGGCCTCGCGTTCGTCGATGTCGGCTTGGTTGAGAGCGCGTTCGTAGGCGATCTGCTGGGCGAGGTTCTGGGCGCGGGTGCGACTCCGGAGGGGCATCATGACACCCCGCCCCGGCGACGCCGGGGTGTCCAGATCCGTGCCCTCCGGTGGTGGCGGGTGCGGTAGCGGGGTATCGGTGACCATGCGGGGGAACAGGATTCGGCTCCCGGGCACACTGACGTAGGTGTGGCCCGTCGGTGCGGTCCACACGATCGTCCCGTCAGACTCTTGACGGTCCCGCCAGCCATCAGGCCCGCCGTAGAACGTTTTCAACAAGTGATGTTTGCGGCATTTGGGGCCCAGGTTCCCCGGATGGGTCGGCCCGGCCGGCCAGGGAATCGTATGGTCCACATCGCAGGCGGTGGCGGGCTGATCGCAGCCCGGGAACATGCACGTCATCGCGCGCATGCGGACGAATTCGTCGATGGCGGTGGAGGGCCGGTACCGCGGCACCCCGCCCAGATCAGTGGCCGACGCGACTGTGCGGACCGTTGCGCCGCGGGCCACCAGGTCGGCCAGCACCGCCGGGGGCACCGCGCCGCCGCCGAGGACATACCCGACCGGGGTGCGCACCGGCGCCGGAGGCCGAGCAGGCGCCGGAGCGGGTGCCGGGACGGGCGAGGCCGCCGGCTCGGGCGCAGGACCCGCGTCAGCCGCTGGCTCACGCGCAGGCGTGGGACGCGACTCGGGCGCAGGAGCCGGCGTGGGGGTGGGCGTCGGCTCGGGTACGGGAGCCGGGCTGTGGGCGGGCTTGCTCGCCGGCACCGACTCGGCCGTGGGGCGCGGCGCTGGCTCGGGTGCGGGAGCCGGGCTGTGGGCGGGCTTGCTCGCCGGCGGCGGCGACGGGGCGGGCGTCGGCGTGTGGGGCGCGGCCGGGTCCCCGCTGAGCAGCGGATCGGCCACCGGCACCGGCAGCGCATCGGTCAACACATGAATGAACACGGCGGCGGCGCGGGCATCCGGCCCAGCCGCCGGGCAGTCCGCGATCCCGCACTGGCAAGCCAGCCGATCCCCACGCGCCGCCAACACCCCCAGGGCGTCGGCGCGGCGCTGGGCGAAGGTGCGCGGATCATGCTCACACACCTGCCGCGCCATCTCGGTCAGCACCCGATCCAACAGTTCGGCATCGGTGGCCAGGAGGGCACCCCAGATGGAGGCCACCCCGGTCTCGTCGTCGGGTTTGCCGACCCCGACCCCACGTTTGCGGGTGGCTGAGCGCACCTTGACCACGGCGGCCGGGTCGAACTTGTGCACCCAGCCGTCGATCTTCTTCTCGATCTTCTTGCGCGACAGCCCCGCCCACTCACACAACGCTCCGGCCAGGGCAGCATCGATCACCGCCAAAGTGTTGGGGTCCTCGACCAGGCGGGTGCGCCAGCAGATCAACGACACCGTCCGCGCCGAGACGCTGCCGTCGGCGAACACCGCCGCCACCCGCGGCAGCCGGAACCGCAACGCCAGAGCGGTCGCCATCTGCCCGGACGCTTCGCGCGTGCTGATCCCCAGGGCGGCCCCGATCTCGCAGGCCGCGGCATCCCAGCCATCACACGCCCACCACTGCCGGTGATCTTGGTCATCGACGCGCAGTACGACCAGGTCGGCGATCGCGAAAAACCGGCCCGCCGCGGACCGGTTCTCCACCCGCAAGAAATGGGTCATCGAGTCGACCACGGAGACATCGTGGACCAGCGTGCCGCTGGCCCCGACCCCCACGTGTTCGAACATACTTGCGATTCTAGGTGAGGGGTATGACACGCGCCACTGTTATGTCTCAGGACATCGGTGACAGTTCTGCATCAGGACATCGGTGACACTTCCGGTGGTCTTGGTGGTGACATTTCTGCCCTCAGGCCCGGACGATGGCTGTTCACGAAACTCGTCGATCCTGTGTCGGTCTGGCGATCGCATAGTGGGTCCCGCCGCATCAAGCTGGAGAACTATTGACGCATGCGCATATTGTGTGTCGATCTGCATTACGCGACCGGCCAACGGCGTATTTTTAGCTACGCCCACATGTGGCACGAGCACGAACGCTTGGAAAGCAAAGGTGCGGGTCATGGCAGCCGATGTCGATTTTTGCGTTGTGGGGGCGGGTTTCGCGGGGCTGACGGCTGCCGTGCGGCTGAAGCAGTCGGGCCATTCGGTAGCGCTGCTCGAGGCGCGGGACCGGGTCGGCGGCCGTACCTACACCGAGGTGCTGCCCGACGGTACCTGGATCGACCGCGGCGGGGCATGGGTCGGACCGGGTCAGGACCGCATCAAAGCGCTGATGGCCGAATATGGCGTCGGCGAATACAAGGAGTACGTCGACGGCGATGCCATGATGGTCATCGACGGCAAGACGCACCGTTATTCGGGCACCATCCCATGGGCCATGAGCCCGTGGGCCATCGCCAACCTCGGTGCGGGACTGCTCGAGGTCGGCCAGATGTGCAAGACGATTCCGTTCGACGCTCCCTGGGAGGCGAAGAAGGCGGCCGAATGGGATCGAATCACGCTGGGGGAGTGGCTGAATCGGAATATCCATTCGCATCAGGCGCGCGAGATGCTCGACATGGCGATGGCCGGCATCTACACCTCGGCGGCATCGGAGGTGTCGCTGTTGTGGGCGCTGCACCAGATGGGCTCAGGTGGCGGTCCGGTTTTCGTCATCTCCAACTCCGGCGGCGCGCAGGACGCCCGGGTGCGCGGCGGGATGGGCGCCGTCTACGGACCCATGGCGGCCGAACTCGGTGACGCACTGCATCTTTCACGTCCGGTGGACCTCATCGCGCAGGACGACGACGGCGTCACCGTGCACTCCAAGCGGCTGACGGTCCGCGCCCGGCACGTGATAGTCGCCGTCCCCCTGGCCATCGCCACGCACATCGAATACGAGCCCATGCTTCCCGTCGACCGGGCCTTCCTGCACCGGCGGATGCCCAGCGGCGCGGTCTACAAGATCTCGGTCGTCTACGACACCGCGTTCTGGCGGTCCGACGGGCTGTGTGGGCAGTCGGCCGCACCCGGCAGTCCCGCCACCTTGACCATCGACGCCTGTACCGACACGGGTACGCCCGGGATCATGTGCGTCATCACCGAAGGACCGGCCGCCCGCAAGCTCGGACTGCTCGATCCGGCGGCGCGCAAAGCCGCGGTCATCGGTGAACTCGTCGACCGGTTCGGCGCGAAGGCGGCGTCGCCGGTGAGCTATCACGAGCAGGATTGGACGACAGAGCGCTACTCCGGCGGCGGGATGATCAGTCATGCGCCGCCCGGCGTGCTCACCGAGTTCGGACACGCGCTACGTACCCCGTGCGGCCGCATCCACTGGGCCGGTACTGAGAGTTCGGCGATCATGTGCGGCTGGATCGACGGTGCGGTGCGCTCGGGCGAACGCGCCGCCGCGGAAGTCATGGCTGCGGAAAGTGTTCTGGCAGGCTGAGTTTCAGCGCGACGACCGCCAGCGGGCGATCTCGCGTCCGACCTCGGTCGCGGGCGGCCGGCCGAAGAACCACTCTTGACCGATCCGGTACCAGTTGTTGGTGCTCTGCAGATGGCCCAAGGTGCCGAAGGTGAGGAAGTCGGCGCGCCGGGAGAAGACATGCTCGGGTGGCACCATCTGGCGCTTCATCCCGGCGAACTCGGTCTGCCGCGGATCGATGGCGGAGACGACGGCGCCGGTGGCCAGCTCGGACGTGATGGTGAGGTCCTCGTCGATCATGTGCCATTCGCTCGCGGCCCAGATGTACTCCAGGCAATCCTGTGCTGTCACACCGGATTCCGTGTCGACGATGCCACGGCCCAGCATCAGACGGTACAGATCGTCGGCGCGGCCGTCGATCGCGGCGTGGAAGCAGTCCAGCTCGAAAGCCACGTTGGCCGGATCCATGCGGTTGTACAGCCCGAAGTCGACGAAGCCGACTCGTCCGTCGGCGGCCAGCATGATGTTGCCGGGGTGCGGATCACCGCAGAATTCGTGGTTGGTGAACAGCGAGCCGATGTAGAAGCGATAGACCAGTTCTCCGATGTGATTGCGGTCGGCCGCCGGCAGTGTGCGCATGTGCTCGAAGCCCGTGGCCTCGAGGTATTCGGTGACGAGCACCCGCGGCGTGCAGTACTCGCGCACGCTGTCGGGGACGACGATGAACGGGTGTCCCCGGTACTGCTCGGCCACCACATGCTGGGTGTCGGCCTCGCGCAGGTAGTCCAGTTCGCTTTCGAAGTTCCGGGTGATCTCGTCGAGCATGGCGGTGTTCGCCGACGGCCACAGCCGCCAGAGCTTCATCAACAGGGCGAGATTGCGCATGTCGGCCTGGATGGCCCGGTCCACGCCCGGGTACTGCACCTTGACCGCGACATCGCGGCCGTCGCGCAACCGCGCGCGGTACACCTGACCGATTGATGCTGCGGCCGTAGGGGATTCGTCGAAATCGGCGAACACCGACGACATCGGTCCCAGGTCGGATTCCACGACGTCGCGCATGGCACTGAACGGCGCCTGCGGCGCTTGATCCCGAAGTGCGGCAAGCTTTTCGCGGAACTGCTCCCGGTGCGATTCGGGGACCAGGTCGAGCTCGATCACCGACAACATCTGCCCGAGCTTCATCGCGGCGCCCTTCATCGAGCCCAGCACCGTGACGAGATTCTCGGCCATCTCGATGGTGGCGCGTTCCGCCAGTAGCTCTTTGGCGCGTTCGGACCGGCCCACCATCGACAGTCGGGTCCGGCCACCGCGCACCGCTTGTTTGGCGGCCAGTGCACCCAGCTTTCCGCCCCGCGCGAGACGCCCTTCAGGCAGCCGACGTGCCACGCTGCCCGCCGCAGTGCCGGAGCAGCCGCTCATTCACCATGTCGTCGATGCTGTCATGCAGGAGTCTCGTTCGCCCAGGAATCGGCGGCACCTATCAGGCGGTGCCAGGCCTCCAAGCTCGTCAGGCGGGTAAGGGCGTCGCCGTCCAGTGCGGCTGAAACCTCAAGCGTTTCAAGAACTACGCCCTCTGACACCGCGACATCGAGGACGTAGGTGACCCTTTCGGCGTCGGGGTGGCCGAGCAACTCGGCAACTGCGGGCCTTGCGAGTTCAGGGTCGATCCGGTTCAGCAGCGACAGCAGCGCGGCCAGCACGTCGGAGTTGCCCTGCGCCGCCGTCCTGGCCATGCGCAGCGCACGGTCCGGGCCGGCCGCCCGCATGATGTCGTTCATGATGGCGGTGTCGGACACCAGGACGCCGGTCAGGATGATTCCTTCGTCATCGTCGATGGCCTTCTCGAACGCCACGATGTGCTCCTCGGTGGCGAATTCGACGAATCGGGACGCGGTCAGGTAATCGCGGCGCCGCAGCAGTTCCTTCGCGGCGGGGATCAGGAGCTTGGCGGGCAGCCTCGGGGCGAAGTGCGGGATCACCCGCGGATCGACATACGGTGCCGCATCGGCGAGGTAGGTCGGCTTCAAGCCGGAGAGCACGCCGATGGCGCGATCGCTGTGAGCCAGACCCACTGCGCCACCGACGCGTCCCGCGACTTCGGGTGGTACCGCCCGCTGCGCGACAGTGACCACCAACGCGTTGGGGACCAGCGGAGCGAGCCGGCCCACCCGCGCGAATGCCTCGGCCTGCTCGTCGAACAGTGCGTCGGACAGGGCGCCACGGAGCGCTTTCAGATCGTCGGCGCCGAGGCGCTCGAGGCTGGACAGGCGTGCGGTGTCGGTCTGCAGCAGATCCGCGAGGAGCGACAGTTGGGCACGGGTCAGGATGTCGGCCATCAGCTCATCACTTTCCGAACAGAATCTTGCGGGCTGCCGGGCGGATCAGCCGGGGCAGGACCTTGAGCCCGTCGTCGAGCGAGCGGTCGAGGCCATGTTGATGGGCCACCCGGGCCTTCCGGAGTAGGCCGAGCAGCAGGGCCGATTCCTCGGGGGTCAGTTTCTCCAGGACGTCCCGCGGCTCCTTGAGCTCATCGAGCAGCGGATTGTCGGTACCTGCAGCGGCCATGTCCATCCTAAATAACTATCAGATTGGGATTGCAATATTATCCGAAGGCCGACGATTTGCTGAAAAAGTGCCCATAAGCTGGCTCGTTATCTGGATAGCGCTAGTATCGAGGTTCGTTGGGTGGAGGATGCGGAGGACGTGGTGGCGGCTCGGAAGGTACTGACTCGGGCGGAGAGCCAGGCGCAGACCCGGCAGGAATTGTTGGACGCCGCGGAGCGGCTGTTCTACGCCAACGGTTACCACTCGACGTCCCTGGCGGCCATTGCGGCGGAGGCGGGCCGCACCATCGGTGCGGTGTACAGCAACTTCGAAGGCAAAGAAGCGCTGTGCCTCGAGGTGATCCGCAATCGGTACATGGCCGAACTCAATCAACTGCTCGGGCCACTGATGGCTGCCGGCGAATCGGCCGACGACAGGCTCGCTGCCCTGGCCAGCTGGTGGGCTCGCATCGGTGCCGAACCCAACCTGGTCGTGCTCACCGCTGAATATGCGACCAGTACTTTCCATGACCCCGTCCAACTCGCCAAGGCGCGGGAGGCCATCGAGCGGTTCAAGGAATCCACCCGGGTCATCCTGGAAGATGCAGTGCCCGAAGGCGTTCCGCCGGACCATCCGCTGATGGACGACGCAATTGAAGTGGCCGTGGCGACCGGCTCGGGCATCGCCATGGCCCAGGCCGTGGGGACCATCGACGCCGAGCGTGGCGCCGCCCTCATGGTGGCCAACTTGAAGCTCTGGTTCGACACGCTCGCCAACGGCAGGCCTGACTAGGACGTCGTCACCTGCCGTGTGGCGGCAGTGCGTAGCGCTGCGACAACGTCATCGGCCGACGCCAGATCGGCGGCACAACGGGCCCGGTGGTCCCAGATGACTTGCCGCCCACCCTGTTCGACGACGAACACGCCACCGAGCCGGCTCGGATCACCGGTGCGTTGATAGGGATAGACCCCGGCCTGGACGGCCGTGATGAAAGCCTTCGCATTCCGGATCGGGTCGAACAGTCGATGCCGGGACGCCAATCCCATTGTGCGATAGAGGGTGTGGTCCTGGGTCGCCATGACCGGAAAGCGCGACCGGGCCCGGTTCCGGAATGTGAAGCCCTGGATCGAGGTGCCGATTCCGATCAGGATCACCTGTGCGCCAAGTGCTTCCACCTCATCGAAGCGGGAGGTCAAAGCTCTGGCCTGCGCCAGGCCGAAGGCGCTGCCGAACTGTGGCAGGAAGACCAGCGCCACCGGACCGTCACGCCAGAAGTCCTGAAACTCGTGCAGGTGGTGCCGGTCGTCGAACACCCGCTCGTTGCTGATGACGTCGACCCGGCTCATCTGCCCACTCCCACAACGGTATTCGATGGTTCGGCCGCATCCGGAGCTGCGGGCGCGAACGGGCACATCGTGCCGCGTTTGCCGTGCTGCAGCGTCAGGCCGGGATCGTGGGTCATCTCGACGAAGCCGGTGCTGTCGGCATGGCGAATCACGTTGTGCAGGTAGCCCCACGTCTCGGGACCGAAGTACGGGATGAAGATCCGGTCGAAGATCGGGTTCTGCAGCGCCTTGACGGTCGCCTTCACCAGCAGTGCGCCCAGCCGCGGGCGCATCCGGTAGTCCTCGAGGCCGCAGATCTGCCGGACATACGGCGTCAGCAGCGGGATAGCGGCCCAGATGGCGACGCGCATCAGCACGCCGATGACGAGGTTCGGGTACAGCGGCGTCATCGGGGGATGGGTCATGAAGTCGGTGAGTTCCTGCGCCGGCCGCGTGAACGCCATGAGCTCCTGCTCGGCCCGTTGCACCCAGGCTTCGACATTCTCGGGGGTGTCGGGAAGCTCGCCCGCCGGCATTCCCATCAGCTGGCAGACCTTGACCTGCTCGCGGTAGAACTGGCGCTCGTCGTCGTCGGTCGCATGCGGGTCGCCGAAGGCCTTGTACGCGCGCCACAGGTGCGGCCAGCCCACGACGTAGGTGAACTTGAGCGTCTCGACATGGTTGGCCTGGAACAGTTCGCCGGTCGCTGGAACCTCGCCGGTGATGTGAGAGTGCTTGCGGAACAGGTCAACTCCCACTTTTTCGGCGTTGGCGGTATCGCCCGCGACGGCGCCGGCGAAGAAGTGGAGGCTGCGCCGGATCCGGCCGATGGTGTCGTAGTAGTAGGTGGTGTGGTGACCGACGCCGTATGCCCCGTCGGGGTCCAGTACCGAGATGAAAAGTCCGGATAGGGCGCCCATTCCGGCGACCATGACGTTCTCGTAGACCTTCCAGCTGATCGACTCGGGCCCGAAGTAGCCGTTGTCGATCCGAGGGGCCTCCGCTATCGCCAGGGCCTTCTTGCCGTTCTTGCCGTGCAGCTTCAGCAGGAAGTCGTACCGGCGATCGATTCGCTGGCGTTCGGCTTTGGGCATCGCGACGTCCTGGAGTCGGACGGACTTCATGGTTCCTCCCATGGTGATTGGGATAGCAACGTTATTCCAATGGCGACGTTACCTCAGCTGGTGTGGGTGGACAAGGGGCGCGCGTCCGCGGGGTGGGAAACGCGAGTGCCTGTGGCACGCAACCGGCCATAAGATGCGCAGCACCGACAGGACGGAGAGCGGGATGTCAGACGCCGCGGTGCGGGCCGCCGTGCAGAGGTTGGTGGACGCCGAAGAGTTGCGAGCGGGCTTGGGTGCCTTCGCGCGCATGGTCGACGGCAAGCGGTGGTCGGACGCGTCGCAGGTCTTCGCCGACGACGTCACCTTCGATTACGGCGACCAAGGGCCGCAGTCAGGCCTGCCCGCGTTGGTGGAGACGTTCCGCCGGTATCTCGAAAAGTGCGGCGGCACACAGCATCTCATCGGCTCCATCCAAGTGGAGGTGCGCGACGACGACACGGCGGTGACCCGGGCCTACGTACAGGCCCGGCATCAGGGCCTCGGGCCGCTGGCGGCAGACACCTTCGACACCAACGGTGAATACACCGACACCTGGGCCCGGCGGCCCGAAGGCTGGCGGATCGTCAACCGGATCAGCCGGTGGTCGGCGATGTCCGGCAATCCAGCCGTCTTGTTCCCGCAGTAACGGGATCAGCGGAAGCGGACGTCCATGGTGGCGAGGCCGAAGATCTTCTTGCCGCCCGACTTCGCCCCGACGATGACGACGCCGGTGCGGGTCTCGGGATCCAGCGACTTGATCTTGCCGCTGAACTCGATGTCGCAGCCTTCGGTGGCCGGCACCACCGCGGGCGCAGACAGCCGCACCGTGTAGCGGCTCACGGCACCGGGGTCGCCGGACCAGGTCGACGCGTATCCGGCGCCCAGGCCCATGGTCAGCATGCCGTGCGCGATGACGTCGGGCAGCCCGGCCAGCTGGGCCAGGTCCTTGTCCCAGTGGATCGGGTTGGCGTCGCCCGCCACGCCGGCGTAGTTCACGAGGTCGCCGAGCGACAGCCGAAGGTGACTTGCGGGGAGTTCGTCGCCGACGGATACGTCATCGAACGACGGCGTGCCCGGCGTGCGGGCCGCGTCGGTGGCGATCCGGACCTCGCCCTCGGGGCGCACCGTCTTGCGGTACTCCTCCGAGCCGATGTCCAGGATGTTCATGTCGTGCATCATGGCCTTCTGCACGGCCGTCTTGACGTCGCCGTCGATGTCCTCGGCCGTCACACCGACGACGGTGGTGTGCAGCGTGTGGACGCGCTCGCCCTTGGTGTCGGTGAAGGTGTTGGTCACGGTGATGAAGTCGCGGCCCGCGGTCCGGCGCACGGACGTCAGTTCGACGTCGATGACCAGTTCGTCGCCCGCCACGATCGGGCGGTGCTGCTCGAAGACCTCTTCGGTCTGCAGGTAGGTGTCGTAGCCGACGACGATCGACTCGAACATCCGCCGGTTGCACTTCATGCCGGGCGTCGAGGTGAAGGTGATCGGCGCGATGACGTCGGCGTAGCCGAGCTCATTGGCGGCAGCGACGTCCCAGTGCGCAGGGTGGTAGTCCTGCACCGCGCGGGCGTACTCGCGCAGCTTCTCGCGGCCGACCAGGTAGGTGCCGTCCATCTGGTAGTGGTGGCCGATCCGCGCTTCGAGCGGCGACGCTTCTGCTGCTGTCGTCATGACTGTGCCCAACTTTTCTATCGACATGTTCGCTGAGGCCGACCAAAGCACCCTACGCGGCGACATGGCGGCAACACACGTCGATGCGCCGTCTACCTGCGCAGGGCGGTGGCAAATGTGCCCAAAACCACGCGAATCGGGGGACTGTCGTGGCTGTTCGCGGGCCGTGCTTGACTGGCAGCATGGCTCGCACACCCACCTTGGCCCGTCGGTTGTTCGAGCGATACGAACCCGTGCACGCGATCACGTACTTTGCGCCCGAGGCGCGCGCGGCGGCCGTCGACCTCGGCTACCGCAGCTTCTGGAGCGGCTACTTCGTCACCCGGTCAGCGCCCCTGGGCCCGGTGCCGCCGCAGGTCGTCGAGGCGATCTTCTACAACTTCGCCGCCCACCGCGTCGCGAAGTCGCTCGCCGGTGCGTGGGACATCGCGACGCCTCAACAGGCGCTCGCGGCCAGGGAAGCGGGCGCGGTCGCCGCATTGCGCCGCTACGGCCTCACCGCAGACGACACCCTGCGTCCCGCCGCCGATCTGCTCGGCCGGGTCGCGCGCGGCGCAGCCGTCGACGGCCGGCCGTTGTTCGCCGCCCTGTCCGCGGCGCCGTGGCCCGACGAGCCGGTGGCCGCGCTGTGGCACGCGGCAACCTTGTTGCGCGAACAGCGGGGCGACGCCCATGTGGCCGCTCTCGTGGCGGCCGGCATCACCGGCCGTGAATCCAACGTGCTGCACGTCGCGGCGGGCCGCACCACCCGGGACAAGGTCGTGTCCACGCGCGACTACGACGACGCCGAGTGGGACGCCGTCACCGCGCGGCTGGCGGCACGGGGCCTGGTGACGGCGGACGGCTCGTTGACCGACGCGGGACGCGAGCTGAAGAACGACATCGAGTACCGCACCGACGCGGCCGCGCTGGCGACGCTCGACGTGCTGAGCGACGCCGAGGTCGAGATGCTGTTCCAGGCGCTGACCCCGATCGCCCGGATGGTGGTCGCCGGCGGCGATCTGCCGGCCATCACCCCGATGGCGTTGCAGCACAGCGATCTCGACGATCCCAGCGCACACCTGGGCTAGGCGGCCAGGGCACCGCGCTTGCGCAGCAGCGGCAGCACGCCTTCGGCGAACCAGTAGGCCTCTTCGAGGTGTGGGTAGCCGGACAGGATGAACTCGTCGAACCCCAGGTCGTGGTACTCGGAGATCAGCGCGGCGACTTCTTCATGGCTGCCGACGAGTGCAGTCCCGGCGCCACCGCGGACCAGACCGACACCGGCCCAGAGGTTCGGGTAGACCTCGAGGTGGTCGAGCCGTCCACCGTGCAGCGCGGTCATGCGCCGTTGCCCCTCGGATTCGGAATTGGCATGCAGTGCTGTGGCTTTGGCGATCTGTTCGGGCGTCAACTCAGCCAGCAGAGAATTGGCGACGGCCCAGGCGGCTGCGGAGGTGTCGCGGGTGATGGTGTGCAGCCGGATGCCGAACCGCAGGGTGCGTCCGCGGGCCTTGGCCAGTTCGCGTACCTGTGCGATCTTCGCGGCCGCGGCGGCCGGCGGTTCACCCCACGTCAGATAGACGTCGACATGCTCCGCCGCGATGGGCAGCGCGGCCGGTGACGATCCACCGAAGTACAGCTGCGGCAACGGGTTCGGTGGTTCGGAGACGCGGGCATCGGTGACGGAGTAGTGCCTGCCGCGGTAGTCCACGGGGCCGCCGCGCCAGACGTCGCGCACGATCTCGAGGAATTCACCGGTGCGTTCGTAGCGCTGATCGTGGCTGAGCCAGTCGCCGAAGCGGCGCTGCTCGACATCGTCGCCGCCGCTGACGATGTTGAGCAGCAGCCGTCCTCCGGAGAATCGCTGGAAAGTCGCTGCCTGCTGCGCGGCCAGGGTGGGCGGCACCAGACCGGGCCGGAAGGCGACCAGGAACTTGAGTCGTTCGGTCTGCTCGAGCAGGGCTGCCGACGTCAACCAGGCGTCCTCACACCAGGTTCCGGTCGGGGTCAGCACCCCCTCGTACCCGAGCCGGTCGGCGGCGCGGGCCACTTCACCGAGGTAGCGCAGGCTGGGCTTGCGGTATCCCGCGGGGACCGTGTGGTGCGATGACGCGTGCGACGCGCCGACGATCGAGCGACTGTCACCGTTTGTGGGCAGAAACCAGAAGAACTTGGCGGACAAGACGATCCTCCTATTTTGCGGTGGTCCAGAACTGTGACAACTGATCGCCGAACCGGTTGTCGACGAACTGCGAAAAGGTGGTTTTGTGGTCGATCTGTCCGGATTGTGTGAACGCGTCGGCGAGCTGCTGCTCAGAGGCGATCACCGCATCGTTGATGGGAATGGGCAGCCGCAGGCTCCGAGACTGCGCGACACGGGCCACCTGCGGATCGATTCCGATTGCGGCAGCGTACTTTTGGTACCACTCGTCGGGGTGGTCCTTGGCCCAGAGCGAGGCCCGCGCCACCCGTTGGACGAAGTCGGCCAGCGCGCTGTTGCGTTTGGCGTCCTGCAGCGCGGCCACCGCGGCGATGCCGAATCCGTAGCCGTTGGTGACGCTTTCGGCGGTGACGACGGTACGGACCTTGAGCTGGTTCTGGGCCAGGGCCGTGTACGGATCCCAGATGGCCCAGGCATCGGCCTGCCCCTGACTCAGCGCGGTGAAGGCGTCGGCCGGCTGCAGGAACACCAGCTGGATGTCCTTGACCGTCAGGCCGGCCTTCTGCAGCTGGAGCAACAGATGGCCGTGTGCCGAGCTGCCCTTGCCGACGACGACCTTCTTCCCGCGGAGGTCGGCCACGGTATGCACCGCTGAGCCGGCGGGGGTGAGGATCTGGTCACCGGCCGCGCTGTTCGAATAGGCCGCGATGACGCGGATTTTCGCGTCTGCCGCAGCGCCGAAGATCGGCGGCGTGTTGCCGGTGACGGCGAAGTCGATCTTGCCCGCGGTGGCTGCCTCGACCTGCGGGGGCCCGGAGGTGAACGTCGAGAACTGCACCTTGTAGGGCACGTTGTCGAGCTCCCCGGCGGCCCGGAGCAGCGATTCGGTGCCGCCCTTCTGGTCGCCCACCTGCAACGTCAGCCCGGTCAGGTCGGATGCCGGAACTGTCTGCGGCACAGCCACTTCGTTCTTGGCGTCACGGCTGGAGACGCAGGCGCTGAGCAATGCACCGGCGGCGAGGATGGATACCAGGCGTGCTGCCCGGGAATGTTTCACAATGTTCTCCCGTCAGACACCGAGTTGCGCGAGCAGCTCAGTGCGGTAGTCGTCGGTGCGTCGGTCGCGCTGGTCATGCGGCTGGCGCGGATTCTCGATCGTCAGGGTGTGCGCCACGCGTCCGTGCTCGAGCACCACGATGGTGTCGGCCAGTGCGATGGCCTCGTCCACATCGTGCGTGACCAGGAGCACCCCGAAGTTGTGCTGGCGCCAGAGGTTGAGCAGCAGGCGGTGCATCGACAGTCGGGTGAGGGCGTCGAGCGCGCCGAAGGGCTCGTCGAGTAGCAGCAGTTGGGGCTCCGCCACCAGCGCGCGGGCCAGGGACACCCGCTGCGCCTGACCACCGGACAGGGTCAGCGGCCACGCCTGCGCCTTGTCTGCCAGGCCCACCTCGTCCAGGGCCTGATCGGCGCGGGAAAGCGCCTCGGCGCGAGACAATTTGGCGCGGGTCAGGCCGTATCGGACATTGTCGCGAACGGACCGCCACGGGAACAGCCGGGGTTCCTGGAAGGCGACGGCCGGCGCGCCCTGTACCTCGCGCTCGCCCTGGAAATCACCGGCGAGGCCGGAAAGCACCCGCAGTATTGTCGATTTTCCGGAACCGCTGCGCCCGACGAGCGCGACGATCTCGCCGCGCTTCACGCGGAGGCTGACCTCGTCGAGCACCCGATTGGTGCCGTACCACTTGGATACCGAACGTAACTCCGCTGCGGGCGGTTCCGATACCACCGGCGGTTCCACGGGTACTTCGTAAAGTGCTGTCACAGGGTGCCTTTCAGACGCGGTAGCGCAAAGCACGGCGCTCCAGAATCCGCACCAGTGCGTCGGTGATGATGCCGAGCAGCGCGTAGACGACGAGGCCGAAGATGATCACGTCGATGCGGAGGAAGTCGCGCGCGTTGTTGATGAGGTAGCCGACACCTGAGTCGGCGTTGATCTGCTCGGCGACGATGAGCGTGAGCCACGAGATGGCAAGCGATTGCCGCAGGCCCACCAGTACCTGGGGTGCGGCGCTGGGGATGACGACGGTCCGCAGCCGTTGCAGGGGCGAAAAGCCGAGTACGGCAGCCGTTTCGAAGAGCTTGGGGTCGACCTGGCAGATGGCCGACGAGGTATTGAGGTAGAGCGGGAACGCCGCACCCAACGCGACCATGAGCACCTTGGGCAGCTCGCCGATGCCGAACCAGACGATGAACAGCGGGATCAGGCCGAGGTGCGGGAGCGCCCGGATCATCTGCATCGTCGGATCGACCGTGGCGTCGGCCCACCTCGAGAACCCCACGAGGGCGCCGAGAGCGGCGCCGATGACGCCGCCGAGGAGCAGGCCCTCGGCGGCGCGGATGCCGGAGATGCGCAGCGCTTCGGCGAGTTGACCGTTGCCGATCAGCTCGATGCCTGCCTCTGCGATGGTCTGGGGTGCCGGCAGGACCGCGGGATCGATGAGGCCCCACGCGCTGCCGGCCTGCCACAGGATGAGTACCGCCAGCGGTGACAGCCAGCGGATGATTTCCCAGCGCCGGGCATGGACGCGGCTGCGCCAGGAAACCGCCTGCACCGCTGCAGGTTCGGTTCCGGGGGCCGCGCCGGCCACCGGGGCCTCGCGGGTGGTCATCACGCTCCTCACGTCGACGGCTATCGGTCAGGCGCGCACGCCATGACACCGAACGTAGGAGGCCGGGCGCGGCACGTGAAGAATTACCGTCGCCCTGATTCCACGGGAACGGGGGCGCGTAGTCTCACGCCTGTCAGATGAATCGATCGAGGGGTCGGCAGGTGGTCTACGTCGAGTCAGCCGTCCGGGGCAGGCAGATCATTGCCGCCGCGCGTGACGTGCTGGTTCGCGACGGCGTCGCCCGTACGACCATGCGTGCGGTGGCCGATGAGGCGCAAATCCCCTTGGGCACATTGCAACACGTCTTCCCGACCAAGCAGAAGCTGCTGCGGGCCGTCATCGAAGACGTGGTCGAGAAGATCGCGGAGGTGTTGCGCACCTCGGCCGATCTCGATGATGGCCTCGAACATGCTGTCCGGCAGGGTATCCGCGGTTTCTGGAACACCCTGGTCGTCGGCCACGACAACTTGCAGTTGGTCCAGTTCGAGCTGGTGGTCCAGGCGCTGCGCACTCCCGGGCTCGAAGACCTGGCGCGCTGGCAGTACGAGCGATACGTCGACGTCGTCGCCCATTGGTGCGAGCAGGCCGCCGCGCGGGCCCAGGAGACGGTGGCGATCGGCTACCGGAGTATCGCGCGGACCATCCTCGCGGGTATCGACGGCCTGATCGTGCAGTACGTCGTCGATCCCGATCCGGCGCGCGCAGACGAGGATCTCGACACGCTCATCACCATGATTCTCGGGGCTGCCGCCGTGCAGCCCGTGTCTTCGGACTGAGCGACCGACCTTGCCACCTGGGCAGATGTGCCTTATCGTCAAAGTCAGTCAGTTGTATGACTTGGAATCGGGCAAGCGTCAGGAGAACGCCATGGATCGTGTCGACGTCGTCATCGTGGGAGCAGGACTTGCCGGGCTCAGCGCCGCCCGCAAGCTGACCCGGGCCGGAAAGGCCGTGGTGGTGCTCGAGGCACGCGACCGGGTGGCAGGTCGCAACCTCGGTGGCACGCTCAGCAACGGGGTGCCGGTCGAGATGGGCGGCCAGTGGGTCGGGCCGACGCAGGATGCGGTGCTGGCCCTGATCGATGAGCTGGGGCTCGAGACGTTCGCGTCCTACGATGCGGGCGATGCGATCACCGTCTACGACGGCGAGAACCACCGCTACGCCGACGAGACGTTCGGCCTGCCACCGCAGACCCTCGCCGAGGTCGGGCGACTCTGGGTGGAGATCGAACAGCTCGCGCAGAGCGTGGACACGGGCTCGCCGTGGACCACCGCCGGCGCGACAGACCTGGACCGCCAGACGCTGGATCAATGGCTGGTCGGGCAGACCACCGATGCGGTGGCGCTGCGGTTCTTTCGCCTGATCGTTCCCGCGCTGTTCTCCGCCGAGTCGCCTGAACTGTCGCTCCTGCACTTTCTGTTCTACGTCAAATCCGGGACGAGCCTCGAGGTGCTCATCTCGACCACCGGCGGCGCACAGGAGTCCCGCGTGGTCGGCGGCACCCACCAAATCTCGGAGCGCATAGCCGCCGAACTCGGAGATGCCTTGTGGCTCAACACCTTTGTCAGCGGCATCGCCCAGGATGCCTCTGGGGTCACGGTGACCTACGACGGTGGGCAGCTCGCGGCGGACCGCGTCGTGGTCGCGGTACCGCAGACTCTCGCCGGGCGGCTCCGCTACAGCCCGCCGCTGCCCGCGGCGCGCGATGCGCTGACCCAGCAGTTCCCTGCGGGCTCGGTCATCAAGTTCAACATCGGGTATCCGACGCCGTTCTGGCGCGATGCCGGTCTGTCGGGCTTCGTCATGAGCCTCGACGACGAGTTCAACGTCGTGCTCGACAACTCGCCGGCCGACAGCTCCTGTGGCGTCCTCGTCGGGTTCCTGGAGGGCGCACACGCCCGGCGGGCGGCAGAACTCACCGCCGCGGAGCGCCGCGACCTCGTCACCCGGAATCTGGTGAAGTACTTCGGTCCGCGGGCCGCCGACCCCTTCGACGTTCTCGAACAAGACTGGACCGCTGAGGAATTCAGCCGGGGCTGCTACGGCGGCCGGCTGGCCGCAGGTGTGTGGACGCAGTACGGCAAGGCCGTGGCGGCGCCCGTCGGCCGTATCCACTGGGCAGGCGCCGAGACCTCCGATGTCTGGAACGGCTACATGGACGGCGCGATTCGATCCGGCTACCGTGCGGCGGACGCCATCCTGGCCGAAGGGGCGTGACCATGAACACCGAAACACAGCAGACCGCCGTGGCGATCGTCGGCGCCGGCGTATCCGGTCTGATCGCCGCGCGCGACCTCCAGCGGCAGGGTATCGAGGTGCTGGTGCTAGAGGCCGCGGACCGGGTCGGCGGGCGAACGCTGGCCGAAACGTCCGCGCTCGGCTCGCGACTCGATCTCGGTGGTCAATGGATCGGCCAGGGACACCACAGATTTGAGCAATTGGTCGACCAACTCGGCGCGACCCGATTTCAGATGCACACGCCGAAGGCGCCCGCGATATTCGACGGCCCGCAGACCGTCTCGCCCAACTCGCTGCCATTACTCACCGCCACGGGGGCGCTGGCGGCCGCCGAGCTGCTCAGCAGACTTCCCGTGAGGGGCCGATGGAATACCGCGACGGTGCAGTCGTGGCTACGCAGAGTTCCGTCCGACCGCGCGCGCCGACTGCTCGGTGCGCTGGTCGAGACGACGTCGTGCGCAGGACCCGAACAACTTTCGGTGCAGGCCTTTCTCGAGTTGGTCCGCTATCAGGGTGGCTTGCAGACCATGATGAAAACCAGCGGTGGCGCGCAGGATTCACTCGTACTGGAGGGCGCGGGCACCCTTGCCGAGCGGCTTGCGGCCGGGCTCGGCACGCGCGTCCGGACGAGTTGCCGCGTCACCGCCATCCGTCAGACTGCCGATGGGGTGGTCCTCGACACCAGCGCTGCCGCGGTGGCTGCCCAGCGTGCCATTGTCTCGGTGCCACCGCCGATGACGACGAGCATCACCTTCGAACCGCCCTTGCCGCCGGAACGAATCACTCTGCAGCGCAACATGTTCATGGGGACGGTGTACAAGGCCGTCGCGGTCTATGAGACGCCGTTTTGGCGGGCCCGTGGCGATGCGGAGTGCATGCTGCTCGGGGAACCCAACGTTGCAGTCTTCGATACCTCGCCGCCGGCCGGCCCCGGACATCTGTGCATGCTGGTCGGTGGTCCCCAGGCCCGCGCCCTCGACGATCTGGACACCGACGGCCGGCGCGCCGTGCTGCTGCGTCAGCTGGCGCCGCACCTCGGGGACGCCGTCGAGCGGCCGGCGAGTTGGCACGAAAAAGCCTGGCACCTGGACGTATTCGCCGGTGGTGGCTACACGGCGCTGCCGGCTCCAGGGACCAGCGAGGGCTTCTATCCCATGGCATCCATGCCCACGGGGCGGATTCACTGGGCCGGAACGGAAACCGCTACCGAACACGCCGGCTACATCGAAGGGGCCATCGAGGCCGGCAATCGCGCGGCACGGGAAGTTGCCAAGACGATCACGCATGGATCTCAGACGAAAGCGCATTGATCGTCCCGTCTGACCTATCTAGGTTTTGACGTATGAAGACAGTATTGATCACGGGTTGTTCGTCAGGCTACGGGCTGGAGATTGCTCGTCACTTCCACACGCAAGGCTGGAATGTCGTCGCGACCATGAGAACGCCACGGCCCGAGCTTCTTCCGGACTCGGACCGTGTCCGGGTGCTGGCGCTCGACGTGACGGATCCGCAGAGCATCGCCGGCGCCATCGCAGCCGTCGGCCCGATCGACGTGCTGGTCAACAACGCCGGCGTCGGGGTGGTGGGCGCTTTCGAGGCCACTCCGATGGCGACGATTCGGGAGGTGTGCGAGACCAACACCTTTGGGGTCATGGCAATGACGCAGGCAGTGATCCCGCAGTTCCGTGAACGACGTTCCGGCTCTGTCGTGAACGTGACGTCCAGCGCGACCTTGGCGCCGATGCCGCTGGCTGCCGCGTACACCGCTAGTAAGTCGGCGATCGAAGGCTTCACCGGCTCGCTGGCACTTGAGCTCGACTTCTTCGGCGTGACCGCCAAACTCGTCGAACCGGGCTATGGGCCGGGCACCAACTTCACCGCCAACGGCGCCTCCCGAATGGACGGCCTGCTGCCGCGGGAGTACCTGGACTTCGCGGCTCCGGTCATGGCCGGGTTCGGGAATGTCGACGTGTTCACGACTGCTTCCGACGTCGCCCAGGTCGTCTACGAGGCCGCGACGGATACGTCGGGCCGGTTGCGGTTTGCGGCGGGCCCGGATGCGCTGGCCCTCGTCGCCGTGCAGAGTGAATAGACACGTACTCGCCCGGTCGCGGGTACCGTGTCGAAATGGCAACGGACCCGCTCGATTTCATCGTCGCGCTGTTGCAGTCCCGGGCGGTGCGGTCCAAGATCGTGGCCGGTGGCGGTCAGTGGAGCATCCGTAAACCGCGGTACACCGACCCGTCCTTCTGCGTGATGCTCGACGGCGCATGCTGGTTCCATCCGCAGGGCGGCGACGCGACCGAACTCCGCGAGGGTGACTTCTTGCTCCTGCCAGAGACGCCGAGGTTCGTATTGGCGAGCGATCCGGCTCTGCCGCCGATGGACGTGCCGATCGACGCCGAAGGTGACGCCGCCTACGGCGACAGCGCTCCGACGATGCGGATGCTGGGCGGCTACTTCCAGTTCGATCGTGCGAACGCGGAATTGGTTGCGCGGCTGTTGCCACCGGTGATCCTCATTCGGCGCGGCCAACCGGGCGCGGCTCGTCTCGGTCGCATTGTGGAGCTGATAGCCGAGGAAGCCGGCGAGCACAATCGGTGCCGGGATCTCATCCTCGAGCGCCTGGTCGAGGTGCTGCTCATCGAGGCATGGCGGTTCGAAACCGAGCACGCATCGGCCGAGAAGGGATTGCTTGGGGGACTGGCTGATCCAGCCTTGTCAGGAGTTCTCCGGGCATTGCACGCCGATCTGGCCGGGCCGTGGACGGTCGAGAAACTGGCGCGCACGGCGGGGATGTCACGGGCCGTTTTCGCCGAGCGGTTCGCCCGCACCGTCGGCATCCCACCCATGCAGTACCTCACCGAATGGCGGGTTGCGCGAGCGAAGGAACTGCTGCTGGACGAGCGGCCCGCGCTCTCGGCGGTTGCCGGCAAAGTGGGCTACAGCTCGGCGAGCGCCTTCAGCGCGGCGTTCACGCGGGTGGTCGGGTGCTCGCCGGCCGCGTTCGCCAAACACGGCTATCGCGGCGCAGGATGACGGTGAAAGATCCTCAGAGACGGTACATTTCGCGCGCCATGGCTGCTTCCTCGAATGATTCTTCGCGCCGCGGCGGATAGTAGTCGGCCCGATGCTCGGGCCAATGGGCGCGGCTCTGAATCCAGGTGCCGGCGGCGGTGACCGCGTCGGCGAACTGGTGAGCGCTGTGGCGCAGCCAATCCCGCATCATCTCCGCGGGGGTCGGAACGTGTGCGTGTGTCATGCCATCGACGCTACGAATCCGCCGGGCTGCAGACATCGAGCCGAGGGCTGATCTTGATGTCCGACCACGGTAGGGCGCAGCGGGCGACTGCGGGTGGACGTCCCCGTTGAGTCTGCGTCCACGGCGCAATTGTTCGAGTGCGGTGCGCCCTCAGTTCAGGGTCAACGGGTTATGGGTCCGACGAAATCGTCCAGCGCCGAATCGATTTCGTGTGCCAGTCGCTGTGGCGCGTCCGCGTCGCCGTTGATCAGGTCGCGCAGCGCACGGTGGAACAGGCCGTCGGCCGTCGCGTAGACGATGGCGGGCGTGACGACGACGGCGGACTCGGTGAGCTCGGCGTAAGCGATGACGGCCTTCCAGGTGAGCGCCGCGAGGCTGTCGTCGATCTCGTTGATGCTCTGGGCGAAGCGGTCGTCGAAGAGCGCTTGGGTGCGCAGGTCGTACCAGAGCCGGTGCATGACGGCCGACTCGCGCAGCGAGTTGCTGAGCGCGCTGCTGATGCGGGTCCTGAGCTCCGGTCCGGAACTGCCGTCGATGACGATGGAGTTGTAGCGATCGATGAAATGGTCCTTGTACTGCCGTACGCAGCACATGACGAGGTCGTCTTTGTCGTCGAAGTAATAGTGCAGAACGCCGAGCGATATCTCGCAATGCTGGGCGAGCTCGCGCATGCTGGCCCGCGCGAAGCCAAGTTCAGCAAGCCCACTGGTGGCCTGTGCGGCTAGTACCTCACGGCGTGCAGCGAACTTTTGCGCGCGCGGGCCCGACAGTCGGCCCGCAACGCGGCTCGAGAGGGTATCCACAGGGCTCCAGTGGCGGATGAGGTGTCAGTGAACTGGCGGGAAATTCTAAGTCTATTCCCCTGATCAGGCAGTTCGGCCTGTGACGGCAAAGTTTGGACGATCGTCTTGAAATGCCCCCGAAGAGTGTCGCAGGTCACTATCATGCTCCGCGGGTACTCGAAACTCAACGGGAATGGTGCGCATGAGCGAACAAGGAACCGCCGCGGATTCTGCTGCCGACGACAGGTTGGCGTGGTTGCGAAAATCGGCCGCGGAAGGTCAGTCCGGCGCGGTGGATTCGGCGTGGAGCTGGATCGTCGAGCTCTCCACGTTGGCCGACAACGACGCTGACTCGGCCGAAGCGCAGCTCAACGATCTTTTCCGGCTGGGTACGCCACCCGTCGATCTGGACGGTCCGACCGAGGGCATCCTGGTCATGACGACCACCAACCCCGCGCTGGACACCGTGACGCGGGCCGTCACCGCCCTGTGGATGCCCTGGCAGGGCAAACGCTTCGACTCGGATAGCGGGACCGGGGACAACCGGCTGACGCGCAGCACCGGTCTCGTCGGCAAACTGCTGTGGCCGCTGTACTCGATGCGTGACGCCGAATCGGGCAAACTCGCCTTCGATTTCGACACATACGTCGAAGCCGGCAAGGACGACCCCGACCGCCAGGTCATGGTCATCGACTACGCCAACGTGGAATCCAATCCCCGGCTGGTGATCCGCAGCATCCGCGATGAGCTGGTGGAGCTGGTGCCCGGTGTCTACCTCGGCAAGATCCTGTTCAACACCGGCTCCGACCGGTACAGCAAGATTGGATATTTCGCGCTGCGCACGCCTCGCTGACGGACCTCAGATCACCGACCACTACCGACCAAACTTCGAAAAGGAAACGGCTACACCATGATTCCGTCCCAGTGGCACGAGTACCCCTCCCTCCTTCTGCAGCTGAACGCGCTGGCGAAGACGCGCGACGAACTGCGCGAGCACAACCTCTACGAGGCTTACGGCATGCGGCCGTCGGACGACCTGGGCCAGCCCACCGATGAGGTGCGCCGCGCCCGCCAGCCTGATGGCACCTGGAACGACCTCGAAGATCCGCACATGGGCGCCAAGGGCACCGGCTTCGGGCGCAATGTGCCGCTGTCGATGACCGTCACCGACGTCAAGCGACTGCTCAAGCCGGACCCACGGGTGATCAGTCGCAAGCTCATGGCCCGCGACGACTTCAAGCCCGCCGGCATCATCAACGCACTGGCCGCGGCCTGGCTGCAGTTCGAGAACCACAACTGGTTCTTCCACGGCGACGGTGTGCCCGACAAGACCATCGACATCCCGCTGAGTCCCGACGATCAGTTCCCCGAGAACCCGATGAAGATCCGGTGCACCATCCCGCTGCGCGGTGAGATCGCCGACGGTTGCCCCGCACCGGTTTTCGCCAACGCAGAGACACACTGGTGGGACGGCTCGCAGGTCTACGGCAGTGGCAAGGAGCGCCAGTCGCAGGTCCGCACCTTCGTCGACGGCAAGGTGAAGGTCGACCCGAACGGCCGCCTGCCGGAGAGCGACATCAAGGGTATCGACCTGACCGGCATGCAGGAGAACTACTGGGTCGGCACTGGCCTGCTGCACACCATGTTCGCGCGCGAACACAACGCCGTCTGCGACGCGCTGAAGAAGGCCTACCCGAGCTTCGATGATCAGCGCCTCTTCGAGGTCGGCGTGCTGGTCGTCTCGGCGCTCATCGCCAAGATTCACACCGTGGAGTGGACGCCCTGCGTGCTGCGGCACCCGGCGCTGCAGATCGGCATGAACGCGAATTGGTATGGCGCACTGGGGGAGACATTCCAGGAGAAGTTCGGCCGGATCAGCGACAACGAGGCGATTTCGGGCATCATCGGTTCGCCGACCGATCACCACGCCGCGCCGTTCTCACTGACCGAGGAGTTCGTCTCGGTCTACCGCATGCACCCGCTGATCCCCGATGACTGGAACTTCTTCTCGCTGGAGTCCGGCGAGCACCTGATCAAGGCGGACTTTACCCAGTTGCAGGGCGCCCACACGCGCGGCTTCATGGACAAGATCCAGATGGGCGACATGTGGTACTCGTTCGGCCTGGCCAGTGCCGGCGCCGTGTGCCTGCACAACTACCCGAACGCGCTGCGCAACCTCACCCGTGTCGACGGCCAGGTCACCGACCTCGCAACCCTCGACATCGTTCGCGACCGCGAGCGAGGTGTGCCGCGCTACAACGACTTCCGTGAAGCCCTGCGGATGCCGCGGCGCAAGACCATCGACGACATCACCCCGAACAAGCAGTGGGCGCGGGAGATCAATGAGGTCTACAACGGCGACGTGGACGCCGTCGACCTGCAGATCGGCATGCAGGCCGAGCAGCCTCCGAAGGGATTCGGCTTCTCGGACACCGCTTTCCGCATCTTCATCCTGATGGCGTCCCGCCGGCTCAAGAGCGACCGGTTCTTCACCAACGACTTCAAGCCGGAGGTGTACACCCAGGTCGGATTCGACTGGGTCAACAACAACACGATGAAGGACGTCATGCTGCGGCACTACCCGGAGTTGGAGCCGGTGATCGGAGACGTCGAGCGGGTGTTCGCGCCGTGGCCGAAGCTGGGCGCACCGGTGCCGGGGAAGAAGAACCCGGTGGTGCAGCTGGCCGACTCGGTCCGCGCCTACCTGCCCTGGGGCTGACGAACGATGGCCGAGGATTTCCCGCACGCATCGATCGTCGAAGGCGTTCGGTTCACCGCCCAGATCGGTGTACCGAATGTCCTTCTGGGACTGTTCAACAAGCGAGAGTTGCCCACCCGCATCGCATCTGGGCTGAGTTCGGACTACCTGGGCTACCAGTTGGTCGAAGGCATGGTGCGCAGCTACGGGCCCAGCCCGTTCTACGTCCGGGTCGTCGCCGACGAGGCGCTGTTGGTGCACCATCCCGACGATCTGGAGTTCGTGTTGGGCGGGTCACCCGACCCGTTCGCGTCGGATCCGAAACCCAAACGCGAGGGCATGGCGGCGTTCCAGCCGGACGCGCTGACCATCTCACGCGGGCAGCCCTGGGAGGATCGCCGGCGGTTCGCCGAAGCAGTGCTGGACACCGGCCACCCAGTGCACCGGTTGGCACAGGCATTCGTCGAGAAGGTCGCGCAGACGGTGGCGGGCCTCGGTGCGGGGGCCTTGAAATGGTCGGACTGGAACGCCGCGTTCCAGCGGTTGACCCGCTGCGTGGTTTTCGGGGACAAGGCTGCGGATGACGCCCGGCTCACCTCACAGCTCAGCGAACTGATGTCGGCGGGCAACGGAATGCCCGGCGAGCCGGCGCCCGGCTACCCGGATTTCGTCTCCCACATCGAATCCTACCTGAAGGAACCGGAGCCGGGCAGTCTGGCGGCGCTCATCGCGGAAACCACCCCGCCGGAGACCGCCAGCCCCGCAAGCCAGGTTATCCACTGGCTGTTCGCGATGGGGGACACGCTGGCGGCCAATGCTTTCCGCACGTTGGCGGTGCTGTCCACGCATTCGGAGAACCTGACTGAGGTCCGGGCGGAAATGGCCGCGGCCGACATCAATTCGGGGCAGGGCATCGCGTCGCTGAAGTATCTCGGCGGGTGCCTGCTCGACACCATGCGGCTGTGGCCGACGACGGGGTTGTTCGGCCGCGTCGCGACCCGGGACATCGAATTTCCCTGTGGTGCGGTGCTGCCCGAAGGCAAGCAGGTCCTCATCTACAACGTGTTCAACCACCGGAACCGCGACCGGATCCCTTACGCCGACCGGTTCTCGCCGGGTGAGTGGGTCAGCGGGGACGCTGGTAGCGACTGGTCGTACAACTTCTTCAGCCACGGCCCGCAGGGCTGCCCGGGCGCCGGCCTGTCGGTGTTCCTCGGGCAGGCCTTCCTGGCGCACGTGTTGAACGGATCCACTCCGGTGCTGCGCGGGGCTACGCTGAACCCGCAGAAGTCACTGCCGCACAGTATCGATCTGTACGGCATCAGCATCGAACGCTAGATGGACCAGACGGTCGTCAACGCGACCGTGCCTTGGAGGGGACCCTTGTGACGACGACCGCCGACCATCTCCGCTACGCCCTCGACGGACGTTGGCGCGATGTGAAAGACCGTATTCGGCAAGAGCTTTCCGCTGACCTGTTCAAGCCGCACTACACCCCGGACACCGCGGTGGCCCGGGCCAAGGTCACCGAGCAGATGAAGTACATGGCGTCGCGCGGCGCCGCCGAGGACGCCTTCGCGAAGGGCCACGGCGGCAACGGCGATGCGGGCGCCACCATCGCCCGTATCGAGATGCTGGCCATGAGTGACCTGTCTTTGATGGTCAAGGCCGGCGTGCAGTGGGGCCTGTTCGGCGGCGCCATCGACAACCTGGGCACGGAACGCCACCACGAGGCGTACGTGCGCAAGGCCATCGACCTGGACCTCGTCGGCTGCTTCGGGATGACCGAGACCGGGCACGGCAGTGACGTGCAGTCCCTGGAGACGACCGCCACGTACGACCCGGCGACCGGGGAGTTCGTCATCGATTCACCGACGCCCGCATCACGCAAGGACTACATCGGCGGCGCAGCCGAATCAGCCCAGGTCTCAGCGGTTTTCGCGCAACTGATCACCAAGGGCGAGAACCACGGGGTGCACTGTTTCATCGTGCCGATTCGCGACGAGTACGGCAACGACCTGCCCGGCGTGCGGACTTCGGACTGTCACTACAAGGGTGGACTGCCGGGCGTCGACAACGGCCGCATCCAGTTCGACCATGTGCGGATCCCGCGGGAGAACTTGCTCAACCGCTACGGCGATGTTGCCGAGGACGGGACGTACTCGTCCCCGATCGACAACCCCAACCGCCGGTTCTTCACCATGCTGGGCACACTCATCCGCGGCCGCGTCACGGTCGGTGGCAGCGCGGCGGCCGCCGCGCGCGTCGCACTGGACATCGCGACCCGGTATGCGTTGCAGCGCAGGCAGTTCGAGGCGCCGAAGACCGACGAAGAAGTCCTGATCATGGACTACCTGGTGCATCAGCGTCGGTTGCTGCCGTTGATCGCGAAGTCCTATGCGCTGCAGTTCGCGCAGAACGAGTTGGTGTCCGATCTGCATGATCTGCAGGACGTCGAGGAACCCGACGGTGAGGTGCAGCGGGAACTGGAGGCGCGGGCCGCAGGGCTCAAGGCCGCCGCGACGTGGCACGCCACCAAGGCCATCCAGGAATGTCGCGAAGCGTGCGGTGGGGCGGGATACCTCGCGGAGAACCGGCTCATCGCGCTCAAGGCCGACACCGATGTGTTCACGACCTTCGAAGGCGACAACCACGTCTTGACGCAGTTGGTGGCCAAGCACCTGCTCACGGAGTACGCCGACGACATCAAGGGCATGAGCCCGTTCGAGTGGGTGAAGTTCGCGACGAGCACGGCCCGCGAGCGGGTGCGCCGGAGCACCGGCACCGAGACCATCCTGCAGAACCTGCTCGACACACGTCAGGACAACGAGGAGGAGGGCAGCCTCTTCAACCGCGGCACCCAGGCGAAGATGTTCGAGGACCGGGCCGACTACCTGCTGTCGACGGTGGCCCGCCGGCTCCAGGCCAACTCGAAGGAGATGAGCCCTTTCGAGGCGTTCAACTCGGTGCAGGACCATGTGCTGCATGCGGCGTCGGCGCACATCGACCGCATCGTGTTCGAGTCCTTCGCCGCCGGCATCGACGCATGCACGGACCCTGAAGCCCGCGAGATCTTCGGCCTCCTGTGCGATCTGTACGCGCTGTCGGTGATCGAAGAGGACAAGGCGTGGTACATCGAGCACCGTTTCCTGTCCATGGACCGGGCGAAGGCCGTCACCGCCGGTATCAACGATCGCTGCCGGAAGCTCCGGCCGTATGCCGAGGTCCTGGTGGACGGGTTCGGGATTCCCGAGGAGCTGCGCTACGCCGAGATGCTGCACCCGGAGCGCATCCCGGAAATCCGATGATCCGCAAAAGGTCGTTCTGAAAAAAGTGTCCCCCTGGCGATGACTTGTCGCTCCTAGCTGGTGAAGGGCGCCCACGAGGGCGCCGACCAGCCAAGGAGAACGCCATGACCGCTGCATCTGTCCGTCGCCGCTCAGCCGCCGCTGCCGCCCTCGTCGCCGCCGGGGCCATCGCCGGTGCGCTCGGCGCCGCAAGTCCGGCGAATGCGGGCGTCAACAGGTACCTCGCCATCGCGTTCTCACCGGCGACGGGCCAGTGGGGCTACACGCAGAGCCTGCTCGACGCGAACCAGGCCAAGTTCGATGCGGTCGGTTACTGCCTCAACAAGGGCGGTACCGACTGCCGCGTCGTGGTGTGGGGCGACAACGAATGCGCCGCGCTTGCAACGAGTCCCAACCCGTTCAACCACAGCCTCATGTGGGGCACCGGCGTGGCTCAGACGCAGAAGGAGGCCGAGACGAAAGCCCGGTTGTCGACGTCGTTCAACGCCACTGTCGTCCTGTCGTTCTGCTCGCTGGGGACCGAGCACTGACCAAGAGCAGGAGCCCACGAAATTGCGCGAGTGGCGGTAGCTTCGTCCACAACGAGTTGCGGACGGCGAAAGGAACCGCCATGGATCTCACGAAGAGGGCGGCGCTTTTCGCGGCGGTAGGCGTGGCGGCGGGGATTCTGGCCGCGCCGGCGGCACAGGCCGACATCTGCGACCCATCGGTCACCGTCTGTCAGGGCAGTGAAATCAGCGGCCCGACGTCGGTGCCTGCGGCGTCGCCGCCGGTCATTGCGAGCGATGACGAGTTCCCGTTCGGCGACGACGAGTGGTACCTGTATCCCGGCGCCGGCGTCATCAACCCGGTCCACCCCGGTGGTGGTGGGCATCGCTAGTCACACCATGGCGGGCAACGCGCTTGGTGAGTACTTGCGATTGCGGCGGGAGCGGGTGCGACCCGAGGATGTCGGGTTGGTGCCGGGATCGCGGCGGCGCGTCCCCGGATTGCGCCGCGAAGAGCTGGCGTTGTTGGCGGGCATCAGCTCTGACTACTACCTGCGGCTAGAACAAGGCCGGGACAAGAACCCGTCGGCGCAAGTTCTGGGCGCTCTGGCCCGGGCACTGCTGCTGGATGTCAAGGCCACGGAGTACCTGTACCAACTGGCCCTACCCACCGGAATCCGTTGGAAGAGCGCGGAATCGGAGCGGGTCGCGGCCGGTCTGGACCAGCTGATCGAGCAGTTCCCGATGCCGGCATTGGTGGTCAGCCGCTACCAGGATGTGTTGGCCGCCAACCCGCCGGCGTGTGCCTTGGCACCGGGATTCCGGCCCGGGCAGAACATGCTTGCGTGGCGGCTGCTGGACCCAGCTGCCCGAGACTTCTTCGTCGACTGGGATGAGGCGACTGAGGTTGCGGTCGCCGGCCTGCGGGAGGTCAACGCCGATGCGCCTGACGATCCGTGCCTGCAGCAGCTGGTTGCCGAGTTGTCGTCGGCCAGCGCGCGATTTCGCGAACTGTGGGCGCGAGGCGACGTCGGGTACAGGATCGGGGTCACGCATGTGCGCCATCCGGATGTCGGCGAGCTCTTCCTGCTGAGAAATCGGCTGAACCTGCCTCACTCCGGCGGTCAGCATGTCATAACCTTTCGTGCTGATCCTGGCAGTGACTCCGCGAGAGCTCTTGAGAAACTGCGCGAGCGGTAGGCGTTACTCGACGACATGATCGGCAGCGGCCACGTCGACAGCAGCGGTCACGTGGACGTGAGGGCGGGGCGTGCGGTCGACATTCAAGCTGAGTAGTTCCGGCCGGCTGTAGTGGCCACTGGCGTCCATCGAGATCTTGCGACGACTGATCTGCGCGAAATCGAGGTCGGCGATGACGTGACCTTCGCCGGAGCGCAGTGGCTCGCCGATCACCTGGCCTTGCGGGTTGATGATTGCTGTGAAGCAGCCGCCAGAAAACAGTTCTACGGGGCTGTCGGTGTCAGTCGCAATCTGTTGTTGCTGTTCGAGATTCAGCCAGGCAGTCGAGACCACGACAAATGCGCCCGACTCCAACGCGTGGTTGCGCGCCTGCACCTCCGTCTGCTGAGCGAACATGTCGCCGAAAATCGATCCCGGGTACATCGCTGCATGAATCTGCTCGCCGTCCGCGATCATCGCGTAACGGGCCAGTGGGTTGTAATGCTCCCAACATGCCAGTTGGCCGATCCGTCCGACGGCACTGTCCACTGCACGCAGTCCACTGCCGTCACCTTGTCCCCAGACGATCCGCTCGTGGTACGTCGGCGTGATCTTGCGGCGCCGCTGGATCAGCGTGCCGTCCGCATCGAAGAGAAGCTGCGTGTTGTAGATCGAGCCGCCGTCGCGTTCATTCACTCCGATCGAGACCACCATGCCGGCGCGTCGCGCGGCGTCGCCGATGGCATCTGTTGTCGGCGACGGGACCGTGACGGCTTGATCCAGCAGTCGCATCTGCTCGGGGGCCATGTCGTATGGCCGCTGCAGATATGAAAAGTAGGGGTAGTAGGGCACGAGGGTCTCTGGAAAGACGGCGTAGTGCACTCCGAGCGTGGCCAACTCGTCGATCTTGGCGACGACACGTTCGACGGTGCCTTCACGGCTGTAGAGCACCGGGCTCAGTTGAACTGCTGCGGCTTTGACGATGGTCATCGGTGGAGTCCTAATCGTTTAGTAGGGATGGATTACCGGTCCTGATGACCGGGGTTTGTTCCTGACGGGGTCTGTTGCCAGGTGATGCCTGATGTGTCCCGTCGTTCGACGACTTACGAAAGAACGGCGCGCCTGGCAGCAGACCCTGTTCGGTGGTGGTGGGATTCCGTTGCCCGAGCCTGCCGCAGGGTTGACTTCCCGATGATGGTTCCCGAGCTTTGAGCTCTTCGATAGAACGAAGTCCTGCGGTGCGCTGGAGTCACGGACGGCTAGTGAGATGACGGACCTTTGAGTCCCACGATTAGGGCGCCGCGTGAGTCCACCGGTAACGGCACGACCACAGATCGAAGGAGTGAGACAACATTGGGTTTGTATTGCGGAATCGATTGGGCCACAGCCCATCACGATGTCGCGGTGATCAACGATGAGGGCAAGGTGGTGGCCCGCGGCCGGGTCAACAACGACGCCGCCGGGTTCACCGCCCTGCTGGCCCTGCTGGCCGAGGTCGGTGACAGCGCTGAGCATCCGATCCCGGTCGGTATCGAAACCGACCGCGGCCTGTTCGTGGCAGCGCTGCGGAAACCGGCCGGGTGATCTACCCGATCAACCCGCTGGCCGCGTCCCGCTACCGGGCCCGGTACTCGGTGTCGGGCGCCAAATCCGATGCCACCGACGCGGTGCTGCTGGCCAACATCATCCGCACCGATCCCACCGCGCATCGCGCGTTGCCGGCCGATACCGAACTGGCCCAAGCGATCCGGGTCCTGGCCCGCGCCCAGCAGGACGCGGTGTGGGCCCGCGGGCAGGTCGGCAACCAGATCCGTGATCTGCTCAAAGAGTTCTACCCGCCGCGCTGGTGGCGTTCGACGGCCTCGACGGCGGGCTGGCCCGCCCCGATGCCCGGGCCATCCTGACCGCGGCGCCGACCCCGGCCCAGGCCGCCAAGCTGACCCCCGCCAGGTTGCGCCGGCTGCTGATCAAAGCTGGCCGCCAGCGCTACCTCGACCGCGACGTGACACGCCTGCGTGAGGTGTTCGGCGACACCTACCTGCACCAGCCGGCGGTGGTGGAAAACGCGATGGGCATTCACCTGACGGCGCTGCTGGGCCAGTTCGACGCGGCCTGCGCCGCGACCGATGCGTTGACCGAGGCGGCGACCGCCCATTTTGATCAGCACCCGGACGCCGCGATCATCACCAGCTTCCCCGGGCTGGGGATGCTCGCCGGTGCCCGGGTGCTCGCCGAGATCGGTGATGACCGCACCCGGTTCCCCGACGCCCGCGGCTTGAAAGCGTTCGCCGGATCGGCGCCGATCACACGAGCCAGCGGCAAGAAAACCGTTGTCCTGCACCGTCATATCAAAAACCGGCGACTCAACGCCGTCGGGCCGATCTGGGCCCTGGCCTCGCTGCGCGCCTCCCCAGGAGCCCGCCGGCACTTCGACGCCCGCCGCGCCGCCGGAGACTGGAACCACCAAGCCCAACGGCACCTGTTCAACAAATTCCTCGGCCAACTGCATCACTGCCTGCACACCGGCCAGCTCTACAACGAACATCAAGCGTTTCCACCTCCACTCCCGGCCGCGGCTTGACTTTTAACTTCGTGAGATGTCTTTCGCGGTGGTGCCGGGAATCGGCGGTCTGACCCCTACTCTGCGACGGCCGGAACCCGATGGGGAGGCCTAGATGATCCTGGTATTCGGAGGGACACCATGTGGATCACCTAGTAGGTCGATCGCTCGAGACGGAACTCATGCGTCAAATCGGTTGCAGAATAGGCCGGGCTTCTTTTGGGGGGCTGCGTTTCGGGGTCCGAAAATTGTCATACCCTTCTGCTTTGATGGTGTTATGTCCACCACGGCAATGACTTTCGATGTTGAGTCACCGTCGCCGTGTGAGCGTCTTGATACGTTCGTCGTGGAGATCGGGGAGTTGATCGGTCAGCGCAACGCGATCGATGGCCGGTTGGTGGAGATCGTGGCCGAGATCGATCGTGATGGGTTGTGGGGCGCCACGGGGGCGCGGTCGCTTCCTGCGTTGGTGGCGTGGAAAACCGGGGTGTCACCGCGCAATGCGGAAGTGATGGTGGCGGTTGCGCACCGGATCGAGGAATTCCCGCGCTGCGCCGAGGCGATGCGGGAAGGCCGGTTGTCGCTGGATCAGGTCGGCGTCGTCGCCGAGCATGCCGCCGACGGCTCTGATGAGCATTACGCACAGTTCGCTGAATCTGCGACGGTTACGCAGTTGCGGACCGCGGTGAAGTTGGAGCCGCGCCCAGACCCCGGGCCGAAGCCGGAGCCGGAGCGGTCGATCCGCAAGACCACGCACGAGGACGGATCCACGACATACAAGATTCGGCTGCCCAAGCTGGAGGCCGCCAAGTTCGATGCGGCGGTGGCGTCGCATCAGGATGCGTTGGTGGCGGACTGGAGGCGCGCCCACGAGGATGGGCAACCGTCCGACGAGGTGCCGCCGTTCCCGAATCAGGTGGACGGGTTCATGAGCCTGGTGGAGGCCGGCTGGGACACCGATGTGGAACGCCGTCCGCATGGGCAGCACACCACCGTGGTCGTGCACGCGGATCTCGACCATGAGCGTGCCGCATTGCATTTGGGGTCGGTGCTCACCGATGACGAACTTCGGCTGCTGTTGTGCGATGCGACGTGTGAGGTGTGGCTCGAGAAGCATGGTCAGCCGTTTGGTGCCGGTCGGTCGACGCGCACCATCAGCCGCCGGCTGCGCCGCGCTTTGGAACACCGCGACCGCTGCTGCCGGGTACCGGGGTGCGGGGCGACCCGCGGATTGCATGCGCATCACATCATTCATTGGGAGAACGGCGGGGAAACCGAGCTGCACAACCTGGTGCTGGTGTGCCCGTATCACCACCGGCTGCACCACAAGCGGGTCATCACCATCACCGGTCCGGCTGAACGGCTGGTCGTCACCGACGCCGCGGGCCGACAACTCGACGGCGGCTCCCTCGCGCGGCCACCGACGACACCGTTTCCCGATGTGCCGCCGTGCCCCGGACCGACCGGGGAACGCGCCCAATGGTGGTGGTACCAGCCCTTCGAGCCACCACCCACAACGTCGACCAACTAGCGCGGCTTGCCCTGCAACGCCGCGGGCCAGATGCGGGCCGATAGCCACATTGGTCACTCGCACACCAACTTTGGCCCCCGATTGGCGTTTATTAACCAAGTCGAACTATTTTTCTGAGGTGATCTCCTCAGCTGTTGGCGTTGTTGCCCGCTGGTCTGCTCCCCTCCTGGCTGTCGCCGCCGTCGCCGGCGTGGGTCTGTCCGTCGACCCGGCGCCGCGCGCCGACAACCCGGCGATCCGCCTGGTCGACGACAGCAACCCGCTGGCCGGTCGGCCCTTCTACGCCGACCCGATCTCGAAGGCTCGGGCCGCTGCCGCTCAGGCCGACCCGCCCAGCCCTGAGCTCACCGCCATTGCCAACACGCCGCAGGCCTACTGGCTGGATCAGGCGTTCCCCGCCTCGACCGTCGGCGGCACCGTCGCCGGGCTGGCAGGCGCCGCGAACGCCGCGGGCGCGACGCCCGTGCTGGTGCTGTACGGCATCCCGCACCGCGACTGCGGCAGCTACGCGGCGGGTGGCTTCGGCTCGGCCGACAGCTACCGGGCGTGGATCGACAGCGTCGCGGCAGGCCTCGGCGGCTCGCCGGCGGCGATCATCGTCGAGCCCGACGCCCTCGCCATGGCCGACTGCCTGTCCGCCGGACAGCGCCAGGAGCGCTTCGACCTGATCCGCTACGCCGTCGACACGCTGACCCGCGACCCGGCCGCGGCGGTCTACATCGACGCCGGACACTCGCGCTGGGTGAGCGCCGAGACCATGGCCTCGCGACTCAACGATGTCGGTGTCGCCAAGGCGCGCGGCTTCAGCCTCAACACGACCAACTACTTCACCACCGGTGAGGAGATCGGATACGGCGAGGCGATCTCCGGTCTGACCAACGGCGCGCACTACGTCATCGACACTTCGCGCAACGGTGCCGGGCCCGCCGAGGGCGACCCGATGTACTGGTGCAACCCTGACGGCCGTGCGCTGGGCGTCGCACCCACCACCGACACCGCCGGTCCGCACGCTGATGCGTACCTGTGGGTCAAGCGGGTCGGCGAGTCAGATGGGTCGTGCGGCCGCGGAGAGCCCGGCGCGGGCACCTTCGTGAAGTCGTTCGCGATCGACCTGGCGCGCAACGCAGCGCACTGATTCCGCGCGCCGAGGCGGTGGTTTGGGCCGAAAGGGCGATACGTTGCCGTCATGCACGGGTGTGGCCCTGACTGCGCCGACGGCGTCGACGCGATTTCCCGGCGGACAGCGATCGCCGCTTCGATGTCCGCACTGCTCGGTGGCGCCGCGCTGGCGACGTCGGCCGGCAGTTCGGCGGCGCCCGGTAGCGCCGAGCTGCCGCAGCACGCGCTGATCACGCTCGGGGTCCAGGCGGGCCCACCACCGGTGCCGAACCGGACGGGCATCTCGTCGGCGCTCAAGATTGGCGACGACGTCTACCAGATCGACTGCGGCTTGGGCTCTTTGAACGCGTTCACGAACGCGGGTCTGAGATTCGACCAACTGCGCAGCCTGTTCATCACGCATCTGCACACCGATCACATCGTCGACTACTACAGCTTCTTCCTGTCCGGCGGCTACACCGCATCACCCGGAAAGGGCGCGGTGTCGGTGTACGGACCCGGCCCGGCCGGCGGTCTTCCGCCGAGCGAAGTCGGCAATCCCAATCCGCCGACCGTCGAACCGGCCAACCCCACGCCGGGAATCGCGGCCATGACGCAGGCGCTGCACCGGGCCTTCGCCTACACCAGCAACATCTTCATCCGCGACATGGGCACCGACGACATCCAGAGCCTGGTCAACGTCAACGAAGTTGTCGTGCCGCCCGGCTCCGGCTATCTGAATCGGGCGCCGCGCATCGATCCCTTCCCGGTCATGACCGATGACAATGTGCGCGTCACCGCGACCCTCGTGAGCCACTACGACGTGTACCCGGCATTCGCCTTCCGCTTCGACCTGCTGAAATCCGGTGTCTCAGTCACGTTCTCGGGTGACACCACCAAATCCGACAATCTGATCGCCCTCGCGCAGGGTACCGACATCCTGGTGCACGAAGCCCAGTTCAGCCTCGCCGACGGCGGCAACAACAGTAGGTTCCCGCCCGGCTACCTGGTCCGGTCCCACACGTCCGCCGAGCAGGTGGGTGAAGTCGCCGCGGCGGCAGGTGCCAAGCATGTTGTGTTGAGCCACTATTCGCCCACCGATCTGCCCGACTCGAAATGGCGGGACGCGATCGGCCGCAACTACCGGGGCAAGATCACCGTCGCGTGCGACGGCCAGGTCTTCGCTCTCTGACCTATCCTCGGCCTATGCATCTGATCGCGCTGGAAGAGCATTACGCGTGGCACCCGGCGAGTGACGGCAACGTGGTCGCGACGTGGCTGGAGTCCAACAATCGCACGGGTTTCGACCGGCTCTACGACCGCGGGCCGCTTCGGCTGGAACAGATGGATGCCGCCGGCATCGACTTCCAGATACTGTCCCTCTTCGATCCCGGTGTGCAGGAGTACGACGATGCCGCGGTCGCCGTCGACTACGCGTGCCGCGCCAACGACGATCTCGCCGAGACGGTGCGCCGGTTCCCCGACCGGTTCGGAGGCTTCGCCACACTGGCCACACAGGACCCGGACGCCGCGGCGACCGAATTGCACCGGGCTGTCGTTGATCTCGGTCTGGTGGGCGCGCTCATCAACGGCCACACTCATGGCCGCTATCTGGACGACCCCGCCTATGAGCCGTTGTTCGCCACCGCCGAGACACTCGGTGTGCCGCTTTACCTGCACCCGACCACCCCGCACCCGGCGGTGATGGCGGCCTGGTTCGCGCCGTATGTCGACCAAGGCCTGCACCTAGCGTCGTGGGGTTTCGCCGTCGAGGCGGGCACGCACGCGCTGCGGCTGATCTACTCGGGCCTTTTCGACCGACATCCGAACCTGCAGATGATCCTCGGCCACCTCGGAGAGATGCTGCCATTCACGGCTTTTCGCACCGACAGGTACTACGGACTGGGCGGATCGGGCGGCCGGCTGCAGAAGCTGCCGTCGGAATATCTGCGGGAAAACTTCCATTTCACGACGAGCGGCAACTTCTCGCCGCCGGCCATGGCGTGCACGTTGGCGGTAATGGGCGCCGACCGGGTCATGTTCTCGGTGGACTACCCCATGGACGACAACGTCGACGGGGCGAATTTCCTGGCGTCGTACCCGATGGACGAGGCGGACCGCCGCCAGATCGGTTATGGGAATGCGCTGCGGCTCTTCGGGGATCGCATTCCGAGGATCGGGGGTGCGGGGATCAGTCCCGCGGACGCGCCAGCCAGCTCAGATTGACAGACCTGCTCACCTGGTTGAGCTGGTCGATGGCCTCTTCGATGCGGCGGCGAGGTACCGCGACCCGCCATTCGGGCATCCGTCCGGTCAATCGCAGCGTCTCTGGACTGAAGTCGACGGCTGTCGGCGTGAGCTCGCGAGGCAGCTTCGGAAGCTGAATCCGATAGGCGGGCAGGCGGTTCGGCAGATGCCACCGGGCCCGGCGCAGTGCAAGCAGCCGCGGCTTCACCAACAGCGTGGACCCGTCGATGGTTGCGTCGACCTCGAGGTGGCCGAGGTCTGGCCTTCTGGCCCAACGGATTTGCGCGACGCCACCGGCGTCGATCCGGCCGAGCAGGCGTGGCGAGGCGCGGCCCGGCAATGACGAGGCCCGGTCGATCATCTTGTCGAGCGACCTGGTGGACATCTCGATGGTCAGTTCCAGAGGTGCGGCGACGAGCACCGGGGTGTTGCTCGGTTTGATGTGTGTGTTGTGCAGGACGGCGGTCGCCTTGTCGAATTGCCAACCGTTCCAGACGATATCGGACGCCGAGATCGCGACGGTGTTGAGCTGGCCGACCGAGAGGGTTCGCACGTCGAGGTCGGCGTCGAGCGCCGTCACCGTCAGCGTCATCTCGCCGGACTTGAGCTTGACGGTCATCCGGCGGCCGATGACCTGCTTGCGCAACGTGTCGAACAGGGACGTGTAGGCGCCCGCCGGACCGCTGGTGAGTGCGCTGCCCGCGGCCGACGCCCAGAACGACGACAGCGCGTCCCAGTTCGGGAACGAGTCCCAGGACGGGAACGGTCCGGAGTTCGCCATGATCAATCCCTACGCGGCGCCCAGGGACTCCCGGAACCGACGTCCGAGTATTCCGCGGGCCGCGCGGGTCCAGGTGAACCCGACATGTCCGGCGTTGACCCATCGCACATGTTCGGCATGCCACGAATCAGCAAGGGCCTCAGACTGTTCCCGCGGAATGAGCCGGTCCGCCTTCGCGATGAACAGCGTCCGGTCCCGCGGTGCGACGACCGTGGGCAGCGCCAACGGGGACACGACCTGGAAGACGGTTCGCGCGTCGTCGGAGGCGATCACGTCCCGGTACTCATCGGGCGGGTCGTGGTGCGTCAGCAGCGCCAGCGGATCGGCGAACGGCAGCGCCGCGGCCACCGCGTCGAACCGTTCCAGGCCGGCGAGCACGGTGGACAGGTACCCACCGAGCGAGACGCCGTACAGCCCCACGGGGGCATCGGTGGTGCTGCGAATCCAGCTCACCAACCGGCGGACATCCCACACCGCCTGCGTGATGCCGTGCAGCATCGAGGTGAGATCGAGCGACAGCAGTTGTCCATCGGCGGGGTCGCGCCGCGGGCCGTGCAACGGCGAAATCGGCAGCGCCACATTGTATCCGAGCTTGTGGTGCAGATGGTTGGCCCACAGCACGTTCAGGTCGAAGCGCGACGACCCCATCCCGAAACCGTGCAGGGCGACGACCCATGGTGCCGATGAGTCGGGGCGGCGTAGCAGCCGGACGGTGACGGTGTCGTTGCGGCCGTTGCCGGGCCACCGGTCCGCACCCGGCTCGAACGACCGGGCGTCGAATTCCGACGCGAAGGACATCGACTCGTGCCGCAGCGGCCCGTTGTGAGTGCTCCACTGCAGGACGTCGGCGTCGTTCAGTTTCGGGGGAGTGCGGTGGTATTTGGCTGGTTTGGAGATCCAGCCTCGCCTCTTGAACATGGTGGCGGCTTTGTCCAGATCGGCGGCCAGGTGCTCGGGTGCGGCTGCTGCGGGCAGCTTCGGCGGGCGCAGGCGCATGACGGCGAGCACGGCTTCGTCGATGGCAATGTGGGGCGCCACGACCATACGTTGGGCCGCGTCCATGTTTTCGGGACGGCTCACCGGGGGCGGCTCAGGAAGCTCATGGTTCCTCAAAGGGGCAGACATCGTTGTCTCCTTGGTATGCAGTTGTGTAGGTGTCCCGTCCACATCGGCTCGCGGGAGCCGGTGTGGACGGGAACGTGGTCAGTAGCCGAAAGCTATTGACCCATAACATATTTGACGGTCGGCCCGGTGGTCCAGCCGCCGTCGACCGCGATCTCGGCGCCGGTGACGTACGAGGCGGCGCGCGAGAGCAGGTAGGTCACCGCTCCGGCGATCTCGTCGGCCTCGCCGACGCGACCCATCGGGGTGTTGGGGTAGTTGCCCTCGCCCTGCTGGATGCCGACCTGTGCCGTCATTGGCGTGTAGGTCATGCCGGGGTGCACGGAGTTCACCCGGATGCGGTCGGTACCGAGCTCGACGGCGGCGATCTTGCTCAGGCCGCGGACGGCCCACTTGGAGGCGCCGTAGCCGGCGGTCAGGGCCAGACCCATCAGGCCGGCGGCCGAGGAGATGTTGACGATGGAGCCACCGCCGGCCGCGCGCATCGGCGCGATGACGGCCTGGATGCCGTTGAAGACGCCCACCAGGTTGACGTCGAGCACCGTGCGGAAGTGCTCGAGCGGTTCGTGCTCGATGAACTGGCCGGTGGAGATACCGGCGTTGTTGACCAGGCCGGTGATCTTGCCGAACTCTGCGACCGTCAGTGCGACGGCCGCATCCCACTGCGCGCGGTCCGTCACGTCGAGGTGCGTGTAGCGGGCCGCGTCGCCGAGTTCGGCTGCCAGCTGCTTGCCCTCATCGTCGAGGACGTCGGCGATGACGACCTTGCCGCCCCCGGCCACGATGTGCCGTGCCATCGACGCGCCGAGACCGCGTGAGCCTCCGGTGACAAGTGCCACCACGTCCGACAAGCTATCCGAATCTGCCATCGCAGCAACTTCCTTTCGATGTCGTCAGAGCATGGACCCACCAGCTGGATCTGCCCGTGTATGCAGGCAATCACACCTTTTCGGCGCTGCCGGGAGAACTCCCACCCGGTGGGACTGCGGTACCGGCTTTCGTGGCGGCAGGCTACGTGGATGCGGGTTCGGCCCAGCCGGATGCGGCGAGGAGCCGGTCGAGTTCGGCCTTGGCGCCGTCGAGGATCTCCCACGGGTCCTCGACGAGGTCCGGATCGGCCTGGATGCCGACGTCGACGTTGCCGCCGTAGCTGAAGACGGTGACGTTGATGCCCATGCCGACGGTCAGCGGACCGACGGGCACGATGTGCTCGATCTTGGCGCCGGCCATGTACAGCTGGATCGGCGGGCCGGGGACGTTCGAGACGATGAGGTTGCTGGCCAGCGGCAGTTTGTCCTCGAGTTTGGCGGCGCGGAAACCCTTGAACATGAGGTTCAGCAGTACCGGCGGCGCGAAGTCGGTCAGGCCGATGGACTGGCCGGCCTGCAGGTCCTCGGCCAGCGCCTTGGCGCTGTTCATGCCGTTGTGGATGGCCGACAGGCGCTCGACCGGATCCGCCACATCGGTGCACATGGAGGCGATCATGGTGTGCACGTGGTTACCCGGGGTCTCGTCGCCCGCGTCGCGGGTGGACATCGGCACGGTCGCCAGCACCGGCGTCTCCGGCAGCGCGTCGCGCTTGGTCAGGTAGGTGCGCAGCGCGCCCGCCACGACGCTCAGGATCACGTCGTTGACCTTGACACCGAGACCGTTCTTGACGTGCTTGATGTGCGCCATCGGCAGCGACGTGTACGCGAAGCTGCGGTGTGAGCTGAGTGCGCCGTTGAAGCTGGTCTTGGGAGCGCTCATGGGGCGTGGCGGCGGGTCGTCGCGCCGCAGGTGGCTGATGGTGGTCACCGCGTTGCGGACCGTCTGGCCAAGGTACTGAACGACTTTCGGTGGCGTGGTCGCGGCCGAGAGCGTGCCTTTGGCGAACAGCTCGAGGCTCGAGTGGCGCGGCTGTTCGCCTTCGTCGGGCAGCTCGACGAGGGGGCCTCTGGCGTCGGGCGTGACATCGCACAGCACGGACGACAGTCCGGCGCCGGAAACACCGTCGACGATCGAGTGGTGCGTCTTGGCGATGAAGGCGATGCGGCCGCCTTCCAGGCCCTCGACGAACCAGCTTTCCCACAGGGGCTGGTTGCGGTTGAGCTGGCGGGCCAGGATTTCGCCGACGACGTCGGCCAGTTCTTTCTCGCCACCGGGAGCGGGCAGTGCCGCACGGTGAATGTGGTAATCCAGCTTGAACGCTGGATCGTCGACCCACACCGGACGGTCCAGGCCGAGCGGCACTTCTTGGATACGACGGCGGAACGACGGCAGATAGGGCAGCCGGCGGTCGAGGTGATCACGCAGATGCTCGAAGTCGAATCCCGGTGCGTCACTGGGATCCAGGATCATCAACCCCAGCGTGTGCTGTGGCCATTCAGTGCCCTCCATGGACAAGAACATGGCATCCATGCCGGACAAGCGCTTCACCGCAATACTCCCCTCGTGGACCACGGATTTGTGGCGGCAATAACGTATCCACGGTTGCGGTTTCGGCAATTGCTACTTCCCAGTCAGCGAGATCGAAATTCGCGGCCTATCAGCGGTTCTCCCACTATTCGGAATCCCGCTACCAAGTGCACTCGGTTAGCTGTTTCATTTTTCGGACAATTGTCGCAACGTTGTGTACCGGCAATTCCGTTGCTCGGAAAATATATTCTGTGTGCAATTACTTCGGCGCCGCGGCGAATTCATCGATGCCGGGCTCCGTGTCGAGTACTTCGCGATTCAAGATCAACATCTTCACGAAGTACCCGACCCCTACGGCGATGAGACCGAGCACGATCAGGCTGGGTACCCGTGCCGTCGTGGGCGTCACGAGCACGAAGATCGCCACGGCTACCCACACCAATGCGACACCGGCGACAGGCAGTTCGAAGCGGCCCAGGCTGAAGCCACCCTCCTTGTGCTCCAATCGTCTCCGAACGGCGAGGTAGAGCACGACGATCGCGCCGTAGATCAGCGCGGGCAGGATCGTCGACGCGATGATCAGCTGGATCAGCGCGGCGCCGCGCAGCGTCGCCATCAGCACCACACCGACCGCGAGGATCAATAGTGTTGCCGGCACGGGAGTTTGAGTGCGTGGATTGACCTTTCGCATCACGCGGTGCGCGGGGAAGCGGGCGTCGCGGGCCATGGCGAATACCTGCCGCGAACACGCGGCCATCACCACCAGGCCGGCGCCGAACATGGCCAACACGATGCCCGCCAACAGGATTCGCTCGGCGACAGGACCCAGCTGTTCCCGGATGACGAGGGCGACCGGGGAGCCGCTGTGGCTGACGGTGCTGACGTCCTTGATCGCGACGGTGAGCGCGATCAGGAACACCAGGCCAGCGGCGCCAGCCGCGACGACAGACGCCACGATGGCGCGCGGGACGCTGCGGAACGGATCTTTTGCTTCCTCCGCCAGGTTCGCCGCCGAGTCGAACCCGACCAGCGTGGTGAGGCCCATGATCATGCCGGCCATGAGCCCGCCGCCGACGGCGTAGTAGTCACCGGCGCCGGCGGTGATGCCGCGACTGGTCAGGTTGTCGACGTGGCCACTGCCCGTGACCGCCATGACGATCCCGAGCACGAGCACCAGGATCAGGACGATGCCCAGCTCCAAACCGACTGCGCCAGAGGTGATCAGGCCGAGGAGCCGGGTCGAGGCGATGACCAGAGCTGCCTGGACGATCAGCACCGCGATGGTGATCAGGCGTGCGGTGTCCTCGTTGTCGCTGATGCCCAGCAACGGCATCAGCGCCTGACTGGCCAGGGCGTTGTCGACGGCCACCGCGGCGATTGCGAGATACCAGAACGTCAGCCAGCCGAAGAGCCAGCCCACCTTCGGGTTGGCCAGCCGCGATGCCCACTGGTACGACGACCCGCTGAGTGCGATACGGGCTGCGAACTGCGCGACGACGAGAGCGACAAGCGTCTGCCCGACCGCCGCGACGATCCACAGCCAGATGCCGACGGGACCCGAGGTCTGCAGCAGGTCGTCGTAGGTGCCGAAGATCCCCACCGCCACCGAGATGAAGGCGAACGAGACCGCGAAGACCTGAAAGCCGCCGAGGGTCCGCTTCAGTTCGGGCGCGTAGCCGGAGTCGACGCACTCGTCATCGGCGGTGTCCGGAAGTGCAACGCGGTCTGTTGTCATGGCCCGGCCCTTCTGTGCCCATTTACCGGTAATTGTCGCGTACGTCAATGGTCGATGTCGGCGATTGGGCATCTTGGTCGGCGCCGTGATGTTGGGTGGCCAATCCGTGACGAATCTTTGACCGAAATATTGACGCGCCGTACGGATTTCGGCGTTTCACGCCCCATACCATGACGGTGTTCAACCATGCGGCCAGCGACAAAGGGGTCGGATATATGCGGGTGTTAGTGCACGGTGTCCTTGCCGTGGTTGTGGTCGCCACGACCACCACTGGTGGCGCGCTCGGTATCGAGACGGCGGGCATTCGCCTGCCGTTGGGTTCGATCATCGAGTCGACGCAGCCGACGCAGGGAGTGCCGGTCGGCGTCGCGCATCCGATCGTCGTGACGTTCAAGCGGCCGATCACCAACCGTGCGGCCGCGGAGATGGCCCTGGACGTGACGTCGACACCCGCGATGTCGGGCAAGTACGAATGGCTGGATAACAAAGTGGTGCAATGGGTTCCGGACGGATTCTGGCCCGCGCACAGCACCATCAAGCTGACCGTCGCCGGCCAGCCGATGGCCGTTACCACCGGGCCCGCCGTCATCGGGACAGCTCACGTCGCCGACCACACCTTCACCGTCACGATCGACGGCCAGACCTCGCCGGACATGCCGGCGCCACACCACCTTCCGCACCTCGGTGAGTCGGGCGTGCTGCTCGCGACCATGGGTCGGCCGGAGTATGAGACGCCGATCGGCAAGTACACCGTGTTGGCGAAAGACCGCAATGTGCTTATGGATTCGAGTAGTGTCGGCATCCCCGTCGATCATCCGGATGGGTACATGACGGAGGTCGAGTTCGCGGTCCGGATCAGCCGACGCGGACTGTTCGTCCATTCGGCGCCCTGGGCCGTCGAATCGATGGGTTTCGAGAACGTCAGCCACGGTTGTATCGGCTTGGCGCCCGCCGGAGCCGAGTGGTACTACAACACCGTCAACGTCGGCGACCCGGTCATCGTCGAGCCTTAGACTGCGCTGCAATGTAATTCGTCGTAGTGTGCCGCGTTGACTCTGCGGCCTGGGCGTTCGCTACTCGCAGGAGTACGCCCTGAGCGCAGGGTGAACGTGGGTCCGCAGTTGAGTCTGCGGCCTGGGCGTTCGCTACTCGCAGAAGTGCGCCCTGCGTGCAGGGTCAACGTGGGTTGGGTGCTGCGGTCTGTTGAGTCTGCGTCTAGGGCGTCCGCTACTCGCAGAAGTGCGCCCGCAGCGCAGGGTCAACGGGAGCACGCGTTGATCCTGCGGCCTGGGCGTCCGCTACTCGCACGAATAAGCCCTCAGCGCAGGGCCAATGGCCAACGGCCACAACACCACATGGCCACAACGCCTGAAGCACCCGAGCCGCGTGGGCTCGGGTGCTTCAGTCAAAGCGATTGTGCGGCTGGGTAGTTCAGTTCTGCGGACCGGGCTGGGTCGGCAGGTTGGGGGTCGGGCCGCCGGCGTCGACGGGCCGCAGAGTCCGGGCCTCCTTGCCGTCGGCGACGCCACCCATGTCCATCGGGATCGCGGCGGGGGCCGCGGCGATCGGGATGGGCGCACCGATCGGCAACCCGGCGGGGATCGGCGGCACGACCGGCGGCACCGCTGCCGGGACGGGCGGGACGACCGCGGGAACCGGTGGGACTGCCGCCGGGACGACCGGAGCGGCCGCCAGGGGGCCAACGATGCCCGAGGATTCGACGGCGGGGGCGGCGCAGGGCGCGGCAGCTGCCGCGGCGGCAGGCGCCCCGGCTGCAGGCGCTACGGCGCCGGCGTCGCACGCGTACCCGCCGGTCTTGAGTGGGACTGCAGCTGCGGTCGGGCACACGGCCACGGCCGTCGCGCACACCCCGGCGCTGGCAACTATTTTCACAGCGATTCGACCAAAGCTGATCATCACCGGCGTCTCCTTGAACGTGCCCTTAAATTACAGCGCCGAAAATTTGCGCAGCTGAACCGTAGGGCACCGCGGGAGGCGGGTTCAAGACATGTTTTCAATCGGATGCGGGCTCGACATGGGACTGAGCCGCGACCGTGACCGCATCGTTTCAATAGCCTCAAAGTCCTCACAGAGAGGTCTCGGCAGGTAACGGGTTGATGGCGGAACCCGTTGTGAGGCTGGCAAACTCGGCGAGGCCGAGTGGGTCGGGCTAGGTCGCGGAGTTGTCGGCCAGCTGTCGTGCGAGTTCTTCCTCGGCGCGACGTTCGACGAGGAGCGGGACGAAGTCGCGAATCGTGCTGTCGGCGAACTGCTGCCGAGCGCCGTCGATGACGGTGGTCACACGAGCTGGGGACAGGTCCGCAAACTTGGCCGTGAGGCGGGTCTCGATTTCGTTGAATACCTGCTCTTCGGTCTTGGCGGCCATGCCGTCGATCCTTCTCGGCGGCCTTGACGGCTGTCAACGCAGATGGGGTGACCTGTAGGCGAACTAACAATTGCGGGTGCCGTGTGAGCCGACGGTGCACGCCCGGCGGTTAACGCTGCCGCAGCGCGCCGATGCCCTCGTCCAGGGCCGCCTCGAGATACGTGAGGTCGCCGGTCGCGAGCATGATGCCGACACCGCCCTGGATGCCGGCCAGCAGTGCGGCAGCCGCCCGCTCGGCGTCGACGGTGCGGGCAATCTTGTCCTGCTGCTGCATCGCCACGATGCCGTCAGCGATGGCGCCCCGCCAGGAGTCGATCAGTTCGGCCGTGACGGCCTGTGCGCCGGTGCTCGTGCGGCCGATCTCGGACATCAGCACCGCGATCGGGCAGTTCTGGCCTTGTCGGCGATAGCGTTCGACCACGACGTCCCGCCAGCGCTGCCAGGCCGCCCACGAGGTGAGCTCGCTGAGATGGGGCTGCTGGTCGTCGAGCACGCGCTGTGATTCCAGCGTTGCAACAGCGAGCAGCAACTGCTCTTTCCCGCGCGGAAAGTAGTGGAAAATCTGGCTTTTCGAAGTCCGGGTCCGCGCCATCACGTCTTCGATGGTGGTCAGCGCGACACCACGCTCCCGGATCTCGGCCGCGGCGCCGTCGATGATCCGGGCGCGGGTGGCCTGCCCCTTGGTAGTCAGTTTTTGGACTTGCGGGTCCATTTTGCCCGGTGCAGCATGTGGACTCATGAGTCCAGAAGATACGCGTTTGTCCGGCCGCACAGCACTTGTCACGGGTTCGACGGGAGGTCTCGGCACTGCCATCGCCCGCCGGCTCGCCGACGAAGGCGCACACGTTGTGGTGAGTGGACGGAACCCTGATCGTGGCGCAGAGGTGGTGTCGGCAATCCGCGCGGCCGGTGGCGAGGCGTCGTTCGTCGCGGCCGATCTCTCGGGCGGCGACGGTACGATCCGCGCTTTTGCCGAACGCGCCACCGAAGCGGCAGGCGGACGGCTGGACATCCTGGTGAACAATGCCGCCACTCTGCTGATGCCGACGCCGACCGCCGATGTCGCCCCCGAACTGCTGCGGGAGGCCTTCGAGGTCAACGTCTTCGCGCCGTTCCTGCTGACCGGGATCATCGCCCCGGCCATGGTGCGCAACGGCGGCGGAGCCGTCGTGAACATCGGATCGATCACGGGACTGCGTGGCGCCGCCGGCTCGGCGATCTACAACTCCAACAAGGCGGCGATCCATTCGCTCACCACCTCCTGGGCCGACGAGTACGGCCCGTTCGGGGTCCGGGTCAATGCGGTGGCCCCGGGACCGATCGCGACAGAGCGGCAACAGGAGTTTGCCGATCACGTCCAGCCGGTGCTCGACCGGCTGCCATCCCGGCGGATGAGCACGCCGGCAGAGGTTGCAGCCGCGGTCGCGTTCCTGGCCGGCGATGATGCCGCCAACATTCACGGTGTCGTCCTCAGCGTGGACGGCGGGTGGGCGGCAGTCTGACATCGTGGCCAGGTCTCATCTCTCAAACAGATGTGTCCTATCAAAATCCATCGTTGGACACGATGCACATCTGACGGTGAGATGGGTGCCAGACACCGCGGTGGTGAATCGTGGGCTCCGAATCGAGACACTCTGGAAGGAACGGCGGACCGTGAGCGGCTTCAGCAGAAGGCAGTTCGGCTTGATGGCGACGGCAGCGGTCGGCGCCGCGTCGTTGGCGGCATGCGGTTCGTCACCGGAGCCGGCTGCGGCCGAGAAGTCGGCACCGCCGCCCGCCCCGCAGCACAACCTGAACGCGGTCAAGCAGATTCGGGCCGGCGACCTCAATGTCGGTTACGTCGAAGCGGGGCCGGCGGACGGCACGCCCGTCGTGCTGTTGCACGGCTGGCCCTACGACATCCACAGCTACGCAGACGTTTCCGCGCTGCTCGCGGATCAGGGTTTCCGCGTGATCGTGCCGTACCTGCGTGGTTTCGGGTCGACCCGATTCGTCTCCGACACCACGGTCCGGAACGGTCAGCAGTCCGCACTGGCCGCCGACGTCGTGGCTTTCATGGATGCGCTGAACATCCCGCGGGCGATCCTGGGCGGCTTTGACTGGGGTGGACGCTCAGGCAATGCCGTCGCCGCCCTGTGGCCACAGCGGGTTGCCGGTCTCGTTGCAGTCAGCGGGTACATCATCGTGAATCGCGCCGCGAACCTGCAGCCGTTGGATCCGGACGCCGAGCTGGGGTGGTGGTACCAGTACTACTTCGCCACGCCGCGTGGAGAACTCGGCTACCGGAAGAACACCAAGGAGTTCAATCGGCTGATCTGGTCGAAGGCCTCGCCGCTGTGGCACTTCACCGACGCGGCCTACGGGTTGAGTGCCGGCGCGTTCGACAACCCCGACCACGTCGCCATCGTGATCCACAACTACCGGTGGCGCCTCAGCCTGGCCGAAGGTGAAAACCGTTACGAGGCTGACGAACAACGGCTGCAGGCCAAGCCGCTGATCCACGTCCCGACGATCACCATCGGCAGTGACTTCGACGGTGCCGCGAAGGATGGCGCGGGATATCGCTCGATGTACACCGGGGCGTACGAGCACCGCATCCTCGACGGCATCGGCCACAACGTGCCGCAGGAAGCGCCCGCGCAGTTCGCGAACGCGATCATCGACGTCAGCCGGATGTAGCCCGGCGGCCCGCTACTTGGCCAGGCTGCGGCTGATGACGAGGCGCTGAATCTGGTTGGTGCCCTCGAAGATCTGCATGATCTTGGCCTCGCGCATGAAGCGCTCCACGCGGTAGTCGCGGGTGTAGCCGGCGCCGCCGAACACCTGGACGGCGTCGGTGGTGACCTTCATGGCAGCGTCGGTGGCGACCAGTTTGGCGACCGAGGCATTGCGGGAGTAAGGCAACCCGGCGTCGCGTCGGCGGGCGGCATCCAGGTACGTGGCGCGTGCGGAGTCGACTGCGGCGGCCATGTCGGCGAGCAGGAAACCGAGCCCCTGGTGATCGATGATCTTGCGGCCGAACGTCGTTCGCTCCTGGGCGTATGCCACCGCCTGATCCAGCGCCGACTGGGCCAGGCCGACGGCGACCGCGGCGACACCGAGCCGGCCGGCGTCGAGCGCGCTGAACGCGATCGGCAGGCCCTGGCCTTCGGTGCCGATGAGGCGCTCGGCAGGCAGGAACGCGTTGTCGTAGTGCGCCGACGTGGTGGGCACTGCGTGCAGACCCATCTTCTCCTCGGGCCCACCGAAGGACAGCCCCTCGGTGCCGGCGGGCACCAGGAAGCACGAGATGCCTTGCGAGCCTTCGCCGGTGCGCGCGAACAGGGTGTAGAAATCGGCGAGCCCACCGTGCGTGATCCAGGCCTTCGAGCCGGTGACCCGGTACCCGTCGTCGGATGCGACGGCCTTGCAGGCCAGTGCCGCGGCGTCGGAACCGGCTTGCGGTTCGGAGAGGCTGTAGGCGCCGATAAGGTTGCCGCTCAACATCTCCGGCAGCCAGTGCTGCCGCTGGTCGTCGGTGCCGAACGTCATCAGGGGATGGCACGACAGGCTGTGCACGCTGACCGCGATGGCCACCGAGGCCCACCGGGCCGCGAGCTCTTCGAGCACCTGCAGATACACCTCGTAGGGCTGGCCGCCGCCGCCCCACTCCTCGGGGTACGGCAGGCTCAGCAGCCCGGCCTCGCCGAGGGTGGGGAACACCCCGTCGGGGTACGTCTCGTCCTTCTCGTGCTGGTCGACGATGGGGTCCAGCACCTTGTCCGCGATGTCGCGGGTGAGCTCGATGAGCGCGTGGGCTTCATCGTTGGGCAAGAGGCGATCAACAGGCACCGGAGACTCCACTAATACGTCGGACAGTACTGAGTTACCTCACAGAGTACTGTTTGAGTAGTACTGAGTAAAGGGCCGCAGTACTATGCCGATGTGAGCACGCGCACGTCCCCGGCGTTCGGCACCCGCCGCCGCACCGAGCTGTTCGACGCCCTGATCGCGCTGTTCCTCGACGAGGGATTCGCCCACCTCACGCTCGACGACATCGCCGGGCGGCTGCGCTGCTCGAAGTCGACGCTTTACACGCTGGCCGGCAGCAAGGAGCAGTTGGTCCGCGCGGCGACCGTGCAGTTCTTCCGGCAGGCGACCGACGAGGTGGAGCAACTGGTGGCCGGAGTCGACGGAGCCCGGGCGCGGATCACGGCCTATCTGTCCGCGGTGGGGACGGTGCTCGATGCCGCGTCGGACCAGTTCATGGTGGACCTGGACGCCTTCGCCCCGGCCCGCAGCGTCTACGAGAAGAACACCCAGATCGCGGCCCGGCGGGTCCACGAGATGATCGCCGACGGTGTCGAGAGCGGCGAATTCCGCAATGTCCACGCGTCTTTCGCGGCCGACCTGGCGTCGACCATGATGGTGCGCATCCAGCAGCGCCGGGTCCGCGAGAGTACCGGACTCGACGATGCCAGCGCATATCGCGAGCTCGCGGCGATCCTCACCGCCGGTATCAACGCCTGAGCGCGCCGACTGACGTCACCACCCGACATCGTGTTTGTTGCAACTCGATAAGCACGCCCCACGCACCCCATCAAGATCAGTAGCCTCGTGCGGTGGACCGCAGAACCGCTCTCAAGGTGCCGCTGCTGCTGGCGGCCGGCTCTGCCATGGCCGGATTCTCCGGACCAGCTCCGGCGTCCGCGGCCGGGACGCGCTGGACTCCCGAACGGGCCAACAGTTGGTACCAGGGACAGGGCTGGCTGGTCGGTGGCAACTACATCACCTCGACCGCGGTCAATCAGCTGGAGATGTTCCAGGCCGGTACCTACGACCCCGGCCGCATCAACGCCGAACTCGGCGCCGCCCGCTGGTTCGGGTTCAACACCGTCCGCGTCTTCCTGCACGATCTGTTGTGGGCCCAGGACCCGCGCGGCTTCTCGCAGCGGTTGACGCAGTTTGTCAGCATCGCGGCGAACAACGGCATCAAGCCGCTGTTCGTGTTCTTCGACTCATGCTGGGACCCGCACCCCAAACTCGGCGTGCAACGGGCGCCCACCCCGGGCGTCCACAACTCGGGTTGGGTGCAGAGCCCGGGTGCGGACCGCATCGCCGATCCCAATTACCGTGCCGTACTGCAGAATTACGTCACCGGCGTGATCAACCTGTTCCGCAACGACAACCGCGTGCTCGGCTGGGATCTGTGGAATGAGCCCGACAACCCGGCTGACGTCTATCGCAAGGTCGAGCGCAGCGACAAGATGAAAGTCGTCGCCGACCTGCTCCCGCAGGTGTTCGCCTGGGCACGCGCCGTCGACCCGACACAGCCGTTGACAAGCGGTGTGTGGCAAGGAAGTTGGGCCAACCCCGCGCAGCGCAGCGCCATCGCGTCGATCCAGCTGGACAACTCGGACATCATCTCGTTCCACAGCTACGCCAAGCCGGCCGACTTCTCGGCCCGGATCGATGAGCTTGCCCCACTGGGCCGGCCGATCATCTGTACCGAGTACCTCGCCCGCAACCAGGGCAGCGCCGTCGAAGGCATTCTGCCAATTGCCAAGCAGCGCAACGTCGGTGCGTACAGCTGGGGACTCGTGGCCGGCAAGACCCAGACCTACTTCCCGTGGGATTCGTGGGATCACCCGTCCCCTGCGGAGCCGAAGGTCTGGTTCAGCGATCTGCTCTACCCCAACGGGCGGGCCTTCCGCGACAGCGAGGTCCTCACGGTCCGGAAGTTGACCGGAACACCCGGCCAGACCTAGGAGTCTGCTGAATTAGTGGGGTTTGGGGCGGGGCGTCTCAAGCGCTCGGTGGCGCGTGGGTGAAGTCAGGCCCGGAGGTCGACAGATGCGAGATCACCCCGCCACCATCGACTGTGGCATCGGTTGCCTGGGGTGGCAAGAGGTTGGTCACCTGCTGTTAGGCGATGGCCCAGGTGGTGCCGTTGTGGCCAAGGCCCAGGGCGATCAGCCGTCGAAGATTCAATGCGGCGGCGCGGTGGTGCAGCCAGTGGTCGTTTTTGAGGGTTCCGCGGTAGCGGACTTTGCGGTTGCCGCGGGCCAGCCAGGCGATGGAGCGTTCCACCATGGGCCGGTGCCGGCGGTACTCGTCCTGCCAATCGGGGTCGTGGGCTTGGCGGCGGGCGGCACGCATCAGCGGTTCGTGCTCAGAGACGGTCAGCTGTCGTCCCCGTTTGGCCGTCGTGCACTTGGTCATCAAAGGGCAAGCGCCACAGTATTTTCCGAACTTCACACCACCACGAGGCGCGATACCGACAGTATGGCCGGCGGGGCAGGTCACCGTCCGCGCGGTGAAGTCGACGGCGAAGTCATCGATGGTGAACCCACCGGGCACCGCGGCACGCAACGGCAGCGGTTTGATCACCGCAACATGCTTGCGCTCGGCCAACTCTGCCCGGGCTGCGCCGGTGCCGTAGGCCGAATCACCGAGCACCCGCACCGGGGCATCCTCATCGGCAAGCAATCCCAGCCCGACGACCGCTTCGTGGTTATCGGGGCCGCTGGCTTTGGTCAGCGCGCAGTCGGTGATGATCCCGGTATCGGGTTCGATCGCGATGTGGGCCTTGAAACCGTCCTGGCGCCGATGCACCGTCTTATGAGCGTGCCGGGCCTCAGGATCCACCGTCGAGACGACCCGGTCCGGGGCGACCTTGTGGGCGATGCGCCAGTGCCCGTCGGTGCCATCAGAACCCTCAGCCGGTTCGACATCCTGGCCGGCGATCAACGCCAACAGCGCCACCGCTTCGGCGGCGCGTGGCCCCAGTTCCTGTTCGGGCAGATGCCCCAGAACCCGGTGGGCGTCGCCGACCAGGGCATCGATGAGCTGATCACGGGCAGCCTTGTCGTTCCAGGCGATCGCTGGTTTACCCGGATCATCGTAATTGTGTGCCGTGCACTGGGTTTCGATGACCTCGGCGGCGCCGGGGACCTCACGCCGGACTCGCCGGATCGCGGCGATCAGCTGGGTCACGGTGTCCTGGGTGGCCACCGCGTCGTCGAGGACCGTGGAATCGAGCGCCCGCCGGGTCTTGCCTGCCAACACCGCGGTCTGCGCGACCACGGTGCGCACGGCCTCGAAAATCCGGTTCGGTCGATCCGGGCCGCCAGCCGGCGCCGCCAATAGGTCAAGGTGGTGGAGTGAAATGCCGGTGCGGTGACCGGCAGCCCGCACGCGGCTTTCCACCGCAGATCGAAGGTGACCGCATCCACGGTCTCGTTGTCCGAGAGCCCATGCAACGCCTGCAACACGATCACCGAGGCCATCACCTCGGCCGGCACACTGGGCCGGCCCCGCCGCGACGGAAACAGATCCGCGAACATCTCCTCGGGAAACAACTCGTGGCGATGGGCCGCCAGGAACGCAAACACACTGTCGGGCTTCAGAAGATGCCCGGCCACCGATTCGGCATCCAACAACTCACGCTGATCATCAGAGCGACCCTGCACCCACCAAGGATCCCAGATACCACCGACCAACCCGCCTTCCGCCACGCGGATTTTTCAGCAGACTCCTAGAGCGCTCCGTCAGTGCGCCAGCAGCAGGATGAGCTGCGCCTGCAGCTCACCGAAGAGGAAACCGAGGGCGGCGCCGAGCACGACGACGATCCATTCGTCATCCTTGAACGCCGGGCGCAGCAGGTTCTCGAACGACAGTGAGTCCAGCACCATCATCTTGCTGACCATGACGTTCTCGAGATCGAGGCGATCGCGCATGTATCCCTCGATGTAGGTGGATGTTTCGGGCAGCTTGTCGATGATGGAGTCGGTGATCTGCTTCTTCATGTCCACGTACTGGCGGCCGCCGACGGACTTGATGATTTTGCCGGTGAAGCCCATCTGCTTGTCGATGGTCGCGCTGATCTCGGTGGAGATCATGTCGAAGAACCGGTCCGACGACGGGCCGTTGAGCATGCTCTCCATGATCGCCTGGGGCGTGAAGATCTCCCGGGCCATGAGTGCCGCGTAGCCTTCGACGACCTGCTTGCGTTCGCGCTGGAACACGCCCTGCCACTTGATGCCGAGGAAGACGTTTTTGCGCTCCAACGGCCGGAAAATCATCTGCAGCGCAACATAGTCCGTGAGGCCACCGGTCAGCAGGCCGAACAGCGGCAGCGACCAGTGCCAGTTGGTGATGCCGAACACCACGGCCTGGACCAGGCCGATCAGGAAGCCGAAGAGCAGGCCGGACATGATGAGGAACTTGAACGCGGGCTTGCCGATGTCCTGGAAAACCGTGTTGAGGGTGACCTTGTCGCGCACGAGGTTGGTGACGACCATGTGCTTGATGTCGAAGATCTGGTCGACCTGGCCGCGGAGCTTGTCGAACATCGCGGCCATGGCGACCGGGATGCGCTTCTCGACGTTCTTGACGACGACGTCCTTGAGCTGATCCGGAGTAGCGCGCCAGACCTGCGGCTGGAACGACATCATGATGGTGTCGACCATCTCCGCGGAGGTCTGCCGTAATGGTTCGGCGAGTTCCTTGACCAGTTCGTTCGGGTCGATCTTGTCGAACATCTCCTCGGGTTTGAGAATCTCCGACGTCAGCGAATCCACCGCCACCGCAGCCATTTTCGGTGCGCGCTTGGGAATCTGGCCCTGCCAGCCGAGGTAGGGCGGAATGCCCTTGAACTCAACCGGGTAGAACATCATCTTCAAGGCCATGATCTTGGTGATCCAGCCGACGAACGCGGCGCCCAACGGGATGGTGACGTACACCCACCAGGGGTAGGCGAACGCATTGGCCATGAGGTTCTCCACCTGGCTGTCTCCCATCAGTCGTGTCCAGTGAGTGGCTGGACCACGTTAACCGGCGACCACGTGCCAGAAGACTAACGGGGGCGTCAGATCCGCAACGGCGGATCGCGTATTTTGCTGGGCGAGCCTACTGGTTGAAGATGGTCGCTCCGCCAGGGACGGTGTAGCTGATGTACATCGGGTTGGTCAGGAACGGCTGTGCGCCCGAGTTCATCAGGTGTGCGTTGGTGGCGTCGCTGGTGACGAAAGGCGCGTTGGCATCGTTGATGGTGTACGAGTACAGCGGTGTGCCGAGGTTGTCGTACACCGTGACCTGGGTGCCGTTGGCGAGCAGGTCGTAGGCCGGATCGCTATTTGCTGTTGTGGTGACGTACTGGTGCGAGGAATCGGTGTAGTAGTAGGACACCGTGTTGTTCCCGGCGTACGTGTCCGGGATGGTGCCCGTGACGCCGCCGGAATCGATCAGCAGGTTGATCGGCGTGCGGGGGCCGCCATTGATGCTCACCGAACCGACGACGTTGGGCGATCCCGACACCGTGTACTTCGGCGTTCCCGGATTGGGGCCGAACTGCAATTCGTGGGCGGACTCGTTGATGAAGACACCGTCGTTCAGGTCGCCCAGCAGCGCCGTGGTGGGCGAGAAGGTATCAGGGCCGACTGCGTTGGAGCCGATGCCCAGCACGCCGACGACGCCGTTGCCGGCGAGGTATTGAGCGAGCGTGGTCGGGACAGTGGTGGGGTTGCCGTTGGAGTCCGTCGTCGCCTGGGTGGCACTGGTCACGACATTGACCCCGGTCGGCGCCGTGATGATGCCGTTGCCGAAGTCGATGGTGGTGTTGTAGGTCGAATAGTTGTAGGTCAGCCCGCCGCTGTAAGCACCGATGCCGGTGTCCACCGCGTTGCCCAGGCCGGCAGCGCCGATCTTGTCGCTGCTGATCACCAGACCGTTCGAGCCCGTATCGACCAGCACCGGCACCATCGGGCCGCCGTTGATCGAGACGTAGACGACCGGCTCAAGGCCGTACTTCATGACCAGCGGGAGGTATCCGTAGGTCGGACCATTGGCGGCGGTTTGGTACACCCGGCCCTTGACCGCTTGATTCAGCATCCCGTTGGCGTCGGTGTTCCCCGACATGCCCTCGGCGGCGTTGATCGAGCCCAGCGCCATGCCGGGCAGAGAATTGTTCCAGTTCAGCAGTGCCGCGGCGAATCCGGCGAGGAACGGGTTGTTGGCGTTGTTCGCATAGAACGAGGTGAAGCCCGGGTTGTTGGCCGTGTAGGTGTTGAGGGCCCAGCTCGCGATGGCGAGCTGGAACTGCGCGCCGAACGTTCCGAAGCCACCGAGCCAGTCGCCCCGACCAAAGGTGTCCGCGTACAGCGTCGCTTGCGCGCTGGAAACTGCCAGCTTCAGCGTGTCGATATTCGGGCTTGAGGAGGCGGCCGCGGCGGCGTCCGTGACGGAGATGGCGCCGGCGGGCGCAGGGGTGCCGACGCCGGCGGCGGGCGCCGGTGTGGTGCCGAGGAGCTGACCGGCCGTCTGGCCGGTAGCCGCGCTTGCAGACTTGAGCGTCTGCTTGGTGTTCGGCGCTGCCGAGCCGATGGCCTGTTCCGCCGTAGCGAGCAGCGACAGAATTCCGGACGGGCCCGTGGTCCCGGTCGGAGACGTAGCGAGCGCCGGTGTCTGCGTTGTCGTGGTGGCGGCCGCAGTGGTGACTGTCGGTGCGGTGGTGGCGGTTTCGGCAGCAAAGGAAGTCGGCGTGGCTGCCGGCTTTTCTGGTTCTGCGGCTGGTGCCTCGGCCGGCGCCGACTTTTCCGCGGATGCGGCCGGGGCGGCGGCGGTTGCGGGCTTGGTTGCCGCGGTGGCCTTCGGGGCGTCAGCGTCTGCCTGCTTCGAGGCGGCCGGCGTGTTGTTGAGGACTCCGCGGATGGCGGCGGTGGGCCTCGAGTGAGTGACAGAACTCGCGGGAGCCTTGGTCTTCGGACCCGAGTCGTCGGAAGAAGATGAGTTCGCGTCAGCTGAGTTGCTACCGGTGCCGTCGGTACCGGTGCCGCTCGAGTGCGGCTCGTGGGAGGTCTTCGTGTCTTTGTCTGCATCTGCAGACGACTTGGCGGGGCTGCCTGCGTTGTCTGACGGTTTCGAGCCCTGGCCGGCCCCGTCGTTGTCGGCCTTCTTGTGGCCGGGAGCTGCGCCGCCCGAGTTGCCCGACGCCGAAGAGGATGAATCCGAGCCGTCCGTCGTTGCGCTGGCCACCGCGGCGGTGCCGAGGAGGAACGCGCTCATCCCGACGGCCGCGACGCCGGTACCCAGCCAGGCGCTGACTGGAAGTTTCCGGGGAGAGGTACGACGGTGTGTTCCAGCCATTTTGGGTCCTCCCAGACGTACGCCGCGCGGCCGTCAGCCCCCGGCAGATCAACCATTGCTGCGGCATTAACCCACAGCCGGGTGGCAGGCAGGCGTAGAACCGTAGTACTGACTGCAAATTAACAGTTGCGGACGCGTGCTGCAGCGGTTCTGGCAAAGATATTTGCTTCCATCGTCAATAAATTGCGGCGGGCGATTGGCGGTATCCGCCACCGGACGGCGGGTGAGGGGACATGGCCGTATCGGTCACGGATTAACGTCCTCGAACGTAAATTTGGATCGAGCGGTGCTTGTGGGCCGCGCGGGAAGCACTTTGCGAGGGGGCTTTGGTGGCTGGACGGATCGGCAAACTCGGGTGCAGGGCAGTGCATCGTGCGTTGACCGTGTTGGTTCCGTTGGCGATTTTCTGCGCGTACGTGGAGCAGCCGGTGCGGCCGGTCTCGCACATCGCAGTGACGCCGACAGCGGAGATCGTGTCGGCGCCATCGAGCATCGGCATCGCTGACTCCAGCCTCTATGGCATGTCGCAGGAGAACATCGACGCGACGCTCGACATGTTGCAAGCCATGGGCGTCGACAACGTCCGGGTGTTCATCCCCTGGATTTACACCGAGCCGTTGCAGGGTAAGTACAACTGGGCGCCGATCGACGCGATCATGGACGCGGCGAAAGCCCGGAACATGGGCGTGCTCGCGATGGTCAACAGCACGCCGCCGTGGGCGGGAATCGACGGGAACTTCCCGGGCGCGAATACGCCCGACCCGGCCGCCTACGCGAGTTTCATGAACCTGGTCGCGACGCGGTACAGCAGCACGGTCTCGGCCTACGAGGTGTGGAACGAGGTCAACTGCAACTGCTTCTACGACCCGGTATCGCCGGCCAGTTATACCCAGTTACTGCAGGCCGCCTACCCGGTCATCAAAGCGGCCGACCCGACGGCGACGGTCATCGCGGCCGGTTTGAGCAGTGTCTTCAGTGCCGGAAACGTCACGATGAACCCCGTCGACTACGTGGCTCAGATGTACGCCGCGGGTGCGAAAGGTTCGTTCGACGCGCTGGCGATCCACCCGTACCACGAATCGTTGATGTTCTCCGATGGCCAGGGCACCCTTCTGGCGCCGTATACGCAGATTCAGCACATCCACGCACTCATGGAGGCATTCGGGGACGGCGCCAAAAAGATCTGGATCACCGAGTACGGCGTGCCGACCGACCACGTGAGCCAGCAGACGCAGGCCGATTACATCAAGAACCTCATCGAGACGTGGCAGACGATGTCCACCGATGGGGTGAACTACGCCGGGCCACTGTTCATCTACACCACGCGGGACGGTCAGCCGGGTAGCGGCTATTTCGGCATCTTCGACGCCAACTGGATTCCGAAGGAAGCCGCGTTCGTCATCGCGCAGGAAATTCTGCAACTCAACGGCATTGACCTCGGGGATGCCGAGCGCCGACTGGGTGCCATCGTGCGACTCGCTGTCGGCGCGGTCGTGAACGTCGCTGTCAACATCGGGCAAGCCGTCGTGAAAGTCGTTGATGCCGCATGGAATGCGTTCGTCGACGTCACCAAGGCGGTGACGCAGGCAGTCGTCAACACGATCAAGTGGGTGACCAACGCCGTCTTTCAGGGGGTGAAGTGGGTCGCCAATACGGCGGTCGATATCACCCAGGCCGTCGTCGCGGGTATCTCGAACGTGATCCAGAAGATCGGCGACATCATTCACCCGCCGGCACCGGGCGCGGCGGCGAACCCGATGGCTGCGTTGAAGGCAGTGGCCGCGATGAATGACGTTGCGGTGGCGGCCGGTTCGCCGAAGGGCGCTGCGGCCGCCAAGCCCGAGCCCGCGGCAAGCGAGGCCGGCCTGAAGGTTGCGCCAAGCAAGGGAGCCGAAGCCAAGGACACCGCGGACCCGGACGCGGTGAAGGGACCCGCGAAGGAATCCGCGGACAGCCCTGAAGTGAAGACACCCGAGACGAAGGACGCTGTGAAGGCAGCGCCTGACGACACGAAGCCGGCAAGCAAGAAGAAGGATCCGGCGGAGTCGACGAAGGACCAGCCGAAGTCCCAGGCGCCGAAGCAGTCTGACGCGCCGAAGCGGGATAAGGGCAAGGAGTCGGGACAGCACGCGACGGGTGGCGATAAGCAGAGCGCGCCGTCCGGTGCCGGCAAGCCGCGAAACGGCGACACCCCGAACGACGCTCAGAAGGTAAAGCCAGCCAAGGCGCAGAGCGCCCAGTAACGACGGTTTTCGAGCTGCGGGGACGCACGGTCGATTGCCCTCGCTGAATTGGTGCGGAAACTGAGCATTGCGTTCCGCGGGGCGGCGGGACGACTGGCGGTGGACACGACCCGGGAGATACGACAGGCGTGTAGTCGACCGGACTGGTCAGATGCCGCTGGGCCCTTTTCCGTCCGTATCTGATCCCACGTGGTCGACATTTTGGCTCAACCCGATTCAATCCGGGTGCGCTAAAGCAATTGCGTTGAGGCGACCTGCATCTTCGGTAATTGACGACGTCATACGTCAATTCTGTTGCGTTGACAGCAAACTCGTGCCTTCCTAACGTCCGGGCCAAAGCTCGACGACGAAATGACATGGGGAGGCAGCTTGTGGCGCAACCGCTTCTGTCGTCTCCGCGCGCCACCGCGCCCTGGGCACGACCAGCCGTGGCGGTCGGCGACTTCATCGTCCTGGCCGGCGAGACGTTCGCCGCGATGCTGCGTCCGCCATATGCCTGGCGGGAACTGATCGAGCAGATCTGGTTCGTCGCCCGGGTCTCCGTCGTGCCCACCGTCGTACTGTCGATTCCGTACACGGTGCTGATCGTCTTCACCCTCAACATCGTGCTGATCGAGGTCGGCGCCGGTGACCTGTCGGGTGCCGGCGCCGCACTGGCGTCGGTGACGCAGGTGGGGCCGGTGGTCACCGCGATCGTGGTCGCCGGTGCCGGTTCGACCGCGATGTGTGCCGACCTGGGCGCACGGACCATCCGGGAAGAAATCGACGCCATGAAAGTCATTGGTGTCAAACCGATTCCGGCACTCGTCGTGCCCCGGGTCCTCGCCGCGACGTTCGTCGCGGCAATGCTGTATTCGATGGTGGCCGTCGTCGGCCTCGCAGGTAGCTACTTCTTCGTCGTCTACATCCAGCACGTCACCCCGGGCGCGTTCATCGCCGGGATGACGCTCCTGACGGGGCTGCCGCAGGTGATCGTCTCCCTGGTCAAGGCTTTGCTGTTCGGCCTGTCGGCCGGACTGATCGCCTGCTACAAGGGCCTGTCGGTCGGTGGTGGCCCGACGGCCGTCGGCAACGCGGTCAACGAGACCGTGGTCTTCTCCTTCATGGCGCTGTTCCTCATCAACATCCTGGCGACCGCGTTCGGCGTGAAAGTGGCGCCATGACAACCGATGTGGATGCCGACCGAACGTCCCAGATCGGCGAAATGGCAAACCAGGCGATCGCGGCGACCCGCCGACTGGGTAAGCAGACGGCCTTCTACGGCAGTGCCCTGGCCGCCACCGCGGACGCCGTCCGGCGCTACCCGGGCGAGGTGCTGCGGCTCATCGCGGTCATGGGCATGGGCACCGGGGCCCTCGCCGTCATCGGCGGCACCGTGGTCATCGTCGGGTTCCTCACGCTGTCTACCGGTGCGCTGATCGCCGTACAGGGCTACAACACGTTGTCCAACGTCGGTATCGAAGCGCTGACGGGTTTCCTAGGGGCCTTTCTCAACGTGCGCTTCATCGCCCCGGCGACGGCCGGGGTGGCACTCGCCGCCACGATCGGCGCGGGTGCGACGGCGCAACTCGGCGCCATGCGTATCAACGAGGAGATCGACGCCCTGGAAGTCATGGGGATCCGCGTGATCACGTACCTGGCCGCCACCCGGATCGTCGCCGGGGTGGTGGCGGTCGTCCCGATCTACACCGTCGCGGTGCTGATGTCCTTCCTGGCCACGCGATTCGGCACGACGATCATCTACGGCCAGTCGCGGGGCGTCTACGACCACTACTTCACGACCTTCCTGCACCCGAACGACCTGGCGTGGTCATTCTTCGAGGCGCTCGCCATGGCCGCCGCGGTGATGGCGGTGCACACCTACTACGGCTTCACGGCCACGGGCGGACCGGCCGGTGTCGGCGAGGCCGTCGGCCGCGCGGTGCGCACCTCGATCACCGCGGGGGTATTCATCCTGCTGACCATCACACTGTCCGTCTACGGACAGTCCGGCAACTTCCATCTGGCGGGCTGAACTCCGATGGCGAAGGGAGCGAACGGATCTCGGCGTGAGCAGATCGACCCGATCTGGTGGGCGCCGGTCTTGGTGATCCTGGTCGTCGCCATGACCGCGATGACGTGGCTGCTGTTCTCCGGATCCTTGCGGGGATTCGTACCGTTGACCTTGATCTCCGACCGTGCCGGCCTGGTGATGGAAGACGGCGCGAAGGTGAAACTCCGGGGTGTCCAGATCGGCGAGGTCGAATCGATCGGTAGTCGGACAGATACTGCGGGACATGTACTTTCGACGCTGAAGCTCCGGATGTACCCCGGACCGTTTGCACAGTTGCCCGGAAATGTCGAGGCGCAGATCCGGTCCAGCACCGCGTTCGGCGCCAAGTACGTCGAACTGAACGTACCCTCGAGCGGTCCCAGCGCGGGCCACCTCCGGTCAGGTGCGGTACTGCAGTCGCAGAACGTGACGGTCGAGGTCAACACCGTATTCGAGAACCTGCAGTCGGTGGTCCAGGTGATCGACCCGACGAAGCTCAACTCTGTGCTCTCGGCGGTGGCCGAGTCGTTGCGCGGCAAGGGCGACGTCATCGGCCAAGCCATCACCGACGCGAACCACGTTCTGCTCGAGGTGAATCCGCGCATGGACACCGTGCGCACGGACTGGCAGCTGTTCGGGCGGACCGCGCAGGCGTATTCGACCGCGGCACAGGACATCGTGTCCAGCCTGGATTCGTTCTCGACCACCGCCACCACGATCGCCCGCCAGTCGAAGGAGTTGGACGGCCTGTTGTTGTCGGCGGTCGGCTTCTCCCAGGCCGGCATCGACACCATCGGGACCAACGAGACCGCATTGGCCCGGTCGATGGAACTGCTGAGGCCGACCACCGCGCTGCTCGAGAAGTATTCGCCGACCTATACCTGCCTGTTCCAGGGCGCTCAGTGGTTCCTCGAACACGGTGGTCGATATGCCATGGGCGGCAACGGGAAATCGGTGATCATGGACGCCGCGCTGCTGGCCGGCGCCGACCCCTACCGGTTCCCCGACAACCTGCCCGTCGTCAATGCCAGCGGCGGGCCCGGTGGTAAGCCGAGCTGCGGTTCGCTGCCCGACGTCAGCAAGAACTTTCCGGTCAAATATCTGGTGACCGACACCGGCTTCGGTGACGGCCTGGACATGCGGCCCAACCCGGGTATCGGTTTCCCCGGTTTCGCCAACTACTTCCCGGTGACCAAACCGCAACCCGAACCGCCGCGGATTAGGTATCCGGGCGGCCCGGCACCGGGGCTGCCCGGTGTTGAGATGGGTGTCCCCCAACCCGAGCCGGGGGCACCGTGAGAAGCCGGATTCGCGGGATCGCCACCCGCGTCGTGATTTTCACCGTGGTGAGCCTGCTCTTCATGTTCGGGCTGCTGACGGTGTTCGGGCAGTTCCGTTTCGATTCGCGGGCTTCCTACCAGGCGGTGTTCAGCAACGTGTCGGGGCTCAAGGGCGGCAACTTCGTTCGCATCGCCGGCGTGGAGGTCGGGAAGGTCAAGAGCCTCAACCTGCACCGCGACGGCACCGTCACCATCGACTTCGCCATCGACAGAAACCTGACACTCACCGAAGGCACCACGGCGACCATCCGCTACGAGAACCTGATCGGCGATCGCTATCTGGCGCTCGAGGAGGGACCCGGGTCGGTGCGCAAACTCCTTCCGGGCCAGACCATTCCGTTGTCCCGGACGTCACCGGCACTGGATGTCGACGCGCTCATCGGCGGCTTCCGGCCACTGTTCCGTGCGCTCGATCCGGACCAGGTCAATGCGTTGAGCGGCGAACTGCTGAGGGTGTTCCAGGGGCAGGGCGGCACCATCTCCTCGGTGCTGGCCCAGACCTCGTCTCTGACAACAACGTTGGCCGGCCGGGACCAGCTCATCGGTGAGGTCATCACCAACCTCAACACCGTGCTGGGAACGTTCGCGGCGCGTGACACCCAGTTCGCCGATGGGCTGGACAAGCTCTCGCAACTCGTTCAGGGGCTGGCCGACCGCAAGTCCGACATCGCCACCGGCGTGGCGAACATCAACACCGCGGCGCGGTCGATCGCCGACCTGCTGACGGTGGCTCGCGAACCGATCAAACAGTTTGTGCAGCAGACGGACCGGGTCTCCGGCCAGATCATGGCCGACCATGACTACGTCGACGAACTGGTGCGGACGCTGCCCGACGCCTACCAGATTCTCTCGCGCAACGGACTGTACGGCGACTACTTCGGCTTCTACCTCTGCGACGCACTGCTCAAGCTCAACGGGAAGGGCGGCCAACCGGTGTACGTCAAAGTGGCCGGCCAGGATTCGGGGCGGTGCACACCGAGATGACGCGCATCAAGTGGAACATCAAGCCGCTGGCCGAACGAAACCGGTTGGCGGTGGGCGCGACCGGTATCGCGCTGATCGTCGCGATAGTCGTCGCCGCCTTCAGCTACGACAAGATCCCGTTCATCAAGGGGACGTCCGACTACCAGGCGTACTTCGCCGATGCGGGCGGTATCAAGACGGGCAGCGACGTGCGAGTGTCGGGCCTGGGTGTCGGGCGGGTCTCGGGAATCCATCTGGAGGGCGCCAAGGTTCGGGTGGATTTCACGGTGCGTGACGATGTCGAACTGGGCGACCGCACCGAGGCCGCCATCAAGACCGAGACGGTGCTGGGCACCAAGGTGCTGGAGCTGACGCCGCGCGGTGACCGAAACCTTAACGGCCCCATCCCGATCGAACGCACCACCTCGCCGTACGACCTGCCGGCGGCGTTGGGTGACCTGACGACCACCATCAGCGGCCTCGACACCACACAGCTGTCGTCGGCGCTCAAGACACTGGCGCAGACATTCCAGAACACCCCTCCCGACCTGAAGCTGGCGCTGGAGAGCGTGGCGCGATTCTCCGACACGCTCGGCACCCGCGACGCCAAGCTGCGGCAGCTGCTCGCCGACGCGAACAAGGTGACCTCGGTGCTGGCCAAGCGCAGCGACCAGATCGCGCAGCTGGTGGTCAACACCGACGCGTTACTGGGAGAGATTCTGTCGCAACGTAATTCGGTCGAGATGTTGATGACCAATGTCAGCGCCGCCACTGTCCAGCTGTCCGGTCTGGTCAACGACAACCGGACACAACTCAAGCCGGCCGTCGACAAGCTCAACGGCGTCCTCGGCATCCTCGACAACCGGAAGAAGGAGCTGCAGCGCACGCTGTACCTGTTGCGCCGGTACGCGATGTCGTTCGGCGAAGTGCTGGGTGCGGGACCGTTCTTCAAAGCGTCACTGGTCAACCTGTTCCCGGGGCAGTTCGATCAGCCGTTCGTCGACGCGGCGTTCTCCGACTTGGGCTTGGACCCCAACGTGCTGTTGCCGTCGCAGCTGACCGAGCCCGGCGCCGGTCAGCCGGGTACTCCGCCGCTGCCGTCGCCGTATCCCCGCACCGGCCAGGGCGGACCGCCGAATCTCACGCTGCCCGATGCGATCACCGGAAATCCTGGTGACCCGCGTTACCCCTATCGTGAGCCACTGCCCGCGCCGCCGCCCGGTGGTCCGGCGCCCGGACCTCCGGCGTTGGCTCCGGCCCCAGGTGAGGTGCCACCGCCGACGGTCCCGCATCCGACGCCGCTCCCGCCGTCGAACCATTCGCCCAGCGGTTCGCCCGGTGTGGTGTCAGATCCCGTTTCGCCCGTGGGAGGGAGCTGACCATGTCCACCCCCGAAACCACACCGCGCGTGGGTAGCCGCCGGGCGTGGCGCATCGCCATTGCGCTCACTCTGGTGGTCATCCTGGCGGTCGCGGCGACCGGACTGGCGCGGTCCTGGTGGGTTGCCGCCGTCCGCAGCACCTACGTCGCGTACTTCGCGAACACCAACGGCCTGTACACCGGCGACGACATCAGGATTCTGGGCGTCACCGTCGGCACGGTCGAGAAGATCGAACCGCAACCGCATGCCGCCAAGGTGACCTTCTCGGTGGACTCGCAATACGCGTTGCCCGCCGACGTCCGTGCGGCCATCTTGTCGCCGTCACTGGTCAGTGCGCGGGCCATCCAGTTGGTGCCCGCCTACACCAGCGGCCCCAAGCTTGCCGCGGGCTCCACCATCGCACTCGACCGCACCGTGGTGCCGGTGGAGTGGGACGATTTCCGGCAGCAGCTCGAGAAGCTGACCGACTCGCTGCAGCCGACCAGCCCCGGCGGTCCCAGTGCCGTCGGTGAATTCATCAACAGTGCCGCCGACAACCTGCGTGGCCAGGGCGACACCGCCCGCGACACCGTGATCAAACTGTCCCGCGCCATGTCGGCCCTCGGTGACCACAGCACCGACATCTTCAGTACTGTCCGCAACTTGCAGATGCTGGTGTCCGCGCTGTCGTCGAGCAGCGACCTGCTGGCGTCCTTCAACACCAACATGGCGTCCATCACGACCGCCCTGTCGAGCACACCGAACAACATCGCCGACGCGACGCGCAACCTGGATACCGCGGTAAAGGATCTGCGCGGCTTCATCGCGGAGAATCGCGAAGGGCTGGGTACCACCTTCGATCACCTCAACGCGATCACCACAGCGCTCAACGACAGCCGCACGGACCTCAAACAGGTCCTGCACATCACGCCGACGGTGTTCCAGAACTTCACCAACATCTACGACCCCGCGCAGAGCGCCATCACCGGCATCCTGGCACCGGTCAACTTCGCCGACACCGTGCAGTTCCTGTGCGGCGCAATCCAGTCCGCGGCGCGGCAGGGCTTCGAGCAGTCCGCCAAGCTGTGCGTGCAGTACCTGGCGCCGATCATCAAGAACCGGCAGTACAACTTCCTGCCGATCGGCGGCAACCCGTTCGTCGGCGCAACGGCCCGGCCCAACGAGGTCACATACAGCGAGCCGCGCCTGCGGCCGGGCGGAGCCGCGCCGCAGGAGAATCCGGCGCCGGCCCCGTCGGTCGGTTCAGCGCCGTCGCGGCGTCGACGGTCAAGCAGACCAAGGAGAGCCTCGTCGCCAACCTGCGAAGCATGGTGCCGGTGCTGCGGTCGCTGGCAGATTCGGGCCCGGCGCTGACGAAGGGACTGGACTTCCTGTCGACCTATCCGTGGGTGAAGAGCAATCTCGGCAACTGGTTTCGGGGCGACTTCGCCAACATCACGATGATCATCGATCTCACGCTGAGCCGGCTCGACAGCAGCCTGTTCACCGGCACCCGGTGGGAGGGCAACCTCACCGAGCTCGAAATGCAGTGGGGCCGCACGATCGGTCAGATGCCGAGCCCGTACACCGCGGGCAACCCCCTGATCGCTCCCTATCACTTCGGGGGGTACTGACATGCTGCGCCTGCGGTTGTCCCGGACCGTCTGGATCCAGCTCGCGATCCTCGGCGCCGTCACGGTGATCGCCTGCAGTGTCATGGCATTCGGCTTCGTGCACGTGCCGACGCTGCTCGGGTATGGCCGCTACACCGTGACAGTCGAGCTGCCCGAATCCGGCGGGCTGTACCCGACGTCGGTGGTCACCTACCGCGGCACCGAGATCGGGCGGGTCAAGGCTGTCGATGTCACGACGGGCGGGGTCCGCGCGGAGCTTAACCTCGACTCCTCGATCAAGGTGCCGGCCGACGTATCGGCTGCGGTGCACAGCCGCTCGGCCGTCGGTGAGCAGTTCGTCGAATTGATCCCTGCGGCAGGGCAATCCGACGCCGGCCCGACCCTGCGCGGCGGCGCGACCATCCCGGTGGCGAAGGTGCGGATTCCGCCGGATATCGGCAACCTGCTCGACGCGACCAACCGGGCGCTCGAAGCCATCCCGCAGGACAATCTGCGTACCGTCGTCGACGAAGCAGACAAAGCGGTCAGCGGACTCGGACCTGAGTTGTCGCGCATCGTCAACGGCTCCACGTCGTTGGCAATCGAGGCCGGTAAGACCGTCGGCCCCATCACGCAACTGATCGACCAGAGCACCCCGGTATTGAACTCCCAAGTGCAGACGGCGGATTCGATCGCCACGTGGGCGCAGCGGCTCGCGTCAATCACCGGCCAGTTCAAGGCCCAGGATGCGGCATTCGCCGAGCTGGTCAAGCTCGGCCAGCCGACCCTGGAGGAGGGGCGCGCCCTGTTCAACAGGTTCGCTCCCGCACTGCCGGTCCTGCTGGCCAACATGGTGAGCCTGGGCGAGATCGCGGTGGTCTATCGGCACGACATCGAACAACTGCTGGTGCTCTTCCCGCAGGGCACCGCGTTGATGTCGGCGATCGCGGTCGCCGACTCGGACCTCAAGACGCCCTATCGGGGCATCTATCTGGACTTCAAACTGAACATGAACCTGCCGCCCCCGTGCAACACCGGCTTCCTGCCGATCAAGCAGCAGCGGGTACCCACTGAGGTGGACTATCCCGAACGTCCCGCCGGTGAGCTGTACTGCCGGGTTCCGCAGGATTCCGACCTGAATGTCCGTGGCGTACGGAACATTCCGTGCGAGAACAATCCGGCCAAGCGCGCACCGACCGTGGAACTCTGCGAAAGCAATGAGCAGTACGTGCCCCTCAACGACGGATACGTCTGGAAAGGCGATCCCAACGCCACGCTGACGGGGCAAGGGGTACCGCAATACGCGCCGGGCGCCGATCCACGGCAGCAGCGCCCCAGTGGCGCACCTGGACCCGCGCCCCCGGCGCCCCCGGTGGCCTTGGTGCCCTATGACCCTGCGACCGGCGGGTACGTGGGGCCCGACGGGAAGCCGTACACCTGGCCGCCACCGAGAAAGGCAAGACATGGCAGAGCATGCTGACCCCGAGCAGTTAGACACCGTCGGCGAAGGCGGCGAGGATGCTGACGCGGGACGGAAACCGTCACTGCGGCAACGGTTGTCGCGCATCTCGCCGTTGGTCGCAGTCGGTCTAGCGCTGGTTGTCGCCGGCGGCGCCCTGGCGGGCTGGCTGGGTTTTCGCGCACACCAGTCCGAACAGGCGCAGGAACTGCGGAACCTGTACGTGCAGACCGCACGCCAGGCCGCGCTGAACCTGACCACGATCAGCTACACCGAGGCTGACACCGACATCCGCCGCATACTCGATTCGTCGACCGGCGCATTCCGCGACGACTTCCAGCGCCGGTCCGAGCCGTTCGTCGCGGTGGTCAAGCAGGCCCGATCGAAATCCGAGGGCACCGTCACCGAAGCCGGACTCGAATCGGTGAACGGTGATGGGGCACAGGTACTTCTCGCGGTGTCGGTGCGGACCTCGCTGGCCGAGGCGCCGGCCGGTCCACCACGGAACTGGCGCATGCGGATCAGCGTCGCCAAAGACGGCGCGAGCGCCAGGATCTCCAACGTCCAGTTCGTTTCATGAGCAGATCGGACGGTCACGGCAACATGAAGGACAGAGCATGACAGTCGATGTCGAAGAACGACCCGTCGCAGTCGACGAGGCCGAACCTGCTGAAGTGCCAAGTGAGTCACGCAAGCCATGGGCGCGGTGGGCCGGCCTGACACTGGCGGTCGCCACGATGCTCCTTGCTCTCGCCGCGGGGTACTTCAAGTGGCAGGACGATTCGGTGCGGCTCGCGCAAGCCGCGGCCACCGAGTCGGTACGGGCGGCCGGCGACGGTACCGTCGCCATGCTGTCCTACCGGCCGGAAACCGTTGATACCGAGCTCAAGTCGGCCGCCGACCGGCTGACCGGCAGCTTCCGGGGCGAGTACACCAAGCTGGTCGACACCGTCGTGGCACCCGGGGCCAAGCAGAAACACATCTCGGCGGTCGCGACCGTACCTGACGCCGCCTCGGTGTCGGCCACCGAAAACCATGCCGTGGTCCTGGTTTTCGTGAACCAGACCACCACCATCGGTGCGGACGCGCCCACCGCGTCGACCTCGACGGTGCGGGTGACTCTCGACAAGGTGCACGATCGATGGCTGATCTCGCAGTTCGACCCCGTGTGACGCGGGGCCTCCTGATGTTGCTCGCCGCACCGGTGGGACTCGGATGGGTAGTGCCGTCGGCCCACGCTGACCCGGTGACGTACGTGAACAGCGTCAACGTGCGGCCCGGTTTCAGCTTCCCCAGTGGCGATGCCGCCATCGCATACGGGCGCGGTGTGTGTGACAAGATCGCGGCGGGCCGCAGCTATGGGCAGATCATCGGCGATATCAAGGTCGAGGTGACCGGTGGCGACGAGGGCTTGGCCAATTACCTTGTCGGACAGGCTATCAACGAACTGTGCCCCGAACTGATCGGGCCGCTGCGTGATTCGGCGGCCAACTACCGGCCGGGGGCACCGTGAGGCCGCGGTTGGTCGGGGTGATCCTGGCGGTCGTCGGCGGCGGCGCCGCGCTGCCTGCGGTGGCCCATGCCGACAACACCCGCCTCAACAACAGCGTGATCGCCAACGTCTACACCATTCAGCATCAGGCCGGGTGCACCAATGATGTGGCAGTCAGCCCGCAGCTGCGGCTCGCCGCCGAGTGGCACGCGAACGACGTACTGAACAACCGCGACCTGGACGGCGATCTCGGTTCGGATGGGTCGACGCCACAGACGCGGGCGCAGGCAGCAGGCTTCCGGGGCAAGGTGTTTCAGACGGTGGCGATCAACCGCTCGATCGCCATCAACAACCTCGATGTACTCAACCAGTGGTACTACGACCCGCCGACGTACGCGATCATGGCCAACTGCGCCAACACGGTCATGGGCGTGTGGTCGGAGAACAGCTGGGACCGCTCGGTCGTCGTCGCGGTGTACGGACAGCCGGGCGCGTAGAGGCTTACCGTCTACACCAGCTCGCGCAGCTCCGCGATCAGCTTGACGCGGTCGGCGGTCGTCGCGCCCATCGGCACCACGTTGAGCACGGTGACTCCGGCTTCCCGGAATGCGGCCACCCGTTCCTTGACGAACTCGCGGCTGCCGATCAGTGAGATGTCCCGAACCAGTTCGTCGGGAACTACTTTCGCCGCGCCGTCCTTGTCACCGGCCAGGTACAGCTCTTGGATGCGGTCGGCCTCGGCGCCGTAGCCGTACTTGGTGGCCACGTTGTGATAGAAGTTCTTGCCCTTGGCGCCCATGCCACCGATGTACAGCGCGATGTGCGGCTTGATGAACTCGCGCATGCCCTCGACGTTGTCGCCGATGGCCAGTGCTGGTCCGGCGTAGATGTCCAGAGGCGGCAGTGTCGCGTCACGCTTGGCGTACCCGGCCGCCAGCGCGTCGCCCCAGACGTCCTTGGCCTTCTCCGGCATGTAGAAGATCGGCTGCCAGCCCTCGGCGATCTCTGCGGCCAGCTCGACGTTCTTCGGGCCGAGTGCGGCCAGCAGCACCGGGATGCGCTCGCGCACAGGGTGGTTGATGAGCTTGAGCGACTTACCGAGCCCGGTGCCCTGGCCCTCCGGGAGGGGGATGGTGTAGTGCTTGCCCTGGTAGGCGAGTCGCTCACGGCGCCACACCTGGCGGCAGATCTCGACGACCTCGCGGGTGCGGCCGATCGGGCTGTCGTAGGGGACGCCGTGGAAGCCTTCGATCACCTGCGGGCCGGAGGCGCCGAGACCCAGGATGTACCGGCCGTCGGACACGTAATCGAGGCCGGCGGCGGTCATCGCCGTCAGCGTGGGCGTGCGGGTGTAGAGCTGCAGGACGCCGGAGGCCAGTTCCACCCGCTCGGTGGCGGCGGCCAGATAGCCGAGTGCGCTGATGGCGTCGAAGGAGTACGCCTCCGGGACGAAAACGACGTCCAGGCCGGCCTTTTCGAGATCGGCGACCTCTGACACGACCTCTTTGAAACCGCCGGCATAGTTGATGCCGAGACCGATCTTCACGCTCACTGCTCCTTGGCGGCCAGGGCGGCGATGGCTTCGGCGGCCTCGGCCTGAATCTGCGGGAACTGGGCGGCCATGGCCTCGGACAGCGCGGTCGCGCCGGACAGTGGCCGGACCATGACCATGAAGTCGTCGATCAGACCCTCGTCGTTGACGTGGATGAAGTCGCAGCCCGTGATCCGCTTGCCGCCGACCGTGGTCTCGAAAACCAGTGCGTGGCTGTTGGTTTCGGGATCGTTGATCTCCCGGATGTAGCGGAAGTCCTCGAAGACCCGCAGCACGCCGCGCAGGATGGCGGCGGTGATGGGCTTGCCCGGGTAAGGCTTGAAGGCGACGGGACTGGTGAACACCACGTCGTCGGCCAGACAGGCGGCCATGGCCTCGCCGTCGGCGGCCTCGACGGCCTTGCGGAATGCCTGCATCGCAAACCTCGCATAGTCAATTTGTTGATTAGGTACCGGTGACGCTAGTCGGACAAACTCCGCATGTCTATATGTGACTAATCACTTTGTTGACTACTAGACTCCTGGGCATGGCTCTGCGTGACGCCGTCTTGGCGGCCCTGCTCGACAGTGAGGCCTCGGGATATGACCTGGCCAAGGGCTTCGACGCGTCCGTCGCCAACTTCTGGATGGCCACCCCGCAGCAGCTGTACCGCGAACTCGACCGCCTCGCGGCCGACGGGCTGATCGAGGCCCGTGTCGTCGAGCAGGAGCGGCGCCCCAACAAGCGGATGTTCACGCTGACCGATGCCGGACGGGAGGCGGTGCATGCCTTCACCGAGGCCACGCCGAAGCCATTGGCCATGCGCGACGACCTGCTGGTCCAGGTGTCGACCGTCGACAGCGGCAATGCCGCGGCGGTGTGCGCCGGCTTGCGGGACCGAATCCAGTGGACCACCAATCAACTCGAGCTCTACGAACGGATTCGCAGCCGCATACTGGGCGGCCGCAGCGAGGCGACGTTCCTGTCCGAGGCGGAGCGCGTGGGGCCCTACCTGACGCTGATGCGCGGCATCGCGTTCGAGCAGGAGAATCTGCGGTGGGCGCAACAGGCGCTGGAGGTAATCGAGCGGCGGCAGCCGCGGCGTTAGCATGAGGCATGCGCGTCTGGGAGATCGGTCCAGCGCAGGTCATGGTCGTCGGCACGTTCGGCGACCTGGAGATTCACCACCATCCGGCGGTGCAGATCGGTGTCGGCCTGATGGGTCCGCTGACGGTCCGAACAGACGGCGCGGCGCCCCGGAGCGGGCACGTCGTCGTCATCGCCAGCGGCGCCGGGCACGCGGTGCGGTCCGAGCCCACCGACGTCACGCTGGCGTTCTACCTGGCGCCGCACACGTGGCCCGGGACGGCGCTGCACACCCGGGCACTGAGCGAATCCGGTGATGGCATCTGGCTGCCCGAGGGCGGCCCGGCACTGGCGCAGAGAGTGGCGGACGCCTACGACGCCGACCCCGAGCTGGCCGCCGCCGCATTGATCGACCACCTCTGTGGCGACCCCCGAGAGCAACCCGGGCTGCATCCGCAGTTGAGGCAGGCGCTGGACCTGATCTACAGCGGCACAACCGAATCCGTCGACTTGGCATCCGTCGCCCACGAAGTCGCGGTGTCGCCGGACTACCTCGGCCGCCTGTGCCGGCAGCAGACCGGCGTGTCCTTCTCGGCAGCCACCCGGTGGGCCAGGCTGCTCTCCGGGTTGAAACATCTCGCCGGCGGCGAGCAGGTCACCGACGCCGCACATCTGGCCGGATTCGCCGACGGCTCCCACGCCAACCGGGTATGCCGTGAGATGACCGGCGCGGCGCCGTCCGAGATCGCCCGGGCGCTGCGGGATTCGACGGATCCGTCCAAGTACTGAGGGGGCAGGCGGTTCCATACTCGAAGGACACTACGAGGAGGAGACCGCAATGCCGGTGATGTCCAGAGTCGAGCGGGCCTTCTGCTGCGGCGCCATGTGGAGAACCACCACCCGTGCCGTCCTCGACATCCTGCCCACCGACCAGCTGGGAGAACGGCTGCTCGAGATCGGTTCCGGGAGTGGGGCAATCGCGGAAGGGCTGTCGTCGGCGCGTCCCGGGTTGTCGATCACCGCGACCGACCTGGACCCGGTGATGGTCGACGCCGCGGCGCGGAGGCTGGAGGACAACCCGGACGTCACCGTGCAGGGCGCCGATGCGACCCGCCTGCCGTTCGACGACGGCGCGTTCGATTCGGTGGTCAGCTGCCTGATGCTGCACCACGTCATCGAATGGGAGGCCGCGGTCGCCGAGATCGCCCGGGTGCTCAAGCCCGGCGGCGTGTTCGTCGGTTACGACCTGACGCGGACACCGGTGGCCACGGCGGTGCACCGGGTGGACCGGTCGCCGTTCCGGCTGGTGAACCCCGATGAGCTGGCGGCCGAAGGACGGCGCCACGGGCTCCAGGTAGACACGGCTACGAAGATGTTCGGGCACGTGATGCAGTTCAGTGCGATCAGCGGGTCCGCCGACAGGCCTTGAAAGCCAACCGCTGTCGACGCTACGGTCAATTAGCGTTCGACGAGGAGGCGGCATGGCAGACGACTCGGCTGTGGGCGTACGTCCGAATTGGGTGGGTGACGAGCTCTTTCCCTTCCAGAGCCGGTTTGTCGAACTGGACGGGCACGTAATTCATTACGTCGACGAGGGGTCCGGGCCCGTCCTGCTGATGCTGCACGGAAACCCCACATGGTCGTTCATGTATCGCCAGGTCATCATGTCTTTGCGGGATCGATTCCGCTGCATAGCCTTTGATCATCCGGGATTCGGTCTGTCCACCGCCGCAGCCGGATACGGTCACATGCCGGACGATCACGCCGCAGTGGCGGTGGCGTTCCTGGACCACCTGGGACTGTCGGACCTGACGCTGCTGCTGCACGACTGGGGCGGACCTATCGGGCTGCGTGCCGCGGAACAACGGCCAGAGCTGTTCTCCCGACTGGTGATAGCCAATACCTGGGGCTGGCCTCTCAACGGCGACTTCCGCGTCGAGCTGGCGGCTCGGCTGATCGGCGGACCGGTAGGACGCGAGCTGACCCGGCGTTCACATCACGCGCTGAGCATGATGATGCAGGCGGGGCACCGCCGCCGGCGGCTCTCGCCGGAAGAGTTGACACACTACTGCAACGCGCTGCCATCGGCACGGCGGCGCCAGGCCGCCGCAGTCCTCCCGGAGGCGATCATCGGACGCCGGGACTTCTTCGCCACGGTAGAGCGGAATCTGATTGTCCTCGAACATCTTCCGGTGCTGATCATCTGGGCGGACGCGGATGTCGCGTTGGGTGACAAGGAGCGACGCCGGTGGGAGTCGACTTTCCCGGACCACAGCACCGTCGTCCTGCATGGCGCCGGTCATTTTGTGCCGTCGGATGCGCCGGATGAGTACAGTGCCGCAGTTGCCGGCTGGTACAACGCACCACGCCCGTGAGTCAGCCGAGATGAAGGAGAGATGCATGCGCGGTCTGGTGAGCTGTGGAGCGGTGGTCGCGGTGGCGGTGCTGGCCGCGGGCTGTGGTGGCGGGTCGACGCAGTCCAGCCCCGCCACGTCAGCCGCGAAGCCGCCGACCTCGACGGCACCACCTCCGCCGGCGATCGTCGCCCCCGCGCAGTTGAAGCCGGGACAGTACCCGACCAAACCGCATGAGCCTTATGGCACCGCGGGCGCCCCGGCGGCCGGGGCGCGGCTCGAAGCACAACAGCTGGCCGGCTACGTGGTGGGGCCCTGGCAGGTCGACAGCACACTCACCGAGCCTTATCTGTCAACATATTTCGTCATCGACGAGCCGGGCTTGCTGGCTCAGTTCGGTCCAGAGAGCATCGCGACCGCGGCCGGCAGGCACAAGTTCATCGATGGGTTCGTCTCGGCGCGTGAGTCTGCGACCAAGACCGTGCTGATCAACGGCGTGCTGCGCTTTGCCTCGCCCGAGGACGCCGGCGCCGCGGCCGGCGAGATGAACGCTGATGCGCTTCAGCTCAACATCCGCGGCGCGGTGCCGAAAACCGTTGCCATTCCCGATCATCCGGATGCGCTGGCGTCGACGTACGACGTCGATTCCCGCGGCACGAAGTTGACCACCGTGCGGTCCTTCACCGCGCACGGTCCCTATGTCCTGACGCAATTGGCACAGTCAACGGCCGGTCTTGATCCAGCCATCGCGTTGGTGACCAAGGCGATCGGCGCGCAGGCCGCCGCGATCGAGCCGTTCAAACCCGCGGCGGAACTGCCGGCCGTGCCGATCGATCCGACGGGCCTGCTGGCGTTGACGCTGCAGACCGACGCGCCGCGCAATTCACAGAACGCCGTCTACTCGGGCACCGGGGCCCTGCACTTCCAGAGCAACCCGGTCACCTCGAGCAAGGTGTTCCAGGACAACGGCGTGACGGCGTTCGCCCGTGGAAAGACCAGCGTGTATCGGGCCAAGGACCCGGCGTCTGCGGTCAACGTGGCGAACACCTTCGGCAAGGAGGTGTCGGTCGACGGCACCGAGACCGCCGATCCGGTGCCGGCCCTGACGCTGAGCCGCTGCATCCTGCTGGCCAATCCGAAGCAGTTCTACTGTGTCGCGCCGGCGGGTGACTACGCCATCGAGGCACGTGGCCCCGAGTTGAAGGACGTGCACGAACAGGTTGCCGCCCAATACATCCTGTTGACGGCTAAGCCTTAGCGGAGCCGTTCAACGAGAGGCCCGTGGCCGACTGCAGCAGGCAGATGACGGTGCTGGGCAGCGGCGTGTGTCCGGTGCGGTCCATGTTCGAATCGATCAGGTAGGTCGAGGTGTACCGGCTGTCCTGGCCGGCGTACTGCGTCAGGCCCGCCGCGCACCGCTGATCGGCGACACCGGCGATGGCGTCGTTGACCGCGACGTTGGCGCGCAGGAACACCTCGGCGATGTGCGGGGCGGAGCAGTCCACCAGTGTCACTTCGACGACGCTCGGGTCGGTGGGCGGCGGTGTGCTCAGGCAGTCGCCGACTTGCAGGTCGACCCACTTGGCCTGGCGCGCATTCGGTTTCATCGGCACGATCGGGACCGGCGAAGGGAGCTGGGCTGTCGTGGTCGTGGGCGGCGATGCGCTCGAAGTGCTCGACGACGGCGTCGCTGATGTGTTCGAACCGCAGGCCGCGAGCAGCGACATTGCCGCGACCTGCCACACGATCCGGCGCGGGCGAACGGTCATGGCGGCCATGGTAGTGCTTCGGGCGCCGGTGCCGGGGCGGGAACTCGATGGTCGCCGGCCGGGAAGAACAGCCCGGTGCGCGGCGGACGGTTACCATCGCCATACCAGCGACCCCAGGGAGGCCGGGATGCCCGAATACACCGTCGGTGACTACCTACTGGACCGGCTCGCCGAACTGGGTGTCACCGAGATTTTCGGTGTGCCAGGCGATTTCAACCTGGAACTGCTCGACCATGTGATCGCCCACCGGGATATCCGGTGGGTCGGCAGTGCCAACGAACTCAACGCCGGGTACGCCGCCGACGGCTACGGCAGGCTGCGCGGCATGGCGGCGCTCATCACCACATTCGGTGTCGGTGAGCTATCGACGGCCAATGCGATCGCGGGCAGCTATGCCGAGCATGTCCCGGTGGTGCACATCGTCGGCACGCCGTCGATCGACGTGCAAGGCTCGCGCCGGGTGATCCATCACTCGCTCGGCGACGGCGACTTCGACCACTTCCTGCGCATCGCCCGCGAAATCACCTGCGCACAGGCCAAACTCGTGCCGGCAACAGCCACGCGCGAGATCGACCGGGTCCTGTCGGAGGTGCACGAGCGCAAGCTGCCCGGTTACCTGATGCTGGCCACCGACGTCGCCCGGTTCCCGGTCGAACCACCGACCGGGCCCCTGCCGCGGTACACCAGCGGCACGAGCCCGCGGGCGCTCTCGCTGTTCACCGTGGCCGCCGCCCGTCTCATCGGCGAGCATCAGCTGACGGTGCTGGCTGACCTGCTGGTGCACCGACTGGAAGCCGTCCCGCAGCTCGAGGCACTGCTGGCGGCCGACGTCGTGCCGCACGCCACGCTGATGTGGGGCAAGAGCCTGGTCGACGAATCCGCGCCGGAGTTCCTCGGCATCTACGCCGGCACCTCCAGTCAGGAGTCGGTTCGGCGGGCCATCGAAGACGCCCCGGTGCTCCTCACCGCCGGCGTGCAGTTCACCGACATGGTGAGCGCGTCGTTCACGCAGCAGATCGATCCCGCGCGGACCATCGACATCGGGCCCAACCAGAGCACCGTGGCCGGGGAAGTCTTTGCGCCACTGGACATGTCGGCCGCGCTCGAGGCGATCACCGGCATCCTGAAGTCCCGGCCCACCAGGTCGCCCGCCGTACCGCAGCCGGTGCCCGACGCGCCAGACCCGGTCCTCGAACCGGATCAGCCGCTCACCCAGAAGGCCTTGTGGGACAAGGTCTGTGGTGCTCTCACGCCGGGCAATGTGGTGCTGGCCGAGCAGGGCACGTCGTACTACGGCATGGCCCGGCACCGGCTGCCCAGCGGTGTGGCGTTCATCGGCCAGCCGTTGTGGGCTTCCATCGGCTATACGCTGCCGGCCGCACTCGGTGCGGGTCTGGCGGAGCCGGACCGTCGTCCGGTGTTGCTCATCGGCGATGGCGCCGCGCAGCTGACGATCCAGGAACTCGGCCAGTTCGGCCGCGAGGGCGTGCCCGCCGTGGTGATCCTGGTGAACAACGACGGCTACACCGTCGAACGCGCGATCCACGGTCCCACCGCGCCGTACAACGACATCGTGAGCTGGCAGTGGCGCGACATCCCGGCGGCCCTGGGTATCCGGAACCCGTTGTCGCACAGGGCGACAACCTGCGGCGAATTGGACGCGGCACTGGCCGACGCGGCCGCCCATCCAGACGATCTGGTCTTCATCGAAGCCGTGGTGACCGAATTGGACGTGCCGCCGCTACTGGAGGAACTCGCCGCGGCCATCGCGAAGGCCAACAAGGCGGCCGGTAACTGAAGCGCGGGTTGTCGCGTTACCGCGGACGCGCCTTGTCCGGACCCAGATAGGCGTCGGCCCAGGCGCCGATGATCCGTCCCGCACGCTTGGCCTGTCCCGGCCCGGTGAGCAGGTGTTCGGTGCCCTCCAGCGAGACGAAGCTGCGCGGGTGGCGGGCCGTCCGGAAGATCTCACTCGCGTTCTCGATGCCCACGGTGTTGTCGGTGGGGGAGTGCAGGATCAACAGCGGCAGGTGCAGGTCCTTGATCTTGGCGTGCAGCTTGGCCGCGCGGACGTCCTCCACGAAGTCGCGCTTGAGGGTCAGTTCGCGGCCGCCGACCATCCACTGCGCACTGCCGTTCGCGAGCACGCAGTCGAGGATGTCGTCGTACTGCTTCTCGACGTGCGACGGGTCGATGGGCGCAGCGACCGTCGCCACCGCGCGCACCCCGGGTGCCTGCCGCGCCGCGGCGAGTACCGACGCCCCGCCGAACGAGTGGCCCACCAACAGGGCCGACGGCGTGCCGCGGTCGGACATGAACTTGCACGCTTCGATGACGTCGTTGGTCTTGTGGGTGAAGGACCCGTCGCCCCAGTGGCCGTCCGAATCACCCAGCCCGATGGCGTCGAAGCGGAGCATCCCGATGCCATCGGAGGCCAGTTGCTTGCAGATGCGCGCCGCGGCAGGGGAGTCCTTGCCGAGTGTGAAGCCATGTGAGAAGACGCCCCAGCCGCGCGGGGTGCCCTCGGGGAGGTCGATGATCCCGGCGAGCATGGGGCCGGTGGAACTCTGGAACTTGACGCGTTCAGCCACGGGACGGGTTTACCACGGCTGGCAAGCCGGACGTGGCCGATTCTTTGCTGGAGGCCATCGGTAGGGTGGAGGTTTCACGGGAAACACGACCTGCGGGTCGTAGCGGTCAGTGACGCCTGCGCCCCGTATGTAGTCCTGAGATCCGGAGCAGAGTCGTGACCCTGAACACCATCGCCTTCGAACTGGTCCCGCCCAATATTGAGCGCGGCCCCCAGTTTGCGGTCGACGAGGCGCACAAGGTGCTGCTCAACGCCGCGGCCGTCGGCCTCGAGGGCCGCATCCGGCACGTGATGATCCCCGGGATGATCGAGGAAGACGGCGACCGGCCCGTCGAGATGAAGCCGAAGATGGACGTCCTCGACTTCTGGCAGTTGATGAAGCCCGAGCTGCCCGGGATCCGCGGGCTGTGCACGCAGGTGACGTCGTTCCTCGACGAGGACGCGCTCTCGAAGCGGCTGGCGGTGCTGCAGGAGGCGGACTTCGACGGCATCGCGTTCGTCGGCGTCCCGCGCACCATGAGCGACGGCGAGGGCGCCGGCGTGGCGCCGACCGACGCGTTGACGATCTACCGCGACCAGGTGCCGAACCGCGGCGTCATCCTGATCCCGACGCGCGACGGCGAGCAGGGCCGCTTCAACTTCAAGATCAACCAGGGCGCCACCTACGGCATGACCCAGTTGCTGTACTCGGACACGATCGTGGGCTTCCTGAAGGAGTTCGCTGCCACCACCGAGCATCGACCCGAAATTCTGCTGTCGTTCGGGTTCGTCCCGAAGATGGAGTCGAAGGTCGGACTGATCAACTGGCTGATCCAGGATCCGGGCAACCCTCTGGTCGCCGCCGAGCAGGAGTTCGTCTCCCGGCTGGCCGGCGAAGAGCCTGCGGCCAAGCGCGCGCTGATGCTCGACCTGTACAAGCGCGTCATCGATGGCGTCGGTGAGCTCGGCTTCCCGATCAGCATTCACTTGGAAGCCGCGTATGGCGTATCCAAGCCGGCGTTCGAGACCTTCGCCGAGATGCTGGACTACTGGGCGCCTGACAAGGCCTAGCCGCGCGCGCCGGAACTACGTTCCGGCGGAACCCATTACGACGCTGCACCCATGCCGCCGAACAGGCGGCCGGCGTCGGCGGCTGTCAGTCCGCCGGGCATGCTCGGCATCCGCACCTCGGCGCGGCGGGCGGTGTCGCCCGGGTCGTCGGCGGAGTCCGACGTTTTACGAATCTGATTCGCGGCGGGGTTGTCGGCCCCTCCGGTGTACTGCTGCGCGCTGATGGAAACCGCCGGTTGAGATCGCGGGATGGCGCCCGGCGCCGTGCGTCCGGCAGGTGTCATCGGAGTGGTCGACGTGCGGCCGGCATTGGTCTGCGCGCTGACTGAACTCGTCGGCTCGGGGCGGTCGATCACCGGGCCTGGATGCGGGCCTTTCGCCGCCGCGGGCGCGGCCAGCGCGATGGACAGCGCTGACAGTCCGACGGCGGTCGCCGTCATCGCCCAGGCGACGTGGCGCCCGAACCTGCGGTGGCCCTGTTGATGCGACGAAGTGCCGGTGTGGCTTGTGGTGGTGTTCATGGCGCCGCCTTTCTCTAATACTTGCTCGAACAAGTATCAGGAGGAATCCATTCCAGCTGCATATTCAGTGCCTCGTGCGTCAGTTATGATGGTTGGACAACCAATCAGAATCGGGGGTGCCGTCATGGCGGAGCAGAGTGCCGAGCGACCGGCGGTCGACGAGCCGACGACGCTGCCGACGGCGGCCCGCAGCGGCCCCGTCAGCCACGCGGTCTTCCAGCTGACCCGGGTGACGCGAACCGTCGTCGCGGGCCTGCTGCGGCCGCTCGGCCTGTATCCCGGGCAGGAACTCGTGATGATGTATCTCTGGGACCTCGGTCCGCTGCGCCAGACCGACCTCGCGCAGTTGACCAGTTCCGATGCCCCGACCATGACGCGCATGATTCAGCGGCTGGAGCATGCCGGTTTCGTGCGGCGGTTCCCGAGCCCCGAGGACAAGCGCGCGCATCTCGTCGAAGCGACACCCGCGAGTCGCGGTCTGCAGCAGCAGATCGAGGGTGTGTGGGGTCAGATCGAGGAAATGACCGTCGGCGGTTTGAGCGAGCCGGAACGGGCAACGGTGCTGCGCGTGGTGCAGGGCCTCGAATGCCGACTTGCCCGCGCGGCGATGGAGTGACGGAAGCTCCTCTGCCACCACCTATCCTGGTACTGGTGTCCGACCAACAGCAGCGCGAACTGCGTGACCGTCTGGATGGTCTGACCATCCGCGACGCCGCGCGGCTCGACCGTCGGCTGAAGAACCTCCGTGGCGACAACCCGGAGAAGATCGCCGAACAGATCGCGGCAGCGGAGGCGGTGGTGGCCGCTCGGCTCGCGGCCGTGCCGCGCATCACCTACCCCGACCTGCCGGTCACCGACCGCCGTGCTGAGATCGCCAAGGCCATCACCGACAACCAGGTGGTGATCGTCGCCGGCGAGACCGGCTCGGGCAAGACGACGCAGCTGCCCAAGATCTGTCTGGAGCTCGGCCGCGGTATCCGCGGCACCATCGGGCACACCCAGCCGCGCCGGCTGGCTGCGCGCACGGTGGCGCAGCGCATCGCCGACGAAACCGGCACTTCGCTGGGCGGGGCCATCGGTTACACCGTGCGGTTCACCGACCAGGCCAGCGACTCGACTCTCGTCAAACTGATGACCGACGGCATTCTGCTCGCCGAGATTCAGAGGGATCGCCGGCTGCTCCGGTACGACACCCTGATCCTCGACGAGGCGCACGAACGAAGCCTCAACATCGACTTCCTGCTCGGGTACCTGCGCGAGCTGCTGCCGCGGCGCCCCGACCTGAAGGTCATCGTGACATCGGCGACCATCGAGCCCGAGCGATTCGCGAAGCACTTCGGCGGAGCCCCGATCGTGGAGGTCTCGGGCCGTACCTATCCCGTCGAAATCCGTTACCGGCCACTGGAAGTCCCCGCCGCGGTGGACGACAGCGATGACCCCGACGATCCGGACCACGAGATCGTCCGCACCGAGCCCCGGGACCAGACCGAGGCCATCGTCGACGCGGTGCGCGAGCTGGAATCCGAACCGGCCGGCGATGTGCTCGTCTTTCTGTCCGGCGAGCGCGAGATCCGTGACACCGCAGAGGCTTTGCGGGATGCGCTGTCCGGCGACACATTTCCGACCGAGATTCTGCCGCTGTACGCCCGGTTGCCGACCGCGGATCAGCAGAAGGTCTTCAATGCGAAGCCGGGCGGGCCGCGCCGGATCGTGTTGGCCACCAACGTCGCCGAGACGTCGCTGACCGTCCCCGGCATCCGGTACGTCGTCGACCCGGGCACGGCGCGCATATCGCGGTACAGCCGGCGCACCAAGGTGCAGCGGCTGCCGATCGAACCGATCTCGCAGGCGTCGGCCGCGCAGCGGTCGGGCCGATCCGGTCGTACGGCTCCGGGCGTGTGTATCCGGCTGTACTCGGAAGAGGACTTCGCGTCGCGGCCGCGGTACACCGACCCGGAGATCCTGCGGACCAACCTCGGTGCGGTCATCCTGCAGATGGCGGCGCTCGGCCTCGGCGATATCGAGGCCTTCCCATTCCTGGACCCGCCCGATGCGCGCAGCATCCGCGACGGCATCCAATTGCTCCAAGAACTGGGCGCTTTCGATGCCAAGGGCGCCATCACCGACGTGGGACGCCGGCTGGCCCGGTTGCCGCTGGACCCGCGCGTCGGCCGGATGATCCTGCAAGCCGACACCGAAGGCTGCGTGCGCGAGGTTCTGATCCTGGCTGCCGCACTGTCGATACCGGATCCGCGGGAGCGGCCGTCGGACCGGGAAGAAGCCGCCCGGCAGAAGCACGCCCGCTTCGCCGATGAGCATTCGGACTTCATTTCCTACCTCAACTTGTGGAACTACCTGCGCGAGCAGCGGAACCAGTTGTCCGGCAGCGCGTTCCGCCGGATGTGCCGCGACGAGTTCCTGCACTACCTGCGGATTCGCGAATGGCAGGACCTGGTCGGCCAATTGCGCAGCATCGCCGGCGATCTCGGCATCCGGGAGTCGGGCGACGATGCCGACCCGCTGCGCATCCATACTGCGCTTACCGCCGGGCTGCTGTCGCATGTCGGGCTGCGGGAAGGTGAGACGCGGGACTACCAGGGGGCTCGTAACTCGCGGTTCGTCCTGGCTCCGGGATCGGTGCTGACGAAGAAGCCGCCGCGGTGGATCGTCGTCGCGGATCTGGTGGAGACCAGCCGGCTGTTCGGGCGTATCGCGGCACGCATCGAACCGGAGACCGTCGAGCGGGTCGCCGGAGATCTGTTGCAGCGCACCTTCAGTGAGCCGCACTGGGATGCCCGTCGGGGTGCGGTCATGGCGTTCGAACGGGTGACGCTCTACGGGCTGCCGCTGGTGCCGCGCCGTCGGGTGGGGTACGCGCAGGTCGATCCGGTGGTGGCACGCGAGCTGTTCATCCGGCACGCGTTGGTCGAAGGCGACTGGCAGACGCGGCACCACTTCTTCCGTGACAACACGCGGCTGCGAACCGAACTGGAGGAGCTCGAAGAGCGCGCCCGGCGCCGGGATCTGCTGGCCGGCGACGACGAGGTCTACGCCTTCTATGACCAGCGCGTGCCAGAGAGCGCCGTGTCGGCACGGCATTTCGACGCCTGGTGGAAGAAGCAGCGGCATGTGACGCCAGACCTGCTCACCATGACGCGCGAGGATCTGCTGCGCACCGACACCGACGCCGACCAGCCGGACACCTGGCAGACCGGCGACCTGTCGCTGCCGGTGAGCTACCGGTTCGAGCCCGGCGCCGCCGATGACGGTGTCACGGTGCACGTTCCGGTCGAGGTGCTGGCTCGGCTCGGCGGTGACGGTTTCGCGTGGCAGGTGCCCGCGTTGCGCGAGGAGTTGGTCACCGCGCTGATCAAATCGTTGCCCAAGGACCTACGGCGTAACTTCGTACCCGCACCCGATACCGCGCGGGCGGTGCTGCCGGGCCTAAATCCGGGAGACGGCTCGCTGCTGGAGGAGCTACAGCGTGAACTGCGCAGGCGCAGTGGCATTCTGGTGCCGATCGACGCCTTCGACCTGAGCAAGATTCCGGACCACCTGCGGGTCACCTTCGCGGTCGAGAAAGACGGCACCGAGGTGGCACGCGGCAAGGACCTGGGCGCGCTGCACGATCGGCTGGCCGGCTCGGTGCGGCAGGCAGTGGCTGGGGCCGTCGCGGGTGATCTGCAGCGGACGGGTCTGAAGGCCTGGCCCGAGGACCTGTCCGAGTTGCCGCGCAGCGTGGAGAGCTCGACCGGCGGACACACCGTCCGCGGATTTCCCGCGTTCGTGGACACCGGTGCGGCGGTGGACATCCGGGTGTTTCCGACGGCAGCCGAGCAGGCCGCGGCCATGGGTTCGGGCCTGCGGCGGTTGCTGCGGTTGGCGGCGCCGTCGCCGGTCAAGGCGGCTGAGCGCGCTCTCAATCCCCGCGCGCGCCTCGCGCTGTCGAGCAATCCCGACGGCAGCCTCGAAGACTGCGCCGACGCCGCGGTACGGGTGTTGGCGCCCAAACCGGTGTGGACCGGCGCCGAATTCGGCGCGTTGCGCGACTCCGTCGCAGCCAAACTGGTGCCGACGACGCTCGACGTCGTCGGCCGCGTCGAGCGCGTCTTGACCGCGGCGCACGCGGCGCAGGTTGCGTTGCCCGACAAGCCTTCTGCGCTGCAGGCCGACGCTGTCGCTGATATTCGCGCGCAGTTGGCCCGGCTGCTGCCTGTCGGGTTCGTCGCCGCGACGGGCGTCAGCCACCTGGCTGATCTGACCCGGTACCTGACGGCCGTCGGCCGCCGGCTGGAGCGGTTACCCCAGGCGCCGGCCGCGGACCGCGAGCGCATGGACCGCATCCACGCCGTCGAGGACGCGTATGACGAATTGCGGCAGGCACTTTCGCCGTTGCGATGCCAGGGCGAAGACGTCCGCGACATCGCCCGGCAGATCGAGGAGCTGCGTGTCAGCCTGTGGGCCCAGCAGTTGGGCACCCCGAGGCCGGTCAGCGAGCAACGGATTCACCGGGCGATCGACGCCATCGTCCCGTGATTTGTGCACGATTTTTTGCGCTCACCGCGGAAAATCGTGCACAAATCACTCAGGAGGGCGAGGTGGGGGCGTCGGCGAGCTTGACCAGCTTGACCTCGGGGCGGTCGGGCACCTCGTCGGTGAGGAACCACCGGAAGGCCAGGATGCCCTGCGGATAGTCCAGGGTGGTCAATGAATTCGGATGGGCGGCAGCCTCTTTGGACAGCACCACGGTGACCGAGCCGTCGGAGTTGGGCACGGCGCTGTACCCGTTGAGTGAGCTGCGGGCGTCACTGGCGCCCGGCGTGGCCATGAACTGGTTCCACACCACCAGATTCCAGAACCGGCACGGTGGCGGGCGGTGGGTGATGACGAGGGCCTCGTCGTCGGCCAGCACGAAGCTGCCGTACGAATAGCAGGCGTCGCGCGCCGACCAGCCGAAGTTGGCATCCGGCACCTGGTACGGCGCGGCGAACTCATTGGCGACGTGGGCGATGGAATGGCCGAGCGAGCTCTCGTCGGGGCGGGTGCCGACCGGCATCGGCATGATGGCGAACAGCGTCCGGATCCAGTTGGCGGCGGACCGGAACGATGCCGCGGTCGCGGTGTCACTGTGCCGGAACGGCTCCGGGGCATCGAGCGCGTCGATGTTCCAGGTGACCGGGCGCCCTGTCGTCGGGTCGGCCTGGTAGTCGCGGGTCAGGAAGACGGCCGCGTCGGGCAGCGGTCCGAGCTCGAACGAGAAGTTGCCGTCGGCGTCGAATTCGATGTCGGTGTCACGGATTATCGCGACGACGCGGTTGGACCACGCACCGGGGGAGGGCTCGTTGTACGCGGTCAGCGACAGGTAGACGCTGTCACCCTTGTTGCCGAAGATCCGGTATTTGCGCGCCGGATCGACGGGGCACATGTGGTAGTACGCGTCGGTGTTGTCGCCGCCCCACCGGCGGTCGTGCCGGGTCGGGGTGTTGACGGCGACGAACTGCGGCCGGCCCGGCTCGGGGAACAGGTAGCAGTCCAGCGCCACGCCGAGCCCTGTCGCAAGCATGCGGTAGCCGTCGGCGATCTGACGATCGTCGCTGACGGCCCGATCGCCCTCCAGGAACGAGGTGTCGAGCTCGCGAAGGGTGTCGAGGAGCTCCCGCCATGCGGCAGCGGATTCGGTCATGCGCCAATACCTTTCAGAATCAGGGTGGTGTTGCGGTCGATCCAGTCGTCGTCCGGGGCGGCGCTCCGGGTGAGTGCGGCCAGGAGCGCGATGCCGGTGATGACCTCGGTCAGCTCGGTGGCGCTGACGCCGGGGCGAAGTTCACCGCGGGCCGCGGCAGCCTCCAGGCGGGCGTGCAGTCCAGGGCCGAGTGCGTCGGCGAACCGATCCAGCAGAGCGCTGTGCAGGGTGGCGTCGGCCGTCATCTCGCCGAGCAGGCCCGGTAGTGCCGCGCGGGCCGCTCGGGTGCTGAGGACTGCCACGGTGCCGCGGACCATCGCGCGGACATCCCCGGCCAGGGATCCGGTGTCCGGCAGTTCAGTGGCGATGCCGGCTGGAAAGACGGCCTCGTGGACCAGGTGAGCCTTGCTGGGCCAGCGTCGGTAGATGGTCGGCTTGCTGGTGCCGGCCTGCTTCGCGATGGCGTCCACCGACAGCGCGGCGTAGCCCACTTCGCTGAGCAGTTCGGCGGTGGCGGTGAGCACCGCGTTGTCGATGCGTGAATCCCGGGGTCGTCCAAGTGCTTTCGTCATTACGAAACTCATAGTAACATAAATGGTGTGACTGACACCACAGACGTTGTCCGGCTCGATGACCTGGCCGATCCCACCTTCACGGCCGAGGCGCAGCAGTTCCGGGACATGATGACGATGATGGCGGCGGACTGTCCGCTCGACGCGGATGCGCTGCACGCCAAGGCGACGGCCGACACCGGCCTCGACGACTTCGGCCCCACCGACTACCGCGAACGTCTCGATGTGCTGCTGGGAGCGCTCCGGCAGATCGACGGTTTCAACGGCCCGGGCGTCGTCAACTTCTACGGTCAACTGCTGCAGCTGTTGAAGAACCGGCTGCTGCTCACCGATCTGCTGAAGCGACACCCCGCGATTCACGACATCGAGCTAATGCCGCCGGTCGCAATCGTCGGGCTGCCGCGCACCGGGACCACGCACCTGCACAACCTGCTGGCTGCCGCCGGCACCTTCCGGACCCTGCCGTATTGGGAGTCGATGGAGCCGTTCCCGCTGCCGTCCGAGGCGGGTGTCGAGCCGGACCCGCGGCGTACCCGGATGGACGTCGCGGTCAACGTGATGAACATCGTCATGCCGCATTTCTCGCTGATGCACGAGATGACCACCGACCACGTGCACGAGGAAATCCAGTTGCTGGCCAACGACTTTTCCACGATGTACTTCGAGACGCTGGCCGACGTCCCGGCGTGGCGGGACTACTACGAAGCCCACGACCAGACGCCGCATTACCGGCACATGGTGACCCAGCTCAAGGCGCTGCAGTACCTGCGCGGAGGTCGGCGCTGGTTGCTCAAGTCGCCGCAGCACCTCGAACAGATTCCGGTGCTCAACGAAACACTGCCCGGTGTGATCGGGGTTTTCACCCACCGCGACCCCGTCCCGGTGGTGCTGTCGATGATCGCGATGCTCACCTACTCCGCGCGGATGCATCGCAGCCCGGTGCCGGTCGAGCACATCGCGGCGTACTGGGTGCAACGGCTGGAGCAGATGCTGGCCGGACTGGTCCGGGACCGGGAGGTCATCGGTCGGGACCGCTCCATCGATATCCGTTTCGACGACTTCATGGCAGATGACCTTGGCACCGCGGAGAGTGTCTTCGCCCTTGCGGAAGAACGACTTTCGGACACCGAACGCAGCTCGATGGCCGACTACCTGGCCGGACACCAGCGGGGCCGGCTGGGCCGCGTAGAGACGTCATGCGCGATGTTCGGACTCGACCCGGATGATCTGAAGGCCCGCTTCGCGCCCTACACGGAGCGCTTCCTGGCTTGAGTTAGAGGGACTGTTCCATGGTCGCCGGATCGGCCAAGGGCACCACCAGATGCGAAGCATGCACGCCGCCTTGGGAAATCCGGTAGGTCCCGCCCGCCAGTGCGGACCGCTGCGGGCGGGTCGGCACCAGGTGCGGGAAGTCGTAGGTGGTGACGGTCAGCCGCAATCGATGGCCCGGGGCGAGGAGTGCCGCCGTGGGAAATACCTCGATGTCGTAGCGGGTCAGTTCACCGGGGACGACGGGCGCGGCCGCTGCCCGGGTGCTGATGTGTTGTGGCCGCAGCACGGTGCCGTCGGGCAGGATCCAGCTGGCGTCGGGGTCGAGGGTGCGGTGTGAACCCAGGAGCGCCCCTTGTGTCAGGGGCCGGCTGACGCCCTCGGGGGAGACGTCGTCGAGGTGCGCCACCCACAGGGTTTCGCTGCGGTCGGCGGTGGCGAAGATCGTCAGCCCGACCGGACCGGCCAGCAGCTGTTCGGTGTCGAACGCGTCGCTGGTGTAAGTGAGCGCGTCGCGCTGGAGCCGGGTGTTGTCCTGGTCGTAGCGGACGCTGCGGCCGGTCTGCGAGACCATGAAGCTGCCCATACCGAGGCTCCACTGCTCCAGGCTGCGGCCGGAAACCGGTCCGCGTGAGAGATATTGGAGCGTGGCGGTCGATTCGTCGGCCGACGGCGTGGCATGCAGGCCGCCGCCCAGGCCCAGGTACAGCCGGGTCGGGGTGGCCTCCGGGAACGGATAAGCATTGGTGCGGAACCACTTTGAGCTGCCGATCGCCTGGAACCGCACCGGCTGCCCGGTGACCTCCGCGGTGTCGTCGTCTTTGAGCCAGTGGTCGAACCAGCGCAGCTGCAAGGCCTGCAGATGCTGCCCGTCGAGATCCGAGACGTGGTACCACGGGCCGGCCATCAGCTGGAACTTGTCGGAGACTGGCTGGTCGGCGGTCATGGCGGCGCCGGCGGGGCGGCCGGCGAACGTGTTCTGCAGCGCCGCGTAGTTCAGGGGCGCGCCGCGCTGAAATGCGTCGTGCCATCCGGCCACGAGAAACACTGCGACGCCGTTCTCGACGATCTTCGGGACCACGTCCGCCGGGCGCATGGTGTCCCAGAAGGGTCCATCGAACGCGGTGTCACCACCGGCGATCGCGTCCTTGATGAGGTTCCTGAAGTAGCTGCGCTGGTCGCGTCCACGCTGCCGCACCGCGGAAATGCCGCCGGCTCTGGGCCTTTCGTGGCTACCCCGATGGGCGAACTCCAGTGCTGGGTTGATCACGTTCAGCAGTGAATAGGTGGCGCCGTAGGCGCGGACGGTGCGCATGTGCGGCACGCCGCCCATGGTGACGACGTCGCGGTAGAAATCGTTGGCGGCCATCGCCGGGAAGATCGCCTTCAGCGGCGAGTCGGGTCCCACCGCGGCTGCCGTCATGAGTTGGTTGATCGCCAGATACGAGATGCCGAACATGCCGACGCGGCCGTTCGAATTGGGCAGCGAGGCAGCCCAATTCACCAGATCGACGCCGTCCTGCACCTGCTCGGGTCCGAGCATCTCGAAAGATCCGCCCGACGCGCCGGTGCCCCGCACGTCGGCCATCACCTCGATGTAGCCACGACGGATCAGGTACGGCGTTGCGCCACCACCGATCTGGGCAGCCGGCGGGGGCGCCTTCTTGCCGTACGGCGTCATCGACAGCAGCACGGGGAACGGGCCGGAAGCGGGCTCACCCGTCGCCGGGTCGGTCGGATAGTGGATGTCCACCCGAAGTGAGACGCCGTCGCTCATCGGCACCGCCACGTTGTGGTGTACACCGACGCCGTACTGCGCCGATGGGGCGTCCCAGGGCGGCAACAGTGGCGATGGGCTGGTCTTCCGGGTGCGCGCCGCGGCCCAACCGGCTATCGCCTTGATTCGGGCCCCCACCCCTGCTGTCTCGACATGCGTCTCCACGCCTCGACCGTACGCCGAACCCGAAAGAAGTTACTGCTTCGTGACGCAACCGTGTCAGGGGGCTCAGGGGTGTTCCCAGGCACGGTCCGTAGCATCCAATCAGTGACCAGTAGTCCGTGTGAAAGAGACGACGCAGGTAAGAGCGTCGGCTGCATCTCGCGCCGACGCATGCTGCGAATGGCCGCGGCGGCGCCGGTTCTGGTCGGCATGCCTGCCGTGGTGTCATCGCTCACCGCGCCGACGGCCAGAGCCGCTGGTCTGGCGGGGGCGGTCGTGTTCCTCGACCCGGGACACAACGGGGCCAATGACTCGTCGATCAGCAAGCAGGTGCCCACCGGCCGTGGCGGCACCAAGGACTGCCAGACCAGCGGCACGTCCACGACGGCGGGCTTCCCCGAGCATTCGTTCACCTGGAATGTGGTGCTGCTGATGCAGCAGCAACTGGCGAACGCCGGTGTCCAGGTCCACCTGTCGCGCAACAACGACAACGCGCTGGGGCCATGTGTCGACCAGCGCGCCGAGATGGCGAATTCGCTTCGGCCCAATGCGGTCGTTTCGGTCCACGCCGATGGCGGCCCTGCCGGCGGCCACGGATTCCACGTCAACTACTCGGCACCGCCGCTCAATCAGGTGCAAGCGGGGCCGTCTGTGCGATTCGCCCAGATCATGCGCGACAAGATGGTCGCCGCGGGGCTGACGCCGGCAACCTATATCGGCAGCAACGGCCTCTACGGCCGGGCCGACCTGACGGGCCTCAACCTCGCGCAGTACCCCTCGATCCTGGTCGAGTGCGGCAACATGAAGAACCCGCAGGAGGGGGCCGCGATGGCCACCATGCAGGGGTGGCAGACCTACGCGAACGCCATCTGCCAGGGCATCGCGGCGTTCATCCAGGCCAGCTAGCGCTCAGAGCTCGGCCAGCGCGACACCGGTGACACCCGGACCCAGTTGCGCGAGCTCACGCTGGGTGCCGTCGGCGACGTTCACCGCGCGGATACCGCCGGAACGCAGCTCGCTTACGTAGTACTTCGTGTCATCGGCGGTGGCCAGGCCGATCGCCTCCTGGAACCCGCGAGACAGGATCGTGTACTCCCCCACCGCAGGCTGGACCTGACCGCGATTGAGCGTGTTGCCGTCCGGCTCGGCGCCCCGGTCCGTCCAGACCAGGTTCCCCGAGCGGTCCAGATCCAGGTCGATGGGTTCGGGCAGGTCCTGCCACAGCAGCTCGATGTCGTCGCGGTCTGCGGCCGTCCGCCCCGCGGGAAAATCGGTGCCGCACCGGAAGATTCGGCCCTGACCCGCGTCGGGCCCGCCCTTCTGCGTCCAGTAGACCAGGCGGTTCACCAGCGCCCTGGGTACCGGCCAGCACGGTGTAGTCGTACGACAACACCGCGCAGGGCTGCCCGTCGACGTGGGCCGTACCAGCCACGAGGCCGTCGGCCGGAGTGCGCGCGATCAGGTCGTCGAGCTCGCGGCGTGCCCGTTGTGCGGCGATGGCGAACCGGCCGTATTCGACAAAGCTGCCGTCGTCGACCAGGTCGAGGATGTTCTCGCGGGCGGTCCGGCCGCCGGCGTCGTGCCGACGCTGAACGGCGTCCGGCCGGGCGGCGTCCTCGGTGAGCGCCCGTCGGCGCAGCAGCTCGGTGTGGTCGTCACGCAACGGTACTTCGGGCATTGGGCCGGGCATGGGGACAGCCTGCCAGGCGCCCTGAAAGGGGGTGCGGCATGATCGGTCCATGCAATCGACTGCAACCACCACCGTTGCCCGCCCGATCGACGTTGTTTGGGCGACCCTGATCGACCACGAAGGCATGGCCAACTGGGGTCCCGGCATCAGCGTGACCATCGATCAGCCCGGCACCCCGGCGCCGAACGGCCTGGGTGCCGTCCGCCGTATCTCGGCCCCCGGGCCGGCGCCGGCGATCGTCGAAGAGGTCGTCACCTTCGACGCCCCCAACGTCTTCGGCTACAAGGCCCGCTCCGGCGTGCCGTTCCCGGGCTATGCGGGTGAGGTGCGGCTGACCCCCGAGGGCTCCGGCACGCGCATCGACTACTCGCTGAGCTCGACCGCGTCGTTCCCGCCGGTGAAGCTGGCGTTGGTCGCCATCAACCAGGTGCTGCTGCGTCTGTTCGCGAAGGCCGCGGCCAAGGCGTAGCCCGCATTTCCCGGCACGTTCGACTCCGAACGTGCCGGGTACTCCGGTCTTCGATCGGTCGTAGGGCGAGCTGCCGGGCGTTTGAGAGAGACTGGGCGGCGAAAGTACGTGGCTTCAATCAGAACGCGCTCATACGCAATGCGACTGAACGCAGGCACCTTGTGATGCTCTGAGAAGTCCCTGAGTTCAATGACCGACGGCAGATCGACATCGCGACTGAGCTCACGTACTTTTCGCCGCTACCCGGACTGTGGAATCTCCCTGGCGATCGCGTCGAGCAGCGCCGGGTACCGCTTGGCCTCGGGATGACCGCCGGGCTTGCCGCTGCTGACCACGGCAGCGGCAAGGTTCCGGGCCGGGTCGGCCCACACCGCGATGTTGGTCAGCCCGGTGTGCCCGAAGGCAGCCGGTGCGTTGCGCCCGAACGGGCCGAATCGCGTGGAGCCCAACATGTATCCGGTGCCCCAGCGCATCGGCATGAGTCCCACCGCGATGTCGGGCCGCAGGCGCCGGCACGGGGCGGTCGCGGCGCGCAGGGTTTCGGCACGTAGCACCCGGACGCCGTCGAGTTCGCCGCCGCGGCACAGCAATTCGGCGAACCGTGACAGCTCGACAGCGTTCGACACCGTGCTCGACGACGGCACCACACTGGTCAGGAAGTCCGGGGTGTTGCTGAACGGGATGATCTGGCTCGGGGTGCCGCCGACGGCCTTCTTGAATGCCGCCGCCATGGGCGCCGGCAACGGCTTGCCGGTGACGTGGCTCGGCGCGACCAGCGGAACGTCTTCCGGCGCAACGCCGTAGTTGGTCCAGCGGAAGCCGAGCGGCTCGAGGATCTCGGTCGCCAGGATGTCGCGGATGTTGCGACCCGTTGCGGCCGAGACGATTTCGCGGATCAACGGCCCCCAGGTGAGTCCGTGGTACATGTGGACCAGGCCCGGCCGGTAGATCGGCCGGAGGTTCCCCAGCATCTCGCGGGCGTAGTCGCTGTCGTTCATCCGCTTGAGGTCCGGCCGTGGCCCGGTGGCCAGCGGCACCCCGGCGCTGTGGGTGACGACGTGGCGCACGGTCGTGCGGTCCTTGCCGTGGCTGGTGTACGTCGGCAGGTAGTCGCAGACCCGGGCGTCCAGATCGAGTTCGCCGCGCTCGACGAGCATGTGCACGACCGTCGTGCTGATGGCCTTGGCGGCCGAGTACACGCAGAACGGGGTGTCGACGCCGACGGGGATCTTCTCGGCATCGGCAGGGTCGTCGGGCCCGTTGCCCCAGCCGTGGCCGATCGCGCGGTTGAGCACCACCCGGCCGTTCTGGCGCAGACAGACCTGGATGGCCGGGTGCATACCGGCCGCGTACCAGTGCTGGGCGGCCTGCCAAATGCGTTCCACCGCTTGCGGATCGACGCCGGTGTGGTCTTCTGTGCCGGTGGCCGTCACCGAGTCCAGGTCGGCGGGGACCCGAATGCGGCCGGTCTGGGGTTCCGTCATGCGTCCTTCCGATGCAGCACGGCCGCGAGGTGGTGGCGCAGCGGGATGCCCACGGCGGCCATTCGGACGTTGTAGCTCAACGTGTCTCCGTCGAGGCGGAACCAACGCCGCAGGGCGTCAACCTCTTTCGCGGAGTCGGTGCGCCCGATGTCGGTGGTGGCGAGGTCGAGGACGAATTCACCGTCGGTGCTGAGCGTGCCCTGCAGGATCTCGGTGATGCCGGTGGGATGCGCCAGCACCCACTCGACGCGTCCGGGCGCGGGGACGCGGAGGTACCCGGTTTCGGCGTGCAGGGGACGGCCGTCATCGGCGGCGCGGGTGCGCTGGCTGTAGGCCAGGAACGGCTTGCCGACGTGGCCGAAGGTGACTTCTTCGAGGTAGTCGAACGAGGCGATGGTCGGGTACTCACCGGAGCCGTTGCCGGCCCAGGTACCCAGCAGCGGGGCCAGGACCGCGACGTCGGGGTGCAGATCGGGCATCTCGGCTACTTGGTTCCGACGGTCAGCAGGTCGGAGACGATGAGCGTCCACGCCGGCCGCTTCACCCGGTGCTGCTCGGACACCGTGAACCCGGCGCCTTCGAAGAGCTTCTTCATCTCCGCGGGGGAAGGATTGTGGGCGGGGTTGAGAATGTGCGACGACAGCGCGTGCAGCGGCAGCACCTGCCGCGGGCTGATGGTGGTGACGGCCGCGATGCCGCCCGGCTTGAGCACGCGGTGGAACTCGCGCAGCGCGGCGGGCTGATCGAACCAGTGGAACGCCGACGTCGTGACCACCGCGTCCAGCGCGCCGTCGTTGAACGGCAGCTGCTCGGCCGGTGCGGTGACCCAGTTGACCTTCGAGGACCGGGCCTTGGCCTGGGCCAGCATGCCCTCGGACATGTCAACGCCGGTGACGACGGCATTGAGCTCGCGTTCGATCCGGTCGGCGAAAATACCGGTGCCGCAGCCGATGTCGGCGATCGTCAGGGCACCGTGCGCGCGCAGCTGAGCCAGGACCTCGTCCTGCGCGGGCTGGTAGACGACGCGCTGCAGCACCTGGGTGTCATAGGCGGGGGCGGCGAAGCCCCAGAAGCGGGTGACGGTGTCATTGAATCCCCGGCGTTGAACCATGCTTGTCAGCCTAGGCGGCGAATTCCGGCGCGGGCCGTCAGCCGGGTGCCAGGCCCAGCGGCAACGCGGCGAATGCACACACGATCGCCACGAACGCCGCCCGCGACGGCGGTGGCCGGTCGAGTTCCGGACGGCCGCGCAGGTACAGCAGGAACACGACGGTGACGTTGAAGGCGATGAGCAGCATCCACCGAATCCAGTCGAACGCGGTCACGAATATCGGCAGATACAGCGCCAGCGCAAGGACCGCGCCGGCCCGGCGATCCAGGAATTCGCCCAGGAAGTCGCGGATCGGCACACCGGCGACGAATTGGACCGCCGCGAGGCAGGCCGCCAGACCGATCGCGCCGACGACCAGTGAGGTCACCATCTGGCCGGCGCCCCGGGCGGCGACGATGTGAATTTCGTCGAGGACGCTGTGTTGGTACGTGTTGAGGTAGGACCGGCACGCCCAGTCGTGGAAGTCGCGGGTCGGCAAGCGTCCGGTCCGGGCGAAGTTCTGGAAATCGTGGAAGCTCGCCATCATGCGCATGGGCCGGTGGGGTGTCGTCGCGCACAGCCGGTCGGCCACCCCGCGCCGGGTGAGTGCGGTGATGAGGCCGGCCACTGCGAGTCCCGGGAGCACCGCCAACGCCGCGTAGCGTCGGCGTCGAGCGGCGGTGAGTCCGTGCGCCGGCGCATAGATGGCGAGGACCGCACCCAACGCGAATTCGAGCGGAATCGCGTCGTGCATGAACGCCAAGACCGCGGTGAACAATCCGTACGCCGCACACGACAGCGCCGGTCGGGCGCCCACACCCAGTGCGAGGGCGACCACCGCCGCCGCGCCGAGGAGGTCCGGCCGCGCCGAGAACACCGCGAACGGCACACCGAACGGCAATACGGGCACCAGCAACGCCAGCATGATCCGGCGTTCCGAGCGGCCCGTGCGCACGATGGCGCCGGCAATGGCGGCCAGGGCAGACAGGTACAGCGCGGTGATGGCCCAACGCGCGGCGCCGGCCCGGCCGAAGAATGCCGCGTCGTCGCCCGGACCGAAGAGCTCCCCGGCGAGTCCACGCCGGATGAAACCGAACCGGTAGTCGGCGAGGTAATACGAGACGAGGTAGTGGTCGACGGGGTGCAGCGCGACGGCGAGCCAGACGATGCCTGCGGCCCACACGGCGATGCCGGTGCCGGTGGCCAGATAGAGGGCAGAGCGGCTGGGGCGCACGGCCAGACCCTACCGGCGGATACGCTGCCGCCTTATGAGCTCTACTGCGCCCAGTTGGATTGCCCAGCTCCTGGACTTCGCGCGCGCCGGCGACACCTTCATCGCACCGCAGCCGACCGAAGGACCGGGACGGTCTCTGTTCGGTGGACTGATCGCCGCGCAGGCGCTGGGTGCGGCCGGCCGCACCGTCGGGCCCGACAAGCTGCCGCAGTCGCTGCACCTCTATTTCGTCCGCGGCGGCCAGTACGGCGTCGACGTGGAGTTTCACGTGGAACGAACCCGCGACGGCCGGTCCTTCGACACGCGGCGCGTCACCGCGAAGCAGCACGGCAAGACGATCCTGGAGATGATCGCGTCGTTCCATGTTCCGGAACCGGGGGCCGACTGGCAGCGGCCTGAAGTCCGGGGCCTCGAGTTCGACGCCTCGGTACCCAAGGCGACGAGCCTCACCGCCGCCGATTTCTTCGACATTCGGGTCCGCCCCGAAGACGTCGGCGCGTTCGCCGTGCCCCCGTTCTGGATCCGCACGAAAGACGAGATCGAGGACGACGCCCTGACCCGCGCATGCACGCTGACCTTCATGTCCGACTTCGGGCCGGTACCCGTGGCGCGGCCCGACGGCGCGGACCTGCACGACGGATTCGCGGCCAGCCTGGACCACGCCGTGTGGTTCCACCGGCCCTTCGTGCCGCGCGACTGGCACCGGTACGAGGTCACCCGGCTCAACAACGCGGACTCCCGCGGGCTGGTCACCGGGGCCCTGTATGACACTGGTGGGGTGCTGATCGCCAGCACCAGCCAGGAAGCCCTGTGGCGGCTGTAGTCCCGGAAGATCGCGCTCACTGATGACTGTCCCGACGCCGACGTGCTATCGGCATCCGAACCGCCCGACGTACGTGAGCTGCAGCCGGTGTGGCCGCCCGATCTGCCCGGACTGCATGACCGCCGCCGCGGTGGGCCAGCAGTGCCCGGAGTGCGTCAACGAGGGCAAGCGGTCGGTGCGTCAGGCCCGGACGCATTTCGGTGGCCGGATCTCCAAGGGCTCGCTGGTCACCTACACGCTGATCGCGGTCAACATCGTGATGTTCGTGTTGCAGCACACTTCGGTGCAGATGCAGCAGGACCTGGTGCTGTGGCCACCCGCCGTCGCCGACGGCCAGTACTACCGCCTGGCGTCGTCGGCCTTCCTGCACTACGGCCTGGCCCACATCGTGTTCAACATGTGGGCGCTGTGGGCCGTCGGCCCGCAGCTGGAGCAGTGGCTGGGCCGCTTGCGATTCGGGGTGTTGTACGGCCTGAGCGGCCTGGGCGGCTCGGTACTGGTGTACCTGCTGTCGCCGCTGAACTCGGCGACAGCAGGTGCCTCGGGCGCGATCTTCGGCCTCTTCGGCGCGACGTTCGTCCTGTTCCGTCGGCTGCAGCTCGACGTCCGCGGGATCGTCGGCCTGATCGTCATCAACCTGGTGATCACGTTCGTGCTGCCCGCCGTCAGCGCGCAGGCGATCAGTTGGCAGGGGCACGTCGGCGGGTTGGTCACCGGCACCGTGGTGGCGGCGGTCTTCGCGTATGTGCCTGCGCGGCAACGACTCCTGGCGCTGATCTCGGTGACGGCCGTGCTGTTGGTGCTGTTCGCCGGACTGACGATGTGGCGCACCCAGGCCCTGTTGACGATGTTCAGCTGATCCCGGGGTAGGGGAGCAGCGCCATCTCGCGGGCGTTCTTGATCGCGGTGGCGACCTGTCGCTGCTGCTGGACCGTCAGGCCCGTCACACGGCGGGACCGGATCTTGCCGCGCTCGGAGATGAACAGCCGCAGGTTGTTGGTGTCCTTGTAGTCGAGGTATTCCACGCCGAGCTTGGTCAGCATGTTCTTGACCGGCCGCTTGGCCTCGGCGGCGGGGCGTCGGGTGGGTTTGCGCGGTGCCATCACCAGCTCGCTTTCCGGATGCCGGGCAGTTGTCCTTCGTGGGCCAGTTCGCGTACCCGGACCCGGGACAGGCCGAACTTGCGCAGGTGGCCGCGCGGACGACCGTCGACGGAGTCGCGGTTGCGCACCCGCACTGCGCTGGCGTCGCGCGGCTGGCGGGCCAGTTCCCGCATGGCAGCCGACTGCTCGTCGGCAGTGCTCGACGGGGACTTGATGATGGTCTTGAGCTCGGCCCGGCGCTCGGCGTAGCGGGCGACGGTCAGCCGGCGCTGCTCGTTCTTGGCGATCTTGGATTTCTTGGCCATGCTCAGCGCTCCTCTCGGAAGTCGACGTGCTTGCGGATGATCGGGTCGTACTTGCGCAGCACCATGCGGTCGGGATCGTTGCGCCGGTTCTTGCGGGTGACGTACGTGTAGCCGGTGCCCGCGGTGGACTTGAGCTTCACCACGGGGCGGATATCGGTGCGGGACATCTAGATTCGCACCCCGTCCCGGCGCAGCCGCGCCACCACGGCTTCGATGCCGTCGCGGTCGATCACCTTGATGCCCTTCGCGCTGACGTGGAGCCGGATGCGCCGCCCCTCCGAGGGCAGGTAGTAGGTCTTGCTCTGGATGTTGGGGTTCCACCGGCGCGAGGTGCGCCGGTTCGAATGCGAAACCGTGTTGCCGAAACCGGGCCGGCGCCCGGTGACCTGGCAGTGCGCTGACATGTGTCCGCCCTATCGTTAATGAAAATCGTTTTCGACAAGTGTCGATCGCCACTGTAGCGTGACGGTCGGCAGAACTGAAAATGATTGTCGATAAGGGGTGGCAATGCGGACGCCGGTGATCATCGTGGCCGGTCAAGGACCGACCGGTTACGCGACCGAAGAACTACTGAAGGCGCCGGGCACGGTGCTGGTCGAGCACCAGTTCGACGGTCACGTGGTGCGCCGTCGTACCGTCACCGCGCCGCACGGCATCGTCAACGAGACCGAGGCGGCGCTGGAACTGGCGCACGGCTGCGTGTCCTGCACCGTCCGCAATGACCTGCTGATCTATCTGCGCCTGCTGCACCGCCGCGACGATGTCAACCGGATCGTCGTCCACCTGGAGCCCTGGATGGAACCCGAGCCCATCTGCTGGGCCATCAACCACGTGCGGGTTCGAGTCGGGCCGGGGTACATCGACGGACCGGCGGCCCGCGACGTCGCGATCGCCGGCGTGGTGACGTGCATCGAGGCCGGCGACTGGCTGACCGACGCGCTGGGCGACGACGAACTGCCCGACGGCCGCACCGTCGCGCAGGTGGCGGTGGGCCAGGCCGAGTTCGCCGACGTCCTCGTGGTGACCCACGCCGAACCCGTGCTGCTCGCCGTATGCCGCCGGCTCGCGCCGCGGGCTCAGCTCGTCACCGGGCCCGACATGGTCGAGGACGCGTTGCGCAGCCTTTGGCCCGACGCCCGCCTGGGCCGCGCCGACGAGCCGCACGGGCCGCTGCTCGCGGGGCAACCCAGCTTGAAACCTGAAGGGCTCGTGCAGATTGTCGAGTTCAACGCGCGCCGGCCGTTCCATCCTGAACGGCTGCACGACGCCATCGATCATCTCCTCGACGGCGTGATCCGGACGCGTGGCCGGATGTGGCTGGCGAACCGGCCCGGCCACGTCATGTGGCTGGAGTCGGCGGGCGGCGGCCTGCGCGTCAGCAACGCCGGCCGGTGGATCGCCGCGATGACCGTCAGCGAAGCGGCCTACGAGGACCGCGAGCGCCGCGCCCTGGCAGACCTGATGTGGGACAACGAATTCGGGGACCGGCACACCGCGATGACGATCCTGGTGTGCGGCGCCCGCGCCGACGACGTGAATTCGGCGCTGAACGACGCCCTGCTCACCGACGACGAATTCGCGGCACGCGGCGACTGGGCCGGCTACCCGGATCCGTTCGGGGATTGGCACCAGGAACCGTGCACCCGCGATGACGTGACCGTCGTCAGCGACGGCACTGATCACGGCATGGCGTGAATGGTTCCGGACTCGATCGCCAAACGCATTGATAACAAGGCGATCACGCCGCGCGTTGGTAGCGGGGCGCGTTGGGGCGCGGCGTTAATTTGAACCTCGTGTTGGCGACTCTGGTTGGCAAGAATTACGGCGCGAAACTGCGGCGGCTCGCGGTGGCGGCTGTCGCTGCCCTGACGGTTCCGGCAATGGCGACGCCCGCGGTGGCTCCGCAGGCGCATGCCGCCGCGAAAGCGGTTGAGGTGCTGAACATTCCGTCTCCCGCGATGGGACGCGACATCAAGATCCAGTTCCAGGGCGGCGGACCGCACGCGGTGTACCTGCTGGACGGGCTGCGCGCGCAGGACGACGCCAGCGGCTGGGACATCAACACCGCCGCGTTCGAGTGGTACTACCAGTCGGGCGTCTCGATGGTGATGCCCGTCGGCGGGCAGTCCAGCTTCTACAGCGACTGGTACCAGCCGGCGACCAACAACAACGGCGTCATCACCTACAAGTGGGAGACGTTCCTGACCCAGGAGCTGCCGGCCTGGCTGGCCGCCAACCGGGGTGTGCAGCCGACCGGCAACGCCGTCGTCGGCCTGTCGATGTCGGGCGGCTCGGCGCTGACGCTCGCGATCTGGCATCCGGCACAGTTCATCTTCGCCGGCTCGCTGTCGGGCTTCCTCAACCCGTCGCAGGGCCTGTGGCCGACGCTGATCGGCTTCGCGATGAAGGACGCCGGCGGCTTCAACCCGACCCAGATGTGGGGCATCGCCAGCGACCCGGCCTGGAAGCGCAACGACCCGACCGTCAACGTCCGGCAGCTCGTGGCCAACAACACCGCCGTCTGGGTGTACTGCGGCAACGGCACGCCGTCCGACCTGGACACTCCGGGCGACCTGGGCATCCTCTACAGCGCGCAGTTCCTGGAGAACCTGACCATCAGCTCCAACCGGGACTTCCAGAAGGTGTACCAGCAGGCCGGTGGCCGTAACGCGGTCTTCAACTTCCCGGCGGACGGCACGCACAGCTGGGGTTACTGGGGTCAGCAGCTGCAGGCCATGAAGCCCGACCTGCTGCGCGTACTGGGTGTGGGTGCGCCCGTGCCGCCGCCCGCCCCGGCGCCTGCTCCGGTGCCCGCTCCCGCCGTCGCTCCCGTCGCCCTGCCGGCTCCTGCCCCCGTCGCCGCGGTTCCGGCAGCCGTGCCTGCCGCGGTTCCTGCGGCAGTACCCGCGCCGGCGGCACCCGCTCCGGCAGCCACCGGCGGATTGGTGCTCGCGCCGACGGGCTGATTCGGCAAGACTCAGGGGTCGGATTCGACACCTGAAAGGGCGGGACAACCGTGCAGACCACGATCATCCATGGGCCGGGCGACATTCGATTCGAAGAGCGCCCCGATCCGCAGATTCAGTCACCGGGCGACGCCGTGGTCCGGGTGGTGCGCACCTGCGTGTGCGGTTCGGACCTCTGGCCGTATCGCGGAGTCGCGCCGACGCATGCACCGCACCCGATCGGTCACGAATTCATCGGGATCGTGGAAGCCGTCGGCGCCGACGTCAGAGACCTGCGAGTCGGGGATTTCGTCATCGCGCCGTTCACCGACAGCGACGGGACCTGCGTGCACTGCCGCAACGGCATCACCACGTCGTGCGTGAACTTCGGCGTCTGGGGCGGAGCCACCAAGACCGGCGAGCCGCTCGACGGCGCGCAAGGCCAGTACGTCCGGGTGCCCTTCGCCGACGGCACTCTGCGCAAGGTGCCGGACGCGCCGGACACCGAACTCTTCCCGCACCTGCTGACCCTCGCCGACGTCATGTCCACGGGACACCACGCCGCCCGGTCTGCGAACGTGCACCCCGGCGCCACCGTGGTCGTCGTCGGCGACGGCGCCGTCGGACTGTGCGCGGTGCTGGCCTCGAAACGTCTTGGCGCGGAACGGATCATCGCGATGTCCCGTCATGAGGACCGACAGAAGCTGGCTCAGGAATTCGGTGCCACCGACATCGTCGCCGAGCGCGGTGACGAGGGCATCGCGGCCATCGAGGAACTGCTCGGCGGCATCGGTGCCGACTCCGTGCTGGAGTGCGTCGGCACCAAGGACTCGATGCGCCAAGCGCTCGGGGCGGTCCGCCCCGGTGGCCATCTGGGATTTGTCGGGGTGCCGGCCGGCGCACCCGAATTGCCGATGGGGAAGCTGTTCAGCACCAACATTCACGTCGCGGGTGGCATCGCCACCGTCCGTCCCTACCTCGACGAACTGCTGCCCGACGTGCTGTCCGGGGCCATCGCGCCCGGCCGGGTCTTCGACCTGACGCTGCCGCTGGCCCAGGTGTCCGACGCCTACGCGGCGATGGACCAGCGCACAGCCATCAAAGTGCTGCTCGAGCCCTGATCACGCCGGCCGGACCAGGTGGTCCTCGCCGCCGACGTACACGGTGTCCCGCAGGTCGCGTCCGGTCGCGGCGACGGTGATGGCCGACGCGAACTGCTCGATGGTCGGCAGCGGTCCCCGGCTGCGGCGTGCCCCGACAGCTTGCGGATCGCGGCGCTCGTACAGCCTGGCGATGATCGTGCCCTCGATCATGTCGCCCGAGACGATGGTGAATCCGATTCGGCACCGGTCGAATTCGGGCCGAAGTGCCCGCAGCGCGTCTTCGCCGGCGCGCTTGCTGGCAGCGATGGGGGCGTAGGCGTCGGGCACCGGCAGGTGCGGGTAGCAGTGCGCCTCGTGGCTGGTGACGAACACGATCTGGGCGCCGGCGGGCATCAGGGGCAGCGCCAGGTCGACGAGCCGCAGCTGGGCGTCGCGGTTCAGCCGCATCGCGTAGTCGGGTGCGGCGCCGAACTCGAGACCGCCCGACGCGTTGAGCACCAGCATGTCCAGGCGCCCGAACCGGCTGTCGATCCGGTCGATCATGGCCTTGGTCGCGGCGGCGTCGGACACGTCGGCGCCGAGTGCGGAGGCCTGGCTGCCGGCGGCCCGGATCCCGTCGACGACGGCGTTGGCGCGCTTGGCCTTCTCTCGATAGTTCACCAGCACGTGGGTGTTCGGCCCGGCGAGCTGCTGGGCCACGGCGGCTCCGATGCCGCGGGAAGCGCCGGTGACGAGAGCGATCCTGGTGTGCATGGCACCGACCGTACCCCAAATCTAAGAAAAATAAGAGATGTTTAAGGTTTCGATAAATCGAGTCGGTGCGTCGCGGGTGCGCTGCTGCCGAGCGCGTGGGCTGACGAGGCGACATGCCGAGTTGGGCCGCGCCGAGGCGCACGCTCGGGGAGCGGACCGTTGCCCGGTGTAGGTGAACGCTCGGTTTGCGAGTGGGACAGATAGTCCCGCTCGACTACCCTTTGGGCGTGATGTTTCCGGTGAGCCCCGTGGCGCGGTACGCGGCCACGCTGATCGGACGCCTCCGTTGATTCAACACGGACTCGTGGTGCTGTTCGCCCTCTGCGCGGCCGTCTGCGCCGCTGTCGGCATCGTGGTGCGCCAGCGCGCGACCATCGACGTGCCGCCCGAGCACGGCGTCAGCGTTGTCATGCTGTCGACGCTGCTGAGCCGTCGGCTGTGGTGGGCCGGGACCGGCGCGGCCGTCGCGGGCTATGTCTTCCAGGCGCTGGCGTTGGCTCACGGCTCCCTGTTGGTGGTGCAGCCGCTGCTGGTTTCGGCATTGCTGTTCGCGCTGCCGCTGAGCGCACGCCAGGCCCACCGCCGGGTGACGCGCGGTGAGTGGTTGTGGGCCGGATTGCTGACCATCGGGCTGGCGGGATTCGTCGTGCTGGCGCGGCCTGAACGTGACGAACACCTGGCCTCGCCAGGGGTTATCGTGCTGGTCGCCGCGGTGTGCGCCGCGGTGATCATCGGGTGCGTGCTGTTGGCGCTGCGGTGCACCGGCTGGGCCCGCGCGGTCCTGCTGGCCGTCGGTGTGGGCGTGCTGTTCGGTGTCGTCGCGGTGGTCACCAAGATCTTCATGGCGATCCTGCAGCACCGGGGCTGGCTCGGGCTGCTGACGACGCCGGCGCCATACCTGCTCATCATCTTGGGCGCGGTCGCGACCGTGCTGCAGCAGTCGGCGTTCCATGCCGGCGCGTTGCAGACGTCGGTGCCGACCATGCTGGTGCTCGAACCGGTGGTGGCCGTCGTACTCGGCGCCCTGGTGCTGGGCGAGGGCTTCGACACGACCGGCGCCGAGGCCGTCGCGCTCGTGGTGTCGATCGGTGCCATGGCCGCGGCGACCATCGCCCTCGGCCGCGACGAGGGCGCGTACGAAACGCAGGCGGGCGCGAAGGTGGCTGCGCCCATCGCACCGCCGCAGGTGCAACCGACCCCCGAGCGCTGACCTGACCGGTGTGGTTTTTCACACAGCCACTGGGGGCATATCGTTAGTTTTGCTAACGTTGTAATTGGCGACGCTGGTGAACCAATTGATGAGGTTGTTATGTCGAAAGAAGAAACCGTAGTTACCGACGAGCTGACGCAGCGCATCGCTGACCTCTGTGCAGCCGACCCCCAACTTGCCGCCGCGCGGCCCCTCGCCGGGGTCGGCGCCGCCCTCGAAGAGCCCGGCATCCGGCTCCCCGAAATCATCCACACGGTCATGGCCGCCTATGCCAACCGGCCCGCCCTCGGACAGCGCGCCGTCGAGTACGTCACCGACGCCGCCGGCCGCACCGTCTCGCGGCTGCTGCCGCGCTACGACACCATCACCTACGGCGAGGCCTGGCGGCAGATCCAGGCCGTCGACAACGCCCTGCTCAGCGGGCCTGACGCCGTCGCCCCCGGCGAGCGTGTCGCCATGCTCGGCTTCACGAGCGCCGAGTTCACCATCATCGACACCGCGCTCGCGCGCGCCGGCGTCGTCGCCGTCCCCTTGCAGACGAGCGCACCCGCGGAGCAGCTGCGCCCGATCATCGACGAGACCGAACCCCGCGCGCTGTTCGCCGATGTCACGTTCCTCGACGACGCCGTCGAACTCGTTCTGGGTGCCAGCACCGAGCTGACGCGCGTCGTGGTGTTCGACCACCACGCCGCTGTCGACGACGAGCGCGAGGCCGTCGAACGGGCGGCCGCCCGGCTGGCCGAGCGCGGCGTCGTGGTCGAGACTCTTGCGGATCTGGTCGCGCGCGGTGCTGCGCTACCGGCCGTCGAGCCGGTGGTGTCCGCGGATGCCGACCCGCTGCTGGTGCTGATCTACACCTCCGGTAGCACCGGTACCCCCAAGGGCGCCATGTACCCCGAGCGTCTCGTCACCAACGCGTGGCGGACCGGCCTGACGCATCAGCAGCCCGCGCTGCCGTCGATCGTCCTGAGCTTCCTGCCGATGAGCCACATGATGGGCCGCGGCACCGTCTACCGCACGCTGGCGCACGGCGGCACCGTGTACTTCGCCGCCAAGAGCGACCTGTCCACCCTGTTGGAGGACATCGCGCTGGTCCGGCCGACGCAGATGACGTTCGTGCCCCGGGTCTGGGAGATGATCCACCAGGAGGTGCAGAGCGAGGTCGACCGCCGGGCCCTGGACGGTGTCTCCGAACAGCAGGTGCTCGACGAGCGCAGCGTCAGCCTGATCGGTGGGCGGCAGCTGGTCGCCATGACGGGGTCGGCTCCGATCTCGCCCGAACTCAAGGCCTGGGTGCAGAAGTTCCTCGGGCTGGAGCTGATGGAGGCGTACGGCTCGACCGAGGCCGGTGGTGTCATGGTCAGCGGCCACGTGAGTCGTCCGCCGGTGCTCGACTACAAGCTGGTCGACGTGCCCGAACTCGGCTACCTGTCGACCGACCGTCCGCATCCGCGCGGCGAATTGCTCTTGAAGTCAACAGATTTGATCCCCGGTTACTACAAGCGGCCCGACGTCACGGCCGATGTGTTCGACGCGGACGGCTTCTATCGCACCGGTGACATCGTCGCCGAGCTGGGTCCTGATCATCTGCAGTACCTCGATCGCCGCAACAACGTGCTGAAGCTGGCCCAGGGCGAGTTCGTCACGGTGTCCAAGCTGGAAGCCGCCTTCGGCACCAGCCCGCTGATCCGTCAGATCTACGTGTACGGCAACAGCTCTCGTTCATATCTGCTGGCCGTGATCGTGCCCACCGCGGACGCTCTGAGCGGCGGTGCCGATCCGGAGGCGCTGCGCCCCGAACTTGCCGACGCACTGCAGACGGTGGCCCGTGAGGCCGGGCTGCAGTCATACGAGGTGCCGCGCGACTTCATCATCGAGACCGAACCGTTCTCGCTGGAGAACGGGCTGCTCACCGGTGTCCGCAAGCTGGCCTGGCCCAAGCTGAAGGCCCGGTACGGCGCCGAGCTGGAGCAGCTGTACGCCGAGCTGGCTGAGGGCCAGGCCTCGGAGCTTCGAGCATTGCGGTCGCTCGGGTCCGACGCGCCGGTGCTCGAGACCGTGCTGCGCGCTGTCAGTGCCACACTCGGGGCGTCCGCCTCCGAGGTCGCCGGCGACGCCCACTTCACCGACTTGGGCGGAGATTCGTTGTCGGCGTTGACCTTCGGCAACCTGCTCGAGGAGATCTTCGAGGTCGAGGTGCCCGTCGGCGTGATCGTCAGCCCGGCCACCGACCTCGCGGGCGTGGCGGCCTACATCGAGGGGGAGCGCGCGCCCGGCAGCAAGCGGCCGACGTTCTCCACGGTGCACGGCAAGAACGCCACCGAGGCGCGCGCCGCCGACCTGACGCTGGACAAGTTCCTCGACGCCGAGACCTTGGCCGCTGCGCCGTCGCTGCCGGGACCGGCCTCCGAGGTGCGCACCGTATTGCTCACGGGCGCAACCGGATTCCTGGGTCGCTACCTGGCCCTGGAGTGGCTGGAGCGCATGGACCTGGTCGACGGCAAGGTCATCTGCCTGGTCCGCGGCAAGTCCGACGCCGACGCCCGGGCCCGGCTCGACGCGACGTTCGACTCGGGCGATCCGAAGCTGCTGGCGCACTACCGGTCGCTGTGCGACCACCTGGAGGTCATCGCGGGTGACAAGGGTGAAGCCAATCTGGGCCTCTCTCAAGAGGTTTGGCAGAGGCTGGCCGACACTGTCGACTTCATCGTGGACCCGGCCGCCCTCGTGAACCACGTGCTGCCCTACAGCGAGCTCTTCGGACCCAACGCCCTCGGCACCGCCGAGCTGATCCGGATCGCCCTGACCACGCGGATCAAGCCGTTCGCCTACGTCTCGACCATCGCGGTCGGCGGCAGCGTCGCACCCGGCGAGTTCGTCGAGGCAGCCGACGTACGCGTGATGAGCGCCGTGCGGCCGGTGGACGACAGCTACGCCAACGGTTACGGCAACAGCAAGTGGGCCGGTGAGGTTCTGCTGCGTGAAGCCAATGACCTTTGCGGCCTTCCGGTTTCGGTGTTCCGCTGCGACATGATCCTGGCCGACACCACCTACGCGGGGCAGCTCAACCTGCCCGACATGTTCACCCGCATGATGTTCTCGCTGGTGGCCACCGGTATCGCCCCGAAGTCGTTCTACGAGCTGGATGCCTCGGGTCAGCGCCAGCGCGCCCACTACGACGGGCTGCCGGTCGAGTTCGTCTCCGAATCCATCTCGACGCTGGCCGTGCAGGTCGCAGCCGGTGAGTCCGACTCGACCTTCGAGACGTACCACGTGATGAACCCGCACGACGACGGCATCGGCATGGACGAGTTCGTCGACTGGCTTATCGAGGCCGGTTATCCTGTTGCGCGCGTTGATGATTACGCCGATTGGCTGGCCCGCTTCGAGACGGCTCTGCGCGGTCTGCCGGACCGTCAGCGCCAGGCGTCACTACTTCCCCTGCTGCACAACTACCAGCAGCCGAGCTACCCGGTGGCGGGCTCCATCGCCCCGGTCGATCGGTACCGCGCTGCGGTGCAGAACGCGAAAATCGGTGCGGACAAGGACATTCCGCATATCGGTGCCCCGGTGATCGTCAAGTACATCACCGATCTGCAGCTGCTCGGCCTGCTCTGAGCTCAGGGATTTGTGCACGATTTTCCGCGGTGGCCGCGGAAAATCGTGCACAAATCACAGGGAACTGGCAGGAAATCGCCGGAACAACGGCGGCCGCGCCAGCGTCATTCAATTAGTGGGGATGCAACGGGGCCTACCCCATTCGAGATTTCGATTTTTCGTGAGGTTTTTTCATGTCGATTGACCATGCCGAGAGCACTGCCGACGGGCTCGCCCGCCGGATCGCCGAATTGTCCGCCAATGATCCGCAGTTCGCCGCGGCCGTGCCATTGCAGTCGGTCGCCGAGTCGGTCGAAAAGCCCGGCATGCGACTGCCCGAGATCGTGAAGACCGTCATCGAGGGCTACGCCGACCGGACCGCCCTCGGGCAGCGCGCCGTCGAGTTCGTCACCGAGAACGGCCGCACCGTGGCCCGGCTGCTGCCGAAGTACGACACCATCACCTACGCCGAACTGTGGGACCGCATCCGCGCCGTCGCCGCCGCCCTGCACGCTGACGGTGTGAAGGCCGGCGACCGCGTCGCCATCCTCGGTTTCACCAGCACCGACTACACCGTCATCGACACCGCGCTCGGGCAGATCGGCGCCGTCTCGGTGCCGCTGCAGACCAGTTCCGCGGCGTCGTCGCTGCTGCCGATCGTCGCCGAGACCGAACCGGTGCTGATCGCCGTCAGCGTGGACTACGTCGCCGACGCAGTCGAACTCGCGGTCGGTGGCCCCGCGCCCGCCCGGTTCCTGGTGTTCGACCACCACCCGGAGGTCGACGACGAGCGTGAGGCCATCGACCAGGCGCGCGACGCCCTGTCCGGCCTGAACGTCACGGTCGAGACCTTCGGCGACGTGCTGAGCCGCGGCCGCGAACTGCCGGACGCCCCGACCCCGGTCTCCGAAGAGGCCGACCCACTCGCCCTGCTGATCTACACGTCCGGCTCGACCGGTGCGCCCAAGGGTGCGATGTACCCCGAGAGCAACATGACGAGCTTCTGGCGGCGCGCCAGCACGGCATGGTTCGGACCCAGTGAGTCGTCGATCAACCTGGCGTTCATGCCGATGAGCCACGTCATGGGCCGCGGCATCCTGTACTCCAGCCTGGCCAACGGCGGCATCGTCTACTTCGCCGCCAAGAGCGACTTGTCCACTCTGCTCGAGGATTTCGCGTTGGCGCGGCCCACCGAGCTGAACCTGGTGCCCCGCGTCTGGGAGATGCTGTACCTCGAATTCCAGAGCCGCGTCGACAAGCTGGTGCTCGCCGGTGCCGGTGAGGCCGAGCGCGACGACATCGAGCAGCAAGTGATGGCCGACATGCGGCAGAACCTGATCGGTGGCCGCTACATCAAGGCGATGACCGGCTCGGCGCCCATCACCGACGAGCTCAAGGCGTGGGTCGAGAAGTTCCTCGGTATCCACCTGCTGGAGGGCTACGGCTCCACCGAGGCCGGCATGGTCTTCTTCGACGGCGTCATCCAGCGTCCGCCGACCCTGGACTACAAGCTGGTCGACGTGCCAGACCTGGGCTACTACCTGACCGACCAGCCCTACCCGCGCGGTGAGCTGCTGGTGAAGACGCAGTACCTGTTCCCGGGCTACTACAAGCGCCCCGAGGTCACCGCGAGCGTCTTCGACGAGGACGGCTTCTACCGCACCGGCGACGTCGTCGCCGAGATCGGCCCCGACCAGATCCAGTACGTCGACCGCCGCAACAATGTGCTCAAGCTGGCCCAGGGCGAGTTCGTCACGCTGGCCAAGCTGGAAGCGGCGTTCAGCAACAACAGCCCGCTGGTGCGGCAGATCTACGTCTACGGCAACAGTGCGCAGCCGTACCTGCTGGCCGTGGTCGTCCCGACTGAAGATGCCCTGGCCCGTTGGGATTCCGCCGAACTGAAGCAGCGGATCAGCGATTCACTGCAGGAGGTCGCCAAGGCCGCCGAGCTGCAGTCCTACGAGATCCCCCGCGACTTCATCATCGAGACCGAACCGTTCTCGCTGGAGAACGGGCTGCTGACCGGCATCCGCAAGCTGGCCTGGCCGAAGCTCAAGGCGCACTACGGCCCGGCGCTGGAAGACCTGTACGTGAGCCTGGCCGCGGGACAAGCCGATGAACTCCGTGAGCTGCGGCAGCACGGCGCCGAAGGCCCGGCCCTGCCGACCGTCATCCGTGCGGCGAGCGCGCTGCTCGGTGCCTCCGGCGAGGTGTCGGCCGACGCCCACTTCACCGATCTCGGCGGAGATTCGTTGTCGGCGTTGACCTTCGGCAACCTGCTCGAGGAGATCTTCGGCGTCGAGGTGCAGGTCGGCATCATCGTCAGCCCCGCCAACGATCTGGCCGCGCTGGCCGCCTACATCGAGAACGAGCGCAGCGGTGGCGCCAAGCGTCCCAGCTTCAGTTCGGTGCACGGTAAGAACGCCGTCGAGGTGCGCGCCGCGGACCTGACGCTGGACAAGTTCCTCGACGCTGCGACGTTGGCCGCCGCGCCGTCGCTGCCGGGACCGGCCTCCGAGGTGCGCACCGTATTGCTCACGGGCGCAACGGGTTTCCTGGGTCGGTACCTGGCGCTGGAGTGGCTGGAGCGCATGGACCTGGTCGACGGCAAGGTGATCGCCCTGGTGCGCGCCAAGTCCGACGACGAGGCCCGGGCCCGTCTGGATGCCACGTTCGACAGCGGTGACCCGAAGCTGCTGGCGCACTACCAGGCCCTCGCCGCCGATCACCTCGAAGTCATCGCCGGTGACAAGGGCGACGAGAATCTCGGTCTGTCGCAGGAGGTTTGGCAGCGACTGGCCGACGAGGTCGACGTCATCGTCGACCCCGCCGCGTTGGTGAACCACGTGCTGCCCTACAGCGAACTGTTCGGCCCGAACGCGCTCGGCACCGCCGAGCTCATCCGCATCGCGCTGACCACCCGGCAGAAGCCGTACATCTACGTCTCGACCATCGGTGTCGGTGACCAGCTGACGCCGGGCACGTTCACCGAAGAGGCGGACGTGCGTGTGATGAGTCCGGTGCGTGCCGTGCACGACGGTTACGCGAACGGCTACGGCAACAGCAAGTGGGCCGGCGAGGTCCTGCTGCGGGAGGCGAATGACCTTTGCGGCCTTCCGGTTTCGGTGTTCCGCTGCGACATGATCCTCGCGGACACGTCGTATGCCGGGCAACTCAACCTGCCGGACATGTTCACCCGCATGATGTTCTCGCTGGTGGCCACCGGCATCGCGCCGTACTCGTTCTACGAGCGGGACGCCGAGGGCAAGCGGCAGGCCGCGCACTACGACGGGCTGCCGGTCGAGTTCATCGCCGAGGCCATCGACACGCTCGGTGTGCGCCCCGCCGGCGAGTTCGTCACCTACCACGTGATGAACCCGCACTCCGATGGCCTGGGCATGGACGAGTTCGTCGACTGGCTGATCGAGGCCGGGTATTCCATTGCCCGCGTTGATGATTACGCCGAATGGCTGGCCCGCTTCGAGACCACCCTGCGGGCCCTGCCGGACCGGCAGCGCCAGGCGTCACTGCTGCCGCTGCTGCACAACTACCAGAAGCCGGAACACCCGCACAACGGGTCCATCGCACCGGTGGTCGTGTTCCGCGAGGCCGTGCAGGAGGCCAAACTGGGCCCGGACAAGAACATCCCGCACGTCACCGCGCCGGTGATCGTCAAGTACATCACCGACCTGCAGCTGCTCGGCCTGCTCTGACCCAGGGATTTGTGCACGATTTTCCGCGGGTGCCGCGGAAAATCGTGCACAAATCTTCAGGCGGCCTGCCTGAACAGCAGGGCATTCCGGATTTCGGCGAGCACCCGGTCCGGATACTCGGTCAGATCCAGCCACGTGAACCGCAAGATCTGATAGCCGAGCAGCGAGATGGCGTTCTGCCGCTTCCGGTCGTTCTCGAAGTCGTCGGCACTGCTGTGATAGGCCCACCCGTCGACTTCGATGGCGAGTTTCGCTGCCGGAAACACGACGTCGACCTTGTATCCGGCAACGGGACAGTTGGCCTTCCATCCCGTGATCTTGTTGCGGCGCAGTAGTTTTACGAATAGGCGTTCAGCTTGAGAGCGGGCCCCGTCTTCGGCGGCCAGCAACAGTATCCGAGCCGCGGGCGATCCGTGTCGTCCTTTGTTGCGCAGGTGCGCATCCCAGAGTTTCTTCAGCTCGACGTGTCGCTGCAACGCAGTGTCCATGAGTTTGGCGCCACCTCCGCGCCGCGTCGCGGCTTCGATGACGGTCAGTGGGAGTGCGGTGACTCGCAGTCCGCCGCGTTCGACGATGTCCTGTGGCAGCAAGTCGCGGCGGCGGACCCGGATGCCGTCGCGCTTGCGGTGATTGCTGACCTTCGGCACGGTGACTTCCACCGTCTCCGGCGCGTAGTGCGTGACACCCAGCCACCACGCGGCGGCCAGTCCGCTGGCGGTGGCCGCCGGGCCGCAGGACCAGACTGCACTGCGTACGCGGGCCGCGTCGCTGAACGGACGATCGTCGACGAAGAACACCCCGGGGGCGCATCGCAGCCAGTGGCCGGAGCGAACTCGGCGGCTGATGGCGTCATCGCTGATCCCCGCGGTCAAGGCTTGGGCTCGGGTGATTACGCCATCGTGGCGGCGAAGGTAGTCGTCAAGCACACAGATTCGGACGTATGCGGTGGCTCCGCGGTTCCATCAACGGGGATTTGTGCACGATTTTCCGCGGCTGGCGCGGAAAATCGTGCACAAATCCCTGGTTACGGGGCGATGAGGACGCCGGCGTCGGAGGCGGCGTGCTGCAGTTCGTAGATGTCGAGGTCGCCCCAGTCGTTGATCGGCCCGGTGTAGGAGCCCAGCCACGGCACCACACCGGGATCCGGTGCGACGCCGAGGTTGTAGGCCTGCATGCCGGGCAGGTGGTGCTCGAAGAAGTTCCCGAGGATGTCGACGGCGAAGATGATGTCGTTGATCGGGTTCGGGCCCCACAGCGCGGACGCGTTGAACAGCGGGTTCACCGCATCCGGGTCACCGATCATCGCGATGTTGCCGTAGTGCGGCTTGCTGCCGCCGGTGGGGTCGTAGGCCGGCATGAACGGCTGCAACCCCGGCAGGTCGGTGGAGAAGTACGCCGCGGTGTCACCGTAGGTCTCGATGTTCACGAAGTTCGAGTTGATGCCGTTACCCGCGACCGAGGTGTTCAGTCCGGGACCTTCGAAGCCGATACCGCCGCGCCCCGTCTTCTGCGCGACGAACTGCGCCTCCCAACCACCCAGTGAGTGGCCGGTGACGAAGATGTCATCGGTGGTGTAGCCCTGCGCGAGGGCCGCCGCCTCGACCTTGCGCTCGAACGCCAACGAATCCCAGAACGCCTGCGGCGTGGTGTTGGTGAAGATGACCTGCATGTCCGTGAAAATCTGCGACAGCGCGATCAGCGGATGGAACAGCAGATTGGTGCCGCCCGTCGTGCCCTGGTAGGCGACGATGATCTGGCCCTCGGGCGTCACCCACGCCTTGCCGACGGCGCCGGACAACGGATTGAAGGTCTGCATCTGAAAACCGTTGACGGTGAACGGCTTCAGATCACCCGGCTGGGCGCCGAGCACGTAGGCATTGGCCGACGCGTTGAGGAACTGCTCCACCGTCGGGGTGTCGCCACTGGTCGGGCCGTCGTAGGTCAGCTCCGGGACGACGGGCGCCGCGGTGGGGGTCTTGCTCAGCCCGAGCATGTCCTCGATGCGGCGGAACCCCGCGAACAGCGCCTCGGAAATGGGCGACCAGTTGAACGGGCTCTTCGGGCCGCTCTGCGACACCGTCAGGTCCAGCACCTGCAGGACGGTGTTGATGATGCGACCGGGCAGCTGGATGATCTTCGCGATCGGGTTCAGCGGCTGCGGTGGCGTCGGCGTCGTCAGGGTGCCGACGGTGCTGTTGGTGGCGGACAGGGCCGCGAGCCGGGTGATCGGCGCGAGCGTCTTGACCGGCGCGGGGGCGATGGTGTCGGTTGCCGCGGCCGGTGCGGTGGCGGTGGGCGCGGAAGAGTTGACCGTCGCGTCCTTGGCGGGGACGCCCACGGTGGCGGTCTGGAGCTTCGGCGCCTTCTTGCCGTCGCCGGCGGGCTTGACCGAATCGGACCCCTTCTTCGCCGGTTTGGCGGCCGGCTTGGGGTCGGGCTTGGGGTCGGGTTTCGCGGCCGGCTTCGGGTCCGGTTTGGCTTCCGGATCCACCCCGGACTTGGGGTCGGTGGTCGCCGCGTCCGGCTTGGTGCCGGACGTGACGGACGTGCCTGACTTGCCCGCGTCGGGTTCGGCCTTGCCGGCCTTCTTACCGGGCTTCTTCTTGTCTTTCTTGTCGGTGTTCGCCGGCTTGGTTTTGGCGGGGCCGGGCTTCTGCGGTCCGGACTGGCTGGTCGAGGTGCCTGGCGAATCGGTCGCCCCGGTCTCGGCCCAGGCGACGTTCTGGCTGGTCGCCGCTGCGATACCCATGGCCGCGGCAATCACTGCCAGGCGGTACCGACCGGATTTACGCAGACTGAGCCCCGACTGTGTCCCCACCGGTGTCCCCTTTGACATCCCTGGTGCCCGCCCGCGCGCGCACGAATCTGACGACACTATGACATCGGGTGATGTCAGTCACGATCAGGTTTGCCAAAGTCGTGGGTCACTGTGGCGGGGTCAGCGCACCCGCGCCGCCACCGCCTCGGGCATGGGTTCGTAGCGGGCGAAGGAGCGGGTGAAGGACCCCGCGCCGTGCGACAACGACCGCAGTTCGATCGGGTACCGGGTCAGCTCGATCTCGGGTATCTCGGCGTCGATGCCGGTGCAGGAGTCACCGGCGGTGTCGGTCCCGAGTACGCGGCCGCGCCGTCCGGACAGGTCGCTCATCACCGCGCCGACCATCTCGTCGGGCACCACGATGTGGACGCTGTCGATGGGCTCGAGCAGATTCACCGATGCGGCGGCGGCCGCTTCGCGCAGCGCCAGCCCGCCTGCGAGCTGGAAGGCGTAGTCCGACGAGTCCACGCTGTGCGCCTTGCCGTCCAGCAGGGTCACGCGGATGTCGACCATCGGGTATCCGCAGATGCCCCGATCCATCTGGGCGCGAACGCCTTTCTCCACGCTCGGGATGAACTGCCGCGGCACCGCACCGCCCACGACCTTGTCGACGAACTCGAATCCGGCCCCCTCCGGAAGCGGTTCGACGGTGATGTCACACACCGCGAACTGCCCATGTCCGCCGGACTGCTTGACGTGCCGACCGTGGCCCTTCGCGTTGCCGCCGAACGTCTCTCGCAGCGGGACGCGCAACTCGGTGGTGTCGACCGCGACGCCGAACCGCCGCGACAGCGCGTCCAGGACCACCGCGGAATGGGCTTCGCCCATGCACCACAACACGATCTGGTGGGTCTGCGGGTTCTGCTCGATGCGCAGCGTCGGATCCTCGGCGGACAGCCGGGCCAGCCCCACCGACAGCTTGTCCTCGTCGGTCTTGGCATGCGGCACGATCGCCATGGGGAGCAGTGGCGCGGGCATGGTCCACGGCCGGCACACCAGCGGGGAAGCCTTGTCCGACAGGGTGTCCCCGGTCTCGGCGCATGTCAGCCTGGCGATGGCGCAGATGTCACCGGCGATCACCTCGGCCGCCGGGCGTTGCTTGCGGCCCAGCGGAAACGACAGTGCGCCGACGCGCTCGTCCTCGTCGTGGTCCTCGTGCGCGGCGCATCCGGCGGCGGGATCGGCGAACGAATTGAAATGGCCCGACACGTGAACCGTCGTGTCGGGCCTTATGGTGCCGGAGAACACCCGGACCAGACTGACCTTGCCGACGTACGGATCCGACGTCGTCTTCACCACCTCTGCCAACAGCGGTGCGGCGGGATCGCAGGCGGGCGCGGACTTCTCCACACCGGCCGGGGTGAACACCTGCGGCGGTACATGCTCTGGGGGAGAAGGGAACCCGCGGGCGATGACGTCGAGCAGTTCGGCAGCTCCGGTACCCGTGGTGCTGCACACCGGGATCACCGGGAAGAACGAGCCGCGGGCCACGGCGCGCTCGAGGTCGGCGACCAGCACCGCGTTGTCGATCTGTTCGCCGCCCAGGTACCGCTCCATCAGCGTCTCGTCCTCGGACTCCTCGATGATGCCCTCGATCAAGGTGGCATCGTCCGCCAGTAGCGAGACGAGCCCGTCCCCCTCGGGCAGGTACAGCGGAATCACCTTGTCCCCGAACGATTCCTGCGCCGACTGCACCGCACCGGCGAACGTCGCGCGGGCGTGATCGAGTTTGGTCACCACGACGGCGCGCGGCATCCCGACGTCGGCGCATTCGCGCCACAGCGCCTTGGTGGCAGCGTCCACCACATCGTTGGCGGCCATCACGAACAACGCGCAATCGGCAGCGCGGAGGCCGGCCCGCAGTTCGCCGACGAAATCGGCGTAGCCCGGGGTGTCGAGCAGATTGATCTTCACCGCCCCGTGCTGAAGCGAGGCCAGCGCCAGGCCCACCGACCGCTGCTGCTCGACTTCGGCCGGCTCGTGATCGCAGACCGTGGTGCCGTCCAGCACCGTCCCGGCCCGCGTCAGCACGCCGGTATGGAGCAGCAGTGCCTCGACAAGGGTGGTCTTGCCGGACCCAGATGGCCCCACCAGGACCACATTTCGGATCGCGGCCGGACTGTCCGCACTGGGCGCGGCTCCGGATGAGCTATTCGACTTGTCGGCCATGGCGTGCCCCTATCGACGACTCACGTCCACCATGCTCCTGTCGCAACCGTCGGCACAAGACTCAAGCTGCTCAGGCGTGCCACGAACTCCATCTGCTGATCGCGACCCGGATCACCGGGCCGTCCAGCGCCACCCGGTCGTACTGGTGGTACTTGGCCCGCAGCAGCGAGTAACCGATCGCCATCTCGTCGCCGCTGGGGTGCACGGTGGCGATGCCGTCGGCCCGGGCCCACCAGAGGTGCGACCAGTCGTCGTCGTATTCCTCGGCGAGCAGACTCACCCGCGGGTTGGCCGCGATGTTGTCCAGCCGCCGCAGATGCTGCGTCGACTTCCGCTTGGCGTCCACCGCCGTATAGAGCCGGTCCCCGCTGACCGCGAAAACCACGGGAACGACGTGCGGCTGGCCCTCGCCGGACACCGTCGCCAGCACTGCGACGGGCGCGGCGGAGAACAGGGCGGCGGGATCGGTCATCAGCGGTGGCGTGGGTTCGGGGCGACGCTCATGGGCATGCGCGTCACGTTGATCTCCGGCGGACGCGTCGGTGCGGGTGGCGCGGCCGGTGCGTGGTACGCCGGGGACGCCGCGGCCGGAGGCGGTTCGGCCGGCGGCGGGGGAGGCGGCGGCGGAGCGGGAGTCGACGAGCTCGACGGGGCAGGCGTCGTCGTGGTGGTGGTCGTCGTCGTGGCGCTGGGTTCCACCGGTGCCTCGTCGGCGCCGGAATCCCGGCGGGTGGCCAGGACCACCAGTGAGACGACGAGAGCGATCACCGCGACGGCGACGACGATCAGCAGCAGGCGGGCGTCTTTCCTGCGGTACCAGGGTGGCGGCGGCTCGCGGAAGCGCCAGGTGTCGGTGTTGAACGCGTCGAAGGTGTCGCCCGTCGGCTCCGGTTCGGGGATGACGAATGAACCGGTCGTCGGGCCGGCAAACGGTCCCGTGCCGTGCGGCCCGGGGTCGACGGCGCGGAACGGATCGGTGTCCGGGTCGTCGTCCGGCTCCTCGGCGGCTGATTCCAGCACGCCACCCGGCGATAGTTCGCGCTCTGGGTCGTCGCTGTCAGCCACCTCCCAGATGCTAGGGGTGGGTCGCGCCAATTGCTCGGTATCGGCGCGCGTGTCCGCGCTTTAGACGTCCTTGACCGGTTCGATGCCCAGATCCCGGTAGCTGACCAGTGCGGCAAACGGCACCCCGCGCTTGGCGAAACGCTCGGTGGCGATGTCGCCGCGGTCGACCATCGGGATGACACCGGTGACGACCGCGCCGAGGGAGGTGACGCGTTCGTAGGCGATCTCGGTGGAGCCGCCGGTGCTGATCACGTCGTCGACGAGCAGCACGCGGGTGCCCGGTTCGATGCGGGTGCCCTCGATCCACTGCTCGCGGCCGCGGGCCTTCTGCTCCTTACGGACCGAGAACCAGGCCTTGCCCGTGACCATCGCGACGCCGTGCGCCAGCGGGTCGGCACCCATGGTCAGGCCGCCGACGGCGTCGAACTCGATACCGCGCAGCGCGGCGAGTTCCGCCACCGCCTTGCTGACGATCGTCAGGCTGACGCCATTGTCGACGGCGTACTTGCCGTCGATGTAGTCGTGGCTCAGCTGCCCGCTGGCCAGCCGGAACGGCTCCTCACGGCGCGCGTAACCGCGGGTGCGGATCAGGTCGAATGCGGCTTCCCAGTTCTCGGGGCGATCAGACATGGTGCGAATCCTAAACCTGACGGGACAGTCGAGCCAATTCGACTGTCGCGGAACGTAATTCATCGATGGACTGCAGCGGTTGCGGGTATCCGACCCGGGTGTAGGCCATGCCGCGGGCAGTGGTGACCCGCAAGTCCAGGCCGTAGCGGTCGGCGCCGGTGCAGGTCGCCGACTCGGTGTCGGGGTAGCCGCCCAGAGCCCGGGCCATGGCCGCGAGTGAGTCGGCATGGTCGGCGTTCAGGTGCGCGATGGCCCCGGCGGCCGACGGCGTCACCGGATCCGGCTGGGCCGCAGCGTAATCCGCGCCCGTGGTCGAGTCCATGCGGCCGTAGCCGCCGACCCACCGGACCCGGTCGACGTGCAGCACCCACAGGGCGAAGTCGGTGTAGTCGATGTAGTACTTCGCGGCCGGCACCGCCGCGACATGGGCGTCCCGGGCGGCGTCGCGTTCGGCGCCCTCCGGCCGCGCCACCCGGCCGGCCAGGGTCACCCGGCCACCGGCCAGCGGATCCTTGTCGGTACTGGCCGCGATGATCGAGATGCTGGCCCGCTGATCGCCGGCGAGGTTGCGGCCGTGCTCAGCAAGATTCGAGACGCACAGCACCGGCGAACCGCCGAGCAGTCCATACGTGACCATCGACGCCCATGGATCGCCGTCGGCCGTCAGGGTGGCCAGGGTTCCGGTGTTGGTCGACGCCGCGATGGTGCGGGCCTCCTCGGCGGCCGAGGGCCGGGTCGCGTTGACGATTTCGGCCAGCGGCGGCGGGATTGTCGGAGCATCACCTGGGTCGCCATGATCGCGTGTCGCCACGTTTGCACCCTACCCAGGCGCGGGTACGTTGGTTGACGATGGACGCCTCCAACGGTGGCGTGGAACATCCAAGCGCCGCAGACTTCGGACATGCGCGAGTCCTCCCCGAGGACCGCACCTGGTTCAAGCACGCGGTTTTCTATGAGGTGTTGGTCCGCGCCTTCTACGACTCAGACGCCGACGGCTCAGGTGACCTCCGAGGTCTCACCGAGCGACTCGACTACTTGAAATGGCTTGGTGTCGACTGTATTTGGTTGCCACCGTTCTACGACTCGCCGCTGCGTGACGGCGGCTACGACATCCGTGACTTCTACAAGGTGCTGCCGGAATTCGGCACCGTCGACGACTTCGTCGCGTTGCTGGATGCCGCGCACAAGCGCGGCATCCGCGTCATCACCGACCTGGTGATGAACCACACCTCGGATGCCCACGCCTGGTTCCAGGAATCCCGCCGCGACCCCTCCGGGCCCTACGGCGACTACTACGTCTGGAGCGACACCAGCGAGAAGTACCAGGACGCGCGCGTCATCTTCGTCGACACCGAGGAGTCCAACTGGACCTTCGACGCCGTGCGCAAGCAGTTCTACTGGCACCGCTTCTTCTCCCACCAGCCCGACCTGAACTACGAGAACCCCGCCGTGCAGGAAGCGATGATCGACGTGCTGCGCTTCTGGCTGGGGCTGGGCATCGACGGATTCCGGCTGGACGCGGTGCCGTACCTGTTCGAACGCGAAGGCACCAACTGCGAGAACCTGCCCGAGACGCATGCCTTCCTCAAGCGCTGCCGCAAGGTGATCGACGACGAATTCCCGGGCCGGGTGCTGCTGGCCGAGGCCAATCAGTGGCCGGCGGACGTCGTCGCCTACTTCGGTGATCCCGAGACCGGTGGCGACGAATGCCACATGGCGTTCCATTTCCCGCTGATGCCAAGGATTTTCATGGCAGTGCGCCGGGAGTCCCGGTTCCCGATCTCGGAGATCCTGGCCCAGACGCCACCGATCCCCGACCTCGCGCAGTGGGGCATCTTCCTCCGCAATCACGACGAGCTCACGTTGGAGATGGTCACCGACGAAGAGCGCGACTACATGTACTCCGAGTACGCCAAGGATCCGCGGATGAAGGCCAACGTCGGCATCCGCCGGCGTCTGGCCCCGCTGCTCGAGAACGACCGCAACCAGACCGAGCTGTTCACCGCGTTGCTGTTGTCGCTGCCCGGGTCCCCGGTGCTGTACTACGGCGACGAGATCGGGATGGGCGACATCATCTGGCTGGGTGACCGCGACGGCGTGCGCACCCCGATGCAGTGGTCGGCCGACCGCAACGCCGGGTTCTCCACCGCCAACCCCGGCCGGCTCTACGTCCCGCCGAGCCAGGACCCGGTGTACGGCTATCAGGCGGTGAACGTCGAAGCCCAGCGCGACACCACGAATTCCCTGCTCAACTGGACGCGCACCATGCTCGCGGTGCGGCGGCGGCACGACGCGTTCGCCGTCGGCTCGTTCCGGGAACTCGGTGGTTCCAATCCGTCGGCGCTCACCTATGTCCGCGAGCTAGACGGTGACACGGTGCTCTGCGTCAACAATCTGTCCCGTTTTCCCCAGCCGATCGAACTGAACCTGCAGCATTGGAACGGCTACACGCCGGTTGAACTGACCGGCCAGGTCGAATTCCCCCGCATCGGGGAACTGCCCTACCTGTTGACACTGCCCGGGCATGGTTTCTACTGGTTCTCGTTGCGTGCGCCCGTCGGTGAGGAGCCGTGATGGATCCACAGTTGACCGAATACCTGACCCAGCAGCGCTGGTACGCCGGCCGCAACCGCGAGCTGGCCGATGCCGAACCGGCATTGGTGGTGGCGCTGCGCGACGACATCGACCTGGTGCTGCTCGACGTCAGCTACGACGACGGCCCCGGCGAGCGGTACCAGCTGGTGCTGCGCCAAGGCGACGGCGAGGTCGGTGACGCGCTGGGTGACCCGGAAGTCGCGAACCTGCTGCTGCGCCTGATCGCCGATTCGGCGACGGTCGGTCCGGTCTCATTCGCCGCGGAGCCCGACGCCGAGTTGCCCGCGGGCGAGACGGCGCGCGTGATGGGCGCCGAACAGAGCAACACCAGCGTCGTGTTCGACGAAGCCGCCATCCTCAAGCTGTTCCGCCGCGTGACGTCCGGCGTGAATCCCGACATCGAGCTCACCCGGGTTCTGGGCCAGGCCGGCAGCCCGCATGTGGCGCCGCTGCTGGGGACGATGTCGCTGGACGGCGGACCGGAGACGGCGCTGGGCATGCTGGCCCGCTTCGCCGACAACGCCGCCGAGGGCTGGGACATGGCCGTCGCCAGCACCCGGGATCTGTACGCCGAGGGTGACCTGTACGCCAACGAGGTGGGTGGTGACTTCGCCGGTGAGTCGGAGCGGCTGGGCCAGTCCGTCGCCGCGGTGCACGCCACGCTGGCCGCCGAACTCGGCACCGCCACGGCGCTGTTTCCCGTCGAGACCATGCTGGAGCGGCTCGCGGCGGTGACCGCGTCGGTGCCGCAGGTCCGCGAGTACGCCGCGGCCATCGAGAGTCGCTACCGCGCGCTGGAGGGACAGCCGATCACGGTGCAACGAATCCACGGCGACCTGCATCTGGGCCAGGTGCTGCGCACCCCCGAGACCTGGCTGCTGATCGACTTCGAAGGCGAACCGGGGCAGTCTCTGGATCAGCGCCGCGCCCCCGACTCGCCGCTGCGGGACGTCGCGGGGATGCTGCGGTCCTACCAGTACGCGGCGTTCCAGCGGCTGACGGAGGGCGGCGGCAACGAACAGCGCCGCAAGCAGCTCGCGGCCCGCGCCCGCGAATGGGCCGACCGCAACCGGGCGGCGTTCTGCGCTGGCTATGCCGAGGGCGGCGGCACCGAACCCGATGCGGAACTGCTGGCCGCCTACGAACTCGACAAGGCGGTCTACGAAGCGGGGTACGAGGCCCGGCACCGGCCGCACTGGCTGGACCTGCCGCTGGGCGCCATCGCGAACATCGTCAGCGGTTAGGTCATTGCCTTGACGGCGGCCTGAGCCGGCTTCGGGGTCCAGTCGGAGCGGTAGACGCCGATGGATTCCTCGGGGTTCGAGCTGCCGGTGACGCGGTCGCGCGTGGTGTAGATGTACGACGGACCGGCGTAGGGCAGCGTGCGCCACTTGGCCAGGAAGTCGCGAATGTAGTCGGCCTGGGTGGCCTCGTCGACGGCCGAGTTGGGCTCGCCGTACTCGGTGGCCCAGATCTTCTTGCCGCCGTCACCGTTGGCCGCCATGGCCTGATGGATGCCGTCGGTCTGGCTCAGCGGTGAGTTGGGCACTCCGGCGCCGGCCGAGAACTTCAGGTTGTAGTGGTACGGGTGGAACGACAGCGCGTCGAACGAACCGGCCGCTCCGGCGGCGTACATGCGCTGGATGAAGGTCACGGGGTCCAGGGTCAGCGAGCCGAACGACACGACCGCGCCGACCACACCGCCGATGACGACGGCGCCACGATCGGCGGCCTTGATCTTCGGGTACGACGCCTTGAGCATGTCGGCGTAGACGGCGGGCTCCGGGCCCTGCGGGCCGGACGTCCAGGACATCACGGCGTTGGGCTCGTTCCAGATCTCATAGGCGTCCACGCGGCCCCGGTAATGCGCGGCCACCGCGCCGGCGAAATCGCCGTACACCGCGGCCGAGGCCGGCGGGCTGCTGATCGGGATGGCGCCCGGCGCCACGGCCCAGGCCGGCGTCGCGACGATGGCGCCGACGACCGACATGTGGCGGGCATTGGCCGCACCGACGACGGTGTCGACCTGGCCCCAGTTGAAGCTGCCCTGGGTGCCCTCGATGCCGGCCCACGGAATGATGATGCGGACGGTGCGCACACCGGTCGCCGACATCAGGTCGAAGGTGTGGTTGATGTCGTCGGCGTTCATACCGTAGACGTCGGAATCGGCGAAGCCGACGCTGCTGGCCGACTGGCTGATGCCCGTCGGGATGAACGGAATGGTGGCCGGGGAATTGGCCAGGGTTTCGGTGGCGGCGGCGGAAACTGCCGCGACGGTGAAGACTGCTGCAGCGATCTTGAGGGCGTTGCGCAACGTTCGTTCCAATCTTGTGGCCGTGATCTGCCGATTGGCTCGAACCTAACAGCAATTCAGGCGGAAGCAGGCAGGACCGAGCGATACAGCGCGGGGTCGACGATCATGTCCACGCGGCCGAACCGGGCGCGGCTCAGGGCCAGCACCTGGTCGAGCTGGCTGCGATCGTGAGTGTCGGCCGCGAGCGCGTAGACACGGTCGGCGGGGTAGCCGTGGGTGATGCGGACCAGTGGGCCGGCCTGCCGTGCCGTCACCACGACGCGGTGTCCGTCGGCCAGCAGGCTGTGGGCGGTGGCGAGGCCGGCTTCGGTGCCGGCATCCAGGACGACCGCGACGATGCTGTGCTTCATGAGACGAGTCAACGCCCGCCGCCTAGGCGTGAGATGAGAGCCGATTAGGTAGCCGAACAGCGTTTGTCAGCGGACCAAACGGCGCAGCAGGGCCGACGCTGCGACGATGCCGAGCACTGCCGTGACCGCGAGAACCGCGACATCGAGCAGGGTGTTGCCCGGCGTGCCGAGCAGCAGCGAACGCAGCGCGTTCACCTCGTACGACAGCGGGTTCACGGTGGACAGCGCGTGCAGCCAACCCGGCATGATGTCCACCGGATACAGCGCGTTCGAGGCGAAGAACAGCGGCATGGTGATGGCCTGGCCGATGCCCATCAGCCGGTCGCGGTTGCGGACCAGCCCAGCCAAAGTCATTGACAGACAAGAGAAGAACGCTGATCCGAGCATCACCACCGCCATGGCGGCCAGGATGTGCAGCGGGTTGAAGCTGAGATGGATGCCCATCAGCAGCGCGATCACCAGAACCCCGATCACCTGGGCGATCGATCGGACTCCCGCCGCGAACGCCTTGCCGGTGATCAGTGCCGACGCCGGCGACGGCGTCACCATCAGCTTGGCCAGGATGCCGGCGTCGCGGTCCCAGACGATCTGGATGCCGTAGAAGATCGAGATGAACAACGCCGACTGGGCGATGATCCCCGGCGCCAGGAACGACAGATAGGGCACGTTGCCGGTGTTGATGACGTGCAGCCGCGAGAAGGTCTGGCCGAAGATCAGCAGCCACAGCGCGGGCTGAACCGTGCGGGTGACCAACTCGGTGCGGTCGTGCCGCAGCTTCTGCAATTCGACCAAGGCGAAGGCGCCCATGCGGCGGGCGAGTCCACCGATGCGCCTGGCGCCGCGCGGTGCGGCGACGAGTTCGACGTCAACTGACACGACGGGCAGTCCTCCTTCCGGCGCGGATTTCCTTGAGGGTCTGGCGGTCGTCGTCCCCCGACAGGTCGGACCCGGCGTAGTGCCGGAAGACGTCCTCGAGGGTGCCGGCCGGGCCGAGCGTCGCCTTCAGATCGGTGGGCGACCCGACGGCCTGCAGGACGCCGTGGTGCATCAGGGCAACGCGGTCGCACAACGCGTCGGCTTCCTCCATGTAGTGCGTGGTGAGCAGGACCGTCATGCCGAACTCCTGCTGCATGTGCGCCACTTGGGCCCAGACACTGTCGCGCGCAATGGGATCCAGGCCGACGGTGGGTTCGTCGAGGATCAACAGTGAGGGCCGGTTCACGAGGGCTTGGGCCAGCTCGAGTCGCCGGACCATGCCGCCCGAGAACGTCTTCGCGGGCCGGTCGGCGACATCGAGCAGCTGCATGGCGCGCAGCGCATCGTCGACCCTGTCCCGGCGGTCGCGGCGCGGCACGTCGTACAGCCGCGCGAACAGGTCGACGTTCTGGCGTCCGGTGAGGGCGGATTCGATCGAGAGTTGTTGCGGCACATAGCCGAGGTTCTGGCGGATATCCATGGTGCGGCGGTCGGCGTCGAGCCCGAAGATGCGGATCTGCCCGTGCTGCACCGGCGTCAGGGTGGTGAGCAGCCGTACCAGGGTGGTCTTGCCCGCGCCGTTGGGGCCGAGCAGTCCCATGGTTTCGCCCACGCCGACGGTGAGGCTGAGGTCATCGACCGCGGTGAGATCGCCGTAGCGGTGCGTGACGTGGTCGCATTCGACGGCGGGAGTACTCATGGCTGGCCCTCCTGGAGCATTCGGGTCATCTCGGCCAGGACCGCCAAACCCTTTGTCAGATTGTCGATTTGCTCGGTGCTGAGTTGCTTCAGGACGACATCGAGGGCGGCCCGGCGGGCGGCCCTGGTCTCGTCCGCCAGCTGCTGGGCGGGTGCGGTCAGCCGGAGCCGGCCGATGCGGCGGTCGTCGGGGTCGACGCTGCGGACGAGGAGGTTGTCCGCAGCCAGCTTGGAGACCAGGGTCGACGCGGTGTTGGCGGCCAGGCCCAGTTCCTGTGCGGCTTCCCGAACCGAGATGCCGGGCTGCCGGCCGACGAGTCTGAGCAGTTCGGCTTGCGATTGGGTTACGCCCGCGAAGCTCCCGCCGGCGGTCCGGCGCAGTTGCCGGCGAAACCTGCCGACGGTGTGGAACAGGCCGGTGGTGAGGTCGGAGCTGAGGGCGGTGTCGGCGGGCACGTCCTCATAATAGCTCTGTTGCAGAGGTATTGCAGAACCGTGGTTTACTCGGGCGGTGTTCCCTGAATACCGCACACTGCTGACCGCGTTCGACGGTGGTGTGGTGACGCTGACGCTGAACCGGCCGGAGCGGCGCAACGCTTTTGGTGACGGCATGCGTGAGGAACTCGCCGACGCGTACAGCCGCTGCAACGCGGCCGACGACGTGCGGGCCATCGTGCTGACCGGCGCGCCGCCGGCGTTCTGCGCCGGGGCCGACCTGGCCGCGGGCGACCAGACGTTCGCCGCGCCCGGCCCCGAGTTCAGTGCGGCGGGCATCCCGGTCCCGGCGTGGTCGTTGAGCAAGCCGGTGATCGCGGCGGTCAACGGACATGCGATCGGGCTGGGCCTCACCTTGGCGCTGCAGTGCGATATCCGGATCTTCGCCGCCGACGCGCGTTACGGCGTCGTGCAGGTGCGCCGCGGCGTGGTGGGGGACGCCTACTCGCACTGGGCGTTGCCCCGGCTGGTCGGCATCGCCCGGGCCGCGGAAATCCTCTTGACCGGAACAACTTTCGACGGCCACCGAGCGGCGGAACTCGGCATCGCCGGCCGGGTGCTGCCCGCTGACGAGGTGCTGCCCGCCGCGCTGGCGGTGGCCCATGACATCGCGGACAACACCGCGCCGATGTCGGTGGCGGCCAGCAAGCGGCTGCTCTGGGAGTCCTTCGAGCTGTCGCGCGACGAGGTGGGGCAGCGGGAGACCGAGATCCACCGCGCGGTGATGGCGCATGACGACGCCAAGGAGGGGGTGCGGGCGCTGCAGGCCGGGCGCCTGCCGCGGTGAACGGGCCGTCCGGTGGACCCGACTGTCTAGACCACCGTGACGCCGGAATCTCGCAGGGCGGCAACGGCATTCGCGATGCCGTCGGCCGACACCCCGGCCGTGTAGTCGAGCAGGACGCGGGTGCGGAACCCGGCTTCGGCGGCGTCGGCTGCCGTCGCCTTGACGCAGTAGTCGGTGGCGATGCCGACCACGTCGACCTCGTCGACCCCGCGGGCGCGCAGCCAGTCCGCCAGCGCGGTGCCGGCGTCGACCTCGCCTTCGAACCCGCTGTATGCGGCGGAATACGGTCCTTTGCGGAACACCGCCTCGACCGTGGACACGTCGAGCTCGGGATGGAACTGCGCGCCCGGTGTGCCCGCGACGCAGTGCGGCGGCCATGAGGTCAGGAAGTCGGGTTGGTCGGAGAAATGCGCACCCGGGTCGATGTGGTGGTCGGCCGTGGCGACGACATGGTCGTACTCGCGGCGGGCCAGCAGGCCGGTGATCGCGCGAGCCACTTCGCCACCGCCGGAGACCGCAAGGGATCCCCCTTCGCAGAAGTCGTTCTGCACGTCGACGACGATCAACGCCCGCATGTGTCCACGGTAGACCGCTTGCTGCGCTTCGCTGGTTGCCGTAGCGTCCGGACACGTGTCTGAACAGGCGCTTGAGCCCACCCGGCGCCGGTTGACGGCCAAACAGGCCGATACGGTCGACCGGCTGAGCCGTGCCGCGCTCGACCTGTTGCGCCGCGAAGGCTTCGCGGGGCTGACGGTCCGCCGGGTCGCGGCCGACGCCGGTGTCGGCGCGGCGACGGCCTATACCTACTTCTCGTCGAAGGAACACCTGGTCGCCGAGGTGTTCTGGCGCCGGCTGGCGTCGTCACCGCCCGCGGCGCACGACTCCGACGATCCTGCCACTCGGGTGACCGAGGTGCTGCGGCACATCGCGCTGTTGGTGATCGACGAGCCGGAGTTCGCCGGGGCCGTGACCAACGCGCTGCTGGGCCGCGACCCGGATGTCGAGGTGCTGCGGCAGCGCATCGCCGGGGACATTCGCTCGCGATTGGCCGCGGCACTCGGCCCGGACGTGGACAACGACGTCATCGAGTCGCTGGAGATGCTGTATTCGGGCGCGCTGGTCCGGGCCGGCATGGGGTTCACGTCGTACGACGAGATTGCCGGGCGGCTGGAGAAGTCAGCCCGGCTGATGCTGCGCTGACGATCGGGTGCCCAGCATCGCGAGCGCGGCGGTGACTGCCGGCTCGGTGAGCTCCGCGACGTCGCGGCCGTCCTCGACGAGCAGTGCCGTGAGTTCACGGAGGCCGCCCAGCAGGATCAGGGCCACCGGCCGGCTGATCGGGGCGATGCCGGCGCGCTCGAATCCCGAACCGCTCGTGAGATCGACGACCATGTCGGTCAGATGCTCCATGGCCAGGCGATTGAGCGGCAGCGCGGCGTCACCGAGCGCCGGGGCCTCCCGGATCCAGCTCAGGGTGATCGCGGGCCGGGAAGCGATGTGCGCGACGTACGCGTCGACCGCGTTGCGCACCTGCTGCTCCCAGTCGCCGTCGGGATCGATCGCGGCGCGGATCCGGGCGATGAGGTCCTCGTTGTTGGCGCGCAGCAGCTCGACGAAGCACTCTTCCTTGCTCGCGAACTGGTCGTAGAACGTGCGCTTCGAGGTCTTGGCGTTCCGGACGATGTCGGCGACGGTGGTGTCGCGGTAGCCCCGGGTCTCCAGCGAGGTGGCCAGCCCGTCGAGCAGCCGCCCGCGGAACGGCTGCGCCGCGTTGACCTCGCCGTCTGCCATCGCTCTCCCAAAACCCTTGTCACCTCTGGTACCAGCCGGTACCGTACCGGATAACGACGCGGTACACCGTGGTACCGCGTAATCAGTGGCTTGGAGCGTGCCATGACCGAAACCGTCACCGCTGAACTCACCGAGCGTGCGCCGGCGATCCACCTGCCACCGGCGACCGGAGTGCCCAAGTTTCTCCAAGGGGTGGCGTTCGCGACCAACCGGCGGAAGTTCGTCAACCGGATGGTGCCGCGACTGGGCCCGGTATTCACCTGTGACGCACCGGTTTTCGGCCGTGCGGTCATGGTGACCGACCCGCAGCTGGCCAAACAGCTGTTCGCGGCCAACCCCGCCGATGTCGGCAACATCCAGCCGAACCTGTCGCGCGTCCTCGGCAGCGGATCGGTGTTCGCGCTCGACGGTTCCGAGCACCGGCTGCGCCGTAAGCTGCTGACCCCGCCGTTCCACGGCAAGAGCATCAAGAACTACGAGCGCATCTTCGAGGAGGAGACGCTGCGCGCGGCGGCGTCCTGGCCGGAGGGGAAGTCGTTCCCCACGCTCGAGCCGATGATGCACATCACCCTCAACGCCATCCTGCGCGCGGTGTTCGGCGCAGACGGTCACCACCTCGACGAACTGCGGCGCATCATCCCGCCGTGGGTCACCCTGGGATCGCGGCTGGCGGTACTGCCCATGCCGCCGCGCACCTACGGCCGCTTCACACCGTGGGGCCGGCTCGCCGAATACCGGCGACGGTACGACGAGGTGGTCGGCCGGCTGATCGACGCGGTCGCCGCCGACCCTCAGCTCGAGAGCCGTGACGACGTCCTGGCATTGCTGCTGCGCAGCACCTACGAGGACGGAACGGCGATGTCCCGCAGCGACATCGCCGACGAACTGCTGACGCTGCTGGCGGCCGGCCACGAAACCACCGCGGCCACCATGGCGTGGGTGTTCGAGCGGATCTCCCGGCACCCCGAGGTGCTGCGGCGCCTGGAAGACGAGGTGGCAGCCGGTGAGACCGACGAGTACCGCCTGGCGACCATCCTGGAGGTGCAGCGCATCCGCACCATCATCGACTTCGCCGGCCGGCATGTGTACGCGCCGACCTTCCAGCTCGGGGAATGGGTCATCCCGCGGGGCTTCTCGGTCATCGTCGCCATCGACCACATGCACGAGGACGCAAAGGAATTCGCGGATCCGGAGCGGTTCGACCCCGCGCGGTTCCTCGGGCGCCGGCCCCCGCTGGCCTTCCTGCCGTTCGGTGGCGGTACCCGGCGCTGCGTCGGGGCGGTGTTCGCCCAGGTCGAGATGGACGTCGTGCTACGGACGGTGTTGCGGCACTTCGCCATTCAGGTCACCAGCGCGCCGGGCGAGAAGGTCTTCTCCCGCGGCGTGGCCTACACGCCGAAAGATGGCGGTCGCGTGACCTTACGCAGGCGCGTCACCCCGCTGTAGGTTCGTGCTGTGACCGAACGGATTACGCAGTACCGCAATGACGGACTGACCTTCGATGTGGTTGACTCCGGCCCCATCGACGGCGACGTCGTGGTGTTGTTGCACGGCTTCCCGCAGACCGCCGAGTCCTGGGCCGCCGTGGCGGAGCTGTTGCACGCCAATGGTTTCCGCACCTTGGTGCCCAACCAGCGCGGCTATTCACCCGGTGCCCGGCCGAAGGGCCGGCGCCAGTACACGATTCCCAAGTTGACCGATGACGTCGCCGCGCTGATCGACCTGGTCGGCGGGCCGGTGCACGTGGCCGGGCACGACTGGGGCGCCGCGATCGCCTGGGCGCTGACGGCGACGAAACCCGAGTTGGTGCGCACCCTGACCGCGGTGTCGGTGCCCCACACCGGTGCCTTCCTGAAGGCGATGGCCGTCGGGACGCAGGCGCTGCACTCGTACTACATGCTGATCTTCCAACTCCCTTGGCTCGGTGAACGATTCGCGCAGCTGGCGATGCCGCGCAGCGGCATGACCGCCGATGCGCTGGCCGTCACCCAGGCCGAGGTGTTCGACAGCGGGGCGCTGACTCCCGCGCTCAACTGGTACCGCGCCATGCCGTTCGTCAACCCGAAGTCGGCGTTCACGCCGGTGGTCCGGCCCACCACCTACATCTGGAGCGACGGCGACATCGCGCTCGGCCGCAAGGGCGCCCTGCTCACCGAGCAGTTCGTCCATGCGCCGTACAAGTTCGAGATCGTCGAGGGCGCCAACCACTGGTTGCCGGATCAGCATCCCGAACTGGTCGCCCGGCTGATCGCCGAGCGCGCCGGGACTTAGTGATTTGTGCACGATTTTCCGCGGCTGGCGCGGAAAATCGTGCACAAATCACGCTCGTTTGGGCAGTTTCCAGCCCGGCCGCGGGAAGTGGCACGTGTAGCCGTTGGGGATGCGTTCCAGGTAGTCCTGGTGCTCGGGCTCGGCCTCCCAGAACGGCACGGCCGGCGTCACCTCGGTGACCACCTTGCCGGGCCACAGACCCGAGGCGTCGACGTCGGCGATGGTGTCTTCGGCGATGCGCTTCTGCTCGTCGTCGGTGTAGAAGATGGCCGAGCGGTAGCTGGTGCCGACGTCATTGCCCTGCCGGTTGACGGTCGACGGGTCGTGGATCTGGAAGAAGAACTCCAGGAGCGCGCGGAAGTCGGTCTGGCTGGGGTCGTAGATGATCTCGACGGCCTCGGCGTGGCCGGGGTGGTTGCGGTAGGTCGGGTGATCGTTCGATCCGCCGGTGTAGCCGACGCGCGTGGTCAGCACGCCCGGTTGCTTGCGGATCAGGTCCTGCATCCCCCAGAAGCAGCCGCCCGCCAGGATCGCGGTCGCAGTGTCGGTCATGTACGCCTCCTCGCTTTGACTCCAGGGAACCAAAGTCCCGGCGACTGCGCAAGTGCTCGACAAACGTCGCTAGAACGTGTTCTAGTTTTCCTGTGACGGGCAACACCTTCAGTCGCGAGGAACTCATCGCGGCATTCGACGTCTTCGAGCAGACCGTGGACCGCGCCGCCCAGACGCGCGACTGGGATCCGTGGACCGACCACTACACCGAGGACGTGCTGTACATCGAGCACGCCATGGGCACCATGCACGGGCGCGAGGAAGTGCGGCCCTGGATCTGGAACACCATGGAGAACTTCCCGGGCAGCTACATGACGTCGTTCCCGTCGCTGTGGAAGGTCTATGACGAGGCCACTGGCCGCGTCATCTGCGAACTCGACAACCCCATGCGCGATCCGGGAGACGGCACCATCATCGGCGCCACCAACATCTCGATCATGACATACGCGGGCGACGGCCTGTGGAGCAAGCAGGAAGACATCTACAACCCCATGAAGTTCCTCGAGACCACCATGGCGTGGTGCAAGAAGGCCGAAGCGCTGGGCACGTTGCCCGAGGTGGCCGAAGAGTGGATGCGCAAGGTCGGTGGCAGGGGACGCCGGTGACCGCCCTCGTCATCGGGGCCAACGGCTACCTCGGCTCGCACGTCACCCGGCAGCTCGTGGCGGCCGGGGAAGACGTGCGGGTCATGGTGCGGGCCGGCGCCAACACCATCGGAATCGACGACCTCGACGTGACCCGCTACGAGGGCGACATCTGGGACAACGACACCCTGCGCGCCGCGATGACCGGCGCTGACGTCGTCTACTACTGCGTGGTCGACACCCGCGGCTGGCTCCGGGACCCGTCGCCGTTGTTCCGCACCAACGTCGAGGGCACCCGCAACGTGCTGGATATCGCGGTGGAGCCCGAAATCGCCTCGGGCCTCAAGAAATTCGTCTTCACCAGCAGCTACGCCACGGTGGGACGCAAGCGCGGCTTCGTGTCCACCGAGGACGACATCGCCGACGAGCGCACCCTGCCGCCGTACGTGCGGTCGCGCGTGCAGGCCGAGAAACTGGTGCTGGAATACGCCCGCGAGCGAGGATTGCCAGCGGTCGCGATGTGCGTGTCCACCACGTACGGCGGAACCGACTGGGGCCGTACGCCGCACGGCGCCATCATCGCCGGTGCCGCGTTCGGAAAGTTGCCGTTCGTGATGAGCGGCATCGAACTGGAGGCGGTCGACGTCAACGACGCCGCCCGCGCCCTGATCCTGTCGGCCGACAAGGGCCGGCCCGGTGAGCGATACCTGATCTCCGACAAGATGATCAGCAATGCCGAGGTGGCGCGGATCGCCGCGGCGGAGGCGGGGGTGCCGGCGCCGGCCAGGTCGCTGCCGCTGCCGGTGACCTACGCGCTCGCCACGATGGGCACCGTCAAAGGCCGGATCAAAGGCACCGACGAGCACATGTCGCTGGCGTCGCTGCGGCTGATGCGCGCCGAGGCGCCCGTCGACTGCAGCAAGGCCAGGGCCGAATTGGGTTGGGAGCCAAGGCCGGTCGAGGACGCGGTGCGGGAGGCGGCGCGGTTCTGGGTGGGGCTGCGTAAGGCTCGTCAGGCCCAGAAGTCCGCCGGCTGAACAACGCGCCGTACGGCGTTAAGTCGTGGCGCGGCAGTGGCGGTCACGGCTAGCGTCGAAACCATGACGGACAGATTGCAGGTGGACCTGACCGGGGCGCCGCAGACGATGCTTGCCACGCTGTACGGCAAGGCGCTCGACGCCGACCTACCGAATTCGGTCCTGCACGACACCTATGCCCGGGATGTCGTCGCGCGCATCGACTACGACTGGTCGCAGACCACGGTCACGGCCGCCAGGTCGCCGGGCATCACCCTGCGGTCGGCCTATTTCGACAAGACGGCCCGGCAGTTCCTGGCCGTGCATCCGAAAGCCGTTGTGCTGCACCTGGGTTGCGGCCTGGACAGCCGGTACTACCGGCTGGACCCCGGGCCCGGCGTCGACTGGTACGACATCGACTACCCGGAGGTCACCGATCTGCGGCGCCGACTCTACCCGCCCCGCGAGCACTGCCACATCGTGTCCGCATCGGTGACGGACCCGGCCTGGCTCGCCGACATCCCGGCCGACCGCCCGGTGCTGATGCTCGCCGAGGGTCTCACCATGTATCTCAGCGAGGCCGACGGCCAGGCCCTGTTCCGTCGCATCGTGGCGCATTTCCCAAGCGGGGAACTGCAATTCGATGCCTTCAGTCGGCTGGGCGTGAAACTGCAGTGGACGAACTCCGTGGTGCGCCGTTCGGGCGCGACGTTGAAGTGGGCCATGGACGGCCCGGATGACGTCCTGTCGACGGTGCCGGGACTGCGGCTGCTGTCGTGGGAGTCCGCCCTGGGCCCTGACGGCTACGACCGGCTGCCGACGGGGTTGCGAGTGATGGCGGCCGTCATGCGCGCGGTACCCGGTATGCGTCAGATGTCGCAGTACCACCGGTATTCGTGGGGCTGACGGGGCGACTTCGCGGTCTCAGCGTGCGGCAGGTGGATGCTCGGGCAGGTTGTAGGCGAACGACTTCTGCTGCCGCCGCTTCATCTTGTCAAGGCACGCTTGGTGTTTCCGCGCGTGGTAGGCCAGCGGAAAGTAGGTGAGCCGATCGGGCAGGACGCGGTAGGCCGCGCGGACCACGGCATAGGTGCGCTGAAGTTGACGCTCCTCGGCGTCGCTCCAGGTGACCCCGAGCTTCGCCCGCAGCCGTGGTTCGAGGAGACCCACCACCGACAGGTAGTTGAACCGCAGCGCGGGACGGAGCGCGCGACGAACCAACGGGTGCAACAGCTTCGGCACGGATGGTGGCAGCGCGACGTTGCCGGTCCGCATCTCCTCGATCAACTGCAGCGCCTGCGGCGTGCCTTCCAGCTTGTCGATCATGGCCTCGTAGTAGTCGGCCATCTCGGCGCGCGTCGTCGGGTAGCCGGTCATCGGCACGTGCAGCAGGCGGGCGAGCCGACGGTTGTCGCGCAGCAGCTCGTCCTTCTCGGCGTCGGTGAAGTCGCGTCCGATCAGCAGCTTGCCCCCGCCTTCGGCGTTGACGATGTAGCCGGTGGCGATGACCCACTGATAGGCCTCGGGATTGAGCGCGCTGATCTGTTTTCCGGTCTCGGCGCTCTTCATCGTGATCGGCTGGTGCAGGGCGCGCACCCGGTTGCCTTCGGCGACGGCCTCGGTGCCGCCGTAGGTCCAGCGCAGCACCGAGTCGACGCTGCGGATTGCCCGCCCACCCGGATCTCCGTGGAACGCTGCCGAATAGCGGCCGGTGATCTCAGCGATGACAGGGTGCATCGCCTGCATCATGAACGCCGCTCCGTCGACGATCAGGAAGGTCCACCGGCCGGTGTGCTCACCCGTCAGCGAGTCGAGCGGAACCAGTTCGACGGCGGATTCTCCGGCTTCTTCGGCGGTCGGGATCGAGACATCCGATGTGGCGGTCATTCAGCGCACCTCCTGCCGTGTGAGGCGACGGTAATCTGACCTAAAGGTCGCATTCAAGTCGCATTCGGACTCAAGGACTGAGATGGAAAGTCGCATGTCAGGCCAGCGGAAGCTGCCACAGCAGGAACGTTCTCGTGAGATGGTCGCAAAAATTATTGCGACTGCCGTGAAGATGCTGAAGAAGACGGACCCCGACCAGATCACCACCAACGCCATCGCCGCACGGGCCGGCGTCAGCAAGGGCTCCATCTACCAGTACTTCGCCAACAAGGAAGAGCTCATCCACGCCGCGATCGAGCAGCTCGCCGCCGAGCAGGCGCCGCTGATCGAGGACATGCTCCGCTCCGTCACCTTGGAGCAGCCGCAGGACGCCATGCAGGCGTCGATCGACATCCTGATCGACTTCACGATCGCCAACCGGAAGTTGATCCGTTACGTCGCCGACCGGCCGGACTATGCACGCACACTGGAGAACGCCTCAGGCCTGAACGCGACGCTGCTGGCGATGACAACCCTGCACATGGCGCATTACCGGGACCAGTACCGCCACGAGCTGAGCCCGCGAGCGTTGGCGTGGCTGTTCTTCAACATGGCCGTGGCCACCACGACGCGGTACATCGAAAGCGACGACCCGATCCAACTCGACGAGCTCCGCTGCGGTTTGAAGTTCGCCTCGGCCGGGTTGCTGGTGGGCCGACCCGGCTAGGCACCCGCCGTCCCGATACGTCCTACGCGGCTTCGGCGCGGGCCTTCAGCCGCTCGAGCGTCAACCGGATGTTCTCGGCGTTCGCCGCATCGCGGTCGGCGACACCGGTGAGCGATGCGGCGAACAACTTCAGCAGACCCGGCCGGTTGTCCCAGGTCGACTCGGCGACGCGGCAGCCGCCCGCCGTCTCGGTGATGTCGTAGCGCCAGTGCGCGATGGGCACGATCGAGGACTTCACGGCGAAGCCGAACGTCCGACCCGGCTCGGCCTCGGTGACGGTGCAGCTCGTGGTCCACGTCTTCGAGCCGTTGCGGTTGTGTCCCTTGAACACCGAACCCGGTACCGCTGACGAACCCTTCTGCCATTCCATGGTGTGTGCCTCCTCGGCGAGCGAGGCCAGGGTGGGCAGATCGGTCAGCAACGCGTAGACAGCCGACGGGCTGGCAGCGATCTCGATGGCAGCGGTGACGGAGGCGGGTCCCTGTGCGGTCATGGGGCTGATCGTAGACAGACCGTCCGGGGTAGGGCAAGCGGTAATTGTCGCTGGCGCAACAAGAATGCGCGATCTTTGCGGGTAACCGTTTGGGGGTATGCCGGCGATATACCGCGTGACGGCACCTTCCAACGAAGGAGTTGGGTTGATATGAGCAAAAAGACATTTGTGGCAGCTACCGCACTCACCACCGGTGTGAGCGCGGCGATTATGGGATTGGGAGTCAATATCGCGCAGGCGAAGCCTGCACCATGCCCGCCGATGCAGGTATGCAATGGTCCGGGTAACGGGCACGGTCCGGGTGGCGGCGGTCCGCCCGGGAACCCGGGTGGTCCACCTGGAAATCCGGGCGGTCCGCCCGGAAACCCGGGTGGTCCCGGTGGCGGGCCCGGCGGGCCACCGCCCGGCAACCCGGGCGATCACGATGACTGGCATCCGGGTGACCAGGGCAACTGGCACCCCAGGCCGGGCGACCCGGGGCCGGGTGACTGGCACTGGCGTGGCGGCCCGCCGCCGTGGGGTCATGGCCCGGGCCCGTGGGGCTGGGGACCACCGCCGAGGCCGAACATCATCTGGGTGGCGCCGCCGCCGTGGGCCCCGCCGCCTCCACCGTTCGACTACTGGGGCTACACCGTGTACCCGGTGTGGGACCCGGGTTTCATGGCGTGGGGTTTCTGGTTCTTCGGCATCTGGATTGCGCTGTAATCCGTCAGTAGTTGCCGTCTGATGGCTGGGCCTGTCATTGGTGACAGGCCCAGCGTCATGTCGGGAATCGGTGCCGCCGAGAAAGGTGTTGCAATGAGCATGACCGAGCGTCCCGTGCTACAGCCCAGTGCGGCTCACCCCATCACGATCAAGCCGACCGCCGGACGTGTCACCGTCACGGTCGACGGCCGCGTGGTCGCGGACACCACCGATGCACTCACCCTGCAGGAGTCGAATTATCCAGCGGTGCAATACATTCCGCTCGCCGACATCGACCGGTCGGCGCTGACCCGCAGCACGGCCACCAGCTACTGCCCGTACAAGGGTGATGCCGGCTACTACCACGTCGCCGGCGTCGAGGACGTCATCTGGACCTACGAACAGCCCTACCCGGCGGTCGCGGAGATCGCCGGCCGGGTGGCGTTCTATCCGGACAAGGCCGACATCGTGGTGCAGCCCGCCTAACCTGAATCAGTGCCCACCGCCAGCCTGACCCTGGACGGCCCGGCCGGCCTCGGGCTGACGTTGTCGCCGCTGCGCCGTGGCGGGACCGACCCGACTTTCCGGACCGTCGACGGCGTCATCTGGCGCACCAGCCTGATGCGCACCGGCGGGGTGACAGCACGGCTCAGCTCGCGGCAGCTGAACACCGTCGACTGCGAGGTGTGGGGCGACGGCGCCGCCGAATTTCTGGACCGGCTGCCCGGGCTGGTCGGCGCCGAGGACGACGCGACAGGGTTCGCGCCGGCCGAACCGATCATTGCCGAAGCCTGGCGGCGGGTTCCGCATCTCCGGTTGTGCCGCACCGGGCGCGTGTTGGAGGTGCTGATCCCGGCGATCCTCGAACAACGGGTGCAAGGCCGGGATGCGTGGAATTCGTTCCGCATGCTGACCATGCGGTATGGCGCGCCCGCACCCGGCCCGGCGCCGGCCGGGATGCGACTGCCGCCGACGGCCGAGGCGTGGCGCCGCATCCCGTCCTGGGAATTTCACCGGGCCAACGTGGACCCCGGCCGGGCCCGCACCCTGGTCGGTTGCGCGCAGCGGGCCGATGCGCTGGAGCGGTTGACGGCCGAGACCGCGACGACGGCGCTGATGTCGTTGCCGGGAGTCGGGCTGTGGACGGCCGCCGAGACGGTGCAGAAGGCGTTCGGCGACGCCGACGCCCTCTCGGTCGGCGACTATCACCTGGCGAAGATGGTCGGCTGGACCCTGCTGGGCCACCCGATCGACGACGCCGCGATGGTCGAACTTCTCGAACCGCTCCGGCCGCACCGTCATCGGGCGGTCCGGCTGCTGGAGGTCAGTGGACTCGCGCGCAATCCGAGATTCGGTGCGCGCCAGGCGATTCCGAGTCTGAAGAAGATCTAGTCCCGATCCGGCTCCGGGGCGGTGCCGAACAACAGTGGGTTCGGTCGGATTGGCGGCAAAAACCGCGGCGCCGCAGCCGCCGAGGGCCAGCCAGAAGGTACCGACGGCCTCCGCTGCCAGCTTGTGTGTCATCGTGGGAGCACTCATTTGGTCAAACCCTCCAATTCCAATCGAAAAAGCCGGGTCAGCAAACAGCATTTCGAGCGTCCCACCGATGCGTGCCGCAGCCGGCGGTCGTTGCTGAACAGCCGCCCAAAGGTGACCGGAGGTTGCCCGGTGCCCGGGTCGCGAATCTAAGAATCTGAGCAATCTTTACAGCAAATAAACTTTTGGTAACAGCCTGCGGAAATGTGATATATAGCAAACCAAACTCGGGTGTGGTGACCGGTGGTGCGGGTGGGTCCGGTTGGGGTGCGGCCGGAATTGATTGGCGAAAATGCAAGGGCTCCAATAAAATTGGCGCTACCGACCGGTAGCTTTCGAGTGTTGTCGACCACAGTCGCAGCAACCTCGTTAGGCCTGCCTAAGTTGGCATGTCAGGCCGGGTTTGTCATATCGTTTTGTCTCAATCGAGGCGAGCGGGACGGCCCGTCGTTCAGTGCTGCACGCTGGCATACCGTCGCTCAGTCCGCTGGCGCCGCTAAAAGCGGCGGTCAAGCGATGCTTCGTAAAGAAGATGGTGAAGGGTTAGGTGGGAATGGCGCCGCAGCACGGCGGACCCAGCAAGGTCGGGCTGTACAACCCCGCGCATGAGCACGACGCCTGTGGCGTCGCCATGGTCGCGGACATTCACGGACGTCGGAGCCGCGACATCGTCGACAAGGCGATCACGGCACTGCTGAACCTGGAGCACCGCGGTGCTGCGGGTGCCGAGCCGAACACCGGCGACGGCGCAGGCATCCTGCTGCAGGTACCCGACGAGTTCCTCCGCGCCGTGTGCGCGGAGGAAGGCTTCGAGCTGCCCGCCGAGGGCAGCTACGCCACGGGCATCGCCTTCCTGCCGCAGTCGGCCCGCGACGCCAAGCTGGCGTGCGAGGCCGTCGAGAAGATCGTCGAAGCCGAGGGCCTGCAGGTCCTGGGCTGGCGCGACGTGCCGTTCGACGAGTCGTCGCTGGGCGCCCTGGCGCGCGACGCCATGCCGACCCTGCGTCAGATCTTCATCGCCGGCGCTGACGACATGCAGCTCGAGCGCCGCGCCTACGTGATCCGCAAGCGGGCCGAACATGAGCTGGGCACCAAGGGCCCGGGTCAGGACGGCCCCGGTCGCGAGACGGTGTACTTCCCGAGCCTGTCCGGCAAGACCATCGTCTACAAGGGCATGCTCACCACCCCGCAGCTCAAGGCGTTCTACCTGGACCTGCAGGACGAGCGGATGAAGAGCGCGCTCGGCATCGTGCACTCGCGGTTCTCGACCAACACGTTCCCGTCGTGGCCGCTGGCGCACCCGTTCCGGCGGGTCGCGCACAACGGTGAGATCAACACCGTCAACGGCAACGAGAACTGGATGCGGGCCCGTGAGGCGCTCATCCACACCGACGTGTTCGGGTTCCACAACGACCTGAACAAGATTTTCCCGGTCTGTACGCCGGGCGCCTCGGACACCGCACGGTTCGACGAGGCGCTCGAACTCCTGCACCTGGGTGGACGTCCGCTGCACCACGCCGTGCTGATGATGATCCCCGAGGCGTGGGAACGCAGCGAGACCATGGACCCCGCCCGCCGGGCGTTCTACCAGTACCACGCGTCGCTCATGGAGCCGTGGGACGGCCCGGCGTCGGTGTGCTTCACCGACGGCACCATCGTCGGCGCGGTCCTGGACCGCAACGGTCTGCGTCCGTCGCGCATCTGGGTCACCGATGACGGCCTGGTCGTCATGGCCTCCGAGGCCGGCGTCCTGGATCTGGACCCGTCGACCGTCGTCAAGAAGATGCGCCTGCAGCCCGGCCGCATGTTCCTCGTGGACATGGCCGAGGGCCGGATCGTCGACGACGAGGAGATCAAGGACAAGCTGGCGGCCGAGCACCCCTACCAGGAGTGGCTCGACAACGGCCTGTTCCACATCGACGACCTGCCCCCGGGCGACTACGTCAAGATGCCGCACCACCGCGTGGTGCTGCGTCAGCAGGCGTTCGGCTACACCAACGAAGAGGTCACCCAGCTGATCGTGCCCATGGCACGCACCGGCGCCGAGGCGCTGGGCTCCATGGGCACCGACACCCCGATCGCTGTGCTGTCGCAGCGGCCGCGGATGCTCTACTGCTACTTCCAGCAGCTGTTCGCACAGGTCACCAACCCGCCGCTGGACGCCATCCGCGAAGAGGTCGTCACCAGCCTCTCGGGCGTCATCGGCCCCGAGGGCGACCTGCTGAACCCGGACGAGAACTCGTGCCGGCAGATCGTCGTTCCGCAGCCGATCCTGCGCAACGGCGACCTGTCCAAGCTGATCTGCGTCGACCCCGACCACGAGATCCGGGGCCGCAAGCACGGCATGCGTGCCGCGGTCATCAGCTGCCTGTACCCCGTCGCCGACGGCGGCGAGGGTCTGCGCCGCGCCCTGGAGGACGTGCGCACCAAGGTGTCGCAGGCCATCCGCAACGGTGCCCGCATCATCGTGCTGTCGGACCGCGAGTCCAACGAATGGCTCGCGCCGATCCCGTCGCTGCTGTCGACGGCGGCCGTCCACCACCACCTGGTCCGGGAACGCACCCGTACCCAGGTCGGCCTGGTGGTCGAATCCGGTGACGCCCGCGAGGTGCACCACATGGCCATGCTGGTGGGTGTCGGCGCCGCCGCCATCAACCCGTACATGGCCTTCGAGACCGTCGAGGACATGGTCGACCGCGGTGTCATCACCGGTCTGACCAGCGACCAGGCCAAGGCCAACTACGTCAAGGCCGCCGGCAAGGGTGTGCTGAAGGTGATGTCCAAGATGGGCATCTCGACGCTGGCCTCCTACACCGGTGCCCAGCTGTTCCAGGCCGTCGGCATCAGCCAGCGCGTGCTCGACGAGTACTTCACCGGCATCTCCTGTCCGACCGGTGGTATCGACCTCGACGACATCGCGGCCGACGTCGCGGCACGGCACAGCCTCGCCTACCTCGACCGGCCCGACGAGTGGGCGCACCGCGAGCTCGAGGTCGGCGGCGAGTACCAGTGGCGCCGTGAGGGCGAGTACCACCTGTTCAACCCGGACACGGTGTTCAAGCTGCAGCACTCCACCCGCACCGGGCAGTACTCGGTGTTCAAGGAGTACACCAAGCTGGTCGACGACCAGAGCGAGCGCATGGCCTCCCTGCGTGGCCTGTTCACCTTCAAAGACGGTGTGCGCGAACCGATCTCGATCGACGAGGTCGAGCCTGCCAGCGAGATCGTCAAGCGGTTCTCGACCGGCGCGATGAGCTACGGCTCCATCTCGGCCGAGGCCCACGAGACGCTGGCCATCGCCATGAACCGCCTCGGCGGACGGTCGAACTCGGGTGAGGGCGGCGAGAACGTCGAGCGCTTCGACCGGGATGCCAACGGTGACTGGCGACGCAGCGCCATCAAGCAGGTCGCGTCGGCCCGCTTCGGTGTCACGTCGCACTACCTGACGAACTGCACCGACATCCAGATCAAGATGGCCCAGGGCGCCAAGCCCGGTGAGGGCGGTCAGCTTCCGGGGCACAAGGTGTACCCGTGGGTGGCCGAGGTACGGCACTCGACCCCGGGTGTCGGCCTCATCTCGCCGCCGCCGCACCACGACATCTACTCGATCGAGGATCTGGCGCAGCTGATCCACGACCTGAAGAACGCCAACCCCGAGGCCCGCATCCACGTGAAGCTGGTGTCCGAAAATGGTGTGGGAACGGTGGCAGCCGGGGTGTCCAAGGCGCACGCCGACGTGGTGCTCATCTCCGGGCACGACGGTGGTACCGGTGCCACCCCGCTGACCTCGCAGAAGCACGCGGGTGCCCCGTGGGAGCTGGGCCTGGCCGAGACGCAGCAGACCCTGCTGCTGAACGGTCTGCGTGACCGCATCGTCGTGCAGGTGGACGGTCAGCTCAAGACGGGCCGCGACGTCGTCGTCGCCGCGCTGCTGGGTGCCGAGGAATTCGGTTTCGCCACCGCACCGCTGGTGGTCTCGGGCTGCATCATGATGCGCGTCTGCCACCTCGACACCTGCCCCGTGGGTGTGGCCACCCAGAACCCGGTGCTGCGCGAACGGTTCACCGGCAAGCCGGAATTCGTGGAGAACTTCTTCCTGTTCATCGCAGAAGAGGTCCGCGAGCTCATGGCGCAGCTGGGTTTCCGCACCATCAACGAGATGGTCGGCCAGGTCGGCGCGCTGGACACCAGCAAGGCCGTCGCCCACTGGCGGGCGCAGAAGCTGGACCTGACCCCGGTGCTGTACGAGCCGGAGTCGGCCTTCATGAAGCAGGATCTGTACTGCACGTCGGGCCAGGACCACGGTCTGGACAAGGCGCTCGACCAGCAGCTGATCGCCGAGTGCCGGGACGCCATCGAGTCCAAGGTGCCGGTGAGCCTCGCCATGAAGATCACCAACGTGAACCGCACCGTCGGCACCATGCTGGGCCACGAGGTCACCAAGGTTCACGGCGGCCAGGGTCTGCCGGACGGCACCATCGACATCACGTTCGACGGCTCGGCGGGCAACAGCTTCGGCGCGTTCCTGCCCAAGGGCATCACCCTCCGGGTGAACGGCGACGCCAACGACTATGTCGGCAAGGGCCTTTCGGGCGGACGCATCGTGGTGCGCCCGTCGAAGAACGCGCCGGCCGGCTACGTCGCCGAGGAGAACATCATCGGCGGCAACGTGATCCTGTTCGGCGCCACCAGCGGCCAGGCCTTCCTGCGCGGTGTGGTGGGCGAGCGGTTCGCGGTGCGTAACTCGGGCGCCGTGGCGGTCGTCGAGGGCGTGGGCGACCACGGCTGCGAGTACATGACCGGTGGCAAGGTGGTCATCCTCGGCGAGACCGGCCGTAACTTCGCCGCCGGTATGTCCGGCGGTATGGCCTTCGTCTACGACCCGAAGGGCGCCCTGCCGGGCAACATCAACGGCGAGATGGTCGATCTCGATGCGCTGGACGCCACCGACGAACTGTGGCTGCACGAGATCATCACCGCCCATGTCGATGGCACCGAATCGGCTGTGGGACAGCGGATTCTGGCCGATTGGCAGAATCAGAAGGAGCAGTTCATCAAGGTGATGCCTCGCGACTACAAGCGGGTGCTGGAGGCGATCGCCGGGGCCGAGGCCGCCGGCGAGGACGTCAGCGAAGCGATCATGGCGGCCGCTCGTGGCTGATCCGAACGGCTTCCTCAAGCACACCCACCGTCAGACCCCGACCCGCCGGCCGGTCGACCTGCGCCTCAAGGACTGGAAAGAGGTCTACGAGGAGTTCTCCAAGGAGACCCTGCAGGTCCAGGCCTCGCGCTGCATGGACTGCGGTATCCCGTTCTGCCACAACGGTTGTCCGCTCGGGAACCTGATCCCCGAGTGGAACGACCTGGTGTACCGGGACCGCTGGCGCGACGGCATCGAGCGTCTGCACGCCACCAACAACTTCCCGGAGTTCACCGGGCGGCTGTGCCCGGCGCCGTGCGAGGCGTCGTGCGTCCTCGGCATCAACCAGGACCCGGTGACCATCAAGCAGGTCGAGGTCGAGCTGATCGACAACGCCTTCGATCAGGGCTGGGTCAAACCGATGATCCCGGACGTGAAGACCGGCAAGAAGGTCGCCGTCGTCGGTTCCGGACCCGCCGGCCTGGCCGCTGCCCAGCAGCTCACCCGCGCCGGCCACGACGTGACCGTCCTCGAGCGGGCCGACCGCATCGGTGGTCTGCTGCGTTACGGTATCCCGGAATTCAAGATGGAGAAGCGGCACATCGACCGTCGTCTCGAGCAGATGGCGGCCGAGGGCACGCAGTTCCGCACCGGCGTCAACGTCGGCGTCGACATCACCGTCGAGCAGCTGCAGGACGACTTCGATGCGGTGGTCCTGGCCGGTGGCGCGACCGCATGGCGTGACCTGCCGATCCCCGGGCGCGAGCTCGAGGGCATCCACCAGGCCATGGAGTACCTGCCGTGGGGCAACCGCGTGCAGCTCGGTGACGACGTCCTCGGACCCGACGGCCAGCCGCCGATCACGGCCAAGGGCAAGAAGGTCGTCATCATCGGTGGTGGTGACACCGGCGCCGACTGCCTGGGCACCGCCCACCGGCAGGGTGCCGAGAGCATCCACCAGTTCGAGATCATGCCGCGTCCGCCGGAGGAGCGCGCCGAGTCGACCCCGTGGCCGACCTACCCGCTGATGTTCCGGGTGTCGTCGGCACACGAAGAGGGCGGCGAGCGCGTCTTCTCGGTCAACACCGAGGAGTTCCTGGGCACAGACGGCAAGGTCTCGGCACTGAAGGTGCATGAGGTCGTCATGAAGGCCGGCAAGTTCGAGAAGGTCGAGGGTTCGGACTTCGAACTCGCCGCCGACATCGTCTTCCTGGCCATGGGCTTCGTCGGCCCGGAGCGTGAAGGCCTGCTGACCGAGCTGGGCGTCGAGCTGACCGACCGCGGAAACGTGGCTCGGGACAACGACTTCCAGACCACCGTGCCCGGCGTCTTCGTCGCCGGTGACATGGGCCGCGGTCAGTCGCTCATCGTGTGGGCCATCGCCGAGGGCCGCGCCGCGGCTGCCGGCGTGGACCGGTTCCTGATGGGTGAGTCGGCACTGCCGAAGCCGATCAAGCCGACGGCTGCGCCGCAGCGGTAGTTTTGTCAGACGCATAGTTCGCCGGTCCCGGGTTTCCTGGGGCCGGCGAACTGCTATCTGAGCGGCGGATGCAGTTGGTAACGACTCGATACCGCCGGGTGTGTCGCATGGGGCTGCTGTTACTGGAGTTGCACAATGGATCGGTTCGGGTCCCGATCGACCAGAACTGAATACTTATGGCGAACTTTTCCACTGCACCCGGATCCCTGTTCGCCGGCTCCGAGCTGAGCCGGCGACGTTTTCTCGTGGGTTTGTCGGCCTCGGTGGTGGCCGGCGTGGGCCTGGCGCGGTGCGCTGTCGACGGACCGTCGGCGACGGTGGCCGCGGCGCCGCCTAAGGCTCCGAAGGAACCGGTACAGCGGGGCATGGGATTGGCCTTGCCGGGTGGCGGCGAGCTCAGCAGCCTGCCGGATGTGGCCGGTAACCGCGTGGCGATCACGCTCGACGACGGTGTGAGTTCCGAGGTGGTGCGCGCGTACACCAAGCTCGCGCGGGACACCGGGATGCGGCTCACCTATTTCGTCAACGGCCGGTACCAGTCGTGGACCGAGAATCGGGACCTGATGCTGCCGCTGGTGGAGTCGGGGCAGATTCAGTTGGGCAACCACACCTGGTCGCATCCGGACCTGGCGAAGCTCTCCAAGGACGAGATCGTCGACCAGCTCGAGCGCAACCACAAGTTCCTGCAGTCGACCTTCGGGGTCGACTCGCGTCCGTACTACCGGCCGCCCTATGGCAGCCACAACGCGATCGTCGATCGGATCGCGGCGGAGCTCGGCTACTCGACGCCGACGATGTGGACGGGATCGCTGGGCGACGAGAACATCGTCACCGAGGACTACATCCTCAAGATGGCGGGCAAGTACTTCACCGAGCAGACGGTCGTCATCGGCCACCTGAACCACCTACCGGTGACGCACGTTTACGGCCAGCTGGTCGACCTGCTGAAGGAACGCAATCTGCGGACCGTCACGCTCGACGACGTGTTTCGGAAGCCGCGCGAACTTCCCGTCTGATTCGCCCGCGTGACGTAGCTCATATTGTCTCGTGGGTCACTTGGTCGGCGCCTCACCCTCTTAAATTAAGAGGGTTTTAAGGGTTTCTCCTGCACCAGGAATCACACCAGTCACATCCGACGCGCCGCTGTTACTTTCGGCGCGCCTCCAAAGGTTTGCCGATGGCCGGCGTTGTAATGAAAACGCGAGGGCCGTGCGATAGTCTGGCCCCACGGTGCAACCAATCGCCGACCGCAGGAGTGATCACCGTGTACAACAACCCGCTTTCACGTTCACGCATGGGACGTATTGCCTGGTCCTTGTTCCGTCACCCGGTCAAGAGCCGCGAGTTCCCGGCCAAGAACGAGCGCCTGGTCACCGCCGCGGACATGGTCCGCTTCGGCGTCTAGCGCCTGATCGACTGCCGCAGCCGGCCGTATTCGGCGGTAACGTCAGCTGATTTGCTGATCGTTATTGATTTGTGACCTCCGCGATAATTAAGAACGCACGCCCGCCCGGAACCGAATTCTCGGCTCCGGGCGGTTGCCGTATCTCAGGCCGTCAGTAACCCGGAGTCCCGGATGGCTTCGGCCAATGGCTCCAGCACGGCCGGGTCGTGCGGTTGCGGGATGTAGATGATCGCCAGGTCCAGCCCTTCGGCACCCAGGCCCGCGGCCTCGTCGACGACCTTGCGGTAGTCCCGGTCCTGGCCGAGCCGAACGTGCGCCGACAGGGTGATCCCATTGGGATCGCGTCCGATGTCGGCACAATGCGCCGCGAGCACGTCGCGCTTGCGGGCAAACTCCTCCGGCGTCCCGCCGACAAAATTCCAGTGATCGGCGTACTTGGCGGTGATCTTCAGGGTGCGCTTCTCGCCGCTACCGCCGATGCAGAACGGCGGATGCGGCTGTTGCGGGCCCTTCGGCTCGTTGCGGGCGTCCTTCAACTGATAGAACTTGCCGTCGAAGGTCGTGGTGTCCTGGCTGAGTAGGCCTTTGAGCACCTCGCAGGCCTCTTCGAAGCGGTCGAACCGCTCCTTGATGGAGCCCAACTCGATGCCGTAGGCGCCGGACTCCTCTTCGTTCCAGCCGGCGCCGATACCCAGCTCGAGCCGGCCGTTCGACACGATGTCCAGCGCGGACGCCATGTTGGCCAGCACTGCCGGGTGCCGATAGTGGATGCCGGTGACCAGAACGCCGACCCGCAGCCGCTTGGTGGCCTGCGCCAGCGCGGTCAGCGTGACCCAGCCCTCCAGGCATGGGCCGGTCGAGTCGGAGAAGATCGGATAGTAGTGGTCGAAGGTCCAGCCGGACTCGAAAGCGTCGATATCGTCGGCGGCCTGCCAAACGGCGAGCATGTCCGACCAGGTGGTGTCTTGCGGTGAGGTTTTGAAGGCGAATCGCACGCTTATTGAAACTAGTCACGACCGGCTCCTAATTCCTGTGAGTTTTCTCGAAGCATTGGCAGACTGGACGCCATGGACCCGGTGGCCGCGCTGCGGGAGATCGCCTTCTACAAAGACCGCGCGCGTGAGGAGTCCCGTCGCGTCATGGCCTATCGCAAAGCCGCGGACGTCGTGGAGGCGCTGACACCCGAACACCGCGAGAAGCTGGGCCGGACCAACAGCTGGCAGACACTCGCCGGCGTCGGACCCAAGACCGCCGCCGTGATCGCCCAGGCCTGGGCCGGTCGTGAGCCCGACGCGCTGGTCCAACTTCGCACGGCGGCAGCCGATTTGGGTGGGAGAGAACTGCGCGCGGCGCTGAAAGGCGATCTGCACCTGCACTCCAACTGGTCTGACGGCGGGGCACCCATCAGCGAAATGATGGCCACCGCACAGCGTTTGGGCCACGAGTACTGCGCGCTCACCGACCACTCGCCGCGGTTGACGGTCGCGAACGGCCTCAGCGCGGACCGGCTCCGTCAACAGCTGGACGTCATCGACGAAATCCGTGACCGGTTCGCGCCGATGCGGATCCTCACCGGTATCGAGGTCGACATCCTCGAAGACGGCTCGCTGGATCAGGAACCCGAACTGTTGGAGCGGCTGGACGTCGTGGTGGCCAGCGTGCACTCCAAGCTGTCGATGGACGCCGCCGCGATGACCCGGCGCATGGTGCGCGCGGTGTCCGGCGGTCAAGCCAACGTGTTGGGCCACTGCACGGGCCGCCTGGTCGAAGGCTCCCGCGGCACCCGGCCGGAATCGAAGTTCGACGCGGCGGCGGTGTTCGCGGCATGCGCCGCCAATGATGTTGCGGTGGAGATCAATTCGCGCCCCGAACGGCGCGACCCCCCGACCCGGCTGCTGAACCTGGCCCTGGACACGGGGTGTCTGTTCTCGATCGACACCGACGCGCATGCGCCCGGCCAGCTGGACTTCCTCGGCTACGGGGCGCAGCGGGCACTGGATGCCGACGTGCCGCCGGAGCGGATCGTCAACACCTGGCCGGTCGAGCGACTGCTGTCGTGGGCCGGCGCGTAGCGTCGGGCCCATGGTTCTCGGTACGGCGACCGCCGTCACGCTTTTCGCCGCCGGCCTGATCTTCCTGCTGGCGCTGGTTCTCGGCATCTGGAAGTACCGGCAGATGGCCGTCAATCCGGACCATCTGGCGCATCCCTACGTGGACATCGCGCACCGGGCCGCGCTGATGTACTCGTTCGCCACCCTGCTGGTCGCGGTGTTCGTGCAGCTCAGTGCCTGGCCGGCGTGGGTGAACCTCACGGCCGCAATGGTTTTGGTGTTCTTCTTCGTCGTCGCGATCGCCGCGTACATCCAGCATGGGTTTCGCCAGGACACCACCAACCAGTTCGAGCACCCCAGCGGCAGCCTGCACGCCGGGATGCTGGCGCTGATCCTCGGCGAGGTCGGTGGATTTCTCGTGCTGCTGGCGGGTTTCGTGGTTGCGCAACTGTGAGCCGAGGGAGTTTCAGCATGGATGGTCGATCTACGACGCGTTGGTTCGCCGCACTGGCCGCCGCGGGCCTGCTGACGTCGTGCTCCTTCCACATCGGCACCGGGGCCGCCACCATGCCGAAAGACAAGTTGGAGACGGCGGTAAAGAGCAAGCTGAGCACCAAGACCACGTCGACCATCGATTCGGTGGTCTGCGACGGTGGCCTCGAGGCGAAGGTGGGAGCAGCTCAGACGTGCACCGTTGTCACCGGCAAGACGAGCCGTCGTGCGACGGTGAGGGCCGTGGACATCCGCGGGTCCGACATCGCCCTCAGCATCGAACTCATTCCCGGTAAGTGACGCTTCACGACGGCCTGCTGCAGCTGAACAGCCCGGCGCGCCCGTGGCTGATCCGGGACGGCGCTGCCGACGGTGTCGACCTGGTGGCGGAGTGGAAGTCCGATGACCCGGACTGGCGGCAAGTGCTCGAAGACCTTGCGGTGGTGCTGACTTTCCAGATTCACCTGAGGCTCGATGGCGAGCGGCGGGAGGTGCACGCGGTGGACCACGTGGTCGAATGGCGGCACGATGCCGAAGGGTCGATCACCATGGCGTCGATGCCCCAAGGCGGATCCGTGCGTCAGGATTCGCCGCGCAAATAGCGTGAACGGGCCTGCGCTTCGGCCGCCGCGGCCTGATCTGGCGTCGGTAGGTTCATGTGCTGGTCGACGTAGTCACGGGCGGCCTGTGCATCGACACCCTGATGCGAAAGCATGCCCTCGATCAAAGTTCGTTGCTGTGCCCGGCCTTTCATACAGACTAGCTTGGCGGTAGCGATAATCTCTTGCGCGAGTTGCCATTCGGGAATGCGTGGCATCTCCCGCGAGAGTTCGACGCGCCGCAGCCATCCACTGATTGTTGCAGTTGCGCTGACCGTACTTGCAGCGTTGGTCACGGTGACGGTGAGTGTCAGTGGTGCGGTTGGTTCGTCATGGACGGCTCGAAAATGGTCGTCGTTATCAGTTGCCGGGAACCAGGGTTCGAAGTCGCCAGAGGTGCCTGCATCATCGAACTCATCCTCAGGATCGTCCCACGAATCATCGGGCAATGCGGCTCCTCTCGCTCGTTCAGACTAGCAGCGTCAAATGGGCGGCAGGGCGTTGAAAATTGGTGCGGATCGATCAGATCAACGTGGGTTAGGGTGGGTTCAGGGGAGAATGTCGACGCAGGTGAGGACTGTACAGGGGGTGGCGATGGCCGAGTTGCGAGTTGATTCGGAGGACCTCAACAGGTCAGGTGCTGAGATCGCAAGTATTGCTGCGGAGGTCAGGGCATCGCTTGCGAACAGCGATACCGAGATTGCATCTGCGCGGTCTGGCTGGGCGGGTACTTCGGCAGAAGCGTTGGCCTCCCTGGCTGCCGAATTTCAAGCGGCGACCAACACGCATTCGCAGGACCTTGAAGAGCATGGCACGAAATTCACCGGCGCAGCAAAGAGGTACGCGGAGACCGATGAGTCGGGGGCGACGTCGGTGCACAAGGCAGCTGAGGCCATCTCTAGCGGTAACGATGGTTTTGATCTGGACGTCCAATTCACTCGGGCTAACCTCGCGCCACCAGCGGGGGCGGGCATCGGTGGCCCTACGAATGATGGCATTTGCCCCATGCCTGTTGTCACAACACCCGCGTGCACGGCCACCTGTACCACCCCCGCCTGCATACCGACGGCCAATTGCTGACGTGTGATGACAGGGTCAGAGCGCCCGCCGTCGATTCGATGACTGAATGATCGACGAAGCTCCGCCTAGAGCATCCTCCTTGGTTCAATGGCCGCTTGGCGACGTGGTGACAATTCGGTGCTCCATGGGAACAGTCAGCGCGTATCCCGATCACGTTTGTGAGTGGGGAGATATCGAAGCCATCGCGTGGCTGTGGTCGCGCGCAACTATCCGGGAAGCGGTACAGCTTGCCAGTCCGTCGCTGGTGGCTCAGATAGAGAAACTATTGGCCACACCGGACGCTGACGCTCCGCTGAAGAGACGGAAGCGTCTGCATAGAGGCTTGTTGAAGTACGCCCTCCGAATGAGTACTAGGTGCACGCCCTTCGGTGTATTCGCCGGTGTGGCCGTGCTGCCGGTCGGCGACGACGAACTGAAATTCGGCGATGCTCACGTCCGGCACGTTCGGGCAACCGGTGCGGTTACCAGGCGTCTGGTGGAGCAGACGCGGATGTTGCCGCAGGCTCGGCTGTATCCCAATCCTTCGTTGAGTGAACGAGCCGGTCGGCTGGTGGTCAGCGTCATGCGCGGCTCTGATGACACCCATACACGGGCTTCGATCAGGGCCACTGGTCCCGCGCGGTTGGCTGTCGCGACCGCTTCGGGTACAGCGACACGGGAGGACATCGAGCTGCGAGTGTCTGCCGTGTACTCTGCCGCCGATTCGGAGAAAGTGCGTCAGCTGGTCACTGATCTACTGGACGCCGAGGTGCTGCTCTGTGAGGCTGAGCACTCGGCATTCGACGGTGATCCGCTGGCACGGGTGCCGGACGAGGTCGAGGGCGTCGCGGAGATCCGTGAGGCCGTCGCTCAGTATGCCGATTCGTCTGATCCGGTTGGGGACGGCAGTCTGAGTGCGCTCCTGCGATTGTGCGCCGCCGGTGATGTCCAGCGGGACATCCATGTGGACCTGGAGCTCGACGTATCCGGACGCGTGCCGATGTCGGTCATCGATGCGGCGCAGGCCGCCGTTCGGGTTCTGACCGCGACGATGGCGCACCTACCGGCGAACCCAGCGCTCGGAGAGTTCAGTGCGACATTCACCGAGCGATACGGGCAGACGCTGGTGCCGTTCCTGACCGCCATCGATGAGGAACTCGGAATCGGATTCCCCCGTGCATACGAGCCCGAACTGCCACTGGGTCATGTGCCGACCAAGCCCGATGGCGCCGCAGTCGAGCGGCGTAGGGATTTCATTTCGTCCGTGCTGCTGGCGAGCATGACCGGTGGATTGGATGTCGTCGAGCTCACTGATTCTGACCTGGCGGGCTTCCCAGAACCGGACAATCTCCCCAGCAGTTTCGACATCATGCTGCGGCTTCATCGAGACCAGGAGGACCTGCAGGCGACTGTTATCGGGGTTGCAATGCCGGGTGGGTCTGCCCTCGGGCGCTTCACTGCTGTCATGCCGCAGGCGCGAGATTGTGCCCAGCGGTGGGTGGACTTCGATGGAGACTGGTGGGCGAACAAAACGGGCGGACGAGGAATTCTCTGCGGTATCGACTACATCGCCGGCGCCGACATGATCAACGAGGTCTCCGCCACTGCACAGCTGTATCCGGTCACATTGGCGCTCAACGCGCGTCCGCCGAGCCCCGCCGGCCGGTTGCTCACACTGGCTGATATCTACCTCGGCATCGCGGAGGGACAAATGTGCATCGTGCTCGCCGACGGTACGCCGGTCAGCGTGCGTCAGTTGAACATGGCCACTATCCGTGCCTCGTCGAAAGCAATCCGGTTATTGCGAGAGATATCTGATGCGCAGACCCAGCATCCGTTTTGGTCCTGGGGTGAGGCCGAGGCGGCCATGAACAAACTCCCCGAGGTCCGGTATCGGGGTGTCACCCTCGTCGAGCAGAAATGGCGCTATCCGTCGACCGAAGGCCGCTCTGTAGTCGAGTTGAGGGAATGGCTTATCGCTGCTGGAATCAGCCGCTACATCCGGGTGGGGCCGCACGACAACCTGCTTCACCTCGATACCCAGAACCCGGTGCATGTGGACCTATTGCTGAGTGAGATCACTGCCGGCAACAGGTGGTTGATCCGTGCTCCGAGTCCGGACCAGATGGGCGTCGTTCGCGATCAGGCGATGGCGATGCACCCCGCCGAGGTGGTTGTTACCGTTGCCGCGCCGCATTCGAAACATGTTGAACCAAGCCTGGACAGCCACCCGCTGCATAATCCCGCAGACGACAATTGCCGACTGTTGGTCCCAGGGGGAGCATGGACCGCGTTCGCCATATCGGCTGGGGGTGGTTCCCACGACCGGAGCCTGCGGGATTTCGCTGATTGCTTTCCCGACCTCGCTGGTGAGTGGTATTTCGTACGGTATCGGCAAGACGGCCGAGACCAGTTGCGGTTGCGCGTGCACCGCCCCGTTGCCGAAGTCTCCGACGTGTTGGCCTGGCTGGCCGAGGCTCGACTGTCGGGGCGCATCGGTGACTATTCGATACCGACATACCACCGCGAGCTCGAACGTTACGGCGGGCCGCGCAGCTTTCCCTGCTATGAGCGATTGTTCTGCTGTGAGACAGCGTATCTCGTCAACAGGCTGCCGATCGTTGGCGCAGACTCGGGGATGTCACGCTTCAGACCGGGCATTGAGGCGGCGGCCGGGGTTCTGGCCCAATGGTTCGACGCTCTTGATCCGGGCCACGTCAATGTCGACGAGGTGATCGACTTCGCTGTCGAGGGATACTGCAGTGAGCTGGGTGCGCGCGTGCATGCAGTCAAAGCTGCTCTGCGCCAACAGCACTTGAGTTTGGATGTGGATAGCGACTTCGTCGCTGTGCTGCGGAAGTTTTGGAGCGACCCTGCCCAGCATTCGGCCGTTGTCACCCCCGCGGTGCTGCAAAGCGCGAGTCACCTCCTGTGTAACCGGTTGGGGATGAGTCGCCAGGAGGAGTTCGCCGCCCTGTGGATGGTGAGAACCGAACGAAACCGCTGTCGGCGGCGACATGACGAACCCTGATCACCGGGCGTTGCCTGCGCTTTCGGCTGCAGCTGAGGCTGGCATCGCCTTGGGCTGGGACATCATGGACCGCTGCCGCGCCCATACTGACATTGCTGAAGCAACTAACCTGCGGCTCGCCTCCGGTCATGCCATTGAATGGGACGCGGCCGCCATCGGGCACGGCGACCTCGGGGTCGCGATGGCATTTTCCGTGGCTGACCAGCTAGATCCTGACGGCGGATGGGACCAAATCGCTCGTACCCACCTCGCAAAAGCCGCCCACCGCCTGCAACAGAACCCATCGCCAGGTCTCGGTCTCTTCGCTGGCGCCGGTGGGCTCGCATTCGCTTTGCGTGCACATTCTCGTAAGGGGCAGCGCTATCAAGCAGCGACGACCAACACGGACCTCCTGCTGGTGAAGGCACTCGATGACGCGGTCGAGAATATCGATATCGAAAGTGGTTCGGCCACCTCATTTTATGACGTGGTGTCGGGTATCGCGGGCGCCGTTACCTATGCCTTCACTACTGAGGCGGGGACAGGGGCGCTCGGGCCGAGCGCGTTGCGAGCCATCAACGTGCTTGCTGAACTTGCATTGGCCGACGGACCGGGCGGGTTGTGGACGCCCGGGGACAAGCTGAACGAGTACGAGCGTGAATGGTCCGCGCAGTCGCGGAGCGGTCAGCTCAACTGCGGCTTCGCCCACGGTATTGCCGGCGTGCTGAACGTGCTGAGTCAGGCGTGTGATCGTGGTTGGGGATCGTCCGCGGTTGCGGACGCGACTGAGCATCTGGCCGAAATATTGCTGAACGCATCGGACCGCGACGGAGAACTGCGCGTTCCGCGTGTTCTTCCCTCGAGTGCAACTGCGCCGACGGTGCCACAACGCTATGCATGGTGCTATGGCAACCTCGGTGCCGCCCTTCCGTTCTACAACAGCACAACCCTGCGTAGGAAATATCCCGGTGTGGTTCCGCGATTGCTGGACACAACTACCTGTGGTGGTAAGGATCTCCACGACGGAGATTCGTCGTTATGTCATGGACAAGCCGGCCAGCTGGTGCTCGAACGAATTGTGCTGGGCGAGAACACGCTTGACCGAAATGTTGCTGCGATGCTCCGACTGAAGAACCCGCGACGCGCATTCCTGCTCGACTGTGGCCCGACAAGCGCGCATCTGGACTCGCCGGGTTTTCTGATTGGCTCGGGTGGCGCGGCCGCGGCCTTGCTTTCGCTGCTGATGCCTGCCGACAGCATGGACTTCACCCGGATGCTGACCGGCTCCTGGATTCATTGGTGATCGAGTGCGTCAGGTGGTAGATGGCCTGAATTTGGTGCCTGGCGAGTGGACATGGTGCGGTTATGCTGAGTTGATCGCAGGTCTGACGGTTTGGCGGCGATCGGCGTGGCATGCAATATCTGGGGGTGGTATTCGATGAGTTTATCGATAGCGGATATCGACAGGTGGAGTCCTGAGGCGATCACAGCGGTCGGCGCTGCGGCTACGGCCAGAGCGAAGGTGGCGTCACAGGCAGGTTCGCGATTGAAGAACCTGCCAGTATTTGACAGTTGGCAGGGCGAGGGCGCCAAAGCGGCACAAGCGCGGACGTATGCGCTCGCGGCTGGATTGGAACGGCACGGTCAGGCCGCGTCAGCTGTGGCGGTAGCCACCGCTATCGCTGCGAACGAGGTCAGGCAGGTGAAAACCCAGCTAGTTGAGCTGAGGTCGGTTCTTGGGCAGTACGGCATCACAGTTGATGCGAATGGTAGCCGTGCGGTTCCACCAACAAACTTGTCATCGCTGCCTGCTGCGACTCGCCGGATGGTGCAAGACACGACCACAACGGGCCAGCAGAGTCTGGATCGGCTTCGACAGGCGGCGGATACGGCAGACTCGCACCTCGCCGCCGCCCTGAAGACCAAGAGCGCCGATTTTGATCTGGATACCCAGTATTCACGCGCCCAGGGTCTTCGAGAACCGGTACCTGCCGGCTTTACGACCACTGATTGCATAAACGCTACCTTGACTGTTATTCAGATCACGATTGCGACCTACACAATACACGGTGGCGGAGGTTCCAATGGGAAGCATTGCAAGTAAGACGCGAGTCGCAGATATGCCCATCGCGACAATGATCGATGGCATGTGATCATGCTCGAATATTGGTGGATGTTGCCGGTCCTGCTATCGACACTTCTGGTTGCGCTTCTAATTCGACGATTGAATACCGAAACGAGTCAAAAGCTTCTATTGGCGACAATATGTGCGACCATCCTGGTCCTGCCGGCCGCGCATTTGCCTTTTGCATATGCCGTAGCGGCAATAACGGTGGTCAATCTGTTGATACTGTTCCGGAGATCCGGCAAGTTTGGCGCCTCGTCAAGGCAAATGAACCCGTGAATCGGGCGGATATGCGGACACCGACCTGACCGCGACGAAAAAGGGCTCTGCATTCTGGTTTGGTTCATGCCGTGATCATGCACTTGGGCCATGACATCGACGTCAGTCCGGCAGCATCGGCATCTCCCAGCCAGGATCGGTGCCGACAAGCACCCCGCGCGTCAGGCAGGCATTGCCGAACTTCTGACGCACCAGGTCGACGGCGCAGTCCACCGCGGCGGTGTCCGGCTCACCGTCGAACGGCAGCTCGAGTTGCTCGGTGCCGGCATTGTCGACGTTCGACACCGAGAAACCCACCAGGGTCAACCCGCGCTCGGCGATCATCGGCCCTGCCTCGGCCACCAATCCACGTGCGGCCGTGAGGATTTCCTCGGTCGACGCGGTGGCGCGGCGCATGGTGTGCGAGCGCGTGGCGCGACTGTAGTCGTCGAATCGTAGCCGCAGGATCACCGTACGGCCGGTCCGTCCGCTGCTGCGCATGCGGCGGGTGATGCGGTCGACCAGGTTGATCACCATGGCGTCGATGTCGTTGTCGGACATCGAGTTTCCGCGCCTGCCGACAGCGCGCTGGGCGCCGACCGATCGCCGCCGGACGCCCGTAGTCACCCGCCTGCGGTCGATGTTGTGCGACAGTGCGAACAGTTGACGCCCCATGGCCGCGCCCACCATGGCGCCCAGTTCGGACTCGGTCAGGGCCGCGACATCGGCTACGGTCTCGACGCCGTGTGTGCGGAGTTTGTCCGCGGTCTTGGCGCCGACGCCCCAAAGGTGTTGCACCGGAAGTGGATGCAGAAATGCCAGCTCGCGGTCCGGCGGGACCAGCAGGAGCCCGTCGGGCTTGGCTTCGCGGCTCGCCACCTTGGCCAGGAATTTGGTGCGGGCGATACCGACCGTGATGGGCAAGCCGACGCGCTCGCGCACCGCGTCCCGAAGCGCCGCGCCGATCTCTACCGGGGTGCCCGACACCCGGCCGAGGCCGCTGACGTCGAGGAAGGCTTCGTCGACCGACAGTGGCTCGACAAGCGGCGTGGTGTCATGAAAGACCTCGAACACCGCCTTGCTGGCTGCCGAGTACGCGGACATCCGCGGCGGTACGACGATGGCCTGCGGGCACAGGTTGCGGGCCTGGTGTCCACCCATCGCGGTGCGCACGCCGAAGGCCTTGGCCTCATAGCTGGCGGCGAGCACCACGCCGGCGCCGACGATCACGGGCCGGCGGCGCAACGAGGGATCGTCACGCTGCTCGACCGAGGCATAGAACGAGTCGAGGTCGGCATGCAGGATGGCTGCCCCGGTGTGCGCTTGGACGTCCGACACGATCCAAGTTTCGCACAGACGTTCGATGCGCGAAAGGTCAGGCGCCGTAGATGCTGGTCAGCCAGATGTGGGTGAGGGTGTCCACGACGTCGTCGTGGGCGACGGCCCCGGGCTCGCCGGCCAGCGTCGCCATGATCATGCGCTCGTTCATCAGGTTCAGCGAAGTTGCCAGGTCCCGGGCGGGCAGCGTCTGAGGCGCGGCGCCGCGCGAGCGTTCCGCGGTGATCAGGGCGGCGGTCAGGTTGATCCACTTCTGCATGAGGCCGGCCCAGACCTCGTGGAACTCGGGAACTGTTCTGACGGCCTCGACGCCGGCTCGGGCGGTGGCCGGGTGGGAGCCGAACGAGCTGAAGAAGATCTCGATGCCGTGCCGGATGGCCTCTTTGGGGTCGGCCGGCATGTCTTCGAGTGCGCCGTCGAAGCCGGTGTCGGCGCGCTTGATCAGCGGATCGAGCAGCGACAGCAGGACTGCTTCCTTCGATGCGAAGTAGAAGTAGAACGTCGGTCGCGAGATGCCGGCCCCTTTGGCCAGGTCATCGACGGAAATCGCGGAGAAGGAGCGCTGCTGCAGCAGGGTGGTCGCGGTGGCCAGGATCGCCGCTTCGCGGTCGTCGCCGGAGGGTCGAGTCGCGCGTCGGCCCCGGGGTGTCCGGGTCTGTGCGGCGGTACTCACGCAGCTGAGCCTAACAGTTCGTCGAGTTTTTCAACACACCGTTGACCGACTCAACACTGTGTTGATACCGTCGGTACCATGATCGAACACTTCGATGTTGTCATCGTCGGTGCCGGCATCTCCGGCATCAGCACCGCCTGGCACCTCCAGGACCGCTGCCCCACCAAGAGCTACGTGATCCTCGAGCGCCGGGAGAACATCGGTGGCACCTGGGACCTGTTCAAGTACCCGGGCATCCGCTCGGACTCCGACATGTTCACCCTCGGCTTCCGGTTCAAGCCGTGGGCGTCGGCGAAGTCGATCGCCGACGGCCAGCACATCTGGGACTACATCAACGAGGCGGCCGACGAGAACGGCATCCGCCAGCACATCCGGACCGGCCAGCGCGTCACCTCGGTGGACTGGTCCGACGCCGACAACCGCTGGACCATCGACATCGAGGTCGCCGGTGAAGCGAAGCAGATCACCGCATCGTTCCTGTCGGTGTGTAGCGGCTACTACAACTACGACGAGGGCTACTCGCCCGAGTTCCCGGGTGCGGCCGACTTCAAGGGCCAGATCATCCACCCGCAGCACTGGCCCGAGGACCTGGATTACACCGGCAAGAACGTCGTCGTGATCGGTTCCGGCGCAACGGCCGTCACACTGATCCCGTCGCTGGTGAACGGCGGCGCCGGCCACGTGACCATGCTGCAGCGCTCGCCCACCTACATCGGCGCGCTGCCGCTGGAGGACCCGATTGCCAAACAGACCAACAAGTACCTGCCGAAGCACCTGGCGCACTTCACGAACCGCTGGAAGCAGATCGGCTACAGCACCGTGCAGTATCAACTCGCCCGCAAGTTCCCGGCGGTGTTCAAGAAGGCGCTGCGCCAGATGGCCGAGCGTCGACTGCCGGAAGGCTTCGACTACGACAAGCACTTCAGCCCGCGCTACAACCCGTGGGACGAGCGAGTTTGCTTGGCGCCCAATGGCGATCTGTTCAAGGCCATCCGTTCGGGCAAGGCGGGCGTCGTCACCGACACCATCGAGACCTTCACCGAGGACGGCATCAAGCTGAGCTCCGGCGAGGTCCTGCAGGCCGACATCATCGTCACCGCAACGGGTTTGAACATGCAGCTGTTCGGTGGCGCCGTCGCCCACCGCAACGGTGAGCCCATCGACCTGCCCTCGAGCATGACCTACAAGGGCCTCATGCTCTCGGGTGTGCCGAACATGGCGATCACCTTCGGGTACACCAACGCGTCCTGGACGCTCAAGGCCGACCTGGTTTCCGAGTTCATCTGCCGCGTGCTGAACTACATGGACGCCAACGGTTTTGACCGCGTCGAGCCGCAGCACCCGGGTGGCAGCGTGGACGAGCTGCCGTTCATGGACTTCACCCCCGGCTACTTCAAGCGGGCCATGGACAGCCTGCCCAAGTCGGGTTCGGAAGCGCCGTGGAAGCTCAAGCAGAACTACTTCTTCGACATGCGGACCATCCGGTACGGCAAGGTCGACGAGCAGGCTCTGCAGTTCACGAAACACCGGGTTGCCGTGAACGCCTAGTTCTCTGTCCGATAATCGCGAAAACCCCCAAAATCAAAGGATTTTGGGGGTTTTCGCGTGCGCTCGCCGGGCGATACCGGTCGGAATGTCCGCGTTGCAGGCAGTTTGGTGTCGAGGGTGCGCGCAGATCGTCAGATCCGCGATTGAGACGCGCTGACGGCACAGTCGCGAGCCGCCTGCTGAGCGCTTGGCGAGCAAAGTCGGCGGGGTGGTGATCCTGCGCTGACGCCCACAAAATGCAACTAGCGAAGACCCTGGACGCCGGACCAATGTGAGGTCAGTAGCGCGTCACGGTGTAACGACGACGATGCCGTCCTCGTCGCAATAGGCGATGTCGCCGGGGACGAAGGTGACGCCGCCGAAGGTCACCTCGACGTCGCGCTCACCCGCGCCGGTCTTGGTGCCCTTGCGGGGGTTGGTGCCCAGCGCCTTGATACCGACGTCGATGGTGCGCAGCGTCGACGCGTCGCGCACCGGTCCGTTGACGATGACGCCCGACCAGCCGTTGTCGTGGGCGAGGCCGGCGATGATGTCGCCGACGAGTGCGGTGTGCATCGAGCCGTCGCCGTCGACCACCAGGACGCCGCCGTCGCCCGGCGTCGACAGGATCGACTTGAGCAGCGCGTTGTCCTGGAAGCACTTCACCGTGGTGATCGGGCCGGCGAACATGGTCCGACCGCCGTAGTTCTGCAACTGCAGATCGCAGCTACGGACGTCGGGATAGATCTCGTCGACGAGGTCGGCGGTGGCGCGGGGTTCGATGGTCACCCGCCGATTATCTCAGGGGCGATGTCAGTCCGTGGCGCGGCGTCGGGCCAGCAGTACGACGAGCAGGGCCAGGACGCCCGCAGCGATCACCGCGGCCACCGGCACCGGCGAGCGTTGCGGAACGGGCGGAGCCAGGTTGAGCACGGGCAGCGGTGCGGGCGCCGGGGCCTCAGGAGTCGAGGGTGGGGGAGCGGGGGTCTCGGGAGCCGGGGCCGCTGGTGGGGCGACCTTCGGCGGCGCCTTCTTCGCGGGCGCCTTCTTGGCCGGGGCGGTGGTGGCGGCCTTCTTGGCGGGCGTCTTCTTCGCGGGCGCCTTTTTCACTGCGGCCTTCTTGGCCGGAGCCTTTTTCGCCGGAGCCTTTTTGGCGGGCGCCTTTTTGGCAGGTGCCTTCTCGGCCGGCGTCTCTTTCGCGGGTACGCCGGGTAGCGACTCGTCCGGGGAATTCTGCTCGTCTGCCATGCGAATGCTCCTCCGGGCGGTTATGCCACTCCGAGGCGGGCCAGAACGTCTGCGTCGATGCCGTCGAGCTGGCTCTCGATCGCTGCGTGCGCGGTCCGCCGCTGCGGGGCGGGCATGTTCTCCGCTGCCGTCACTGCCGCGGACAGGTCGGCCAGCTTGCCCGACAGTGTCGTCACGAACTGCTTGGTCTCGGCATCCTTGGGCTTGTTCTCGGCCACCTGGCGCAGCGAGCGCTCGGCGCCCGCGATGCGGGCGGACAACACGCCGCCGGCGCCGGAGAACTGCCCGATCTGGCTCAGCGGCACACCCAGCTGGTCCGCGCGGCGTTGGTCGATGACGCCGCGCGCGGCAATCGCGGCCCGGTACGCCACCGGAACGACAACAGGGGCGAGGATTCGCGACACCATCAACAGCCGGCGAATCTTGGTCGGCGACAGCAGCTTGCCCTCACGGACCGCCTGCAGCTGGGTCTCAGCAACCTTGAGTGCCATCTTGTCGCCGTCCCGCTGGGCTTTGACGCCGGCCCGGTCCCGCTTCGTTTGCCGACGGCCGTCCGCTTTGATGCGCCGGGCCTCGTTCTTGGCGGACAGCCGTGCCTCGAGTTTTGCCTTCGCCTTGATCGCTTTCGCCTCGGCGCGACGGGTTGCCCGGCTCTTGCGTCGCTTGAACAGGCCCATTCCGGCTGACCTCCCGGTCGTCTCGACACGTGTGCACGATCTTGCTGCGATGGTGACGTCACCCTATCGTCCGTGAGCCGGAATCGGGCACCGGGTCTTGGGTCGAATTGCGCCGCAATTCGGGGGTGGAATTTCCCACATTTCTCGCTACTTTATCCAGCAAACAAAGTCCGGCGGCTGTGCGACAATTATTCGGAATTCATCGGAGCGGGTTTTTGATGCCATGAAAGCAGAGGGACCGATGGCGCCACGCCAACGAATAGCTACAGCTGCCGCTCTGATGGCATCTGGGCTGTTGATCGCTGGCATGGGCGGCGCGAACGCCTTCGCTGATACGGCAGCTTCCGGGAGCGGATCGAGCGGCCACGGCGGCGGGGCTTCCCACGAGGGTACGAAGTCCGGCGGCAACTCAACCGCTGGTGGCGGGCCCAAGGCCCCGACGCGGCCGGCCAAGCCGACGGATGGCCAGTCGCAGACGCCGTCGACCGGTGGTACCGGTTCGGGCGGGAAAAAGGATAAGCGCGGCGGCTCCGGCGGCGTTGCTCACAGTGGCTCTGAAGCCGGTGTTCACGACCCCGGCAAAACCGGCGATTCCGGCAAGAATGCGTCGGAAAGTAATGCCCCCAGCAAACAAAACAATGCCACTTCTCCGGCGCGATCAGAGGATTCTGGAACCCCGAAGCCGGCCGCTGGCGAACATCAGCCGTCGGCCGGCTCGTCGACTCAGCAGAGCGAAGCCGGTACGGCGACCGGTACTACCGCCCCCGCGACGACGGGCGGCACGAGCCAGCCGGAACCGGCTGCCGCTACCGGTCCGACGCCCGCGGCCGCAGCCGCGGCCAGCCTCCCCGGGATCCGGCTTCCCAGCCTGACCAGCCTTCCCAACCTGTTGGGTCTGCCCGCCCTCTCCGGCCTGCCCAAGCTGCCCGGCCTGCCGACGGTTCCCACACCGGGGGGCGTCAAGCCGGGAAGCGGTTCGGACAGCCCTGCCGCGCCGGCCACCTCGCCCACCAAGACGCCGGTCAAGGCGACCCCGGCCGGGGCGACCACCAGCATCAACTTGATGGGGCTGACGTTCTCCCTGCCGACCGCGGCCGTCCACACGACGTCGACCGGCGCCGTGCAGAGCATCGATCTGACGAAGATCCCCCTGGCGTCGCTGGTACCGCGACTGCCTCGGTGGGACCAGCTCCCGCAGCTGCCCGACATGTCGAACATCCCGGTGCTGGCGCAGCTCGCCGCGATTCCGGTGTTCGTCCTCGCCCACATCGAGCCGGTCTATGACTTCGTCGCAGGACTCACCAACGCGACGCTCGACGCCGCGACATCACTGCCGTTCATGCAGACGTCGCTTTCGATGCTGAGCGAGCAGGTCGTTCCGACCATGAACCTGAACGTCGGGCGTCCGAACCGCATGCCCACGGTCATGGCGAGCCTGCCGACAGCGCCGGTGCTGGAACCTCCGGCGTTCCCCGCGCTGAAACTGGACAACCCGGTCGTGGTCAGCGCGCCGGCGGAAGTGCCTGCGGTGCGGTCACCGCAGCCGACCACATTCGGCACCAAGAACGAGATCATCGCCGAACCCGCTTTCCGCGCCGGATATCCTGACTACCTGCGTGCGGCCGGTCTCAGTGAGGTGGCGGCGGTGGCCGTCCCCGGCTTCACCGGCATCCTCATCCTGACCGGCGCTGGTGGGTTGGTCGGGTACCGGCAGGCGCGCGCTGGTCACGTGGTCCGCCGCAGCGGCACTGCACGATTTATGACCTGACGGAATGGGTCTGCGGCACAATTGATGGCAACCGTGCCAATCGCAGTGAAAGGGGGTTCGGCATGCCCGCGAGCCGCCGTGTCACACGCGCAGTCAATTCGGTGCTGGATCTTGCCCCGCGACGTGGTGAAGTCTCACTTGCCCGTCTCGTCGAAGCGGTCAGTGAGGATCGTGGTCGCCCGATCGAGGTGACCATGGCCGACCTGCCGCCAGGGGTTTGTGGTCAGTGGCGCCAGTACAACGACCGCGATGTGTTCCTCTTGCAAAAGGGACTCCCGGCCGGGGACCGGACGCTCGCCCACGAGCTCGGCCACCTGGTTCTCGGTCATGAGGGTGTCTCCGTCGTCGAGGCCGCCCGGGACTCCATGGAACTGGCGAGTTCCGATCTCATCGGCTACATGCTGAATCAGCGGACCGGCTGTATGGGCCCGGCCGGCGAGGAAGCCGAACAGGAAGCCGAGGATTTCGCCGCGCTGCTGATCCATCGGCTCGGCCGGCTGCCTTCTGACCGCTCCTCGATCGTTCAGATCCGTCTCGGCGAGGCGTTTGGTTGATCATCTGGGTAATCGCCGGCCTGCTCGGCCTGGCGACCGGCCTTCGTATCGGTTGGGCACTGGTCAACAAGCAGTCGCTCGTCAGCGCGGCGATGATCGTCGCACTCGGCAGTCTGGGCTTGGTCGCGGCACTGAACTGGGAGCCGCTCACGCTGCTGCTCGACACGATCCTGCATTGGCCGAACGTGTCCAGCATGCTCAGCCAGGTCGCGCTGATCGCCTGCGCCGCCGGCAGCTGCGTCATGATCACGTCGGCGTCGTCGAGTCGTAAGCCGCTGGCGATCCGCCGAATTGCCCTGGCGCAGTACAGCGTTGCCGCGGCGATCGCGGCACTGACGCTGGTGCTGTTCTTCTTGACGCCGCGCCAGCCCGAGATGGCGCCCGAGGAGTACCTGCGCCGCAATCTCGGGTCGGGCGGCAACTCGCTGTCCTGGCTGCTGCCGTTGCTGTACGTGCTGCTGGCGCTGACGCTGGTCGCGTGGGCCGGCGTGCGTAACTCGAACCGCACCCGGCGGGGCCGGGCCCTGTTCGTCTTCAGCGTCGGCATCGTGCTGATCGTGTTGGCCAGCGCCTTCATCTTGTTGCGGGCCGTGGGCAGCACCCAGCTGGTCGGCGTCGGCGCGGCGGCGACCATCCTCGGCTGCGCGATGCTCGTAGTGGCCAGCGGCTCGCTGCTGCCCAGCGTCGAAGACTGGTTCGGGGCGCGGCGCGAACTGCGGACCATCGCCCCGCTCCTGGCCGAATTGAGCCGTCGTCATCCGAACATCGGGATCGGCGTGCGGCCCCGCGGGCCGCTGCTCTTCCGGGTGGCCGAACAGATGTCACTGATCTCCGACGCGCTGTACCTGGAGGCCACCGCGGTTCTGGACGGTGGCGCGACCGGGGACGGTCAGCACGTCGACGTGGCGCCTGATGTGCAGGCGCGGCGGGTGGCCAGCTGGATTTACGACGGCCGCAGCGGCCGGCCGAAGGGCGGATCGCGAACGAAGTTCCCCGGGCCGAGCTGGCTCAGACAGCCCGCGACCTATTCGGACCGAGAGTGGATTCTGGCGATTGCCGCGCAGTACCGCGAACTGGATCGGCAGGGCAAGGCTGAGGCGACCGGAACCGCCGCCAAGGCGTCCGTCGGTCGGGTGAAAGCAGTACGACCAGCGGATTAACGGAATCCGCTGGTCGTAATGTGGTCGAGCCCGGTCGGGCTAACCGGGTCAGCTGTCGAGGTTCTCCTGGCGACGCAGCTCGTCAACCTTGTCAGCGAGGTCCTTCTTGGCTTCAGGGGACAGGCCGACGGTACGAGCGGCAATGCGGCGGATGCCCTCATCGCGCATGTTGGCCAGCCAGGTCAGTTCCTTGTCGAGCTTCTCGTAGTACTCGTCGTCGGTGAAGTAGGCCGGCTTGATCCGGAAGAAGTTGGCAAGCGCCGCCATGGTCGCGACGGACGGGTTGGTCCGGTTGCCCGAACGCAGCTGCGACAGGTAGGGGGCCGACATGGTCACACCCTCGGCCTTGAGTGCGGCGATGACCTCGGCAGATGTGTGAGCACCGCGTCCTGGCGGGTAGACGGTGTCAAACAGCCGGTTCAGCCGAGCGGCGAACGTCATGCTCATCGGTTATTCCTCCACTTAGCGATATCTGCAGGCGTCAGTGTCACTATTTGCTGACTATCGTAGCGAGAGTTGCGCCGAGAGCCAAGTGCAAACCACGGAAAACTCGATCCAGCTACCAAATTTGTCGGTTCAAAAGGCTGCGAGCTGCGGTTCTAAGGGTGGATCCCGGCGCCCGCCCACGGCCTGATGAGGCAAATTTTGACGCGTATGCTATTTTGCCCGGACCTCGGCTGCAAGTCGCGTCACAGTCTCTGTCGGGCGGTGGACGATTCAGCAATCCGGGTGCGGGGCGGTCGGTGTCGTCCAAGGTGTTTGCCGTTAGCGTACCGGCCATTAACCGGAGCGGCAGGACACGGCAACCGCCCACGCTGCATGTGGAGCGCCCCGGCCCGCCGCCCGGTGACCTGGCGAAATCGCCGACTTCTTTGCTGTTAACCCACTGTTGGGTCAGGCGGCAAGCAGCATCGCCAGAATGGCGGTATCGGGGTGGCTGATGGGATCGACGCCGACCCTGCTGACCATCGAGGTGATGGTGCCGTCCGCCTCGGCTTCGACCCAGGCGGCCCGGTGATCGAGGCCAAGGTAAGGCAGCCCCGGTAAGAGGAGGCAGCCCGACGCGCGACCCCGGCACTCCGGGAGCGACGGGGTCGTCTCGGCGGGCGGATGGAGCATCAACAGCGCCGTCGGCTGGTGGTCGGCGAAGTATCCGGGTGTCACCGCCTCTTCGCCAACAACGGGCCCTTCGGCGAGAACGAGACCGACCGTGCCGGGCTGTGGATGTTCTGGCAGTTCCTCGCGCGTACCGAAGACGGTGGTTGTTGCCAGCAACCCGGGCAGTGACGCGACCCGGACGGCGACCATCAGTAGCTGAGCCCATTCCTTGGTGGAATCCGGCCACCGGCCCGACACCACGAACCCCTTCAATGCGCCGCCGGAATGAAACGGTGCAATCTCGACTGCTTGCCCAGACCTCTCCATGGCTGCCCTCCGGTACCTCGATCAGCAATCTGTCGATACGGCAGTGGATCGCTGATTCCAGGGTGCGGCAGTGGCGCGTTAGCACGCAAGATGGCCCGAGTGCCAGAAGTGTCACGTGAGCTGAATGTGGCTTCCGGCTCGCGCGGTGGGCGCATCGGTGATACGAGAACGGGGCGCCGCGCAGAAGCGCGACGCCCCGTTACCCGGAAAGCGCGAGATCAGCCGAAGATCAGACCGTTGGTCTTGGTGGTCGCCGCGGCGAAGCGCTCCTGGACGTCGGCCCAGTTGACGACGTTCCAGAAAGCCTTGACGTAGTCCGCCTTGACGTTCTTGTACTGCAGGTAGAAGGCGTGCTCCCACATGTCGACCTGCAGCAGCGGGATGATGCCGAGCGGCACGTTGGCCTGCTGGTCGTACAGCTGGAAGGTCAGCAGCCGGCCGCCGAGGCTGTCGTAGCCCAGCACCGCCCAACCCGAGCCCTGCAGGCCGTTGGCGGCGGCGGTGAACTGCGCGCGGAACTTGTCGAACGAGCCGAACTGGTCGTCGATGGCCTGCGCCAGCTCGCCGGTCGGCTTGTCGCCACCGTTGGGGGACAGGTTCTTCCACCAGATCGAGTGGTTGACGTGGCCGCCGAGGTGGAAGGCCAGGTTCTTCTCGTTCAGGAAGATCGCGGCGTGGTCGTCGCCGGCCCGCGCCTCTTCAAGCTTGGCCACCGCATCGTTGACGCCCTTGACGTAGGCCGCGTGGTGCTTGCTGTGGTGGATTTCGTTGATCTGACCGGAGATGTGCGGCTCCAGGGCGCCGTAGTCGTAGTCCAGTTCCGGCAGGGTGTACTCAGCCACAGGATTCCTTCCTTAGATGATCGCGTGCGGGATCAACGACCCTAGTTGGGGTTCGTCCACAGATCCGAGACCACATTGCTCCATCCCTGCGCGCACCGCAAGGACACCCCGTCAACGGCGGTGTGATCTGTGCCTGTTGGGCCTTTAGACCAGAACGATCAGAACGAGCACGACGAGCAGGAACAACGCGATGATGCCGGCGCGGACGCACGCGACGAGTTGGCTGTGGGTGCGCGACGGGAACGCGGAATGCCACTCCGGCGATGCGCCCGATCCCGGACGCAACGGATGTGCCGCCATTGCATACTCCCTGACCTGCCAGAACAATCCTGAGTTCCCGATTTCGAGCGGAGTGAGGATTGTCACAACCGGATGTTGTGACGCCGATCATAACCGTTTGCCAGCGAGACGGGGAAATCGGGCCCCATCGGCCGCGGGTCCGATCCGCGGTCCCAGAACTACTTAGCTCGGCAAGCTTTTTCGCTCACGCCGCGTGTCGCCCTGTTGATCAACGGGGACCAATGGCCCCTTGTTTATCCCCAGTCAATTATGCGTAAGGCGCGCTGTGGCCGGTACGGCCGTCATCGGCCTGCGCCTGGCCCTGTGGATGAACCTGTGGAAACTGTGGATAGTTCTCCGATTGCTGTCATGGCGTGCTGTGGTCGCGCGCACGCCGCCCGTGCCAGCATGTACGCATGGACGATGTGCACGTGCCACAGATTGACGTCGATCAGTTGCCCGCCGAGTTCGACTCGACGGCGGTCCTGCTCGACGTGCGAGAAGACGACGAGTGGGCCCGCGGCCACGCCGCGGGCGCGCAGCACATTCCGATGAGCGAGGTGCCCGCCCGGCTGGGGGAGATCGACGGTGATGCCGCGCTGTACGTCATCTGCCATGCCGGCGGCCGGTCGCTGAAGGTCTCGCACTACCTGGCGCGCAACGGGTTCGAGCCGATCAACGTCAACGGCGGCATGCTGGCCTGGTCCGGGGCCGGCCGCGCGATCGTCACCGACGACGGCGCCCCCGGCGCCGTCTGACGGGCCCGTAGGCTGGTTCCGTGATCCAGGTCTGTTCCCGGTGCTCGACGCGTTGGAACGTACGTGATCGCCAGCGCCAGTGGTGCCCGCGCTGCCGCGGTCCGCTGCTCGCGCCCGTCGCGCAGACGTCGGCCGCCGGGCAGACGAAATCGTCGCGCGGCTATCGCTGGATAGCCGTCCGGCCGGGTCCGGCACCGAAGCCGCGTCGGCACCAGCCGCCGTTGGGGCCGACCCCGCATTACGACCACATCCCGCGCTGGGGCCTGACCGAAGAGTTCGCCCAGGCGCCCGGGCAGCCCGCCGAGTCGGAGCAGACGCATCGCGGACCGTCGACCGCGGTGGTGCAGACGGTCGTGGCCATCACGATGATCGCGCTCGGCGCCGCGGCGCTGATGCACGTCGTGCGCTACATCCTGCTGCTGATCAACCGCACCGTGCTGCTCAACCCGTGGGTGGCGATCGGAGGCAGCTGGCTCGGCGTCGCGTCCAGCGTCGTCGCATTGTTCGCGGTGCTGGCGACGGCGATCGTGTTCACCAACTGGCTGATCGCCCGCCGCGCGGCGGCCTATCACCGTGCCGGCACCACCGAGCCGCGCCGCCGCTGGGTGCTGTGGGTCGGCTGCCTCGTCCCGGTGGTCAACATGTTCCTCGCGCCGGTGTTCGTCACCGAGATGGCCACGGTCGAGAACCGCATGAGCACGTTGCGCCGCCCGATCGGCATCTGGTGGGCGATCTGGGCCGTTTCGGGTCTGGTGGTCGTCTGGTCCATCGTGGGCATGTTCGCGACCGACCCGCAGGGCATCGCCGACAGCACCGAGATCACGATCATCGGGTACCTGATGGGCATGCTGTCGCTGGCGATGGTCCTGCGCGTCTACCACGCCTTCGAACGGACGCAGGCCGACGCACCCGCGCAGCGCTGGGTCGTCGTGGACGCCGAACAAGCCGAAGAATCAGGCGCCCAATCGGCGGTTCCGGTTGGGCCCACGCCGGAGGAACCGGCAGCATAGGACCATGGGCGTGGACGGCACTGGCGGGACGGACGGCACACGCAACAACTCTTTCGTGGTCGCACATCGTGGCGCATCGGCCGAGCGGCCCGAGCACACGCTGGGAGCCTATGAGCTGGCCCTGAGCCAGGGGGCGGACGGCCTCGAATGTGACGTCCGGCTGACGCGGGACGGACACCTCGTGTGTGTGCACGACCGCAAGGTGGACCGCACGTCGAACGGCACCGGGCTGGTCAGTGAGATGAGCCTGGCGCAGCTGCGCGAATTGGATTACGGCGCATGGCATCCCAGCCGGGCCGACGGCGGCCAGAGTTCGGCGGGCCTACTCACCCTCGACGACCTTATCCGGCTGGCGCTCGATTGGGGCCGGCCGGTGAAGCTGTTCATCGAGACCAAGCATCCGGTGCGGTACGGCGCACTCGTCGAGAGCAAGGTGCTCGCACTGCTGCACCGGTACGGCATCGCGGCGCCGGCGTCCGCCGATCTCGCCCGCGCCGTGGTGATGTCGTTCTCGGCGGCCGCGGTGTGGCGCATCCGCCGGGCCGCACCGATGCTGCCGACGGTGCTGCTCGGCGAGACGTCGAGGTACCTGGGTGGCAGCGCGGCGACGACGGTCGGTGCGACGGCGGTGGGCCCGTCCATCACCACGCTGCGTGAGCACCCCGAACTGGTCGACCATGCTGCCGCGCACGGGCGTGCGCTGTACTGCTGGACCGTCGACCATTACGAGGACGTGCGCTACTGCGCCGATCTCGGTGTCGGATGGGTCGCCACCAATCACCCGGGCCGGACCAAGGACTGGTTGCAGAACGGGTTGACCGGCGCGGGCCGGGACTCCGGCCAGGACGCGGAGGCCTGACGGCTAGAGGTTGCCGCCGGCGGCCTCGGGCGCGGTCGGGTCGGCGGCACCCGTGCCGGCCAGTTCGCGGGCGACGAAATCCTCGAGATTGAACAGGTTTTCGCGGGCGCGGTCGGCGATCTTCACGAGCGTGGTGATGGTTGCGACCTCTTCGACCTGTTCCTTGAGGAACCACTGCATGAACTGCTCGCCGAGGTAGTCGCCCTCCTCGCGGGCGACGCTGGCCAGGCGGCTGATCTGTTCGGTGACCACGCGTTCCTGGGTGAGCGCGAGCTTGAGGGCCTCGGTCGGGGAGGCGAAGCTGTTGCGCACCGGGTCGACGCCCGGGATCTCGACGTCGATGTCCCGGTCGAGCAGATACTTCACCAGCATCATGGCGTGATTGCGTTCTTCGACGGCCTGCGCATAGAAGTGCTTGGCGAGCTGTGGGAGGTCTTCTCCATCGAAGTAGACGGCGACGGCAATGTATTGCTGAGACGCGCCGAATTCGCTCCGAATCTGTTCTTGGAGCAGTTGGTGGAATTTCGTCTCGAGGCGCGTCACGTCGGTCATGAAAATGACGATAGTGCAGGTCAAATGGCCTTGTCATGCAAGGTCAACCTAATTCAGGAAAGCATATCCTTACCCGCTGTGACGTATGCAATATCCATTAATTCGAATTGCTGAATACGAATAGAGGTAAGGCTTGGCTGCCGTCCGGCGGAATTACGCGGGATGCAGCCAGCCCAAATGGCGGGCGGCCAAGGCATAGCCAACGAACGCCACGGCATCGATCACGCCGTGCCCGATGATCAGCGGCCACAGCCGGCCGGTGCGCCGCCAGGTGTACCCGAACACCAGGCCCATCGCGATGTTGCCCAGTCCGGCGCCGAACCCCTGATACAGGTGATAGGTGCCGCGCAGCAGAGCCGACAGGATGAGTGACTTGGTCGCGGAGACGTCCAGCTGGCGCAGGCGCGTCAGCAGGAACCCGACGACGATGATCTCTTCGGCCCAGGCGTTCGCGAACGCCATCAGCAGCAGGACCGGAATGCGCCACCAGGTGTCGCCCAGCGTGCTCGGGACGACGTCGACGCCGACGCCCAGCGCGCGGCTGGCGACGTAGAGACCGAGACCGGGCAGGCCGATCAGCGCAGCCAGGCCCAGACCGCCCAGCAGGTCGGGCCGCCACCGGAAGCGCCCCAGCCCGATCGCCGCGGGCCGGAAGCCACTGCGCCACAACAGGTACAGCGCCAGGAAGCCCCATCCGACGAGGGTGATGACGGGGCTGAGATTGAGCAGGAAGTCGATGAAGTCGATCGGCGAGCGGCGGCGGTTGAGCGCGACCTTCTGCCCCGACAACCCGAGGATGACGGCCTCGGCCAGGCTGACGACGGCCGTATAGGCCGACAGGCCGAACGTCACCGCCAGCACCACGGCGATCTCGAGGCGCAGCGCGCGACGTTCGGTGTGCTCCTGCTGCGGCCCGGTCATCGCAGCTACGGTAACCGGCGCTCGTCTAATGCTGTTCGCGCAAACGGCTCATCGGCGCGCTCAGATCTTGCGCGCGCGGAGCCCGTTGAGGAACGGGCAGCCCATCAGGGTGCGGATGGCGCGGCTCAGGCTGGTGACGTCGTCGACGGGCTTGGTGAACGGCAGCCGGATGTCATGGTCGCCGTCTTCGCGTTCGATGCGCAGCTGCACGCCGTAGCGGTCCAGGCCCAGCGGCCGGACGTGGCCGTGGCGCAGGTTCACCGGCAGCCGGCTGGCGAGCCGGTCGACCATGTCGCGGTGCGCGCTCTCCATGTGCTGCACCCAGTGCGACTCCATGGCGCAGAACGGGTCGGGCCGGGCTTCCAGGAGCGCGCCGACGGGCACCGACTCGGCGCCGGTGGCGTCGGCCACCACGACGGACTCGATCTCGAGCCGGACCAGCGTGTGTGGGTCTTCGTGGTCAGCTCCGGCATTCACCTGGAGCAGTGCCGGGTGCGGACTCTCCGACGCGACGAGGTCGAGCATGGCCGGGACGCGTGCCGCGGGCACATCGTGCAGGCGGCCGCGGAACCAGACCAGTGAGCGCACCCGTTCGCGCAGCGGTAGGGCGGCCAGGTCGGTCAGCTCCAGCATGGCGGCGACGCCGCGCGCCCCGGCGGCCGTGACGGTGGCGGCGAGCAGGCCGGACGCCGGCACGGTCAGGACGACGGAGCCGTCGGCCAGCAGGTGGTGGACCGGCGTGGTGGTCGGCGTGACGCCGTCGGCGGCCAGCGTCGCGTCGGCGGCCCGGGCGCATGCGCTGCGGACGCGTTCTGCCGTGGTCGGTGCTGCGATTGTCGTCGTGAGGTCGCGCATGTCCCGCCTTCGCTAGTAAGTGAGGTAAGCCTAAGTTAACTAGTGGATGGTGTTGGCGCAAGGCCTCTCGAAAGGCCCGCGTCGCGGGCCTCGCCGGACCGGCAGCCAGTAGGGTTGCGACGTGGCACGCATCGCCTACCTCGGGCCGCAGGGAACCTTCACCGAAGCGGCCATGCTGCAGTTGGTCGCCGGCGACCCGGATTTCGAACCGGTCGCCTGTGACAGCTCGAGCGCGGCTGTGGAAGCCGTCCGGGTGGGGTCCGCGGACTACGCGTGCGTGCCGATCGAGAACTCCATCGAGGGCTCGGTGCTGCCGACCATGGACAGCTTGTCGTCCGGCAGCGGGGTGCAGATTTTCGCCGAGCACACGCTCGACGTCGCGTTCAGCATCGTCGTCCGGCCGGGCGTCACCGCCGATGCGGTGTCGACCATCGCGGCGTTCCCGGTGGCCGCGGCCCAGGTGCGCCGCTGGCTGGCCGTACAGCTGCCCCACGCCACCCTCGTGCCCGCGATCTCCAATGCCGGTGCGGCGCAGCAGGTTTCCGAAGGTCTGGTGGACGCCGGCGTCAGTACCGCGCTCGCGGCGGTACGGTGGGAACTGGACTCATTGGCCGACGGTGTGGTCGACGAGCCCAACGCCAGAACACGTTTCGTGCTCGTCGGCCGTCCCGGCCCGCCGCCGCCGCGCACCGGCGCCGACCGGACGTCCGTCGTGCTGCGGTTGCGCAACGAACCGGGTGCCCTGGTGTCTGCGATGACGGAGTTCTCGATTCGGGACATCGACCTGACCCGTATCGAATCTCGGCCCACGAGAACGGAATTGGGTACCTACATCTTCTTCTTGGATTGTGTCGGGCACATCGACGACGCGCCGGTCGCCGAGGCGCTGAAGGCGTTGCACCGGCGGGTGGCCGACGTGCGGTACCTGGGGTCATGGCCGACCGGGGTGGCTGCCGGTGCGGCGCCGCCGGTCACCGATGAGGCGACGCAGTGGTTGGCGGGGTTGAGAGAGGGGCAACGCGGATGAGTGGCCGTTTGGTTCTGGTGCGGCACGGGCAGTCGGAGGCGAACGTCGCCAAACGGCTGGACACCCGGCCGCCGGGGGCGTCGCTGACCCAACTCGGTCGCCAGCAGGCCCGCGACTTCGGAATCGACTGGGCGCATCCCATCGGCCTGGTGGTCCATTCGGTCGCGACGCGCGCACAGCAGACCGCCGCCGAGATCGCCGACGGGCTGGGCCTCGATCCGGTCGAGGCACACGGTATCCACGAGGTGCAGGTCGGCGACCTGGAAGACCGTAGCGACACCGACGCCATCGAGCAGTTCGACGCCATCTACGAGGACTGGCAGCGGGGCAAGCTGGATGTCGCGATGCCGGGCGGCGAGACCGGCCGCGAGGTGCTGGACCGGTATGTGCCGGTGCTGACGAACCTGCGGGTGCGCAGCCTCGACGATCACGACTGGTCCGGCGACATCTTCGTGGTGAGTCATGGTGCGGCGATCCGGCTCGTCGCGGTCCAATTGGCCGGTGTGGACGCCGATTTCGCGTTGGAACACCATCTGCTCAACGCCGAATGCGTCGTGCTCAGCCCGATCACCGACGGGCGGTGGAGTTGCGTGCAGTGGGGCGCGAAGACGCCGCCGTTCTACCCGGGCCACGACCCACTGGCGCCGCCGGCGCCCGACCCGATGGCCTGACTATCCCGCGGCGCGCAGACCCATCGCGGGTTCTGCGCAGCCACAACCGACCACGTCGCAGTCGATGCGCAGGGTGTGTTCGGATTCGGGCAGCGCGCACGTCTCGTCGGTGCATTCGGCCGGCAGGCCGACGTGCACGATGACCGTGCCGTGGCAGTGCGCCAGCCCATCCACGCAATTGCGGCAGGTGGTGCTCATGAACTCTGTTGTAGCACCGCGGTCCGACAATGCCGCGGTGCCGCGCGGCTCAGCCCCAGCCCAACTCGTGCAGCCGCTCGTCGTCGATGCCGAAGTGGTGGGCGATCTCGTGGATCACGGTGATGGCGACCTCGTCGACAACCTGCTCTTCGGAGTCGCACATGTCGAGCAGCGCGTCACGGTAGATCGTGATGGTGTCGGGCAGCGCGCCCGCGTAGAAGGAATCGCGCTCGGTCAGCGCGACGCCCTCGTACAGCCCCAGGATGTCGGGATCGTCCGGGTTCCGCGGCTGCACCAGCACCACGACGTTGTCGAGCGCCGCGGCGAGCCGGGGCGGGATCAGGTCGAGCGCGTCGGACACCAGTTCCTCGAACCGCTGCCGGCCCATGCGTACCGGCACGGCTACGGCGCGGGCGCCGGCACCACCGGTCCGGGCGGCGCACCCCCACCCACGGGCCCGGCCGGCGGCGGCGCGGGCGCCTCCTCGAGCGGCGGGCCGTCGAGCGGCGCACCCGCCCCGGGCGGCGGTGCGGGAGCCGGCGGCGGGCCGTTGAGGAACGTGTTGCCCTGCTGCTGTTGCGGAGTGCCGGGCGTGCTGCCGTTGGCGTTCTGGTTCGACGTGTCGGTCTGCCCCGGCATGTGCTGGTTGCCCTGTGGCGACTGCGAGGTCTGCTGGCTCCGCTGGTTCTGTCCCGACTGGCTCGACTGACCGGACTGCGAACCCTGCGACGACGACGATGACGACGAAGACGAGCCCTGTGACGACGTGTCCACCGGCGGCTCGACGACCGGGATGGGCGGCAGATTCAGCCGTTCCTCCGGGATGGCCGGCGGCGCGACGGGCGACTGCCCGTTGATCAGCAGCGGGCCCTTGGCGCTGTTGACCAGCGTCGACCAGCCGCCGTTGCCGAGCGAGGAACCGATGCTGCACGACACCTGCCGGCTGCCGGCGGTCCAGCTGGGCAGCGCGATGGAGCTGTAGATCAGCGTCAGCGTGGTGGCGCGCAGCTGCACCGGGGCCAGGTACTCGTCGGTGGCCCTGGTGCAGTTGTCCTTGATGTACGCCAGCTGGTCGGGTTCGGCAGGCATGACGTCGTGGTACTTGTCGGCCAGGTTCACCGCGCCGGTGACCTCCATGGCGTGCGGCGCCGAGCAGTCGACCGGGATGTCGATGGGCTGGTTGGTCGCCGGGTCGATGCCGAGGCAGGTGCCGGCCGGCCACACCTTGGACTGGTCGACGTCCGCGACCTTTCCCTTGTAGGCCAGCTGCTGGCTGTTCGGGCCGAGCAGCTGCAGGCCACACAGCATGCGGCGCTGCCCCTTGGTCTTCCAGGCCTTGTCGCCCGACCAGACCAGGCTCACCGCGAACTTGCCGTTCGGATCGAAGCGCGGGCCGAGGTAGTCGCGCGCCGCGTTCTGGCACTGCTCCTGGCTGATCTGCTTGATCCGGGCGTCCGACGGCGGCGCGGCGTCGGGGCCGTATTCACTGCCCGGGAACGTCCGCATGTCCAGCGACTCGGCGACCTCGAAGCGGTGTTCGTTCTTGCAGTCGACGATCTCGACGGCGTCCGGCGAGCGATCCGGCCAGTTGAGGCACTCGCCGGGCTTGGCGTGGTCGAGGGTGTCACTCACGCGGCCCGCGTTGACGCGGCCGGTGTTGAAGCCGAGCCCGGTCGGGCCCAGCGAGCCGTCCGGGATGACGGTGAGGACACCGGCGATGAGCAGTCCGCCGAGCGCGGTGAGGACGAGCGCGCGCTGCGTCCCGGTGGCATGCATGCCGTGCATGCGCTGCCGCCAGGTGGTCGTCGTCTTCGGCGCGTCTGCGGGCGTGTCCAGGCCCTGTTCGACTGCCGGGGGTGCGTCCAACATCGGTTCCATTGTGACAGCCGCCGTAGGAGCTGTGACAAGAGTTGCAGTTGTACCGTTATGTGGTTGTGGCCGGGCCCCGCTACGGGCCCTCGACATTCCACGGTCCCGGCGAGAAAAGTAGTCTGACGCCCGTGATCGACCTCAAGTTGCTCCGCGAAGATCCGGACCGGGTACGGGCATCGCAACGGTCCCGTGGCGAAGACCCGGCCCTTGTCGATGCGTTGCTCGACGCTGACGCGGCCCGGCGGGCCGCCATCGCCGAGGCCGACACCGCCCGGGCCAACCAGAAGGCGGCGAGCAAGCTCGTCGGCGCGGCCTCGCCGGAGGAGCGGCCCGCACTGCTGGAGAAGGCCAAGGAACTGTCCGAGGCGGTCAAGTCCGCCGAAGCTCGTGCGGGCACGGCCGAAGAGAGGTTCACCGCCGCGCACATGGCGATCGGCAACGTCATCATCGACGGCGTGCCCGCCGGTGGCGAGAGTGATTTCGAGGTGCTCGATGTGATCGGCACACCGACCACCATCGAGGCTCCGAAGGACCACCTGGAACTCGGCGAGGCGCTGGGCCTGCTCGACATGGAGCGCGGCGCCAAGGTGTCGGGCTCGCGGTTCTACTTCCTGACGGGCCAGGGCGCCCTGCTGCAGCTCGGCCTGCTCCAGCTGGCCGTACGGCTGGCCACCGAGAACGGGTTCACGCTGATGATCCCGCCGGTGCTCGTGCGCCCGGAAGTCATGCGCGGCACCGGATTCCTGGGTGCGCACGCCGACGAGATCTACCGCCTCGAGGCCGATGATCTGTACCTCGTCGGAACGTCGGAGGTGCCGCTGGCCGGCTACCACTCCGACGAAATCCTGGACCTGTCCGAAGGCCCGCTGCGGTACGCCGGCTGGTCGTCGTGCTTCCGCCGCGAAGCCGGCAGCTACGGCAAGGACACCCGCGGCATCATCCGGGTGCACCAGTTCGACAAGGTCGAGGCCTTCATCTACTGCAAGCCCGAGGACGCCGAGGTCGAGCACCAGAAGCTGCTCTCCTGGCAGCGTCAGATGCTCGCCATGATCGAGGTGCCCTACCGCGTGATCGACGTCGCCGCAGGCGATCTCGGTTCGTCGGCGGCCCGCAAGTACGACTGCGAGGCCTGGGTGCCGACGCAGCAGGCGTACCGCGAGCTGACGTCGACCTCCAACTGCACGACGTTCCAGGCCCGGCGCCTCTCGACCCGCTACCGCGACGAGAACGGCAAGCCGCAGACGGCGGCGACCCTCAACGGCACGCTCGCCACGACCCGCTGGCTGGTCGCGATCCTGGAGAACCACCAGCAGCCCGACGGCAGCGTCCGGGTACCCGACGCACTCGTGCCGTACGTCGGCACCTCGGTGTTACAGCCCAAGTAGGAACCACGTCGGCGGGGGCATGACGGTGGCACAACCGGTGCGGGTGACGGTGCTCGGTCCGGTGCGCGCATGGGTCGGTGACGATCCGGTGGACCTGGGCGCGCGCATGCAGCGGGCGCTGCTGGCCCGGTTGGTGGCCGCGCGCGGGCACACGGTGTCCGTCGACCGGCTCATCCACGATCTGTGGGAAGGCGAACCGCCGCCCAAGGCGCTGTCCGCGCTGCAGGTCTACGTCTCGCATCTGCGCCGCGTGCTCGAACCCGGCCGGCAGCGCCGGGCGCCGGCCCGCATCCTGGTCAGCGCCGCGCCCGGATACTGCCTGCGGCTGCCGGACGACGCCGTCGACTCCTGGTACTTCGAAGCGAAAGTGGCTGCGGCGCAGGATGAATCAGATCCGTTGCGGCGTGCGCAGTTGCTCGACGGCGCGCTCGCCGGCTGGGCCGGCGAGCCGTTCGCGGGAGCCGGTGACGCCTTGTGGGCGGTGCCGGAGGTCTCGCGGCTGACCGAACTCCGGTTGGCCGCGGTGGAAAGTCACGCCGCCGCGCACGTCGAGCTCGGGCGCTACGGCACCGCCGTCGCGGCGCTGGAAGGACACGTCGCCGCGCATCCGGGGCGGGAAGGCGCGGCCGCGGTCCTGGCGACCGCGCTCTACCGCACGGGCCGGCAGGCCGACGCGCTCGAGGTGCTCCGCCGCACTCGCGAGCACCTGATCGACGAGTTGGGGCTGGAGCCGGGCCGCGCCCTGCGCGATCTCGAGCGCGACATCCTGCGTCAGGCCGACCATCTGGAACCGTCACGGCCCGTGCCGCTCCCGTCGACCGCGGTCCCGGACGCCGCGCCGCGCGAGCGCACCGGGCAGGCGGCATACGGCCGCGCCGAGGAGCTCGCGACCATCGACGCCGTGGCGCGCCGCGTCGCCGCCGGCGCCAGTGCGGTGCTGTGGGTCGGCGGTGAGGCGGGCTCCGGCAAGACCACACTGGCGGCGACCGCCGCGGCCCGGCTGCGCGCGGCCGGCTGGCGGACCGTGCACGGCCGGTGCCAGGAAGTCCACGGCGCGCCGGCGGGGTGGGCGTGGACCGAGGTGCTCCGCGAGCTGGTCGATGCGACGGATCAGGACCGGCAGGCGCTGGCCCCGCTGCTGCACGACGACGCCGCCACCGACCAGGGCACGTTCTGGCTGGGGCAGGCGGTCGCCGATGCGTTGAACGCCGTCGCCGACCGGCAGCCCCTTGCGGTCATCCTCGACGACCTGCACCGCACCGACGGCCTCACGCTGGAGCTGCTGCGCCTCGTCGCCGACCGGATTCAGGACCGTCGCGTGCTGGTCATCGCGACTTACCGCCCGTCGGAGGATCGCGGCGAACTCGAGGTGGCGCGGGCCGCGCTGACGGTCCACACGTCAGCGCACCTGATCCTGGGCGGCCTGGACGCGGCGGCCACCGCCGCCGTCGCCGCCGACTGCGGCCTGACGACCAGCGGCGAGGCGCTGCGCCTGCTGCGCGAACGGACCGGCGGCAACCCGCTGTTCGTGCGGGAACTGGCCCGGCTGATGGCCGCCGAGGGGCCCGACGCGGTGTGGGCTTCGGTGCCGGTGGGCGTGCGTGACGTGCTGCGGCGCCGGCTGGCCCGGTTGCCCGGTCCCACGGTGACCGCGCTGCGCCAGGCCGCGGTGCTGGGCCGCGACATCGACGTCGACCTGCTGGCCGAGCTGGGCCGCAGTGACCCCGACGATCTGCTCGACGCCCTGGAACCGGCCGTGCTGCTGGGCCTGCTCGACGAGCCGACGCCCGGCCGGCTGCAGTTCGCGCACGGTCTGGTCCGCGACACCCTGTACGAGGACACCTCGAAACTGCGCCGGTCCCGGTTGCATGCCGCGGCGCTGGAGCTGCTGCGCGCACCGGGCCGCTCGGTCGACCCGGCTGCGCTGGCCCACCACGCCGTCGCCTCCGCGACCGCGGAAACCGCTTCGGCGGCAGCCGATTTCGCCACCACCGCGGCTCGCGACGCGAGTTCGGTCGGGGCCCATGCCGAAGCCGCCCGGCAGTGGCGGGCCGCGGTCCAGATGCTCGAACTGGCCGCCAGCCGGCAGCTGGCGCCGAGCGTGGCGATGCTGGATCAGGACATCGAGGTTCGCTGCGGCCTGATCGCCGCGCTCGCGCAGTCCGGCGACGCCGTCACCGCGCGCAGTGAGATGAAATGCGCGCTGCAGCTGGTGTCGGGCCGGTCGCGCGATGACCTGGTGGTGCGCATCCTCACCGCGTGGGACACCCCGCTGGTGTGGCGTGACCGCGAGTACGACGAATCCGACGGCCAGATGATCGGGCTGCTGCGGCACGTGCTGGCCGGCGACGTTTCCGCGGCGGACCGGATCCGGCTGCTCAAGGCGCTCTACGTGGAACTCGAGGGCAACGACCCGGACGGCGCGCTGGCTGCCAGCACCGAGATGCTCGCGCTGGCGCGTCAGGTGTACGCCGACGATCCCGGGGCGGGCCGCCTGTTGTGCACCGCGCTCAACGTGCACGCGTTCTGCGCCCTCGGACCGGACCTCGACGCCGAGCGCGACGCGCTCGCCGCCGAACTGCTGCAGGCCGCCGAAGCCGCCGAACAGGCCGACTATCAGGCGGTGGCGCACTGGTTGCTGTCGCTGGCCGCCGGCAACCGCTCCGACCTGGCGACGGCGAAGCGCCACGTCGATCTCGCGGTGGCGCGCGCGAGCACGGGCCAGCTGGTCCACCTGCTCGGCGTGCTCGGCCTGTTCCAGGCCCGGATGTACCTGCTCGCCGGCCGGCTCGACGAGGCGGTGAGCGCATACACCGACCTGGCCGCGCGGATGGCCGAGAACGGCGCCGCCAATGGCGCGAAGCTGGCGATGGTCGGCCGGGTGACGGGTGAGTTCTGCCTCGGCGACCTGGGCACGCTGGCCGACGAGCTGGTGTTCTTCTACCGCGAGATTTCGGTCGCCGCGTTGGACGCGGCGGTGCTGGCTCTGTTCGCCCGGGGCCGCGAGGCCGAGGCCCGGGCGCTGTGGCCGGACCGCAAACCGATCGAGCGGGCCTATTTCTGGGTGCCGTTCACGGTGTTGCGGGTCAATGCCGCCGTGGCGATGGGTGACCTCGACGAGGTGCGGGCCCGCGCTGCCGAACTCGAGCGCTACTCCGGCAGCATCGCCGGGCTCGGGGTCGACGGGCTGATGGTCGGCCCCGTCGACGACGCGCTGGCCGCGGCCGCCGAGGCGCTGGACCGTCCTGACGACGCCCGCCGGTACCGCAAGGCCGCCGAGACGCTGCGGGCGCGGCTCGCGGCCGAGGCCCGCAGCTTCATCGATTAGCCGGCCAGGGCCTCGAGCCGGCTCTCCGCGAGGTCGCCGAAGACGGTGCGCATCACGCGCCGATGCCGGAACATCAGCACCGCGAGGAACGCGCGCAGCCCGATGCTCAACTTGCCCGCCATCGAGGCGCGCTCGTCGTCCGTCATCACCGCGAGCGAGCGCGGGCCGTCGAACGACATCCGGCTGCCGGCGCGGGCGGCCGCCTCCACGTCCTCCCAGTCGTCAACCGACACGTGCTCGGTGATCAGGGGGAACAGATCGAGTTCCTCGTCGTTGATGTGCTCGGTCAGCAGCGCGGTGAGTTCGGCCAGTTCGAACGCCATCAGGAACGCGACCTTGCGGTCGCCGTTGGACAGCCGGAACGCCGCGGCGCGGGCCCGCAGCTGATCCAGGCGCGGGTCGAGCGCCGCGTGGTCGTCGGTGAGTTCGCTCAGATCGAGGTGAGCGCCGACGCTGGCCTGGATGACCGGCCACAGCACGGTGTCCTCGGTGCTGTGGTGGTGATGGATCGAGTCGCACAGCAGCTCGATGTACTGCGAGATGGCGCGCGCCCGGGCGGGCGTGCAGATGACGTCGCGGTCGCGCACGGCCTTGGCGAGCTCGGTGAGCCGGACCAGGTCGACGAGCATGGCGCGGTGCGCCAGCGTGATGCCCAGGAGGTCGGGCTCGGGTTCGCCAGGCCGGCGGGGTGCGACGGTGACGGGGTGGACGGAGGTGGGCACGGCAGACTCCTCGTGATCGGTTGTGCACAGCCTGGTGCCCGTGACTTAAGCGCGACTTGGTTGTGGCTTGTCGGTGCTGGTCACGACCGCAGTAGGGTGGCAGCCATGATCGATCTCGACCTCGACGACATGCGTGGCTGGTTCGGCTTCGGAGTGGCGGGCAACTTCGCCGGGCACCTCGAACAGGCCGGGGAGGCAGTCGATTTCGTCAACGTCCGGTCCGAGGGCGGGGCGCCGAAGGGCATCTTTCCCTGGTACGCGCCGGGCAGCGACACGTTCCTCGGCGAGTTCCCGCTGTCGACCGACGCGGTGATCCTGCCGGTGAGTGACACCCCGCTGAACCTGCAGATCGAGCCCGAGGTCGGGCTGGCGTGCGAGGTGTCGTGGTTGGGCGACCGGGTTGTCGGGCTGCGGCCGTTCGCGCTGGGCGCGTTCAACGACTGCTCGATCCGCCGGCCGAACGCACCGAAGATCAGCCACAAGAAGAACTGGGGTCCGGCCTCCAAGGGGGTGGCCCCGCGGTTCTTCGCGATCGACGACCTGAGCCCCGACGGACCGACGTCGTCGCTGCGGCTGGCGAGCTTCCTCGACGATGGCAGCGGTGTCGAGCAGGCGTACGGCCAGGACAGCCCGCTGCTGGGCTACTCGTACTACGGGACGCAGCTGCTGGACTGGATCGTCGACCGGCTGGCGAACCAGAAGGGTTCGGACGACACACCTTTGGAGGATGTCGGCGCCCTGATGGTGGCCGCGGGGCACCCGGCGCACCTGCTCGTCGGCATCGGCGCGACGCGCTACACCGAGCTGGGGGAGTCCACCTACCTCAAGCCGGGCGACCGGGCCATCGTGCGCGTGTACGACACCGCGTCCGACGATGTCTCGGAGCTGCGGCAGACGGTGCGCGCGGCGGGTTAGCGCCGCTCGCTCAGCAGCTGTTCGAGGGTGGCCAGAAACTCCTTGGGCCGCAACGGGGTACATGCCGGCGCCGGCGTGGTGCCGACGACGTCGAGCGTCACCAGCGTCGACTTGATGGGCCGCCAGATGTCCAGTGGCAGCCAGCGGCGCGGGTCGGTGCCACCCCAGATCAGGAACCGGTCCATGATGAAGCCGAGCGACTCGGCCTTGTAGCCGCGGACCGCGCCGAGCGGGATGATCTTCGACGTGCCCGACGGAAAGTGATAGCGGCGCAACGTGATCGCCTGCCGGTCCAGGAAGATCTGGCCGTCGTCGTAGTGCGCGTCCGAGCGAGCGCCGGACTGGGCGCTCGTCACCGCTTGGCGCTCCGCAGCTCGTGACCCTTGGAGGTCAGGCAGCGGCCGTTGTCCAGGTTCCACTGCCAGCCGTGCAGGTTGCACGTCAGCGTGTTGCCCTCGACGATCCCGAACTTCGACAGGTCGGCCTTCAGGTGCGGGCACCGGCGCTGAATCTCGTAGCCGCCCAACTCGATCGACGCCGAGGTGTCGTGCGCCTCGGCGAACCAGCCGTCGGCGTACGCGATGCGCTCGTCGGTCAGGCACTTGAAGAACGTGTACAGGTACTCGTTGTAGCCCCCGACCCGCCAGGCCTGGAAGCGGGTGGACAGGAAGATGGTGTTGACCCAGTCCGGCTCGTCGTCGCGTAGTACGGTGCGCACCAGTTCGGGTGCGATCCCGAAGCCGTAGCGGAATTTCTCGTCCGGAATGGCCTCCCGCACAGCGCGTTTCGGGAAGTCCAGCACCACGGTCTCGGTACCGATGCGGAGCTCCACGGGATAACCGATGCCGTCGCAGATCTGGTCGCTCTGCACCATGATCGGCTCGAACTTGGCGCGCAGCGGCTCCAGCAGCGAATCGCCGGAAGCCGGTGCCCACGAGGCCTTTTCGGCGGCGAGCACGGACGCCATGCGCTGGGCGTAGGCCTCGATGTAGGCGGCCTTGCCGGTGGTGAAGATCGCCTCGGCCTCGGCGTCGGGAATCGGATGCACCAGCGAGTCCAGTGCAGGCCCGGTGAACGAGGCCACCGTGCCGGGGATCATCAGCAGCCCGCCGTCGTGGCCGTGGCTGCGCAGCTGGTCCAGGAACACTGCCTGGTCGGGGAAGATGTTGGCCGGATCGTCGTGATCGTCGTTGAGCCAACGTAATTCGGCGTCCAGGAAGCATGGCGGGCCGGCCGACGGCACCACCCAGGTCGCACCGACCTGCGCGATGTACTGGCGACAGCGGTCCATCTGCCGCTGACGTTTCTGGGTGCCGAAGGCCTCCTTGGCCCGGGCCGGCATGTCGTAGACCATGGGGTACCAGATGGCGCCCGAGTACTGCAGCATGTGGACGTCGACGTCGCCGAACTCGGTGGCCACCATGTCGAGGTCGATCGGGCGGGCGTCGTTCATGTTGAACGCGACGGTCTCGCCGTCGGACACCACGAGGCCCGAGTCGCCGATCGGACCGTCGGCCGGGGCGCGCAGCGCGATGATCATGACGTCGAGGTCGCCCTTGGGCCCGCTGACGCGGTGCTTCACCGAATCGGTGGTCTCGAAGAACGTGTGGAAGCCGAGGGCCTCGAGCTCACGACGCAGGTCCGGCACCGGGTAGTCGGGCAGCAGCACCGTCGCGTCCTTGTTGACGTGGGCGCGCAGGTGCTCCGGGTCGAAGTGATCCTTGTGCAGGTGGCTGACGTACAGGTAGTCGCAGTCGCCGAGCGCGTCCCAGTCCAATTGGCTGTTGTCGGGGAACGGGAACCATGACGCGAAGTAGGCAGGGTTCACCCACGGGTCGCACAGAATGCTGCCCGCGGCGGTATCGATCCGGAATCCGGCGTGTCCAACGCTTGTGACCTGCACAAATGCCCCTTTTGGCGGTGGAGAGTTCGCCAGCGAGTCTAGCCGGATTCCGGAGCGTCCCAGAGCGAGCGGTAGTAGGCGATGCGTTCGTCGTCGCGCACCACCCCATAGGCGTCCAGCAGGGCGGCCTCGTAGTTGCCGGGGTAGTTCCAGTCCAGGGACATGGTGGCGATGGCCAGGTCGGCCCACCGGTCGGCCACCCCGAGGTCCCCGATGTCGACGTGCCCGACGAACGCGCCGTCGTCGCTCATCAGGGTGTTCGGCGAGCACGCGTCGCCGTGGCAGACCACGAGCCGGTCCGGGTCGGGGACCACCCCGACCCAGGAGGGCCGCCCGAACGGGCAGTCCGCGACGGGCAGCGCGTCGTGCATGGCCCGCAGTCCGGCCCCGATCGCGCGGGCTGCGGTCTCGGGATCGTCGGCCCAGCGCGGGTCGACGGCGGAGCGGCCGGGCAGGCCGACGGTGTGCAGCCAGCCCGCGCCCTCGCCGAGCACGGGCGGGACGGCGATGTACCGGCCGGCCCAGCGCAGCCGGACGGCCTCGTCGGTCAGCAACGGCGCGTGCTCGGCGGGATAGGTCTTGACGTACTCGTCGCCGGCGCCGATGGCGAACGTCACGCCGCCGAGTTCGTTCTCCCAGACCGCGGTCACGGGACGGCCGGTGGCCAGCGCGTGGACGACGTCGGGAACGGGAACAGGTCCGCTGGGGAAGGTCACCTGACTAGCCTTGCCTACCTTTCTGGGCGTAGTACCGGCGGTCCGCACTAGGCTGATCCCCGTGGAACCGGTATATGGCACCGTGATCAAACTGGCGCGCACGGTGTGGCGGGCACAGGGTCTGAAATTCACCGTGACCGGCGCGGAGAACCTGCCGGTCAGCGGCGGCGCGGTGGTCGCGATCAACCACACCAGCTACTTCGACTTCACGTTCGCCGGGTTGCCCGCCGTCATGCAGAAGCGGGGCCGCAAGGTGCGGTTCATGGCGAAGAAGGAAGTCTTCGACAACAAGTACGGCGGCTGGCTGATGCGCAAGATGCGCCACATCGCCGTCGACCGCGGCAGCGGCGCGGACTCGTACGCCGAGGCGGTCAAGCAACTCAAGGCGGGCGAGCTCGTCGGCGTCTACCCCGAGGCCACCATCAGCCGCAGTTTCGAGATCAAGGCGTTCAAGTCGGGCGCGGCCCGCATGGCCATCGAGGCCGACGTGCCGATCGTCCCGCACATCATCTGGGGCGCCCAGCGGATCTGGACCAAGGGCCATCCGCGCAACATGCGCCGCCCCAAGGTGCCGATCTTCATCCACGTCGGTGAGCCCATCTACCCGACGCTGCCCGCCGCCGAGCTGACGGCGCTGTTGCACGCCCGCATGCAGCACCTGCTGTCGGAGGTCCAGGACCGCTATCCCGAACATCCCGCCGGCGAGTTCTGGGTGCCGCATCGGTTGGGCGGCGGGGCGCCGACGCTGGCCGAGGCCGACCAGATGGACCTCGACGAAGCGCGCGAGAAGGCGGCACGCCGCGCGGCGCGGCAGGCGGAAGGTGCGCCGGAGTAGCGCCATGGAGCCAGTTTTCCGCGGCATCGAGATTGCCGCAAAGGCGGCGGTCGCCGCCACGGGAACCCGCATCACTTACCAAGGGCTGGAACATATTCCGGATACCGGCGGTGCGGTGATCGCGATCAACCACACCGCTTACGTCGACTTCCTGCCGGCCGGTCTGGCCGCCACCCATCGCCGCCGCCGGGTGCGCTTCATGCTCAAGGCCGAGGTGCAGCAGGTGCCGATGGGCAACTTCCTGGTCAAGCGGGCCGGGCTCATCCCCGTCGACCGCAGTTCCGGTGGCGACGCGTATCCCGTCGCCGTCGAGCGGCTGCGCGCCGGGGAACTGGTCGGGGTGTACCCGGAGGCCACGATCAGCCGCAGTTTCGAGCTCAAGGAGTTCAAGACCGGCGTGGCGCGGATGGCACTCGACGCGCAGGTGCCGATCATCCCGGTGATCGTCTGGGGTGTGCACCGGATGTGGACCAAGGACCACCCGAAGCGGTTGGGGCGCAAGAAGATTCCGGTCATCGTCCGGGTCGGTGCGCCGATCACGGCGAACGGTCCGGTGGCCCAGGTGATGGCGATGCTGCAGCAGACGATGACCGATCAGCTCCATGCGGTGCAGGAGGAATACCCGCACCCGGCGGGTGAGTACTGGGTGCCGCGCCGGCTGGGTGGCGGCGCCCCGACGCCTGAGGAGGCCGAAGTGCTGGAGAAGGCCGAGCGGGCCCGTCGGGAAGCCGGGGGCCGGTGATGCTGCCCGCGCTGATCGCCACCGACGTCGACGGCACGCTGCTCGACACCCATGAGCGGGTGACGCCGCGGACCCGCGCCGCCGTGCAGGCCGCCGTCGCGAACGGCGCGAAGTTCGTGCTCGCCACCGGCCGGCCGCCGCGCTGGATACCGCCGGTGGTGGACGCCCTGGGACTGTCGCCGCTTGCGGTGTGCGCCAACGGTGCGGTGCTCTATGACTCCGCGACGGACCGCATCGTCTCGGCCCACACCTTGAGCCCGGATGCGTTGGGCGAGTTGGCCGAGATCGCCACTCGGGTGATCCCGGGCGTCGGGCTGGCGGTCGAACGCGTGGGCCGTACCGCGTTCGACGAGTCCATGCCGCAGTTCGCGAGCTCGCCGGGCTACGAGCATGCCTGGCACAACCCCGACAACACCGAGGTGTCGGTGGAGGACATGCTCAGCGTGCCGGCGGTGAAGCTGTTGATCCGCAAGGCGGGCGCGCACAGTGCCGATCTGGCCGCGGCGCTGGCCCCGCATGTCGGCGTCACGGGCGACCTGACCTATTCGACCAACAACGGGCTCATCGAGGTGGTGCCGCTGGGCATCAGCAAGGCCACGGGAGTCGCCGAGATCATCCGCCCGCTGGGTCTGACCGCCGACGACGTCGTCACCTTCGGTGACATGCCCAACGACATCCCGATGCTGACCTGGGCCGGCCTGGGAGTGGCGATGGGCAATGCGCATCCGGAGGCCCTCGAGGCTGCCGACGAGGTCACCACGACCAACAGCGACGACGGGGTGGCCCGGGTGCTCGAACGCTGGTGGCTCTAGCGGGTCAGCTCTGCATCTCGATGCGGCTGAACCGCTCGAGCTGCACCGGCTCCTGCTTCGGCGGCGGCGGAAGTTCTTGCGGCACACCGTCGATGACGCGCGTGACGGTCCCGTTCTCGCGGTCGAAGTTGAGAGTGCCGTGCTGGAAGTTCTGCACGATCCACTGCGGTTCGGCGATTTCGCCGCTGGTCGGCAGTCCGAGTGCGCCGCGTTCGAAACCCAGTGCGCCCCAGGCGTCGTAGAGGGCACCGGTGAGCGGCTGGGCGCCGGTGGCCGGTGACCAGTACATGGCGCCGTGGTCGAACGTGGCGTAGCGGGTGTGCCCGTCGGCCGCGGCCTCCGGTGACGTGGCGACGCCGAGCGGGCCGGACGCCCCGCCCATCGCCTGCCACTTGTCGAAGATGGCACCGCCGCGCAGCATGTCCATCGCACTGAGGGCGCCCGGTGGGGCCGTGAAAGATGCTGCGATATCCCGCAATTCGCCCATGGCTGCGTAGGCGGCGTTACCCGGGCAGTCGGTGTTGCCGACGTCGCGGTGGGTGAAGATCGTCGGCAGCGTCGGCGTCGCGCCGGCGGGGAAGTGGGTGAACGAGCCGCCGCCCGACGTCAGCACCACGCTGCCGAGCGGGTTGACGTGGTCCAGGCTCAGCCGCCAGCCGATCAGCCGGCCGGTCATCTTCAGCTGCAGCGGGGTCGGGGGCACGGCGTCGAAGTCGCCGAGCATCGCCACACCCCAGGTGTCGACGTTGAATCCGCCGGTGTGCGAGCCTTCGACGGGGCGCGTCATGCCGCCGAACCGGCCCTCGAAAACCTGGCCGTACTTGTCGACCAGGGCGTTGTAAGCGATGTCGCACCAACCCAATTCGCGGGTGTGGTACTCGTAGATCGACCGGACGATGCCCGCGGAATCCTCGGGCGCGTAGTCGTTGCTGCCGGCGGTGTGGTGCACGATGGCGGCGCGCACGCCCGGGTCATAGACCGGTTGTCCGCAGCGCACGCTCTCGTTGGCGCCCCACTGGGCCCGGCTGATGATGTTGGGTGGCTGGTTCGGCGCCGACACCGCGGTCGGCTGGAACTGCACATCGGCCGGAGCCTCCGGCGGACTGATGAGCACTGCTTTCATGCTGGCGCCCAACGGTTTCTCGACGTCGACGGGGCGGTACCCCAGGCCGGGACCCTGCGGCCGGTCGCCGGCGGGTGGCGTGGCAGCGGCTTCGGCGGGCCGGGTCACCGCGATCTGGACGGTTTTGGTGCGGCCGACGAACACGGGTTCGGTGCCGCGCGTCGTGGCGCGCGCCTCGCCGACACCATCTGGCGCCTCGACCTCGTACCAGGGGCCCCAGGATCCGTCGGCCTTCTGGGCGCGCACCCGGGCCGAGGTTCCGGTGAAGTCCGACGCCGTGAGCGCGACCAGGGAGAAAGGAGTGTCCTGGTGGATTTCCCGGACGGTCTGCCCGCCACCGACGCCGGCCAGCGGCTGCGTGTGGAGCTCCGGCGCCGACGGCTTGTCGTCCGTCAGGCCGGGGATGTTCGGGATGCCGCTGACGGCCAGCGGCACCATCACGACGGTCGCCGCCAGAGCGGACAACAGTATTGACGGTGCGGGACGACGGCGCGGCACAGCGCGAATGTTACGTATGTGTCAGGTGTTACCCGTGTTTCGACACGGATTACTGGGCTGTCAATTCTCTGCAAGACGCCGCAACGGCACCGCAGAGCCTTGGGGCTTCTGCGGTGCCGTCTCGGTTACAGGTCTTCAGTTGTGTGTGACGGATGTCAGACCGCGGGAGCGGCCACTGCCGGTGCGGCCGCGGCGGCTGCCGCCGGGGCGGCCTGAGCGGACTTGACCGCCGACGTGATGGCCGGCACGACCATGCCCTTCAGCAGGTCGATGGCCTGGGTCGCGCCCAGCTGGTTGGCGGCGCTGGTCAGGTCGCTGATCAGTCCGCCGCCGCCGCTGCTCGGGGCCGCGCCGAGGCCGAGGCCGTCGCCGCCGCCCAGTCCGACCGACGGGTCGCCGAGGATCGGGTAGCTGCCACCGAGGCCCTGGCCGGGGCCGAGGCCCAGGCTGGCGTTGGGATCGGTCATCGGCATGCCGGCGGCACCGAGCCCGGCCGGGCTCGCGCTGATCGACGGCGTGGTCAGGCCCGTGGCGTTCAGGCCGGGAGCGGTCAGTCCGGGCGTGCTCACGCTCGGGAGGGTCGCGCCCTGGGTCGTGAGACCGGCGCTGGGCAGGCCGGCGCCGGGCAGGCCCGGCGTCAGTGCCGACGGGCTGGTGCCGGTGAGGCCGGTGGGCGGGGTCAGGCCGGGTGCGGTCGCGCCCGTCGGCGGGGTCAGGCCGGGTGCGGTCAGACCGGTCGCCGGGGTGGTGCCCAGGCCCGGGGTCAGGCCGGCCGGCGGCGTGAGGCCACCCGCCGGGGTGAGGCCGGCCGGCGGGGTCAGGCCTGGGGTGGCGCCCAGGCTGGGGCTGGTGCCCAGGCCCGGGGTCAGGCCGGTCTGCGGGGACAGGCCGCCGGTCAGGGGGCTGGGGGAGCTCGCGGCTCCGCCCATGAGGTTCGGCAGGTTGACGCCGAACTGGGACAGGCCCTGCGACAGCGCGGACATGACCTCGTTGGGGAGGTCGGTCACGAGCGCGGCCTGGACGAATTCCCGGTGCTGCGGAGTCGGGTTTGCCGGGGTCATCTCGGCGACCGCCACGAGTGCGATCGGACTTGCGACGGCCACGGCGGCGACTGCGCTCATGGCTGTCGAGAGCTTGCGTCGACGTCGGTTAGGCACGGAAGTCTCCTCAATCTGTGGGGTACGGCTCGAGCTGGCTTGCTGAGTCGTCGGTACTGACGTCATCGATGTTAAAGCTGTGATTAGTGGGATTAGAGTGACGATGCGGAATCGTGAGCGAATTGCGACCGGCCCGCGCACTGCCCGACCCGACCGGGTGTTTTCGGGCCGAACGGCCTCTGTCGGATACCCTGAACGCCGATGACCTCCGCTGATTCCCGGGGCGCTGCGACCCAGTCCTCCGGCCCTTATGACCTCATCGTCGTCGGCTCCGGATTCTTCGGACTGACGATTGCCGAGCGCGCGGCAACCCAACTCGACAAGCGGGTGCTGGTCGTCGAGCGCCGTCACCATCTCGGCGGCAACGCCTATTCAGAAGCCGAGCCCACAACCGGCATCGAGGTGCACAAGTACGGCGCCCACCTGTTCCACAACTCCAATCAGCGGGTGTGGGACTACGTGCGGCAGTTCACCGACTTCACCGGCTACCAGCACCGCGTCTTTGCCATGTACGACGGCCAGGCCTACCAGTTCCCGATGGGGCTGGGCCTGGTGTCGCAGTTCTTCGGGCGTTATTACAGCCCCGACGAGGCGCGGGCCCTGATCGCCGAGCAGTCCGCCGAGATCAACACCGACGACGCGCAGAACCTCGAAGAGAAGGCCATCTCGCTGATCGGCCGGCCGCTCTACGAGGCCTTCGTCAAGGGCTACACCGCCAAGCAGTGGCAGACCGATCCCAAGGACCTGCCCGCGTCGATCATCAGCCGCCTGCCGGTGCGCTACAACTTCGACAACCGCTACTTCAACGACACGTATGAGGGCCTGCCGGTCGACGGCTACACCGCGTGGCTCGAGAACATGGCCGCCGACGAGCGCATCGACGTCGTGCTCAACACCGACTGGTTCGACGTGCGCGAGCAGCTGCGGGCCGAGAGCCCCGGCGCGCCGGTGCTGTACACCGGCCCGCTCGACCGCTACTTCGACTACTCCGAGGGCCGGCTGGGCTGGCGCACGCTGGACTTCGAGATGGAAGTACTGCCCATCGGAGACTTCCAGGGCACGCCCGTCATGAACTACAACGACCCCGACGTGCCGTTCACCCGCATCCACGAGTTCCGGCACTTCCACCCCGAGCGGGATTACCCGACGGACAAGACCGTCATCATGCGGGAGTACTCGCGCTTCGCCAACGACGACGACGAGCCGTACTACCCGATCAACACCGATTCGGATCGCGCGATCCTGGCGGCCTACCGCGCCAGGGCCAAGGCCGAAACCGAGGAGAACCGAGTGCTGTTCGGGGGCCGGCTGGGCACCTATCAGTACCTCGACATGCACATGGCCATCGCCAGTGCGCTGAACATGTACGACAACGTGCTGATGCCGCATCTGCGTGACGGCGCGGCACTCGGCGACGCCGGTACAGAAAGTAGCTGAAGACCATGAGCGACATCCCGTCCGGCGCATTGGCGTCGGGAGAGTCCCGTGCGGTGAGCCTGCTGTCGCGGGTCATCCTGCCCCGTCCGGGTGAGCCCCTCGACGTCCGCAAGCTGTACATCGAGGAGTCGTCCACCAACGCCCGGCGCGCGCATGCCCCGACCCGCACCACGCTGGAAATCGGTGGGGAGTCCGAGGTTTCGTTCGCCACCTACTTCAACGCGTTCCCGGCCAGCTACTGGCGCCGCTGGTCGATCCTGACCTCGGTGGTGCTGCGCGTCGAGCTGACCGGCGGCGCGCGTGTCGACGTCTACCGCTCGAAGGCGACCGGCGCCCGAATCACCGTGGGCGGCAGCGAGATTGCCAGCGGCGACGACGGCCTGCCGGCAGTGGTCGAGTTCGAGATCGGGCTGGAGCCGTTCGAGGACGGCGGCTGGATCTGGTTCGACATCACCACCGACACTGCGGTGACGGTGCTGGGCGCCGGCTGGTACGCGCCCGTGGAGGCGCCCGGGCGGGCGAACATCACGATCGGTATCCCGACCTTCAACCGGCCGGCGGACGCCGTCAACGCGCTCGCGGCGCTGACGTCGGATCCGTTGGTGGACCAGGTGATCGGCGCGGTCATCGTGTCTGATCAGGGTGCGAACAAGGTGAAGGACCACCCCGACTTCGCGGCCGCGGCGGCCCCGCTGGCCGACCGGCTGGCCATCCACAACCAGCCGAACCTCGGTGGCTCCGGCGGCTACAGCCGCGTGATGTACGAAGCGCTGAAACACACTGACTGCGAACAGATTCTGTTCATGGACGACGACATCCGCGTCGAGCCCGACTCGATCCTGCGGGCGCTGGCGTTCAACCGGTTCGCCAAGACGCCGACCCTGGTCGGTGGCCAGATGCTCAACCTGCAGGAGCCCTCGCACCTGCACGTCATGGGCGAGATGGTCGACTCGGCCAACTTCATGTGGACGCACGCCATCAACGCCGAGTACGACCACAACTTCGCGAAGTACCCCCTCGCCGACGAGGAGGAGTACCGCAGCCGAATCCTGCACCGCCGCATCGACGTCGACTACAACGGCTGGTGGATGTGCATGATCCCGCGCGCCGTCGCCGAGGAGCTGGGGCAGCCGCTGCCGCTGTTCATCAAGTGGGACGACGCCGACTACGGCCTGCGTGCGGGCGAACACGGCTACCCGACGGTGACGCTGCCCGGCGCGGCGATCTGGCACATGGCGTGGAGCGACAAAGACGACGCCATCGACTGGCAGGCGTACTTCCACCTGCGCAACCGCCTCGTCGTGGCGGCGCTGCACTGGGACGGCAACATCCGTGGCCTGGTTGCGAGCCACTTCAAGGCGACCATGAAACACCTGCTGTGCCTTGAGTATTCGACGGTGGCCATCCAGAACCGGGCGATGGACGACTTCCTCGCCGGGCCGGACAACCTGTTCACCATCCTCGAGTCCGCACTGCCCGACGTGCGCGCCATGCGTAACGAGTACCCCGACGCCGTTGTGCTGGAAAGCGCCACCTCGCTGCCCGCGCCATCGGACAAGAAGTGGCGCCGGAAGGTCAAGATTCCCACCAGCCCGCCGGCGATCGCGATCCGGCTCACTCGTGGCGTCGTCAACCAGCTCAAGCCGCACGACCCGGAACACCATGTGCGGCCGCAGATCAACGTCGCGACGCAGGACGCCCGCTGGTTCTCGCTGTGCATGGTCGACGGTGTCACCGTCACCACTGCCGACGGCCGCGGTGTCGTCTACCGCCAGCGCGACCGCGAGAAGATGTTCGAGTTGCTGCGGGAATCGCTCAAGCGTCAGGCGCTGCTGGCCCGCAGGTTCAACCGCCTGCGGAAGGTTTACCGCAACGCGCTGCCGGAGCTGACGAGCAAGGAGAGGTGGGAGACCGTGCTGTTGGCCTCCCAGCCGGAATCGGCCGGTGCCCGGTGAGCCTCGAAGGCGCTGGAGGCATCGAGGGTGACGTCATTGCCGACGTCCCGCGCGGTGAGGACGCCATCCTGGTCGGCGTCCAGTCCGCACTGACCGGCCGTCCCGGCGTCCTCGCCGGCGCCCGGGTGCTGTCGTACTTCGGTGAGCACAGCCTGGGCTGGTTCGCCGTCTGTGGTCTGGGCGCGCTGCTGCAACCGCAGCGTCGCCGGGCCTGGGTGACGGCCGGTGTCGGCACCTTCTTCGCGCATGCGGCGGCCGTGCTGATCAAGCGGGTCGTGAAACGTGAACGCCCGCAACACCCGGCCATCGCCGTCAACGTCGGCACCCCGAGCCGGCTGAGCTTCCCGTCGGCGCATGCGACGTCGACCGCCGCCGCCGCGATCCTCATCGGCCGGGCCACGGGCCTGCCGCTGCCGTGGTTCCTGGTGCCGCCGATGGCGTTGTCGCGCTTGGTTCTCGGCGTGCACTATCCCACTGACGTCCTGACCGGTGTCGTGGTGGGAACCGCGGTCGCCGAATCAGTCGGCGCGATTTCCGAGCGAACTGCAAAGCGCGAACCGAAGGCTGGGGCATGACCGAAGTGACGCAGGAGCTGGGGCCACCGAAGAACCTGGCCGCCGGCATCGTCAAGGCGCTGCGGCCGCGGCAGTGGGTGAAGAACGTCCTGGTGTTGGTCGCGCCGCTGGCAGCCCTCGGCGTGCAGGCGCACTACAGCTACACCGAGGTGCTCAAAGCCGTCGGCGTCGCGTTCGTGGTGTTCTGCATGGCTGCGTCGTGTATCTACCTGATCAACGATGCCCGCGACGTGGAAGCAGACCGCCTGCACCCGACAAAGCAGTACCGCCCGATCGCCGCCGGCGTCGTCTCGGTACAGCTGGCCTACTCGCTGGCCGTCGTGCTCGGTGTCGGCTCGCTCGCCATCTCGTGGTGGCTCACGCCCAGCCTGGCGATCGTCATGGCGGTCTATATCGCGTCCCAGCTGGCCTACTGCTTCGGTCTGAAACATCAAGCGGTGCTGGATATCTGCATCAACGCCTCGGGTTTCCCGCTGCGCGGTATCGCCGGCGGTGTGGCCGCCGGGATTCCGCTGTCCAAATGGTTCCTGCTGGTGTTCGCGTTCGGCTCGCTGTTCATGTCGGCCGGAAAGCGTTACGCCGAACTGCAGCTCGCCGAACGCACGGGCGCCAAGATCCGCAAGGCACTGGAGTCCTACACCAGCAGCTACCTGCGGTTCGTCTGGACGCTGTCGGCGACTGCCGTGGTGCTCTGCTACGGCCTGTGGGCCTTCGAGGGCAACAAGGGCACGTGGTTCGCGGTGTCGTTGGTGCCGTTCACCATCGCGATCCTGCGTTACGCCGTCGACGTCGACAGTGGCGCGGCGGGTGAGCCCGAGGAGATCGTGCTGAACGACCGGGTGTTGCAGCTGCTGGGCGTGGCCCTGGTCGCGACGCTCGTTGCCGCGATTCTGCCCGGACTGATCCGGTGACCGATTCGCCCGCTCGGCAATTGCTGCGCGGGCCGGTCTTCCCGTATGGCCGGGCCGCGCGGATCAGCCTGTGGTTGAGCGTCGTGGTGTCCGCCGCACTGTTTGGCTGGGGCGCCTGGCAGCGCCGGTGGATCGCGGACGACGGCCTCATCGTGCTGCGCACGGTGCGAAACCTGTTGGCCGGCAACGGCCCCGTCTTCAACGTCGGTGAGCGCGTCGAGTCCAATACCTCGACGCTGTGGACCTATCTGGTCACCGTCGGTGCCTGGATCGGCGGCTCGGTGCAGCTCGAGTACGTGGCGCTGGTCTTGGCGCTGACCCTGAGTGTGGCGGGCCTGGTCTTCGCGATGCTCGGCACCGGCCGGCTGTACGCCCCCGGGCTGCGGGGCCGCCGCGCGCTGTTGGTGCCGGCCGGCGCCCTCGTCTACATGGCTGTGCCGCCGGCGCGCGACTTCGCGACCTCGGGCCTGGAGAACGGCCTGATCATGGCCTACCTGGGGCTGCTCTGGTGGATGATGGTGTGTTGGTGTCAGAGCTCGATCGCTCCTCCCGGCCGTGGTGCCCTGCGCGCGCCCGCCGAGGGCCGCGACGGCGACGCGAATCTCACCAGCGCCCGGTTCGACGGCGCCCTGGCCTGTCTGGCCGGTCTGTCGGTCCTGGTGCGGCCCGAGTTGGCGTTGATCGGCGGGGTGGCCCTGGTCATGCTGCTGGTCGCGGCCCGGGGCCGGCGCCGCCGCGTCGTCATCCTGGTGGCCGGTGGTCTGCTCCCGATCGCCTACGAGATCTTCCGGATGGGCTACTACGGCCTGTTGGTGCCGATCACCGCGCTGGCCAAGGACGCCACCGGATCCAAGTGGCAGCAGGGCTTCGTCTACCTCGGCAACTTCAACCGGCCCTATCTGTTGTGGGTGCCCGCGGTGCTGACCGTGGCACTGGCGATTGTGTTGTTCGTCACTCACAGCCGGCCGTGGTGGGGCCAGTCGGCGCCGCGCGGCTACAGCACTCTGGCCCGCCGGATTCAAAGTCCCACTGCCGTAGTGATCTTCATGGCCGGCAGCGGCCTGGTGCAGGGCCTGTACTGGCTGCGCCAGGGTGGTGACTTCATGCACGGCCGGGTGTTGCTGGTTCCGCTGTTCTGCCTGGTCATCCCGGTTGCGGTGATTCCGATCGTCCTTCCCGACGGCAAGAACATCGCCCGCGAGGTCGGCTACGCGCTCGCCGGTACGACGACCGCCCTGTGGCTGGCGGTGGTCGGCTGGTCGCTGTGGGCGGCCAACTCGCCGGGGCTCGGATATGACGCCACCCGCGTGACCTACTCCGGCATCGTCGACGAACGGCGCTTCTATTCGCAGGCCACCGGGCACGCGCATCCGCTCACGGCCGCGGACTACCTGGACTATCCGCGCATGCGGGCGGTGCTGGCGGCCATCGACAACACCCCGGTCGGGGCGCTGCTGCTGCCGTCGGGCAACTACGACCAGTGGGACGTGGTTCCGGCCATGCCGCCGCCGGTCCCGGACCCGACGTCGCCGCCCCCGCCCAACTGGTTCGAAAAAGGTCCGCACACAGTCTTTTTCACCAACCTGGGCATGATGGGCATGAACCTGCCGCTCGAGGTCCGGGTGATCGACCAGATCGGGCTCGCCAACCCGCTGGCCGCCCACACCGCGCGGCTGGACGACGCGCGCATCGGCCACGACAAGGACCTGTTCCCGGACTGGGCGGTCGCCGAGGGGCCGTACCTGCGCAAGCGCCCGTGGATACCGACGTACCTGGACGAGGACTGGGTGGCGCAGGCGGCGGTCGCGCTGACATGCCCGGAGACCGAGACGATGCTCAGTTCGGTACGCGCGCCGATGGGCTTCCACCGGTTCATGTCAAATCTGGTACACGCGTTCACATTTACCCGTTACCGGATCGATCGCGTGCCGTTATACGAGCTGCACCGGTGTGGGCTCGATGTGCCTCCGAGGCTGTCGACCCCTTACACTGGCTTACCGGCTACCGGTCCGTAGTTTCAGCGCACGAGCGCTGGCACGGTCTGAAGCGTAGGTAACGCCGGTGAACCATGCGGCGATAACCACTCGGGCGTGTGCGCCCGGCCTGATCGTCACCTCAACGGCAGAGGCGGGGATGAGGGTTGTCCGTACGCCGTCATAGGAAAGATTAGGGAGCGGTATGAGTTTCGTTGGGAAGATGCGGTCGATGGCCAAGGCCATGCCGCGCCGGATGGCGGTTGCGGCCGTTGCCGCGGCAGCGCTGCCCGGTCTTGTCGGTGTCGTCGGTGAAACGGCGACTGCAGGGGCTTTCTCGCGTCCCGGTCTGCCGGTTGAGTACCTGCAGGTTCCGTCCGCGGCCATGGGTCGCGACATCAAGATCCAGTTCCAGAGCGGTGGCGCCGGCTCGCCGGCCGTCTACATGCTCGACGGTCTGCGTGCGCAGGACGATTACAACGGCTGGGACATCAACACCGCCGCCTTCGAGTGGTACAACGGCTCGGGCATTTCGATGGTCATGCCGGTCGGCGGCCAGTCCAGCTTCTACAGCGACTGGTACAAGCCGGCTTGCGGCAAGGCCGGTTGCTCCACCTACAAGTGGGAGACCTTCCTGACCCAGGAGCTGCCCGCTTACCTGCAGGCCAACAAGTCGGTCAAGCCGACCGGTGGCGCTGCTGTCGGTCTGTCGATGGCCGGTTCGGCCGCGATGACCCTCGCCATCTACCACCCGCAGCAGTTCATCTACGCGGGCTCGATGTCGGGCTTCCTGAACTTGTCCGAGGGCTGGTGGCCGTTCCTGGTCAATATCTCGATGGGTGACGCCGGCGGCTACAAGGCCGACGACATGTGGGGCTCCACTGGCGACCCGAACAACGCCTGGAAGCGCAACGACCCGTTCGTCAACATCGGCACCCTGGTCGCCAACAACACCCGTCTGTGGGTCTACTGCGGCGACGGCAACCCGAGCGACCTGGGCGGCGACAACGTGCCGGCCAAGTTCCTGGAGGGCCTGACCATCCGCACCAACCGCACCTTCCAGCAGACCTACCTGGCTGCCGGTGGTACCAACGGTGTGTTCAACTTCCCCAACAGCGGCACCCACGACTGGGGCTACTGGGGCCAGCAGCTGCAGGCCATGAAGCCTGACCTGCAGCGTGTGCTGGGTGCTTCGGGCCAGGCGTAACAACCTGATCCCGAGGTAGAGCCTCTGGCAACAACTCGCACTGGCGGCGGCGACCTTCACGGGTCGTCGCCGTCAGTCGTTTATGGCGGTGTCGGCGAAAATCACCCCATCCGCTGGCAACGTTCCCTCCTGTTGTCCGGGACATCTGTCGAGGTGATGTGGTTCACTACAACGCGGGTTCAGGACGCTCGACGATCACGAACAGGTGAGGTTGGTTATGGGGCTGCAGGCAATGCGGGGGATGTTCCGGACGATGGCTGGGACGGCGGCGGCGGTAGTGCTCGCCGGCGGCCTGCTGACGGGTACCGGAACGGCCCGGGCCGCGGGCGTCGAGACGCTGATGGTGCCCTCGGCCGCGATGGGCCGCGACATCCCGGTGACGTTCCAGGCCGGTGGTCCGCACGCGGTCTATCTCCTCGATGCCTTCAACGCCGGCCCCGACGTGAGCAACTGGGTCACCGCCGGCAATGCCATGGGCACGCTGGCCGGTAAGGGCATCTCGGTGGTCGCCCCGGCGGGCGGCGCGTTCAGCTTCTACACCAACTGGGAGCAGGACGGCAGCAAGCAGTGGGAGACGTTCCTGAGCCAGGAGCTCCCGGACTATCTGGCCGCCACCAAGGGCCTGGCCCCGAACGGCCACGGCGTCGTCGGCGCGGCCCAGGGCGGCACCGCCGCGTTGGCGCTGGCCGAGTTCCACCCGGACCGGTTCCGCTTCGCGGGCTCGCTGTCGGGATTCCTGACGCCGTCGTCGACGACGTTCAACGGCGCCATCACCGCCGGGATGCGCGAGTTCGGCGGCGTGGACACCTACGGTATGTGGGGCGCCCCGCAGCTGGGCCGCTGGAAGTGGCACGACCCGGACGTGCACGTGAGCCTGCTGAACCAGAACAACACCCGGATCTGGGTCTTCAGCCCGTCGACGGTCACGTGCAGCGACCCGGCCGCGATGATCGGTTACTGCGACCAGGCGCAGGGCAGCAACCGCGCCTTCTACGCGCACTACCGCAGCGTCGGCGGCCACAACGGGCACTTCGACTTCCCCGACGGCCCGCAGCACGACTGGGGCAGCTGGAGCGGTCAGCTCGGTGCCATGTCGGGCGAATTGGTGAGCGTAATCCGCTAGCTCAACCGGAGTGATATTGCCGACGGAACCCGCCGGCGTGACCAGTCCGTGATGCCTGCTGACTAGATTCGGATGACAACCGTTTGATTCAGCCCGCAGGAGACCGCACACCACATGGCCACCAATAATCGACGCCGCCGCCATCGCATCCTCGCCATTGCCGCGGCGGGTGCGGTGGCACTGCTGGTCATCGTGGTCGCCTTCGCGATCGTGGTGTGGCTGCGGCAGCCCGGTGAGATCCCGGGGCCGACGCCGCCGTCGGCGCAGCCGCCGACGTCCGGTCCCACCGCGAAGCCGTCGAAGCCGCGGCCGGCCTACCAGTCGGCCGACTGCCCCGATGTGCAGCTGATCTCGATCCCGGGCACCTGGGAGTCCTCCCGGGCGCTCGACCCGCTGAACCCGACGCCGTCGTTCCCGATCGCGCTGCTGCTGAACGTGAGCAATCCGCTCGGCCAGCAGTTCGGCGCCGACCGGTTGGCGCAGTACACGGTGCCCTACACCGCGCAGTTCCATAACCCGCTCGCCGCGGACAACCAGATGTCGTACAACGACAGCCGCGAAGAGGGCAAGAAGAAGGCTGTCGAAGCCATCACGGACATCAACAACCGGTGCCCGCTGACGAGCTTCGTGATCATCGGCTTCTCGCAGGGCGCGGTGATCGCCGGTGACATCGCCAGCGACATCGGCAACGGCCGTGGTCCCATCGACCAGGATCTGGTGCTCGGCGTGACGTTGATCGCCGACGGTCGCCGCCAGCCCGACGTGGGCAAGGACATCGGTCCGAACCCGCCCGGACAGGGCGCCGAGATCACGCTGCACGAACTGCCGCTCGGCATGCTCGGACTGAACATGACGGGACCGCGCGTCGGCGGCTTCGGTGCACTCAACGACCGGGTCAACGAGATCTGCGGAAAGGGCGACCTGATCTGCGCCGCGCCGACCGAGGCGTTCAACGTCGTCAACCTGCCCAGCACGCTCGCGACGCTGTCCGGCAGCGCCGCGGGACCGGTGCACGCGCTGTACAACACGCCGCAGTTCTGGACCCTTGACGGGCAGACCTCCACGCAGTGGACACTGAACTGGGCCAAGCAACTCGTCGACGATGCGCCGCACCCCAAACACGGCTGACATCACTGGTTGGCTACTGACGAGTACAAAACCGGTGGGGCGATTTGGCCTGCGAATTCGCGTCACCTAACATTAAGAGATAGCTAAGAGCACGGTCTTATCATCGACCGGACAATCTTGGGGTGGCATATCGCTACTGCCCGGTACCATTTGCCGGGATTTGGCGTGACTGGCTGCACACGACGTAGCCGGCGCGGCAGGCTGTGACAGGAGAGTTTGATGGCGTTCCACAACCCGTTCGTCAAGAACGGGAAGATCACCTTCCCGGACGGTGCCGGCATCGTGAAGCACGTCGAACGCTGGGCGAAGGTCCGCGGCGACCGGCTGGCCTTCCGGTTCCTGGACTACTCCACGGAACGTGACGGCGAGGCCAAGGACCTGTCCTGGGCGCAGTTCAGCGCCCGCAACAAGGCGGTGGCCGCGCGGCTGCAGCAGGTCACCCAGGTCGGCGACCGCGTCGCGATCCTGTGCCCGCAGAACCTCGAGTACCTCGTGGCGTTCTACGGCGTCCTGTACTCCGGCCGCATCGCCGTGCCGCTGTTCGACCCGTCCGAGCCGGGCCACGTCGGCCGCCTGCACGCCGTGCTCGACGACTGCAAGCCGTCGGCCATCCTGACCACCACCGCCGCCGCAGAGGGCGTGCGCAAGTTCTTCCGCAGCCGTCCGGCCAATGAGCGTCCGCGCGTCATCGCCGTCGACGCCGTCCCGGACGAGGTCGCGGCCACCTGGATCCCCTTCGACGAGGTCGACGAGCACACCGTCGCCTACCTGCAATACACCTCGGGCTCGACCCGCATCCCGACGGGCGTGCAGATCACCCACCTCAACCTGGCCACCAACGTGGTGCAGGTCGTCGAGGCGCTCGAGGGCGAAGAGGGCGACCGCGGTCTGTCCTGGCTGCCGTTCTTCCACGACATGGGTCTGATCACCGCCCTGCTGGCGCCGATGATCGGCCACAGCTTCACCTTCATGACCCCGGCGGCCTTCGTCCGTCGCCCGGAGCGCTGGATTCGTGAGATGGCGCGCAAGGAAGGCGACACCGGCGGTGTCATCTCGGTGGCCCCGAACTTCGCGTTCGACCACGCCGCCGCCCGTGGCGTGCCGAAGGAACCGATCGACCTGTCGAACGTCAAGGCCGTCCTGAACGGCAGCGAGCCGATCTCGGCCGCCACCGTGCGCCGGTTCAACGAGGCGTTCGGCCCGTTCGGCTTCCCGTCCAAGGCCATCAAGCCGTCGTACGGTCTGGCCGAGGCCACGCTCTTCGTGTCGACCACGCCGTCCTCCGACGAGCCGACCATCGTGTCGGTGGACCGCGACGCCCTCAACACCGGCACCTTCGTGGTGGTTCCGGACGATTCGCCGAAGGCCGTCGCCCAGGCCGGCGCCGGAAAGATCGGTGTCGACGAGTGGGCCGTCATCGTGGACGCCGAGACCGCCACCGAGCTGCCCGACGGCCAGATCGGTGAAATCTGGATCAGCGGCGCCAACATGGGCACCGGCTACTGGGGCAAGCCCGAGGAAACCATCGAGACGTTCCAGAACACCCTCAAGTCGCGCACCAGCCCGTCGCACGCCGAAGGCGCCGCCGACGACGCCACCTGGGTGCGTACCGGTGACTTCGGCGCGTACCACGACGGCGAGCTGTACATCACCGGTCGCGTCAAGGACCTGGTGATCATCGACGGTCGCAACCACTACCCGCAGGACCTCGAATACTCGGCGCAGGAGGCCAGCAAGGCACTGCGCGTCGGCTACGTGGCGGCGTTCTCGGTGCCGGCCAACCAGCTGCCCGACTCGGTCTTCGACGACGTCCACGTCGGCCTCAAGCGCGATGCCGACGACAGCTCCGAGCAGCTGGTCATCGTCGCCGAGCGTGCCCCGGGTGCGCACAAGCTCGAGCCCCAGCCGATCGTCGACGACATCCGCGCCGCCATCGCGGTCCGCCACGGCGTCACCGTCCGCGACGTGCTGCTGACCGCGGCCGGCGCCATCCCGCGTACCTCCAGCGGCAAGATCGGCCGCCGGGCCACGCGTGCGGCGTACCTGGACGGCACGCTGCGCAGCGGCAAGGTGGCCAACGCCTTCCCCGACGATCTGAACTGACCCCACACCCGGCTCCCTGTCCGGCGGCGAAAGTGAACAGTGAAAATGACTGACACCGAAGACAATTCGAACGAAATCGACACTTCGCCGCAGGAGGGGCAGGAAACCGCTCGGGCCAACGGCATGTCCGTGCCGGAGATGCGTGAGTGGCTGCGCAACTGGGTGGCCAACGCCACGGGCCAGCCGGCCGACCGGATCGACGAGTCGACGGCGATGGTCGAGCTCGGCCTGTCGTCGCGTGACGCGGTTGCCATGGCGTCCGACATCGAGGACCTCACCGGTGTCACGCTGACCGCCACGGTGGCGTTCCGGCACCCGACCATCGAGTCGCTGGCGCAGGTCATCATCGAGGGTGAGCCCGAGGAAGACACCGAGGCCGCGAACGCCGAGGACTGGTCCCGCGACGCCGACGACGACGCGATGAACATCGCGGTCGTCGGTCTGGCCACCCGCTTCCCGGGTGACATGAACACGCCCGACGAGATGTGGCAGGCGCTGGTCGAAGGCCGCGACGCCATCACCGATCTGCCCGAGGGCCGCTGGGAAGAATTCCTGTCGGAGCCCCGCATCGCGGAGCGGGTGGCCAAGGCCCGCACCCGCGGCGGCTACCTGTCGGACATCAAGGGCTTCGACGCCGAATTCTTCGCGCTGGCCAAGATGGAAGCCGACAACATCGATCCGCAGCAGCGGATGGCGCTCGAATTGACCTGGGAGGCACTGGAGTTCGCCCGCATCCCGGCGTCGTCGCTGCGCGGCGAGTCGGTCGGTGTGTTCGTCGGCAGCTCGACCAACGACTACAGCTTCCTGTCGGTCTCCGATCCGTCGATCACGCACCCGTACGCCATCACCGGCACCGCGAGTTCCATCATCGCCAACCGGGTGTCGTACTTCTTCGACTTCCGCGGGCCGTCGATGGCCATCGACACCGCATGTTCGTCGTCGCTCGTCGCGATCCACGAGGGCGTCAAGGCACTGCGCTCGGGTGAGGCCAGCGTCGTCGTCGCCGGTGGCGTCAACGCCCTGGTGACCCCGATGGTGACGGTCGGCTTCGACATGGTCGGCGGCGTCCTGGCGCCGGACGGCCGCATCAAGTCGTTCAGCTCCGACGCCGACGGTTACGCCCGCTCCGAGGGTGGCGGCATGGTCGTGCTCAAGCGTGTCGCCGACGCACGACGCGACGGTGACGAGATTCTCGCCGTGATCGCCGGTTCGGCCATCAACCACGACGGTCGCTCCAACGGCATGTTGGCCCCCAACCCCGACGCTCAGGAAGCGGTGCTGCGCAAGGCCTACAAGGACGCCGGCATCGACCCCAAGACCGTCGACTACATCGAGGCGCACGGCACCGGCACCATCCTGGGTGACCCGATCGAGGCCGACGCGCTCGGCCGCGTCGTCGGCCGCGGCCGTGCCGCCGACAAGCCGGCACTGCTGGGTGCCGTGAAATCCAATGTGGGACACCTGGAGTCGGCCGCCGGTGCGGCCAGCGTTGCGAAGATGACGCTGGCGCTGTACCACGACAAACTGCCGGCGTCGATCAACTACGCGGGCCCGAACCCGTACATCGACTTCGACAAGGAACACCTCAAGGTCAACGCCGAGCTGTCGGACTGGCCGCGCTACAGCGGCCACGCCATCGCCGGTGTCTCCGGTTTCGGTTTCGGTGGCGCCAACGCCCACCTCGTCATGCGCCAGGTGCTGCCGAGCGACCTGGTCGAGCCGGAGCCCAAAGAGGTTGTGGCGGAAGAGAAGCCGGCCTCCGATGCCAACGCCGTCTACGTCGGCGGCGTCAAGATGGACGAGTACGGCGAGTTCATCGACGACGACAACGACACGCGTGGTGACGCCGAGTTCTACGGCTACGAGACCGACGACGAGCCCGAGCTCCCCGGCCTGACCGAGCGGGCGCTGGAGCTGATCGAGGCCGGCCGTGCCGAGCTGGAAGCCGCTGAGCCGGTCAAGCGCATTGTGCCGCTTGCGGTTTCGGGGTTCCTGACCTCGCGCAAGAAGGCCGCCGCGGCGGAGCTGGCGGACTGGATCGACAGCGAGAAGGGCCGGTCCTACTCGCTTGAGTCCATCGGTCGTTCGCTGTCGCGCCGCAACCACGGCCGTTCGCGCGCAGTGGTTCTCGCGCACGACCACGACGAAGCGGTCAAGGGGCTGCGGGCCCTGGCCGAGGGCAAGCAGAGCCCGCTGGTGCTGGCCGCCGACGGCCCGGTCACCAACGGTCCGGTGTGGGTGCTCGCCGGTTTCGGTGCGCAGCACCGCAAGATGGGCAAGAGCCTGTACCTGAACGATCCGATCTTCGCCGAGTGGATCAACAAGGTCGACGCCCACATCCAGGACGAGCGCGGCTACTCGGTTGTCGAGCTGATCCTCGATGACGCCATCGACTACACCAACGAGACCTGCGAATACCCCATCGAGGTCGTCCAGACCGTGATCTTCGCGCTGCAGATCGCGCTCGGCGAACTGCTGAAGGCGCACGGTGCGAAACCCGGTGCGGTCGTTGGTCAGTCGCTCGGTGAGGCGGCCGCGGCCTACTTCTCCGGTGGTCTGTCGCTGGCCGACGCCACCCGCACCATCTGCTCGCGCGCTCACCTCATGGGTGAGGGCGAGGCCATGCTGTTCGGCGAGTACATCCGCCTGATGGCGCTCGTCGAGTACTCGGCCGAGGAGATCAAGACGGTCTTCGCCGACTTCCCGGGCCTCGAGGTGTGCGTCTACGCCGCCCCGACCCAGACCGTCATCGGCGGTCCGCCGGAGCAGGTCGACGCGATCATCGCCCGCGCCGAATCCGAGGGCAAGTTCGCCCGCAAGATGCAGACCAAGGGTGCCAGCCACACGCAGCAGATGGACCCGCTTCTCGGCGAGCTGTCCGCGGAAATTCAGGGCATCGAGCCGCACCCGCTGCAGACGGCCTACTACTCGACGGTGCACGAAGGCCAGCTGATCCGGGCCGGTGCCGACCCGATCCACGATGTCGAGTACTGGAAGAAGGGGCTGCGCCACAGCGTCTACTTCACCCACGGCATCCGCAACGCCGTCGACAACGGGCACACCACGTTCCTGGAGCTTGCCCCGAACCCGGTGGCGCTCATGCAGGTTGGGCTCACCACCATGTCTGCGGGCCTTCACGACGGTCAGCTGATCCCGACCCTCGCCCGTAAGCAGGACGAGGTCGACTCGATGACCAATGCCATGGCGCAGCTGTTCGTGCACGGCCATGACCTGGACTTCCGGACGCTGTTCTCGCCGGCCAAGGACCCGGCCGTCGACTACGCGCCGATCCCGCCGACGCGTTTCAAGCGCAAGCCGCACTGGCTGGACGCCAACTTCACCGCCGACAGTTCGGCCATCGAGCCGGGCAGCCACGTCGCCACCCCGGACGGCCGCCACGTGTGGGAGTACGCCCCGCGCGGCGAGGTCGACGCCGCAGCGCTGGCCAAGCTGGTGAAAGCCGCTGCGGCGCAGGTGCTTCCGGATGCGGCGCTGACCGCGTTCGAGCAGCGCGCCATCCCGGGTGAGGGCTCGCGCCTGGTCACCACGCTGACCCGGCACCCCGGTGGCGGCACGGTGCAGGTGCACGCCCGCATGGGCGAGTCCTTCACGCTGGTGTACGACGCCGTCGTCACCCGCGGTGGTGATGGCGCGGCCCTGCCGGTCGCCATGGGTGGCACGGCGCTGCCGGCAGTTGTCGGTGCTTCGGCTGCCGAAACCGCCGTTGCTGCACCGGAACCCGAAGACGACGCCGCCATCCTGCAGGACGACCTGACGGCAGGCGCCGGCCTGGCCGCCGGCTTCAAGAAGTGGTCGCCGGACTCCGGTGAGACCATCGCGGACCGGTTGGGTGCCATCGTCGGTGGCGCCATGGGCTACGAGCCTGAGGACCTGCCGTGGGAGGTCCCGCTGATCGAGCTGGGTCTGGACTCGCTCATGGCGGTCCGGATCAAGAACCGCGTCGAGTACGACTTCGACCTGCCGCCCATCCAGCTGACCGCGGTGCGTGACGCCAACCTGTACGCGGTGGAGAAGCTGATCCACTACGCCATCGAGCACCGCGACGAGGTCGGCCAGCTCGCCGAGGCGCAGAAGGGCCAGACGGCCGAGGAGATCGCCGCGGCGCAGGCCGAATTGATGGGTGGCGCAACGACCGTCGCCGAGCTGGAGGCCAAGCTGGCCGAGGCCGGACACCCGCTGGCCGACAAGGACGACGCCAAGCCGGCGGCGGCCGACATCGCCACGGATTCCGCTGTCGCGCTGGAGGTTCCGCCGCCCCCGACCGACCCGTCCGGCCCGGCCGCCCCGCCGCCGCCGACGAACCCGTCGGGACCGGCCGGTCCGAACCAGGCCACCGCGGCCGCGGCTGCCGCCAAGGTCCTCACGCAGGAGGCGGTCACCGAGGCGCTCGGCGCCGACGTGCCGCCGCGTGACGCCGCCGAGCGCGTCACCTTCGCGACCTGGGCGATCGTCACCGGCAAATCGCCCGGCGGCATCTTCAACGAGCTGCCGGCCGTCGACGACGCGACCGCGACCAAGCTGTCCGAGCGGCTCTCCGAGCGCGCCGAGGGCATCGTGACGGTCGAGCAGGTGCGGTCGGTCAAGACGATCGAAGAGCTGTCGACGATCGTGCGTGATCAGCTGGAAGACGGCGTGGTCGACGGATTCGTCCGGACCTTGCGCGCACCGAAGGAAGGTGGGCCGCAGGTACCGCTGTTCGTCTTCCACCCCGCCGGTGGGTCGACGGTGGTCTATGAGCCGCTGTTGAAGCGTCTGCCCGAGGACATCCCGGTGTATGGCATCGAACGCGTCGAGGGCTCCATCGAGGAGCGCGCCGCCGAGTACGTGCCGAAGCTGCTGGAGATGCACAAGGGTCCGTTCGTGCTGGCCGGCTGGTCGCTGGGTGGGGCTCTGGCCTACGCGTGCGCCATCGGCCTGAAGCAGGCCGGCGCCGATGTCCGGTACGTCGGACTGATCGACTGCGTGCGGCCAGGTGTGCCGATCGACAAGACCCAGGCCGGCATGCGGGCCCGCTGGGACCGCTACGCCCGCTTCGCCGAGCGCACCTTCAACGTCGAGGTTCCCGAGATTCCGTATGAGGAACTGGAGAAGCTCGACGACGAGGGCCAGGTGAAGTTCGTGCTGGACATCGTCGCGCAGAGCGGCGTGCAGATTCCGGGCGGCATCATCGAGCACCAGCGCACGTCGTACCTCGACAACCGCGCGCTGGACACCATCGATATCCAGCCGTATGACGGTCACGTCGTGCTCTACATGGCGGATCGCTACCACGACGATGCCATCGTGTTCGAGCCCGCGTACGCCACCCGTCAGCCCGACGGTGGTTGGGGTGAGTTCGCTCCCGATCTGGAGGTCGTGAATATCGGCGGCGAGCATATCCAGGCCATCGACGAGCCGTACATTGCCAAGGTGGGGGCGCACATGAGCCAGGCCATCAACCAGATCCAGGCCGGGAAGTAGTAGGAGAACCGTGACTGAAGTTACCGAAACGCGCAGCCCTGCCACTACGGCGGAGAAGCTCGCCGAGCTTCGCGAAAAGCTCGAGCGCGCAGCCGATCCCGGTGACGAGAAGGCCAAGGCGCGGCGCGACAAGAAGGGCATTCCGTCGGCCCGCGCCCGCATCCACGCGCTCGTCGACCCGGGCAGCTTCTTCGAGATCGGCGCGCTGGCCAAGACGCCCGGTGACCCGAACGCGCTGTACGGCGACGGTGTGGTGACCGGCCACGCCACCATCGACGGCCGTCCCGTCGCGGTGTTCAGCCATGACCAGACGGTGTTCCAGGGTTCGGTCGGCGAGATGTTCGGCCGCAAGGTCGCCAAGCTCATGGAGTGGGTGGCAATGGTCGGCTGCCCGATCATCGGCATCAACGACTCGGCCGGCGCCCGTATCCAGGACGCCGTCACCTCGCTGGCGTGGTACGCCGAGCTGGGCCGCCGCCACGAGATGCTGCGCGGCACCGTCCCGGAGATCTCGATCATCCTGGGCAAGTGCGCCGGTGGTGCGGTGTACTCGCCGATCCAGACCGATCTGCTGGTGGCCGTGCGCGATCAGGGCTACATGTTCATCACGGGCCCGGACGTCATCAAGGACGTCACCGGCGAGGACGTGACGTTCGACGAGCTCGGTGGCGCGGACATCCAGGCGCAGCGCGGCAACATCCACAAGGTCGTCGAGGACGAAGCGGCCGCCTTCCAGTACGTCCGCGACTACCTGAGCTTCCTGCCCGCCAACACATGGGACGATCCGCCGATCGTCAACCCGGGCCTGGAGCCCGAGCTGACCCCGAGCGACTTCGAGCTGGACAAGATCGTGCCGGACGCCGACAACGCCGGCTACGACATGCACGACATCCTGCTGCGCATGTTCGACGACGGCGACATCTTCGAGATCGCCGAACAGCGCGCTCCGGAGATGATCACCGCGTTCGCGCGGGTCGACGGCCGGCCGGTCGGCGTCATCGCCAACCAGCCGCTGTTCATGGCGGGTGCCATCGGCAACGAGGCCTCCGACAAGGCGGCCGGGTTCATCCGCTTCTGCGACTCCTTCAACCTGCCTTTGGTTTTCGTCGTCGACACCCCCGGCGCCCTGCCGGGTGTCGCCGAGGAGACGGGCGGCATCATCAAGCGCGGTGGCCGCTTCTTCAACGCCATCGTCGAGGCCGATGTGCCGAAGGTGACGTTCGTGATCCGCAAGGCCTACGGCGGTGGCTACGCCGTCATGGGCTCGAAGCAGCTGTCTGCCGACCTGAACTTCGCCTGGCCGACCGCGCGTATCGCGGTGATCGGTGCCCAGGGTGCGGCGCAGCTGCTGGTCAAGCGCTTCCCGGATCCGACGGCGCCCGAGGTGCAGAAGATCAAGGCGGACTTCATCGAGGGCTACAACGCCAACATGGCGATTCCGTGGACGGCGGCCGAACGTGGCTACATCGACGCGGTGATCCAGCCGCACGAGTCCCGGTTGCTGCTGCGCAAGTCGCTGAAGTTGTTGCGCGACAAGCAGAAGCACGACCGTATCGCGCGCAAGCACGGCCTGACGCCACTCTGATCTCTCGCGAGCTGACTCAAATGTCCCCCGGCACACAGTGTTTGGGGGACATTTGCGTCCGGCGGCCGATGTTTGCGGCGGGGCCATTGTGGGTAGTGCCAGATCGTCAGCGACGGTCGTCGCAGGATGACACTCTTCGTACCAAGGCGGTTGACGCATGGCATTGACGGAATCGCGTAGCGGGCAGGCTCGAAACGGCGAAGCGGTGACCGACACCGACGCCGGTGTGCTCCCGCCGGTCCCGGACCGAACGCGCCGCGCCTTCTGGTGGCTGGAGCGGTTCGCGCCGGCGATCGGGGCCCGCTGGGCCACCGAATTGTGGTGCACGGTGCCGGATGTCGACCTGAGCACCAAGATGCCGCCCGGTCTGCCGGACAGCACGCCACTGGAAGCGTCGTGGGACGGCCACCGCATCGCCGGGCAGTCGTGGGGCTCGGGTCCGCTCGTGTACCTGGTACACGGTTGGGGCGGGTGCCGGGCGCACATGGCGGTTTTCGTCAAACCCCTTGTCGCGGCGGGATATCGGGTCATCGCCTTCGACCTGCCCAGCCATCATGACTCCGAGCCGGGAGCGCTGGCGCCGGGCCGCACCACCATCGTCGAGTGCGCGGAGGCGGTACGGGCCGTCATCGCTCAGCACGGTCCGGCGCATGCCGTCATCGGTCATTCGCTGGGTGCGAAGTCGGCTGCGCTGGCCGCGGCGCGCGGTGCACAGACCGGGCGTTTGGTGTTCCTCGCGCCGATGGGCGACTTCACGTGGTACCTGGACGCCTTCGCTGAACGGCACAACTTCGGGCGGCGGATCCGGGATCGCCTGCACCGGCGTCTAGATAGACGGCTCGGAATGCCGCTGCTGGACACCGACATCACCGCGTCGGCCGTGCACGCCGGCGACCGGCCGCTGCTGCTCATCCACGACCCCGATGATCCGGACAGCCCGTATTCGTCCAGCACCGAGATCGCCGAGGCCTGGCCGGGCGCGCGCCTCGAGACCACGAAGGGTCTGGGCCGGCTCGCGCACTACCGGATTCTGCGGCACCGCCCGGCGATCACCGCGGGCGTCGATTTCATCGGAACACCCTAGATCGCTGCTGGATTCGCGGCTCTGATGTTCGCGCGGCGGATGCGAATTCCACCCGCCGCGCGAACATGAGGGCCAGGCTCACTATTGAGTTGTCAAGGTGCACAACGCTTTAGGTGTTATGCGGCGTGGTCGAGTCGCATGGTGCGGCGGTTGTAGGCGGGTATTGGTTTTCGTTGTGGGTCGACGGTGGCGGGTGGGATGAGCCAGGGGTGTTTGTCGAGGCGCATGACGACGTCCCAGCCGTCGTGGTGCACGTTGGCGTGGCACGCCGGGCACAGCAGGCACCCGTTGCTCATGGGGTTCACCCCGTTTGGTAGACATCGGTTAAGCGGCCTGGTTGGCCGTTGTGACGAGCTGTCGCTCGAAGGTTATCGGACTGATCATGCCGAGGCTGCTGTGCCGGCGTGACCGGTTGTAGGTGTTCTCGATCCAGTTGCTGACCGCCAGGATCGCCTCACTGTGCGTGGCAAACGAATACCGTTGATAGAACTCAGTTTTCAGGGTCGACCAGAACGATTCCTGTTGCGCGTTGTCGTAGCAGACACCGGTCCGGCCGACCGATAACCGGACCCCGACTTCCGTGGCGACGGCGGCCAGCTGCGCGGAGGTGTACTGGCAGCCGCGGTCGGCGTGGAAGATCACCCGATCGGCCGGAGCGGCGGCCGGTGGCGGGTCACGGAACAGCACCGCCCGCCGCAAGGCCTGCTCGACTACGTCGGTGTGCAGACTGTCGGCGAAGGCGTACCCCAGGACTCGGCGCGAGCAACCATCACGGACCGCGCACAGGTACAGCCAGCCCTGCCCGGTGGACAGGTAGGTGATGTCAGAGGTCCACACCTTGTTCAGCTCGCCACGATCGAACCGGCGTGCCACCAGATCCGGTAGGACGCACGGCCCGTCACCGCTGATGGTCGTCGGCGGCGTCCACGGTCGCGGACTGATACCGCGAATCCCGTTCTGGCGCATCAATTTTGCAACCGTCTTGCGGGAAACGACTTCACCGGCGGCCCGTAGATCGGCGGTGATCCGCGGGGAGCCGTTCACCTGATCTGAGGCATCATGGGCCACCTTGATCTTGACCACCAGATCCGCGTTGCGCGCCGCCCGGCTGCCCAGCACCCCGCCGACACGGGCCAGGAGTGTGGTGGCCCACTTGTAGTAGCCCGACCGGGAGACGCCCAGCAGCGTGCACATCCGGGCGATGGTGGGCATCTGCGGGACGGCCTTCTGCGCGTGGATCAATTCGAACGCCTCGGCGGGTTCGAGTTCTCCGCAGCGAAGAAGGCCGCGGCTTTTTTCAGGAATTCCCGATCCATCCGCAACTCAGCCACCTCACGGCGCAGCCGCTCCAATTCGGTCCGCTCATCTGCATCGATTGCCGTCGGCGGATCAGCCATCTGTGAGCGTTCGATCGCGACCCACCGGCCCAGAAGCTGTTCACCCACGCCGATCTCCCGGGCCACCTCAACGATCGTGCGCCCGGTATCGATCACCAGATGCGCCGCCTCCCGCCGATAAGCCGGGGTATACGACTTCCTCTTCGCACCCATCAGGTGCCATCCTTCCCTGCCCAGCCGCAACCGGGCGATCAGGATGTCTACCAAACGGGGTCAACCGCACTCAGTGATGTTTCGCCGTGGTGGGTCCAGTGCACGATGTGGTGGGCGTGGGTGCGTCCGGGTGGTGCGCCGCATTTGATGCAGCATTGATCCCGGTGATAGAGCGCTTTGCGTAGATGCGGCGGGAACAGCCGTTTCTCCCGCCCCATATCGAGCGGTACCTGTTCGCCGTCGACGATGATCGTGGTGACGGTGGTGTCGCAGGTGAGCCGGTCCAGGGTCATGGTGCTGATCGATCCGATGAATTCCAGCGTGGCCAGGTCCGGCGTGTCGGCGGGTACCGTCACCAGGAGCTGGGTGCGCGGCGCGGACGCGGTGTCGCCGCCGCGGGCGGCGATATCCAGTACCGCCTCCAGGGCATCGGCGCGCCGCCTGCCTGCCGAGCGCACGTCGGGGCTGCCGTCGGGTTCGGGTCGCGGTGCCGAGTGTTCCTCCATCGCGGCGATGTATTTGGCGCCGACTTCGGCATCCAGATCCGCCCGGACCTGCACCCGCCCGTCGGAGGTGATCCGGTGGTCGACGGTGTTGATCGACCGGTCTTCGGCGGCCGGCAGCCCGCCTTCGGCGGCGGCGTGCCGGTTGCCCAGCCGCCGCGCCCGATTACCGATCTCAGCCGGCGTCGCCCCCGAGAAGAATTGCCCCAGTAGGTCGGTCAACTGGACGAAGCGAGTCTCCTCGTCGACTGGTCCGGGTGCGCGGGCGTGGATGTGGTTGATGCCTTTGACGATCGCGTCGACATGCTCGCCGGAGATCGCGCCGTCGCCGGCATGCGCCGCTAGGGTTGGCAGCGACGGTAGCGCGGCACCGACCCGGATCAGCCGTTCGGCCACCGAGGGTGCACACCCCAGCGACATCAGGAGTTCGCGGGGCGTCCGTCCCTGCGATGCCGCCACACCACAGCGGTCGAGCACCGCGGTCATTGTCGCGGCGAGATGGTCGACCACGCCCCGGATCAGCAGCAGTAGCCGCGTGACGTTGACGGCGTCCTCGCCCGACATGTTCTCGGGGATGGCCACGCCGCGCAGGTGGTCGAGGAGTGGGTTGAGATCCGGTGCGATTCCCATAACACAGTGTATCGAACAAACGTTCGAACGGCAAGGGTGATTTTCACGTCGGTGCGGGACATATCAGGACGTCCGTGACGGTGCCGGTGGCCTGTCTTTGGCGGGAATCCATCGTTCCGAGTACCGGCTGCGGTTTGTTACCGCGCTGATAAACATTCCGGATCGCGACCCCTCGGCAATGTGACGGGCGACGCACCGCGCCGCTCCGCGTTTACCCTGATCAACAGATCACCGCAGGTAGAACCCGCGATGCCGAAATCGCCTCTGTTTCATGACATGACAGCCCTGTTAACGCGGTCGCACAGGCACGGAGGGGGCATGTGCGTTCTTTTGACAGCCTTCTGACCGGCTCTAACCTCATGTTCCGACGGCTCGAGAGGAGGGCTTTGTGGCCGAGTTGGCAGGAAGCCCGGCGATGGCCGGCGACGCGTTGTTGCGGTTGTCCAAGTATTTTCACCGCGGTGAAATCTCCGGCGACCAGCGCACGATTCACAAGGTCGGCGGGCGATCGGCGGACGACTTCTATCGCGACCGCTGGGCACACGACAAGGTGGTGCGCTCCACGCACGGCGTGAACTGCACCGGTTCGTGCTCGTGGAAGATCTACGTCAAGGACGGCGTGATCACCTGGGAGTCGCAACAAACCGACTACCCGTCGATCGGCGCCGACAAGCCTGAATACGAGCCGCGCGGCTGCCCCCGCGGCGCGTCGTTCTCCTGGTACACGTATTCGCCTGCGCGCGTGCGGTATCCGTACGTACGCGGTCTGCTGCTCGACTACTACCGCGAAGCCAAAGAGCGGCTGAACGACCCGGTGCTGGCGTGGGCCGACGTCGTCGAGGACCCGGTGAAGGCCAAGGCCTACAAGTCTGCCCGCGGCCGCGGCGGCTTCGTCCGCGCGGAATGGTGGGAGGCCGCCGAGATCGCCGCGGCCGCCCACGTCTACACCGTCAAGACCTACGGACCCGACCGCGTGGCCGGGTTCTCGCCGATCCCGGCCATGTCGATGGTGAGCCATGCCGTTGGGGCGCGGTTCATTTCGCTCATGGGCGGGTCGATGCTGTCGTTCTACGACTGGTACGCCGATCTGCCGGTGGCGTCACCGCAGGTGTTCGGCGACCAGACCGACGTGCCCGAATCCGCCGACTGGTTCGACGCCGGCTACCTCATCATGTGGGGTTCGAACGTCCCCGTCACCCGCACGCCCGACGCGCACTACATGACCGAGGCGCGCTACCGCGGCCAGAAAGTCGTTGTGGTGTCGCCGGATTACGCCGACAACACCAAGTTCGCCGATGAATGGCTGCCGGCCCACCCGGGCACCGACGCCGCGCTCGCGATGTCGATGGGCCACGTCATCCTCAAGGAGTTCTTCGTCGAGAAGAACACCCCGTACTTCACCGACTACGTCAAGAAGTACACCGACCTGCCGTTCCTGGTCGCCCTGACCGAGCGTGACGGCCGGCTGGTCCCCGGAAAGTTCCTCACCGCAGCGGATCTCGGCGGCGAACACGCGGACACGGAAGCCGCGGTCTCCAAACCGGTACTGCTCGACGCCGACGGCACCCCGGTGGTGCCCAATGGGTCCCTGGGCCATCGCTTCACCGCCTCCGGTGAAGGGAAATGGAACCTGGACCTGCAGGGGGTCGACCCCCTCCTCACGCTGCACGGTGGCGCCAATGATGTCGCTACCGTTGCACTCCCTCGGTTCGACACCGACCAGCCCGGTGTGCTGGAACGTGGGGTGCCCACCAGAATCGTTGCGGGCCAGCGGGTCACCACGGTCTTCGATCTCATGCTGGCGCAGTATGGCGTGGCCCGTGACGGCCTGCCGGGCACCTGGCCGGCCGGTTACGACGACGCCACCGAGCCGTACACCCCGGCGTGGCAGCAGGCCATCACGGGCGTGCCGGCCCAAGCCGCCGAGCGTATCGCGCGTGAATTCGCCGACAACGCAGAGCGTTCCAAGGGGCGCTCGATGATCCTCATGGGTGCCGGCACCAACCACTGGTTCCATTCGGATCAGATCTACCGCTCGTTCCTTTCTCTCGTCATGCTCACCGGCTGTCAGGGCGTCAACGGCGGCGGCTGGGCGCACTACGTCGGCCAGGAGAAGTGCCGTCCGGTAACAGGCTGGGGCACATTGGCATTCGGGCTGGATTGGCAACGCGCACCGCGTCAGATGCAGGGCACCGTGTTCTGGTACCTGGCCACCGACCAGTGGCGCTACGACCGGTTCACCACCGAACCGATGACGTCGCCGCTCGCCACCGGCACGCTGGCCGGCCGGACGGCGGCCGACAACATCGCTCTCGCGAGCCGGCTGGGGTGGATGCCGAGTTATCCCACGTTCAACCGCAATCCGCTGGACCTGGCCGACGAGGCCGAGCGTCAGGGCAAAGACGCGGCGCAGCATGTGCTCGACGGCCTGAAGTCCGGGCACCTGCAGTTCGCCTGCGAGGACCCGGACGCCCCGGAGAACTTCCCGCGCTGTCTGACGGTGTGGCGGTCCAATCTGCTGGGCTCGTCGGCGAAGGGCAACGAGTACTTCCTCAAGCACCTGCTGGGCGCCGACAACAACGTAGCGGCCAGCGACGAGGACGGAGTGCACCCGCAGGACGTGCGCTGGCGCGACGAGGCGCCGGCAGGGAAGCTGGATCTGTTGCTGTCCCTGGACTTCCGCAACACCAGTACCACCTTGTACTCGGACATCGTGCTCCCGGCCGCCACGTGGTACGAGAAGCACGACCTGTCGAGCACCGACATGCACCCGTTCGTCCACGCCTTCTCGCCGGCCATCTCGCCGCCATGGGAGACCAAGACCGACTTCGACGCCTTCCACCGGATCGCCCGCGGCTTCTCGTGGTTGGCCGAGAAGCACCTGGGTAAGCGCAAGGACATCGTCGCGATGCCGCTCGCACACGACAGCTCCGACGCCACCGCCCAGCCCGGCGGAAAGGTCCTGGACTGGAAAGCCGGTGAATGCGAACCGATTCCGGGCAAGACCATGCCGCGGTTGGTGACGGTGGAACGCGACTACCCGGCGCTGGCCGACAAGATGGCCGCGCTCGGCCCGCTGGTGGAAACCCTGGGCCTGACGGTCAAGGGCGTCACCACGCACCCCGACGCCGAGGTCGAATACCTGGCCGGCGTCAACGGGGTGTCCGATCGCGGCGTCGCGGCGGGACGGCCGTCGCTGGCCAAGGACACCCACGCGGCCGAGGCCATTCTGGCGCTGTCCGGCACCACCAACGGCCGCCTGGCGGTGGAGGGCTTCGAGGCCCTGCAGCGCCGCACGGGGACCGAGCTCGTCGACCTGGCTGCCGAGAACGAAGGCAAGCGAATCACCTTCGCGGACACGCAGTCCCGCCCCATGCCGGTCAACACGTCACCTGAGTGGTCGGGTTCGGAGACCGGTGGCAGGCGCTACTCGCCGTTCACCATCAACACCGAGCGGCTCAAGCCCTGGCACACGCTCACCGGGCGCCAGCACTTCTATCTCGACCACGACTGGATGGACGAGATGGGGGAGCAGTTGCCGACGTTCCGTCCGCCGCTGGACATGACGGCACTGTTCGACGAACCGGCGGTCGGTGACACCAGCGGTGGCATCACCGTGCGTTACCTGACGCCGCACTCCAAGTGGTCAATCCACTCGGCGTACCAGGACAACCTGTACATGCTGACGCTTTCGCGTGGTGGACAGGCGATCTGGATGTCGGATGTCGACGCCGCCAAGATCGGGGTCAAGGACAACGACTGGATCGAGTGCACCAACCGCAACGGTGTGGTGAATGCCCGCGCGATCGTCAGCCACCGGATGCCCGAGGGTCTGGTCTTCATGTACCACGCCCAGGACAAGGCGGTGGACGTGCCGCGTACCGAGAAGACCGGTAAGCGTGGCGGTATCCACAACGCCCTGACCCGCATCATGATCAAGCCGACGCACTTGATCGGCGGCTATGCCCAGCAGTCCTTTGCGCTGAATTACCACGGCCCCACCGGAAATCAGCGCGACGAGGTGACGACCATCCGTCGCCGTTCGCAGGAAGTCGAGTACTGACATGACCGGATACGAAGCTCGCGGAGTAGACCAATGAGAGTCATGGCCCAACTGGCGATGGTGATGAACCTCGACAAGTGCATCGGCTGTCACACCTGCAGCGTCACCTGCAAGCAGGCGTGGACCAACCGTAGCGGTGTCGAGTACGTCTGGTTCAACAACGTGGAAACCCGTCCCGGACAGGGATATCCGCGCCAATACCAGGACCAGGAACGCTGGAAGGGCGGTTGGACGCTCAACAAGCGCGGCAAGCTCACGCTCAAATCGGGCTCCCGGTTCAAGCGGCTGCTGAACATCTTCGCCAACCCGGACCTGCCCACGGTCAGCGACTACTACGACCCGTGGACCTACGACTACGACAACCTCCTGTCGTCGCCGCTGATGGACACCACACCCGTGGCGCGGCCCAAGTCTCTGATCACCGGGCAGGACACCAAGGTCACCTGGGGCGCCAACTGGGACGACGACCTCGGCGGCGGACCCGAGCAGGTCGGGCGGGATCCGTTGCTGGCCAAGGTCGAAGAGGTCAGTCAGAAGGTCAAGCTCGAATTCGAGCAGACGTTCATGTTCTACCTGCCCCGCATCTGCGAGCACTGCCTGAACCCGGCGTGTGCTGCGTCGTGCCCGTCGGGCGCCATCTACAAGCGCGCAGAGGACGGCATCGTCCTGGTGGACCAGGACAAGTGTCGCGGCTGGCGCCAGTGCGTCACCGGTTGCCCGTACAAGAAGATCTACTTCAACCACAAGACCGGCAAGGCCGAGAAGTGCACGTTCTGCTACCCGCGTGTCGAGGTCGGCATCCCGACCGTCTGTTCGGAGACGTGCGTCGGCCGGTTGCGGTACATCGGCGTCATGCTCTACGACGCCGACAAGGTGCTGGAAGCGGCGTCGGTCACCGATGACAAGGACCTCTATCCGTCTCAGCTCGGCGTGTTCCTCAACCCGCATGATCCGCGGGTGGTCGCCGAGGCCGAGCGCGCCGGCATCTCACCGGAATGGATTGAGGCCGCGCAGAATTCACCGGTCTACCGGCTGATCGTCGACTATCAGGTGGCGCTGCCGCTGCACCCGGAGTACCGCACCATGCCGATGGTCTGGTACGTCCCGCCGCTGTCCCCGGTGGTCGACATCCTCAAGGAGACCGGCCACGACGGCGAGAACAAGAACAACCTGTTCGGCGCCATCGACACCCTGCGCATCCCGATCGAGTACCTCGCCGAGCTGTTCACCGCGGGGGAGGTCGGGCCGGTTCGGGCCTCCCTGCAGCGGTTGGCCGCCATGCGCGCCTACATGCGGTCGGCCAACCTCGGTGAGGAGTTCGACGAGACCATTCCCGAGTCGGTGCGTCTCACCGGCGAGGAGATCGAGTCGATGTACCGGCTGCTGGCCATCGCGAAATACCAGGACCGGTACGTCATTCCGAGCGGTGCCGGTTCCGACGCGCACCGTCTCGACGCTATCGCGACCGGCTGCAGCCTCGACGGTGACGGTGGCCCGGGGATGTCGGCCTTCGACGCGATGGCCGACAAGTTCCACCTCGTCGACACCAACAGCGCTGTGCCGAAGGATGATCCGACGCGCGTCAATCTGCTCAACTGGGACGGGCGCAGCCCTGACGGGCTGGTGCCGACCCGATGAAGCTCCTGTCCCTGGGGCGCCGGACGGCGACCGGTCCTGACCTGTCCGAGCATCAGCAGCGCCTCGTGTGGCGCGTCACTGCGCTGTTGCTCGACTACCCGACCGCCGAAACAAGCGCGCTCACAGATGAATTGGCGGCGGCTGCGGGCGAACTGCCCGAGCCGATCCGTACCCACGTGACCGACTTCCTGCGGTACTTCTGCGAGACGGACGCGACCGAGCGTGCCACCCGTTACGTCGAGACGTTCGACATGCGCCGGCGGGCCAGCTTGCATCTGACGTATTACGCCTACGGTGACACCCGTAAGCGCGGGATGGCGCTGCTGCGGTTCAAGCACTCCTACCGGCAGGCGGACATCACCATCGGCGACGAAGAGCTGCCCGACTACCTGCCGCTGGTGCTGGAATTCGCGGCCACCGTGGACCAGGCGCGCGGCGAGCGCCTCTTGGCCGAGCATGTCCCGGTACTCGAACTGCTCCGGCTCTCGTTGCAGGACAGCAATTCTCCGTACGCCGGTCTACTGGCCGCGGTTCTTGCGACCCTGCCGCCGATCAACACCGCCGACCGTCGGCGCATCACAGAACTCGCCGCCGACGGTCCGCCCGAGGAGGACGTCGGCCTGGACCCGTTCGGCATGGATCCGATGATGATGGATCCGGCCCTGGCTGGAGGGCGACGATGACCAACCTCTTGTGGATGACGTTGCCGTACATCGCTTTCACGTCGTTCGTGCTGGGGCACATCTGGCGCTACCGGACCGACCAATTCGGCTGGACCACCCGGTCGTCGCAGATCTACGAGAGCCGACTGCTGCGGCTGGGTAGCCCGCTGTTCCACTTCGGCATCCTCGGTGTGCTGGGCGGACACGTTGTCGGCCTGCTGATCCCGGAGTCGTGGACCTCGGCGATCGGCATTTCCGAGCACACCTACCACCTGCTGGCGATCGGCATGGGCGCGCCGGCCGGGTTCGCGGTGATCGCGGGCGCCGCCATTCTGCTGTACCGCCGCACCACGGTGCCGGCGGTACGTGCCGCCACCACCGCCGGCGACAAGCTCATGTACCTGCTGCTGGTCGGCGCCCTGGTCACCGGCATGGTCAACACCCTGGGCAATGTCGTGTCGGCGTACAACTACCGGGAGACGGTATCCCCGTGGCTGCGTAGCCTGTTCACGCCGCATCCCACGCCCGAGTTGATGTCGACCGCGCCGCTGTCGTTCCAGGTTCACGTGCTCATTGTCTTGGCGCTGTTCGGTATCTGGCCCTACACGCGGCTGGTGCACATGTTCAGTGCTCCCGTCGGTTACCTGGTGCGGCCATACGTCGTCTACCGGAGCCGGGATCCGCAGCGCGCGAGCAACAGTCGGTACGCCAAGGCCTGGGTGACGCCGCAGGCACCGCCGCCACGCAACCGTTGGGTGTGAGCCGGCTCTCTTCACACCCCGGCGGCGCGGCAGGTGAGTGAATCGTCACCACCGGGTCATCGCCCGGAGCGTCGGGGAAACATGAAAACCCTACGTTTGCAGTATGTTTCGATCGCGAACCATCACCGACTGGAACCCTGAAGACATCGTTGCCTGGGAAGCCGGCAACAAGTACGTCGCCCGGCGGAATCTGATCTGGTCGGTGATCGCGGAGCACATCGGGCTCTCGGTGTGGACCATGTGGTCGGTCATGGTGCTGTTCATGCCGCAGTCCGTGTACGGCTTCACCGCCGGGGACAAGTTCCTGCTGGCGGCCACCGCGACGCTCGTCGGTGGCTGCCTGCGCATCCCGTACACGATGGCGACCGCGACCTTCGGTGGCCGCAACTGGACCGTCTTCTCCGCGCTCGTCCTTTTCATTCCGACGCTGGGCAGCATGTGGCTGCTGGCCCACCCCGGACTCCCGTTGTGGCCGTACCTGGTGTGTGCGGCACTCGCCGGTCTCGGCGGCGGCAACTTCGCATCGTCCATGACGAACATCAACGCGTTCTACCCGCAGCGGCTCAAGGGCTGGGCGCTCGGAATCAACGCCGGCGGAGGCAATCTCGGTGTGCCGGCCATCCAGGTGGTGGGCCTGCTGGTGATCGCCGTCGCGGGTAACCGCGCGCCCTACTGGGTGTGCGCGATCTACCTGGTGCTGCTGGCCGTCGCGGCGATCGGTGCCGCGTTGTTCATGAACAACCTTGCGCAGCATCGGATCGATTCCGGCGCCATGCGCGCCATCCTGACCGAGTCCGACACCTGGAGCATCGCGTTCCTGTACATCGGCACCTTCGGCTCGTTCATCGGCTTCTCGTTCGCCTTCAGCCAGATCCTGCAGATCAACTTCGTCGCCGGTGGCCAGACCGCCGCGCAGGCGGCGCTGCACGCGGCGCAGATCGCGTTCGTGGGTCCGCTGCTCGGTTCGGTGGCTCGGGTCTACGGCGGTAAGCTCGCCGACCGCGTCGGCGGTGCCCGGGTGACCGTGGCGGCCTTCGCCGGCATGATCCTCTTTGGTGCACTGCTGATTTCGGCGTCGACCTACCACGACCACACCGGCGGCGCTGTCGACGCGGCCACCCTGGCGTGCTTCATCGTCGGCTTCGTCGCGCTGTTCATCCTGTCGGGCATCGGCAACGGTTCGGTGTACAAGATGATCCCGTCGATCTTCGAGGCCCGCAGCCACGCCGTGGTGGGTAGCGAGACCGACCGGCTGAACTGGTCGCGCGGAATGTCCGGTGCCCTCATCGGTTTCGCCGGCGCCATCGGCGCACTCGGGGGCGTGGGCATCAACCTGGCGCTGCGGCAGTCCTACCTGTCCAGCGGTTCGGCCACCGCGGCGTTCTGGGTCTTCGTCACCTTCTACGTGGCGGCACTGACCCTGACGTGGACCCGCTACATCCGCACCCCGCTGACTGTGGTCGCGCCTGCCGCGCCGGCCGAAGTCGTCAGTGTGGCTTAGTGTTTCCCGGAGTAGGTCGCGGTCACGGTGGGTGATGCGAACGCGATCAGCGGAGTCGACGGCGGGGTGGTGCTGGTGACTGTCGCCGGCCCGCCGGATGCCTCGAGAACAGACTGATCGTGTCGGGCGGTGGTGACCGCCAGGGTTCCCATGACCGCCAGGGCGCCGGCGCCGGCGATCGCCGCAACCGTGCGAACCACCGACGAGGTGGGTTGTGTTGTGTTAGCCATGTGTGTCTCCTTGTGCTCGTTGGGAAATATTTAGTGCTGGTGCTATTCGCCGCTCGCGGCAGCCAGACCGGCGCGCCGGGCTTCGCGGCGTAGTGCCGTACTCAGGTTTCCGGCTGCGCGCGGGTCTGAAATACCCAGCGCGGAAAGGCGTTCGGACTCGGAGACGCCGCCCCAGATGCCGTACGGCTCGCCGGAAAGCAGCGCGAAGGCGGCACACGGGGCCTTCACCGGGCACTGCTGACAAATCTCTTTGGCACGTTGTTCACGTTGTCTGCGCGCCCGACCGCGCTCGTTGTCGGGATGAAAGAAAACGCTGGAATCCATTGAGCGGCAACGGGCAGACTCCTGCCATTCCCATTCGTCGGCCACCGGCCGGATGGCCGGCGCGGGCAGTGGCAACGCGGTTCGCTTCCCGGTCATGTTCTACCTCGTGCTTCCTACTTGGTTGTTGGTCATGCGGTGACCCGTTGGCCTTTGCCGACGACCGTCACGCCGCCCTCTGATATGACGAAGCCGCGTGCCCGGTCGTGCTCGCTGTCGACCCCGATCTGCGCGCCCGGCGGAATCACGACGTTCTTGTCGACGATTGCGTTGCGTACCAAGGCATGTGCGCCCACCACGGTGTTGTCCAGAATCACCGAGCGGTCCACCGTGGCGTACTCCTCCACGCGCACACCCGGCGACAGCACGGATTCGCGTACCAGCGCGCCGGAGATGATCACGCCGTTGGAGATGACGCTGTTGACGGCGCGACCGACCCGGTCGCCGTCGTCGTGGACGAACTTCGCCGGCGGGTGCGGTGGAATGTGCGTGAGGATCGGCCATGTGCTGTTGTACAGGTCGAACGCCGGGACCACGGCACACAGGTCCATGTGAGCGTCGTAGTAGGAGTCCAGCGTGCCGACGTCGCGCCAGTAGCCGCTGTTCTCGGCATGAGAGCCCGGGACCAGGTTGCTCTGGAAGTCATAGACCTGGGCGCGGCCTTGCTCGACCATCATCGGCATGATGTCGCCGCCCATGTCGTGCTTGCTGAACTCATCGTCGGCGTCGGCACTCAGCGCGTCGATGAGCGCCTCGGTCGAGAAGACGTAGTTGCCCATCGAGACGAATGCCTCGTCGGGGGAGTCGGGTAGGCCCGGCGGGTCCGCCGGCTTCTCCAGGAACGCCTCGACCTGCCGGCCGTCGGGTGCGGTCTTGATCACGCCGAAGGCACTCGCCTCGGTGCGCGGCACCCGGATTCCGGCGACGGTGGCGCCCGCACCACCGTCGAGGTGCTGCTTGATCATCTGTCGTGGGTCCATGCGGTAGACGTGGTCGGCTCCGAATACCACGACCAGATCCGGTTTTTCGTCGTGAATGAGGTTCAGCGACTGGTGGATGGCGTTGGCCGAGCCGGTGTACCACTGCGGGCCCAGGCGCTGTTGCGCGGGTACGGGCGTCACGTAGTTGCCGAGCAGGCTGCTCATCCGCCACGTCGTGGTGATGTGGCGATCGAGGCTGTGGCTCTTGTACTGCGTGAGGACGGCGATCCGCAGAACCCCGGCGTTCACCAGGTTCGAGAGCGCGAAGTCGATCAGTCGATAGAGTCCGGCGAACGGCACCGCGGGCTTCGCCCGGTCGAGTGTCAGTGGCGACAGCCGCTTGCCTTCGCCTCCGGCCAGGACCAGGCCGAGGATCTTCGGATCGGCCATGTGATTTCTCCTTCTGGGCAGCGGGCAACGCCGTGGTGGATCACGCGATGTCGGACTGGTGAACTCAGCTCTTCGCGAAAGTCGTTGGGGTATCGGTAGATATCACGCCTGCTCCACGGTCACTCCGGCAGCGGAGAGTTCGGAGAGCTGATGGCTGTCGACGCCGGTGTCGGTGATGAGTAGGTGGATGTCTTCCAGCCGGCCGTACTGGGCGCCGCTGACGGCCCCGAACTTGCTGTGGTCGGCGAGCAGGATGCGGCGGTGCGCGCACGCGAGCATGCGTCGTTTCACGGCGGCTTCGGACGGGGCGGGGGTGGTGAGCCCGCGGTCGGCGCTGACGCCGTTGGCGCCCAGAAATGCGACGTCGACGTTGATCTCGGCGAGTGCGCGGGCGGCCCAATCATCAACTTCGGCAAAGGTTTTCGAACGGACCCGGCCACCCAAGGTGTAGACCGTGAGCTGTGGCCTGCTGACCAGGGTCAGTGCCTGCGTCAATGAGTTGGTGTACACGGTGAGTTCGCGGTCGCAGGGAAACTGCTCGACCAGTTGTGCGGTTGTGGAGCCGGCGTCGATCAGCACCGACCCACGGTCGGGAAGGTGTGCGAGCGCGGCCTTTGCGATGCGGGCCTTCTCGGCGAGGAACTCGGTCCGGGTCTCGACGGCAGGCTCGTAGGAGAGGTAGTCGACGCGCACCGCGCCACCGTGCACCCGGCGTAACAAGCCCTGGCGCTCCAGGAGGATGAGGTCCTTGCGGATGGTCTCGCCCGTCACGCCGAGCTCGGACGCGATCCGGGCGGCGTCGATGCGACCATCGCGCCGGAGCGTCTCGAGCAATTGCTGTTTGCGCTGATCGGCGTAGAGGGCTGCTGTCGCATCGCGCGGAGCGGGCCCTGTGGTTGCCACGACACCTCCCTCCATTTGTGAGCTGCACCACTTGGATTTGGTTGTTAATAATTGCGTTTAGTTGGGAATCTGTCAAGAGTGCTTGCCGTCGGCCCGTGGATGACACCTGTCCTAGCGTGGAGACGGTGAACAGACGCGCCAGCATCACAGTGATCTGCGCGGCCCTGACGTTCAGCGTCGCCGCCTGCGGAATCGGAAGCATCGAGGGAACCCCGGCCACCGCAGTGTTCGTGCAACCGCCCGCACACCTCGACGTCAGCCCCGCGTGCGCGCATGCGCCGGTGACGGTGGAGCAGTTCGTCGGCAGCTGGATGACAGGCAGTAGTGGCGTCGTCGGCTTCGGTAGGGACGGCTCGGCCGTCGTCCAGGAGCGGGCGGTGGGCCGGCGGGGAACCTGGAGCTACCAGCCGCGCGTGCCCGGTGGTCCGTGCGTGTTGCGGATGCGGTGGACAGTCGGCTTCGTGGCAGGCAGGCCAGACGAACCCATCGAGCCGCCGTCGGAGTGGGCGCTGGAGCCCGTGTCGGTGACGCCGACAGCGTTCACCCTCAGATCGGTCGGCAAGACCGGAGAACCCGACACCCACTGGTGGCGCCGGAAATGACCTCGAACGCCGAATGGCCTGGTAACCCAGGCCATTCGGCGCGGCGAGCTACGGCTTGATTCGCATCTTGCCCGGTGACCACAGTCCGCTGTGGACCGCGGTGCCCAGGTCCAGCTCGGCCGTCGTCGCGTCGACGACCGTCGTGAACGCGCGCAGCGAGCCCCAGTCCCGGCCCCAGTCGTCGGACAGGTACGTCGACATCACGTGGGCTTTCAGCAGTACGTCGGTGATGCCCAGCAGGCCGCCGTTGATGCCGTCCTGCCAGGTATCGGTGTCCTGCTTCTTGGCGGTGTAGTCCGGGGTGATGCGGAACTTCGGCACCTCGGTCACGCCGTTGCGCACCAACATCGGCTGCTGGCACGGGAACGCCAGGCCGACGGCCCAGTCCATCAACACCGGCTGGGTCTTGCCGATGAACTGCTCGACGGTCTTGAGTTCGGGAACCCGCGGCGGGGTGACGGCGATCCAGTCGCCCTCATTGAGCGAAAGGTTCACTGCCACAACGCGAACGTACGTGGCGTCGGCCGGAATCTGGCGACGGTCGAAGCGCAGGTTGCGCCACGACGGCGTCGGGCCGATGTCGTAGGGCACGACCCGCCCGCCCGGCACGGGGCGGCCGTCGGGGCCGGTGCGGCCGTACTCCAGCTCGACAGTCTGCCCCTCGGTGCGGCCCTTCAGCGAGCTGTTCCCGGTGATGGTGCCGGCGGCGGTGACGACGACCAGCGGATGCGCGGCATCAGCGGCGGGCAGGCCGTACCAGGCCGACGTCAGCTTGGCCTGCGAGTGCGGGCCGGTGGTGTACGTCCCGGCGACCGGTACCCGCGCGGGGTCCAAACCGTAGGGCAGCGGCACCGTCGACCCGTTGATGCCCGGGGTCGTCAGCTTGACTGCGGCATCCCAGTCGGCGTCGGTACCCGACACCGGGAAGTCGAGTCGAATTGCTTCGGCCACAATGCGATTCGGCACGCCATTGGGAGTGAAGCCAACGGGACCCACGCCGCCCAACGCGCCCAGCGGCCCGTAGTCGCCGGCCTGCGGCGTCAGGAACCCGGCGTTCGAGTCGGGCTCCACCAGCACGTTGTCGGCCAGCCCGCAGCCGCCCTTCAATGCCCGCAGGTTGCTCGCCAGGTTCGAGTACGTCGGGTATTCGCGCACCGCGCCGATGGCCATCGACGCCACACACACCACGACCATGAACGCGGCGGCCAGCGGAATGGGTGCCGCAGTGACCAGCCGGGTGAGCCGGCCCTCTGGGCGGTCACTGTTGAAGTGCAGCCAGAACGCCCACACCGCGGTGATGACGAACAGCACCAAGAAGATCGTGCTGAGCTTGATTCCGCCGACGGCGACCATGTCGTTGTTGAACGGCACGCCATAGCTCGACACGTACCACCAGCCGTTGGTGGTGGCCGAGACCAGCGCCAGCAGGAACAGCACCGCCGAGGTGACGGCCATGCGGTTGCGCGCCGACTTCAGTACCGAACGCGACACCAGCACGGTGGCCACCGCGGCCATCGCGGCGCCCACGGCCGCGAACAGGCCGAAGTGGTGCACCCACTTGGTCGGGGTGAACATCAGGCAGAACATGGTGGCGAAGATGATGCCCATCAGGCGCCACACCGGGCCGCGCGCGATGCCGGGAACCCGCTTGCGCCGGAGGATCATGAACATCGATGTGAAGAGGCTCAGCGCGGTCAGCAGGAAGCCGAAGCGCCGGGTCATCGAGCCGTCGACCGTCGGCAGGAACAGGTAGTAGTACCGCAGATTCTCGGTGTACCAGGCCTGGCTCGGGCCGATCGCGGTGCGAATCCTGGTGGCCTCCAACACCCCTGCCGCGGTCTGGTTGACGAACACCACGGTCAGGATCACGAAGCCGGCGGCGAGCAGCGGCATGATCAGCGGCCAGGTGCCGACCTCGCGGCGCCGCTTCACGAGGATGCGCAGGATCGGGCGGCCACCGGCGAGCAGGGCCGCCACGGCGATCAGGCCCGTCGGCTGGATGCCCAGGGTGAACGCCGCGCTGATGATGGCCAGGGCGGCCGGGGTCAGCCGGCTGGTGCCGATGGCGCGTTCGATGAGGACATAGGTGATCAGGGCGCCGGTGGCGATCTGGCCCTCGGGACGCAGGCCGTTGTCGAACGGCATCCACGCGGCCATCAGGACCAGGCCCGCGGCCCACATGGCGGCCTTGCTGCCCGCCACCGCGGGCCCGAGCCGGGGGAGCACTTCGCGCGACAGCAGCAGCCAGCAGATCAGCGCACAGATCAAGTCCGGCAGGCGAATCCAGATGCTGGCGTCGCTGACGTGCGTCATCAGGGCCAGCACGTTGTAGTACCAGCCGAACGGGTCCTCGGGGCTGCCGAACCAGCGGAAGTAGTTGATCATGTACTGCGCGTGCGGCGCGACGCGCGCCATCTGCAGGATGTAGCCGTCGTCAGATGACCCGGCGCCCAACACATGCCACAGCAGGAACCCGCCGACCACGACGCCGTCGACGATGTTGAAGGTCCGCCAACGGCTGGGGATCAGGCGCTGCATGCGGCGCCCGTCGAGCCGGTCCAGCCGCCAAAGGGCCAGCAGCGCAACGATGGTCGCCGCGATACCGCCGAACATGGCGGTGTACTTGATGATGGTCGGCCGGTTGATGAACCGGGTGTCGATCGTTGCGGACACCGAAAGCCCCTGCGGTGCAGCGCCCTTCAGGTCGGTGAAGATACCGACGACGGTGGGCCGCAGGTTCGGGTCGGCGAACCCGGTGCGCAGTTCCTTGCCGTCGGTACCGGTCAGGCCGACGAACGTCGCGAACGTCCCGTTCTTGTCGGAGATGATCTCGATGCGCGAACAACCTGGATTACCAATGGCTTTCAGCCGCGGCACGCTGGCGATCACCACATTGCGATCGGTGATGTCGACGCGGCTGCTGGACACGTTGACCAGCAAGCCGTTGAGCGCGGCCTGCTTGCCGTCCTTGGGTACCGTGCCGAACACCAGCCCGCCCGACGGCGGCAGCGTCCGCAGCACGTCGCACGGGATCGTCGCCGTCATCGTCACCGGCGTCTGCGAGATCAGCGGCGCGGTCACGTTGCCGAACTGACCCTGCTGCGGCCAGTTCAGCTGCGCGGTCGTCTGCACCACGGGCAGCAGCGGCGTCAGCGCCGACAGCACGAAGCCGATCAGGCCCGCGACGATCGCCACCCATCGGGTGACCTTGACTTGCTGTGCGTTCATTCCCGTCCCGGTCATGGCAGGGCCCGGATCGGGCCGCGGCGGCTCCAGCCGTTGACGGTCATGGTGCCTTGGTCAATCGCTGCAGGCGGGGCCACGGACGGCGGCACCACCGGGTCGTACCGCTCGATGGAGCCCCAATCTCGGTACCAGTCGTTGCGCAGGTACGTCGGGATGGTCGACGTCCGCAGCAGGGCCTGGATGAACAGGAACGGGCCACCCTTCTGCGCGGACTGCCACATGTTCGACGACACCACGACCTGCTTGGTGTTGGGCAGGATGCGGTACTGCGGCAGCTCCGCCACACCCAGATGCTCGGAGAACGGGCGCTGGCACGGGAAGTTCGCGGCGGTGGCGATGTCCATCAGGATCGGCGTCTGCGTCCCGAGGAACTGCTGCGCGCTCTGCAGCGTCGGGACCCGCGGCGGCGTGAACCCGAACCACTGGTCTTCCGACAGGTTGGGATCGTCGGCGACGATGCGGGCGACGTTGGCCTCCGGCGGCGCCCAGGCGAGCGGGAACCGCAGGTTGCGCCAGGCGTATTGAGCGAAGGTGTCGATGGGCTGAACCTCGGCGAGGGCCTGGTAGCTGCCGTCCGGCCGGTGCACACCCCACTGCAGCTTGAGCGACTGGCCGTAGTGGAACTCGTGCTCCTCGTCGTAGTACCAGATGGCGCCGGCGGCGGCGACGGTGACGAGAGGCCGGTCGGCACTGCGCGGCGGCAGCTGGTACCAGGCCGAGGTGGCCTTGGCGGCGACGCCGTTCTCCTTGAAGCTGCCCATCACCGGGGTGCGGGCGGGGTCCAGACCGAACGGCAGGAACACATTGGAGCCGTTGACGCCCGTCGGGCCGTAGCCGCCGCCGGTGCCGGCTGCGAAGGCGACGCCGACGTTGGGTTTGTTGGGCGACCCGTCGGAGTTGACGGTGCCGGGGTTCGCGACCACCGGGTGCGGCGGGGCGAGCGAGTCACTGACGCCGTTCGGGGTGAAGCCGACGGGGTTCTCGCCGCCCAGCGGTCCGTACTTGCCCCAGGTCTGGCCGGGCACGGGCTGCAGCGTGCCGGCGTTGGTGTCGGCTTCGACCAGCACGTCGTTGGCCATGGCGCAGCTCTTGTCGGACAATCCGAGCGCGTCCAGGTTGGCGCGGGCCGTCGTGTACTGCGGGTAGCGCTGCACGAAGCCCTTGGCCATCGAACCGACCTCGAGCACGACCATGATCACTGCGACGATCAGCAGCGGCGTCGATGCCAGCGCGCGGTTGCGGCGCGTCTCGGCGACCTCGGTGTGGCCGGCGTAGTCGATGCGGAAGTGCAGCCAGCCGGCGAGCAGCGCCGAGATGATCGCGAGCACCAGGAACATCGACGTGACGGGGTGACCGGCCAGCACGGGCTGACGATCGAACCACGGCACGCCGTAGTTGCCGACGTAGAACCAGCCGTTGATCCCGGACGTCGCCCAGGCCAGCACGAACAGCAGTGCCGTTACGTACAGCGCCAGGTTCCGCCGGCTGTGCAGTCCGACCGTCGCGAACGCGAACGCGATGACCGCGCCGAACGCCCCCGACAATCCGGCGAACGCACCGAACTGCACGGCCCACTTGGTCGGCGTGAAGTGCAGGAGCAGCAGGCCGAGCATGGTGCTGCCGAGCAGACGCCACACCGGACCGCTGGCCAGGCCGGGGACGCGGCCCTTGCGCAGCAGCAGCGCCAGGGTGGCGAAGAGGCACAGCAGCAGGATCAGCACCGAGAACCGGCGGGTCATGGAGCTGTCGACGCTGTCCTCGACGGTGAGGAAGTAGTAGCGCAGGAATTCCTGGTACCAGGAGATGGTCGGGCCGACGGTGTACTTGATGCGCGCCGATTCGGCGACGGTCGCCAGGGTCTGGTTCCGGAAGATCACTGTCAGGATCAGCGACGCCGATGCGGCCAGCGTGGCGATCGGGGCCAGCAGACCCGTTCCGGCCCGGCGGCTGCGGATCGTGCGGACCAGCGCACGGGCGCCGACGAGCAGCGGGGCCAGCGCGATCAGGCCCTGCGGCGCCGTCGTCGCGGTGAACGCCGCCACGATGATCGCGACGGCCGCGGGCGCCAGGCGCCGGGTGGCGATGGCGTATTCGATGAGCACCCAGGTCGCGATCACGCCGAAGGCGATCAGCGGCTCGGGGCGCAGGCCGTTGTTGAACGGGTACCAGGCCGCCAGGAATACCGCGGCCGCGGTCCAGATCGCGATCGCGTTCGCCGACACCCCGCGGGCGCCGGGGCCGAGTCGCGGCAGCACCCAGCGCGACAGCAATGTCCAGGTCGCGATGCCGGCCAGCAGCGCGGGCAGTCGCATCCACACGCCCGCGGTGCTGACGGTCGCCATGTGTGCGAGCACCGACTGGTACCAGTCGAACGGCGCCTCGGAGGCACCGAAGTAGCGGAAGTAGTTGGCGACGTAACCGGCCTGGCCGGAGACCCGCGCGATGGTCAGGTTGTAGCCGTCATCGGATGAGATCGCGCCGATCAGGTGCCAGCCGGCGAGGCCGAGGAACACCGCGATGTCGGCGAGCCAGTGCCAGCGGCCGACCTTCCAGAAGCGCTGCCAGCCGTCGTGCACGCGGCGGCCGTCCAGGCGGTCCAGCAGTGCCAGCGCGACGATCGAGACCAGCGTCAGCAGCACACCGAGCGCCATGGCGGCCGACTTGACGAACGTCGGGACCACGATGAACCGGGTGTCGACGTCTACGCGCGCGGACAGGCCGGGCTGCGCCGGCACCTTGAGACCGGTGAAGATGCCGGCCACCTGAGGCTTCTTCTCGACGCTGCCGGTGCCGGAGGCGCCGGGCAGGCCGATGAAGTCGGCGCCGACGCCGCCGTTGGTCGCCCAGAGGTGCAGATTGCTGCACTTCCCGATGTCGGACCGCTTGGCGACCGCGGCCACGGTGTCCCGGAACGCGACGACGACGTCGGTGGCGTTGGCGCGGACGAACAGGCCGTTGCGGCTGGCGTCGATGCCGTCGGGCGGGATCGTCGAGAAGACCAGACCACCCTCGGCGGGAAGGGTGGCGATGGCCGCGCACGGGATGGAGACATCCAGCGCAAGCGGTGCACCGGACACCAGCGGGGCGGTGAGGTCAGAGACGTTTCCGCTGGCATTTGGGGCCTGTGGCCACAAGATGGTCGCGGTCGTCTGCTTGACGGGCAGCAGTGGGGTCAGCGCGCAGAGCAGCAGACCGGCAAGGCCCGCGATGATCGCGACGAGACGGGCAGTCCTGGCAGGCACGAGGCTCAAGACTAGGCGACAGTTATATGTGGCCTGGGCCACTGCTACGGAATGTCGAGGTTGGTAAGCCGGAATGTGATGGTTGGAACCGAAGCGGTGCTTCGCATTTGACTGTGTCGGAGTCGAAGGAACCATCTTGGTTGTAGATACTCTTGTCTACAAATAACATCTATATCTATGGCGACACCGACGACGACAATCCGGGTCCCGGTCGCGACCCGTGACCGCCTCAACGCACGAGCTCGCGACCACGGTATTTCCGTTGTCGCGTTGCTCGACGAATGGGCCAACCGCGCAGAACGCGAGGATGCGTTTGCAGCGGAGCGGGCTGCCACCGTGGCCGAGGCGACCAACGAAGCCGTCATCGAAGAGGACCAGGACTGGGGCCAGACGGACACCGATGACCTCGGCTGAGCCACGCCGCGGTGACTTATGGCTGGTCGCACTCGGTGCCGGTCGGGCCGGAGAACCGACGAAACACCGGCCCGCCGTTGTGCTGTCTGTTGATGATCTGCTCACCGGTGAACCCACCGAACTTGTCGTGGTGGTTCCCGTCTCCAGCTCGCGAATCGCCACACCTCTGCGGCCCACAATCCGGCCGGGCGAGGGCGTCGAGGTGGACAGCGTCGCCGTCTGCCGCGCCGTCCGTGGCATCGCCCGGGGTCGGCTGGTACGTCGGCTCGGGGTGCTCGCGGCACCAACGATGGGACAGATAGAGAAATCCCTGGCCCTGATCCTCGGTATATGAGCAGTAGCGGTCAGGAATGCCGCAGCGGCGCAGGCGCCCACCAGCCACTGCGCGTGGCTTTCCCGAGGTCGATCTGGGCCGGTTGGGCATCGGGGTAGTACTGCGTGAACTGCTGCAGTGAGCCCCAGTCGCGGAACCAGTCGTCCTTCAGATACGTCGGCACCGGGGTGGCCTTGAACAGCAGCTCGGTGATGCCCAGCGGCCCGCCGCCGAGGTAGTCCATGACGGGCGAGTTGGCCTCGGCGCCGAAGCGGTCCGGCAGGATGCGCCACTTGGGCACCTCGGTGACGCCGTTGTCGTGGCCGAACGGGCGCTGGCATGGGAACGCCAGGCCGACGAGCCAGTCCAGCATCACCGGATCCTTGGAGCCGACGACGTCCTGCAGGGTGCGCAGCTTCGGGATGCGCGGCGGGGTCAGGGCGATCCAATGCTGCGGCGCGAGGTCGTCGTCGGTCGCGACGATGCGGATCAGGGTGGCGTCGGGCGGGATCGCGGCCATCGGGGCGCGCAGGTTGCGCCAGGCGGGTGCGGCACCGACGTCGGCGAAGCCGACGGCCCCGGCGATCTTGCCGGCCGCGGCCTGGGCATCGTTGGCGTATTCGACGCGAACCTCGCCCTGGTTGAATCGGCCCGCGGCGGCGACGACGAGCAGCGGTCCGGCCTGGTCGCGCTGGGGTAGCCGGTACCAGCCCGAGCGCATCCGCGCCGGAATTTGCACGCCGGGGCGCCAGCTGCCCAGCACGGGGGTGGTGGCCGGGTCCAAGTTGTACGGGAGCTTGGCCCGCGAGCCGTTGACGCCCATCCCGGCGGTGGTGCCGCCTTCGGTGCCCGGCTCGGCGCCGCTGATCGGGCCACCGTCGCTGTCGGCGAAGTTGGTGCCACCGGGCGGTTCCATGACGGGGTCCGCGGAGACGTCGGCGGGAATTCCGTTGGGGGTGAAGCCTTCTGCGCTGCCGGCACCGAGGGCGTCACCGACCGTCCCGGACTGGGGGACGAGCTTGCCGGCGTTGGTGTCCTGCTCGACCATGACGTCGTCCGCCAGGCCGCAGGTCTTGCCGGTCAGCGCCTGCAGGTTCGAGCGGCCGACGGACCAGGCCGGCCACTGCTGCGTCATCCCGAGGGTCAGCGACAGCACTTCGAACAGCACGATGATCCACGACGCAATTGCCAACGGCGCCTGGGGAATCCGGCGGCTGACGGGCCGCTCGGGGTCGTGGTCGTAGAAATGCAGCCACGCCGCCCACAGCAGGGTCAGGAACGACAGGCCGAACAGGAACGTGGTGAAGCCGAAGTGCCACTCGGGGAACTGATTCGACCACGGCACACCGAAGTTGGACACGTACCACCAGCCGTTCACGGTGGCGAACGACAGCGCCATCACGAACAGCACGGTCGCGGCGAACATCGCCCGGTTGCGGCGCGAGCGCATCGCGACGGTGCCGACCGCGATGGCGGCCAGTGCGCCCAGCGAACCGGCCAGCCCGGCGAACACCCCGAAGTGGTGCGTCCACTTGGTGGGCGTGAACATCATGGCCAGGAACGAGATGATCGTGATGCCGACGATGCGGCGGGCCGGCCCGGCGGCAGTGCCCGGAATTCGCCCCTTGCGCAACGACATTGCCAGCGAGACGGCCAGTGCCAGCAGCAGCGTCAGCACCGCGAACCGGCGGGCCACCGAACCGTCGGGGCTGGTCGTGAACAGCCGCTCGTAGCGGATGTGTTCGTCGAACCAGCTCAGCGCGGGGCCGACGGTGGTCTTGAACGAGCTGGCGTCGAGCGCGGCGGCCAGCGTCTGGTCGCGGAAGATCAGGATGGCAGTCACCGTGCCCGCGGCGAGGATCGGCGCCAGGAGAGCCAGATAACCGAAGCGCGAAGTATGCCGCGCCACAATCGTTTTCAGCGGACCGACGGCGACCAGCAGGGCGCCGATCGCGGCGATACCGGTCGGGCCCGAGAACAACGTCAGGGCTCCGATGATGATTGCGATGGCCACCGGCAACAGCCGGCTGGTCGCCACTCCGCGTTCCACCGAGCACCAGGTCAGCAGGATGCCGAGCGCGATGATGGGTTCCGGCCGGATGCCGTTGTTCAGCGGCAGCCAGAACGCCAGGAACATGCCCGCGGCGGTCCAGGCGGCGGCGCGGCTGTTCTTGACGGCCTGGCCGAGCCGGGGGAGCACTTCACGGCTGATCACCCACCAGCACGCCAGGGCCATCAGGAGCGTGGGCAGGCGCATCCAGACGCTCGACGTGGAGACGTGCGCCCAGAGCGCCAGCAGGTCGTAGTACCAGCCGAACGGCGCCTCGGGAGTGCCGAACCAGCGGTAGTAATTGGCCATGTAGCCGGCGTGCTCGGAGACCCGGGCCATGGTGAGGATGTAGCCATCGTCGGAGGTGTTGGCACCCACGAAGTGCCACCAGACCAGCGTCGTGATCACGACACCGTCCAGTGGCTTCACCGACCACCAGCGCGACGGCAGGAACCGCTTGTGCGGGACGCCGTCGGCACGGTCCAGCACGTGGAGGGCGCCCAGTGCGACGACGGTCAGCACCACGCCGAAGATCATCGCGAGCATCTTCAACAGGGTCGGGGACGTGCTGTAGCGCGAATCGATGGTCGCCGAGAACGCCAGCCCTGGCGGAGCCGCGCCGGACAGGTCGGTGAAGACGCCGACGATCTGCGGGCGGAAGTCATAGCCGCTGAGCTCGCCGCGCACCGGCTTGCCCGGGTTCTTGTCCTTCGGGCCCTGCACCAGGCCGACGATCTCGCCGGTGACCTTGTCGGCGTGCGCGGTGAACTTCAGCTCCTTGCACGCGGGGCTGAGCACCTGCGTCAGCGGCGCGCTGACGACCGGGGTGTTGCGCACGATCACCAGCAGGTCGCCGCCGACGCGCTCGATCAGCAGACCGCGGTCGACGGCCTTGGGTGCCTGCTTGGGCACCGTGGACATCAGCACCGTGGCGGGACCGGTGAGCCCGGCTGCCGCCGAGCACGGGATGGTGATGTCGAGGTCGGTGGCCACGTAGCCGATCAGCGGCGCGTCGACGCTCTTGAGGACGCCCGCCTGCGGCCAGTTCAGCTGTGCAGTGGTCTGGGTGACCGGTAGCAGCGGCGTCGCCATCGCCAGGAACGCGCCGAGCAGTCCGGCGACGATCGCGATCCACCGCGCTGTGCGGTGATTGCGCTCTACCTCAGGTTCCCCGGCCACGGGGCTAGATGTTAGTGGCCGCTACGGATGGCCAGCACGAACGGGCCGATATCTGTGACCTGCCAGTGCTTGCTGTCGAACAGCCGCTCGTCGAGTGCCACCTGGTAGCGGCGCACGTTGGGCTGGTTGGGGTAGACGTCCTCGGCCAGCCGCAGCGTGTAGGTGCCGGTGCCGCCGTGGCGCATCAGGAACACCGTCGGAGCCGGCCAGGGCAGCATGTCGAGGGCCTTGGCGAAGTCGTCGGGGCTGGTCATGGTTGCCCAGCTCTCGATGGCGCCGGAGCGTTCCTTGAACTGCGCCAGCGGGTTCGCGTAGTGCGACGTGAGCCCCTGGAATCCGTAGTAGGGGTAGTAGGACAGGAAGCTGTAGTCCGCGGTCATCACGACGGTCTCGTTGCGGGGCTTGCCCGTCGCCGCGGTGATCTTCCGGTCGATCTCCTGGTAGAAGCGCTCCGAGCCGGGTGGACGACGGTCGGCGCGCTGGCCGTGGCCGTCGGTGTCGGTGTAGGCGACGGCGATGTCGGGCCGCAGGATGTCCGGGATCGCCTGGCTGAACGACACGGCGCCGATCGCACCGATGACAGCGGCCACCGCGATGATCCGGTTGGTGGTCGGCTGCGCGTACCGGTTCGCCAGCCCGCGGGCGGCTTCCAGGAAGCCGAACGTGCCGGCCGCGACGAGCAGCACCAGCAGGGTGGGCTGCAGCCGGAACGACAGCAGTGTCGTGCGGGCCAGGGTGGCCAGCATCGACAGCAGCGACCACGCGTACACCGCGATGACGGCCATCCCGAGGGCGGCCGCGCGGGTCGAGCTGCGGCCCTTGACCACCAGCCACAGCGTGCCGGCGAGGCACATGACGCCGAGCAGGGTGGCGTCGAGCATCGGGAAGGTGAGCTGCGCGCCGGACATCGGCAGGTAGTGCTGCGCGGTGCCCTTGTCGGCGGGGTGGCCGTTGAGCACGGCCAGGTAGTACGGCGCCCAGTGAATCGCCGCGATGACGCCGGAGATGGCGGCGATGACAGCAACTCGGATCAGCGGCTGGATTTGGCGCCGGGACACGGCCAGCAGCAGCGCCATGAGTGCGAGGGTGAAGGCCGCGTAGCCGAACAACAACGTGTAGAAGAGTGCGGCGATGCCGAGGAAAATCCCGGTACCGATCACAGCGGCCCACCCGCGGCCAGTGGCTTTCAATCCGGACCACGCCAGCACGAACACCGGCGGCAGCAGCACGACGAGGACCGCGGAATACGGCTCGGTGGACGAGTACGCGAGTGTGACGGCGGCCGTCGCCGTGGTCACCGCCAGTGCGTACTCGAAGCGAATCATGGCCGCCCACAACACGAATGCGGCCACGATCGCGGCGGTGATCGTGATGACCGCCCACGGCTTGAACATCTCCCACGCCGGCGTGCCGGTCAGCGCGGCCGCTCGACCGCCTAGCCAGAACCAGCCCGACGGGTAGTACGGCGGCAGCCCCAGATACGTCATGTCGTGCGGCACAGCGGTATCCGCGAGGCGCGTCAGGTACTCGGTGCGGAACTGCTGGTCGACCGAGATGCCGAACAGGTACAGCTTGGTCGCACCCAACGGCATGCCGAGGGTGACGACCGAGAACGCCGCCAGGAGCGACGTGGCAGCCACTTTGGCGCTCTTGCGCCAGCCGCGGCGCCACGCCCACCCCGCGAGCAGCAACCCGATCAGCACGGCGCACTGGCCGGCGGTGGTCAGGGCATGCAACTGGTTCGACGAGTTGAACGCCGGCCACTGCACGCGCGCAATCGCTTGCAGCGCAACGACCGCGATGATCACCGCCAGTGCCATGGCGGCCAGCATCTGGCCGCTCACCCTGGCGCTCGCGGCCAGCGCGCTGCGCATCAGAGCGGGAGTTTGCGGAAGACCGACCGCGGGATGTGCCGGATGACGGCCATCAGGTAGCGCACCGGGTTAGGTGCCCAGATGAGCTCCTTACCCTTGGCGGCGGCGACGACGGCCTGGTTGGCGACGTCTTCCTTGTCGACCGTGAACGGCGCCTCCTTGGCGCCGGTGGCCTTCCAGTGCTCCAGCGTCGTGGTGGTGCGCACCTGGCCGGGACGGATGACCAGAACCCGAACCCCGAACTCCCGCAACGCCTCTCCGAGGCCCAGGTAGAAGCCGTCGAGCCCGGCCTTGGTCGAGCCGTACACGAAGTTGGAGCGACGGACCCGTTCGCCGGCGACCGACGACATGGCGATGATCTGCCCGAAGCCCTGCGCCTTCATCTTGTCGCCGACCAGCACACCGACGGAAACGGCTGCGGTGTAGTTGATCTGGGCGGTCAACACGGCCTTGGACTGGTTCTGCCACAGTTCTTCGGCGTCGCCGAGGATGCCGAATGCGACGATGGCGACGTCGACATCGCCCTGCTCCCAAGCAGATTCGATGATCGCCGGGTGCGACTTGGTGTCCAGTGCGTCGAAATCGACGTACACGACCTCCTTGGCGCCGGCCGCCTCGATCTGGGCGATGGCGGCGTCCCGCTTCGGGGCATTCGGCAGGTCGGCGAGGATCACCCGAGCTTTGGCGTTCTTGAGGTAGCGCTCGACGATGGCCAGGCCGATCTCCGAGGTGCCGCCGAACAGCAGAATGGTCTGCGGGTTGCCGGTTGCGTCAATCATGGGTTTCCTTTTCAAGATTCAGAGGAGCTCGAGCCGACGGGCCATGTCGGAGGCGAACACGCCGTTCGGGTCGGCTTTGCGGCGGGTGGCGATCCACTCGTCGATCCGCGGGTACATCTTGTGGAAGCTCTCGGCGCTGACACGCGAGTCCTTGGCGGTGTAGACGCGGCCGCCGAATTCCATTGCGCGCTTGTCGAGTTCGTTGAGGAACTCGTTGACGCCGGGCCGGTTCGGGAAGTCCAGGGCGACGTTCCAGCCCTGCATCGGAAAGCTCAGCGGCGCCTTGTTGCCCGGGCCGAACAGCTTGAAGACGTTCAGCGCCGAGTACTGCTTCTGCGTGTGCATCCAGCGGATGATGCCCTTGAACTCTTCGAGCGCATCCGGGGGAACCAGGAACTGATGCTGGGCGAAACCCGCTGGGCCATAGGCATATTGCCAACCCGAGGTGATGTCGAGCATGTGGTAGAACTGCGTCAGGTTGACGATCTTGCCCTGGTAGTTGCCGCTCATCCGGTAGAACGCCTCGCCGATCATGGAGAGCGAGAGCTTGTTCATGAAGCTGACCGGGAACAGGTTCGGGATCGCCGGCAGCTGCGGCGCGGTGAACTTGAGTGGATCCTTGGCCAGCTTGGCGGGCAGCTGATCCACCTTGGCGAGGCTGCCCCGGCTCACCGCGGCGCGGCCGAGCTTGGGTTCCGGGCTGATCAGGTCGAACCAGGCGCTCGAGTACGTGTAGTTGTCCTCGCTGCCGTCCTGGTGCACCGCGACGGTTTCTTCCAGATCGTGCGTGGCGATGCCGTCGGCGATGAAGTAGGCGCTCTCGGTGCGCGTCATCTTGATGCGCGCCCGGATCACGATGCCCGTGAGCCCGTTGCCGGCCACGGTCGCCCAGAACAGCTCGCTGTCCGAGCCGTCGGGGGTGATGGTGTGCACCTCACCGTCGGCCATCAGCAGGTCCAGCGACAGCACGTGATTGCCGAAGCTGCCCGCGCTGTGGTGGTTCTTGCCGTGGATGTCGGAGGCGATCGCACCGCCGACGGTGACCTGTCGGGTGCCCGGCAGCACCGGCACCCACAGCCCGAACGGCAGCGCGGCCTTCATCAGCTGATCGAGGCTGACCCCGGCGTCGACGTCGGCGATGGCGGTCTCGGAGCTGATCGAATGGATCCGGTTCAGCGCCGTCATATCGACGACGATGCCGCCGCCGTTGCACGCCTGGTCGCCGTACGACCGGCCGAGACCGCGGCCGAGGATGCCCCGGCGCAGGTGGGCGGGGCTGGAAGAGTTTGCGTCCGCGACCCGCTTGACCGCCTCGGCGATCACTGAGACATCGGGTGTGGACAGCACGTTTGTCACGGACGGTGCCGTGCGGCCGAATCCCGTGAGGGCGCGGCGCGTCAGGGGCAGCGTGACGTCAGGCTGGGTAGACATAACGGTCAAAGGGTACCGGCCAACGTCACTTCAACCGGAAAATCACGGCTCGCTGCACCACGAAGTTGATCACTGTCGCCGTGCCCTGGGCGATGACAAAGGCCACCGGCCGCCGCCAGGATTCGCCCGCAAATTGCAGATAGAACAGCTGATTGATGCCGACCTGCAGTCCGAAGGTGACGGCGTACAAGATCACAACCGCGACGAAGCGCGCCCGGCTCGGTTCGGCCTGGAAGGTCCACCGCCGGTTGATCAGGTAGGCCGTCGTGGTGCCTGCGATGAAGCTGAGCGTCTTGGCGATGAGTGTGGCCCGCGCGTCCGGCATGCCGTTGGCCACGAAAACGAAGCTGAGCAGCACGTACAGGCCATAATCGACCACCGCGGACAGGCCGCCCGTCACGATGAACCGCCACGCCTGCGTCACCAGTCCCAGCGACGCCTCGACGGCTTTCTCGGCGCTGTGTTCTGCATGGTGTTCGGCGGGGATGTCCACTGGCTCGGCCACCCGGGCAGCTTACGTGCACCATGGACACGTGACCGATTTGCTTCAGGCATGGCACACCCTGTTGGCGCGGCATTCGTCGTCGCCTCGTGTCGACGACGTCGGGGCGTCGCTGCTCGGCCGGTGGGCCGAGCCGCACCGCAGTTACCACGATCTCAGTCACCTGCGCGGCATCCTGTCCGGGGTGGACGCCCTGGAGGAGTTCGCCGACGATCCTGACGCGGTCCGCCTGGCGGCCTGGTACCACGACGCGGTGTACGCGGGGCAGTCCGACGACGAGGAGAACAGCGCCCTGTTGGCGGAGTCGGACCTCGCCGATCTGGGTGTGGACCCGGAATTCGTGGCGGAGGTGGGCCGCCTGGTGCGCGTGACCATCGCCCACGATCCCGCAGCCGACGATCACAACGGCCAGGTGCTGTCCGACGCTGACCTGGCGGTGCTGGCGGTGCCGCCGGCCGACTATCAGCACAACACCGCGCGGGTGCGGGCCGAGTACGGCCATGTCAGCGACGCGGATTTCGGTCTGTGGCGCGGCCGGATGATCGCGGCGATGCTCGCCGGGCCGTCGCTGTACCGCACCGATGCGGGGCGGCGGCTGTGGGAGGACGCGGCGCGGACCAATCTGAAGGCGGAGCTGGCGGCGCTCAGCGGCTGACCGCCTTCAACACGTCATGCAGCGCGTCGAGCGCCGCGGTGAACTCGTGATCGGCCGGCGTGCCGAAACTCACCACCACGCCGTCCTGGGGTGGGGTGTCCGCCGCGTCGGGATGACGCAGCAGCGCCAACCCCGACAACGCGATGCCGGCGTCGGCCGCGCGCCGCATGACCTCATGTTCGGTGCCGTCGGGCAGTCGGATCAGGGCGTGCAGTCCGGCGGACAGTCCGCTGATCTCGACATCCAGACCCGACAGTTTCGCCGCGAGCGCGTCACGCCGGCGCCGGTAGCTGTTCCGCATGCGGCGAATGTGCTTGTCGTACTGGCCGGATTCGATGAAGTCGGCCATGGTCAGCTGGTCGATGGCGTTGACGTAGAACTGCTGCCCGCCCGCCGCCGTCAGTACGGGGTCGATCAGGTTGTCGGGCAACACCATCCAGCCCAGCCGCAGCACCGGTGCCAGGCTCTTGCTGGCCGAGCCGAGATAGGCAACCCGATCGGGATCCAGGCCCTGCATCGAGCCGATTGGTTGCCGGTCGTAGCGGAACTCGCCGTCGTAGTCATCCTCCAGGACATAGCTTTTCGTGCGGATGGCCCAATCGAGGGCGCGCGTGCGTCGGGTGGGATGCAGTGGTACGCCGTGCGGAAAGTGATGCGCCGGCGTGAGAAGAACCGCTGCGGCGCTGGTCTTTTCGAGGTCGTCGACGACGGCGCCGTGGTCATCGATCCGGATCGGCACGGTGCCGGCCCCGTTACCGGCGATGGCGTCCCGGAACAGGAACAGCCCGTAGTTCTCGACCGCGATGGTGCCCGGCGCGAACACTTTCGACAGCAACTCGACGGCGTGCCGGGTCCCGGCGCAGATGACGATCGATTCCGCCGTGGTGCGCACGCCGCGGGCTCGCGCCAGATACGTGGCCAGTGCAGCGCGCAGTTCCTGCCGGCCGCGGGCGTCGCTCGTACGCAGCGCCTCGGTAGGGGCGTTGGTCAGGGCCCGCCGGGCCGACGCCAGCCAGGCCTGCCGCGGGAAGGCTGCGACGTTTCCCGAACCGGGCATGAGGTTGTGGGTGGGCGTACCCGGCCCCGCGCGCTGGGCGGCCGGTGCCGATTCGGTGTGCGAGCCGATGACCCACGTACCCGCGCCCTGGCGGGAGCCCAGCCAGCCCTCGGCGACCAATTCGGCGTAGGCCTCCGCGACGGTGTTGCGGGCCAAGCCGAGGTCGGTCGCCAGTGATCGGGAGGGCGGCAGCATGGTGCCGGCCGGTAGCCGGCCCGACCGGACCGCGTCTCTGAGCGCCTGGATCAGCTGGTCGCGAGTGCCGCGCCGGCCCGGCTGGACGGACTGGCCGAGGTCCAGATGCAGGTCCAGTCCGGCACCGTCCGCCGCAGAATTGGCCCATGAAACCACGTAGAAATTGAACCATGTTCGCGGGTTTTTGATGGCTAACGTGGATGACATGACCGAGACACTGAACGCACCGACCACCGCCGCCCACACCAAGCGCATCGATATCTACGACGCAGCTCCTGAGCTGTACGCCGGGATGATGGCATTCAGCAACGCCGCGTCCAAGGAGCTCGATTCGACCATCGGCGAGCTCATCAAGATTCGTGCCTCACAAATGAACCACTGCGCCTTCTGCCTCGACATGCACGTCCACGATGCGCGCCGGTTCGGCGAGACCGAGCAGCGGCTGGCCCTGGTCGCGGCGTGGGAGGAAGCCGGCGACCTGTTCACCGAGCGCGAGCGGGCCGCGCTGGCCATCACCGAGGCCGTCACCGATCTGAGCCACGGACCGGTTCCCGACGATGTCTACGCCCAAGCGGCCGCCGTGTTCACCGACCGCGAGCTCGCTCACGTCGTCGGCATGGCCGCTGTCATCAACTCGTGGAACCGGCTGAACGCCGCTACTCGGAAGGCCGTTCCCCGCCGGCGCTGAAAGCGCGGACCGCAGCGGCGAATTCGTCAGGGGCGTCGGACTCGACATAGGTTCCGGCGCCCTCGACGATCACCGTCGTGTGGTCGGGGAGCGCGACCTTCGGCAGCGCGGCTTCGACCTCCGTGAAGAAGTCCCGGCCGCTGTCCGCGCGGTCTTCGGCGGCTGAGCGGGCGTCAGGAGCGGCTGTCGTGTAGCAACTGCTCCCGCTCCGGCCCGGCGGTGCCGAGCTGACTGTGGGAGTGCGCCGCGCGGATTGCCGGCGCTGCGGGCCGCCTCTGCGTAGCGAGCGAATCTGTGCAACCCTTGAGCGCTGCGGGCGACCAGTAGCTTGTGCAATATTTCCAATTGGCAGCAATTGTCCTGACGCAGAGCTGGCGTCTGAAATATCTGACGAAACAGTCAATTATGAATGCATCTAACGGCTGGTTCCCGGCCTCGATTCTGATCTGAACTGCTAATAAGTGCGACGCTAATGGGCGTTCTAGCTGGTCATTTATCGAAACTGGAACACGTTCTATCGGCTGATTTCTGTCAAATTGTTGGCAATATCCCTTTATGGTTCTGTGGTCAACATCACACCAACTGTTCAGGGGAAAGCACCATGCAACATGCTGTTCGCTCCAGCCTCACGACCGGCGTTGCGCTGATCGGGGCCGGCGTCATCGCCGTTTCTCCCGTCACGCATCAGCCTCTGCCAGACCTGCACCTGCCGGCATTCCACGCCAGTGCGGTCCAACTCACGGCGCAGGTGAACCCGATCACCCAGTGGGGGCAGATCATCACCGAGGCTCTGCAGAACACGAAAGGTCTCGTCACCGAGGTGATCGCAGACCCGGCCCCCGTCCTCGGTCAGGTGGTGCGGAACCAGATCGCCAGTGCCGTCGCCGTCGGCGGGTCTGTCCGGGACTATCTGGTTGCGGTCGGTCAGCAGTTGGGCACGACGCCGGAGGCCCTGAAGCAGGCATTCCAACAGCTCGCCGCCGGGCACGTCGCCGGCGCGGTGCAGACGCTGTACAGCGCGGTACTGACGCCGTTCGTGCTGCCGATCCTGACCACCAGCATCCTCACCGATGTTCAAGCCGCATTCCGTAAGCCGGTGCAGAACATGCTCAATGTGATCGACACAGCCATCACCTCACCGAGCGGCGCGGGTTGGGTCCTGGCGGCTGGATTCCCGTTGCTTGCGGTGATGAGTGACGTCGTGACAGCCACTGGCGATGGACTCCAGAACATCGTCAACGGGCTCAACGCGAGGAATCTGGCTGCGGTCGTGAACGCGATCGTTGCCATGCCGGGGGCGATCACCGGCGCGGTGCTCAATGGGTACAACGGTGACGGCGCAGGCATCCTCGGGCCGAACGGCATCGTGCAAGGGCTGCGAAATGCATTGGGCATCATCGCAACTGCGATCAAACCAGTGGCTCCGCCGCCTGTGGCCGCAGCCAGTGTCCCGTCGCCGGCGCCGACCATGGTCGCGTTGTCGACGGCAACACCCACCGCCAAGCCGGCTGTCGAGACGAAGTCGCTCGCAGCGGTTTCGATGGTGTCGGCGGAGAAGGCGGCGTCTGACAAGACCGCAGCCGGCAAGACGGCGCCGGTCGCCGAGAGTGGGGCGACGACAACCGCCGCGGCTGGTGCCGATGTCGACTCCGCACCGGCCAAGACCCCCGCATCCGACAACGCGGGGTCATCGGCTTCCGCGGCTGATGGCGATGGCGCCGCTGCTCCGAGCGCGCCCGCGACGAAGCCCGATCACCCGACACCCGGCGCGAAGCCGTCGAGCGGTGACGCCGGCGGTGCGGAGGCGTCGACCGCGGGCGGTGCCAAGGGCGCCGATGCGTCGACGACGTCGACTCGCAAGGGCGCCACGAAGCCCAAGCGGGGCGCCGGAAAGGCGAAGGGCGCGGACAGCTCTGCGTCTGACTCGGGCAGCGGCAGCGGCCGTTCGCACGATTCGGCCGGCAAGGGTGCGGGCAAGGGCACGCACCGCGCGGCCAAGGCCGGCGGTGAGTAAGAAGCAGTGAGGCGCTGAGGCCGGGCGCAGCCACCCGCCCGGATCTGCTGGTGCTCGGGATCGGCCCGTACTCCGACCGATCCCGAGCGTCGCAGTAATCAGGCAGTCGTGTCGAAAGCGTCCCGGATGCTCTCGCGTGAAGCGGAAACCTGCGCTTCGATGGCCTCGCGGGCCGAGGTGGCGGTCGTGCGCAGCTCGCTCCACTCGCGGGTGGCGACCTCACGCACGTCTTCGACGCCCTGGGCCGCAGTGCCGGCGACGGTGAACAGGCCGTCCACGGCGGTCGCGGTCAGGGCGCCCTGGGCGCGCACCAGCGAGCCGGCCACCTGCGACGCACCGGCGATGATGGCGTTGGGGCCCACCGCATTACGGCCGACGTACTCGCCGACGGCGCTGCGGATGTCGCGGCCCGATTCGGCCAGCACGTCCTGAACGGCGGAACCGGTCTCGCTCACCGCGTCCGGCAGGGTGGCGCCGTCACGGATGGAGGAGATCACCTTGGCCGGCGACTCGACGACCGCTTCGGTGGCGGCCGAGGTCGCGCTGACCAGCTGGCGGGTGAGGCTGTGGCCGGCGTCGAGCTGACGCTCCAGCACGCCGCTCAGCACCTCGCGGATGGCGAGGCCGGTGTTGGTGGCTTCTTCGGCGGCAGCCTCGGCGGTCTGGACGAGCTCGGCCTCGATGACCTGCCCGTTCGCGGTGTCGTTGGTGGTGGGGTTTTCGGTGATGGTCATGGTTGCTCCTGTTGGAACGCGGAAAGCCGGTCGCCCCAATTGAACTCCGCGCCACCGAACCTGAGGTGACGCTGAGGTGACCGGCCGGATCCGTGGAAACAACCAGCTAAGCGCGCGCAGTGACGTACGCGACACCTCATCAGCCGAATCCGCACGCCGGATCGGTGCGGAGGCGAACTACACCCAGTACGGCACGCGGGCGCGGTACTGCCGCATCGCCAGCGCGGCGACGACCCAGCCCAGCACCGTCAACGTGATCACCACGAGCCAGTGCCGCAACTCCTGGGGCTCGCCCAGCAGCGGCGCACGGACGATGTCCACGTAGTGCAGAAGTGGGTTCAGCTCAATGATTTTCGACCAGGTGCCCGCGCCCTGGAGGCGCAGCGTCTGGTCGTTCCAGATGATCGGGGTGATGTAGAACAGCAGCTGAACCAGGCTCGCGAGCAGCGGGCTGATGTCCCGGTACCGCGTGGCCAGGATGCCGAAACACAATGCGACCCAGACGCAGTTGGCCACGATCAGCGCCAGCGCCGGGATCACCGACAGGTCGGCCCAGGACCACGGCTTGGGGAAGATGATCGCGATGATCACGAAGATGATGATGTTGTGCGCGAACAGCAGTACCTGGCGCCACACCAACCGGTAGACGTGCACCGACAGCGGCGTCGGAAGTTGTTTGATGAGGCCCTCATTGGCGATGAACACGTCGGCGCCTTCGAGGATGGACGCGTTGATCAGGTTCCAGATGATCAGGCCGAGGGTCACGTAGGGCAGGTGCTCGGCCAGTGGCAGATGGAACAACTGGGAGTACAGGCCGCCGAGCGCGACGGCCATGGTGCCTGTCGCGATGGTGATCCAGATGGGACCGAGCACCGAGCGCCGGTAGCGCTGCTTGATGTCCTGCCAGCCCAGGTGCAGCCAGAGTTCGCGCTTGCCGAAGCCGGTCACCAGGTCGGCCCAGGCGCGGCGCAGCGTCTTGGACTGCGCGGCCGCGTCGGTGAACGTCATCGCTGCCCTCCTGTAGTGGGTCCGCCCGAACCGGGCCTGCTGAACTTCTCGTCTCGTCCCAAGCGGCGCAACCGCATCCAGTCGCGCAGCCCGGCCGGATCACGCCGGGTGATCAGGAAGTACCACCCGAACCGCACCCACTCCTGGGGGACCAGCTTCCGCAAGCCCGGTTGGGACTGTAGATATCCGCGGTTGCGGTAGGTGAAATAGCGCTTGGTGGCATCGTCGGGGTACTGCGTGTGCATGCGCCCGCCGAGGATCGGCTTGAACTCGTCGGACCCCTGCGGGTGCAGATACACCGCGTTCAGGCAGGTGCCGAACGGCAGACCGGAGCGGACCAGCCGACGGTGCACCTCGACCTCGTCACCTCGGACGAACAGCCGAATATCCGGTACGCCAACGGCTTCCAGTGTCGCGGCGCGGAACAGCGCACCGTTGAACAACGACGCGATCCCGGGCAGGAGGTCGACGCCGGCGTCCTTGTCGACCTGCAACTCCGACACATACCGCCGCCACACCAACCCGCGGCGCAACGGAAAGGCCAGTCGGGCAGGCTCATTCAGGTCGCAGACCATGGGCGACACCTCGGCCAGGTCGTGCTTGGCCGCACAGTCCAACAGCGTCGCCAGCACCGACGAGTCGGCGGGCCGCCCGTCGTCGTCGGCCAGCCACACCCACTCGGCGCCCAGCGCCAGGGCATGCAGGATGCCCAGGGCGAAACCGCCTGCGCCGCCGAGGTTCCGGGCCGATCCGAGGTACGTCGTCGCGACCGGCTGGGACTCGACAAGAACCCGCACCGCCGGATCGTTGTCGTTGTCGACGACGACGACGTGGTCGGGCAGTCGCGTCTGGGAGCACACCACGGCAAGAGATTTCGCCAACAGCTCCGGCCGCCGGTGGGTGACGATCACCGCGCACAACATGTCGGTCACGCCTGGCGCTCGCGCTCGTTCTCTTCGAGCACCTCGCGCACGTGCCGTGCCGCGTCCTCGCCCTCATAGGCGCGCACGACGTCCTCGATGCCACCGGTCATGCGGATGGTGCCGTGGTCGACCCACATCGCGGTCTGGCACAGCCGGGCCAGGAATTCGTTGGAATGGCTTGCGAACACCAGGATTCCGGAGCGTTCCACCAAGGCTTGCAGCCGGGTGCGCGCCTTTTTCAGGAATTCCGCGTCCACCGCGCCGATGCCCTCGTCGAGCAGCAGGATTTCGGGGTCGATGCTGGTGACCACACCCATGGCCAGGCGCACGCGCATACCGGTGGAGTACGTGCGCAGCGGCATCGAGAGGTACTCGCCGAGTTCGGTGAACTCGGCGATCTCGTCAACCTTGGCCAGCATCTGCTTGCGGGTCTGCCCCAGGAAGAGGCCGCGGATGATGATGTTCTCGAAACCGGAGATCTCCGGGTCCATGCCGACACCCAGGTCGAAGACCGGGGCCACGCGGCCGCGGACGGTCGCCGAACCGCGCGTCGGTTCGTAGATGCCCGACAGCAGGCGCAGCAGCGTCGACTTGCCGGCGCCGTTGTGCCCGACCAGGCCGACCCGGTCGCCCATGTTGAGCGACATGGTGATATCCCGAAGTGCTTCGATCACAACGACATTCGACTCGTTGCGGTTGATCCCGCCGCCGGCCTTGCCCAGGAAGGCCTTTTTGAGCGAACGGGACTTCGCGTCGAAGATCGGGAATTCGACCCACGCGTTCTGCGTGGAGATGTGCGGTTCGGTCACGTCTACAGGTACTGGCCGGTGCCGGACTGGAACGGGCCGCGGCCGGCGTCGGCGCCGGGCGGCAGGGCGCCCTGGCGCATCTGCTCGAGCTGTGCCCGGGCGGCCATCTGCTGAGCGAACAGGGCCGTCTGGATCCCGTGGAACAGGCCTTCGAGCCAGCCGACCAGCTGGGCCTGCGCGATGCGCAGCTCGGCGGCCGACGGCACCTTCTCCTCGGAGAACGGCAGTGACAGCCGTTCCAGCTCCTCGGTCAGTTCCGGGGCGAGGCCGTCCTCGAGCTCCTGGATGCTCGACCGGTGGATGTCGCGCAAGCGGTTCCGGCTGGCCTCGTCGAGCGGCGCGGAGCGCACTTCTTCCAGCAGCTGCTTGATCATGGTGCCGATGCGCATGACCTTGGCCGGCTGCTCGACCAGGTCGGTCAGCGATTTGCCTTCGTCGCCCTGGTCGGAGTCCGGTCCCGGTTCCCCGCCCAATGCCAGGTCCCCGCCGATGACCTCGATGTTGTCGTCGTCGTCTTCTGGTTTCAGCGTCATGCCTGCAGTGTTCCTATCTGTTCGCCGGTGCGGCGTCGCCGCGCCACTCGTAGATGCGGGACCGCCCATTGTCGTAGATCTTCGCCCACGACTTCGACCTATCCAGCGACACTAGTCCGTCGGGCATGACGAACCCCTTGACGATGGTCGAGCTGGTGATCACGTACTTGATGTTCAGGGCGTGCACGGCCTCCGCGATCCGCCGATCGGAGTCGGCGTCGTCGGCGTAGGCCCAGAAGATGAAGCGGTGGTAGCCGGGGCCCTGTTGCTGCGGATAGTCGTAGTGGGTCCACAGCGGATGCAGGCCGGCGACCGCGTACATCCACGACGTGCCGTCGGTGTTGGCGTTGCCGATCAAGGTGTTCTTGGCGCCGGGCAGCGTCGCCAGGTAGGCAAAGGCCTGCAGGTTCTTGTCGTTGACCATGATCTGGTCGTACTTCTGGCCGATCAGGTAGCGGTGCCGCGGGAAGTAATGCCACGCCAGGCCGACCGTCGAAAACACGAGCAGGGCCACTGTCACCACGGCCCAGAACCGCTCTGTCCGGGGCGCACGTTTCTGCATCCAACCGACGGCGAAGGTGATGACGGCGAACAACGCGATGCCGGCGAACGGCGTGATCAGCAGGGTCACGACGGCGGACAACCGGCGCGGGTCGCTGTAGTAGAGGTCGGCGTACGGCCCGATCAGCGCGCCGATCGGGCCACCGAACGGCGCACCCGAATGCACGATCGCGACCATCAGCAGCACCCAGACCGCGGCCGGCCACCAGACCCGCTTGATCAGCAGGATCAGACCGCCGACGCCGCCGAGCGCGATCAGGATGTTCTGGATCGGGTAGTCGTTGAGGTGGCGGGTGTGCTGCACGATCGCGTTGAACAGCGTCCGCAGCCGGCTCAAGTGGGTGACGAACGCATGCCCGACGATGATGTCGGCCTGCGCCAGCACCCCGATGAACTGGGGCAGTAACAGCAGCAGCGACGGCACGGCGACGGTCGCCAGTGTCACGAAGTCGGCGAGCCGGCCGCGCACCGGATTCCGGAGCGTGTCGCACAGCCACCAGGCGCCGACGAAGGTGACGACTACGACGCCGCCCGTGATGTGGGTGGAGAACACCCCGATCAGCGCGATGACGGCCAGCGGGATCCGGTCGCGGTGCCGCAGGCACGACATGACCAGCACGGTCGTCGGCCCGGCGAGGCCGTAGGCCACCAGGTTGGGAACGGCGGCAACGTCGAACTCGACGTAGGGCACCGCGGTGAACGACGCCGCCAGCGCCCCCGCCGCGGCGGCGGCACCGGCGCTCCAGCGCTGGCACTTGTACGGCCGGACCATGGCCCACGTCAGACTCGCCGCGCTGACGGGGAACAGCCAGATCGAGGCAGCCAGCGAGTGCAGGGTGTAGGCCGTCGTCGGGGCGGCGCCGGTGAGTTGGCAGAAGACGGCGGCCAGCGCGTGGAATGTCGACGGGTAGTACAGCAACGCGTGCGTCTCGACATTGCGAAGCTCACCCATGTGCAGCGGTGACGCCTGACCGACGTCGAGAATCCAACGGATGGTGTTGCCGTGCCAGACCGAGTCCCAGGTGCTCGGAATGGATTGCCAATGCGGCATGCCGAGGATTGCTGAAATTGCAATCGCCGTCGCGCCGACGAGAATGCCCGCGGCAACGAACAGGGCCGGGCCGCGGCCGATCGCGAGGGCTTCCGCCGCGGTGTCCCGGTAGCGCCCCAGCGCGCGACGAAGCCCGGCAACCACCGCGACCACGATGACGAACGCCAGCAGGGCCGTCCAGCCGTTCCACGGGACGCCGACGGCACCGAGTGGCACGACGGCCAGGGCTACGATGCCGTAGGTCACTGCGGGGCCGACTGCAATGGGGCCGACTGCAATGGCAACGGGCCAGGTTAGCTGTGCTACGCGGGCGGTGATTGCTCCAGGTATCACCATGATCAACAGGGCGACAAGGACGCCGGACGCCAAGCTCACTGCACTAGTATGGCTGTTCGGGTAGCCCGGCTTTCGCCGGTGTGTGCAGCGGGGCGCGCCCGCCGGATAAATATTGGCTTGGCAGGCCTGAATCGCTCGAAGGTTGGCATGGCATGGCATACGACGTCGCCCGGGTGCGCGGTCTGCACCCGTCACTGGGCGGCGGCTGGGTGCATTTCGATGCCCCGACCGGAATGCTGCTGCCGGACTCGGTAGCGACCACCGTTTCGACCGCCTTCCGCGGTTCCATGTCGTCGGCCGCCGGCCCGCATCCGGCCGCGCAGCGTAGCGCCGCGGTTCTGACCGCCGCGCGCCAGGCGGTCGCCGATCTCGTCGGTGGCGACCCGCGTGGCGTGGTGTTCGGCGCCGACCGGGCCGTGCTGCTGAACTCGCTGGCCGAGGCGTCGGCGTCGCGGTCGGGCCTGGGCTACGAAGTGGTCGTCACCCGCCTGGATGACGAGGCCAATATCGCTCCGTGGCTGCGGGCCGCGAATCGCTATGGCGCCAAGGTGAAGTGGGCCGAGGTCGACATCGAGACCGGCGAACTGCCCAGCTGGCAGTGGGAGACGCTCATCACCCGGCCGACCCGGCTGATCGCGATCACGTCGGCATCCTCGAAGCTCGGCACCGTCACCGATCTGCGGCCCGTGACCAAGATGGCGCGGGAGAACGGTGGCATGGTCGTCGTCGACCACTCCGTGGCCGCGCCGTACCGCCTGCTGGACATCAACGACGTCGACGCCGACGTGGTGGCGCTCAACGCGATCGCGTGGGGTGGCCCGCCGATCGGTGCGCTCGTGTTCCGCGACCCGGCGATGATCGACACCTTGGCGGCGGTGTCGCTCGATCCGAATGCCACGGGGGCCGCGCGTCTGGAAGTCGGCGCGCACCAGTTCGGCCTGCTCGGTGGCGTCGTCGCCAGCATCGAGTACCTGGCCAACCTGGACGATGCCGCCACCGGCACCCGTCGCGAACGGCTCGCGCGCTCCATGCAGTCGGCGGAGGCCTACCTGGGCCGGGTGTTCGGGTACCTGCGTAACTCGCTGCGGTCGCTGCCGTTGGTCATGGTGCTCGGCGCACCCGAGGCCGCCATTCCGGTGCTGAGCTTCGCGGTGCAGGGCGTGCCCGCCGACACCGTGATCAGCCGGCTCGCCGACAACGGCGTGCTGGCCGTGTCTGACGGCAACTCCCGGGTGCTGGAGGCCATCGGTGTCAATGACATCGGCGGCGCCGTCACGGTCGGCCTCGGGCACTACACGACCACGGCTGAAGTGGATCAGCTGGTCCGCGCGCTGGCCTCGCTCGGTTAGTTACGCGTAGTCCAGCGCGTCGCGCAGCAGCTGCGGAGGTTCGACCTTCCCGGAGCCATCGGTCGCGATGCAGACGTAGACGGTCTTTGCGGTGACGATGGGCCGCGTGGAATCGCCTGCGTGGATGAGGAATTCGACGGTGAACGAGGTGCGTCCCCGGGCGGGCACCGTGACGTCGACGTGAATCTGGTCGCCCCACTTCAGAGAGCCCGACCAGTCCAGTTGGGTGTGGACCACCTGGGCGTCGACGCCCGCTTCGAAGATGTCGCGCCACGACGCCGTCTGCGCGACGAACGCGCCGAAGGCCTCGTCCATGTAGGCCAGGTACCACATGTTGAAGACCACGCCCTGCTGGTCGACCTCGAGATAACGGACCGGCGCGGTGTAGGTGAACGTCACACCGTCAACCTAATCCCGCACCCGCAGAAGCACTTTGCCGGACACGGCGCCTTCCTGCAGGAGCTGGTGGGCTGTTCCCGCCTGCTCGATGGGCAGCTCGGTACCGATGATCGGACGCACCCGGCCGTCGGCGATCATGGGCCAAACATGTTGCACCACTTCGGAAATCACCGCGGCCTTGCCGGACGGCCCGTCCAGCGGGCGCGAGCGCAACGCGGTGCCGATGACGCCGGCCCGCTTGGCCAGGAGCTTGGCGATATTCAGCTCGCCCTTGACGCCGCCCTGCATGCCGATGATCACCACGCGGCCGTCGGGGGCGAGCGCGTCAATGTTCCGGTCCAGGTACGAGGCTCCCATGATGTCGAAGATGACGTCGGCGCCGCCCGCCTCCGCCACCCGCTCGACGAAGTCCTCGTCGCGGTAGTTGATCAGGATGTCGGCGCCGAGTTCGCGGCAGAGCTCGAGCTTTTCGAGTGACGCGGTGACCGCGACGCGGGCGCCCAGCGCGTGCGCGACCTGGATGGCATGCGTGCCGATACCGCTCGCGCCGCCGTGCAGCAGCACCAGCTGGCCGGCGCTCAGGTGGGCGGTCATGCCCAGGTTGGACCACACCGTCGCGGCGACCTCCGGCAGGCCGGCGGCATGATGCAGCCCCACACCCGCCGGGATCGGCATGACCTGGGCTGCCGGCACTGCCACCTTCTCGGCATAGCCACCGCCCGCGAGCAGCGCGCACACCTCGTCACCGACAGCCCAGTTCTCGACGCCGGCGCCGACGGCGGAGATGACGCCCGAGACCTCCAGCCCGAGGATTTCGCTGGCGCCCGGCGGCGGGGGATAGAGGCCGGCGGCTTGCAGCAGGTCGGCCCGGTTCACCCCGGCGGTCGTCACGTCGATGACGACTTCGCCATCGGCGGCCGTCACCTCCGGTACCTCGGACCATGCCAGCTGACCTGGGGATTCGACGACGATGGCGCGCATGGAGGCAACGCTACACACGGACCCTCCGAGCCTGCTCGAGCCCCGACCCCTTAGGCTGTTCCGCGGTGGCGTGGCAGAGCGGCCTAATGCACTCGCCTTGAAAGCGAGAGTTGGTTAAACCCAACCGGGGGTTCAAATCCCTCCGCCACCGCCAAGTCAGCACCAGCAGCCGCCGAAGGACGAGTTGTGCTCGTCGGTCTCGATCGACTGCTCGCGCACCACGGCGCTGCCGCCGCGCGGATCGAAGTGCAGCACCGAACTCACAGGGTCGTGCCGGATCCACGCGGCCACCGACAACGGATGCCCCTGGCCGATCATGTAGGAGGCCAGCTCGATGTGGCCGGGCGTCCCGAGACCGTGGAAATCGGACACCGCCGCGCGTATCCGCGGTCCCGACAGATCCCCTGCGGTGACGGCGACGTACTTCGCCCGGTGGTTCGGGCGTGGCGCATCAGGGGTGCCCATGGTCCGATGTTTCCACAGCGCCGTGAGCCGTTGGGGAGGCCGTCGAACAGTGGCTCACCGCGAAGTCCGAATGCCCCTGGTGGACCCAATTCCAGTCGTTCCGCTTGTTCTTCGGAACATGTTGACCGACAACAATATTCGGATACCTAATCCGCTCGCAGTACCTCAAGCATCCCCGGCCGCAGTAGATCGGCGATCCGGTCCCACGGCACTGTGACAGCCACATAGTCACCCAGGGCATGGGCCACCGGTGCATAGACCTGAAGCCCGGTCGGCGTCGGCAGCCAGTTGACGTCGATGTCGTCCTGCGACAACTGCTGCGCATCCAGCCGTCCGCTGGTGTCCAGTTGCGGCAGCAGCGTCCGTAGCCGGGTCATCGCGGCCGCGTGATCCTGGTAGAGGTCGTTGACGGTAACCGGCGACGCGGTGCGGGTCGCGATCACCACTGTGCCCAGGCTTTGATTGGGGTGCGCGGCGCCCTTTCCGTACCAGAACAGCACGATGCGTCCGGCCACGACGCCGGAGCCGATTCTGGTTACGCCGCTGCGGAATCCGTCGATTACGCCATCGTCGACGCTCGTGGTGGCGGACTGCTCGGGCATGTCGGCCCGGGAGGCCCGCATGGCGGCGTTGAAGCGGTCGGTGACGGCTGGGTCGCCACCGGAAAGCTGCGGGATGGTCACCGACTTACCGGGCTGTGACCCGGGCGTGGTGATCGACGTGATCGCGTATCCGTGCGTTTCGGCGGCCGGCGGTGCGGTCGAGGTGGCACGGGTGGTCGTTGTGGTGCTCGTGCTCGTGCTCGCGGTCGTTGCGGTCGGCCTCGGAGTGGCCGGTGTACAACTAGCGAGGGTGACAACGGTCAGTGCCGCGGCCGTGATCAGGCGTGGTGCGGGCGTCATCGACGGCATGACGCGAATCTATCGGTCAACCAGTGATCAGCTGGGTACTTACCGGCGTCGTGCCGGTGGTCAGGTCCAGCACCGGGCAGTGCGCATCCACCGCGTCCTGGAGTTCCTGGTAGCGCTCGGCGGTCTCCGGACCGGAGACGTTGACGGTCACCCGAATCTGCTGGAAGCCGGGTCGGACGTTGTCGTCCAGCCCGAAGAAGCCGCGCACATCGAGGTCGCCTTCCGCGCTGGCGCTGAGGGAGTCGACCTGGATGCCGAGCCGCTCGGCCCAGAATCGGTAGGTCACCACCTGGCACGACAGCAGCGAAGCCAGGTAGTACTCGACGGGGTTGGGCGCCGTGTGCTGCCCGCCGAGGGCGGGCGGTTCGTCGACGTGCACCTGGTACTTGCCGAGGGCGATCTCACTGCCGACGGTGCCTTCCGGCTGAGCCGAGGCCTTGAACAGCACGGCGGCCGCGGCGGGATTGTCGGTGACGGCCGCCCGGGTGGCATCGGTGATCGCGTTGAGGGAAGTCACGGAAGCAGTCATGCGCCGACGTTATTTGCGTCGGCGTCGGGATTCGACCGTTGCGCCCACGATGAATTCAACTTTCGGTTTACGCTTCGGCCATACAACGGCTCAGATTGGACGAGAAGATGCCCGGTACCGCGGTTTCGGCCATGAGCAAGTTGATGTTTCGCGGCATGGACAAACTGCGGCACCGGGAGGCCTTCGACATCGGGGAGCCGACTGCCACCGATTTCGCCGGCTTCGACAAGGCGCGGCAGATCGTGCTCGTCACGTTCAAGCGGTCCGGTGAGGCCATGCCCAGCCCGATCAATCACGGTGTCGCCGACGGGAAGTTGTATGTCCGCACCGATGCGTCGACGGGGAAGGTGAAGCGGCTGCGCAACGATCCGCGCGTGGTCGTGGTCCCGTGCAATCTGCGGGGCAAGCCGACAGGACAACCGGCGGCCGGCATCGCCCGCATCCTTCCGGAGGCCGAGCATGCCCACGCCGACGCCGTGATCGCCGCGAACTGGTCGCCGGCCATGAAGCTGTTCGAGCGGACGCTCGACAAGAGCAGCTCCGCGTTCGACATTCCGATGGCCTACATCGAGATCAGCCCGTGCGCGTCCTGAGGTTCATCTGGAGCGGGGTGCTGGCGTTCGACCGTGTCGGCAGACGTATTCCGCAGTTGATCCAAATCTGGCTCGGCGAGCTGTTTTTCGTTGTCCCGCTGATGTTCTTCATCGCCAAGATCATCGACATCCGCGGGGGATTCGGGGTACCGGGCACGGGTGGACGGCTGCCGGCCGTGTTCTGGGGCGCGCTGGCGGTCTCGCTGGTGGCGGGCTTCTTCTTCGTGCGCGGACTGGTCCGGCCCCGGGTGGTGGACGGGAGTTGGACGCCGATCTCGACCGCGGACATCGGTGACATCACCGTGGGCGTCGGGGTCAAGAGCTGGACCGTCGAATACAAGTACCTGACGAGCCACCCGTCGTATGCCCTGCTGCTGCTCCTCACCCTGCCGATTCCGCTGGTGATGGTGCTGGCGACCATCGACCACGGCGGCAGCACGTTCTACTTCCGGGCGGCGGGCATCGTCGGCTTGTGCATCCTGGCCGCGATGGCACTTGCGCGCGTATTGGCTTGGTATGTCTTCCGGTTCGGTCGCAAGCAGCTGGAGAAGCAGGGCTCGCGTCAGGCGTGGGAGATCGCGTGGAAGCCGGTGTTGATGCTGCTGGTGATGATCTACGCCATCATCGGCATCCCGCTCGGCTGGATGTGGTTCCAGGAACAGCGGACCATCGCCGCCTTGCCGGTGGTCTCGGTGCAGGACGGTGTCGACCACGTGGGGCAGTACCGTCGCGTCGACGGCGAAGTCGCCTCCGAGCCGGTGTACTGGGCGCCACGCGGAACGGGCCGCGGGGGTGACAACTACGCGGGTTCCGGTGTGCTGGTGAAACTTCCGTCCGGCGGCGACGCCCTGCTGCTGGCCGAGTCGATGTCGGTGCCCGACTTCATCGGCGTGATGCGTGACGTCAGAGACGGCAGGCTCAAGGCCCAGGGCAAGGTCATCGACGCCATCACCGACACCCAGGTGGAGTACTACGGCTTCCAGGTCGATGCGTTTCCGGAGCCGTCACCGGACGGCCGGGTGATGGTCCTGCTGAGCTACCCCTGACGGCGGACCTGAGGCGCTTCGTCTTCTGGCTTCACCATCTTTATTGGTAAGACCACTAGACCTCTTACCTTTTGCGGGCTACTGTCGTCGTCATGGAGTTGATGTCCGATCTTGTTGAACATTGCAGTCCGGCCATGGCGGTTGGTGAGGTTTGCAAGGTCCATCAGGACAATGCGCTGCGGTTCGTCCCGAAATACTTTGCATTTTCTGTGCACGGCGGGTTACGTTGATGCGCGTACGGGCGGCCCGGTCGACGGGTCCACATCGCTCGACCGAGCCACCAGCCCCAACAACAAGATGGCGCTTTGCGACACTCCAGATGAAAATCCGGCATCCGTCTTTCCGGGGCTGCCTCGTGCCATTCGACCGATCGCGCATAATGTTTGCTGTGTGACTAGCATCAGTCGGCGCAATCTTCTCCGCGCGGCAACCGGGCTAGCCGGCTCCTATGGGGTGTCGCAGTTGACCGGTTGCGCGACGTCGAACGATGCGCGCGCCGTCTCTCGTCCAACCATGGCTACAGGTTCGTTCACGTCAGCGGCTCGTGGTGGGGTGCAGACCAATTGGATGATCGCCCGCCCCCCCGGTAGTTATCCGCCTTTGCGACCGATCATTGCCCTGCATGGCCAAGGCCAGAACGCCGACGAAGTGATGAGCATGGGTGTCGAGAAAGTCTTGGCAGATGCAGCTGCCGCGAATCTTCCTCCGGTCGCGGTCGTCTCCGTTGACGGCGGTACCACCTACTGGCACAAGCGCTCCTCCGGAGAGGACGCCGGCGCCATGGTGCTCAACGAGCTTCTCCCTATGTTGCCGAGCCTGGGCCTAGCCACCGAGCGCGTCGCATTCATGGGCTGGTCGATGGGTGGATATGGCGCGTTATTGTTGGGCAACAGGCTGGGCGCCAAACGCACCGCGGCGATCTGTGCGGTCAGCCCTGCGCTCTTTAGCCCGCCAACCGGGAAGAATTTTCCCGACGGCGCGTTCGACGACGCGAGCGAATACGCGGCTAACAACGTCTGGGGGCCAAATGCGGTACCCCTGGTGCCGATACGAATCGATTGTGGCGACAGCGACCAGTTCGCCGCAACCACGAAGCAATACATAGCCCAGCTCAAACAGCAACCGGCCGGCAGCTTCACCCCCGGCGGACATAATCACAGCTACTGGGATAAACAGTTGCCAGACCAAATCCGATGGATCATTCCGCACTTGACCGCCTAGCTATTTCGACTTGAAATGGTTGAGCTTTGGGTGCACTCGCGATCTAGACCCTCGTCGCACGCTGTGAACGCTTCAGCGATCGCCAGATCGAGCTGCGCGCAGCCGCTCGGTGCCTAAAAACAACCCCATCGGTGGCTTGAGTGCGGGTGATCCACTTGTACAACCACCACACGCGCACCATTCGCGCGGATGCATAGGCCAAGTCAGGGGTTGTAGCTGCGGTTAGTCAGCATGCTGACTAACCGCACCACATGAACAGTCCGAATAGCACTGGCAACGCGGTAGCGATGATATCGGTGGGCCAAGACGTGTCGCAGTGATCGCTACTGCTTGTCGCCGCCCGGTGCTCTCTGAAAGTACTTATCTCCGAATTGCTTGGTGATTTTGAGTAAGCGCTTCTCGACAATGAGGTGAAATAAGATACCTGCGCCGACAGATGCGGCCAGAATTAGCGCGATCGCGACGTAATCCGGTAGCCCTCTGGTACGCAGCTTCATGGCGACCTTCATTAAAATCGACATTGCCGGATAGTGAATGAGGTATATCGAATAGGACGCGGCGCCGAGGAAGCTCAGGAATCGCGGCGCGGTGACCTTGCCTAAATGCTCTAGGCTGGCCAAACCGGCCAAGATCAACACGGCCCCTGCGCCAAAACTGAGAGCGTCGACTGGCAACTTGTCAGGTACGGCGGTTGGTACGAACAGACGCGTCAGCCACATAAGATAGGCGATACCGCCGACCATCACTGATATCGCAGCGATACGTGACGACATGCGCTGAAACACGAAGCCCACGATCATTCCGGCGGCGAATATCAAAGGATACGGTGCGACGAAAAAACCTAGAATCCCCCGTGGGACAAGCCAAATACTCGCAAGTCCAATGCCGCACCATGCCAGCCATATCACGACTCCCGTTCGTCTCCAGCGGATGCATATCGCGAACAAGAGATAAAAGACAATCTCGTAACGCAGCGTCCACTCGACGGAAAGTACTCGTTCCCTTGGATATGGGATCACCGTTACCGCCGCAACGATGTCTCCGGTGCTCAACCTGCCGGCCCACTGCAACGCGGGTACGGCAACCATTGCGATGATTAACACTCCGACGACGACCCACAAGGTCGGGTACAACCGTTGGAATCGCTTCCAAAGGAACCTGGCGGTTCCGCTGTGAGACACCAAGTCCTTGCGGTGCGCCACCACCATCACGAAGCCGCTCAGCACGAAGAAGTACTCGACACCGGAATACCCGCCACGGAAGAAGGGCAACGCCTCGTAGCCGAAGTACTTCGCGTCTCGGCCGGTTTCGTTGCAATGGAACAGAACAACCATCAGCGCAGCAAATGCGCGGCCAGCCTCCAGTGAGGTGAATTTCGGCGTGATCTTGCGGGGTGTCGAGGCGCCTGTCGCATCGGACATAAGCCGCGACCCCCTCGTATCGGTTATCGGGGCAACGCGAAGAAACGCAGCCCGTCACGCTGCTGCGACGCAACCATTCCACCCCGTACGAGGTTCAGTGTAGCCGCATAGGTCTCGGCTCTCTCGGCAAACCGTGAGCAGTTTGCTAAGGCTGCTGGTTTCTGATTATGACGTCGGAGCCGTTGGGTAGACACCCTGATCGCTCGAATGGCCCTGTGGTTGGACAGGATTGCACCTGATGGGCCCGAAGATGAAGTCGCGCACCCCCCACCTGTGATGCGACAGGCGGTGTATCTGCTGATCGATGCCATCCAGGCGATGGCTGAGGTCGCGCGGGAGATCGGAATAGGAACACCGCGGTCGGTATGACCGGGAGTTCCGGCCGGATTGATATCGACGCCTACCGTAATGAAATCGTTACCTATGAATTTGTTGCTAGATGTGCAGAATCACGTCGCAGTCAAGGTACTTTCGCAAGCAGCGGGGGCGCCAGTTTCGACAGGGGGTCACCTTCACGGGTCCGGCTGCGGGCGCAACGTGTTAACGCTGTGCGTTCGTTCTCTTCGAAGCTCAACATCGCTAGGAAGTACTCAACTTCTGGAGGAAAGCATGGCCGTCACCTCGGTTAGCGGTAATTCAGCGAACGGTATGACCGTCTCGGTGGCAAACCCGACTACCACACCGCAGATTACCGTTGGGACCAGCGTCAGCGGGATGCTGAAGGGCAACGGCACCGCGATCACTGCAGGGGTGTCAAGGACCGACTATCTGGCGCCTGGACAGGCACGCGCCCAATTCACCCCCGAATCGTTCGGGGCGGTGGGCAACGGCACCACAGATGATTCCACCGCGCTGAACAACTGCTTCGCCGCCGCCGGCGGTGCTGACGTCTACCTCAACCCGGCCAAAACGTACATGCACCAATCGGTACTTACCGTCGGGCAGAACGATACACGCATCCTCGGGGGTGGCACACTACTTGCCACTGCCGAAGCCACCTCGGCGGTCCATGTCACCGGGAACTACTGCTCCATCGAGGGCGTTACCGTGTCGTTTTCACAAGCAGGGGCCACCCGCCAAAGCGTCAACCAAGCGCAAAAGCTATGGGTTGAGGGCAGCAACTTCACCGCTACCAATGTCTACATAAATGGGTCGGCGGCGGCCGGGGTGTTTATGTACGGCGCCGCCTACTTTGTACTCACCAATGTGTACGTATATGGCACCCTGGCCGACGGTATCCACTGCACCCACGGCTCACATGATGGCCGAATTATCGGTTGCACCAGCGACACCACAGGAGATGACAGTTTCGCCGTCGTGTCCTACGCCAGCGACGGAACTCCCGTCAAAAACATCGTCAACATCGGCAGCTACTCCTACACAAGTGCCGCCCGTGGTTTCTCCGTGGTCGGTGGCAGCAACATCCGTTACTACGGCGGCTATGTGGTCAACTCAGCGGACGCGGGGATCTACATCGCTGCTGAATCTAGCTTCAACACTCTCGGTGTGAGTCGCGCTGTTGTAGACGGCTTCGATATCGCCGGCGCCAATACTGCAGCGGCCACCAGCCCGCAGGCGGGTGTTCTGATCACTAACCAGCAGCCATCTGGCACGGTGATAACCGATGTCACCGTCAGGAACATCACCTTGACCAATACAAACACGGGCGCCGCATCGCAATTCGCCATCTACGCGAATTCCGGGGCTAACAACGTCCTCGACGTCGTCATTGACACTGTTCAGATTGTCGGCACAGGGCCGTCGCAGATCTTGGGAATCAGTAACATCGCGCGGTCAATCTACCAAGTACCGCAGAGCTTCCTGACGAAGCGACTCTATGTCACGAGTGCTGCAACTGCCGACCCTGGTATTGACCAGGTGCTTCTGCTGGGCGGCGGTGCGGTCCTGACCCTGCCGCCAGCTGCGGGTAACTATCGTCGTTACTCGGTACGCAACGTCTACAGTACTTCGCTATCGATTAGCCCCACTGGCAGTGATCAAATCGACGGCGCTGGCTCCTACACGATCGCAGCTGGCGCCAATACTGATTTCGTCAGCGACCAATCGTCTAACTGGTACACGTATCCGTAAGTCTGAAGCTATCGGGGCACTTCACGCTGTGCACCGAGCGCGGCGTGATTCAGGAACTGCGGAGTCGTCCACCGATGGAGCAGTAATCGGGCGCACCCTTAGCGAATAGTATCTCCGATCAAGCGCAGCGAACTCAGCTGGCCTAAGCGGGAACAACTGTGCAAACCGAAAGGCGATACCAGACAACGAATTTGGCACGCCCCGAATTCCCCAGAACGACTGACGGGTCGACCTCGGTCCGCTTGCTCTATTTAGCGTTTGGAGCGTGCTGTCGGGCGTATTCCTGTGTGCGGATGCCGCCGTAGTCGTGCAGCGATGCGCTAGCCGAGATTGTGGCGGTCATGTCGGCCATCTCGGTGGCCCATTCACGGACGAGAACGGGCCGAACGTGCCGGTGGTGCACGATGCTGCTGCCGCCGCACCGCTTGACCGCGAACCAACGGGCTTCGCGCTCGGTGCGCTCGCGGCTCGCACTGTTGGGATTGGCTGGCCGGGTCGCCCTGTATTCACGGGTTTCGGGGAACGTCTTGTCCGGACGGCTGGGCGGCCGATGGCTGTCGAAGATCATCCAGTGCCGGATCGCGTCGGCCCGGTCGTCCTCGAGGTCGGGGACGGCTCGACCAAGGCGGCGGCACGCCTCGGTCAAGAACACACGTTGCTCGGCGGTGTCGCCGTGGGCGAGCTGGCGCCAGGTCGGGTGTGCAGTCAGTTCGGCGAGGCTGACCGCTTCGGGATACACGGCGGCGAACAGCAGCGAGGTGGAGTAGGTGATGGGCTCCGTTCCCGGCGGGATCAGCCACCGCGCCCGTTGTTCCCACCGGCGAACGGCCTCGGTGGCGCGGTCACGTTGTGGCCAGCGGGTCCAGAAGTGACCGCAGATCAGGAAACCGGTCAGTACCGCATCGAACACCGCCGCCGAACCGTAGCGGGCCAGCATTCGGTTATGCCGGTGCTGGGCGGCCACGATTTGGTCGCCGACCCGATCATGTAGCGGTGTCGGCTGTTGCCCGGCGTCCGGTGGGCCGATCCAGTAGCGGTGCCGGGTGCAGACGTAATGGTGGTGCGGCAACAGTCGCAGCACCGGCCCGCCGTCGTGGCGGGCGTCACAGCGGCCGCAGCCTGGCTGGGACTGGTGGCGCCACGCTGCCCAGTCCGGTGCCGGGTCGCGCAGTTCGGGCAGCGCCAGCCCGAGATGCTCGACCTGGCGGCCGGTGACGAACGCGAGCCGCTCGGCCAGCACCACCCGGCCCCGTGCGCGGCCGGTCTGGTGTGCGGTATTGGTGGTGGCGACGTGTTCCCACAGTTCGCGCGCTGGGAGGCCGTGCAGTACGGCCAGGCGGGTCAGGTAAGACTGGACGATCTCGTGGCGGGCCGGTCCGGCGGGGATCGGCAGGCGGGCCAGCACGATCAGCCGATCGCCCGGCGTGAACGATCCCCGGCAGCACCACGTTCGGCGGCGTGATCGACCGGGACGATATCGAGCAGCGGGCGGGTGATCCGTTCGCTGCCGTCCTCGATGGCCAGGACCGCTGCGCCGCGGACCAGGTGGGACAGGCTGCCGATCATGCCGCCGCTGCGCCGGTAGAGGTATTCGTCCAGCGTGACCAGGGATCCGGTCTTGTGCCGGTGCAGCCGCAGGGTGGATTCCATCGTGGCGACCAGTGCCCGCCACTGCTCACGCTGCTCGCCGGTGCCGTAGGCGAACGCGCTGGCCCCGATCATGGTGAAGCGGCCGGCGATCTGCCGGCCCCGGACCCCGGCGAACAGCCCGGCCGCTTCGACGTCGATGCCGGCGTAGATGAACGTTGCTGGTAGCCGCTCGGCGAAATACTTCAACTGGTCGGACACTTCGGCACCGGGGCGGGTGGACAGGTTCAGGTTGTGCACCTCATCGACGAGCACCAGCTCAACACCGGTACGGGCCGCGGTGTGGCAGACCGCGTCGACGATGTCGGTGATGTTGGCCCGGCTGGTGAACGACAGGCCGAGGAAGCGGGCGAACTCCATTGCAAGCATCCGCGCGGTCGAGGCGGGCGGGACGGTCACATAAAGAACCGGGAGTCGATTCGCGTCGTGCGGGAATCGGCGGCGGATATGCAGTTCGTGGGTGCGGCCCAACTGTGTGAGCGCGGTGGTCTTGCCGGTGCCTGACTCCCCGGACACGATCAGGCCCCGCCGGGCGGAGATCTGGTTGCGGTTCAGCTGCACCAGCAGTCGCGCGGTGGAGATGACCTTTTGGATCGTCGGGGTGTTCGCCAGAGGCAGGTCGCCGTGGTAGGCCTGCCGCGCCTCCGTGACCGCCTCGCGCTCGGCGTCGGTGAGTAACTCCAGCGTGGCCGGGTTATGCCCATCGGGCGCGACAGGTTGGCGGTTCACGAACCGCCGCCACCCTTCCTTGGTGGTCAGCGGCTCATCGGCCCCAACCTCGGCCCCGCCGTCACTGTCGTTGCAGGTCACCATTTGTCGGCCTCGGCGGCGGCGTCGAACACCCCGAACGGGATCACCGTCGCCAATGGCTCGCCGGTTGACTCGGGCTCGGGCTCGGGATGGTCGGACGGCGCGATCAGCGAATTGGTCACGCTGGTCAGGCGGGTGCGGGCGGCGACCCGGTCGGTGCGCTTGTCGACCGGTCCGGCGGCTGCGCGGGTCAACAGGTCATCCAGCACGCGGGCGACCTGCGTTTCGTTGCTGTCGTCACCGCCGCGCTGCGCGGTCAGGACGCGGGCGTGCCGCCAGGTGAACTCGGCGAACGGCGCGGTCACCATCGGCAGATGCGTCCACGGGACGGTCAGCCACCCGTCGCCGGTGCGCACGAACACCCGGGTCGCGTCATACGGGTCGTAGTGGACCTCCCAGAGCCCGCGGCGGGCGGTCACGCCGGAGTGCTGCAACCGTAGTGGCCCGAGTTCGGGAATGTCGTAGGTGCGGTAGTTGATGGTGATGCCGTAGGCGTTGATCTGCCGCCAGGTCACCGGCAGCAACTCCAAATAGTCTTCTCCGGTCAGGGTCAGTGGCAGATATCCGGCCGCGGCGACCAGCGCGGCGTACATCTCGTTCGGGCTGAGCATGCGGCGCGGTGCCAGTGGGTCGCGTAGCGCGTCGTGCGGGCGGGTCTGCCAGCCGGCCAGCAGCCACTCATCGAGCAGGTCCTGCAACTCGGTCAGCGTCCACGCCCCGGACACGTCGGCTCCGCGCCGGGTCGGGTTCGGACCGGTGTAGGAGGCGACGTGTTGGCAGAACAGCGTGTTGATCGACCCAAACGTGGCCTCCACGATCGCCTTGTCCGTCGGGGTGCGGGGCCGGGCCTGCTGCACGGAAATCCCTAACCGCTCACATGCTCTGGTGAACGTTTCGGACACGAACACTTTTCCGCCGTCGATGGTGATCGTGTCCGGCACGATCACCGGCTTGGCTGCCGCCAGCTCCATCCGCGCGTCGATGTCCAGCAGCCGTGCGTGCGGCAACACCGATGCCGACATCCGCAACGCGTGATTCCAGCCGGGGCGCATCGGTTCGGGCACCAGCATCCGCGCCAGCAGCAACGCGGCGTCCACCGCTTTCGTTCCGACCGGCCGCAGCACCGCCGCGCAGATCGTGCGGGTGGCCACGTCCACCACGATTGTCAAGTCCGCGCGTGCCGGTGTGCCGTCATCGAGCAGGACCAGCACGTCGATCGGGGTCGAATCGATCTGCACCTGCTCACCGGGCCGCGCGGCGAAGGACGGGGTGAACATCCCAGCCGGACGGTTCGCCGTCTGCCGCCGTGTGACCGCCGACCCGAAACTGTGCCGACCGGTAGCCAAGGCGTCGATCAGCCGGTAAAACGCGGAGCGACCCGGCAGCGGCACCACCCCCGGCCCGTGCTCAGCCTCCAGTTGTTGAACGACCCGGCGCATCAGCCGCGTGCGCGTGCCGGTCGAGGTGTTCGTCTCGGCCTCCAGCGCCGCCCGTACCGCCGCGACCACCCGCGCATCAGCGCGTCCAGTGATCGCTGCCTCACGCGCACCGCGTTGATCAACCAAACCCCACAAACCCTGCTGTGCATAGCGGGCACGGCGCGAGTGCATCGTGCGCACGCTCACCCCCAGCTCTGCCGCTTTACGCTCAGCCCGCTGGCTCACCGTGCTCACCGCCGGGTCGAACCCATCCCGAGGCACCGATCCCGGCTCCGCTCCCGGCGCCAGCCCTGTGTCGACCTCGACTACATGCCGCTCCCACTCCCGCGCCGCGTCGACGACGCCAGTCGGCAGGCCGTCCAGCAGCCCGAACGGCTCCACCCCGACCCGCTCAACGTGACCCAGCAGCTCGAAGTCCGGACAGGACAACAGATGCGATACCAGCACGACCTGCTCGACACCGTCGTCCGACCGCAGCCGCACCGACGTGCCAACCAGCCCCAGCACCTGGTGCTCGCCGCCGTCGAACACCACCCGGTCGCCCGGGCGCAGCACCGCCGGCCGCGTCACGCGCTCACCACCGGTGTCGCCTCACCCAGCGGAACCGACAAGTCCGCGGTCAACCTTTGCCGCCAGAGCAGATGAAACAACACCGGCAGCACCGCAATCGGATCCCCCACCGCCTGCGCGCCGGCCAGCAGCGGCATCGGCGCAGCGAACGCCCCCAGCAGCGATGCGGCCACCGCCGGGACGTCGTGGCGCTCGTGGCGGTAGCTCGACAGCCATCGCAGATTGCCTTGCAGCACCGGGTCCAAACCTGTTGGCCGTCGTTGAAGATGACGATGTCGGCGTCATCGGTGTTGATGACGATGCACTGATGAGAACGCCCCGCTCGACTGTGGCGAGCGGGGCGTTTGTGATCTCGGTGACGGGATCCTCGTCGCGGTGACGTGGTCGTCGCCGTGGTGAAGCGGATCGGGTTCAGTCGGTTGCTGTTTCGCTGATGGCGATGCGGGCGGCTTTCTCCCCGACGATGGAGTGCCCGGCGGCGAACGCGGCCGTGAGCGCGTGCAGGGCGAGATTGTTGACCGCACGCGGATGTCCACGGGAGGCGTTGTGGATCAGGGTCATCGCGTCGTCGGCGAACAGCGCATCGGAGCGGCCGGCGATCTTGGTGTGATGCCCGATGTAGTCGGCGGTGTCGGCCGCTGTCATGCCGGGCAGGGTGTAGCGCACGGCGATGCGCTGATCCAACGCGGCCAGAACACCCAGACGCAGTCGGTGCCGCAGGGTGGGTTGCCCGACCAGGACCACGGCGAACGGTGAACCACTGTCCATGTCGTGGTTGGTCAGCAGCCGGATCGCTTCGAGTTGATGGTTGTCGAGCAGGTGGGCTTCATCGACGACTAACACGGGGTTGCGGCCACGTTCAGCGTGCTCGGCGGCCAAGGCGTCTGCGGCTTGGGGAGCCAGCCGGGCGGTGTGAAACGCCGGGGTGTGCCCGAGGGTGGCCACGATGTGGGTGAGCATGCCGCGCACCCCGATGGTGGGGTTGGCGAGGTAGATGATTACGTGCCGCGCCGGATCCAAGGTGGCTGCCGCGCGGATCGCGACGGTTTTGCCAGCGCCGACTTCGCCGGTGATGACGCCGATGGCGCATTGGTCCACACACCAGCCGATGCGGGCGATCGCTTCGCTGTGGCCGGGGTGGCGGTGCAGCATCGACGGCGCCAGATCCCGCCCGAACGGCATCCGTGTGAAGCCCCAATGTGATTGCAACCGTTGAATACTCACGCCGACACCCCGTCCTCGAACTCGTCCTCGGTGGGAGCGAGGTCGGTGATCGAGAGCTGAGCGGCGACCTGGTCGCCGTCGGAGTCGGTTCCGTAGAGGGCGTGATAGCCGATACGTTCATCCTCACGCAGCTGCTCGTGATGGGCGGCAGCGGTCAACGCCAGGTAATCGATCCCCGTCGTTGCCGGCGGGTCTCGACGGTCTCGGGTCGGGCTTTCGGGTGGGCATGGCGGCTGATGGTGTGCGGTGTCGCGGCACCGAAACTCTGGTCGCGGTGGCGGACCTCGACGGTCTGCAGGTCGAACGGGGAGAACACCAGCTCCACGCGGCGCCCGGCCAGGGCGGGGTCGACCTGGTAGGTGTTGGAATGCAGGGAGACGGTGGCGGTCTTGGTCACCACCCGAAATTCCGACCACAAGAACGCCTCGGTCAGATCCGCCGCCGTCGGCAACTCCGGAGTGTGACCAAGGCGGTCCCAGCCGGTGTCCCAGCGCTCCAGTGGGGATTGCCCGGTCTCGGTATGGGTGCGGCGGTGGTATTCGGTCTCGACCCAGGCCATGAACAGCCGGTTGAGCTCCAACAGCGCACCGGTGTGGTCGACCCCGGCGGCGGCGAGGTCCTCGGTGGTGGTGTCGGTGACCTCAACGAGGAACTGCCCACGCACGGTGCGGAAGAACCGTTCAATCTTGCCCCGTCCTGCGGGCGCCCGGGCGCCGAATGTACCAGTCGGATACCGAGTTTCGCGCACGCCCGCAGCAGCCAGGCATCGACGAACGCCGAACCATTGTCGACATAAATCGAGGCTGGCACGCCGCGGGCGGCCAGCGCGGGTTTGAGCGCGGCCGCCAGACGCACGGTGTCCTCGGCGAACCCGAACCGGTGACCGACCACCAACCGAGAATGGTCGTCGAGGAAGGCGAACAGGTAGGTCTTGCGGTCACCGACCCGCGGACCGTGCAGAGCGTCGCCGACCCACAGTTCGTTGGGGTCGGCGGCTTCGAACCGGCCGAACACCTCCCTGGCGCCACCGGCGGCGGGCCCATCAGCTCGCAGCGATGGAAATGGCGCAGCAGGGTCGATTCCGAGGGCGCCCAGCCGGTGGCGGTGCGCAGGATGCGGGCCACCTGGGCGGTGGTGCGTGACGGATTCTCCCGCTTCAACGAGGCGGCCAGCTCCAGCACCCCGACGTCGGTGCGGGTGGCCAGCCGGCGCGGCTCGGGCACCAGGGCTTCGAACCCGCCGGCCCGGTAACGCCGGATCCAGCGGTCCAGGGTCGGTCGTGCGATCTGCACCCGGGTGCCGAACGGGTCGACATGGGTGCGCTGCGCGATCTCGCGGACCAGTCGGCCACGCTGTTTGGTCGACAACCCGGCCTCCAGGGCGGGGCAGATCAGCTGATACCGGAACAAGCCGATCGCCTGGACCCGCTCGCGACGCTTGTGTTCTTCCAACGACACCGTTTCTCCTCACACATTCGATGGCCCGACCCGAAACCATTTGTCGGGCAGGTGCCTTCGCGAGGATCACCGATTCCCACGTGGCGCATCAGGGGCAACTGGTGTTGCGAACGGCGTCTGCCGCGTCGTCGGCCAGCCCGGTGCTAGCAGTTGGCCGCCGCTGACCGCGACCATCACCTGTACCGGCGTCACCGCGCCCACCAACCCGGCCGGCCCGAACCGCTGCCCGATCGCCACCGCCGCGGCATCGACCGCGGCCACCACCTCACCCCAGCCGCAGCCTTGATCGTCACGTCGATCCCGATGAGCACCGCCATCTGAATGAACCACGCCCGGATCGCCTCCAGTCGGCCGCCGGCCCGGCGCAGCCAGCCCGCACCGTGGTCGCCGGCACGTTGAGTCGAGCAGCGATCCGGCGATGCCCAACCCCCTGTGCGCGAGCAGCCAATGCCATCCAAATCTGTTCGGCTGCATACGCTCTGCGCAGCATCACCGTGACCGGCAACAACACGTGCGTCACCAGACACGATCGGCATCGCGCCCGCCGTGGCCGAACCGCACCGGCCAGACCCACCACGCGGCGACTGCGGGCGAATCCCCAACCACCCAGCACGCCCTGTGAGCACGCCGGGCATCTGATCAGCCCGCCGCCAACCGGGACTCGACGCAGACCAGATCAGCCTCTACCGTCACCATCGGTGCCTCCGTGCACTACAGCGCGGCACCCTGCGAGCCCGCCAAGACTTCAGCGGGGTGCCGCGCGACCCATCAGTTCCTCATCACACTGATGGTGCACACGACCAAGATCAAGCCGGCGGGCCACGCCACCGATCACATCGGCAAGATCAATGACGAATGGCCACCCCGTGATAGCCATCCAGAGAGACGGTCAACACCAAACCTGCGACCAGCCGATACTCCCAACCCAGCCTCTCGCACACCCGCTCTGTGACGGCGAACTTCACCAGGTCCCGCGCACGGCGCCGCTCCACCGGGCGGCAGTCGATCACCAACACGCAGCCGTCGCTACAGCGGGCGAACAAGTCCGGCGCGTGCGACACCGGCTTGCCGTGCGCATCGGTCCAGTGAAGCCAGAACGGCTGCGCCGCAATGCCGACCACCCGCGAATCGAAATCCAACAGCATCACGTGATCGCGCTCCAACCACGACTCGAACCCGACATGGCCACCGGTCGTCGCGCACCACCACCGGCCACTCAAATGCCGCTGCCCCTTACGCGGTCTGTACCGCCGCACCGGCAGCCCCTCCTCGAACGGCGCACCCGCAGCCGCATCGAGAGCGGAACGCTGCCACTCACCGTCGGCGGTCACCCACTCGAACTCCACGCACCCGGTCTCGATCACCATCGTGGCCGCCCCGGCCAGGATCGCCGTCACGGCCAACATGCTTCCCCATTATCGGACTACTGCACCGTAGCGACTCGCACCCAACTGCAACCTCTACCCGGACACTGCAGCACCCACTGCAACCTTCATCGGGGCACTGCAACCTTCGCCCGGACGCGACAGTTGACGTCGATCAAGCGACGCTCGGCAGCGGACGAGGTGCACGACCAGCTGCTCAAGCAGCTCGTCGCGGGCGCCCAGCCGCCAGGCTCGCGCCTGCCGAGTGAGCGCAAGCTGGCCGAGGTACTGGGCGTATCGCGGCCCGTGGTGCGTGAGGCGATCCAGCGGCTGGTCGCGTCCGGGCATCTCGATGTCCGGCAGGGTGACGGCGCCGTCGTCAACGACATCACCCGCACAGGCGGCCTTGATCTACTGCCCTACCTGCTGGTGGAGGCGCCCGACGGGGCGATGGTGAACCCGTCGGTGGTGCGCAGCGTCCTGGAGGTGCGGGAGTACCTCGGCCCGTGGATCGCCGAACGGGCGGCGGCGCGGTCGGGACGCGGTCTCGCCGAACCACTGGCGCGGGCCCTCGCCGACATCGAGCGCGCGCAGAGCGGGCCGACGCAACAGCTGGCCGCCCTTGATTTCTGGAATTGCCTTGTCACCGGGGCGAATTCGATCGCGATGACGCTGATCTTCAACGGGATGCGCCGGGTGTACGAACCGATGCTCGCGGTCGTCGCCGACGCCGTGGCCGCCGCCGAACCCGCGGCCGGGTACCGCAAGCTCGCCGAGGCGGTGACGTCGGGCTCCGCGCTGAAAGCGCGCCGAGCCGCGTCGACCGTGCTCGGCGGCGCCACGACGGTGCTCACCGAATTTCTCGACCAGATGGAGGCGCAGTGACGATCACCGGTACCCGGGGCGTGACCCTCGGCCAGGCGGCCCGCGAGTTCTGGCGTCATCCGACGCCGTGGATGATCCTGACGCTCGTGGTCGGGGCGGTCGCAGCGCGGATCGCCGTCGGCGGCCTGGCGCTACGCGACCTGTGGGCGCCCCTGGTACTCGCGCTGCTGTTCCCGTTCGTGGAGTGGGTGATTCACGTCTTCATCCTGCACTGGCGACCACGGAAACTCGGCCGCGTCACAGTGGACACCCTCGTCGCCCGCGACCATCGACGACACCACGCGAATCCCCGCGAGATCGACCTGGTGTTCATCCCGACCCCGACACTGCCGTGGCTCATCGCGGCGATCGTGGCACTGCCGCTTGGCATCGGCGCCCTGGTGGGTGCGCCGGTTTCGGCCACGCTGTCGTTCGTCGTTGTCGAATCGCTGATCCTGATGGGCTATGAGTGGACGCACTACCTCGTCCACACCGACTACAAGCCGCGCCACCGCTTCTACAAGGCGGTGTGGCGCAATCATCGCCTGCACCATTTCAAGAACGAGCACTACTGGTTCTCGGTCACCACGTCAGGCACCTCCGACCGGGTGCTCGGCACCTACCCGGACCCCGCCACCGTCGAGACCAGTCCCACGGCGAAGAACCTGCACGGTTCCCTGAATTAGGGATGCGGGTCGGTAACAAGGATGGGGTCCTCATCGATTTTTGCGGATGACTGTGCGTCTACGCAGTTGGGTACTCGTACTTTTTCTACGGCAGTGCACAGTCAACGTCCACAAGACATTTGCTTGTCAAGTGCCCAGCACTTGGCGATCCGACGGTGCAACCAGAGCGCCTCTGCCCACGAATTTGCGATCTGACCGCACGCTCGCGCTACACCCCACCCGAACCGTTACCGACCCACGCTCCTAGCCGCCCTTACACGAGATGTCCACCCACGCAACGGTCATCTTCGTCCGGTCGATGATGGCGCCCGCGGAATCGACGTTGTCGTTGCGCAGCCCCTCGATGCCGAGGACCTTGCATCCGGAAAGGGGATACACGGCGGCGCCATTGAGCAGCACGGTGAACCCTTGCGCCTGAAGCGCATTGATGGTGTCTTGTGCGTTGCCGAAGCCGCCGGGACCACCTACGGCCTCGGCCGGCCCGGCCACCGCTGTCGCCGCCGCGATGAGGGCACCCACGGCAGCGCCGACGGCCGCCCGGCTGATTTTGGGCATGCGAGTACTCCGATTGTGCTGCAGGAGAATTCAGGGCTGGACGAAGGGCTTCACGAAGGCGATCAGGTCGTCTTTGGGCGGCGGCACGTTGTACGTCTTGGTCTGCGTGTCGTCATCGAAAGACATGAACATCGGGCAGGTGGTGTCCGAATCGGACAACTCGGTGCTGCCGAGCTCTGTCCCGGTCGCGGCCGCCCGGACCGAGACGGCGTAGACGGTGGTCCGAAGGTCGACCTTGTTGGCGGTCGAGTGCCCGTTGTCCTGGTAGCCGGTGCATTCCTTGACGGATTGCTCGGTTTTGGTTTCCACGCAGACCACGGTGTCGATGGCGGCATAGGTGTTGCGGTCCGCATCGAATTGCACCGTCCAGTCGGACGGCAACGTGCTGGTGTCCTCGACAAGGTCGTGGCCCAGCGGAGTGAAGAGAATCGTCTTGTGGGACTTGGTATCCGGGCGGTAGCTGGCGGCGCGTGATTGTGTTGCGCCCTGACACACGGCCATGAAGTCCGCGCTCGTCAGCTTCGCGGGCGCAGGCGGGGTGGTGGGATCGAGGGTGGACGTCGGCTTAGCGGAGTCGACACCGGAGCAGGCGCCGAGAAATGCGGTTCCCGCGACCACGATGGTGACGACGCACGCGCGATTGAGTTGGGGCACTGCGGTTCTCTTTCCCCTCGAGACGAGTTGCCATGGGCTGGCTGCCACTGACAGATAGGCAGCCGGGTTACAGCCCAGGGCAACTCGTCTTCAGGTGGGGAACGCGACCGCGCTCAGTGCAGCGTCAGCCAGGCCAAACTGCCCAGTCCGGCCACCACGCAGTAGATCGCGAATGGTGTCAGCGTGCGGGTCTCGAAGTACTTCACCAGGAATCGCACCGACAGGTACGCCGCGACGAACGCGGCCGCACTGCCGGCCAGCACCTGTCCGCCGATACCGTCGCCGGCGGGTCCGAACAGCTCCGGAATCTTCAACGCCCCTGCGGCCAGGATCACCGGCGTCGCCAACAGGAACGAGAACCGTGCGGCGTCCTCATGCGACAAACCGCGCAGCACGCCGGCGACCATGGTGGCGCCGGATCGGCTGATACCGGGCAGCAGCGCCAGAATCTGGGCCGCACCGATGCCCATGGCCTCCGGGATCGGGAGCCGGGCCAACCGCTCGTCGGAGTTGTTGAGGCCTTCCGAATGCACGGCGGCGGGCACGGCCGACGCGGTTCGATGCCGAAGCCGTTCGCCCGCAAAGAGAACGACGCCGTTGATCGCCAGGAACGCCGCGGCCGGGATCGGCTTGCCCAGCGTTGTGCGCAGTGCGTGGTCCAGCGCCAGCCCGGCGATGCCGACGGGGATGGTCGCCAGGATCAGCAGCCATGCCAGTCGCTCGGCGGACGTGGTGATCTTCCGGTTCTTGATCGACGACACCAGACCACCGGCGACTGCCACCCAGTCCCGCCAGAAGAACACCAGCAGTGCCACGGCCGTCGCGACGTGCACGGCGACCAGGAACGCGAGGTACGGCGACTTCTCGGCCGTCATGCTCAGATCCTGGGCCCACTGGCCGCCGGCGAGGGCCGGTACCAGGATCGAGTGGCCCAGGCTCGAGACCGGGAACAGCTCGGTGACACCCTGGAACGCACCGACCACAATCGCTTCGATGTAGTTGAGGCTCAAGGTGATCGGTTCCTACTCGCCCTTGAATTCCGGCGTGCGCTTCTCGAACATCGCGGTGATGCCTTCGCTCAGGTCCTTCGACGCGATGAACGCCGAGTTCCACGCCGCCACGTACCGCAGGCTGGCCGAAACCCGTTCCGTGCGTTGCTCATCCAGCACATCCTTGACACCGCGCACCGTCAGCGGCGGGTTGGCGGCGATTTCGCGGGCGGTCTCGTGCGCGGCAGCCAGCGACGCGTCGGCGTCGGCGTAGACGTCGTTCACCAGACCGATCTTCTCGGCGCGGGCAGCGTCGAAGTCCTTGCCCGTCAACGCCAATTCGCGCAGATGTCCGTCGTTGAGGATCAGCGGCAACCGGGCCAGCGAGCCCACATCGGCGACGATGGCGAGCTTGACCTCACGCACCGAGAACTTGGCGTCGGCGCTCGCGTAGCGGATGTCCACCGCCGAGATCAGATCGACGCCGCCGCCGATGCACCAGCCCTGGATGGAGGCGATGGTGGGGGTCCGGCAGTCGGCGACGGCGGTGATGGCCTGTTGCATGGCCCGCAGCGCGGTGTGGAAGTCGGCGCGCTCCTTGGCCAGCCCGCCCGCCAGTAGCGGGGCGAGCAGGCCGCCCATGGCGGGCAGGTCCAGTCCGTAGCTGAAGTTCTTGCCCGACCCGGTGAGCACGATGGCCCGCACGTCGGGGTCGGCGTCCAGGGCGGCGAAGGCCACCGGCAGTTCGGCCCAGAAGGCCGGGCCCATGGCGTTGCCCTTGCCGGGGCCGAGCAGTGTCACCTGCGCGACGTGATCTTTGGTCTCAATGGAGAGCGATTCGAAGCTTCCCGAGGTTTCACCCATGATCGGCAGGCTAGCCGGTCAACCTGGGCGTAGCGTCTCGCCCATGACGATTCCGTCCGATGTGATCGAGGCCGGCGAGGCCAGTCTGGACGTGCTCGAGCGGGTGTTGGCCGGTCTCGGGCCTGACGATGCGACACGGCAGACACCGTGCACCGAGTTCGATGTGGCGGCCCTCACCGACCACTTGATGAACTCGATCACCGTCATCGGCGGGATCGCCGGCGCGCAGCTGCCCGAGCGGGACGCCAGCGCCCCGATCATCGACCAGGTGAGCGCTGCGGCGCGGCCCGCACTGGCGGCGTGGCGCAGCAGGGGGCTGGAGGGCACCGTCGCGGCGGGGCCGGGTGAGATGCCCGCCGCCATGATCGCCGGCATCCTGCCGCTCGAATTCCTGGTCCATGCCTGGGACTACGCCACCGCCGTCGGCCGCGAAGTGGACGCCCCGGACGACCTGGCCGAGTACGTGCTGGGGTTGACCCGAGCGGCGATCAGCCCCGCGGCGCGCGCGGCCGTCGGGTTCGACGATCCCGTCGAGGTACCGGCCGACGCGAGTGCACTGGATCAGCTGATCGGCTTCACCGGCCGCCGCGCCACCTGATCGCGAAGTCGAGGAACAGGTCGTTCTCGTGCGGCACCGTGACGGTGACGCGCACGCCCTCGCCGCCGTAGGGCCGCACCAGCAGCTTGTTGTCGGCGGCGGCGTCGACGAAGTCGGCGGTGTCTTCCGGGCTCAGGGGCAGCCAGACGAAGTTGGCCTGTGAATCGGGCAGCTCGAAGCCGGCGTCGCGCAGGGCGGCGCTGACCCGGGCCCGCTCGGCCACCACCGCGTCGGTACGCGCCAGCAGTTCGTCGGCGGCGTCCAGGCAGGCGATGGCCGCGGCCTGGCTGACGCTGGTCGCCGTGAACGGCACGTACACCTTGCCCAGGGCCGTGACGATGTCCTCGTGGGCGACGGCGTAGCCGATGCGCAGTCCGGCCAGCCCGTACGCCTTGGAGAAGGTGCGGAGGACGACGACATTCGGGTGCTTGCGCACCAGCGCCAGGCTGTCCGGCAGCAGGCCGTCGCGGATGTACTCCACGTAGGCCTCGTCGAGAACGACGAGAATGTGCGGCGGGACCTTGGCGACGAACTCGGCCAGTTTCACCGGGTCGACGACTGTCGAGGTGGGGTTGTTGGGGTTGCAGACGAAGATCAGTCGCGTGCGGTCGGTGATCGCGGCCAGCATGGCGTCCAGATCATGCGTGTGATCCGCCAGCGGGACGGGCACCGGCGTCGCCCCGGCGGTGCGGACCTGCAGGGGGTAGATCTCGAAGCTGCGCCACGCGAACAGCACCTCATCGCCGACCGAGGCGGTGATCTGGATGAGCTGCTGGCACAGGCTCACCGACCCGCAGCCGACCGAAATCTGGTTGGCCGCGAACCCGACATGGGCCGCCAGCCGTTCCCGCAGCGCGGCGTAGCCGTTGTCCGGGTAGCGGTTGATGTTGTCCATCGCTTTGACGATGGCGTCCCGGACGCTGGGCAGCGGTCCGTCGACCGTCTCGTTGCTGGCGATCTTGATGGCGCCGGGCACCGTACGGCCGGGGGTGTAGGCAGGCAGGGCGTCCATTTCGGGGCGCAGACGGGCGGTCACCCGGGACAGTCTAGGTGTCCGGCGAATGTGGCCCTGGCGTCGCGCTTTGCCATTGACGGCCTTGACTGTGTACCGTATGCCCTCGGCGGTTCCGGGGTGCAAGAGTCCGGTACCCTCGGATCGTTCAGGAGGCGTGCCAGAGCGGCCGAATGGGACTCACTGCTAATGAGTTGTCCCCCTTACAGGGGACCGGAGGTTCAAATCCTCTCGCCTCCGCCACATAACTGAATAGTTGTACCCGAGCGCCCGTAGCTCAACGGATAGAGCATCTGACTACGGATCAGAAGGTTAGGGGTTCGAATCCCTTCGGGCGCACAACATCTACAGGCCAGAAGCTTTTGCTTCTGGCCTGTAGTCATTTCTGGGGTCGATACGCGTCCCCTCAACGCGTTCCGAGGGCGCCGTTGATCGTCCGCATGACCGCCAGTTCGAGTTCCGCGCGGGACGCCGGCCGACCGATGGTGGTGTGCGTGAAGAACATTCCGACGATGAGATGAAGGATGGCCTGCGCGTCACCATCCGGATCCGGCGATGACACGTAACCGAACCGGCAGCCGTGCACAATGGCGTCCCGCAGCGGCTTCAGCAGTTTGTCGGGCGGCATGCGCCGCGTCGAGGCAAGGTCCGCCTGCCCGTTGGTGCAGAGCCAGTCGATGATCGCGGCCGCGGACGCCTGGATGCGTTCCCTCGGGCACTGCTGAGACATGCGCGGCTACCGACGCGGCAGAAGTACGGCTTTGACGACGTCGCCGCGTTGCGTCGCCGCGATGGCGTCGTTGATCTCGTCGAGCCCGAACGTGGTGATCAAGCGGTCGACGGGTAGCGCACCGCTGCGGTACAGGTCGATGAGCGCCGGGATGAAGCGGCGCGGCACCGCCTGGCCTTCGACGACACCGCAGAGCGTCTGGCCCTTGCCGACGAGCTTCGCGAGGTCGACCTGGATCGGCGTACTCAGTCCCTGCAAGCCGACGACGGCACACACGCCAGGGGAGGCCAGGCTGGCGATGGCGGCACGCGCAACCTCGGGCTTGCCGATGCAGTCGATGGCGTAGTCGACTCCGGGTCGTATGGCGCTGCTGACAAAGGCGGGATCGACGGCGTCGGTGGCGCCCAACGCCACCGCGAGTTCGCGCCGTTGCGGTTTCGGGTCCACAGCGATGATCCGTTCGCAGCCCGCCACTTTCGCGGCCATGATGGCCGAAAGTCCCACCGAGCCCGCGGCGAAAATCGCGATCGACGACCCCGGCTCGGGGCGTAGCGCGTTGAGTACCGTGCCCGCGCCGGTCTGCACGCCGCAGCCCAGGGGGGCGAGCACCTCGAACGGGATGTCCTTCGGAACGGGCACCACGGTGTGGGCGACGGCGAGAGCGTATGTGGCGAAAGAGGATTGGCCGCAGAAGCGGGCGTGCACCGGGGTGGCACCGATCCGCATGCCGCCGCTCCCGTCGAGCCGGGCGCCGGTGAGGTTGAGCATGTTGGACCGCGAGCAGTAGGCCATCCGGTCGCGCTTGCAGTTGGTGCATTCCCCGCACCACGCGTAGCTGAGCACGACGTGATCGCCGGGCTGGAGGTCCGTCACGTCGGCCCCGACGGCTTCGACGACGCCGGCACCTTCATGGCCGAGAACCATCGGAAGTTGTTGGGGCTGAGCCATTCCGGCGATCACAAGGTCGCTGTGGCAGATGCCGACGGCCTCGATGCGCACGAGAACCTCGTTGGCGCGGGGACTTTCGAGCTCGACCTGGGTGACCTCGAAGGGTTGGCCCGGTGCGCGCAGGACTGCCGCATCGGCGGTGCGGGGCGGTTCACACGAGACGAACTCGGGATCGCGCGGCCGCTCCGAGGTGTCCATCCGCCTCAGATAGAAATAGCCGGCGCGGCTCTGCCCTGGCGCTTCCATCGCCCCGATGAGGATGGTGTCGGAGATCTTCCGGAAGTGATCCGCCATCGGCAGGTCGTGGTAGGTCATGGTGGCGGTCGCGCTGCCGCGGTAGTCCTTCAGCCGAAGGCTCGCGCCGCCGAAGATCGGGTTCACGAAGCGGCGGCCCGCGTCGTCGAAGCAGACGATCGGTGCGACGTCATCGGCGGCGCCGAACGACTTGCCGGCCCATTTGATCGCCTCCAGCTGCGCTTCGGCGGGGTGGCCCAGACCGAACACGCCGCCCGCCCATTCGCCGAGCACGTCGTCGACGCGGACGGGGGCCGCGTCGGCGTACAGCGCGTCGAGCTGGTCGAGGGTCGGGGCGGGGCCGCCCTTGATCAGGTCCTGGAATCTGTCGGTGAGGTTCATCGGCGCCCTTTCTTGACGTGCTGGGGGTTGTGGCCGGATCGGGCCGAAGTAGGAACAATAGTGTTCCTGGAACAGGGTTGTGTCAAGATTGGGTTATGTCGACCGTCACGCGGCCCTTCCGAGGTGTGAACGCCGATCAGCGCGTGCTGGACCGCCGGAATCGCCTGATCGCGGCGGGGCTGGACGAAGTGGCGGAGGTTGGCGTCGCCGGGTTGCGGATGAACACCGTCTGCCGGCGGGCGCGGCTCAGCCAGCGGTACTTCTACGAGCATTTCGCGAACCGTGACGAGCTGCTCGCCGCCCTGTTCGACGACGTGATGCGGGACGTTTTCACGCAGACGGTGGCGGCCGTCGATGCCTGCGGGCCCGGCATCGTCGAGCGGGCGAGCGCCGCGCTGGCCGTGTTCTACGACGTCATCATCAGCGATGTGCCCAGGGCTCGGTTGTACGCCGAATCCGCGGGCGTCGCGGCCGTCGCGGCGCGGAAGCGGGTGGCGACCGACCAGTACGTCGCGTTCGTGACCGAACAGGTGGCCGCCGTCGTCGGCCCCATGGACGACCGGACGACCGGTCGTCTGGCCATGGCGACGCGGGTGCTCGTCGGCGGCCAGGTGGACGCCGCCGTCGCGCTCGCCGCCGGCGACGTCGTCATTTCCCGCGCGGACTACATCGCGCTGTGCGCGCGCATGCTCAGCGACGCCATCGCGGCCGCGGCCGGCTGACTCAGCGCGCCCGCTTCGTGGGGGCGTAGGACTCCAGGTAGGCCGTACTCATCCGCCGCACCTCGTCGATGACGGCCTCGTCGCCCGTCGGCGACTGCCGGAACGCGACGTCGAGGAGTCGGTTGCCGGCTTCGAAGGTCAGCAGCACCACCAGGACCGGCGTATCCGGATGCAGCAGCTCGCGTTCGATGAGGTACCGCCAGAACTGCTCGGCCCAGGTTTCGTCGGCGGCGCGTGCCGACTCTCCGACGACCGTCGTGCGCTCGACGAACCACAGCGCGATCAGGCTGCGGTGCTCACGGAAGTAGTCGACCATGGTGTCGATCAGCACGTTGATGGCGCCGCGTAGCGTGCGGGCGCGGCTGCGCTCGAGCGCAGCCGTCAGGATGCCGTCGATCGCGGCGATATGCCGTTGCACCAGTTCGGCTTCGAGCTGATGGCGGTCGGCGAAGTAGTGGTAGACCGACGCGGTCGGGATGCCGGCCAGTTCGCCGACGGCCTTGAGTGTGGCGGCCGCGTAGCCCTGCTCGCTCAGCAGCGTTTCGGCCGCGTCGAGAAGCGCCTGAGTCCGTTCGACGCCGCGGCGTTGGACTGCCGCGGGACGGGACCGGCCGGCGCTTGAAGGCGGAGTACTGGGCATCGTTCGAGAGCTTAGCCACTTTCATTGACGCGCTCCGGAGTGCTACCTAAACTCGAATACGAATCGAAATCGGTTTTGACTTTGGAAGTGAGGGACCCATGACCAACGAATGCGACGTCGCGGTGATCGGCGGCGGTTTTGCCGGCGTCATCGCGGCACGCGACCTGAGCGTCAAAGGGCACTCGGTTGTGCTGATCGAGGCGCGTGACCGTGTCGGCGGACGCACGTGGACCGGTCCCGGTCTGGGTCGGCAGCTCGAATACGGCGGCACCTATGTGCACTGGACGCAGCCCAACATGTGGCAGGAACTGCAGCGACACAACATTCCGCTGCGCATCCCTGTCGTACCCACCACGATGTACTGGATTGCCGAAGGCGCAACACATTCGGCGTCCCCCGAGGAGTACGGCGCGGCGCTCGAGCCGCTGATGAATCAGTTCTTCGCCGATGCCCGGGCCACCTTCCCGCAGCCGTTCGATATCGGGCTCGTCGACACCAGCGCAGTCGAGAAAGAGACCATTGCCGACCGGCTCAACGCACTGAACCTGCCGCCCTACGAGCATGACCTGCTCGATGGTGCGATGGCCGGTCTCGTCACGGCCTACGAGGAACATGGTGTCGCCCAGTTCCTTTCGTGCGTGGCGACGTACTTCGGCAGTTGGGCGGCTTTTTTCGAGACTGCCGGCACCTGGCCCATCGAGGGCGGCACCAGGAGGCTGCTCGACGCCGTCATGGCGGAGTCGAAAGCCACGGTGCGGTTGTCGACCCCGGTCGCCGCGATCGAGGACGACGGTGCCGGCGTCACCGTCACGACGCGAGATGGTGAGCGGATCCGGGCGCGTGCGGCCGTCGTCGCGGTGCCGCTGAACACTTTGGGCGACATCGCCATCACTCCCGAGGTCCCGGCGGCGTCGCGCCGCATGATCGAGGAGAAGAACCCGATCGTCGGTTCCAAGATCTGGGTGCGGGCCAAGGGCGAACTCGAGCCTTTCCAGGCTGTCGCGCCGCTGGGGGTGAACCCCATCAACGCCGCGCGGGTGGAGTACCACGACGACGGCGACACCTTCATCATGTGCCTGTGTTCCACGGGCGCCGCGATCGACGCCACCGATCCGACCGCGGTGCAGCGGGCGTTGCGGGCGTTCGTTCCCGACATCGAGGTGCGCGAAACCGCTTGCCACGATTGGGTTGCCGACGAATTCTCCAAGGGCGGATTCATGGTGCACCGGCCGGGGCATTTCACCGGTGGTGCCGCACAGCTGCGGGAAGCTCACGGACGAATTCACTTCGCCGGCAGCGACATTGCCGGGGTCGAGGCCGGCGCCATCGAAGGTGCCATGGATACCGGTGCGCATGCGGCCCGGAGCATCGCTGCCGGACTGGCTGACGGCACGTACTGACGAAATACGGTGACGGCCCGCGGGGAGGAACCCGCGGGCCGCTACCTTTTGCGAAGTGCTATGCGGCGAAGACCTTTTCGGCCGGGATCCGCGCGGTGTGATTGTTCAGCGCGCGGTAACCGTAGTAATACACCGTCATCTGCGCCGCCCAGGTGGTCAGCGCCAGGATGTAGAAGATCGTGTGGTGCTGATCGTCGCCCGGGATGCGGTAGAAGTCGTACATTCCGGCAATGGCAGCTGCCGCGATCGTCACGGCGGCGACGGCCATCGCGTTACCTTGTGCGCCGATCCGCCACAGTCGCCAGGCGAAGTAGAACAGGAACAGCGTCGTCAGGGCATTCATCACCATGTAGAAGATGGCCCCGGCGACGCCGAGCTCCTCGGCGAACAACGACATCACGAGTCCGCCGATGATCGCGAGCCCGAACACACCGATGTCGACGGCGACCGACGGCTTGTAGCCGTGCGTGACCTTCATCAGGCCCAAGACGAGGATCACCGTGATGCCGATCGACCGGGAGAAGGCATCGAGGAAGAACGCCGCGTGGAACATCGGGCTGCTCTCGTTGGCGCCGACCAGCCCGTACACCAGGAAGTTGGTGCCCGACGACGCGACGATGATCCATTCGAGGCCCAGCAGGTAGTTCTGGTAGTTCCGAATGAACTTGAAGCCGTAAGTGAATCCGGCGATGATCATGAAGATATCGGCGAGCGCGTACAGCGCGGTCTTGAGATCCATACGGAGTTACCTCTGGTGCGCGCCGGAAGGGAGCTCGGCGCGCGGCACCCCGACACGTTCGAGGGCGGCGTAGAACTGCTGCGGCCCGGCCCATTCTTCGGGCGTGAAAACCCCTGCGCGGCTGTCGGCCTCGAGTGCCACCACCATGAACGCGGCGCACGCGGTCCCCGTCGCGGCGGCCATGTCGGTGAACAGATACGTGCCGGGTCCCGCGACCGGGGTACGGCGGGCGGCGACGGTGGGGATGCCATCCTTGAGGCCGGTCACCTCCACCTTCAGGCCCGATTTGTACGGGAAGGTGTGGCCCGCTGCGGCCTTGGCGAGGAACGTCAGGAGTTCGAGTCGCGTCGACTCGCCCGTGCGCACCAGGTCCCACATTCCGGACAGGCCGTGCCGCCAGCCTTTCAGGCTGCCCGTTTCGCCGGTGAGGAGCGACTCCAGGAAGTCGATGGCTTTCTCGACGGGCAGCCGGCCCTTCTGTACCGCCAGGCCGACGCCGCGGACCAGGCCGTTGTAGGGTGCCGGATCGAGGCCGCCGAAGCAGCGAATGTTCTTGGCGTCAGGGTATTTCCGTGGCAGCGTCACCGGTTCCGGATGGGCGGTCTCGTGCACCATCGTCAGGCCAAGGCCACCACCCAGATCCGTCCAGCGGGTCTCCAGCCACGACTGGTGCATCACCGGACCGCCGTTCTCCCACGTCATGCAGGGGCCCGCGGCGACGCGCAGCATGTGGTCGAGTACCGCGCGGCCGATCGAGCCACGCTCGTCGCCCACGACCCAGTAGACGTCGATGTTCTCGACGGTGTCCAGATCGGCGACCGCGTCGGCGGCCAGCACGTTGGTGATGCCGGGTGAGGCACCGCAGCCGATGTACATCGGCACGCCGGCCGCCTTCGCGGCGTCATGCAGAGTCAGTGCGTGCAAGGTGCTTTCGATGTCGTCATCGAAATCGAGGTAGGGCACCTTGGCGGCCAGGCAGGCATCCATCACCGGGCCGGCAGTGCGGTTGTAAGGACCCGCGCCGAGCACGACGAGTGCAGCGCCGTCGATGGCGGTGCGTAGTGCGCCGTGGTCGTACAGATCGAGCCGCGCCGCGGTCGCCAGACCGGCCGGCAGCGTCTCGATGAGCGCCTCGAGCAGTTCCGGGCGAATGTCGTAGAGCGCGAGCTCCCAGTCGCCGGCGGCTACCGCGAACCGCTTGATGGCCAGGCGACACATCTCACCGGCTGCGCCGATGAAGACGACCCGCCGTCGGGTGTTGGCCATGATCTTCTCCTTCTGGTGGGGGTCATCCCACAGGATCAAAAGTCAATGTCGAATCGAAATCGAGTTTAGGTATTGCGTGGATACGCTGTCAATGCCCGCCCTGACGTGCGCTTACGGCGCTAGGCTGCGGGTCATGTCGCCGAGGGCCGCGTCCGCCGAGAGTCTGGCGCGCCGCCGACGGGTACTCACGGTGGCCACCAGGATCGGCGCCGTCGTCGCCGCGTTCCTCGGAATGCTGTCGATGCTCGCGGGCGAGGCCGGCATCTGGATCGGTGCGCTCGCCGTCCTGTGTGCCCCGGTCTATCTCGCGATTCCCCGGTTGTACCGGTACGGCGAACTCGTCGCGCCGTTGACTTTCATCGGCATCGCGTACTTCTTGACGACGCTCGTGACCGCTTACGTCGGAAGGGGATCCGGTCAGCAGTTGTACTTCCTGGTGGCCGCCTCGCTGGTGGTGCTGATCCTGGGCATCGAGCACATCGTGGTGGCCTCGGCGGTGGCGGCGGTGGGTGCGGCACTCATCATCACGCTGCAGTATCTGGTGCCCGCGGACACCGGCGTCCAGCCGCTGTGGGTCACGACTGCCGGATTCGTCATCTCGGTGATTTCCTCATGGGTGCTCGTGCTCGCGACCGTCTGGTACGCACTGCGTGAAATCAGCCGCGCGGAAACGGCTTTGGCCGCCGAATACGAGCGCTCCGAGTCGCTGCTGGCCAACATCCTGCCCGCGAAGATCGCTGAGAGATTGAAGGATCCGCACCGCGATGTCATCGCGGACAGCTACGACGACGCCTCGGTGCTGTTCGCCGACATCGCCGGATTCACCCAGCGCGCAAGCGATACCACGCCCACCGAGCTGGTCAGGTTTCTCGATCAGCTGTACACCGACCTGGACACGCTGGTCGATCGTCACGGCCTGGAGAAGATCAAGACGAGCGGCGATTCCTACATGATCGTCAGTGGCGTCCCGGAGCCGCGGCCGGACCATCTCGAGGCGCTGGCTGATCTGGCTCTGGACATGGTCGCCGCGGTGGCCGAGCTGACGGACCCCAATGGGCGGCGGGTACCGCTGCGGATCGGGCTGGCGGCCGGGCCTGTCGTCGCCGGTGTGGTCGGCGCGCGGAAGTTCTTCTACGACGTGTGGGGCGACGCGGTCAACGTCGCGGCACGGATGGAGACCACTGATGTCGAGGGCCGAATCCAGGTGCCGCAGAACGTCTATGAACGCCTCAAGGACGCTTTCATACTGGAGGCGCGTGGGGCCGTCGAGGTCAAGGGCAAGGGCGTCATGCAGACCTGGTACCTCATGGGACGTATGTCGTCAGGTACGCGGTGAGCATGCGACGGCCCTCGTCGATGGTGGTGTCATCGCCCTTGGGGGAGCGCCGGAATGCCACGTCGAAGAGCCTGTCGCCGACTTCGAACATCAGCTGGACGGCGAACAGCGGGGTCGTGGCACTGATGAGCTTGTGCTCGATGAGGAAGTGCCACAGCCGTTCTGCCCACGACTCGTCGAACAATCCGCCCAACTCGGTGAGTGTCCCGCTCCGGCCGGCGAACCACAGCTGGAGTAATCCGGGGTTCTCCCGGAAGTAGGCGAGCAGTGGGTCGATCATGGCGTCGACGCCGTCGCGCAGGCTCGTTATCTGCTTCTCGTACAGCGACGCGGCGAAGCGTTCATCGATGGCGGGGATGTGGCGGCGTACCAGTTCGGCCTCGACCTGACCGCGGTCGGCGAAGTAGTGATAGAGCGATGCGGTCGGGATGCCGGCATGTTCGCCAATGGCCTTGAGAGTGGCTGCGGCGTAACCGTGTTCGGCGAGGATGGCCTCGGCCGAGTCGAGGATCGCCTGGGTGCGTTCGATGCCGCGGCGCTGCACCGCGGTGCGAACAGGCGGCGCGCTCGTCGAGGCAGACTCGATCACGATTCGAATTCTACCAGCGGGCTACGCGGCGGCCTGCTCCAGCTCGTCGAGCGCTTCGCGCGAGTAGACCGCCAGACGCTGCAGGTGCGGCATGGTGTCGCGGCAGCCGACGAATCCGAGGATGACCTTGTCGGTGTAGCCGACCAGGGTGATGTTCAATCCGTAGCCGTCGCACAGGAAAGAGACCGGAGCGATCAACTCGAGCTGCGCGCCGCCGAGGTACAGCGGCTCTCTCGTCAGGACCACGTTGGACACGGTGAGGTTGAACAACGGCGGAATCTTGGTCAGCGCACCGGTTTTCTGGCCGATGGTCAACGGCAGCAACCCCATCAACGTGTAGTGGTTGAGGGCATTCGGCGACATCGCGAGCAGTTCCTTCTTGCCGCGAGTGGTCGAGGCGTTGATCACCGCCAGGCGTTGCAACGGATCGGATTCTGTTGTCGCCAAAGGACAGACGAAGCCCGCGGCCGCATTCAAGGTGTCTTCGTCGCGCTCCCAACCAACCGGCACCGAGGCCGTCAGCGTCTCGTCGGGCAGCTCGCCCTGCTCATCGAGATAGCGCCGCAGGGCAGCGCCGCACACGGCGAGCGACACGTCGTTGACGGTCGTCTCGGTGGCCTTGGCGATCGCTTTCAGGCGGCCCAGTTCGAGGACCTCGACCGCGAGCCGGCGCTGCGGAGTGAGGGTCGCGTTGAACGGCGCCCGCGGCGTGCCGAGCGTGGCACCCACGTGGCTGTTGTCGCCGCCGATCATCCCGACCAGGCTCTTCACCAGTTCGGCTGAACCGGAGACGCCGTCGGTCGTCCGGTTCCACAGTTCGTACGCGACCGACGCGATCCGGTTGCGGTCGGGCACCTCGGCCTTGGGTCCGGCCTCGGACAATGGCACGTAGCGGTCCGGTTCGGTGCTCAACCACTTCTTGATGGTGTTGATGGCACCCATGCCGTCCACCGCACAGTGATGGGCCTTGAAGTACATAGCGAAGCGGCCGTCGGACAGGCCTTCGATGAAGTGCGCCTCCCACAGCGGCCTCCGCATGTCGAGCGGGTGCGCGTGCAGCCGGGCGACCAGGGTGCCCAGATCGGCCTCGCTGCCCGGATACGGCAGCGCCGACAGCCGGACGTGATACTCGGGATCGGGGCGGACCGTGCGCCACTCGGGCAGCAGACCGTCGACGACTTCGCTGTCGAACGGGAATGGCAGGAACGACAGTTCGGCGAACGCGTTGTACAAGGTGCGGACGTAGTCCGGCCCGGCGCCGTCGGGCAACCGGAACGTCAGCAGGGCACCGATGTGCATGGGCGTCCGGTCGGACTCCATCCGGTAGAACATCGCATCGACAGCACTCAGCAACCGCATGGCAGCACTATGTCAGGCTCACCAGCTGGAACGCGGCGAAATCCGTCAGCAAGTCCACGCCCGACGCGAATTCTTCGTCCCGTTCGAATCGGGCGAGAAAAGGTGCACACGCAACCACTTCCGGCAGCGCGGAACCTTCGAGTTCGGACTGCCGGGCAGCGATGGCGACGGGGTCGGTGCTGCCGAAGGTGGGGCCGGCCGACACCTCGCGAAGCAGCATCCCGATGAGCGCGGCCACCAGGACGCGGGTGAGTCGCACCGCTTGCTCGGGATCGGCACCGGCCTGGTGCAGCGTCGACAGCACTGCCTCGACGGGCGTGAGCCCGGCCGCCGTCGACATCGGTCGCGTCAGCACGAGCGTCGCGGCCTCCGGGTGGGCGAGGGTCACCCGCCGGAACTCGTAGGCCAGGGCCCGTAGGTCGGTCTTGGGATCGCCCGTGGGTGCCGGTGGCTGCAGTTGCCCGAGGAGATGTTCGGCGACGGCGTCCAGCAGGTCGTCCTTGTCGGCGACGTGGTGGTACAGACTTTTCGCGTCGACGCCGAGCAGGCGGCTGACGGACCGCATGCTCACCGCGGCGATGCCGTCGGAGTCGATCACGGTCAGCGCTGCCTCGCGAACCGTTGCTCGGGTCAGCTGTGCCAGGGCCTTTGGGGGCCGGCCGCGGCGAGGAGTCGGGTTGGCCGCGTTCATGGCCTCATTCTCGCCCAGAGTCTTGCAAATTTCCACACCGTGGGATTATCGTCCATTAATCCCACGGTGTGGAAATAAATTGTTGGAGGAGCCATGACCCACCGCTTCGCCGTCCCTGCCATCGATGTGTTGCAGGCTCGCGAAAAACTCGTGCTCGACCACTTCCATGACGAAGTGCGTCAGGACTGGGACGACGTGCTGGCCACCTTCCCGCATCCGCACTACGAGATCATCCCGACGCTCACCGTCCACGACGGCGACGCCGACGTGCGGGGCTACTATCACGACACCCGCGTTGCGTTTCCTGATCAGGACCACGAAATCATCGCGCTGCGCCACAGCGCTGATGCGGTGATCGTCGAATTCTGGCTCCTGGGGACACATTTGGGCCCGTTGGGTGGCATCCCGGCGACGGGTTCGCGGCACTGCACCCGGATGACTGCGTACTTCGTATTCGACGAGAACGAGAACCTGGTCTCCGAACGGATCTACTTCGACACGCTGACGATGCTGAAACAGCTTGTGGGCGGCCTGAATCTGCGTGATCCGCGGAACTGGCCCACCGTCATCCGCGGTCTGCGCGGACTGCTGGCCATGTCCAGCCAGCCTGATGCGAGGCTCATCGATACCCCGCCTGCGGACCTGACATGAGAGTTCATCACCTCAACTGCGGCACCATGCACCCACGTTTCGTCCCCGACGGCCTGGTCTGTCACGTGCTGCTCGTGGAAACGCCCGGGGGCCTCGTGCTGGTGGACTCCGGGCTGGGGTTGCGGGACGCTCAATCACCCGGCAGTCGGTTCGGCCCGGCCCGCTTCTACGTCCGCCCGGTATTCGATCCACGGGAGGCTGCCGTCAACCAGGTCCGCCGGCTCGGCTTTGATCCTGGCGACGTGCGGCACATTGTTGTGACCCACTTCGACGCGGACCATGTGGGCGGTCTCGCCGACTTTCCTTGGGCGCAAGTGCATCTCACTGGTGCTGAGGCGTTCGCCGCGTTGCATCCGAAGACGCTCGTGGAGAAGCAGCGGTACCTGCCGGCCGGTCATGCGCACGGCCCGATGTTGGTCGAACACTCGCCCGCGGCATCTGAGATGTGGTGCGGTTTCCCCGGCGCCAAAGAGTTGACCGAGATCGCCGACGGCATCGTCTTGATCAATCTGCCCGGGCATACACGGGGACATGCTGCGGTGGCCGTCGACGCGGGGGACCGCTGGATTCTGCACGCCGGCGACAGTTTCTACCATCGTGGCCAGCTCGACGGCAGCGATGCGGCACCGCGCGCGCTGCGGCTGATGGAGCGGTCGGTGGCTTTCGACTGGAAGCGAGTGCAGGTGAATCATCAACGGTTGAGCGAACTTTGGGCGTCGGGTGAGCCTGACCTGCTGCTCGTCAATGCCCACGACCCGCAGCTGCTGCGGCAAGCGGCCAACTAGGCTTGTACGGACGTAGCGGCCGCTGCCGGACGAACGTCGGCCACCAGAACCACGGGCCCAGCAGCCGCACCAGGCACGGCACGATGAACGACCGCACCACCAGCGTGTCGAGCAGCAGGCCGATGCAGACCGTCGACCCCATCTGGCCGATGGTCCGCAGGTCACTGGAGAGCATGGCCAGCATGGTGAACGCGAACACCAGGCCGGCGGACGTCACGACGCCGCCGGTGCTGCCGAGCGCGCGGATCAATCCGGTGTTGAGGCCCGCGTGGATCTCTTCCTTGAGCCTGGCCACGAGCAGCAGGTTGTAGTCCGAACCGACCGCCACCAGCACGATGAAGGTCAGCGGCAGGATCAGCCAGTGCAGAGGTAGGCCGATCAGGTGCTGCCAGATCAGCACCGACAGCCCGAACGCCCCGGCGTAGGAGAACGCCACGGTGCCGGGAATGACCAAGGCGGCCACCAGGGATCGGGTGATGATCATCATGATCAGGAAGATCAGCACGAAGGCCGCGATGGCCGCGATCATGAGGTCGTTCTTGGCGTACAGCTGGATGTCCTTGTTGTTGGACCCGGATCCACCGATGTAGATCTTCGATCCGGCCAGCGACGTCTCCTTCAGCGCGATCTTGATGGCGTCGGGGAACTGCTCGACGTGCTCGATGCCCTCGGGTCCCATCGCGTTGCCCTCGTGGGTGACGATGAAGCGCGCGGCATGGCCGTCGGGCGACATCATCAGTGCCATACCGGTTTTGATGTCGTCGTTGTCGAAGGCTTCGTGCGGGATGTAGAAGAAATCGTCACTGCGCGACATGTCGAAGTCGTTGCCGACGTTGATCATGTCGTCGAAGGTCTGGTCGGTGTTTCTGTTCTGGATGTCGGTGGGGCCGTAGTTGTTGACGATCAGGGCCAGCAGCGCCTGGTTGTCGGACACCGTCTGGCGCAGCAGCGACACCATCTGTGGCATCAGGCTGTCGACCACCTGCAGGGAGCCGACCGCGTTCCCGATGTCGGCGGCGAGGTTGTCCACCTTGTCGATCACGTCGAAAAGGGACCGGAACGACCAGCACACCGGAATGTCGAAACAGTGTGGTTCCCAATAGAAGTAGGCGCGGATCGGGCGCATGAAGTCGTCGAGATTGGCGACGGCGTCACGCATGTCGTTGGTGACCCGCTCCATGTCCTCCATGGTCAGCACGGTGTTGTGGAGTTCGTCGGCGAGCGTCTGCGTCAGGTCCGCCGTCTTCTTCAGCACCTCGATGCTGTGCCGGGTGATCTCGGCCTGCTTGGCGGTGTTCTCGTTGTTGTGCTGGGTGAACGGCAGCTGCTGGCCGTTGCCGCTGCCTTGTGTGGTGAAAAGGTAAGGGATGGAGGCGTGTTCGAGCGCGCGGCCCATGGGGCGCGTGATGCTCTGCACCATCGCCACGCCGGGCAGCCGGATGAGCGCCTTGGCCACCCGGTCCAGCGAGATGAAGTCGGCCGAATTGCGCATGTCGTGGTCGGCCTGGACCATCAGCATCTCGCTGAACAGCTTGCTCTTGGGGAAGTGCCGGTCGGCGGCCTGAAATCCCTGGTTGGCCGGGGCATCTGACGGCTGGTACGTGCGATCGTCGTAGCTGACCCGGTACGTCGGCACGAACACCGCACCCACCGACACGACCGCGACGCTGGCGACGAGGATCGGCTTGGGCCAGCGCACCACGGCGGTGCCGATGCGCCGGTACAGCTTCGCCTTGACCGCCTGCTTCGGGTCGAAGAGCCCAAAGAGGCTGCCGACGCTGAGCAGTGCGGGCCCGATGGTCAGGGCGCCGGCGATGGTGATCAACATGCTGACCGCCACGGCGGGGCCCATGGTGTGGAAGTAGTTCAGCCGGGCGAAGGTAAGGCAGGCGCAGGCGCCGGCGATGGTCAGGCCGGAGCCGATGATGACGTGTGAAACCCCCTTGTACGCGGTGTAATACGCGTCTTCACGACTCTCGCCGTTCAATCGGGCCTCGTGATATCGGCCGATGAGGAAGATGCCGTAGTCGGTGCCCGCACCGAGAGTCAGCGAGATCACCATGTTGGTGGCGAACGACGACAATGGGATGAAGCCGTAGTGCCCGAACGCGGAGATCACGCCCTTGACCGACAGCATCAGCAGGATCACGCCGAAGAACGGCACCAGCATCGTGACGACCGAGCGGTAGACCAGCAACAGCATGAAGATGATCAGGAACATCGTCGCGATGGTGATGTTGTTCAGGCTGGAGTTGGCGATTTCGACGGTATCGGCGGCCAGCGGAGCCGCGCCGCTGACGTAAACCTTCAGTCCGGCAGGCGGATTGGAGTTGTTGACGATCTTTCTGACGGCGTCGACCGAGTTGTTGGCCTCCATCTGCCCGATGTCGCCGGCGAGTCGGAGCAGCACGTAGGCCGACTTGCCGTCCAGGCTCTGGGCGCCGGCGGCGGTGATCGGCTTGCCCCAGGTGTCCATGACGTACTGCACGTGCGTGCTGTCGGCCTTGAGCGTGCGGACCAGGCCCGCGTAGTAATCGCGGTCCTGTTCGGTGAGCCCCCGGTCGGCCTCGAGCACCAACATGGTCAAGCTGGTCGAGGTGGACTCGTGAAATTCCTTGCCGATGGTCAGCATCGCCACCTGCGATGGCGCGTACGTCGGAACCATCGGACCGGCGAGCTCTTCGGCGACGCGTTCGATCTGCGGCACAAAGGTATTCGTGATGACCGCGAGCAGGGCCCAGAAGACGATGATCGGGATGGCCAGGAAGCGAACGGTTCTGGCGAAGAACGGGCGCTTCGCCTGATGCGCACTCACGCGGACTTCACCCGGCAAGCTACATCGGCGTTGCCGCGCTCGTCGGACTGTTCGTCGCGGACAACGTCATTCACCTTCATCCGGCAGCCGACGGTGCCGCCGTGCACCTGGACCGAGATGCTGCCGGAGACGACGGTGAGGGTGGTGGTCTCGGTATGGGACCACGGCAGTTCGGTGAGCTCGACCTTGTGCGGATGCCCGCTGATGTCGACATACGACAGCAGTCCTCCGGACCCGAGGCTGCCGAACACCTCGTAAGTGAGGGTCTTGGGGGTGAACTCCGGCGGCGCCTGCGGCGGGTTCACGGCAAGCACCGGTCCCGGTTCGGAGAATTCGTGGACCTTGACCATGCACAGCACCCCGACGCCGATCGCGATCAGCGCTACCAGGGGCATCCACGCGCGCGCAAGGATTCTTCGGCCGGTGGAGCGCTGGCTCACTCGATCACCCCTCGATGTCAGGATCGGGTATATCAATTAGATTGATATGAGTCGGCGTAAACCTTATCAGCCATTCGACGCTGCCGCGGTCGCACATATTCCGGCGAAACAAACGCCGAGGTGAGGGCACTCAGCTAATTCGCAGAATCCACCAAGGTGACTGTCGACAGCCGCTTCTTCAGTTTGATGACACGGAAGATCTGGGCGGTGATGTTGATGGACGACACCATCGCAATAACCCCGAGAAAAGTGCGCTCCGAGGGAGTGGCGCCGTGCAATTGTTCGAGGCTGCCCAGGACGTAGAAGCAGCCCAGTGAGAACACGGTGAGCGGAATGGCGAACGTCATCAAGGTGCGCTGATTGCCGACGACCTGGGTGGCGTACTCCAGTTCATCGCGGGTCATCGGCTGGCCCTTGCGCACTTTGGTGAGCACCGTCTGTTTGGCCCGAACGCCTTCCGCGATCGGTAATTGCGGTTGCTTCCGCAGTCGTTGGACGTAGAAGAACATCACCGTGGCGCCGAACAGCAGCGTCAGCAGTGCGACGTCGGCCAGCTTGCCGAACAGGCGCCAGTCGGTGCCGAGGAAGTTCCAGCCCATTGCGACAGTCCTTTCCGGTTCGCGGCCACAGCTATCGGCGCGACGTTACCTCAGCTAACTGGCAATGGGTGGTCGGTGTCAATTGCATTGAGATCAGGGTCTTGATGCCCGACCGCTCATGACACAGACTGCGGTGATGACGCACGTGCAGACCGTCGGGGGCCCGGTGCCCGTCGACCGACTCGGGGCCACGCTCATGCATGAGCACGTGTTCATCCTGGGCGACGAGATCCGGCAGAACTTCCCGGACTACCCGTCGCCGTGGAATGAGGAGACCCGCGTCGCCGACGCGATAGACCAACTGCGCCAATGCAAGTCACGCGGCATCGACACCATAGTCGACCCGACGGTGATTGGCCTGGGTCGCTATCTGCCGCGCATCCAGCGGGTCAACGAGCAGGTCGATATCAACATCGTCGTCGCGACCGGCATTTACACGTACAACGACGTGCCGTTCCAATTTCTGCATACCGGCCCGGGCCTGCTGTTCGACACCCCCGAGCCGATGGTCGAGCTGTTCGTACGAGATATCCGAGAAGGCATTGCGGACACGGGGGTCAGGGCGGCATTCCTGAAATGCGCCATCGAACATCAAGGGCTGACGCCAGGGGTGGAGCGCGTGATGCGCGCCGTCGGGCAGGCGCACGTGCAGACTGGTGCGCCTATCACGGTGCACACGCACGCGCACAGCCAGTCCGGGTTGGTCGCGCAGAAGGTGTTCGCGGAGGAGGGAGTGGACCTGACGAAGGTGGTGATCGGCCACTCCGGCGACAGCACCGATCTCGACTATCTGTGCGCGCTAGCCGACGCCGGTTCGTATCTCGGCATGGACCGGTTCGGGCTCGACATGCTGCTGCCTTTCGAGCAGCGGGTCGATACCGTGGCGGCGCTCGCCAAACGCGGCTACGCCGAGAAGATGGTGCTGGCACACGACACGTCGTGTTTCATCGACTGGTTCTCCCACGAGGGCAAGGTTGCCGCGCAACCGAACTGGAAGCTGACCCACATCAGCGACGACGTGCTACCCGCGCTCCGTGAGCGCGGCGTCACCGAAGAACAACTCACCACCATGCTGGTCGACAACCCGCGACGGTACTTCAGTTGATGCACTTACTCCTGATCTCCGACACCCACGTGCCCAAGCGGGCCCGCGACATGCCGGCGCAGGTCTGGGACGAGGTCGCGCGCGCCGACGTCGTGCTGCATGCCGGCGACTGGGTGGACGTGAGCCTGCTCGACGACCTGGAGCAGCGGGCCAATCGCCTCGTCGCGTGCTGGGGCAACAACGACGGACCGGAGCTGCGGGCCCGGCTGCCCGAGCGGGCCGACGTCACGCTCGGCGGGGTCCGGTTCACCGTCACGCACGAGACCGGCGCCTCGGCCGGGCGCGACGCGCGCATGGCTCGGCTGTATCCCGACACCGACGTATTGGTGTTCGGGCACAGCCACATTCCGTGGGACAGCACCGCGGCCGCCGGCCTGCGCCTGCTCAACCCCGGGTCGCCGACCGACCGCCGACGCCAGCCGCACTGTACGTACATGACGGCCACGGTCGGTGACGGCATGTTGTCAGATGTGGTGCTTCATAAGCTCTGACCCGCGCGAAATTGACGCTAGGTTGGTCGCATGGAGCAGAAGCCGCCCACAGCCGCCATCGCCGCCGCCAACCGCGCCCACGTCGCGTCGCTCCCGTTCGCGGACACTCGGGACTTCGACGACGCCGACCGTGGCTTCATCGCTGCTCTGGAGCCGTGCGTCGTCACTGCCGCTGACGGAAGAGTGGTGTGGGACAACGACTCCTACTCGTTCCTGAACGGCGACGCGCCCGACAGCGTGCACCCGAGCCTGTGGCGGCAGTCGCAGCTGTGTGCCAAGCAGGGCCTCTACGAAGTGGTGCCGGGCATCTATCAGGTCCGCGGTCTGGACTTGTCGAACATCAGCTTCATCGAGAGCGACACGGGCGTCATCGTCATCGACCCACTGATCTCCACCGAAACCGCGGCGGCCGCGCTGGCGCTGTACCGCGCGCACCGCGGTGACCGTGAGGTGCGGGCGGTCATCTACACGCACAGCCACGTCGACCATTTCGGCGGAGTGCTCGGCGTGACGTCGCAGGCCGATGTCGATGCCGGGAAAGTCGAGATCATCGCGCCCGAGGGCTTCACCGAACACGCCGTGCAGGAAAACGTCTATGCCGGAACGGCAATGGCGCGCCGCGCGGGATACATGTACGGCGCTTCTCTGGACCGCGGCCCGCAGGGGCAGGTCGGCTGCGGGTTGGGTCAGGTCGGGTCGACGGGCGAGGTCGCACTTATCGTGCCGACTGTCGACATCAAGGCGACCGGCGAGACCCACACCGTCGACGGCGTCGAGATCGAGTTCCAGATGGCGCCCGGTACCGAGGCGCCGGCCGAAATGCACTTCTATTTCCCGCAATTCCGGGCGCTGTGCATGGCGGAGAACGCCACCCACAATCTGCACAACCTGCTGACGTTGCGTGGTGCGCTGGTGCGTGACCCGCATGGGTGGGCCGGCTACCTGACCGAGGCCATCGACCGCTATGCCAACCGCGCCGACGTGGTGTTCGCGTCGCACCACTGGCCCACCTGGGGGCAGGACAACATCGTCGAATATCTTTCGGTGCAACGGGATCTGTACGCCTATCTGCACGACCAGACGTTGCGCCAGCTCAACCAGGGGTACACCGGGATCGAGATCGCAGAAACCTTCCAGATGCCGCCGGCACTGGAGAAGGCCTGGCACACCCACGGCTACTACGGCTCGGTCAGTCACAACGTCAAGGCGGTCTACCAGCGCTACATGGGCTGGTTCGACGGCAATCCGGGGCGGCTCTGGCAGCACCCGCCCGAGGCTGCGGCGCCGCGGTATGTGGCGGCGATGGGCGGTATCGACCGCGTCGTGGAGCTGGCCCGCGCGGCTGCCGACGAGGGTGACTTCCGTTGGGCGGTAACCTTGTTGGACCACGCCATCTTCACCGACGAGAACCACGCCGCCGCCCGCGAACTGTATGCCGACGCCCTCGAACAGCTGGCCTACGGCGCCGAGAACGCGGTATGGCGCAACTTCTTCCTGTCCGGCGCCACCGAACTGCGCGTGGGCAAGTTCGGTACCCCGACGCAGGCTGCGCCGACGATGCTGGCGCAGCTCACCCCGGAGCAGATGTTCGACACTCTGGCGATCAACGTGAACGGCCCGCGGGCCTGGGACCTGGATCTCGCCGTCGACGTGACGTTCCAGGACGTGGACACCAATTACCGGCTGGCGCTACGCAACGGGGTGCTGGTGCACCGCAAGGTCGCCGCCGATGCGGCCACCGCTCAGGCCACCGTCACATTGGCGAACAAGCTGCGGCTCTTGGCTTTTGCCGCCGGCGACACCAGCTCGCCGGGCGTCGAGGTGACCGGTGACGCCACCGCGCTGCCCACACTGCTGGGCGTGATCGACCGACCCGACCCGGCGTTCAACATCATCACGCCGTAGCCGGGCCGGTCAACCCGCTAGGTGGTCGGTACCCAGTTGCCGTGGAACCCGGCCGGCACGCGGTGGGGCAGCTTGATGCTCGCCACGTCCTGCAGCGTCTGGGCGTCGAGGATCGCCAGCTCGCTGTGGTCGGTGGCGGCGTCGTAGACGAAGCCCATCAGCACGCCGTCGTCTTCTGCGGCGGCCGCCGATGACGGGTGAAAGACGAACTCGCCCAGCTCTTTCCCGGCACCGAAGTGGCGGGTTGCAGTGTTGCCGCCGACGAAGTCGTGCTTGAGCAGCGTGTCACTGCCGCTGACACCCTCGGCGATCATCGGCGCGTAGCCGTAACGGTGACGCTTGCCGACCAGGCGTTCGTCGACGCGCGGGAATTCCTGGGGGTGGTCGTCCACGCGGTCCTCCAGCACCTTGCCTGCGCTGAGGTCGATGGTCCACCGGTCCAACGTCGGCGGCCCCTCGTTGGGGCCGATGCGGTCGGTGTCGAACATCTTGGGGTGCCGCACCACATCGAGGACGATCGTATTGTCGTCGGGGGAGTCGTAGGCGTTCATCGGGTGGAAGACGTAGCACGGTTCGACGTCGAACCAGCGCACGTCGGCGTTCCCGCCGTCGCGGGGCATCACGCCGATGCGCGCCGGGTACTTGGGATTCCACGAGTACGGGAAGCGCCGATCATTCGATCGGAAGCTCGACTGGCGCGCGATGACCGGATCGGGAATCTTGACCCGGCCGATCACCGAGGACAACAGCAGTCGGGCCGGCAGTCGCAGTGCCTTCGGCACCGCCATTTCCGCGACGGTTTTCGTATCAAAGCTCACGGGCAGGTCGTAGAAGATGACATGGCGCTCGGTCAGCGAGAAATCGTGCATCATCGGGCTGCCGTGCACTTCGACGTCGACGGTACGGCGCGCCTTTCCGTCGGTGCCGATCACCGAGTACTGCACGGTGTTGCCGCGCGTGAAGCTGTACGAAACCGCGTGCAGTTCACAGGTTTCCGGGTCCCGCTTCGGATGGGCCGTGTAGCCGCCGCTGAGGGTGCCGTCGAAATCGCAGGCGCCGATCGTGTCCAGCTCGTCGGTGAGTTCATAGTTCGCCCCGCCACCCTCGACCAGCGCCAGGGTCTTGCCGGCGTGGCCGAGCACATTGGTGTTGGCGCCGATGCTGAATGGAACGCCGTGTCCTTCCGGGGTGCCTTCACCGAGTGCGGCGACGGTGTACGGTCCGCGCACCCACCGATTGCGGTACCACTCGGCTTTGCCATCGCGGATGCGGATGCCGTGCACCATGCCGTCACCGAGGAACCAGTGGTAGAGCTCAGGGTCGATTTCGCCAATCGGGTTGGGGCCGTTGCGTAGATAGCGGCCGTCCAGGTAGTCCGGGATCGTGCCGGTGACGGACAGATCGGTCAGGGTGTACTCGTCGTGCAGTGGCGCGAACGCGCCTTCCAGGTAGCGGTTGGTCATCCCAGAACCTCCATAACAGTGTTATTGGCTGCGGTTACTGGTATAACACTGTTATGAGAGGTCTGCAAGGGTGAGCGAAGAAATCCGCCGGCAATTGATCGAAGCCGGCATCGTGATCCTCGAACGCGATGGTCTCCAGGCGCTGACGGTGCGTAAACTCGCCGCCGAGGTGGGCACGTCGACCATGGTCGTGTACACCCACTTCGGCTCGATGACCGGTGTGGTCGACGCCCTCTCGGCCGAGATCTTCGCGCGGTTCGGCGCAGCGCTGGCCGCCATCCCACACACCGATGATCCGGTGGCGGACTTCTTCTCGATGGGCGCCGCCTACCGCCGGTTCGCGCTCAAGAATCCGCAGCACTATCAACTGATGTTCGGCACGACGGTCCCGGCATCGTTGTCGAGCGTCCGCAGTGATCTGACAGTGACTGGTCATGCCACGTCGCGTGACGCGTCGTTCCAGACACTCTGCGAGTCGGTGCGCCGGATGACCGCGGCCGGCCGCATCCGCGATGACGGTGAAGCCGCTGTCGCAGGCCGTATCTGGAGCATGTGCCACGGAGCAGTGATGCTCGAGATGGCTGGGTTCTTCGGCGCGGAAGGCCACGGGCTGCGGGACATCCTCACCCCGATGACCGTCGATTTCCTCGTCGGAATGGGCGACGAACGGGAGCGCGTCAACGAATCACTCGCCACTGCGGCCGCCGCGCTCGTGGCGAGCGGTCACCTGTGATCTAGGCGAAACCGCCGTCGGCCCGCAGGATCGAACCGGTGGTGAAGCTGGATGCATCCGACATCAAAAAGAGTGCGGCGCCCACGATTTCGCGCGGCTGGCCGGCGCGCTGCAGTGGCAACGAGCGAAAGGCGCTCGACGGATCCGCACCCCACGCCTTGCTGATGTCAGTGAGGAACGGCCCGGCCATGAGGGTGTTGACGCGCACCGTCGGGCCGAAGGCTTTCGCGAAACCCTCGGTGAGCGTGTTCAATCCGGCCTTCGCGGCGGCGTAGGGCAACATGTACGCGTCCGGGCGCAATGAGCCCGACGAGCTGATGTTGATGATCGACCCGCCGCCGTCGGCAACCATCCGCTCACCGACAAGCGCCGATAACCTGAACGGCCCCTTGAAGTTCAGGTTCACCACCGCATCGAACAGCTTCTCCGGCACCGAGCCCAGCGACTCGTACAACGGCGACATGCCGGCGTTGTTGACCAGCACGTCGACCTTGCCGAACCGGGCATAGGCCGCGTCGACCAGTCCGTCGAGCTGATCCCAGCGCCCGACATGCACCTCGTGCGCGAGTGCGGCCCGGCCCGTGGCGGCGGTGATCTCCGCTGCGGTGGCCTGACACGACTCCAGGTTCCGGCTCGCGATGATGACGTCGGCGCCGCAGTGGGCTGCCGCGAAGGCCATCTCCCGGCCCAGGCCACGACTACCGCCGGTGATGAGCACGACCCGGTCGGTGAGGTCGAACAGTTCGTCGGCGTACCCCATGGCTTTATGGTGACACGGTGCAATTGCTTTTGATCCGTCATGCCCTGCCGCTGCGCAACGAGCCCGGCGAGGGCGCCGACCCCGACCTGTCGGAGGAAGGCATCGCGCAGGCCAACCGGCTGCCCGACGCGCTCAAGCGGTTCCCGATCACCCGGCTCATCAGCAGCCCGCAGAAGCGCGCCATCCAGACCGGGCAGCCGGTGGCGGCCGCGCTCGGGCTGAACATCGAGATCGACGACCGGCTCGCCGAGTACGACCGCGACATGGCGCAGTACATCCCCATCGAGCAGATCGCGGCCGAGCACCCCGAGGAGATGGCCCGGCTCATGACCGGCCACCTGCCCAGCAGCGTCGATGAAGAGGCGTTCCTCGCCCGCATCACCGAGGCCGTCATGGACATCGCGAGCGAGGCCGAAGCCGAGGACACCGTCGTGATCTTCAGCCACGGCGGCGTGATCAACGGATTGCTGCACGACATCGTGCCCACCGAGCGCATCCTGTCGTTCCAGGTCGACTACACCGGCATCACCCGGCTGTTGGCCTCGCGCAGCGGCCGCCTCGCGGTGGCCGGCGTCAACAGCGTCGAACACGTGTGGGATCTGCTCCCGCGAAATCAGCGGTGGTAGACAGATCGGGTGGGATCTCTCGACGGCTTGGACCTGACCGCCCTTGACGCGCACCTGCGCGAGATCGGGGTGGCCCGCAACGGTGAGTTGCGCGCCGAGCTGATCGCCGGTGGCCGGTCGAATCTGACGTTCCTGGTGTTCGACGACGCCGCCAAGTGGGTGCTGCGCCGGCCGCCGTTGCACGGCCTGACGCCGTCTGCGCATGACATGGCCCGTGAGTACAAAGTCGTTGCGGCGCTTGAGGGTACGACGGTGCCGGTCGCGCACCCGGTGACGATGCGTAATGACGACTCGGTACTGGGCGCGCCGTTCCAGATGGTCGATTTCGTGCCGGGCCGGGTAGTGCGGCACTCTGCGGAGCTCGATGCGCTGGGCGACCAGCAGGCCATCGATGCCTGCGTCGACGCGCTGATCAAGGTGCTGGCCGACCTGCATGCCCTGGATCCCGAGGCTGTCGGACTTGGGGATTTCGGGAAGGCCAACGGATACCTGGAGCGGCAGGTGCGGCGCTGGGGTTCGCAGTGGGACCTGGTGCGGCTGCCCGACGATGCGCGCGACGCGGACGTGCGCCGGCTGCATGGTCTGCTGACGGAAAAGCTGCCACCGCAGAGCCGTAGCGCCATCGTGCACGGCGACTACCGCATTGACAACACCATGCTCGACGCCGTCGACGCGACCAAAGTGCGGGCGGTGCTGGACTGGGAGATGTCGACGCTCGGTGACCCGCTGTCCGACGCCGCGCTGATGTGCGTCTACCGCCACCCGATGTTCGGCATGGTGCACTCCGACGCGGCCTGGTCCTCGGACAAGATTCCGCCGATGGACCAGCTGGCCCAGAAGTACTCCGTCGCGGCCGGGCAGCCTCTCGATCACTGGGATTTTTACCTGGCGCTGGCCTACTTCAAGCTCGCGATCATCGCCGCCGGTATCGACTTCCGCGCCCGGATGGCCGCCGGCGGAGCCGGCCACGACGACCCCGTCGGCGAGGCCGTCGCCCCGCTCATCGCCGCCGGCCTCGCTGCCCTCACCTAGCGTCACCCTGGTCTGCCCCCTTAGCGCGAGCGGCCGTGTCTGTACGTCGACACGCGGCATTTCACGTGCAGTTTGGGGCCGCTCGGCAGCGACGAGTGTGCGCAAATTGCCCGGCTGACCCGGCGTGTTGACGTACAAACACGGCCGCTCGCGGGGGATTGGACTACCCGCGGGGGGATTGAAACCGGAGCTAGAGGCCGGCCTTGAGGTTCTTCTTCGCGGCCAGTCGCAGTTGCAGGATTCGGGTGGTGGCGACGGCGAAGGTCAGGAGGCCGCCGGCGATGGCTGCGAGCAGGATGGTCACGCCGAGTTGCACCTGGTGCAGCTTCCAGCCGAGCAGCACGATGTCGACCGGGGTGTCGTTCTGGATGACGAACACCAGCAGCAGGATCAGGATCAGAAAGCCCAGGACGAGCGCAGTCCACAGTGCCGCGGTACGGGTGAACTTAACGGCGGATTCGGGTGTCTTGGGTTTCTTGGCCGGGGCCGAGTCCGGCTTGGGCGACTTGGGCGCCGGCGGTTCGGCGTGCGTCGGCGCCGCCTCGTGGGTTGGCCCGGTCGGCTCGGGGGTAGACGCGTGCTCGCTACTCATACGGACCATCTTGACGGTTCTGCGGGCCGGATGCCGGGAACTGCGGCACCAATTTTCGAATAACGCTAGGGTCGGCCTGAGTGCACGACGCCGAAAGGACGTTCGGGTGGCGCGAATTCTGACCGCTCTGGCCGTACTGCTGGCTGCCCTGTTGACGGGCTGCGGCAGTGCCAATCCCCTCGGTGGGGGCAGCATTTCCGGTGATCTCAAGTCGATCGTGGTGGGGTCCGCCGACTTCCCCGAGTCGAAGATCATCGCCGAGATCTATGCGCAGGCGTTGGCGGCCAACGGCTTTACCGTCGGTCGTCAGTTCGGCATCGGCAGCCGCGAGACGTACGTCCCTGCGGTGAAGGACCATTCGATCGACCTGATCCCGGAATACACGGGCAATCTGCTGCAGTACTTCGACCCCAAGACCACGGCCACGGCCGCCGATGATGTCGAATTGGCGCTCGCGCGAGTGCTTCCGGGTGACCTGTCGATCCTGACTCCCTCGCCGGCCGAAGACACCGACACCGTGGCCGTATCAGCCGAGACCGCGAAGAAGTGGAACCTCAAGACCATCGGTGATCTGGCCCAGCACTCGGCCCAGGTGAAATTCGGTGCGCCGTCGGAGTTTCTGCAGCGGACCGAGGGTCTGCCCGGTTTGAAAGCCAAGTACGGCCTCGATATCGCGCCGGCCAACTTCATCGCCATCAGCGACGGCGGGGGACCGGCCACCGTGCGGGCGCTGGTCGACGGAACCGTCACCGCGGCAGACATTTTCAGCACCTCGCCGGCCATCGTCCAGAACAACCTGGTCGTGCTCGAGGATCCGAAACACAACTTCCTGGCCGCCAACGTGGTGCCGCTGGTGGCGTCGCAGAAGAAGTCCGATCTGCTCAAGACGGTGCTCGACGGCGTCAGTGCGAAACTCACGACGAAAGCGCTCATCGAGATGAACACCGCGGTCTCCGGCAACAGCGGCGTCGACGCCGACCAGGCTGCGAAAAAGTGGGTCCAGGACAACGGATTCGACAAGCCGGTGAGCCGATGATCACGTTCGACAAGGTCACCAAGAGCTACGGCAGCGCCGTCGCTGTCGATGAACTGACCCTCGAGATCGCCGAGGGGACGCTGTCGGTGTTCGTCGGGCCATCGGGGTGCGGCAAGACCACGTCCATGCGGATGATCAACCGGATGATCGACCCGACCTCCGGAACCCTGACCGTCGACGGTGCCAACGTCGCCACCGTCGACCCGGTGCGGCTGCGCCTCGGCATCGGGTACGTGCTGCAGAGCGCCGGGCTCATGCCACACCTCAAAGTGGTGGACAACGTCGCCACCGTGCCGGTCCTCAAAGGCGAATCCCGGCGCAGTGCACGGAAAAAGGCGCTGGGCGTGTTGGAGCGGGTCGGACTCGACGTCAAGCTCGCCGACCGTTATCCGGCCCAGTTGTCGGGCGGGCAGCAACAGCGCGTCGGGGTGGCCCGGGCACTGGCCGCCGATCCGCCCATCCTGCTGATGGACGAACCGTTCAGCGCGGTGGACCCCGTCGTCCGCGAAGACCTGCAGGCCGAAATCCTGCGGTTGCAAAGCGATCTGCGCAAGACCATCGTCTTCGTCACCCACGACATCGACGAGGCCGTCAAACTCGGCGACCGCGTCGCGGTGTTCGGGCCCGGTGGCACCCTGCAGCAGTACGACGCACCGCAGCGGCTGCTGTCCAACCCGGCCAACGCATTCGTCGCGGGTTTCGTCGGTGCCGACCGTGGCTATCGCGGCCTGCAGTTCCGGGATGCCGACGGACTCAAGCTCCGCGACATCCGCACCGTCGCCGAACCGGCGGTCGACGCGCTCGATCTCACCGACGGCCAATGGGCCCTGGTGGTCAACGCCGACGGCACTCCGTACGCGTGGATCAACGCCAACGGCGTGGGTCTGCACCGGCACGGAAAGTCCTTGTACGACAGCACCATCGCCGGTGGCTCGCTGTTCCGGCCGGACGGCACGCTGCGGCTGGCGCTCGACTCGGCCCTGTCATCCCCGTCGGGTCTGGGTGTCGCGGTCGACGAGCGCGGCCAGGTGATCGGCGGTGTGAGCCTCGATGACGTGCTGGCAATCATCAAGAGCCGCAAGGGCAAGCAGTGCGATACCTGCTGAATCACCTGGAAGGCGCGTGGCTGCTCACGCAGATACACCTACGCCTGGCCCTGCTGCCGCTGCTCATCGGCGTGCTGATCGCCGTACCGCTGGGCGCCTATGTGCGGCAGCGGCCGCGGCTGCGCCGGTTCAGCACCATCACCGCCAGCATCGTCTTCACCATCCCGTCGCTGGCGCTGTTCGTGGTGCTGCCGCTGATCATCCCGACGCGAATTCTCGACGAGGCCAACGTCCTGGTCGCCCTGACCCTCTACACCGTCGCCCTGCTGATGCGGACGGTGCCCGAGGCGCTCGACGCGGTGCCCGCCGACACCCGGGAAGCGGCCACGGCCATGGGCTACCGGCCGCGTACCCGGTTCTTGAGAGTCGAACTGCCGCTGTCGATTCCGGTCCTCACGGCAGGCATGCGCGTGGTCGCCGTCACCAACATCTCGATGGTGTCGGTGGGTTCGGTGATCGGCATCGGCGGGCTGGGCACCTGGTTCACCGAGGGATATCAGGCCGACAAGAGCGACCAGATCATCGCCGGCATCATCGCGATCTTCCTGCTGGCGGTGATCGTCGACCTCGTCATCCTGAGCGTCGGCCGCCTGGCCACCCCCTGGACCCGGGCGAAGGCGCCGGCATGAACTTCCTGCACCAGGCCCTCGCCTACATCTTCACCGCGGCGAACTGGACCGGCCCGGCGGGTCTCGGCATGCGGATGCTGGAGCACCTGGAGTACACCGGTATCGCGGTGCTCTGCAGTGCGCTCATCGCCATTCCGGTGGGCATGTACGTCGGGCACACCGGTCGCGGTACGGCCCTGGTGGTTGGCGGCGTCAACGCCCTGCGCGCCCTGCCCACACTCGGCGTCCTGCTGCTCGGCGTCCTGCTGTGGGGACTGGGCTTGGTGCCGCCGACCGTCGCGCTGATGCTGCTGGGCATTCCGCCGCTCCTGGCCGGGACGTACGCCGGGATCGCCAACGTCGATCCGGTGGTGGTCGACGCCGCTCGCGCCATGGGCATGACGGAGCGTCAGGTGCTGCTGCGCACCGAGGTGCCCAACGCCATGCCGCTGATCGTCGGCGGGCTACGGACCGCGACGCTGCAAGTGGTGGCGACCGCGACCGTCGCCGCGTACGCCAGCCTGGGCGGGCTGGGCCGGTTCCTGATCGACGGCATCAAGGTGCGCCAGTTCTATCTCGCCCTCGTCGGCGCCCTGCTGGTGGCAGCTCTCGCGTTGGCGCTCGATGCCGCCTTGGCGTTGGCTGTGCGGGTCTCGCGGCCGGGTCCGGCCGGAGTTGCAATCGTGACTGCGAAGCCGGGCCTTCGTCGCCTACGGTAGACGGGTGAGCGCACCGCAGTCCGATGCCAGCCCCGAAGCTGCAGAACCCGCCTGGCCGGCGATTCTGACCTGGCGCGCGCAGGATGTGTCGCGCATGGAGTCGGTCCGGGTCCAGTTGTCCGGCAACAGGATCAAGGCCTACGGCCGCATCGTGGCCGCGGCCACAGACATACATCCGGCGTTCAGCGCGTCCTATGACCTGGTGACCGACGAGAGCGGCGCGACCAAGCGCCTGTCGCTCACCGTCACCCTCGCGCAGCGCGAGCGGCAGCTGTCCATCGCGCGTGACGAAGAGAACATGTGGCTGGTGCAGGACCACCAGAACCAGGCCCGGCGGGCGGCCTACAACGGCGCCCTGGACGTCGACGTGGTCTTCAGCCCGTTCTTCAACGCGCTGCCCATCCGGCGTACCGGCCTGCACAACCGCACGGCGTCGGTGTCGCTGCCTGTCGTCTACGTCCGGGTGCCGGATCTGACGGTCGAATCCGTCACCATCGGCTACAGCAGCGACGGGCCGGGCAAGCCCATCAAGCTGGACTCGCCGGTTGCCGACACCGCGATCACCGTCGACGACGACGGCTTCATCCTCGACTACCCCGGACTGGCAGAGCGGATCTGATCACCCCGCCCGCGCGGCCTTGGGCGGCCAGCTCTTCGCGCCAGCCCTCGGCCCCGATGGTCGTCGCGAGGATTTGTGGCCGGCTGAAGTTGTCGTAGCGCACCCGCGCGGCATGGCCGCCCTCCACCAGCTCGGCCACCGATTGCGCTTCGACCAGCGACGAGCGGGCCTGGCTCAGCAGTTCCACGGCCCGGTCGAGCATCACCGTCAGCTCGGTCGCGTTGGCCTCGCACATGGCCCGGACCAGGTCCGGCGCGGTGGCCGCGACGCGGGTGCCGTCCCGGAACGATCCCGCGGCCAGTGCGAATGCCAGTGGCACCTCACCGGCGGTCGCGGCCAGGGCCTCGGCCAGCAGGTGCGGCAGATGCGAGATCGCGGCCGCCGCGGCGTCGTGTTCGTCCGAGCGCGCGGGCACGATCACCGCGCGGCAGTCCAGCGCCAGATGCATCACCTGGGCCCACACCTCGGGGTCGACGTGGTCGTCCACACTCACCACCCACGGCGCCCCGGCGAACAGATCCGCGGTGCCGGCCGTCCAGCCGGAATGTGCGGTGCCGGCCATCGGGTGTCCGCCGACGAATCGGCCGAGCAGCCCGAAATCCTGAACCTGTTGCAACACATTGCCTTTGACGCTCACCACGTCCGTGAGCGGGCAGTCCGCGGCGTCGTCGCGGATGTGCTCGAGCATGATCGGCAGTGCGGGCACCGGCACCGCCAGGACGATCAGCGCCTCGGTCGACGCGGCGCGCTTCAGCGCGGCCGTGAGATCCTCGGTCGCATCGAAGCCGTCGGCCGTCGCCGCCCGGACCGCATCGATCGAGCGGTTGTATCCGAACACCTCGCGGCCCGCGGCCTGTCCGGCCCGCATCAGCGAACCGCCGATGAGCCCCATACCGAGCACACACACCGGAGTTGTCACCTTCCAAGGTTTGCATACGGCCCCGGTCGGGTACATATGGGACCGCTGGTCAAGTGGCAGAGTGCGGACTAGCGTTATCCGCATGGGAGTACAGCGCGCGCAGGCACAGCAGCAGGTTGCCGATCTCCCCGACGGCTTCGGAGTCGCGGTCGTCCGGGAGGACGGCGCATGGCGTTGCGTCCCGCTGAAACGGGCCGCGCTGGTCGACCTGGCCGCCGCCGAGACCGAGCTTCGTGAACTACGTTCCGCCGGTGCGGTTTTCGGCCTCCTGAACGTCGACGACGAGTTCTTCGTGATCGTCCGCCCGGCCCCCTCCGGGGCCCGGCTGTTGCTGTCGGACGCCACCGCGGCGCTGGACTACGACATCGCGGCCGACGTGCTGGAGAAGCTGGACGCCGACCTGAGCCTGGAAGAGCTCGAAGAGGACGACCCGTTCGAGGAAGGCGACCTCGGGTTGCTGGCCGACCTGGGTCTGCCCGAGGCGGTGCTCGGCGTGATCCTCGCCGACGACGAGTACGCCGACGAACAACTCAGCCGCATCGCCCAGGAGATGGGCTTCAACGACGAACTCGTGGCGGTATTGGACAAGCTGGGGCGGTGAGCTCCGCTGATGAACGGCTGATCCGCCTGGCGCTGGAGGCCGCCGAACTCGCCGGTGCCGACGACGTCCCGATCGGTGCGGTGGTTTTCTCTGCTGATGGGGTCGAGCTGGCGCGGGCCGCCAATGCACGCGAATCCCTGGGCGACCCGACCGCACACGCGGAAATCCTCGCCCTGCGCGCGGCCGCCGCGGTGCACGGCGACGGCTGGCGGCTGGAAGGTGCGACGCTGGCCGTCACCGTCGAGCCGTGCACCATGTGCGCCGGCGCGCTGGTCATGTCGCGGGTCGCGCGCGTCGTTTTCGGGGCGTGGGAACCCAAGACCGGCGCCGTCGGCTCGCTGTGGGACGTGGTCCGCGACCGCCGCCTGACGCACCGGCCCGAGGTCCGCGGCGGGGTGCTCGAGGCCGAGTGCGCGGCGCTGATGGAGGGGTTCTTCGCCCGGCAGCGCTGATTTCCAGGATTCCTCGCTGCCACATCAGGGAGTTCCGGCCGAAAAGTACGTGAGTTCAGTCGAATGGGCGATCAACCTCTTGTGACTGAAACCAGGGACCTGTCGCAGCGCGGAAAGTTACCTGGTTTCAGTCGAAGCGGCGTCGAGCGTCCAGTGAGTGAAGCTACGGACTTTCTGGACCGAGGCCCGTGCGAGTAGTCCCAAAGACGCCCAAGTAGAGCTCAGGTCCCGGATGCAAGCCTGGTTTCGGCGTCACGCGACCAGCGATTAGGGACTAGGGCCCGGGTTCGGTAAGCTGCCACACGGTGGCGTGTCCGAGCGGCCTAAGGAGCACGCCTCGAAAGCGTGTGTGGGGTAACCCCCCACCGAGGGTTCAAATCCCTCCGCCACCGCCATAGCTGCCCACCTGTTACATGCAGGTGGGCAGCTTTTTTGTGTTAGCTGGCGGTCTCAGTATGGTCGCCCGTGCCCACACTTTGCCCACACTCTGGAGATACTTCGGGCGAGTATTCGTTGTGCAGGGTGATCGCAACGGCATCCAGATCGGTGTCGAACAGGTCCGCGTAGATGCGCAGCGTCACGCTCGCGTCCTTGTGCCCGAGCATCCGTGCCAAGGCCAAGACGTTGCACCCGGCGGACACGGCCAGGCTCGCGCAGGAGTGCCGCAAGTCGTGCGGGGTGATCTTCTGTACCCCCGCCCGATCCACGGCTCCAGAGAACCATCCACGCGTCGATTTCGGCCTCGGCAGGTACTTGCCGTCGGCGCCGGGGAACACCAGATCGTCGGGCTTCTTGCCCTTGCACAGCGGCGCGATCTCCTCGAGCACGAAGGACGGCACCGGCACCGATCGGATCTTCTTGCCCTTCGTCTGGCCGACGGCGTGCTCGATGCCGAGTTGCACCGCGTTGTCGGCGACGACCAGGCGCCGCTTCAGGAACTCAACATCCTTGACCTTCAGTGCGATCGTCTCGCCCCAGCGTGTCCCGCAGAAAGCGAGCACGTACACCAATGCTCGGTGCTCGCCGGCCTCGGCCGCCAGCCGATGCACATCACTGGCAGACAGATAGATGTGCCGGCGTGCCGTCTTCTTCGGAAGGCCTGCGATGCCTCGCGCGGGATTGGACGCCAGCCGCTTGGCCTTCACTGCATCGCCCAAGATGCCGGACAGGACGCCGTGGGCGCGCAGCACCGTCGTCGCTCCGCGACCGTCCTTGCCCATCTGGGCCACCCACGACTCGATGTCGGGCACGGTGATGGCTGAGACCTGCCAGTGGCCCCACCTCGGCTGTACGTGGATGCGCCACGCCGATTCGATCATCCGGAAGTTGGATTTCGCGGTGGCCTGTTCCTTGCGCGCCAGCCAGTTCGGCGCGAGCTCTGCAACGGTGATCTTGCCGAGGGCCGGGGCGATGTAGTCGCCGGTCAGCTTCTGCACTTCGACGGTAGCCGCATACGCCTCGGCGGCCCGCTTAGTCTTGAAGCCGCGCTTGTCAGTCTGGCGATGGTCCGGCGTGCGGTATCGGACACGGTAAAGCGTCGAGCCGCTCTTGGTTTCGTACTTACTTATCGTCGCCACGGAGGTGGTCCTCGTTGCGGAGTATCGAGAGAACCCGCGGGTGTGTGACGACTTCTCCAATCATCTTGTCTATCTCGTTCTGGCGTTCGGCCCACACCCATGGCGGTAGCGCGCTGCGGTAGAACACAATGTTGTTGCCCAGTCCTGGTAGGAAGCTCCGTTCGCCGCTCATCCAGCTCCACGCCTCGCCGCCTGGCATATCGCCGAGGCCGGTCACCCGAACCCGATCGTCGGGTGCCTCGGTGTGCGGCATTAGTAGCGTGACGGGTGAAACCTCGAGCGCTACAGCCAATGCCGCAAGGTCGTCGGCGTCGACACGTCGAGTGCCGGCCTCGATGCGCTGGATTCCGACCAGGGGGATAGGTCGGTCTAGCTCGCCCAACTTCTTGGACAGCTGTGCAGCGGACAACCCTTGCGCATCGCGGAGCCGTCGGACGTTGGCCTTGACTGCTTCGCCTGTGGCGCCCAGGCGCGCTGATGTCTCGGTCTTCTTCTTCGCGGGTTCCTCTGCCATGGGTTCAGTATGCACTCATTTTTGAGGTAATCCGCCCCATCACTTGACACAACGCTGACTCTGATCCATTATCGCTCTATCACTACATCAAAAGTGAGTGAATATGGCAGCATTTTCGAGTGCAGGAAGAAGTTGGACGGCGCGGATTGCCCGCGGCGGCGGTCAGCTAGCAATCCCTCGGATGTGCCCGATTCGCACCGGCAGTTTGACAACTCCACAGAGCGCGCCCATGCGGGATACGGGACCGCTGGCGACATTCTGGGCGCGAGAAGGTAATCACTACAACAGTTTTCGATAGGAGGTAACCCATGCAAGAAATCATGACTGCCAAGCAATTGGCTACCGAGTTGCACGTATCCGAAGCGTCACTTGCCCAGGATCGCTACCGCGGCGACGGTATCCCGTTCGTAAAGATTGGATCCCGCGTCCGCTACATGAAGGCCGACGTCGAGGCGTTCCTGAACGCCAATCGCTGTACCCGCACCGACGACCCGCGTGGAGTTGCCTGATGCACCCGAACATCGACCAGGCCGATCGTGACGCGCTCGACGACCTCGGCCTGATCGACACCGGCATGGCCGGAGATGACGAAGCGGCCCCCGTTTACCCCGGTGTTAGCGCACCGGCGGGGACCGCTTCAGCCCACTAACCAGCAGATCAGAAAGGCAATTCCATGATGACACACCAAGATCAACAGGTCACCTGCACCGGCGATGTCTGGTGCGGGTGCACGTGCCAGGCGTGCACCGTGACCTTCGAGCACTGCCAGCCGAGCCCGGTCGTCAGCACCGGGGACGAGCTGGACGTCGCGCTGGCCCTCGACAAGGCCGCGAACCTGCTCACGCTGGTCGCCAACGACCTGGAAGCGGTTTTGCCGCAGCTTCGCGACGGTCACCCGATGTGGTGCAGCGTGGACATCGTCTCTGCACTTGGGCATCTGCGTATCGCTGCCCGCAAGGTAGACCAGGCCGCTGACCGGATCAACGCGCCGGCGGTGGCCCGATGAGCTGCCCCGACGAGCCGATCAAAATCGACTACCGCTCCAACCACATCCGCATCATCGACTGCATCCGGCCCGCCGGAGCCCGGTCAGGACGCCACCCCGATTCCGATCGGGACCTCAGCGCCATCGACGACCAGGGCAACTGCCTTGTCACCGCCTGGCAGTTCCCCAACCGCGACCACTGGCGGATCGACATCGAATCTCCCGCCTTCAAGCTCATCGGCATCAAGGCCCTCGGCTCGAAAGCACATGGGTTCTGGGTCCGGACCGAGGAAGAGGCCGTTGACTGGCTCGAATTTCTGGGACGGGCGGTGACCCGATGACCGGGACGGAAATCGCCCTGCCCGACGGCGCCGATCCTGAGTTCTCCGAAGGCGAATGGGAAGCCGACATCGACAGCCCCACCGGCTGGTATCGCTGCGTGTGGTCCCCGGCATTCGGAAACGATGATGTACGCGTCGTCGCGACCCAGTACCTCGACGGATCCCTCGGCACCGCAGAGGAATCCCCGCACGTGTCCCTGGGTAGCGGCGAGGCCATCACCCCCGCCGAAGCCCGCAAGGCGGCCGCAGCACTGAACGCGGCTGCCGACCTGGCCGACAAATGGGCGGTGGCGCGATGACGACTCAGACTTGCGCGCAAGGGTATTCGTGGTGCCAGGGTGGTTCGCCAGATTGCGGCGGCGATCACGCCAGCATGGTGTACCAGCCGGTCACGCTCGGCCAAGGCGCACCGATACGGGCAAGCGGCGAAACGCTGTCAGTTGGAATTGGTGTCAGGTTCAACGGCGTAGACGGCGACGTCGCTCCCCGTGTGGTGATCCACATCGACGGCGGCCCGGAGGAGCTGGACGTTGAAGTGTCCCTTCGGCCCGGTGAGGCGTACGAGGTCGGCAAGCTGCTCGATGCCGCAGTTATGGATGCCACGAGCGCGACGCTCAGCCTGTTGCCGTCACGACTCGCGAACGATCTTCTGGAGGTTGACCAGTGACCGTCGAGTCCAATCAGGTGGTCAACTCTTTACCACCTGACGACGACGAGGTCCGAATCGCGGTGCGGTGCAACATCTGCCGCCGATGGTTGACCCACCCGACCAGTGTGGCGGCAGGAGCAGGTGCCCGCTGCCGGGGAGAGCGTGAGTAGTCGCGAAGTGTCGTGGTGGCCGGTATACCAACTGTTGGCCGGCCACCTCGGCAAGCAACCCACCGTAATCGCAGGAACGCCTGCGTGGCACGAACTTCCAGACAACCACCCCGACAAATGGCGCGCGGTCCTCTGGGCCGCGGTGTGGTGGGCACTCGACACAGACACCCGACAAGAACATCTTGCCGACGCCGGCAAAAAGATCGCCGAAGCGGTCGACGCCAACGCCCTGGCGCAGAACATCATTCAAGGCCGAGGACCGGCCTACGTTGAACGGAGGTCCGCGTGACGGACGACCTACTCGACCGAATCCACCGCATCATCACGAAGTACGTTGCATTCCAGTCGCCGCACCACAGCGTCGTCGTGGCCTTGTGGGTGCTGCACACGTGGGTCGTCAATGCGTTCTACGTGACGCCCCGCCTGATCCTCGACAGTGCCGAACCCGGCTCAGGCAAGACCAGGGTGCTCGAGCTGCTGGCGCTGCTCTGCCGGTCGGCGAAGCTCACCCTGTCCACCACCACCGCGGCCCTATACCGACGCATTGCCGCAGCCGTAGAAGACGGACTCCCACCGCCCACCGTGCTCCAGGACGAAGCTGATGCCGTCTTCGGCAAGACAGCCACCCCGCAATCTGAAGACCTCCGGGCTCTGTTCAACGCCGGGTACCGCAAGGGTGCAACAGTCGACCGATGCGAAGGTGATGCGGCCAAGATGCGGGTGCGGGAGTTCCCGGTCCATGCCCCAGTAGCGCTCGCGGGACTGGCTGGCCGGATGCCCGACACCATCCGCACCCGCGGAGTCACCCTGCACATGCGCCGACGCCGACCCGACCAGAAGGTGGCGGACTTCCGCGAGCGGGACGCAATGGCCGAGGCCGAACCGATCCGGGAGCTGTTGCAGCAGTGGGCCATCGATAGCGAGGAGGGGTTAGCCGCCGCGAGGCCCCAGATGCCCGCCGGGGTAACCGACCGGGCCGCGGAGATATGGGAGCCGCTTCTGGCAATCGCGGAGCTGGCCGGCGGTCAGTGGCCAGACAAGGCGCGGTCAGCGTGCAAGTTCTTCGTGCTCGACTCGGCATCCGACGATGAGAAGCTATCCCTCGGCCAACGGCTCCTCCGAGACATAAGGCAGTTGCTGGAGACCGAGAAGGTCGACGGCATGTGGTCGTCGGAGATCATCAGCAAGCTCATGGCCGACCCTGAATCCGAGTGGCGAGATATGTGGGGAAAGACCCTGGATCAACGTCGTCTAGCAAAGGAACTTACCAAGTACGGCGTCAAGTCGGTCAACGTGCGCATCGGCGTCGGCCAGGCCAAGGGCTACACAGTCCACGGACCCACCGGCTTGCAGCAAGCATGGGACCACTGGCTCACCCCATCTACATCCGTCCCATCCGTTGCAAACGTCCCGGCACTGGTAGGAGCGTTTTCGAGTGGGACGGCTGAAACGAATAACGTCCCGAACGTCACGGAACCGTCCCACCTATTTACCGCCTCTGAACAGGTCAAACAAGAATCTGGGACGGCCGCAACGGATGGGACGCTTATGGATGGGCCATCCCTTCGGGGTAGGCCGCCACTGTGCCCTGACTGCACCCGCGCGCCCGCTCGATCGGATACCGGGTACTGCGACCTATGTACCGCACGCCGTCGCCGTCAGCAAACAGTCGACGGTGGCCCCGCCAACGTGGATGCACTCACGTGGTTGGTCGCATGGATACGCGCCAACGCCGGCCCAGGGGGATGGGTCAAACCCGGCGCCGCCATCGCAGCGGGAGTTGCTGCCGGATACAAACCCGCCACCATCAAGGCCGCCCGCCAGCGGTCAGGCAATCCGCGTATTGAGGCATCTGGCATCGGCCGGGACTCGATGTGGAAGATCGCCGACGACGGCGAGGTGACGGCGTGACCGGCCTCGCATGGCGCTTGTGGCCGACCGTCAGACTCACGGACCCGTACCGAGAGTTCGGGTTCGGCCCCGTGAACCACATCCCCGGCACCGCCGACTTCAACGCGCACTGCCCGCACGGCACCCGGCCACCCACTCCGGCCTGCCCATGCGGACTGCACTGGATCGCCGACACCAACCGCGAACAGTTCTTTCATGGACGGCAAGTCAGGGAAGGCCACCGCAACCATCGCCACCGCATCGTGGCAAGCGTGGGTGAACCGATCGGCGCACACCTGCTGGACCACAACACCGACGAACACCGCGGCTGGAACGACGCACCATGCTGGCGCTCCACAGGATTCCGAATCCACGGCTTGATCGTCGCCCCCAACCAGAACAACCCCGCCGTCCTGGCCCGGACCCTCCGCGACAGGTATCCCGTGGCGGTCCTGGAGGCAATGTGGGACGACGAGGCCAACGCCGAACGACTCCTCAACCTCATCGCGAGCGGCAGCGAGGTGGCCGGATGAACCTCGACCCCGACCAAGTCCGCGCAGCTTTCTACTGCGTCGCCGAGGTCACCCGCCAACGCCTACTCATTGGGGCGCCAATCCCGCAGTGGCTCCGCAACATTCACCAAGCCCTGTCCGCAACAGGACAGGAAATCATTGCACCGCAACTAGATTCAGATTCACCGGATGAACTGATCGGCACCGAGCAGGCAGCAGCAATCCTAGGAATCCACCCCCGCACGGTCCGCCGCATCGCCACCGACCTCGACGGCCAACGAGTCGCAAACCGGTGGTGCTTCACCCGCACCGCAGTTATCGAATACGCCGAAAACCGAACGGACACAATCAATGACCGCACAGCAGAACACCAGCCAGGACAGTCCTCCCGACCCGTTTAACGCACTGCTCGCCGGCGTCCACCGCTTCGCCGGCACCAAAGACGAGAGCACCGGCCGCGAAGTCCTCATTGCCGCCGTCAAGCAATACCTGTCGGAGCTGACCGCCGACGAGTTCGCCGCACTCGAGGCTGAAGTCAGGCCACCCGACGAGGACTCCGCACAGTCCAGCGACGGGCCGGTCTACCCCGCGTCGTGGGGATTCAAGCCCACGCCCACCAACTAACCCGACAGGAACACCATGACCCTCGATAGCTATACCAGCCTCACCGACGCCGCCAACCTCATCGCCGCCGCCGGCGACCTCGGCGCCACGATTCCCAAGCGCCTGACCAATCTCATTGCCGCACACAAGGTCATCGCCACCGCACCCCCGACGACTGACCCCGTCACCGCGATCCTCGACGCCGCAGAATCCGGCAGCCTCACCGAAGCCAAGGTCGCCAAACTCGTCGCTGACGCCGCATCAACCACCGCCGTGGCCGAATACCGGGCGACCCTCGCCCAGCGCGCCGGACGCCAGTTCCTTGGCCGTTTCTACGACTGCCTCGGCGACGGCGACGCAGACACCATCATCGACAGCCTGCGACCCGCATTCGACAACGCAGCCAGCGCAATCGACGACGCCCTACGCATCGTCGACATCAACACCAGCGACACCGAACTGGCCACCACCGCCACCGCCGAACAGCTCACCGCCTGGCGCGGACTCGCCAGCCACCTGAACATCCTCGACCGCATCGCCGCCATCGCCACCACCTTCGCCCCCGACGGCACCTTCGGCATTGTCGACAACCCCCGCGAGCGCGACGTCGTGCTCAAGGGCAACAGCGGCCCCCTGCACCCCCGCGCCGTGATGTGCTCGCAACTGCCCCTCGACCAAGGCTGGCACGTATTCATGCAGCCCCACCGCATCGGCGACGTCCGCACCAGCCCCTGGATCGCCGCGCAACCCGTCCTACACACCCTCGACGAAGCCCGCGAACGCGTCCGCGCCTGGGCCGAAGACACCTGGGCCGTAGCCGACGCCACCCGCGGCAAGACCTACAGCAGCGTCAACGGCCAGCTCGTCGAAGACACCCGACGCAATCCGTTCAGCCTCGCCGAGCAGCCCGCCTAACCACCAAGAGAAGGAACCCACCATGTCCAACGAATGCACACCCCTCTACCGCCCCGGCCAAGAGGTCACCGCACTGACCACCGCGGCCGTCACCGGCTCCACCTTCGTCGGCATCTCCGCGACCCGCCTCGCCGGAATGATCCGAGTCGCCACCGCCACCCAAGCCGTCAAGCCGTTCGGTGTCGCTTCGGCTGACATCGCTTCCGGCGCAACCGGAAACATCATCCGCGGCGGCATCGTGTTCGTCACCGCCGGCGGTGCGATCACCGCGGGCGCCGAAGTCGAAGTCGGCGCATCCGGCAAGGTCGTCACCAAGGCATCCGGCACCGTTGTCGGCACCGCACTGGAGACCGGCAGCAACGGCAACCCCGTCCTCGTGGCACTGGACATCTAATGCCTGAACGGGCGGACCACGAAGCCACCGACGACAAGCCACCGCCCACCGTCACCAGCCTCAAAAGCGGCCTCGGCTGGACCGACCCCGACCGCCACCACACCGACCCCTACCCGCCGCACTGGGGATTCCAGCGCGACACCTAGACCGGGCAGCGCGGCGGGCAAATACTCCTGGGTCCCGCCAGCCGCAGCCCACCGCCCCAGACGTCCGCAATGTCGGACCGGACGTCTGGGGCACACCAAGGAGGCACACACCGTGACCCCACAGACCCGCGAGAACGACGCCGAAACCAAACGTCTGCGCGCACGCCTACGCTCACGCCGCGACGACTGCCACATCTGCCTGAAACCCATTGACTACCAAGCCCATTACCTCAACCCGTGGGCATTCCAAATGGACCACCTCGTGCAGTTCGCACACGGCGGACCCACCATCGAAGCCAACGTCGCCGCATCACACCGAGCATGCAACCGACGCCGCAGCGACACCATCGACGGCATCACCATCGCCGCCGCCTACCGCCTCGGCATCCCACTCGACCCCACCAAAACCGCCAGCGCCTACGGCCACACCACGCCATCCGAACCACCACCATGCACCACCCCAAACGGCCAGCTCTGCGAACGACACGGCGGCACCCACAACCCCCAACCAGGCACCCACTGGGTCACCCGACGCCGCTGGTGGTGACCCCTGGGGGATGCCTCTCGACCCGACCCGACGTCCCCCTCAGGGCATTGGGAAATCGGGAGGGAGCGTGCTTTTTTTCGCAGGGCACCCAGCGGCCCCTGGGGGAGGCCTCTGACCCGGCGCCGGCCGTCCTCCTCAGGGCATTGGGACGCATCTCTCCCCGTTGGAAAAAAATCGTCGGGGGGAGGAAATCCCTATGCCCAGAGGTGGAAGCGGGAGCCGATCGGGGTGCATGCCCAGCCCACTGACTCTTGGACACTTCCGGCGGCCGAGGAGTCCCACTAGTGCGATAATCGCACACGTGTTCGAAACGTGGGAGAACATCGACGGGTACACCACCCTGTTCCCCTGCGACCGCCCTGTCTTGGTCAACACCAACTGGCTGCCGGCATCCGGTACCCGCCGGGACAAGCTGGCCATGTGGATCAAGTCGGGCGGCCTCCACCTCGACCACGAGATGCCCGGACGCCAACTCGCATGGATCAGACGATCCGACGGCTCATGGATCGCCGTCGTCGAACTCACCGCCCACAGCGGCAACAAGCGGTCGACGCTCACCGCGACACTCTGGCTGCCACCCGGCGCGATCAGAATCGTTCCTCAATCATGAATCCTGATGGGCTCTCCTGCGCCTAGCTCGCTGCATGCCATTTCCCATCGAATCCCGTTGGCGGTTGTGAACCGGATGCGCACAACAACTTTGGCCAAGTCGATGGATTTGTAACTCGGGTGAACGTAACCCGCTGTACGCGGCACGACCTCAGCCAGCGGGCTCTCCTCGGGATCGCCGAACCGAATACTCAGCTCAAACACCGTGTCGACCGTGTCATCTCCGCCTCGATGCGACTTGAGAATGGGCTTGTAGTCGCGGCGACCCCGCCAGCTATTGTCAAGGGCTGTCCAAGGGGCCTCAGGGTGCTCACTCCACGCCGCGTCGACAAGCTCGACGTCGAGGACCGGTAGAGCGCCGTAATTGTGCAGCTTTGCGGTCACGGCAGCCCGGGTGTCATGCCAGTCCAGGCTCATTCGGACCAGACGCGCATGTGTCTGCTCTTCAGCCAGTCGTTCTGACTCGCGGTCCCTGCGGTCGGAAGTCGATATCCACAGCGCCACTCCGGCAGCGGCGAAGCTTCCAAGCGCTCCTAGCCATTGCCCGAACCCTGTGTACCACGCGACGGACTGGCCGTGTTCATAGGCGATCTGGCTGCCGACGAACAGGCAACCGATGGAGACAAGCCCCAGGAGCACCGGGCCCCAGAACGGTGCGGCGCGGCGCTTTTTCGGGGCCGCGGGCGGTCCTGGCGTGTCAGCGGAAGAGGCCATGCGCTGGACACTACGGCGAGCTACCCGCCGCCGGCATTAAGGCAAGCGCGGTTCCCATGACCTGGATTTCATCCACGCGTCGACCTCGCCCAGGTCGAGCCGGTAGTCGCGGCCCTTCCCGACCGGGTACGCCGGCAACTCACCCTTGTTGACCGCCTGGGCAATCAGGTCGGCGCTGCAGCGGAGGTGCTCGGCCGCTTCGTGCTTTGTCGCCCACTGGACCATTGGGGTTACCCGGCCGCGCTTTCCAGCGTGTGGATGAAGGTCGCAATCTGCTGGTCAGTGCGAAGCGGCGTGACCCGATCGTCACCGAGCCCAGATCGCCGGCGGCCCAGAGCGCGAACACCTTCGCGCGGCTGATCCCGCCCAGCTTGGTGGACGTTGCCTTCCAATCGTTCAACCAGTTGCTCACCGCTGGATGATCTGACGCTTATTCGACGGGAGGCCGCTGTGCCGCGCCGGGGACCGGCAGTAGTCACCGAATGTTCATCGAGCTCCGCCCACATCGTGCCCACTATCTGCCCACAGTTACAGATATCTGGCGTCATCTCTGGTGATGTATTTCGGCAGTTCACGGGCATCACGGCAGGTCGAAACCACCCCGATTTATGTTTCAAATCCCTCCGCCACCGCCATAGAGCCCCTCACCTGTCACCGCAGGTGAGGGGCTTTTTTGCGTGCCAGAAACCACAACGGCCAGGCACCCGATCGGGTGCCTGGCCTTTGGTGAGGACGAACTAGCGACCGAAGGTGAAGGCCGATCCGCCGCCGAAGTTGGAGCCGCCGACCGGGGTCGCGACGCCGGCACCGGAGTTGGTGCCGGCCTGGACGCCGTCGGGGCCGATCTCGCCGGAGGTGCCGGTGTTGAAGCCGCTGCCGCCGACCGGGGTGTTGACGGCCGCGCCGCCGCCGGTACCGGCGCCGAACGTCGGGATGAAGTCGGCCGGGGCGGGCGCGGCGAACTCGTTGGAGGCGCCGGCGTTGAAGCCACTGCCACCGAACGGCGTGTTCACACCGGCGCCGCCGCCCGCGTTGGCGCCGCCGCCGAAGTTCGGGATGAAGTCAACCGGGTTGGGCACGTTGAAGTCGGTGGACGCGCCGGTGTTGAAGTTGCTGCCGCCGATCGGGGTGTTGATCGCCGCACCGGTGTTGGTGTCGAAGCCCGCGCCACCGAAGCCGGCGTCGGTGCCCGTGGCGGTGTTGAATTCACCGCCGCCGAGCGGGGTGTTCACACCGGCGCCGCCGCCCGCGTTGCTCGACGCGTCGAAGGGCTGCCAGAACGGGTTCTCCACGCCGAAGCCGGCGCCACCACCGGCGTTGCCGTTGCCGATCGGGGTAGCGACCGCGGCGCCGGTTTCACCGGAAACCTCGTCGTCGGCCCAAGCCGGAGCCGCGACGGCGAGCGGGACCAGCGCCAGGGCCGATGCCGCAGCAAATCCGATCAAACGTCCTGAGTTGCGCATTAGTGATACTCCAATCATGGTTCTCTCGCGTGTGGCCAGGTGAACCTACTGGGTCGTACTCGGTTCCTCCGACCACTACCCTGGTATCGCCGGCCACGGCGCATCCGTTACAGCAGTGAACCAGTCGGTTGACATACAGCTGTTTGCTATCAGTCTCGATTCAGTCACTGATGCTGTGAATATGCTGGCAATATCTGCTCACGATGAACTTGCTGGTAGCCGAGCAACTATTCGTCGAGCAAAACCGCGGCCGCGTACCACTGGCACAGCAGCAGCGCCATCTCGACGTCCAGCCGGTCGTCGCCGAGCGGCCGTCCCCGACGCTCGAGCGCCCGCCCGACGCGGTACTTGACGGTGTTGAAATGCACCACCAACTCGTCGGCCGCGGCAGTGTAGCTACCTCCGTGCCGGAGGAACACCTGCAGGGTCTCCCGCAGGCGGGCGTCATTGGCGCCGGCCCCGGCCAGCGGCCCGAGAACCGTGTGGACGAACTCCCGAGCGTCGTCCTGGTTCTCGCCCATCAGCGCGGCCGCGGCGAACCCTGGGTCGTCGGCCGCGGTGACGCCGGTCAGGTCGGCCGTCACCGCGACGCTGTGCGCGCGCAGGGCCTGCCGGTGCGACCGGCGGAAGCCGTCGACGCCCGGCAGTGGGGTGCCGACGGCGACGGCAGGGGCGCTGGGATGGGAGTCCGTGAACTGCCGCAGCTGTGCCGACGCGCCGGGTCCGGTCGCGCCGGACAACGGCAGCCAGCCCCAGCCGGTCCGCTGGTCGGCCGCCGTGAACAGCGGACTGCCCTGCGTACCAACATGTTCGGCGGCCGCGCGCAGAAACTGTTCGAGTTTGGCCAACGCATCATCGTGCCCGGTGACGTGCCCGCCACCCGTCGGCCACCACAACACGACGCCCAGATGGTGACGGCGCATCGGATAGCGGATCGCGGCCGTGATGGCCTCGGGGTCAGAGTCGTTGCCCGACAACACTTCCCGCACCCGCAGCGCCTGCGTGCTGTTGCGGTTCGCGAGCCAGCGGTCGCGCTCGTCCTCGTAGACCGTGACGACCTGCTGGGAAATCCAGTCGATGTAGCGGAACGTCACCGACGTCAGCCGTTCGAAGAAGGCCAGGCTCGTCTGCGGTGCGAGCCCGGCCTGATTGATCTCTTCGCTCGCGACGTCGAGCACCAGCGCGTGGCCGATGCGGTAGGCGCGGGTGAGGGCGTTCATCGGCACGCCGCGCTGCGCGAGCCGGCGGGCGTACTCGAGGGCTGCGGTGGGCGCTTCGATGTTCTCCAGAGATATGTCGTAGCGCAGCGCGTGGAATATGGTCTCGACGTTGCCGCCGACACTGGCACGGAGTAGCTCGATGATCTCGGGATCACCGCGCAGCTCGGTGATATCGCTGGCCAGGCGGTGCCCGACGGAGCGCGCGACCTCGGCCTGGCGGGCGATGAGCCGGGTCATGATCGTGGTGTTGGCCTCGCTGACCGCCGGATCCATGAGCCGACTGTAGAGCCAAAGTTTGTGCTCAACATACAAATCATCCGACAAAGTTGATCGGCGCACGACGGAGTGGCGCACGCCACAGACTTCTACTTTTATGACATGAACCTCGCCACCCTGCCCGACCGTCGCGCTGCCGCGGCGCCGCACGCACCGGCCGTCGCCGACGATCAGACCGACCTCGACAATGCCGCATTCCTCGATGTCGTCCAGCGCGCCGCCGGGGCGCTGCGCCAGCGCGGTGTGCGCGCCGGCGACGTCGTCGGCATCATGCTCCCCAACCGCGCGGCATTCGTCGTCGCGCTGTTCGCCACCTGGCGACTCGGCGCCGTCGCGACACCCATCAGCCCGACCCTGGTAGCCGCCGAAGTCGCCTACCAGGTGGCCGACGCCGGCGCCGTCGTGCTCGTCGTCGACCGTGACGTAGAAACCACAGCCGCCGTTCTTCACGTCGACGACATGGGTGGCGAGCCCCGCACGGCCGAGCCGGTGACCGGCAACGGCGACGACCTGGCCCTGCTGATCTACACCAGCGGCACGACCGGCCGGCCCAAGGGCGTCATGCTCGACAACGCGAACCTGAATGCCATGTGCGCCATGGTGATCGAGGGCTTCGAGTTGACCGACGCCGACCACAGCCTGCTCATCCTGCCGCTGTTCCATGTCAACGGCATCGTCGTCAGTGTGCTGTCGCCGCTGCTCGCGGGCGGCCGGACCACCATCGCCGGCCGGTTCGATCCGGCGACTTTCTTCGACCGTCTGGAATCCAGCCGCGCCACTTATTTCTCAGCGGTGCCAACCATTTACACCATGCTGCTGGGCCTGCCGGCCGAGGTGCGGCCCGATACGTCCGCGGTGCGGTTCGCCGTCTGTGGTGCCGCACCGGCCAGCATCGAATTGCTGGAGGGCTTCGAAAAGCGTTACGGCATCGGCCTGGTCGAGGGCTACGGGCTGTCCGAGGGCTCGTGCGCCAGCACCGGCAACCCATTGAACGGGCCGCGCAAAGTCGGCACCGTCGGAATCCCGTTGCCGGGACAGGAGATTCGCATCGTCGACCTGGCCGGTGCCGAGGTCCCGCAGGGTGAGCTCGGCGAAGTGGTGATCAAGGGCCCCAACGTCATGCGCGGCTACCTGAACCGCCCCGAGGAGACCGAGAAGACGCTGAAGGACGGCTGGCTGCACACCGGCGACGTCGGGCGGTTCGACGAGGACGGCTACCTGGTCCTGGTCGACCGGGCCAAGGACATGATCATCCGCGGCGGCGAGAACATCTACCCCAAGGAGATCGAGACGGTCGTGCACCAGCTCGCCGGGGTCGCAGAGGCCGCCGTGGTCGGACGCGCGAGCGGGCTCTACGGCGAAGAGCCGGTGCTGTTCGTCTCCGCACACCCCGGTGCCGAACTCGACGTCGACAGCATTGCCGCGCACCTGCAGGCGTCGCTCTCGAAATACAAACTGCCCGTGGATATCACGGTTCTCGACACGCTGCCGAAGAACCCCGTCGGCAAGATCGACAAGCCGTCCCTGCGCAAAACCCTCACCGCCACCGATCCGCGAATCTAGCCTGATACCAGCAAAGGAGCTCACATCATGGGATTCATCAAACCGACCTTGCCGAAGGTCGATCTGGAAGAGTTTCTCCGGATGCCGCTGCAGGAGCGGCTCCGCATCATGTGCCTCAAATGGGTGGACGAGGGGTACGGCGCACCGCGCATGATCCACGTCCTTTACATCCTCAAGCTCACGATCTTCTACGCCATCGGCGGGGTCACGATCGCCAACGCGACATCCGACCTGCCGGCGTTCTGGCACGTCGCGCAGTGGTGGGACCAGCCGATCGTGTACCAGAAGGTGATCCTGTGGACCGTCCTCCTGGAACTCATCGGGTTCGCGGGTTCGTGGGGTCCGCTGGCCGGCAAGACCAAACCGATGACGGGCGGGTTCCGATTCTGGGCCAAGCCCAACACCATTCGGCTACGGCCGTGGAAGGCGGTGCCGTTCACGAACGGCGATCGGCGCACCTGGTTCGACATCGTCGTGTACCTGGCGCTGATGGCCACCGTGCTCGTCGCCCTGGTGCTGCCCGGTGTGCCCAGCGAATCACTGGCGAAAGCATTGCCGGACAACATTTCCGGACTGGTCGACCCGGCCCTTTTCGTCGCGCCGATCATCCTGTTCGTGCTGATCGGGCTGCGCGACAAGACGATCTTCCTGGCCGGCCGCGGTGAGCAGTACCTGCCCGCGCTGATCTTCTTCGCCACGCTGCCGTTCGTGAACATGATCATCGCCGGCAAGCTGCTGATCGGCACGGTGTGGTTCTGGGCCGGCGTCTCGAAGTTCGGTCTGCACTTCACCAACGTCATCCCGCCGATGGTGAGCAACAGCCCCGCGATCCCGTTCAAGTGGCTCAAGCGGGCCCACTACCGCAACTTCCCCGAGGATCTGCGCCCGTCGCACCTGGCCACCTTCATGGCCCACGGGCCCGGCAGCATCGTGGAAATCGCAGCGCCGCTGGCCCTTCTGTTCTCACCGTGGCCGTGGCTGTCCATCGCGGCCGCCGCCATCATGGTCAGCTTCCACTTGTTCATCATCTCGACGTTCCCGCTCGCGGTGCCGGTGGAATGGAACGTGCTGTTCGCGTACGCCACGATCTTCCTGTTCCTGGGCTTCCCGAACCAGGACGGGTACGCGGTGTGGGACATGAACCCGGGTTGGCTGGCCATCGTGCTCGCCGCGGCGCTGTCGTTCTTCCCGATCCTCGGCAACCTGCGCCCCGACCTCGTCTCGTTCCTGCCGGCCATGCGGCAGTACGCCGGCAACTGGGCCTCGGCGGTGTGGACCTTCACGCCCGGTGCCGAGGAGAAGCTGAACCGCGTCACCCGGTCGTCGCCGAACTCGGCCGACCAGTACGTCGCCTTCGGCTGGGACCCACTCACCGCCGAGGTGTTCACCCAGCAGGCGACGGCGTGGCGGGCCATGCACAGTCAGGGCCGCGGTCTGTACTCGGTGCTGCTGAACTGCCTACCCGACATCGACACCCGTGTCGTGCGGGAAGGCGAGATGTCCTGCAACACCATCATCGGCTTCAACTTCGGCGACGGGCACCTGCACAATGAGGATCTGATCCGGGCCATCCAGTCAGAGGCGCAGTTCGAGTCGGGCGAGTTCGTCATCGCCTGGGTGGAGTCGCAGCCTATCCACAAGATGACGCAGGAGTACAAGGTGATCGACGCGGCACTGGGCGTCATCGAGCGTGGCACGTGGAACGTGAAAGACCTGGTCGACGAGCAGCCGTGGCTGCCCAACGGGCCGATCCCGCTCAACGTCACCTGGCAGCGGGCCGGAGTCCTGCACTGATGAGCACCGCGGTTGTGGTCGGTGCCGGGCCCAACGGGCTCGCCGCCGCCATCACCTTGGCTGCCAAGGGCATCGACGTCACGGTGCTGGAGGCCACCGACCGAATCGGCGGCGGCATCCGTTCGAGTGAGTACGTCCTGCCGGGCCTGGTGTTCGACGACTGCGCGGCCATCCACGTGATGCCGGCGGGCTCCAAGTTCATCAAAGACCTCGGCCTGGATCGCTATGGCCTGCAGTGGAAGTGGACCGACATCGACTGCGTCCACCCGCTCGACGACGGTACCGCCGGCGCCCTCTATCGCTCGGTCGAGACGACGGCGGCCGGACTCGGCGCGGACGGAGCCCGCTGGCAGCTGCTGTTCGGTGGACCGTCGCGCCGGTTCGACAAGCTGTCCGACGACATCATGGGGCCGCTGCTCCGGGTGCCGCGACATCCATTGGGGCTGGCCCGATTCGGGGCGCCGACGGTGCTGCCCGCGGCAGCGCTGGCCCGGATCTTCCGCACCCCGCAGGCCCGGGCACTGTTCGGGGGTGTTGCCGCACATACCTTTCAGCCGCTGCACCACCCGCTCACCTCGGCGATCGGGCTAGGGATCATCACTGCCGGGCATGCCAACGGCTGGCCGGTGGCCGGCGGCGGATCGCAGGCGATCACCAACGCTTTCGAAGCGGTGCTGACCGAACTGGGCGGCAAGATCGAGACGGGCGTGCGGATCACCGCGGTGTCACAGTTGCCGCCGGCCGACATCACCGTCTTCGATCTGTCGCCCACCGCCATCGCCGGGATTCTGGGGGACCGGTTACCCGAGCGGGTGCGCCGCGCCTTCGGTCGATTCCGGTACGGTCCAGGCGCTTTCAAGGTCTACTTCGCGGTGGATGGTGACATTCCGTGGACCAACGCGGCGGCCCGCCGCGCCGGCACCGTGCACCTGGGTGGCGATTTCGCCGAGATCGCCTCGACGGAACGGGACATCCACGCGGGCCGGATGCCGCAGCGTCCCTTCGTGCTGGCATTCCAGCAGTACCTGGCCGACCCCGGCCGTTCCGTCGGGACCGTCAACCCCGTCTCCACGTATGCCCATGTGCCCAACGGCTTCAGTGGCGACGCCACCGAGGCGATCATCGCGCAGATCGAGCGCTTCGCTCCCGGATTCCGTGAGCGCATCGTCGGGCAGGCCGTGCGGTCCACCACCGAGATGTCGGTGTACAACCCGAATTACGTGGGTGGCGACATCAACACCGGTGCGAAGGACATCCGGCAGCTGGCCTTCGGGCCGCGAACGACGTTGTCGCCGTACACCATCGGGGTTCCCGGCATGTACATCTGCTCGGCGGCCACGCCGCCGGGTCCTGGCGGGCACGGTATGTGCGGGGCCAACGCCGCCGCCGTCGCACTGGCTCGGTTGGGGCGCTAGCTACACGTTCACCGCGATGGTGTGCATCTCCCAGATGAGCACTTCTGTGCCGTCGGCGCCCGCGGTGATGCGCTGCCCGCCGGTCGCGGTGAGTCGCACGGCATCACCGGTGCCCAGCGGACCGGAGCCTTCGAACTCGGCCGCTCCGCGGGTGACGAAGACGTGGCCGTACGGTGCGTCCGGCACCTGTACGGTGCTACCGGCATCCAGCCGCGCGACGTGCAAAGTGGCATAGCTGTTGCCGAAGGTGATGGCGGCGTCGTCCCGGTACTTGCGCATGCCGGATGCCATGGGAATCAACGTGTTTCCGGCGAGCTCGGTGCTGATGTCGGCTTCCTGATAACTGGGCGCGCCGCCGAGATCTTCCGGCGGAATCCACATCTGGACGACCCGCAGGGGCTGACGGTCCTGCCGCCCGGCGCCGTTGCGCTCCGAGTGCCGCAGGCCGGTGCCCGCACTCATCCGCTGCGCCAGACCGGGGTAGATGGTGCTCTCGTTGCCCAGCGAATCCTTGTGCACCAGTGTGCCTTCGAGGACCCAGGTGATGATCTCCATGTCCCGGTGGTCATGCGCGTCAAAGCCTTCCCCGGGGTCGACGGTGTCCTCGTTGTTGATCATCAGCAGGCCGTGCGCGTTGGCCGCCAGATCGAAGTTGCCGGTCGCCGGGAACGACTGCCACGATTCCAGCCATTCGTTGCGCCAGTGCCACCGTTCGGCAGCACGGATGACGCGAACAGGCACAGCCGTCGGGTGAGTCACCGGTCAATTCTGGCAGGACGTGCACCATGGAGGCATGACCCGTTCGCTACAGCGCGTATTCGCCGCCGTGCTGGTGGTTGTGGCGCTGCTCGCGGTCGGCGGCTGCCTCGGCCGGCACTCTGCGATGGGTGCTCCGGGCAATGGCATACCCGTCGGCACCTCGAGCAACTCGCTGCAGGCGGGAGGGCTGACACGGACATTCCGCGTGTACCGCCCGGCCGGGCTCAACGCCGTGAGTCCACTGGTCGTCATGCTGCACGGTGGCTACGGCGACGGCGCGCAGGCCGAGCGCGCCTACAACTGGGACGCCCAGGCCGACACCGGCCGGCTCGTCGTCGCTTATCCCGACGGTATGGATCGTGCGTGGAACGCCGGAACCTGTTGCGGGATACCGAAGAACCGCAACATCGACGACGTCGGGTTCATCACCGCGATGGTGGGCGCGATCGAAGCGCAGATTCCGATCGACCCGGCGCGCGTCTACGTCACCGGCATGTCCAACGGAGCCATGATGGCGCTGCGCCTCGTGTGCCAGACGGACCTGTTCGCCGCCGTCGCCCCGGTCGCGGGAACGCTGCTGACCGACTGTTCGCACGCCGCGCCGACCTCGGTACTGCAGATCCACGGCACCGCCGACGATCGCGTGCCCTTCGACGGCGGGCCGGGCAAGGCCAGAACGGTCACCGGCGCACCCAATGTCGATGGGCCGTCGGTGCCCGCCGTGAACGCGACGTGGCGCGGTATCGACGCGTGCGGAGCTCCGGCTATGTCAACCACCGGCGCGGTCACGACGCAGACGGCCGACTGTCCCGGTGGCCGCACCGTCGAATTGATCAGCGTCGCCGGTGCCGGCCATCAGTGGCCGGGCGGGGTCCCGAGCCCATTGGCGCAACGGCTCGGTGACCTGCCGCCACCGTCGACCGCCGTGAATGCGACCGACACCATCTGGCGGTTCTTCGCCGCGCACCATCGCTGAGAACTCGCGAATATACGAAATGTCGAACAGGCAGCTGGAAAATCCCCGGATTGTCCGAGCGGGGCGGATGTGTCCTGGCGCACACTGAGGCCGTGACCGCCAGTGGTGAGGTGAGATGAGTCGACAGTGGCGGGTTGCGCTCGTCCAGGCCAGCCCCCTGCAGGGCGAGGATCCGGTGGCCGAACTGGCTGCTGAGCTCGCGGCGATCCTCGCCGAGCGCCCGAACACCCAGATGGTGGTGTTCCCCGAGATTCACCTGCTCGGCGCGAGCGACGGTGCTGCCGATACGCGGTCCTATTTCGATGCGGTCGCCGAGCCCCTCACCGGACCACTCGTGCGGGCGCTCGGCGCCGTGGCCGCCGACGCCGGCGTCTGGCTGCTGCCCGGCTCGATCGCCGAGCGTGGCGAAGACGGCCGGGTGTTCAACACCGCTCTGGTCTTCGATCCCGACGGCCGTCTCGTCTCGTCGTACCGCAAGGTGTTCCCGTGGCGCCCGCACGAGCCGTGGGCGTCCGGTGCCGGTTTCACGACCTTCGACGTACCCGGCGTCGGCCGGATGGGCGTCAACATCTGCTACGACAGCTGGTTCCCCGAGGCGACCCGGCAGATCGCCTGGCTCGGTGCGGAAGTCGTGTTCAACATCGTCAAGACGACGTCCGACGACCGCGCGCAGGAACTCGTCCTCGCCCGCGCCAACGCCATCACGAACCAGATCTACTACCTCAGCGTGAACGCCGCCGGGCCACTCGGGCGCGGGCAGAGCATCTACGTCGGACCGGAGGGTGAGGTGCTCGCGCAGGCGGCACACGCCGAGGCCGAAGTCACGCATCTGACGATCGACCTCGATCAGGTGACCGCCGTGCGGACCCACGGCACCGCCGGGGTCAACCGGGTATGGGAACAGTTGCACGCCGACGACGACCCGATCGAGCTGCCCGCCTACGCCGGTCAGCTGGTGCACCAGCGGTGGCAGCCGCAGCCCGTCAACCCTGAAGGACGCTCATGACCGAAACCGCCCAGCGGCCCGGCGAGGCCGGCCACCTCAACGCGACCCTCGGCCTGGGTGGCGTGACGCTGTTCGGCCTCGCCTACATGGCGCCGATCATCGTCCTGGGCATCTTCGGCGTGATCGCCGAGGTCGGCGGGAGCCAGCGCCGGTTCGTATCTGCTGGCCACCGTCGCCATGCTGTTCACGGCCGCGAGCTACGCGAAGATGTCGGTGCACTATCCGGTCGCGGGCTCGTCGTACACCTACGTCCGCAAGGCGCTGGATTCGCGGCTCGGCTTCCTGGTGGGCTGGACGATCCTGCTCGACTACCTGTTCCTGCCGCTGGTCATCTGGTTGATCGGCGCCGCGTACCTGACCGGTGAGTTCCCATCGGTGCCGGCGTGGGTGTGGATCGTGGCGTTCATCGTCGTGACGACCGCGCTGAACATCCTCGGACTCAAGGTGGCGGACAAGGCCAACCTGGTCCTGATGGCCTTGCAGTTCCTCGTGATCGCGCTGTTCATCGGTTTCGCGGTGGCCCACATGGTGTCCCGCCACGGCGGTGGCTCGCTGCTGTCCGTCACCCCGTTCAGCGGGACCGGTGGTTTCCCGGCCATCGCCGCGGGCGCAGCCATCGCGGCGTACTCGTTTCTCGGCTTCGACGCCGTCAGCACGCTCACCGAGGACACCAAGAATCCGCAGCGCAACATCCCGCGCGCGATCATGCTGGTCGCCCTCATCGGCGGCGTGGTCTTCGTGACGGTCGCGTACATCCTGACGCTGGTACAGCCCGGAGGTACGTTCCCGAACGCCGATTCGCTGGCCGCCGACACGGCCCGGACCATCGGTGGCGCGCTGTTCGCCGCGTTCTTCGTGACCGGGCTGATCATCGGTCAGTTCACCTCAGGCCTGGCGGCGCAGGCCAGTGTGTCCCGGTTGCTGTATGCGATGGGCCGAGACTCGGTGCTGCCCAAGAAATTCTTCGGCACGCTGTCGCCGCGGTTCTTCACGCCCGTCTTCAACATCGTGCCGTGCGGGCTCATCGGGCTCGGCGCGGTGTTCCTCAGCGTCGCCACGTCGACGTCGTTCATCAACTTCGGCGCGTTCACGGCCTTCACGTTGGTGAACCTGTCGGTGATCGGCTACTTCGTCCGGCATCGCCACGAGCAACGACTGAATCCGCTGACGTACGTGGTGATTCCGCTGATCGGTGCGGTCGTCGACGTCTACCTGCTCACCCAACTCGGCAGTGCCGCACTGACTCTCGGGGTGATCTGGACGTCGATCGGCGTGGTGTACCTGCTGGTTCTCACCCGTGGTCTGCGCGTCCCGCCGCCGGAGTTGTCACTGGCTGAGTAGGGGTGCGCTGCTGCGGGCGAGCGGGGCGCAGTGGACGTCGAAGCGCTTGGCGACGGTGTCCAGCGTGTGCTGCAGGTGCGGACGGCGACGGCGGTGGGTGGCCAGGAACTGGGCCATCCCGACGGCTTGGCGCGGGACGGGATACCAGCGCGCCACGTCCAGTCCGCAGTCCCGAAAAACACTGAGGGGCAAGGCGTCTGCGATGAGGCTGAGGTTGTGCACGGCCAGCGTCATCAAGGCGTGGGGGAACACCGCGTTGCATTTGCGGCGCAGGTCGATCATGTCGAGCTCGTAGAGCGGCACCTCGGTGAGCTGGCCGGTGAACATCAGATGCGGCAGGAAGTAGCCCATGTACGTGGTCAGATGCAGGGTTGCCCCGCGTGCGTTCAACGACAACACCCGGCCGCTGGGGGAGGTGTAGGGCTCATACGGTGGTGAGTGCTTCAGCAGATACCCGGTGCAGTTGACGATCCAGCTGTCCGGGTCGATCGCCCGGACCGCGCCGCTGCGGAGCTGCATCTCGGCCCGGCCGTCGCGATCGACGACATCGACCAGATGGTCCATCACGATGTCGCGCAAGCCGGCCGCGATGGCGTCCCGTTCCGCCGTCGACAGCACGCCGAGCAAGAAGTTCCCGGTGCTGGGCGTCACCCAGACGCCACACCGCTCACGCCAGTGGCGAGCCACTTCCTCTTCGTTGGTGCCGTCGAACATCCGGGTCACTTCGTCGGCGAAGGCGTTGAACGTCAAGCCACCCCACCACCGCCTGCCGCCGGTGGGGAACAGCCGGTCGCGGTGCGCGAAGTAGGTTCCCGAACCCGCCAGCAGGTTCACTTCTCGTCCAGGGTGGCGGTTGATCAGCGCGTGCGCGGTGTCCATCGCGGTCTTGCCGCTGCCGATCACCCACACCGGAGCGTCGCTGGCGTCGATGTCGCCGCTGCGCATGTCGCAGTAGTTCGGCGACACCGAGCGGACGCTGGTGCTGGACAGCGGCAGCGGATCGTTCGGCTCGACGTCGGAAGCGATGGCCTTGATCAGGCGCTTGGCCTCGACCACCATGGTGCGGCCGTCGTCCGACCGGCACTGCACGCGGACGACGCCGTCGGCCTCTTCGTCGGATTGCATTGTCCAGCCGTAGTATTCGTCCACCGTGACGCGCCGCCGCAGCACGTCCAGACAGTGGTCGAAATGTGCCAGCACTTCGTGTTTGGTGGCCAGGTGCGAGGGCTCGGCGCCCAGCGTCCAGCCGATGTTCCCTGCGGTGAAGAACGGGTGTGGCTGGTGCAGTCGCACGTATTCGTAGGTGTCGACCCACATGCCGCCCACGCGCTGCCGACGATCCAGCAGGATGACCCGCTGGCCGGGCGACAGGTACTGCGACGTCGTGAAAAGGGCATTCAGGCCCGCGATCCCCGCCCCGACGATGCAGACGTCGCAGCGTTCGACCGCGGCGCTCACGGGTTCAGCCCTGTGGTGTCGAACATGGCGCCCTCCTTGTCCTTTGAAAAGGATACGGCATCGGACGCGGGCTGTACATCGGCCGATTGGCGTATTTGGTTGGTGCCGCTACAGCGATATGGCGAGCAGCGTCCGGACGAGTTCGGCCTGGCGGTGGGTGCCCGTCTTGTCGAAGATGTGTTGAACGTGGGTCCTCACGGTCCCGGCGGACAGGCACATGCTCTCGGCGATGGGTTTGATGCCGTCGCCTTGTATCAGCCTGATGGCCACCGCCGCTTCGGCCGTCGTCAGCCCGTACAGGCGGCGCAGCATCTCGGTGTCCGGCTGCGGGTGCTGTTCGGGATCCAGGATGAGCACCAGCGCCCGTGATTCGGCGAGCGGAGCCGTCACGTGTTGGAACGGCAGGACGTGAATGACGTAGGGGCGCAACCCCGATGGGCGCGGGCACAACAGGGAGGTGCCGCCCCGAACCGATCCGGTCTGTCCGAGTGCGGCGTTGATGCCGTGGCGCAGCGTCGCGTCGGCCGGCGGGTGCGCGAACTCGAAAGAGCCCTCGTGGATGGTCAAGCCGTCGTGGCGGCGGACGATGTTCTCCGCCGCGGTGTTCAGGTATCGCACCGACAGCGCGCAGTCCACGACGGCCATCCCGATGCGGGTGACATTGTCCATCGCCGACGAGATGTTGCGGATCTGGTGGCTGGCCGCGCTGAGGTCGTGCTGGATGCGCAGTGCGCGCTGGAAGTGCGGGACCAGCGCCGTGGCCAGCTGCACCCGTTCGGCGGTGTCGAACGGGTCGGAACGTTTCTCGGTGGCCACCAGCCAGGTGGCGGGCTCAGGTCCGTCCGTCAGCCGGACGAACAGGCCGTCGTCGAGTCGGTGCGGCCGCATCCAGTCCATGCGGAACTCTGCCTTCGGCTGCAGCTCGGCGAGTCCCTGACAGCTGTGCACATACCCGACGGGCCCGTTCTCGACCGCCTCGAGGAGGTAGTCGATGTGGCGGTAGTACTCCGCGTACTCGGCCAGAGCGTCGGTCGGGATGGTGACGCTCTGGGGTGCTCGGCTCACGCCATCGGCCAGCACCAGTGCCGCTCCGCCGGTCGCCTCGAACATGGTGTGGAGTGCAGCCATGGTCGCGGTCCAGTGCTCTGGCTGGACGGCGGAATCGTAGATCGAGGAGACTACGCGAGAGAAGTCTTCGACCGTGACCACGGCCGACACTCCCTGCGATGTGTTGCGTTCACGTCTGGCGCCTTTCGCGACGTGATCCCCCCACGAATGGACAGGTGCTGCCGAAATCGTAATTCAAGACCAAAGGTATGTAAAGTGTTGGCTTGGTGATTGCTGAGAGTTGGATCAGCGGCGCCGGCGGTGCGGGCAGATCGCGATTAGCGGGGGATCGCGATCTGTACGTACCGCATAGACCGGTTGACGCGAAGCGGTAGGGAAATCCCCTATATCGCTGGTGAGGTCCAGGCCATACGTTGCGTTCATGCTTCCGGTGGAACCGTGCTACCTCGTCGAGTGGTACCACCCGAAATTCTTCGGCTCGACGCTTGCTGAAGCGGCCGCGCTGCTCGACGCGGTCGCCGCGTCGCTGTCGACGGGAGAGACGATGGTGCGGGTGGCCAGCGTGATCTCGGTCCCCAACGACGAGGTCGCGTTCGGCATCTTCGTAGCCGACTCGGCCGACATCGTCACGCGAACGTGTGACCAAGCCGGGTTTCCCGTGCAGCGTGTCAGTGCCGCGAGCGACATCGAGTTCCCGGCCGGCGCATAGTCTCCGTTCGGGTATCCCGAAGGAAATGCACAGCGCATAATCGCGGTGTGCTGGGAAACCGCCTGGATGAGTCGCGGGTGATCAGCGAATTCTTGGCCTCGGCGCGGTGGCCCGCCGCCTTGCTTTTGGAGGGTGAGGCGGGCATCGGAAAGACGACGCAGTGGTTGTCGGTGATCGATCAGGCAGGGGCCCTGGGGATTCGGGTGCTGGCGGCGCGTACGGCTGCGGCGGAGTCGGTGTTGGCGTACGCGTCGCTCGCTGATCTGTTGGGCGACGTCGAGGCGGCGGTGTTGGCGGATCTGCCCGGTCCGCAGCGGATGGCGATGGACCGGGTGCTGCTGCGTGGGACGGGCGACGATGACGAGGCGACGGATCCCCGGGCGGTGGCGGCCGGCTTCGTGTCGGTTGTCGAGCGGCTGGCCGACGAGTCGCCCGTGATCATCGCGATCGACGATCTGCAATGGCTGGATACCTCGAGCCGGCAGGTGGTGGCGTTCGCCGCGCGGCGGCTCGTGGGGCGGATCGCCCTGCTCGGCACCGTGCGTACCGAGCCGCAGCACAGTGCTGCGGTGTCGTGGCTCCAGTTGCCGAGGGTTGATGCAGTGTCCCGAATTCGGTTGCAGCCCTTGAGCCTTGGCAAGCTGCACGGCGTGCTTGTCGATCGGCTCGGGCTGAGTCTGCCGCGGCCCACCATGGTCCGGATTCACGAGATTTCGGGCGGTAACCCGTTTTATGCCCTGGAGCTGGCCCGTACGACCGGTGGTGCGGCACCGCCCGGCGAGATGTCATGGCCGGGCACACTGGCCGAGTTGGTCCAGGACAGGATCGGCAGAGTCGGCGCCGACGCGCGCGAAGCGCTGTTGGTGGTGGCGTGTGCCGCCACTCCGTCGGTGGAACTTGTTGCCCAAGTGACGGATTCGACAACCGACGACGTCGTCGCGGTACTGGAGTCGGCCGAGAGCAACGGCATCGTCGGGATCGACGGTGAGCGGATTCGCTTCACGCATCCGCTGCTGGCGGCCGGGGTCTACGTGGCCGCAACCCCGACGCAGCGGCGTGCGACGCATCGCCGGCTGGCCGCGGCCATCGACGAACCCGAGCTGCATGCTCGCCATCTTGCCCTCTCGGTGACACGGGGTGATCCGCACACGTTGCAGGCTCTGGACATCGCCGCGGAGAGAGCGCTGGTCCGTGGTGCGCCGGCTGCCGCGGCCGAATTGCTCGATCTGGCAACCGGACTCGGCGGCGACACCCCGGAGCGCCGCATACGTCAGGCGAACCACCACTACAACGCCGGCGATGCCGACCGCGCCCGGGCGTTGCTCAACCGGACCGTGGGCGAAGACGTCTCGGGACCGATCAGAGCGCAGGCGTTCAGCTTGCTCGGTGCCATCGAGATCGTCGACCGAAGCCACAGCGGGGCGGCTCGGTTACTCGAGTGCGCGCTTGCGGAGGCCGCCGCCGATCTGGCTGCACAGGTGCAGATCCTGGTGCCGATGTCGTTCGCGCTCTACAACATTGACCATCGCGAGCTCGCGGCCCGCCGAATCGACGATGCCGTCGCTCGTGCAAACCGGCTCGGTCAGCCGGGGTTGTTGAGCCAGGCGCTGAGCATGCGCACCCTGATCCAATTCTGGCTGGGTAGCGGTGTCGACGAGGAAAGCCTGCAGCGGGCAGTCGACTTGGATGAGGGTGACCCGGCCACTTCGGTATTCTTCCTGCCCCGGATGCACAGAGCCATCCTGTTGTCGTGCACCGGGCGCCTCGACGAAGCCCGGGCGGAATTCCGCATCGTCAGACAGCAATGTATCGACGGCGGCGTCGAGACCGACCAGAACTTCGTCGCCATCAACACCGTCCACAACGAGCTCTGGCAAGGGGATCTCGCGGCGGCCACTCTGCTGGCCGACGACGCCATGGAACGCGCCGTACATCTCGGCGGCTTTCACCACACCGCGGCGCTGGTCATGCGAGCACGATGCGCCGCGTATGCCGGCAAGGAAGAGGCAGCGCGCGACGCTGTCCGCGAAGTGGTGGCGACCGTGCCATTGTCGGAGTGCTTCATCTTGACCGGCGAGGCGATCATGGCCCTGGGCTTCCTGGACGTCTCGCTGGGCAATTACGAAGCCGCGCTGGAAGTGCTCGAGCCGCTGTTGTCGACCTTCGCAGACCGGCGCCGGGCGACGGAGATTTATGTCGCGGAGTGGTTGCCCGATGCGGTCGAGGTGCTGGTCGGGTTGGGGCGACTGGCCGAGGCGGAGCCGTTGGTCGAGGCGCTGGAGGTCAATGGTCGCCGGCTGGATCGCGCGTGGATGCTGGCGGTCGGTGGCCGGTGCCGGGCTCTGCTGCTGGGTGCACAGGGCCACGTCGACCAGGCGGCTGCGGAGGCCGAGCACGCGCTGACCGAACACGACCGGCTGCCAATGCCTTTCGAGCGGGCACGCACCCTGCTGGTGTTGGGGCAGCTGCAGCGGCGGCAACGCCGCCGGGCCGTCGCGGTGGCCACGCTGCAGGAGGCATTGGCGGCGTTCGAGGGACTCGGCACACCGCTGTGGGCCGAACAGGCGCGTCGTGCGCTGGGCCGCATCGACGAACGTTCCGACCGCGGTGCGGTGCTGACGGCGTCGGAGCGCCGCATCGCCGAGCTCGTGGCATCGGGGATGAGCAACCGTGAAGTGGCCGCGAAGCTCTTCGTCAGCGCCAAGACGGTCGAGGTCCACCTGTCCCGGATCTACCGGAAGCTGGGCATCCGGTCGCGGGCGGAACTCGGCTGGCGCATCGCTCGTCCCGATCAGTGACGTTGACCGAAACGCGGCCGGCCTGTTGCGACTACGTGATCCCGGCCAGTGAGACGACGCCGCCGGGTGGCCCGCGTGCCGTCAGTAGCGTTCGGCGCCGATATCCCGCGAAACGATCAAGGAGACAACGATGTTCACCCGTTTGACCCGGGGCAAACGATTCGCGCTGCTCGCGGCGAGCACGCTGCTGTGCAGCCTCACCGTCGCGACCGGAAACGAGGCCGCCCAGGCCGCACCGCCGGACCGGGCGCCGACAGTCGTCTACCTCGTCGAACACGGCGAACCCGTTTTCACCGATCCGGCGATGCCGTTGTCGGACAACGGTATCCGTTATGCGAAGGCAGTAGCGGCGGTCCTGAAGGACGTCACGTTCACGAACATCTATTCGTCGCCCGCGCTGCGTTCCAAGCAGACCGTCTCATACGCCGCCGACGCCCGCGGCATGGCCGTCCAGCAGTTGCCCAATGCCGATCCCAAGACACCATCCGCTGACGCGGCCGCGCCGCTCGCCGACGCGGTGTCGAAGCTGCCGGCCGGTTCGGTGGCACTGATCGGCGGCAACACCGAGAACATCTACCGGATCATGAACACCCTCGGGATTCCGGTCCAGGCCGGCTGCCAACCAGGTCAGCGTTGCGTGCCCTGCCTGGACAAGACCTGCTTCACGCCGAACGATCTCAGCACGGTCCGGCAACTGACGCTGTACCCGCAGAGTTCGGGATTCCCGCCCGGCATGGGGCTGGTTACCGGCATGCAGCGCATTCACCCGGAGACGCAGAACGTGTTCAATCCACCCACGCCCAAGTAACGGCCCGGCTTGGCGCCGAACGCGAGTCAGGCCGCGGCGTGGCTGGACTCGCGTTTGGCGCCATCTTTCGGCTCGGATGTGGACCCGCCGGCCGGTGCCGTCTGGGCGTCACCGGCATCCTTGGCGGGCCCGTTCTTCTTCTTCTTCGGCTTGGGGGTCTTGGTCGGCGGGTTGTCCGGATCAGTTTTCGGCTTGGTCGACTTCACCGGCGGCGTATCGGGATCCGCCTCGGGTTTGGGTGATTTGGCCTTTGGTTCGTCGGTCCCCGTCGCCTTGGCGTCGGGATCGGTCTTGGTGTCCGTCTTCGTGTCGGCCGGTGCGTCGGCCTTCGGGTCCGTCTTCGCGTCGGTCTTCGTGGCCTCGGGGGCCTCGACCGTCGTCTTCTGATCCGTGGCCGCCGGCTTGTCCTCGGCGGTCGCCGCCACCGGTGCCAAGGCGGCGGTCTTCTTGGCCGAGGCATCCAGAGTCGTCACGGGCGGCGAGGCGGCCGGTGTCGCCGCCAGGGCCGGCAGGTGCAGTTCGGAGCGGATGTCGTTGACGAAGTTGTCGGCGCCTTCCTGCAGCGCGCCCGGGATCGCATTGAGCGTCTCGATGATTTTCGACAGCGGAGTGAACAACGAGAACGGCGTCTTCTTTTCCGGATGCAGGTTGTCGCGGTCGGTGTAGCCCATGTCGACCAGCACCCGCAGCAGCGGCTCGACGGCGTCCAGCAGCGGTTTGACCAGAGGCGTCAAGCCGATGGCGCCGGCGCCGATGCGCAGTGGCACCAGCAGCGGCAGATCGGGCGTCTTGATGAACACGTAGGTGTCCGTCCCGCCCGCGCCGTTGTCGGGCACGACCGTGACGATGGCCGGCGTGGTGCCGGGGATGTACGAGTCGTAGTACGCGTCGGGGTGGGCGTACATGACGCCGAGCAGGCTGTTGGCCAACGACAGCGGGTTGAAGTACGCCGGGAAGTCGGCGTAGGGGTCGTACTCGCGGGTGTAGAACGTGGTGTCATATGGCGACGGCGCGGACGGGCCCTGGTTGTTGACGATGAGGGGCACGTTGATGCCGGGGAACCGCTCGAAGATGCCGCCGTTGCCGGCGAAGGGCGAGCCGATCATCACGAACGACAGCTGTGACGGTGCGGGGCCCGTGCCATTGGCCAGCAGTCGGCGTTTGGCCCACTCGGCGCCCAGACTGCCTTCCGAATAGCCGGCGACGATCAGCTGCTCGCCCGGCCGGGATGTGATGGCGTTGTACACCTTCGGTCCGGAGACGGTCGTGCTCGCCGACAGCTGGATCGAGGCCGGGTAGTCGATGGGCAGGTATGTGTAGCCCGGCGGCACCACGGTGTGATTGAGCTTGGCCGGAATGTTGGCCGACGTCGGGTCGCCCCGTCCACCGATGCCGATCACCGTGTTCATCAGGCCGACGACGAAGCTCGAGGTGATGTTGGTGGCCGGACTCACGAGCAGTGCACAGCACAGTGCGATCAACAGGAAGACGCGTGGCATTCCGCGAACGGCAGGACTGGTGGCCGGCAACATCTGCACTGACATCGACGCTCCCCCGACTAGGCGTGAACCGGACGGTACTCCCGCGACCAGGCCTTTAGACGGGAATTTGCAACTTCCCCCGGAACAAAAGAACGGATGGTGCTCCGGTAATCCGGAACACCACCCGTGTCTTTCGTGAGTGCCTGCTAGGGGCAGGTCACCTCGATCTCGAAGGGCTTCTTGGTGGGCTCCATCGGGTTGGCCATGTCGACCCCGGTTGCGGTGCCGCTGATCTTGTAGGTCTTGCCGTCCTTGGTGGCCTTGGCCTCGCCGCCCGGGACACCGTCGGTGTAGCCCAGGGTGACGCCGTTGACGGCGCCCAGGCCGACGGTCTTGACGACCGGCGGGTCGGCGTCGGTCAGGGTGACGCCCAGGCCGCCCGAGGCGTTGCCGATGGCGATGACCAGGTTGCCGGCCGCCGTGGTGCAGCCGATCTGGCCCTGAACGTCCTGGGCCTTGCCGTCGATGCTGACCTTCGCGGTGCCGGAGCCTGCGGTGGAGTTACCCGCAGCCGACGACGCCGAGGCCGACGCGGTGGCCGACGAGCCGGACGACTTCTTGTCATCCTTGGAACAGCCGGTCAGACCGGCGGCCAGAACCGCGGCACCAGCGACCGCGACAACCAAACCACGCTTCATAACTTGTGCTCCTAATTTGTGCGAACCGTCCGGACGGCGGGTCATCCAGTGCATTATGGGGTCCGCCAACCGCCCTTTCACCAAATTCACAGAAAATCCCTGTAACCGTCCTGACCTGTTTGTTTCCGCGTAGTTAGCCGGCATTCGGGAGTCGGGGCGGACAATTGATTGAATACAGCGGTGAGTCAGCAGTTCTTCGGAGTCACCGCGCAGCTGCCGGACCGGCGCGGCCGGGCCGGCGTGATCCACACTCCGCACGGTGACATCCAGACCCCGGCGTTCATCGCCGTCGGTACCGCGGCGACGGTCAAGGGCGTCCTGCCGGAGACCATGAAATCGCTTGGGGCGCAGGCGCTTCTGTCCAACGCCTACCACCTGTACCTGCAGCCCGGGCCCGATGTGGTGGACGAGGCGGGCGGGCTGGGCGCCTTCATGAACTGGCCCGGGCCGACGTTCACCGACAGCGGCGGCTTTCAGGTGATGTCGCTCGGGGTGGGCTTCAAGAAGGTGCTGGCCATGGACACGGCCCGCTTGCAGGCCGACGACATCATTGCCGAGGGAAAAGAGCGGCTGGCCCATGTCGACGAAGACGGCGTGACGTTCCGCTCGCACCTCAACGGCGACAAACACCGCTTCACACCCGAGGTGTCCATCGGCATCCAGCACCAGCTGGGCGCGGACATCATCTTCGCCTTCGACGAGCTGACCACCCTGGTGAACACCCGTGCCTATCAAGAACGTTCGGTGGAACGGACCCACCGGTGGGCGGTGCGGTGCCTGGCCGAACACCGCCGACTGAGCATCGAACGCGAGGGCAAGCCGGCGCAGGCGCTGTTCGGGGTGGTGCAGGGCGCGCAGTACGAAGACCTGCGCCGCCAGGCCACCAAGGGGCTCGTCGGCATCGTCGACGACGACGGGCACGGCTTCGACGGATACGGTATCGGGGGCGCGCTCGAGAAGCAGAACCTGGCGACCATCGTCGGCTGGGTCACCGACGAACTGCCCGACGACAAACCGCGGCATCTGCTCGGTATCAGCGAGCCCGATGACCTGTTCGCCGCCATCGAGGCCGGCGCCGACACCTTCGACTGCGTGTCGCCATCGCGGGTCGCCCGTAACGCCGCGATGTACTCGGCGACCGGCCGTTTCAACGTCACCAACGCCCGGTTCAAGCGCGACTTCAATCCCATTGACGCCGAATGCGATTGCTACACCTGCGCCAACTACACCCGGGCGTACATGCACCACCTGTTCAAGGCCAAGGAGATTCTGGCGTCCACGCTGGGGACGATCCACAACGAGCGGTTCATCATCCGGCTCGTCGACCAGATCCGCGCCGCGATCGGCGCCGGTGAGTTCGACGAGCTGCGGGACCACGTGCTGGGGCGCTACTACCGCAGCTAGTCCGACAGCGCGTCGGCGAGAATGGCTTGTGCTGTCCGGCAGAGCATCTCGGTGGCCTGCTCCGGACTGATGCCGGCCACGTCAACCAGCCAGACGTACGCTTCGATACCGGTTGCCGCGCGGATGGTGAGAGCGAGTCGGTGTAGATCGAGCCCGGGGTTGCTGTCACGGAGGGGGCTCAAGGCGTCCTCGATCCAGGGGACGGCGTGTCCGCGGCGCAGCTCCGGCAGCTCGGCGCTGTCTGGTTCGAGGGAAAGCCGCAGTGCGGCACGGAGTTCCGGCTCCCACTCGATGGTGATCCGGAGGCACTCGCGCATCACGAGTTCCAGTCGGTGGCTGGGGGACTCGGGTGCGGACTCGGGAAGCAACGACGGCGCGTCGAGTTCCGGGTGTACTGCCGCCAACAGTGATCGTTGGTTCGGGAAATACCGATACGCCGTGGTGCGGGAAATGTCGGCGGCGTGGGCGGCTTCCTCGACGGTGGGTAGGAGACCCCGCGCGAGTAGGCCACGCGTGGCATCCACGAGCGCAGCGCGGGTGCGCGATTTCTGGCTGCGCCTGCCGGTGGACTCATATGGTATTTGAGTGCCCATCATGGGACAATGATCCCATAAAGTAGAGGGAGGGGCCTCGACATGAGAATCGCAATCAGCGGTGCCGGGATCGCCGGTCCGACCCTCGCCTATTGGCTGCGCCGCGGCGGGCATGACACAACCCTGATCGAGAAGTCTCCGCAGCGGCGCACCGGCGGCTATGTCGTCGACTTCTGGGGCCTGGGATACGACATCGCCGAACGCATGGGCCTGTGCCCGCAACTCGAGGCCGCCGGATACCAGGTCGAGGACGTGCGACTCGTCGACCGTCGCGGAGACCGCGTCGGCGGTTTCCCGACCGCCGGTCTCCGGCGGGCGTTGGGCGGCAGGTTCACGAGCGTGCCGCGCGGCGACTTGGCGGCCTTGATCCACGGTGCCATCGACGACGACGTGGAGACGGTCTTCGGCGACACCATTACCGAGGTCAGCCAGGACGTCGCGGGTGTGCGGCTCGAACTGGAACACGGTGGCGGCCGTGAATTCGATGTGCTCGTCGGCGCCGACGGCTTGCACTCGCCGGTGCGGCGCTTGGTGTTCGGGCCTGACTCGAGGTTCGAGCACGATCTCGGCTATCGGGTGGCCGCCTTCGAAGCACGTGGATATCGGCCCAGGGATGAACTCGTCTACGTCTCGCACGGGTTGCCGCGGCGAATGGTCAGTCGGTTCACGATGCGCGACGACCGCACGATGTTCCTGCTGGTGTTCACGGCCGACCAGGTGCGAGGGCCAGAGCCGGCCGGAATCGGCGAGGTGAAAGCGCTTCTGCGGGAGGTGTTCGCCGACTCTGGCTGGGAGAGTCGCCAGATCCTCATGGCGCTGGATGCGGCCGACGACGTGTACTACGACCGGGTCTGCCAGATCCGGATGGCGAAGTGGTACGACGGGCGGGTCGCGGTGATCGGTGATGCGGCCGCCGCGGTATCGCTGCTGGCCGGTGAAGGCACCGGACTGGCCATGCTGGAGGCCTACGTGCTGGCCGGCGAAATCGAGCGTGCCGGCGCTGAATTCGTGACCGCCTTCGACCGGTACCAACAGTCGCTGCGTCCGTTCATCGCGGGGAAACAGCGGGCCGCGGAGCGTTTCGCCTCGTCTTTCGCCCCGCGCACCGCACCGGGGGTATGGGTCCGTAACCAGTTGAGCAAGCTGCTGTCGTATCCGGGCGTCGGGGACTGGATGCTCCGCCGCCAATTGCACGACGATTTCCGCCTGCCCGACTACGCCCCGAGCTAGCCACCTGCGGCGATCCGGCGCTGTGCACAATTGCTTGTATGACTGGTGCACCTGGAGTGATCGACCCGCAAACCTTGCTTCTCGGGTTGATGGATCCGGGCAACCGGGCCGATCCGTACCCGCTGTACGAGCGATTCCTGGACACCGGACCGCTGGCGCTGCCCGACGCGAATCTGGTCGTGTTCCCCGGATTCGCCGAGTGCGACGAGGCGCTGCGGCACCCGGCATCGGCCAACGACCGGTTGAAGTCGACGGTCACGCAGAAGCAGATCGCCGCCGGCCAGCGGCAGGCGCGGCCCTTCGGCGAACCGGGGTTCCTGTTCCTCGATCCGCCCGACCACACCCGGTTGCGTGGGCTGGCGCAAAAGGCGTTCGCGCCCAAGGTGATCAAGGCGCTCGAGGCCGACATCGTGACCATGGTGGACGGGCTGCTCGAGGGTGTGACGGGCACGATGGATGTGGTGGCCGACCTGGCCTATCCGTTGCCGGTCGCGGTGATCTGCCGGCTGCTCGGGGTGCCGATGGCGGACGAGCCGCTGTTCAGCCGGGCGTCGGCGCTGCTGGCAGGCGGGCTGGACCCGTTTGTCGCGGTCAACGACGAGACGGCCGATGACACCGCCGACCTGATGGAGGCCGGACTCTGGCTGCGCGGGTATCTGCGGGACCTCATCGAGGAGCGGCGCAGCTCGCCGGGGGAGGACCTGATCTCCGCGCTGATCGCCGCCGAAGAGGACGGCGACCAGCTGACCTCCGAGGAGATCGTCGCCACCTGCAATCTGCTGCTGATCGCCGGGCACGAGACCACGGTCAACCTCATCGCCAACGCGGCGCTGGCCATGCTGCGGCACCCGCAGCACTGGGCGGCGCTGGCGGCAGACCCCGCGCGGGCGTCGGCGATCGTCGAGGAGACACTGCGGTTCGACCCACCCGTGCAGCTGACCAGCCGCGTCGCCGTCGAGGACATCCAGATCGGCGGTGTGGCGGTGCCCAAGGGTGACATCATGATGTTGCTTCTGGCTGCCGCGCAACGGGATCCGCGCATGTATGACCGGCCCGGCGAATTCGACCCGGACCGCGGCGTGATCAAGCATCTGGCGTTCGGCAAGGGCCCGCACTTCTGTCTCGGCGCGCCGCTGGCCCGGTTGGAGGCGTCGGTCGCGCTGTCGGCGCTGGCTGAGCGGTTCCCGAACGCGCAGCTGGCCGGTGAGCCCGTGTACAAGCCCAACCTGACGCTGCGCGGTCTGGCCACCCTGCCGGTGACCGTCTGATCCCCGCTACTCTCGCGCGTATGCCTTCAGTTCTCGTCACCGGTGCCGGTCGCGGCATCGGGCTGGCCATCACGCAGCACCTCGCCGCGACCGGCTGGGACGTCATCGCCGGGGTGCGCTCGGAGGCCGACGCCGCCGCGGTCGTGGCGCTGGCCCCGAAACGGATTTCGGCGGTGATCCTCGATGTCACCTCAGAAGACGATGTCGAGGCACTGTCGGAGGCATTGCCGAGCCGGCTCGACGCCGTGGTGAACAATGCCGGCATCGTGGTCGCCGGTCCCGTCGAGACGCTGACTCCGGCGGACTGGCGGAAGCAGTTGGACGTCAACGTGGTCGGCCAGTTCGCCGTGACGGCGGCCGTGCTGCCCAAGTTGCGGGAGTCCCGGGGCCGCGTGGTGTTCATCTCCAGCGTCAACGGGCAGCTGTCGACGCCGATGATCGGCGCTTACGCGGCATCGAAGTTCGCGCTGGAAGCCGGTGCCGAAGCGCTGCGAATCGAATTGCGGCCCTGGGGGATTCCTGTCGTGGTCGTCGAACCCGCGCAGACCGATACGGACATGTGGCGCAAGGCCGACGACATGGTCACCGACCTCGAGGCCGGCGTCTCGCCGACGCACCACGCGCTGTACGGCCGACATATCGCCGGCATGAAGAAGATGGTGCCGCTGTCGCAGAAGATGGCCGTCGATCCGGCGAAAGTCGTTGCGGTGGTGGAGGAAGCGCTCACCGCGCGGCGACCCAAGGCGCGCTACATCGTCGGGCTGGGGCCGAAGCTACAGGCGGCGCTCATGACGAACATCCCGGCATCCGTACGCGGGTTCTTGCTGGCCAAGGTCTTCGGGGTGCCGCGCCGGGTATGACGGCTGTTGAAACTGAGCTTATGTGTCAGATCCTTTGCGAGATTGGCACATAAGCTCATTCTCGGCGAGTGGTTGTGAAGATCCATGGCTCGTGCGGCAATCTGGCCGGGTCGAACTCGGCGAGCATGCCGTCGAGTGTGGTGGCGGTGTAGCCCAGAGATGCCGCGATCTGTGCCAACGCCGCCTCCGCGCCGATCTCCGAAACCGTCACCGCGTCATCGCGTTTGGCCAGCCGCTTGCCCTCGGCGTTGAGAACCAACGGAACATGCGCGTAGACGGGCGGCGAATAGCCCAGTAGCGCAGCCAGATACGCCTGTCGCGGCGACGACGAGAGCAGATCATCGCCGCGGACCACCTGGTCGATGCCCTGCGCGGCGTCGTCCACCACGACGGCCAGGTTGTAGGCCGGGACGTTGTCGCCGCGGCGCAGCACGAAGTCGTCGACGACGCCGGTATAGCTGCCGTGCAGCAGGTCGGTGACGTTGTATTCGTCTGTTTCCGAACGTAATCGGATGGCCGGCGGGCGGCCGGTGGCCCGGCGCCGGGCACGCTCGTCGGCGCTGAGGTTCCGGCAGGTGCCCGGATAGGCGCCTTCGGGCGCATGCGGGGCCCGCGGCGCCTGCAGGATGTCCTTTCTGCTGCAAAAACATTCGAACGTCAGGCCGCGTTGGGCGAGATCATCGACGACGGCGAGGTAGCGGGCCTCGTGTGCCGTCTGATACTCGGGTGGTTCGTCCCACGTCAGCCCGACAGCCGTCAGGTCGTCCAGCTGCCGCTGTGCCACATCGGGGAACGTACGATCGTCCAGATCCTCGACCCGCACCAGGAACCGCCGGCCCGTGGACCGCGCGAACAACCACGCCAGCACCGCCGTACGCACGTTGCCGATGTGCAGGTCGGCGGACGGGCTCGGCGCGAACCGGCCGGCGGGGGAATGGGACACGACCGCAATGTAACGCGCCGGGCGATGAGATTGCCCACCCGCGCCGGTCTACGTGAGTATGAAGAGTGTGGACCTACCCGTGCAGCCACCGATAGACCCCATGCTGGCCAAGGCGGCCGCGAAGGTGCCGGACGACGCAGGGCTGTGGTCCTACGAGCCGAAATGGGACGGGTTCCGCGCCCTGGTGTTCCGCGACGGTGACGAGGTGGTGCTGCAGTCCCGCAATGGCAAGGAGCTGGGCAGGTACTTCCCGGAGTTGCTCGCCGCGCTGAAGGACGAGATCGCGCCGCGCTGTGTGCTCGACGGCGAGGTGGTGGTGCCGCGGGCGATCAACGGCCGCATCCGGCTCGACTGGGAATCGCTGAGCCAGCGCATCCATCCGGCGGCCAGCCGGGTGCAGATGCTGGCCGAGCAGACGCCGGCGCATTTCATCGGATTCGACGCGCTGGCCGACGGTGCCCGCAGCCTGCTGACCGAGCCGTTCCGCGTCCGCCGCGCCGCGTTGCAAAACCTGGTGAGTGAGAAGCAGTGGTGTCACGTCACACGGACCACCGAAGATCCCGAATTGGGCGCGCACTGGCTGACCACGTTCGAGGGCGCGGGACTGGACGGCGTGATCGCCAAGCGTCTCGACGGCGCCTACCTGCCGGGCAAGCGGGAGATGATCAAGGTCAAGCACGCCCGCGACGCCGACTGTGTGGCCATCGGTTATCGCATCCACAAGAGCGGTGAGGGCATCGGGTCCATCCTGCTCGGGCTCTATACCGACGGTGGCGATCTCCATATGGTCGGTGGCGCAGCGTCGTTCACCGTCAAGGACCGCATCGCACTGCTGGGGGAACTTGAGCCGCTGCGTACCGGTGAAGCCCAGGACGGCGAACCGAGCCGCTGGAACTCGGCCGCCGACAAGACCTGGATTCCGATTCGCCCGGAGCGGGTATGCGAGGTGGCATACGACCAGATGGAGGGAAACAGCGTGCATGGCAGACGGTTCCGGCACACGGTGAAGTTCCGGCGCTGGCGCCCCGACCGGGATCCGGAGAGCTGCACCTTCGACCAGCTCGACGTGCCGCTGAACTATGACCTCTATGACGTCCTGGAGAAGTCGTGATGGCAAGTGCCGCAGAAGAACTCGACGTCGACGGCGTCGCCGTCCGGTTCACCAACCCGGACAAGGTGTACTTTCCGCAGCTCGGAAGCATGGGCACCAAGCGCACCATGGTCGACTACTACCTGGCGGTCGCCGACCGGATGGTGACACTGCTGCGAGACCGGCCCACTCACCTGCAACGCTTCCCGGACGGTATCGAGGGCGAGGAGATCTACCAGAAGCGGGTGCCGGTGAAGCATCCGGATTATCTGAAGACCTGCACGGTGACCTTCCCGTCGGGGCGCACCGCCGATGCACTCAAGGTGACGCACCCGTCGGCCATCATCTGGGCCGCGCAGATGGGCACCATCACGCTGCATCCCTGGCAGGTGCGCTGTCCCGACGTCGAACACCCCGACGAGCTGCGCATCGACCTCGATCCGCAGCCGGGAACCGGGTTCAACGAAGCCCGGGAGATCGCGACCGGGGTGCTCAAACCGATCCTCGACGAACTCGGCCTGATCGGTTACCCCAAGACGTCGGGCGGCCGGGGCGTCCACGTCTTCGTCCGGATCAAGCCGGAGTGGGATTTCATCGCCGTGCGCCGGGCCGGCATCGCGCTGGCCCGCGAAGTGGAGCGGCGCGCGCCCGATGCGGTGACGACGTCGTGGTGGAAGGAAGAACGCGGCGAGCGGCTGTTCATCGACTACAACCAGAACGCCCGGGACCGGACCTTCGCCTCGGCGTACTCGGTGCGCAAGACGCCGATCGCGACGGTGTCGACGCCACTGTCGTGGGCGGAGCTCGCCGACGCCGACCCCGACGACTACACCATGGCCACCGTGCCGAAACTGCTTGCGCAGCGCGATGATCCGTGGGCCGGTATCGACGATGTGGCGCATTCCCTGGAGCCGTTGCTCGACATGGTGCAGGCGGACGAGGACCGGGGGCTGGGCGATCTGCCGTATCCGCCGAACTATCCCAAGATGCCGGGCGAACCGAAACGGGTACAGCCGAGCAAGGACCGGGACCTCAAGGGGTCCTAGGACCGTGCGATCACGGGGAACACGTGTGCGCCGCGCCCTGCGGGCTGGGCAGCGCCTGGAGATCATCGGTGCCGCAGCCGAGCGCGGTCGCCGAGATCAGCAGTGCCAGCACCGCGAGGTACCGGAGGGGCTTTCCACGCCACGAACGGGTATTCACCTGGTATTCCGATGAGTCGCTGACGCCAACTGAAATATTTTGCTGTCGTCGCACGATGCCACCTCCTCAGTGTGAATATCGCCTAGTAATGGCAACTTACCGGTAAGTATCGGTTGGTAGCCAGAAATCGCCGAACAAGTTCGCTGAGATCGTACATCGGCGCATATTGACGATCGTGGCGGCTCCGGGCCGATCCACTGGGTAGATTGCTGCCCATGACTGGAAGCTGGGGCACCGTGTTGACCGGGCTCGTTCCCCTCGGGCTGGTGGTGGCACTGTCGCCCATCACCGTCATCCCGGCGGTGTTGGTCCTGCAGGCTCCGCGCCCCCGGCCGACGGGACTGGCGTTCCTCGCCGGCTGGGCCGTCGGTCTGGCGGTGGTGACGGCCGTCTGCGTCCAGGCCTCACATCTGCTCGGCGGCGCGCACCATGGCCACAAGTCGCCGCCCGAGTGGGCTTCGTGGCTGCGGGTGGTGCTGGGTGCCGCGCTCATCGTCTTCGGCATCTATCGCTGGTTCACCCGGCACGACAGCACCGATTCGCCGGGTTGGATGAAGAAGATCGGGACCCTCACCCCGGTCCGCGCGGCGGCGATGGGTGTGGCGCTGGTCGTGGTGCGCCCCGACGTCGTATTGATCTGTGTACCAGCCGGATTGGCGATCGGCACCGCTGGGCTCGGCCTCGAGGGCGACTGGCTGGCCGCGGCCTTCTTCGTGATCGTCGCCGCGTCGACAGTGGCGATCCCGACCGTGGCCTACGCCATCGCCGGTGCTCGGCTCGACGACACGATGCGGCGGCTCAAAGACTGGATGGAGAAGAACAACGCCGCGCTGATGGCGGTGGTGATGGTCGTCATCGGCGCGATGGTGCTGCACAACGGCGCACGTGCACTCGGGTGGCTCTAGGACAGACCGAGGCGACAGGTGTTCCTGACCGGAAAACTCCGGTAGAGACGCCATCGCGCGGATGCCCAGGTCACAGACCTGCGCATCCGCGCGACAGTGCGAAAAGAATTGTGGAAAAGAATTGTGGCTGGTGCGAAGCGCTCCGCACCAGCCGACTGAGCTTTCGGGCTCAGTTAGACCGCGGTGACTCCGGTCGCAGCCGGGCCCTTGCTGCCCTGACCGACCTCGAACTCGACCCGCTGGCCCTCGTCGAGGGTGCGGAAACCGTTGCTCTTGATCTCCGAGTAATGGACGAACAGATCCTTGGAGCCGTCGTCGGGAGTGATGAAGCCGAAGCCCTTCTCACTGTTGAACCATTTCACAGTTCCCTGTGGCATATACCAACTTCTCTCATGTAGAGCGGACGTTAGGAAGAAACGTCCGCTCGGCATCTTAGCTCAGTTCGATGCCCGTGCGCACCCTGAACTGCACATATCGATATCAGGTGTGAACCGGCCTTTCGCCGGGTATGGGGACGGCAGGAGAGCGCCGGCCTCCGCTGTCTGCCGGCCCCGGCCCGGAAGTGACGGACATGCGACTGGTTGCGGCCGTGCTCGCTGTCGTTTCCGTCCTCCTCGCGACGTCGTGCGCGCCCGCACAACGCGTTGACCTGGGCCGGGACGCGGGTTACCTGATCGCCGCGATCTCCGGCGAGCCCGACCAACTCGACCCGCAGAAGACCAGCGCGTACTTCGCCTTCGAGGTTCTGGAGAACGTCTTCGACACCCTCGTGGAACCGGACGCCGACCTGATCATGCGGCCCGCCCTCGCGCAGTCGTGGGACGTCTCTCCTGATCAACTGGCATGGACGTTCCACCTGCGGCCCGGCGTGACGTTCCACGACGGCAGCCCGCTGACCGCGTCGGACGTCGTCTACTCCTACCGCCGGATCATCGACGGCAAGCTGGCCAATGCCGACAAGTTCAGCGCCGTCACCGACGTCACCGCGACCGACGACCACACGGTCCGGATCACCGTGGCCCACCCGACGCCGAACCTGCTGACCAATCTCGGCGAGTTCAAAGGCGTGGCGATCGTGCAGCGCCGCAATGTCGAGGAGGGGCAGATCGCGAGCCACCCCATCGGCACCGGGCCGTTCGCCTTCGTCAGCCAGCGCAGCGGAGATGCGATCACGCTGCGCGCAAATCCGGGCTACTGGGCCGGGGCCCCGCGGATTCCGGGCGTGACGTTCCGCTTCATCAGTGAGCCGTCGACGGCGCTGTCGGCACTGCAGGCCGGTGAGATCGACTGGACCGACGCCGTGCCGCCGCAGCGGATCACCCAGCTGCGGGGCGACGATTCGCTCCACCTCGCGGTCACGCCGAGCAATGACTACTGGTACCTGGCGCTCAACGAGGCCCGGCCGCCGTGGCAGGACGTGCGCGTGCGGCAGGCCGTCGCCTACGCCATCGACCGGGCGTCGATCGTGCAGGCGACCAGTTACGGTGCGGCGCAGGCCAATCAGCTCGCGATCCCGCAGGGCAACCCGTGGTACACGCCCTACGACAAGTACCGCTACGACATCGACCACGCCAAAGCGCTGCTGCGGCAGGCCGGCTCGACGCCGACCGCCATGGACCTGCTGGTCACCAGCGAGTACCCGCAGACGGTGACCGCCGCCCAGGTGATCGCCGACAACCTTGCGCCGCTGGGCATCCGGGTCACCATCCGCACCGTCGACTTCGGGACGTGGCTCGACGAACAACACAGCGGCCACTTCGACATGCTGATGATGGGCTGGCTCGGCAACATCGATCCCGACGACTTCTACTACGCGCAGCACCACACCGGCGGTGCGAGCAATGCCCAGAAATTCTCGGATCCGCGCGTCGACGCGCTGCTGGACGCCGGCCGAACGGAGACCGATCAGCAAGTGCGGCACCAGGATTACACGCAGGCGGCGACGCTCATCGCGGACCAGGTGAGCTACCTCTACCTGTACAACCCCGCCGTGGTGCAGGCCTGGTCGCCGCGGCTGACGGGCTATGAGGCCAGGCGCGACAAGGCAATTCGGTTCCGGGGCGCGGCACTCGGGGGTGACCGGCCATGACCATCCTGCGATTCCTGGTCCGCCGGCTCGTCTACTCACTGGTGGTTCTGGTGGGCGTTCTCATCGTGGTGTTCGCGTTGGTCCATCTGGTTCCCGGCGATCCGGTGCGCATCGCCCTGGGCACGCGGTACACCCCCGAGGCGTACGACGCCCTGCGGCACGCGAGCGGCCTGGACCGGCCACTGGCCGCCCAGTTCGTCAGCTACCTCGGCCATGCCGCGACGGGGAATCTCGGCGTGAGCTTCCGCAGCGGCGACCCGGTGGCCCAGGTGCTGGCCGAGCGGTTGCCCGCCACCGTCTCCCTGGCCGTGGTCGGCATCGTCCTGGCGCTCGTGATCGCGCTGCCGGCCGGCATCTACGCGGCCGCACACGAAGGTCGGCTCAGCGACGTGATCGTCCGCGTCACAAGTCAATTCGGGGTGTCCGTCCCGGACTTCTGGCTGGGCATCCTGCTCATCTCGCTGTTCTCCACGACGCTGGGCTGGTTGCCGACATCGGGCTACCGGCCGCTGCTCGACGATCCGACGGGCTGGCTGCGCCACGTGATCCTGCCGGGCCTGACCGTGGGCCTGGTGGCCGCGGCGATCATGACGCGCTACGTCCGCTCCGCGGTGCTGGAGGTGTCCGCGATGGGTTACGTCCGGACCGCGCGCTCGAAAGGCCTACCGCCACGGGTTATCACGCTGCGACACGTCGTCCGCAACGCCCTGGCGCCCATCCTCACCATCACCGGTATCCAACTGGCGACGATTCTCGGCGGCGTCATCGTGGTCGAGGTGGTGTTCGCCTGGCCGGGCCTGGGCCGGCTGGTCTACCTCTCGGTGGCCGCGCGCGACTACCCCGTGATCCAGGGCGCGGTGCTCCTCATCGCGGTCCTGTTCCTGACGGTCAACCTGGTGGTGGATGTGCTGTACGCCCTTGTCGACCCGCGGATTCGGCTGTCATGAGACTGCGCGCGAACCCCGTCACGGTGCTCAGCGCCGGCGTCGTCGCGGCCGCAGTGGTCATTGCCGTGGGCGCCGGGTGGCTGGCGCCGTACGGCATCAACGACGTCGACGTACCGCAGGCGCTGCGGCCGCCGAGCGGTGCACACTGGTTCGGAACGGACGAGCTCGGCCGCGATGTGTTGTCCCGCGTGCTGACGGGCCTGCAGGCGTCGATGACGGTGGCGGTGGTCAGCGTGGCGTGCGCCGCGGTGGTCGGGACCGCGCTGGGCGTCATGGCCGGTTATCGCGGCGGCTGGCTCGACACCGTGGTGATGCGGGTCGTCGACGTGATGTTCGCGTTCCCGGTGCTGCTGTTGGCCATGGCGATCGTCGCGGTGCTCGGGCCCGGGCTGGCGACGACGATCGCCGCGATCAGCGTCGTCTACGTGCCGATCTTCGCGCGGGTGGCCCGGGCCAGCACCCTGGCCGTGCGGGAGGAGCCGTACGTGGCGGTGTCGCGCACCCTGGGAACCGGCACGGCCTACATCCTGGCCCGGCACGTCCTGCCGAACATCACCGGGCCGCTCATCGTCCAGACGTCGCTGTCACTGGCGTTCGCCATCCTGTCCGAGGCCGCGCTGTCCTTCCTGGGGCTGGGTATCCAGCCGCCGCAGCCGTCGCTGGGCCGGATGATCTTCGATTCGCAGGGCTTCGTCACACTGGCCTGGTGGATGGCGGTGTTCCCCGGCGCGGCGATAGTCGTCATCGTGCTGGCCTGCAACCTGCTCGGTGACGGGCTGCGTGATGTCCTCGATCCCAAGCAGCGCACCATGATCGAAGCGCGGCGGCAGTCATGAGCGTGCTGTCGGTCGACGATCTGTCCGTCCGGATCGGGCGCCGCGACATCGTGCGCGGTGTGTCACTGGCCGTCGAGCCCGAGCAGACGCTCGGCATCGTCGGCGAGTCCGGCTCGGGGAAGTCGACGACGGTGCTCGCCGCGACCGGACTGCTCGACGCGCCCGGTGCGATCGTGACCGGATCGAGTCTCCTTGGCGGACAACAGGAACTCGTCGGCGCCCCGGCACGGACGTTGCGGCGCGTGCACGGCGGCCGGATCGGCTTCGTCTTCCAGGATCCGGGGACCTCGCTGAATCCGCTGCTGACCATCGAACGGCAGATCACCGAATCGCTCGAGACGCACAAGCATCTGACCCGGCGGCACGCCGCCGTGCGGGCGCTGGAGCTCCTCGAGGCCGTGGGCCTGCCCGACCCGCAACGGCGGCTGCGCAGCTATCCGCATCAGCTCTCCGGCGGACAGCGCCAGCGGGTGATGATCGCGATCGCCCTCGCCTGCGACCCTGAGCTGCTGATCGCCGATGAGCCGACGACGGCCCTCGACGTCACAACACAGGCCCAGATCATCGCCCTGGTGCGGGAACTGCAGCGCGGTTTCGGCACCGCGGTCGTGTGGATCAGTCACGACCTCGGCGTCATCGGCGAGGTCGCCGACACCGTCACCGTGCTGCGCGGCGGCGAGGCCGTCGAACAGGCGCCGGTCGACGCGATCTTCGACGCGCCGCAGCAGGCCTACACCCGCGAATTGCTCGATGCCAGGCCGGTTTTGGGGCACCCCACCCGTGAGGTCCCCGACACCCCGACCCTGCTGGACGTGTCCGGTCTGGATGTCAGGTTTCCGGTGAGCACGCCGACGGGCCGGATGGAGGTCCACGCCGTCAAGGACGTGTCGTTCCGCATCCGCCGGGGCACGACGCTCGGGCTCGTGGGGGAGTCGGGCTCGGGGAAATCGACCGTGGCGGCCGCGCTGACCGGTCTGGTCGTGCCCGACGGGGGCCGCGCGCTACTGGACGGCACCGACGTGCTGACGGTCAGGCGCCGCGACCGCAAGGCGGTACGCCGCCGGATCGGTCTGGTGTTCCAGGATTCGTTCTCGTCGCTCAATCCCCGCATCCCCGTGGGACTTTCGATCGCCGAGCCCCTGACGGCCAATGCCAGGGACCGGCGGGCCCGGGTACGCGAGCTGCTGGACTCCGTCGAGCTTCCGGCGGACTACGCGGCGCGGTACCCGCACCAACTGTCCGGCGGCGAGCGCCAGCGCGTCAACATCGCCCGGGCGCTGGCCGTGCAGCCCGAGCTGTTGATCCTCGACGAAGCCACGGCGTCGCTCGATGTCTCGGTGCAGGCCAAGGTGCTCGACCTGCTGACCCGGCTGCAGCGGGAACGCGGTCTGACCTACCTGTTCATCGGCCACGACTTGGCCGTGATCGAGCGCATGAGCCACGACGTCCTGGTGCTGCGCGGCGGCGAGGCGGTGGAATACCGCTCTGCTGCCGAGTTGTTCGCGCATCCCGAACATGACTACACGCGCGCGTTGCTCGCCGCTGTGCCTCCGGCGCGTCCGGGGCGTGCAACGATGACCTGATGCGTGCGGTGATCTTCGAGCAGTTCGGTGGGCCGGTGGAGGTTCGCTCGGTCGCGGACCCGACGCCGTCGCCCGGCGGCGTCGTGGTGCAGGTGCACGCGACCGGGCTGTGCCGCAGCGACTGGCATGCCTGGGCCGGGCACGACGACGGCGTCGCACTCCCGCACGTCCCCGGACATGAACTGGTCGGGGAAGTGGTCGCCGTCGGCGCCGACGTCCGGCGCTGGCATGTCGGTGACCGGGTGACCACACCGTTCGTGTGTGGTTGCGGCGCCTGCGAATGGTGTGCCAATGGTCAGGCGCAGGTGTGCCCGAACCAGACCCAGCCGGGATTCACGCACTGGGGCTCGTTCGGTGAGTACGTGGCGCTGCATGCCGCAGACACGAATCTCGTTGCGGTGGGCGAAGATATCGACGACTCCGCGGCGGCCGCGCTGGGTTGCCGGTTCGCCACCGCCTACCGCGCGCTGCGGGCCCGTGCCGACGTCAAACCCGGTGAGTGGGTCACGGTGATCGGCGTCGGTGGCGTGGGCCTGAGCGCCGTCCAGGTGGCGGCGGCTGCCGGCGCCAACGTCATCGCCGTCGACCGCACGCCGGCGGCACTGGAACTCGCACGCAGCCTCGGCGCCACCGAGACCGTCCTCGCCAACGGCGGCGGGGTGGCGGCCGCGGTGCACGAGATCACCGGTGGCGGAAGCCATGTCGCGGTCGACGCGGTGGGCACCGCCGGGACGTGCGCCGACGCGATCCACAGCCTCCGCCGACAGGGGCGGCACGTGCAGGTGGGCTTGCTGCCCAACGTCGACGGGCACCCGCAGGTGCCCATGGATCGCGTAATCGCCTGGGAATTGGATGTTTTGGGCTCGCACGGCATGGCCAGCGCGGACTACCCCGAGATGCTGGACCAGGTCGCGGCGGGCGAGCTGCGTCCGCAGGCGCTCGTCGAGCGGGTGGTGGGGCTGGCAGAAGGGGCGCGGCTGCTGCCGGAGTTCGGTGCCGCCAGCCCGGTGGGGGTCACGCTGATCGACCCCCGCCTGGCGTGACGGTCAGGGGACCGGCACGCCTTCGCGCAGGAAGTACACGCCCGCGATGGTGCCATCGGGGTGAATCTTCACCCGGAACTGGCCTGGCATGCGGTCCATCTGCAGCGGGACGTTCACCACGGTGAGGTCGCCGCGCAGGGTGTCCTCGGGGCCGCCGTGCGACTGGTACGCCCCGAACGTGCGCTGGTAGCCGTCCCATACCTGCTGTAATGCCTTGGGGGACAACCGCTTCTGCAACTCCGGATCGAACCGGGCGGTGACGGCGGCGTAGTTGCCCGCCGCGATGTCGTCGATGGTCGTCATCGCGACCTGGTCGGGGGCGTCGGCCGCCGTCGCGGCTGGTGCCGCGCCGAGTGCGACGCCGATCCCGAGTGCCGCGATCGCGGCCGCCACTGTGCTCCGACGCTGATGCCTGGAATGTTGTCCCCGCCACATGAGGGCCAGCCTATGCGCTCGCGTCCCGATTGCCATTGACGAGACCCCGGGTACCGCCTAGTTTTGACTACATACGTTGTCAACGGTGACAAGGAGTGCGCACGATGTCCCTGCCGATCCCGGCACGTCATCCCGACCGGCCGCAGCCGGTGCCCGCGGCGATCAGTTCGTTCGCCACCATGCTGGCCATCGGGAAGCCCGATGCGGCGCAGTGGCAGCGCCTCGGCGAGCGTCTGGGCGTCGGGGACGAGCCCATGGACGCCCTGGTCGGCTGGATGTCGGAGACGGGAACCAAGCAGCTGCGGCCGCTGTTCGACCGCGCGCTCACCGACGGCATCGCCGCCGTTCCCGAGGCGCCGGAGCCACTGCGCAGGTTTTTCGAATCCGTCGAGGCCACGCCCGACTGGGTCGACACCGAAGCGCTGCGGATCGGCGCGCGGACGCTGCGCCGCGGCGGGGCCGACGGCATGTACATCGCCAGGGACGTGGCCCTGCTGGGCGGCTACCAGTTCTCGGGATTCAACCAGACCCTGTTGCGCACCGGAGCCCTGGAAAAGGGGTCCAACCAGCGGTTCGCCGAGACCATGCAGTGGGCGCTCGACGTGATCGAGGCCGGCGGGCTCGACAAGTTCGGTTCCGGCTACCGGGCCACGGTCCGGGTCCGCTTCGTGCACGCGATGGTGCGCAGACACGTGCAGGCGATGCCGGACTGGCGAACCGAGCAGTGGGGTGTGCCGGTCAATCAGACCGACATGGCGGCCACGCTGGTCGGCGCCCTGATCGCGCCGGTTCTCGGTGGCCTGGCCATGGGCATCGTGGCCACCCCCGCCGAGTTGAGCGGCATCGCGCACCTCACGCGCTACGTGGGCTGGTTGATGGGCGTGCAGGACGAATGGCTGCCGCGGTCCTTCCGGGACAGCGTCCGCATCCTCTATCACACGTCCACCGCGCTGGCGGTCTCCGACGAGACCACCAGGCAGCTTTCCGTCCCGATGGCGCGTGACCCGCTGAGCTGGCATTACCGCGGCGCGGCAGGCCTTCGCCGGCGGCTGGCGTGGGCGCAGCACCTGTCGGTCACGACGGCGTTCCTGGGCCCGCGGGTGATGCGCACGCTGGGGCTGCCGGCCTACATGCCGCCGTGGTATCCGGTGCTCCGCATCCCCGTCAACGGTGTCCGCAGCATCGCGGCGCTGGTGCTCCCGGGAGGTTCGGACCGCGCCGCCGACCGGGGACTGCGCGAGCAGAAGGCCCTGCTGCACACCATGATCGGGGAGGACCAGGCCACCATCGGGGCGTCGGCGTCCCACCTGCGTGGCGTGGCCTGAGTTTTACGGCAGCGGCGCGACGGGGGCGACGCAGGCCGGCTCCACCGGCGCCGGGTCGCGCCACGCGTGACTGCCGGACATCAGCGCGACGGTGAAAGCCTCCAGCAGCCCGACCACGACGACGGGCCACATGGCTCCGGCCAGCACGCTGGTGAGGACCTGGTGGTCGGGTTGCTCGTCGTCGCTGAACCTGCGGCCGAGGAGATAGGTCGCCAGGGTCACCACAGCCCAGATCGCTGTGTACGCCTCCACGTAGAGGTGGACCACTGGGCTACTCCCTTTGACCGGGTAACCGCCGCGTGAACAGCTGTGACCGAAGGCTCATTTGCAACTGAATGTGTCGCCAATCTAACTCGGGAAAATGCCCCCGCCAAGGCCTTCGGCACCCAGCAACCCCATTACGGCACGTCGGAGGGCGGTGGCAAATTGTCATAACGCCCGGTACCCGGTTAGTGCCGGTGGCCAGCTACTTCGACGGGCTAGTAGATTTTTTTGCCAGAAAGCGACGTGTCAGGACGTCAGGGCGGTCTTGGCGGTGTGCTGCTGGCCCGCGCGGTCGATCCAGAACAGCTCCACGACGTCGCCGGGGTAGTGCCGGTCCAGCACGCTGGTGAGCGCACTCGCCGAGCTCACCGTGACGCCGTCGATGCTCACCAGGACGTCGCCCGGGACCATCCCGGCGATTTGCGCGGGGCCACCGCTGATCACGTCGCGGATCAGCACGCCGGGCAGCTGCGAGTGCTCGTCGGTGCCGCCGACACCGACGCCGAGCAGCGTCGGCTGCCCGATGTGGATGCTGTTCGACGCCGCGCCGGCCCGGATCTGTGCGGCCGTCGCCAGCACCTCATTGATCGGGATCGCGAAGCCCTCGCCGCCCGGACCCATGTGGAAGTTCAGCGTCGCCGCGACCGTCATCCCGACCACCCGGCCGTCCGACGAGACCAGCGGGCCGCCCGAATCACCGGCGCGGACCGGAGCCGCGAACTGGATCAGGCCCGTCACCTGCTCGGAACTGCCCGTCAGCTCGTCCTTGGCGGTGATGGTGCGGTTCAGGCCGATGACGTTGCCGGCCTCGTGGGTCAATGAGTTGACACTGCCGTCGGCGTTGCCCAGGGCCACGACCTCGTCGCCGACGGCTACCGCCGCCGAGTCGCCCAGCGGGGCGACCGGCAGGTCGGCCGCGCCGCGCAGCTGCAGCACCGCGATGTCGCGGTGCCGGTCGTAGCCGACCAGGTCCGCGCGGTATGGCCGGCCAGAGACGGTCGCGGTGACCTTGTCGGCGCCCTGCACGACGTGGAAGTTCGTCAGCAGCGCGCCGCCGGCGTCCAGGACGAAGCCGGTGCCGGCGCCGATGGCGTGCTGGTAGTTGATGACGGTGTCGACGCGCGCGGTCGCGGGTTCGACAGCGGCTGCGGCCGTGGACGGGTCAGCGTGGGCGATCGGGGCGATGCTGACGGTGGCCACGACAACGGCTGCCGCGGTGACCGCGGTGCCGAGCCGACGGCAGAAGCGGAACCCGCCCATGTGCTGTCCTCCGGACTGCGAGGTGATGGCCCTGCGAGTAGGCCCTTAGGCTCCGCGCCCGAACAAGCCGGAACCTTTGCCGGAGCGGCGGTTGCGCAGCTTACCGGCGGGGGCGTCGTCAGTGGCCGTTTCTTCAGCCTCGTCCTCGTTGGTGTCGGCGGTCTCTTCGCCGGACGTCTTGGTCGCTTCATCGGACTCGGCGGCCTCGGTGTTACCGGCGTCGTCGCCTTCGGTGGTTTCGGCCGCGTCGTCGCCGGCCTCGTCTTCGGCCGTTTCTTCGGCCGTTTCTTCGGCCTCGGGCGCGCTCTCGTCGGCGGCTTCAGCGGTGACAGCTGCGGCCCCGGCGTCGGCCTCGACGTCGGCCTCGATGTCCTTGCGGCGGCCGCGACGCTTGCCGTCCTTGACCTTCAGCGGAGCCGGCGGCGGGGGCGGCAGTTCGGCGACGAAGGCCAGGTAGAAGGCCAGGGCGGCGAGCAGGGCCAGGCCGGCCGCGCCGCCGTAGATGCCGAACAGCCAGGTGCCGGCCTGATCCAGGGTCAGCCAGATCTCGCTGATCGCGGCGCCGATGATCAGGACGCCGGCCACGATGTGGAGGACGATCGACCAGGTGCGCAGGGTCAGCGCCAGCTGCGGGGTGCCGTACTCGGGCAACGCGGTGCGCTGGCGGGTGAACAGCACCGGCAGCGCCGACAACGCGATGATCAGGCCGCAGACGATGCGCATCGCGGTGCCGAGGGTGTGCGACCAGTCGCCGGTCAGCTCATTCCAGCGGGGCAGCGTGAAGAAGAAGTACAGCAGGGCTGCGAGAACCAGGAACGACGCGTGCCAAATGATCGCTACCGGCCGCCGCATGCTGCTCCTCGAGGGGTTTTGGCTTCGATGTGGATCCGGGGTGCGACCGGCTGATCAGCTGGTCGCACCCCGGACCGAGTGCGGAGGATAGGGGATTTGAACCCCTGAGGGCTGTTAACCCAACCCGCGTTCCAGGCGAGCGCCATAGGCCACTAGGCGAATCCTCCGTCGACAAGGGTACCCGACCCGGATCCGACGCCCTACTCGTGTGCCACTGGGTGGGTACTACACTCATGGCCGGACCCCGCGCGGCGTCCATCCTGTGAACTCCCCCAGGGCCGGAAGGCAGCAAGGGTCAACGGGCTCTGGCGGGTGCGCGGGGTCCCCTATGTTTTCGCTATCTGATGCGAAAGGCGCGCCGTGTCGTTTCTGTCCCTCGGCCGTGACGAATTGCAGGCCCAGCACGATCTGCAACAGCGCAATTACGCCGAACTGCAGGCCCGCAACCTGACGCTCGACCTGACCCGCGGCAAGCCGTCGGCAGAGCAGCTCGACCTGTCGAACGCCATGCTGAACCTGCCGGGGGACACCCCGGGCTCGTACCTGGACGGCAACGGCACCGACACCCGCAACTACGGCGGCCTGCACGGCCTGCCCGAGCTGCGGGCCATCTTCGGTGAACTGCTCGGCCTGCCCGTGCAGAACCTCATCGCCGGCAACAACGCCAGCCTGGAGTTGATGCACGACGTCATCGTGTTCTCGCTGCTGCACGGCGGCGTCGATTCGCCGCGGCCCTGGGTTCAAGAGCCCGTGTTGAAGTTCCTGTGCCCGTCGCCCGGCTACGACCGGCACTTCGCGATCACCGAGAGCTTCGGCATCGAGATGATCCCGGTCCCGATGCTCGAGGACGGCCCCGACGTCGACCTCATCGAGGAACTCGTCGCGGCCGACCCGGCCATCAAGGGCATGTGGTGCGTGCCGGTCTTCGGCAACCCGACCGGCGTCACCTACTCATGGGAGGCCACCCGGCGGCTGGTGCAGATGCAAACGGCCGCACCGGATTTCCGGCTGTTCTGGGACAACGCCTACGCCGTGCACACGCTGACGCACGAGTCGGTGCAGAACGTCGACGTCGTCGGCCTGGCCGCCACCGCGGGCAACCCGAACCGGCCGTACGTGTTCGCCTCGACGTCCAAGATCACCTTCGCGGGTGCCGGGGTCAGCTTCTTCGGCGGCTCGCTCGGCAACATCGCGTGGTACCTGCAGCATGCCGAGAAGAAGACCATCGGCCCGGACAAGGTCAACCAGCTGCGGCACGTCCGGTTCTTCGGCGACGCCGACGGCGTGCGGCTGCACATGCAGCGGCACCAGGCGCTGATGGCGCCCAAGTTCGCGGCGGTCGCGGAGATTCTCGACGACCGGCTCGGCGAGTCGAAGATCGCGTCGTGGACCGACCCCAAGGGCGGCTACTTCGTCAGCCTGGATGTGTGGCCGGGCACCGCGAAGCGGACTGTCGCACTGGCCAAGGATGCCGGCATCGCGGTGACCGCGGCCGGGGCGTCGTTCCCGTACAAGAAGGACCCGGACGACAAGAACATCCGGGTCGCGCCGACCTTCCCGTCGCTGCCCGACCTGCGGGTCGCCATCGACGGCCTGGCGACGTGCGCGCTGCTGGCCGCGACCGAGGTGCTGCTCGAGGACTGAGGTCCGGCCGCGGTACGCGTTGGCCCTGTACTCAGGGCGCATTTGTGCGAGTGGCGGCCGCCTACAGCCGGTCGACGATGCCTTTCGCTTCTTTCAGGCCGAGGCCCGTTTCCTCGCGCAGCCGCTTGATGGCCTGGATTTTCTGGCCGGCCGCGGCCAGTCGCATGACTTCGGGGCTCACGCCGGAGCCGCCGTACGACTGCCATTGTGGCTGGGGCGCCGGCGCGGCGTTGTCGCTGTTGCCGGCGCGTTCCAAGATCGCGACCCGGCGCTCCAATTCGGTGAGCCGGTTCAGTAGATCGTCGTACGAGAGGTCGCCGGAGCGTCCGAACAATGCCATGCGTGCCAGTGTGGTGGATTGGCACAGCTCTTGCGTTGACTGCGAACTGACGCCGTATTTGTGCGAGTAGCGGCCTGCGTGGATTCGCAGTCAACAGCCGCGCTCCAGCGGTGGCCCGTTGCGGGGCGTCTTGCGGGGTGAAATCTCCATGCCTGGCCGCCAGAGCCGGTCCCATTCGCGCTCGACCCGAGCGATGATGCCGGGCCGCCGATGCCCCGCGGCAACTCGGATATGCGTCCACCCGACTCGAGCGATGTAGTCGGCACGTTCGATGTCGTAACCGAGCTGATCGGCGTGCTGCCCGCCTTCGTATTCGACCGCCAGCATCAGCTCCTCCCAACCCATGTCGAGGAAGTACTTCGGGTAGCCGTCCGGCCCGAGGACAGGTATCTGCGTCTGCGGCCTCGGAAAGCCGGCGTCTATGAGCATCAGCCGCAACCAGGTTTCTTTCGGTGAATGGCCACCGGCGTCGAACAGGTCGAGCGCGCGATCCAGTTGCCGCAGGCCACGGGCGTGGGGGTGGTGTTCAGCCAGTGCGACAACGTCGTCGCCTTTGAATCCGGTGGCCCGCGCGAGGGCGTCGAGCCGGGCGACTGCCGCACCGACCAAACCCCGCCGCCCCAGGTCGAACGCAGTGCGCTCCGGGCTCGTGACAGGCAGCCCGCCGATCTGGGTGGTCTCACCTTCGCGGATCAATTCCCGGCGGGCGATCACATCATTCGGCGGCTTGGTCTTGGTGCTGATCAATTCGATCGCGACGTCGTCAGCTACCCATTTGGCCTTATGGAGTGCAGATGCGGCCATCCCCGCGATCACCCCGTCACGACCTGACCACAACCATGCGGCTGTACTGCGCTGTCGCAGCGACAACGCACTCCGTTTGTCCGCGTAGATGTTCGGCAGGATCGGCCGGTAGTAGCGGCTCAGCTCGTAGCGGCTGAGGACGCCCGCTGCCAGCGCTTCGCTGCCGATGAAAGGTTCGGTCATGTGGGAAGCGTCGTGACGAACACCGACGCGGATCGTTCGGTTGGCGGCGCTTTGCAGCTGTCTGTGGATAAATCGGTGACTGTGGATAGTTGACTGCGAACTGACGCCGTATTAGTGCGAGTAACGGTATGCGTAGATTCGCAGTCAACGGGCACCAGAGCACGAGTCGGACCCGCTCGGTAGCCTTCTCCCGTGGCTCTCTACCGCAAGTACCGACCGGCAAGTTTCGCTGAGGTAGTCGGGCAGGAGCATGTCACCGAGCCGCTGTGCAACGCGCTCGAATCGGGCCGGATCAACCACGCCTACCTGTTCTCCGGGCCGCGCGGTTGTGGCAAGACGTCGTCGGCGCGCATCCTGGCCCGCTCGCTGAACTGTGAGCAGGGGCCGACGGCCAATCCGTGCGGCGAGTGCCATTCGTGCGTGGCGCTCGCGCCGAACGGGCCGGGCAACATCGACGTCGTCGAACTCGACGCCGCCAGCCACGGTGGTGTCGACGACACCCGTGAGCTCCGGGACCGCGCGTTCTACGCGCCGGCGCAGTCGCGGTACCGCATCTTCATCATCGACGAAGCGCACATGGTGACCAACGCCGGTTTCAACGCGCTGCTCAAGATCGTCGAGGAGCCGCCGGAGCACCTGATCTTCGTGTTCGCCACCACCGAGCCGGAGAAGGTGCTGCCGACCATCCGGTCGCGTACCCATCACTACCCGTTCCGGCTGCTGCCGCCGAAGACCATGCGCGGCCTGCTGGAGAAGATCTGCGCCCAGGAGGACGTCGGCGTCGACGACGCGGTGTACCCCTTGGTCATCCGCGCCGGTGGTGGTTCGCCGCGTGACACGTTGTCGGTGCTCGACCAGCTGCTGGCCGGCGCCGAGCAGAATCGCGTCGTCTACCAGCGGGCGCTGTCGCTGCTGGGCGCCACCGACCTCGCGCTGATCGACCGGGCCGTCGACGCGCTGGCCGCCGGCGACGGCGCGGCGCTCTTCGGCGCCGTCGAGTCGGTGATCGACGCCGGGCACGACCCACGCCGCTTCGGCACCGACCTGCTGGAGCGCTTCCGGGATCTGATTGTCCTGCAAGTGGTTCCGGACGCCGCGGCCCGCGGCGTGGTCGACGCGCCGGACGACGTCATGGAGCGCATGCGGGACCAGGCCGCCCAGATCGGCACCGCAACACTGACCCGCTACGCCGAGGTCATGCATGCCGGACTGGGGGAGATGCGCGGCGCGACGGCACCGCGACTGCTGCTCGAAGTGGTGTGTGCCCGGCTGCTGCTGCCGTCGGCCAGTGACACCGAAGCCGCTCTGCTGCAACGCATCGAGCGCATCGAGACCCGGATGAACGTCTCGATCCCGGCCTCGGAGGCCGGGACCGTGGCTGCCCCGCGGCCCGCTGCGGTGGCGGCTCCGGCCCCCGCCTCGGCACCGGTCGCCGAGTCGTACGCGGAGGCACCGCAGGCTCCGGCTGCCCCGTCCTCGGCGGCGGGCAACCGGCAGTTCACGCGGAGAAGTCAAGTACCCCAATCGGTTTCGACACCTGAAGCGGAGCCGACGCCGCCGCCCGCACCCCCGGCGCCACGGCCCGAGCCGCGTCCGGCCCCCGAACCTGCGCCGGTTCAACGTGAAACATCACCTGAACCCGTCGCCCCGCCGGCTCCCGCACCGGCCGCCGCGGCGCCCGTGCAGCCTGCCGCCGCGACACCCGGTGAGCCCGATGCCGCCGCGGTGCGGGCCATGTGGACGACGGTGCGCGAGAAGGTCCGGGCGCGTAGTCGCTCACTGGAAGCCATGCTCATGGAGGCGACGGTCCGCGGCATCGAGGGCGACACCCTCGTCCTGGCGCACCCGGCGCCGCCGCTGGCGCGGCGCCTGTCGGAGCAGCACAACTCGGACGTCATCCGCGAGGCCCTCAAGGACGCGCTCGGGGTGAACTGGCGGGTGCGGTGCGATACCGGGGCGGGGCCCGCTGGTGCCGCGCCCGCGGGTGCGGCGCCGGCCGCCGCGGCGCCGCGAGCCGCCGCGCCGACGCCAGAACAGCAGGCCGCGGTGGAGCGCGCCGAAGAAGAGGACATGCTGGCCGACGCGGCCAACGACCGGGGCACCGACGTCCCCCGGCGCGACCCTGAAGAGGTGGCGCTGGAACTGCTCAAGAGTGAGCTGGGCGCCCGACCCATCGGGGAGTAGTCAGGGCGTCCACCACGGCCGCAGCGGCAGCCCGCCGTCGGCCCCGTGCTCGTCGAGTTTGACGGCCAGAACCTGGTGCAGCTGAACCACATTGGTCTCGAATCCCACCCGGGAACCGGCCATGTACATGCCCCAGACCTTGGCTGTGGCCACGCCGACCTCGGCGACCGCGTCGTCCCAGTTGCGGACCAGGTTGGCGCACCAGTCGCGCAGCGTCAGGGCGTAGTGGTGGCGCAGGTTCTCCTCGTGCAGCACCTCCAGTCCGGTGTCCTGGGCGGTGGCGATTATCCGTCCCGAGCCGGTCAGTTCCCCGTCGGGGAAGACGTAGCGGTCGATGAATCCGCCGATGTGCCCCGGCCGGTTGTGCGGCCGGGTGAGGCAGTGGTTGAGCAGCAGCCCGCCGGTCCGGAGCCGGTCCCGCAGGAACCGGAAGTACGCCGGGTAGTTGGCGACGCCGATGTGCTCGGTCAGGCCGATCGAGGAGACCGCGTCGAAGCCGTCCTCCCGCACGTCGCGGTAGTCACCGTGCACGACGCGGGCGAGGTCGGCCAGGCCCTCATCGGCGATGGCGCGCTGTGCCCAGCCGGCCTGCTCCGCCGACAGCGTCACGCCGGTGGCCCGGACACCGTGCCGGGCGGCGTACCGGACCATGCCACCCCAGCCGCAGCCGACGTCGAGCAGCCGATCGCCGGGCTGCAACCGCAGCTTGTCGAACACCAGCCGGTACTTGTTCTCCTGGGCCTCCTCGAGCGTGGCATCCGGCCGTGGATAGCACGCGCAGGTGTAGGTCATCGATGGGCCGAGCACCAGTTCGTAGAAGGCATTCGACACGTCGTAGTGGTGGTGGATGGCCTCGGCGTCCCGGATTCTGCTGTGCCGCAGCCCTTCTGCCATCCGGCGCCATTTCGGCAGGGCCTCCTGCGGTGGCGGGGCGATGGGCAGCAGATGTTCGAATCCGATGGACCGCACGATGTTCGCCAGCACCCGGATCGGCGGACGCTTGAACTCCACCTTGTCGGCGAGAGCCTTGAGCAGCTCGTACGGGTCGCCCGGATGCACTCCGAGCGCGGCGAGATCGCCTGCGACGTAGGCGCGAGCGAGGCCCAGGTCGCCCGGCGCGGTCGCCAGGTAGGTGGTGCCGCGCGGAGTGAGCAGGCTCAGACCGAGTTCGGCGTCTTCGGGGCCGGCCGAACTGCCGTCGTACGCCTCGAATTTCAGGGGGAGCCGACCACTCGAGAAGCTCTCCAGGACCTCGGCCAAGGTGAGCCTGCCGTCGGTCGTGTCCCGGTCGTCAGTTGTCGTCATTGCCGTTGTACCGCCTTCTCATAGAGACCTAGTAGCCGCGATTCGGGGTCGTAAACGTCTTTGACCTTCTGGTACTCCGCGCCGCCGTAGCGTTTGTCGAAATCCGCGCGCGAGTAGAACGACTCGGAGTACAGGGATTTGTGGCCGCCGCACTCGTCGACCTTGTGCTCGATTAACCGGTTCGTCTCGCCGGCGACGGGTCCAGCCGGGACCGATGACCAGAACCCGACGTTGACGTAGTTGCGGTGGGGCTGGAGCGGATACAGCGGCCAGTGGGTGTCGTCGCGTAACCGCAACGGGCACAACCAGATCGGGGTGATGGGTACCCGGGCCAGGAACCACGCGAGAAAGTCGACGACGCGCTCGACCGGTACCTCGACGTCCTGCACGACGCGCTCGCGCAACGGCTGGCGCGGGGCCAGCAGGCTGCGTCGCTCGATCCGGTCGGCGATGTGGAAGCGCTGGTCCAGACCCACCAACTTCCAGTAGACGCTGCTGCGGCGGTACCGGCGGGGCCACAACCGCCGGATGAGCGGGAGTTGCGCGCCGAAGGCCGCCGAACACCAGAACCAGTCGGTGTCCCAGCGCCAGAGATAGTCCTGCGTGGTGAGCCGGTCGTGCCGCTCGCCGGAGTCGTGCTGGATGGAACGGTAGAAGATGCGCCGGCCGGTGTAGTCGCTGACCGGCCCGTCGATCCCGGTCTTCATGCCGAGGCACAGATAGCTTTCGTCGGGCCCGAACACGACGCCGTCGAGGTAGTCCACCGGCACGCCGTCGTGGCCGCCGGTGTCGAGAATGCGCGCCAGTTCGTCGATCAGGTCGGTCACCCGGTGGAAGCGCAGGTGCCGCAGCTTGACGAACGGGCGCACGGGCTCGAGCTCGATGCGCAGCCGCACCGAATAGCCCAGCGTCCCATAGGAATTGGGGAAGGCGTGGAAGAGGTCGGGGTGCCGGTCGCGGCTGGCGGTGACCAGCTCGCCGGCGCCGGTGAGGATGTCGAGCTCCAGCACGGACTCATGCGGCAGCCCGTTGCGGAACGACGTCGACTCGATGCCCAGTCCGGTGACCGCGCCCCCGAGGGTGATGGTCTTGAGCTGCGGTACGACCAGCGGTGCCAACCCGAACGGCAGTGTCGCCGCGACGAGCGTCTCGTAAGTGCACATGCCCTGCACGTCCGCGGTGCGCGACTCGGTGTCGACGGCCAGCACACCGTCCAGCCCCGAGACGTCCAGCCCCTTGGTCTTGGTGCGCGTGCGTGCCCGGAACAGGTTCGACGTCGGTTTCGCCAGCCGCACTGTCGCACCCTGCGGGATGGCGCGATAGCTGTCCAGGAGTCGCTGAACGGCCACCTCGTGGGCGGCCGTCGCATCGGTCGTGACAGCAGTCACACATATACGCTAAACCGAGACAGCGGTCCTCGCGACCGCAAGGGAAGCCAGATGAACAGGAGTTTTACCTGATGGGACAGGTCAGTGCGTCCAGCACCGTGTTGATTCTCGCCGAGCCGGAGAAGGTGCTTGCGGCAGTCGCCGACTACCAGACGGTGCGCCCGAAGATCCTCTCGTCGAACTACAGCGGCTACCAGGTGCTCGAAGGCGGACAGGGCGCCGGCACCGTCGCCACCTGGAAGCTGCAGGCCACCAAGAAGCGCTCGCGTGAGGTCAAGGCCACGGTTGACGTCGCCGGCAAGAGCGTCATCGAGAAGGACGCCAACTCGTCGATGGTGACCACATGGACCGTCGCCCCGGCGGGCACCGGCTCGACCGTCACCGTCAAGACCGCGTGGCAGGGCGCGGGCGGTATCGGCGGCTTCTTCGAGAAGACCTTCGCGCCGCTGGGTCTGCGCAAGATTCAGGACGAGGTGCTGGGGAACCTGAAGAAGGTCGTCGAAGGCTAGCCCTTCGGCGCACGGAGATTCTTTTCGCGGCCAGTCGGTCGCCCGGTGATCCGTCGGGCGACTAGGCTGGCGCGCACACCCGATCATCGAAACTTGAGGGGATCGTCATGCAACCCGGTGGCCAGCCCGATATGTCCGCGCTGCTCGCTCAGGCGCAGCAGATGCAGCAGCAGCTCATGGCGGCGCAGGAGTCCCTGGCCACCTCGTCGGTGACCGGTCAGGCCGGTGGCGGTCTGGTCAAGGTCACCATGATGGGCAGCGGTGAGATCACCGCGCTCACCATCGACCCGAAGGTCGTCGACCCCGACGACATCGAGACGCTGCAGGACCTCATCGTGGGTGCCCTGGGTGACGCCTCCGAGCAGGTGACGCTGATGGCGCAGCAGCGCCTCGGTCCGCTGGCCGGCGGTATGCAGGGCATGGGCCTGCCCGGGTTCTGATGTGTTTGAAGGACCCGTACAGGATTTGATCGACGAGCTCGGCAAGCTGCCGGGCATCGGGCCGAAGAGTGCCCAGCGCATCGCGTTCCACCTGCTGTCGGTGGAGCCGCCGGACATCGACCGGCTGACCGCGGTGCTGAACCGGGTACGCGACGGCGTCAAGTTCTGTGCGGTGTGCGGCAACGTGTCCGATGACGATCGCTGCCGGATCTGCAGTGACCCGCGCCGCGACGGTTCCCTGGTGTGCGTCGTCGAGGAGCCCAAGGACGTCCAGGCGGTGGAGCGCACCCGCGAATTCCGCGGGCGCTATCACGTCCTGGGCGGCGCGCTGGATCCGCTGTCCGGCGTCGGGCCGGAACAATTGCGAATCCGCGAGCTGCTCAACCGCATTGGCCAGCGGGTCGACGGTGTGGACATCGTCGAGGTGATCATCGCGACCGACCCCAACACCGAGGGCGAGGCCACGGCCACGTATCTGGTGCGCATGCTGCGGGACATCCCGGGGCTGACGGTGACGCGCATCGCGTCGGGTCTGCCGATGGGTGGCGACCTCGAGTTCGCCGACGAGCTGACGCTGGGCCGGGCCCTGGCCGGCCGCCGCGCGATGGTCTGATTCGCGGCCCCGCCGAAATCGCCTCCCGTCCGGCCGCCCCTCGTACCTCTCTCTCTGGCACCGTTGCAGCAACTTCAGCTAACTATCGGAAATGGCCGTCTGACGGTGTTCCCAGGGAAGTCGGTACCGTCGTCGGCATTGGGCAAAGAAGGTCGCGAAAGTCGTTACGGTGTCGGTGTTTTCGGACGGATTGCTCGATCGCGGCGCGCCGGGGCGGGTTTATTGACGCCCATTTGTGGACATAGTCAGAGCATGTAGCATTCGCCCACGGGTCGAGTGAAATCGCAAAGCCCAATTATCTTGAGCGTCAATTCTTTTGGGAGCACCATGAGCACCAACCCGTTCGATGACGACAATGGATCTTTCTTCGTGCTGATCAACGACGAAGAACAGCACAGCCTGTGGCCGACATTTGCTGATGTGCCGGCGGGCTGGCGGGTGGTATTCGGCGAGGCGGACCGCGCCTCGTGCCTGGAGTACATCGAACGGGAGTGGACCGACATCCGGCCGAAGAGTTTGCGGGACCGACTGGCGGTGGGTCAGCAGCTCTGATCGCTCGGTAAGTCAGGGGTAGTTCGGCATTTCAGTGTTTGGGATGGATCTCGGCGATTCGTCGTTGCCTGTCACGCGTGGGCAGTTGGACATCTGGCTCGCGCAGGAAACCGGTCAATCGGCTGCGGAGTGGCAGCTCGGTATCTTCGTAAAAATTGACGGGCCGGTTGATTTCGAGATCTTCGAGCAAGCGATCCGCCACGTCGTGGGCGAGGCCGACCCGGTGCGGGCGACGTTCTCGGAGTCCGGCGGTCAGGTGCGTCAGCGGTTGCTCGACGTCGCCGATTTCGAGGTGGCGTTCCATGATCTGGCCGATGCCGACGAGCCGATGGCCGATGCGCGTGCGACGGCCTCGGCGCTGCAGCGCACCCCCATGCCGCTGGATGGCCCGCTGCTGCGGTTCGCCTACTTCCGGGCCGGCGCCGACGAGTCCTACTTCTTCGCCTGCTGCCACCACGTCGTCGCCGACGGCATCGGGCTGGCACTGGTCCTACAACGCATCGCGGCGGTCTACTCGGAATCCGTTGCGGGCGTGACCATTCAGCCGTCCTACTTCAGTTCGCTTCAGGATCTGCTGGACTCCGAAGATGCGTACGAAGCCTCCGCGGACTACGCCGAGGACGAGGCCTACTGGACCGAGAACCTGCCGGCGCAGGCGACTCGTGACCTGCCGGCGGATGACGTCGCGGGCGCCGACGGCTCCTCGGAGCCCATCCCGCTCGCCCCCGCGCTGCTGTCCCAGGTCGAACGGCTGTGTACGGCCTGGGACGTGCGCCGGTCCACGGTGCTCATCGCGGCGTGCGCACTGGTCCTGCGTGGCCGGGCGGCCGAGGGGCACGAGGTCGTGCTCGACCTGCCGGTGACGCGGCGCGTGCTGCAGGTGTCGAAGACGTTGCCCGGCATGGTCGCCGGCGTGGTGCCGCTGGTGCTGCAGGTTGCCCCCGACGCCACTGTCGCTGAATTCTGTGCGCATGTGCACACCCGCACCCGAGAAGCGGTGCGCCATCAGCGATTTCCCGTTCAGGCCCTCGAGCGCAAGATCCACGGGCCGGGTGCGGACCGGATCGTGGTGGACTTTCTGCCGTCCGGGTTCACTGTGCCGCTGGGCGAGGCCACCGCGGCAGCGCAGCTGATCTCCGGTCTCGGACGCGGCTCCGGACTGGCGTTCTCGGGTACGGGCGACGAACTCTCCGTCACGACATTCGGTACCCGGCAGCTCGACGTCGTGGAACTGGCAGACCAGCTCGATCGCGTGCTGACCGCCATGACGGCGGACCCGGCGCAGCGCCTATCGGCGTTGCCGGTGCTCGGTACACCGGCCGAGGACCGGCTCGCGGACCTCGGAAACTGGGCGACGCTCGCCGCCGAAACGGCGCTGCCGCTGTCGATCCCGGCACTGTTCGCCGCGCAGGTGGCTCGCGTGCCGGAGGCGGTGGCGCTCAGCGGTGACGGTCGGCCACTGACCTACCGGGAGCTCGACCGCGCGTCGAACCGCATGGCTCAGCTTCTCGCCGACCGCGGCGCGGGTCCGGGGCGCCGCATCGCGGTGATGCTGCCGCGTTCCGCCGAGGCCATCGTGACCATCCTGGGCGTACTCAAGACCGGCGCGGCCTACCTGCCGATCGACCCGGCACTGCCGGCGCCCCGAATCGCCTTCATGCTGGACGATTCCGCACCGTTCGCCGCCGTCACCACAACGGCTCTGGCCGGCCGGTTCGACGGCTTCGACGGTGTGGTCATCGACGTGCGGGAGCCGTTCGACGGACCCGACGACTGGCCGGCCGAAGCCGGCCCGGAGCCCGACGACGTCGCCTACGTCATCTACACCTCGGGCACGACCGGGACGCCGAAAGGCGTTGCGATCGCTCATCAGAACCTGACACAGCTGATCGCCGCGCAGGATGCCGGCCTGCCGTCCGAGCAGGCCTGGTCGCATTGGCATTCGTACGCTTTCGATTTCTCGGTGTGGGAGATCTTCTCGGCGCTGCTGCGCGGCGGCCGGCTGGTGGTGGTGCCCGAGTCGGTATCCGCCGATCCGACCGAGTTCCATGACTTCCTGATCGCGGAGAAAGTCACCGTCCTCACCCAAACCCCTTCTGCCATCGGGATGTTGGACATGGCCGGGCTGGAGTCGTGCGCGCTGGTGATGGGCGGTGAGGCCTGTCCGGCCGAGGTGGTCGAACAGTGGGCGCCGGGCCGCACAATGGTCAACGGCTACGGCCCGACCGAGACCACGATCTACGCCGCGATCAGTGCGCCGCTGACCGCAGGTGAGGGCGCGGCGCCGATCGGCGCGCCACCGCGCGGCACGGCATTGTTCGTGCTGGACGGCTGGATGCGGCCGGTGCAGCCCGGCGTGGTCGGCGAACTGTATGTGGCCGGTGCCGGTGTAGGCGTCGGGTATCTGCACCGGACCGCCCTGACCGGATCACGTTTCGTGCCGTGCCCCTTCGGCAAGCCCGGCGAGCGGATGTACCGCACCGGAGACCTGGTGTACTGGGGCGAGGACGGACAACTGCGGTACGTCGGACGCGCCGACGCGCAGGTCAAGATCCGTGGCTACCGCATCGAACTGGGTGAAGTCCAAACAGCTTTGGCCGCAGTCGACGGCGTCGTGCAGGCGGCGGTGATCGTCCGGGAGGACCGCCCCGGCGACAAGCGCCTCGTCGGTTACGTCACCGGTGCCGTCGATCCGGTCGAGGTGCGGGCCGCTCTCGTCGATCGCCTGCCGGCGTACCTGGTTCCGGCCGCGGTAGTGGCACTGACCGAACTGCCGCTCACCACCAGCGGCAAGCTCGACACCCGGGGCCTGCCCGCCCCGGAGTACACGGGTGACGACTACCGCGCGCCGGACAGCCCGGTCGAAGAAATTCTGGCCGCCATCTATGCCGAGATCCTCGGCCTGGAGCCGGCGGATGTCAGCGTCGACGACTCGTTCTTCGAGCTGGGCGGCGACAGCATTCTCGCGATGCAGGTGGCGGCGCGCGCCCGGGCCGCCGGATTGGCATGCCGCCCGCGTGACGTGTTCGTCGAACAGACGGTGGCGCGTCTGGCGCAGACGGTGACCGTGACCGACGACGCGGACGACGTCGTCGACGAGGGCATCGGATCGGTGCCGGCCACCCCGATCATCCGCTGGTTCGCCGGGATCGAAGGACCGGTTGACGAGTTCAACCAGACCCTGGTGTTGCAGGCACCGCACGGCGCCACCGGGGACGACGCGGTGATGTTGTTGCAGGCCTTGCTGAGTCGGCACGCCATGCTGCGGCTGCGGGTCGGCGCCGACGGGGCGCTGTCGGTACCCGAGGCCGGCGCGGTCGATGCCCGCGATTGCGTCGTCGATGTCGAGGAGCTGACAGAAACCGCGGTGGCCGCGGCGCGGCGACGGCTGAACCCGGGTGCCGGGATCATGGTCAGCGCCTTGTGGGTCGGCCCCAGCCGGCAGCTGGTCCTGATCGTCCATCACCTCGCGGTTGACGGGGTGTCGTGGCGAATCCTGCTGGAAGACATCAATATTGCGTGGGCGCAGCATCGCGCCGGCCAGCCGGTGGAGCTGACGACGACAGGCACGTCGTTCCAGCGGTGGGCCATGCTGCTCAGCGAGTACGCGCACCATCCGGACGTGCGGGCGCAGGCGGCGGCCTGGCAACGGGCGGCCTCGGTACCCGCGGCTCTGCCCGCCGCGAACCCTGATGTGGACACCTACGCCACCGCGGGCCGGCTGTCGGTGACGCTCGACGCCGAGCACACCAGGGCCCTCCTCGGCGAGGTGCCGGCGGCATTCCGCGCCGGCGTGCAGGACATCCTGCTGATCGGTTTCGCGTTCGCGGTCACCGAATTCCTGGGCGCCGGTGGGTCGCCCGTCGGCATCGACGTCGAAGGCCACGGGCGCGACGAAGACATTGCCGACGACGTCGACCTGTCGCGGACCGTCGGCTGGTTCACCGCCAAATACCCGGTGTCGCTGGCGCTGCGCGAGCTGTCCTGGTCGCAGATCACCGCGGGCGACGAGGCGCTCGGTGCCGTCGTCAAGGCGGCCAAGGAACAGCTGCGCGCACAGCCCGCGGGCCTGACCTACGGGCTGCTGCGCTACCTCGACGACGGCATCGATCTGGACGGCGCGGAGCCGAGCATCGGGTTCAACTACCTTGGACGCCTGGGTTTCCCGCAGATCGCCGGTGTCGAAGAACTGTGGCGGCTCGGACGCGACGAACTGTCCCTGGCCGGCGCCGCGGCCCCGCTGCCGCTGTTCCACACCGTGGAACTCAACGCCGGCACCGTCGACACCGACGCCGGACCTCAGCTGCAGGCCGACTGGACCTGGGCGACCTCGGTTCTCGACGATGCCCAGCTGAACCGGTTGAGCCGGTTGTGGTTCGAGGCGCTGGCCGGCATCTGCGCACACGTCCGCGCGGGTGGCGGCGGTCTGGCGCCATCGGACATCGCACCGGCGCGGCTGGGGCAGCAGCAGATCGACCAGCTGCAGCAGCAATGTCGCGTTGCCGACATCCTGCCGCTGACGCCGCTGCAGCAGGGTCTGCTGTTCCACAGCAGCACCGCGCACGAGCGGGCCGACGTCGCGGCCGAAATGTACTCGGTGCAGCTGGATTTCACACTGACCGGCACGCTGGACCCGCAGCGACTTCGCGATGCCGTGCAGCGCACCGTCAACCGGCATCCGCACCTGGCGGCCACGTTCTGCCAGCAGTTCGACGAACCGGTGCAGGTGATCCCGGCCGAGCCGGAAATCGCGTGGCAATTCCTCGATTTCGGCGCGACGGGGGTACCCGACGAAGACGAGATTCAGCGACTGTGCGCCGCCGAACGCGTCGCGGTCGGCGACCTCGCCGGTGAGCCGCCGTTCCGGGCCCTGCTGATCCGAATCGCCGAGGACCGGCACCGTTTTGTGCTGACCAATCACCACATCGTGCTCGACGGCTGGTCGCTGCCGATCCTGCTGCGTGAGATCTTCGCCGGCTATGCCGGGCACCGGCTGCCGCCCGCGGCGTCGTACCGGAAGTTCATCACCTGGCTCGCCGATCGCGATCTCGACGCGGCGCGAGCGGCCTGGGGTGCGGTGCTCGCCGGTTTCGATACGCCGACGCTCGTGGGCCCGCAGGACCGGCTCCAGGACCGGTTGGGTCGGGGGCAACGGGGCTTTGCGTCGTTTCAGGTTTCGGCGGAGACCACGCGCGCCCTGTCAGACCTGGCCCGTTCGTGTCAGACCACCGTCAGCACTGTGCTGCAAGCCGCGTGGGCGGTGCTGCTGTCGTCTTTGACGGGCAGGCACGACGTGGCGTTCGGTACCGCGCGGTCCCGGCTCGGGCAGCTCGATGTCGGCGACACCGAATCGATGGTCGGCCTGCTGATCAACACCGTGCCGGTCCGCGCCAACCTGACGGCGGGCACCACCGTCACCGGCCTGCTCGACCAGCTGCAGACCGCGCACAACGACACTCTCGACCATCAGCACCTGGCGCTGGGCGAGATTCACCGCGTCGCCGGCCATGACCAACTCTTCGACACGCTGTTCGTGTACGAGAACTATCCGGTCGAAGCGGGGATGTCCGTCGGGGTCGACGATCTTGCCATCGCCGAGTTCGCGAACCGCGAGTTCAACCACTACCCGCTGACGGTCGAGGCGTTCCCGGGCGACGAGCTCGGGCTGCACATCGAATACGACACCGAGGTGTTCACCGAAGCCGCGATCACGTCGCTGATCGGCAGGCTGAGCCGGCTGCTGGCGGCGATGACCGAGGACCCGGCGCGGAAGCTGTTGTCCATCAACCTCCTCGGCGAGGCCGAGCAGGACGAATTGCGGCGGTGGTCAGGTGCCGGCGTGCAGGCGCCGATCGGACTCGGGCCCGAGCTGCTGGCCGCGGCCGTCGCTGCCGATCCCGGTTCCGTCGCCGTCATCGACGGGGCGCGCAGCCTGACGTATCGCGAGCTCGACGAAACCTCGAACCGGCTGGCGCGCCTGCTGATCGAGAACGGGGTCGGTCCCGAACGCGCCGTGGGTGTCGCGATGGACCGGTGCGCCGAACTGGCGGTGGCGTGGTGGGCCGTGCTGAAGGCCGGCGGCGTGTACGTGCCGGTGGACCGCACCCACCCCGTCGAACGTATTGCCACGGTGCTGGATTCGGTCGCCGCCACGTGTGTGCTCACGCGGGACGCGGACCAGATGGGCGGCGCAGGCTCCCGTCCGGTGTTGCGGGCGGACGTCGATCTGTCCGGCTACCGCGCCGAACCGATCGCCGACGGCGAGCGTTCGGCGCCATTGGCGGTCGACAACACCGCCTACGTCATCTTCACGTCGGGCTCGACGGGTGAGCCCAAGGGTGTGGCGGTCAGCCACGCCGGGTTGCTGGGTGCCGCTGCGGCACAACGGGAATCGTACGAGCTGACCGCCGACGCGCGCGTGCTGATGGTCGCCGCCCCGACGTTCGACGCGTCGCTGTTCGAGATGCTGACGGCGACCGGTGCGGCCGCTGCCTTGGTGGTGGCACCGCGGGACGTGTACGCCGGCGAGGCGCTCGTCGATCTGATGCAACACCACCGCGTGAGCGCGACGCTGCTGACCCCGACAGTGGTGGCATCACTGGACCGGGCGCGACTCGACGGGCTGACCACTCTGATCACCGGCGGTGAGGCCTGCCCTGAGGAACTGGTGCAGGCCTGGGCGCCCGGGCGCCGCATGTTCAACGCGTATGGCCCCAGCGAATCCACGATCTGGGCCACCGGTACCCCGCTGACGCCGGGCCGGCCGGTGAACATCGGTAAGCCCATCGCGGGCACCCGGACCCTCGTGCTCGACGCCCAGCTCAACCCCGTGCCACCGGGCGTGACGGGCGAGCTGTACCTGGCAGGCCCGGCGGTGGCGCTCGGATACGTCGGCCGGCCCACACTGAGCGCCGAGCGGTTCGTCGCGAATCCGTATGGTGGCGAAGGTGATTCCGGCAGCCGCATGTACCGGACGGGCGACCTGGCGCGCTGGAACGCCGACGGCACACTCGACTACCTGGGCCGCGCCGACACCCAGATCAAGCTGCGCGGCCAGCGCATCGAACTGGGCGAGATCGAGAGCGCGCTGCTGGCCTGCCCGCAGGTCAGCCAGGCAGCCGCGACCGTGCATCACGGCACCGGTGGCGCCCAACTGGTCGGCTACATCACGTTCGAACACGCCACCGACGGCACCCGCGACGCCGAACACGACGCGGAGATCGTCGGGGAGTGGCAGGACATCTACGACGAGCTGTACGCCGCCGACGACGCGGAAGGTCAAGCACCCGAGTTCGGTTCGGACTTCCGGGGCTGGAACAGCAGCTACACCGGCGAGCCGATTCCGCTGGCCGAGATGGAGCAGTGGCGGGCTGCCACGATCGACCGCATCATGGCGCTGCGCCCGCGGCGGGTCCTCGAGATCGGCGCCGGCTCGGGCCTGATCCTGTCCCAGATCGCACCGCACTGCGAGCAGTACGTCGCGACCGACGTGTCATCGGCGGCGGTCGACAAGCTGGCGCGGTCGTTGCGGGAGTTGCAGATTCCGTGGCGCGACCGGGTCGAGTTCATGGCGCGGGCAGCCCACGTCACCGCCGGACTGCCCCGTGGGCACTTCGACACCATCATCGTGAACTCGGTGGTCCAGTACTTCCCCAATGCGGCGTACCTGACCGAGGTCATCGACAAAGCGGTGGAGCTGCTGGCGCCCGGTGGCACCCTGTTCCTCGGCGACATCCGAAACCACAGTCTGCAGAACACCTTCCAGACCGCCATCGTGCTGGCCCGCAGTGCGGAGGCCGGAACCGACGCCGCGGTGCTCCGGCAGCGCGTCGAGCATGCCGTGCTCGGCGAGGCCGAGCTGCTGCTGGCGCCCGAGTACTTCACGACGTGGGCCGCGCGGCGGGAATCGGCTGTCGGACTTGCCATTCGGATCAAGCGCGGCACCGCGGACAACGAACTCAACCGCTACCGGTACGACGTCACCATCCACAAGGCACCCGCGGCCGTCCGGTCGGTGGCCGACATCCCGACCTGGACGTGGGCCGACTGTGCCGACCTGGCCGGGCTGCAGGGCCGGCTGGCCGACGTGCGGCCCAAGGCGATCCGCATCACCGACATTCCCCGCGCGGGTGTGGGCATCGACGTCCGGCTGGAGCGGGAACTCGCCGGGCTCGCCGCGGACACCGAAACTGCCGAGACCACAACGGAAGAGCTGCACCGCGTCGGTGAAGAGGCGGGATACCAGGTCGCCGTCACGTGGGGTACGGCACCCGGCAGTGTCGATGCCGTCTTCGTCATCCCGGGAGAGGCCGGCGCGGCGGAGGTGCCACTGACCGACCTGTACCGGCCGGTCGCGCACAACGGCATTCACGCCAACGAACCGCACAGCAGCACCAAGATCAGTGCCGTCCGGAACCGGCTGAGCGCGTGGCTGCCCGATTACATGGTGCCGCAGCACATCGTGGTGCTCGACGAGATGCCGTTGACCACGTCGGGCAAGCTCGACCGCAAGGCATTGCCGGCACCCGAGTACACCGACACCGACGGCTACCGCGCCCCGGCCGGTGTGGTGGAAGAGATCCTCGCGGACATCTACGCCCAGGTGCTGGGTGTGCAGCGCGTCGGTGTGGATGATTCGTTCTTCGACCTGGGCGGCGATTCGCTGTCCGCGATGCGGCTGATCGGCGCGGTCAATTCGATTCTGGCCGTGGATCTTTCGGTGCGCGCGCTCTTCGAGGCGCCGACCGTGGCGCAGCTGGCCCCGCGAGTCGGCGGCGACGCGACGCGCCTGGCCCCGTTGGCGGCGGGGGAGCGACCCGAGGTCCTCCCGCTGTCATTCGGCCAGAACCGGTTGTGGTTCTTCGACCAGCTGCAGGGACCCTCGGCCATCTACAACCTGGCGGTGGCGCTGCGGCTGCGCGGCCGACTCGACACCGACGCACTCGGCCGGGCGCTGGCCGACGTGGTGGCCCGCCACGAAAGCCTGCGGACCTTGTTCGTGGCGCCCGAGGGCGCACCCCAGCAGGTCATCATTCCCGCGGACCGCGCCGACATCGGCTGGGAGAACATCGACGCCGCCGGCTGGCCCGCGCACCGGGTCGACGACGCCGTGGGTGCGGCAGCCCGGCACACGTTCGACCTGTCGGCGCAGATTCCGTTCCACGCCAAGCTCTTCCGTGTCACCGACGACAACCACATCCTGGTCGTCGTGGTGCACCACATCGCGGCCGACGGCTCGTCGGTCACGCCGCTGGTGCGTGATCTCGGGCTGGCCTATGCCAGCCGGTGCGCGGGCCGGGCTCCCGACTGGGCGCCGCTGCCGGTGCAGTACGTCGACTACACGCTGTGGCAGCGTGCGCAATTCGGCGACATCGACGACGCCGACGGGCCCATCGCCGCACAGCTCGATTTCTGGCAGGACACGCTGGCCGGGCTGCCGGAGCGCCTCGACCTGCCCACCGATCGCCCGTATCCGCCGACGGCCGACCACCACGGTGCCCGGGTCACCGTGCAGTGGCCGGTCGCCCTGCAGCAGCAGATCCGCCGCGTCGCCCGTGAGCACAACGCGACCAGCTTCATGGTGATCCAGGCGGCGTTCGCCGCGCTGCTGGCCCGGATCAGCTCGACTTCCGATGTGGCGGTGGGCTTTCCGATCGCCGGTCGGCGCGATGCCGCGCTCGACGATCTGGTCGGCTTCTTCGTCAACACCCTGGTGCTGCGCGTCGACCTTGGTGAGTTCGCCGGCGGCGACCCCACGTTCGTGGATCTCCTCGCACAGGTCCGCCGGCGGAGCCTGGCGGCGTACGAGCACCAGGATGTGCCGTTCGAGATGCTCGTCGAGCGGCTGAATCCCACCCGCAGCCTCACCCATCACCCGGTGGTCCAGGTGCTGCTGGGCTGGCAGAACTTCTCCTGGCAGGCCGGCGACGCGGCCGGGTTGGCCCTCGGCGATCTGCAGGTGACCCCGCTGACGGTCGACACTCAGACCGCCCGCATGGATCTGGCGTTCTCGCTGGGCGAGCGCTGGGACGGCGACGGCGAGCCCGACGGACTCGACGTGATGGTCGAGTTCCGCACGGACATCTTCGACGCGGAGAGCATTCAGGCGCTCGTCGGCCGGTTCGAGCGCATGGTGTCGGCGTTCAGCACCGATCCGGCGCAGCGGTTGTCGTCGGTGGATCTGCTCGACGAGGTCGAGCAGGCCCGGCTGGACCGCTGGGGCAACCGGGCCGTGCTCGGCCGGCCGTCAGCCGTGACAACGGTGCCGGAGGTGTTCGCCGCCCAGGCCGTCCGCACCCCCGACGCGGTTGCGGTGGTCTGCGGCGAGCGATCCCTGACCTACCGGGAGCTCGACGAGGCGTCGAACCGGCTGGCGAACCTGCTGATCGAGCAGGGCGCCGGCCCGGGACAGATTGTCGCCCTGCTGTTCTCGCGCTCGGCCGAGGCGATCGTGGCGATCCTCGCGGTGCAGAAGTCGGGCGCGGCGTACCTGCCGTTCGACCCGGCGCTGCCGGCGGCCCGCATCGAATTCATGCTCGGTGACGCCGCACCGATCGCTGTGGTCACCACCGCGGAGCTGGCCGACCGGTTCGACGGATTCGGCGTCACGGTCATCGACGTGGCCGACCCGCGGTTGGCCACGGAGCCGGACACCGCGCCGCAGGGACCGGCGCCCGACGACGTGGCGCACCTGATCTACACCTCGGGCACCACGGGGATGCCCAAAGGTGTTGCGGTCACGCAATACAACGTCGTCCAGCTGTTCCAGGGCCTGGACATCGGCATCGAGCTGTCGCCCGAACAGGTATGGACGCAGTTCCACTCCTACGCGTTCGACTTCTCGGTGTGGGAGATCTGGGGCGCTCTGCTGCACGGCGGCCGGCTGGTGGTCGTGCCCGACGCGGTGGCCCGCTCCGCCGACGATTTCCACGATCTGCTGGTGCGCGAACGCGTGACCGTGCTCACTCAAACCCCTTCGGCCGCAGCGGTGTTGTCCACCGCGGGGCTGGATGCGGCCGCCCTGGTCATCGGCGCCGAGGCCTGCCCGCCCGAGATGGTGGACCGCTGGGCACCCGGCCGGACGATGGTCAACGTCTACGGCCCGACCGAGACGACCATGTGGTTGTGCAAGAGCCTGCCGCTGACCGCGGGCTCCGGGGCGCCGCCGATCGGCTCGCCCACGGCGGGTGCGGCGTTCTTCGTCCTCGACGAGTCGCTGCGGCCCGTGCCGCCGGGCGTGGTCGGTGAGTTGTACCTCGCGGGCCGCGGTGTCGGCATCGGCTACTGGCGCCGATCCGGCCTGACGGCAACACGTTTCATGGCCTGCCCGTTCGGTGAACCCGGCACCCGCATGTACCGCACCGGCGACCTGGTGTCGTGGCGCCCCGACGGTCAGCTGGACTACTTCGGCCGCGCCGACGAGCAGGTCAAGGTGCGCGGCTACCGCATCGAATTGGGTGATGTCCGTTCGGCTTTGGCCGAACTGCCGGGCGTGGAACACGCGGCGGTGATCGCGCGCGAAGACCGTCCCGGCGACAAGCGACTGGTCGGCTACATCGTCGGCCCGGCGGACCCCGCCGAGGCGCGCACCGCGCTGGCGCACCGGCTGCCGGGCTACATGGTTCCGGCCGCCGTCATTGCGGTGCCGGCCCTTCCGGTCACCGTCAACGGCAAGCTGGACACGCGGGCCCTGCCGGCACCGGACTACCAGGACACCGCGCGCTACCGGGCCCCATCGGGGTCGGTCGAGGAAACCCTGACGGCCATCTACGCCGAACTTCTCGGTGTCGAGCGCGTCGGCGTGGACGATTCGTTCTTCGACCTCGGCGGAGATTCGTTGTCCACGATGCGGTTGATCGCAGGCATCAATGCGGCGCTGGACGTCGAGCTGCCGGTGCGCACGGTCTTCGAGGCGCCCACCGTGGCTCAGCTCGCGGCGCGGATCGGCGACGGGGCGACGCGGCGCGCGCCGCTGCTGGCCGTCGCGACTGCCGAGCGGCCGGACCCGATCCCGCTGTCCTTCGCCCAAAACCGGTTGTGGTTCGTCGACCAATTGCAGGGCGCCTCAGCGCTTTACAACATGCCGGTGCTGCTGCGGCTGCAGGGTCGCCTCGATACCGCGGCGCTGCGTGCGGCGCTGGCCGACGTGGTGGGCCGGCACGAGAGCCTGCGCACCGTGTTCGCGGCGACGGGCGGCACGCCCCGTCAGGTGGTCCTTCCCGCCGAACAGGTGGAGCTCGGCTGGGATGTCATCGACGCTGGTGCCTGGACCGACGAGCAGCGCACCGCCGCGGTGCGCGCGGCCGCGCAGTACGTGTTCGACCTGGCGACCGAAATCCCGGTGCGCGCCAGTCTGTTCCGGCTCTCCGGCGATGAGCACCTGCTGGTGGCAGTGGTGCATCACATCGCCGCCGACGGCTGGTCGTTGCAGCCGCTGGTCACCGATCTGGGCACGGCATACGTCAGCCGCTGTGCCGGTCAAGCACCGGGCTGGGCGCCGCTGGCCGTGCAATACGTGGACTACACGCTGTGGCAGCGCGAGCAGCTCGGCGAACTCGACGCGCCCGACAGCGAGGTCTCGGACCAGCTGACCTACTGGACCGAGGCGCTGGCCGGCATTCCCGACCACATCGACCTGCCGACCGACCGGCCGTACCCGGCGGTCGCCGATCTGCAGGGTGCGACGATCGAAGTGGACTGGCCCGCCGAGTTGCAGCAGCAGATCGCGCGGGTGGCACGCGAGCACAATGCGACGAGCTTCATGGTCGTGCAGGCCGCGCTGGCCGTCATGCTGGCCAAGCTCAGCGCCAGTTCCGATGTCGCCATCGGCTTTCCGATCGCCGGGCGGCGGGACCCCGCCCTCGACGACCTGGTGGGCTTCTTCGTCAACACCCTGGTGCTGCGTGTCGATCTGGCCGGAAACCCCACTGTCGAAGAGCTTCTGGCGCAAGTGCGGGCCCGCAGCCTGGCGGCCTACGAGCACCAGGACGTGCCGTTCGAGGTACTGGTCGAGCGCCTGAACCCGACACGCTCCCTGTCGCACCATCCGCTGGTGCAGGTGATGCTGGGTTGGCAGAACCTGCCGTGGCAGCACATCGACGTCGAGAGCGGATTGGCGCTCGGTGACCTGACCGTGACGCCGCTGCCCGTGGAAACCCAGGCCGCGCGCATGGATCTCGCGTTCTCGCTGTCCGAACGCTGGACTGCCACAGGGGAACCCGCGGGCATCGGCGGCATCGTCGAATACCGCACCGACGTGTTCGACGCGGCGAGCGTCGAAGCGCTCGTGCGCCGGATGCAAGGCGTACTGGCGGCCATGACCGCCGAGCCCGGCCGAACGCTGGCCACCATCGATCTGCTGACCGCCGACGAGCGCGAACGGATCGATGCGATCGGCCATCGGGACGTCCTGACGCGGCCATCGGGCCAGCCGTCGATCCCCGAGCTGTTCGGCACCCACGTCCGCTCTGTGCCGCATGCGGTGGCGATCAGTGACGCGGGCGCACAGCTGACGTACGCGGAACTGGACGCGGCGTCGAACCGTGTCGCTCACCTGTTGGCCGACCGCGGCGTCGGTCCGGGTTCAGTTGTCGCGCTGCTGCTTTCCCGATCGACCGACGCCATCGTCGCGATGCTCGGTGTGCTCAAGGTCGGCGCGGCCTATCTGCCGATCGACATCACGTGGCCGTCGGCGCGCATCGCGTTCGTCCTCGAGGACGCCGCACCGGTGGCCGCCATCCGTGCCGATCCGGATCTGTTGTCGGGCTTCAGCGGAGCGGTCGTCTCGATCGCCGACGCTGCCGGACAAGCTGATTCAGCGCTGCCGATGCCGAATGCCGATGCGCCGGCCTACCTGATCTACACCTCCGGCACCACCGGTGTGCCCAAGGGCGTCGGGCTGACGCACGCCAATGTCACGCAACTGCTCGGCACGCTCGACGCGGGCCTGCCGGCCCCCGGCGTCTGGAGCCATGCGCACTCGTTGGCGTTCGACGTGTCGGTGTGGGAGATCTTCGGGCCGCTGCTGCGCGGCGGCCGCGTCGTGGTGATCGGTGACGACGTGGCCCGGTCATCGGCGGAGTTGCACCAGACCCTGGTCGCCGAAGGCGTCACGGTCCTGACCCAGACCCCAACGGCGGCAGCGGCTTTGTCACCGGCCGGACTGGAACAGGCGGCGCTCGTCGCGGTGGGTGAGGCCTGCCCGCCCGAGGTGGTGCAGCGTTGGGCGACCGGCGGCCGCGTGATGGTCAACGCCTACGGACCGACCGAGACGACGATGTGCGTCGCGATCAGTACACCGCTGACCGCCGAGTCGGTGGCGGAATCCGCTGTGGTGCCGATCGGTTCGCCAGTGGGCGGTGCGGCGCTGTTCGTGCTCGATAGTGCGTTGCGGCCGGTTCCCCCCGGAGTCATCGGCGAGCTGTATGTCGCCGGTGCGGGTCTGGGCGTCGGCTATCTGGGCCGTGCCGGACTGAGCGCATCGCGTTTCGTGGCCTGTCCGTTCGGGGCGCCGGGACAGCGGATGTACCGCACCGGCGACCTGGTGCGCTGGGGTGCCGACGGACAGTTGACCTACCTTGGCCGCGCTGACGAGCAGGTCAAGATCCGTGGCTACCGCATCGAACTCGGCGACGTGCAAAGCGCTTTGGCTGCCGTGGACGGGGTGCAGCAGGCCGTCGTGATCGCCCGTGAGGACCGGCCGGGTGACAAGCGTCTGGTCGGGTACGTGACCGGCACGGTCGACCCGGCCGCGGCGCGGGCCGAACTGGCGGGACGGCTTCCGGGCTACATGGTGCCGGCGGCGATCGTGACGCTGGACCGCTTGCCGTTGACCGCCAACGGCAAGCTGGACACGCGCGCGCTGCCCGCGCCGGACTACGTGGCGGGTGACTACCGGGCGCCGGCGACGGCGGTCGAGGAAATCCTGGCCGGCATTTTCGCGAACCTTCTGGGACACAGCCGCGTCGGCGTGGATGATTCGTTCTTCGATCTCGGCGGCGACAGCATCGCCGCGATGCGCCTGATCGGCGCGATCAACGCCGCACTCGACACCGACCTGGCAGTCCGCACGGTGTTCGAGGCGCCGACCATCGCGGAACTGGCGCCACGGATCGGCGCATCCACGGCGCGGCGGGACCCGCTCGTGGCCATCCCGGATTTGTTGCGGCCGAACGTGCTCCCCTTGTCGTTCGCGCAGAATCGCCTGTGGTTCCTGGAGCAACTGCAGGGCCCGTCCGCGACCTACAACCTCGCCACGGTGCTGCGTCTCGCCGGTCACCTCGATGCCGACGCGCTGCACGCCGCGCTGGTCGATGTCGTGGGGCGGCACGAGGCGCTGCGCACGGTCTTCGTCGCTCCGGACGGCGTACCGCAGCAGGTGGTGCTGCCGGCATGGACCGCCGACATCGGTTGGGAGAGCACCGATGCGACCGGCTGGACCACGGGCCGGCTGGCCGCCGCCGTGGACAGCGCGGCGCGGTACGCCTTCGACATCTCCACCGATATTCCGTTGCGGGCCAGCCTGTTCCGGGTTGCCGACGACGAGCACATCCTGGTCGCCGCCGTGCATCACATCGCGGCCGACGGCTGGTCCATCAGACCGTTGGCGCGAGACCTGAGTGTGGCCTATGCGAGCCGGTGCGCCGGACAGCCGCCGCAATGGCCCGAGCTGCCGGTGCAGTACGTCGACTACACGCTGTGGCAGCGGGCGCAATTCGGTGATCTGCACGACGGCGACAGCCCGATCGCGGCACAGCTCGACTACTGGCAGGACGCGTTGGCGGGGCTGCCCGAACGGCTGCAACTGCCGACCGATCGGCCGTACCCGCTCGTGGCGGATCAGCACGGCGCCACCGTCACCATCGACTGGCCGGCCGAACTGCAGCAGCAGATCGCGCAGGTGGCCCGCGAACACCACGCCACCGGATTCATGGTGGTGCAGGCCGCCCTGGCCGTGTTGCTGTCCGCGCTCAGCGCGAGTTCCGATGTCGCCGTGGGCTTCCCGATTGCGGGCCGCACCGACCCGGCGCTCGACGAGCTGGTGGGCTTCTTCGTCAACACGCTGGTGCTGCGCGTCGACCTGGCCGGCGATCCCACGTTCACCGACCTGCTGGCCCAGGTGCAGCAGCGCAGTCTCGCGGCCTACGAGAACCAGGACGTGCCGTTCGAGGTGCTGGTCGAGCGGCTCAACCCCACCCGCAGCCTGACGCACCACCCGCTGGTGCAGGTGCTGCTGGCGTGGCAGAACCTTCCCGGACAACAGGGGCAGGGCGCTGCCGGGCTGACGCTCGGCGACCTCGAGGTGACGCCCGTCCCCGTCGACACCCAGACCGCCCGCATGGATCTGACGTTCTCGCTCGGCGAGCGCTGGAGCGAGGACGGCGCACCTGCCGGCATCGCGGGCACCGTCGAATATCGCACCGACGTCTTCGATGCCGCGACCATCGAGACACTGATCGAACGGATGCGGCGCGTCCTCGCCGCGGTCAGTGCCGATCCCACCGCGCCGGTGTCCGGCATCGAGTTGCTCGACGACGCCGAGCACACGCGCCTCGACGACATCGCCAACCGCGCGGCGCTGGACCGGCCCGCGCCGGACGTGTCGATCCCGGAACTGTTCGCCGCGGTGGTCACGCGCACTCCGGACGCGCCGGCACTCAGCTGCGCAGGCGACACCCTGACCTACCGCGAACTCGATCGGCGGGCCACCCAGTTCGCGCATCTGCTCGCCACGCACGGCGCCGCTCCGGGACAGACTGTGGCACTGCTGCTGCCACGGTCCGCGGAAGCCATCGTGGCGATCCTGGCGGTGCTCAAGACCGGGGCGGCGTACCTGCCGCTCGATCCGGCGCTGCCGGTGTCCCGCGTCGAATTCGTGCTCGCCGACGCCGCACCGGTCGCGGTGATCACGTCGGGTGAGCTGGCGGACCGCGTCAGCGGACTCGAGTTCCCGGTGATCGACGTCGACGACCCGACCGTGGCCGCACAGCCCGACGCGTCGCCGGCCGGCCCCGCGGCCGATGACATCGCCTACCTGATCTACACCTCCGGCACCACCGGTGTGCCCAAAGGCGTTGCGGTCATGCACCGCAACGTCACCCAGCTCATCGCCGCCCCGGATTCCGGACTACCCACCGCGGGCGTCTGGAGCCAGTGGCACTCGTTGGCCTTCGACGTCTCGGTGTGGGAAATCTTCGGTGCGTTGCTGAACGGCGGGCGGCTGGTCGTCGTGCCCGAGTCGGTGGCGCGGGCGCCGGAGGACCTCCACGCCCTCGTGGTCGCCGAGCGCGTCACGGTGCTGAGCCTGACTCCCTCTGCGGCAGGCGCACTTTCGCCCGCCGGCCTGGACGGCGTCACGCTGGTCGTCGCGGGCGAGGCATGCCCCACCGATCTGGTCGAGCGCTGGGCAGGCCGCGTCATGATCAACGCGTACGGCCCGACAGAAGCCACCATCTACGCCGCGATCAGCGCGCCGCTGACCCCCGGCGACCCGACCGTGCCGATCGGCTCAGCGGTGCCGAACGGCGCGACGTTCGTGCTGGACAGCCGGTTACGGCCGGTTCCGATCGGTGTCGTCGGTGAGCTGTACCTGGCCGGCGCGGGTGTGGCGGCAGGCTATCTGCGCCGCGGCGGGCTGACTGCCTCGCGCTTCGTGGCCTGCCCCTTCGGCGGACCGGGCGCTCGCATGTACCGCACCGGTGATCTGGTGCGGTGGCGCGCCGACGGCCAATTGGATTACCTCGGCCGCGTCGACGATCAGGTCAAGATTCGCGGCTACCGCATCGAACTCGGCGACATCCAAGCTGCGTTGGCGGACCTCGACGGCGTGGAGCAGGCCGCGGTGGTGGCCCGCGAAGACCGGCCCGGGGACAAACGCCTGGTCGGCTACCTCACCGGGACCGCCGACCCGGCTGTGGTCCGTCTCGCACTGGCAGATCGGTTGCCGGCGTACATGATTCCGGCCGCGGTGATCATGGTGCCGGAGCTGCCGCTGACCGCCAACGGCAAACTCGACATCCGCGCGCTGCCGGCGCCCGAGTACGCCGCGGGCGACTACCGCGCACCCGCGAACGCGATCGAGGAAATCCTCGCCGGCATCTACGCCGCGGTGCTCGGTGTCGAGCGCGTCGGCGTGGACGACTCGTTCTTCGACCTCGGTGGCGACAGCATTTCGTCGATGCAGGTCGTGACCCGGGCGCGGGCGGCAGGCCTGACCTGCCGGACCAAGGACCTGTTTGTCGAGCAGACCGTCGCCCGGCTGGCCCGCGTGGTCGAGGTGAACGAGAATCCGGGCGGGGCAGCGGATTCGGGTGTCGGGCCGCTGCCGGCCACGCCGATCATCGACTGGCTGCGCAGCGTCGACGGTCCCACCGACCAGTTCAACCAGACGGTCCTGGTGCAGGCCCCGGCGGACGCCACTGCGGCCGACGCGGTAATCCTGTTGCAGGCCTTGCTTGATCACCACGCCACGCTGCGCATGCGCGTCGCGGCGGACGGTGAGTTGAGCACCGCCGAGCCCGGCGCTGTGGATGCGCGCGGCTGCCTCCATACGGTGGACACGTGGTCCGACGACGCGCTGGCCGCGGCGCGTGCGCAGCTGAACCCCGCTGCCGGGGTCATGCTCAGCGCGCTGTGGGTGGCGGACACCCGGCAACTCGCGATCATCATCCACCACCTGGCTGTCGACGCGGTGTCCTGGCGAATTCTGTTGGAAGACCTGAACATCGCATGGATGCAGCACCGGGACGGACAGCCCGTGGCACTGCCGGTGGGCGGCACGTCGTTCCGGCGGTGGGCGGAACTGCTTACCGAGCACGCGCGGGACGCCGACGTCGCCGGTCATGCCGCGGCCTGGCGGCGGGTTGCGCAGGCGCCCGCCGTGTTGCCCGCCGTACAGCCCGCAGTCGACACCTTCGCCGCCGCTGGTCACCTGGCGGCCGAACTGGACACCGCGACCACCGCGGCGCTGCTGAGCGCCGTCCCCGCGGCGTTCCACGCCGGGATCAACGACATTCTGGTCATCGGATTCGCCTTGGCGCTGGCGGAATTCGCGGGTGCGCAGGGGCGGCCGATCGGCATCGATGTCGAGGGGCACGGGCGTCATGAAGGACTCGGCCCCGACATCGACCTGACCCGCACCGTCGGCTGGTTCACCACCAAGTCCCCCGTGGCGATCACGCTCGGGGACCTCAGCTGGGCACAGGTGATCGCCGGTGACGCGGCGCTGGGTGCCGTCATCAAGGATGCCAAGGAGCAGCTGCGCGCGCTGCCGGACCCGCTGAACTACGGGCTGCTGCGCTACCTCAATGATGACGCGGATGTGAGCGGACCCGAGCCGGCCGTCGGCTTCAACTACCTCGGGCGCCAGGGTGGTACCGCCGAACTGTCCGAGGACCTCTGGCGCATCGGTGACCACACACCCGCCGCGGCCATGGCGATCCCCATGCCGCTGATGCACACCCTGGAACTGGGCGCCGGCGCCGTCGAGACACCGGACGGCCCACGGCTGCACGCCAATTGGACGTGGGCGCCGTCGGCGCTCGACGCGGACCAGGTGACCCACCTGAGCCGACTGTGGTTCGAGGCGCTGGCCGGTATCTGCGCCCACGTGTCCGACGGTGGCGGCGGACTGACCCCGTCCGACATTGCGCCGGCTCGCCTCAGCCAGCAGCAGCTCGACGACCTGGAACGGCACGGTGGCGTCGCCGACGTGCTACCGCTGACCCCGGTGCAGGAGGGTCTGCTCTTCCACGCCACCACCGCGGGCGGTGGCGACCTCTACGCCGGACAGCTCGACATCGGCGTCAGCGGGCAGCTCGACGTCGACCGGCTGCACGCCGCCGTGCGCGCCGCGGTCGCCCGGCATCCGCATCTGGTGGCGAGCTTCCACTCGAGGTTCGGCCAACCCGTGCAGGTCATCCCGGCCGATCCCGAGATCGCCTGGCAGTACCTGGAACTCGACAGCGACGCGCAGCTGGCTGACTTCCGCGCGACCGAGCGCGGCGCGGTGTGCGACCTCAGTGCCGGGGCGGTCTTCCGCGCCGCGCTGATCCGGGTCGCGCCCGACCGGTACCGGTTCGTGCTGACGAACCACCACATCGTGCTCGACGGCTGGTCGATGCCGATCCTGCTGGCGGAGATCTTCGCCGGCTACCACGGACACCGGCTGCCTCCGGCCACGCCGTACCGCAACTACGTCAGCTGGCTGGCGGAGCGGGACCGCGACGCGGCCTCCGCTGCGTGGGGCGAACTGCTCCGCGGCCTCGATACGCCCACGTTGGTCGGCCCCGCCGGCCGCACCGAATCGGGCCAGCGGCGCGTCGAGACCGTCACGCTGCCCGCGGAAATCGCCACGGCAGCAGGAGAATTGGCGCGATCCCGGCACACCACCGTCAACACCGTGCTGCAGGCCGCGTACGCCCAGCTGCTGTGCTGGCTGACCGGCAGCCACGACGTGGTGTTCGGCACCACGGTGTCGGGCCGTCCCGCCGAGGTTTCCGGTGTCGAATCCATGGTCGGCCTGTTCATCAACACCGTGCCGGTCCGCGCCAACCTCACCGCGACCACCACGGCCGCGGAGCTGCTCGATCAGCTGCAGGGCGGATACAACGACACGCTGGAGCACCAATACCTGGCGCTCAATGAAATTCACCGCATCACCGGTCAGGATCAGCTGTTCGACACCCTGTTCGCGTTCGAGAACTACCCCGTCGACACCGCGGCCCTGTCGAGCGATGCCGAGCTGGCCGTCACCGATGTCGCCACCCACGAATCCACGCACTACCCGCTGACGGTGCAGGCGCAGCCCGGTCGCGAGCTGACCATCCGCGTCGAGTACGACACGACGGTGTTCGGCGCCGCCGATGTCGCGGCGATGATCGAGCGGCTGCAGACCGTGCTGGCGGCCATGGCGACCGATCCGGACCGGGCGCTGTCGGCGATCGATGCCCTCGGGCCCGGCGAGCAGACCACGGTGGACCGCTGGAGCGGGCGCGCCGTCCTGACCGAACCTGTTGCCGGGCAGACGGTTCCGGCACTTTTCGCCGCGCAGGTGGCGCGCACCCCCGACACGGTGGCGCTGACCTACCGAGAGTCGGCCTGGACCTATCGCGAGCTCGACGAAACCGCCGACCGGTTGGCCCGCACGCTGGCGGCCCACGGCGCGGGCCCGGGACAGACCGTGGCACTGATGTTCCCGCGCTCGGCCGACGCGGTGATCGCGATCCTGGCGGTGCTCAAGTCGGGCGCGGCGTACCTGCCGATCGATCCCGCACTGCCCGCGGAACGCGTGGCGTTCATGGTCGCCGACGCGGCGCCGGTGGTGCTGCTCACGACCACGGAACTTGTCGCCGAGATGTCGGGGCCAGGCGTGCCGGTGCTGGACGTGGCGACCGTCGCGGAACAGAGAAACGGCCATGTGACAACGATTTCGGGGCCGCGTGCCGACGACATCGCGCACGTCATCTACACCTCCGGAACCACCGGGCAGCCCAAGGGCGTCGCCGTCACACACCGCAACGTCACGCAGCTGTTCGACGGGCTGGAGCTGGGTATCGAATTGAGCCCGGTGCTCGGTCCGCCTCCCGTTTGGGCGCAGTTCCACTCGTATTCGTTCGACTTCTCGGTGTGGGAGATCTGGGCCGCCCTCCTGCACGGCGGGCGACTGGTGGTGGTACCCGACGCGGTGGTCCGCTCGCCAGATGAGTTCCACGCCTTGCTCGTTCGCGAGGGCGTCACGGTGCTCGCGCAGACCCCGTCCGCGGTGAGTGTGCTGTCGCCGCAGGGCCTGGAGTCGATGGCCCTGCTGATCGGCGCCGAGGCCTGCCCGCCGGAGTTGGTGGACCGGTGGGCGCCGGGACGCGTGATGCGCAACGTGTACGGCCCGACCGAGACGACCATGTGGGTGTCCAAGAGCACGCCGCTGGTGGCGGGTTCCGGTGCGCCGCCGATCGGTTCGCCGGTCCCGGGTGCGGCGCTGTTCGTGCTCGACGCCTGGCTGCGGCCGGTGCGCCCGGGTGCGATCGGCGAGCTCTACGTGGCGGGCCGCGGCGTCGGAGTTGGCTACTGGGGCCGATCCGCCTTGACCGCAACACGTTTCATGGCGTGCCCGTTCGGCGCGCCGGGAACACGGATGTACCGGACCGGCGATCTCGCGAGTTGGGGTCCCGACGGGCAGCTGCGTTACCTCGGCCGCGCCGACGAACAGGTCAAGATCCGCGGCCATCGCATCGAACTGGGTGAAGTGCGGTCTGCGCTGGCCGCCGTGGCCGGTGTCGAGCAGGCGGTGGTGGTCATCCGCGAGGACGAGGCGGGCGGCAAGCGCCTTGTCGGCTACGTCGTGGGGGCGGTGAATCCGGCTGAGGTGCGTGCGACGCTGGCGCAGCAGTTGCCCGGCTACATGGTCCCGGCTGCGGTCGTCGGCCTGCCCGAACTGCCCGTCACGGTCAACGGCAAGCTCGACACCCGCGCGCTACCGGAACCGGAATACGTTGCGGGCGTGTACCGGGCACCGGGCAGCCTCACCGAGGAGATTCTGGCGGGTGTCTACGCGCAGGTGCTCGGCATCGAGCGCATCGGTGTCGATGACTCGTTCTTCGATCTCGGCGGCGACTCGCTGTCGACCATGCGGCTGGTCGCCGCGATCAACTCCGCACTGGATGTCGACCTCCCGGTCCGTGTGGTCTTCGAGGCGCCCACCGTCGCCCAGCTGGCGCCGCGCATCGCCGCGGGCGAGCGCGGCCTGCAACCGCTGACCGTGGCCGAGCGGCCCGACGTGGTGCCGCTGTCGTTCGCACAGAACCGGCTGTGGCTCGTCGACCAGGTGCAGGGACCCTCGCCGGTCTACAACATGGCGACGGCCCTGCGGATCACCGGAACCCTGAACGTCGATGCGCTGGGCGCCGCGCTGGCCGACGTCGTCGGCCGGCACGAGAGCCTGCGCACGTTGCTCACCGCACCAGACGGCACCCCGCAGCAGGTCGTGATCCCCGCAGCGCGTGCCGATTTCGGCTGGGACGTCGCCGATGCGACGCAGTGGTCGGCGAGCCGGCTGCACGACGCGCTCGAGGCCACCGCGCGGAGCACATTCGACCTGGCCGTCAACATCCCCTTGCGGGCCCGCCTCTTCCGTGTCGGCGATGACGAACACGTACTGGTCGCCGTGGTGCATCACATCGCCGCCGACGGCTGGTCGCTGCGGCCGCTGGTTGCCGATCTGGGGCTGGCCTATGCCGCCCGGTGCGCCGGACAGGCGCCCGACTGGGCGCCGTTGCCGGTGCAGTACATCGACTACACGCTGTGGCAGCGTGCACAATTCGGCCATCTCGACGACAGCGCCAGCCGGGTGGCGGCCCAGTTGGCGTACTGGGAGCACGCGCTGGCCGGCCTGCCCGAGCGCGTACAACTGCCGACCGACCGGCCGTACCCCCTGGTCGCCGACATGGCCGGCGCGACGGTCGCCGTGCAATGGCCCGCCGAGTTGCAGGAGCGGGTGGCCCGCCTTGCCCGCGAGCACAATGCGACGACCTTCATGGTCGTGCAGGCGGCGCTGCTGGCGCTGCTCGCGAAGGTCAGCGCGAATGCCGATGTCGCCGTGGGCTTCCCGATCGCCGGACGACGTGACCCCGCACTCGACGACCTCGTCGGCTTCTTCGTCAACACCCTGGTGCTGCGGGCCGACCTGGCGGGTGACCCGACATTCACCGACCTGCTGAACCAGGTCCGCAGCCGCAGCCTGGAGGCCTTCGAGCACCAGGACGTGCCGTTCGAGCTGCTGGTGGAGCGGCTCAACCCCACCCGCAGCCTGACGCACCACCCGTTGGTGCAGGTCATGCTGTCGTGGCAGAACTTCACCGGCCTGACCGACCCCGCCGCCGGTTCCGGTCTGAAGGGTGTCGACGTCACGTCGATCCCGCTGGGTACCCAGTCCGCCCGCATGGACCTGACCTTCTCGCTGTCCGAACGCTGGACCGCGACGGGTGCGCCCGCCGGCATCGGCGGTGAGGTGGAATTCCGGACCGACGTTTTCGACGCCGGAACCGTTGCCGCCCTGGTCAATCGGATGGAGTTGTTGCTGACGGTGATGACCGCCGAGCCGCGGCGGGTGCTGTCTTCGGTGAGTCTGGTCGACGATGCCGAACAGGCCCGGCTCGACGAGCTGGGGCACCGCGCGGCGCTCACCACGCCGGCGGGAGTTGCCGGTTCCATCCCGGAGCTGTTCGCGGCCCAGGTCGCCCGCACCCCCGACGCGGGGGCGCTCACCTGGCAGGGCCGGACCCTGACCTACGCCGAGCTGGACACGGCGGCGAATCGGTTGGCACACAGGTTGATCGGCCACGGCGCGGGCCCGGGACAGACGGTGGCATTGCTGTTCCACCGCTCGGCCGAGGCGATTGTCTCGATCCTCGCGGTGCTCAAGGCGGGGGCGGCGTACCTGCCGATCGATCCCGCACTGCCGGCGACGCGCATCGAGTTCATGCTCGGCGACGCCGCGCCGGTCGCGGCGGTCACGACCGGCGACCTGGCCGAGCGCCTCGCCGGGTTCGACGGCCCGGTCCTCGATGCGGCCGATGCCGATATCGAAAACCAGCCCGTCACAACGCCTCCCGTGCCGGCTGAGGGTGATGTCGCGTACCTGATCTACACCTCGGGCACCACCGGTGTGCCCAAGGGGGTTGCCATCACGCACCGCAACGTCGTCGGCCTGCTGGGGCGGCTGGACGATCAGCTGCCGGCCGCCCGCGTCTGGAGTCAGTGGCACTCGCTGGCCTTCGACGTCTCGGTGTGGGAGATCTTCGGGGCCCTGCTGCACGGCGGGCGCCTGGTCGTGGTGTCCGAGACGGCGGCCCGCGCGCCGGAGGAACTGCACGAGCTGCTGGTCGCCGAGGGCGTCACGATGCTGACCCAAACCCCCTCCGCCGCAATGATGTTGTCCCCGCAGGGCCTGGAGTCGACGTCGCTGGTGGTGGCGGGCGAGGCCTGCCCGCCCGAGCTCGTCGACCGCTGGGCGACCGACAGCACCGGCGCGGGCCGCGTCATGCTCAACGCGTACGGCCCCACCGAGGCCACCATCTACGCCGCGGTCAGCGCACCGCTCACCGCGGGTTCACCTGCCGTGCCGATCGGCATGCCGGTGACGGGCGCGGCGTCCTTCGTCCTGGACGAGTGGTTGCGCCCTGTGCCGGTCGGCGTGGTGGGCGAGCTGTACGTCGCGGGCTCGGGTGTCGCGGCCGGATATGTGCGCCGCGGCGCGCTGACGGCGTCACGCTTCGTGGCGTGCCCGTTCGGCGCGCCGGGGCAACGCATGTACCGCACCGGTGACCTCGTCCGGTGGGGCGCCGATGGCCAGCTGCAGTACCTGGGCCGTGCCGACGAACAGGTCAAGATTCGCGGCTACCGCATCGAATTGGGCGACGTGCAAACGGCATTGGCCGGCCTCGACGGGGTCCGGCAGGCCGCGGTGATCGTGCGCGAGGACCGCCCCGGCGACAAGCGACTCGTCGGCTACATCACCGGCACGGCCGACCCGGCCGAGGCGCGGAACGCCGTGGCCAAACACCTTCCGCCGTACATGGTTCCGGCCGCCGTCGTCGCGCTCGCGACGCTGCCGCTGACCCCGAACGGCAAGCTGGACCGCCGCGCGCTCCCGGCGCCGACGTACGGCAACGCCGATGAGTATCGGGCGCCGCGCACCCCGGTCGAGGAGACACTGGCCGCGGTCTACGCCGACGTCCTCGGCGTGGAACGGGTCGGCGTCGACGATTCGTTCTTCGAGCTGGGCGGCGACAGCATCATGTCGATGCAGGTGGTGGCGCGGGCGCGGGCGGCCGGGCTGAGCTGCCGGCCGCGCGACGTTTTCGTCGAGCAGACCGTGGCCAGGCTGGCACTGGTGGTCGGAACCGTCGATGACACAACCGATGTCGTCGACGAAGGGGTCGGCCCAGTGGTCGCCACCCCCATCATGCGGTGGCTGGCGGGCGTGGACGGCCCGACGAACCAGTTCAACCAGACCATGGTGGTGCAGGCCCCGGCGGGTGTCACCGAGGCCGACGTGGCAATCCTGTTGCAGGCCTTGCTGGACCGGCACGCGATGCTACGGCTGCAGGTCGATGCGGGTTGGTCACTGCAGGTGCCCGACTCCGGCACGACCGCCGGGGATTGCCTGCACACGGTCGACGAGCTGACGGAAGACGCGGTGGTCGCGGCCCGGTCGCGGTTGGATCCGGCGGCCGGCGTGATGCTGAGCGCGCTGTGGGTGGCGCCCGCGTGTCAGCTGGTGCTGATCATCCACCACCTCGCGGTCGACGGGGTGTCGTGGCGAATCCTGTTGGAGGACTTGAACGTCGCGTGGCTGCAGTCCCGCGCGGGGCAGCCGGTCGAGCTACCGGCGAGCGGTACGTCGTTCCAGCGCTGGGCGCAGGTCCTCACCGAACGCTCTACGGCGCCCGAGGTGGTCGCGCAGGCGGCGGCCTGGCAGCAGGTGGCGGCGACGCCGGCACTGCTGCCCGCCGTGCAGCCGGCGCGCGACACCTTCGCCGCCGCTGGGCGGCTGTCGGTCACGCTGGACGATGTCGACACCGTGCCGACACTGCTGCGCGAGGCGCCGGCGGCATTCCATGCCGGCATCAACGATGTCCTGCTGATCGGATTCGCCTTGGCGCTAGCCGAATTCGCGAACGGTGATCGCACCATCGGCATCGACGTGGAAGGTCACGGCCGCCACGACGAGCTGGCCGACCACCTCGATCTGTCGCGCACCGTCGGCTGGTTCACCACCAAGTACCCGGTGGCTGTCACGGTCGGCGACCTCTCCTGGACACAGGTGACGTCCGGTGACGCCGCGCTGGGCGCCGTGCTCAAGGACGCCAAGGAGCAACTGCGGGCACTGCCGGACGGCCTGACGTACGGCCTGCTGCGCTACCTGAACGACGACGTCGACCTCGAAACCGACGATCCGGCAATCGGATTCAACTACCTGGGCCGCCTCGGCGGCGGCTCCGAACTGTCCGACGAACTGTGGCAGGTCGGCCGGGACGGCTCCGCAGAGGTCACCGGTCTGGCCACCGCGGTACCGATGCCGCTGATGCACACCGTCGAGCTCAACGCCGGCACCGTCGACACCGACGCCGGCCCGCAGCTGCACGCCAATTGGATGTGGGCACCGTCCGCGCTCGACCAGGAACAGGTGACCCGCCTGAGCCGCCTGTGGTTCGACGCGCTGACCGGCATCTGCGCCCTGGTCCGCGCCGGCGGCGGCGGTCTGACGCCGTCGGACATCGCACCGGCGCGCCTGGATCAGCAGCAGATCGACGAGCTGGAACGCGCACACCCCGTCGCCGACATCCTGCCGCTGACACCGCTGCAACAGGGTCTGCTCTTCCATGCCGCGCAGTCGGGCGCCGACGCCGATCTGTATGCGGTGCAACTGGATCTGACGCTCGCCGGTCCGCTCGACGCCGAGCGGCTGCGAGATGCCGTGCAGACGGTGGTGGAGCGGCACCCGAACATCGCGGCGCGCTTCCACGCCGGACTCGATGTGCAGGTCCTCCCGGCTGCGCCCGAAGTGGCCTGGCGAGTGCTGGACGCCACCGACGACGACGTCACGCACATCTGTGCCGCGGAACGAGCCGCGGTGTGCGACCTCACCGACGAGCCGGCGTTCCGGGTCACGTTGGTACGCACCGGAGAACACCGGCACCGACTGGTGCTCACCAACCATCACGTCGTGATGGACGGCTGGTCACTGCCGATTCTGCTGCGCGAGATCTTCGCCGGCTATCACGGATACCGGCTGCCCGCCGCGGTCCCGTACCGCCGCTTCGTCACGTGGCTGGCCGAGCGGGATCTCGATGCCGCGCGCATCGCGTTGGCCGAGGTGCTGGCCGGCGTCGACACCCCGACGCTGGTCGCGGCACGGACGGCATCGGGTGAGCGCGGCGTGAAATCCGTTGCGCTGTCGGCCGAAATTACGCAGGCTGTCGCTGAGCTGGCGCGGGCGCGCCACACCACCGTCAACGTCGTCCTGCAAGGCGCCTACGCACAGCTGCTCATGCAGCTGACGGGCCGGCACGACGTCGTGTTCGGGACCGCGGTGTCGGGCCGCCCGACCGACATCGCCGGCGCCGACGAGATGGTCGGTCTGATGATCAACACCGTGCCGGTGCGGGCCACCGCGACCGCGGCCACCACCGCGACGGAACTGCTCGACCAGATGCAGGAAGCGCACAATCGGACGCTCGATCACCAGCACCTGTCACTCGCCGAGATGCACCGGATCACCGGACAGGACAGGCTCTTCGACACGCTGTTCGCGTTCGAGAACTACCCGCTGGGCGCCGCGGCATCGGGCGGCGTCGGGGACCTCACCATCACCGAGTTCAGCAGCCACGAGCAGAACCATTATCCGCTGACGGTGCAGGCCATGCCGGGCGAAGCTCTGGGCCTGCGTCTCGAGTACGACACCGACGTGTTCACCGCGGCCGACATCGACGGGCTCGTCGAGCGGTTCGAACGCGTGCTCGTCGCGATGACGACCGCGCCCAGCGGACGGCTCGCGGCGGTGGATCTGCTTGCTGCCGAAGAGCACGCGCAGCTGGACCGCATCGGCAACCGTGCCACCGCAGTCGATTCGGCTGCACCGGCGTCGATTCCGGCGCTGTTCGCCGCGCAGGTCGACCGCAGCCCGGCGGCCGTCGCGCTCACGGGAGCAGACCGCTCGCTGACCTACCGCGACCTCGACGAGGCCTCGAACCGGTTGGCGCACCGACTGATCGAAGACGGTGCCGGCCCGGGCAGGACCGTGGCGGTGCTGTTCCCCCGATCGATCGACGCGGTCGTGGCGATTCTTGCGGTGCTCAAGACCGGTGCGGCGTACCTGCCGATCGATCCGGCATTACCCGCGGAGCGGCTCGCGTTCCTGCTGTCCGACGCGACTCCGAGCGTGGCGGTCACCACCGCAGACCTGGCCGGCCGGCTCGAGGGCTTCGACGGTCCGGTCCTGATCGGCGCCGCCCTCGAAAACCAGCCTGCCACAAGGCTTCCGGACCTCGATCCGGACGGCATCGCCTACCTGATCTACACCTCCGGCACCACCGGAACGCCCAAGGCCGTCGCGGTGGCGCACCGCAACGTGGCCCGGCAATTCGGGACACCGCTCGCGGGCCTGCCCGCCGATCCGGTGTGGACGCAGTGCCACTCGTACGCGTTCGACTTCTCGGTGTGGGAGCTGTGGGCCGCGCTGCTGCACGGCGGTCGCCTGGTGATCGTGCCCGAGTCGGTGACCGCGAGCCCGGACGACTTCCAGCGACTGCTCGCCGCCGAGCACGTCAACGTCCTCACCCAGACCCCCTCCGCGGCAGGTGCATTGGTGCCCGACGCGCTCGCGCCGCTGGCCCTACTGGTCGGCGGTGAGGCGTGCCCCGCCGAGCTCGTCGAGCGCTGGACGTCGCACGGGCACACCATGATCAACGCCTACGGCCCCACCGAGACCACGGTGTACGCCGCCATGACCGAACCGCTCACGGCGGCAACGGGTCCGGTGCCGATCGGTACACCGGTGCCCGGCACGGCGTTGTTCGTGCTGGACGGCTGGTTGCGTCCCGTTCCCGCGGGTGTCGTCGGTGAGCTCTACGTCGCAGGTGACGGGGTGAGCGTCGGCTACGCCGGTCGCCCGGGGCTGACCGCCGGCCGGTTCGTGGCCTGCCCCTTCGGCGCACCCGGACAACGTATGTACCGCACCGGGGACCTGGTGCGCTGGGATGCCGATGGGCGGCTGCACTACGTCGGCCGGGCCGACGAGCAGGTCAAGATTCGTGGCTTCCGCATCGAACTGGGCGAAGTGCAAACGGTTTTGGCGCGCCTCGACGGTGCGGACCAGGCGGCCGTGGTCGCCCGCGAGGACCGCACCGGCGACAAGCGTCTGGTCGGCTACCTCACCGGCACCGCCGATCCCGCGACAGTGCGTACACAGCTCGCCGACCTGCTGCCGGCCCACGCGGTCCCGGCCGCCATCATCGTGCTGCCGGCACTGCCGGTCACGGTCAACGGCAAGCTCGACGTCCGCGCGCTGCCGGCACCCGAATACCGCGCGGGCGCCTACCTGGCTCCGCGTAACGCCACCGAGGCGGCGCTGGCCGCCGTCTACGGCCGCGTCCTCGGCGTCGAACGCGTCGGCGTGGACGAGTCGTTCTTCGATCTCGGCGGCGACAGCATCTCGGCGATGCGCCTCGTCGCGGCTGTTCGTGCCGACCTCGGCATCGAGCTGTCGGTGGCCACCGTGTTCGAGGCGCCGACGGTGCAGGCGCTCGGCGAGCGGCTGACGGCGGAGGGCGCGGCCACACCGGACATCGCGCCGGTCCAGGTGCTCAAGACCGGTACGGGCGTCCCACTGTTCTGCCTGCCCGCCGTCAGCGGTATCAGCTGGCCGTACCAGGTGCTCGGCGGCTACGTCGACGGTCCGATCATCGGCATCCAGCAACCGGCCACGGACGCACCGGGATCGCTGCGCGAGATGGCGGCGACGTACGCCGGCCGGATTCAGGCCGAGCAGCCGTCGGGCCCGTACCACCTGCTGGGCTGGTCGTTCGGCGGTGTCGTCGCGCATGCCGTCGCGGTCGAGCTGCAGCGGCGCGGCGCTGCCGTCGCCCGGCTGGTGCTGCTCGACGCCGAGCCGAGCCTGCGCGTCACGAACCAGGCGGTCGACCGGGACCAGCTGGCCGGCATCGTCGACGACGGCCTGCTGGACCTGCTGGTCCGCAACTTCGACACCAACGTCGCGCTGTACCGGGAACACGAAGCCGGCCGGTTCGACGGTGACGTCGTAGTGGTCGCGGCGGCCGCGGATGACGACGGTCGCGGCGCGTTCCTCGCGCAGAGCTGGCGCCCGCACGTCGCCGGCACTGTCACGGTGCACGAGGTGCGGCGCGGGCACCATGAGATGCTGGCCGTCGAAGCGCTTGCCGAGTACGGCAGGTATCTGGGCGGTGAGGCAACGTGAAGGCTCGGTCGGGCAAGGGTGTGTTCGCCGGGGCTTTCGAGCTGCTGGCGCGATTGGTGCTACGCCGGCCATGGGCGGTGATCGGCGCCTGGCTGCTGCTCGTCGTGGCGCTGTCGGTGGCCGTGCCGCCGCTGATGAAGCTGGCGAGCGACCGGAACCAGGAGCTGCTGCCCGCCAACTCCGCGGTGATGGCGGCGACGCGGGACATGACGACGGCGTTCCACGAACCCGGGATCCAGAACATCGCGCTGGTGGTCCTCACCGACGAGAAGGGCCTGACCAAGGCCGACGAGGACGTCTACCGCACTCTCGTCGACAGCTTGCACCGCGACACCGCCGACGTGGTGATGGTGCAGGACTTCATCTCGCAGCCGCCGATGCGAGAGGTGTTGGCCAGCAAGGACAACAAGGCGTGGTTCATCCCGGTCGGTATCCGGGGCGAGCTCGGCTCACCGGAATCCAGCGAGGCCTATAAACGTGTTGTCGGCATCGTCGACCACACCTTGAATCAAGGCACTGCCGGCTCGTCGCTCAACTATCACATGACGGGCCTGACGGCCACCGTCGCCGAACGCGAACAGCTCGGGTTGCGTGACCTGCGGGTCATCGAGACCGCCACGGTCGCCATGGTGCTGCTGATTCTCTTTGTGGTGTACCGCAATATCGTCACCATCCTGGTGCCGCTGGCGACCATCACGGTGTCGCAGGCCGCCGCGACGCAGGGCGTCGCGGCACTGGCGACGTGGGGCCTGCCCATCTCGCAGCAGACCGTAGTCTTCATGAGCGCCATGATGATCGGCGCCGGCGTGGACTACGCCGTCTTCCTGATCAGCCGCTACCACGAATACCTCAGGCAGGGACTCGATTCCGACGAGGCCGTCGCCCGGGCGCTGACGGCCATCGGCAAGGTGATCGCGGCGTCGGCGGCCACCGTCGCGGTGACGTTCCTGGGCATGAGTTTCACCAGCCTGAAAGTCTTCTCGACCACCGGTCCGGCGCTGGCGGTCACCATCGCGGTGGCGTTCCTGTCGTCGATCACGCTGTTGCCGGCGATCCTGACGCTCGTCGGACGGCGTGGTTGGGCCCGGCCCCGCAAGGAACTGACGAGCCGCTTCTGGCACCGGTCGGGCATCAACATCGTGCGGCGGCCGGTGGTTCATCTGGTCGGCAGCCTGGTGGTGCTGATCGCGCTGGCCGCGGGGGTGGCCTGGCTGCACACCAGCTACGACGCCCGCACCGCACTGCCGGCGTCCGCCGAGAGCAACATCGGCATGGCCGCCATCGAGCGGCATTTCCCGGCGAGTGTGACGGCGCCGCAATACCTTTTCGTCCAGTCGCCGCACGACCTGCGGACGACCAAGGGGCTCGCCGACCTCGAGCAGATGGCGCAACGGGTCGCGCAGCTGCCCGACATCGCCGCCGTCCGCGGCGTCACCCGGCCCACCGGTGCCCCGCTGGAGCAGGCGACGCTGAGTTTCCAGGCCGGCGAGATCGGCAACAAACTCGCCGAGGCCACCAACAAGATCAATGGCAGCGTCGACCAGCGGCAGGCGCTGGTCGGCGGGGCCGGCAAGCTCGCCGACAGCCTGGCGACCGTACGTACCCAGCTGACCAAGACCATGGGCGTGCTCGACAACCTGAACAAGAGCATGGCCAGCATCAAGGACCAGCTGGAAAGCTCGCAGGAGTTCCAGGACGCACAGCGGCAGATGGATGCCGTACGCAATTCCGGCGACGTGCCGAACATCCCGCCGCGGTCGGGCACCCAGAACTTCCAGGACATGGTCGCCATGGCCGATGCGCTGCTGCAGCAGCGCAAGGACAACCCCGGCTGTGATGCGGACCCGGATTGCACAGGACAGCGTGACCAGCTGCAGCGGCTCTCGGACGGGCTGCACAAGATGCAGCCTTCGCTGGACTCGGCGGCCAAAGCCCTTCGCTCCCTTGGCGGGGCCGGCGGCAGTGGTGCGGCCGGTGGTTCGGGCGGCATGAAGCAGAACATGGCCGCCCTGCAGGAGGGCGCCAACGCCCTGGCCGAGGGCAGCCGCAAGATCGCGGAGGGACTGCGTGTCCTCGACGACCAGACCAAGCAACTCGGCGAAGGCCTCTCGCACGCGTCGGCATTCCTGCTGGCGATGAAGCTGCACGCGTCCGAGCCGGGCGCCGCGGGCTTCTACATCTCGCCGGAAATCCTGGGCAACGACAAATTCAAGGACCTGGCGCGGGTTTTCATGTCGCCCGACGGGCATTCGGCGCGGTACCTCGTCGAGTCCAAGCTCAACCCGTACGACACCAAGGCCATGGACCAAGTCAAGGCGATCCTCGCCGCCGCGCAAGGCGCACAAGCCAATACGTCGCTGGCCGACGCCAAGATCGCGATGTCGGGCATGACGCCGTACTACGCGGAACTGCGCGACTACTTCAACAAGGACCTGCGGTACATCGTGCTGATGACCGTCATCGTGGTCTTCCTGATCCTGGTGCTGTTGCTGCGGGCCGTCGTCGCGCCGCTGTATCTCGTTGGCACCGTGATCCTCTCGTGCCTGTCATCGCTCGGCATCGGCGTCATCGTGCTGCAGATCCTTGGCGGCCAGCCGATGGCGGCGAGCACCCCGGGCATGGCATTCATCGTGCTGGTGGCAGTTGGCGCCGACTACAACATGCTGCTGATCTCCCGGATCCGCGACGAATCCCCGAACGGCATCCGCTCGGGCGTCATCCGCACCGTGCGCAGCACCGGCAGCGTTATCACCTCGGCCGGAATGATCTTCGCCGCGCCCATGTTCGCCATGCTGTTCAGCAGCATCGGCTCAATGGTGCAGGGCGGCTTCATCATCGGCGTGGGCCTGCTGATCGACACCCTGATCGTCCGCACCGTCACCGTGCCGGCGCTGGCCGTGCTGGTCGGCAAGTACAACTGGTGGCCGTCGCGAGCCAAGCGGAACCCGGCGCCCGCCCTGAGCTAGCGTGGGGGCATGGCCGATCTGCTCGCGCTGACGCCCACGTTGTACCGACTGCGGATCCCAGGCGAGCGGGCACATCTGCTCAACTGCTACCTGCGCCTCGACGCCGACGGCGTGACGCTCATCGACACCGGCTGGCCCGACAGTGCCGCGCTGATCGCCGACGCCCTCGCCGCGCTGCAGCGCCGGCCCGCCGACGTGAAACGTATTGTGCTGACGCACTTTCACGAGGACCACTGCGGAGCCGCCGCCGAGATCGCCGGCTGGTCAGGCGCTGAAGTCGTTGCCGGAGAGCCTGATTCGTCGTACATCACGGGTGACGACGCCGGTCCGATACCGGTGCTGACCGACGCCGAGCGAACGCTGCGGCCGGATTTCGACGCCGCACCGCACGGTCCGGCCTGTCGCGTCGACCGCACCGTGACCGACGGCGACGTCCTCGACTTCGGTGGCGGCGCCCGCGTCATCGCCGTCCCGGGACACACCCCGGGCAGCATCGCGCTGTATCTCCCGGACGATGATGCCATCCTGACCGGTGACGCCGTTGCCGAGGTGAATGGTCAAGTGGCGGTGGGCGTCTTCAACACCGACCGGCCCGCCGCGGTCCAGGCGGTCACCACGCTCGCCGCGACGGGCGCGGGCATCGCGGGATTCGGCCACGGTGAAGCGATCGTAGGCGATGCCGCGGCCCACATCGCCGCGGCCGTCGACCTGTTCGGGTGAATCCCCGGCTAGCAGGCAATCTACTCAACGGGCGCCACGGATCGGTCAAGTCGCGGCATTCGGTCGAGATCGGTCAATTCTGATATTGCTGACGGTTCGCCTGCTATCTGCGCGCTATCTTTGAACGCGAGGGTGGGGGAGGACTCGAATGCTGGTTGACCCTGAGATTTTGCGGGCGTTCGCAGACCAAGTGGGTATTGCGTCCAATGCGATCCGTGCCGCGGACATGGGGAGTAAGGCGAGTGGCGCTGGAGACGGGCTACCTGGTTCCACTACGCAATGGGCGTGCCGCGTTGTCGGAGCCCATATCGCCGCCGAGGCTGAGAAGATCGCAAGCAGCATCACGCGTATGGGGGCGGCGGTTCGCGGGGCCGGTGACAAGTACGAGGTGACCGACAGCGACCTCGCCGGGGCGTTCAAAGGGCTGTTCTGACCGATGTTGCCATCGAGACCCCGGTTGGAGAAATGGTCGCCAGATTCCCTCATCTCGGCGGGGAGTGCACTGGGAAAGAGCGGCGACGATATCGCGTCAGCCGTTCGATCTCTCGACGACCAGATCAGGCGGATGCCTGAGGCGAGCGCCTGGTCGGGCTCCGCCCATGACGCAGCGACCGCGATGTTCGGCCGGGCGACGAGAGCCTCTGATGATTTCGCGAAGTACACGAGCTCGGTGAAATCGGCACTCGCCAAGGGCGCGTCAGATATTGGCAATGCGAGGGCCGCGCTCATCAACAAAGCCGACGCGATCGATCGGACCGAACTTCACGTCAGCGATCAGTGGGTGGTGCTGATCAAACCCGCCGAGATGTCAGAGGAGAAGGCCGCCGCGCTCCAGCGTCGAGCGGAAGTGGAGCAGGTAGAAGTCAACCGGCTGCTGGTTGCCGTCGGTGGCGCCGATAGTGGGACGGCTGCCGCGGTGCAGGCTGCTGCGAAGAATTTTGGCTTCGCGCTGCCCGTGCCGAGTGACATCGGCTCGGGGTTCCCGACGACCGGGCCGGTGCAACCGGCGGACGAGGTTCCAAACCCGCTCACCATGGACGGATTGATGCGGCAAGGCATCGTCCGTGGCGAAGATATGGCGACTATCAGAATTGCCACGGCCGAATCGACTGACAAGGACGGAAATCACGTCACCACGCTGACAATGGCGGACGGCGGCAAGAAAGTCATCACGACGTATGACTTCAATAATACGAAGAAAATGGAACATGTTGGGTCAAATTGGTTCGACAAGAACGGCAATTTGCTTTGTCACACGGCGTCCTGGGTTGACCCTGGAACAAAGGTGAAATACACGCAGATGGATTTCGGGAACAACGGTGCATTCTTCCTCGCCACCGAGACCCCGGACGGACACCGAACAGCGGGTTGGACAATGCCGGATGGGCGGCACGGAGCGTTGCCGCCCGACAATCCGTTCTTTACGAGCGACGCGCCGACGGTGGTCGGCGGGGCGCTCACCGGCCTCGATGCACACGTGGGCGGCGGCGGCAGCCTGCCGGGGCTGACCCCGGACTCCGTCAAGGACATCGGCAAGGCTGCCAGATACGGCGGGCCGGCTCTGGGACTATTGACAACAATGTACAAGTTTGCCGCTGCGCCGACTCCGCATGAGGCCTGTGTCGCAGGCATCTCTGGAGTTTTCGGGGTTGGTGGCGACTACGCCGGAGGCTGGGGCGGTGCAAAGCTTGGTGCCGTAGTCGGTGCGCCGTTTGGGCCCGAGGTGGCGGCATTTACAGTGCCAGTGTTTGCGGTCGGGGGTGCGTTCGGCGGGGGCAAGGGGATGGAGTGGATAGGAAATCAGGTTGGTGGTGCATTTTGCCCGAAATAGAACTACAGATGCCCGAGCACTGGAAAAATCCAAGAGTGGCCGCGAATTTTTCTATCTCGGTTTTTGCGGTTCTCGTTGCACTTTGCCTCATCTGGGTTCTCTATCTAGTTGGCCGTCGTGACTATCTAACCTCTGTGTTCGCTGTCGGACTACTACTGTGTTTTCTGTTTCTGCTTGTTTTGGCACTACAGGTTCGGCTGGGTCGCGTTGTTCCTCAGGCAACCAGTGAAGCCGACGGCACATATTTTCGTCCGCCACGCGCAAAGACCCGGTTCCTGGAGCTATCGATTGTCAGTGCAATAGTTAGTGGAATTTCTTTTGTTTGCTACGTTCCTAGCGGGCGGCTCGCAATCGGAATCGGTGGGGCCAGGCAAATCTATTACCCCATTATTGTTGCCGGACTGGTGTGTTGGTTGTCCTACCTTCTCCTGCGAGGCAGGTCGAACGGTTGGGGATATCTGAAACTGTCCCCGGAAGGGTTTGAGGTCTCAAACTCCGTAACCACGACCGCCAGTGGAGCGTGGGACGACGTGATGGATGTCATTGACCAGGCGCCTAAGGGCAAGGCCGTGAGCTGTCCGGCGGTGATGGTGATGACAGATGGTGAAGCGCAGACCATCAACAGCTTGCCTACCTACCAGGCGAATGGAGCTGCGCTCTACTGGGCTATCCGGCATTACTGGCTGTATCCGGAGAACCGCGGTGAGCTGGCCAATGGCCGGGCGATCGAACGGCTGCGGGCGCAGGACTTCGAGGTCGAATGATCCGTCGAGGCGGGCTTCGCAAGTGGTGGCTGGTGGGTGGTGCGCTGGCTTTGGTTGCTGCCGTGATCGTCGTCCAGCGACCGGTCGACGGCAGGCCACAGTCTGCGCCACCGATGGCTACCGCAGAGCAGTTGGGGTTGCCCAAACAGTTGTTGCTATCTCAGTCGATGCGGAAGCAACCGGTGTTCGGCTGGCATGTGACGGCAGCCGAGCTGGGGCTGCCGGCAGATTCGATGATCCATCCGGCCGGCAATGTGGGGGACCGTGGATTCTTACTAGGTGCCTCGGGCGATGGGTGGCGAGTTGTCGGGGTCAACGTGGCGGATGGTCACCGGCTGTTCGCTCCGGTTCGGCTAGGCCCCAACGCACGCGCGGCCAGTACTCGCTGTTTCGTGAATGGGCCGGCGATGTTGTTGTGCGTATGGGACGCTTCGGGACAGCCGCGGCGGGCGTGGGTCGTCAACACCGAGACTGGGGCCGTGATGTTCGACGGCCCGACTGAATTGCGAGCGTACGGATCAGGTCCCGAACCACGCTTGAGCCAGGTAGGTGACTACGTGGTTGCCGCGGTGCCGGACAGTGGTGTTCATGGGGTTGGCCCGCATGCCGAGCTCACATGGTTTGTCCCGGGCGATGGTCTGCTCGGGGATTCTGCGGGACCCAATTCGGACCTTCAGCCGATGAAGTTTGCATCGCAAGGTGTTTTCAAGGCGCCGGACATCGTTTTCTCGGTTGCCGACGGCGTCTCGGTGAAGCCTTCAGCGGGGCGTGACGCATCAGTCGGAAGTGCCATCGTCTACGCCGGTGGGTTCGGGTTCAGCTATCACGATCAAGACGGCACGGAACGCGTTGCGCTGCTTGATGAATACGGCCGGTTATCGGCGCAGATGGCCGGGGGCCTTGTGAATACCTCGCCCGACGTGCCGATCGTGGAGGACGAGTCGCAGCTTCGAGTCGTCACGATGAGTGGGCGGCAACTGCTCGAAATCCCCAAGCCCACGTTACGGCTCTACGCACGGCTCATCGGTACGACCCTGTACGTCGCCTCCGACAAGCGGCTTCGAAGTTGGCAGCAATTCGACCTGCGAACAGGCGCCAAGGGAAAGGCCTGCGATGCTGAAGGCCTGTCCACCAGCTACATCGGCTCTGATGGCGCGATCGCCATCCTGACGGGCGAGCCGTCACCGGTCGCCTATGGCATGGATATGGCGACATGTGAAACCGCGTGGGCCATGCCAGGCACAAGCTCCCCAGACGTGACTGTGCGGGAAGTATGGAGGGTCAACACCACGCTGCTGGGCCGCGGTGCGGACGACTTGTTTTCACTTGTGCCGCAGCCCAAATGAGCTGGAGCTAGTGGGAATCCCTGGGCATTCTCGGCGCGCTCGGTGGGAAAGCTACGCTGTGACGGTGAGCTCGACGCGGCCGTCGGTGCCGAGGGTCTCGCGCTCGGCGAGCGCGGAGGTCTTGGCGACGAGCCGCACCCGGTCCGCGCGGAACAGGTCTTCGGAGTACTCGAACGGCCGGCCGCCGGCATCGGAGGCGACGCGCGTCATCGCCAGCAGGGGAGTGCGCGTGGGGATTTCGAGCCAGGACGCTTCGCGCGGGTTGGCGCTGACGACCTCGATGCTCTCGACCGACGTCACCGGCCGCAGGTCGTAGCGGACGGCCAGGATGTCGTAGAGCGACCCGCCGAGCGGTTGCTCCAGCAGGTCCGGCACGAGGTCGGCGGGGAAGTGCGCGCAGTCGACCGACAGCGGGAAACCGTCGGCGTAGCGCAGGCGTTGCACGACAACGAGTTCGGTATCGGGTTCGATGCCCAGGCGTTGCGCCTCGATGGCCGTGGCGCCGCGCAGGGCCGTCGACAACACCCGGCTGCGGGTCGTGGAATGACCGCCCTGCTTCAGCCGGTTCGGCAGGCCCGACAGTTCGGCGACGTTGCGTTCCACGAGCACCGTCTTGATGAACGTGCCGCCCGCGCGGCCACTGCGCCGCTCCAGGATCCCGGCGCGGCTCAGCGGCACCAGGGCGCTGCGCAGCGTCGCGCGGGAGACGGAGAACTGCTCGGCCATCTCGCGTTCGGAGCCCAGACGGTCACCCGGTCGCAGGGTGCCGGCGTCGAGCATCGCGACGATGCGGCGCCGCACATCCTCGGCTACCGGGCCACCCTCGGACTCGTCCATGTCGTTCACCGTACCGACCGGCTGTCACCCGGCGACGGCGTCCAGCGATTCCGGCAGGATTTGCCCGCCGTCGACGACGATGGACTGGCCGGTGAGGTAGCGGGCCTCGTCGCTTGCCAGGAACGCGGCGAGGTGGCCGATGTCTTCCGGCGTGCCCAACGTCCCGGCGGGGATGGAGCGGGCCATGCCGGCGATGTAGTCCTCGCCCATCTCCTGCAATCCCTCGGTGAGGATGTTGCCCGGCAAGATGGCGTTGACGGTGATGTGTTTCGGCGCGAGTTCGATTGCGGCGGTGCGCATGAAGCCCAGCTGCGCGGCCTTCGACGCGCCGTAGTGCGACCAGCCGGGGAAACCCGTCACCGGACCGGTGATGGACGAGGTGAGGATGACGCGGCCGGCGCCGCTGCGGGTCAGCGCATCGAGACAGGCCTGCACGCTGTAGACGGTGCCCTTGACGTTGACGTCGAGCACGGTGGCGAGATCGTCGGGCGTCATGGTGGCCAGCGGTGCCTCGGGGAAGATGCCGGCGTTGGCGCACAGCACGTCGATGCCGCCGAAGGCGTCGACGGCGGCATCGGCCATCGCCCGGCAGGATCGCGGATCGGCCACATCGACCGCGACGCCGATGATCTTGCCGGAGCCCAAGCCGTCGAGGCCGGCGACGGCGGTGTCGAGGTCGTGCAGCGAGCGGGCCGCCACGGCGACGTTGGCGCCCGCGGTGGCGAACACCGCGGCGATGCCATAGCCGATGCCTTTGGTGGCGCCGGTGACGATGACGTTCTTGTTGGCGAGATCGAACATGGTGTTTGTGTTTCCTGTCAGTGGGAGAGGGTGGGAGCGGCCGCGGGCACAGCCACGCGGAACCACGACGGGTCGGTGAGATAGGCCTGGGCCAATTGTGCAGTGCCAGAGGCGTATCGGTGCCCGAGCGTCTGTGCCGGTCCGGATTCGGGATGGCTGCCGATCCACGCCGTGAGCATCAGGCGGCGCAGCATGACGAACGTGGGGATCTCGGCGAGGTCGGCAGCGGGGATGTCGCGGACGCTGCGGTAGCCCGCGAGCCATTCGTCGATGATGCGGGCGGCGTCGGGGGTGTCCTCGACGAACGACACCACGGCACCGAGGTCGGCGAGGTACCACGACCAGCCGCAATCGTCGAAGTCGATGACAGTGATCTTCCCGCCCGCCACCATCAGGTTCGACATGCGCAGGTCGGCGTGGACGAGCCCGAAGCGCTCGGGGCCCATACCGTAATTGGTGAGACGATGGATGACCTTACGTTCGGCCTCGGCGATGACGGCGGCGTCCGCGGCGCTGAGCGCCGGCGCGTCACGCCAGTCGCCCCACCGGCCATCCGGACCCAGCATCGCGTCGAGATCCCACCGAAAGCGGGTGAAGGTCTCCGGCCGCTGCCAGCGCTGGACGTGCTCGTGCAGCGTCGCGGTGATGGCGCCCAACTCACTGAAGCTGATGTCGGAGGCGTCATCCTCGGCGATGGTGCCTTCCACGAAGGTGAACAGGTCGACGAGCCGAGTCTCGTTGCCGATCCGGACTTCGACGACACGCCGGCCGTCGGGGGCGGGTATCACCTGCGGCGTCGCGATGGCGGAGTCGCGGCGCAGGCTCTCCATCCAGTCGAGCTCGGATTCGATGGCGGCAAGCGAGTGGTAACCCGGCCGGTGCACGCGCAGGACCTGGCGCCCGGTCTCCGATTCCACCAGGAAGGTGCCGTTCTCCGAGTAGCTCAGCAGCGTCACAGTCGCCGAATCGAGTCCATAGTGGGGCAGCGCGGCGTGCGCGAAGCGTTCGTAGTCGGTGGCGGCCATGTCGCTCATTGTGGCTCTCCTGAACTGGCGGTGTGGGCACGGTCACTATTTGGTCTGGTCAGTTGTAGCGCACTTTGGCTCGAAAGTGAACCAAAACCGAAAATTGGTAACGATGGTTTTACGGGCCGGAAATATGGCACAATTTCGGTAGGTTCCACAGGAACTATGCAGGTAATGCGGGTATTGACCGCGTCGGAGCGGTCTGGTACCAATAGCCCTGTGCCGATGGCGTGGGGGTCCATTGGTCCATCGGATAGCTGAAGTACCGCTCGACGGAGCAGACCAAATAAACCCAAAACCGGCCAGCGTGGCCCGGACCCATCTCCCATCAGATCGGATCGGTTAGCACCCATGAGTGAAATCGACGACCACCCACGAACTGCCCCGGTGACATCGGCGCCGCCCGACAGCGGCCCCGGCGTGCAGCGCCTCAAACCCAACGCCGTCGGCTTGATCGGCGTGCTGTTCATGGCGGTGGCCACCGCCGCCCCGATCACCGCGATGGTCGGCAACGTCCCGATCGCCGTCGGGTCCGGTAACGGTGCGGCCGCCCCCGCCGGGTACCTGATTGCGACGATCGTGCTCGGCCTCTTCGCGGTCGGATATGCGGCGATGTCGAAGCACATCACCGCGACGGGGGCGTTCTACGGCTACATCTCGCACGGACTCGGGCGGGTGCTCGGTCTGTCGGCCGGCTTCCTGACGGTCCTGGCGTACGTGGTTTTCGAGGCGTCCCTGGTCGGCATCTTCTCGTTCTTCTCGCGGGATCTGTTCGCATCACTGTTCAACGTGCACCTGCCGTGGCTGCTGTTCGCCGTTGTGATGATCGTCGCCAATGCGGTGCTCACCTACTTCGATGTCAACTTGGCCGCGAAAGTGCTTGGCGGACTGCTGATCACCGAGATCGTGATGTTGACGCTGATGGCCGGCTCCGTCGTCGTCAGCGGCGGTGGCCCGGAAGGCTGGTCGCTGTCATCACTCAACCCGATCAACGGGCTGAAGGGGCTCGACGCCGTCGTCCCGAACGTCAACGGCGCGGGCACCATGGCCGTCGTCGGCTCCGCCGGAATCGGCCTGTTCTTCGCCTTCTGGTCCTGGGTCGGATTCGAGTCCAGTGCCATGTACGGCGAAGAGTCCAAGAACCCCAAGAAGATCATCCCCGTCGCGATCATGTCGTCGGTGCTCGGCATCGGAGCGTTCTACATCGTGGTGTCGTGGCTGGCGATCGTGGGCACCGGACCCAGCAAATCCATTGCGCTGGCGCAGGATACGAACACCGCCGGGGAAATCTTCTTCACTCCGGTGCGCGAGCACCTCGGCGGCTGGGCCGTGACCATGTTCCAGATCCTGCTCACCACCGGCTCGTACGCGTGCGGCATGGCCTTCCACAACTGCGCTGCCCGCTACATCTACGCGCTCGGCCGCGAAGACATCCTGCCCAGAACCGCGAAAACCATTGGCCGTACCCACCACACCCACGGATCCCCGCACATCGCGGGCTTCGTGCAGACGGCCATCACCCTGGTGATCGTGCTGTGGTTCGCGGTCTCCGGTCGCGATCCTTACAGCGGGCTCTACGGCCTTGCCGCGCTGCTGGGCACCTCCGCCATTCTCATCGTGCAGGCGATGGCGGCGTTCTCGGTCGTCTCGTACTTCCATGTGCGCAAGCAACATCCGGAGACCGCGCACTGGTTCCGCACCTTGGTCGCGCCGGGCCTCGGCGGCATCGGCATGCTGTACGTCATCTACCTGCTGATCAAGAACGCCTCGTTCGCGGCAGGTACGGCCAAGGACGACATCGTCTTCGCGTCGATTCCCTGGGTGGTCGGTGGTGCCGCCATCGCCGGAATCGTGGTCGCCCTGGTACTTCGAGCCCGGTCCCCGCAGCGCTACGACCGATTGGGGCGCGTTGTACTCGACGAAGAACGCTGACGTAACGACCCGACCCAGCGCCGATCGCTTTCTACCGCAAGGACAACGAACATGGCTTTCTCAACAATCATGGACTCCAACAGCTACACCGGCGGGGAAGAACTCGACCCCACCACCGATGCCATGGTCGAGAAGCGGCGATCGACGCTGGGTCCGTCGTACCGGCTCTTCTACAACCGGCCCGTCCACCTGGTCAAAGGTTCCGGGGCGCACCTCTACGACGCCGACGGCAACAAGTACCTCGACGCGTACAACAACGTCGCCAGCGTCGGGCACTGCAACCCGCGGGTCATCGAGGCCGTGACCCGGCAGATGTCAGAACTCAACACCCACACCCGCTATCTGCACGGCGGCATCCTCGACTACTCCGAGCAGCTGCTGGCGACGTTCCCGGCCGAGATCTCGTCGATCATGTACACCTGCACGGGATCCGAGGCCAACGACCTGGCCGTGCGGGTCGCCGAACAGTACAGCGGCGGCACCGGGGTCATCGTCACCGAGGAGGCCTACCACGGCAACAGCGCGCTGATCTCGGCGATGTCGCCGTCGCTGGGCGTCGGAGTGCCACTGGGCACCAATGTCCGTACGGTGCCGGCCCCGGACTCCTACCGCATCGATCCGGCCGTTCTCGGCACCTGGTTCGCCGACCAGATCAGCGCCGCGATCGCCGATCTCGAGCGGCACGGCCACAAGTTCAGTGCGCTGCTGCTGGATTCGATCTTCTCCTCCGACGGCATCTATGTGGACCCCTCGGTGCTGGGGCCGGCCGTCGAGGTCGTCCACCGCGCCGGTGGCGTGTTCATCGCCGACGAGGTGCAGCCGGGGTTCTCGCGGACCGGTGAGGCCATGTGGGGATTCCAGCGGCACGGCGTGGTGCCCGACCTGGTGACGATGGGCAAGCCCATGGGCAACGGCATTCCCGTCGCCGCGATGGCCGCCCGCCCGGATATTCTCGACGTCTTCGCGCGGGAAACCCCGTACTTCAACACCTTTGGCGGCAACCCGGTGTCGATGGCCGCGGCGCAGGCCGTCCTCGACGTCATCGTCGGCGACGGGCTCGCCGAACATGCCGTCGCCGTGGGCGATCAGTGGCGGGCCGAACTCCGCGTCCTCGCCAAGGAGTACCCGCTGCTCGGCGACATCCGCGGCACGGGCCTGTACACCGGAATCGAGATCGTCACCGACCCCGACACCAAGGAACACGACAGGGGCACAGCGCAGCGCATCGTCGACATGATGCGCGATAACCGCGTTCTGATCTCTGTGTGCGGCGGACATGGCAACATCCTCAAAGTGCGACCCCCTCTGGTGTTCTCGATGTCGGACCTCGACTGGTTCATGACGGTGTTCTCTGCCGTCGTCAAGGAGCTCGCGTGAGTGCTTATCGTGAGGCGTTCGAGGCTGCCGCCGAGCGGCCCGACGACTTCTGGCTGACGGCCGCGCAGGCCATCGACTGGACCGTCGCGCCGACCCGCGCGCTCGACGACTCGGCGGCGCCGCACTACCGCTGGTTCCCCGACGGGCAGCTCAACACCTGCTACAACGCCCTCGACCGGCACGTCGAGGCCGGCAACGGCGACCGCACCGCGCTGATCTACGACTCGGCGATGGTCGGCGTGCAGCAGTCCTTCACGTATGCCGACCTGCTCGACCGCGTGGCGCGCTTCGCCGGAGTGCTTGCCGCACAAGGCGTCACCAAGGGCGACCGCGTCGTGATCTACATGCCGATGATCCCCGAAGCCGTCGTCGCGATGCTCGCGTGCGCCCGCATCGGCGCCGTGCATTCGGTGGTCTTCGGCGGGTTCGCCGCCAACGAACTCGCCGCGCGCATCGACGATGCGCAGCCGGTGGCCCTGCTCACGGCCTCCGGTGGTCTGGAACCGGGACGCACCGTCGAATACCTGCCCGTCGTCGCCAAGGCGCTGACACTGACCGACGCCGCGCCGGCCACGGTGATCGTCAAGAACCGCGGGGAGATCGCGGGCGAGGCCACCGACTACCCGGGCTACCTCGACTGGGACGAGCTGGTGGCCGGCGCCGAGCCAGTAGCTCCGGTGCCGGTGGCCGCCACCGACCCGCTCTACATCCTCTACACCTCCGGGACGACCGGCCGGCCCAAGGGCGTCGTGCGCGACAACGGTGGGCACGCCGTCGCGCTGGCCTGGTCGATGAAGAACGTCTACGACATCAGCGCGGGCCAGGTGATGTGGACCGCCTCGGACATCGGGTGGGTCGTCGGCAGCTCGTACATCGTGTACGGGCCGCTGATCGCCGGCGCCACCACGGTGCTCTACGAAGGCAAGCCCGTCGGCACCCCCGACGCCGGCGCGTTCTGGCGGGTCATCGAACAGCACGGGGTGGAGGCGCTGTTCACCGCGCCGACCGCGCTGCGCGCCATCCGCAAAGCCGATCCCGACGCGTCGATGCTTGCCGGACATGACATTTCGACGCTGCGCACACTGTTCGTCGCCGGGGAACGGCTGGACCCCGACACCTACGAATGGGCATCGGAGAAGTTGCACTGCCCCGTCGTCGACCACTGGTGGCAGACCGAAACCGGCTGGGCCATCTGCGCGAACCTGCGCGGCCTCGAACCCATGCCCATCAAAGCCGGCTCACCGACCGTCCCGGTACCGGGCTACCGCGTCAGCATCGTCGATGCGTCGGGTAATCCGGTCGCGCCCGGCGTCGAAGGCAACATCGTCATCAAACTGCCGTTGCCGCCGGGCACCCTCGCCGGGCTGTGGCAGAACGACAAGGGCTTCGTGCAGTCGTACCTGTCGGCGTTCCCGGGCTACTACTTGACGGGTGACTTCGGCTACGTCGACGACGACGGCTACCTGACCGTGCTGGGCCGCACCGACGACGTCATCAACGTTGCGGGCCACCGGCTTTCGACCGGAAGCATCGAAGCCGTCATCGCCGGCCACCGGGCTGTCGCGGAGTGCGCCGTCATCGGCATCCACGACGACCTCAAAGGGCAGCGGCCCAGCGGTTATGTCGTGCTGAAGGCCGGTGCGGACGTCGACGGCGCGGTGCTGCAACAGGAACTCGCGGCGATGGTGCGGGACCAGATCGGCGCTGTCGCCACTTTCCGCGACGTCACGGTCGTGGGCGCGCTGCCCAAGACCCGGTCGGGGAAGATTCTGCGAAAGACCATGCGGCAGATCGCCGAAGGCACCGACTACGTCGTGCCGTCGACCATCGAGGACAGCTCGGTGATCGATGCGCTGATACCGGTGCTGCGGCCCAGCTAGCTTCGCGCCGCGACCGGTAAGTTGGCGGCAATGTGGGGTTCTGTGGCGGTGCTGGCGCTGCCGATCGCGTTCGATCCGGTACGTCTCGGGGTCAACCTGCTGCTGATCTCCCGGCCACGGCCGGCGCAGAACCTGCTGGTGTACTGGGTCGGATGTGTGACCGCGAGCGTCATGCTGCTGTTGCTCCCGCTGCTGGCGCTGCATTTCACCGATCTGGCGTGGGTGCACGATCTGGCCAATCCCCGCACCACCGCGAGCGCGACCATGCGGCATGTCCAGGTGTTCGTCGGCGTGCTGCTGCTGGTCATCGCGGCGGTGACGGCCATGCGGATGGTGACGCGCCGGCGCGCGCCGGACACGGACGCCTCACCCATCTCGAAACTGTTGCAGCGCGACCCCGACGCGCCGCCACGGGGCGGATTGCTGGGACGGGCGCAACGGGCCTGGGAGAGCGGGGCGCTGTGGGTCGCCGCGGTGATCGGCTTCTGGGCCGGCCCCAACCCGTCGCTGGTGCTGTTCGCCCTGACGACGATCCTGGCATCCGGCGCCGCCATCGGCACGCAGATCGGCGTCGCACTGGTTTTCATCGTGGTGAGCCTCGCCGTCGTGGAAGTGGTGCTGCTCTGCAACGTCGTCTCCCCGGTGAAAACCCAAGCGGCACTGCGGAAAGTGCACGACAGGGTCGGCGGCTACCGGCAGCAGATCGTGGTGGCGATCGTGACGCTCGTCGGACTGGCGTTCATCGCGCAGGGGACGGGGTTGCTGTCCTAGGCCCGGCGCGGTGCGGCGAGGCGCTCGGTGCGGAGCAGGTCGACCTCGGGCAGTTCCAGCGGCGGCAGGTCACCGACGACCTGTGACAGCAGATGGTCTGCCAGCTCCGGGTTCCGGGCCAGGCACGGTCCGTGCAGGTAGGTCGCGACCACGCTGCCCTGCACGACGCCGTCGTATCCGGAGCCCGCACGGTTGCCGGCCCCCTTCTCGACACGCGCCAATGGCTTGGCCAGCGGGCCGAGATCGGTTCCACCACGGTGGTTTTCGAAGCCCGTGAGCTTCTGGGTGAGGCCCTCGATCACGGGTGTCGACGTCACCTCACCGATGGTGCGCTCGGGCTGCGGCGACGTCGTGACGTCGAGCAGGCCGACGCCGTCGACGCGCTCGCCCGACGACGTTTCGTACCAGTGCCCGAGTACCTGGATGGCGGCGCAGATGGCCAGCACCGGGGCGCCACGTTCGGCAGCGCGCTGCAGACCGGGGTACTGCAGCAGGTGGCGCGTCGCGAGCCGCTGCGCGTAGTCCTCGGCGCCGCCGAGTGTGTAGAGGTCCATCGAATCCGGCACCGGGTCGTCAAGGGTGATCTCGACGATCTCGGCGTCAATTCCCCTGAGCCGCAAACGCTGTCGCAGGACGACGGCATTACCGCCGTCGCCGTAGGTGCCCATGACGTCGGGCAGGACAAGGCCAATCTGAACCGTCATGCCAGCTCCCGACTCAACTGCAGGAACGCGGTGTAGTTCGCGATCACCTCGACGTGCCCGGGCGGACAGGACTTGATGGCGGCCAGCGTGTCGTGCACCAGCGTGTGCTCGACGCCCGCATAGCCGAGCCGCACCGCGAGATCGGTGCCGCGCTCGCCGGCCGACACGATGGGTGCCGGGAAGTCCACGAAATGCTCGAAGTTCACGTCCCACAGCCAGGACAGGTCTTCGCCGTCGGGAACCTGGCCGTTCACCGAAATGACCGCTCCCGCAACATCACTGGAGACCATCGACAGCGCCTCCTGCCACCCGGCGGGATTCTTGGCCAGCAGCATGCGCACGCTGTGCTCACCGACCTGCAGGGTCCGGTACCGGCCGGCGACCTCGTCGACCGTCGACACCGCGGCCACCGCGGCGGCAGGCGACGCGCCCAGCGCGACCGCGGCGGCCACGGCCTGTGTCGCGTTGCCGCGGTTCACCGTGCCGGGCAGGGCCAGCGTCATGGGCGCGGTAAAGCCTTCCGGCCCATAGATGTTCGTCTCGTCGTACCACCACTGGGGCTGAGGGCGTGAGAAGTCGGTGCCGGTCGAATGCCAGTGCCCGTTCTCGCGGACGATGACCTCACCGCTGCGCGGACAGCTGACCGAGTCGTTGGACCAGCCGCCGCCGGCGGCGACCCAGACCACGTCGGGGCTGTCGTACGCCGCCGAGGTCACCAGGACGTCGTCGCAGTTGGCCACCACGACGGCCTTGGGGTGGCGCGCCAGTCCGGCCCGCAGGGTGCGCTCGATGTGGTTGATCTCGCCGACGCGGTCCAGCTGGTCACGGGACAGGTTGAGCAACACGATCACCGACGGGTCGACCGCGTCGGAAACGTGCGGTACGTGCATCTCGTCGACTTCGAGGGCGGCCAGTGTCGCCTTACGGGACCCAGCCAACGCGGCGATCAGCCCGGCGTCCATGTTGGCGCCCTCGATGTTGGACGCCACCGGCCCGAGAGTCGAGAGCGCCGCAGCCGTCATCCGCGTCGTCGTGGACTTGCCGTTGGTTCCGGTGACGACGACCGAACGCCGTCCGGAGCCCAGCTGACCCAGGATCGAGGGGTCCAGCTTCATGGCGACGAGCCCGCCGATCATGGCGCCGGCACCGCGGCCCGTCACGCGCGACGCCCAGCGGGCGGCTGCGCCCGCGCCGAGCGCGACGCGTCCTCGTGCGGTGATCATCCCCGGAAGTCTAGGAGGGCCGCCGCAAATGTGACGACACGTGTGAGGGTGCCCACTTACGGCAGCCGGATGCTCGGCCGCTTGCGCACGATGCCGTCGTCGAGCATCTGCTGGAAGTGATCGGTGACGGTCTGCTCGATGGGCCGATACACCAGCCCGAGCTCGCTCTGGCTGCGGCTCGCGTCGAAGACCAGCGGGTATCCGACGTTGGTGTCGACGAACTCGCGCGTCAGCCCGATGACCGGCGCGACGGCCTTCACGGCGACCTTGGGGACGTTGAGCCATGGGAACGGGTACAGCACGCCGAACTTGGCGCGCAGGATCTGGCCGATCTCCAGCAGGCTCAGCGAGGCGGCGTTGACCAGGTAGCGGTCGTGTGCGTCGGGCGTGTAGCCGGCGCGCACGTGGGCGTCGGCGACATCGCGGACGTCCACGACGCCAGAGGTCAGCTCCGGTGCGCCGGTCAGCATGGTGCCGTCGGCGAACTGCTTCATGGTGGCCAGGCTGGCCGAGTCGCTGGCGCTGGTCAGGGAGGGTCCGAGCACCAGGCCGGGGTGGATGGTGACCAGATCCCAGCGGTTCTGCGCCTTCTGGTACTTCCAGGCCTCCTGCTCGGCCACGGTCTTGGAATACGAGTACGGCTGGTGGTCGACACTGCTGGTGGTGTTCCACTGGTCCTCGGTGAAGACGCCGCCGGGGACGTCGCGGGATTCGCGGGCGTCACCGTAGATCGCCACCACGCTGCTGGTCAGCACCACGCGCTTGACGCTCTCGGTGCGGTTGACCGAATCCAGCACGTTGCGGGTGCCTTCCAGCGCGGGGCGCACGAGCGACTCCTGCGCGTCGGTGACGCCCTGCAGCAGGAACGGTGACGCGGTGTGCATGACGAGCTCGCAGCCGGCCATCGCCTCGTCGAAGCTGCCGATGTCGAGCAGATCCGCCTTGAAGAGCGTGAGCTTGCCGGGATGGTCGGCCGACAGCTTGTGCAGGTGCTCGAGGCCCGTCGGCTTCTGCGGGTTGCGCACCGTGCCGTGCACGGTATGCCCGGCTTCGAGGAGGTAGCGGACGATCCAGCTGCCGATATACCCGCTGGCGCCGGTGACGAGGACGGGGGCGTCGGGGTCGATCGTGGTCATGCCCGTGACGATAGCGTCGAGCACCTCGCCGAGGGGTTCATCTCCCACAATCCAGATTTGTTGCCGCCGGTCACGATGTGGCCGCCGGAACGTGGCGCGACAGGAAGTCGAGCTGGTCGGTGACGTTGCGTTCGAACTCCTCGCCGACATAGATGTCGAAATGGCCGGTGTCGTAGAGCTTGATCTCGCCCCGGGGTGCCTGCGCGGCGTACTTCCGGGTCGGCCCCGGCGGGGCGACGGCGTCCTGCTCGCAGATGGCGAAGAAGATCGGGCAGGTGACGTTGCGGGCCCGGCGGCCGGGGAAGTGGCGCACGATCTGCAGGGCGAAGCGCGCTGCGACGTCGCGTTCGATTTCGGCGTCCGGTGGCAAGAGGTTCTGGATCCCCGCGACCGAATCGGGTGAGGTCATCAGCGCCGTCGACCCGGGCGGTCCGTACGTCGGAACCATGACGGGATCGCGGCCGAGGAGGGCGCCGATCTGGTCGCGCACCGCGAGGGCGGTGACCTTGGCCGACGTCGACGGCGGGATGGCGAACGACGACGCGAAGCCGTCGGTGAACGGGCACTGCGCGATTGCCGCGGCAAGCCGCTTGTCCTGCGCGGCCGTGACGATCACGTGCCCGCCGCCGAACGAGGTTCCCCAGACCACGACGCGGTCGGGATCGACGCCGTCGAGGGTGTGGGCGTACGCGATGGCGCTGCGCCAGTCTTCGAGTTGCCTGTCGATATCGAGCAGCTGGCGCGGTTCGCCCGAGCTGGCGCCGAAGTGCCGGTAGTCGAAGACGACGCAGGCGTAGCCGGCGGCGGTGAAGCGCTCGGCAAAGGCGTCGAGGCGCATTTCCTTGACGCCGCCGAGACCGTGGGCCATCACGATGATCGGCCGCTTTCCGGTGGCGGGGGTTTTGGGCGTGTACAGCCAGGCGGCGCAGGTGGCGTCGCCCGACGGGAAAGTCACATCGGTGCGGGTCATGAAGCGACGATATGTAAGTAACCCCAAAATTGTAAGTATTTACAAAAGTGGTACCGGTTACACTCTGGGCGTGGCCGATCCCGGGATGACCAGAACGCAGCGACGGGCCGAGGCCAACCGTCGCGCCGTCGTCGACGCTGCCCGCGAGATCATCGCGACCGAAGGTGCGCACGGGCTGAATCTCGAGGCCGTCGCCGAGCGGGCCGACGTCGCACTGCAGACCGTCTACAACCGCGTCGGCGGGCGGGCCGCATTGCTCACCGCAGTCGCCGAGCAGGCGATGGAGGAGAACCGGGCCTACATGGACGCGGCGTACGCGGCCGACGGCACGGTGGAAGAGCGAATAATGCTGGCGGCCAACGCGTATGCCCGCTTTGCCCGCGAACGTCCGCACGAATTCCAGATCCTCGTCGAACCGCCGGACGTCCCGGACGCGGTCGACCGCATCGCCGAGCTGACCCGTACCCAGAACGCGAAACTCGCGGCCGTGCTGCGCACCGGTATCGAAGCCGGGTTGGTGAATCCCGCTCTCGACCCCGACGACCTCGCGACGATGTTCTGGGCGACCTTCAACGGTCTGCTGGCCCTGTCCTGGCGTCCGGGAGCGCTGCGGTCCGGTCCGGAAGAAATCGACCGACTGCTCGCGGCATACCTGGCCACGGTCGCAGACGGTCTGCGTGTCCGGGTCTGATCCGGCTCCGATCGGCGACACGCTGCGCTGCCCGCCAAATCTGTCGGGGGTCCGTGCCATCCTTGCCACGTGGACGAAACCAACCTCGGCTGGGGCCGACCGGCCACTGAGGCCGGCGCGGGTTGGGCTGTCGTCGACGTCGAGACATCGGGATTCGACCCCGGCCACGCCCGGGTCATCAGCGTCGCGGCGCTGGCCCTCGGAGACGACGGCAATGTGGAGCACTCGTTCAGCAGCCTGCTGAATCCCGGAGTCGATCCCGGCCCCACGCACGTGCACGGATTGACCTCCGAGATGCTGGCGGGCCAGCCGACCTTCGGTGAGGTCGTCGGCGACCTGGCCGCCGTGCTTTCCGGTCGCACGCTGGTCGCCCACAACGCCGGTTTCGACTACGCCTTCCTGGCCGCCGAGTGCGAGCGCGTCGGCGCGGTCCTGCCCGTCGACAGCGTCATGTGCACCGTCGAACTGACCCGCCGGCTCAACCTGGGCACCGAGAACCTGCGGCTGGAGACCCTCGCGACGCACTACGGCGCGACGCAGATCCGTCCGCACGACGCCCTCGACGACGCCATGGTGCTGGCCCAGATCCTCAAACCGGCACTGGCCGCGGCGCGCGAGCACCGGCGCTGGCTACCTATCCGCAACGTGGGCCGCAAGCGCTGGCCGAGCGGCGCCATCACGCACGACGAACTCCGGCCGCTGAAAGTCCTGGCGTCGCGACTGCCGTGTGCCTACGCCAACCCCGGCCGGTTCGTCCCGGGCCAGCCGTTGGTGCAGGGCATGCGGGTGGCGCTGTCGGGCGAGATGCAGCGCACGCACGAAGAAGTCATCGAGCGCATCGTGCACGTCGGACTGTCCTACTCCGACAGCGTCGACGCCCATACCTCGCTGGTCATCTGCAACGACCCGGCGCCCGCTCAGGGCAAGGGCTACCAGGCCAGGGAGCTCGGCGTCCCGCTGGTCTCCGACGCCGAATTCATGGCGCTCCTGGGCCACGTCGTCGGCGGTTCGGACGTCGAAGAGTTCGTCGACCGCACGCCGGCCGGCGATCAGTTCATGTTGTTCTGAGGTCGCTTCCGCCCAACAACTTTGGTCACTTTGGTTCTTTGATCACGGTAGGTAATTAGCGTCACGCTGTCGACGATTTTTGTCGGTGGTTCGTACTAGTGTTCGAATATGACCGTTACCGACCTGGACACTGCCGAGGCCGTCTGCCGCGACCTCGGCTCGGTGCTGGGCCGGGCCGCATCCCTGGACTACAGCACCCTCTCGGTGCCCGAACTCCTGGCGCTGCAATCGGAGCGGGAACGGTGGACGTGTGCCGCGGCGGCGGTCGATCACCACATCCAGGCCGCGCTGGCGGCCCAGACCGCGGCGAAAGACATCGGGGCGAAAAACTGGGCAGACGCGATGCGCACCCGGGACCGGCTCAGCCTGGAGGAATCCCGCCGCCGGGTGCGGCACGCCGAGTTGTTGGGGCCGCGGTGGTCGTTGACCGGGGAACCGTTGCAGCCGCTGCGGCCGCATGTCGCCGCCGCGGTCGCCGAGGGGGCGATCAACGGTGATCATGTTGATGTCATCGAATCGTTCTTCACCAAACTGCCCACCTGGGCCGACCTGACCACCCTCGACGAGTGCGAGCAGGCGCTGGTCGCCGCCGCCCGCAATCTCACCCCCGAGGCGCTGCGGTCGGTGGTCCGGCGCAAGCTCTACGAGTTGGATCAGGACGGGCCGCCACCCGATGACCGGGAACCGGACTGTGCTCGCGACCGGGCGCTGGTGTTGTCCAAGCAGCGCCCCGACGGCAGCAGCGAGCTGCGCGGCCGCCTTACCCCGACAGCGCGGGCCACCTACGAAGCGTTGATGGTCAAATACGCCGCGCCCGGCATGTGCAACCCCGCCGACCCGGTGCCCTGCACCTCCGGAACGCCGACTCAGGAGCAGATCGACAATGACCGGCGCACCCTGGCGCAGCGTCAGCATGACGCCTGGGAAACCATCGGCCTGCTGCTGCTCTCCGGGGATTTGGGGGAACACAACGGGTTCCCGGTCACCATCGCGGCGACCTGCACGCTCGAGCAGCTCGAGGACCGGGCCGGGGTCGCCTTGACGCACACCGGCAGCACACTGCCGGTCAAGGACCTGCTCAACCTGGCTGCCCGCACCGGGGCAAGTTGCTATCTCACGGTGTTCGACAACCATGGTGATGTGCCGTTGTATCTGGGGCGGGCGCGGCGCACCGCCACCACCGGACAACGCCTGGCCCTGTTCACCCGGGACTTGGGCTGCACCCGCCCCGACTGCACTGTCCCGGCCGCGGGCTGCCAGGCCCATCACATCCCCGGCTGGACACGCGACGGTCAGACCGACGTCACTACCATGGCCCTGGCCTGTGGCGGCGACAACCGACTCGAAGACACCACCGGCTGGACCACCACCATGAAAAACGGCCGCCCCCACTGGACCCCACCACCCCTACTGGACACCGGACAACCTCGCACCAACCAATACTGGCACCCCCAGCTCTACCCCACCGAGGGCGATGGCGGCGAAAGCGACAGTCCGACAAACTGATTCGACATCGCAGCGACCGGCCGACCGGGTGCGGCGTGGCACGCGGGTGCCCGGCGCGCGAAGTAAGCGTTCAGCCGGCGATGCGGCGGCTGAACGTTCCGTGGAACCCGATCGGCAGATGGTGTTCGAGATGCGCGGTGGCCAGCGGCCCGTCCTCGATGGTGCGGGCGTCGAAGATCACCAGCTGTGAGCGGTGGCTCCGCAGATCGTGATTGAGCACCAGCAGCCAGCCGTCGTCCTCGGCTGCGGTGCGGGAGCGGGGGACGAACAACGGCTCGCCTGTCTGGGCCAGGCCGAAATCGAACGTGGTCTGATCCCCGGTGCGGTGGCCGATGCGCGTCACCGCGTTGTAGTGGCCCACGTCCTCGGTGGCCTTGCAGGCGTAGGTGACGTTGTGCTCCAGCGTCGAGCGACGCCAGTCGTACTGCGGGAATTCCATTGGGGCCGTGGCTGATAGCACCGTCTCGGTGATCCGGCCGGACTTGCTGATCCGGAACCGCGACAGGTGTCCGCGGGGCCACTCGTCAATGGTCAGGTGTGCGCGAGGGTCCGTCGGCTCGGCCGGGTCCTGCCACGCCTTGCCGAGCTTGCCGAAGATGTCCGAGTCCTCGAACCGGAAGAACTCCACCACGGTGTCGGAACCGTCTTCGAATGCGTTGGTGACGTGGATGTGCGTCAGCGCCTCGTGCTCGATGATGCGGGGCTTCGACCCGTCGCGCGGCACCAGGGCGAACCGCGTCGACCCGTTGCGGGTCTGGTATTCCAGGGCTTTCGCCAGCGATCGGGTGCGCAACAACGTGGGGATGTTGGGCCGCAAGGGATCCAGGACGAACACCATGTGGTTCTCGGTGAGTGCGAAGTCGTGGTTCCACACCATGTCCCACAACTTCAGCGAGCTGATCTGGTGGCTGCGGCCGGCGCGGTCCACCCTGAAGCACCGCAGCCGTGGCGTCGGCAGCAGGTCGAGGCCGAAGTTGTAGACGTCGCCGGTGTGTGGATCCCACTTGGGATGGGCGGAGAAGGAACCGAGATAGCCCAGCCGGTCGCCGTCAAAGCGCTTGTAGCCCAACGTGTCCAGCGAGTCCGGATCGATCTTGTACGGCGGCCCGCCCTCCCACATGGCCAGGAGGTCGCCGCAGATGGTGGCCATGTTGGTGTTGCCGGTATTGGCCGGCGGGAGCAGATTGCCGCGCAGGGTCGGGGCGTTGGTGGTGATGCCGCGTTGGCTCATCACGTCTCCGCCGCGGTACTGCTTGGTGCGGACGTAGCGGTTGGTGAAACGCACGGACTGTCCGTCGAGTACGAACCGCGACACCATGCCGTCGGCGTCGAACATGGTCTTGAGCACGGTGTCGCCGACCTCGAACTTGCCGGGCCCGATGCGGAACAGCGTGCCGGTCAGCTCGGGCGGCAGGGTGCCGTCGATGCGGGCGACCTGGTAGTCCATCTCGTCGTACAGGGACGCGAACGCGCGGCCGTGGAGCTGCTTGAGTGTCGGTTCTGCGGGCACTGTGGTTGTCATACAACCTCCATCTGAGGACAGATGTCCTCAGTTTTGAGGCCGAGCCCGGCAATGTCAAGGGGTGGCGTGACGAGCTAACCGCCGAACAGCAGGTACAGCCCCGTGAAGGTGTAGCCGACCATCACCAGCATCATCGCCAGCTGACCGGTGAGCTGATGGCGCTTGGGCAGCACGCGCAGCGCGCAGTCGTGTGCGGCGACGACGCCCGCGATGTGCCCGGCCACCACGAACAGCACCTTGGTCGTGGCCAGCACCGAAGGGTGCATCGACAGCAGGTAGTACACGTGTGCGTCGTGCAGGCCCAACAGCTGGAAGACGGTCTGCTGCCCCTTTTCGACGAGATAGGTCAGGTAGTGCGCGAACACATAGCCGATGACGATCGGGATGAGGGAGTGCGCCATCAATCCGGGCAGCTGCCGGCGCCGTGCGCGGTCCACCCCGCCGGTGGCGCGGGCGGCGAGGCTGAACGACACCGCGACCGTCGTGACAAACACCGCCAGCCCAACGGTTTTCATCGCGGTGACCTGCCACCCGCCGTGCGCATGCGTCTCGACGAACCCTCGCCACGTCGGCGTCGCCGAGAAGCTGTCGAAGGCCGTCGAGCCCAGCAACACCGCGAGCACCGTCACCGTGCCAGGCCGGATCGGCAACGTGGGCAGGTGATTGAACGGATTGCCGACGGCGATCTGGCCATCGGCGTTGCGCCGCACCGGGGCACACCGCGAGGCGACCACGCTGTACACCTCGAACGGGTCGGCGTGCGAGCACCAGCGGGTGCCACACGCCGCGGCCCCGGCCAGCGTCACGCACAGGTAGATCAGCAGCCAGATCCGCACGGCGCCAACAGAACCCGGGTCGGGGCTGGCCAACTCGAGCCAGACGAACGCGAACAGCCCGGCGGCCGCGGGCCAGTAGCCGAGCTGCGCGGGATACGCATCGCGGCTCAGCCGCAGCAACCGGGCAAGGGTCCGCACCGGCGACAGCACCCGCCACACCGGGCCGAAAAGCACTGACAGCGCGACGATTCCGACCCACAGCAGCACGTAGAACACGCCTGGCAACGGGTTGCCGGACCCGGACGGCCCGGCGACGGACGCCACCGCGACCCACCCGGCGAACGCCAGCGCCAGCAGTGCGACCGCCCACCGCGTCGCAGGCGCGTCGACGGCCGTCGTCACCCAGCGCGGCAATGGCCGTCCCGGCGCCTCCGGATCGAACCGCGGCTTGCGCCAGGCCAGTGCCACCACCGCGAAGGTGAAGGTCAAGGCCCACGCGGCGCCGATCAGCGCGTAGGTCAGCGGGATCGGAAGATCACTGGACCCGCCGAGCCCGTGTGCCAGGACGGTCGAGGTCACGGCGTCGGGACGCACAGTGCTTACTGCACCGTGATGGTGGCGACGGTCTTGTCCAAGTGGTGCAGCTCGACGTCGACCTTGCCTGGCACGTCCACCGTGAACTGGAACTCCTGACCCTTCTCCGGCTTGATGTCGAAGGTGTGCTCGGGGCTCGAGTGCACGTGCAGCTGGTCGGCGGCGTCACTGTTGACGCGGACGATGATCGGCTGGCCGAGCTTCGCCTGCACCTGCTGGTTGATCGGCGTCGCGGTGCCGCCCGCGATGGTCACGTCGATGTACACGCGCGCCGGCGGGGCCTGGGGGTTGCTCAGTTGCGTTGTGCCCGTTGCGGAGGCGCTCGACGAACTGCTGGGCGTCGACTCGGTCTTGCTGCAGCCGGCGAGCGCCAGCGCAACGACGCCGGCCACGGCGAAGGTCTTCACAAAGGTCACGTCGAACCATCCTCATCGGTTGAACCTGGTGTCTCCGAATCGGTTTCATCGCCGTCGGAGGTGGAGCTGTCAGCTGCCCGCCGGTCCTTCATGGCCACCCAGGCCACGACCCCGGCGACGACGAACGCCGGGGCGAACGCCGGCAGCGCCAACAATAGCGAGTGATCGGCCAGATAGGTCACGGCTGTCCGACGGGTTCCCTGGTCTCCGTGGTGCTGAACTGCTCGCGCGAATTGATCCTTCCCGCACCCCAACTCAGCAACGCGATCAGGATCAGCGAGCACACCAGCACGATCAGCGAGGCGGCCGGGTACAGCCACGACGGCACGTCGAGGTTGCGTTCGCGCTGCAGAACCTTGATCTCCTCCATGAAGTCACGGGTTGTCGAGATCGCCGGCGTCTCCTCCGCGCCGATGCCAGGATCGGCAGGCAGGTAGACCGGGACGGCCGCCATGGTGCGGCCATCCTGCACGCGCAGCACCGTCTTCCACGTGCCCCACACCGGGATCGGCCGGGTCGACCGGTAGTGCCCGGGGCCGACCTGCTGCAGGTGGTCGACCACCAGGCCGCGCTCATGTTCGAGCTTGCCCTGCCACGCCATCAGCGTGACCCATTCCGGGTCGTCACTGATCAGATTGGTCGGCGTGACCTGGATGTCGGCGTTGACCAACCGCTGCCCGGCCGGGCTCGGTGCCTCGGTGAGGGTGATCTGCGCGCGGGCGTGCTCCGGCACCGTGACGTTCAGCCCGTTGGCCACGGCTGCGCCGATCACCAGGACCGTGGCGACCACGATGCCGATGCCGATCGGACGCGCGGGCAGGCGCTGGCCCGCCAGGACGATGGCCAGCAGGGCGCCGCACATTCCCATGCCGATGGCAACGGGCGTCGACATCGTCAGCGCCTCGCCCCACATGCTGCTGGGCCACGGGGTGCGGAACAGCGCGTCGACCCAGAACGATTCCAGCCACATGCCGACGGTGCCCACGCCCAGCCCGGCCACCGCGCCGAACAGGATGGGGCGGTTGACGAGCGGGGTCAGGCCGATCAGCTCGACGACGATCGCGGAGCCCAGGTACAGCGCACACCAGCTGTAGGGCGAACCCAGGATGGGCCCGACGGCCAGTGCGACGAGTCCGCGGATGAACAACGCGAAGGCGATGGCCCCGAAGGTGGAGAAGCGGCCCAGCGTGAGTCGGGTGGCCACCAGCGACATCGCCGCCGCGGCGGCGATCAGCATGGGGTGGAGCACCAGCCGGAACTGTTCGACGCCGAAGTCGTATTCGACCGGGAACACCGACAGGCCGATCACCAGACCACCGAAGGCCAGGTACGGCAGCACCTTGCTGCGGGCGGGCGGGGCGTCGGCGCCCATCGCGATATCGCCTTCGCGCTCCAGGAGCAGCGTGGCGACAAGCGACAGACCGGCGCCGCCGATGAGCATCAAATGTGTTGGGCCCCAGAGCGTGACGTCCTGACCGAAGATCCGGTGCCAGATGTCGTCGAGTGGAAAGCCGATGAGCGCGTACAGCCCGCAACCGGCCATCAGCACGCCGCCGACGGGCGCGTACCAGGTCTTGGTGATCTTGATGGCGGCCGGACCGGGCTTGTCATACGGCAGGATGATCGACAGCGAGCCCGCGATGAACAGCAGGAACAGACCGACCAGGATGAAGTAGTGCGCCGGGTTGGCCAGCGGGCCGGCGTCGCGGCCCTTGCCGATGTGCAGGCTGACGTCCCAGATGAAGCCGAACATCGCGCAGATGATCGTCGAGATGAACAGCAGCGACGGCAGGGCGACCCAGCTGGGCCGGTTCATCTTGCGGCCGGCCTTGTCGGCCAGGTTCTGCAACCAGGTGATGCGGCGTTGCCGGTGCAGATAGCCGATCCACAACAGGCCGGCGGTGATGATGCCGGTTGCGATGGACATCCCGAGAACCTGGTCGAGGGCGGCGCCCCCGCCTTCGGTTCCGGCCGCGGCCACCACGGTGACCTGCTCGGCGAGCTGTGCTGCCATGTTCCACCCCACTATGTAGATGAACCCTGAACCTTACTCGTCGGTAATATTGCCAGAAGACCGCGTTTGAAACGGGAGTCCGTCTTCCTTCTTCGGATTTTGACATCATGTGGCAGTCGGAGGGAGGGGTTGCGCCAGATGGCTGACGACGGATCGGGCGCCGGTTCAGGTGCCGCGCCGCAGCGCCGGTACTCCGGCAGGTCAGCGGAGGAGCGACGGGCCGATCGGCGGCGCCTGCTGCTGGATGCGGCCGAGGCGCTGTGGCGCGAAGGCGGACTGTCGGCACTGAGCGTCCGCGCGGTCTCGGCCCGCGCCAAACTCACCGATCGCTACTTCTACGAGCAGTTTGCCGGCCTCGGTGCGCTGATCGGCGCCGTCATCGACGACGTGTTGGAGGGGCCCTTCGCCGCAATGCTGGCCGGCGGCAGCGCGCCCGAGTCGGCGACGGTCAAGACCCGGCTGACGATGGGCCTGGCCGGGTTCATCGAGCATGCCGAGAGCGACCCGCTGGCCGTCCGGATCTTCCTGACCGACGCCCGGCACATCGAATCGGTCTCCGAGCACATCCGCATCGCGCAGCACCGGGTGGCCGCCGCCATCCTGGCGCTGCTGCAGCCCGACCGCGACGCCGATCAGGAGAGCTTCGACGCGGCCCTGTTCTGCGTCGGCGGGGTGGCCACCCTGATCAACGAACGGTTGCTCAACGAGTCGAAAGCCGTTACCGCACAAGACTTTGCCGAGCAGGCCGTCGGCTGGTGCGCCCGGGTCCTCCGGGTGTCGGAGGACCCGGGCGCGCCGGGCTGGTGACTTCGGTTAGCTGCGCGCGGCCCGGTTCACCGCCGAGACGACGGCCCGCAGCGACGCCGTGGTGATCGACGGCGCGATGCCGACGCCCCAGACCGTCTTGCCGCCGATCGAGGCCTCGACGTAGGCCGCGGCCTGTGCTTCCTCGCCGGCCGACATGGCGTGCTCCGAGTAGTCGAGCACGTTGACGTGGAAGCCGACGGCGCCCAGTGCGTCGGTGAAGGCCGCCAGCGGACCGTTACCGGCGCCGACGATCTCGCGCTCCTCGCCGTCGATCTTCACGATGGCGGTGATGGTGTCGGTGCCGCCATCCTCTTCGGCCGCGTCGACGCGCTGCCGCATGCGCTCCAGCGGGGTGATGGGCGCCAGGTACTCCTCGTTGAAGACGTCCCACATCTCCTTCGGGGAGACCTCGCCGCCTTCACCGTCGGTGATCTTCTGGATGGCCTGGCTGAACTCCATCTGCAGCCGGCGCGGCAGCACCAGCCCGTGGTCGGCCTTCATGATGTAGGCGACGCCGCCCTTGCCGGACTGCGAGTTCACGCGAATGACGGCCTCGTACGTGCGGCCGACGTCCTTCGGGTCGATGGGCAGGTAGGGCACCTGCCACAGGATGTCGTCGACGTCTTGATCGGCCTCGTCGGCATCCACCTTCATCTGGTCCAGGCCCTTGTTGATGGCGTCCTGGTGGCTGCCGGAGAACGCCGTGTAGACCAGGTCGCCGCCGTAGGGGTGGCGCTCGGCGACGGGCAGCTGGTTGCAGTACTCGACAGTGCGACGGATCTCGTCGATGTTGGAGAAATCGATCTGCGGATCGACGCCACGGCTGAACAGGTTCAGGCCCAGCGTCACCAGGCAGACGTTGCCGGTGCGCTCGCCGTTGCCGAACAGGCAGCCCTCGATGCGGTCGGCGCCGGCCAGGTAACCCAGCTCGGCGGCCGCGACGCCCTCGCCGCGGTCGTTGTGCGGGTGCAGGCTCAGGATGATCGAGTCACGCGGCGCCAGGTGCCGGTTCATCCACTCGATCGAGTCGGCATAGACGTTGGGCGTCGCCATCTCGACGGTCGCCGGCAGGTTGACGATCAGCGGCCAGTCCGGGGTCGGCTGCACGATCTCGGCGACCGCGTTGCACACCTCGACGGCATATTCCAGCTCGGTGCCGGTGTACGACTCCGGCGAGTACTCGAACCGCCACAGCGTGCCCGGGTACTTCTTGGCCTCCTCGACGCACAGCTTGGCGCCGTCGGTGGCGATCTTCTTGACGGCCTCGCGGTCCGCGCGGAACACCACGCGGCGCTGCAGGATGGACGTCGAGTTGTAGAAGTGCACGATGACACGCGGCGCGCCGTTGCACGCCTCGAAGGTGCGCTCGATCAGCTCGGGACGGCACTGCGTCAGCACCTGGATGGTGACGTCGTCGGGAATCGCGCCCTGCTCGATGATCTCGCGGACGAAGTCGAAGTCGGTCTGGCTGGCCGACGGGAAGCCGACCTCGATCTCCTTGTAGCCCATGCGGACCAGCAGGTCGAACATCCGGCGCTTGCGCTCGGGGCTCATCGGGTCGATCAGGGCCTGGTTGCCGTCGCGCAGGTCGACCGCACACCAGCCGGGTGCGACGGTGGCGACCTTGTCGGGCCAGGTGCGGTCGGGCAGGGAGATGTTCTCGACCTCGGCCGCGAAGCTGCGGTACCGGCTGACCGGCATCGCGGAGTTGCGCTGGGTGTTCCAGGACGGCTGGCCCTCGCGGCGCGGGCCGGACGGGGTGGTGATGGCGCGTACCGACGAGAAGGAGTCGGCAGAAGAATCGGGGGAGTAGGTGGTCACGGTTTTTTGCTCCGGTCTGTCTGGATGGGACCTAGAAGGTCAGGACCGGCACATCTCAAACACCCGCGACGGGAGGCCGGTCGGATCAGACCCCGTCGCGGCGTCCGAGGAGGAGCACCCGCGCGCTATACATCGGTGACGAGTTTACTCCCGTCCGGTAGATCGCCAAAACGAGGTGGGGCTGCCGGGTGACAACGTCCTGGCCAGGTGTAATGGGCAGCGCACTCACTGTGCCGATACAGTTCGACCGTGTTGACGAGATGGTTGTTGAGCCTGGACCGCAGCTGGAAGATCGGCATCGCGGTCGCGCTCGCCGTCGTCATCGGCCTCGTGGTGTGGCAGACCGAGTTCCGCGGGCCGACGCCGGAGTGCAAGCCGGTGCGCGACATGCTCGACTACAACAAGGCGCAAGCCGCGCAGATCGAGTCGAAGATCGACAAGAACGGCAACGGCGTCCCGACCATCGCCGAGGAGACGGCCTACCGGGCCTGGGCCGACGGCATGGCAGAGCGGGCGCAGAAGGTGACCGGTGACAAGGTCGCCGCCAACGCCGTGCAGCTGGCGGCGCTGGCCTCGCAGTTCACCTCGGCGCTGGACGCCTACCGGATCGCCGCCCAGGGCCGGGCACCCGGCGCCCCCGCGCCCACCGAGGCCTACCAGTTGTCGGCGATCAACGTGCAGATCACCGAACAGATGAAGGCGCTGACCGACGCCTGCCCGGCGCAGCGGAAGCTCACCGACATCTTCTGACCCGGGCGAGAGTGACGAAGGTCTCGCGCGTTGCAGGTCGGGCAGGCGACCGGGCAACAAAAACGGCTTCGTCCCTCCCTTATCCTTGTGGGCAGCATTGATGCGAATGCTTGCTGCCAATTCAGAGAAGGAACGCGAACAGTGGCGCTCGTCGTCCAGAAGTACGGCGGATCCTCGGTGTCTGACGCCGAGCGGATCCGCCGAGTCGCCGAGCGAATCGTCGAAACCAAGAAGGCCGGCAATGACGTCGTCGTCGTGGTCTCGGCCATGGGCGACACCACAGATGATCTGCTGGATCTGGCTCGCCAGGTATCGCCGGCGCCGCCCGCCCGGGAGATGGACATGCTGCTCACCGCGGGTGAGCGCATCTCGAACGCCCTGGTCGCCATGGCCATCGAGTCGCTCGGCGCGCAGGCCCGGTCGTTCACCGGCTCGCAGGCCGGCGTCATCACGACCGGCACACACGGCAACGCCAAGATCATCGACGTCACCCCGGGCCGCCTGCGCGACGCCCTCGACGAGGGCCTGATCGTGCTGGTCGCCGGCTTCCAGGGCGTCAGCCAGGACAGCAAGGACGTCACCACGCTGGGTCGTGGCGGCTCGGACACCACCGCCGTGGCGCTGGCCGCGGCGCTGAACGCCGACGTCTGCGAGATTTACACCGACGTGGACGGCATCTTCACCGCCGATCCGCGCATCGTGCCCAACGCCCGCCACCTGGACACCGTCTCCTTCGAGGAGATGCTGGAGATGGCGGCCTGCGGAGCCAAAGTGTTGATGCTGCGCTGCGTGGAATACGCCCGCCGCTACAACGTTCCGATTCACGTCCGGTCCTCGTACTCCAACAAGACCGGAACCATCGTCAAAGGATCGATCGAGGACATCCCCATGGAAGACGCCATCCTCACCGGAGTCGCGCACGACCGCAGCGAGGCGAAGGTCACCGTCGTCGGCGTTCCCGACGTTCCGGGCTATGCCGCCAAGGTGTTCCGCGCGGTCGCCGACGCCGACGTGAACATCGACATGGTGCTGCAGAACATCTCGAAGGTGGAGGACGGCAAGACCGACATCACCTTCACGTGTTCGCGCGAGAACGGCCCGGGCGCCGTCGAGAAGCTGACGTCCCTCAAGGACGAGATCGGTTTCTCGCAGGTGCTGTACGACGATCACATCGGCAAGGTGTCGCTGGTGGGCGCCGGTATGCGCAGCCACCCCGGCGTCACCGCCAAGTTCTGCGAGACGCTGGCCGAGGTCGGCGTCAACATCGACCTGATCTCGACCTCCGAGATTCGAATCTCGGTGCTGGTCAAGGACACCGAGCTGGACACGGCCGTCTCGGCGCTGCACGAGGCCTTCGGTTTCGCGAGCGAAGAGGCCGCAGTCGTATACGGCGGGACGGGGCGCTAGTCATGGTGAACATCGGTGTGGTGGGTGCGACCGGCCAGGTCGGCCAGGTCATGCGCAAGCTCCTCGAGGAGCGCGAATTCCCGGCGAGTTCCGTGCGGTTCTTCGCCTCGGCGCGGTCCGAGGGCAAGAAGCTGACGTTCCGCGGCCAGGAGATCGAGGTCGAGAACAGCGAGACCGCCGACCCTTCGGGTCTGGACATCGCGCTGTTCTCCGCCGGCGCGACCATGTCGCGCGTGCAGGCGCCGCGCTTCGCCGCGGCCGGCGCCATCGTCGTCGACAACTCGTCGGCGTGGCGCAAGGATCCCGATGTGCCGCTGGTGGTTTCGGAGGTCAACTTCGACCGCGACGTCCGTGGTAAGCAGCTCGCCAAGGGCATCATCGCCAACCCCAACTGCACCACCATGGCCGCCATGCCGGTGCTCAAGCCGCTGCACGACGAGGCCGGGCTGACCCGGCTCATCGTGTCGAGCTACCAGGCGGTGTCCGGTTCCGGGCTCGCCGGGGTCGACGAGCTGGCCTCGCAGGCCCGCGCCGTCATCGGCGGCGCCGAGCAGCTGGTGCACGACGGATCGGCACTGGAGTTCCCGGCGCCCGTGAAATACGTTGCGCCCATTGCCTTCAACGTCATCCCGCTGGCCGGTTCGCTCGTCGACGACGACTCGGGCGAGACCGACGAGGACCAGAAGCTGCGCAACGAGAGCCGCAAGATCCTCGGCATCCCGGAGCTGGCCGTGAGCGGTACCTGCGTGCGCGTGCCGGTGTTCACCGGGCACTCGCTGTCGATCAATGCCGAATTCGCGCAGCCGCTCTCGGTGCAGCGGGCCCGTGAACTGCTGGCCGACGCGGCCGGGGTGTCGCTTGTCGACGTGCCGACGCCGCTGGCTGCCGCCGGCGCAGACGACTCGCTGGTGGGCCGCATCCGCCAGGACCCGGGCGTGCCCGACGGTCGCGGCCTGGCCCTGTTCGTCTCGGGTGACAACCTCCGAAAGGGCGCGGCGCTCAACACTGTTCAGATCGCCGAACTGCTCGCCTCGCGCTGACCTTGCGGGCGGGGGCAGCGTCGATCGCGGCGCTGGTGCTCGGGCTCGGCATGGGGGTGCCGGCGGCGCAGGCCGATCCGCCTGCGCCGGTACCGACGCCGGTGCTCAAACCACTGCTTGTCGGGCAGGTGACACGCATCGGACCGGTGGCCGGAACCGGCACGCCGACAGCCGATTACGGCATCGGTGCGACGGACCTCTGCGAGTTCATGGAGTTCCCGAGCGGCCTCCTGCAGATCTGCGGCGACAGCTTCGCGGGGCAGGGTGTCGGATTCGGGGGCTGGTATGCGCCCGTTGCCCTGCACGTCGAGACCGACTCCGTCAACTCTCCGGACGGACTGCGGTACCGCGGCGTCATGGGCGTCGACAAGCCGCTGTTGGCCGACGCCAAAACTCCTGGCACGTCCCAACTTCCCGCCGGCGTGGTGAGTATCAACCGGGAGAACTACCTGTTGGTCACCACGACGCGTGACCTGAAACCGGAGAGCTCGCGACTGGTCAAGGCCGACCCGGCGCGCACGGCCTGGCCGACCGTGCCGGGCTCTGTGCGGCCGGCCGGATATGCCGGGGGAGCGCAGAGTCAGATCACGGGCTATTACGACCCGGTCCCCACCGCGGACTCGCCGCGCGGCTGGGTTTACCTGGTCGCCAACAACTTCGACCGCAGCAGCCCGGCCTACCTCTACCGGGCCACGCCGCAGGCGTTCACCGACAGGTCCAGTTGGCAGGGCTGGTCGGCGCACGGCGGCTGGGGCAAACCGCCGACTCCGTTGTGGGGCGACCTGATCGGTGAGATGAGCATGAGGCAGGTCGACGGCAAGACGGTGCTGTCGTACTTCAACAGCAGCACCGGCAACATGGAGGTCCGCGTCGCGAATACGCCGACGGAACTCGGCACCGCCCCCGTGACGACCGTCGTCGTGGCCGGCGGGTGGCCCGAACAGGCCGACGAACTGCCTGCGCCGCAAGACAATCAGCTGGCGCAGCCGTACGGCGGCTACATCTCGCCGGGCTCGACGCTCGACGAACTACGCATTCTCGTCAGCCAGTGGAACACCACGCCACGCGATACCGCGCCGTACCGCGTCATCCAGTTCGCGGTGAATCCGGCCAAGCCCTAGGCGTTGTTGTCAGCGCAGCACCAGGTCGATCCCGGCGCTGTCGAACACGTCGAGCAGCCCCGTCCATGTGTGGGAGTCCAAGGCCTTCTTGGCTTTTGCGCTGTCGGTCAGGACGAAGCGGAACGGCTCGTCGTCCGGAGTGCCGAAGCCGCCGCCGAGGCAGTCGGCCAGGGCGTCCAGATTGCTGCCGAAGTAGCCGCCGGCGCCGTTGACCGCGTGGCCCAGCTCGGTGAAAAGGTCTGCGCGAGAATGGATCCGCGTACCCCGCACGGTAAACGTCTTCACGCTCCTCCGATCTGGCAGAACGTCTCGTAGTGGTCGCCGGTGTAATAGAACTCCGGCGGATTGGTCGGTGGCTCGCCGCCGGTGATGACCCGCCGCGTGCCGCGGGTCTTCGCGCCGGGTGTGGGCACCGTGTACTCGTGGTAGTAGCCGCGCTGCTGGTTCGGCAGCCGGCGTTCGAAGTTGCCGAACACGATGCCGTCCCGCGAATAGGGGAACGGCCCGCCGCGGTGGATGAGGTTGACGGTGGTGGCCGCCTCGGCCGGCAGCGACGACAGCTGGCAGGCGGGCAGCCCGGATTTGTTCTGGCGCGTTGGTGACGGCGTGTGGGCGGTCGGTGATGCTGTCGGAGCCGGCCCGGTGAGCGTGGCGGAGTTCTTCGCACACCCGGGGGTGAGGGCCAGCAGCAACGCGACGCCGCAGGCGAGGACCGCGGCGCGCAGGGTGGTTCTGGACATCGCACCTTTTCTGCCGCGTTCTGATATCGGAGCGTCGGCCGGCCCCCAAAGCCCGGCCGATGCTCCGCTACACAGGCCACGCTACCGCGCCGCGCGCCTCATAGCTGATTCTTACGCGCAACCTAGCCACCGCAGTGGTTGATGGACGGATCATCGATGTCATGAGTGAGGAAACCCCTAACCAAACGCCAGAGACGCCGGATACCCCGACGGACTCGTTCCCGCCCGTAGCAACGGCCACCGCAGTGGCGGCGCCGCCCGCCGAACACAAGCCCAGCAAGCTGAACAAGGTGCTGGCCTGGGTCGGCATCGTCGCCGGCATCGTGTTCATCGTCGCGACGATCTTCTTCTCCGGATTCATCCTCGGCGCGCACTCCGGCGGCGGCCACCACGGCTGGCACAAGCACCACCGCGGGCAGGACACCGCCGAGTTCCGCGAGGGTCACGGACCGCGCGGCGGCATGTGGCACCCGATGTTCCCGGGTGGTCCGGGCTGGCAGGGGCCAAGCGGCCCCGGTTGGCAGGGTCCCGGCGGACAGGGCCCCGGTGGCCCCGGAGGGCAGGGTCCGGGTGGTCCCGGGCCGCAGGCACCTGGTCAGCCCGGCCCGGCCCAGCCTGGCCGCTGATCAACCCAGTCCCGCATCAAACGACAGGCCGTGCCCGATCAGGGTGCGGCCTGTCGTCTGCGCTAGGCCTGTCCGTCGGCCGACTGTCGGTTCGCGGCCGCGGCTCGATACCCGGTGGTCAGCAGCTCGACCATCCGCTCCTCGAGCTCGGCGGAATCGTCGTCGGCGGCGATGGTGGACACGTACATGGCGGCACCCGCGGCCATGATCAGCACGGCGCGCGCGTCCAGTTCCGCACTGCGCCGCTCGTCGGCGGTCTGGGCGCCGACGTCGTCGGCGAACAGGTCGATCGCCGGCCCCGTGAACCGATTCCACAACGATCGCCCCTGCTCTTTGTCCTCGAGTAGGGCCAGGCTCAGGTCGGGCGCTGCCGCTTTCATGTCCGGGCGGTTGAACAATGCGCGGCTGCCGCGAACCACGAAATCGATCCAGCCGTAGACATCAGTCCCGGCAAAAGGCGTCAGGTCAGGTGTCGTGCCCATCACCGCGTCGATCACCAATGCCGCCTTCGATGGCCAGCGCCGGGACAGGCTGGCGCGAGTGACCCCGGAGCGTTGCGCGACGAGCCGCATGCTCAATTCCTGAAACCCGACCTCTGACAGGAGCTCCCGGGTCGCCGCGAGGACGCGGTCGTCGATGCTCGCGTCACGTGGACGCCCTGGGCCTGGCTGACTGCTCACCGGTCCATCATCACAGCACCCGAGTGACGGGGGTGCCATTGACGTCAACCGCTCAATTAGTGTACCACTGGATCACTAATTGAGGAGGTTGTCGATGACCGCCGGGGCGAAGGTGACTGCGTTCACCGTGGTGATGCTGTTGGTCGCCGCCGCGCTCGTGGTGGTGTTCGGCCAGTTCCGGTTCGGGTCGGGCGAGCGATATCACGCCCGGTTCACCGATGCCTCACGGCTGAAAGCCGGGCAGGACGTGCGGATGGCCGGGTTGCCGGTGGGCAAGGTCGACCGGGTGTCGCTGCGCCCCGACAACACCGTCGACGTGTTGTTCAGCGTTGATTCGCGCTACCGCCTGTACACGTCGACCAGGGCCGTTATCCGCTACCTGAACCTGACGGGCGACCGCTATCTCGAATTGGCCTTCGCCGCAGGGGATCTGCATGCGCTGGCGGCCGGGGCGACCATCCCGCTGAGCAATACCCAGCCCGCCGTCGACCTCGACGCGCTCCTGGGCGGCCTGCGCCCCGTGCTCAACGGCCTCGACGGTGACAAGATCAACGCCGTCACCGCCGCCGTCATCGATCTGCTGCAGGGGCAGGGCGGCGCGGTGTCACAACTGCTTTCGACGACAGGCGCCTTCACGCACGACCTCTCCGGGCGTGATCAGCTCATCGGGGACGTCGTCACCAACCTCAATGCGGTGCTCGGCACCATGGATTCCAAGAGCAGGCAATTCGGCGCCAGTGTCGACACGCTGCAGCACCTGCTGACAGGTCTGGCACAGGACCGCGACACCCTCGCCGGCGCCATCGCGCCGCTGGCCGCATCATCGGCCGAACTGACCCAGATGCTCGACCGTTCGCGGCGACCGGTCCAGGGTGTCATCGAAAATGTGCGGCCCTTCGCGCAGCGGGTCCATGAGCGCAGGGCCGAAGTCAACGCCGCCATCGAGCCTCTCGCCGAGAGCTACCTGCGGCTCAATTCACTTGGCGCATATGGTGCGTTCTTCAACATCTTCTTCTGCTCCAGCAAGATCAAGCTCAGCGGTCCGGCGGGCAGCGACATCATCATTCCCATCGGCGGAGCGCCCGACCCATCGAAGGGGCGGTGCTCGGAGAATGGGTGACCGCCGCATTGGTTTGCGCGTCGGCGCGATCCTGACGTGTCTCGCCGCCGTCGTATCGGGCTGTCAGTTCGATGGGTTGAATTCGCTGTCGTTGCCGGGTACGGCCGGGCACGGTCCCGGTTCGTTCGAGGTGACCGTGGAGCTGGACAACGTCGTCGGCCTACCGCAGAATTCGCCGGTCAAGGTCGGGGACGTCACCGTGGGAAGCGTCTCCGGGGTCGTCGTCATGCAGCGCGCCGACAGCACGGTGTATGCGGCCGTTCGTCTTTCGCTGGACCGGCAGGTGGAGCTCCCCGCGAACATCTCGGCGGCAGTAGGACAGACCTCGCTGCTGGGTTCCCAGCACGTCGAACTGATCCGCCCGGCCGACCGCCCGGCGCCCGTCAAGCTGGCGGACGGCGCGCACATCAGACTCGGCCGGACGGGTCACTATCCCACCACCGAAGAGGTGCTGGCCGCGCTCGGCGTCATCATCAACAACGGCAATCTCGGCTCCCTGCAGGACATTACGGACGCGGCGTATGCCGCCGTGGTGGGTCGCGGAGCGACGTTCACCGGCTTGGTGGCGAAGCTGGCCGAACTGACCACCTTCCTCGATACGCAGACATCCACCATCATCGCGGCGGCCGAAGGCGTCGACCGTACGGCGGCGGCACTGGCCCGAGGCGCCGACGCGCTGCGGCAGACGCTGGAGACGCTGCCTGCCGCACTCGATGTGCTGAACCGAAATCGCGCGAACATCGTCGCCGCGTTCGGGGCACTGCGCAGACTCGCCTCGACGGCCGAACGCGTTGTGTCGCAGACCAGAAACGACCTCGCCGCCGACCTCAAGGACACCTACCCGCTCATCAAAGCCCTCAACGACAACGCCGACGACGTCATCCACGATCTGGAAATCCTGCCCACGTTCCCGTTCGCCCAGAAGTACCTGCGCAACGCCGTTCGCGGCGACTATCTCAACGTCTTCTCGACGTTCGACCTCACCCTCCGGCGGCTCGGCGAAAACCTGCTCACCACATCGCGACTCGACCCCAACATGCCGCGCTTGTCCGAGATCGTCAATCCACCGGATTTCCTGATGGGCGCGCTCTCCAATCTGTCGGGGCAAGCCGCCGATCCGTTCCGGATCCCGCCGGGGACCGCCACGCAGCACGGCGCGAAGCCGTGAAAGACGTTGTTGCATCGAGATTTACCGAGAGGATTACCGACAGCATGACACCCGATCCCTTCCAGCCGGCCAAGCTCGGTCCGATCACGTTGCGTAACCGGGTGATCAAGGCGGCGACGTTCGAGGCGGCGACGCCGGATGCGCTGGTCACCGACGATTTGATCCGGTATCACCGGTTGCCGGCTGCCGGTGGGGTGGGGATGACGACGGTGGCTTATTGCGCGGTGTCCCCGGGTGGGCGCACTGATGGGTGGCAGTTGTGGATGCGCCCCGAGGCCCTCCCGGGGCTGCGGCGGTTGACTGATGCGGTGCATGCTGAGGGGGCGGCGATCAGCGCGCAGATCGGGCACGCCGGCCCGGTGGCCAATCCCCGCACCAACAAGGCCCCCGCGTTGGCGCCGGTGCGGTTCTTCAACCCGTTGTCGATGCGGTTCGCGAAAAAGGCCACTCGCGCCGATATCGAGGCGGTGATGGCCGCGCACGCGAACGCCGCCCGGTTGGCGATCGAGGCCGGGTTCGACGCCGTGGAAGTCCACCTTGGCCACAACTACTTCGCGTCCTCGTTTCTGTCGCCGTTGATCAACAAGCGCCGCGACGAGTTCGGTGGCTCGCTGGCCAACCGGGCCAAGGTGGCGCGCGGCACCGTGGCGGCGGTGCGTGAGGCCGTCGGGGATCAGATCGCGGTGATCGCGAAACTGACCATGAGCGATGGGGTGCGCGGCGGCATCGGCATGGATGAGTCGTTGCAGACCGCGCGGTGGCTGCAGGAGGACGGCAATCTGGATGCGTTGGAGCTGACCGCGGGCAGTTCGTTGGTCAATCCGATGTACCTGTTCCGTGGGGATGCCCCGGTCCGGGAGTTCGCGGCGAATTTCAGGCCGCCGCTGAGTTGGGGGATCCGGGCCAGTGGGCACCGGTTCTTCCGCCAGTACCCGTATCGGGAGGCGTTTTTGCTCGAGCAGGCCCGCCAGTTCCGCGCGGAGCTGTCGATGCCGTTGATCTTGTTGGGTGGGATCACCAACCGCGACAGCATGGATCTGGCGATGGCCGAGGGGTTCGAGTTCGTCGCGATGGGCCGGGCGCTGCTGGCCGAACCGGACCTGCTCAACCGGATCCAGGCCGACCGCACCGTGAAATCGGCATGCACACACTGCAATCTGTGCATGCCCACCATCTACACCCGAACCCACTGCGTGGTCACGGGTAAGCCGAACTGAGATAGGAGCTGTATGGGCGACTTTGACGGCCTCGTCGCGCTGATCACCGGCGGGGCACGGGGAATGGGCCGATCGCACGCGGTGGCACTTGCCGAGGCAGGTGCGGACATCGCCATCTGCGACCGGTGCGAGAACAACGACGCGATCGCGTACCCGTTGGCGACGGAAGATGATCTGGCCACCACCGCGGAGATGGTCGAGGCAACCGGAAGACGTTGTCTCACAGCCAAACTGTCGACAGCCGACCGCGGCGCGCTGGAGGAGTTCGTGGCTCGCGTCGAATCGGAGTTCGGGCGCCTGGACATCGCCGTCACCAACGCCGGTGTCAGCGCGATCGCGATGCTGCCCGACGTCCCGTCGGCACAGTGGGATGAAGTGATCGGGTCCAACCTCACCGGCACGTTCAACACGATCGCCGCAGTGGCGCCGGGGATGATCGCGCGCGGGTTCGGCCGGATCGTCACGGTGTCCTCGATGCTGGGCCGCAGCGGAAATTTCGCGCAGGCCGCGTATGCCGCCTCGAAGTGGGGCGTCATCGGGTTGACCAAGGTCGCCGCACACGACCTGGCCGGCCACGGCATCACCGTCAATGCGGTGGCGCCCGGCAACGTCGAAACCCCGATGACATTCAACGACGCGTTGTTCGGCGCCATGCGGCCCGATCTGGAGCGGCCGACGCTCGCCGACGTGGAATCGGTGTTCGCCTCGTTGCACCTGCAGCCGGTGCCCTTCCTGAAGCCGGCTGAGCTCACCCGCGCCGTCATGTTCTTGGCGCACCCCGACAGCACCCACATCACCGGGACGGTCCTGCCGGTCGATGCGGGCGCCACCGCCCGCTTCACCGGCTGACGAGAGGGCCGCAACTGGCATCATCGAAGCCATGACTGCGCGCCCGATCTGGTTCACAGCCTGCGTCACCGCCGCCCTCGCCCTCGCGCCGGCCGCGGCCGCGAGGCCGTCAGACCCGGGTGTGGTGTCGTACGCGGTACTGGGCAAGGGCTCGGTCGGCAATGTGATCGGCGCTCCGATGGGCTGGGAGTCGACCTTCACCGCGCCGTTCCAGGGGTTCTTCGTCGATCTCCCGGCCTGCAACAACTGGGGCGACATCGGCCTGCCCGAGGTGTACGGCGACCCGGACCTGGCGTCGTTCAACGGCGCCGTGGCGCAGACGACGGCGACCGATGACAGTCACGCTGCCAAGCAGGTGGTGGGCGTGTTCGCCACCGCCGAGGCCGCGTCGCGTGCGTTCCACCGCGTCGTCGACCGCACCGCCGGGTGCTCGGGGCAGACCACCGCGATGCACCTCGAGGACGGCCGGACGGAGGTCTGGAGCTTCGCGGGTGCCCAGGCCGGCCCGACGGACGAGGCGTGGGTCAAGCAGGAAGCGGGCACCGATCGGCGCTGTTTCGCGCAGACCCGGCTGCGGGAAAATGTTCTGCTGCAGGCGAAAGTCTGCCAGTCCGGCAACGCCGGCCTCGCCGTCAACGTGCTGGCCGGAGCCATGCAGAACGCGTTGGGGCAATGACGGTGTCCGGGGTGAGTCAGGCCTCGCACATATATTGCGCAGATTTTTGTCGGTGCCTCATGGCATCGTCGGACGAACACGTATTGCTCGGGACGAGTCTCAACTAGGCCTGGTCCGGGAGCACCAACCAACGGATACGGGGATCGGCCCCGAATCCCGGAAGGGGATGTTCAGATGGGCACCGCTACCGCCGTGCGTCGGCCGCACGCCGAATACCCCGAGTTGTCGAGCGCCTACGGCGCCGCCCTGCTGGCCGGTGGCGGCTGCCTGCGCGACGGGCCGGTGGGCCGCGTCGGCCTCGAACTCGAGGCGCACTGCTTCGACCTGGCCGACCTGACGCGGCGACCCGGCTGGGCTGAACTGACCGAAGCCGTCGAGGCCGTTCCACAACTGCCCGGCGGCAGCACGATCACCATGGAGCCCGGCGGCGCCATCGAACTGTCGGGTCCGCCGCTGGACGGCGCCGGGGCTGCGATCGCGGCGATGCAAGCCGATCAGACCGTGCTGCGGCAGTCGTTGCGTAGCCGCGGACTGGGTCTGCTGCAGGTCGGTGTCGATCCGCTCCGGCCGCAGGCGCGGGTGAATCCCGGGGGTCGGTATCGGGCCATGGAGGCGTTCTTCGCGGCCGGCGGGACCGGTGCCGCCGGTGCCGCGATGATGACGTCGACCGCCTCGCTGCAGATCAATGTCGATGCCGGCCCGCGTGACGGCTGGGCCGACCGCGTCCGCCTGGCCCACGCGCTGGGCCCCACCATGATTGCGGTGTCGGCGAGTTCGCCGATGCTGGGCGGCGAGTTCACCGGGTGGCAGAGCACGCGTCAGCGGATCTGGGGCCAGTTGGACACCGCCCGCTGCGGTCCCGTCCTCGGCGCCAGCGGTGACGATCCGGCCAACGACTGGGCGCGCTACGCCCTCAAGGCGCCGGTCATGCTGGTGCACACTCCGGAGGCAGAGCCGGTCACCGAATGGGTGCCGTTCGCCGACTGGGCGGACGGGCGGACGCTGCTCGGCGGCCGCCGGCCCACCGAGGCCGACCTGGACTACCACCTGACGACGCTGTTCCCGCCGGTCCGGCCGCGGCGCTGGCTGGAAATCCGCTACCTCGACGCCGTGTCCGACGACCTGTGGCCGGCTGTGGTGTTCACCCTGGTGACGCTGCTGGACGACGCCCGCCTGTCGCAGATAGCCTGGGAGGCAACGGAATCGGTCGCCACGGCATGGGATCAGGCGGCACGGGTGGGACTGGCCGATCCGCGGCTGCGCGAGGCGGCGGTGCGGTGCGTGCAAGCGGCCGCCGACGTCGCGCCCGCCGATGTGGCGGATTCGATGGACCGGCTGCTGCGCCAGGTGACCCGGGGCCGCAGTGCGGCCGACGATTTCGCGGACCGGGTCGTCGCGCACGGAATTGATGCGGCCATCGCCGGGTTGGCATCTGATGACCGGCTGAAAGGTGGGGCGTGAGTACGCGCGAGCTGTTGGCCCGAGGGCTGACCAGGGCCCGGGACCGGACGCTGGCCCTGGTCGAGTTCGACGATGCCGAACTGCTGCGCCAGTACGACCCGCTGATGAGCCCGCTGGTGTGGGACCTCGCGCATATCGGCCAGCAGGAAGAACTGTGGCTGCTGCGCGGCGGTGATCTGGGCCGTCCCGGCCTGCTGCCGCCGGACGTCGACAGCCTGTACGACGCGTTCGTGCATTCTCGCGCCAGCCGGGTGTCGCTGCCGCTGTTGCCGCCGACCGATGCGCGCGCATTCTGTCGGACCATCCGGTCCAAAGCCCTTGACGCCCTTGACCGGGCGCCCGACGAGGCTGCAGCCCAGTTCCCGTTCGCCCTCGTGATCAGTCACGAGAACCAGCACGACGAGACCATGCTTCAGGCCCTGAACTTGCGCAGCGGTCCGCCGTTGTTGGGGCCGGGCGCCGTCCTGCCGCCGGGGCGTGCCGGGGTCGCCGGTACCTCGGTGCTGGTGCCCGGCGGGCCGTTCGTGCTCGGTGTCGATGCGGCCGACGAGCCTTTCGCACTCGACAACGAGAGTCCCGCGCATGTCGTCGACGTGCCGTCGTTCCGGATCGGCCGGGTACCGGTCACCAACGCCGAATGGCGTGAGTTCATCGCCGACGGTGGCTACCGGCAGCCCCGGTGGTGGTCTGCGGCGGGCTGGGAGCATCGGAAACAGGCGGGTCTGGTGGCGCCGCAGTTCTGGAGTGCCGACGGCACCACCCGGGTCCGGTTCGGTCATGTCGAGGACCTGCCGCCCGACGAACCGGTGCAGCACGTCAGCTTCTACGAAGCCGAGGCGTACGCGGCCTGGGCCGGCGCGCGGCTGCCCACCGAGGTCGAGTGGGAGAAGGCCTGCACCTGGGATCCCGCGGCCGGAGCCCGGCGCCGATACCCTTGGGGTGCAGCCGAACCCGACGCGAACCGTGCCAATCTCGGTGGAGATGCGCTGCGCCCGGCGCCGGTCGGGGCGTATCCGGAGGGTGCCTCGGCCTACGGCGTCGAGCAGCTGCTCGGCGACGTCTGGGAGTGGACCACCTCCCCGCTGCGGCCGTGGCCGGGATTCACGCCGATGATCTACGACCGCTATTCGCAGCCGTTCTTCGAGGGCACCGGCAGCGGCGACTACCGGGTGTTGCGCGGCGGTTCCTGGGCCGTGGCGGGCGATATCCTGCGACCCAGCTTCCGCAATTGGGATCACCCGATCCGTCGCCAGATTTTCTCCGGGGTTCGCCTGGCCTGGTCGTGTGACGAGGAGCGCGGCTGATGTGTCGTCATCTGGGCTGGCTCGGCGCCCCGGTCTCGGTGTCGTCGCTGATCCTGGAACCCGCGAACGGGCTTCTGGTGCAGTCGTATTCGCCCCGACGGCAGAAGCATGGATTGCTCAACGCCGATGGCTGGGGCGTCGGGTTCTTCGACGGTGCGACACCGCGCCGCTGGCGCAACGCCGCCCCGTTGTGGGGTGACGCGTCGCTGGCGTCGGTGGCGCCGGCGCTGCGCAGTGGGTGTGTGGTGGCCGCCGTCAGATCAGCCACCGTCGGGATGCCCATCGAGCCGTCGGCGTCGGCGCCGTTCACCGACGGTGAATGGCTGTTGTCGCACAACGGCATCGTCGACCGTGGGGTGCTGCCGGTGTCCCGGACCGCTGAATCGACGGTCGACAGCGCGATCCTGGCCGCCCACATCTTCACCGCGGGCCTCGACAACCTGGGGGACACCGTGCGCAAGGTCGGGGAGTCCGACCCGTCGGCGCGGCTGAACATCCTGGCTGCCAACGGTTCCCGCATGCTGGCCACCGCGTGGGGCGACACGCTGTCGATACTGCGCCGGCCCGATGGGGTGGTACTGGCCAGCGAGCCCTACGACGACCACCCCGACTGGCAGGACATCCCAGACCGTCACCTCGTCGAGGTGACGGCCGCCGGCGTCGTGATGACGCCATTGACCTGAAGAAGAGGACCACACGATGACACCGAGCAAGACGGCACCGCTGCTGACCAACCACCTCGCCGCCGACTGGGCGCCCCGCGCGCTGCGACGTGATGTCCGGGACGGCTTGGCACAGTCACCGAAATCGTTGCCGCCCAAGTGGTTCTACGATGCCGTCGGCAGTGACCTGTTCGATCAGATCACCCGGCTGCCCGAGTATTACCCGACGCGCACCGAGGCGCACATCCTGCATGAGGCGGCGGCCGCGATCGTGGCGGCCTCCGGCGCGGACACTCTCGTCGAGCTCGGCAGCGGCACGTCGGAGAAGACGCGCATCCTGCTCGACGCGTTCCGGGACGCCGCGGCGCTGCGCCGGTTCGTGGCGTTCGACGTCGACGAGAACGTGCTGAGCGCCGCGCTCACCCAGTTGTCCGACGAGTACGACGGTGTCGAGATCAGTGGGGTCCGAGGCGATTTCGAGCAGCACCTGGGCGAACTGCCCGTCGTGGGCCGTCGGCTGATCGTGTTCCTCGGGTCGACGATCGGCAATCTGACGGCCGGCCCGCGGGCCGAGTTCCTCGCGAGCCTGGCGGCGGCGATGCAACCGGGGGACACGCTGCTGCTGGGCACCGACCTGGTCAAGGACACCACCCGTCTGGTCGCGGCGTACGACGACAGCGCCGGGGTCACCGCGCGGTTCAACCGCAATGTTCTGGCGGTGGTGAACCGGGAGCTGGATGCCGATTTCGATCTCGACCGCTTCGAACATGTGGCACGATGGAACACCGAACACGAGCGTATCGAGATGTGGCTGAGGTCTGTTGCCGCGCAACGGATTCAGATACGCGAGCTGGATCTGTCGGTGGAGTTCGAGGCGGGTGAGGAGATGTTGACCGAGGTGTCCTGCAAGTTCCGCCCCGAGGGCGTCGCGGCCGAGTTGGCGGCTGCCGGACTGCGGCAGACCGAGTGGTGGACCGATCCCGCCGGGGACTTCGGGCTGTCGCTGGCGGTCAAGCCGGACCCGCGGACGTGACCGGGGCCGATTCCGCCGTCGCGCGCCTGTGGCGCGCCGCCCGGCCCAAACCGCTGGGCCTGCATTTCGACAACGCCGCCTGCTCGCGGCAGAGCTTCGCCGTCATCGACGCCGCGACCCAGCACGCCCGGCTCGAGGCGCAGCTCGGCGGTTATGTGGCAGCCGAATCCGCCGAACCCGTTCTGGACGGCGGGCGTGCCGCGGTGGCCGCGCTGACCGGGATGGCTGCCGGTGACGTGGTGTTCACGACCGGCTCCAACAACGCACTCAACCTCCTGCTCAGCAGTTGGGACGGCGAGAAGACCGTGGCGTGCCTGCCGGGCGAGTACGGCCCCAATCTGGTGGTGATGGAAGCCAATGGATTCACCGTCCGGGAGCTGCCGGTTGACGGTCAGGGCCGCCTCGACGTCGAGGTGGCGGTCGCGCTGATACAAGGTGACCCGCCGGCGCTGGCCCATTTGACGGCGCTCGGCAGTCACCGTGGGGTGGCCCAGCCGTTGTCCGAGTTCGTGGCGGCGTGCCATGCGATCGGGGTGCCGGTGGCGGTGGACGCCGCTCAGGCGCTGGGCCATCTGGACTGCGCGGTGGCTCCCGACGTCATCTACGCGTCGTCGCGGAAATGGCTGGCCGGGCCGCGCGGGGTCGGCGTGCTGGCCATCAGTTCGTCTGTGTCGCACCGGCTTCGGCCGCGCATCCCGCTGCCGGAATGGGGGACGCCGCTACCGGTGCTGAAACGGCTTGACCTCGGTGAGGCCAATGTGGCTGCGCGCGTGGCCTTTTCGAAGGCCCTCGAAGAACATCTGGTGGCCGGGCCGGAACTGGTGCGGGCGCGGCTGGCCGAGGTGGGACGCCTGACACGCACCGCGCTCGCGGGATTGCCCGGGTGGCGAGTGGTCGAGGACGTCGATGAGCCCACGGCCATCACCACACTGGAGCCGACGCGCGGCGCGGACCCGAACTCCGTGCGCACCAAGCTGATCACCGAGCACCACGTCGTCACGACGGTGGCCGGCATCGAGCGGGCGCCGTTCGAGATGAAGATTCCGGTGCTGCGGGTCTCGCCGCACGTCGATGTCACCGACGAAGAACTGGAGTCCTTCGCCGGTGCGCTGACTGCCGCGTCGACCTGACCGTCAGGCCTTGTGTGCCGCGAGCAGGAACGCCGGCATCTTCAGCCGGCCCTTCTCGTCGAGGGCGTGCGGGGGCATCTCGAGCGGGGGCTGCCCCGGGATCGATGGCGGCGCGACCATACCGGCGTGGATGAACGCCGGGCGGATTTCGTCGATGGTCCAGTACTTGCCGACAGCCGCACGCAGCTCGTCCTCGGTGACCTCGTTCGGCTTCATCTCGGCCTCCGCCGGGAACGCGCCCTTGGCGAACACCAGGATGAAGTACTTGGCCCCCGGCGCGGCCGCGCGGAACACAGCCTGCTGGTAGCCGTCGCGCGCCTCGACCGGAATCGAGTGGAACAACGTCGAATCCAGGATGGTGTCGAAGCGTCCGTCGAATCCGGTGAACGAGGTGATGTCGTCTTCGACGAATGTCGCGTTGGTCAGATTGCGTTCGGCGGCAGCCTGTTTCGCGGCCGCGACCGCGGTGGGAGACAGTTCGATACCCACCACGTTGTGGCCCGCCGCGGCCAGCGCGAGGGCCAGCTCCGCGTGGCCACAGCCCGCGTCGAGGACCTCGCCGGTGACCTGACCGGCGTCGATCAAGGCAGCCAGTTCGGGCTGTGGCTCCCCGATGTTCCACGGCGGCGGACCGTCGAACCCGCCCTCCTGCCGATAGACGCTGTCCCAATCCATCACTTCATTCGACGAGTCGGTCATGCGTCCAACCTACGCGGGCGGCCGCCGGGTGGCGACGGCTATCTGCGGCGAATACAGGCCGCTGCGCAACTCGATGTCGACGCCGGCTGCGTCGGCCAAGGCCCGCAGTGCGGACGGGCTGTAGGCCCGCAGTGAGCTGATGACGCCGTCGTGCACGAACGGCACGAACGGGGCGAGCGGCAGCATGGCGGCGAGCCGCATCAGGTGCAGCGGCGACGGCGGCCGAGGCAGGTCGATGATGAGCAGCTTGTCCGCCACGCGGGTGCACTCCGCGAGCACCCGCACGGCGGCGGACGGGGGCAGATGGTGGAACGACAACGCGAAAACGGCCAGGGCATAAGCACTGTCGGCCGCGTCGATGGCCGTCGCGTCCATGCCGCGCACCGTCACCCGCGGATCGGAACCCAGGTCACCGGCGGTGATGGCCGCGACCGAGTCGGGCTCCAGGTCGGTGACCGTCAGCGTCGCCGTGGGGTGCATCTCCAGCACTTTTTTCGACAGCCCGCCGTGGCCGGCTCCCAATTCGAGGATGCGCGGGTCGGGAACGTCGGCGACTTCGTCCATGACGATGTAGGCGAAACGCTCGTGGAGGCCGAACCAATTGCCGGTGAGCTCCAGCGCGCGCACGACGCTGCGCTTGACGGCGGGATCGACGTCGTCGCGGTCGAGGTATTCGGGCTGATCGGTCTGCAGCGCGCGATCGAGGCACGAGGCGCGGGGACCGCCGCGCGGCATGCGATCGATGTCTGCGCTCAACCGAGTGCCTCGGTCAGAGCGGCGGGCACCTCGATGTCGGCCACCGCGAGGTTCTCCTCGAGATGCGCGACGGACGACGTACCGGGGATCAGCAGCATATTGGGTGCCGCGGCCAGGGTCCAGGCCAGCGCGACCTGTGCCGATGTCCGGCCGAGTTCGCCTGCCGCCTTGCGGATTTCAGGGTGGCCGAGCACCGGGTTCTCCGGATTGAACGCCGACCCCAGCGGGAAGAACGGGACGAACGCGATGCCGCGTGCGGTGCACGCGTCCAGCACGGGCTGCGAGGACCGGTCGAGGAGGTTGTAGGCGTTCTGGACGCACGCGATGTCGGTGCGCTGCAGCGCGATCTCGAGATGCTCGAGGGAGATGCTGCTCAGGCCGATGCCGCCGATCAGCCCCTCGTCGCGGGCCTCGATCATCGTGGTGAGCTGGCGGTCGAACAGTTCGCGGTCGACCTCGCCCGGGGCGCTGGCATCGCCGTCGGGGCCCATCACGCGCAGGTTCACCGCCGCGAGCCGGTCGGTGCCGAGGGTTTCCAGGTTCTGCTCGATGGCGGCCCGCAGTTCGGCGGGCTGCTGTGCCGGCAGCCAGGCGCCGGTCTGGTCCCGGCGGGCACCGACCTTGCTGACGAGCGCGAGGCCCTGCGGATAAGGATGCAGGGCCTCGCGGATCAGCTGGTTGGCCACGTCGGGGCCATAGAACTGCGCGGTGTCGATGTGGTTGACGCCGAGCTCCACCGCGCGTCGCAACACGGCGAGCGCCTGGTCGCGGTCGCGGGGCGGGCCGAAAACGCCGGGCCCGGGCAGCTGCATGGCGCCGAATCCGATCCGGTGGACCTGGTACTGGCCGAGCGCGTGCGTCGTCATGTAGCCAGGCTAACGCTAGTCGGACTCGCCGAGAATCTGGTAGATCTCGCGGCGGGCGTTGTTCACGATGTCCAGGATGCGTTGCTGCTGTTCGGCATTCGCGGAGTGCACCGACTGCGCGACGGCGCCGAACAATTGACCGAGCGCGTTGCGCAGGTTCAAGGCGGCAGGATCGGCGCCTTCGGCGATCTCGTCCCAGGGCGCGGTCTCGATCGCGTCGGCGGCAGTGCGGCCGTCCTCGGTCAGCTCGAAAGTCTTCTTGCTGCCCTGACTCTCGGCTGGCGTGATGAGACCCTCGTCCTCCAGCAGCTGCAGGGTGGGGTAGATCGAACCTGGGCTGGGCTTCCACAGGCCGTCGCTGCGCGCGGCGATCTCCTGCGTCATCTCGTAGCCGTGCATGGGCCGTTCGGTGAGCAGCTTGAGGATGGCGGCACGGACATCGCCGCGCCGGCTGCGACCACTGCCGCGGCCGCGGCCGCCATGACGCCGCCCGCGGGGACCGCCCGGTCCGAAGGGGCCGGCGCCGAAGCCCGGACCGAAGCCGGGGCCGAAGCCGAATCCCGGTCCGAATCCGAGACCGCCCTCGCCGCGGTGATCCCGCACATGATCGCGGAACTGTTCGCGCATCTCCCGACGGGCTGCACGGCGTTCGTCATGTCGAGCGCGCCGGTCGGCGGGGCCGACGAACGGTGACCGGTCGCCGGGTGTGAAACCGAAGCCGCCTCCGTGGGAGGGGCGGTTGAAGGGGCCACCGTCGAACGGGTGGCCGGGTGGGGTGAATGGGGTTTCCATAGATGTGTTCTCTCTTTCGGCGGGAGGCGCTTGGTGGCGCCTCCGATGCATTAACGATATATCGGAAACTATCGGAATGCAACAGTCCGCTGAGAGTCGGCTGCGTGCGGCCCGCGATGGGGCGCCCGCGTTTAGGGTGTGGCGATGACTTCGACCTGGCTGGATGATCCGGCCCGACTGGCCGCCGGCTGACCGGTGCGCGACTTCGGATTTCACGCCCTGGCGCTGGTGGCAGTCATCGGCCTGGTGGGGCCGCTGCTGGCGGCGGTACCCAAACTGCGCGTGCCTTTGATCGTCGGCGAACTCGCTGCCGGGATCGTCGTGGGGCGCACCGGGTTCGGCATCGTCGACGCGGATAACCCCACGTTCGTGCTGCTGGCGGACATCGGCTTTGCGCTGGTGATGTTCATCGTCGGGACCCATGTGCCGGTGCGCGACAGGTCATTACGCGGTGAGCTGCCCAGATCGCTGCTGCGGGCGGTCGTGGTGGGCGCCTTCGCCGCAGTGCTGGGGGCGGTCATCGCCCAGCTGTTCGGCACCGGCCACGCCCCGTTGTATGCGGTCCTCATGGCTTCCTCCTCGGCGGCGCTGGCGCTGCCGGTAATCCAGTCGCTGGGGCTGACGGGACCGCCGGTGCTGTCGGTCACCGCTCAGATCGCGATAGCCGACGCCGCGTCGATTGTGTTGTTGCCGTTGGTCATCAATCCGGCAGGTGCCCCGCGCGCGGCGGTGGGCGTCCTGGCGATCGCCGCCTGCGCGGTCCTGCTGTACTTCCTGCTGCGGTACGAAGCCGAGCGCGGGTGGCTCAAGCGGATGCACAAGTACTCACACCGTCGGCACCTGGCGCTCGAACTGAGGATCAGCCTGATCGTGCTGTTCGGCCTGGCGGCGCTGGCGAAATCGACGCACGTGTCGATCATGCTGGCGGGTTTCGCCCTCGGCCTGTGCCTGTCGGCGATCGGCGAGCCGCGTCGGCTGGCGCGCCAGTTGTTCGGCATCACCGAGGGATTCTTCGCGCCATTGTTCTTCGTCTGGCTCGGCGCGTCATTGCAGGTGCGGGAACTCGGCGAGCACCCGGGCCTGATCGGGTTGGGTGCGGCGCTGGGCGTGGGAGCGGTACTCGCGCATCTCAGTGGCCGGCTGTTCGGGCAGCCGCTTTCCCTCGGGGTGCTGGCGGCCGCGCAATTGGGCGTTCCGGTGGCCGCTGCGACGTTGGGGACCCAGCAGCAGCTGCTGAGTCCGGGCGAGCCGTCGGCGCTGATTCTCGGCGCTCTGCTGACCGTCGTGGCGACGTCTGTGGCCGGCGGGATTGCCCGGCGCCGGCAAACTTCGGTGGCTTGACTCGCGGCGCGCGGTCAAGCTCGACGCACCGTCTCAGCATGTGGACACTTGCACGGTGGGGCGCCCTGTCGGCGAGCCCGCCGCGGCTACGACTGACGCGTGCGCAAGTTATGCGTAGCGTAATTTGCTGAAACTGCAATTTTTCGACGTATCGCCTTTTTGGCGTGCTGCCCAATCCATGGTGTGACGTGCGTCTCGTCGTGTGGTGAGTGACCGGCGACGAGGTCGGCCGAGATTTGGGCGGTTCTGCTGGCCAAATTGCTGATTCTGTAGCAAAGCTAACTTGCCCGCCGAAGTGGCAACCTCGGCACGCTCAATGTCAACGGCGCCATCGACTCGTTGGTGGGCGGTCTGCTCCCGGGCGGCCTGCAGTTGATCACCGGCATCAACGGCCCGGTGCAGAACATCCTGCAGCAACCGTTGGCCGTGGCGGAGGCAATGGTGCCCGCGGTGCTGGACTCGGTCACCGCACTGGTCGCCGGCCTGGCGATCTCGACCGTCGGAATCGGCTGCGGCGCGTGCCTCGGCACGACGCCGGTGGTGCAGCAGGTGGTCAAGAGCGTGACCGGCATTCTGCAGTCGGTGCTCACCCTGAATCCGGGCACCATCTACAACGGCGTGCTCAACAATGTGGTGAGCCTGGTGCAGAACATTCAGAAGAATGTCACCGATTTTGAAACCGGCACCGTCCCGTACATCGTCAACCGGATCATCACCGCGCTGAACGTGAACCCGAATGCACCGGGCGGCGTCACCGTCCCCGCTGCGGCGACGACGGTCGCCGCTCTGTCGGCGGCGCCGGCGGCCGAGACCGCGAAGACGGATTCGACCGACGCGGTGACGACGACGAAGAAGGCGACCACGGCAACCGCGGCGACCTCCACCGAGGCGGCACCGTCGACCGATGCGGCGAAGGACACGTCCACGAAGGCTGCTGACACCAAGGCCGCCGACACGAAGGCTGCCACCGAGACGGCGGCGACGGACACCAAGGCTGCTGACACCAAGGATGCCGACGCCAAGGCGACCGATACCAAGGTGAGCGACACCAAGGCGACCGACACCAAGGCGACCGACACCAAGGGTGCCACCAAGGACGCCGACACCGTGACGACGCCCAAGGACACCGCCACCAAGACCAAGAAGGCACAGAACCCGGTGTCGAAGGTCGCGAAGTCGATCGCCAAGGCGATCAAGGGTGCCGCCCCGAAGGCACCGAAGGGCAAGACCGCCAGCAAGTAGCCGCTCAGCGAAACTGTGGCCCCACCGCCGAAAGGCGATGGGGCCACAGTGCGTTCAGCGACTATCGCCGGCTGCGGAAGGCGGCGGCCACGATCGCGGTGGCGACCAGCGCGAGTCCGGCCGCGGTCGCCGCGGTGGCGCCGATACCCGAATCGAACGCGAGGCGCGCCGATTCCACGAGGTGGTTGCCGAGCTCGGCCGGCAGGGTCCGGGCGACCGAGATGGCGCCGCCGATGCTCTCCCCGGCGTCGGCCGACTGTGCGGGTGAAAGTGCGCCCGGCAGTTCGACGTTCGCGCGATAGAACGCGGTGAACATGGTGCCCAGCCCGGCGGTGCCGATCACCGCGCCCAACTCGTAGGCGGTCTCCGAGACCGCGGAGGCCGCGCCGGCTTTCTCCGGTGGCACCGACGCCACGATGGTGTCGTTCGAGATCGTCTGCGACACACCGACGCCCAGCTCGAGCACGGTGAACGACACGATGACCCCGACCATCGTCAGGTCGTGACGGAACAGCAGGATCAGCAGGAAGCCGGCCGCCACCAGGAGCAGCCCGGTGACGATCAGCGTCTGCGGCGCAAACCGTTTGGTCAGCCGCACCACGGCGATGCCCGCGATCGTCGACGCCGCCGCACCCGGCAGCATGACCAGCGCGGCGGTCAGCGGGTCCAGTCCCAGGACCAGCTGCAGGTGCTGTGAGACGAAGAACAGGAACCCGATGAGGCCCACCATCGACAGGAAGTTGGCCAGGATCGACGCCGTGAAGGGGCCGTGGCCGAACAACCGCATATCGAGAATCGGTGTGGCGCTGCGGTTCTGCCGGCGCACGAACCAGACGCCCGCGGCGATACCCAGGGCGACGGCCGCCAGCGTCAGTGTCGAGATGCCGTCATGCGCGGCGGTCTTGATCGCCCACACCACCGGCAGCATGGCCACCAGCGACAGCAGTACGCTCAGCGCGTCGACCGGGCCCGGGTTCGGGTCCCGCGATTCGGGCACCAGCTTGGGCGCCAGCACCAGCAACGGCAGCAGGATCGGCACGGCGATCATGAAGACCGCACCCCAGTGGAAGTGCTGGAGCAGCAGGCCACCGACGATGGGGCCCAACGCCGAACCGGCCGCGAAGCACGACGCCCAGATGGCGATGGCGAGCCGGCGGGAGGTGGCCTCGGTGAAGATGTTGCGGATCAGCGACAACGTCGAGGGCATCAGCATGGCGCCGAACACGGCGAGCGCGGCGCGTGCCGCGACCAGATACCCGGCGCTGGGCGCGAACGCCGCGGCGGCCGAGATGGTGGCGAAGCCGACGGCGCCGATGAGCAGCAGGCGGCGCCGGCCGAGCCGGTCGCCGAGGCTGCCCATCGTCACCAAAAGCGTTGCCAGCACGAGTGAATAGATGTCGATGAGCCACAACTGGGTGGCGGCCGACGGGCGGAAGTCTTCGGCGATGCGGGGCAGCGCGAAGGCCAGCACCGTGTTGTCGATGGAGACGAGCAGCACCGGCAGCATCAGCACTGCCAGCGCCCACCAATGGCGTTGCGGGGTCCGGTTCGTCACCTCGTTGGTGACGAGACTGGTGGACATGGGGAATTACCTAACTTGTTGCGGTGAAAGCAAATTCGGGGGATCAGGATTGATCCGGGGTGATGGTGCCGGCCGTCAGGCTGGCCATGATGGCGTCGACGATCTCGACCCGCGGCGCGATGTTCCGGCGCAGTGCCTCATATCCGGCGTCGAGCAGGGCCCAGAAAACCAGGTGCGGCCACTCCGGTGGGCTGGTCTGCGGTCGTGCCGAAACCCGCGCCAGCACTTCGGCTATCGCCTCGTCGCCGGTATCGAGGATCGCGGACAACTCCGGATCAGCCACGATGGTCGGCTCGTTGTAGACGAAGGGCACGATGGGTCCGAGGTCCAGCTGGGATTCGACCACCCGGCGCAGCGCCGCGAGCGGGGGACCGCAGGCCGGCTCGGCTTTGTCGATGGCGGCGTTGCACATCTCGTGCACGTACAGGGCGACGGCGCGGATCAGCTCGGAACGCTCGGAGAAATACCCGGTGCAGGGTGCTGCGGCCGACGCCCGCGGCGGTGGCGATGTCGCTCAACGACGCCGCGGGATTGGTCGCCAGGACGGCGGTGGCGGCATCGAGAATCGCCTTCCGGGTGCGCGACCGCACACCGGTGTCGAACGATTTCAACTCAGCCATGCGTCAAAAGTAGCACGTTTGGCCGAAAATGGGACAGCATTGTCTCAATATGAGGCTGGTGAGAGTGATCACGTCGGGGCGGTGGGAAGGCTCGTCGGCGGGAAGTACATAGCGTCCCTCACCAGGTGCGCGGGCTCTGCTGATTGCGCTCAGGTACTTCTTCCGGGCGGCCAGACGTCCCAGAGCGCAAAAACCACCCGTGCATCGCGCCGACGACTGCACCCACGCACTTCTCGCCGCAATGCTGCCTTCACGGCAGCGGCCGAACTTGTCGGTGGGCGGGTAGAGGCTGGGCCCAACCAATCGGGAAGGGGTGGGTATGTGCTGGAAATGCGATAACCCAAACGGCACCACTGAGGAGTACCTCGACATGTTGCGCGGGATCATGAAAGACCACGGCTGGGCCGTCCAGTTTGTCGAAGACAATCGCCGGCCATTCGCGTACACAATCGGTCTGCACAACCTGGGTTTGCCTGAGCTGCTGGTCACGGGGTTACAGCCGCAGACGGCCGGCCGGGTGCTGAATTCACTCGGACATCAGATTGTTGACGACGGTACGTTTCTGCGGCCCGCCATGCATATCGACTATCAGGGCGAGTTCATGTTCGAGGTCATCGATGTCGAACATCCGGACGTGCATCTGAAGTACGCGGTCGAACTCTGTAGCCCGCGAATCCGCGCGTTCCAACTCGTGTGGACCGATGCGCGTGGCCACTGGCCGTGGGAGAGAGGCTGGAGCCACGGTCGCCGCAGGCAACCGGTCCTTGGTGTCCGCACTCAGCCGAACGGCGAAGCAGCCTCGTGAAAGACGAAGGCCCTGACCAGATTTCCCTGGTCAGGGCCTTGCTCACTTGTCGGGGTGGCGGGATTCGAACCCACGACCTCTTCGTCCCGAACGAAGCGCGCTACCAAGCTGCGCCACACCCCGTGTGAAGCCACGACAGCGTATCGCACCGGGGGCCTCAGAAGCCAAACGGCAGGTAGACGGGGTTAGCGGCGAAGATCACGTCCGCTGGAGGGATGGAATTTTGTGCATCGTGCGTTGAAACGGGTACCTGTAATCAACGACAGTTCAACGCGAGAAAGCGAGGCACGACCATGACCGGATTGGGAGCTCTGCTCTACTGCGGATTCTTCGGACTGGCGGCGCTGTGGCTGTTCGCGACCTCCGACTACCGGGCGGCCTGGCTGGGCCGTCAGGATCAGCCCCAGCGTCCGGACCGCTCGAACTCCGCCAGTGCCGCCACGGCATCGGTGGACTCCAGCCCGCGGCTGCTGACCCACTCGTCGTCGAAGTAGGTGTCGGCGTAGCGGTCGCCGCTGTCGGCCAGGAGCGTCACCACCGACCCGCTGCGGCCCTGCGCCACCATCTCGGCCAGCAGCCCGAACGCGCCCCAGATATTCGTCCCCGTGGACGGGCCCACCCGTCGGCCCAGAACCTTGCTCACGTGCCGCGCCGCGGCCACCGAGGCGGCGTCTGGCACGCACACCATGGCGTCCACCACGCCGGGCAGGAACGACGGCTCCACGCGCGGTCGGCCGATGCCCTCGATGCGCGATGACGCACCCGTGAAGACGTCCCGGTCGCCCGTGGCCCACGACGGATAGAACGCCGAATTCTCCGGATCCACCACGCAGAGCTGGGTGGCGTGGCGCCGGTACCGCAGGAACCGCCCGATCGTGGCGCTCGTGCCGCCGGTGCCCGCGCCGACCACGATCCACTCCGGAATCGGATGGGTCTCGTCGCGCAGCTGCGAGAAGATCGACTCCGCGATGTTGTTGTTGCCCCGCCAGTCGGTGGCCCGCTCGGCATTGGTGAACTGATCGAGGTAGTGGCCGCCGGTCTCGCGCGCCAGGCGCTCCGCCTCGTCGTACACCTGGGACGACTGTTCGACGAAATGGCAACGGCCGCCTTGAGATTCGATCAGGGCGATCTTCGACTGACTCGTCGACGCCGTCATCACCGCGATGAAGGGCAACCCCAGCAGCGCCGCGAAATACGCCTCCGACACCGCCGTCGAACCCGACGACGCCTCGATGACGGTGGTCTGCGGGCCGATCCAGCCGTTGCACAACCCGTACAGGAACAGCGACCGGGCCAGCCGGTGCTTGAGGCTGCCGGTGATGTGGGTGCTCTCGTCCTTCAGATAGAGCTGGACGTCGACGCCGGCGCTCCACGCGGCCGGCAATGGATAGCGCAGGAGATGAGTGTCGGCGCTGCGTCGGGCGTCCGCCTCGATCAGGCGGACCGCGTTGTCCACCCAGTCGCGGCTCACCGTGCCGAGATGGCCGGCTGCGTCACGTCGGCGCCGATACCGGCGTGCCCGCCGCCGGTCGGGGCGGCCACCAGCGTCAGCAGCGTCACCTCGGGGCGGCAGCAGAACCGCACGGGCGTGTACGGCGAGGTACCCAGTCCGGCGGACACGTGCAGCTGCGTGTGTGCGCCCCAGCGTGACGGCCCCTTCACCCGGGAGGTGTCGATGTCGCAGTTGGTCACCAGAGCGCCGTAGAACGGCACACACAGCTGCCCGCCGTGCGTGTGGCCGGCCAGCACCAGCTGGTAGCCGTCGTCGGCGAACCGGTCCAGCACGCGGGTGTACGGCGCATGCGTGACGCCCAGGGACAGGTTGGCCGCCGGGTTGGGCCGCCCGGCGATGGTGTCGTAGCGGTCGCGGTTCAGATGCGGATCGTCGACACCGGCGACGGCGATGAGCTGCCCATTGACCTCGATCTCGCGCCGGGTGTGCGTCATGTCCAGCCAGCCGCGCTCGGTGAACGCCGCGCGCAGGTCCTGCCACGGCAGCGGCCGTCCGGTGATCCGCTTGTGCTTGCTGAACAGGTAGTTGGCGGGGTTCTTCGGCTTCGGCGCGAAGTAGTCGTTGCTGCCGAAAACGAACACGCCGGGCACCGCGAGCAGATCGCCCATGGCCTGCACCACGGCCGGCACCGACTTGGGGTGCGAGAGGTTGTCGCCGGTGTTGACGACCAGATCGGGCTCCCAGCGGGCCAGCTCGCGCAGCCAGGCCTGCTTGCGCCGCTGCGCCGGCATCATGTGCAGATCGCTCAGATGCAGCACCCGCAGCGGCGACGATCCGGGCGTCAACACCGGCATGGTGACCTCGCGGACCACGAACGCGTTGCGCTCGATGAGCGACGCGTAGGCGAGGCCCGCAGCCAGTGTTCCGGCGACGGTGACGGCTGCGTTGCGGGCGATGGCAGACATGCAGGCAGCCTACTTGCTCAGCGCAGCAATTGGCCCGTTGTCGCTGGTCATCGTTAGAAAGCCCACAGGGTTGGCTTAGGTCGTTCTGAGGTTTCGGCCGGGCCTATGGGGGCGGGGGACCGAGAACCGGCACGGTGATCGGCGGCAGGCCCGGAATCTCCACGACCGTCGACCCGATCTGCACCGGCGGCAGGCCGTCGAGGCCCGGAATCCCCACTGGCGGTGGCGGCGGAGGCGGCGGCGCGATGCCGTTGCTGACCTGGATCGTGACGATCGAGCCGGGGATGGTCTGTCCCGACGGCGAGGTTCCGACCACTTGACCCGACGGCGCGGTGCTGTTGACCCACGACGGCTGCGCGGACAACTGGAAGCCGGCTTCCTTGATGCGGGTCTGGGCGAGGTCGAGGTCCATGCCCGCGACGCTCGGCACCCTGGACCCTGGCCCGCCGTCGACATAGCGCGGGTCGGTCGGGGGCATCACGACGTTGGGCGGGGTGAACTGCTTCATCGCGGCGAACCAGGTCCGGGCCGGCTCGTGGCCACCGTAGAGATCACCACGGCCACACTGGCGCAGCGGGAACGAGCACAGGTCGGACGGGGTCGGCGAGTCGTCGTAGATGTAGTTGGCGGCGGCGTAGGCGCTCGTGAAGCCCAGGAACGCCGACGACCGGTGGGCCTCGGTGGTTCCGGTCTTGCCCGAGACCGGGAGGTTCCAGCCCACCGACTGCGCGGCCGCGGCACCGGTGCCACTGATGGCGTCCTTGTTCATCGCGTTGGCGAGGGTGTTGGCCAGGCCCTCCGGGACGGCCTGCTCGCAGGTCTGGGTGGTCACCGAGACCTCGTTGCCGTGCCGGTCGAACACCTTGTCCACGGGATTCGGCGGGCACCACGTGCCGCCCGATGCCAGCGTGGCCGCGACGTTGGACAGCTCAAGGGCATTGACCTCGAACGGACCGAGAGTGAACGAGCCGATGTTCTGGCGCTTGATGAAGTCGGCCAGGCTCTCGTTGCTGTTCGGGTCGTACGGGCGGGCGGTGCCCGGCGCGGCGTAGGACCGCAGCCCTAGCTTGACCGCCATGTCGACGGTGCGCGGGACGCCGATCTGCGAGATGAGCTTGGCGAACCCGGTGTTCGGCGACGACGCCAGCGCTTCGGTGACGTTCATGCTGCCCTTGTAGCGGCCGTCGTTCTCGACGCACCATTTGTCCTTCGGGCAGCCCTTGGCGCCGCCGCTGCCGAGGCCCTTGGCCTCGAACCGTCCGGGCACGTCCAGCTGCGCATTGATGCCCATGCCCATGTCCAGGGCGGCGGCCGTGGTGAACAGCTTGAAGATGGACCCGGCGCCGTCGCCGACCAGTGAAAACGGCTGCGGCTGCATGGTTTCCCCGGCCGCGGTGTTCAGGCCGTACGTCCGGTTGCTGGCCATCGCCACCACCTGGTGGTTGTCCTTACCGGGCCGGATGACGCTCATGACGCTGCCGATGCCGTCGATGGTGGGGGAGGCGATGCCGTCGATCGACGACTTGACCGCGTTCTGGATGTCCGGGTCGATCGTCGTGCGGATCAGGTAGCCGCCCTTGGCCACCTGGTCCTTGCTGATGCCCGCCTTCGACAGGTAGTCGAGCACATAGTCGCAGAAGAAGGCGCGGTCACCGGCGGCGATGCAGCCGCGGGGCAGCTGGTTGGGCTGCGGCAGGATGCCGAGCGGCTCGGCCTTGGCGGCGCGCAGCGCCTCGGCTTCCTGCGGGACGTTCTGAATCATGGTGTCCAGCACCAGGTTTCGACGTGCAAGGGCGCCGTCGGGGTTGACGTACGGATCCAGTCCGCTGGTCGACTGCACCATGCCGGCGAGCAGTGCGGCCTGCTGCCAGTTCAACTGCGAGGCGTTGATGCCGAAGTACGTCTGCGCGGCATCCTGGATGCCGAACGCGCCGTTGCCGAACGACACGAGGTTCAGGTAGCGCGTCAGGATCTCGGACTTGGTGAACGTCTTGTCCAGGGTCAGCGCCATGCGGATTTCGCGCAGCTTGCGCGCCGGGGTGGTCTCGATGGCGGCCCGCCGTTCGGCGTCACTCTGGGCGACCACGAGCAGCTGGTAGTTCTTCACGTACTGCTGCTCGATGGTGGATCCACCGCGGGTGTCGGCCGAACCCGACATGTAGCCGGACAGGCCCGTCAGGGTGCCCTTCCAGTCAACCCCGTTGTGCTCGGCAAACCGTTTGTCCTCGATCGAGACGATGGCCAGCTTCATGGTGTTGGCGATCTGATCGCTCGGCACCTCGAAGCGGCGCTGCGAATACAGCCACGCGATGGGGTTGCCCTTGGCGTCCACCATGGTGGACACGGCGGGTGCGTCACCTTCGACGAGCTGGGCCGAACCGTTGGCCACGACGTCGGATGCCCGGTTGGACATCAGGCCGACACCCCCGATGAGCGGGAACATCATCGCGGCGAGCACCACGCTGGCGAGCAGAACGCACCACGTCATCTTGATGACGGTGACCGCGGTCGGCGGACGGTTCTGCGGTCGCTCGGGCATGGGGTACAGCCTAGCGACCGTGGTAGCCAGCAGCTGAGTGCTGGTCGATTACCACGTCCTCAGGACATCTAGGGGGCTGCGACACGGGCAAAAATTAACGTTTGGACACACGTCCCAAAAAAGCGGCCCCAGACCCATTGCGCAATAGGCCCCTGACCACCTAACTTGAACACACAATGCGATCTAGGTAACACTACTAGCCGCAATGTGGCGTAGATCGCATCAGCGACCTACTCGGGAGGACTCGGCCGTCGGGAGACGGTGTGACGAAGGGATCGCTGGTGGCAGGTACACAGCCAGTAGTTCGCACGACAATCGCTCCCCAGGCCGGAAACGGCGCGATACAGGGCGTGGTCCAACCTGAAGCCGAAGCCCGCATCGCCTGGGTGTCCCAGGCGCGGTGCCGGCAGGCCGACCCGGATGAACTGTTCGTCCGGGGCGCCGCGCAACGCAAGGCCGCGGTCATCTGCCGGCATTGCCCGGTGATCGTCGAATGCGGTGCCGACGCCCTCGACAACCGCGTCGAGTTCGGCGTGTGGGGCGGCATGACCGAGCGTCAGCGCCGCGCCCTACTCAAACAGCACCCCGAGGTGGTGTCCTGGGCCGAGTTCTTCGCGACCCAGCGCAAGCACCGCAACGCGGTCTGACAGACGTAGAACAGCTGTGCCCGGGATTTCCTAGGAAATCCCGGGCACAAGCGTTTGAAAGCCGTTGCCTGTCAGGCCTTCACGACGTCGCCCGTGATCTGATCGGCGATGGCCCGCAGCGCCTCGAGGTCGGACACCTCGAACGGCAGTGACGGCACCCCCACCAACGCCACGTGCGGGTTGGCCCCGGTGAACCGCGACAGCAGCCGCACCTCACGCTTGGAGATCACGGTGCGGTTCGCGTGGATCCGCAGCGTCGCCGCCGCCAGCGCATCGGTGTCCTGACCGGACTGCTCCAGCTTGCCCGCGGCCTCGTCGGCCGCATCGGCGGTCAGGTCGCACAGCATCGGGTGGGTGCGGTTGAGGATCAGGCCGGCCAGCGGCATCTGCTCCTGCGACAACCGGTCGACGAAGAACGACGCCTCACGCAGCGCGTCGGGCTCGGCCGCCGAGACCACGACGAACCGGGTACCGGGGCGCTTGAGCAGTTCGTAGGTGCGGTCGGCCTTCTCCCGGAACCCGCCGAACGTCGAGTCCAGCGACTGCACGAAACTGGCCGCGTCAGAGAGCATCTGCGAACCCAGCACGGTGGACAGCGCCTTCATCGCCAGGCCCATGGCCCCGGTGACCAGCCGGCCGATGCCGCGGCCCGGACCGAGCAGCAGCTTCCACAGGCGGCTGTCCATGAAGTTGCCCAGTCGCTTCGGCGCGTCCAGGAAGTCCAGCGCGTTGCGCGACGGCGGGGTGTCGACGACGACCAGATCCCACTTGTCCTCGGCCAGCAGCTGGCCGAGCTTCTCCATCGCCATGTACTCCTGCGTGCCCGAGAGCGATGTCGCGACGGTTTGGTAGAACTGGTTCTCCAGGATCGCGTCGGCCCGGTCTTCGCCCGAGTACTGCACCACCATCTCGTCGAAGGTGCGGCGCATGTCCAGCATCATCGCGAACAGCTGGCCCGGCACCTCGGGTGCCAGCGGCACCCGCTGCGGGGTGTTACCGAGGTCCTTGATGCCGAGGGCCTGCGCCAGGCGCTTGGCGGGGTCGATGGTGAGCACCACGACGGTGCGGCCGTACTCGGCGGCCCGCAGCGCCATCGCGGCGGCCGTGGTGGTCTTGCCGACGCCGCCCGCGCCGCAGCACACCACGACGCGGTTCGCCTTGTCCGACAGGATCGCGTGCATGTCCAGCTTCAATGGCTGATGGCCTGGCTTGCCGCTCATTTGGTGCCAACCCCTTGCTGCTCGAGTGCTTCGGCGAGTTCGTACAGGCTGCCGAGGTCGACCCCGTCGGGGAGCGCGGGCAGTTCCAGGCGGGGCACTTCGAGGGCGTCGAGCTGATCGGCGCTTTCGGCGCGCGCCATCATGCGCGTCGCGTGCTGAATGGTCTCGGTGAGCAGTCCGGCGAAATCGCTGTCGGACAACGTGATTCCGGCGTCGGCCAGCCCGGCGCGCACGGCGTCGGCGTCGACGACGCCCTCGGCGGCCTTCGCCAGATCCTCCTGCGACAGGTACGCCGGGATGTTGCGGTTGACGATGACGCTGCCGATCGGCAGGTCCAGCTCCCGCAGTTCTTCGATCGCTTCCAGCGTCTCCTGCACGGGCAGCGCCTCCAGCAGGGTGACCAGGTGGATGGCGGTGAGCTCCGAGTGCAGCAGCTTCACGACGCCGTCGGCCTGAGAGTGCACCGGCCCGCCCTTGGCGAGATCCGAGACGGCCTTGGTGACGTCGAGGAAGCGGGAGATGCGGCCCGTCGGCGGGGCGTCGACCACGACGGCGTCATAGGGGCGCTGGCCCTTGAGTTCCTTGGCGGTCTTGCCGTTGCGGACCACGACCTCTTTGATCTTGCCGGTGAGCAGGACGTCACGCAGGCCGGGCGCGATCGTGGTGGCGAACTCGACGGCGCCGATGCGCTTCATGGCGCGGCCGGCGATGCCGAGGTTGTAGAACATGTCCAGGTACTCCAGGAACGCGGCCTCGGTGTCGATGGCCAGCGCGTTCACCTGCCCGCCGCCTTCGGCGGTGGCGATCTTCTGCTCCCCGTACGGCAGCGGTGGCACGTCGAAAAGCTGGGCGATGCCCTGCCGCCCCTCGACCTCGACCAGCAGGACGCTGCGGCCGCCGGCGGCCAGCGCCAGCGCCAGCGCGGCGGCGACGGTGGTTTTGCCGGTACCGCCCTTGCCGGTGACGAAATGGAGGCGCGCCTGGTCCAGGCGCGCGGGCCAACCGGTGTGGGTTCGGCCCGTCGATTCGGAGGTCACCCCAGCATGTTAACCATGCGGTACCCCTCGGCCGATAAGCTCGGCGGCATGAGCGAACCGACCCGGTGGGAGTACGCCACCGTCCCGTTGCTGATCCACGCCACCAAGCAGATCCTGGACCAGTGGGGCCAGGACGGGTGGGAGCTGGTGTCGGTGCTGGCCAACCCGAGCGGTGAGCAGCACGTCGCATACCTGAAGCGGCCGAAGTGACCGTCTCCGACCGGTTGGCCGAGCTCGGCATCGAGCTGCCGGAAGTCGTTGCGCCCCTTGCCGCTTACGTCCCCGCCGTCCGTACCGGGAACCTCGTCTACACCTCGGGCCAGCTGCCCATGCAGGGCGGCCAGTTGCCGGCCGAGGGCAAGGTCGGCGGCGAGGTCAGTGCCGAGGACGGCAAGGCCCTGGCCCGGATCTGCGGCCTCAACGCGTTGGCTGCCGTGCACGCGCTGGTGGGTATCGACTCGGTGGTGCGGATCGTCAAGGTCGTCGGTTTCGTCGCCTCGGCACCGGGCTTCAACGGCCAGCCCGCGGTGATCAACGGCGCGTCCGAACTGATGGGCGAGGTGTTCGGCCCGGCCGGTGCGCACGCCCGCTCTGCCGTCGGGGTCTCGGAGTTGCCGTTGAATGCGCCGGTCGAGGTGGAGTTGATCGTCGAGGTCGTATGACGCATCCCGCGTATGGCGTGCTGCGGCCGGTCACGGAGGCCGCCTCGGTACTGCTGTGCGACAACCCGGGGATCATGACGCTCGACGGCACCAACACCTGGGTGCTGCGCGGGCGCGGTAGTGACGAGATGGTCGTCGTCGACCCGGGACCTGACGACGATGCGCACCTCGAGCGCATCGCGGCACTCGGCAAGATCCCGCTGGTGCTGATCAGTCACAAGCACGACGACCACACCGGCGGCATCGACAAGCTGGTCGGCATGACGGGTGCGGTGGTGCGCTCGGTCGGCAGCGGGTTCCTGCGGGGACTCGGCGGGCCGCTCACCGATGGCGAGGTGATCGACGCCGCGGGCCTGCGGATCGCCGTCATGGCGACACCGGGGCATACCGCGGATTCACTGTCGTTCGTCGTCGACGATGCCGTGCTGACCGCGGACACCGTGCTGGGCCGCGGCACCACCGTCATCGACAACGAGGACGGCAGCCTGCGCGACTACCTGGAATCGCTGCGGCGGCTGCAGGGCCTCGGACAGCGGACCGTCCTGCCCGGTCATGGTCCCGATCTGGCCGACCTGTCGCAGGTGACGGCCATGTACCTCGCGCACCGCGAGGAACGGCTGGACCAGGTGCGCGGTGCCCTGAAAGTGCTCGGCGAAGAGGCGTCGGCACGGCAGGTCGTCGAACACGTCTACACCGACGTCGACCAGAAGCTGTGGGACGCCGCCGAGAAATCGGTGCAGGCCCAGTTGGACTACCTGCGGACTGCTTGAACCAGACAAAGATGCCCCCGACGCGTGTCGGGGGCATCTTGTCAGAACTACCGCGCTCGGCGGGCCAGCCGCTCCGAGTCGGAGATCAGCACGCTCTTGCCTTCGAGCCGGATCCAGCCGCGGTGCGCGAAGTCGGCGAGTGCCTTGTTCACGGTTTCGCGGGAGGCGCCGACCAGCTGGGCGATCTCTTCTTGCGTCAGGTCGTGGGTGACGCGCAGGGCGCCGCCCTCCTGTGTGCCGAAGCGCTGGGCCAGCTGCAGCAGCTGCTTGGCCACGCGACCGGGCACGTCGGTGAAGATCAGGTCGGCCAGGTTGTTGTTGGTGCGGCGCAACCGGCGGGCGAGCACGCGCAGCAGCTGCTCGGCGATCTCCGGACGGTCCGCGATCCACGCCCGCAGCGCTTCACGGTCCATCGAGACGGCGCGCACCTCGGTGATGGTGATGGCGCTCGACGTCCGGGGACCCGGGTCGAAGATCGACAGCTCACCGAACATGTCCGACGGACCCATGATCGTCAGCAGGTTCTCCCGGCCGTCCGGCGACCGGCGGCCGATCTTCACCTTGCCGGAGATGATGATGTAGAGGCGGTCGCCGGGCTCGCCTTCGGCGAACACGGTGTGTCCGCGAGGAAAGTCGACAGGCTGCAGCTGTTTGGTCAGTGCGGATACCGCGGTGGGCTCGACACCCTGGAAGATTCCGGCCCTCGCCAGGATCTCGTCCACGTTGCTCCCTAAGGCTGGTGAGTGATAAAAAACGCGCGCAAGCTAGCCAGTGAACTGGTTAACAAAGTCAGTCTAGTGGTAAGCCGTTTCGCAACCAGCCACGCTACACACGATTCGCCTGGCGAGTCTCGCGAAATTGCGGATTGCTCGCATAGTGGGCATACGCGCGGCTGGGTAATTCGGGCTCACCGAAGGCGCCGAGCGGGTTGTCGCGCGTCGGCGACGGGGCCGCGAGGGCGCGCGGCTCCTCGAATCGGGGTGCTGATCGGTGCGGCAACGTACCGGCGGATGCGGACTGTTCCGACCAGGCGTTCTTGACCTTCTCGACGAAGGCTTTGACGTCTGCCGCGGTGTACGTCTCCTTGGACGTATCCAGCATCGCTTCGAGGCGGCTCAACCCGAAGGTTGCCAACATGAGCAACCCGGGAATGCACACCACGAGCAACCAGGACACACGCAGAAGTAAACACGCCGAATGTCTCAGGGTGATCACGAAACGACGCCGGTCAAAGTATCCTTACCGACTTCTCTCAGTACGCTTACCGGCGTGCCTGCGCGACGATCCACCGCAAAATACGACCGCGAAACCCACCTGGGTCTGGTGCGTCGCGCTCGGAGAATGAATCGTGAACTGGCGCAAGCGTTCCCGCACGTCTACTGCGAGCTGGATTTCACCAATCCGCTGGAGCTTGCGGTGGCCACGATCCTGTCGGCGCAGTGCACGGACAAGAGGGTGAACCTCACCACGCCGGCGCTGTTCGCCAAATACCCGACGGCGCTGGACTATGCGCAGGCCAACCGGACCGAACTCGAGGAGCTGATCCGGCCCACCGGCTTCTACCGCAACAAGGCGACGTCGATCATCGGGCTGGGCCAGGAACTGGTCACCCGTTTCGACGGCGAGGTGCCCGACACCCTCGACGAGCTGGTCACGCTGCCCGGTGTGGGACGCAAGACCGCCAACGTCATCCTCGGCAACGCCTTCGACATCCCGGGCATCACGGTCGACACGCACTTCGGCCGGCTGGTGCGACGTTGGCGCTGGACCGCCGAAGAGGACCCGGTCAAGGTGGAACACGCCGTCGGCGAGCTGATCCCGCGCAAGGAATGGACCCTGCTGTCGCACCGCGTCATCTTCCACGGGCGCCGGGTTTGCCATTCCCGGACCCCGGCCTGCGGCGTGTGTGTGCTGGCCCGCGACTGCCCGTCGTACGGACTTGGGCCGACGGACCTGGCGGCCGCCGCGGCGCTGGTGAAGGGACCCGAGACCGAACACCTGCTGGCCCTGGCCGGGATCACCGAGTGAGTCGGTCTGCCCGTTGGACCGTGGTGGTGCTGGCCGTGTTCGTCGTTCTCGGTGTGGCGCTGTGGCGGCAACTCGGTGACGACCGGACCGCGTCCGGGCCGGCGGGCCAGCAGACTGTCGCGCGCGCACATCGCGACGCCGACACCCCGGCGGCGCTGGCCGGACCCCGGGCCAAGGCGGCCCTGCCGCCCTGTCCGGCGCCGCAGGGCGGGCCCGGACCGCAAGCGCTGCAGGGCATCACGGTCGACTGTGCGGCCGACGGGACGCCCGTCGACGTCGCCAAGGCCGTCGCCGGCCGCGCCGTGGTGCTGAACTTGTGGGCCTACTGGTGCGGCCCGTGCGCCGACGAACTGCCCGCACTGGCCGAGTACCAGCGCCGGGTGGGCTCGAAGGTGACGGTGCTGACGGTGCATCAGGACGAGAACGAGACCGCCGGGCTGCTGCGGCTGGCCGACCTGGGCGTCAAGCTGCCGATGCTGCAGGACGGCCGGCGGCTGATCGCGGCCGCGCTGCGCGTCCCCAATGTCATGCCTGCGACCGTGCTGCTGCGCCCTGACGGTAGCGTTGCGCAGGTCCTGCCCCGGCCGTTCACCAGTGCCGACGAGATCGCCAGTGCAGTGAACGCACAGTTAGGAGTGTCGGGGTGAACGTGCTGAACCCACAGGCCGCCCCGGCCTGGCTGCGGCCCCTCGTCGACAACGCCGCGGACCTGCCGCAGGCCTACCGGCGCCGGGTGCCGAAGAGCGTTCTGGCGGCCATCACCGCCGCCGGCGCCACCGCGACATTGACCGGCACCAAGCGCGACGCCGCCGTCCTGGTGTTGTTCTCGGGCGCGCCCGACGCCCCCGCCGGTGCCCTGCCGCCCGACGCCGACCTGCTGGTCACCGTCCGCGCATCGACGCTGCGCCACCACGCCGGGCAGGCGGCGTTCCCCGGCGGCGCGTCCGATCCCGGGGACGACGGTCCCATCGGCACCGCGCTGCGCGAGGCGACCGAGGAGACCGGGATCGACGCCTCGCGGCTGCACGTGCTGACGACGCTCGACCGAATGTTCATCCCGCCCTCGGGTTTTCACGTCGTTCCGGTGCTCGCGTACTCGCCCGACCCGGGCCACGTCCTCGCCGTCGACCCGGCCGAGACCGCGATCGTCGCGCGGGTTCCCGTGCGCGCCTTCGTCAATCCCGAGAACCGGTTGATGGTGTACCGCAAAGAGAACACGCGGCAGTTCGCCGGCCCGGCATTTCTGCTCAACCAGATGCTGGTGTGGGGGTTCACCGCTCAGGTGATCTCCGCGATGCTCGACGTCGCAGGCTGGGCCAAGCCGTGGAACACCGACGTCGTCGAGGAACTGGACGCGGCAATGGCGCTGCTGGGCGAGTCCAGCGGCTACCGTGTGGATCAACCATGACACCTTCACAATGGCTGGATCTGGCCGTTCTGTCCGTCGCCTTCGTCGCCGCCGTCTCGGGCTGGCGGTCCGGGGCGCTGGGCTCCCTGCTGTCTTTTCTCGGTGTGGTGCTCGGCGCGGTGGCCGGTGTGCTGCTGGCGCCGCATGTGGTGGCGCACGTCGACGGCGCCCGCAGCAAGCTCTTCATCGCCTTGTTCCTGATCCTGGGCCTGGTCGTGGTCGGCGAGATCGCCGGTGTGGTGCTGGGCCGCGCCGTCCGCGGCGCCATGCGCAACGAGGTGGTGCGCGGATTCGACTCGGTCGTCGGCATGGCCCTGCAACTGGTCGCGGTCCTGGTTGCCGCCTGGCTGCTGGCCACCCCGCTGACGTCGTCCGACCAGCCGAACCTGGCTGCCGCGGTGAACGGCTCGCGCGTGCTGTCCGAGGTCAACGACCTCGCGCCGGCCTGGCTCAAGCGCGTGCCCACGCGGCTCTCGGCGCTGTTGAACACGTCGGGCCTGCCGTCGGTGCTGCAGCCGTTCGGCCGCACGCCGATCGTCAGCGTCTCGGCGCCCGACCCGGCGCTCGTCGGCGACCCGGCGGTGGCCGCGGCCAAGGGCAGCGTCGTGAAGATCCGCGGCGTCGCGCAGAGCTGCCAGAAGGTGCTCGAGGGCACCGGCTTCGTGGTGGCGCCCGGCCGGGTGATGTCCAACGCCCACGTGGTGGCCGGCTCCAACAGCGTCACCGTCCAGGTCGACGACAAGAGCTACGACGCCAAGGTCGTGTCGTACGACCCCGAGGCCGACATCTCGATTCTCGACGCGCCCGACCTGCCCGCGGCACCCCTGAAGTTCGACATGCAGGAAGCCGCGACCGGGACCGGCGCCGTGGTGATGGGCTATCCGGGCGGCGGTGAGTTCGCCGCGACCCCGGCGCGCATCCGCGAGGTCATCAAGCTCAACGGCCCGGACATCTACCACTCCACGACCGTCACTCGCGAGGTCTACACCATCAGAGGCAATGTCCGCCAAGGCAATTCGGGCGGGCCGCTGATCGACGGCAGTGGGAAGGTGCTCGGAGTCGTGTTCGGCGCCGCGGTCGACGACGCCGACACGGGCTTCGTCCTCACCGCCGACGAGGTGGCCAAGCAGATGGCCAAGGTCGACAACCAGGACGCGGTGCCGACCGGGAAGTGCATCTCAGCCGGGTAGCTGGTGCAGAAACGTCGACAGCTCCGAGGTGACGGTCGACGGCTGCTCCTCGTGCGCGAAATGCCCTGCGCCGGGGACGGATACGAAGCGGGTCTGCGGGGCGTAACGCTGGGTCCGGCGGACCGGATCATCGAGTACGTACGGGTCGGCGGTGCCGTGCAGATGCAGGACCGGCACCGCGGTGCGCTGTTTCATCGCGCGCATGAAGCGCCGGCCTTCGCCGCGGACCTGACTGCGCGCCGCCCACCGCTGATACTCGAGCGCCGAGTGCGCGGCCGACGGAATCTGGATCGCGGTGCGCAGGTGCGCGGCGGTCTGGGCGAAATCCGCCGACGCCGGCCAGGCGGCACCGGCGCGGCTGCGCACCAGCTGCTCGACGGCAGCACCGCCGCGCCGGGTCAGGACATGCTCGGGCCACCACGGCACCTGATTGCGCAGCATCGCCGGCAGCAGGGCCGCGCGCTGGCCCTTGTCGGTCAGCGTCGAGGACCGCAGCGCCACCGGGTGCGGTGAACTGACCAGCGCGATACCCCGGACCGCCCGCGGATGCAGCATCGCCGTCGCCCAGCAGACGAGGCCGCCGTCGGCGTGTCCGACCAGCACGGCGGAGTGGTGTCCCAGCGCGCGCACCAGGCCGGCGGTGTCCCCGGCCAGCGTCCAGCCGTCGTAGCCGGTCGGTGGCTTGTCACTGCCGCCGTAGCCTCGCAGGTCGACCGCGACCACCCGGGCGCCGCGCAGGTCGCGCAACTGATGTCGCCACGAGTACCAGAACGAGGCGAACCCGTGCAGCAGGATCACCAGCGGACGCTCGGCATTGGAGGACCCGTCCGCGTTCCGATCCTCGGGCTCCGAGCCCTCGGCCTCCACGACGTGGAAGCGGATCCCGTTCGCGTGCACCTGGAGGTGTCGCCACGGACCGTCGATCCGGACGACCGACGGATCAGGTGGCGGCACTACCAGCCTGAGGTGTCGCTAGAAGCCGTGCGGGCGGTGATCTGACTCGACGGCTTGTCGTGCCCCGGCGTCAGCGCCACCTTGGCCTCCTTGACCGTGGCGATGGTGTCCCGCGGGCCGCGGATCTTGCGGACCTTGAGGAAGCCCAGGAACGCGAGCGCGCCCGTCGTCAGCACCATGAGCGCGAAGACGATGAGGTACGACGCCCAGCTCGGCAGCCACAGCTCCAGCAGCGAGCCGAGGAAGAAGAAGAAAAAGAACGTCGAGTAGAAGAGCACGACCAGGGCGGCGATGAACAGGACGCTGCCGGTCAGGCCCTTCTTCACATCGGCGGTGATCTCGGCGCGCGCGAGCTCGACCTCGGCCCGCACCAGCGTCGACATCTGCGCGGTGGCTTCCTTGACCAGATCGCCGATCGACGGATCGGCCTTGGGCGCATGCGGATCCACCAGCGGGATCGAGGTCACCGTGGCTGGAACGGGGCCATTCTTGCGATCGCCATTGCTCACGAACACGTCCTCCCGGCGTCGGTGTAGTCCTGGCATATGTTGCCACGTGGGGCGCCGCTTAACGATCCGGCCCAGGGATACACTGCCCCGATGCGTTTGGCACCCGTGATTGCTGCGATGTGTGGGACGGCCGTTGCTCTGCTCGCCACGTCGGCCGGGGTGCCGGCCCACGCGGACGCACCGGTGCCGCTGGGCGGTGGTTCCGGCATCGTCGTGGACGGTGACACCTTCTGCACCCTGACCACGATCGGTCATGACAACCGCGGCAAGCTGGTCGGCTTCACGTCGGCGCACTGCGGCGGTCCCGGCCACGAGGTGTCGGCCGAGGGCGCCGAGAACCGCGGCACGCTGGGCGTCATGGTGGCCGGCAGTCAGCCGCTGGACTACGCCGTCATCGAGTTCGACCCGGCCAAGGTGCAGCCCCTCAACACTGTCAACGGATTCCAGATCGACGGCATCGGCCCGGACCCGGCCTTCGGCCAGGTGGCGTGCAAGCTGGGCCGCACCACCGGCTACACCTGCGGCGTCACGTGGGGCCCCGGACAGGACCCGGGCACCATCGTCGACCAGGTGTGTGGCCAACCCGGTGACTCGGGTGCGCCCGTCACGGTGAACAACAAGCTGGTCGGCATGATCCACGGCGCGTTCAGCGACGACCTGCCGACGTGCGTCGTCAAGTACGTGCCGCTGCACACCCCGGCCGTGACGGTGTCGATCAACGCGGTGATCGCCGATCTGGACGCCAAGAGCCGGCCCGGCGCCGGTTACGTGCCGATCGCCTGACCACATACGAAAAGGCCCCCGACATGTCGTCGGGGGCCTTTCGCGTACTACGCCTACTTGCTGGCGCGGATGGCTTCGAAGACGCTGGGGTCGACGAGGGTGGAGGTGTCGCCGAGGTCGCGGCCTTCGGCGACGTCGCGCAGCAGGCGGCGCATGATCTTGCCGCTACGCGTCTTGGGGAGCTCGGGCACGACGTGGATTTCGCGTGGTTTGGCGATGGGGGAGATCTCCCGTGCCACCTGGGCGCGCAGTTCCTCGATCATGTTCTCCGGACCGCCGTGCGCCGACTCCTTGAGGATGACGAACGCGCAGATGGCCTGGCCGGTGGTGGCGTCGGTGGCGCCGACGACGGCGGCCTCGGCCACGCCGGCGTGCCCCACGAGTGCGGACTCGACCTCGGCGGTGGAGATGCGGTGGCCCGAGATGTTCATGACGTCGTCGATGCGGCCCAGGACCCAGATGTTGCCGTCGGCGTCGTAGCGGGCGCCGTCACCGGCGAAGTACCAGCCCTGCTCGGCGAAGCGGGACCAGTAGGTGTCCTTGAACCGTTCGTCGTCGCCCCAGATGCCGCGCAGCATCGACGGCCACGGCTTGTCGAGCACCAGGTAGCCGGTGACGTGTTCGGCCTCGTCGGCGCCGGGGACCAGGTCGTTGCCGTCGTCGTCGACGATCTTGGCGCTGATGCCGGGCAGCGGGGTCATGGCCGAGCCGGGCTTGGCGGCGGTCACGCCGGGCAGCGGGGAGATCATGATGGCGCCGGTCTCGGTCTGCCACCACGTGTCCACGATGGGCGTGGTGCCCGCGCCGATGTGTTCGCGGTACCAGCGCCAGGCCTCGGGGTTGATGGGCTCACCGACCGAGCCGAGCACCCGCAGGCTCGACAGGTTGTGCGCCGCGGGGATCTGGTGGCCCAGCTTCATGAAGGTGCGGATCAGCGTGGGCGCTGTGTAGTAGATGGTGACGCCGTACTTCTCGATGATGTCGAAGTGCCGGTGCTCGTTGGGTGAGGTGGGGGTGCCTTCGTAGACCACCTGCGTGACGCCGTTGGAGAGCGGGCCGTAGACGATGTAGGTGTGCCCGGTGACCCAGCCGATGTCGGCGGTGCACCAGTACACGTCGTCGGCCTTGATGTCGAAGACGTTGTGGTGGCTGTAGGACGCCTGGGTCAGGAAGCCGCCGCTGGTGTGCACGATGCCCTTGGGCTTGCCGGTGGTGCCGGAGGTGTACAGCAGGAACAACGGTTGCTCGGCGTCGAAGGCCTCGGGGGTGTGCTCGGTCGACTGCGAGTCGACGATCTCGTGCCACCAGACGTCGCGGCCCTCGGTCCAGTCGACGTCGATGCCGGTGCGCTTGACCACCAGCACGTGCTCGACGCTCGCCTGGCCGGTGACGGCTTCATCGACCGCGGACTTGAGCGAGGCGGCCTGGCCGCGGCGGTACTGCCCGTCGGTGGTGATGACCAGCTTGGCCTGGGCATCCTCGACGCGGGCGGCCAGGGCGGTGGCCGAGAAACCGGCGAAGACGACCGAGTGCATGACACCGAGCCGGGCGCAGGCCAGCATCGCCACGATGGCCTCGGGCACCATCGGCATGTAGATGGCGACGCGGTCGCCGGCGACCAGGCCCAGGGCGGTCAGGGCGTTGGCGGCCTTGCTGACCTCGTCCTTGAGCTGGGCGTAGGTGATGTCGCGGGCGTCGCCGACGGGCTCGCCCTCCCAGTGGATCGCGACGCGGTCGCCGTTGCCGGCCTCGACGTGGCGGTCCACGCAGTTGTAGGCGACGTTGAGCTTGCCGTCACCGAACCACTTGGCGAAGGGCGCATTGGACCAGTCGAGCACCTCGGTGAACGGGGTGGCCCAGGACAACCGCTCGCCCTGGCGGCGCCAGAAATCCAGGCGGTCGGCGTCGGCCTCTTGATACAGCGCGGCGGTGGCATTGGCCTGCGCGGCGAACTCGGCAGGCGGCGGGTAAGCCTGTGGCACAGCGGTGTCTTGTGTCATGGCTGTGAGCGTAGTCACTGGCACGTTGCAATGACGTTGGAGGTGACCCGCCACCGGGACGTTGGTGGTGGCCACCCGGTGGCACTACCGTGTGCGGACGTGGCTGCACCTGACCCGCTGGCTCCTTTGGCCGAACTCCCCGGCGTGGCCGAGGCCGGAGACGAGGCTCGTGAAGCGCTCGGCAGGGCCCACCGGCACAAGGTGAACCTGCGCGGTTGGCCCGCCACCGCGGCCGAGGCGTCGATGCGGGCCGCCCGGGCGTCGTCGGTGCTCGACGGCGGCTCCCTGAGTTTCAGTAAGGACGGCGAGGCGCCGGCCAAAGGTGAGCGCGCCGACGCGGTGCTGGCCGGCGCGCTGCGTGTGGCCGAGGCGCTCGAAGGTGGTGCGACGGCGCTCGTCGGCGTCTGGCAGCGGGCGCCGCTACAGGCGATCGCCCGGCTGCACTCCCTGGCGGCCGCGGATCTGACGGACCCGGACCAGCTCGGCCGGCCCCGCACCGATGATCCGGACGTGGGCCGGCGCCTGGAGCTGCTCGGCGAGATCGTGGGCGGTGGGAGCCGGGTGCCGGCGACGGTGCTCGCGGCCGTCGCTCATGGCGAACTCCTGAGCCTGGCTCCATTCGGGGTGGCCGACGGTGTGGTGGCGCGCGCGGTGTCCCGGCTGATCACCATGTCGAGTGGTCTCGACCCGCACGGCCTCGGCGTTCCCGAGATGTACTGGATGCGTCAGGTCGGCGAATACCGTGCCGCGGCACGGGGCTTCGCGTCGGGCACGGCCGACGGGCTGACGGCGTGGTTGATCTGCAGCAGTCGTGCGCTGCATTCCGGAGCTCGTGAGGCGCTGTCGATTGCGCAGGCTTCGGCCAAGTAGCGGTCGGTCCGCGGCCGTCTCCAGCAAACACGCACACATAAAAGCGGGCGGCGCTCCGTCGTCAGAGGGCATCTGACTCGGCTCGCCGCCCGCTAGCACGGAACCCCGGTTACCAAGCGTGCTTGTCGGGTTGTGTGGGTGGCCTCGGCGTCCCTGCAATGCGCTGCGGCTACAACCCCACCCAAGGAGTTCTCTTAGCCGTTCGCTTTTCGCAATTACGCAGGCCCACAACGCTTTTACCATTGTCGCGGTATGTGCTCCGCGTGGGTGCCGGTATTCCGTGCTGGGATGCCCTCTTCGGGAGGTCGAACCTTCTCTTCCGGTTCGGTCTTGGCCTCGGGGGGCTTCCGTGCTTCCTTTGTACTACGTGACCGCAGTCACATCAAGGGTCAATCGCCGGCGATTTGTGATTGTTACTCCAGGGCACTCAGCAACTTGCCAGTAGCTTTCAGAAGCTCAGTCGACGGAGCAGCGAGTACGTCACGGCGCCGGCCGCGAGGGCGCTGGCGCCGACGGCCAGTGTGGTGGCCACCGCGGCGCCCGAGGGTGCCGGCAGCCGGTCCCGCAGCGAGACCGGACGGGTGAAGGTCAGCACCGGCCAGCCGCGGGCGACGGCCTCCTTGCGCAGCGCGCGGTCCGGGTTGACCACTGCGGGGTGACCGACGGCCGCGAGCATCGGCAGATCGGTGATGGAGTCCGAGTAGGCGTAGCAGTGCTCCAGCGCGTAGCCCTCGCGGGCCGCGAGTTCCTCGATCGCCTGGACCTTGCCTTCGGCGAAGCAGTAGAAGTCGACGTCGCCCGTGTACTTGCCGTCGGCGACCACCATGCGTGTGGCCATCGAATGATTGGCCCCGAGTTCGCGGGCGATGGGCGCGACGATCTCCTCACCGGATGCCGAGACCACCACGACATCGCGGCCGCACAGCTTGTGGTCGGCGATCAGGTTGGCGGCTTCTGCGAAGACCAGTGGGTCGACGATGTCGTGCAGCGTCTCGGCGACGATCGACTTGACCTGTTCGACGTCCCAGCCCGTGCACATGTTCGTCAGGTAGGACCGCATGCGGTCCATCTGATCGTGGTCGGCACCGGACATCAGGAACAGAAACTGGGCATAGGTGGACTTGAGGACAGCTTGCCGGTTCAGCAGTCCCTGGTTGAAAAAAGGTTTGCTAAAAGCGAGGGTGCTGGACTTGGCGATCACCGTTTTGTCGAGATCGAAGAAGGCTGCGGTGCGCACCGGACCGGTCGACCCGGCCTCCTGACGCGGCGCGGCCGCGGTCTGCGCGGCCGGATCGGATGCGGTCACGGCTCCAAGCATATGCTCCGGAACCCCGGCGCCGGGTGGGCGCCGCTGTGGCCGTGTCGGTCGCCGGTGGGTCGGCCATCGTGGCGATTGACGTGCTGACACGCCCATTTCACAGACAATCAACAGTTGCGCACAGCCCTGTTGACGTGTGTATAGTGGGCATTACCCGGGCAGCGCCGGGTGTGCATCAGCCCGACCCCCCGGGGCTGATCCACGACGACCTCCGCCTCCTCCCCCCCCTGGCGGGGGTCGTCCCTTTTTCGGGGGCGGTCATTTTCCCGGAGGCGTTGCCTCTTCGGCGAGATTTTCGCCAGCGCCGAATTCATCGGTTCCCGTTGTGGCGGAGCCTTGGCGAGCCCGGCCCGTCGACAGTCGTGACCCATCCGTGAAAAGTTGCGGAACGACATTCTCACCAGTGCGTCAATAAAGTTGTCCACAGTTTGCGATTCATCCACATTCTGGGGGCGGGCTCTGGTGCCGTGGCCTGCCGCGGATCACGGTGGAACCATGACGACGAACGGGGCCCTGGCGTTGATCGCCGACGCCGGACTGCGCGACGAGATCGAACGCATCGCCGCGGCGGCGGGGATCAGAGTGGTGTACGCGGCGGAGCCCTCCGGCCGGAAGGCATGGGTCGGTGCCGCGGCAGTGGTGCTCGACGTCGCGGCAGCGCGGCGCTGCCGAGAGCTCGGGATGCCGCGACGGCCCGCCGTGTTCTTGATCGCGACCGATACGCCCGGCTCCCGCGAGTTCGAGGCCGCGATGGTGATCGGTGCACAGGAGGTCATCACCCTGCCCGGCGGGGAGTCGGCTCTGGTCGGTGTCCTGGCGGATGCCGCAGCCGGCGAATCCGACGGGCGCCGCGGCGCCGTGGTCGCCGTCATCGGCGGACGTGGCGGCGGCGGCGCGTCGGTGTTCGCGATCGCCTTGGCGCAGGCCGCGGGAGAACCGGACCATGAGTGCCTGCTCGTCGACGTCGACGCCTGGAGCGGCGGTATCGATCTCGCCCTCGGTGCCGAGTGCGATGCCGGCCTGCGCTGGCCGGACCTGGCGGCGGCAGGGGGACGGCTCAGCTATCCGGCCCTGCGCGATGCGCTCCCGCGCCGGCGCGGGGTGGTGGTGCTGTCGACGGGCCGCACCGGCGTCGAGCTGAGGCCGACGGCGCTCGCGGCGGTCGTCGAGGCCGGAAGCCGCGCCGGCGCAACCGTCATCTGCGATGTGCCACGACAGTCTTCCGCTGCCGCCGAGACCGTCCTGGCTGCAGCCGATCTGGTGGTCGTGGTGGCGCCGGCAGAGGTGCGGGCCTGCGCCGCGACCCGGGTCGTGGCCGACTGGGTGACGGCCGTCAACCCGAACGTCGGCCTGGTGGTGCGGGGTCCTGCGCCCGGCGGGCTGCGCGCCGCGGAGATGGCGACGATCCTCGGGCTGCCGCTGCTGGCGGCCATGCGGGCCGAGAGCAACCTCGACGGCGCGCTCGAGCGGGGCGGTCTCGGCCGGAGTCTGCGGAGCCGGTCACCGCTGGCCGTGGCCGCCCGCCGCGTACTCACGGTGCTGGGCCGACAGCCCGGGGAGGCGGCGTGACGTCGTCGTTGGTGGATCGGGTCCGGGAACGACTGGCCGCGCAGACCAGCGGTGCCCTGCACCCCAACGCGGTGGCTGCGGCCATCCGAGCTGAGTCCGGCGGCGTACTCGCCGACAGCGACGTACTGGCCGGCATGCGGCTGCTGCAGACCGAGCTGACCGGTGCCGGGATTCTGGAACCGCTCCTGCGGGCACCGGGCACCACCGACGTGCTGGTCAGCGCGCCCGACGAGGTGTGGGTCGACGACGGAAACGGGTTGCGCCGCAGCACGATCAGATTTCCGGATGAGGACGCGGTGCAGCGCCTGGCGCAACGGCTCGCGCTGGCGATCGGGCGCCGGCTCGACGATTCGCAACCCTGGGTCGACGGCCACCTCGGCGGTATCGGCGGTGGTCTGACCGTGCGGTTGCATGCCGTGCTGCCGCCGATCGCCGCCGCAGGTACCTGCCTCTCGCTGCGGGTGCTGCGGCCCGCGACGCAGGACCTGGCCGGACTCGTCGAATCCGGCGCCATCGCGCCGCCCGCCGTCCCGCTGATCACCGACATCGTCGCGGCGCGGCTGGCGTTCCTGGTCTCCGGCGGCACCGGTGCCGGGAAGACCACCATGTTGTCCGCGCTCCTCGGGGCCGTCGATCCCGCCGAGCGGATCGTCTGCGTCGAGGACGCCGCGGAGCTGGCGCCGCAACATCCGCACCTGGTCCGGCTGGTCGCGCGCGGCGCCAACGTCGAGGGCGTGGGCGAGGTGACGGTGCGTGACCTGGTTCGGCAGGCGCTGCGGATGCGCCCTGACCGGATCGTCGTCGGCGAGGTGCGCGGTGCGGAAGTCGTGGATCTGCTTGCCGCGCTCAACACCGGTCACGAGGGTGGGGCGGGGACGGTGCATGCGAACAGTCCCGCCGAGGTGCCCGCCCGCATGGAGGCGTTGGCAGCGGTCGGCGGATTGGACCGGGCGGCGCTGCATTCGCAACTGTCGGCCGCGTGCCAGGTGGTACTGCACACCGCGCGAGCCCGGGACGGGCGTCGGCACCTGAGTGAGATCGCGGTGCTGCGCCGCGCCCCGGACGGGACCGTGACGGTCGTGACCGCCTGGCACGTCGACCGCGGCGCGGGCCCTGGCCTGCCCGCGCTGGGTGAGCTGCTGACTGCGCGGGGCCGGTCGTGAGTCCCGCGCTGCTGCTGGCACTGGCCGTGCTGGTCGCGCCACCGGCGGGCGGCGCCGGGCGCCTCGGGCACAGAAAACGGTTGGTGCGATCTGGACCTCGCCTGCTCTGGCCGGTGGCGGCAGTGGCCGCCGTGGTGGCGCTCGTCGTCCTGCCGATGCCGGTGATGCTGGCCGGCTCGGCCGTGGTCGGCACCGCGGGGCTCCGGTGGCGGCGCTCGCGGCAGGCCGCGCTGCGCGCCCGGGAAGCTCAGACGCTGCAGGGCGCACTCGGCATCCTGGTCGGGGAACTGCGTGCCGGGGCGCATCCGGTCGCGGCGTTCGATGCCGCGGCTCATGAGGTCGGCGGACCGGTGTCCGCGGCGTTGGGCGAGGTCGCGGCGCGGGCCCGCCTGGGCGCCGATGTCTCTGCCGGTCTGCGTGCCGTCGCGGGATCGTCGGCGCTGCCCGCCCATTGGCAGCGGCTGGCGGTGTACTGGCAACTGGCGCTCGACCATGGCTTGGCCATCGCCCCGCTGATGCGCGCCGCCGAACGTGACGTCGTTGCGCGCGAACGTTTCTCCTCGCGGATCAGGGCGGGGATGGCCGGGGCCCGCACGACGGCGGCCGTGCTGTCCGGGCTGCCCGCACTCGGAATTGTCTTGGGACAGTTGATCGGTGCGCATCCCGTGCGCTTCCTGCTGGGTGACGGCGCGGCGGTGCTGACGATCGGTGTGGTGCTGTGCTGCCTCGGGCTGCTGTGGTCGGACCGGATCATCGCGCGGGCACAGCGATGAGCGCCGTGCCGATTCTGCTGCTCGCCGTGGCGGTCCTGCTGATCCCGGGCGCGGCGGTGCACCGAATCCGGCCCCGCCCGTCGGATCGGTCCGCGCCGCCCGCGGCGCCCGACGACCCGCTGGCGGTGCCGTCGAGCCTGGACGTGCTGGCGGCGTGCCTGTCGGCAGGCATGGCGACCGGCGCGGCGGCCGCGGCGGCGGTGCCGTCGGCACCGGCCGATCTGGCGAGCGTGCTGCGTCGCGCGGCCGAACTCCTGGCCCTGGGGGCGGCACCGGCGTCGGCCTGGGCAGAGCCGGGTCGCGGTACCGACCCGCACGTGATCGCGCTGCTGCGGCTGGCGCGGCGGTCGGCGTCGTCGGGTGCCGCGATGGCTCAGGGCGTCGCGGAACTGGCCGAGCAGGCCAGGGCCGACGCCGGGGACGCGGCGGACGCCGCCGCCGAGCGCGCCAATGTGCTGATCGCCGGTCCACTGGGGCTCTGCTACCTGCCGGCATTCGTCTGTCTCGGCATCGTGCCGGTGGTCGCCGGTCTGGCCGGTGACGTGTTCGGGTCCGGGGTGTTCTGATCACAACAAAGGGGAGGAAAACCATGAAAATGACCAGCTTTCGCGCGCTCGAAGCTCGAGCGACCCTGCTGCTGGCCGATGAGAGCGGAATGTCGACGGTGGAGTACGCCATCGGCACCGTGGCTGCCGCGGCGTTCGGCGCCATCCTCTACACGGTGGTCACGGGGGATTCGATCGTCAGCGCGCTGACCAACATCATCTCGCGTGCTCTCACCACCAACCGATGACCGTGGCGGCGTCACGGTCGAGGCGGCGTTCGCGGTCGCCGCACTCGTGGTGGTCGCCGTCCTCGGTGTCGGTGGGCTGGCTGCGGTCTCGGCGCAGGTGCGCTGCATCGATGCGGCCCGGGAAGCGGCCCGGCTCGCGGCCCGTGGCGACGACAGTGCTGCCGTCGACACGGCCCGTCGCACCGGACCGGACGGGGCCTCGATCGAGGTGCGGCGCGACGGCGGGCGGATCGTCGCGCGGGTCCGCGTTCGGGCACCGCTGGTGCCCGGCGTCACGGTGGGGGCCGAGGCGGTGGCGGCACCCGAACCTGGTGCGTGACGACCGGGGTGCGGCGACGGTGTTCGCGGTCGCGCTCATCGTGGTGCTCATCGGGGTCCTGACCGGCGCGGCCGCGGTCGGCGCCGCGGTGATCGGTCGGCATCAGGCGCAGTCAGCGGCCGACCTGGCCGCACTGGCCGCCGCGGGCGCATTGGCCGCCGGACCAGGCCAGTCCTGTAGCCGGGCGGCTGCCGTCGCCGAAGCCATGGACAGCCGGGTTGGTCACTGCGCCGTGGAGCGGCTGGATGTGGTGGTCGACGTGGAGGTGCCGGTGCGATTCGGGCGCTGGCACCTGGGCGACGCGCACGGCCGGGCCCGCGCCGGGCCAGGCTGACGGCAGCGCGGTGGTGACAACGATCAGGAGGCCGCAGAAGAACAGATCACCCCACCCGGGCCGATCTGTCGTTGTGTCGCTTGCCATGTCACTACCGTAGAATCTCAACTATGGTTGAGATCAAGCGCATGGGTCCGACCGACCTCCTGACCATCGGGGAGATCGTGAAGCGGACGGGAGTCTCGGCGTCCGCGCTGCACTTCTATGAGCGAAAAGGGCTGATCCACCCCGAGCGGACGTCGGGCGGGACACGGCTGTACCCACGTCACCTGGAGCGTCGCATCGCCGTCATCCAGGTCGCGAAGCGGCTCGGCATTCCGCTCAGCGAGGTGGCCGAGCACTTTCAGACGCTGCCCGACGACCGGATGCCGTCACTGCGCGACTGGACCAGGCTCAACAAACGGTGGCGGGCGCAATTGCGCGAACGCCAGCTCGAGTTGGAGCGGCTGCAGTCGGAGATGGACCAGTGCATCGGGTGTGGATGCATCTCGCTCAACCACTGTCTGGTCATCAACCCCGGCGACACGCTGGCCGCCGAAGGTCCGGGTGCGCGGCGACTGCTGCCGCTCGACGGAGCGAATCCGGCTGGCGCCCAATAGGACTCGTCGCGGTCAGGATTCCGGCAGGTCGTCGTTCAGCCGGTCCCCGGCCGCCACGAGCTCGCCGTAGGTCGGCAGTCGCAGCGACAGCAGACCGGCGAAGGTGTCGTCGGCGACCTGGAGCCGGTGTGCGGTGACGTGAATCGGCACCCACCCGCCGTCATTGGCGCGCAACCGGAGCACCCGCGACGTCGGTCCGCTGCCGAATTCGACCGTCATGGCCGCCATCTCGGCGATCTCGTTCGGGTGCACCACTGTCTCGGACGTCGCGTCGGCGCTCCAGTCGAAGAGCGGACAGGGCTCGTCGACCCACTTGATGAGCTTCCAGGTGTTCAGGTCCACCAAGGCCCGGTACACACCGGGAACGGCCCGCCCGCCCGCGATCTGCTGTGCCCGGTCGAGCGGGTTGGCCGACGAATTTTCGCGGACGCCGCGCCAGTTCATCGCCCGGCAGATCAGCCGGTCCTGGTCGTCCTCGTCGGGCTCGTTCAGGACCCGCGCGGCGAATCCGACGCTGATGGGGCGGCCCCGGAAGTCGGTCATTTCCCAAGTGCTGGTGAAGGTTTGGCCGGGCTCGGGTTTGAGCACGGCGGAGATGACCCGGGCCTCGTTCGGGTTGAGCTTGCGGGTCTGCAGATCGTCGGCGAAGGCGCGGCCGTGGGTGGCCTCGGCCGCCGGGTTGAGGCCGCTGTTGGCCAGGGACTCCATGGTGTCGGTCGCGATGCCGCCCGTCAGGTCCCACTTCAGCGGGCCGGGGATCATCCGGTCCGGCGGGTCGGCATCGGGCGCGCCGACCCAGACGTGGACGCCGTGGATGCGGCCGTCGGTCATCTGCACCACTTCGGTCCGGATCACCCGGTCGCTCTTGGGCGTGATGCTCGTCAGCGGCAGGCCGGCGCGCACGGTTTCCCCGATGGCCGACTGGATGGCCATCAGGCTCGCGTTGCGCCGCAGGAAAGTGCTGATGGGAACCATGTCCTGGGTTTGCTGCCCCAACGCGACGACGGCAGGTTCGGCGCCGAGGGTCTCGACGAGGAGCCAGTCGTCCGTCATGGCCGTAAGTTTATCCGTTTCGGCGCGCTTTGCTCTGCCCGGCGTCGGCCGGCGGGCCTACTTCCCGTGGGCCGCCAAAGTGTCGACTACCAGGCGAAGTACCTGGACAGCGCCGGCTTTGTCGAGGGGATCGTTCGCGTTGCCGCACTTGGGCGATTGCACACAGGAGGGGCAACCGTGACGGCACTCACATGCCTCGATCGCCGCGGCCGTGGCGGACCACCAGGTGGGCAGCTGCCGGAACCCGCGGTCGGCGAACCCGGCACCACCGGGATAGCCGTCGTAAACGAAAATTGTTGGCAGACCGGACAAGTCGCCGGGGGCCGGGCCGGATGCGGTGGACACCCCGCCGATGTCGCCCCGGTCGCAACTGGCCACCAGTGGCAGTAGACCGATCGCGGCATGCTCGGCGGCGTGCAGTGAACCGGGTACGCGCAGCTGGTCAATCCCGTTGTCCAGCAATATCTCCGGTGTCACGGTGCACATGACCGCCATGGTGTCCAGTGTGCGGGTCGGCATGTCCAGGTCGACGAAATCGAGCACCGTGCCGTCCAAGGCCCGGCGCAGGAAACCCACCACGGTGTTGGACACCGACACCGGGACGAGGCCGATGGCGACGGACCCGAATCGGTGGATTTCGCCGGTACCACGCACGCTGATATCGGTGACCTCGCGGGCCGACGTCGTGTAGCCGGGATTCTCGGCGTGCACGAAGGCCACGCCGGCCTCGAAGTCGAGCGCGTCCACCAGGTACGTCTCGCCCTGGTGCAGATGGACGGCGCCCGGATGCACCGAGGCCGGCGCCTGCCCGGCGCCGGTGCTGCCCAGCATGCGCCCGGTGCCGGACTCGAGGATGGCGATCTGCCCGCCGGACGAGCCCCGGATGTCCACCGCGGGATGCGGATCCACACCGGGCGCCGGGAAATAGCCGGCGGGCCGCTTGCGCAGCAGGCCGTCGTCGACGAGGGCTTCGGCCACCGCTTCGGCGTCCCACATCCGCACCTCGGCCGGTGTCAGTGGGAGTTCGGTTGCCGCGCACAACAACTGCGGTGACAGCACGTAGGGGTTGGCGGGATCGATGACGATCCGCTCGATGGGTTTGTCGAGCAGCGCGGCGGGATGGTGCACCAGGTAGGTGTCGAGCGGGTCATCCCGGGCGATCAGCACGATGAGCGCGCTCTGCCCGCGGCGTCCGGCCCGCCCGGCCTGCTGCCAGAACGAGGCCACGGTGCCGGGGAACCCGGCCAGCACCACCGCGTCGAGTCCGGCGATGTCGACACCGAGTTCCAGGGCGTTGGTGGTCGCCAGGCCACGCAATTCGCCTTCTGTCAGAGCATGTTCCAGCGCCCGGCGGTCCTCGGCGAGATACCCGGCGCGGTACGACGCCACCAGCTCGGCGAGCTCGGGTGCGACGTTCTCGAGCCGGGCCCGGGCGCCGAGCGCCGTCAGCTCGGCGCCGATCCGGGAACGGACGAACGTCAGGGTGCGGGCGCCTTCGGCAATCAGGTCGGCCATCACCCGGGAGGCCTCGGTGCCGGCGGCGCGGCGGACCGGGGCGCCGTTCTCGCCGATCAGATCGGTGAGCAGTGCAGGCTCCCACAACGCCACCGTGCGGCCGCCGTGCGGTGACCCGTCCTCGGTGACGGCGGTGACGGTCTGGCCGAGCAGCTCGGACGCCGTCTGCGCCGGGGCGGCCGTGGTCGCGCTGGCAAACACCACTGTGGGTGCCGACCCGTAGCGGTCGCACAGGCGCAGCAGCCGACGCAGTACCATCGCCACGTTCGAGCCGAAAATGCCTCGGTAATAGTGGCATTCGTCGATCACCACGAACTTCAGCTGCCGCAGGAACACTGCCCACCGCGCATGGTTGCGCAGCAGGGACAGGTGCACCATGTCGGGATTCGAGAAGATCCACCGGGAGCGCTCCCGGGCGAATTGCCTTGCCTCGGTGGAGCTGTCGCCGTCATAGGCGGACGGTGCGGTGTTGTTGAGGCCGGGAATCGTGGCGCACAGCGACTGCGCGGCCCGCAGCTGGTCGTGGCCCAGCGCCTTCGTGGGGGACAGGTACAGGGCGCGGGCGTGCACGTCGGTTTGCAGCGCGTGCAGGATCGGCAGTTGGTAGGCCAGGGATTTACCGGAGGCGGTGCCCGTCGCGATCACCACATGCCGCCCGGCGTGCGCCAACTCGGCCGCGGTCACCTGATGCGACCACGGCTGCGCCACACCACGATCCGTGAAGGCCTGCGTCACGTCGGCGCCAACCCAAGCGGGCCAGGGCATTCGGCGCGCCTGGCGCGGCGCCAGGTCGGTGACGTGCCGCAGCGGCTGCTCGTCGGCCGGAGTGCCGTCCAGCGCGGCCGCGAGTAGCTCGCGCCCGAAGTTCGACTCTCCCTGCGTCACAAGATGAATTGTTAACCACAGATCGCTGTGTGACTGTTGCGACCGCGTGGAACATGGTTGACTGATCTTGGTCGCAGCTTCTGTGTTCGTGTGTCAACACCCGGGAACGTCGTCTGCGTTCCCGGTACACCGGAAGACTCGGTGGCCCGCACCCGCAGTAACAGAAGGAAATGAAGGACAAATGCCACAGGGGACTGTGAAGTGGTTCAACCCGGAGAAGGGTTACGGCTTCATTGAGCAGGAAGGCGGCGGAGGCGACGTCTTCGTCCACTACAAGCAGATTCAATCCAATGGGTTCCGCACCCTTGAGGAGAATCAGAAGGTCGACTTCGAGATCGAGCAGAGCCCGAAGGGTCCGCAGGCTCTGAACGTCCGCACCGTCTGAGGTTCACAGACTCCGTAGAACGCCCCCGCATCGTCCGTGGCGAAGTGGGGGCGTTTCGCATCGGTGGGTAGTCGCGCCCGGCCTCCCTGCCTTTTGGTCTGGGCTGGCCTACTGTCGGCAGGGTGAGTCAGCTGTCCTTCTTCTCGGCCGAGTCGGTGCCGCCTGCGGTCGCCGACCTGACCGGGTTGCTCGCCGCACCGGGACAGGTGGTCCGGGTGGGCGGCGATGTGCGGCTGTCAGTCGTGGTCGACGCGTTGTGGCGGGCCGAGGCGCTGGCCGAGATGATCGCCGAGGCCGGCCTGAAGCCCGAGATCACCCACACCGACGAGAAGACGCCGCTGGTACGCACCGAAGCCGACGCGAGGCTAGCGCCGATGGCGCAGGACTGGACCCGCGGCGCGGTCAAGACCGTGCCCGACGGATGGTTGCCGGGCCCCCGCGAGCTGCGCGCCTGGGCGCTCGCGTCCGGTACCGCGGAACCGAATGGCTACCTGTTGGGTTTGGATCCCCACGCACCGGATACTCATTCGACGTTGGCGTCGGCACTTATGCGAGTCGGGATCGCGCCGACCTTGATCGGCACCAGGGGTCATCATCCGGCCCTGCGGATCAGCGGCCGTCGGAGGCTGTTGCGCCTGGTAGAGAACGTGGGCGAGCCGCCCGGGTTCACGGAGGCGTTTCTCCAATGGCCCCGGATTTAGCGGGTGCAGCCCGTATATTTTGGCCGCATCCGGTTTGCGTAGGCTCGCGCGGAGTGTCAAATTGTGACTTGCCTTGGAACCGGATGACCGTTAGGCATTCATTCGGTGTCCTAGTGCCGACCAAGAAGTGGAGCGTATAGATACGGTGGCTGACCTCGATGGTGCCGGTAGCGGCAGCCGGGTCCGGCGACTCGTCATAGTCGAGTCGCCTACCAAGGCGCGCAAGATCGCCGGTTACCTCGGCTCCAACTATGTCGTCGAATCGTCGCGCGGACACATTCGCGACCTCCCACGCAACGCCGCGGACGTGCCGGCCAAATATAAAGGTGAGGCCTGGGCCCGCCTCGGCGTGAACGTCGACGACAACTTCGAGCCGCTCTATATCGTCAGCCCCGACAAGAAGAGCACCGTCACCGAACTCAAGGACCTGCTCAAGGGTGTCGACGAGCTCTACCTCGCGACGGACGGTGACCGCGAGGGTGAAGCCATCGCGTGGCACCTCCTCGAGACGCTCAAGCCCAAGGTGCCGGTCCGGCGGATGGTGTTCCACGAGATCACCGAGCCCGCGATCCTCGCCGCCGCCCAGAACCCGCGTGACCTGGACATCGCCCTGGTCGATGCGCAGGAGACCCGTCGTATCCTCGACCGGCTCTACGGCTACGAAGTCAGCCCGGTGCTGTGGAAAAAGGTCGCGCCGAAGCTGTCGGCGGGCCGCGTGCAGTCGGTCGCGACCCGGATCATCGTGCAGCGCGAGCGCGAACGCATGGCGTTCCGCAGCGCCGGCTACTGGGACGTCACCGCTGAGCTGGACGCCAGCGTCTCCGACGCCGAAGCGTCCCCGCCGAAGTTCACCGCCAAGCTCAACACCGTCGACGGCCGACGTGTGGCCTCCGGCCGTGATTTCGACTCCCTCGGCGCCGTCAAGAAGCCCGACGAGGTGCTGGTCCTCGACGAGGCCGCTGCGGGCGCACTGGCCGCCGGGCTGCGCGGCGAGTCGCTGACCGTCAGCTCGGTGGAGCAGAAGCCGTACACGCGCAAGCCTTACGCCCCGTTCATGACGTCGACGCTGCAGCAGGAAGCCGGCCGCAAGCTGCGGTTCTCCTCCGAGCGCACCATGAGCATCGCGCAGCGGCTGTACGAGAACGGCTACATCACCTACATGCGTACCGACTCCACGACGCTGTCGGAGTCGGCGATCAACGCCGCGCGCACGCAGGCCGGGCAGCTGTACGGCCCCGAGTACGTCCACCCGACGCCGCGGCAGTACACCCGCAAGGTCAAGAACGCCCAAGAGGCACACGAGGCCATCCGCCCCGCCGGTGACGTGTTCCAGACCCCGGGCCAGCTGCACGGCCAGCTCGAGACCGACGAGTACCGGCTCTACGAGCTCATCTGGCAGCGCACCGTCGCCTCCCAGATGGCCGACGCCCGCGGCACGACGCTGTCGCTCCGTATTTCCGGCCAGGCCAGGACGGGCGAGCAGGTCGTCTTCAGCGCCTCCGGCCGCACCATCACGTTCGCCGGCTTCCTCAAGGCCTACGTGGAGAGCCTCGACGAGCAGGCCGGCGGCGAGGCCGACGACGCCGAGAGCCGCCTGCCGAACCTCACGCAGGGCCAGCGGGTGGACGCCGCCGAGCTCACCGCCGACGGGCACACCACCAATCCGCCGGCCCGGTACACCGAGGCCTCGCTGATCAAGGCGCTGGAAGACCTGGGCATCGGTCGCCCGTCGACGTACTCGTCGATCATCAAGACCATCCAGGACCGCGGCTATATCTACAAGAAGGGCAGCGCCCTGGTGCCGGCCTGGGTGGCGTTCGCCGTCGTCGGGCTGCTGGAGCAGCACTTCGGGCGGCTGGTCGACTACGACTTCACCGCCGCCATGGAGGACGAACTCGACGAGATCGCCGCCGGGAACGAGCAGCGCACCAACTGGCTCACCAACTTCTACTTCGGTGGCGACCACGGCGTCGAGGGTTCGGTGGCCCGCGAGGGGGGCCTGAAGAAGCTCGTCGGCGTCAACCTCGAGGGCATCGACGCACGAGAAGTCAACTCCATCAAGCTGTTCGACGACGCCGAAGGCCGCGCCATCAACGTCCGCGTCGGCCGTAACGGGCCGTACCTGGAGCGGATGATCGCCGATGACGAGAACCCGGGCGAGCTGAAACCGCAGCGCGCCAACCTCAATGACGATCTGACGCCCGACGAGCTGACCCTCGAACTGGCCGAAAAGCTGTTCGCCACACCGCAAGAGGGCCGCGTGCTGGGTGTCGACCCGGCGACCGGGCACGAGATCGTCGCCAAGGACGGGCGTTACGGTCCGTACGTCACCGAGGTGCTGCCGGCGCCGCCGGAGGAGCCGGACGCCGGCACCGGCGCGAAGAAGACCAAGAAGCCCGTCGGCCCCAAGCCGCGCACCGGATCTCTGTTGCGCTCAATGGATCTCGAGACGGTGACGCTCGACGACGCGCTCAAGCTGCTGTCGTTGCCGCGCGTCGTCGGTGTCGATCCGGAGAACAACGAGGAGATCACCGCGCAGAACGGCCGTTACGGCCCATACCTCAAGCGCGGCAGCGACTCTCGCTCGCTGGCCACCGAAGAGCAGATGTTCACCGTCACGCTCGAAGAGGCGTTGAAGATCTATGCCGAGCCGAAACGCCGTGGGCGCCAAGGGGCGGCCACGCCGCCGCTGCGTGAGCTGGGCACCGATCCGGTGTCGGGCAAGCCGATGGTGATCAAGGACGGCCGGTTCGGCCCGTACGTCACCGACGGTGAGACCAACGCGAGCCTGCGCAAGGGCGACGACGTCATGTCGATCACCGACGAGCGGGCCTCGGAGTTGTTGTCCGACAGGCGCGCTCGTGGCCCGGTGAAGAAGGCCGCCAAGAAGACCGCGGCGAAGAAGACCGCCGCGAAGAAGACTGCCGCCAAGAAGGCGCCGGCGAAGAAAGCCGCCGCGAAGAAGGCCTAGGAGGCGGCTTCGGTTTCCGGCTCGGGAGCCGGCCGTGGCGAGGCCAGCGACAGGGGCCGTGCCAGTTGTGTCGGCGCGGACCGGCCGCGCAGCTCGACGGTCTCGCCGACGTCCCAGCACAGTGCCTCGGCGTCCAGCGCGCCGCTGACCGCGATGGCCGACGCCAGCACGTGGCCCTCCTCGAGCTTGGCGAGCTCGGTCAGGCGGGCCGCCTCGTTCACGGGGTCGCCGATCACGGTGTACTCGAAGCGGGCCAGCGCGCCGATGTGGCCGGCAATGGCGCGGCCGGCGGACACCCCGATGCCGAACTCGGTGGTGCCCAGCACCGTCACCAGTTCGTCGTGCAGATCGCGGGATGCGGCCAGGGCCGCGCCTGAGGCGTCCGGGTGTTCGATGGGGGCGCCGAAGATGGCCAGCGCCGCGTCACCCTGGAACTTGTTGACGAACCCGCCGTGCCGGTTCACGGTGTCGACGATGATCCGGAAGAACTCGTTGAGGATCGACACGACCTCGGCGGCGGGCCGCGTCGACGCCAGCTGCGTCGACCCGATCAGGTCGATGAACAGCACCGCGACATCGCGTTCCTGGCCGCCCAGCTCGGTGCCGCGCTCCAGGGCGCGGCGGGCGACGTCCTCGCCGACGTAGCGGCCGAACAGGTCGCGCAGCCGCTGCCGTTCGGACAGGTCGCGCACCATGTCGTTGAAGCCGGCCTGCAGCAGTCCCAGCTCGCTCGCGTCGTAAATCTGCATGTGCGCGTTGTAGTTACCGCGCTGCACCTCACCCAGGGCCCACCGCAGCTGGCGCAGCGGGTCGGCGATCGACATGGCCACGAGGATGTTGCCGGCCAGGCCGACGGCCAGCGCGGTGATCGCCAGCAGCAGGATGGGAGTGTTGAGCTGGTCGTTCTGGGCGATGAAGGTCGTGTACTGGCCGGCCAGCCGGGCCACGATGATCGCCAGCAGCGGCACACCCGTCGAGAGCACCCAGGTCAGTACCTGGCGCTGGATGACGCCGGGGGCCCGGAAGTTCTCGGGCACCCCGTCGCGCAGCGCGGCGACCGCGACGGGCCGCAGCACGCGTTCGGACTGCAGGTAGCCGATGATCGCGGTGGCGGTGGCGCCGAGCGCGCTGGCCACCGCGACGAACGGCGCCGAGCGGCTCGCCACCGGCCAGCTGGCGATGATGAAGACCACCGAGCCGAGGAACCAGTTCCCGACGCTGATCAGCGTCCGGTAGTACGGCATCTTGAGGGCCCGGGTGCGGGCCAGTTCGGTGAACGCGGGATCGTCGGCGTCGCCGTGCAGGGTGTCGCGCCGTTGCCAGCGGATGACGGGGATCAGCAGCCGCAGACTCAGCCACGCCGCCACGACGAACGAGACGAACAGGACGGTCAGGAACACCGCCAGATTCACCGCCGGCAGGTCCTGCAACTGGATGCGATCTTCGGCCGGCAGACCGAACCGCAGGAAGCCCAGAACGAACAGCGCGCCGATGATGTCGGCCTGCAGCAAGCTCAGCGTGAACACCGGCCAGGGCGTGCGCGCCACCCATCGGACGAACCCCCGGATTCGCCCGATGTGCTTTACATCGGTGGCCACTCGCTAACCGTATCGGGCCGGGGCGACGGATATTGCCGCTGCGCGCAGGTTCGTGTCGCACGCGACGGTTACTGTGGGGCGCGATGAGCGGAGTTTTCTCGCGTTTGGTCGGCCAGGATGCCGTGGAAGCCGAGTTGGTGGCCGCCGCGCGGGCGGCCCGGGGTGATTCGGCTCACAGCGGGCTCACAACCGGCAGCATGACGCATGCGTGGTTGATCACGGGGCCGCCCGGTTCGGGCCGGTCCATCGCCGCGGTGTGCTTTGCTGCGGCGCTGCAATGCACTGCGGAGGCCGCTGCGGGCGGTCCGGGCTGCGGGGCCTGCCGTGCCTGCACGACGACCATGGCGGGGACGCACGCCGATGTGCGGCGCGTCATTCCCGAGGGGCTGTCCATCGGCGTCGACGAGATGCGCGCCATCGTGCAGACGGCGTCCCGGCGGCCCGGCACCGGCCGCTGGCAGATCGTCGTCGTCGAAGACGCCGACCGGCTCACCGAGGGCGCCGCCAACGCGCTGCTGAAGGTCGTCGAGGAACCGCCGCCGTCGACGGTGTTCCTGCTGTGCGCGCCGTCGGTCGACCCCGAGGACATCGCGGTGACGCTGCGCTCGCGGTGCCGGCACGTCGCGCTGACGACGCCGCGCGTCGACGCCATCGCGCAGGTCCTGGTCGAGAACGACGGACTGTCCGAGGCCGACGCGCGCTGGGCGGCGTCGGTCAGCGGAGGACACGTCGGCCGGGCCCGCCGGCTCGCCACCGACGAGCAGGCGCGGTCGCGCCGGGAGCGGGCCCTGGGCCTGGCCCGGGACGCGGCGACGCCGACGCGGGCGTATGCCGCCGTCGAGGAGCTCGTCGCCTCGGCCGAGGCCGAAGCAGTGGCGCTGACGGCCGGCCGCAACGAGACCGAGACCGAGGAGCTCAAGACCGCGCTGGGTGCCGGTGGCACCGGCAAGGGCGCTGCGGGGGCGCTGCGGGGCGCTGCGGGCGCGCTGAAGGACCTGGAGAAGCGGCAGAAGTCGCGGCAGACCCGGGCCTCGCGGGACGCGCTGGACCGGGCGCTGATCGACCTGGCCACCTATTTCCGCGATGCCCTGTTGGTGTCGTCGGGTGCCTCGACCGCTGCTGCGGCCAACCATCCGGACATGGCCGACAAGGCCGCCGCGATGGCCGCGCACGTGCCCGCAGACCAGCTGCTGCGCTGCATCGAGGCGGTGCTGGCCTGCCGCGAGGCGCTGGCCACCAACGTCAAGCCGAAGTTCGCGGTCGACGCCATGGTGGCGACCATGGGTCAGGCCCTGCGCGCCGGACAACGGAACTGACTTTGGACGCTGCGAGTCCGTCCCGTAGACTCGTCCCGCCCCGCCTCGGTGGGGTGCGCCACCCTAGCTCAGTCGGTAGAGCAATTCACTCGTAATGAATAGGTCAGGGGTTCGATTCCCCTGGGTGGCTCCATCGATGCAGGTCAGAGGCTTATCGCTTCTGGCCTGCAGTCGTTTCTGGGTCTGATCCCGTACTTTCCCCGTAGAAACCGGTTCGTTATCCCGCCTGACCTGCCCATTTGTCCAGTGTTGCCCGCGCATCCGGCCCGGTGGTTCGACGCTGGGCATAGTGCTGTTCCGTCGTGGCCATCTGCGTGTGCGATAACTGCGCCTGTGCGGCCTCGATACCCATGCCGTCGCGGACGACCGTGGCCACCGACCGGCGGAAGCTGTGCGGGGTGACCCATCGCAGCGATTCTGGGAGCGCATCGCGTAGTGCGCTGCGGATATTCGACAGGCTGACGTAGCCGCCGTCACGGGTGGCCAACACTGGCCCGTCCGTTGACGCAGTCCGTCCAAGCAGTTCGGTGAGCACCGTCACCCCGAACTTCGGCAGCAGCACCGTGTGCGGGTCGGCGTCACCCTTGCGGGCGTCTTGCCGGTGCACCGACTTGCCCGGCACCCGGCCATGGTCGATCACCGTCCCGTTCACAGTGACGGTCGGCGGATCCCCGAGGAGATCGACATCTTGCCAGCGGATCGCCAGCACTTCCCCAGGTCGCACACCGGTGGCCGCCAGCAGCTCGACGAACGCGGGCAGCATCGCACCACGCGGCGGGCCGCCGCGGTGATGTGGCTGCGCGTACACCTTGACGGCCTGGCGCACCTGCTCCAGTTCCAGAGCCGTCAGCCCACGGGCCGGCTTCGGTTCCGCCTTGGCCGGTCTGGTCGCCGCGATGGGGTCGAACCGCACGACGTCGAATCGGGCCGCCATCTGGTACATGCCGGATAGGACGGTGCGCAGCAGTTCGGATTGCCGCGGCGGCAGGGTCTGTATATGGGTATTGGCGCGGCTGCCCTCGAGTTCGGCGATGCGCAGCGCCCCGAGCTGGTCGTCGCCGTGCAGGCGCCACACCTGGCGGTACTGCGCTTCGGATTGCGGCTTGATTCCGTCCTCGGTTACCTTTGCCGAAACCCAGGTGTCGAATAGCTCGGAAAGCGTTGTACGGCCGCTGATTACACCGACAGGAGCGGTGGTCTCCAGCTCGGCTTTGATGCGCCGCAACAGCATTCGACGAGCATCCTCGCTGGAACTGTACGACGTGGCTTCGCGCTCGCGCAGCTTGCCGGTGTGTAGGCGTACGTAAACGCTTGCGATATAGCGCTTTTGGCTCTTCCCGGCCTCATCTTTGAACTTCTCGACACGCTCGGTTATCCGCCCATGCTCACCGGGCTTCATCCGCTGTCTAGGCATGGCTGTCGTCCGCGGGATGTTCGATGCGTAGGTCCACCTCGGCGGTTGGGACACTGATTCCAAGTCGCTCACAAATAGCTTTGATCCGACGATTGAGCACAGCTATGTGTTCCGGGTTGTCCATCTCGTCTCTCGTTGCGATCAGCTCGTCTAGATCGCGCCACTGGTACAGCGTTTCGGTATTCTCTCGCCACTGCGTTTCAGGGTCTTCTGCCGCACCCAAACTATTGTTTCCGAGATAGCTATATATCCCCGAAAACCATTGTGCTGCATTGAATCCCGCAGCATTTCGCCCGGGCATAATCTCGAGAGCGCTCTGGTATGGGCCGGGATAGACGAGGTTCACCGGCGACGTGTTCAATGCAGCCGCGAGGATGATCAATTCGGCTAGGTCAACCTTGCCGGCCCGGTGGTTGCCCTCGATCCGGGCAATTGTCGAGCGCGTGATCGGATAACCAAGCTCCTTGGTTCGAGCTGACAACTGCACTGCAGTGAGGCCCTGCGCCACTCGAAGGCTGGCGACCGCCTGCCCGAATCGTTTGGACCCGGCCTCCTGCCACGCCTTCGCGTCCAGGTCAATGTTTGGCATTGCGCCATCTTCCCGCGATTTGGGCTTGCATGTCCAAACTTTCTGTGCAAGTGTTTGGACTTGTACGGATGTAGTCGTATCCGTGACGCATAACCAAACACGAGGAGGAGCGGTGCCACCCGAATTGCAAGACGAGATCGACAAGCTCAACAGTCGGCTGTGGCCTGTGGAGGCCGTCATGGAGCGGCTGAGCGTCGGCAGGTCGATGGTGTTCGAGCTGATGGCCAGCGGCCAGTTGCGCAGCACGAAAGTTGGGCGCCGCCGGCTGGTGTCCGAGGCCGCCATCAATGAGTTTATCGCCCGCATTGACGGTGCGGCCTAGATGAACACCACCCGCGAAAATGCCCCGGCCGGTGCTCGAACACCGGCCGGGGCCGAGAACAACCCGTCAGTCGCCAAAACCGAGAAGGAGAAGTTCACCACCATGATGACACCCGACCCGTGGCAGCACCAGACCTGCACGTCATGCACGGTGCCCGCAGCCACCACCACCCTTGATCCGTCCACCGGCCTGTGCCAGTTCTGCGCAGACCCCCCACCACCGCTGACCGAAGCCGACCAGCACCTCGCCGGCGACCCGCTCGTCTACCCGCTGGCCGCGCGTATCGCCCATGGTTCACCGGCGTTCCCGTTGCAGGGCTATTCCTGCTACGTCACCGAGGTCGACCGCTCCCGCTTCACCATCACCGCGACCCGCCGCGACCCCGAGACCGGCGAGATTGTGAACCGCGAATTCGTCTGCGCCGTCCTGGAGGTCACGGAATGAGCCCGAAGAAGACCAAGGTGGTCGACGGCATCGAATACGAGGTGGTCGACATGCCACCGGTGAGCGCCGACGCGCAAACCTCCGTCAAGTTGGCGGAGGTTTCAGGTACCCACAAGTGCACGCTCGGCTACTCCTGGTGCGACGGCACCACCGACGCGGAAAATTCACACGCCGGGATGATGTACGTCTCGGTCGACTCACACCGGGGAGCGCCACTGTCGGTCGGCGTCGGAATCTACTACGACACCAGTTGCTCGGACATCGCCCCGTTCGTCTCGCTGCACATCAACGGCGGCGACGATTACGACGTCGAGATCAGCCTGTGGCCGAGCGAAGCCGAACAGATCGTGAACCTGCTGCTGCCCGCGATCGAGGACGCCACCCGCGTCACCCTCGAACGGCTGCCCACGGGGCTCACCGCCGACCTGTTGGCTACCGCCGAGCGGGGAGAGCAATGAGACTGTCCGGACCAGTGTTGACCGCGTTGCGACGAGTACATGGCGCGCTTGACAACATCTGGCCGCTGCCCGTCGCCGAACGCAGGGCGGCACTGGAAGCGTTGGTGCACAAGGAAACCGACAGTCTCGACCGCGACGAGATGCGAGCGCTTGTCTACGCAATTCTCGCACTCATTGAGCGGTACGAACTCGCCCGACGTAGGGGCAAGCAGTGAGTGTGATCCATAAGCAAGGAGGCCGGCCCGGTTCTCCGGCGTCTCGGCAAGTTTCCTGGTGGCCCGTCCATGAGTTCATTGAAGCCGCTGTAGCGCAGGCTAATTGCGGTCCGCTGCCAACTCCGGGCACCCCGGCGTGGTGTGCCCTCTCCGACGGCGATCCACGAAAACTGCTGGCCTTGGCTGCTGCCGGCGAACACCACGTACTACGCACGGAGACAGCACAAGAAATCTGGGCCGAAGCCGCGAAATCCATTGCCGAAAGCCAGGAGTGGGACGCCGTGCGCAGGGACTCACGTCGCCGCGTGCAGGCCACCCGATCCGGCGCCTACATTCCACGGAGGTCAGCTTGAGCGACGATGGCGGACAACGCCCGCTGTACTACGACATGCAGGCCCTGCTGGCCGGTGAACTCCCGCCACCGCCGCAGCCGGCAATCGGGTGCCGCAACGACGGGCACCACATCTTCTACGTCGAGCAGGTGAACCTGGTGTTCGGCGACCCCGAGACGGGCAAGACGTGGCTGTGCTTGTGGTGCGGGGCAAGCAAGTTGATCACTGACCAGACATCGAGGGTCGCTGTCATCGACCTGGACCACAATGGGCCAACCGCGACGGCGACACGGCTCCTGGCGTTCGGCGTCCCCAAAGAGGTGCTGTCCGACCCGAGTCGCTTCCGGTATGTCGAGCCTGATGACCGGCTGCACATGGCCCAGGTGATCGCCGACCTGGTCGTCTGGCGCCCGACCGTTGTGATCGTGGACTCGCTCGGCGAGCTGATGCCGCTGTACGGCGCCAACTCCTATTCGGGCGACGACTTCACCGATGTGAACGCGCGGGTGCTCAAGCCGTTGGCGAAGGCCGGTGCCGCCGTGCTGGTGATCGACCATCTGTCCAAGGGCGCCGACTCCCGCAACTTCGGCCCGGTCGGCACAGCAGCCAAGCGTCGGGCCATCGGTGGGGTATCGCTGCGCGTGACCATCAAGGACGCATTCACTCCCGGCTCCGGTGGGGCGGCCTACCTGAAGGTCAACAAGGACCGCCACGGCGGGCTCCGCGAGCACTGCCCGACCGGTGATCGGGAACCGCTTGCGGGCACCTTCACCATGCGCGTATTTCACGATGCACTCACGGGTGAGATCAAGGCCGCCGATGGCACCGAGAACGTCACTGACGACCACGCTCTGAGTGCCAGCCAGGCCCGTGATGTCGCCGCCGATGTTGCCCTTCTCGAAGCACTTGATCCGCCGCCGCAGTCGAAGCGCGATGTTTGCCAGCGAATGAATTGGGGTGACTCTCGATCACAAACCGCTTTGAAGGCGTGGCGGGAGTCGACAGGCCGGTCAGCGCCGAAGAATCAACACACGGCGACCACGCAAGGGGGTGGCGGAAATAGTGATTCCGCTGGAACCGGTTCCGGCACACCCGATGTATCAGTTCCAGCGGTTCCAGCACCAATTGTCGACCCCAATATTGGTCTTGAGCTGGGGTTACCGGTCGAATCTGCTGGAACTCACACACGCCAGGCGAACGCCACCGTCACTGACATCGGATCGCGCCGACCACCATGCTCCAAATGTGAATCCGGCACCGCTCGACCGGACACCGGCAGGTGCGATTTCTGCACTCGCAAGACAATGACAGCAGGCGACTTTCTCGTTTGCTGGTTCCGTCATCACACCGACCCTGGCGAGTGGGTTCCACCGTTGCGCGTGTACCAGGAAGCCGAACCTATCGGTTGGAATCGGCACACCGTCATGACGGCAAAGAACAGCCTCCGTGGGGTGATCGAATCCTCCAGCAGGGGCCGGGGGTCGGAATGGCGACTGGACCCCGCGAGCCACACCAACACCGAGGATGCATCATGACTGAATACGAACGCTTGACCGCTTTCGCTCGCCTGCTCTCGGATGTATCGGCGGCACTGCGGATGAAGGGCCGCACCGAGGCCGCCGACATCCTGCACGCCGAAGCCGTCCACTTCGCCACCGAGCGCGACATCGCCAGAGCGGTGGCCGACGCCGAACTCGACACTCCGATGCAGACGGTCGACCTCGGCCGATTGTCCGACGACTGAGATACGCTTAGGACACAACCAAATCGGAGTAGTGCCGCGTGACAGGGCGAAACCCATTGCGCGGAGGGGCGAAACGCAAACTTCATATTGCCGGGAGGGCGACACCCACCGGAGTCTGTAACGAAACCCTCATCAACGTGAGGCAGTCGTTACCACGCGAAAACTGGTTACCACCAACACTTTTCGGGCTCTGGGAGGGGCTCACAACATGGCAATGAAATCTCTTGCAACAGAACTCATGGAGCGCCGTAGCGTTCTCATCAACGAAGCCCGCGCAATCGCCCAGCGCGGCGTAGACGCGAAACGCGACCTCACCGAAACAGAGCAATCCGACTTCGATCAGCGCATCGCAGACGCCAACGCACTCGAGGCCCGCGCCAAGGAGATTCACGACGGCGAGCAGCGCGCTCACGAACTCGACGAGTCGTTCCGCAACGTCACCGGCGCATACCCAGGGCAGCCCAGCGCATCCGGCTGCCCGTCTCTGCTGGTGTCCCGCGACAACATCGCCAAGCACGCCGAAGCACTGCGCGAAGGCCGCGTATTCGGCGCCGTCGAAGAGGGCCGCGCCCTGGTGCAGGTCAACCCGTCCGCCGCCAACGCGTTGGGTGGCCCGCAAGCATGGGCGCAGATCGGCCCACGCGAACCCATGCACCTGATCCGCTTCGCCGGCATCCCCGTGCAGACCCTTACCGGTGTGTCCGCAGTGATGCCCGCTTTCACCCTGCCGGCCAGCGCCGCCGGGGTGAACGAGTCCACCGCGCACGGCGAATACGACTCGGTGGTGGACGTGCCGCTGTCAGCGCTGCGGTACGGCCGTTGGACGTCCGTCTCGGCGGCCTCAGGCCAGTTCGACAGCCTCAGTGGAATCGCCAACTTGCACAGCGTCGGTATCGCCAAGGACCTCGACAAGAAGGTCGTCGGTGATATCCAGACCGCCGCGGGCACTCCGGTGACCTACGCCGCCGATATCGCCGGCAACGTGCGTAAGAGCCTGCTGACGGTCTCGGCCGCGGTGCTCGTCCCGGTCGACCAGCTCGTCATCTTCGGCACCCCGGGCGACATCGCGCTGCTCGGCGACACCACGCCCGCCAACGGCCCCGACGTCGGGTCTGTTACCGAGCGGTTCAACGGCGCCCGTCTCTATGCCACTAACGACGCCACCGCCGGCCAGGTGACGATCTTCGACCCGGCCTCGTTCCTCGTGTTCATGAGCCAACTGCAGTCGGCGTCAACCATCGATCCGAAGGACGGCAGCAACTCGTTCGGAAGCTGGTTGCACTCGACCGGCGTCGGCCAGGGCCTCACCGGCTCCGCGCAGGCCGTCGACACCGTCAGCCCGTAGTGACTGACCCTCGTTTCGGTGCCGGTCCACCCGCAGACGACGGGTGGCCGGAAACCGACGGATGGGCCGACGACCGCGAGCAGCAAGCGCAGTCGTGGACGAGCCGCATCCAGAAGCAACTAGGCGACTGGTTCGGCACCGCCGAACAGCACCAGAACCCCACACCCGACTGGTTCAACCCCTAGACCATGTGCCGGGGCGTCAAACCCCGCGTTTCGTTTCTCTTCGAGGGCAAGGCCAGTCACGACGGCCAGTGTGAAGGCCAGAGCTGGACCTGCGCCCCGGCACATACCCACAGGTCAGGCGATTTTTTGAGCGGCAAACACGCAGGTGACACCACCAGTGTTGCGTATCTCTCCCCGAAATTTTTTTCCACAAGCTCGAAGTTGCCGGTATGTCGCCGGATTACCCCAGACCCGGCCAGAATCTCCAGACTCCGTACATCCTGCGAAAGGAACATTGGCGCAGTAGCTTCGGCTGGCCTACTCCGCATTTTCCCCGTAAAAACGCCCGCGACACGCCGCGAATCTGGGTGAATCGACACGGACGCACCTGTTGCCAATCATGTTGGTGTGCAACACGTTAACGCACTATCGCGGGCTTCGGCGGACGCTTCGGCCTTATGAATAGGTCAGGGGTTCGATTCCCCTGGGTGGCTCCACAACTTTCGGGTCGACCCTGCATCTGAGCACGCCTGAATTCGTACTGTGTCTGCGCGGGCGCAATCTCTGCGCGCTGCGCGCCGCCTAATTCACTGCGAGTTCACAGGCTCGTCGCCGGTAAAATCGGTACCGAAGTCGACCTGGGGGAGGAACGGCAATGGCTGAGCGCAGTATGGAAGTCGATATAGCTCATCTGCACGCGGGGGCGGATCGGTGCGGGGACGCTGCGGATACGGCATTGGCAGCGGCCGGCAGGCTTGCAGAGAAGAAGCCGACGGCGGGGATGTTCGGCGATTTCGATGAGGCTCACGAATTTCATGGGGCTTTGACGGCAGCGCACCAGGGACATGTTGAGCAGTTGCATGGCCATAACCGCGCACTTACCGATGTTGGCGATAAGAGTCGTTCAGGCGCAGAACAATTCACAGCGCAAGATGCATCGTCTGCTGACTCGGTTCGGGCCGCCGAGTCGGGCTTCGACGTACGTTAATGCCGCCGCCTATTGGATTGGTCAATCTGTCCATCGGCGATTTGATCGCAGCCGCCGGCGGTGACCCATGGAAGATGAACGACGAGCTTCAAACTGGAGACCCAGGCGCGATCAACGCTCAAGCGGATGCTTTTCACACCGCGGCGGGCTCTGCTACAGAGGTCGAGGACGATTTCAAATCGGCCAAACAACGTTTCGAAAAAGGATGGCGGCACAACGGATCTGAGCACCCGATCAATGAGTCAGCCGAGGTCGCCCGCATCACGGACGCCCTTCATCTGCAGAAACCGCAACTTGCCAAAATCGCGCTCGATCTCGAAAACGTAGCGACTGCCCTCGCGACGGCCAAAACCGCCTGCGACGCCGATATCGGCGCATTGGATGCCCGTCTGCATCAGATCGACGATGCGATCGGTACCGCCAAAGCCAACAATCAAGATGCCAGCGGGCTTCGAGACGAGGCTGTCGCTGCGGTGCGTGCCACCTTCGGGAGCGTTCAGAAGGGTCGCGACGGGTATGTGGCCGCGATGGCTGCGGCCAAACCTTCGTTGGACGCCATAACGTCGAAGCCGCTGATCGGCCCGGGTATCAATGGACCCGCCACGACGGGAAAGCCGGTTCCGGATGGCCCGTTGATCGGGCGAGGCGCCGACGGGCCGCCCAAGGGAAAGACGCCGCCGTCGTTGAACCCTTCACCGACTGATGTCGCGCTTGGTGGTGCGGGTGCGATAGCCGGCGTTACTGCTGACGGAGTGCGCGGCGCCGTGCTCGATGCGATCAAAGACGGGCCAAAAACAGGTCCCGGTGCCGCTGATCCTGGCCTCCTGAGGTGGCTCGAGGATTCCAAACTTGGTTCGCTAAGAGGCTTCTCCAAGATCGGCGGAGTGGCTTCGCTGGTCGGTGTGATTCCGTCCATCGCTTCCGACATGCACAGCGAGGGAGGCAAGCCAGGCAATTCGCTCGCAGAAGCCACGACTCGTGAGGTTGTCAGCGCAGGTGTTGGGCTATGGGCGGGGGCGGAGTCCGGTGCAGCAATTGGTGCAGCAGTCGGTTCGGTCGTGCCAGGGGCAGGCACCGTGGTTGGACTGGCGGCTGGTGCTGTGATCGGTGCGGGTGCCGGTTTCCTCGCATCAAAAGGCATCGAAATGGCCTGGGATCCGGTAGCAGATGCAGTCAGCGGCGCGGCACATTCCGTGGAATCGCTGTTTGGTTTCGGGTAGGGCAGACGCCATGCGGTTCGATGAATTCATACATTCGTCCGGCATTACGGCAGTTCCGGTCGAACGGTTCCCCGGGTTGGTCGTGGAAGTCGGTCTACCGGTCGGCTGGTATCCCTTCGAGGGCGATGTCGGTGTGAGAGTCTGGGCCTGTCGTAGCGACCCATGCATCGACGTTTCTGCGCGAATGCGGTGTTGACAATGCACCGCATCGAAACCCGACTCGATGCAGCTGACGCGTTTGCAATGTTGGTCGAGCAGCAGTTGCAGACCGTGGCAGGCACACGCGAGCTGACACGTGCACTCAGCGCCGCTACCGAAGGCCCCGGCGCGATGGGGTTGTTGAGGATGGAGATCACCGATGGAGTCGGCGTCATTGAGAGCCTGACACGGTCGCGCATTGTTGCTGTCGAAGGAGAAACTATGGTTTCGCAACTGACTACGACGGCGTTGCGGGATTCACCCGCGAATCGAGCGGCCGTTTGGATGACATTGCGGTCAGGGGATGCTTCGGGTTCGCATAGGGGCGGCGCCCCGATCACAGGTACGCGAGACCGACACTGATGGCGAGGAACCGGGCGAGTCAGGTGTTTCGGTGCGGCATCGGCGCGGCGGCATGCGTGCTGGCTGGGGTTGTCACATTGGTGAAGGCCGACTGGTATTTGGGTCTGGGTATTGCTGCCGTTGGCGGGGTCATCCTTCTCGGAGGTCGGCGAATTTTTCGCCCGGCGGTCAGCCGTTCGGGTGACAAGGTGGTGTGCCGCTACGTTCCCTGGTACGAGGGAAACGCGTACATCGTGAACGTGCTTACTCCGCTGATGGCAATTGCAATGGTGGGGGTGGGATCTGGACCTGGCAGTCCGTCGTGGTTGCGACTCGGCGGCATCTTCCTTCTAGCTCTGACCCCGATCCTTTGGTACTTCCTTGTGCGGACGTGGCGGCGGTCTTTTCTGTGCATTACTCCGTCAATGTTGACGGTGAGTTCGGCTGTGTTCGGGAGCAAGCCGATCGCCATACAGCGTGACTTCGTTCAGTCGCTCGGGTCCAAGGTTGTTCCGAATTCGGTACGCGGCCAGTCATTGCAAGTCGAGATTGCGTACCAGGCTGGGGACCTCAGTCGTGACGTCACGAATACTCTGCTGCTTGGTGCGTCCCTTACTGTCGAGCCGATTGACCTGGTCAACGGACTCGTGTTGTGGAGAGACGGTGCACCCGACAGCGACACCGGGCTGATGGACCGGGTTGCCGATTCCCTTCGCGGTGGGTAATCGCGGAGGTGCGACGAGCCGCCTCACAATTGGTGACTTGCTCAATCCTCAACTGCTGCTTCATGTTCGCAATGGCAAAGGTCTCAGTGAACGGGGCTGTGTTGTTCGACGGCAGAAAAGTCACCAGCTGAATTCGCAGTTCATCGACAATTAGACAGGCCACCATGACGGCGCTGACGCGCAATCAGTGCGCTACCGGCGTTGATCGGGCTGCGTGCGGCCCCACGGACGGGGTTTCGGCAACCGGCGCAACGACGCTCGGGTCCACGTTGAACCTGGGCTTCCGCATCGGGACCGCGATGCAGCCCTGAGCTTTTCCGTCGACGTACGAGCATTTCGTCTTGTCGCCGTTCTTGTCGGTCGTGGTGCAGGCCTCGTAGGAGTGCCCGCCCGCGACCTTGGTTTCGTAGGTCTGGTTCGAGCCCATGCAATCGCTGCCAACCGTGGCGTTGGCGCCGGGTGCGGACAGGATCGCCGGAACGGCATACAGCGCGGCAGCACTCAGCAGGGCGGCGAAGGCGGGCTTGATCATCGACCCACACCCGAACCGTCGACCTGAACCGGGACGAGCTCACCGGTCGGGATGTGGGTGCCCTTCACCGTGGTCCGTGGCACGGTGATGCAGCCCTGCGGTTTGTGGTCCACCTCGGAGCATTGGGTTTTGACGCCGTCCTTGTCGACGGTCGTGCAACTCTCGACGATCGACCCGTTCGACCGTTGCCCGAGCGCGAAGGTGCCGCCGCCTTTAGCGCAGCGGGTCGCCAAGGACTCGGCGCTTGCCATGGGCGTCGTGAGCGCCAGCGGGGCGACGTACAGCGCGGCGGTGCCGACGAGTGCGGCCAGTGCGATGCGCCTGCCGGGTGCGGTGCGGTCCATGGGGTTCTCCTTTTCCGGTGGTCGCAGGCCCGGGCGGACTTGCTGACACAGGTAGGAGTGCGCACCGTCCCGGAAGGGGACAGTTTTTTGAAAAACTTCTAGGGCAGGGCCTGGCGCGGCGCGAGGAACCCCACCGGGCCGGAGGCGACGCACACCGACAGCGCCGCGGTGTTGGCCTTCACCTCGATCGCCGCGCCGGCGCCGGGCAGCCGGACGAACACCCGGTTCAGGCCGGGGTGCACCGGAACCCGGGCCTCGCGCCCCTCGGGCAGGGACATGGTCAGGGACCCGTCGCTGTTGGCCAGGTAGTTGAGCTCGGCGGTCCAGTCGGCCGGCAGCAGCGGACCGTCGAGCGGCATGGTGACCGGCGCGTCGGTCTGCACCAGGTAGCCGCAGTTCGGTGCCGGGCCCGGGGCGATGGTGCGCGTCCACGTCACCTGGGCTGGCACCAATTGGCCGGTCGCGGTGAGCATCTGCAAAGAGGTTGTGCTGGAAGCGAATTCAGGCCGGTCGCGCAGCAGGGCGAACATGTGGCTCGCCAGGTTCTGCGGCCAGGCCACGCGTTGCAGGATCAGGGGGTCGACTTCCTGATCCAGCAGTGGCACGCCGCGGGGCGCGTTGGCCAGCGAGGCCTCGACGTTGACGAGGTAGGCGCGCGTCGGGTTGTCGCGCCAGCTGGGCAGGAAGGTTGCCCACGAGTACAGGCTGCTGCCCACGAATAGTGTTGCGGCGCAGGCAATTGCGATGCGCCGGCGCGCGGAGTCGTCGAACCGTGAACTCCGGTTGGGTGCGCAGAAGGCGACGGCGGCCAGCAGCGCCAGCACCACGACGAGGTCGGACAGATAGCGCAACGTCTGCGCCAGCTCGAGGGCGGTGAACTTCGACGACCGCATGAGATAGATCGGCACTTGGCAGGCCACCACGTACCCCACGGCGGCCAGCCACACCGGCCCCAATCGGCGCTTGCGCAGCAGCGAGACCGCGACCACCGCGGCGAGTACCAGCCAGCCCAGCACCATGACCACCGGGCCGGGCGTCGCCCACGGCGAGGCGGGCGCCCAGCGCTGCCAGTCCCACGGCCCGCCCGCCAGGGTGGGCACCAGCCCGTGTGTGACGGACCGGGCCAGCAGCTCCCACGTCATCGCCAGGTCCAGGGTCCAGCGCTTCTGGTTGACCACAAGGAGGTAGACGCCGACCCATCCGGTGGTGATGGTCAGCAGCCCCAGCCACAGCCGCAGGCCCGCGCGCCAGACCGAGACCCGGTTGCCCGTCACGTACATCAGCAGCCAGCACACCGCGAACGCGGTGAACGGGATCACCGCGGACTTCTCGAAGAACAGCAGCCCGCCCAGATAGGCCAGGCAGCCGGTCCACACGTACCGCGCTTTTCCGGTGCGGACCAACTGGATGGCGTCGGCGCAGACCCAGGCCATGGCCGCCGCCATCGGCAGCGCGTTGAGGCCCGCCGACCACCACGCGAACGCCGGCACGCCCAAGGGCGTGAACAGCGCGAACGTCAGCGGCACCAGCAGCACGGGCCGCCACCCGAGGATCACCCGTAGGGCGCGCACCAGCGCCAGCGACGCGATCAGCTGCAGCACCACCAGGCTCAACGCCGGCCAGAACCAGTTCAGCGGTGCCAGTCGCGTCAGCACCCCGGCCAGCAGGAACCCGGCAGGCATGACGTGCCCGTCGTGGTCGTTGAACAGGAAGTCGGGTGACAGCAGGGAATGGGTGCCGGCCTGGCCGATCAGGATCAGGTCGTCCCAGTAGAAGTAGCCGCCGAATGCCAGGACCGCCCGCAGTATCAGCTGCAGCACCACCAGCGCGGCGGTGGTTCGGGCGACCCAGTTCACTCTTGTCGACTGTACGGGGCACTCCGCAGCAACCGTCGGTATGGTTGCGCCGTGCGAACACTTGTCACTGGTGCTGCCGGGTTCATCGGGTCGACGCTCGTCGACCGGCTCCTGTCCGAAGGACACGACGTCGTCGGGCTCGACGACCTGAGCAGCGGCAAGGTCGACAACCTCGCCGACGCCGAGCGCAATGCGCAGTTCCAGTTCGTGAAGGCGGACATCGTCGACGCCGATCTGCACGGCATCGTCGCCGAGACCAAGCCCGAGGTGATCTTCCACCTGGCGGCGCAGATCTCCGTCGCGCGGTCGGTGACCGACTCCCCGTTCGACGCCGGGGTCAACGTCGTCGGCACCGTGCGGCTGGCCGAGGCGGCCCGCAGCAACGGCGTCCGCAAGGTCGTGCACACCTCGTCGGGCGGGTCCATCTACGGCGTCCCACCGGGGTATCCGACCAACGAGGACATGCCGGTCGACCCGTCGTCCCCGTATGCCGCCAGCAAGGTGTGCGGCGAGGTCTACCTCAACATGTTCCGCAACCTGTACGGGCTGGACTGCTCGCACATCGCGCCGGCCAACGTCTACGGCCCGCGCCAGGATCCGCACGGCGAAGCCGGCGTGGTCGCGATCTTCAGCCAGGCGCTGCTGGCCGGCCGGCCCACCAAGATCTTCGGTGACGGCACCGACACCCGCGACTACGTCTTCGTCGACGACGTCGTCGACGCCTTCGTGCGCGCCGGCGGCGAAGCCGGCGGCGGGCAGCGGTTCAACGTCGGCACCGGGGTCGAAACGTCGGTGGCGCAGCTGCACACCGCGATCGCCGCGGCCGTCGGTGTGCCGGACGCGCCGGAGTTCCACCCGCCACGCCTCGGCGACCTGCGTAAATCCTGCCTGGACATCAGCCGCGCCGGTGCCGTGCTGGGGTGGAGCCCCAAGGTGGCGCTGGCCGAGGGCGTGGCCCGGACGGTCGACTTCTTCCGTCCCTGACCTGCGATTACACAGAAAAAGATTGTAAGCACTCACTTTCTGTCCTAGTCTCACGTCATGACCTACGACGTGATCGTCAAAGACGGCCTGTGGTTCGACGGCACCGGCCGCACGCCGCAACTGCGCAATCTGGGTATCCGCGACGGCGTCGTCGCGACGGTGTCGGCACAGCCGCTCGATGAGACGGGCTGCCCCGACGTCATCGACGCCAAGGGCAAGTGGGTGACGCCGGGCTTCATCGACGTCCACACCCACTACGACGCCGAGGTGCTCCTCGATCCGGGCCTGCGCGAGTCCGTCCGCCACGGCGTGACGACGGTGCTGCTCGGCATGTGTTCGCTGTCGACGGTCTACGCCGAGAACGACGACGCCGCCGACCTGTTCAGCCGCGTCGAGGCGGTGCCGCGCAAGTTCGTCGTGGGCGCGCTCGAGCAGAACCGGTCGTGGTCCGGACCCGCGGAGTACGTGCGGGCGCTCGAGGCGCTGCCGCTCGGCCCCAACGTCAGCTCGCTGCTGGGCCACTCCGATCTGCGGACCTCGGTGCTGGGTCTGGACCGCGCGACCACCCCGAACGTCACACCGACCAACGCCGAGCTCGAGACCATGGCGTCGCGGCTCGAGGCGGCCCTGGACGCCGGGATGCTCGGCATGTCGGGCATGGACGCCGCGATCGACAAGCTCGACGGCGACCGCTTCCGCTCTCGTGCGCTGCCGTCGACCTTCGCCACGTGGCGGGAACGCCGCCGCCTGATCAAGGTGCTGCGCAAGCGCGGCCGCATCCTGCAGAGTGCACCCAACGTCGCCAAACTGCAAGAGGCACTGAACTTCTTCCTCGAGAGCAGTGGCTGGTTCGGTCGTCGTGCCGGCGTGCGCATGAGCCTGCTGGTGGCCGCCGACGCCAAGTCGTCGCCCGGCGCCGTGTACCTGCTGGGTCCGGTGACCCGCCTGGCCAACAAGGTGCTGAACTCGAAGGTCCGCTTCCAGCACCTGCCGGTGCCGTTCGAATTGTATTCGGACGGAATCGATCTCCCGGTTTTCGAGGAGTTCGGCGCGGGCACCGCGGCACTGCACCTGCGCGACCAGCTGGAGCGCAACAAGCTGATGGCCGACCCGGAGTACCGGCGCCGGTTCCGCAAGTCGTTCGACAAGAAGGTGCTGGGCCCGACGCTGTGGCACCGCGACTTCCATGACTCGACCATCGTCGAGTGCCCGGACAAGTCGTTGATCGGCAAGAGCTTTGGCCAGATCGCCGACGAGCGCGGCAGCCATCCGCTCGACGCGTTCCTCGACGTCCTGGTCGAGCACGGGGAACGCAACACCCGCTGGACCACCATCGTGGCCAACCACCGGCCCAAGCAGCTCGACAAGCTCGCCGTCGAGCCGTCGGTCCACATGGGCTTCTCGGATGCCGGTGCGCACCTTCGGAATATGGCGTTCTACAACTACGCGCTGCGGATGCTGCGTCGTGTGCAGGACGCCGACAAGGCCGGCCGCCCGTTCATGACCACCGAGCACGCCGTGCACCGGCTCACCGGTGAGGTCGCCGACTGGTTCGGCCTGGAAGCCGGCACCCTGCGTGAGGGTGAGCGTGCCGACTTCGTCGTGATCGACCCGGCCGGGCTCGACGCCGGACTCGAGGCGTACCACGAGGATTCGGTCGAGTTCTACGGCGGCTTGAGCCGCATGGTCAACCGCAGCGACGCCGCCGTCGTGGCGACCGGTGTGGGTGGCCAGGTGGTGTTCCGCGACGGCGACTTCGTCGAGGGCTACGGCCAGACCGTGAAGTCCGGCCACTACCTGCCGGCGCGTGGCGCGAAACTGCCGGTGGCGCAAGCGGTCTGACATGGCCAGAACACAACAGCAGCGCCGGGAGGAGACCCGGGCCCGGCTTCTCGACGCCGCGATCGAGACCATCGTCGAGGTCGGCTACGCCCGCGCCTCGGCGGCGGTGATCGCGCGCCGGGCCGAGGTCTCCGACGGTGCGCTGTTCAAACATTTCGCCACCATGGGCGATTTCATGGCGGCGACGGCGCTGGAAGTCATGCGCCGGCAGTTGGAGCAGTTCAGCAAGCAGGTCGCCGAAATCCCGTCGGACCGGCCGGCTCTGGAAGGCGCCCTGATCGCGCTGCGCGACATCAGCGGCAACGCCACCAACGCGGTGATGTACGAGCTGATGGTCGCGGCGCGCACCGACGAGAAGCTGCGGACGACGCTGCAGGGCGCGCTCGTCGAATACGGCCGCAACATCTACGAGACCGCGCAGGAGATGCCAGGCGCCGATCAGCTGCCGCCCGAGCTGCTGATGCTGATCGTCGCCGTCATGGTGAACACGTTCGACGGCGCGGCGCTGATCCGCGCCGTGCTGCCGCAGCCGGAACTCGAGGACGGCCGCATCCAGCTGCTGGCGACGATGCTGGGAAGCCTGGGCGTTCAGACCTGACGCGTCGGCGGCTCGGGATCGGGCACCCGCGCGCCCTCCAGTGCCACCGCCCGGGCCAGCTGGGCGTACCGCAATTCCAGGTCCTTGAACCGCATGTACGCGCTGATCGTGGTGAACAGGAACGCGATGACCAGCGCGTACAACAGGAGGTCGGCGCCGCGGCCGATGCCGAGCCAGTGCGCTACGACCGTGGTGTCGTTGGGCCGCAGGATCGCGTAGATGGCGCCGACCACGAAGAACACATAGCCGACCTTCACCCAGGCCCGTGACTGCGCGTTGCGCCGCGACGAGAACAGGTAGGCCAGCAGCAGGACCACCGCGCCGATGAGTAAAGCCTTGGTCCAGATCATCGGCGCAACCTCCCGCGCAGCAGCCCGTCGACGATGATGTTGACGCCGTTCACCAGCGGCTGACCCTTCGACATCGAATAGTCGGTGTACAGGATCTGCACGGGCTGCTCGGCGATCCGCCAGTGGTTCTCGACAATCAGGGAGACGAATTCGCTGGCGTGGCTCATGCCGTTCATGGTGAGGTTCAGGCCGTCGGCGACCGTCCTGTTGAACACCCGCAGCCCGTTGTGCGCGTCGGTCAGGTGCAGCTGGCGGCTGGACCGGCTGAGTTTGGCGACGATCGGTAGCAGCAGCCGCTTGAGCATCGGCATGCGGTCGGGCGGCTGATCGGCGAACCGGGTGCCGATCACGATGTCCAGGTTCTCGGTCTGCAGCCGATCGAGCATCCGCACGACGTCCTTGACCTGGTGCTGACCGTCGGCGTCGAACGTGGCGAAAAACTGTGCCCCGGGACGGGATCGGGCGTATTCGACGCCGGTCTGGATGGCCGCGCCCTGCCCGAGATTCACCGGATGACGCACCACGTGGGCGCCGGCGGCGAAGGCGCGGTCGCCGGTGTCGTCCCGGCCGCCGTCGTCGACGCAGACGACGTTCGGGAAGACGGCGCGCACATCGGCGACGACGTCGGCAATGACGCTCGCCTCGTTGTACGCGGGGATGACGATCCAGACGTCGCGATAAGACATGTTGCTGCCGAAACTACACGCTCAGCGGTGCCTGATCGCGCTCAGCGCGGCCAGGTGAACGACGATTCCGACCAGCGGTCCGCACATCAGCGCCACGATCGTGCGGGTCTGGAGGTCCAGCGGCAGCAGCAACAACAGTGCCGCGGCCACTGTGGCACTCACCCAGCCCACCGCGTAGGCCCGGTGCAGCGCGGCGGCCACCGTAGCGGCGCCGGTGAGGGTCAGGAAGGCGATGGCGACGGCGCCGGCCGTCAGCCACGCCAGCAGCGCGCCGCTCGCGGCGTACTCGGGCCCGAACAGCGTGCGCAGCAGCCACGGTCCGAGCAGTCCGGCCGCGAGTACCGCCAGCGCGCCCAGGCCGGCGAGCACCAGGGCCGGCGTGAGCAGCGCGCGCAGCCTGCGGTTGTCGACGAAATGCGCGATCAGGTTGCCCTGCATCGCGGTGAGCGGAACCAGCAGCGGGGCGCGGGTCAGCGTCACCGCCAGGATGATGACGCCGCCGGTGGCCCCCAGATCCCGCGACGTGGCCTGCAGCAGCACCGGGAAGCCCATCACCAGGACGGCGCTGGCGCCCGCGGCGGCGATCGAGTGCGCCGACCCCGTCAGGAAGGTCCGCGGGGTGCCGGGCGTGTGGATGGCGGCCGCGGACCGGGCCACACGGGAGGCCAGCAGCAGGATCAGCCACGACATCGAACCGGCGACGGTGGCCCACAGGTAGCCGTCCAGGCCCCAGCCCAGGACGAACGCGGCGACCGCGACGGCGACCCGGATACCCGCGTCGGTCACCATCAATGTGCCGTACTGGGTCCAGCCGTCCGCCCCGGCCAGCACGCCGAGGAGGGTGGCGTGCAAGCAGAAGCCGGCCAGGCCGACGCTCAGCAGCGTCACGCTCAGCGGCGTGGATTCGACGAATACGTGGGCCGCCCACAGCGGGGCGGTGCCGGCGATCAGCAGGCCCGCGGCGACGGCCACCAGTGCGGCGACGCGCAGAGGCTGCAGGTGCGGCCCGGGTTGGGGCTCGGCAATGCGCGCGATGCGGACCTCGCGGGTGGCCTCCTGCAGCAGCCCGTTGGCCGCGCCGGTGAACAACCCGAACGCGCCCCAGAAGACGCTGAACACCGAGAACCCGGCGGGAGCCAGGTCGCGCGCGGCGAGGTACAGGATCGCGTAGCCGCACAGCGCGCTGAGCACCGTCGCGACCGCGACCCGCGCCACACCGCTGGGTTTCACAGTGTCGGTAGCTCCGTCGTGTAGAGCCACGCCGTCCACAGTCCGCGCAGGGACTGGTCGGTGTAGTGCGCGGCCAGGCCGGTGAAGTCATCGGTCAGTGCGGTCGAGTGCCGGTACCGGGTGGTCCAATCCCGCAGCAGCGCAAAGAAATTCGTGTCACCGATCGTGCGTCGCAGAGCATGCAGGGTCAGCGCGCCGCGCTTGTAGACGCGGTCGTCGAACATGTCCTCGGGTCCAGGATCGGCGAGCAACAGGTTCTGCGGCAGGCCGCGGAGTTTCTGCAGATTGTGGGTGGCCAGTTGGTCGGCGGTGCGCCAGCCCGACTCCTCGGCCCACAGCCATTCGGCGTAACAGGCAAATCCCTCATGCAGCCAGATGTCGCGCCACCGTCGTACCGTCACCGAGTTGCCGAACCACTGGTGGGCCATCTCGTGCGCGATCAGCCGTTCGGCGCCGCGGCGGCCGTCGCAATGGTTGGCCCCGAAGATCGAAATGCCCTGTGCTTCAAGCGGGATCTCCAGCTCGTCGTCGGTGACGACGACGGTGTAACCGGTCGATAACGGGTACGGCCCGAACAGCCGGGTGAACAGCTGCATCATCTGGGGCTGCCGGCCGAAGTCGTATTCGAAGTTGCGGATCAGCCGCTGGGGCAGGGCCGCGGACATCGGCACCGGCGACTTGGCCAGGCGCACCGATTCGTAGCGACCGATCTGCAGCGTGATCAGGTAGGTCGACGTCGGCTCGGCGAGCTCGTACACCCAGGCCGTCTGTGCCGCACGGGTTTTGCGGCTCACGAGCTCGCCGTTGGCCACCACCCGGTACGGGCTGTCGGTCGTGACCGCGATGCGGTAGCTGGCCTTGCTGCTCGGGTGGTCGTCGCACGGGAACCAGGACGCCGCGCCGTTCGGCTGCCCGGCCACCAGGGCGCCTTCCGTCAGCTCCTCGAAACCGACTGTGCCCCAGATGGATTTGATGGGGCGCGGGTTGCCGCCGTAGCGCACCGTCACTTTCATCGCGGCGCCGGCGGGCAGCTGGTCGGCCAGCGTGATGTGCAGCTTGCCGTTGACGGTGCGGAACTTCGCCGGGCGTCGCCCGTTGACCTCGACCTTGGCCACCGACAGATCGTCGGACAGATCCAGGGTGAACCAGTTCAGCGACGCCAGGGTGACGGCGGTGATGTTGGCGATACCGCTCAGCCGGTTGCTCTCCACCTTGTACTCGAGGCTCAGCTCGTAGCGGGACACCCGGAAGCCGAAGTTGCCGTTGTTCGGCAGGTACGGATCGATCACCGGCGCAACGCTTTTGCGGTCTTTCTTGTTGGTCCGGGTCACGCGGCCTGCGCCTTCTGCCGGTTGCCCGACTTGCGCTTCTTGCCGACCCACGGGGCGATCGGGTTGCCCTGCCAGCGGGTCGACGCCGGCACCGCGTCGCCGCGCATCACCAGCGAGGCTGGGCCGACCGTCGCTCCGGCGCCGATACTCGCCGCCGGCAGCGCGACGCAGTGGGTACCCAGCGTCGCGCCTTCCTCCAGCACCACGGTGTCCAGTTGCATGATGCGGTCGTGGAACAGGTGGGTCTGCACGACGCAGCCCCGGTTCACCGTCGCGCCACGGCCGAGTGTCACCAGGTCGGCCTCTGGCAGCCAATAGGTTTCGCACCACACGCCGCGGCCGATCGCGGCGCCGAGGGCCCGCAGCCACAGGTTCATCACCGGGGTGCCGCTGGCGGCGCGGGCGAACCACGGTCCGGCGACGGTCTCGACGAAGGTGTCGGACACCTCGTTGCGCCACACGAACGGCGACCACAGCGGGTGCTCGACGGCCCGGATGCGCCCGACCATGAGCCATTTCGCCACCACGGCGATGGCGCCGGCGATGGCGCCCGCGTTCAGCAGCACGAGCCCGGCACCCAATGACGCCCACACCCAGCCCAATTCACCGGCGAGGGCCTGCAGGACGCCGAGGACCGCCACACCGATACCGAACGTCACCATCACCGGGACGATCCGCAGCGTCTCGACCGTCGAGCGCATCACCTTGAGACGAAGCGACGGGTGGAAGGTGCGCACCGCGTCGGCTTCAGTTGGCTGGCGGCGCAACCGGATCGGGGGGCTGCCCAGCCACGACGAACCGGCCTTGGCCTTGTGCGGGGTCGCCGACAGCACCGCGACCAGCCCGTCGTCGGGGACGCGGCGGCCGGGCTGGGTGATGCCGGAGTTGCCGAGGAACGCGCGGCGGCCGACGGTCGCCTTCGCCACGTGAATCCAGCCGCCGCCGAGTTCGTACGACGCCACCATGGTGTCGTCGGCCAGGAACGCGCCGTCGAGCACCTCGGTGAACTTCGGTGTCAGCAGGGCCGTCGAAATCTCGGTGTCCTTACCGACTTTCGCGCCCAGGATGCGCAGCCACCACGGCGTCAACAGGCTCGCGTAGATGGGGAACAGGTAGTTGCGGGCGGCGTCCATCAGCCGCTCGGTGGCCCACAGCTGCCAGCCCACCCGGCTGCGCACGGGGTGGTAGCCCTCGGTCAGGCCGAGGGCCAGCAGGCGCACCCCGATGACGGTCAGTGCGGCATACACCGCCATGGCCACCACGGCCGCGACGGGCGTCCACAGCGCGACCGGCAGGACCGCCTCGGGCAGCGAATGGGTATGACGCACCGGCAGAATCAGCACCGCGAGGCCGGCGGCAAGGGCCAGGATCGGCAATCCGCCGAGCAGCACCGACGTCAGCCCGTACATCCCCACCCAGATGGGGGCGCGCCCCGGCCGCTCTTTCGGCCACGGGTGGTGGGCCTTGCCGGACTTCACCGCCGGCGAACCCTTCCAGTACTGCCCGGCCTTGACCTTGCCGATAACGCCGGAACCCGGTGCGACGTCGGCGTTCTTGCCGACCACGGCACCCGGCAGCAGCGTGGTGCGGGCGCCGATCGTGGCGTCGTTGCCGACGCTGATGGGTCCGACGTGGAACAGGTCGCCATCGATCCAGTGCCCGGTGAGGTCGACCTCCGGCTCGACCGAGCAGCGGTCCCCGAGCGTGAGCATGCCGGTGACCGGCGGCGTGGAATGCAGGTCGACGCCGTCACCGACCCGATTGCCCAGCGCGCGGGCGTAGTACACCAACCACGGTGCGCCGGCCTGGTTTTCGGCGCCGCTGGCCTCGCCGAGCCGTTCGGCGAGCCACACCCGCAGGTGCTCGGAGCCACCGCGTTTGTAGGTGCCCGGTTCCAGCCCGGACAGCAGGGCGCGCGCGGCGAACACGGCGATGCCCATGCGGCCGATCGGCGTGACGAACACCAGGAACCCGACCAGGATCACCCACCAGTTCACGGTGTGGGCCCACGACAGCAGGTGCAGCGCGGCGGCGATGTTGTTCAGCAGTGCCAGCCAGACGACCCACTGCATGCCGGCCAGCGTCGCGAGCGGGATGGCGGCGGCGGTCTGGATCAGCTGAGTCGTCAATGGAACCGGTGTGACGCTTCGGGTTTCGACGAGCGGCGGCGGGTCGAGTTCGTCGAGATAGCCGGCCAGCGAGCCCAGCCGCGGATGGTCGTAGAGATCGGCGACGGTGACCTGCGGGTACTTCTCGCGTAGCAGTGAGACCAGTTGCGCGGCGGACAGCGAGCCGCCGCCGAGCGCGAAGAAGTCGGCGCCGGGCCCGTCGATGGGGGACGCCAGTACGTCGCGCCACAGCCCGGCGAGCCAGCCCATGGTGCCGTCGAGGTCGGGGCTGTCGTCGCCCGCCGAGTCGACAGGCCAGGGCAGCGCGTTGCGGTCGACCTTTCCTGATGTGCGCGTGGGCAATTCGTCGACCAGCACCAGCCGCGGTACCAGTGCGGCGGGTAGGGACTCGGCCAATGTCTTGCGGGCCTTGGCGATGTCGAACTCGGGGTCGGCGCTGGCGATGTAGCCGACCAGCAGGGGAGTGCCGGTGGCGGTCTTGCGCACCGCGGCGGCGCCGCCGCTGACACCGGGCAGGTTGACCAGCGCGGCGTCGACCTCGCCGAGTTCGATGCGCCGGCCGCCGACCTTGACCTGATCGTCGGCGCGGCCCTGGAAGTACAGGCCGTCCGCCTCGAGCCGGACCAGGTCACCGCTGCGGTACGCGCGGCCCCAGCCGAGGGTCTCCATCGGCGCGTACTTCTCGGCGTCCTTCTCGGGGTCGAGGTAGCGCGCCAGGCCGACGCCGCCGATCACCAGTTCGCCGACGTCGCCGTAGCCGACCTGCAGGCCGTCCTTGTCGACGACGGCCAGGTCCCACCCGGGCAGCGGCAGCCCGATGCTGACCGGGCCACCGCCGAGCGGCGCCAGGCAGGCGACGACCGTGGCTTCGGTGGGCCCGTAGGTGTTCCACACCTCGCGACCCTCGACGGCCAGGCGCTCGGCGAGCTCGGGCGGGCAGGCCTCGCCGCCGAAGATCAGCAGGCGCACGGCCTCCAGCGCTTCGGCCGGCCACAGCGAGGCCAGCGTCGGGACCGTCGAGACGACGGTGATGTCGCGGGACACCAGCCACGGCCCGAGGTCCATGCCGCTGCGGACCAGGGAGCGCGGTGCCGGCACGAGGCAGGCGCCGTGGCGCCAGGCCAGCCACATCTCTTCGCACGATGCGTCGAAGGCGACGGACAGTCCCGCCAGCACCCGGTCGCCCGGGCCCAGCGGGTTGTCCTTGAGGAAGATTTCGGCCTCGGCGTCGACGAACGCGGCGGCGTTGCGGTGCGTCACCGCGACGCCCTTCGGGGTGCCGGTGGAGCCGGAGGTGAAGATGATCCAGGCGTCGTCGCGAGTCAGGGGTCGGCCGGCCTGCCAGCCCCGCGTCGACCCGGGACCACGGACCAGACCGGCCTCGGTGATGATGCCGACGACGCCGGCCTCACCGAAGACCAGCGCGGCGCGTTCCTCGGGATCGTCGGCGTCGACGGGGACGTATGCGGCGCCGGTCGCGAGGGTCGCCAGAATCGACACGTACAGCGCGTAGCTGCCCGACGGCATGCGGATACCGATGCGGTCACCGCGGCCGATGCCGCGCGCGGCCAGCCAGGCCACGCTTTCCTCGACGTCGGCGATCAGCTCGGCGTAGGTGAGCTGGACGGTGCCGTCGTCGATGGCGGGCGCATCGGGATATTGGTCGGCCGTGGCGTAGAGGATGTCGATGAGGGTCCGGGCCTGCGGTGCGTTCGCTGAACGCACGTACTGCGGGGGGATCTCCTGAGGCACGGGTACAAACTACTAAGGCTTGGGGAACGCTTCCTGGCGGCGGGCATGCCGTGGCGGCTTCGTTACCAGTTGTTGTAGCCGCCTTCAGGCCCGAGCATGCGTTCCAGCCGGGTCCGGTTGATGCGGGCCAGCTCGTTACGGACCACCTTGCGCTCGGTCTCGTGGTCGTTGTGCATGCGGTCGGCCATGTGGGCCAGCACTTCGTTGGCGCTCATCGCGCCGACGAACATCACGAAGTCGAAGCCGAAGTGGTCCCGGTACGTCGTGGCGTGCGCGGTCAGGGTCGCCATGAGATCGGGGTCGCGGTCGCACACCGCGCACTGCTCGAACTGCGAGCGGGCGCTGCCGGGCCGGCGGCCGAGCTGCGGGTAAGCCTGCAGGATCGCGTCGACCGAGGAGTCGGCAAGCGCGAAGAGCAGGTCGTCGGCACGCCGGAACAGGTGGTCGTGGTCGGCGTAGGCGCGTCCGTCGGCCAGGCTGCCGGCCAGCGGCACGCTGTAGCAGCATTCGTACAGTGCGTGCACCGCCCGCTGCTTCGGCATGGCGTTGAACGCGTCGAGACCGATTCCCTGATGCATCAACACATGGACATCATCGAATCTGCAGGGTACGGGCAGATTTCCTCGTGTTACAGCGCGGCAAATTCATTTATCTGGGGTCTGGCGCGTATCACACGCATCCGGTAGAGTCGAACGCATGTTCGATATTCTGGCGGTGGGCCCCGACGCCGATGAGGCGGTGTTGTCGGGTCGCATGGCGGAGCTCGAACGGGTGAAGGCGCGTGCGGCGGCCGAGCAGGCGCGGATTGCGGCCGCACTTGAGGCGCGGCGGGTGGCGGCGGCCGCGGCGGGTGGGCCGCGGGTGTCGCGGGCCGCGCTGGGTTCGGAGATCGGGTTGGCGCGGCGCGAGTCCCCGCATCGGGGTGAGCGGTTGATGGCGATGGCCCGCATCCTGGTCGCGGACATGCCGTGCACGCTGGCCGCGTTGGAGTCGGGTGTGCTCTCCGAGCACCGGGCCGAGCTGATCACCAGAGAGGCGGCGTGCCTGTCGGTGTTGGATCGCCGGCTGCTGGATGCCGAGTTGTGTGGGGATCCGGGCCCGCTGGCGGGGTTGGGGAACGCCGAGGTGTCGGCGGAGGCCGCGCGGATCGCCTGTGAGCTGGATCAGCAGACCGTGGTGGAGAAGATGAGGCGGGCGCGGTCCGCGCGGCATGTGCGGTTCCGGGTGGCCGCTGACGGCATGATGTCGATGACGGTGCTGATGCCGGCGGCCCAAGGTCAGTTGGTGCGCCAGGCGCTGGCTCGTGAGGCGGCGTCGGCGGTGGCGGCGGGTTCGGAGCGCAGCCGTGCGCAGGTGATGGCCGATGTGGTGGTGGGGCGGGTCACGGGTCGTGATCCGGTCGCGACACCGGTGCCGGTGACACTGAACCTGGTGATGTCGGATGAGACGCTGCTGACCGGGGGTGAGGCGCCGGCGCAGTTGGACGGCTACGGGCCTCTTCCGGCGGTGCTGGCGCGCGACATGGTGCTGGCCGCGGCGGCCGATGCGACGGTAGGGGCGACGTTGCGGCGCCTGTACGCCCAGCCGGGGACGAACAAGTTGGTGGCGATGGAGTCGAGGGCGCGGGCGTTTCCGAAGGCGCTCGCGACGTTCATCGGTTTGCGGGATCAGATTTGTCGGACCCCGTTCTGCAATGCGCGGATTCGGCATATCGACCACGTCACCCCGCACGCCAAGCGGGGGCGGACCAGTGCGCACAACGGGGATGGGTTGTGTGAGCACTGCAATTACGTCAAAGAAGAACCCGGCTGGCAGGCGGCGGCCAGTTATGACCGGTACGGCCGGCACACCATCGCGCTGACCACGCCATCGGGAGCGGTGTACACGTCAACGGCGCCACCGACACCGGAGGGCTTGCGTATCTTCACGCGCGACGTCCACATCGCGCGGATCCAACCTGCGGCCTAGCCCACCTGTGTGGCGACTCACGGTTTCCGACAGCGCTCGGCGGCGCATGATGAAGTCATGGACGGAGTGCTGTTTTTCGACGGCAAGTGCGGGATGTGTACCCGCGCACGAAACCAGTTGCTGCGGATGAATCGAACCGGCCGTCTCCGCACCGAACCACTGCAGAAGCCCGGCACCGCTGAACGACTCGGCGTGCCACCCGAGCACCTGATGGAATCGGTGTGGTGGCTGGATTCGTCCGGCAACGTGTTCGGCGGCGCAAAGGCGGCCAATGCGGCGGTGTCGGCGGCGCTCGGAACGCGGTTGCCGTTGTGGGTCTATGGAATTCCGGGGGTCGGCGCGCTCCAAGAGTGGGTCTACCGCTGGGTGGCCACGCACCGCTACCACTTCCGCGGCGTCACACCGTGGTGCGAATCGGCTCCGTCGGAATGTGTTTCAGCGTAGCTGCGCCATCGCGCGGTAACCCTCGATGGCGCTCGGGTAGCGGGGACGCCAGCCGGAAGAATCGCGAAAGCGCTTATTGCTCAACCGAAGTGACCGGGTTATTGACGTGAGCCGGTCGCCGAGCAACAGTCCCAGCCGGCCTGGCCCGCTGATCCAGATCCGGCGCCCGACGGCCGCGGCGCAAGCCTCGGCATATTCGCGTTTGGTGAGTGGCTGGTCGTCGACGATGTTGTAGGTGCCACCCGGTGTCGTGAGTGCCGCGACGACAGCGCTCGCCGCATCTGCGACGTGGATCGACGACAGATAGGTGTCGCTGCGGCCCGGGACAAATCCGATGTGCCACTTGGCCATATCGAGGATCTGTTCGCTATGCGCGGCGTGCGGACCGTAAAAGACGCCGAATCGAAGAATGGTGGCAGTACCGGGGAACCGCCGGGCGCTGGCCTCGGCGGCGTGGTTGCCGCGGGTGATCGGGTAGTGGTCGACGGGCTGGTTCTCGTCGACCCAGTCGGTTCCACCGTCGCGGTAGATCATGCCGACGGACTCTTGGATCACGTGCTGGACGCCGGCATCCAGAGCGGCGTCGACAACGGCGGCCGAGCCTTCCGTGCGCACCCTCTCACATTCCGCCCACGCGGATTTGCGGATGAACGCCGTGGTCGACGGCAGCGCCGAGGCCAGATTCACCACCGCGTCGTGGCCGGCGAACGCGTCGGCCAGCCCGCGCCGGTCGAACAGCGATACGGCGACCGGCCTAGCGCCCTGGCTCTGCAACCAGGCGGCCTTCTCGTCGCTGCGGGCCAACGCCGTGACGGCATGTCCCGCCGCGACCAGAGCGGGCACGGTGTGGACACCGATGGCGCCCGTCCCGCCGGTGACGAAAACCCGCATCAGCTGAACGCCACCGGCAGCGTCTGCGGACCCCGAATGGCAGGCGTGTCACGCCAGGTGACCGCGCCGCGGATAACGGGTTGGCGCGCAAGGACTTCCCGCAGCGCGACCGTCAATTCCAGCTGGGCCAGCGCCGAACCCAGGCAGTAGTGCGCGCCGTACCCGAAGGCCAGGGGAGCGGGGCCGGTGCGGTCCAATCGGAACCGGTCGGGGTTGTCGAACACCTTTGGGTCGCGGTTGGCGGCGGCCACCACGACGACGACGCTGTCGCCGGCGGCGATGTCCACGCCGCCCAACGGTCGGTCCTCGGTCGCGGTCCGCACCGTCGACTGCACCGGGCCGTCGAGTCGCAGCAGTTCGGTGACAACGGCCCCGTCGACGGTGTCGACCTGTTCGTTCACCAGTCGAATCAGCCCTGCGCCAAGAAGATTCGCGGTGGTCTCATGCCCGGCGACCGCGATCAGGATGGCGGTCACCACGACATCTTCGAGGGACAGCTCGGGATCGGTGGCGATGAAGCTCAACAGGTCGTCACCGGGATGAGCCCGTCGATCGGCGGCGAGTGGCAGGAATTCCGCCATCAATGCGGCGGCGGCGCCGAATCCCTCGGCGACCTCGACGGGGTCGGCCAGAGTGCCGAGCATCCGGATGATCGCCGGCGACAGTTCGCGCAGCGACGCCGCGTGACCGGGATCGAGAGCGAGCCATTCACCGACGACCGCGATCGGCAGCGGTAAGGCGATCCGCGACATGAAATCGAAAGGCTCACCGGTCGGCGCCTGCGCGATGACCTCGGCGGCGATCGTCGCCACACCTTCGGTCAGCCCGGATATCGTGCTGCGGGTGAACGCATCTCGGACCGCGCCGCGCAGCCTGTCATGGTCGGTGCCGTCGGTGAAGAGCATCGACGCCTTGGCGAAGTCGGTCGGCATCATGGTCATCGATGCGCGGGCCACCGGGTTGGCCAGCGGATCGCTGGTCCAGCCGGACCCGCCGAGCACCTGCCGGGCGGCGTCGTAGCCCAGCACCAGCCAGCCTTGTGCGGCGTTGTCCCACACGACGTCTCCGTCGCACCGCCGGGCTTCGTAGAAGGGGTAGGGATCGGCGGCGTCCCAGGGCAGCCGGGCCGCGGTGACGTCGTTAGCTGACATGATCGTCCGTCCCGTGGGGTAGGCCGCGGCGCTGAACCCACGCCTCGTGTTCGAGGCCCAATGCGGTGACCGGCGCTGCGACGCCGTCCATTTCGTCCAGCATCCCGCGAGCGTGGAACGTGGCGTTCAACGCCGTGAAGATCGCGTTCATCGACAGGTTCAGGCGTGAGAAGAACACGAAGTCGGCGGGCACCGTGATGTGCCGCATGGGGTGGTCGGCGTCGCGGACGTCCAGCATCGAGGCGATGGCGCGTCGCGAGGCCTCGTCGGTGTAGGTCACCGGCTGCGGTGCCAGGATCTCGTAGATGATGCCTTCCCACCAGCGGTAGGCGTCGTCCGCGGTCAGCACCGAATCCGCTGCGAAGAAACCGCTTTCGACCATGTTCGACCGCAGGTCGTCGCGACGTCCCTCGACCGCGCAGCGCATCAGGTTCACGATGCGTCTGCGCTGGCCTTCGGGAAGCACCTTCGCGCAACCGAAGTCGACGAAGCCGACGGTCCCGTCGGCCCCGAAGCGGTAGTTGCCGGGGTGTGGGTCGGCGTGGAACAGGTGGCCGTGCCGGTAGGAGCCGGTGACGAAGCGCGCGATCACCTCCGACCAGGTGTTCTTGGTCTCCTGGTCGGCGTCTTGCGCTGCGGCCCAGTCCAATCCGTCGAGGTATGTCATGGTCAGGACGCGGTCCCCGGAGGCCTCGCCGACCAGTTCGGGGACGCGAATGTGGGGGTGGTCGCGCCAGAGTTCGCAGAACGCGGCGATGTGGGCAGCCTCGCGGCGGTAGTCGATCTCCTCGGAGATGCGTTCGGAGATCTCCGCCGATATCGACGCCACGTCCGGCAGTGACGCGCCGAGCGCACCGGCCGCGCCTGCCGCGAACCGGAACATCGTCGCCAGCAACTCGGTGTTCGACAGGTCATCGCGAATGGCTTGTGCCACACCGGGATACTGAATCTTCACCGCGACGTCGCGGTCGTCGTGCAGGACAGCCCGATGGACCTGTCCGATGGACGCCGCCGCCATCGGTTCGGCGGAGAACGACGCGAAGACGGCGGAGATCGGCCGACCCAGATCGTCCTCGACGACCTGTCGGGCCAGCGCCGAGTCCATCGGTGGCGCGTCGGCCTGCAGCCGCGTCAGTGCCCGCTGGTACGGCGAGAGTTCGCCGGCGCCGATGGCATTGGCGTCGACCATCGAGACCAGCTGGCCGGCCTTCATCAATACGCCCTTGGAGTGGCCGAGGAGCTCGGCGTACTGCTCGGCGGTGCGTTCGTGGAAGCGTTCGACGGCGCCGGTGTTGCCGGCCTTCTCGCGTAGGGCCGCGACCATGCGTCCGCCCGCGGCGCGGGCGGTGAAGCCGGCGACCGGCATGGTGCGGCGGATGCGTCCGCGCGGCACATTCCCGGTCATTGCGCCTCCCAGCGTTGTATGGTGACCTAGTACGAAACATATGACAGTTCTTATAGGCGGTCAAGAGTGCAGACATCGACCAAGGAACGGCTGGTCACCGAGGCCATGCGGCTGTTCAGCGAGCAGGGCTACAAGGCCACCAGCATCACTCAGATCGAGAAAGCGGCCGGCCTGGTGCCCGGTTGCGGCGCCCTCTACAACCACTTCAAAACCAAAGAGGCCGTGCTGGCGGCGGGGATCGACAGGCAGCTGGATCGGCGCCGCGCGATGCACGACATCAGCGCGCTGTTCGCCGGCGAAGGTGAGCTGCGGACAGAGCTCACGCTGCTCGGCCGGTACGTGCTGAGCGTGCTGAACCAGGAGAGTCAATTCCTGCAGGTGGTAGCCCGCACGCCGACGGAGCAGTCGGACCGCGTCAACGCCGCGTACGCCGCTCTGGTCGACAGTCTCTACAGCGGACTTGCCGATTGGATCTGTGGCTGCGCGCCCGGCCTCGATCTGCGGGAAGCCAGGAGGATCGCGGTGGTCGGGGTCAACGCGCTGCTGGGCAAGCATGCGACGCGCGTCGTCTTTCACGCCCCGCAGGCGGACACCCCCGATGACGAGTTCATCGCGGACTGGACCGTGATGCTGGCGGGCCGGATCGAAGCGGCCGCGCTAGCTCGGTAGCGCAACGGGCGGGAAGTACTGTCCCTCCGGGCTGCGGTGCCACCACACGTGGTCGTGCCGCAGTTCGCGGGGCGTGGAGTAGCGGTAGCGGAACACCTGCGCGCGGACATAGGTGGGCGGCGAATCGGGAAACGGGTTGTGCCGCAGCAGTTTCAGCGTTGCCGCGTCGCCGCGCAGCAAGCGCTCCAGCAAGCCGACGAACCACTGGCGGCCGTAGGTCGGTGAGATGGCGGCGAACCACATCATCCAGTCGAGACGCAGGTGGTAGGGCGCCCACTGACGCGGCAGTCGCCCGACGGCCCCCGGTTTGCCCTTGAATTCGTATTCGCGCCATACGGTTTCGTCGGTGATGTCCGAGTCGGCAGTGCCCTCGATCACCACCTCACGCCGGATGCGGCCGATCGAGCCGAAGGCGCCGTACGTGTTCACCAGGTGCAACGGATCGAACGACGCGTTCATGCGTTGCTGCGGCGACAGCAGATTTCGCACCGGCCAGTAGCTCAGCACCACGACCAGGACGCTGAACCCGATGACGAGCACCACGAACCAGACCGGCGGGGCGGCCAAGGCGGAGGTGGGCACCGGCCCGGCTATCGCACTGAACGCCAACACCATCGTCAGCCAGTTCAGCCACGCATAGTTGCCGGAGATCACCAGCCAGAGTTGAGTGACGACGACGATCGCGCCCGCGACGGTGGCAACGGGCTGCGGCGCGAACAACCCGAACGGAACTATCAGCTGCGTGACGTGGTTGACCGCGACCTCGATGCGGTGCAGCGGCTTGGGCAGGTGATGGAAGAACCAGCTCAGCGGGCCCGGCATGGGCTGGGTCTCGTGGTGGTAGTAGAGACAGGTCAGATCGCGCCAGCAGCGGTCACCACGCAGTTTGATCAGCCCCGCACCGAACTCGGTGCGGAACACCAGCCACCGTGCCAGCCAGATCACCAGCACCGGCGGAGCGACGGAGTCGTTGCCGAGGAACACCGCGAGGAAGCCGGCTTCCAGCAGCAGCGACTCCCAGCCGAAGGCGTACCACCGCTGCCCGACGTTGACGATCGACAGGTACAGCACCCACAACAGCAGCCAGGTGAGCATCGCCGCCCACAGTGGTACGAGATCGCCGGCGCCCGCGACCAGTGCCGCACTGAGTACGGCACCCGACCACGCGACGGTCGCGAAGAACCTGTCCGAGTAGTGCCAGTGAAAGATGCTGGGCGCCTGCCGGAACGACACAGCGGACAGATACCGCGGAATCGGCAACATGCCCTGCGCGCCGAGGAGGGCGCGGAATTGCCTTGCGGCGCAGATGAAAGCGATCAGATAGACGCCGGCGATGCCGCGCTCCAGCACCAGCCGGCTGAACCAGTATTCGGGTGCTGTGAACCACTCCATCGCCGATTCCTGACCCGCCGCTGCACTCCAGGGTACGGCGGGTCAGGACGGGTGAAAACGAAAGAAACGAAAGATCAGTGCTCTTGCTCTTCGAACCGGGCGATCGAGCGGGCCAGTTCTTCTTCGGCCTCTTTGCGACCGACCCAGTCGGCGGCCTTGACGAACTTGCCCGGCTCCAGGTCCTTGTAGTGCACGAAGAAGTGCTTGATGGCGTCCAGCTCGAACTCCGAGATGTCGCCGACGTCCTGGATGTGCTCCCAGCGCGGGTCACCCGCGGGCACGCACAGCAGCTTGTCGTCGCCGCCGGCTTCGTCGGTCATCTTGAACATGGCGACGGGGCGGGCGTCGACGATGCAGCCCGGGAAGACCGACTCGGTCAGCAGCACCAGCGCGTCCAGCGGGTCGCCGTCCTCGCCGAGGGTGTTCTCGAAGAACCCGTAATCGGTGGGGTAGCCCATGGGGGTGAAGAGGTAGCGGTCGAGCTTCACCCGCCCGGTCTCGTGGTCCACTTCGTACTTGTTCCGCGAACCCTTGGGGATCTCGATGACGACTTCGTGCTCCACCGGGAGACTCCTTAGCTCTGTGCTGATGACGGGCTACACCTTAGACGAGCGATACCCTGCTGAGTGACCCGTACGAGTTCAGGAGCAACATGCGGCCCACCCGGTGGCGCCGATCGACCCACTTGGTGATCGGTGTGGCAGTTCTCGTGCTGGTTGCCGCGCTGGTGGCGGCCGCCGCGGTGATGACGCGGCACGACGCCGTCCCCGCGGCGGGGGCGACGGTCAAGCCGCAACCCGCGCTCGTCTCGCCGCGACCTGGCGTGCAGCCCGTTTCCGACGCCGCCGCGCAAGTGGTGCCCGCGCAGCTCGCCGCCGTATTGGCGCCGCTGGCCGCCAACCCGAATCTCGGCATGCTCGGGGGACGGATCACCGATGCGATCACCGGCACCCAGCTGTGGGCGCAGGGCGCGAACATTCCCCTGCAGCCCGCCTCCACCAACAAGACCCTGACTGCGGCCGCGGCGCTGCTGACCCTCGACCGCAACGCCCGGCTGACCACCACGGTCGTGTCGGGCGACACCCCGGGCGTCGTGGTGCTCAAGGGCGGCGGCGACCCGACGCTGTCGGCGGCGCCGCCGGGCACCGACACCTGGTACGGCGACGCGGCCCGGATCTCCGACCTGGCCGACCAGGTCCGGAAGGCCGGCGTCTCCCCGAGGGCAATTCAGGTCGACATCAGCCTCTACTCCGGCCCGACGATGGCGCCGGGCTGGGACGTCGCCGACATCGACGGCGGCGACTGGGCCCCGATCCAGTCGGTGATGGTCGACGCCGGTCGCATCCAGCCCACCACCGTCGAGTCCAGGCGCTCGACGACGCCGGCGCTCGACGCCGGCCGCGCTCTGGCGTCGGCCCTGCGGGTCGACCCCGCCAACGTGACACTCCGCACCACCCCCGCCGGTGGCCAGCAGCTCGCCGCGGTGCAATCCCCGCCGCTGATCGAGCGCCTGCGCGAGATGATGGGCGCCTCCGACAACGTGATGGCCGAGTCGATCGGCCGTGAGGTCGCCGCCGCGGTGAACCAGCCGCAGAGTTTCGACGGCGGCGTACGTGCCGTCCTCGGCCAGCTGGCGAAGGCGGGATTGACCACCTCGGGTGCGACGCTGTTCGACGCCAGCGGCCTGTCGGTCAACGACCGGCTCACCGCGACGGTCCTCGACGACGTCGTCAACGCCGCGGCCGGCACCAGCGAGCCCCGCCTGCGCCCGCTACTCGACGTGCTGCCGATCGCCGGCGGCAGCGGCACGTTGTGGAACCGCTACGCCGACACCTCGTCGGCCGGATACCTGCGTGCCAAGACCGGTTCGCTGACCGGCACCAACGCGCTGGCGGGCATCGTCACCGACCAGAGCGGACGGGTCCTGACCTTCGCGCTCATCTCCAACAACGCCGGTCCGGAAGGACGCACCGCGCTGGACGCCCTCGCCGCGGCGTTCCGGTCCTGCGGGTGCGGCACGTGAGCCGGAAGCCGACCGTCGGCAAGGCCGTCGACTGGGGCTTCGCCGCCACGGTCGGGGCAAAGCTGACCCGCCCGGAACCGGCGACCACCGACTACACCCGTAACCAGGTGCGCGCGCAGCTCGCCGATTCGGCCCGCCGGGCCGAGCTCCCGGTGCGGGAGGTGACGCTGCTCAACGAGGGCGCCGAGGTGCCCGAAGCCCGCGTCATCGACCGGCAGGACTGGGTGCGCGCCGCCACCGAGTCCATGCGGGTGATGACCGGTGGCGAAACCACAAGCCCCACAGGCCTGGCCGCGAAGCTGGCCGGCCGGGTCACCGGCGCGCAGACGGGCGCGGTACTGGCGTTCGTGTCGTCGGGCATCCTCGGGCAGTACGACCCCTTCGCCGGCAATGGCGGCGAGCTGTTGCTGGTCGCCCCGAATGTGCTTGCCGCAGAACGGCAATTGAAGGTCGAACCCGCCGACTTCCGGCTGTGGGTGTGCCTGCACGAGGTGACGCACCGCGTGCAGTTCCGGGCCAACCCGTGGCTCACCGAGCACATGTCGCAGGCGCTGGCGGTGCTGACCGACGAGTCCGGGCTGGACGCCGGCGACATCGTCGGCCGGCTGGCCGAGTACGTGCGGGCGCAGCGAGACGGCGAGGCCGACGCGAATTCGCAGGGCATCCTGGGCATCATGCGGATCATGCAGTCCGACGAGCAGCAGCGTGCGCTGGATCAGCTGCTGGTGCTGGGGACGCTGCTGGAAGGCCACGCCGACCACGTGATGGACGCCGTCGGCCCGGCGGTGGTGCCGTCGGTGGCCACCATCCGCAGCCGGTTCGACGAGCGCCGGCACCGCAAACAGTCTCCACTGCAACGGATTGTCCGCGCCCTGCTCGGGGTCGACGCCAAGATCGCCCAGTACACCCGCGGTAAGAAGTTTGTCGACGAGGTGGTGTCGACGGTCGGTATGAAGCGGTTCAACGCGATCTGGACCGACGCCGAAACCCTGCCGCTGCCAACCGAAATCGACGAGCCGCGGCGATGGATCGATCGAGTGCTCTGACACCGCTGCGCGCGGCTGTCACCGCCTTCGCACGCCGGTATCCGGCCGACCGGTGGTGTGTCGGGCTCTCCGGTGGCGCCGACTCGCTGGCGCTGACGGCCGTCGCGGCCGCGCTCAAACCGACCACCGCGTTGATCGTCGACCACGGCCTGCAAACCGGATCGGCCGAGGTGGCCGCCACTGCGGCGGCACAGGCCCGGCAGCTGGGTTGTGTTGCCGCGCAAGTGATCTCCGTGGCTGTCGGTACCGAGGGCGGCCCGGAGGCCGCGGCCCGCGCCGCGCGCTACGCGGCATTGGACGCCGCCCGCGGGGGTGCTGCGGTGTTGCTCGCGCACACCCTCGACGACCAGGCCGAGACGGTACTGCTCGGGCTGGGGCGCGGTTCGGGCCCGAGATCCATTGCCGGGATGCGACTTTGGGACCCGCCGTGGGGACGGCCGCTGCTCGAGGTGCGACGCGCCGACACCGAAGCCGCCTGCGCCGAGCTGGGGCTCGCGCCATGGCGCGACCCGCACAACACCGACCCGCGCTACACCCGGGTCCGGCTGCGCACCGAGGTGCTGCCGCTGCTGGAGGACGTGTTGGCCGGCGGCGTCGCGCCCGCGCTGGCCCGGACCGCCGCGGCGCTGCGGGAGGACAACGACGCCCTCGACGCGCTGGCGGCCGGGCACCTGGCTGCCCTGCGTACCGATGACGGCCTGACCGTCGCCGGGCTCGAGGATCTCCCGGCCGCACTGCGTCGCCGGGTGATCCGCGGCTGGCTGCTGAGCGTCGGGGCCACCATGCTCACCGACGTCCAGCTGCGCGCCGTCGATGCGCTCGTGGGGGACTGGCACGGGCAGGGCGGCGCGGCCGTCAGCTCCCCGCTGCGGTACCAGCGCCTGATCGTCACGCGACGCGCCGGACTGCTCACCGCCGCTGCCCAGCCGGTGTGAGCGACCGCCGAGCGGGACGGTCTTGGTACTCGGCGAGGCAACGTGGCACGCTGTTGCCGTGGAGCTGTATCCGGGTGACATCAAGTCGGTTCTCCTGTCTCAGGAGCAGGTTCAGGCGCGCATCGCCGAGATGGCCGCGCTCATCGCCGAGGACTACCGCGCCGACTCCGGCGACCAGGACCTCCTGCTGATCACCGTGCTCAAGGGTGCGGTCATGTTCGTCACCGACCTGGCCCGCGCGATCCCGCTGCCGACGCAGCTGGAATTCATGGCGGTCAGCTCCTACGGGTCGTCGACCTCGTCGTCGGGCGTCGTGCGCATCCTCAAGGACCTCGACCGCGACATCAGCGGCCGCGACGTGCTGATCGTCGAGGACATCATCGACTCCGGCCTGACGCTGTCGTGGCTGCTGCGCAACCTGGCGACGCGCGGCCCGCGCTCGCTGCGGGTGTGCACGCTGCTGCGCAAGCCCGACGCCATGCGCGCCGACATCGACGTCGCGCACATCGGCTTCGACATCCCCGACGAGTTCGTCGTCGGCTACGGCCTGGACTACGACGAGCGCTACCGCGACCTGCCGTACATCGGCACGCTCGATCCGAAGGTGTACGAAGCGCACTAGACGGAGCACAATCCGGGGCATGGAAACCGCGCTCCGGATCTGCCCCTTCTGCGAAGCCACCTGCGGCCTGACCCTCACCATCGACGACGGCCGCGTCACGGCCGCGCGCGGTGACCACGACGACGTCTTCAGCGCGGGGTTCATCTGCCCCAAGGGCGCCAGCTTCGGCGAGCTCGACAACGATCCCGACCGCCTCGTCGGCCCGCTCGTGCGCCGCGACGGCGTGCTCACCGAGGCGACCTGGGACGAGGCCTATGCCGTCGTCGCCGAGCGGCTCGGCGCGGTGATCGCCGCTCACGGCGGCGCGTCGGTCGGGGTGTACCTCGGCAATCCGAATGCGCACACCATCGCGGGCGCGCTGTATGCCCCGCTGATCCTCAAAGCCTTGGGCACCCGCCAGGTGTTCAGTGCCAGCACCCTCGACCAGATGCCCAAACACGTTGCGCTGGGCCTGATGTTCGGCAGCCCGGGCGCGTTCGCGGTGCCCGACCTCGACCGCGCCGACCACCTCGTGATCATCGGCGCGAATCCGCTGGTGTCCAACGGCAGCGTGACCACCGCCGCCGACTTCCCCGGCAAGCTGCGGGCGCTCAAGAAGCGCGGCGGCAAGCTCGTGGTGATCGACCCGGCGCGCACCCAGACCGCCAAGCTCGCCGACCGGCACCTGGCGCCGCGTCCGGGGACCGACGCGGCGCTGCTGCTGGCCGTCGTGCACGTCCTGTTCGACGAAGGTCTTGTCGATCTCGGCGCGAATGCCGACCACGTCATCGGCGTCGAGCAGGTGCGCGCGCTCGCCGCCGACTTCGCGCCCGACGCCGTCGAACAGGCCTGTGGTGTCGGCGCCGACGAGATCCGCGAACTGGCCCGCGAGCTCGCGGCAGCGCCGACGGCGGCCGTGTACGGCCGGATCGGCACCTCCACAGTCGAATTCGGCACCATCGGCAGCTGGCTGGTCGACGTCATCAACGTCCTCACCGGCAACCTGGACCGGCCCGGCGGCGTGATGTTCCCGCTCGGCGCGGCGGTCCCGGCGCCGCGGCCCCCCAAACCCGGCCGAGGATTCCGGACGGGCCGGTGGGCCAGCCGGGTGTCCGGCTACCCCGAGGTGATGTCCGAGTTGCCGGCCACCGCACTCGCCGAGGAGATCGACACCGCGGGCGATGGGCAGATCAAGGCGATGATCACCATCGCGGGCAACCCCGTGCTGTCCGCGCCGGACGGCGACCGGCTCGACAAGGCCTTGGACAGTGTGGAATTCATGCTGTCCGTCGACCCCTATCTCAACGAGACGACGCGGCACGCCGACGTCATCCTGCCGCCGCCCCCGCCCTCGCAGAGTCCGCATTTCGATGTCCTGCTGAACAACCTCGCGGTGCGCAACAACGTGCGCTACTCGCCGCCGGTGCTGCCGCCGGCCGACCGGCCGGACGAGGCGGCGATTCTGTCGCGGGTTGCCTTGATCCTGTCCGGCCTTGGGGCACAAGCAGATCCCGCGCTGGTCGACGCGCAGGTGATCGCGATGACGCTGGCCAAGGAGACGCAGGACCCCGATTCGCCGGTCGCCGGACGCGATGTCGACGAACTGACCGGCATGCTGCCCGCGGGTCCCGGCTATGAGCGCCGGCTCGACATGATGCTGCGGCTCGGGCCCTACGGTGACGCGTTCGGCGCCAAGCCCGAGGGCCTCACCCTCGAGAAGCTCAAGGCCAATCCGCACGGCATCGATCTGGGCGCAATGCAGCCGAGAATCCCCGAGGTACTCCGAACCCCCAGTGGGCGAATCGAACTCGCGCCCGAACCGATCGTCGCCGACGTGGCGCGGCTACAAGAGGCGCTGAGCCGCTCGGCCGGCGGCTTCCTGCTCATCGGCCGTCGCCACCTGCGCTCCAACAACAGCTGGATGCACAACCTGCCCGCGCTGTCGGGTGGCTCCAATCGCTGCACGCTGCAGATTCACCCCGACGACGCCGCCGATCTGGGCCTCACCGACGTCGCCATCATCAAGGGTCCGGGCGGTGAACTGCTCGCCCCGATCGAGGTGACGGACGTGATGCGCCGCGGCGTGGTGTCGCTGCCGCACGGCTGGGGCCACAACCGCGGCGGCACCGGTCAGCAGCTCGCGAGCAGCCATCCGGGCGTCAACGTCAACCAGCTCAACGACGGCACCCACCTGGACCGGCTGTCCGGTACCGCCGTGCTGAACGGGATTCCGGTCGAAATCGCAGCGGCCGGCTAACCCAGCTCCCAGATCACCGTCACCGAGAAGCTGACGGTCTGCTGACCGGGGGACAGCGGCACGGCTTCGGCCATCGCCATCCGCGGGGCCGGCATGGGCGTCGGGGTGGTGCCGCCGGTGGCCTCGGAGATGGAGACCACCTTGCCCAGGCTCAGCCCGGACAGCTGCGCGTACTGCTGGGCGCGGGCCTTGGCGTCGTCGAAGGCATGCGTGCGGGCGTCTTTCACCAGCTGCGAGTCGTCGTCGATCGAGTAGGCGACGTTGCTGATGCGCGTGGCATTGCCACCGGCGGTGACGATCTTCGCCAGCACCTGTGACGCGGTGTCGAGCTTGCGGATCTTGATGTCGATGGTGTTGCTGGCCCGGTATCCGGTGATGACGGAGTCGCGGTAGTCGGGCTGCAGCTCGACCTGCTTGGTGGCGATGTCCTTCTTGTCGATGCCGGCACCGCTCAGCGCGTCGATCACGGCTTGCTGACGGCTGCTGGTCTGGTTCATCGCGGCGGTGACGTCGGGCGCGGTCGCCTCGATGGACGCGGTGACGTTGAGGGTGTCCGGCGTGCCCTGGACCTTGCCGTTGCCGACGACGGTGACCTGGCGGCTCTCGGGCTTGGTGTCGTCGGAACCGCAGCCGGCGACGCCGGCGGTTGTGGCGATCGCCAGTCCGGCGAGGGTCAGGGCGGCAGTACGGCGGGTCGCGAATGGCATGGTTTTCAGCGTACCGACGTGTCTTTGGTGTGTTCGGCGATCGCGTTGCCGACGGCCTCGCCGACGCGGCCGAACAGCTGGTCGCGCAGGCCTTTTGCCCATTCGTGCGAGGCGTGCGGTGCCGTGAGCTGACCCTTGAAATGCGGGATCACCTCACGGGCGAACAGTTCGTACGAGTGCATGGTGGCCGCGGGCGGCGCCCAGTCGTGACCCAGCATCAGGAACGTGCCGAAGCCGCCGGAACGGTCCAGCATGTCCTGGATGTAGCCGATGCAGTCGGCGGGCGTGCCGATGCAGCAATTGCCTTTGGCCGCATAGTCTTCGACGAACTGCCGCGACGTCGGCGCCGGGCCGGTCTGGCTGCCCAGCGGGACGAAGCCGGCCGCGCCGAAGTAGTTCGAGAAGTCTTCCAGGCCGTAGGTGCAGTCCTCGATGGCCTGCTCGCGGGTGTCGGCCAGGTGCACGACGCCCAGCACCCGCCAGCCGCGGCGGTCCGGCTCGGGCCGCCCGGCTTTCGCGGCCTGGTCGCACACCACGTCCCACGTGGTCTCGAGGGCGGCGTAGCCGCCGGGCACCGACATCGACAGCGAAAGCAGTGACGTGCCCAGCTGTCCGGCGAGCCGCGGCCCAGATGGGGAAACCATTGCCGCCGTGGATATCTCGGGGTATGGCCAGGTGTACGGCCGGATGTGCAGGGCGGCGTCACGCAGCGTGAACCAGTCCGTCTCACGGGTGATCCGCGCATCGGGGTCGGCCCGGAACAGCGCGAGGATGGCCTCCAGCGACTCCTGCTGCATACGGCGCTGGTTCACCGGATCGATGCCCATCATGTAGGCATCCGACGGCAGTGCGCCCGGGCCGGTGCCGAACATGACGCGGCCGCGGGTCAGGTGGTCGAGCAGCACCCAGCGGTCGGCGACCATCAGCGGATGGTGGTACGGCAGCGACACCACGCCGGTGCCGAACCGGATGTTCTTCGTGCGTTCGGCCGCCGTGGCGATGAAAACCTCGGGGCAGGCGATCAATTCGTAACCGCCGGAATGGTGTTCACCGAACCACACCTCGTCGTAGCCCAGCTGGTCCAGCCGCACGGTGCGTTCCAGGTCGTATTCCAGTGCCGTCGTCGGAGATTGACCGACCGGGTGGAACGGTGTGATGAAGGCCCCGAAATCCAGTGGGCGACGCGTCATTTCAGTCCCAATCCGTCGATGAATTCGATGAGTATCGCGTTGACCTCGTCGGGACGTTCCTGTTGCAGCCAGTGCCCGGCGCCGTCGATCATGACCTCGCGGTAGTCGCCGGTGACGATGTCCCGGACCCGGTCGCGTGGGGTGAAGCCCAGTACTGGGTCGGCAGTGCCCGCCACGAACAGCGTCGGCACCGTGATGGTCGGGGCGGCAGTGGTCTCCGTGAGCTTCCAGTTCCGGTCGAAGTTGCGGTACCAGTTCAGCGGACCGGTGAAGCCGCTCTCGGTGAAAGCCGTTACGTACGGCTCGAATTCGTCCTCGGTGAGCCAGTCCGGCAGGGGCGGTAGCGGTTTGTCGGCGAGGGTGTCCGGTGGTGCGGCGAAGCCTTCCTCCGCGACCATCCGGCGCATCGAACTCCGGACGTCGCGCCCCAGCGCCGCGTCGGCGGGCCCGGGCTCCTGGAAATAGAGCATGTAGAAGTAGTTGTCGCCGACTCGCCGGCGCCAGATTTCGGTCGGCGGCGCGGCCGCCCGCGGCACCGGCGGCACACTCAGCGCGGCGACGGCCGCCACCCGGTCCGGGTGCAGCAGCGCGAAGTTGCACACCACCGGCGAGCCCCAGTCGTGGCCGACGACCACGGCGCGCTCGGCGCCTCCGCCAACTTCCGAGTCGAGCAGTCCAACGAGGTCCCCGGTGAGGTGGACGATGTCGTAGTCCTCGATGGCCGACGGGCGTGACGAGCCCGCGTAGCCCCGTTGGTCGGGGGCCAGCACGTGGTAGCCCGCCGCGGCGAGGGCCGGGATCTGGTGCCGCCAGGAGTGCGCGAGTTCGGGGAAGCCGTGTGCCAGCACCACGACGGGGGCACCGCGGTCCCCGGCTTCGGTGACCTGCAGCCGCACGCCGTTGGTCTCGACTAACCGTTTGGTGGACGTCATCACCGTTTCACCAAAGCACAGGTTTCCCTCCGGGAACTGCCGATCGTTTGCATAGCGGTAACCTGTGAACTATCCCGCATCTGTGTATCGGAAGGACCTGGCCGACGAGTATTCGCCGGCCGAAATATGTCGATGAAGCGAAAAAACGTCATCCGCACCCTGACCGTCGTCGCGGTCGTGTTGCTGCTGGGTTGGTCTTTCTTCTATTTCAGTGATGACACGCGTGGTTATCACCAGGTCGATACGTCTGTGGCGATGGCCCAGATCAATGCCGGGAACGTCACCGGCGCCCAGATCGACGACCGGGAACAGCAGGTCCGGCTGGACCTGAAGAGCGTCACGGCGGACACCGACAACAGCAACAAGATCATCACGTCGTTCCCGACGGGCTACGCGGTGCCGCTGTTTGACGCGCTCAACGGCAAGAACGTCAAGACCAAGACGGTCGTCAACCAGGGCAGCATCCTCAGCTCGCTGCTGATCTACCTGCTGCCGCTGCTGCTGCTCGTCGGCCTGTTCTTCATGTTCTCGCGTATGCAGGGCGGCGGCCGCATGGGCTTCGGCTTCGGCAAGTCGCGCGCCAAGATGCTCGGAAAGGACATGCCGAAGACGACGTTCGCCGACGTCGCCGGCGTCGACGAGGCCGTCGAAGAGCTCTACGAGATCAAGGACTTCCTGCAGAACCCGAGCCGCTACCAGGCGCTCGGCGCCAAGATCCCGAAGGGCGTGCTGCTCTACGGCCCGCCCGGAACGGGTAAGACGCTGCTGGCGCGCGCCGTCGCCGGCGAGGCCGGCGTGCCGTTCTTCACCATCTCCGGTTCGGACTTCGTCGAGATGTTCGTCGGTGTCGGTGCGTCCCGCGTGCGTGACCTGTTCGAGCAGGCCAAGCAGAACAGCCCGTGCATCATCTTCGTCGACGAGATCGACGCCGTCGGCCGCCAGCGTGGCGCCGGCCTGGGTGGTGGCCACGACGAGCGCGAGCAGACGCTGAACCAGCTGCTTGTCGAGATGGACGGCTTCGGCGACCGCCAGGGCGTCATCCTGATCGCCGCGACCAACCGGCCCGACATCCTGGACCCGGCGCTGCTGCGTCCGGGCCGTTTCGACCGCCAGATCCCGGTGTCGGCACCCGACCTGGCCGGCCGCAAGGCCGTGCTGCGGGTGCACTCGGCCGGCAAGCCCATCGCCCCCGACGCCGACCTCGACGGCCTGGCCAAGCGGACCGTCGGCATGTCCGGCGCCGACCTGGCCAACGTCATCAACGAGGCCGCGCTGCTGACGGCCCGCGAGAACGCCACCGTGATCACCGGCCCGGCGCTGGAAGAGGCCGTCGACCGCGTCATCGGTGGCCCGCGCCGCAAGGGCCGCATCATCAGCGAGCTGGAAAAGAAGATCACCGCCTACCACGAGGCCGGGCACACGCTGGCCGGCTGGGCCATGCCGCACCTGGACCCCGTGTACAAGGTGACGATCCTGGCCCGTGGCCGCACCGGCGGGCACGCCGTCGCCGTCCCCGAGGACGACAAGGGCATGCAGACGCGTTCGGAACTGATCGCGCGCCTGGTCATGGCGATCGGCGGCCGCGCCGCGGAGGAGCTGATCTTCCGGGAGCCCACGACCGGCGCGGTGTCCGACATCGAGAACGCCACCAAGATCGCCCGCGCCATGGTCACCGAGTTCGGTATGAGCGCCAAGCTGGGCGCCGTCCGGTACGGCACCGAGCACGGGGATCCGTTCCTGGGCCGCACCATGGGCACGCAGGCTGATTTCGGTCACGAGGTCGCCCGCGACATCGACGACGAGGTGCGCAAGCTCATCGAAGCCGCCCACACCGAGGCGTGGGATGTGCTGACGCAGTACCGCGACGTCCTGGACGACCTGGCCGGCGAGCTGCTCGAGAAGGAGACGCTGCACCGCCCCGACCTCGAGCGCATCCTGGTGGGTGTCGAGAAGCGTCCCCGCCTGACGATGTTCGACGACTTCGGTGGTCGCATCCCGTCGGAGAAGCCGCCCATCAAGACGCCCGGTGAACTGGCCATCGAGCGCGGCGAGCCCTGGCCGCCGCCCGTTCAGGAGCCGGCGTTCAAGGCGGCCATCGCCGCGGCCAGCCAGGCCGCGGCCGGAGCCGGCGTCAACGGCACCAATGGCGCACACGCCGCACCGAACGGTCAACCCCAGCACGGCCAGACCCAGCCGAACTACGGCGCGCCCGCGGGCTGGCAGGCACCGGGCTGGCCGCCGCAGCATGGCCACGGCCAGCAGGGCCAGTGGTACCCGCAGCCGGGCTGGGGCCAGCCCGGTCCGCCGCCGGGCTACCAGCCGTATCCGCAGCAGCCGGCACCGCCGCCGGCCAAACCCAACGACGAGTAGGCGCATAGATGACGCGGTCGCAGATCCATTCGGCCACGCTCACCGTCCCGACGTTCGATCACGATCGAGCCGAGGCCGCGGTGCGTGAGTTGCTGCTCGCAGTGGGCGAGGACCCGGACCGCGACGGCCTGCGGGATACGCCGGGCCGTGTCGCCCGCGCCTTCCAGGAGATCTTCGGCGGGCTGTACACCGACCCCGATGCCGTGCTCGACACCACCTTCGACGAGGGGCACGACGAGCTGGTGCTGGTCAAGGACATCCCGATGTACTCGACCTGCGAGCACCACCTGGTGTCGTTCCACGGCGTCGCGCACGTCGGCTACATCCCGGGCGAGGACGGCCGGGTGACCGGGCTGTCCAAGATCGCCCGCCTGGTCGATCTGTACGCCAAGCGGCCCCAGGTGCAGGAGCGGCTGACGGGCCAGATCGCCGACGCCCTGATGCGCAAGCTGAACCCGCAGGGCGCCATCGTGGTGGTCGAGGCCGAGCACCTGTGCATGGCGATGCGCGGCGTCCGCAAGCCCGGCGCGGTGACCACCACCTCGGCGGTGCGCGGTCAGTTCAAGACCTGCGCGTCGTCGCGAGCCGAGGCGCTGGATCTGATCCTGCGGAAGTGACACTCCCCACGCAGGTCATGGGCGTCGTCAACGTGACGGCCGACTCGTTCTCCGACGGCGGACGCTACCTCGACCACGACCGCGCGATCCAGCACGGCCTGACGCTGGCGGCCCAGGGGGCGCAGATCATCGACGTCGGCGGCGAATCCACCCGGCCCGGCGCCGCCCGGCTGGATCCCGAGGTCGAACGCGGCCGCGTCCTGCCGGTGATCAGAGAGCTTGTCGCACAAGGCATCACCGTCAGCGTCGACACCATGCACGCCGACGTGGCGGAGGCCGCGCTGGAATGCGGTGTGCACATCGTCAACGACGTGTCGGGCGGCCGGGCCGACCCGAACATGGCCCCGCTGCTGGCGGGCGCGCGGGTGCCGTGGGTCCTGATGCACTGGCGCGAGGTCGACGCCGAGCAGCCGCACCGGATTCCGGAGTACGCCGACGTGGTGGCCGACGTGCGGGCGGAACTGCTCGCCGCGGTCGACGACGCCGTCGCGGCCGGGGTGGCGCCCGGGAACCTGATCATCGATCCGGGGCTGGGTTTCGCCAAGTCGGCGCGGCACAATTGGGCGCTGCTGAGGGCGCTGCCCGAGCTGGTCGCGACCGGCATCCCGGTGCTGGTCGGGGCGTCGCGCAAGCGGTTTCTCGGCACTCTGCTGGCGGATGCCGACGGCACGCCGCGCGAACCCGACGGCCGCGAGACGGCCACCGCGGTGATCTCGGCGCTGGCTGCGCAGCAGGGCGCGTGGGGCGTGCGGGTACATGATGTCCGGGCGTCGGTGGATGCGGTGAAAGTGGTGGGGGCCTGGCATGGCTGATCGAATCGAATTGCGCGGCTTGACCGTTCGTGGCAACCACGGGGTCTTCGACCATGAGCGCGAGGACGGGCAGGACTTCGTCGTCGACATCACGGTGTGGATCGACCTGGTCGCTGCCGCCATGAGCGACGAACTGTCGGACACCCTCGACTACGGCGCGCTGGCGCAGCAGGCGGCCGACATCATCGCCGGGCCGCCGCGGAATCTGATCGAGACGGTGTCCGCCGAGATCGCCGATTCGGTGATGACCGACCAGCGCGTCCACGCCGTGGAGGTGGTGCTGCACAAACCCAGCGCGCCGATCCCGTTGACGTTCAAGGACGTTGCCGTCGTAGCGCGCAGGTCCAGGCGGGGCGGCAGAGGGTGACGGCCGTCGTCCTTTCCATCGGCTCCAACCTGGGCGACCGGCTCGCCCACCTGCAGTCGGTTGTCTCCGGGCTGCGCGGTGCGGTCCGGGCCGTCTCCCCGGTCTACGAGACCGATGCCTGGGGCGGCGTCGAGCAGGGGCCGTTCCTGAATGCCGTGCTGCTGGCCGACGATCCCGGCCTCGACGGCCCGGGCTGGCTCCGCCGGGCCCATGAGTTCGAGAACGCAGCCGGCCGGGTGCGCGAACAGCATTGGGGGCCAAGAACTCTCGACGTCGACATCGTCAGCTGCCAGGACGGCGACGCCGAAGTGCGCTCCGACGATCCGGCCCTGACGTTGCCGCACCCCTTCGCGCAGCATCGCGCCTTCGTGCTGGTGCCGTGGCTGGCCGCCGACCCGGCGGCGACGCTCGCGGGGGTTCCGGTAGCCGAGCTGCTGGCCGCCATCGACGCCGGCGAACGCGACGGGGTACGCCGCACCGACCTGGCGCTGATGCCCTGATGGGACCCACCCGGAAGCGGGACCTGGCGATCGGCACGGTGCTGGCCACGGTCGTCGCGTACCTGCTGGTGATCCTGGTGTACCGCTGGTTCCCGCCGATCACGGTGTGGACGGGCTTGTCGCTGTTGGCCTTTGCCGCTGTGGAGGCGGGCTGGGCGTTCTTCCTGCGCGCCAAGATCCGCGACGGCGCCATCGGGGTGGGGGCCGGCCGGATCCATCCGCTGGCGGTCGCGCGGTCTGTCGTGGTGGCCAAGGCGTCGGCCTGGGTCGGCGCGCTGGCCCTCGGCTGGTGGCTCGGCGTGCTCGGCTACGTGCTCCCGCGGCGCGGCGTGCTGCGGGTGGCGGCGGCCGATTTTCCGGGTGCCACGGTCGCTGCGGTGAGCGCACTGGCCCTGGTGGTGGCAGGTATGTGGTTGCAGCATTGCTGCCGCGCGCCGCTGGACCCGCCGGAGAAGTCCGACGGCGCAACCGAATAGGTAACGATCCGCCCGGACCGGGTGTCGGTCGACCTGCGAGGGGAACGCAAAACGGTACAGTCAGCCCATGATCGATCCGACCCGGGCTGCGCGCGGTAGGCGTGCGAACCGCAGGCCGGGTTGGTTGCTGCTGACAGCATTGCTGGTGCTCGCGATCATCGCCAGCTCGGCGCTGGTGTTCACCGATCAGGTCGAGTTGCTGAAACTCGCTGTGGTCATTGCCCTGTGGGCCGCGGTGGCGGCGGCGTTCGCCTCGTTCATCTATCGGCGCCAGGCCGATCTGGACCAGGCCCGGGCCCGCGACCTCAAGCTCGTCTACGACCTGCAGCTGGACCGCGAGATCGCGGCGCGCCGCGAATACGAACTGTCGCTGGAATCGCACCTGCGCCGTGAGCTGGCCTCCGAACTGCGTGCCCAGTCGGCCGACGAGGTCGCGGCGCTGCGGGCGGAGCTGGCCGCGTTGCGCGCCAACCTCGAGTTCTACTTCGACACCGATCTGGCGCACCGCCCGGCGCTCGAGACCGACCGCAGCGGGCAGTCCGCGCCGGTCGGCCGCGTCGTCGCCAGCCGGATCGACACCGAGGACCGGCCGGACCTGGTGTCGGAGCCGAACACCGAAGAGAGCCCCATCATCGACGTGGCGGCCGAGCCGCACGTGCCGCCCGACCCATGGGCACCGCCGCCCCCACCGCCGCAGCCGCCGTTCGGCGGGGCGCACCGGCGTCCTCCGCAGCCGGGACCGTCCGACTGGCAGCCGACGCCGGCCGAAGGACAGTGGATCCCGGCCGGGCAACCGGGTAGCAACTGGGCGGCCCCGGTGCCGGACCGTGGTCCCGAACCGACGATGACGCTGCCCGTCGTCCCGCCCGCCCCCGAGCCGGCGCCCGAGCCGCCGCGGCGGGGTCGCCACGGGGCCCCCGCCGAACCGGTCACCGCGCCGCCCGCGGCAGAGACCCCTGTCACATCCGGTCGCCGGCGCCGAGCTGAGCCCGAAGACGAACCCGCAGGTCAGCACGTTGGCGGCCAGCCAGCCGCCGAATTGTTGGCACGGCTGCAGGCCAACACCAGCGGCGGCGGCCGTCGACGTCGCCGCGAGGACTGAGCTACGCTCTGCGGTGACCGTCCGGTACCTGCCAGGCAGGACTGGAACGTTGAGAAACCACCAAATGTGAGGTCGCTGCAATGAAGCAGCTCGACGGACTGCGTCCGGCCCGGCTCACTGTCGGAATCATTTCCGCAGGGCGGGTCGGCAGTGCGCTGGGTGTTGCGCTGGAGCGCGCCGACCACGTCGTCGTCGCGTGTAGCGCGATCTCCCATGCGTCGCGCGGCCGTGCCGAGCGCCGGCTGCCCGATACCCAGGTGTTGCCCGCGCACGACGTCGCCGCGAAGGCCGAACTCCTGCTGCTGGCTGTGCCCGACGCCGAGCTGACGTCGGTCGTCGCCGGCCTGGCGGCCACCGGATCGGTCCGCCCCGGCACCATCGTCGTGCATACCTCGGGCGCCAACGGCATCGCGGTGCTGGCCCCGCTGACCGAGCAGGGCTGTATCCCACTGGCCATCCACCCGGCCATGACGTTCACCGGCTCGGACGAAGACATCACCCGGCTGTCGGAGACCTGTTTCGGGATCACCGCGGCCGACGACATCGGCTACGCCATCGCCCAGTCCCTCGTCCTCGAGATCGGCGGCGAACCGTTCCGGGTTCGCGAAGACGCCCGCACGCTGTATCACGCAGCCCTGGCGCACGCCGGCAATCACGTCATCACCGTCGTCCTCGACGCTGTCGAAGCCCTGCGCGGCGCACTGGCCGGCCAGGAGCTGCTGGGCCAGGAACTGGTCACGGGCGACCCCGCCGGCATCGCCGAACGCATCCTCGCGCCGCTGGCGCGGGCCTCTCTGGAGAACGCGCTGCAGCGCGGGCAGAGTGCGCTGACGGGTCCGGTGGCGCGGGGTGACGGCGCCGCCGTCGCGGCTCATCTGCACGCGCTGGAGGAAGCGAATCCTCAACTGGCGCAGGCGTATCGGGCCATGTCGCTGCGCACCGCACAACGTGCCCATGCACCCACCGAGGTTTTCGCCGTGTTGAACGACTCAGGGAGAGCGCAGTGACCGATCGCAGGCCGCCGAAGTTCACCGCCGGCGAGCTGAACCTCTACACCAACCCGACCGACGTGTCGGACGTGTCGCGGGTGCTGCGCGCCACGGGGCGCCGGGTGATGCTCGTGCCGACGATGGGTGCGCTGCACGATGGCCACCTGGAACTGGTGCGTTCGGCCAAGAAGGTGCCCGGCGCCGTCGTGGTGGTGTCAATCTTCGTGAACCCCTTGCAGTTCGGCGCGGGGGAGGACCTCGACGCCTACCCGCGCACCCTGGACGCCGACGTCGAGTTGCTGAAGGGCGAGGACGTCGACATCGTCTTCGCGCCCAGTGCCGCCGCCATGTACCCGGGCGGTCAGCGCACGACGGTCATGCCGGGCCCGCTGGGCGCGGAGTTGGAGGGCGGCTCGCGCCCGACGCACTTCGCCGGGATGCTGACCGTGGTGCTCAAGCTGCTGAACATCGTGCGCCCCGACCGCGCGTTCTTCGGCGAAAAGGACTATCAGCAACTGGTTCTGGTGCGCCAGATGGTCGACGACCTCGATCTCGACGTGCGCATCCAGGCGGTGCCGATCGTGCGCGAGAACGACGGCCTGGCCATGTCGTCGCGCAACCGCTACCTCGATGCTGAACAGCGCGAGCAGGCCGGGGCGTTGTCCGCGGCGCTGCTCGCCGGCAAGTACTCCGCGTCGCACGGCGCGGCCGCCGCACTCGATGCGGCCCGGGCGGTCCTCGACGAGGTACCCGCCATCGACGTCGACTATCTGGAGGTCCGGGACCCCTGGCTGGGTCCGGCACCGGCTTCGGGCCCGGCCCGCATGCTGGTGGTGGGCCGGCTCGGCACGACCAGATTGTTGGACAACATCGCCATCGATATCGGTGCATCCGCAGGGATCGACGGTCACCCCAATGTGGGGCCTGCCATCGACCAGGACGGAGCCAATGGCGGCAACCACGAATTACCTTGGAGGAATTGATGTTTCGCACCATGCTGAAGTCCAAGATCCACCGCGCCACGGTGACGCAGGCGGACCTGCACTACGTGGGTTCGGTGACCATCGACGCCGATCTGATGGACGCCGCCGACATCCTCGAGGGTGAGCAGGTCACCATCGTGGACATCGACAACGGCAACCGGCTGGTCACCTACGCCATCACCGGTGAGCGCGGTACCGGCATCATCGGGATCAACGGTGCCGCAGCGCATCTCATCCACCCGGGTGACCTGGTGATCCTCATCGCCTACGCCACCATGGACGACGCCGAGGCCCGCACGTACCAGCCGAACGTCATCTTCGTCGACGCGCAGAACCGGCAGATCGACTTCTCGCACGACGCCGCGCACGTCCCGGACGGTGTCGACGGCCTGCTGTCGCCGCGGTAACGCCGGTGCTGCTGGCAATCGATGTCCGCAACACCCACACCATCGTCGGGTTGATCTCCGGCTCCGGAGATCACGCAAAAGTGGTGCAGAACTGGCGGATTCGCACCGAGTCGGAGGTGACGGCCGACGAGCTCGCGCTGACCATCGACGGGCTGATCGGCGACGACGCCGAAAACCTGCTCGGCGCAACGGGTCTGTCGACGGTGCCGTCGGTGCTGCACGAAATCCGGGTGATGCTGGACCAGTACTGGCCGAAGGTGCCGCACGTGCTGATCGAACCGGGTGTGCGCACCGGCATCCCGTTGCTGGTCGACAACCCGAAAGAGGTCGGGGCCGACCGCATCGTCAATTGTCTTGCCGCGTACCACAAGTACGGCACCGCGGCCATCGTCGTCGACTTCGGGTCGTCGATCTGCGTCGACGTCGTCTCGGCCAAGGGCGAGTTCCTGGGCGGTGCCATCGCGCCCGGTGTCCAGGTGTCCTCGGACGCCGCGGCAGCCCGTTCGGCGGCGCTGCGCCGCGTCGAGCTGACCCGGCCGCGGTCGGTGATCGGCAAGAACACCGTCGAGTGCATGCAGGCCGGCGCGGTGTTCGGGTTCGCCGCCCTGGTGGACGGTCTGGTGAACCGGGTCCGCGAGGATGTCGACGGCTTCGACGGGAACCACATCACGGTGGTGGCCACCGGGCACACCGCGCAACTGGTGCTGCCCGATCTGCGGACCGTGCAGCACTACGAGAAGAACCTGACGCTCGACGGCCTACGGCTGGTCTTCGAGCGCAACCAGCGCAACTCCCGCCGTTCCCAGTGATTTGTGCACGATAATTCGCGCCCACCGCGGAAAATCGTGCACAAATCCCTCAGAAAAATGTGCGGACCAGCTCGACCACCCGGTGGCCGGCGTCGAGCACCGGGATCAGCTGCCATTTGTCGAACACCGTGCACGGGTGCGATACCCCGAACTCCAGCCAGTCGCCGACGGCCAGGCTCTGGTCCGCCGGTGCCAGCCGCAGGTAGGCGTGCTGGTCGTTGAGCTTCTCGACGCGGCTGTCGGGCCGCCCGTACGGCACGGGTAGGTCCTGGTCGAACGACACGTCCCGGCGGCCCATGCCCACGATGGCGAGATCGGGCTCGGGCCGCGACAGCACCTGCGCCCACACGCTCAGCGCGGGGACGAAGTGGCCACCGGAATCAACATCGCCGGCGCGGCCCAGCGGTGTCGTGCGGGCGTACAGACCGTCGTCGTGCGTCAGGTAGCAGCCGCTGCGCAGGACGGTGCGCACCGACATACCGGCGGGCCACCCGGTCAGGACGTCGGCGACCAGGTCGAAGTACGTGCTACCGCCGGCTGTCACCAGGATCTCGTCGGTCTCGAACAACGGGTGCAGCCGGATGACGGTGTCTCGCATCGTGTGCAGGTACGCAGAGACGGCAGCCACCGCGGCGTCGTCGACTGCATGGCCCGTGGCCGCTTCGTATCCGGCGACGCCGACGAGGCGCAGCCGGTCCGAGTCCACCGCCGCGCGCGCCACGGCATCGACCGTCTCGGCGTCACGGCAGCCGGTGCGGCCGCCCGCCTGGCCGACCTCGACGCAGACGTCCACCTGGCGGCGCCTGCCGGTGAGCGCGGACGTCATCAGTTGCACGCCGCGCACCGAGTCCACCCAGCACGTCAGCTCGAAGTCGGGGTTGGCGTCCAGTTCGGCCGCCAGCCAGCGCAGCCCGGTGACGTCGACCAGTTCGTTGGCCAGGATGATCCGGCGGACGCCGAACGCCCGGAACACCCGGACCTGACTGATGGTGGCGGCGGTGACGGCCACCGCCCCGGCGCCCAGCTGGCGGGCGAGCAGCTGCGGGGACATGTGGGTCTTGCCGTGCGGGGCGAGCTGGACGCCGTGGCGGCGGCACCAGCGCGCCATGGTGACCATGTTGTGCACCAGCGACTGCGTACGCAGCGTGCACACCGGCGATACCGCGCCGTCGTCGAACAGACTGGGGCGTCGCCGGCACACCTGAGCAGGGGTCTGGCCCCACCACGAGGCCGGCAGACCCTTGAATTTCCAGTCGATCGGCTCGTGGTCCAGCGCGTCTACGGCGGACTGCTCCAAACTGGTGGCCATGGGCTTCATTTAAGCTGGCATTTCGTGAGCGAAGCCGACAGCCCCGACATTCCAGAGCAGTTCCGCATCCGCCAGGCCAAGCGTGAGCGGCTGCTGGCCGAGGGGCGCGACCCGTATCCGGTCGAGGTGCCGCGTACCCACACCCTGGCCGAGCTGCGGGCGGCCTATCCGGAGCTCGTCGCGGACACCGCGACAGGCGACATCGTCGGCGTGGCAGGGCGCGTCGTCTTCGCCCGGAACTCGGGAAAGCTGTGCTTCGCGACGCTGCAGGAGGGCGACGGCACGCAGCTGCAGGCCATGCTGAGCCTGGACAAGGTGGGCCGGGAGTCGCTCGACGCCTGGAAGTCGGACGTCGACCTGGGCGACATCGTGTTCATCGAGGGCGAGGTCATCAGTTCCCGGCGCGGCGAATTATCTGTGCTTGCCCAGAACTGGCAAATTGTGTCGAAGGCGTTGCGACCGCTTCCCGTCGCGCACAAGGAATTGAATGAAGAGACCCGGGTCCGGCAGCGGTACGTCGACCTGATCGTGCGTCCGGAGGCTCGCAATGTCGCCCGGCAGCGCATTGCTGTGGTGCGGGCATTGCGTTCGGCATTGGAACGTCGCGGCTTTCTCGAAGTCGAGACCCCGATGCTGCAGACGCTGCCGGGTGGCGCCGCCGCGCGCCCGTTCATCACGCACTCCAACGCGCTCGATGCGGATCTGTACCTGCGCATCGCGCCGGAGTTGTTCCTGAAGCGTTGCCTGGTCGGCGGTTTCGAGAAGGTTTTTGAGCTTAATCGGAACTTTCGCAACGAGGGCGCGGATTCCACGCATTCACCGGAATTCGCGATGCTGGAGACTTATCAGGCCTACGGCACATATGACGATTCCGCGATTGTGACGCGTGAGCTTATTCAGGAGGTCGCCGACGAGGCCATTGGTACCCGAATGGTGCCACTGCCCGACGGTTCCACCTATGACCTCGATGGTGAATGGGCGACCGTCGAAATGTATCCGTCGTTGTCGGAAGCGCTGGGTGAGGAGATCACCCCGGAGACCTCCGTCGAGTACCTGTGGAAGGTGGCCGAGCGGCTCGGCGCCGAGATTCCCCGGGACCGTGGATACGGCCACGGGAAATTGATCGAGGAACTGTGGGAGCACACCGTCGGCGATCATCTTTGGGCGCCGACCTTCGTCCGGGATTTCCCGGTGGAGACCACGCCGCTCACGCGCGCGCACCGCAGTATTCCGGGCGTTACAGAAAAATGGGATCTGTATGTCCGGAAGTTCGAGCTCGCCACCGGATATTCGGAGTTGATCGATCCGGTGATTCAACGCGAGCGTTTCGAGGCACAGGCGCGTGCCGCCGCTGCCGGTGACGACGAGGCAATGCGACTTGATGAGGATTTCCTTATCGCATTGGAGTATGCGATGCCGCCGACGACCGGAACAGGAATGGGACTCGACCGCCTGCTGATGGCGTTGACGGGGTTGACGATTAGGGACACGGTTTTGTTCCCGATTGTGCGCCGCCAGGGCGACTGAAAACTGAGCTGACCCTGAGACTTGTTGAAGGAATTCGACTCCTATGCCAGCATTGTTCTGGCAGAGTCGATTCTGCGCTTTAAACGAGGCAGAAGGGTTAGTGTGGGCCGATGGCAAAGAAAGTGACTGTCACGCTCGTCGACGATTTCGACGGTGAAGGCGCGGCGGATGAGACGGTCGAATTTGCTCTCGACGGGGTGAACTACGAGATCGACCTCACCACCAAGAACGCCACCAAGCTTCGGAATGATTTGAAGAAATGGGTCGAGGCCGGCCGGCGGGTCGGTGGACGCCGCCGCGGCCGCGCCGGCACGGGGTCGACGGGGCGTGGTCGCGCGTCCATCGATCGCGAGCAGAGCGCCGCCATCCGGGAATGGGCTCGCCGCAACGGCCACAATGTCTCCAGCCGGGGCCGTATTCCGGCGGAGATCATCGACGCGTTCCACGCCGCCACCTGAGCCGGCGGGCAACAAAAATCAGGGTTGCCCGCGGTTTCTCTGTTCGCTTTCGGCGTAGCCCGGTCAGGCCGATCCGGGAAACGTTTCATAGCCCCAGCGCGTTGGCCTTTTCGCAGCGCTGAGTGGCCCCGCGAGCTAGGGGATACCGCAGGGCACGCATGGTCGCCGCCCATTAGAGTGGACGGTAGGCGCACAGCGTTGCGACACGCGAAGTGACGTGGCAGGAGCTGCGCTACGAGGGAGAGCAGGTAACCACCGATGTTTGAGAGATTCACCGACCGGGCCCGTCGGGTCGTCGTCCTGGCTCAAGAAGAAGCCCGGATGCTCAACCACAATTACATCGGCACCGAGCACATCCTGCTTGGCCTCATTCATGAGGGCGAGGGCGTAGCCGCCAAGTCGCTGGAATCGCTGGGCATCTCGCTGGAGGGTGTGCGCAGCCAGGTCGAAGAGATCATCGGCCAGGGGCAGCAGGCGCCGTCCGGCCACATTCCGTTCACGCCGCGCGCCAAGAAGGTGCTGGAGCTGTCGCTGCGCGAGGCGCTGCAGCTCGGGCACAACTACATCGGCACCGAGCACATTCTGCTCGGCCTGATCCGTGAGGGCGAGGGCGTCGCCGCTCAGGTGCTCGTCAAGCTGGGCGCCGAACTGACCCGTGTGCGTCAGCAGGTCATCCAGCTGCTGTCTGGGTACCAGGGCAAGGAGACCGCCGAAGCCGGCACCGGTGGCCGCGGCGGCGAGACGGGCAACCCGTCGACGTCGCTCGTGCTCGACCAGTTCGGCCGCAACCTGACCGCCGCCGCCGCCGAGGGCAAGCTCGATCCGGTCATCGGCCGCGAGAAGGAAATCGAGCGGGTCATGCAGGTGCTGAGCCGGCGCACCAAGAACAACCCGGTGCTGATCGGCGAGCCCGGTGTCGGTAAGACCGCCGTCGTCGAGGGCCTGGCGCAGGCCATCGTGCACGGCGAGGTTCCCGAGACGCTCAAGGACAAGCAGCTCTACACGCTGGACCTGGGTTCGCTGGTGGCCGGCAGCCGTTACCGCGGTGACTTCGAAGAGCGCCTGAAGAAGGTGCTCAAGGAGATCAACACCCGCGGCGACATCATCCTGTTCATCGACGAGCTGCACACGCTCGTGGGTGCGGGTGCCGCCGAGGGCGCCATCGATGCCGCCAGCATCCTGAAGCCCAAGCTGGCCCGTGGTGAGCTGCAGACGATCGGTGCGACCACTCTCGACGAGTACCGCAAGTACATCGAGAAGGACGCCGCCCTCGAGCGCCGGTTCCAGCCGGTCCAGGTGGGCGAGCCGACCGTCGAGCACACCATCGAGATCCTCAAGGGTCTGCGCGACCGTTACGAGGCGCACCACCGCGTCTCCATCACCGACGGTGCGCTGGTGGCTGCCGCGACGCTGGCCGACCGCTACATCAACGACCGGTTCCTGCCGGACAAGGCCATCGACCTGATCGACGAGGCCGGGGCCCGGATGCGCATCCGCCGGATGACCGCTCCGCCAGACCTGCGCGAGTTCGACGAGAAGATCGCCGACGCGCGCCGGGAGAAGGAATCGGCCATCGACGCGCAGGACTTCGAAAAGGCAGCCCGGCTGCGTGATTCGGAGAAGACGCTGGTCGCCCAGCGCGCCGAGCGGGAGAAGCAGTGGCGTTCGGGTGATCTGGACGTGGTCGCCGAGGTCGACGACGAGCAGATCGCCGAGGTCCTGGGCAACTGGACCGGCATCCCGGTCTTCAAGCTGACCGAGGCCGAGACCACGCGTCTGCTGCGCATGGAAGATGAGCTGCACAAGCGGATCATCGGCCAGGTCGATGCCGTCAAGGCCGTCTCGAAGGCCATCCGGCGTACCCGCGCCGGCCTGAAGGACCCGAAGCGTCCGTCGGGCTCGTTCATCTTCGCCGGCCCGTCCGGTGTCGGTAAGACCGAGCTGTCGAAGGCGCTGGCCGAGTTCCTGTTCGGTGACGACGACGCGCTCATCCAGATCGACATGGGCGAGTTCCACGACCGCTTCACCGCGTCGCGGCTGTTCGGTGCCCCTCCGGGCTACGTCGGCTACGAAGAGGGTGGCCAGCTCACCGAGAAGGTGCGCCGCAAGCCGTTCAGCGTCGTGCTGTTCGACGAGATCGAGAAGGCCCACCAGGAGATCTACAACAGCCTCCTGCAGGTCCTCGAAGACGGTCGCCTGACCGACGGCCAGGGTCGCACTGTCGACTTCAAGAACACCGTGCTGATCTTCACCTCGAACCTCGGTACGAGCGACATCAGCAAGGCGGTTGGCCTCGGCTTCACCCAGGGTGGCGGCGAGAACAACTACGAGCGGATGAAGCTCAAGGTGCACGACGAGCTGAAGAAGCACTTCCGTCCGGAGTTCCTGAACCGTATCGACGACATCATCGTGTTCCACCAGCTGACGCAGGACGAGATCATCCAGATGGTCGACCTGATGATCGGCCGGGTCGGCAAGCAGCTCAAGGCCAAGGACATGGAGATGGAGCTGACCGACAAGGCCAAGGCACTGCTGGCCAAGCGCGGCTTCGATCCGGTGCTCGGTGCCCGGCCGCTGCGCCGGACCATCCAGCGCGAGATCGAGGACCAGCTCTCCGAGAAGATTCTCTTCGAGGAGGTCGGCCCCGGTCAGCTGGTCACCGTGGACGTCGAGAACTGGGACGGCGAGAGCAACAACACCGAGGATGCGGTGTTCACCTTCGCCGGCCGTCGGAAGGAATCGGCCGACCTGGCCGAGGCCGCGGCGACTGCCGCCGAGTAACGGATTGTGAAAATGCCCTTCCCCGAAATTCGGGGAAGGGCATTTTCCGTTTGGGTGTATCTTGATTCCCGGTACGACGGCGCATGGAAGCCGGTGCGAATCCGGCGCGGTTGCGCCACTGTGAGCCCTCTGCGGCGAGTCAGATCTTTCGCCGTCGTGCAGAACCGAACAATGTAGGGGCGCGTGACCCCGTAGGAGGTTTGACCATGACGAGTATTGCGGTTTCGAAGCCGGGCGTATCGACCAAGGCGCTTTCGGCCACCCGGGTGGCGGTGCTGCTCGGTGTGACGATCTTCCTGGCGGTGCTGGCGTACTACCTCGTCGGCATCGACGAGGGCATGATGTCGCTGTTCGGCAAGACCGTGGTCGTCCATGAGTGGGTGCACGACTCGCGGCACTTCCTCGGCTTCCCCTGCCACTGACTCAGGGGACTTTTGTGGAAATCCGCGTCATCGGGCGCGGAGCCCTGGCCGGCCTGATCGCCGGCATCCTGGGGTTCCTGTTTGCCTGGATTTTTGCTGAACCCACCATCGACAAGGCCATCGATTACGAGTCCGGCCGCATGAACGTGCTCTCGACGGTCCACACGGCCATGGGCCACCCGGTCGAGCCGGACGGGCCGGAGTTGTTCAGCCGGTCCATCCAGTCGGGTATCGGTGCGGCCACCGGCATCATCGCGTTCTCCGTGGCGATGGGCGCATTGGTGGCCGTGGCGTATCTGGTGCTGCACGGCCGGTTCGGGGTACGGCCCAAGGTGCTGGGCTGGACCGCCGCCGGATTCGGTTTTCTGGGTGTGTACCTGCTGCCGTTCGTGAAATACCCGTCGAACCCGCCCGCCATCGGTCACGAATTCACAATGGAGACGCGCGGCTTCCTGTACCTGGGCATGGTGTGGGGCTCGCTCACCCTGCTGGGTCTCGCGGTGTTCGCCGCGCGCAAGCTGTCCGGGAAGGTCGGCTGGGCGCGCGCGATCGGGATCGCGGTGCTCGGGTTCTTCGTGCTGTACGGCGGACTGCTGGCGGCCCTGCCGTCGCTGGGCGATCTGGCCGCCAACGTCGAGCACTCCGGCGAGTTCGGTTTCGCGCGCGCCGCGACCGAGACGCCGCAGCCGATCACCAACACCTTCCCGACGCCGGTGACCGTCGACGGCAAGGTCTATGCGCCCGGGCAACTCATCTATCCGGGGTTCGACGCCGACCTGCTGTGGAAGTTCCGGTGGTACTCGCTGATCGACCAGGCGTTGATCTGGGCGGTCATCGGGCTGGTGTTCGGCGGGCTCGTCGAGCGCTACCTCGGTGGCGCCCGGAAGGCCGCACCGGCGCAGGACGTGGCAGCCGCTCTCTGACGATTGCGGTTGCCGCGCACTACAGTTCGAGGCGTACCGACACAGAAAGGCGGCAGCATGCTGGTTGTCACGACGAATGACCTGCCCGGGTGGGAGATTCAGCGGGTCTGCGGTGAGGTCTTCGGCCTCACCGTCCGCTCCCGGAATGCCTTCGCGCAGATGGGCGCCGGCTTCAAGGCGATGTTCGGCGGCGAGCTGCAGGGCATGACCAAGAACCTCGCCGAGAGCCGCAACGAGGCCATGGGCCGGCTGCTCCAGGAATGTCAGGCCCGCGGCGGCAATGCCATCATCGGGATGCGGTTCGACACCACGGAGATCGGCGACGTGTGGACCGAGATCTGCGCGTACGGCACTGCGGTGCAGGCGGTTCCGGTCACCGACGCGGCCCGCTACACCGCGCAGCAGTTGGGTTACGGCGGCGGCCCGGGCCCGGCACAGGGCCCGACAGGGTAGTCTCCACGGCGCAGCTGGTTTGCCAATGACGCCTCGGCGTCTGCGGCGTCGAATGGCGGGGAACCGCCATGAGAGGGAACCCGGTGAGAATCCGGGACTGTCCCGCAGCGGTATGCAGGAACGACCGCCGTCATCCGCACTGATCCACGGATTGGGAAGCGACGGCCACTAGGTGCACCAGAAGGTGCGCGCCTGCGAGTCCGAAGACCTGCCAGCTGTGCCGGATGCGCCGCGTCCGGCGGTGCATCGCCTCGTGGAATGGGCAATCGCCGAGGGCGGTTCGCGCTGTCCTCGATGGATGTCCTTGGGCGGTGCGCACTTCCGTCGCGTTTAAGGACGTCGCATGTCAACACCATTCACCGCAACCATTCTGGGTGCGCCCCGCATCGGCCCCAACCGTGAGCTCAAGCGCGCCGTCGAGCGCTACTGGGCCGGCCGGATCGACCGCGCCGCACTCGAAGAGATCGCCGCGGGTCTGCGCCGCGATACTCTCGCCGAACTCTCCCGGGCCGGTCTGGATTCCGTTCCGGTCAACACTTTTTCGTACTACGACCAGGTCCTCGACACCGCGGTACTGCTCGGTGCTCTACCGGCCCGGGTGAGCGGTGTAGCCGACGACCTGGATCGCTACTTCGCCGCGGCCCGCGGTACGGCGGACATTCCACCGCTGGAAATGACGAAGTGGTTCGACACCAACTACCACTACATCGTCCCGGAGATCGGTCCGGACACCGCGTTCACCCTGAATCCGGCCAAGGTGCTGAATGAGCTCAAAGAAGCTCAGACGCAAGGTATTTCGGGTCGCCCTGTGATCGTCGGGCCGATCACCTTCCTGGCCTTGAGTAAGGCGGTCGACGGCGCCGCCGCGCCCATCGAGCGGCTCGGTGAGCTGCTGCCGCTGTATGTCGAACTGCTGGGCCGGCTGGCCGATGCCGGCGCGCAGTGGGTGCAGATCGACGAGCCGGTGCTGGTCACCGACATCCTCGACAGTGGCGCCGAACTGGCAGAGCAGGTCTACACCACGCTCGCGGGCGCGGCCAAGCGCCCGGCCATCCTGGTCGCGACCTACTTCGGCGAGCTGGGGGCCGCGCTGCCGGCGCTGGCCCGCACCCAGATCGAAGGTATCGCAGTTGATTTCGTCGCGGGGGGCGATCAGCCTGTTTCGGGCCTGGCCGACAAGCTGCTGGTCGCGGGCATCGTCGACGGCCGCAACATCTGGCGCACCAACTTGGAAACCGCGCTGGCTCGGCTGGGGGCGCTGGTCGGGTCGGCGAAGACGGTTGCGGTGTCGACATCGTGCTCGACGCTGCATGTGCCGTACTCGCTCGAACCAGAGTCCGATCTGGACGACGCCCTGCGCAGCTGGCTGGCCTTCGGCGCCGAAAAGGTCCGTGAGGTCGCGACATTGGCGACGGCGATGCGCGACGGCCGGGACGCGGTGGCCGCAGCGTTCGAGGCGTCGAGCGCGGCTGTCGCGTCGCGGGCGCAGGACCCGCGCCTGCACAACGACTCCGTCCGGGCGCGGCTGAAGGAGGTGCTGACCGGCGGCATCAGCCGCGGGCCGGCAGCCGAGCGGCGTAAGGCGCAGGACGCGCGCCTCAGTCTGCCGTCATTGCCGACGACCACCATCGGCTCGTTTCCGCAGACCGTCGAGATCCGCAAGGCGCGTGCCGCGCTGGTCGCCGGTGAGATCGACGAGGCTCAGTACACCGATCAGATGAAGGCCGAAGTCGAGACCGTCATTCGGCTGCAGGAGGACCTGGGTCTGGATGTGCTGGTGCACGGCGAGCCCGAGCGCAACGACATGGTGCAGTACTTCGCCGAGCAGCTGGACGGTTTCTTCGCCACGAAGAACGGCTGGGTCCAGTCGTACGGCAGCCGCTGCGTGCGTCCGCCGGTGTTGTTCGGCGACGTCACGCGTCGGCAGCCGATGACGGTCGAATGGGCCAGGTACGCACAGACTCTCACCGACAAGCCGGTCAAGGGCATGCTCACCGGGCCGGTGACGATTCTGGCCTGGTCGTTCGTCCGCGACGACCAGCCACTGGCCGACTCCGCCAACCAGGTGGCCCTGGCCATCCGAGACGAGACGGTCGACCTGCAGGATGCGGGCATCGTCATCGTCCAGGTCGATGAACCCGCGCTGCGCGAGCTGCTGCCGCTGCGGAACGCCGACAAGGCGGCATATCTGCAGTGGGCGGTCGACGCGTTCCGGCTGTCCACTTCGGGCGTCAGCGACGAGACCCAGATCCACACGCACCTGTGCTACTCCGAATTCGGTGAGGTGATCGGTGCCATCGCCGATCTCGATGCCGATGTGACGTCCATCGAGGCGGCGCGTTCGCACATGGAGGTGCTCGACGACCTCAACGAAATCGGGTTCGCGGGCAGTGTCGGTCCGGGTGTCTACGACATCCACTCGCCGCGGGTCCCCAGTGTCGAGGAGATGGCGACTTCGCTGCGCCACGCGCTGGATGCCGTTCCGGCAGAACGGCTCTGGGTGAACCCGGACTGCGGTCTGAAGACCCGCAAGACCGATGAGGTGACCGAATCCCTGCGGAACCTGGTGCGGGCGGCGCGGCTGGTCCGCGCCGGGTAGGGCGCCAAAGACTGTGCCCCGGAACCTGATCAGGTTCCGGGGCACAGCACACTGTCACACTTCCCAGTCTTTGATGCTCGCGGTCGGACCGAAGATATCGGCGGGCACGTCGGGCGACAGCGGTCGTCCTGCCCGGACCCGCTGTGGCCAGTCCCGGTTGGCCAGTGCAGGTTTGGCCAACGTGACGATATCGGCGGAGCCGGAGTCGAGGATGCCGGCCGCGTCGCGGGGATCATCGAGGTGGCCGTTGGCGATGATCGGCAGGCCACTGTGGCGCTTGGCCAATTCGGCCAACGTGCTCGAACTGTCATCGAAAGCTGGTGCCAGAGCTCGATATTCGGTGGTGTGTATGTAGTCGACGCCGGCAGCGGCGAGTGTGCCGAAGATGATGGCGGCGTCATCCTCTCGGCCCGGCCACCGATGATGGTTGTCCGACACCTTTCCCTGTGAGATACGGATACCGACGGCGATGTCCGCGCCGACCGCGGCCACGACGTCGGCGCTGACCTCCGCGGCGAGCCGCACGCGGTTGGCGACGGTGCCGCCGTACTCGTCGGTGCGGGTGTTCATGTAGTCGGTGAGGAACGCGTCGAGCAGATATCCGTTGGCGCCGTGCAGTTCTACGCCGTCGAACCCCGCGTCGCGGGCCAACTTGGCAGCATCGACGAACGAGGTACGGACCTGGTCGATATGCTCGGCGGTCATCGCCTCGGGCATCTGGTACGGACCCGATCCGCGGTACATGGACAACTGCTCGCCGTGCGGCCGTACTGCCGACGGAGCCCAGGTGGTGGCCGTATGGCGGTTTCCCTGTGACTGGCTGCCGGCGTGCATGAGCTGGGCAAAGAACTTCGCACCGGACGCGTGGACGCCATCCACGACCGGTTTCCACGCCGCGACCTGGGCAGAGCTCGAGATGCCGGGCTGGAAGTAGTAACCCTGGCTGGCCTGGTCATCGATATACAGGCCTTCGGTGATCAACAGGCCAAACCCGCCATCGGCGAACGTCCGGTAGTAGGCGCCCATCCGATCGGTGGGAAGACCTTCGGCCGTTGCGCTGACTCGGGACATCGGAGCCAGTGCGACACGGTTGGTCAGGTTGACCCCGGCGATCGACGTCGGCCGGAAAAGAGATTCGTAGCGTGCGTTGCGATCAGACATGGTTCTGGTCGCCCGTCCAGCCGGACCGGATGGCGTCGGCCAGTGTCCAGAACGAAGCTCCCAGCAAGACAAGGTCTTTCAGGAGAAACTCGGCGAGCAACGTGATCGCGGGGAACCCGCCGCCTGCCGGTTCGGCAATTCCCGGGGTGGTGAACAGGAAACTGATCGTCGCGAGGAACAACAACACCGACAGCAGGCTGCCGAGCGCCGAGATGCGTGGCGCGAACGGCTTCACCGCCAGGAGGACCGCAGCGGTCACTTCCATGACGCCGAGGAGTGCGGAGAAGGTGTATTCGGGGAAGATGCCGTAGAGCCAGCCCATGAACGGGCTGTGCGCGACCAGTGGGGCGATCTGATGTGCCTCGTAATGGGCGAACTTCAGCAGGCCGATCCAGCCGATGACGACAACGAGTCCGTACCGCAGCAGTGCCGCGGTGACAGTGTCGACGCGTGGCAGCGCGCGCACCGCGACGCGAGCCGTAAGCGCGGTGTCCTTGGTGTGGAGTTGTTCGGTCATGACGGTCTCTTTCCTGTGCGGAGTGCTTGGCGTCGGAACCCGCGAAGGGCTGCACTTCGTTGAACCGTACTTAGCCGCAATCGATACCAATAGGCGCTATTGACTCAGTTTTCTGCTCTAAAGTCTCAATATGGACGTCGTCAGTCGTTTGTTGGACGTGGCGCAGGTCGGTGCCAAGGTGGACAAGCGCTGCCTGCTGGGCAGCACCACCCGCATGGACGTCGGCGGATATCCGGAGCTGCAGGCACCGTTCCACGTCCTGCTCGAGGGCGAGTGCGAGCTGCTGGTCGGTTCCCGGGCGCTGACGATGCGGCAGGGGGATGTCGTGCTGATCCCGAGCCGGGCTCCTCATCGGATCGTCGCGGCAGGCGCCGGCCGGCTGCGGGGCACAACCGAGACCACCGGTGAGGCGTTCGTGACCACCCGTAGCCGGGGTGGCGGACCGGCCGTCATCGATTTGTTCTGCGGGCATTACACATTCGACGGGGGAGCGGGCGCGGTGCTGTTTCGCAGTCTGCCGGACCCGCTGCATGTTTCGTGCGGCGACTCAGCCGACACCGCGGACATGTTGACGATGCTGAGCGCCATGATGCGCGCGGAAGCACAGCGGGAGGGAAAAGGCACCGCGGCGATCCTGTCCGCGTTGGCCACGGTGCTCCTGACGATGGTGTTGAGGTCCGCGAACAGCGCGACGACGACGTCCACGTTGTGGACCGCGGCAACCGACCCGCGCATCGCGAAGGCGATCGAGAATGTGCTGGCCGCGCCGGGCGCAGACTGGACCATCGATCGGCTCAGCAGCACGGCCTCAATGGCGCGGGCGACATTCCTGCGGCATTTCGCACGGGAAACGGGCATGACCGTGGGCGTCTTCCTGGCACGTGCCCGGGTGATGGCTGCCGCCGAACTACTCAAATCCACCGACGCGACAGTCGCCACCATCGCCGGTCAGGTCGGCTATCAGTCCGAGTCCGCGTTCTCCCGGGCCTTTCGCGCTGAGGTCGGGACTACGCCGGCCCGCTTTCGGCGTCGCCGTCACGGCGTCACGAAATAAACCGGGCACCCCGCAGCTTTCCTTCTTTGGGCTCCCGCCCGGTACCGGAACCCGATTGGAGACGACCGAATGTCGAGACTTGTTCAGTTCGGAGAATACGGCGGCCCTGAGGTGTTGCAGGTGGTCGATGCCCCGCCACCGGCGCCCGGACCGACCCAGGTGCGGATCGCGGTGCGCGCGGCCGGGCTGAACCCGATCGACTGGAAAATCCTCAGTGGTCAGATGCGCGAACTGTTTCCGCTCGAGCTACCCGCCGGCGTGGGCTCCGATGTGGCGGGCGTAGTCGACGCGGTCGGCGCCGAGGTAACCGAGTGGGCTGTCGGCGACGAAGTGCTGGGCCGGTCGACCACCGGATCGTTCGCCGATCACGCGCTCGCCGAATCGGCCGAGATTGTGCGCAAGCCCGCCGGTGTCCCGTGGGAAGTGGCGGGCTCCCTCGCGGGTGCCGGTGGCACGGCATATGCCGTGCTGAAGAAGCTCGGCATCAAGGCAGGCGAGACGCTGCTCATCCATGCCGCCGCGGGCGGCGTGGGGACGTTTGCCGTCCAACTCGCAAAGGCTCAGGGCGTCAATGTGATTGGTACGGCGGGTGAAGCCAACCACGAGTATCTCCGTTCGCTGGGCGCGACGCCGGTCACCTACGGCGACGGCCTGGCTGAAAGGGTTCGCGCCGTCGCGCCGCAGGGCGTGGACGCCGTTCTCGACGCCTCTGGCCGCGGCGAAATCCCGCTGTCGATCGAACTCACGGGCAATCCGGCGCGCGTTCTCACGCTGGTTGCCTTCGACGCGGCAGGCACCGGCATCCAGATTCACGCCGGTGGCTCGGGCAGCGAACTCGGCGCGGCCCTTGGCGAACTCGCCGCACTGGCAGCGCAGGCGCGGCTCGTCGTCTCGATCAGCCAGACGTTCCCGCTGACCGAAGCTGCGGCCGCGCTCTCGGCGAGCATGACGGGCCATGGTCACGGCAAGATTGCCGTCGTGCCGTGACCGTGGCCTCGGTCAGCTGACGACCACGAGCAGGTCGTTGCCTTCGACACTTGCGGTGGGGGCCACCGCGATCCGGGTGACGGTGCCGGTCTTGGGCGACGTGATCGCGGCTTCCATCTTCATCGCTTCGATGGTTGCCACTGTCTGACCGGTGTTCACGGCGTCCCCGACCGCCACCCCGATCGTCACCACGCCGGCGAACGGCGCGGCGATGTGATCGGGGTTGCCGCGGTCCGCCGTTTCCGCAGCGGGCAGGGCGCTGTCGATCGACCTGTCCCGCACCTGGATTGGGCGCAGCTGACCGTTCAACAGGCACAGCACCGTACGCATGCCGCGGTCATCGGGTTCGGAGACGGCTTCGAGACCGATGAGCAGCTCGACGCCCTTCTCCAACTTGACGCGGTGCTCCTCGCCGCGGCGCAGCCCGTAGAAGAACTGGTTGGCGCTCAGGCTCGAGGTGTCGCCGTATTGCTCTCGATGTGTGAGGAATTCGTGGGTGGGCCCGGGGAAGAGCAAGCGATTGAGTGCCGCCCGGCGGGTGGGCCCCGGCTCTGCCAGTTCGGCGTAGTCCTCGACGGTGAGTGTGGCCGTCGGCCTGGCGGCGGTCCGACCCTGAAGGGCCTTGCTGCGCAACGGCTCCGGCCAGCCGCCGGCCGGTTCGCCGAGTTCGCCGCGCAGGAACCCGATCACAGAATCTGGGATGTCGCACCGGCGCGGGTCAGCGGCGAACTCCTCGGCACTGATCCCGGCGCCGACGAGCGCCAGCGCCAGATCACCGACCACCTTGCTCGACGGGGTCACCTTCACCAGCCTGCCGAGGGCGTGGTCCGCTCTCGCGTAAGCGTTCTCGATGTCCTCGAACCGGCCGCCCAGACCGAGGGCGACGGCCTGAGTGCGGAGGTTACTCAGCTGTCCGCCCGGGATTTCATGGGTGTACACGCGGCCGGTCGGAGCGGGTAGGCCCGCCTCGAACGGTGCGTAGACGCGGCGCAACGCCTCCCAGTACGGTTCCAGCTCGCAGACGTTCGCCAGAGGTAATCCGGTGTCGTGTTTGGTGTGTGCGGCTGCGGCAACGATGGACGACAACGCGGGCTGGCTGGTGGTACCGGCCAGCGGTGCTGCGGCCCCGTCGACCGCCGAGGCGCCGGCCTGCCAGGCCGCGACGTACGTCGCAAGCTGGCCACCCGGGGTGTCGTGGGTGTGAACGTGCACCGGCAGGTCGAACCGGGATCGCAACGCCGACACCAGTGTTGCCGCCGCAGGTGGCCGCAGCAGACCGGCCATGTCCTTGATCGCCAGCACGTGTGCGTCGGCGTCGACGATCTGCTCGGCCAGCTTGAGCCAGTAGTCGAGCGTGTACAGCGTCTCGCCGGGATCGGACAGGTCGCCGGTGTAGGACATCGCGACTTCAGCGACCGCACAGCCGGTTTCGAGCACGGCATCGATCGCCGGACGCATCGACTCCACATTGTTCAGCGCATCGAAGATCCGGAAGATGTCGACGCCGGTGGCGGTGGCCTCTTGCACGAACGCCGACGTGACGGATACCGGATAGGGCGTGTAGCCGACGGTGTTGCGGCCACGCAGCAACATCTGCAGGCAGATGTTGGGCAGCGCTTCCCGCAGTGCGGCGAGCCGTTCCCACGGGTCTTCCTTCAGGAACCGAAGCGCCACATCGTAAGTCGCACCGCCCCAGCATTCGACCGACAGCAGCTCGGGCATCATGCGGGCCACGTACGGTGCCACCTTGACCAGGCCCGAAGTACGCACTCGGGTGGCCAGCAGGGACTGATGGGCATCGCGGAACGTGGTGTCGGTGACCCACAGTCGCGGCGATTCCAGCAGCGCGGCTGCGAAGCGCTCGGGCCCCAACTCGGTCAGCAGCTGCTTGCTGCCCGCCGGTGCCGGCACGGACAAGTCGATCTCGGGCAGCTTGTCCCGCGGATACACCGCGGACTGCCGCACGCCGTGCGGTTTGTTGACCGTGACGTCGACGAGGTAGTTGAGGATGCGGGTGCCGCGATCCTCGGGGATATGTGCCGTCAGCAGCTGCGGCCGCTCGTCGATGAACGACGTCGACACCGTGCCCGCCGCGAAGGCGGGGTCGTCCAGAACCGCTTGCAGGAAAGGGATGTTCGTCGACACCCCGCGGATGCGGAACTCGGCAAGAGCGCGGCGGGCACGCCTGACCGCGGTCGCGAAGTCGTGACCCCGGCAGGTGAGTTTGACCAGCATCGAGTCGAAATGCGCACTGATCTCGGCACCGACATTGGTACCGCCGTCCAATCGGACTCCGGCACCGCCGGGACTGCGGTAGGCGGTGATCCGGCCGGTTTCGGGCCGGAACCCGTTGGCGGGATCCTCGGTGGTGATTCGGCATTGCATGGCTGCGCCACGGATGCGGATGCTGTCCTGGCTGAGCCCCAGGTCTGCCAACGACTCTCCGGCCGCGATCCGCAGCTGGGAAGCCACCAGATCCACATCGGTGATCTCCTCGGTCACCGTGTGTTCGACCTGAATGCGGGGATTGCATTCGATGAACACATGGTGCCCGCGCTCGTCGAGCAGGAACTCGATGGTGCCGGCGCAGAAGTAGCCGATCTGGCGGGCAAATCTCACTGCGTCAGAACAGATTCGGGCCCGCTGTTCTTCGGTGAGGTTGGGGGCGGGTGCCAGCTCGATGACCTTCTGGTGCCGACGCTGCACACTGCAGTCCCGCTCGAAGAGGTGGATCACCTCGCCGGTGCTGTCAGCCAGGATCTGCACCTCGATGTGGCGCGGATTGAGTACCGCCTGCTCGAGATAGACCATCGGGTCACCGAATGCCGACTCCGCTTCGCGCGACGCAGCTTCGATGGCCTCGGCCAGATCGGCACGATCAGCGACTCGCCGCATACCGCGACCGCCGCCGCCAGAGACGGCCTTGACGAACAGCGGGAACTCCATATCTGCTGCGGCCGTGAGCAGTTCGTCGACCGATGCCGATGGTTCGGACGAGGTGAGCACCGGCAGTCCGGCAGTCCGGGCCGCCGCGATGGCACTGGCCTTGTTGCCGGTCAGCTCCAGCACATCGGCGCTGGGGCCCACGAAGGTGATGCCGGCGGCGGCACACGCCGACGCCAGTTCCTGGTTCTCCGAAAGGAATCCGTACCCGGGGTAGACGGCGTCGGCGCCGGCCAGCTGTGCCACCCGGATGATCTCGGGCACCGTGAGGTAGGCCCGTACCGGGTGGCCCGGCTCGCCGATCTGGTAGGACTCGTCGGCCTTCAAGCGGTGTGGCGAGTTCCGGTCCTCGTATGCGTAGACCGCCACTGTCGCGATGTCCATTTCATAGGCGGCCCGGAAGGCCCGGATCGCGATCTCACCGCGGTTGGCAACGAGGACTTTGCGGATTGTGTGCTCAGGCAATGGAACGCTGTGGTTGGCCCGAGTATTCGCTCAGGGGACGGATCAGGGCATTCGATGCCGCCTGCTCCATGATGTGTGCCGTCCAGCCCGTGATGCGGCTCATCACGAAAAGCGGCGTGAAGACCGGGATGTCGAAGCCCATCAGGTAGTAGGCCGGACCCGTCGGGAAGTCGAGGTTCGGCTTGATCCCGGTGGCGGCGAACATATCCCGCTCCAGCACGTTGTAGATGTCCAGCCACTGCTGGCCCCCGCGCGCTTGCACCACCCGCTCAAAGGCGGCTTTCATGGTCGGCACGCGCGAGTCGCCGTTCTTGTAGACCCGGTGCCCGAAGCCCATCACCTTGTCCTTGCGGGACAGCTTGCCGTGCAACCACTTCGCGGCATTGTCGGCGGACCCGATCTCCAGCATGTCGTGCATGACGGCTTCGTTGGCGCCGCCGTGCAGGCAGCCCTTGAGCGCACCGATGGCCGCGGTCACGGCACTGTAGATGTCGGACTGGGTGGAGGTCACCACCCGGGCAGCGAAGGTCGACGCGTTGAAGCTGTGCTCGGCATACAGCACCATCGACTGACTGAACGCCTCGACGATCGCCGGTTCCGGCACCTCGCCGAAGCACATGTTCAGGAAGTTCTCCGCATAACCGAGGTGGCTGTGCGGTGCGATGGGCGCCAGCCCTTGCCGGCGCCGGATGTCGGCCGCGACGATGGTCGGCAGTACCGCGAACATCCGTAATGACTTGGCGTAGTTGGCGGTCGGGGTGCTGACGTCCTCCTCGGGGTCCTCGGCACCCAGGTAGCTGATCGCGGTGCGGACCACATCCATCGGGTGGCAGCTCTCGGGCAGTTTGGCCAGCAGCGAATACATCGAGCGGTCGACCCGGCGGGATGCGCGCTCGTGCTGGCAGAACAGCGCCAGTTCCTGGTCGGTCGGCAGCTCGCCGTGCCACAGCAGGTACGCCACCTGCTCGAAGGAGCAGTGCGTGGCCAGATCCTGCACCGGGTAGCCGCGGTAGGTCAGGCTGTTGGTCTCGGGTACGACCTTGGAGATGGCGGTGGTGTCGACGACGACACCGGCCAGCCCCTTGTAAATGTGTGGCGTCTCAGTGGTCATGCTTTCGCGTCCTGGAGGGTGAAATTGAAGATGTCTGAATCGAATTCGTTGTATTCGGCATAGCGCAGCAGCTCGTAGAGCCGGGTGCGATGCTGCATCTGGTCCAGCAGGCCGGCTTGCGTTCCAGCAGAGTGGATTTCGCGCAAGCCGACCTCGACCGCGTACATCGCCAGGCGCAACGTGGTGACCGGGTAGATCACCATGTTGTATCCGATGTCGGACAACTGCCGGGTCGTGACCAGTTCGGACTTGCCGAACTCGGTCATGTTGGCCAGCAATGGGGTATCGACCGCTGCCCGGAAGCGCTCGAATTCACCTGGGGTGGAGAGCGCCTCGGTGAAGATCAGGTCAGCGCCGGCGTCGGCGTAGGCCTTCGCGCGGTCGATGGCGGAGTCGATGCCCTCGATGCCCGCGGCGTCGGTCCTGGCGCAGATGATGAAGTTGGGGTCCCGACGGGCGGCAACCGCCGCGCGCAGCCGCTTGATCATCTCGGCAGCGGGCACCACGGCCTTGCCGTCCAGGTGCCCGCAACGCTTCGGGTTCACCTGGTCCTCGAGGTGGCAGCCCGCGAGCCCGGCATCTTCGAGAATCGTGATGGTGCGGGCAGCGCTCATCGGCTCGCCGAAGCCGGTGTCGGCGTCCACCAGCGTGGGCAGGTCTGTGGCCGCGGCGATCTGGGCACTGCGGCCGGCCACCTCGCTCAGGGTGGTCAGCCCGATGTCGGGCAGCCCCAGATCGGCCGACAGCACCGCGCCCGAGACGTAGACCCCCTCGAATCCAATCTCGGACACCAACTTTGCCACCAGCGGTGAGAAGGCACCCGGATAGCGTTGCAGCTGGCCGGAATTCAGGCCCGCCCGGAGCTTGGCGCGTTTGTCGGCGGCGGAAACCGTCGATCCGAGAAGGCCGGCGCTCATCGGAAAATCCCCGAGGGAATCGTCGGGGCCTTGTCCAGTACGACCTGCTCGACCCGCAGGTTGAGCGCGCCGAGGCTGCCCGGCTTGAGCGTGCCGAGCTGGTCGACCACGGTCAGGAACCGCTCCTGCTCAGCCGGGGCGATGACGCCGTCAGCGAGAGTGCTGAATTTGCCACGGTACTGCTCACGCTCGAATGGGCGCGCACCCAGCGGGTGGGCGTCAGCGATCGCCAGTTCGTCGACGATCACCTCGCAGCTCTTGAGCGTCACCACGGCACGGGCGCCAAAGGCCTTCTCGGCCGGGTCATTCGAGTGGTAGCGCCGGGTCCATTCCGGGTCCTCGACTGTCGAGATCTTGTTCCACAGCTCGATGGTGTCCGGGCGGTGGGCGCGCTCGGGAGCGTAGGACCGCTCGTGGTGCCATTCGCCGTCCTGCAGGGCGACCGCGAAGATGTACATCACCGAGTGGTCCAGGGTTTCTCGTGTTGCATCCGGGTCGAACTTCTGCGGATCGTTCGAGCCGGTGCCGATCACCACGTGCGTGTGGTGGCTGGTGTGCAGCACGATGGTCGCGATCTGGTCGAGATCGCCGATGCGCGAACGCATCCGGCGCGCCAGATCGATCGGGGCCTGGCTCTGGTACTCGGCCGAGTGCTCCTTGGTGTAGGTGTCCAGGATGGCGCGCTTGGGCTCACCGGCCTCGGGTAGCGGCACCTGGTAGGTGTGCTCGGGACCAGACAGCAGCCAGGCGATCACGCCGTCCTCGCCCTCCCAGATGGGAGCCGGCGAGCCCTCGCCGCGCATGGCGCGGTCGACGGCCTCGATGGCGACCTTGCCGGCCAGCGCCGGGGCGTAGGCCTTCCAGCTGGAGATCAGGCCCTTGCGGGACTGACGGGTCGCGGTGGTCAGGTGCAGGGCCTGACCGATCGCGTCGTAGATGGTCTCCGGAGCAAGCCGCAGCATGGTGCCGATACCGGCGGCGACCGCGGGTCCGAGGTGGGCGACGTGGTCGATCTTGTGCTCGTGCAGGCAGATGCCTTTGACCAGGTCGACCTGCACCTCGTATGCGGTGGCGATGCCGCGGATCAGGTCACTGCCGCGGATGTCGAGCTGCTGGGCCACCGCGACCAGGGCCGGGATGTTGTCACCCGGGTGCGAGTACTCGGCGGCCAGGAAGGTGTCGTGGAAGTCGAGTTCGCGCACGGCAACCCCGTTGGCCCAGGCGGCCCATTCGGGGGAGTAGGTGCCGTCGATGCCGAACACGGTGGCGCCGCGCTGGGTGCGGTGCGCCTGGGCCTGGGTACGCGCGACGGTGACGGGGCGCCGGATGACCGATGCGGCAGAGACGGCGGCGTTGTCGATGATGCGGTTGATGACCATGCCCTCGACCTCGGGAGTCACCTCGACGGGGTCGGCTGCGATCTCGGCGATCTTCCAGGCCAGGTGTTCCGAGCGCGGGAATTCTTCGGCGCTGCGCCGCGTGCGTACCTCGTGTGTCTGCATGGTTCGCACGCTACGCAGCTCGTCGACCGGTCGAAAGTGCCTGTAAAGGCGAATTTTTGTGTCCTTGGGCCACGGAGTTTGCGAACTTTGCGTAAATCCGGCGGGTTACGCTCGTGGCGGTGGCGAAGACATTCGTGGGCGCCCGTCTGCGACGGCTGCGTGAGGAACACGGCCTGACTCAGGTCGCGCTGGCCCGCGCCCTGGATCTGTCCACGAGCTACGTCAACCAACTGGAGAACGACCAGCGGCCCGTGACGGTGCCGGTGCTCCTGGCGCTGGCGGAGCGGTTCGATCTGCCGACCAATTATTTCGCACCGGATTCGGATGCGCGGCTGGTGTCCGACTTGCGCGAGATACTCGCCGACACGTCGGCGACTGCCGGTCAGATCGAGGAGTTGGTGGCCCGGATGCCCGCGGTGGGCCAGGTGCTGGTGAGTATGAATCGCCGATTGTTCGACGCGACAACGGAACTCGACGCGATGCAGGCCCGGGCCAACATCGATGCCTCGGTGTCGGCGCAACAACCCATGCCGTTCGAGGAAGTGCGGGACTTCTTCTACGACCGCAAGAACTACATCGGTGAGCTCGACGAAGCGGCTGAGTCGCTGTTCGTCGAGCGCCGGCTGCTGCTTGGTGGTCTCGACGCTCAACTCGCGGCCCTGCTATCCGACGAATTCGGCGTCGTGGTGGTGATCGACGACGGTGATGCGTTGGGCCCCAATGCGCAACGGTCCTACCGTCCGGACACCGGCGTGTTGTACATCGCGCGCTGGCTGCATCCCGGGCAGCGGGCCTTCCAGCTGGCCACTCAGGTGGCGTTGCTGCGGCACTCGGAGCTGATTTCCGCGATCGTGGCCACCGCTGACCAACTCAGTTCCGAGGCAAAGGAAGTCGCACGCATCGGGCTGGCCAACTATTTCGCGGGCGCTCTGCTGCTGCCGTACCGGATGTTTCTGGATGTGGCCGAGGAGCTGCGTTACGACATCGATCAACTGGCACGCCGGTTCGAGGTCGGTTTCGAGACCATCTGTCACCGGCTCTCGACGCTGCAGCGCCCGGATGCGCGTGGTGTGCCGTTCATCTTCGTGCGGACCGACAGTGCCGGAAACATCTCGAAGCGCCAGTCCGCCACGGCTTTCCACTTCTCCAGGGTGGGCGGAAACTGTCCGTTGTGGGTGGTGCACCATGCCGTCGAACGCCCCGGTGAGTTCATCACCCAGGTGGCGCAGATGCCCGACGGCCGGTCGTACTTCTGGATCGCGCGCACCACGTCGTCCGCCCCGAGCCGATATCGCGGCCCCCGCAAGCGTTTTGCCATCGGGCTGGGCTGCGATGTGGTCCATGCCGACAAGCTGATCTACGCGGCGGGCATCGATCTGGCCGATCCCGACGCGGCGGTGCCGATCGGGGCGGGCTGCAAGATCTGCGATCGTCCGGCGTGCCCACAGCGCGCCTTTCCCTACGTCGGCCGCCCCGTGCATGTCGATCCGTACAGCAGCAGCGACCTGCCCTACTCGTCCAGCGCAAACGAACCTAATATCTTCTAGCGTCAATATTCGGGCTTGCCGAACCAGTTGGTTCGGGATTACAGTCGGTTTCCGAACCAACTGACTTGGGAGGCCCTTGTGGACGTTGATACCGCTCGCGCTCGTTTCTCCGAACTGCGCGGCCGGGAGCATGTCGATCCTGCCGAGTTGGATGAAATCTGGGCCTCGCTGGAACCGGTCCGTGCAGTGGACATCGTGGGCAACTGGAAAGGCGACGAGTTCGACACCGGCCACAAGATGAACGGCCAGCTGCAGGCGGTCCGGTGGTACGGGAAGATCTTCAAATCGATCAACGAGGTCGAGCCCATCGTCTGCTACGACGAAGCGGGGCAACTGTTTTCGAACCGCGATCTGAGCCGTGGTGGCGCGTCGTTGTGGGACATCGAGTTTCGCGGCGAGGTGACCGGGACCATGGTCTACGACGGGCAGCCGGTGTTCGACCACTTCAAGCGGGTCGACGGCGACACCTTGATGGGCATCATGAACGGCAAGCGGCAGCGCACCGACGACAAGCTGTTCTACTTCCTGCTCGAACGCGACCAGTGAGGTAGCTGGCTGTTACCCTGGCGGATGCTATGAGAGCAGCCGGGCATGCGACACGTGAGCGCATCATGGCTGCCGCGAAAGCGGAGTTCTCTGCTCTTGGGTTTGCCGGAGCGCGGCTGAATCGTATTGCCGCCGAAGCCAATGCCAGCAAGGAACGGTTGTACAGCTACTTTCCGAGCAAGCAGAAGCTGTTCGAGGCCGTCGTGGAGCAGTGGATTCAGGACGCCCCCTACGACGCGATCTTCAAGCCTGACGACGTCGCCGGATACACCGTCGCGCTCTTCGATTACATGGTGGCCGATCCGGCCGGGGCCCGCTTGCAGCGTTGGATCGAGTTGGAGGCGGCCGACGGCATGTTCGGCGACCACGTGCTGCGGCGGATCTTCCAGTCGAAACTCGACCGGATCGCGGAGGCGCAGCAGGCGGGCATCATCGATCCGTCGTGGCGCCCGATGGACCTGCTGGTCCTGCTCAACGACATGACATACGCCTTGGCGGCCGGCGGGTTCGGTATCGATCGCATCGTCGACCAGCCCATGTCAGCGGAGACCATCGCCGAACGTCGGGCCGCTGCCGCTGAAGCTGCGCGTCGCTTGGTTCAGCAACCCCCGCGGTGACGGACCCCCTGGCCGCGTTCGGCCCCTTCTTTGCCGCCCAGCGGCACGATGATCCGCCGCCGACGCCGTGGCGACCGATGGCCGAGCTCAGCGACGATCCGGAGGCGTTGACCGCCCGGGTGTACAAGGTGCGGGCGGCGCTGGCGGGCAACGGCGAGCCGGAGATGCGCGTAGCCGCGTCTGTCGCGCACCTGGGACTGGTGGCTCGACTGATCGCACCCATGATCGGTACCGCCGCCCTCGGGGAGCCGGTGTCCTGGTCACTGGCAGACCTGGCGTGGCAGGACCAGTTGGGCGGCCCCTATCCGCTGTCGATCGCCGCACGGCCGTCCGGTGGCGCGCCAGCCGTGGAGGTGCTCACGGATGCGTTCGGGCGATTCGGCGTCGGCCCAAAAGTGTTGTGGGGCAATGTGGGATCGGCCGCCAACAGTGCGGCTCAACAGATCGGCCGGGCGCGGCCGGACGTGGCGGAGGCGGCGCGGCGAGCGGCCGACGCGGTGCTCGAAGACCCCAGGGTCGACGGGGGAGTGCTGCGCTCAGGGCCGGCGTTTCGCCGCCACAGTTGCTGCCTGATCTACCGGCTGGCCGGCGACAGGGCGGCATGCTGCGGCGACTGCGTGCTCACCGCACCGGGATCAGATCGAACGCCTGCTTGATGATGCTCAGCAGCCACTGCGCCGCCGTCTGACCCTTGAACGTCGGCCACGTCAGCTGGAAGTTCACGACCCACGGCTGACCCGTGTGGTCGACGGCGTACCAGCTGAAGCCGAGGTCGCCCGGCAGGTTGCCGCCCTTGGAACCCAGGTAGGGCCACTTGGTGCGGTCCAGGTCGATGCCGGCGACCTTCGACATGATGTCCCGGACCGGCGCGGCGGCCCCGACAGCGGCGGCCTGTACCGCGACGTGCTCGCGGCAGATGTCGGCGGCGGTGCCGTACCACTCGGCCCCGATGCTCGACGCCGGCGTGCGGGTGCGGTACGGATCCGGCTCGTAGGGACGAGAACTCACCTGCTGCAACAGTGCCGTGCGCTGCGCCTTGTCGCCGTTCTTCCACTGATCGCGGACATCGGGCTTGCCCCAGCCGATGGAGAACAGCTCGTGCATGGTCGGGTAGGGGGTCAGGCTCGCCGGGTCATGGTGTCCGGCGACCACGAGCGCCTCGTCGACCGCGGCCGGCCCGACCTTGTTGATCAGCATGTCGGTGGCCATGTTGTCGCTGACCGAGATCATCTGCTGGGCAGCCTCGTGGACCGTCACCTGCGTGCCCGGCGCCAGGTTGTCCATGCCGGCCGAACCGAGCTTCTTGCCCTCGGCGGTGACGGTGACCTTGTCGTCCCAGCTGAGGGTTCCGGCCGACACCGCGCGCGCAACGGCAAGCAGCACATAGATTTTCATGATCGACGCCAGCGGCATCGGCTCGTCGACGTTGGTGCCGGCGACCTTGACACACTTGCCGTCGACGACCTTGGCGACCTGGTACGAGTAGTGGGCGCCGGATTTCGCGATCGCCGCGTCGACGTCGGCCCACGACTTGATGGGCGGCGGGCGCAGCGACACTTCCATGCGGTCGACGGTGCCCTTGCCGTCGACATGCAGCTGGATGTCCTGGTTCACGCCGTACGAGTTGGTGACGTGCAAGGTCGACTGTCCCGCGCCGATGTCGATGCCGGTGAGCTTGAACGGGCGGTCCCACCAGATCCACTTCATCCGGTAGGTGATGTCGTCCACCTGGTCGGGTGCGGCGAGCGTCTTCACGCCGGCCGGCTCGATGGACCAGTCCGAGTTGAGCATGTCCATCGTCTGCCGCGATCGCATGCCCTGAGGCGTGCTCATGTCGATGAGCGCACCGTAGGCAGCGCTCGATGGTGGCGCGACGGCTGCGGGCGTGCTGCTACAGCCACCTAAGACGACGATGACTGCGCCCGCCGCGGCCAGCGCAGTCCGGGTCTTATGCCTGCTGGCCTGAACCAGCAACGTCCAACACAACCTCGAATTCGAGAAGTGACGCGCCGGTGGCGACGGGGTTGGCCCGCTGCCCGGCATGGGCCTCGACGGCCGGGCCGGTGGCCCAGGCCTGGAACGCCTCGTCGGACTCCCACTGCGTCACCACGAAGTAGCGGTTCTCGCCTTTGACCGGGCGGAGCAGCTGGAAACCGAGGAAGCCGGGCTGGCCGTCCACTGCGTGGGCGCGGTTCGCGAACCGCTTCTCCAATTCCGGGCCGGCGTTGGGCGGAACTTCGATCGCATTGATCTTCACCACAGGCATGTGGTTCAGGTTACCGCGCTGCCGTGCCCGGCAGGATGGGCGGCAATATAGGGCTATGACGACCGACCTGCTCACCGCCCGCGGCGGCACCGGCGAGCCGATTGTGCTGGTGCACGGATTGATGGGCCGCGGCACGACGTGGGGCCGGCAGTTGCCGTGGCTGACCGAATTGGGTGAGGTCTATACGTACGACGCGCCGTGGCACCGTGGTCGCGGCGTCGACGATTCCGAGCCGATCAGCACCGAACGTTTCGTCGCCGACCTCGCCGAGGCGGTCGGCTCGCTGGGGCGACCAGTGCGCTTGATCGGGCACTCGATGGGTGGGCTGCACAGCTGGTGTCTGGCGGCCGCCCGGCCGGAGCTGGTCACTGCGCTGGTTGTCGAGGACATGGCGGCCGATTTCGTCGGTTTCACCATCGGCGCCTGGGACCCGTGGACCCATTCGATTCCGGTCGAATTCGATTCGGCGCAGCAGGTTCTGGATCTTTTCGGCCCGATCGCCGGCCAGTATTTCCTGGATGCGTTCGACCGCACCGGGACCGGCTGGCGGCTGCACGGCGAGGCGGGGCGCTGGGTGGCGATCGCCGCCGAGTGGGGCACCCGGGACTACTGGCAGCAGTGGTCCGCCGTGCGCGTGCCGACGTTGCTCATCGAGGCCGGGAACGGGGTCGCGCCCCCGGGGCAGATGCGCAAGATGGCCGAGATCGGGCACTCGACAACGTATTTGGAAGTTCCCGGGGCCGGCCACCTGGTGCACGACGACGCGCCCGAGGTCTACCGCCGCGCGGTCGAGGATTTTCTCCGGTCTGTCTGATCACTCGAATCGGGAACGCGCCGCGGCGAGGTCGTGCTCGACGCGGTCCAGGTCTCGGGAATCTCCTACGTCGGTCCAGTCGAAGTTGCCGAAACCATTGCGCGCACCGGGATTTCGGGTGATGGCGCTCAACATGGCGCCGAGTGCGAATGGGGCGACCATGATCGCGACCATCGCGACCAGAGTCAGGATGGTGTTCATGCATCAATTGTCGAATCGGAGGCAATCGAATAAACAGTGGCAGTTCGGACGGTAATCGATAAAATACTGCCATGATCAAGAGTGTCTCGGTCCTGGTGATGGACGGAGTGGCGCCGTTCGAGTTCGGCGTGGTGTGCGAGGTCTTCGGCATCGACCGGTCGGCCGACGGTGTGCCGAACTTCGATTTCAAGGTGTGCGGGCCGGAGGCCGGGCGGCCCGTGCGGACGTCGGTCGGTGCGTCACTGATTCCCGACCACGGAATCGACCAGCTCCTGGGGGTTGACCTGGTCGCCATCCCGGCGGTGGCGGGTCCGGTCTATCCGCAGGCGGCGCTCGACGCCATCCGTAACGCCGCGGATTCCGGCTCGATGATCCTGACCATCTGTTCGGGGGTTTTCGTCGCCGGCGCCGCCGGGCTGCTCGACGGCCGGACGTGCACCACGCATTGGATGCACGCGGACAAGCTGGCCCGCATGTATCCCACCGCCCGCGTCGATCGTGACGTGCTGTTCGTCGACGACGGAAATCTGATCACCAGCGCGGGCACGGCTGCCGGTATCGATGCCTGCCTGCACCTGGTGCGGCGCGAGATGGGCAGCGAGATCACCAACAAGATCGCGCGCCGCATGGTGGTGCCGCCACAGCGCGACGGCGGTCAGCGGCAGTTCATCGAGCAGCCTATCCCGGTGCGGTGCTCGGAAGGCTTTGCGCCACATCTGGATTGGATTCTGACCAACCTGCGCCACCCGCATACGGTGGACAGCCTGGCCAAACGGGCGAGCATGTCGGGGCGCACGTTCGCGCGGCGTTTCGTCGAGGAGACGGGACGGACGCCCATGCAGTGGGTCACCGATCAGCGCGTGCTCTACGCCCGCAGGCTGCTGGAGGAGACGGATCTCGATGTCGATCGGGTGGCCGACAAGGCCGGATTTGGCACCGCAACCCTGCTGCGGCACCATTTCCGGCGCGTTGTCGGCGTCAATCCATCCGACTACCGGCGGCGCTTCGCTTGTCCCAATCTGGTTGCGCCGCAACCGGTTGACTAGCCCTGCGGCCTGCACTGCACGTTGACGTACACGGTGTCGAACTGGCCGGAGTTGATGCGCTGGCCCCGGCCGTCGATGTTGGAGCCGGTCAGCCCGTGCACGTCGGTCACCGAACACGCGGACAGCGGCCCGGAGGTGCTGGTGTTGACCTGGACGTGATAGCCGCGGGATTGCAGCTCATTGATGGTGTCGACGGCCGAGCCGCCGCCGGTCGGCAGCGCGGAGGCCGTGGCCGGGGCGAGGGTCGCCGCGGCAATTGCGGCTGCGGCGGCTCCGGCGATGACGAGGCCGCGACGACGAGCGTTAACTTTCTGTTCACCTGAAATTCGGTATGCGGTCATGCTTCCGTTCTATCCGAGGATCACCGCATGTGGTACTGACTCATGCCGTTCTCATTGGAAAGCACGCGGTTTCATGCCGTTCTCATTGAAACGGGGTTTTAGCGCTCGCCCTCACCGGCCAGTGCGTACCGGTCATCGGCGGTCTGCTCGACCAGGCCGTCGACCAGTAGCGAGTCCAGGGCCCGGTCGCGCTGCGCGGTATCGGTGAGCCACGCCACATCCAACTGCGCCCGCGTCACCGGAGTTGCGCTGCCGCGCAACACATCCAGCAGCCGGCCGCGGACCTGGCGGTCAGTTCCCGCGTACTTCTGGACCGGCCGGGTCGGCGCGTCCAACTCGGGATGGCCGGCACTTCGCCACGCGCACACGGTCAGCGGGCAGACCCCGCATTTCGGTTTGCGGGCGGTGCAGACGATGGCGCCGAGTTCCATCAATGCGGCCGAAAACACATGTGCCGTGCCATCTTCGGGCAGGAGTGCGGCGACGTCGTCCAGGTCGCGCGAGCGTGCGGGGGTGTCGGCCACACCGCGAATCGCGCGCGCGACCACCCGGCGCACGTTGGTGTCGACGACGGGGACGTCCTGCTGATACGCAAAGCAGGCGATGGCCCGCGCGGTGTAGGCACCGATGCCCGGCAGCGTCAGCAGGGTCTCGACGTCGCGGGGGACTTCGTCGCCGTGCTCGGCGGCGATCACCTCGGCGCATTCGTGTAAGCGCTTGGCGCGCCGTGGATAGCCCAGTTTTCCCCAGGCGCGCAGCACGTCCGCGGCCCCGGCCGCCGCGGTCGCGGACGGAGTGGGCCAGCGGGCGATCCAGTCCCGCCAGATCGGTTCCACCCGCGCCACCGGGGTCTGCTGCAGCATGAACTCGCTGACCAGAATTTGCCACGCGGTGACATCGGGCGCCCGCCACGGCAGGTCGCGCCGTGCGGTGCCGAACCACTCCAGGAGCTCGTCGGCCGGGATGAGAATTTGCCCTGAACTCATTGCGCACTCACTATGCGTGCAGGGCACAATGGGCGGCATGCCCAACTCAAACCCGATAAATGCCTGGAAAGCACTCAGAGAGGGTAACGATCGCTTCGTTGCCGGAGAGTCGCTGCACCCCAGCCAGAGCATCGAGCGCCGTGCCGAACTGGCCGGCGGGCAGAAGCCGACCGCCGTGCTGTTCGGTTGCGCCGACAGCCGCGTCGCCGCCGAGATCATCTTCGATCAGGGTCTCGGTGACATGTTCGTGGTGCGCACCGCCGGCCACGTCCTCGACTCCTCGGTGATCGGTTCCATCGAATACGCCGTGGCGATCCTCGAGGTGCCGCTCATCGTCGTGCTCGGCCACGACAGCTGCGGCGCGGTCAAGGCCACCATCACCGCGTTGGACGACGGCTCGGTGCCGGGCGGATTCGTGCGGGACATCGTCGAGCGCGTGACGCCGTCGATCCTGGTCGGCCGCCGCGAGGGACTTTCCGAGGTCGACGAGCTCGAGGCCAAGCACGTCAACGAGACGGTGCGCCTGCTGAGCGAGCGGTCCAACATCATCGCCGAGCGTCTGGCCTCGGGCAAGGTCGCCATCGTCGGTGCGACCTACCACCTGGCCGAGGGCCGGGTCACCAAGCGCGACCACGTCGGCGACATCGGCGAATAGTCGGCTCGGCCGACGTGGCGAATAGTCCCAGGAACTGGGGTGGCGAATACCACCCCAGTTCACAGACGACACGCCGCACCACGTCAGAGCCCACCGCGTTTTGTGCCCTTACCGTGACAATGTGCCGGATCTAGAACCGCATGGCCCGCTGCCATCCCAGATCTATTTCCGTCGGCGAATGCTGGCGATCGGTGTCGCCGCAGTCGTCCTGCTCCTCGTCGTCATCATCGGGGTCGTCGTCTTCAGCAACAGCACGGGCGATTCCAAGCAGACTCAGCCCACCGCGAAGACGTCGACGTCCGCGACGCCGCTGCCCGGCGAGACGCCCGGGGTGAAGAGCCCGATCGCGCCGCCGCCGAACGCCGCTCCGGCTCCGACGCCCACGCCGACCACCGCGGTCACTCCGCCGCCGGTGCTCAAGGCGGGCGACGACTGCCCGGACACGACGCTGGCGGCCAAGGGCATCACCAACCAGCCGACCTACGTGATCGGTGACCAGCCGAAGTTCACCATGGTCGTCACCAACATCGGCCTGGTCGAGTGCAAGCGTGACGTCGGCGCCGCCGTGCTGGCCGCGTACGTCTACTCACTGGACAACAACCGGCTCTGGTCCAACCTGGACTGCGCACCGTCGAACGAGACCCTGGTCCGCGGCTTCAAGCCCGGCGAGCAGGTGACCACCGAGGTCACCTGGACCGGCATGGGTTCGGCGCCGAACTGCCCACTGCCGCGTCAGGCGATCGGGCCAGGCACGTACAACCTGGTCGTCCAGCTGGGCAACCTGCGATCGGCCCCGGTGCCGTTCGTGCTGTCCGAGGCCCAGCAGCCCGGCGCGGGTGCACCGCCCGCGGGCGAGGCGCCGCCACCGGCGCCCGTCGCACCGGCACCCGGCGAGCCGACGCTGCCCGGCCCCGCCAACTGATCTCAGGCCAGCCGGTCGGCGATCGTCGACTCTGCGAGCAGCGACAAACCCTCGCGGATGTGGCGAGCCCACATGGACCCGATCCCCTCCACCGACTGCAGGTCGTCGGCGCTCGCGGCGAGCAGGCCCTGTAGCGATCCGAACGAGCGCACCAGCAGGTCGACGTGTGCGAACTGCAGACGCGGAATGCCGGCCATCGCCCGGTAGCCGCGCGAGCTCATCGCCGAATCCTGCGCCTCGGGCGTCGAGGGGTAGCCGAAAACCCTTGCGAGCGTTGTGAAATCGAGCAGTTCGTTGTCGCTGAGCGCGTCGAGCTCCTCGAGTGTCGCGGTCACCTGGTCGGCGGTCGGCGGGTCGGGGTTGGCGTGGTAGTCGCGCACGATCAGTTCGCGGGCCGCGTCGTTGTCGCCGACCAGTTCGTCGAGCTGCAGCTTGAGCTGACGCCCATCGGTACCGAGCTCTACGACGTCGGCGTCGATCTCCAGGCTGATCCGGCGGACCATCTCCATGCGTTGCACGACGGTCATGACGTCGCGCAGCGTCACGAAGTCCTCGATCTCGGCCATCGACAGCTGCTTGCTGACCTCGTCGAGCCGGAACTTGTAGCGCTCCAGCGTGGCGATGGTCTGGTTCGCGCGCGACAGGATGGTCGCCGATTCCGGCACGACGTGCCGTTCGCCCGCCACGTACACGGTGACGATGCTCATCGAGTGGCTGACGGACACCACCGGGAAGCCGGTCTGGATGGCGGCGCGCTCGGCGGAGCGGTGCCGGGTACCGGATTCGTCGGTCGGGATCGACGGGTCGGGCACGAGCTGCACGTTCGCCCGCAGGATGCGGGTGAGGTCGCTGGAGAGCACCACGGCGCCGTCCATCTTCGACAGCTCCCGCAGCCGGGTCGGGGCGAACCGGACGTCCAGCGGGAAGCCGCCGTCGCAGATGGCCTCGACGCTGTCGTCGTAGCCCAGCACGATCAGCCCGCCGGTGCGGCCGCGCAGGATGCGCTCGAGGCCGTCCCGCAGCGGGGTGCCGGGCGCCAGCTTGCCCAACGTCTCGCGCAGTGTCGGTCGGGCCAGATGCACGACGTTGCCGCGCCCGGCCCGGGTTCCCGCTTTCACCGACATCGGTGCACTCCTCGGTGGTTTTCCGGCCGGGCTCTACCCGGTCCGGTCCACATTCTCTGTGATCTTGCGTAACACCCGCAACGCCGCGGTGATGTTGTCGGCCGGCAGCACCCGGAGGCCACGTGGTGGTGACTCGATTCCGGTGGGCACCACGGCCGTGGTGAACCCGAGCCGGGCGGCCTCGGCGAGCCTGCGATCCATACCGGTGACGCGGCGCAGATCGCCCGCCAGGCCCACTTCGCCGATGGCGATCGCGGTGGCCGGCAGTGGGAGATCGGTGTACGCCGAGGCGATGGCCAGCGCGACCGCCAGATCCGAGGACGGATCGGTCAGCCGCATGCCGCCCACCGTGGACAGATAGATGTCGTTGGTGCCGACGGGCAGCCGCGCCCGCTTCTCCAGCACCGCGGTGATCATGGCCGCGCGGGCCGAGTCGATACCGCTGACGGCGCGGCGCGGCGATCCGGCCGACGGCGAGCCGATCAGGGCCTGCACCTCGCCGATGAGCGGCCGTTTGCCGTCGAGGCTGACGGTCACCGCGGTGCCCGACACCGGCGCCGGCCGCTGATCGAGGAAGAGCCCCGACGGGTCGGCAACGCACTCGATTCCGTTGTCGTGCAACATGAAACAACCGACCTCGTCGGCCGCGCCGAAGCGGTTCTTCACGCCGCGGACCATGCGCAACGCCGAGGCGCGGTCGCCCTCGAAGTGCAGCACGACGTCCACCAGGTGCTCCAGTGAGCGCGGCCCGGCGATGGCGCCGTCCTTGGTGACGTGGCCGACCAGGACCATCGCGATACCCGTCGTCTTGGCCGCCATGGTGAGGGCGGTGGTGACGGCCCGAACCTGTGTCACGCCGCCGGTGACGCCGTCGGCCTCGGCGGTTGACATGGTCTGCACCGAATCCACCACCACCAGCGTGGGCTGAACTGCCTCGATATGGCCGAGCGCGGTCTGCAGATCGGACTCGGCGGCCAGGTAGACGTCGTCATGTGTGCAGCCGGTGCGCTCGGCGCGTAACCGGATCTGCCCGGCGGACTCCTCGCCCGACAGATAGAGCGCACGGCGCCCCGACATGGCCCAGCGGTGTGCGACCTCGAGCAGCAGCGTCGACTTGCCGACGCCGGGATCACCGGCCAGCAGCGTCACCGAACCCGGCACCACACCGCCGCCGAGCACGCGGTCCAATTCACTGATCCCGGTGTGGAAGTGCCTGGTGGTGCCCGGATCGATGGAGCTGATCGGTACGGCGGGGGAGGCCGGCGCGACAGCGCGGTGCGTCGCGGGCGTCAGAGAGTTGAGTACGGCGACTTCATTGACCGTGCCCCAGGTGCCGCAGTCCGGGCACCGGCCCACCCATTTCGCCGTGGTGTGCTGGCACTCCGAGCAGCGAAACTGCGAACGTACTTTCGAACCGGTTCTGGCCATGCCGCGAACTTAGTCGCAGGCACCGACATTTAGCCTTTGAGTGAGTCCGTGGGCAGGTCGAGGCACCGACCGGGACATCTGGTGATCCCTGACGTCTGAGTGGCCGCCCGCGGGCTCGGTGCCTGGTCGAGCGGTGTCCTTGTTTGGGAACTTGGAGCCAGCCTGAGGGTGGGACTCCTGCTTAGAGAATGTCTGGGCCGTGGCCGCGATGGTCAGTCACCTGGGATGACAGGATCGGGCTGACAGGAGCAAAACGACAATGGCATTGACGTTGGGGATCGACGTGGCAGTGCGGGCAGCGCATCAAGGGACGCTGGCCCGCGACGGAATCGCGGTGTGGCGTGGCCGTAAGTTCTCGACCCGGCCGGCGGAGCTGGAACGGTTGTGGGATGACCTGAATCTGGCTGATCCGGGTGATCTGACGGTCGTGGTCGAGCCGACGCGCAACGCGTGGATCGTTGTGGCGGAGTGGTTCCGCCGCCGCGGGGCCCGCGTGGTGATGGTTCCCACCACCCAATCGGCGGATCTTCGCAAGTACTACTCCAAGCACACCAAGAACGATCGGATCGACTCCGAGTTGCTGGCCCGGCTGCCACTTCTTCATCCCGAAGGCCTGCGTGAGTATTCCGGCCAGGGACCTGCAGACCCGTTGCGGCGCTTGGTCAAGCAGCGCTCCACCATGGTCAAACGCCGGGTCGCCGTCTACGCCCGACTCGATGCACTCGTCGAGCTCCTCGGGCCGGCTTGGTATGCGGTGCTCGGTTCGAATTACGGCATCGCGGCGTTGGAGTTCCTGGCCCGTTACGCCGATCCGAACGCGGTGATCCGCCTCGGCCACGGACGTCTGAGCAGGTTCTTGATCGCCCGGTCCCGTGGCGCGTGGCGCAGCGACCACGCCGCCGGCCTCATCGCCGCGGCCAAGGAAACCCTCGCGCTGTGGGGGTCGGACGGGATGAACTTCGCCGAACTGGCCGAAGACATCGCCCACGAAGCCGAACAGGCGCTGTTCTTGACCCGCCAAATCAAGCAGATCGACGAACGAGTCGCGAACCTGTACGCCGACGCCGACCCCGATGGGATCGTTGCCTCGGCTCCCGGCGTGGGACCGGTCATCAGCGCCGTGATCGCGGGACGGATCGGTGATCCGCACCGATTCACCTCACTGGCGGCGGTGCGCGCCTACACCGGACTGGTCCCCAAGGTCAGCCAGTCCGGGGTGGGCAAGATCGAATCTTCGATCACCAAGGCCGGTGACCCACTGCTGCGCGAAATGCTCTGCACCGCAGCCGATCAAGCCCGCAAGGTCGACCCGCAGATCGCGGCGAAGTACCAGCGGCTGATGGCCGGCGACCGCCACCATGATTCGGCGATCTGCCATCTGGCCACTCTGCTGGTCACTCGGATCGCCACGTGCATGCGCGCCGGCCAGCCCTACGCCCTACGCGATGTCGACGGCACCCCCATCACCGAAGCTCAGGGCCGCGTGCTCGTCAAAGAGCGCTACCAGATTGAGCCGCGCCGCCGAGACAACATCCGGCACCACCGTATGCGCGACCGCCGCAAACAGAGGGCGGGCCAGGAGTCACAGGAGTCGCCGAACGCTCCAACATCCAGGCCCGCCACCAATCACCCTACGAGCCAACACATCGCTTGACATCCGTTAGGAACTCAGATTGCGTCAGGCAGGCGGGCGAAACGGTGTGTGGGCGGTGTGACGTACGGCCATACACTGGACTTGATGGGGGAGATGTTGAAGGTCGACGACGAGGGTCTGTGCGTGCTGGCGGGGCAGTGCGATTCGGCAGCGGCAGAGTTTGTGGGTGGCCGAACGGATCGACCCGCGGGGCCTGCGGGCCAGGCCACTACCGCGGCAGTCAGTCGCGGTCATGACACGGTGACGGCCGCCGCAGCGGTGTTCGCAAGGCGCATGACGGCCAGTGGTGTCAAGCTGCGGGCAGCAGCTGCCTCGTATGTGTCAGCCGATTGCGGTTCGAACGAGCATATTGCGGCCGCGGGCCGGTCGATCGAGGTGTGATGTGGCCGTCGTGAGCGGCCGCATACCCAGCCTGTCGCAGATAACTGAGTGGGACACTCGGCATCTCGAAGTGGCGGCGACGAGCTGGTCGGTAACCGCACAACAATGGGAAACCCATTTCAGCGCGATCAACTCGGGGATGTTGTCCCCAGGCGGCAGCAAATGGGAGGGCTCTGCGGCCGAGGCAGCCCAAGACCGCGCGTGGACGGACTTGACGAAGGTTCGCGGTGTTGCCGAAGCAGTGCGCGGCGCGTCCGAGTTGGCTCGTAACGGTGCCGACGATATTGCCTGGGCCAGGCGTCAAGCGCTGGCGGCAATCGCAGAGGCCGAAGAGTCGGGGTTCGTTGTCGCGGAAGACCTTTCAATTTCTGATCCGGCATCGACATCACTGCTCCATGAGTCGGAGTCGCGTAGGGAGCAGGCGCGGGAATTCGCCGCCGAGATCGGGTCTCGTGCCCGCGTTCTCGCCTCGCTGGATGACGCCGTGGCCGACAGCATCGCGGCGGCGCTCGCTCCCTTGCGTGAGGTCAGTTTCAACGAGGCCACTGACACCAATGTTGTCCACCAACTCGGCTTCAAGGCTGCGCCTGCGCGGCCGGATGGGGCGCTATCGGACGCCAGGCGGCGTGCAATCGAGTACGCAGATCATTGGGCTGGTAGCGCCGACGATCCGCACCGTGCGAACCCTGAATACGAGAATTTTGGTGACGGTGGTGGTGACTGCACCAATTTCGCATCCCAAGTCATGCGTGCAGGCGGACTAAAGGACGTCGGCAACGGTATCGATGATTGGCACCGCGGAGATGCTGACGACTGGTACTACAACAATGGCATCCATTTCCCCTGGAACGATCGTGGCGAGTCCCCGATTCTGAGTCCACCCGGAATTAGAGTCGGGTTTGTTGATCCAGATTCAGTTGATTTCGCAGGCCATCGGGGTGTGACTGCACGTACAGACGGCAGCGTACTCGGCGGGTGTTCGGTAGCCCAGCGCCGAGTGCCGGTGCCGCAGGTTGTGGTCAGCCTTGAAGTCCCCGATCACCACTCGGGCCTCCATCAGGGTGTTCCAGTGATTGCGGTTGAGGCACTCCTTGCGTAGTCGGTTGTTGAACGATTCGATGTAGCCGTTGTTCCACGGCGTGCCCGGCGGGATGTAGGACAACCCGACCTTGCCGTCGCAAAACTGTTGCAGCGCAGCCGAAATGAACTCAGGGCCGTTGTCCATCCGCAACACCATCGGCGGCCCGCCGGCCGCGGCGAACACCTTCTCCAACTCGGCCACCAGTCGCTGCGCGGTGATCGACCGCTCGACGATGTTCAGCAGCGACTCACGGGTGTGCTCGTCAAGCATCGACGCGATCTTGATGGCCTTGCCGTCGACGGTGGAGTCGAACTGAAAATCGATGGCCCACACCACCTTCGGCGCATCCGCGATGACCTCCGGTGGGCACGATGACACCCCCGACCGCTTGCGCGGCGAGGTGACCTTCACCTGCAGACCTTCCTCGCGCCAAAGCCGGTGGATCTTCTTCTTGTTCACCTCACGGCGCTCGTCGTACCGCAACGCCGCCCAGGCACGCCGGAACCCATGACACGGGTGTTTGGTGGCGTACGAGCGCAACCAAACCCGCATATCGGCGTCCGGATCGGACGGGGTCAGCGCCATCGGCAGGTTTCTGTAAGTGGAGCGGGCCAGCCCAACGGCCTTGCACGCCAACCGTTCCGACATGCTCAAGGTGTCCTTGAGCATGTCCACGGCGCGGCGCTTGGCAGCTGGGCTCAGAATTTTCCCTTCGCAACCTCCCGCAACGCGTCCTTCTCCAGCTCAGCCTCGGCCAACAGCCGCTTGAGGCGGGCGTTCTGCTCGCGCAGCTCCTTGAGCTCGCGGGCGGCGTCGGTGTCCATCCCGCCGTAGGCGCGGCGCCAGTTGTACAACGTCGCCGGCGATACGCCCAGCTCGGCGGCGATCTCCTCGCCAGTCTTGCCCTCGGCAGCCAACTCGTCCGCGCGGCGCAACTTGCGCACGATGTCCTCCGCGGAATGCCGCTTGCGTCCAGCCATGTATCTCATCGTCCCTTCTCGGCCCGAAACCGGGCCACGGGACTCTAAAACACGCTGGACTCATTCACAGGGAACACGCCAATCGCTCCAACACATGGTCGGTGGCGCAGGCGAACCGTGACTTCATCGTCAACAGTGGCCGCGGCAATGTTGTAGGTACTGCCCCGATGCCCACGCGTGCCGCACTTGACCCGCTGGCTCCGTCGAAGGCCGGATTGGTGCCCGGTGATCTCATCTACTACCACGACACGGCTACGGGCACGATCAATCACACCGCCGTCTATGTCGGTCAAGAGATGAAGAACGGCAGGCTGGTGGACGTTGTCGATCAGCACGCCAACGGAGACAACAATTTTCATAACGACTGGATGCCCGACGGCTCCGGCTTCACTGGCGGGTCGGCTTCTGTAGAGTTCGTCCACCTCCATTATCCGGGAGATTGATCATCTGATGCCGATCATCAAGAACAGGCGCAACGCCGTGATCGCCGTCGGCGTTCTGTTTGTACTCATATTGGGTGCCGGTGTTGCCTGGTTCGGGTACTGGTCCGTTGTGGACAGTCGAAACCCTTACGGCGGGCATAACTCGTACGGGATGCGTGATTACACGCGTGACGTACAGGAGAAATCCGCCAATGCGATCGTGGCTGGATTGAATAGCGGCAATCCGGATGATGTCGACCTGATGCGTAACCACAGCGGGAACGCGGACAGGGAGGCCGACAACGCTCGAATCACTGCCAATATCGAGGCCGTACTACCGCCGCCGGGTTGCCGGTATGAACTCGAAGGGATCGAGGATAAAGGCGAACAAGACCCTGCTGCAGTGCCTTGGTTTGGCGGGCCGACCCATGCGCGCGGGTTCGATATGAAGCTTCGGCAGCTATGCACGGGTGGGCCACCGACGCAGCGGGCGATCCGCGTCATCGCTATCCCCTCCGGAATGGGCGGATACTGGGCTGCGGCGGCATTGCAGGCACTGAATTAGCGGTTATCGTCCGAAGCTGGGGACGGGCGGGCAGGCGATTCGTCGGCGGATCCGAGCAGTGCGGCCTGGCCAGCGCCGATCGCCACATTCACATATGTCGCGCGGAGTTCAAAGATTGCCGTAGTCGCTGACGTCGACCGCCGTCGCCCAGACGCGATGCGAACCGTTGGGGACGGCCAGTACGCAGCCGCCGCTTCTCGGACCGAAGGGGTACCGCGCGATCAATGTGCCGATGCGGACCTGCACCGTGCCGAGTCCCACGGTGGTGTATCCCGCAGCACGACCGGTGGCGGCTGCGAGGAACGCCTTGAGCTCAGTGATGTCCCTCGCCGCCGGCGGCAGGTGCCGGAGCGGCTTCGCCGGCCTCGCGGCGCGGGGCCTCGCCCGCGGAGATCGGGACCGCGATGGTCTTCTCGCCGGCGTTCTGGAACTTGAACGTGAAGTTGTAGTTCAGGCCGTTGCTGATGGGCTTGGTCAGCGCGACCATCGCGATGGAGGTCGTCGCGTCCTCGGACCGCGGCAGGGTCTGCTTCTGGCCGTCCGGGGTGCCGACCAGCAACACGCCGCCCGCGGGAACCGTGGTGCCGCCGTTGACCAGCACCTCGCCGGTGTCGGAGGAGATACCGATCAGCTTGTCGGCGTTCTCGGGCGACTTGTTGGTCGCGACGAACAGCAGCTCGACCATGGTGCCGGGCTTGACGAAGTCGCGGGTCTGCGGAGCGCGCAGGTACACGTTGCGCAGGTCCACACCGGCCTTCTCGTCGCCGATGGTGGTGGCGGTGCCGTTGACAGCAGGCAGCTGGTTCGCGCTCTGCGAGACCTGGCCGCTGCTGCAGCCGGTGAGCGTCACCGCGGTGGCCAGCCCGAAGGCGGCCAGCGTGACGGCAGAAGTGCGCGATTTCATGCGGTTCACTCAAGCCTCCTGCTTGGGCGCCAGCGGCGATGCGCGTGACGGCCTTTTGGGTTGTCCTACGGTGTCCCCGGAGGGGTCCGGCGTTCGACTATGCAGAGTAGTAGGTGGCGGTGGGCGACGGTAGCGGAGGCCCGTTATCGGCCTGGTTCGAGCGCCTTTCCGCCCCCGAATGACCGGTGAATGGGACGTGAATCCGGCGGAATTCCGCCGGATTGTGGCCCCCGCCACTGCATGTAAACGCCGCCCTGTCAACCCCTTTCGCGCATCTGTATGGCCCCTGACCTGCATTGTTGATCCGCGGGTGTCTGACGCCCGTGCTAACATTGCTTTGTGAAAGGGGCCCGAATCTGATGATTTTCAAGGTCGGAGACACCGTCGTTTACCCACACCACGGTGCAGCATTGATCGAGGCGATTGAAACCCGGACCATCAAAGGCGAGCAGAAAGAATATCTCGTCCTCAAGGTTGCGCAGGGCGATCTCACCGTTCGAGTACCCGCAGAAAACGCTGAATACGTCGGTGTTCGCGACGTGGTGGGTCAGGAAGGCCTCGACAAGGTTTTCCAGGTGCTGCGCGCCCCGCACACCGAGGAGCCGACCAACTGGTCCCGTCGTTACAAGGCGAACCTGGAGAAGCTGGCGTCCGGTGATGTGAACAAGGTCGCCGAGGTCGTTCGTGACCTGTGGCGTCGCGACCAGGAGCGCGGTCTGTCCGCCGGCGAGAAGCGCATGCTGGCCAAGGCTCGTCAGATCCTCGTCGGTGAGCTGGCTCTGGCCGAGAACACCGATGACGCGAAGGCCGCCACCATCCTGGACGAGGTTCTCGCCGCGGCGTCCTGAACGCCGTCTCCCTCGGAGAAGTGAACTTCCGTATCGGTCTCGGTACCGACGTACATCCCATCGAGGCAGGGCGGCCGTGTTGGCTGCTCTGCCTGTCATTTGACGGCGCTGACGGCTGCGCCGGGCATTCCGACGGCGACGTCGCCGCGCATGCACTCTGCGATGCCTTGCTGAGTGCTGCCGGCCTCGGTGACCTCGGCAGTGTCTTCGGCACAGATCGTCCCGAATGGCGCGGCGTCACCGGTACCGACATGCTCAAACATGTCTCCACGCTGCTTGCGGCCGCCGGTTTTCGGGTGGGCAATGCCGCGGTCCAGGTGATCGGCAACCGCCCGAAAATCGCGCCCCGCAGGGAAGAGGCCCAGCAGGTGCTGTCGGCGCTTCTGGACGCGCCTGTCTCGGTTTCGGCGACCACCACCGACGGCCTCGGACTCACCGGGCGGGGCGAGGGTCTGGCCGCGATTGCGACGGCGCTGGTGGTCTCGCTCGATTAGGCCGGTAAGCTGGCCCGTCGTGACCGAACACCGTCTCGAGGGCCTGCGGCTCTACGACACCATGACCGGTGCCGTGCGGGACTTCACCCCGGTGCGGCCCGGACACGCATCCATCTACCTGTGTGGCGCAACTGTGCAGGGTCTGCCCCACATCGGACATGTCCGCAGCGGCGTCGCTTTCGACGTGCTGCGGCGCTGGCTGACGGCCAAGGGCTACGACGTCGCGTTCATCCGGAACGTCACCGACATCGACGACAAGATTCTCAACAAGGCGGCCGAAGCGGGCCGGCCGTGGTGGGAATGGGCCGCCACCTTCGAGCGGGCCTTCACGGCCGCCTACGACGCGCTGGGCGTGCTGCCGCCGTCGGCCGAGCCCCGGGCGACCGGGCACATCACGCAGATGGTCGAGGTCATCGAGAAGCTGATCGAGCGCGGGCATGCCTATGCCGCGGGCGGCGACGTCTACTTCGACGTCCTGAGCCTGCCTGACTACGGCAAGCTCTCGGGCCATCGCATCGATGACGTGCACCAGGGTGAGGGCGTGGCGACCGGCAAGCGTGACCCGCGGGACTTCACCCTGTGGAAGGGCGCCAAGCCCGGTGAGCCGTCCTGGCCGACGCCGTGGGGCCGGGGCCGTCCCGGCTGGCACACCGAGTGTGTCGCCATGTGCCAGGAATACCTGGGCTCAGAATTCGACATCCATGCCGGCGGCATGGACCTGATCTTCCCGCACCATGAGAACGAGACCGCCCAGGCCAACGCCTGCGGCGACGAGTTCGCGCGGTTCTGGCTGCACAACGGCTGGGTCACCATGGGCGGCGAGAAGATGAGCAAGTCGTTGGGCAATGTGCTGGCGATTCCGGCTGTCCTGCAACGGGTTCGAGCCGCCGAGCTGCGTTACTACCTGGGCAGTGCGCACTACCGGTCCATGCTGGAGTTCTCCGAGAACTCGCTGCAGGACGCGGCCAAGGCCTACACCGGCATCGAGGAATTCCTGCACCGGGTCCGCACCCGGGTGGGTGCCGTCGAGGTCGGCACCTGGACCGACAAGTTCGCGGCCGCACTGGACGACGACCTGGCGGTGCCCGCGGCGCTGGCCGAGGTGCACGCCGCCCGCGCCGACGGCAACCGGGCGCTGGACGCCGGCGACCATGCCGGCGCGATGGCTGCGGCGACGTCGATCCGGGCCATGATGGGCATCCTGGGCTGCGACCCGCTCGATGAGCGCTGGGAAACGCGCGACGAGACGTCGGCAGCGCTCAATGCTGTTGATGCCCTGGTGCAGTGGGCGCTCAAGAGCCGCGCCGAGGCCCGCGAGAACCGGGACTGGGCTGCCGCCGACGCGATCCGCGACCAGCTGAAGCTGGCCGGCATCGAGGTCACCGATACCGCTGACGGCCCGCAGTGGGCCTTGACTGATGGGGCCTGACGATGGCTGGAAACTCTCAGCGCCGCGGCGCAATTCGTAAAGAGGGCACCAAGAAGGGCCCGCAGGTCGGCTCCGGCGGCCAGCGCCGCCGCGGGTTGGAGGGCAAGGGCGCAACCCCGCGTGCCGACCAGCGCCCGAACCACAAGGCGTACAAGATCGCGCAGAAAGCGGCCCGATCGAATCAGGGACGCCACAAGAAGACCGATGACGTCGAGGTCGTGGTCGGCCGCAACCCGGTCGTGGAATGCCTGCGCGCCGGCGTTCCGGCCACTGCGCTCTACGTCGTGCTGGGCACCGAGGCCGACGAGCGGCTGACCGAATCGGTCACGCGCGCGGCCGATGCCGGTATCGCCATCATGGAGGTGCAGCGCCACGATCTGGACCGCATCACCAGCAACGGCATGCACCAGGGCATCGCACTACAGGTGCCGCCGTACCAGTACACGTACCCGGACGATCTGCTGAAGTCGGCGACCTCCGACTCGAGCCCGGCCCTGCTCGTCGCGCTCGACAACATCTCGGACCCGCGCAACCTGGGCGCCATCGTGCGCTCGGTGGCGGCGTTCGGTGGGCACGGCGTGGTGATCCCGCAGCGGCGTTCGGCGTCGGTCAGCGCGGTGGCATGGCGTACCAGCGCCGGTGCGGCCGCCCGGCTGCCGGTGTCGCGCGCGACGAATCTCAATCGCACGCTCAAGGATTGGGCCGATGCCGGTCTGACGATCGTCGGGCTGGACGCCGGCGGCGACACCACCCTTGACGAGCTGGACGCCTCGGGCCCGATGGTGGTCGTGGTGGGCTCCGAGGGCAAGGGCCTGTCGCGGCTGGTCCGGGAGAACTGCGACCACATCGTCTCGATCCCCATGGCCGGCCCCACCGAGTCGCTCAACGCGTCGGTGGCCGCCGGTGTGGTGCTGGCCGAGATCGCCCGGCAGCGCCGCTGATCAACGGTCGGTGCGGGGCCGTGTCAGTCTGAATCTGTCGACGGCCCGCACCTCGCCGAACGGACCGCTCACCGCGTAGTAGGTGGCGTCCATCGATGTATTGCCGCCCGGCCGGCCCGGGTCGACATCGAAAGCCACGAAGCCGCAGGGGTTCTCCCGATCGCGGAAGACGGACCACGGTGCCGCCTCCTCGACGTAGTTCGGCGTCTTCCTTCCGGTGGCGGGATTCACCTCTCCCACGGACATCAGGACGCGGCATCGCGGTTCGGGGAACAGCATCGTGTTGGACGGAATCGACGTGCCGCCCCCACCGATGACCAGGTGCACCGTGCCCTTGCTGGTGTCTATCGAGTCCGGTTGGGCGTCAACCGGATTCGGTGTCAGGGTGTCGGTCGGCAACGTGCCGCGGATCGCATGGCTGCGTTCGTAGTGGTGCTCGTGCCCGCAGACCACGAGGTCGACGTTGAACCTGTCGAACAGAGGCAGCCAGTTCTCGCGGATGCCGAGGTCGGCACCGTTGGTCTTGTTGCCGGTGGAGACCGCGGTCTGGTGCATGCACACCACGATCCAGTCGATGTCCTTGTTGCCGCGGGATCGCTCGAGTTCTTGTTCGAGCCAACGTTTTTGGGCACCGCCCGAATAGCCGCGGACGTATGAGTTGCCACCGTCCTGGTAGCAGACGTCGTCGTTGGCCAGGATGATCACGCGGACCGAGCCGGCGGTGAAGGCGTACCACAGGCCACGCAGCTCGGGATCGGAACCGGAGTCCGGCAGTCCGAAGTAGGCCTGGTAGGCGCCGTAGCCGATGGGGCCGTTGCCCCGCTCGTTCTCGTGATTTCCCGGCGCCGGCATCCATGGCCGATGCCGCGCCGAGCGGGTGTTGTTCTCGAACCAGTCCGACCAGGTGCGGACCCGGTCGTGCGCGAGGTTGGCGTAGCACAGGTCGCCGTTGACGAGATGGAACAGCGGGGCCAGCCGTTCGACCGCGGTGGTGATGTCCCCGGCGGCCGGGGAACCGGCGTGGTCGTTGCCGAAGGACGCCGCGACCTTGGCGTCGAGCATGGGCGTCGACTGGTCGCCGAAGCTGGTGAACCGGATGGGCGCCCGGCCCCGGGGCGCGGTGCGCACCGAGCCCAGCTCGGGACTCGCGCCGTCATGGGTGGCGGCGTAGACGTAGTCGGTGTCGGGTGCGAGTCCCGTCAGCCGGGCATGGTGGACGCGAATCTCACTGCCGGACAGTGCATCTCGGTAGGTGATCGTCTCGGCGGCGACGGCGCTGCCGACACCGTCGTCCGGGGTGCCGACCAGCACGTGGGGTTTCTGGACCGCGGCGGCGGTGTGCCACGACACCACGACCTCGGTTGCCGCGTCGGAGCCGAACTGGGTGTGCAATCCGGTGACCGGCGGCGCGCCGCTGCGGTCGGCACGCTGCCACAGCATCGGCCCGGTGCGCCTGGTCGTGACGTACCCGGTGGCGCCGGCCCCGAGGCCCGCGCCGACGAGAGCCGAGGTGCCTCCCACGATCAGCGATCTGCGGCTCACGTCCACGACAGCCATCTTGCCTGCGATGCGGACTGCCGGCCCGGCGGCGACGCCGCCCGGTCACCAATCGACGTGTGCTGTTCTCGCTGCGGTAACCGTGAATCAGCGCCGCGTCAGCTCGACGACCGGGATGACGCGGTCGGTCTTCTTCTCGTAGTCGGCGAACCCGGGCGCGAGTTCGACGATGCGGGCGTAGGCGGCATCCCGTTCGGCGTGCGGCAGTTCGCGCGCCACGACGTCGTATTCGTCGGTGCCGATCTCGATGTGGGCTTCGGGATTTGCCCGCAGGTTGTGCACCCAGGCCGGGTCGGCGTCCGCGCCGCCGGCGGACCCGACGATCAGCCGCTTTCCATCGATGACGAACGTGGCCGCGGGATTCACCCGTGGCTCACCACTCTTGGCGCCGGTGGTGTGCAGCAGGAGCAGGGTCAGGTTCTCGAACGGTCCACCGACCTTGCCGCCGTTGGCGCGGAATTCGGCCATGATCTTCTCGTTCCAGCTGTCGGCCATGTTCCTCTTCCTTGCGCTCAGCGCAGTCCCAACATCGAACAGGTCAACCATAATCCGGTCACGGCCAGAAGCAGGGTGACCGGCACCGTCACCAGCCCTACGGTCGTGAACTCGCGGGCCCGCGCCGTCATCTCGTCGCGGACCACATTGCGCCACAAGAGGTTCGACAGTGATCCGGGGTAGGTCAGGTTGGGGCCGATGTTGACCCCGATGAGGACCGCCAGCACCGCGACCGGTCCACCGGCCGCGACGAGCGGCAGCAGCACCAGCACGGCGGGCAGGTTGTTGATCAGATTCGACAGCACTGCCGCCACGGCCGCGATGCCGAGCAGGGCCGGCAGTGACGCGCCGTGTGGCAGCACGTGCGACAGCACACGGCCTAGGCCGAGATCCAGTACCGCGCTCACCAGTACGCCCAGCGCCAGCACGGCGACGAGGAACGGTACGTTGGCCGCCCGCAGGATGCCCATCGGTGTCTCGTGACCGCGCACGACGGCCCGCACCGCGAGCACCGCGGCGCCGGCGAACGCGGCCCACGCCGGTTCCAGACCGAGCAGCGACGTGGCGCCGAAGCCGATCAGCGTCAGGACCAACACGGTCAGGACGAAATACGGGATTTCCGGTGCGGGTGGGGCCGGCCGGTCCGTGGCGCCGGCCCGGAGTTCACGCCGGAAGAACCACCGCAGCAACACGTATTCGGCGGCGACCGCGAAAAGCCAGGGTAGGGACATGGCTGCGGTGAATCTGGTGAAACTCAGGCCCGCGGTCGTGAAGGCCAGCAGATTGGTCAGATTGGACACCGGTAGCAGCAGCGACGCGGTGTTGGCCAGGTGGGCGGCGGCGTAGCCGTGCGGCCGCGGCGGTACGTCCAGTGTCCGCGCGGTCGTCAGCACGACGGGCGTCAGCAGCACGACGGTGGCGTCGAGGCTCAGCACGGCGGTGGTCCCGGCGGCGATCAGGAAGACGGTGACCAGCAGCCGGCGGGCTCTGGACTCTCCGGATTGTCCTGCGCCCCAACTGCGCCGGGCCATGTAGACCCCGGCGGCGTGGAACAGCCCTTCGTCATCGCAGAGTTTGGCCAGCACCAGGACGGCGGCCAGAAATCCGACGACCGGCAGCAATCTGCCGATCTCGTGCAGCGCGGTGCTCACAGCCAGGGATCTGCGGGTTGCCAGAGCGTCGGCAGATGCAGCGGCACGCCATCTTCGGCGGCCAGCCGGCTCAGTACCCGCATCGAGACGTCGAGATCGTCGCCGGCGTAGGGCAGGGCGCGCAGCGGCTCGTGCAGGGGCCGGAAGAAGTCGTCCCAGTGCGTCAGCACCACTCGGCGCGCGCCGACGGTCCGCACCGTCTCGTGCCAGTAGTCGACGAGATACTTCTCGGGCTGCAGGCCGAGCTGCCCGATGCCGAGATACACGATCTCGGCGTGTTGTCCGGCGAGCGCGCCCGGTACGAAACCGGCACTGCCGACGGCGAGCAGCCGGCGGCCGCTGGCGCGGTGGTGGATGTGCGTGGACCACGCCTCGCCGCACTTGTAGGCCGACGCGCGTACCGGCGGGACCACGGGAGCGGTGATGGTGCCGGGGAAGCGGTCGGGCGGGCAGTGGTGACCGGTGAACAGCGTGACGTCGAAGGCGCCCAACGTGATCGGCTCGCCGGGGGTGACGACCGTCAGCTGAGTGTCCGGCAGCCCGCCGCCCCGGCCGATGTGCGCGGCCGACGTGCCGCCCACCAGTTGCGCGCCGGTCCGTGCTGCGACGGCCGCGGAGTCCATGGCGTGGTCGAAGTGCGTGTGGACCGGCAACACCGCATCGAGCCGGTCGATGCCGAGCCGGTGCAGGCAGCCATCGATGCGCGGCACCGAGGGCTCCAGTCGGCCCAGCCCCACCGACAGCAGATTGGGCCGGGAGAAGAAGCCGTCGGTCAGCAGCGCCGATGAACCGTCGGACACCAGCATGGTGGTGACGCCGGCCCAGGTGACGGTCAGCGGCGAGTCGGCGCCGGCCGCGGGCTGATCGAAGTAGCGGGTGTATGCGGCCAGGTCGGGACGGCCGAGTTTCAGTCGCATCAGCAGAAGGCCTCGATCTGTACATTCTCCGCGGTCAGGCGGTCGCGGACCGCGCGGGCGATGTCGACGGCGCCGGGCGAATCGCCATGTACGCAAATTGATTTCACGGTGATCTTGATGGTGGAGCCGTCGACGGCGCCGACGCGGCCGGCGGTCACCATGGAAGCCACCCGGTCGGCGATGGTCGAAACGTTGTGCAGCACCGCATTACGTTGTGTACGCGGCACCAGTTGGCCGTCGGGGCGGTACGAGCGGTCGGCGAAGGCCTCCGGCACGGCGCGCAGTCCGAGCTCCGCGGCGGCCGTGAAGAACGCCGAACCGGCCAGCCCCAGCACCGGCAGCGCCGGGTCCACGGCGTGCACCGCGGCGGCCACCGCCCGCGCCTGCACGTGATCGGTGGCGATCGTGTTGTACAGGGCGCCATGGGGTTTGACGTAGGTGACGGCCGAACCGGCGACCTGTGCAAGGGCCTGTAGCGCGCCGATCTGGTAGATCACGTCGGCAGTGAGATCCTCGGGCGCGACGTCGATGTAGCGGCGGCCGAAACCCGCCAGGTCGCGGTAGCCCACCTGCGCACCGATCCGCACGCCACGCTCGGCGGCGGCGTGGCAGACCCGCAGCAGTCCGGCCGGGTCACCGGCGTGGAAGCCGCAGGCGATGTTGGCACTGGTGACCAGATCGAGCATCGCGTCGTCGTCACCCAGCTGCCACACCCCGAAGCTCTCGCCGAGATCGGCATTGAGATCGACAGCAGACATGCCTGCCAGCCTAGGCTCGACGCCATGCCCACTCGTGACGACATTCTCATCACCGCCTTCGGTCTCGCCCAGCTGATCGCCGCCGGCGACGTGACGCTGCTCGATGTGCGCTGGCAGCTGCCCAAGCCCGACGGACGCGACGACTACCTGGGCGGGCACATTCCCGACGCGGTGTACGTCTCGCTCGAGGACGAGCTGTCGGATCACAGCGTCGTGGGCCGGGGCCGTCATCCGCTGCCGTCGGGCGCCGCGGTGCAGGAGGCCGCGCGGCGCTGGGGCGTGCGCGACGGCGTGCCGACCGTCGTCTACGACGACTGGAACCGCGCCGGCTCGGCGCGCGCCTGGTGGGTACTGCGTGCCGCGGGCATCGAGAACGTCCGCATCCTGGACGGCGGGCTGGCCGCCTGGACCACCTCGGGTGGCCCGCTGGACCGCGGTGACGTCGAACCGGCGCCGGGTGACGTCACGGTCACCCATCAGGACCTCTATGCCGGGGCCATGCCCACACTGACCGCCGACGAGGCCGCGGCGCTGGGCCCGCGCCTGGGCGACGTCCGGGCGCCGGAGCGGTTCCGCGGCGACGTCGAACCCATGGACCCGATTGCCGGACACATTCCGGGTGCGATCAATCTGCCGAGCGTGCTGGCTGCCGACGGCACATTGCGGACCGACGGCGCGGAGGTCGACGCCGTGTACTGCGGGTCGGGTGTCACCGCGGCGGTGGCGGTGGCCGCGCTGGCGGCCGCCGGGCAGGACGTGGCGCTGTTCCCCGGCTCGTGGTCGCAGTGGAGTAGCGAGCCGGGCCGGGCGGTGGCTACCGGCGACTGAGCCGTCCCGCGCCCCAGCACAGCAGGTAGATGCCGAACGAGATCGACGTGACGAACACCGATACCGGGACGCCCGGGGCCAGGGACAGCACGATGCCGCCGACCGCGGCGATCTCGGCGAACACCACCGACGCCACCATCGTGGTGACGGGGGAGCTGAAGACCCGGCCGGCCGCGGCGGCGGGGGTGATCAACAGCGACATCACGAGCAGCGCCCCGACGATCTGCACGCCCTGCGCGGCGGCGACGCCGACCAGTGCGGCGAACACGATGCCCAGCGCGCGCACCGGAACCCCGCGGGCCGCAGCCACTTCGGGGTCGGCGGTGGCGAACAGCAGTGGCCGGTAGCAGGCCGCCAGGATCGCGACCACCAGCACGGTGACCACGGCCAGCAGCGCCAGCCCCGAATAGCCGACGCCGACGATCTGCCCGGTGAGCAACGCGAAACTGGTGCCGGTGCGGCCTGGGTACAGGTGGATGAACAGCACGGCGAGACCGAGGCCGAAGGCCAGCACGACGCCGATCGCCGAGTCCCGCTCGCGTGAGCGTTGCCCCAGGATGCCGAAAAGGATTGCCGCCAGGGCACTCCCGACGAGGGCGCCGAGGCCGACGTTGAGTCCGGTCAACAGGGCGAAGGCGGCACCGGTGAGGGAGAGCTCGCTGGAGCCGTGCACCGCGAACGACATCTGCCGCATCACGATGAACGGCCCGATCAGGCCGCCGAGGAGTGCCAGCAGCGCCGCCGCGAGCACGGCCTGCTGGACGAAGTCGCGGCCGAGCAGGTCCGCGGTCAGTGCCGTGTCGAAGAAGTTATTCACAGCAGTGCCCACTCGCGTGCTCGGAGTTGTCCACGCCGGCACCGTCCTGGCCGACCACGACGTACTGACCGCCGATCCGGGCCACCTCGATGTCGGCGCGGTACAGCGCGGACAGCGTCTCGGATGTCATGACGTCCTCGACGGTGCCGATCCGGAAGCGGCCGTCGACCAGGTACAGCACGCGGTCGACGTACGGCAGCACGGGGTTGACCTCGTGGGTGACGAACAGGACCGCGGTGCCGGCGTCCTTGCGGCGCTGGTCGATGAGGCTCGACACCAGTTTCGCGTTGGCCGGGTCGAGGTTGAGCAGCGGTTCGTCGCACAGCAGCAGCGCCGGGTCGGACGCCAGGGCCTGCGCGATGCGCACGCGCTGCAGTTCCCCGCCGGACATCACCGACACGGGAACGTCGGCCAGCCGCGCGCCGTCGACCTGGCCGAGCGCCTTGGTCACGATGGCGCGACGCTGCGCGCGCTTGCGCGGACCGGCGAAACCCCACTGGTGCCCGTCGCAGCCGAGCCCGACGAGATCGCGCCCGCGCAGCGTCAGCCCGGTGTCCAGTGAACGGTGCTGCGGCACATAGCCGATGGTGCCCGTGGTGGTCATCCGGCCGGCCGTCAGTGGCTGTTGGCGCAGCAACACCTTGAGCAGCGACGTCTTGCCGGTGCCGTTGGGGCCGAGCACCGCGATGAATTCACCGCGGCGCACCGTCAGATCGAGCCGGTCCCACAGCACGCGGTCGCCGAACGACAGTCGTGCGCCGGTGAGTTCGGCGACCGCAGCAGAAGTCACGGTTACTGATTATCGACCCGGCGCCGCGGCGCTATCGAGCTGGTGTGCCAGTGCCTCCGCGGTCTGCTGCTGCCAGGTCAGGAAGTCCTGTCCGGCGGGCAGTGTCTCGGTGACCTCGACGATGGGCAGCGCGGCCTTGCGGGCGGCATCCTGCAGCTGCTTGGTGACGGCGGTCTCGGTCTGCTTGTTCACCACCAGTGCGTCGACCTTGTGGCCGTTGATCAGGTCGAGTACCGCGGCCACGTCGGCCGGGGCGGGATCGTGGCCTTCTTCGGCGGCGGCGGCGAAACCGTGCGGGGTGCTGTCGACGACGCCCGCGGCGGCCAGCAGGTAATGCGCGACGGGTTCGGTGGAGACCACCGCGGCGCCGGGGTGCTTCTGCCCGATGGCGTGCTCGGTGGCGGCGATGGCGTCGGTCTTCTTGCCGAATTCCGCGGCGTTGGCGCGGTAGGTGTCGGCGTGCGCGGAATCAGTGGCCGCCAGGTCGTCGGCGATCTTGGTGGCGACGGCCTTGGCGACGGCCATGTTGTAGAAGACGTGCTCGTTGGCCTCACCGGGCGCGTTGTGCGGCAGCAGCGAGTAGGCGTCCACGGTGGTGACGTTCTTGTGGTTCTTCAACACGTCGTCGGCCCAGTGGTCGTAACCGCCGCCGTTGATGACGACGAGGCTGGCATCGGCGATGGCGGCGGCGTCGGCGGGGGTGGCTTCGTAGGAGTGCGGGTCGTCGACATCGCTGGTGAGCAGGGACTTGACGTCGGCGTGGCCGCCGGCCACCGCGGTGGCGACGCTGCCCCAGACGTTGGTGGTGGTGACGACCTTGGCGGCGCCGCCCGCGTGCCCGGAGTCGCCTTGTGACCCGCACGCGGCGACGGTCAACGCGGTCAGGGCGGACAGTGCGATGAGCCTGGTCCGGGTCATGTGTGCTCCTGCAAGTTAGTGTTAATGAAAACCGTTTGCAATAAATCTAGTGCACCGTTGCCGTGCAGCGCGAATCGGATGCGCTAGCGTCACAAACATGCCGAGGAGTCCCAACCCGAGGCGTCGGGCCACGCTGGCCTCGCTCGCTGCTGAGTTGAAGGTCTCGCGCACCACGATCTCGAACGCCTACAACCGGCCGGACCAGCTCTCGCCGGAGTTGCGCGAGCGGGTGCTCGCCGCAGCCAAGGAGATGGGCTATCCCGGCCCCGACCCGGTGGCGCGTTCGCTGCGCACGCGGCGGGCCGGTGCCTTCGGGCTCATGATCACCGAACCCCTCAACTACTCGTTCCGCGACCCGGCGGCCCTGGATTTCGTTGCCGGACTTGCCGAATCGTGTGAGGAAGCCGGGCAGGGCCTGCTGCTGGTGGCGGCCGGGCCCAACCGTTCGGTCGAGGACGGCACCGCGGCGGTGCTGTCCGCCGGGGTCGACGGGTTTGCGGTGTATGCGGCCTCCGACGACGATCCGTACCTGCCCGTCGTGCAGCAGCGCGGCGTGCCGATCGTGGTCGTCGATCAGCCCAAGGACGTCCAGGGGGCCTCCCGGGTCTGCATCGACGATCGCGCGGCGATGCGCGGCATCGCGGAATACGTTGTCGGCCTTGGCCACCGGGAGATCGGCTTGCTGACCATGCGGCTCGGGCGGCAGTGGCCGCACGGTGACGCGCAGTCGGCCGTCGCCGACCCGGAGCGGCTCACCTCACAGCATTTTCACGTGCAGTGCGAACGAATTCTCGGGGTGCGGGATGCCATGGCCGCAGCCGGCCTGAACCCCGATGCGCTGACGGTGGTGGAGACCTTCGAGCACCTGCCGAGTTCCGGCGGAGCCGCGGCCGCTGTTGCACTGCAAGCCAATCCGCGCATCACGGCGCTGATGTGCACCGCCGACGTGCTGGCGCTCTCGGCGATGGACCACCTGCGATCGCGCGGTATCTACGTGCCCGGCCAGATGACCGTCACGGGATTCGACGGGGTGCCGGAGGCGCTGGCGCGCGGGCTGACCACCGTCGCCCAGCCCAGCCTGGAGAAGGGCCGACGGGCCGGATACCTGTTGAACAACCCGCCGCGGTCCGGGATCCCGGTCATCGAGGTGCTCGACACCGAGCTGGTCCGCGGCCGCACGTCGGGCCCGCCCGCCTAATCCGCCCGGCGCGCCGCCAGGTAGGCCAGCGCCTCCGCGACGTCCTCGGGGGAGCCGACGCGGTACTGCGCGGCCGAGGGCCCCGGACCGACCTTCACGCCGACGTCACCGTCGCGCAGCCGGGCGAAGGCCTTCTCGTCGGTGACGTCGTCGCCCAGAAAGACCACGGCGGTCGCGTCGTCGCGCTCCCGCAAGACGTCGATGGCCGAGCCCTTGCTGGTGGTGACCACCGCGAACTCCAGCACCGCCTTGCCCTCGGTGGGCTCGGCGTCCCACTGGCCTCCGGCTGTGCGGGCGGCGGCCAGTGCGGCCTCGCCGTCGGCCGCCGAGGCGTTCCGCACGTGCAGGGCAGCGCTGGCCGGCTTGGTCTCGACCGCCGCGCCGGGGTAGTGGCTTGCGATCTCGGTGAGCGAATCCACGATCTCGGCCAGCAGCGCGGTGTCGACGGTCTGGGTGAACCCGGTGTTGAACTCCGCGCCGTGGCTGCCCACCAGGTGCACCGACGGCGGCATGCCGGACAGCTCGCGCAGGACGTCCAGGGCACGTCCCGACACCAGCGCGACGAACGTGTCCGGCAGGGCGGCCAGGTCCAGCAGGGCGGCAGACCCGGCGGGCAGGGCCCGCGCGTCGGCAGGGTTGTTCACGATCGGCGACAGCGTGCCGTCGAAATCCGAGGTGACGAGCAGTCGGGGGGTGGCGGCGACGGTGTCGAGCGCCGCGATCAGATCAGCCGGGAGCACCGGTCAGACTTTAGGGTGCTCCCCGTCACCGATCAGCAGTCGGACCGCCAGATCGAGCCGCTTGCTCACATCGGTGGCCGAAGCGCGACGCGTCAGCCAGGCCAGCAGGTTGGACAGCCACACGTCGGAGATGACGCGCGCGATGTGGTACTGGTCCTCGGTGGGTTCGCCGTCGCTCATGGCGCGCGCAAACATCGAGTCCATGAGCTTGCCGACGTGATCAACCTCACCGGCCGCGGACGCATCGGCGAACACGAAAGCACGTGTCATGGCCTCGGTCAGCAGCGGATTGCGCTGCATCGACCGGTTCAGCTTGCTGACCATCACGTTGAGGCGCTGGTACGGCGTACCGCCCGTCAGCGACGCCCGATCGGTCTTGGCGTCGATGCGCTCGAACTCGCGACCCAGCGCGGACACCAGCAGGTGCACCTTGGACGGGAAGTAGCGGTACAGGGTGCCGACGGCGACGTCGGCGCGTTCTGCCACCGCACGCATCTGAACTGCCTCGTAGCCGCCCTTGGAGGCGATGGCCAGGGTGGCGTCCAGGATGCGCTTGCGTCGCTCGCGCTGTGCTTCGGAACCGAGCTCGGATTCGGTCAGTACGGCCATGTTCGTCACCTCCCGCGGGCGGACGGCGGAATCGGATTCGGGTGTTGCTGGCGTCGGCATTCGGCGGTCAGCTCCTTCGGGTCGCGCATTGGGTGAAAACGATACGCAAAGTGATCGGTAATTTCCCACCTCCAGGCGCCCCGGGACACCCAAGTGTCCTGCTGTAATGGCGATCGACTTGACGTCTGATTGCTGTCACCATTAGAACACGTTCTAGTGAGAAGCGTGTTCTTCTCGCCCAAACGCTAGGAGCGCATGGTGTCCATCACTTCCACAACTATCGACTCGGAGCGGGCCGAGGTCCGCGAAATGGTCCGTAGCTGGGCTGTCGCGTCGGGTTCCATTGCCGCGGTCCGTGCTGCCGAGAACAACGGCGCCGACGCCTGGCGGGGCCCGTACAACGGTCTTGTCGAACTAGGGACCTTCGGCGTCGCGGTGCCCGAGGACCTCGGCGGCGCCGGCGGGTCTATCGCCGATCTGTGCGTGATGGTCGACGAAGCCGCCGCCGCGCTGGTGCCCGGTCCGGTCGCCACCACCGCGCTGGCAACTCTGGTCATCACCGACGCCGCGCTGCTGGAGGCGCTGGCTTCCGGGCAGCGCACCGCCGGACTCGCTTTGACGTCCGACATCGCCTTCGACGGGCAGGCCGCCACCGGCACCGCCAAGTTCGTCCTGGGTGCCCTGCCCGACGGCCTGCTGATCCTGCCCGCGGGCGACACCTGGATCCTGGTCGACGCCGCCGCGGCCGGCGTCACCGTCACGCCGCTCGAGGCCACCGACTTCTCGCGCCCGCTGGCCCGCGTCGAGCTGACCGGCGCCGCGGCGACGGTCCTCGACGCGCCGGTGGCCGACCTGGCCGTGACCGTGCTCGCCGCCGAGGCCGCGGGCCTGGCGCGCTGGCAGCTCGAGACGGCGGCCGAATACGCCAAGGTGCGTGAGCAGTTCGGCAAGCCGATCGGCAGCTTCCAGGCCGTCAAGCACATGTGCGCCGAGATGCTGCTGCGTTCGCAGCAGATCGCCGTTGCCGCAAGCGATGTCGCCGAGGCCGCAGTGGAAGGCGATGCCACGCAGCTCTCCATCGCCGCTGCGGTGGCCGCCGCGGCCGCCATCGACGCCGCGAAACACAATGGGCGCGACTGCATTCAGGTCCTGGGTGGCATCGGCTTCACCTGGGAGCACGACGCACATCTGTACTTGCGGCGCGCGTACGCGACCTCCCAGATCCTCGGCGGCCACGGCACGTGGCTGCGCCGCGTGGCCGCGCTGACCCGCGCGGGGCTGCGCCGTCAGCTGCACGTCGACACCGGTGCGGCCGAGACGATCCGTCCCGAGATCGCCGCCACCGTCGCCCAGATCGCCGCGCTGCCCGTCGAGAAGCACCAGGCCGCGCTGGCCGAGGCCGGGCTGATGGCGCCGCACTGGCCCGCGCCGTACGGCCGCGCGGCGTCGCCGGGCGAGCAGCTCGTGATCGACGACGAACTCAGTGCCGCAGGCGTTGTGCGCCCGGACATTTCGATCGGCTGGTGGGCCGCGCCGACCATCCTGGGCCATGGCACCCCCGAGCAGATCGACCGCTTCATCCCCGGCACGCTCACCGGCGACGTGTACTGGTGCCAGCTGTTCAGCGAGCCGGGCGCAGGCTCGGACCTAGCGGCCCTGCGCACCAAGGCCGTCAAGGTCGACGGCGGCTGGAAGCTGACGGGCCAGAAGGTGTGGACCTCCAACGCGCACCGCGCCAACTGGGGAATCTGCCTGGCGCGCACCAACCCTGACGCACCGAAGCACAAGGGCATCACCTACTTCGTCGTGGACATGAGCTCGCCCGGTATCGATATCCGCCCGCTGCGCGAGATCACCGGCGAGGCGCTGTTCAACGAGGTCTTCCTGGACGACCTGTTCGTGCCGGACGACTGCGTCATCGGCCCCGTCGACGGCGGCTGGGCCCTGGCCCGCACCACGCTGGCCAACGAACGCGTCGCCATGGCCGCCGGTGGCGCGCTGGACAAGGGCATGGAGCATCTGCTGGATGTGCTCGGCGACCGTGAGCTCGACGCCGCCGAGGCGGAACGTCTTGGCGCACTTATTGTTGCGGCGCAGGTGGGTTCGCTGCTGGATCAACTGACGGCCCAGATGGCCGTCGGTGGCCACGATCCGGGTGCGCCGTCGAGCGTGCGCAAGCTGATCGGCGTGCGTTACCGCCAGACCCTGGCCGAGACCATCATGGACGCGCACGACGGATCCGGTATCGAGGATTCGCCGGACGTCCGGTACTTCCTCAACACCCGCTGCCTGTCGATCGCCGGTGGCACGGAACAGATCCTGCTGACCGTGGCCGGCGAGCGCCTGCTGGGCCTGCCGCGCTAGCGGCCCCGACGGAAGTCCCGCGGGCTCAGGCCGACCCGCTGCCGGAATGTGGTGGCGAAGTGGTTGGGTGTCGAAAACCCAACTGCTGCACTGATTTCGGTGATCGACAACCGGGTCGAGGACAGCAGTGTCTTGGCGCGGTCGATGCGGCGGTCGAGCAGGAACTGGTACGGCGTGGTGTGAAACGCGGCGCGGAACGCCTTGATGAAGGTCGCCACAGACATCTGGGCAAGGTGCGCAAGCGATTCCAGATGGATGTCGGATTCCAGGCTGGTCTCCAGGAATTCGATGATCGACGCGCGTGCCGACGGCGGCAGGGTGTCACGCTCGGCGTCCGTGGCCGGTGTCGTCGTCGTGTAGGTGTCCCGGATCAGTAATCGCAGGGTCTCGCCGGCCGAATCGAGCAGTAGCCGGGCGACCGCGTCGTCGCGGCCTGCGACACTGCGAATCTTGGTCACCAGCTGCAGGATCAGCGGGTCGTGATGCTTGCGCCGCGGCACGTGCACGACCTCGCCCAGGGCGTTCTCGGGTATCGATATTTCGCAGAATCCCGAGACATCGCCTGTGACGACCGACGTGCAGCGCACCCCCGCCGGCACCACCCAGGTATCGCCGATGCGCGGCAGCGTGCGGTCGGTCGGGCCCCAGTCCAGGTTGGTCTCCATCGATCGGAGTTCGCCGTGTCGGTGGACGTAGATGAGGTGGCGACTCGAATCGTGGCAGCACCAGTCGGCGGGCTGCTCGATGCGCTCGGTGGCGAAGCGTAGCGACATGCCGCGACTGTCGACGGACCTCTCGCCGACGACGATGCGTGGCTTCATGGGCCGGTCGTCATTCCATGGCTTGACGGCCATGCGAAACCTCCGGGGTGTCCAGCTTGGCCACGATCATGCGCCCTCGGGCGCGTGCTCGCGGCGGCTTTCTCCGAACATCCTGTGAGGAATCTGCGAGCCAGTCAATAAAAATTAGAACTTGTTGCATATTTCGAATGTTTGTTTTCGGCCTGGTCGCTACCGTCTGCGCGGCCAGAAGTGCTGACACCTCAGAGTCCAAGGAGAACGTATGGCATTCGAGTTGCGCCGATATTCGACTGCGGGGATGGCGATGGCAACCGCCGGCGTCATCGCCGTCAGCCCGCTGACGATCCCGCCGCCAGACCTTCATCTACCGGCGCCGACGACCGTCGCATCGACCCGGACCGTGGACCTCACCGCGTTCGTCAACCCGCTCGCGGTGTGGGGTGACGTGCTCACCACGACCGTCGCCGATATCGGGAAACTGGGCCAGGCGTTCGCCGCCGACCCCTTCCCGCTCGCGAAGCAGGTGATCGCCAATCAGGTCCGCTACGCAAACCAGCTCATGTCCATCGCCCAGGGCGTGGGCAACGGGGTGGTCAACTGGGCCAATACCGTTCCCGATTCCTTACGGACCATGGCGCAGCAATTGGCTGCCGGCCAGATCTCCGATGCGGTGATGTCGGGTTGGGGCATCTTTGTGAACGGTGTTGTGGGCGTTCTGTTCCCGGTCCTGCAACTCGACATCCCGCAGCAGGTCGCGCAGAACATGGCCAATGTGGTCAAGGCGATCACCCCGGTCGTGGCGCAGTTGGGGTTCGCGGTGCTGAACACCATGTATCAGGCTACGGATGCCTTCGGTGACATCGCCCAGAACTTCTACGACGCCGCGCGGGTCGGGGATATCGTCACTGCCGCAAGCGAATTGATCAACGCTCCGGCAAATCTCACCGGCGCCGTACTGAACGGGTGGGGCGAGGGCAGCAAGGGCATGTATGGCATCTTCGGGTCGTTCGGGGTCGTCGCCGCGGTCATGCAAGGGTTCAAGACCATCGCCGACGCCATCAAGCCGCCGGCTCCGGAGGCTCCGGTCGCGGTAACCGTGGATGGCCCGGCCGCGGTCCCGGCCTCGGCCGCCAAGGTGCTGTCCTCGGCGACCACTGCGGCTGTGGAGGCAAGCGCTCCAGTGAAGGAATCGTCGACTCCCGAGAAGGTCAAAGCGACTGTGGCCAAGGCGGATCCGAAGCCTGCGACGCCGGTCTCGACCGACGCCGAGGCCGTGGAGACGCTGCCGGTGAAGGTCACGGAGCCCGTGAAGGTTGCAGAACCGGTGAAGGTCGAGGCATCCACACCCGCTGCGGACCCGGTGTCGGCCGAACCGGCCAAGGTCGAGACAACGAAACCGGCGCAGAAGGACACCACCACGTCCGAACCGGGCACCAAGGCGACGGGTGCCACCTCGTCTGACTCCGATTCGGCGGGCAAGCAGGACAAGTCGGCAGGGAAGTCGCAGAAGGCAGAGAAGGCGCCGAAGGTGCAGAAGTCACCGAAGGCGCCGAAAGTCGCCAAGCAGCCGAAGAAGGCGTCGTCGACGCATCAGTCAGCCAACGCGAGTTGATGGGGGGACGAGATCGGCGAAGTGGTTGCGAAAGCCTTTCGGCCGGTAACCATTTCGTCGATCTCGGCTCGGGTCCGGTCAGGGGACCACGAAATCGGTAGTCACGTGGTCGAGCGGATGGTGGTTGGCATCCGCGAGGATGATCTCCACCTTGTGCGGTCCGGGTGGTAGGCCGACCAGGATCACCGGTTCACCACTGGCGTCCGCCCAGTGCCACGGCGCACCGTCGACAACCACGTGAATGTGGCCGATACGCGGAGTCACCTTGAGTGCCTCGGGACCGAAAACCGGTTCGATGCGCAGGTTTTCGGCACGGTATTGGATGAACACCTGCCCCTTGGCGAGGGCCTCGGGAATGGGCGGATCGACGATCAGTTTCGCCGGCGGCTGCGGCGTGGTCAGCGGCACCACTCCCGGCGGGCCGAGCACATCCGCGGCGCTCGGTGTTCCTGCGGTGCGGGTAGTCGAAGGGGCAGAGGAACTCTCGTGTTTCGTGTGGTCCGAGCTGTCGACCGTGGTGCCACATGATGCGATGAGCCCCGCAGTGGCCGCGACGACCGCGTAGCCGATGAGGTGCGGCAGCTTCTTCATTCGTGTTTCCTCCTGAATTTCTGGCGCTGGCGGGTGCGGCGATTCACCGGGCGAGAAAGCGGCTCTGACAGTAGTCGGCAAGCGCTGCGCCGCTGGCTCCGACGGCTCCCGCTGTCGCGAGCGCGATCACTGTTGCGACCGTCGGCGCATGTCCCGCGTAGAAGAAGCTGGTGATGCCGAGAAAGTACGCGGGTGGGTAGTTGAACAGGGGCAGCGCTCGCAGACACATGACGATGGCGACCAGGCCGAAGAGGAATTGTCAATACCTGTGGATCGGCTTGTTTCAGGCGACCTCCGTTCCAGTTGATTCGGTCGGTGCCGAGTCCGCCGACGGGGTGATGTCGGTGGGTCGCTCGAGCAGTTTGCCTTTGTGGAAGATCGCGCCGGCCCGGACCAGAGCGACCAGGTGCGGTGCGTTGACGGCTCGCCAGCGGGCTTGCGCGGCGTCGATCAGCTTGTAAGCCATGGCCATTCCGGCGACGCGTGAACCCGGCCCCTTGGTCACCTTGGTCCTCAAACGTACCGTGGCAAACGTTGATTCGATCGGGTTGGTAGTGCGCAGATGGACCCAGTGCTCGGCCGGGTACTTATAGAACTCCAGCAGCACATCGGCGTCATCGACGATCTTGGCGACCGCCTTGGGGTACTTGGCGCCGTAGTCCACCTCGAACGCCTTGATCGCCACCTGCGCGTGGTCGATATCCTCGGCGTTGTAGATCTCCCGCATCGCCGCGATCGCCCCCGGATGAGCCGACTTTGGCAGGCAGGCAAGAACATTGGCCTGCTTGTGAAACCAGCACCGCTGCTCGCCGGTGGCCGGGAACACCTCACGCACGGCCTTCCAGAACCCCAGGGCCCCATCGCCGACGGCCAGCACCGGTGCGGTCATCCCGCGACGTCGGCACGACCGCAACAGATCAGCCCACGACTCGGCCGACTCCCGGTACCCGTCGGTGAGCGCGACCAGCTCCTTGCGGCCGTCAGCGCGCACACCGATCATCACCAGCAAACAGAGCTTCTCCTGCTCCAGGCGCACCTTGAGATGGATGCCGTCGACCCACAGGTAGACGTAGTCGGTGCCCGACAGATCACGGGCCTCGAAGGCCTTGGCCTCGTCCTGCCACTGCGTGGTGAGTCGGGTGATCGTCGTGGCCGACAAGCCGGCACCCGAGCCCAGGAACTGCTCCAACGCCGGACCGAAATCACTGGTCGACAAGCCATGCAGATACAGCAACGGCAACACCTCGGTCATCTGCGGCGACTTGCGCACCCACGCCGGCAGGATCGCCGAGGAAAACCGTTGCCGCTCACCAGTGTCCGGGTCAACACGTTTGTCATTGACCCGCGGCGCGGTCACACTCACCGCGCCCGCCGCGGTGAGCACCTCGCGCTCGCGGTGATAGCCATTGCGCACCACCAGCCGGTGCCCGTTCTCATCAAGCTCACCGGCATGAGCCTCGATGTAGGCGGCGACCTCAGCCCGCAACGCTGCGGCCAGCATCTGGCGGGCACCGTCGCGGACAATCTCATCGAGCAACGACCGCGACGAGCCAGCATCCTCGTTGGATGAATCCGCATCGTGAACTACCGTGAGCATGGGCGTACCTTCCCGAACCAGCGCGCCAACGCCGGCTCTTGATCAGACCTTCGACATTCAGATCATCCTCGGGAAGGTGCGCCCTTTCCTACGCCGCCTCGCCGAGGCTCATCCACAGGTTCTGATCATTGCTCCAGGCCGAATATCGCAATACCGGTGGCCGCCAGACCTAGTGGTGTGTCTCGTAAATAAGTAGTCGTATGTTTGTTATTCTGTCCGGGTGAGTGCATCACCAGCAGCGGCCTTGCCAATGACGCCGGCCGAGCGTGAAACGTTGGAGAAGCTGGAACGGTCGCACACTGCGCCGCATCAGCAGGTGCTGCGGGCGAAGGTGCTGCTGATGGCCGCCGACGGTGAGGCCAATACCCGGATCGCCGAGGAAGTTGGGGTGACACCGGTGACGGTGCGCAGCTGGCGTGAGCGGTTCAGTCAGGACGGGCTTGCCGGGCTGGGCAAGATCCGGGTCGGGCGCGGCCGCAAGCCGTCGATTTCGGAGGAGACGATCGCCGAGATTGTGCGGTTGACCACGACGACAACTCCCGATGGTGCCACGCATTGGTCATGTCGCACGATGGCCAAGCGAGTCGGGGTCAGTTCGGCTACGGTGCAACGGATTTGGTCCGACTTAGGTCTCAAGCCCCATCGGGTGGACACGTTCAAGGTGTCAGGGGATCCCAAGTTTGAGGACAAACTCATCGATGTGGTCGGGTTGTATCTGAATCCGCCCGAGCAGGCCATCGTGTTGTGCATGGATGAGAAGTCCCAGATCCAGGCGTTGGACCGCACCCAGGCGTCACTGCCGATGGTCAAGGGCGGGCCGCCACCATGACCCATGACTACAAACGAAACGGCACCACTACGCTGTTCGCCGCACTGGACGTGCTGACCGGCACGGTGATCGGCCAATGCCTGCCCCGGCACCGCCACACCGAGTTCATCAAATTCCTCAACACAATCGACCGCGAAGTTCCCCAGGGGTTACAGGTCCACCTGATCTTGGACAATTACGCAACCCACAAGCACGTCGAGGTCACGAACTGGATGAAGCGGCACAAGCGGTTTCATTTCCATTTCACCCCGACCTCATCGTCATGGCTCAACCAGGTCGAACGGTGGTTCCGCGACCTGACCGACAAGAACCTACGCCGCGGTATCTTCGGCAGTGTGCCCGAGTTGATCGCCAGCATCGAGTCATACCTCAACGCCCACAACGCCGATCCCAAGCCCTACGTGTGGACGGCCACCGCCGAATCCATCCTCGCCAAAGTTCGCCGCGCACGCACCAAACTCCAACAAGTAGTCAACCAAAACTGAGACACACCACTAGTGACGGCTGCAGCCGATTGATCACGAGTGTCGTTGCGGCGGCGAACACCAGGCCGACCACGTATGACGCCAGATTGGCGTAGCGGTGACGCACGGTGTCGCCGGTGACACCGTAGGCGATCCAGCCGAGAAACATCGCTGGTGCCGAGAGCATCGCCCAACCGGTACCGAATGTGACGACGGCCGCGACGCCGGCGACTATCAGCGTGATGGCGTGAAACGGGATTGCGGTCGTTCTGGCCGTGCCGGTTGCGGTGATGCTCACTGGCGTCTCCTGGTGGTTGGTCGGTGCGGCTGCCGTTGGTGGAGTGGACATTTCGGTGTGCGTCCGAGTCTGGTCAGGCGATGCTGAGCACGACGTCGATGTTGCCGCGGGTGGCTTTGGAATACGGGCAGGTTTGATGTGCGGCGTCCACGATGGCCCGGGCCGTGTCCCGCGCGATGCCCGGCAGGCTGACGTGCAGGCGCGCCTGCAAGAAGTAGGCGCCGTCGACGTTGCAGAGGTCGACTTCGGCGTCGACGGCGGTCTCGGCCGGCAGTTTGACGTTCGCCTTGCCGGCCGCGATGTGCATGGCGCCGATGAAGCACGCGGACCACCCCGCCGCGAACAGCTGCTCGGGATTGGTGCCGGCGCGATTGCTGCCGGGGGGATCGAGGCGGATGTCGAGCCGGCCGTCGGAGCTTTGGGCGTGTCCGTCGCGGCCGCCTGTGGTGCGGGTCTTGCCGGTGTAGAGAACGGCGTCGTGGGTGGTGGTGCTCATGTTGCTCCTTGAGAACGGAGAGTTGGAATGTAAATCGCATCCGATTAACTCGGATGCGATGAGACTATCCGAAGGCGTCGAGATGTCAACCCATCCGATTGAATCGCGTCCGATAGAATCGCTTCAGATGTCACTCAAAGTCAGGAGTTGTCGATGGCTATCGAGCGTCCGACCGAGGCCGCCGGTCCCCGGCTTGCCGACTTCATGTGTTTTGCGATCTACTCGGCGAATCTCGCTTACGGCAAGGCGTACAAGCCGATCCTCGACGAGCTTGGTGTCACATATACCCAGTACATCGCGATCGTCGCGCTCTGGGAGAACGACCATCAGACCGTCCGTGGCCTGGGTGAAAACCTGTTCCTGGAGTCGAACACGCTGACCCCGATTCTCAAGAAGCTCGAAGCGCAGGGTTATGTGCGCCGCCGGCGCGATCCGTCCGACGAGCGTCAGGTCATCGTCAGCCTCACCGATACGGGCCGGGCGTTGCGTGAGAAGGCGCTGCCGATGAATCTGGTGGCGGCGACCGGCTTGCCGTCCGACGAGTTCGACAAGCTGCAGAAGGCGGTGGTCACCCTGCGCGACAACCTTCGCGACCACGCGCAGGCGCAGTCCCGCTGAACTGTCAGTGCCGCATGCGGTGTGCGCCGGCGACGATGGCGTCGTGCAGCGCGATCTCGGCTTCCGATGGTGCGCTGCGCCGGTGCAGCAGGACGAATTCCAGGTGGCCGAGGTTCGGTAGGCGGTTGTCGGTGATCGGTTGAAGCCCCTGCGGCAGAACCGATTCGGAATGCGCGATGATGCCGAGCCCGGCGAGGGCCGCGGCCTGTAGGCCGAGCAGACTGTCGCTGACGCACGCGATGCGCCAGCTGCGGCGCTCGCGTTCCAGTTCGCGTAGTGCGATGTGCCGGGTCAGGCTCGGCGGTGGGTACGTCACGATCGGCACCGGGTCGGTGATGTCGGTCAACCCGGGGCGGCCGGCCCACACCAGGCGGTCGCGCCACAGCAGTTCACCGTGTTGTTCGCCGGGCAGTCGTTTGGCCACCATGAGATCCAATTCGCCTGCGGCCATTCGGGTTTTGAGGTTCTCGCTCAGCCCGACGACGAGCTCCAGGTCGACGCCGGGGTAGGACCGCCGGAACTCGACCAGCACATCCGAGAGCATGCGGCCGACCAGATCGTCCGAGGCGCCCAGCCGGATGAGGCCCGTGGGTTGGGATTCGGAGAAGTAGCGGTCGGCCTTGGCCTGCGCGTCCAGGATGTCGTGGGCGAAGCCCACCATCGCCGCGCCGTCGGCGGTGAGGGCCAGGTTGCGGGTGTCGCGGCGGAACAGTTCGCGGCCGACGGCCTGCTCGAGGCGGGCGATGTGGCCGCTCACCGTCGACTGGCGCAGGCCCAGCAGACGCCCGGCCGCGGTGAACCCGCCCGCGCGCTCGACTGCCAGGAAGGTGCGCAGCAGTTCGGGGTCCAGCATATTGATCACCATATCCGTTCAGAGATATCGGATATATCGCCTGGCGCTATGAGTTGCGACCGCAGTACGTTTTCCCGGTGAACCTGCTCGCCAAGCTCCGCATCGACGGCTTCCTGCTCGGGCTGTTCGCCGCGATGGCCATCGGCGTGCTGCTACCCGCACGCGGCGACGCCGGCGAGGCGGTCGAGACCGCGACCAAAGTCGCCATCGCGGTGTTGTTCCTGCTGTACGGCACGCGGCTGGAGCCGCGCGAGGCGCTTGAAGGGCTGAAACACTGGCGGCTGCACACCACGGTGCTGGCCGCGACCTTCGTGCTGTTTCCGCTGCTCGGGCTGGCGATGAAGATGCTGGTGCCGTCGGTGCTCACCGACGAGCTCTACACCGGCATGCTGTATCTGTGCCTGCTGCCTTCCACGGTGCAGTCGTCCATCGCGTTCACCTCGATCGCGCGCGGCAATGTCGCAGCGGCCGTCGTGAGTGCGTCGGCATCTAACCTGCTGGGCATCTTCCTCACCCCGCTGTTGGTGACCCTGCTCATGACGACCACGGGCGCTGCCACGGTATCGGCGAACTCGGTCCTGGAGATCGTCGTGCAGCTGTTGCTGCCGTTCCTCGCCGGCCAGTTGTTGCGGTCCAAGCTGCACCGCGTGCTCTCGCACACCACGCTCACCAAGGTCGTCGACCGCGGTTCGGTCTACCTCGTCGTCTATGCGGCGTTCAGTGCCGGTATGGCCGAGCACATCTGGACGGGCATGAAGGTCACCAACGTGCTCGCGGTGATCGCCGTCAGTGTGGTGCTGCTCGCCGTGGTGCTCGGCATCACCGCAGGGGTGGCGCGGCTACTGAAGTTCGATCGAGCCGACCGCATCGTGATCATCTTCTGCGGATCGAAGAAGAGCCTGGCAACCGGGCTGCCGATGGCGACGGTGCTGTTCGCCGGGCATCCGGTGGGCCTGATCGTGTTGCCGCTCATGATCTTCCATCAGATTCAGCTCATCACCTGCGCGATGCTGGCCGGCCGCTGGGGGCGGCAGGTTGACGCCGAGGCGGCGGAAGTGGACCTCGCCGTCGCGCGGGGCTGAGCCGGCGTGGTCGGTTCCTGGTAGGGGCAACCTGATCTTCGACCGGGGTCGCTGTCGCAGCGAAGATAGTATGTAGAACAACTGATTTGTCATACCAACCATTATTGGTTATGGTCGTTCTACCGGGGCCTCTAGTGTCGAGGCCATGGCTTCAACGGAAGATGCGGTAACCGGCGAGGAGGCTGATTGCGACCTGGGCTGGTCGGCCGGAATGCTGATGCGGCATTACCGGGCGCAGGTTCAGCCGCGTGTTGCCGACTTGCCCCGTGGGGAACGTGGGTACCAGGTGCTCTACACCGTGATCTGCAAGAGCTTGCCCAATCAATTGCAGATGGCGGAGTACCTCGGTATCGACCGTACGGTTCTGCCGTACGTCATCGACGATTTGGTGAAGGCCGGGTTGGTCGAACGGCAGCCGGACCCGGCGGACCGTCGCGCCAGGAAGGTCGTCGCCACCGCACGCGGAGTCGAGACGTTCCAGCGGTTACGGGACGAGGTTGTCCCAGCCGAGCAGGCCGTGTTGTCGGCGTTGGATCCTGAGGAGCAGGTGCTTTTCAGGTCACTGCTGTCACGGGTGGCTCGGCAGGCGCGCGATGAGACGAATGTGCGTGCCATTTCCAGCGAAGACGTTTGAGATTAGAGGTGACCCGGTATCGAGGTATCGGCGGTTGAGAAAAAGCCGCCGCGCCTGAATCTGGGTGCCAGCGTCGGCCCCAGAATCCGCGAAAACGCAAAGGAACGGGTACACGACATGTCGCACAATCCAGATGACCTCAGCAAGGACCCGACGCCAGATCCGGTCGAGGACAACGCATTTCTACCCTCGCCGTATTCGTTGAGCCAGTACACCCAGTCGAAGACCGACTTCGACGGCGTCAAGCATCAAAACTCCTACACCGGGGGCAGGTGGAAGGTGCTCATGATTGCCGCCGAGGAACGGTATGTGCTGTGCGAGAACGGCAAGATGTTCTCCACTGGCAATCATCCGGTCGAGATGCTGCTGCCCCTGCACCACATGATGGCGGCCGGCTTCGACGTCGACGTCGCCACCGTCGCCGGCTACCCGGCCAAGCTCGAATTGTGGGCAATGCCCAATGAGGATGAGGCGGTCCTACAGACCTACGAAGCGCTCAAGCCGAAGCTCAAGCAGCCGAAGAAGCTCGCCGACGTCGTCGCGGGCGAGCTGGGCCCGGACTCGGACTACATCGCGGTCTTCATCCCGGGCGGGCACGGTGCCGTGGTCGGCCTGCCGGCCGCCGAGGCGGTGGCGCAAACCCTGGAATGGGCGCTGGCCAATGACAAGTTCGTCGTCACTCTGTGTCACGGCCCGGCCGCGTTGTTGTCCGTCGGGCAGGGCGGCAAGGCCTCGCCGTTCAAGGGCTATGAGGTCTGCGTGTTCCCGGACGCGCTCGATCAGGGGCCCAACATCGAGATCGGTTATCTACCAGGTCATTTGCAGTGGCTCGTCGCCGACCTGCTCAGCAAGCAGGGGCTGACCATCGTGAATGAAGATATGACGGGCAAGGTCCACCAAGACCGCAAGCTGCTCACCGGTGACAGCCCGTTGGCATCGAACAATCTCGGCATCTTGGCCGCAGACGCGTTGGTGGGCGCCGTCCGGTCGCTCGACGCGAAGTCCTGACACGAGGCTCTTGATCTGCGGCAGCGAGTGATTCGTTGCCGCAGATCAACTCGCCCGCCTCAGGTGAGCTCACACCCCGAATATCCGCGCCGCATTTCCGCCGAGGTAGAGGTCGCGTGCCTCGGGGTCAAGGCCCAGTTCATCGAGCCGCTCGAGACACCGTTGCGCGGACAGCATCGGCCAGTTCGTTCCGAAAAGTACTCGGGTGCGGCCGGATTCGCGCATGTAGTCCACCAGCGCCGGCGGTAGGCGATGCGTGGCGTAAGCCGAGGTGTCGATGTAGAAGTTCGGAAACTTCTTGGCCAGGAACAGCACTTCGTCGATCCACGGTGCGCCGACGTGACCGCCGATGACCACGAGTTCCGGGAATTCGAGCAGGACCGTCTCCAGGTAGGGGATGGGCCGGCCGGGCTCGGAGGGGCACAGTGGACCGGTGTGTCCGATCTGCGTGCAGAACGGGATGCCGAGTTCGACGCAGGCCTGGAGCAGTGGATAGTAGCGGCGGTCATTCGGCGGCAGGTTCCACAGCCACGGCACGACGCGCAGCGCCACCATGCCCAGATCAGTTACTGCCCTGCGTAATTCGCGGACGGCGTCGACCGGACGGGTGAGGTCCACGGACGCGACACCGGCGAACCGATCCGGGTGGGCGCGCACGTGCGCCGCGGTCTCGTCGTTGTCGATCAGCGTGCCGTGGGGGCCGACCCACGCGCACAACAGCGACTTCTCGACACCGGCGTCGTCCATCGTCTTCAGCGTGACATCGACGGGCAGGGCCGGCAGGTCTTCTTGGCGGGTCCAGCGCAGCAGTGGCCGCAGCCATGGCTGGCGCATGAACAACTCGTTCGGCTGTTGGGACCACGCGTCGATCACTCGTGTCATTCCTCAATTACTTCACTAGTGAAGTAATAATGCAAGGGTGAGTTCGAAGAACAGGTCGGCGGCAGGTCGGCGGCGTGCGTACTTCAAGCTGCAGACCGTCGCGCAGCGGCTGCGCACGACGGCCGACCGGCTGTTCATGGACGAGGCAGGCATCTCGACAGCACAGGCCGCCGCGCTGACGCTCATCGCGAGCCATGCCGGCTGCCGCCAGTCGCTCATCGCGGCACAGCTCGGTCAGCGGGAGTCCGCCGTCACGGCGATGGTGGGCCGGCTCGAGACGGCGGGATTCGTCGAGCGCAGAGCCAGTCAGAGTGATGGCCGCGCCTGGGAGCTCTGGCCGACCGACGCCGGTGCCGACGCGCTGCGCCGACTGGAGGCCGCCCTGGCAACGGTCAACGGGTACATCGACGAGGCCATCGGGCCCGACGCGGTCGACGGTGTCGTCGACGCACTGCAACGGCTGAGTGATCTGCTGGACGCTTCAACTGGCCGAGAGTGAACCAGATCCCGAAAAACCGCGAAAGTTCGCTATCTACTTCACGTTCGGCGGCGCTCAGTTGTAGTGCGTCGTCGCGCAGGCGGTCGGCGTCGTGAGGTTCACACCGGGGTAGGTGACCTGAATGTCCGCGCAGGCAATGAAATTGGCCTCGGTGTTCGGCCTGCCGGTCCGCACGTCGAGCGTCAGCGAGGTGCCGTCGACCGCGAACTCCTCGAACGTGCCGCCGCCGTTGAACGTGACCGAGACCAGAGCGCTGTTCTGCGATTTGAGCTGCCGCGAGTTCACCGGGCCGTTCCACGAGCCGCGGTTGATGGGCGGGGCTCCGGTCGGTGCGCTGTACGAGACGTCTTGGTACACATTGCGGTTGGCGCTGCGCAGCGTGATGTTCTCGCGCGCCCAGGTGTTGGGCGGCAGCGGAACCGGATTGCCACCGACGACCAGGTTGGCGGCGGTGTTGAAGGTGCACGCACCCCCGGAGCACTGCGCCGTCACGTGAATCTGAATCTTGGTGGCGTCGTCGACGGGCACGAAGGCGTCGGCCGAATTGACCGCGGCAGCAGCCGTCACGGGGGACATCAGAGCGGTCGCGGTCAGCACAGCGGCCGCACTTGCTGCAGTAAGCCGGTTCACAGTCAAGAAAGTAATCCGTTCGCTACTCGTCGTAGGTGACTTCGACGGAATCCGTCTTGGGCACCGCCTGGCAACCGAGGATGAGGCCCTCTTCGAGGTCGGACGGCTCCAGCACGTCGTTGATCGCCATGTCGACGTCGCCCTTCTTCATGAGCACCGCACACGCCCCGCAGTGCCCCTCGCGGCAGGAGAACGGTGCGTCCAGTCCCTTGTCGAGCAGCACATCGAGCAGCACGGCCTTGCGCGGCCACTGCAACTCGTGTGTCTCGCCGTCGAGCGTGACGATTGCGGTGGCCGGGCCCTCATCGCTGTCATCTTCGGCGAGCACGACGGCGGCGAACGGGTCGGAGTCCAGTGACTGGAACACCTCGAGGTGGACATTGTTCCTGTCGGCGCCGGACTTGAGCAGCGCCTCTTCGGCGGCGGCCATGAAGGGGGCCGGGCCGCAGATGAAGGTCTCGCGCGTGGTGTACGGCGCCAGCTGCGTGGCCAGGATGGTCGGGTTGGGCAGGCCCTGCACCGACTCCAGCCAGTGGACGATGGACAGCCGGTCGGGGTACAGCGACGTCAGTTCGCGCAGCGCCTTGCCGAAGATCACCGACTTCTCGTCGCGGTTGGCGTAGAACAGCGTCACCTTGCCGGTGCCCTCGGACAGCGCGGACTTGAGGATCGACAGCATCGGGGTGATGCCGCTACCGCCGGCCAGCAGCAGGAAGTCGGTGTCGAGGTTCTTGGGGACGAACGTGCCGGACGGTGCCAGGACGTGCATCCGCATGCCGACGTGCGCGTTGTCGCACAGCCAGTTCGACGCGTAGCCGTCCGCGGTGCGCTTGACCGCGACGGTGAGCGCCTCATCGGCGTGCGGCGAGCTGCACAGCGAGTAGCAGCGGGCAACCGATCCGGTGCGGGTACTCGGGACGCGCAGGGTCAGGAACTGACCGGGGGAGTACTTCAGTCGTTCCGGCGGGATGTCGCTGCCGTCGGGCGTCTTGAACACCAACACGCGGGCGTCGTTGGTCTCGGCGACGACATCGGCCACCACAAGTTCCAGTACGTGGCTGCCCAGCGGCTCGTCCACAACCATCACCCTTCGTTCGAACCGGCCTGACGGCCAGTAACTAGAACAGGTTACAAAAGTGCAGTTATGCGGGTCTACCTGCTGTAGTACCGCCATGCTCGACACAAATCGTAACGTGTTCTAATCTTCTGTCTAGACGACCACTCCCCGGGAGGCAATCCGTGACGTCAATTGAACAACTCGACGTGCAGGCCGTGCTGGCCGGCATCGACGACCTGCTGCCGGTGCTGCGCGAACGCGCACAGCTGACCGAGGACCTGCGCCAGGTGCCGCAGGAGTCTATCGACAGTCTGAACGAGATCGGCTTCTTCAAACTGCTGCAGCCCGCCCAGTGGGACGGCCTCCAGGCCGACCCCACGGTGTTCTACGAGGCGGTCCGCCGCATCGCCAGCGCCTGTGGTTCCACCGGTTGGGTCGCGTCGATCATCGGCGTGCACAACTGGCACCTGGCGCTGTTCGACCAGCAGGCCCAGGAAGACGTCTGGGGCGACGACTCGACCGTCCGCATCTCCTCGTCCTACGCCCCGATGGGCGCGGGCGTGGTGACCGAGACCGGCGACGGCTACATCGTCAACGGCGCCTGGAACTGGTCCTCCGGCTCGGAGCACGCCACCTGGGCGTTCCTCGGCGGCCCGGTCATCAAGGACGGCCGTCCGGTCGACTTCGGTAGCTTCCTGATCCCGCGCACCGAATACACCATCGACGACGTGTGGAACGTGGTCGGCCTGCGTGGCACCGGCAGCAACACGATCGTCGTCAAGGATGTGTTCGTGCCGCGGCACCGATTCCTGTCCTACAAGTCGATGAACGACGGCACCGCCGGCGGCTACCAGACCAACACCGCTCCGGTCTACAAGATGCCGTGGGGCACCGTGCACCCCACCACCATCTCGGCGCCGATCGTCGGTATGGCCTACGGCGCCTACGAGGCGCACGTCGAGCACCAGGGCAAGCGTGTCCGTGCCGCGTTCGCCGGTGAGAAGTCCAAGGACGACCCGTTCGCCAAGGTCCGCATCGCCGAGGCCGCCAGCGACATCGACGCCGCATGGCGTCAGCTGATCGGCAACGTCGGAGACGAGTACGCCCTGCTGGTCGCCGGCAAGGAGATCCCGTTCGAGCTGCGGGCCCGCGCCCGTCGTGACCAGGTGCGCGCCACCGGTCGCGCCATCGCGTCCGTCGACCGCCTCTTCGAGGCCGCCGGCGCCACCGCGCTGGCCAACGGCACTCCGCTGCAGCGCTTCTGGCGGGACGCCCACGCCGGCCGGGTGCACGCCGCCAACGAGCCCGAGCGCGCCTACCTGATCTTCGGTAATAACGAGTTCGGTCTGCCCCCGGCCGACACCATGGTCTGATGACCGCGGTCTCCGAGGTCACTTTCGAGTCCACCTCGCGGTACGCGCAGGTCAACCGTGATCTGCGCCTGCATTACCACGAGGCCGGCGACCCGGCCGCCGAGACGATCGTGCTGTTGCACGGCGGCGGCCCGGGTGCGTCGAGCTGGTCGAACTTCTCGAAGAACATCGCGGTGTTGGCCGAGCACTTCCATGTGCTGGCCGTCGACCAGCCGGGCTACGGATACTCGGACAAGCCCACCGACCATGTGCAGTACCACCGCCACAGCGCCACCGCACTGCTGGCGCTGTTCGACCACCTCGGTATCGAACGGGCTGCGCTGGTGGGCAATTCGCTCGGTGGCGGTACGGCGGTCCGGTTCGCGCTGGATCATCCCGAGCGGGCCGGCCGGCTGGTGCTGATGGGCCCGGGCGGGTTGAGCGTCAACCTCTTCGCGCCCGACCCCACCGAGGGCGTCAAGCTGCTCGGCAAGTTCGCCTACGCGCCGACGCGCGAGAACCTCGAGGCGTTCGTGCGGATCATGGTGTTCGACCAGAGCCTGGTCACCCCGGAGCTGATCGACGAGCGGTTCGCCATCGCCAGCACACCAGAGTCGCTCGCCGCGCTGCGTGCGATGGTCAAGTCCTTCGCGGGGCCCGACTTCGAGCTCGGCATGATGTGGCGCGAAGTCCACAAGCTGCGGCAGCGGGTGTTGCTGATCTGGGGTCGTGAGGATCGGGTCAACCCGCTCGACGGGGCGTTGGTGGCGCTCAAGCAGATTCCGCGGGTCCAGCTGCACGTGTTCGGTCAGTGCGGCCACTGGGCACAACTAGAGAAGTTCGACGAGTTCAACAAGCTGACCCTCGATTTTCTGGGCAGCTAGAGGAGACATGGCATGACGACGATCAAGGCCCTCGGCTACATGCGCATCGAGGCCACCGATGTGGCGGCCTGGCGCGAGTTCGGGCTCAAGGTGCTCGGCATGATGGAGGGCGAGGGCACCAACCCCGACGCCCTCTACCTGCGGATGGACGACGTCGCGGCACGTCTGGTGATCGTGCCCGGCGAGAAGGACCGGCTGCTGGCTTCGGGCTGGGAGGTCGCCGACGCGCCCGCCCTCGAGCAGCTGAAGCAAACCCTGAGCGCCCACGGCGTCCCGTTCAAGGAAGGCACCAAGGAGGAGCTGCTCGACCGCAAGGTCGAGGGCATGATCAGCTTCCAGGACCCGGCCGAGAACACCCTCGAGGTGTACTACGGCATCCAGTACCTGGGCCGTCGCTTCGTCAGCCCCTACGGCCACAAGTTCGTCACCGCCGAGCAGGGCCTCGGCCACGTCGTGCTCACGTGCAACGACGACGCCGCCGCGCAGGCGTTCTACCAGGATGTGCTGGGCTTCCGGTTGCGTGACTCGATGCGGCTGCCTCCGCAGCTCGCCGGCCGTCCGGCCGATGGCGACCCGGTGTGGCTGCGCTTCTACGGCTGCAACCCGCGGCACCACGCGCTGGCGTTCATGCCCATGCCCAACCCCACGGGCATCGTGCACCTGATGGTCGAGGTCGAGAACTCCGACGACGTCGGCCTCTGCCTGGACCGCGCCAACCGCAAGAAGGTCAAGATGTCGGCCACGCTGGGCCGGCACATCAACGACAAGATGCTGTCCTTTTACATGAAGACGCCGGGTGGCTTCGACATGGAATTCGGTTGCGAGGGACTCGAAGTCGAGGACGAGAGCTGGATCGCCCGCGAGAGCGTCGGCATCAGCTTGTGGGGCCACGACTTCAGCGTCGGGTTCAAGTAGGCTCGCCCGGCATGACCCAGACCCCGCAGATCGACCCCCGCACATTCCGCAATGTGCTCGGGCAGTTCTGTACCGGTATCACCGTCATCACCACCGTGAATGACGGTGTGCCGGTCGGTTTCGCCTGCCAGTCGTTCGCCGCGCTGTCGCTGGACCCGCCGCTGGTCCTGTTCTGCCCGACGAAGCACTCGCGGGCCTGGAAGGCCATCGAGGCGAGCGGCAAGTTCTGCGTCAACATGCTGCACGAGAACCAGCAGCACGTCTCGGCGCAGTTCGGCTCGAAGGCCGAGGACAAATTCGCCGGTATCGATTGGAGCCCTTCGGGATTGGGCTCCCCGGTGCTCGACGGCACGCTCGCGCACATCGACTGCACGGTGCACTCGGTGCACGACGGCGGCGACCACTTCGTGGTGTTCGGCGCAGTGCAGTCGATGTCGGAACCGCAGGCCATCAAGCCGCGTCCGCTGCTGTTCTACCGCGGCGAGTACACCGGCATCGAGCCCGACAAGAACACCCCGGCGCAATGGCGCGACGATTTGGAAGCGTTCTTGACCACGACGACCGAGGACACCTGGCTATAGTCGCGCCATGAGCGCGCCGATCCGGTCCGGATTACGTCGGGTCGTCCTGGCCTCCATGGCCGGCACCGTCGTCGAGTGGTACGAGTTCTTCCTGTATGGCACCGCTGCCACCATCGTGTTCAGCAAGGTGTTCTTCGGGCAGAGCGGCAGCGATCTCGATGCCATCTTCGCGGCCTTCGTCACCTATGCCGTGGGCTTCGTCGCGCGCCCGCTGGGCGGCGTGGTGTTCGGCCACTTCGGCGACAAGTTCGGCCGCAAGACGCTGCTGCAGTTCTCGCTGCTGCTGGTCGGCTCGGCCACCTTCCTGATGGGCTGCCTACCGACCTTCGGTCAGATCGGCTACTGGGCGCCGGCCTTGCTGGTGGTGCTGCGGTTCATCCAGGGCTTCGCGGTCGGCGGCGAGTGGGGCGGCGCGGTGTTGTTGGTCGCCGAGCACAGCCCCGCTGCGCAGCGCGGCTTCTGGTCCAGCTGGCCCCAGGCCGGGGTGCCGGTGGGGAACATCCTGGCCACCGTCGTTCTCCTGACGCTGACCGGGACGCTGCCGGAATCGGAGTTCTTGTCGTGGGGCTGGCGGGTGGCGTTCTGGCTGTCGGCGGTCGTCGTGCTGGTCGGCTACTACATCCGCACCAAGGTCACCGATGCGCCGATTTTCGTTGCGGCACAAGAAGAAGCCGAGCGCGTCAAGGCATCGTCGCTGAGCGTCGTGGAGGTGCTCCGGTACTACCCGGGCAAGGTGCTGACCGCCATGGGTCTGCGGTTCGCCGAGAACATCATGTACTACCTGGTGGTGACGTTCTCGATCACGTACCTGAAAGTGCATGCGGGCGTGAGCACTTCGCTGATCCTGTGGTACCTGCTGGTGGCCCACGCGGTGCACCTGGTGGCAATTCCATTGGTGGGCAGGCTTTCCGACCGCATCGGCCGCCGGCCCGTGTATCTGATCGGGACGCTGCTCACCGCTGCCTGGGGCTTCGTCGCGTTCCCGATGATGGACAGCAAGCACTACTTCGTCATCATGACGGCGATCACCGCGGGCCTGGTCGCGCATGCGTTCATGTACGCACCGCAGCCCGCGCTGATGTCCGAGATGTTCCCGACCCGGATGCGCTATTCCGGTGTGTCCCTTGGCTATCAGGTGACCGCGATCTTCGCCGGTTCCCTTGCGCCGATCATCGCGGTACGGCTGCTGAAGGACTTTCATTCGTCGGTGCCGATCGCGATTTATCTGGCCGGCGCTTGCGTGGTGACGCTCCTGGCGCTGGCGTTCGCCCGCGAGACCAAGGGGATCGACCTGGCCGACGTCGACCGCGCCGACAGTGAGCGCATAGTTGCCACCGGAGTGTCCCGTCCATGACGGTTACGCCGGATGTGCGTACAGCTCGCTGGATCGGCCGCGGTTGAGACGCTCTGGTCGCATATTCGTGTGCGTGAATGTGCTGGGCACTTGACAAGCAAATGCCTTGTGGGCGTTGACTGTGCGCGGACGCACACAAAGTTCGAGTAGCCAAGACCCAGGACGCACGATCAACGCGTGGCCGACGGGGAAAGTGACCTACGACCCGTCCTGCATCGCGGCTTCCCACAGCCCGCGGCCGAGCTCCGAGAGCCGCAACGCAAGCTTCTCGACGCGTGCCGGGAAGGGGCCCCGCGAGGCGTCCTTGATGGCCTTCAACACCATCGATTCTGCGCTGAGAATCTCGTAGTCGGCCTTCAGGTCTGGGTCCTCGGGGACGGTCTCGACCAGCCCGAGCGCCAGCAGGTGGCTGACGTACTGCGGCACCATCAGCGGCAGGGCGACATTGGCCGTGCGGCCGATGAGGCACGCGTTCTCCAGCGTCGCGACACTGCGGTTCCGCGGGTAGATGTTCACCAGCGGCGACGACTCGTTGTCGGACAGCGCACCGATGATGCGGGCCTCGTCGGCAACCAGCTGATCGAGCAGTCGGTGGTACAGCTCGGTCTTCCCGTCGGCGGTGCTCTGATCGAGGGCGCGGTCCAGCAGGCCGCCGAGCTTGCCGTGCAGGGACTCCTTGGCGGGCTGCTTCTGCGGGGCGGGAGCCGGCGTCCGCTCGGGGGCCATCTCGATGGCTTCGACGGTGGTCTTGGTCGCGATCGCGATCTGCTCGCCACCCCAGGCAGCCAGCTTGAAACCGAATTTCGCGACGCCGAGGGCGCGGTTGGCCAGGCCGAGCGGGTCAAATCGCTTCGGGATCGCCAAACCACCGCGCGGCGTCGAGATCGCGATGGCGATCTCACCGATGGGCGTGGACAGCTTGATGCCGTGCCGTTCGAGGCCCTCGCGGTTCACCGGTAAGTCGTCGGTAACTTCCGGTTCTGGGTTGTCGGTTTCCTGGGACATTGCGGACCGATGGTACCGGCCTGCCGTTTGTTCTTGCCTCTTGTGTGGCAAACGCGACAGCTACCCCTGGCGGTACGCGGCGAGCCAGGGACCCAGCCGGCGGAGCGCTTCTTCGATGTCGGACTTCGGTCCGGCGAACGACAACCGCACGAACGATCCGCCGTGCTGAGTGTCGAAGTCCACGCCCGGTGCGATCGCCAGACCGGTGTCGGCCAGGAGTTGCTCGCAGAACGTGAGCGAGTCCGTCGAGTACTCCGAGATGTCGGCGTAGACGTAGAACGCGCCGTCGGCGGGCGCCAGCTTGCCGAGCCCGATCTCCGCCAGCCCGGCCAGCAGCAGCGCCCGGTTCTCCGCGTAGCGGTGCACCAGGGCGTCGGCTTCGGCGATGGCCTCGGGCGTGAACGCCGCGACGGCCGCGTACTGCGGCAGCGTGGGCGGGCAGATGGAGAAGTTGCCGGTCAGGCAGTCGACGGCCCGGCGCAGCGGCTCGGGCACCAGCAGCCAGCCCAGCCGCCAGCCGGTCATGGCGAAGTACTTCGAAAAGCTGTTCACCACAATGGCGTTGCGCGAGGTCTCCCACGCGCAGCTGGTCGCGGGGGCATCGTCGTAGATGAGGCCGTGGTACAGCTCATCGCTGATGAGCTGTACGGAGTTGTCGTCGCACCAGGTGGCGATGGCGGCCAGATCCTCGGCCGGCAGCACGGTGCCCGTCGGGTTGTTGGGGCTGGCGATGATCAGACCCTTCACCGGTGGGTCCAGCTGCTCCAACATGGAAATGGTTGGGTGGAAACGGGTTTCGGGTCCGCACGGTATCTCGACGACCTCGCAACCGAGCGCCGACAGGATGTTGCGGTAGCAGGGGTAGCCCGGGCTCGCCACCGCGACGCGATCGCCGATGTCGAAGCACGAGAGGAACGCCAGCAGGAATCCGCCCGTGGATCCGGTGGTGATGACGACGGCGTCCGGTTCCACCTCGACGCCGTACCGGTCCAGGTACGACTTGGCGATGGCTTCCCGCAGCTCGGGAATGCCGAGTGCGACGGTGTACCCGAGGTTGTCGTTGGCCAGCGCCTCGGCGGCTGCGGCCCGGATGGGCGCCGGTGCCTGTGCGGCGGGTTGTCCCGCCGACAGGTTCACCAGGTCGCCGTGGCTGCGCTGGCGCTCGGCCGCGGCCAGCCACACGTCCATCACATAGAACGGTGGGATGCCCGCGCGCAGCGCTACCGGATTGGTCATACCTCGACGTTAGGCCAGAACTTCGGCTTCGAGGCGACGCAGGTGCTCCCGCGACGACCCGAGCAGCTGCGCACTGCCGTGCGCGCGCTTGAAGTAGAACTGGATGTCACTCTCCCAGGTGATCGCGATGCCGCCGTGCATCTGGATCGCCTCGCCGGCAACGGCATTGAACGCCTCCGTGGCCATGTAGCGGGCCAGTGACGCATTCGTGGGCGTCGGGTCGGCCAGCGCATCGTTGACGATCGAGCGGGCGGCCGAGACCTTGACGTACAGGTCCGACATCCGGTGCTTGAGCGCCTGGAAGCTGCCGATCGGGCGGCCGAACTGCACGCGGTCCTTGGAGTAGGCCACGGTCAGGTCCAGGCAGCGGCTTGCGGCGGCGACCTGCTCGACGGCCATCAGGATGGCGGCGGTGTCCGCCAGGCCCGGGTCGGAGCCGAGGGCGGTGGTGCTGCCGGGGGTCACTGCGGCGAGCCGACGGGTCGGGTCCATCGCGGTGGCCGGCGTGACGGTGTTGTCGGTCCAGCGGGTCAGCTGGCCGTCCTGCGCGGCGATGACCACGTCGGCGACGTCACCGTTGATGACGTAGCCGGCGTCGAAAACCACTGTGCCGATGGATGTTCCCTCGGCCAGGCCTTCCAGCGGCTCTTCCTCACCGGCGGCAAGCAGCGCCAGTTCGGCCAGCGTGGTGCCGAGCAGCGGAGTCGGGACCAGGTTCTTGGCCAGCTCCTCGAGAACGACGGCGGCGTCACCCAGTTCGCCGCCGGCGCCGCCGAGCTCCTCGGGCACGACCAGCGCCGCGGCGCCGACCTGCTCGCACAACATCCGCCAGAGCTTCTCGTCGTAGCCCTTCTCGGACTCGATGGCAGCCCGGACGGCCTCAGGGCTCGCGTGCTTCTCGACCAGCGCCGCGACGGTGGCGCGCAACATCTCCCGTTCTTCGCTCATTGTCACAGCCCTTCCAGTACGCGGGTCCGGTGCCACGTCGAGTCGCCCCACGCCGAGCGCAGCGCCTGCGTGCGCAGCAGCAACAGGGACAGGTCGTGTTCCTGCGTGAAACCGATGGCGCCGTGCGTCTGCAGCGACGACCGGGCGGCCAGCAGCGCGGCTTCGTTGGCCGCGACCTTGGCGGCGCTGACATCGCGGGCCAGCGTGGGCGACCCGTCGGCGAGGGCCAGGGCCGCGCCGTAGGCCAGCGGGCGGGCCAGCTCGACGGCGATGTGCACGTCGGCCAGCTTGTGCTTGATGGCCTGGTACGACCCGATCACGGTGCCGAACTGCGTGCGCTGCTTGGCGTACTCGACAGCCATGTCGAGCATCGCCTGGCCTGCGCCCACCAGTTGCGCGGCGGTGGCCAGCGCGCCGAACTCGAAAGCCTTTGCGGTGTCCGCGGTTTGGGCTTCGCTGGTGGCGGTCACGTCGAACAGGTGACGGGCCGGGTCGACGGACTGGTGCTCTGCGCCGATGGTGGCGTCCTGCACCTGACCGTCCCCGGCCAGCAGGATCAGACCGGCGGTGTCGGCGTCGACGGCCCGCGGGGCCAGCGGCGACAGAGCGACGGTGGCGATGAGCTCGCCCGAGGCCAGGCCTTCCGAACGCTTGTCTGCCGCCAGCAACACCGGGGCCACCGCGATGGATTCGGTGACCGGGCCCGGGACGGCCCAGTAGCCCAGACGCTCAAGGGCGACAACCAGATCCACCGGATGCGCACCGATGCCGTCGAACTCTTCCGGCACGTTCAGTGCGGTGACGCCGAGGTCGGCCAGCGTCGACCAGATCTTGCGGCCGGGGGCGGCGTCGGCTGCCTTCTCGACTCCGCCCCACGCCCGCACGGCGGCAGGCACGTCTGCCGCGCCCAGCGCGGCGTCGATGCTCGCAGCGAAATCACGCTGCGATTCGTCCAATTCAAAGAACACGTGAACAATCCCTCTTATTTGCGGGGCAGGCCCAGCAGGCGCTCGGCGATGATGTTGCGCTGAATTTCGTTGGTACCGGCGTAGATCGGGCCGCCGAGGGCGAACAGCAATCCTTCGGTCCAGTGGTCGTACAGCTCGGCGTCGGGGCCGCGCAGGTCCAGTGCGGTCTGGTGCAGGGCGACGTCGAGGTCGGACCAGAACACCTTGGTCACCGAGGACTCGGCGCCCAGTTCGCCACCGTTGGCCAGGCGGGTGACGGTGCCGAAGGTGTGCAGGCGGTAGGCCTGGGCCTTGATCCAGGCGTCGGCGACGCGCTCGGCGTAGGCGGGGTTCTGGTCGACCTTCCATTGCGCGACAAGGCGTTCGGCCGGGGCGACGAAGCGGGCCGGGCTGCGCAGCGACATGCCGCGCTCGTTGCTCGACGTGCTCATGGCCGCGGTCCAGCCGCCATGCACCTGACCGATGACGTCGTCGTCGGGGACGAACACGTCGTCGAGGAAGATCTCACCGAAACCGGTCTCACCGCCCAGCTGGGCGATGGGGCGGACCGTGATGCCCTCGGCCTTGAGGTCGAACATGAAGTACGTCAGGCCCTTGTGCCGCTGGGCTTCCGGGTCGGAGCGGAACAGGCCGAAACCGCGCTCGCCGAACGGGGCACGCGAACTCCAGATCTTCTGGCCGTTGAGCTTCCAGCCGCCCTCGACCTTGGTCGCGGTCGAACGCAGGGAGGCCAGGTCGCTACCGGACTCGGGCTCGGACCACGCCTGGGCCCAGATCTCCTCACCGGAGGCCATTTTCGGCAGTACGCGCTGCAACTGCTCTTTGGTGCCGTGCGCGAACAGCGTCGGCGCCAGCATCGCGGTGCCGTTGGCCGAAGCCCGGCCGGGGGCGCCGGCCTTGAAGTACTCCTCCTCGTACACGACCCACTGCAGCATGGTGGCGTCGCGGCCGCCGTACTCCTTCGGCCACGCGATGACCGAAAGGCCGGCGTCGAAAAGCACCTTGTCCCAGACTCGGTGCTGCTCGAAACCTTCGAGGGTGTCATAGGACTTGGTGGGGAACTTGTCCCGGTTGGCCGCCAGGAAGTCGCGGACCTCGGCCCGGAATTCCTCGGTTTCGTCGTCGAATGTCAGATCCATTTACCGACTCGTCTCTCCGTTTGTCTTGCCCGTCGCTTCGCTCGCCCGGAGCAGAGGTTTGACCACTTTTCCTCCAGGGTTGCGCGGCAGCGTCTCGAGGAACGCCATCGAACGCGGTGTCTTGAAGTTAGCCAGATGTTCTTTTGTGTAGGTCTGCGGTGGGGTCTGCCGACCGGGCTGCTGGGTGCCGTCGGACCCACTCATCGGAACTCCCTCTAACAAAGCAAGTGCTTGGTAGGTTAGCCTACAAGGGTGATAGAGGTCCAGACGTTCCGGGCCGAGGTCCGGCAATGGCTTGCCGACAACCTCGTCGGTGAATTCGCAGCTCTGAAAGGCCTTGGTGGCCCCGGTCGGGAGCACGAGGCTTACGAAGAACGACGCGCGTGGAACCAGCACCTGGCCGCGGCAGGCCTGACCTGCCTGGGCTGGCCGGAGGAGCACGGCGGTCGGGGACTGTCAGTCGCGCACCGCGTCGCCTTCTACGAGGAGTACGCCAAGGCGGACGCCCCGGACAAGGTCAATCACCTCGGTGAGGAACTGCTGGGGCCGACGCTCATCGCGTACGGCACTGAGGAGCAGAAGAAGCGCTTCCTGCCGAACATCCTCAATGTCACCGAGCTGTGGGCCCAGGGTTACTCCGAGCCCGGCGCCGGTAGCGACCTGGCCAACGTCTCGACGTCGGCTGAACTGGTCGGCGACGAATGGGTGATCAACGGCCAGAAGGTGTGGACCTCACTGGCGCACTGGGCGCAGTGGTGCTTCGTGGTGGCCCGCTCCGAGAAGGGCTCCAAGCGCCACCACGGCCTGTCGTATCTGTTGGTGCCGCTGGACCAGCCGGGCGTCGAGATCCGTCCGATCGTTCAGCTGACCGGTGACTCCGAGTTCAACGAGGTGTTCTTCGACGACGCCCGTACCGACGCGTCGCTGGTGGTCGGTGAGCCCGGGCAGGGCTGGGGCGTGGCGATGGCCACCCTCACCTTCGAGCGTGGTGTTTCGACGCTGGGCCAGCAGATCCGTTATAAGCGTGAGCTTGAGGGCCTGATCGACGTGGCCAAGCGCACCGGCGCCATCGAGGATCCGCTGATCCGCACCAAGCTGGCCGAGTCCTGGACCGGCCTGCAGGCCATGCGGTCCTACGCGATGGCGACCATGGACGTCGAGCAGCCGGGCCAGGACAACGTGTCAAAGCTGTTGTGGGCCAACTGGCATCGCGAGCTCGGTGAGATCGCCATGGACGTGCAGGGCATGGCCGGCCTGACGCTGCCCGGCGGCGAGTTCGACGAGTGGCAGCGCCTGTACCTGTTCTCCCGTTCGGACACCATCTACGGCGGCTCCAACGAAATTCAGCGCAACATCATCGCCGAGCGTGTGCTCGGCCTACCCCGAGAGGCCAAGGGCTGATGGATCTTTCAGTTGCACCCACCGAGGTTGAAGGCCACGGCCTGCTGAAGGGCAAGGTCGTCCTCGTGACGGCAGCCGCCGGCACCGGCATCGGCTCGTCCACTGCCCGTCGGGCGCTGTTGGAAGGCGCCGACGTCGTGGTGTCCGACTACCACGAGCGTCGCCTCAACGAAACGCGTGACCAGCTGGCCGCACTCGGCCTGGGCAAGGTCGAGGCCGTCGTCTGCGACGTGACCTCGACCGAGGCCGTCGACGCCCTGATCACCGCGGCCGTCGAAAAGATGGGCCGCCTGGACGTATTGGTCAACAACGCCGGCCTCGGTGGCGAGACACCGCTGGTCGACATGACCGACGACGAGTGGGACCGCGTCCTGAACGTCACGCTGAACTCGGTGATGCGCGCGACCCGGGCGGCGCTGCGGTACTTCCGCGGTGCTGAGCACGGTGGTGTGATCGTCAACAACGCCAGTGTCCTGGGCTGGCGCGCCCAACACTCGCAGTCGCACTACGCCGCCGCCAAGGCCGGGGTGATGGCCCTGACCCGTTGCAGCGCAATCGAAGCCGTCGAGTACGGGGTGCGGATCAACGCGGTGTCCCCGAGTATCGCGCGGCACAAGTTCCTGGAGAAGTCGGCCGATGCCGCGCTGCTGGACCGGCTGTCCTCCGACGAGGCATTCGGCCGTGCCGCCGAACCGTGGGAAATCGCCACCACCATCGCGTATTTGGCCAGTGACTACTCCAGTTACCTGACCGGTGAGATCATTTCGGTGTCGAGCCAGCGGGCGTAGTTTCATCCGGCCGCGAGGTTCGGATATATGTATTTGCCCGCCTAGTTGCGACAACTCTGTCGCAACTAGGCGGGCATTTTCATGTGTGGCTGGATCGCGATCTCGCGAGCCTGACCTGGTGGCGGACCCTCCCGATCAGATGATCTCCTGCTCCTGCAAGCTCGCGATCCGCGCCGCGTCATAGCCCAGTTCGCCCAGTACCTCCGCGGTGTGCTCGCCGATCAGCGGCGGCGCGAGGCGGATCGTCGCAGGCGTCGCGCCCATGCCCGCCAGCGGGCTGCCGATCAGGTCGACCGATCCGGCGGCGGCCCACATGTGCGGAGTCGTGGCGCGCAGGCCCCGATGCTGCACCTGCGGATCATCCCAGACCTCTGCTAGATCGTTATAGCGCGCGGCCGGGATGCCCACGCTGTCGAACTTCGCCTGCAGCTCCTCCGTCGTGAACTGCCGGCTCCACACGTTGATGATGTCGATCAACTCCGCGCGATTGATCTTGGCCCGCTTGGCGTTGGTGTCGAAGCGCGGGTCGGCGTAGAGCTCGGGCCGGCCCATCAACTCCGCCATGCGCCGCCAGTGGGCGTCGCTGCCGGCCGTAATGTACGTCATGCCGTCGCGCGCATGGATGAGGTCGGCGGGTCCGCCGCCGTTGCCACCATTGCCCAGACGCTCCGCCTGGACGCCGCTGATCAGATAGTCCTGCATGATGTGGCAGATCATCGCCACGGAACTGTCGAGCAGCGCCATGTCGATGTGCTGGCCCTCGCCGGTGTTGTTGCGATGGTTCAGCGCGGCGAGGATCGCGATGGCGCTGTTGTGGCCGGTCACGAAATCGACCAGGCTGGGACCGGCTTTCACCGGACCCGCGCCGGGTTGGCCTTCGGGGATGCCGGTCACGGCCATCATGCCGCCGCTCGCCTGGAACAACCCGTCGTAGCCCGCGCGCGCCGCCATCGGCCCGGTCTGGCCAAAGCCGGTGATCGAGCAATAGATGAGGCGGGGATTGATCGCCTTCAGGCTCTCGTAGTCCAGCCCGAACCGCTTGAGGTCGCCGACCTTGTAATTCTCGATCAGGATGTCCGCGGTCTTGACCAGGGCACGCAGGATGTCCTGCCCCTCCGGCTTGGAGTGGTTGACCGTGATCGACCGCTTGTTGCGGTTCGACGCGGTGAAGAAGCCGGACTGGCGAAGGTCCTTGCCATCCTTGCCCTCGACCGAGGCAAGACCGTAACCGCGCCCTTCGTCACCGCTGCCCGGTCGCTCCACCTTGATGACGTCAGCGCCGAGGTCGCCCAGTATCTGCGCGCTGATGGGGCCGGCGAAGACGCGGGTCATGTCGATGACCCGGATGCCCTCCAGGGCAAGCTGTGTCGTGCTCATGATCTCCTGCTACTCATCCATTTCGAGTCGTGCTGCGCGCAAGCATAGGGCTCGAATCGAAGCGCCCGACGCTTTACGCATCCCATCTATCGGTCGCGGTCGAGAACCGCGCGTGTGACCTCGCCCGCTCTCAGGGCCGCGATCGCCTCAACGTGCGCGACCCCTGTGAGCACTCGATCTTTGTGTACGTAGTGGCCAAGTCAACACCGGCCCGACCTACCCTAGCAAGCGCTTGGTTTCCATGCTGTCGAGATGGCGTCTCCATCGCCAGTCAACCCGCGAGCAGGCGCGACGAGCTACTTCAGCTCGCCGCGGCGATGTTCGCTGAGCGTGGGCTGAAGGCAACCACTGTCCGGGACATCGCAGACTCGGCAGGAATCCTGTCAGGCAGTCGCTACCAGCAGTTCAAATCGAACGAACAGATGGTCGAGGAGGTCACGCGGGACTTCCTTGATCGGTTGTTCAGCCGGTACGAAGAAATCATCGCCACCGAGCCGTGGGAGGTCGCGTCGACCATCGCATTCCTGGCCAGCGACTACTCCAGCTACCTGACCGGCGAGATTATCTCGGCGCCCAGCCAGCGGGCTTAAGTTTCCTCCGCGAGCGGACGTAAAACTGTCGATTTCGACGCGAATTCGATAGTTTTACGTCTGCTCATGGCGTTCGCGGGCACGCGAATGCTGCTCGTACGCTTCAGTTTTTGTGATCCAGTGCCGACGCCCGAAGTACATCGCCAGGTAACTCGCGGGGAATAGCCCGAAGGTCACGATCGAAACGAGTACGAACTGGACGCGTTGGCCGGCGGCCACCGGATTGTGGAGGAGTTGATCACGGTAGCCGAACCCGACACCAGCCACTATCGCCACGAATGCGGAAACGGCAGTTTGGCATAGGCCGCCCTTTCCCGTCATTAGCGCGAACACTGGGTACATGAATATGGCGATCGCGAACAACAGTTGCCACCAAGCTTTTTTGGTGGTTACGCGGCCGCCGTATGGTTGGATGTGGTCACTGTAGAAGGTACGCGGCTTGCCGCCGATGTTGAGGAACGACGTATAGCGATATGCAGTGAAGGTGATGGCCGCAATTGCGCATACGCTGCCGCCCGCTGCTGGCCCCAAGCCGCGCGGAAGGCCGATGAAGAAAGTTGTGATCGTTGTGATCGTTGCGCCAGCCCAGAAAATTCGGCCGGATGCGTCGAGGTCATCCCGGAACGCAGCGAGCGCCATCATTGCGAGCCCGAAGAAGGCGGGGGCCAATATCCAGTTGCCCATGGCTACCCCATTATCGATTTGTAGATGTCACTAGTCCACTTTTCCCCGTAGTAAGCGCCTATCGTGCCGAAAACTAATCCGCCGGCAAAAGCCCCAACTGGGCCGGCAGGCGCGCCGAGCCAGGCCCCAAGTTCGCCAGCGGCCCACGCAGTCCCCATACCGCCAGCGGTTTTGGTGAGGACTTGACCCGCAGGCATGCCGTGTTGCCATTCATATAGTCCGACTCCGAGATCCACGAGGTTTCCAGCAACGCCTAGCTTGCCGCCGATCTTCTCGAGTGCCTCGATATCGGCTGCGCTGTATATCTGGCTTGACTGGTTCCAGGGGTGGCCAGGTCGCATTGAATCGGCCGTCTGGGCCACAGATATTTCGGCGCCAGAGAGACCTTTCCCAGCCATTGATGCGCCCTCGACTAGCTCCTTTGGAATCTGGCCATGCGACATGCCCGCAGCAGCTTGGGCTGCCCCTTGTGGTGACATGCCTGCCTGTTGAAGTTGCTCCTGCACTCGGGCGATCACCATGGTGCGGGCCTGCGCCTCGGATTGGTCTAAGCCTCGATCCACCGATGAACTGACTGTTTGGTCGGGTGTCGTAACGAGGAAAGTGCCTTCTGAGCTGGGATGATGAGTGTTCTCTACGCACTTATCGGCACAACTCGGAAAGGCACTTCCAGTGCAAGTGTCCCACAGGTTCACCGCGTCGTCGGCGGTCTTTGATGATGAGCATCTCGTGTCGTGCGCGGGCCTGGTGCCGGTGATGACGTTGGCAGAGCAGAGTCGCCTTTCGGCGTTGTTGGAGCACAAGATTCGTTTCACCAGCGAGCGGATCAAGTCCGGGGCGGCCAACCCGTCACCGAAGCTGGCGACGGTGATCGCCGGCATGTGCGTCGGCGCGGACAGTATCGATGACCTCGACGTGGTCCGCAGCGGTGGAATGAAAACACTCTTCGACGGGGTGTATGCGCCTTCGACGATCGGAACCCTGTTGCGGGAGTTCACCTTCGGGCATGCCCGTCAACTGGAGTCAGTTCTGGGTGCACATCTGGGTGCCCTGTGTGAACGCGTGCTGTTGCTGCCCGGCGCCGATCAGCGTGCGTTCATCGATATCGATTCGCTGCTGCGCCCGGTCTACGGACACGCCAAACAGGGCGCGAGCTACGGGCACACCAAGATCGCCGGCCGCCAGATCCTGCGCAAAGGTCTCTCGCTGGTGACCACGATCAGCACCGAACACAGCGCCCCGGTGATCGCCGGAGCGCGGTTGCGCTCGGGCAAGGCCAACTCCGGCAAGGGAGCGGCCCGGATGATCGCGCAAGCGGTGGCTACCGCCCGTGCCGCCGGCGTCACTGGTCAGATCCTGGTGCGCGGCGACTCGGCCTATGGCAACAGCGCGGTGGTGTCCGCGTGCCGCCGTGCCGGGGCCCGGTTCTCGCTCGTGTTGACCAAGACCGCGGCGCTGACCGCCGCGATCGAGCAGATCGACCAGGACGCGTGGGTACCGGTGAACTATCCCGGTGCAGTGCGCGATCCCGATACCGGCGCGTGGATTTCTGATGCTGAAGTCGCCGAAACTACCTACACCGCTTTCACTTCCACGAAGACCCCGATCACCGCACGACTGGTGGTACGCCGGGTCAAAGATGCGCGCATGGCCGATGGGCTGTTTCCGGTGTGGCGGTATCACCCGTTCTTCACCGACATCGACCTACCGGTCGATCAAGCCGACATCACCCACCGTCGCCACGCGATCATCGAAACCGTGTTCGCCGACCTGATCGACGGACCCCTGGCCCACATGCCCTCGGGGCGGTTCGGCGCCAACTCCGCCTGGATCCTCTGCGCGGCCATCGCCCACAACCTGCTGCGCGCCACCGGCGTCCTGGCCGGAGGCTCTCACGCCGTTGCCCGCGGTGCCACCCTGCGACGGCGCATCGTCAACATCGCGGCCCGACTGGCCCGACCACAACGCCGAGCAGTCCTGCACCTACCCGCCCACTGGCCCTGGGCCCGACACTGGCTTGCACTGTGGCACAACACGATCGGACGCCCACCCCCACAAACCGTGACATCCTGACCACCGCCGCAAGGCCCAACCCGAGGACACCACAGGAAAAGCTGGGCAGACCAGCAGCTAACTGCCGCCCACAGCAAAATGATCCCGACCAGAACCGAAAAGTCCTCACAGAATCAGTCAGTCCACGGATCGAGGCTAAGGCCGCCGTCGCTTGATCTGGTGTCAGACCAGGCTTGTCGAGTACACCGTGCTCCAGTTTCGACTGCAATTCCAAACGAGCGCGAGCGCGCGTGCGAGCGTCGCCGCCCAGTACCGGATCGGTAGGCAATGGGCCCACGGATTGGGCCGTCGTGAAATCGTCGAGTCGTTCGCTCGCGTAGCGCTTCGCTTCCGGTGTGGCTGGCGAGTCCCCGATTCTGAGTCCACCCGGAATTAGAGTCGGGTTTGTTGATCCAGATTCAGTTGATTTCGCAGGCCATCGGGGTGTGACTGCACGTACAGACGGCAGCGTACTCGGCGGGTGTTCGGTAGCCCAGCGCCGAGTGCCGGTGCCGCAGGTTGTGGTCAGCCTTGAAGTCCCCGATCACCACTCGGGCCTCCATCAGGGTGTTCCAGTGATTGCGGTTGAGGCACTCCTTGCGTAGTCGGTTGTTGAACGATTCGATGTAGCCGTTGTTCCACGGCGTGCCCGGCGGGATGTAGGACAACCCGACCTTGCCGTCGCAAAACTGTTGCAGCGCAGCCGAAATGAACTCAGGGCCGTTGTCCATCCGCAACACCATCGGCGGCCCGCCGGCCGCGGCGAACACCTTCTCCAACTCGGCCACCAGTCGCTGCGCGGTGATCGACCGCTCGACGATGTTCAGCAGCGACTCACGGGTGTGCTCGTCAAGCATCGACGCGATCTTGATGGCCTTGCCGTCGACGGTGGAGTCGAACTGAAAATCGATGGCCCACACCACCTTCGGCGCATCCGCGATGACCTCCGGTGGGCACGATGACACCCCCGACCGCTTGCGCGGCGAGGTGACCTTCACCTGCAGACCTTCCTCGCGCCAAAGCCGGTGGATCTTCTTCTTGTTCACCTCACGGCGCTCGTCGTACCGCAACGCCGCCCAGGCACGCCGGAACCCATGACACGGGTGTTTGGTGGCGTACGAGCGCAACCAAACCCGCATATCGGCGTCCGGATCGGACGGGGTCAGCGCCATCGGCAGGTTTCTGTAAGTGGAGCGGGCCAGCCCAACGGCCTTGCACGCCAACCGTTCCGACATGCTCAAGGTGTCCTTGAGCATGTCCACGGCGCGGCGCTTGGCAGCTGGGCTCAGAATTTTCCCTTCGCAACCTCCCGCAACGCGTCCTTCTCCAGCTCAGCCTCGGCCAACAGCCGCTTGAGGCGGGCGTTCTGCTCGCGCAGCTCCTTGAGCTCGCGGGCGGCGTCGGTGTCCATCCCGCCGTAGGCGCGGCGCCAGTTGTACAACGTCGCCGGCGATACGCCCAGCTCGGCGGCGATCTCCTCGCCAGTCTTGCCCTCGGCAGCCAACTCGTCCGCGCGGCGCAACTTGCGCACGATGTCCTCCGCGGAATGCCGCTTGCGTCCAGCCATGTATCTCATCGTCCCTTCTCGGCCCGAAACCGGGCCACGGGACTCTAAAACACGCTGGACTCATTCACAGGGAACACGCCATGGCGTTTGGATTGGTGGCGGTTGCAAAGTCGCGCAGTCGGTTTGACGCTGCCTGCTTTTCAGGTGTCCACGCTCCGGGCGCATTTACGAGAGCTTCGTCGGCAGCACGTTGGCTGGCACCGTACTTATCGGGCGCTGATTGCGCGGGCGCAGTGCCGATGCCATCGGCTCCCGTAGTGGGATCGGCTGCGTAGCCTTCGGCGACCATCGCGGTCCGGGCCTTGCTGAGTTCGTCCGTGTAGGCCGTACGGATTGCCTTGGCTTCGTCGACTGCGGTCCGAGTGCGACTTTCCGCCGCACGCTTGAGATCCTCCCACTCCGCGTTCTTGCCTGTCCTGGACGCTTCCTCAATCCGCGCATCGATCTGAAGGTCATAGGACTTCAGTGCGCCTTCCAAGAGAGATATCGAGGTGGCGGAGCTGCGCTGGGACTGCGCTAGTGCGGCAGCAATGCTCTCAAGGCTGACCGCGAGCTTAGAGATCTGCAATTTGCTGAGGTGGAGACTATCCGTAACGCGAACTACTTCGGCGGCGTCGTTGATCGGGTGACCGCCACCGTCCTGGCGGTCCCACGCTGATCCGAAGCGCTGTTTGGCGATAGTGAAATCATGTTCGGTCTCGGTAATGCATCCACTCGCATTTCTGAATGCGGTTGCCAACTCGTCAATTTCACCGGGCGCGCCGCTTTGGATGGCACTGTCCATTTGCCATGGGTCACCGCCGGCGGCACTGACCAATTCTTGGATGCTGAGATGTTTTAGCTCAATCGACATGCGGGCTAGATCGAATCGGCTGCCGTATTGATCGAGCCTGCCCCCGCTGCATCCTGAACCTCAAAAATCGTTGCGGCCGAGTTGGTGCGTTCCGCCAGCGAATCCAGAACTGTACGGAAACCACTCAGCGTGGTCGTATGCGTTTCGTGGCAGTCGACGAGTGATCGGTGGAAGTCGTGGGCGTCATCGAAATCCCCGAAGATGCCCGCTGATATCGAGGCATCAGCAAAACGGCCCGCCCCTTCATGCGCGATAGCGCCGGCGCTCTGGGCGAAGGCTGCGCCCATCCGCAGCAGATCGGAATCAACGTACATCGGTCCCCCTGACCTGTCTATAGCCCCCCTGACCTGTCTATAGACAGGTTACCGCCTCCTCGTAGGGGTCATATGCGGAAGTTTGTCGCGGTCATTGCAGTGTGAAGCCGTGTCGTTCGAGCGGGCGCAGGGTTGACGCGTCCGTGCCTTCCACGAGAAACAACCATGCCATTCCAGTCTCATCGGTGTGGGTCGCATATCGATACCTGCCCTCGAGATGAGGTGTGTCGACGGCCAGGTCAGTCGGCGTGGCGTATACGGCGACGTATGTAGATGGTGATCCGGGCTGCCCCATACACATAGCCCACTCCTTGGCACGACTGAGGATCTCGCTCGTTTGGTGCAAGTTGATCACCGCCGGACCGCCGCATGCAGCAGTGATAAACACGAATCCCTTCTCGGATTCGAGTGGTGACGACGCCGGCGCGACCGACGGTGACGGGGCTGCTGACGATGTGGTTGGTGTCGGCGACACCGACGTGGATGAGGCTGAAGTTGATGCTGCCGGAACCGCCTTTCCGCCCGTCTGACCACAGCCCGTAAGGCATGCGGTGACGGCCAAAACCAGCACAGCCAGCGACAATCTGACAGTGGAACGCGGTACGCGACTTTCCTTCACGGCCACAATCGTAGTTGGCGGCCATCTCCGTAAGTCTCCACAGTTTCTTCACAATCACTGCCGGTAAGCCCCACAAACCGCGCTTACAGTCGGAAAGCGTGAAGCGAATCCTGGTGGTCGACGACGAGCCGACGATCTTGTCCTCGGTCGCCACCCGCCTGCGGGCCGAGTCGTTCCAGGTGGAGACGGCCGTCGACGGGCCTTCGGCAGTGGCCGCGGCGGCAGCGACACAGCCCGACCTGGTGGTGCTGGACGTCATGCTGCCCGGCTTCGACGGGTTGGAAGTCTGCCGGCGCATCCAGGCCGAGCGTCCGGTGCCGGTGCTGATGTTGACCGCCCGCACCGACGAGACCGACATGCTGATCGGTCTGGGGATCGGGGCCGACGACTATCTCACCAAACCGTTCAGCATGCGCGAGTTGGTTGCGCGGGTGCGGGTGTTGCTGCGTCGGGTGGACCGGGCGGCCGGGGACCAGCCGCTGTCGGTGGGGGAGTACCGCATCGACCTCGCCGAACGCCGGGTGCACCAGGGTGATATCGAAATCCACCTCACCCGAACAGAATTCGATCTACTGGCCTTCCTCGCCGGTCGTCCCAGAGCCGCGGTGGACCGCGAGACGCTGCTGGAGCACGTCTGGGGCTGGGGGTCGGGCGCCGAGACGCGCACGGTCGACAGCCACGTGAAGGCGTTGCGCCGCAAGCTCGGTGCCGAGCTCATCCGGACCGTGCATGGGGTCGGCTATGCCCTAGAGGTACCACGGTGAGCACCTTCGGCGAACTATGGGACCGGCTGCCCCGGCCGCTGGATCCGTTCGCGTCCTTCAAGATCAAGATGGGACTGCTGGTCGGCGGAGCAATCCTGTTGGCGTCGTTCACCTTCTGGATCGGCGCGAGCTGGCAGTTCCGATACGCGCTGCTGTCCGCTCTGCTGACCTCACTGCTCTTCACCCAGTTCATGGCCCACGGCATGACGTCTCCCTTGCGGCAGATGACCGCCGCGGCCCGCGCGATGGCCAAGGGCGACTACAGCATTCGGGTCCGCGCCACGTCGCGTGATGAAGTCGGCCAACTCGCAACGGCATTCAATCAGATGGCAGCCGATCTCGGCGCCGCCGACGAGTACCGGCGCGGGCTGATCGGCAACGTGTCCCATGAATTGCGCACGCCCATCACCGCATTGCAGGCCGTCCTGGAGAACGTGGTCGACGGTGTCGTCGAGCCGGACGCGCAGACGATGCGGTTGGCGCTGTCGCAGACCGAACGGCTCGGTGAGTTGGTCACCGATCTGCTGGACCTGTCGCGCCTCGAAGGCGGGGCAATTCCTTTACGGATCAACCGGTTCGACGTCGAGGCCTTCCTGCGTGCCGCCGTCGAGCACGTCTCTGTTTCCGCCGATGACGTGTCGGTCGCGGTCGAGGTGTCACCACCCGGTTTGACGGCGCTGGCCGATCCGGCGCGGCTACGGCAGGTGGTGGTCAATCTGGTGGACAACGCGATTCGGCACAGCCCGCCCGGCAGCAGCGTGACGGTGCGGGCGACGCGCGATGCGGGGGGATTGCGGCTCGAGGTGGCCGATCAAGGTCCGGGTATCGCGCCGGCAGAGCGTGAGCGGGTGTTCGAACGGTTCACCCGCGGCGCCACATCTGATGGCGGCACCGGTCTGGGGCTGGCGATCGCCCGCTGGGCCGTCGAATTGCACGGCGGGGTCATCGATGTGGTGGAGACGACGGTGGGATGGGCCTTGCCCCCATGTAGTGGACACGGGATTTGTGGTTACGCGGCTACTGGCAGCGTAGCCGGTGTTAGGGTCCTTTCGTAGGTCGCAGGGCTGGAATAGCGGCACCGGGAGTGCCGTCGTTTGGTGTTGTAGCGAGCCAGCCAGCGGAACACTTCGCGGCGGCAGGTAGCAGCGTCGGGCCAGTGGCTGCGGTCCTGCAGGATCTCGCGTTTGAGGGCGGCGTTGAACGATTCGGCCAGCGCGTTATCGGCACTTGACCCGACGCCACCCATAGACTGGGTGACCTCCAAGTCACGGCAGAGGTTCGCGAAATCCCTTGAGGTGTACTGACTTCCGTGATCTGTGTGGAACACTGCACCGGTCAGGGAGCCGCGCAGCCGCAGCGGCTTTGAGGGCATCTTCGACCAGTTCGGTGCGCATGTGCTCGGCGATCGCCCACCCGCCACCCGTCCGGAGAAGCAGTCGATCACGGTCGCCAGATACAGATTCGAACCGCTTGCCAATGGCAGGTAGGTGATGTCGCCGACGTACTTGACGTTGGGTGCCGCGGCGGTGAAGTCCCGGTTGAGCAGGTCCGGGACTTTCTGTTTGGCCGGATCCGGCGTGGTGGTCTTCACCCGTCGCCGGCGGCGGTAGCCGGCGATCCCGGCACTGCGCATGACCCGGGCCACCCGCTTGTGGTTGACCCGCTCACCGTCGGGTGCACCGTCGTTGAGTTCAGCGGTGATCCGCGGCGCCCCGTAGGTGTTGTCCTCATCGTGCACGGTGCGGATACGCGCGGCCAGCGCCTTGTCAGCGGCCTGGCGGGCGGCGCGTCCGTCGGCAGCGGCCAACCAGGCGTAGAACGATGAACGCGCAACCTCGACGACTGCGCACAGCCACTTCACCTCGAAGGTGTGCAGGTGGTCGGCGACGAACTGGAAGCGGCTCACCAGTTCGTCTCCCCGGCGAAATACTTGGCCGCCGACCGCAGAATGTCACGCTCGGTAGACAACCGAGCCTCCGTGGCGCGTAACGCCTTGTTCTCGGCCCGTAGCCGGGCCAGCTCCTGCTCTGGGGTCTCAACGCCGGGGCTCGGCTGTGCTGCTGCGGTGGGGTTGCGGTGCCTGATCGGCACCCCGGCGGCTTTGCACCACGCTGAGAGCGTCACACCGGAGATGCCGAGTTCGTCGGCGATCTGCGTGATCGTGGCGCCCTCGGTGTCTCGGTACAGCGCTACCGCGTCCCGTTTGAACTCGTCAGGGTAATTTTTCCTTGCCATCGTGGTGGATCATCTCGCTTCCCCCGCCAACCTTGCGGGATTCAGCGTGTCCAACACACGGGGTCAAGTCCCGATGCCGCTTCAGGGTGAGCATTCCGGAATCAGAGGAGCGGTCCGCATGACGATGTTGATGGGATATACAGGGCCGCCGATGGTCCCTCCGCTGATCGGGCCGGCACTGCCGCGCCGCGGTGAGCCCGGTTGGACGATGTTGCCGCGACGGGTGTGGCCGATCAGTCCGCTGGCGACAGCGCCACACCGGGTGGTGATGCTCGCCGTGGTGGCCGGTCTGCTCGGTACTGCGCTGTGGCGGCCGTCGTCTTTGAGCGTCGGCTACCTGGCCGTCGGGGTGATGGTCTTCGCCGTCGTCTACGGCACCGCCGAGCGCCGGCCGACGCGCACCGAATGGGCCGGTATCGCACTGACGTTGGCGCTGCTGGCAGTTCCCGCCTTACTCGCCGCCGACTGGCTGGGCGTGCTGTGCATCATGGCGGCCTGGATCGTCGGGTGGTGCACGCTGTTCGGCGGACGTACCTGGACCGCGGTCCTGACCGCGCCGTTCCTGGCGTGGGCGCTGCCGGCCCGTGTCCTCGGTTGGACGCGGCGTGGATTGTCCGGTCGGGTGGGTATCGCAAACCCGGTTCGCGTTGCCGTTGTCGGCGGTCTCACAGTGCTGCTGACCTTGGTGTTCGGTGGGTTATTTGCCTCCGCGGACGCGGCTTTTGCGCATCTGGTGGGCAAGCTGGTCCCGCGGTTCGACGGTGTCGACGTCGTCGCCCGCGTCGTCGTCTTCGGCATGGTCGCGGCGTTCGTCCTCGGTGGTGCCTACCTGACCCGGTTCGCGCCGCGGCTGGATGTCCTCGCGCCCAAGCCGATGAAGCCGGTGCCGCGCTGGGAGTGGGCCGTCCCGCTGGGGGTGCTCGATGCGCTGTTCATCGCGTTCGTCGCGGTGCAGGCGGCGGTGCTGTTCGGCGGTCATACCCACGTTCTGGAAACCGAGGGGCTGACGTACGCCGAGTACGCCCGGCAGGGCTTCTGGCAGTTGTTGTGGGTGTCGGCGCTGACGCTGTTGGTGCTGAGCGGCGTGATCCGGGTGGCGGGGCGTGTCACTGCGGGTGACCGCCATGTACTCCGAGTGCTGGCCGGAATCCTCTGCGCGACTTCGGTTGTCGTCGTCATCTCTGCGATCCACCGCATGTGGCTCTATCAGCAGGCGTACGGCTTCAGCACGGACCGGCTGATGGTGATCACCATCGAACTGTGGTTGGGTGCGGTGTTCCTGCTCGTCGCGGTGGCGGGGGTGCGGATGTCGGGGCGCTGGCTGCCGCACGCAGTGTTGGCGGCCGGAGTGGTGGCACTGCTTGGACTGGCTGCGCTGAATCCGGAGCGCCTCGTCGCTGATCGCAACATCGACCGCTTCGAGCAGACCGGCCAATTCGACGCCGAGTATCTGTCGCGGCTGTCGTCGGACATTGACCCGGCACTGCATCGGCTACCTGAGCGTGTCCGCGCGTGCGTCCGCTCGAACTACCCGCATGACGACCCGTGGTACCTGTTCAACCTGTCCCGCTCGAACGCGGACCGGCCGGTGGGAACGGAGTTACCCGACTATTGCGATCAGTACTGGTCATCTCGCTACTAGCGGGCCGTCGAACCTGAGCTTGTGTGCGAAAAATCGCCGATTCTTGGCACACAAGCTCAGTTTCGGCGGGGAAATGCGCAGTGGTAACAGTCACTAGCCACCAAAATCGACCTAACAAGCGCTTGGTTGCTATGCTGTGTCGATGGCGTCACCACCGCCCAGCCAACCCGCGACCAGGCGCGACGAGCTTCTTCAGCTCGCCGCGGCGATGTTCGCTGAGCGTGGGCTGAAGGCAACCACCGTCCGGGACATCGCAGACTCGGCAGGAATCCTGTCAGGCAGTCTCTACCATCACTTCAAATCGAAGGAACAGATGGTCGAAGAGGTCATGCGGGACTTCCTCGATTGGCTGTTCACCCGGTACGAGCAGATCATCGCTACCGAGCCCGATCCACTGGCGCGTTTCAAGGGTCTGTTCATGGCGTCATTCGACGCCATCGAGCACCGGCATGCGCAGGTCGTCATCTATCAGGACGAGGCGAAGCGGCTCGGGATCCTGCCGCAGTTCGCTTTCGTCGATGAGCGCAATCGCCAGCAGCGCAAGATGTGGGTCGACGTCCTGAAGCAGGGAATGGCAGAAGGCGTTTTCCGGTCCGACCTCAATGTCGACCTGGTGTACCGCTTCATCCGTGACACCACCTGGGTGTCGGTGCGCTGGTACCAGCCGGGCGGCAAGTTGACCGCGGAAGACGTCGGGCAGCACTACCTGACCATCGTGCTCGGCGGCGTCGCGGTAGCTCCGTAACGCCTTGCCGCCAAATGAGTTTCACCCAACGAAGGAGATGAGAAATGGCCGCATCTGAGGCGTACGTCATCGACGCTGTGCGCACCGCCGTCGGCAAGAAGGGCGGTGCCCTCGCCGGCTACCACCCGATCGACCTCGGTGTGGAGGCGTACCGCGGGATTTTCGCGCGCAACGACATCGACCCCGCTGCGTTCGACGACGTCATCGTCGGTTGCGTCGACGCCATCGGTGGCCAGGCCGGCAACATCGGTCGCCTGACGTGGCTCGCCGCCGGCTACGACGAGGCTGTCCCCGGCACCACCGTCGACCGGCAGTGCGGTTCCTCACAGCAGGCCATTTCCTTTGGGGCCCAGGCGATCATGTCCGGCACCGCCGACCTGATCCTCGCCGCCGGCATCCAGAACATGAGCCAGATTCCGATCAGCTCGGCCATGATCGTCGGCGAGCAGTTCGGCTTCACCTCGCCGACCAACGAGTCGAAGCGCTGGGTGGAACGCTATGGCGACCAGGAGATTTCGCAGTTCCGTGGCGCCGAGATGATCGCCGAGCAGTGGGACATCTCCCGTGACGAGATGGAAGAGTTCGCGTTCAACAGCCACCAGCGGGCGTTCACCGCGATCCGTGAGGGCCGCTTCGACAACGAGATCATCCCCGTCGGCGACTTCAAGGTCGACGAAGGCCCGCGTGAGAGCACCCGGGAAAAGCTGGCCTCGCTGAAGCCGTTGGTCGAGGGTGGTCGCCTGACCGCCGCGCTGGCGAGCCAGATCTCGGACGCGGCGTCGGCGACGCTGCTGGCCTCCGAGGCCGCAGTCAAGGCCCACGGACTCAAGCCGCGCGCCCGTATCCACCACATCAGCTGCCGTGGTGACGACCCGGTGAAGATGCTGACCGGCCCCATCCCCGCGGCCAAGTACGCGCTGGAGAAGACCGGCCTGAGCATCGACGACATCGACGTGGTGGAGATCAACGAGGCGTTCGCGCCCGTCGTCCTGGCGTGGGCCAAGGACCTCAAGGCCGATCTGTCAAAGGTCAACCCCAACGGCGGCGGCATCGCGCTGGGCCACCCGCTCGGCGCCACCGGTGCCAAGCTGTTCGCCACCATGCTGAACGAACTGGAGCGCACGGGCGGCCGCTATGGCCTGCAGACGATGTGCGAAGGCGGCGGCACCGCCAACGTCACCATCATCGAGCGCCTCTGATACCAGGCACGCCGAAACTGCCCCTTTCCCTTTGGGAGAGGGGCAGTTTGCGTCTCGCGGGTTTACCGGTTCGGGCAGCTGGGCATTCGGGAACCATGTTGAAGTCCATCGTCGTCATGGCCGTAGCCGCAGCTGCTCTCGGCGCCAGTGCCTGTTCGAATGAATCGCCGCCGCCGTCGAAGCCCACCTCCAGCACGAGCACGACGGTGACCTCGACGGAGATCATCCCGGGCTATCCGGTCGGTCCGTCGACACCGCCGACGACGCCGTCGACGCGCGCCAGCACGAGCACCAGCACCGTGACGGTCACCGAGCCGCCCAGCGTGACGATTCCGCCACCGGTGCCGGTCATGCCGGCTCCGCCCGGGGTGGGGCGCTGACTATCCGGGCCGGTGCCCCAGCAGCGCGCCGATGGCCTGCTCGGCCTTGCCGACCTCCAGCGGTTCGCCGGTGATGATGTCGGCGTAGAGGAACGACTCCACGATCCGGACGATGAGGAACGCCAGGTCGCGCGGGGGCAATGGCGCATCCAGTTGACCCGCGGCGATCTCATCGTTGAGTAGGTCTTCGATCGCGGCGACGAGCCGGCCCTGCAAGGTCCCGGCGCGCGTGGCCAGAATCCGCAGGGCGCGTTCGGGTTCGCGGCGCAGGAACGCCTGGAAGAAGCCGGCTTCATCGATCACCGTGGCGTAGTGGCCGACGGCCCGTGCGATGTGTGCGGCGCCGTGGCCGGGGGACGACTCGATCGAGGCCTTGAGCGTCGGCTCGGCCAGTGACCACAGGATTTCGGCCAGCAGTTCGTCGCGCCCGCCGAACCAGCGGAACAGCGTCGCCCGGTTGATGCCGAGTTCGGTTGCCAGTTCCTGCATTTCGATGCGGCGACCCTCGAGGAACCAGCGGCGCGCGATGCGGAACGCCTCGAGCGGGTCGGGTCGCCTGTCGGTCGACGCCAGCATGCGTCCCAGCGGTGTCTCGCTGATGGCGCACCTCCTGTTCATCCCGCGGCCTCCGCATCATGGTAGCGGCTGATGTCTGAGTGAGATATATCTCGATCAGTCTCGAGTGTGCAACATATCTGGATATGATGCACGAGTGACCCAGAGCGACGCATCTTCGATCCTTGATCTCTTCCGTCTCGATGGCCGCGTCGCGGTCGTCACCGGCGCCTCGAGTGGCCTCGGGGTCGGGTTTGCGCAGGCACTGGCCCAGGCCGGCGCCGACGTCGTACTCGGTGCGCGGCGTGAAGACCGGCTGGCCGAGACCAAGGCGCTCGTCGAAGCGGCAGGTCGCAAGGCCGTCGCCGTACGCACCGACGTCACCAACCCCGACGACTGCAAGGCGCTCGTGCAGGCTGCTGTCGATTCCTTCGGGCGCGTCGACATTCTGGTGAACAATGCGGGAGTGGGCACGGCCGTCCCGGCGACGCGCGAGACGCCCGAGCAGTTCCGGTCCGTCATCGACCTGAACCTGAACGGGTGTTACTGGATGGCGCAGGCGTGCGCCGCCCACATGCAGCCGGGCAGTTCGATCACCAACGTGAGCAGCATCCTCGGCCTGACCACCGCCGGCCTCCCGCAGGCGGCGTACGCGTCATCGAAGGCGGGCCTGATCGGTCTGACCCGGGACCTCGCCCAGCAGTGGACGGGACGCAAGGGCATCCGCGTCAACGCCCTGGCGCCCGGATTCTTCGCCTCCGAGATGACCGAGCAGTACGCGGACGGCTACTTCGAGAGCACCGTCCTGCCCCGAACCCTGGCCGGAAGGCTCGGGCGCACAGAGGAACTCAGTGCCGCGCTGATCTTCCTGGCCAGCGATGCCAGCAGCTACGTCACCGGAATCACCCTGCCCGTCGAGGGTGGCCTGCTCACCAGCTGAGCGTCAAAAACCATCTAGGAGAAGAACACTCGTGAAGCAGCTCAGCGGCATGGACGCCACTTTCCTCTACCTGGAGACGCCGACGACATTCGGTCACGTCACCGGGCTGATGATCTTCGAGCGGCCCAGCGAGGAGTTCGATCCGTACAGTGCCGTCCATGCGAAGTACGCCTCACTCATCGGTGAACTCGAACCGTTGCGCCGGCGACTCGTCGAGGTGCCGCTGGGTCTCGACCACCCGTACTGGGTCGACGACCCGAACTTCGACCTCGACTTCCACATCCGCGAAATCCATTTGGCCCGGCCGGGAATGGTCGACCAGCTGGCCGACCAGGTGTCCCGCATCGTCGGCCGCCCGATGGACCGGAGCCGGCCGCTGTGGGAGGTCTACGTCATCGACGGCCTGGACAACGGCAACTGGGCGATGCTGACCAAGTACCACCACGCCACCATCGACGGGGCCGCCGGACAGCTGATGCTCAACATCCTGACCGACACCGAACCGGACGCCACACCGCCCGGCCCCGGCCCGGCCTGGGAACCCGAATCCCTGCCCAGCGACATCGACCTGCTGCGCAGGGCCGTCATCAACCTGGCGGGCCATCCGGTCAAGGCGCTGCGGTTCCAGACCCGGCTGGTCGGCCAGCTCGCCGACGCCGCGGGCATCGACAGTATCGGCAGCGCCGCCAGCAAGGCCGGATCGGCCATCAAAGCCATTGCGCGCCTTGGTAAAGAAGACGGCCCGAGGATTCCGCTACCCACCTCGGCCGCGCCGCCCACCCCGTGGAACAAGCCCATCACCGGGCATCGTCGGTTCGCAATGCGCACCGCGTCGCTGGAGAACGTCAAGCAGCTCAAGACCGCGACGGGCGGCACGGTCAACGACATCGTGATGGCGATCTGCGCCGGCGGTCTGCGCAGCTACCTGCAGGCCCACGACGCGCTGCCCGACGGCCCACTGCGGGCCATGGTGCCGGTGTCGATCCGCACCGGCGACGAAGAGGACCCCTGGACCAACCGGGTGTCCGCGATCTTCCCCGAACTGCCGACCGACTGCGCCGACCCACTCGAGCGCGTGGCCCGCTGCCGCGCGGCGATGCTCGACGCGAAGCGCCTGCTGAATCTGGTGCCCGCCAGTCAACTCGGTGACATGGCGCAGGTGTCGGCTCCGGTGCTCTCGACATCCGCGATGCGGCTGGCGTCCCGCTTCGGGCTGGCACACCGCATCGCGGCCACGCCCTTCAACCTGGTGATCTCGAATGTGCCCGGTCCGCGCAAGCCGCTGTACTTCGCGGGGGCACAGCTGGTCAATCAGTTCCCGGTCTCGATCGTCACCGAAGGACAGGGACTCAACATCACCGTCGTGAGCTATCTGGATCGCCTGGACTTCGGCTTCATCGTCGACCGCGAGTTGGTGCCCGACGTGTGGGACTTGGCGGACATGCACATCGACGAGATCGGCCGGCTCATGGCGGCCAGCGGCGCCCAGTGGGTGCAGGAGCCGCAGCCCCCGGCGCCGCGACGTGGACCGGTCCGCGTCGTTCAACCCGGCGACGCCTACTGACGGGCTCTAGTGTTGAAGGGATGAGTGGTTCGGGCGACGAGAGTTTTCTGACAGTCGTCGTCGCACTCGGTGCCAACGCCCTGATCGCGGTGGCCAAGACCGTCGCCGCCGTCGTCACGGGCAGCGCGTCGATGCTCGCCGAGTCGGCGCATTCCTGGGCGGACACCGGCAACGAGGTGTTCCTGCTGATCGGCACCCGGCAGTCGGACAAGCCGGCCGATGCCGAACACCGGCTGGGCTACGGCCGGGCGGGCTACATCTGGTCGATGTTCGCGGCCTTCGGGTTGTTCACCGTCGGCGCCGTGGTGTCGATCTGGCACGGCATCCAGTCCCTCAACGGCGAAGGCGAGGCGACGTCCTACGGCTGGGCCTATGCCGTGCTCGCGGTCTCGTTCGTGTTGGAGGGATCGTCGTTCCTGCAAGCGCTGTCGCAGACGAAGTCCGGCGCGCTCGAGCGACGGATCCATCCGCTGCGCTACATCCGCGTCACGTCGAACCCCATGCTGCGCGCGGTCTTCGCCGAGGACCTGTCGGCCCTCATCGGCATCGTGATCGCGACGGGCGGCATCTTGGCGCACCAACTCACCGGCAACGCGGTCTGGGACGCCATCGGCTCGATCCTGGTCGGACTGCTTCTCGGGGGCGTGGCGCTGTTCCTCATCGGGCGCAACATGGATTTCCTGACGGGGGAGTCCGTCACGCCGCTCGCGCGCAACAACGCCCTGCTGGCCCTACTCGACCACCACGACATCGAGCGGGTCAGTTATCTGCACATGGAATGGGTTGGCGCGAACCGGATTTATCTCGTCGCGGCCGTCGACCTCGTCGGTGACGCCGCCGAATCGAACGTCGCCGCGCGGCTCAACGCCATCGCCGACGCGTTGGCGGACCGCCCGGAAATCGTGCGCGCCGTGCTGACCCTGACCCGGCCGGGCGACACCACTGATCTGCGTCCGACCGCGCTGCCCGAGTGGTATCGCTAGTCGGGGTTGATCGGCGCGCGGTGCGCCGTCGCGACCAACGCGCGCGCCAGCACCGAGCCGGGCTCGGCGGCGCTGGTGACCAGCGCGACCGTCGCTGTCACCTGCGGTTCGTCCAACGGCACCACCCGCATTCCGTCGGGCGGGCGCAAAGTGTCCAGCCAGGTCTGGGGGACGATGCTCGCCCACCGGCCACCGCTGACGTGCGCCAGCAGGGACACCACCGAATCCGCCTCGAGCCGCGGCGTCGCCGTCAGGCCGTGCGCCGCGAGGACGTCGTCGAGCAGCTGCCGGCCGCGCATCCCGGTGTTCAACAGGCACAGTGGCAGTTCCAGGGCGTCGGACCAGGTCAGCGGATTCGGCTGGCTGGCAAGCAGTTCGGCGCCGGCGATCAGCACTTGCCGTTCTTCATAGAGCGGCGTGACCGTCAGACCGGCGGTGTCGACGCCGTCGGGGTAGATGACTCCGGCGTCGAGTTCGAATCGGCGGATGCGTTCGACGATGCCCGCCGAACGCAGACTGCTCTCCAATTGCACTCGTACCAAAGGATGTTCGAGGCAGAAGGGATCAGTCAGAAGGGCCACCGTGCCCGACGCGGCCGGGATGACGCCGAGCCGTAGCTCGCCCGTCAGACCCGTCTGCAACGCGGTGACCTCGTGGATGAGTGCGTCGTGATCGGCCAGAATCCGGCGGGCCCACAGCACCAGCCGTTCGCCTTCGGGCGTCAGACCCTCGAAGCTCTGCCCACGCCGCACCAGCGGCACCTTGAGTTCGTTCTCGAGCTTGCGGATGGCCTCGGACAACGCTGGTTGCGAGACGTAGCAGGCGGCAGCGGCGCGCGCGAAGTGCTTCTCGCGGGCGAGCGCCACGAAGTATTCGAGCTGGCGGAAGAGCATGGATTATTCGATCACGGCTGATAGGTGGCGCCTATCAGGCTTTCGAAAATTGCCCTTGGACGTGGGGCTCTCCTGCCTAGCAGACTTGTCCCATGACCGACCGGAGCACCGAGCAGCGAACCGAGTCTGACGAGCAGGGCGAACCTGAGTTCAAGCCCTACCATCATCCCGCCGCCGGCTGGGGCGCGGCGATCAGCGTCACCAAGTTCCTGGCGCGTGAGCGTGAACCCATCAGTGGACCGCACGCGATCATGAAGATGAACCACGAGGACGGTGGCTTCGACTGCCCGGGCTGCGCCTGGCCCGACGACATGAAGGGCCTCAAGCTCGACATCTGTGAGAACGGCATCAAGCACGTCACGTGGGAGATGACGCACAAGCGCTGTGGGCCGGAGTTCTTTGCCTAGCACACGGTTTCGGAACTGGCGGAGTGGAGCGACTTCGCGCTCGAAGACACCGGCCGGCTCACCGAGCCGATGGTGTACGACGCCGAGACCGACCGATACAAGCCCATCAGTTGGCGCGACGCCTTCGACCTCGTCGGCCGCGCACTGGCGGAACTCGACGACCCGAACCAGGCGTCGTACTACACATCGGGGCGGCTGGGCAATGAGGCGACGTTCCTCTACCAACTGCTGGCCCGGGAGCTGGGCACCAACAACCTGCCCGACTGCTCCAACATGTGCCACGAGGCCAGCGGCCGCGCCATGCAGGCGGCGCTGGGCACCGGCAAGGGCACCGTCGACCTCGAGGACTGGGAGACCGCGGACGCGCTGTTCGTCATCGGCGTCAACGCCGCGTCCAATGCGCCCCGCATGCTCACCGCGCTGTCGGAGGCCTACCGGCGCGGCGCGCAGATCGTGCACATCAACCCGCTCGTCGAGGCCGGCGCCACCAAGACCATCATCCCGCACGACTTCCTGCGGATGGCGACCTTCAAGTCGACCAAGACCAGCACGCTGAACCTGCAGCCCCGCATCGGCGGCGACATGGCCCTGATCCGCGGTATCGCCAAAGTTGTTCTGGAACAGTCGGAAACGGACCCGAAGGCACTCGACATCGAGTTCATCGAGCGGTACACCACCGGGTTCGAGGCCTACCGGGCGGCGGTCGAGGCCACCTCGTGGGACGAGATCGTCTACAAGTCCGGGGTGTCGGAACGCGATATCCGCAGGGCCGCCAAGATTTACCGCGACTCGGACCGCAGCATCATCAGCTGGTGCCTCGGCGTCACCCAGCACGAGCACGGTGTCGACAGCGTCCGGGAGATCGTGAATCTGCTTCTGCTGCGCGGCAATCTGGGTCGCGAGGGTGCCGGGCCGTCACCCGTGCGCGGGCACAGCAACGTGCAGGGCAACCGCACCTGCGGCATCGACCACCGGCCGACCGAGGAGTTCCTGGCCCGGCTGGGTGAGGTCTGCGGCATCGACCCTCCTCGCGCGCACGGTCTCGACACCGTCCACACCATCGAGGGCATGCACAGCGGCGACGTCAAGGTGTTCATCGGTATGGGCGGCAATTTCGCCAGTGCCGCACCGGATACCGCGTACACCTTCGCGGGCCTGCAGAAGTGCGAGCTCACCGTCCAGGTCAGCACCAAACTGAACCGCAGCCACGTCATTCACGGGCGGCAGGCGCTCATCCTGCCGTGTCTGGGCCGCACCGAGAAAGACCATCAGAAGGAGGGCATCCAGTCCACCTCGGTCGAGGACTCGATGAGCATGGTGCACCTGTCGGTCGGCATGAAGAAGCCGGCCTCACCGCACCTGCTGTCCGAGCCGGCGATCATTGCGGGCATCGCCGCGGCCGCGCTGCCGAACAGCCAGACGCCGTGGCACTGGTACGTCGAGGACTACGACCGCATCCGCGACACGATGGCGAAGGTGCTCAACGGTTTCGAGGACTTCAACCGGCGGGTGCGGCTGCCGCTGGGCTTCCGGATCAAGCAGCCCGCGCGGGAGCTGGTCTTCCTGACGCCGTCGGGTCGCGCGGAGTTCTCGGCCGTCGAGCTGCCCGACGACACGGTCAGTGAAGGCACGCTGATCCTGGCGACTCTGCGCTCGCATGATCAGTGGAACACCACGGTGTACTCCGACAACGATCGCTACCGCGGTATCAAGAACCTGCGCACGCTCATCTTCATGAATGAGCGCGACATGGCCGACCGCGGCATCAAGGAGTTCGACGACGTCGACATCGTGGCCACCGCGCGCGACGGCAGCGTCCGCTCACTGCGCCGCTACAAGGCGGTGCCGTACGGCATCCCGCGCGGCAACGCGGCCGGCTACATGCCCGAGATGAATGTGCTCTGTGCCATCGGCGATTTCAGCACGCAGAGCGACCAGCCGATCATGAAGAACGTCAAGGTGACCGTCACGAAGTCGGCGGGCGCTTAGCGCCGCGCGTTACTCGCGAGTGCCCGGCAACAGCATCGACACCGCGATGGCGGCGGTGACGCCGATGATGGTGTCAATGCCGCGAGCGGCCAGCAGCACGAGCGGTTCGGTGGGTGCGGCAAGGTCGGTCATCAGCATGATCAGCGGGGTGAAGAAACCCAGCGCCACGGCGTGGTGGTGCGCCATGAACAGTTCGGTGGGGAACAGCAGCGCCATCACGCAGATCGCCAGCACGTACGGGCTGGGCCCCGGCACCAGCAGCGCGGCCGCCACGGCCAGTCCGATGAAAGTGCCGCCCAGACGGTGGATTCCGCGTCTGATCCGGCCACTGGCATCGGCGGCCGCCAGCGGTCCGGCGGCCGCGGCGATGGCCCAGTTGGCATGGTCGACACCCAGTGCCAGGCCGGCGGTGCCCGCGGCGGTGATGGCGAGCGCGTAGCGGCCGGCGTGGACCAGCACGTCGCGGTGGTTCGGCAGGCTGAGGCGGATGGTCGGCGTCATGGCCCGCGGCGCGTCGAGCACACCCAACAGGACACACAGCAAAGCTGTTGCGGCACAAAGCAAGATCGCCGACGATGGCGCCACCCGGCCGGCAGGTACCGTGGCAATGGCACCGAGAGCGAAAACGCCGTAGAACGGCCCCTCCGGCTTGAGCACCAGGTAGTCGGTCACGACAGAGCCCACAGTGGCGAACGCCACCGCAGCGATGACCAGGACAGCCGGTGGCACATGGGAATTGGCGAGCAGCACGCCGATGGCCACACCGAGGACCAGGATCACACCGCCCTGCGTCTGGTGAGCGAATCGCCGGGCGCGGGTTTCGGTGCGGCCGTACATGCCGGTGATCGCACCGAACACCGCGTAGATGATCAGGTCGGGGCGTCCCGCCGCCAGCAGCGCGATGCCGGGGATGGCCAGCCCGAGCGCGACCCGCAGTGCCGGCCGATGGTCTTCCATCGGCGGGGTCATGGCCCGGCGCACGCGCATGTAGACGGTGCGCATCGGCTCACTCCGATCGATGAAACGACTGGCTGAATCAGGTTGTCGTATCCGGGGAGCGGCCGTCAAAGTGGAAATACCGAGCAGGTGATCGGCGGCGCCTATCGGCCGGCGGCAGCTACTCGCGGCTGGCGGGAGGTGCCCCTACTCGCGGAGGCAACCGTTACCCGAAGACAGGGAAGCTGCGGCGCTTGGCGAGCCGGTCCATGCCGGACTGGATGGCGAACTGCACCTCGTCGTACACCTTGTCGACGTAGGCGGCGTCGTTGGCGCGCTCGGGGTCGGTGTCGACGTAGATCGGGTCGAGCAGCTCGGTGCGGATTTTCGCGGGCAGCGGCAGGTGCATCGGCAGCACCTCGACGGCCAGCGGGAACGGGAAGCCGGCGATGATCGGCATATTGGCGCCACGCAACCGCTTTCCGAGGCCGCTCCACTTGGCCAGGAACTTGCCCTCGTTGAGCACGAAGAGGGTGTCGTGCCCACCGACCGTCGCCACCGGGACGATCGGCACACCGGACCGGATCGCCTGCTTCACAAAGCCTTTGCGACCGCCGAGGATCGCCTTGTCACGGTCGCGCCAGGTGCGCATGGCGTCGAGCTCACCGCCCGGCCACACCACGACGTCGCGCCCGGCGGCAAGCGCATTCGTCACCCCGTCGCGTGACGCGGGGATGACGCCGACGGCGCGGAAGTAGTCACCGAGACCGGGGGCACCCATCAGCACGTCGTGCGCGGTGCCGTGCAGGATGCGCTGCCCGTCGAAATGCCGGTACCAGGAGTGCACCAGGGTCCAGGCGTCCATGGTCAGGGAGCCGCCGGAGTGAATGCCGATCAGCAGCGACGGCTCGTCGGGCACCTTGTGCCAGCCGTCGATCTCGAGCCGGAAGTAGTGGTCGCACAGGAAGTTCCAGATCGGGTTCTGGACGTACCGCATGAAGGTCGGGTTGGGGACGCTCGGAGCGGTGTTCAGCGTGGTCATGAGTCCTCGTTTGCAGGGTCTGGCCGTCCGCGGCGCCTGCCGAGTGCGCGGACCATGGCATTGATCGCGGCAAGGGGCAGAACCGGGAGCAAGGTGACGACGATGTAGGCCACACCACCGATGACAGTCATTCGACCGGTTACCTCTCTGGTGCGGTTTGTCGAGCCTGTTGTAGCAGGTAGGAACCTTGCCGCTGGGGTCGATGACCACGCTACGGAGAGCGTGGACGTGCCGCGACATCCTCGGGGGCCGAAGATCCGGCGTAATTTCGCGGATATGTTGTCGCGAGAAGCCAACGTCCTCTGCTGGAGTTGACAGTCCGGGTGAATGTTGCTGCGCAGCGGCTACGGCCGGTGGTGCGGGTTGTAGTTGTTCACGTTGATCGTGCGCCCAGGATCCTCGCTACTCGACCTTTGTCTGCGTCAGCGCACAGTCAACGCCCACAAGGCATTTGCTTGTCGAGTGCCCAGTACGCGAAAGCCCCCAAATCGACGAAGATTTGGGGGCTATGCGCCGGCTCGGGCGGGAACTAGACGATGTAGCTCGTCGCCGCCTGCAGATGTGCGATGGCCTCGTCGGCGATTCGTGGCACCAGCTCGGCGCACGACGGCAGACTGTCGATGATGCCGGCCACCTGGCCCGACGCCAGCACGCCCGCCTCGGTGTTGCCTTCCACCAGACCGGCTTTCAGCAGCATCGGGGTGTTGGCGGCCATGACGACCTGCGACCAGGTCAGGTCCTTGCCGTGGCGCATGGCCAGGCCGTCCTTGACCATCGAACGCCAGGTCATGCCCGACATCTTCTTGAACTTCTGGGCATTGCCGACCGCGGCGACGAAACCGCGTACCGGCGAACCGCTTTCGAGCTTCTCGACCAACCCGGTCCGCAGCACCCGGTGCGGCATGCCGTCGACGCGGGTCGACACCACGGTGCCGTCGAGGGCGGCTTCCAGGTAACGCTGCTTGACGGCATCGGGGACGGTCGAGTCCGACGTCAGCAGGAACCGCGTGCCCATCGCGACGCCGGCGGCGCCGTAGGACAGCGCGGCCGCCAGGCCACGACCGTCGAAGAAACCACCCGCGGCGATTACCGGCATGCCGGTGTCCTTCACGGCGTCCAGCACCGACGGCAGCAGCAGCGTGGTGGCGATCGGGCCGGTGTGGCCACCGCCCTCGCCGCCCTGGACGATCACCGCGTCGGCGCCCCAGCTCGCCACCTTCTTGGCGTGCTTGGCCAGGCCGACCGACGGGATCACCACGACGCCGGCAGCTTTCAGCTTGGCGATCAGCTCGGGCCTGGGCGCCAGGGCGAAGGAGGCGACTTTGACTCCTTCGCGGATCAGGAGGTCGCACCGGGCATCCGCGTCACCGGCGTCGGCACGCATGTTGATGCCGAACGGCTTGTCGGTGGCCGCCTTGACCTTGGTGACGGCGGTCTGCAGCTCGTCCAGCGTCATCGTCGCCGACGCCAGGATGCCGAGACCGCCGGCGTTGGAGGTGGCCGCGACCAGACGCGCGCCGGCCACCCAGCCCATGCCGGTCTGCACGACCGGATACTCGATGCCGACCAGTTCGGTCAGCGGCGTCTTGAGCTTGCTCACGCCTTGACTTCCTTGTCGCGGAACGACTTCGGGTCGATCACCTCGCGCAGCAGCTGCAGTTCGTCGGCTGTCGGCAGGCGGGTCTCACCGGCGGCGTCCAGGCCGTGCACCTCGAACGAGGTGTTGTCGGCGACCTCGTCGGCCGTCACACCCGGGTGCAGCGACACCGCGCGCATCTGGTGCTCGGGGCCGTTGAAATCGAACACACCGAGGTTGGAGACCACCTGGTAGACGTTCAGGAAGCGGTACGCGGGGTTGGCCGGATCGACCTTGTCCCAACCGATTCCGGAGACGATGTCGACCGACTCGGCGAACACCCGCTTGGTGTGGTTGCCCACGAAGTAGCTCGTCGCATGGTTGATGCTGTTGCCGGGCGCGCCGCGGACACCGAACATCTGGCGGGTCGGCTGCTGGATCGGGCCGAAGGCCGACAGATTCTGGTTGCCGTAGCGGTCGATCTGGTTGGCGCCCATGACCACATGGCGACGGCCCCAGGCCAGCGTCTCGAAAACGCGGTTGAACGGCATCCAGCCCTCGACGGCGAACGGGGCCCCGATCGCCGGGGTGTCGGCCAGCATGCGGGCCTCACCGTCGGTGATCACGATGTCGGGGGAGAAGGTCAGCCGGGCCAGGCGGGCCCCGATCTGCACGACGGTCGTCATGGGGCTGGCCATGATTTCCCCTGCGTCACGGAACAACTCGGCGCAGGCGACGGCGCAGACCTCGGCGCGAGTTGCGTCACTCACTTTGCGGCCTCCTTCTGGGCTGCTTGGGCCTCGGCGAACTTACGGACGGCCGCCTGGTAGTCGGCCTCGGTTCCGGACAGGTAGGTCTTGACGAATTCGGCCCAGGTCTCGTCCGAGCCGGCGGCTTCGGCGTAGTGCCGCTGGAACTTCTCGTCGCGCCGGTAGTCCGGCTCGTTGGTGGTGAAATGGGCGCCGTTCGGGGCCTCGACCACGGTGTCGACCATCATGCGGTTGATGATCTGCTGCTGCGGCACAACCGACTTCACCAGTTCCTCGGTGGAGACGATCTTCTCGACCGACAGGTGGCGGCGCTTGGCCGACATCAGGAACAGGTCGTCGAAGTAGGGGTCGATGCCGGTGTAGGCGGCGTTGCCCTTCACGTCACCCAGGTTCATGTGCACGAACGCGGCGTCGAGGTTCAGCGCCGGCATGGCCACCAATTCTTCGTAGCCGTTCCCGGTGCTGTAAGGCGACTTCACGGTCTTGAGCTCGTCACCCCAGAAGGCGCGGACGTCACTGCCGAGCCCGGCGCGGATCGGCAGGAACGGAAGGCGTTGTGCGGCAGCCTGCAGGCCGCAGCGGAGCATGCCCTCGTCCATCTCGCGGGCCTCGATGGCGCCTTCCATGCGGCGGCGCGCGAACCACGGGTCGTAGAACGGTGGCGAGTCCAGCGACACGAAGCCGTAGTAGACGCGCTTGACCTTGCCTGCGGCACAGAGCAATCCGAGGTCCGGCCCGCCGTAGGTCACGACGGTCAGGTCGGTGACGTCGGTACGCAGCAGCGCCCGGACGAAGGCCATCGGCTTGCGGCGCGAACCCCAGCCGCCGATGCCGATGGTCATGCCGCTTTCGATCTCGGCGACCGCGGCATCGAGAGTTGTTGTCTTGTCTGCCATTCTATTTCGACCCCTTGTTGGTCCCCGCGAACTCGTCGCGGTGCTCGTCGGATACGCCGGACAGATTCAGTTCGAAGGTGAAGCCCTGCTCCATGCGATAGCGCGCGTTGACGGGCTGCACGTCGATGAAGTTCAGTGCCTCCTTGGCGGCGCGGATGACGCGGGTGTCCTTGCTCGCGATGTCGCGCGCGACGCGCAGCGCGGCCTCGTCGAGCTCCTCGCGCGGCACGACCTCGTGCACGGAGCCGAAGTGCTGCAACGTCGTCGCGGGCACGGTCGAGGCGGTGAAGAACAGCCGGCGCATCATGTGCTGCGGGACGAGGCGCGACAGGTGGGTGGCCGCGCCCAGGGCGCCGCGCTCGACCTCGGGCAGGCCGAATTTGGCGTCGTCGGAAGCGACGATGACGTCAGCGTTGCCGACCAGGCCGATACCACCACCGACGCAGAAACCGTTGACGGCCGCGATGACCGGGACCTGGCATTCGTAGACCGCGCGGAATGCCTCGTAGCAGCCGCGGTTGGCATCGATCAGGGCGCCGAAGCCCTCGGTGTTCTGCATTTCCTTGATGTCGACGCCGGCGTTGAAGCCACGTCCCTCGGCCCGCAGGATCACCACATGCGTGCTCTTGTCGCGCCCGGCGGCGGTGATCTGGTCGGCCAGCTCGAACCAACCTGCCGACGGGATGGCGTTGACCGGCGGGTAGTTCACGGTGACCGAGACGATGCCCGGTTCGACTGTCTTGGTGGTGATGGTCATCAGTCACTTCCTGGGGGACGGGTACCTAAGCAAGCACTTGCTTGGTACGCTAGCACAGTGACTGCTGGAATCAATCTGCAATTGGCCGGTCGCGTGGTGCTGGTCACCGGCGGTGTACGCGGCGTCGGCGCCGGCATCAGCGCGGTGTTCGCCGAGCAGGGCGCCACGGTGATCACCTGTGCGCGGCGTGAGGTCGAGGGGTTGCCCTACGAGTTCCACGCCTGCGACGTGCGTGACGACGCCGCGGTCAAGGCCATGATCGACGCCATCGTCGCCAAGCACGGCAGGCTCGACGTCGTCGTCAACAACGCCGGTGGCTCGCCGTTCGCGCTGGCCGCCGATGCGTCGGCCAAGTTCAGCACCAAGATCATCGAGCTCAACCTGATTGCGCCGCTGCTGGTTTCGACGCACGCCAACGCAGTGATGCAGCAGCAGGACACCGGCGGCGTGATCGTCAACATCTCCAGCGTCAGCGCCCACCGGCCGACCCCGGGCACCGGTGCGTACGGTGCCGCCAAGGCCGGCATCGACAGCCTGACCACGACGCTCGCCGTCGAATGGTCGCCCAAGGTCCGGGTGAACTCCGTCATCGTCGGCATGGTCGAGACCGAGCAGTCCGAGCTGTTCTACGGCGACGCCGAGTCGGTCGCTGCCGTCGCTGCGACGGTGCCGCTCAAGCGACTGGCCAAACCCACCGATATCGGCTGGGCCGCAGCATTTTTGGCTTCCGAGGCCGCGTCGTACGTCAGCGGTGCGTCCCTCGAAGTGCATGGTGGCGGCGAGCCGCCGCATTATCTCGAAGCGTCAAGCGCCAACAAGTAAAAGGGAGAGATCAAATGGGATTGCTCGACGGCCGCGTGGTCATCGTGACGGGTGCCGGTGGCGGAATCGGGCGTGAGCACGCGCTCGCGTTCGCCGCTGAGGGTGCCCGCGTCGTGGTCAACGACATCGGTGTCGGCCTGGACGGTTCGCCCGCCGGTGGCGGCAGCGCCGCACAGAACGTGGTCGACGAGATCGTCGCCGCCGGTGGCGAGGCCGTGGCCAACGGCTCGAACGTCGCCGACTGGAACCAGGCCGCGGCCCTGATCCAGCAGGCCGTCGACACGTACGGCACGCTCGACGTGCTGGTGAACAATGCCGGCATCGTCCGCGACCGCATGTTCGCCAACGCCACCGAAGAGGAATTCGACGCCGTCACCGCGGTGCACCTCAAGGGACACTTCGCGACCATGAAGCATGCCGCCGCGTACTGGCGGGCCAAGTCCAAGGCGGGCGAGACCGTGGACGCCCGCATCATCAACACCAGCTCGGGCGCCGGCCTGCAGGGCAGCGTCGGGCAGGCCACTTACAGCGCCTCCAAGGCCGGCATCGCTGCGCTGACGCTCGTCGCCGCGGCCGAGATGGGTCGCTACGGCGTCACCGCCAATGCCATTGCGCCGTCGGCGCGTACCCGCATGACGGAGACCGTCTTCGCCGACATGATGGCCACTCAGGACCAGGCCTTCGATGCCATGGCCGCGGAGAACATCTCCCCGCTGGTGGTCTGGCTGGGCAGCGTCGAGTCGCGCGATGTCACCGGCAAGACGTTCGAGATCGAGGGCGGCAAGATTCGCATCGCCGAGGGCTGGGCGCACGGCCCCGAGATCGACAAGGGTGCCAAGTGGGACCCGGCCGAGCTGGGCCCCGTCGTCGCCGATCTGCTCGCCAAGGCACGTCCCGCGGTGCCGGTCTACGGCTCGTAAGCAACCCGCTCGAAAGCGTCCCCGCAACGGATCACGTTGCGGGGAAGCTTTTTTGGTGCTGCCTCACAATGCTGCGGCGACATCCCAGATCGGTTCCAGCGCCGCGACTCCCGTGCGGACGAGGGGGCTCAGCACGATGTCTGTCGCGCCCGCCGCGAGGTACCGCCGCAGTTGAGCGGACACCTGCGCGGCAGTGCCGACCGCCGCGAGATCGATGACGGAGTCGACGCCTTCGCGTTCGATCACCTTCGCGTACGACGGGATGGTGGTGTAGAACTCGAGGGCCTCGGCCGCGCGGGCTCGACCCTCGTCGACGTCGTCGGTCACCAGGACCGGTACCGCGGCGATCACTTTGGGCGCGGGCCGGCCGGCTGCGGTTGCCGCGGCGGTGATGGTCGGCACGATGAAATCCTCGATGGTGCGCGGCCCGGCGAGATAGGGCAGTGTGCCGTCCGCCAGTTCTCCCGTCACGCGTAATGCCTTGGGCCCCATGGCCGCGACGTAGACCGGGAGGGGAGTGCCGCCGGCGATCGTCACCGGGAACTGCGGGGCCGCGGTGAACTCGTCGCCGTGGAAGTCGACGGTGCCGGTGTCCAGGATCGACCGGAGCACCTGCAGATGTTCGCGCAGCCGGCCGATGGTGTTCGGCCATGCGGTTCCGAAAGCCACCTGTTCGGGACCATGCGCCCCCAGACCGAGGCCGAGGCTGAAGTTGCCGCTGGTGGCCGCTTGGGCGGTCAGCGCCTGGGAGGCGAGCGTCAGCGGGTGGCGTGGGTTGACCGGTACGACGAACGTACCGACGGCGAGACCCGGCACTGCGGCGCCGACGTACCCGGCCAGCGAGATGGCGTCGTGGTCGAACTGCTGGGCTATCCAGACCTGACCCACGCCGGCGTTGTAGGCGCGGCGGGCCTGGTCGATCGCGGCAGCGACATGATTGGCGGAACTACGGTCGGGATCGAGGACAACTCCGGTCGGCATACCAACGACAACCACCGGGGCCGGATGACTGATTCCTTCGCGCAGAGAAAAACTCCCCCAGAACGAAACTCGTTCTGGGGGAGCTCCTTTGATTCAGTTACTTGGCGGCGTCGGCCTTCGCTGCCGTGTCCTTCTTCGGCTTCTCGGCCTTCTTGGGTTTTTCGGCCTTCGGCTTGTCGGACTTGTCCTTCTTCGGCTTGTCCTTCTTGACCTTGGTGGCCTTGTCGTCGCTGTTCTTGCCTTCGGTGCCCTTGTCGCCGGCCTTGGTGTCGCCGGCCTTGGTGTCACCGGCCTTGGCGTCGTCGGCCTTCGCGTCGTCGGCCTTGGTGGCGTCGGTCTTGGTGGCGTCGGTCTTGGTCTCCTCGGCGGCCTTGACGGACTTGTCCTTGGTGCCGGTGACGGCCGGCTTGAGGGCGGAGACCTGCTTGGCGAGCGTCGGCGTCGCCGAGGGCTTGGCGGCGTTGTCGGTGTTGTCGGCAGCCTTCGAATCGACGGCGGCCGTGGTGGTCGGCGCGGGAGCCGGCGGCGGAGCGGCCTTGAATACCGTACCGGTCTGGATCGACTTCACGATGCTCTTGGTCACCGCGACCGGGTAGTTGGCGACGGCTTTGACAGTGTCGAAGACGCCGTCGCGGATGGCGCCCGCGATGGTGGCGATGTTGCGGGTACCCAATGCCTGGATGACGTTGTACACGGCCATCTGCGGCGTGGTGATCACCTTGCGGGTGTCGACGAACAGCTTGGTGAACAGTGCCGGGTTCTGCGAGACGGCCATGCCGTCCCAGCTGACCAGTGTCCAGCCATCGGTCGGGTTGCCGTTGACGGTGACGACCGAGGTGTTGTCCAGCGGGTGACCCAGCAGGAGGGTCAGGTCTGGGTTGTCGACGTTCATCAGCGTCCACGCCATGATCGACAGGCCGTGGGAGAACGCCACCGGGTGCTGATCGCCGGAGTTGTAGATGTCCTCGACCGCGCCGTTGTACCGGCTCTGGAAGTTCGCGCCCGTCAGATCCGGGGAACCGGGGATCGGCACGAAGTAGAGGCCGGCTGCCCAGGCCAGCGCGGGCAGGGCATACCCCAGGCGCTGGAAGCCGGAGTTCTGCGGGGCGCCTTCGTAGATGCCTGCCTGGACCTCGTGCAGGCCGTCGAGCTGAGTTCCGGTGAGCCCGGTCAGCGTTTCGAAGGGAGCGGCGGTCTGCTGGGTGCGGACCATGTCGGAGTAGTAGATGCCGTCGTAGGCCACGCCGTCGTTGGCCAGTTGGTTGGCGCGATTCTGAGCCTGGGTCTGGCCGTTGGCGGTCAGGTTCGGGCCGGGGATCTTCGTGTCGATGCAGCACGACACGTTGCCGTCCGATTCGCCGTGCCGGACGAACGTGATGGTGATGTTGGTTGCGGCCCAGGCCGAGAAGGCCGAGGTGAGGAACATGAAGACGGCGGCGAGCAGCACCGCCGCGCTTCGTGCTCCGCGCTTGAACGTCCGGCTGTGCGACAGCCTCCGACGGAACGTTGATGACATAGACGGCTCCATAGTGTTGCCCTGGATGTGTGCAGGGCCACACTATGTACACATCTATGAATCTGTCTAGTCTCTTCCGTTAATTACCGGATGAACTTTGCTGGCGCGCAAAGGGCGCCGCGCCTAACCTGCCGGGTGATGCTGCTCCCACTGGAAGCCGGCGACGTCGTACTGGCTGACGGCTTTGTCGGTGTTGCCACGGTTCGGATTCAATTCGCTTCCCGCGTAATGCTGTTCCGCATTGGCGAAACCCTTGCTGCTGAAGCCCGGCGGCTTCAGAGCGGGGTCGTCGCTCGCCTCCTTGCCGGGCTGGCCGGTGGTGCCGGGAGCGTGGGGGTTGTCGGCGAGGGCGATGCCAGCGGGCGACAGCGCGACAAATGCGGTGACCACACACGGCACGATGATGGAGCGCTTCATGAGATTTCTCCGATCGTGAGAGCCCCTTTCGGATCACGATCGCCCGGCCTGATCGGTTCACCGCCCACAAAAAACTCCCCTGGAACGACGTGCGTCCCAGGGGAGTTCTCGGTCGGTGCTCAGGCCGGGTCGAGCAGGATGATCGGAATCTTGCGGTCGGTGTGCGACCGGTAGTCGACGAAGTCCGGGTACATGGCGTCGAGCTTGGGCCAGTACTCGTCGCGTTCGGCATCGGTGGCCTCGCGCGCGAGCAGCTGCAGCTTCTCGCCGCGCACCTGGAACTTCACCTTGGGGTTGGCAACCAGGTTCAGGTACCACATCGGGTGGGTGTCGCGACCGCCCTGTGAGGCGACGACGACGATCCGGTCGCCTTCGCGCAGGTACAACAGCGGGCTGTCACGCGGCTCGCCGGATTTGCGGCCGATGGTGGTCAGGATCCCGACGGGCGGGGGCGTGGCGACGGGCTTGGAGCCCAGTCGCCACTTGGCGCCGATCCGGCCGTCGGTGGCCCGGAACGCCCAGGTGTTGATTCGCGACATCCATTTGAAGCCGACCTGCATTCCCTTGGAATTCAGGATCTTCAGCTGCCTGTCGCTCATTTCCCCGTCGGCCATGGTGGCGACCCTGCTCCTCGCTCTAGATGCGCTCGATGATCGTGCCGGTGGACAGCGCGCCGCCGGCGCACATCGTGATGAGCGCGGTCGACTTGCCGGTCCGTTCCAGTTCGTGCAGCGCGGTCGTGATGAGCCGCGAGCCGGTGGAACCGACCGGGTGGCCCAGCGCGATGGCGCCGCCGTTGACGTTGACCTTATCCATGTCGGCCTTGTGCACCTGAGCCCAGGACAGCACCACGGACGCGAACGCTTCGTTGATCTCGACCAGGTCGATGTCGGCCATCGACATGCGCGCCTTCTCGAGCACCTTGGCGGTCGACTGCACCGGGCCGTCCAGGTGGTAGTAGGTCTCCGCGCCGACGTTGGCCTGCGCGATGATCCGGGCGCGGGGCGTGAATCCGAGGGCCTTCGCCTTGTCCTCGTCCATCCACAGCACCGCGGCCGCGCCGTCGGAAATCTGCGACGAGGTACCGGCGGTGTGGATGCCGCCCTCGATGACCGGCTTCAGCGCCGCCAGGCCCTCGAGGGTGGTGTCGCGCAGACCCTGGTCGCGGGTGACCCAGTTCAGCTCGGCGGTCGGCTGCTTGTTCTCGTCGATGACCGGCGCCTCGATGGGCGAGATCTCACGGTCGAAGCGCCCCTCGGCCCATGCCTGCTTGGCCTTGGCCTGCGAGGCGAAGCCCAGCGCGTCGATGTCGGCGCGGGTGATGCCCCGGCGGTTGGCGATGCGCTCGGCGGCCTCGAACTGGTTGGGCAGGTCGATGTCCCACGACGCGGCGCGGGCGCCACCGCCGTTGGCGCCCAACGGCACCCGGCTCATGGCTTCGATGCCGCAGGCGATGCCGATGTCGATGGCGCCGGTGGCGATCAGACCCGCGATGAGGTGGTTGGCCTGCTGGGCGCTGCCGCACTGGCAGTCGATGGTGGTGGCGCCGACATGCTCGGGCAATCCGGCGACCAGCCAGGACTGGCGAGTGATGTTGTTGCCCTGCTCGCCGTACTGCGTGACGCAGCCGCCGATGAGCTGCTCGATGTCGCCGGCATCGAGCCCGGCCTTCTCGACGAGAGCCTTCTGCGTGGCGCCCAGAAGTTCGGTCGCGTGCAGGCCGGACAGCCAGCCACCCCGCTTGCCGATGGGGCTACGAGTGGCTTCAACGATGACAGGATTACCCATGAGCTCAGGCTAGAACACGTTTCATTACTCTGACAAGCAACGATCGGGACGTGCCTTTTATCTGCGGTGAAGGCGTGTTTCAATGGTCGCAACGCCGAACTAGAAGGATTTGTCTCGGAACCCGGTTCTGAGGCGTTGGATTCCCCGAGGAGACACCATGCCCTGCCCGATCCCGTCCGACTTCGACTTGCTGGACGCGAACCTGAACCTCCAAGGCCTGCCCATCGAGGAGCTCGCCGCCCTGCGTAAGTCAGAGCCGGTGCACTGGGTGGACGTGCCCGGCGGCACCGGTGGCTTCGGTGACAAGGGGTACTGGATCGTCACCCGCTACGAGGACGTCAAAGAGGTCTCGAAGCGCAACGACATCTTCGGCAGCGCACCCGACGGCGCCATTCCGGTGTGGCCGCAGGCCATGACCCGCGAGGCCGTCGACGTGCAGCGCGCGGTGCTGCTCAACATGGACGCCCCGCAGCACACCCGGTTGCGCAAGATCATCTCCCGCGGCTTCACCCCGCGTGCCATCGGCCGCCTGCAGGCCGAGCTGAACGAGCGGGCACAGAAGATCGCCGAGACCGCGGCCGCGTCCGGCACCGGCGACTTCGTCGAGCAGGTCTCGTGTGAGTTGCCGCTGCAGGCCATCGCCGGTCTGCTCGGTGTGCCGCAGGAAGACCGCGACAAGCTGTTCAACTGGTCCAACGAGATGACGGCCGGCGAGGACCCCGAGTACGCGCACATCGATCCGGCGGCGTCGTCGTTCGAGCTGATCACTTACGCCATGGGTATGGCCGCCGAGCGCTCGAAGAACCCGACCGAAGACATCGTCACCCAGCTGGTGCAGGCAGACATCGAGGGCGAGAAGCTGTCCGACGACGAGTTCGGCTTCTTCGTCGTGATGCTGGCCGTGGCCGGCAACGAGACCACCCGTAACTCGATCACGCACGGCATGATCGCCTTCGCGCAGAACCCCGACCAGTGGGAGCTGTACAAGAAGGAACGCCCGGAGAGCGCCGCGGACGAGATCGTCCGTTGGGCCACACCGGTTTCCGCGTTCCAGCGCACCGCACTCGAGGACACCGAGCTCGGTGGCGTGAAGATCAAGAAGGGCGAGCGGGTCGTCATGTCCTACCGCTCGGCCAACTTCGATGACGAGGTGTTCGAGGATCCGCACACCTTCAACATCATGCGGACGCCGAACCAGCACGTCGGCTTCGGTGGCACCGGCGCGCACTACTGCATCGGCGCCAACCTGGCGCGCATGACCATCAACCTGATGTTCAACGCCATTGCCGACCACATGCCGGACCTGGCCTCGATCGGTGAGCCCGAGCGGCTGATGTCGGGCTGGCTCAACGGCATCAAGCACTGGCAGGTTGACTACACGGGTAAGTGCCCCGTCCAGCACTGACGGCGACTGACTGCAGTAGTCCGGTAACACGAATCAAGGAGGATTCGGGTGGATTTCACACCGAGCCCCGAGCAGCAGGCTGTCGCCGATGTGGTGACATCTGTGCTCGAGCGGGAAAACACTTGGGACGCACTGGTTTCCGGTGGCGTCGTGGCACTTGCGGTGCCGGACCGCTTGGGCGGTGACGGGCTGGGGCTGCCGGAGGCGGCCACCGCGCTGACCGAGATCGGTCGGCGCGGCACCACCGGTCCGGCGCTGGCCACGATCGGGCTCGCCCTGGTTCCGCTGGTCGACCTGGCCACCGAAGCGCAGCAGGACCGGTATCTCGCGGGTGTCGCCTCGGGTGCGGTGCTGTCCGCCGCGCTGAACGAGGCCGGCAACCAGCTGCCGGAGAAGCCGTCGACGAGCTATGCGGGCGGCAAGCTCAACGGCACCAAAATCGGTGTGCCCTATGCCGAGACGGCGCAGTGGCTGCTGGTCACCACCGACAGTGGGGTTGTCGTGGTGTCGCCCACGGCCGCCGGTGTGACGGTCGAGAAGACCCCGACCGCCAACGGGTCCGATGAATACGTCGTCACCTTCACCGACGTGGCAGTGGCCGACGACGAAGTGCTGGCCGGTGCCACGGTCGCGCGGGTGAACGAGCTGGCGCTGGCCATGATCGGCGCATTCGGTGCCGGGCTGGTGGCCGGTGCGCTGCGGCTGACCGCCGACTACACCGCGACGCGCGAACAGTTCGGCCGGCCGCTGTCGACCTTCCAGACCGTGGCAGCGCAGCTGTCCGAGGTCTACATCGCTTCGCGGACAATCGATCTGGTCTCCACCTCGGTGGTGTGGCGGTTGTCGGAGGGACTCGACGCAGCCGAGGACCTGGCCATCCTGGGCTACTGGCTGACCTCGCAGGCCCCGCCGGCCATGCGGCTGTGCCATCACCTGCACGGCGGCATGGGCATGGACATCACGTACCCGATGGACCGCTACTACTCCTCGATCAAGGACCTCAACCGCCTGCTCGGGGGTCCGTCGCACCGTCTCGATCTGGTGGGAGCCTGATGTTTATCGACCTGACCGCGGAACAGCGCAAGCTGCAATCCGAACTGCGCGAGTACTTTTCGACGCTGATCACGCCCGAAGAGGCGGCGGCGATGGAGACCGACCGGCACAACGAGGCCTACCGCACCGTCATCAAGCGCATGGGCAGCGACGGCAAGCTCGGTGTGGGCTGGCCCAAGGAGTACGGCGGCCTGGGGTTCGGGCCGATCGAGCAGCAGATCTTCATCAACGAGGCCAACCGCGCCGACATCCCGCTGCCGATGGTGACCCTGCAGACCGTCGGCCCCACCCTGCAGCTGCTGGGCACCGAGGAACAGAAGAAGAAGTTCCTGCCCGGAATCCTCGCCGGTGAAGTGCATTTCGCGATCGGCTACTCCGAGCCCGAGGCCGGCACCGACCTGGCGTCGCTGCGGACCACCGCGGTGCGGCACGGTGACGAGTACATCGTCAACGGCCAGAAGATGTGGACCACCGGCGCCCACGACGCCGACTACGTGTGGCTGGCCTGCCGCACCGACCCGACCGCGGCGAAGCACAAGGGCATCTCGATCCTGATCGTCGACACCAAGGACCCGGGCTACTCGTGGACCCCGATCATCCTGTCCGACGGTGCGCACCACACCAACACGACGTACTACAACGATGTGCGGGTGCCCGCCGACATGCTGGTCGGCGAGGAGAACGGCGGCTGGAAGCTGATTACCACGCAGCTCAACCATGAGCGCGTCGGTCTCGGCCCGGCCGGTCGCGTGGCCGGCATCTACGAGCAGGTGCACGCGTGGGCTTCCGAAGCGGGCTCCGATGGCGTTGTCCCGCTGGACAATCCGGAGGCCAAGCGGCTGCTGGGCCAGATCAAGTCGATCATGCGGCTCAACGAACTGCTCAACTGGCAGGTCGCGTCGTCCGGCGAGAACATCGCCGTCGCCGACGCGGCCGCGACGAAAGTGTTCTCCACCGAGCGCATCCAGGAAGTGAGCCGGTTGGCCGAAGAGGTCGTCGGACGCTTCGGCAACCCGGCCGACAAGCACACCGCAACGGTGCTGCAGTGGCTGGACACCATGGCCAAGCGCAACTTGGTCATCACCTTCGGTGGCGGGGTCAACGAGGTCATGCGCGAGATGATCGCGGCATCGGGCCTCAAGGTGCCGCGGGTTTCGCGGTAGGAGGGCGATCGATGACTGATCTTCAGGCCGGTATCGACGAGATCGTCGCATCCGGACGCAGCAAGCCGACCCTGAGCCGGGATCCGGTGAACCAGCCCATGATTCACCACTGGACCGACGCGATCGGCGACAAGAACCCGATCTACGTCGACGAGGAGGCCGCCAAGGCCGCCGGGCACCCCGGCATCGTGGCGCCGCCCGCCATGATCCAGGTCTGGACCATGATGGGCCTGGGCCGCACCCGATCCGACGACGATCCGCTGGCCCGCATCATGAAGCTGTTCGACGAGGCCGGGTACGTCGGCGTCGTCGCCACCAACTGCGACCAGACCTACCACCGCTACCTGCAGCCGGGTGAGCGAGTCAGCATCAGCGCCGAGGTCACCGACGTGGTCGGTCCGAAGCAGACGGCGCTGGGTGAGGGCTACTTCGTCAACCAGAAGATTCGGTGGCATGTCGGTGACGAGGAAGTCGCCGACATGGACTGGCGCATCATGAAGTTCCTGCCCGCCAACAAGCAAGGTAAGGAAGCGGCCGAAACCGGTTCCATCCCAGCCGATCTGGATCCGGACAAGCTGATGCGCCCGTCGTCGTCGCGCGACACCCAGTTCTTCTGGGACGGCGTCAACGCGCACGAACTGCGGATCCAGAAGCGGCCCGACGGCTCGCTGCAGCACCCGCCGGTGCCCGCGATCTGGCAGGACAAGGACGCCCCGATCGACTACGTCATCTCGTCGGGCCGCGGCACGGTGTTCAGCTACGTCGTGCACCACGCGCCGAAGGTGCCCGGCCGCAGCCTGCCGTTCATCATCGCGCTCGTCGAACTCGAAGAGGGCGTGCGCATGCTCGGTGAGCTGCGCGGCGTCGAGCATGACGACGTGAAGATCGGAATGCCGGTCAGCGCAACGTTCCTCGACTTCCCGGACAGCGACGTCAGTCCGGCCTGGAGCCTGTACGCATGGGAGGCAGCGAAGTGACCGCGACTGTCAGTGCCACGGTGGGCACCAAGCTGCCAGAACTGTCGATCTACGGCGACCCGACGTTCATCGTCTCGACGGCCATCGCCACCCGGGACTACCAGGACGTGCACCACGACCGGGACAAGGCGCAGGCCAAGGGCTCCAAGGACATCTTCGTCAACATCCTGACCGATACCGGTCTGGTGGGGCGTTACGTCACCGACTGGGCCGGCCCGAACGCCATCGTGAAGTCGATCAAGCTGCGTCTCGGTGTGCCCTGGTACGCCTACGACACCATCACCTTCCGCGGTGAGGTGACCGCTGTCGAAGGTGACCTGGTGACACTGAAAGTGGTGGGCACCAACAGTCTCGGCGATCACGTCATCGCCACCTCGACGCTGACGATGGGAGCCGCGCAGTGAGCATCTCCGGCAAGGCGGTCATCGCAGGTATCGGCGCCACCGACTTCTCCAAGAACTCCGGCCGCAGTGAACTGCGGCTGGCGGCAGAGGCAGTCACCGACGCGCTGAACGATGCGGGCCTGTCGCCCAAGGATGTCGACGGTCTGGTGACCTTCACCATGGACTCCAACCTGGAGACCGCGGTCGCCCGTTCCACCGGCATCGGCGAGCTGACGTTCTTCAGCCAGATCGGCTACGGCGGCGGCGCCGCGGCCGCGACCGTGCAGCAGGCCGTGCTCGCGGTGGCGTCCGGTATCGCGGAAGTCGTTGTGGCATACCGTGCTTTCAACGAGCGTTCGGAGCACCGCTTCGGCCAGGTGATGACGGGTCTGACCGTCAACGCCGACTCCCGCGGTGTCGAGTACAGCTGGTCGTACCCGCACGGGCTGAGCACGCCGGCCGCCTCGGTCGCGATGGTCGCGCAGCGTTACATGCACGAATACGGCGCCACCAGTGCCGATTTCGGTGTGGTGTCGGTGGCCGACCGCAAGCACGCGGCGACCAACCCGAAGGCGCACTTCTACGGCAAGCCGATCACCATCGAAGACCACCAGAACTCGCGGTGGATCGCGGAGCCGCTGCGCCTGCTGGACTGCTGCCAGGAGACCGACGGTGGTGTCGCGATCGTCGTGACCACGCCGGAGCGCGCCAAGGATCTCAAGCAGCGTCCGGTCGTCGTCGAGGCGGCGGCGCAGGCAGCGGGTGAAGACCAGTTCACCATGTACTCGTACTACCGCGACGAGCTCGGCCTGCCCGAGATGGGCCTGGTCGGCAAGCAGCTGTGGGGCCAGAGTGGCCTGACGCCCAACGACATTCAGACCGCGATCCTGTACGACCACTTCACCCCGTACACCCTGATCCAGCTCGAAGAGCTCGGTTTCTGTGGCCGGGGCGAGGCCAAGGACTTCATCGCGAACGGCGCGATCGAGCTCGGTGGCAAGCTGCCGATCAACACGCACGGCGGTCAGCTCGGTGAGGCCTACATCCACGGCATGAACGGCATCGCCGAGGGGGTTCGGCAGCTGCGTGGTACCTCGGTCAACCAGGTGCCCGATGTCGAGCACGTACTCGTCACCGCCGGCACCGGCGTCCCGACGTCAGGCCTGATCCTGGGCTGATTTCGCCTCGCAAACTGCCCCCCTTCCACGGAATGGGGGCAGTTTTGCTTTCAATGGGGGTAGTCCTACTCATCCGAACTCCAATGGCTCGGCGCGATGATGACCTGCATGACCGAACCGCAGCGGGCGATGGTTGCCCGGCTCTCCCAGGATGTCGCAGCGATCTCCCATCATCTGGCCTGGGTCTCGGCCTGCCTCACCGAACTGGATCGGTCGATGGCGTACCAGCAGCCGGCTGCGCAGCCCGTCACGTATGCGGCGCCGCAACAGTATTGGCAGCCGTCCCGGACCGCGCCGGTTGCGGGACCGACGCCTCCACCGATGCCTCAGCCGACGCCGCAGCCGGCACCGCAACCGCGACCCGAGCGCTCGGACGGCTGGATCGGCAAGGCGCTGGCCGCCGCCGGTGTCGCGGTGACGCTGATCGGCGTCGCCCTGCTGCTGGTGCTCGCCGCGCAGGCCGGCCTGCTGCGGCCCGAGTTCCGCGTCGGCGCGGGGGCCGTCCTGGCTGCGGGTCTGGTGTTCGGGGCGACCCGCCTGAAGACGCGCCCCGGCGGCACCGTGGGCGCGGTTGCCCTGGCCGCCACCGGTATCGCCGCGGCGTACATCGACGTCGTGGCGGTCACCACGATTTATGAATGGCTTTCTGCGCCAGTCGGTTTGGTGCTGGCGGCGGTGATAGGTGGCGGCGGCCTGACCCTGGCCCGGCGCTGGGATTCCCAGCAGCTCGCACTGTTGGTGCTCGTGCCCCTGGCCGTGCTGGCGCCCGTGGTGGCCGACGGCGTCTCGCTGCTGCTGATCGGGTTCATGCTGGCGCTGTCCGCGGCGTCGCTGCCGGTGCAATTCGGCAAGGACTGGGTAGCGATGTTCGTGGCCCGCACTGCCGCCTGCACCTTTCCCATGCTGGTGGCGTTGGCCTCTGCGGCGTTCGGCACCGACCGGAATCCGGGACTCGCGGGGGCCTGCGCGGCGGCAGCAGTGCTGGCCGTCGGCGGTGCGGTGCTCCTGTTGCCCACGACGTCCAACCGTTCGTTGCTGGGCTTGGCCACGGCAGGCGGTGCGTTGCCGGTGCTGTTCGTCTCGGCGGTGGTCGGTCCGCTGATCGCCGCGTCGATCATCGCCGCGGTGGCGGCCCTGTTCCTGGCCGTCGTGCTGGCCGGCAGTCGACTGCCCGGCGTCGCCGGTGTGGTGCGGCGCATCTGGTCGGCGGTGGCGGCGGTCTGCGCGCTGGTCGCGGTGCTGGTGGCCTTCGGCGGCAGGACCGGCGGGGCCGTGTTGCTCGCGATGTCGGTCGTGGTGGCCGTCGCCGGGCGTCGCGACGCCATCGCGCGCTGGGTCGCTGCCGGTTTCGGGGCCGTGGGCGGTGCCGTCTATCTCAGCTACTCGCCGCCGGACCTGCTGTTCCGCGCGGTGGAGCTGACTGCGCACAGCGCCGTGTCCACCGTCATCGCCAGCATCCTGGCGGTGGCCAGTGCGGTGGCCGTGGTGTGGTCGTGGACCGGCAGGCGTGACGACGACGAACTGCGGCTGATGTGGGCGGGCGCGGTCGTGGTCGCCGCCTACGCGTCGACGATGTCGACCGTCACCGCGGGCGTGCTGATCGGCGGTGTGAAGGGCGGTTTCCTCGCGGGTCACATGGTCGCGACGATCGGCTGGATCGCCGTGGCGGCCGCGTTGTTCGCGTACGCGGCGCGCCAACCGAGGGCGCAGCGGTCCCTACCCATCGGCGGTGGCCTGACATTGGTGGCCGCTGCGATGGCCAAGCTCTTCCTGTTCGATCTCGGAACACTGAGCGGCATGTTCCGGGTGGCGGTGTTCATCGTCGTCGGGCTCGTGCTGCTGGCCATGGGGACCGGCTATGCCCGGCTGCTCGCCCGACAGGATCAGCCGAATCCGTAGACCGGCCGCACCGACAGTTTGCGTCGGGTAGGTGGCCGTCGGGGCGGTAGGCTCGAACCGACGCGGTATGTCTGGGGAAGGGGGCCGTGTCTATGGGGATTCAGCCGGACAGCAGTCCGTTCGGATCGCAGACGGTGACGGGCCCGGGGTGGCCCAACGTCAATGAGGAACAGCTCGAAGAAGCTGCCGCCCACTATACGAAGCTGGCCACCAAGATCAGCGGATCAGTGGTGCCCCAGCAGACCAGCCAGCTGATGAACCTCACCGACCAGTGGCAGGGCGCGGCCTCGCTGGCGGCGGCGGGCGAGGCCGGCACCATCATCGGCGGCCACGAGGCCAATGGTGCGCAGGCGGCGGCAATCGCCGCGAAGCTGCAGTCCATGGCGGCTGCAGTCGTCAAGACCAAGAACCTGGTCAACGCCACCGCCGAGGAAGTCCAGGCGGAGTGCATGGCCCTGTCGGCGGCGCCGTTCCCCAACGTGCAGGAGCTGATCCAGAGCCGGATCAAGATGGGCCTGTCCCAGAACATCGCCGCGGTGACCGCGAGTGCCACCGAGGTGGCCAACTTCGTCGGCGCGCCCCCGAGCATCCCGACGGCCGGCGTGCCGCCGCAGGTGGCGCAGACCGCGCAGAAGACCGCGGAGTCGGCGGGCAAGGGCGGCGATCAGATGGGCCAGATGATGGGCCAGATGATGCAGATGGCCGGTCAGCTCCCGCAGATGCTCGGGCAGCTGCCGCAGCAGGCCATGCAACCGCTGCAACAACTTTCGCAGCCGCTGCAGCAGTTGACGTCCCTGTTCTCCGGCGGCGGTCAGGGCAAGGCCGGCCTCGGCGCGTCGCCGTTCGGCGCGTTCTCGAATCATCCGCTGGCCGGCGGTTCCGGGGCCGCCCACGGCGCGGGGTTGATGAAGGGCGGCATGCCCGGCGGTGGCGGCGGTGGTGTGGGCGCGGCCTCGGTGCAGACGCCGCTATTGGCCAAGATGGTCGGCCCCGGGCCAGCCGGACCCGGGGTGATGCCGGCGAGCGCCGCGGCCGGCATGGGTGCCGGCGGCCTGGCTCCGGTTGCCGCCGCCGCGGGTGCAGGCGGCGCGATGGGTGCCATGGGCGGCATGGGGCACCGCGAAGGTGGTGGCGGCGGGGGCCGCATCACCCAGCTGGCGGTGCCCGAAGCGCTCGAGCACGGGTCCTATGACGAAGACATCGACGACGACTGGTGAGTAGGGGGGATATCTGATGTCGATGATGCAGACACCGGACAACATCAGCTGGAACGCGGCTTCGGTCGAGCTGCCCGAGATGCCGATGATCCAGCCCGGCGAGGACGCCATGAGCGCGACGATCGCCGCGGTCCTGCCGGCCATGGCAGCCGACATGACCGCCAATGTGGCCTCGCTGCAGGCCAAGGAGGGCATGTTCTCCGGCAAGGTCGGCATGGCCCAGTCGGCCTACGACAACGCCGACAGCAAGGGCGGCGAGGGCGTCGGCCAAATGGGTCAGATGCTCGGCCAGCTCGGTCAGATGGGCCAGCAGGCGGGCCAAATGGCGGGCCAGGGTGGCGGCCTGGGCCAGATGGGCCAGCAGGCCGGCCAGTTCGGGCAGATGATCCAGCAGGCCATGGGCAAGGGCGGCGGCAAGGAAGGCGGCATGCCGGGCGGCGAACCGCCGGAGGGCCAGCCCGGTGGGCCGGCCGGCGGCGGTGCGCCCATGTCGCCCGAGCAGCGTCAGGCGCAGCAGGATGCCCGGGAGAACCAGCAGAACGACCGGCAGTCCCAACAGGACGCCCGCCAGCAACAACAGGACAACCGGCAGTCGCAGCAGGATCGGCGCGAGGCCCAGCAGGACGCCCGCGACTCCCGTCGGCACACGTCCGCTCCGGCTCAGGCGGCCCCGCCGGTGGCGGGTCCCAGTGCGGGTTCGCACAACGCCGGTCCGGCGCCGGTCGCGCCCGTGGCCCCGCCGCCGCAGCGTGGCGGTGACGTCGGCCGTCAGATGTAGTTACCGAAACAACAAGCCAGACAAAGAAATTGGGGCCAGTCGCGAGAATCGCGACTGGCCCCGATTCAATGGTTGACCGTTAGGAAGCCGGGGCCGGCGCCGGGGTCGGGGTGACCGGCGCAGCCGGAGCGGCCTGCTGGTTACCGGCCGGGGCAGTGGTGCCCTGACCCGCGCTGGAGGCCGGCTGACCGGCGATGGCCTGGCTCGGGGCCGGAGCCGGAGCGGGCGTCAGCGGAGCCTGCGAGACGGCGCCACCGGCAGTGGCAGCGGTGCCCGGGCCGCTTTCAGCGGCGGTGGGAACCGGAGCAGCCTCCGGGACCTGGCCGGCGGCCGGAGGCGTGGCCGGGGTACCCGCGGGGGTGCCGGCCGGAGTGCCCGCCGGAACCTGGGCGCCGGCCGGAGCCGGAGCGTCAGCAGCCGGGGTGCCGGCCGGGGCCGGAGCAACCGCCGGGGTGCCGGCCGGAGCCGGAGTACCGGCCGGGGTGGCGGCAGGGGTCTCACCGTTCGGCGTCGCCGCCGGAACCTGACCGGTGGTGGTGCCGGCCGGAGGCTGCGTGCCAGCGGCGGCGGGAACCGAACCGGCCGGGGTGGCGCCGGGCACGGCGCTGCCGAGACCGGCAGGAGCGGCCGCCGGGGCGGCAGCAGGAGCGGCGGCGGGGGCGGCAGCGGGCGCCGGGGTGGCGGCCGGGGCAGTGCCACGAGCCGGAGCGGCGGCGGGGGCGGCACCGGTGGCGGCTTCGGTGCCCTGCCACTTGAGCACCTCGCGGTCACCGTCGGTGTATACGACGCTGGTCGGAGCGGCGCCCGTCACGTCGAAGTAGACCTTGCCCTTGGACTCTTGTCCCTCGGAGAGGCCGGCGGGGTTGAGGCCCTGCGGCGTGGCAGCGCCCCACAGCACGCGGTAGTTCTCACCGTCGGCGGTGCGGGCGTTCAGGTTCGGCACGAACGGCTGGGAGCTACCGCGCTCAGCGGAGTACTCGGCCGTCGCTTCCCAGAGCGTGCCGTTGAGGTGCTGCGACAACACGTCGGTGCTGGGCTTGAGGTTGCTGATCTGCCATTCCGCGACGGTGTTCCCGTCGACGAGCTTGCCGTCCTTGCCGAACGCAATGGTGGTCGGAGCAGGCGACACACTTGCGGGCTGAGTCGAGTCGGCCACCGCGAACGGCGTCGCGATCAGGCCGAATGCGGCGGCTGCGCCGATGGCGATGGTGATCTTGCGGGTACTCATGATGATGTGGCTCCTTTGTCTCCAAGTCGTCCGACGGGCGGCTTCCCCCACGGAAGTTGAGTCACGAGTAATTGGATAATTACTGACTACTACGAAAGCTAGCAGGTTAAGCGTCAGCTGTGGATGCAGGTTGACGTCACAGCGGTGACCCGGCCGCTGCCCCTGGTTTGCCGGAATCGGCCGCCGAACAGGCGGCCGATTCCGAATACGTCCTGGTCAGGACGCAGTGAGCTCGATTCCAGCAAGTACGACGACGTTGTCTCGGCTCGGCGCCGTCAGCACGCCGGTAATTCGTTCACCGTCACGCCAAAGGTTGGCCTGCAAGGTTTCACCAGGGATGACGGTGCCCGCGAAGCGCGCGCCGTAGGACCGGACCCGGCCGGCGTCGCCGTCGAGCACGTTGTCGACGATGGCCTTGCAGCCGATGCCATAGGTGCACAGACCGTGCAGGATCGGGCGGTCGAAGCCGGCGGCCTTGGCGAACGCCGGGTCCGAGTGCAGCGGGTTGCGGTCACCGCAGAGCCGGTACAGCAGGGCCTGCTGCGGCAGCGTGGGCAGCGCGATCTGCAGGTCCGGCGCGCGGTCGGGCTCGGCCGCCGAGGTCGACGGACCTCGGTCGCCGCCGAAACCGCCCTCACCGCGGGCGAAGATGGACCGCTTCTGCTTCCACAGCGGAGCACCGTCGAGGGTGGTCACGGTGGTCTCCGACCAGATGACCGCGGCCTTGCCCTTGTCCCAGATCTCGGTGAACCGGGTGACGGCGCGGCCCGTGCCCGACGGCGGGATCGGCGCATCGGTGTAGATGGCCTCGCTGGCGTGCAGCACCCGGCTCAGTTCGATGTCGATGCCCGGAAACTTGACCGACGGCGCCTTGGTCTCGTGGAAGCTCTGCGCCACGTTGCCGAACGTCGGCAGCACCTGGGGCTTGTCGTCGATCAGGTAGCGCAGCTCGCGCTCGCTCATCGGGTCGGCGCCGGCACCCAGGCCCAGGTGGTACAGCTGCACATCGCTGCTGCTCCACGAGAATTCGACGGGTGCGAGTTCAGCTCCGATGGCCTCGTCGAGATTGATCGGCATGTCAGCCCTTTCCTGCCACGTGAAGTGCCGCGAGGTATCCGAATGTCATGGCGGGGCCGATGGTCCCGCCGGGGCCGGGGTAGGTGTGACCCATGACCGGTCCGCTGACGTTGCCAGATGCGTACAGGCCCTCGATCACCGAGCCGTCTTCCCGCAGCGCGCGCCCGTGGATATCGGTGACGATGCCGCCCTTGGTGCCGAGGTCGCCCGGCACCATCTTGGCTGCGTAGAACGGGCCGTGCTTGATCTCGCCCAGGTTCGGGTTCGGCTTGTTGGTCGGGTCGCCGTAGTACCGGTCGTAGGCGCTGTTGCCACGGCCGAAGTCCTCGTCGACGCCGCTACGGGCGAAGCCGTTGAAGCGCTCGATGGTGGCCTTGAGCTCCTCGACGGGCAGGTTGGTGAGCGCTGCCAATTCTTCGATGGTGTCGGCCTTGACGACGACGCCGGCCTCGGTCCACTTCTTCGGGATGCGTTGTCCCGGCTGCAGACCCGCGAAGATGTAGCGGTTGCGGTACTGCTGGTCGAACAGCAGCCAGGCCGGCACGTTCTCGCCCGGGCCCTCGCCCTGGCCGTACTGGCCGCCGTACATGTGGTGGCAGGCCTCGACATACGGCATGGACTCGTTCATGAACCGCTTGCCGTTCATGTTGACGATGATGGAGCCGGGGGAGTTGCGCTCCGACAGGGCGAACCACGGGTTGTCGGGCAGCGGCACCGTCGGGCCCCACCAGGCGTCTTCCATGATTTCCAGTGCGGCACCGAGCTTTTCGGCGGCCAGGATGCCGTCGCCGGTGTTGGCCTTGGCGCCGACGGTCCAGTCGGTGGTGATCGGCTGGCGCTGGTACTTGGTCCGCATCTCCTGGTTCTTCTCGAAGCCACCGCTGCCCAGGATCACCGCGCGGCGGGCCCGGATCAGTTGCGGCTCAGCGCTTTCCGGAGCGTTGGTGTCACGGACATAGATGCCGGCAACCCGGCCGTTCTCGTAGTACAGGTCGGTCAGCGCGGTGTTCAGCTGCACCGGGACGCCGGCCTTCTGCAGGCCGATGCGCAGCGGGGCGATCAGGGCGCGGCCCATACCGACCAGGTTCTTGCCGGTGGCGCCGGCCCAGGTGGCGCGGATGCCGACCTTGAGGCTGCGCAGCACGCCGCGCGGGTGGCGCTTGAGCTGGTTGAGCCGGACGTAATCCTGTTGCATCACAACCATGTTCAGCGGGACCTTGCCGTACGCCGGCTCCAGGCCCTTCTCGTCGGCGCCGAGCTTCTTGGCGTTGAACGGCTTGGGCTCGACGGACCGTCCGCCGGCGCGGCCGCCCTCGACCTCCGGGTAATAGTCGGAGTAGTTCGGCACCCAGCACAGCTTCAGTGGCGAGTTCTTCAGAACGAAGGACAGCATCTCGGGGCCGCGCTGCAAGTAGGTGTCGATCTTCTCCGCGGGCACCACGTCGCCGACGATCTTGTGCAGGTAGGTGCGGGCCGCTTCCGGGGTGTCCTTCACCCCCGCACGCTGCAGAATCTCATTGTTCGGGATCCAGACGCCGCCACCTGACCGCGCAGTGGAACCTCCATAGTGTGGGGCCTTTTCAACGACTACTGTCGAAAGGCCCTGATGGGCTGCGGTGAGGGCGGCGACCATACCGGCTGCACCGCTGCCGACGACGACAACGTCGTACTCCTGTCCAGTCATGTAGAACACGTTATAGAATTGCCCGGCCTGTGGACAACTGCGCCGGTCCATGAAGTTAGGGGAATTCACGAATGCTGTCCGACAACGTGCGTGCCGAGCTCGCCGCCGCGCTGGCCCAAGCCGAGCGCAGCCGGGTCGCGATGACGCCGATGACCGACGACCATGCCGACATCGACGTCATCGACGCGTACGAGATTCAGCTGCTCAACATCCGGCAGCGGGTCGCGGAAGGTGCCCGCGTGGTGGGACACAAGGTTGGTCTGTCCAGCGAGGCCATGCAGAAAATGATGAATGTGGACGAACCCGACTACGGGCACCTCCTCGACGACATGCAGGTATTCGAGGACAAGCCCGTGCTGACCTCGAATTACCTGTCGCCGCGCGTCGAGGTTGAGGTCGGCTTCGTCCTGGCCGACGATCTGCCGGGCGCCGGTTGCACCGAGGACGACGTGCTGGCCGCCACCGCCGCCTTCGCGCCCGCCATCGAACTGATCGACACCCGCATCACCAACTGGCAGATCAAGCTGTGCGACACCATCGCCGACAACGCGTCCTCGGCCGGCTGGGTGCTCGGCAAGGAGCGGGTGTCGCCCAAGGACATCGACATCAGGAACATCGATGCCGTGCTCAAGTGCAACGGTGAGGTGCTCGGCGAGGGCCGCAGCGACGCGGTGCTGGGCAACCCGGTGACCGCGGTGGCGTGGCTGGCCCGCAAGGTCGACCAGTTCGGCGTGCGTCTCAAGGCCGGCGACGTGGTGCTGCCGGGTGCCTGCATGCGGGCGTTCGATGCCAAGCCGGGTGACGACTTCGTCGCCGAATTCGCCGGATTGGGTTCTGTCCACCTGTCTTTCGCGTAATACCCAAAGTTTCTATAGAGGAGTGAGCATGCCGTCCAAAGCGAGCGTCGCGATCGTCGGCTCGGGAAACATCAGTACTGACCTGCTGTACAAGCTGCTGCGGTCGGACTGGCTCGAGCCGCGCTGGATGATCGGTATCGACCCGGAGAGCGAGGGCCTGGCCCGCGCCCGCAAGCTGGGTCTGGAGACCAGCGCAGAAGGGGCGGATTGGCTACTGGCCCAGAGCGAGAAGCCGGACTTCATCTTCGAGGCCACCAGCGCCTACGTGCACAAGGCCTACGCGCCGCGGTACGAGGAAGCCGGCATCCGGGCCATCGACCTGACCCCGGCCGCCGTCGGCCCGGGCGTGATCCCGCCGGCCAACCTGCGGGCGCACCTGGATTCGATGAACGTCAACATGGTCACGTGCGGCGGCCAGGCCACCATCCCGATGGTCTACGCGGTGTCCCGCGTTGTCGACGTGCCCTACGCCGAGATCGTGGCGTCGGTGTCGTCGGCGTCGGCCGGCCCCGGCACCCGCGCCAACATCGATGAGTTCACCAAGACCACGAGCGCCGGTGTGCGCGACATCGGTGGGGCCAGGGACGGCAAGGCCATCATCATCCTGAACCCGGCCGATCCGCCAATGATCATGCGCGACACCATCTTCTGCGCCATCCCTGAAGATGCCGACCACGCCGCCATCACGCAGTCGATCAAGGACGTGGCCGCCGAGGTGCAGACCTACGTGCCCGGCTACCGGCTGCTCAACGAGCCGCAGTTCGACGAGCCGTCGATGGTCAACGGCGGCCAGCACGTCGTCAGCATCTTCGTCGAGGTGGAGGGTGCAGGTGACTACCTGCCGCCCTACGCTGGAAATCTGGACATCATGACGGCCGCGGCCACCAAGGTGGGCGAAGAGATCGCCAAGCAGATCGTGGAGGTTAAGGCATGAGCACCGCACTGGAGCCCGGAGACATCTTCTTCGACGCAGCTTGGGACGTCCGGATGACGGACACCTCCCTGCGCGACGGCTCGCACCACAAGCGCCACCAGTTCACCGGTAACGAGGTCCGCGCGATCGTCGGTGCGCTCGACAACGCCGGTGTGCCGGTCATCGAGGTCACGCACGGCGACGGACTCGGCGGTTCGAGCTTCAACTATGGCTTCTCGAAGACGCCGGAGCAGGAACTGATCAAGATCGCGGCAGAGACCGCGAAGACCGCCAAGATCGCGTTCCTGATGCTGCCCGGTGTCGGCACCAAGGAGGACATCAAGGAAGCCCAGGGCAACGGCGGGTCGATCTGCCGCATCGCCACGCACTGCACCGAGGCCGACGTCTCGATCCAGCACTTCGGCCTGGCCCGCGAGCTGGGCCTGGAGACCGTCGGCTTCCTGATGATGAGCCACACCATCTCCCCGGAGAAGCTGGCCGCGCAGGCCCGCATCATGGCCGACGCCGGCTGCCAGTGCATCTACGTGGTGGACTCCGCGGGTGCGCTGGTGCTCGAAGGTGTCGCCGACCGCGTGGGTGCGTTGGTGGCCGAACTCGGCAACGACGCGCAGGTGGGTTTCCACGGGCACGAGAATCTCGGTCTGGGCGTTGCCAATTCGGTCGAGGCCGTGCGCGCGGGTGCCAAGCAGATCGACGGTTCGTGCCGCCGCTTCGGTGCCGGTGCCGGTAACGCGCCGGTCGAGGCGCTCGTCGGCGTGTTCGACAAGATCGGCGTCAAGACCGGCATCGACTTCTTCGACATCGCGGACGCCGCGGAAGAAGTTGTCGCCCCGGCGATGCCGGCCGAGTGCCTGCTGGACCGCAACGCGCTGGTGATGGGCTACGCGGGTGTGTACTCCAGCTTCCTCAAGCACGCGGTGCGCCAGGGTGAGCGCTACGGCGTGCCCGCTCACGAACTGCTGCTCCGCGTCGGCCAGCGCAAGCTGATCGGCGGCCAGGAGGATCAGCTGATCGACATCGCTCTCGAGATCCAGCGCGAGCGGGCCGAGGGTAAGTCCTAGCTCGACGCCTGTGAGTGCTATGCACGGATTTGAGCCAAATTCCGTGCGTAACACTCACATTCGTCAGCCGAGAAGCGTTTTGCGTAGCCGGGTCAGCTGGTGACGGGATCCGCGGCGGTTTCGCAGCGCGCCACCAACTCGGCGAGCGCCGCCGGCAGGCGGTCGGCGATGGCCTGCGGATCGGAAACCTGGTCGGTACAGGTGAGCACACAGATCTGCATGCCGCCCTCGTAGCTCCAGCCGGTGATGTTCATGCCCATCGGGAAGACCAGCGGCCCGGTCGAGATGAGCTTCTCGACCGGTGCACCGCCGAAATACAGCGTCTGCTGCGGGCCGCGCATGTTCGAGGCGATCATGCTGAACATCGGCCGCTTCTTGACCTGCGCCCCGATGGTCGGCAGCACCCGCGAGTACACCTTGAACAGCGGCCAGTACTCCATCCAGTCGTGCTGCAGCCAGGCATCGCGCTCGCTCTGCACCTCACGGGCGGTGGCGGTGTTCGCCGAGATGGTCTTCAACCGCTCGACCGGGTCGGCGATGTTGGTGGCGAGCTCGACGTTCCAGCGCGCCACTTTGTTGCCCCAGCGGTCGCCGTCCTGCGGGCGCATCGACACCGGCACCACGGCCGTCATGGTGTCGTCGCCCACGGGACCGCGGGAGGCCTGGTACTCGCGAAGGACAGTGCTGCACATGGCGAGGAAGACATCGTTGACGCTCACGCCGAACGCCTTCGACACCCGTTTGATCTGGTCCATCTCGACGCCCACGAACGCGAAGCCGCGGCGCGCCGTCAGCGGTTCGTTGAACGGCAGGGCCGGCGGGATGAAGGCCTCAGCGTAGCCGGGCTTGCCCGCCTTCTGCCGGTTCTGGATGGTACGGGTGACCTTGGCCGTGCGCGCCAGGACCTTCGGAAACTTGGTGAGCGACGTGACCTGCTGACGCGCCACCATCGGCAGCCACTCCGCGGTCGGCGGCCGGTGCTCGTCGGGCACGGGCCGGGCCGACGGCTCGGGCAGTCGGTCGGCGGGATCCTGGCTGTAGAACTGCTCGAGCAGGTTCAGCGACGCCATGCCGTCGGCCACCGCGTGGTGGATCTTGAGCACGAGCGCGACGCGGCCATTGGCCAGGCCGTCGATGTACCACAGCTGCCAGGCCGGGCGGTTCCGGTCGAGTGGCTCCTCGAAGAGCTTGGCGATCTCCGCGCCCAGCTCGCGATCGGTTCCGGGCGCAGCGGCCGTGGCGCGCTTCATGTGGTAATTCAGGTCGCCCCGGGCGCGGGTGATCCACCACGGCCGGCCGGCACCGAATCGCGGCGACATCAGCTGCCACTGCATGGGCTCGACGCGGTCGACGAGGCCGGGCAGCGCGGCCCGCACGGCTTCGAAGGTGACGGGCTCGTGGCCCTGTGCCGGATCGAGGACGACGGCCTTGATGGTGTGCTGCGGCTGGACGGCACTTTCCCACGCCAGGAAGCTGTTGTCCTCGCCCGATAAACGTCGCATACATCACTATGAAGCCAAAAATGTGAGCCAGCGGACATGTTGTCTCGGTGATCGGGAACTACCTCTGAATTTCGGCGCGTCCCGCGTTTAGCGTGCTCACCACGAGGTGACTCGGCGTCGCGATGCGGAGCTCGAGGGCTCCGCCGGGACAGCACGATCGTGAATGGAGCAGGGATATGCAACTGAGGAACAGCCGGGTTCTGGTCACCGGTGCCAGCCGTGGCCTGGGCCGCAACATCGCGCAGGCGATGGCCCGCCGCGGCGCCGACGTCGCACTCGTCGCCCGTAACGCCGAGCAGCTCGAAGAGCTGGCGAAAGAGCTGGGCGGCAAGGCATATCCCGCGGACCTGATGGATCCGGCGGCGGTCGAGGAGCTGATCGGCCGCGTCGAAGCCGACGGCCCCGTCGACGTCATCATCAACAACGCCGGTGTGGACCGGGTCGGCCGCTTCTACGAGGCGTCGGCGGCGGACGTGCGAGACCTGTTGCAGGTCAACCTGATTGCTCCGATGGAGCTGTGTCGTCAGGTGATGCCGGGGATGATCGCGCGCGGCCGCGGGCACATCGTCAACGTGTCCTCGATGGGCGCCATCTCCACCGGCCCGGGCGTGACTCTGTACGGCGCGTCCAAGGCCGGCCTCAGCCACTTCACCGCAGGCATCCGTTCCGAGCTGCGCAACAAGCCGGTGGGCACCACGCTGGTGCAGATCGGCGAGGTCAAGACCGACATGATCGACCACATCCGGTCGTTCGGGCCGGCCCGCCGCACCATCGAGCGGTCCCTGAAATTCCGGATGATCCCGCAGGAGCCGCTGGACGCCGACATGGTCGCCGAGGCCATCGCTGATGCCGTCGAGAAGGAGAAGAAGCACGTCATCCTGCCCAAGCGGATCGCGGCGATGGCCTACCTCACCGAGACCCCGCGCCGGGTTTCCGAGCTCATGCTGACCGGCATCGACCAGGACAGCGACTAGTTATGGACCTGATCGGCAAGGTCGCGATCATCACCGGCGCGGCGCGCGGTCAGGGTGAGGCCGAGGCGCGGCTGTTCGCCGAGCGCGGCGCGCAGGTCGTGCTCACCGACGTCCTGGTCGACGAAGGGGAGGCGGTCGCCGCGTCGATCGGCACCGCCGCCCGGTTCCAACGGCATGACGTCGGCAGCGAAACTGATTGGCGCACAACAGTCGAGCTTGCGCTGAGCGAGTTCGGCCGGATCGACGCGCTGGTCAACAACGCCGCGATCTGCACCGTCGAACCGCTGCTGGACCACACCGCCGAGTCGTGGGAACGGCAACTGCGGGTCAACCTGATCGGGCCTTTCCTGGGTACCAAGGCTGTCGTCGAGCCCATGCGAGCGGTCGGCGGCGGCTCGATCATCAATGTGTCCTCGCAGGCCGGTCTGCAGGGCCTGGCCGGCTACAGCGCCTACGGCGCGTCGAAGTGGGGCCTGCGGGGCTTCTCCAAGGTCGCCGCAATCGAGTTGGGCCCCATGGGGATTCGCGTCAATACCGTCTACCCCGGCATGATCGACACCCCGATGGTGGCGCACCTGCCGATCGAACGCGGGCTCGGCGGGCACCCGGGTGCGCCGCTCACGCGCGTCGGCGCGCCCGGGGAGGTCGCCGAGGTGGTGGCGTTCCTGGCGTCGGACGCGTCGTCGTACATGACGGGTGCGGACCTCGCGGTCGACGGCGGCGCGAGCGCGGGCCGGATCCCGGTCGTGCCCACCCGGCCACAAGCGACGTAGCGAGCGACTTGTCAGACTTGCCCGGCAAGATGGGCGCATGGCCGGGGACGAATCCACACTGGCGCCGGTTCGCCGGCGGCGGGCCGGGTCGATGGAACTGTTGCTCATCGCCCTCACCGCACTGGCACTGTCGGGTTCCTGGGTCAGCGGTGTCCTGACCGACCATGCTCGCCTGGCCGCCGCGGCCACGGTGTTCTGCGGTGTCTTCGTGCAGGCCCTGCCGTTCCTGGTGCTGGGCGTCATCGTGAGCGGCCTGGTGGCCGCGTACCTCACGCCGGAGCGACTGGCCCGCCGATTGCCGCGCCGGCCGGCGCTCGCGGTGGCGGTCGCGGGTGTCGGTGGTGCCGCGCTGCCCGGATGCGAATGCGGCTCGGTGCCCGTGGCACGCAGGTTGTTCAGCGGGGAGACGGCCGGGGCCGCCCTGACCTTCATGTTGTCCGCACCGGCGATCAACCCGGTGGTGTTGGTGGCGACGGCGGTCGCCTTCCCCGGCCAGCCGCAGATGGTGGTGGCGCGCTGCGTGGCGTCGCTGGCGACGGCCGTGGTGATGGGGCTGCTGTGGCAGCGCTGGGGCCGCACCGAATGGGTCACCCGCACGCTCCCCGCGCATCACGACGAGGGCGCCTCCCGGTTCACCGTGTTCACCGAGGCGGCCCGCCACGACTTCCTGCAGTCCGCGGCGTATCTGGTGGTCGGCGCCGCAGCGGCCGCGGTGCTGCGCGCGGCCGTGCCGCCGTGGGTGTTCGAGCACGTCGCGGGCAACCTGGTGGTCGGTGTGGTGACCATGGCGCTGCTGGCCGTCGTACTGGCGCTGTGTTCGGAGGCCGACGCGTTCGTCGCGGCGAGCCTGACCATGGTCCCGCTGGTGCCGCGTCTGGTGTTCCTGGTGGTCGGTCCGGCGGTGGACGTCAAGTTGTTCGCGATGCAGGCCGGCGTATTCGGCCGGCCGTTCGCCGTGCGATTCGCACCGGTGACGCTGGTGGTGGCGACGGCATGTGCGACGGTCGTCGGGCTGCTGGTGCTCGAGGGCGCGTCGTGAGCCGGGAAACGCAGAACATCCTGGTGCTGTTGATCGGGCTGAGCACGGGCCTGATCGCGGTCAAGGGCACGTACCTGAATTTCGTGAAGCCGGCGTTGTTCCCGTGGCTGCTGGTGGCGGCGGTCCTGCTGGTGGCGCTCGCCGTGGTGTGCCTGGTGCGGGATCTGCGCCAGGGGCCGCCGGCCGGGCATCACCACCGGGGACTGCTGGCGTGGCTGCTGCTCGTCCCGGTGGCGCTCACCGCGTTCGTCAGCGTGCCGCCGATGAGCGCGGTCGGCGCGGAGACCGTCACCGCGGCGGTGGCGCCGCCCAAGCGGGCGTTCCCGCCGCTGCCGGCCGACGGCGTCGTGCCGCTGCCGGAAGTCGTGCTGCGGGCCGCTGCCGATTCCACGAAAAGCCTTGAGGGACGGACCATCACCGTCACCGGTTTCACCATGGGCGACGATCTGGCCCGGGTCGTGATCGTGTGTTGTGCCGCCGACGCGCAACTGGCCCGCGTTCACCTGACCGGCGCACTCGGTGTGCACCCGAACGACACCTGGCTGAAGGTGCAGGGCAAGGTGATACCCGGGACGTCCAATCCGTCCACGAATTTCGTCCCGACCATGGAAGTGACCAGTGCCGACCCAATACCCAAGCCCCGCAACACCTACGCGTACTGACGCGCAGGCCCTGCTGGAACAGCTCGCCGGCCCGGGCGCGGTGCTGCGTGACGACCAGTGGGTGGCCATCGAGGCCCTGGTCGTCCAGGGCCGCCGGGCGCTCGTCGTGCAGCGCACCGGGTGGGGCAAGTCCGCGGTGTACTTCATCGCCGCCAAGCTGCTGCGGGCCGCCGGCCGCGGCCCGACCGTCATCGTCTCGCCGCTGCTGGCCCTGATGCGCAACCAGGTGGCGGCCGCCGAACGCGCGGGCGTCCGGGCCGCGACCATCAACTCCAGCAATGTCACCGAATGGGACGAGGTGCATCAGCGCGTCGCCTCCGGCGATCTCGACGTGCTGCTCGTGAGTCCGGAGCGCTTGAACAATCCCGACTTTCGTGATGCCGTCCTGCCCGCATTGGCCGCCGATGCCGGGCTGGTCGTGGTCGACGAGGCGCACTGTGTGTCCGACTGGGGGCACGACTTCCGCCCGGATTACCGGCGCATCCGCACCCTGATCGGCGAGTTGGGTGCGGGTATCCCGGTGCTCGCCACCACCGCGACCGCCAATGACCGCGTGGTGCAGGACGTCGCCGCGCAGCTGGGCGTCGGCGGTGGGGACACCCTGGTGCTGCGCGGTGGGCTGGACCGCGAGTCGCTGCGCCTGTCGGTGGTGCACGCCGGGGGGCCGGCGCAACGGGCGGCATGGCTTGCGGCGCATCTGGATTCGCTGCCCGGCTCGGGCATCGTCTACACCCTGACGGTGTCGCAGGCACATGACATCGCCGCGCTCCTGCGCGAGCAGGGGCACACCGTGGCGTCCTACACCGGTTCCACCGAGACCGCCGAGCGTGAACAGCTGGAAGCCGATCTGCTGGGTAACCGGGTCAAGGCGCTCATTGCCACCTCGGCGCTGGGCATGGGGTTCGACAAACCGGACCTGGGCTTCGTCGTGCACCTGGGCGCTCCGTCGTCGCCCATCGCGTACTACCAGCAGGTCGGCCGTGCCGGCCGCGCCACCTCGAGTGCCGAGGTGATCCTGCTGCCGGGCAAGGAGGACGCCGACATCTGGCGGTACTTCGCGTCGGTCGCGTTCCCGTCGGAAGCCCTGGTGCGCAAGGTGATCGGCGAACTCGAACCCGACCGGGCATTGTCCACGGCGGCCCTGGAACCGCTGGTGGACCTGGGCCGGTCGCGGCTCGAGATGGTGCTCAAGGTGCTGGACGTCGACGGCGCGGTGCGCCGCGTCAAGGGCGGTTGGATCAGCACCGGCCAGCCGTGGTCGTACGACGAGGAGCGGTACCGCAATCTGGATGCCGCGCGGCAGCGTGAGCAGCAGGCCATGCTGGACTACCAATCGACGACCGAGTGCCGAATGGTGTTCCTGCGCAGCCAGCTCGACGATCCCGAGCTCGACGGCCAGGGCTGCGGCCGGTGTGACAACTGTGCGGGTGCGCGCTACACCGCCGACGTCGATGTGGAGGCGGCATCGGCGGTGCGTGATCAACTGATGCGGCCGGGTGTCGAGATCGCCCCGCGCAAACAATGGCCGACGGGGCTGGGTTCGTTGGGAATCGGGTTGTCCGGACGCATCTCCGGTGGTGCTGAACCGGGCCGCGTCATCGGGCGCCTCACGGACCTGGGGTGGGGCGCCCGGCTGCGCCAGTTGCTCGACGGGCCCGACGGTGAGGTTCCCGACGCCGTCGTGCAGGCGGCCGTCGCGGTCCTCAAGGCGTGGAACTGGAAAGAGCGTCCGGTGGCCGTGATGGGTCTGGATTCCGAGCGGCATCCTCTGCTGATCGGATCGCTCGTCACCCGACTGGCGGAGCTGGGCCGGCTGCAGAACCTGGGCACGCTGTACTACCGGCCGCAGCGGCGACCCGTGACGGCGGCCAACTCGGCGTATCGGGTTGCGGCGCTGGTGGATTCGTGGGAGGCACCCACGCTGGACGTGACCGGTCCGGTGCTGCTGGTCGACGACCTGGTCGACACCGGCTGGACCATCACCATGGCGACGCAGGTACTGCGCACCGCCGGGGCGCCGGCAGTGCTGCCGTTCGCGATGGCATCGGTCAGCTGAGTGGGCTACGCACGCCGCAGCGCCAATTGGTCGATCACGGCGTCGACGCCGATCAACGCGATGTCGCGGCGCCGCAGCGTTTCCCACTGCGCACGGGTCATGGTGAACTCGAGCATGGTGTCGAAAACCCCGCGCCGCGATTGCCGTGACGAGCCGGTCTGTACGTAGGGCAGTGACCGCGTGACGCCGAGTGATGCCGCGTTGTCATGCCATGCGGCGGTGCGGGCGACATCGGCGTCGAACCCGGCGAAGATCAGCTGCAGCGCGGCCGTGCGCATCTCCCGGCCGAGACCGCGACCCTGATGGCGGCGGCCGAGCCACGAGCCCGTCGACACGGTCCGTCGGGCGGGGAAACCGTCGGCGGTCACCGCACAGACGCCCACGGCCTCGTCTCCGACGATGACGGCCAGCGGCACGTCCCAGTGCTCCGTCGACACCTCGGCGCGGGTCTGCTGGAAGTACGCGACGGTGTTGCGCTCCAGTGCGGGGGAGACCGCATCGGTCCACGGGACCGCGAACGGCATGGTGGCCGGATCGTGGATGCCCTCGGCGGCCAGCCGGGCGAGCTGGTCGGCCAGTTCGTCGGTCACATGGCAGAGCCGCAGAACCGGAGTAATCACCTCCAGTTCCGCCAGGGGCCAGGGCGAAGGGCGCATGCCCCAATACCAACACAGCCGAGCTAATTCACGAAAGCGAATATTCTCGGTCCCGAGCCGGGCTGACCTGCAACTTTGGTCGCTTGTGTAACAGCTCGACGGGGCCGAGCGAAACACACCCAGAGGCCGGGGAAGACGGATGCGGCCAGAACCAAGGAGGATTCCATGACTCGTGCCGTTCCGTTCGGCCGTTCCACCCTCGGCTTCATCGCGCTGGGTGCAGCCTGTGCCGCGATTGTCGTGCCTCGTGCCTCGGCCGACCCCGTGAGCCCGACGGCGCCGACCACGTCGGCCACCGCGTCACCGAGCACCACCGCGACCACCGCCGCGACGCCGACCGCCTCGGCGACGCCCACCACGTCCGCCACGGCGCCGTCGACCACGACGACGACCACCGTCGCCCCGGCCGCGACCGTCGCCGACTGCAGCACCGCGACGCTCGCCAAGACCATCAGCTCGGTCACGCTGCAACTGTCGGACTACTTCGCCGCGCACCCGGATGCCGACAGCTCGCTGCTCGACGCCACCCGTCAGCCGGCGTTCACCGCGATGAGCCAGTTCGACAACTACTTCAAGGAGCACCCGGACCAGGCCGACGCGCTGCGCGGTATCCAGGCTCCGCTGGCCGCGTTCAAGGACCGCTGCGGCCTGCAGGTCGCGCCGACCGACGCGCTGGCCGTCCTCAACGGCGTCTAGTCCTCACCCGCCGAACGTGAGCGAATGCGTTTATCCGACAGAGGATTTCGCGCTCGAGCTCACGTTCGGCCGGGCTGGGAGCCGCCGAGTTGCGCCGTCAGGGTCGCGGCGGCGGCCACCAGCCCGCGCGCTCGCTTGCTGATTTCCGCGTCGGTCAGGGCGTGTCCGATCTGAAGTGACAGCACCATCACCTGGCGTTGGTGGTGGTCGAAGACGGGCGCGGCGATGACGCTGATGTCGTGCTTGGCCCGGCCGCCAGCCGCCGCGCTCGATTCGCTGGGCAGGTACACGCGCTCGCCGATGTCCGAGACCAATTCGCCCAGCAGCACGCGTAATTCGTCGGGCAGGTTGCTCGACATACCGGCCATCATGGCGTACAGCCGCCGGCCGCCCGGTGTCAGCCGCTCCACGAGATAGCCCGATTCGCGGCACTCGGCGATGACGCGTTCCAGCCGCGCACTGTCGGTGCGCAGGGGGATCGTCGGTTCCTTGGCCAGCCAGTCGCGCACCGCGCGCTCATCCCACAGCACGAACATCAGGCCGACCGGCGGCGCGAACGGATAGCTCTGTCCGACCTGTACCGGTTCCGGACTGCCATGCGGGGCAACAAGTTCCAGCAGGGTGATGCGGTCGTCGACGACCGCCGACAATGCCGCCGTGGCGTTGAAGGCCTCCGACAGCCGGCGCAGTTCCGCCCGCGCGGCGGGGCTGATGCGCATGGACTCCTGCGCGGTGTGGCCCAGCGTGATCAACCGCGGGCCCAGTCGATAGGTCTTCTCGGCCGCGTCACGCACCAGATAGCCGGCGTCGGCGAGCGTCGTGACGATGCCCAGGCACGTCGGCTTGCTGAGGTCGAGTCGGCGCGCCAACTCGGACAGCCCGAACTGTTCCTGGGGGTGACTGGCCAGGAAATCCAGCACCGCGACGACGCGGGCGGTGGGCGGCGACGCGCGGCCGGTGTCGGTCATGGCAAGGAATGTACGACATCGGTCCAAATATGGACCGTTCTGTCGTAACGAATGTTGGGAGAGGCCTGAGGTGAAGCCGCAGGTCGAGCGGTACGACTGCACTGCGCGGCATTGACGACGACTGCAACACGTTCTACTCTTCAGTCGGAATATCTACCGATGCGTTCCAATATTGGAACGGAAGGGTGTTGACCGTATGTTCACGCAGTCGTTCGTCGACGCCGTCGCCGAGGCGGAGCGCCTCGTCGCCGCGGCGCCGTTCATCCAAACCGAGGCCGACCTGCTCGAGGGCCTGCAATACCTCGCCGGTTGTATCGCGTCGTGCACGCACGTTGCCTTCGACTTCGACAAGGACCACCCGTTCCTGCACAGCGGCACCGGCCCGTTCGAGAAGATGGGCCTAGACAATCCCGACACCATGTACTTCGGCACCCGCGTGCAGCCGGGCCACGAGTACGTCGTCACCGGACGCCGCGGCACCACCACCGATGTCAGCTTCCAACTGCTCGGCGGCGAGTACACCGACGCCAACGTGCCGGACAGCGAGACGGCGTTCGACGATCGCAAGCTCGACATCGCCGCCGACGGCACGTTCGAATGGCGGTTCACCCCGGCCACGCCGGCGCAGTTGGTGATCCGCGAGGTCTACAACGACTGGTCGGCGCAGCGCGGTACGTTCGCGATCTCCCGCACCGACACCGCGGGCACCGCGCCGGAGCCGCTGACGCGTGAGTTGATCGAGAAGCGTTACGCCGTCGCCGGCAAGCAGCTGGTGCAGCGCGTCAAGACCTGGCTGCAGTTCCCCAAGTGGTTCTACGACAACCTCCCGGTCAACACCCTGACCGCGCCGCGGCTGACCCCCGGTGGCCTGGCCACTCAGTACTCATCCGTCGGGCACTACGACATGACGCCGGACCAGGCCATGGTCATCACGCTGCCGGTGTCGGACGCGCCGTACCTGGGCTTCCAGCTGGGCAGCCTCTGGTACATCTCGCTGGACTACATCAACCACCAGACGTCGCTGAACGGCACTCAGGCACAGGCGGATCCGGACGGCAAGATCCGGATCGTGGTGTCCGAGAACAACCCTGGCGTCACCAACTGGTGCGAGACCCTGGGCCACGCCAAGGGCTACCTGCAGTTCCGCTGGCAGCGGGTGTCCCGCGAGCTGACGGCCGAGGACGGCCCGACGTGCGAGGTCGTCGGCCTCGATGAGGTGGCGTCGAAGTTGCCGTTCTACGAGACCAACAAGATTTCCGAAGAAGATTGGCGCGCACGGATTGCGCTGCGCCAGAGGCTTATTGGCGAGAGGATGGTGGGCTGACCGTGAGCGGACTGCTGACGAGCAAGGTGGTGGTGATCAGCGGCGTCGGGCCTGGGCTCGGGACGACGCTGGCGCGCCGATGCGCGGAGAACGGTGCCGACCTGGTGCTGGTCGCCCGCACGGTGGAGCGACTCGAGGTCGTCGCCAAGGAGGTGACGGAGCTGGGCCGTCGCGCGCTGGTGGTGGGCGCCGACATCACCGACGAGGAGCAGGTCGCCAATGTGGTGGCCCGCACCACGGCGGAGTTCGGCAAGGCAGACGTGTTGATCAACAACGCGTTCCGGGTGCCGTCGATGAAGCCCTTCGCGAACACGACCTTTGAGCACATGCGCGATGCGATCGAGCTGACGGTGTTCGGTGCGCTGCGCATGACCCAGGGCTTCACCCCGGCACTCGAGACCGCCAAAGGTTCTGTGGTGAACGTGAATTCGATGGTCGTTCGGCATTCGCAGGCCAAGTACGGCGCCTACAAAATGGCGAAGTCGGCGCTGCTGGCCATGTCGCAGACCCTTTCGACCGAGCTGGGGGAGAAGGGCATCCGGGTGAACTCCGTGATGCCGGGCTACATCTGGGGCGAAACCCTGGAGGGCTACTTCAGTCACCAGGCCCAGAAGTACGGCACCACCGTCGAGCAGATCTACGCGGCGTCGGCCGCCGGCTCCGACCTCAAGCGGCTGCCGACCGAGGACGAGGTGGCTTCTGCCATCCTGTTCCTGGCCAGCGACCTGTCCAGTGGCATCACCGGCCAGTCGCTCGACGTCAACTGCGGGGAGTACAAGGCATGAGCGCGGTGCGGACAAATGTCGGAACCGTCGAGGACCTGCACGCCTCGGCCATCAAGGCCTGTGGCCTGGACGACTTCGGTGGCGACGACGACAACTACCTGGAAGCTCTTGGCGTGCTGCTGGATTCGTACCAGCGCGAGGCCGACCTGACCGAGCTCGGCAGCAAGATGCAGCGGTTCTTCACCCGCAACGCGCTGGTGGCCCGCCTGGTGTCCAACGCGGCGTTCAAGCAGTACCCGCAGCACGCCGACGTGCCGATCGAGCGGCCCATCTTCGTCACCGGCCTGCCGCGCACCGGCACGACGGTGATCCACCGGTTGCTGACGGCCGACCCGCGGCACCAGGGCCTGGAGATGTGGCTGGCCGAGTTCCCGCAGCCGCGGCCGCCGCGCGAAACCTGGTCGGAAAACCCGGTTTTCAGTGCACTCGACGCCCGGTTCAAGCAGGCTCACGAGGAGAACCCGGACTACACGGGCCTGCACTTCATGACGGCCGACGAGGTCGAGGAATGCTGGCAGTTGCTGCGTCAGTCGCTGCACTCGGTGTCCTACGAGACGCTGGCGCACGTGCCGTCGTACGCCCAGTGGCTGGCGCGGCAGGACTGGACCAAGTCGTACCAGCGGCACCGCAAGAACCTGCAGCTGATCGGACTCAACGAGCCCGAGAAGCGTTGGGTGCTCAAGAATCCCAGCCACCTGTTCGCGCTGGATGCACTGTTCAAGGTGTACCCGGACGCATTGGTGGTGCAATGCCACCGGCCGGCCGAGACCATCATGGCGTCGATGTGTTCGCTCGCGCAGCACACCACGGAGGGTTGGTCGAACACGTTCACCGGCAAGGTGATCGGCGACGACTCGATGGAAACGTGGTCGCGCGGCCTGGAGCTGTTCAATACCGAACGGGCCAAGCATGATCCCAAACAGTTCTGCGATGTCGACTACTTCGAGTTCATCAAGGACCCGGTCGGCGCCGTCGAGGGTATCTACCGCACGTTCGACATCGAGTTCACCGACGCCGCACGCGAGGCCATCACCGAGAGCCACGCCCAGAGCCAGCAGGGTCCGCGCGCACCGAAGCACACCTACTCGCTGTCCGACTACGGGCTGACCGAGGAACAGGTCAAGGAGCGCTTCGCGAACCTGTAATTGCCCGGCAGCTGCGAAAGCCCCCTGAATCAAACGATTCAGGGGGCTTTCGCTGTGGGTATATGCCTAGCCGTCGCCGGGGGAGGGGGCGGTGGAGAACTCCTCCAGGCACCCTTCGGCGACCGCGTGCTTGATGCTGTCAGACATCTTCGGGCAGGAGCGGCTGCGGCTGGGGTCGCCGCCTTCGGCGCGGATCTCGCTGAAATACGCGCAGCGCGCTGTCGCCTCCGAATTCCACTGCACCGCAGTGTGTTCCGGGCCCAGCTTCTTGACCGCCACCGTCGAGTGGCAGAACCGGCAGTCCACCGGAACCAGGCCGGAGGTCAGGTACCGCTCCCGGTCGGCCGCGGTGGCCTCGCGAACCGCGGCCAGGCGCACCGGGTCACCGGCGAAATCCGGGGCCTTGGACCAGGATCCGTTGGCCGGCGAGTTGGAGGCGGGATGCGCGTGGTCGTCATCGTCGCCGTGCCCCATCAGCTGCAGCATCGAACGGGCCAGGCTCTCGGCTTCGTCGGCGGCGCCGACAAATGGGCTCCGAGCCTGGGCCCGTTCGTCGTGCTGGGTCATCAGCTGGACTGCTCTGCGGATTCCTTGGCCTCGGCCTGCAAGCGCAGGTTTTCGGCCACCTCGCCCTGCCACTTCTCGTTGGCGACCGTGGTGTCGATCTCTAGCTCGAAGCGGTCGGTCATGTCCGGGGTGATGTCGGCGACGTCGACGTAGAACTGCTGGTACCAACGGCGCATCTGGTACACCGCGCCGTCTTCCTCGACCAGCAGCGGGTTGTCGATGCGGGTCTTGTGCTTCCAGATTTCGACGTCCTGCAGGAAGCCCTTGCTGACACCGTCGGTCATGGCGTTGGCGAGCTTCTGGGTGGTCTTCTCGTCCATGCCCTTGGGCTTTTCGACGATGACGCCCCACTGCAGCACGAACGCGTCCTGGCTGACCGGGTAGTGGCAGTTGATCAGGATCGACTCGGCCTTGTAGCCGCTGTAGTTGTTGTGCAGCCAGTTGATCATGAACGACGGCCCGAAGTACGAGGCCTCCGAGTCGAGGTGCGCCTCGCCGTACTGGGTGCCCATGCCACCGATGTCCGGCCGGCCCACGTTGTGCAGGTACTGGCTGGCGATGTGGCCCTCGAAGACGTTCTTGAAGTACGTCGGCAGGCCGTAGTGGATGTAGAAGAAGTGCGCCATGTCGGTGACGTTGTCGATGATCTCGCGGCAGTTGCTGCCCTCGATCAGCATCGAGTTCCACTGCCAGTCGGTCCACTCGTCGCTGGCGGCCTCGGGGATTTCCGGGATCCGCACGTCGTCGGTGGGGGCGTTGCCCTCGTGGTCGTGCCAGACGAAGAGGAGGCCGCCCCGGACGTCGGTGTGCCAGGCGCGGGTGCGGGCCAGCCGCGGCGTGCGCTTGGCGTAGGGCACCAGCTGGCACTTGCCGTCGCCGCCCCAGCGCCAGTCGTGGAACGGGCATGCGACCGCGTCACCCTTGATGGTGCCCTGCGACAGATCCCCGCCCATGTGGCGGCAGTAGCCGTCCAGAATCTTCAGGTCGCCCTGCGAGTCTGCGAACACCACCAATTTGGTGCCGAACGCCTCGAACGAGTGCGGCTTGCCGTCCAGGAAGTTCTTCACAGGACCCACGCAGTGCCATCCACGGGCAAAGCGGTCCGGCAGCGCGCCGGTATCGATCTCGCGAACCCCCGCGGTTTCGGTGCTCACCTTGGCCTCCCAATCTGTGCCTAGTAACTAGAACACGTTACAGTTTTTTCTCGGTGCAGCGCAATGCAAGCGTCCCGACCTGCGGTATGTCGCGAGCGCGAGCGAAGCGACGGGGTAGGTTCTGACCATGCCGCTCTACTCCTTCGAGGGCCGAAGCCCGGTCGTCGACCCCACGGCGTTCATCGCCCCCACCGCCGTGTTGATCGGCGATGTTCGCGTCGAGGCCGGGGCGTCGGTGTGGTTCAACGCGGTTCTGCGCGCCGATTACGCGCCGGTCGTCATCCGCAACGGGGCAAACGTGCAGGACGGGTCTGTGCTGCACGCCCCTCCCGGTATCCCGGTGGACATCGGGCCCGGCGCGACCATCGCCCACCTGTGCGTCGTCCACGGCGCCCACGTCGGTGCCGAGGCGCTGATCGCGAACAACAGCACGATTCTCGATGGCGCGGTGATCGGCCGGCGCACGCTCGTCGCAGCCCATTCGCTGGTGGTCGCCGGGACCAAGATCCCCGATGAGGTTCTGGTCGTGGGGTCGCCCGCCAAGATCCGCGGCCCCATCTCCGGAACCGGCGCCGAGACGTGGATCAACACCAATCCGCAGGCCTACCGGGAACTGGCCGAGCGCTACCTGACCGGCCTGGAAGAGCTGTAGCCCCGGATTTCGCCGAAATCTGACATTCCGGCCGAGCTTCGGCCGAGACTGGGCGCATGAAGCTGCCGCTCATCGCCCTGACCGGTGCAGTCGTGGTGCTCACGGCGCCGTTCGCACAGGCCGCGCCGCCACCCAACTTTCCCGACCTCGCGGGCTTCAGCATCGTCACGTCGACCCATCTGGCGACCTACCAGCGCACTGATCAGCAGGTGGTGAAGTTCTCGACACCCGACGGGCTGGCGTGCCTCGTCAGCGCGCTGGGCGGGGTGGCGCCGACCGTGCGGTGCTACGGCCCGGTGCCGGGGACGACGGGTCTGGCCGTCACTGCCGACCCCAACGCCAAGGCGCCCCGCGATTTCGGGGTCGCGCAGGTGCACGCGGCCAACGAGGGCACGATCAGCAACTACCGCGGCGACTATCCGACCGATCTCGCCGGTGCACCGCTACTGGCGCCGGGCGAGAAGGTGACTCTGACGACGATGACGTGCGGTGTGGTTGCCGGCAGCGTCACCGCATGCATCGACACCACCGACGGCGGCCACGGCTTCGTGCTGCAGCCGTCGGGGTCCTGGACTTTCTGACCGGGATTTGTGCACGAAAATCCGCGGTGGCCGCGGATTTTCGTGCACAAATCACGAAGTGCGCGGCGCTTCCCAGAACGCGCGCAGCGCCACCAGCTGCCCGGCTTCGTTGGCGCGGTAGGTGAAGACGCCATGGGTGGTGAAGTCGTGCCCGCCGATGGTGGTCACGATGTTGCCGACGTTGGCCTCCTCGTCGCCGCACTGGTAGGTGGTCTCGAAGTTGAACACGAGACTGTCGGTGGGGGCGATCGCCTTGTCCCAGAAGCCCGAAATGGCTTCCTTGCCTCGGTGCCCCTTGCCCTCGGGATCCAGGAACGACGGCCCGATCGGGTCCTGCACGATGGCGTCGTCGGCGAAGTTGGCCAGCCAGGCGTCCTTGTCGCGGGCGGCAACGGCATCGCGGGAACGCTTGCCGGCCAGGTGCGCGGGATGATTCGGATCGGAAACTGTCATGTCAGTCCTGCCAGCCGGAGTGGATGTGGATGTCGGCGTACCGCTTCAGTGAATCTTTCTTCTTTTCGATGAGGGCGTCAAAGGTCGCGCCGGACCCGACCTACTTCGGTCGGGACCGGCGCGACCCTCACGGCGTACGCCCAGGCAACTACTTGCCCGGCTTGTCGCTCGAGACGACCCACATCGAGTAGTACTGTGCGCCACCGCCGTACGCGTGACCGAGCGCCTTGCGGGCGCCCTCGACCTGGTGGTCACCGGCCTTGCCCATGACCTGGATGGCCGACTCGGCGAACCGGATCATGCCGGACGCGCCGATCGGGTTGGAGCTCAGCACACCGCCGGAGGCGTTGAACGGAATCCTGCCGCCGATGGCGGTCTCGCCGGCCTCGGTCAGCTTCCAGCCCTCACCCTCGGCGGCGAAGCCCAGGTTCTCCAGCCACATCGGCTCGAACCACGAGAACGGCACATAGACCTCGGCGCAGTCGATTTCGTCGATGGGGCTGGTGATGCCGGCGTCGCGCCACAGGGCGGCGGCGGCGTCGCGACCGGCCTGCGGGTTCACCTGGTCGCGGCCCGAGTAGGCCAGTGGTTCGGTCCGCAGTGCGGTGGCGTGGATCCAGGCCACCGGATGGCCCTCGGCGACGCGGGCGTCGGCTACTTCCTCGTTGCCGATCACCAGTGCGGCCGCGCCGTCCGATGACGGGCAGGTCTCGTCGAAACGGATTGGGTCCCAGAGCATCTGGGATGCCATCACCTTCTCGACGGTGATGTCGGGCTGGTGCAGATGGGCCAGTGGGTTCTTGGCGCCGTTGAGCCGGTCCTTGACCGCCACCATGGCGCCGATGTGCTCCGGCGCGCCCGAGCGGCGGATGTATGCGCGCACGTGCGGGGCGAAGTAGCCGCCCGCACCCGCGCCGACGGGCTTGGTGAACGGCACCGGAATGGACAACGCCCACATGGCGTTCGACTCGGACTGCTTCTCCCAGGCCATGGTCAGCACGCGGCGGTACTTGCCGGATTTCACCAGGCTGGCGGCGACGATCGCGGTCGAGCCACCCACCGAACCGGCGGTGTGCACGCGGATCAGTGGCTTGTTGGTGGCGCCGGTGGCGTCGGCCATGAACAGCTCGGGCATCATGACGCCCTCGAAGAAGTCCGGTGCCTTGCCGACGACGACCGCGTCGATGTCGGCCATCGTGCAGCCGGAATCGGCCAGTGCACGGTCGATCGCCTCGCGCACCAGGCCATTCATCGAGACGTCGAGCCGCTTGGCGACGTACTTGGTCTGTCCCGTGCCGAGGACGGCGGCTTTGTTCGCCATTAGTTCTTACCCTCCAGGACGGCAATCAGATTCTGTTGCAGCGCAGGACCACTCGTGGCATGAGCCAGCACGCGGCCCGCAGTGCCGTTGAAGATGTGTTCGGCGGCGAAGCCGATGCGCTCCAGACCCGCCGAGAACATCGGGTTGGCGGCCAGCGCGCCACCGGACGGGTTGATCTTCGTCGACTCACCAAGTCCGATGGCCTCTTTGAGGATCAGCTGCTGGTGGCTGAACGGCGCGTGCAGCTCGGCGATGTCGATCGAACCGGCGTCGCCGCCGGTGGCGACCTGCGCCGAGGCGGCGGTCGAGGGCGACGTCGTCAGGTCGCGGGCACCCAGGATCGGGGTCTCGATGCGGTGCTCGAAACCGGTGATCCAGGCCGGGTTTTCCCGCAGTTCCCGGGCCTTGTCGGCCGACGCCAGCACGATGGCGGCGGCACCGTCGGTGATCGGGGCGATGTCGTGGCGGCGCAGCGGGTCGGCGAAGAACGGCCGCGACAACAGGTCGTCGATGCTGCCGGTGACCTCTTCGCGGTCGGTGCGGCCGCCGGCGGCGAACGCGTCGAGCGCCACCTGAGCCATCTGCTCGGCGGTCCACTTGCCGGCGTCCAGACCGAAGCGGGCCTGCAGACCCGCCATCGACACGGCGTCCGGCCACAGCGGCGCGACGGTGTACGGGTCGGTCTGCAGGGCGAGCACCCGGCGCAGGGTGCCGGCGCTGCCCTTGCCGAAGCCGTAGACCAGCGCGGTATCGACCTCGCCCGTCAGGATCTTGATGTAGGCCTCGTACAGCGCCCAGGCCGCGTCCATCTCGACGTGCGATTCGTTGATCGGCGGGATGGCGCCGATCGAGTCGATCGCCGAGATGAAGGAAAATGCCCGGCCGGCAAGGTAATCCGACGAACCGGAGCACCAGAAGCCGATGTCGGTCTGCTTCAGGCCCAACTCGGTGTACAGCTTCTGGAAGCACGGCATCAGCATCTCGACGCCGTTGGTGGTGCCGTCAGTGCGGCGCACATGCGGGGCATGCGCGAACCCGACGACCGCTACGTCACTGGAAGTCATTGTTGCAGTTCCTTTTACAGGTGGTGCTTGTACGAGTCGTAGTCGGCGTCGGGTTCGCCGGACGGTTTGAAGTGCGAGATGTTGTCGATGCCCAGGCCCCACTCCTCGCGGGGCTTCCACACCGCCTCGACCCGCATGCCCATCCGGACGTCGGCCGCGTCGATCTCGGTGACCAGGTGCAGGAACGGGATGTCGGCGCCGTCGAGCAGCACGTAGGCGGCCACATACGGCGGTTTGATGCGCTGGCCGGCGAACGGGATGTTGATGATCGCGAAGGTGGTGACGGTGCCGCGATCGACCAGCTCGACGAATTCGTCGAGTTCCAGGCCGGTGGCCGGGTCGGCCTCCTTCGGCGGGAACAGCACCGGGCCGGGCTTGCCGTCGCGGCCCACCTTGGTGCGGCCGCCGAGCAGCTTGCCCTCCTGCAGACCACGCAGGAAGGTGCTCTCGGGAAGTGAAGCGGTGTGCTGGATTTCGATGGACGACGGCACGACCAGCATGGTCACCGGGTCGCGGTCATCAGCCGGCAACGGCTCGACAGCATCTTCGCCAGGCACGAAGTAGGCGATGTCGGTGATGGCGCCGACGGGTTCGTCGACCCAGTGCGCACGGACACGGTCACCGGCCTTCAGTGAACCCTCAGGGGCGTCGACGGCGTGCAGCAGCGGAGTGTCGGCGCCGTCGAGCTTGATCAGCGCCCAGGCGAACGGCTTCTGCAGGGGCTGGCCCTCCAGGGGCTCGGGCTGCCAGGTCCACGACACCACGGTGCCGACGCTGGAGACCGGAACCACCTCGGTCAGGGCCTCGTACGTGACAGGGTCATACTCGGCGGGAGGTACGTGTACCCGGCCGTCTGAACCGCGGGTGCCGACGATGCGTCGGCCGCGCAGCGCGGTGAAGAACTGACTCAGGACCGGACCGACTGAACGGGTGTAGTCGAATGACAGTTTCAGCGGAGCCGAAAGGGGCGGCTCATGGCCTGCCATCTGGGCTGGGCTGCTTTGGCTAACGCTCACGGCATCGAGTAGAACAGGTTCTAACAATCGTGGCAAGCACGTTCGGAAAGGCGGCCCCATGAAACTCGGTTTGCAGCTCGGATACTGGGGCGCCAAGCCGCCCACCGATCACGCGACGCTCGTCGCCGCGGCGGAAGAAGCGGGGTTCGACACCGTCTTCACCGCGGAGGCCTGGGGCTCGGATGCCTACACCCCGCTGGCCTGGTGGGGCCGGGAAACCACGCGGATGCGCCTGGGTACGTCGGTCATTCAGATGTCGGCCCGCACGCCCACGGCGTGCGCCATGGCAGCGCTGACGCTCGACCACCTGTCGGGTGGCCGCCACATCCTGGGTCTGGGTGTGTCGGGTCCGCAGGTCGTCGAGGGCTGGTACGGGCAGAAGTTCCCGAAGCCGCTGGCGCGCACCCGCGAGTACATCGACATCCTGCGCAAGGTCTGGGCCCGCGAAGCACCGGTCACCAGCGATGGCCCGCACTACCCCCTGCCGCTCTCGGGTGAGGGCACCACGGGTCTGGGCAAGCCGCTCAAGCCCATCACCCATCCGCTGCGTGCGGACATCCCGGTGATGCTGGGCGCCGAAGGCCCGAAGAACGTCGCGCTGGCCGCCGAGATCGCCGACGGGTGGTTGCCGATCTTCTACTCGCCGCGGATCTCCGGCATGTACAACGAATGGCTCGACGAGGGCTTCGCTCGCGCCGGCGCCCGCCGGACCCGCGAGACGTTCGAAATCTGTGCCACCGCGCAGATCATCGTCACCGACGACCGGCCGATGGTCATGGAGATGATGAAGCCGCACCTGGCGCTCTACATGGGTGGCATGGGTTCGGAGGACACCAACTTCCACGCCGAGGTGTACCGCCGCATGGGCTACTCCGAGGTCGTCGACGACGTCACCAAGCTGTTCCGTAGCGACCGCAAGGACGAGGCGGCCAAGGTCATTCCCGACGAGCTGGTCGACGACTCCGCGATCGTCGGCGACCTCGACTACGTCAAGGAACAGATCAAGGCCTGGGAGGCCTCGGGCGTCACCATGATGGTCGTCGGCGCCAAGTCGGTTGAGCAGATCAACCAGCTGGCTGAATTGGTCTAGTTTCCGCGAGCTGGGGGCACCTCCCGCTTGCGGGGGAATGCAAAACTGTCGTTTTAGGCATTCTGACATGCAGTTTTGCGTCTGTTCGTGAAGTCGGCAGTAGACACTTATTGCGGAGTGTCTACAACGTGTTCTAGATTCGTGCTGTGACAGACGCCACCGGGGCCGCGCCCTCGCAGCACACCATCGCGGGCACCGTGCTGACCATGCCCGTGCGCGTCCGCAAGGCGACGCAGCACATGGCGATGTTCGCGGTCGACGCCGATGCCGCACAACGCATGATCGATTACAGCGGCCTGCAGGTTTGCCGATTCCGCCCGCGTCGCGCGGTGGCTGTGCTGATGCTCATGCACTACGTCGACAGCGACCTCGGCGAGTACTACGAGTACGGCACCAACATCATGGTGAACCCGCCCGGCTCGACCGCCTCGGGTCTGCGCGCCCTGCAGTCCGCCGGCGCTTTCATCCACCACCTGCCCGTCGATCAGGCCTTCACGCTGGAGGCCGGCCGCAACATCTGGGGTTACCCGAAGGTGATGGCGGACTTTGCCATTCGGGATGGGAAGAACTTCTCCTTCGACGTCACCATCGACGGCCGGTTCGCCGTCGGCATGGACTTCCGGCCCGGCGTCCCGGTACCCGCGCCGTCGAAACCCCAAGCGCCCCCGACCTATTCGCACCTCGACGGCGTAACCCGCGAGACCGTCGGCGTGATGAGGCCGTCCGGCGTGCGTTACCGGCCCAGGGGCGTGACGGTGCGCCTCGGTGACCACCCGTATGCCCAGGAATTGGCGGCTCTCGGATTGCCGAAGCGCGCCATGCTCTCGGGTTCCGCTGACAACGTAGACATGACCTTCGCCGATGCTCAGGAGATCAAGTGACCAGTGTTATCACCCGCCCCGACGTCGATCTGGCCGACGGCCGGTTCTATGCCGATCGGGCGGCCGCGCACGAGGCGTACCGCTGGATGCGGGCCAATGAGCCGGTGTTCCGGGACCGCAACGGCCAGGCTGCGGTGACCACCTACCAGTCGGTGCTCGACGCCGAGCGCAACGCCGAACTGTTCTCCAACGCCGGTGGTATCCGCCCCGACCAACCCGGCATGCCGTACATGATCGACATGGACGATCCGGCGCACCTGGTGCGGCGCAAGCTCGTCAACGCGGGCTTCACCCGCAAGCGCGTGATGGACAAGGTGCCGTCCATCGGGCGTCTGGTCGACGCGCTGATCGACAACGTCTGCGAGAAGGGTGAGGCCGACTTCGTCCGCGACCTGGCGGCCCCACTGCCCATGGCCGTCATCGGCGACATGCTCGGTGTCGTGCCGGAGGAGCGGGAGATGCTGCTCGACTGGTCGGACGAGTTGGTGTCTGGCCTGTCGTCGCACCTGGATGAGTCGTCGATCCAGAAGCTGATGGAAACCTTTGCGGCATATACCGCTTTCACCATGGACGTCATCAAGGATCGGCGGGCCAACCCCACCGACGACCTGTTCTCGGTGTTCATCAACTCCGAGGTCGAAGGTCAGCGGCTGAGCGATGACGAGATCGTCATGGAGACGCTGCTGATCCTGATCGGCGGCGACGAGACCACGCGGCACACGCTGTCTGGCGGCACCGAGCAGCTGATGCGCAACCGCGATCAGTGGGACCGGCTCGTGGCCGACCCCTCGCTGATGCCGGGCGCGATCGAGGAGATGCTGCGCTGGACCTCGCCCATCAAGAACATGTGCCGCACCCTGACCGCGGACACCGTCTTCTACGGCACCGAGCTGAAGAAGGACGAGAAGGTCATGCTCATGTTCGAGTCGGCGAACTTCGACGGCGACCAGTTCGCGAACCCGGACGAATTCCACATCGACCGGAACCCCAACAGCCACTTGGCATTCGGCTTCGGCACCCACTTCTGTATGGGCAACCAGCTGGCCCGCCTGGAGCTGCGCCTGATGACCGAGCGGCTGCTGCAGCGCCTGCCCGACCTCCGCTTGGCCGACGGTGCGCAGATACCGCTGCGCGCCGCCAACTTCGTCAGCGGCCCCGAGTCCATGCCGGTGGTGTTCACCCCGACCGCTCGGGTGCTCTGAGCTAGCCGCTCACTGTCGCCGGCACTGTCATCGAGATGACGGTGCCGGGCGCACCGGTGACCGTGAATTCGCCGCCCGTGGCAAGCACTTTCGTGCAGATCGACGCGAATCCGATGTGACCGTCCTCGACGCTCTGCGCGAGCCGGTCCGGCGGGATGCCGACACCGTCGTCGGCGATGCGTAGTTCGGCCCGGCTTCCGTTGTGCGCCAGTCGGAATCGCAGGTTGTCGGCGTGCGCGTGTTTGATCGCGTTGGTCGAGAATTCGCGGGCCGCGCTGTAGAGCAGGTGGTCGGCGTCGGTGCGCAGGTCATCGGGCCAGTCGTCGGCGTCCAGATGAACCGTGATGCTGGTGCGTGCGGCGATGCCGTCGGCCAGCGCGGTGATCGCGGCCTTGAGGCCGGAGCGGGCCAGCACCTCGGGATGCAGTTCACGCACCACATCGCGCAGCAACCGGGAGGATTCCGCGAGCGCGAAGTCGACACGGTCCATGCCCTCGACCGACCCGTCACGGACGTCCTCCATGTCGTGCCGCGCCACCAGGACGTACTGCAACGCGCCGTCGTGCAGGCGCTCCGAGAGGGATTGGCGTTCGCGCTTCTCCAGGCTGATCACCTCTTCGAGCAGACGGGTCCGCTCCTGAGCCAGCCCGGCGATGGTCCGGGTCTTGGCTTGTTGCACCCATGACAGCGCGACCGAACCGGCGGCCAGGCCGAACACGATGGCGGTCCGCAACAGGATCGAGGCCCAGGGTTCGTGACCGTTGGCCTCGCGGTCGATCCAGTTCACGACGAAGAACGTGGCGACGGTGGGAATCGCGATCATGGCGCTGACGGCGGGATCGAGCTGAGCTGCCGCGATCAGCGGGATCAGGAAGAGCCCGTGCTGCATCACGTCCGACGTCCACGTCTCCGGGGAACTGAGCCCGCTGTCCACCGAAATGACCGCCACCACAGTCAGATCCGCGCACAGCATGAGCAGCGCCACGGCGCGCTGGGTGCGTCGATCGGAGTGGTCGGCCGAGCGTCGTCCCCACCAACCCCACGCCGCGACCATCGCGACGTAGCAGGCGAAGATGCCCCAGTGCAGCCGCAGGTTCGCGTTCGGGGGCTCCAGCAGCAGGCCGAATCCGACGAACACCGCCAGCAGTGCCCGCAGGGCGAACTGCAGCAGCAGGCCACGCACCAGCGAGGTGTCGGTGGTTGGCATCTGAGTCCCCCCGGCTTTCGTGATTTGTGCACGATTTTCCGCGATGGCCGCGGAAAATCGTGCACGAATCACGCAAAAGATTCGACGATCGACTCTCGGGGGTCGCGCCAGGTCAGGCTCAGGTCGGACAAGGTCAAGCTGTCGTCGGTGGGGACGGCGGCCGTCAGCAGCAGGGCGGCTTCGTAGCTCAGCCCCTCGGCCAGGGGCAGCCAGCGCCCGGCGGCATCCGACACCCGGCCCACGCCGCGAAACATGCCCGGCGACAGCGGAATCCGCCGGATCGGCCGGCCCAGCGCCGACTGCAGCGCGTCGACCATCTGATCGAACGTCAGCAGCACGCCGCCGCAGACATAGCGCTTCGGGCCGCGGCCGGGCCGCATCAGCGCCGTGTGTACCCGGGCCACGTCACCGACGTCGATCATCTGCATGCCGCCGCGCAGCCGCGGGGCGACGCGGTAGCGCACGATGGGGTCCCAACCACGTTGTGTCACACCGACTGCCGTGTGGAACGCCGGTCCGACGACCGACGACGGGTACGTCACGACGACGGGCGCGCCCTCGGCCTGCAGCCGGCGGGCGGCGTTGTCGGCGTAGGCCTTGGTGCGGGCATAGTCGCTACGGCCGGGCGCCGGGGGAGTGTCGGGCCCGATCACGCCGTCAGCCGGCGGGAACAGCGAGCTGTAGGACGACACCGAGACCACGGGGTCCAGCCCGAGCTCACATGCCCGCGTCAGCAGGGCCTCGGTGGCGTAGGCGTTGATGTCCCACATCAGCTGGGTGCGCCGGCCGTCGGTGCCGACGACGCCGGCCGCGTGCAGCGCGGCGTCGCAGCCGGTCAACAGCTCGGAAACCGTTGCGGGGTCGCGGATGTCGCCGGTCAGCACCTCGAGCGGCCCCAGCTGGCCCAGCGCGTCGAGCGCGGCGGCGTCGCTGCCGCCGGGAACCACCAGCAGCCGGACCGTATGTCCGGCGGCCAGCAGGGCGCGGACGGTGTGGGCACCGACGTAGCCGGTGCCGCCCGTCACTGCGATGTGCATCAGCGCATCTTGAACTGCGGTGCGCGCTTCTCCTTGAAGGCCAGCGGGCCTTCCTTGGCGTCCTCGGACAGGAACACCGGGATGCCGTTGGCGGTGTCGGGCTTGAAGGCGTCGTTCTCGTGCATGCCCTCGGTCTCGCGGATGGTCTTGAGGATGGCCTGCACCGCCAGCGGACCGTTGTTGTTGATCACCTCGGCGATCTCGAGAGCCTTCTCCAGCGCGGTGCCGTCCGGAACCACGTGGCCGATCAGCCCGTAGTCCAAGGCCTGCTGCGCGGTGATGTGCCGGCCCGTCAGCAGCATGTCGCACGCGATGGTGTACGGAATCTGGCGCACCAGGCGCACCGCCGAACCGCCCATCGGGTACAGGCTCCACTTGGCCTCGGAGATGCCGAACTTGGCGCTCTCCCCGGCGACGCGGATGTCGGTGCCCTGCAGGATCTCGGTGCCGCCGGCGATGGCCGGGCCCTCGACTGCCGCGATCAGCGGCTTGGTCAGGCGGCGGCCCTTGAGCAGACCGTCGATGCGCGACGGGTCGTAGCTGCCGTCCTTGAACGAGTCGCCCGGCGGCTTCTTGGCGGCGCCCTTGAGGTCCATACCGGCGCAGAAGTAGCCGCCCGCACCGGTCAGGATGCAGGTGCGGATCTCCGGATCGCTGTCGACGCGGTCCCACGCCTCGACCATTATCGAGAGCATCTCGCCTGAGAGGGCGTTGCGGGCCTCGGGCCGGTTCAGGGTGACGATCAACGTGTGTCCGCGCTGCTCAATGAGGGCGTCGGCGGTTTTTTCGGGTGCGCTCACGGGTACCAACTTCCGGTCTCGAGATCGTTAGACTTGTCACAAAATGTAACACGTTCTAGTTTATGTAACGTGGCTCTGAACATCGCAGATCTCGCCGAGCACGCCATCGATGCTGTGCCGGACCGCGTCGCACTCATCTGTGGCGACGAACAGCTGACCTATGCCCAGTTGGAGGAGAAGGCCAACCGCCTGGCTCACTACCTCCAGTCGCAGGGCGTGAAGAAAGACGACAAGGTTGGGCTCTACTGCCGCAACCGTATCGAGATCGTGATCGGGATGCTCGGCATCGTCAAGGCCGGCGCGATCCTGGTCAACGTCAACTTCCGCTACGTCGAGGGCGAGCTGAAGTACCTGTTCGACAACTCGGACATGGTCGCCCTGATCCATGAGCGCCAGTACTCCGACCGGGTCGCCAATGTGCTGCCCGAGTTGCCGCTGCTGAAGACGATCCTCGTCGTCGAGGACGGGTCCGACAACGACTTCCAGCGCTACGGCGGCGTCGAGTTCTACTCCGCCATCGCCGACAGCTCGCCCGAGCGTGACTTCGGTCCGCGCAGCGAGGACGACATCTACCTGCTCTACACCGGCGGCACCACCGGATTCCCCAAGGGCGTCATGTGGCGGCACGAGGACATCTACCGAGTGCTGTTCGGCGGCACCGACTTCGCCACCGGCGAGCCCATCGCCGACGAGTACGACCTGTCCAAGCAGGCCGCCGCCAACCCGCCGATGATCCGGCTCCCCATCCCGCCGATGATTCACGGCGCGACGCAGTCCGCCACCTGGATGGCGCTGTTCACCGGCCACACCGTGGTGCTGATGCCAGAGTTCGACGCCGACGCCGCCTGGCGAATGATCCACGAGCACAAGGTCAATCTGCTGTTCTTCACCGGGGACGCGATGGCGCGGCCACTGCTGGACGCGCTGCTGGCGCATCAGGACGCCGGCAACGAATACGACCTCTCCAGCTTGTTCCTGCTCGCCAGCACCGCCGCCCTGTTCTCGACCAGCCTCAAGGAGAAGTTCCTCGAGCTGCTGCCGAACCGCGTCATCACCGACTCGATCGGTTCGTCGGAGACCGGTTTCGGTGGCACCAGCATCGTGGCGAAGGGCCAGTCGCACACCGGCGGTCCCCGCGTCACGATCGACAAGAACACCAAGGTCCTCGACGAGGACGGCAACGAGGTGGTTCCGGGCTCGGGCGTGCGCGGCATCATCGCCAAGTGCGGGCACATCCCGGTCGGCTACTTCAAGGACGAGAAGAAGACCGCCGAGACCTTCCGCACCTACAACGGGGTCCGGTACGCGATCCCCGGCGACTACGCCGAGGTCGAGGCCGACGGCAGCGTGACGATGCTGGGCCGCGGCTCGGTGTCGATCAACTCCGGTGGCGAGAAGATCTACCCCGAAGAGGTCGAGGCCGCGCTCAAGGGACACCCGGATGTGTTCGACGCCCTGGTCGTCGGCGTGCCGGACCCGCGCTTCGGTCAGCACGTCGCGGCCGTGGTGCAGCCCCGCGAGGGCACCAGGCCTGCGCTGGCAGACCTGGATGCGTTCGTCCGGAGCGAGATCGCCGGCTACAAGGTGCCGCGCAGCCTGTGGCTGGTCGACGAGGTCAAGCGCTCCCCGGCCGGCAAGCCCGACTACCGCTGGGCCAAGGATCAGACCGAGGCGCGTCCCGCCGATGAGGTTCACGCGAAACACGCAGGCGCACAAGCCTAGTCAGGAACGAGAAATGAAAACCGAACTCTGTGAACGCTTCGGGATCGAATACCCGATCTTCGTCTTCACGCCGTCGGAGAAGGTGGCCGCTGCCGTGACCCGCGCCGGCGGCATGGGCGTGCTGGGTTGCGTCCGGTTCAACGACGCCGACGATCTCGAGAACGTCCTGCAGTGGATGGACGCCAACACCGACGGCAAGCCGTACGGCGTCGACATCGTGATGCCCGCCAAGGTCCCCACCGAGGGCACCAGCGTCGACATCAACAAGCTGATCCCGCAGGGACACAAGGACTTCGTCGCCAAGACCCTCGCCGAGCTCGGGGTGCCGCCGCTGCCGGCGGACGAGGAGAAGAACGAAGGCGTGCTCGGCTGGCTGCACTCGGTGGCGCGCAGCCACGTCGAGGTGGCGCTCAAGCACCCGATCAAGCTGATCGCCAACGCACTCGGCTCGCCACCCAAGGACGTCATCGACCAGGCGCATGCCGCGGGCGTTCCGGTCGCCGCGCTGGCCGGCTCGGCCAAGCACGCGGCACGGCACGTGGAGAACGGCGTCGACATCGTCGTCGCCCAGGGGCACGAGGCCGGTGGCCACACCGGTGAGATCGGTTCCATGGTGTTGTGGCCGGAAATCGTTGACGCCCTTGGTGGTTCGGCCCCGGTGCTGGCCGCCGGCGGCATCGGCACGGGACGCCAGCTGGCCGCCGCGCTGGCGCTGGGCGCGCAGGGCGTCTGGATGGGCTCGGCGTTCCTGACCTCGGCCGAATACGACCTCGGGGTCCGTCTGGAATCGGGCGTTTCCGTTGTGCAGCAGGCGATGCTGAACGCGACCTCGGCCGACACCGTCCGCCGCAAGATCTACACCGGCAAGCCGGCCCGGCTGCTCAAGAGCCGCTGGACCGACGCCTGGGACGCCGACGGCGCACCCGATCCACTGCCGATGCCGTTGCAGAACATCCTCGTCAGCGAGGCCCACCAGCGGATGAACGAGTCCGGTGACCCGACCGCCGTCGCCATGCCGGTCGGTCAGATCGTCGGCCGGATGAACGAGATCCGTCCGGTCGAGGTCATCATCGCCGAACTGGTCGCCGAGTTCGAGGCCGCCACCAAGCGACTGGACGCCATCCGCGAGGCCTGATTCTCTTCGCGAGCAGACGCAAAACTGTTCTTTTGCAAGGCAAAACGACAGTTTTGCGTCTGCTCGCGAGGGGGGGACGGCCCCAGCTCGCGAGGGAGACAACCCCAGTACGCGCTGGAAACGCCAGCGCTACGGCGTGATCTTCACCTGCTGCGCCACCACATCGGTGGCGGCCTGGATGATGGGCGTCTGGTCCGCCGCGCCGTCCGCATTCAGTTGCAGGACATAGGTTGCCCCGTCTGACGGGAAGACCACCGTCTGCTGTGCGACGAACTTCGTCTTGCCGTCGGAAACCCAGGTACCGGCGATCCGGTAGGCGGGGTAGTTGCGCACCTTGGTTTCGGTCCCGGGGCCCGACGGCGTGAAGCCCGGCAGGTTCTGAATTTCTCCGGGAGCGGTGGCCATCAGCGCCTTGGCGTCGACGTCACCGGTCAGCTTCGACAGCAGCGCGACCACGCTGGGCGCATAGTTCGCCGCGTCGACCGGTCCGGTGTAGATGATCGAGTCGTAGGCCCACGGCGGGTTGTCATCACCGGAGGCTCGCCAGCCATCGGGCTTGGGTAGGTCGACCTTCGGTTCGCCCGGATCGGTGCGGTGCACCTGCTGTTCGGTGATCTTGTGGTCTTTGATGTAGCTGGCGATCGTCGGGTTGGGGCCGTCGGCGGCCGGCTTGTTGCCCGCGTCCGCCGCGGTCGGCGCGGCGCTTGTCGCGGTGTCGGACGACGCGCTCGCGTCTTTGCCGGAGTCGCATCCGGCCAGCACCACAGACAGTGCGGTCGCTGCCGCGACGAGGCCGGTGATCGCGGACGTTCTCATAGGGCCGAGACTAATCGACAACGCTCGCGGTGATCCTGTGAGCCGGACGGGGACCAACTCGAAACCGGCTCTAGCGTGGGCATTAGCTGTGGCATTACTGTGTGCCAGTGGCAAACGCGCAGAAACCACCGCCCGGCTGGCTCATCGACGGCATCGGCCGGGTCCGTGACGGACTGGGCCAGTTGCGCCGGTCCGTCGTCCCGGCGAACGTCGCACTCTTCGAGCTGGGCCAGGGTGCCTGGCTGACCCAGGCCATGTACGTCGGCGCCAAGCTGGGCATCTTCGACGCCCTGGCCGCCGGCCCCGCGTCGGCGGACGACATCGCCCGCCGGGTGGGTTCGCACCCCGAGGCCACCGCCCGGCTCATGCGGGCGTTGGCCGCGAATTCGCTGCTCAAGCGGGAGCGCGATGGCCGGTTCGCGCTGAGCCGGCTGGGACAGGCCCTGCGGTCCGATGCGCCGGGCTCGCTGGCACCGATGCTGCTGTTCATCGGCCACCCCAAGCACTGGGAACACTGGGGTCAGTTGCTGTACTCGGTGCAGACCGGTAAGACGTCCGCGGAGATGCTCCGGGGCATGCCGATCTTCGAATACCTGGAGAACGATCGCGACCTCGCCGACGTGTTCAACAACGCCATGACCGCGGTGTCGGCCATGGCGATCGAAACTCTCATGCCCGCATACGATTTCAGTCGTTTCAAGAACATCGTCGACGTCGGCGGCGGCCACGGCGCGCTGCTGAGTGCGGTGCTGCAGCAGGCCACCGACGCTCAGGGCGTGCTGTTCGATCTGCCGTCGGTCGTCGCGGGCGCGGGCCCGGTGCTCAAGGCGGCCGGTGTGTCGGACCGCGTGACCGTCACGGGTGGCTCGTTCTTCGATGCCGTGCCCGAAGGCGGGGATGCGTATCTGCTGAAGACGATCATCCACGACTGGGATGAGGACAGCGCACTGGTGATCCTGCGGAACGTCCGCAAGGCGATCGACCCCGATGGCACCCTGGCCCTCGTCGAACTGGTGCTGCCGGAAGGCACGCCCAGCCATCCCGGCATGCTGCTCGACCTGGAGATGCTGGTCGCCGCCGGCGGCCGGGAGCGTACCGGTTCGGAATACGCGGACCTGTTGGCACGCGCCGGCTTTCGGCAGACCCGGGTGGTCCAGACGGCGGGCCCGATGTCACTCGTCGAGGCTGTCCCGGTCCACGACTAGCGGGCGATCGCGAAAACCGGGTCGGCGCAGTCGGTGCCCTCGGCGGACAACTGCCGCTTGATGACCTTGAAGGTCTCGGTCCGCGGCAGCGTCGTGGCGACGCGGATGAACCGGGGCCACTGCTTGGGACCCAGATCCTCCTGGGCGGCAAGGAAGGCGCTGAAGTCGTCCGCGGAGAACTCCGCGTGGTCGAGGAGGACGAGTGCCGACATCACCTGGTCGCCGACGGCGGGATCGGGTATCGCGTAGACGGCTGCCTCGACCACGTCAGGGTGCCGCAGCAGCACCTGCTCGATGGGTGCGGTACCGAGGTTCTCGCCGTCGACCCGCATCCAATCGCCAAGGCGCCCAGCGAAATAGATGAACCCGGCGTCGTCACGGTAGGCCAGGTCGCCAGTGTGGTAGATGCCCCCGGCCATCCGTTCGGCCTCGGCGGCGTCGTTGTTGTAGTAGCCGCGGAACCAGCCCCGGCCGGTCGGGTTCACCAGTTCGCCGACGACGCCCGGCGGGCACGGCAATCCGGTCTCGACATCGACGATCGCGACCTCGTCGGTCAGCGGGCCCAGCGCGCCGGCCGGGGTGTCCGGGGTGCGGGCGATGGCGACACCGCCCTCGGTGGACCCGAAACCGTCGACGACGACGACACCGAAGCGCTGTGCGAACCGGTTCAGGTCGCGTGGGGCACCCTCGTTGCCGTACATGAACTTCAGCGGATTGTCGGCGTCGTCCGGCCGGGCCGGGGTGGCCAGGATGTACGACAACGGCTTGCCGACGTAGTTGGCGTAGGTGGCGCCGTAGCGGCGCACGTCCGGCAGGAATCCGGAGGCAGAGAACTTGCGGCGCAACGCAATCGACCCCTGCGCGGCGAGCGCCACGGCCCAGCCCGCCATCACGGCGTTGGAGTGGAACAGTGGCATGGACAGGTAGAACGTGTCGTCGCGCCCGAGGCCGAAACGATCGGCCAGCATCTGGCCCGGGAACGCCACCTTGTCGTGGGTGACCCGGACGGCCTTGGGGTCACCGCTGGTGCCCGAGGTGAAGATCAGCATGAACAGGTCGTCGGGATCGACGTCCGCGAATTGCACCGCGGTGCCGGCGAACCCGGCGAGTTCGGTTGCCCACGAAGCGGATTCGACGTCGATGACGTCGATGCCCGCGGCATCGAGACCGGCTGGGACCAGGTCGGGATTGTCGGCGAGTACCAACTGGCAGTCGGAGCGCTCGGCGTCGCCGACCAGCGCCGCCCCGCGGCGGGTCGGGTTGAGGCCGACCGGAACCAGCCCCGCCAGCGCGGCGGCCACCAGCAGCGACGAGAAGAACGTCGTATTGCTCAGCAGCACACCGATGTGCGGCGGCTTGGCCGGGTCCAGTCGCGCCTTCAGCGCCGCGGCCAACTGTGCGCCCGCGGCGATGTGGTCGGCCCAGCTGGTGAAACCGGCTGGGCCGCCGTCATCTTGTGATGAGTCGTCCGGCGCCGTGGTGCAGTCGTACAACCCGCGGTCGGTGACGTCGACGAGCGGGCGCAGCAGGTCGCTGACGGTGGGCCGGGAGGACATCAGTCGAATCTAGACGGGCGTCTCGGCGAGTTCGCGCCCGATCTGCAGCAGCTGCCCGGTGGCCCCACCGACCGCGAACTCGGTCTGCTTGGCCGCCAGGAAGTAGCGGTGCACGGGGTGATCCATGTCGATGCCGACACCACCGTGTACGTGCACCGCGGTGTGTGCCACCCGGTGTCCGGCCTCGGCGGCCCAGAACGCTGCGGTGTTCACGTCCACCTCGGCGGGCAGGCCCTCGGCCACGCGCCAGGAGGCCTGGGTCAGCGTCAGGCGCAGCGCCTTGACGTCGATGTAGCCGTCGGCCAACCGGGACGACACGGCCTGGAAGCTGCCGATGGGGCGGTCGAACTGCTCGCGCTCGCGGGCGTACAACGCGGTGAGTTCCAGCGCGCGCTCCACCACGCCGAGCTGGAATGCGGTGCGACCCAGGGCATTGTGGAGCTGGAGCCAGGCGAGCACCTCGGCGCCGCCGACGATGCGGTCAGCGGCGACAGTCACGCCCTGCAGATCCAGGTGCGCGACGCTGCCGTGCCCGGTGGTGTCGAGCGAGGTGACGGTGACGCCCGCGTCGGCCGCCGCGACCAGGAAAACCTTGACGCCGGAATCGCTTTCGGCAGGCACCAGGACGGCGTCGGCGACCGGGCCGTAGGCGACCTGGGTGCGGGTACCGGTGAGCTTGTAGCCGGTCTCATCGCTGCCGGTGGCCTGCACCGGGCCCTGACCCATCTCGCCGTCGAGCGCCGGCACGACGATCTTGCTGCCGGCGACCGCCGGGGCGGCCCACTCGGATTGCAGCTCGGACGAACCGAATTCGGCGATGGCGCCGGCGGCCAGGATGGTCGACTCGAGGTACGGCACCGCCGCGAGCTGACGGCCCAGTGCCACGAGCACGGCGGACTGCTCCAGCGGACCGAAACCACCGCCGCCCACCGACTCCGGTGCGGTGGTGGACAGGATGTCGGAATCGATCAGCTTGTCCCACAGCTCACGGTCGAACCGTTCGTCGAGCTTGTCCAGCTCCTTCTGCCGTTCCGGGGTCACCACCGATTCGGTGATGGACCGGACCAGGCCGCCGAGGTCCTCAGATGCTTCGGTTGTCTTGAAATCCATGTCAGTCCTTACCGGTTCACTCGGGGCAGGCCAAGAGCCACCATGCCGATGATGTCGCGCTGAATCTCGTTGGTGCCGCCGCCGAAGGTCAGGATCAGGCAGGACCGGTGCCAGCGCTCGATCCGGCCGCGCAGCAGTGCCCCCGGGGTGTCACGGCGCAGCGTCGCCGAGGTGCCGAGCACCTCCATCAGCAGCCGGTAGGCCTCGGTGGCCAGCTCGGTGCCGTAGACCTTGGCTGCCGATGCGTCGGCGGGGGAGGGCGCGGAGTCGGTGGCCGAGGCCAGCTCCCAGTTGATCAGCTTCAGCACCTCGGCCTTGGCGTGCACCCGGGCCAGGTTCAGCTGCACCCACTCGGAGTCGATCAGGCGCTTGCCGTGGTGGTCCTTGGTGTTCTGGGCCCATTCCCGAACCCCGTCCAGTGCGACGAAGATCGGCTGCGCCGACACCAGGGCCACGCGCTCGTGGTTGAGCTGGTTGGTGACCAGCTTCCAGCCGCCGTGCTCTTCGCCGACCAGGCTGGAGGTCGGGACGCGAACGTCCTGGTAGTAGGTGGCGCTGGTGTCCACACCGGACATGGTGTGCACCGGTGTCCAGGAGAAGCCCTCGGCGGTGGTCGGCACGATCAGCATCGAGATGCCGCGGTGCTTCTTGGCCTCGGGGTTGGTGCGGGCCGCCAGCCAGACGTAGTCGGCGTAGGCGATCAGCGACGTCCACATCTTCTGGCCGTTGATGACGTAGTCGTCACCGTCGCGGACCGCGGTGGTGCGCAGCGACGCCAGGTCGGTGCCGGCACCGGGCTCGGAATAGCCGATGGAGAAGTGCAGCTGGCCCGCGGCGATCTTGGGTAGGAAGAACTTCTTCTGCTCCTCGGTGCCGAAGTGCATGATCGTCGGCGCCACGGAGTTGATGGTCAGGAACGGCACCGGGACGTTGGCGATGGCGGCCTCGTCGTTGAAGATCAGGCCGTCCATCGGCGGGCGGGCCTGGCCGCCGTACTCCTTGGGCCAGCTCAGCGTCAGCCAGCCGTCCTTGCCCATCTGCTCGACGGTCTCGCGGTAGACGTTGCCGCGTCCCATCTCGCCGTCGTTGGACGCCAGCGCCTCGGCGCGCTCCGGGGTCATGAGTTTGGTGAAGTACGAGCGCAGTTCGCGCCGCAGCTCCTCCTGCTCGGGCGTGTAGCCGATCCGCATCGAACTCATCCTTTATCAGTTGAATTGGGGTAGGTCTCTGGTCCGTTTGTCACGTTGCTGGGGCCGCTTTCGTCGACCCGTGCCTATTCAAACTTGTAACACGTTCTAGTCTTGGGGTCCAGAGCGTGCCACACTGGCATCGCCATGGCGGGGTCGTTATGTTGGCCTCACCGTCGAAATCCGGGCTCTCAGGAGGGTGTCATGCGGGTTGAAGTTGATCACGATCGCTGTGAAGGAAACGCGGTTTGCGTGGGAATTGCGCCGGACCTTTTCGATCTCGACGACAACGACTATGCAGTAGTCAAGGCCGATCCGGTGCCTGCCGACCAGGTAGAACTGGCCGAGCAGTCCATCGCGGAATGCCCCCGCGCCGCCCTTCTCCGCAAAGACTAGAGGTATTCATAAATTGACTAGCCAACTGGACTCCACCGACCTCTCCGGCAAGGTGGCCGTGGTCACCGGTGCCGCCGCGGGGCTGGGCCGCGCCGAGGCCATCGGCCTGGCGCAGGCCGGCGCCACCGTCGTGGTGAACGACATGGCCGGCGCGCTGGACAAGTCGGACGTGCTCGCCGAGATCGAGGCCGCCGGCTCCAAGGGGGTTGCGGTGGCCGGCGACATCAGCGCCCGCAGCACCGCCGACGAGCTCGTCGCCACTGCGGACAGCCTGGGCGGGCTCGCCATCGTGGTCAACAACGCGGGCATCACCCGCGACAAGATGCTGTTCAACATGACCGACGAGGACTGGGACGCGGTCATCGCGGTCCACCTGCGCGGCCACTTCCTCCTGACCCGCAACGCCGCGACCTACTGGCGCGCCAAGGCCAAGGAGTCGGCCGACGGCAAGGTGTACGGCCGGATCGTCAACACTTCGTCCGAGGCCGGCCTGGCCGGTCCGGTCGGCCAGGCGAACTACGGTGCCGCCAAGGCCGGTATCACGGCCCTGACCCTGACCGCGGCCCGCGGTCTGGAGCGCTACGGCGTCCGCGCCAATGCGATCGCGCCGCGGGCGCGTACCGCCATGACGGCAGATGTGTTCGGTGCGGCTCCTGGTGAAGGAGAGGTCGACCCGCTGTCCCCGGAACACGTTGTGAAATTGGTGCGGTTCCTTTCCGCGCCCGCGTCGGAAAACGTGAATGGCCAGCTCTTCATCGTTTATGGTCCGACTGTGACCCTGGTAGCAGCCCCGACCGTGGAGAGCCACTTCACAGCGTCGTCCGCTGAGTGGGACATGACACAACTGAGTGCCACGTTGCGCGGATATTTTGCTGACCGCGATCCGGAGCGGAATTTCTCGGCGACTGCCCTGATGGAGTCGAGGGACTGAACGTCCCGGATCGAGTGCTGACGCGGCGTAGAAAGCGCCGCGTCAGCACTAGAACTTGTTACAGTGACGGCAACGTCAAAATATACCCTGAGCTGCGATTATATGTCGTTTCCCAGTGATTTTGCTGTTCTTTTGCCACTGCGAACATGTTCTAGCTACTATGAGCCGGCTCACAAGAGCCATGCATTACAACGTGGTGATCAGGCCGCTGTGGAAGAGGGAAACCCCACTCTTCGCCGTGACTGCTCAGCCCGGACCGAGAATGGAGTCGAAGGTTGATCGAACAGCTTGCGGCTCCGGCCCGGGCCGTCGGCGGGTTCTTCGAAATGGCCCTCGACACATTCACAAAGATGTGGCGTCGCCCTTTTCAATTCCGGGAGTTCTTCGAACAAACCTGGATGATTGCCCGCGTATCGCTCGTGCCGACCCTGCTCGTCGCCATTCCGTTCACCGTGCTGGTCGCCTTCACGCTCAACATCCTGCTGCGTGAGATCGGCGCCGCCGACCTCTCCGGCGCCGGTACCGCGTTCGGCACGGTCACCCAGCTGGGCCCCGTCGTCACGGTGCTGGTGGTCGCCGGCGCCGGCGCCACCGCAATCTGCGCCGACCTGGGTGCCCGCACCATCCGCGAAGAGATCGACGCGATGCGCGTGCTCGGCATCGACCCGATCCAGCGGCTGGTCGTGCCCCGCGTTCTCGCATCGACCTTTGTCGCGGTGCTGCTGAACAACCTGGTGTGCGCCATCGGCATCTCGGGCGGCTACGTCTTCTCCGTCTTCCTGCAGGGCGTCAACCCGGGTTCGTTCATCAACGGCCTGACGGTGCTGACCGGCCTGGCCGAGCTGATGCTGGCCGAGATCAAGGCCGTGCTGTTCGGCCTGCTGGCCGGAATGGTCGGCTGCTACCGCGGCCTCACCGTCAAGGGCGGCCCCAAGGGCGTCGGCATCGCGGTGAACGAGACCGTGGTCTACGCCTTCATCTGCTTGTTCGTCATCAACGTGATCATGACCGCCATCGGCGTCCGAGTACTGGTGAGGTGATCCGGCCATGAGCTACGACGCGACACTCCGATTCAAACGCATGTTCCGGGCACTGCCCGGCATCGTCGACGGCCTCGGCGAGCAGGCCCTGTTCTACGGGGAGTCCTTCCGGTACATCCCCAACGCCCTGACCCGGTACCGCCGCGAGACCATCCGGCTCATCGCCGAGATGACGATGGGCACCGGTGCGCTGGTGATGATCGGCGGCACCGTCGGCGTCGCGGCGTTCATGACGCTGGCCTCCGGTGGCGTCATCGCCGTCCAGGGCTACTCCTCGCTGGGCAACATCGGTATCGAGGCCCTCACCGGCTTCCTGTCGGCCTTCCTCAACGTGCGCATCGTCGCGCCGATCATCGCGGGTATCGCACTGGCCGCCACCATCGGCGCCGGTTGTACCGCCCAGTTGGGTGCCATGCGCGTGGCCGAGGAGATCGACGCCGTCGAATCGATGGCGGTGCACTCGGTGTCGTATCTGGTATCCACCCGCATCATCGCGGGCCTGATCGCCGTCATCCCGCTGTACGCCCTCGCCGTCCTGGCATCGTTCTTCGCGGCGCGGGCCACCACCGTCTACATCAACGGCCAGTCGGCCGGTCTGTACGACCACTACTTCAGCACTTTCATGGTGCCCACTGACCTCTTGTGGTCATTCCTGCAGGCCATCGTCATGTCCGTCGCGGTCATGCTGGTGCACACCTATTACGGCTACAACGCCAGTGGCGGACCCGTCGGCGTGGGTATCGCCGTTGGCCAGGCCGTGCGGACCTCGCTGATCGTGGTCGTCACCATCGTCCTGCTCATCTCCCTGGCCGTGTACGGCGCGTCCGGCAACTTCAACCTCTCCGGATAGGGGGTGCGCGACGATGTCTTCCGGTGGTCCTAAACGCAGCCACGTGAGAATCGCGGCAGCGGTGCTGATCAGCGTCATTCTGGCCGCGGTGGTGTTCACCTATTTGTCGTACACCGCGGCGTTCACGCCCACCGACACCGTCTCGGTCCTGGCGCCCCGCGCCGGTCTGGTCATGGACCCCGATGCCAAGGTCAAGTACCGCGGCATCCAGGTCGGCAAGGTCGAGGCGATCGACTATGCCGGTGACGAGGCGAAGCTGAAGCTGGCCGTCCTGAGCGACCAGATGCGCTACATCCCGTCCAACGCCCGGGTCCGGCTCGGCAGCACGACGGTGTTCGGCGCCAAGTCGGTCGAATTCCTGCCGCCGGAGCATCCGTCGAAGGAGTCGCTGCGTCCCGGTGCGCAGGTGCAGGCCAAGGACGTCCAGATCGAGATGAACACCGTCTTCCAGACGCTGACCGACCTGCTCGACAAGATCGACCCCGTCAGCCTGAACGCCACCGTCACGGCGCTCGGTGAAGGCCTGCGCGGCCACGGCGACGACGCCGGTGCCGCCGTGGCCGGCTTGAGCAAGTACCTGCAGTACTTCAACCCCAAGCTGCCGACGCTGCAGCAGGACCTCAAGGACACCTCGACGGTCGCCGGCATCTACGGCGACGCCGCGCCGGACCTGGCGAAGGTCCTCGACAACGCGCCGACCGTCAGCAAGACGCTGGTCGACGAGAAGGATGACCTGAACGCCGCGCTGCTCGCGTCCACCGGATTCGCCAACAACGCGTACGCGACCATCTCGCCGGCCGCCGACGACTACATCGCCGCCATCCAGCGGCTGCGTGCCCCGCTGAAGGTCCTGGGTGACTACTCACCGGAATTCCCATGTCTCATCCAGGGCCTGTCGAAGGCCGTGGACCGCTACGGCCCGGTGTTCGGTGGCGTCAAGCCGGGCTTGTTCGTCTCGTCGAACTTCTTCCCGGGTGCGCCCAACTACACCTACCCCGAGAGCCTCCCGATGGTGAACGCCTCCGGTGGCCCGAACTGCCGGGGTCTGCCGGACGTCCCGTCGAAGCAGTTCGGCGGTTCGTGGTACCACACGCCCTTCCTGGTGACCGACAACGCCTACATCCCATACGAGCCGAACACCGAGTTGCAGTTCGACGCGCCCTCGACGCTGCAGTTCCTGTTCTCCGGTGCCTACGCAGAGAGGGACCGCTACTGATGTCCGCGAGAGAGTGGGGCCGCCCATGAGACACAAGCGCGAAATGATCAACGTCACGGTGTTCACCGTCGTGATGTTGCTGGTCGCCGCCGGTCTGGTGGTGGTGTTCGGCCAGTTCCGCTTCGCCTCGTCGAACACCTATCACGCCAACTTCGCCGACGCGTCCCGGCTCAAGGCCGGCGAGGACGTCCGTATCGCCGGTGTCCAGGTCGGCTCGGTGAAGAGCGTGAAGCTCAAGAGCGACAACACCGTCGACGTCAAGTTCACGCTGAACGATCGGTACCAGCTGTACACCTCGAGCCGCGCCGTCATCCGCTACCAGAACCTGGTCGGGGACCGGTACATGGAGATCACCTCCGGGCCGGGCGAACTGCGCAAGCTGCCCGCCGGCGGCACCCTTGCCCTCGCCAACACCCAGCCGGCGCTCGACCTCGACGCACTGCTCGGCGGTCTGCGCCCGGTCGTGAAGGGCCTGGACGGCAAGAAGGTCAACGAGATCACCGCCGCCATGATCGAGGCCCTGCAGGGGCAGGGTGGCGCGCTGAGCGACCTGCTGTCCAACACCGGTTCGTTCAGCCAGACGCTGGCCGACCGCGACCAGCTGATCGGCGACACGATCACCAACCTCAACACGGTGCTCGGCACGGTCGACTCCAAGGGCGCCCAGTTCAACACCAGCATCGACCAGTTGCAGCAGCTCATCACGGGCCTCGCCGAGGGACGCGACCCGATCGCCGGTGCCATCGGCCCGCTGGCCTCGGCCGAGAACGACCTGACCGACATGCTGCAGAAGTCGCGGCGCCCGGTGCAGGGCGTCATCGAGAACGCCCGCCCGTTCGCGCAGCGCATGTACGAGCGCCGGGCGGAGGTGAACCCGGTCATCGAGAACCTCGCGGAGGACTACCTGCGACTCAACGCACTCGGTGCCTACGGCGCGTTCTTCAACATCTACTACTGCTCGGTGAAGATCAAGATGAGCGGCCCCGCGGGTAGCGATCTGATCGTGCCGTTCGGTGGTCCCGCGGATCCGTCGAAGGGCAGGTGCTCAGAAAGTGGCTAAGCCGGAAAAAGATCCACTCCGCACCGGCATTCTCGGTGTGTTCATCGTGGTGTGCCTGGTGCTGATCTCGTTCGGCTACACCGGGCTGCCGTTCTGGCCGCAGGGTAAGAACTACTCCGCGTACTTCGGCGACGCCGGTGGCATCACGCCGGGCAGTGACGTCCGCGTCGCGGGCATCAAGGTCGGCAAGGTCGGGGACGTGGAGCTCGCCGGGACGTCGGCGAAGGTGAACTTCACCGTCGACCGTCAGATCGTGGTGGGCGACCAGTCGCTGGCATCGATCAAGACCGACACGGTGCTGGGGCAGAAGTCTCTCTGGGTCGTTCCGAAGGGCACGAAGGAAGCCACGGTTATCCCGTTGGGCCGCACCACGACTCCGTACACCATCAACACCGCTCTGCAGGATTTGGGCCAGAACACCAGTGAGCTGGACAAGCCGCAGCTGGAGCAGGCCCTCAAGGTGCTGACCGACACGCTGCACGACGCGACGCCGCAACTGCGTGGCGCGCTCGACGGTGTGGCGGCCCTGTCGCGCAGCCTCAACAAGCGTGACCAAGCGCTCGAGCAGCTGCTGGGCCACGCCAAGAAGGTGTCCGACACCCTGGCCCAGCGCGCCGACCAGGTGAACAAATTGGTGATCGACGGCAATCAGCTGTTCGCCGCGCTGGACGAGCGGCGTCAGTCGCTGGGTACGCTGATTTCCGGTATTCGCGGTGTCTCGCAACAGCTTTCAGGGTTCGTCGCGGACAACAAGCGCGAGTTCGGTCCGGCCCTCAAGCAGCTGAACCTGGTGCTGGACGAACTGCTGAAACGCAAGGAGCACATCAGCGAGGCGCTCAAGCGGCTGCCGGGTTACGCCACCACACTCGGCGAGGTGGTCGGTAACGGCCCGGGCTTCAACATCAACCTGTACGGCCTGCCGCCCTCGACGATGTCGGAAGTCCTGCTCGACACGTACTTCCAGCCGGGCAAGCTGCCGGCCAGCCTCGGCGACATGCTGAAGGGCTACATCTCTGAACGGATCGTCGTGAGGCCGAAGTCGCCATGATGAAGAACCTGAAGTCGCGCGGCGCGATTATCGCCCTAGTGGTCGCACTGGTGGCGCTCGTCGCCGGCGGTGCCTACCTGCTATGGCCGCCGCGTGGCGGCCACAAGGTGGTCGCCTACTTCACCAACGCCGTCGGCCTGTACGCCGGTGACGATGTGCGGGTGCTCGGGGTGCCGGTGGGCACCATCGATTCGGTTGAGCCGCAGCCGAATTCGGTCAAGGTCAGCATCACGGTGCAGGACGGCGTGAAGATCCCAGTCGATGCCCGGGCGATCATCATCTCGCCGAACCTGGTGGCCGCTCGGTTCGTGCAGTTCACCCCGGCCTACAGCGGTGGCGCGGTGCTGGCCGACGGCGCCGAGGTGCCGCTGAGCCGGACCGGTGTCCCGGTCGAGTGGGACGACGTGAAGAAGCAGCTGACCCAGCTCAGCGCGCAGCTCGGTCCGCAGGACGGTGCGCCGCAGGGCCCGCTCGGTGCCTTCATTAACCAGGCCGCCGACACCCTGGACGGCAACGGCGACTCGTTCCGCAGTGCCTTGCGCGAACTGTCGCAAACCGCTGGGCGCCTTGGTGATTCGCGTGGCGACTTGTTCGGCACCATCAAGAACCTGCAAATCTTGGTCAACGCGCTGTCGAACAGCAACGAGCAGATCGTGCAGTTCACCGACCACGTGGCTTCTGTCTCTCAGGTGCTGGCCGAGAGCTCGGCCGGATTGGACCAGACCCTCGGCGCTCTGAACCAGGCCCTGGTCGACGTCAAGGGCCTGCTGAAAGACAACAACACGGCCCTGATCGATCAGGTCGGCAAGCTGGCCGAGTTCACGCAGATGCTGACCGACAACAGCGACAACATCGAGCAGGTTCTGCATATCACACCGAACGGTCTGGCCAACTTCTACAACATCTACAACCCGGCGCAGGGTTCCCTGGACGGTCTGCTGTCACTGCCGAACTTCGCGAACCCGGTGCAGTTCCTGTGCGGCGGCAACTTCGACGTCGGAGCCTCGCCGGACAACTACAAGCGCGCGGAAATCTGCCGTCAGCGCATGGCTCCCGTGCTGCGCCGGATCGCGATGAACTACCCGCCGGTGCTGTTCCACCCGATCAACAGCATCACGGCGTACAAGGGGCAAATCATCTACGACACCCCGCAGACCGAGGCCAAGGCGCAGACTCCGGTGCCGTACCTGCAGTGGAATGCCGCACCCGGCGTCATCCCGCCGAAGGTCCAGCCGGACGGGACGCTCAGCGACCTGATCCTGCCGCCGCCGGCCGTCCCGGGCCAGATTTCGCCGGCCACGCCGCCGGTGGGACCGGGCCCGGCGCCGCTGAACGGTTCGGGTCCGCTGCCCGGCCCCGCCCCGGCGCCCGCCGCGCCCGTGGGTGCTCCGCTGCCCGCTGAAGCTGGAGGTGGCAACTGATGAGGGCGGTTGTGAAGGTCCTGGCAATCGGGTCGAGTGCCGTGGTGCTCGCCGGTTGCCAGTTCGGTGGCCTGAACTCGCTGGACATGCCCGGTACCCAGGGCCACGGCGCCGGCTCCTACACCATCACGGTGCAGTTGCCCGACGTCGCGACGTTGCCGCAGAACTCGCCGGTGATGGTCAACGACGTCACCGTCGGCAGCGTGTCGGGCCTGGACGCGGTCCAGCGTCCTGACGGCACGTTCTATGCCGCGGTGAAACTGTCGATCAACGGCGATGTGAAGCTGCCGGCGAACGCGCGGGCGAAGGTCTCCCAGACCTCGCTGCTGGGCTCGCAGCACGTGCAGCTGTCGGAACCCGTCGAGGAAGCGCCGCAAGGCCGGCTCAAGCAGGGCTCAGAGATTCCGCTGGCCCACACCGCCCGGTACCCGACCACCGAAGAGGTGTTGTCGTCGCTGGGCCTGGTGGTGAACAAAGGCAATCTCGGTGCGCTGCAGGACATCACCGATGAGGCCTATGCCGCCGTCGCGGGCCGGGCCGGGCAGTTCGTCGACTTCATCCCACGACTGGCCGAGCTCACCCAGTCCCTGGACAAGCAGACCACCGACATCATCGGGGCCATGGATGGGCTGAACCGCTTCGCCTCGATCCTGGCCAAGAGCAAGGACGGCCTGGGCCGCACGCTCGACACCCTGCCCGGGGCGATCAGAGTCCTCAACGACAACCGCAAGAACATCGTGGATGCGTTTACCGCGCTGCGGAAGCTCGCGGTCGTCGGTGCCAAGGTCATGGCCGCGACCAAGGATGACTTCGCGGCCGACTTCAAGGACCTCTTTCCGGTCATCAAAGCGCTCAACGACAACGCCGACGACTTCATCCACGACCAGGATCTGCTGGCGACGTTCCCGTTCTCCAACAAGTACTTCAAGAACGCGGTGCGCGGTGACTACCTGAACGTGTACGTGACGTTCGACCTGACGCTGCGCCGCCTCGGTGAGACCTTCTTTGCGACCTCGGGGGGTCTCGACCCGAACATGAGGCACCTGGACGAAGTGATCAACCCGCCGGACTTCCTGTTGGGCGCACTGGCCAACCTGTCCGGACAGGCCGCTGATCCGTTCAAGGTTCCGCCCGGCACAGCGACGCAACATGGAGGGGTGAAGCCGTAATGTTGTTGACCCGTCTTGCGCGTTTCCAGCTGGCGATCTTCGGTGTCGTCACCGTCATCTGCCTCGCCCTGATCACGACGTCCTACCTGCACCTGCCGGCAGCAGTCGGCCTGGGGGCCTACAACGTGGACGCCAAGTTCGTCGTCGGCGGCGGCATCTACCAGAACGCCAACGTCACCTATCGGGGCGTGACGATCGGCCGGGTCATGAACGTCGGTCTGACCGACACCGGCGTAACGGCTCAGATGCGGCTGAACACCGACAGCCCGGTGCCGGACAATGTCACGGCCACGGTCAAGAGCGTGTCTGCGATCGGTGAGCAGTACATCGATCTGGTGCCGCCGGCCGACCCCTCGAAGAACATGCTGAAGAACGGCGCCACCATCGGTGTCGACCGGACCGCGGTCGGCCAGGACATCGTGGACCTGCTCAACCAGGCCCAGTCCCTGGTCAGCAGCATCAGCAACACGCGCTTGCAGGACCTGCTCCGCGAGTCGTTCAAGGCGTTCAACGGATCCGGTCCGGAACTGGCGCGCATGATCCAGTCGTCGCGGCTGTTGGTCGATGAGGCCAACGCCAACACGAACGAGATCGACAAGCTGATCGACCAGGCGGGCCCGCTGTTGAAGGCACAGGTTCGTGCCGGTGCCGACATCAAGACCATGGCGAGCAGTCTCGCGGCGCTGACCGGCGAGGCCGCCCAGGCCGCCCCGCAGCTCCGTGCGGTGCTCAAGACCGTCCCGGGCGCTGTTCAGACCGTCAACGAGACGTTCGACGGCATCCGCCCGACGTTCCCGATGCTGGCGGCCAACCTGGCCAACTTTGGCCGGATCGGTGTCATCTACCACAAGTCGATCGAGCAGGCGCTGGTGATCTTCCCGGCGCTGATCGCGGCACTGCTGACCGACGCCGGTGGCGTGCCCATCGACGAAGGCGCGAAGCTGGACTTCAAGATCAGCCTCGGCCAGCCGGCGTGCTCGACGGGCTTCATCCCGGCTCCGGAGAACCGCACGCCGGCCGACACCACCGTGCGCGATCTGCCGAAGGACCTGTACTGCAAGACCGCGCAGAGCGACCCGAGCACCGTCCGCGGTGCCCGCAACTACCCCTGCATGGAGTACCCGGGCAAGCGCGCCCCCACGGTCCAGCTCTGTCGTGACCCCCGCGGTTACGTGCCGATCGGCAGCAACCCGTGGCGCGGTCCGCCAGTGCCGTACGACACCCCCGTCAACGACCCGCGGAACATCACCCCACCGAACCGGTTCCCGATGATTCCGCCGGGTGCCGACTACGACCCGGGCCCGCCGTCGGTGCAGTTGCCGCCGGGCGTGCCCGCTGGGCCGGGACCCGCACCCAACGCGCCGTTCCCGCTGCCGTACCCGCCGAGCGATCGGGGTCCGCAGCCGCTGCCCTGGCCGTTCTTCGCGCCGCCGGATCAGGTGACTCCGCCGTACGCGATCAACAACCCGCCGGCGCCGGGCCCCGACGGGCAGCCTCAGGCGAGCGGACCCAAGGGACCGCAGAGCACGACGTACGATGCGAACAGTGGGGTCTTCGCCGACCCTGCCGGCGGTACGGGAGTGTTCAACGCCGGCTCGAACAATGGTGACGCAGGCGAGTCCTGGGTCGACCTCATGAAGGATCCAAGGCAGGTTTGATGAGTGACCAACCGGCTGCGACGGACGAGACGTCGGAGCCGCGGGTGAGCCGCGTGCGCCGGCGGGCTTCGCGGCCCGCCGGCAGCGCCGGTTCCGCAGAGGCTTCAACGCTGCTCGACGTGGCGATTCCGTCGACCGCGAGCAAAACGGCACCACCGTCGGGAACCACCACGTCGGCACGGCCGGCGATCCAGGCCCCGCGGCGGCAGCCGCACCGGTTCCTGGTCGCGGCCATCGGTCTGGCGGTCGTCGCCGTGCTGGTGGCGGCGCTGGCCGGCGGTACGTGGTTCCTCTGGCATGGCAATGGGCAGGTCGAGGCGACGCAGGACCGCGATCAGCGGTTCGTGGACACCGCGAAGCAGACCGTGGTCAACATGTTCAGTTACACGCAGAACACGGTCGACCAGAGCGTCAACCGCTTCATCAATGGCATCGGCCCCGGCCCGCTGCGCGACATGATGAACCAGAGCAACAACGCCGAGAACCTGAAGTACCTGTTCAAGCAGACGCAGGCCAACTCGGAAGCGGTCATCACCGCGGCGGCGCTGGAGAGCGTCGACAACACCTCGAACATCGCGAAGGTGCTGGTGACGGTCCGGGTGACCCTGGCCGACATGAACGGGGTGAACCAGCCGTCGACTCCGTACCGGCAGCGGGTGTTCATCCGGGAGGACGACAGCGGTCACATGAGCGCGTACGACATCAAGTACCCGGACGGGGGCAACTGATGAACCGATTGCTGGCAGCCCTCGGCGCACTGTTGGCGGTCGCCGTGGTGGCGCTCGGCGCGCTCGGCGGCTCGGAGTACTGGAAGCACGTGCAGCTCGCGGGCGAGCAGGCGACGGCGGAGGAACTGCCGGACCTGGCCAAGTCCCAGATCCCACAGATTCTCGGCTACGAGTACAGCAGCGTGCAGCGCAGCACCACGCAGGCGCTGACGTTGATGACGCCCGCGTTCCGCAAGCGTTATGAGGAACTGACTGCGAAGAACAACATCTTCAACGACGCCGTGAAGCGCAAGCTGATCAGTCAGGTGAATGTGGTTGGCGCGGGGATGATCTCGTCGCACCGCGACTCCGGCTCGGTGCTGGCGTTCGTCAACCGGGTCATCACCGATGAGCGCAAGCAACCCAACTATGAGGGCAGTCGGCTGAAGGTCGACTACCGCAAGATCGACGGCAAGTGGTTGATCGACGAGATGACGCCGATCTTCTGACGCGCCGATCTTCATGCACCCCAACATGATTCAGGCCCCAGAGCGGAAGCTCCGGGGCCTGAATCGTTCGTCCGGTTGTGGCGTCAGTGGCGGGTATGCGCCAGCGCGTCGAGGAACGCCCGGGCCCAGCGGTCGACGTCATGGGCCAGCACCTGCCGACGCAGCGCGCGCATGCGGCGTCGTCCCTCTTCGGGGGACTGGGTCAGGGCTTCGGCAATGGCGTCCTTGACCCCGTCCAGGTGATGCGGGTTGGTCAGGTACGCCTGTCGCAATTCCTCTGCGGCGCCGGTGAATTCGCTGAGCACGAGGGCGCCGCCGAGGTCGCTGCGGCATGCCACGTACTCCTTGGCCACCAGGTTCATGCCGTCGCGCAGCGGCGTCACCAGCATCACGTCGGCCGCGACGAAGAACGCGATGAGTTCCTCGCGGCCGATCGCCCGGTGCATGTAGTGCACCACCGCGTGACCGACCTCGCTGTACTCGCCGTTGATGTGCCCGACCTGGCGCTCGATGTCCTCCCGCATGACCTTGTAACTGTCCACGCGCTCCCGGCTCGGAGTGGCCAGCTGCACCAGCACGGTGTCGTGCCGGTTGGCCCGGCCTTCGGCGAGCAGCTCCGAGAACGCGCGCAGCCGCACGTCGATGCCCTTGGTGTAGTCCAGCCGGTCCACGCCCAGCATGATCTTGCGCGGGTTGCCCAGCTCATCGCGGATCTGACGGGCACGCTGCCGGATGGTGCGACTGCGGGCCTGGGCGTCCAGCGCCGCCGAGTCGATCGAGATGGGGAACGCGCCGACCTTGACCGTGCGGCCGTCGTGGCTCACCTCGCCGAGCCGGGACCGGACACCGATGGTGTGACGCGATGTGTTGGCGTCGAGCAGTCGACGGGCCAGCACCAGGAAGTTCTGCGCGCCGCCGGGCAGGTGGAAGCCCACCAGGTCGGCGCCGAGCAGGCCTTCGATGATCTCGGTGCGCCACGGCATCTGCATGAACAGCTCGACGGGCGGGAACGGGATGTGCAGGAAGAAGCCGATGGTCAGATCAGGACGCAGCTCCCGGAGCATCTTGGGGACCAGTTGCAGCTGGTAGTCCTGCACCCAGACGGTCGCGCCCTTGGCCGCGGTGCGGGCCGTGGCCTCGGCGAAGCGCCGGTTGACTGCGACGTAGGCGTCCCACCAGTGCCGGTGGTAGATGGGTTTGACGATGACGTCGTGGTACAGCGGCCACAGCGTCGCGTTGGAGAAGCCCTCGTAGTAGTCGGCGATCTCGTCGGCCGACATGCTGACCGGACACATCGTGAGCTCGTCCTGGACGATCGGATCTTCGTCGCTGTCGGCGACGCCGGGCCAGCCGATCCAGGCGCCGCGCTGCTTGCGCAGCAGCGGCTCCAGCGCGGTGACGAGGCCGCCTGGGCTGCGTTTCCAGGTGACCGAACCGTCGGGGAGCCGTTCCATGTCGACGGGCAGCCGGTTGGCGACCACGACGAAGTCGGAGTTGCCGACGGGCTTCGCGGCGGACTTGCCGCCCTTGGAGGTTTTGGGACTCGCGGTGGACGCCGCAGAAGCGTCGTTGCCTCCGCGGGCCGTCACGCGTCGAGCTTCGTGGGCCCGATACCCAGCATGGACAGGAACATGCGACATTCGTCGGCATCGTTGGCGTACGCGGCCACGACACGACGGGCCTGACGGGCGGTGCTGTCGGCCAGGGGCTCCACGTCGCCGATATCGGCGGGATCAGTTTTTGCAGGCATTACACAACCTTAGGCGACTGTTGTTACGGGCTGGAACTCACCGACGAGTGTGGGTGCACCTCGGGCACCTGTTCTTCCGAGAGGCCGATGCATTCGCCGGTGTTGTGGCCGGTGCACGGGATGCCGTCGACCTGGCCAAGCTGGTTGGGTGCCGCTTCGACAGGGCCGGGTGCCTGGTCGTTGCCGCTCGCGAAACAGGACCCGCTGACAGGGTTCGCCGTCATACCGGGCGGGCAGTTGGTTTCGCCGAGTAGTGCGGGGGACGCGGGGCCGCTCAGCGCGAGTACGGCGGGCGCGGCGGCCGTCGCGACGGCGAAGCCGCCGGCGACCAGGAGACGTCGATGGATCGGGATGCTCATGGCGTCACCGCTTTCGTCGGGGAAAATTTCAGCGTACGCCCAGGTGCTGTGTAGCGAACGGGGAAATTGGCCGCCCGACCAGCATTGTGTACAACTTTTGAAAAGTGTATACAGGACGTGTCCCCGTCGATCTGTCCAGAGGAGTACGTCGGTGCAATTTTCAGTCCAGGGTTGGCTGACGGACCGGACGGTGTTGATCACCGGCGGTGGCAGCGGCATCGGTAAGGCCATCGCCCAGGGCGTCGTGGCCGCCGGCGGCAACGCGCTCATCGTCGGCCGTACCGAGGCCACGTTGCAGTCCGCCGTCGATGAGATCTCCGCGGCCGGGGGACCGGGCGCCATTCGCTTCCAGACCGCCGATGTCACCAACGAGGACGACGTCGCCGCCGCTGTCGCGACCGCCGCCGCGTGGAACGGCAAGCTCTCCGGCGCCGTGCACTGTGCCGGTGGCTCGCTGACCGTCGGGCCCGTCACGCACCTGGATTCGGAGATGTGGCGCCAGACCGTCGACCTGAACGTCAACGGCAGCATGTACGTCGTCAAGCACACCGCGCGGGAAATGGTGCGGGGTGGCGGCGGTTCGTTCGTCGGCATCTCGTCGATCGCGGCGAGCAACACCCACCGCTGGTTCGGGCCGTACGGCGTCACCAAGTCCGCGCTCGATCACCTGGTCCAGCTGGCGGCCGACGAGCTCGGCGCCTCGTGGGTGCGCGCCAACAGCATCCGCCCCGGGCTGATCCGCACCGATCTCGTGGCGGCCAGCATCTTCGAATTCGAGCCGCTGCGGGAGGATTACCGGCAGTGCACGCCGCTGCCCCGGGCCGGCGAGGTCGAGGACGTCGCCAACCTGGCGCTGTTCCTGCTCAGCGATGCATCGCAGTGGATCACCGGCCAGCTGATCAACGTCGACGGCGGCCAGAAGCTGCGCCGCGGCCCGGACTTCTCGGCCATGATGGAGCCGATGTTCGGCGCCGACGCCATGCGCGGGGTGTTCGCCGACTAGGCGGGCGCTGCGCCTACTTCGGCGCGACCACGCCGTGGTCGTAGGCGTAGACGATCGCGGCCGCACGGTCCCGTAGGTCCAGCTTGGTGAAGATCCGCCCGATGTGACTCTTCACCGTCACCTCCGAGATGACCAGCCGGCCGGCGATCTCGGCGTTGGTCGCGCCCGATCCGATCAGCTGCAGCACATCGAGTTCGCGGGCGGTCAGCCGGTCGGCGACGTCGTCCGACGGGGCGCCGGGCGCGCGCCGGTAGCCGTTCAGCACGCGCGCGGTGACGGCCGGGTCGAGGTATGCTTCGCCGCGTGCGACGGCGTGCACGGCTCGGATCAGTTCCTCGGCCGGTGAGTCCTTGAGGACGAAGCCCGACGCCCCGGCGCGCAGCGCCGCGGACAGCAGGTCGTCGTCGTCGAACGTGGTGAGCGCCAAGGCCGGTGGGCCGCCGCCGGCGCGCAGCGCGCGGATCGCGTCGACGCCGCTGACGCGCTTCATCCGCAGGTCCATCACCACCACATCGGGGCGGCACCGGAGCACTTCGCGCGGCACCTCGTCGCCGTCGGCGCATTCACCGACGATCGAGAAGCCGTCCTTGCGGCGCAGGATCCGGCGCAGGCCCGAGCGGACGAGCTCCTGATCGTCGACCAGCAGGACGTCAACGTCAGTCATGGCGAACCTCGTTGCGTGACAGCCGGATTCGGTGCATGGCGCAGTGCGCGGCGGTTGCCGTGGCGACCGGTACACGCGCCTGCACCGTCCACCCCTGCGGTCCGGGACCGGCCTCGAATTCGCCGTCGAGCAACGCGATGCGCTGACGCATCCCGGGGAGCCCCGCACCGGCTGTTGCGCCGGCCACGGGTCTCGGTAGCTCGTTGTCGACCGACAGGACGGCTGCGCCCTTCTCCACATACAGCCGCAGCCGCGCCGCCGAGGACGGGGCGTGCTTGGCGACGTTCGCCAGTGACTCCTGCGCCACCCGGTACAGCGCCAGACCGATCCCGGGAGTGACCGACGCCGGGTCGACCTCGATGCTCGACTCCACGCGCAAGCCCGCGTCGGCGAAACTCGTCACCAGATCGGGCAGGTCGGACAACCCCGGTTCGGGGGCCAGCCGCAACGGGGCGGCGTCGCGCGCGCCGAGCAGACCGACCGTCTGCCGGATGTCCGACATGGCCTGCCGGCCGAGACGCTCGGCGTCGAGCAGGCCGTCCACCGCCTCGTCGACGTCGCTGTCCTCCTGCAGGGCGCGCCGGGCGCCCGTCAGGTGCAGCATGGTGACCGACAAGGAGTGGGCGATCACGTCGTGCACTTCGCGGGCGATGCGTCGGCGCTCGTCGGCTGCGGCCTGTTCGGTGAGGACGTCCTGACGGGCACGTTCCTCGATGACGAGACGCTGTTGCAGTTGCAGGATGTGCCCCATCATCGCGGCGATGGCCAGGAAGAACAGCAGGTAGGGCACGAACGTGCTGAGGTGTCCCGTGCGGGACGCGCCGATCAACAGCAGCGCGCTGGCGAGCAGACTCGCGAGGCCGATGCGCATCGGACCCAGCGCGAACACCTCTCCGAGCATGAACATCAGCAGGAACGGCGCTGCGTCGAGGAAGACCGGCGGCCAGCACAACAACAGCAGCGCCACCCCGGCCAGCACCGACGCCGCGCTGACCGCAGTCGACGGCTTGTAGCCGCCGACGATGAACGCGAGGATCGGCGCGAACACGAGCCCGACGGCGACGAGCAGCAGCCACGGCTTGGTGAAATCCCGCTGCGTCGCGGCGGTTGCCGCGACCACCAGCGTGCCGGTGTACATCACGATGGGGACCGTGAACGGGTACTGGTAGGCCACGAGCTCGCGCCGACGCAGCGCGAAGTCACGGAGCCAGGCCATACCGCCAGCGTAGAGCCGGTGCCGGGATTTACACATCATTCGCGGGACGGCTCGGGCCTCCTACCACGGTAGGAGGCCCGGTCTCGTCCGCAGCACGACGCTTCCGGGCCTTCGCCGCTCGTAGGTTCGGAATCCATGTGGGACGTCATCGCAAGATTCTGCAGCCGCTTCGCGGTCCTGATCATCGGATTGTGGGTGCTGGCCGCGGCGGCGGGCAATCTGCTTGTGCCGCAGGTGGAAACCACCGCGCACAACCACGCGCGGGGCTTCCTGCCCGCCGATGCCCCGGTGAACCTCGCCGGCGTCCAGATGGACGAGCAGTTTCATGACGGGTCCGGCGGCAACCTCAATTACCTGGTGCTGGAGGGCGATCACCCGCTCGGCGCGCCGGAGCGGGCCTACTACGACCGCCTGCTGAGCACCTTGCGCGCGGATACCGAGGATGTGGATTCGGTGATGGACCTGTGGTCCGACCCGGTGACGGCGGCCGGCGCGCAGAGCACCGACGACAAGGCGGTGTACACGATGCTGCGGATTCGCGGCGAGCTCGGTGCCGCAAAGGCGAACGCCGCACTGGACGCGGTGCGGCGGATCGTCGCGGCCGCTCCCGCACCTGCGGGCCTGCACGCGTACGTCACCGGACCGGGCGCCACCATCGCCGACGAGCTCAGCGCGATCGACAAGCAGATGCTGATGATCACCGGTGTCACAGTCGTTCTGATCGCGGTGCTGCTGTTCGTCGTCTACCGCTCGGTGATCACGTCGGCGATCCCGCTGCTGACCGTCGGCCTGGGCCTCGGGGTCGCGCGGGGCGTCGTGGCGTTCCTGGGGGAGCGGGACCTGATCGAGGTGTCGATCTTCTCGGTGTCGCTGCTGGCGGCGATGGTGCTCGGGGCGGCAACGGATTACGGCATCTTCCTGCTGGGCCGCTATCACGAGCAGCGCCGCGCCGGCGTCGATCACGAGCAAGCGCTGGTGATAGCGAACCGCAGCGTCGCGCCGGTGATCGCCGCGTCGGGCTTGACCATCGCGGCGGCGCTGTCGTGCCTGCGGTTCGCTCAGGTCGGCATGCTGCGCAGTGCCGGATTGCCCTGCGCCATAGGCATTCTCACCGGTATGTTCGCATCGCTGACGTTGTTGCCGGCGTTCATCGGGCTGGCCGGGCGGCATGGCCTGGCGCAGCCCCGCCGTCGTGCCGCGGCGAAGGTGCCCGGCCGGAGCTGGCGCCGGGTCGGGACCGTCGTCGCCCGGTGGCCGGGGCCGGTACTGGTGGCGTCGTCGCTGGTTCTGGTGGTCTGTGCCATCCCGGTGGCCGGCATCCGTCTGGGCTTCGACGAGCTTGCCGCGCAACCCGATTCCACGCATGCCAACCGGGGCTACCAGGCCATGGACCGGCACTTCCCGCCCAACCGGCTGTTGCCCGAGATCGTCTCGATCGAGACCGACCACGACCTGCGCAACCCGGCGGGCGTCATCGCGGTCGAACGGGTGACCCGGAAGATCATGGAGATTCCCGGGATTCGCATGGTGCAGTCGGCATCGCGGCCGGCGGGTTCGCTGCCCGAGCAGGCGGCCCTGACCGATCAGGCCGGCACCATCGCCGACCAGCTCGACGACGGGGTGGCCCAGCTGAGCAAGCGGCTCGGCGCCGTCAACCAGCTGTCCGCGACGCTGGACCAGTTCTCCTCGGCCATAACGCAATTGCAGAACGGGCTGGGCGGCAGCGTCCGTGGCCTCGGGCAGTTGGGCTCGGGAATCGACGCCATGCACGGCGGCATGCAGCAGTTGCGGGACAACGTCACCTCGGTGTCTCAGTACATGGATCCGTTGCGCGGCTTCACCAATGCCAACCCGAACTGCGCGGGCGATGCCATCTGCTCGCTGGTGCTCAAGGTCGTCGAGCCCATGGATTCCGTGGTGGCGGCCACCAGCACGCTGACTGACAGCACAGTGGGTTTCAGCGCGGGCACCACCGAGATGGCCAAGTCGCTGACCGGCGCGCAGGCCTCGGTGCGCTCGATGCGGGCCGCGGTCGACCAACTCGGCGCAGTCACAACACAATTGACCAAGACCGTCGGCGAGACCCGCGGCATGTTCTCCGGTCTGACGGACTATCTGCGCGGGGTGCGGGCGGACTTCCAGGACAGTAGCGAGGGCGGCTTCTATCTGCCGCAGCGCGCGTGGCAGGACCCGCGCTTCCAGCGTGCGGCCGGGCTGTACTTCGCGCCCGACGGCCGGTCGACGCGGCTGCTCGTCTACGGCGACGGCAAGGTGTTCGGCACGGACGGGGCGCTGCGCTCGCCCGAGATCCTGGCCGCGGTCCAGGAGTCCACGAAGGAGGGCACCCTGGTCCGAAACACCGTCTTTGTCACCGGTTTCGGCACCGGCACCGCGGAGCTCCGTGGCTATGTGTCGGACGACTTCCTGTTGCTCGCGGGCGTCGCGCTCGCGTTCGTGTTCCTGATCATCCTCATCATGCTGCGCAGCCCGGTGGCGGCCGCGGTGGTGATCGGCACCGTCGTGGTGTCCTACGCGTCGGCGGTCGGGGTGAGCAGCTTCATCTGGCAGGACCTCCTGGGCAAAGAGCTGCACTGGGCGGTGCCGTCCATCGCACTCATCGCGTTGGTGGCCGTCGGCGCCGACTACAACCTGCTGCTGACGATGCGGCTGCGTGAAGAGGTGAGCCGGCCGGACTCGGGGTTGAAGACCGGCATGATCCGGACGTTCGGCGGTACCGGCGGCGTGGTGACCACCGCCGGCATCGTCTTCGGCATCACCATGTTCGCGATGCTGTCCAGCGACGTGCTGAGCATCGAGCAGGTGGGCACCACGATCGGCGTCGGCCTGCTCATCGACACCTTGATCGTGCGGACCTTCGTCGTGCCGGGCATCGCGGGGTTGCTTGGCCGGTGGTTCTGGTGGTCACCTGTGCCGCTGGTGCGGGGCGTGCTGGCGCGGACGTTCACGCGTCGGCCGTCGCAGCCGCGGCGGGACCTGCCGTTGATCGCCGGGACGGCGCCGGGCCGAGAAGTGTTGCAGGGCGCCGCGGGTTGAGGCCCGCTGCCGGTCAGCTGCCCACCTTCGCGGTCAACGTGATCAGTTGGTCCAACAGCCCGGCCAGTTCTCCGGCACGCCGCTCCAGCGGCATGAAACCGTCGGCGCCGAACTCGGTGAACAGGGACAACGACACCTGGGCGCGGACGTCGAGCATCTGGAAGTTCGCGACGATCTGTCGCCACTGTTCCACGGCGCGCACCCCGCCGTCGGCACCGTAGGACACGAAAGCCACTGTCTTGCCGAACCATTCAGAACCGAGGCTGTCCACCGCGTTCTTGAACGCACCAGGGACACCGTGGTTGTACTCGGGGGTGACGAAGATGAATCCGTCGCAGGCATCGATCGTCGCGCTCCACCGCTGCACGTTCTCCGATTCGTACTGCTTCTTGGCCGCGGCGGGAACGGTCGCGGACGTGAGCAGTGGCACGTCGAAGGTTTTCAGGTCGATGATCTCGAACTGGGCGTCGTCGCGCCCGGCCGCCTGTTCGGCAACCCAGGTGCCGACGCCGGCGCCGGCGCGCCCATCCCGAATCGATCCCACGATGATGCCGATTTTCATGTAGTGCTCCTCTTCTGCGTCGTGACCCCGATGGCGGCTTCTGACAGCCTGCCGAACTCGGGGTACCCGCGCGGAAGAATGGCAACCACTCACACAATCAATGCCCAGCGTCGAACTCCACCGACAGCGTCTGCGGCCCACTGACCGCCATCAGCGGCTTCCACGGTGCCGGGCCCGTGCGGCGAATGTTCGGCATCCGCTGCGTCAGCACGGTGAGCGCGCGGACCAGTTCCAGGCGCGCGAGATGCGAGCCGAGGCAGTAGTGCACACCGCCGCCGAACGTGAGCATCGGCGGTACGTCATGCCGCGTGATGTCGAACTGATCGGGGTTGTCGTACACCAGCGGATCACGGTTCGCCGCAGCGGTATTGGCGACGACGAGCGAGTCGCGCGGAAAGAAGAACCCCGACAGCTCCACGTCTTCGGTGACATACCGTGGCACGTTCAGGACGATCGGCGCGAACCGCATCACCTCATCGACCGCCTGGGGCACCAATTCGGGATGTGTTGCCAGGAGCGCCCATTGGTCCGGGTGGTCGCAGAAGGTGTCGACGGCGGCGGCGAGTTGGTTGCGTGTGGTGTCGGTCCCGGCCGCAAGGATCCCCATGGACAGCATGAGCAATTCGGAATGGCTGAGCGGGTCGCCGTCGTCCTCCGCCCGGATGAGGCCCGACAGCAGGTCGTCCGTCAGCGCGGCGCGGCGGTCCGTGATCATCGCGTCGATGTAGTCGTCGAATTTCTGCCAGGCCGTGAGGATTTCGGCTTCGTGGGCCGCCACGTCCCACCAGAACATCTTGAAGATGTCGTCGGTCCAATCCGAGATCATCCGCCAGTCGGTGCGCGGCGCGCCGAACAGTGCGCAGATCACCGGGATGGGATAGGGCTGGGCGACGTCGGCGACGATATCGCAACGCCCCACGGCGGCAACGGGATCGACCAACTCGGCCAGGATGGAGTCTATCAGCGAATCGAGCCGGCCGACGGCCTTGCCGGTGAACGCTTTGCACACCAGCTTCCGCAGCCGAGTGTGCTCATCACCGTCGAGACTGAGCAGTGCGCTGCCGATGCGATCCCACAACGGACCTCCGGTGACTCCGCGCGGCACCAGCCCACGCACGCCGGGTTGATGAAACCGCGAGTCGCGCAGAACCGTACGGACCAATTCGTAGCTGAGCACCTCCGGTGCGTGTGGCCCGATGGCCACAGGCGACTGCCGGCGGACCTCCTTGATCATCCGGTGGGCCGCCGCCGGATCGTCGATGGTTTCGTAATCGATCCTGGGCAGGCCGGCATCCGAGACGTCGACGACGGCGTTCGTGGCGATGGTCATCGATGTCTCCCTCGGTTCCGATAGAAGTCACTATCGGGCCGAGCGGGGCGCAACACATCAGCCGAACGGCGTAATTAACTACCTAGTGTCCTGCGCCGTAAATTAGTTGATTAATTGTAGAATTGGCGGGTGGGAACCAGGGGTAGGCCGGTAGTCGAGTTGGTGTTGACCGACGACGAACGTGAGACGTTGCAGCGGTGGGCCCGTCGATCGAAGTCCTCGCAGGCGTTGGCCCAACGTTGTCGGATCGTGTTGGGTTGCGCGGCAGGGAAATCCAACAAGGAAGTCGCCGCTGATGAAGGTGTGTGGCCGCAAACGGTCGGCAAATGGCGTGGACGGTTCCTGGAGGCGCGACTGGAGGGTCTGGCCGATGAGCCGCGTCCTGGTGCGCCGCGCAAGATCACCGACGAGGCGGTCGAGCAGCTGATCGTGGCCACGTTGGAGCGTCAACCCAAAGGCGCCACGCACTGGTCGCGGTCTTCGATGGCGGCTGAGACCGGGTTGTCGAAGTCAACGGTCGGACGGATCTGGAAGTCGTTCGGCCTCAAGCCGCATCAGGTGGACACCTTCAAGATCAGCAACGACCCGCAGTTCGTCGACAAGGTCCGTGACGTCGTGGGGTTGTATCTGGACCCGCCGGAGAAGGCACTGGTGCTCTGCGTCGATGAAAAATCGCAGATCCAGGCCTTGGATCGCAGCGCGCCGGTGCTGCCGATGATGCCCGGCATGCCCGAGCGCCGCACCCATGACTACGTGCGGCACGGAATCACCACCTTGTTCGCCGCCCTGGATGTGGCCACCGGCGAGGTCTACGGCTCGATTCACCGCCGGCACCGCGCGATCGAGTTCAAGAAGTTCTTGACCAAGTTGGACAACACCGTGCCCGCTGACCTGGACGTCCATCTGATCTGCGACAACTACTCGACGCACAAATCGCCGACAGTAACCAAATGGCTTGCCGCCCATCCCCGATTCCACATGCACTTCACCCCGACCTACTCGTCGTGGCTCAACCAGGTCGAGCGGTGGTTCGGGTTACTCACCGACCAGAAACTGCGCCGCGGCGTTCACCGCTCAATTCAGGCCCTCGAGAAGGACATTCGCGAGTGGATCGCAGACTGGAACGACAACCCCCGCCCGTTCAACTGGACGAAGACCGCCGACGAGATCTTCGAACGACTCGGTTCATATCTTCAACGAATTCCCGGCGCAGGACACTAGTCGAGCTGCACGGTCAGCGCGGCGCCGGTCGCCGCGATGACATCGTCGACGCTCACGCCCGGGGCGGTCTCGCGCAGGATCAAGGTGCCGTCGCCGGGCACGTCGATGACGGCCAGGTTCGTGATGATCCGGTCGACCACACCCTGACCGGTCAGCGGCAGCGTGCAGACCGGGACGATCTTGGGGTTACCGGCCTTGTCGGTGTGCTCCATGAGCACGATGACCCGCGACGCGCCGTGCACCAGGTCCATGGCGCCGCCCATGCCCTTGACCATCTTGCCGGGCACCATCCAGTTGGCCAGGTCGCCGGTGCGCGAGACCTCCATGCCGCCGAGCACGGCGGTGTCGATGTGGCCGCCGCGGATCATCCCGAACGACAGCGACGAATCGAAGTACGCCGCACCGGGATTCACCGTCACGGTTTCCTTGCCGGCGTTGATCAGGTCGGGGTCGACGTCGTCCTCGGTGGGGTACGGGCCCGTCCCCAGGATGCCGTTCTCCGAGTGCAGGGTGACGTGTACGTCGCCCGTCAGAAAGCCGGGGATGAGGGTGGGCAGGCCGATGCCGAGGTTGACGTACTCGCCGTCGATCATGTCGGCCGCGGCGCGGGCGGCCATCTGGTCACGGTTCCAGCCGGTGCTCACTTCGCGTCTCCTTTTTCGCTGACCGTGCGCTTCTCGATCTGCTTGTCCTGCGGCCCGGTGTGCACGATGCGCTGCACGAAAACGCCGGCGAGGTGGACGTCGTCGGGGTCGATCTCGCCGGGCTGCACCAGTTCCTCGACCTGGACGATGGTGATCCGTCCGGCCATCGCGGCCAGCGGGTTGAAGTTGCGTGCGGTCTTGTTGAAGACCAGGTTGCCCGCGGTGTCGGCGCGTAGCGCGTGCACCAGGGCGAAGTCGGCGTTGATCGACTCCTCGAGCACGTAGCGCTTGCCGTTGAATTCCCGAATCTCCTTGGGCGGCGAGGCAACCGCGACGGATCCGTCGGCCGCGTAGCGCCACGGCAGACCGCCGTCGGAGACCGGGGTCCCGACGCCGGCGGGGGTGTAGAACGCGGGGATGCCGGCGCCGCCGGCGCGCATCCGCTCGGCCAGCGTGCCCTGCGGGGTGAGTTCCACCTCGAGCTCGCCGGACAGGTACTGGCGGGCGAACTCCTTGTTCTCGCCGACGTACGAGGCGGTGACCCGGCGCACCTTGCCGAGGCCGAGCAGCACACCGAGCCCGACGCCGTCGACGCCGCAGTTGTTCGAGAACACCTCGAGGTCGGTGGCACTCGACGCCGCGATGGCATCGATCAATTGGTCGGGGATGCCGCACAATCCGAATCCGCCGACGGCCAGCGTGGCGCCGTCGCCGATGTCGGCGACCGCTTCGGCGGCCGAGGCGTACACCTTCGAGGTCATGGCACTCCGTTCATCCAGTAAACGCGGGACCTACTTTTCACGTGACGCCGCTGACATGGCAAGTCTCTGTCGGAAGCCGGTCAAAAGTGTTCACAGGGTGAGCATTGCTGTCATGAGCGTTCATCCAGTGAACGCATAAGATGTGGTGATGACCGGTCCGAATGTGGTCGCGCGCGTGGGGGCGATGCTGCGGGCCGTCGCCACAACCGAACCCGACGGCGCCTCCACCACCGAGCTCGGAAAGTTGGCCGGCCTGGCCCGGCCGACCGCGCACCGACTGCTCACGGCACTGGCCGACGAACATCTGGTCAGCCGGGATCAGAAAACTGGCCGCTGGTCACTCGGACCCGAGCTGTATCTGCTCGGTGTCGGTGCGGCTCAGCACCACGACGTGACCGATCAGGCGCGCGCGGTCGTGACGCGGCTGGCCCGCGAGACCGGCGAGAGTGCGTTCTTCTCGGCCCGCCGCGGTGATCAGACCGTGTGCGTGCTCAGCGAGGAGGGCAGCTTCCCGTTGCGCTCGCACGTCCTGCAGGTCGGCATCCGGTTCCCGCTAGGGGTGGCCAGCGCCGGGCTGGCCATCCTCAGCCATCTACCGGCCGCCGAGGTCGACGACTACTTCTCCCGCGAGCAGCCCGAAACCAAATGGGGGCCAACGCATTCCGAGGCCGCCATTCGTAAACGCATCGAGCAGACCCGGCGCGCCGGCTACGCCGTCAATCCCGCGCTGCTGGTCGAAGGCAGCTGGGGCATGGCGGCAGCGGTGTTCGACCGGCGCGGTCTGCCGGGCTGGGCGTTGAGTCTCACCGGTGTCGAGACCCGGTTCCGCGCCGGCCGTCGACGCGAACTGGGGCGCCTGCTTCTCGAGCAGGCCCACGAGTTGTCGGGCCGGCTGCAGGGGTGACCCCCGCGTCGCGGCGCGGCCGGCGGTAGGCGATGGTGGAGTGGTGACTGAACGCGCGCGCATCGACTTTCCGTCCCGCATCGGCGTCTGGTGGGCCAGCGACAGCTGGGCCATGCCGGCCGCGCAAGCGGTGGCCCGCGACATCGAAGCCATGGGCTACGGCTCGCTGTTCCTGCCCGAGACCGTCGGCAAGGAGTGTCTCACCGAGTCGGCAGCATTCCTCGCGGCGACCGACCGGCTGGTGGTCGGCACGGGCATCGCCAACATCCACGTGCGCCTGCCGTCGGCCGCCGAGGCCGGTGCCCGCACGCTGACCGCGCTATACCCGGGCCGGTTCGTGCTTGGCCTCGGCGTCAGTCACGGGCCGCTGGTCGAGCGCGGGATGGGCGGCACCTACGAAAAGCCGCTCGCCACCATGCGCAGCTATCTGGAGCGCATGGCCGCCGTGCCGGACGCCATCGAACCCGGCGTGGGCCGACCCCCGCGACTGCTCGCGGCGTTGGGCCCCAAGATGATCGAGCTGTCGGGAAGCGGCGCCGACGGTGCGCATCCGTACCTGGTCCTGCCGTCCGCCACCGCGACGACCCGCGAAATCCTCGGGCCGGACAAGTGGATCGTCTCCGAGCAGGCAGTGGCGATCGGTGGCGATGACGCCGACCAGCTGCGCCGCGCCCACGATCACCTCAACGTCTACAGCGGCCTGCCCAACTACCGGAACTCGTGGCTGCGCCAGGGCTTCGACGACAGCGATCTGGTCCGCGGTGGATCCGAGCGACTGGCGCGCGCCCTGGTCGGCATGGGCAGCGTCGAAGACGCCGCGGCCAAGGTCAAGGCGCACCTCGATGCCGGTGCCGACCACGTCGTGGTCCAGGTGCTCGCGGAGCATCCGACCGCCGACCCGCGGCCGGGCCTGCGTGAACTGGCCGGCGCGCTGGGCCTGTAGCCGGCCGGCAGCGCGGCGCAGCGAGGCGTCGTGGATGAACGGCGCCCTTGCGCGCCGTATCACCTTGTGGGACTGTCTGTTTCGCCGCCCTCGTCTCCGCTCTCGGGTGGGTAGAGCGTTGGGTGCCAGTAGTGGTTGGTGCGGGGTTGGCCGGTGTCGAGTAGTGGTGGTGGGGTCCAGTGGGCTCGGCCGTTTTTCATGGTGGTGGTCCAGCCGGTGGTGTCTTCGAGTCGGTTGTCGCCGCCACAGGCCAGGGCCATGGTGGTGATGTTGGTCTGTCCGTCGTGGGTCCATCCGGGGATGTGGTGGGCCTGACAACCCGCGGCCGGGACAGTGCACTCGGGGCGGGTGCAGCCCAGGTCGCGGGCGAATAGGGCCAGGCGCTGGCCGGTGGTGGCGGTGCGCCGCGCCCGACCCAGATACAACGGCACATCACCATGGTTGTCGAACACCGCCAGGTAGCAGGACGCGCCGGTGCGGGCAGCCAGGTTCAGCAGGTCCTTGACGGGGAGCCGGCTGCCGGTATGGGTCACGGCGACCCCGGCGCGCTGCTCGAGCTGTTCGAGGGTGCAGGTCGCCACAATCCCTATCGGGAACCCGTTGTGTTCCCCCAGATCACCCGAGAGCAGCAGCAGGCCCACGGTTTCCCAGGCATCATGCTGACGCTGTGCCAGGGTGCGGTGATCATTGTCGATCTGCTCCTGCGTCGGGGTGCCCGACACGCAGGGCACCGGGTCGGCGGGGTTGCACATCCCGGGAGCGGCGTATTTGACCATCAATGCTTCGTAGACGGCGCGGGCGGTCGGGGTCAGCACACCGCGCAACTCCGAGGTGCCGTCGGAACGCTGCTTCGATAACACCAGCGCGCGGTCGCGGTACGGTTCGGGGTCCCGGCCGTCGGGTTCGGGGCCGTCCTGGTCCAGCTCGTACAGCTTGCGTTTGACCACCGACCGCAGAGATTCGGGGGTCAGATTGCGGGCAGCGGCCACCAGCGCCAGCTCCGCCTCGTCGACGGCGACCAAGTTGGCCCAGGTGGGCAGTTTCGTGAAGAACGACTCGATGACATCGACATGATCACCATTGATCGCCCCGGCGGCGACCGCGGCCGCGACATGCGGCCGCAGCGGCGGCAGTGGCTCCCCGGTCAATGACCAGCGGGGGCCGAGCAGCTCGGCGTGCCGGACCCGGCGGCGGGATTCCTCCAGGCCGAGCCGGTCCCGGGTGCGCAGCACGTCGGCCCAGTTTTTCGCCCCGATGTCTTTCGCCGTGGTGTGGGTTTGCAGCGCGGTCAGGATCTGGTGGTCCACGGCTTCGGCGGCACACCGTAGCTGTTCGCGGTGGGACTGCAGCGCCAACAACTCGGGCACTGACAGGGTGCGGTAATCCAGGCACGCCACCCGCGCCTGCGCCACGTCGAGGCCGGTGTAGACCTCGTCGATGACAGCTAAGTCGGTCAATCCCATACATCAAACACTAGTTCGAAGTACCGACAAGAAACCGTGACGAATGTGGCCCTAGTTACCCACTGTTACCAGCGCAAACAAAGTGACCAAAGTTTTTCGAACCCGTTTGCCGAGGCGGCTCAGCCTTGCGAGGCGGCGGCCTTGCGGCGCTGGTACCAGTGCCAGATCATCGGCGTCACCGACGCGACGACGATGACGATGAAGATCGGCTCGATGAGCTTCTGAATGATGGCGAACTGGCCCAGCCAGTAGCCGAGCAGTGTCAGCCCGACGCCCCACACCACAGCACCGAGGACGGTGTAAATGGTGAACACGGCGAAATTCATCTTTGCCGCCCCGGCCGTCAGCGGTGCCAGCGTGCGCACGATCGGCACGAACCGGGCGATGACGATCGCGAAGGGACCGCGCCGCTCGAAGAAGGCGTGCGCCTCGTCGAGATACTTCTGCTTGAGGAACCGCGCATCGGGCTTGAACATCTCGACGCCGATGAACCGGCCGACGAAATAGCCGACGAGGCCACCCAGAACTGCTGCGATCGGGATGAACACGAGCAGCTGCCAGAGCTGGAAGTTGGCCTCCTGCATCTTGTCATCGGCGGTGCCGGCGGCCAGTTTGGCGGCGAACAGGCCGGCGACGAAGAGCAGGGAGTCGCCGGGCAGCACCGGGAACAGCACGCCGGACTCGATGAAGATGACCACCAGCAACCCGACCAGCGCCCATGTCCCGAAGTAGCCGATCAGCGTCATCGGGTCCAGGAAACCCGGCATGGCGGAGATGGTGGTCGTCATGGGGCCCAAAGATACCGGTGTCTGCAGGTGGTTCCGTCAACCGCACATCCCTCGTAGGGTCGGCGCATGGCCACTCACAGGGCAGTTCACGTTGCGCAGGCCGACGGGCCGCTCGCACTGACGGACGTCGACACCGTCTCGCCGCCGCGCGATCACGTCCGCATCGCGGTCGCCGCGTGCGGGGTGTGTGGCACCGACCGGGAGTTCCACGCGGGGCACTTCCCGGGACTCTCGTGGCCGATCACCCTCGGCCACGAGATCGCGGGCACCGTCGCCGAACTGGGCGACGGCGTCGAGGATTTCGCCGTCGGTGATCGCGTTGCGGTGGGCTGGTTCGGTGGCAACTGCAACCGCTGCGTGCCGTGCCGCCAGGGTCATTTCATGCAGTGCGTCCGCATGGAAGTGCCGAGCTGGCACTATCCCGGTGGCTACGCCGAATCGGTCACGGCGCCCGCGACCGCACTGGCCCGAATCCCGGACGGATTCTCGTTCGCCGAGGCGGCCCCGATGGGCTGCGCGGGCGTGACGACGTTCAACGGCCTGCGCAAGACGCGCGCCAAGGCCGGCGACCTGGTCGCGGTGATCGGCATCGGTGGCCTGGGCCACCTGGGCGTGCAGTTCTCCCGGGCCATGGGCTTCGAGACCGTCGCGATCGCCCGCGGTCCCGAGCGCGAAGCCGCGGCCAAGGAACTCGGCGCCCAGCACTACATCGATTCGACCGCCGCGGACGTCGCCGCCGAACTGCAGCGTCTCGGCGGGGCAGTCGTGGTGCTCGCGACCGCCGCGAGCGCGACGGCGATGGCCGCGACCGTTGCTGGTCTCGCACCGGAGGGGCAACTCGTGACGGTCGGCGTAACGCCCGAGCCACTGCCGATCAGCCCGCTCGATCTCATCAACGGCGGTTTCTCGGTGATCGGGCATCCGTCGGGCACCGCGCGCGATATCGAGGAGACCTTGCACTTCGCCGCGCTGACGGGCGTGCGGGCCGTCATCGAGGAACGGCCGCTCGCGCAGGCCGCCGAGGCCTTCGAGCGGATGAACAGCGGGCACGCGCGTTACCGGATGGTCTTGACCGTCTGACCGGGTGTCCCCGGGTGCCGCACTTCAGCTTCACGTGGCTGACATACTGGCCCAGACTGCAGGTTCGCCGAGAGGAAAAACATGCCCATCGCCACGCCCGAGGTCTACGCGGAGATGCTGGCCCGCGCCAAGGAGCACTCCTTCGCGTTCCCGGCCATCAACTGCACGTCGTCGGAAACCATCAACGCGGCGATCAAAGGTTTCGCCGACGCGGGTAGCGACGGCATCATCCAATTCTCCACGGGCGGTGCCGAATTCGGCTCCGGTCTCGGTATCAAGGACATGGTGACCGGCTCGGTCGCGCTGGCCGAGTTCGCCCACGTCGTCGCCGCCAAGTACGACATCACCGTCGCGCTGCACACCGACCACTGCCCCAAGGACAAGCTCGACGGCTTCGTCCGGCCGCTGCTGGCCATCTCGGCCGAGCGCGTCGCCCGCGGCGAGAACCCGCTCTTCCAGTCGCACATGTGGGACGGCTCCGCGGTGCCGATCGACGAGAACCTGCAGATCGCGCAGGAGCTGCTGAAGCTGACGTCGGCCGCGAACATCATCCTCGAGGTCGAGATCGGCGTCGTCGGCGGTGAAGAGGACGGCGTCGAGGCTGAGATCAACGAGAAGCTGTACACCAGCTCCGAAGACTTCGAGAAGACCATCGACGCGCTGGGCTCCGGTGAGAACGGCAAGTACCTGCTCGCCGCCACCTTCGGCAACGTGCACGGGGTCTACAAGCCGGGCAACGTCAAGCTCAAGCCCGAGGTACTGGCCGAGGGGCAGAAGGTGGCCGCCGCCAAGCTCGGTCTGCCGGCGGGCTCCAAGCCGTTCGACTTCGTGTTCCATGGCGGTTCGGGCTCGCTGAAGTCGGAGATCGAGGACTCGCTGCGCTACGGCGTCGTCAAGATGAACGTCGACACCGACACCCAGTACGCGTTCACCCGCCCCGTCGCCGCGCACATGTTCACCAACTACGACGGCGTCCTGAAGATCGACGGCGAGGTCGGTAACAAGAAGGTCTACGACCCGCGCAGCTACCTGAAGAAGGCCGAGGCGTCCATGACGCAGCGTGTCATCGAGGCGTGCAACGACCTGCACAGCACGGGCCGCAGCGTCTCCGCGGGGATGTCCAGCTAGACAGCACCGCCCAGTGGCCGGTCAGGACACGAGAATTGCGAAATTCTGTGTCGTGGCCGGCCATTCGGCATTCATGGCCGAGTGGCCGCGGGTGAGGAGCACCGTGCCCAGCACCGCGACGGCGGCGATGGCCGCGATCACCAGCACCAGCGCGATGACCCAGCCCCAGCTGCGTCGGTCCTTCTGCGGCTTGCCGGTCCCGGGGATAACCTGCGGCGCGGCCGGCGGCATCATCTCGGTTTCCGGGTCCGGCAGCGGCGCGATGATCTGCGTCTTGCCGTCGAAGCCCGACGGCGCGGTGAAGCGCCGCACCGGGATGGTCGGGTCGGTCGCCGGGTCCGCGGGCTCGAAGATCTCGGTTGCCGCCGCGGCGTCGTCGCCTGTCGAGGCAGCGCGCTGATCGGCATCGCGACGGCCGTCCGGTCCCGTCGAGTTCGACATGGCGGCTGGGTTCGACATGGGGGTGACTGTCCTCCCGAGATCAGATCGCGCACTGGGGCCGATGCGTCCTGGAACAGGCCGCGACGTCCTACCAGGAGCTTAATCTCCCGCCTGCGGGATCTGAGCGAGCGGCCGCACGGCACAATGGCGGCCATGACGCGAATGGGTGATCTGCTGGGTCCGGATCCGGTGTTGCTGCCTGCCAACTTCGAGGCCGAGGACGCTCTCGCCGCGGGTAAATCTGCGACCGACGTTGCTGCGGCGCACCCGACGGCCTCTGTCGCGTGGGCCGCCCTGGCCGAGGCCGCGCTGGCCGACGGCCAGACGATCACCGCCTACGCCTACGCCCGGACCGGTTACCACCGCGGGCTGGACCAGCTGCGCCGCAACGGCTGGAAGGGCTTCGGCCCGGTGCCGTTCGCACACGAACCGAACCAGGGCTTCCTGCGCTGCGTGGCGGTGCTGGCGAAGGCCGCGGAATCGATCGGCGAGCAGGACGAGTACCTGCGCTGCCTGGACCTGCTGGACGACTGCGATCCGGCGGCCCGTGGCGAGCTGGGTCTCTAACTAGTCCGCTTCGCAGTGGCAGCCGTCGGCCTCCGGCGGCTCCACCTGGACGGTCGCGTGGTCGAGTCCGCGAGCGGACAGCACGGCGCGCGCCGATTCCAGCACGCGGGCGGAGTCCGCGCTGGACGTCAGATGCGCGGTGGCCATGTCCTTGCCGGGCACCAGGGTCCACACGTGCAGGTCGTGCACATCGGTGACGCCGTCGACGGCGGCCAGTGCGGCGCGCAGTTCGTCGACGTCGATGTGGCTGGGGGAGGACTCGGACAGGATGCGCAGCGCGGCGCGGGCCAGCGCGATGGCACGTGGCAGCACCCACAGCGCGACCAGGACGGCGACGACGACGTCGGCGTACGGCCAGCCGGTGGTGACGTTGACGATGCCCGCGATCAGTACGCCGATGCTGCCGACAGTGTCGGCGACGACCTCCATGTAGGCGCCCTTGACGGCGAGGCTGCTGTCGGCGTCGGAGCGCAGCAGGAGCACCACGACGAGGTTGGCGAGTAGTCCCGCGAGGGCGACGACGATCATCGGCACACCGGGAATCTCCGGCGCGTTGCCGATGCGCTCGACGGCCTCGTAGAGGATGAACGCCGCGACGCCCATCAGCAGGACGGCATTGGCGACCGCGGTGAAGACCTCGGCGCGGTGCCAGCCGTAGGTGCGGGCGGCGGACGTCGACCCGCGGCGGGCCAGCAGGACGGCGCCGAGGCCCATGAACATCGCGACCAGGTCGGTCAGCATGTGGCCGGCGTCGGCCAACAGCGCGATCGAGTTGATCAGCAGCGCCGTGGTCAGCTCGATGACGAAGAAGACGCTGAGCACGGCCGCGGCGATGATCATGCGGCTGGCGCGCGCGTTCGAGCCGTGGTTGTGATCGTGTCCGGCACCCATGCCAGCAATATATGCAGAAGTACGCATATGTCGCAAGGCGCCCTGGGATTTGTGCACGATAATCCGCGGTCACCGCGGAAAATCGTGCACAAATCCCTACCAGGCGGACCAGAAGCGGGTGAGGGCGCTGCCGATCATCGCCAGGCGCGGCGGCACGCCGGTGAGGCTGACGGCGGAGTAGACGACGTTGAAGAACACGCGGTTCAGTTCGGGGACGATCAGCAGCAGCATCAGGATCAGGAAGCCCCACTGCCGGGCGGGCAGCAGTGCGCGCTGCGTGTCGGCGCTCAGGTGCGGTTCCAGCGCGCCGTAGCCGTCCAGACCCGGGATGGGCAGCATGTTCAGGAACAGCGCCGTCACCTGCAGGAATCCCAGAAAGGCCAGCCCAGCCCAGAACACCGGATGGTCGGTGTCGAACAGCACCGCCGTCGCGACCAGCAGGAGGACGGCGAGCACCAGGTTGGCGAACGGTCCGGCCAGGCTGACGAGGGTGCGCTGCCGCGGCGTCATGTACTCGGTGCGCACGTACACCGCGCCGCCGGGCAGGCCGATGCCGCCGAGGGCGATGAACAGCGCAGGCAGGCCCAGCGACAGCAGCGGGCTGGCGTACTTCGCGGGGTTCAGCGTCAGATAGCCACGCAGCTCGACGTCGCGGTCACCGAACCGCCAGGCTGTGTAGGCGTGGCCGAATTCGTGCAGGCACAGCGAGACGGTCCAGCCCGCGATGACGAAGACGAAGACGCCGGCGTAGGCCAGCGGCCGCACCTGGGCGCCGCAGAACCAGGCCAGGGCGCCGCCGGCGACGGTCAGGGCCACGATGGCCCAGAAGACGGGGCTGGGACGGACGGCGCGCCGCACAGGCATGGTCATGACTGCAAACTAGCCGACCCGCAGCCAACCCTGGATGTGGCGGTAAAACGCCGACCGGCGCGTCGGACGGGCGGCCGCCACGCCGTCGCGCTCAACCAAAACTCCGGTGCTGCCGAGCTGCGCCGCGCGGCCGGCGACCCAGCCCCGTCCGGGTCCCGAACGTCCGGCCCCGAGGGCCCGGGCACGCAGCCCCGGCATGCCGGCCAAAGGCTCGATCACGACACCCGCCGACTGTCCGTCGAACAGCACCGTGTCGTCGACGACGGCCTCTCCGGTGATGGCGTCGCCGCCCGACGGCAACCAGCGCGCGGACCGGACGATCACCGCGCCGGTCTCGTCGCGGATCAGTGGAACACGTTGGGCGACACCGTCTCTGGCGCGCCGTGCGGCACCCAGCCCGCCGCGGGTCAGGGGTGGGACGAAGCCGACCTCGACGTCGAGCCGGTCGTCGCGGAGCAACCGGGCCAGGGTGGCCGACAGGTCGGCGTGGTCGCCGACGACGATGATCCGGACCGTGCCGTCGGGGATCGTCGGAGCGCCGTCCGGGGGCACCTGGAGAGCCGTCAGATCCGCCAGTGCGCGGGGTGTCCGGCGGTCGCCGAAGACCAGCGCCACGACCCGGCCGGAAACCTCTCTGGCGGTCAAGGCCTCTCCTCTCGTCCTGCTGGGATAAGGTTGCTCACCGGCTGCCACTGTATTCAGGCAGGTAATGCGGGAGGCAAAACGATGCCGGCAATCGTGCTCATCGGGGCCCAATGGGGTGACGAGGGCAAAGGTAAGGCCACCGATCTACTCGGTGGACGTGTGCAATGGGTGGTTCGCTACCAAGGCGGCAACAACGCCGGGCACACGGTGGTACTGCCCACGGGGGAGAACTTCGCTCTTCACCTCATCCCCTCGGGCATCCTGACACCCGGGGTCACCAACGTCATCGGCAACGGTGTGGTGGTCGACCCGGGCGTGCTGCTCAGTGAGCTCTCCGGGCTCGAGGACCGCGGTGTGGACACCTCGAAACTCATGATCTCGGCTGACGCGCACCTGCTCATGCCGTACCACGTGGCCATCGACAAGGTCACCGAGCGATACGCGGGCAGCAAGAAGATCGGCACCACCGGTCGCGGCATCGGTCCGTGCTACCAGGACAAGATCGCGCGCATCGGCATCCGGGTCGCCGACGTCCTCGACGAGGAGCAGCTGGCCGCGAAGGTCGAGGCCGCGCTGGAGTTCAAGAACCAGGTGCTGGTCAAGATCTACAACCGCAAGGCGCTCGACCCGGCCGAGGTCGTCGAGAGCCTGCTGCAGCAGGCCGAGGGCTTCAAGCACCGCATCGCCGACGCCCGGCTGCTGCTGAACCAGGCCCTGGAGCGCGGCGAGACGGTCCTGCTGGAGGGCTCGCAGGGCACCCTGCTCGACGTCGACCACGGCACCTACCCGTTCGTGACGTCGTCCAACCCGACGGCGGGCGGCGCGGCCGTCGGCTCGGGCATCGGCCCCACCCGCATCACGACGGTGCTGGGCATCCTCAAGGCCTACACGACCCGGGTGGGCTCGGGCCCGTTCCCGACGGAGCTGTTCGACGAGTACGGCGCCTACCTGTCCAAGACGGGCGGCGAGGTCGGCGTGACCACGGGCCGCGCCCGGCGCTGCGGCTGGTTCGACGCCGTCATCGCCCGGTACGCGACGCGCGTCAACGGCATCACCGACTACTTCCTGACCAAGCTCGACGTGCTGTCGAGCCTGGAGACGGTGCCGATCTGCGTCGGCTACACCGTCGACGGCAAGCGCACCGACGAGATGCCGATGACGCAGGCCGACATCGCCCGCGCCGAGCCGATCTACGAAGAACTGCCGGGCTGGTGGGAGGACATCTCCGGGGCCCGTGAGTTCTCCGATCTGCCGGCCAAGGCGCAGGACTACGTGCTGCGGCTCGAGGAGCTCTCGGGCGCCCATGTGTCGTGCATCGGCGTCGGTCCCGGCCGGGACCAGACGATCGTGCGCCGGGACATCCTCGGGTGACCCGCGGGGCGAGCGAAGCGGCGGGGAGAACCTCAGGGGCGAGCGAAGCGACGGGGAAGTCGGAAGGTTTCATCGACCAGCACGGCGGGTTCCCGAAGTTTGAGCCGGCCGACCCCGGCCCGGGGTTCGGCCGCTTCCTCGAGGGCATGCGGCGGCTGCAGGATCTGGCGGTCTCGGCCAACCCGGACAGCGAGACGTGGGATGACGCCGCCGACCGCGTCGAAGAACTCGTCAAGCTGCTGGGGCCGTTCCAGGCCGCCGAAGGCGTCGGCCCGGCCATTCGGGTGCCGTCGCTGCCGGGTGCCGGCAGTCTGCTGATGCCGCCGTGGACCGTCACGAAGTTCGCGCCCGAGGGCGTCGAGATGGAGGTCGAGTTCAGCCGGTACCACGTGGGCGGCAACTACGCCGTGCACGGCGGGGTGTTGCCGCTGCTGTTCGACCAGGCCTTCGGGATGCTGATCCACGCCGTCAACCGGCCCATGAGCCGCACGGCGTATCTGCACGTCGACTACCGCAAGGTCACCCCGATCGACACGGTGCTGACCGCCAAGGCCCACGTCACCGAGGTCGAGGGCCGTAAGACGTTCGTCGCCGCCGAGCTGTTCGACCCCGAGGGCAATCTGCTCGCAGAGGCCAATGGCCTGATGGTGAGCCTGCTGCCCGGCCAGCCCTAAGGCTCGGCGCGCAGCGCGGGCCACCAGATGCGGGGCCCGATCAGGGTGAACAGCGCCGGGATGATCACGGTCCGCACCACGAAGGTGTCCAGCAGGATGCCGAGGCCGACGATGATGCCCAGCTGCGTCAGCACGATCAGCGGCAGCACGCCGAGCACGCAGGACACCGCGGCCAGCACGATGCCGGCGCTGGTGATGACCGCGCCGGTCGCCGAGACCGCGCGCACGATGCCCTCGCGGTTGCCGAATTCCGGGGTCTCTTCGCGCGCCCTGGTCACCAGGAAGATCGTGTAGTCGACGCCGAGCGCGACGAGGAACAGGAACGCGAACAGCGGAGTTCCGTTGTCCAGCGCGGGAAAACCGAACAGGTGCACGCTGGCCCAGCCGCCGACTCCGAGCGCCGCCAGCGCGCTCAGCACCGTCACCGCCACCAGCAGCAGCGGTGCCAGCGCCGAGCGCAGCAGCACGTATAGGACGGCCAGGACGACCAGCAGGATCGCCGGGATGACGATCTTCCGGTCGTGTTGAGCCGCCGTTGCGGCGTCGCGGGCCTGCGCGTCGGGGCCGCCGACGACCGCTTGCGCATCGATCTGGTGCACCGAATCGCGAAGGGTGTCAATGGTTTTGAACGCTTCCGCGGATGCGGGTGCAGCGGCCAGGACCACCGACCACTGCGTCAGGCCCGACGCCGAGTGCCCGGCCGGCATCGCCGACACGACGCCGGGGGTGTGAGTGAGGGCATCGCCCACCGCGGGGTTGGCCGCGATGACGGTGGTCGGATTGGTCAGGCCGCTGGGGAAGTGCGCGGCCAGGGTGTCATAGCCGGCGACAGACTCGGCCTGCACGCGGAACTGCTGGGTCTGGGACAACCCGATGGGCAGATTCACCAGCCCGACGCACAGCGCGGCCAAACCGGCCAACGCCACCGTGGCGACGCGGCCCGGCCTGCGCGAGACGCCCGCCGCAATGCGGTGCCAGAGGCCGCTGTCGGTGAGTGGGGCGGCGTGCGAACCGGTTTCGGGGATGAAGGGCCAGAACAGCCGGCGGCCGAACAGCCCGAGCAGCGGCGGTAGCACCAGCAGCACGAACACCGCGGCGACCACCAGGCCCGACGCCGCCTGCACCCCGAGGCTGCGGTTGCTCGGCGCCGAGGCGAGCAGCAGTGTCAGCAGCGCCAGGACCACGGTGGCGTTACTGGCGATGATCGCCGGGGCCGCCGCGCGCCAAGCCGCCCGCAGGGCGTCGCGATGATCGCCGCGCCGGGACAGTTCCTCCCGGTAGCGCGAAATGAGCAGCAGCGCATAGTTGGTGCCCGCGCCGAACACCAGCACGCTGGTGATGCCCGCCGTCGAACCGTCCGGGTTCAGGCCCGTCGCCGCGGCCACCGCGGTGCCGACGACCGCGCCCACCTGGTCGGCGAAGCCGATCACCAACAGGGGGATCAGCCACAGGACGGGGGAGCGGTACGTCACGATGAGCAGTAGTGCCACGACGGTTGCGGTCACCGCGAGCAGCGTGAAGTTCGCGCCGGCAAAGGAATTCGCGATGTCGGCGCCGAACGCGGGTCCGCCCGTGACCCGAGCCCGTAAGCCGTCGGGCAGCGAAGCCGATACCTGCGACCGCAGCTCCTGCACCTTGTCTCGGAGCTCGAAGCCCGACAGGTCGGAGGCCAGCGGCGCCACCCGTACCGCGGCCTTGCTGTCCTCGGATACCCGAGCGCCCGCCCCGGCCGCGGCGATATCGGCCGGCGTCAGGGGCGCGTCGTCGGTCCGGGTGACAACGATGATCGCCGGCGCGGTGTCGCCGCCGGGGAACTGCGCGCGCAGGGCGTCGGCGCGGGCGGACTCGGCACCGGCGGGCACCGCCACCGGCGACTGCGACGACGAATCCCCGGCGCCGAGCACTGCCATGGCGACGCCGGAGAGCAACAGGACGAGCAGGGCCGATGCCCATGCGATTCGGGTAGACACCTCCAAAATATTTCAGATACTTAACTATTAATCAAATGAAATTCACCGGGCGCTATGCTCTCCGCGTGCCAAAGCCGCCCGACCGTGCCGACCTGGAGGCGCAGATCGCCGCCGATGTGCGGGCGCTGACGGCCGAATCCGACCAGATCGGCCGGGCTTTCGCGGTGCAGAACGAACTGGGCGCCAACGACTTCCGGGCGCTGCTGCACATCATGGTCGCCGAGTCCGCGGGGACGCCGCTGACTGCCGGTGAGCTGCGCAAGCTGATGGGCACCTCGGGTGCGGCCATCACCTACCTGGTGGAGCGGATGATCGCTTCCGGGCATCTGCGCCGCGAAGCCGATCCGGCCGACCGGCGCAAGGTCATCCTCCGGAACGACGACAAGGGCCTCGCCACCGGCCGCGAATTCTTCAGCCCGCTGGCGCACCTCAACACGCAGGCCCTGGCGGACCTGCCCGATGCGGACCTCGAGGCGGCGCACCGGGTTTTCGTGGCGCTCACCGGCGCGATGCGGGCGTTCCGGGCCGAGCCGGCACCGGAGGCGCCGTGATCACACGGCAGACGAGGCCTTGAGGGCGTCGACGTCTGCCCGGAGTGCGGCCAGCGCGTCCACCACCGTCAGGTTCTGGCCGGCGGCGTTGTGGCCGAGCTGCGGCCAGCCGTTGAGGTTCGGGCCGCGGAGCTGGGTTTGAATGTCCTGCACGATGGCCAGGATCTGGTTGAGAGCCGCGGTGGTGGGGTCGGGTTGAGTCACGGTGCCTCCCTGCAGCAGTGAGATGAGTTGATCGAGCGTGCCCTGGAATGCGTTGCAGTCCACCGAGAGATTCCCGATCAGCGCGGCATCGGTGAATTGCAGGATCTGCGGCGTGGCTCCGCCGTAGGGGAACCAGTAACGCTGATTGTCATTGCCGGGATAGAGATTTGACGCGTAGCCGGTGCCGTTGACGTAGTTCGATGCGATGAGGCCGGGTACCTGAGAGATGTCGGGCGAGCCGATCTGTTGCCAGTACCAGTGCGGGATGTACGACAGCGAGATCGTCACGCCGACGGCGTTGAAGGCATTGACCACGGCCCAGAAGTTGTGGATGTCACCGGAATTCGCCTCGAAGTCCAGCATCGCGTATTTGCCACCGTTGTTGCTGAGCCACGTTTGCGCCTGCGCCGCCGGGCTGTTGGTGGTGACGTAGTGATAGCCGATGTGGGGAAAGTGGTTGTCGCGGCACCACTGTGCGATCACCGGCCAGTACGGATCCCGGTAATAGCTGCCCTCGGACACCTTCTGCTCGATCCAGGAAAAGCCCTGTCCGGGCAGCTGGGAGACGAAGGTGATGGCGTCGGCGGCCGAACGGAAGTTGTTGTTCGACGTGTCGGGGCCGTACAGGGTCACAGCAGCACCGTCTCCGGATTCACCGGCGTCCAACTGGTGGTGCTCGCCAAAGCCTTTGTATCGGCGGTGGATCCGTCGCTGAGTTGCACCGTCCACTGCAACCGGCCGTCGCTGTCATGCGTCGCCGTGGCGACGGCGCCTGCCTGCTCGCACATCTCGCCGAGGGCTTCGGGTTTGCCCGCCGCGTTCATAGCGAATCCTCGCCTTCTACCGTAGAGGTCTTGTCCCGCTTAGAATCTCGTTTCGGCGGGCCACTTTCCACGATAGCGCGATCTCCGCGGCTGGGTCGGTCAGGCGTTCTCCAGTTCGGCGATGACGATCTTCTTCTGTCGCATCATCGTCTGGATCTGTTCGGGCCGGCCGAGCAGCTGGTCCATCTTGGCCGGGATGATCTGCCAGCTGATCCCGAATCGATCCTTGCACCAACCGCATTGCTCGGATTCGGGCACGTGCGAGAGCTTGGACCAGTAGTGGTCGATCTCGTCCTGGTCTGCGCATTCGACGACGAACGAGACGGATTCGTTGAAGGTGAACAGCGGCCCACCGTCGAGGCAGACGAAATCGACACCGTTCAAACTGAATCGGCCGTTGAGCACCTTGCCCGACATGCCCTTGAAAAGTTCGTCAAGTGCCTCGTCCGGGTACTCCTCCACCGAGATGACATGGGAATTCGGAAACACCTCGACGTAATAGTTCATGGCCTCGCGGGCCTGGTCGTTGAACCAGAGGCATGGCTGGATGGCGGTCGGCACGTCGTTCTCCTTGTCTTTCAGTCGTTTTCGGTCAGGCGGCCAGCAGCGCATCGATCTGGCCGAGGGCGCCGGTCATGCCCTCGACCATGCCCATCGCGGTCACCTTCTCGAGTTGTTCGAGGTCGGTGAACCGGGTGACGATCGTCATCCGGGTACCGGTGTCGATCGCGTCGAACGACACCTCGAGACGCATGGTGGGCATCTCGGGGTCGGGCTCGCCGTCGGGCTGCGAGAAGCCGTCTTCGATGAGAAGTCGCGACGGTGCATCGACCTCGAGCGTGGTCCACCAGCCCGGTGCCTTCTCGCCCTCGGGGCCCGTCATGTGATAGCGCGACTGCCCACTCGGGGTGAGTTCGTGCCGGGTGAAGGTGGCCGGCCAGGTCGGCGGGCCCCACCAGCGTTCCAGCTGGCGCGGGTCTTCCCATACCTGCCAGACCCGCGCCGGCGGCGCGGTGAACTCGGCCACGAAGGTCATGGTGAGGGCTTGCGGGTCGGCGGCGCTGCTGATCACCGTCATCGGTGGTCCTTTCTCTTTGTGCTACTTGGTTTTTCGTGTGGTGGATAGCCGTCTTCGGCGAGGATCGCCTCGATGGTCGCGGCGCGGTCGTGCCAGAGTGCCGCGTACCGCTCCAGGAGCACGCCCGCTCGGTGCAGGGTTTCGGGCACCGCACGCACGAGTTGTTCCCGGCCGCGGCGCTCTTTATGCACCAGCGCGGCTCCGGCCAGTACCGCGACGTGCTTCTGCACCGCGGCGAAGCTCATGTCGTAGCCACGCGCGAGCGCGCTCACCGACTGGTCGCTGCGCATGGTGCGGGCGACGATGTCGCGGCGCGTGGCGTCCGCCAACGCGTGGAAGATCCGGTCGATCTCCGCATCGGTGAATGCCTCGGGGAAAGTATCTACAACCATTTGGTTGTAGATTAGGTGGTGTTGCGAGACAGGTCAAGAGTCCCTTGCCGAGAAGGACCAAATGGCGGCTGTGGCGTGCTTGTCGGCGACCATTTGGTCCTTCCCGAGCTAGGGCAACCCTGACCATCCCCGCTCGAGCAGCGCCGTGCGGGCGTCTTCGACGATCGCGGGCCCGGAATCTTCCTTGATGACGTGGATGACGTGCCACTTCAGCCTCAGCAGTTCCCGGTTGGCCCAGATGTCCATCGAGTACTGGCGTCGATCAGTCAGGTGCTGGACGCCGTCGTACTCGGCACCTACCTTGAATTCGTCCCAGCACATGTCGATCCGGCGGACGTAGCGCCCGAACTCGTTCCGAACCACGTACTGAGTTGTGGGCCTGGGCAATCCGGCGTCGATGAACAGCAACCGCAGCCGGCTTTCGCGTGGTGATTCGGCGCCGCCGTCGACCAGAGGCAACGCCTTCCTCAGGCGAGCCAATCCCCGCGCCCCACGGTGCCGCTTCGTGAGCAACTGGACGTCTTCGTGCCCGAACGGCGCAGCGTTCATCAACGCATCGAGCCGCGCGACGGCGGAGTCCCGCGGTAGGTGGCGAGCCAGGTCGAATGCCGTGCGCGCACGCGAAGTTACGCGCACTCCACCGATGGTGACCACTTCGTCGTCGGCCAAGGAGTCGTGCCGGACGACGAGTCCACGCTGACCTTTGCACAGCCCGATGACATCGATGGGCATATCGTCATCCACCCACTTCGCGCCGTGTACTGCGGATGCAGCGATCCCACCGATGACGCCGAGCGGCACCGCTAGGGCGGCTCCACGAATCCGGTCCCGCAATTTCACTTGATGATGTCGAGGCACGTAGATGCCATGAAAGATCGGTCGGTAGCGGTGGCGCAACTGCGCTCGGGTCAACACGCCGGCAGCGATCGCTTCGCCCCCGACGAATGGAATCGGCATGTCCTCTAAGACGTGTGGGCGGGCTGATCGGCTCCATCGTCGATCGAAAGGGACCAAATGGCGGTTGTGGAGTGCCTACCAGCAGCCACTCGGTCCTTCTCGGCGCACGGGACTACTCCCGGTTGAGCGCCGCCTCTTCCAGATCCAGCCCGTGCAGCACCGAGCGCAGCACCTCGTCGTCGATGTTTCCGGCGTCGCGTTCGGCGATGTATGTCTCGCGCTCGGCCGCCAGCATCTCCAGCCGCAGCCGCCGCATGGCCGACGCCGGGCTTTCGCCGATGTCGTCGTCACTGCGCCCGAGTCGTTCCCACACCGCGTTGCGGCGCCGGTCGTTCCAGCTCTGCAATACCTCGCCGACGTGCTGTTGGGCGCTGGAATCGCTGCTGCGAGCCAGCAATTCGTCGAGCCGGTCGGCCGCCGCCTGCGCCGCGCGACTCGAGGCCGCGGCCTGCTCCAGGGCATCCTGATGGGCCTCGGCCTCGCTGCGCACGTCGAGCGTGCGGATCAGCCACGGCAACGTCAGGCCGTGCAGCAGCAGCGTGCCGATCACCACGACGAACGTCAGGAACACCAGTTGCGGCCGCCCCGGGAACGGGTCCCCGCTCAGTGTCACGAGAGGCACACCGAACGCCGCGGCCAGTGACACGACACCGCGCATGCCTGCCCACGCCACGATGAAGACCTGCGACGGGGTCGGGGCGGGTTCTCGGTCCCGGACCCCGCGGAACAGCATCCGTGGCGTGTAGGCCATGACGTACACCCAGACGATGCGGACGGCGATCACCGTCGCCAGCACCGCGGCCGACGCCACGGCGAGGGTGACGGCGCGGATGCCGGTCAGCTCGTCGATGACGGTCGGCAGCTGCAGCCCGATCATCAGGAACGCGAAGGACTCCAGCACCAGCTGGATCGACTTCCACACCGCGTCGTCCTGCAGGCGGGTGGCGTACGACGCCCGCGTGGCGCGTTGTCCCAGCAGCAGCGCGGCGACCACCACCGCGATCACCCCGGAGCCGTGTGCCTCTTCGGCCAGCCAGTAGACGAAATACGGTGCGACGAGCCCGATGGCGCTCTCCACCAGCGGGTCGTCCAGCCAGGTCCGGATGAACTCGATGAGCCACCCGATCAGCCCGCCGATCACGACACCGCCCAGCGCGGCGAGCGCGAACGTGCCCAGCGCGCCCTGCCAGGTCGCTGCCGCGCCGACGGCGGCGGCCAGCGCGACCTTGTAGGCGGTCAGCGCCGTGGCGTCGTTGAGCAGGCTCTCGCCGCCGAGCAGCGTCATGATCTGGCGGGGCAGTCCCAGGCGCCGGCCGATGGCCGCGGCCGACACCGCGTCGGGCGGCGCGACGATGGCGCCCAGCGTGAGCGCCGCGGCGACCGTCAGCTCCGGGACGGTGTGAAACGCGACGAACCCCACGACCAGGGTGGTGGCCAGTGGCAGCCCGACCGCGAGCAGCCCGATGGGACGCACGTTCTTGCGCAGGGCCAGGTAGCTGCTCTCCAGCCCGGCCGACCACAGCAGCGGCGGCAGCACGACGAACATCACCAACTGCGGCTGCATCTCGATGGCCGGCACGCCGGGGATCAGCCCGACGGCCAGTCCGGCGACGACGAGTCCCAGTGGCGCGGAGACGTCGTAACGGCGGGCCAGCGCGGCCAACAACACCGAGGCCACCAGCACTGCCAGCAGTGGGGCACCCATGTCCTCAAACCTCCTCGGTCAGCCGGGCCCTATCCTTGTTCAACATGCTGGGGAAATGGATGCAGTCACGGGCAACGCGTCCGCGTGAAGAAAATTCCCCGACTACCTGCACGCACCTCGCCGACGCCGTCGGCCAAGCAGAACCGGAGCCGCAGACGCCCGGCCGCTGTGGTGACTGTGCGGCACTTGGGGAGGATACGTGGGCGCACCTTCGGATGTGTCTGACCTGCGGACAGGTCAGCTGTTGTGATTCCAGTCCGCACCAACACGCCAACGAGCACTACCGTCGCACGGGCCACCCCGTGATGCGCTCGGTCGAGCCGGGGGAGAGCTGGCGCTGGTGCTACGTCGACATCAGGTTGGGTTGACGGGAGATTGGCCGGCGGGGCGAGCGGAGCGACGGGGGAGGTTGGTGACTTGGTAGACCGGACAACGGTTCTGGTGCTCGGTACCGGTGAGCTGAGCAGTGAACTGGTGCTGTCGTTCCAGCGGCTGGGGACGCGGGCGACCGCGGTGCCCGCGCCGACCGGAGCGGCGGCGTTGCGGACCCTGATCGACCGGCACACCCCACAGGTGGTGGTCGTGCAGTCCCCGGCGGCGGATCTCGGCGCCGACGTCGTGCAGGCGCTGGCCGGGCTCGAGGAAGTCGCGGTGTTCCCGACGCCGGGTGCCCTGCGGCTCGCGTCCGACCGCGAGGCGCTGCGCACCCTGGCGGCCAACGAGCTGGGGCTGCCGACGGCGCCGTTCTGGTTCGCCGGATCGGTCGACGAACTCACCGCGGTGGCCGAGCACGCCGGGCTGCCGCTCACCATCACGCCGGTGACGCATGCCGCGAACGAGGGCGCGGGGCGTTCGGTGCTGTCGCGTCTCGAGGACGTCGACGTGGCGTGGCACCGTGCGGTGGCCGCGGGCGGCGACCGCGTGATGGCTGAGACGGCCGTCGACGTGACCGCGGAGTTCACCATGCTGACGGTGCGGACGCAGGGTCAGGCGGGTCCGGTGGTGCAGTTCTGTGAGCCGATCGGTCACCGCCACGAGACGGGCGGTCCGCTGGAGTTGTGGCAGCCGCAGCTGTTGTCGGAGCCGGCGCTGGACGCGGCGCGCTCGATCGCCGCCCGGATCGTCAACAAGCTGGGCGGCACGGGGCTGTTCACGGTGGACCTGCTGCTCGGTGCCGACCCGGAGTCCGGGGCCGAGGAGGTCTATTTCGCGACGGTCCATCCGATGCTGACGGGCGCGGGCTTCGTCACGACGCGTTCGCAGCGGCTGTCGCAGTTCGACCTGCACGCGCGGGCGATCCTCGGACTGCCCGTCGACACCATCATGATCTCGCCGGCGGCCGGTGAGGTGAGCCGGCCGGCGGCCGACCGGGCCGCGCTCGGGCGCGCACTGCCGGATGCGCTGGCCATCGCCGAGAGCGACGTGCGGCTCTCCGGTGAGGTGTGCGTGGCATTGGCGACGGCGCCGGACGTCGTGCGGGCGCGTGACCGCGCGCATCAGGTGGCCGCTGTGCTCAACCACTCGGCGGCGATCAACCAGGCAGGGACGTGACGATGACCGAAGAATCGCAGCCGCGGCAGACGCTGGGCCCGTTCCTGGCCGCGCTGGCGCTGATTGTGGTCCTCGTGGTCATAATCGCCGTCCTGAACGCGATCGGGGTGTTCGGCCGGAACGAGCCGACGCCGGAACAGCTTGTGCGCACCGCGGTCGTCGGCCAGAACGACGGGCTGCAGCGCAAGGACTACGCGCGCTTCCAGACGTACACCTGCAAGGCCCAGGCCGGCACCGAGGCGGATGTGCTTGCCAAGCAAGAGGATTCGGCAGCCAAGAACGGGCAGCGCTACGTCGACGAGGTGCGCGACATCAAGTTCGACGGCCAGAAGGCCACGGCCGTGTTGATGTACCACTTCGACAAGACGCCGGACCAGAAGCCCACGGCGCCGGTGGTGCTGGTGAACGAGGACGGCGCGTGGAAGGTGTGCTCGCCGGTCCCGAGCTAGTTTGTGACAGACTCGCATCCGTGAGCTACGCGGGAGATATCACGCCGCAGCAGGCCTGGGACCTGCTGAGCGAGAACCCCGAGGCGGTGCTTGTCGACTGCCGGACCGACGCCGAATGGCGCTGGGTGGGCGTGCCCGACATCTCCAGCCTCGGACGTGACGTTGTGTACATCGAGTGGGTGTCGAATGACGGCAAACGCAACACCGGTTTCGTCGACGACCTGCTGGCCGCGGGTGTGACGCCCGGCGAGCGGCCGGTGGTGTTCCTTTGCCGCTCGGGTAATCGTTCGATCGGTGCCGCCGAGGCGGCGACGGCGGCGGGCATCGGCCCGTCGTACAACGTGCTCGACGGTTTCGAGGGCCACCTGGACGAGCAGGGGCATCGCGGTGGCAGCGGCTGGCGCGCCATCGGGTTGCCGTGGGTGCAGTCGTGAGGGAGTCAGCGAGAAGCGGAGCGGATCGCGCATGAAGCAACGTAACGCCGACGGCGTCCCCTCGGTCCGGGTCCCGGCGCCGCTGCCCGACGGCGTGAGCCAGGCGACCATCGGTGTCCGCGGCGGCCTGCTGCGGTCCGAGTTCGAGGAGACCGCCGAGGCGATGTTCCTGACCTCGGGGTACGTCTACGAGTCGGCGGCTGCCGCGGAGCAGGCGTTCACCGGTGAGATCGACCGCTACGTGTACTCGCGCTACGGCAACCCGACCATCCAGATGTTCGAGGAACGGCTGCGGCTCATCGAAGGGGCACCGGCCGCTTTCGCGACGGCAACCGGCATGGCGGCGGTGTTCACCGCGCTGGGCGCGCTGCTCGCCGCCGGCGACCGGCTGGTCGCGGCGCGCAGCCTGTTCGGTTCCTGCTTCGTGGTGTGCAACGAGATTCTCCCGCGCTGGGGCGTCGAGACCGTCTTCGTCGACGGCGACGACCTGTCGCAGTGGGAGGAGGCACTGTCGGTGCCGACCACCGCGGTGTTCTTCGAGACGCCGTCCAACCCGATGCAGTCGCTGGTCGACATCGCCGCGGTTTCGGAGCTGGCGCACGCCGCCGGGGCAAAGGTGGTGCTGGACAACGTCTTCGCGACACCACTGCTGCAGCAGGGGATGGAGCTGGGCGCCGATGTCGTCGTGTACTCGGGTACCAAGCACATCGACGGCCAGGGCCGGGTGCTCGGTGGTGCGATCCTCGGCGACAAGGAGTACATCTCCGGGCCGGTGCAGCAGCTGATGCGGCACACGGGCCCGGCGATCAGCGCGTTCAATGCCTGGACGATGCTGAAAGGCCTTGAGACGCTGGCCATTCGGGTCGACTACTCGAACCGGTCCGCGCAGCGGGTGGCCGAGTTCCTGGAAGGTGTGCGCGGCGTGAACTGGGTGAAATACCCGTTCCTGCAGTCACATCCGCAGCACGACCTGGCCAAGCGGCAGATGCGCGGCGGCGGCACCGTCGTCACCTTCGAGCTCGACGGCGGCAAGGACCGGGCGTTCGAGGTGCTCGACAAGCTGCAGGTCATCGACATCTCCAACAACCTCGGCGATTCCAAGACACTGATCACCCACCCGGCCACCACCACGCACCGCGCGATGGGGCCGGAGGGCCGGGCCGCGATCGGGCTGGGCGACGGCGTGGTGCGGATTTCCGTCGGCCTCGAGGGCACCGAGGATCTGATCGCCGACCTGGACCAGGCGCTGAGCTAGGGGGCTGGAGCATGTCCAAGCAGACAGCGGCCAAGAAGGCCCGTCGCAAGAAGCGGCAGACCACCCGCAACGCCAACTGGCTGCCCGACGAGGTGCATGCCGAAGTCGAGGCCGTCGGGCGGATCGCGGGCGAAATCCTGCCGCGCGGTTGGGTATTCGATTCGGACTACTCCAACGACGAGTACCTCATCTGGTACTATCCGCCGTCGGGCTTCGAAAGCACCGAGGACGATCCGCGTGAGTTGGTGACGCGGATCTGGGTCTCCGATCCGGACCAGCCGCAGCTCATCCTCGTCGGTACCGAAGAGGACGGCGAGATCTACAGCTTCACGGTCGAGCAGTTGATGGCGAACCTGGATGTCATCGAGGCCTACCGCGTCGGGGAGCCGTTTCCGCAGTTCTGATTTCGACCGTCAGCCGACGGGCGAGACCTGATAGTGCGCGATCTGCCAGCCATTGTCTCCTTGTGTGACAAGGACACTCAGGTTCAGGCTGATCACCGCGCCGTCGGGGCGGGTGAAGTCGGCCCGGGTGTAGGCCAGGACGACGCCGGCCGCGGGCTCCCGGATCTCGTTGATGCGGTAGTCGACCGTCAGGCCGACCGGCTGAGATTCGTAGTAGTCGAAGACGCCCTGGCGCCCCACGGTGTAGGGCCGCAGCCCCTGGAATATCGCGTCGTCGGTGAAGACCGCCGCGACCTGGTCCGGCCGGTGGGCGGCGATGCCCGCCTGCCACCGGTCCAGGACCTCGCGGACCACGTCAGTGCCCGGCACTCTGACCACCATCCACGTGCAGGATCTCGCCGGTGACGAACTTGGCGTTCTCCAGGTACAGGACGCCGTCGACGACGTCGGAGATGTCACCCATGTGGCCGACCGGGTGCAGCGCCGAGAGGAACTCGTGCGTCTCCGGCGCGTGCATCGGAGTGCGGATGATGCCCAGGGCGACGGCATTGGCCCGGATTCCGCGGGTGCCGTATTCGACGGCCAGCGCCCTGGTCGCGGCGTTCAGGCCACCCTTGGTCAGTGACGCCAGCGCCGAGGGCACCTGCGAGTTGGCCTGATCCACCAGGCTGGTCGAGATGGTGACGACGTGCCCGCCGTCGCCCTGGGCCTCCATGGTCCTGATGGCGGCGCGGGTCAGTTCGAAGAAGCCGCGGGAATTCACGCCGGTGATGGCGTCGTAGTCCGCGTCGGTGTACTCGGTGAAGGGCTTGGCGATGAAGATGCCGGCGTTGTTGACCACGGTGTCGACCCGCCCGAAGTGCTCGACGGCGGCGTCGACCAACCGCTGGCCGATACCGGGCTGGGCGACGTCACCGGCGACGGTGAGAACCATGGGATCGTCGCTCTCGGAGATGGTGCGGGAGTTGGCGACGACGGCATAGCCCAGCTTGCGGTAGCCGGCCACCAGAGCTTCGCCGATGCCCTGGGATGCGCCGGTGACGATCGCGACGCGGGTTGTGGTGCTCATCGGGGTGTTCCTTTCGGTTGACGTTGCTGCCCTTGACAACCTCGGCCGACCCGGATCGATGCCGCTGCTACGGGACTTATTCGCTTCCTGCTGAGAGGCTGTGCCTACTACGCTGTCGGCATGGAGCTGCGGCAACTTCGGTACTTCGTCGCCGTTGCCGATGAACTGAATTTCGGGCGCGCCGCCGAACGGCTGCGCATCGCGGGGCCGTCGCTGTCCCAGCAGATCAAGGCGCTCGAGCGTGACCTCAAGGTGGAACTGTTCGATCGCGATCGGCGGTCGGTGCGCCTGACCGCGGCGGGTGCGTCGCTGTTGCCGCACGCCCGCTCCCTGGTGGCGCAGGCCGATGAATTACGCAGGCGGGCAATCGGTTTGTCGAACTCCGAACCGATCCGGATCGGCTACGTCAACTGGTGTCCGACCGACCTGGCCGAGCGCGCGGCCGGGGTCGCGCAGCTGCGCGTCGACACGTGGGTGATGCCGTCGCACGCGCAGGCGGCGCGGGTTGCCGAGGGCATCCTCGACCTGGCCATCTGCTGGGTGCTGACCGATGATCTGGAGGACCTGAAGCTGGAAGCCCGGCTGATGGGGGTGGACCGGCTCTTCGCGCTGTGCGTCGGCGTCGACGACTCTCCGGTACAAGCGAAAGACACCCTGGTGCTGGTGGATTCGGACACCGCGAGTTGGGAGTCGTGGAACCGCTACGGCGAGCAGTTCGCCGCGGACACCGGTGCGCGGGTGATGCGCACCGACGACGGCGGCGTCACGGGTCCGACGTTCTTCGAGCACGTCCGGCAGCTGGGCCGTCCGGTGCTCAACAATCCCAGGGGGCAGACCGATGCCCTGCCGCGAGACCTGGTGCGCCGTCCGGTGATTCAGCCGACTCCGCTGTGGACCTGGTCACTCGTGTGGCGGCGGGGAGAAGACAACCCTGCTGTGCACGCTGTCGTCGACGCGCTCACGCGGGACGCCGCCGCCCCCGGGATCGATGACGCGGCGTGGCTGCCGTCCACTGATCCGCATCAACAGCGCGGCCAGGGCCGCCAGTAGCACGACGGCGGCACCCGCGAGCAACGCCTGCTGAAAACCGTTGTGCAGCAACGGTGCCACCGCGACGGGTCCGACGATCTGGCCGACGGAGTACCCCGTCGTCAACAGCGCGACAGCGCCCGGGAACTGCAACGCCCGCCCGGCGGCCAGGGCCAGGGTGCTGATGCCGATGAACGTGCCGCCGAACAGCACCGCCCCGGTGAGTGCCGCGACGCTGTTCCCGGTTCCCGCCCAGGCGATTCCGGCAGCCTGCAGCAGCAACGCCGCGACGAGCAGTGCGGCATACGAGAAGCGGCCCGTGAACCGCGCCCACAGTGCGGCTGACGGTGCGGCGGCCAGGCCGACCAAAAGCCACACCGCACTGCCGAGTCCGCCCGGTGACTGCTGCGCGACCGCGGCGACCAGGAACGTGCCGGCGATGATGTAGCCGACGCCTTCGAGGGTGTAACTGGCCATCAGCAGCGCCAGCGGACCGCGCGCAGTGGCCTGCCCGGCAGGGGATTTGGCCGCCTCGGCGGGTGTTCCGGGATGCATGAACCAGGCGACGGCGCTGAGCAGCGCGGCCAAGGCCGTCGCCGTCCACCAGGCGACCTGCCAGTCGTGAGCGGCGGGCAGGGCCGCGGACAACGCGATGCCGATACCGACGCCGCTGAACGCCCAGCCGGCGTGGTGGGCCGGATGGCCGTGATCCATCAGTGTGTTGACGGCGATCACGAAGACCAGTGCGCTGGCGATGCCGGCGACCAGTCGTAGAGCGCCCCACTCGATGACGTTGGTGCTCAGCGTCATTGCCGCCAGCGTCGCGACCAGGATTGCCAACGACACCCGGCACGCGAGCACGGACCGGGTCAGCCGTGGCGAGGCCGCGGCGCCCACCGCGCCGATCAGATAGCCGACGTAGTTGGCGGTGGCCAGCTGCCCCGCGGCCTGCGCGGTGAGGCCGGCGTCGGCCGTCATGAGTGGCAAGATCGGCGTGTAGGCGAATCGACCGATGCCCATCGCCGCGGCCAGGGCTGCCGCGGCGCGGGCGATCGAGAGCCAGGCGGAATTGGGCATGCCTCATGGTGCGTGGTGCGGGGCGGTGCCGACCACGACCTATCTCCTTGCAGCTGAAAGGAATTACCTCACAGCGCGAGATTCTCAGTCCTTCTCGATGACGCCCTGTGCGGTCCGGGCCCGGTCTTCATAGCTCTTGCGTTTGGCGGCATCGAACTCCAGGAAGACCGTGTCCAGCCCGAGCGCCTTGTTCATCCCACGGCGGCCCTTCGGCGGAAGCAGCTGGGCCAGCTGCGCGGTGAAGCGCAGCGGCGGCGGGACCGACACGTGGGTCTTGGGCTTGTTCAGGGTCTTGACGATGGCGGCGGCGATGTCCTCGGGTTCCACCGGCTTGATGGCGCCACCGGACTTGGTGCCCGAGATCAGTTCGGTGTTGGTGAACGGCGGCATGATCACCGAGACGTTGACGCCGTGGGGAGCCATCTCATCCGCCAGGGCCGTGGACAGGCCGACGACGGCGTACTTCGCCCCGACGTAAACCACCTGACCGGGCAGCGGGATGAGGCCGGAGAGTGAGGCGATGTTGATGATGTGACCGCTACGGCGGCTGACCATCTCGGGAAGCGCGAGCTGGCAGCCGGTCAGGACGCCGTAGACGTTGACTTCGAGAGACGACCGGATCGACTGTTCCGTCTCCTTCAGGAACGGGCCGACCGGCATCACGCCGGCGTTGTTGATCAGGACGTCGAGGTGGCCGGCACCGTCGCTGCGGGCCTTGTCCAGGAACACGTCGAAGGATTCGCGGTCGGTGACGTCGAGCGGGTACCCGGTGGCCGGGCCCAGTTTGACCAGCTCAGAGACGGCAGATTCGAGTACTGCGACGTCCCGGTCGCCGATGACGACGCGCGCGCCGCGGGCGAGAAGGGCCTTGGCGGTGGCGTAGCCGATGCCTCGTGCGGCTCCGGTGATGGCGATGGTCTTGCCGCGGATGTTGTCCATGGCCGCAAACTTTACACGTGTCAAGTTTTGAAATGAAGCCCTGATTTGGCCACCTCGGCGGGCTACTGTCGGGGCATGACGCGCGCGCTGCGGACTCAGGTTTGTGTAGCCGGTGGTGGACCCGCGGGTCTGGTGCATGCACTCCTATTGGCGCGCGCCGGCATCGACGTCGTCGTACTGGAGAAGCACAACGACTTCCTCCGCGACTTTCGCGGCGACACCGTCCACCCCACGACGTTGCGCATCATGCACGAGCTGGGGTTCATCGACGAGTTCCTGAAGTTGCCGCACACCAAGATCAACCGGGTCTGCATGGACGCCGACGGGACCCTCCGGACGTTCGGCAGTTTCGGCGCTCTGAAGGCGCTGCGGTTCCCCGAGCCGTACATCGCGCTGATGCCGCAGTGGGACTTTTTGGACTTCCTCGCGGAAAAGGCTTCCGCCTACCCGGAATTCACGTTGATCCGCAACGCCGAAGTGACCGACCTGATCATCGAGGGCGGCCGCGTCGTCGGCGTGCGCACGCCGGAGTTGGAGGTGCGCGCCGATCTCGTGGTGGCCGCAGACGGACGTAAGTCCGCGGTGCGTGCGGCGTCCGGGCTCGCGATGGCGAGTGCGCACAGCCCCATGGATGTGCTGTGGTTCCGGCTGGGCTGGCGCCCCGGCGATCCGCGGGAACTGTTCGGGATCATCCGCAAGGGTCTGCTGATGGCGATGATCTATCGCGGCGACTACTGGCAGGTGGCGTACCTCATGCCGAAGGGCGCCAATCCGCAGGGCGGCTCACTCGACGACTTCAAGGCCCGGCTGGTGTCGGTGCGGCCACAGCTGCGCGAGCATGTCGAGGACCTCAAGTCGTGGGACGACACCAGCCATCTCGATGTGCGGGTGGACCGGCTCAAGACGTGGTGGCGGCCGGGGCTGCTGTGCATCGGCGACGCCGCGCACGCGATGTCGCCCGCCGGCGGCGTCGGGATCAACCTGGCGGTGGCCGACGCGGTCGCCGCTGCCAACATCCTGTGCGGCCCATTGCGCAACGGCCTGCTCGCCGACTCGGATCTGGCCAAGGTGCAACGCCGCCGCGAATTGCCGACCCGCATCATCCAGGCCGGCCAGGTGCTGGCGCAGGACCGCGTCATCGAACCCAACCTGGCCGGCGACCTGTCCCCGATTCAGGTCCCGTCATTCGTGGGAAAGGGCCCGCTGCAATACATTCCGCCGCTGCTCGTCGGCCGCGGTTTCCGTCCCGAACACGTGCGGACCCCGGACGTCCACTCGGCATGACGGACGCTGTCAGCTGACGGTGACGTCGTCGATGTCGATGGTCACCGTGACCATGTCGCGCACGGGCTGCCCGTCGGCGTCGCGGACGTAGACGACGCGCTTGGTCGGGAGCACGATGCCGTCGAACTCGGTGTGGTTGTCCGAGTAGTGCGCGGCCGGGGAGTCGCCGGCGATGTCGACGTCGTAGTCGCGCCGCCGGATCAGGCCGTCCGAATCGATGTAGAGGGTCTGCTGGGTGCTGTGGGTGGCGATGGAATCGGGGTACTTCACACCGAGCCGGCGCCACGTCTGGCCGTTCTCGTGCCACGTGCCGAGCTCTTCGGTGTGGACACCGGGCAGCGTCAGCGAATACGGCTCGGACAGGTACGTCCACATCGCGTAGCCCGCGAAGTAGGCCAGCTGCAGCGTGGACCACGGCGTCTCGAGGGTGTGTCCGGCGAAGGAATCACGAGGAGAATCCAGTGTTTCCAACGTCTTTGGCGAGTCATCGTCGGTTTCGATGACGACGCGGCCGGGGCGGTACGCGGAATGCAGCCCGGGCTCGGGCAGCGGGTGGTGCCATGCGAGTTGGTCCTTGGGACTGATCTCCACCCGCGAATCATCGAGAATGCCGTCGACGCCCTTGAGTCCCCACAGTCCGCCGCCGATGAGCTGATGGATCTTGATGCGGTTGACCTGCTCCCAGCGCTCCTGGCCGCCGGATGCGGAGATGACTTCGTGCAGCAGGGACATGGCGTGCTCCTTTGATGACGGCGGCCGCCGGGTGGCGGTCCACAATCGACCCTGCCTCGACAGGTTGGCATGTGGGAGGCCGCGATCTTCCTGGTACCGAGGGGGACAGGATCGGGGCGGCTGCCCAACTGAGCGCTGCCGAATCCGGGTTGCTCCGCCGATCAGGTGGATACGCTTGATTTGTGCTTACCGGTTGGGCCGTCGGGTGTCTGCTGCTGGTCGCCGCCGTGCTGGTGTTGGGGGCCGGCATGGCGGCGCGCACGTACATCGGCGGGACGCCCCAGGATCACCCGCATCGCCGGCGCGCACGCGCGGTGCGCTGGTCCACGTTCGGCAAGGTGTTCTACGGCCCGATCAACCGTGACACCCAGGGCAACAACACTTTTGACGACGAAGAGCTCGATCACATGCTCTTCCTGCCGGCGGTCGTCGTGGCCGGCGGACTGCTCCTGGCCGGGTTGTTCGTGCTGTTCCTGGAGCTGGTCAAACACGGCGGGTGACGGCGACCGGCGTCAGCGTCGCTGCAAAGCGAGTTCAGCGGCCTCCCGCACCGGGCCGCGCCACGCGGGCCCGTGGCCGGGCAGCAGCACCTGGGTGTCCAGCAGACCGAGCGCCGACAGGCTGCGTTCACACGCCGCCTCGTCGTGGTTGAAGATGTGCGGCAGTAGCTGCGGGCCGCCCTTGGTGATGAGGGGGTGACCGGTGACGACGGCGTCGCCGGCCACCAGCACGTCGCCGAAGACGTAGGAGCAGTGTCCGCCGGTGTGCCCTGGACTGGGAATCAGCTGCGGACTGCCCGGCAGCGTCGCCGCGACGTCCTCGGTGAGGGCCTGCGCGGTCGGAATGCCCTCGCGCACCAGCCCGCCCTTGCCGACGATGTGCATCGACCAGGCCAGGTACCGCGGGTTCCAGGCCCGCGTCAGGAGGTCGGTCGGTGAAACCTGTTCCAGGTATTCGCGTTTGGCGTGACCGACCTCGGCGCCGTGGCAGAACACCGGTGTGTCATGGGTTTTGGCGAACCAGATGGCTGCGCCGAGGTGGTCGACGTGCGCGTGGGTGAGCAGAATCGCCCGTACGTCGCCGGCCTCGAAGCCCAGGTCGCGCAGTGAACGCAGGACGTCATCGCGCTGGCCGGGAAAACCCGCGTCGATCAGGATCACCCCGCTGTCGTCGCTGACCAGGGTCCAGTTCACCAGGTCGGTTTGGGCGAAGTGAATATTTTCGGTGATCGCGCTCAGGGCTGCCGCCATGTGGCGAGTGTAGGCAGAGTAGAAAAGGAACTGCAGAGGCGACGAACAGGAACGGGACTCATGGCTGAACTCAGGCTGGGATACAAGGCGTCGGCGGAGCAGTTCGCGCCGCGTGAACTCGTCGAGCTGGCGGTGGCCGCCGAGGCGGCGGGCATGGACAGCGCCACCGTCAGTGATCACTTCCAGCCGTGGCGCCATACCGGCGGCCACGCACCGTTCTCCCTGGCCTGGATGACCGCGGTGGGCGAGCGCACCGAGCGGCTGGTCCTGGGCACCTCGGTGCTGACCCCGACGTTCCGTTACAACCCGGCCGTCATCGCGCAGGCGTTCGCCACGATGGGCTGCCTGTACCCCGACCGCATCTTCCTGGGCATCGGCACCGGTGAGGCGCTCAACGAGATCGCCACCGGCTATGAAGGCGAATGGCCCGAGTTCAAGGAGCGCTACGCGCGCCTGCGTGAGTCGGTGCGCCTGATGCGTGAGCTGTGGCTCGGCGACCGCGTCGACTTCGAGGGCGAGTACTACAAGACCAAGGGCGCCTCGATCTACGACGTGCCCGAGGGTGGTATCCCGATCTACATCGCCGCGGGCGGGCCGCAGGTGGCCAAGTACGCCGGCCGTGCCGGCGACGGGTTCATCTGCACCTCGGGCAAGGGCGAGGAGCTGTACAAGGACAAGCTCATCCCCGCCATGCGCGAGGGCGCCGAGGCCGCGGGCAAGAACCCCGACGACGTCGACCGGATGATCGAGATCAAGATCTCGTACGACCCGGATCCGGAACTGGCTCTGGAGAACACCCGGTTCTGGGCGCCGCTGTCGCTGACGGCCGAGCAGAAGCACTCCATCGACGACCCGATCGAGATGGAGGCGGCCGCCGACGCGCTGCCAATCGAGCAGGTCGCCAAGCGCTGGATCGTGGCGTCCGACCCGGACGAAGCCGTCGAGAAGGTCAAGCAGTACGTCGACTGGGGCCTGAACCACCTGGTGTTCCACGACCCCCGGCAGGACCAGCGCCGCTTCCTGGAGCTGTTCAAGACCGACCTTGAGCCTCGCCTGCGCAAGCTGGCGTGACGGAAGGCAGGGCTCGGTAGGCTTATCGCCGTGCCCGACGCCACCGCGATCTACATCGCCTCACCTGAAGGCGACACCGGCAAGTCGACCATTGCGCTAGGGCTGTTGCACCGGCTGGCGGCCACGGTCGCCAACGTCGGGGTGTTCCGCCCGATCGTGCGCGCGGGGACCGGCCGCGACTACATCCTGGATTTGTTGCTCGCGCACAGCACCGCGGGCCTCGACTACGACGACTGCGCCGGGGTCACCTACCAGCAGTTGCACGACGATCCCGATGCGGCGATCGCCGACATCGTCGACCGCTACCACCGCGTCGCGGACAAATGCGGTGCGGTGGTCATCGTCGGCAGCGACTACACCGATGTCGCCTCGCCCAGCGAGTTGTCGATGAATGCCCGCATCGCCGTGAATCTCGGTGCGCCCGTGTTGCTCTCGGTGCGCGCCGCTGATCGCACACCCGGCGAGGTGGCCCATGTGGTCGAGCTGTGCCTGGCCGAGCTCGCGGCCCAGCACGCGCACACCGCCGCGGTCGTCGCGAATCGGTGCGCTGCGGACGAGCTCGCCGACGTGGCCACCGCGCTGCAGCGGTTCACGCCGAAAAGCTATGTGCTGCCCGAGGAGCCGCTGCTCGCGGCGCCGACCGTGGCGGAGCTGCGAGACGCGGTGGGCGGCACGTTGATCAGTGGCGACGAGGAGCTGCTGACCCGCGAGGTCATGGGAATGATGGTCGCCGGCATGACGGCCGAACACTGCCTGGAGCGGCTGCGCGAGTCCATGGCCGTCATCACCCCGGGCGACCGCTCCGATGTGGTGCTGGCCATCGCCAGTGCCCATGCCGCAGAAGGTTTTCCGTCGATCTCCTGCCTCATCCTCAACGGCGGCCTGCCGTTGCATCCATCGATCGCCAAACTGGTTGCGGGCCTGGGGCTGCGGTTGCCCATCGTGGCCACCGATCTGGGCACGTATGACACCGCCCGCGCCGCGTCGACGGCGAAGGGCCGGGTGACGGCCACGTCGCTGCGCAAGGTCGACACCGCGCTGGCCCTCATGGACGAGCATGTCGACGTGGCGGATCTGCTTGCCCAGCTTGCGGTCCCGATCCCGTCGGTCGTCACGCCGCAGATGTTCACGCACCAGCTGCAGGACCGGGCTCGGGCCGACCGCCGGCGCATCGTGCTGCCCGAAGGCGACGACGACCGGATTCTGCGGGCGGCGGGCCGGCTGCTCGCCCGCTCGGTTGCCGACCTGACCATCCTCGGCGACGAGCCGACGGTGCGGGCGCGGGCTGCCGAGCTGGGCCTGGACCTCTCGGCCGCCGTGGTGCTCGATCCGCGTACCAGCGAGCTGTGCGACCAGTTCGCGGCCCAGTACGCCGAGCTGCGCAAGAAGAAGGGCGTGACCCTCGAGCAGGCTCGCGAAATCATCCACGACGTCTCGTATTTCGGCACCATGCTGGTGCACAACAACATGGTCGACGGCATGGTGTCCGGGGCGGCGCACACCACCGCACACACCGTCCGGCCGGCATTCGAGATCATCCGTACCGCGCCGGACATCTCGACGGTGTCGAGCATCTTCCTGATGTGCCTGGCCGACCGGGTGCTGGCCTACGGCGACTGCGCGATCGTGCCGGACCCGACGTCCGAGCAGCTGGCCGACATCGCGATCAGCTCGGCGCAGACCGCCGCGCAGTTCGGCATCGAGCCGCGTGTGGCCATGCTGTCCTACTCGACCGGCGATTCGGGGACCGGCGCCGACGTCGACAAGGTCAGGGCGGCAACGGAATTGGTCCGCACGCGGGCGCCGGAGCTGTTGGTCGAAGGGCCGATCCAGTACGACGCCGCCGTCGAGCCGTCGGTCGCCGCGACGAAGATGCCGGATTCGCCGGTGGCCGGCCGGGCGACGGTGCTGATCTTCCCGGACCTGAACACCGGCAACAACACGTACAAGGCGGTGCAGCGCAGCGCGGGCGCCATCGCGATCGGTCCGGTGCTGCAGGGCCTGAACAAACCCGTGAACGACCTGTCCCGGGGCGCGCTGGTCGAGGACATCGTCAATACCGTTGCCATCACGGCGATTCAGGCTCAAGGAGCGAAATGAGCGGGCCGGTACTGGTACTCAATTGCGGCTCGTCGTCGGTGAAATACCGCTTGGTGCAACCGGCTTCGGGCGAGTCGCTGGCCGACGGCGTGATCGAGCGGGTGGACGATTACCCGAAAGCGTTGCAGCAGGTGTTCGATGCGGTTGGTGCCGCCGGAGTGTCGGCCGACGAGATCGCGTGCGTCGGTCACCGCGTCGTGCATGGCGGCCGGAGGTTCTACCGGCCGACCGTGATCGACGACGAGCTGGTCGCCGAACTCGAAGAGCTGGCCCCGCTGGCGCCGCTGCACAATCCGCCGGGGCTGCTGGGCATCGACGCGGCCCGCAAGCTCTTGCCGGACGTCTCGCACGTCGCGGTGTTCGACACGGCGTTCTTCCACGATCTGCCCGCGGCCGCGGCCGAGTACGCGATCGACCGGGAGGTTGCCGACAAGTGGCACATTCGCCGCTACGGCTTCCACGGCACGTCGCACCAGTACGTCAGCGAGCAGGCCGCGCAGTTCCTGGGTCTGCCCCTGGAATCGGTGAATCAGATTGTCCTGCACCTGGGTAACGGCGCATCGGCGTCGGCGATCGCCGGCGGTCGGCCGATCGACACCTCGATGGGTTTGACGCCGATGGAGGGTCTGGTGATGGGGACGCGCTCCGGTGACGTCGATCCCGGCATCATCATGTACCTGTCGCGCGCCGCCGGGATGTCTGTCGAGGACATCGACGTCCTGCTGAACCGCCACTCGGGTGTATCGGGATTGGGTGGGGCAACCGATTTCCGCGAGCTGCACAAGCGCATGGATGCGGGCGACGACGCGGCCCAGCTGGCCTACGACGTCTACATCCACCGGCTGCGCAAGTACATCGGCGGATACCTGGCGCTGCTGGGCGGGGCCGATGTCATCACCTTCACCGCCGGGGTGGGGGAGAACGACGCCGCCGTCCGCCGCGATGCGCTCGCCGGCTTGTTGGCGCTCGGCATCGAGGTCGACGAGGAGCGCAACCTCTCCCCGAACCGCGGTGCGCGCCGGATCTCCACCGACACCTCACCGGTGAGTGTGCTGGTCATCCCCACGAACGAGGAGCTGGCGATCGCGCGGGCCTGCGTCGACGTCTGCAAGGTTGTCTGAAGGAACCTGCCAGGGTCGCGGCGTAGCTTGCGCTCGTGCCCTTACTGACCGGGACGTTCGACCCCGTAGCGGTGGTGCTGGTGCTGCTCGGCATCGGTGCCCTGGTGCGGCTGCGCCGACGCGTGTCTCGTGCCCGATCGTGGTGCCTCGGTGGCGCCATCGCGGTGTGGGCACTGGCAACGCTCGGCGCCGTCGCGGTCTATGCGCCGATGCTGTTCTGGGTGCGCGCGCTGCAGGTCCTGCTCCTGCTGTACGTGGTGCCGCTCCTCCTGGCGCTGAGCCGTCCGGTCTCGATGGTGGGAACCGTGCTCGACCCGGTGCTGAATTCCACTGCCACGCGGGTACTGCTGTCGCCGCCGGTGACGTCGGTGCTGATGCTGGTGACGCCGTGGCTGCTGTACCTGACCCCCTGGTACGTCACCTCGATGACCGGACCGCTCGCGTCAGTGACGCGACTTGTGCTGCCGGCCATCGGCTTTGGCTACTTTTATGCCCGCTTGCAGGTCGACCCGGTACCGCGGCGTTACCCGCCGCTGCTGTCCATCGGGATCAGCGTGGCCGAGGGGCTCGGCGACGGCATCCTCGGGCTCGTGCTGTGGCTGGGCCCGGTGATCGCCTACGACTACTACGCCGGACTACATCGCGACTTCGGGCCCAGCATCCGGCAGGACCAGAGCTACGGCGCCGGGATCCTGTGGATTCTGGGCGACGTGCTGGGCGTGCCGTTCATCCTGCTGCTGATGCGTGCCCTGGGTTCTGACGAACGGCGCAAGGCGGCGGAGGTCGATGCCGAACTCGACGCGGCTGCCGTGGCCACCCCGCCGGCGGCCGCTGCCGACGATCCCGAGATCGACGCACCGCCGGGCGGGCTGTGGTGGCAGAACGATCCGCAGCTGCGCGACCGCTACCGGTGAGTGCGCGCGTCAGAACGTGCTGACCGGCCGCACGTTGTTGGCCAGGTCCACCAAGGCGTACCGATGTGCCTTGGTCGGCGCCACCCGGGCCAACCCGCGCAGGGAGGCCTCGACGCCCAGGCGGAGACCGTGTTCGGTGAACGGGAAACCGAGGATGTGGTTGGTGCTGGCAGTGTGGTCGGCCAGCCAATCCAGCGCCGTGCCGAGGACCAGTGTCCGGATCTGCAGCACGCGCGGTTCGGTTTCCGGCAATGCCTCCACTCGGCGTGCGGCATCACGGATTTGACGTTCGGTGATCTCCGCGGTGGTCGGCGCCGACAGCAGCGTGACGGCGCTGGTGAGCCGTGCGGTGGTGAAATGCCTTGAGGTGGCCGGAACTTCGTCGAGGGTGTGAACCGCGGCCTCCCGGTCGCCGGCCAGCGCCTGCACCCGGGCCTGGCCGAAACCGGCCGAGATGATGCCGTTGTCGGTGTTCCACACCGTCTGATAGAACGCCCGCTCGGCCTCCGAGCCGGACAGTTCGGCGGTCGCCGCCAACGCCACCTTCGGTGCCAGTTCGCCCGGCAACGTGTTGAGTACCTCGGTGAAATCCTTTGTCGCGGACTCGTAGTTGCCGACCAACAGTTCGCCCACGGCGCGGAACCACACCAGGCGCCAGTGCCAGCCGATCCGATCGGCCAGGTTCTCCAGCTTCCGGTTCGCTTTCGCCACGTCGCCGAGGTCGAGCAGGGCACGTACCTCCATCAGGGGCAGCTCGACCGAGGTGGACAGGTCCACCCCCTCCGAATCGAGGGAACCCTCGCGGGCGGCGCGCAGCGAATCCAGCGTCTGCACCGGCTGGCTCAGCAGGCTGGCAGACAGCACGGCCGCACCGACGTCGGCCGGGTCGACCAGGGGCACCTGCAGCGCCCGGACAATCTCTGGCGCCGTGATCTTTTCGGTGTGCGCCTGTCCGTCGATGTAGACGTCGGTATGGGCCACCAGCATGTTGACCCCGAACGTCGACCGCGACGGGCTGAACACCGACGACAGACCCGGCCGCGGCGTCCCGGTGTCCTGGGCGACGACCTCGCGCAGCACGCCGAGCAACTGCCCGGACATCTCCTCGGCACTGCCGAACCGCCGGCGCGGGTCCGGGTCGATCGCGCGGCGCAGCAACCGGGCGAACGAATCATATTGGAGCAGAACCGGATCGTCCTCGGGCAGCCCGTCGACGTAGCGGCCCTTGTCGGTCTTGAGGTTCAGCGTCAGGGCCGCGAGGGTGCGGCCGACGGTGTAGATGTCGGTGACGATCGTCGGTCCGGTGCGGACGATCTCCGGCGCCTGGTAACCCGGGGTGCCGTACAGGAAACCGAACGAGTTGATGCGCGATACCGCGCCCAGGTCGATGAGCTTGAGCTGCTCTTCGGTGAGCATGATGTTCTCGGGCTTGAGGTCGTTGTAGACCAGTCCGATCGAATGCAGGTACCCCAGTGCCGGCAGGATCTCCAGCATGTAGGCGATGGCCTGGGCCACCGGCAGTTTGGCGCCCTTGGCCTGTTTCAGCGAGGTGCCGCCGACGTACTCCATCACGATGTAGCCCACCGGGTCACCGTGTTTGTCGGCGTGCTCGACGAAGTTGAAGATCTTCACGATCGCCGGGTGGGTGACCTCGGCCAGGAACTGCCGCTCGGCCATGGCGATGGCCTGCGCCTCGGCGTCGCCGGAATGCACCAGGCCTTTGAGCACCACCGGGCGGTTGTTGACGTTGGTGTCCAGAGCCAGGTAAATCCAGCCCAGGCCACCGTGGGCGATGCAGCCCTTGACCTCGTACTGGTCGGCCACCATGGTGCCCGGACTCAGTTGTGGCAGAAACGAATACGCGGCGCCGCAGTGCGGGCAGGAGCCTTCGGACCGGCCGGGTTCGCCGTTCTCGGAGCGGCCGACGGGCTTGCCGCAGGACCAGCAGAACCGTTTGGCCTCGGCCACCACGGGATCGGTCATCAACGCGGCGAGCGGATCCTGGTCCACCACCCGTGGCACCTCGACCAGGCCGCCACCCAGGCGCCGGATGGGCGAGACCCGGGTGGTCGCGGTGACGAGGCTGGTCGGCGCCGAATCCCGTTCGGGCGGAACAGGTACCGGGATGCTGGTCGAGTCGTCGAACTGCGGCCGGAACACGGCTTGCGTACCCATCGGCCGCATCGTGGCCAGCGAATCCCACGTCACCTCGACGGCCTGGGTGCCGGGGTCGGTGTCGGGGCCCGCATCCACCGGACCCGCCTCAACGGGTCCGGTCGTCGCTTCGCTTTCGGGCATCAGTCGCTGTACCTCGGTACGGGCGGGTTCGGCGTCGAGCCGAGCACCGTCAACCACTTGCGGTACAGCGTGTTCCACGTTCCGTCGCGGCGAATTCGCTCCAACGTACCGTTGACGAACCGCACCAGACCGGTGTTGTTGAGGTTTATTCCGATGCCGTACGGCTCCTCGGCCATGTTGGGGCCGACGATGTGCAGATATGGGTCCTGCGCCACCAGGCCGGCCAGGATCGCGTCATCGGTCGACACGGCGTCGGCCTGCCGCTGCTGCAACGCCACCAGGCAGTCCGCCCAGGTGACCGCTTCCACCAGGACCGGCGGCGGGGTGATGCGCTGCAGGCGTGCCTTCGAGGTGGTGGCCTTCACGACGCAGACCCGCTTGCCCGACAGGTCCGCGGGCTTGCGGATGTCGGAGTCGCGGGTGGCGAGGATCCGTTGTTTGGCGGAGAAGTACTCGGCCGAGAAGTTGACGAGCTTGCGCCGGTCGCAGGTGATGCTCATGGTCTTCACCACGATGTCGACGAGGTTGTGCTGCAGCGCCGAGATCCGGTCGTTGTCCGACAGGATCCGGTACTCGACCTGTGACGGGGTGCCGAAGATGTCGCGGGCCACCTCCCCGGCGATGTCGACGTCGAATCCGGTGATCTGCCCCGTGATCGGGTCGCGGAACGTGAACAGGTTGCTGCCGATGTCGAGCCCGACGATGAGCCGGCCGCGGTCCTTGATGTTGGTGACGGCCGCCGCCGCGGCCTCGGGCGTGGGGAACGGCCGCAGGCTCGCGGTGCAGTCGGACTTGTCCTCCGGGCCGAGATCCGGAACGGCGGTCTGCACCTCCATGCCCGCGGGTGTCGGCGGCGCGATGGTGATGCTCTGCGGCGCGACGGGCGGCGGGGCCTCGCCGCAGCCGGCGGCCACCAACACCGCGACCATCGCCGGGACCAACCGAGAACGCATCGTGAAGCTCATCGGTATTCACTCAACCTCGGCCACAGCCCGAGCGCCACCGCGACCGCCGCGGCGAAGCTCAGCGCCGCCGCGCCGACCGTCGCCCCGGACAGGGCCTGGCGTCCGTTCAGGATGTCGCTGCGCAGCTGCTTGCGGCTTTCGTCGATGGCCTTGGAGAGCGCCTCGTCGAGCTTGTCGAACGCCGGCGTCGAATCGTCTTCGCTGGTGCCCAGCGCCACCTGGGTGGCGGACTGGTAGTTGCCGGTGGAGATGTAGGCGTTGATCCGGTCGTCGGCGGCACGCCACCGGCGGATCAGCTGATCGGCGCCGTCCAGGTCCTTCTTGCCGATCGCATCGGGGCGACGCATGTAATCCCCGAGCTGCTGCTGGAGGGCGTCGATGCGGTGGTAGTACGACTGCTTGCGCACGCTCTCGTCACCGCGCCGGATCAGCGACAGCGTCTCGTCCGCGCGCGCCTGCTGTGCCGTGATGGCCATGCTCGTCACGGTTTGCAGCGACGCTGCCGCATTGCGGGCATGGCGGGTGTCGGTGGTCGAGATGATGAGGGTCGCGCCGATCCAGATGATCATGATCAGTACCGCCATGCCGCCGGCGACGAAACCGATGTTGACGCGCCGCCGGGTGTGCTGGGCCAGCCAGCGGTTCGAGAAGAAGCCGAACATCAGCGTCGCCGCGACCACCAGGATCACGGGTGCGGGCACCTGCGACGAGCCGCTGGTCTCGGAGTTCACCCGCGCCGAGGTGTTCTCGTAGAGCCGCTGGGCGTCGGGCAGGATTTGGGTCTGCATCAGCCACGACGCCTCGGATAGATACGACGAACCCACCGGGTTGCCGGCGCGGTTGTTGGTCCGGGCAGTCTCCACCAGACCGGTGTAGACCGCCAGCTCGGCATTGATGTGCCCGAGCACCTTGACCATGGGTTCGTCGGTCAGGCCACTGGACGCGGCGGTGACGGCGACGGCGGCGTCGGTGATGGCCTGCTCGTAGCGCTGCCGGAGGTCCACCGGTTCCGAGCCGGCGATGAAGGCGGTCGCCGCGGCCGCGTCGGCGACCGACAGCGTGGTGTAGAGCTGGCCGGCCGCGAACGCCAGCGGCTCGGTGTGGTCGAGCACCGTGGTCAGGGCCTGCTGGCGGGCGTGGATCGTGGTCGAGGTGGCGAAGGCGCACGCGAGGACCAGGCTGGCGAGCATCAACCCGATCAGGAGGATGCGGCCGGGGGTGGTCCACATGAACCGCCATCGAGTGTGCGCGGGAGTCCCGGGGGACCGAGATACCACCGGCTCGGTCGAAGGGTGCGCCAACTCCACCGTCACGTGTGCGCCGACCTCAACTTTCCTGACCCGTTGGCCCTGCCGAACTCGTTTAATAGAAGTCTAAGAGCTTGCGGCCCCTAGAGGGTGGATTACCGGTCGGCCCGGTCCCCCAAATCTTTCGCGGCGTTCCCTATTGTGGGATTCGTGCAGGGCGACGGTGACGGATGGGTGCTCGCGGCTGACGGCTCCCACTTCTGGGGTCGCCATGGTGCGGCCGGACTTCTGCTGCGGGCGCCGCAGCCGGGCGGCGGAGCGGCGGTGCTGCTGCAGTACCGCGCGCCGTGGAGCCATCAAGGCGGCACCTGGGCACTGCCCGGTGGGGCGCGCGACAGCCACGAGACCGTCGAGGAGGCCGCGGTCCGCGAGGCCTATGAAGAAGCAGGGTTGGAGGCGCATCAATTGACGGTCCGGACCACGGTGGTCACCGCGATCGCGATGGGTGAGGTGTGGACGTACACCACGGTGATCGCCGACGCGCCCGAACAACTCGAGACGGTGCCCAACCGCGAGAGCGTCGAGCTGCGGTGGGTCTCCGAGGACGACGTCACGTCGCTGCCATTGCATCCAGGATTCGCCGCCAGCTGGGAACAGCTGCGCAGCGTGACGGCGAGTATCCCTCTCAACTCGTAGGCAGCGCCTGCTTGAGCGCCCGAGCAGCCGCGGCGGGGTCCTCGGCCGCGGTGATCGCCCGAACCACGACGATGCGCCGCGCACCGGCGGCCACCACCTCGGGAACGCGTGCCAGGTCGATGCCGCCGATGGCGAACCAGGGTTTGTCGGTACCCGTCGCGGCCGCCGCGCGGACCAGATCCAAGCCCGGCGCGGTGCGGCCCGGCTTGGTCGGCGTGGGCCAACACGGGCCGACGCAGAAGTAGTCGACGTCCTCGGTCACCGAGACGGCCAGCTGCTGCTCGTCATGCGTCGAGCGGCCGAACAGCGGATCCGGCCCGACGATGTCGCGGGCGAGGGCCAGCGGCAGATCGTCCTGGCCCAGGTGCAGCACGTCGGCGTGGGCGCCGCGGGCGATGTCGGCCCGGTCGTTCACCGCAAACAGCGCGCCGTGCCGTCTCGCCGCGTCGGCCAGCACCTCCAGCGCTTCGAGCTCCTGCTTGGCCTCGAGCGGACCGAACTGTGCTTCACCAGCCGAGCCCTTGTCCCGCAACTGGATGATGTCCACGCCACCGGAGAGTGCCGCGTCGGCGAACTCGGCCAGGTCACCGCGCTCCCGGCGGGCGTCGGTGCACAGGTACAGGGACGCGGACTGCAGACGCTCGAAGGCTTTAGACACAGCGCGACGGTAGCGACTACCGTGGACGCCGCACACACGGGAGTCCCGGGACCGGGGGCTGAGAGTGGGGTCGTCCTACCCTTACCGTCACACCTGATCCGGATCATGCCGGCGAAGGGAGAGGAATCATCGTGCCGGCTGGCATGGCGGTAATCGGCGGCGGCGTCATCGGTCTGGCCGTGGCCCGACGCGCGGCGCTCGACGGGTGGTCGGTGCGCGTGCACCGGACCGAGGCGCGCGGCGCCTCGTGGGTCGCCGGCGGCATGCTCGCGCCGCACTCCGAGGGCTGGCCGGGTGAGCAGGACCAGTTGCAGGTGGGGCTGGACTCCCTGGCGTTGTGGCATGACGGCTTCCTCGACGGCCTGCCCGACGACGTGGTGACGGCCCGCGACTCGCTCGTGGTGGCGGTCGACCGGGCAGACGCGGCCGACGTCCGTACGGTCGCCGAGTGGCTGGCGGCGCAGGGGCATCCCGTCACGGTCACCACCGCGGCCCGTGACATCGAACCGTTGCTGGCGCAGGGGATTCGGCACGGCTTCCGGGCGGAGACCGAACTGGCCGTCGACAATCGCGTCGTCGTCGAGGGGCTGATCGCGCACTGCGACCGCCTGGGTGTGCAATGGGCCGGACCGGTCGATTCCCTCGACGAGACGCGTGACGCCGATGTCACCGTGCTGGCCAACGGGATCGACGCGCCGGCACTGTGGCCCGGGCTGCCCGTGCGTCCGGTGAAGGGCGAGATTCTGCGGCTACGGTGGCGCAAGGGCTGTATGCCGGTGCCGCAGCGGGTGATTCGCGCTCGGGTGCACGGTCGGCAGGTGTATCTGGTGCCGCGTGCCGACGGTGTGGTGGTCGGCGCCACCCAGTACGAGCACGGCCGGGACACCGCGCCGGCGGTATCCGGAGTGCGCGACCTTCTCGATGACGCCTGTGCGGTGATACCCGCCCTCGGCGAATACGAACTTGCCGAATGCGCTGCGGGACTGCGGCCGATGACCCCGGACGGCCTGCCGATCGTGGGCTGGCTCGATGACCGCACCCTGGCGGCCACCGGTCACGGGAGGAACGGCTTTCTGCTGGCCGCCTGGACCGCACAACGGATTTCGGACCTGTTGAAGGGCGATGCGAAAGAGGAGGTGGCACTGTGCTGATCACAGTCAACGATGAGAGCGTGGAGATTCGCGAAGGCACCACGGTGGCCGAATTGATTGGCACCCTGGGCTTTCCGGACAAGGGCATCGCCGTCGCGGTCGACTGGACGGTGCTGCCCCGGTCGGAATGGGACGACGTCGTGGCCGAGGGCGCCAAGATCGAGGTCGTGACGGCGGTGCAAGGTGGCTGAGGTCTGTACGTCGGCCGACGTCCTGCGCATCGCCGACCGGGAGTTCGGTTCGCGGCTCATCATGGGCACCGGCGGTGCGGCGAATCTGTCGATCCTGGAGGAGGCACTCGTCGCCTCGGGTACCGAGCTGACCACTGTCGCGATGCGGCGCATCGACGCCGAAACCGGTACCGGCGTGCTCGATCTGCTGAACAAGCTCGGCATCGCCGCGCTGCCCAACACCGCCGGCTGTCGCGGCGCGGCCGAAGCGGTGCTGACGGCGCAACTGGCGCGCGAGGCGCTGCAGACCAACTGGGTGAAACTCGAGGTGATCGCCGACGAGCGCACCCTGCTGCCGGACGCCATCGAGTTGGTCCGCGCCGCAGAGCAATTGGTGGACGACGGCTTCGTCGTCCTGCCCTACACCAACGACGACCCGGTATTGGCGCGCCGGCTGGAGGACACCGGCTGCGCCGCGGTGATGCCGTTGGGCGCACCGATCGGCACGGGGCTGGGCATCTCCAACCCGCACAACATCGAGATGATCGTCGCAGCCGCCGGGGTGCCGGTGGTGCTCGACGCCGGCATCGGCACGGCCAGCGATGCCGCATTGGCCATGGAACTCGGTTGTGACGCAGTGCTTCTCGCGACGGCGGTGACCCGGGCCGCGGATCCGCCGATGATGGCCGCTGCCATGGCCGCGGCGGTCTCCGCAGGACGGCTGGCGTCGCGGGCCGGCCGCGTGCCCAAGCGGTTCTGGGCTCAGGCCTCCAGCCCCGCGCTATGACGGCGCGGTACGTCGCCCTCGGTAGTTCGATGGCAGCCGGGCCCGGCATCGCGCCGGGTGCTCCGGGCGCGCCGAAGCGGTCCGGCCGGTCGGCGGCCAACTACCCGCATCTCGTCGCCGACCGCCTCGGTTACGACCTTGTCGACGTGACCTTTTCGGGTGCCACCACCGCCCACGTGCTCACCGAACGGCAGTTCGGCGAGCCGCCGCAGGTGGACGCGCTCGACGGATCGGAGTCGTTGGTCACCATCACCATCGGCGGCAACGATGCCGGCTATGTGCCGATGCTCGGGGCGGCGTGCCTGCCCCGGTTCCTGCGGTCGGTGCCTCTCGCCGGCGGGTTGCTGCGCGGCCTGCTCGACGCGGCGGTGCGGGACGAGGCTCTCGACGTCATGGGTGAGTCGTTGAAAACCGTTGGGCGAGAAGTACGCCGACGTGCCCCGCGGGCCCGGGTGCTGTTCGTCGACTACCTGACGCTCCTGCCGCCGGCCGGTGTATCCGCGTCGCCGATCGGAGCGGCCGACGCCGACCTGGGCCGGCACATCGCTGCCCGGCTGGCCGAGCTGACGGCCGCGGCCGCTGCCGACGCCGGCTGCGAACTGGTGCCGGTGGCCGAGGTCAGCCGTGCGCACCATGCGTGGTCAGCCGATCCGTGGACCACGGCATTCCACCTGCCGCTGCCGGGCCGGGTGGCGCCGCTGCATCCCAACGCCGCGGGTATGCGCGCCGTCGCGCAGATGGTGATCGAACGCGTATCGTGCGCCTGATGGCACTGCCATCAGGCAAGGGGGTTGTCCGGCGATGATCCAGCTGACGGGATTGACAAAGGTTTTCGGGCGCAAACGCGCCGTCGATGATTTGACCTGTTCCGTCGAGCCCGGTTTCGTCACCGGTTTCCTCGGACCGAATGGCGCCGGCAAGTCCACCACGATGCGCATGATCGTCGGGCTGGACAGGCCGACCTCCGGCACCGCGACGGTGCTCGGCAAGACCTATCACGAGCTGAAGCATCCGCTGCGCAGCGTCGGTGCGCTGCTCGATGCCCGGCAGGTGCACCCCAACCGCACGGCTCGAGCTCACCTCCGGTGGCTGGCCGCCAGCAACAAGCTGCCGAAGGCCCGCGTCGATGACGTACTGAACATCGTCGGATTGACCGATGTCGCGGGTAAACCGGCCGGCACCTTCTCGCTCGGCATGTCGCAGCGGCTGGGCATCGCCGTGGCGCTGCTCGGTGACCCGGAAGTACTCCTGTTCGACGAACCGGTGAACGGACTGGACCCCGAGGGCATCAGGTGGATTCGAACGCTCATGCGCGACTTGGCATCTGAGGGCCGGACGGTGTTGGTGTCCAGTCATCTGCTTGCCGAGATGGCGAACACAGCGGACCGGCTGCTGGTGATCGGGCGGGGACAGTTGATCAGCTCGAGCACCATGGCGGAGTTCCTGACCAGCTCCGGGAGCGACACCATTCGGGTCCGCAGCCCGCAGCTGGAGCGTCTTCATGAGTTGCTGACGGCGCAGGATGCGTCGGCGCAATTGGCGGACGGCGTGCTGCTGGTTCGCGGAATCTCGACGGAGCAGGTGGGGGAGTTGGCTGCCGGTCACGGAATCGTGCTGCACGAATTGGCCGCCCAGCAGGCCTCGTTGGAGGAGGCGTACATGCGACTGACCGACGATGCCGTCGACTACCGGGCGGTGGGTGCGCCATGACGATCAATGCCGAGCGGATCAAGCTGCAGACCACACGATCGCCGATCTGGCTCATCCTGACAGTTGCGGCGGTGGGTCTGGGGTTCGCCGCGATACAGGCGGCGGCATTGGGGCCCCACGGGGTGCTCAAGCCCGAGCGGGCGGCCATCGGCGTCAGTGTCTTCGGGGTGCCGGTGCTGATGATCCTGTCGGCGATGTCGATCACCGGGGAGTACCGCTCCGGCATGATCCGCACGACGTTCCTGGCCACCCCCAACAGAGCGTGGGCACTGGCGGCGAAAGCGATCGTGATGGCGGTACTGTCGGCCGTCGTCACCGCGGTCATGGTGGCGGGCTCGATCGCGTTCGCGGCGTCGTTGGTGACCGCGGAGCAGGCCGAGGAATTGTCGTTCTCGAACGCTGAGGTCTGGCGTGCGATCGGTGCGATGTCGCTGTATGCCGTGCTGGGAGCGGTGCTGGCGGTCGGTCTGGGCGGGTTGTTGCGGCACGCCGCGGCAGTGGTCGCGGTGGTGTTGTTGATGCCGTTCGTCGTGGAACCGGTGCTCGGCGCGCTGCCTCAGGTGGGCGCACGGGTGGGACCGTGGCTGCCCTTCGGGAATGCCTACACCTTCACCAAGACGCCCTGGTTCCAGACGTTCTCGTTGTGGTGGGGACCGGTCGGTGCGGCGTTGTACTTCGCCGCGGTGGCGGCGGCGGTGTTCGTGCTGGCGCTCGTGGTGGTCACCCGCCGCGACCCGTAGGGCATGGGTGTCTGCTCTCAACGGCCGAATTGGTTTGGCGCACGGGGCCTTCCCGGCGGAGTTGCGAGATTCTGCTGGAGATGGCTCGGTACTTCGATGGCTCCAACTTCGCCGCGATTGGGTCGGGCTTGTACTCCGACCAAGTCGCCGCCCGCATGGATCGCAGTCACTGCGGCCACCCTCTGGTAGCTGAATGCTGGCCTCGACTCGAATGAACCGGTTCCTGCCTGGGCTTCGTCCAACCGCCGATCTTCGGACAGTTGTTGCTCTACCATCGCGCGTATGCCGGAGACTGACCCTGAAGCGCCGTCAATCTCGCGTCAGCCCGTTGCGGTAGATCTGCAACCGAAGTGGTTGGCGCCCGCATCGCTCGGAATCGCGGTCATCGCGCTAGGGGTTGCGGTCTGGGCGCTGGTGTCGCCACCACATCAGTCGTCGCCATCGGTCCCAGAGCCCACCGAGCAACAAGTCGCCGACGCGAAGGCTCGCGCGTGTGCCGCCTTCACCACCGTGCGCACGGCGGTGGCGCTACAGACGCACACCGAACTCGGCTCTGAGCCGGTTGCGGTTACGGCGGTCACAGCAGTCTCGCGTTTGGCCATGAGCAGTGGTGCTCAGTACTTGCAGACGCATCTGGACCGGGCCACGCCGGCGGACCTCACGGCCGCGATTCGCGAGTTTGCCGTTGACCTGCAGGATATTTCGATGTACGGGCAGGCCGGGATCGGCGGGGCCGACCCGGCGCAGGCGGGTCGGTTGAAAGCCGGCGAAGCTGTCAGCACGAAGATTGCCGGCCTTTGCAAGTGAGCCGCGGGGAAGCTCCGCACGTGGGTGTTCACCTGGTCCACCTGTAGGACCGACGACAGGCCCCTTCGTTCTCAGCGTCAGTTCAGCAAGCGGTGACTACCTTCCGCAGGCATGACCGGTGCTGCCCGCCCCTCAACGATCGTGAAGCGCGTGACTGCGAGCAAGGTTCCCGAAGTCACCATCTGGTTCTGGCTGATCAAGGTGCTGTGCACCACGGTCGGAGAGAGCTTCGCCGACTGGATCAACCAAGGTCTCGGTGTGGGTCTCGGTGCCACCGCGGTGCTGTTCACCGCCGTACTGGCCCTGGTCATGGGGGCCCAGCTGCGATTGCCGCGCTACGTCCCTGTCGTCTACTGGCTGACGGTCGTGGTCCTCAGCGTCACCGGCACCCTCTACACCGATCTGCTCACCGACGCACTTGCCGTCCCGATGGCCACGAGCACAGCCGTCTTCACTGTCACTCTGGCGGTGGTGTTCGCGGTGTGGTTCGCCCGGGAGCGGACACTGTCGATCCACAGCATCACAACGCGACCGCGGGAGCTGTTCTACTGGCTCGCTGTCCTGGTCACCTTCGCGCTCGGCACCGCCGCCGGCGACTGGACCTTGACCCTGACCGGGTGGAGTGCCGGGGTATCGGTACTGCTCCCGGTCACCCTCATCGCCGCGGTGACCATCGGCTGGCGCGTCGGGGTCAACTCCGTGTTGTCGTTCTGGCTGGCGTACATCCTGACCCGCCCGCTGGGCGCCAACCTCGGCGACTGGCTTGCCACACCGCGCAGCGCACACGGTCTCGGCCTCGGATACGGCCTGACCAGTGGAATCTTCCTCGCCGCGATCGCCGCTGCTGTCGGCTATCTGACCTGGACCCGCATCGATGTGATCGAGGTCGACGATCAGGCGGCGGCCCCTGCGCCGAAGCGCACGCTATCGGCGGTGAGCACCGTCGGTTACTACGCCGTCGTGGTCTTGGCGGCCGGCGCCCTGCTGCAATGGGCCTCGATTCAGCCGCATGGCCCCGTCACCGACAGCGAGGAAGGGCCCGCGCCGACCGCGGCGGCCGCGCCTCTGGTGCCCGGCAAGGTCGGTGCCTTCCCGGCGACCGATATTGCGCACTTCCGCAACGTCACCCAAGACACGCTGGCAAAGGTCGATGCTGGAGACCAATCCGGCGCCCGAGCGCGGATCACCGACCTCGAAACCGCATGGGACCACGACCAGGACCGGCTGCAGGCCATCGACTCCAGCGCCTGGACGGCGCTGGACCGGGAAATCGACGCAGCACTCAAGTCCGTCCGATCCAGCAGCCCAAGCGTTGACGACGAAAAACAATCTCTGACAACGCTTTTGAACAGTCTGCGCTGATTCCTTCAGTCATTCGCAACTCAGAACGACAAGGCCGCGATGGACCTCGATACCCGAATCTTTTACTACATCAACAATTTCGCCCGGGACACCCCGTGGCTGCACCCGGTCGTGGCCGGATACGCCGAAGACGGTGTTGTACTGTTCGCCAGCTTTCTCCTCGCTGGATGGTGGATCGCCCGCAGAACCAACAACCCCAGTGCGATGGCAGCGGCGGTATGGGCGCCTTTGGGTGTGCTGGCAGCGGTGGCCATCAACCAGCCGATCGCCGATACCATCAATGCCACCCGTCCCTGTAATGCGCTGCCCCACATCGTCGTCTTGCATTGCAACACCGACGGTGGCTTCCCCAGTGACCACGCGATGATGGCCGGGGCCGTCGCTGCCGGGGTCTGGCTGGTGAATCGACGACTCGGCGTCATCGCCGCCATCGCGGCAGTGGCCATGGCATTGGCTCGCGTCTATGTCGGTGCGCATTACCCCCAAGACGTCGTTGCCGGTCTCGCTCTGGGCGCGACCCTGAGCGTTTCCGGATATCTCGTCGCCCGGCCGGTGCTGAGCCGGCTGGTGGAACGCGCCGCCAGGACCCGGCTGCGGCCGCTCATCACGGCCGCTGAGCCAGGTGCCGTTCACTGAAGCAGACTGTGGCGGTGGGCTTTTCAGCAGTTTTGCGTTTGAAACGTGTGCGCGGGTCTTCAGGCCTGTTCGCGCTCAGCGTCCTCACAGCGACCTGCTGTCAGTCTGGTGGCATACCCGACAGCTGCTCGGCTTCGATCAGCTGGAATCCCGTGAAAGGTGTTGATGGACATGACAGCCCGGCGAGAAGCAATCAACCTGATGGTCGGAGCCCTGATGCTGGTGGCGGCGACGATGTCGGTCCACGAGGCCCAGGAGCGCGCCCAGAACGCACCGGCTCTGTCGAACGGCGGGCACTACGACAGCGCACTCGTCCAGGGGATGTAGCCGGCCAATTTATGGCCGCCGCCTCAGTCTGTGCCAGGCTACGCAGGTGAGAGTGCTGCTGGTCGAAGACGAGCCCATGCTGGCCGAGACGATCACCGCTGGGCTGCGCGCCGAAGGGTTCGTCGTGGTCGCGGTGGCCGATGGTGCCGAGGGCCTCTGGCAGGCCACCCACGAGCAGTTCGACGTCATCGTGCTCGACATCATGCTGCCGGGTCTCAACGGCTACGAGGTCTTGCGCAAGATGCGCGCCGCACACATTTGGACGCCGGTGCTGATGCTGACCGCCAAGGACGGCGACTACGACCAGACCGACGCCTTTGATCTGGGCGCAGACGACTATTTGACCAAACCCTTTTCGTTCATGGTGCTCACCGCGCGCTTGCGGGCCTTGATTCGCCGCGGCGCACCGCAGCGTCCCGTCGTGCTGACTGCCGGCGACATTTCACTGGACCCCGCGCGCCGGACCGTGCACCGGGGTGGCGAGGACGTCTCGCTGACACCGCGAGAATTCGCGCTCCTGGCATACCTGTTGCGCCACAAGGACACTGTCCTCACAAAAACCCAGATCCTGCACAACGTCTGGGACAGTCACTACGACGGCCCCGACAACGTGGTGGAAGTCTATGTCGGCTATCTGAGACGCAAGATCGGCTCGGAGGCGATCACCACGCTCCGTGGCGCAGGCTACCGGCTCGAATCCGGCGAACCGGCAAGCGGCAACTGAACCGTCACCACGGTTCCTGCGCCAGAGCGTCGGTCCTCGATGCTGACCGAGCCATCGTGGGCGGCCACGATCTCGGAGACGATCGCCAACCCCAACCCGGTACCACCACCACGCCGGGATCGGTCGGCGTCCAGCCGGAAGAACCGCTCGAAAACCTTGTCCCGTGCGGCGGCAGGGATTCCCGGGCCGTCATCGATCACCTGCACGACGGCGTTGTCACCCTCGGCGCGCACGACGATGGTCACCTCGCTGGTGGCATGGCGGGCCGCGTTGTCGGCCAGGTTGCGCAACAATCGCACGAACCCGTCCGGATCGACGCTGGCCTTTACCGCCGAAAGATCGGAGACTATTCGCAACGTCGTTTCCCGTTTGAGTCGTGCCGCCTCCGCAGTCGCCAGATCGTCGAGATCGGTCTCGACACGACGCAGCGGCAAGCCGCGTTCATCGGCGCGCGCCAGTAGGAGCAGGTTCTCCACCAGGGTCTGCATCCGGCGTGCTTCCGGCAACAATGCGTTGGTCAGCAGCGTTCTGTCGAGGAGATCGGGGTGGGTGGCTCCGATCTCCAACGCGGACACCACCGTTGCCAGCGGGCTCCGCAGCTCGTGGGATGCGTCCCCGACAAACCGTCGTTGCGCGGCATGGCCGGCCTCGATGCGGGCCAGCATGTCGTTCATGGTCACCGCCAGCGCGGAAATCTCATCCGACCTGCGACCGACGGGGACCCGCTCGCCCAGATCGAAGGCACTGATCGCCGACACTCGCGACCGGATGGCCTCCACGGACCGCAACGACCGGCGCACCAGCAGGTATGTGACGACTCCGGCCACCACAGCCACAACCGGCGCCGTGATCGCCAGCATCTGCCCGGCAGTGCCGATCATCTGCTCGATCGGCTCGATGCCCCCGCCCACAAGTACCGTGTACTGCCGCCCCTTGCGGGATGCCACTGTGATTGTGCTGACGCGCACGTCGTCGTCATCGGTTGCCAGCACCCCGACCTGGGCACCTTCGTGCGGCACAGGAATCAACGGGGTCTGCGGTGCGCTGTCGGATCGCTCCACCACGGTGCCGGCGGCGTCGGCGATCTGCACGGCCACGATCCGGTGATCGGTGTGCATCAATACCGATTCCACCTCATCGGGTGGTTCCTTGCGCAGCACATCGGCCACCGCCTGGGCGCGGGCCTCCGCTGCGTTGTCCACGTCGGCGCACATCATCCGGTACAGCAACAGCGTCGAGGCCGACCCCACGATCACGAGGCCGGCCAGCACCACCGCCGCGGCCACCAGCGCTGAGCGGACCGCAATGCCGCCGAACCAGCCACGCCACCGGCCTGCGAAATCCCTCAGCGCCACGCGGCGGCTCACTCGGCGCCCTGGCCTTGCAGGCCCCTCAGCGAGACCCACCCACGACCGACCCACATCGCTCCATCATTCACTGCCGTCTCCGGCAGCGATGTCACAGCGTGCGTCCTCGGCGGCGCGCGATGTCATTGCCCATCCGAAATCCATTTCGGTGCAGGCGAATTGAACAGAGATTGCCGCGTGGACGGCAACCGCACGCTCACTGCATTGGTGCACGCGCCGCGTTCACCCAAGGCAAGTGTCCCGCCGTGAGTGGCGATGATCCGAGCAGCCAACTCCAGACCGGAGTTGCACTTTGACGACATCCGGCCGGTGTCGGCGACCGCGATATGGGGGCCGTCGTCGCGGATGATGATGACCGCCTGAGCATCTCGGCGGTACACCTCAAGCTCGATCGCCGATACGGCGTTGCAACGTGCATGTTCGACCAGCGCAGTGACCGCCCGGTTCAATGTCGTAGCGTCACCCACCACGTAGGTCGGCTGCAGGTCGGTTCGGATCGACAACCCAGTGTTTTGCCGCAGCCGTCCAGCATGCTGGACCAACACATCATCGAGAAAGACCATTTCTCCTTCTCGGCTCACGGCGTTGTCCTTTCTGGTCGTGTGAATGACCGGCGGCCGAGGCAACATGCTTGCCTTCGGTCAGGTGTGGCGCTACGCCGGGCATATACCTCCCGACCGTAGGAGCCACGACCTGAAGACACGCTGAGAACGATCAGAAATTAGAGTTCGCCAGCACGGCTGTGCCGCCCGTATTCGTACCCGCGTGCGGTGGGACGCTATCGGAGATCGACGGGAACTGCGTCAGTGGTGCGTTGTAAGTCGCGGGGGGCGAGTTCGATTTCGATTCCGGCTGCTCCGCCACCGACCAGAACGGTGTCATAGGTCAGCGTGTGTTGCGCGATGACGACGATGAAACTGGGGTCCAGGCCCAGTGGTGATACCCCGAGTCGGGGGTAGCCGGTAGTCGCTTCTAATTGCACGCTGCTGGCGACTTCGATTCTGCTGCAACCGAGTTCGGTGGCAACACGTTTGAGGTCTACCCGAATGTTCACCGGGCAGGTGACGGCGATCAGTCTGCCCGTGGAGTGTTCGTGGCAGATCAGCGTTTTCATAATCCGGTCCACGGGGTAGCCCAGCGCGGCTGCGAAGTCCGTCGGCGATGAGATGGGGCCGGGCAGGGCGGCGTGATCGTGCACCCGGTGCGTCACCGCGGCAGCGGCCAGGTGCGCGCGCACTCGCGCGTGCAATTCTGTCATTGATGTCCTGTCTCGTGAGTGGTATCAGTCGTTGAGCAACAGGGTGTTCAGACGCCGGTGGGTTTCTAGCAAGCCCTCGTGGTCGTCGGCGCAGCCACGTGCCATCAGCAGGTAGCCGTAGGAGCCGTCGCGCAGGTCGACTTCGGCGGTCATTGACCGTAGCGCAACGTGTTCGATGCCGGCGACGGTGCGCAACTGTGCCGACCAATCCGGTCGTAGTCGGACTCGTTGGCCGATCGGCGGCTGGAGGGCCAACTGGTAATGGACCCCGGCTGCGTTGCCCGGCCTCCGGTCGACGATCTGTCCGGCGGCCGAGTTCAGCGCGCATTCAAAAAGGTCGATGCCGGTTTGTGCGGCAACCAGGTCGGTGATGCCGCCGCCGGGAACTCTCCCGTTCACTTCGATGATGTGGGGCCCGGTCGTGGTCAGTTTGATCTCGATGTGTAGGCAGCCGCATTGCACGTCGAGTGCTAGTGCTGCCTTTAGCGCCACGTCTGCGACGTCGTGTCGCTCGACTGGGCTCAGTATCGCCGGGAGGAAGGCGCCGGTTTCTCGGAATGGTTCGGCTAGGGGCATGCGGCCGGTGATTGCGAGGACCGAGGGCAGCCCGTTGTCCACCACCACTTCAACCGAGACGTAGTCGCCGACGCCGCCGCGATCGGTTGGTGGGAAGTCACCGAGGAGTTCTTCGATGATGGTCGGTCGCCATGGGTTGGCGTGGCATCGGATTGCCAATTCTGCTGCCAGCGCCGGGAAATCGGGAATGCAGATGGTGTCGCGGCCCCCGTGCCCCGACGCCGGTTTCACCACGACCGGGTAGGTCAGCTTCTTGAGTAGTTCGTCGGCGCTGGTTGCCCTGGCCGGGCTGTCGATGCCGACAAACCCGGGTCCGGGTACGCCGGCATCGGCCAGTGCGTGGCGTTGGGCGATTTTGTCGACGAGTAGCCGTGCTGTGCAGGCATGGTTTGCTGGCAAACCAATATTCCGTGCCAGGGCGGCGGCATGCTCGATGCGTGAGTCGGCAAATGTGGTGACGCCGACGACATCGTGTAGTGTGAGCTGCGCGGTCACCTTCTCGGTGGAACTGCCGTCGGTAATGACAACGCTTCCGAATCGTCTGAGTATTCGTGCGTCGGTCTGACCGGCTAACCAGACGAGGTGAATCCCGTTTCGTGTCGCCGTCTCTGTGAGTATGAGCAGCGGGACCGAGTCGGGTTCATATACGATCGCGATTCGACGTTCGGTGGGCACTGACATGGGTGTTTTCACCCTCCACGGGGATATCGCGACAGCTGCGGCGGTTAGCAGAGACAGGGAGATTGTGCACATGGCGGTCACCCTGCTTGACGGTCTTTGCAAATTATCTGACGGCGACGATTCCGACAACGAAACGTCAGAATTTGCTCACCTGCTGCGCGGTTGGATTCGTGAGTACCTCATGGAACCGCATAGGGACCTGGGGCGGGCGGGACCGGTGTGCCCTTTTGCCCGCGCCTCGTTGGATCAGGACATGCTGTGGATTACCGCGGTGCACAGCGAACTACCGGCATTCTCCAAGTTGGTAGCTGAGCTGCACACACTGCGTGACACATTCCTGGAGCTGGAGCCGGCTGATGGCCCCGAGAGCCTGCTCAAGGCGGTGTTCATCGTGTTCCCCGATCTGACCGACGTCGCCGTCATCGATGCGGTGCAACAGGCACTCAAACCCGAATTCGTTGACGCCGGCCTCATGGTCGGCCAGTTCTATGACGGCTGCACCGAGCGCGGTCTCTGGAATGCCGACTTCCGTCCGCTGCAGTCGCCCGTTCCGCTCCTCGCGATACGGCACATGGTGGGCAGTGACTTCGCTTTTCTCAACACCTCGCCGGCCTGGGTCGAGGCTTACCTGCGACGGTTCGCGCCGACCGTCCCCTCGCCAGTGCGCGCGGCCTTAGCGGACAGATTCAGCGACCCGACCCCGCCCGGCTGAAACGCAGAGCCTGGCGTTCGCGTCGCGGACAAGAGCCCGCCGCGGCGGGGCCGTTGACCAAAAAGCGTTCGATCACCGGTCCGCATAGGTGAGCATGGTCCGCTAGGTAGGAGTATCGGCTAATAACTTAGCTCATATCATTCACAGTTAATTTCTGTTCGACACTCGTCAGTGGTCCTCTCGGAGTTGTGGCCGCACCTCCGGGAGGAGTCGTCTTCTCGCGGATGCGTCAAGTGCAGTTCGCGGATATTCGTCAGTAATACGTGTTCAAGACCGCCGATGATGTTGGGATGACCCGGCGGGTGGTAGTGAATGGCGCGATCGGTCGTCGGCGCGCGATCAGAACTTCTTTGCGACTTCTTTGCGCCCAGAAGTTGAATTAGCACTGCATCAGTGATTTGCTAGAAGTGCTAGCGCCAGTCATTTTTCGCAGGTGGTTGGTGGGGTTTGTCGCGCGACGGCGCGACGCGGGGAACGGTGTTCGCGCACCGGCTGACGGGACTGATGCATGGCAGGGAAGTACTTCGCCGACTCGGCGGCGCAGCGGTATGCGCAGACGCTCAAGACCGCCCGATCATTGCAGAGAGGCTTGGCAGGGGTCGTCCCGACTGTCGTCGGGCAGTGTCTGTCGGCCCCGATGGGAGCGTGACGCATGCATAACAATCATGCGACGGGGCACGATTCTGGTACCTCGTGGAATGTGTCAGTCGGTGCATCGGCAGCCAGCTTCCGGAGCCTCAGCGAGACCAGCCCTTACGCCGTCCTGGTGCACGATCGTGGACGTGTAGTGTACGCCAACGCCGCGGCGGCGAGTTTGACGATGGCCGAGTCGACGGGGCAGATGGTTGGCGCTCATCACCGACTTTGTGCATCCCGCAGCAATTTTGAGCGCCTTGACCGCTCCCGGCGACTCAGGCCAGGCATCGGCACCAGTGATGTCGGTTTTGCTGCGCTGCGATGGAACCACGCTCGACATCGAAGCCACCACGGTAGCCACCCCGTGGGAAGGTCGCCCCGCCCATCAGACGGTGCTGCGAGCGGTGACCACGCCAATAGTGTTGCACAGCAATACAATTAACCACGAACTGCATGTCCGGCATGCGCCGGAGGCCATCATCACCGCCACCGTCGACGGCCTGATCACCGGATGGAACATCGCTGCCGAGCGGCTGTTCGGGCGATCAGTCGCCGACTCCCTCGGGCAGCTGATCCGCGACGCGCTCGGCGTCGAACTCGATGTGGTTGCCATCGCCGCAGAGGGACGTGCCCGCGACCTCACCTGATACACGTTGACAGGAGGGCCTGTGGCGGTGCGTGTCTCTGTCGCAGCGGTCGACACCGGGTACATCCTCATCTGCACCGACCGCGCCGACGCGCTCGATACCACACAGCACTATCAGTCGGTGGTGACATCGCTGGACCGCGGCATCGTGGTCATCAATCGTGACGGCACCATCGCCTCCATCAATCCGGCCGCCATCCGCATCCGCGGACCCGGGGGCGGACGCTTTCCTAGTACACATGCTGAGCGCGCGCTGGACTACCCGGTTTCGACACCGAGGGAAACATGGTGCCTGCCCCGCAGCGGCCGGCCAACATCACCTTGCGCACCGGGCAGCCCGTCTACGCGCAGGTTCTCGGCCTGCGTCGCGACGATGGCCATCAATCCTGGATTTCGTTCACCACAACCTTGCTCAACCCCGATGAACCCGAACGTTCGCCGATTGTCATGTCGCTCACTGACGTCACCACCGAGCACCTGACCAATCTGCATCTGCGCCGCGCGGCGCACCACGACACGCTCACCGGGCTACCCAATCGTGGCCGCGCCCTGGCGATGATCACTGCGGCCATGACGCCCAGCGACCACCCTCATCTGGCGGCGCTGATGTTCATCGACATCGATCAACTCAAACGGATTAATGACTCGCTGGGGCACCACGTTGGCGATGTGGTGTTGCAAGCCTGCGCTGAGCGTCTCCAGGGGGCGATCCGCGCGACCGACACCCTCGCCCGTGTCGGCGGCGACGAATTCGTGGTGCTCGTCGCTGCACCAGCCAGCGCCGCAGACCTTCAGCAGATCGCTCGGCGGCTGCACCACGCCCTCGAGAACCCAATCGTCACCGATGAGCACACCATCGCCGTCAGCGCCAGTATCGGCGTTGCCGGCGTCGACCCGACCCGGCCAACAACGCCCACCGATCTTCTACGCCAGGCCGATGCCGCCATGTATCAGGCCAAAGCGACAGGTTCGGGCGAAACCCGATTCTTGTCGGTACATTCGGCCACCCCTCGGCACCGATCCGACGCAGACCCGCGTCATTCCTCTACGCCGCCCGAACGCAGGTTGTAGGTATGCGGCGGGAAACGTAGGCCATTCTCAGCTTGCTCGGCGCGCGCGGTACATCGCCTTGTCGGCGCGGTGCACGCTTCCATCGGAAAGCGTTTGCCCTTCCATAGTGGTGCGATCGCCTCCTCATCGGCATAAAGCACTGATCCCCGTCACGTAGCGAGCCAAACGACGCGAGAGCCTCAGCATGTACCTTCCCTGCCATCGCGATGGGCGTTGCCGCCCTTGCGTTTTGCTTCGAACTTGGCGTGATCGGTGTCCTCGATGGCGGCATCGACAATGGTCGACCGCCGCCTCGATGCCGCACCCGCAAAAGAAGATGCCGTCCGCAGAAAATGGAAACCACCCCGTCTTTTCACGATTGGCCGAGCATAGATTTGTTTGCAAAGTCGACTCTCTGCCGCGCGTTTCCATTTTCGTGTAGCGGAGAACATGGAGTGGCGCATGAGGCGTATGAGACCGATTAAAAATATTCAATCGCGATAGTTAATAAACCTTCTTCCTGTAAACTGCAAATATTTACTATGCAGTAGCAATATCAGCACTCCACGTGCGTTTATGCGGATTTTTTGAGGAATCTGTTGGCTAGTGGGCAAACATGGTAATTTCCAATAGGCCGAGCGCGGGGCGGCAAAACGCTCTGAATCCAAAGGGGATTCGATCGTGTCCAAGCATCGCAAACAAAAGTCCGGCAGGACCTTGAGGTCCGTCAATTATCTCGCGACCGGTGCCTTGGGCGTCGCAGCCGCGAGTGCCGGCATCGTAATGGCGATTCCGCCAGGCGCGGTGGACGCGCTCACAGCGTCGCCGCGAGCGGTTGAACTCACCGATTTCAGCTTCCCGCTGGCGCCTGCGCAGGATCCGAACAACCCCTTGTGGTGGTTGACCGGGTTGTTCGGGGCGAACGCGTCGCCGCCGGGACCGAAAGCGCTCATCAAGCCGTTCGCCCCGACGACGCCGGACCCATTGGACAGTCCGTGCGGTCTGATCTGTAACGGCGCGGCAGGTACGGCTGCGCACCCGAACGGCCAAGCCGGTGGCATCTTGTTCGGTGACGGCGGCGCAGGCTGGGACAGCACCGATGCAGGAGTCAACGGCGGTGACGGCGGCGCAGCAGGTCTGCTGTTCGGTAGTGGCGGCCGAGGCGGCAACGGCGCCGACGGCACCGACGTCCTGGCCGGCAGTAACGGCGGCAAGGGCGGAAACATGGGTCTGCTCGGGCTGTTCGGGACCGGCGGCAAGGGCGGTAATGGCGGCGCAGGTGGCTTCGGTGCGACTGGCGTCACCGGCGGCGCGGGCGGTGACGGCGTTGCTGGCACCGACGGCGCGACCGGTACGGCAGGTGCGACCGGCGCTACCGGAGCCGCAGGCGCAGCCGGCGCGGCAGGTACCGCGGGCACCGCGGGAACTGCGGGCACTGCCGGCGCGACCGGCTCCAAGGGCAGCGACTTTGTATTGATCGGGTTGAAGGGCGGCACTGGTGGCACCGGTGGTGCGGGCGCCGCGGGTGGCGCGGGTGCTTCAGGCGGCACTGGTGGTACCGGTGGCACTGGCGGAACCGGTGGCACCGGCGGAACCGGTGGTGCCGGTACGCCGGGCGGCTCCGGCGGCGGCGGTGGTGCCGGTGGGACGGGTCTGCAGGGTACTGCGGCCGGTGCCGGTGGTGCCGGTGGTGCCGGTGGCAGTGCCGGCCTGCTCACGTTGTTCGGTGGCGGCGGCCAAGGTGGTGACGGCGGTATTGGTGGCACCGGCGGAACCGGTGGCACCGGCGGTTCGGGTGGCACCGGCGGCACGGGTGGCAATGGTGGCAATGGTGGCGCAGGCGGCAATGGTGGCGCAGGCGGCACGGGCGGTTCCGGTGGGACTGGTGGCACGGGCGGTACCGGCGGTACCGGCGGTACCGGTGGCGCCGGTGGCGACGGCATCTCGCCGATTGCCCCGCTGCCCTTCGCGATCGCAGGTGGTGCGGGTGGCACCGGCGGTGCGGGTGGTAAGGGTGGCACCGGCGGTACGGGTGGTACCGGCGGCGCGGCCGGCGTTGGTGGTGCCGGTGGCGGCGGTGCAACCGGTGGGCCGGCGGTGCGCCTGGTGCCGGAGGCAACGGCGGCCAGGGCGGCGTGGGCGGCACGGGTGGTACCGGCGGCGCTGCGGGCGCCGGCGGTGGTGGCGGTTTGTTGGGCGGCTTGGGAATTGGGTCCGGCGGCACGGCCGGCAGCACAGGTGCCACCGGCGCGAAGGGTGCGACAGGCGCGACCGGAGCGACAGGCAGCACCGGCGCAGCCGGAACGCCCGGAAAGACCGGCGCGTCCGGAAGTACGGGCGCCACTGGCGCCGGTGGCACTGCGGGTGCGGCAGGAAGCGCCGGACACACAGGTGCTGCCGGCAGCGCGGGCAGCACCGGCTCCGCGGGCCATGCGACGTTCGGTGTGAGCGGCGGCGCTGGTGGTGGCGGTGGCGGTGGAGGTGCCGGCGGTGCAGGTGGCGCCGGCGGATAAACCGCGAACGATCAACCGCCCTTGATGCAGAACACCTCGTCAAGGGCGGTTGTTCGTGGCCCAGCTGCGGGTTTGGCGTCCAGACGCCATAGGTCGATCATCGCCGGACCGCGGGTGGCGTCATCGACGACGACGTATCGGTGGCCTTCAGCGGTCCGCAAGACTATGTCGTTTCGTGCGTACACGCCGGAGATGGATTGTGCGTCAGCGAAGTTGACGCCTACCTGAACGACGGTCGGCTCGGCGTTGAGGACTGCCCGCATCCTGCCGACCAAATTCTCGGGGGCGAAGAACAGCCACCCCTGGTCGAGATGGAACCAGTAGCGGCCATTGATGTGCTCGCGCAGTGCGCTGAGTTCTGCCAGTGGTTCCGTCGAGGGGTGTGATCGACGAATTCTAGGAAGGGGTACTGCTCCAACAAGAGTGCCCGGTCTCGGCCGGCGAGACCGGTGTCGAGCACCAGGAATCGATGTGCCTGGCCTACGTCCAGACAGCAGTTCATGAATGTGTTGAGCGCCAGTTGGGTTGTTCGGATGTCCGGTCCCGCGATCAGGCTGATCGTCACCGCGGCACCCCGCTGGTGGCTGGACATGTTGTGTACCAATGCTTCAGGGTATGCCGACGCGGCTTCGAGCAGCGCCGGAACGGACTGATCGCGGTTCCTCGCTATTCGGCTGCGGTCCTCGCCGTTGATGTCAGTACGGGCGAGCAGCTGACGGCACAACGCAAACGATTCTGCGTGCCGGCCGGTCCATGATGCGCAGACGGATTGTTCATCGAGGGCACGCCATTGGTAGACGGACGAATCGACGAACAGGATGTCTGCCTCCGGAAGCGGTATCTCCGCTGCGCATCGTGCGAAGAGATAACCGAGCTGATACTCGCCCCGGGCACGGTACTCGGCGGCGATGGCATGTAGCGGCTCAGCGCGGGTAGGCCGGAACGCCCAAGCCCGCAGGTAAGCATCCAAGACCTGCGGCCACGGTTCGCCCAGGCGGCACATCGACCGGGCCACCTGGCATAGGGCGTAAAACGTCTCTTCGTCCCAGCCGCCCATCTCGGCGCGCCGGCCCGACCAGATTCGGGCGTTGGCGAAATCACCCAGGTTGAAATAGCTTTCGGCGAGGTAGAAGGCCGAACGTTCGTTCGTCGGGTCGCGCTGCACCTCCACCAGCAACAGGTCGCGATCCCGCTCGTACTTTCGCGGATCGTTGTTACGGGCGCCGAGTCGGCGGGACTCGATGAAGTAGTCGCCTTCGAGGCGCTCCTCGTGGAACGGCTCAGTGCAGTCGGCGTATTCGTGGACGACGCCGATGTATCGCCACGGGAGGCCGTCGCGAAATAGCTGCCGCCGCCAGTACAGCAGCCCGTCGCTGATCCGCATGGAGTAGACGTCGGCGGAGAGTCGCGTGAAGTCGGGCCGGCCGCGGACGGTGTCGTCGGCGTCCATGACCCAGATGTAGTCACTGTGGCCATGGGCGAGCTGCAGTGCTTCGGAACGGTTTTCGCCGAGATTGCGCCATCTGCGTTCGTGGACCTCCCCGGGGACTCCGAGATGCGCCATGTGATTTCGGATCGTCTCCTGGGTGCCATCGGCGGAGCCGGTATCCACGATGACCCAGTAGCTGATATAGGGCGCGACCGCATCGAGCACCTCGGTGACGATGTGTGCTTCGTTGCGCACGATCATGTTGAGGCAGATGGTCGGCCCGGGTGGATTGTCCACTGAATCCGTATACCCGATTTCGGTTGATGTTTGCTGCGCTTCCACCGAAACGGTTCAGCTCATCCACTGCGGGCGTTCGGGAACGGCCACCAGCTTCGCCATCTGGCCCGGTGCATCGGTTTCTGTGAGCCTGCACGCTACGGTGGTGCCCATGGTCCGCACCCGCGTCGCGCTCGCGCTCGTGCTGGCGGTCGGCATCTCGGGGTGCGGCCGATCGGAGCCTACGGCCGATGACTTCGCCGGCGAGCTGTCCAAGAGCGTGACGGTCGAGGCGACGACCGGTCACCTGGCCAAGCTGCAGGCCATCGCCGACGCTCACGGTGGGAACCGGGCGTTCGGCACACCTGGTTACGACGCGAGCGTGGACTACGTCGCGAATGCGCTGCGCGCCAAGGGTTTCGACGTCGTCACTCCGGATATGGAAGTCAAGGTGGCGTACAACAACACGCCTGAACTGACCGTGGCCGGCACCCGGATACCGGCGCGGGCGCTGGAGTATTCGGTCGGCACCCCCGGTCTCACCGCACCGCTGGTGCCGGTCAAAGGCGGTCCCGCATCAGGCTGCAACAGTGCCGATTACGACGGCCTGCCGATCAAGGGCGCGGTCGCGCTGGTGGACCGTGGCACGTGCCCCTTCGCGGTGAAGGAGGCGACCGCGGCAGTGCACGGCGCCGTCGCGTTGGTGGTGGCCGACAACAAGGACGACGTCGACGACGCGGGCGTCCCCGCGCGGGGCGGCACCCTGGGCGCCAAGGCGACGGTGAGAATTCCCGCGGTACTGATCTCGAAGGCGGCCGGGGCTCGGCTGCGGGCCGCCCCGGGGCCGGTGTCCCTCAAGCTGGACGCCGGTGTGCGGGTTGAGCACACCCGCAACGTGATAGCCCAGACCAAGACCGGGTCCGAGCATGACGTCGTGATGGTCGGTGCACATCTGGACAGCGTCAAGGAAGGGCCGGGGATCAACGACAACGGCTCCGGCGTGACCGCGGTCCTGGAGACGGCATTGCAGCTGGGCAGCGCCCCGCAGATCGCGAACGCGGTGCGGTTCGCGTTCTGGGGCGCCGAGGAGGAGGGCACGATCGGCTCTGACCGATACATCGAATCCCTCGACGTCGAGGCGCTCAAAGACATTGCGCTGTATCTGAATTTCGACATGCTGGCCTCGGAGAACGCCGGCTATTTCAGTTACGACGGCAACCTGTCCGGCCCGCCGCTGGCCGACGACCTGGTGCCGCGTATCCCGGAGGGCTCGGCGGGAATCGATCGCACCTTCACGGCGTATCTGTCCGATGCCGGTAAGCCGCCTCAGGACTACCCGTTCAACGGACGGTCGGACTACGACGCCTTCACCAAGGCCGGTATCCCGGCGGGTGGGTTGGGCACCGGCGACGAGGAAAACATGAACGACGAGCAGGCCCGGCTGTGGGGCGGCACCGCCGGAAAACCTTTCGACTCCAACTACCACAAGAAGACGGACGACTTGGCGCACATCAACCGCACGGCAATGGACATCATGGGTCGTGGAGTGGCTTTCGGGGTGGGGCGGTACGCCCAGGATTTGAGTGGCCGCAACGGCGTTCCGGTCCGCGATGACCGGACCCGGCACGTGGTCTCGGCATCATGAGGCGGGCACTGGCCGCCGGGCTGCTGACCGCTGTTCTGGCGTCGTGTGCACCACCGCCGCAGCCACCGGCCCCACCGCCGCCGCCCGCGCCTGATCTCGCGCGCGATCTGGCCGGCAGGGTGGGCACCGACGGCATCTACACGCATCTGAGGAAGTTCGCCGCCATCGCGGCGGAGAACAAGGGCACCCGCGCCGACGGCACCCCCGGCTACCAGGCCAGCGTCGACTACGTCGCGAACCTGCTGCGGGACAAAGGGTTCGACGTGCAGACCCCCGAGTATGTGCGCGTGGAACGCGGTGCCCCCGGCAATCCGGTGCTCGACGTCGGTGGCCGTCGGTGGGGGGTCGTGCAGGCCTCGCTGTTGACGTCCACGGCGCCCGGCGGCCTGACCGCGCCGACGTTGCACCCTGTCAAGCCGGCCGGTTGCGCTCCGGACGATTACGGCACCCTCAACCTGCGGGGAGCCATCGCGGTGGTCGACGACGCGGTGTGCTCGGTGGTCGACAAGCAGAATGCGGCGGTGGCCCGCGGCGCGGTCGCGGTGCTGGTGGTCAGCCCGCCCAGCGCGAACGGCGCCCCGCGCGGGCTGTTCAGCCCCGGCTACTACGAACACCTCAACACGCCGGTGGGCATCATCGGCAAGGACGCCGATGCCGTACTGCTGAAAACCAACAGCCCGGTGAAGCTCACCCTCGACGCCAAGAACACCGGTGTGAAATCGCGAAACGTCTTGGCTCAGACCAAGACCGGCGACCAGCACAGCGTCGTGCTGGCGGGCGCGCACCTCGACAGCGCGCCGACGAGCGCGGGCATCAATGACGCGGCAACCGGGGTGTCGGCACTGCTGGAGACGGCCGCAGCGCTGGGCGGCTCGCCGAAGATCGAGAACGCGGTGCGGTTCACGTTCTGGGGTTCGGGCGCCGTGGGTCAGGAAGGCGCCACCAAGTACGTGCGCGGGTTGGCTGCCGAACCGCTGAATGACATTGCGCTGTATCTGGATTTCGACATCCTCGGTTCACCCAACGCCGGGTTCTTCACGTTCGACGGCGACCAGTCCGGCCAGGCGAACCCTGAGATCCCGCTTGACGCGGTGCCCGCCGGGTCGGCCGGGCTCGAGCGCACGCTGGCCGGATATCTGTATCTCGCCGGCAAGCGGCCCGCCGACATGACGATGGATCTGGGCAGTGGCTACGGTCCGTTCCTCACCGCCGGGATTCCGGTCGGCGGCATCTCGACCGGCACGTCGCAGCGGAAATCACCGATCCAGGCGCGCTTGTGGGGCGGACAGGCGGGCGCCGCTTTCGATCCCGGGTACGGGCCGAAGGGCGATACCGTCGAGCAGCTGAACCGCGCGGCGCTGGCCGTGACCGGACCCACCGTCGCGTTTGCGGTCGGCACGTACGCGCAGTCGCTGACGGGCCCCAACGGTGTGCCGTTGCACGACGAACGACACCGGCAAGCAGGCAAGTAGCCGAGTTTCACAGCTACTGCATAACTGGAGTCGCCGTTCCTGTGAGTCCGGTTGCCAGGTTGCCGGGTTAGTAATGGTGCCCATGAAAAGCACCTATCGCCGTTGGTCGGCCGTTGCCGGCACCGTGACTGTCGTGGCCATGGGCGGGCTGACCGTCGCCTGTGGTTCGCAGGGCAACAACGCGCCGGCCACCGTGACAGTCACCCCGTCGAGCACCACGACCACCACGACGACGGCCAAGCAGCACCACGGCGGTGGTGGCGGCGGTAGCGCGGGCGGCGGTCAGCAGCAGGCGCCGGCGCCCGCTCCGGAGACGGTGACCAACACCGAGACGGCCACCCAGACCGAGACCCAGACGCAGACCGAGACCTCGACGTCGGTGCAGACCTCGACGGAAACGTCGACGTCGGTGCAGACCTCGACGGTCTACCAGCCGCAGCCGCGCGAGCGCGGCGGCTTCAACAACTTCGGGCCGCAGCAGCACTGATCAGGCCCTGAGTTAGGTCCGTCACTGCTTGTATGCAAGCTTGCATGCAAGTTGCTACTGTCGTCCCGTGGCCATTGATCAGACTCCCGCCAGCGAGCGCGCCTACCGTGACACCAAGAGCAAGATCCTGGTCGGCGCGGTCAAGGGCGGGCAGCTGCTGAGCGAGGTCGCGGTCGCGGCGGAACTCGGCGTGAGCCGGACCCCGGTGCACGAGGCCTTCCTGCGGCTGGCGGCCGAAGACCTGCTGGATCTGCTGCCCCGGCGAGGCGCGGTCGTCGTCCCGATCTCGCCGCGGGAAGCCACCGACCTGCTCGAGATGCGCCTGGCGCTGGAGGGCAGTGCTGTGCGCCGCCTCTGCCGTTCTGAGGCCACCGCGCAGGCAGTGGCTGCCGAACTCGCCCGGCTGATCGACCAGCAGCGTGGCGCGGCCACCGATCTGGCGCGCTTCGCCGAGCTCGACGACGCCTTCCACCGGCACATCGTGGACTCCGCCGGCAACTGCATCGCGCAGCGGTTCTACGGCTCGTTGGGCGACCGGCAACGCCGCATGATGGCCGACGCCGTGCAGGCCGACCAGACGCTCGTCGAACGGCTCATCGCCGAACACGCCGAGCTGGCCCAGGCCATCGACGTCCGCGACGCGACGGCGTTCGACGCCCGCCTGCTGGCGCACCTCGAGTCGACGTACGAGGTGGTGCTGCGATGAGCCGCGCCCGTGTGAAGCCATGGCTCGCCGTCGCCGCCGGCGTCTTCTGCATCGGTTGGGGCGGAAACCAATTCACCCCGATGCTGATCGAATACGTGCACCGCGCCGGATACTCCCGCGTGGACGTCGATGTCCTGCTGGGCGCCTACGTGCTGGGCCTGATCCCCGGGCTGCTGGTCGCTGCGGCCATGTCGAACCGGTACGGCCGGCGCCCGCTGATGGTCGCGGGGCTGATCAGCTCGGCGCTCGGCAGCCTGATCCTCGCGACCGGTGAATTGGGCGGATTCCCAGCGCTTTTCGTCGGCCGGCTGCTCTGTGGGCTGAGCGTGGGTGTCGCGATGGCCGTTGGTTCGACCTGGATCGCGGAGCTGTCCGCACCGCCGTACGACACCGCAGCGACGGGGGCCGGCGCCCGCCGGGCCTCGATCTGGCTGTCGCTGGGGCTGGCGATCGGACCCTTGTGCTCGGGCCTGCTGGCGCAGTTCGCGCCGCTGCCGTTGACACTGACGTACCTGGTGCAGGCCGCGCTGTGCGTGCCGGCGCTGTGGCTGGTGCTGACGCGGACGGTCGAGACCCGGGGTGCCCGGGTCAGTGGAGACCTGTTGTCCCAGTTGCGGGTTCCGGCCGCCACGCACCGCCGCTTCGTCCGCGTCGTGGCCCCGATGGCGCCGTGGGTTTTCGGTTCGGCGGCCATCGCATACGCCATCGTGCCGGCTCTGGTGGCCGACCGGCTGGGCTCCTGGGCGCTGCTGTACACCGCGGGTCTGACGGTGCTGACGCTGGCCTGTGGCGTGCTGGTGCAGCCGGTCGCGAGGCGGTTGGACGACCATTCCAGCGCCCGCGCGGTGGTGGTGTCGATGGTGCTGATGTCGGCCGGGGTGTTCGCCGCGGTCGCCACGGCGGTCACGCGCTCGCCGGCCATCGCGGTGCTGGTGGCCATGCTGCTGGGCAGTGCGTACGGCATCGCCATCGTGTCCGGGCTGCTGGAGATTCAGCGCATCGCCGAACCCCACGAATTGGCCGGGGTGTCTGGCGTGTACTACTCGCTGGCGTACGTCGGCTTCCTGCTGCCCGCGGTGCTCGCCGCGCTGGCCCACTACGTCAGCTACCCGGCGATGCTCACCGTCGTCGGCCTACTGGCGGCAGTGTGCACCGTGATCTGTGCGGCAGGCTGGTCCAAGCACCTGCCGGCCCGCGCGTAGATCGGGATTCGTGCACGATTTTCCGCGGTCACCGCGGAAAATCGTGCACAAATCCCCGTCTAGCGGTTGCGGAAGACGTTGGCGGCCAGGTAGAGGCCGTACCCGATCACGCCGATGGTCGCGAGCTTGCGGGTCTGCGGCACGATCAGGCCGACGCCGAGCGCCGTCTCGATGGACCCGTTGATCTGCAGGTGCTTGTCGATGTCGCTCGGGAACGCCATCGTGACGATGCCCCTGAACAGGTCGGGCTTGACGAAGTGTGCCAGCCCGGCCAGCGCGAGGCCGATCCCGGCCAGCAGGCCCTTCTTTCCAGCGGTGTTCTCAGCGGCGTCGGTCACCTGTGGTCCTCTCTGATCACGAAATCTTGTAGTCGCTCAACGGAAATTCGGAAGCTTCCCGAATCGCCGTCTCGGTCGATGACGGGCGCAGCAGCGTGGGCTCACCCGCGGGATTGAAATAGTACGAGTGCGCGCTGGCGCAGTTGCCGAGGGTGAACAGCGAGTCGCCGAGCAGTTCGGTCATCCGGTCGAGGAACGCCGTGTTGGCTTCCTCGGTGACCTCGAATGTCGTCGCACCGCGCGCCTTGACCTCGGTGAAAAGCCGGTCCATCAGCCGCATCTGGTACTCCATGGTGTTGAAGAAGTTCAACCCCAGGAAGGCGTACGGGCTCGCCAGGCTCAGGTAGTTCGGGAAGTACGGCATCGACACGCCCTGGTAGGCCTGGAAACGCGTTTCGCGCCACCACTTTCCGAGATCGCGGCCCTCGCGGCCGATCACCTCGATGGCCGGGAAGTTGGCCTCCCACAGGTCGAAACCGGTTGCGAGCACCAGGGTGTCGATCTCGACCTTGACACCGTCGTTGCCCAGGATGCCGTCGGCCTCGATCCGGTCGATGCCGGCGTCCTGCAGGTGCACGTTGGGGCGGTTGAAGGCCTGGTAGTAGCCGTTGCTGAAAGTCGGCCGCTTGCAACCGAAGTCGTAGTCCGGGGTCAGTCGGCGCCGCAGGTCCTTGTCGCGGATGACGAAGAACCGGTGCATCTTCGACAGGTCGGAGGCCGAGATGTTGAAGCGGCCGCGGAACATGCCGTAATGCCGGACCCCGACCGACACCATCACCTCGTAGATCGAGTCGGTGAGCCAGCGCAGCACGCGCTGCGTCAATGGGAACCGGGCGAACATCTTCTTGGCGCGGGCGCCGAAGCGCGGGTCGATCTTGGGTACCACCCAGATCGGCGTGCGCTGGAATACCGTCAGGTCGGCGGCGGTCTTGGCCAGCTCGGGAATCAGCTGCACCGCGGTGGCGCCGGTGCCGATGACGGCAACGCGCTTGCCCGCCGGGTCGTAGTCGTCATCCCAGTCGGTGGTGTGGATGACGCGACCTTCGAAGCTCTCGATGCCGGGAATCGCCGGGATGTTGGGCTGCGACAGGAAGCCGGTGGCGGTGATCAGGTAGCGGGCGCTGAGAGTCTCACCGTCGGCGATGTTGACGCGCCACAGCGACGCCTCCTCATCCCAGCGGGCGCCGTTGACGACGACGTTGAACCGGATGTGCCGCCGCACGTCGTACTTGGCCGCGACGTCGTCGGCGTAGCGCTTGATCTCCGGGCCCGGTGTGAACAGCCGCGACCAGTTCGGGTTGGGCTCGAAGAAGTACGAGTACGTGGTGGTGGGCACGTCGACCGCGAGCCCTGGATAGTGGTTGACGTACCAGGTGCCGCCGAGGTCGTCCTCGCGCTCCAGGATCGTGAAGTTCTCGATCCCGAGGCGTTTGAGCTGGATGGCCGCACCGATACCGGCGAATCCTGCGCCGACGATGACCGCGTCGAACTGCTGCGTCGTCATATCCAGACGGTACCTCAGGTACCGCTTCGCGCCACGAACACAAGAGCCGCGGCGACCGCCAGCGCGGGGACGTCCAGGGTCTTGGAGCCCAGGTCATGGCGGGCCCCGGTGATCTCGATGAGCTCGGTGGGCGCCGGGATCAGCTGGGCTGCGGCCGTCAGCTCGTCGATGCTCCCGAACGGGTCGGCCGTGCCGTGGGTGAACACCGTCGGGACCTTGATCTGGCCGAGGTGCTCGGTGCGTGCCCGCTCGGGCTTGCCGGGTGGGTGCAGGGGATAGGAGAACAGCGTCAGCGCCGCCAGGTCGGCGCCCTGCGCCGCGACCATCGACGTCATCCGGCCACCGTAGGAGTGGCCGCCGGCGATCACCGGTCCATCGGTCAGTGTGTGCGCCAGCTCGATGGCCTCGACGATGCCCTGCTGGTCCGATGCCGCCGAGTTGGACGGCGGACCCTTCGGACGGCGGCGCCGGTAGGGCAGGTTGTAGCGGATCGCGAGCCAGCCGTGGCGCGCCCATTCGTCGCAGAGCCGGATGATGAGTGGGGCGTCGCGGTTACCGCCCGCGCCGTGCGTCAGCAGCACGACGCCCGTCGGAGTGCCGTCGGGTTCGTGCGCGATGCCCGCGATGTCCTCGAGGCTCACGCTCAGGCCCGATCGTCTTCGCGCGAGCGCTCATCCGCCAACCGGAAGAGTGCGTTGACCGGACCGTGGCCGCGGCCCAGCGGGTAGGCCGCCCGCAGGCATTCGGTCACCCAGCTCTTGCCGAACGCCACCGCGTCAGGCACCGAAAAGCCATGCGCCAGTGCGCAGGCCGTGGACGCGGCGAGGGTGTCACCGGCGCCGTGGTCATGGCCGGTGTCGATGCGCTCGGTGGTGAATTCGTAGAACTCGTTGCCGTCGTACAGCAGGTCCGGGCTGTGATCGCTGGACCGCAGGTGGCCGCCCTTGACCAGGGCCCACTTCGGGCCCAGGTCGTACAACGCCTTGGCGGCATCGCGTTGCGTCGCCGCATCCACCACGTCGATGCCGGTGATCAACCGGACCTCGTCGAGGTTCGGGGTGACCAGCGTGGCAATCGGAAACAGCTGCGTGCGAACCGAATTCAGCGCGCTGGGGTGCAGCAGCGGGTCGCCGTGCATCGACGCGCACACCGGGTCGACGACCAGCGGGATGTCACCGTCGAGACTCTGCCAGGTGTCCGCGACCGCACCGATGATCTCGGCCGAGGCCAGCATGCCGGTCTTGGCCGCCTGGATGCCGATGTCGTCGGCCACCGCGGTGATCTGCCCGCTGATGATGTCGAGTGGCAGCTCGTGAAAACCCTTGACCCCCACCGAGTTCTGCACCGTCACCGCGGCGACGGCGACGCATCCATGCACGCCGAGCATCGCGAAGGTACGCAGGTCGGCCTGGATTCCGGCGCCGCCGCCGGAATCCGAGCCGGCGATGGTCATCACCCGCAGCGGCGTTTCGCCCGGCGGGGTCAAAGGTAGAAAGCTCACGGAGCCAAGGGTAGATACACCCGGTTGCCGTGGTCGGCGAACTCCTGGGATTTCTCCGCCATGCCCTGCGCGATCTCGTCCGCGAAATCGGGGGCGACCCCGTCCGGGTAGGCGTCGCGGATGTCCTGCGTGATGCGCATCGAGCAGAACTTCGGGCCGCACATCGAGCAGAAGTGCGCGGTCTTGGCGGGCTCGGCGGGCAGCGTCTCGTCGTGGTACTCGCGGGCGGTGTCCGGGTCGAGCGACAGCGCGAACTGGTCGTGCCAGCGGAACTCGAAGCGGGCCTGGCTCAATGCGTTGTCGCGGTCCTGCGCGCCGGGGTGGCCCTTGGCCAGGTCGGCGGCGTGCGCGGCGATCTTGTACGCGATGACCCCGTCCTTGACGTCCTTGCGGTTGGGCAGACCCAGGTGTTCCTTGGGGGTGACGTAGCAGAGCATCGCGGTACCGGCCTGCGCGATGATCGCCGCGCCGATGGCGGAGGTGATGTGGTCGTACGCCGGTGCGATGTCGGTGGCCAGCGGGCCCAGCGTGTAGAACGGGGCCTCTTCGCAGAGTTCCTCTTCCAGGCGGACGTTCTCGACGATCTTGTGCATCGGGACGTGGCCCGGGCCCTCGATCATCACCTGCACGCCATGCGATTTGGCGATCTTGGTGAGCTCGCCCAGGGTGCGCAGCTCGGCGAACTGGGCCTCGTCGTTGGCGTCGGCGATCGAGCCGGGACGCAGACCGTCACCGAGGGAGAAGGTGACGTCGTAGCGCTGCAAGATTTCGCAGAGCTCTTCGAAGTGCGTGTACAGGAACGATTCCTGGTGGTGCGCCAGGCACCACGCCGCCATGATCGAGCCGCCGCGCGACACGATGCCGGTGACGCGCTTGACCGTCAGCGGGATGTAGCGCAGCAGCACGCCGGCGTGCACCGTCATGTAGTCGACGCCCTGCTCGCACTGCTCGATGACGGTGTCGCGGTACAGCTCCCAGGTCAACTTGGTGGGATCGCCGTTGACCTTCTCCAGCGCCTGATAGATCGGCACGGTGCCGACCGGGACGGGGGAGTTGCGCAGGATCCACTCGCGCGTCATGTGGATGTCCTTGCCGGTGGACAGATCCATGATGGTGTCGGCGCCCCAGCGGGTGGCCCACACCATCTTGTCGACCTCTTCGGAGATCGACGACGTGACGGCCGAGTTGCCGATGTTGGCGTTGACCTTCACCGCGAAGGCCTTGCCGATGATCATCGGCTCGAGCTCGGGGTGGTTGTGGTTGGCCGGAATGATGGCGCGGCCGATGGCGACCTCGTCGCGGACCAGCTCGGCCGGCACGCCCTCGCGCTCGGCGATGAACGCCATCTCCGCGGTGATCTCGCCGTTGCGGGCGCGCTGCAGCTGGGTGCCGCGGTCCTTGACGACGCCGGGGCGGGCGGGCAGGCCCTTCTCGAGGTCGATGGTGGCGGTCTCGTCGGTGTACGGACCCGAGGTGTCGTACAGGTCGAGGTGGTCGCCGGTGGTCAGGTTGACCCGTCGGAACGGGACCTTTCCGCCGTCGGGAAGCTCCCGGTAAACCTTGGTGCTGCCCTGGATCGGGCCGCAGGAAAGGTCGTTGAATACAGCAATTGCAGTCATCTGCTTACTCCCTACGCCGGCATTACCCGGTCAGGTTCATACGGTCGACGGCGCCATTCAGCCGTCCTCTCAGCGCACCAAGGTGTGCGCTCCCGCGCGGACGTTGTTCACCGTAGTCGATCGTCGTGGGAAGGCAAGGGTGCCTCAGCCGGGAATCGAATTGTCACGAGGTCGTTTGTATAGCTAACATATGTTTTTCTGATATTGGAGCGAAACCGACTGATGACGACTGACACCGAGCTCACCGGGCCGCGCGACACCGCGCTCGCGGCAACCGCGCGCCGACGCGTCCAGATGGACCACGACCACCCCCGCTACAAGTGGGTCGTGCTGGCCAACACCACGCTGGGCACACTGCTGGCCACGATCAACGCCTCGATCGTGCTGATCTCACTACCGGCGATCTTCCGGGGTATCGGGCTGAACCCGCTGGCGCCGAGCAACGTCAGCTACCTGCTGTGGATGCTGATGGGCTACCTCGTGGTGACGGCCGTGCTCGTGGTGCCGTTCGGCCGGCTCGGGGACATGTACGGCCGGGTCCGCATCTACAACCTGGGTTTCGTCATCTTCACGCTGGCGGCCGTCGCGCTGTCGTTCGATCCGTTCCATCTCGGTGGCGGTGCGATCTGGCTCATCGCCTGGCGGGTGATCCAGGGTGTCGGCGGCGCGATGTTGATGGCGTCGTCGTCGGCGATCCTGACCGACGCCTTCCCGGCCAACCAGCGCGGCATGGCCCTCGGCGTGAACATGGTGGCCGCGGTGGCCGGATCGTTCCTCGGTCTGCTGATCGGCGGTTTCCTCTCGGAATGGGAGTGGAAGGCCGTGTTCTGGGTCGGCATCCCGATCGGCGTGATCGGCGCCATCTGGAGCTACCGCTCGCTGCGTGAGCTGGGTACCCGGTCGCCCGGCAAGCTGGACTGGGCCGGCACCGTGACATTCGGCCTCGGCCTGACGGTTCTGCTGCTCGGCATCACGTATGGCATTCAGCCGTACGGTGATTCGCCGACGGGCTGGGGCAGCCCTGCCGTCCTCGGCTCCATCTGTGTGGGTCTGCTGCTGTTGGTGGTGTTCTGCATCATCGAGCTCAAGGTCGAGTCGCCGATGGTCGACATGCGGCTGTTCAAGTCGGCGACCTTCGGCATGGGCAACCTGGCCGGGCTGCTGTCGTCGGTGGGCCGCGGTGGCCTCCAGTTCATGCTCATCATCTGGCTGCAGGGCATCTGGCTGCCGTTGCACGGCTACGACTTCGAATCGACGCCGCTGTGGGCGGGCATCTACCTGCTGCCGGCGACCATCGGCTTCCTGGTGGCGGCACCCGTCGCCGGCAGCCTGTCCGACCGCTTTGGCGCGCGGCCACTGGCGGTCGGCGGCATGCTGCTGATGGCGGTGACCTTCGTTGCGCTGCTGCTGATTCCGGTCAATTTCGCGTACTGGGAATTCGCCCTGCTGGTGTTCCTCAACGGCGTCGGCGGCGGCATCTTCACCGCGCCGAACACCGCGGCGATCATGTCGAGCGTGCCGGCGGCGCAGCGCGGCGCTGCGTCGGGTGTGCGGTCGACGTTCTTCAACGCCGGCAGCTCGCTGTCGATCGGCATCTTCTTCTCGCTCATGGTCGTCGGGCTGGCCGGCACCTTGCCGACCGCGTTGTCCAGTGGTCTGCAGCAGCAAGGGGTTTCGGCCGACGTCGCGCAGCAGGTGGCCGAACTGCCGCCGGTGGGCAGCCTGTTCGCGGCCTTCCTCGGCTACAACCCGGTGGGCGAGCTGCTGGCTCCGTTCCACACGCTGCAACAGCCGGGCGTCGATGCCGCCACCCTGACGGGTCAGAGCTTCTTCCCGCAGCTCATCACCGAGCCGTTCCACTCCGGCCTGGTCGTGGTGTTCGGCGCGGCGGCGGTCATGATGCTGCTGGGTGCGGTGGCGTCGATGTTCAACCCCGGTACCTACGCCACCGAGCCCGGCGCCGACAACGCGGCGTGACGGCCGGTCAGCGGTCGAAAACAGCTGTCAGATGGTCGGATTCGGGTATCGACTGGCACGCCAGCCGGACGCCGATGCCGAGTTCGTAGTCGTCGAGGGTGTCGTTGATCCGCATGCTCACCTGGCCTTCGCGCAGCGTGTACGCGCAGGCGCCGCAGTTGCCTTCGCGGCAGGCGTAGGGTGCGTCGATACCTCGGCTCAGCAGGGTGTCGAGCAGCACTTCGCTCTTGGGCCAGCTGATCTCGTGGGTATCGCCGTCGATCTCGACGGTCGCGGTCACCGCGTCGGAGGCTGCGGCCGAACGGGTCGCCGGCTCCGGCGCGGCGAAAGCATCCGTGGTCAGTGAGACGAAGACCTCGCGGTGCACGTGCTCACAGGCGACGCCGGCGTCGTGCAGGGCGGCCGCGGCCACGTCCATGAATGCGGCTGGGCCGCACAGGTAGGCGGCGGTATCGGCTGCGGGTGTCGAGGGCAGCAAGGAGCGCAGGCCGGCCGGAGTGGGCAGGCTGGACTCCGACTCGAGCCAGTGTGCGACCGTCAGCCGGTCGGCATGTGCCGCAAGCAGTTCCGCCAACTCGGCGTCGAAGATGACCGACTCGCGGTCGCGGTTGGCGTAGACGAGTGTCACCCGGCGGCCGGACTGCAGCAGTTCGGCGCGGATCATCGAGATGACCGGGGTGATGCCACTGCCGGCGGCGACGAAGACCAGCTCGCTGTCTGCCGGACGGACCGTGAAAGCGCCTGCGGGCGTGAGGGATTCCAGTGTCATACCGGCCTCGGCATGGTCGCACAGCCAGTTGGATGCGAGGCCTCCCGCGGTGCGCTTCACGGTCACCTTCAGGTGCTCGTCGGCGGCCGGACTGCTCGACAGCGAATAGCACCGCGAGACGGCGCCACTGTGTGCCGGGATGCGCAGGGTCAGGAACTGGCCGGCCTGGTAGGCGAACTGCTCACGGGCGTCGTGCGCGGCCGTCAGGACCAGCGACACGGCGTCGGGGGTCTCGGTGATCACCTCGACCACGGTCAACTCGTGTGACCTGGACGCTGTCGATGCGGTCATGAAATGCCTTCCGTCGTGGGACCAGGTCAGATTGTCGTCGTTAACTGTGCCATTGACAAATGGCACAGTTAATGATGACCTAGTTGCCGTGACGGAAACTGATCGGGCAACGCTGCCCGAAGTACCCACGCGCGCAACGCTGCGCGCCGCGCTCTCGGCCACGGTGACCCGCTGGACCCTTGGCAATCTGACCAGCGTCATCCCGATGAACACCCCAGGTGTCTGGTTCGGGCGCGGGCTGATCGCCACCATCATGGAGACCTTCGGCTCGATGCCCGACGGCACCAGGATCGTCCCGGTCCGCACGCCGAACCTGCGGGGCGAGTGGGTTCTCGGCCCGGGCGTCGAGTTCGGCCGCCGCGCCGGTTACTACGTGCACGGCAGCGCCTACGTCATCTGCTCGGCACGCACCCACCGCAAGCTCGTGGCCCGGTTGTCCGAGGCAACCGGACTGCCGATGTTCGTCGTGGACTACCGGCTGGCACCCGAGCACCGCTTCCCGACGGCGGCCGAGGACGTCGAAGCCGGGTACCGGTGGCTGCTGTCGGAAGGCTATGCGGCCTCGGACATCGTGATGGGCGCCGACTCTGCCGGCGGTCACCTGACCTGCGACATGCTGCTGGCGCACGCCGGCGACCCGGACTTTCGGCCCGCCGGCGTGGTGCTGTTCTCGCCGTTGATCGACGTGACGCTCGGGCTCGCGCTCGAACAGGAGAAGGCGTCGTACCGTGATCCGGCGATGTCTGCCACCGCGGCCGCGCGCATGGTCGGGCTGTACACGCAAGGACAGAACCTGGCCGATCCGCGCCTGCGGCTCGACTTCGCGAAGGCAGAGCAGTTGCCGCCCATGCTGATTCAGGTCGGTGGTTTCGAGATGCTGCGCGCCGACGCCCGCTACCTCGACGCCGAACTCCGCCGTGGCGGTGGCGCCAGCACGCTCGAGGTCTGGCCCGGCATGGTGCACGTGTTCCAGGCCCTGCCGCATCTGGCGCCCGAAGCCGGCCCGGCACTGCGCCGCGCCGCGGCCTTCATCGCCGCTGCCTACAAGCGATCCAACGAGCTCGAAGAGGTGTGCTGATGATCGGCATCGACGCGATCCTGAATGTCTTTCGCGGGCAACGTCGCTCGGACAAAGCGAAGGCGGTGGTCACCGGCGCCGGCAGCGGCATCGGCCGGTCGTTCGCGCTCGAGCTCGCGCGCCGGGGCGGCGAGATCATCTGTGCGGACATCAGCCTGGAGCGCGCCAAAGAGACCGTCGCGCTGATCGACCAGCTGCCGACGGGCAAGGGGCACGCCGTGCAGTGCGACGTCGCCGACCGCACCGCCATCGAGCTGCTGGCCAAGCAGGCGCAGGAGATCTTCGGTGGCGCACCGACACTGGTCATCAACAATGCGGGCGTCGGCATCGGCGGAAAACCGGTGGGTGACATCGGCTTCGAGGACTGGGACTGGGCGCTCGGCATCAACCTGTGGGGCGTGGTGTACGGCTGCGAGGTCTTCACACCGCTGCTACGCGAAGCCGGCCGGGGCGGCATCATCAACGTGGCCTCGGCGGCCGGATTCGCCGCTGCGCCGTCGATGGCGGCCTACAACGTGTCCAAGGCCGGCGTGATGTCGCTGTCGGAAACCCTGGCCGCTGAACTCGACGGCACCGATGTCGCCGTCACTGTACTGTGCCCGACCTTCGTGAAAACCAACGTCTTCACCGACGGTCGCATCACCCCGAGTTCGATGAGCCTGAGCCAACAACTTGCTCGCTGGACCGGTCTGTCGGCCGACAACGTCGCCGCCCGCACCCTGGACGCGCACGACGGCGGCCGGCTCTACGTGGTGCCGCAACTCGACGCCACCGTTATCTGGCACCTCAAGCGACACTTCCCCGCCCTGTACGTCCGCGGTGCCGGACTATTCGGACGCGTACTTCCCAAGGACTGAAAGGAACCCATCATGGCAATGGATCTCGACGAGATGCTGCAGCGGATCAAGGACAAGCAGTGGGCCCTGGCCGACATCGACTGGGACGCACCGGGTGCCGAGCTGATCGAGCCCGAACTGTGGGCCAAGCTCAAGCCGTTCATGACCGACCTGATGTGGATCGAGAACGTGGGCGCCCGTGGCTTCGCCGCGCTGGCCAAGAAGGCGCCGACCCCGACGCTCAAGAGCATCTACGAGCACTTCCACGCCGAGGAGCAGAAGCACGCCAACGCCGAGCTGGCGCTGATGCGGCGCTGGGGCATGCTCGAGAACGACGAGGTGCCGCCGCCGAGCGTCAACGTGCAGCTGGTGATCACCTGGCTCGACAAGTTCTCCGACGGCATGTCGCTGTCGATTTTGGGCACCGTCATCCCCATGCTGGAGGTGGCGCTGGACGGCGCACTGATCAAATTCATCACCGATGAGGTCAAGGATCCGGTGGCGCAAGAGGTCTTCAAGCGCATCAACTCCGACGAATCCCGCCACTTGGCAGTCGATTTCGAGGTGATGGACATCATCGGCCACGCGGGCATGCGCAAGCTGGCCGTCGACTTCGTCGGTAGCTGGATGAACCCGGCACTGGTCGTCGGCACGCTGAGCTACTTCCCCCTGTTGAACAAGATGCGCGACAACATCGTGGCCATGGGCGTCAACGAAGAGCGCCTGTACCAGGCGATGCGCCGCTTCCAAAGCGTCGGTGAGCGCAGCGCTTTCGCACGCCGGGTGCCGATGTACCGGTTCGTCTCATGGCACGCCAAGAAGGTCATCGACCGCACGTCGAAGTACCACTGGCTGGCCGACTCGCTGGTGGTCGTCACCGGCGCCATCCCGATGCCACTGGTGCGGTACACGCCGAGCTGGTCGGACGAGATGACCTACGAGCCGGTCGCCTAGGAGACACAAATCATGACTCTTTCTGTAGCCATCATCGGCGCCGGCTTCGCCGGCATCGGCGCCGCCATCAGGCTCAAAGACCAGGGCATCACCGATTTCGAGATCTTCGAACGCGGTACGCGCGTCGGCGGCACCTGGCGTGACAACACGTATCCCGGTGCGGCGTGCGACATCCCGTCGCGCCTGTACTCCTACAGCTTCGCGCCGAACCCGGACTGGTCACACACCTACTCCGGTAGCAACGAGATCCTCGGGTACATCGACAGCATGGTCGAGTCGTTCGGTATCGCACCGCATATCCGTTTCGGCCACAACGTCACCGGTGTGGAGTACGACGAGGTGGCGGGGGAGTGGACCGTCAACTTCGAGGGTCGCGAACCGGTTCAGGCACGTACCGTCATCGTCGCCTCGGGACCGCTGGCGAATGTCAGCTTCCCGAAGATTCCGGGCATCGAGGACTACGAGGGCCAGAAGATCCACAGTGCCCGTTGGGATCACGACTACGACTTCACCGGCAAGAAGGTCGCGGTCATCGGCACCGGCGCCAGTGGCGTGCAGATCGTCCCCGAACTGGTCAAGGTCGCCAAGTCGGTCAAGGTGTTCCAGCGCACGCCGGGCTGGGTGATCCCGCGCGTCAACAGTTCGACCTCGGGGTGGCTGAAGCGGATTTACAAGGACGTGCCGTTCGCCGAGAAGCTCGCCCGCTCGGCGTGGTTCTGGGGCCATGAGTCGGTGGCGCTCGGCGTGGTGTGGGACAGCCCGTTCACCCGGGTCGTCGAAGCACTGAGCCTCGCGAATCTGCGCCTGCAGGTGAAGGATCCGTGGCTGCGCCGTCAGCTCACCCCGGACTTCTCGGCCGGTTGCAAGCGACTGCTGATGACCGCCGACTACTACCCGGCGCTGCAGGCCGACAACTGCAAGCTTGTCACGTGGCCCATCGCCCGGTTGTCGCCCAAGGGAATCCGGACGGTCGAAGGCATCGAGCACCAGTTCGACGCCATCGTGTTCGCCACCGGTTTCGAGGTGTCCAAGGCCGGTACCCCGTTCCCTGTCGTCGGTATCGATGGCCGCGAGCTCGCCGCGGAATGGAGCCGGGGCGCGTACGCCTACCGCAGCGTCGCGGTATCCGGTTACCCCAATCTGTATTTCACCTTCGGGCCCAACTCCGGCCCCGGCCACAGCTCCGCGCTGGTGTACATGGAGGCGCAGATCGACTACATCGTCGAGGCGATCTCCAAGCTGCTGCAGTTCGGGTGGAAGTCGCTCGACGTGCGGCCCGAGGTGCAGGCCCGCTACAACGAGGACATCCAGCAGCGGCTGCAGTCCACCACGTGGAACTCGGGCTGCCAGAGCTGGTACCTCACCGAGGACGGCTTCAACGCGACGATGTTCCCCGGGTTCGCCACCCAGTACGTCAACCAGTTGAAGGCGGTCAATCTGCACGACTTCAAGATCACCGCGGAGCAGACCAGCGGTGCGTCGGTCCTGACCGCATAGAATCCGCTGGTGGCTGAGTACCGGATCGACGACCTCGCGCGCGAAGCGGGGACGACAACCCGGAACGTCCGCGTCTACCAGGAGAACGGCCTGCTGCCCCGGCCTCAGCGCCGGGGCCGGGTCGCGATCTACACCGATCGGCACCTGCGCCAGTTACAGGCGATCGTCCGGCTGCTCAGCGAGGGCTTCACCGTCAAGCACATCTTGAAGTTTCTCACCGGCCTGCAGCGCGGTGAGGGGCTCGTCGAGGTGCTGGACCTGGCGGAGCTCGAGGAGCTGGTGATCTCGCCGTGGTCGAACCCCGAGGCGCAGACCATGACGCGCCAGGAGCTGGAGATGCAGCTGGGCCGCCTCGACGGCGCGACGCTGCGCCGGCTCGTCGCCGGCCGGATCATCGAGCCGACGGACGACAAGGATGCCTACCTGGTACCTGACCGGCGGGTTATCGACGACTTCGCCAGGCTCATCTCCCGCGGGATGCCGTTGGCGGCGATCCTCAAGACCACCACCGCGGTCGACAAGAAGCTCGACGAAGCGGCCCGGGCCATGACCCGGGCCGGGCACACCGAGGTGGTCCGGCAGCGGGGGACCGGCTGGTATCCCAGCAACGACGTCGAACTTGCCTGGGCCGCCGATCTGATCGATGCCATGCGCCGTGTATCCCGCCGTTCTGCCCACGCTAGCCTTGACCGCGCGTTAGATGAAGCGGTGCGAGCCGAGCTGCGGCAGTACCAGCAGGAGGCCAAGGACAAGGGGGCTCCTGTCGAACGGAAGGCGTGAGTCATGGCGCAGGCAGACGGAGCTGAGGCTTCCTCCGGCAAACGGAAGCGCGGGCCGAGGACCCTCGTCCAAGCCGTGTTCGCATTGATGGACGATGTCGCCGAGCTCCGGAAATCGGCGCAGTTCATCGCCGACAACATCGCCGCCCTGAGCGAGAGCGCAGCGGGCATCGACCGGCATGCGGAACTGATCGCCAGCCAGATCACCACCTTGACCGAGGCCGCGGCCGGCATCGACACGTCGGCCGAGAAGATCGCCTACGGCGCCAACTCCATTGCCGCGACCCTGCCGAGCCTGAAGCGGCTCGCCGAAGTCGTGGAGCCGCTCGACACCACGGTGGCCCGGCTCGGCTGGCTCGTTGACCGCCTTCCGGGCGGAAAACGAAGCTAGTCGTCAATTCCTGTTCTCGCAGAACGGAATTCGTCCTCACTCGTCAATATCGAGACCCGTGTCGATCGGCTATTGCCACCCGCCGGACATCGGAGGAACGTATATCGGTGGACCGGCGGCGCCGCTGGGGCGCTGCCCCGATATAGAGGGGGTGGGTCGTGTACGCACGCTCTACCACTATTCACGCACAACCCTCGGACATCGATGCGGGAGTCGCTCATCTCCGTGATGAAGTGATGCCCAAACTCCAAGGCCTCCAAGGGTTCGTCGGTATGTCGCTGCTCACCGACCGGCAGTCCGGACGGTGCATCGCGGTGACCGCCTGGGAGTCCGAGGATGCGATGAATGCTCTCGCCGAACAAGTTCGGCCGATCCGCGAAAAGGCAGTCGAGATGTTCGGCGGCGCCGCCACCGTCGACGAGTGGGATATCGCGTTGTTGCACCGCGTTCGACAGATGCCCGAGGGTGCCTGTGCGCGCGTCACGTGGGGGCATGTCGATCCGGCTCATGCCGACGCCGCTATCGAACACTTCAAGATGAACATCGTCCCCGACAGCGAGGCCCTCGAGGGCTTCTGCAGCACCAGCCTGCTGGTTGATCGGAACACCGGCCGCGGCGTGGCCTGCACGACGTTCGACAGCCGGGAAGCCATGGAGCGCAACCGGGATGGGGCGCGCACCATGAAGCAGATGCGCATGAAGGAAACCGGTGCGGCCGAGCTGGACGAGGCCGAATTCGATGTGGCCTTTGCTCACCTGCGGGTGCCGGAACTGGTTTAGCCGCGGGCGCCGAACCGACCCGGGGACCGGACTGGTGCCGGGTCGTGTTCGGCTGCCCCCGTGGATGCAAGCCAAGAATCTGCCAAGCGTCGGGCTGCATGCTGTCGACCAACAACAGAGAGGGTTGAGTCCAATGACACGACGAATCGCACGACTGGCCGCGGCGGCACTGTTGTCCGGCGGGATGAGCTTGGCAGCCTTCGGATTGAGCGCCGGCACCGCCCAGGCCGAACCCTCCTCGGGTACCTGGTGTCCGGGCCAGCCGGTCCCAGGAGGCTTCACCGAGGTTGACTGGGACTGGACGACCTGCCATCGGTACAACCTGGTCCACCGCGGGAATCCGCCCCAGGTCGTCGGTATGACCGCGGAAGACGGCTGGTACGGCGGGCACCCGCACTACCGCACTGTCGCGGGCGAGAACACCAACGCGACCTGCCAGTTCCTGGGGTGCCCGTAGCTACGTCCTCAGAAGGGTGCGGGCTCATCGAATTCCTCTGTGGCCATGGACATTTCGGCGATGCGTTCTTCGTTGGCTGTGCGCACTTGGTTGATGAGTTGTTGGCGTTCTTGGGCGCGGGCGTGTTTGCGTTTGGGCATGCAGTGGCCGCGGGCGGGTGTGCGTGGCGGTTGTTCGGTGATGGTGGGTGTTCCGGTGGGGGTTGCCAGTTGTGGGTACCATTGGGCGCCTTCGGGTTTGGTGATGTAGGTGTGTCCGGTGGGGGCGACCCACACGACGGTGCCGTCGGGGTATTGGTGGTCGGTCCAGCCGTGGAATGTTTTCAGTAGGTGGTGGAACCGGCACAGGCATTTGAGGTCCGACGGGTGCGTCGGGCCGGCCGGGTAGGGGACGGTGTGGTCGAGGTCGCAGGCCTGCGCGGGCCGGTCACAGCCCGGGAAGCGGCAGGTCAGGTCCCGGCAGCGGACGAACTCGGCCAGTTTGGCCGAGGGCCGGTAGCGGGGTTCGGCCGCATCCGGTGGCAGGTCCACTTGGCGGATGATCGCCCCCTCGGCGAGGCGGGCGACCTGTTCGGCCGGGATCTGCCCGTAGCCGGGCAGAAATCCCGGGGCCTGCCCGTCGAGCGCCTCTGGTGTGGCGATGACGTGGATGACCGGGCGGGGGCCGACGGTCGGGCCCAGCGGCTCGGCCGCGGCCGCGGCGGCGGCGGGGCAGTCGTCCTGTCCGCACTCGCACCGCAACCGGCCGCCGCGGGCGAGGGCGTCGATGGCCGCGGCGCGGCGTTGATCATGGCTGCGCGGATCGTTGCGGCACACACTCTTGGCGAGGTTGTCGATTGCGGCGTCGAGTACCGCGGCGGTTGCGGCGTCGACCGTTCCGCAGATGCTCGCCGCGCCGGGGCCGCAGGTGCGGATGTCGAGGTAGCGGGCTTGTGAGGGGGGTTTGGGCGGGTGCACGCCGGCTTGGTCGGACGCGGCGATGATGGCGTCGATGCGTTGTTCCATTTTCGGTTTCGACAACCGGCCCCAGGCCACGATTTTGGCGGCGAGGTCGGCGTCGACCTGCCCGGCGATGTTGTCGTCGATGATCAGGTCGGTGCGGGCGACGATCATCGCGACCAGCACCGCATCGATCAGCCCTTTCGCGTACACGGCGGCGACTTTGGGTAGCCGGGTGCGCAGCATCACCGCCCGGTCCACCTGCGCTTGGGCCCGCTTGCGGGACACCCCGAGTGCGGCGGCCACCTCGACCACCAGGCCGGCATAGCCGTCGATCGCCCAATATCGTTTTTCGATGTCGTCGTCGGGGGCCCGCAGCGCCCACAGGTCGCCGATCGCCGAGAGTCGGCGGGCGCCGGCGGCGTTCTCCTCGCGGGTGGCCAGGGTGATCGCGTCGACCGCCGCGGCCGCGGCGTGGGGATCACCATTTGATTCGCTCATGCGTTCGAATGTAGACCCGCCCACCGACACGAATCGGGAGTCGTCGGCGCGACCCATCGTTGACGGTTAGGGCCTCTAAATACAAGGGCCGCTGAAGGATTGAAGACTCTCGGGCACCCCGACGAGGATCGTCGACGGTTAGCTCAGCTAGCCATCCAACGCGCCGAGTGATGCGGGCGAGACGATGGCGCGCAGAAGGCGGCGAGCCGGGCGGCTGGCGCCTCACACCGCTTAGGCGACCTAACCGTTGAGGATCAGACGGCGCGGGCGGGGCCCGAGTCGGGGCCGGGTGGGCACGAACCACCGAGCCCACCTAACCGTCGAGGATCACCGCTACGAATGCGCGGTCGGCTTACTCGGCCACCAGATGCGGTTGCCGATCATGGCCATGGCGGCAGGAACCAGCACGGTGCGGACCAGCGTGATGTCGATGAGCAGGCCGACGCCGATGGTGAAGCCGATCTGCAGCAGGTTGATCACGCGCCCGGTCATCAGCGCGAACATGGTGAGCGCGAAGACGATTCCGGCGGTGGTGATGACGCTGCCGGTGCTGCCGAAGCTGCGCATGATGCCGCGGATCATGCCGTCAGCCGACTCGTCGCGGATGCGGGCGGCGAACAGCATGCTGTAGTCCGCTCCGACCGCGATGAGTGCCATGAAGGACACCGGGAACACTGACCAGTCCACGTCGACCCCGATGAGGTGCTGCCAGACCAGGACGCTGACTCCGGCTGCTGCGGCGAACGACAGCGTGACGACCGCGACCATGAACACCGGCGCGACGATGCTGCGCAGCAGCGCGATCAACACCAGCAGCACACCCAGGATCGCGACGATGCCGTACAGGGCGAAGTCGTGCCACACCTGGTCGCGCATGTCTGCCGACAGTGAGGCCAAGCCGGTGCTCGCGAAACGTGCTGTCTGCAAAGAGGTTCCGGTTGCGGCCTCGGTCGCCGCCGGCGCCAGCGCGCGGGAGGCATCAAGGGCCTGGGCGCTGTACGGGTTGATCTTCCAGATGACGAGCATGCGCGCCGTCTTGCCGTCTGGGGAGAACAGCAGGTCCTGTGCGGCCCGGAACGCCGGGTCGGAAAAGCCTTGCGGCGGAAGGTAGAAGCCCGATGCCGGGCCGTCGCCGGTGTGCGTGCTCAGGGTCGTCAGGTAGTCCGTCGCCTGGCCGAGACCGTCGGTGAGGCGTCCTGACATGTTGACGACCTGGTCCACGCCGCCCTTGACCTGGTCGAGCCCGACGGCGAGTCGGGTCATCCCGACGCTGAGCTGGTCCGCGCCGCGCACGAGTTCGGTCAGCTGGGTGCGGGCCTGGGCCGGCGAACCGCCGGGCAGGTTCGACACCATTTTCTGCAAGGTGGCCAACGCATTTCGGATTGCGGGCTCGGCGGCCCGCACCTTCTCGACGGTCACCTGCGGGACGGCGGAGAGTCGCTGGGCCTGCAGCAGCGCGCGGCTGACCGCGCCGTTGGAGATGGCGTCGAGGTCGGCGATGTCCGCGCGGGCCCGGCTGCAGACCGGGTTCATCAGGCAGTCGGGGCCGGGCTGCGGATCCAGTGCAGAGCCGAGCGCCGAACTCACCATCCGGCCGGCATCGGCGACCTGTGCGTTGCCGTCGATGGCCTGTAGTGCCGCGTCGAGCAATCCGGTGGAGGAGCTGAGATCGGCCAGTGCCGAACGGACGTCCACCGTGCCGTCGGTGAGCGTCGACAATCCGGCGCCGGCAGCCTGGTACCCGTCGAGCACCTGATGTGCCAGCCCGGTCACCTGCCGGATACCCGAAACCAATTGGGGAATCTGGGTCACCGCGGAGGCGGCGCCGTCGCGCAGCTGGGCCGCGCCAGAGTCCAGCCGGTGAATGTCGGGCACCGCCTTGTTGACCTGGTTCTTGGCATCGCCGAGCCGGTCGGCCACGATGCCGGCCTGATAGCCGATGGTGGTCTGCGGCAACTGCTTTCCGGCCGGCCGGGTCATCGAGCGGACATAGGCGATCTCGGGCATCCCCGAGAGCCGACCCGCGACGCGGTCGAGCGCGGCCAGGTCGTCGGTGTTCCGCATGTCATGGTCGGCCGAGACGATCAGGTATTCCGGTGCCGCCTCGTTGACGCCCCAGTGCGCATAGGTCTTCTCGTAACCGATGGCGCTCTCGGTGTCGTCGAGCTGCATGGCGTTCTCGTCGAAGTTCACCCGGAAGGTGGTGAGAACCGATGCGGCACTGAGCAACAGCACCAGTGATGCGGTCACCAGCACGCCCGACCGGCGAATCATGGTCGACCCGATCCGGCGCCATCGGCGGTCGTTGAGGGGCCGGGGTTCGGCCAGGCCGCGGCGTCCGAGGATCGACAGCAGCGCGTAGGGCAGGGACATCGAGACTGCCAGGCCGACGACGATGGCGATGGCGATCGGCGGGCCGGCCGCCTTGAACATGCCCAGCTCGGTGAATCCCATGGCGGTGGCGGCCGCCGCGATGGTCAGCATCGAGGCGATCAGGATGCCCGAAACCCGCTGTCCGGCTTGCGCTATCGCGTCGATGACGGGCACCTGGCTACGCCGGGCTTCGTGATAGCCGGCCAGGATGAAGATGGCGTAGTCGGTGGCGGCGCCGAGCAGCATCGCGGTCATCAGCGCGATGGTGAAGTTCGAGACGGTGAGGACTCCCGTCATGCCGAGCCACGACACGATCGGTCGCGCCACACCGAGAGCGACGCCGATGGTCAGCAGGGGAATCATCGCGGTCGCCAGGGACCGGTAAACGACCAGCAACACGAGCGTGATCAGCAGGACCGACACCACGGTGATGATCAGCAGGGAAAAGTCCATGGCGCTGAACAGATCTGCCAACGTCGGCGACGGTCCGGTGAGGTAGACGCCGACGCCGGGAGGTTTGGGCAGCGCCTGGAGCTGATCGCGGATCGCGATGGTGTTCTGGTGCGCCCGAGTGGATCCCACGTCGCCGGTGCCGGCGAGGACGAGGTTGATCGCCTTGCGGTCCGGGCTGAGGGCGATGTCACGCAACTGCGGATTGTCATAGGTGTCAAGGACGTAGGCGACGTTGGTCTTGTCGCGCTGCAACGTGGTGACGATGTTCCGGTACAGGGCCTCGTCGGCCGCGCTGATGCCGTTCTCGTCGACCAGCACCACGCTGCCGACGGCGGACGACCGGGGGACGCCGAAGGCGTCGGACATCTCCCGAAGGGTCTGCGCGGCCTTGATGTTGGCGGGCATGAACGGCGCGGAGTGGGCGGCGACCGTCTGCTCGAGCTGCGGGATGGCTGCGTTGAGGATGCCGGCCATCGCAACCCAGAAGCCGATGACCAACCATGCCCATTTGGCGCAGAAACGGCTGGTAGCGGCGAAAAACCTGCTGTTGTGTCCCACCCGGACCCCCTCGATTCGAGACCGGAACTACACCGTTCGGTCTACTATTGAGGGCAGACGCTAGTAGACCGATTGGTATGCAAACAATGGCGTAGGACAGGGAGTTACATCACATGAGTGCCCGGGATCGGCTCGTCGTCACAGCCATCGATCTGATTCGGCGCCAGGGCGTCGCAGCGACGGGGCTCAGCCAGTTACTCGAACGCAGTGGTGCCGCGCGCCGTTCGCTCTACCTGAATTTCCCGGGCGGCAAGGCGGAACTCGTCGCCGATGCGACCGTGACGGCCGGCAACACGCTGGCCGAGGGCATCGACCAACTGATCGGGGAACGAGGCCCGGTCGGGGCGGTCCGGGCCTTCATCGAGATGTGGATTGCGAACCTGGCCAGCGGTGACTTCGAGGTGGGCTGCCCGATCGTGGCTGCGGCACTCGGCCGCAGCGAGGCGCCGGCGGCCGCCGACGCCGCCGGTGAGGTCTTCCTGGACTGGGAGCGTCGAATCGCCGCCGGGCTCGAAACCGCGGGGTTGTCAGCCGATGACGCCGCTCGCCAGGCGACGCTGACGGTCGCCGCGGTGGAGGGTGCCATCGTCATGGCGCAGGCAACCAAGTCGGACGTGCCGCTACGCCGTGTCGAGGCGGCGCTTGTCGAGTCGGTGGAGCAGCACCTGAATTAGGCGGACTTTGCCGGGGCCGTGCCCGCCAGGCAGTCGGCGATGAAACCGGCCATGCGCGCGTAGGCCCGGCGGCTCTCGGGCAGTCCGGGGAATATGGCCGGGAACGCGTGGACCTGACTGGGCCAGGCCGCGACCTCGCACTTGCGTCCGGCCTCGTGCAGTTTGTCCTGCATCCGCTCGGCGTCGCACAACAGTGACTCCGTCTCGGAGGCGACGATCAGCGACGGCGGCATCGAATCCATCGGACCGGAAACCGGCTCCAATTCGTCGAGATTGCCGGCGGGACAGATGCGTTCGGTTATGACCGGGAAGCCGGCGGCGATCCCGAAGACGTCCGTCGCCGCGGTCGAATGCGCAGTGCGTGCGGCGTTGTCCAATTCCAGCAGAGGTGAAATGCCGACCACCCCTGCGGGACTCGGGAGCCCGTGCTTCGGCGCCTGCTGCGCGGTCGCGAACGCCAGGAATCCGCCGGCCGAGTCACCGGCGAGGATGACCTTGGCCGGATCGACGCCCAGACTCAGCAGGTGGCGGTAAGCGCTCAGGCAGTCCTGGATGGTCGTCTCCAGGTCGACCTCGGGGTACTGCCGATATTCGATGTGTACCAACGGCAATCGCGTGACGCGCGAGAGCGCCGCGACGGCGCGCAGGTGGGTGTTCAGATCGCCGAGGACGAACCCGCCGCCGTGGAAATACAGGATGACCCCGTCGGTGATGGGCGCGTCGAGGTCTGACGGCGACACCCATTCGACCGGCAGGCCGTTCCAGTTTTCGGCGACCAGTCGGAAGCCGCGCGGTGGCCGACGACGCTGCAGGCTGGCCAACTTGTTGACATTGCGTCCCACCCGCACGATCCGCTGTGACGTCGCCTCGTACTCCGCCGTGGTCAGCGCGCGAATCAGAATGCGGGCCAACAGCAATGACGCGAAGAAGTGAATGATGCGCGCGCGCAGGCTGGCCGGCTCGGCGGCGTGACTGACCGCGCTCACGGCGCCAACTCCACCAGCACCGGCGCGTGATCGCTGGGCTGCTTGCCTTTTCGCTCCTCGCGGACGATCTCGCCGTGCGTGACGCGTGCCGCGAATTCCGGCGAGCCCAGCACGAAGTCGATGCGCATGCCCTGCTTCTTGGGGAACCGCAGCTGGGTGTAATCCCAGTAGGTGTAGACGCCCGGACCCGGGGTGAACGGGCGGACCACGTCCGCGAAGCCGGCGTCGTTGATGGCGCGGAACGCCGCGCGCTCCGGCTCGGAGACGTGCGTCGAGTTCGCGAACACCGCCATGTCCCAGACGTCCTCATCGGTCGGCGCGATGTTCCAGTCGCCCATGAGAGCCAACGGCAGCGACGGGTCGTCGGCCAGCCAGCCGGTCGCGGTGTCCCGCAGCGCGGCAAGCCATTTCAGCTTGTAGGGCAAGTGGGGATCAACCAGCGTCCGGCCGTTGGGCACATACAGGCTCCACAACCGGACCCCGCCGCAGGTGGCACCGATGGCACGCGCCTCGTCGGCGTCCTGCCACTGCGGTTGGCCGTCGAAACCGATCTGCACGTCCTCGATTCCGACCCGGGACGCGATGGCCACGCCGTTCCACTGGCTGTGGCCGACGTGCGCGACTTCATAACCGAGCGCCGCGAACGGCATCGTCGGGAACTGCTCGTCCTTGCACTTGGTCTCCTGCATCGCGAGCACGTCCACGTCCGCGCGGGACAGCCAGTCCGTGACCCGGTCGACCCGGGTGCGGATGGAGTTGACGTTCCAGGTGGCGATACGCATGACGCTCCGATCAGACAGGCTCGGGGACTTTCAGTTCCCGACGTAGGGCGGTGAAGTCGGTGATGGTCTTGGTGGCGACGTTCGCGACCGGCCGGGCGTTGCGGCCAGTGGCCTCGGACTTGGACACCATCACCACGCCGTCGATGTACGGCTGAATGGTGGTGGCGTTCTGCACTGTCGCGACGATCACCAGCTGGAAGCCGAACTTGCGGAACGCCTGCAGCGCCTGCGAGGCGAACTGCGGGTCGGACTTGGAGAACGCCTCGTCGAGCATCAGCTGCGCGAAAACCGGCTTGTTGTCGCCGCTTTCGGGGTTGGCCAGGTTGAAGCTGAGCGCCCCGGCCAGGCAGAAGGCCATCAGCTTCTCCTGCTCGCCACCGGAGTTGTCGCCGGCGTTGCTGTGTGTGCGGATCAGTTCGCCGCTGGCGACGTCCCACTCGGCGCAGTCGAACGTGAACCGGTTCCGCACGTCGAGCGCATCGCGGGTCCAGGCACGGTCCTCGGGGTTGTTGCCCGCCAACCGGTTTCGCAACCGCAGGATGTCGGCGTACTGCTCGAGGATCGCCTTCTTGTCGCCCAGCCCCACCTCGGCGATGCGCCGGGAGATGGCCTTGACGATGTCGGTCAGCTCGGAGACCGCCGCCATGCTGCGCGGGTTGGCGCGCAGCGTCAGCCGGGTGCCGCGGTTGAATTCCACCGCGCCCAGACCGGTGTTGACGCGGTCGATCTGCTCGCTGATCCGCCGGGTCTCCTGCTCGGCGACGCGGTGCAGGGTGAGGATCGCGTCGGGCGCCTGCTCGGTGATCAGTCGCATCATGCGGTCGTAGGCGTCGGGCAACTCGCGCTCGTCGATGTGACGGCAGACCGCCACGTAGTCGTATATGCGCTCGTCGAAATCGTCCGAGTCGTTCGGAATCGCATCCGGGAAAGACGCGTCGAACGTCGCGACGATGCGCGACAGCTCCTCGTAGGAGCGCCGGCGGCTCTCGGTGAGCTGGTCGCGTTCGCGGCGGATGGCCGCGAACAGCGCCTCGCGGTGCGGCTCGGGGTTGAGCAGTTCCAGCGGCACCGGGACGTCAGCGGCGTAGCGGCGCAACAGATCTGTGGCCTGCTCCGACACCGTAACGGGGGAGAGCCGGTCCTGCAGATCCATCAGCTTGGTCCGGCGGGCGTCGAGATCGTCGCGTCGCGTCTGGATCGCGCCGCGCCGGGTCATCAGGGTCTGGATGTCGACCCAGCACTCCTCGGCGCGCGCCGACAGTGCCTCGATGTCGGGATGGTCGGCCAGCAGCAGCTCGTACTGCTCGCGCAGCCGATCGGCATGGCCCTCGGCGGTGTCGGTGTCGATCTGGCTCCACTGCGGGAACTGCTCGTAGACGGCCTTGCATGCCGCGGCCCGGTCGCGCCAGCGTTGCCGTTGCGCCGCAATCTCATCCGCGGCGCGGCGGGCGGTGTTGAAGGCCTCCTCGGCCTCGGTGAGTTCGGCGTGCAGCGCCTCCAGTTTGGCGCCGATGTCACCCTGGTAGATGTACTCGGACGGCTTGATCGGACGCCGGTCGTCCTTGATGGCCAGCCGGTCGGAGTCCTTGTACAACCCCGTGTCGGTGACGGCGCGGCGGAAGCGCACGAACACGTCGGGGGTGTCCACACAGATGTGGTCACCGGCCGCGGCGATCACATCGGCGGCCTCGGCGGCGCAGGGATGCTTCGGTTTGACCAGGAACAGCTTGCCCGCCAACGTGTTCGGCTCGGCCTCGCGTCCCGAGGCGCCGGCCCGCACGTGGTGCAGCGCCAGCCGTCCGCGCATGTTGGTCTCGTTGACGAACCGCAGCACCTTGGCGTAGTGCTGATCCGGCACCAGCAGCCGCAGACCCACCCCGCGCAGCACCTTCTCCACCGCGAGCCGCCAGCGGGAGTGCTCGGGCTGCAAGTCGAAAAGTTCGGCGACATAGGGCAGTTCGGCGGGGTCGATACCGACGCCCGCGCAGATGTGGTCCCGCATCGTCACAGCGGACTCGGGCAGCGCAGAGCCGACGTGCTCGACGCGCTTGAGTTCCTTGGCCGCGTTGTCGCGCAGGATCCGCGCCGACTTCTGTGCGTACTCCGCGTCGGTGGACGCATCGCGCCCCCACTCGAGCTTGCCCAGCATCTCGGTGGCCTGCCGGGTGAGCTCCTCGCGCAGGTTCCAGAATTCGTCGGCCGTATCGGGCACTTCGACGCCGAGAGCCGCGACCATCTCCTCGTAGGCCGCGCGCCGCCGGGCCACGTCGTCGGCCTGCGCTTCGGCGGCATTGACCTGGGCCTGCAGCGGGCCGACGTTCGCCGATGCGCCGTTGATCTGGGCGTTGAGCGAATCACCTTCGGCCTTGGCCAGATTCAGCTGCCGCGTCAGGTCGGCGTTCTCGTTCTCCAGCTGGTCGATGGTCGCATCGAGCGTCTCGATCTCCGCGGGGCAGTGCCGGAGCCGCACATGATCGGTGTAGGCCCGCACCATCGGCAGGTCGACCAGGTCGATGATGCCGAGGTCGGTCGACTCGGAGGCGTAGCGCACCTGGATGGCCTCGATGTCACCGAGGATCTTGCGCTTGCGCTGAGCCACCGCGAGCAGTTCCCGGGCCTCGACGAGCGGATCGATCTGCTTGAGCGCCTCGGGCAGCCGGGCCAGGCTGTCCGGTTCATCCAGCATGAACTCGCGGACGAACTGCTCAAGCCCACCAACGCTTTTCAGGGACTTGGCCTTGCCGAGCAGCTGCTGTGCGGCGTCCGACGCGCGGATACCGATCGAGGCATACAGCTGCGCCAGGTACTGCGACTCGACCTTGGTCGTGAACCGCCAGCCGTCACCCTTGAACACGCCGGCATCGAACCGGCCCGCGGCCCACCGGTTGCAGACGTCCTCGATGTCCAGGTCGCCGTCGCCGATGACGAACCGGCTCGACGAATCCGAACGCGATTCTCCGGTCAGCCATTTGAGCACCAGGCCCGTTATGGTGCGGCCGGTGTTGCTGGTGTAGGTCACCGCGACGGCGGACCAGGTGGTGCCTTCGCCGCGCAGGTACATCACCTGGCTGGTGCCGGCTTCGCTGCGCTGGCCCCAGGCGCCGCGGACGTACTTGTCGACGGTGCGTCGGCCCGCGCTCGAGCCGGCCGCGGTGTTGTCGCCGGACGCGTTGAAGTTGCGCCGGTTGAACGGCAGGAAGCCGAGCGAAATCGCATCCAGCAGTGACGATTTACCGCTGCCGGAGCCGCCCGCGACCAGTGAGCCGCCGGCGCTGAACGGGATGCTGTGATAACCGTCGAACACGCCCCAGTTGATGATCTGGAGCCGGGACAGGTGGAACTGCTCAGACATCGGCTTCAGTACCTCCGCCGGTGAGTTGTTCGAACTGCTGCTGCAGCTCGGTGATCACCGAGGCCGTCATCACCGCCGTGATGACGGGGCTCACGGTGTAGCTGTCCTCGTCGTCACGGCTACGGCGCAGGATGTCGAGACCGGTGAGGCGCGCGATGGCCCCGTCGATCCGGGCCGTGAACGTGACTGCGTCACGGTCGGTTTCGTTCAGCACGCCGCTGAACATGCCGTGCATCTCGTCGCGGGTGATGAGGAAGCTCTGGTCACCGCCGGCGCGCATCAGCTGCGCCAGGTGCAGCGCCAGAATCGAGTCATAGGTGCCCAGAGGCTCGCGGCGCAACAGCTTGATGCCCTTGGCCGACTCGTAACGGGCCTGCTCGATGAACGCGATGTCGACGCCCTCGGAGATGCGCAACTGCAGGTCGAGTTCGGACAACCGCACCGACAATTCGTTGCGGTACTCCAGGATCCAGCTGTAGATGTCGCGATCGGACTCGCTGCTGATGTAGCGGCGGGTCAGCAGGTGCTGCAATGCCCAGCAGGCCCGGTCCGGCATGGCGCTGACGTCGCCGTCGAAGCGTGGACGCCGCTGCTGGACCGCGCGGCTGGTGCTGTCGACCTCGGGCAGCGAGGCGAAATCGATGGGTGAGTCAGTCATGAAGGGCTCCCGCCACGGCAACAGGCTCGGTGAACATCAGATAGGGCACCTCGATCTCGCGGTCCCGGCCGTCGAGCGAGCGGAACCGCACCGACATGGTGTCGTCGCCCGCGTCACCCGGTCCTGCGGGTTGTTTGAGGGCCCACGACCACAACACGATGACGTGGCCCAGGTATGCCGAATCGAGCATCGAGACGGCCTCGGCCAGTGACACCGGCCGTCGCGCGACCGCGGCGTTGAGCATCTCGGACATCGCGGGTGCGTCGACCTGGGTGGTCAGGGCCGCGAAGGTGGACAGGTCGACGTCGCCCTGCGCCGCTTCGGCGGGCTTGGGCGCCGACAGGTCGCCGATCTTGAAACTCAGCGCGCCGATCGAGCTGATCGCGTGCCGGGCCAGGGGGACCTCGATGTCCAGCCGGGAATCGGTGAGGGACGACTTCAGCAGCGTCCGGGCGGCGCCGATGGCCTCGTTGAGCTGACGGGCCACGCCTCGGCTGGACTCCATGGTGCCGAACGCGGTGAACCGCTTGACCCGCTGCGCGCAGCGCTGCTGGATGCGTTCGACCTCGTCGATCTGGTGGCCGATCAACTCGAAGAACCCGGCCATCACCTTGCGCAGCGCCGGGTCCAGCTCGGGGAGCGCCGACGCCACGGTGGCGATGTCGGTCTCGAATTCGGCGCGCTGGTCGGGGTCATTGATCATCCGCAGGAACGCCCGATGCGAATCGCGGCCCGCCGAATCCCATGCCGCCTGGTAGTCGGCGTACATCTGGCGCTGCCGGTCGCGGTACTCGATGTTGGTGTCGATCGGATCGTCCAGTGCCTGCGTGGCCTGCTCGATCATGGTGCCGTAGAGGCCGATGTCGGTGATCAGCCGTTCCATCTGCAGCGCGATGGCGCGGGCTTCGTCGTACATGTCGGTGACGTCGGGCTCGGGGCGCAGGCCGGCCTCCAGCTCGTCGAGCTCGCGGTGCAGCGCGGCGATCTCGGCTTCGATGCCGGCCCGGATGCGGTCGGGGTCATTGCCGGCACGGGTGGCGATCTGGCGCATGCGGGACGCGATGCCGGCGATCGAGCCGCCGGTGGCGATGCTGTCGCCGCGGCGCATGCCGCGCACGAAGTCGAGGGCGCGACGGGCGTCCTGCGTCAGATAGCAGACGTTGCGTTCCGCGCCGGCGCGCGTCTCGGTCACCCGGTGCACCCAGCCCTGGCTGGCCCAGGACTTGATCAGGGCCAGGCCGGACTGTCCGAGCTGGTCGTCGGTCTCACCGAGCGTCGCCAGGTCGCGTTCCAGCCGGACCACCAGATCGGTCTCGGCGATCATGCCGTCACTGAGGTGCCGCTCCATCAATGTGGCGTAGACGCCGAGATTGTTGGTGGCCAGCAGCCGGACCGCGCGCGAGCCCTGAACGTCACGGTTGAGTTCGAGCAACTCGGCGGCCGACAGCGCCGCATTCTCTTGCACCCGCAACCCCTGACCAGCCTGACACTTCGGTGCGTTCCACCGCCGGTCCAAGATACTTGGCGAAGCGTCGGCCGGCATCGGCGGTCGTGCTCCGCAGCGCCCGCAGGGACGGCTGCCGGCATTGCCCGGGACGACGGGTCCCATATGTTGTCTCACCATGTGGACACCAGTCGGCGTCGCGGCCGGCTGTTGTAGGGGCGTCCGCAGCAATCGTGTTTGCGCGTCGCTGGGTCTCGTCCCTGATTTGCCCCAGGCGGGGTACGGGGCGTCCCGGCCGAGTTCACAGGCCCGACTTCGCCGGTGTGAGATGCCGATCACGATCATCACGCGATGTGGTCTCGGTCACGACACGAAAATCACGCCTGAGCATGACTAATCGGAATATATCTGGCTGGTCCGCCTAGTGTTCCGGGGTGGCGCGGCGGGCTCGCTCGGCGGCGTAAATGGGTTTGCCGACTGGCCATTTGCCCGGAAGGTTAGCGGGGCTATGAACGGCGCTTTACCGGCTAATACGCAAACCAGCTTGGTGTGACCTGTGAACCGCATGCCGTCGCTATCGATTCGTTACGACTTCGTCAAAAACTCTGGATTAACTCGGTTACTCGTCGGTAAATTACCCGCCAGTAAGCAAGCCGACCCCCGAGGAGTCACTTCATGAATGTTGCGGTTCGTCGCCATACCAAGGCGGGTATCTGCGCAGCGACCACGGCGGCCATCGTGGTCAGCCCGCTGTTGCCGTCAGTGCCCGCCGCCGCGCATCTGCCGTCGCTGCCGTCGGTCAGCACCGCCGCGGTGCAGCTGACTGCGGCGTACAACCCGCTGCAGCCGTGGCTCGACGCGTTCAACACCGCATCGGCCAACGCGGGGCGCATCGGCGAGGCCTTCTCCGAGGCGCCGGCCGTGTTGTTGCAGCAGTTCCTGGCGAACCAGATCAGCCATGTCGGGGCCATCCTGCAGAATCCCGGCAACATCGGCGCGGTGATCCAGGACGTCGGGCAGAACGTGAAGTCGGCGATCACCGCTGCCACGCTGCTGGGGACCAAGCCAGAGGACTGGACCATCGCGGGCTCGAACGACGTGTGGCACGGCCTGGTCGCGCAGATGCTCCCCAACATGCTCCCGACGGCGGGCAACCCGCAGGCGTCCGCGATCGTCACGCAGGTGGTCAACGTGTTGGCATCGCCGCTCAGCGGTGTGCTGATGGGTTTGGTGGGTCCCGGCATCAGCCCCGTGGTGGCGCTCGTCAACAGCATCACCAAGATCGCGACCTCGCTCGCCGCGGGTGACGCGATGACCGCGGCCCAAGCCGCCATCAACATCCCCGCGGCCATGGTGAACGGCTTCCTCAACGGAGCCAACCTGAACCTGGATGTGCTGGCGCCGCTGATCACCAAGACCATGCCGGCCGGCAACGAGCTGCAGAAGCTGAACATCCAGTTCGGTGGGTTGTTCACCGCCGGTGTGACGGGCATGGACATGACCGGCATCGGTGGCTCGATCCTGAACTCCCTGGGCCTCACGGCCGAAACGGTGCTCGCCCCGGGATTCCCGTTGGAGATCACCGGCCAGGGCATCGGGCCGATCGGTGCGCTCGTGAACCTCAGCCACCTGCTGGCCAAGGCCATCGGTTGGAGCGGTACCGGTAATCCGTTGGCCCCCAAGGCTGCTGCCGAACCGGCTGCCGCCACCCAGGTGTCGGTGACCAAGGCGAGCACGGACAACTCGATCACCTCGATCCCGCAGCCTGCGTTGGCCGTGACGCCGGTGAAGGCCACGGCGGCACAGGCCCCGGCCGAGAAGCCTGCCGCGCCGGCCAAGGCGGAGACGCCGGCGACCCCGGCCACTCCGGCCACGCCAGCGACCCCGGCGACCCCCGCCACCCCGGCGACCCCGGCAACTTCGGAGACGCCCGCGACCCCGGCTACGCCCGCGACCCCGGCTACGCCCGCGACCCCGGCTACGCCCGCGACCCCGGCTACGCCCGCGACCCCGGCTACGCCCGCGACCCCGGCCACCCCGGCGACGCCTGCCACTCCGGCGAAGTCCGACAACCAGAAGTCGGATGACCAGAAGTCGGACTCGACCAAGTCGGACACGAAGTCGGACACCACCAAGTCCGAGACCAAGAAGTCCGAGTCGAAGAAGCTGAGCAAGCAGAAGTCGGAGAAGTCGAAGCCTGTGAAGAAGCCGGCGCCGGCGAAATCTGCTGCTGGCCAAGGGGGTTCGGCCAACGGCGCTGACGGTGGTGCCGGCTCGCACGCTTCGGCCGCCGCGAGCAAGTAGTCAGCAGCACGTAGTCGCAGTCGGTGGGCCTCCCTGCTCGGGGGAGGCCCACTGATTCCCGTCGGGCCCTCCGTCCGATCAACCGAGCTCTTTTGTCCTGCCCAAATCAAGCCAATCAATTCGTAAGAGGAGTCGTATTCATGGATTCAGCGGTCCGTCGCCATACCAAGGCGGGTATCTGCGCAGCGACCACGGCGGCCATCGTGGCCGGCCCACTGCTCACGTCGGCACCCGCCTCCGTCAAGCTTCCGGCGCTGCCGTCGGTCAGCACTGCCGCTGTGCAGCTGACTGCGGCGTACAACCCGCTGCAGCCGTGGCAGGACGCGTTCAAGACCGCTGCGGCGAATGCCGGGCGCATCGGCGAGGCCTTCTCCGAGGCGCCGGCGGTGTTGTTGCAGCAGTTCCTGGCGAATCAGATCGACCACGTCGGGGCCATCCTGCAGAATCCCGGCAACATCGGCACGGTCTTGGGCGAGATCGGGCACAACGTGCAGTCGGCGATCACGGCCGCGACGTTGCTGGGCACTGACCCCGGCAACAACTCGCAGTCCGTCGACTCGAACGATGGTTTCCACTTCATTCTGCTTCAGGTGATTCCGAAGCTGCTTCCGACGGCCTCGAACGCCATGGCCAACCGGGTCGTGCAGGAAGTGTTCAACTTCCTGGCATCGCCGCTGAGCGGGGTCCTGATCGGCCTGGCAGGACCGGCGATCAGCCCGGCGGTGGCGCTGGCGAACAGTCTCACCAGCATCGGTGCGTCCCTGTCGCAAGGCGACGCGGCGAAAGCGCTGCAGACCGCCATCAACATCCCGGCCGCCATGGTGAACGGCGTCCTCAACGGCGCCAACCTCAACCTGGACCTCGTGGCCAAGCTGATCAACAAGACCATCCCCCTCAGCGACAATGCCGTCGTCAAGGCGCTCAACATCCAGTTCGGCGGACTGTTCACCGCCGGATCGACGGGCTGGGACCAGATGGGCCTCGGTGGCTCGATCCTGAACTCACTCGGGCAGACCGTCTATGCCGACATCATCGGGACGGACCTGCAGATCGACGGTCTGGGCATCGGGCCCATCGGCGCCATGGTGTCGCTCGGCCGCATCCTCGCCAAGGCCATCGGCTGGAGCGGCACGGGTAATCCGCTGGCGCCCAAGACCGCCGCCGATCCGGCTGCCGCCACGCAGGTGTCGGTGACCAAGGCGGCGACGGACAACTCGATCACCTCGATCCCGCAGTCCACGTTGGCGGTGACGCAGGTGAAGGCGACCGCAGCGGAGGCTCCGGAGGCGCCCGCGAAGCCTGCTGCTCCGGCCAAGGCGGAGACCCCGGCGACCCCGGCCACGCCCGCAACTCCGGCGACCCCGGCAACTCCGGCCACCCCCGCCACCTCGGAGACGCCGGCTACCCCGGCCACGCCGGCGACCCCGGCGACGCCCGCCACCCCGGCGACCCCGACGAAGGCCGACAACCAGAAGTCGGATGACACCAAGCCGGATACCACCAAGTCGGAGACGAAGACGTCCGAGACCAAGTCCGACACAACGAAGTCCGAGACCACCAAGTCGGAGACCAAGAAGTCCGAGTCGAAGAAGCCGGGCAAGCAGAAGTCGGAGAAGGCCGATAAGGCCGAGAAGCCGAAGCCCGCGAAGAAGTCGGCGCCGGCGAAATCGACTGCAGCTCAGGGTGGTTCGGCCCCCAGTGGGGCCGACGCGCACTAGCTGGTACCTGCCGAGGCCACGGTTTCCCGGGCGCCGACGATGTCGCGCGGGAAGCCGTGGCCGCGGCGTTACAGGAGCACGTACCGCGACCGGTGATGCAGCCGGAAACCCATCGACTCGGCCAGCGCGATCGCCGTCGCGTTGTCGTCGGGAACCCGGACGTATGCGTGCGTCGCACCACGGCCGGCGGCCCAGGCCAGCAGTTCGGCGCAGACGGCCCGGCCGAGTCCGCGGCGACGTTCCGACTCGAGCACCGCGACGTCCGACAGGCCGGCCCACACCCTGCCGCCGGGCGCCGTGGTCACCGCGACCCGGCCGACCGCCGCGTCGGCCACCGTGGCGAACGCCACGTCTCCGTCGACGACGGCGCTGAGCACATCGACGGGCACGTCCTGCGCGTGAATCTGCAACCACCGGGCATCCGGACGCGAGGGCAATTCGGCATCGGCGGCGCCCGACAGTTCCATGGTCAGCACGCGATTCGGGTCGACGCCTTCGGAACGGACCGGCAGCAGCCGTTCCGGCAGTGCCACCCACGGTTGCAGTCCGCGTTCGGCGTACCAGTCGGCAATCGCCGGCAGCGTCGTCAGGTCCGACGAAAAGAGCAGCGGCACAGCCGAGTTGGTGCGCGTGTCCGTCCCGCCGGCGCGCAGCAGCCAGCCGTCGGCCCAGTGCTGTTCGGTACCCGGCCAGGCCAGGGCGGCGGCGTGCTCGACCGCACGTATCTCTGAATTGCGCACCGGTGCGTGCGACAGCTCGCGCACCGACATCACCGCGGCAGGGCTGATCTCGACGCGCTCACCCGACTTGGTGCGCACCACCACGACCGGGGTGAGCGCCTCGAGGTGCCCGACGACGTCGGTGAAAGCCTCTGCGTCAGACTCGGGCAACCGGTAGCGCAGCGAGACGCGGCTACCGACCGAAGGCATCAGTGCCCGAACGGGTCGTCGACCTCGCCCGGCATCCAGCTCAGCCCCGGCACGCCCCACTTGTTCGACTTGACCATCCGCTTTGCGGCCCGGGCGTTGCGGCCGATCAGGCAGTCGAGGTACAGGAAGCCGTCGAGGTGACCGGTCTCGTGCTGCAGCATCCGGGCGAACAGGCCGGTGCCCTCAAGCTCGACCGGCTTGCCGTCGGCGTCCAGACCGGTGACCTTGGCCCACGTGGCGCGGCCGGTCGGGAACGACTCGCCGGGAACCGACAGACAGCCCTCGTCGTCGTAATCCGGATCGGGCATGGTCTCGGGGATCTCCGACGTCTCCAGCACCGGGTTGATCACCACGCCGCGGCGCCGCGCGGTCTGGCCGCGGTCGTCGGCGCAGTCGTAGACGAACAGCCGCAGCCCGACGCCGATCTGATTGGCGGCCAGGCCCACGCCGTTGGCCTTGTCCATCGTTTCGTACATGTCGTCGATCAGCTCGGCGAGATCGGAAGGGAGGGAGCCGTCGGCGCCGACGGCCACCGGAGTGGTCGCGGTGTGCAGAACAGGGTCACCGACGATGCAGATTGGACGGACAGCCATGACGAGCAATCTTAATGATCCGACTCGCGGGTAACGATCACGGCTCAATACCGTCGGCCGTGGTTGAATGTTCGCCGAACCACTTGCAGCGTCCGAGATCCGTTGTGACGCACGAAACAGGCTGGCATATACCGAGATCAGAGAAAGGGTCCAGGGGCGAAATGGACGGCGCTATGGCGCGTACTGAGCGATCCGGGGACGACTCTGAGCTCGCCGACGGGTTGACCCGCCGCGAACACGACATTCTTGGTTTCGAACGTCAGTGGTGGAAATTCGCGGGTTCCAAAGAGGACGCCATCAAGGAACTGTTCTCGATGTCGGCGACCCGGTACTACCAGGTGCTCAACGCCCTGGTCGACCGTCCCGAGGCGCTGGCCGCGGACCCGATGCTGGTCAAGCGGCTGCGCCGGCAGCGGGCCAGCCGGCAGAAGGCCAAGGCCGCGCGTCGACTCGGTTTCGAAATCACCTAGCTTTTCTGCCCTGAGGGTCCGCCTCGATAAGGTGGGGAGCAATGAATCAGCGAGAGTCCTCCGGACTGCCCCTGCGCGCCATGGTCATGGTGCTGTTGTTCCTCGGTGTCGTGTTCCTGCTGGTGGCGTTCCAGTCGCTGAGTTCCGACAGCAGCTCCGACTCGAGCTCGTCGAGCAGCTCGTCCAGTGCGACGTCCGCCCCGGCCACCACGACGTCGACGACGCCGGCGCCCGCCAAGGCCGACGTCAAGGTGTTCAACATCTCCGAGGTTGCCGGCGCGGCGCAGACCGTCGCCAACAAGCTGCACGAGCAGCAGTGGAACGTGACCGAGACCGACAACCTCAGCGTCGACGCGCCGCCGGCCGCCACGACCGTGTATTTCGGTGAGGCCGCGGGAGAGAAGGAAGCCGCCGAAGCGGTCGGCAAAATCCTCGACGCGCCCGTCGAACCGCGCATCCCCGCGCTCAATGACAAGGGACCGGGCGTCATCGTTCTGGTGACCGGTTAGGCTCTCGGGCATGCCGATCTCAGCCCCGATTCGCTTCCTCGCCGCCGCTGCGGTCATTGCTCCCGTCGTCGCTGCGTGTGCGCCTCCCGGACAGGTCCCCGCAACCACCCCCGGCACCACGCCGGCGATCTGGACGGGCGTCGAGCACGCCCCGCAGGGCCACGGTGAAAAGGCCGGTGAAAAGGCTGCCCCGCAGGCCGCCCCGATTGGCGAGAAGCTGGTCACCGAGCTGAAGACCCCCGAGGGCACCACTGTCGCGACCGCTGAGTTCCTGTTCAACGGTGGGTTCGCCACGCTGACGGTCAAGACCACCTCCGGCGGCGTGCTGACGCCCGGATTCCATGGCCTGCACATCCACTCTGCCGGCAAGTGCGAGCCGAACTCGGTGGCGCCGACCGGTGGCGCCCCCGGCGACTTCCTGTCCGCCGGCGGACACTTCCAGGCTCCGGGCCACACCGGCTACCCGATGAGCGGCGACCTCGCCTCGCTGCAGGTCAAGGGCGACGGCACCGGCTCGCTGGTGACCACCACCGACGCGTTCACCGCCGAGCAGCTGCTCGCCGGCAATAAGACCGCGCTGATCATCCACGAGAAGGCCGACAACTTCGGCAACATCCCGGCCGACCGGTACCAGCAGATCCAGGGCGCCGCACCGGGTGCGGACGAGGCTTCGATGAACACCGGTGACTCCGGTAAGCGCGTGGCGTGCGGTGTCATCGCTGCCGGGTAGCGCGGACAGCCACACTCCACCGCGAATCGATTTCGCCGGGTCGCCACGGCCGACCCTCGGCGTCGAATGGGAGTTCGCCCTCGTCGATGCCCGCACACGCGACCTGAGCAACGAGGCCGCCGCGGTCATCGCCGAGATCGGCGAGACCCCGCATGTGCACAAGGAATTGCTGCGCAACACCGTCGAAGTGGTCACCGGCGTCTGCGACACCGCAGGCGAGGCCATGGACGATCTGCGGTCGACGCTCGGCCCGGTACGCCGGATCGTGCGTGATCGCGGCATGGAGCTGTTCTGCGCCGGCACCCACCCGTTCGCGGAGTGGGAGAGCCAGCAGCTCACCGAAGGGCAGCGCTACGCCGAGCTGATCAAGCGAACCCAATGGTGGGGCCGGCAGATGCTGATCTGGGGCGTGCACGTACACGTCGGGATTTCCTCGGCGCACAAGGTGATGCCGATCATCACGTCGCTGCTCAACCAGTACCCGCATCTGCTGGCGCTGTCGGCGTCGTCGCCGTACTGGGACGGTGAGGACACCGGCTACGCCAGCAACCGGGCCATGATGTTCCAGCAGCTGCCGACCGCGGGCCTGCCGTTCCACTTCCAGAAGTGGTCGCACTTCGAGCGCTTCGTCTACGACCAGCGCAAGACCGGCATCATCGACCACATGAACGAAATCCGTTGGGACATCCGGCCGTCGCCGCATCTGGGCACGATCGAGGTCCGGATTTTCGACGGCGTGTCCAACATCGCCGAACTCGGTGCGCTGGTCGCGCTGACGCACTGCCTGATCGTCGACCTGGACCGCCGGCTGGACGCCGGCGAGCAGTTGCCGACCATGCCGCCCTGGCACGTGCAGGAGAACAAGTGGCGCGCGGCGCGGTACGGACTGGATGCCGAGATCATCCTGGATGCCGACAGCAACGAGCGGTTGGTCACCGAAGATCTGGACGAGCTGCTGAACCGGCTGGAACCGGTTGCGGCATCACTGAATTGCGCCGACGAGTTGGCTCGGGTGGTCGACATCTACACCTTGGGCGGCTCCTATCAACGCCAGCGCCGGGTCGCCGAGGAAACCGACGGGGATCTGCTGGAAGTCGTGGACGCATTGGTGTCGGAGCTGGAGTTGTAGCCGTGCCCATCACGCCGATGTTCCCGCTGGAGTCCGCGCTGCTGCCCGGCGACGAACTGCCGCTGCGCATCTTCGAGCCGCGGTACGGCGAACTGGTGCGGGACTGCATGGCCGCCCCGGAGCAGGTGTTCGGCGTGGTGCTCATCTCGGCCGGCCGTGAGGTCGGTGGCGGCGATGCCCGATGCTCGGTCGGCGCGCTCGCCCACATCGACCGGTGCCAGCCGCAGGGCGTCGGCCGGTACATGTTGAGCTGCAGCGTGACCGACCGCATTCGAATAGTGCAGTGGCACAACGACGATCCGTACCCGCGCGCCGAAATCGAGAGATGGCCCGACGAGCCGGGGCCGGTGGTCCCGGAGGCGTCCATCGTGGCAGTCGAGGACCGGATCATCGCGCTGTTCGAACGCATCGCGTCGGCGCAGGGCGCGCGCCTGCGGGACCGGGCCTCGATCCTGGCCAGGACCGTCAAACCAGATGTGGGACAACGCCTCTACGCGCTGGCCGCACTACTGCCGATCGGCCAGGCCGACAAGTATTCGGTGCTGGCCGCGCCGAATGCCGCGGCCCGGCTGGAGGCGCTCGAGGAAGCGGTCGAGAGTCTCACCGCGATGGTGGAATTCCAGCTGTCCGAGGAGTAGCGGCGGCCGTTCCGTGCAGGCGGGGTGGTGTGGCACCGCTTATCCTTGACACAGCTTGTTGTGTTACGGGGAGGGTTCACGATGACGGGTTGGCAGGGGAGCGGTTACAACGGTCCCAACTACAACGGTCCCAACCCGGGTGGGGGCGCGGGCAGGTCGTCCGACGAAGAAGAGACGGCGATTCACCAGACCACGCCACCGGCCGCCCCCGGATGGCCGCCGCAGACGCCGCCGCCGTTGAGCCAGCCGCCGGCCGGCGCGCCGCAGACACCGGCATGGGGCCAGCCGGCCGCGCCGCAGACCGGCGGGTGGGGCCAGGCCCCGAGCGGTTGGGGCCAACCGCCGGCACCGCCCACCGCGCCCGGTGGCTACGGCGCGCAGCCGTTCGTCACCCCGCCGAAGAAGAACAAGGTGCCGCTGATCATCGCGGCCATCGTGGTGGTGCTCGTCGTGCTCGGTGGCGGCATCTACTACGTCTACGACTCGTTCGGTTCGGGCGACAGCAGCGGCTCGAGCTCCGCCAGCGAGGTCGTCAAGGGCTACCTGGAGGCGCTGTCGAACGGCAACGCCGACACGGCACTGTCCTTCAGCAATGACCAGCCGGCCTCGAAGGAATTCCTCTCCAGCGACGTGCTGAAGAAGCAGATCGCCGAATGGCCGATCAGTGACATCCGCATCCTGAACGAAGACAAGACCATGGAGTCGATCGGCCGAGCCGACGTCCACGTGGCAGCCAAGTTCGGCGACAAGAACTCCGACGCCACGATCCACGTCAAGAAGGAAGGCGGCAAGTGGCAGCTGGCCCACGCCGCCGTCAAGCTCGATCTGTCGTCGTTGAGCAGCTCCAACAATGCCGCAGACAAGACGATGACGGTGTTCGGTAAGGAGGTCAGCGAGGAATCGGCGATCTACGTGTTCCCCGGCTTCCTGGAACTCGGCAGCACCAGCCCGTACGTGACGGTCACCAACAGCAAGCCGCTGCTGCTCGACGCCATCGAGGGATATTCGGCGAGCGCCTACCTGCAGCCGAAGTTCGCGCTCAACGATTCCGGCACCAAGACCATCGCCAAGCTGCTGGACGCGGCGTACGGCAGCTGCTCGTCGTCGCGTTCGCTCGTCCCGCCCGCACCCTGCCCGGTGAAGATCAGCGACCGGGAACTGGTCGACGGCACCGTGACCTGGAGCCAACCCGACATGAGCGCCGTCAAGATCGGCGATCTGGACGAATACCGCATGGAAGTACGAATTTCCGGCGAGGTGCACTACGAGGTCAGCGGCCAGGGCCGCCGCGGCGGGACCACGCGGGGCACGGTGACCTCGTACGTCACCGGCACCACCGCCGACGTCAGCGGCGAGCAGGTGAAGATCAAGTTCAACTGAGCTTGGCGTCCACGAACTCGCTGCCGATGTCCGGCACCTCGCCGGCGACTTCCGGCTTGTACCGGGCGGTGACTTCGGCGGAGGTCTCGACCCCAGCCTGCCAGCCGTGGCGCGTCAGCCACTCGGCGACGTCTTCGCGCGGCTCTGGGTAGAAGAGCTCGGCGACGTCGGTCACCTGCTGACCGGCTTTGGCGGCTTCCTCACGGATCGCATCCATCCGGGCTTTGCGGATGCGCTGGTTCTCCTCGCTGAAATAGTTGGCGCCGAAGCCCTCGACAGCGACGCGGCTACCGGGCGCACTGAGTTCGTGGATACGGTCGAACAACAGATCCTGGGCCTCGGCGGGCAGGTAGGGCAGCAGCCCCTCGGCGAGCCAGGCCGTCGGCTGAGCGGGGTCGAAACCGCTTCGCCGCAAGGCTTCCGGCCAGTCCTGACGGAGGTCGATGGGTACGCCGACGTGCCGGGCGACCGGCTGAATGTCATGGGCCGCCAGGGTTTCCTCCTTGAACGCCAGCACTTTCGGCTGGTCGATCTCGAAAACCACGGTGCCGTCCGGCCAGGGGAGTCGCCAGGCCCGCGCGTCCAATCCCGCGGCCAGGATGACCACCTGGCGGATGCCGTCGGCGCTGGTCGATGCGAAGAACTCGTCGAACCACTTGGTGCGCGCCGCCGCGTATGCCCACACCATGCGCATGCGTTGCGTCTGTGCCGAACCGGCAGCGCCGCCGGCGAACGGCGACGACCAGCCGGCCGCGGTGGCGGCGTCGATGAACAGCTGCGCGCAGGGATCGTCGAACAACGGCTTGTCAGAAGCGGATTCGGCGGCCCGGGCCATCGCCACCCCCAACGCGGTGGCGCCCACGCTTTCGGTGATGTCCCAGGAATCGTCGTCAGTTCGCGCCATAGTCGTCCAATTCGTCGCGGATCAGTAGGTCGTCGCGGAAACTCTGTTCACGATAGGCGAGCTGGCCGACGCGGTTGGCCACCACCGGGGCGGTGATCAGGGTGAACAAGCCGGCCAGGATCAGCATGCCGACGTCGGCGTGCCCGCGCAGGCGCAGCCCGGCCCCGGTCAGCACCAGCAGCAGCCCCAGCACCTGGGGCTTACTGGCGGCCTGTAGCCGTGACAGCGTGTCCGGGAAACGCACGACGCCGATGGCCGCCGTCAGTGCCAGCACCGATCCGGCGAGCACCAAAACGCCTGCGATGATGTCGAATACGTTCATCGCGGCGGCTCCTGATCGGTGTCGCGGACACGGAACCGGGCCACGCTGACCGAGCCGACGAAGGTGATCAGGGCCAGCGCCGTCAAGCTGTAGGTCGCCGTGGTGTCGAGGCTGTAAGCCGCCCACGTGCCGATGCCGCACATGGTGACGGCGACGAACGTGTCCAGCGCGACCAGGCGGTCGAGGGTGCCGGGGCCGGCCAGCAGCCGGAACACCGTGATGGCCGCGGCCGCGATCAGCATCACAGCGGCGATGGTCCAGATGGTGTTCATGCGGGGTCCGCTTCCAAAGGCTGCCAATGGGATTCACGTTCGAACGAGGCGATCATCAACCGCTCCACCTCGGCGATCTGGCGGTGGAACTGCTGCACCGCGCGCTCGGATCCGACGTCGAGCACGTGGACGTAGATCATCCGGCGCGCCTGGTCGACCTCCAGCACGATCGAGCCAGGGATGAGGTTGATGACGTTGACCGCCACTGCCAGCACGAGGTCGGATTTGAGGGCGAGCCGGGCCCGGAGCACCGCGGTCAGCGGTGGGGGTCCGGGTCTGACCGCCAGCCAGGCGAGTTGTAACGAGGACTGCACCAGGTAGTAGGCGACCTTGAGCACGAGCCACGCCAGGGAGAGGGGATGGAGCCGGCCCGCCACCGGCACCTGCGGCAATGGCAGCAGCACCGTGATCAGCACGGCGACGGCGAGGCCGCCGACGATGTTGGCGGCGGAGATGTTGCCCCACAACAGAATCCACACCGCCATCAGCCAGACCAGGATGCCCACGCGCGGTAACCACTGCCTCATGGCGCCAACACCACCGAGATGTACTGGCCGCGGTCGGCGACCTGGTCGGCGGCCCGCTCCGCGAACCCGAAGATGGGCCCCGCGAACACCGTCAGGGCGAGCCCCACCGCGATGAGCACCGCGGTCGGCGCCAGCATGCTGACGGGCATCCGGCCGACGTCGGGCCGGTCGTCGACGGCCACGTTCGCCACCGGCTCGAGCAGGCCGGCCGGGGCCGCCGTGGACAGCATGCCCTCCGGCGCGTCGGCGCGGGCGCGCCAGAACGCGAGCGTCCACACCCGCGCCATGACGTACAGCGTCAGCAAGCTGGTGATGACCGAGCCGGCGACCAGTGCCCACGCGAGCACCGACGCGCTCTCGGTGCCGGCCTGCAGCAGCGCCACCTTGCCGATGAAACCCGAGAACGGCGGAATGCCACCGAGGTTCAGCGCCGGGATGATGAACACGAACGCCAGCAGCGGGCTGGCCGCCGCGAGTCCACCGAGTCGCTGCAGTGTCGAGGCCCCGGCCTGCCGCTCGATCAGCCCCACCACCAGGAAGAGCGTGGTCTGTACGACGATGTGGTGGGCCACGTAGTAGATGGCGCCGGCCATGCCGATCCGGTTGGACACCGCGATACCGAACACCAGGTAGCCGATGTGGCTGACCAGGGTGAAGGACAGCAGTCGCTTGATGTCGCTCTGGGCCATGGCGCCGAGGATGCCGATCAACATGGTGAGCAGCGCCGCGACCATGAGCACGCCGTCGAGCGAGCCGCCCGGGAACAGCAGCGTATGGGCCCGAATGATCGCGTAGACACCGACTTTGGTGAGCAGGCCGGCGAACACCGCGGTGACCGGTGCCGGGGCGGTGGGGTAGGAGTCGGGCAGCCATGCCGACAGCGGGAACACCGCCGCCTTGATGCCGAACGCCACCAGCAGCACCGCGAACAGCGCCGCCCGGGTGCCCGGGGTGATGCCGTCCAGCCGGTTCGCCAGCTCGGCGAGGTTCAGGGTGCCGGTGGCCGCGTAGGTGAGCGCGATGCCGATCAGGAAGATCACCGACGACACCATGGACACCATGACGTAGCCGATGCCGGCGCGGACGCGTTCCTCACTGGCGCCGACGGTCAGCAGCACGAAGCTCGCGGCCAGCAGCACCTCGAAGCCGACGAACAGGTTGAACAGATCGCCCGCGAGGAACGCGATGCAGACGCCGGCCGACAGCACCAGGTAGGTCGGCAGGAAGATCGACACCGGCTGCTCGTCACCGCCGTCGCGGATACCCTGCCCGATGGCGTACCAGACCACGGCCAGCAGCACGATCGAGGACACCACCAGCATCAGGGCCGAAAGCCGGTCGACGACAAGCACTATGCCGAGCGGTCCCATGCCGGGTTCGGTCTGGCCCCAGCCGCCGACGTGGACGGCGACGGTCCCGCTGTGGTCGACGACGTAGACCAGCGCCGCGCAGACCGCCGTCATCGCGGCGAGCGCCACCAGCGCGACGACCTGCTGCAGCCGGGGCCGGCGGCCCGCGAACATCGTCGCGGCGGCCCCGAGGATCGGGATCAGAACGGGCAGCGGTGCCAGCACCGCACCCGTCGTCACGCCTGCTCCACCGGGTCGGCGGGCAGCGCGTCGAGTTCCGCGGGCGCGTCGGCGTCGGTGACGACGGACGGTTCGCCGCGGTCTTCCTCGACCGCCGGGGTGTCGGTGGTCGACAGCTGCGCCACCCGGCTGTCCTCGGGATCGTTGCCCACCTCTTCGACTGTCGTGAGGCGGTAGGCCCGGTAGATCAGCGCCAGTACGAACGCGGCGACACCCATGGTGATGACGATCGAGGTGAGGACCATGCCCTGCGCCAGCGGGTCGGCGGTTCCCGTCTGGCCGTGGCTGGTGCGGCCGCGCACCGGCGGATTACCGGAGTCACCCCCCATCACCAGGATCAGCAGGTTCACCGCGTTGCCGATCAGCAACAGGCCCAACAGCATTCGGGTCAGGTTGCGCTCCAGCAGCAGGTACACGCCGGTGCCGGTGAGACCGCCGATGAGCACGAGCGGGACGAGATAGGTCGTCATCGGGTGGCCGCCTCACGTGGTGCGTACAACTCTTCGTCGACCTTGGCGCCGAGGCTCCGCAGGATGTCCAGCACCAGGCCCACGACGATGAGGTACACGCCGAGGTCGAAGAACAGCGCCGTCACCACCTTCACCGAACCCAGCAGGGGCAGCGTGAATTTCACCACCGCGCTGGACAGCACCGGGGCACCCAGCAGCAGCGAGGCCGTCGCCGTCCCGGCCGACAGCGCCAGGCCGGCACCCAGAATCTTGCCGGCGTCCAGCGGCAGCGTCTCGCCCAATTCGTAACGGCCGCCGGCCAGGTACCGCAGTACCAGCGCCAGACCCGCCGTCAGGCCACCGGCGAAACCGCCGCCGGGAGTGTTGTGTCCGGCGAAGAAGAAGTACACCGACAGCACCATGATGAGCGGGAAGATCATGCGGGTCGCCACCTCGAGCACCAGGGAGCGGTGCCGCGGATCGCGCAGGTCGCTGCCCCGCAGCCAGGTGATGTCGGGGGTGGGCCGGTGGTCCTTCGGTACCCGGGGTGCCGAGCCGAAACGCCTGTGCCGGAACACCATCGACGCCACGCCGGTCGCGGCGACCAGCAGCACCGAGATCTCTCCGAGAGTGTCCCAGGCCCGGATGTCCACCAGCAGCACGTTGACGGTGTTGGCGCCGTGCCCGCGGTAGTACGCCGCGTCGGGCAGCAGCTCGGCCAGCGGCCGGGTCCTGCGGGCGGCCATGGCGTACACGGCCAGTGCCGTCACCGACGCGCCGACAGCGGTGGCCAGCAGGGCGCGGGGGAGCCGGTGCCGCTTCATGTGGGTGGCGTCGGATTCGGCGGGCAGGGTGCGCAGCACCAGCAGGAAGACCACCAAAGTCAGTGTCTCGACCAGGAATTGGGTCAACGCCAGGTCCGGCGCCCCGTAGAAGACGTAGAGCGTGCCACACCCGTAGCCGGTGACACCGACGACCAGCACCGCCGCCAGGCGGTTGCGCATCACGGTCGCGCTGATCGCCGCCGCCAGCACGATGAGCCCGACCACCACCTGTAGCGGCGAGTTCCACAACTTCAGGTCGGGCTGGTCGCGCGGGCCCAGCAGCAGCACCGCGACGGGCAGCACGGCGAGGGTGGACAGGATCATCGCCTGCGTTGTCGGGATCGAGCCGCGCTGGGTGAACGCCGTCAGCCGCACGGCGAAGCGGTCCGCGCCGCGGATGGCCGCGTCGTACATCCGGTCGGCGTTGCCCAGCGGCAGATAGGGCACCCGGAAGCGTTCGAGGCGGTGCCGCAGCACGAATGCCGCCGCGCCGGCTCCGAGGATCACGGCCGACAACAGCAGCGGCATGTTGACGCCGTGCCACAGCGCCAGGTGGTACCCGGTGCTGCCCGGCATGGTCGCGGTGTAGTCGGCGATGGCGTGGTCCAGCGCGTTCGGCAACAGCCCGAAGCCGAGCCCGGCGACGGCCAGGATGCCCGGCGGGATGAGGAAGCCGAGGCTGGGACGGTGCATCTCGGTGACGCGAATGGTCGGCTCGGCCTTGCCTTTTCGGGCGAACGCGCCGTAGAGGAACCGCAGGCTGTAGATGGTGGTGAACACCGACCCGAACGCCACGGTCGCGAGTACGAACGGTGCCGATGCGCCCAACGTCGGGCTGTGCCACAGGGTTTCGAAGTCGGCCTCCTTCGCGACGAAGCCGAGGAACGGCGGCAGCCCGGCCATGCTGGCGGCCGCGGCGACGGCGATGCCCAGCAGCACGGGGCTGCGCCGGCCGAGCCACGCCAGTTTCCGGATGTCGCGGGTGCCCGTGGCGTGGTCGATGATCCCGACGACCATGAACAGCGCGGCCTTGAACATGGCGTGCGCGCACAGCATGGCGAGCCCGGCCAGCATCAGATCGCCGCCGCCGGCGCCGACCATCACCGTGATCAGCCCGAGCTGGCTGACGGTGCCGAAGGCCAGGATCAGTTTGAGGTCATACTCCCGGACGGCGCGCCAGCCGGCCAGCAGCAGCGTCACCAGACCCAGCGTCACGACCGTCGGCCGCCACGGCTGGTGGTCGGCGAAACCGGGTGTCATGCGGGCGATCAGGTACACACCGGCCTTCACCATGGCCGCGGCGTGCAGGTAGGCGCTGACGGGTGTCGGCGCCGCCATGGCACCCGGCAGCCAGAAGTGCATCGGCACGATAGCCGACTTGGACAGTGCGCCGATGAGGACCAGCACGACGGCGACTGACGAGGTGGTACCGGTCGGCGCGTTGGCGACGAGATCGGACAGCCGGTAGGTGCCGGCCAGCGTGCCCAGCATGATGATGCCGGTCAGCATCGCCAGGCCGCCGAACGTGGTGACCAGCAGCGCCTGGGTGGCGGCGCGCCGGCTCGTTGCACGTTCGGCGTAGTGGCCGACGAGCAGGAACGACAGCACGGTCGTCAGCTCCCAGAACAGATACAGCAGCAGCGTGTTGTCGCTGCAGACCAGTCCGAACATGGCGCCCGAGAACGCGACGAGCTCGGCGGCGAAGCTGGGCAGCCGGTTCTCGGTGTGCCCGTCGGCGTGGTGGAAGTACTCGGCGCAGTACAGCAGCACGAGGGTGCCGACGCCCAGCACCAGCACCGACATGATCGCCGCCAGCGAATCCAGCCGCAGCGTGATGTCCATGGACAGTTGCGGCACCCAGTCGATGTGCAGCATCTGCTCGCCGGTCCCCGGCCAGTTCGACGCCAGCCAGATCAGTGAGCCCGCGGGCGCCAGCGCGAGCGGATAGAACGCCCGCCGTCCCCAGCGTCGTACCAACAGGGGAGCGAGAACGGTGGCGATCGCGTGTACGTACAGAACGGTGAGCATGGGCCTCCGGCAGGCGTCGGGGGGCGGTCCGTTGGGGGCGAGCGTAGCGACGGGAGAGGGTCCGGCCAGCTTACGGGGCGGCTGTGACTGCCGTGGCCCGGCGGTTCCCGCAGGCCACAGCCCCGCTACCGGGTGCACGATGCACCGACTCCTACACTTTTCACTTATGGTGACGAACGCGACGGGGCGCCGATGAGTCTTCCGGGAATCGGATCGGTGTCGTTGTCGGGCTTCGCGCACCCCTGGCTGCTCCTGACCGCACTGCTGCCCATCGCGTTGGTGGCCGCCTATCTCGCGGCACAACGCAACCGCGCGAGTCGGCTGCGCAGCTACGCCGGCGACCAGCCGCGCACCGACGTCGTACCGCTGCAGCCGACGCGCTGGCGGCACCTCCCGATGGTGTTCTCGGTGGCCGCGCTGCTGTCGCTGACCGTCGCGCTCGCCGCGCCCACCCACGAGATCAAGACCCCGCGCAATCGCGCGGTGATCATGCTCGTGATGGACGTCTCCCGGTCCATGGAGGCCGACGACGTCTCCCCGAGCCGGCTGGCCGCGGCGAAGGACGCCGCCAAGCAGTTCGCGAAGAAGCTGACGCCCGGCGTGAACCTCGGCCTGGTCACGTTCTCCGGAAACACCAACCTGCTGGTGTCGCCCACGCCGGACCACAACGCCACCATCACCGCGCTGGACCACCTCACCGTCGACGACGGCACCGCGACCGGCGACGGCATCTTCGCGGCCCTGCGCGCGATCTCGACCCTGGCCGACGTGCTCGGTGGCAGTGGCAACACCGACAAGCCGCCGAAACGCATCGTGTTGCTGTCCGACGGCGCGGAGAACCGGCCCGGCAACCCGGACAGCCCGCACGGCGCCTACACCGCGGCGCGGACCTCCAAGGAGTCGGACACCCCGATCTCGACCATCGCGTTCGGGACCAAGGGCGGCAAGATCAAGGTCGACAACCAGAGCGTCAACGTCCCGGTCAACGACACCACGATGAAGCGGGTCGCCGAGCTGTCCGGCGGGCAGATGTACACGGCGGCCAAGATCGAGGACCTCAACAAGAGCTACGACGCCATCCAGCAGCAGATCGGCTACGAGATCATCCGCGGCCCCGGTGGTACCGCATGGCTGCGTCTCGGCGTGTTCGCGCTGACCTGTGCGGTGATCTCCGCGCTGGTGATCAACCGGCGGCTGCCGACATAGGGTTGAATACGACTCGTGGACAACGAAATTCGGGTCGTCAGTGCCAGTCGTGACATCGCCGCACCGGCGGCCGAGATCTTCGAGCTGATCGCCGACCCCGCACAGCAGCCGCGCTGGGACGGCAACGACAACCTGGCGGAGGCGTCCGTCGGCCAGCGCGTGCACGCCGTAGGTGACGTGTTCGTCATGGGCCTGACCATCGGCGCGACGCGAGAGAACCATGTCGTCGAATTCGTCGAGGGCCGGCGCATCGCGTGGAAGCCGTCCGAGCCCGGACTGCCGCAGCCGGGGCACCTGTGGCGCTGGGAGCTCGAGCCCATCGACGACGGGCACACCCGCGTCACCCACACCTACGACTGGACCGCACTGACCGACGAGAAGCGGCTGAACCGGGCCAGGCAGACCTCCGCCGACTGGCTGCAGGCCTCACTGGCCCGGCTCGCCGCGCTCGCCGAGGAGCAGTGACTACGGCTTGGGGGAGATGGCGGCCTTGAAGGTGCCGTCACCCTGGTTCAGCCAGGTGATGGTGCCCCTCTGGAACTCGCTGATCCAGCCGCCCTTGGGCGCGTCCGGTCCGCCGGCGGTCTGGGCTTCGTCAGTGGTCGGGAAGCCCAATTCGCCTCCGGCGCCACCCTTTTCGGTGTACTCGCGCAGAATCTCACCCTGCACGAGATGGGCGCCCGTCGTCGGCGAGCTGAAGATGGTGCCTTTCGCGAAGGCCTGCACCGTGCCGTCGCCGACCTTCTGGGGCTGAGCGGTCGGTAGGCCGAGGGCGGCCTCGCCGCCGGCTTTCTGGTAGGCGTCGGCAACGGGGCCGTCGAGTTGTACCTCGCCGACGCCCGGTGCGTTGATGGACGAGGGCGGGCCGGCCATGGCCGACGAAGCGGCGCTCGACGCGGAACTGGCGGCGGACGATGCGGCGCTGGCTCCCGAGCTGGCAACCGATGAGGCGGCACTGGCGCCCGAGCTGGCTGCCGACGACGCGGTGGAACCGATGTCCTTGGTTTGGGAGCAGGCCATGACGGCAGCTCCGGTGAGTGCGGCGACGCCGATGGCGGCGGCGGTACGGCGGACGAGCAATTCGTTTTTCACGTGAGACTTCCTCTATGAATTCGACAGGTGAAACGACTTCGCCATTGAAGTCCGAACACTTTCGACCGTATTAGCCACTGGTACGGCACGTACTACTTTGCGGTAATTGCCGGGCGTTTTTGCTTTACTGCCGTCTCATTTGTCTCAGTAGTCGCAGTCGCATGCGATTCACGGGCTCTGAGCTGTTGTTTGCCAGCAGCGTGCGATGTCCCACTATCGGGCTAGATATCCCAGCAATGAAAATCGCTTGTCGGTATGCTGTGAGAAGCGAATCAGATTACGATCGCGATGCCCGTTTCTTCGTGGCTTCGGCCGTCGGGGCGAACGGAATGGACTAAGGAGAATCGGTATGACCACCGTTCGGCACTCGACCCGTAAGAAGATGGTGGCCGGCCTCGCCGTGACCGCCGGACTCGCGATGGGCTTGCTGTCTTCCTGTGGCGAGAAGGCCAAGGAAGAGCCGACCACCACCACGAGCACCACCACCACGACGTCGGCACCCGCCTCCTCGTCGCCGGTGACGCCGAGCGAGAAGGGCGGGCCCACCAAGGGTGGCAACTCGTTCTCCCCGACGGTGAAGGCTCCGGGACCGCAGACGGCGCTGCCGGGCAACGTCGTCACCGCTCCGCACTAAGAACGGAGCCCCATCCCAGTAGGTCGCCGATGCGCCGTACGGCGCATCGGCGCAGTACTGGTGGCAGTCGGGCTGACGGCGCTGGCGTCCGCCGGCCCGCCTGTTGAACGGGGTGGCCGGCTGGCCCTGACCGGTCCGCTGGCCCATCTGCTCTCGGCTTCGGCCGATCTCGGCCCGTCGGCAGCAGCCCACGTCGAACTGACCGCTGCGCTGACACGTGCCGCCCGGCCCGATGGGCTCATCCAATGGGCAAGGGCCGCAGGGCTTTCGGTGCAGTGGCGGCCCGGCGACGACTGGGCCACCGTTGAAGGCGACGCCAGTGCCATGGCGCGGGCGTTGCGTGTGGATGTCCGCGACTACCGCGGACGCCGCGGGCAGACCTTCTATGCCGCGACCAGCCAACCCGAGCTGCCGCCGGCGCTCGTGCCCGAGTTGAGCGGATTCGGCAGGCTCCTCGGGTATACACCGTTCCGGGAGTCGCGGCCGCTGATCATGCCGCGCGACGTCCCCGCCGGCGGTCTCACGGCCCAGGATCTGCGCCGCTCCTACAACGTCTTTCCGCTGTCCGATCAGGGCTACACCGGCAAGGGACGCACCATCGTCATCTTCGGTTTCGACGGCTTCGATCAATCCGATCTCGACATGTTCGCCGACCTGAGCCAATTGCCGCGCTTCACTCCCATCGTGGTGGGGGACATGCCGTCCGAGCGCACCGGCGAGACCACGATGGATCTCCAGATGGCGCACGCCATCGCCCCCGACGCCCAGACCGTGTACGTCAATGCCCGGCCGACCGTGTCCGGCGACGGCGCCTACCGCAAGATCGGCGAGATGATGGCCGACGCCGATCGGCGCTTCCCCGGCGCCGAGTGGAGCCTGTCCATCGGTTGGGGCTGCGACAAGATGCTCACCGCTGCCGATCTGGCGCCCGTGCGTTCGGCGCTGGCGCGGGCGCACCGCAGCGGCACCACCGCCTTCGACGCCAGTGGCGATCTCGCCGGGCTGGAATGCAAAGGCGGGCAGGACTGGTCGGCCCCACCGAGCATCGACGACATCGGACTGGACTCGGTGGCATCGGTACCCGAGATGACGGCCGTCGGCGGCACCACGCTGTCCACCGATGAGCATGGCCAATGGCTCGGCGAGCAGGCCTGGTTCGACGTGCCCCTCACCCACGGCAGTGGCGGCGGGGTATCGGTTCTGTTCGACCGCCCGGCCTGGCAACGGGGTGTGCCGTCCGACCGCGGCCGCAACAAGCGGCTCGTCCCCGACGTCTCCGCGGTCGCGGATTTCTTCACCGGGGCCCGCATGGTCTTCCACGGCGAAACCGTGCTGGCCGGAGGCACGTCCATGTCCGCGCCGATCTGGGCCGGGATGGCGGCGGTGATCGACCAGTACCTGCTCGATCACGGCGGGCGCCTGCTCGGCGACCTGAACCCGCTGCTGTACCGCGTGCAGCGGGCCGGACGGCTCCCGGCGTTCCACGACGTCACCGTGGGCGGTAACGCGATAGCGATGGCCGGCCCCGGCTTCGACTCCGTCACCGGCCTGGGCACACCCGATATCGACAAACTGGCGCGCAGCCTCCTGGTGGCGCAGGGGACAACCGGATGAGCGGCATCGGATTGGTGAGCACGCTGTTCCCTGAGCTTTCGGCCCACGGCCGTCGGTCCTTCCGGATCGCCGTGGCCGCCTTCGTCGCCTGGCTCGTGGCCGCGGCGGCGCTACGTCTCCCCGGCCTCTTCATCGCGACTGTGGCCGTGGGGATTCCGCTGCTTTTCGTGCTGTACGCCCGAGCACTGGATTACCGGGGCCCGGCGAAGCTCCGGCTGCTCGTCAGCACCGGCCTGGGCATCGCTTTCGGCGTGGCCTTCGCCTTCGGGTCCGGTGCGGTGGTCGCGCGCGCCTACGGCGTCCCGCTCGAAAGTGGTGTTGCCGCAGTGCATCTGCGGACCGTCGAGGCCGGCCTGTCGGCGGTGGAGGCGCTGTTGGTGATAGCGCCCGCGCTGCTTCTCCGGGTGTTCAGCCCAGGCGACCGAAAGGCGTTGTACGGCTATGTGATCGGCGCCACCGGCGCGCTCGGTGCAACGGCCGCGACCACGACCGTCCGGATGTTCGCCCAGCTCGATTCGGGGCTGGTCGACCACGATCAACCGCTGTCTGATTTCCTCATCGAAGCCGTGATCCGTGGCATCACCATGCCCATCACCGCGGCCGCCGCTGCCGGAATGCTCGGTGCCGCACTGTGGTTCCGGCCCCGCGGCCGGCGCATCTGGTGGCGCGTCTTGCTGATCGCCGTCGTGCCGGTGCTGGCGCACGTGTGGCTCGGTGACGAGGATTCGGCCGGCATCTCGCAGTGGGCGAAGATGGCGTGGCATGTCGGATTCGCGGTGCTGGGGGTGCTGCTGCTCCGCCTGGTCCTGCAATTGGCGCTGCGGAACGAGGATGCCGACGACGCGCAACGCGACGTACGTGTGCTGTCCGCGCCGCGACTGGTCGCGACGTGGACCGCGGTGGTCGTGGTGCTGGCCCTCGGATTGGTCGGAATCGCCGCTGCCACAACCCAACCGACGGCGCGGTATCAGTGCCCGCCCAATTGCGGGCACCCGCTGATGGGCAAGCCCGTGGTGATCAACCCCAGGTTCACCGCGCCCGACGGCGCTTTCAGCGTCTCCTATCCGGCGCCGGGTACCGCGTACTCGGTGACGATGAACGACACCGGCGTGACGGCCCAGTACACCGGTGGCACCGGCGGGGTCATGCGGCTGTGGGGGGAGCCGGCGCAGGGCCGGGACGCCAAGGACATCACGACGGCATTGCTGCTGGATGCATTCCCGGATTCCCGCGTGGCCTACGAGATACCCAACGCATTGGTGGGATATCGCCCGGGCTACGGCGTCGCTGCCGATGACTGGCCGGACGGGCAGAACGTCGTCGCCTCGCGGACCCGCATCCTGATCATGGTGGCGGTGAAGGACGATCTGGCGCTCGTCGCCGCGGCGGCGGGGCCGTTCAGCGAATTCGGGCCCGGTTCCGGCCCGCCGACCGGGGCCAGCCTGGAGCTGGCCGCGGATATGGGCAAGTACGTCAACAGCTTCCGGTGGCGGGGAGACCCGCCGCGCTGACGGCCGCCGACGCGCGCACCGGCCGCTGGACCAGATGATCCCGCGGGGTGAAGCGGGTTATGCGACGGCGGAAGTCGGCAGTGCCGCGCGGACGGAAGTTGGCGTAGTTCTGTTGGGCCGCCGGCGTCGGTTCGACCGCCGCGAAGCCGAAGTCGCGGGCGTACGCCACCGCGGCGGCGACGTAGTCCGCCTGGGACTCTCGCATCTGCTCGACCGAGTTGTGTCGCAGCCCGATGTTCGGGCCGTGCACCAGGTAGCAGTTGGGGAAGCCGTGGACCGACGTCCCCAGATAGGCGACGGGCTCGCCGTCCCAGCTTTCGGCCATGGACATGCCCTCGGTGCCGAACAACCGGTCGGCCAGCGCGTCGGTGTCGACGACGATGTGGGTTGCCGTCCGTTCGTCATTCGCGGTCGTGACGAGCCAGCGCTGCCGGTCCGCCTGCCAGTGCAGCGCCGTCACATCGTCGGTGTCCTGATCGATCAGCACGACGTCGTCAATCCCGGCCTGGTGCAGCCGAACCGCCGCCGCAAGGGCACCCGGGCCGGTGACCACGATCGCGACGTGGTTGTGGGGGACGGGCTGGTTCATCGGTGGTCCTCGAGTGCGATGGGAGACTTCAGGTCGGACGGCTGCGTCGGCAGCCACTTGCGGTAGCGCGCAAGGGCTTTGCGCTGAACCCGTTGATCGACGATGAGGGCGTACAGCGGATGCGCGCGGGCCGTCGGCTCGAGGCCTTGCGTGATCTGCCGCATCTGGTAGCGGACCAGTGCCATGCTCGCCGCCGACGCCAGCGTCTTGTCCGACCACGTCACCGGCTTGAGGCGCCGGGTGGCTTCCTCGCCGCGGCTCCAGCGGTTGGGCAGGTCCGGGGTGACGGCGATGGCAGTACCCATACCGACGATGTCGATACCGTTGGCCAGCAAGGTGTTCGCGGTGTCCTGCCGGGTGATGCCGCCCGTGAGCATCAGCGGGATGGGGCTGGTCTTGGCGAGTTCTGCGGCCAGCTCCAGGAAGTACGCCTCGCGGGCCGCGGTGCGACTGTCCGCAGCGCGCCCGGTCATGGCCGGGCTCTCGTAGCTGCCACCGGACAGTTCGACGACGTCGACGCCGAGCGGCGCGAGCATCTCGATGACGCGCAGGGCATCGTCGGCGTCGAAGCCGCCGCGCTGGAAGTCCGCCGAGTTCAGCTTGACGGCGACCGCGAACTCCGGGCTGACGGCCAGCCGGATCTGGCGGACGATCTCGAGCAGCAGGCGGGCGCGGTTCTCCAGCGACCCACCCCACTCGTCGGTGCGGGTGTTGACCAACGGCGACAGAAACTGCGACAGCAGGTAGCCGTGCGCGGCGTGTACCTCGACGCCGTCGAAGCCGGCTTCCTCGGCGCGCGCCGCGGTGGTGACGAACCGCTGGATGGTGGCGCCGATCTGCTGCGGCGTCATGGCGCTCGGCCGGCCGAACCGCTTGCTGTGCTTGCCGACATCCACCGCGACGTCCGACGGGCCCCACACCACGCCCGGCATGTTGGCGTTGACCTGGCGGCCGGGGTGGCTGATCTGCATCCACATCTTCGTGCCGCCTGCTTTGCCGGCCTTGGCCCACTTCACGAACGGCTCGAGCGGCGAGTTCGCATCGAGGACGACGCCACCCGGACCGGTGAGAGCCTCGGCGTGGACCATGACGTTGCCGGTGATCAGGACGCCCGCGCCGCCGACGCCCCAGCGGTGGTACAGCGCGATGAGCCGATCGTCGGGCGCCTGGCCGGGGCCGGCGAGACCTTCCTCCATCGCGGCTTTGGCGATGCGGTTTCGGAGCGTCTGACCGGATGCGAGGGTGAAGGGGGTGAAGAGTGTGGGAGACATCGGCTGCCTTCGGGTCGGTATGATGTAAACGCTGCTCACATTTCTAGTGGGCAATGTGAACAGTGTCAACATTTGTGAGGCAGGACTCGGGATGACGTCGAAAGCGGTGTCGAAGCCGGGGTACCACCACGGCGATCTGCGGACCGCCCTGGTGCAGTCGGCGCTGGCGCTGCTGGAAGAGGAGGGCGCCGCGGCGCTCTCGATGCGCGCCGTCGCCCGCCACGCCGGGGTCACCGCCGCCGCGCCCTACCGGCACTACCAGGACCGGGACGCGCTGATGTCAGCCGTCGCGGCCGTCGGCTATCGCGAACTGGCCGCGGACCTGGTGGCCGTCAGCCCGTCCCCGTCGACGGCCGACGAGATCGCCGACGTCGCCATCGCCTACGTTCAGTTCGCGCTGCGGCGTCCCGCGCTGTTCCGCGCCATGTTCAGTGAGCAGTGCGATGCCGGGAGTCCCGAGCGGGTCGACGCGGTCGCGGCGATCTCGGCCTATCTCAAGGCGAACATCGCGCGGGTGTTCCCGGATGCCGATGCCGATGCGTTGAGCGACGCCGTCTGGGCGCTCGTGCATGGACTGGCGTTCCTGTTCCTGGACGGCAAGTTCGACAGCACCGACTCCGGTGAGCTGGAACGGCGCGTCCGGTCCGCGGTGCAGGCCGTCGTGGGTTTGGCTGGTTAGCGCCCCTCGTGCCATCGCTGCGACGGCCCAGGGTTACCAAAAACTGGTATTGTTCGGGATGTGGGCAGGAACACCTCATTCAGTCTCGATGAGCACTACAGCGCGTTCATCGAGACTGAAGTCGCGTCCGGTCGTTATCGATCGGCCAGTGACGTAGTGCGATCCGCATTGCGACTGCTCGAGGATCGGGAGACTCGACTGAGGGCGTTGCGCCAGGCCCTTGTGGATGGTGAACGTAGCGGTGAATCAACAGAATTCGACTTTGATGAGTTCGTATCGCGCAAACGGGCCGAGGGTTCCCATCGTCAGTGAGCCGTTATGTACTTTCGCCCGCGGCGCGCGCCGACTTGGAAGATGTCTGGGACTACACATGTGAGCGCTGGAACGCTGATCAGGCGCAGGCGTACGTTCGGGAGATTCAACATGCCATCGAACGCATCGCGGAGTCGCCGATGATCGGGCGAGCGTGCGACGACGTTCGCCCGGGTTACCGGAAACATGCGGTGGGATCGCACGTGCTGTATTACCGGCTCATCTCCGGGGAAATCATCGACGTCGTGCGCATCCTCCATCAGCGGATGGATGTGCCTCGGCACCTTGACTGAGGCTCGCGTAGCTTGTTTCGATTGCGAAACTCAGCGCCCCTCGGCGAACTCCCGAAGTGACTGCACCTGAACGGGATCCAGTGACGGCCGCACCGTCTCGCGGGCCTTGGCGACGTCGGCCGCGGTGACATCGGCGGCGTCGATGGACCGGCGCATCGCGGTCAGCGCCGCTTCGCGCAACAGGGCGACGCAGTCCGCGGCGCTGTAGCCGTCGAGTTCACCGGCCAACTGGCCGAGGTCGACGTCGGGCGCCAGGGGGATGGATTTGCCTGCGGTACGCAGGATTTCGCGACGGGCCTCGGCGTCGGGCGGCTCGACGAACACCAGCTTCTCCAGCCGGCCCGGCCGCAGCAGCGCGGGGTCGATGAGATCCGGCCGGTTGGTCGCACCGACCACCACGACGTCGCGCAACGGGTTGATGCCGTCGAGTTCGGTGAGCAGCGCGGCCACCACGCGGTCGGTGACACCGGAATCGAAGCTCTGTCCGCGGCGCGGCGCCAGGGCGTCCATCTCGTCGAGGAACACCAGCGACGGCGCGGAATCGCGTGCGCGCTGGAACAATTCGCGGACCGCACGCTCCGACGAACCGACCCACTTGTCCATCAACTCGGCGCCCTTGACAGCATGCACCGACAACCGGCCCGAGCTGGCCAAGGCCCGCACCAGGAACGTCTTGCCGCAGCCGGGCGGCCCGTACAACAGCACGCCCCGGGGCGGTTCCACGCCGAGACGCTCGAAGGTGTCCGGGTGCTGCAGGGGCCACAGCACCGCTTCGGTCAGCGCCTGCTTCGTCGCCAACATGTCGCCGACGTCGTCGAGCGTCACCGACCCGACCGCGACCTCTTCGGTCGCCGACCGCGACAGCGGCCGGATCACCGACAGCGCACCGGCCAGGTCATCCTGCGTCAGGGCCGGTTCGGCACCGTCGGCGCTGGCGCGGGCGGCTGCCCGCAGCGCGGCCTCGCGTACCAGGGCGGCGAGATCGGCGACGACGAATCCCGGTGTGCGCTCGGCGATCTCGTCGAGGTTCAGATCCTTGGCGGGCACCGACCGCAGCAGCACCTCCAGCAGGGCCTTGCGGGTGGCGGCGTCGGGCAGGGTCAGTCCCAGTTCGCGGTCGCACAGATCGGGTGCCCGAAGGCGGGCGTCGACGCCGTCGGGCACGGCCGACGTCGCGATGAACGCCACACCGCGGCTGGCGACGGCCTTGCGGAGCTCGGTCAGGATCAACGTGGCCACGGGCTCGGCGACCGCGGGCAACAGCGCGTCGATGTCGGTGATGAGCAGGACACCACCGCCGTCGCGCACCGAGCTCACGGCAGCGGCGACCCCGGCCAGTCGGTCCTCGGCGCGCAGCGCCCCGACCTCCGGCCCGTCGAGCTCGACGAGGCGGCGTGACGTGCACACCGCGCGCACCATGGCGGCCTTGCCGACGCCCGCGGGCCCGGACACCAGGACGCCCAGATTGGCGGTGGCACCCAGGGTTTCGAGGAGTTCGGGTTCGTCGAGGGCCAGCTTGAGCCACTCGGTCAGTCGCGTCACCTGGGCGTGTACGCCCTTGAGGTCATCGACCGAAACGGTTTGGGCGTCAGTCGTTTTCGCGGGGGAGATCACCGGTTGCGCGGCTGCCGTGACGACGGTGGCATCACCCCAGCTGACCACTGAATTCGGTTGCACGCTGACCGGTCCGGCCGGGTCGACGGCTGTCACGGTGAGCAGCTCTGAGGTCCAGGTGATGCCGACCTGCGTGGCCAGCGCCGCGGTGGCCGCGGACGTCGAGGTGCCCGGACCCAGATCGCGCGGCAGCAGTGACACCGTGTCGCCGACCGTCATCACCTTGCCCAGCAATGCCATTCGCAACGTCGCCGGGGAGATCGAGCTGCTGGCCAGTCGCGAACCGCTGACGGTCACCGAGCGGGCGCCGTACACCGTCGCCGGTGACACCAGCACCGGCGCGTCGGCCCGGATGCCGGCATTCGACAGGGTCACATCGTCGAGCAGCGCGGTGCCCGGGGGAGTCCCGGTGGCGGCCACCCCGACCACCGCGCAGGTGGTGCGCGTGCCGGTCAGCGACACCGCGTCCCACTCGCGGATACCCAGGGCAGCTATCGCTTCCGGGTGCAGCAGCACCACGCCGCGGCGGGCGTCGAGTGCTGAGGTGTTGAGCCGGGCGGTGAGCTGGAGCTGCGCGCCGGACGGGTCGGATGCGCCCTGCAGGGCCTGTGCCTGCGGGGGCGTCATCGACGAGGACCCGGCCTACGCAACCGCAGCCGGGCCGTGGACCGGCGCTGCCCGCGGTCGGTGCGACGCGGCTGCGCACGGCGGATGGCGCGGCGGGCCTGTCGCTGTTCCTTGGGTTTGTCGTCCCAGACCTCGGGGTGTGCACGCAGCCAGGCCTTGGTCCGGACCGCGAACGGGATGTGGATCACGTAGGCGACGATGATCACCAGGATGACGATGTAGCCGTACATCACCGAGGCGGCCACCAGGATGGCCAGCAGCGCCAGCAGCGGCAGGGCCATGTTCGGCGGGATGGCGAAGGTGTGCACCTTGCGCATCGGGACGGTGCTGACCACCAGCAGCGAGACGCCGATCAGCCAGATGCAGATGAAGATCTGACCCCAGTGCGAATCCCACCAGGGGCCGGGGAACTGCATCTTGGCCGCCAGCGGGCCGATGGCGCCGATCGCGCCGGCCGGGGCCGGCATGCCGGTGAAGAACTCCTTCTCGAACGCCGGGCCCTCCACGTCGAGCATGGCGTTGAAGCGCGCCAGCCGCAGCACGATGCACACCGCGTACAGCAGCACCACGATCCAGGCGAGCGGCGAGCTGTTGTGCTCCAGCAGCGTGGCGTACACGATGAACGCCGGCGCCACGCCGAAGTTCACGGCGTCGGCCAGCGAGTCGATCTCCGCGCCCATCTTGGACGTCGCGTTCAGCATGCGGGCCGCGCGGCCGTCGAGCGCGTCGAGGATCGCGGCACCCGCCAGCAGCGCCATGGCCTCGGTGGGCCGGTGGTCGAGGGCGTACTTGACCGCCGACAGACCCAGGCAGATCGCAGCGACCGTCAGGGCGCTGGGGACCAGCTTCCGCAGGCTCACCTGCGGAGTCTTGATCCGGGGTTTCATGCCGGCGACCCGCTCGGCAGGTCTGCCAGCACCGTCTCGCCGCCGATGGCGCGCTGCCCGATCTCGACGCCGATCACGGAGCCCTTGGGCAGGTAGGTGTCCAGGCGGGAGCCGAACCGGATGAGGCCGTACGTCTCGCCCAGCGCCAGGTGCGCACCCGGGTGGGTGCTGCACACGATGCGGCGGGCCAGCAGACCGGCGAGCTGCACCGCGACGACGTCGTGGCCGTCGGCGGTGCGCAGCCAGAGGCTGTTGCGCTCGTTGTCCTCGCTGGCCTCGGCCTTGTCGGCGGACAGGAACTGGCCCGGCTTGTGCTTGACGGTGATCACCTCGCCGGCCACCGGCGCGCGCTGCACATGCGCGTCGAACAGCGACAGGAAGATGCTGACGCGCGGCAGCGGCTCGTCGGACAGGTTCAGCTCGGCGGGCGGGACGGCCTCGTCGATGAGCGTCACCAGGCCGTCGGCCGGCGCGACGACGACGCCGGGCCGGCTCGGTGGCGTCCGCGGCGGATGCCGGAAGAACCCGGCGCACGCGGCGGCCGCGGCCAGTCCGGCCGCCCGGACCCAGCGCTTGCGGTGGCCGATCGCGGCGACACCGAGGGCGCCGCCGACGAACGGCAGCCCGGCCGGGTGCATCGGGGGAACGGTGGAACGGACCAGGTCGACGAAACGTGACAGTTCGGACTCTGGAGTGTCAGCTGGGGGGCGCGCAGGTCTGGCCATGGGGACTCGATTCTACGGTTTGCGGGGCTCTAACTGAGATCCCAGACGGGCACGGGCGATCCAGCCGCTAATTCGACCACGTCCTCGCCGATGTCCAGCAGGCAGTTTGCCGTCGCCAGCCACCGGAGGTGGTGCGACGCCGGCGGGCCGTAGCTGCTCACCTGCTCATCGGTGCCGAGCACGCCGCGGCGGAACTGGCGTTTCCCGGCGGGGGAGGTCAGCTTCTCGGTGAGCGTCGCCGGGCGGCGCGGTCGCTGCGACGGCAGGCCCATCGCCGCGCGCAGCGGTGGCCGGATGAAGACCTCGAACGACACCAGCGCCGAGACGGGGTTGCCCGGCAACGTGACGATGGGCGTGCCGCCGACGGTCCCGGCGCCCTGCGGCATGCCGGGCTGCATCGCGACCTTCACGAACTCGACATCGCCTGAAAGGGCGTCTTTCACCACCTCGTACGCGCCGGCGCTGACGCCGCCCGTGGTGACGATCAGGTCGACGTTCTGGGCATGGCCGGCCAGGGTCTCCCGGAACAGCGCCACGTCGTCGGATGTCGCCGGTGCGGTCGTGACGTCGGCGCCGGCCTCACGTAGCGCGGCGGCCAGCATCACGGCGTTGGACTCGTAGATCTGTCCCGGTTGCAGCGGCGTGCCCGGCGCGACCAGCTCCGTTCCGGTGGACAGCACCAGGACCCGTTGCCGCGGAATAACTTTCAGCTCGGCCAGGCCCAGGGCGGCGGCCAGGCCCAGGGCCGCGGGGGAGAGCACCTCGCCGGCGGACAGCACCGTCATCCCGGCGGTGACGTCCTCGCCCGCCCGCCGGATGCTCCGGCCTTCGGGGACGGCCGAGTAGATCGACACGACGTCGGTCGCTCCGTCCGTGGCCTCGACCTGGACCACCGCGGTGGCCCCGGCGGGCAGCATGGCGCCGGTCATGATCCGGTGCGCCGTGCCGGGCGCCAGGGTCAGCAGGTCGGTGCGACCGGCCGGAATGTCTTCGGCGACAGGGAGTTTCACCGGGTTATCGGCGGAGGCGGTGGCCACGTCGGCGGCCACGACGGCGTAACCGTCCATCGCCGAGTTGTCGAAACCGGGCAGCGACAGCGGCGCCACCACGTCCTCGGCAAGGGCCAGCCCCAGCGCGTCGGCCAGCGGTACGGCGACGGCCGGCCGGGCGTTGATCAGTCCGGCGACAACCTGCTGATGTTCCTCGACGGTCCGCATGAGGCTAGATCGCGAAGGTGACGCCGGTGAGCTCTTCGGACACCGCCCACAACCGCCGCTGGATGCCGGCGTCGTGCGACTGTGCGGTCGACTGCACCAGCACCGGGTGCCCGACCAGCTGGAGGAGGCCAGAAGGCCCGTAGTACTCGCCGCCCCGCGCGTCGGGGTCGACGGCGGCCCGCAACGTGGCCAGCGCGCCGACCTCGGGGCTGTTGGCGACCAGCCCGCTGATCTGGTTGAAGCCGGGCAGGCCGGAGCCGGGGATGTGGCGCATCAGTTCGGTGTTGGAGATGCCGGGATGGGCCGCGACCGAGATGGTTTCGGCGTTCGTGGCCACGAGCCGGCGTTGCAGCTCGTAGGCGAACATCAGGTTGGCCAGCTTCGACTGGCCGTAGGCCGCGACCCGGTTGTAGCGGCGCTTCTCCCACTGCAGGTCGGCGAAGTCGATCTTCCCGAGGATGCGGTGCGCGATGCTGCCGAGGGTCACCACGCGCGAGCCCGGGACGGACAGCAGGTTCTCGATGAGCAGGCCGGTGAGCGCGAAGGCACCGAGGTGATTGGTGCCGAACTGCAATTCGAAGCCGTCGGCGGTGGTCTGCTTGGGCGGGTACATCACGCCGGCGTTGTTGATGAGCAGGTCGATCCGCGGATAGGCCGCCCGCAGGTCGTCGGCCGCCGCGCGGACCGAGGTCAGCGAACCCAGGTCCAGCTTCTGCACGACCACGTCGGCGTTCGGGGTGCTCGCCCGCAGCCGGGCGGCGGCGTCGTCGCCTTTGCCGGTGTCGCGCACCGCCATCACCACGCGAGCGCCCTTGCCCGCCAATACCCGCGCCGTCTCGTAACCCAGCCCGGTGTTGGAGCCGGTGACGATCGCCACCCGGCCGGTCTGGTCCGGCACATCGTTGGCGGTCCATTTGGTGGTCATGGCCGAAGACACTACCGAGCGGACCGCCTGAGTTGCGCGGGAGCGGCGGGCGTTTACTGTCGGCACCATGGCAATCGGCGGGGTGCTCTTCGACATCGATGGTGTCCTGGTGACCTCGTGGCGTCCGATCGACGGTGCGGCCGAGACCCTGCGGGTGCTCGAGGAGCGTCAGATCGCCCGGTCGTTCCTGACGAACACCACCACCAAGACCCGGCAGCAGATCGCCGAATTGCTTTGTGCGGCAGGCATTGAGGTCGCTGCCGACGAGGTCGTCACCGCCGCGGTGCTGACCGCCGACTACGTGCGCGATCGCTACCCCGGTGCCCGATGTTTCCTGGTGAACAGCGGCCAGATCGGTGCGGACATGCCCGGTGTCGATCTGGTGTACGCCTCCGACTTCGCTGGTCCGCGGCAGCCCGACACGCCCGATGTGGTGCTCCTCGGTGGCGCGGGGCCCGAATACACGCATCTGACCCTCAGTTGGATCTATGACTGGATGGCCCGCGGCGTCCCCGTCGTCGCCATGCATCGCAGCAACGCGTGGAACACCGCCGACGGGCTACGGGTGGACACCGGCCTGTATCTGGCCGGGCTGGAACAGACCACCGGTCATCAGGGCACCGCTGTCGGCAAGCCCGCGCCCGCCGGGTTCCTGGCCGCAGCCGCCCGGCTCGGCGTCGAACCCGAAGAGATGTACATGGTCGGCGACGACCTCAACAACGACGTCCTCGCGGCCCAGGTCGTCGGCATGACGGGCGTGCTGGTGCGTACCGGAAAATTCCGCCAGGACACGCTGGACCGTTGGGCCGCAGACGAATTCGCGATGCAGCCGAACTACGTGGTGGACTCCGTCGCAGACCTGCCGGAGCTTTTGGGCCGCTGAGGGCGTCAGGCCGTCAGCTCCCGCTGCATGTTCCGGATCGCCGCGATGCGGTCCTGCAACTGCTCGCGCGTCGCGGCCGCCACCGGGGGACCGGGGTGCCTGCGCCGCAGCTCGTTGTGGATCCAGCCGTGCGGCTTGCCGGTGCGGTGGTGGAACGCGGCCACCAGTAGGTTGAGCTCCTTGCGAAGTTCACGGAGCTGGCCGTGCGTGGTCATGGGTGGGGGCGGAGCCCCGGTGGCAGCGGCCTTGGCGCTGCGCTTCTGCAGCTGCTCGTCCTGCCGCCGACTCAGCAGATCACGCATCTGCGAGTGGTCCAGCAGGCCCGGGATGCCGAGGTAGTCGGCCTCCTCGTCGCTGCCGGCCTCCGTCGCGGTGCCGAACGACGAGCCGTCGAAGATCACCTGATCCAGCTCGGCGTCCGAGCCGAGCATCTCGAAGCCGTTCTCCAGCTCCGACTTCTCGTCTTCCTTCTTCTGCGCCTGCTCGAGCAGTTCGTCGTCGAGGCCGTCGGACACGCGGTGCGGCTTGCCGAGCACGTGGTTGCGCTCGCGCTCCAGCTCGCTGGCCAGCTCCAGCAGGTTCGGCACCGACGGCAGGAAGATGCTGGCCGTCTCGCCCTTGCGCCGCAGGCGCACGAACCGGCCGATGGCCTGCGCGAAGAACAAGGGGGTCGACGCACTCGTGGCGTACACCCCGACCGCGAGCCGCGGCACGTCGACACCCTCGGACACCATGCGGACCGCGACGAGCCAGCGGCTGCTGCCCTCGGAGAACTGTGAGATGCGAGCCGACGCCGTCGGGTCGTCCGACAGGATGACCGTCGCTTCCTCGCCCGTGATGGTGTGCAGCAGTTTGGCGTAGGCGCGGGCCGTGGTCTGGTCGGTGGCGATGATCATGCCGCCGGCGTCCGGGATGCTCTGCCGCAACTGCCCCAGTCGCTTGTTGGCCGCCGCGATCACCGCGGGCATCCATTCGCCCTCGGGGTTCAGCGCGGTGCGCCAGGCCCGGGCGGTCTGCTCGGCGGTGAGCGGTTCGCCGAGACGGGCCGCGTGCTCCTCGCCGGCACTGTCGCGCCAGCGGGCCTCACCCGAGTACGCCATGAACACCACCGGACGCACCACGCCGTCGGCGAGCGCGTCGGAGTAGCCGTAGGTGTGGTCGGCCACCGACTGCTGATGGCCGCTGCCGTCGGGCTCGTACTGCACGAACGGGATCGGGCTGTCGTCGGACCGGAACGGGGTCCCGGTCAGGCAGAGGCGCCGCGTCGCATCGTCGTAGGCCTCGCGGATGGCCTCGCCCCAGCTCTTGGCGTCGCCGCCGTGATGGACCTCGTCGAAGATCACCAGCGTCTTGTGGTTCTCGGTGCGCACCCGGTGTCTGGTCGGGTGGCTGGCGACCTGGGCATAGGTGACGACGATGCCGTGGTAGTCCGACGACGTGTGCCCCGTCGAGTTGCTGAACTTGGGGTCCAGCGCCATGCCGACGCGCGCCGCGGCTTCCGCCCACTGGGTCTTGAGGTGCTCGGTCGGGACGACGACCACGACCTGGTCGACGGTGCGCTCCGTCAGCAACTCACCGGCGATCCGCAGGGCGAAGGTCGTCTTGCCTGCACCTGGGGTCGCGACAGCAAGAAAATCACGCGGCTTGGCGGTCAGATACCGCACCAAAGCCCGACGTTGCCAGCCCCGCAAAGCCTGGGTGCTGGGCGCTGCATAAGCCCGCACCCGAAGACTCCTCCTTGGTCGAAGGGCAGTCTAGGGCAACGGGTTTGGCGGATGCACATTTGCCCGGCGTGTCCTGGCGCTCGGCCCGGTGGTGTCGGCGGCCGACGTGGTGATCAGGCGCGTCACGGCGTCGCAGACGATGGCCTTGCGCTGGGCGTGGTCGTCGATGCCGATCACGGCCAGCAGCGTGGGGCTGAGGTTGTGCCACATCGATGCGATGGTGAGCACCAGGGTGAACAGCACCGGCGCGGGCAGCTCGCCGGTGAGCTTGCCGTCGGCCTGGGCGGCGGCGATGGACGCAATCTGCTCGTGCATGGTGTCGCCGGGAAAGCCCGCCGCGGAATCGTCGGCGCGCTCCAGTCGGTGCCAGGCGATCAGCCGGCCGACTTCGGGCTGGCCGGCATAGACGTCGATCAGATGAGCGGCGTAGCCGGGCAGGTCGTCGGCGACCACCGGACTGTCGGCGAAGAACCGCTGCGTCATCGCGGCCCACACGGCGTCGAACAACTGATCTTTGCTGCCGAAGTAATGGTAAATCTGCGCCTTGTTGGCGCCCGCGTTGGCGGCGATGCGATCGACCCGGGCCCCGGCGATGCCGTACTGGGCGAATTCGGTGGTCGCCGCGCAGAGCAGCCGCGCACGAGTGGCGTCGGAGTTCCGCGGGTGGCCCATTGCGGAGATTTTAGCTGGTAGACCGACGTTTGCTAACTAACTAATTAGTTGACAGTGAGATGAGGCCTGCCTAACGTTCGGAACCGGGTGGGATGTGGATCACAGGAGGTGGTGTGGTCGCTGAGCCCTGTCAGCAGCGGTCGGCCGCGCCGCCACCGGAACTCGTCGGCCGCGGCGAACAACTATCGAGGTTGATGGCGGCCATCAGCGACACCCCGCGTGGGCACGCGGTGGTGGTGTCCGGCGCAGCCGGGTCCGGCAAGACCGCACTGCTCGACGTCGCCTGCCGTCACGCCCGGGCCGTCGGTTTTCGGGTGGTGTCGATCGCCGGAACGCCGGGCGAGTCCGATACCCCGTTCGCCGGTGTGCATCAGTTGATCCACGCGCTCGGACATTGGGGTGACGAAGCCGAGCAGTACCAGCACATCATCGACGCCGCGCTGCGATCGCCCAGCGGCGAGCAACTCGACGTCGTCCGCGTCGCGATGGCGCTGCTCGGGCTTCTGGACGCCTTTGAGCGGCAGCAATCGGTTCTGGTCTGCATCGACGATGGGCAGTGGCTCGACGCGCCGTCGCGCAACGCGATGATGTTCGCCGCCCGCCGCAGCGCGGGCCGGTCGTTGACGGTCGTGCTGGCGACCCCCTCGACGGCCGGAAAGGTGTTCGGCGGCGACGGCCGCGCCGTCGAGATCGAACTGTCGCCGTTGGCGCGCTCCGATGCCGCCATGCTGCTCGACCGGCAGTCGGGCGCACCGCGCGGCTTGCGGCGCGAGCAGGTGCTGACGGCGGCTGCGGGCAACCCGGCGGCCGTCATCGCCTTCGCCGAGACCGCCGCGGCCGGTGGTCTCTCGGTGGGTCCGGCCGCTGAACCCTTGGCGCTGCCCGCCGCCGGCCTTGGCATCTACAGCCGCCGCGTGGCGCTGCTGCCGGCGGCGACCCGGGCCACGCTCCTCGTTCTCGCGGCCGCCTCGGACCAGGATCTGCGGTTTCTGATGCCCGCGGTGCTGGCCGATCCACAAACGCTCGCGCCGGCCGAGGTCGCCGGCATCATCCGAGTCGAGCCGAGCGGCGTGCGGTTCCTGGATCCGCTGCTCCGGTCGGCGGCGTATCACCGGGCACCGGCGGCGGCCCGCTCGGCGGCGCATCTGCGGCTCGCCGACGCGCTCGTCGCGCTACCGCACCGGCAGATCTGGCATCGCGCGCAGGCAGCGCTCAAACCCGACGATGCGCTGGCCGCGCAGTTGGCCGCCACCTGCGACGAGGTACTGCGCCGCGACGGCTATCTGGCCGCCGCGGTGACCATGCAGCGCGCGGCGATGCTGACCACCGATGCCGGTGAGCACGCCCGGCATCTGGTGCGCGCGGCGCCGCTGGCTCGCAACGCCGGCGACCCGCACTGGGCCGCGGCACTGAGCCGGTGCGCGCTCAACGGCGTCGACGACCTCATCTCCCGGGTGCGCGCCCACACCGAGCTGGGGTCGGCGCGCTGCTGGGACGCCGACAGCCAGCCGGTTCTCGACATGCTTCTCGAGTCGGCCGGCCTGGCCGTCGACGTTGCCCCCGCGGTCGCCTGGGCGTCGCTTCGGGTCGCCGCGACCGTCACTTTCATCGCCGACGACGCCGCGGGGCGATGTGGCGTCATGCGGCTGCTGGGGCAACTGGAGGACGCCGAGCCGCCCACGGGCGTGGCCGCGCTCGCCGACCAGATGTGGATCCGTACCGCCACCGATCCGCACCTCGCCCATCTGCAGTCGCCGGAGATCGTCGGGCTGGCCGGCCGCGTCGGCGACGCCATCGAGCTCACCGCGGTCGGTGCGTCGGCCTGGCTGGCCGGGCAACCCGACCTGGCCGTGCGTTGCCTACGCGGTGCACACGCCGGAGCGCTGGCGCCGCGCTTCGGCGGCCTGGCCTCGACCGCCCTGTGCTGGGCCTTCGTCGAGTCGGGCCGCTGGGACGAGGCCGTCGACGCGGCGGCCACCATGAGTCGTTCGGCGGCCGTCGCCGACGTTCCCGTCGTCGCCCGGATCGCGGATCTGGTCATCGCCACGGTCGCGGCCCGACGCGGCCAGCTCGCGACCGGCCGTGAACGACTCAGATCGGCCGCCGAACTGGCCGACTTCCGGGACCGGCCCGCCCTGGCGGCGTGGATACACCACGTCGCGGGTTCGATCGCGCTGGCCGAGAACCAGAACACGACCGCCTACGCCGAATTGGCGGAGCTGTTCGACGAGTCCGGATTGCCGCTGCACGCGTATGCGTCGTATCTGGCGCTGGCGGATTACGCCGAAGCCGCGGTGTTGACGGGCCGGATCCACCAAGCCCGTGCACATCTGAGCCGGATCGTGGGTCATCTGCCCGGATCCGCGGGACCGCGGTTGACCCAGCTGGTCGCGCACGCGGACGCCGTGCTCAATCCCGACACCGCCGGGGCGCGCTACGGCGAAGCGCTCGCCGATCCGGCCGGCAACCGCTGGCCGTTCGAGCGGGCGCGGCTGCGCATCAGTTACGCCGGATGGCTGCGCAGGCACCGACGGCGCCGGGACTGCCAGCATCAGTTGGCTGCGGCATTGACCGTCATGCAGGACCTCGGCGCGGCGCCGTGGGTAGACCTGTGCACCCGGGAACTGCGGGCGGCCGGAGTGCGTCCGCAATCGTCGTCGGTCCAGACGGGCACGTTGAGCTCGCAGGAACACAATGTGGTCTATCTGGTGAGCGAGGGCTACACCAATCCGCAGATCGCGACCATCTTGAACCTGTCGGTGCGGACGGTGTCCAACCATCTGTACCGGTCGTTTCCCAAGCTCGGCGTCACCAGCCGGCACCAGATTCATGACGTGGCGCGGCCCGCGACCTGGACGAGCGAGCCTCGCTGACGGACCCAAATGGAAAGTCGGCGGCGGCGGAAAATCCGCCGCCGCCGACCGGTCACACCTGTCAGGCCGCGCTGTGCGCCTTCGACTTGGTCTTCGCGCCGGTGTGCGAGCCCTTGGTGCTGCCGCCCTTGGTGCCCGAGTCCGATCCGGACGTCGAACCCGACGAGCTCGAGTCGGAGCCCGACTTGCCCTGGTGGCCCTTGCCCCCGGGGGTCGTCGCCTTGGTCCCCGTGTTGCCCGTGGCCGAGCCCGAGCTGCTGGAGCCGGAGCTGCTGGTGCCAGAGCTGCTGGAGCCTGAGCCGGCACCCGTCTTGGTGTCACCGGCCTTGGAGTCGCCGCTCTTGCTGTCACCGGCCTTGCTGTCACCGGCGGAGGTCGAGCCCGTGGTCTTGCCGTCGGTGCTCGAGCCCGCCGACGTGCCGGTCTTGGTGGTGCCGTCGGTCGTCGAGCTGGACGACTTGCTGCCGCTCGACGCGTCGGTGGCCGAACCGGTGGTCTCGCCGGACGAGCCACCGGCCTTGGTGGTGGCGTCGGTTGCCGAGCCGGTCGACTCACTCGTCGCGCCGGTTGTCTTGCCCTTGTCGGTGCTCGCGGTGTCGGTCGTCACGGCCTTGGTCGTCGCGGCGGTGCTCAGCGTCACCGTCGCGGCTGTGGTGGACGGCACGGCGGCGATATCGGAGGCGGCCTTGGTGGTGGTCGTCGCGGCCGCGGCCGCCGGCTTGGCGGGGGTGATGTCGTTGAGAATCGACTTCACGACGGCGACCAACGACTGCAAGGTGCCGGAGATGGTGGCGCCGGTGGGGAGGGTTGCGCCACCGCCGAACAGGCCGCCGCCATAGATGTTGAAGCCGGGGATGTTGATTCCCAGCAGTGCGCCGAGGTTGGGGCCGTAGCCACCGTTGAGCAGGCCGTCGACGACGGTGGCCGGCGCCTGGATGACGGCGGTGGCCAGCTTGCCGAGATCGCCGGCCTTCACCGCGTTGATGACGTTCTGGACCGCGGTACCCATTGCGCCCAGGGTGCTGGCAACCGGGCTGATGATGCCGAGCCCGAGCTCGAGCAGGATGTTCGGCAGATCGTTGGCGATGTTGATCACGCTCTGTAGCGGCTGCGTGATGAGATTGCCCAGGGCCTTCGGCAGCGGTCCGATCGGGTTGATCGCGGCGAAGATGGGGAGCACGATCGCCAGCTGGAGGTTGTTGAGCGCGCCCTCGACGTTGGCCTTGCCGAGGTCGCTGAAGGCGGCCCCGAGGTAGCCGGGCACCTCTGTGGTCAGCGCGGTGACCACGGCCTTGCCGCTCTCGCCGAGCGCGTTGACCAGACCGGTCATGGTGCCGACCTGGTTGGTCAGAATCTGGCGGAGGATCGGGAACAGGCCCATCTCCATGTAGGACTTGACGTCGGCCTGCAGGTTGGCGGTGGCGGTCCCCAGAACCTGTCCGTACAGGTCGAACGGACTGCTGGTCAGGTTGACGGCGGCAGTCGACACCGCGTGACTGATCGACGGGAGCGACGGCACGTGGGCCAGCGGTTGGATCGGAGTGACTGCGATGGCTCCCGCCGTCAGCAGTGTGGCTCCGGAAAGGACGGACGATCGAACGGCGGCGTGCAAGATGGGTTCCTCTCATTCGCTGCGGCCGGATGATGGCGGCAGCGCCTACCTGACTTTTCCGTCGGTTCGATCACGGATCGAACAAATATTGACGGCAACGCACATCATGGGATGTTTGTGTTACTGGCCGGTAGAGACAAATGACTCAATGTGTGCACGGCTGGCGCGGGACCGGCCGCCGTCGTCACTCCACGAAGAAGTTGTCGTGCTTGATGAACCACTCGCGACGTTCGTCGTCGGTCATGTCGGCGAGTTGGCCGAACCCTTCGAAATAGGCCTCCCGGGGTGCACCCGGGGCGAACAGCATCAGCACCGACGCGGACTCATCGGCCTCGTTGCGGAAACCGTGGATGCCGCCCGGCGGGACATAGAGGAAGTCGTTGGGGCCGGCCTTGACCCAGTCGGTGCCGTCGTACAGCGTCATGGTGCCGGACAACACGAAGAAGGCCTCGGACATGGCGCGGTGGAAATGCGGGCCCGGGCCCCCGCCGTGCGGCGCGATGTCGACGCGGTACAGGCCGTAGTCGCCCGCGGTCTTCTGCTGGTTCGCCAGGTAGTGGTACTGGATCAGGCCTTGTGGGTCGTAATCGGGTGGCTCGTCACCGCGCCGCAGCGTCGCGCTGACCTCGGGCCGGTCGGCGGTATAGCGGGCCGGCGGATAGGGCGGTACAACCAGCGACATGGTCGGCTCCCGGTGACCATCGAGATCGGAGACGGCTTCTCGGTTTCCACCATAGGGCGGTCGCACCTGCTCCGGTTCGCGGCGAATTCACAGGCTCCGGACACGCGTTGTTCAGAGTCCCGGCCTAGCGTCCCAGCGGTGATAACCAGACGCGCCTTCCTGGCTGCTGGGGCCGCAGCCGCCGGTTCGCTGGCGCTGGCCGGACCGAGCGCGGCCGCGCAGGATCCGAGCGCCGTCGCCGGGCAGTACGCGCGCCGGGTCCCGACCCAGTGGGGCATGGCGCTACCCGGGATCGTCACGTCGATCCCGGCGCGCGGGCGCCAACTGGCCCTGACGTTCGACGCCTGCCGCGGCGGTGTCGACGACGCGCTGCTCGACACGTTGCAGCGCAACAACGTGCCCGCGGTGCTGTTCTTCAACTCCCGCTGGATCGACCAGCACCCCGACCGTGCCGCGCAGTTGGCCGCGAACCCACTGTTCGAGATCGGCAACCACGGCACCAGGCACGTGCCGTTGTCGGTCACCGGCCGCGTCGCCTACGGCATCGCCGGCACGCGGTCGGCCGCCGAGGTGGTCGACGAGGTGTGGGGCAACCAGATCAAACTCACCGCCTTGACCGGCCGGGCGCCCACCTGGTTCCGGCCGGGCACCGCCCACTACGACGACGTGGCCGTGCAGATCGTGCGCGACCTCGGGTTGCAGCCGCTCGGCTTCAGCGTCAACGGCGATTGTGGCGCCACCTTGTCCGCCGCCCGCGTACGCGCGAATGTCGTTGGTGCGCAGCCTGGTTCCATCGTCATCTCCCACATGAACCGCCCGGGTTCGGGTACCGCCGCCGGCTACGCCGGTGCCATCGCCGACATGCGGGCGGCAGGATGGGAGTTCGTGCGACCCGCCTAGCATCAATGCGGTGGAGAAGTTTGACGAGGGCATGCGGGCCGCGCGGCTTCTGGATGCCCAGGACAAGGCGGCGGAATTGTTCATCGCCATCGAAGAGCGTGGGTTGATCCGGCCCGGCGTCGGCGAGCGTCAGGTGACCGACGAGATCCGTGATCTGGCGGCCGAAATCCTCGGCGTCACGCGGCACTGGCACAAGCGGATCGTGCATGGCGGCGAGAACACGCTGGCGACCGCGCGGGACAACCCGCCCGACCGGGTGATCGCCGACGACGACATCGTGTTCGTCGACCTCGGCCCGCTTTTCGAGGAGTGGGAAGCCGACTTCGGCCGTACCTTCGTGCTCGGTGACGACCCACGAAAGCTGGCCTTGCGCAACGACTTACCGAAGGTTTGGGACGCGGCGCGGGCGCACTTCGAGTCGACTCCGGACATCACCGGCGCGCAGCTGTTCGATCACGTCGTCGAGTTGAGTCGAGCTGCCGGCTGGGAATTCGGCGGCGCGATCGCCGGACATCTCGTGGGGGAGTTCCCGCACGAGAAGATCCGCGGCCACGAGATCGACTCCTATGTGGCGCCCGGCTCGGACCTGCCGATGCGGCGCCTGGATTCCCAAGGGCGGCAATGCCATTGGATTCTCGAAGTGCACCTCGTCGAGCCGGGCCGGCAGTTCGGCGGATTCCAGGAGGAGTTATTGGACCTGCGGAGGTGACCGCTTCCGGAGGCAGTCCTGAATAGCCGAATGCGGTGTGGCGCCGATTGGTGCCACACCGCATTCGTCAGCTGCGGCTAGATCAGGATTCCGGTGCCGCCGGCCGGGTTGCCGGTGCCACCCGAACCATTGCCGCCGGCGCTGCCGGTGGCGCCGTCGGTGCCGTCGTGCGTGCCGTGACCGCCATTGGCGCCGCCCGAACCGCCCGCGCCGCCCGCACCACCGGCCGGACCGTCGCCACCGGCTCCGGTTGTCGCACCGGTGCCGCCGGCACCGCCGTTGCCACTGGTGCCACCGGTCCCACCGGCGCCGCCGTTGCCACCGTTGCCCCATTGGGTCACGTTGTCGTTGTAGCCCTTGCCGCCGTCGCCGCCGGTTCCGCCGACACCACCGACGCCGCCGTCGCCGCCGGCACCACCGACGTTGTCGCCGGAGGAGCCGCCGCTGCCGCCGGCGCCCGCGGCGCCGCCGTGGCCACCCACACCGCCGGTCGCACCGGCATTGCCGTTGATGAACGGAATGCCGTTCGCGCCGGTCTGACCGTCGCCGCCGATGCCACCATTACCGCCGGTGCCACCGGTACCACCGGCGCCGTCGAGGCCGTTGGCGGAGTATCCGCCCGCACCACCGTTGCCGCCGGCACCGCCCGCGCCGCCCGTGCCACCGAAGCCACCGCCGCCGCTGATACCGGCCGCGTTGTTGGACCCGAAGGCCGGGAGCCCACCGACGCCGCCCGACCCACCTGTGCCGCCCGTGCCGCCGGCACCGCCGCCGCCGCCGACGCCCGAGACGGTGCCGCCGGCCCCGCCGATGCCACCGTTACCTCCGGCACCACCGCCGGTGCCGGACAGACCCGTGGCGCCCAGCGACGCTCCGATGGTCCCGTCCGCGCCGTTGCCACCGGTACCGCCGGCGCCACCCGCGCCACCGTTGCCGGTCAGGCCACCCGCACCGCCGGCGCCGCCGTCGCCACCGCGGCCGGCGGTGCCCAGGATGGTGAGGGCGTCGAAGCCGTTGCCGCCCTTGCCGCCGTCACCTCCGTTACCGCCTACGCCATTGGCAGCCTGGCTGGCGCCGGCGCCGTTGAAGCCGCCGGCGCCCGCGTTGCCCGCAGCGCCACCGGTACCGCCGGTGCCGCCATTGCGCTGGATCGACGAAATGCCGTCGGACCCGGCACCACCGGTGCCGCCGTTTCCGGCGTTGCCACCCTTGCCACCGTTGCCGACGGTGCCGTGGGCGGCCGCGCCGCCCTTGCCGCCGGTGCCGCCGTTACCGCCCGCACCACCGGAGCCACCGGTGTTGCCGCCGAGGACACCCGAGCCGCCGCTACCGCCGTTACCGCCCTTGCCGCCGACACCGCCGGTGCCGCCGTTGCCCGCGTTGGTGCCACCGGCGCCGCCGATGCCGCCGGCACCGCCGTGGCCGCCGTTGGGGCCGTTCTCGCCAAGTGCGGCAAGGCCATTGGCGCCGTTGCCACCGATGCCACCGGCGCCGCCATTGCCACCGTTGCCGTTGGAGCCGCCGGAACCACCGTTGCCGCCGGCACCGCCGTTACCCGCGACGCCGACTGCGGTGATGGTGTTGAACCCGTTGCCGCCCTTACCGCCGTTGCCGCCGTTGCCACCGGCACCACTGGCGGCCTGGTTGACGCCCGCGCCGTTGAAGCCGCCGGCACCCGAGGTGCCGGCGCTGCCGCCGTCACCGCCCTTGCCGCCGTCGGGGATCAGCGACGAGCTGCCGTCGGAACCGTCGCCGCCGTTGCTGCCGTTACCGGCCGCACCGCCCTTGCCGCCACTACCAACGGTGCCGTGAGCCGCCGCGCCGCCCTTACCGCCGACGCCGCCGTTACCGCCGTTGCCGCCCTTTCCGCCGCCGCCGAGAGCTCCGCCACCGAGCACGCCCGAGCCGCCACTGCCGCCGTTGCCACCCGCGCCGCCGGTGCCACCGGTGCCGCCGTTACCGGCGTTCGTGCCACCGGCGCCGCCGATTCCGCCGGCACCGCCGTGGCCGCCGTTGGGGCCGTTCTCGCCAAGTGCGGCAAGGCCATCGGCACCGCTACCGCCGATGCCGCCCGCGCCGCCGTTACCACCGTTGCCGTTGGATCCACCGGAACCGCCGTTGCCGCCGGCGCCACCGTTACCTGCCACGCCGATCGCGGTGATGGTGTTGAACCCGTTGCCGCCCTTACCGCCGTTGCCGCCGTTGCCACCCGCGCCATTCGCGGCCTGGCTGACGCCCGCACCGTTGAAGCCGCCGACGCCCGAGGTGCCGGCATTGCCACCGTTACCGCCCTTGCCGCCATCGGGGATCAGCGACGAGCTGCCGTCGGAACCGTTGCCGCCGTCCCCGCCGCTGCCGGCCGAGCCGCCCTGGCCGCCGGCCCCGACGGTGCCGTGGGCGGCCGCGCCGCCCTTGCCGCCGCCGCCGCCGTTGCCGCCACTGCCGCCGTTTCCGCCGCCGCCGAGGGCGCCGCCGCCGAGCACGCCCGAGCCGCCGTTGCCGCCGTTGCCGGCGTCACCGCCAACACCGCCCTTGCCGCCGTTGCCGGACTGCGTGCCGCCCGCGCCACCGTTACCGCCGGCACCGCCGTGGCCGCCATTGGGGCCGTTCTCCCCAAGTGCGGCAAGGCCATTCGCGCCGTTGCCGCCGGTGCCGCCCGCGCCACCGCTACCGCCGTTGCCCGCGGTCCCGCCGGAGCCGCCGTTACCACCGGCGCCGCCGTTGCCCGCGACGCCGATCGCGGTGATGGTGTCGAATCCGTTGCCGCCCTTACCGCCGTTGCCACCGGTGGCACTGGCGTTGCCGGTGGCGGCCCGCTTCGTGCCGCTGCCGTTGAAGCCGCCGACGCCCGCGGTGCCGGCATTACCGCCGTCCCCGCCCTTGCCGCCGTCGGGGATCAGCGACGAGCTGCCGTCGGACCCGTTGCCGCCATTGCCGGCGAATCCGGCCGCGCCACCGGTGCCGCCGGCGCCGACCGAGCCGATGAACCCGACCTTCTTGCCGCCCTTGCCGCCGACACCGCCGTTTCCGCCGTCGCCGCCGTTTCCGCCGCCGCCGAGAGCTCCGCCACCGAGGACGCCCGAGCCACCGTGACCGCCGTTGCCTGCCTTCCCGCCGGCGCCACCGCGCCCGCCGATGCCGAAGATGTGGCCACCGTTTCCGCCGTCGCCGCCGTTGGCGCCGGTCTGTCCGTTGCCGCCGTTCTGGCCCAGCGCGGCAAGGCCGTCGGCGCCATTGGCACCGTCGCCGCCCTTGCCGCCGGCGCCGCCGTGACCGATACCTCCGGCGTTGCCGCCGTTGCCACCGGCCGTCGGCGTGAAGATGCCGAAGCCCGAGTAGCCGGCGCCGCCCGAGCCGCCGTTGCCGAAGCCGCGGGCGTTGCCGCCGTTGCCGCCGGTTACTCCGGGCAGCCCGCTCGAGTAGCCCTTACCGCCGTCGCCGAACCACAGGCCGCCGTTGCCGCCGTTGGGGTTGATCAGGTTTCCGTTGGCGCCGTTGCCGATCAGGTACTGGCCGGCCAACAGGTTGATTCCGGTGTCGACGACGAAGCCGATGGGGCTGTTGATCCAGGCCTGCACGCCGAAGTGCACGTTCTGGTAAATCCAGTTGGCGACGATCACCGTCGGGTCGACGAACGTCGGCAGGGCCAGCGGGCCGATCGCGGCCAGCGGGTTGACGGCGGCGAGTGGGTTGACCGCAGCCAGTGGGTTGACCGCGCTCAGGGGAGCGGGCGCCGCAGTCGGGTCGGTCGCCGCGAGTGGGTTGACGGTGCCCAGCGCGGTGGTCCCTGCGGGCGGGGCGGTGGCAGCCACCGAGTGCGCGGCGCTCGGGTGCAACCGCTTGGGGGTGCCGTACTCGACCTGGCGGCGCACCCACGCCATCACGGCCCAGACGCCGGGCATCTGGTCGGGATGGGTCGGCGCGTCGGGGGCGAGCATCGTGCCCAGACCGACCGCCGACAGCAGGCCGGTGATGGGGTTGAACGTCTTGGTCGTGGGGGCCGTGATGACCGCCCCGGTCCCCGGTGTCGCCGCCGCAGACGTGGACGGGCCGGCCGGCGCCGCCGGGGTCGTGGCGCCCGCCGCGGTGCTCGGTTCGGTGGCGTTGTGCCCGGTGGTTGCGCCGGTATGGGGCTGCTTGGGGCCGACCGCCGAGGTGGCATTCGGCTTGTCTGCGGTGTCGGGCTTCTGGGCGCCGGTTGTCCGCGGGCCGCGGGAGTGCCGGGGCTGCTGGGTGCTGGTGTTGCCGGCGCCGGCGCCCGAGTCACTGCCACTGCCGGGCGCGGCGTGCTTCGGCGGCTTGACGCCCTTGGCGAGGTCGTTCAGGGCTTTGCGGGCATCGTCCGCGTACTGGCGCATCCGGTCCTGCGCCTGCTGGCGTGGGGTGCGCGGCGTGTCGGTCGTGGTGCCGGACGCCGGTGTGCCACCGGGTTCGGTGGACGGCTTCGTCGACGGCTTGGGCTTGTTCGGGTTCTTGGTCTTGCCGTCGGTCGCCTTGGTTGCGCCGGAAGTGCCCGACTTGGCGCCGCTGTCGCCGCCGGCGCTCTCGGTGTTGACGAGCCGGATGTCCGCCGTCACCGACTGCATCGTCGGGGAATCGGGCCCCAGCAGCAGCATGACACCGGCGCTGGCGAAGGCCGCGCTCGTCAACCCTGCGGCTGCGAGCGGTCCTGCCGCACTCCACCAGCTGTTCGTCCCCACTGCCCTGTGCTTGCCCACGATCCTCCTCGCGCGTCGGGTGTGAGATGCAACACCCCCGTCAATAAACGTGGGGAGACTAACACCCGTAATCGAAGGCTGTGAACATCTTGTGGAAAGTGTGCGTCCGTTCATATCGGCGGACCGCGGGTATCGTGGCGATCTTGAAAAAGCCATTCTCACCTGCGGAAAAGTCGGCTGTCGTGCATATTTTGGTGATGCACCGGCCCTGGGTCTCGATGGTTGCGGTCCGCCGTGGGGCGGTCGACGGGGTTGCTGCGTGGGGGAAATTTAGAACACGTTCAGTTCTGCGATGCGCAACTGAACCGGGGCGCTCTGGGGTGCGGAGGCCCCTCGCGGGACGACGTCGGTCGCGACTCGGAACCGTGGCAGGGGGCGCTTCGGGGATGTTTACGGGTCGCTCGGGCCACGGACTGAGCGAGGGGATGTCGCAATCGGTAGCAAATCAACTCGAAGGCCCCAATGAGTTACTCATTTACTCAATTGCGTAAAGGACAACCCTGGCGCGTTGTATTTGCCATCGCTGTTGTATTTGTGACCTTTGTGCGCGAGTTCGGTGATCATGCCGTTGGAAATTCGTTCGTACCGTAAATACTCGCGGATCGAGACGTATGTGAATGATGCTGGAAATTAGTCAGATTGAATGAATATTGGCGCTAGGCGCTCACTGTGAGGCATTCGCGTGAGCTTGTTTCCAGCGCTAGCCTGCGGATTCGCGTAAGCGAGTAGCGTTATTTGCTGAAACTGCTTCTCATTTGCTCGACCACTGTCTACTCTTGGTTCATCCACATTCAGGCTAGCGAAGGAGAAGTCATGTCGATGATCCGTTCAACCGTCCTGTGGGGAGCGACAGTGGTCGGTGCCGGCACAATGGCGCTGCTCGGCGCAGGTGCGGCTTCCGCCGACTCTGGCATCAACCTCGGACCTGGCAGCAACGACGGCGTGCTCAACGGCGGCGCCTTCAACACCGGCGTCCTCAATTTCGGTGTCGGAAACAAGGGCATCCTGAACCTGGGCAACGGCAACACCGGCATCGCCAATATCGGCAACGGGAGCACTGGCATCGTCAACATCGGTGACGGAAGCGGCGGTGTCGTCACCGTGGGCGACGGGCGCAACGGCCTGCTGAACATCGGCTACTGAGGTCGCTGGAACCGGGCCGCCAACAGGTCCTGTGGGTTGTGCGAAACCTCCTGTCGCACAACCCACAGGACTTCTTTTTGCTCAGACCGGGAACGTCACCCCGGTCAGTTCCTCGGATACCGCCCACAGCCGCTGCTGCAGCTCGGTGTCGTGGGACTGGTCGCTCGAGCCGACGACCTTCGGGTGGCCGGTCTGCTGGAACCGCCCGTCCGGGCCGTAGTACTGGCCACCGAACGCGGCCGGATCGGTCGCGGCGCGCAGGGTGGGCAGAGCGCCCATGGCGGCACTCTGGAACAACCGCTCCGCGATGGGCGAGAGGACGGCGGGCGGCAGCGGCACGTGCCGCGCCAGCTCGGTGTTGGAGCCGCCCGGGTGGGCGGCGAGGGCGACGGTCTCGGCGCCCGTCAGCCGGCGCTGCAGTTCATAGGTGAACAGCAGATTGGCGAGCTTGGACTGGCCATAGGCCTCCACCCGGTTGTAGCGCTGCTCCCACTGCAGATCGTCGAAGTGGATCGCGGCGCGAATCCGGTGGCCCAGGCTGCTGACCGTCACGACGCGCGAGCCGGGCACGGTCAGGAGCTGGTCGAGCAGGAGTCCGGTCAGCGCGAAGTGGCCCAGGTGGTTGGTGCCGAACTGCATCTCGAAGCCGTCGGCGGTGGTCTGCTTCGGCGTCCACATCACGCCGGCGTTGTTGATCAGCAGGTCGATCACCGGGTATTCGGACTTCAGTTGTTCGGCGGCTTCCCGAACCGACTGCAGTGAACCGAGGTCGAGTTCCTGGAGGACGACGTCGGCGTCAGGCGTGGCCTGCCGGATGCGGTCGACGGCGTCCTTGCCCTTGTCGAGATTGCGGACGGCGAGCACGACGTGTGCGTTCTTGGCGGCGAGCGCCGAGGCGGTCTCGTAGCCGAGGCCGGTGTTGGCGCCGGTGATGACGGCGGTGCGTCCGGTCTGGTCGGGAATGTTGGCGGTAGTCCACTTGGTCATGACGGTTCCTCGGTAGCCTGGGCTTGAACCGGGGCGAGCGCCCCGGATGCTTCACTTATCCGGAACGGTCGCCCCGTTTTATTTGTTCCCGGGAGCATGATGATCTGCAAACCGAAGAGGCCGCTCCGGGCCGACGCGGCCCGGAACCGCGCTCGCGTGCTGGAAGTCGCCTACGAAACCTTCGCCGACGAAGGGCTCTCGGTGCCGATCGACGAGATCGCCCGACGGGCCGGTGTCGGCGCCGGCACCGTCTACCGGCACTTCCCGACGAAGGACGATCTCTACCGCGCGGTCATCGAGGATCGGCTGGAAGTCGTCATGGGCGCCGGCCGGGCGTGTTTGGCGTCGGACGCGCCGGGCGAGGCGCTGTTCGACTTCCTGCGCTCGATGGTGCGGTGGGGCGAAACCGACCAGGGGCTGGTCGACGCGCTCGCCGGTCTCGGGATCGACGTCAACGCCCTGGTGCCCGATGTCGAAGAGGAATTCCTGGCGCTGCTGGGCCAGCTGCTGGCCGCCGCGCAAGGTGCCGGCGCCGTTCGTGCCGACGTCACGCCTTCGGATGTGAAGACGCTGCTCGTGGCGGCGAACGCCGCGCAGCGTTACAACGCCGACGCCGCCGAGCGGGTGATCGGATTGATGATGGACGGGCTCCGGCCGCGTCGGGAGTAGCGTCGGCCGCATGAAGTTCGGAATCGCCACCTTCGTCGATGACGACACCATTGATGCGGTGACCTTGGCGCGGGCGATCGAGGACCGCGGATTCGCCTCGCTCATGGTCGCCGAGCACAGTCACATCCCGGCGAGCCGCGAGACGCCGTACCCCATGGGCGGTGACCTGCCGCCGGAGTACTACTCCACCCTCGATCCTTTCGTCACCCTCGCGGCGGCGGCCGCGGTGACGTCGACCATCGAGTTGGTCACCGGCGTGGCCCTGCTGATCCAGCGCGACCCGATCCACTGCGCCAAGGAGGCCGCGAGCGTCGACCTCATCTCCGGCGGACGTTTCGTCTTCGGCGTCGGTGCGGGCTGGAACCTCGAGGAGATGCGCGACCACGGCACGGACCCGAAGACCCGCGGTGCCCGCCTGGACGAGAGCATCGAAGCCGTCAAGGCGTTGTGGACCACCGAGCCGGCCGAGTATCACGGCACGTACGTCAACTTCGATCCGGCGTACTCCCGCCCCAAGCCGGTCCGGAAGCCGCACCCGCCGATCTATGTCGGCGGCAATTCCGAGGCCACCGTCAAACGGGTGATCCGCCACGGCGCGGGCTGGATTTCGGTCGCGGAACCGAGGGACGTCCTGGCGAAGCGGGTGGCCCAGTTCCGCGCCGACGCCGGATATGCCGTCCCGCTGGCGATGTTCGGCGCGCCCATCAAGCCCGATTACTGGAGCTCGGCCGAAGAACTCGGCTTCGGGCAGCTGGGACTGCGCCTGCCCTCGTTGGGTACGGATGAATCGCTGCGCCTGCTCGACGAATTCGCGGCGCAGGTGGCGCGGTATCGGTCGGCGCCCTGATTCCCGCTGCGCGCTGACACCGCGGGGCCGTGTGCGCGGATGGTGAACAACCTTGCACTCGCCCTGTCAGAGTGCTAAAAAGACGTTGGCACTCTCGATAGGTGAGTGCTAGGTCGGGACAGTGAGGCCGGGGCCGCATCTGCGAGCACAGCCCAGGCCGTCCGTCGCGGGCGCTGCGCCTGACCAAAGACGTGCAATTCCCAACCGGAGGAATTACTTCGCAATGGCCAAGACAATTGCGTATGACGAAGAGGCCCGCCGTGGCCTCGAGCGGGGCCTGAACAGCCTCGCCGACGCCGTAAAGGTGACGCTGGGCCCCAAGGGTCGCAACGTCGTCCTGGAGAAGAAGTGGGGCGCCCCCACGATCACCAACGATGGTGTGTCCATCGCCAAGGAGATCGAGCTGGAGGACCCGTACGAGAAGATCGGCGCTGAGCTGGTCAAGGAAGTTGCCAAGAAGACGGACGACGTCGCTGGCGACGGCACCACCACCGCCACCGTTCTGGCTCAGGCCCTGGTTCGCGAAGGCCTGCGCAACGTCGCCGCCGGCGCCAACCCGCTCGGCCTGAAGCGCGGCATCGAGAAGGCCGTCGAGGCTGTCACCAAGGGCCTGCTGGCTTCCGCCAAGGAGGTCGAGACCAAGGAGCAGATCGCTGCCACCGCCGGTATCTCGGCCGGTGACCAGTCCATCGGTGACCTGATCGCCGAGGCCATGGACAAGGTCGGCAACGAGGGTGTCATCACCGTCGAGGAGAGCAACACCTTCGGCCTGCAGCTGGAGCTCACCGAGGGTATGCGCTTCGACAAGGGCTACATCTCGGGTTACTTCGTGACCGACGCCGAGCGTCAGGAAGCGGTCCTCGAGGACCCGTTCATCCTGCTGGTCAGCTCGAAGATCTCGACCGTCAAGGACCTGCTGCCGCTGCTGGAGAAGGTCATCCAGTCGGGCAAGCCGCTGCTGATCATCGCCGAGGACGTCGAGGGCGAAGCCCTGTCGACCCTGGTCGTCAACAAGATCCGTGGCACCTTCAAGTCCATCGCCGTCAAGGCCCCGGGCTTCGGTGACCGTCGCAAGGCGATGCTGCAGGACATGGCGATCCTCACCGGTGGCCAGGTCATCAGCGAAGAGGTCGGCCTGTCCCTCGAGACCGCCGACATCACCCTGCTGGGCAAGGCCCGCAAGGTCGTCGTGACCAAGGACGAGACCACCATCGTCGAGGGTGCCGGCGACGCCGACGCCATCGCCGGCCGCGTGGCCCAGATCCGCAGCGAGATCGAGAACAGCGACTCCGACTACGACCGCGAGAAGCTGCAGGAGCGCCTGGCCAAGCTGGCCGGTGGCGTTGCCGTCATCAAGGCCGGCGCTGCCACCGAGGTGGAGCTCAAGGAGCGCAAGCACCGCATCGAGGACGCCGTTCGCAACGCGAAGGCCGCCGTCGAAGAGGGCATCGTCGCCGGTGGTGGCGTGGCCCTGCTGCAGTCGGCTCCGGCTCTCGACGAGCTGAAGCTCGAGGGTGACGAGGCCACCGGTGCCAACATCGTGCGTGTCGCCCTGTCGGCTCCGCTGAAGCAGATCGCCTTCAACGGTGGTCTGGAGCCGGGCGTCGTCGCCGAGAAGGTGTCGAACCTGCCCTCGGGTCACGGCCTGAACGCCGCGACCAACGTCTACGAGGACCTGCTGGCCGCCGGCGTTGCCGACCCGGTCAAGGTCACCCGCTCGGCGCTGCAGAACGCGGCGTCCATCGCGGCGCTGTTCCTCACCACCGAGGCCGTCGTCGCCGACAAGCCGGAGAAGGCCGCGGCTCCCGCCGGCGACCCGACCGGTGGCATGGGCGGTATGGACTTCTAGGTCCAGCTCTTCTACGAAAAGCCCCGGCGTGCTCTGCACGCCGGGGCTTCTTCGTTGCGGTTGGTTGCTGAACGGCCACGTAGCTGCTGGGAATCTGCTAACAATTGACAGTGAAGTCAATATTAGGCGCTTCGAGGGGGTCGCTCTCATGACTGCTTCTGTTCGACTCATGCCGACCAAGTTGGCGGCTGCGGCCCTGGCGGCCGGTGTGGTCGCGACCGGTGTCTCGATCGGCGCGGCGGAGCGCGCCGTACCGACCATCGAGGCCAACGTCGTCCCCACGTCGCTGATCACCGATGCGCTGGCGGGCGCGGGCTGGGTCGTCGACGGCCTCGCGGGAAGCGTCGCCATTCCGATCGAAGCGCTCGTCTCGCTGCCGTTCGATGCGCTGACCGCCATCGCCATCTCGGTGCAGCGTCCGGACTACGCCCCTTCGGTGTTGAGCTGGCTGGTCAACCGATACGCCAACCCCGCCGAGTCCTACCCGCACTACACGTTCCCGTGGGATTTCAAGGCCAACGCGATCGGCAACATCGCATTCGGGCTGCCCTATCCGCTGGGCCCGAGCGCCACCCAGCTGGGCCTGATCAACAGCATTGCCGACGGCATCGCCAACGTCATCGGCGCCGCCCTCGGCGGGCTGCCCGACCCGACGACCGGCGTCGACGCGACCGACGCCTTCTGGGCCACCACACCCGGTCGCATCATCACGTCGCTGAACAACGTGCCACTGGCTCCCGTGTGGGCGGCGTGGGATGTGGTCGACTATGTGGGCTTCCTGCCGTACAACGTGGCAGCGACCATCGAGGCGGCCATCAAGACCCCGCAGGAAATCCCCGGCCTGCTCAGCAATCTGGTCTACGGTCTCCTCGGGTCGGACACCGAGGGCGGACTGGCCGGCAACCTGATTGCCGATCTCAGCTATCCGTTGACGACCCTCCCGGGTCCCGTCGGTCAGTTCGCGACGGCCTTGGTCGCGAATATCCAGCAGGGGCTCGACAATCTGCTGGCGAACCTGCCGATGCCGGTACCACCGGCGCTGGCGAGTAGCGCAGCCGCGAAAACCGCTGTCGTGACCGGGCCGGCGCCGACCGCCGCGGTCACCGGTGTGGCCGCCGGCGACGTTCCCGCGGTCAACGCGCCGAGCGCGAACACACTGACGCTCACGGTCCCGGATACCCCGAAGACTCCGGATGCGACCAAGACTCCGGACGCGAAGACCCTGGACACCGCCAAGACACCGGATGCCGCGAAAGCACCGGAGGCGCTCGATACTCCGAAGGCACCGGAAGCACCGACCACCCCGGAAACGCCCAACACTCCGGACACCTCGAAGACTGCGGACACCTCGAAGACTCCGGACACCTCGAAGACTGCGGAGACGAAGCCGGACACGCAGGGCAGCACCACCGGCAAGCCGGACAAGAAGCCCGGAAAGGTCAAGTCGGGCAACAAGGTTCGGCCTGGCAAGTCCACCCAGGTCGGCACGGCCACGGGTCAACCCGACAAGTCACCGACTCCCGCATCGGAGCCCGGCGGGGCCGACAAGCCTGCCGGCGGTGCTCACTCGGGTTCGACCGGCGCGGATGCAGCTGCCTGATCTTGGTGATTGCCGACACAACGTCGGGCTGAGAGCGTCGTTGAGGCTATATACGGTTATCGACGCTCTCAGGCCGACGTTGTGATCGGGCCGACGTGTCCATCTCGCCGGATGATGGCCAGGATGTCCGCCTCGACAGTGTCCCAGCGGTAAACAACATCCTCATAGGTCAGTCGAATCACCAGATATCCCAGCCTCGTCGCCACTCTGTCCCTGTCCCGGTCGGCCTGATACCGGGGCAGGTGATGTTCGCGGCTGTCGGCTTCGATGATCAGTTTGTCGCCCACGAGCAGGTCGACCCGTCCGACTCCGGGGATATCGACTTGAGTACGCAGGCGAATTCGCAGTGCGCGCAGTCTCAACCGGATCATGGTCTCGGTGCCGGATTCGCTCGCGGGATCACAACGCTCGGCCAGGTGCAGTCGGGCGAAACGCGATGCGGCGACAATGTCTCGCGCGTCGGCCATCTGGATCATGCGTTTGTTCAGCATCGAGTCCAGGACCACGATCAGTCCCTCGGGGTCCAGGCAGTTCGCTGCTGATGCGACTGCGACATCAATCGGATCGATGGCCCCAGTGATGGGTGGGTCAAGCCGGTACGGATGGCAAGACCTGGCGCCGGACCGTGACGTGCGTGCGCGCTCGGCATATCGGATGTGCAAACCAGAATCGGGAACCCACACCTCGAAGCGACGCAGCACGGAGGCGCAGCTCAACACACCTCCTGCGGCGACCGCACGTACTACTTGCGGCTCGGCGGACGGGCCTGCGTACCAACCGCGCCGCAGCGGCTGCCACCCTCGTTTCCTGATCTGCTGACGCGACCAGCCCGCCTCGCGCAGTTGCGCCGCGGATGCCACCCCGCCGTTCGCGGCGAGCAGTAGCTCGATTTCCCCCACCGCTCAATAGCAGCCGACAGAACGCGTCGGCGACAGTCCCTGGGCGTCAGCCTGTGGATAACTCAGCTTTCCTTGAGCGAGACGCAGTCGTGGACGCCCTCGGGGCTGCGGTGCAGTACGGCTCGCGTCGGCACGATGCGCAGACCCGTGTCGGTGGCTTCGGCGGTCCCGTCGACGATCAGCGAGTAGCCGGTGGGTTCCCGCGGCGGCCACAGCACCGTCACGGCCGGGTGGGCGCCGGCGTTGCGTCGGGTCGTATTTCCGACGGGCTCGATCGTCACCGCGCCGCCGTCGAATGCCGGGACGACGGCCACCGTGTGCGGACGGAAATCGTCACCGACGGTGATCAGGAAGCCGACCGGGAAGTCGGCCAGGGTGTCGCCCAGTTTTTCCAGGTCCACCTTCACGCTCATGAGGCCAGGATAGGTCGCCGCCGCTCACGCCGGCGCGGGTTGGCGGCCGCGCACGAGCCGCCCCGGCCGGGCCGCCGTGGGTACACCGTTCTCCGCGATGATCTCGCCGGACACGATCGTCGCGACGTAGCCGTCGGCGGTCTGGTCCAGGCGGCGCCCGCCGGCGGGCAGGTCGTGCTCGATGGTCGGTTTGTGCAGCGTCAGCGCGTCCTGGTCGATGACGTTGAGATCGGCCTTGTAGCCCACCGCGATCCGGCCGCGGTCGTTCAGGCCCGCGACGCGCGCGGGTACCGACGTCAGCTCCTTGACGGCGTGTGCCAGGTCCAGCCGGCCGGCGGGCCGGTCGCGCACCCAGTGCGTCAGCAGGTACGTGGGAAATGATGCGTCGCAGATCATTCCGTAGTGCGCGCCGCCGTCGCCGAGGCCGAGGATGACGTCGTCGCGCTGGATCAGTTCGGCGACGGTGTCGAGGGAACCGTCACGGAAGTTGGCGAGGGTGACCAGCAGCATGGCGTGGCCGTCGTCGTCGAGGACGCGGTCGTAGGCCTCCTCGAGCGGGCTGACGCCGCGGGCGGCGGCGCGTGCGGCGATCGAATCCGACGGTGCCGGTTCGTAATTCGGGGGAGTGCCCAGGGGGAACATGTAGTCCCACGCCTGTGCCGCGAACATCAGCGGGTGGCCGTCGTCGGCCGCCGTGTCGTTCAGGATGCGTTGGCGTACTTCGGGTTTGCGCATCTCGGCGACGCGCTCGGCCAGCGGCAGGTCGGCGATCTGGCGGTACGACGGATACAGCACGAACGGGTTGCCGGAAAGTTCGAGGCCGATGACGAGGCCGATGGGCCGCGGGAAAATCTGCGCCGAGATCGAACCGCCGTCGGTGTTGGCCTTCTCGACCATGCGCAGCGCGTCCTCGAACGTGGCCGGCCCGGCGTTGCCGACGGCGAGAGTGAACGTGACGGGCAGGCCGACGTCGGCGGCGACGTCGAACACGGTCTTCAGTGCGAACTCGTAGTCGCCGGCCAGCAGGTCGGGTACGAACTGGATCAGGCCGCCGCCGCCGTCCTCGACGCCGCGCGCGATGGCCTCGATCTCGACCTGCGCCGCGTCGTGGCTGGGGATGGGCTGTCCGCCAGAGGTTTTGTGCAGTGTCAGTCGCGACGACGCGAAGCCCAGCGCGCCGCATTCGACAGCCTCGGCCGCGAGCTTGCGCATCAGGGCCAGGTCCTCGGGGGTGGCGGGTTCGCGGTCGACGCCGCGCTGACCCATCACGTAGACCCGCAGCGGCGAGTGCGGGAGAAACGCCGCGACATCTATGTCGCGGCGTCCGGCATCAACGGCATCGAGGAACTCGGGGAAGGTCTCCCACGTCCACGGCAGGCCGTCGACCATCACCACGCCGGGGATGTCCTCGACGCCGGCCATCACGTCGACGAGCACGTCGTGATCGTCGGGGCGGCAGGGCGCGAAGCCGACGCCGCAGTTGCCCATCACAGCGGTGGTTACGCCGTGAGCGGAAGACGGGGTCATCCGGTCGGACCAGATGGCCTGTCCGTCGTAGTGCGTGTGCAGGTCCACGAAGCCGGGGGTGACGAGCCTGCCGGTGGCGTCGATCTCGCGGGCGCCGGTCCCTTCGACGGTGCCGACCGCCGCGATCAACCCGCCCTGAACTGCGACATCGCCGCGGAAGGGCGCGCCGCCCAAGCCGTCTGCGATGAGTCCGTTGCGAATGACGATGTCGTAGGCGGCGCCCGCTGCGTTCATGTGAACAACGTACGACTCAGGCCGTCATCAGATCTGTGAGTTGGCTTTGAGTTGAAGTTAGAACGACTAGGCATCGAGAAACCGATGTATCGTGATAGGTACAAGATGCATCGAACAAATGAAAGGAATAGCGATGTTCTCAGCTGGTTTCGGCCCCGGTTTCGGTGGGGGCTTCGGTCCCGGATTCGGGGGCTTCGGTCCCGGCGCGGGTGGTCCCGGCGCCTGCGGCCCGGGCTTCGGCGGTGGTTTCGGCGGCGGCTTCGGGCCGGGGGCCGGACATCACTTCTTCCGGGGTCGTATCAAGCGTGCCGCGATTGCGGCGGCCGCGCTACTACAGGAAGGTCCGGCCACGGCGGAGCAGCTCTCGCAGCGGGTTTCGGAGATCACCGACGGCGCGTTCACGCCGCCGGTGGACAAGGTCGAGTTCGTCATCTCACTGCTCGCGGCGCGTGGCGTGGCCACGGTCGAGGACGGTGTCGCGACGCTGACCGAGTTCGGTGAGCAGTTGCTCTCCTGGCGCGGCGTCAGCAGCGAGACGGTGCAGGCTTTCCTCGGTGAGGCGGGGAAGTTCGGCGATGTGATCAAGCTGCGCAAGGATTTGTTCGAGCTCGCCGGGCTGGCGCGCACGATCAAGTTCACCGGCAACGACGCGCAGAAGGCCGATCTCAAGGCGGCGGTCGCCACCCTGTCCGGCGCGGTAGCCGAGGCCAAGAAGGCGCTCTACCGCACCTTGGCCGACAACTGACCGGTCGGTGACCGAATCGGAGCGGCGGACCCCCGGGTTCGTCGCTCCGATTTTTTGTCGGTGCCTCGTGGCACGATCGCGGCATGATCGACCACTTCGGTATCAACTGCAGTGACTGGGCCAAGTCCCAGCAGTTCTACGACGCCGTGCTCGGCGTACTCGGCTTCAGCCGGCAGATGGACTTCGGGGTCGCCATCGGTTACGGCCGCGACGGCAAGCCGGATTTCTGGATCGCCGACGCCAGCGCCGGGGAGGCCTCGGGTCCGAACCGTGAGGTGCATTTCGCCTTCCAGGCCGCGGACACCGATGCGGTGACCGCGTTCCACGACGCGGCCGTCGAACTCGGCGCCGAGTCGCTGCACGCGCCCCGGTTGTGGCCCGAATACCACCCCGGCTACTTCGGGGCGTTCGTCCGCGACCCCGACGGCAACAACGTCGAGGCGGTCTTCCACGGCGCGGCCGGGTAGCCGCGGGCTCCGGTAGCGTCGGCGATATGTCTGACACCGCTGCGGCGCGGGAACTGTTGCGCGACTCTTTCACTCGGCTCATCGAGCACGTCGACGAGATCACCGACGGTCTGACCGAAGAGGTGTCGTGCTGGCGGCCGACGCCGGAGGCCAACAGCATCGCGTGGCTGCTGTGGCACAGCGCGCGGTGCCAGGACATGCAGCTGTGCGATGTCGCGGGCGTCGAGCAGGTGTGGACGAGTGAAGGCTGGGAGCAGCGGTTCGCCCTCGACCTGCCGCACAATGACGCGCCCGGCTATGACATCGGGTACGGCCACACCGCCGAGGACGTCGGTAAGGTGCGGCCGCCGGTCGAGCTGCTGGTCGGCTACTACCGCGCGGTGCACAAGGTCACGCTCGAATATGTCGCGGGCGTGACCCCCGAGGCGCTCGAGCGGATCGTCGACCGACGCTGGAATCCTCCGGTCACCGCGAGCGCGCGGCTCGTCAGCATCGTCGACGACTGCGCGCAGCATCTGGGGCAGGCCGCGTATGTGCGGGGCATCGCCGCGCACAGATGACGGGTGAGAAGTTCGTCCGCTGGTGGCCGCCGGTCGGACTGGTGCTGATGGCCCTGTTGGGCTGGGGTGTCGGTAAGGCCTCGACGCCGGTCGACGACGCCTTCCAGGACGCGGGCCGGGCCGGGGAGCCGTATACCGGTTGGCTGCTCTTCTTCACCGATCCGCGTGTGCTGATGGTGATGCTCGTGATCGCGGTGGGAATCGCGTTGTGGCACAAGCGCTGGCGCCTGGCCGCGGTCATCGCGTTGACGCCCCAGGTAGCGGTGTTCATCGAGCGCGGGCTCAAGGAGCTGTTCGGCCGGCACAAGGGTGGGGCGCTGGCCTATCCGAGTGGGCACACCGTCCTGATGGTGACGGTGCTGGGAGTCATCGTCGTCGCCGCCGGGGCGGTGCTGTGGGCCCGCGTGCTGGCCGGCGTCTTCGTACCGCTGGGCATGCTCGGCCAGGCCTTCACCTACCACTACTTCACGGACACCGTCGGCGCGCTGCTGTTCGGGTCCAGCCTGGTGTGCCTGGCGGCACTCCTGCTCGCGGTACCGGATGCCCGGACCGGCCATTTTTGACACGCGTCAAGCCGGGTGCGACCCGCGTCACACCCGGTCGTTACGATGGCGGTATGACCGCTACGTCTGACGTCCAATCGCCCGGTTCCGGCACCATTTACGACCCCGCCACGGGTGCCATCGCAGGAACCGTGAGCTGGACCGACCCGGCCGACGTGCCGCGCATCGCAGCCGGCCTGCGCGCCGCGCAGCGCGAGTGGGAGGCCCGCGGGCCCCAGGGCCGGGCGAAGGTGCTGGCCCGGTTCGCGGTGTGGCTCAACGACCACCGCGACGAGGTCGAGGCCCTGCTGATCCGCGAGACCGGCAAGTCGACGGTCGACGCGAAGGTCGAAATCCCGCTGGTCATCCTGATCATCTCGTACGTGGTCAAGACCATGGAGAAAGCGCTGGCGCCCGACACCCGGCCGGCCCCCATGCCGATGCTGTCGATCAAGAAGATCACCGTGCATTACCGGCCGCGCCCGGTGGTCGGCATCATCGCGCCGTGGAACTACCCGGTGGCCAACGCGTTGATGGACGCCATCGGCGCGCTCGCGGCCGGCTGCGCGGTGCTGCTCAAGCCGTCCGAGCGCACCCCGCTGACCGCCGAGCTGCTGCTGCGCGGCTGGACCGACTCTGGCGCGCCCGAGGTGCTGGCCCTCGCACAGGGCGCGCGCGAGGTGTCCGAGGCCGTCATCGACAACTCGGATTTCGTCCAGTTCACCGGATCGACGGCCACCGGTCGCAAGGTCATGGAGCGTGCGGCGCGTCGCCTCACCCCGGTCAGCCTCGAACTCGGCGGCAAGGACCCGATGATCGTCCTCGAGGACGCCGATGTGGAGCTCGCCGCCAACGCCGCGGTCTGGGGCGCGATGTTCAACGCCGGGCAGACGTGCGTGTCCGTCGAGCGCGTCTACGTGCTGGAACCGGCCTACGACGCGTTCGTCGATGCCGTCGTCAAGGCGGTGCAGAACCTCAAGGTGGGCGCCGGCGAGGGCTATCACCTGGGCGCGCAGATCGACGCCGGCCAGGTGGACATCACCGAGCGGCACGTCAACGAGGCCGTGGCGGCCGGCGCCCGCGCGCTGACCGGCGGCAAGCGCCCCGACGGTCCGGGCAGCTTCTACCCGCCGACGGTCCTGGTCGACGTCGACCACACGATGGCGTGCATGACGGAGGAGACGTTCGGCCCGACCTTGCCGATCATGAAGGTCGCCACCGTCGGCGAGGCGGTCCGGCTGGCCAACGACAGCCCGTACGGGTTGAGCGCGACCGTTTTCTCGGGTGACGTGCAGCGGGCCAAAGACGTTGCGCTGCAGCTCGACTGCGGCGCGGTGAACATCAACGACGTGCTGGCCAACCTGATGTGCACCACCGCCCCGATGGGTGGCTGGAAGACGTCGGGCATCGGCGCGCGGTTCGGCGGAGCCGACGGCATCCGCAAGTTCTGTCGCCAGGAGACGGTCGTCGAGCCGCGCACGAGCAAGGGTGCGGGCGGCAACTACTACCACAACTCGATGAAGGCGCTGGCCCGCATGAACAGCGTCCTGACCAAGGTGTCGTTGATCCGGTCCAAGCGCACCGCCAAGTAGCGCCACCAGTTGTTCACCGTGACGTCACCGCCAGGTTCGGCCCGGCGGTTACGTTCAGCCGGTGATCCTGGACGCCTCTGCCGCCGACACCTACACCGTCCGCGACGATGACGACGACGACCCCGAACTGGTGCTGCTGCCCAGTGGGGAAGTGGTCGACACCTGGCGCGAGGGTTACCCGTATGACGAGCGGATGAACCGGCACGACTACGAACAGCAGAAGCGCCTGCTGCAGATCGAGCTGCTGAAGCTGCAGAAGTGGAGCCAGGCCAACGGGCTGCGGCACGTCATCGTCTTCGAAGGCCGCGACGCCGCCGGCAAGGGCGGCACCATCAAGCGGTTCATGGAGCACCTCAACCCGCGCGGCGCCCGCGTCGTCGCACTGGAGAAGCCGACCGAGAAGGAACGCACCCAGTGGTACTTCCAGCGGTACGTCACGCATCTGCCGGCCGCCGGCGAGATCGTGCTGTTCGACCGCTCCTGGTACAACCGGGCCGGTGTCGAACGCGTGATGGGTTACTGCACGCCCAAGCAGCACGCGGAATTCGTCCGCCAGGCACCGCTTTTCGAGCAGATGCTGGCCAACGACGGCATCAGCCTCACCAAGCTGTGGTTCTCGGTGACCCAGGCCGAGCAGCGCACCCGCTTCACGATCCGTCAGGTCGACCCGGTGCGGCAGTGGAAACTCTCGCCGACGGATCTGGCCTCGCTGGACAAGTGGGACGCCTACACCGCGGCCAAGGAAGAGATGTTCGCCTGGACGGACACCGAGGTCGCGCCGTGGACCGTGGTGAAGAGCAACGACAAGAAGCGCGCCCGGATCAACGCCATGCGGCATGTTCTCGGTAAGTTCGATTACGACAACAAGGACCATGAGGTGGTCGGACACGCCGATCCGCTGATCGTGGGACGGGCGCTGTCCGACTGAGCAGCGCCCACCAACGTAGGAGGGCGCTTGCGATTCGTCGCGACACTGCTGTTGTGGCTGGTCACCACCGTCGCTGTGGCGGTGGCTGTGCCGGTCTGCTGGGCGCAGCACACACTTGTCGACCGGGGCGGCTACGTCGCCCTGGCCACCACGGCAGCCAAGAACCATGAGCTGCAGAAGGCCACGGCCAGCGAGCTGGGCATCCAGGTCAACAGGCTGGCCACCAGCTCGGGATACGACCTGAGCACCGGCACCGTGTCGAAAGCCGCCGGCATCTACACGTCCAGCTCGGCCTTCCCGGGCCAGTTCGGCGCCGCGAACGGCTACGCGCACGACTGGCTGTTCACCGACACCATGGCCCACTCGGACTCGTCCGGCCGGTGGACCATCGACCTGTCGCCGATGTTGTCGGACCGGTCGTTCAAGGCAACCTTGGCGGCGTTCGGGGTCCGCGTCCCGTCGAAGATCGAGGTACCGATCACCGATTCGGCCCAATCGTTGCGGCCGGGCCAGTTCCGCGCCGCGACGACGTGGGGACCGTGGGCTCGGGTCGGCATCTGCGTGCTGACGGGCGTGTTCGCCCTGCTGACACTGGCGGTGACCCGGTCGCGCGGCAAAACGGTTGCCGCCCTGGGTATCTCGACCATGATCGTCGGCGCCGCGGGCTGGGCCGGCATCGAGGCGGGGCGGCGCTACATCAACGACGGGCTGAACCGCACCACCGGCAACGTCCGCCAGGTGGCCGACGTCATGGTCGACACGGCCATCGCCAACGCCCACCAGTGGCTCAACATCACCCTCGCGATCGGCGGCGGGCTGGTGGTGCTGGGCGTGCTCCTCACGCTGCTGGGTAACCTGGGCCGGCGCGTCGTCCGCAAGCCCAAGCCCGCCGCAGCTCCCGCCGCCTGACAGTGATTTGTGCACGAAAATCCGCGGCCGGCGCGGAAAATCGTGCACAAATCACGAGCCGACAGTGCGCTCCAGGAACGAGTAGACCAGCGCGGCCTTGAACGCGGCCTGCGAATTGTCCGCGGCCCCGCCGTGTCCACCCTCGATGTTCTCGTAGTAGCTGACGCGGTGGCCGGCGGCTTCGAGCGCCGCCGTCATCTTCCGCGCGTGGCCGGGGTGCACCCGGTCGTCGCGCGTCGAGGTGGTCATCAGCAGCGCCGGGTACTTCCGATCGGCCGAGATGTTCTGGTACGGCGAGTACTTCGAGATGAATTCCCAGTCGTCGGGGTTGTCCGGGTCGCCGTACTCGGCCACCCACGACGCGCCGGCGAGCAGCAGGTGATACCGCTTCATGTCGAGCAGCGGCACGCTGCACACCAAGGCGCCGAACAGTTCCGGATACCGCGTGAGCATGACGCCCATGAGGAGCCCGCCGTTGCTGCCGCCCTCGGCGGCGAGTTGGTCGACGGTGGTGATGCCGCGGCGCACCAGATCGGCCGCGACGGCGGCGAAGTCCTCGTACACCAGGTGGCGGCCCTCGCGCATGGCCTGGGTGTGCCAGCGCGGACCGTACTCGCCGCCGCCGCGGATGTTCGCCTCGACGTAGGTACCGCCCTGCGTCAGCCACAACCGTCCGAGCACCCCGGCGTAGCCTGGCAGCATCGACGACTCGAAGCCGCCGTATCCGCTCAGCAGCGTCTTGCGTGGCTCGTTGACACCGCGTTGTCCCACAACGAAGTACGGGATGCGCGTGCCGTCGGCGGACGTCGCGAAATGCTGTGACACCTCGACTTCGGAGGCGTCGAAGAATGCCGGGGCGCGCTTGATCTCGGTGACCGCGCCGCCGGCGTGGCCCCACAGCAGGCGCGACGGGCTGTCGAATCCGCTTGAATCCAGGAAGATTTCGTCGCCGTACTCGTCGACGTCGACGATGACCGTGGTGGCGTGCTCAGGCACGCCCGGAATGTCCGTGCGTTCCCACGTGCCCGGCGTGACCAGCTCGATGTGGCCGATGACGTCGACCAGCGTCTGCAGCAGCAGCCGGTCGCGGGTCCACGCGAAGTTCTGCATGCTGCTGTGGTCGTCGGGTTCGAAAACGACACTCAGCGCCCGGTTTCCGGCGAGGTAGTCGTCATAGCGTGCGGCCAGCAGCGTGCCCGCCGCATACGTCGTCTCGCCGACGGTCCATTCGACGCGCGGCCGGATCAGCAGCCAATCCCGGTGAATGGAGATCGCGGCATCGGTGGGGACGTCGATGCGGACCAGCTCGCCGCCCCGGACCTCGTAGCGTTCGCGGTTGAAGAAGTCGGTGGACTGCGACACCAGCAACCGCTCGAAACCGGGTGTGCTGTCGTAGCCTGCGCCGACGCTGACGTCGGATGCCGCGCCCTCGAAGATCGTCACGGCCTCGGCCAGCGGCTGCCCGCGGTGCCACCGCTTGACGATCCGGGGGTACCCCGACTCGGTCATGGCGCCCGGCCCGAAGTCGGTGCCCACCAGCACCGTGTCGGGGGTCTCCCAGGAGACGCTGGACTTGGCTTCCGGCAGGTTGAATCCGTCGTCGACGAACTGCCTTGTCTCCATGTCGAACTCACGAACCACGGTGGCGTCGGCCCCGCCGCGCGACAGCGCGATCAGCGCCAGGTTCAATCCGGGTTCGATGACGTCGGCGCCGGCCCACACCCAGTTCTCGTCCTCGTCGGCCGCGAGCTTGTCCAGGTCGATCAGCACGTCCCACTCGGGGGCTTCGGTGCGGTAGCTGTCGAGCGTCGTGCGACGCCACAGCCCGCGCGGGTTCTCCGCGTCGCGCCAGTAGTTGTAGAGGAACTCGCCCCGCCGGCGGACGTACGGGATGCGGGCGTCGGTGTCCATCACCTCGAGGGCATCGGCGCGCATCTGCTCGAAGCGCTCGCCGCCGAACTCGGCGATCGTCGGCTCGTTGTGCGCACGCACCCAGGCGAGGGCGTCGTCACCCGTGACGTCCTCGAGCCAGAGGTAGGGATCAACTGGGGATTCAGAACTCACCTGGTCATTCTTACTCCCCGGCGTAGGGTGGCCGTATGCCATCTCGGGCACTGATCACCGCCGAGGCCGCCGAGCTGCTGCGCGCGCTGCAGAACCAGCACGGCCCCTTGATGTTTCACCAGTCGGGCGGATGCTGCGACGGCTCGTCGCCGATGTGCTATCCCGACGGCGACTTCATCGTGGGGGACCGGGACGTGCTGCTGGCGGTTCTCGATGTCGGCTCCGACGGCGTCCCGGTGTGGATCTCCGGGCCGCAGTTCGAGGCCTGGCAGCACACCCAGCTCATCATCGACGTGGTCGTGGGCCGGGGTAGCGGGTTCAGCCTGGAGGCGCCCGAAGGCAAGCGCTTCCTGTCGCGCGGGCGGGTGTTCAGCGAGGCGGAGAACGCCGCGTTGGTCGCGCAGCCGCCCGTCACCGGCGCGCAGTACGCGCAGGGCGTCAGGCCGGTGCGGGACGGCACGCTGATCGTCGATCACGCCGAGGAGGCGTGCCCCGTGCCGGGTGTCAGGCCTCTGGCTTGACGTAGGTCACCAGATTGACGTCGAGCATCTCGTCACTGAAGTAGTGCCGGCACCCGCGCAGGTACCGCATGTAGCGCTGGTAGACCTCCTCTGAGGTGACGGCCAGGGCCTGCTCGCGGCGCGCCTCCAGCTTGTCGGCCCAGATGCCGAGCGTCTGGATGTAGTGCGGGCGCAGCGAGAGGCATTCCGGCACCTCGAATCCGGCTTTCCTGCCGTGCTCGACCATCATGTCGGCGGTCGGGATCCGTCCGCCAGGAAAGATTTCGGTGACCATGAACTTGATGAAGCGCGCGGTCTCGAACGTCAGCGCCTTGCCCCGCCGATTCAGGTCGTAGGGGTGATATCCGGTGCTGCTCTGGATCACCATCCGGCCGCCCGCGGGCAGGATGTCGAAGCAGTTCGTGAAGAAGTCGTCGTAGCGGTCGAACCCGAAGTGCTCGAAGGCCTCGATGGAGACGATGCGGTCCACCGGCCGGTGAAACTGCTCCCAGCCGTGGAGCTGCAGCTCCCGGGTACGCGGGGAATCGATGCCGTCCAGTAGGCGCTTGGTGTACGCGAACTGATTCTTGGACAGGGTCAGGCCGATGACGTTGACGTCGTACTTCTCGACGGCGCGGCGCATGGTCGCGCCCCAGCCGCAGCCGATGTCCAGCAGCCTCATCCCCGGTTCCAGGTTCAGCTTGTCCAGATTCAGGTCGATCTTCGCCACCTGGGCGTCTTCGAGGCTCAGGCCGGGCGGTTCGAAATAGGCGCAGCTGTAGGTACGGCTGGGATCCTGGAACAGGCCGAAGAAGTCGTCGGAGATGTCGTAATGGGCCTGGATGTCCTCGAAGTGTGGCTGCAATTGCGTTGTGGCTGGCGTGGTTTCGCTCATGGCAGCTACTTCTCCAACGTGAACTGGACGACGTCGGCCTGCTTGTTGCGGAACAATTCGGCGCAGCCGGTCAGGTACTTCGCATAGCGGTCGTAGACCTCCAGCGACTGGATTCTGATGGCCTCGTCCCGGTGTTCCGCCAGGTTCTGTGCCCAGATGTCGAGCGTCGTGGCGTAATGCGGCTGCAGTGAGTGTTTCCGGGTGACGGTGTATCCGGCCGCCGTTGCGAGTTCCTCCACGACGGGGATGATCGGCAGCCGGCCGCCCGGGAAGATGTCTGTCAGCAGAAACTTCACGAAGCGGGCGAATTCGAACGTCAGCGGTATCCCGAGCTCCTTGGCATCACGGAAGTCGAAGCCGCAGATGGTGTGCAGCAGCATGACGCCGTCGGGCGGCATGGCCGCGTACGTCCGCCGGAAGAACTCCGGATAGCGGTCCGGACCGAAGTGCTCGAAGGCGCCGATCGAGACGATCCGGTCGACCGGCTCGTCGAACTGCTCCCAGCCCTGCAACCGGACCTCACGGCTACGGGCGCTGTCCATCCGGTCGAAGGTGCGCTGGACATGCGCCGCCTGGTTCCGCGACAGCGTCAGGCCGATCACGTCGACGTCGTACCGTTCGACGGCGCGCAGCATCGTCGAGCCCCAGCCGCAGCCGATGTCCAGCAGCTTCATCCTCGGCAGCAGGCCGAGCTTGCTGAGCGCCAGGTCGATCTTCGCCAACTGCGCTTCCTGCAGCGTCATGTCGTCGCGCACGAAGTAGGCGCAGCTGTAGGTCTGTGTCGGATCGAGGAACAGCCGGAAGAACTCGTCAGACAGGTCGTAGTGCGCCTGCACATCGCTGAAGTGCGGCATCAAGGAATTGGACACGGGACATCGACCCTTTCTGGCGATAGGTCCCCGCCGTATACCCCGTTTCGCAAAGTTGAATCGGTCTCTCGACCCGCCCCGCCGCCGCGCCTATAAGGTGTGCATGTGACTCACTATGACGTCGTCGTTCTCGGAGCCGGTCCCGGCGGATATGTCGCCGCAATTCGTGCAGCCCAGCTGGGGCTGACCACCGCCATCGTCGAACCGAAGTACTGGGGCGGCGTCTGTCTCAACGTGGGATGCATCCCGTCCAAGGCGCTGCTGCGCAACGCGGAGCTGGCCCACATCTTCACCAAGGAAGCCAAGACCTTCGGCATCAGCGGCGAGGCGAGCTTCGACTTCGGCGCCGCGTTCGACCGCAGCCGCAAGGTCGCCGAGGGCCGCGTCGCGGGCGTGCACTTCCTGATGAAGAAGAACAAGATCACCGAGGTTCACGGCTACGGCACCTTCACCGGGCCCAAGTCGATGTCGGTCAAGCTCAACGAAGGTGGCATCGAGGAGCTCACCTTCGACAACGCGATCATCGCGACCGGCTCGTCAGTCCGGCTGGTGCCCGGCACCGCGCTGAGCGAGAACGTCGTCACCTACGAGAAGCAGATCATGACGCGGGACCTCCCCGGCTCGATCATCATCGCCGGCGCGGGCGCCATCGGTATGGAGTTCGCCTACGTCCTGAAGAACTACGGCGTCGACGTGACCATCGTCGAGTTCCTGCCGCGCGCGTTGCCCAACGAGGATGCCGAGGTCTCCAAGGAGATCGAGAAGCAGTACAAGAAGTTGGGCGTCAAGATCCTCACCGGCACCAAGGTCGAGTCGATCAAGGACAACGGTTCGGACGTGACCGTCGTGGTCAGCAAGGACGGCGCCACCCAGGAACTCAAAGCCGACAAGGTGTTGCAGGCCATCGGTTTCGGGCCCAACGTCGAGGGCTACGGCCTGGAGACGACGGGTGTCACGCTGACCGAACGCGGCGCCATCGCCATCGACGACAACATGCGCACCAACGTGCCGCACATCTATGCCATCGGTGACGTCACCGCCAAGCTGATGCTGGCACACGTCGCCGAGGCGATGGGCGTCGTCGCCGCCGAGACCATCGCCGGCGCCGAGACTCTGACCTTCGATGACTACCGGATGATGCCGCGCGCCACGTTCTGCCAGCCGCAGGTCGCCAGCTTCGGGCTCACCGAGGAGCAGGCCAAGGCCGAGGGCTACGACGTCGTTGTCGCCAAGTTCCCGTTCACCGCCAACGGCAAGGCACACGGCCTGGCGGACCCGACCGGTTTCGTGAAGCTGATCGCGGACAAGAAGCACCTCGAGCTGCTTGGTGGACACCTGATCGGCCCCGACGTCTCCGAGCTCCTGCCCGAGCTGACGCTCGCCCAGAAGTGGGACCTGACCGCCACCGAACTGGCCCGCAACGTGCACACCCACCCGACGCTGTCGGAGGCGCTGCAGGAAGCCATCCACGGCCTGGCCGGCCACATGATCAACTTCTGAGTCGGTCTTGCGCGCGAACGTTGTTGCCGCGATAGGCGGTTTGGTCGTCGGCCACATGTTGTGGCTGCTGGCCATCTCGCTCGCGATGGACACCACCAGCATCAGTTTCTGGGTGCTGGTGGTATCCGCCGCGGTCGTCGTGGTGGCCGGCGTCGCGGTGTTCTTCGCTCGAAAGTTTCAGGAGCGCAAGGCTTTTGCCAAGTCCGCGTTCCTGTGGTGCCTGCCCGTCGCGCCGGTGTTGATGACGCTGGCGGTACTCGGCGTCACCTACCTCTAGTCCGGGAAGTCGAGCGGCACGCGCAGCGTCGCGATGGTGGCCGCCAGGCCGTCGTACTGCGCTGCCAGCAGGCAGAAGTCGATGAGCTGCTTGCGGTCCAGGTACGCCGCCAGCGACTTCCACGTCTGGTCGGACACCGACCGGGTGATGACGAACTCGTCCGTCGCGGTGATCAGGATGCGCTGCCGGTCGGTGAGGCCCTCGGCGTCCGGCCCTTCGAAAATGCGGGCCTGCGTCTCGGCGTCGACGCCGCGGCTGCGGGCGAGGCGACGGTGCTGCTGTAGTTCGTACTCGCTGCCGCGCAGATGAGCGACGCGCAGGATCACCAGCTCGGCGTCCCTGAGGCCGAGCTTGCTGCGGCCCAGCAGCATGCCGGAGTAGGGGAGGAAGGTCAGGAACAGCAGGTGATGCTGGCCGAGGACGTTGAAGAGCGCGAACCTCGGGGCCCGGATGGTCTTGGCGCCGATCTTGGCGATGACCCAATTCAGCGGGCCGAGTTCACGGAAGCCGCCGGGTTCGATGCGGGCCGGCTCGATGCTGTTCACAATTCCCGAGTCTGGCACAGGCGGCGGGGTCTTAGGGTCGAGCGATGGGGTGGAAACGGGTGGGGGCCGTGATTTTCGTGGTCGCGTTGATGGTCGTTGGTTGTAGTGATCGGGTTACGGATGTGGTGGTGTCGCGGGCCGCCGACCACCCGCTGCTGCGGTACCTGCCGACGCTGGCCGACGTGCCGGGGATGGTCGAGGTCGGCTACGAAGTGCCGCGCAATGACGAATTCTCCGCACAGCGTCGAAACGAGTGCTCGTGGTATCCCGAACCGGGCGACCCGGACGGGCCGCAGCTGTCTGCCGCCTACTGGCAGGACACCGACCGCAACGGCAGCGTGATCAACGTTCAGCTGTGGCGAACCCGCCCCGGCGAGAACGTCGTCGACGAGATGGTGACATGGGGGACCCGCTGCGCCACCTACCGCGACGTATACGGCATCTGGGCCGTCCGGACATTTCGCAACATTCATGGAATGCCCACCGATGCAATCCAATTCGACACGAAAAAGACGTCGCGCGAGCTGCACGACCCCGACCCCGACTCGACTGGGCCTTACCAACGGACCGTCATTCTGACGCGCGATGGGGTGGTCCTGCGGGTCCGTGTCATGCCCTCCGGATTGCATCCACCAACGGACCACGATCTCGCGCAGGTGGTCAACGCTTTCGTCAGGCATGCGGCTGCGCAACCGTCCGATGCCATCCAGACTTCCAGCGTTGCGCCGTGGCCCGCGGCGCAGCTCTCGGCTCTGGTCATGACACCACCGGTCAAGAGCGGCAGTCGAGTGGTGCAATTGTCAGCGCAGCCGGAGGGCGACGCGCCTGCGGACTGCTCAGCCGACCCACTCTCGTCGTCCCGATCCGGCGCCGATCGATTGGCGGATGCGCTCGAAGTCGCGACGGTCTTGCGCGAGCACGACGGGTACGACGGCATCGCGGCGGTGAATGAATGGGTCAACCGTTGCAGCACACAGTCGTTCGTGCCCGAGGTCTGCGCTGACAAAGCGAAGGAGGCACACCTGGAAGCCACGCCGCCGGTACGGATCGAAGGCGAGTTGGTGTCCGGCTACCAGGGCGTCGTGCTCGGCGAGAGCTATGTGAAGACCACGAAGTACTGCCAGCCGGATTCTGTGGTGGCCCAGATGGTCCGGGTCCGCGGAATCTTGTTGCGGGCGGTGTCGTTGGTGGTGCGACGCGCCGAGGGTGAGGATCGAAGTCAGGCGCGCCGGCGCGCGCTCGACGACCAGCGCCAACAGCTGGCCTACGTGATCCACCGTGTGCAGCGGGCGCGCTGACGTTTCGCTGAGTCGCAAATTGGTCGCAAATTGCTGGTAGCGGCGGCCGACGGCCTATCGTCTATGCGTGTTCACCGAACATTCACCCTTTCTTAAGGAGGGTGTACCGCCCCGGACGAAGGTCGCGATCGGCATAGCGCTGGTCGCGACATTCATGTGCGCACTGCAGATCACAGCGATGCTGTGTGGATTCCGGGGTCCGATCGAGCGCCTGATCAGCGATTACGTCGGGACTCCGGCAGGGTTCACGGTGCCGTGGGCGGCGTTGGTGGTGGCTCTGGTCGCAGTGCCGCGGCAGTACCGGTTGCCGGCGGCGGGCGTGGCGTTGGGCCTCGATGTGGCATTTGTCGGTGGCCGCGAGTTTCTCGGTCTGCCCTCGGCGATGGGCAGCGGCGCGCTGGTTGTGCTGACCGGCCTGGGGGTGTTTGCCCTGCTGCGGTGGACCGGCCCGCAGCGTGACACCGCGCTGAAGGGTGTCGCCACCGGCCTGCTGCTGGTCCTCGCGACCAAGGCCGGTGACGCGTGGCTGACGATCACGTCTCTGACGCGTCCTGCTGTTCTCGATGAGTTCGCGGCGCGGGCCGACGTTGCGCTCGGGCAGCCGTCCTGGGTGCTGGGGCAGCTGGTGCAGCACCACTCGGTCCTCTACATCGTGCTGCACTGGGTGTACCTCGAACTGTCCGCCGCCGCGACTGTGGTGGCCATCTATCAGCTGCGCAACGTCACCACTGGTGGACGGTGGCCGCAGCACTTCGTCGTGCGGACCTTTCTGGTGCTGGGTCTGATCGGGCCGCTGATCTATCTTATGTTCCCGTTGGTCGGCCCGACCTATGCGTTCGGTTCGGCAGGTGGCGGCTTTCAGGTCGGGGACTTCTGGCCGGCGCTGCTGCCGCCGGTTGACGGGTCTGCGGTTCCCATCGCGTTCGACACGTCGACCCCGCGCAACTGCATGCCGTCGCTGCATACGGCGTGGGCGCTGGCCGTGTTCATCCATTCGCGGTCCGGTCCGCGGTGGCTGCGCATCGGCGGCACCTGCTGGCTCGTGGGCACCCTCGCCGCGACGCTGGGCTTCGGCTTCCACTACGGCGTAGACCTCGTCGTCGGTGCGGCGTTGTGCCTGACGGTGGAATCGGCGCTGCGGGAACCGGTTCGGCCGGCACCCCATGCCCGGCTGCGACTGATTGCCGGTGGCGTGGCCATCATCGTCGGCCTGATGCTGTGCGTTCGTTATCTGTCGGAATGGATGGCGCACTATCCGGTCATGTTCGGGCTGCTCATCATCGGGGCGCTCGCGACGCTGACGTACGGCTTCTACGGCACGTTCTTCTCACGTCCGGGCACCCCTGCGCCGGCGATTGAGCGATTGACGGGCGAAGAGTCAGAAAGTCCAGCTGCGTGACGGCTGCAGGACGAAGCCGTGCTTCTTGTCGTCGATGTACGCAACGAGGTTGACGTCCGCAGCGCACGTGAAGTACGTGACTCTCGGGCGTCGTAGTTGATCTTGGTGCCGTTTGGAAGTCGCTTCTCCAACGGACCCGACGTGCATGAGGTGTTGGATTGCCGAAACCGATAGGGCTGCGGATCCCCGTCCCGCAGCGGCACACTGTTGGGCCCGACCGACGTGCAGCTGCTGTCGGTACTTCCCGAGTTCGTACCGGGCTATGCGAATGGTGTCGAGCAGCTCTTCGCCGTGTACCCGTTGATGCTGCAACGGATACCGTCCGCGGTGGAGAACTCCTCGGTTGACCCGGTGTGCTCCTTGACGTCGTAGTCGTGGCTGTTGACCAGAACGTAGTCATTCAGATTCGGGAAGCTGGTCAGCTCGGCGCGGGCAGTGGTCGGCGTGGGGCTGGCCGGGTGGTTGGAGCAGGCGTCACCCGCGAACGTGGCGAATCCCGCGATGATGACCGCGGAATGTACTCTCATCGTGATCAGACCCGCGGAAGCCAGGCAGATCCGTTGGGAGACAAGACGAAACCCCGCCCCTGGGAGTCCTTGCATGCAGTCGTGCGCTTGTCGTCAACGCCGCAGATCACTCCATTGACGGTAAGCGTGTGGAACGGCGGGAGTGTCTTGAGGCTGCTTCTCTGCGGGATGCCAGAGCCGATTGCGGCCAATCCATAGTCTGTCCCGATCGAATTGACGCCAACTGTGGCCGGCGGAACCGACGGAAAGTTGTTGCCCGTGCAGATCGCTGCAGGCGGAGTCATGTAATCGCAGGTGATGCCGTCAGGAGTCAGGAAAACAACTTGTGTGGCGTGGATGCCTGGCGTGGATGCGTCGACTTCGTAGTCGGCGGCGTTAACCGGTACGTAGCGGCTCATGTCGGGAAACGGCGGCGGATCCGCCCAAGCGCTGGGGTGGGCGGCGCTGCTGAGCAGGGTCATCACCGCGACGATGAAAGATGCTCTGGGGAGTGCTCTCATGTCAGATCCTTCCAGAATCAGCTGAACGGTAATCGCGTCGCGCCCGATCCGCGTTACCTGGACGCATTGACCTGTACCTGCTGAGTGTCGTATGGCGCGCCGAGCGGTTGGCCGTCGGGGCCATTTTGAGTATTCCATTGGCTGACAAGGATATTCAGGTCGTCGAGCGATGATCCCGGCATGATGTAGCCGCCGTACGGCTGGAAGACGTAGCCAGGCGCCGCTGGCGAGTTCTGTTGGGCCGCAATGATCGGCGGCGGTGCGAAGATCTTGGTCGGGTCATCGGCCACGCGAACTTCGACCTGATTGACACCTGGAGTGCTGTTGAACCCTGACAACACGGGGTGGCCATCGATCTCGCGGAAGCTCAATTCGCCGAAGTTCTGTCCACGACTCAATACGGCGGGTACGTCGCGGGGCTGCCCCCAGTCGTTGCCGGTCCACGGCTGCCATGCACTGCGATCCGCGGCGTGCGCCGGATCGACTCGGTACATAGTGACGCCCTGGCTGCGGTCGAACGAGTCTCCCGCTATGTACACCATTCCGTCTTTGCCCTGGTAGCCGCTCACCTGTGTAGGCGGGTTTCCGGGCAGGCCGGGATAGGAGGGACGCCACGAGCCGGGCACGGGTTGCCAACCTTTGGACGGATCGTTTGAGACCTCGACGAGCCATGAGCCAGCTGTCGGCTTCAGGCCGGAGGTTCCGCTGACCATCATGTAGGTCTTGCCGTTGGCCTGAAATGAGCCGGCTGGCAGGGGATTGGTGTTCGGGTCGATCGCCAGTGCTTCCGGTGGGGGTGGGAACAGGACACCTGGGGTCCCGGGGCCGCCCGGGCTGTTGAGCGGCTGGCCGAAGATGGGCCTGCCGTCCTTGTCCCAGCCGACGATCGGCACGGCGACCGAGCGGTAGTGCTCGTTGTCTGGCCCGCCGACCTTGTCGCCCTTGAAGGAGTCGCCGAAGACGGCTACCAGCCGACCGTCTGGAAGCTCGACAATCTCGCCGAGATCAGCGGCCCCGATGCCCGGAATACCCGGCTGAGCGCCGGTGCCGGCGATGGGCCCGAGGTTCTTGACTCCGCCCGGCGGCACCGAACCGTCGGCCCCGGGACCACCGCCCCCGGGGCCGAGTTTGAATCCGTTCAATTGCGTGCCGATCAGCTTCAGTGCCGCGGCTACCTGAGCATCGATGCTGGCCAATTTCATCGCCAGACCACGGATCGCTGCCTGGTATGCGTGCCGCGCGAGCTCGCGCACGAGCAGCATCGGGGCCACAAGAATTTTCGGCAGTCGATCGGTGACCGTTAGATCCTCGCTGACGGAGAACATCTCGTCCTCGGCGTCGTCAATCGCCTTGATCGCGTCGCGTTTTGCGTTGCCGATCGTCTGGGCGCCCCGGGTGGCCGTCGTTTGAGCGTGCTCGATCCGTTCCAGAACCGAATGGACCTTGGCTACATCAGCCTGCATACGTGCCTTGGCCTGTCTACCCGCGGTGCCGCTCCAGTCGGCGTTCTCGAGTCCGTGCTGGGCTTTGTCGTAGGCGTCCTTCAGTTTCGTGGCGCGTTGGCCCCAGTCCTTTGCCGCAGCGTCCAGCAACTCGGTGTTCCAAGACTGGACCTGTGACTTCGTCGGCATCGAGATCGGTGCGGTCAAGACTCCTACCGACCCGGCATCGCCCGCGATATGCCTGCGCCGCCCGCGGCGTCAGCGGCTTCGTATTCTGTGGCGGCCTTGGTCAGGTTGCCACCGAATTCGGTCAGGGCCGTCGCACATTCACCATCGACATGATCAATCCCGGCGGACACAGCACCCACGGCCGCGGCGCTTGGTTGCCACGATGGGCCAGCCGTGACTGGCGAGGGCGCTGCCTTCAACCCGCCGGCGATCTCGTTGAATTCTCCGGCGAGTGACCGCAGACGGGCAGGATCGACCTTCAGGTTCGAGAGAGCCACGCATCAAGCCTATGCCCGCGCTGGCGCGCTGCCTGTCACTAATTCGCCCGCTTCACGACGTACGGCGTCACGGTGCTGCGGTGTTCGTCGAGGTCGAGTTCCCGGCCCAGCGCGGGGAACGCGCGTTGCGGACAGTTGTCGCGCTCGCACACCCGGCAGCCCGAGCCGATGGGCGTCGCGGCGCCGCCGGACAGGTCAAGCCCTTCGGAGTAGACCAGCCGATTGGCATGGCGCAGTTCGCAACCCAGCCCGATGGCGAACGTCTTGCCCGGCTGGCCGTACCGCGCGGCGCGTCGTTCCACGGTGCGCGCCACCCACATGTAGTTGCGGCCGTCGGGCATCTGGGCGATCTGCACCAGCATCTTGCCGGGGTTCGCGAACGTCTCGTAGACGTTCCAGAGGGGACAGGTGCCGCCTGACGACGAGAAGTGAAAACCGGTGGCGGACTGGCGTTTCGACATGTTGCCGGCCCGGTCGACGCGCACGAATGACAGCGGCACGCCGCGAATCGACGGCCGCTGCAGCGTCGAAAGCCGGTGTGCGATGGTCTCGTAACTCACCGAGTGGTACGCCGACAGCCGCTCGACGTCATACCGGAATTCCTCGGCGACAGCGTGGAATTGGCCATAGGGCAGCACCGCGGCGGCGGCGAAGTAGTTGGCCAGCCCCATGCGCGCCAGCTTCACCGACTCGTCGCTGGTGAAATTGCCTTCGGCCACCAGGCTTTCCAACAGGTCGCCGAATTCCAGGTACGCGAGCTCGGCGGCCAGTTTGAACACGTACTGTCCCGACGAGAGGTGGCCGCCGATCTCCAGCGTCCGGGTCTCGGGGTCGAACCGGTGCAACACGTTGTCGCCGAGTTCGAGCCGCTGCACGATCCGCACGTGGTGCACGCGGCTGAGCCGCTCGGCCAGCTCCCGGGACAGCTCGGACCGCCGCATGTGCATGCGGAGGATGAATTCCTCGGCGGCGGTGTCGAGTTCGTGAAGGTAGTTCTGGCGCGTGTAGAAGTAGTCGCGCACCTCTTCGTGCGGCATGGTGATGGCCCCGCTGCCACTGCCGTCGGAGAACCGGTCCTCGGTGGCGGCGGCGAGCTGCGCCGTGGACAAGCGGTAGCGGCGGTGCAGGTCGACCATCGCACGGGCCATGGTCGGGTGGGTGCTCACCAGGTCGGCGATCTCCGGGATGTCGACGTCGACGCCGAGGTCGCGATCCATCAGCGCTTCGCGCAATTCGGCGACCAGGCGGGTGTCGTCCTGCGAGGCGAAGAACGTCGCGTCGACTCCGAACACCTCGGTAATGCGGAGCAGGACGGCGACACTCAGCGGCCGGACGTCGTGCTCGATCTGGTTCAGGTAGCTGGGGGAGATGTCGAGCATCTGCGCCAGCGCGGCCTGGCTGAAGCCGCGTTCGCCGCGGAGCTGACGCACCCGTGAGCCAACGAAAGTCTTCGCCATGAACGCCAGCCTAACAATGGTGTGAATACCACCTTCGCATAATTGGCAAAATGGCGCTGTGGCAGTATCGGGCCCGCGGGTGAGTTGGGCGATCCAGCCGCGGGGACCCGTCTGGAAGGGACGTCATGAGCACTGCCGAAATCGCTGAAAAGACCGGCGAAAAGGCCAGCGAAAAGGCCGGGGTCGCAGTCGTGACGGGCCTGGCCAAAATCCTGATGCCGGTCCCCGAAGGCCATCCCGATGTCTACGACACCAGCTGGCCGGTGCGGATGGCCGACGTCGATCGAGACGGCCGGCTCCGGTTTGACGGCGCCTGCAGGCACATTCAGGACATCGGCCAGGACCAGCTGCGCCAGATGGGCTACGAAGACGTCCACCCCGCCTGGGTTGTCCGGCGCACCATGGTGGATCTGATCAGTCCGTTCGAGCGCGGCGACATCCTGCGGCTGCGCCGCTGGTGTTCGGGCACGTCCAACCGGTGGTGCGAGATGCGCGTGCGGATCGACGGCCGCAAGGGCGGCCTGATGGAGTCCGAGGCGTTCTGGATCAACATCAACCTCGACACCCAGGGGCCGGCCCGTATCTCGGACGACTTCGTCGCCGGTCTGAAGCGGACCGCGACGACCGACCGGCTGCGCTGGAAGGGCTACCTCAAGGCCGGCGGCCGCGACGACGCCCTCCGGATCGTGGACTACCCGGTCCGCGTCAGCGACATCGACCTGTTCGACCACATGAACAACTCCGTGTACTGGTCGGTGGTCGAGGACTACCTGCAGACCTATCGCCCGGAGCTGCTGGAAGCGCCGCTGCGGGTCACCATCGAGCACGACGCCGCGGTGGCCCTGGGAGAGCGGCTGGAGATCATCACGCACGAGTACCCCGCCGGATCGACCGAAAAATTCGGTCCTGAGCTATGTGACCGCAGTGTTACAACGCTCACATATGTGGTCGGTGACGAGGTCAAAGCGGTCGCCTGCCTGTTCGCGCTCTGAGTGCGCCGATTTAACAGTACGAGCGTACTGACCAGCGCATTTCGGTTACCGTTCGGTAGCTTCTGAACCGGTCAAGCCCGTCAGCAACTTCGCAATCTTCGCAACTTCGCTACATGTGTTGGCGAAAGTTGGCACTTGTAACCGCTGGACCTGCGGGTATGTGCTGTGTCATCGTCGTTAACAGCACACAAGCGAAGTCGCCAAAGCGTTAACAATCAACTTGAATCTTGGCGCCCACGGCGACGCGGCCTCACGAAGGAGCACAATGTCCAACGTCGGAAAGCCACGTACCGCCGCTGAGATTCAGCAGGACTGGGACACCAACCCCCGCTGGAAGGGCATCACCCGCGACTACACCGCCGCGCAGGTTGAGGAACTCCAGGGCAGCGTCGTCGAGGAGCACACCCTCGCTCGCCGTGGCGCCGAGATCCTGTGGGAAGGCGTCACCAAGGGCGACGACTCCTACATCAACGCGCTGGGCGCGCTGACCGGCAACATGGCCGTCCAGCAGGTGCGCGCCGGCCTGAAGGCCATCTACCTCTCGGGTTGGCAGGTCGCCGGTGACGCGAACCTCTCAGGCCACACCTACCCGGACCAGAGCCTCTACCCGGCCAACTCGGTGCCGGCCGTCGTCCGCCGCATCAACAACGCCCTGCTGCGCGCCGACGAGATCGCCCGCGTCGAGGGTGACAAGAGCGTCGACAACTGGCTCGTCCCGATCGTCGCCGACGGTGAGGCCGGCTTCGGTGGCGCCCTGAACGTCTACGAGCTGCAGAAGGCCATGATCGCCGCGGGTGCCGCCGGTACCCACTGGGAGGACCAGCTGGCCTCGGAGAAGAAGTGCGGCCACCTCGGTGGCAAGGTGCTGATCCCGACCCAGCAGCACATCCGCACCCTGACCTCCGCTCGCCTGGCCGCCGATGTCGCCAACACCCCCACCGTCGTCATCGCGCGTACCGACGCCGAGGCCGCCACCCTGATCACCTCGGACGTGGACGACCGCGACAAGCCGTTCGTCACCGGTGAGCGCACCTCCGAGGGCTTCTACAACATCCAGAAGGGCATCGAGCCCTGCATCGCGCGTGCCAAGGCCTACGCCCCGTACGCCGACATGATCTGGATGGAGACCGGCGTGCCGGACCTCGAGGTCGCCCGCAAGTTCGCCGAGGCCGTGAAGGCCGAGTTCCCGGACCAGCTGCTGTCCTACAACTGCAGCCCGTCCTTCAACTGGAAGCAGGCTCTGGACGACTCGACCATCGCCAAGTTCCAGAAGGAACTGGGTGCCATGGGCTTCACGTTCCAGTTCATCACCCTGGCCGGCTTCCACGCCCTCAACTACTCGATGTTCGACCTGGCCTACGGCTACGCCCGCGAGGGCATGACGGCCTACGTCGACCTGCAGGAGCGCGAGTTCGCCGCTGAGGCTCGTGGCTACACCGCCACCAAGCACCAGCGTGAGGTCGGCGCCGGCTACTTCGACAAGATCGCCACCACCGTGGACCCGAACACCTCGACCGCAGCTCTGAAGGGCTCGACCGAAGAGGGACAGTTCCACTAGGCAGCCGACGAGTGTGAGTGCTGTGCACGTTTCGCGACGAATTCCGTACACAGCCCTCACGGTCGCGACAGCTTGATACGGCAGGCCCCGCCCAGAAACTGGGCGGGGCCTGTCGCATATCTTCAGAAGTAATCACGAGGAGAGGACAGCGGTGAGCAACGCAATCGAACGAGTCGGGGTCATCGGGGCCGGGCAGATGGGCGGCGGTATCGCCGAGGTCTGCATCAAGGCAGGCGCGCAGGTCCTGGCGTTCGAGCCGACCGAGGCGCTGACCACCGCCGGCCGGGAGCGGATCACCAAGTCGCTGGACAACGCCGTCAAGAAGGGCAAGCTGTCCGAGGCCGACCGCGACGCCGCGCTGGGTCGCCTGAGCTTCACCAACGACCTGGCCGACATGGCCGACCGGCAGCTCGTCATCGAGGCCATCGTCGAAGACGTCAACGTCAAGGCGAAGGTTTTTTCTCAGCTTGACGAGATCATCACCGATCCCGACGCGGTGCTGGCGTCGAACACGTCGTCCATCCCGATCATGCGCATCGCCGCCGCGACCAAGAACCCGAGCCGGGTCCTCGGTCTGCACTTCTTCAACCCGGTGCCGGTGCTGCCCCTGGTCGAGCTCATCTCCTCGGTGACGACCGCCCCCGAAGCCGCCGCGCGCGTCGAGACTTTCGCCGCCGAGGTGCTGGGCAAGAAGGTCGTGCGGGCGTCCGATCGCTCGGGCTTCGTTGTCAACTTCCTGCTGGTTCCCTACCTGCTGGCCGCCATCCGGATGGCCGAATCGGGCTTCGCCACCGTCGAGGACATCGACACCGCGGTCGTCGCCGGGTTGTCGCATCCGATGGGCCCACTGAAGCTCGCTGACCTGGTGGGCCTGGACACCATGAAGCTGATCGCCGACTCGATGTACGACGAGTACAAGGAGCCGCTGTACGCGGCCCCGCCGTTGCTGCTGCGCATGGTCGAGGCCGGCCAGCTCGGCAAGAAGTCCGGTAAGGGCTTCTACACCTACTGACAGACGCCGGGTTGGAGCCTGACAGTAATTTTCGTTAACCTTGCGTGCGGGTTGTTTTTCGCTGGGCCCGTCAGGGCGCGCACGTACGGGTATGTCAGCTGGCTGCAGCACGCGGTCGCGCCGCCCGCCCGGCGAACGTAAACGCAAAGGATAGATACCGATATGTCACAAGCCGACATCGATTTGACCCCCCATTACGAGGAGTCGCAGTCGATCTACGACATCTCGAATGAGTTCTTCGCCCTGTGGCTCGGCCCGACCATGGGTTACACCTGCGGTTACTACGAGCGCGAAGATATGACTCTCGAGGAGTCGCAGAACGCCAAGTTCGACTTGGCGCTGGGCAAGCTCGACCTCAAGCCGGGCATGACCCTGCTCGACATCGGCTGTGGCTGGGGTGGCGCGCTCGAGCGGGCCATCACCCAGTTCGACGTGAACGTCATCGGCATCACCCTGAGCAAGGCGCAGTCGGAGTACGCCCGCGCTCGCCTCGCCAAGCTCGACACCAACCGCAGCATCGAGATCCGGATGCAGGGCTGGGAAGAGTTCGACGAGCCGGTCGACCGCATCGTCTCGATCGGCGCTTTCGAGGCCTTCAAGCAGGAGCGCTACCCCATCTTCTTCGAGCGCGCCTACAACATCCTGCCGGAGAACGGCGGCCGGATGCTGCTGCACACGATCCTCGCGCACACCCAGCAGTTCTTCCGCGAGAACGGCATCAAGCTGACCATCAGCGACCTGAAGTTCATGAAGTTCATCGGCGACGAGATCTTCCCCGGCGGCCAGCTGCCGGCAGTCGAGGACATCGAGGTGCTCGCCGCGAACTCGGGCTTCACCCTGCAGCGCACCCACCTGCTGCGTCCGCATTACGCGCGCACGCTGGACATGTGGGCGGCCAACCTGGAGGCGGCCAAGGACGAGGCCATCGCCCTGCAGGGCCAGGAGGTCTACGACCGCTACATGAAGTACCTGACCGGTTGCGCCGACTTCTTCCGCCGCGGCATCACCAACATCGGCCAGTTCACGCTGGTCAAGTAGCGCCGAGACAGCAACTTATGCCGCTATTCCTCTTGAATATCGGCATAAGTTGCTATTTGGGGGAAGTCGCATGGCATCCGGCAGCTGCTAGGGCGGCCCGCACCCGCTGAAGTACCTCCGATTGCCGATAGCGCAGTTGATTGCGGCTCACCCGGATGATCGTCCAGCCTTGCGCCGCCAGGAACTCCAGCCGCTCGATGTCCTCCTCATGTTGCCGTGCATCGGTCCAGTGCTGCTCCCCGTCGTACTCGATCCCGACCCTCCACTGCGGGTAGCCCATGTCGATACGCCGACGCACGCGGCCCCACTGATCGACCACCGGTATCTGGGTTTCTGGCCGGGGCAGCCCGGAATGCACGAGCAATAACCGCAACCGCGTTTCCTGCGGAGATTCGGCGCCCGCATCGGCGACAACGAGGGCGGTCCGCAGGCGCCGGATGCCGCGTGCCCCGGCATAGCGTTCGGCAATCGCCGACACCGCGGTGACCGTGGTGCCGGTGGCGTTCAGCAGAGCATCGATGCGAATGACGGCAGTCTCGAAAGGCAATCGACGGCCGAGGTCGTAGGCGGTGCGGGCGGGCGTGGTGCATGACATCGCATCAACGACCGTCAACTCGTCGTCGGTGATCTCGCCGATATGGATGACGATCCGGGATGTCGACGATTGGTAAACGCGGGCCAGCTCGGGCTTTGCGTCGGCCGGCAGCCAGCGAGTGCCGAAGGCTGCTGCGGCCGAGAGGCCGGCCAGTGTTGCTCGGCGTCCAGACCACAGCCAAGCGGCTACCGCACGGTCATACGCAGTAAGCGTCAACCCCTTTGGGGCGTAGACGTTTTGGTGGAGTTTCACGAACTTGGTCTGCAGCGCGTGCCGGGTTACCGCACCGCGCGAGAGGGCTTCGGTGCCCACGATGATTTCCCGCACACCTATACTGACGGTGGAAATCGACGCACGGTTCCATCAATCTCGCGGACGTCGAGACCGAAACTTCTGGCGAAGAATTCGCCGGATAACGGCAAAAGTTGCTATCTCGGCGCTATGCGGACTCCAGCCGCTTCTTCTCGGCCTCGACATCGAAATCTGCTGGCGGCCAAGATAGTTCGAGCCGCTCGAGCGCCTCGATCAGCAGCTCGGTGATGGCCAGCCGGGAGTACCACTTGCGGTTGCAGGGCACGACGTGCCACGGCGCGTAGTCCGTGGAGGTGCGGTCCAGCACGGCTTGGTAGGCCTCCTGGTACTTGGGCCACAGCAGCCGCTCGTCGATGTCGCCGGGGTTGAACTTCCAGTATTTGTCGGGCCGGTCGAGTCGCTCGGCGAGCCGCTTCTTCTGCTCGTCGAGCGAAACGAACATCGCCACCTTGATGATCGTCGTCCCCGCGTCGACGAGTTCGCGCTCGAAGGCGTTGATCTCGTCGTACCGGGCTTCCCACACCGGCGGCGGCACCAGGTTGTGCACCCGCACGATCAGCACGTCCTCGTAGTGCGACCGGTCGAAGACGCCGATGTGCCCGGCGGTGGGCAGTGCGTTGCGGATGCGCCACAGGTAGTGGTGCGACAGCTCTTCCTCAGTGGGCTTGCCGAAGCTGGAGTATCGAATTCCCTGTGGATTACCCGCTCCCACAACATGTTTGACGATGCCGCCCTTGCCGGCGGTGTCCATGCCCTGCAACACCAGCAGGATCGAGCGGGTGTCCCCGGAGCGGCTGCCGGCGTACAACATCTCCTGCAGTTCGGCGAACCGCTCGTTGCGTTCGGTCTGCAGGTCCGGGGCGTCGGCCTTCTTGCCGCGGAACCCGGGGGTGGCGTCCGGGTCGATGTCGGCGACCCGCAGGCCGGGTTTGAACTCCAGGTGCTTGTGCGGTTCGTGGGTCCACAACGACGGCAGATCGGAGGTCACGCGATCAGTGAAGCAGATGACTCGGCAGGGCCGGGGACGGATGGGGCTGCGAGTTGAACACCTCGAGCGAGCCGCCGACTTCGACGATGCCGCGCAGCGCGCTCCACGACAACATGGTCAGGTAGTCGATGAGCTCCTTGGCCGTCATCCGCGGATTCGACATCCACGAGTGGGTGGCCAGCTGCACGCCGCCGACGGTGTGGAACGCCCAGGCGTCGACGCCGCCGGTGTCCATGCCGGCATGCGCCATGCGTCGGCGCAGCACGACGGCGAGCATCCGCGCGATGATCTGTTCGGAGTCGGCGATGGCCTTGCTCTTGCTCGCCGAGCTGTTGGCGAAGACGAACGGATAGATCTCGGGTTCCGCGGCGACGGTGTCGACGTACACGCGGATGATCTCGCGGGTGAGTTCGAAGCCGTCGAGGTTGGACGACAGCGCCGACGCCATGTTGGGGATCAGCGTGGTTTGCGCGAAGCGCATCATCACCGCGGTCGTGAGATCGTTCTTGTCGACGAAGTAGCGGTAGAGCACCGTCTTCGACACGCCGATCTCGGCCGCGATCTCGTCCATGCTGACGTTGCTGCCGCGGCGGCGGACGGCCTCGAGGGTGCCGTCGACCAGTTCGTTGCGGCGATCGACCTTGTGTTGGTGCCAGCGTCGTTTCCGCCCGTCGGCTTTTGCCGACGAGGGTGCGTTTTGCTGTGCCACGGTCGCAGTACGTCCATTCCGCTAGGTCCGCTTAATACTACGGGGCGACCACGCCGGGCATACAGGATGATGGAAGGGTGGCACACCGACCCAGGCCGGGACCTGGACCTCATCCGAGGCACCAGGCGTCCCTCGAACCGCACGTCAGCCTCGCGGAGTCGTTTGCCGGCGCCGATCACACGGCCGACGAAGAGCGACGCCGCAACCTGCGCCGGATGAAAGCGGTCGCGCTGAGCTTCCTGCTCGGTGCGACGGTGCTGTTTGCGGTGTGTACGTGGTTGCAGGCCCGTGGCGGCGCGTACAGCTGGACCGGGCCGTGGGTGGGCTATGTGCGGGCCGCCGCGGAGGCCGGCATGGTCGGCGCGCTGGCCGACTGGTTCGCCGTCACCGCGCTGTTCCGTCATCCGCTGGGCATCCCGATCCCGCACACCGCGATCATTCCGCGCAAGAAGGACCAGCTCGGCGAGGGTCTCGGCACCTTCGTCCGCGAGAACTTCATGTCGCCGGAGGTGATCGAGACCAAGCTGCGCGACGCCCAGGTGGCCAGCCGGCTGGGCAAGTGGCTGTCGGAGCCGGTGCACGCGGCGCGGGTGGCCGCCGAGGCGTCGACGGTGCTGCGCGTGCTGGTGGAGCTGCTGCGCGACGAAGACGTCCAGCACGTGCTGGACCGGATGATCGTCAAGCGGATCGCCGAACCGCAGTGGGGTCCGCCGATCGGCCGGGTCCTGGAGAGCCTGCTGGCGGAGCGGCGACAGGAGGCGCTGCTGCAGCTGCTCGCCGACCGCGCGTTCCAGTGGTCGCTCAACGCCGGCGAGATCATCGAGCGGGTCATCGAGCGGGATTCGCCGACATGGTCGCCGCGCTGGGTCGACCACCTCGTGGGCGACCGGATTCACCGCGAGCTGATGGACTTCACGGACAAGGTGCGCCGCAACCCCGAGCATGAACTGCGGATGTCGGCGACGAAGTTCCTCTTCGATTTCGCCGACGATCTGCAGAACGACGAGGACACCATCGCGCGGGCCGAGCGGATCAAGGAGCAGATCCTGGCGCGTGACGAGGTGGCCCGCGCGGCAGAGACGGCGTGGAGCACTGCCAAGCGCATCATCCTCGAATCGGTGGACGATCCGTCGTCAGTTTTGCGCACCAGGATTGCAGACTCGGTGGTGCGGATCGGGGAGTCCCTGCGGGACGACGCGGAGCTCCGGGACAAGGTCGACAACTGGCTCGTCAGGGGCGCAAAACACCTTGTGGCGCAATATGGGACGGAGATCACAGCGATCATCACCGAGACCATCGAGCGCTGGGACGCCGACGAGGCGAGCCGGCGAATCGAGCTCCATGTGGGCCGTGACCTGCAGTTCATCCGGATCAACGGCACGGTCGTCGGATCGCTGGCGGGCCTGGTCATCTACACGATCGCGGAGCTTCTCGTCTGATCGTGCTAGCTGGCGCTTGCTAGCGCTTGCAATAGTTAGCACCCCCTCGTACCGTTGTTTTGGTACGGACCGCCAACCAAATGCGGTCGACGAAGACAGGGGTACGACGTGGCGCAGGATGCAGATATCGCCGCCGTCATGTCGAATGCAGCCCAGGACATCGGCAGCTTCATCCGCACCCAGCGGGAGGCTGCGCAGGTCTCGGTCCGCCAGCTCGCTGAGAAGGCGGGCGTCAGCAACCCCTACCTGAGCCAGATCGAGCGTGGCCTGCGCAAGCCGTCGGCCGATGTGCTGAACCAGATCGCCAAGGCGCTCAGGGTTTCGGCCGAGGTGCTCTACGTACGGGCCGGAATTCTGGAGCCCAGCGCTGCCGGCGAGGTGCGTGACGCCATCATCGCCGACCTCTCGATCACCGAGCGGCAGAAGCAGGTGCTGCTCGACATCTACACGTCCTTCCGGCAGCAGAACGATGCCGAGTCCAAATCGCTTCCTGATCAGCCTGAATTGGAAGCCGCGAGTGAGGAGCAGACAACGACGACTGACACTCACCAAGTAGCGAACTGACCAACGCAGTACCCCGAGAAAGGAAACAACGAACATGGCAGAGAACAAAGAGACCAACCAGCCCACCATCGAAGACCTGAAGGCCCCCCTGTTCGCCGCCGTCGGCGCCGCGGACCTGGCGCTGGCCACCGTCAACGAGATCGTCGCGAGCCTGCGTGAGCGTGCCGAAGAGGCCCGCACCGATGCCAACGCCCGCGTCGAAGAGGGTCGTGCCCGCCTGACCAAGCTGCAGGAAGAACTGCCGGGTCAGGTTGAGGAACTGCGCGAGAAGTTCAGCACCGAAGAGCTGCGCAAGGCTGCCGAGACCTACGCCGAGAACGCGCAGAACACCTACAACAAGCTTGTCGAGCGTGGCGAGGCCGCGCTGGAGCGCCTGCGCGCCCAGTCGTCGATCGAGAGCGTCCGCGAGCGCGTCGAGGACGTCCGTGGCCGTGTCGAGAACTACACCGACCAGGTCACCGAGCTGACCCAGGACGCCCTCGGCAACGTCGCGAGCCAGACCCGCGCCGTCGGTGAGCGCGCCGCCAAGCTGGTCGGCGTCGAGCTGCCGGAGAAGGAAGAGGCCCCGGCCAAGAAGGCCGCCCCGGCGAAGAAGGCGCCGGCCGCCAAGAAGGCCCCGGCCAAGGCTGCTGCGACCAAGGCCGCCCCGGCCAAGGCTGCCGCCAAGGCTCCGGCCAAGAAGGCCGCTCCGGCCAAGAAGGTCACCCAGAAGTAGTCAGGTTCGACGTCAGGGACGTAACCCACATAGGCTGAGGGCGTGTACCTCGGAAGCCTGGTGGGTTACGTCCTTTTCGCATTGCAGATCGCGGTGCTGGCCACGACCGTTTATGCGTTCGTGCATGCCGCGATGCAGCGGCCGGACGCCTACACGGCGGTCGACAAACTGACCAAGCCGGTGTGGCTGGCGATCCTGGGCGGCGGTGCCGTCCTGGGCTGGATCATCGGGCCGCCCGTCGGCGCGGCCATCGCGGCCTGCGCCACCGGTGTGTACCTGGTCGACGTGAAGCCCAAACTCCTTGAGGTCCAAGGGAAATCTCGGTAATCGGTGCGCTCGATCTGGTGCGGGGTGCTGGCTGCCGTTGCGTTGACGCTGGCTCCGGCGCCGCTGTCCACAGCTGATCCCGGCGAACCCATTCCACAACCCGCCCCGGCGCCGCCCTACATCGACCACACCCGGTGGACGCAGTGGGACGGTTCGAAAAGCCTGCGGGTGTATCCGACGTGGGCCGGCCGGCGCGCGTCCGGCCTGGGCGCCACGCAGCCGGGAGACGAGGCCTGGTCCGAGGTCTTGAACCTTGCCCCCGACGCCGACACCCCCGGCATGCGCGCCCAGTTCATGTGCCACTGGTATTTCGCCGAAGCGGGCGCGCCCGGCAAGACCAGCTGGAATCTCGAGCCGTGGCGCCCGGTGGTCGACGACAACCAGATGGTGAGAGCACGTTGCAATCCCGGTGGCGCAGAGGAGCCGTTCTGATGAGTTGGACCCGCCAGCAGGTGGCCGCACTGGTCGACCACACCTTGCTGAAGCCCGAGGCGACCGCCGCCGACGTGGCGAGCCTGTGCTGGGAGGCCGCCGATCTGGGGGTGTGCGCGGTCTGTGTGTCACCGTCGATGCTCGGCGCGGTCGAGGTGCCCGAGCGGGTCAAGATCGCGACCGTCGTGGGATTCCCGTCGGGCAAGCATGATTCGCAGATCAAGGCGCGCGAGGCCGCGTTGTCGGTCGTCGGGTCCGACGGCCGGCGCGGTGCCGACGAGGTCGACATGGTGATCGACGTGGGCGCCGCCATCGCCGGCGACATCTCGGCGGTGTTCGCCGATATTTCCGCGGTCCGCGGGGCCGCGCCGATGGCGGTGCTGAAGGTGATCGTGGAATCCGCGGCGCTGCTGAACATGGCCGGCGCGCCGACGCTGGCCGACGTCTGCCGTGCGGCCGCCGACGCCGGCGCCGATTTCGTGAAGACCTCCACCGGTTTCCACCCGGCGGGTGGTGCGTCCGTGCAGGCCGTGGAGATCATGGCCCAGACCGTCCCGGCGCTGGGTATCAAGGCCAGCGGCGGTATCCGTGCGGCCGCAGACGCCGTCGCGCTGCTGGACGCCGGCGCCACCCGGCTCGGCCTGTCCGGTACCCGCGCCGTCCTCGACGGGCTCAACTAGGGATTTGTGCACGATTCTCCGCGGTCACCGCGGAAAATCGTGCACAAATCGCTGGGGTCAGCGGGGGATCAGAGGCCGGAGAAGCAGGTGTCCTGCTGGCCCAGCGGGATGGTCGCGTTCTTGGTGCCGAACTTCGCGGTCACGCCGGTACCGGTCACCTGCAGGGCCTCCGGGCGGATGCCCATCGGGTAATCCTTGGTCAGCTGCGACGCGAACAGGTCCAGCGCCGGCTGGATCGACTCGCGCGGCAGCAGGAAGCCCAAGCCGGTGAGCTGCTCCACCTTGAGCGAGATGGTGCCGTCGGACAGCGTCGGCTTGGCCACGATCTGGGTCATCGGCGCGTCCAGCACGATGGTGCCCGACGACGGGTCGGTGGTGACGTCGGAGACCAGGCCACCCAGCACCGGGACGGTGTCGGCGATGGTCTGCTTGATGCCGTCGGCCGACCAGGTGACGGTCGCATCGAGGGACCCGATGGTGCCGGCCGACTTCGCCGTCTTGTCGAGCTTGACGTCATCGATGTTGATCTGGGCCTTCATGCCCTTGGCGAACCGGAGCTGGTTGCCGGCCGTGGTGACCGTGATGTGGTCGTAGTGCTTGTTGGCGACCTGCCACAGGAACGGGGTCGCGCCGAACTGCACGTCGACCTTGTCCTGGACGACGCACTGGACGGATTGCGACACGACGCTGTTGCCGCGGCTGCGCGCGTAGAACTCGCCGCCGACCACACCGGCCGCCGACAGCGCGAGGGCGATGACGATGATCAGGATCAGCGACATCGGGTCGCGCAGCAGCTCCATGACGCCGCGGCGCTTCTTTGGCGGATCGGTGGCGGGTACCTGCTGCGGGGCCGGATACGACGTCGGTGGGACGTCGGCGCCGTAGGCGGCCGCGGCGGGCGCGGCGGCGCCGTAGGCGGGTGGCACGTCGGCGGCCGGTGCCGGTTGGTCGGCGGCCGTCAGCACCTCGGTGGGCTGGGCACCCGGAGCCTCCGGCGCGGGCTCGGCAGATGGTGCGGCGTCCTCATTGGCGGGGCGGGCCCAGGGGTCAGTCACCCTTGCGATTGTGCCTTACGCGGAATCGGGGTGCGGTTGCGCAGCACGGCGATGGTCTCGCGGGCCCGCTCGACGGCGGCCAGGTCGACGTCGGTGACCAGCAGTTCCGGCGCGAGGCCGGCCTGCACCACGATGTCGCCTGTGGGGGAGGCCACCAGACTGCCGCCGCTGCCGGTCGGACCCTTCTTGGCGAGTTCGTCACCCGGGTAGGGCTGGTCGACGGCGGCGACGACGCAGCCGGTGTCGAGCGCGCGGGCGCGGGCCAGCAGCGTCCACTGCTCCAGCTTGCCCGGACCCGAACCCCACGACGCGTGGACGGTCAGCAGCTTGGCCCCGCGCTCGGCCAGCTCGAGATGCAACTCCGGGAATCGGACGTCGTAACACGTCGTGAGGCCGACGGGCACGGTGCCGTCGGCGGTCGGAACGTCGATCACGACTGGCTCGAAACCCCTTGCCACAGTGCGTGATTCGGCGAATCCGAAGGCGTCGTAGAGGTGAATCTTGTGGTAGTGCGCGGCAACGCCCGGGCCGGTGGCGAGCAGCGTGTTGGTGACGCGGCCGTCGGTGTCGTCGTCGGCCGGACAGAACATCCCCGCCACCACGGTGACGCCCGAACGTGCGGCGAGGTCCCGGACGGCGTCCGCCCACGGGCCGTCGAGCGGTTGCGCCACCGGCGCGAGGGGCACCCCGAACCGGCACATCGTGGCCTCTGGGAACAAGACCAGTTGGGCACCGGCGTCGGCGGCGCGCGCCGTGTGGTCGGCGACCAGTGCCAGGTTGGCCTCGGGATCGGTGCCGGCGCCGATCTGGGCCAGTGCGATGCGCATGCGCCCCAGCGTAATCAGCGGGTGCAGGCCAGGGACGGATCCTTGGTCAGTGCCATGTGCCGCACGGCGTCGTCGACGCGTTCGGTGGGCAGCTCGCCGGAGTCGACGGCCTGCTGCAGCCGGTCGAGGACCTCCGGCACCTCTTTGGTGGTGATCCACAGCGCGGTATCGGCGCCGGCCTGCAGGGCTTTGAGCACCGCTTCCGGCACGCTGTAGCGCTGCGTGATGGCGCCCATGCTGGACAGGTCGTCGGTGAACACCGGTCCGTCGAACGGGCGGCCGCCGTAGCCACCGGACCGCAGCAGGTCGTAGGCGGCCTTGGACAGGCTCGCCGGATCGGTCTCGGTGAGGCCGGGCACCTGCATGTGGCCGACCATCACCGCGACGGGTTTGCGAGTCGTCAGAGACTGGTAGGGCACCAGGTCCAGCGACTCGAGCTGGGCCAGGGGCGGGGTGACGACGCCGCCCTGGTGCGAGTCGCCGGAGGCATGACCGTGGCCGGGGAAGTGCTTGAGCACCGGCAGCACACCGGCGTCACGCAGGCCGTCGGCGTACGCGCCGGCGTAGGCGGTGACGACCTCGGCGGTGTTGCCCCACGACCGGTCGCCGATGACGGTGCCGTCGGCCGCGTTCGTGATGTCTACGACGGGCGCGAAGTCGATGGTGATGCCGAGTTCCTTCATCGCCTGGCCGCGCAGCCGCGCGATCTCCCGAACCTGTTCGGGGGTCTTGCCGGCGGCGACGAGCTCGCGCGCCGACGGCTGGCTGCCGATGAGGCTCCTCAGCCGCTGCACCCGGCCGCCCTCCTCGTCGACACTGACCGCGATCGGCAGCGGCCGCGGCTCCTGCGCCAGCGCGGCCAGCGGACCGCCGAGCATCGAGTAGTCGGTCCAGCTGGTGATGAAGATGCCGCCGACCTCCTGCTGCCGGACGACGGCCTCCGCGTCGGCCAGGTTCTTGACCCCGACCATCAGCAGCTGGGCCAGTTTCTGGCGCACGCTGAGGGCGGTCACGACGGTGTCCAGCCGGCACGGGACCGGCGGCGGGGCCGCGGTGGGCTGGTTGGCCGCCGGTGGCGGGGCGTCGACGGGCCGCGGCTTGCTCAGCACGGCCGCGACGATCAGGGCGACGACGATCACCGCCGCGGCCGAGGCCAGGACGACCGGCGATTGCAGTCGGCTGCGGGGTGACGGCATACGGCGAACCCTATGCGCTCGTCGTCACGGTGGGGGCGCGACGGCCGACCACGGCACCGTCAGGACGCCGTCACGCAACCGGCGCCGCGGCGGCTCCAGCGGTTGACCCTCGGCCACCAGCAGGTCGAGCATCGCCCGCCACCGGACGCGCGGACCGAACACCCCGTGCCCGGCGTTGGTGGCCCAGGCGCGGTCGGCGGCCTGCAGCAGCTGGTGGATCGGCTGACCCGGAACATTGTGGTGGATAAGCACTTTCGGCAGTCGCTCCGCCAGATCGGAGGGCCGTTCGATGGCGAACGGGTCGCACGACAGGGTCAGGCTCACGGGCCCGTTGGCGTCGAGCAGGACCCAGCAGCAGCGCCGGCCCAACTCGTCGCAGGTGCCGTCGACCAGCAGCCCGCCGGGTGCGAGCCGGCCCGTCATCTCCGCCCACGCGGCGGGTACGTCGGCGACGTCGTACTGCCGCAACACATTGAACGCGCGCACCAGAACCGGTGTGTGCCCGGCCAATTCGAAGCCGCCGAGGCCGAATTCGGCGACGTCGCCGGCCAGCTCCCGGGCCAGCCGCACCCGGTCCGGGTGAATCTCCAGGCCTACCACTCGCACGTCGGCCCGGACGGTGCGCAGCCGGGACGCCAGTTCCACGGTGGTCACCGGAAGCGCGCCGTAGCCGAGGTCGACGACCACGGGATCCGGCGCGGCGCGCAGCAGCGCCCGCACGCGCGGCGAGTGGACGAGCCAGCGGTCGCTGCGCCGCAGGCGGTTGTATCCCGTTGTGCCACGCGTCGGCTGGCCGACAGGAGTGCCCTGTGACCGGCCGACGGGCGAGTTCATGGGCCGAGTTTATGGCCCTGCCGAGGCGGTCGAAGCTGCCGACGGCGCCGGGCCTACCGGCGGGCGGCGATCCAGTCGCTGGTGAATTTCTGCTCCAACTCGATCAGATAGCCGAGTTGCTGCCCCAGCATCGCCTCGAGCTTGCCGCCGACCAGCGGGATGCGGACCTCGACGTGCGCCGAGAAGTTCAGCCGCGCAACGTCTCCCGTGGCGGTCAGGACACCCCTGCCGGTGATGGTCGCCGGCGCGCCGGGGACGCGGCTGCGCACCGTCCCGACGGCACGCCCGTCGGCGAGTGGACCCCAGTGCTCTTCGCGGACCAGGCTGAGGTCACCGAAGTGGAATTGGGTGACGATGCTGGGCAGGCCGGCGGCGCGCATGGTCTGCGTGGTGGTGATGTCCGTGCCGCCGTGGCCGTCCTCGGCGAACGAGTCGAGGGTCGACACGTCGGCGCGGCCCTCTGCCAGCCGGTCCAGCCAGTAATCCTTGCTGCAGAACGCGCTGTGCACCTGCGCCACAGTCCCGAGGTATTCGGCAACCATGTCGAAAGAGCGGGCCATACTCGGCCACGCTACCGTTAGCGGCCGTGGTCAGTTCGGATATCGGGGGCGCGGCGGTCGACTATGACGTGCCGCTGGCACCCCTGACCTCGTTCCGCGTCGGACCGGTGGCAGCCCGTCTGATCACCTGCGATACCACCGCCAAGGTGGTCGGCGCGCTCACCGCGTTGCGGGACGGCCCGGGGCCGCTGCTGGTCCTGGCGGGCGGGTCGAATGTGCTGGTCTCGGACGACATGGTTGATTTGACCGTGGTGTTGCTGGCGAACACCGAGATCACCGTCGAGGGCAACGTGGTGCGGGCCGAGGCCGGCGCGCTGTGGGACGACGTCGTCGTGGCCTCGTTGGCGCACGGGCTCGGTGGCCTGGAATGCCTGTCCGGGATCCCGGGCTCGGCCGGGGCGACGCCGGTGCAGAACGTCGGGGCCTACGGTGCCGAGGTCGCCGACACCATCAGCCGGGTCCGGCTGTTCGACCGTGAGACGGGTGCCGACAGCTGGGTGAGTCCCGAGACGCTGGATTTCGGCTACCGGCACAGCGTGCTGAAGAACTCCGACCAGGCCGTCGTGCTCGAGGTGGAGTTCACGCTGAACCCGGACGGTCTCAGTGCCCCGCTGCGGTACGGCGAACTGGCGTCGCGGCTCGGCGCCGAGGCGGGCACGCGCGTCGACGCGCTGGCGGTCCGCGACGCGGTGCTGGCGTTGCGGCGCGGCAAGGGCATGGTGTCCGACCCCGCCGACCATGACACCTGGAGCGCCGGCTCGTTCTTCACCAACCCGGTCGTCCCGCACGACGTCTTCGAACGCATCCGCGACGCCACCGCCGGTCCCGTGCCCAATTACCCGGCGCCGAACGGGGTCAAGCTGGCGGCCGGCTGGCTCGTGGAACAGGCCGGTTTCGGCAAGGGATACCCGGGTGACGGCGCTGCGGCCCGGCTCTCGACCAAGCATGCGCTGGCCCTGACGAACCGGGGCTTTGCTGGCAGCGCTGACGTATTAGCGCTGGCCAGGACGGTTCGGGACGGCGTCAAGGCCGCTTTCGGGATAGATCTCACACCGGAACCGTGCTTAATCGGCTGTTCGCTGTAGGTAAATTCATTCCTGTGAGTGTGAACCGGCGACAGATGCTGACCGCGATTGCCGTCGGCACTTCCGGCGTGCTCGCCGCGTGCTCGGATGGATCTGGCAGTTCAACGTCCTCGGCCCCCGCCAAAGAGACCGCGGCGCCCGTCATCACCTACCGGCCCGCCAACGGCGCCACCGACGTGGTGCCGACCAGCAGCATCGGCGTCGACGTCACCGACGGCTGGTTCCAGAAGCTGACTCTGACCAACGGCGACGGCAAGGTCGTCGCCGCGGTGTTCAACAAGGACCGCACGTCGTTCAACGCCGCCGAGCCCCTCGGCTTCGGCGCGACGTACACGTTCACCGGTTCGGCCGTCGGCCGGGACGGCAAGGCCGTGCCGGTGTCCGCGACGTTCACGACCGTCAACCCGACCAAGCAGGTCAACGGCCAGTTCCAGCTCGCAGACGGACAGACCGTCGGGGTGGCGGCGCCGATCATCCTGCAGTTCGACTCGTCGATAAGCGACAAGGCCTCGGTCGAGCGCAACGTCAAGGTCGTCACCGACCCGCCCGTCGAGGGCAGTTGGGCCTGGCTGCCCGACGAGCGCGAGGGTGCGCGCATGCACTGGCGTCCCCGCGAGTACTACCCGCCGGGCACCAAGGTCAGCGTCTCGGCGAAGTTGTACGGCGTCCCGTTCGGCGACGACGCCTACGGCGCGCAGGACAGCACGCTGGAGATCACCATCGGCCGGCGCCAGGTCGTCAAGGCCGACGCGACCAGCCACCGCATCCAGGTCATCACCGACGGCGGCGTGCTCTTCGACTTCCCGTGCAGCTACGGCGAGGCCGACAAGCCGCGCAACGTGACGCGCAGCGGCACCCACGTCGTCACCGAGAAGTACGCGGACTTCTGGATGTCCAACCCGGCCGCCGGGTACTCGAACGTCCACGAACGCTGGGCCGTGCGCATCTCCAACAACGGCGAGTTCATCCACGCCAACCCGGCCAGCTCGGGCGCGCAGGGCAACACCAACGTCACCAACGGCTGTATCAACCTGTCGACCGACAACGCCCAGCAGTACTTCCAGACCGCCATCTACGGCGATCCGGTCGAGGTGACGGGCACGTCGATCCAGCTGTCGTACGCCGACGGCGACATCTGGGACTGGGCCGTCGACTGGGCCACCTGGGTGTCGATGTCGGCGCTGCCGCCGGCCAATGCCGCGCCGCCGGAGACGTCCATCCCGCAGAGTGCGCCGGCCACCCCGACCGACGCCCCGACCTATTCGGGTACGCCGACGACCACGACGACACCGCCGCCGACAGGTCCGGCCACCACGTCGACCACTCCGTCGACGTCGTCGTCCACCTCGACGACGACCTCGACGGCGGTGTCGACCGCGACTTCGACCGCGCCAGCCCCGACGACTACTGCGGCCGGCGGTTAAAGCGGCTGGCGGACGCCTGGTCGCGCGGCCGCATGACGATCTGGTCCAGATCGACGTGCGGCGGCCGTGACGCCACGAAACCGATGACCTCGGCGACGTCCTCGGCGACCAGAGGCGTGATGCCCTGATACACCGCGTCGGCGCGCTCGGCATCCCCGCCGAACCGCACGAGCGAGAACTCCGTCTCCACGGCGCCCGGCGCAATCTCGGTGAGCCGCACCGGTTTTCCCAACAATTCACCGCGCAGCGTGCGGTGCAGTGCGCCCTGGCCGTGCTTGGCGGCGATGTACCCGGCGCCGTTGTCGTACGTCTCCAGCGCCGCGGTCGACGTGACGGTGACGACCAGTCCGTCGCCCGATGCGATCAGTGCGGGCAGCAGCGCCCGCGTGACGCGCAGAGTGCCCAGCACGTTCGTCTGCCACATCCAGTCCCAGTGCTCCAGATCGGCCTCGGCGACGGGCGCCAGGCCCTTGGCGCCGCCGGCGTTGTTGACCAGTACGTGCACCGGTCCCAGGGCCGCGACCTGGGCCGCAAAAGCATCCACCGACGCCTGGTCGGTGACGTCTGTCACAACGGCGGTGCCACCGATCTCGGCTGCGAGCGCGGTGATCCGATCCGCGCGGCGGGCCGCGCACACGACGTGAAAGCCAAGGCCGGCAAGGGTTTTCGCGGTGGCGGCGCCGATTCCGGAGCTGGCGCCGGTGACCACCGCGACGCGCACGGAGCGTTCTTCAGCTGACATGTGACCGACCTTAGTCACTGGTCGCACGCTTCATCGCGATCGTTGTGCTGCGCCGCAGGCGTGCTAAGTTCCTCTCGTGATCATCAGTCAGGCATCCGGCGTCGCTGTGCGGCGTTCGTGTTGTTGTTGTCGCGCTTCGCGCTGCGCCTGACTCACGACACGGATCTCTTCGTCCTAGCTGTCGGCAGGTGTGGCCTCAGGACCCACCAGCCCGACTTCTTCCCTAGGACACCCAAATGCCTGCTTCCGTTTCCACCGTTTCTGCCCCCTCCGGCGTCCGCTCTGCCGCACACGCCAAGCGCACCCTCCTGGCTCGGCACCACATCGTCGCGCCGTCGCTGCGGGTCGCCGACGCCGCCGCCGGCTCGGTCTTCAGTGCGGCGCGGCTGCGCGGCCCCATCGCCCGGGACGTGATCGCGCAGGCCACCGGGCTCAGCATCGCCACGGTGAACCGGAAGGTCACCGCCTTGCTGGACGCCGGGATGCTGCGTGAGCGGGCCGACCTCGCCGTCGCCGGCGCCATCGGCCGGCCGCGCGTCCCCGTCGAGGTCAACCACGAACCGTTCCTCACCCTGGGCCTGCACGTCGGCGCCCGGACCACCGCGATCGTCGCGACCGACCTCTTCGGCCGCACCCTCGACGTGGTCGAGACGCCCACGCCGCGCGGCGACCAGAACGCCGCGCTGGCATCGCTGGCCGGCAGCGCGCAGCGTTACCTGAGCCGCTGGCACCGGCGCCGCCCGCTGTGGGTCGGGGTCGCCTCCGGTGGTGTGGTGGACAGCGCCACCGGTCACGTCGACCACCCGCGCCTCGGCTGGGTCGACGCGCCCGTCGGCCCGGTGCTGGCCCAGACCCTCGGCCTGCCGGTGTCGCTGGCGTCGCACGTCGACGCGATGGCCGGCGCCGAACTGCTGCTGGGTGCGCGCCGCTCGGCGGCCGCGGCCGAGTCCGCCACCAGCCTTTACGTGTACGCCCGCGAGACCGTCGGCTACGCGCTGTCGATCGGCGGCAAGGTCCACTCGCCGGCCAGCGGCCCGGGCACCATCTCGGGACTGCCCGCGCAGTCGGAGCTGCTCGGCGGTACCGGCCGGCTCGAGACCACCGTCAGCGACGAGGCCGTGCTGGCCGCCGCCCGCAAGCAGCGGATCGTGCCGGCCGACGGACCGGCGTCGACCATCTCCACGGTGCTGCGCGCGGCGCGGTCCGGCAATGCCGCGGCCGTCGAGCTGCTGGCCGAGCGGGCCCGCGTCCTGGGTGGTGCGGTGGCGCTGCTGCGCGACCTGCTGAACCCCGATGACCTGGTCGTCGGCGGTCAGGCGTTCTCCGAGTACCCCGAGGGTCTCCCGCTGGTCGAGCAGGCGTTCGCGGAGCGAACGGTGTTGGGTGTCAGGGACATTCGCGTCACGACGTTCGGCAATCGGGTGCAGGAAGCCGGTGCGGGCGTGGTGTCCCTCGGTGGGCTGTACGCCGACCCGATCGGTGCCATGCGCCGCGCGCTGCGCGCCGCCTAGCCACCTCCCGCGCCGGCCTAGCCTTCTCCCGCGAGCGGCCGTGTCTGCGCGCCGACACGCCGTGTCAGCCGTGCATTCTGCGGCCGCTCGCGGGTTTCGAGCGGCCCCAAATTGCCCAGCTCTGACCACCGGACGGCGGGCAGTCCGAGCGACGGTGTAAGGATGGAGGGCGTGCGTGTCGCCGTCCTGTCGGTCCATACCTCGCCGCTGGCCCAACCGGGCACCGGCGATGCCGGCGGTATGAACGTCTACGTCCTGCAGAGTGCGCTCGAGTTGGCCCGCCGCGGCGTCGAGGTGGAAATCTTCACCCGGGCCACGTCGTCGACCGACGCCCCGGTGGTTCGGGTGGCCCCCGGCGTCCTGGTGCGCAACATCGTCGCCGGCCCGTTCGAGGGACTGGACAAGTACGACCTGCCGACGCAGCTGTGTGCCTTCACCGCGGGTGTCCTGCGCGTCGAGGCGAACCACGAGCCGGGTTACTACGACATCGTGCACTCGCACTACTGGCTGTCCGGGCAGGTGGGCTGGCTGGCCTCGGACCGGTGGGCGGTGCCCCTGGTACACACCGCGCACACCTGGGCCGCGGTGAAGAACCTGTCGCTCGCGGACGGCGACACCCCGGAGCCGGCGCTGCGCGCCGTCGGCGAGCAGCAGGTGGTCGACGCCGCCGACCGGCTCATCGTCAACACCGAAGACGAAGCGCAGCAACTGGTTTCGCTGCACCACGCGGACCCGGCCCGCATCGATGTGGCGTATCCCGGCGTCGACCTGAAGACGTTCACGCCGGGTGACAAGGCCGAAGCCCGTGCGGCACTGGGTCTTTCGCTCGACGAGCAGGTGGTCGCCTTCGTCGGCCGCATCCAGCCGCTGAAGGCTCCCGACGTGCTGTTGCGCGCGGCGGCCAAGCTGCCCGACGTGCGTGTCGTGGTCGCCGGGGGTCCGTCGGGCAGTGGCCTGGCCGTACCCGACGGTCTGGTTTCCCTCGCCGACGAGCTGGGTATCACCGACCGTGTGACATTCCTGCCACCGCAGTCCCGTGACCAGCTGGTGAACGTCTACCGGGCCGCGGATCTCGTTGCGGTACCGAGCTATTCGGAGTCGTTCGGCCTGGTTGCGGTCGAGGCCCAGGCCTGTGGAACGCCGGTGGTGGCCGCCGCGGTGGGCGGGCTGCCCGTCGCGGTGCGCGACGGCGTGAGCGGCGTTCTGGTGCAAGGCCACGATCCGGTCGACTGGGCCAACGCGATCGGGCGGACGCTGGAAATGGGGCCGGAGTCGTTGGCCGAGGGCGCTTTGCAACACGCCGCGACCTTCTCGTGGGCGCACACCGTGGACGCGCTGCTGGCCGGCTACACGCGGGCGATCGCCGACTACCGCGGCCGTCGCCCCCGACGTGACGCCGCGGCACGCCGCAGCCGCCGGTTCCTGATCCGCCGGGGCGTGCGCGCATGACGACCGCGGCGACGGTCACCCAGTTGATCGAAGACACCCTGCGCGCACACGAACTCGACTTCTCCCACCATGACGGGGGAGTGGGCGGGCGGCCGGGCATCGTCGTGGCGCTGCCCGGCGAGCGCCGGCTGACCACCAACACCCTGCTCAGTGTCGGCGAGCACGGCGTGCGGCTGGAGGCGTTCGTCTGTCGCAAGCCCGACGAGAACTTCGAGGGCGTCTACAAGTACCTGCTGCGCCGCAACCGGCGGCTGTACGGCATGGCCTACACGCTGGACAACATCGGCGACATCTACCTGATCGGCCGGATGGCGCTGCACGCGGTGACGCCCGACGAGATCGACCGCCTGATGGGCCAGGTGATCGAGGCCGTCGACTTCGACTTCAACACGCTGCTCGAACTGGGCTTCCGCTCGTCGATCGAGAAAGAGTGGAAGTGGCGACTGTCCCGCGGGGAGTCGCTGAAGAACCTCAAGGCGTTCGAGCACCTGCGTCCGGAATAGACCGACGTTCTGCGCCGAGATTGACGTAATGGTCGTTTGTGGCCGCTGAAACCAGCCATAACGTCAATCTCGACGGGGCTTGGAGCCCATTGGTGTCCGTACACGTCTAAACAGGCATGCGAACTCCATTCAAGGGCAGCGACGCTCTCGAATCTGGTCATCTCACCCGGGCGCGGTTACGCAGCCGCTACCAGCCGATTCTTCGTGGCGTCTACTTGCCGCGCGGTCACGATGTGGCCCTGCGGGATCGTATTCGCGGCGCTGCACTCGCCGTGCCGAACGGTGTCATCGGCGGGGTTGCGGCGTCCGCGCTGTATCGCGCCAAATGGGTCGACGACGACATCCCGATCGATGTCTTCGGCGCTTGCCGTCGTCAGGACGGCCTCGTCATCCGTCGTGACGTCCTGCCTGATGACGAGGTGACCACGATCAACGGCATCCGCGTGACAACGCGTTCCCGGACCGCATTCGACCTTGCGCGAAACCTGTCCCGAGATGACGGGGTGGCGAGGCTCGATGCCTTGATGAATGCGGCGCCGTTTGAGCTGGATGAGGTGTTTCTACTTGCGAAGCGTCATCGCGGAGCACGCGGGTTGGTTGCACTGCGCAAGGCGCTGCCGCTGGTTGACGGTGGCGCTGAGTCCCCGCCAGAATCTCGCCTGCGGTTGCTGTTCACCGATGCTGGCTTGCCAAGGCCTACAACGCAATACGTGGTCTACAACGAGTTCGGGCAGTACGTGCGACGCATCGACATGGTCTGGGAAGAGTTCAAGGTGGGCGCCGAGTACGACGGCCAGCAACACCTCACGGAGCGACGTCAATACGCGATGGATGTCTGGGTCAACCGAGAGTTGCAGCGGATGAAATGGCACGTCACCCACGTGATCAAGGAAGACAACGGCGGCGCGATAGTGCGCGATGTCCGTCGGGCACTGTTGGAACGCGGGTGGTCGGGCCGGCTTTAGGTCGCGAGTCGCCGAGTTTGACGTAATGGTGGCTCGCGGGCCCGAAAACCAGCCATAACGTCAATCTCGACGAGCAACGAGGTGCGGCGAGAGCCAAAAACCCGCACGTGAGAAGATCAGCCGATGCCGACCTTGATCCTGCTGCGTCACGGCGAGAGCCAGTGGAACGAGAAGAACCTGTTCACCGGTTGGGTCGACGTCGACCTCACCGACAAGGGCCGGGCCGAAGCCGTTCGCGGCGGAAAGCTGCTGGTCGAGCAGGGTGTGCTGCCGGACGTGCTCTACACGTCGCTGCTGCGCCGGGCGATCACCACCGCCAACCTGGCGCTGGACGCCGCCGACCGGCACTGGATTCCCGTGCACCGCGACTGGCGCCTCAACGAGCGGCACTACGGCGCGCTGCAGGGCCTCGACAAGGCCGAGACCCTGGCCAAGTACGGCCAGGACCAGTTCATGTCGTGGCGCCGCAGCTACGACACCCCGCCGCCCCCGATCGAGAAGGGCAGCACCTACAGCCAGGACGGCGACCCGCGGTACGCCGGCATCGACGCGCCGCTGACCGAATGCCTCGCCGACGTCGTCAAGCGGTTCGTGCCGTACTTCGAGCAGACCATCGCGGCCGACCTCAAAGCCGGCAAGACCGTGCTGATCGCCGCGCACGGCAACTCGCTGCGGGCGCTGGTGAAGTACCTGGACGGCATGTCCGACGACGAGATCACCGGCCTGAACATCCCGACGGGCATCCCGCTGCGCTACGAACTGGACGAAAATCTGAAGCCGACGGTGCCCGGCGGCGAGTACCTGGACCCCGAGGCCGCGGCCGCGGGTGCCGCCGCTGTCGCCGCGCAGGGCGCCAAACAGCACTGACGTCGCGAACAGCCGGTGAACTGCGGTTAACACCAGTGAAACACCTGGATTTGTACGTGTGACTTGTACCGATCTGGCCGCTCGCTGCTGGGATGACGTTCACCTGATGCGTACGATTTGCCCGTGAGCTTGTCGTACGCGCTGCCTCTGGTGGCCGCCACGGCGCTGCTCGCGTTGGCTCTGGGCATCGCGATCGGCATGCGCTGGGTGCCGCGGCTGAACGAGCGCCGCGAGCGCCGCACTGCCGAGCAGTCCGGCCTGACGGTGTCGGAGATGTTCGCGCACATCGTGTCCATGTCCCCGCTGGGGATGGCGGTCGTCGACACCTACCGTGACGTCGTCTACACCAACTCCCTGGCCCGTGACCTCGGCCTGGTGCGCGACCGGCTGCTCGACGACCGGGCCTGGGAGGCCGCGCAGCGCACGCTGGCCACCGGCGAGGACGTTGAGTTCGACCTGTCGCCGGCCAAACGCGCCACCCCGGGCCGCTCCCGGCTGGCGGTGCGGGGCCTGGCGCGTCAGCTGACGGAGGAGGACGGCCGCTTCGCGGTGGTCTACGTCAACGACCAGTCCGAACAGGCCCGCATGGAGGCCAGCCGCCGCGACTTCGTCGCCAACGTCAGCCATGAGCTCAAGACGCCGGTCGGCGCCATGGGGCTGCTGGCCGAGGCGCTGCTGGCGTCGTCCGAGGACCAGGACATGGTCAACCGGTTCGCCGAGAAGATCGTCACCGAATCGAACCGGCTGGCCAACATGGTCGGTGAACTGATCGAACTGTCCCGGCTGCAGGGCGCCGAGCCACTGCCGCACCTCGATGCGGTGGACGTGGATTCCGTTGTCGCCGAGGTGGTTTCCCGGCACAAGGTGGCCGCCGACAACGCCGACATCGCGATCACGACGGACGCGCCCCGGGGCTACCAGGTGCTGGGCAGCGAGACGCTGCTGGCGACGGCGCTCGCGAACCTGGTGTCCAACGCAATCTCCTACTCGCCCAAGGGTTCCCAGGTGTCGATCAGTCGGCGCCGCTACGACGACAACATCGAGATCGCGGTGACCGACCGCGGCATCGGTATCGAAAAAGCCGACCAGGAACGGGTTTTCGAACGATTCTTCCGTGTCGACAAGGCGCGGTCCCGGGCCACCGGCGGCACCGGGCTGGGGTTGGCCATCGTCAAACACGTTGCGGCCAACCACAACGGAACCATCCGGCTGTGGAGTCAGCCGGGAACCGGATCGACGTTCACGTTGTCGATTCCGGCCTATCTCGACTCGGACGACGTGGATGTCGACGAGGGAGACGACCACTCATTGCCATCACAAGGAGGGCGACCGAACCAATGACCAGTGTGCTGATCGTGGAGGACGAGGAGTCCCTGGCCGATCCCTTGGCGTTCCTGTTGCGCAAGGAGGGTTTCGAAGCCACCGTCGTGACCGATGGTCCGTCGGCGTTGGCCGAGTTCGACCGGGCCGGCGCCGACATCGTGCTCCTGGACCTGATGCTGCCCGGGATGAGCGGCACCGACGTCTGTAAGCAGTTGCGCTCGCGGTCGGGCGTGCCGGTCATCATGGTGACCGCGCGGGACAGCGAGATCGACAAGGTCGTCGGCCTGGAACTCGGCGCCGACGACTACGTCACCAAGCCGTACTCGGCCCGCGAGCTCATCGCCCGCATCCGCGCCGTGCTGCGCCGCGGTGGCGAGGCCGACGACGCCGTCGGCGCCGACGGGGTGCTGGAGGCCGGTCCGGTCCGCATGGACGTCGAGCGGCACATCGTGTCCGTCAACGGCGACGCCATCACGCTGCCGCTCAAGGAGTTCGACCTGCTCGAATACCTGATGCGCAACAGCGGGCGGGTGCTGACGCGTGGCCAGTTGATCGACCGGGTCTGGGGTGCCGACTACGTCGGTGACACCAAGACCCTCGACGTCCACGTGAAGCGGCTGCGCTCCAAGATCGAGGCCGACCCGGCCAACCCGGTGCACCTCGTCACCGTCCGCGGGCTGGGCTACAAGCTCGAGGGCTAGTTCCCCTCCGGTTACTTCTTCTCGGCAGCCGTCGTTGCCGGGTGGACGGCGATGAGCCCCAGCCCGGCCCGGCGCTTGCACAGCGCGGCCAGCTCGGCGTACACCTTCGCACCGAGCAGTTCGGTTAGTTCGGGCCCGTAGGACTCCCACACGGGCCGGGCGCCGACGTGCGCGGCCGGGTCGCCGGTGCAGTACCAGACCAGGTCGTGGCCGCCCTCGCCCCAGCCGCGCCGGTCGTATTCGGTGACGACGGTCCGCAGGATCTCGGTGCCGTCCGGCCGCGTCACCCAGTCCTGCGTGCGGCGGATCGGCAGCTGCCAGCAGACCTCGGGCTTCATGGTCAGCGGCTCGACGCCGAGTTTGAGGGCCTTGCTGTGCAGGGCGCAGCCGATGCCGCCGGCGAAACCGGGCCGGTTCAGAAAGATGCACGCGCCCTTGTACTTGCGGGTCCGCAGGTTGGGCTTGTCGTCGTACTCGTCCATCTCGAGGTAGCCCTTGCGGCCCAGGCCCTTCTCCCGGAACTGCCAGTCCTCGTCGGTCAGCAGCTTGACCGACTCCTCGAGCTGCGCGACGTCGTCGTCATCGGCCATGAAGGCGCCGTGGCTGCAGCAGCCGTCGTCGGGCCGGCCCTCGACGGTGCCCTGGCACGCCGGCGTCCCGAAGACGCAGGTCCATTTCGACAGCAGCCACGTCATGTCCGCGGCGATCAGATGCTCCGGATTGTCGGGGTCGAAGAACTCCACCCACTCGCGGGCAAAGTCCAGTCCCACCTCGTGGGAACCGGGCTTCGAAGGCTCGCCGGGACTGATCTGCGATGCGGTCACAGCACGCAACCGTAGACCCGTTACCGTGGTTTCCGTGCGATTGGGCGTCCTCGACGTGGGCAGTAACACCGTTCATCTATTGGTGGTCGACGCGCGCCGTGGCGGGCACCCGACCCCGATGAGTTCGACCAAGGCCTCACTGCGCCTTGCCGAGGCGATCGATGACACCGGCAAATTGACCCGCAAGGGCGCCGACAGCCTCGTCGCGACCGTCGACGAGTTCGCCAAGATCGCCACCAGCTCGGGGTGCGCGGAGTTTATGGCGTTCGCCACATCTGCGGTCCGGGATGCCACCAACTCCGAGGCGGTGCTGGCGCGGGTGCGGGCCGAGACCGGCGTCCAGCTGCAGGTCCTGTCGGGGGTCGACGAATCGCGGCTCACCTTCCTGGCGGTGCGCCGCTGGTACGGCTGGAGCGCGGGCCGCATCATCAACCTCGACATCGGTGGCGGCTCGCTGGAGCTGTCGGGCGGCATCGACGAAGAACCCGATGTCGCACTGTCGATGCCGCTGGGTGCGGGCCGTTTGACGCGCGAATGGCTGCAGGAGGATCCGCCCGGCCGCCGGCGCGTGGCGGTGCTGCGCGACTGGCTGGACAACGAGATCTCCGCCTCGGCCGCCAAGGTGCTCGCGGCCGGTACCCCGGAGCTCGCGGTCGCGACGTCGAAGACCTTCCGGTCGCTGGCCCGGCTCACCGGTGCGGCGCCGTCGGGCGCCGGACCGCGCGTGAAGCGCACATTGACCGCCGCCGGCCTCAGACAGCTCATATCTTTCATCTCTAGGATGACCACGGCCGACAGAGCCGAGTTGGAAGGGGTGAGTGCCGACCGCGCGCCACAGATCGTGGCCGGTGCGTTGGTGGCCGAGGCGACCATGCGAGCGCTGTCGCTCGACGCGGTGGACATCTGCCCGTGGGCGTTGCGGGAGGGTGTCATTCTGCGGAAACTCGACAGCGAAGCCGATGGAACCGACTTGGTGGAAACGTTCGCGGGATTGGCTCCCGCCAAAGGCGAGACACGATGACAGATTCAGACGACTTCTCGGCGACGCGACCGATCTCGGTCGCCGAGCTGCTGGCCAAGAACGGCACCATCGGTGCGCCGCCGGTCGGTGGCCGCCGGCGCCGCCGGCGGGGGAACAGCGACGCGGTGACCGTCGCCGAACTGACCGGCGAAATCCCGATCATCCGGCCGGAGACGCTGCACGCAGAGCCGGCTGAGGCCCCGGCTGAGCCGGCGCCTGAGCCCGAGCCCGAGTCCGTGGCGGCGCCGGTCGCCGAGCCGGAGCCGGAAGCCGCTGTCGAGGAGGCGGCTGTCGCCGTCGAGGACGAGACCCCGTCCGCGGCCGACGAGATGGAGCCCGACGACACCGGCGCCCACTACGTCGTCGACGACGAGATGCTGCACACCGACATCGTCGAGCCCGCGCCCGCCGATGCCGCGGTCGACGACTACGAGGACCACCTGCGCCGTCGCGACGCCGAGGCCGACCCGCTGGAGTTCGTGGCGCCGTCGCGCAAGCCCGCCTTCCGCTGGTCGTTCAAGCCGGTCCGCGGCGCCGAGGAGATGAGCCCCGACCCGGTCGACGAGGACGTGCCGGCCGACGCGGACATCGACGACGATCTGCTCTCGCTCACCGACGCCGAGCCCGTCGCCAAGCTCGACACCGGCGCCGTGCCCGTCGTCGACGACGCCGTGGCGACCGAGGCCGCTCCCGAGCCGCCGCGTCAGCCGTCACGCAATGGCCGCAGCGAGCGCTACGACGCCCTGTTCGGTGGCTTCGCCGCCGACGCGGACACCCGTCGGGAAGAGCTGGTCGCCGACCACGACGTCCACGACGAGGACGTCGACCACGAAGCCATCGACCGCGAGGCCGACCACGACGAAGCCGACCACGAGGACGACGAGAAGTCCGGGTCCGGCCTCCAGCGCGGCGCCTGGGTCGTCGGGCAGAGCCTGCTGGCCGTCGCGTTCGGCGCAGGCATGTTCTTCGCCTTCGACCAGCTGTGGCGCTGGAACCAGATCGTGGCGCTGATGCTGTCGATGCTGGTGATCCTGGGCCTGGTCGCCGGGATCCGGGTGATCCGGAAGGATCACGACCTGGCCAGTACGCTGATCGCGATTCTGGTCGGCGGTCTGGTCACGTTCGGACCCTTGGCACTGCTCTACTCAGCCTGAACCGGAGGCCTGTGCGTCCCGCCATCAAGGTAGGTCTGTCCACCGCGTCGGTCTATCCCTTGCGGACCGAAGCTGCCTTCGAGTACGCCGCCCGCCTCGGCTACGACGGTGTCGAGCTGATGGTGTGGGCCGAGCCCGTCAGCCAGGACATCGACGCCGTCGAGCGGATGTCGCAGCGCTGGGGCGTCCCGGTGCTCAGCGTGCACGCGCCGTGTCTGCTGATCTCGCAGCGCGTGTGGGGCTCCAACCCGATCCCGAAGCTGGAACGCAGCGTGCGGGCCGCCGAACAGCTGGGTGCGCAGACCGTCGTCGTGCATCCGCCGTTCCGGTGGCAGCGCCGGTACGCCGAGGGTTTCTCCGATCAGGTCGCCGAGCTCGAGGCCTCGAGCGACGTGCTGGTCGCGGTCGAGAACATGTTCCCGTTCCGCACCGACCGGTTCTTCGGCACCGGCCAGCCGTCCATCGAGCGGATGCGTAAGCGCGGCGGGGCCCCGGGACCCGGGATCTCGGCGTTCGCGCCGTCCTACGACCCGCTGGACGGCAATCACGCCCACTACACCCTGGACCTGTCGCATTCGGCGACGGCGGGCACCGATGCCGTCGACATGGCGCGGCGCATGGGCAAGGGGCTGGTGCACCTGCATCTGTGCGACGGCAACGGCGCGTCCACCGACGAACACCTGGTGCCCGGGCGCGGCAGCCAGCCGACGGTGCAGATCTGCCAGATGCTGGCGGCCGGTGAGTTCTCCGGGCACGTGATCCTGGAGGTCACCACGTCCGCGGCGCGCAACAACACCGAGCGTGAGGCGCTGCTCGTCGAGTCGCTCGAATTCGCGCGTCGGCACCTGCTGCGCTGACCCGCCGCCGTCCTGGCATGCTGTCGGCGTGGCGAGAATTGCGATCATCGGTGGCGGAAATATCGGCGAGGCCCTGCTGGCGGGGCTGCTGCAGTCAGGGCGGCAGGTCAAGGATCTGGTGGTCGCGGAGGCCTATCCGGCCCGCGCCGCGCAGCTCGCCGAGAAGTACTCCGTCCGGGTCACCGATGTCGCCGATGCCGCGGAGAACGCCGCCTACGTGATCGTGGCCGTGAAGCCCGACGCCGTCGAGGGCGTCGTCGAGACCCTGGCCGACGCGGCCGCGGACGCCGACAGCAGCAGCGTCGAGCAGGTCGTGGTGTCGGTGGCTGCGGGCGTTCCCACGGCCTTCTACGAGGCCAAGCTGCCGGCCGGCTCGCCGGTGGTGCGGGTCATGCCGAATACGCCCATGCTGGTCGGTGCGGGCATCACCGCGCTGTCACGGGGCCGGTACGCGAACGACGCGCAGCTGGCCGAGGTGTCGGAGATCTTCTCCGCCGTCGGCGCGGTGCTGACGGTGCCGGAGAAGCAGATGGACGCGGTTACCGCGGTGTCCGGTTCGGGCCCCGCGTACTTCTTCCTGATGGTGGAGGCGGTCGTCGACGCGGGTGTCGCGGCGGGCCTCCCGCGGCCCGTGGCAACCGAGTTGGCGGCCCAGACGATGGCCGGTGCGGCCGCCATGTTGCTCGACCGGATGACGGAATCCGGCTCTGGCTCCGTGGTCGGTCCGCTCGACACCAGCGCCGCGCAATTGCGGGCCTCGGTGACCTCTCCGGGCGGCACGACCGCCGCTGGTCTGCGGGAACTCGAACGGGGTGGGCTGCGGTCTGCCGTCGCGAGTGCCGTCGAAGCGGCAAAAACACGGTCTGAGCAGCTAAGAATTACATCTGAGTAGTTCTAAGATTTCAGATTGATTACCCCACACCCGTCGCAATAACCACATTGGCCACGCTATTCTCCTTCTCGTAAGCACGCGTTGGTGCCAGCGGAGGGGAAGCCGCTGGAGCTGGCCGTGCCTGATTGATTGGGTTGCGATGACGTCTATGAACGGGCCATCGGCGCGTGACGGTGGCGATCAGCCACGAACGCAGTTCCTGACTGTTGCCGAGGTTGCGAGCCTTATGCGGGTCAGCAAGATGACGGTATACCGGCTGGTACACAACGGGGAGTTGCCCGCGGTGCGTGTCGGCCGCTCATTTCGGGTGCACGCCAAGGCGGTGCACGACCTCCTCGAGTCCTCGTACCACGACGCGGGTTAGTCTCCGCGCGCCCGGCTGAGTGCTGCGCACCTCGCGTGCGCAGCACCGATTCCGCGATTTCGGCGTGCACTGTCTCCCTGACGCGACAGCACGCCGAAATCGCTGCTGAGCGGGCGTATCCAGCAGGCGTTTTCGTGACGGGAAACCCCGCCGGGTAAAGTGGCGGGGTTGGTTTCACACCGATCTTCACGGATCGACGTCTAGTAGCGGAGACTTCAAAGTCTATGGGTTCAGTCATCAAGAAGCGGCGTAAGCGCATGTCGAAGAAGAAGCACCGCAAGCTGCTTCGTCGCACTCGGGTTCAGCGCAGAAAACTCGGTAAGTAGTTCTCAGCGCTCGTTTGCGTCGCCCACTAGGCTGACCAAATGGATGCCGACGGACGCCCCGGAAGCCGGCCCACAACGCCGGGCGGAAGCGATTCCGGCCCGGACATCCCCGAGACCCTGCACCACCCCAAGGTGGTGCTGGTCACGGGTGCGTGCCGGTTCCTGGGCGGATATCTGACAGCCAGACTCGCTCAGAACCAGCTCATCGAGCACGTGATCGCGGTCGACGCGATCACGCCGAGCAAGGACATGTTGCGGCGGATGGGCCGCGCGGAGTTCGTCCGCGCGGACATCCGCAATCCCTTCATCGCCAAGGTGATCCGGAACGGCAACGTCGACACCGTCGTCCACGCGGCGGCGGCGTCCTACGTGCCGCAATCCGGTCGCGCTGCGCTCAAAGAGCTCAACGTGATGGGCGCCATGCAGCTGTTCGCGGCCTGTCAGAAGGCACCTTCGGTCCGTCGGGTGATCCTGAAGTCGACATCGGAGATCTACGGGGCCAGTCCGCGTGATCCGGTGATGTTCACCGAGGACAGCAGCGCCCGCCGGCCACCGGGGGAGGGCTTCGCCCGCGACAGCATCGACATCGAGGGCTACGCACGCGGTCTCGCGCGGCGGCGACCCGACATCGCGGTCACCATCCTGCGGCTGGCCAACATGATCGGCCCGGCCATGGACACCGCGCTCTCGCGGTACCTCGCGGGCCCGTTGGTGCCGACCGCCTTCGGGCACGATGCCCGGTTGCAGCTGCTGCACGAGCAGGACGCCCTCGGGGCGCTGGAACGTGCCACCCTGGTGGGACGCGCCGGCACCTTCAACATCGGGGCGTCGGGCGTCATCCTGATGAGCCAGGCCATTCGCCGGTCCGGCCGCATCGGGTTGCCGCTCGCCGGCCCCACCATGTGGGTGCTGGACGCCTGGCGACGGGCGACCGCGGGCGTCGAATTGGACCGCGAACAGTCCGACTACATGCGCTACGGCCGGGTCATGGACACCACGCGGATGACGAGGGAACTTGGCTATACCCCAAAGTGGACGACCATGGAGGCTTTTGACGATTACGTTTCAGGCCGCGCGCTGACGCCCATTATCGACCCAGGATGGGTACGCTCAGTGGAGCGTCGTGCAGTGGCCGCAGCGCAGCGGTGGGGACGCTGATTTCGCAAGTTTTTGATGGTGGGAGATATTGACGTGGCGGGCGAATCTAAAGCCAAAGTCATTCCGCTACATTCGAATTCGACACGCGCTGCTGCGCAGCGGCGGGCGTCGAAACGCGATGCGACGCTGCGACATCCTTCGCTGTTGACCGACCCCGGGACCCGCGCATCTGCCGAGCAGATCGCCGCCGTGGTCCGCGAGATCGACCAGCATCGGTTTGCTGCGTCCGGCGCCCCGGCCGCTGACGAACCCAACGAACTGGCCCAACGTATCGGCGCCGCTTCGGATTTCATTCGCAAGCGCATGACCGGTGATTACCGTGTCGACGAATTCGGATTCGACCCGCATCTCAACAACGCGATGTTTCTTCCTTTGCTGCGAACGCTTTTCAACTCGTGGTTCCGCGTCGAGGTGTCCGGTATCGAGAACCTTCCGGATGACGGCGCCGCGCTGGTCGTGGCAAACCACGCCGGGGTGCTGCCGTTCGACGGGCTGATGACGTCCGTCGCCGTGCACGACAAGCATCCGAAACACCGCGACTTGAGGTTGCTGGCCGCCGACCTCGTCTTCGACCTTCCGGTGGTGGGACAGGCCGCGCGCAAGGCCGGGCACACCATGGCCTGCACCGCCGACGCGCACCGGCTGCTCGAGGCCGGCGAGCTGACCGCCGTGTTCCCCGAGGGGTACAAGGGACTGGGCAAGCCGTTCAAGGACCGGTACAAGCTGCAGCGCTTCGGTCGCGGCGGCTTCGTCTCGGCGGCGCTGCGCTCGGGTGCGCCCATCGTGCCGTGCTCGATCGTCGGCTCCGAGGAGATTTACCCGAAGATCGGCGACGTGAAGCTGCTCGCCCGGCTGCTCGGGCTGCCGTACTTCCCGCTGACGCCGCTGTTCCCGCTCGCCGGACCCATCGGCCTGCTGCCGTTGCCGTCGAAGTGGTACATCCAGTTCGGCGAGCCCATCTCGACGGCCGACTACGACGAGTCCGCCGCCGACGACCCGATGATCACCTTCGAGCTGACCGACCAGGTCCGCGCGACCATTCAGCAGACGCTGTACCAGCTGCTCGCCAATCGCCGCGGCACGTTCCTGTAATCCTGTAGCTCAACTTTCCGCGAGCCGGCCTGGGGGTACCACCCGCTTGCGGGGGAGTTTGTACGCAGACACGCCGCATTACGCGTGCATTTCGGGGCCGCTCGTCGCGCGCGAGGGGCACGTTGATGTGCGCAGTTCACCGCGTGTCGCCGTACAGACACGGCCGCTCGCGGTGAGAGTTTCGGGAGTTAACCCTTTTGTGCCGCAACCATTTTCGCGATGGCCGCGTCGCGGGCCGCGGCGATCTGCGCGCTGACCTCACCGGCTTCGTCGTCGCTCTGCGCCTCGCCCAGCATGGTGACGATGCTCGTCATGATCGGCTCACCGGAGTCGTCGGTGACCTCGGCGCGAATCTCGGCGATCACCGTGCCGTGCGACTCGATCACCGAATCCAGGTACGAGTCGAACCACAGCCGGTCGCCGACCTTGATCGGGCGGTGGAAGATCAGCTTCTGGTCGCGGTGCAGCACGCGCTCCAGGTTGATCGGCACGTCGAACTGGTTGAACAGCTCCAGCTGCACCCGGCGCCCGGCGACGGCGATGAACGTCAGCGACGCGATCAGCGTGTCCGAGCCGCACTCAGCGGCTGCTTCCTCGGAGAAATGGGCCGGGTGCTCGTCCTGGACCGCCTGCGCGAACTCCTTGACCTTCTCGCGGCCGACCTCGAAGTAATCCGGATACCGGAAGTGGGTCCCGATGATGTCGTCCGCAATGCCCATGGCGGCTGAGCTTAGTCTGTGCGCGCCGACGACGACCAAATGGTCGTTGGCGAGCCCCGAAAAGCCCTAGTTGCCCTTGCGTGACGCCATCGCCGCCAGCGCCCCGCCGACCGCGCCGAGCGCCAGTGCCGACGGCACGCCGATGCGGGCGGCCTTGCGGGCGGTCCGGAAGTCGCGGATTTCCCAGCCGCGTTCGCGGGCGACGTCGCGCAGGGCGGCGTCGGGGTTGATGGCGACGGCGGTGCCGACCAGCGACAGCATCGGTACGTCGTTGAAGCTGTCCGAGTAGGCGGTGCACCGGCGCAGGTTCAGACCCTCGCGGATGGCCAGCTGACGGACCGCGTGCGCCTTACCGACACCGTGCAGGATCTCACCGACCAGTCGGCCGGTGAAGACGCCGTCGACCGACTCGGCGACGGTGCCCAGCGCCCCGGTCAGCCCGAGCTTGCGGGCGATGGTCTGAGCGAGCTCCATCGGCGTGGCGGTGACGAGCCAGACCTGCTGGCCGGCGTCGAGATGCATCTGCGCGAGCGCCCGGGTGCCCTGCCAGATCTTGTCGGCGATGATCTCGTCGTAGATCTCGTCGCCGAGCGCTTCCAGTTCCGCGGTCTGCCGGCCCTCGATGAAGGACAGGGCCTTGCGCCGGCCGGCGGCGACGTCGTCGCTGTTCTCCTTGCCGGTGACCTGAAACTTGGCCTGCGCGTAGGCGAAACGGGCCAGATCGGAGTATTTGAAGTAGTCCCGGGCGGCCAGGCCGCGGGCGAAGTGCACCAGCGACGAGCCGTGCACCAGGGTGTTGTCGACGTCGAAGAACGCCGCCGCGGTGAGGTCCGGCGGCGGCGGGAGCACCGGGGTGGCGGGTTCGTCGGCTCCGGAATCACGCTCGGCCGCATCGAGTTCGGTGGCGTCATCAGCTCCGGAGGGCACGGGCGTGCCCGTGGGCTCGTCGGCAGTCACGGGGCTGGATTCGGACACGGTTCAACAGTAGGTCACGCCATACTGTTGCGCGTGGATCGATCAGGGAACAGCCACCGCGTGACGTTGCTCACCCGCGCCGGCTGCAGCATGTGCGAGCGCGCGGCGGCTCAGCTTGTCGAGCTGTCCGACGAGCTCGGATTCGTCCTGACGAGCACGGATGTCGATGTCCTGGCCGCGGCCGGGGACACCGCCCTGCGCGCGGAATTCGGCGATCGGCTGCCCGTGGTGCTCCTCGATGACGTTGAGCACAGCTATTGGGAGGTCGACGAGGAGCAGCTGCGCGCCGACTTGGCAGGTTGACGCGGTGGGCCGACCTCTGGGCCGGCCCGATCGGACCACGCACCCCGGGGTCCGGCGTGCGTATAGCAAATTTGGTCGGCGGGCTGGTGAGCGGCTAGCTTTGAAGGCGTTCCTGCGGCCAGAAGAGGCCCGGGAAACCTTCTTGCCCAACGGAGGTGCTACGAGGTGATGAGGCCGTGAGCGTCCTGCTCTTCGGGGTTTCGCACCGCAGTGCGCCGGTTTCTGTGCTCGAGCAGCTCAGCACCGACGAGGCCGAACAGGCCAAGATCATCGAGCTGCTGCTGCAGTCCTCTCTGGTCACCGAGGCGATGGTGCTCTCCACCTGTAACCGGGTCGAGGTGTACGCCGTCGTCGACGCCTTCCACGGCGGGCTCTCGGTGATCGGTTCGGTGCTCTCCGAGCGGTCCGGTATGTCGCTTCACGACCTCACGAAGTACGCCTACGTGCGCTACGCCGAGGCGGCCGTCGAGCATCTGTTCGCGGTGGCCAGCGGCCTGGACTCGGCCGTCATCGGCGAGGCGCAGGTGCTGGGCCAGGTGCGCCGCGCCTACACCTCCGCAGAGGCGCACCAGACGGTCGGCCGCACCCTGCACGAGCTGTCGCAGCGGGCGCTGTCGGTCGGTAAGCGCGTCCACTCCGAGACGGGGATCGACGCCGCGGGCGCTTCGGTGGTGTCGGTGGCGCTCGACATGGCCAAGAACAAGTTGACGTCGCTGACGGGGCTGACGGCCGCCGTGATCGGCGCCGGCTCCATGGGTGCCCTGGCCGCCGCGCATCTGACGCGCGCCGGGATCGCCCGCGTCGAGGTGGTCAACCGCTCGCTGCCGAGGGCCGAGCGCATGGTCGAGAATCTGAAGGCCCAGGGGGTCGACGCCGCGGCGCACACCCTCGACGATGTCGCCGTCGCGCTGGGCAATGCCGACGTCGTCGTCGCCTGTACCGGCGCGGTACGCCCGGTGGTGTCGTTGGCCGATGCGCACCGCGGACTGATGAACCGTCCCGAACATCGCCAGCTGGTCATCTGCGACCTGGGTATGCCGCGCGACGTCGACGGCGCGATTGCCGGCCTGCCCGGCGTGCACGTGATCGACATGGACCGGATCCAGCGCGAACCGTCGGCCCGGGCCGCGGCCTCGGATGCCGAAGCGGCCCGCTCGATGGTCGCTGCGGAGGTCGCCAGTTACCTGGCCGGGCAGCGGATGGCCGAGGTCACGCCGACTGTCACGGCCTTGCGTCAGCGCGCTGCCGACGTCGTCGAAGCGGAGTTGTTGCGGCTCGACAACCGGGTTCCGACACTCGACGCCGCCCACCGCGATGAGGTCGCCAAGACCGTCCGCCGGGTGGTCGACAAGTTGCTGCACGCGCCGACGGTGCGGGTCAAGCAGTTGGCCAGCGCGCCCGGCGGTGACAGCTACGCCGAGGCGCTGCGCGAGCTGTTCGAGCTGGACCCGCAGGCCATCGACGCGGTGTCCGCCGGCGAATTGCCCTTGGTGGCACCAGATTTGGCGGCAGGCGAGCCGCATTCCCACCACGACAAGGCTGAGTAACCACACTTGGTAACTACCCTCGAAAACGTTGTCCGGATCGGCACCAGGGGCAGCCTGCTGGCTACCACGCAGGCCGGCACCGTCCGTGACGCTCTGATAGCTCTGGGCCAACCCGCGGAGCTGGTCATCATCAGCACCGAAGGCGACCGGTCGCAGGCGCCCGTCGCAGACATCGGCATCGGCGTGTTCACCGCGGAGCTGCGGCACGCCATGGCCGACGGCCGCATCGACGTCGCGGTGCACTCGTACAAGGATTTGCCGACCGCACCCGACGAGCGCTTCGTCATCGCCGCTGTGCCGCCGCGGGAAGACCCGCGGGATGCCTTGGTGGCGCGTGACGGATTGGTGCTGGGGGAGTTGCCGGCGGGCTCCGTGATCGGCACGTCGAGCCCGCGACGGGCGGCACAGCTTAGAGCACTGGGTCTCGGTTTGGAAATCCGCCCCCTACGAGGCAACCTAGATACCAGGTTGAACAGGGTAAGTAGTGGTGATCTCGACGCTGTTGTCGTCGCCCGAGCGGGTCTGGCCCGGATCGGACGACTCGACGCCGTCACCGAGAGCCTCGAGCCGGTGCAGATGTTGCCAGCGCCGGCGCAGGGCGCCCTCGCGGTCGAGTGCCGAGTGGGTGACACCGAGCTGGCGACGCTGCTGGGAAAGCTCGACGATCCCGACACGCGCGCCGCGATCACTGCCGAACGAGTCCTGTTGGCCGAACTGGAGGCGGGTTGTTCCGCGCCGGTGGGTGCGATCGCTGAAGTGGTCGAGTCCATCGACGAGGACGGCCGAGTCTTCGAAGAGCTGTCGTTGCGCGGTTGCGTGGCGGCGCTGGACGGATCCGACGTGATCCGGGCGTCCGGGATCGGGACCCCCGAACGGGCACGGGAGCTGGGGCTCTCGTTGGCCGCGGAGTTGTTCGACCTGGGTGCGCGTGACGTGTTGGATCAGCGGACTGTAGAGCGGGAGTGAGAGATGACGACCCGAGTGCGTAAGCAGCACAAGCCCGGCCGCATCACCTTTGTCGGTTCCGGCCCCGGTGACCCGGGCCTGTTGACGACGCGTGCGCGGAACGTTTTGGCGCATGCGGCATTGGTCTTCACCGATCCTGATGTGCCCGAGGCGGTGCTGGCGCTGATCGGCACCGACCTGCCGCCGACGTCCGGGCCGCACCCGGCCGACGCCGAGCCGGCTGCCGACGCCAAGGCCGACGACGCTGCCGCGCCGGCTCCGGCCGCCGCGCCCACCATGACGTTCCCGCACGGTGTCGACGTCCGCCCCGCGCTGGGCGACCCCACCGAGGTGGCGAAGCTGCTCATCGCCGAGGCGAAGACCGGTGTCGACGTCGTGCGTCTGGTCGCCGGCGACCCGCTGTCGGTCGATTCGGTCATCACCGAGGTGAACGCCCTGGCCAAGACCGCGGCGCACTTCGAGCTGGTGCCGGGCCTGCCGTCGTCGACGGCGGTGCCCACCTACGCGGGCCTGCCCGTCGGCTCGTCGCACACCGTGGCCGACGTCCGCGGTGACGTCGACTGGGCCGCGCTGGCCGCCGCCCCCGGGCCGCTGATCCTGCACGCGACGGTGTCGCACCTGCCGGACGCCGCCCGCACCCTGATCGAATACGGCCTCACCGACAACACCCCGTGTGTCGTGACGGCCAACGGCACCACCTGCCAGCAGCGGTCGATCGAGACCACGCTGGCCGGGCTGCTGGACAAGGCCGTGCTGGAGAAGCCGGTCGGCCCCGAGCCGGTCGGTCCGCTGGCGGGCCCGCTGGTCGTGACCATCGGCAAGACCGTGGCGCACCGGGCCAAGCTGAACTGGTGGGAGAGCCGCTCGCTGTACGGCTGGACCGTGCTGGTGCCGCGGACCAAGGACCAGGCCGGCGAGATGAGCGATCGTCTCGTGGGCCACGGCGCCCTGCCGATCGAGGTGCCGACCATCGCGGTCGAGCCGCCGCGCAGCCCCGCCCAGATGGAGCGCGCGGTCAAGGGTCTGGTCGACGGCCGCTTCCAGTGGGTCGTGTTCACCTCCACCAACGCGGTGCGTGCGGTGTGGGAGAAGTTCAACGAGTTCGGTCTGGACGCCCGCGCGTTCTCCGGTGTGAAGATCGCGTGCGTCGGTCAGGCCACCGCGGACAAGGTGCGCGCGTTCGGCATCAACCCCGAGCTGGTGCCTGCCGGTGAGCAGTCGTCGCTGGGCCTGCTGGACGAATTCCCGGACTACGACGAGATTTTCGACCCGGTGAACCGGGTGCTGCTGCCGCGCGCCGACATCGCCACCGAGACGCTGGCCGAGGGCCTGCGCGAGCGTGGCTGGGAGATCGAGGACGTCACGGCCTACCGGACCGTCCGGGCGGCACCGCCGCCGGCGCACACCCGCGAGATGATCAAGACCGGTGGTTTCGACGCCGTCTGCTTCACCTCGAGCTCCACGGTGCGCAACCTGGTCGGCATCGCCGGCAAACCGCACGCCCGGACCATCGTCGCCTGCATCGGCCCGAAAACCGCTGAAACCGCAGCCGAATTCGGCCTGCGCGTGGACGTGCAGCCGGAGACCGCCGCAGTCGGCCCGCTGGTCGAGGCGCTGGCCGAGCACGCCGCTCGGCTCCGGGCCGAGGGTGCGTTGCCACCGCCGCGTAAGAAGAGCCGGCGCCGCTAAACTCGGCGTATGGCTTTCCCACGACAGCGGCCGCGGCGTCTGCGTACCACCCCGGCGCTGCGGCGTCTGGTGTCCGAAACCTCGCTGGAGCCACGGCATCTGGTGCTGCCCATGTTCGTCGCGGATGGGCTCGCCGAGCCGCGTCCCATCAGCTCGATGCCCGGCGTCGTGCAGCACACCCGGGATTCGGCGCGCCGCGCGGCGGCGGAAGCCGTCGAGGCCGGTGTCGGCGGGCTGATGCTGTTCGGCGTCCCGTGCGACAGTGACAAGGACGGCACCGGGTCCGAGGGCGTCAACCCCGAGGGCATCCTGAATGTGGCACTGCGCGACCTGAATTCGGACCTCGGCGATTCGACCGTGCTGATGGCCGACACCTGCCTGGACGAATTCACCGATCACGGGCACTGTGGCGTCCTGGACGCGCACGGCCGGGTCGACAACGATGCGACCAACGAGCAATACATCAAACTCGCTGTCGCGCAAGCGCATTCGGGTGCGCATGTGGTCAGCCCGAGCGGCATGATGGACGGGCAGGTGGCGGCCATCCGCGACGGGCTGGACCACGCCGGGCACATCGACGTCGCGATCCTGGCCTACGCCGCCAAGTTCGCGTCGGCGTTCTACGGCCCGTTCCGCGAGGCCGTGGGCTCGAGCCTGCAGGGCGATCGCCGTACCTACCAGCAGGATCCGGGTAACGCCCGCGAAGCGGTGCGCGAGATCGAACTCGACCTCGCCGAAGGTGCCGACATGGTGATGGTCAAGCCGGCGATGAGCTACCTGGACGTGGTCCGCGCCGCTGCCGAGATGTCACCGGTACCCGTTGCGGCGTACCAGATTTCGGGCGAGTACGCGATGATCAGCGCCGCCGCGGCCAACGGCTGGATCGACCTGCGGGCCTCGGTTCTGGAGTCGCTCCTCAGCATTCGGCGCGCCGGTGCCGACATCGTCCTCACGTACTGGGCGACGGACGTCGCGGGCTGGCTGCGGTGAACCCACACAACCCGCACGACCCGCAACACCCCTACAACCCGCAGTACCCGCCCTATCCGGGCCCGGGGCACGGTCAGGGGCCGGACGGACCCGCACCTGAGCCGCGCGAGATGCCGCAGGACGTCGTCACCGGGTTCTGGCTGTGGACGGCCGCGCTGCCGCTGTCGCTGATCGGCTACGTCATCAACCTGCTGACGACGCCCGAGCGGGAGGTGTCGGGCTACGCGTACGCGGTGTCCGGTCTGATGTTGTTCATCATCGCGGTCCTGGTGGCCACGTTCCTGGTGCTGCTGCGGCAGGGCTACCGCTGGGCCCGCAGCATCCTCACCGGCGGGTCCGCGGCCACGATCCTGTATCTGACCACCAATCTGTTCGCCAATTACCACGGCGCGGCCGCGGCCCTGGGCTACGCGGTGTGCGGCATCGGAGGCACCGTGCTGATCGGCGGCGGCGTGTATCTCCTGCACCGCCCGGATTCGAACGCCTACTTCGTCCGCTGACCCTCCCTCGCGCCCACACCTCCCGCGGGCCCACACCTCCCGCACCTCCCGCGAGCGGCCGCGTCTGTACGCGACACGCCGCCACAAGCGTGCAGTTTGGGGGCGCTCGCCGCTGTTCGCGCGGGACCGCACGGCTAGGCTGGCCCGGATATGACTGAGCCCACGCCCTCTTCGCCGGCCCGACCGCAGGCCGTGACCGTCGCTTTCTGGTGCTGGGTGGTGGCCGCCGTGCTGCTGATGGTCGGCGGCATGCTGACCGCCACCGCCGAGGTGCCCTCCGCCTACCGGAGCCTGGTCCTGGGCTTCGGCGCCATCACCGCCATCGCCGGCGCAGCCATGGCCTTTTCCGCGGGCCGGGCCCGGTCGGGGGACAACCGGTTTCGCCGGGCCGCGGTGGCGTTGTCGATGGCCATCGTGATCGTCGTCGGCCTCCTCGCACTGCTGGGGGTGGCGCAGCTGCTGTCGTTGGTGGCGCTGCTGCCGTTGATCGCCGGGACGGTCTCGATCACCCGACCGGCGGCGCAGACCTGGTTCGACGGAAAGGCCGATGCATGACGGACGCGCCCACGGACACCGACGCCGAGCAGATTCTGTTCCACGAGGTCGGTGCCAGCTGGTGGTGGCTGGTGCTCGGTCCGTTCTCCGGCGCCTCCATCGCGGCGATGCAGCTGTGGTCGGCGCACCGGTTGGACCCCCTGGTGCCGGTGGTGTTCCTCGTTCTCGTCACCGGGTTCCTGGGGCTGCAGGTGAAGGCGGCGCGGCTGCACACCTCGGTGGAGCTGACGCCCGAGTACCTGCGGCAGGGCACCGAGTCGGTCCGCGTCGCGGACATGGTCGGGATGTTCCCGGAGGCGCGTGGCGCTGACGTGCCCCGCTGGCAGTCGTACCGGGCGTTCGGGGAGCTGACGGGCGTGCCGCGCGGCCGCACCGGGATCGGCGTCAAGCTGACCGGCGAGCGCAGTGGGCAAGCCTGGGCGCGTCGTCACCGCGGGTTGCGGGCCCAGTTGGAGGCCTTGGGCGTGCGCGAACTCGGCGAGGACGACGACGAATGAGCCGCGACAAGGTCGTGGCCGCCGGTGCGCTCGTGGTCGCGGTGCTGGCGGCCGTCGGCGCCGTGGTGAGTTGGCTGGCCGCGTCGTCGATCGCCGACGTCGCGCCGGTGATTCCCGGCGAGCCGGTGAAGACGTCGGTGCTCTATGACCCGTCGCTCATCACGCTGTCCTTGTTGCTGGCGGCCTTGGCCGGGGTGCTCGCCGTAGTAGGTACCGCGAGGTGGCGGCGCGCCAAGTAGTGTGTCGCCCATGTCTTTTTCGCTGGAACTGTCTGCCGACGTCTGCCAGGTCCGGGACTGGGTTCACGAGTTCGCTGCAGACGTGATCCGTCCCGCCGCCGAAGAGTGGGACGAGCGCGAAGAGACGCCCTGGCCGATCCTCCAGGAGGCGGCCAAGGTCGGCCTGTACTCCATGGAGTTCTTTGCTGCTCAGACTGCCGAGGAGACCGGGCTCGGCATGCCCGTCGCCGTCGAAGAGCTGTTCTGGGGCGACGCCGGAATTTCGATGTCGATCATGGGCACCGGTCTGGCTGCCGCGTCACTGGCGGCCAACGGCACCATGGAACAGCTCGGCGAGTGGCTGCCCCAGATGTACGGCGACATCAACGAGCCCAAGCTGGCCGCGTTCTGTTCGTCGGAACCCGGTGCGGGATCGGATGTTTCGTCGATCATCACCAGGGCGCGGTACGACGAAGCCACCGACGAATGGGTGCTGGGCGGCACCAAGACCTGGGCCTCCAACGGTGGCATCGCCAACGTGCACATCGTCGTCGCCTCGGTGTACCCGGAACTCGGCTCGCGCGGGCAGGCGAGCTTCATCATCCCGCCGGGCACCAAGGGCTTCAGCCAGGGCCAGAAGTTCAAGAAGCACGGCATCCGGGCATCGCACACCGCCGAGGTCGTGCTCGACGACGTCCGGCTGCCGGGCCGCCTGATCGTCGGCGGCCGGGAGAAGTTCGAGGAGCGGGTGGCCCGCACCCGTGAGGGCAAGAGCTCGGCGGGTCAGGTGGCGATGAAGACGTTCGAGCGGACCCGGCCGACCGTCGGGGCCATGGCGCTGGGCGTGTCCCGCGCGGCGTACGAGTACGCACTGGGTTACGCGCAGGAGCGCGAGCAGTTCGGGCGCAAGATCGGTGACTTCCAAGCCGTCGCGTTCAAGCTGGCCGCCATGAAGTGCCGGATCGACGCGGCGCGCCTGCTGGTATGGCGGGCCGGCTGGATGGCGCGCAACAACCAGCCGTTCGAGAACGCCGAGGGCTCCATGGCCAAGCTCGTCGCCAGCGAGACGGCGGTCTACGTGACCGACGAGGCCATCCAGATTCTGGGCGGCAACGGCTACACCCGCGACTACCCGGTGGAGCGGTGGCACCGCGACGCCAAGATCTTCACGATCTTCGAGGGCACCAGCGAGATTCAGCGGCTCGTGATGTCCCGCGCGATCACCGGGTTGCCGCTCAAATAGATTCCGCGAGCCGTGCCGGCTGCTGCATGGCGCATTCGATGTACAGGAACGTCCCGCTCGGCAGGTCCGAGCGGGACGTTTTTGTACGCAACTTGCGGCGTGTCGCCCGCAGACACGGCCGCTCGCGGGAAGTGGGGTTGTGGCGAGGGGCTGCAGCTCAAGTAAGGGTTGTTACAGAGTGCAAAATTTGTAACACTGTTCCGCATGACCGAACTTGCGGAGCAGTCCGAGCTCGTTGACGCGCTGCCACTGGGGCCCGACTCGCTGGTGTGGAAGTACTTCGGCGACAACCGGATGTACCTGATCGGCCCGCGGCCGGCGGTCCTGCAGAACATGCTGGCCCAGCTCGGCCAGGGCGTGCTGGACCATTCGGTGTTCTTCGCGGACACCTCGGCGCGGATCAAGCGCTCGCTGCCGCCGATCTTCCGCACCGTGTACGGCAGCGATGACGCCAACACCGGCACCCAGGTCCGCGACTTCCACCGCGAGATCAAAGGCGACATGCCCGACGGCAGCCGCTACCACGCGCTCGACCCGGAGACCTACTACTGGGCGCACGCGACGTTCGTCGAGCAGGTGCTGTATTTCGCGGACACCTTCGTCAAGCGGCTGACCGAGGCCGAGAAGGAACAGATCTACCTCGAGTCCAAGTCCTGGTACCGCCGCTACGGCGTCAGCGACCGGCCGATGCCGGCCACCTACGCCGAATTCGAGGAGTACTGGGACCGGATGCTGAATGACGTTGCGGTGCCGCACAAGACGGCCCGGTACGGCGTCGGCTATGTGACCAAGGGTTTCCCGGCGCCCAAGGGCGTCAACCCGGCGGTGTGGCGCGTCATCGCGGTGGTGTTCAATCCCGTCGCGGCGTTCCTGACCACCGGCGGCCTCCCGCCGCGGGCGCGGGACCTGTTGGAGCTGCCCTGGTCCGACCGGCAGGAACGCGCCTACCAGCTTTTTGCCGCCGCCTGGCGCACCAAGCCGGTGAACTGGCTGTGGGACCGGTTGCCGATGTCTGTGCGGTACAACAGCTTTGCGCAGCAGGGCTACGCGCGTGCCCGCTGACGCGACGGCCGCGATCCTCGACGCCGCGCTCGTCGAGTTCGAGCAGCACGGCTTCCGCCGTGTCGCGCTCGACGATGTGGCGCGCCGGGCCGGCGTCAGCCGCACCACCATCTACCGGCGGTTCGCGAACCGTGACGAGCTGGTGGCGGCCGTCGTCGAGCGCGAGAACGTCGTGCTGTTCGACGACATCGCGCGCGAGCTGAAAACCGCTGGGCCACAGTCGAATCTGTATGTGGAGGCATTCACGCTGTCGATCCTGCGGTTCCGGCGGCACCGCGTCCTGAACCGGATGATGACGGACGAACCCGCGCTCGTCATCGAACTCATGCAGCGCCACTACGGCGCGGCGGTCGGCCGGATGGCGGCGGCGTTGCGCGTCATCTTCCCGGACGGGTTCGCCGACCGGATCGGCGAGCAGGCGGTCAACGACCTGGCCGACACCATCCTGCGCTACGCCGCGATGGTGCTGCTGTTGCCGAGCGTCGAGGCGCTCGACAGCGCCGAGGAGATCCGTGCTTTCGCCGCACGGCATTTCGTGCCGAGCCTGCCGCCCGCGCTGCAAGGGCAGGCGGGCAAGCCGGCCGCGGAGTCGATGCGCTGACCGCGGCCTAGTGCGCGACGGGCTTCTCGGCGCCCACGCCGGTCAGCGACCGCACCTCCATCTCGGCACTCCGCTCGGGGTCCCCGGTGTCGGACGACGTCAGCGTGCCGATGATGCCGAGCGCGAACGCCAGCGGGATGGACACGATGCCCGGGTTGGCCAGCGGGAAGTACGCGAAGTCCGCACTCGGGATCATCGCCGTCTTGCTGCCCGACACGGCGGGGGAGAACACGATCAGCACGATGGTCGAAATCAGGCCGCCGTACATGCTCCACAGCGCGCCGCGGGTGTTGAACCGCTTCCAGTACAGCGAGTACAGGATCGTGGGCAGGTTGGCCGCGGCCGCCACGGCGAACGCCAGGGCCACCAGGAACGCCACGTTCTGGCCGTTGGCCAGGATGCCGAGCCCGATCGCGAACACGCCGAGCACCACCGCCGTGATCCGGGAGACCCGCACCTGCTCTTCCTCGGTCACCTTGTGGGACTTGAGAACTGACGCGTAGATGTCGTGCGCGAACGACGCCGATGCGGTGATGGTCAGGCCCGCCACGACGGCGAGGATCGTCGCGAACGCCACCGCCGAGATGACGCCGAGCAGGATCACCCCGCCGAGTTCGAACGCCAGCAGTGGCGCCGCGGAGTTCACGCCGCCGGCGGCCTTGAGGATCCGGTCCGGACCCACCAGGGCGGCCGCGCCGTACCCGAGCACCAGCGTGAACAGGTAGAAGGCGCCGATCAACGCGATTGCCCAAACCACCGACCGCCGAGCCTCTTTCGCGGTCGGCACGGTGTAGAAGCGCATCAGCACGTGCGGCAGACCCGCGGTGCCCAGCACCAGCGCCAGGGCCAGCGAGACGAAGTTGATCTTCGAGGTGAGCGAACCGCCGTACTGCGCACCCGGCGCCAGGACGTCGCGGCTGGACACGCCCTTGGTGGTGGCGTGCGAGATCGCGGACTGGGCCGATCCGAGGATGTCGGAGAAGTTGAACCCGAACTTGCCGAGCACCATGACCGTCATCAGCGCGGCGCCCGTGATCAGCAGCACGGCCTTGATGATCTGCACCCACGTAGTGCCCTTCATGCCGCCGACCAGCACGTAGACGATCATCAGGACGCCGACGACGGCGATGACGATCGACTGGCCGCCGCGGCTCTTCACGTCGAGCAGCAGGGCGACGAGGCCGCCCGCCCCGGCCATCTGGGCCAGCAGGTAGAACAACGACACCGTCAGCGTCGAGGTGGCCGCCGCCAGCCGGACCGGGCGCTGCTTGAGTCGGAAGCTCAGTACGTCGGCCATGGTGAATCTGCCTGTGTTGCGCAGCAATTCGGCCACGAGCAGCAGCGCCACCAGCCACGCGACCAGGAAGCCGATGGAGTACAGGAAGCCGTCATAGCCGTAGACGGCGATGGCGCCGGCAATGCCGAGGAAGCTCGCGGCCGACAGGTAGTCGCCGGCGATGGCGATGCCGTTCTGCGGACCGGAGAAACCGCGGCCGCCGGTGAAGAACTCATCGGCGGTGGCGTTGCGCTTGCTGGCCTTGATGACCACGACCATCGTCACGATGACGAACACACTGAAGATGCCGATGTTGGCGACGGGGTTGCCGACGGTCGCGGCGGCGAGAACGGTGGTGTGCATCAGGCGCCCTCGAGCTCGTCACGGATGGTGGCGGCCCGCGGGTCGAGCTCGCGGTTGGCGAAGCGCACGTACAGCCCGGTGATGACGAACGTCGTCAGGAACTGGCCCAACCCGATCAACAGCCCGACGTTGATGTTGCCGAACACCCGGATGGCCATGAAGTCATGGGCGAAGGCCCCGAGCGCGACATAAAGGCCGTACCACACCAGGAAGAACGCGGTCATCGGAAACACGAAGCGGCGCAGCCTGGTTCGCAATTCCTGGAACTCGGGGCTGGCCTGCATGGCGAGGAACTGCTCCCCGGTGGGGGCAACCCTCTCGGGACGGTCGGTTTCGGGCACCGATGGCTCCTGGCAGTTGGCTGTGAGGTGAATCGGGCATGAACCTAATTGAGAGCTGGGTCACCCGCGACCGGTATCGCGTTGTGTTCACCGAATTCGGCCTCGGAGTGCTGCGCTACGGTCGGCGGCAGCCACATCGAGAGAAGGACTCAGGGATGACCAGCGAGCCAGGTTCGGCGTTCGACGCCGGGATCACCACCCGCCGCCAGGTGATGGGCGACGAGTTCGTCGACCGCGCGCTGGCCCGCACCAGCGGCACCGAGTCGGAGCCGATCCAGCGCTTCGTCACCGAGCACGTCTGGGACGCGGTGTGGAACCGGCCGGGGCTGAGCCGCCGCGACCGCAGCCTGCTCAACCTCGGCATGCTGACCGCGCTGCGCGCCCACGAGGAACTCGCCGGCCACGTGCGGGGCGGCCTCAACAACGGCCTCACCCGCGAGGAGATCGTCGAGGCGATCATCCACGCCACGGGCTACTGCGGCGCGCCCGCGGCGCTGAGCGCGATGCGCGTGGTGCAGCAGGTACTGGACGAAACGCGCTAGCCTCGATGTTTCACGATTTGGTCGGTGACACGGGCTGTTAATGCACGGAAGTGCCTGTCCTGCTTGGGAAACTTGGGATTGCGACGTCCAAAGTAACTCCGAGCGGAAAGGCACTCCGTAGGTGAAGCGTAGCCCAGGTGGTGCTGTGGTGGTCGATGGCACTCGCGAACAGTTGGTCTCCTCAGCCGGTGGTGTTCTGCTGCGGCAGACGGTGCACTGTTCGGGACTGGATAAGGCCATGTCAGCGGCGTTGGCGCCGTGGCGGGCGCCGCGGTCGACCCACGATCCGGCCAAGGTTCTGATTGATCTGGCGACCGCGGTCGCGTTGGGCGGTGACTGCGCCGCCGACATCGCTGTGGCGCGGGCCCAGCCGCAGGTGTTCGGTCACGTGGCCTCCGATGCCACCGTGTCCCGATTGATCACCACCCTCGGTGGCGACGTCGATGCGGTGATCGCAGCGATCGGCACCGCGCGGGCCGCCGCCCGTGCTCGGGTCTGGGCCCGTCGACGGCCTGTTGGTGGCGCGGTGGGCGATCAGGTGATCATCGATCTCGATGCCACTTTGGTCACCGCTCACAGCGACAAACAGGGAGCCACCCCAACATTCAAGTACGGGTACGGGTTTCATCCGATGCTCGCGTTCGTCGATCACGGCGACGCCGGATCTGGAGAAGCCCTCGCCGGGCTGCTGCGGCCGGGCTGCGCCGGCTCTAACAACGCAGCTGACCACATCACCGTGCTCGATGCCGCGCTGGCCCAGTTGCCCGAACACGAACGACCGAACGTGGTGGTGCGCACCGATACCGGCGGTGGGGTCAAAGATTTCCTGCACCACATCACCGACCTGAATCTGCAGTACACCGTCGGGTTCTACGGCATGCCCCCGATCGTGGAGGCCCTCTCGAAGGTGCCCCGCCAGGCCTGGCGCGCCGCCCTCGACGGCGATGGCGCACCGCGCAAGGGCGCCCAGGTTGCCGAGCTGACCCGCTACCTACCGACCACGTTGCGGGGCTGGCCGCCCGGCATGCGGGTCATCGCGCGCCGTGAACGGCCCCACCCCGGCGCCCAGCTGCGCCTCACCGACGACAACGGGTGGCGCATCACCTGCTTTGCCACCAACACCCGCGGTTGGTCGATCCCGGATCTGGAGGTGCGCCACCGCCAACGCGCCCGCGCCGAGGATCGCATCCGCAACCTCAAAGACACCGGCCTGACCAATCTGCCCTTTCACCGGTTCGCTCAGAATCAGATCTGGTTGCAGATCGCCATGCTGGCCGCTGACCTGCTGGTCTGGACTCAAGTGCTGGCATTCGCCGGGCAACCCGCCAGACGTTGGGAACCTAAACGACTACGCCTGCGCATACTGGCGGTCGCCGGGCGGATCGTGCGCTCGGGACGACGACGGTTCCTGCGTCTGCCCCGCGGCTGGCCATGGAGTGACCTCATCGAAACTGGCTGGCACGCACTACAGACCACCTGAACACCCACCCACATCCCGACAACCAAGGACCAGGAGCGCCGGCGATAAGCAACGCCGGAACCCCCTGCCGCCCAACGACTTATCCACCAACCCACGAGCAACCCTCGGCCCCGACACCACCCACATGAAAGATCGAGGCTAGGCCCGGCGCAACAGCACCGCCTGCTCGAAAGGCAAGCGCGGGAACACCTTACGTAGCGCTCCGGTGACGAGCGGGGCCGCTTCTTCCTTGCTCACCACCCGCGGGTCGACGACGTCGTACGTCTGGCCGCGCCGGGTGAGCTTGCCGCCGCCGGACTTCGTGATGTTCTTGAGCCAGTCGCGGTCGGGGCCGTAGGTCAGCAGGATGGCGAAGCCGTCGGCGGTGGTGAACACCGTCAGCGGCGTGCGGAACGTCTTGCCGGACTTGCGCCCGACGTGCTCGAGGATGCCGAACGTCGGCGCGCGGCCGGCCCACAGCCGTTGGATGGGGTTGGTGACTCGACGGTTGAACCGGGCGACCGACTGCGGAATCTGCATGTCCCCATCGTGCGCCATCGTGGTTGGGGCGGCCAGGGGAGCGAGTAAAGTTACCGACCGGTAGCGGCGACGACGCTGTGTCGCACACCAGCCCGTAACCCGCTGATTCATCTCCGAGGAGGAATGCATGCCTGCGCCCGCCAACGCTGACGCCCGCCGGATCTATGACCTGGAGCGCAGCCGCGTATTCCACTCGTGGTCGGCCCAGGGGAAGCTCGACCCGATGGTTTTCACCGGCGCCGAGGGCAGCTACCTCATCGACGGTGACGGCAACCGTCTCCTCGACTTCTCGAGCCAACTCGTCTACACCAACATCGGCCACCAGCACCCCAAGGTCGTCGCCGCCATCGCCGAGCAGGCCGCCAAGCTGTGCACCATCGCGCCGCAGCATGCCAACGAGGCCCGCGCCACGGCCGCCGACCTGATCTGCCAGGTCGCCCCCGAGGGCTTCAACCGGGTGTTCTTCACCAACGGTGGCGCCGATGCCGTCGAGCACGCCATCCGTATGGCCCGCGTCTACACCGGCCGCTACAAGACGCTGTCGACCTACCGCAGCTACCACGGCGGCACCGCGCTGACGGTCAACCTCACCGGCGACGTCCGCCGCTGGGGCAACGACTACGGCACCGAGGGCACCACGCACTTCTTCGGCCCGTTCCTGTACCGCAGCCAGTTCAATTCGCTGACGCAGGAGGAAGAGTCCGAGCGCGCCCTGGCGCACCTGCGGTCGGTCATCGAGTTCGAGGGCCCGAGCGCGTTCGCCGCGATCATCCTCGAGTCGGTGCCCGGCACCGTCGGCATCATGCCGCCGCCGCCCGGCTACCTGCAGGGCGTGCGCGAGCTGTGCGACCAGTACGGCATCGTGATGATCCTCGACGAGGTCATGGCCGGTTTCGGCCGCACCGGCAAGTGGTTCGCGCTCGACAACTACAACGTCACCCCGGACCTCATCACGTTCGCCAAGGGCGTCAACTCCGGTTATGTCCCGCTCGGCGGCGTCATCGTCAGCGACAAGATCCTCGAGCGCTTTCTGGACCAGCCGTACGGCGGCGGCCTCACCTACTCGGGCCACCCGCTGGCGTGCGCGGCATCCGTCGCGACCATCACGGCGATGCACGACGAGAAGATCGTCGAGAACGCCGAGCTGATCGGCACCGACGTGTTCGGCCCGGGCCTCGCGGCGCTGGCCGACAAGCACGACATCATCGGTGACGTCCGCGGTCTGGGCGTGTTCTGGGCCGTCGAGCTGGTCAAGGACCGCGCCACCAAGGAGCCGCTGGCGCCGTACGGCGGGTCGTCGCCCGAGATGGGCGCCATCAACGCGCGGGCCAAGCAGAACGGCCTGCTGCTGTTCATGAACTACAACCGCTTTCACCTGGTGCCGCCGTGCAACATCAGCATCGACGACGCCAAGCGCGGGCTGGACATTCTGGACGATGCGCTGAGCGCCGTATAGCCATACGCTTTGGCGCATGGCCTACCTCAAGCCGCCGTGGTTCGTCGTCCATGTCTTCAACCCGATCGCGCGGCTGACCGGTATCGGTGGCAGCCAGACGCTGACGGTCACCCGCAGCTCCAACCATCTGCCGCAGCGCATCCCGGTCGTGGTGCCGACGGTCGACGGGGTGAAGTACCTGGTGTCGACGCGTGGTGAATCGGCGTGGGTGAAGAACGTCCGGGAGAACCCGGTGGTGGCGCTCGGCAAGAAGAACTACCTGGCCAGTGAGGTACCGGTCGCGGACCGGGCGCCGATCATCGCGGCGTACCGGCCGCTGGCGGGCAAGGTCGTCGAGCAGTACTGGCGCGAGCTGCCCGACGACGCCGACCACCCGGTCTTCAAGCTGACGCCGCAGAACTAGCGGACGTACCGCGACGGTGCACACAGATCGCCTTCCCGGCTGTTCTGGCGCTCTGGCGGCACGTTGGGGGAGACGTCGGCGTGTCGGCTCAGGCGTGTCGTATCTCTGATGACACGTGCGATCTCAGCCCGTCAACTTTCCTTGACGTCAAGGAAAGTTGACGGCTCCGGGCGAAAGGTGTCGGGGGAGAGCCTCACAGGAGTGGCCCGTGTGGCTGGTGGGGTAGCCCGTGGGTTGCCCGCTGTCGACATTGACCAATTGGCTGCTCGGGCGTCCTGTCGAGCGACCATTTCGCCCATCTCGGCTGTCACCGGCCCCGAACCCACGCCAACGTGAGCCAGCTCCTACACCCTGTAGTTGGTCCATTCGCGCGCGGCTGGGACACTGGTGGCCATGCGCTCTACCGACGTCTCCGCGAAACTGTTCGCCGACGCGTCGACCGTGATCCCCGGCGGGGTCAACTCGCCTGTGCGGGCCTTCAGCTCGGTCGGCGGTACCCCTCGTTTCATCACCTCGGCGGGCGGCTACTGGCTGACCGACGCCGACGGCAACCGGTACGTCGACCTGGTGTGCTCGTGGGGGCCGATGATCCTGGGCCACGCCCACCCGGCCGTCGTCGAAGCGGTGCAGACCACGGCCGTCAACGGCCTGTCGTTCGGCGCCCCGACGCCCGCCGAGACCGAGCTGGCGCGCGAGATCATCGACCGGGTCGCGCCCGTCGAGCGCATCCGCTTCGTGAACTCGGGCACCGAGGCCACCATGAGTGCCATCCGGCTGGCCCGCGGCTTCACCGGCCGGCCCAAGATCATCAAGTTCTCCGGCTGCTACCACGGCCACAGCGACGCCCTGCTGGCCGACGCCGGCTCCGGCATCGCGACGCTGGGGCTGCCGTCGTCGCCGGGCGTCACCGGGGCGGCCGCCGCCGACACCATCGTGCTGCCGTACAACGACGTCGAGGCGGTGCGCCAGGCCTTCGCCGCGGCCGGTGACCAGATCGCCTGCGTCATCACCGAGGCCAGCCCCGGCAACATGGGCACCGTCCCGCCGGCCGCGGGCTACAACGCCGCGCTGCGGCAGATCACCGCCGAGCACGGCGCGCTGCTCATCATCGACGAGGTGATGACGGGCTTCCGCGTCAGCCGTGGCGGCTGGTACGGACTCGATCCCGTCGCCGCCGACCTGTTCACGTTCGGCAAGGTGATGAGCGGTGGCCTGCCGGCCGCCGCGTTCGGTGGCCGCGCCGAGGTGATGGAACGCCTCGCCCCGCTGGGCCCCGTTTACCAGGCCGGGACGCTGGCGGGGAACCCGGTCGCTATGGCCGCGGGCCTGGCCACGCTGCGCGCCGCCGACGACGCCGTCTACCGTGCCCTCGATGCCAACGCCGACCGGCTGTCCGGGCTGCTGTCCGACGCGCTCACCGAAGCCTCTGTGGCGCACCGGATTTCGCGTGCCGGAAACTTCCTGACGGTGTTCTTCGGCGACGCGCCCGTCACCGACTTCGCATCCGCCAAGGCGACCGAGACCTGGCGCTACCCGGCGTTCTTCCACGCCCTGCTCGACGCCGGGATCTACCCGCCGTGCAGTGCCTTCGAAACCTGGTTCGTCTCGGCCGCACTCGACGACGCTGCGTTCGACCGGATCGCCGACGCGCTGCCCCCTGCCGCGCAGGCCGCCGCCCAAGCTCAGGAGCCCGCATGACCGACAAGACGATCGTGCACGTGATGCGGCACGGCGAGGTCCACAACCCGGACAAGATCCTCTACGGCCGCAAGCCCAATTTTCACCTTTCGGAGCGTGGGCAGGCACAGGCCGCGGCCGTCGCCGGCTGGCTGGCCGAGCGCGACATCGTCTACGTCGTGGCCTCGCCGCTGGAACGCGCGCAGGAGACCGCGACGCCCATCGCGGCCCGGCACGGCCTGCCCATCGACACCGATCCCGAGCTCATCGAGTCGACGAACGTATTTGAGGGACAACGGGTCTCGCCGGGTGACGGCGCCCTGCGCGACCCGCGGAACTGGTGGCACCTGCGCGACCCCAAGACCCCGTCGTGGGGCGAGCCGTACAAGCACATCGCGGCGCGCATGACGGCCGCCGTGGACCGCGCCCGGATCAAGGGCATGGGGCACGAGGCGGTGTGCGTCAGCCATCAGCTGCCGGTCGAGACGCTGCGCCGCGCGATGCTCGGCAAGAACCTGCACCACTTCCCGACCAAGCGGATGTGCAACCTGGCGTCGGTGACGTCGTTCTACTTCCATGGCGACCAGATGGTCGGCTGGGGATATTCGGAGCTGGCCGGACAGTGACTTCGCTGGTGGCCCGTGCCGGGGCAGTGATGGCGGCCGTCCTGACGACGGCCGTGCTGCTCGTCGGCTGCTCCACCGGTGACGACGCCGTCGCGCAGGGCGGCACCTTCGAGTTCGTGGCGCCGGGCGGCAAGACCGACATCTTCTACGACCCGCCGGCGAGCCGCGGCAAGCCGGGTGCGGTGCGCGGTCCGTCGCTCACGGATCCGTCGAAAACCTTGTCCCTGGAAGACTTTTCCGGCCAGGTCGTGGTGATCAACGTGTGGGGTCAGTGGTGTGGCCCGTGCCGCTCGGAGATCGCCGAGCTGGAGAAGGTGTACGAGCAGACCAAGGCGCTGGGCGTCGCGTTCCTCGGCATCGACGTACGCGACAACAACCGGCAGGCCGCCGTCGACTTCGTCGTCGACCACAAGGTGACCTTCCCGTCCATCTACGACCCGGCGATGCGCACCATGATCGCGTTCGGCGGCAAGTACCCGACGACGGTCATCCCGTCGACGCTGGTGCTCGACCGTCAGCACCGGGTGGCCGCGGTGTTCCTGCGGGAACTGCTGGCCGACGATCTCAAGCCCGTCGTCGAGCGGCTCGCCAAAGAGGCCAAGGCATGACCGGCTTCGCCGAAACCGCCGCCGCGGGACCGCTGTTGGTGGCCCTCGGGGTGAGCGTGCTGGCCGGACTGGTGTCGTTCGCCTCGCCGTGCGTGGTGCCGCTGGTGCCCGGGTACCTGTCGTATCTGGCTGCGGTGGTCGGTGTGGATGACGCTGAGGGGACAACAAAAGTGCGTACCGCGCGCTGGCGCGTGGCAGGCGCGGCGGCGCTGTTCGTCGCGGGCTTCACCGCGGTGTTCCTCATGGGCGCCGTCGCCGTGCTCGGCCTGACCACGACGCTCATCGCCAATCAGCTTCTGCTGCAACGCATCGGCGGCGTCATCACGGTGCTGATGGGCCTGGTGTTCATCGGGCTGGTGCCGGCGTTGCAGCGTCAGGTGCGGTTCACGCCGCGCCAGGTGTCGACGGTCGTCGGCGCGCCCTTGCTGGGTGCGGTGTTCGGGCTGGGGTGGACGCCGTGCCTGGGGCCGACGCTCACCGGCGTCATCGCGGTGGCCTCGGCCAGTGACGGCGCCAGCGTCGCCCGCGGCGTCGCGCTGGTGATCGCGTACTGCCTGGGTCTCGGAATTCCGTTCGTGCTGTTGGCCTTCGGGTCGGCCCGCGCGGTGCAGGGTCTGGGCTGGCTGCGCCGGCACACCCGCGCCATCCAGATTTTCGGCGGTCTGCTGCTGATCGTCGTCGGCACCGCGCTCGTCACGGGCGTGTGGAACGACTTCACCTCGTGGGTGCGCGACGCCTTCGTCAGCAACGTGAGGCTCCCGATCTGATGGCACGGGTTTTCGCGCTGTTCCGCAACACCTGGCGGACGCTGACGTCGATGGGCACCGCGCTGGTGCTGCTGTTCCTGCTGGCGCTTGGCGCCATCCCGGGCGCGCTGCTGCCGCAGCGTTCGCTCAACGCCGGCAAGGTCGACGAGTACCTGGCGCAGCATCCGACGATCGGGCCGTGGCTCGACAAGGTGCAGGCGTTCTCGGTGTTCTCGAGCTTCTGGTTCACCTCGATCTACGTGCTGCTGTTCATCTCGCTCGTGGGCTGTCTGACGCCGCGCATGATCGAGCACGTCCGCAGCCTGCGCGCCGTGCCGGTACCCGCGCCGCGGAACCTGGCACGGCTGCCCAAGCACGCCGAAGCCGCCGTCCCCGGCGAGCCCGACGCCGTCGCCGACCGGATGGCCGCCCGGCTCAAGGGCTGGCGCCAGACCACCCGCACACTGGACGACGGCGCGCGCGAGATTTCGGCAGAGAAGGGCTACCTGCGCGAGTTCGGCAACATCGTCTTCCACTTCTCGCTGCTGGGCCTGCTGGTGGCCATCGCGTTCGGCAAGATGTTCGGTTACGAGGGCAACGTCATCGTCATCGCCGACGGCGGGCCCGGGTTCTGCTCGGCGTCGCCGGCCGCGTTCGACTCGTTCCGTGCCGGCAACGTCGTCGACGGCACGTCGCTGCACCCCAGCTGCCTGCGCGTACACGACTTCGACGCCCGGTACCTGCCCAGCGGGCAGGCCACGGCCTTCGCGGCGAATATCGACTACCAGGACGGCGCCGACCTCGTCAGCGGTACCTGGCGGCCGTACCGGCTGGAGGTCAACCACCCGCTGCGCATCGGCGGCGAGCGCATCTACCTGCAGGGCCACGGCTACGCGCCGACGTTCACCGTCACGTTCCCGAATGGGCAGACGCGTACGTCGACGGTGCAGTGGAAGCCCGAGAACGCGCTGACGTTGCTGTCCTCGGGCGTCGCGCGCATCGACCCGCCGGGCGGCAGCTATCCCGACGACCGCGAGCGGCGCAAGCACCAGATCGCCATCCAGGGGCTGTTCGCCCCGACCGCCGAACTCGATGGCAAGCTGCTGTCCTCGAGCTTCCCGGCGATGAACGCGCCCGCGGTGGCCATCGACATCTACCGCGGCGACACCGGGCTCGACAGCGGCCGCCCGCAGTCGCTGTTCTCGCTCGACCCCCGATTGATCGAGCAGAAGCGGCTCACCAAGCAGGCGCGCGTCAACCTGAAGGCCGGCGAGCAGACCAAGCTGGACGACGGCACCGTCATCAAGTTCGACGGCGCGGTGCCGTTCATCAACGTGCAGGTGTCGCATGACCCGGCGCAGGTATGGGTGCTGGTGTTCGCGCTGACGATGATGGCCGGGCTGCTGGTGTCGTTGGTGGTGCGCCGTCGCCGGGTTTGGATTCGGATCGTGTCGGCCGGGCCGGGTACCGTCAACGTCGAGCTCGGCGGCCTGGCCCGCACGGACAACTCGGGGTGGGGCGACGAGTTCGAGAAGCTCACTGAGCGGTTGATTGAGGACAAGCGATGAACACAGAGCACATCGACATCGATCTGGCCCGGTATTCGGACTGGGCGTTCTTCAGTTCCTGGACGGTGCTGTGCCTGGCTTTCGTTCTGCTGGCCGTCGAGCTGGCGTCGAGCCGCGGCCGCAAGGTCGAGACCCGGGAGCTGGTCGGCGCGGGCGTAGGTGCGAACAGCGCCACCCCCGGTGTGATCGTCGACGAACCCAATCGGACGGTTGACGAGCGGATCGGTCGGGTTGGCCTCGCGTTGGTGTATGTCGGCATCGCGATGCTGTTCGTGTGCATCGTGCTGCGCGGCCTCGCCACCATGCGGGTGCCGTGGGGCAACATGTACGAGTTCATCAACCTCACCAGTTTCTGTGGGTTGGTCGCCGCCTCGATCGTGCTGCGCAAGCCGCAATACCGGGCGCTGTGGGTCTTCGTCCTGGTGCCCGAACTGATCCTGCTGGCAGTGTCGGTCAAGTACCTGTACACCAACGCCGCACCGGTGATGCCCGCGCTGCAGTCGTACTGGCTGCCCATCCACGTCTCGGTCGTGAGCCTGGGTTCGGGCGTGTTCCTGGTCGCCGGGGTGGCCAGCATCCTGTTCCTGCTGAAGATGTCGCCGCTGGCCCTTCAGGACAATGGCTTCGGGCGGATGATCCAGCGCCTGCCCGACGCCCAGACCCTGGACCGCATCGCCTACCGCACCACCATCTTCGCGTTCCCGATCTTCGGGTTCGGCGTCATCTTCGGCGCCATCTGGGCCGAGGAGGCGTGGGGCCGCTACTGGGGCTGGGACCCCAAGGAGACGGTGTCGTTCGTCGCCTGGGTCGTCTACGCCGCGTACCTGCACGCCAGGTCGACCGCTGGCTGGCGGGACAAGAAGGCGGCGTGGATCAACGTCGTCGGTTTCGTCGCGATGGTGTTCAACCTGTTCTTCATCAACCTGGTGACCGTCGGCCTGCACTCGTACGCAGGGGTCGGCTGAGCTTGACCTCGTTCCGCGCCCAGGGCCGGTTCAAGGACCCGGCCGATCCCGTTGCCGCCGTCACGCCCACCGCGGCGCCGGAGGCCCGCATCGTCATCGCGCATGCGGTGACCCCTGTCGTGGCGCCGACGCCGACGAAGCCGCGGAGTCTGGACCCCGCCACGGTCGCACTGCTGAGCCGGCCGAGCCGTGCGCCGTCGTCCGGCTGGCGCAAGGCGCTGTACTTCGCGACGGGAACGCTGGTCAACCCCGGCGACAGCCCCAAGACCCTGCACCGCGCCCGGTTGACCGCACAGATCAACCGCCCGCTGCGGGACTGCTACCGGATCGCGGTGCTGTCCCTGAAGGGCGGCGTCGGTAAGACGACCATCACCGCGACGCTGGGTGCGACGTTCGCGTCGATCCGCGGCGACCGGGTCATCGCGGTGGACGCGAACCCGGACCGGGGCACGCTCAGCCAGAAGGTGCCGCTGGAGACGCCGGCGACTGTCCGCCATCTCCTGCGCGACGCCGAGGGCATCTCCAGCTACAGCGACGTCCGCAACTACACCTCGCGCGGCGAGAGCGAACTCGAGGTGCTGGCCTCGGAGAGCGACCCGGCGGTGTCGGAGGCGTTCAGTTCCGAGGACTACGCCCGCACCCTGGCGGTGCTGGAGCCGTACTACCGCCTGGTGCTCACGGACTGCGGCACCGGCATGCTGCATTCGGCCATGGGTGCGGTGCTCGCGCATGCCGACGTGCTCGTCGTGATCAGCTCGGGCTCGGTCGACGGGGCCCGCAGCGCCGCCGCGACGCTCGACTGGCTCGATGCCCACGGTCATCAGGAGCTGGTGCGCAACGCCGTCGCGGTGGTCAACGCGGTGCGTCCGCGGTCCGGCAAGGTCGATCTGCGCAAGGTGGTCGACCATTTCGGTCGCCGGTGCCGGGCAGTTCAGGTGGTGCCGTTCGATCCGCATCTGGAGGAGGGGGCCGAGATCAGTCTGGGCCGGCTCCGGCCGGACACCAGGGATGCGTTGCTGGAATTGGCCGTGGCAGTCGCCGACGGATTTCCGCTGTCGCTGTAGCGCGTCGCTAGGAACCGAGCCGGCGCAGGAATTCCGGATCGTCGTCCGGGCCGATGACGCGCGTGGTCGGGCGCGCGGCGGTGGCGCGGGTGGCACGCCAGCCGACATAGGCCAACAGCGCCAGCAGCGTGATCAGGAGCAGGAACTGCACGTAAAACCTCCTTTATTCGAATATACGCGTCCGTCGGTAAACTCGTGCGGTGTCTGATGCGCCCGCCACCCCGTCCATGCCACGTTTGCTGCTCGACGTTTTTCTCTACGCGCTCGCTCGCCTGCTGCTGGTAGCGGCGATTGCCGGCGCGATCTTCGGTGTCGTCGCGTTGCTGGGTATCCGTGATTTCCCCGCCATGGTGGCGCTGCTGTTCGCGCTGGTTCTCGGCATGCCGCTGGGTATCTGGCTGTTCGCGCCGCTGCGCCGCCGGGCCACCGCCGGGATCGCCGCCGTGGACGAGCGCCGTCGTGCCGAGCGCGAGCAGTTGCAGGCCCGGCTGCACGGCGAGGACTCCGCCGGCGACTGACGCCGATCGCGCTAGGGCTTGATCACCACGAGCACGGCAGTGATCAGGGCGGCCCACACCAGCATCGTCAGTCCGGTGTCCTTGAGCACGGGGATCAGCTCGCGCCCGCCGAGCCCGGAGCGCACCGGCTTGGCCGCGCGGACCGCCAGCGGCGCCGCCGCGAAGCCGACCAGGCACCACGGGGTCGCGAGCGTCAGGACCGCGGTCAGCACGAACGGCAGCAGCGTCAGCACCTGGAACAACTGCCGGGTGCGGGCATCGCCGAGCCGCACCGCGAGCGTGATCTTGCCGGACACCTGATCGGTCGGGATATCGCGCAGGTTGTTGGCCACCAACACCGCCGACGACAACGACCCGACCGCGAGGGCGAGCACGAGTCCCACCCAGTCGACCCGCAGGGCCTGCGTGTACTGCGTGCCCAGCACGGCAACCAGCCCGAAGAACACGAACACCGCAACCTCGCCGAGTCCGCGATAGCCGTAGGGGTTGGTGCCACCGGTGTACAGCCAGGCGCCGGCGATACACGCCGCGCCCACGGCGATCAGCCACGGCTGACTCACCAGGGCCAGCGCCAGGCCGGCACCGGCGCCGATCGACAGGCTGATCACGGCCGCCGCCAGCACCGCCTGCGGTGACGCCAGCTTGGCGCCGACCAGCCGGACCGGCCCGGACCGGTCGTCATCGGTGCCGCGGATGCCGTCGGAGTAGTCGTTGGCGTAGTTGACGCCGATGATCAGCGAAATCGAAACCACAAGGGCCAGAGCCGCTTTCCACCACACCTCACCGCCGACCCAGGCGGCGGCACCGGTACCTGCCAGCACGGGAGCGACGGCATTCGGGAGGGTCCGCGGTCGGGCGCCCTCTATCCACTGCGAAAGACTGGCCACGCGCGCAATCGTCCCACGCCCCTACACTTATCGGCATGAAGGATCGGCTCAGCAAGAACGAGATTCGCAAAGACGTCGTGCAGGAATCCGTCGAAGCCGTCGCGGGCACGGTCGGCGAGGTCATGAACATCGTCGTCACCGCCGTCAAGGACGTCGCGAGCTCCATCGGCGCCCTGGCCACCGACGCATTCGAGATCCGTGACGGCGCCCGGCGCGCCCGCGCGGAACTGGAACTCGACCAGGACGACATCGAGGACACCGACGAGGCGGCCGCGGACGTGCCCGCGCCGACGTCCGTCACGGCGGTGACGCCGGAGGCAGCGGAAGCTCCCAAGACCGACGCCGAGTAGTCGTTGGATGCTGGGAGTCATCGGCGGTAGCGGTTTCTACACGTTCTTCGGGGACGATGCGCGCACCGTCAGCGTCGACACGCCCTACGGCGCGCCGAGTGCGCCGATCACCATCGGGGCCGTCGGCGGGCACGAGGTGGCGTTCCTGCCGCGGCACGGGCTGAAGCACGAGTACTCGCCGCACACGGTGCCCTACCGGGCCAACATGTGGGCGCTGCGCAAGCTCGGGGTGCGGCGGATTTTCGCCCCGTGTGCCGTCGGCAGCCTGACCGCCGACCTCGGCCCCGGTGCCGTGGTCGTGCCGGATCAACTGGTGGACCGCACCCGCGGCCGCGAGGACACCTACTTCGACGCCGGCGGCATCCACGTCGGCTTCGCCGATCCGTACTGTCCGACGCTGCGCGCCGTGGCGGCCGAGCAACCGGGCGTCATCGACGGCGGCACCATGGTGGTCATCCAGGGGCCGCGCTTCTCCACCCGCGCCGAGAGCCAGTGGTTCGCGACCCAGGGGTTCACGTTGGTGAACATGACCGGCTACCCCGAGGCGGTGCTGGCCCGTGAACTCGAAATATGTTATGCGGCAATCGCTTTGGTGACCGATCTGGACGCGGGCATCGAGGCCGGGGCCGGCGTCACCACTGTCGACGTGTTCGCGGAGTTCGAGCGGAACATCCCGATGTTCAAGGCGCTGGTGCAACAGGCCCTTTCGACCGTCCCCGCCGACCGGACCTGCACCCACTGCCTGGCCCATGCCGGGGTGACGCTGCCGTTTGAACTGCCCTGATCGGACCAGCTCTTGACACCCGTCAAGTCGGGGTGGCAAAACTGACGGGGTGACTTCCCGCATCTGCGAACAGCTCGGCATCGACTTCCCGCTCTTCGCCTTCAGTCATTGCCGCGACGTGGTCGCCGCGGTCACCAACGCCGGCGGTTTCGGTGTGCTCGGCGCGACGGCGTACACGCCCGAGCAGCTCGACCGGGAACTTGCCTGGATCGACGACCACGTCGGCGGCCGGCCCTACGGCGCGGACATCATCGTGCCGGCGAAATTCGAGGGCAAGGGCGAGAATCTGTCCGACGGCCAGCTGGCCGACCGAATCCCTTCGGAATACCGGGAATTCGTCACCCAGCTGCTCATCGACCACGGCATCGAGCCCGAGGAACGCGTCCGCACCGGCGGCTCGGTGCTGTCCGGCAACACCGGGCATGACCTGCTCGACGTGGCGTTGAGTCATCCCATCAAACTGATCGCCAACGCCCTTGGGGTACCGCCGGATTACATGATCGAGGCCGGCCGCGAGCGGGGGATTCCGGTCGCCGCGCTCGTCGGCGCCAAGGAGCACGCGATCAAGCAGGTGGCGGCCGGGGTGGACGTCATCGTCGCGCAGGGCACCGAGGCCGGCGGGCACTGCGGCGAGGTGTCGACGCTCGTCGTCGTGCCGGAAGTGATTGAGGCCATTGATGATTCGGTTCCGGTGCTGGCGGCGGGCGGCATCGTCACCGGCCGGCAGATGGCCGCGGCGGTCGCGCTGGGCGCGGCCGGGGCCTGGACCGGTTCGGTGTGGCTGACCACCGAGGAGGCCGAGACCGCGCCGGCCACCAAGCAGAAGATGCTGGCCGCCACGTCGCGGGACACCGTGCGGTCTGCGGGTCGTACCGGAAAGCCTGCGCGTCAACTCGTTTCGGACTGGACGGATGCCTGGGCACCGAATGCCGGTGGCCGCAAGCCGCTTCCGTTGCCGCTGCAGAACATGCTGAGCGAACCGGTGATCCGGCGCATCGACAGGCTGGCCGAGCAGGGGCATCCGGGCGCCCAGCAGCTGGCGACCTACTTCGTCGGCCAGGGCGTCGGCCTGATGAACAAGGTCAAGCCCGCCCGCGAGGTCGTCCGCGAGTTCATCGAGGACTATCTCGCCGCCACGGACCGCCTGAACCGCTCGTTGCCCTAGGGGCTGGGGCGCGGCGACGGCCATTGGTGGGGAAATTAGTCGCCCGCACAAGACGTGGCCGACAGTGCCTGGGTTCAATCGTGATGGCGATCTACCGTTGGAGATTGACCCCAGGGACCTCCGGCGTCCTGAGAACGTCCCTGCTTTCAATGAGGACGACTGTCAGTGCCCGTGATTGAAGTGACGTACTTCCGGGCAGCCTACCGATGTGCGATCAGGGCGTGGAGCGGACGTGTGGGCTCTCTCCGCGGCACTTGCGATCTGAAACTGTCAGCATCGGCTGACAATGTCGCGTTTCGCGACAGCTCCGGATCGACGGTGCCGCACAGAGCGGTTCTCCGCGGCTACGGCTCGATGGCGCGGCGGCCTTCCTTGAGCTGACGACGCTCGTCGGCGGCGTCGATGATCGTGGTGTCGGCACCGCTGAGCGCGGTGTGGTGGTCGACGCCCCGCAGCGGTGTGGTCGGTGCGAACGTCGCGTTCATCTGCGGTGCGGCCCACTGGGGTTCGACGCGCGGATGCACGCCCTGACTCGGCCCCGGCGCCGGCCCCTGGTCCGCGGCGCGTGGACCCGACGACTGCTCGTGCTCGTTCTCGGTCACCGTCGTCCGGGACGTCCGGCGCAGCGTGAAGGTGATCTCCTCGAACTCCTCGATGACCTTCTGCGCCGAGCGCAGCTGCTGCACCGAGGTGTCGATGACGCGGTCCACCACCGGTGCCACGGGAGCCACCAGCGGACGCAGCAGGCGGGCCGCCACCTTGGTGAGGTCGGGCAGCTGCGGCAGCGTCAGGCCACCGGCGGGCTGCGACGTCGCGGGCACCGGCAGGTTCTCGGCGGGTTTGTCGCCGACCGGGACGAGTTCGGCCGTGGCGATCGGTTCGGCCGGCGCGCCGGCGGGTTCGGGCTCCGGTGCGGGCGGCGCGGCGCTCAATGAACGGCGTTGCGGGTCCGGGAATGCCATGAGTTCGTCCCAGTCCGAGTACATGGGCTGCGGCTGCGCATCTGTGGGCCGCAGCACCTCGGCCGTCGGACCCGCGAGCGCGGGCTGTGCCGGCTCACCGGTCAGGGCCTCGGCGACCCGCTGGCGGTGGTATTCGCGGTTGATCTCGGCGTCGGTTTCCAGGGCCAGGCGCATGGCGGCCAGCTGGTGTTCGGCCTTCAGGATCTCGGCTTCGGCCCGCACCTCGGCCTGCTTGACGGCGATGGCGGTCTCGGCGCGCAGCTCGGCCCGCAGCCGGGACTCGTCGTGGCGCTCGCGCAGGGTCCGGTCCTGCCGGGCGTGCAGCAGCATCGGCAGCAGGTACAGCAGGACGCAGACGCCGATCACGGCGATGCGCGCCACCAGAGCGGCGGGCGTCTCGACGGTGTAGCCGTTCATCGCGACCCACCGGGCGCCGAAGCCGCGGTCCGCGCCGGCGCCGGCCGCGTCGCGCGCGGCCGTGACGGCGTGCTCGGCACCGGCGATCCGCGCGTCGAGGCTCGGGGCCTGCTCGTTGCGCGTCGCCAGCGCGGCATCGAGCTCACGCTGGTCGTGTTCGAGGATGTCCTGGGTGTTCTGGGTGATCTGACCGTCACCGGGCACCCCGGTGACCGGCTGCTGGGCGCAGGCCGGCGTCGGGTGGTACTCGCAGCGGGCCACGACCTGGGCATCGTCACGGCGCTGGCGGGCGGAGTCGACGGCCGCGTCCAGTGTGCCGCGGTTGGCGCGCAGCGCATTCAGCTGACCCTGCGCAGCGGCCACCGCCGGCGTGCTCGCGGCGCGGGCCGCGGCCTCGGCGTCCATGCGCTGGGTGATGGCATTGCTGAACAGGGTCATCGCGGCCAGTTCCCCGACCAGGAGGCCGATCGCAACGGCCAGGGCCACCCGGCCGGCAGTGCCGCGGGCGCTGGCGACGGTGCTGCGGATGGCCACGACCACCAGCGCACCGAAAATCAGGGTCACGGGCAGCACGACGGCCAGTGGCAGACCGGTGGACGGGGTCGCGACGGCGGCGGCGACGAGCCAGGCCAGCACGCCTCCCGACCAGGTCAGGGCGGTCACCGCAGGGTGGTTGTCAGGCTGTCTGTGGGCAGGCATGGAAACTCCAACTCTTCCGGTCCGCGTTCCAGGGTCCCAGAGAGCCGGGCCCGCCACCGAATCAAGCGCCGGTGCTGTGACCGGCATCACGGGCCGATCAGGGCTTTTTCTGGTACCGCAGCGTCAATGCCCGCCGGTCCAGCTTGCCGATCCCGCGGCGGGGGAGTTCGGCCACCACGTGCACCTCACGTGGCGCGGCGGTGGCGGCCAGCGTGGTGCTGACGTGTTCCCGCAGGTCAGCGACGGTGGGGGCGGCCGCGCCCGGCTGGAGAACGACGGCGACGGCCACCCGCTGGCCCAGCCGGTCATCGGGTACGCCGAACACCGCGCATTCGGCGATGGCCGGATGGCCGGCCAGCGCCGACTCGACGAGCGCGGGCAGCACTTTCAGCCCACCCGTCGCGATGGCGTCGTCGACCCGGCCCAGCACCCGCAGGACGCCCGAATCATCCACGGCGCCAATGTCATCGGTGACGAACCAGCCGTCCACGAACGGCGACGGGTCGACGGGATTGCGGTAACCCGAGGCCAGTGTGGGGCCGCCCAGGGCGACGCGGCCGGTGTCGTCGACCCGCAGCCGGACGCCGGCCAGCGGTGTTCCGTCATAGACGCAGCCGCCGCAGGTTTCGCTCATCCCGTAGGTGCGGACCACGGAAATGCCTGCGGCCGCGGCCTTTTCGCCGAGGCCCGCGGGCATGGGGCCACCTCCGATCAGGACAGCGTCCAGTTCGGCGAGGGCCGCGGTCGCGGCGGCATCGGCCAGGATCTTGGCCAGCTGCACCGAAACCAGGGACGTGTAACGCCGTCCCGGGCCCAAAGCGCTGACGGCGGAAGGTAATTCGCTGACGTCGAAACCCGGGTCCAGGGCGACGGGCGTGGTCCCGGCCCGCAGGCTCCGCACCAGCACCTGCACGCCGGCTACGTGGTAGGCGGGCAGCGCCAGCAGCCAGCGGCCCGGGCCGCCGAGCCGGTCGTGCGTGGCGTCGGCGCTGGCGTGCAACGCGGAGGCGGAAAGCAAGGCGCCCTTGGGGATTCCGGTGGAACCAGACGTCGAGACCACCAGTGCCACGTCGTCGTCGACGGGCTCGCCGCTGCGCAACGTCTCGGTGAGCAGTGCGGCCTGACGGTCGTCGTCGGCCGGTACCGGCAACAGTGCGCCGGCGCCGTCGAGGGCGCGCGCCAACTCGGGCATGAGGGCGAGGGCCGCCGCGCCGGACCCGACGGCGACCGGACGTAGAACGCCTATGGCGTGCCTCCGTCGGCAGGCCCGCCGTCGGCCGGATCGCGGGGGTCGTCGAGTGGCCAGCCCTTGGCCGCCAACCGCGCTCGCACGCGCTCGACGTCCTCGGCGCGGGGCAGCTCGTCGGTGATGCGGGTGATCAGGACGCCGATGTCGATGTGGTCGAATTCGCCGCGGTTCATCAAACCGCGCGCGACCGACTTCACCTCGTCGTTGGTCAGGCGCCGGGACAGCAGGGCGAGGAGCGGCACCCGGTCGGTGGCGGGGATGCCGTCGGGATACCCGGCTTGCAGCCACGCCACGATCTTGGTGAGAAACGAGTTCATGGCGTCACCTCCTGATCTCGGGAAGAGGGGCGGCCCAGCTGTGCGCTGCGTGCCCCGAAATTGCGCACCGAATCCTATGCCCATGCTGTGACGTGGGCATATCGCCACCGTAGCCCCCGGCGCCGCGCGCAGCACTTTGCCAGACTAATTAGACGAAGCTAACAGGTGAACACTCCATGAACACCTCTGCGAGAGTCGAAAACACCCAGGTCGCGGTCAAGATCGGGGACTTCTGTAACTGGTCAAAAACGCTGCCGTTACACCAGAATGAGCGCCATGAGCGCAGAGTTGGTCATCCTGGTGCTGTTGATCGCAACAGCACTGGCTTTTGACTTCACGAATGGATTTCACGATACCGGTAATGCCATGGCGACCTCGATCGCCACAGGCGCGCTGAAGCCCAAGACCGCCGTGCTGCTGGCCGGCGTCCTCAACTTGGTCGGCGCGTTCCTGTCAGTCGAGGTCGCCGTCACCGTCACCACCTCGGTGCTGAAGATTCAGGACAGTAAGTCCGGGCACCTGCTGAAGTCCATCGACGCGTCGACCGGACTCACCATCATCTTCGCCGGCCTCATCGGCGGCATCCTGTGGAACCTCCTCACCTGGCTGTTCGGCATCCCTTCCAGCTCGTCGCACGCGCTCTTCGGCGGACTGATCGGGGCCGGCCTGGCCGCGCTCGGCACCGCCGGCATCAACTGGACCGGTGTCATCCAGAAGGTCCTGATCCCGGCCGTCGCCGCGCCGTTCATCGCGGGCCTCGTCGCCGCTGTCGGCACCTGGCTGGTGTACCGGATCACGCGCAACGTCATCAAGAAGCGCCGCGAGGAAGGCTTCCGCTGGGGCCAGATCGCCACCGCGTCGCTCGTCGCGCTGTCGCACGGCACCAACGACGCGCAGAAGACCATGGGCGTCATCGCGCTGGCCCTCATCACCACCGGCCACCTGACCGGCGACGTGAAGAAGGACGGCCTGCCGTTCTGGATCATCGCCTCCTGCGCCCTGGCCATCGGCCTGGGCACCTACATCGGCGGCTGGCGCGTCATCCGTACCCTGGGCAAGGGCCTCGTCGAGATCGAGTCCCCGCAGGGCCTGGCCGCCGAGGCCTCGTCGGCCGCGATCATCCTGAGCTCCAGCGCCGCCGGTATGGCGCTGTCGACCACCCACGTCGCCACCGGTTCGATCCTGGGCAGCGGCGTCGGCAAGCCGGGCGCCTCGGTCCGCTGGGCCGTCGCCGGCCGCATGGCCATGGCCTGGCTGATCACGCTGCCGGCCGCCGCTCTGGTCGGTGCCCTGTCGTACTGGCTGTCCTACGGCCTGAAGTCCGCCACCGGTTCCGCGCTGGTCGGCGACGGCACGATCTTCGTCATCCTGGTCGCGCTGTCGGGCTTCATGTACTGGCGTGCGCAGCAGCAGAAGGTCGACCACAACAACGTCAACGCCGATTGGGACGCGTCGACCAACTCCGTGGTGCCCGCCGATGTCCGTGAGGCTGCCGCCAAGTCGCCCGAATCCGCCGGCGTCTGATTCCCCGAGAACCAAGCAGAAGGACTCACAGATGAATTACGTGGAAGCCATCCTCAAGGTCCTCGTCGTGGGCCTGGTCCTCGGTGCCGGACTCCCCGCGGTGTTCGCGGGCGGCCTGGTCGCCTACTCCAACGGCGCCGGCGGCGAGCACTCCGACGGGACGGTCGCGGCCCCCAACCCGATCCTCAAGTTCCTGGGTCTCGCGCTGTTCGTGCTGGTCGGAGCGGTGGTCCTGCTCGCGATCCTGTGGATCACCCGGTCCACGATCATCCACCACACCGGCGTCGACCTGTTCCCCTTTCTGAAGAAGTGAGCTGACGGACAATGACTGAATCCAACGGATTGTTCGAGAATGTCCTGCGCTGGCTGCGGGCGGGATACCCCGACGGCGTGCCGCCCAAGGACTACTACCCGGTGCTGGCGCTGCTGAAGCGGTCGCTCACGGAGGACGAGGTCGTCGAGGCGGCGCGGTCCATCCTGCGCACCAACGACGGTGAGAGCCCGGTCACCGAGGCCGAGATTCAAGCCGCGATCGCAGCCGTCACCAACCAGGAGCCCAGCGCAGACGACATCCACCAGGTGTCCGCGCGGCTGGCCTCGGTCGGCTGGCCGCTGGCGACGCCGGCGCGCTGACGCGCTACAGATTCACCACCCGCGACACCCGGAGTGCTAACTCCGGGTGTCGCGTCGTAGGGGGTGGGTGTCGGGCACCTGGACGAAGATCAGGGTGACCTGATCGGGATCGGTGACGTGCATCTCGTGCAGGCCCCACGGTTCCTGTTGTGCGGCACGGGCAATCGGCACCCCGCGGGACTCCAGTTCGGCCTGGGTCTGATAGACGTCCCGCACCTGCAGCCACAGCGCGCCAGGGAACGGGACCGTCGGGCCGTCGTCGGCACGGCCGTGGCCCGCGAGCTCAATGAGCGACTGCCCGGCGTAAAACACTGTGCCGGCGCCGTATTCGCGTGCGATGGCCAGGCCGACGGCGTCGCGGTAGAAGGCCACGGACTTCGCGTAGTCGACGGGCCGGATCAGGATGCGGCTGGCCAGGATCTCCATCGCGTCACCCGGCCGGTTGTGCGCGTCGACGTTTCATCATCTGGTCGACCAAGCCGGGGACGAAACTGTTGAGCGCGTGCGACGTCACCGCGATCCGGGGCGCGATCCGCACCGGGCGGGTCTTGGCCGCGGTGATCATCCAGTCGGCGGCTTCGTCGGCCGACAGGCCGGGCACCCCGTCGAAGGCGCGGGTCGGCGCGATCATCGGCGTCTTCACCAGCGGGTAGAACAGCGTCGACGAGTGCACTCCGCTTGCGCCCCACTCGGTTTCGATGACACGGCTCACCGCCGTCAGGGCCGACTTGGAGGCGTTGTACACCGCGAACAGTGGCGACGACTCGTTCATCACACCCCACGTGGACACGTTGATGATGTGCCCGTCGCCGCGCGCGAGCATGCCGGGGGCGAAGCCGCGGACCAGGCGCAGCGGCGAGTAGTAGTTCAGCGTCATGGTGCGTTCGACGTCGTGCCAGCGGTCCAGGGACTCGGCCAGCGGGCGGCGGATCGACCGGCCGGCGTTGTTGATCAGGATGTCCACGCCGCCCAGCTCGGCTTCCACGTCGGTGACCAGCTTGTCGATGGCATCCATGTCGGACAGGTCGCACGGCCGCGCGATGGCGTCGCCGCCGCTGTGGGTGATCCGCGCGGCCACCTTGTCCAGCAGGTCGGCCCGGCGGGCGACGATGACGACCGTCGCGCCGAGGCGCGCGAACTTGGCGGCGGCCGCCTCCCCGATGCCCGACGACGCCCCCGTCAGCACGATGCGTTTCCCGGCCAGGTCCACCTCGCCGTGGCCCGACAACCGTTCGATCAGGGGCGGTCGCATGCCGGCGAGCAGCAGGCTCTCGCTGACGCGCCGTAGTGGACTCTTGCTCACCCCCTGAGCTTAGGGCCGGGCCGTCAGCTCGTTCCGGTGACAGGCCAGACGTCGGTGTACACGAGTTCGTCGAGCGGGCGCGCCGTCGTCCAGCCCACGATCTCGAGTTCGGGGCGGTCCGGGAACTCCGGCACCGGGCCGACGCACAGCACCGCGATCGGATCCGCCCCGTCGGGCATCCTCAGCAGTGCGGCCAGTTCCGTCGGCTCGAACAGCGAAACCCAGCCCAGCCCAAGGCCTTCCGCGCGGGCCGCCAGCCACATGTTCTGGATGGCGCAGGACACCGACGCCAGGTCCATGTGCGGCATGGTGCGCCGGCCGAAGATGTGGCGCTCCCGATCGTCACCGAGCGCCACCACGAACAGCTCCGCGCAGTCACCGATGCCCTCGACCTTGAGTGCCAGGAACTCGGCTTCGCGCGGTCCGAGGGCCTCGCCCGTCTGGATCCGCTCGGCGTCGACGAGCTCCTTGATCGCGGTCCGCGTGGCCGGGTCGGTGATGCGCAGGAAGCGCCACGGCTGCATCAGCCCGACGCTCGGCGCCATGTGCGCGGCCTCCAGGATGCGGCGCAGAACATCTTCGGGCACTTGGGAATTCGGTGTGAAGTGCCGCATGTCCCGGCGCTCGGACATGACGCGGTAGACGGCTGCGCGTTCGGCGTCGGAGTAACTCGGCTCGCTCACCCCGGGAGGCTAACAGGGGTCAGCGGGATCCGATCACGTCGGAGTGCCGCCGGTGGGACCGGCGGGACGGGCGCGCTGCCGGCGTGGTTCGGTTGGGGAAGGCGAACCACGCCGCCAGCGCCACGTTGTAGCCGGTGAGGATCGTGTAGAGCACGGAGTCGCGCGCGTCGAAACCCAGCGGTCCCGGGCTGTGGCTCGAGGTGGCCGCGATGCACACCACCGTCACGATGAACCAGCCGACGGCCGCGATGCGGTTGAACAGTGCCGCGCTGCGGCCGAAAGCGGCGAAGACGGTCAGCACGCCGACCACGAGCAGCAGCGAGCAGTGCAGCGGCGTCACCCGCAGCCACATGATCGGTGCCCCGGCGGCGCCGAAATGCGGGTTCGCCATGGACCAGGCCAGGCCGGTGCCGCCGAAGACGCCCAGGGCGAAGCCCTGGGCCCCCAGCGCCCAGCGGCCGATCCGCGCCTGTGCCCCGACGTTCACGTGCCCAGTGTGACGCGAGGCATCCCGCATCGACACGCGCCCAAGCGGATACACAGCGCACTCATGAAAAGCGCACAGCGTCCCGTCGTCCGCCCGACCGACAGGACGCCGGCGGAACTCAGAAGTAGCGCGGGAACTCGCTCCAGTCGGGGTCGCGCTTCTGCAGGAAGGCGTCGCGGCCCTCGACGGCTTCGTCGGTCATGTAGGCCAGGCGGGTGGCCTCGCCGGCGAAGATCTGCTGCCCCACCAGACCGTCGTCGATCAGGTTGAACGAGAACTTCAGCATCCGGATGGCCTGCGGCGACTTGCCGTTGATCTCGGCAGCCCATTGCAGCGCAACGGTTTCCAGGTCCTTGTGGTCGACGACCTCGTTGACGGCGCCCATCTTGTGCATGGTCTCGGCGTCGTAGGCGCGGCCCAGGAAGAAGATTTCGCGGGCGAACTTCTGCCCGGCCTGGCGGGCCAGGTACGCCGAGCCGTAGCCGCCGTCGAAGCTGCCGACGTCGGCGTCGGTCTGCTTGAACCGGGCATGTTCGCGGCTGGCCAGGGTCAAGTCGCAGACCACGTGCAGGCTGTGGCCGCCGCCGGCCGCCCAGCCGTTCACCAGGCAGATCACGGGCTTCGGCATGAACCGGATCAGCCGCTGCACCTCGAGGATGTGCAGCCGTCCGGCGCGCGCGGGGTCGACGGTCTCGGCGGTCTCGCCGGACGCGTACTGGTAACCGCTGCGGCCGCGGATGCGCTGGTCGCCACCCGAGCAGAAGGCCCAGCCGCCGTCCTTGGGCGACGGTCCGTTGCCGGTCAGCAGGATGACGCCGACGTCAGGGCTCATCCGGGCGTGGTCGAGGGCGCGGTACAGCTCGTCGACGGTGTGCGGCCGGAAGGCGTTGCGGACCTCGGGCCGGTCGAAGGCGATCCGGACCGTCGGCTGCGGCTCACCGTCGCGCACGTGACGGTGGTAGGTGATGTCGGTGAGTTCACCGAGTTCGGTCACCGGCTGCCAGAGCTGCGGGTCAAACGGATTGTCTGCGTTCACGCCTCGACCTTAGAGCCGACTGTGTTTGGTCCGCGCCACCCAGGGGTACTAGATCGACACAAACAGCGGCCGTTCGCGGCCCGAATACAGGGAGGTCCTTGATGAAGCGGTCAGCAGGCGTGGTGGTGTCGGGTGTCATTGCCGGACTGATGCTGGTCGGATGCTCGCCGGCCGTGCAGGGTGGCGACACCAAGTGCAAGGACTTCGTCGGTGCCGACGAGAAGACGCAGAACGAGGCGGTCAACAAGATGATCAAGGACCGCAAGGGCGCCGATCCGTCGTCGCTGGAGGTGTCGGGGACGCGCGCGTCGGCGCTGGCGTGGTGCCAGACGGTCGGCCAGCAGGACGCCCCGATCAAGAACGCGCCGCACATCTAGACGGCTGCCCGAGCGTGGGGGTTGACGAGAATTTCTCGTCAACCCCCACACTCGTCTCTAGACGGGGTCGAACCGGAACACCGCGCAGCGGCCGGCGAGCGCTTCGAATTCGTCGGGGTTGGGTCCGGTCACCAGGCCGGCGTTCTTCATGAAGCCGACGCCCGTCGGCACCAGGATGGGGAACTGCCGCAACAGCGGTCGGGCCTCTTCGGCGGGTACCTCGAACAGCCGGACCTCTTCACGGTGCCGGCCCTGCGTGACGGTGGCGGTCGCCGCGGCGCGCGCGTTGCGCACCCAGTCGGCATTGGGGAACCCGCCCACCACGTAGCGCGCGCCGTCGACCTCGAACGGGGTGATGGGCGTCGACCGCGGTTCACCGGACTTGCGGCCGGGCACGGTCAGCACCACGGGACCCTTGATCGGGACCACCCGCATGACCGCCATCATCACCTTGTTCATGGGCTTGAGCCACCACGGTGGCTTGAGATTCGCGTCGCTGTCCCGGGTCATGATTCGAGGCTAGACGAGGCGCCGAAACGGCGGTGGCGTGCTATGTTCGCCCAGCTGAAGGAGGGGTTTCGATGTCGAATCAGTGGCCCCCCGGGCAATTCGGGCCTGGGCAGTTCGGACCCGGTCAACCACCGGGTCAACCGTATGGGCCCAACCCCTACGGGGCTCCCGGCGTGCCGCCGAGCGTGCCCTACCCGCAGTATCCCCAGCCGCAGCCGCAGTACCCCCAGCCGATGGGTTACGGCGCGCCGGTGCCCGCCGGGCCGTCGGGACCGTCAGGCGTGACGGCGATCATCGCCGCGGTGCTCAGCATGCTCGGCGCCCTGTCGACGGCGTTCCAGGCGTTCTCCAGCTGGTACGCGGTCGCGACGCTGGGCGCGCTGATCGGCTCCTACGCGAGTGACACCCGGTCCGAGCTGATGGGCCTGACCACCGGCATGGCCATCGTGCAGACGATTGTGGCGATCGTGCTGCTCACCGGTGGCGTGCTGCTGGTCCTGGGTCGTGCGGTGGGCCGCTGGATCGTCATCGGCGGTTGCACGGCCGTGGTGCTCGCGAATGTGGTCGGCCTGTTCGCCTCGCTGACCATCCTCAAGAGCATTGACTCCACCCTCGGCGGCAGCTACGACGGCATGCAGGCGATGGCGGGGCTGTCGGTGATGAGTGCCGCGATACCGATCGTGTTCGCGCTCGCCACCGGCGTGCTGGCCGCCCTGAATTCGACGCAGGCGTGGTGCCGGTGGAAGAGCGGGCAGTCGGCGCCCGTCGCTCCCGTCGGTTACCCGGGCTATCCGCCGCAGTTCTAGCTAGACGTAGCGGTTGCGCCCGGCGAACCAGCCTGCCGTCAGCTGCACCGCGTACACACTGAAGAACAACACGAACGGGACGTGCCAGTTGCCGGACACGTCATGCAGCAGCCCGAACAGGAACGGGCCGGTGCTGGCGAACAGGTAGCCGAAGCCCTGCGCCATACCCGAGAGCTGTGCGGTGTCCTCGGCGTTGCGGGCGCGCAGCGCGATGATGGTCAGCGCCAGTGAGAACGCGCTCAACCCGATGCCGATCATCGTGCTCCACAGCACCGGCGCCGCCATCGGTGCGATCAGCAGGCCGATGGTGCCGGACACACCCAGCACGCCGAGGCCGACGTTCCACAGGCTCTGGTGCGTGCTGCGCGCGGCCAGCGGCGACAGCAGGAGCGCGATCGGGACGCCGATGAGGGACATCACCCCGGACATCACGCCGGCGCTGGTCTTGTCCATGCCGTTGTCGATGAAAATCTGTGGGAGCCAGCCCATCATGACGTAGGCCAGGAACGACTGGCTGCCCATGTAGACCGTCACGGTCCACGCGAGCGGGTTCCGCAAAAGTGAGCGGCGCTTGGTGGTCTGTGCCGCGGTGGCGGCCCAATCGGCGCGATGGCGCCGGGCGGCGGGGACCCACAGGAGCAGGGCCGCCAGCGCGACGGCCGCCCAGATGGCCAGCGATGGGCGCCAGCCGCCGACGCTGTGTTCGACGGCCGGCGTGACGGCGGCGCCGAAGGCCCCGCCCGCCTGCAAGGCGCTGGTGTAGATGCCGGTCATCAGACCGACGCGCGCGGGGAACGAACTCTTGATGACCACCGGGATCAGCACGTTCGCGAGCGCGACGCCCGACGAGGCGAGCAGCGTGGCACCGAGCATCAGGCCGCCGTCGCCGAACGGCCGCACCGCCAGCCCCACGGCCAGGGCGAGCAATGCGAGCGTGACGGTCCGGCCCAGGCCGAGTCGTTTGGACAGCAGCGGCGCGGTGGCGCCGGCGGCGGAGAAGCACAGCACGGGCAGGGTGGTCAGGATGCCGGCCCAGACCGACGACACCCCGAGTGCGGCGCGCATCTCGCCGAGCAGGGGAGCGACGCTCGTGACCGACGGCCGTAGGTTCAGCGCGGTGACGACGACGGCGACCGCCAGCAGGACGCTACTGGCCAGACGGGTGTTCGGGCTCGCCGGGACGTCCGTGATCTCGATGGCGCCGTCGAGCTCGAGTGCCAATTCATCCTCGTAACGGGCGTGTTTGGTTCCGTTCACGGCAGCACTCATCTTGCTATGATGACATACATCCTATGATTGGTTGAAAGGATGATTTGGTGGCGCTGAACACAGCTCGTCGTACCGGCTTGGTCGAGCAGGTCATCGAACAGCTCCGGGGTTCTGTCTCGGACGGGGAATGGCCTGTCGGGCATCGCATCCCCAATGAGACCGATCTCGTCGAGGCACTCGGGGTCGGCCGCAACACCGTGCGCGAGGCCGTGCGGGCACTGGCCCATGCTGGGCTGTTCGAGGTACGGCAGGGCGACGGCACGTACGTCCGCGCCACCAGTGAGGTGTCAGGCGCGCTGCGCCGGCTCTGCAGCGACGAGCTGCGTGACGTGCTGCAGGTCCGCCGCGGACTGGAAGTGGAAGGCGCCCGGCTGGCCGCCGCCCACCGGACCGACGACGACATCGTCACCCTGCGGCGGCTGCTGGACGGCCGCGACGACGAGCAGCGCGCCGGACATCACGACGAATTCGTCCACGCCGACACCGAATTCCACTGCGCCGTCATGCGGGCGTCGGGCAATGCGATGTTGATCGACCTGTACCTCGGGCTCATCGAGGTCATCACCGCGAGCGTGTCCGTCATGAACGAGACGCCCGTCGAGACCGAGTTCGAGGACCACCACCGGCTGCTCGATCACATCGTCGCCGGGGATCCCGACGGCGCGGCCGCTGCGGCAGCCGAGCTCTTTGACCGCCTCCTCGCCGGGTTGAGATCCACTCGCGAACCGGGGGTACCTACCACTCGCGAGCAGACGTAAAACTGTCGATTTCGGGCGGAAATTGACAGTTTTGCGTCTGCTCGCGGAACTGACTGCTAGCCGACGGAGCGCTCCGAGCCGGCCCAGAACTGGGCGCGGACGGCCTTCTTGTCGGGCTTGCCGAGTGCCGTCACCGGCACGGCGTCGGCGATGACGACCTGCTTCGGCGACTGCACCGAGCCCTTGCGTTCCTTGACCGCCGCCTGAATCTCGGCCGTCATCTTCGCGATGGCCTCCTCGGAGCGGTCGGCGTCCGGGCGCAGCACCACGACGGCCGTGACGGCCTCGCCCCACTTCTCGTCGGGGGTGCCGACCACACACACCTGCGCGATCGAAGGATGTTCGGCGACAACGTCTTCCACCTCGCGGGGGAACACGTTGAAGCCGCCGGTGACGATCATGTCCTTGGTGCGGTCGACGATGAACCAGAAGCCGTCCTCGTCCTCGCGGGCCAGGTCGCCGGTGTGCATCCAGCCGCCGGAGAACGTGTCTGCGGTGGCCTCGGGCAGGTTCCAGTAGCCACCCGACAGCAGCGGGCCGGACACGCAGATCTCGCCGACCTCGCCCTGCTTGACAGGCCGGCCGTCGTCGCCGAGCAGCGCGGTGCGCGCGAACAGCGTCGGCCGCCCGCAGGAGGTCAGCCGCTTCTCGTCGTGCTCGCCCTTGGCCAGGTAGGTGATGACCATCGGCGCCTCGGACTGGCCGTAGTACTGCGCGAAGATCGGGCCGAACCGGCGGATCGCCTCGGCCAGGCGCACCGGGTTCATGGCCGAGGCGCCGTAGTAGACGGTCTCGAGCGACGACAGATCGCGCGTGTGCGAGTCGGGGTGGTCCATCAGGGCGTAGATCATCGACGGCACCAGCATGGTCGCGGTGATCTTCTGTTCTTCGATGACCCGCAGCACCTCGGCGGGGTCGAACTTCTTGAGCACGATCAGCTCGCCGCCCTTGACGATGGTCGGCGTGAAGAACGCGGCGCCGGCGTGCGACAGCGGCGTGCACATCAGGAACCGCGGGTGCTCGGGCCATTCCCATTCGGCCAGCTGAATGGTCGTCATCGTGCTGATGGACTGCGTCGTGCCGATGACGCCCTTGGGCTTGCCGGTGGTGCCACCGGTGTAGGTGAGCCCGCCGACGTGATCGGGCGCCAGGTCGGCGGCCTGCAGCGGCTGCGGCTCGTATTTCGCGGCTTCGGCGGCCAGGTCGATCGCCGAACCGATCAGCGCGTCCGGCACCGGGCCGATCGTCAGGATCTGCTTGAGCGAGGGCACCTTCTCCAGCAGGCCGATGGCCCGCTCCACGAAGGCCTCGGTGGGGTCGATGATCAGCGTCGTCACGCCGGCATCGGTCAGGACGTACGCGTGGTCGTCCAGCGAACCGAGAGGGTGTAGTGCCGTGCGGCGGTAGCCCTGCGTCTGGCTGGCGCCGATGATCATCAGCACCTCGGGCCGGTTCAGCGACAGCAGGCCGCTGCTGGCACCGGAGCCGGCACCGAGCGCCTCGAAGGCCTGAATGTACTGGCTGATGCGGTCGGCGAGCTGGCCGCCGGTCAGCGTGGTGTCGCCGAGAAACAGGACCGGCTTGTCCTTGTTGCGCTTGAGGGCGCCGACGGTCAAGTGCCCGGAATGCAGGGGATGGCGCAGCAGGTCGTCACTCATAGCCTAAGACTAGAACGTGTTCTAGTCCGTAGGTCAAGCCCTGCGGTCTAGCATCCACCTCATGGCCAGCGCAGCGGACCTCGTCATCGTCGGAAACATCCTGACCGTCGACCCCGACCGGCCCACCGCCGAGGCGCTCGCCGTCACCGACGGCCGGATCGTCGCCGTCGGAACGCGTGCCGACGTGCAGCCGTGGATCGGTGCCGACACCGAGGTGCGTGAGGTCGACGGTTGCGTCCTGCCCGGGTTCATCGAGGCGCACGGCCACCCGCTGATGGAGGCCGTGGTCCTGGGCGGCCGCATGGTCGACATCCGGCCCGTCACGATGCCCGATGCCGCGGACGTCGTGGCCGCGATCCACGCCGAGGTCGCCGCCCGCGGCGCCGACGGTGCCTACCTGAACGGCTGGGACCCGCTACTGCAACACGGGCTGCCCGAGCTGACGCAGGCCTGGCTGAACGAAGCGGCGCCCGACACCCCGCTGGTGATCGTGCACAACTCGGGGCACAAGGCGTACTTCAACGCGGCCGCCGCGGCCAACGCCGGCCTGACCCGCGACACCCCGGACCCGCACGGCGCCAAGTACGGCCGCGACGCCGACGGCGAGCTCGACGGCACCGCGATCGAGACCGGCGCGGTGCTTCCCCTGGTGACGGGAGTGCTGACGCCCAGCGACTATCCGGCGCTGCTGCTCGCCGAATGCGCGCGGCTGAACCAGGCCGGGTTGACGACGTGTTCGGAGATGGCGTTCGACCCGATGTTCCGGCCGGTCCTGGAGCAGATGCGCGACAAGCTCACGGTGCGGCTGCGCACCTACGAGATGTCCACCGCGGCGCTGCACACCGATGCGTCGCCCGACAACGGCGACGACATGGTCCGTCAGGCCGGCATCAAGATCTGGGTCGACGGGTCCCCGTGGGTCGGCAACATCGACCTCACCTTCCCGTACCTGGACACCGAGGCCACCCGCACCATCGGGGTGGTGCCCGGGTCGTGCGGACACGCCAACTACACGCGCGAGCAGCTCGCCGAGATCGTCCACACCTTCTTCCCGCAGGGCTGGCAGATGGCCTGTCACGTGCACGGCGATCACGGCGTCGACACCATCCTGGACGTCTACGAGGAAGCGCTGCAGCGCTGGCCCCGCGACGATCACCGGCTGCGGCTCGAGCACGTCGGCGCCATCACACCGGCGCAACTGCAGCGGGCGCACGATCTCGGAGTCACGTGCAGCGTGTTCGTCGACCAGATCCATTACTGGGGCGACGTCATCGTCGACGGCCTGTTCGGCCCGGAAAAGGGCGACGTGTGGATGCCGGCCGGGTCCGCGGTCGCGACCGGCATGCGGATCTCGCTGCACAACGACCCGCCCGTGACGCCCGAGGAGCCGCTGCGCAACATCAGCGTCGCGGCCACCCGGACCGCACCCAGCGGCCGCGTGCTGGCGCCGCAGGAACGGCTCACCGTCGACCAGGCGATCCGGGCCCAGACCATCGACGCGGCCTGGCAGCTGTTCTCCGACGACGTCATCGGTTCGCTGGAAGTCGGCAAGTACGCAGATCTGGTGGTGCTGTCCGCCGATCCGCGCACGGTGCCGCCGGAAGACGTCGCTGACCTGGAAGTCCTCGCGACTTACCTGGCAGGGCAACAGGTTCACGCCAAAGCCGACTGAGCGCGCGGCAGACGTGGCAGGCTCAGCACATGACTGAACTGTCGGCACCCCGATTCCTCGATGAACGTGTTGCCCACTGGGCCGCGACCAAGCCAGACGAAGAGGCGATCACCTATCTGGGCCGGACCTGGACGTGGTCGCAGTGGAACGACCGGGTCCGCCGCCTGGCCGGTGCGCTGGCGGCCTGGGGCGTCAAACGCGGGGACGTCGTGGCGTTCCTGGACAAGAACCACCCGGCCTGCGTGGAGCTGACGCTGGCCGCGGCGTCGCTGGGCGCCGCCAACGCGATCATCAACTTCCGGCTCGCCGCCGACGAGCTGGACTTCGTGCTGAACGACTGTGGCGCAAAGGTTCTCATCGTCGGCGCCGAACTGCGGCCGGCGGTCGACGCCATCGCGGACAAGCTGACGGCCGTCGAGCACGTCGTCAGCGTGACGCCCGAGGGCGGGGACGGCGACGAGTACGAGGTACTCCTGGCCGGTGCGTCCCCGGTGGACCGCTCGCCCGACGTCCAGCCCGACGACGTCAGCATCATCATGTACTCCTCGGGCACGACGGGCCGCCCGAAGGGCGTCGCGCTCACGCAGGCCAACATGATCGCGCACACCATCAACGCCTTCGAGGGCTGGACGGCGGAAGCCGGTGACAAGAACCTGGTGGCGATGCCGCTGTTCCACGTCGGCGGTTCGTCCTACGTGCAGTACGGGTTGCACAACGGCGTGCCGAGCTACATGACGCGCGACGCCGACGGCGCGTCGCTGGCCGGCGGCATCTTGAACGGTGCCAACCGCACGTTCCTCGTGCCGGCGGTACTGGCCAAGGTGCTCGAGTCCGGTCCGGACGCGGTGAAGTTGTTCAGCGCGCTGAAGACGTACGCCTACGGCGCCTCGCCGATGCCGCTGCCGCTGCTGCGCCAGGCCCTGGCTGCGTGGCCCGAGACCGAGTTCATCCAGGTGTACGGCCTGACCGAGGTCTGCGGCGTCGTCAGCCGGCTGATGCCCGAGGACCATCGCGCCGACAACGAGGAGCGACTGGTCAGCGCCGGCGTGCTGATTCCCCAAGCCGAGGTCCGCGTGGTGAACCCGGAGACCCTGGAAGACGCGCCCGCCGGCGAACAGGGCGAATTGTGGTTCCGCACACCGACATTGATGAAGGAATACCTGAACCGGCCGGACGCGACCGCCGAGGCCATCACCGCCGACGGCTGGTTCCGCACCGGCGACATCGGCCGCGTCGACGCCGACGGCTACATCTTCGTCGAGGACCGGCTCAAGGACATGATCATCTCCGGCGGCGAGAACATCTATTCCATCGAGGTGGAGCGCGTGCTCGCCGAACACCCGGCAGTGTCCGAGGTCGCGATCATCGGTGTGCCCGACGAGAAGTGGGGCGAATCGGTGAAAGCCGTTGTGACGCTTGAGGGGGAGGTGTCGGACGCCGACCTCATCGCGTTCGCCCGCGAACGCCTGGCCGCCTACAAGTGTCCGAAGACCATCGACTTCGTCGACGACATGCCGCGCAACCCCACCGGCAAGATCCTCAAGAAGGAGCTCCGCAAGCCATACTGGGAGGGTCGGGACCGCGCCACCGTGTGAGGCACGATAGAGGGGTGCCACCCGCTCTGCCTGCGCTCGACGAACTGCTCGAGCGCCTGTACGTCGTCTCGCTGCCCATGCGGGTCCGGTTCCGCGGCATCGACGTTCGTGAAGTCACGCTGATCGAAGGACCGTGCGGCTGGGGTGAATTCGGCGCATTCGTCGAGTACGGCGCGGCCGAGGCAGCGCACTGGCTCGTCTCCGGCATCGAGGCGGCGTACTCGCCGTCGCCCGCGCCGGTGCGCGACAGCATCCCGATCAACGCCACGGTGCCCGCCGTCGACGCGGCACGGGTGCCCGAGGTGCTGGCCCGGTTCCCAGGCGCCCGCACCGCCAAGGTGAAGGTGGCCGAGCCGGGCCAGACGCTGGCCGACGACGTGGCCCGCGTCGAAGCCGTCCGTGCCCTGGTGCCGGTGGTGCGGGTGGACGCCAACGGCGGCTGGACCGTAGCGGAAGCGGCGGCCGCGGCGCGGGCCCTGACGGCCTCGGGTCCCCTCGAATACCTGGAGCAGCCGTGCGCGACGGTGCCGGAACTGGCCGAACTCCGGCGCCTGGTCGACGTGCCGGTGGCGGCCGACGAGTCCATCCGCAAGGCCTCCGACCCGCTGCGTGTCGTCCGCGAGCGCGCGGCCGATGTCGCGGTGGTGAAGGTCGCGCCGCTGGGTGGGGTGGGGCGGTTGTTGGAGGTGGCCCGTCAGATCGACATCCCGGTCGTGGTGTCGAGCGCGCTGGACTCCGCGGTCGGGATGACGCGCGGGCTCCTGGCCGCCGGGTGTCTGCCGACGCTGCAGCACGCCTGCGGGCTGGGCACCGGCGGGTTGTTCGTGGAAGATGTTGCGGACGTGGCAACTTCGGTCGACGGGTTCCTGCCCGTCGGCCCGGTGGCGCCGGACCCGGCGCGATTGGCCGGTCTGGCGGCGGCGCCCGCGCGTCGGGACTGGTGGATCGGGCGTGTCCGGGAGTGCTATCCGGTGCTGGAAGCTTTGTCCATCAAGTGAATTCGACGAGCGTGACCGGCGCCCGGAAGCGGGCCAACGCGGACAATCGGTAGGACTGCCGGGTGGCCCAGGGCACGAGCTTGCCGCGGCCGGCCGGATAGCGCAGTTCGCGCACGGTGCGGACACCGGGGATGGATTGCAAACGCGGGTATTGATCTGCGGTGAACCAGAACGGCATCGGGGGCACGGTGTAGTGCTCGCTGAGCCGGAAGCCGCGGCGCTGCGAATACGCGCTCAGCAACCGCGGCACACTGTCAAAGACCAACTGTCCGTTGGGAAACCGCGCGGCGCATGCGGCGATGAGGTCGAACACGACATCCGCCGTCAGATACTGGAACAGGCCTTCGGCGGTGATCACCACGCCATCGGAATCGTCGACGGCGTCCATCCAGGAGTGGTCCAGCGCGGACTGCGCGCAGTACCCGAGCCGATCAGGCGTCGGGAGTACCTGCTGCCGGAGCTCGATGATCGGCGCCAAATCCACTGATAACCAAGTCATTTCGCCGTTGTCCACGCGCCAGAAGCTGGTCTGCAGCCCCTCCGCCAGCGCCACGACGGTCGCGCGCGGATGGCCGGCCAGATAGTCGCGGGTGACCGCGTCGAACACCAGGGCCCGCAGTGCGGTGGCCTGATGCGTGCGGCCGAAATCCTGGTAGTCGTAATCGAGGCGGTCCCGCAGCGCGATCGCCATCGGGTCGTCGATGATGCCGTCGGGGCGGGCGGCCTCGGTGGCGCGTTGGTGCAACGTGAGGAGCGCGGTTTCGGATACGCCGTCGAGATGGCGGGCGTCGATGACTGGCATGGCGCCACCGTACGTCCACCGATCGGGTGGCTGTCAAAACCGGTCGCGAAAATCACCCGCCGCGCGGTGCCGCGATAACCGGCTGTCGCATAGGCGATTTCGCCCGGGCCACCGGGCCGGGAACTTTCTCGATGCATCCACCGACTAGCTAGACGTACGGGTGCCGTGGGGGTATCCAGGGCGGTCGCGCCACGACGGTGCGCGGCCTGCTGTGCCGTGCGAGGAGACCGCGACGTGACTGTGCCGATCTGGATGGCCATGCCACCTGAGGTGCATTCGGCGTTGCTGACGGCCGGCCCGGGGCCCGGTTCACTGCTCGCTGCCGCCGCGCAATGGCAACAGCTGAGCCTGCAGTACGGCCAGGCGGCCGCCGAGCTGTCGACCGTCCTGGCCGACGTGCAGGGGAGCAGTTGGGAGGGGCTGAGCGCGGTCCAGTATGTCGCCGCGCACGTGCCCTACCTGGCCTGGCTGGAGGAGTCCGCGCTGACGACGGCCGCGACGGCGGCACAGCATGAAACGGTGGCCGCCGCCTACGGCACCGCCGTCGCGACCATGCCGACGCTGGTGGAACTGGCCGCCAATCATGTGACGAACGCCGCACTGTTGGCGACAAACTTCTTCGGTATCAACACGATTCCCATCGCGGTCAACGAGGCCGACTACGCGCGCATGTGGATACAGGCGGCCGACACCATGATCGTCTACCAAGCGGTCGCCGAGGTGGCCACGGCGGCGGTACCGCCCGCGCAGCCGGCGCCGTCGATCGTCGCGCCCGGTGGTGAAGCCCGGCAGTCGCTGTCGAACGCGCCCACCTCGCCGGGCCAACCACTGAGCGACCTCTGGCAGTTCCTCTCGCAACTGGGCACCACCGGCCAGGTCGACCAGCTGCTCGAGAACTTCACGCGCTTCTTCGAGCAATTGGGCTTCAATCCCGCCACGTCCGCGGTGCTGGCCCTGGTGGCGTTGACGCTCTACGACATGCTCTGGTACCCCTACTACGCCTCCTACCTACTGCCGCTGGCATCGTTCTTCGCGCCGGCACTCAGCGCGCTCGCGGCGCTGGCGCTGGTGAAATCGCCAGTGCTGCCGGCCGCGGACGCGGCGCCGGTGCCCGCCGAACCCGCTGTGGTCCAGCCTGCGGGAGCTGCGCCGCGCGCCCAGGGTGTCCCTCTCGTCCCCGGTGTTCAGGTCGGTATGACACCGGCCTCCGGGCTCTCCGCGCCGGCGCCGACCACTCCCGGGGCCGGCGGCGCCGCGCCCGCAGCCAACCTGGTCTACGCCGTACCCGGGCTGTCGCGACATGGAGCGGGACCAGGGCCGGAATCGGGCAGTGAATCGCCCGATATCAGCACCGACAGCATCGATGCCGCAGCCTCCGCTCGTGCCGTCGCCGGCGTCCGTGACCGGGCCAAACGTGTGCGTCGAGCCCGGCGCGGAGCCCGGGGTTATCGCGATGAGCTTCCTGAGATGAAGGCCGATCTGACTGGCGCCGGCGACAATTCGCCGAGCGCACCCGTCGTCACGGCCGGCGCGCGCGGCGCGGAACCGGTCGGGTTCACCGGTGCGGTGACCACGGCGAGCACCGCACCGAACGGCATGGTGGAGCGGCTGCCGGCGGGTGCGAGCCCGTCGGCGCCACTGCTTCCGGCCACCTGGCTGTCCGGCGTGGAGCACGGGCGCAACCAGCAAGAGCACGAATTGTGAAGGGGCGCGGAACTTTTCTCGAGGTCCCGACGACTACATCAATTGAAGACAACAACTGAACGACTTTCTGCGTTGTGGGGCAACGAATTTCGATGCACACCGGCGTGGTGCAGCAAACTTGGGGAGGCGCGTCGATGACGCTCAATGTGCAGGGACGAGGGCTCGGAGCGCAGGTCGTCGGAATCGATCCGAACAATCTGGGCAACATCTCGACCGACGAGCTCCGCGAAATCGTCTACGAGAACAAGCTTGTCGTCCTCAAGGGAGTCAAGCCGTCGCCCGCGCAGTTCATCGAGCTCGGCCGCATCCTCGGTGAGATCGTCACGTACTACGAGCCCGTGTACCACCACAACGAGCACCCGGAGATCTTCGTCTCATCCACTGAGGAAGGGCAGGGCGTGCCGCGCACGGGTGCGTTCTGGCACATCGACTACATGTTCATGCCCGAGCCGTTCGCGTTCTCCATGGTGATGCCGCTGACGGTCCCGGGCGCCGACCGCGGCACGTACTTCATCGACCTCAACAAGGTCTGGGAATCCCTGCCGCCGGCGCAGCAGGAGCCGGTGCGAGGCACCTTCAGCACGCATGATCCTCGGCGCCACATCAAGATTCGGCCCAGCGATGTGTACAAGCCGATCGGCGAGGTGTGGGACGAGATCAACCGTGCCACGCCACCGATCAAGTGGCCCACGGTGATCCGGCACCCACACACCGGCCAGGAGATCCTCTATATCTGCTCCACCGGCACCAGCAAGATCGAAGACGGCGACGGCGAGGTCCTGGACCCCGCGGTCCTGCATGAACTCCTCACTGCCACCGGCCAGCTCGACGCCGACTTCGCGTCACCGTTCATCCATACGCAGCACTACGAAGTCGGTGACATCATCCTGTGGGACAACCGGGCGCTGATTCACCGGGCCAAACACGGAACCGCGACGGGCACACTGACGACGTATCGGCTGACCATGCTCGACGGCCTCGCGACGCCGGGGTACGCGGCATGAGCGCCACCGAACTGACCGCACCCGTCACCGAATGCGTTGACACCGAGCAGATTCCGGAAGAACTCCTGGCCCGCGTGCTGGAACCCTACTCCTACAAAGGCTGCCGCTATCTCACGGACGCGACATACCGGGCCAGCGGTGATTCGATGTTCGCGACGGGAAATTTCAGCATTCCCGAGTCGGTGTACATCCGCAGCACCGGGCATTTCAACGCCGTCGAACTGGTGCTGTGCTTCAACCAGCTCGCTTACTCGGCGTTCGCGCCGGCGGTCCGCCACGGCGAGATCGACGGGTTCCGGGGCTGGACGCTCGATGACTATTTCGAGAATCAGTTGGCCAGCATGCTGATCCGGTCCACCGCGTCGCGCTACAAACGGCAGATCGATGCGCGCAGGTTCTCCGCCCGACTGACATGCGAAGGCATCGAAGTCGTCGAGCGAAGCTGGCGGTACCTGAAAGTGCCGTGCGCCATCGAGTTCCACGACGACGACGGCGGATCCGCGTCCGGCGAGTTCGAACTCGCGATCCTCAACATTCCGTGAGCACCGTATTGGGGCGGCTGCTCGCGCAGGCGCAGCAGCACCCGCAGGCAATCGCGTTGCGGCGCTGTGACGGAACCAGCGCCGTCACGTACGGCCGGCTCCCTGCGGTGGTGCATCGGCTGGCCGGCGAGTTGCACAAGCACGGGGTCGCTCGCGGTGGCCGGGTATTCGTGATGTCCGACAACGGTCCCGAGACCTATGTCGCGGTGCTGGCATGTGCGCACCTCGGTGCCATCGCGGTGCTGGTGGATCATGGTGTCCCGACCGCGACCGTCGCGCGCTTCGGCGAGATCACCAGCCCCAGTGCGGTTCTCCTGACGCCGGGCGCGGACCCGACGGCACTGCCGGGCGCTCTGAGCGCGATCCCGGCGATCGTCGTCGACGTCGACGACGACGCGGAGCACAGCGACGACGCGCCCGTCGTCGCGCCGGCGGAACTGGGCGCCGACGATCCGCTGGCGATGATCTTCACGAGCGGCACCACCGGTGAGCCGAAAGCCGTACTGCTGGCCAATCGCACGTTCTTCGCCGTGGCCGACATCCTGGCGCGCGAGAACCTCACCTGGATCAGCTGGGTGGTGGGAGAAGCCACGTACTCGCCGCTGCCGGCCAGCCACATCGGCGGCCTGTGGTGGATCCTGAACTGCCTGATGCACGGCAGCGAATGTGTCACCGGCGGTGAGAATTCCACGTCGCTGGCGGAGATTCTCACCGCGAACCAGATTGCCTCGACGTGTCTGGTGCCCACGCTGCTGACGCGACTGGTGTCGGAGGTCAAGGCGGGCGCCCCGCTGCCGCCGCTGCGGATGATCGGCTACGGAGGCTCGCGCGCCATCGCGGCCGACGTGCAATTCGTCGAAGCGGCCGGCGTGCACACGGCTCAGGTCTTCGGCCTGAGCGAAACAGGTTGTACCGCATTGTGTCTGCCGACGTCAGACGGATCGATCAGCCGGATCGAGGCCGGCGCCGTGGGGCGGCCCTACCCCGGGGTCGAGGTCCGTCTGACCGGCGGAGACAGCGCTGACTCGGGCACGTTGTGGATCAAGTCACCGGCAAACATGTTGGGGTACTGGAATAATCCCGAGCACACCGGTGAAGTCCTGGTCGACGGCTGGGTGAACACCGGCGACATCTTCGAGCGCGGTGCCGACGGGTACTTCTACATCAAGGGCCGGTCCGCGGAGATGATCATCTCCGGCGGCGTCAATGTCGCACCCGACGAGGTGGACCGCATCGCCGAGAGCGTCCCTGGTGTCGGCGCGGCGGCCTGCTTCGAAATCCCCGATGCCGAGTTCGGCGCGTTGATCGGCCTGGCGGTGATCCCGTCCGGCGAGCTCGACGAAGGCCAGGCCCGCAAGCTCAAGCAGGCCATCGCGGCGCGCTATCGGGCGGAGTCGGAGTCGATGGCCAGGCCATCGACCATCACGCTGGTGACCGAGATACCGCGGACGCAGTCCGGCAAGGTCATTCGCGCCGCACTGGCAGCGGCGGTTCATGGCTGACGGCCTCCGCGAACGCGTCCTGGCCGCCGTCGCCGACGTGCTCTACATCGACGAATCCGATCTGTTCGACGGCGACGCCACCGATCTGCGCGAACTCGGGTTGGACTCGGTGCGGTTCGTCCTGCTGATGAAACGCCTCGGCGTGGAACGGGAATCGGACCTGCTGAAACGTCTGGCACAGGAGCTGACGATCGCCGGCTGGGCCCGGGAGCTGAAGGGTGTCCGTGGCGGTGTCTGACGACAGCCGGATTCCGCTGAGCATCTCGCAGCAGAACATCTATCACGGGGTGCTGCAGGACCCTGATCCCGCGCTGTACCTGATCGGCAAGAGCTACCGGTTCCGCCCACTGGCGCCGGCGGCATTCCTGTCGGCGCTGGAAGCAATGGTGCTGGACAACCCGATTCAGCTGTGCGTGCTTGAGCCGCCGGCGACCGGTGACGGCCATCCGGAGCTGGTGGCCCGGCTGCGGTTCGAGGACATCGCCTGCGTGCAGCCCGGGTCAACTCGGACGTCGCCGGAGCTGTGGACCGACGGCATACTCGGTACCCCCCTGGTGCGCTATATCGTGCACACCGACGCCGACGGCCGGGTGGTGGGCATGGACGCGCAGAGCCACCACATCCTGCTCGACGGTGCGTCGACCGCGATCATCGAAGCCGACCTGGCCCGGCATCTGGTCGGGGCCGAGCAGAAGGCCGGCGCCGCTGCGGGTTTGGCGCTGGTCGCGGCGGCACACCGCAGTGAGCACGCGAAAGTGGCGGAATCGACCGAACGGCACGTCGCCGCGGTGCGTCGGGAACTGACCGACGAAGCGCAGCGCGGCAATTCGATGACGGGCGCCACCGATGCGGCGCTCGGGACCGCGGGCCGCGGCGTGCTGCGGGAATCATGTCGAGTCGCCGGCCGGGCCTATGACGAGATCGTTGCGCTCGCCGAGACCCGGCAGGTTCCGCTGAACATTCTGGTCGCGACCGCGGCGACGGCGGTGCACGCGAGCCTGCACCAGAACACCGAGGCTCTCCTGGTACACCCGGTGGACAACCGTTTCGGTGCGCCGGAGTTGAATGTTGCTACCTGCCTGGTGAATTCGGTTGCACACCCGGTTCGGTTCGCGCCCTTCGCCGCGGTCCGGGACGTGGTCACCCTGATCGACCGGGGCTACGTCAAAGCGCTGCGGCGCCGGTGGTTCCGTGAAGAGCGGTACCGCCGTATGCATCTGGCGATCACGCGCGGCGCGCCCGTCGAAGCACTGACGGTCAACTACATGCGCGGCCGGTCCGCGGCGGAGCTGAGCCCGTACCTGTCCGAACCCCCGGTGGTCACCGATATCGGTCCGGTGGAAGGGATGACGGTGGCCTGCGTCCACGATGAAGCTCGGCGCACCATCGACTTCGCCATCTGGACCCGGCACGATCAACCCGACGGTGCCGGCCCAGCCGGCGTCGTCGAGCGCATTGTCGTGGCACTGCGAGCGATGGACGCGCACTGGGACCTGCCGATCGCGCTGACCGTCGGCGAGTGGTCCGGGCTCGCCGCCGACGGCCGGCTCGAATCCGGTACCGGGATACCGGTGCAACCACCGGCCGGTGTGGGCGCCTGGTTCCTCGACGTCGATGTCGGCCAGTGCCGCGGGCCCGGCGTCGACCAGTGGATCGCCGAGATCATCCGCCGTGGTGTCCATCCCGGCGACGTACTGGTGTTCGTCGACGACGATTCCCAGCGCGCGGTCGAGCTGCTCATCGCATGCCACCTGGCAGGCTGCGGTTACAGCGTGTGCGCGACACCCGGCGACGTGGTGGCACGCGTCGAGGCCATCGCCGGGCAGTGCGCCACCGGTGCGCACGCGGTCGAGCTTGCCGGCCCTCGTACCGAGTTGGACGGCGCGACAAGACAACTCGTCGACGAACGTATCGGCCAGGTCGGCCGGGACCACCTGCTGGGCACCCGTCTCGCGTACGTGATGCCGACGTCCGGCTCGACGGGGAATCCCAAACTCGTTCCCGTGACGCACGGTTCGCTGGCGATCTTCTGTGCCGCGGCGCGCGAGTCCTACGGCTGGGGGCCGGCGGACACCATCCTGCAGTGCGCCCCGCTGACGTCGGACATCAGCGTCGAGGAGATTTTCGGCGCCCTGTCGGGTGGCGCACGCGTGGTGCGGTCCGCGGCGATGCGCGCCGGTGACGTACCCGCGTTAACGCGCGATGTCGCGGCGCACATCGCAACCGTGCTCGACCTGCCCACCGCGGTCTGGCATCTCCTCTGTGAGGACGACGAGGCGTTGGCGGCACTGGGTGGCTCGGCGCTGCGCCAGGTGATCATCGGCGGGGAGGCCGTCCGTCCTTCCGCTGTCGACAAATGGCTGAATTCGGCTGCGGGCCAAGGTATCTCCCTGGTCTCGACGTACGGCCCGACCGAGACGACGGTGGTCGTCACGCACTTGCCGATCGGTGCCGATGAACCCGCGCAGACCAGGGCGCGGCTGGGGCACCCGCTGGTACCCGGCTCGGTGTTCGTCGCGTTCGGCGAGATCGTTGTCGTCGGGGAGCTGGTGTCGGCCGGTTACCTCGGGCTGGACAGCGCGAGCTTCGGCATCGTGCAGGCGCCGGACGGCTCCCGGCAGCGGGTGTTCGCCACGGGCGACCGTGTGACGCGAGACGGGGCGGGTCATCCCGTGCTGGCCGGGCGCCGGGACGCCGTGGTCAAGATCGCCGGCAAGCGGTTCGATACCGCCGCGCTCCTGCGCCGGTTGGCGGCGGCCCCCGAGATATCCGACGTGGCAGTCGAACTGGCGGGCAATGGCCTGGGTATCTGGTTCCAAACCCCACAGACCCGCACCGGGAACGACGATCCGGCTGCCCGCGCCAGGATTCGGCGCCTGGCGAGAGACCAGGGTGCACCGGCGTTCTCCGTCTTCGGCGTCCCGGGCATCCCACGACAGCCCAACGGAAAAGTCGACCGCGCGAAACTGGCTGCGGACATGGAGGCTCCGTGCGACGACGCCGATCAGGATCCGCGGGCCGTCGCGCTTGCCGAACTGTGGAGCCGGCTGCTGGAACGTCCCATCGGGCCCAGCGCCTCGCTGTTGGACGAGGGCATCGGTTCACTGGACCTGATTCGGATCCTGCCGGAGACGCGACGGTTCCTCGAGTGGCAGCTGTCCATTCTCGATCTGATCGGTGCGGACTCCGCCGCCGGCATCGTCGACCGCCGGCCCGACGTCGACAGCTGGATGGACGAGGAGACTGCGGCCCACATCGCCGCCGACCTGGCGGCGGTGGGGCAGCCGGGACCGGTCTTTGCACGGGCCACCCGCGGGCGCAGTGCGCAGACCGTCGTGATCCTGGGTGCCTCGGGCATTCTGGGCACCGGCTTCGCGCAGGCGATCCTCGACCGCAAGCATGCCGGCCTCGACTGTCCCGACGTCGTGTTCGCCGCCAGATCACCACTGCCCGAACATGACCCGTGGTCCGGCCTGCACTCGGCCGACGGCGTGGACATCGTGCGGATACCTGCCGACCCCACCGCCGCGGAGCTGGGCGACCTTCTCGACGGCGCCCGCACCGTCGTGAACTGCATCGGTAACACGAATGTGTTGGTGCCCTACCGCCGGCTCCGGGCGGCCAACGTTTCGGCGCTGGCGTCGGTCGCGGATGCGTGTGCGCGGCGCGGGGCCGGGCTGGTGCAGCTGTCGACCTTCGTGGTGAACGCCGACGTGGCGGCGCCCCGCGTCACCGACCCCCGCCACGCGCCGTACCCCTACGCCGCGTCGAAGTCTTTGGCGGAGATCGTCGTGTCCCGCGCCGCGGGTGGCCTGGACTTCTCGGTGGTGCGGCTGCCCCGGGTGCTGGGCGACGCCCACCGGCTCGCGCAGTCGTCGGACATCCTGGTCGCGATGGTCGATGCGTGCACCGCGCTGGGCGTATGTCCCGTGGTGCCGGTGACCGAAGAGGTCACCACCGGCGTGGCCGCCGCCCACAGCATTCTCGGGCTGCTTCCGCAGCTGTCACCGGCGGTCGAGCTGGGCCGCGGCATGGCGGTACTACGCGGCGAGAAAGTCTCCTACACAGCGTTTCTCGGCGGCCTCGGATTCGAGGCCATCGCCCTCGCGGAGTGGAAGGACCGGCTGGACCGCAGCGGGTGGGCCGCCCGGAATCCGCAGCGCTGGGCGGTACTCGATGCATGGGTCGGGTTGGGTGCCAGATTGCGGGGCCGCACGTATGCCGACTATCTGGCCGAATATCCCACTGTCGACGTCGATTTCGCGGCTGTCGCGGAATACACCAGTGCGCCTGAGCCACTTCGCGGTGTCTTCGGCGCTGATCAGATTGTGAGGAAATGACATTGACGGATGTGACTGAACCCCGGCACGAGGCGCCGAGCGCCGGCGCCAGCCATCTCGACATCACCGGAATGTCGTGCGTCATGTGTGCCCGCCGCGTGCAGAAGACACTCAACAAGATCGACGGTGTGCACGCGTCGGTCAGTTTCGCCACCAAGACCGCCTCCATCGAGACCGACGGTGACGTCAGCCCGGCCGAACTGTGCGACGCCGTCGTGGCGGCGGGCTACGGCGCCGCACCGCGCGCCGAGGCGCCCGTGGTGGACAGCGCGGCGCGCGGACCACTGCAGCGGTTCGTCGGCGGCCTGCTCGGGCGCGTCTCGCCCTGACCGGCTTGTCCTAATTTGTGGGCCCCTTGGCGTAGACGCCATGGGGCTGGACGTCGCACGATAGAGGCGTGACGCGATCTGTGGTGCTGCTCGGCTTTCGCGGGGTGCAGGCCCTCGACGTCGTCGGCCCGTTCGAGGTGTTCACGGGCGCGACGCTGCAACTGGCCGCGATGGGACGGAGCGACGAGGGCTACGCGCCGGTCTTGGCCGCGGCCGACGGTGGTCCCGTCACCACCTTGACCGGGCTCGAATTCGTCACCAAGCCGCCGCCCGACCCGAACGAACCCGTCGACACCATCGTGCTGCCCGGCGGCATGGGTGTCGATGAGGCTCGGGCCGACCCCGCCGTCATCGACTGGATTCGCACCGCGGCACCGCACGCGCGCCGCATCGTCAGCGTCTGCAACGGCGCGTTCCTGGCCGCGGAGGCCGGCCTGCTCGACGGCTGCCCGGCCACCACGCACTGGGCCTCGGCCGACAAGCTTGCCAGTGAATTCCCTTGCATCGCAGTCGATGCCGACCCGATCTTCATCCGCAGCTCGGAGCAGGTGTGGACGGCGGCGGGCGTCACCGCGGGCATCGATCTGGCCCTGGCGCTCGTCGAAGACGACTACGGCACCGACGTCGCCCAGAACGTCGCCCGCTGGCTCGTGCTCTACCTGCGCCGGCCCGGCGGGCAGACGCAGTTCGCGCCGCCGGTCTGGATGCCGCGCGCCAAGCGCGAACCTATTCGCGACGTGCAGGAGCTCATCGAGGCCGAACCCGGCGGGGCACACAGTGTTCCGGAGCTGGCGCGCGCCGCCGCGATGAGCCCGCGGCACTTCACCCGGACGTTCACCGCCGAGGTGGGGGAGCCGCCGGCGGCCTACGTCGAGCGGGTCCGCACCGATGCGGCTCGCCGGCAGCTCACCGAGACCGACGACACCGTCACCGCCATCGCGGCGCGGTGCGGCTTCGGTAGCGCCGAGACGCTGCGTCGCAGTTTTGTTCGGCGCGTTGGGGTTTCGCCAGATCAGTACCGCAAGACGTTCGCTTAGGGAGAGATCATGCAAGTTGCCATCGTCCTGTACCCGGGGTTCACGGCCCTCGACTTCATCGGGCCGTATGAGTCGTTGCGCTGGCTGCCGGACACCGAGGTCCGGTTCGTCTGGCACGAGCCGGGTCCGATCGTCGCCGATTCCGGCGTGCTGTTGGTGGGCGCCACCCACTCGTTCGACGAGACGCCGACGCCCGACATCATCCTGATCCCGGGCGGCTTCAGTACCCTGGAGCACGCCCGCGACGAGAAGCTGCTGGACTGGCTGCGGCGGGCCCACGAGACCACCACGTGGACGGCGTCGGTGTGCTCGGGTTCGGTGATCCTGGGCGCGTCCGGACTGCTGAAAGGCAAGCGCGCGACGTCGCATTGGGCGGCCGTGCAGCTGCTGCGCACGTTCGGCGTCGAACCCGTCACCGATGAGCGCATCGTGCAGTCCGCCGACCGCGTCGTCACCTGCGCGGGTGTCTCGGCCGGCATCGACCTCGGCCTGTGGCTGGCCGCGCAGATCGGCGGCGAGGACAAGGCCAAGGCCATTCAGCTGTCCATGGAATACGACCCGCAGCCCCCGTTCGACTCCGGGCACATGTCGAAGGCCTCGGCCGCCACCAAGGCCAGTGCAACGGCGCTGATGTCCCGTGAGCTCCTCAAGCCGACGGCACTCAAGCACACCACGGCACTGCTGTGGGAACAGGCCGTCAAGAAGGTCCGTTCCCGCCGTTGACCTCAGGGATTTGTGCACGATTTTCCGCGCCAGCCGCGGAAAATCGTGCACAAATCCCGGGTCCAGTAACCTCGGCCGGGTGAATCTGGCATTCGACGACCGTGGCGGATCCGGCGAGCCGGTGCTGTTCATCGCGGGACGGGGCGGCGCGGGCCGCACCTGGCACCTGCATCAGGTACCGGCGTTCCAGCGGGCCGGCTTCCGCTGCATCACGTTCGACAACCGCGGCATCGGCGCCACCGAGAACGCCATCGGCTTCTCCACCGACCAGGCGGTCGCGGACACCGCATCGTTGATCAACAAGGTCGTCGGCGGCCCGGTGCGCGTCGTCGGCGTGTCGATGGGGTCGTTCATCGCGCAGGAACTCATGGTTGCCCGGCCCGAGCTGGTGTCCTCGGCGGTGCTGATGGCCACGCGCGGCCGGGAGGACCGGGCCCGCACTTTCTTCCGCGAGGCCGAGCGGGCGCTGCTGGCCGCCGGTATCGAGCTGCCGCCTGAGGTGGACGCGAAAAACCGGCTGCTGGAGAACTTCTCACCCAAGACCCTGAATGACGACCGTGCCGTCCAGGACTGGATCGAGATGTTCACCATGTGGCCCACGAAGCCCACCCCGGGCCTGCGGGCGCAGCTTGCCGTTGCGCCGGAGACCAACCGGCTGCCGGCCTACCGCCAGATCGCGGTGCCGGTGCAGGTGATCGGCTTCGCCGACGACGTCGTGCTGCCGCCGCACCTGTCCAAGGAGGTGGCCGACGCGATCCCGCTGGGCCGCTACCTGGAAATCCCCGACGCCGGGCACCTCGGCTTCATCGAGCGTCCCGATGCGGTGAACGCCGCGATGTTGGAATTCTTCGCCGCCAACCCGGTGTGACACGCTGTAGCAATGAACCCGTCGACGATTCAGGCGCGGGTCGTCGTCGACGAACTGATTCGCGGCGGCGTCCGCGATGTGGTGCTGTGCCCCGGTTCGCGTAACGCTCCGCTGGCGTTCGCGCTGGCCGACGCCGACCGGGCCGGCCGCTTGCGGCTGCATGTCCGTATCGACGAGCGCACCGCCGGTTACCTGGCGGTCGGCCTCGCGGTGTCCGCCGGCTCACCGGTGTGCATCGCGATGACGTCGGGCACCGCGGTGGCCAATCTCGGTCCGGCGGTGATCGAGGCCAACTACGCCCGCGTGCCGCTGATCGTGCTGAGTGCCAACCGGCCGTACGAGCTGCTGGGCACCGGTGCCAACCAGACCATGGAGCAGCTCGGCTATTTCGGCAACCAGGTGCGGGCCACCATCAGCCTGGGCCTGGCCGAGCCGACGGCCGACGTCGCCGCCTCCAATGCCCAGTGGCGGTCGGCCACGTGCCGGGTCCTGGTGGCCGCCAAGGGTTCTCGCACCGCCAATGCCGGGCCCGTGCAGTTCGACATCCCGCTGCGGGAGCCGCTGGTCCCGGACACCGCCGAAGATGGCCTCTACGCGCCGGAAGGCCGCCCTGGCGGCAAGCCGTGGACCTATACGCCGCCCGTCACGTTCGACCAGCCCCTCGAGATCGACCTGACGGCCGACACCGTCGTCATCGCCGGCCACGGCGCGGGCCGCCACGAGAACCTCGCGCACCTGCCGACCGTCGCCGAACCGACCGCGCCGCCGGCCGACAACCCGCTGCACCCGCTGGCACTGTCGCTGGTCAGGCCGCAGCAGGTGATCATGCTGGGTCGGCCGACGTTGCACCGGCCGGTCTCCACCTTGCTGGCCGACCCGCACACGCCCGTCTACGCGCTGACCACCGGCCCGCGCTGGCCCGACGTGTCGGGCAATTCGCAGGCCACCGGCACCCGCGCCATCACGTCAGGGACGCCGGCTCCCTCCTGGCTCGAGAAGTGTGCCGAAGCCAACACCCGTGCCGAGCACGCCGTGCGTGCCCAGCTCGCAGCCTATGAGCTGACCACCGGCCTGCACGTGGCGGCCGCCGTCGCCGACGGCCTGCAGCCCGGCGACCAGCTGGTGCTCGGCGCCTCCAACCCGGTGCGTGACGCCGCGCTCGTCGGGCTCAACTCGCACGGCATCTCGGTGCGGTCCAACCGTGGCGTCGCCGGTATCGACGGCACGGTGTCGACGGCCATCGGCGCCGCGCTCGCCCACACCTCGGGCCGGACCGTCGCGCTCATCGGTGACCTGACCTTCGTCCACGACAGCTCGGGGCTGCTGATCGGCCCCACCGAGCCGACACCGAAGGCGCTGACCATCGTGGTCTCCAACGACAACGGCGGCGGCATCTTCGAGCTGCTGGAGCAGGGTGATCCCCGGTTCTCCGACGTGTCGTCGCGCATCTTCGGCACCCCGCACGACGTCGACGTCGCCGCCCTGTGCCGGGCGTACCACGTCGAGTGCCGGCAGGTGGAGGCCGACGGACTGGCCGCCGCGCTGCGCGAACCCTTCGAGGGGATGCGAGTGCTGGAGGTCAAGGCCGACAGGTCCACGCTACGGTCGTTGCACGCTTCGATACGGGCGGCGATCAAGGCCGCGCCGTGATCCCCGAACACCTGCGCTGCAGGTTGAACACGTTGTGGGACAACGTGATCCTGCGGGTGTTCGGCAACGGCGAGGAGACCAGGTCACAGCGCGTCATCCGCCGGATCCGGATCGGGATCGTCATCATGGCCTGCCTGGTGACGTTGCAATCGGTGCTGCTGGTGCTGGGGGCGTGGCGCAACGATCAGCAGATCGAGCACAACATGGGGACCGCGGCCGCCGAGGTGCTCTCGGCCGGTCCCCGGCGGTCCACCATCGAGTTCGTGACGCCCGACCGTGTCACCTACCGGCCCGAGCTGGGCGTGCTGTACCCGTCCGAGCTGGAGACCGGGATGCGCATCTACGTCGAATACGACCGCAGCAACCCGGACCTGGTGCGGGTGCAGAACCGCAACGCGTCGCTGGCCGTCATCCCGGCCGGCTCGATCGCCGTCGTGGGCTGGTTGGTCGCCGGTCTGCTGCTCGGCATCGTCACTCTCGTGCAGCGCCGGCTGGGTTAGGTCTGCCGCCCCGCCGTCAGCTTCGCCAGCCACCCGGTTTCCTGGATGTCGACAACGGCGTTGCCGGTGAGGTCGTACACCGTCGGCGTGCCGGCGTCGCCGTCGCGGATCTCCTGCAGCCGGGTCTCGTTGGTCATGGTCATCTCGTCGGTGTCGACGGCGTGTTCACCGGACTGGATGGTGGCCACGGCTTCGGCGCTGACGCCCGCGTCGGCGGCCCAGCCCGCGAGCTGACCGTCCGACGGTGCCGACCCGCCCGGATTCTGATGGCCCCACAGCGTCGCGACGTACGCCTGCAGCGCCGGCGCCGAGGTGCCGTGCGCGGCGGCCAGGAACATCGCGCCCGCGACCTTGGCCGAATAGCCGTACGCGGTGTCTAGGAAGGTCACCGGGCGGTAGGTGACGGTGAGCAGGCCGAGGGTGATCAGGCTCTTCATCTCCGGCCCGTCGGTGTCCTGCAGGTGCGCGCAGTGGGTGCACTGCGGCTCGGTGTACACCTCGATCTGCGCGGGGGCGTCGGGCCGGCCCGCGATGATGCCGAAGCCGTCCGCGGTGAGGGTGACGCCGGGCAGATCCGGGTCGCGTAGTGCCGATCCGGTGACGGTGCGGCCACAGCCGGTTGATGCGGTGAGAAGCGCCAGCGCGGTGGCCAGAACAAGGATCAGCCGAGGTAGACGCATGCCGGCCCCTTTCTCACCCCGGTCCGCAAGACGATACCGGTGGTACCCGAGTTGTGCGTGTCTTCGCGTCGCGTACCCCTGTCGGTCACCTGACGGTCAGGCTGCGCTGCCAGCCTGCAGGTGTGCGAGTTGCGATCGTGGCGGAGTCCTTTCTCCCGAATGTCAACGGCGTCACCAATTCGGTGCTCCGGGTGCTCGAGCACCTCCACCGGAACGGCCATGAGGCGCTGGTCATCGCGCCCGACACCCCGCGGGGCGAAACGCCCGCAGCCACTTTCCACGGCGATGTGCCCGTGCACCGCATCCCATCCCGGATGTTCCCCAAGGTGACGTCGCTGCCGCTGGGTGTGCCGCGACCGCGAATGGTGCGGGTACTGCGCGATTTTCGTCCTGACGTGGTGCACCTGGCCTCGCCCGCGCTGTTGGGTTACGGCGGCCTGCACGCCGCGCGCTTCCTCGGCATCCCGACCGTCGCGGTGTTCCAGACCGACATCGCCGGTTTCGCGCAGAGCTACGGCGTCGGCATGATGACGAAAACCGCATGGGCCTGGAATCGGCACCTGCACTCGCGCGCCGACCGGACCCTTGCACCGTCCAGCGCGACGATGGAAGACCTTGTCACCCATCGCATCCCGCGGGTGCACAAGTGGGGTCGCGGCGTCGACATCACCGGTTTCGCGCCGTCGGCCCGCAGTTCCGCGCTGCGGGCGCAGTGGTCGCCCGAGGGCAAGCCGGTGGTGGGTTTCGTCGGCCGACTGGCCCCCGAGAAGCATGTGGAGCGGCTGGCCGCGCTGGCGGGCCGCGACGATCTGCAGCTCGTGGTGGTCGGTGAAGGCATCGATCAACCCAAGCTTGAAAAGCTGCTGCCCACAGCGGTTTTCACCGGCGCACTGTACGGCCGGGAACTGGCCACGGCCTACGCCAGCATGGACGTTTTCGTGCACCCGGGGGAGCACGAGACGTTCTGTCAGGCCGTCCAGGAGGCCATGGCGTCGGGCCTGCCGGTCATCGCGCCGAATGCCGGCGGCCCGCGTGACCTGGTGACGCCCATGCACACCGGATTGCTCTTGCCGGTAGCGGATTTCGAGGGGTCGCTGCCGGCCGCGGTCGATCACCTGCTCGCCGAGCGGTCGCGCTACTCGCTCGCCGCCCGCCGCAGCGTGCTGGGCCGCACCTGGCCCGCCGTCTGCGACGAACTGCTCGGCCACTACGCCGCCGTCCTCGGCGAGCGCCGCGCCCTCGCTGCCTAGTCACTGCCTTCTTCCCGCGAGCGGCCGTGTCTGTACGGCGACACACCGTATTTGGTGTACACAAACGTCCCGCTCGCGGCCGCCGAGCGCGACGTATTTGCACACACCGGCCAGCGTGTCGGGGTACAAACACGGCCGCTCGCGGTGCGTGTGGGTTCGCTATGAGCGCACGTGGACCAGGTCGTACACGTACGAGCGGTCGTCCTTGCGACTCACCCACGCACCCTCGGGTGGCAGGTAACCGAACCCCGCGTGGTCGAACGGGCGACTCGACACCGCGCCCCGATCCGTGCACACCACCCACCCGAAGTGCGGCAGCCGCCGGCACCAGATGTCCAGATCGACCCGCTTGTACGACGGAAACCCGTGCGCCTCGCCGTCTTCGGCGAACTCATGGGTCAACCCGTCGTCCCGTCGGACGAATTTCAATCCCGCCATCGGAGTTCCTTCGTTCAGCCTTGCGCCAGCTCGGACACCGGCTGCCACTCTTCCCAGGTGCGCAACCGGTTTTCGTAATCGGCCTTCGCGATCTGCAGCGGTGCGCTGCCGAAAAATACTCGCAGCGGCGGCTTTTCGGCGTCGACGATCTTGAGCACCGCGGCCGCTGAGGCCTCCGGGTTGCCCGGTACCGCATTGCGCTCGCCGCGCCAGCGCGCGACGTCCGCCCGAAGTCCGTCGTACTCCGGCAGTTCCGTGGTCCGCTTCGCCGACGCGCCGCCCCAGTCGGTCGCGAAACCACCCGGCTCGATCAAGGTGACATGAATACCGAACCGCTCCACCTCGGCGGCCAGCGACTGCGAGAAACCCTCCAGCGCCCACTTGGATGCGTGGTACGCGCCGAGGCCCGCGAACGCGCTGATACCGCCGATCGAGGACACCTGGATGATGTGCCCGCTGCCCTGCGCCCGCAGGTACGGCAGCGCCGCCTGCGTGATCCACAGCGCACCGAAGACGTTGGTTTCGATCTGGTCCCGCGCCTCGGCCTCCGACAGCTCCTCGATGAAGCCGAACTGGCCGTAGCCCGCGTTGTTGACGACGACGTCCAGCCGGCCGAAGTGCTCGTGCGCCGTCTTCACGGCGGCGAAGTCGGCGTCGCGGTCGGTGACGTCGAGCGCGATGGGCAGCAGCGCGTCGCCGTACTTGGCGACGAGGTCGTCGAGCGTCGACACGTCCCGCGCCGTCGCAGCCACCTTGTCGCCGCGCTCCAGCGCCGCCGCCGTCCACTTGCGTCCGAACCCGCGCGATGTCCCCGTGATGAACCAGACTTTTGCACCCATGCGGCTTACAGCTCCCGCGGTGGCAGTTCCATTCCCGGGCCGCCGCAGACGCGGGGCGCAAGACCAGCCGGTAGCGTCATATCCGTGAGTCGCGCGTCATTGGAGAAGGATCCGCACGAGGTTGCGTCGATGTTCGACGGCGTGGCCCGCCGCTATGACATCACCAACACCGTGCTGTCCCTGGGACAGGACCGGTTCTGGCGGCGGCAGACGCGCGCCGCGCTGGGCATCGGACCAGGTGACAAGGTTTTGGACCTCGCTGCCGGGACGGCGGTGTCGACCGTCGAGCTCGCGACGTCGGGCGCCTGGTGTGTGGCCTGCGACTTCTCGGTCGGCATGCTCGCCGCCGGTGCGGCCCGGAACGTCCCGAAGGTGGCCGGTGACGCCACCAGGCTGCCGTTCGACGACGGCGTCTTCGACGCGGTGACCATCAGCTTCGGGCTGCGCAACGTCGTCGACTTCAGCGCCGGCCTGCGCGAGATGGCCCGGGTGACCCGGCCCGGCGGTCGTCTGGTGGTGTGTGAGTTCTCCACGCCCACCAACCGCCTGTTCGCGACGGCCTACAAGGAGTACCTGATGAAGGCGCTCCCGACGATGGCCACCGCGGTGTCGTCCAACCCCGAGGCGTACGTCTATCTCGCCGAGTCCATCCGGGCCTGGCCTGATCAGGACGACCTGGCCCGCAAGATCGAGGCGGCCGGCTGGTCGCAGGTGCGCTGGCGCAACCTGACCGGAGGGATCGTCGCGCTGCACGCGGCGGTGAAACCGCCAATGGGCTCAGTCGTCAATCCGTGATTCCCGTCCTCGCCGTAGCCGGCTTCCTCGGCGCGGGCAAGACCACGCTGCTCAACCACCTGCTGCGTAACGGCCGCGGCGCGCGAATCGGCGTGCTGGTCAACGACTTCGGGTCCGTCAACATCGACGCGATGCTGGTCGCCGGTCAGGTCGACGCCATGGCGTCACTGTCCAACGGGTGCATCTGCTGCGTCGCGGAGGACGGTGAGGTGGCCGAGATGCTCGGCAAGCTGGCCGCCGTCCGCCCGGCCCTGGATCTGATCGTGGTGGAGGCCAGCGGCGTCGCCGAGCCGCCCGCGGTGGCGCGCACCATCATGACGGCCGATTCGGATGACTTCCACTACGCCGGCCTGATCCTGGTGGTCAACGGATGCGAGCCGGAGTTCGGGCACGGGCTGCCGGTCGCCGACCTGGTGGTGCTGAACCGGGCCTCCGAGGCCACCGACATCGATGACGTGGTGGCTCGCATTCGCGCGCAGAATCCGCGAGTTCCGGTGCAGCCCACCGATTTCGCGCGGATCGACCCGACGCTGCTCATCGACATCCCGGAACGCGCCCCGCAGGCTCAGCTGTCGTTCGACGAGCTGCTGCACGATGATCACGACCACGACCATCCCGTCTACCAGTCCGTCGAATACACCACCGGTGACGTGCTGAACCCGCGCCGCTTGCTGGCGCTGCTGCGGGATCGTCCCGAAGGGCTTTACCGGGCAAAGGGTTTCGTCGACTTCGGCGCCGGACACCGCTATCTGCTGCAGCTGGTGGGCGGCTCGCTGCGGCTGCAGAAGCGCCGCGGCACCGGCACCCAACTGGTGTGCATCGGCACCGGTATGGACACCGAGAAGGTGCGGGCGGCGCTGCACGAGTGCACGACCGAACCGGCCGACGAGAACGCGATCCTCGGGGTCCACAAGTACGTGGTGCAGTAGCCGCAAGCGCGAGATCGACGTCGACTGCGAACTGACGTCGTAAGAGATCGAGTGCGAGTGTGCGTGGGTTCGCAGTCAACGCCCGCGGTCGCGCCAGATATCCTGACCCCTCACCTGAGTTCGAGGAGATGTGTTGTTCAAGGTCAATGAGTACTTCGATGGCAAGGTCGCATCGATCGCGTTCGCGCCCGCCGAGGGCCCCGCGACCGTCGGCGTCATGGCTGTCGGCGAATACGAATTCGGCACCTCGAGCCTTGAGATCATGCATGTGGTGTCCGGCGCCCTGACCGTCAAGCTGCCCGGCAGCGACGAGTGGGAAACCTTCGCCGCGGGAACGCAATTCACGGTGCCGGCCGACAGCAAGTTCGGTGTCCGCGTCGAGGTCGAGACCGCGTACCTCTGCGAATACCGGTAACTTTCCGCCCACGGTGAACTTGGTCGCGACTTTTCGCAAAGTCGCGACCAAGTTCATTTTCGGCACCATGATGGGGCCATGCCCTACGGACGCCTGGCTGACCCTGACTGCACCATCGGCACCGACCCGCGCGCCGACCCGCGCATGGTCAAGGCGCTCGCCGCGTTCGGCATCGACGGCCGACTGCCGGAGGCGCCCCTGACCGTCGACGCGCCGCTCGCGCAGCGCGTGGAGTTCTCGAACTTCGCCGAGCAGGGGACCGGCGCCGTGCTCAAGATGTTCGGCGAGCAGGCCCCGGCCGCAGCGGGCGTCACCACCTCGACCACCACCATCACCGGCACCGACGGCAACGAGATCACGCTGTTCATCAGCCGGCCGACCGACGCCGACGGCCCGCTGCCCGGCCTCGTGCACCTGCACGGCGGCGGCATGGCGATCTGCAGTGCCGCAGACATCCAGTACGTCCGGCTGCGCGAAAACCTCGCGGCCGCAGGCCTTGTCGTCGTCGGCGTCGAGTTCCGTAACTCCGGCGGTGCCCTCGGCCCGCCCTCGGCCCGCACCCGTTCCCGGCCGGTCTGGGCGACTGCGCCGCGGCCGTGCGGTGGACCGCGGCGCACCAGGACGAGCTCGGGATCAGCCACCTCATCGTGTCGGGGGAGTCCGGCGGCGGGAACCTGACGCTGACGGTCGCGCTGAAGGCCAAGCGAGAAGGCTGGATCGGCGAGATCGCCGGCGTCTACGCGCAGTGTCCGTACATCTCCAACCGGTGGCTCGAGGACTGCGACGAGCTGCCGTCGCTACGGGAGAACGACCAGTACTTCATCAGCCGCCTGCAACTGGCCCTGTTGGGTTCCATCTATGACCCCGACCAGCAGCACGCGCAGGACGGCACCTGCTGGGCCGCGGAGGCCACCGATCTGGAGCTGGAAGGCCTTCCGCCACACGTCATTTCGGTCAACGAACTCGACCCGCTGCGCGACGAGGGGCTGATCTACTACCGCAGGCTCGCCGCCGCGGGCGTCAGCGTCGTCGGCCGGATCGTCGCCGGCACCTGCCACGCGGGCGACATCCTGCTTGCCGGTGCCATGCCCGACGTCTTCGCTGCCACCGTGCGCGACATCGTCGGGTTCGCGCGGTCGCTCAGCTGAACGGCTTGCGCTGATCCAGCCGGCGTGAGCCGCGTCCGGCGCGGCGCCAGAGGCGGGCGATCATGTCGGTGTCCTCCTCCGTCACCAGATTGCCCATGGCCCGCACCGCGACCGTCATCAGGTACTGCGACCGCATCGCGACAGGCCCCGTCAGCGGCAGGAACCTCGGCAGCGTCAGCAGGATCGCCAGTCGGCGGGCCACGGAGAACCCGGCGGCATAGTGCTGTTGCAGCAGTGCGGGCCAGGCCGCGCTCAGGTCGCCCGAGCCGAGCAGGTCAGCAGCCAGCCGGCCGGTTTCCAGGCCGTAGTCGATGCCCTCGCCGTTGAGCGGGTTGACACACGCGGCGGCGTCGCCGACGAGCATCCAGTTCGGTCCCGCGACGCCGGACACCGCGCCGCCCATCGGCAGCAGCGCCGACTTGGCCAGCCGCGGCTGACCCTCGAAGCCCCATTCGTCGCGGCGCAGGTCGGTGTAGTGGGCGAGCAGCGGGCGCAGCGCGGCGTCGGCCGGACGTTTCTCGGTGGCCAGCGCACCCACGCCGATGTTCACGTCGCCGTTGCCCAGCGGGAAGATCCAGCCGTAGCCCGGCAGCACTTCGCCCTCGGGGGAGCGCAGCTCCAGGTGCGACGTGATCCACGGCTCGGCGTGCCGCGGCGTCTCGATGTAGGCGCGGATCGCGACGCCGTACACCGTCTCCTGGTGCCACTGCCGGCCCAGCACACGGCCCAGCGTCGAGCGGGCACCGTCGGCCACGATGAGTTCGGTGCAGCTCACCTCTTGTCCGTCGTCGAGCTGCAACGTGGTGACCCGGCCGGCGGCGTCGTGGGAGACCCCTACGGCCTTGACGCCCAGCAGCATCTTCGCCCCGGAGTCGGCGGCGACCTGACGAATCCGGTCATCGAGTTCGGTGCGGGGCACAGCGCTGCTGGTGGCCGGGAACGACGGCCCGGGCCAGCGCACCTCGCGCTGGGCGCCGAAGCCGGCCAGCCGCAGCCCGTGGTGGCTGACGTGGCCGTCGAGCCACTCGCCGAGTCCCAGCTCACGCAGCTCGGCGATGGCCCGCGGCGTCAGCCCGTCGCCGCAGGCCTTGTCCCGGGGAAACTGCGCGGAGTCGATCACCAGGACGTCGCGGCCCCGACGCGCTGCCCAGGCGGCAGCGGCGGAACCTGCCGGCCCGGCTCCGACCACGACCACATCTGCGTGCACGACCATGCCGCCCAGTATGTTGGACCCATGAAGACACCAGCGACAGTGGTCGCGGGCGTGGACTTTGGTGACGCCGCCTTCGCCGCGCAGGTTCGTGACGCGGTCGCGCGCATCGAAGACCTGATGTCGACCGAGCTGGGCAAAGCCGACGAGCTGATGGCCGAGGCGGTCCAGCACCTGTTCCAGGCCGGTGGCAAGCGGTTCCGTCCGCTGTTCACCGTGCTGTCGGCGTCGCTGGGGCCCGACCCCGACAACAACGACGTCGCGATCGCCGGCGCCGTGATCGAGCTGGTGCACCTGGCGACGCTGTACCACGACGACGTCATGGACGAGGCGCAGGTGCGACGCGGCGCGGACAGCGCCAATGCCCGCTGGGGCAACAACATCGCGATCCTGGCCGGTGACTACCTGTTCGCCACCGCCTCGCGGCTGGTGTCCCGGCTGGGGCCCGACGCGGTGCGCGTCATCGCCGACACCTTCGCCCAGCTGGTGACGGGCCAGATGCGCGAGACCCGCGGCGCCCTCGAAGGCGCCGACCCTGTCGAGCACTACCTGAAGGTCGTGTACGAGAAGACTTCGTGCCTGATCGAGGCGTCCGGACGGTTCGGCGCGACGTTCTCCGGCTCCGATGAGGAGCAGATCGAGCGGCTGAGCCGGCTCGGCGGCATCGTCGGCACCATCTTCCAGATCTCCGACGACATCATCGACATCGACAGTGATCCCGACGAGTCGGGCAAGGTGCCGGGTACCGATCTGCGTGAAGGCGTGCACACCCTGCCGGTGCTGTACGCGCTGAAGGAAACCGGACCCGACGCCGACCGGCTGCGGGTGCTGCTGGCCAAGCCCATCGACAACGACGCCGACCTCGCCGAGGCGCTGGCGTTGTTGCGCGCGTCGCACGGCATGGTGGAGGCCAAGCGCACCGTGCAGCGCTTCGCCGCGGACGCTCGCGCCGAGCTGAACAACCTCCCGGACCTGCCCGGCCGGTTGGCGCTGCTCAACCTGGTCGAGTACACCGCTGACCGCCACGGCTGACCTCCCGACGGGACACCCTGGAACCAGGCACCAGTTGCCGAGCGTTCAATTCAGTGAGTTTGACTGCGCTGGAGGAGGTAGCCGATGACGTGGAATCCGCACGCGAACACCGCGAAGACGTTCGCGCTGCTGGCGGGCTTCTCGACGCTCATCGTGCTGATCGGGTCGCTGTTCGGCAAGAACATCATGTACCTGGCGGTGCTGTTCGCCATCGGCATGAACGCCTACGTCTACTTCAACAGCGCCAAGATGGCGCTGCGGGCCATGCATGCGCAGCCGGTCAGCGAGATGCAGGCGCCCGCCATGTACCGCATCGTCCGCGAGCTGGCCACCACCGCGCGGCAGCCGATGCCGCAGCTCTACATCAGCGACACCGACGCCCCCAACGCCTTCGCCACCGGGCGCAATCCCCGCAATGCCGCGGTGTGCTGCACGACGGGCATCCTGAACCTCCTCACCGAGCGCGAGCTGCGCGCCGTGCTGGGGCATGAGCTGTCGCACGTCTACAACCGCGACATCCTGATCTCCTGCGTCGCGGGCGCCATGGCGTCGGTGGTGACGGCACTGGTCAACGTCGCGTACTTCATCGGCATGTTCGGTGGCGACCGCGACGACCGGCCCAATCCTTTTGTCCTGCTGGTACTTTCGATCGTCGGCCCGCTGGCCGCGACCATCATCCGGCTGGCCGTGTCGCGCTCGCGCGAGTACCAGGCCGACCAGTCGGGCGCCGAGCTGACAGGCGACCCGCTGGCGCTGGCGAGCGCGCTGCGCAAGATCAGCGCCGGCGTCCAGCAGGCCCCGCTGCCCCCGGAGCCGCAGCTGGCCGACCAGGCCCACCTGATGATCGCCAACCCGTTCCGGGCCGGCGAGAAGATCGGCAAGCTGTTCTCGACCCATCCGCCCATCGAGGACCGGATCGCGCGCCTGGAGCGTATGGCCGGGCGGTAGTGCCCGGTTTCTCTCGTTGATCCTGCGTCGAGGGTCTTGGCTTCTCGCACACTTGCGCCCTGGTTTCAGGGTCAACGCACGCCGCGGGCCGGGCGGGCACGTGAAACTCATAGAAAGATACCCCCTGGGGGTACTTGACCACCCCTGGCGTCGCTGCGTAACGTCGCCCTTGTCAGGTACCCCCAGGGGGTATGTAAACGAGAAGGGATTCAGAGCGATGACGGTGGCGGCAACTCCCAAGGCCGATTGGCATCTGCGCGGCGAGTGGTTCGATGTGTGCAGCTGCAAGCTGCCCTGCCCGTGCAGCTTCGCGCAGGAGCCCACGCACGGCGACTGCCTGTTCACACTCGTCTGGCAGGTGCACGAAGGGCATTACGGTACAACCGATTTGAGTGGTCTCGGGGTGGTGGCCCTGGGCGAGTTCGCCGGCAACATGTGGATCGGCGACCCGGACGCCACCATGAAGCTGATGTTCTATATCGACGAGAAGGCCGACGCCGATCAGCGTGCCGCCCTGGAGCGGATTTTCCGCGGCGACGAGGGCGGCTGGCCGGGGGAGTTCGGCAGCCTGATCAGCGAGCTGCGGGGCATCGAGTACGCGCCGATCAACTTCGCCGCGGCCGACGACCTGGCTTACTGGCGGGCGGAGATTCCGGGCAAGGTCGACGTCAGGGTGGATGCGCTGACCGGCCCGACGGCCGACCCGAATCGTCGCGTCACCACGGTCAACGCTCCTGGTGCGGAAGTCGGGCCGGGACAGGTGGCGACGTGGGGCGTGGTCAAGAAGGCCGACGCCGTCGGCTTCGACTTCTCCCACGAGTACCTCGGCGCCTCCAGCAAGCACTTCCCGTTCGACTGGCGGCCCGACGGCACCATGCCCGTCGTCGAGGTCACCGCCGGTGGCACCTGCTGCTGCAACTGAGCTGAAGAAGACCCGGAAATGACACTGCGCCCAGGGCCTGCCGCTCTCGCGGGGTACGGCCCTGGGCGCAGGATCAATCAGGTACTACTCGGCAACCTCGACCAGACGGTCCACGCTGACCGGCGTCACCCGGAGGGCGGCCGCGGTGCCGATGTCATAGAACAACCCGATCACCTCGAGGTCACCGGCGCGGTGCCGGGCCCGGACCAGCGGGTGGGCGGCGAGGGTCTGCGCCTGAAGTGCGACGTTGACCATCGACAGCTGGTCGACGACGCCGAAACCTTCCTCGGCCGCCGCGACGGCCACGGGGTGGCGGCCTTCGTCGAAGGCGCGCAACGTCGCATCGCCGTGCTCCAGCCAGGTGTGCAGGTGCTCGTCGTGACCCTGATCGCCGCCCAGCAGCGCGGTCATGGCGCCGCAGCTGGAGTGGCCGCACACCACGATCGACGAGACCTCGAGGACCTCGACCGCGAAGGCGATGGCCGCCTCGACCGAGGCGTCGGCGCGTCCCTCCGGGATCAGGTTGCCGACGTTGCGGACCGTCAGCAGATCACCGGGGCCACTGCTGGTGATGACGTTGGGCACGACCCGCGAGTCGACGCAGGTGATGAACAGCGTCTCCGGCTTCTGGGTGTGGGCCAGATCCTCCATGTGCGGGCGCAGCACGGGTGCGGTGCGGCGATGGTAGGTCTCCAGGCCCTCCATCACAGAGGAGGTCTGCGGCTGCGACTTCCACGGGACGACACCCGAGCGCTTGTCGAACGGCGTGAAGGTGCGGGTCGGCGGGCCGGCGGCCGCACTGTGCAGCTCGGCGGTGCCGTGCTCGTGAATCTCGACGGAGCCGCCGCCGGCGACGTGCTGGCGCTTCCACTCGTCGATGGTCTCGTGGGCGGCGTGGTCGATGAAGTCCACCGACAGCTCGACGGTGACGTCGGAACCGGTCGGCACCGAAGCCAGAGCCGAGGTCAGGCGCGGCAGCGACAGGAAGCTGACCGAGCCCTCGATCACGATGCGCCAGTCGTTGCCGGCGATGTGCTCGGTGACGATCTTGGCCCGGATGACGCGCCACACCGTCAGAGCCACCGCCAGGGCGAGGCCGATCAACACACCCTCGAGCAGGTTGAGGAAGACGACGCCGAGCACCGTGATGACGTAGACCGCGATATCGCCTGTGCGCCGGGCGGTTTCGATGTGCACCTTCTTGACCAGCTGGCAGCCGATGACGATCAGCAGACCGGCGAGCGCCGACGTCGGGATCAGCTGTGCCAGGCCGGCGAACGGCACCGCGAACAGCAGAATCCAGACACCGTGCAGGATCGCCGAGGCCCGGGTCTTGGCGCCGGCGGCGACGTTGGTCGAGCTGCGCACGATGACGCCGGTGACGGGCAGGCCGCCGATGGCGCCGGAGATGGCGTTGGCCGTGCCCTGACCGATCAGCTCACGGTCGAAGTTGGTGCGCGGACCGTTGTGCATGCGGTCGACCGAGACCGCCGACAGCAGGCTCTCGACGCTGGCGATCAGCGCGACGGTCAGCACGCCGGCGATGACGCCGTCCCAGTCGCCCGTGGGCAGGGTCGGCAACGACAGCGAGTCCAGCAGCGAGCCGTTGATCTGAATGCGCTTGACGTCGAACGGCAACAGGACGGAGAGCGCCGTCACGCCGACGATGGCGACCAGCGGACCCGGGACGCGGTTGATCGGGGCCGGCACCCAGCGCCACGCGACGAGCGTGACGATGACCAGCATGCCGAGCAGGAATCCGGGACCGTGGAGGTTCATCAGCCCGGCCGGCAGCTGCTCGATGTTCTCCCACGCGCTGCTGTTGGACTTGCCGCCCAGCAGCACGTGCAGCTGCTGCAGCGCAATGGTGATGCCGATGCCCGCGAGCATGGCGTGCACGACGACGGGCGAGATGGCCAGTGCGGCGCGGGCCACCCGGCTCAGGCCGAACAGGATCTGCAGAATGCCGGCGCCGACGGTGATGGCGCAGGTGACCGCCCAGCCGAATTCGGCGATCAGTCCGGCGACGATGACGGTCAGGCCGGCGGCCGGTCCGCTCACCTGCAGCGGCGAGCCGCCGAGCGCGCCGGCGACGATGCCGCCGACGATGGCGGCGATGATGCCGGCCAGGATGGGCGCGTTGGATGCGACGGCGATGCCGAGCGACAGTGGCAGTGCCACGAGGAATACGACAAGTGACGCGGGCAGGTCGTAGCGCAGTATGGCGCGTAGACCCTTTGCCGGCGGGGCGGTTTCCAGCATGACGAGGTTTCCGTTCTCCGATTGTTGTCCGATGGACACATGTGCAGATGCGCTGCGCGAGTTTCGGTCCTCGCACCCGCCGACACCATTGTCGATTAAACATGTTGCGAGACAACATGTTTCAGAACTGTTCGACGGTCGCCGAAGATAAGCGACGTCACTTGCTAAGTGCGAGAGTATTTATCGCCAGACAGGGTCGCAAGGCGAGGAAGAGTTCCCATAGAGAACGCAAATCTTCTCCGTGGGCCAGAGGGTTGATCGATTGGGCGACCTGGGATACCGGCTTGAATCGATCCGGTCGGTATGCTCGTGATTGGGGGTCCGACCAGTCAAAATCACTGTATTGCAACGATTCTCGCGCATCACATCGGCTCAGGTAGGTGACGTGAGTCATATCCAGGGACTAATATTTGAACTCGGTATGAACGCAGTGACAATTTTCTGTGTTCTCAACACAATGGAAGAATGACAACGATGTCGGTACCACCACGAGAGCGTCACCCCCGGGCCGCCGTGCTCGGCCAGCTGCCGCGCATGGAACGTGCCGACGGATCTCCCATCCGGGTGTTGCTGGTCGACGATGAGCCGGCGCTGACCAACCTGGTCAAGATGGCGCTGCACTACGAGGGCTGGGTCGTCGAGGTCGCGCACAACGGCCGCGATGCGGTGACCAAGTTCGGCGAGATGGAACCGGACCTCGTCGTGCTGGACATCATGCTGCCCGACACCGACGGCCTGCAGTTGCTGCAGCGCGTGCGCGCGGCCGAGGGCTACACCCCGACGCTGTTCCTCACGGCGCGGGACTCGGTGATGGACCGCGTCACGGGATTGACCGCCGGCGCCGACGACTACATGACCAAGCCGTTCAGCCTCGAAGAGCTGGTGGCTCGGCTGCGCGGACTGCTGCGCCGGTCCAGCCAGCTCGCGCCCGAGTCCGACGAGGTGCTCAAGGTCGGCGACATGGTCCTCAACGGCGCGAGCCGTGAGGTGACCCGCGCCGGTGAGCCGATCTCGTTGACCGTCACCGAGTTCGAACTGCTCCGGTACCTGATGCGTAACCCGCGCCGGGCCATTGCCCGCGCGGAGATTCTCGACCGGGTGTGGAACTACGGATTCGGTGGCAAGTCGAGCATCGTCGACCTGTACATCTCGTATCTGCGCAAGAAGATCGACACCGATCGCGAACCGATGATCCACACAGTGCGCGGCGTGGGCTACATGCTGCGCCCTGCCGACACGGAGGACTAACCTGCCCGAGGTGACGCATGTGACCCGGGTGCCGACTCGAGTGCCGGCCCGTACCCCGGTTCGGGCGCCGTGGTGGCGTCCGCGCACCCTGCGCCGACGCCTCGTGTTCGGCGTCACGTCGCTGGTCACCGTGGTGCTTCTGGCCGTCGGGGTGCTGTCGGTGTACAGCCTGCACAGCTACGTGTCCGCGATGAGCGACGCGGAACTCGACCGTTCACTCGATGCCCTCGGGCACTCCTATGACCGGCTGGAGATCAAGCGCGGTGATCCGGCGCATCCGATCGACGCCGGCGAAGACGGCCTGACCGCGTTCGGTGGCCAGGCCCCGGGAAATCTCATCGCGGTGCTGCACAAGGGTCTCGTCGTGCAGTCGGCGGTGTTCCCCGACGGCGAACCCAAACCGGTCCAGCCCGACGTCGTCAAGGCCGTCAGCGGCCAGCAGTGGACCAACCTCGGGCCACGGACGGTGAAGCTGCCGCGACTCGGTTGGTACCGGATGGCGGGGCAGGACGCCGGCGGCGGCGACGTGCTGGTCTCGGGCGTGTCCATGGAAGACGCCAACAGCGTGGTGGCGCGCAAGACGGTCGCGGTCGCGGTCATGACGCTGCTGGCCATCGCGCTGACGGCCGTCGGCACCATCGCGGTGGTGAACTACGCGCTGCGGCCGCTGAGTCGCGTGGCCTCGACCGCGGCGAAGGTGGCGACGCGTCAGTTCGGCAGCGAGGACCACCGGATCACCGAACGGGTGCGGCCGGAGGACACCGACCCGCGCACCGAGGTCGGCATCGTGGGGGACACGCTCAACAAACTGCTCGACAACGTCGACAGCGCGCTGGCCGAGCTCGCCGCGTCGCACCGCCGGACACGACAGTTCCTCACCGACGCCAGCCACGAGTTGCGGACCCCGCTGGCCGCCATCCGCGGGTACGCCGAACTGACCCGCCAGGACAGCGCCGCACTGCCCGAGACCACCGAGTACGCGCTCGCCCGCATCGAGTCCGAGGCGCAGCGGATGTCCGGTCTGGTCGAGGACCTGCTGCTCATCTCGCGTCTCGAGGAGCACCAGGACCTCGAGACCGACGATGTCGAACTGTGCGACCTGGTGATCAACGCCGTCAACGACGCCGCGGTGTCGTCGCCCGCGCACCGCTGGCGCTCGCGGCTGCCCGACGTCCCGATCTGGGTACGCGGCGACCCGGCCCGGCTGCATCAGGTGATCGGCAACCTGCTGGCCAACGCACGCGTCCATACGCCGGCCGGAGTATCGGTCACGACAAGCCTGACGCCGGGTCCCGGATGTGTGGAATTGACCGTCGCCGACGACGGGCCGGGAATTCCGGAAGAATTGTTGCCGAATTTGTTCGACAGATTTGTGGTCGCCGACAAATCGCGTTCTCGCGTGCTCGGCAGCACGGGGCTGGGCCTGGCGATCGTGTCGACGATCGTCAAAGCGCACGGCGGTCGGGTGAAGGTCGAATCGAACACTGCGGGAACGGTTTTCCGGGTGCGGCTGCCGATGGAACGGGAAGTCGGGGAGTACGTGACGGTGAGTGAGTCGCACAACCCGCACGTATCCGAGTCGACTGTTTGAATTTCGCCTGAATTCGATGTGATTCATGCGGATATCCGTATGTGTTCAGCCTGAGAATTCCTTTCTCGACCATTTCCGCGACTACCGTCGGAGTTATTGATCCAGCGCCGTCGGCGCTGGATGCGGAAAGGGAAAACCATGAAGAGTCCCACCAGAATCACAGCGGCCACAGGAATCGTGCTGGCGCTGACGGTCGCGCTGGCCGCGCCGGCCGCGGCTCGGCCGGTGGTGCCGCCGGCGCCCGGCGAGTCCGCGACGCAGACGATCCACCGGTTGCAGACCGAGGGCTTCCGGGTGATCGAGTCGCGGGTCGGCAGCGGATCCATCGACAAGTGCACGGTCACCGCCGTCCGGCACGGCCGTGAGCTTTCGAGTCAGGGTGGCAGGCTGAACGGACAGACCACCACGGTGTACGTCGACCTCGGCTGCAAGTGATTTGCCGCTGACACTGCGAGGTGCGGCCACCGGGTTCTACGCTGAGCGGATGTTGAGCAGATTCCTGATCGGTGGGGTCGCGGCCGTTTGGGCGATCTCGTTGGTGCCGGGCGTTGCCGCGGCAGCGCCGCCGCCGGAGCCCGTGCCCCCGCCACCGGGGCCCGCCGCGCCGAATCTGAACGGATTCAAGCCCGTCACCCCGTCGACCTACGCCAGTAAAGACGGGACGTTCTACATGTTCCAGGCGCCCGGCGGCCTGACGTGCATCATGCGCCGCAACGAAGGCGAGTACGGCTGTAGCGGCCCGATGCCGGGCGCCCCGGAGGGCTCCAACGTGGTCGTCGGCCAGCAGGTCGGCGCGCCGGCGTTCAACACCTTGAACGGTCCGAAGTACGTCGGCGAGATGCCCGGTGCGGTGCAGACCCTGCCGGCCGGTTCGCGCATCACCTACCGCAACATCACGTGCGGCACCGACGGCACCATGACGGCGTGCGTCAACAGCTTCGACCAGTCCGGTTTCGTGGTCAGCCCGGCCGGCAGCTTCATCGTCAACGAGTCGAATCCGTTGCTGGACAGGCCCAAAGACCGCAACCCCTACTTCAACTGAGTCGCGGGCGTCAGAACCCGGCGCCGTGCACCTCGTGCCCGGGCTTCTCGAGCATGAGGCCGGCGTAGGCGTCCGCCACCGTGCAGCCGTGGTTGATCACCCGGTCCACCTCGCGGGCGATCGGCATGCTCAGCCCGTGCGTCTCGGCGAACTCCATGATCACGCTGGCGGCCTTGACGCCCTCGGCCACCTGGTTCATCGACGCGATGATCTCGTCGATGGGCTTGCCCTGACCCAGCTGCTCGCCGACGTGCCGGTTGCGGCTGCGCTGGCTGGTGCAGGTGACGATCAGGTCGCCCATGCCGGCCAGGCCGGCGAACGTGTCACGGTTGCCGCCCATCGCCACGCCGAGCTTGGACATCTCGGCCACCGCACGCGCCATCACCATCGCGCGGGTGTTCTCGCCGATGCCCAGTGAATAGCCCATGCCGACCGAGATGGCGTACACGTTCTTGAGAGCCCCGGCCATCTCGACGCCGATCACGTCGTCGGTGGTGTAGGTGCGAAAACGCCTGGTGCGGAACAGGCCTGCGAGATTCGCGGCGAGGTGCTGGTCGGGCATCGCGAGCACCGCGGCGGCGGCGTAGCCCTCGGCGACCTCGCGGGCGATGTTGGGGCCGGCCAGGATTCCGGCCGGGTGCCCGGGCAGCACCTCGTCGACGATCTGGCTCATGCGCATGTTGGTGCCCTGCTCCAGGCCTTTCACCAGTGACACCACCGGAACCCACGGCCGCAGTTCCTTGGCCAGCTCGCCCAGTACATTGCGGAAGCCGTGCGACGGGACGCCCATCACGATGACGTCTGCGCAATTGGCTGCCTCGGAAAAGTCGGTGGTCGCCCGCAATGATTCGGGAAGGGCCACCCCGTCGCCCAGATAGCGGCTGTTGCAATGCTTTTCGTTGATATCGGCGGCGGTTTCAGCCGACCGCACCCACTGCAGCGTCGGGCCGCGCCGCGCGCAGATCGAGGCCACCGTGGTGCCCCACGACCCGCCACCGAGGACGACGACGGTCGGTACGCGCTGCGCTGATGCCATGGCCACAGGTTATGTCGCCTGGGCGAGCGGAGCGACGGGATTGGCGGAGTGTCCGGTCGATCGTGCGAATTGCATGTTGTGTCGGTTGGTACCCCCGCACTGTGCGACGATCGGAGGAGCGATCGCCGAGGGGGTGCGGCAGTAGTGACGGTGACGGTGTCGCGCGTGCGCGCGGCCAAGCCCGGGGCGATGCTCGACGCCGCCGATGACGTGCGGACCACGTCGGCCGCGCTGGAGATCGTCATCGGCGTCGAGCGCGGCCAGCTGGCCAACTTGAAAGCGAATTGGCAGGGGCAGGCGAGCGACGCCGCCATCGCCAAGGCGCAGCAGCTGATCGACGAGCAGGAGGCCTACCGCGGCCGGCTGGACAAGCTGGCCAAGGCGCTCACCGATGGCGGCAATCAGCTGACTTCGTTGCGCAGCACTCTGCTGGAATTCGTCGACACCGCGCTCCAACTCGGGTTCTCGGTCAGCGACGACGGCGTGGTCACACCGCAGCAGTGGTTGATCGGCGACCTGGGGCCCGTCAAGAAGACGGCCGAGTTCTTCACCAACTCGATTCAGGAGCAGCTGAAGGCCTTCGAGACCACCGACACGCTCACCGCCACGGCGATCGACCAGGCAGTACAAGGCCAGAAGCCCTCGGCGCCGGTGAATATCGACGGGCAGGAGATCCAGATTCCGCCGCCGGGGACGAACCCCGAGGACGTCGACAAATGGTGGACCGGCCTGACACCGGAGCAGCGACAGCAGCTGATCGCCCGGCATCCACCCGAATTGGGCAACCTCAACGGTGTCCCGGCGAGTGCTCGGGACGCGGTCAACCAGCAGGTGATGAACGACGACCTGAACCGGGTCCGCGACGTCGCCAGCCGCAACCACGTCTCTGAAGACGACGTCCTCAAGGACCCCGGCCGGTTCGGACTGACACAGACCGACGCCACGCGGTTCTACAACGCGCGGCGGACCAGCGAGGGGTTGGCGCACCAGCGCGGTTCCACCTTGGACCCGACCAAGGAACGCCCGGTCATGCTCTGGGCTTATCAACCAGAGGCCGACGGCGGGCAGGGCCGGGCCGCCATCTGCCTCGGAAACCCCGACACGGCCAACAACACGACGGTGATCGTGCCCGGCACCGGCAGCAGCGTCCACGACGGCTGGCTGGCCGACGGCCACGACGATGCGATCCACGTGTGCGACCAGGCGGCGCTGGCGGACCCGAGTCGATCGACCGCGGTGATGATGTGGATGGGCTACGACGCACCCGACAGCTTCACCGATCCACGGATCGCGAACCCGACCCTGGCCCGGCAGGGCGGCGACCTGCTGGCCGCCGACGTCAACGGGCTGGCTGCGACGCATCTCGGCACGTCCCACGTCACGGTGATGGGCCACTCCTACGGGTCCACCACGGTGGCCGATGCGTGTGCGGGCAGCGGCATGAAAGTCAATGATGTGGTGTTGATCGGTTGTCCGGGAACAGATTTGGCGCACAGCGCCGCGGATTTCCACGTCAACGGTGGCCAGGTGTACGTCGGGGCGGCATCGACCGACCCTGTCGCCCGACTGGGTATGGGCGGTCCGGGTGCGGCGCAATGGCTGAACACCGAGCTCGGCAACCCGCTGGGGCCGGTCGCCGGGCTGGGGACCGATCCATCGGCAGAGGGATTCGGCGCCACCCGGTTCCGGGCCGAGGTGGCCGGCGAGACCGGCTGGAGTTTCCACGACCACTCGAAGTACTACGACATGGGCAGTGAGTCGTTGCGGGCGATGACCGACATCGCCAGCGGGCACAGCGAACGCCTCGCGTCCGACGGACTACTGGCCGCCGAGCGGCATCAGCCGACCTTCTCGACGCCCGACCACGTCGATCTGCCGTTCGGCATCGAGGTCCCCGTGCCGCACGTGGACATCCCCATTCCCGGGACCCCGGCATATTCGGATCCCGAGTCCAATCGCCCAGGTGAGACGGTGAAGAACGACCATGATTACAAGTAGTCGACAGCGCGTCGGTACAGCGGCGGCGGCTGCCGTGATTGCCCTGATGTTAGGAGGATGTGGATTGCTTCCCCACGACGATCGTCCAGCGCACCCCATGACCGATGAAGAGTCCATGGCGCAGGTCATCAACGCCGGCAGGCAACTACGGAAAGCGGCTGGGCTGCAAGACGTTCAAGGCGGCGGCTATCTGGAGTTCTGCAACGACATGGGATCGCCGCTCAACAAGGGCTACATCGAGATGAGTGCGGCGCTGCCGTCGGGCGTCAGCGGCCATGACTATGCCGAGCGGGTCAAGGCGGCCATGCTGGCGTCGGGATGGTCAGACAAGCTGCCTTCCCAACACATGTACGGCGGCACCATCAACCGCGACGGCGTCGCGGTCAACATCGAGTACTACCAGGGCGAAAATCGGCTCCGGTTCAAGATTTACGGCGAATGCCGCAATGTGACCAACCATTACGGGGACAGCAAGAACAACGGCACCAACTTGACCAAAGAGCTGAACAGCGACAGCTGAGCGTCAGCGGTAGTTGACGAACTGCAGCGCCACGTCCAGATCGGCGCCCCGCAGCAGCGCCTGCACGGCCTGCAGGTCGTCGCGCTTCTTGCTCGACACCCGGATCTCGTCGCCCTGAATCTGCGCCTTGACGCCCTTGGGGCCCTCGTCCCGGATGATCTTGGTGATCTTCTTGGCCTGCTCGCTGCTGATGCCCTGCTGCAGCGTGCCCGAGACGCGGTAGGTCTTGCCGCTGGGCTGCGGGTCACCGGCGTCGAACGCCTTCATCGAGATGTCGCGGCGCACCAGCTTCTCCTTGAACACGTCGACCGCGGCCTTGACGCGCTCCTCGGTCGAGGAGACCAGCTCGATGACCTCATCGCCCTTCCAGGCGATGGTGGTGTCGGTGCCGCGGAAGTCGAAGCGGGTGGACAGCTCCTTGGCGGCTTGATTCAGCGCGTTGTCGACTTCCTGCCGATCGACCTTGCTGACGATGTCGAACGATGAATCCGCCATTGGATTGCCCTCCGTATCTGCGCCCCTGGTGGGGGTCCCGTTTTCGTGTTCGGTACATCTTCGTTGTACTCTGCTACTCGCGCCAAACCCGGGGTCACCGGGAGGCGACGAACCCGGCAGGTTGCCCGAGCGGCCAATGGGAGCGGACTGTAAATCCGTCGGCGGAAGCCTACACAGGTTCGAATCCTGTACCTGCCACACTGATCAGGCCCCCTTTCGAGGGGGCCTGACGTGTTTTTCGGGCCGGCCGGTCGGGGCCTCGTCCCAGCTCGTCGGCAGCCGGAGTCGGGGCGGTCGTTAGGATTTGACGCATGGTCGAGTCGTCTTCTGAGCGTGATGTCGTGCTCGACGTCGAGGGTTCCGGTGTGCAGCCGCCCGTCGACCCGAAGATTCGCAAGCAGTTCGCCCTGCTCGAACGATTCGCACCGCCCATCGGCTCCCGGTGGGCCACCGAGCTGTGGTGCACCCCGCCGATCATCGAGCAGAGCCTGCGCATGCCGCCTGGCGTCAGCCCCGGTGAGCCGCTGGAAGCGCACTGGGACGGCCACCGCATCGCGGGCGAATCCTGGGGTGACGGGCCGCCGGTGTACCTCGTACACGGTTGGGGCGGGCGCCGTCCGCACCTGGGCATGTTCGTCAAACCGCTGGTTGCCGCCGGCTACCGGGTCATCGCCTTCGACCTGCCCAGCCACAACGAGTCCGACCCGGGCGCGCTCGCGCCGGGCCGCACCACGGCCATCGAATGCGCCGACGCCGTCGCGGCCGTCATCCGCGAGCACGGACCGGCCCACGCCGTCGTCGCCCATTCGCTCGGGGCCAACGCGACCACCATGGCCGCCGCGGTGAACGGCGCCAAGGTCGGTCGGCTGGTGCTGCTCGCCCCGATGGGCGACTACCCGATGTACCTGGACCTGTTCGCCGCGCGCCACAACTTCGGCCCGCGGATCCGCGCGGGCCTGCAACGGCGGCTGGTCCGCCGAATCGGGATGTCGCTGGAAGACACCAACATGGTCAACCTCGCCGCCCGGGCGGGCCACCCGCCGCTGCTGCTCATCCACGACCCCGACGACCCCGACAGCCCGTACTCGTCGAGCGAGAAGCTCGCCGCCTCGTGGCCCGGGTCCGAGCTGCTCACCACCAAGGGACTCGGGAAGCTGGCGCACTACCGCATGCTGCGGCACCGCCCGGCCATCAACGCCGGCCTCGAGTTCATCGGCAGCCCGGCGTAGTTCGCCGTCGAGAGTGGGGCCTGACGAGGAGATCTGGCGCGAATTCCGCGTAAACCCCCACGCTCGACGATTCGGAACGCCGCTGACGGGTTAACGTCACCTGATGGACGCCGCGATCGCCGGGATCGGTCACGCACTGGCCCTGGCCGGTTCGATGACATGGGAGATTCTCTGGGCGCTGATTCTCGGCTTCGCGCTATCGGCGGTGGTGCAGGCCGTCGTCCGGAAGTCGACGATCGTGCGCCTGCTCGGTGACGACAAGCCCAAAACCCTTGCCGTGGCCGCCGGACTCGGCGCGGCATCGTCGTCGTGCTCGTATGCCGCAGTGGCGTTGGCGCGCTCGCTGTTTCGCAAAGGCGCCAACTTCACCGCGGCGATGGCATTCGAGATCGGCTCCACCAACCTCGTCGTCGAACTCGGCATCATCCTGGCCCTGCTGATGGGCTGGCAGTTCACCGCGGCGGAATTCGTCGGCGGCCCCATCATGATCCTCGTCCTCGCGGTGCTGTTCCGGTTGTTCGTCCGCAGCCGCCTCATCGACGCGGCCCGGGTGCAGGCGGAGCAGGGCATCGCCGGGTCGATGGAAGGGCATGCCGCCATGGACATGTCGGTGCAGGGCGACGGCTCGTTCGCCAAGCGCCTGTTCTCGGGACCCGGCCTCACGTCCGTCTCGCACGTGTTCGTCATGGAGTGGGCGGCGATCCTGCGTGACCTGATCATCGGTCTGCTCATTGCCGGTGCCATCGGCGCGTGGGTGCCAAATGCGTTCTGGGAGAACTTCTTCCTCGCCGACGACCCGACGTGGTCCGCGATCTGGGGGCCGATCGTCGGGCCGATCGTGGCCATCGTGTCGTTCGTCTGCTCCATCGGCAACGTGCCCCTGGCGGCGGTGCTGTGGAACGGCGGCATCAGCTTCGGCGGCGTGGTCGCGTTCATCTTCGCCGACCTGCTGATCCTGCCGATCCTCAACATCTACCGGAAGTACTACGGCACCCGGATGATGCTGACGCTGCTGGTCACCTTCTACGTCTCGATGGTCGCGGCGGGTTATCTCGTCGAATTACTTTTCGGCGCAACGGGTCTCGTCCCCACTCAGCGCAACGCCATGGTGATGGAGAGCGGCATCTCGTGGAACTACACCACGTGGCTCAACATCGTCTTCCTGCTGCTGGCCGCGGTGCTGGTGATCCGCTTCGTCCGTACCGGCGGCATCCCGATGCTGCGGATGATGGGCGGCTCACCCGATGCTGGACATCCGGACACCCACGCCGGCCACGATCACCACCCGCACTAGACGATCTTCAGCACCCGCGACGTCGTGGTGTACGTGCGGGTCCAGAAGTTGTAGGACACCGCGGTGGTCAGAGCCCGGCTACCGTCGCCGGTCAGCAGCGGACTGCTGCCGATCCCGGTGAGGGCGCCACCGACCTGCGTGCCGTTCGCGGTGTTGATGACCACCAGTTGGCTGCCCGCGCTGACGACCGCCCGGTTGCCGCCACCGCTGAGCACCGCGTAGCCGTTCTCGAGCTTGAGGTTGATGGTGCTGCCGGCCTGGAAGCCGGTGGTCGTATCGATCACTGCCACCTGCGTGGTGGGCACGCCAGTGGTATTGAAATTGCTGCTGGTCGTGACGGCCACGGCACGCCCGGTGTCGGCGCTGTACTGCACCCCGCCGTTGAGGAAACCGGTGAGCGCCACGGTGCTGCCGACCTGGGCGCCGGTTGTGGTGTCGAGCACCGTCAACCGCTCGGTGTTGACGCTCGTCGCCCCGTTGTAGACCGCTGTGACGATGAGTGCCCGGCTGCCGTCGAGACTGATCAGCCGGGAGCCGAATTCGCTGCCGACGAGGTTCAGCGTCGTGCCGGTCTGGGCGCCGGTGAGGGTGTCGATCACGGCCGCGTGCGTCGCGGTGTTGTCGCCGCTTATGGTCACGGCGCGGCCGCCGTCGGGCGTCATCAGCAGCGCGTGCCAGGTGCCGGGCAGGGTGACGTCGCCGACCTGGTTGCCGGTGGCGAGGTCGACGGTCGCGAGCCTGGTGGTCGTCACCTGGGTGCCGGGGTCGGTAGACGTCGCGGTGACCACGATGCGCGTCCGGTCGGCACTGAGGTCACGAGCGCCGTCGCCGTCGACGACGAGACCGGTGCCGACCGGGTTGCCGGTGACGGCGTCGAGAACCGCGAGCCGGGTGGTGAACGTGTTGGTCGGGTCCTCGGTGCGGGCCAGGAAGGCGACGCGATTGCCGGCGGCGTTGAACACCGGTGCGCCGTAGACGGCCTGGCCTTCAAGGCCTTGCGTGGTGCCGATCTGCGAGCCGGTCGCGACGTTCAGGATCGTCGCCTGCGTGGTGTAGCCCGACGCGAAATCGCCGATCTGGGTGGAGATCGCCGCGCGGCTGCCGTCGGCGTTCAGCGCCGGCGGGGCCACCTCGTTGCCCGCGATCTCGACGGTGGTGCCGAGTTGTGTGCCGGTCGTCGTGTCGAGCACGGCGATCCGCGTGGTGTCCGGGGCTTCCCAGATCGGGCGGCTGGTGGTGATCAGCGCGCGGGTGCGGTCGGCGTTGAGGACGGGCGCCTCCAACTGGTTACCGGTGACGGAGACGGTGGCGCCGGTCTGAGCGCCGGTGAGCGTGTTGAGCACCGCTACCTGGGTGATGCCCGTGCCGTACGTGGTGGTCAGGGCGCGACTGCCGTCGGCAGACAGCAGCTGCACGCCGACCGCGCCCGGCAGGGTGAGAGTGGTGCCGGTCTGCTTGCCGGTCGCGAGGTCGATCACTGCCAGCTGCGTTGCCGTGGTGCCGGCCGCGGTGATGACGGCCCGCGTACCGTCGGCGCTGAACGCCGGTACGACGGGCTTGCCGGCGATCGACACCGTGCTGCCGACCTGCTTGCCGGTCGCGGTGTCGATCACCGCGACGCGGGTGGTGCTGGTGGTCGAGGTCGGGGCGGGCCCGGTGATGACCAGTGCGCGGGTGCCGTCATTGCTCAACACGGTCGAGCCGACACCGGTGACGCCGACGCTCCCGATCTTCGTCACCGACGTCGCGATGAGCGACGGCTGCACGAGCACCCGCACTGTGCGGTCGGCGGCGTCACTGACGTAGACCGCTCCATTGGGCGCGACGGCGACGGCATGACCGCCGGTGGCGTCGGTGTCGAACCGGACCGTGCTGACGACGGCCGAGGTGCCCGTGTTGATCACCGAGACGGTGTCATTGCCGTTGGCGACATAGGCGACGCTGCCGTCGGCGCTGACGGCCACCGAGCTGGGGGCAGGTCCGACCCCAATTATGTTGGGCGACAAGGTGTTCGTGGCGGTGTCGATCGTGGACAGGGTGCCGTTCTGGGCCGCGACATACAGCTTGCCGCCGGTGCCGAGGGCCAGGGCACTGGGCGGCGTGCCGACCGCGATGCTGGTGACGCCGAGCGTGCTGGTGTCGAGCACCGAGACGGTGTTGCTGCCCTGGTTGGCGACGTACACCTTGCCGGTGCCGAGCGCGAGGGCGGTGGGCTGGGTGCCGACTCCGATGGTGCCGGTGACGCTGTAGGTGGTGGGGTCGATGACCGACACCGAGTCGCTGCCCTTGTTGGCCACATAGATTCGGCCGTCCGCGCCGACCGTCAACGCGCTGGGCGCGGTGCCCACGGTGATGTCCTTGGACGTCGTGCTCGGATTGGCGTCGATCCGTTTGTAGCCGACGGTGTTGATGACCGACACCGTCCCGCTGCCGCTGTTGGCGACGTACAACCGGGTGCCGTCGGGACTCAGCGCCAGCGCGCTGGGCGCGGTGCCCACCGCGATGTCCTGCGAGAACCAGCTCGGATTGGCGTCGATCCGTTTCCCCGTGGCGGTGTTGATCACCGACACCGTGTTGCTGCCGGTGTTGGCGACGTAGAGCCGTCCGTCGGCGCCCATCACCTCGGCGGTGGGATTGGTGCCCACCGAGATCGACTTGGAGTAGTTCAGCCACGGTGACGGGACGGTCGTCGTCGCGGCGGTGGGGACCGGCTGCGCGGCCGTGGGGACGGGCTGCGCGGCGGTGGCGACGACGGGCTGACTCGTCGACGTGACGGCCGCGGGTTTCGTCTGAGTCTCCACGCGGGTGCGGGTGCCCCAGGCTGCCAGCACGGCGGCCACCGGCGAGAAGTCCGGCGCGGCGGGACCACCGGTTGCCGACGAGTCGAGCGTCGACGCCGACATCAGACTGACTGCGCCGTTGTTGGCGGCCGGCGTGGACGTGGCCGCGGGGGTGGACGTGACTGCCGAGGTCGCGACGGCCGTGGCGGCCACTGTCCGCGGTGACGGGGCCGGCGTGGTTTCCACGTCGGCCTGGATGGCCCGCGGTGTGGGTTTCTTCGTGGACCCCGTGACGGTCTTCGCCGTCGTCTGCGACGTCACGGGACCGTCCGCCGCCGTCGGTTCGGGTTTCGCGGTGCGCTGCTTCTCGCTGCTCGCCTTGCCCAGGCGTTTCGTCTTGCCTGTCTTGACGCCGGGCTTCTTGGTGCCGGCCGCGTCCGTCGCGGCGTGCGGTGCCGGCGCCGACGTGGCTCCTGGATTCGCGGCGTCGTCAGCCCACGCCGTGCCCGGTGTACTCGCGATCGCGACACCGACCCCGAGTGCCACCGCCAACCCCCCGACCCGGCCTACGTACTTGGCGTTGCTCATGGTCGGTCCTCTCACGCGGCCCGATAGAGGGACATCTGTCCCTCATATGGGAATACCGCATGCGATGCCGTCTGTCTGCAGTCCAAACGGCTGATTTCTCGCGGTGGTGCGGTTACCGCAATCTCGCCGCGAGAACGGGCTGACCCGCGCCGTCCAGTTCATCGACAGCCGCCGGGCGTCCGGTCATCGCCATCAGCAATGCCTCGCCCGTGCCCAGGACCTCGGGTCCGCTGCCGTGCTCCCACGTCACGTCGGTGGCCCGCAGACGCAACCCCCGGACCCGCCTGCCCGCACCGAGCCGCGGATTGCCCGGGATCGTCGGCAGGATGCGTTCGAGGCGTTCGGCGGGGATGGTGCGCGGGTCTCCCAGCGCCCGGCGGATGTCCTGGTGGTGGACCGTCGCGTCCACCAGTCCGATCATGCCGCCGAAGCCGGATGTGAGCCCTTGCGGACGCAGGTGGGCCTCGAGGAAGTCCATCAACTGCGCGGGGGTGTAGCTCGCGAAATCGCGCACGCCGACCTCATTGGCGCGCACGATCCGGCCCCGGGCGAAGCGCTGCAACAGGCCGACGATGCTGAGCTCCTCGTAACTCACGACATGGGAGACAACGTCTTTCACCGACCACTCGGTGCACAGTGTGGGCGCCTGCCACTGCGCGTCGGACAGGGTCCGCAGATAGGCGGCGAGGTCGCGACGCTCGTCGTATGCCAGGTCCATCATGGAACGCTGCGCGGGCATCGTCACGCCTCTTCGGCGACGATGTCGTGGTACCGGTTCAGGTACAACGGCCAGCCGGCCTCGCCGTCGACACCGTCGGCCACCGACCGCCAGCCGGCGCCGTGGCGTTCCAGGTGCCGGTGCTCCAGGTCGACGCGCGTGCGGCCGTCGGACTCGGCGGTGAACCGCACCTCGACCTCGCTGGTCTTGCCGGGATCCGATTCGACCTGCCACGTCGGCCCGATGTCCCACGAGAACAGCACTCGGCCCGGTGGTTCGTAGGCCAGCACGCGCGCCCACCGGCACGTGCTGCCGTCGGTGCCCACGTCGTAGATGTGGCCGCCCACATGGGTTTCGAACACCGTCTCCGCGATGGGTACCGCCAGCAGGTTGTGGTCGCGGGGCTTGATGGCGTCGAAGCGGCCGACGAACAACGCGAACGCCTTGTCGATCGGTGCGTCGACGACGACGCTCTTGCGAATCGGTGCCACCTCGGTCGTCATGGCTGCTTTCCTTCCTCGTCGGCGATCTGCTTGAACGCCGCCAATGCCTTGTCCCAGAACACGTCCAACTCGGCCCGCAGGGCCTCGACGCCGCGGGGATCAACTTGGTACAGGCGTCGCGTGCCCACTTGGCGGTCCGTCACCAGCCCGGCGCAGCGCAGCACCTTGAGGTGCTGGGACACCGCCGGTCGGCTCACCGGCAGTCCTTCGGCCAGTTCGCCGACCGCGAGAGGCCCGTCGGCCAATCGCTTGAAGATCGTCCGTCGCGTGCGGTCGGCGAGAGCGGCCCACGGGTCGGCTGTTTGGTAAGTGGTCACTAACGGTAAGTTTAAACTTACGAAGTCCGATTGAAAAGGGTCACCACAGCCCCGGCGCCATGCGACTCAGTCGTAGATGACGGCGAGGCCGCGTCGTTGGAGGTCGGCCAGCCCGTCGCGCATCACCTGAATCTGCTCGGGGGAGTGCCCGACCCAGTCGGTCAGTTCCCCGACGACGCGTACCGGTTCCCGGGTGCGGTAGGAGTGCGTCGGGTTGCCGGGCAGCTTCTTGTCCGTCACGTTGGGGTCGTCCTCCAACTCGCCGACCGGCTCGACGAGGTAGATGCGCCCCCGGCCGTCACCGGCCGCGAGTTCGGCACCCCATGCCGCGGCGTCCAGCGTCCGCGTGACGTAGACGTGGTTCGAGACCCGGCCCTCTTCGTAGTTCGATGCGCGACCCGGCACCAGCAGATCCCCGATCGCGAGATCGGCTTTGGTGCCGTGCAGCAGCGCGCCCGACTCATGCAGTTCGAAAGGTTTCGGTGTGTTCGTCATGACATCCCCCATTCGTCTCAACCACCAGGTCGGACGATTGTGCGGCACCACCGGGGCCTTGCGGCAAGCCCCGGTATCTGCCATAAATTGAGAGTGGGAGGAACGGTCACGGCAGCGTTCCCCGGTTCCGCCGGCGCATGAATTGCATTGCCCGGCACCACATTCTTCTGACGATCACCCGGGCGGCGCGTAGCCGCGATCCGCGACGAGTTCGTGCGTGAGCTGGACGAACGCCGACGCGGCCGCGCTGTGATAGCCGCCGGCGCGGCGCAGGATGGCGACGGTCCGGGTCGGTATCGGCGGGTCCAGCGGCACCGGCGTCAGGTGCGGATGGTCGTGGGTGACGGCATCCGGCAGGACGGTCGCCAGCGGCGTGCGCTGCACGATCTCGGTGAGGGCCTGGACGGAGTTGGCTTCGACGATGATCCGCGGGTCGACATGGTGCGCCGCGAAATAGGTGTCGATGTGGGTCCGGGTGAGGAAGTCACTGCTGAGCAGCGCCAGCTCGACGTCGTCCATAGCGTGGACCGGCAATGGGGACGGCAGGTTCCCGGCCCGCGGCCCGCTGGTCACGAGGCCGAGGTGCTCGGTGAACAGCGCCGCGAAGTCGATGCCGGGCACGGGAGCCCCGACGAACGCGATGCCCACGTCGAGCTCGTCGGCGAGGAGGCCGGCTTCGATGCTGTCCTGGGACGTCTCGACGACGGTCAGGCTGATCCCGGGATGGCGCGCGTACAGCTCGGCGGTCAGCGGGCCGATGAGATAGGTGATGAACGTCGGGGTGATGCCCAGGCGCAGATGCCCGCGCGAGAGGTCTTGGACGTCCTCGATGGCACGTTCGGCGGCGGCCAGTTCGCGCAGGGCGCTTCGGGCGCGCTCGGCGAACGCGGCGCCGGCATCCGTCAGTCGGACGGTGCGGCCCCCGCGATCGAGCAGCTGGACGCCGACCATGGCTTCCAGCTGTTTGATCTGCTGGGAGAGCGTGGGTTGCGACACATATAGCTCCTCGGCGGCGTGGGAAAAGTTGCCGTGCTCGGCGACGGCGAGGAGATACCGCAGGTGACGGAGCTCGAGTCCGGCCATGTCACTAACTATAGACGGTGCCTATGGTTCGTGTGAAAAATGGCTATTGGACGTTATAGGTGCTGTTCGTCCATGGTGAATGCAGCAAGAAAGGAAGCATCACCATGAAGAAGAACAGCCTCGTCGCCGTGACAACCGGATTGGCCGCCGGCGCGCTCGCCGCGCTCGGGATCGGACTGGCCGCGCCGGCAGCGGCCGACAACAGCGGCACCGTGGCGCTGCCCGGGCCGGCTCCCGTCTACGCGCAGGACTCGTTCCTCGGTGGCGCCAACCCGTACGTGCCGTTCGGGACCAACCCGATGGTGCCGTACGGCACCTGGGCGCAGCACTGACCCGTCCGAAGCAGTAACCGCCCTCTGAAAGGACTCTCAATGAGCCTGTCAAGCCGCCGCAGTGGTGATCTGAGGCGTGTTGGGCTGCCAGGTTCTGTTGTCGCGGATGAGCGCGTAGAGGACATTGACCCGTCGGCGGGCCAGGCAAATGGTGGCCGGGATCGGCCGCTTGCCTTGGTCCCGTTTGCGCTGGTAATACGCCTTGGATGCGGGGTCGCAGCGGATCGCGGTCAGCGCGGACATGTACATGACGCGGCGCAGTCGACGACTGTAGCGCTTGGGGGTGTGCAGCCGGCCGGTGCGTTTACCGGAGTCTTTGGCTACCGGAGCCAGCCCGGCCCAGGCGGCGAGCTGGTCGGGCGATTCGAGCAGAGCGGGGTCGCCGACCACCGCGAGGAATTCGGCGCCGAGCCGGAAGCCGATACCAGGCAGGCTGGTGATCACCTCGGCGAGCGGATGGCGGCGAAATCGTTCCTCGATGTCCGCGTCGGTGTGTTTGATGCGCTCATCGAGGTTCATCACCCCCTGGGCCAGTTCGGCGACCAATCCTGCACCGACGTCCTCACCGGCCAGGCGGACGGTCTGGGCCTTAGAGGCCGTCACCGCCGCTGCCGCGATCGTGGCAGCGTTGCGTACTCCCGCTGCCGCCAATACTTTGGTCAGCCGCGAAACACCGGTTCGGCGAATCGCTTTCGGTCGTTGGTAATGCGCCAGCAGCACTGCCCAACCACGGTCCTGGGTCAGCTCAGCGACGCGTTCGAGGGCCGGGCACACGGCCAGCAGTTGTTGGCGCAGCCGGTTGATGGTCCGGGTTCGGTCGGCGACCAGATCAGCGCGATGGGCGGTGAGCATCCGCAGTTCGGTGATCAGATCGTCGCCGGGACGCAGGACCGGAAGGTCCTCGCCGCGCATCCGGGATTGATCGGCGATGACCCGGGCATCTTTGGCATCGGTCTTGGACTCACCACCGCGGTAGGTGACCGAGGCCTGCCACACTTGCCGGCCCGCAAGGTACCGCACCGTCTTGCCGGCATCGGCCAGCACCGTCAACAGCAGGGCGGCAAACACGTTGCTCAAGTCCACTGTCCAGGACACCTCACCGGCGAGCTTGTCGATCTCGGCGACCAGGTCACGCATCGTGTGTTCATCGTTGACGACCTTGCGCGACAACACCACGTTGCCGTTGCCGTCCACGACGCACACCCAGTGGTGTTCTTTGCCGACGTCGACCCCAGCCCACACCTGGTCTTCGGCCATGGAACCTCTTTTCGCTTGTCTGCCAACAGGATCCCCACGGACAACCTCGCCGGCATTTCCTTAAACAAGCGATCACATCGCAGATCTCAATCAGCGGCCCGAGGAAGTCCAGGTGGGCCGGGCGGCCAGTCCTTTCAAGCCGCACCACCAGGCCGGCAAAGACCCCATGTCGACCTCACCCGACCCACCCGGGTCGCAGTTCAACGTAACCGTCACAACATCACGAAATAACTGCAACTACGAACTTAAGGAACCCCCGTCATGATCCACGCACAGTTCGACCCGACCGCCCGTCAGCTCCTGGCCGCCACGGCCGTTGAAGCCAAGACCCGTAAGGACCTGTCCTGGCAGCAGATCGCCGACGCCGCCGGCCTGTCGGTCGCCTTCACGACGGCCGCAGTCCTCGGTCAGCACGCGCTCCCCGAGGAGTCGGCCAAGGCCGTCGGTGGCCTGCTGGGGCTGGACGATGCCGCGGTGCGGTTGCTGCAGACCATCCCGACCCGCGGCTCGATCCCCGGCGGCGTGCCCACCGACCCGACCATCTACCGCTTCTACGAGATGCTGCAGGTCTACGGCACGACGCTCAAGGCCCTGGTCCACGAGCAGTTCGGCGACGGCATCATCTCCGCCATCAACTTCCGGCTCGATGTGAAGAAGGTTGCTGATCCCGATGGTGGCGAACGCGCCGTCATCACCCTGGACGGCAAGTACCTGCCAACTGTGCCGTTCTGATTTCTGGCGCCGACTGCCCTAATATGGTGTCGGATGCCCCCGAAATTTTCGCAACAGCAAATTCTCGTGGCAAACTAGACGAAGGCCGCAGACGGCCGGCTTCGAGAGGATGGATGCAGCGTGGCGACGCACCTGCGCATGGCGGCGGTGACCTGGCTGGTCGCCGCACCGGTTATCGGCGCCGGCGTGGCGCACGCCGCACCATTCGACATGCCGCTTTCTCCCACTGTTTCTGGTGATGCAGGTGGGGACAGCTCGGGTACGTCGCGCCCGGGCCTGTCCGCCATCGGCGATCTGCGCAAGGCGTTCGGTGGGCTGACCACCACCGCGACCACCGTCGGAACCGGTGCGCTCACCGGCTTCGGTGTCACCCCGTCGCCCGGCCAGCAACTGACGCCCAAGTTCGGCGACGGCCGCAACGGCTCGAACATCTCGTCGGCGACCTCGTCCTCGAGTACGTCGGCCGCCCTGCCTTCGGGTGTCGTCAACACCACGCAGAGTGCACCTGTCAGCGAACCCGTGAGCATTGCCGAAACTCCCGCCACTGTGCCGTCGGTCCAGTCGGTCTCGGTCCCGTTGGTCGACGCGACTGCGGCGGCGGGTCAGACCGCCCTCCTCGTGGCGGATGCACCGACGGCGCCGCTGACGGCGCTGACGGGGTCGTTGCCCGCGGCCGTGGGTGAACCGATCCGAACCGTGGCGGCGTTGCCGGGATTTGCTGTCGCGCAAGCGCTACCGGTGGTGGACGGATGGGCCTCCGCGGTGGCCGAGCTGTCGTCGGCGGTCGTCACTCCGACGACCGGTGTGCCGCGGGTCGTGTCCGTCGGCCGCGACTTCGCGGGCCGGGTCCAGCCCGCGGCATCCGGTGGGGCCCAGACGGATTCACGTTTCGCCGGCCAGACCGGCGGCACGGGTGAGCAACCGGCCCGCGGACCTGAGCCGGTCGACCGGGTCTTCGCGGCCGACAACGCCATCGTCGCGGCGGCGCCGTACCGGGCCGGATACTCCGACGACCTCCGCGCGGCCGGCCTGAGTGAGGTCGCCGCTGTCGCGGTTCCGGGTTTCGCCGGCCTGTTGGTGCTGACCGGCGCCGGTGGGCTGATCGGCTTCCGTCAGGCTCGCGCCGGTCGTGCGATGCACGGGGGCACCCTCAATCGATTCGCGGCCCAGTAGTCCGCAGTCCGGCAGCAGTCACGACGCAGAGCTCTCTCTGCGTCGTGAATTGTTTTGCGCGGGACTGTGATCCACTGCGGGCGTGGCGGTGTTGCCCAAACTTGTTGACGGGCAGTATGTTTGGCTGAATTCCCTGGTCAGCGCCTCGCCTGTCGATGGTGGTGAAATCACCGGAAATCGGCATCTAGCACACATCGACAGGCGTTTGCCAGCCGACACGCTGAAGTGGCGCCGTGGTGAAATCGAGACGAGCTTCATCCGACGTGCAAAGAGCCCGGCCGACCGCTTACCCTGATGCAGTACCTCGGGTACATCGATCCGACAATCCCTGGCCGACGCCGAACTTTGGAGCTGTGTTGACCTCATCCCGCCGTGTCCGTGGCGCCTGGCTGGCCGCTGCGCTGGCCGTCCTTGCCGTGCTCGGTGGGACCGTGGTGTCGTCGACGTCGCGCTGCCAGGAAGGTTGCAAGGTCGTCGCCGCGTCGCGCGACCTGTCCGTCTCGCAGCCGGCTGCGCCGGAGCCCGCCGTCGTGCGCGTCACGCCGGCCGGCGGGGCCAAGGACGTCAGCCCTGCGGCGCCCGTGAACGTCACCGCGGCGAGCGGCACCATCACCGCGGTGTCGATGGTCAACAGCGCCGGAAAAGAGATTCCCGGGACGCTCGCCCCCGACGCCAAGACCTGGACGCCCGCCGAGCAGCTGGGCTACGGCCGCAAGTACACGATGACCATCGAGGCGCGCGGCCCGTCGGGCATGCCGTCGCGGCAGACGTCGAGCTTCACCACGCTCAGCCCCTCATACCAGACCGCGGTGTACCTCAACACCGTGTCCGGCGCTCAGCTGCAGGAGGGCGGGACCTACGGCATCGGCGTCGTCGTCACCGCGCACTTCGACGAGAAGATCGAGGACAAGGCCGCCGCCGAGCGCAACCTCGTCGTCACCACCAACCCGCCGGTTCCCGGCTCGTGGCACTGGGTCGACGACGCAAACGCGCACTGGCGCCCGGAGAAGTACTACGCGCCGAACACGACGGTCACCGTCGCGGCCAAGATCTACGGCGTCCGGCTCGGCGAGGACACCTACGGCCAGCAGGACGAGCGCGTCTCGTTCCGGATCGGCAATGCCCACGTCTCCGTCGCCGACGACCACACCCACCAGGTCAGCGTCTTCGACAACGGCCAGCTGGTGCGCACCATGCCGACCTCGATGGGCATGGGCGGCACCGAGACGATCGGCAACACCGTCATCTCGTTCTGGACGCCGCCCGGTATCTACACCGTGATGGACAAGGCCAACCCGGTGATCATGGACTCGTCGACGTTCGGATTGCCGACCAGTAGCCGCCTCGGCTACAAGGAGACCATCCCGTGGGCGACGCGGATCAGCCATGACGGCATCTACCTGCATCAGCTGAACTCCACCATCTGGGCGCAGGGCAAACAGAACACCTCGCACGGCTGCCTGAACCTCAACAGCGAGAACGCCAAGTGGTTCTACGACTTCTCCGTGCCCGGCGACGTCGTCGAGATCAAATACACCGGCGGTGAGCCCCAGAAGCTGAGCCAGAACGGCGACTGGAGCATGCCGTGGGACCAATGGGTCCGCGGCTCCGCGCTGCCGCAGCCGGCCCTGCCCGTCGCACCCGTCGCCGCGCCGCTGCCGCCGCGCTAGTCGCTCCGCGCACTGGGGGTAGCTCCCACTCGCGAGCTAGGGGTACCTCCTACTCGCGAGCTGGGGGTGCCTCCCGCTTGCGGGGGAACGTGAAACTGTCCGTTTTCCGTGAAAAACGACAGTTTTGCGTCTTTTCGTGAGAGCTCCCGGATGTGTTCGCACCAACGGCCGCCCGCAAGTGTGAACTATCTCACAATAGCCCGGATTCGGGCGTAGCCTTAGGGCATCTTCGGCAAGGAGGGAGATGCGAATGAAGGGCGCACACCATGATCCGGTGGATCATTCCCGAACCACCCAGCCGCATGCCGGTGAATCCTTCATCGACACGTTGTGGCTGCCTGGCCTGGGCCTGATCGCACTCGGCATCGTCACCATCGCCGGCTTCGTCTTCGCAACCGCGTATCACCGCGCGGACCTTCAGCTACCGCTCGGCCTGATCGCCGGAGCGCTGGTCACCGCGGGAGCTCTCGTCATCACGTTCGAGCATCTGCGGGTGAAGCGAGTCGAACAGCGTTGGCTGGCCGACCATCCCGAACGGAGCCTGCACGCAGGCTGACCGTCCGGCGGCCTAGCGCGGCAGCAGCCGCAGAATCTCCGGCGTCCGCGGATCGAGGATGTCGTCGAAGTCGTGATGCTTCTCGACGTATGCCTTGACCATCGGGCAGATCGCCACGATGCGCTTGCCCTGCTGCCGCGTCGTCGCCAGGGCCTGAGCGATCAGGACACTGGCCAGTCCGCGCCCGCCGAACGCCGGATCGATCTCGGTGTGGTAGAAAACCCGCTGCTCACCGTGTTCGATGAAAGCGGTGAGCCCCACGGGCTTTCCGTCGACCGCGATGCTGAATCGGTCGGCTTCCTGGGTCACCTCGACAGGTTCGCCGTTCTTGTCGGTGAGCATCACTCGGGCCTTTCCTCCGGTGGGTGGTTTCCGCGGGACCAGGCGGGTGGTCGGTAGCGGGGGAGCGGGCAACCGAGCCGGCTCGCCCTCGTAGCCGATGACTTCGCCGAACTGTGCGGACTCGGCCTGCCACTGATTGCGGTATTCGACGATCTCGTCGTGGGTGCGCCCCACGAAGTTCCACCACATCAGCAGTTCTTCGGTGAAGGGCGTGCCGCCGAGAATGATGGCGCGCGCCGGTTCGGTACCGGTGCTGGAGAGCATCAGGCGAGTGGATCCCACGCCCTGATAAGCCATTTCGTACGGCTGCACCGGCGTATCGGCGACGGTCAGCGCGCCCTGGTCGAGCAGCACGGCGTGCTCGAAGGTGGGGTCGACCTCGAATTCGACGGTCGCACCGGCGGGCAGATCGACCTGCGCACCGAGCAGCGGCGTGTGCGTACGCACGGGTGACCGCTGCCCGGCCAGCGCGCCCAGGAACACCGACACCGTGGCGTCGCCGAATGAAACCGGCTGCGGCGCATAGTGGTCGAAGTTGCGGGGACCGTGGCGGGCGGCGTCGGGCAGCGCGACCCACAACTGGACACCGTGCAGGATCGTCGTCGCCGGCGTGGAGACCTCGGAGTGGCAGATGCCGGCGCCGGCCGTCATCAGATTCAGCTCTCCGGGCCGCACCATCTCGTGGATGCCGTGCGAATCGCGGTGTTCGATCTCGCCGCTGAACAACCAGCTGACCGTCTGCAGACCGGTGTGCGGGTGCGGCGGGACGTCCATTCCGGCCTTGGTGCGCACGTCTTCCGGGCCGTAATGGTCGGCGAAACACCACGCGCCGACCAGCGAGCGGTCACGCTGCGGCAACGTGCGACGGACCATCATGGCGCGCGGCCCACCCAGCGGCACCTCACGCGGCTCCAGAATCTCGATTCGGTTGGGAGGCCCGGCGGCACAGTCGTATTCGACGGGGTCTGCCTCAAGATTGCTCACGATTCGCCTTCCCGGCTGCGTACCATCGTCGCGTTCGCTCAGACCATACCCGCGCCGTCCTGGCCACAACCTGAAAGTAGGCAATGGACACCACCGAACCGGGCCCCGCGCACGTGCACATCGACAAGCAGTCGCCCCATGCCTACCGGACGCTGGTGGCGGTCGCGACCGCGGTCAGCAAGACCGCCGCCGAGGCCGGGTTGTCGCCGGCGCTGGTCGAGCTGATCAACACGCGTGTCTCACTGATCAACGGCTGCCCGTCGTGCCTGGAGATCCATCACCGTCGCGCGGTGAAGGCCGGCGTGACCGACAAGCAGCTGGCGACGTTGCGCGCCTGGCGGGACACCGAGCTGTTCTCCGAGCCGGAACGGGCCGCGCTGCGGCTCGCCGAGATCACCACGACGCTGCCCGACCACGACACCGCCGAACGCGAATATGCAAGGGCGCGAGCGGTACTGAACGACGACGAGATTTCCGCCGTGATCTGGGTGGCCACCGCGATCAACGCCTTCAACCGGGTGTCGATCCTGAGCCGGCACCCGGTGCGCCCCTAGGCACGGGCTGCCCTAGGTGCCCGCCCGCAGCCGGTCCCGCAGCCCCGACGCGCGCAGCGCCTGCCGCTGCACCGCGGCCCGAACCTCGTCGGCCGACCCGACGATGCGCACCTTCTGCTTCGCGCGTGTGACCGCGGTGTAGAAGAGCTCGCGGGTCAGGAGCCGGGAGTCGGCGGGCGGCAGGATCACCGTCACCTCGTCGGCCTGCGAGCCCTGACTCTTGTGGATGGTCAGCGCGTACATGGTCTCGACGTCGGCGATCCGGCTCGGCGAGAAACGTTGCGTCCCAGTCGCACCCGCGATGTACACCTGCACGCCGTCGGGCCCGGCGGCGACCAGGCCGGTGTCGCCGTTGTAGATACCCAGCGCGTAGTCGTTGGCGGTGACCAACAGCGGGCGGCCCGGGTACCACGGCGACCACGTGGCCTGCCCGGTCTCGTCGGTGGTCCAGCGCTCCACCTGACGATTCCAGTGCCGCACCCCGTACGGCCCGTCGCGGTGCGCGCACAGCAGGCGGTGTTCGTCCATGGCCGCGAGACCGTCGGGCCCGGCGCCCAGCAGTGCGCAGGCCCGCACCTTCAGGGCATGGCCCACCAGTGCCGGGCGGAGCGCCGCGGCCGGCTCGGAATCCTCGATGAACTCGATGGCCGCATCGCCGGCCCGCAGGAGGGCGAGCACCTGATCGGCGTCACCGGACCGGATCGCTTCGGCCAGCCCGCCGATCGCCGCCCCGAAGCGGTGCGTGGTGTACAGCGCGGCGATCTTGATGGACGGGTGGTCGGTGAGGCCGTCGACCAGATCGGCCAGTACGGCACCCGCCTGCACCGACGTCAACTGGTCCGGGTCGCCGACCAGCAGCAGCCGGGTGTCGGGCCGAACGGCTTCGAGCAGCCGGGCCATGAGTGTCAGCGACACCATCGAGGTCTCGTCGACGACGACGACGTCGTGCGGCAACCGGTTGCCGCGGTGGTGCTTGAACCGCGAGGCGCTGTCGGGACGCCCGCCGAGCAACCGGTGCAGCGTGACGGCCCGCAGCCCGCTGAGCCGCTCCCGGTCCGCGCTGTCGAGTCTGGCCACCTCGGCCGAGACGGCCTCCTGCAGTCGGGCGGCAGCTTTTCCGGTTGGCGCCGCGAGCGCAATCCGCAGCCGGCCCGGGTGCGCGGCCTGCGCCAGAAGCGCGAGCAACCGGGCCACGGTCGTCGTCTTGCCCGTGCCGGGACCACCGGTCAGCACCGTCACCGGCTGCGTCAGCGCGAGTTGTGCGGCGGCCCGCTGCTCGGCGAAACCCGGTGGCGGGAAAAGTCGTTCCAGTTCGTCGTCGGCGACCGGATGCGATGCCTGCGCCGACAGCGCCAGCAGGTCGGTGCACACCTGCTGTTCCTCGCGCCAGTAGCGGTCCAGGTACAGCAACCGCTCGTGATCCAGCCGGATGGCCTTGCCCGCCAACGGACTGGCCGCGACCGCGGCGATCAGCGTGGCGGGTGCCGGCCAGGGCAGGTCACCGCCGATGTCGTCGGCGGCGGTGGTGAGGTCGACGCACACCGAGCCTTCCCGCAGTGCCCGAACGGCCAACGCGACCGCGAGAGCGACGAGCTCGTCGGACTCGTTCTCCAGCGCGCAACACCGCTGCGCCACATGGACATCCGCGGCGTTCAGCACGCCGGCGGCGTTGAACGTCGCCAGCAGCCCGGTCGCCGCGGGCACCTGCCGCCAGTCCATGGGGTCGGGCAGCCGGTCCGGTGCTACCTCCAGCGGTGTCGTCATGATGTCGCCCCATCCAGGAGATTCGACAGCCGGCTCACCAGCTCGACCGGGGGCTGCCAGCTGAACACGCCGCACGGGTTCCCCTCGACCAGGGGAGTCGCCGCGCCGCACATGCCCCGCACGAACAGGTAGGCCACACCGCCCAGATGCCGGGCGGGCGCGTAGCCGGGTAGCCGCCACCGCAGGAATCGGTGCAGCACAACCGAATACAGCAACGCCTGCAGCGGGTAGTCGGAATGCATCATGGCTTCGGCGAGCCGGGGCGCCGTATAGTCCGCCGCGGTGTTCTCGGCGCCGAAGTCGCCCAGTCGGTTCGTTTTGTAGTCGACCACCAGATACTTGTGGCCGCCCTCGCCCGGCACCCGCAGCACCGCGTCGATGGAACCCGACAGATAGCCGTGCAACCGCTGGTGTCCGAGCGGTTCGGCCTGCAACCGCGCGCCGTAGGCCGACAACGGATCGGAAGCCGGCAGCAGTTCGCTCACCAGCGCGCCGACGTCGCCGAGGCGGATGTCCCGCGCCGCGTCCGGCCGGTCCTGGCCACCGCCCAGCGGCATCTCGAAATCCAGTTCCCGCAACCGATCCCGCAAGCCGATCTGTCGCAGCGTCAGGCCCGGCGCCAACGGGCCGAGTGGGGTGTCGTGCATCGGCACCAGGGCCGGCGCCAGCTCATCGGTCGGCACCTCGACGTTCCACAACCCCGCCTGCTCGTCGATCCGGGCTGCCAGTTCGGCCGTCAGATCCGGGGACAGCGGGTCGGCGCGTTCGAGCACGGCGTGCACCAGCGAGCCGAACGCGGCGCCGGCGGGCAGCTGCGCCATCGGCGACGGCAGGTCGCCGGGCAGCGGAGGCGGTGCCTCGGGAACGACGTCGGCGGATTCGTCATCCCGCAGCGCGGTGTCCGGTTCGCTGCTCACCGCCTGCCCGTCGTCGTGCACGACGCGCACCAGCGCCGAGTACGACGTCCGTCGCCAATGCGTGTCGATGCTGCGATGGAAATGCCGCACGTCCAGGTCCGCGGGGGCCTCCGGCGCCGGCGGCGACATCGGCGCGACGGGCTCGGCCGCCTCGACCACCGGACCGCCCGCGTGCTCCCACGCGGTGAAGCACGCCAGCGCGTCGTCGTCGGAAAGCGTCTGCGGCGTGGCGCAGTCGGGTACCGCGGTGGCGCCGGGCCGGCGGCCCCGCAGCAGTCGCGACAGGCCCCCGTTCTGCTCGTCGCGCGACGGCGCCCACCACGCCACCACCTGCGACTGCGCCCGGGTGAGCGCGACATAGGTGAGCCGGACGTTGTCGCCGGCGGTCTCGGCCTCGCCGGCCTGCTCCGCCGCGGCCCGGTCGGTGGCCCCGGCGCCACCGACATGCAGGCACCGCGTGCCGTCGGTGTCGTGGAACCGCAGCACGGTGTCGGTCTTGGTGAACCGGTTGAACCCGAACGGCAGATACACGACAGGGAACTGCAGCCCCTTGCTGCGCCACACCGTCATGATCTGAACCGCCGCGGCATCGCTGTCCAGCCGGCGGTTGCGTTCAGCCGGGCCGGCGCGGTCCTTCATCTGGCGGCGCAGCCAATCACGCAGGGCGGGTAGGTGGTAACGCTCACGGTGGGCGGTCTCGTGCAGGAGCTGGCTGACATGCGCGAGGTCGGTCATGTGCCGTTCACCGCCCCGATGCCCGAGTACCCGCTCGGGCAGGCCCGACGACACCACCGCCTCGAACACCGCCGCGATGCCGCGGTCCCTGGCCAGGCCGGCCCACTGCCGGACGGTGGTGGTGATCTGGTCGGTCAGCTCGTCGCCGCCGGCGGCCAGATCGGCCGCGCGGTGGCCGAAGAACATGGTGGTCGCGGCGGCCCGCACGACGCCACTGCGGTTCGGGGTGTCGAAGGCATCGAGCAGCCGCAGCCACTCCGCCGCCGCGGTCGACGCGAACACATCGGTATCGCCCGAGTACACCACCGGAATGCCCAAGTCCAGCAACGCATCCCGGCACGGGATGGCATCGAGGCCACTGTCGACGATCACCGCGATATCGCCGGCGGTCAGCGGCCGGCCATCGAACTGCGCGCCGCTGGCCAGCAGCACCGAGATGTCGGCGGCGAGATCCCTGGCGATGTACGGCCGCAACTGGCCGATCGGAACCATCCGGCGCTGCGGCGTCCCGAACTCCGTGCGCGCGACCACCCGGAGCCGGAACGGATCGTTGCGCGGGGCCCCGGTGAGCCGGTGGCGGTCGGTGCGGGCCTCGACGGGGTGCACCACGATGTCGTCGTCGCCGAGAGCCGCACCTTTGAGCACCGTCTGCAGCCGGTCCACCAGAACCTTGTCGCTGCGCCAGTTCTCGGCCAGGGTCAGCCGCTGGTCGGCACTGCGCGCGGCATCGAGGTAGGTGACGATGTCGCCACCGCGGAACGCGTAGATGGCCTGCTTCGGGTCGCCGATCAGGACGACGGCGCTGTGGCCGACGAACGCCCGCGAGATCACCTGCCACTGCACCGGGTCCGTGTCCTGGAACTCGTCGACCATGACGATCGGCCAGCGCCGGCGCATCCGGTCGCGGGCCGGCGCATCGGGCTCCTCGAGCGCGGTGGCCAGCCGGCTCAACAGATCGTCGAAGCTCAGCACCCCCAGCCGGCGCTTGCGGCGTTCGAGTTCCTCGAGCACCGCCCGGGCGAACGACAGGCGCTGCGCCGCAACGCTGTCCGGGTCGGCGGTGACGGGCCGCAGCTGCGCGCCAGGATCGCCGACGACCCTCTTGGCCAGATCCAGCGCTTCGGCGAAGCTCAGCGCGGGCTCGTCGCGCTGGTCCCCATAGGTCGTCAGGTAGAGGTCGGAGACGATCTCGCCCACCAGATCGTCGAGGCTCTCGACCAGTTGCGCGCCGGAGTCGGTGTCGCCGGCGATGCCGAGGGAACGCAGCACCAGACCGCAGAACTCGTGCGTGGTGGCGATGGTCGCGGCGTCGAAATCCGACAGCGCATCGCGTAGCCGGGCACGCCGCTGCACCAGTTCGCCGGGCTCCGCGGCCGCCAGGTGACGGATCAGGTCGTCGTCGTCCTCGGACGGATCAGCCAGCGCGGCAACGGTCTTCACGAGCTGCGCCCGCACTCGTTCGCGCAGTTCCCGGGTGGCTGCCCGGCTGAAGGTGATCAGCAGCATCTCGTCCAGCGTGGCCACGCACTCGGCGACGTAGCGCGTCACCAGACCGGCGAGGGCATAGGTCTTGCCGGTGCCGGCGCTGGCCTCCAGCACCGTCGTCGTCGCGCGGTCGGGCAGCGGGCCGAGCAGATCGAACGCGTCCATCAGATCCGCCGCTCCGCGTCGAGCAGCGGCTGCCACAGCCGGGACGCGTACGCCCCCAGGCGCGTGGTCTCGCCCCGGATGGCGACCTCGTCGGGCCGCGGCGGGTCGAGCAGCACCTGCAACGGCGCGGCCGCACCCCAGACCTCCACGTGCTCGGCGCCGTCCTTCTCGAACCGCCACTCCGACTCGGCGCCCCGCTCCGGCACCGGATCGTCGAATTGGCGTGCCCGCGCCCATTCCAGCGACGTCTTCAACGGCAGGGGCAGCGGTTCGCGGCGGCCCGCGTCGTAGATCGCAACCAGGTCGCGCAACACCGAGAGCGGTTGCTCCGGCGGCTGATAACCCATGGCCTGCACGCCGCCGCGCGGACCGCGGCCGATACAGTACGCCTCCCACTCGCGCTCCGGGGCACCCGCCGCCAGCGCCACCAGGGTGACCCAGGCCTGCAGCCGGTGCTTGGCGCCCAGCTTCGAATAGGTGACCGTCACGGTGCGGTCCTGCCACAGCGGAGCGACGGTGCCGGTGAGCCGGCGACCCTGACCCAGGTCGACACCGACGTCCAGCGCGCTCGCCTCGCCTCGCTGCAACGACCGCGCGGCCGTCGCCAGTTCGAGTGCCTCGCCGCGGATTTCGTTCGCCTGACGCCAGCCGAGCCGGCCCGGCGGCAGCGTGCCGCGCCGCCACTCCGCGCCGATCACGAAGTCCGGATCCCGGCCGATCTTCAGGTCGTCCAGCATGCGTTCCCCGACCGCCCACTTACCGAGTCCGTCGATGGCGACCGGGATGGCATCGGACAATTCGTCGGCATCCCACGGCAGCGTGTAGTCCAGCGCCTGGAAGAACCCCTTCACCGGGTTGGCGAAGAACCTCAGCAGTTCGGCGAGTTCGACGTCACCGCACGGTGATTCGTCCAGCGGCCCGTCGATCAGCCGTGGCTTCGGCCGGCGCTCGCCGAGGACGGCCCTGGCGCCGCGGAGCGCTGCCGGGTCGTAGGTGAACGGCCGGTCGGGGACCAGCCGGTCGCGCGCGACGGTGCGAACATCGAAGGGCTGCAACGGGTGATCGGCCACGATACGGTCCCGGACCGGTTCGGTCGTGGTCCGATCCAGCGCGTCGAGCAACTCCTGCACCGGGACCGCGGGCGGCCGGTGCTCACCGGAGTGCTCGTCGGTGCCGGTGTAGGTGATGACCAGGGTGTCGGTGGCCGAGCAGATCGCATCGAGCAGCAACTGCCGGTCCTCCGAACGGATGTCGCGTTCCCCCGTGAGCGGACGACGGGCCAGGACGTCGTCGCCGTCGGCGATGTTGGTGCGCGGAAACACGCCGTCGTCGAGGCCGACCAGGCACACCACGCGGTGCGGCACCGAGCGCATCGGGACCATGGTGCACACCGTCAGCGTGCCGGTGCGGAAGTTGGCGCGGGTGGGACGGCCGGCCAGTTGCCGCTGCAGCAGGGACCGCACGTCGGGTAGCCGCAGCGTCGTGCCGGACCGAGAGCCCGCGTGCGCCAACACTTTCGCGAGTTCACGGTCGAGTTGCGCCTGCTGCCACTGCTCGTCGGGACCGACCCGCGTGAGCTGCGCGATGCCCTCGCGCAGCACCTCGACCCAGCTCTCCAGCGGTTGCGCGCCGGCGAGCCGGTCGACGACGCCGCGCAACCGCTGCACGTATTCGGCCAGCCGGCCGGCCAGTTCCACGCGGTTCGAGTCGACGTCGTCGAGCGGCAGCGCGGTGCCCAGCCAATTTTGTGAATCGTCGGACATCGCGGCGCCGACCAGCAGCCGGTCGACCCCGAACTGCCAGGTGTTCTGCGGGTAGCGCTGTAGCGCGTACGGAGTGCGGTGCGCCGCGTCGAAACCCCACCGAATGCCTGCTGCACCAACCCATTCGGTGAGGTCCACCAGATCGTCGTCGGCCCAGGCGAAGCGCCGGCGCACCGGCTCGCTGTGCGCCAGGCTCAGCACCGCACTGGCGGTGGCCCGGCCGTCGGCGATGTCGAGCAGTTCGGCCAGCACGCCGAGCAGGGGATTGGTCTGGGTCAGCGCGCGGTCTGCCAACCGGACCCGCAGGCTCTGGGCCGGATGGCCGAGATCGGCATGCTCACCCGCACCGAACGCGGCGGTGATCAGTGGCGCGTAGGTTTCGATGTCGGGGCACATCACCAGGATGTCGCGCGGCTGCAGCGTTTCGTCGTCATCGAGCAGGCCCAGCAGCACGTCGCGCAGGACATCGATCTGCCGGGCCGCGCCGTGACAGCGATGGATCTGCACGGACCGGTCGGCCTTCGCGAGCCGCCGCTGACCGGGCCGGACCTCGTCGGCCGAGATGTCGGACTGCAGCCGGCCCAGCAGCGTGTCCGGGAATCCGGTGCGGGGATGGAACTGATCGGTCTGGGCGGCGGGCAGGCCGCGTTGCAGCTCCCGCAGATCACGGCCGAGGGTCTGCAGCAGCGGGTGCCCCACCCGCGACCGGCTGATGTCGACGCGCCGCGGCTCCTGACCGCGCAGCTCGGCCAACGCCTGCCACAGCGGGTCGCTGGGATGCGGCAGCCACAGGTGCAGATCGTGGTGGGTGGCCAGGGCGCCGAGCAGTTCGAGGTCGGCCGCCAGCAACCGGGTGTGCCCGAACAGGGACAGTCGCGGCGGTAGTTCCGACGGCGAATTGGCCAGCCGGGCAAGGGTTTTCGATTGTCGAATCGGGGGTGGATCGGCGTCGATACGTTCGGCCGTCGCGCGCCACAGGTGCGGTTGCCAGCACAGGTCGTCGTCCAGCCGGCCGCCCGCGCCGTCGGAGTCGCCGCCCGCCAGCCAGTCGGCGAGCATCGCCGGCCGGGCTTTGGCGTAGGTGTCGAACAGGCCCGCCAGCCGCCGGGCCACCGCGTATCGACGGCCCTGCCGCAGCTGGGTTTCCTCCGGGTTGCCCAGCGCGGTGTAGCCGAGGTGCGCGGCGAGGGTGTCCGCCCATGGGGTGTCTGCGCCCAGTTCGTCGAGCACTTCCAGCAGCGGCCACACCAGGGCGTCGGGCTCCCACGGATTGTCGTCCACAGTGCCCGTGATCTCGGCGAGAAGCGATGTGGGGGAGCGGAATTCGATGCCCGCGCACACGCCGTCGCGCGCCGTGCCGGTGCCGAGCACATGGGACAGCTGCTGGCTGAGCCAGCGTTCCATACCGCGTGCGGACACCAGCACCAGCTCGGCGGCGAACGGGTCGGTCAGCGGTTCGGCGAGCAGCGCACCCAGCCCGGCGGCCAGCGCGCCGGTGTCTTCGGCTCGGTGCAGGTGTAGCGCCATCGGACCACCCTAGGTCGGGGCACCGACAGCGTCGTCGAGGTGTGGCGTTACCCGCCGAACTCGGCGGCCAGGCCGTCGATGCCGGCCTGGATCGCGGCGAGCCCAGCGGCGCGCGCCTTGAGCTTGCTGGCCAGGTGGTGCTGGGTGTGCAGCGTCGCGGCGAATCCGGCGGCCACCTCCTGGGCACGGCTCAGCACGTCCTCCGGCGCCACGACCTCGTCCAGCCAGCCGCCGGCGCGCGCCTCGTCACCGGTGAACGTCGCGGCCAGGCCGACCGCCCGCTGGAAGGCCGAATTGGTCAGCCGCATCCGCAGGATTTCGATACAGGACTGCGGCACCGTCATGCCGATGGCCACCTCGTTGGCCTGGCAGCGGGTCTTCTCGGAACCGATGCGGTGGTCCCCGGAGCACAGCAGGAACGATCCGCCGGCGACGGCCGGTCCGGTGGCAGCGACCACCACGGGGACGGGGAAGCGCAGGATCCGGTCCATCAGCTCGATGCCGCCGCGCAGCATGGCGAACCCGGCCGCCGCGTCTCCGGAGCCGAAGATGGCGAGGTCGAAACCGGCACTGAGCACCCGGTTGTTGCCGGCCAAAACGATCGCCTTGACGTCGTCGGCCTGCTCGGCCTGGTCCAGCGCGGCGTGGATGTTCTGCTGCATCGTCGGGCTCAGGACATTGACCTTGCCGTCGTCCAGCGTGATCGTGGCGACCGCGTCGGTCACCGAGTAGCTGACGGTGCTCATGGGCTCTCCCTGCGTTGGGAACAGATTCGCGCTGATGTTACTCGGCGGTAGCCCAGCTGGATTTGCCCAGTCAGTGGACGGCGTTGCGGTGCCGGCCCTTCGGGCCGTCGTCGAACCACTGGATTTCCAGTTCGGTGGTCTCGTCGGCTGCGCGGCTGCGCCACCGGTCCTGCGTCTCCCGGACCGCCCGGTTCATCCGGTCGATCTCGGCGCGGAAGACGTCGGGCTGCGTCTCCTTGGAGGCGTAGTGGAAGTACGTCAGCACGCTGCGCAGCAGCTCGAGCTTCTGCTTCTCGCGCTTGGCGAGGTCGTGCGTCGTCATGAGCTCCAACCGCTGCACCGGCTGCAGCGCGGCCCAGTCGAGCACCGCCTTCGACTCGAACTCTCGGGGCTTGCGCCCGAACCGCGACTTCTTGCCCTGCGCCGGCGCCGGCATGTCGTAGTAGGTGAGCGTCCCCTCGAACCGGGAGCGGATGGACCCGCCCAGCTCCTCGCGGCTGATCGCCGAGTCCCAGATGGTTCGCCACTCCTGCCCCGGAGCCAGGATCGAGAGTTCGCTGGGCAGTCGCAGCTCGGTGACGTCGAGTTCGCCGTCGTGGTCGGAATCCTCATAGATGGCGACCGTCGGATGATTGGTGAAATCGAACGAGATGTTGTGCGCCGCCGTCTGCCCGAAGTTGCGGACGACCAGCTCGATCAGATGCCAGTCCGACGCGTGCGGCTCCATGAACATGGTCACCTGCGGGCGAACCTGATCCTGTTTGAGCTGGCGATTCTTGGAGAGCTGGCGGTTCACCGCGATCAGTACGACGATGCCGAACGCCAGGGCGGCCCACGCCGCGATGGCCAGCCAGCTGCCTGATCCCAGACCTGTCAGGTCGTCCCAGCGTCGAGATATCCAGTCCACCGCGCCATCCAGTCGTCAAGTCACCGATCGGTTTAATCCGACACTGAGACTAATATTCGCTGGTTGACTTGTACAACGGAGAGCGAAAGGTAGCTGCGCCGCTACCCGCCCATCAGCATGCGCCACTGATCCAGGTCGCGTGCCCGGTAGACGTAGTTGGTGCGACGGACGTCGTCGAGCGGCGCGCTGGGTTCGGCCGAATACCAGTGTCCGGGGAAGACCGTCGGGTCACCGGGCAACGCGGCCAGCGCCTGCAGGCTGCGGAACATGTCGTCGACGTTCCCGCCCGGGAAATCGGTGCGGCCACAGCCCTCCAGGAACAGCGTGTCGCCGGCCACCAATCGGCCGTCGAGCAGGAAGCACTGGCTGCCGGGAGTGTGTCCGGGGGTGTGCAGCAGCTCGATCGGCACGGACCCGACCTGCACGACGTCGCCGTGCTGGTGGGACGTCAACTCCGATGGCGCGATGCCGGTGACCCGCGATACCCAGTCCGCCTCATGGGCGTTGACGTGCACCGGCACGCTGACCCGCTCCAGCAGCTCGGCCAGCCCCTTGAGCTCGAAGCCCATCATCGAGCCGCCGACATGGTCGGGGTGGTGGTGGGTGACGAGCACGCCCGACAGGTGCATGCCGTCGCCCTCGAGGACGTCGACCAGATCCCCCGCGGCGTAGGCCGGGTCGACCACCACGCAGTCGCCGGTCTCCCGGTCGCCGATGAGGTAGGCGAAGTTGCGCATCTGCGCCGCGATCGGATCGGTCGCCGCGAAGTCGCGGCCGGCGAGCAACTGGCGGAAATACAGGCGGTCGTCAGGCATGCCGACAGCCTAGGAGGGTGGTCCGCCCGCGTTGAAGTGCGTGGCTTCAATCTCGTGGTGCCCCATCGCGCGCCGATTGAAGCCACGTACCGATTTCGGGTGCGCGGCGTCCCTGACATCAGTCGGGAGCCGTCGGTCGGCTTGCTGATTGAAGTGACGGATTTCGCGCCCGCCGGGCAATCCACAGTGCGGATTTCATCCACAGAGCGAACTCGGCGGCGCGGTTCGGGCACGGCGGTGTCGGCCATTGTCGACAACATCGCGCCATGGGGGTTTTCATCGGCAGCGAGGCACTGGCCGCGGGGAAGGTCACCCGCAACGACCTGCGGCGGCACTACCGGCGCATGTTCCCGGACATATACGGACCCGCCGAGCCCACCGTCCGAGACCGTGCGCGCGGTGCGTGGTTGTGGTCCGGCCGGCGCGGCGTCGTCGCCGGCGTGGCGGCGTCGGCGCTGCACTGGGCGAAATACGTCGACGACGACGTCCCGATCGAGATGCTGTGGACGAATGGTCACCCGCCGAAGGGCTTGATCGCCCGGAACGAGTCGTACAAGGCGGACGAGGTCACCACCTATGACGGCATTCCGGTCACCACGCCGGCGCGGACGATCTTCGACCTGGGTCGCCACCTCGACCGCGACGAGGCGGTCGCGCGGATCGACGCATTGCTGTGGGTGGGCAGGGTCGGCTTGCGTGATGTTCAACCGATCGCTGCGCGGTATCCGTGGGCGCGCGGTCTCGAACAGCTCCGGATTGCTCTGGAGCTGGCAGACTGCGGCGCCGAGTCGCCGCCAGAGACGCGCGTGCGGTTGCTCCTCACCGACGCGGGTATGCGCCCGGCCGACACCCAGATCCCGGTTCATGACGGCAATCGCTTGATCACCAAGTTCGACATGGGCTGGAAGCACCTTCTGGTCGGGGTGCAATACGACGGAGGTCACCACCAGACCGATCGCGAGCAGTACGTCCGCGACCTGAAGGCGTTGCGCAAGCTGGAAGCGCTGAACTGGATCGTCATCAGGGTCATCAACGAGGACACCGACGATGACGTCCTGGCCCGGGTGGCGGCAGCCTTGTACCGCCGTGGGTGGCGGGCGGCGTAGAAGTACCTGAGCTCAATCAGCACGTCTGGGTCGGGCGGGCGGTTGAGCCCAGGGACCGTTTCAACGCTGCAGAAGTACGTGGCTTCAATCGCGCGTGACGAAGTACGGCGTGATTGAAGCCACGGATTTTCGTCACCTGATTTCCGTGCTGACCGGGACGCCGGCTGGGCGGGGTTGTCGGCAGCGTCGCGTCGTGGCGTGGCAGAAGCCGAGCAGAATCCGGGAGCAGACCCGTGGCAACGCGCCTGAATGAGTCAAAATAGTGGGATTGAGCTGCCGTTTTGGCAGGTGAAACAGCGAGACGGTAACCTCTTTAAGGCCCACGGGGTAGACGGTCGTAACCGGCAGTTCGAAACCGAGGGTCAGGCCCCCTTAGCTCAGTCGGCAGAGCGTTTCCATGGTAAGGAAAAGGTCAACGGTTCGATTCCGTTAGGGGGCTCGGTGGACATATGGCGAGCGGAGCGACGGAAGTAAAAATCCGCCGCTGCGCCGCCTGTGTCTGTCGGGGCGGTGTAGCTCAGCTGGTTAGAGCGCACGACTCATAATCGTGAGGTCGGGAGATCGAGCCTCCCCACCGCTACCAGCACAACAGAGATTCGAAGCGAAAGAGGCGAAGACGTGGCGTCGAGTACCGACGTACGGCCGAAGATCACCTTGGCCTGCGAGGTGTGCAAGCACCGTAACTACATCACCAAGAAGAACCGTCGCAACGACCCGGATCGTCTTGAGATCAAGAAGTTCTGCCCTAACTGCGGTACGCACCAGCCGCACAAAGAGTCGCGTTAGCCACTCGCCGTGGGTCTGGCGGACATTGTCGGTTTCCACTACCGGCATCCCGAGTGCTATGAGGTCGGGCGCGAGAAGATCCGTGAGCACGCGATCGCCGTTCAGAACGACGACGCGTCCTTCTACACGGAGTCTGCCGCGGCCGAGCTCGGCTACGACGTGCTGCTGGCGCCGCTGACTTTCATCAGCATCTTCGGCTACCAAGCGCAGCTCGCGATGTTCGGCGCGGCCGGTATCGCCATCTCGGACGCCCAGATCGTCCATGTGGATCAATCGCTGAAGTTTATGCAGCCCATCAAAGCGGGCGACAAGCTTTACTGCGACGTGTACGTCGACTCGTTCCGGCGGGCACACGGCACCGACATCGTCGTGAACAAGAACATCATCACGAACGATCGCGGTGAGGTTGTGCAGGAGGCCTACACGACCCTGGCGGGTCGGTCGGCTGATGAGGACGGACAGGGAGGATTCTCAGATGGCGCTTCGTGAGTTCAGTTCGGTCAAGGTCGGCGACGAGCTGCCCGAGAAGATCATCAAGCTGACCCGGCAGGACCTGGTCAACTACGCCGGCGTTTCCGGCGACCTGAACCCGATCCACTGGGACGACGAGATCGCCAAGCAGGTCGGTCTGGACACCGCCATCGCGCACGGCATGCTGACCATGGGCCTCGGCGGCGGCTTCATCACCAACTGGGTCGGTGACCCGGCTGCCGTGACCGAATACAACGTCCGCTTCACTGCGGTGGTCCCGGTGCCCAACGACGGCGTCGGCGCCGAGCTGGTCTTCAGCGGCCGCGTGAAGTCGGTCGACGAGGAAGCCAAGTCGGTGACGATCGCCCTTTCTGCTACTACCGGCGGAAAGAAGATCTTCGGCCGCGCCGTCGCGACCGCGAAGTTGGCCTGACATGGCTTTGAAGGCAAACATCCTCGGGATGGTCTACAAGTACCCCGAGGTATTCGTGGTGGGCCGCGAACAGGTCAAGCAGTTCGCCAAGTCGGTGAAGTCCGAGGATCCGGCATCCATCGACGAGGCCGCCGCGGCGGAACTGGGCCATGACAGCCTGGTCGCCGGTCCGACGTTCGTGTCGATCGTGGCGAACCTGGTGCAACAGGACTTCTTCCGCAATGTCGACGTCGGCATCGAGACGATGCAGATCATCCAGGTGGACCAGAAGTTCGTCTACCGCCGCCCGATCAAGGTGGGCGACCGGCTGCATGCCGAACTGGAAGTCATGTCGGTGGACAACCGTTTCAACGCCGACATCGTCGTCACCCGCAACACCCTCGCCGACGATGATGGCGACATCATCATGGAGGCCTACACCACGTTGATGGGCCACGAGGGCGACAATTCGGTGTCGGTGCGCTACGACCGCGAGAGCGGACAGGTGCTGCGCTCGGCCGTCGGAGCGGATTAGTAACTCAGACACGGGCCGATGTACACTCGGTCCTCGGGGATCCACCCTTTTCAGCGCGCTGTCCGTCGGTTACACATCGACCGATCGGGGAGCGCGCGAATTGTGTGAGGACCCAACTGGAAGCGCCGACCTGGTCGGTGCTGAAGGGGCGTAGCTCAATTGGCAGAGCAGCGGTCTCCAAAACCGCAGGTTGCAGGTTCAAGTCCTGTCGCCCCTGCTCAACTGAATACCGATGTGGACACTGGAATAGTGACCACCTGGAACAGACGAAAGGCATGCGGTGAGCGACGAGCGCGATAGTGCCGGCTCCGCAGGCGCCGGTACTGATGCGGGCACCGACGCGGGCGAAAGCGAGTCGCAGGGCCAGACCGCAGTTGTGACGCGCCCCGCGCGTCCGACCGGAAAGCGGGCCCGGCGGGCCGTCGAGGTCGACGAGTCCGAATCGGACGTCGAGACCGGCGACACGGACTCCGACGCCGACGACAGCGCGGCCGACGCCGGCAAGAAGTCCAAGCCGAAGAAGGCTGAAAAGTCCAAGAAGACGGGCCCCACCCGGAACCCGTTCGTGTTCGTCTGGAACTACCTCAAGCAGGTCGTCGCCGAGCTGCGCAAGGTCATCTGGCCGAACCGCAAGCAGATGATCGGCTACACGACCGTCGTGCTCGTGTTCCTGGTCTTCATGGTGGCGCTGATCGGTGGGGTCGACCTCGGTCTCGCCAAGCTCGTCATGTGGGTGTTCGGCTGACGCCGAGCGCCCGCCGGGACGAGCCCAAGAACGTAAGAGAGGACTGACTACCGTGACTTTCGATGGCGAGACACCTTCGGACGAGTCCGACGTGACCGCCGAGGCAGTCGAGTCGGTGGAGACCTCGGAAGAGACCGTGGACGCTGACGAGACCGTGGACACCGCCGACTCGGACGACGCCGCAGACGCGCCCGAGGCGGGCGACGTGGTCGTCGACGAGACGGTGGAACCCGCCGCCGAGGAGCCCGAGGACGAGGATCCCGCGGTCGCGCTGAAGAAGCAGCTGCGTCGTCAGGCAGGCGAGTGGTACGTCATCCACTCGTACGCCGGTTACGAGAACAAGGTGAAGGCCAACCTCGAGACCCGCGTGCAGAACCTGGACGTCGGCGACTACATCTTCCAGGTCGAGGTGCCGACCGAAGAGGTCACCGAGATCAAGAACGGCCAGCGCAAGCAGGTCAACCGCAAGGTGCTGCCGGGCTACATCCTGGTGCGCATGGACCTGAACGACGAGTCGTGGGGCGCCGTGCGCAACACCCCGGGGGTTACCGGGTTTGTCGGCGCGACCTCGAAGCCGTCGGCGCTGTCGCTCGACGATGTCGTGAAGTTCCTGCTGCCGCAGGGTGCCGCGAAGAAGCCTGCCAAGGCGACCGCGGCTGCCGCGGCATCGGGTGCCGACAGCGAAGCCACCCTGGCGCGTCCGGAAATCCTGGTCGACTTCGAGGTCGGCGAGTCCGTCACCGTCATGGACGGTCCGTTCGCCACCCTGCCCGCGTCGATCAGCGAGGTCAACGCCGAGCAGCAGAAGCTCAAGGTGCTGGTGTCCATCTTCGGACGCGAGACGCCGGTCGAATTGACCTTCACGCAGGTCAGCAAGATTTAATCGCGAGCCTCGGCTCCCGGTTAGCAGGAACGTAGTCGCGCCGCGACTACCTAGAAAGGAACACCACACCAATGGCCCCGAAGAAGAAGAAGGTCGTCGGGCTGATCAAGCTTCAGATCCAGGCCGGCGCGGCCAACCCCGCCCCGCCCGTGGGTCCGGCGCTCGGCCAGCACGGCGTCAACATCATGGAGTTCTGCAAGGCGTACAACGCCGCGACAGAAAGCCAGCGCGGAAACGTCATCCCCGTCGAGATCAGCGTCTACGAGGACCGCACGTTCACGTTCGTCCTGAAGACCCCGCCGGCCGCCCGGCTGCTGCTCAAGGCTGCGGGTATCCAGAAGGGTTCGTCCGAGCCGCACAAGACCAAGGTCGCCAAGATCAGCTGGGACCAGGTCCGCGAAATCGCCGAGACCAAGAAGGACGATCTCAACGCGAACGACATCGACGCCGCCGCCAAGATCATCGCCGGCACTGCCCGGTCGATGGGCATCACCGTCGAATAAGTAGTTCGACCCAAGCAATACCGCGGGAGGGCCCGCTTCGGCCCGCTAACCGCGACCTCTGAACTGGAGATTCAAATGAGCAAGAACAGCAAGGCATACCGCGAAGCTGCCGAGAAGGTGGACCGCGACAACCTGTACACCCCGCTCCAGGCCGTCAAACTGGCCAAGGAGACGTCGTCGAAGAAGCAGGATGCGACCGTCGAGGTTGCGATCCGGCTGGGTGTCGATCCTCGTAAGGCAGACCAGATGGTGCGTGGCACCGTCAACCTGCCGCACGGCACCGGTAAGACCGCCCGCGTAGTGGTGTTCGCGGTTGGTGAGAAGGCCGAGGCCGCTGTGGCCGCCGGCGCCGATGCCGTCGGTAGCGATGACCTGATCGAGCGTATCCAGGGTGGGTGGACCGACTTCGACGCCGCGATCGCGACGCCGGACCAGATGGCCAAGGTCGGTAAGATCGCCCGCGTCCTCGGCCCGCGTGGTCTGATGCCGAACCCGAAGACCGGCACGGTCACCCCGGACGTGGCCAAGGCCGTGTCCGACATCAAGGGCGGCAAGATCAACTTCCGTGTCGACAAGCAGGCCAACCTGCACCTGATCATCGGCAAGGCGTCGTTCGACGAGGTCAAGCTGGCCGAGAACTACGGTGCCGCGCTGGACGAGGTGCTGCGTGCCAAGCCGTCGTCGTCGAAGGGCCGTTACCTGAAGAAGGTCACTGTCTCGACGACCACCGGCCCGGGCATCCCGGTCGACCCGGCCGTCACCCGGAACTTCACCGAAGAGGCCTAGGCCGAATCCGCTTTCACAACGGACCCCCGTACGACTTCGGTCGTGCGGGGGTCCGTTGTTGTCAGACGTAGAAGGATCAGGCCGCCGTGCTGTGGTCGGTCGGTATGGGCGCAGCCCCGGCGTCGACGAACGAGCGGACAGTGCGGCCGATGTCGGCGATGGCTGTCCGAGCCTCGGGGAGGATGTCGGCCAGGGCCTGGAAGACGTGTGGCGCGCGTTCCCAGATCTGCACAGTGCAGGGCACGGCGGCCTCGCGGCAGCGCTGAGCCAGTTGCTCGACGTCGGCGAGGAGCACTTCGGTTGAGCCGACCTGGATGAAAACCGGTGGGAGACCGGTGAAGTCGTGGTTGGCCGGCGACCACAGCGGATCCAGTTCACCGCCCACCGCGAAGCCGACTCGGGCGAGAACTGACAGCGAGAACGCCGACAGCACCGCATCCTTCGGATCGTTGCGATGAGCTTGTCGCTGTGCGGGCTCGAGATCGGCCCATGGCGCGATGGCGACGATGCCGCCGGGCATCGGCATTCCGCGTTCGCGTGCCGCCAAGGCCGTCGCAAAGGTGATTCCGCCGCCGGCGGAATCACCGGCAAACACGATCTTTTCGGGAGCGAAGCCCAGCCCGAGCAGGTGCTCATACGAATGGAGGGCGTCGGCGACGGTTCCCGTGAGATGTGCGGCCGGGAGTTGCCGGTAGTCCACGTTGAGCAGTGGGACGCCCGCGGCGTGGGTGATACGTCCAGCCAGCCGGCGATGGCTGTGCAGACCGCCCGCGACGAAGGCGCCGCCGTGGAAATAGAGGATCGCACCGCCGTTGGGATCATCGGGACCGGCTATTGACTTGTGCCACAGCCATTCTGCCCGGAATCCCGGCAATTGGACGGCTCGGCGACGGGTGCCGCGTCGGGCTCGCAGTGGGAGTGTGACGAGTTCGGCGAAATTGGCGATGCGGAAGGCGGGTGAGCCGCGCAGCGGACCGCGGTCGGCCAGCACCACAATCCTGTCCAGCGCCGGCCGAATCGTTCGGCGGCCCAGAGTGTCTGCGACTCGCAGCGAGAGGCTCACCCGATTGGGCAGCTCGATGGTCACGCAATCGGTGGCGCTCATGCGCGAACACTCTCGGTCGTGGAAGGCATTTCATAGCGGTAGTCGTCGAGCGGGAACTTGCGGTTGCCACGGCTCGCTTCGAAGAAACCCGAAGGGCGGATGTAGGTGGTGTCGCCCTGCGAATTGCGGTAGTAGGTCGGCACATGCCCGTTGAGGTCAGCCAGGTAATAGCGCAACAGTTCGGCACGTTGGTAGGTCGTGCGGTGGTAGGCGTCTGCGGCTTCCTGTCGGATTTCGCAGGTGTGCGCTCCGCGGCGATGGGTCTCCGTGATCGCGCGGACCGCGTGGTCCGCCGTCATCTCGACGAAGGCATGCCAGCCCGACCCGGTCCACGAGTACGGGCCGCACAGCGTCCACCGGTTGGGCAACCCGGGCACCGAGACGCTCTCGTACGCCTGCAACCCTTTCTCGTTGTAGAACTTGGCGAGGTCGAAACCATTGCGGCCCAAGATAGTTCCCGGACGGTATGTCTCCGGGTCGGAGAACACCTCGTAGCCGGTGGCCAGGATCAGCACGTCCAGCTTGTGGAGAATTCCGTCACGGGTCCGAACCCCGGTCGTCGTGATCTTCTCGATGGGATCGGTCACCAGCGACACGTTGGCTCGGTTGTAGGCCTGCAGGTATCCGTTGGACATCGTCGGCCGTTTGGCGAGCAGACCGAAGTCCGGTGTCAGCTTCGCGCTGGTTTCCGGGTCGTGCACCGTCCTGGCCACAAATCTGCCGTAGCCGCGGATGCACCACGCGTCGACGCGGTCCAGCGTCGCGTGCGAGGTCCGCAGCGCCCCGCGAAGAATCAGGTCGACCACGACGAGGACGCCGCCGTGAATCGTGGCCTGCACACCGGGAACAGCCAAGAGTTTCTTCATCGCCAGGGGAACCTGGAAGTCGGGCTTGGGAATCGACCACACCGGGGTGCGCTGAAACACCGTGAGGTGACCGACCTCCGGAGCGATCGCCGGAATGATCTGCACCGCACTGGCTCCGGTACCGATGATGCCGACGGCCTTGCCGGTCATGTCGTAGTCGTGATCCCAATCGGTCGGCCGTTGCACCTTGCCTTTGAACGATTTGGCGCCGGCGATCCCGACGTCCTCTCTGGGCCGGACGAACGCACCGACCGCGCTGATCACGAACCGCGCGGTGATGACGGAGCCGTCGGCGGCGTGCAGCTTCCAGAAGCTGCCGGTGTCGTCCCACTCCTCCCGCTCGATGTTGGTGTTGAATCGGATTCGCGAGTACAGCCCGTATTTCCGGGCGACGTCGACGTGGTACTGCTTGACCTCCGCGCCTTTGGCGAAGAATCGATCCCAGTTCGCGTTGCGGGCGAACGAGTACTGGTACGCGATGGTCGGGATGTCCACGCCCAGACCTGGGTAGTGGTTCTCATGCCAGCTGCCGCCGACATCGTCGGCGCGCTCGAGGATGACGAAGTCGTCGATACCGGCCTTACGGAGCTTCACCCCTGCGGCGATCCCGCCGGGCCCTGCTCCGATGACGGCGACCGCGAATTGCGGTGTCGTACTCATACGCTCACACCTTCGGGTGACTGCACGGTATTGCGGGTGAAGCGGTAGTCCGACAGTGGGAAATGCTTGTTGGCCCAGCGCATTTCCAGCACCGTGGTCGGACGGAATGCCGCGGCGTCGCCGTGATGATTGAGGTAGTAGGTGTTGGAGCCGCCGCACGCAGAGGTCATCAGTGGCGTGCCGGCGACGCGCTTCTGCATGTCGGCGAAGAAGCGGTCGTGCGGTTCCTGCTTGACTTCTACACGTGTGGCTCCGCGTTGCCGCGCCTCGGTGATGACGCGCACGGCGTGGTCCCCGGTCGACTCGATCAACACCAGATACGAGCCCGGCGCATAGGCGTACGGCCCGATGACGAGGAAGGCGTTGGGGAACTTCGGCGCCGAGACGCCCTGGTACGCCTGGTAGCGGTTGGCTTCCCAGAACTCGTTGAGGTCCACGCCGCCACGGCCCAGGGTCGGGAACGGCGGGGTGCTGCCCTTGGCCATGACCTTGAATCGGTGGCGCACACCAGCACATCGATGTCGTGCGCCGCGCCGTCTTCGGTGAGCACCGCATCGGGGGTCACCTTATCGATCGGCTCGGTCACGAGATCGACATGCGGCAGGTTGTACGTCTTGAAGTACTCGTTGTGCATCGACGGCCGCTTGCAGCCCAGCAGGTATTTCGGGGTGAGCTTTTCCCGCGTCACCGGATCCTTGACCTGGGTGCGCATCCAGAGCTTCAGCGCGGCTTCGACGCCGCGGATGACCGGTTGCATCCGCCGCCCGTGCAGCATGCCCGCACCGATGCCGATCTCGACACCCGCCAGTCCGACCGCGCGCAACGGCGCGCGCAGTACCGGGGTGCCCAGCACCGCCTTGGTGACCCGGCCAGTATTCCAATCCAGCTTGGGGGCGACCCAGATCGGGGTGCGCTGGAACACCGTGAGGTGGGAAGCGACTTTCGCGACCTCCGGAATCAGCTGCAGCGCACTGGCGCCCGTGCCGATCACGCCTATCCGCCTGCCCCGCAGATCGACACTGTGATCCCAGGCGGCGGTGTGCAACACCGTCCCGCCGAAGCTGTCGATGCCCGCGATATCCGGCAGGTTCGGCACCTCCAGTCCGCCGATGCCCGCGATGATGAACCGGGAAGTCAGCTCACCGGAACCGGTACCGACGTGCCAGATGTCGTTCGCCTCGTCGAACCGGCACCCGGTGACCGTGGTGTTCAGGCGCAGCTTGGGCCGCAGCCCGTGGGTGTCCACGACGTCCTCGGCATAAGCCTGTATTTCGTGGCCGGGTGCGAACAACCGTGACCAGTCGCCTTTTTGGTGATAGCTGAACTGATAGATGAACGACGGGATGTCGACCGCGACGCCGGGGTAGCGGTTGGCGTTCCACGTCCCGCCGACCTTGTCCCATTTGTCGACGATGACGAAGTTCTCGATTCCGGCCTGCCGGAGCCGGACTCCGGCATTGATACCGCCGAAGCCCGCACCGATGACGACGACCTCGAATTCGGGGCTGGATGTCATTGCCGTACCTCCTGTTTCCCGGTCAGTCGGGTGAGGGCTTTATTGGCGAGCGGGAGCACGGACTCGAGGCGATCGAACGAGGCCCGCGCGAGCAGCTCTCGAGTCAGACTGGGTGAGAACCGGAACAGCCCGTACAGCAGCCAAGACTCCGGTGCCACAGGCACAATGGCCGAATTCCAGCGAACCGCCCGCTCGATGACCCGGGCGACCTTTTGTGGCGAGGTGTACGCGTACCGCTGGATGCCGCCCGCGCTCTCGCGCCAGGCTGCCTGTTCGTCCGCGGTGAGCCCGGCTCGCTCGCCATTGGCGAGCAGGTTGGTACGGATGGCGCCAGGGCAGATGGCGGTGACACCGATCCCTTTGCCGCGCAATTCGACTCGCAGCGCCTGCGAGGCCATCAGGACCGCCGACTTCGCGACGCCGTAGGCGGGCTCGAGCCCGGACGGGAAGTATGCGGCCGCCGACGACAGATTCACGATCTGGCCGCGAATTCCGTCATCGATCATCTGTTGCGCGAACACCCGCGATCCGTAGATGACGCTCATCAAGTTGATGTCGATCTCACGCTGCCACTGGGCGGCGCTCATCTCGACGAACCCGCCGAGGTCCATGACGCCCGCATTGTTGATCAGCACGTGGGGCGCGCCGAAGTGGGCAAACATCCACTCGCCGAAGGCCTCCCACTCGTCTTCGATGGCCACGTCCAGCCGGTAGGCGACGGCTTGGCCGCCCGCGCCGACGATTTGCTCGACCGTTTCCTTCGCGGCCGGCATGTCGATATCGGCGACGACCACCCGACCGCCCTTGGCGGCGAACAGCTTTGCCGTCTCGCGCCCGATGCCGGCCCCCGCGCCGGTGATGATGACGTTCTTCACTATTTGCCTCCGAAGAGCTTGCCGGACAACGCAACGGCTTTGTCGGCGATCGACATGGTGAACAGGCCGTACAACCCGCGGGCGGTGCTCGGCGACAGGCGGTACAGGTACCAGCCGGCCCAGGCCTCGATGCCGACCGGCACCGTGGATAGGTTCCAGCGCACCGCGCGTTCGATCGCAGTTGCCACGCGATCCGGGGAACGGCCGAAGTGACGATGACCGGCGGCGAGCTTGGACGTCCATGCCGAACTGTCCGGATCACTGACCCCACCGCGAGTTCCGTTGGCGGCCAGGCTGGTTCGGATCAACCCAGGACAGATCGCGCTGACGCCGATGCCCTTGTCCCCGAACTCGGCACGTAGCGCCTGCGTGCCGAACCACGCTCCGGCCTTGGCGACCACGTACGAGGGGGCGATGGGCGTGGGCATGAATGCCCCGACCGAGCACACATTGACGATGTGACCGCGCGTGCCGGAGCCGACCATGCGCTGCACGAACAATCGAGACCCGACCAGCGGGCTCATCATGTTGATCTGGATCATCCGCCGCCAGTCCGCGTTGGTCTGTTCCAGGAATCCGCCGCCGATCAGGATGCCCGCGTTGTTGACCACGACATCGGGCACTCCGTGCTCGGCGCAGACCCAAGCGGTGAATTCCTCCCAGTCGTCGAGGTCGGCGACGTCGAGTCGCCGGAACGCGGCGCTGCCACCGGCGTTCTCGATCAGCTCGACCGTCTCCCGGCCGGTCTGTTCGTTGATGTCGGCCACGACGACCGCGGAGCCGCTGCGCGCGAACCGCAGCGCTGTCGCGCGGCCGATGCCGCTGCCGGCGCCCGTCACCACTGTCACCGCCACGGTCGACACCTTTCGGCCGTGCTGGTCGGGGTGTGCGCATCAGTCATGATCGACTCCTTGCTGCTTGCATTTCGGATAGTAGACATATTCAAAGAATGAAACAATCTCTAATTTCGGACGAGTGGGAGTGGGCGGTGATCACCCCGCCGGGCACGGCGCCTCCGCGGCCGGACGGTGGTCCGAGTCGAATCGGCCGCCTGTCGGCACGGGGAACGCGCGAAGGTATTGGTTTGTAGTGCGTATTCGCTGCCTACGTCGACAAGGCGGCGCGGCTGCCCTCGGTGTTTCGCGGCTGGTCTACGTGAGACGAGTAGTCGTAACTGTCGAGGTCGAACGTCTTGCTGGCCAACCACAGGGAGACTCCGGACACCGGCCGGACGAACGGTGCGTCCCCGTGGCGGTCGAAGTAGTAGCTGTTCGCTTGAGTGCAGCTGGGCTGCACGAAGACGGTGTGGGCTGCCTTTTTCCGCATGCTGCGCATGTACTTGTCGTGGTGGTCCTGCTTGACCACCATGCGGGTCGCTCCCCGGCGCCGCGTCTCTTCGAGGCAACGCATGATGTGACGGCAGTTGGCTTCGATGATCGAGAACCATGATGCGCCGGCCACCGACCACGGTCCGTTCATCAGCCAGAAGTTCGGGGCAATGGGTGTCGAGATGCCCTCGAAGTTCTGGTATCGATGCTCGTCCCAGAAGGCGCCGAGCTCTACGCCGTCGATCCCCACGACCGGGAAGGCCGGCACCGCGCCGAGTTGGAGGATGTTGAAACCCGTTGCCAGCACGAGCGTATCGACAGCGTGCTCAGTCTCGCGGGGCTCGCCCGACTGCGGGTCGCGGGTTTGGGTGACGATGCCGTGTGCGGTGATCCGGGCGATCGGGTCGGTGACGAGCGCAACGTCGTCACGGTTGAAGGAGGTCAGGTAGCTGTTGGAGAACGACGGCCGTTTACATCCGAATGCGTATGCCGGAGTGAGCTTTTCGCGCACTTCCGGATCTGTCACCTGATTCTGCAGGTGCCGGCGGCAGATGCGCTCCAGGGAGCGAACCAGGAACGGCAGCCGCGTGTGGTAAACGATGCCCGTGGTGAAGATGAAGTCGGAGATCGCGGTGGTGATGGCGCGGACCGTGTCCTGAGTGAGCGGGGCGGCGGCGAACGTTGTGCGGATCCACGGCGGGATGGCGGTGTCGAACTTCGGCATCACCCAGATGGGTGTGCGTTGGTACACCTCCAGATGTGCGGCCCTCTCGGCAAGAATCGGCACCAACTGGAGCGCGGTGGCACCGGTTCCGATCACTGCCACCCGCTTGCCGTCGATGGCAACGGAGTCGTCCCACCGGGCAGTGTGCACCAGTTCGCCGCGAAAATCGTTGATGCCCTTGATGTCCGGATTCTTCGGCTGATCGAGTGGGCCTACCGCGCCGATCAGGAACCGCGCGGTGATCACGTCGCTGCCGGTGTGTAGGCGCCAGACATTCTCGTGTTCGTCGAACACCGCCCGATCGACCTTGGTGCGCAACTGAATGTGCGGTTCGAGGCCGTACTTGCGCACGCAGTGCTCCGCGTACTGCTTGAGCTCGGCACCGGGTGCGAACAGCCGCGACCATGATGGGTTGCGCTCGAAAGAATAGGAGTATGTGGTTGACGGGATGTCAACGGCGATACCGGGATACCGGTTGTGGTGCCACACTCCACCGACCCCGTCGGCGGCATCCAGAATGCGGAAGTCCCGGAACCCGGCCCGCCTGAGCTGAATGCCCAAACCGATTCCCGAGAATCCGGCGCCGACTACGGCGATCTCGTGATCGACCATCAGATTGCTTCTCCCTTGAAGTTCACATTTCGGATAGTACCCATATACATATTGTGGCACAATATGAAATTTCGGTGCGGGGCGCGACGTCGAATCCCCGGCACGCCGAAGCGGTAGTCTTGCCACTCGGCGGTGAATGGTCGGCGTAGGGCGGAGGGCGCAGTGGCGGCTCGGAAGGTGTTGACTCGCGCGGAGAGTCAGGCTCGGACGCGCCAGGACGTGCTCGACGCGGCGGCGCGGCTGTTTCACGCGAACGGCTATCACGGCACATCCATCGCGGCGATCGCAGCCGAGGCCGGCCGCACCATCGGCGCCGTCTACGGCAACTTCGCAGGCAAAGAGGAGCTCTGCCTCGAAGTCCTCCGCGCGCGGTACCTCGCGGAGGTCGGCAAACTACTGGAAACGCTTGTCGGGGAACCGGATTCGATGGAGGGCCGATTCGATCTGCTGACGCTCTGGTGGACCCGGTTGTCCTCGGACATCCCGCTCACTGTGCTCACCTCGGAGTACGTGTTGAGCACGTTGGCCGACCCCGACCAGACCGCGGGTACGCGGGAAACCATCAATCGGTTCCGGGATTCGCTCCGGGTAATGGTCGAGGACCTGATCGCAGAAGGCGTTGATCCAGCGGACCCGCGCGTGGGCGAAGCAATCGATGCCATCATCGCCACCGGCACGGGGCTGGCGCTCTGGCAGGCGATAGGCATGATCGACGCCGATCAGAGCGCGGCGCTGCTGGTCAGCACGTTGCGAATGTGGATGGATACGTTGACCACTCCGCACGCGGTGGATGACAAGCCTGCGCCGACAAAGTCCAAGCCCAAGCCGGCCGGCACCAAGAAGGTGCCCGCGAAGGCCACGCGGGCCAAGAAGGCGACCTCGCCCAAGCGCTGAGTTGTGCTCCAGCGGTATCGTGCCCCGACATCCGGCGATCCCGTGGTTGCCCGGTGCCGGGATCTGGCAACCTCGACACATGTTCGTGCGAACCCTCGCGGTGATGTTGGGAGCCGCGCTCGCAGTGAGTGATGTCGGCACGGCCTCGGCGACACCACAGCCTGCCCCGCCCCCGGTGTCACCGCAGGCCGCCGCGGCCGGACTCATCGACGTCCGGACCGTCGTCCCCGACGCGGTGATCGACCTGCGCTACGCCACCCCCAACAACTTCGTCGGCGTCGCGCTGTACCCAGCCGATGCCCGCTGCCTGATCCACGAGTCCATGGCGCCGGGGCTGGCCACCGCCGCCCGGATACTGCGCGCGCACGGCGAGGTGCTGACGTTCTGGGACTGCTACCGCCCGCATGACGTGCAGGTGCGGATGTTCCAGGCGGTGCCCGACCCCAACTGGGTCGCCAAACCCAGCCAGTTCGCGCGCAGCCACGAGTCCGGCCTGTCGGTGGACGTGACCATCACCGGCGTCGACATGGGTACCGATTTCGACGACTTCACGCCGCGCGCCACGGCCTACGCGACCGTGGGAGTCACCCCCGCGCAGCAGGCGAACCGCGCGCGGCTGCGCGACGCCATGGTCGCCGGCGGGCTGACCGTCTACCCGGGGGAGTGGTGGCACTTCAACGGGCCGGGCGCATCGGAGCCGCGCCCGATCCTCGACGTGCCGGTGAACTGAGTCAGCCGGCGACCAACTGCGCCAGCAGCGCCCGGTGGTCGGAACCGGGCACCTGCAGCGTCCGCAGCGACGTGGCCACGTACCCGCGCGTCAAGATGTGGTCGACGGCGAAAACCGGCGGCGCGACGATGTCGGACGGATGAGTGCGCACCACACCGGCACCGGCCTGCGCGCCGGCATCCTGATAGCCCTGCCGCAGCAGCCGGCGGAACTCGCGCATGTCCGGCGTCGCGTTCAGGTCACCGGCCAGCAGCACCGGGCCGGTGCTTGCCCGGGCCGCCGTCAGCAACGTGCCGGCCAGTCGCGCCAGGTCGTCGCGCCAGCCTTGGAGCGGATCGGGCCACGGCGCGGACAGGTGGACGGTCAGCACCCGGGTGGGGGCGGGCGCCCCGGGCACGTGGACGTCGGCGGCCAGCATTCCCAGCCAGAAGCCGTCATCGATGCGGACGTCACTGATCGGGTGGCGGCTCCACAGTCCGACGCCACCGGGCTCGTCCATCTCGCGCAGCGCCCGGTGCGGGAACAGCCGGTCCAGCCCGGCGGCCTCCAGCCGCGCCAACGCGGCGGGTGTAAGTTCCTGCAGCGCAACGATATCCGCGCTCGCCTCGGCGTACCGGACGACGGCTTCGGCATCGGCCCGGCCGTAGCGCAGATTCGCCGACAGGAACCGCAGCGCCGTCCCCGACGGTGCCTTCGCGCGCCGGAACAGGGGCAGTTGCACGACGGCGGCGGCGACGGTGATCGCGACGGCGATCGCGGTCAGCGGCCAGTTTCTCGCGACACCCGACAGGGCGGCCCCTATCGGGGCGCCGATGAACAGGTAAGGCGCACTGGCGGCCAGCGCCAACAGCGACCTGTTGACGACCGGAATCCACCGCATCGCGAGTGCGGCCGCGGCCGTGCAGAGCGAAAAGGCTCCTGCGTACGTCAGAACCGACTGCCACATCGCGATGATTCGCCTCCGTCGTTCTCTGGTTCGGGCCGCCGCCATACGTCAAGCCATTGTGGAAAATGTACCGGACGTATGTTCTGCCCATGTTGGCGACTTTGGCAACCGTAATTCGTATTTGCTGAATTCGGTAATTACGTGTGCTATACAACGCACGTGCGGAGATTTATTGGAAAATTCTGTCAAAAGTCTATCAGGCGACTGTGAACGAATATAGGCGTTCAACCAGGTTGTTGACCATAGGTATGTTTATTTCTCTAACGGTTCCGCAGATTTTTTGCCGGTAATGGAGGTAATGTCTCCGCCATTCATCGACGGCCTTGTAACAATTCGCTGGCCAGTCGTTCGGGGTGAGGAGGCTGGCATGTATTGGTCGCTGCGCGGATTGGTTCGCGCCTGTGCGTTCCGCGGCATTACCGCGATGCTCCCGATCGCGCTGATGTGTGCATATGCGCCGCCGAGTGTGCCGTCGAATCTGACTGCTCAGATCGAGCCCACGGCGGAGATCGTGTCCGCGCCGTCGACCATCGGGATCGCCGACTCGGGGCTGTACGGACAGACCCAGGCGCAGATCGACCAGACGCTCGACACGCTGCAGTCCATCGGGGTTCAGGACATCCGCGTCTTCGTGCCATGGATCTTCGTCGAGCCCGCGCAGGGCACCTACAACTGGTCCTACATGGACATGGTCATGCAGGCCGCGGCCGACCGGAACATGGGCGTCATGGTGGAGATCGCCAGCACGCCGACATGGGCGGGCTCTTCGACGTCCATCACGGGTGCCGGCACACCGGACCCCGCCACGTACGCGTCATTCGCGGCCGAGGTGGCCAAGCGCTACGGCTCGACCATCTCGGCATACGAGATCTGGAACGAGCCGAACTACGTGCTGTCCTCGGATCCCATCGACGCGACCGCCTACGCGGCGCTGCTCAAGGCGGCCTATCCGGCGATCAAGGCAGTCGACCCGACCGCCACCGTGGTCGCCGGTGCGCTCGGCAGTGTCATCAGCTTCGGCAGCATCACGCTGGACCCGGTGACCTTCGTCAAGGAGATGCTGGCCGCCGGCGCCTCCGGCTACTTCGACGCGTTGTCGTTCCACCCGTATCAGGAATCGCTGCTCTTCTCGTCGGGCGCCGGCGTCGCGAATTCCCCGCTGACGCAACTGAATACCATCTATCAGCTCCTGCAGCAGTACGGCGACGGCAACCTCAAAATCTGGATCAGCGAGTTCGGCGCGTCGACCAACGACGTCAGCGAGCAGACCCAGGCCGACCTGATCAAGAACCTGATCGACACCTGGCAGACCCTCGCGTATGCCGGGCCGGTGTTCATCTACACGGCGCAGGACGGCGTCGCCGGTGCGGACGGCTTCGGCATCTACAACGCCGACTGGACACCGAAGCTGGCAGTCGCCGTCATCGAGGCCGCGATCAAGGAGTACGCCAGCAGTGCGGCCGGCGGTGTCGGCTCGACAGTCGGCGGCATCGTTTCCGGGGTGACGGCGATCGCCCAGTCCCTGGCGAGTCTGCTGAATTCGATCAGCCTGGCGATCCAGGGTGAGTTCCAGCAGCTCGGCAAGGCCATCAACGCCTGGGTGACGGCCGTCAGCTCCCACCTCAGCGGAGTCCTGCCGTCCGCCACGCCACTGGCCGCGAAGGCGTTGGCTGCAAAGACCGCCACCACCACTGATACATCCGCCGCGACGACGGCCGCGGCCGAGTCCGACGGAACCACGTCGACGGCAACCACGTCGACGGCGACCAAGGTGAAGAAGCGTGCCAAGGCCGCCGAGTCGACCACGTCGACCACATCGACGACCGCCGACGGCACCGTGGCATCGGACACCGCTGCCGACGGCAAGACGTCGGATACCGCTGCGGCGGGCAAGGCATCGGATACCGCAGCGGCAGGCACGGCGTCGGATACCGCCGCGTCGACTGATCCGTCCGGCAAGACATCGGTCACCGCCAAGCCGCGCAAGGCCGCCGGATCGAGCGCGCACGCCAAGGGTGCGCGTGACAAAGCCGCCAAGTCGGACACATCAGGCGATGAGGCGTCGACCCCGCCCGTCGTCGAGAAGCGCTCGCACCGTCACGGTGACGCAAGCGCGAAGTCCTCGGCATCCGCCAACTGATCCCGAAACGAGTAGCGCCCCCGACCTCGGGTCGGGGGCGCTACTCGTCGAAAATGCTTACGCGGCTTCCTTTTCCTTGGTGTAGGTCACCAGGCTGACGTCGAGGCACTCGTCGAGGAAGTAGTACTGGCAACCGGTCAGATACTTCATGTAGCGGTCGTAGTTCACCTGGCCGGAGATCGCGATCGCCTCGTCCTTGTGGTGCTCGAGGTTGGCCGCCCAGACGCCGAGCGTCTTGATGTAGTGGTTACGCAGCGACAGCGGCTCGGGGACGTTGAAGCCGGCTTTTTCGCCGTGATCGATCATCATCTGGGTGGTGGGCAGGCGACCGCCCGGGAAAATGTCGGTGGCCATGAACTTGATGAACCGCGCCATCTCGAACGACACCTTCTTGCCGCGGGCCGACATGTCGAACGGGTGGTAGCTCACACTGCTCTGGATGGTCATGCGTCCATCGGCGGGCATGATCTCGTAGCAGTTCTTGAAGAAGTCGTCATAGCGCTCGAAGCCGAAGTGTTCGAAGGCCTCGATCGACACGATGCGGTCCACCGGCTCGTGGAACTCTTCCCAGCCCTGCAGCAGCACCCGGTGCGAACGGTCCGACTCGGTGTTCCTCAGCAGTTCCGTGCAGAACGCCTGCTGGTTCTTGCTCAGCGTCAGACCGATGACGTTGACGTCGTACTTCTCCATGGCGCGCTGCATCGTCAGGCCCCAGCCGCAGCCGATCTCCAGCAGCGTCATGCCGGGCTTGAGGTCCAGCTGTTCGAGGTGCTGGTCCACGTTGGCAAGCTGCGCCTGTTCCATCGTGACGGTAGGTCCGGTGAAGTAGGCGCAGCTGTACTTGCGGGAGTTGTCCTGGAAAAGTCCGAAGAAATCGTCAGACAGGTCGTAGTGGGCTTGGATGTCCTCGAAATGCGGCCGCATGTCCTTGGCCCCAGTCGAATCCTGAATCATCTGTAACACCTTACTTGACCTTCCTCACTCAGTGGTGATGCCGGTCACTAAATCACAATCGTGACCGCACAATACCTGGCCACCGAACGATTCCTTGACGTTGGTGTAACGCGCCGTCACGGTCAGTCCGGGCAGCAAACGTAACCGCTTCCGCGCGGGAAGCCGCGTTCATCACTCCAGCGTGGCGGCAGCTGTGACCGGACTGATACGTCTATGGAATTTCGGCAAATGTGGTTGCCAGTTCGCCGGCGATGTCGTCCCAGAGGGGCTCGGGCAGGTCGTGACCCATGCCGTCGAACAACACCAACCGAGCGCGCCGGATCGCTTTGGCCACTGCTCGACCACCGCTCGGTCTCATCAGTTTATCGGCCCGACCATGGATGACGACCGTGGGGACGGTGATCATCTCGTCGTACCGCCGCAGGCTGCCGCTGCCCAGGATGGCCCCGAAGTGCCGGGCGACGCCGACGGGGTAGTACGAACGGTCGTAGCTCTCGGCGGCGTCGGCCCTGGCTTGCTCGAGCGGTGTCGGGTAGCCGGGGCTGCCGATGATGCGGCCGACGTTGACGGCGTTCGCGATGACACCGTCACGTGACGTGTCCTGCGGGCGGGTCGTGATGGCCTTGAGTTGCTTCGGGCCGGGCGGCGGCAACAGCGGCTGGTTGTTGCTGGAGAAGATGATGCCGAGTGTCTTGGTCCGGTGCTGGTAGCGAGCGGCGAAGACCTGCGCGATCATGCCGCCCATCGACCCGCCGACGATGTGTGCCTGCTCGATCTCCAGGTGATCCAGCAGCGCGGCGGCGTCGTCGGCCATGTCCTCCAGCGTGTAGACCGCTTCACTGCGCAGGCCCGCGTACGACCGCAGCATCCGCGGCAGCAGTCCGGCGCCGGAGTGCCTGCCCTCGATCTTGGTGGACAGGCCCACGTCGCGGTTGTCGAACCGGATGACCCGGTAGCCCTTTTCGACGAGCTTGTCGCAGAAGCCTTTTCGCCACAGCAGCAGCTGCGCACCCAGGCCCATGATGAGCAGGACCGCCGGATGCTCCGGATTTCCCATGTCCTCGTAGGCGATGTCCAGGTCGCCAGAGCGGGCGAAGCCGGTCCGGACCTCGGGGGTGGTGTCTCGTTCGGGCTGCATGGGCCTAGTCCTCGGATTCTTCGTGATTCATGGTCGGATGCGGCCGGCGGCCTACTCCTCGGCGTTCTTGTGGTCGCGGCTGATATCCACCATGAAATTGGCGAAGTAGCCCTTCAGCTGCGGGTCGCTCATCATCTGCCACCGCGGCGCCAGCAGCTTCATGTACCGCTCGACGTAGAGGAACTGCTTGCCGATCAGGACCAGCTCGCGCGGCAGCTTGACGTCGTACGCGTCGGCGAGGGTGGACAATTGCTTGCCGATCTCGGCGTAGGACAGGTCGCCCAGCGACTTCATGGTGAGCGGCGTGGTGAAGGCCTCCAGGTCCTTGGCCGCCTGGCCTTCCGGCTTGACCGTGCCGACTGCGCCCATCATGACGACGATCCGGCCGGCCGCGGCGTGATCCTTCGAGACCAGCAGCGCGTAGACGAGTTCGCGCAGCAGCCACCGCGTCCGCGGGTCGATGCGGCCCATGATCCCGAAGTCGAAGAAGACGATCTTGCCGTCCTTGTCGACGTGGAGGTTGCCGGCGTGCAGGTCGCCGTGGAACAGGCCGTGCTTGAGGCCGCCCTCGAAAACGCTGAACAGCAGGGCCTTGACCAGTTCCTCACCGTCGAACCCGGCCTTGCGGATGGCGGCGGCGTCGTCGATGCGGATGCCCTCGACGCGTTCCATGGTCAGCACACGCTCGCTGGTCAGGTCCCAGTAGACCTGGGCCACCCGGATGTTCCGGCCCAGCGGCGAGGCGTGCATGTGCGCCACCCAGGCGTCCATGGACTGCGCCTCGAGCCGGAAGTCGAGTTCCTCGGCGAGGTTGTCGGCGAAGTCGGCGACCACGTCCTGCGCGGAGAGCCGCTGGCCCAGCTTGGCCAGCTCGGCGATCTGCGCGCCGCGCTTGAGAATCTGCAGATCGGCGGCCACGCGGCGGCGGATGCCCGGGCGCTGGATTTTGACGACGACCTCTTCGCCGGAGTGCAGCGTCGCGTAGTGCACCTGGGCGATGGACGCGGAGGCGAAGGGCTCGTCGTCGAAGGTGGCGAAGAGGTCGGCCGGGTCGCCGCCGAGTTCTTCGCGCAGCAGCTTGTGCACCTCGTCCTTGTTGGCGGGCGGAACCCGGTCGAGCAGGCTGCGGAACTCGCGGCTCAGCGGCTCGCCGAAGGCCCCGGGGCTGGACGCGATGATCTGGCCGAGCTTGACGTACGTCGGCCCCAGATCGGAGAAGGCCTTCGGGACCTGCTTGATCACCTTCTGCTGCAGGCTGCCCTTGGTGAAGGCACTGCCGACGACGCGGACGCCGGTCCGGGCGATTTGCCAGCCGGTGGCCCCGATGCGGGCGGCTTCGACGGGCAGCGGCACCCGGTCCAGCCGGGCGCCCTCACGGTGCGGTGTCTTCGAACCCATTGATGAAGTGTCTCAAAACCGCGGGTACTGCCAAAAAGGTGTGCCCTGCGTCACTCCTTTTTCGGCGGCGCGGGTCAGACGAAGACGCTCTCGATGTCGGCGCGGCTGCGGACCGGGTCGCTGCCCGGCACGTACGCCGGGACGGTGTGCGGTGCCAGCTCCGGGTCGACCCCGCCTTTGACGCGGGCCTTGGCCTGACGGAATTCCGGGAACGGTCCGGCGGCGGTGTGCAGGCCATTGATGATCGACCACACGATGGCGCGGCGGGCCGTGCGCTCGATCGGGTTGGGGTCGGTGTGGCCCAGCAGCTGCTTGGCCCACGTCGGCATGGTGTCCCGCACCGCCCAGTCGACGGCGCTCTGCGGTATCGGCAGGTTCGGGCCGGTGGCCATGGCGGCACCGTGCGTCAGCGCCAGCTTCGGGAGATAGGACTTCAGGCAATCGAGGGTCTCGGCCTTGGTGGTGGGCAGGTCGGTGCCGCCGAGGGCGTGGCCGACGCGGATGAACTCGCCGTAGTAGCGGTCGAGTTTCTTGCCGCGCAACGGGTTCGGGTGGTAGAGCTCGTGCGCGGTGGCCAGGCCCCACACAACGGTCGCGTAGTTCCAGCGCAGCCAGTCCGGGTCGTCGGCGTCGTAGGCGGCGCCGTCCGGGCGGACCCCCTTGATGGTGTGATGCATGGCGCGCACGGTCCGGGCCAGGTTTTCGGCGGTCTCGGTGCTGCCGTACCCGGTGCCGATGAAGAACGCGATGGAGTGGCCGAGCCGGACGGCCGCGCCCTTGGGGTCGATCACCGGGACGGCCTCGCCGTTGTCGTCGCGTTGGACCAGTCGCGAGTGGTGCATGCCCATCCAGTAGATGGACGGGTCGAGGCGCTCGATGAACGCGGCGCACTGCAGGCCGAAGACCAGGGCCTCGGTGTGGGAGTGCACATGCCAGACGGCGCTGCCGGGACCGAACCAGCCCGGGTCTCCGGCGGGGCCGGCGAACTCCATGCCCCGGAAATAGTTCCGCCGGATGGTCTGGTCGAACCGGTGCTGAAGCTGGTGCTCGATGAACTGGTGTGGCAGGTACACGTCAACCCCTTCTGGTCACGGTCGTAACCAGAATAGTATTTGGTGACGGGTGTGACCAGACCTAGGCTGTAGGGATGTCGACACCGACCAGGTGGGCGGGGGTCCCGCTCGACGACCGCCGCGCCGAGCGGCGCGGGCTACTGGTCCACGCGGCGTTCGAATTGTTCGGCTCCGGTGGTGAGACGGCGCTGTCGGTTCGCTCGGTGTGCCGCGAGTGCGGGCTCAACACCCGCTACTTCTACGAAAGCTTCGACGGCATCGACGACCTGCTGGGCGCCGTCTACGACAAGGTCAGCATCGAACTGGCCGCCATGGTCGACGCCGCGATCACCGTCGCGGGCGACTCGGTGCGGGACCGGACCCGCGCCGGCATCGCCGCGGTGCTGGGCTTCGGTTCCGCCGATCCGCGGCGCGGGCGGGTGCTGTTCACCGAAGCCCGCGCCAACCCCGTGCTGACCGCGCGCCGCGCCGTCACGCAGGACCTGTTGCTCGACGCGGTCCTCGCCGAGGGTGGCCGGCTCCACCCCGGTTCGGATCCCGTCGCCGCGCGCGTCGGTGCGGCCATGTACACCGGCGCCATGGCCGAGCTGGCCCAGCAGTGGCTGTCCGGTGCGTTGGGCACCGATCTGGATGTGGTGGTCGACGCGGCGCTGGCGCTGGTGCTGCGCCGAGAGTGACGAAATGGCTGCCGCGGGGCGTCCGCGGGCAGCCATTTCGTGGATCTCGAGTTACTGAGCGGCCGGCCGCCAGCGCTTGATGAAGTCCGTCTCGGGCCATTCCTCCTCGGCGGCGAGCAGTTCGTACATGGTCGCCCGGTCGATGGATTCCCGGATGATGTCGGCGTGCCCGGCATGGCGGGACAGCTCCTCGATGATGTGCATGCCGACCCAGCGCACGGACCAGTGGTCGATATCCGAGGGGAACCACGGCACCTCGTGCGGCACCGGCACCAGCGCGTCCAGGTCGAGTTCGGCGAAGGCCTGCAGCGTCTTGGCGTTCTGTTCGCGCAGTGCGGCCAGCAGGTCGCCGAGCTTCTCGTCGTCGCGCATGACGTGTTGGTCGGCGTACTCGGCCATGATCTCGGCCATCGGCCGGGTGTCCGGTGGCGGGAAGTCGGGGGCGGCCACCGCGCGCTCGACCCAGCCCGCTTGAACGGCGGTGACGTGCTTGATGAGGCCGCCGACCGACTGGGCGCTCACCGATGGGGTGGAGCGGGCCTGCTCATCGGTGAGGCCGTGGGCGACGGCCGCGAAGGCGTCCTGCTGGAACGCCAGGAAGTTGACGAGGGTCTGACGCTCGTCGCCTGCGGGTGCGGGCTGTCCGGCCATGTTCAGTTCTCCTTCGGGGTGTGGGTGTAAAGGTCACGGATGCAGGCGATTTCCGCTCCGTGGTGAATGACTTCGCGATTGATGTGCAGCACGAGGGTCGCCATTGAGAAGTCAGCGTAGGGACCTTCGGCGGGGCCGCACGGCCGGGCCAGGGCGGCGGCGTCGAGCCCGCGGACTCCGGTGATCCAGTTCGCGTAGGCGCTGTCGAGCTGCTCCAGGGCGGTGCGGGCGTCGCGGGCGTACGGCCACGACTGATAGTCGGCCGGCGGTCCGCCGAAATGCGAGTGGTTCCGCATCGCCAGGACGCCGACGATGACGTGCGCCAGCCGCCAGGCGATGGTCGTGAACGGCTCGGGTTGCGGTGGCGGATAACTGAAGTCGATGGATCCGTCGGGGTGCAGGGTCCAGCAGCCGGGCACCGGCTCCCAGAAGTATTCGTCGTCGGTCAGTCCCTCGAGCCGGGGGCGCAGCTGATGTTGCCAGTGCCAGTCGAGTTGGTCGGCCAGTTCTTCGGTCCGTTCTTCGGTCACATGAAGAGCCTGACATCTAATTAGGACTGTTTCTGTCCTATGAGTACGGCAGAGTGTTGTCATGTCTGAAACGACGAGCCGCGTGCTGCAACTGCTGGGCCTGCTGCAGGCGCGCCGGGTGTGGACGGGGCAGGAGCTGGCCGACCGGCTCGGCGTCACCGGCCGCAGCGTGCGCCGCGACATCGAGCGGCTGCGCGACCTCGGCTATCCGGTGCACGCCAGCAAGGGCCGCGACGGCGGCTATCAATTGGGTGCCGGTGCCGCGTTACCGCCGCTGCTGCTCGATCCCGAGGAGGCCGTCGCGATGGCGGTGTGTCTGCGGCTGGCGGCCGGCGGCAGCGTCGCGGGCGTCGGGGAGTCGGCGCTGCGGGCCCTGTCCAAGCTGGACCAGGTGATGCCCGCGCGGCTGCGGTCGCAGGTGTCTGCCGTGCACGACGCGACGGTGACGCTGACCGGCGGCGGCTCGGTCGAAACGGTATCGCCCGACGACCTGATGACGCTGGCCCGCGCCTGCCGCGACCACGAACACGTCCGGCTCGGCTACACCGACATCCGCGGCAACAGCACCGAGCGCCGGCTCGAGCCCTACCAACTCGTCACCACCGGGCGCCGCTGGTACCTGCTGGCGTACGACCGCGACAAGCAGGACTGGCGGACGCTGCGGCTGGACCGGATGGTCGACGTCAAAGCTGCGGGGACGACGTTCGCGCCGCGCCCGGCGCCCGATCCGGCGGAGTTCGTGCGCCAGGCCATCACGGCGTCGCCGTACCGCTACGTCGCGCGGGTCCGGTATGAGGCAGCCGAAAGTCAACTGGAGCAGATGTTTTCCGCGTCGTCGGCGCAGATCGAGGCGGACGGTCCGGACCGCTGCATCGTGACCGCCGGGGGCGACGACCCCGAGCGCATCGTGCTGTACCTGGCGATGCCGGGGTATCGGTTCGAGGTCCTCGAACCGCCCGAGGTGATCGCCGCGGCCGCGGTGGTCGCCGACCGGTTGCGTGCCGCAATGCCTCCCGATCGGTGACGGCGCGCCGTATGGTGCAGGGGTGTCGACGGGACGACTCCTGCAGGTGACGGCCGTGGTTTCCACCGAGTTGTTCGTCGGTCCGGCCGACGAACCGCTGCAGCTGGTCCGAGTGGACTACACCGGGTGCACCGACGTCGCCGAGTTGCGGGTCGTCGGAGAGGGGCTGAGCGGCCGGGCCCTGGCTCAGCCCGGTGCCGGCTTCGTCGAGATTCCGGTGGTTGTGCAGGGCGGACAACCGGGCCAGGTACGGGCCGCGCATCTCGAGGCCGGCGGCGAGCAGACCCCGTTCGAGTTCGTCGTCGCCGAGCCCGGCTGGACCATGCACATGATCAGCCACTTCCACTACGACCCGGTGTGGTGGAACACCCAGGCCGCCTACACCAGCGTCTGGACCGAGGATCCGCCCGGCCGGTGCCGGCAGACCAACGGTTTCGAGCTGGTCACCGCGCATCTCGAAATGGCAAGGCGCGAGCCGGAATACAAGTTCGTGCTTGCCGAGGTCGACTACCTCAAACCCTACTGGGACACCCACCCCGAGCAGCGCGCCCAGTTGCGCGCGCTGCTCGCCGAGGGCCGCGTCGAGATCATGGGCGGCACTTACAACGAGCCGAACACCAACCTGACCAGTCCGGAGACGGCGATCCGGAACTTCGTGCACGGCATCGGGTTCCAGCGCGACGTCATGGGCGCCGACCCGGCGACGGCCTGGCAGCTCGACGTGTTCGGCCACGACCCGCAGTTTCCGGGCATGGCCGCCGACACCGGCCTGACCTCCAGCTCATGGGCCCGCGGCCCGCATCACCAGTGGGGCCCGATGCACCGCGACGGCGACCCCGAACGCATGCAGTTCGCCAGTGAATTCGACTGGATCGCACCGTCGGGCCGCGGGCTGCTGACCCACTACATGCCCGCGCACTACGCCGCCGGCTGGTGGATGGATTCGTCGGCATCGCTGCAGGAAGCCGAGGACGCCACATATGAGACGTTCGCCAAGCTGAAAAAGGTTGCGCTGACCCGCAATGTGCTGCTGCCGGTCGGCACCGACTACACCCCGCCGAACAAGTGGGTCACCGAGATTCACCGCGACTGGGCGGCGCGCTATACCTGGCCCCGCTTCGTGTGTGCGCTGCCGCGGGAGTTCTTCGCCGCCGTGCGTGCGGAACTCGCGGCCGTCGGTACGCAGCCGTCGCCGCAGACCCGCGACATGAACCCGATCTACACGGGCAAGGACGTGTCGTACATCGACACCAAGCAGGCCAACCGGGCCGCCGAGCACGTCGTGCTGGAAGCCGAACGGTTCGCGGTGTTCGCCGGATTGCTCACCGGCGCCACCTATCCGCAAGCTGCCCTGGCCAAGGCCTGGGTGCAACTGGCCTACGGTGCACACCACGACGCCATCACCGGATCGGAATCCGACCAGGTGTACCTCGACCTGCTCACCGGCTGGCGCGATGCGTGGGAACTCGGACGGACCGCCCGCGACAACGCGGTGGCATTGCTGTCGCGAGCCGTCGACGGCGACATCGTGGTGTGGAACCCGTTGGCGCACAGCCGAACCGACATCGTCACCATCCACCTCGACGAACCGCCGGCAGGGCCGGTCCTCGATGCCGACGGCGCGCCCGTCCCGGTCCTGATCGAAGACGACGGCCACACCGTCACCTGGGCGGCCCGCGACGTGCCGTCTCTCGGGTGGCGGGCATACACGATCGGCCCGGCGCAGTCCGGGTCCGTGCCGGCCTCGTGGGAACCCGTGTCCGGCACCACCATCGGAAACGATCGGTACGCCTGCACCGTCGATCCGGACCGCGGCGGCGCGGTGTCGTCGCTGGTGCGCGACGGTGTCGAGCTCATGGGTGCCGGCCGCGTCGGCAACGAGATCGCCGTCTACGACGAGCATTCCGCGCACCCGACCGAACACGAAGGGCCCTGGCACCTGCTGCCCAAGGGCCCGGTGGTGGGCTCTGCCGAACACCCGGCTGAGTCGGTGCAGGCCTACCGCAGCGCGCTGGGAGAACGGCTGGTGGTCGCCGGGCGCATCGGCGACGTGCTGCGGTACACCCAGACCATCACGCTGTGGCACGAAGTCGACCGCGTGGACTGCCGCACCGTGATCGACGAGTTCACCGGCGCCGACAAGCTGCTGCGACTGCGCTGGCCCTGCCCGGTGCCGGGCGCGATGCCCGTCAGCGAGGTCGGCGACGCGGTGATCGGCCGCGGCTTCGGGCTGCTGCACCAACGGGATTCGCCCGACGCCGTCGACACCGCCGATCACCCCTACACCCTGGACAACCCCGCCTACGGCTGGTTCGGGCTGTCTTCGGCCGTGCGGGTCCGGGTACGCGACGCGCAGGGCGAGTGCACGCGCGCGGTGGCGGTGGCCGAGGTCGTTGCACCGGACGCCGCCGATCCCGAGACACCCATCCGCGACCTGATGGTCGCGCTGGTGCGGTCGGGCGTGACGGCCACCTGCAGTAGCGCCGACAAACCGCGCTACGGCGACCTCGCCGTCGACTCCAACCTGCCCGACGCTCGTATCGCGCTCGGCGGTCCCGACGAGAATGCCTTCACCGCAGCGGTATTGGCGGCAGCGGACCCGGGCTACGGCGCCGAACTACGGCGCCGCCTGGCGACGGGAAGCGCCCGGCTCTGGGTGCCCGCCGACGCCGATCTGGTGCAGCGGTGGATTCCCGGTGCCGATCTCAAGGATGCCCGTACGCTGCCGGTGCTGATCGTCGCCGGGCCCGGTGGGCTCGAGGAGCTCATCGACGACCTCGCCGACGCCGAGATCGCCGTCGAGCAGGACGCCGCAGCCGGCATCGGGCCCTTCGCGGCCCGCAGCGTGGCCGTATTGAACCGCGGCGTACCGGGTTTCGCCGTCGAGCCGGACGGCGTCCTGCACACGTCGTTGCTGCGGTCGTGCACCGGCTGGCCGTCGGGCACCTGGATCGACCCACCGCGCCGCACCGCACCCGACGGCTCGAACTTCCAGTTGCAGCACTGGACCCACACCTTCGATTACGCCATCGCGGCCGGCGACGGTGACTGGCGCACCGCGGGCATTCCGGGCTGCAGCGCCGAGTTCTCACAGCCACTGCTGGCGGTGTACACCGACCAGCCCGCGGTGGCCGGCGGATTGCCGGGCACCGGTTCACTGCTGAGCGTCGAACCCACGTCCGACGTGTCGCTGGCCGCGCTGAAGGCCACCGGCAACCCGATCGCCACGGGCCACAGCGCGCCCGTCGACCCCAGGACCGGGATCACCCTGCGTCTGGTCCAGACCTCGGGGCGGCCGACGGAGGTCAATGTCACCTCGGGGCTCCGGCACCTCGAGGACGTCGAACGACTGGACCTGCTCGAACAACCGGTCACCGCCGGCGGAAAAGCCTTGCGGCTGCACGGTTTCGAGATCGCCACGGTACGGGCGCGGCTCGACCTGCCGCACGTGCTCAACGGCGACCACGCCACCCTGGCGCCGGATGCCGAAGTCGCCCAACCGGTTTACGCCCGCTACTGGCTGCACAATCGCGGTCCCGCGCCGCTGGGCGGACTGCCCGCGGTGGCGCATGTGCACCCCACCGAGATATCGGGCGCGCCGGGTGCGCCCGTGCGACTGCGCGTCACCGCCGCCAGCGACTGCACCGACGCCGCGCTGCACGGCCGGGTTCGGGTGCTGTGCCCCGACGGCTGGTCGGCCGCCCCGGAGGAACTGCCCTTCGTACTGCCGCCGGGCGGCTACCTGGAAACCGAAGTGCAGCTGCAACTTCCCGCCGATGTGCCCGCCGGGCGGTATCCGGTGCGGGTCGAGCTGGCGGTCACCGGCGGCGACAAACAGCACCAGATTCCCGCGGCGTGGCGGCAGACGGTCGAAGACGTCTGCGTCGTCACCGTCGGCGAACCCGGCGACGCCCCGCTGCTGAGGGTGGTCGAGGAGCCTCAGGCCGTCGACATCGTCGCCGGGGAACACGCCGACCTGAGTGTCGTCGTCGGCTCTGCGGCCGGTGCGCCGCTGAGCTTGGAGGCGCACCTGATCAGTCCGTGGGGGACGTGGGAATGGTTGGGGCCGGCCGTGCTCGGGGCCGACGTCCCGGCGGGTGGCACCGCCGCATTCGACTTCGACGTGGCGCCGCCGTCGTGGGTCGGGCCGGGGCAGTGGTGGGCGCTGGTCAGGATCGCCGGGGCCGGCCGGGTGCTCTACACGCCGGCGGTATCGGTGCGGGTCCGATGAACCGCGTCGCCACCGTCGCCGGGCGGGAGATTCCGGTCAGCGCGCTCGATGAGCGCGAATCACGTTTGCGGGCAAGCGTATTGGCGCCTTCGCTACCGGCGCCCGGAAGTAGTGAGGGTCGCCAGCTGCGGCGCTGGCTGACCCAGCTGCTCGTCGCCGACGAGTTGGTGCGGGTGGCGGCCGGCGAACTCGGGGTCACCGACAGGGACGCGCCCACCGAAACCGACCTGCTGCCCGGCGCCGCCGCCCGCATGGAGCTCGGCAGTATCGCCGCGGCCGCGCTCGAACAGCCGTTGGCGCGGGCGCTGTTCGTTCGGGTGACCGCCGAGGTGCGGATCCCCGACGCGGAGATCGAGCGCTACCACGCCCGAAACCCGTTGCGGTTCGCGCCGCCCGTACCCGGCCCTGACGGCTGGTCCACCGCGCCGACCGTCGTCCCGGAGCTGGATCAGGTGCGGCCGCAAGTCGCCGCACACCTGCTGGGTTCGGCGCGCCGGCGGGCCTTCCGGCACTGGCTCGACGCCCGCCGCGCCGAGTCGGTGCACCTGGCGCCCGGCTACGAACATCCCGGCGACCCGCGTCAGCCCGACCACGTCCACCGGCACTGAAAGCGCACGATGCCCGACCTGACCCTCGCCCTCGACATCGGTGGCACGAAGATCGCCGCGGCCCTCGTCGACCCCGATGGCGCACTCGTGCACCGCGAGCAGCTCCCGACACCGCACGCGGACAGTGAGAGCGTATGGGCGACCGTCGATACGTTGATTGGGAACGCCCTCACTGCCGCGGCCGGACGGCCGGTTCGCGGCGTGGGCGTCGGCTGCGCCGGTCCGATCGATGTGGTCGCGGGTACGGTCAGTCCGCTCAATGTCGTTGTCTGGCGCGAGTTTCCATTGGTCCGACAGCTCACCGAGCGCACCGGACTGCCGGTTCGGCTGGCCGGCGACGTCGTCTGCCTGGCCCTGGGGGAGCACTGGCGCGGGGCCGGCAAGGAGGCGCAATTCTTGCTCGGCATGGTGGTGTCGACCGGTATCGGCGGCGGACTGGTGCAGGGCGGTGCGCCTTACCTCGGCCGCACCGGCAATGCCGGACACATCGGCCACGTCGTCGTCGAACCCGACGGCCCGCGCTGTGCCTGCGGCGGGCAGGGCTGCGTGGAGGCGGTGGCCTCGGGTCCGCACCTCGCGCGGTGGGCACACGAGCACGACTGGGACGCCCCGCCGGACGCCGACGCGAAGGCGCTGGCGGAGGCCGCCCGCCACGGGGATCCGATTGCGGTGCAGGCGTTCTCGCGTGGCGCCGAGGCGATCGCCGTCGCCATCGCGTCGGCAGCGGCCGTCTGTGACCTGGACCTGGTGGTGGTCGGCGGCGGCGTGGCGAATGCGGGGGAGGTGTTGTTCGGCCCGCTGCGGGCGGCGTTGCCCCGCTACGCCGGGTTGAGCTTCCTGCGCGGCCTGCGGGTGGTGCCCGCCGAGCTCGGGGGCGATGCCGGGCTCGTCGGCGCCGCCGCGTTGTGGCGGAGCTGAGCGGCGCGCCGCGCCATGTCCTTTCGGCCCCAGTCGCACAGCGCACCGAGCACCGGTTCCAGCGTCTTGCCGTATTCGGAGATCGAATAGTGCACGCACGGCGGCACCGTGCCCGCGTCGTGGCGTTCGATGATGCCGTCGGCCACCAGTTCGTGCAGGTGCCGGATGAGCATGCGCTCCGTCATGTCGGGAATGCTGCGCCGGAGCTCGGCGGTGCGCATCGGCCCGTCGGCGAGCCGCCACAGGATGGTGCCCTTCCACCGGCCGTCGATCACCGACAGCGCGGCATCGATCGGGCACTCGCCGATCTCCTTCTTCGACACCGCCATGATGCGCTCCCGATCGTCTTTATGCTGACTAATTTGTCAGTACCTTGTTATTTGTCAGTGTAGTGACCAGGCTCGATGGCATGGAGCACATTGCGCAGATTCTCACCGTGATCGTCGTTGGCACGCTCGTCGGCGTGGAATTCGGGGTCGCCGCGTTCAACAATCCGATCCTGGAACGGCTGCCCGATGACGCCTACCGGCAGGCGCGGGCGACGGGCAGCCGGATTCTCGGCACGGTGATGCCCTTCTGGTATGCCGCCGCGGCCGCACTGCTGATCGCAGGTGCGGTACTCGCCCCGGCGCCCGGCGCCATCGCCGCGGTGGTGTTGATGGCGGTGGTGATGGTGCTGACGCTGACCACGTTGGTCCCGATCAACAACCGCGTCGCCGCGTGGGCGGGTGCCGGCCCCGACGAGGCGCCGACGAGTCGGGAGCTCGCCCACCGCTGGGACCGGTTGCACTGGGTGCGCGTGGTGGTGCTGTTGGTGGTGTTTGTGCTGGTAGCGCTTGCCTCGACGACGACGCTGTGAGCTGCCTGGGAGGGTAGCTCCCAAAGTTAGGCAAGACTTAGCTAAATTGATCTTGTTTAACGGTGGGTGAACAAGTCGTCACACGCCGGCGGAATCAGACTTAGTGAGGTAATTGCATGCGCGTCGTCTTCTTCGGTTTCCAGACGTGGGGGGTCAAGACGCTGCAAGCGCTGATCGATCTGGGGCACGACGTGCCGATGGTTGTCACGCACCCGACCAGCACAGAGTCGTACAAGGCGATCTTCTCGGACTCCGTCGAGGAGCTCGCCCGCGCGCACGACATCCCGGTCCACCTGACCATGCGGGCCGACCACGAGACCATCGACCTGGTCAAGCGCTCCGAACCCGACGTCATCGTCGTCAACAGCTGGTACACGCGGATGACTGACGAGCTCTACGACCTGCCGCCCTACGGCACCCTGAACCTGCACGACTCCCTGCTGCCGAAGGGCACCGGCTTCTCACCGGTCATCTGGTCGCTGATCAGCGGGGAATCGCACATCGGCCTGACCATCCACCGCATGAACGCCGAGCTCGACGCCGGCGACATCCTGGTCCAGCGCTCGCTCTCGATCGGTCCCGGCGACACCGGCACCGAACTGGTGATGCGCGGCATCGACCTCATTCCGGGCGCTCTGGACGAAGCGCTGACCGCGCTGCAAGCGGGCACCGCACAGTGGCGGCCGCAGGACAAGGCCGAGCGGACCTACTTCCACAAGCGCGCCGAACGCGACAGCCTCATCGACTGGAGCTGGCCGGCCGACGATCTGGAGCGCCTCGTCCGCGCGCTGTCGGACCCCTACCCGCGCGCGTTCACCTTCTACCGCGGTGAGCGCATCGAAGTGCTCGAGGTCAAGGTCTCCCAAATCCGCTACGGCGGCACCCCCGGCCGCGTGATCGTGCAGGAGGGTGGCGGCGCGGTGGTGTGCGGCTCGAATGCCCACCGCGGCGGGAACCTCGGCCTGGTCATCACCCGGCTCCGCGCGGCCGACGGGGTGGAGCACGACGGAACGGAGTTCTTCCGCCGCGGCGGCTACCTCACCAGCGAGGCCTGAACCCGTGCCGCTGCTGACATACATCGCGACGCCGTCGTGGCTCATGTCCATCCGTCGCCGGCTGCTCGCGCTGATTCCGGTCCGGTTCCTGCGACACGTCCTCTATCTCTTGATGATCCGCAAGCCCGGCAACTTCCGCGAGCCCGAGACCTTCAACGAGAAGGTGAACTGGCGCATCTTCCACGATCGTCGGGACCGGATCGTGCGGGCCTGCGACAAGATGTGGATGAAGGAGATGGCCCGCGCGGCGTACCCCGGCGCCGATCTCCGGATTCCTGCCACGTACTGGTGCGGCACCGACCTGCGGGACGCACCGGACCTGGCGGCCCTGCCGCCCTGGGTGCTCAAGCCCAACGCCAGCAGCGGCCAGGCGCTGTTCGGCCCCGATCCGCAAACGGATCTGGCCGCCCTGCGGGACCAGACCAGAAGCTGGTTCCAGGAGACGCCGCTGGAGCTCGGCGAGTGGGGCTACAGCCAGGCCCGCCCGGTGTTGTTGATAGAGAAACGCATCCCGACCCCGGACGGCGAAGCGCCCGTCGACTACAAGTTCTTCGTCTTCGACGGCCGCGTCGAGCTGATCCAGGTGAATCGCGGCCGCTTCGGGAAGCGGCAGACCACCACATTCCTGGACGCCGACTGGCGTCAACTGCCGGTGCGGTGGCGCATCCACCCCGTCGCCGTCGAAGAACGCCCGCTCGAACTGGACAAGATGCTGGAGATCGCGAGCGTGCTGGGCACCGGCTGGGATTTCATCCGCGTCGACCTCTATGCCGTCGACGGCGACGTATGGTTCGGCGAGTACACCCCGTACCCGGGGACGGGCATGCTGCGGTACGAGCCCATGAGCTTCGACCTCGAGCAGGGCCGGCACTGGCGGTTGCCGACACCGGACCAGGTCCGCCTGGGTCAGCCGTAGTCTCACAGTCGCCGTTTTGGCTGATCGGCGGGCCATCGGCTACTCTTGTCCAGTTCCACCGAAGACCGTCGGTCACCAAGTAATTGGTTGAAGGTCCAGGCAACGCCTGGCGGCCCACGCAGGAGGACGAGGTTTTCAGAGTTTTGATTCTGCGCGCCCCGACCTTTCTGTGTCGGGGCGCTTTGCATTTCCGGACCGAATCCCCGGCAGTCTCCAGTGGGCCGATGAATACACCACAAGGAGGCATGTATGGCCACGGCTGATAAAGCCACTGCGGTCGCTGACATCGCCGAACAGTTCAAGGCCTCGACGGCCACTGTCGTGACCGAGTACCGCGGTCTGACGGTTGCCAATCTCGCCGAGCTGCGTCGTTCCCTCGGTGCTTCGACGACCTACACGGTCGCCAAGAACACCCTGGTCAAGCGCGCCGCCTCGGAGGCCGGGATCGAAGGCCTCGACGACCTGTTCGCAGGTCCGACCGCCATCGCGTTCATCACCGGCGAGCCGGTCGATGCCGCGAAGGCACTCAAGAAGTTCGCGAAGGATCACAAGCAGCTCGTCATCAAGGGCGGCTACATGGACGGCGCTGCGCTGTCCGTGGCCCAGGTCGAGAAGATCGCCGACCTCGAGTCGCGCGAAGTGCTGCTGTCCAAGCTGGCCGGCGCCCTCAAGGCGAAGCAGTCCCAGGCCGCGGCGCTGTTCGTTGCGCCCGCGTCCCAGGTTGCGCGCCTGGCGGCCGCGCTGCAGGACAAGAAGGCCGCCGAACCGGCTGCCTGACCCACCCCACATCCACAAAAGAAGTAATAAGGAAGGACCATTCACATGGCCAAGCTGTCCACCGAAGAACTGCTCGACGCGTTCAAGGAAATGACCCTGCTGGAGCTCTCGGAGTTCGTGAAGCAGTTCGAGGAGACCTTCGACGTCACCGCCGCCGCTCCGGTCGCCGTTGCCGCCGCCGGTGCCGCTCCCGCCGCCGCTGAGGCCGCCGAAGAGCAGTCCGAGTTCGACGTCATCCTCGAGGGTGCCGGCGACAAGAAGATCGGCGTCATCAAGGTCGTCCGCGAGATCGTTTCCGGCCTGGGCCTGAAGGAAGCCAAGGACCTGGTCGACGGCGCCCCCAAGCCGCTGCTGGAGAAGGTCTCGAAGGAGGCCGCCGAGGACGCCAAGGCCAAGCTCGAGGCCGCCGGCGCATCGGTGTCCGTCAAGTAAGTTCGCCAGAACTGACGTTTTCCCCCGGAGTCCAGCACGGACTCCGGGGGATTTCGCTTTTCAGGGGATATAAATCGGGGCATTTCGAGCCGTTCGGGGGACGATGGGGTAGTTGGCTCCGCGTCCATCAGGGTGACTTTTCGGCGGGCCGTCCGATAGTTGGAACAAGGTGCAACAGCTCGCGATCGATGCGCTACAGTGACTCAAGCCACAGGCAGGGCAGCAAATGGCGCGCGAGCGCTGGCGGAAGGGATCTCACATGGGCGTCCAAATCGACGTGACGGGACTGAGTAAGTCCTTTGGGTCGTCGAAGATCTGGGAAGACGTCACTTTGACCATCCCCGCCGGCGAGGTCAGCGTCATGCTGGGCCCGTCCGGTACCGGTAAGTCTGTGTTCCTGAAGTCGCTCATCGGCCTGCTGCGTCCCGAGCGCGGTTCGATCGTCATCGACGGCACCAACATCATCGAGTGCTCGGCCAAGGAGCTCTACGAGATCCGCACCCTGTTCGGTGTGCTGTTCCAGGACGGCGCGCTGTTCGGTTCGATGAACATCTACGACAACACGGCCTTCCCGCTGCGCGAGCACACCAAGAAGTCCGAGTCCGAGATCCGCAAGATCGTCATGGAGAAGCTGGACGTCGTGGGTATGCCCAACGACGGTCACAAGTTCCCGGGCGAAATCTCCGGTGGTATGCGCAAGCGTGCCGGCCTGGCCCGCGCCCTCGTGCTCGACCCCAAGATCATCCTGGTCGACGAGCCGGACTCCGGTCTGGACCCGGTCCGTACCGCTTACCTGTCGCAGCTGCTGATCGACATCAACGCCCAGATCGACGCCACGGTCCTGATCGTGACGCACAACATCAACATCGTGCGTACGGTGCCGGACAACATCGGCATGCTCTACCGCAAGCACCTGGTCATGTTCGGCCCCCGCGAGGTGCTGCTGACCAGTGAGGAGCCCGCGGTCAAGCAGTTCCTCAACGGTCGTCGTATCGGCCCCATCGGTATGTCCGAGGAGAAGGACGCCGCGACCGCGGCCGCCGAGCAGGCCGCGATCGATGCCGGTCACTCCGATGGTGGTGTCGAGGAGATCGAGGGCGTGCCGCCGCAGATCGAGGTGACCCCGGGTATGCCGGTCCGCCAGGCCGTCGCTCGTCGTCAGGCTCGCGTGCGGTCGATCCTGCACACCCTGCCGCCCGCCGCGCAGGCCGCCATTCTCGAGGACCTCAACAAGAACGGCCACGCCGACGACCCGGTGACAGCTCAGATTCCGCGGGCCTGATCCGCAGAACAGCGAAAATCGCGCCCGGGCTGAAACCAGCCCGGGCGCGATTTGTTTTCGGCGAACGTGCGAACAGGCCGCGAAATCCGCGCTCCGCAGGCGCGGTGTGCACGCTCGGAGGCGGTGTGCGGGGACGCGCGGCCGGTGATCTTGGTCACGGCGCGTCCGCCGGCGGCGGCGTGCGGGTGGCGCCGCGCGGCCTGCTGCGTCACGATGAGAGCGCCCCGGTTCGCCATTTGCCGGCAAAACTCCACACCAAACACCGTGGCAAGTCTTGACTGGCGCCCGCAAACGGGCCAATCTGTTGGGCAGCATGTATTCGAGGGTTTTGTTAATGGGTTCAGACGCCAGCCAGCGTTATCCGTTAAAACTCTCTTCAAGCATGCCGTGGTTGAGGAATGCGCCGTCCTACGCTAATGTTGGACGTTGCGCTGGCTGCATCCTGCCCACCTCACCCGCACCTGACACCTTCTAGCCTGAGTCTTGCTCAGTGATCTAGACGCGTGCCCTGTGTCTTGTAAGGCCCGGACTGTGAGAACGCCAGCCGGACCGACGCAGATAGAGCGGCAATTCGGACCGGTTTCGACCGGCACCGGAATGGTCGCATCAGGTGCTGGAAGGACGCATCTTGGCAGTCTCTCGCGAGAGCAAGTCAGTAGATTCCAACAACTCCGTCCCAGGAGCGCCGAACCGAGTCTCGTTCGCCAAGCTGCGCGAACCGCTTGAGGTTCCGGGCCTGCTCGACGTGCAGACGGATTCCTTCGAGTGGCTGATCGGCTCGGACCGCTGGCGCTCGAAGGCAGTCGACCGCGGCGACATCAACCCGGTCGGTGGCCTCGAAGAGGTCCTCGCCGAGCTGTCGCCGATCGAGGACTTCGCCGGCACCCTGTCGCTGAGCTTCTCCGACCCGCGCTTCGACGAGGTCAAGGCTCCGGTCGACGAGTGCAAGGAGAAGGACCAGACGTACGCGGCCCCGCTGTTCGTCACGGCTGAGTTCATCAACAACACCACCGGCGAGATCAAGAGCCAGACGGTCTTCATGGGTGACTTCCCGATGATGACCGAAAAGGGCACCTTCATCATCAACGGCACCGAGCGCGTCGTCGTGTCGCAGCTCGTCCGTTCGCCCGGTGTGTACTTCGACGAGTCCATCGACAAGGCCACCGAGAAGACCCTGCACAGCGTCAAGGTCATCCCGGGCCGTGGCGCCTGGCTGGAGTTCGACGTCGACAAGCGCGACACCGTCGGTGTCCGCATCGACCGCAAGCGCCGTCAGCCGGTCACCGTGCTGCTGAAGGCGCTCGGCTGGACCAACGAGCAGATCCGCGAGCGCTTCGGCTTCTCCGAGATCATGATGGGCACCCTCGAGAAGGACCCGACCGCCGGTCCCGACGAGGCCCTGCTGGACATCTACCGGAAGCTGCGCCCGGGCGAGCCGCCGACCAAGGAGTCGGCGCAGACCCTGCTGGAGAACCTGTTCTTCAAGGAGAAGCGTTACGACCTGGCCCGCGTGGGCCGGTACAAGGTCAACAAGAAGCTGGGCCTGCACGACGGCAACCCGGCCCAGGTGACCGCGACGACGCTGACCGAAGAGGACATCGTCGCGACCATCGAGTACCTGGTGCGCCTGCACGACGGTGACAAGACCATGACCGCCCCCGGTGGCGTCGAGGTCCCCGTCGAGGTCGACGACATCGACCACTTCGGCAACCGTCGTCTGCGCACCGTGGGCGAGCTGATCCAGAACCAGATCCGGGTCGGCCTGTCGCGTATGGAGCGCGTCGTCCGCGAGCGCATGACCACGCAGGACGTCGAGGCGATCACCCCGCAGACCCTGATCAACATCCGTCCCGTCGTGGCGGCGATCAAGGAGTTCTTCGGCACGTCGCAGCTGTCGCAGTTCATGGACCAGAACAACCCGCTGTCGGGTCTGACCCACAAGCGCCGTCTGTCGGCGCTGGGCCCCGGTGGTCTGTCCCGTGAGCGCGCCGGCCTCGAGGTCCGCGACGTCCACTCGTCGCACTACGGCCGCATGTGCCCGATCGAGACCCCTGAAGGCCCGAACATCGGTCTGATCGGCTCGCTGTCGGTGTACGCACGGGTCAACCCGTTCGGCTTCATCGAGACCCCGTACCGCAAGGTCGTCGACGGCATCGTCACCGATCAGATCGACTACCTGACCGCCGACGAGGAGGACCGCCACGTCGTGGCGCAGGCCAACTCGCCGCTGGACGCGAACGGTCACTTCACCGAGGAGAAGATCCTCGTCCGTCGTAAGGGCGGCGAGGTCGAGTTCGTCTCGGCGAACGACGTCGACTACATGGACGTCTCGCCGCGCCAGATGGTGTCGGTCGCGACCGCGATGATCCCGTTCCTCGAGCACGACGACGCCAACCGCGCCCTCATGGGTGCGAACATGCAGCGTCAGGCGGTTCCGCTGGTGCGCAGCGAGGCCCCGCTGGTCGGTACCGGCATGGAGCTGCGTGCCGCCATCGACGCCGGCGACGTCGTCGTGGCGGACAAGTCCGGTGTGATCGAAGAGGTCTCCGCCGACTACGTCACCGTCATGGCTGACGACGGCTCGCGGCACACCTACCGGATGCGCAAGTTCAACCGCTCGAACCACGGCACGTGCGCCAACCAGCGCCCGATCGTGGACTCGGGGCAGCGCGTCGAGGCCGGCCAGGTCATCGCCGACGGTCCCTGCACCGAGAACGGTGAAATGGCCCTCGGTAAGAACCTGCTCGTGGCAGTCATGCCATGGGAAGGCCACAACTACGAGGACGCCATCATCCTGAGCCAGCGGCTCGTGGAGCAGGACGTGCTCACCTCGATCCACATCGAGGAGCACGAGATCGATGCCCGCGACACCAAGCTGGGCGCCGAGGAGATCACCCGGGACATCCCGAACGTCTCCGACGAGGTGCTCGCTGACCTCGACGAGCGCGGCATCGTCCGCATCGGCGCCGAGGTCCGCGACGGCGACATCCTGGTCGGCAAGGTCACCCCGAAGGGTGAGACCGAGCTGACCCCGGAAGAGCGCTTGCTGCGTGCCATCTTCGGTGAGAAGGCCCGTGAGGTCCGCGACACCTCGCTGAAGGTGCCGCACGGTGAGTCCGGCAAGGTCATCGGCGTCCGCGTGTTCTCGCGCGAGGACGACGACGATCTGCCCGCCGGCGTCAACGAGCTGGTCCGCGTCTACGTGGCCCAGAAGCGCAAGATCTCCGACGGTGACAAGCTCGCCGGCCGCCACGGCAACAAGGGCGTCATCGGCAAGATCCTGCCGATCGAGGACATGCCGTTCATGCCTGATGGCACCCCGGTGGACATCATCCTGAACACGCACGGTGTGCCGCGTCGTATGAACATCGGCCAGATCCTGGAAACCCACCTCGGGTGGGTCGCCAAGGCCGGCTGGAACATCGAGGGCGAGCCCGAGTGGGCGGCGAACCTGCCCGAGGGCATGCACAGCGCGCCGCGCGACAGCATCGTCGCCACCCCGGTGTTCGACGGTGCCCGCGAGAACGAGCTGCAGGGCCTGCTGGGCGCGACGCTGCCCAACCGCGACGGCGACGTCATGGTCGACGCCGACGGCAAGGCCACGCTGTTCGACGGCCGCTCGGGCGAACCGTTCCCGTACCCGGTCACGGTCGGCTACATGTACATCCTGAAGCTGCACCACCTGGTGGACGACAAGATTCACGCGCGTTCGACTGGTCCGTACTCGATGATCACCCAGCAGCCGCTCGGTGGTAAGGCGCAGTTCGGTGGCCAGCGGTTCGGTGAGATGGAGTGCTGGGCCATGCAGGCCTACGGTGCGGCGTACACGCTGCAGGAGCTGCTGACCATCAAGTCCGACGACACCGTCGGTCGGGTGAAGGTCTACGAGGCGATCGTCAAGGGCGAGAACATCCCCGAGCCGGGTATCCCGGAGTCGTTCAAGGTTCTGCTCAAGGAACTCCAGTCGCTGTGCCTCAACGTCGAGGTGCTGTCTTCGGACGGCGCCGCGATCGAGATGCGCGACAGCGACGACGAGGACCTGGAGCGCACCGCCGCGAACCTGGGTATCAACCTGTCGCGCAACGAGTCCGCGTCCGTCGAGGACCTCGCCTAAACCGTCCGCCCGTAGTCAGCTTTTTCTGATTCATACACCCGCAAGGGGAAAGGGAGTTACGTGCTAGACGTCAACTTCTTCGATGAACTCCGCATCGGCCTGGCCACCGCGGAAGACATCCGTAATTGGTCGTACGGCGAGGTCAAGAAGCCCGAGACCATCAACTACCGCACGCTCAAGCCGGAAAAGGACGGCCTGTTCTGCGAGAAGATCTTCGGACCGACTCGCGACTGGGAGTGCTACTGCGGTAAGTACAAGCGCGTCCGCTTCAAGGGCATCGTCTGCGAGCGCTGTGGCGTCGAGGTGACTCGCGCCAAGGTGCGTCGTGAGCGTATGGGCCACATCGAGCTGGCCGCGCCGGTCACCCACATCTGGTACTTCAAGGGCGTTCCGTCGCGCTTGGGCTACCTGCTGGACCTGGCCCCGAAGGATCTGGAAAAGATCATCTACTTCGCGGCCTACGTCATCACCTCGGTCGACACCGAGATGCGGCACAACGAGCTGTCCACGCTCGAGGCCGAGATGGTCGTCGAGAAGAAGGCCGTCGAGGATCAGCGCGATCTGGACCTGGCCGAGCGCGCGCAGAAGCTCGAGCAGGACCTGGCCGAGCTGGAGAAGGAAGGCGCCAAGTCCGACGTCCGCCGCAAGGTGCGCGACGGTGGCGAGCGCGAGATGCGTCAGCTCCGCGACCGGGCCCAGCGTGAGCTGGACCGGCTCGACGAGATCTGGACCACCTTCACCAAGCTGGCTCCGAAGCAGCTCATCGTCGACGAGGTGCTGTACCGCGAGCTGCAGGACCGCTACGGCGAGTACTTCACCGGCGCCATGGGTGCCGAGTCGATCAAGAAGCTCATCGAGACCTTCGACATCGACGCCGAGGCCGAGTCGCTGCGCGACACCATCAAGAACGGCAAGGGCCAGAAGAAGCTGCGCGCCCTCAAGCGTCTGAAGGTCGTCGCCGCGTTCCAGCAGTCCGGCAACTCGCCCATGGGCATGGTGCTCGACGCCGTTCCGGTGATCCCGCCGGAGCTGCGCCCGATGGTCCAGCTGGACGGTGGCCGCTTCGCGACCTCCGACCTGAACGACCTGTACCGCCGCGTCATCAACCGCAACAACCGGTTGAAGCGACTGATCGACCTCGGTGCGCCCGAGATCATCGTCAACAACGAGAAGCGCATGCTGCAGGAGTCTGTGGACGCGCTGTTCGACAACGGCCGTCGTGGCCGGCCCGTCACGGGTCCGGGCAACCGTCCGCTCAAGTCGCTGTCCGATCTGCTCAAGGGCAAGCAGGGCCGCTTCCGTCAGAACCTGCTGGGTAAGCGCGTCGACTACTCGGGCCGTTCGGTCATCGTCGTCGGCCCGCAGCTCAAGCTGCACCAGTGTGGTCTGCCGAAGCTGATGGCTCTCGAGCTGTTCAAGCCGTTCGTGATGAAGCGTCTGGTCGACCTGAACCACGCGCAGAACATCAAGAGCGCCAAGCGCATGGTCGAGCGTCAGCGTCCCCAGGTGTGGGATGTCCTCGAAGAGGTCATCGCCGAGCACCCGGTGCTGCTGAACCGTGCACCTACGCTGCACCGCCTGGGTATCCAGGCCTTCGAGCCGCAGCTGGTGGAAGGCAAGGCCATCCAGCTGCACCCGCTGGTGTGTGAGGCGTTCAACGCTGACTTCGACGGTGACCAGATGGCCGTGCACCTCCCGCTGTCGGCGGAGGCGCAGGCCGAGGCACGCATCCTGATGCTGTCGTCGAACAACATCCTGTCGCCGGCGTCGGGCCGCCCGCTCGCCATGCCGCGTCTGGACATGGTGACCGGTCTGTTCTTCCTGACCACGCAGATCGACGGTGACCTCGGCGAGTTCGTCGCGGCCACCAAGGACAGCGCGGAGCAGGGCGTCTACAGCAGCCCGGCCGAGGCCATCATGGCCATGGACCGTGGTGCGCTGTCGGTGCGCGCGAAGATCAAGGTCCGTCTGACGCACCTGCGTCCGCCGGCCGAGATCGAGGCGCAGCTGTTCGAGAACGGCTGGAAGCCGGGCGACGCGTGGACCGCGGAGACCACCCTGGGCCGCGTGCTGTTCAACGAGCTGCTGCCCAAGGGCTACCCGTTCGTCGACAAGCAGATGCACAAGAAGGTCCAGGCGGCGATCATCAACGATCTCGCCGAGCGCTACCCGATGATCGTCGTGGCGCAGACCGTCGACAAGCTGAAGGATGCCGGTTTCCACTGGGCGACCCGCTCGGGCGTGACGGTCTCGATGGCCGACGTTCTGGTGCCGCCGCAGAAGCAGGAGATCCTGGAGCGCTACGAGGGCCAGGCCGACGCGATCGAGAAGAAGTACCAGCGCGGTGGTCTGAACCACGACGAGCGCAACGAGTCGCTGGTCAAGATCTGGCAGCAGGCCACGGAAGAGGTCGGTAAGGCGCTGGAGGACTACTACCCGGCGGACAACCCGATCATCACGATCGTGAAGTCGGGCGCCACGGGTAACCTCACGCAGACCCGCACCCTGGCCGGCATGAAGGGTCTGGTGACGAACCCGAAGGGTGAGTTCATCCCGCGGCCCATCAAGTCGTCCTTCCGCGAGGGCCTGACGGTGTTGGAGTACTTCATCAACACCCACGGTGCTCGTAAGGGTCTGGCCGATACCGCGCTGCGTACCGCCGACTCGGGTTACCTGACCCGTCGTCTGGTCGACGTGTCGCAGGACGTCATCGTCCGCGAGACCGACTGCGAGACCGAGCGCGGCGTCATCGTCACGCTGGCCGAGGTTCAGGCCGACGGTTCGCTGGTGCGCGACGCCCACGTCGAGACGTCCGCCTACGCGCGGACCCTGGCCACCGATGCGGTCGACGCGAACGGCAACGTCGTCGTCGAGCGCGGCCACGATCTCGGTGACCCGGCGATCGAGGCCCTGCTGGCCGCGGGTATCTCGACGGTCAAGGTGCGTTCGGTGCTGACCTGTGCCACCGGCACCGGCGTCTGCGCCAAGTGCTACGGCCGCTCGATGGCCACCGGCAAGCTGGTCGACATCGGCGAGGCCGTCGGTATCGTCGCCGCCCAGTCGATCGGTGAGCCCGGTACCCAGCTGACGATGCGTACCTTCCACCAGGGTGGTGTTACCGGTGGCGCCGACATCGTCGGTGGTCTGCCGCGCGTGCAGGAGCTGTTCGAGGCCCGCGTGCCCCGCAACGTCGCTCCGATCGCCGACGTGGCCGGCCGGGTGCAGCTGGAAGAGGACGACAAGTTCTACAAGATCACCATCGTCCCCGACGATGGTGGCGAGGAAGTCGTCTACGACAAGCTGCCGCGTCGTAACCGTCGCCTGCGCGTCTTCAAGCACGACGACGGCACCGAGCGCCTGTTGGCCGATGGTGACCACGTCGAGGTCGGCCAGCAGCTCATGGAGGGTTCGGCGAACCCCCACGAGGTGCTCCGCGTCCAGGGCCCCCGCGAGGTGCAGATTCACCTCGTCAAGGAGGTCCAGGAGGTCTACCGCGCACAGGGTGTGTCGATCCACGACAAGCACATCGAGGTCATCGTTCGCCAGATGCTGCGTCGTGTGACGATCATCGACTCGGGCTCGACGGAGTTCCTGCCCGGTTCGCTGACCGAGCGCAGCGAGTTCGAGACCGAGAACCGTCGCGTCGTGGCCGAGGGTGGCGAGCCCGCGGCCGGACGTCCGGTGCTGATGGGTATCACGAAGGCATCGCTGGCCACGGACTCGTGGCTGTCGGCGGCGTCGTTCCAGGAGACCACTCGCGTGCTGACCGATGCGGCGATCAACTGCCGTAGCGACAAGCTGCAGGGTCTGAAGGAGAACGTGATCATCGGTAAGTTGATCCCGGCTGGTACGGGCATCAACCGGTACCGCAACATCCAGGTGCAGCCGACGGAAGAGGCTCGGGCCGCTGCGTACACGATCCCGTCCTACGAGGATCAGTACTACAGCCCGGACTTCGGTCAGGCCACGGGTGCTGCCGTGCCGCTGGATGACTACGGCTACAGCGACTACCGCTAGCTGGTCACGCGGGGAGGCTTCCCCGCGAGCACGTGAACGTCCCCGACACTGCAAAGTGTCGGGGACGTTCGCGTATCCGTGCGAGACTGTCCCCGGGGGAGGGGACTATCTTGCGACTGCAATTGTTCATGGCTGCTGTCCTTCTGGTGGCGCCGACCGCGGGGTGCGGCTCGGACGGCAACAGCAGCACACAGACGACGACATCGACGTCGGCATCGAGCGCGCCGGCGACCACGAGCGCGCCGCCACCGCCATCACCGCCGCCACCGCCACCCGGACCGTTGGTGCAGATGGACCAACTCAAAAGCGTGATGGCCGAACCGAATCAGGTCAGTGCGGCGGTCAATGTGCCGAATCTCGGGGTCAGCGAAAGCCACGACTCGCTGTCGCTGCTGCCTGACGATTACGTCTCCGACATGACGTGTGTGGGGGCGGTCGCTGATGCGGCCATCCAGCCGTACGCGGAGAGCCCCGTCGTACTGGTGCGCACGCAGGACTATGCGCCGCCCGACGGTTCGGCCGGCTTCTCGGCCATCGCCTCGGCGATCCTCTACGAAAACGCCCAGGACGCCCAGGACCAGGTCGCGGCGACCGTCAAGGGCTGGCAGGGGTGCGCGGGCAAGTCGGTTCAGGTCAAGACGGTGCCGCCGGCCACGTATGCGATCGGCACCCCGGCTGTGACGGGTGGTGTGCAGACTCTGGTCAACAACCGCACAGCGCCGCCCGAGCCCGGCGGGGCCTGTGGTCGCGGCATCACCTTCCGCAGCAACGTCGTCGTCGACGTGACGGTGTGTGGCGGTGACCCCGCGTCGGTCGGCCCCAACGCCGCGGCGGTGGCCAATCTCATTGCCGGAAGGGTGCCGGCATGACGAATCTTTCGGTAAAGCATTGCGCACCAATGGTTTTAGTGGCAAGCGTCATGGTCACGCTGTTGACGTCGTGCAGTACGTCGGTCGGTGGTAACCCCACCGCGGCACCCCAGGCTGTTCCGTCGGCGACGACCAGCGCGGTCGCGGCGCCGCCACCCGGCGCGGACCTGCAGCCCGTCGTCCTGCCTGTCGACGATCTCCGGCGCATGATGAACGACCCTTCCCTGGTCAAGACCGCGACGTGGCGGCACCCGGGCGTCGGTTTGAGCATCACGTTCACCCCGCCGCAGTGCAGTGTCGTCACCTCCAACGGCCTCCATGCGGCACTCGACGGCAGCGGGCAGACCGGCGTCTACTACGTCAACTACCTCAGCACCGCATCGCCGATGGTGCAGGTGAGTGAGGGCGTTGTCGGGTTCCCCGATCCCGCTGCGGCGCATGCCTGGATCGCCGCGCAGCAGGCCGTCTGGCAGCAGTGCGCCGACATCGACGTCGGGCTGACGGTCGCCGGTCAGTCCGGTACCCAACACACGCGTGCGCTGCAGGCCACCGGAGACACGTTGTCGATGCAGTCCGCGGTGGTGGGGGCCAACACCCAATGCACGCGGACCATGGCGGCCAGGAACCGTGTCGTCGTCGACAACCTGGTGTGTTCGCCCGATCCGGCGGGCGCGGCGACTGCCATCGTGAACGGCATGCTCGACAGGGTCCCGCGGTAGACGGGTCTCGGTAGGCGAGCTGATTCACCGCCGTGGCCAACTAGGCTGGGCGCCATGCTGATTGGTTCGCACGTCGACAACACCGACCCTCTGGCCGCGGCGGCCGCCGACGGCGCCGATGTGGTGCAGTTCTTCCTCGGCAATCCGCAGAGCTGGAAGAAGCCCGCGCCCCGCGAGGACGCCGAGATCCTGCGGGCGTCGTCCGTGCCGTTGTACGTCCACGCGCCGTACCTGATCAACGTCGCCTCGGCCAACAACAAGGTGCGCATCCCGTCACGCAAGATCCTCCAGGACACGTGCGATGCCGCGTCCGAGATCGGCGCGACGGCCGTGATCGTGCATGGCGGGCATGCCGATGACAACGACATGGACGCCGGCTTCGAGCGGTGGGTGAAGGCACTCGACGCCCTCAAGACCGACATGCCGGTGTACCTGGAGAACACCGCCGGCGGCGATCACGCCATGGCCCGGCACTTCGACACCATCGCCCGGCTGTGGGACCGCATCGGCGACAAGGGCATCGGCTTCTGTCTGGACACCTGCCATGCCTGGGCCGCGGGGGAGGCGCTGGTCGACGCCGTCGAGCGCATCAAGTCCATCACCGGCCGCATCGATCTGGTGCACTGCAACGATTCCCGCGACGCCGCCGGCTCGGGGGCCGACCGGCACGCCAACTTCGGTTCGGGTCAGATCGACCCGCAGTTGCTGGCAGCGGTGGTGCGCGCCGCGGACGCTCCCGTCATCTGCGAGACGTCCGAGGACGGCCGCAAGGACGACATCGCGTTCCTCCGCGAGAACGTTTAGTCGGCACCGCAATTGTGATAGACACCTCGGGTGCGAGACGCCAACACTGAGGTAGCAGAGACACCCGACGCCGGTTACGAGCGTGGTCTGTCGGCCAGAACCGTGCAGATGATCGCGATCGGCGGGGCCATCGGTACCGGCCTGTTCTACGGGGCGGGCGGCGCCATCGAGAAGGCGGGTCCGGCGCTGATCCTGGCCTACCTGTTGGCCGGCCTCGCGGTGTTCGTCATCATGCGGGCGCTCGGTGAGCTGCTGGTGTACCGCCCGGTCTCGGGCAGCATCTCGGAGTACGCCGAGGAGTTCATGGGCCGGTTCGCCGGGTTCGCGAACGGCTGGACGTACTGGGCGGTGTGGGCCACGACGTGCATGGCCGAGATCACCGTGGCCGGCAAGTACGTGCAGTACTGGCCGTGGGGGCATGACATCCCGCAGTGGGTGACGGCGCTCGTCGTCCTGCTGGTGTTGTTCGTGGCGAACCTGATCTCGGTGAAGATCTTCGGCGAGGCCGAGTTCTGGTTCTCGATGATCAAGGTGACCGCGATCATTGGCATGATCATCATCGGCATCGGGGTGCTGCTGCCGATCGCCGGTTTCGGCCCGGCTACCGGCCCCAGCGTGAGCAACCTGTGGAACGACGGCGGCTTCTTCCCGACGGGCTTCAGCTCGGCGTTGCTGAGCCTGCAGATCGTGGTGTTCGCCTACGTCGGTGTCGAGCTCGTTGGTGTCACCGCGGGCGAGGCCGAGAACCCGAAGGTGACGCTGCGCAAGGCCATCAACACGCTGCCCTTCCGCATCGGCCTGTTCTACGTCGGCGCGCTGCTCGTGATCCTGTCGGTGCAGGGCTGGCGGAACTACCACGCCGGCCACAGCCCATTCGTCGCGGTGTTCCAGTACCTGAATATCCCCGCCGCCGCGGGCATCGTGAATTTCATCCTGCTGACGGCGGCGCTGTCGTCATGCAACTCGGGTATCTATTCGACGGGCCGCATGGTGCGCAGCCTCGCCCAGCGCGGTGACGCGCCCGCCGGTCTGCAGGCGCTGAGCAGCCGGCACGTGCCGATGCTCGCCATCTGCTTCTCGGCCCTCACCATGGGTGTCGGCGTCCTGGTGAACTACCTGTCACCGGACAAGGCGTTCGCCTACATCACGTCGGTGTCGACCATCGGCATCATCTTCGTGTGGGGCTCGATCCTGGTGTCGCACTTCATCTATCGCCGTCGGGTGGCCGCCGGTGTGTTGCCGGCGTCGGACTACCGGCTGCCGGGGGCGCCGTACACGACGTTCCTCGCGCTCGGGTTCCTGGCGCTCGTCGTCGTGCTGCTGTTCTTCACCGACGACGGCCGGACCGCGATCCTGGTGGGTGCCATCTGGTTCGTCATCGTGACGCTGGGGTACTTCGTGCACCGCGGCGATCGCGCCACCGAGGTCGTGGTGCGCCACTAGGAGATATATACAGTTCTTGTGCGACTGTCGGGAAAATGTAATAGTGGGGACATGGCTGATACGCATGTCGTCACCAATCAGGTTCCGCCGCTCGAGAACTACAACCCCGCCACCTTCCCGGCACTCGCCGAGGCCCTCATCCGCGAAGGCGGCGAGTGGGGCGTCGACGAGGTCCACGAGGTCGGTGCGCTCGGCGGCAGCCGGGTCGCGCAGCGCTGGGGTGAGCTGGCGGACCGCAACGTCCCGATCCTGCACACGCACGATCGCTACGGGCACCGCGTCGACGAGGTCGAGTACGACCCGGCCTACCACCAGCTGATGAACGCCGCCGTGACGCACGGCCTGCACGGCGCACCCTGGGCCGACGACCGTCCCGGCGCCCACGTCGTCCGCGCCGCGAAGATGTCGGCCTGGACGCCCGAGCCCGGTCACGTCTGCCCGATCTCGATGACCTACGCCGTCGTCCCGGCGCTGCGGTTCAATCCCGAACTCTCCAAGATCTATGAACCGCTGCTGACCAGCCGGGTGTACGACCCCGAGCTGAAAGTGCCTGCCACCAAGGCGGGTATCACCGCGGGCATGTCGATGACCGAGAAACAGGGCGGCTCCGACGTGCGCGCCGGCACCACGCAGGCCACCCCCAACGGCGACGGCACCTACTCGCTGCGCGGTCACAAGTGGTTCACCTCCGCACCGATGGGCGACATGTTCCTGGTGCTGGCGCAGGCGCCCGGCGGCCTGTCCTGCTTCTTCCTGCCCCGCGTCCTGCCCGACGGCACCCGCAACCGGATGTTCATCCAGCGGCTCAAGGACAAGCTCGGCAACCACGCCAACGCCTCGAGTGAGATCGAGTACGACGGTGCGACGGTGTGGCTCGTGGGCGAGGAGGGCCGCGGCGTGCCGACCATCATCGAGATGGTCAACCTCACCCGCCTCGACTGCACGCTCGGCAGCGCCACCAGCATGCGCACCGGCCTGACGCAGGCCGTGCACCACGCGCAGCACCGCAAGGCGTTCGGTGCCTACCTGATCGACCAGCCGCTGATGCGCAACGTGCTCGCCGACATGGCCGTCGAGGCCGAGGCCGCCACGATCCTGGCGATGCGCATGGCCGGTGCCACCGACCGCGCGGTGCGGGGTGACGAACGCGAAAGCCTGTTCCGCCGAATCGGTCTGGCCGCGGCCAAGTACTGGGTGTGCAAGCGCGCGACGCCGCACGCCGCGGAGGCCATGGAGTGCTTCGGCGGCAACGGCTATGCCGAGGAATCCGGCATGCCGCGCCTCTACCGCGAGGCGCCGCTGATGGGCATCTGGGAAGGCTCGGGCAACGTCAGCGCCCTGGACACCCTGCGCGCCATGGCCACCAAGCCCGAGTGCATCGAGGTGCTGTTCGACGAGTTGGCGCAGCCGCAGGCACAGGACGCCCGCCTGGACGCCCACGTCAACGCGCTCAAGGCGCAGCTCACCGATCCGCAGACCCTCGAATACCGCGGACGCAAAGTGGCCGAGGACATTTCGCTGGCGCTGCAGGGCGCGCTGCTGGTGCGCCACGGGCACCCCGCGGTGGCCGAGGCGTTCCTCGTCAGCCGCCTCGACCGCCAGTGGGGCGGCGCGTTCGGCACCCTGCCGACCGGCCTCGACCTCGCACCCATCATCGAACGCGCCCTGGTCAAGGGCTGATTTCAACTGCCGAGAAGACATAAAACTGTCGCGGAATGCCTGTTTTCGACAGTTTTACGTCTTGTCGCGGGAAGGCTGAGCTGGTGGATTTCGACAATCTGAAGACCATGACCTACGAGGTCGCCGACCGGGTCGCCCGGATCACGTTCAACCGTCCGGAGAAGGGCAACTCGATCGTCGCGGACACACCGCTGGAACTCGCCGCGTGCGTCGAACGCGCTGATCTCGACCCGAACGTGCACGTGATCCTGGTGTCCGGCCGCGGCGAAGGCTTCTGTGCGGGTTTCGATCTGAGCGCCTACGCCGACGGCACCGGGGCCGCCGGCGGCTCCGAGCACCAGGGCACCGTGCTCGACGGCCACACGCAGGCCGTCAACCATCTGCCGAACCAGCCCTGGGATCCGATGATCGACTACCAGATGATGAGCCGGTTCGTCCGTGGCTTCTCCAGCCTGATGCACTGCGACAAACCGACCGTCGTGAAAATCCACGGTTACTGCGTGGCCGGCGGTACCGACATCGCGCTGCACGCCGACCAGGTGATCGCGGCCTCCGACGCCAAGATCGGCTACCCCCCGATGCGGGTGTGGGGCGTGCCGGCGGGCGGGTTGTGGGCGCATCGCCTGGGTGACCAGCGCGCGAAACGTCTGCTGTTCACGGGGGATTGCATCACCGGGGCGCAGGCCGCCGAATGGGGTCTGGCGGTCGAGGCCCCGGAGCCCGAGGACCTCGACGAGCGCACCGAGCGGCTCGTCGCGCGCATTGCGGCGATGCCGGTGAACCAGCTGATCATGGCGAAGCTGGCGTGCAATACCTCGCTGCTGCAGCAGGGCGTCGCGACCAGCCGGATGGTCAGCACGGTGTTCGACGGCATCGCCCGGCACACGCCCGAGGGACATGCCTTCGTCGCCGACGCCGTCGAGCACGGGTTCCGGCAGGCGGTGCGGCACCGCGACGAGCCCTTCGGTGATGCGGGCCGGGTGGCCTCCGGGGTCTGACGGCCATGCCTGAGCTGAAGCGGATGACCGCCCGGTCGGTGGTGCTCAGCGTGCTGCTGGGTGCCCACCCGGCGTGGGCGTCCGCGGCCGAGTTGGTCCGGCTCACGTCGGATTTCGACATCAAGGAGCAGACGCTGCGGGTGGCGCTGACGCGCATGGTCAGCGCCGGCGACTTGGTGCGATCGGCCGACGGCTATCGGCTCGCCGACCGGCTGCTGGCGCGGCAACGACGGCAGGACGCCGCCATCGACCCGAAGACCCGGCCCTGGCACGGCGAGTGGACGACGGTTGTCATCACCACCGTCGGCGCCGATGCCCGCACCCGGGCGGACCTGCGAAACGACCTGCTGCAGAACAGGTTCGGTGAGCTCCGTGAGGGCCTGTGGCTGCGGCCGGCCAATCTGGCCGGCGAGCTCCCGGCGGAGGTCACGGCCAACGCCCGGATACTGACCAGCCGGGACGACGATCCGGCGGGCCTGGCCGGCGTGCTGTGGGACCTGCCTGACTGGAGCGGTACCGCGCGGCAACTGCTCGATGAGATCGCCTCGGCCGGTGACGTGCCCGGCCGGTTCGTGGCGGCGGCCGCCATCGTCCGGCACCTGTTGTCCGACCCCGTACTCCCTGCCGAACTGCTCCCCGGTGACTGGCCCGGCGAGCAGCTCCGGCAGGCCTACGCAGACTTCGCCGCCGAATTGATCGGCCGGCGCGACGAGATGGAGGCACCATGACCGAACCTGTGCGCGTCGAGAAGAACGGGCCGGTGACGACGGTCATCATCGACCGGCCCGGTGCCCGCAACGCCGTCAACGGGCCGACGGCAGCCGCGCTCCACCAGGCGTTCGACGAGTTCGACCGCGACGACTCCGCCGCCGTGGCGGTGTTGTGGGGCGACCACGGAACGTTCTGTGCCGGAGCGGATCTCAAGGCGTTCGGCACCCCGGAGATGAACCAGACGCACCGGACGGGACCGGGGCCGATGGGCCCGAGCCGGATGATGCTCTCCAAGCCGGTGATCGCCGCGGTCAGCGGCTACGCCGTCGCGGGCGGACTGGAGCTGGCGGTGTGGTGCGACCTGCGTGTCGTCGAGGAGGACGCGACGCTCGGCGTGTTCTGCCGGCGCTGGGGCGTCCCCCTCATCGACGGTGGCACGGTCCGGTTGCCGCGGCTGATCGGACACAGCCGGGCCATGGACCTGATCCTGACGGGCCGCGCCGTCGACGCCGCGGAGGCGCTGCAGATCGGTCTGGCCAACCGGGTCGTCCCGCACGGGCAGGCCCGTGAGAAGGCCGAAGAGCTGGCCCACGAACTCGCGGCGTTGCCGCAGTTGTGTCTGCGCGCCGACCGGATGTCGGCGCTGCGGCAGTGGGGCGAATCGGAGGAATCCGCAATGGAATTCGAGTTCGCCAGCCTGGCGCAGGTGGCCGAGGAGTCGCTCGCGGGGGCGCAGCGGTTCGCCGGGGGAGCGGGCCGGCACGGCGCGAAGGCGTGAGGGCTAACCCTTGGTGACGGTATTGCCGGTGCCGGTGTTGTTGACCTTCGGCGACCCGTCCTTGTAGGTGACGGTGGCGTGCATGCCGACGACGTCGAGCTCCTGGTCGACCTTGTCGAATGTCACCTTGTTGTCGGTGCCGCCGATGTTCGCCTTGGAGCAGGTGCCCTTGACGGTCAGCGTGTTGTTGGCACCGCCGACGGTCAGCGATTTGCCGGTGCCGCAATCGATTTCCCGGGTGGTGCCGACGGCGCTGTAGTTGATGGTGTTGCCCACCTCGACCTGCGCGGTCGTCGGCACCGCGGAAGTCCCGGTGGTGCCTGACGCAGTCGAACTGCCGCCCGAACTGCTGTCCTGCGATCCGCAGCCGGTCAGCACCACAGCGGCAGCGGCGACGACGCCCGCCGCCATCGCGATTCGGTTGGGGTTCATGCGGTGTCCCTCCCTGTCGGCGTTAGCGGCACCCGATACGGAACCCGGTCAGGGGATCTTGTTCAGCCGGTTGCCCAACCCGAGTTGGTGACCGACGTCGATGAGTGCCGGATCCCCATTGTGGAATATGACGGTCTGATTGAAGCCGTAGGCGGTGACGTCATTGATGATCGTGTCGGCGATGACGGTGTTGGACGAGCCCTGGACGGTGACGGCCCAGCAGGTGCCGAACGCAGTGATGTTGTTGCCGCTGCCGTTGACGAACAGGGTGCCGCCGTGGCAGTCGAGGGTCTGGGTGACGCCGGTGCCGACGATGTGGGTGTCGTCGTTGACCGCGGCGGCATGGGGCGCGCCGACAGCGAGCGGGACCGTCAGCAGGCCGGCAACCAATGCGGTTCCCCATGCTTTGCGAATCACGATGGTCCCCTTCGTTCTGGGTCTGGCATGACGTGCACCGTGGTGCGGTATCTGGGAGCCTACGTTGCGAGGTAGGTGCTGCGGAGTGGGTTCGTCCGTTCTGTGGGACTTGTCATGAGACGCGGTTACAAGATTCGCCCAAATGGCGACGTATCCGCAGCGTCTAGAGGTTAGAGTCATTAGTTAACTGGCTGCGCCGCGGCCGGTGTAAACCAAAGATAGAACACCGGAGGATCGGGCAGATGGCACCTCGGCCAGAGTCGCAAGCCGTTGGGGATGCCCGACCGGCTGTGCCGGTGCGGTCGCGGGCGACGGCACGCGCCACCAAGCTCAGCCGGGACTCTATCGTCAGCGCCGCGCTGACCTTCCTCGATCGCGAGGGCTGGGACGCGCTGACCATCAACGCACTGGCCAACCAGCTCGGTACCAAGGGCCCTTCGCTGTACAACCACGTGCAGAGCCTCGATGACCTGCGGCGCACCGTCCGGATGCGCGTCATCGACGACATCATCGGCATGCTCAACACCGTCGGCGAGGGCCGCAGCCGCGATGACGCGGTGATGGCCATGGCCAGTGCCTATCGCAGCTACGCCCATCACCATCCGGGCCGGTACTCGGCATTCACCCGGATGCCGTTGGGCGGCGACGACCCCGAGTACACCGCGGCGACGCACGCGGCGGCCGGGCCGGTGATCGCGGTCCTGGCGTCGTATGGCCTCGACGGTGAGAACGCCTTCTACGCGGCACTGGAGTTCTGGTCGGCGCTGCACGGTTTCGTGTTGCTCGAGATGACGGGCGTGATGGACGGCGTCGACACCGACGCGGTGTTCACCGACATGGTGGTACGGCTGGCGCGAGGGATGAACGAGCGCGACTCGGCGTGAGCGGGGGAGTGTGATGTCTGACGACCACAGCGGCTGGCAGCCGCCCCAGTCCCCGCAGCTGCCCCAGTCACCGCCGGGTTTCCTTCCGCCGGGAATGCCACCGGGTACGCCACCCGTGTGGCTGCCGCCGCCCGTGACCGCGCCGTCCGGCGTGCCCCGGTGGCTGGTCGCGCTGGTGCTGGCGGTGCTGATCCTGAGCTACGGCGCGATCGTCCTGGCCACCACAGACATCTGGCAGAAAGGTAAGCCGGGCCACGCCGTCCAGGCCTCGCTGTCGGTCGAGCAGCCGCCGGGCACGACGGCGACCCCCGACGCCCTTGACCGGACACGCAAGGCCCTGGCGGAGCGGCTCCGCCACATCGGCGGCCACAAGGTCACCGTCGGGCTCGACGGGAACGTGCTGAAGGTCAGCGCCACCAACGTGACCGAGGCTCAGCTGCGCAGCGTCACCGTCATCGGTCAACTCCAGATCCGGCCGGTCATCCACGCGATTGCGTCGCAGTTCAAAGGCACGCCCAGCACTCAGGCCCCCACGCGCGCGCCCGACGCCCAGCGCATCGCCGACGAAAAAGCACTGCGACAGAGCGCGCGGCCCCAGATCCAGCTGCTGGCTCTGCAATTCCAGGCCACCCGCTGCGGCCAGGGGGACGTGCTCGCCGACAACGACGACCCGAACCTGCCGTTGGTGACCTGCTCGGCAGACGGCAAGTCGGTGTACCTACTGGACAAGTCGATCATCGGCGGCGACGAGGTCAAGGCCGCGTCTGCCCGCTGGTCCGACAAGGCGGGCGGCTTCGTCGTCTTAATCACCTTCGATGACAAGGCCGCCGGTACCTGGTCGACCTTCACCGCGGCCAACATCGGCGCACGAACCGCTTTCACCATCGACACCCAGGTGGTCAGCGCACCCGAGCTGCGGGAAGCGATGACGACGGGCCGCACCCAGATACACGCCGATTTCACCGGTGATACGGCGCGGGCGTTCGCCGCGGTCGCGGCCGGCGGGCCGCTTCCGCTGCCGGTATCTGTGGGTTCGGTACAGATCAGTGAGATTCCCGCGCCGTTGTGGACCGTCCCTCGCATCGCGGTTCTCGGGGGCGGTGTCGTGGTGATCATCGCGATCGTGCTCGGAGTGGTTCTGATGACCCGATGGGGACCGCGCCACCGATAAGGTGTTGATCACGCTCCTGGCCGCACCGCCCTGACCTGCGGTTTGAGTCCTCTGTGCGGGTTTGGATCGTGGCGGTCCGTACTGGTATCGTGGTGGTTCGTGCCTGGCCGACTGGGCGCTTGCATTCATTGTGTTTGTAGGCAAGCCTGCACGCCGGGCCAATTCGCATGTCCGTGGTGCACTGGAAGGTTCTGTGCCCGGCCTCGTGCGACACGCCCGGACGCGGGGTATGCGATCGGACGAAAACCGCAGTACAGAGACTTAAAACCGCAGTACGAACGCAACAGAGAAAGCCGATAGATGCCAACCATCAACCAGCTGGTCCGCAAGGGTCGCCACGACAAGACCGCCAAGGTCAAGACCGCGGCGCTCAAGGGCAGCCCGCAGCGTCGTGGTGTGTGCACCCGCGTGTACACCACCACCCCCAAGAAGCCGAACTCGGCGCTGCGCAAGGTCGCCCGTGTGAAGCTGACGAGCCAGGTTGAGGTCACGGCCTACATCCCGGGTGAAGGCCACAACCTGCAGGAGCACTCGATGGTGCTCGTGCGCGGCGGTCGTGTGAAGGACCTCCCCGGTGTGCGTTACAAGATCATCCGCGGCTCGCTGGACACCCAGGGTGTCAAGAACCGCAAGCAGGCACGCAGCCGTTACGGCGCCAAGAAGGAGAAGAGCTAATGCCACGCAAGGGCCCCGCGCCGAAGCGGCCGCTGGTCAACGACCCGGTCTACGGTTCGCAGCTGGTCACCCAGCTCGTCAACAAGGTGCTGCTGGACGGCAAGAAGTCGCTGGCCGAGCGCATCGTCTACGGCGCCCTTGAGCAGGCTCGTGAGAAGACCGGCACCGACCCCGTCGTGACGCTGAAGCGCGCCATGGACAACGTGAAGCCGTCCCTCGAGGTCCGCAGCCGCCGTGTCGGTGGCGCGACCTACCAGGTGCCGGTCGAGGTTCGTCCGGACCGCTCGACCACGCTGGCGCTGCGCTGGCTGGTCAGCTTCTCGAAGGCTCGCCGCGAGAAGACCATGGTCGAGCGCCTGGCCAACGAAATCCTGGATGCCAGCAACGGCCTGGGTGCCGCCGTCAAGCGACGCGAGGACACCCACAAGATGGCCGAGGCGAACCGGGCCTTCGCGCACTACCGCTGGTGACTCAATCGCCGGCCGCCAATGTCGGCGGCCGGCGCATCTGATTCACAACTGACCGCCCTCCCGGGCGATGCGGATTTACTTAAAGCAACTGAAAGAGTGGGAATCTAGCCGTGGCACAGGACGTGCTGACCGACCTGAACAAGGTCCGCAACATCGGCATCATGGCGCACATCGACGCCGGCAAGACGACGACGACCGAGCGCATCCTCTTCTACACCGGTATCTCGTACAAGATCGGTGAGGTCCATGACGGCGCGGCCACCATGGACTGGATGGAGCAGGAGCAGGAGCGTGGTATCACCATCACCTCCGCTGCCACCACCTGCTTCTGGAACGACAACCAGATCAACATCATCGACACCCCGGGCCACGTCGACTTCACCGTCGAGGTGGAGCGTTCGCTGCGCGTGCTCGACGGTGCCGTTGCCGTCTTCGACGGCAAGGAAGGCGTGGAGCCGCAGTCCGAGCAGGTGTGGCGCCAGGCCGACAAGTACGACGTGCCGCGCATCTGTTTCGTCAACAAGATGGACAAGCTGGGCGCCGACTTCTACTTCTCGGTCCAGACCATGAAGGACCGCCTGGGCGCGAACGTCATCCCGATCCAGCTGCCGATCGGCTCCGAAGGTGACTTCGAGGGCGTCGTCGACCTGGTCGAGATGAAGGCCAAGGTGTGGCGCGGCGAGACCAAGCTCGGCGAGAAGTACGACGTCGTCGACATCCCGGCCGACCTGCAGGAGAAGGCCGAGGAGTACCGCCTCGCGATGATCGAGGCCGTCGCCGAGACCGACGAGGCGCTGCTGGAGAAGTACCTGGGCGGCGAAGAGCTGACGATCGACGAGATCAAGGGCGGCCTGCGCAAGCTGACCGTCACCAGCCAGGCCTACCCGGTCCTGTGCGGTTCCGCGTTCAAGAACAAGGGTGTGCAGCCCATGCTCGACGCGGTCATCGACTACCTCCCGACCCCGCTGGACGTCGCGGCCGCCGAAGGCCACGTCCCGGGCAAGGAAGACGAGATCATCTCGCGCAAGCCGTCGGCCGACGAGCCGTTCTCGGGCCTGGCGTTCAAGGTCGCCACGCACCCGTTCTTCGGCAAGCTGACCTACGTCCGCGTCTACTCGGGCAAGGTCGACTCCGGTGCCCAGGTCATCAACTCGACCAAGGGCAAGAAGGAGCGTCTGGGCAAGCTGTTCCAGATGCACTCCAACAAGGAGAACCCGGTCGAGTCGGCCGCTGCCGGCCACATCTACGCGGTCATCGGCCTCAAGGACACCACCACCGGTGACACCCTGTGCGACCCGAGCAACCAGATCGTCCTGGAGTCCATGACCTTCCCGGACCCGGTTATCGAGGTGGCCATCGAGCCCAAGACCAAGAGCGACCAGGAGAAGCTGGGTACGGCGATCCAGAAGCTCGCCGAAGAGGACCCGACCTTCAAGGTGCACCTGGACCAGGAGACCGGCCAGACCGTCATCGGCGGTATGGGCGAGCTCCACCTGGACATCCTGGTCGACCGCATGCGTCGCGAGTTCAAGGTCGAGGCCAACGTCGGTAAGCCGCAGGTCGCGTACCGCGAGACCATCCGCAAGGCCGTGCAGAACGTGGAGTTCACCCACAAGAAGCAGACCGGTGGTTCGGGTCAGTTCGCGAAGGTCATCATCAACGTCGAGCCCTTCATCGGCGAAGACGGTGCGACCTACGAATTCGAGAACAAGGTCACCGGTGGCCGCATCCCGCGTGAGTACATCCCGTCGGTGGACGCCGGTGCGCAGGACGCCATGCAGTACGGCATCCTGGCCGGCTACCCGCTGGTCAACCTCAAGGTGACGCTGCTCGACGGCGCCTACCACGACGTCGACTCGTCGGAAATGGCCTTCAAGGTCGCCGGTTCGCAGGCACTGAAGAAGGCTGCGTCTGCGGCGCAGCCGGTCATCCTGGAACCGATCATGGCCGTCGAGGTCACCACGCCCGAGGACTACATGGGCGACGTGATCGGCGACCTGAACTCCCGCCGTGGCCAGATCCAGGCCATGGAGGAGCGCAGTGGTGCTCGTGTCGTCAAGGCACAGGTTCCGCTGTCCGAAATGTTCGGCTACGTCGGCGACCTCCGGTCGAAGACCCAGGGCCGGGCGAACTACTCCATGGTGTTCGACTCGTACGCCGAAGTTCCGGCGAACGTGTCGAAGGAGATCATCGCCAAGGCGACGGGCCAGTAGTCTCTGACCCGTTGTCCCTGGCGGACCACATAACTGAACACTGTTTTACTGCTTTACACACCTGCTTAACCAAAGCACCAACAAGTCCAGGAGGACACAGAAGTGGCGAAGGCGAAGTTCGAGCGGACGAAGCCGCACGTCAACATCGGGACCATCGGTCACGTTGACCACGGCAAGACCACGCTGACTGCAGCAATCACCAAGGTTCTGCACGACAAGTACCCCGATTTGAACGAATCGCGCGCATTCGACCAGATCGACAACGCGCCCGAGGAGCGTCAGCGCGGTATCACCATCAACATCTCGCATGTTGAGTACCAGACCGACAAGCGCCACTACGCCCACGTGGACGCCCCCGGTCACGCTGACTACATCAAGAACATGATCACCGGTGCCGCCCAGATGGACGGCGCAATCCTCGTGGTCGCCGCCACCGACGGCCCGATGCCGCAGACCCGCGAGCACGTGCTGCTCGCCCGCCAGGTCGGCGTGCCCTACATCCTCGTCGCGCTGAACAAGTCCGACATGGTTGAGGACGAGGAGCTCCTGGAGCTCGTCGAGATGGAGGTCCGCGAACTGCTGGCCGCTCAGGACTTCGACGAGGACGCCCCCGTGGTCCGCGTCTCGGCGCTGAAGGCGCTCGAGGGCGACGCCACCTGGGTGAAGTCGGTCGAGGAGCTCATGGAGGCCGTCGACGAGTCCATCCCGGACCCGGTTCGCGAGACCGACAAGCCGTTCCTGATGCCCGTTGAGGACGTCTTCACCATCACCGGTCGTGGCACCGTGGTGACCGGTCGTGTCGAGCGTGGCGTGATCAACGTCAACGAAGAGGTCGAGATCGTCGGCATCCGCCCGACCACGACCAAGACCACCGTCACCGGTGTCGAGATGTTCCGCAAGCTGCTCGACCAGGGCCAGGCCGGCGACAACGTCGGTCTGCTGGTTCGTGGTATCAAGCGCGAAGAGGTCGAGCGTGGCCAGGTCGTCGTGAAGCCCGGCACCACCACCCCGCACACCGAGTTCGAGGGCAGCGTCTACATCCTGTCCAAGGACGAGGGCGGCCGCCACACGCCGTTCTTCAACAACTACCGCCCGCAGTTCTACTTCCGTACCACGGACGTGACCGGCGTGGTCACCCTGCCCGAGGGCACCGAGATGGTCATGCCCGGTGACAACACCGACATCTCCGTCGTGCTGATCCAGCCGGTCGCCATGGACGAGGGTCTGCGTTTCGCCATCCGTGAGGGCGGTCGTACCGTCGGCGCGGGTCGCGTTACCAAGATCATCAAGTGATCTAGCTTTTCCAAGCAAACCCCCCAATTCCCAAAGGAATTGGGGGGTTTTGCTATTCGCGTGTGGATCGTTGCCGGCCGTTTGGCCGACTTAGGGGCGGCGTCAGTACCACGGTCCCGAATACTGTCCGTTCGGAGCACGGACAAGCGACAGCGATGCTTCATCGTCGTCACGGCAAATGAACTTCCGCTCTCGGAAGCATTCGACGACGTCGGAACTGGCGTCGCCGCTGGCGACGAGCACCCAGTCGCGGTCGATCTGCTCGGTCGGTCGAACCTTCCAGCCTGACGAGACTTTCTGGCCCGTCGTCAGATCAATGACCGGGCTGTCGGATTCATTCTTGATGTAGAGGTAGCGTCCGGCCAGATACACATTTTCGGGCTTCAGTCCCGCGACATCGTTGTCGTAGCGTTTGAAGATCAGCTCACCCTGGTCTTTGTCCCAGACTTCGATGAAGGGCTGACCAAGGCCGTTGTTCCAGGCGAGCCGCAGGTTCTGCCAGATGGTCGTATTTCCGGTAGCGACAGGACCTTTCAGTTGCCGCGTCTGGGTGTCGAAGAACTGGGCTACCCGCGGATACCGTTGATTGTCATCGACGACGTAGCCGTGGTTGGTGATCTCGTCGTGGTCGATGTCGCCGATGTAGTCCCACATCTGGCTACCGTCCTTGGTGCTGTAAACGACGTAGCGGTTCGTGCCGTTTGCGAGGCCCGCCGCTTTGAACGTGTGGTCGATGGCGGCGACGCTGTCGAAGTTCGAGTAGAGGTCGCAGCAGTTCGGCGGACCGCTGACCGACCATGTCGGTTGCAAGGTCACTGGATCGAATCCGTGCAGTGTCTTGGTGTTTCCGGCGATGAAGCCGTACGGAGTCGGCAGGATGTCCTTGATGGCGTCATTGAACTCCGGCGGCAGAGTCACCGTGGCGGTTGGAGTTGCAGATCCAAATGGATCGAACGACGAGATGAGGGTGTCGGTGTGTTCGGGAGTCAACCCCGATGAAGGGGTGGAAACGCTGTAAACGTAGAACACCTTGATGTTGTTCTCGTCACCGCCCACAGTGCATCCGCCGGAGACCAGTTCGGTCCCGGGGGGTGGCACGGGCTTCGGCAGCGGCACGTTCATGCCGGTCTTCGGATTGAAAACCTCACCGTCGCGGAACGCATCGAGGCGTCTTCCGCTGTTCTGATAGCTCGGCCCGTAGACGTTGTCTTCGCAGCCGCTGTACACAGTCCCCGGGCCAAGTCGCTTGTCGCCCTTCGGTAATGACGCTTTCGTCACCGCCGGAGGCGGGGCGGAACTGGCTGTTGTGGACGCTGTCGAGCCGGTGGCGCTCGCTGTCGGCGCGGTCGTGCTCCCGGTCCGATTCAACGAATTGCAACTCGACAACAGCAGCGCGGTCATGAATACGAGCGCAGCGGTACGGGGTGTCCGGGTTGAACGGGACGACATTCGTTTTCGCCTCTCCATCAGCGTGGGAACGTCGGGAATTGGAACATATCTCCTACGATCTGCGATGTCCTTCGTTCGGCCGACATATGGGTGGCGCGCTGTCTGAGAACCGTCGAACGAAGCCGTCAGTGGCCTGTGGACAAGGCAGGATTGACGGCGAGATGGCGTCGGATGAGCGCCGCACGCCGCTGCCGACGACCGTGGAAGGAAGAGCCCGCCGCGAGGATGGCCGTGCATGATGTGCGACCGTCAAACGGCAGGCGGAGCCTCGGTATCCCCGGCAAGATGGCAGGATCGTTCGCGATGGAGGGGAACGCGATGAGGGGTGGCCTGTCGTGCGGGTGAACGTGCGGGCATTCACCGACACCGGATTACGGCGCAAGCGCAACGAAGATGCCGTGATGGTCGGCGGCTGGGTCAGCCAGACGCACAACGGTGTCCTGGTGGAGATGCGGATGCAGCCGGGGTCCCCGTTCGTCTGTGCGGTGTGCGACGGCATGGGCGGGCACGTCGGCGGCGACGTCGCGAGCCGGACGGCGCTGAGCATGATCGCGACGATGTCGCCGGGCTGGACCGGTGGCGACGACATCGCGTCGTCGCTGTCGTATGTCAGCGACTGGCTGTACGACATGGGCCGCGACACCGAGCTGGCCGGGATGGGTACCACCATCGCCGGGGTCTGCCTGACGGCCGACGAGGTGATCGTCTTCAATGTCGGGGACAGCCGGGTGTATTCGGTGGCGGGCGAGACGCTGACCCAGGTTTCGGTCGACGACGCCGTCCTCGACGCCTCGGGCCGGCCCACCAACATCATCACGCAGTCGTTGGGACAGGGTGTGCCCATCGCGGCCCACCTGACCGCGACGCCGCTGCAGCCCGGTAGCTACCTGATGTGTTCTGACGGTGTGCACGGTCAGATGGAGCATCACGATCTGCAGGCGGCCACCGCGTGCAATGACCGCGGCGACGGTTCGGCCATCATCATCGGCACGGCCCGGGCCAACGGCGCCGCCGACAATTTCTCGTTCGTCCTGTTGGACGTCCTCGGCGACTGAGCCGCACTAGAGTCCCTCGCAGCGGTTCAGCTGATCAAGGAGTGTGGCTGACATGTTGGTGCGTTATCTCAAGGCTCAGGCCATGGTGCTGTTGTGTGGCGGGTTGGTGGGTCCGATCTTCCTGGCGGTGTACTTCTTCTCCGGCCAGGACGAATTGCTGAAGTGGATGTTCTGGGCGGGCCTGCTGGTCACGGCCGTCGATGTGCTGGTCGCGTTGGGCCTGGCGGGCTTCGGTCAGATGCGATCGGCGGAGCTCGAGCAACTCGAGGCCGGCGGCGTGCTGGCGCTGGCGGAGGTGACCGGCATCGGCGAGACCGGCACCCGCGTCAACGACCAGCCCCTGGTGAAACTGAATCTGCAGATCTCGGGGCCGGGTCTGGCGCCGTTCCAGGCACAGGACAAGGTGCTGGCCTCGGTGAGCCGGCTGCCGATGATCACGGCCCGCAAGCTCGTCGCACTGGTCGATCCGGCGACCAACAAGTTCCACATCGACTGGCAGCGAAGCGCTTTGGTGTCGGGCATGATGCCGGTCCGGCTCACGTCGGAGCAGGACGGCCGGACGTATGACCTGACGGGCCGCTCGGGTCCGATCATGGCGATCCTGCAGATCCTCAAGGCCAACGGGGTGTCGCTCGAGGGCATGGCGGACCTGCGGTCGAATCCGGCTGTGCGGCAACAGGTCATGGACGTGGTCCGGCGGGCGACGGCCGCCGAGCGGGAGCCGGCCGCAGCGCCCGCCGCAGCGGCGCCCGTCGTGCCGCCGGCACCGGCGCCGTCGACCGCACAGCGGCTGCAGGAGATCGAGACACTGCGCGCCATGGGCACCATCAGCGAGGCCGAGTACACCGCGAAGCGCGCTCAGATCATCGCCGAGCTGTAGCCATCCCGGTCTCCGGACATTGTTAGAACACGTTTCAGTTTTGCTGCTAGCCTGGCTAAGAACTAGCGCGAACTGTGATGGAAGGACTGGCAATGGCGGCAGGCGGAGCACTCGAAGGCAAAGTGGCGTTTGTTACCGGGGCTGCCCGGGGCCAGGGTCGCGCGCACGCGATCCGGTTCGCGCGCGAAGGCGCCGACGTCGTGGCCATCGACATCTGTGGTCCCGTCTCGGACACCATCACCTACCCCATGCCGACATCGGAGGATCTCGCCGAGACCGCACGCCTGGTCGAGGCCGAGGGCCGCAAGGTGCTCGCCCGCGAGGTCGACATCCGTGATCTCGCCGCCCAGAAGCAGGTCGTCGCCGACGCTGTCGAGCAGTTCGGCCGTCTGGACATCCTGGTGGCCAACGCGGGCGTGCTGAGCTGGGGACGGCTTTTCGAGATCGACGAAGACCAGTGGGACAGCGTCGTCAACGTCAACCTGTCCGGCACCTGGCGCACCATCCGGGCCGTCGTCCCGGCGATGATCGAGGCCGGTAACGGGGGATCGATCATCATCGTCAGCTCGTCGGCCGGGCTGAAGGCGACGCCGGGCAATGGCCACTACGCGGCTTCCAAGTTCGGCCTCGTCGGTCTGACCAATGCGCTGGCACTCGAGGTGGGCGAGTTCGGGATCCGGGTCAACTCGATCCACCCCTACTCGATCATGACGCCGATGATCGAACCCGAGGCCATGGGTGCGATCTTCTCCAAGTACCCGACCTACCTGCACAGCTTCGCGCCGATGCCGTACAAGCCCGTCGCGCATGACGGCAAGGCCGGTCTGCAGGAATTCATGACGCCCGAAGAGGTGACCGACGTGGTGACCTGGCTGGCCGGGCCGGGCTCGGGGACCATCTCCGGTTCGCAGATCGCCGTCGACCGCGGCGTCATGAAGTACTGACCTACGCGGACACCTGCCCGACCAGCACGTCGGCGAATTCTGTTGCGCCCGTTAAGATTTTGATTGCGGGGCGACCGCAGCCGGGTTTGGTCGCGCTTCGCGGTGCGGATTTGCCGTCGAGGTCGACCGAGACGTCGCCGGCCTTGGTGATCGTCACATCGATTGCGTGCCAGTCGTTGTCGGGCGCTGCCGGGATCGGGACCGCATCCGCGTCGGCCGGGCTGTTGATGGCGGTGAGTCCGATGGCGTAGCCGCCGGTCGTGCCGCGGACCCGGCCGGTGAATCGCAGCGAGCACGCCGGGTCGCCGGGCTGGATCAGTCCCGTCCATGCGGTCGGCGGGGTGCCGTGCGGGTCGAGGCGTACCGTCCGGCCGTTGTCGGTGAACGTGGCGTCGATACCCCCGACGCGGTTCCAGGTGTTGAAGTCCGTCGGCTCCGGCGGGTGCGTGGGCACGATGGTCAGGCCGTTGAACGTCGTCGGCGTCACGGTCGACGGCGCCGCGGTGTCGCGTAGGGACTTCGTGGCGACCACCGTGCCGCCTGCCACCAGCGTGACCACGGCGAGCACCGCACCGCCGATGATCCACCATTTCCGGGCGCCGGACCGGCGCGGCGGTCCCGGATCTGTTGGCGCGTAACCGTATTGGTCGTCCACCCACAACGCCCATCCCGGCGGTGGCGGTGGCCAGGACGGATCCGGGTGCCAGTCGGGCCCGGGCCGCCAGCCGGGCGGGAACGGCGGCCAGTTGGGTGGCGGATTGAAGCGCATCCTATGGGTCTACCACCGCGCGCCTGGCGGCCCGGCCAGCACCTCGGCGAATCGGTCCATCGCCCAATCGATTTCGGTCGGGGTGATGACCAGCGGCGGGGCGAACCGCAGGGTCGGGCCGTGGGTGTCCTTGGTCAGGACACCGCGTTCGGCCAGTCGCAGGCTGGCCTCGCGGCCGGTGCCGACGGCCGGATCGAGGTCGACGCCCGCCCACAGGCCCAGCCCGCGCACGGCCGTCACGCCGTGTGCGATCATCGCGGTCAGGCGGGTGTGCAGGTGCCGGCCGAGTTCGGTTGACCTGGACTGGAATTCGCCACGCTGCAGCATGCCGACCACCGTGGTGCCGATGGCCGCGGCCAGTGGATTGCCGCCGAACGTCGATCCGTGCTCGCCGGGGTGCAGCACGCCGAGCACATCGGCGTCGGCCACGACCGCGGACAGCGGCACGATGCCGCCACCCAGCGCCTTGCCCAGCACGTAGATGTCCGGCACCACGCCCCAGTGGTCGCAGGCGAACGTGCGCCCGGTACGGGCCAGGCCGGACTGGATTTCGTCGGCGATGAACAGCACCTGGCGCTCGGTGCACAGCGCGCGTACCCGGGGCAGATAGTCGTCGGGTGGCACGATGATTCCGGCCTCGCCCTGGATCGGCTCGATCAGCACCGCGGCGGTGTCGTCGTCGACGGCGGCCGCGAGTGCGTCGGCGTCCCCGAACGGCACCGACCGGAAACCCGGGGTGTACGGGCCGAAACCGTGCCGCGCCGTGTCGTCGTCGGAGAAGCTGATGATCGTCGTCGTGCGGCCGTGGAAGTTGCCCTGCGCCACGACGATGTTGGGTGCCGTCACCCCTTTGACGTCCCGGCTCCATTTGCGCGCGACCTTGATGGCGCTCTCGACGGCCTCGGCGCCGCTGTTCATGGGCAGCACCAGATCCTTGCCGCACAACTGCGCGAGCGCGGCGCAGAACGGGCCCAGCCGGTCGGAGTGGAAGGCGCGGCTGACCAGCGTCACGGCGTCCAGTTGGGCGTGCGCGGTCGCCAGGATTTCGGGGTTGCGGTGGCCGAAGTTGACCGCCGAATACGCGGCCAGGCAATCCAGGTAGCTGCGCCCCTCCGGATCGGTGATCCAGACGCCGTCGGCGGATGCCGCGACGACCGGCAGCGGGGCGTAGTTGTGCGCGGCATAGCGGTCGTCGAGGGCGATCAGCTGAGCCGTGCTCTGCGGTGTTCCCGCAACGGCTTTCAGCATGACGTCGAGTGCACCTCCAGGGTGCAGCACTTCACCGACCCGCCGCCCTTGAGCAACTCGGACAGATCGACACCGACGGGACGGAAACCGGCATCGGCGAGCTGCGCGGCGAAGCCGGTGGCCGCGGCCGGATGTACGACGTTCAATCCGTCGGACACCGCGTTGAGGCCGAGTACGTGGGCATCGGCATCGGAAACCTCGATGGCGCCCGGAAACATCTTGCGCAGCAACGCCACCGACGTGGCGCCGAAGGCCGGGGGATAGAACGCGATGGTTTCGTCATCGAGGACAGCCAGCGCGGTGTCGAGGTGGTAGAAGCGGGGGTTGACCAGCTGCAGGCTCACCAACGGCAGCCCGGACAGCTTGGCGACCTCGTCGTGCGACTGGCGGTCGGTGCGGAATCCGTAGCCGGCCAGGATTTGTGAACCGATGATCAGCAGGTCGCCCTGGCCCTCATTGGTGTGCTCGGTGTACAGCGGGCAGTAGCCGTGGTCCATCATCCAGCCGGCGTAGGCCACCGACTCTCCGGTCCGCTGCGGGTAGGTGAAGCGGGCGATGATGGCCACCTTCTCGAACCCGTCGTCGAGCACCAGCCCGCCGTTGGCGGCGTACACCATGTCGGGCAGCCCAGGAACCGGTTCGACCAGTTCGACGGTGTGCCCGAGGCTCCGGTACGTGCGGACCAGTTGCTCCCACTGCCGCACCGCCAGCGCCGTGTCCACGGGGGTCGAGGTGTCCATCCATGGGTTGATCGCATATTCGACGGCGAAATGCGTCGGCCGGGTCATCACATAGTGCCGGGGGCGGGCCACCCGGTCTGGTCGCCAACCTGGATTCGGTGTCGCCATCTTGACGACATCAGTAATCGTCATAATTCGATGGTAGAAGCACTCTTGCGTGCAAGCAATCGATGCTTGTTGCGCGTATGTAACAGATCTATTGTTTGATAACCCGCGATTCGACAATCTATTGCGTGAGGGAGGTGTGCGGCCGGTGGAAAGCGTCGACGAGACCGACGAGCGCATCCTCGCCGAATTGGCGGACAACGCGCGCGCCACGTTCGCCGAGATCGGTGAGCGGGTCGGCCTGTCGGCGCCCGCGGTCAAGCGGCGGGTCGACCGGCTTCTCGCCACCGGCGTCATCCGCGGTTTCACCACCGTCGTCGACCGGAACGTGATCGGTTGGGGGACAGAGGCATACGTTCAGGTGTACTGCCACGGCACCATCACGCCGGCGCAGCTGCGCGAGGCCTGGGAGGGCATCCCCGAGGTCGTCTCGGCCGCCACCGTCACCGGGACGTCCGACGCGATCCTGCATCTGATGACGCGCGACATGCGGCATCTGGAGGCGGTACTGGAGCGCATCCGGGGCAGCGCGGCGATCGAACGCAGCGAGAGCATCGTGGTGCTGTCGAACATCGTCGAGCGCAGGGTCGGGGGCCGGGGCCAGGCCTGAATCCCGGCCGGCATGCTGAGCAGGCAAGCACAGGGTGGCCTACCTCGCACCGGCCGCATCGTGTAAGAAAGCCGACGTGACTACAAACGGAGGCATCGTCATTGTCGGTGGCGGTCTGGCCGCTGCACGTACGGCTGAGCAGCTGCGCAAAGCCGAGTACGCCGGGCCGATCACGCTGATCAGCGACGAGGTCCATCTGCCGTACGACCGGCCGCCACTGTCCAAGGACGTGCTGCGCGCCGAGGTCGACGACACGACGCTCAAGCCCGCCGAGTTCTACGCCGAGAACAACATCACGCTGCTGCTGGGTTCGGGTGCGGTCAAATTGGACACCGAGGCGCAGACGGTGACGTTGGCCAACGGCGAGGTCGTCGCGTACGAGGAACTGGTCATCGCCACCGGCCTGGTGCCCCGCACCATCCCGTCGCTGCCGGACCTCGAGGGCATCCGGGTGCTGCGCACCTACGACGAGTCGCTGGCGCTACGTGAACACGCCGGGTCGGCCAAGCGCGCCGTGGTGATCGGCGCCGGGTTCATCGGCTGCGAGGTGGCCGCCAGCCTGCGCAAGATGGGTGTCGACGTGACGATCGTCGAGCCGCAGCCCACGCCGCTGGCGTCGGTGCTCGGCACCGAGATCGGTGAGTTGGTCGCACGGCTGCACCGCGCCGAGGGCGTCGACGTGCGCTGCGGCGTCGGGGTCACCGGCGTGAGCGGTACCGGCCACGTCGAGAAGGTCCAACTGGCCGACGGCTCTGAGCTGGACGCCGACGTCGTCGTCGTCGGCATCGGTTCGCGCCCCTCCACCGACTGGCTCGACGGCAGCGGCATCGCCGTCGACAACGGCGTCGTGTGCGACGCCGCCGGCCGCACCAGCGCGCCGAACGTGTGGGCCATCGGTGACGTCGCCTCCTGGCGTGACGTGGCGGGACATCAAGTGCGGGTGGAACATTGGAGCAACGTGGCCGAGCAGGCGCGGGTCATCGTGCCGGCGATGCTGGGCCAGGATGCCACCGCCGCGGTTGTCGTGCCCTACTTCTGGAGCGACCAGTACGACGTCAAGATCCAGTGCCTGGGTGAGCCCAAGGCCGGCGACACCGTGCACATCATCGAGGACGACGGCCGCAAGTTCCTGGCGTTCTACGAGCGCGACGGCGCCGTCAGCGGCGTGGTCGGCGGCGGCATGCCGGGAAAGGTGATGAAGAACCGGGCCAAGGTCGCCGCCGCAGTGCCGATCGCCGACGTCCTGGGCTAGCTCCCTTGCGATTTGTGCACGAAAATCCGCGCCCCACGCGGAAAATCGTGCACAAATCCCTGAGTCGGCGTGCTTGGCTGTCGAGATGACTTCTGAGGTCCGGGCCGCGGGCCTGCGCGCGGCGGTGCGCACGCTCGAACCGGGCTACTTCGCGGTGGTCATGGCGACGGGCATCGTGTCGACGGCGGCGTGCCTGCTGAAGTTGCACACGGTGTCGGCGGTGCTGCTGTGGATCGCCGGAATCGTCTACGCCGTGTTGGTGGTCGGCAATGTCGCACGAATCATCTTGTTCGGTAGAGATTTTCGGGATGGCCTGGCCGATCCCGAACGCAGCTTCACGCTGTTCACGTTCGTCGCAGGCACCGATGTCCTGGCGGCCCGGTTGTTGCTCGATGGTCATGTCGCACCGGCGGTTTGGCTGTCGGTCGTCGGGGGTCTGTCCTGGCTGGTACTGGGCTACCTGATTCCGTGGACGGCGGTGCTCGGGCAGCCGGGGCAGCCGGCCCTGTCCCGTGTGAACGGTACGTGGTTTCTCGCGGTGGTCGCGGCCCAGTCGGTGGCGGTCATGGCGGCTGGACTGCAGCCGTTGCTCGGCGAGACCAACCGGCCACTGGCGCTGCTCGCGGTGCTCTGCTGGTCGGTCGGTGTTTTTCTGTACGCGGCCGCGGGCATCCTGGTCGCGCTCCGCATGCTCATGTATCCGGTGACCGCGCAAGAACTCACCCCGCCGTACTGGATTGCCATGGGTGCCACCGCGATCACGGTGTTCGCCGCCGCCCGCATAGTGCAGGTGGCCGACACTCCGGTGGTCGTGTCCACGCGGGGTCTGATCGCCGGGGTGGCCGTGCTGTTCTTCGCGTTCGGTACGTGGCTGATCCCGGTGCTGATCGCGGCCGGCTTCTGGCGGCACGTCATCCGCCGGGTGCCGCTGCGGTACAGCACGGCGCTCTGGAGCATGGTGTTCCCGCTGGGGATGTATGCGGTGGCCGGGCACTACCTCGGTTTGGCTGACGGATTGCCCGCCCTGACCGACATCGGCGACCTCGCGGGCTGGGCGGCGCTGGCTGCGTGGACGCTGACGTTCCTCGCGATGTGCGGCTCGGTGGGCGCGAAAGCCCGCGTCGCGCGCGGGCTTTCGCGCACCGGTCAGAACGCGCCGAGGTAGAACCGGGCGCCCTGGTCGTCGGCGCAGTGCGCCATCATCCCGTACGGCTGTCGGGACGGCGCTTCGATCACCGAACCGCCGGCTTCGAGAACTCGCGCGACGGCAGCGTCGATGTCCGTCACCGTCCACATCGGGACGGCGACGGAGTGTTCCGCGCCGCCGGCGGCGCCGGCCATCGGGTGGCAGTTCTGCACGCCCCATCCGTCGTCGATGCGGCCTGGTTCGAACGTCCAGCCCAGTACTGCACCGTAGAAGTTCCGGAACGCGGCCGACTCGGTCACGTAGTACGTCATGTACGAAAGTTCGCCCGGCCCAGCCCCGTTCAGCTCGGGGCGGGGAATGTCCGGTGTCGGCTGGAACACCGCGAAATCGGTACCCAGGGCATCGGTGGCGTCCAGGGTCGGCCCCCATTCGTGGTCCTCCGGCGTGCCCACCTGACCGCCCGCGGCCAGGATCGCCTGCCGCGCGGCGTCGAGGTCGCGCACCGCGTAGCAGCAGAACACCGTCTGCGGGCCGGCGGTCTCGAAGATGCCGGTGTGCAGCCGGTTGCCTGTCACCTTGTGCGTGCCCGGATCGTATGTCCAGCCGAGCACGTGGCCATAGAAGGCGGCCGCCCGTTCGGCGTCCGGCGTCTGCACCGAGATGTAACCGATGTCGCCGTGCTGGATGGGCGTCAGGGCGCCGGGGACCGGGCCGGTGAGCATCCAGCGGTGGCCGAACGGGTCGATCACCACCGCGGTCCGCGAACCGTGGGCGTCGTACGGTTCCCGCTGCACCTGCGCGCCATGTTGCCGGGCTTGCGCGAGTGCGGCGTCGGTGTCCGGCACACTCAGCATCAGGCTCACTGAAACCGACTGGGGTGCCGGTGCTTTCAGACCGATTTCGGGGAACTCGTCGGCCAGGTACAGCACGCCACCGGCCAGCGTCAGCTCGGCGTGCCCGATGCGCCCGTCGTCCATGACGATCGGTTCCCCGACGACGACCGCGCCCAGCGCGTCGACGTACCAGTCGATGGCGGTCCGCGCGTCGGCCACGGCGAGATAGGGCAGGGCCGCGGGCCGGGGCACCTCGACCGCGGGGGTGGCGGGGGTGTTCAGTTCGGCGATGGCAGTGTCGGTGCCACTCATGACAACTCCTTTCGGCAGGGTGACGGCGGCTTCCAGGCGCGCGCGCAGTCGGGCCGCGAAGGCCGGGTCCGGCTGCACGGGGTGTTCACCGCCGGCCAGGACCGTCAGCGGGTCGTGACTGTTGTGCATGGTCATGACGCACCTCCGTCCCGGTATTCGGTGTCCTGGTATTCGCTCCTGAATGCCCGCTTGGCCCGCACCAGCAGGGCCTCGGTGGCGTGCACGGTGCGTCCGATCAACTCGGCGCATTCGGGCACGGGGCGGTCATCCAGATATCGCAACGTCAGCACCATGCGGTGCTGTTCGGGTAACCGGGCCAGCGCGGCCTCGGCGACGATGCGGTCCAGCTCGGTGTCCCAGTCGTCGAAAGGCTCTGCCGGCTCGGGTGTTTCGGGTACGGGGACGGTGAAGCGGTCGTGCCTGCGGCGGTAGTGGTCGGCCAGTTTGTGCCGGGCCACGCCGATCAACCAGGGCACCGAGATCGCCGGTGGCGAATCCCGGCGGGCAGCGTCCATCGCCGCCAGAAACGTCTCCGACGTCAGGTCTTCCGCGGTGCCCCGATCACCGCAGCGCCGCACGAAGTAGCCGTAGACGACGGGCAGTGCCGAGTCGTACAGCGCCAGCAGCGTCTGCGGAGCATCACCGTCTGATTCGCCCCTCACACCCTTATCGTCGCGCCGGCCGCGCATTTTCCGACGCCCCAACCGCAACTTCTTGGGATTTGTGCACGGTTTTCCGCGCTGACCGCGGAAAACCGTGCACAAATCACACGGCGCCGATGCCCTCGCGGACGATGTCGAAGGCTTCGCCCAGGGCGTCGGGCAGCGAGACGGTCTCGTCGGCGAGCCACTGTTCGTAGGCCGTCAGCGCCACCCCGAGAACCGTCCACGCCACTGTCTGCGGCACCAGAGCCGTCGGCTTGGTGTCCAGCCGGCGCGCGACGAACGCCGCTATCACGCCGCGCCAGCCTGCGTACATCGTCATCGAGTAGGCCTGCAGCGCGTCGGTCTGCAGGATGACCTGCATGCGGCGCCGGTGCCGGGGTGTCTCGGATTCGTCAAAGCTGTTGAATTCCAACAATGCCGAGCGCAGGGCGGCGTCCAGCGGCACGTCGTGGGGGACGGCGTTCAACAGGTCCCGCAGATCGGTCAGACTCGCGTCGAAGTCGGCCCAGGGGATGGCATTCTTCGACGAGAAGTAGCGGAACAGGGTGCGCCGGGAGATTCCGGCGGCATGGGCGACGTCGTCGACGCTGACGTCGTCGAAGCCGCGGGTCGCGAACAGCTCGAGGGCCACGTGGGTGATGTGGTCGCGCGTGGTGGAGCGGCGACGGCCCACCCGGCCGTGCTGGGCGGTCCCGGCATCGCGCGCGGGACGCTCCGTCTCGGTCTTCATCAGACCCGCCCTTCCTTTTCGGCACTCGATGCCATATTCTTGCGACTTGGATCACAGTTGTCGAGTCCCGACAACTGCCACGGTAGCGAAAGGGGCGATCCATGGACTCGAATCAGCAGGCGAATTCCGATACCGAACTGGTCACCGAGACTCTGGTCGAAGAGGTCTCGATCGACGGTATGTGCGGGGTCTACTGACCGTGTCTGCACCAGCCGCGGCCCGGACCGGGCCCGAGGCGGCCTTCGATCCGGACCGTGGCTGGCGGCTGCACCACCAGGTCGCCGTCCGCCCGGAACCGTTCGGCGCCCTCTTGTATCACTTTGGTACGCGCAAACTTTCGTTCCTGAAGAATCGCATCATCGTCGAGATCGTCAACTCGCTCGCCGACCATCCGGACGTCCGCAGCGCCTGCCGCGCCGCCGGTATCGACGATGACCAGCAGGGGCCGTATCTGCACGCGTTCGGCGTGCTGGTCCAGTCCAAGATGCTGATCCCGGCCGACCAGAACAGCCCCGAAGGATCTACCGTTTCATGACCGCAACGGCACCCGTGCCCCGGCTGATCGAGCAGTTCGAGCACGGCCTCGACGCGCCCATCTGCCTCACCTGGGAACTGACCTACGCCTGCAACCTGTCCTGCGTGCACTGCCTGTCGTCGTCGGGCAAGCGCGACCCGCGCGAGCTGAGCACCCAGCAGTGCAAGGACATCATCGACGAGCTCGAGCGCATGCAGGTGTTCTACGTGAACATCGGCGGCGGCGAGCCGACCGTGCGATCCGATTTCTGGGAACTCGTCGACTACGCCACCGAGCACCACGTCGGTGTCAAGTTCTCCACCAACGGCGTGCGCATCGACGAAGCGGTCGCGGCCAAGCTGGCCGCGAGTGACTATGTGGACGTTCAGATTTCGCTCGACGGCGCCACCGCCGAGATCAACGACGCGGTGCGCGGCCCGGGCTCCTTCGCGATGGCGATCCGGGCGCTCGAGAACTTGAAGAACGCCGGTTTTAGAGACGCCAAGATCTCGGTCGTCGTCACGCGCCACAACGTCGACCAGCTCGACGACTTCAAGGCCCTGGCCGACAACTACGGCGCCACCCTGCGTATCACCCGGCTGCGTCCGTCCGGCCGCGGCGCCGACGTGTGGGACGACCTGCACCCCACCGCCGAGCAGCAGGTGCAGCTGTACAACTGGCTGGTCGCCAAGGGCGAGCGGGTGCTCACCGGTGACTCGTTCTTCCACCTGTCGGGCCTCGGCGAGCCCGGAGCGCTCGCGGGGCTGAACCTGTGCGGCGCGGGGCGCGTCGTGTGCCTGATCGACCCCGTGGGCGATGTGTACGCCTGCCCGTTCGCCATCCACGAGCGCTTCCTGGCCGGAAACATCCTGAGCGACAACGGTTTCCAGGACGTCTGGCAGAACGCCCCGCTGTTCCGCGAGCTCCGGGAACCGCAGTCCGCCGGTGCCTGCAGCAGCTGCGGGCACTACGACAGCTGCCGCGGCGGCTGCATGGCGGCCAAGTTCTTCACCGGTCTGCCCATGGACGGGCCGGATCCCGAGTGCGTGCAGGGCTACGGCGAGCCCGCCCTGGCGCTCGATCGCGACAAGCCCAAGTCGCATATCGACCACTCCCGGGGCGGCAGCGGTGATTCTTCCCGTCGCTCCGCTCGCCCTGCCAAGGGGCCGATCCCGCTCAAGCTGTTGGCCATGCCGGCCAAGGCGCCCCAGAAATTCTGTAACGAAAGTCCTGTCTAAATCATGGCCCGTGATACCTGGTTCGAAACCGTCGCCATCGCGCAGGAGCGTGCGAAGAAGCGGCTCCCCAAGTCCGCCTACTCCTCGCTGATCTCGGCGAGCGAGAAGGGCCTGACGGTCGCCGACAACGTCGCGGCGTTCGGCGAGCTCGGCTTCGCCCCGCACGTCATCGGCGCGCTGGACAAGCGTGAGATGGCCACAACGGTTATGGGTCAAGAGATTTCGCTGCCGGTGATTATTTCTCCCACCGGTGTGCAGGCGATCCACCCCGACGGCGAGGTCGCTGTCGCGCGCGCGGCCGCGGCCCGCGGCACCGCGATGGGGCTGTCGTCGTTCGCCAGCAAGCCGATGGAAGAGGTCATCGCGGCAAACGACAAGACGTTCTTCCAGATCTACTGGCTCGGCAGCCGCGACGACATCGCGGCCCGGGCCGAGCGCGCCCGCGCGGCCGGCGCCAAGGGCCTCATCGTCACCACCGACTGGAGCTTCAGCCACGGCCGGGACTGGGGCAGCCCCAAGATCCCGGAGAAGATGGATCTCAAGACCATCCTCAGGATGAGCCCCGAGGTCATCACCAAGCCCCGCTACATGTGGACCTGGGGCAAGACCCTGCGTCCGCCGGAGTTGTCGGTGCCGAACCAGGCCATCAACGGTCAGGCCCCGCCACCGTTCTTCCACGCCTACGGCGAGTGGATGGGCACCCCGGCGCCGACCTGGGAGGACATCGCCTGGCTGCGCGAGCTGTGGGGCGGACCGTTCATGCTCAAGGGCGTCATGCGCATCGACGACGCCAAACGTGCTGTGGACGCCGGTGTTTCAGCAATCTCGGTGTCCAACCACGGCGGTAACAACCTGGACAGCACGCCGGCGTCGATCCGGGCGCTGCCCGCGATCGCCGAGGCCGTCGGCGACCAGGTCGAGGTTTTGCTGGACGGCGGTATCCGCCGCGGCAGCGACGTGGTCAAGGCGCTGGCCTTGGGGGCCCGGGCGGTCATGCTCGGCCGGGCCTACCTGTGGGGGCTCGCGGCCGAGGGACAGGCCGGTGTCGAGAACGTCCTCGACATCATGCACGGGGGTATCGACTCCGCGCTGCGTGGCCTGGGCAAGGCCTCGATCCACGACCTCGGACCCGACGACATCCTGGTGCCGGAAGGCTTCACCCGGCGGCTGGGCGGCTGAGCCGCGGGGCGGACCGGGTGATTCGACGGGTCCGCTGATACGCGCGGTGCTGACGGGACTGACGTGATGGTCGCCGGGGTCTTGACAACCGCGGCGATTTGACCATTCGCTACGAATTGTTGCGTATACGGCAACAATTGGCGCACAGCAGGCAAATTCGGCTTACCATCGGCGGGTGCCTTTTCCCAGCGAGCTCGGGAACTCGACGTCGAGGCAGTTGCAAGCCATGCGGCCTTCGTTGATCGTCCCGATTGGTTCCACCGAGCAGCATGGGCCGCACCTGCCGCTGGATACCGATACCCGGATCGCCGAGGCAGTGTCGCGGTCCGTCGCGGAGGAACTGCGCGCGCAGACGATCCCCGGCGTCGATCAGCCCACGTGGTTGGTCGCGTCTGCCATCAGTTACGGCGCGAGCGGTGAGCACGAGGGCTTTCCCGGCACCATCTCGATCGGCCTGGCCGCACTGGAACATTTGCTGGTCGAGTTCGGGCGCTCGGCCTGTAACTGGGCCGGCCGGATCGTGTTCGTCAACGGTCACGGCGGCAACGTGGCGGCGCTGACGGCGGCGACCACGCTGCTGCGGGCCGAGGGGCGCGACGTGGCCTGGTGCCCGTGCGTCGCCGCCGGTGCGGACGCCCACGCGGGCCATACCGAAACGTCTGTACTGCTGCACCTTTCACCCGCCGATGTCTGGGTCGACGAAAGCGTCGTCGGCAATACCGCGCCGCTGCCCGAGCTGCTGCCGGCCTTGCGTCGCGGCGGTATGGCGGCGGTCAGCCCGGTCGGGGTGCTGGGGGACGCCACCACGGCATCCGCCCTCGAAGGGTCCCGTATCTTTGCAGAAATGGTCGAAAGCTCCGTGCGCCGGATCAGCGCATGGCAGCCGAGCTCTGGGGGGATGCTCGCGTGACGGGGGTGGGACAGTGACTGGGCCGCGGCTGCCTGACGGCTTTGCCGTCCAAGTAGACCGCCGGGTCAAGGTGCTGGGCGAGGGCGCCGCGCTGCTCGGTGGCTCGCCGACGCGACTGCTGCGGCTGGCTCCGGCGGCGCAGACCATGCTCGACCGCGGCCGGCTGGAGGTCCACGACGCGCAGAGCGCGCAGCTGGCCCGCACGCTGCTCGACGCCACGGTGGCCCACCCGCGGCCGGCGACCGGGCCGTCGCACCTCGACGTGACCGTCGTTGTTCCGGTACGCGACAACGCCGTTGGCGTCGCCCGACTGGTGCGGTCCCTGCGCGGCATGCGCGTGGTGGTGGTCGACGACGGCTCCGTGGTGCCGCTGCAGGCCGCGGACTTCTGCGACCTGGCCGGCCACTGCGACGTGCGCGTGCTCCGGCACGACGTCAGCCGGGGACCGGCCGCCGCGCGCAACACCGGGCTGGCCGCCTGCGAGACCGACTTCGTGGCCTTCCTGGACTCGGACGTGGTGCCACGCCGCGGGTGGCTGGAAGCGCTGCTGGGGCACTTTTGCGACCCGGCCGTCGCATTGGTCGCGCCGCGCATCGTCGGCCTGCACGAGCCCGACAATCTGATCGCGCGCTACGAGGCCGTGCGCTCGTCGCTCGACCTCGGCATGCGGGAAGCCCCCGTGGTGCCGTACGGCATGGTGGCCTATGTGCCGAGCGCGGCGATCATCTGCCGGCGCGCGGCGCTGGACCAGGTGGGCGGTTTCGACGAGTCGCTGCAGTCCGGCGAGGACGTGGACCTGTGCTGGCGGTTCATCGAGGCCGGGGCCCGGCTGCGGTACGAGCCGATCGCGCTGGTCGGCCACGATCACCGCACCGCCTTGGGAGAATGGTTCGCCCGCAAGGCCTTTTACGGTTCCTCTGCCGCGCCGCTGTCGGTACGGCACCCGGGTAAGACGGCACCGCTGGTCATCTCCGGCTGGACGCTGGTGGTGTGGGTGCTGCTGGCCATGGGGTCCGGGGTGGGTTACCTGGCCTCGACCATCGCCGCGGCGATCACCGGCCGGCGCATCGCCAACTCGTTGCGATCGATCGACACCGAGCCGCGCGAGGTCGCTGCGGTGGCCGCGCAGGGACTGTGGGCCGCGGCCCTGCAACTCGCGGCGGCGCTGTGCCGGCACTACTGGCCGGTGGCGCTGGTACTGGCGGTGTGTTTCCGGCGCTGGCGGCAGGTCGTGCTGATCGCCGCGATCGTGGACGGCGTCGTCGACTGGGCCCGCCGCCACCACACCGTCGACGACAACACCCAGCGCGTGGGCCTGCTGGCCTACCTGCTGCTCAAGCGTCTCGATGACATCGCCTACGGTCTCGGGCTGTGGGGTGGCGTGGTGCGCGAGCGGCATCTGGGTGCGCTCAAGCCGCAGATCCGGACTTGAGCCCACGCCGCGATGACGTCCTGATCGTCGGGGCCGGCAGTGCCGGCTGCGTTCTGGCCGAGCGTCTTTCGGCCGATCCCGCCTGCTCGGTGACGCTGCTGGAGACCGGCGGCACGATCCGCCCGGAGCCGGGCTGGGTGCTGCCCATCGGAGTCGACAGCACCGTGGCCCGACAGCACCGCACGACGCTGACGCAGAACCCGGCGCGGTCCGTGGACATCGTGCGAGGACGGGTGTTGGGCGGCTCCGGGGCGATCAACGGCGGCTATTTCTGCCGGGCGTGGCCGGCCGATTTCGCGGCGTGGGCGGTGCCGGGCTGGTCCTGGTCTGATGTCCTGCCGCACTACTGCGCCATCGAGACGGACCATGACTTCAGTGGTGCCGAACATGGATCGGCCGGCCCGGTGCCGGTACGCCGTATCAGCGAATTCGCAGCATCCTCACAGGCTTTCCGGGACGCCGCAGGCGCCCGGTTCCCCTGGGTCGACGATCTCAATGCCGCGGCCGGGGCCGGGCCGGGCCTCGGTGCGGTGCCGCTCAACATCGATGACACCGGGCACCGGCACGGTCCCGGCGAGGTCTATCTGACGGCCGCGCGCGGCCGGGACAACCTGACGGTGCGCGCCGGCACCCGTGCGCTGCGGGTGTTGTTCGACGGTGATCGTGCGGTGGGGGTCCGGTGCCTCGGTCCCGAGGGGGTGTCGGACCGGTACGCCGACCGGATCGTGTTGTGCGCCGGGGCAATTGAATCCGCGCATCTGTTGCTGCTGTCCGGGATCGGCCCGGCTGCGCAGTTGCGCAGGGTCGGCGTACCGGTGGTGGCGGACCTGCCGGTGGGGGCCGGATGCGCGGATCATCCGGAATGGGTGGTGCCGACCACCTGGCCCGCGGCGCCCGGGCGGCCGCCGCTCGAATTGCTGCTCACCACCGGCGAATTGGAAATCCGGCCGTACACCTGGGGTTTCGCGGCCATGACCGGCGGGGTCACCGGCGGCGCGGACCCGGTGCACCTCGGCATCTCCCTCATGCGGCCGCGCGCGCAGGGCAGGGTCCTGCTGGTGTCCGACGATCCCGAGGTTCGTCCCGTCATCGAGCACCGCTACGACGCCGATCCGGCCGACGCCGCGGCACTACACGCCGGGTACGAACTCTGTCGCGACCTGTTCGGTGCTGCCGTCACCGGCGCGGAACCGGCCTGGTCCACCGCGCAGCATCTGTCGGCCACGGCCCCGATGGGCGCCGACGGCGACGAACGCGCCGTCCTCGATCCCCAGTGCCGGGTGCGCGGCGTCGACGGGTTGTGGGTCGCCGACGGCGCTGCGCTGCCGGGCATCACCGGCCGGGGCCCACACGCGACCATCGTCATGCTGGCGCACCGGGCCGCGGGGTTCATCGCGTCGTGACCGCCGCCGGGTCCGTCGCCGCCCGAAAGGCTTGTGCTGACTAGTCGTTGGGTGGTGTGCGTTCGCGGCCGGGCGCCCAGAACGCGATGAGTACGCCCGCGACCGCGGTGATCGACGCCAGCACCACGAGCGATGTCTGCATGGCGTGGAGGAACGCCACCCGCGCCACCGTCACGAGCTGACCGCCGACCGGGCCGAGGTGGGGCGCGGCGGCCACCGCGCCGGCCAACGAGCCGCGCGCGGCGTCCTGCACCGGAACCGGGAATCCGGCCACGGCAGCCCCGATGTGCTTGGTGTATCCGGCCGCCAGGAGGGAGCCCGTCAGCGCGATACCGATGGCTGCGCCCACCTCCCGTGTGGTGTCGTTGACCGCTGACGCGACGCCCTGCTTGTCATCGGAGACGGACGTCATGATCGTCGAAGTCGTTGGCGCGGTGAATAATCCAACTCCGGTGCTGATCACGAGCATGGGCCACGCCAAGGTGCAGTATGACGAATCGACATGCACCTGACACATGAGTAACAAACCGGCCGCCAGCAGCCACATACCGGTGAACACCACCAACCGCAGCCCCACCTTGGGTAGGTACCAGGACGATAGCGGAGACAGGATCAGCAACGGGACGGCGAGTGGGGTCAGGGCGAATGCGATGCCGATGGGGCTGTATCCCAGGACCAGTTGCATGACTTGCATCGACAGGTAGAAGAAGCCGAACATCACCATGAACAGCACCGTGATGGCTGCGGCCCCGGTGCCGAACTGACGATCGCGAAACAGTCGGACGTCCAGCAGCGGGTATCGGGTCCGCAGTTCGATGATGGCGAACGCCACCCCGAGGACCACTCCGCCGGCGATACCGCCCAGCACGAGCGGATGTGTCCACCCTCGGTCGGGCGCGGCCAGGATGCCGTAGACCAGTGCGGCGACCGCTGTGGCGATGACCACCGCGCCTGCGACATCCAATGGCCGGGCCTCCGCGTCGCGTGAACTGGTGATGGTCGCGGTCATGGCGATGAGGACGAGCCCGGCACCGCCGAAGGCCCAGAAGATCGACTGCCAGGGCCAGAAGTGCAGCAGCACACCAGAACCCAGCATGCCGACCACACCACCGCAGCCGCAGATTCCGGCCCAGATGCCCACCGCCTTGGTGCGCTGGTCCGCCGGGTACGACGCGGTGATCAGCGACAGCGTCGCGGGCATGATGAACGCGGCGCCCACTCCGGCCGCACCTCGGGCCGCGATGATGTGCATGGGATGGGTGTTCAGCGCCGGAACGATCGAGGCGACCGCGAAGATGGCGAGGCCGAACAGCAGCGCACCGCGCCGGCCGTAGCGGTCGCCCAGGGCACCGGCGGGCAGTAGTAGACACGCCAGGATCAAGGTGTAACTGTCGATGATCCAGGTCAGCTGCGTCTGGTTCGCCGAGGTCGCCATGGCGATGTCGCCGAGCGCGGTGTTGAGTGCCACCATCGACGAAATCACCAGCAGCACACCGCAACACGCCACGAACAGCGTCCAGCCGCGGCGACGCGAGGTGGATGGTGCGGCCGTAGGCAGGGTGGTTTGGGTCCGGGGGCTCACCGCGCTCGCCTTGTCGGCCATGCAGCCGCCTTCCGGTAGTTTCAAGACTGATGATCTTCAAACGAGACTAACAGTCTCGTTTGTCGTCCGGAGGTGATTGACGTTGTCCAGCGAACATGGTGACCCGCGGCCGGCTCGTTCCCGGGCGCGGCTTCTCGAGGCGGCGACCGATCTGCTGCGTTCCGGCGGCCCCAGTGCCGTTACCGTCGATGCCGTGATCCGGGCGTCCAATGTGGCCAGAGCCACCCTCTACCGGCACTATGCCAGCGGAAATGACTTGCTGGCAGCGGCATTTCACGCACTCATTCCGCCGGCTCCGGTGCCGCTAGCCGAGGGGGACCTGCGCGAGCGGTTGATCGCGCTCGTGCGCGCGCAGGCGGAGCTGATCGCCGAGGCGCCGGTAAGCCTGGCGGCCATGTCCTGGCTGGCGCTCGGCAGCAACCTCGAACACCTGCCGTGGGGTACGGCAGGTGCCGAGAGTGTCGAGGTCCGCAACCTGCGGGAACGGGTCGCCGAGCAGTACGCCGTCCCGTTCGAGGCCGTGCTGTCCAGCCCCGAGGCCGTCGCCGAGCTGGGCGACGTGGACCGGCTCCACGCGGCGGCGTTGCTATTCGGCCCGATCGTGCTCGGCAAGCTCAGCACGTTGCCCGACTTCGATTACCACGAGATCGCCGTCGTCGCCGTCGACGGATTCCTCGCGACTCATCGCATCAGCGCAGCGAATACCGGATCGGCAGGTGCTTGAAGCCGCCGACGAACGTCGTCGCGGAAAGTTCCGGGGCACCGGCCAATTCAATCGAGTCCAGCCGCGACAGCAGCTCGGTGAACAGGCTGTTCATCTCCATGCGGGCCAGGGCCGCACCCAGACAGAAGTGCACGCCGTAACCGAACGCCAGGTGCTTGTTGGGCTCGCGTCCGACGTCGAACCGGAACGGGTCGGTGAACACCTCCTCGTCACGGTTGCCGGAAACGTAAGCGAGATAGACGGATTCGCCTGCCGCGATCGGCACGCCGCGCACGACGGTGTCGGCGGTGGCGGTGCGCATGAACTCCTTCACCGGCGTGCTCCACCGGATCATCTCCTCGACAGCGGTGGGCATCAGGTCGGGATTCGCCTTGAGGCGGGCCAGCTCGCCGGGATTCTGGATCAGCGCGTGCAGCCCACCCGAGATGGCGTCCTTGGTGGTGTCGTGGCCGGCGCTGGCCACGATCACGTAGTAGGACGCGGTGTCCATGTCGCTGAGCGGTTCGCCGTCGATGCGGCCGTTCGCGATCGCCGATGCCAGGTCGTCGGTAGGGTTGGCCCGCCGCGATGCCGTCAGTTTGGCGAAGTATCCGAAGAAGTCGAGCAGCACGCTGAACAGTTCCTCGGGGGACTGGCCACGGCTGTACTCGTCGTCGTCGCCGCCGAACAGCTCCTGGGTGAGGGTGTGCATGCGGTCGTAGTCCTCTTCGGGCAGACCGAGCAGCGACATGATCACGTAGAGCGGGAATTGGATCGCGATCTCCTCGACGAAGTCGCATTCCGGGCCGGCGTCGCGCATCCGGTCGACATACCGCTTCGCCAGCTCGTCGACGCGGACCTTGAGGTCGCGCATGGCCTTGGGGCGGAACCAGTCGGCGCCGATGGCGCGAATCTTGCGGTGGTGCGGGTCGTCCATGTGGATCAAGGTCCGCAGCCCCATGCCCGCGTCGGCCTGTGCCTTCAGTAGATCTTCGGCGTCGGCCTGCATCAGCAGCGGGCGGGGCTCACTGATGAAGAGGTTGTTGTCGCGCTCGATGGCCATGATGTCGGCGTGTTTGGTGATCGCCCAGAACGGCCGGTACGGCGGATTGTCCACCCAGGCAACGGGATTGGTGGCGCGGAGGTGCGTCAGTGCGGTGTGCAGCCGATCATCGTCGGCGTAGGCGGAAGGATCGGCGAGGACCTTGGCGGCCTCGTCGGTGGTGGGTGCAGTCATTGAACTCCTCACGCAGACGCAAACTTGACAGCTGTCAAGTGGAGTGTAGGTCGTTCGATCCCCGATGGGGAGGGGGTCGCCGAAAATATTTCTGAGCTGCATTCGGCAGCCTTTCAGTAGGCTGGGTGCTCGTGTCGTCCGCCCATCCGCGCAGACTGCTGCAGCGCGCTGCCGCAGTGGCGGCCGCGGCGCTGCTGGTGGCCGGCTGTGGTCTGGACCCGCACAGTGAAGGTGCCACGGCCGGCGCGCCCGACGCGGTGACAGCTGATCCGGCGCTGGTGCACACCGCTTCGGGCACCGTCCGCGGGACCGTCAATCCGGATCTCCGCTTCTTCGGTGGAATCCCTTATGCCGCACCACCGTTGGGTGTGCTGCGCTTCCGTCCGCCGGCTCCCGCGCCGCCGTGGGACGGCGCGCGCGACGGTGCCAAACCAGGCGCACGCTGCATCCAGGACCCCAAGGGCGACCTCGAGATGGGCCGCAACACCAGCGAGGATTGCCTGACGCTCAACGTCTGGACGCCGCCGGTGCAGGCCTCCGGCGAACGTCGGCCGGTGCTGGTGTGGCTCCACGGCGGCGGGTTCATCAACGGCTCCAGCAGCATCTACAACTCGACGCGGCTGACGACGCGCGGCGACGTGGTGGTGGTGACCGTCAACTACCGGCTCGGCGCACTGGGTTTCCTGGCCCATCCCGCGCTGGGTGCCGGCCCCGACGTCGGCAACTACGGCCTGGCCGATCAGCAGGCGGCGCTGCGCTGGGTGCGCGACAACATCGCCGCGTTCGGCGGCGACCCCGACAAGGTCACCATCGCCGGCGAATCCGCCGGCGGGATGTCGGTGTGCGACCACCTCGTCGCGCCCGACTCGGCCGGCCTCTTCCGTGGCGCCATCATCGCCAGCGGGCCGTGCCAGGCCCAGGGCGCACTGCCCGAGGCCACCCGCGCCAGCCTGGCCTACGCGGCGGCCGCGGGCTGCGGCGATCCGGCGGTCGCAGCGGACTGCCTGCGCAGCCTGCCGGTCGACAAACTGCGAAAACCGGTGTGGTACTACGGAATCGGCGAGAACATGCTCAGTGGACCCGTCGCCGGGACGACACTGCTACCGGTCGACCCGATGCGGGCCATCAGCGATGGCGGCGCTGCCCGGGTGCCGGTGATGATCGGCACCACCCGCGACGAGTTCACGCTCTTCGTTGCGCTGCAATATCTGCGCGCGGGCAAGCGGTTCCACGCCGACGCCTACCCGCGGCTGCTGGAGTCGACATTCGGCGCCGATGCCGGCGCGGTGGCGGAGCACTACCCGCTGGGCGGCTACGGCGGCAGCGCCGCAGTCGCCTATTCGACGGCAGTCACCGACGCGGCGTTCGCGTGTGTGGCGGACCGCATCGGCGACGCGCTGGTTGCCGATGCACCCGTGTACGGGTACGAGTTCGCCGATCCGGCGCCACCGACACCAGACCCGCTGCGCAAGTTGCCCTTCCCGGTAGGGGCAAGTCATTCGCTCGATCTGCGGTACATCTTCAACATGGGTGGGGCGCCGCCGCCCGCGCCCGCGCAGATCGCCTTGTCGGATCAGATGATCGACTACTGGAGTTCATTCGTCCGCGACGGCAGGCCGAGCGCCGACGGTGCGCCGGAATGGCCGGCGCTGACCGGTGGCGAGCATGACCCCCGAATGTCGTTGCGCCCCGACGGAAGTCGATTGGTCACGGACTACGACCAGGTGCACCAGTGCGCGTTCTGGGCGACTCTGCAGCGTTGAGTGCTACGTCGAACGTGGCGCATCCTGGTGACGCCGGCAGCGCGTCGTCGCTATAGGTGCCACGCTCGGCGCGCACACCGCCCGAAAATGGCTTGCCCGCCCGGGCGGGTGTGCACTTCGATAGGGCGGCATGACGCTTCCCGATGCCGACCGGTTCGCTCGCGAATGGTGCGCGGCCTGGAACGCACACGACGTCGAGGCGGTCCTGGCGCATTTCCACGACGACGTCGTCTTCACCTCACCGGTCGCGGCGCGCGTCGTGCCCGAGTCCGGGGGAGTGGTGCGGGGTAAAGACGCCCTCCGGCAGTACTGGAGCACCGCGCTGGCAGCAGTGCCCGAGCTGCACTTCGAGGTCGTGGCTACCTATATAGGGACGCAGGCTGTCGTCATCAACTACCGCAACCACCGCGGGCAGCTGGTCAACGAGGTGCTGATCTTCGACGGCGACCTGGTGCGCGAAGGCCACGGCACCTATCTCGATTAGGCCGGCGTCACCCACGTCGTGATGTCGGCGTGCACGACCTCTTCGCCGCTGGTGTCGACCACCGAGACCGAGACGACCACGTCGGTGCCTTTCGTCAGGGTCTCGAAATCGGGGACGTCGACCCGGGCGTGCGCCCGCAGCGACGTGGTGGCCTTCGCCAGGTACTGCACGTTCATGGCTTTGGGAATCCGGCGGTGGCTCGTCGGAACCGTCGCTTCCATCGCCATCCCCATGGCGGCCTCGGCGGCGTTGCACGATGCGATCGCGTGCACGGTGTGCAGATGGTTGTAGACGAAGAACCACTTCGGCACCGCCACCTCGGCGTAGCCCGGCTCCATCGTCACCACGCGGGGCAGGACCGAAGCGAAGTACGGCACGCGCACCATCGCGGCCGCGGAGAACATGAGGCTGCCGCCGGGTCGTCCGGAGAGCTGCTTCCAGGCGCGGTAGGTGGGGCTCAGTGTCGACATGCCTCGATCTTACTTGAAAGTAAGTTAGGCGCCGTCGCCAATTCTGGGTCAGCGGCCCGGTCCGCCCACCCTTTTGCAGCGCCAGTTCAGGTCAACGGGAGGGCCGGCCGGGCGTGCGTTGAGGCTGTGCCCAGGGCGCTCCTCACTCGCACTTTTGTGCCACCAGTACAGGGTCGACCACTGACGTGGCTGCATACGCGTTGACTCTGTACCTGGGGCGCCGGCCACTCGCATTTCTGCGCCGCTGCGGCGGGATCAACGGCTCTTCCGTTGACTCTGTAACCAGGGCGCGATCCGCTCGAACTTCCGCGCCGGCACGGCAGGATCAAGGCAAGATCGCCGCGGAATCACCGCAGGACCGGCGGCAGAACCCGGGCGCGCCGGACGGCTCCGCAGCGGATTTGGAGCGAGCCCGGATCTGGGGCATACTGTTCGGGTTGCCTTGCGCCGGGTTCGCCCGCTGCGGGCATACGACCGGCGCCCATCTCGGGCGCATCCGGTCCCAGCATCGCCCACGATGGAATTTCCAACGCGGACGACTGTGCGCAAAGGCGACACGCCCGAGCGCGGGGGTCGGTGAACCACAGAAACGTAAAGAGCGGCGGCATAGCCAGCGCGCGCGATCGGGTGTCCCGATGCGTGCGTATTGAAGACCAGGCCCGAGCACGGGCCCGTGAAAGTTAGGTAGGAGAAGCGTGGCGGGACAGAAGATCCGCATCAGGCTCAAGGCCTACGACCACGAGGCGATTGACGCCTCGGCGCGCAAGATCGTTGAGACGGTCACCCGTACGGGGGCAAGCGTGGTCGGCCCGGTGCCGCTGCCGACCGAGAAGAACGTGTACTGCGTCATCCGGTCTCCCCATAAGTACAAGGACTCGCGGGAGCATTTCGAAATGCGTACCCACAAGCGCCTTATCGACATCCTCGACCCCACGCCGAAGACCGTTGACGCCTTGATGCGCATCGATCTGCCGGCGAGCGTCGACGTCAACATCCAGTAGGAGACCCAGAAAAATGGCACGCAAAGGCATTTTGGGCACCAAGCTGGGCATGACGCAGGTGTTCGACGAGAACAACAAAGTCGTCCCGGTCACGGTCGTGAAGGCCGGCCCCAACGTGGTGACCCGTATCCGCACCACCGAGCGCGACGGCTACAGCGCCGTGCAGCTCGCCTACGGCGAGATCAGCCCTCGCAAGGTGAACAAGCCGGTCACCGGTCAGTTCGCCGCCGCAGGCGTCAACCCGCGCCGGCACCTGGCCGAGCTTCGTCTCGACGACGAGGCCGCCGCTGCTGAGTACGAGGTCGGCCAGGAGCTGACCGCCGAGATCTTCGCCGACGGCGCGTACGTCGACGTGACCGGCACCAGCAAGGGCAAGGGCTTCGCCGGCACCATGAAGCGCCACGGCTTCAAGGGCCAGGGCGCCGCGCACGGTGCCCAGGCTGTGCACCGTCGTCCCGGTTCGATCGGTGGCTGCGCCACCCCGGGCCGTGTCTTCAAGGGCACCCGCATGTCCGGCCGGATGGGTAGCGACCGCGTCACCACCCAGAACCTGAAGGTTCACAAGGTCGACGCCGAGAACGGTGTGCTGCTCATCAAGGGCGCCATCCCGGGCCGCAACGGTGGACTGGTGGTTGTCCGCACCGCAGTTAAGCGAGGCGAGAAGTAATGACTCTCAAGATTGACGTCAAGACCCCGGACGGCAAGAAGGACGGCTCTGTCGAGCTGCCCGCCGCGCTGTTCGACGTCGAGCCCAACATCGCGCTGATGCACCAGGTGGTGACGGCCCAGCTGGCCGCTGCCCGCCAGGGCACGCACGCCACCAAGACCCGGGCCATGGTGTCCGGTGGTGGCAAGAAGCCGTACCGCCAGAAGGGCACCGGCCGCGCCCGCCAGGGTTCGACCCGCGCCCCGCAGTTCACCGGTGGTGGCGTCGTCCACGGCCCGCAGCCGCGTGACTACAGCCAGCGGACCCCGAAGAAGATGATCGCTGCTGCCCTGCGCAGCGCGCTGTCGGACCGGGCTCGCAACGAGCGCATCCACGCGATCACCGAACTGGTGGCCGGTCAGAACCCGTCGACCAAGAGCGCCAAGTCGTTCCTGTCGTCGCTGACCGACAACAAGAAGGTGCTCGTCGTGATCGGCCGCAGCGATGTGGTCGGCGCCAAGAGCGTCCGCAACCTGCCTGGCGTGCACGTGATCTCGCCGGATCAGCTGAACACCTACGACGTGCTCAACGCCGACGACCTGGTGTTCTCGGTGGAGGCGCTCAACGCCTACATCACCGCCAACACGAAAGAGGAGGTGTCGGCCTGATGGCTACCGTGACTGATCCTCGCGACATCATCCTGGCCCCGGTCATCTCGGAGAAGTCCTACGGACTCATCGAGGACAACACGTACACGTTCATCGTGGCGCCGGAGTCCAACAAGACGCAGATCAAGATCGCTATCGAGAAGATCTTCGACGTGAAGGTCGACTCGGTGAACACCGCGAACCGCAAGGGCAAGCGCAAGCGCACCCGCACCGGTTACGGCCAGCGCAAGAGCACCAAGCGCGCGATCGTGACCCTGTCCGCCGGCAGCAAGCCGATCGAACTGTTCGGAGCTCCGGCCTGATCGGCCGGGAGTTAAGGGATTAACTGATAATGGGAATTCGCAAGTACAAGCCGACGACCCCGGGTCGTCGCGGTTCGAGCGTCTCCGACTTCGCCGAGATCACTCGTTCGACTCCGGAGAAGTCGCTGATCCGTCCGCTGCACGGCACTGGTGGTCGTAACGCGCACGGCCGCATCACGACTCGTCACAAGGGTGGCGGTCACAAGCGTGCCTACCGCGTCATCGACTTCCGTCGCCATGACAAGGACGGCGTCAACGCCAAGGTCGCGCACATCGAGTACGACCCGAACCGCACCGCCAACATCGCGCTGCTCCACTTCGTGGACGGCGAGAAGCGCTACATCATCGCCCCCAAGGACCTCAAGCAGGGCGACGTTGTCGAGTCGGGCCCCAACGCCGACATCAAGCCGGGCAACAACCTGCCGATGCGCAACATCCCGGCAGGTACCGTCATCCACGCCGTGGAGCTGCGTCCGGGCGGCGGCGCCAAGCTGGCCCGCTCGGCCGGTGTCAGCATCCAGCTGCTCGGTAAGGAAGGCGCCTACGCCACGCTGCGTATGCCGTCGGGTGAAATCCGTCGCGTCGACGTGCGCTGCCGCGCCACCGTCGGCGAGGTCGGCAACGCCGAGCAGGCGAACATCAACTGGGGTAAGGCCGGCCGTATGCGGTGGAAGGGCAAGCGCCCGACCGTCCGTGGTGTCGTGATGAACCCGGTTGACCACCCGCACGGTGGTGGTGAGGGTAAGACCTCCGGTGGTCGTCACCCGGTGAGCCCGTGGGGCAAGCCCGAGGGCCGCACCCGCAAGCCGAACAAGCCGAGCGACAAGCTCATCGTCCGCCGCCGGCGCACCGGCAAGAAGCGCTAGGCCGGAAAGGAATAGACGATGCCTCGTAGCCTCAAGAAGGGTCCGTTCGTCGACGACCATCTGTTGAAGAAGGTCGACGCGCAGAACGAGAAGAACACCAAGCAGGTCATCAAGACCTGGTCCCGTCGGTCGACCATCATCCCCGACTTCATCGGTCACACCTTCGCCGTCCACGACGGTCGCAAGCACGTGCCGGTGTTCGTCAGCGAGGCGATGGTCGGGCACAAGCTCGGCGAGTTCGCCCCGACGCGGACCTTCAAGGGTCACATCAAGGACGACCGGAAGAGCAAGCGCCGCTAATGACTACCGTTACTGAATACCCGTCCGCGAGCGCCAAGGCGCGCTTCGTGCGTGTGTCGGCGAGCAAGGCCCGCCGGGTCATCGACCTGGTCCGTGGCAAGAGCGTCGAAGAGGCGCTCGACATCCTGCGGTGGGCACCGCAGGCTGCCAGCGAGCCGGTCGCCAAGGTGATCGCCAGCGCTGCCGCCAACGCGCAGAACAACGAGGGCCTGGACCCGACGACCCTCGTGGTCGCCACGGTCTTCGCCGACGAAGGCCCGACCGCCAAGCGCATCCGGCCGCGCGCCCAGGGGCGTGCGTACCGGATCCGCAAGCGCACCAGCCACATCACCGTGGTCGTCGAGAGCCGTCCCGCCAAGAACAAGGGCTCGAAGGGCGCAACGGCCGGTGCCGCCCGCGCTCGTCGTGCGCAGGGCAGCAAGGCCGCGGCTGCCAAGACCGAGACGAAGGGAGGCTCGGAGTAGTGGGCCAGAAAATCAACCCGCACGGCTTCCGCCTCGGTATCACCACCGAATGGAAGTCCCGTTGGTACGCCGACAAGCAGTACGCGGACTACGTCAAGGAAGACGTCGCCATCCGCAAGCTGCTGGCCACCGGCCTGGAGCGCGCCGGCATCGCCGACGTGCAGATCGAGCGCACGCGTGACCGCGTCCGGGTGGACATCCACACCGCACGTCCGGGCATCGTCATCGGTCGCCGTGGCACCGAGGCCGACCGCATCCGCGCCGACCTGGAGAAGCTGACCGGCAAGCAGGTTCAGCTGAACATCCTCGAGGTCAAGAGCCCCGAGGGCGTCGCCCAGCTGGTGGCGCAGGGTGTCGCCGAGCAGCTGAGCAACCGTGTCGCGTTCCGTCGTGCCATGCGCAAGGCCATCCAGTCGGCCATGCGTCAGCCCAACGTCAAGGGCATCCGGGTGCAGTGCTCGGGCCGCCTCGGTGGTGCTGAGATGAGCCGCTCGGAGTTCTACCGCGAAGGTCGCGTGCCGCTTCACACGCTGCGCGCCGACATCGATTACGGCCTGTACGAGGCCAAGACCACATTCGGCCGTATCGGCGTGAAGGTGTGGATCTACAAGGGCGACATCGTCGGTGGCAAGCGTGAGCTCGCCGCCGCCGCTCCCGCCGCCGACCGTCCCCGTCGGGATCGTCCGTCCGGTACCCGTCCGCGTCGCAGCGGTTCGTCGGGCACCACGGCGACCAGCACCGAGGCCGGCCGCGCTGTGGACGTCGCTGTTGAGGCCCCCGCCGGCGATGCGCCGTCGGAAGCAACGGAGAGCTAAGCATGCTGATTCCCCGCAAGGTCAAGCACCGCAAGCAGCACCACCCGGAGCAGCGCGGTATCGCCAGCGGCGGCACCTCGGTCAGCTTCGGTGACTACGGCATCCAGGCCCTGGGCCACGCCTACATCACCAACCGGCAGATCGAGTCCGCTCGTATCGCCATCAACCGGCACATCAAGCGTGGCGGCAAGGTCTGGATCAACATCTTCCCGGACCGCCCGCTGACCAAGAAGCCTGCCGAAACCCGCATGGGTTCCGGTAAGGGTTCGCCGGAGTGGTGGGTCGCCAACGTCAAGCCGGGTCGCGTGCTCTTCGAGCTCAGCTACCCCGACGAGAAGATCGCCCGGGAGGCGCTGACCCGCGCCATCCACAAGCTGCCGATCAAGGCACGCATCGTGACTCGAGAGGAGCAGTTCTGATGGCAGTTGGAGTTACGCCTGGTGAACTGCGTGAGCTCACCGAGGAAGAGCTGACCACGCGTCTGCGCGAGTCGAAGGAAGAGCTGTTCAACCTTCGCTTCCAGATGGCCACCGGTCAGCTGTCGAACAACCGCCGGCTGCGTACCGTGCGGCAGGAGATCGCGCGGGTCTACACCGTTCTGCGCGAACGCGAGTTGGGCCTGGCGTCCGGGCCGGTTGGTAAGGATTAGTCATGGCAGAAACTAAAGGCCCCAAGCACACGCCGGCCACCGAGACCGAGCGTGGCAGCCGCAAGACCGCCATCGGTTACGTGGTGTCCGACAAGATGGAAAAGACCATCGTGGTCGAGCTGGAATCCCGCAAGAGCCACCCGCTCTACGGGAAGATCATCCGGACCACCACCAAGGTCAAGGCGCACGACGAGAACGGCGATGCCGGTATCGGCGACCGCGTCTCGCTGATGGAGACCCGTCCGCTGTCGGCCACCAAGCGCTGGCGTCTGGTCGAGGTGCTCGAGAAGGCCAAGTAAGGCTTTCGACAGACATCGAAACTGCCCCTCTTCTCCGGAAGAGGGGCAGTTTTGTGTTCGGCGCCTGTTCGGTGGGAAATTTGTGCGTCGCAACCCAATCCGGATCGGCGTCGGCTCCGAATACGGGACATGTACACACTCGTCCTCATCGGATTCCTCGGCGGGCTGATCACCGGTATCTCGCCGTGCATCCTGCCGGTCCTGCCCGTGGTCCTGTTTTCCGGTACCAGCCGCGCGCCCTACCGGGTGGTCGCCGGGCTGGTGCTGAGCTTCAGCGTCGTGACCCTGCTCGGCACCGTCGTGCTGCAGCAATTGCACCTGCCGGCCGACATCATCCGCTGGGTCGGTCTGGTGGCGCTCACGGCCATCGGTGTCGGCCTGATCTTCCCGCGCGTCGAACGCCTGCTGGAAGCGCCGTTCGCACGCCTGCCGCAACGTGACATCGCCGGCAACCGCAAGGGTTTCGGGCTCGGCCTGGCGTTGGGTGTGCTCTACGCGCCGTGCGCGGGACCCGTGCTGGCGGCGATCGTGGTGGCCGGTGCGACCGGCCGTATCGGGCTCGATACCGTGGCCCTGACCGCGTCGTTCGCGGTCGGCACCGCACTGCCGTTGCTGCTGTTCGCGGTGGGTGGTCAGCGAGTTGCCGAGCGGGTCAAGGCATTTCAGCAGCGGCAGCGGCAGGTCCGGGTTGGTGCCGGGGTGGTCATGCTGGTCGCCGCGGTGGCGCTGGCGCTGAATGTGCCCGCCACGGTCCAGCGGAAGATTCCCGACTACACCGCGACACTGCAGGCCCGAATCGCGCCGGCCGGCGTCGGCCTGTCGAACTGTGCGGAGGGCGCGACCGTCCTGCAGGACTGCGGTACCGCGCCGGACATCGTCGGCATCGACAGCTGGTTCAACACCCCGGGTGACGCCCCGCTGGACCTGAAAGCCTTGCGCGGCAAGGTGGTTCTCGTCGACTTCTGGACCTACACCTGCATCAACTGCCAGCGTGCCATCGAGCACGTCACCGGTTGGTACGACCGCTACAAGGACCAGGGCTTCACCGTGATCGGCGTGCACACGCCGGAATACCAGTTCGAACACGACCGCGCCGGCGTCATCAAGGGTGCGGCAGATCTGCACATCAAGTATCCGGTCGCCCTGGACAACTCGTACGACACCTGGAACAACTACCAGAACCAGTACTGGCCGGCGAGCTACCTGATCGACGACGCCGGCGTCGTCCGCCACCTCAAGTTCGGCGAGGGTGACTACGACGTCACCGAAGGCATGATCCGTGAGCTGCTGGCGCAGGCGAAGCACTGACGGGTGAGGCTAGGCTGCTCGACGATGGCCGTATCGTCTGAGCACGCCCCCGATCTCGGTGCCTTGCTGGAGCGTGTCGCCGAAGGGGATGCCGACGCGTTCGCGTCGTTCTATGACGCGACGTGTGCCCGGGTGTTCGGCCTGATCCTGCGGGTGCTGCGCGATCCGGGCTACAGCGAGGAGACGACGCAGGAGGTGTACGCACAGGTGTGGCGCGCGGCTGCCGGTTACGACCCCGCCGAGGGTTCGGCGGTGGCCTGGGTGCTGACGCTGGCGCACCGCCGGGCGGTCGATCGGGTACGCGCGGAAGCGGCGAGCCGTCGTCGTGAATGGGACTACGGCACAACGCATCTCGATCGACCGTCCGATGTGGTGGCGGAGGCGGCGGTACGGGGTGACGACAGTCGGCGCGTGGTGGGCTGCCTCGGCGCTCTCACTGATCCGCAGCGTGCGGCGATCGAGTTGGCCTATTACGACGGCCTGACCTACGCGCAGGTCTCCGAGCGACTGGCCACGAGTCTCGGCACCGTGAAATCTCGGCACCGTGAAATCGCGGATGCGCGAAGGGCTACGCAAGCTCCGTGATTGTCTGGGGACACCATGACCGATTCGTCCGAATTCGATCTGCTGGAGTTGGCGGTGCCGTATGCGCTCGATGCCGTCACCGACGCGGAACGTGCCGAGATCGAGCGGCGGCTGGCCACGGCGCCCGACGCCGTGGCGGAGGCGTTCCGCAGTCAGGTGGCCGAGGCCCGCGAGACGCTCGTGACCCTGTCGGACGCCACGGCCGTGCCGCCACCGGCGGCGCTGAGAGCTGCTGTGCTGCACGGCAACCGGAGTCAGGCTCACGAACGTCGTTGGCGTAATGCGGTTCTGGTCGCAGCGGCGGTGCTCGCCGTCGGCGGGAGCGCGTTCGCGGCGGGCTGGATGCTGCGCCCGCCGCCCGCACCGCCGGTCGCCGAACAGGTCATGACGGCGCCCGACGTCCGCAGCGTGTCCACGGCCCTGCGCTCGGGCGGGACCGCGACCGTCGTGTATTCACGGGAGCGTGGCGACGGGATGTTGATGTTCGACGGGGCTGCTGCGCCGCCACCGGGCATGGCCTATCAGGTGTGGCTGATGAAGGACGGGGTTCCGGTGGCCGCCGGGCCGGCCATGCGTGATCTGCGCACCGTGATGGTGCCGGATATCGGGCGGGCGACGGCGCTGGGCGTGACGGTTGAGCCGGTGGGCCGCGCTACGGATGCATTGCCCGGCGACATGGTCGGGCGGGTGGTGCTGCCATAGGCCGCAGTCGGCAGCTCGTCGTGAACGTCAATATCGCGGGCGGGCCTCGGCTCCCGGGTGTAATCTCCGGGCGACCGCCGAGTTCGGCGCGCGCAGACCGGGACGAGGCGTCATGGCAACTGAATTCCAGGGCACGATCAAACTCGACATCCGCGACTCGGAGCCCGACTGGACTCCATACGCCGCGCCGACCGCCCCGGCCGGCGCACCCAATGTGCTGTACCTCGTCTGGGATGACACCGGCATCGCGACCTGGGACTGCTTCGGCGGCCTCGTCGACATGCCGGCCATGCGCCGCATCGCCGACAAGGGGGTGCGGCTGTCGCAGTTCCACACCACCGCCCTGTGTTCGCCGACGCGGGCCTCGCTGCTGACCGGACGCAACGCCACCTCGGTCGGCATGGCCACCATCGAGGAATTCACCGACGGCTTCCCGAACTGCCACGGCCGCATCCCTTTTGAGACCGCACTGCTGTCCGAGGTGTTGGCCGAGCGGGGCTGGAACACCTACTGCGTCGGCAAATGGCACCTGACGCCGCTGGAGGAGTCGAACCTCGCGTCCACCAAACGGCACTGGCCGCTGTCGCGCGGCTTCGAACGCTTCTACGGATTCATGGGCGGCGAGACCGACCAGTGGTACCCCGAACTGGTCTACGACAACCATCCCGTCGCGCCACCGGCCACGCCCGAAGAGGGCTATCACCTGTCAAAAGACCTGGCGGACAAGACCATCGAGTTCATCCGGGACGCCAAGGTCATCGCCCCGGACAAGCCCTGGTTCTCGTACGTCTGTCCGGGCGCGGGTCATGCGCCGCACCATGTCTTCAAGGATTGGGCCGACAAATACGCCGGAAAGTTCGACATGGGCTACGAGGCCTACCGCGACCTGGTGCTCGAGAACCAGAAGCGCCTCGGCATCGTGCCGCCCGACACCGAGCTCTCGCCCATGAATCCCTATCTGGACGTCAAGGGCCCGAACGGTGAGCCGTGGCCGCTGCAGGACACGGTGCGGCCCTGGGACGGACTGAGCGACGACGAGAAGCGGCTGTTCGCCCGCATGGCCGAGGTGTTCGCCGGCTTCCTGTCGTACACCGACGCGCAGATCGGGCGGATTCTCGACTACCTGGAGGAGTCGGGCCAGCTGGACAACACCCTCATCGTCGTCATCTCCGACAACGGGGCCAGCGGAGAAGGTGGCCCCAACGGCTCGGTCAACGAGAACAAATTCTTCAACGGCTACATCGACACCGTCGAAGAGAGCATGCGGTACTTCGACACCCTCGGTTCGCCGGACACCTACAACCACTATCCGATCGGCTGGGCGATGGCCTTCAACACGCCCTACAAGCTTTTCAAGCGCTACGCCTCGCACGAGGGCGGTATTGCCGACACCGCAATCATCAGCTGGCCCAACGGAATCGCCGCACACGGCGAAGTGCGCGACAACTACGTCAACGTCGCCGACATCACCCCGACCGTCTACGACCTGCTGGACATCGAACCACCGACCGAGGTGCGCGGCGTGCCGCAGCGGCCGCTCGAAGGAGTGAGTTTCAAAGCAGCCCTGGAAGATTCGGCGGCCGGCACCGGCAAGGCGACGCAGTTCTACGCGATGCTGGGCACGCGGGGCATCTGGCACGACGGCTGGTTCGCGGGCACGGTGCACGCCGCCACGCCGTCGGGGTGGTCGCACTTCGACAAGGACCGCTGGGAGTTGTTCCACATCGCGTCCGACCGCAGCCAGTGCCACGACCTCGCCGCGGAGAATCCGACGAAACTCGCTGAAATGCAGGAACTCTGGTTCGCCGAGGCGGCCAAGTACAACGGCCTGCCGCTGGCGGACCTCAACGTGTTCGAGACGCTGCTGCGGGACCGCCCCTACCTGATGCGCGACCGCCAGACCTTCACCTACTACCCGGGCACCGCCGAGGTGGGCATCGGCGCCGGCGTCGAACTGCGGGGACAGTCGTTCTCGGTACTGGCCGAGGTCGACGTCGAATCGGCGGCCGCCGAAGGGGTGCTCTTCAAGCAGGGCGCCGGCCACGGCGGACATGTGCTGTTCGTCCAGGACGGCCGGCTGCAGTACGTCTACAACTTCATGGGCGAAGACGAGCAGGTGGTGTCCGCGCTCGATCCGTTGCCCTTGGGGCGGCACGTGTTCGGCGTCCACTACGACCGCACCGGCACCGTGGCGGGGAGTCACACTCCGCTCGGCACCGTCGAGCTGCGCATCGACGACGCGGTGGTGGCAACCCGCCCGGATATCCGCGCCCACCCGGGCACCTTCGGCCTCGCCGGCGGCGGCGTCGCGGTCGGGCGCAACGCGGGCCAGCCGGTGTCGAACCGCTACCGGGCCCCGTTTCCCTTCGTCGGCGGCACCATCGCCAAAGTCGTCGTCGACATCTCCGGTACGCCGTATCTTGACGTCGAACAGGAACTGGCCAAGGCGTTCTGCAAGGACTAGGGGACTGAGATGAGCGGACCGATCATCCGGTGCACCGCCGCGATGTCGGCGGCGGTGCTGTTGGGAGCCTGCGGCGGTAAGACCGACGAGAAGCCCACCACTACAACCAAACCCGACGGCACCACCACCACGACCAGTACGTCTGCTCCGTCGTCGACGTCGACGTCGACGGCGGCATCCGGGTCGAAGATGCCCGACCTGCCGACGTACGGAGTGGTCGAGACCACCAAACGCCCTGTCGCGGCCGGGGAGCAGGTCTGCGACCCGCCGAGCCCGCCCGCGCAGACGATGACCGCGTCCACCGGAGCACCCGGGTCGCCGACCGTCGTCGTCGCGGTGCCCGACGGATTCAGTCCGGGCGCGCCGCCGTCCGGTGATGTCGGGCTGAACCTGACGGGCCCCGACGGCCTGACCGGAACCGTGAAGATCACTCCCACGCCGCAGGATGCCGCCGCGGCGTTCCAGGGATACGCCGACGCGCGCACCGCGGGCCACGAATTCAACAGCGTCAGCATCCTGCCCGACGAATTGTGCGGTTACAGCGGGCAGAAGCTGATGGGTGTGCTTGCCGACAAGCCCGGCTCCGGCAGCGATTACGTCGACCGCATCGTGCATGTGTGGACCAACAACGGGGACTACCTCATCGCGCTGCAGTTGCAGGGACCCGCTGGTTCGAAGGGGCTCGATGCGGCAAAGCCGGTGCTGCTGGGGGATTTCGGTATCCGGATGGGCTGAGCGGGGCCGGCGCTCACTACTCGGGATTGGTCAAGCGCGCCAACATGATTCCGCCGACGATCATCGACAAGGCCACCGCCCGGCCGATGTTCAGCGGATCCTTGTGGACCAGCACTCCGATGGCGATGGCACCCACCGCGCCGATGCCGGTGAACACCGCGTAGGCGGTGCCCACCGGCAGCGTCCGCATCGCCAGCGACAACAGGTACACCGACAACGCGCCGACGACAACGCAGATGACCGTCGGTAGCAGGCGGGTGAATCCGTCGGTCGGTTTGATGCTCTGCGACCAGGCGATCTCCACGCCGCCGGCCAAAGCGAGGATGAGCCAGTTCATTTCGCATACTCCGCAGCCAACGCGCGGGCGGTGCTCAGCGCGGCCGCCAGGGATGCGTCGTGCCCGTTCCGGAACTGGGCGAGCGTCGGATCCACCCGGGAGTTGGCCAGTTCGGCGTTGATGAAAACGGTGTCGGTGACGGCGAAATGCCCGGCGAAGAAGTCGCGCAGGAACCGCTCCTGATAGTCGAAGGCCGCCTTGGGCGAGCCCGGCGAGTAGGCGCCACCCCGTGCGGTGGCGACCACGAACCGCCTGGGTGCCAACGACATTCGCGGAAACGTCACCTGGTCCAGCCAGGCCTTCAGGGCGGCCGGAATCGAATAGTTGTACATCGGCGTGCCGATCAGCACGACGTCGGCCGAGCGCAATTCGGCCAGTAGCGGTTCGACGACGGCCCAGGCCGCGGATTGGGCGGGGGTGCGTGCCAGGTCGGCCAGCTCGTCGAGGTCGGTGACGCCGGCGGCAAGTGCCGCATCGCAGATCTCGGTCCAGCCGGCGTCGATGAACGGCACGGGGTCGGCCGCGACGTCGCGGTAGCGGTAGGTCCCGCCGGGTGCCGCCGCGCGCCAGGCCCGCGCGAACGCGGCGCTGACCTGCCGACTGATCGATGGGTTGCGGGCGCTGGCATCCAGGTGAAGCAGCGTGGTCATGGCGATCCTCTCAAAGTGGACACAGTGTCCGGTTAATGATGCAGACAACCGGACAATGTGTCCACTTATTCCGGACGTGAGTTATCGTGCAGTGGTGGATATCGGCGCGGACCTGCTCGGCGGTGACGACGCCGGCGCCGAGCGCGCCGATGCCGCGCGCAACCGCGCCCGGATCCTGGCCGCGGCCGCGGACGTCTTCGCCGCTCGTGACCCGCGCACCGTCACGATGGAACACATCGCCACCGCGGCCGGCGTCGGGCGCGGCACGCTGTACCGGCGTTACCCCAACACCGCGGCCATCGCCGTCGCGCTGCTCGACGAACATGAACGCGCCCTGCAGCGCCAACTGATCTCCGGAGAACCCCCGCTCGGGCCGGGAGCTGCTCCCGCCGAACGACTTTCGGCCTTCTATGCCGCCATGGTCGACCTGCTCGACCGGCACGCGGATCTCGCGCTCGGCGCCGAGGTCGGCGGCGCCCGCTTCGGCACCGGGGCCTACGGTTTCTGGGCCGCCCACGTGCGCGCCCTGCTGGTGCAGGCCGACGTCGCCGACCCGGATGCGCTCGTCGACATCCTGCTGGCGCCGCTGGCTGCCGAGAACTTCCTGCATCAACGCGACCGTGGCCTGTCCGTCGCGCAGATCAGCGGTGCGCTGACGCGGCTGGCGCACGCGGTCCTCGGCTGACCCGCGGGTCCGTTCAGATTCAGCGCGAGCAGATCCCTGTGCACGCGGCGCGGCACCCGCCACCATGAGCCCAACATCGGTGACGGGAGAGGCGTGATGACAGAGAGTGACGCGACGCAAGGCTGGATAAGCCGCGTCGGGACTGATTGGTGGGCAACGATTTTGGGGCTGGCCGTGACGGCACTGGCCGTGGCCGGCGTCCTGCCGAAGATCGGCTGGTGACGCGATGACCGTCGATGCGGCTGACACCGCCGACCACGTCGAATCGGGCGATCACACCGAATCCACGGGCGCCCGCAGGTTCCTCGACTACGTGCCCGGTCTGCTGCTGCTGATCGCGGTGGGCCTGGCCGGAAAATATGCCCAGATCGGCTGGCTGGCGCTGGCCAAGCAGCAGCACTGGCACGTGCCCGACATCGAATACGTGCTGTGGGCCATCGTTTTCGGGTTGATCATCACCAATACTGTTGGGCTGCACCGGATTTTCCGTCCAGGCGTGGCCACGTACGAATTCTGGCTCAAGGTCGGCATCGTCCTGTTGGGCGCGCGGTTCGTCCTCGGCGACGTCCTCAAGCTCGGCGCCACCAGCCTGGTGCAGATCCTGATCGACATGACCGTCGCGGGCGCGATCATTCTCGCCGCGGCTCGGTGGTTCGGACTGTCCGGCAAGCTCGGCTCACTGCTGGCCATCGGGACATCGATCTGCGGCGTGTCGGCGATCATCGCGGCCAAGGGCGCCATCCGGGCCCGCAACTCCGACGTCAGCTACGCGATCGCGTCGATCCTGGCCCTCGGCGCCGTCGCACTGTTCGTGCTGCCGCCGCTGGGGCACGCCATCGGGCTGACCGACCACGAGTTCGGATTGTGGGCCGGCCTCGCGGTCGACAACACCGCCGAGACCACGGCCACCGGCTACCTGTTCTCCGACGAGGCCGGCAAGACTGCCGTCCTCGTGAAGTCGGTGCGCAACGCGCTGATCGGTTTCGTCGTCCTCGGTTTCGCCATCTACTGGGCCGCCAGGGGAGAGGCCGACGCCGTCGCCTCCGGCGTGCGTGCCAAGGCCGCGTTCGTCTGGCAGAAGTTCCCGAAGTTCGTGCTCGGCTTCCTCGCGGTCTCGGCCGTCGTCACCGCCGGGCTGTTGAGCAAGGGACAGATCGCGAACCTGGCCGCGGTGTCCAAGTGGGCGTTCCTGCTGACCTTCGCGGGCGTCGGGCTGTCCACCGACTTCCGGCAGATCGCGCGGACCGGCTGGCGCCCGCTCGTCGTCGCGGTGATCGGCCTGGTCGTGGTGGCGACGGTGTCACTGGCGCTGGTGCTGCTGACCTCGCGGGTCCTGGGCTGGGGCATCGGGGGCTGACCGCCACCTGTTCGAGACCGACGAATGGTCGCTGCCGACGAACGGCAGCGACCATTTCGTTGTTTTCAAGGCTGGTTGAGCAGCGATTTGGAGCGTTATGGCTGCTCGCCTACTATGTAAGGGTTGCCCAGGGCAGACCCCGGTCATCACGTGACCTCGCGTGCCTTTGGACAACAAGACCGCGCACGTCCAGGTCGGTATCTGGCGTGCATACAAAACCCAGGTCAGGAGATCGAGTGATTCAGCAGGAATCGCGACTCAAGGTCGCCGACAACACGGGCGCAAAGGAAATCCTTTGCATCCGCGTGCTCGGTGGCTCGTCGCGGCGCTACGCCGGCATCGGCGACATCATCGTGGCGACCGTCAAGGACGCCATCCCGGGCGGCAACGTCAAGCGTGGTGACGTGGTCAAGGCCGTCGTCGTGCGCACCGTCAAGGAGCGCCGCCGGCCGGACGGCAGCTACATCAAGTTCGACGAGAACGCCGCCGTCATCATCAAGAACGACAATGACCCCCGCGGTACCCGCATCTTCGGGCCGGTCGGTCGCGAACTGCGCGAGAAGAAGTTCATGAAGATCGTCTCGCTGGCCCCGGAGGTTTTGTGATGAAGGTGCACAAGGGCGACACCGTGCTGGTCATCGCCGGCAAGGACAAGGGTGCCAAGGGCAAGGTCATCGAGGCCTACCCGACCCGCAACAAGGTGCTCGTTGAGGGCGTCAACCGGATCAAGAAGCACACTGCGCAGTCGCAGAACGAGCGCGGTGCATCGTCGGGTGGCATCGTCACCCAGGAGGCGCCGATCCACGTTTCCAACGTGATGGTGGTCGACTCCGACGGCAACGCGACCCGCATCGGCTACCGCGTCGATGAGGAGAGCGGCAAGAAGGTCCGTATCTCTAAGCGCAATGGCAAGGACATCTGAGATGACCACTGTGGAAAACACTCAGCCCCGGCTGAAGACGCGTTACCGCGAAGAGATCCGCGACGCGCTCAACAATGAATTCAACTACGCCAACGTCATGCAGATCCCCGGCGTGGTCAAGGTTGTCGTCAACATGGGTGTCGGTGACGCCGCCCGCGACGCCAAGCTGATCAACGGCGCGGTCAACGACCTGACGCTGATCACCGGCCAGAAGCCGGAAATCCGCAAGGCCCGCAAGTCCATCGCGCAGTTCAAGCTGCGTGAGGGCATGCCGATCGGCTGCCGCGTCACCCTGCGTGGCGACCGCATGTGGGAGTTCCTGGACCGCCTGATCTCCATCGCTCTGCCCCGTATCCGCGACTTCCGCGGTCTGTCGGCCAAGCAGTTCGACGGCAGCGGCAACTACACCTTCGGCCTCAACGAGCAGTCGATGTTCCACGAGATCGACGTCGACTCGATCGACCGCCCCCGCGGCATGGACATCACGGTCGTCACCTCGGCCACCACTGACGACGAAGGCCGTGCGTTGCTGCGGGCCCTGGGCTTCCCGTTCAAGGAGAACTGACAATGGCAAAGAAGGCTCTGGTCAACAAGGCCAACAAGAAGCCGAAGTTCGCGGTGCGTGGCTACACCCGCTGCAACAAGTGCGGTCGCCCGCACTCGGTGTTCCGCAAGTTCGGCCTGTGCCGAATCTGCCTGCGGGAGATGGCCCACGCCGGCGAGCTGCCCGGCGTGCAGAAGTCCAGCTGGTGACTCTGCCCGTCTCATGACGCTGTAGAAAGCCGCCCCGGTCCTGGTGACCGGGGCGGCTTTTGCGTTCTGCGGGGCGCGCGGCTCGTCGAGCGTGCACACAGATCGTCCAGAACAGCGGATCCGCGGTCTCTGTGCACATTCGCCGCGCCACGTGGTGAGGCGACTTCGTGAATGTGCGCAGGGATCGCAAAAAGTGTGGATCCGGTGATCTGGATGCACATTCGTGGCACGAACTGGCTGCGCGAGCTCGCGAAAGCGCGGATTTGGCCCTGAGCTGCGCATTGTCTACACTGGGCAGGTTGCCATGGGCGTTTTCGTCCAATGGCCGATCGGCATGTGCCTTCCGAAGCTGGATTGCACTACTGATGCACGACCCCTGACCGACCCCGGTCAGATAAGGGAAAACACTTCGTAGCAGGCCCACGATGTGACGTGCCGAGCCACCGCAAGGTGGGACCGGCACGGGCGTGATGTATGGGAACCGCAGCGAGAAAGGTTGATCAACGCTGTCATGACAATGACGGATCCGATCGCAGACTTCTTGACACGTCTGCGCAACGCCAACTCGGCGTACCACGACGAGGTGACCCTGCCCCACTCGAAGATCAAGGCGAACATCGCCGAGATCCTCAAGAAGGAGGGTTACATCACTGACTACCGCACCGAGGACGCCCGCGTGGGCAAGAGCCTCGTTGTGTCCCTCAAGTACGGCCCGAGCCGCGAGCGCAGCATCGCCGGCCTCCGCCGGGTGTCCAAGCCCGGTCTGCGGGTGTACGCGAAATCCACCAACCTGCCGCGGGTTCTGGGTGGCCTGGGCGTGGCGATCATCTCCACGTCCTCCGGCCTGCTCACCGACCGCCAGGCAGCTCGACAGGGCGTGGGCGGCGAAGTCCTCGCTTACGTCTGGTAGGGGGCAGAAAACATGTCGCGTATTGGTAAGCAGCCGGTCGTTGTGCCGGCCGGTGTCGATGTGACCATCGACGGCCAGAACGTCGCGGTCAAGGGCCCCAAGGGCACCCTGACGCTGGATGTCGCTGAGCCGCTCGAGGTGTCGCGCAATGACGAAGGTGCCATCGTGGTCACCCGTCCGAACGACGAGCGTCGCAACCGCTCGCTGCACGGACTGTCCCGCACCCTGATCGCCAACCTGGTGACCGGTGTGACGCAGGGCTACACCACCAAGATGGAAATCTTCGGCGTCGGTTACCGCGTGCAGGCCAAGGGCTCGAACCTGGAGTTCGCGCTCGGCTACAGCCACCCGGTGCTGATCGAGGCCCCCGAGGGCATCACGTTCGCAGTCGAGACCCCGACGAAGTTCTCGGTGTCCGGCATCGACAAGCAGAAAGTCGGCCAGATCTCGGCAGTCATCCGCCGCCTGCGTCGCCCCGACCCGTACAAGGGCAAGGGCATTCGCTACGAGGGTGAGCAGATCCGCCGCAAGGTCGGAAAGACAGGTAAGTAGCAATGGCCAACACTGAGACTGACAAGCGTAAGCCGTTGGGCCAGAACATCTCTGAGACCCGTCGGGTGGCGCGTCTGCGTCGTCACGCCCGTCTGCGCAAGAAGGTCGCCGGCACCGCCGAGCGTCCGCGCCTGATGGTCAACCGCTCCTCGCGGCACATCCACGTCCAGGTGATCGACGACCTGACCGGCACCACGCTGGCCGCCGCGTCGTCCATCGAGGCCGACGTGCGTGCCGTCGACGGTGACAAGAAGGCCGTCAGCACCCGCGTGGGTCAGCTGATCGCCGAGCGCGCCAAGGCTGCCGGCATCTCCGAGGTCGTTTTCGACCGCGGTGGCTACAGCTACGGCGGCCGGATCGCCGCTCTCGCGGACGCCGCTCGTGAAGGCGGGTTGACGTTCTAATGACTTACTTGAAGATGACCGGAAGGACTGCATGATGGCCGAGCAGGCTGGCGCCGCTTCGGCGCAGGACAACCGTGGCGGTCGTGGTGACCGCGACGGCCGTGGTCGCCGCGATGACCGCGGTGGCCGTGGTCGCGGCGACGACCGCGGTGAGAAGAGCAACTACATCGAGCGCGTTGTCACCATCAACCGCGTTTCGAAGGTGGTCAAGGGTGGTCGGCGCTTCAGCTTCACCGCGCTGGTGATCGTCGGCGACGGCCACGGCATGGTGGGCGTCGGCTACGGCAAGGCCAAGGAAGTTCCGGCCGCCATCGCCAAGGGTGTCGAGGAGGCTCGCAAGGGCTTCTTCCGCGTCCCGCTGATCGGTGGCACCATCGTGCACCCGGTTCAGGGTGAGGCTGCTGCCGGTGTCGTGATGCTGCGTCCGGCCAGCCCGGGTACCGGTGTCATCGCTGGTGGTGCGGCTCGCGCGGTGCTGGAGTGCGCCGGCGTGCACGACATCCTGGCCAAGTCGCTGGGCAGCGACAACGCGATCAACGTGGTGCACGCCACCGTTGCCGCGCTGAAGCAGCTGCAGCGTCCGGAGGAAGTGGCGGCCCGTCGTGGCCTGCCCATCGAAGATGTTGCGCCGGCCGGCATGCTGCGGGCCCGGCGTGAGGCAGAAGCGCTCGCCGCCTCGGCAGCGCGTGAAGGATCGGCATAATCATGGCTGAACTGAAGATCACCCAGGTGCGTGGCACCGTGGGTGCCCGGTGGAAGCAGCGCGAGAGCCTGCGGACGCTGGGACTGCGCAAGATCCGCCAGTCCGTCGTTCGCGAGGACAACGCGCAGACCCGTGGTCTGCTCGCGGTGGTCAACCACCTCGTCACGGTTGAGGAGGCGTAAATGAGCGTCATCAAGCTGCACGACCTCAAGCCGGCCGCGGGGTCCAAGAAGGCCAAGACCCGCGTCGGTCGTGGTGAGGGCTCCAAGGGTAAGACCGCTGGTCGTGGTACCAAGGGCACCAAGGCCCGCAAGAACGTCCCCGTGACGTTCGAGGGTGGCCAGATGCCGATCCACATGCGTCTGCCGAAGCTCAAGGGCTTCCGCAACCGCTTCCGCACGGAGTACGCGGTGGTGAACGTCGGCGACCTCGCCAAGGCGTTCCCGCAGGGCGGCACCGTCGGTGTGGACGAGCTGGTGGCCGCGGGCCTGGTTCGCAAGAACACCCTGGTCAAGGTGCTCGGCGACGGCAAGCTGGCTGTCAAGGTCGACGTCACCGCCAACAAGTTCAGCGGTAGCGCCCGCGAGGCGATCACCGCTGCTGGTGGTAGCGCGACCGAGCTGTAACTGTTTCGCGAAAAGGGAGTCTCGGCCTTCGGCCGGGGCTCCCTTTTTGTGTCCGCCGAGAATGAGCTTGTGTGCCACTTTCGTCGCGGAATTGGCACACAAGCTCAGTTTCGGCGGCCCTGGTCCGGCAGCTAGTTCTGCAACCGGGCGCCCAGGACGTCGTAGAAGAGTGCCTGGCGGATGGCCAGTTCGCGGGGATCACTGACCAGATGGAAGCCCAGCCGGTTCATCACGTAGCCGAAGCCCACGCCGGTGTCGGGGTCGGCGAAACCGAACGAGCCACCGAAGCCGGGGGTGCCGAACGCCTTGCCCGACGAGCCGAAGGCGAACGTCGGGATCGGCTTGCAGAGGCCCAGTGCGTAGGCGATCTCGGCGCGCATCACCTTGTCCCGGGTGCCGCCTGACGGATCGCGCGGCGGCGCGATCAGCGCATCGAAAATCTCTGGGGTGAAACCTATTTCGCTCCCGCCGGTCGCCGCGGCGCCGTAGAGGCCGGCCAGTGCGCGCGCCGTGCCGGTGCCGTTGGCGGACGGGATCTCGACGCGGCGCACCTTGTCGGTGTTGTAGTCGCCGGCGTAGGGGTCGATGTCGGCGGGGATGGCGGCGGTCCTGGCCAGCAACCCGCGCGGGTTGAGGCTGCCGATCAGGAACCCGGCCGGCATGACATCGAGGTGCCGCAGGGACTCGTAGCGCTGCCAATGGTGCAACGTGGCGAGCCGGTTCCGATCGACCGAGTCCGGCAGGCCGATGTACAGGTCGAGGCCCGACGGCCCGGTGATCTCCTCGGCGAGATAGCGGCCGAGCGTACGGCCGTCGGTGCGGCGGATCAGCTCGGACTCGTACCAGCCGATGGTGATGGCGTGATAGCCGTGCCGGGTGCCGGGCTTCCACGCGGGCTTCTGCGCGGCCAGGATGGCGGAGAGGCGCACCGGATCGGCGATGTCGGACAGCAGTGGGTTGGGCGTCAGGACGCACAGGCCCGCCTGGTGCGCCAGCAGCTGACGCACGGTGCCGTCGCCCTTGTCCTGCGCGGCGAACTCGGGCCAGTACGTGCGGACCCGCTCGTCGTAGTCGAAGAGCCCTTTCGACACCGCGTGCGCAACAGTAAGGGCGGCAACACCTTTCGTCGACGAGAACATGTTGACCATGGTGTCGGCCTGCCACGGCGCCCGGCTGATCCCGTCGCGGTAGCCGCCCCACATGTCGACGACCTTGCGGCCGTCACGGTAGACGCACAGGGCGGCGCCGACCTCGCCGCCGGCCGCGAAGTTGGCCCGGAACGCGTCGGCGACCTTGCCGTAACCGTCGTCAGCATCGCCGTGGACCAAATCGGGGGAGACGGAGACCTTCAGCACCATGTGGTCGATCATCACCCGCGAGCAGGCGCAAAACTGTCGAAATCGGGCACGAAATGGACAGTTTTGCGTCTGCTCGGCATACGACGGCGAGTCGGTAGGCTCGGAACATGTTTGCTTTCCGGCCCAGCCTGCCCGGTCTTCCCGGCCCCGACGAGTTGCGAGCCCTGGTCCGCAAGGTCGACACCGCGCGTCACCACGGCGTGCCGAGCGGCTGCGTACTGGAACTCGACCTGCAGGCCGTGCCGCCCGAGACCGCCGGCTTCGACCCGATCGCCTTCGTCATGGGCAACTCCCGGCCCCTCGTGCTGCGCGACGCCGTCGCCGCCATCCACCGCGCGGCCGACGACAAGCGGGTTGCCGGTCTCATCGCCCGGGTCCAATTGCCCGCTGCCGCAGCGGGTCCGGTGCAGGAACTGCGCGACGCGATCGCCGCGTTCAGCGCCGTCAAGCCGTCCATCGCCTGGGCCGAGACCTACCCGGGCACCATGTCGTACTACCTGGCCTCGGCGTTCCGGGAAGTGTGGATGCAGCCGTCGGGCACCGTCGGGCTGGTCGGTTTCGCCACCAACGCGCTGTTCCTGCGCGACGCATTCGACAAGGCCGGCATCGAGGCACAGTTCGTCGCCCGCGGCGAGTACAAGTCGGCGGCCAACATGTTCACGCAGGACCGCTACACCGAGCCGCACCGCGAGGCCGACGGCCGGCTCATCGAGAGCCTGCACGCCCAGGTGCTGACCGCCATCGCGGAATCCCGCGGCGTCGACGCCGACGAACTCGACACCCTGGTCGACCGGGCGCCGCTGCTGCGCGACGACGCACTCGCCGCCAAACTGGTGGACCGCATCGGGTTCCGTGACGAGGCCTATGCGCGGGTCGGTGAATTGACCGGTGGCGCAGCGGAAGCCGACGGCAAGGATGCGCCACCGCGGCTGTTCCTGTCCCGGTATGCCAAGGCCACCGCCGGCCACACGCTGCCCGAGGTGCCGCCGCTGCCGGGCCGCAAACACAAGCCGACCATCGCCGTCGTCACCCTGGCCGGTCCCATCGTCAGCGGCCGCGGCGGCCCGAGCGCCTTCCCGCCCGGACCGTCGAGCGTCGGCGGCGACACCATCGCCGCGGCCCTACGGGAAGCCGCCGCGGACGACGATGTCACGGCTGTCGTGCTGCGGGTCGACAGCCCCGGCGGTGCGGTCACGGGCTCGGAGACCATCTGGCGCGAGGTGGCGCGACTGCGCGAGGCGGGCAAACCTGTCGTCGCGTCGATGGGCGCGGTCGCCGCGTCCGGCGGCTACTACGTGTCGATGGCGGCCGACCACATCGTCGCCAACGCCGGCACCATCACCGGATCCATCGGCGTGGTGACGGGCAAGCTCGTCACCAAGGGCCTCAAGGAACGGCTCGGGGTCGGCTCGGATGCCGTGCGCACCAACGAGAATGCCGACGCCTGGTCGGCCAACCAGCCCTTCACCGAGGCGCAGCACGCGCACGTGGTGGCCGAGGCCGACCTGTTCTACACCGACTTCGTCGAACGCGTCGCCGACGGGCGCAACCTGCCGGTCGAGGCCGTCGAGCAGGTCGCGCGCGGCCGCATCTGGACCGGCGCCGACGCGCTGGAACACGGCCTGGTCGACGAACTCGGTGGGCTGCGGACCGCCGTGCGCCGGGCCAAGGTGCTGGCCGGTATCGATGTTGAAGCTCCCGTCCGAACCGTCAACTACCCGGGCTCGTCGCTGCTGGATCACGTGCGGCCCAAGGCCTCCTCGCAGCCGGCCGCGGCGTCGTTGCCGGATGCGGTGGCGGCGGTGCTCGGCCGGTCCCTGGTCGGTGCGCTCGGCCAGGCCGAGCGGTCGATGACCGGGGTCAGTGCGCTGTGGCTGGGGGACTACCGCTTCTAGCAGAAGCTCAGCCGAGAGTGCCGCTGATGTAGATGATTTCGCGCATCGGGTCGTCGTCGCCGAGGACCGTCGCCGTCAGCCCGTGCCGGGCATGCAGATCCACCCGGCCGATGCCGGTCATCTGCCAGCCCTTGGCCGCCAGATAGTCTGCGGCGGAGTGCCTTTCGCCGTGGTAGACCAGCGACGGCATGTCCATGTTCAGGCCGAGCTGCTGGAACCCCGCAGCGGCCTCGCGCGCCTTGTCTGCATCGAAATCCTTGAGCCCCGGCACGAATTCAGTGGCCACGGCACTGCCGGGCGCGCTGAGCGCGTGAATGTTGTCGAACAGCTTGTCCTGGGCCTCCGGCGGCAGGTAGATCAACAGGCCTTCGGCCAGCCATGCGGTCGGCCGGCTGGGGTCCAGGCCGGCCGCCCGCAGTGCCGCCGGCCAGTCCTCGCGCAGATCGATCGGCACGGTCCGGCGCTCGGCGGTCGGCTCCGCGCCGAGGCCGGCCAGGGTGCGGGTCTTGAACTCGATGACCTCCGGCTGGTCGATCTCGTAGACGACGGTGCCGTCGGGCCACGGCAGCCGGTACGCGCGCGAGTCCAGACCCGAAGCCAGGATCACCGCCTGGCGGATGCCGCGCTCGGCCGCCGCTGTGAAGTAGTCGTCGAAAAACCGTGTACGCACGGCCATTTCGTCGATGTTGGCACGCGCCCGCGCCGCCGCATCCGGGGCGACGGCGTCGAGAACGGCCAGGTCCAGCTCACCGTCGACCATCTTGGTGAACGCCTCGATCCCGACGGCGCGCACCAGCGGCGCCGCGAACGGATCGTCGATCAGACCGTGTTCGTGGGTGCTGGCGATCGCCCGCCCGGTCGCGACGAGCGTGGCCGTCGCGCCGACGCTCGATGCCAGGTCCCAGCTGTCTCCGTGTGTCCGGGCCATCGCGCTCACGCCTTCCGGTTCAGGACCGCGCGGACGTACTTGAGCTGGGTCCAGGCGCGGGACAACTCGTCGTCCGGGTACTGGAAACCGTTGTCGGCGTGCGCTTGTTCGACCGACCGCGCGGTGACGTCCCAGCCGAGACCGGTCAGGTAGTCCGTGACGTGGTTGCGTTCGCCCTGGTAGATGAGGTCGGCCATTTCGATGTTCGAGCCGAGGGCCTTCATCCGTTCGCGCATCTGTTGCATCCGCTCGTCGTCGAACGCGGAGCTCAGATCGCCGACCTGTTCGGTGGCCACGAAGCTGCCCGGTGCCGACAGGGCGGTGATGTTGTCGAACAACCTGTCCTGGGCCTCCGGCGGCAGGTAGATCAGCAGTCCTTCGGCGATCCACGCGGTGGGCGCCGCGGGATCGAAACCGTTGTCGCGCAGCGCCTGCATCCAGTCGTCGCGCAGGTCGACTGCGACGGTGCGCCGCGTCGCGGTGGGGGCGGCGCCGATATCGGCGAGTGTCGTCGACTTGAACTCGATGACCTCGGGCTGGTCCACCTCGAAGACGACGGTGCCCGCGGGCCAGGGCAGCCGGTAGGCGCGCGCGTCCAGACCGGCGGCCAGGATCACGGCCTGGCGGACGCCGGCCGCGGCCGCGTCGAGGAAGAGCTGGTCGAACCAGCGGGTGCGTACCGTCATGCCCTCCGCCGCGCGTCGCGGGGTGAACGCCGGGTTGACGGCGCTGAGGTCGATGTCGCCGTCCAGCGCCTTGGTGAAGAAGTCCAGCCCGACGGCGCGCACCAGCGGCTCGGCGTACGGGTCGTTGATCAGTTGCTCGCGGTGGGCGAAGGCGCGTTGCCCGGCGACCATGGTCGCGGTGGCCCCCACGCTGGACGCCAGGTCCCAGGAATCTCCGTCGGTTCGTGTCATTGGTTGCCAGCTCCTAGTTCTTGGTGGCCGTCACGGACAGGGAATTACGCAGTGCCGCGGTGTCTTCTGTCTCGGCGAGGGGACGGCCGTACTCGGCGAAAACTTCAAGGCGCGGGCGGGCCGTGGTATTCCAGCCGCTGGCGTCCAGGTGCTCGACCACCGAGGTGCGCTCGCCCTGGTACCAGAGGTCGGTCAGGTTGAGGTCAAGGCCGGCGCCGCGCCACCGCTCGCTCATGGCGGCGCCGCGCTCGCGCATGCCGGCGCCGTGGTCGGTGTGGAACTCCGTGGCCAGGCGGCTACCCGGCGCCGACAGCGCGGTGATGTTGTCGAACAGCTTGTCCTGCGCCTCGGGCGGCAGATAGATCAGCAGCCCCTCGGCGATCCAGGCCGTCGGTGCCGACGGGTCGAATCCGGCGGCGCGCAGTGCGGCCGGCCAGTCCTCGCGCAGGTCGATCGCCACGGTGCGGCGTTCGCACGTCGGGGTGGCCCCGATCTGTGCCATGGTCCCGGTCTTGGCGGCGATCACCTCGGGCTGGTCGATCTCGTAGACGACGGTGCCGGCCGGCCAGTCCAACCGGTAGGCGCGCGAGTCCAGGCCGGCGGCGAGGATGACGGCCTGCCGGATGCCGGCGTCACCCGCGGTGGTGAAGAAGTCGTCGAAGAACTTCGTCCGCACCGCCATCAGGTTGGTCATCATGGCGGCGGCCGTCCCGACCTCGCCGCTGAGATCGACCTGCCCGTCGAGCAGCTTGATGAAGAACTCGACGCCGACGGCCCGCACCAGCGGATCGGCGTACGGATCCCGAATGAGCGGTTCGGCTTCCTTCGTCGCCAGGGCGCGGGCGGTCGCCACCATCGTGGCGGTCGCACCCACGCTCGAGGCCAGGTCCCAGGTGTCGCTGTCGGTCCGGGTCATCGGTTCACTCCTGTCGTGGGCTCAGCGCAGTGCGGTGACGTAGTTGACCTCGCCCATCGAGGGCTGGCCGTTCGGGTCGGCCGCGACGGCCGGCAGGCCGTTGCGGACCAGCAGTTCGTTGGAGGTGACGGCGGTGGTCTGCCAGCCGTGGCCCTGCAGATAGGTGTCCACGTCGGCGCGGTCACCGAGATAGACCAGATCGCTGAAGTCGAGTTCGAAGCCCTGGTCGCGCCAGTGTTCCGACGCGGCCTTCATCCGCTCACGCACGGCGTCCTCGTCGAGGTCCGGGGTGGCCGGCACGCCTTCGGCGCCCATCCGGCTGCCCGGTGCGGACAGTTCGGAGATCTGGTCGAGCAGCCGGTCCTGTGCTTCGGGCGGCAGGTAGCCGAACAGGCCCTCGGCGATCCACGCGGTGGGCTTGGTGGGGTCCAGGCCCGCGGCGCGCAGTGCGGCAGGCCAGTCGTCGCGCAGGTCGATCGCCACCGTGCGCCGTTCGGTGGTCGGCGCCGCGCCGAGATCCGAAAGCGTCTTGGACTTGAACTCGATGACGTCGGGCTGGTCGATCTCGTAGACGACGGTGCCCGCCGGCCAGACCAGGCGGTAGGCCCGCGAGTCGAGGCCCGCGGCCAGGATGACGGCCTGCCGGATACCGGCCTTGCCGGCGTCCCGGAAGAAGTCGTCGAAGAATCTGGTGCGCGCCGCCATCCCGTTGGTCAGCTGCGACATGGTCGGGCCGTAGCCGGCGCCGAACTGGGCGGGATCGGTGGCGCCGTCGACCAGCTTGGTGAAGAACTCGACCCCGACGGCGCGGACCAGGGGAGCGGCGAACGGGTCGTCGATGATCGGGTCTTCGGAATTGGTGGCGAGGGCGCGGGCGGCGGCGACCAGGGTCGCGGTCGCTCCCACGCTCGATGCCAGGTCCCACGTGTCGTTGTCAGTGCGTGCCATCGCGTCGTTCCTGTCGTCGATTACCCGTTGAGCGGGCTGGTAGTTAGCTCATGTAACAACCTGTCGGCGACTGTACGCGCCGTTCCTGAACGCGGCAGAAATGCCGGGTGGCGGCATGTTTCGCCGCGTCCCGGCTGGGTAGGAAGGGTTCGGCGCCGAGCGGATGCAGGTCGCGGGGACGGCAACTGTTATTCTCGGAGACTGATTTGACGGCGCGTCCAGGCAGGTCGGGTACCTGCTGTGTTCGCGCACGGAATTAACCAAACGCTGGACCTGACCAGCCCCATCAGCACGCCGCGGCCCGAGCTCGGCTGCGCAGGAGGAAGAGTGCTTTCGGCTTTTATCTCGTCCCTGCGGACGGCCGATCTGCGACGCAAGATCCTCTTCACGCTGGGTGTAGTCGTCCTGTATCGGGCCGGTGCCGCGTTGCCGTCCCCCGGGGTGAACTACCCGAACGTGCAGAAGTGCATCGAGCAGGTCAGTGGCGGTGACGCCGCACAGGTCTACTCGCTGATCAACCTGTTCTCCGGCGGTGCGCTGCTGCACCTGTCGGTGCTGGCGGTCGGCGTGATGCCCTACATCACCGCCAGCATCATCGTGCAGCTGCTGGTCGTGGTCATCCCGCGCTTCGAACAGCTGCAGAAGGAAGGCCAGTCCGGTCAGGCCAAGATGACGCAGTACACGCGTTATCTCGCGATCGCGCTGGCAGTTCTGCAGGGCACCTCGATCGTCGCGATGGCCGCGAGCGGCAACCTGCTGCAGGGCTGCACCCTGAACATCATCCAGGACCAGAGCATCTTCACCCTGGTCGTGATCGTGCTGGTCATGACCGCGGGCGCCGCCCTGGTCATGTGGATGGGCGAGCTCGTCACCGAGCGTGGCATCGGCAACGGCATGTCGCTGATGATCTTCGCCGGCATCGCTGCCCGCATCCCGTTCGAAGGCCAGTCCATCCTGGAGAGCCGCGGCGGCGTGGTCTTCACCTCGGTCGTGGCCGCAACGCTCATCATCATCGTCGGCGTCGTCTTCGTCGAGCAGGGTCAGCGCCGTATCCCGGTGCAGTACGCCAAGCGCATGGTGGGTCGTCGCATGTACGGCGGCACCTCGACCTACCTGCCGCTGAAGGTCAACCAGGCCGGCGTCATCCCCGTCATCTTCGCCTCGTCGCTGATCTACATCCCGCACCTGATCACCCAGCTGGTCACCGCCGGCGATCCGAACGCGTCCAACGGCTGGTGGTCCAAGGCCGTCGCCAAGTACCTGACCAACCCGGCCGACCCGGTCTACATCGCGATCTACTTCGGGCTGATCATCTTCTTCACGTACTTCTACGTGTCCATCACGTTCAACCCCGACGAGCGGGCGGACGAGATGAAGAAGTTCGGTGGCTTCATCCCCGGCATCCGCCCGGGTAAGCCGACCGCCGACTACCTCCGCTACGTGCTCAGCCGAATCACGCTGCCGGGCTCGATTTACCTCGGATTGATCGCCGTGCTGCCTAATCTGTTCCTGCAGAGCGGCGGCAGCAGTGCACAGAACCTGCCGTTCGGCGGTACCGCCGTGCTGATCATGATCGGCGTGGGTCTGGACACGGTGAAGCAAATCGAGAGCCAGCTCATGCAGCGCAACTACGAAGGGTTCCTCAAATGAGAATGGTTCTGCTGGGACCGCCGGGAGCAGGCAAGGGCACCCAGGCCGAGAAGCTGGCCGAGAAGTTCGGCATCCCGCAGATCTCCACGGGTGATCTGTTCCGTAGCAACATCAGCAAGGGCACCCCGCTGGGTGTCGAGGCCAAGAAGTACCTCGACGCCGGCGACCTGGTGCCGGCCGAGCTGACCAACGCGCTGGTCGACGATCGTCTGGATGCCGACGACACCGCCGCCGGCTTCATCCTCGACGGCTTCCCCCGTTCGGTCGAGCAGGCCGTCGCGCTGCGCGAGATGCTGGCCAAGCGCAACCTGAAGCTGGACGCGGTGCTGGAGTTCCGGGTTTCGGAGTCCGAGCTGCTGACCCGGCTGAAGAGCCGCGGCCGCGCCGACGACACCGAAGAGGTCATCCTCAACCGCATGAAGGTGTACCGGGACGAGACCGCACCGCTGCTCGACTACTACCAGGACGAGCTGGTGTCGGTTGACGCCGTGGGCAGCCTCGACGAGGTTTTCGCGCGCGCCCTGCAGGCGCTCGGTAGCTGAACCACCGTCTCAGGTCAGTAGTTTTCGATGATCGGTCTACCCCGACGCGGCCGGAAGGTCGTCCCGCAGCGGACTCCCGGTGAACTCGACGCGATGGCCGCTGCCGGCTCCCTGGTGGCGGCCGCGCTGAAAGCCGTTCACGAAGCCGCTGCGCCGGGAATGTCCACCCTGGACCTGGACCAGATCGCCGAATCCGTCATCCGTGACGGCGGCGGTATCCCGTCGTTCCTGGGCTATCACGGGTTCCCGGCCACCATCTGCGCGTCGGTCAACGACCGCGTGGTGCACGGGATTCCGACCGCTGACGAGGTGCTCGCCAGCGGTGACCTGGTGTCCATCGACTGCGGCGCCATCCTGAACGACTGGCACGGCGACTCGGCCGTGACGTTCGGCGTCGGTCCGCTGATCGACGCCGACCAGAAACTGTCGGACGCCACCCGCGAATCCATGGAGGCGGGCATCGCCGCCATGGTGCCCGGTAACCGGCTGACCGACGTCTCGCATGCCATCGAGGTCGCCACGCACGCCGCCTCCGCCCGCTATGACCGCAAGTTCGGCATCGTCGCGGGCTACGGCGGCCACGGCATCGGTCAAGAGATGCACATGGACCCGTTCCTGCCCAACGAGGGATCGCCCGGTCGGGGCCCGTTCCTCGAACCGGGTTCGGTGCTGGCAATCGAGCCGATGCTGACGTTGGGTACGTCGAAGACGGTAATTCTCGAAGATGAGTGGACAGTAGTTACCAAAGACGGCTCCCGTGCCGCACACTGGGAACACACCGTTGCTGTCACCGAAGACGGGCCCCGAATCCTGACTCTGCTGCGCGACTGATCCGGTGAACCGGATCGCCCCTGATCTCGTGTCAATGACGGAGGTTGGTGCATGAGCGATCCGGAGGCCGCCATGATGCGGGTGCTTTATGACGAGCACGCTGGCGCCCTTTGGCGCTATGCCCTGCGACTGACTCAGGACTCGGCGCGCGCCGAGGACGTCGTGCAGGAAACGTTGCTGCGGGCGTGGCGGCATCCGGACGTCGTATCCGGTACCGACCAGTCCCCGCGGGCCTGGCTCTACACCGTCGCCCGCAATCTGATCATCGATGAGCAGCGCAGCGCCCGGCGTCGGCACGAAACCACCTCGTCAGAGGTGGTCGAAGCCGAGGACCGGACGGATCCGAAGGCTACCGATGAAGTGGATGTCACCTTGGATCGGATGCTGCTCGGGGGCGCCCTGAGTCAACTCTCCGTCGATCATCGCGCTGTGATCGAGCGCGCGTACTACCGGCAGTTGAGCGTCGCACAGATTGCGGCGGAGCTTCAGATCGCCGAGGGCACTGTGAAATCGAGGCTGCATTACGCGGTCCGGGCGCTGCGCCTGAATCTGCAGGAAATGGGGGTGACTCGGTGAGCATTCACATGGTCGAGTCCGTCGGACCCTTTGACGGCGACCGGTACGCAACCTGGGACGCCGCCTACGTGCTGGGGTCACTGTCCAGCGCGGAACGCCGCGAATACGAGGCGCACCTACAGACCTGCGCCCGGTGCCGCGACGCGGTCGGTGAGATCAGCGGGATGCCGGCGCTGCTGGGGCTGCTGAATTTGGCGGACGTCGAGGAAATCAGCTCCGCGCAGCCCGAACCGCCGCTGCGGCCCGAGGTGCTCGACACGGTTCTGGCCAAGGTGCGGTGGCGCCGACGCCGGACCCGCTGGGTGACGACGGCGGTGGCCGGACTGGCCGCGGCGGTGTTGGCGGTCGGTGCGGTGGCCGTGGTTTCCCCCGGGTTCTTCGGCGGTGGTCAGAGCCAGGAGCAGGTCGCGCAGCTGCCCATGCAGCACGTGGCACCCACTCCGTTCAACGCCACCATCGCACTGAGCAGCTTCGGCTGGGGCACCCGGATCGACATGGCCTGCAGCTACGGCGACTGGTCCAGCGGACCGGCCGCGCCGCCGACCAACCTGGGTATGGTCGTGGTGGGCCGCGACGGCAGTCGCAGCCAGATCGCCACATGGTTCGGCATGTCGGGTGCCACCGCGTTGCCGAGTGGTAACACGCCGAAGCAGGTTTCGGAAATTGCTGCGGTACAACTGGTTTCCGCTGACAACGGCAAGGTGCTGCTGGAGCGCAATCTGTAGATTTCCCGGCGGCGTTGAACCATCCGCCGCTCCGCCTCGTGTCTTGAGTAGACGAGCGGAAGCAGGTGGCAGATGGTCAGCAGGCATCGGGTGGTGGACCACATCATCACGCAACTTGCGGCGTCGGGCATCGAGTACATCTTCGGTGTCGACGGGGCCAACATCGAGGACCTGTACGACGCGGCGTTCCTGCGGGATGACATCACCGCGATTCTGGCCAAGCACGAGTTCTCCGCTGCCACCATGGCCGACGGCTACAGCCGCGCGGTGTCCCGCATCGGCGTGGTGGCCGCGACATCAGGTGGCGGCTCGCTGAATCTGATTGCGGGACTGGGTGAATCACTGACCAGCCGGGTACCGGTACTGGCGCTGGTGGGACAGGCGCCGACCAGCATGGACGGCCGTGGCAGCTTTCAGGACACCAGTGGGCGCTCCGGATCGCTCGACGCGGTGGCGCTGTTCTCGGCGGTGTCGGTGTACTGCCGCCGCGTGACCGACCCGCAGGACATCGTGCCGGCCCTGGCGGAAGCGCTGGTCGCTGCCGACGGTGGTGGCCCGGCGGTGCTGCTGTTGCCGAAGGATGTCCAGCAGGCGATGGTCGACATGGTCAATCCCGTTGCTGTGGAGCAGGATTCGCTGCTGGCTGATCCGGGACCGATTGCCGAGGTGCTGCGCCGGGCACTCGGGCCGGTCACCATCATCGCCGGTGAACAAGTGGCCCGCGACGACGCGCGCCGCGAACTCGAGGAGCTGCGCGCGGTACTGCGGGCCTGGGTCGCCACGGTTCCTGACGCCAAGGATGTCAGCGGCTCACCGGGATTGGGGCAGTCGTCGTGGCTGGGCGTCACCGGGGTGATGGGCCATCCACGCGTGGTCGACGCGATCTCCCGCAGCGCGGTGTGCCTGGTGGTCGGGACGCGACTGTCGGTGACGGCGCGCGCCGGCCTCGATGACGCGCTGGCCGGGGTGCAGACCGTCTCGCTCGGTGCGCAGCGTCCGTATGTGCCGACGACACACGTGAATTCGACGAACTTGCGGGCGTCACTGTCGGCGTTGACCCGGTCGCTGACGGGGTCGGGTCGGCCACACGGGATCCGGGTGCTGGATCCGTTGCCGCACACCGAACTTCAGCCGCCTGCGCACGACGGCCCGGGCATCCGGTACCGCGATGCCGTCGGGCTGCTCGACGACGTGTTGCCCGACGGTGCCGACATCGTCGTCGACGCCGGCAACACCGGTGCCTCGACGGTGCACGGGCTGCCGGTACGCCGGGCCGGCCGCTTCGTGGTGGCCCTCGGGATGGGCGGTATGGGCTACAGCTTCGGCGCTGCGATCGGCATGTGCTTCGCCCGGGCGAAAACCGCTGGGCCGCAATACCGGACCGTCGTGGTGGCCGGCGACGGCTCGTTCTTCATGCACGGCATGGAAGTGCACACCGCGGTGCAGTACCGGCTCCCCATCACTTTCGTGCTGTTCAACAACAATGCGCACGCCATGTGCGTCACCCGCGAGCAGCTGTTCTACGGCGACCGCTACAGCTACAACCGGTTCGCGCCGGCCCGCCTCGGCGCCGGACTGGCCGCAATGTTCCCCGGCCTGCACGCGACAGACGTCACCGAGCTGCCGCAGTTGGCCGGCGCGTTGACCGACGCGCTCGGGCGGCACGGGCCGTCGGTGATCAGTATCGAATGTTCTGCCGACGAAATCCCCACGTTCGCACCATTTCTCGATTCAGCCACCCAACAGACGCAGAAAGAGAGCCCACAGCATGTCGCTGCCCGCGCTTGAAGACATCGACGTACCCATCGACGGGGTAACCCGCATCGAGAACGCGCCCCGGGAGAAGGCCACGCCCATCATCATGGAGATGATGCGGTCGGTCTATCCGCACGACGTGGTCTTCGGTGACTACTGCACCGTCAACGACTACGTGGACTGCCCACCGGACGAACTGTTCGAGTACCTCTCGGACACCCGCAGCCTCGAGGAGTGGACCTACAGCCTGCGCGGCTTCACCGAAACCGAGGAGCCCGGTCTCTGGCTGGCCTATGACCGGCTGGGTTCGGAGACCGAAATCTACACGCGCACAGTGGCGAACCGGGACGCGATGACCGTCGACTACCACTGCGCGTGGGACCAGGGCCAGCACCTGTGGATGATCTACCTGATGCGCGTCGTCGACGCGCAGGTCGTGCTGAACAAGCCGGGCTCGGTGGTGCTGTGGACCAACTGCCACCACCCGTTCTACGACAAGAACCCGTACCCGGAGACCGCGCCCGCGCAGCGCCCGGTGTGGGTCGGGGACTTCTGGGACATGTTCGGGGCGGGCCACCGCCTGGAGCTGGACAACCTCAAGGCGATTGCCGAATACCGGCACCGCAACGGTCTGCCGATCACCCCGGCCTGGATGAAGTGAGCGACGCATGAGCCAACCAGCTGTGAGCCTGCTTGACGTTTCGACCTATCTCCCCGGCGAGCCGATCGGTGCCGACTACTACGCGCAGTTCGCCGGGTCCGACGACCTGCGGGACAACCTGATGTTCCGGGCGCCGAAGTTCCGGCACCACGTGGCGCCCGACGAGACCGCCATCGACATGGTGGAACGCGCCGCCGCGGGCCTCCTTGAGCGGCACGGGCCGGACGTCCTGGCTGACGTCGACGTGCTGATCACCCACACCCAGCTACCCGACATGCCGTTCTACGGCGGCGGTGGTGGCATGGCGAATCGCCTTGGCATGAGACCGAACTGGGTGATCGACCTGCACAACGGCGGGTGCGCGGCCTTCATTCTCGGGCTGAAGATGGCCAAGCAGCTGCTGGCATCCGGTGAGGGCCGCACCGCGCTGGTGGCGGTGGCGCAGAACGCGGCGGGGCAGGTTTTCGACCAGGAGACCATTCGGCCCAAGGCCCAGGCCTCGGTGCCCGGTGACGGGGCCGCCGTCGGACTCGTTGCGGTGTCCGATGTTTCACCGATCCTCGACGTCGAGTGCCGCACCTACGGCGAATACGCAGGTGACATGACCATGTCCGTCGACCCACCGCGCAAGTGGTGGCAGGCCGGACCGGGGGAGGGGTGCATCGGCTTCACCGAAAGCAAGATCACCAAGGTGCTGGCCCGCGGCAATCGCCAGGTGCCTGAGGTGGCCTACGCGGTGTGCGACCGGATCGGGTTGGCGCCCAAGGACATCGGCCTGCTGGTCACCAACCAGCCGAACCGCGTGTTCCTACGGAACTGGCGGGAGGCGCTGGAGTTGCCGGAAGAGAAGCATCGCGACACTTTCGACGAATGCGGCAACCTGTTCGCCGCGGGCGTGCCCGTCAACCTGGACCGGGCCATCAGCGACGGCCAGGTCAAGAAGGGCGACGTGGTGATGATGGCGGCCTTCGCGCATGCCGGTGACTTCGCCGGTGCGGCTGCGATGCGGTGGGGCGGTCAGCGATGACGCCCACGTGCGCACTCGCCGAGGCGGTCGGTTCGCTGCCGGCTGCCGACGACCCATTGGCGTTGGCGCTCAACGAGAATCCGTTTCCGCCGCTGCCGGCGGTGCGGGCCGCACTGACCGCGTCGATCGGCGCGGTGAACCGCTATCCCGAGTTCCTGCCGCAGCGGCTGCGGTCGCTGATCGCGGGGCGGGTCGGCGTCGCCGACGAGCAGGTGCTGGTCGGCGCGGGCGCCACGGGCGTGATCCTGCAGGTGTTGCAGGCCGTCACCCATCCCGGTGACGTGCTGGTGACGGCAACACCGACCTTCGACGGTTACCCGATCTTCGCGCAGATGGCGCGCTTGCGGTCGGTGACCGTGCCGCTGGACCGGCACGGTCACCACGACCTCGACGCCATGGCGGCGGCCGCGGCGCGCGCCCGCGTGGTGGTGATCTGCCGCCCGCACAACCCGACCGGAACGGTCGAGTCGGCCGCCGACCTGTACCGGTTCCTGGACCGGGTGCCGTCGGGCACCGTCGTCCTGCTGGATGAGGCGTACGTCGAGTTCCTGGCCCCAGAGTTGTGCCTGGACATCCCGTCGCTCGTGGTCCGGTACCCCAATCTGGTTGTGGTACGCACGTTTTCGAAGGCCTACGGGCTGGCCGGCCTGCGCATCGGCTACGGCGTGTGTGCGCCGTCGCTGGCGCGGGAGCTGTGGGGGATGCAGCTGCCGTTCGGGATCGGCATCACCGGACTGGTCGCGGTCGCGGCATCGTATGATGCGGAAGATCAACTGCGGCAGCGTATCCGGATGATCTCCTCGGAAGGGGCGTACCTGCGGGCCGGGCTCCGGGCCATGGGGGTGTACTGCACCGACAGTCACGCCAACTTCGTGTATCTGCCGAGCGGAGCCCGGTCGTGGTCGTTCGGCGATGACGGCCCGCGCGTGCGCAGCTACGCCGACGGCGGGGTCCGGATCACTGTCGGGGACCGCAGATCGTCACGCGCGGTGCTGGCCGCCATCCGTAACGCGGTGGACGGGACGGACGTCGGGGCCTGACTGCGTCGGAATCGGCGGCTACCTGGGCGAGCGAAGCGACGGGGAATGTGCCGTGCGGTATGAATGAGCGGTGAGCAGTGACCCCATCGCCCGGGCCCGGGCCAACTGGGAGCGGGCCGGCTGGGGCGACGTTGCCGACGGCATGGTCGCGGTGACGTCGGTGATGCGGGCCCACCAGATTCTGCTGGCCCGCGTGGAGACTGCGCTGCGGCCCTATGACCTGAGCTTTTCCCGCTACGAACTGCTGCGGCTGCTGGCATTCAGCGGCAGTGGCGCGCTGCCGATCACCAAGGCGTCCGACCGGCTGCAGGTGCACGTCACGAGCGTCACGCACGCCATCCGGCGGCTCGAGGCCGACGGTCTCGTCGAGCGTGTCCCGCATCCCACCGACGGGCGGACGACCCTGGTGCGGCTGACCGATGTGGGCCGCTCGACGGTCGAGGACGCCACGGTGACGCTGAACAAGGAAGTGTTCGCCGACGTCGGGATGTCCGATGCGCAGTCCGCGGCCCTGGTCGACGCGATCGAGACCTTGCGCCGCACTGCCGGCGACTTCTGACCGGCTCAGCGCCGTAGCGGGTTCCGCGATTCGATCAGGGGCCGCAGCGATTCGGCGAACATCGGTCTGGCGAAGTAGTAGCCCTGGCCGATGTCGCAGCCATATGCCGAGAGTTGCTCGGCGGTCGCGGCGTCTTCGACGCCTTCGGCCACACTCGTGATGTTCAGGGCGTGGGTCAGGTTGATCACCGATCGCACGATGGCGGCGGCGCGGGGATTGTGCGTCATCGGCAGCACGAATTCGCGGTCCAGTTTGAGCTCATCGACCGGCAGGTCCCGCAGGTAACTCATGGTCGAGTAGCCGGATCCGAAGTCGTCGATCGACACCCGCAGGCCCGACCTTCGCAGCCGGTCGATCACCACCTCCGTCCGGCTCATGTTCGACAGCAGCATCTGCTCGGTGATCTCCACCGTGAGCGCGCTGGCCGGCAGCGAGTGCTGGGCGAGGATGGCACCGATCCGATCGGCCAGGCCGACGTCGGTCAGAGACGGCGCGAAGAGGTTGATGGCGACCGGCACATTGCGATGGCCCGCCCCGAACCATGTCGAGGCGTCCAGGACCGCTTGCTTGAGCACCGTGTCGGTGACCGAGCCGATCAGCCCGTTGCGCCGGATCAACGGCAGAAACTCGGAGGGCGTGAGCAGGCCGAGCTCGGGATGAGGCCAGCGGAGCAACGCTTCCACGCCGACGATCTCGCCTGTCGCCAGCAGCACTTTGGGCTGATACACCAGCTTCAGTTCGGAGTCGCCGATAGCACGGCGCAGTTGCCCGAGCAGCTGCACGCCGGCATGCGACGGCAGCCGTACCCGGCCACTGTCGCTCCATCGTTGCGGCTGGTCCAGCGGCGAAACCTCGCGCATGTCCGCGGAGAAGGTCTGGACGCCGCCGATTCCGGTTCGTTTGGCGGCGTACAGCGCAATATCGGCCTGCTGCATCAGGTCGTCAGCGCTGACGTCGGGCTCGTCGGCCGGGGCGATCGCCAACCCGACACTCGGGTGGATGAAGACCTTCTCGCTGTTGAGGGAGAACGGTGCGTCGAACGCCTCGATGATGCGCTCGGCGATGGCGGTGGCCGCCGTCGGTGCCGATCGGATGAGCACGGCGAATTCGTCGCCGCCGAGCCGGGCGACGGTGTGCTCGGCAGGCACCGTGCTCTTGAGCCGACTCGCGACGTCGATCAACAGTTCGTCGCCGGCCGGGTGCCCGAGGTTGTCGTTGACCATCTTGAAGTCGTCCAGGTCGAGCGCAAGCACGGCGACGGGCAGCCGGTCGCCGGCACGGGACTGGATGGCCGCATCGAGGTGGTCGTTGAACATCAGCCGGTTGCCCAGGCCCGTCAACGGATCGCGCCTGGTCTGGTCGGCCAGGTCGAACAGCAGCCACCGGTTCTGGATCAGCACGATCAGCTGCCGGATCAGCGCCGTCATCACGAGCACGGAGGCGGCGATCAGCACCGGTTTGTCGTTGGTCATCGGCCAGAGGTCGACGAGCCCGACGACCACGGCGGCCACCATCGGCGAATACGGCAGCCAGAGCAGCGGATCGGACAGGGGCTGCCGCTTCCGCGCGGTGGCCGATGGCGGTTGACGGGCATCGATCAGGCCGCCGGCACTGAACAGCACCAAGCCGGCCGCCCAGCAGACGACAGCCACCGGACTGGTCGAATTCGATTGAGCCAGAACGTATATCCAGATGCTGTCGGCCACTGCCACCACGATCAGCCCCGTGCAGACCAGGATGATGGCCTGGCGTTGGCCCGGCACGGTCGAACTCACGGTCAACACCGCCACGGTGATCATGACGACGTCCGAGATCGGGAACGCGACCGACACCGCGGTAGCCATCCAGCCGGCATGCGTGGATGCGAACAGGTCTTCCAGGATCAGCACCCAGCACACGAGGAACAGCGCCGAGGCGATGATGACGCCGTCCAGCACGGGGCGCAGTGCCGACATGCGGTCGGGCTGCACCTTGCCGACGGACGCGACGACCACCGTGCAGGGCAGCAGCAGGAACGCGGCATCGGCGACCGACGGAAACGGCGGCGGTGCTCCGGGCACCGCGTGGTGATAGAGCAGGATCAGGTTGCCGACGACCCAGCCCGCCATCCCGATCGCCAGGACCAGCCAGACGCGCTGCCGCCGGCCACGGTTGGCCCGGTAGGCCGCCACGGCAGCCAGGCAGGCAAGGCTGCTGAAGACCGTCAGTCCGATGTCATTGGTGAGGCGTGCCGCCGTCGTGCCAGGGTCACCCGAGATCACCAGATAGGCGAACACAGCGAAGGTGACCACAGCAGCGCCGATGATCGCCTTTGTGTTGCCTGTGCGCACCTGAACCCCCGTGTCAGCCTAGATGGTTCGGCATTCTTCGGGCATTGTCAAAATTTGCCCAGCTGACTACATGGCGCACGGTGATACAGATCTAGCAACCACAGGTGGTCGGCCGGCACCGTCGTCAGTTCGTCGAAGGCAGGGGGATTGTCGCGGTGACGATGGTCCCCGAACCCGGCCGGGACCGGATGTTCAGCCGGCCGCCGACGATCTCGGCGCGCTCGGCCATCGACAGCAACCCGTAGCCGCCGGTCTCGTCGGCGCCGAGCGGCCGCTCGAAGGTGTCGAAACCGATCCCGTTGTCGATGATCTCGAGCCGGGCGTGCTCCTCGTCGGCCGCGAACTTCAGCAGCGCGTTGCTGGCGTGGGCATGCTTCACGACGTTCTGCAGGCACTCCTGCGCGATGCGGTACAACGCCAGCTCGATGTGGTCGGGCAGGCGCACGTCGGTCAGCTCCACATCGACGTCGAGCTGGCCGATGGAGCGTGCGAGGCTGGCCAGCCCGCCGGCCAGCCCCAGGTCGTCGAGCACGGGCGGGCGCAGGTTCCCGATGGCGGCGCGGGCCTCGCCGAGGGTCAGGTCCACCAGTTCCCGGGCCAGCGTCAGCTGCTCGGCCGCGACGGCGGTGTCCGACCCCACCGCCCGGCTCGCCGCGTCGAGCCGGTACGACAGCGTCACCAACCGCTGCGAGATGCCGTCGTGGATATCGCCGGCCAGCCGGCGGCGTTCGATCTCCTGGGCCTCGATGACCTGCTCGACGAAGTTCTCGTGGGCACGTTCGCGGGCGACGAGCTGGCGGTGCAGCCGGGCCTGGTGCATGGCGCCGGCGATCAGCCGGCCGATGACCAGCAGCAGCTCGACGTCGCGGGCGGTGAACTCCCGGCGCTCGACGGTGTGCACGTTGAGCACGCCGACCAGCCCGCCGGGATCGGTCTCCATCGGCACCGACACCATGGAGGCGAAGTCGCTGCCGCGCAGTGATTCGAACGGCCGGTACCGGGGGTCGGATTCCTTGTCGTGGCGGATCACCACGGGCTCGCGGTTGCTGGCCACCCAACCGGAGACACCCTCGCCCAGCGGAAGCCGGATCTTGCCCACCTCCTGGTCGAACGGTGGGGTGGCGCCCGCCAGCGTCAGCGATCGCTCGGTGTCGTCGAGAACATGGACGAAGCAGACGTCCGTACCGGTGGCCGCCGTGATCATCCGGGCGGCCGCCGCGGCCAGCGGCTCGACGCCCGGCCCACTCGAGGCGGCCTGGATCAGCTCGCGCAGCAGGGCCAGTTCGCGGTCGGCGGTCAGCACCTCATTGCGCGGTGTCATCGGTAGATGCCCTCCCGCAGCGCGGTGGCCACCGCGCCGGCACGGTCGCTGACGTCGAGCTTGCGGTAGATCGACCGAAGGTGGCTCTTGACGGTCTCTTCACCGATGACCAGCCGGGTCGCGATGCCGCGGTTGGACAGGCCGTCGACCACGAACGACAGGATTTCGCTCTCGCGCTGAGTGAGGCCCTGCCGGGCGCCGGGCCAGAATTCGTCGCGCTGCATGCGGGCGGCGGTGTCGGCGGCCCGGGCGGCCATGCTCGGGTCGATCGCGGTGGCCCCGCCGTGCACCAGCTCGAGCTGACGGACCAGGTCGTCGCTGCTGATGCTCTTGAGCAGGTAGCCCGACGCCCCGACCCGCAGTGCCTGGTACAGGTACTGCTCGTCGTCGTACACCGACAGCATGACCACTTTGCGGCCCGGATCGCGTTCCCGCAGCTCGCGGCACAGGTCCAGGCCGCTGGCGCCCTGCATCCGGACGTCGCACAGGACGATGTCGGGCTGCAGCTCGTCGACGACGGCCGCGGCGCGTTCGGCGCCGACGGCCTGGCCCACCACCCGCACCCGGTCGCTGAACGCGGCCAGCATGGCCTTGAGTCCCTCGATGACCATTTCGTGGTCATCGACCAGGATCAGCCGCACCGGCGCAGCCGCGTCGGGCTGGGGCTCTGCGGTCATGCGCGATCCGCCTCTGGCTTCTCGCTGGTGCGCATGGCATCACCTTAGAGCCGCGGTTCCGCGCTGGTCGGGAGGACCGGCTGTGGACCACCGGAGAAATTCCGCCGAATCTCGCCCGTCCAATCCCCCGTTGGGGGGAGGCCCCGGACATGTGACGTGGGACACCCTTGTACCCATGTCGGTGAGTTGTATGGAGCGCACGTTCTGGTGGGATGTGGCGCGCCCGGCCCATGCCGTGATCGACCCGCTGCGCGCGGTGATCTTCGACCTGGACGGTGCGCTGGCCGATGTCGAGCGCGACGCACACCGCGTGGCGTTCAATGCCGCCTTCGCCGAGCACGGGCTGGATATCTCCTGGTCGGTGGCCGAATATGGCCGGCTGGTCCGCATCGCCGACGAGCAGCGCCGCGTCGCCTCGGCACTGCGCCGGCGCGGGTACGGACGGGTCAGTAACGAGATCGCCGCCCACGTGTACCGCACCAAGACCGACCTGTTCGAGACGTCGGTCCTCGACGGTGACGTCAGCCCGCGCGACGGCCTCGCCGACCTGGCGGCCGGCTTGTTCGGGGCCGGGGTGGCGGTGGCTGTCGTCAGCACCGGTAGCCGGTCCTGGGTGGAGCCGCTGGTCCGTCAGCTGCTGGGCGACGGCATCGCCGAGACCATCGTGACGCCCGATGATCTGCCGCGTCCGACCCGGGAACCGGATCTGCACGGCCACGCCCTGTGGGAGTTGGGGCTGGGACCGGAGAGCGCGCTGGCGGTGGCGGGCGGTGCCCGCGGTTTCCGCGCGGCACGGGCCGCCAAGCTGGCGACGCTGGTGGTCACCACCGGCTACTCGGCCGGCCACGAGTTCCCCGGGGCGGTCCAGGTGCGCGCAGAGTACGACGGCCTGCTGGCCGCCGGCTGCGAGCGCCTACACAAGAACTGGTGGTCAGCCCAGGGCTGACCACCAGTTCTTCGCATCTGTTGCGCCGTCGACTCGGGGCTGACGGCCTCGCGTCGGTTGACCGGTCAGAAACCGATCTTGGGCAGACCGATCTGGGGCATGCCGATGGACGGCAGTCCGATCGATGGCAGTCCGATCGATGGCAAACCGATCGATGGCAAACCGATCGGTGGAGGCGGAGGCAGCTGCGGCATACCGATCTGCGGTGACGGCAACTTGGTGAGATCCGGCATCTGCGGAGCCGGCAGCTTGGTGAAGTCCGGCAGCTGCGGCATGCCGATCGGCGGCAGCTGCGGCATGCCGATACCGGGCGGCAACTGCGGCATGCCGATCGGCGGCAGCTGCGGCGCGGCGAGCGCTGTCAGCGAGCCGAGTGCCGGGATTCCGACGGCGGGCAGCGTCGGCGCACCCAGGGCGGGCAGTCCGCCCAGGGTCGGAGCCGCGACAGCCGGAGCCGCGACAGCCGGAGCCGCGACGGCCGGAGCCGCGACAGCCATAGACGAGACCTTCGCGATGTCGCCGAGGGCGCCGAAGGCGGCGGCGGTGGTGACCGGAGCCACAGCGGCAGTGGCGCTGGGCAGCGCGGCCGCGGGGACTGCAGCGTTGACGAGGAGACCGGCGAGTCCGGTGACCAGACCACCGAGGCCAGCATCGAGAACCAGGCTGGGCAGGCTCAGACCGGGCAGGCCCAGCGACAGCGGAATCGCGACGGTGGCCTCCGGCGGCTGCAGGCTGGACAGGTTGATGGGCGGGAAGCCGCCCAGGCTCCAGTCGTCGCCCCATTCCAGGCCGTTGTCGTTGTTACGCGCGGTCTTGCCGGTCTTGCCTGAACTCGAGGTCGAGTTCGAGACGGTCTTGCTGCTGGCCGTGCCGAGGTCACCCGAGTTGGTGTTGGCGGACTCGTTGTTCTTGCTGGCCGACTCGTTCTGCGACGTGTTGTCGCCTGAGTTGTCGGGGTAGACCGGATCAGGCGATGCGAAGGCGACACCGGCTCCGAAGAACGCCACAGCAATCGCGGTAACCGAGGCGGATGCCCCCTTGGCGGAAAGTTTGAAAGTCATGTGGCGCGAATCCTCCCTGTGCGACCCACGCATCCTATGCCCTAATGCGCGCGATGTCACAGTTAACTAACGAATACCACTGTGACATGCGGTGATGATGAGGCGACATCACTGACGCAGCAGGTTGATCACCGCGCTGAAGTCAAGATCGGCATGCTCGGCGGCAAACTTCGCGTAGATGTCGGCGGCATGGCTGCCGAGTGGTGCGGACGACCCCGTCGAGCGCACTGCAGCCATCGCCAGGCCCAGGTCCTTGTTCATCAGGGCCGTGGCGAAACCAGGCTGGAAATCGTTGTTCGCCGGTGACGTGGGCACCGGCCCGGGCACCGGGCAGTTCACCTGTACGGCCCAGCAGTTGCCGGTCGCCCCGGTGATCACGTCGAATAATGACTGCTTGTCCAGGCCGAGGTGCTCGGCGAGGACGAATGCCTCACCGATCGCGATCTGCTGGACGGCGAGCACCATGTTGTTGCACACCTTGGCGGCCTGGCCCGCCCCCGAGTCGCCGCAGTGGATGATCTTGCCGGCCATCGGCTCGAGCACCGTGCGGCCGCGTTCGAAGGCCTCGGCCTCGCCGCCGACCATGAACGCCAGCGTGCCGGCCGTCGCCCCTTTCACGCCGCCCGACACCGGCGCGTCCAGTTGGGCGAAGCCGTGCTCGCCGGCCAGACGGTGCACCTCGCGGGCGTCGTCGACCGAGATGGTGGACGAATCGATGAACAGCGTGCCGGGTGCCGCGGCCGGCAGGACGTCGGCGTAGCAGCGCTTCACCAGATCGCCGTTGGGCAGCATGGTGATGACGACGTCGGCGCCGGCCACCGCCTCGGGGCCGCTGTCGAAGGTCGTCGCGCCGTGCTCTCGTGCGGCCTGCGCGGCGGCCGGGACCGGGTCGAAGCCGTGCACGGTGTGCCCGGCCGCGATGAGGTTGGCCGCCATCGGGCCACCCATGTGGCCCAGCCCGAGGAATGCGATCGTCGCCATCAGTGTGTCCTCCCTAGAGTTCTCGGCGATTTGTGCACGATTTCCCGCGCTCGCCGCGGATTTTCGTGCACAAATCGCTCAGTTGCGTGCGGCGGTCGAGGCCGCCCGACCGATGACCACGCGCATGATCTCGTTCGTCCCCTCCAGGATGCGGTGCACCCGGAGATCGCGGACGAATTTTTCCAGCCCGTACTCGCGCAGGTAGCCATAGCCGCCGTGCAGCTGCAATGCCTGGTCGGCCACCGTGTAGCAGGCCTCGGTCACGTGGAGCTTGGCCATGGCGCACAGTTCGACCTTGCGCGGATTGTTGGTGTCGAGTGCGGTTGCCGCCCGCCACAACATGTTTCGCGAGGTCTCCAAGGCGGTCGCCATGTCCGCGAGGGCGAACCGGATGGTCGGCTCGTCGATCAGGGCCCCGCCGAAGGCCTCACGCGACGCCAGATAGCCGAGCGCCTTGTCGTAGGCGGCCTGCGCGCCGCCCAGGGAGCAGGCGGCGATGTTGATGCGGCCCCCGTTGAGGCCGTTCATCGCGATGGAGAAGCCGGTGCCCTCGCCGTCCGAGCCGCCGAGCATGGCTTCGGCGGGCACCCGCACACCTTCCAGGATCACCTGGGCGGTGGGCTGGGCGTGCCAGCCCATCTTCTCCTCGTTGGCGCCGAAACTCAGTCCCGGCGTGTCCTTTTCGACGATGAAGGCCGAGATGCCACGCGGTCCGTCGGCCCCGGTGCGGGCCATCACGACGTAGACGTCCGAGACGCCCGCGCCCGAGATGAACTGCTTGACCCCGTCGAGCACGTAGTGGTCACCGTCACGAACGGCCTTGGTGCGCAAGGCCGCCGCGTCGCTGCCGGCGCCCGGTTCGGTGAGGCAGTAGCTGGCGATGGCCTCCATCGAGGCCAGCTTGGGCAGCCACGTCTTGCGTTGCTCCGGGGTGCCGAAGCTGTCCACCATCCACGCGCACATGTTGTGGATCGACAGGAACGCCGCGATGGTCGGATCGGCGGTGGCGAGCTGCTCGAAGATGCGCACACCGTCCAGCCGGCGCAGCCCGCTGCCGCCGACGTCGTCGTTGCAGTAGATGGCCGCCATGCCCAGTTCGGCGGCTTCCCGCAGGACGTCGGTGGGGAAGTGCTCGTCGGCATCCCACGCCAAAGCGTTTGGCGCCAGCCGCTTTTCGGCGAACGCGGCCGCTGTTTCGGCGATCACGCGTTCGTCGTCGTCGAGTCCGAAGAGGTCGATGCTCAACGCAGGCCCTTACTTGAAGGTCGGGATCGAGAACTCGGCCCCGTCCTTGATGCCCGACGGCCAGCGCTCGGTGACGGTCTTGACCTTGGTGTAGAACTGGATCGACGCCGTCCCGTACTGGTTGAGGTCGCCGAAGCCGGACCGCTTCCAGCCGCCAAAGCTGTGGTAGGACACCGGAACCGGGATCGGCACGTTGACGCCGACCATGCCGACCTGTACGCGCGAGACGAAGTCACGGGCGGTGTCGCCGTCGCGGGTGAACACCGCGACGCCGTTGCCGTACTCGTGCTCCGACGGCAGGCGCAGCGCCTCCTCGTAGTCGTGGGCGCGGACGATCACCAGGACCGGGCCGAAGATCTCGTCGGTGTAGATCGACATGTCCGGGGTGACGTGGTCGAACAGGGTGGGGCCGAGGAAGAAGCCACCGGACAGGTCGGCATCGTCGAACGTGAGGTCGTCGCTGGCGCGTTCGCGGCCGTCGACCACGAGCTCGGCGCCGGCGTCCACGCCCTGGGCGATGTAGCCCCGCACGCGCTCCAGCGCCGCGCCGGTGACCAGGGGGCCGTAGTCGGCCTTCGGGTCCAGGCTGTGGCCCACCCGCAGCTGGTTGACGCGCTCGACGAGCTTGTTGCGCAAGCGGTTTGCGGTTTCCTCGCCGACGGGGACGGCGACGCTGATGGCCATGCACCGCTCGCCGGCGCTGCCGTAGCCGGCACCGATCAGGGCGTCGACGGCCTGGTCCAGGTCGGCGTCGGGCATCACGATCATGTGGTTCTTGGCGCCGCCGAAGCACTGCGCACGCTTGCCGTTGGCGGCGGCGTTCGAGTAGATGTACTGCGCGATGTCGGTGCTGCCGACGAAGCCGACGGCCTTGATGTCGGGGTGCGCCAGGATGGCGTCGACGGCCTCTTTGTCACCGTTGACCACCTGCAGGACGCCGGCCGGCAGACCGGCCTCGATGAAGAGCTCGGCGAGGCGCAGCGGCACCGAGGGGTCGCGCTCGGACGGCTTGATGATGATGGCGTTGCCGCAAGCCAGGGCAGGTCCGGCCTTCCACAGCGGGATCATCGCGGGGAAGTTGAACGGCGTGATGCCGGCGACGACGCCCAGGGGCTGCCGCATCGAGTACACGTCGATGCCGGCACCGGCGCCCTCGGTGAACTCACCCTTCATCAGGTGCGGGATGCCGACGGCGAACTCGATGACCTCGACGCCGCGCTGGATGTCGCCAAGCGAGTCCTCGAACGTCTTGCCGTGTTCCAGCGAGAGCAGGCGGGCCAACTCGTCCTTGTTCTGGTTCACCAGGTCGATGAACTTCATCAGCACGCGCGACCGGCGCTGCGGGTTCCACGACGCCCATTCCCGTTGTGCGACAACGGCACCCGCCACCGCGGCGTCGACGTCGGTGGCCGACGCCAGGAGCACCTGGGCCTGGGTCTGGCCGGTGCTGGGGTTGAGCACGTCTGCGGTGCGGGTCGATTCGCCGGTGGTGCGCCGGCCGTTGATGAAGTGCGGAATCTGGGTGGTCATGACGTCCGTCCAAAGTTATGGAGAGTTCGGGATTCTCGGCTCACGCGCCGGGATACTTGCATATCCTAGTAATTCCGGCCCGGTGTTGGCAAGGGGTTGCCGGCACGGCACCTGCGGCCCTGACCCGCTGTGGTTGCTCCCGGGTATCTGCGCGGTCTGAGACTTCTTTGCGGATGCCTGACCAAATCCGGAAAAACTTGTCAGGATTGATGCAGCGAGATGCTCCTACATACAAGCGAGGCCAACCGGGCCGAGCGAAGGAGAGGCGGAGCACAATGGCTACCAAGCTGAAAAAGTTCGTTGCTGGAATTGCCGCGGCAGCGGCAGTACCGGTAGCTCTGGCGGGCGCCGGAACCGCGCACGCGAACCCACTGGGAGTGAATCCGGTGCCGCACTACGGCGGCATCTGGATCGGTTGGAGCGGCGGCAGCGGGGGCACCTGGTGCACCTACACCTCCGACTGGTTCACCACGCGGGCCTACCAGAACTCCGCCGGAGAGGCGGGCTTCTTCGTGCCGGGCATTCCGCTCAACCGGTTCTGGGACATCAACGTCAACTGCGACAACGGCGACACCGGCTTCTACCCGGCCTACTACTACTGATGGGGGGAGGAGAACCCCGCCGATGAGCGCGCTTATCGATTGGGACGAAGCACCCGACGAGGAACTCGCCCGCGCGGCCGCCTCGGGCGACCGCGCGGCGTTCGCCGCTATCTATGACCGCTACGCGGACCGGCTCAACGACTTCGTCGTGCGCATGGTCCGTGACAGCGACGCCGCTGCCGACTGCGTCCATGAGGCGTTCTGCACCGCGGCGACCGGGCTGTCGAAGCTCCGCCAGCCCGAGAAGCTGCGGCCGTGGTTGTACGCGGTGTCGCGCTCCCAGGCCTTGCGGCACATTCAGCGCCGCAAGCTCGAATAGCCGGCCGACGACGAATACCTCGACAGCGCGTCGGCCGAGGCCGGTCCGGAGGCCCTGGCCGAGCAGGACGACCTGGCCCAGCTGATCCGCGAGGCCTGCGGTGGCCTCTCGGACCGTGACCGCGAGGTCATCGAACTGAGCTACCGCCACGGGCTCGACGGACCGGAACTCGGCAAGGCACTCGGCGTCAGCCCGGCCACCGCCAACACCCTGACCCATCGCGCCCGGGAGATGGTCGGCCGCTCGCTCGGTGCGCTGCTGGTGGCTCGTCAGACCCAGCAGGACCCGTCACGATGCCCGGATCTTGCCGCGGTGCTCGATGGTTGGGACGGAACGATGACGGTGTTGATGCGCAAACGCATCGCCCGGCACATCGAGTCGTGTCCCGAGTGCGAATCCGAACGAGGCCGCCGGGTGAGTCCGGCGGCGCTACTGGGCGCCATGCCCTTCATCCCGGCCCCGAAGGAGCTCCGGGACACCACGCTTGCGGACATTCAGTTGGTCTGTTGGACAACCGATCTGGTCGATGGCGCCGACCCTGGTGCAGGCGTCGACCCCGGCGTCGGTACCGCGCCCGCGGAGGAACGACGCCGCCGGCTGGCTCTGCCGATCAGCCTGGCCGCCTGCGCGCTGCTGCTGGTTGCGGGTCTGGTCTGGACGCTGACCGGGCCGGCCCGCCACGGCCGGGGACCGGTCGACAGCGGCATCACGGCTCCCTTGGAAACACCCGCGACGACGCCGGTTTCCGCGCCGCCGAGCACGCCGCGGAGCGCGCCGCCGCCGTCCAGTGCGCCAGGGACGCCGGTGCCCGGGGTTTCGACCAAAACTGTTGCGCCGCCGGTGGTACCGAGCCAGCAGCCGCAGCCTCAGCAGGACTCGCCGGCCGCCGAACCGGCACCGACACCGCAACCGGCACCGCCGGATCACCCGGTCAGCAGGCCCGGACCGGTGACGCGTCCGCCGATGTCGGTTGCGCCGCCGTCGTTCGAAGCGCCGCTGCCTCCCACCGGCGACGCGGGTTCCGGCGGCCGGCGTTGAGCCGTTGATCCTGACGTGAGGGCGTGTGCCTCTCGCGCAAGTGCGCCTTGGTTACAGGGTCGACGGGGCGTGGGTGTGTTGGGCCGTTGGTTCTGACGTGGGGGCGTGTGCCTCTCGCGCAAGTGCGCCGTGGTTACAGGGTCGACGGGGTGGGTGTGTTGTGAACCGCCCCAGGTTCTCCGCCGCTGCTATATGGGTTGACGCTCTCGGTTGAGGGCGTCGTAGTGGGCTTGCTCGTATTCGACTGGGGTGACCATGCCCAGAGTTGAGTGCAGCCGTCGGTTGTTGTACCACTCGACCCAGGCCGCTGTCGCGTACTCGACGTCGGCGACGGTGCGGAACGGGCCCGGCTGGAACACCGTGGTGCGGATGCATTCGGTCTTGTACAGGCCGTTGATGGTCTCCATCAACGCATTGTCATAGGCGTCTCCCACGCTGCCGATCGATGGTGAAATCCCTTCCAGTTCAAGGTGTTCGGTGAATCTGATCGACGTGTACTGGCTGCCCGCGTCGCTATGATGGATCAGTGCGCCGGCCGTGGTGGGGTGGCCTTCGTGGTCGCGTTGCCATACCGCCATGCGTAATGGGGTCATGACCAGATCCGTGGCCTTGGACGTCGAGGCGTGCCAGGCCACGATCCGCTGGGCGAACACGTCCACGATGAACGCCACGTAGACAAATCCGGCCCAGCTGCGCACGTAGGTGAAGTCGGTGACCCACACCCGGTTCGGGGCATCGGCACAGAAGTTGCGGTTGAGCAGATCCGGCGCCCGAGAGCCGCCGGCGTCCGGGATCGTGGTGCGCACCTTCTTGGACCGCCGGATGCCCTGTAAACCCAATGTGCGCATAGCTCGGTCCACGGCCCCAGCGGATGCGTCCGGCAGGGCGGTACGGCGGATCAGGGCGGTCATTTTGCGCCGCCCGTAGAGCCCCTCGGGCGCCAGTACCTTCTGCCCGGCAGCGTTAGTCGACCAGGCGACCTCGTGGACGGCGTCGATGACCTGGGCGTCGGTGATGGTGCGGGCCGCTACGGCCCGGCCCGGTTGCTTCCAGGACCGGTAGGTGCGCGCGGCGATCTGGCAGCCCTGCTCGTGCAGGACCCGGCAGATCGACTCGACCGCGTGCCCGGCGGCGCGTTGATCGTCGATGAACGCGGCGATCAACGGTTGCGGGGGTCGGTGAAAGTCGGCCCGGGACGCGGTGACAACCGTTGGGGCTGTTCCGTTTTCCCGGGCCGCTTCCCGAACCCGGCGTGCACCTTTCAATGCACCGGGCTCTCCACAAGACCCGGTCAGGCTGCTGTGGTGTCCTCCTCGGGGGTCGGCCAGGGCGAGGGGATGACCGCGCCGCGGTAGCGGTAGCGGGTGGTGCCGATCTTCTCCAGATCGATCAGCATCCGGTCCTCGGTGGTTGGCCACCAGCCGCCGCCGCAGTAGCGGCGGCGCAACTGTTTCCAGGTCGATTTGCGGTGTTTTCGGCGCAGCCAACGCCACACCGTCTGCCACGTGTAGTGGCTCAGGTAGGAGAAGGTCGCCGAGGACACCCCGGCCCGGAAATATCCCGCCCAGCCCTGCAGCGTCGAGTTGATCCGGCGCAGCAGGTCATCGAGCGGCTGGCTGGGTTCGACTGTTCGGCGCAGCGTCTTGATCTTCCGTTTGACCGCCAACACGGACTTCGTGGACGGATGAACGTAGACGTAGCTGCAGCTGGTGCCCCGCTTGCGGCGACGCTGGATGCGCCACCCGAGAAAGTCCAGCCCCTCGTCGATATGGGTGATCAGGGTCTTATCCGGCGACAGACGCAACCCCATCGTCGCCAACACGGCGGCGATGTCCTCCTGTAGTGCTTCGGCGTGGGCTCTGGTGCCCCGCACCATCAGACACCAGTCGTCGGCATAGCGGACCAGCCGAAAGTTCGGCTGCCCGTGACGAAGTCGTCGAGCGCGCTCAACCGAGCCGGTAGCCGGACCACCCGGCAACCCGGCAATGTGTTCATCGAGCACCGACAACGCCACATTGGCCAACAGCGGCGAAAGAATCCCACCCTGCGGAGTTCCGGCGGTGCTGTCCGCCAGCAGGCCGTCCTCGGTGAGGATGCCCGCCTTGAGGAACGCCTTCACCAACCCCAAGACACGGTTGTCACCGACGCGTCGACGCACCCGCCCCATCAGAGCGGTGTGGTCGATCTCATCGAAACAGGCCTTGATGTCTCCCTCAACAACCCAGTCATAACACCGGGGACGTGTTGCGAGATAACGCACTTCGGCCACCGCATCATGAGCGCGGCGCTTCGGACGGAAACCGTAGGAACACGGCAGGAAATCCGCCTCAAAGATCGGCTCCAACACCAACTTCAACGATGCCTGGACCACCCGATCGGTCACGGTGGGAATCCCCAAGCGGCGCAACGCACCACCGGTTTTGGGGATCATCCGCTCGCGCACCGGCAACGGGCGGAAACTGCGGTCCTTCAACTGCGACCGCAGTTCATCGAGGAACACCTCGATGCCCTGCCCGGCAGTGATGGACGACGCGGTGCGCCGATCCACCCCGGCCGTGGCGGCACCCTTATTCCCGCTGACCCGATCCCACGCCACCAACACGAACGCGGGATCGGCGACGAGGTTGAACAGATCGTCGAACCGGCGATCAAGATCATCGCGTGCCCAACGGTGCAGCTTGGTCTGGATCTTCAGTACCCGTTGCCGCGCCAGCATCAGCGCCAACTCCAGCTCGTCGGTATTCACCGGCGACATAACTTCCTCTCCTGACCTTCCAGTTTCCGCACTGCATGTCTTGCTGGCCCCCTTCGCCCTGTGACCGCCTTTCTCGGTCTCCACGACGGGCACGTCACCGCCCGCGACTACTACGAGGCCTCCGCCCCACCCTGAAATGCGGTTCCTTGACTCCGAACCCGAGTCGTCACACCCGCCCCGACTGGCTGCCGGAAACGAAATGAGCGGTCCCGCAGGGTGGTTCCCACGTTCACCAGGTCATCGATTGGTCAGGGGAGGCGCCCAGCTCTACTCCGGCAGCATCGCCACGGCTACGCCGCAGGCCTTCACCGTGGCCTCCCCACCGCTGGAACTAAACGGCTTCGGGAGTCAAACCCCACCCGCTCGGGTTCGTGCACTGCACACCGGCCCATATCCACCAGATTGGAGCCGGCTTCGCGGTTACGGAGCGTCTGACACTGGTTCGCTTACGCTGCACCTTCTGACCTTGCTCGACAAGCCCGCACCGTCTGGCAGTGCCGGCACGGCTTGCCTTCTCGGGACCGCTTGCCACCGATCACCGTCGTTCCCGGCGATCGGCTGCCCCGATGCTTCCTCAGGCCGCTGCGACGACCCGAAGGAGACGGTCTCTCACCGCCTCTCGATATACCCAGCGCCTCGTGGCGCACAGCTCCCCCGCGAAGAAAGTTGTCGCCGCTTTCAGAATCGCGACATCCTCACGTAGCCTTCGGTTTTCAGCTTTCAGTCGTTTGATTTCGTCGATTTCTTCGCTCGTTACACCCGGGCGTTGTCCGCCATCAATCTGGGCTTGGACCACCCAGCGACGCACCGATTCCTTGCCCACGCCGAGTTGGCGCGCGACCGCCTCGGAGGCCGCGGTCAACGACGAATACTCCTGCTGATGTTCGGTCACCAACCGCACCGCACGGTCACGCAACGCAGGATCGATCTTCTTAGGCATGCTGCTCATCCTTCCGGACTCAAACAGCAGCGGCATCAAACCTGGGGCGGTTCAGCCGACGGCGACGGTGAGTTCGTCCTCCGGCGCATCGGGTATGTCGAGTTGGTCGCTGTACGCGAGCCGGGAGAAGGTCGCCGAACGCGGGCCGGCGTCTATGGCGTCAGCCGCGATGGTGTTGTCGGTGTCGGGGTTCCACGGGGTGGGTGAATGGTTGCTCATGCTGGTATGAGCACTGCCGGCAGCAGAGTCTGACAAGTTTTTTCGTGGCAATTCGGATTCTTCCGAAAAAAGTGTCCCCGGCGTCCGGGGGTCGCGCTCCTACCTATGACAGAGCCCGCACGGGGCGTCTGCAACACCGAACAAGGAGCGCGAAATGACCAACGACACCCCTGCCAAGCGGCAGTCTCTTGCGAAGCGGGCCGCCGCGGCAGCGCTGCTGTCCGGCAGCATGGCGCTGGCCGGCATGGGCCTGACGGCGGGCACCGCACAAGCCCAGCCGTCCATCCCTGCTCCGCAGACCTGGGGCCACGACTACTGCTCGTGGGCCTGGTGGGACTGGGAGCACTGCCACTACTACTGGCACTGGTACGACTGGGACTGGAAGCACTCCGACCACAAGAAGCACTGACTGGCCGTGATGGCACCCCGCCTGCGCGGATTCGAGACGCAGCCGGGTCCGGTGTTGAACCGGGTCCGGGCTGCTCTCGTTCTCCTCAATGAAGCCAACGCCGATGCTCGTTGATTCGGCAAACCATCTCGCCTTCGCCGGATTAGCATCAGTGCATACCGGCGATCGATCCGGTACGGGAGCCCGTCTCATGACCGCAGTGCCAGATTGGGACATTGTCAGCGACGCCGACTTGGTCGGCGCCGCGCTCTCCGGAGACCGCATGGCATTTGCCGGTATTTATGACCGCTATGCCGACCGGCTCCACGACTTCTGCGTCGGCATGGTCCGGGACCGCGATGCTGCCGCGGACTGCGTCCAGGACGTGTTCTGCACTGCCGCAACAGCTTTGGACAAGTTGCGGGAACCCGACAAGCTGCGCCCCTGGCTGTACGCGATCGCCAGGAACGAGGCGCTGCGCCGGATCCGGCAGCGGCGCCGCGAAGAACCGTCAGAAGAACTGCCCGACGAGGCGTCCGGGGACGCCGGACCCGACACCCTGGCGGCCCGCAACGAACTGGCCAAACTGGTCGCCGAAGCGGCCGGCGGATTGTCCGACCGGGACCGCGCGGTGCTGGAGCTGGGCTACCGCCACGGGTTGGAGGGGCCCGAACTTGCCGAGGCGCTCGGCGTCAGTACTGCCAGTGCCAAGAAGATCATGCAGCGGTTGCGCGACACCATGGAGCGCTCGCTGGGCGCGTTGCTCGTCGCCCGCCGGGGACAGAGCGGCAACAGCTGCGCGGAATTGGGCGCGATCCTCGCCGGGTGGGACGGGACTTTCACGATCCTGATGCGCAAGCGGATCGCCCGTCATATCGAGAGCTGCCCGACGTGCGATCAGGACCGTCGCCGGATGGTCAACCCGGTGGCGCTGCTCGGCGGCACGCCGCTGTTCATCCCCGCGCCGGCCTGGCTGCGGGACCGCACGCTGAATCGGATTCAGCTGACCTCGGCATCCGCCGATCTCGGCAGCGCACCCACCGAAGCGCAGAGTGCGCTGCCGGATGCGCCGACCGAGCAGTTCGCCGCGGCCGACGCGCTCGATGCCGAGCCCGCCACCACGTCGCCCAATGGTCGCGTGATGCTGACGATGTCTCTGCTGATCGGCATTCCGCTGATCGTGCTGGCACTGACCATCGCCTGGCGGTACGAAACCAACGCGCCCGTCACCCCGAAAGGGGTCACCACCTCCGTCACCGCGCCGCCGAGCACGAGGCCGGAAAACCCGGTGACCACCACCGCCGCGCCCCCGCCGCCGCCCAGCCCGACCGCCGTCGTCACCGCGCCCGCGGAGCCGACGACGGTCCTGCCGCCACGGGCGGTCCCGCCGCCGCAGCAGTCGCCGGTGCCGCTGCCGCCGGCCGCGCCGGTTGTGACGCCGCCGCCGTCAACTCGGCCGGTGCCACCGCCGCGGCGTCCGCGGCCGCCCGTCGTCAGTGAAGAACCGTCCCCGCCGAGCAAACAGCCGCCCGTGATCACCGAGCCGTCGCCGTCGCCCACCCCGCCGCCGACGACGACGCACAAGCCGCCGCGCCCGCTGCCCCCTGGCCCCGTGGGGCCGATCGAGCCGGCACCGGTGACGACGACGCAGCCGCCGATCATCTACTAGCCCGGCCGATCTCGAGCCGAGAAGCAAAGCCCGCCAAAAGTTGTCCCGTCGTGGGTGCCGCGCGACTCCTACCTGTGAGAGCCGCCCATCCGGGACCGCGAGAACGACACAGGAGCACGCCATGTCCACTGCCATGACCGCCACACTGCCGAACCTGGAGTACTCATCCGACCCGGCCAGTGGAAGCCTCCACGGGCTCCCGACGATGCCGTTCGCGGCGCTGGCCTGGTCGCTGGCCGAGTCGGGAGACGCCGAAGAACCTTTGGCGCCGAACCTGATTCCCGCCGCACCGCTCGCGTCGACGCGGCCACCGAAAAGCACACGGGGCGCGCTCGTCGCGGTGGTGTTCGGCGGGGTCACCGTCGCTGCCGCGCTCGGCGCGATCCTCCTCGGCGGCAGCGATGAGCCGTCGACTCCGCTGGCCGTCGTCGACCACACGCGGTCGACTCCGTACGTCGCGCCGGCCGCGGCCCCGATGGCGACCGCCAATCATGTGGCAGGTCCGGCACCGGCGCCGGTGGCCGGCGTGGTGAGCGCGCCCGTCGTCGTCCCGCCGAAGGCCGTCGTGCCGCCGCAGCCGGTTGCCGCGCCGCCCATCGCCGAGGCCCCGAAGCCGACGCAGCGCCGGCCGCACTGGGACTGGCTGCGCCGCATCTGGCAGCACCACGACCAGCAGGACGGTCAAGGCCAAAAGCGCTGAGCGCCAGGCTATCCGCGTAAGCCGAGCGGACCCGCCAGCGCCGTCAGCGTCGGCACCAGCTTGTCCCAGCCGCCCAGCACCTGGACGGTCACGTGATCGGCGCCGGCGTCGAGATGCTCGGTGAGCCGTGCGGCGATGGCATCGGGTGTGCCGTGCGCGACCACCGCGTCGATCAAGGCGTCACTACCCGGCTTGGCGATGTCGTCTTCGGAGAAGCCGAGCCGGCGCCAATTGTTCAGGTAGTTACTGAGATTCAGATAGAAGTCGACGGTCTGCCGGCCGATGGCCCGTGCCTCCGCGGTGGCCTCCGCCGATCCGTCGGTCAGCACCACCTTGTGCTCGGGTGCCAGGAACGCGTCCGGACCGATGAGCTTGCGCGCCTCGGCGGTGTGCTCGGGGGTGGTGAGGTACGGGTGCGCACCGGCGCTGCGATCGGCCGCCAGCCGCAACACCTTGGGACCGAGGGCCGCGACAACCCGGCGCGCGACCGGAACGCCCGCGGCGTCCAGCTCGTCCAGGTACTCGACGAGGACGTCGTAGGGCTTGCGGTATTCCTTGGTGTGCTCGGGGTGGCCGATGCCGACGCCCAGCACGAACCGTCCCGGGTAGGCCGCCTCGATCCGGTGGTACGACTCGGCGACCTGCCCGGCCGGGGCCGTCCACACGTTGACGATGCCGGTGGCCACCTGCAATTTCTCCGTCGCGGCCAGGATCGGCTCGACGAACGCCAGGTCGCCGGCGGGGGAGCCGCCCGGCCACACCGCGCCGTACCCCAACTTCTCGATCTCGGCGGCCTGCTCGGGCGTAGGGGCGCCGAACGTCCACACCCCGACGCGGCCCAGATCCAGCTTGCTCATGCGCGATCCCTCCAGTTACCGCTGGCCCAGCGGGCCGGCGAGTTCGGTCAGTGCGGGTACCAGTTTCTCGGGCGACGTCAGCACCTGAACCGGTACGTGGTCGGCGCCGGCGTCGAGGTGCTGCTTCAGTCGGGCGGCGATCGCGTCGACGGTGCCGTACGCCACCACGGCGTCGACGAGCTCGTCACTGCCAGGCTTGGCGACGTCAGAGTCAGTGAATCCCAACCGCTTCCAGCTGTTGAGGTAATTGTTCAGATTGAGGTAAATCTCCAGGGCCTGGCGCCCGACCGCGCGCGCCTTGTCCGCGTCGGTCGTCAGGATCGCCTTGTGTTCGGGCGCCAGGAACGCGTCCGGCCCGATCAACTCACGTGCTTGGGCGGTGTGCTCCGGCGTGGTCAGGTAGGGGTGGGCGCCGGCGCTGCGCCGGGCCGAGAGCTTGAGCACCTGCGGGCCGAGCGCGGCCACGACGCGGTGCTCCTTCGGCACGCCGTACTCGTCGAGTTTGTCGAGGTATTCGGTGAGGGCGTCGAGCGGCTTCTTGTATTCGGCGATGGCCTCGCGGTGACCGACGCCGATGCCCAGCAGGAAGCGGCCCGGATAGGCGCTGTCGATGCGGTGGAACGACTCGGCCACCGGTCCGGCGGCCGCCGTCCAGATGTTGACGATGCCGGTCGCGACCTTCAGCCGCTCCGTCGCGCCGAGCAGTGGCTCGACCCAGTCCAGTTCCGCGGTCGGGGATCCCCCGACCCAGATCGCGCCGTAGCCCAGCGCTTCGATTTCTGCTGCCTGTTGCGGCGTTGCGCCGCGCCCGAATACGCCGTACTGCCCAAGGTCTGGTTTGGTCACCTTTGCGGCAACTCTGGGGCGCGGGCGGCTATTCCGTTCGGCGCGCGGTGAGTTGAACTATCCCGCTGCCACGGCCGGGAACTCTTCCGGCGCCGGCGCGTGCACGGGCAACGTGACGATGAACGTGGTGTCGCCCGGTTTGGATTCGACGTAGATGTTGCCGTGGTGCTTCTCGCAGATGATGCGCCACGCCAGGTCGAGCCCCAGTCCGGTGCCCTCGCCGAAGGGCTTGGTCGTGAAGAACGGGGTGAAGATGCGCTCGATGACGTCGGGCGGAATGCCCGGGCCGTTGTCGTTGATCTCGATCCGGACGGTGTCGTCGCTGACGCGCTTGGTGCGGATCGTCAGCACGCCGCAGCCCTTCATGGCCTGCAGTGCGTTGTCGATGATGTTCGTCCATACCTGGTTCAGATCGGCTGGGTAGCACTGCAATTCGGGCAGTGCCGGGTCGTATTCCTTGACCACCTTGACGCACGTGGTGCCGTCCTTGCCGATGCGGTCACCGAACATCATCAGGGTGCTGCGCAACAACTCATGTACGTTGGCGTTCTGGTATGGGGCACGGTCCATCTGGGAGTACTGCTTGGCGCCGGCCAGCAGCGTCGCAATCCGTTTGCTCGCTTCGGAAATCTCACACATCAGCAGCTCGGTGTCGATGGTGTACTTCAGCCAGCCCAGCGCGCCCTGCAGCGTCGCGGACGCATCGGCGCATCCGAGCGACGACGAAATGCCTTCCAGCCAAGCAACATCCAGGCCGGCGTCGACGAACGTGGGGGCGTAGTCCCAGGCGGATGCGATGTCGTGGTCCTCGAGCCATTCGCCGATCGCGTCTTCGCGATCGGAGGCCTCGATGGCCGACAGCTCCTGCGTCCTGGCCTTGGCCACCTGCTCGGCGATGCCTTCCTGAATGCCGACCAGTACTCGCAGCGACTGCGGGCTGACCTGACCGTCGGCCAGCATGGCCAGCTTGTGCCGCATCTTGCCGATGCGGTCGTGCAGGTCGGCGACGGCGCGCGCGGTCGCGGCAGCCGGGTTGTTCAGCTGATGGGTCAGGCCGGCCGACAGCTGGCCCAGGGCGAGGAGCTTCTCGCGCTGGCCGACGATCTGCCGCCCGCGGCGGCCGCCGACCTTGTGGCCCTCCAGCAGGTGCACCGCCATCGGGAATTCCTTGCGCATGAAGTCGGCGTAGGCGTTGGCGTCCAGGACGAAGAACCGCGACGGCTTGGTCACCCGCACCGACGCCTCGTAGACCGGCTGCTCGTCGGGGATGTACGCGGACCAGGCGCCGCAGTACACGCCGCGCATCGAGGTGCGGTTGGTCTCGATGTCGATGCCGCCCGACTTCATCGACATCACCAGCTCGCCGTCGAGCATGACGTAGAAGCAGGTGGCCGGTTCGCCTTCGGTGCAGACCGGGCCGGGCTCGAACGTCGCGATGTGACCGTTGGCGCACAGCGTGTCCAGCTGCTCGTCGGTCAACGCCTCGAAAAGGAACAGCGTTTTCAGTTCACTTCGCGCGCACGTTTCGCCCATACCGGTCTCCTCCTACGTCTCGGCCAGATACCGGTGCACCAGCATTACTGCCATCGAGCCTTCGCCAACCGCGGCTGCGACCCGTTTGGCCGATTCAGCGCGGATATCTCCTGCAACAAACACACCGGGCACACTTGTTTCCAAGTGGCGCGGCGGCCGGTCCAGGTTCCAGCCGCAGACGTCCTTGAGATCCGGGCCGGTGAGGATGAAGCCGTGGTCGTCGCGGGCGATGCCGGCGTTCTCCAGCCACTGGGTGCGCGGGGTGGCACCGATGAAACAGCACAGGCGCGTGGACTCGACGTGCTCGCGCTCGCCGGTGGCGTTGTTGACGAGCCACAGCCCGGTCAGGTGCCCGTCCTCGCCGCAGGTGTCGACCACCTCGGTGCAGGTCCGGACGCTGATGTTCGGGGTGTTCTCGATCTGCTGGATCAGGTAGTAGGACATCGACGCCTCGAGCGACTTGCCGCGTACCAGCAGCGTCACCGACTTGGCCTGCTGCGACATGAACATCGCGGCCTGGCCGGCGGAGTTCGCGCCGCCGACGATGTAGACGTCCTCGCCCGCGCATTCGGAGGCCTGCGACACCGACGCACCGTAGAAGACGCCGTTGCCGATGTAGTTGGGTGCGGAGCTGTTTCCATCGGACTCGGGGTCCTCCCAGCACCCGGCGACCTGCAGATGCCGGTAGTCGACGCCGGTGGCCAGGATGACCGACCGTGCGGTGATGCTCCGGCCGTCGTCGAAGGTCAGCGTCTTACTGACCAGCGACGAGACATCCAGTTCGACGACCTCACGGGTGGTGATGACCTCGGCCGCGAAGCGCTCGGCCTGCCGCCGCGCCGAGGTGGTGAGCTCAGCGCCGGAGATTCCGGTCTCGAAGCCCAGGTAGTTCTCGATCCGCGAGCTGCGGCCCGCCTGTCCGCCGGTGGTGGTGCGCTCGATCAGCACCGTGCGCAGCCCCTCGGACGCGCCGTACACCGCGGCCGCCAGACCGGCCGGTCCGCCGCCGATGACGGCCAGGTCGTACATCTCCAGCGACGGGGTGGTGGCCAGGCCGAGCATCGCAGCCAGCTGGGCATCGGTCGGCTGGACCAGCGTCTCGCCCTGCTCGGAGATCACCACCGGCAGCTCCAGCCCGTCGAGGCCGGCGGCAGTCAGCAGCTGCTTGCCCTTGGGCTCGTCCGACGCGTATGCCCGGTAGTAGTGCTGGTTGCGGGCCAGGAACTGGCGGACCTCCCACGAGCGGGGATTCCACCGGTGGCCGATCACCTTGGTGTGCGGGACGGCGCGGTCGCCGACCTCGTGCCAGGCCTCCAGCAGGCCGTCGATGATCGGGTACAGCTTCTCCTCGGGCGGGTCCCAGGGCTTGAGCAGATAGTGGTCCAGGTCGACCAGGTTGATGGCGTTGATCGCGGCGTGGGTGTCCGCGTACGCGGTCAGCAGCACGCGGCGGGCCAGCGGAAACACGTCCATGGCCAGTTCCAGGAAGTCGATGCCGTTCATCTCCGGCATCTGGTAGTCGGCGATGAACATCGCCACGGTGTCGCCCCGTAGCTGCAGCTCGTTGATCGCTACCAGCGCGTCCTGTCCGGATTCGGCGCGTACGATCCGGTAGCGCTCGCCATAGTGTTTGCGCAGGTCGCGGGCGACGGCCCGGCACACTGCGGGATCGTCGTCCACGGTGAGAATCACCGGATTGCGAGCCGGGGAAGCGGGTCCAGTCATCGTTGTTCATTATGCGCCCTGACTTGCGAAGACGATGCGCCCGCCTAGGGTCTGCCGGGGTGCCTCGCGGATTTTGGTACCTGGGGTCCGAGCGGGTATCGTGGACCAACGGTGCAGCTTCTGCGCCGGCTCTTTGCGTGCTCTGTTTTGAAGTTCCCCGGAATTTCCTGGCATTAAGTCCACGTTCTTGTAGCCGGGGTGGGCTCTGCGCCGAGCACGGGCGTATGAGATACGAAACCGAAGAACCAGAGGATTACCAAAGAGTATGGCCAAGAAAGACGGCGCCATCGAGGTCGAGGGTCGCGTGATCGAGCCCCTGCCCAATGCGATGTTCCGCATTGAGCTGGAGAACGGTCACAAGGTGCTCGCCCACATCAGCGGCAAGATGCGGCAGCACTACATCCGCATCCTGCCGGAGGACCGTGTCGTAGTGGAACTCTCTCCGTACGACCTGTCCCGTGGCCGCATCGTGTACCGCTACAAGTAACGCCCGAGCACCACCAATTCAGAACCGAGAAAAGGATCGCTAAGTCGTGAAGGTGAACCCGAGCGTCAAGCCGATCTGCGACAAGTGCAGGGTGATCCGCCGCCACGGCCGGGTCATGGTGATCTGCTCTGACCCGCGGCACAAGCAGCGGCAGGGCTGAGCACCAGCTCAAGCAGCACCCAAAACTGAATGCAGACCTCCCAGTACCACTGAGGGCAGACGGCCCTCAACCACGTCCGGCACGGAGGCCGGACCCCGAAAAAGACGGGGAACGGACTGGGATCAGACCTCCGCAACGAAAAGGAACACTGCCTGATGGCACGCCTCATGGGCGTTGATCTCCCGCGTGACAAGCGCATGGAGATCGCGCTGACCTACATCTACGGCATCGGCCGTACCCGCAGCCAGGAAATCCTGTCTGCCACCGGCATCGACCGGGACCTGCGCACCAAGGACCTCACCGATGACCAGGTGACCCAGCTGCGCGACTACATCGAAGGCAACCTCAAGGTCGAGGGTGACCTGCGCCGCGAGGTGCAGGCCGACATCCGTCGCAAGATCGAGATCGGTTGCTACCAGGGCCTGCGCCACCGTCGTGGCCTGCCCGTGCGTGGCCAGCGCACCAAGACCAACGCGCGTACCCGCAAGGGCCCGAAGCGCACCATCGCCGGCAAGAAGAAGGCCAGGTAAGTCGAATGGCACCCACTAAAAAGGCAGGGCAAGCCTCCTCTAAGCGCGGCAAGCCCACTCGTCGCCGGGAAAAGAAGAACGTCCCGCACGGCGCCGCTCACATCAAGAGCACGTTCAACAACACCATCGTCTCGATCACCGATCCCCAGGGCAACGTCATCGCCTGGGCCTCGTCGGGTCACGTCGGCTTCAAGGGTTCGCGCAAGAGCACCCCGTTCGCCGCGCAGCTCGCCGCCGAGAACGCTGCCCGCAAGGCGCAGGAGCACGGTGTCAAGAAGGTCGACGTCTTCGTGAAGGGCCCGGGTTCGGGCCGCGAGACCGCGATCCGTTCGCTGCAGGCCGCCGGCCTCGAGGTTGGCGCGATTTCCGACGTCACCCCGCAGCCGCACAACGGCTGCCGTCCGCCCAAGCGGCGCCGGGTCTAGGGAGGATTTGAAAAATGGCTCGTTATACCGGACCCGCCACCCGCAAGTCGCGCCGCCTCGGCGTCGACCTCGTCGGTGACGATCAGTCGTTCGAAAAGCGCCCCTACCCGCCCGGCCAGCACGGCCGCGCGCGGATCAAGGAGAGCGAATACCGCACCCAGCTGCAGGAGAAGCAGAAGGCTCGCTTCACCTACGGCGTCATGGAGAAGCAGTTCCGCAAGTACTACGAGGAAGCCAACCGCAAGGCTGGCAAGACCGGTGAGAACCTGCTGCAGATCCTCGAAAGCCGTCTGGACAACGTCGTGTACCGCGCCGGCCTGGCCCGTACCCGCCGCATGGCCCGTCAGCTGGTCAGCCACGGTCACTTCACCGTCAACGGTGTCAAGGTGAACATCCCGAGCTACCGGGTGTCGCAGTACGACATCATCGACATCAAGCCGAAGTCGCTGAACACCCTGCCGTTCCAGATCGCTCGCGAGGTCGCCGGTGACCGTCCGGTCCCGTCGTGGCTGCAGGTCGTCGGCGAGCGTCAGCGCATCCTCGTGCACCAGCTGCCCGAGCGCGCCCAGATCGTCGTGCCGCTCACCGAGCAGCTGATCGTAGAGTTCTACTCGAAGTAATTCGAGTCCTGGTGGCCCGCCCAATCCCGGGCGGGCACCAACCAACCGGCATCAAATAGCGGGTGCCGAGAAGGAGATAGAAAAATGCTGATCTCTCAGCGACCCACCCTGTCCGAGGACGTGCTGGCCGAGAACCGGTCGCGGTTCACCATCGAGCCGCTGGAGCCGGGCTTCGGTTACACCCTCGGCAACTCGCTGCGGCGCACGCTGCTGTCGTCCATCCCGGGCGCAGCGGTCACCAGCATCCGGATCGACGGTGTCCTGCACGAGTTCACCACCGTCCCCGGGGTCAAGGAAGACGTCACCGACATCATCCTGAACCTCAAGGGCCTGGTCGTCTCCTCGGAAGAGGACGAGCCGGTCACCATGTACCTGCGCAAGCAGGGCCCGGGTGCCGTCACGGCCGGTGACATCGTGCCCCCGGCCGGTGTGACGGTCCACAACCCGGACATGCACATCGCCACCCTGAACGACAAGGGCAAGCTGGAGGTCGAGCTCGTCGTCGAGCGCGGCCGCGGTTACGTCCCGGCCGTGCAGAACAAGGCTTCGGGTGCCGAGATCGGCCGTATCCCGGTCGACTCGATCTACTCGCCGGTGCTGAAGGTCACCTACAAGGTGGAGGCCACCCGCGTCGAGCAGCGCACCGACTTCGACAAGCTGATCCTGGATGTCGAGACCAAGAACTCGATCGCCCCGCGCGACGCCCTGGCTTCGGCCGGCAAGACGCTGGTCGAGCTGTTCGGTCTGGCCCGTGAGCTCAATGTCGAGGCCGAAGGCATCGAGATCGGCCCGTCGCCGGCCGAGGCAGACCACATCGCCTCGTTCGCGCTGCCGATCGACGACCTGGAGCTGACCGTGCGGTCGTACAACTGCCTCAAGCGCGAGGGTGTGCACACCGTCGGCGAGCTGGTCTCGCGTACCGAGTCGGACCTGCTGGACATCCGTAACTTCGGCCAGAAGTCCATCGACGAGGTCAAGATCAAGCTGCACCAGCTGGGTCTGTCGCTCAAGGACAGCCCCGCCACGTTCGACCCGTCGCAGGTCGCCGGCTACGACGTGGCCACCGGCACCTGGAACAGCGATGCCAGCTATGACCTGGACGCCGACCAGGACTACGCCGAAACCGAACAGCTCTAAAGAAGAGATTCCGTCCCGGCCCTACCTGATACGGGGGCCGGCCCCAATTAGGAGAAGTTGCAATGCCCAAACCCACTAAGGGTGCTCGCCTCGGCGGGTCGTCGTCACACCAGGCCGCGATCCTGGCCAACCTGGCCACCTCGCTGTTCGAGCACGGCCGCATCAAGACCACTGATGCCAAGGCCCGGGCGTTGCGTCCGTACGCCGAGAAGCTCATCACCCACGCCAAGAAGGGCGCGCTGCACAACCGGCGCGAGGTGATGAAGAAGATCCGCGACAAGGACGTGGTGCACACCCTGTTCGCCGAGATCGCACCGCATTTCGCGGACCGCGAGGGCGGCTACACCCGCATCATCAAGGTCGAGAACCGCAAGGGCGACAACGCCCCCATGGCCGTGATCGAGCTGGTTCGGGAGAAGACCGTCGTCTCCGAGGCCGACCGCGCCCGTCGTGCGGCCGCCGCTCAGGCGAAGGCTGCCGAGGCCGAGGCTCCCGCTGAGGAAGCCGCCGTCGAGGCTCCGGTTGCCGAGGTCGAAGCTGCCGACGAGGGCATCGCCGAGGCTCAGACCGCTGAGGCCGAGGCTGAGGCGACCGAGGATGAGGCCAAGTCCTGATCACGCTGTGAACGACGTGCCCGCCATCGAATCCGATGGCGGGCACGTCCGTTTACGGCTGGATATCTCTTACGACGGAACAGAATTCGCCGGGTGGGCACCGCAGGCCGGGCAGCGCACCGTCGCGGGTGTCATCGAGGAGACGCTGTCGACGGTGTTCCGGGAGCCGGTGCGCCTGGTCACCGCAGGCCGGACCGACACCGGCGTGCATGCCACCGGGCAGGTTGCGCATGTCGATGTGCCTTCCGCCGCACTGAGATTCGTCTATCCGCGCACGCCCCGCCCCGGCGATCCGGAGTTCCTGCCGCTGGTGCGCCGGCTCGCGCGCTTCCTGCCTGCCGATGTGCGGGTACGCCAGATCATGCGGGCCGCACCGGGATTCGATGCCCGGTTCTCCGCGTTGCGGCGGCATTACGAGTACCGGTTGTCGTTGGCGCCGTACGGTGTCGAGCCGCAACAGGCCCGCTTCATCACGCCGTGGTCGCGGCCTCTGGACCTGGAGGCGATGACGGCCGCATCGCGGGAGTTGTTGGGGCTGCAGGATTTTGCCGCGTTCTGCCGATTCCGGGAGGGTGCGACGACCATCCGGGATCTGCAGCGGCTCGACTGGCAGCGCTCGGGTGATCTGGTCACCGCCCACGTGACGGCCGATGCCTTCTGCTGGAACATGGTGCGGTCGCTGGTCGGCGCGTTGCTCGCCGTGGGGGAGGGCCGTCGCGAACCCGGTTGGATCGCAGGCCTTTTGGCGGCCGACAGCCGGTCCAGCGAGTACGCCGCCGCCCCGGCGCGGGGCCTGACACTCGTCTCGGTCGACTACCCGCCCGACGATCAGCTGGCGTCGCGGATCGCCGTCACCCGGGATTTACGTACGCTCGACTAGCTCACGGGGCCGGCGGTGGCGGCGGGGCCAAGCGGGCGGCGACGAAGTCGGCGGCCTGATCGACCATGCCGGATCCGATGTAGCCGTCCTGCAGGTGGTTCTGCCAGTCGCCCTGCAGCTGGGTGATGGTTTGCGGAAGTCCGGCCATGCACACGGGATCGGCGCCGTTGCACTGGTCGATGGTGCGATCCAGGTATGCCGGGCCGATGTTGGAGCCGCCCATGCGGTGGGTGACGTTGCCGAACAGTGCGACGGCCGCGATGTGGGTGTCCATCCCGGGCGGCAGCGGCCGGTTGAACCCGAATCCCTTGCCGTCCGAGGACAATGCCACGGCCGCCGACGCCGCACCCAGCGAGTAACCGCCGATGATCAACCGGGTGTCGGGGCAACGTCCTGCCATGTCTTGAATGCGCGAGCTGATGTCGTTGGCGCCCTGGGCGATTTCGACGTTGGCGGGGTAGTTCACCGCGTAGACCCCGACGTTCAGCGGTGTCTTGGCGCGCAGCGCATCGACGAATGCGCCTCCCACCCGGCCGACGCCCGGTCGCTCATTGCGGCCGCGGGCGAAGATCACCTCCGCCTGCGGGCACGGGTCCGCCGCTGCGACGCCGATGACAGCTGCAGGGGCCACGGCCGTCGCGGCCACCAGGCCGGTGGCAACCGACGCTGCCGCGCCGGCCAGGGCGACGGCAGCCCGGACGGACGTCATGACGGAGCGGGGGGTCATGGCTGGAGTCTAGCGGCGCGTCACAGACGCGCCGCCACGAACTTCGCGGCCTGGGTCACCATGCCGGACTTGATGTAGCCCGGCGCGAGGTGATCCTGCCATTCGGAACGCCACTTGTAGGGGCTGCTCGGGTTGCAGACCGGGTCGTCGGAATGGCAGAGATCGATGGTCCGATTCTGATACGTCGGGCTCAGCGCGGTGATGGGCAGGGCCCAGTTGGCGCCATTTCCGAAGAGTGCGACGGCCGCGATGTGCTGATCGGCGCCGCGGGGCAGGGGGCTGTTGAAGGTGAAGGCCGAAATCGGTACCGCGATAACCAGATCGGTGGCGGCGGCGCCCAATGAGTAACCGCCGAGCACGATCTTGGTCGCCGGGCAGTTACGGGCGAGCCATTGCACGCGCCGGCTCATGTCGTTGGCGCCCACGTCGACCTGGGTGTCAGCGGGGTAATTCACCGGGTACAGACCGATATTCGGGCCGCGGAGCCGACGCAGCGCGGTGACGAAGGCGGCGCCGACCTGTCCGGGACCGGGCGGCTCCATCCGGCCGCGCGCGAACACGACCTCGGCGGGCGCACATGTGGCAGCGGCGTTGGCCACCCCAATGTCCGTCAGTAGCACGGACATTGGGATGGTGCCGACAGTCAGAATGGTGATCAGCACACACAGCGTCCGGCGGCCAATCACAAATCCGATGGTATCCCGACGAATTGACGGTCTCGTCGAGAAAAGATGCCAGCCTTACAACAATCCGGCGACGAAATTGGCCGCTTCGTTGGTCGGGCCACCCGCATAGCTCTTGTGCGCCGGCACGCTCTGACCGTCGGTCTGGCAGATCGGATCACCCGCGTTGCACAGATCGATGACCTTGCCGCCCCATACCGGGCTCGCCGTCAGAGGCAGGCCCAGCTTGGCGGACGGGTTGCCGAACACCGCGATCGCCGCGACGTGGCCGGCGGCCTCGGGCGGCAGCGGGTTGTTGAAGCCGATGCCCGGAACCGGGATGGCGCCGATGACGTCCATCACCGCGGCGCCCTGCGAGTAGCCGCCGAGCACCTGCCGGGTGCCCGGGCAGTTCTCGGCCATCCACTGGATGTGGGCGCTGGCGTCGTTGGCGCCGTCAGCGGCGGCCAGGAAGTCGTATGACGCCGGGTAGACGACGGCGTAGGCGCCCACCGAGCGGCCGCCGACCTTGTTGCGCAGCTGGTTGACGAACGCGCCGCCGACGCGGCCCAGGCCCGGATCTTCGGACGTGCCGCGGGCGAACGTCACCTCGATGTCGGGGCAGTTGGCCGCGGCGGCGGTGCCGATGGCACCCAGGGACGGTGGCGTCAGCACAGTGATGCCGGCCATGACGACGGTGGTTGCGGTGCCGGCGAAGGCCCGGCGCAGAGCACTGATGATCACACCGAATCCTAACCGCGACTCCCGATGTGCTCCCGCGACAGCCGGTCCGCCGCCGGTCAGACGCGGGATGCGATGAACTGCGCGGCCTGCCCGATGTACTCGGACGACTCATAGCGCGAGTGCGCGAACGGGTTTCGGCCACGCGAGCAGATCGGGTCGCCCCACAGGCACAGGTCCACCGAGCGGTTCGAGAACAGGCCGATGGAGTCCAGCGGATGGCTGAACTTGGCCGACGGGTTACCGAATACGGCGGCAGCCGCGACCCGGTTCGCGAGTTCGGTGGGCAGCGGAGGTGCCGAGCCGACATCGCCGATCCGGTCACCGAGCGGCGGAACGCCGGCCAGCATGTCGACCACCGCGGCGCCCTGCGAGTAGCCACCGAGCACGATCTTGGTGCTGGGGCACTGCTGCGCCATGGTCGCGATGCGGTTCTGCGCGTCCGTCGCGCCGTCCTGCGCGGTGAGGAAGTCATAGGACGCCGGGTACTCGACGGCGTAGCCGGTGACGGTGCGGTTGCCGACCAGAGGCTGCAGCGCGTCGACCAGTACCGAGCCCACGCGGCCCATGCCGGGGTCGTCGTGCGTGCCGCGGGCGAAGATCACCTCGATGTTCGGGCAGGCGTCTGCCTGGGCGGGCGCCGACGGCAGCAGTGCGGTTCCGGAGATGACGGCGGCGGCGATTGCGGCCACTCGGACCGACGTGCTGAGCAAGGTCACGCGGGCCATCTTCACATATGGGGCTCAGCTACGGCCAATTGTTTGCCCTGCTGGCAAACCCTCCGGACTGTCGGGCCAGTCGTCGTGCCAGGTGGCTTCGCCGCGGTCGCCCTGCCGGGCAAGTGCCAGGCCGGCCAGCACCACCGCGCCGCCCAGCAATTGGATTCCGGTGATGGCCTCACCCAGCAGCGCCCAGGCCGACAGCACGGCGAACATCACCTCGGAGAGTCCGACCAGCGAGGCGAACCGGGGCTGCAGCCGGGAGATGCCCATGATGCCGAACGTGTAGGCCATCGCCGTCGGCACGATGGCCAGCGCGATCACGGGTACCAGCCAGGACGTCGTCACGCCTGCCAGCGTGGTGTCGTGGCGGGTGAAGGCGAGGGGCATGACGCCGGAGAGGCCCAGCAGCGCCACCGTCGCGGCGCCGACCAGCAGGCCGCCGGTGGCCAGGGTGATGGAGTGCAGGCCGGTGCCGTCGGCGCTGGCCTTGTCGGACATGACGAAGTAGCAGGCGGCGCAGACGGCCGCGCCCATGCCCCAACCGATCCCGGCGAGGCTGATCTGGGCGCCGGTGTGGCTGCCGGGCCCGACCAGGCCGAGCACCAGCGTGATGCCGGCGATGGCGATCGCGACACCGGCGAGCGTGAGCGTGCTGGGGCGGCGCCGGGTCGTGGCCCACACCCAGCCGACCACCAGCAGGGGCGCGGCGTACTCGAGCAGCAGTGCCACGCCGACCGGCAGATAGGTGACGGCATTGAAGTAGCACAGCTGGGCGCCCGCGATCGGGATGGCGCCGTAGGCGACGACCGTCGCTTTGTGGCTCAGCGCTTCGCGTACCCAGCCGCGGCGCAGGATCGTCGCGACCACGGCCATGACCAGCGCGCCGCCGGTCAGCCGGGCGACCACCGCGGCGGTGGGGCTCCAGCCCGCCTCGATCAGGGACTTGCCCAGGGCACCGGCCATCCCGAAGGTGAAGGCGGATGCGACGGCAAAGATCATGCCGGTCCGGAAGTGGCCGGCCGCGGTGCCGTTCGACGCAGTCACGGGCCACCTCCGATGATGTAATGAGTGAAGTTGGGATTGGTCATGACGCTACGGAGGGCGGGTGTAACGAGTCAAATGAATTTCAGTCATGACACGGAGCTCACGCTGCGCGCGGCGTGCGTGTTGATCAACAGCGACCGGGTCGACGGCGACCAGCTGGCCGACCTGGCGGCCCTCGACGGGTATCTGAACGACTTCGGCTGGACGGGCCGGCGCGACCGGGACACCGCGGAGCTGGCCGCGGTGCAGGCCCTGCGCGAACGGCTCGGGTTGCTGTGGGCCGCGGCGGACGACGAGGAGGCGGTGGTCGGCCAGGTCAACGCCCTGCTCAGTGACACCCGCGCCAACCCCTGGCTGACGCGACACCCCGAGATGCCGGAATGGCACCTGCACCTGGCGGCCGACCAGGACCCGCTCGCCCAGCGCATGGGCGCCGAGATGGCGATGGCCCTGGCCGACCTGATCCGCGCCGGTGAACTGCGCCGGCTCAAGACGTGTGCGGCGTCGGACTGCACCGCGGTGCTGATCGACATGTCGCGCAACCGATCCCGCATCTTCTGCGACACCGGGAACTGCGGGAACCGCCAGCACGTCGCGGCGTACCGCGAACGCCGCGCCCGCGAGAACTGACATTCGGCGTCCGACGCGCCCGCGCCGGTTGCCGCAATGCATCGCGTGACAGGCCCGCGTCTCCTACCGTGATGTCCGACAGCGGATGCAGCGTTTGAGCGGAAGGACGGGCCATTGGCCGAATTCGTGGCGGCCATCGACCAGGGCACCACCAGCACCCGGGCGATGATCTTCGATCACTCAGGTCGCGAGGTCGGACGCCACCAGCTCGAGCACGAGCAGATCCTGCCGCGGGCCGGGTGGGTCGAGCACAATCCCGTCGAGATCTGGGAGCGCACCGGCTCGGTGCTGCAGACCGCGCTGAACAAGACCCGGCTGTCGGCGTCCGATCTGGTCGCGCTCGGTATCACCAACCAGCGTGAGACGACCATGGTGTGGAACAAGCACACCGGGCGCCCGTACTACCACGCGATCGTGTGGCAGGACACCCGCACCGACCGCATCGCCTCGGCCCTGGAACGCGACGGCCACGGCGACGTCATCCGCCGCAAGGCCGGCCTGCCGCCGGCGACCTACTTCTCCGGCGGCAAGATCCAGTGGATCCTCGAGAACGTCGACGGCGTGCGGGAAGCCGCCGAACGCGGTGACGCGATCTTCGGAACGTGCGACACCTGGGTGCTGTGGAACCTGACCGGCGGCACGCGCGGCGGCGTGCACGTCACCGACGTCACCAACGCCAGCCGCACCATGCTGATGAACCTCGAGACCCTCGACTGGGACGACGAACTGTTGTCGTTCTTCGGGATTCCACGCCAGATGCTGCCGACCATCGCGTCGTCGTCGGTGTCGGAGCCCTACGGGCTGACGGCGGCCGACGGCCCGCTCGATGCGCCGGTGCCCGTCACCGGCATCCTCGGCGACCAGCAGGCCGCCATGGTCGGGCAGGTGTGTCTGTCGGCGGGCGAGGCCAAGAACACCTATGGCACAGGCAATTTCTTGCTGCTCAACACCGGTGAGAAGATCGTGCGCTCCGAGCACGGGCTGCTGACGACGGTGTGCTATCGGTTCGGTGACGCGAAACCCGTTTACGCCCTTGAGGGTTCGATCGCCGTCACCGGATCGGCCGTGCAGTGGCTGCGGGACCAGTTGGGCATCATCGCGGGGGCCTCCGACAGTGAGACGCTCGCCCGCCAGGTCGAGGACAACGGCGGCGTCTACTTCGTGCCGGCGTTCTCGGGACTCTTTGCGCCGTACTGGCGTTCGGACGCGCGCGGCGCGATCGTCGGCCTGTCGCGGTTCAACACCAACGCCCACATCGCCCGGGCCACACTCGAAGCCATCTGCTACCAGAGCCGCGACGTCGTCGACGCCATGGCCGCGGACTCCGGCGTCCACCTCGAGGTACTCAAGGTCGACGGCGGCATCACCGCCAACGAACTGTGCATGCAGATCCAGGCCGACGTGCTGGGCGTCGAAGTGGTGAAACCCGTTGTTGCCGAGACCACTGCGCTCGGCGCGGCCTACGCCGCGGGGCTGGGGGTCGGCTTCTGGTCGAACCCCGACGAGCTGCGCGCCAACTGGCAGGAGCACAAGCGCTGGGCGCCGTCGTGGGACGACGGCCAGCGCTCCGCCGGGTACGCCGGCTGGCAGAAGGCCGTCGGCCGCACCCTCGACTGGGTCGACGTCTCCTAGGGATTTGTGCACGATTTTCCGCGGTTGGCGCGGAAAATCGTGCACAAATCCCTGGCGAGAATTGGTGTCGGGGCATGCGTCTGCCCGCGGTTAGGCTGCTAGCCGGGGGATGGACATGGCTCGGGGGCAGGGCGCGCAACTGGAGGCCAGCGGTCGGCGTTTTGAGACGCGGCGGCTGATCCATGCGCTGGTGCGTGGTGACGCCGCGATGGTCGACGAACCGGTTCGTGCGCAATCGATTTCGTACGCGTCAGGATGGCTCGCCGGACTACTGGCGGTGGCGCTCTGCGCGGTGGTCGCGATCGCGTCGCCCACGGGCAGGCTGGGGGACGCGCCCATCGTCATGGTCCGGGACACCGGCGCGCTGTACGTGCGAATCGGTTCGACGTGGCATCCCGCGCTGAATCTCGCATCGGCCCGGCTCGTCGCCAGGTCCGCGGTCAACCCGGTCGCGGTCGACGCGGCGGCCATCGCGGGTGCGCCGCGAGGTCCTCTCGTCGGAATCCCCGGTGCACCAGCCGGATTGGGCCGGCCGCTCTCGGCGGCGTCGTGGCAGGTGTGTGACAGCGGGCGGACCACACTGATCGCCGGCGCGGACGCCGTCGGGCCTGATGGCGGGCGACCGATCCTGGCGACGGCAGCGGGGGAGCACCTGTCCACCACCTATCTGCTGTACGGGGGCAAGCGCGCGGCGGTGGACCTGCGGGACCTCGCGGTCGTCAGGGCACTGCGGCTCGACGGCGTCAGACCCCGGCCGGTGTCGCGGTCCTTTCTCGACCTGCTGCCCGAACTTCCCGCGATCACCGCGCCGCCGATCCCGGCCCTCGGCGGGACAGGGCCGGGCGGTTTCATCGTCGGGCAGGTGCTGCGGGTGAACCGCGCCGACGCCCCGGAACATCACGTGGTCCTCAACGGTGGTCTGCAGCGCGTCGGCGACGTGGCGGCCGACGTCATCCGCTTCACCCACGGCGTGACCGACGGTGACCTCCGCAGCGTGGCGCCCACTGCCATCGCCGCCATTCCGGCTGTCCATGACCTTGCCGTGTCGACGTTTCCGGATCGGGCGAACCCGCCCCTGCCGAGCGAGGCCCCGGTCTGCGCCCGTTGGCGATCGGACGACGGCCACGCCGAAACCGTTGTCGTGCAGGGTAAACCGGCGGCGGGAACGGTGCCGCTGGCGCAAGACGACGGCGACGGTCCGAACATCGACGCCGTGGCGATCCCGCCGGGCCGATACGCCTATGTGCACGCCACCGGGGTCGCCGGTGGCTCGGTGACCGGCCCGCTGTACCTGGTGTCCGACAGCGGCGTCCGGTACGGCATTCACGACGCCGACACGGCGAAATACGTTGGTGTGGAGGGTGCTCCGCTGCCCGCGCCCTGGCCGCTACTGGCCCGGTTGCCCGGTGGGCCTGAATTGAGTGTGGCGGCGGCGGAGGTGCTGCGCGACGGCCTGTCGCCATAGCGACCCAGCGGGTTTGCTCTGGTGGCCTCTGGGGCATTCCAGGTGCCATGACAGACCTGCCGACTTTCGGGGTGGAGGAAGAATTTCTCCTCGTCGATCACCGCGACGGTGCGCCCTCTCCGCGCAATCAGGCGGTCGCGGAGTACGCGGCTGCCCGCGGTGTCGACCTCCAGCTCGAGTTGACCAGGTGCCAGGTCGAGACCACGACCGCCGTAATGAGTAGCAGCGACGATCTGCGTGCGGAACTGACTCGGCTGCGCCGCGTCGCCACCGAGTCGGCCGAGGCACAGCGGGCGCGGCTGTTGGCCGTCGCGCTACCGCCGACCGTGCCGCACGCGTTCCCGGTGACGACTACCGAGCGTTACGGCCGCATCGCCGACCGCTTCGGCATGATCGCTCATGAGCAGGGCATCTCTGGATGTCACGTGCACGTCGCGGTGCCCAGCCGGGCGGCGGCCGTCGACGTCAGCAACCGGCTCCGGCCGTACCTGCACCTGCTCCTTGCGCTGAGCGCGAATTCGGCGATCTACCGCAGCGCCGACAGCGGCTACGCCAGCTTCCGCGGCGTGTTGTGGACTCGCTGGCCGAGCGCGGGGCCCCCGCCGTACTTCGACTCGGTCGAGAGCTATGACGCCGTGACCGATGCCCTGACGCGGGCCGGCGCCGTGCTCGACGACGGCATGCTCTATTGGGATGTGCGGCCGTCGGCCAATTTCCCGACCGTCGAGGTACGGGTGGCCGACGTGCCGGCAACAGTGGCCGAGACGGTGCTCCTGGCCACGCTCATCCGCGCCGCGGTGATGATGGCGCTGGACGGGAAAGAGCGTGGGGAACCCGTTCCACGCCTTGATGATTGGACACTGCGCGCCGCGCACTGGAAGGCGGCGCGTGACGGCCTCGACGGCGAGGCGATCGACCTGGCGGGCGACTGTTCGATGGCGCCGGCCCGGGTCCTGCTGGCCGGATTCATCGAGCACCTCCGTCCGGTGCTCGAAGCGCTGGGCGACTATGAGATGGCGCGCAACGAGTTGGCGCGCATCGCGGAGCAGGGCAACGGGGCCATGCGGCAATGCCGGGCCTGGCGAGGCCGCAAAGAGGTCGCCGATGTGATCGACGAACTGGCCACGGCCACGACGACTTTCGACGGCTAGTGCCCGTGACCGGCGGCGCCTACTGCCCGGAGGCGAGCGTCTCGGTGCGCGCGTCACCATCGTGCGGGACACCTATTGCCTTGGTGCGCTTGGCCTTCACCGTCAGCCAGACCGCTGAGATCAGAAAGTAGATCGCGCCCATCGCGGCATATCCGGCAAGGGTCTTGACCGATCCGGTGGTCGGCGTGTGAGCCTGGGTGATGAACAGACCGCCGACAAGCGCCGACTGGCCGCCGCTGAGGACCATTGCCCACTGCGCGCCGATTTTCCAGCGTCGAATGGCGGTGATGAGTTGCAGCAACCCGGCAAGGGTGGCCCACGCGCCGAAGACTGCGAGTACCCATGTCGTATCCGCGAACAGGGCGTAGGCAGCCACGACGGTGACGATCAGACTGACCGCAACGTTGATCAACTGGCTCCGGTTTTGCGTCAGTCCACCGCTTCGCGTGCCATCCCAGAAATTGGCCGCGGCGTCCCACAGCGGATAGAGGATGAGCCACCCGGCAGCCAGCGGCCGGCTGTGCTGCGCGAGCGTCAGCGCGACAGCTACCCAGGCGAAGGAGACGGCTGCGCGAACGAAGTAGTAGACCTTCAACCACTGCTCACGGTCGGTCTCGGACGGGCTGGCTTGGTGGATTGACATGATGGGTTTCCTCTCAATGATTTCGATCGCCGCGACGAATCGGTTTCGGCGGGTGCGCCGCATTGCTCACTTCGACGACTTGTTCGTCATTGGTGCTGCCGCCGTGGTGTTCACGCAGTTGCCGTCGGAGTGGAGCCCATCGCGTCGAGTCGGTTGACCAGAGGGGTTACGACGGTGGCGAACGTTGCGGCATCGCCGTAGGCGCGGGCGGACAACATCGCCCCGTGCACGGTGGCCATGAACATCTCGGCGTCGACACCGGGACTTGTCTCGATCCGAATCAGTTGCTGCTCGGCGCCCCGTTCCAGAACCGACGTCAGCCACGCCGACAGTGCGCGAAAGTGAGCGGTCACCTCGTCGGCGACTTGCTCTGGGAGCGAAGGTAGTTCGGCGGCCAGGAGAGCGCAGACGCAAAATGGATGACTCGCGTCCGCGATGCAGGCGCGCCAGTAATCGACGTAGCTACGCAGCATGCCGACGGGATCGCCGACGTGGCGTTCTATCTCGGCGATCCCGGCGAGGGCCTCCTGCCGGTAACGGCTCACCAGCGTCCGGACCAGATCGGCTTTGGTGGGGAAGTGGTGGTGAATGCTCGGCTTGCGTATGCCGATTTCGTTTGCGATGTCGGCGTAGCTGAATCCGTTGTAACCGCCGGCGATTATGAGTCTTTCTGCGTGAGTAAGGATTTCGTCTGCTGTCGACGGAGCTTGTGCCACGCGAGTCAGCCTACCTACTAGTAGGTAGGGGAGTCAAGGTGGCGGCGGGCGGATGCCAGCTTGGGCACTCAAACGATTTTCGGTCGCCTATCTCGGTGACCGGCGCCGCCCGGTCGCGGCGACAGCGGCCACCGCGATGCAGATTGCGGTGCCGAGGAAGGCGATGCGCCGCGACGGTCGATGATCGGAACCGGACGCCGGCGCGGTCTGCGCAGTCGACACCCGCGCCGGGGCGGGTGTCGGCACACCGCCGCTGACCGCGGCCAACGGGTCGACCACGCCACGGCCGATCTGGGGGTTCCAGCCGTCGGCCGGATGGCGCGCGGTGTCTTCGATGCGGGCCATCACCTGGCGGGCCGACAATTGTGGCAGTCGCGAACGTACCAGTGCGACAACACCGCTGACGAGGGGTGCGGCGTAGCTGGTTCCGGACAGCGGGCGTCCGTCCGGCCGGCTGTCGACCAGCCCGTCGCCCTGCGCGCTGAGCGAGACGACCGACTCGCCGGGCGCGGCGACGTCGACCCAGGGTCCGGCCAGACTGAATGGTGAAGGCGTACCGTTCGGGCTGACTGACCCGACGGTGAGCACGTAGTCGTCGTACCAGGCCGGGCTGACCACGGTGTGCACGGTGTCCCAGTCCGGTGTGCCCGGGCGCTTGGGATCGGACGACGGATTCTGCCCCGTGCACTCGCCGCTGGCGTTGCCCGCCGCCGCGACCACCACGACATTGCGGACATCGACCGCATAAGCCAGGGCGGCGCCCAACGACCGGTCGTCGAGCGGGTCCGCGGCGGGCATGCAGGCGACCGACGAGATGTTGATGACAGTGGCGCCCGCGTCGGCGGCCGAGCGCACCGCACGGGCGAGCGTCTCGACATCACCCACCCCTGATATCTCATGATCGTCGGTCAGCCGGAACTTGTTGCTGGACTGTCGAATCGCCAGGATCGTGGCGTCGGGTGCCGCACCGCTGAAGGTCCCGTTGTCCGGGGCAACGGCGCCGATCAGTCCGGCGATCGCCGTACCGTGGCCGTCGCAGTCCTGCGTACCGTCCCCGGACGAGACGTAGTCACCGCCGGCGACCAGGCGGGGGAGCAGTCGGTGCCGGGCCACGCCGGTGTCGATCACTGCCACCAGCTGTCCGCTGCCGCGGGAAAGCGGCCACACCGCAGCAAGATTGAGCATGTCGGGTTGGTCTGCGGGACGGGCATCAGCCGGCTTCGCCGTCGCACACCGGTCCGATTGTTCGGTCCTACCGGGCGGCGCCGGGGCCGCGGGTCCGGGAAGTTGGCTGTGATCAACCGGTTTCGGCGCGATGGCATGTGCGCACGGAGCGGCCGACGCGATGGTGATCGTCAAGGCGACAGCGATGACCCGTCGCAGGGCGCTCACAGGCCACGCGCCAGGCGGAAAACATCTGCGGTCCAGAGTGCGCATGCCGGCACGGCGACCAGTGCCACGTATTCGAGATGTACAAAGCCTCGGCCCACCGTGGCACTCACCCGTCCGATCCGCTGAGCGCCCAGCACCACCGCGATGACGCCGCCGCCGAGCCAGGCGGCCCAGCCGGGGAATGCCATCGCGGTGACGACCAAAGCCGCAGTGGTACAGACCATTCCCGCGACCATGACCGCCCACCGCCGTGCCGGATGCCGATAGGACGGTGCCCGCAGCGCAATCGCGGCCGTCGCCACCCAGATGAACACCACCGTCGAGGTCCGGGACTCATGGACGGCGCCCATTGCAACCACGACGGCGCCGGCCGCCGCGGCAGCGGCCGCGCCCACGACCATCGCCGTGAGCACCCGCTGCGCCAGCTCGATCCGTTGCGGATCGCCGTCGGTGACCGTCGCCGAGCGCGGCGTGAGTCCCGCGACGGTGACAGCGCACCGCGGCGCGGCCGACAGCACCACAAATGCCGCCACGGTGGTGGCCACCCCGGTACTGGCCAGCGCCACCGACCACGTGCTCGCCGCAACGGTCGCCACCATTGTCGGCATCGTAAAGGCCACGGCCGCAACGGATACGGGAAGCACACCGATCCGTAGCAGAACGAGGGCCACCGCGAACGCCGTCGCCGATCCGAGCAGGACGTTGGGCGCCGCCGGGCCACCCGGTACGGCCGAGAAACCCGCCGCGAAAGCGAGCACGACGGCGGCGGCCGGCCACGCCGCCCGGCCGGACCGCCATGACATCGCCACTGCAGCCAGCGCACCACCGCAACCGACAGTGGCTGCCGTGAAGTGGTCGCCGCGCGCAGCAGACCAGAGCAGTAGCACGGACGCGGCGGTCACCGCCCACAGACAGAGCACGGGCCCGACCAGATGGCCGGTGGCATCGCGAGGCGCCTGGTCGGCGGCCATGGTCGCCGTGTGCCTCCGGAGCGTGCCGAACTCCGGCACCGTGCTTCGCCGCAGCTCCAGGATGTCACCGTCGTGAACTCCGTTTTGCCGCAACGATAATGACCCGTCGATCGGATCCCCGGCAGCCCGGCTCAGGTGCCAACTCACGCCTTCCGGCGCGCGCGCATGTGCCAGCGCCACGATGTCAGGGAGCAACGCGTCCACCGCGGCGCCCGCAGGCAGCACCAGATCGGTGGTGTCGCTGGTGCGTTCACTGTCGGTCCGTACGGATAGCCGACACACTGCTTCAGACATCGCGCCCCCCGGATCGACATGCCGATCTCACCGTAACCGCGAATCGGGTCCCTACCCGACACGAAAATCGATGGAACCGAACGGTGTCGGGGTACGTCTGATAGTTCGATGGAATTCACCAGAGTCGCACGATCTCCCGTAGTCCCAGTGGATGCGGAAGACATCGAGGTCCGGACACCACCACAGGTGCCGCGATTGTCGTCGGGCAACGTCGTCACCCGAGTCGCACCCGTGCTCATGCTGTTGGCGATGGCCGGCATGATGGTGTTCTACTTCCGTTCGGGTTCGGCCACCGGCCGGAATCCGATGTTCCTACTGTTTCCGGCGATGATGGTGCTGTCGCTGGTCGGCAGCACTGTCCTCGGGTCGCGCGGTGCGCGCCGGGCAGGTGAGATCGACGCAGATCGGCGTGAGTACCTGGTGTATCTCGACGCGATCGGTGAGTGCGCGGAGCGAACCGCAGCCGAGCAGCATCGGGTACTACATCAGAACCACCCGCCGCCTGACACGCTGTGGACGCTCGCCGGCTCCGAACGGATGTGGCAACGCCGTTGGAACGACGACGATTTCACCGAAATCCGCGTCGGGATCGGGGAACGCCCACTCAACACCAGACTCGTTCCGGTACCCGCCACCGGCGACGGGACGACGGATCCGCTGACCGCCTCGGCACTCGATCGGCTGCTACGAACCGCCGCGACCGTGCCCGATGTCCCGGTGACGGTCGTCGTCAATCGGCTGCGGCGGATCGACGTCGGCGGCGATGATCCACGGGGACAGGCGCGCGCCATGGCGTGCCAGCTGGCTATGTGGCATGGACCCGACCAGCTGAAGATCGCCGCGGTCGCCGGATCGGCCGAGTGGGACTGGCTGAAATGGCTACCGCACCACTATCGCTCGGGCGTGCTCAGCGGGCAGCCGCTGCGGTTTACGGACCTCGGTGCCGTCACTGCCATCGCCGGGTGTCATCTGGTGGTGCTGGTCGACAGTCCGGCGGCCGCCGTCTTCGTGGACACCGACGCGGTGACACTGCTGGTGCTCGGCGCGCCGGGTACGGCGTCGACGCTTCCGCCCTGCTCGACCGCCGACGTGCTCACGGCCGCACAAGCAGAGACCTGCGGACGACGTGTGGCGCGCTACCGCCTGGCCGTCGGTGCGGACAACGCACGCCGACACCATGATCGGACGACGTTCGTCGGCGTGGACGTGGCGGGGGACGGGTGGCCGATTCGTCCGGCCCGGCATCGGCTGCGGGTGCCGATCGGTACCGACGACACCGGTGCGACGGTCGAGCTCGACCTCAAGGAACCGGCCGAGCACGGCATGGGTCCGCACGGCTTGTGCATCGGCGCAACAGGTTCCGGCAAATCCGAGTTCCTGCGCACCCTGACCCTGGGTCTGATCAGCACCCACTCGCCGGACGAGCTCAATCTGATCCTCGTCGACTTCAAAGGCGGTGCAACGTTTCTCGGCTTCGAACAGGCCAACCACGTCGCGGCCGTCATCACCAACTTGGCGCAGGAAGCACATCTGGTCGCCCGGATGCACGACGCCCTCGCCGGCGAGCTGACACGGCGCCAAGGACTGTTGCGGGCGGCCGGGAACCTGTCCGGAATCGGCGACCACCGGCGGGCACGCGCGGCGGGCGCCGACCTGCCACCGCTGCCTGCCCTGTTCATCGTGGTCGATGAGTTCTCCGAATTGCTCAGCCAGCATCCGGATTTCGCGGAGCTGTTCGTCGCCATCGGCCGCCTCGGTCGATCACTGGGCGTTCATCTCCTGCTGGCCAGCCAGCGTCTCGACGAGGGTCGCCTGCGCGGACTGGACACCCACCTCTCGTACCGGGTCTGCCTCAAGACGTTCTCGGCGGCGGAGTCGCGGGCCGTCATCGGGGTCACCGACGCACACGAGCTGCCCGGAACGCCGGGTGCGGGGTTGCTGCGCACCGCAGACGGAAAGCTGGTGCGATTTCACACTGCATTCGTCTCGGGGCCGGTCCCACAGAGCCACGACGAACGCCCGGTTCCGCGCCTGTTCACCGTCGAGGCCCCGGTGGTCACGCCTGACCCGCCGGCCGGGCCGACGCTGATGGACACGACCTTGCGCCGGCTGACCGGTCGCGGTGCGCGCGCTCATCCGGTCTGGCTGCCGCCCCTCACGAATTCGCCCGCGTTGTCCGAGCTGCTGGCGGCCGGCAGCGAAGGCGGTCCGCTGCGGGTCCCGATCGGATTAGTGGACAACCCGTTTCAGCAGCGCCGCGAGCCGCTCGTTGCCGACCTCAGTGGGTCCGGCGGGCACGTGGCCATCGTGGGCGGCCCGCGCTCGGGGAAATCCGTTGCGCTGCAGACGTTGCTACTGGGCCTCGCTGTGACCGCGCCTGCCGACGGCCTCAGCGTCTACGGCCTCGATCTGGGCGACGGTGCGCTGACGGCGTTGCGACAGCACCCGCACGTCGGCACCGTCGCCGGTCGGAACGAGCCGGAGTTATTGCGGCGCATCGTTTCCCAGCTGGCCTCGCTGTGCCGCCGGCGCCAGGACTTCCGGCAGCAGTACGGCCCCGAAGCGCCCTTTCCGGACAGTTACGGTGAGGTCGTCCTGGCCGTCGACGGTTGGGCCACGCTGCGTCGTGAATTCGATGCGCTGGAGGAGCCCATCACCGCCATGGCCGCGCAGGGCCTGTCGGTCGGGATCCACGTGGTGCTGACCGCGAATCGGTGGGCAGAACTGCGGCCGATGCTGAAAGACCACATCGGCACCCGGGTCGAATTGCGGCTCGGTGACCCGAGCGAGTCCGAAATGGACCGCCGCCGTGCCCATCTGCTCACCACCTGCCCGCCCGGCCGGGGCCTCACCAGAGACGGCAAGGAGTTCGTGGTCGCGCGGCCCGAGCTCGACCGGATCGCCACCCATCAGTCCCCGGCGCCCCGGATCGAATTGCTTCCGCAACGCGTGGAATACGCCGCGCTCGCGGCCACCGCCGAACGCCCGCCGCGGTACGTCATCGGCGTATCCGAAGAGGACCTGCAACCGTTCGCCCTGGACATGAGCGTCGATCCATATCTGATCCTGTTGGGCGACACGGCGTGCGGCAAGACCTCGGCGTTGCGGACGCTGTGCCGCGCGATCGTCGACCAGACCGATCCCGCGCAAACCCAGCTGCTGATCGTCGATTTCCGGCGATCGTTATTGGGGGTGGTGGAATCGCCGCACCTGTGCGGCTATGCGATGTCGGCCGTGACGACCGCCGCCGAGCTCGACGCGGCGCTGTCCCTGCTCACCGCCCGGCTGCCGGGCCCTGGCATCACTCAGCGGCAGTTGCGGGACCGGTCCTGGTGGTCCGGTCCCGAAATCCACGTCGTGGTCGACGATTACGACCTGGTCGTGGGCGCCGCGGGAAATCCGTTGGGCCCCTTGCTCGACCTGTTGCCGCACGCCGCGGACATCGGGCTCCACGTCGTGGTCGCCCGCCGCTCCGGTGGTGCCGCACGCGCGATGTTCGACCCGCTGCTGTCGCGCATGCGGGACCTGGGCGCAACGGACATCGTCATGAGCACCAGCCCGGAAGAAGGGCCGCTGCTGGGCGCGGCACGGCCGATGACGCTGCCGCCCGGCCGGGCCGTCGTGGTGCGGCGCGGTCAACCTGACCAGCTGATCCAGATCGGCTGGACCGAGCCGCCATGACGGTTGTGGTGGTCGGACCGAACACGATCCGCGGGCCGGGAGACATCGACGCCGACCTGGTCTCGTCCGCTTTGGAGTGCGTCGACGAACCGCTGGGCCTGCTGCGTGCGGCGGTCCTTCCCGCCCAACGCATCTGGCGCGACGTCATGGCCGCGGCGGCAGGCACCGCGTCGGCCATCACGGTGGTTTGCCCGACATGGTGGTCGCCGGCGAGGATCGAGCGAGTTCGGACGGCGGTCCCCACCAGCGTTTCTCACGTCGTCATAGAGCGCAGAACCGATGCCCTCCGAGCGGCCGGCGGCGAACCCGATTGCGCGGTCGTCGAACTGGGGGAGGACATCGTGACGATCTCCCGTCCCGGGGCGGCCGCGTCCGTCGTGCGACGCACCGACAGCGCCACCGCCGAGGCCGTCATCGCGCGAACCACGTGGCACGGCCACGTGGTGATCGACGCGCCCATCGGCGTTCCCGGCGCTGCGCCCCTGGCCGCCGAAATGCAAGCACTGCTGCAGGATCAGGGCGTCCCGGCACAGATTCTGAGTTGCGACGATCTGCTCGACCAGGCCGACGAGGACAGCACCCGCAGCGCCGCAGCGACCCGTTCCCCGCGGGCGCGCATCGCGACTGCCTTCGCCGCGGCCGTCGCGGTCATCGGCGCTGGGGCACTGGGCCTGTCCAACAGAGACGCCCCAGCGCCGCCCGTCGCCGCGGTCACAGACCCGGAGTTCACGTGGCTCGTGGAAGGCCGGGTGGCGGTGCAGATCCCGGTGCGCTGGACGGTCGACCGGGCGCTTGCGGGCGCGGGATCGGCTCGGCTGCAGATCATTTCGCCCAATGACCACGGGCAGGTCATCCACCTCACGCAATCGGTCGTGCCGCGGGAGCAGACGCTCGACGTGGCGGCAAGGTCGCTGCGGGAGGCTTCGACGAAGCTGCCCGACGGCGTCATCGTGGATTTCGAGGAGGCCGGCGTCAGTGCCGGACGCGCGGCCGTGCGGTACCGCGAGGTGCGCGGCGGGCGGACGGTCGAGTGGTCGGTGCTGCTCGACGGACCGGTCCGGATCGCCGTGGGGTGCCAGGGCGCCGCCGTTCAAGCGGCCTGTGACACCGCGATCCGCTCCGCGCGGCGCACCGATTGAAAAAACCTGGGCGGCAATGGAACCGAATGCCGTCGGCAAACGTCTGAACAATCAAACCCAATGGAGAGGAAATCATGACAGCTCCGGAAAGTGGCGCTCTGACTACAGATTTCGATCTGATGACGGGCATCGCCGGCAAGGTCGATGTCCGCAACGAGGAGATTCGGGCCATGCTCGGCAATTTCATCGGTCAGATGACCGCCATCCCGCCGACGGTGTGGGGCGGCGCCGCGGCGACCAGATTCCAGGACGTGGTGAACCGGTGGAACGGCGAATCGATGAAACTGCATGCGTCACTGCAACGTATCGCCGAGACCATCCGGGCCAACGCGGCGGTGCTGAGCCAGGCCGCTGACGACCATGCCCAGCGCATCGGCGCCGCCGGCCACGCGATCTGACGGGACAACGCACATGCAACCGGCACTGTCGTACCACTTCGGCGAGATCGAGTTCGCCGTCCGCCAACAAATCCATGCCACCTCGGCACGGATGAACACGTCGCTGGAAGAGCTCCGGCACCTGGTGGCGCCACTGCAGCAGACCTGGACCCGGGATGCGGCCGAGGCGTTCCAGGCCGAACAGGCCCGCTGGAATCAGTCGGCGGCCGCGCTCAACGACATCCTGCACAGCCTCGGCAACGCCGTCCGCGACGGCGCCGATGACATCGCGGCGACCGACCGGCGCGCGGCGGGCGACTGGGTCTTCTAGCCTCACCACAAGCCCTGTGTGGTCCCGCCCCCGGAGGAGAGCCGGGGGCGGGACCACACAGTCATACCGCGCGCAGGGCCCAACTTGTGTCTTAGAACACCCAGGTCGACTACCCTGGCGGCCACGCAGGTGTGTATCCGACCTGCGAGGAGTGTGAGTGTCGTGGGAACCAGCCGCACCGAGGGGTCGCCGGCCGGCTCGACGCTGCGCGCGGTACACCAGCGGTTCGTCACCGGCGAGATCGACGCCCAGCACCTGGACCCCGCCGCCGTCCGTCCCGTCATCGCCGACAGCTGGCGCCGCAGCCTGGCCACGGGCGTGGACCCGGACCTGGGCGGCGCGCAGTTCACGCCCGTGGTACCCAAGACCCTGGACCAGCTCCGCGCCGAACAACCCATCGCCGCCGCGTTGCCGGTGATCCGGAAACTCCTGGTCGAGGACGGGGCTTCAAATGATGGGACGAAAAGAACTACGCGGCGTTGCGGTGGCGCGACTTGACGACGCTATCCGCTTCATCGAACAGGTCGACGTCGGCGTCAGTTGCGGCGCAGGTGGTGTTGAAGACCTTCACCGCCCACGCGTTGTGCTCAGCGTTGTCGAAATCCGAGTGCAACGATACGGTTGATTTCGACCCGTCGGTGAACGACGCGCTGACCCGAATTCGGCCTCCGTCCGGCGTCTTCAGGTGCGACTTCGAGCCGAACTTGTTCGGCTCGTCCGTAGCGCCCAGTGCAGCCTTCAGTAGGTGTTCGACGCGGTGCGCCGGAGCGCTGACATTCAAGATGTCGTATCGCATTGGGCTCACCACCTTCCAAATTCGCTGTCGTAGTCGCTGCCGATGATCCGAATATACAACGAATCCCCACGTGAAACGATGTCCTGCATTACCTGCTCCATATCCGACCGTGCGATCCCAGAACGTGTCGCGTTGACGAACACAGCAGGTGCACCCTGGTCGGCGTAGGCGTCAGCGACACGTTTGCCGAAGTTATCGATGTTGGCGCTGATCGATGCCTTGATTTCGGCCACGCGGCCGTCGACCGCCATGTCCGGTGTCGTATCGCCCGTCCGCAGCACCGCGATGGAGGTGACGTTGTGGCCTTCGGCGAGCAGTTTGTCGACGACGACGCGTTCGTGAGCGTCGAACGGTTTACCGAACCGCTCATCGAGCCGTCCGGTAATGCGATTGGCTGCACGATACTGCTGCAGAGCGTTGATACGAGCCAGTACCTCGTCGAGTGAGCCGTCTGCGCTCTTCATCCGCCGACGCATGGCGTCGTCGAGTTCCCACTCCAAGCGACGCTCGTGGTCGTCGTCGGAGTATCCCTTGCCACCCTTTGGTGGCACTGTTGGCGGCGGCGATCCGCCGGGCCCGCCTGGATGCCCTTGTCTTCGCTCCGTGTCGCGCTTCTGGAAGCGCTTCGCGGTGGGCTCTTCGCCAGGCTGTGCTCCGCTGCCGCCGTTCTGGTCCTTGGCGATCGCGTCCATCTTGCGGCCGATGGCGCCGATCCCCTTGGTGCCGCGGCTGGCCTCGGCGTAGTCCTTTTCCCACTGCTGGACGTAATCCGGCGGGTCGTAGACCTGGCCGGGCCGGACCGCGACAGCGATGCACCTGCAGTTGTCGTGATACCGGTCCCCGCGGTCCTGATTACCGCGCAGCGTTCCAACGCTCTTGCGGGTATCCCCCACCTTGGCGCCTTGCCGTGCAGCCTGCTTTTCGTTGCGGTACACCGACCTGCGGTTGCGCGCTTCGGGCCGCGTCAGCTGGCCGGCGGCGATCATCCGTCGGTCGGCCACCGTGAGATCGACACCGCGACCCACTACCTGCTCGGCAGCCTCCTTCGAGGTGTACACGGCCCCGCGGGTGGCCAGCACCTTACAGAATCCGCACGCTGTCGCCGAGGCGTACCGCGCCCACAGCGTGCCCAGCTCTTCAGTGCCGCCGTCGCTGAACTCGAACCCGTACTCGGCTTCCAGATTGCGCAGCGCCGTCTGCCGGGACGCATCGAACACCATCCGCTTGACCGCTCCCGCGATCCGGTCCAGCGGTGGTGCGCTGCCAGGCGCGTTGAGCGCCCACGCGATCGTGCCCATGATCCGCTCGACCGGAATGTCGCCGTAAGGCTTCGCCTGAAACGGCGACTCCGGGAGCTGCTCGGTGTACTGCTGGGCCGTCACCATCGCCGCGCCCTGCAGGTACGGCGCCAGAATCTGCGGAAGCGCCGCCTCCAGGATGGCGCGAAACTCCGCCTGATCACCGTACTGTCGCCACAACTGCACCAGATCGCGGATCGGCAGGGCCACCAGGTCGACCAGGACCCCCTGTAGCGCCTGGGCGTCAGCCAGTAGCGGCAACGGTGCGCCCAGCCAATCCCGCTACCTGCGAATCCGATTGCGCCGCATCGGAAGCGGGTCGTAGACCAGAAATCAGATCGGTCACCGACGAACGCTGCCGCTCCCGCTCCAACTGGTCCTGTTCCTGCTGCGACAGGCCGATCCGGTCGTAGGTCACCGACGAATCCGGCGGCAACACCTGCGCCGCGATCAGCTTGGTGGCCTCATCCGCCGCTGCGGCGCGGGTTGGGGTCGACGCGTCGCGCCACTTCACACCCACCTGGCGGAACGCCTCGGGGTCGACGGACCCGTCACGCAGCAGTAGCGCCAGATACGCCACCTCGCGCCACGCCAGCCCGAACGACGTCTGCCGCCGCTCGGCGCGCTTCACCAGGCGGTACTCCTGCTGACGAATACTGTCCGCAGACGCCGGATTATCGGTAACGAATCCCAGATACGGTGCAGGCATTCCAGATTCGGCCGCCAACAGCTGCGAATACAGTTTCACCTGGTCGATATATGGCGTCGGCGGTGCCGGCCGGAACTCGTGCAGCTTCACCTCGACCGGTTCGCCGTTCTCGTCTACTTGCGGCGGAATGACATTCAGGCGGCCCTGCGTCGCAGAGAAACCCGCCTTGCGGTTCTCGGCGGCCGACTTGCCCTCCGACATGCCGAACACTTCGGGATCAGCATTGAGCGCCGACCACTTCGGCGACGTGTAGAACTCGCGGTTCACCTCGAGCCCGGTCAGGGCGCGCAGCGCCGCGGGGCGAGGCCATGAACTTCGTGCCCGGCGCCAACTGGAGCGAGCGCAGCGCCGGCACCAACGCCCCGGGTACCGCACTGGCCCTGGACCGCGAACTGCAGATCCACGGCTCCGAGCACTTCGCCCGACTGGTGCAGCCCTGGACCTGCACCGCGGTGCCGGTGCACGACCCGACGACGGGCGAGCTCATCGGCTGCGTCGACCTCACCGGTGACAGCCAGATCGCCTCGGCCCAGACCCTCGGGCTGGTGCGCGCCACGGTGATGGCCATCGAGAACCACCTGGCGCTGCAGCGGCTGCTGCAGCCGGCGCCCACCCCGGTGACCATGGCCCGCCTGACGGTGCTGGGTGGTGACCGGCCGCGCTGGGTGGCCACCGGCGACGACGGACAACCGCGCCAGCACACCCTCAGCGGCCGGCACGCCGACATCCTGGTCCTGCTGAGCCGTCATCCCGAGGGATTGAGCGCCGACCACCTCGCAATGTTGTTGGACGACAACGATCTTGACTCGGTCACCATCCGCGTCGAGATGTCCCGCCTGCGCCGGGTCATCGGCGCGCAGTACGTGGCGTCGCGGCCCTACCGGCTGCTCACCCCGATCGACAGCGACGTCGCCGACGTCTTCGCCGCGCTGCACCGCGGCGATGTCGATGCCGCACTGTCTCATTACACCGGTGCGCTGCTGCCGCAGTCGGTGTCACCCGCGATCGCCCGGCTGCGCACCGAGCTAGGGGAGAGCCTGCGCACCGCAGTGCTGTCGGCGTCGGCGGCCGGACACGTCGGGTTGTTGCGCCGGTGGCTCGCGCTGCCCGACGGCCGCGACGACCGGCACGGCTGGCAGTTACTCCGCAACCACCCGTCGGCGGACGCGGTGGTGCGGGCGCAGGCGGTCGGGCACCTGGCGGGGCTCGACGCCGACCTCGGCTGACCCCGGTTCCAGCACGTTCAAACGATGCAACTGTGTTGCAACCCACTTCTGCGTACCGTTAGTGACCAGCAGCACACCTGTGTTAGTCACCCATTGCGAGGAGTGAACCCATGACTGTTTACGCGCGTCCCGGTGCCGAGGGTTCGGTGATGACCTACCCGGCCCGCTATGACAACTTCATCGGCGGCGAGTGGGTGGCACCCGCTGCCGGACGCTACTTCGAAAACCGTACCCCGGTGACGGGTGAGGTGTTCATCGAGATTGCCCGCTCGGACGAATCCGACATCGAGAAGGCGCTGGACGCCGCGCACGCCGCCGCGCCCGCCTGGGGCAAGACGTCGCCGGCTGCCCGCGCCCGCGTCCTCAATCTCATCGCCGACCGCATGGAGCAGAACCTCGAGGCCATCGCCGTCGCCGAGTCGTGGGACAACGGCAAGCCGGTCCGCGAGACCCTGAACGCCGACATCCCGCTGGCCGTCGACCACTTCCGCTACTTCGCGGGCGTGCTGCGGGCCCAGGAAGGTTCGATCTCCGAGATCGACGACGACACCGTCGCCTACCACTTCCACGAGCCGCTCGGCGTCGTCGGCCAGATCATCCCGTGGAACTTCCCGATCCTGATGGCCGTCTGGAAGCTGGCCCCCGCGCTGGCCGCCGGCAACGCCATCGTGCTCAAGCCCGCCGAGCAGACCCCGGCGTCGATCATGTACCTGTTCTCGCTCATCGGCGACCTGCTGCCGCCGGGTGTTGTCAACGTGGTCAACGGCTTTGGCGTCGAGGCCGGCAAGCCACTCGCCTCGAGCAACCGCATCGCCAAGATCGCCTTCACCGGTGAGACCACCACCGGCCGGCTGATCATGCAGTACGCCAGCCAGAACCTGATCCCGGTCACCCTGGAGCTGGGCGGCAAGAGCCCCAACATCTTCTTCAGCGACATCATGGCCGCCGAGGACGACTTCCAGGACAAGGCGCTCGAAGGCTTCACGATGTTCGCGCTGAACCAGGGCGAGGTCTGCACCTGCCCGTCGCGCAGCCTCATCCAGGCCGACATCTTCGACGAGTTCCTGGCGCTGGCCGCCATCCGTACCAAGGCCGTCCGCCAGGGTGACCCGCTGGACACCGAGACGATGATCGGCGCGCAGGCCTCCAACGACCAGCTCGAGAAGATCCTGTCCTACATCGAGATCGGCAAATCCGAAGGGGCGCAGCTGATCACCGGTGGTGAGCGGGCCGAGCTCGGCGGCGACCTCAACGGCGGCTACTACGTGACGCCGACAGTGTTCTCCGGCCACAACGGCATGCGGATCTTCCAGGAGGAGATCTTCGGGCCGGTGCTGTCGGTGACGTCGTTCAAGGACTACGACGATGCCATCTCGATCGCCAACAACACCCTGTACGGCCTGGGCGCCGGCGTGTGGTCGCGCAACGGCAACGTCGCCTACCGGGCGGGCCGGGACATCAAGGCCGGTCGCGTGTGGACCAACTGCTATCACATGTACCCCGCGCACGCCGCGTTCGGCGGCTACAAGCAGTCCGGCATCGGCCGGGAGAACCACAAGATGATGCTGGACCACTACCAGCAGACGAAGAACCTGCTCGTCTCGTACTCGACGAAGGCTCAGGGCTTCTTCTGATGAGCGCGCGCGTGAGGAAACCACGCGCGTAGCTCCCACGAACCGCGAGCGCCCGCGTACCCCCCGAATGCGCGGGCGCTCGCTTCCGTTTCTCGGTCGACGCATCTCGAATGCGTACGGCGACAAATCAATTCAGGCCGGCACCAGATGACTCCTGGGGGCAGGCCAGTTCGGCATTCCGCCATCCCATTTTCAGGAGTTCCCAGTGTCCATCACCAACCCACCCAGTGAGCACTCCGCTCGCGGTGTCGAAGAGCACGTCGAGAGCAACGAATACCTCGCGAAACGTCAGCTGAAGAAGGGCACGGCCGGCTGGCTGCTGCTCGCCGGTCTCGGCGTCAGCTACGTGGTCTCCGGCGACTACTCCGGCTGGAATTTCGGTCTGGCCCACGGCGGTTTCGGCGGCCTCGCCATCGCTGCCGTGATCATCGCCGGCATGTACCTCGCCCTGGTGCTGGGCATGGCCGAGCTGTCCTCGGCGCTGCCGGCCGCCGGCGGTGGGTACACCTTCGCCCGTCGCGCGCTCGGCCCGTGGGGCGGCTTCGCCACTGGCACCGCGATCCTCATCGAGTACTCGATCGCCCCCGCCGCCATCGCGACGTTCATTGGCGCCTACGTGGAATCGTTGGGGCTCTTCGGGATTCACAACGGCTGGTGGGTATATTTGGCGGCCTACGCCTTCTTCATCGGCATCCACCTGTCCGGTGTCGGTGAGGCCCTCAAGGTGATGTTCGTGATCACCGCCATCGCGCTGCTGGGTCTGCTGATCTTCGCGGTCTGTGCCATCGGCCAGTTCGACGTCTCCAACCTGACCACCATCGCGGTCGACGTCAACGCCGCCGGGGCTTCGGCGATCCTGCCGCACGGCTACCTCGGCATCTGGGCCGCCATCCCGTTCGCCATCTGGTTCTTCCTGGCGATCGAAGGCGTGCCGCTGGCAGCCGAGGAAACCGCCAACCCGGAGAAGAACGTGCCGCGCGGCATCATCGCGGCGATGACGGTCCTGCTGGTCACCTGCGCCGTCGTGCTGGTGCTCACCACGGGTGTCGGTGGCGCGCAACAGATGTCGGCCTCGGGCAACCCGCTCGTCGAGGCGCTCGGTAGCGGCGTCGGCGCCAAGCTGGTCAACTACATCGGCCTGGCCGGTCTGATCGCGAGCTTCTTCTCGATCATCTACGCCTACTCCCGCCAGCTTTTCGCCCTGTCCCGGGCGGGTTACCTGCCGACCCAGCTGTCGGTGACCAACTCCCGCAAGGCGCCGACGCTGGCGCTCATCGTCCCCGGCGTCATCGGCTTCCTGTTGTCGCTGACCGGCAAGGGTGACCTGCTGCTGAACATGGCGGTCTTCGGTGCCGCCGTGAGCTACGTCCTGATGATGGTCAGCCACATCGTGCTGCGCCGCCGCGAGCCGAACATGCCGCGGCCGTACCGCACCCCGGGCGGCATCGTGACCACCGGCTTCGCGCTCGTCATCGCCGTCATCGCGGTCATCGCCACCTTCCTGGTCGACCCGTTCGCCGTGGGCCTGTGTCTGGCGGTGTTCGCAGCCTTCATGCTCTACTTCGCGGTCTACAGCCGGCACCGTTTGGTGGCAAACTCTCCTGATGAAGAGTTCGCGATGCTCGCAGAAGCCGAGGACGAGCTGAAATGAAGTACCACCAGCGGATTTCGGGGGTGAACCACACCTTCGACGGGCTTGTGGATTTGATGGCCAAGGCCACGCCGCTGCGTTCCGGTGATGAACTCGCCGGGTGCGCGGCCCACAACGACGCCGAGCGGGCTGCCGCGGCGTGGGCACTGGCCGAGCTTCCGCTGGACACCTTCCTCAATGACGCGGTGGTGCCGTACGAGACCGACGAGGTCACCCGCCTGATCATCGATTCGCATGACCAGCAAGCGTTTTCGGAAATCTCTCACCTGACGGTGGGAGGTTTCCGGGACTGGCTGCTGGACGCGGTGGCCGGCGACGACGCCGCCGCCAAGATCGCGGCCGTCGCGCCCGGCATCACGCCGGAGATGGCGGCAGCGGTCTCCAAGATCATGCGGAACCAGGACCTGATCGCCGTCACCGCGGCCACCCAGGTGCACGCGGCCTTCCGCAGCACCATTGGGTTGCCGGGCACCCTGGCCACCCGGCTGCAGCCCAACCACCCGACCGACGATCCGCGCGGCATCGCCGCCGCCGTGCTCGACGGACTCCTGATGGGGTGCGGTGACGCCGTCATCGGCATCAACCCGGCCACCGACTCGCCGCAGGCCACCGCCGACCTGTTGCACCTGCTCGACAACATCCGCAGCCGCTACGACATCCCGGCGCAGTCGTGCGTGCTGTCGCACATCACCACCACGATCGGCCTCATCGAGGCCGGCGCCCCGGTGGACCTGGTGTTCCAGTCGGTGGCGGGCACCGAAGGCGCCAACAAGGCCTTCGGTGTCGACATGGCGCTGCTGCGCGAAGGCAACGAGGCCGGCCAGTCCCTGAACCGCGGGACCGTCGGCAACAACGTCATGTACCTGGAGACGGGGCAGGGCTCGGCGCTCAGCTCGGGTGCGCACCTCGGTACCGGCGGCCGGCCCGTCGATCAGCAGACGCTGGAAACCCGCGCCTACGGTGTCGCCCGGGCGCTGGACCCGCTGCTGGTCAACACCGTCGTCGGCTTCATCGGTCCGGAGTACCTGTACGACGGCCGGCAGATCATCCGGGCCGGGCTCGAGGACCACTTCTGTGGCAAGCTGCTCGGTCTGCCGATGGGCGTCGACGTCTGCTACACCAACCACGCCGAAGCCGATCAGAACGACATGGACACGCTGCTCACGCTGCTGGCCGCGGCGGGTTGCGCCTTCGTCATCACGGTGCCCGGCGCCGACGACGTCATGCTCGGCTACCAGAGTCTGTCGTTCCACGATGTCGTGGCGGTCCGGCGCACCCTCGGGCTGAAGCCGGCGCCGGAGTTCGACGCCTGGCTCAAGAAGGTCGGCATGACCGACGACGCCGGCAAGCTGACCAAGTTCGATCTGCAGCGCTCGGCGCTGCGGGCGCTCACCGCGGCGGGATGACGATGACCGAAGATCTTGCCATTCAAGAGTTCTGGGACGAGCTCCGCAAGACCACGCAGGCCCGCATCGGGCTGGGCCGCGCCGGTAACGCGTTGCCCACCCGCGAGGTCCTCGAACTGTCCGCGGCCCACGCCGCCGCCCGCGACGCCGTGCACGAGCCGCTCGACGTCGAGGCCCTCGCGGCCCGTGTCCGGGAGATCGGGATCGGCGAACCGGCGGTGGTGCGCAGCCAGGCCGAGTCCCGTAGCGAGTACCTGCGCCGTCCCGATCTGGGCCGGCTGCCGGCGACGCCCATGGACGTCCCGGAAACCCCGGCCGATATCGGCTTCGTCCTGGCCGACGGGCTCTCGCCCTATGCCCTGGCCAAGCACGGTCCGGCGCTGCTCGCCGAGCTCGTGGCGCGGCTGGGCGACCAGTACACGCTGGCGCCGCCGGTGATCGCCACGCAGGCCCGCGTGGCGCTCGGCGACCACGTCGGCGCGGCGGCGAAAGTGCGCACGCTGCTGGTGATCATCGGGGAGCGGCCGGGCCTGTCGGTGGCCGACAGCCTGGGCATCTACCTGACGCACCTGCCGATGCCGGGGCGCACCGACGCCGACCGCAACTGCATCTCGAACATCCACCCGCCCGAGGGGCTCGGCTACGCCGAGGCCGCGACGGTCGCGGCGGGGTTGGTGTCGGGTGCCCGCGCGCTGGGCCGGTCCGGCGTCGACCTCAAGGACACCTCCCGCGACACCTCCCTGGAAGCGCCCAGCGCCGCCGAACTCACCTGACCACACAGGAGAAATGTGCCCCGCATCACCCGACTGGCCTCCGCCGCTGCGCTGGCCGGCCTCCTCGTCATGTCAGGCTGCAGCAGCCACGACAGCACCTCGGTCGCGCAATCGTCGGCCGCCGACAAGCCGTCGTGCCGGACGCTCGCCCAGAACTCTGGCTGGTACGGCGACAACCGTGATCGGATCGACGCCATGCTCACCAAGCTGGGCACCTGCGGCGCGGCCGGTTCGGTGAGTGCGGGCGCGCCTCTGGCGTTGTTCGACTGGGACAACACCATCGTCAAGAACGACATCGGCGACGCCACGTTCTTCTGGATGGTGCGCAACGGCAAGCTGCGGGCGCCTGCCGATGGCAACTGGGCGTCCACCAGCCCGTTCCTGACGCCGCAGGCTGCCGCGGCCCTGACCCGCGCCTGTGCCGCGGCCAGGCCGGGTCAACCGATGCCGACCGACACCGACGCCGCGTGCGCCGACGAACTCGTGTCGGTCTACACCGACGCCAAGACGAAGGCGGGGGAGCCCGCGTTCGCCGGCTTCAACGCGCGCCGCATGGAACCGGCGTACGCGTGGGCCGCGCAGATGCAGGCCGGGTGGCGCGAAGCCGACGTGGTCGAGTTCGCGAAGACGGCCCGCAAGGAGAACCTCGAGGCCCCGGCCGGGACCGAGCAGAAGATCGGCAGCGGCACCGAGACCGGCTGGGTCCGCTACTACCCGCAGATGCGCGACCTTGTGGAGACCTTGCACGCCAACGGATTCGATGTCCGGGTCATCTCGGCGTCGCCGGAACTGATCGCCCGGGTGTGGGCCGAAGAGCTGAACATCCCGGCCGATCACGTGATGGGCGTGAGGACCGAACGCGACGGTGATGTGTTCACCTCACGACTGGCGTCGTGCGGCGGCGAAACTGCCATCACCTACATCGAGGGCAAGCGCTGCCGGGTCAACGAAGAGGTGTTCGGCGTCAAGGGCGCCGCCGCTTTCGACCAGCTGCCCGAGCCCAAGCGCGCCGCCTTCGCCGCGGGGGACTCGGATACCGACGTCACGTTCCTGACCGACGCCACCGCGCTGCGGCTGGTGCTCAACCGGAACAAGACCGAGCTGATGTGCACCGCCTACGACAACGCCGGTGGGAACTGGCTTGTCAACCCGATGTTCATCGACCCCAAGAAGCAGGGCGACCCGTATGCCTGCGCCACCAAGGGCTACATCGAGCCGTCCGGCGCGAAGGGGCCGTTGCACCGGCCCGACGGCAGCGTGGTGCCCGACCAGCAGGACCGGGTGTACTGACCTGTCGCCCGTTTTGACCTGCAACGAAGCTCGCAGGTAAAGTCCTTCGTTGGTGCGCAGCACGCCGAGAGGCCGCTGCTTCCCGGGTCACCGTCGGTCGCCGGGAAATCGCAGGTCGCGCACTTGACCGGCACCCGGATAGCACCGGGAACCACCCGAGAAAAAGAGGTATAGCTGTGCCTACATTCACGCCGAAGGCGGGTGACACCACGCGTCAGTGGTATGTCATCGACGCCCAAGACGTGGTGCTCGGCCGGCTCGCCGTGGAAGCAGCCAAGCTGCTCCGCGGCAAGCACAAGCCGACGTTCACGCCCAATTCCGATGAGGGTGACTTCGTCATCATCATCAACGCCGAGAAGATTGCCCTGTCGGGCAAGAAGCTCACCGACAAGTTTGCTTACCGTCACTCGGGTTTCCCGGGCGGTCTGAGCAAGCGCTCCATCGGCGAACAGCTGGTGAAGCACCCGACCCGCACCGTTGAGAACGCGATTGTCGGCATGCTCCCGCACAACAAGCTGTCGCGCCAGGTCCAGAAGAAGCTGAAGGTGTACGCGGGTCCTGATCATCCGCACGCCGCGCAGCAGCCGATTCCTTACGAGATCAAGCAGGTGGCCCAGTGACCGAAGTTGACGTGACTGAAGTCACCGAAGTTCCCGAGTTCGAGGCTGTCGAAGAGTCGACCCCCCGCGAGCCCGTCTACATCGACCGTCCCATCCAGACCGTTGGCCGCCGCAAGGAGGCCGTCGTCCGCGTTCGCCTGGTGCCCGGCACCGGCAAGTTCAACCTGGACGGCCGCAGCCTGGAGGACTACTTCCCGAACAAGGTGCACCAGCAGCTGATCAAGGCCCCGCTGGTGACCGTCGACCGCGTCGACACGGTGGACATCTACGCCCACCTCGACGGTGGCGGCCCCTCGGGTCAGGCCGGCGCGCTGCGTCTGGCCATCGCCCGTGCGCTGATCCTGGTTCAGCCCGAGGATCGTCCGGCACTCAAGAAGGCCGGGTTCCTGACCCGTGACCCGCGTGCCATCGAGCGCAAGAAGTACGGCCTCAAGAAGGCCCGCAAGGCGCCTCAGTACAGCAAGCGCTGATCGTTTCTGCTCGTGGGCGGGCGTGTCGCAGTCTGGACACGCCCGCCTTCGGCGTTTCATGGGGTACCTGAAGGACGAAAGAAGGTTCATGAGTCGGCTGTTCGGCACCGATGGCGTCCGTGGCGTCGCAAACCGTGATCTGACCGCGGAGTTGGCGTTGGCGCTGGGTTCAGCTGCCGCCCGTCGGCTCTGCTCGACTTCCGGAGCCGGCCGTTGCGTCGCGGTCGTCGGACGAGATCCCCGGGCAAGCGGCGAGATGCTGGAGGCCGCGGTCATGGCCGGCATCACGAGCGAGGGCGTCGACGTGCTGCGGGTCGGCGTGCTGCCGACCCCCGCGGTGGCGTATCTGACCGCCTCGTATGACGCCCAGCTCGGCGTGATGATCTCCGCCTCGCACAACCCCATGCCGGACAACGGCATCAAGATTTTCGGTACCGGCGGGCACAAGCTCGACGACGACACCGAGGACCGCATCGCCGAGCTGGTCGCCGCGGGCCCGGGCACCCGGCCGACGGGCGCCGGCATCGGACGGATTCTCGACGCACCTGACGCGCTCGACCGCTACCTCACCCACGCCGCCAAGGCCGCGGTTGCGCCGCTGGCCGGGCTGACCGTGGTCGTCGACTGCGCGAACGGCGCCGCCTCCACGGCCGCATCGCTGGCGTACCGGGCCGCGGGCGCGACGGTCATCGCGATCAACGCCGAGCCGACGGGCCTCAACATCAACGACGGCTGCGGCTCGACGCACATGGCGCAGCTGCAGCAGGCCGTCATCGACCACGGGGCCGACCTGGGTCTGGCCCACGACGGCGACGCCGACCGCTGTCTGGCCGTCGACGCGTCGGGCGCCCTCGTCGACGGCGACGCGATCATGGTGGTGCTGGCGCTGGCCATGCGCGACGCCGGCGAGCTGGTGTCGAACACATTGGTGGCAACCGTGATGAGCAACCTCGGTCTGCACCTGGCGATGCGCGAAGCCGGCATCGAGGTGCGCACCACGGGTGTCGGCGACCGGTACGTGCTGGAGGAACTGCGCGCGGGCCGGTTCGCCCTCGGCGGCGAGCAGTCCGGTCACATCGTGATGCCCGAGCTAGGCACCACGGGCGACGGCATCGTCACCGGCCTGCGGCTGATGTCGCGCATGGCGCAGACGGGGCAGTCGTTGGCCGCGCTGTGCGCGCCGATGAAGACGTTGCCGCAGGTGCTGATCAACGTCGAGGTGGCCGACAAGGCCACGGTGGCCCAGGCGCCGGCGGTGCAGACCGCGGTCGCCGCGGCCGAGGCCGAACTCGGCGACACCGGCCGAATCCTGTTGCGCCCCTCCGGAACCGAACAGGTGGTCCGGGTCATGGTGGAGGCCCCAGATGAAATCACGGCGAGGACCGTCGCGTTCCGCGTCGCCGAATCCGTCAGCGAGCAGCCCTAAGGGTTGCGGCCGTAGACTTTACCGGGTGGGCGGACCGTGTCTAACCGGCGCAGACCTAGTTCGCCGGGCACGTGACTTAAGGCCGCCCATGGAGGTCTCCTCGTACCTCGAGGTACTTGGAATGGCACGGCCATCAGCGCGGCTCGCATGGCACTGTGCGGCGACGGCGCTCATTACGTCTCGCGCTGGATCAGGTTGAAGGCTAGGGCGTGTCTGATAAAAGTTTCGGGTGTGGTGGCCGAGACTTGGAGGCATAGGAAAGCAATTGGAACCGCGACACCGTCGCGTCCGCGGCGATGGGGCCGCAACGTCGTTGAACTCAACTTCAACGACGTCAAGCAATGGCGCGGACTGGCCACCCGCTACGACAAGCTGGCCATCGTCTACCGTGCCGCGGCAGTCCTACGGGCAGTCACCCTTTGGCTACCCCATTTATCAGACACGCCCTAGTGCCGACAGCCGTCCAGGAAGGTTGTTCTGGCGGGTGGACACAGGACATTTTCAGCTTCGATGGAACCGAACGGCCGCGCCGCGCGTCATAGCAAGGCATGGGAGAACGTGACGTCGCTCGGATAGACCTCTCGGCAGTGCGGGATGTCGCGCAGCGGTGCGAATCGGTAGCCGACATGCTCGGCACCGCGGTCGCGCCGTTGTTGCGCTGGTACTTCGACGGGTTCTGCGGCGGGCGTGATCATGCTGCCCGCGCTGCCGCCTTGCGCGCCGCGCTGGACCAGTCGGCCGGGCAGCTTCGGGCATGGGCGTCAGCGTCGACGGAAGCCGCAGCGGCACTACGGGTTTCGTCAGGGCGCTACGAGGACGCGGACACCGACCTCGCCGGCCGGTTGGTCTGATGATGGCGGCTGCGTTCGATGTGGCCGGGCGGCTCTCCGAAGGCGACGGCGCGGTGACGGTCCTCGACGAGTACGTGACGGCATGCCAGGTGTTGGGCTCGCCGTCTCCAGGGCCGTTGGCGGAGTTGTATTACGCCGAGACTGGGCTGAACCTCGACGCGCTGGCCGCGGACGCCCGCTCGCTTGACGCTGCGGTGGTGGTGGCGCAGGATGCAGTGCGGTTGCAGGGCAACGGATATCGGGACCTGACGGCACAGTGGTCGGGTGCGGGTGGGGACGCTGCCGGCGGGTTTCTGCGCACCCTGACGGTGGCGGCCGAGGATGTGGTCGCGCATCTGCAGCGGAGCGCGCAGGCACTGACGATGCTGCGGGACGCGTTGTGGCGCGCCGTCGACGCCAAGGTCGACGCGGTGTTGCGGGCCGACGCGCAGACTGCCGGACACCGAGACCAGTGGAGCGCAGCGGCCCGCGCCGTCCTCGCCCGGGCCGGCGACCTGTCGGCCGCCAGCGAGATCGTCGATCAGCAGGTCAAGCCCTTCGTCCTTCGTGCGGTGTCGGGGGACCTGCTGCCTGCGCTGCAGGACGCCTCCGATGCCGTTGCGGCGGCGTACGATTCGGCCATCGCGGCGGTCACCCCGGCAGGGGTGTCGTTCGCGGTGCCCGTCGTGCTGACGCCCGATTGGGCGCCTCAGGCTTCGCCCGCACCGGCGTGGCCGGCCGCGCCGGCATATCAGGCCGCGGCGGCTGCGCCCTTCGCGACGTTGGGAACCGCGGCGGGGTGGGCGCCGACGGCGCCGTCCGCACCTGCGGCTCCGCCGGTGCCGGCCGAACCTGTTGCCGCGCCGTCGACCCCGCTCGTTTCTGCCGAATCCGCTCCGGCACCGTCGACCCCTGCGCCCGGAGGTCCCGAACCGGCGCTCGGCGCTGCCGCAGCAACCCCGGCGGCAACCGGGCCGTCCGGAGACCTCGGATTCGGTTCGGGTATCGGCGGTTTGGGCCGGCAGCTGACCGATGCCATCGGGGGAGCGCTGGGTTCCATGGCGGGTTTGGCGCCCGGCGTATCGGGACTGGGCGGTCTCGACAACGTCAGGGACGGTCTGGGAGACGACCTCGTGCTCGGCGCCGATGGCACCGATACCGACCACGAGCCGGACGACGCGGCGGATGGCGATGCCGATGACGAGCCGGACGACAGCGACGCAGAGGAGGCCGACGAGGAGGACGCCGCCAAGAGCGATGCCGCCGGCGAGGAGGACACCTCGGGGGAGACCGCTGAGTCCGATGACGCCGAGCCCGGCCCCGTCGACGCCCCGGTGCTACCGCCTCAGCAGCCGGTACCCGGCCAACCAGTAGCCGACCCGGCGCCCACCACGCCGCCGGTGGAACCGGTTGCGGAGCAAACCGATCCGACCACCAAGACGCCATGCGAGATCGCGGCCGACGAACTACCGAATGTGGGGGAGTGAAGCCGTCGGGCTGGATGCTGTTTCGCCGGGCCGGCAGGGGGTACGCGGTTGCGGTAGATCACTACCAGCCCAAGGGAGCGTGAATGTTCACTCATCACAAGGATTTGCAATTCGAGGTACGCGTCGATCAACCCGATCCGCGCTTTGCGACGCTGCTGCAGGAGCAGTTCGGCGGCGCGAACAGGGAACTCAAAGCGGCGATGCAGTACTTCACCCAGGCATTCGTACTGCGCGAGAAGAACCCGAAAATGTACGACCTGTTCATGGACATCGCCACCGAGGAACTGAGCCATCTCGAGATGGTCGGTGCCATGATCACGATGCTGCTGGACGGCTTCAATGACGATCTCAAGCAGGCCAACGAGCGCTGCGACTGGATGGCGACGGTCGCCAGTCCGGATGGCCGCGACCAGGCCATTCACCAGGTCGCGATGAATCCGCTGTACTGCGTGCTGACCGGCGGCGGCCCGGACGTCAGCAATGCGGCCGCGATTCCGTGGTCGGGGTCGTATGTCAACGCGAACGGTGATCCGTCGGTCGACCTGCGCAGCAATCTCGCCGCCGAGTCGAGGGCCAAGATCGTCTACGAATACCTCAAGCAGTTCACCGACGATCCGGGGGTGCAGGACACGCTCACGTTCCTGATGACGCGCGAGGTCACCCATTTCCAGCAGTTCACCGCCGCCCTGAACGAGCTGCCGGTCAACTTCCCGCCGGGCACCCTGGCCGGTGACGAGCGTTTCCAGACCCTCGCGTTCAACATGTCCAACGGTCAGGGCGACGTCCGCGGACCGTGGAACGAAGGTCAGGGTCCGTGGCCCGAAGGTATGTCGTGGAACTACGTGAAGTCGCCCACGAAAGACTGGCTGGGCACGTCCCTGCAGAAGAACACCGGGGCCAAGAACAATCCCAGTGGAGAACCCGCGGTGCACTGCGACAAGCCGTTCACCCACGAACAGCACACCGCCACAACCTGATCCAGCGGTCCGCTGCCACCGGCGAACGCCGGTGGCCGCGGCCGTAAGACAATCACGAGGTAGGTGGGTCGGGCGGATTCTGTCGGTCTCGTCCACTCACCGCGTCCCGAACGTGGTCGACCACGGCGGCCGCCACACCCACCGTTTTCTGTACCGCGGAACTCGACGGGGTATCTGGATGCGGCCGGGTGGCCGCCATCTTCTTGGCTGCTTCGAGCTCGTGGCCCAGCTTTTCCAAGCGTTCGTCGCTCACCGCGGCGGACAGCCTCGGCCACACGACGTCTTGCTCGTAGGCGATGTGCTCGCGGCCGGCCTTGATGAATTCGTCAAGTGCCGCATGATATTCCGCTTCGCCGGGCGCGCCGTCCGCCAATTGCTGCAGCAGCTTCTTCCCGGCCTCTTCCTGAGAGATGGCGTGATCGGCGAGTTCGTCACCGTCATCGAGCGCGTCCCGGACCGCCGGCCAGAACAACTGCTCTTCGATTGCCTCGTGCTGTGATTCGGCGATCACCAAGTTTTCGACCATCGTCGCCAGGCCGCTCTGCTGAGCGCCGGTCCCGCGGGGAGCTCCGTCGAGCACTTCGAACATGCCCAGCACGCTCTCGTGTTCACGTCGCAGAAATGCCAAGGCGTCCATACGGTTTCTCCTCTTCGGTCCGGATCTGGGTCATGCGCTGTCGGGGTGCCGCCCTTTGCGGCTGCGTCGATACGCCTGCATCCGTAGGTTCGACAGCCAGTGCGGCGCCAACTGCACGCCGGGTGCGGTGTGCAGCACCGGGTCGAAGTCGGTGTCAGCTATTTCATCGTGCGGCACAACGTCTTTGATCGTCAGCCTGGCCAACGGGCGAAACGATGCGAAGCCCGGGGCCTGGTCGATGGCGACGGTCATCGGCCCGTCGTGCAGGGCGCTGCGGATGCTGTCCAGCGACACTCCGGCGCCGTCGACATGGCTCAGGATCTGCGCGCGCAGCCACCAGTTGGTGCCCTGGTACCGCAGTGGCATGACACTGGACATCGGCTGGCCCGGCCATCGAACGACCGGCCGGACGCCGACGCGGCTGAGCCGTCCGCGGCCCGCCGACGCCAACAGCACGTCCCAGGGCGGTGCCGCCGATGCCGTCTCCGAGTCACCCGCCGGTAGCCGGAACGCCAGTCCGATCACGTCGGGCAGCGCTCTCGGTGTGCCGATGCCTTTCGACAGCCGCACCAGTACGTCGGAGGCGGACTCGATCGGTAGGCCTACGCCGGGCGCGGCCACCCGCTCGATCGAGCCCCATGCCAATACTCCGCGCGGGTGGAACACCCGGCGGTGGCGGGCGGCGGCGACCCACTGAAACGGGGCGGTGACGGTCTCCAACACGCTGACGCAGGTACCCCGGACGTCTGCGGCAAAAACGTCATCGCTGGGGTGGATTGTGGCGGTGCCGCGTCGTGCACGCGTTCCTAGCCCTTCAACAGGGCTGCGACCTTGTCTTCCAGTCCCGGGGTCTCGGCGTCGGAATCGGCGGCGACGGTCTTCGGCAACACCACGTCGGGGTCGGCAAAATCCTTGTAGGTCTTGTCGCCGGTCAGCTGAAACAGCAGGTAACCGGTCAGCAGGGCGCGCACCGTCTTCTGGGTGCGACGATCCGCGCCAGGCATCCCGACCAGTTTGGACAGCCGGAAGCCTTCGGCCAGCCCGCCCGGCTCGGCCTTGGCGACGGTGCGCACCGTCGCCGTCCGCCACGCGGCCGCCAGTTCGGTGGCGTTGGAGTGGATGGTCAGCTCGGCGCCCGGCGCGTTGAGGATCAGGCCGGGCACCCGCAGACCGGCCGCGGGCTGATCGGCGTCGGGCTTGCTGGCGGTCGGGAACACCGCGGCCACCGCTTTCAGCGGGTTGGCCGACGAGCCCAGGCCGGCGGCGGTGAAGATCGCGGCCGATGCCCCGAAACCGTGCCCGACCAGGCCGAGCTTGGTGGGGTGCACGCTGATCTTGCCGGGTCCCAGCCGGACCCCGGTGATGATGTCGAGGGTGGTCCCCAGGTCGAACGCCAGGTTCAGCACCGACGGCGCGATGCCGGTCTCGGTGTTGGGCGCGGCCGCGACGATGCCCCAAGACGCCAGATGCTCGAGCGTGCCGTTGTAACGTCCGACACCCTGCAACCAGTCGTGGCCGAACGCCACGCCGGGCAGATTCAGCCCCGACTCGGGGGTGTAGACGGTGCCCGGCAGGCCGGCAAAACCCAGGTCACCACGCAGAACGCGGTGCGGGCCGCGGCGCGTCAGGGCGCCGAAGAGCTTCTTCGTCTTGGCCACCCGATGACGTTAGCGCAGTGGCCCTGGTTTATGCGCCACGCATGCACGGTCCGGCACTGGGGCGGCTGCACTACCCTGGATAACCATGTGTGGAATCGTCGGCTATGTCGGGCAACGGCCGGCCCGCGACATCGTGGTCGACGCGCTGCGACGGATGGAATACCGCGGCTACGACTCGTCCGGTGTCGCTCTGGCCGATGGCCACGGGGGTCTGACCATCCGGCGGCGCGCCGGCCGACTGGCCAACCTGGAAGAGGCGCTGGCCGAAACCGATGCTGCCCAGCTCGAAGGCACCACCGGTATGGGGCACACCCGCTGGGCGACCCATGGGCGTCCCACCGACCGCAACGCGCATCCGCACAGCGATGCCAGCGGCAAGCTCGCGGTGGTCCACAACGGCATCATCGAGAATTTCGCCGGTCTGCGAGCCGAGCTCGAGGCCGCCGGCGTCGAGTTCCAGAGCGACACCGACTCCGAGGTCGCCGTCCACCTGGTGGCGCAGGCCTACCGGAACGGGCCGACAGCCGGTGACTTCGTCGCCTCGGTGCTGGCGGTGCTGCGCCGGCTGGAGGGCCACTTCACGCTCGTGTTCTCCAACGCCGACGAGCCGGGCACCATCATCGCGGCCCGCCGCTCCACGCCGCTGGTGGTCGGGGTCGGCGACGGCGAGATGTTCATCGGCTCCGATGTCGCGGCCTTCATCGAGTACACGCGCGACGCCGTCGAACTCGGACAGGACCAGGCCGTGGTGATCACCGCTGACGGCTACCAGGTGCTGGACTTCGACGGCAACGACGCGTCCGACCGTGCGCGCCCGTTCCACATCGACTGGGACCTGTCGGCCGCCGAAAAGGGTGGCTACGACTACTTCATGTACAAGGAGATCGCCGAGCAGCCCACGGCCGTCTCCGACACGCTGCTCGGCCACTTCGTCGACGGCAAGATCGTGCTCGACGAGCAGCGGCTGTCCGACCAGGAACTGCGCGATGTCGACAAGGTCTTCATCGTCGCCTGCGGAACCGCGTACCACTCCGGCCTGCTCGCCAAGTACGCCATCGAGCACTGGACCCGGCTGCCGGTCGAGGTCGAGCTGGCCAGCGAGTTCCGCTACCGCGACCCGGTGCTGGACCGCAGCACGCTGGTGATCGCCATCTCGCAGTCCGGCGAGACCGCCGACACCCTGGAGGCCGTCCGGCACGCCAAGGGCCAGAAGGCCAAGGTGCTGGCGATCTGCAACACCAACGGTTCGCAGATTCCGCGCGAGGCCGACGCCGTGCTCTACACCCGGGCCGGGCCGGAGATCGGCGTTGCCGCGACCAAGACGTTCCTGGCTCAGGTGGCTGCCAACTACCTGGTGGGCCTGGCGCTGGCGCAGGCGCGCGGCACCAAGTACCCGGACGAGGTCGCCCGCGAGTACCGCGAGCTGGAGGCGATGCCGGCGTTGGTCGAGCAGGTGCTCGAGCGGCTGGACCCGATCGCCGATCTGGGCCGGCAGTTCGCGCAGTCGCCGACCATCCTGTTCCTCGGTCGGCACGTCGGCTATCCGGTGGCCCTCGAGGGTGCGCTCAAGCTCAAGGAGCTGGCGTACATGCACGCCGAGGGCTTTGCCGCCGGCGAGCTCAAGCACGGTCCCATCGCGCTGATCGACGACGATCTGCCGGTGATCGTGGTGATGCCGTCGCCCAAGGGCTCGTCGATGCTGCACGCCAAGCTGCTGAGCAACATCCGCGAGATTCAGGCCCGTGGGGCGGTCACCATTGTCATCGCCGAGGAAGGCGACGAGACGGTGCGCCCGTACGCGGACTACATCTTCGAGCTGCCGACGACCTCGACGCTGTTCCAGCCCCTGCTGTCGACCATCCCGCTGCAGGTGTTCGCCGCGTCGGTGGCCCGCGAACGCGGATATGACGTGGACAAGCCGCGGAACCTGGCGAAGTCGGTCACCGTCGAGTAGCTCCGTATCGACTCGTTCGCTGGCATGAAAGATGCCTATGCCCTAGCATGGGAAATCGCAGGTCAACCGCGTCCGCACTTTGGGCTGAAATATTAGCTGCGGAAGCGGTTGAATGCGGGTGAGTGTCAGTCGAAGGTGTTCGTCGTGAGGGCCGTGGATTGTTGCTGGATGCTGCTGCGCGCCACGCCACGGTCCGATTGGTCCGCGAATGGTGGCACACGCCGACCGACTACGCGGCGCAGGTCGAGTACTTCGCCAAACGGTCACTGACCGGGCTGATCCAGTTCCTCGTCGGGCTCGGCGTCGGCATGGTCGGTTTGATCGTCATGATTGCCCAATGGTCCGTTGACCAGCCCGCAGGTGTGGCGGTCCGGGCTGTGTCGGTCGTGTTCATCACGGCGATGTACGTGTGGAGCTGGGTGTGGTGGCTGCGGCCGTGGCCGTCGTACCGGCTGTCGCGCGCGTTCATCATCAACGTCGACGTCGGCGTCACCGTGGTCACTCTGCTCAACCAGAAGGTGCTGTCCGGCATGTTCGGGCTGAGTGCGCTGCTGTTGGTGTCGTTCTACATCATCTTCTTCGACGGCCCGAAAGCTCTTGCCGTACACAGTTGTTGGGCGGTGTCGTCGATCGCGGCGATTTCCGTCGAGATCGCGATGATCAGCGGCGGCGATCCGGTGCTGGCGTTCGTGAAGTTGTTGTCCGGCGGGGCACTCGCGGTGGCACCGATCGCCGCCCACTTCGGCATCTGGGTGCTGCGCAATGAGGCCAACGAGGCCTCGAACGACCCATTGACCGGATTGCTGAACCGCCGCGGTCTCAATCTCCACATCGACGACCTGCTGCGTGGTCACCGCAAGCGCACAGCCGACGTCGTGGTCATCGTGATCGACCTCGACCGGTTCAAAGTCGTCAACGACCGGTTTGGCCATGGTGTCGGCGACGAGGTGCTGGTGCGCTGCGCCCACCGGCTGGAGTCCGCGGTGCACGGCGGCGCGCTCGTGGCGCGAGTAGGGGGCGAGGAGTTCGTCGTCGTCGACGTCCTGCAGCCGGGGGACTGGGCGTCCGTGGCCGACCGGATCCGGGTCGCGCTGTGCGGCCGCGGCGACCACGCGCCGATCACGGCGAGCATCGGTATCACCGCCGCGGCGATCACCCACTTCGCCGAATCGGGGTGCGACCACGCGGAACTGCTCGGCGATCTGGTCGCCCGTGCGGACGAGGCGATGTTCGTCGCCAAGCGTGGCGGCGGCAACGCCGTCAGCTACTGCCGTCGATGCCCGACGCGGTTCGGACATCGCGGTGAACCGTTCGCGATCCACCCACGCGCGGTGCGGCGTCGCAGTGTAGATCGCCGAAAGAACCAACACTCCATAACCGGCCGTCCCGGCGGACAACAGGATTGGGCCTCGGGTCACACGTCCATAACTCGGCCTGTGCTCCAGAATGGTGGCGCCTCGTCGAGCCGCTCCGGGTGCGGGCCTGCCGCTGCGCCGCCGAAGCGGCAGGCCCGCGATGCGTGTTCACTGTTGAGTTGTCAAGGTGCGCAATGCTTTAGGTGTTAGGCGGCTGTGTCGAGTCGCATGGTGCGGCGGTTGTAGGCGGGGATGGGTTTTCGGTGTGGGTCGACGGTGGCTGGTGGGATGAGCCAGGGGTGTCGGTCGAGGCCCATGACGACGTCCCAGCCGTCGTGGTGGATGTTGGCGTGGCAGGCTGGGCACAGTAGGCAGCCGTTGCCCAGACTGGTTTCGCCGTGGTGGGTCCAGTAGGCGTCGGCGGCGGGCGTAGTGTCCGGGCTTGTCGCCCGGGCTATTTCCCGCCGCCGCGCCCCCGAACCGGACGTGCGATTCTCACCGCATCCGGCTCTCCGTAGGTCAAGCTGGGACGGCGCTTGATGGTGCCCAGGGTGTGGGGATTTTCGAGCCCCGGTAGCGGTAGCGCTGGATGCGCATCGTGGTGGGGTCGTAGAGCCGAACACCGTTGTATTCCGGCCACTTACGCACGTGGTAGCTGGCCCACAGGGCCCGTTTGTAGGTGCGTGGGTGTTTATGCATCAGCCAGCGCCACACCCGCCACCACAAGTAGTTGCGGATGTGGGAGTAAGCCCGGCTGGCTGAGCTGTGCCGGAAGTACTGGGCCCAGCCGCGAACCATCCGACTCAATCGCCTGAACATCTGGTCCGCGGATTGGTGGGTGATCCGTTTGGTCACCGTCTTGAGTTTGTGTCGCATTGTCTGCAGCGAGGTCCGCGACGGGTAGCTGTAGACGTATGACCGGGTGCTTCCCCTCTGGGTGTGCCGCTGGATGTGGAATCCCAGGAAGTCGAAGCCCTCGTCGATATGGACGACCTGCGTCTTGGCCGGGGCCAGCCGCAGCCCCATCGGTGCCAGCAGGTCGGCCATGTCCTCCCACAGGTGTTCGGCGTGCCCGCGTTGACCGAAGACCAGAACGACGAAGTCATCGGCGTACCGCACGAGGTGGTACGTCGCTGCGCCGCGTTGGCGGTGGCTACGGCGGGCCGAGGCGTCCCGGTGGGTCGCCCATCGGGCATCGAAGTGATCATCGATGACCGATAAGGCGATGTTGGCCAGTAGCGGCGAAAGGATGCCGCCCTGGGGAGTTCCGGAGTAGGTGTCATAGGTGGTGCCGTCGGTGTCGAGCACTCCGGCCTTCAGGAATGCTTTCACCAACCGCAGGATGCGTGTGTCGCCGATCCGGCCACGTACCCGCTGCAGCAGGGCGCTGTGGTCGATCTCGTCGAAACACGCCGCGATGTCAGCTTCGAACACCCACTCGTAGCCTTCACGAGCGAACTTTCGAATGTCCTCGATCGCGTCTTGTGCCCGTCGCCCTGGCCGGAAGCCGTAACTCGAATCGGAGAAGTCCGTTTCGAATATTGGCTCCAGCACCAGCTTCAGCGACGCCTGTACCACCCGATCGGCCACGGTCGGGATACCGAGCTTGCGGACCTTGCCGCCGCTTTTGGGTATCTCCACTCGCCGCACCGGTACTGGTCGAAAAGCACCGGAGCGCAACGCTTCCCGCAATTCTTCCAGAAACCCGGCAACGCCATCGGCTCGCGCCTCGATGCTGCCGGCGGTGCGTTTGTCGATCCCCGCACTGCGGGCACCGGTGTTCTCCCGGACCCGTGACCACGCCACCGCGAGGAAACACGGATCCGCCGCGAGGTTGAACAGATCATCAAACCGACGACCACGATCGGCCGCCGCCCAACAGTGCAGTTTGGTTTGCATCCTCAGTACCCGCCGGTGCGCCACCAACGGCAGCTCCAGCGCGGCACCGATATTCATCGGCGCATCTCCTGACATGGCAATCCCCAATCTGCGTGTCCTACTGCCGCCCTTCCCGATGTGGCCGGCTTTCCCGACCTCGCAGTACTACGGCGGCTCCGCCCCATCCCGATGCTGTTGGTGGGCATCGACACCTACCCGCCGCACCCCTGGCCGGGATGCGGGTAGGGAAGCACCCGGATGGTTCCCGTGTTCACGTGTCTCCGATTGGCGAGTCCGGCACCCAGCTTTGCCCCGGTGGCCCCGGTGGGTACGCCACAGACCATTCCCCACCAGCTGCCGCTCACCCCAGGCCGAGACGAGCGGCGGACGCGTCCGTCTACATCACTTCCGCGTGCACCACACACCAGTCCGATATCCACCAGGTTTACAGACCGGTTCCACATAACGAGGGTTCTGACACTGGTTCCTCACGTATGCCCTCTCACCGCGCTCACCACGCGCCGCGTCATCTGGCAGTGCTGACGCGCCGTGGCTTTGTCAGGGCCGCTTGCCACCCAATCTTTCTCGATCCCTTCAGGATTGGGCTGCCCTCAGCTTTATCAGGCCGCTGTGACGGCCCGATATCGGAGGTCTTTCACCTCCGATCGGAAAACACGCGCCTCACGGCGCACGTGCACGATGTGGTGGGCGTGGGTGCGTCCGGGTGGGGCGCCGCATTTGATGCAGCACTGATCGCGCAGATATAGCGCTTTGCGTAGGTGCGGTGGGAACAGGCGTTTCTCGCGGCTCATGTCGAGGGGTACGTGTTCGCCGTCGACGATGATCGTGGTGACGGTGGTGTCGCAGGTGAGCCGGTCCAGGGTCATGGTGCTGATCGATCCGATGAATTCCAGCGTGGCCAGGTCCGGAGTGTCGGCGGGCACCGTCACCAACAACTGCGTCCGCGGCGCCGACGCGACATCCCCGCCGCGGGCGGCGATGTCCAACACCGCCTCCAGCGCATCAGCGCGCCGTCTGCCGGCCGTGCGGGTGTCGGGGCTGCCGTCGGGTTCGGGCCGCGGCGCCGACAGTTCTTCCATCGCCGCGATGTATTTGGCGCCGACTTCGGCATCCAGGTCCGCGCGGACCTGGACCCTGCCGTCGCTGGTGATGCGGTGTTCGGCGGTGTTGATCGAGCGGTCCTCGGCGGCCGGCAGCCCACCCTCGGCGGCCGCGTGCCGGTTGCCCAACCGCCGGGCCCGGTCGGCGATCGCCGCGGGGGTGGCGCCGGAGAAGAACTGCCCCAGCAGGTCGGTCACCTGCGCAAACCGGGCCGCCTCATCCACTGGACCTGGCGAGCGGGCTCGTATGTGGTTGATGCCTTTGACGATCGCATCGACATGTTCACCGGAGATCGCCCCGTCGCCGGCGTGCGCCGAGAGCGTGGGCAGCGCCGGCAGCTGTCCGTTCTCATTTGATCTGTTGTTTTCTCAAATGAGCTGATATATCGGCGTGCCTTTCTCATTTGACCTGATACAGGCATTATCTTTGGGGCATGTCGACGCTGGCTGTGGGTGCCCGGGTCGATTCGTTCTGCGGCGCTGAGCTGGAGGTCGCCATGGATGGTCAGCGCTCCCGGCTGCCGTTGGAGCGAGCCTGTGCGATCGGTTTCGATACCGATTGCGGTCCGGTCCGGCGGTTTCCTTCGTTTCGCGGGCAACGCAATTTTCCTGGTTCGTGGTGGTTGACCGGTACTCGCACCCATGTCGGTTATGAATCGTGGCTGGAGCGCGATCATGTGATGGCTTTTGACGCCGACCCTGATGTCATTGGCGTTGCCTCGCAACCGTTTCGGATTCATTGGCCCGATGGGCGCCATCATGTTCCGGACTTCTACGTCCGGCGCTCTGATGGCACCGTGTTGATCGTTGACGTTCGCGCTGATGACCGCATTAAGCCGGCCGACGCCGAACTGTTTGCCTGGTCCGAGGTGGCGTGCTCGGCCGTGGGTTGGCGTTATCGCCGCGTCGGTGCGCTCGATCCCATCCTGGCGGCCAACCTGCGGTGGCTGTCGGGTTACCGGCATTCGCGGGTGCTGCGCCCGGGCCTGGCGGCCGAGCTGCTCGCACATTTCGCCCAGGAGCGGCCGTTGCTGGCGGGCGCGAAGGCGGTCGGCAACCAGGTAGCGGCGTTACCTGTGCTGTTTCACTTGTTGTGGCACCGGCGGTTGGTGGCGGATTTGACGCTGTCGGTGCTCGACGATCAGACCTCCGTGGTCGCGGCCGCAGCATGACCAGTGGGCGCAGCGGCGTGATCGGGGTGGGCGACGAAATCCGGTTGGGTGCACAGGTTTTCACCGTCGCTACCCTGTCAGGTCAGACAGTCCGGCTGATCGACGCGGTGGGCGAACGTCGCGTGATGTCGTTGTCGGCGCTGTTGGCTGATCCCTCGTTGGCGGTGCTGGCTGGGTCGCGGCCGGCGTTGTGGTCGGCAGCCGTGCTTGATGGTGTTCCTGATGAGGTCGCCCGCCGTGCCCAGTGGTGGGAGCGGCACGTGGTGGAGGTGTTGACCGGCCGCCCCCCTGGCATCGAACCGGGATGGGCGCCCCGGCCACAGTTCGATCCGGCGACGCGTTCGTTGCGCCAACGTGAGATCGCCAAGCTCGCCGAATTGCACGCGGCCGGCGAGGAGATGACGTTGCTGACGTTGCAGCGCCAGCGCCGCCGGTATGAGGATATGGGCCTGCTGGGCCTTGTCGACGGCCGCTACCGGGCGCGCCGCCCGGTGTTAGGCCGCGTCGATGAGCGCGTGGTCGCGGTGGTGCGGCGGCTGATCGACGAGGAAACCGACATGTCGACCGGCACGGTAAGCCGGCTGCGCCGCCGCGTGGAAAAGGCCCTGGTAGCCGAATACGGGCCCGAGAACGCGCCGAAAGTCCCGGCGCAGGCCACGTTCTATCGGCTGGTTAACCGCCTCGCTGAGGGCCGGCACACCTTCGGATCGGCGCGTACGCGCCGATCGCTGGCCAAACAACCCGAGGGCCCATTCGGCGCGGTGACGGTTGCCCGCCCAGGTGAGATGGTCGAGATTGATTCGACGCCACTGGATGTGCGGGTCGTCCTTGACGACGGTGTGGTCGATCGGGTTGAGCTGACCGCCATGGTCGATAGCGCAACCCGCACGATTGTGGCGGCGGTGTTGCGGCCCACGACCAAGTCGGTTGATGCCGCGCTGCTGTTGGCGAGGGCCTTGACCCCCGAGCCGATGCGTCCCGGATGGTCGGACGCGCTGCGGATGTCGCGGTCGGTGCTGCCGCACCGCAGCCTCACCGATGTCGACCAGCGCCTAGCCGATGCCGCCGCACGGCCGGTGATCGCTCCCGAAACGATCGTGTTCGATCACGGGAAAGCGTTTCTGTCACAAACATTTCGGCAGGCCTGCTGCTCATTGGGTATCAATCTGCAGCCCGCGCACCCCGACACCCCCACCGATAAGCCGAAAGTGGAACGCACTCTGCAGTCGGTGGCGACGTTGTTCGCCCAGCACGTCGCGGGCTACGTCGGTTCCAGCGTCGAATACCGGGGCAAGAACGCCGACCAGCAGGCGGTCTGGTCGATGCTGGAACTGCAAGCGCTCCTGGATGAGTGGATCGTCGCGGTGTGGCAGAACCGCCCCCACGATGGGTTGCGTGATCCGGTGACGCCAGGAAAGGCGTTGACCCCCAACGAAAAATACGCGGCATTGGTGGAGATCGCCGGGTACGTGCCGGTGCCGTTGTCGGCCGATGACTACATCGAGCTGCTGCCGACCACCTGGCGCACGATCAACTCCTACGGGATCCGGGTCAACAACCGCACCTACGATGCCCGCGCATTGAACCCCTACCGTCGGCAAGACTCCGGCGTGCGATCGCATAACGGCCAGTGGGAAGTGCATTACGACCCTACGACGTGTCGCGGATCTGGGTGCGTAATCACCACGACGGCGGGTGGATCACCGCCGTATGGAAACACCTGCGCAGCACGCCCGTTCCTTTCGGTGAAGCGGCGTGGCGCCAGGCCCGCATCATCGTTGCCCAGCGCGGCCGCGACCACGTCACCGAATCGGAGATCGCCGCCGCGGCCGACGCCCTTCTTGATCGCGCGCAACACGGCCCCACCGGCGACGATGAAACACCGCCACCGGCAAGTTCAGCGGCGCGACGAACTGCGGCGCGCACCCGCGCCACCGGCGATCCGTCATGGCCACGCCCCGCGGTTGAGGCGTCGGAGGCTGCTGTGCCCGCTGGGCCGCAGGAATTCGATGAGGATGACGACATCGCCGAGGTCATTCCGCTGCCCGTGTTCGATGCCCGTAAGGAGGCTGAGCAATGGCGTTGGTGAGCCCGATCAGTCAGCTCGAAGATCGACGACAACCCACCACCACTTTGGAGGGCTGGCGGCGGTTCATCGATGCCGACCGACCCGAGTTCACGCTGCTACCGGAGCAGGAATGGGCGGGGCTGGACGATGTGAGCCGGATGGCCTACAACGAGGCGCGGGTGGCCCATCACTCCGAACTTGTGGTGGTCACTACCTCGGCGATCCAGAAGATCACCAACGAAGGCCAGTTGCTGACGCTGCTCAATCAGCGCGAGATCGGCGCCCGGCGCGGGCTGATTGTTTCCGGTGGCGCCGCGACCGGAAAGACCACCGCGATCAAACAACTCGGCCGTTTCCACGAGCTGCGGATACGGGCCCGTTTCACTGACACCGCCCGCATCCCGGTCGTCTATGTGACCGCACCCCCGAAAGGATCGCCCCGCAAGCTGGCGATGGAATTCGCCCGGTTCCTCGGGCTGCCGCCGGTCCGGTCGCGGATGAATGTCACTGATATCGCTGACGCGGTCTGCCAGGTGCTCATCGACGCCCGCACCGATGTGGTCGTGGTTGATGAGATTCATAACCTGAACCTCGATACTCGTGCCGGAGAAGAACTTTCCGACCATTTGAAGTACTTCACCGAGCACCTGCCCGCCACGTTCATCTACGCCGGGATCGATGTGGAACGCTCTGGGTGTTCACCGGCACCCGGGGCCGGCAACTCGCCGGCAGGTGCGCGGTGATCAACACGTCCGCCTTCCCGTATGGCCAGGAGTGGAAACCGTTGGTCGCCGCCATGGAAAGTACGTTGCGGCTGCATCGCCACGAGCCTGGAACCCTGGTCAAGCAGGCCAAATACCTTCATCAGCGCACGGGCGGGATGATCGGCAGCCTGGCGCATTTGATCCGTTCGGCTGCGATCCGGGCGATGCTCGATCAAACCGAACAGATCACTCGTGAATCGATGGACAGTGTGCTCATCGACTACGCCGCCCAGACCTCCGCGCAGCGCAGCGCCAGCTGATCAGATATGACGGCGGTGAGTGTGCGCTGGCCCGAACCGGCTGTTCGGGCTCTACCGCGACCGGTCACCGCATTCCAGTTTGAAACCGTTCATTCCTTCATCACGCGGCTTGCGCACGCCAATCATGTTGCGCCACAGGACTTACGCGGATACGCCGCCCGCCCGGGTGACTACTATCCCAACACCGAGCGTCTCGGATTGCTCAGTGGATATCCGCCCGCGGTACTGCTGAACCGATTGCGGGGCCTGCGCCCGGATGAGCGTGACGCCACCCGTCAACGGGCACGATCACGGCCGGCGTGCCGCTGGTGTTGCGCCCGGCGCGGCGTGAACGAACCCGTTCACTGCTGGTTTCCCGACCACGTGACCGCGTGTTATCGCCATTACCGCTGGATCGGCCCGTCCGCGAACACCTGGGATGATCAAGTGTCACTGACCGGCCACCATGGCGTGATCGCCGCCGCCAGGAGGCACGCGCGCCTGCACCGGCTCCATCATCCCGACATCATCGAGGCCGCACTGAACGACGCACTGCGCATCGTCATGCGGCAGCGTCGCCTCGACGGCCAGCCCGAGTGCGATATCACCAACGCCAGCCCATCGGCACGATGGGCTACCGCCAAAGACGTACGCACACACCTGACGACCTACCCGCAGGTCATCACTGTCGCCGGAGCCATCATCGCCCATCGGCCACTACTGCTGAACGCCGGCAACGAAAACCTTGTCATCGCAGCGTTTCTCGCCCGTGCATACATGGCGTTCCACCCGAAGACTGACAGCGTCGAGGAAGCACTGCGGTGCTGGCTCTACGACCAACAGATCATCCGCCGCTCACGTCATGGCGCCCGCAATGGTTAGCCCCACACAGCGATCCGCGATCGGCTCACCTTGATGGCGACATCCTCGAGACCGGTGCCAACGCCCACCGCGTGGACGACAGCACTTAAAACACATACCGCCCCCGAGATCGCCGCACGTAGACTTGACTGTGTGGGGGACGTGATCGAAGTTGACAGTCAGGGATTGGGTGTGCTGGCCGCACAGTGCGACCAGGCGAGCAACGCGCTGAACATCGTCCCCGCTCCCATGGCGGGTCCGGCCCGCCAGGCTACCGCGACCGCAGTCGCTGGCGCCTACACCGACTTTCACGCCGCAGCTGGAGTTCTGGCCGCCCGAGCCACGTCAACGGGGTACAAGCTGCGCACCGCCAGTGGCCTCTACCACACGACCGACGACGAGTCTGCACAGAACTTGACGAGGGAGCTCTGAGATGCCGAACGTCAACACCGCTGGGCTGCCGGGCCTGTCGCAGATCACCGAATGGGACACCACGCACCTGCAGACCGCGGCCCGTGACTGGTCGGCGGCCGCGCAGCGATGGGAGGACCATTTCACCGTGATCCACCAGGGCACGCTCTCGCCAGGCGGCACCGTGTGGGAAGGACCCGCAGCCGATGCGGCGGCCGACCGGACTTTCGGCGACCTGGTGAAAGTGCGCGGTGCCGCCAACTGCTTGTACGACGCCGCGGGTGTTGCCCGCAACGGCGCCGATGAGCTGGCGTGGGCCAAAGGCCGTGTGCTGGAAGCGGTCACCGACGCCCAAGAGGCGCAGTTCGTCGTCACCGAGAACCTGTCGGTCAGCGACCCGACCACCACCGTGCTGATGCGCGGCTGGGAAACCCGGCAAGCACAGGCACAGGAGCATGCCGCCGAGATCGTTTCGCGAGCAACGATTCTCGCCGCGACGGACCGGGAGGTAGCCGGCAAAATCACGGCCGCGCTAGCCCCGCTGCGTGAGCTGCGGTTCGACGAGCCCACGGACTCTCCGGTCCAGTTGGACGGCTGGCACTCGGCGCCGCCGACGGGCATCGTGTGGTGCCGAGACCATCCTGGTGGCGGATTCATGTGCCGCGAATTGCTACCGAACGGCACGATCTCAATATTCGCGTCACCGACCGACATCAGTGGCCACTGGCCGGACTGACGAGAGGCACCCACGATGGATGGCAACGAACCACAATATGTGCTGGTAGTGCGGCCCCAGGCCAAGCAGCACACCGACCAGACGTGGACGGCCTGGTACCCGAAATCGGACTGGTCAGTGACCGGCACCACCAAATCCGAAGCGCTACAGGAACTCCGGAGCGAGTTCGAGCGGCGACTATCGGCTGGCCTGGCCAACAACGAGCCTGACGACGCGCTCCTGGCTGAGCACCTCGCCGCCCCTATTCCTGGGGTATACGCCATCGAGCACGCGGCCTATATGCGGATGCGCAGCGGCCCGAACTTCCAGCAGACACTCGACGCCTATATCGAGCAGTTGGACGCCGGGTAGCAACACCAACGCCAGATTGAGTGCAGTCTGGGTGGCTGGCCGGGCTGTCCCAGTTGAGGATGATGTGCTGGCCGCCGGCAAAGGCGCCCTGTGGTCATCACCCACCGCGACTCCACCATCTCCGTGGGTGGCCGATCTCGGTGATCCGCAGGCGGCCCGCATCTGGCTGTTGATGTGATGGGGCGGCGACTTCAGGGTCGATGCTGCTGCTTAACACCGTGGTTGCGTCCACTTGGTCGCCTAACGATAGACATGGAAGCAACCGTTCCCCATCCATCGGCGAAATGATCATATCCCCGGCGTGCAGGCTCGGAGAAGATCCGCTGGCAGTCTGGGGCGACCAAAATGGGTGCCGGCACGCTATACGCGCCAACCGATGTTGGCGCTGATGCCGCGGCGTCCCACTGACAGTGACATCGACCGACTGAAAAGCCTTTTCGCCCAACAGCACCGAGCCGCGGGTATCGGACGTCGACATCGCCGCCGCAGTCATGGCCATCACCGACAGCATGGCCCGAACCGAAATCGATCACATGACGCTGGGAGGCGGCCGCCCGCGCCGATCCGGCGCCGCAGCGCCGCACACCTGGTACTAATGTACGTAGTACGTACGTAGATTATGTGAGAGGGCGTGTTCAGGTGTACATGGTTCGACGGATGGTGGTGGCGGCAGCCGGGATGTTCGGCTTGGCGATGATGGGGGCACCGCTGGCCGCGGCGGCCGAGACGTGTCCGCATCAGATGGGGTCGGCGCAGCACCTGCCCGACGCCGGTGGCGGCGCGGCGGCCGACTGGACGCTGACCGGTCTGCACCCCAGCGCCGACCCGGCTCCCGGATACCCGCTGGCCGGGCGGTTGTGGGAGGCCACCGTGACGGTGCGGGCGGTGTCGGGTGCGGTGACTCCGATGATCCCGAACTTCAGCGCGATGGGTGAACAGCACGCCCAGTATCCGGTGTTGTGGCAGCTGGCCAGCCCGTCGGGTATCTCGGCGGCCACCCTCGCGCAGGGGCAGAGTGCCACGGGCAAGGTGTACTTCGACGTGACTGGGGCCGACCCGATGATGGTGACGTATTCCGCCGGTGGGCCCAAGCCGGCGATGATGTGGTGCGACATGGCGGCGATGGCGCCGATGATGTCCAAGCCGATGCCCATGCCGATGGACGACTGCCCCTGCTGCGACGGCGGCTGCGATTGCTGCGACAACAAAGGCATGAACAACGGAATGTAGGACCCGCGGCGCTGGGCACATCCGGCGCACCCGTTCTACTATGTAGCTACGTAGAACGATGCGGGACGGCGAGCATTCCGCTGCCCGGCCAGATGGGCGAGAAGCCACGACATGAATTTGAGGTGTGGGGCATGCGGGTTCGGGGTTTCGGGGAACTTGAAGCGGTCATCATGGACCGCATCTGGAACCGGACGAGGACTCGCCGACCACCGTGCGGGAGGTGTTCGACGAACTGGCCGCCGAGCGCGACATCGCGTACACCACGGTGATGTCGACGATGGACAACCTGCACACCAAGGGGTGGCTGACCCGGGACCGCCGCGGCAAGGCCTACCACTATCGGCCCGTCCTGACCCGTGAGGAGCACAGCGCCCGGCTGATGCGCGACGCGCTCGACGGCGGCGGCAACAGCGATCTGGTGCTGGCCCATTTCGTGGAGCACATGAGTGCCGAGGAGTCGGCGGAGCTGCGGGCCGCGTTGCGTCGCCTGGCCAAACGGGCGGACACCCCGTGAGCACGGTGGTGTGCCTGCTTGGCTACAGCCTCGCGGTGCTGCTGGCCGGGCCACCCGTGCTGCGCCGGCTCACCGCCGGCGGGCACGCGCCCCGCCTAGGGGCGGCGGCCTGGCTGACCGCGATCATCAGCGTCCTGGCCAGCTGGGTGGCCGCAGCCGCGATCACGATCGTCGAACTGGTCCGCCATTGGGGACATCTGGACCGCCTCATCGTCTCGTGCCTGATGTGGCTGTGCCGCGCGGCCAGCGGCGCCGTGGACAGCACGGCGCAGGCTGTGGTGATCGGTGCGCTCGCCGCGGCGGGCGCCGGTGCCGCGATCGCCGCGGTGCGGGTGGTGCGAGCAGCGGGTCTGCTGCGCCATCGTGCCCGCGAGCACGCCCGCGATGTGCGGCTGGTCGGGCGCGCGACCGCCGACGCCGATGTGGTGGTCATTGATGCGCCCCAGCCCGCGGCCTACTGCGTGACGGGCCGCCCGGGGGCCATCGTGTTCACCAGCGCCGCGCTGGCTGCGCTCGATGACCGCCAGCGCGCGGCGGTGCTGGCCCACGAACGCGCCCACTTGGCCGGGCACCATCTGACGGTGATGGTGGGGATGCGCGCCCTGGCCCGGGTTTTTCCCCGCCTGCTGCTGATCACCGAAGGCGTCCAACAGGTTTCGCGGCTGTTGGAGATGTGCGCCGACGATGTCGCGGTCCGCGATCATGGTGCTCGCGCGTTGCTGTCCGGGCTGATCGCGCTGTGCGGCGCGGCACCGGCCGAAGCCCTCGGGGCGGCCGATGTTGCCGTGCTGGACCGTGCTGCCCGCCTGACCGGGCCCGCCGGCACAGGGCTGGCGGCGCGGGCGGGTTTGGCCGCCGCGCTGGTGACGGTCATCGCAGGGCCACTGTTCATCGCCGCCTTGGCGGCATCGGGCACAGCGCTGTGCATGGGATAGGACCACATGTCGAGGTAAGGACGATCCGAAGATGGCCAGTGACACGACTTTTCGTTACCTGACCCGCCGAGCCGCCCTGGCGGCACTGGGGTTGGTGCCGTCGCGGGCCTGGCCTACGCAGTGCTCGGGATCGTCGAATCACCCCGGGCGTCCGGTTGACTGACGGCGCGATGATGGGGGTCGGCGGCGCCGACATGGCCCGCTACATGGAGATGTTCGCGCGGCACACCGAACTACGCCGCACCGTCGAGGACATTCCCGGCGGGTACGCACCACCACCGAATCCGGCGCCCCCGAACTGGCCGCCCAACTCAAAGCGCACGTGGCAAGCATGTACACCCACGTTGACCAGGGCAATGAGGTCATGTGCATGAGCGAGAGCCTGCCGACCCTGTTTCGGCACGCAGGCGGCTACCGCCGCCAACTGTCGTTCACCGACACCGGTGTGGTGGCCGAGGAAACCTCCGACGATCCTGCGATCACCGACGCGATCCGAGCCCACGCCCGGGAAGTGAGCGGCTTCGTGCGTGACGGCATGCCCGCCGGGATGCGGTCCACGATGGGCGATTCGGGATCGATGATGGGCCCCGGGCCCATGATGGGACCAGGAGGCCACTAGTAGTGGCCCCGGTGCGGCCGAGTCACTCGTCGCGCCCGAAAGCGTAGGTAGCCGGGATGGTTTCACCCGGTGCCGGCGCACCGTAGACGATGGCGATCTCGTCGTGGGCTTTCAGCAGGATCGCCGCTGGATTGCCGGACTGTAGTGCGCCGTTGACGAACACCCGCACATTCTTGCCGCCGCTAGCGTGTAACGCGCCAATGTTGATGGCCGACAGGCTGACCTGCCACTCGGAGAAGAATTCACCGAGGCTGAATTGCCGGCTGGCCGGCGATTCGACATGGATGACGCCGGTGTCGTCATGGGTATGCAGCGGGCTCATGGTGCGACGCTTCAAGTCGATGCCGATGTTCGCCGGCACCGGCACCGGCCGCCCGTCGACCAGTACATCGACATGGGCGTGAACGTGATCGACCATGCCCTCTTCACCCAACATCGGCAACCCGCCGCAGCCACAGCGCCGGCGGCATCACGTGGCGCGGGCCACGGCGGCATCCTGTTGGCGCCCACCGCCACCGTTGCGGCCGGGTGATCCAGGCCAGTCGCCGCCACCTTGGCGTGGTTGCGGGCATTGTGCGGTAGCCAGACGAACACCGCCGCGAGCACCGCCGCCGCCACAACAACGAATGCGCCGATCCAGACCCATCTGCCGCGGCGTCCGCCATCGCGCACATGCGCCATCGCTTTTCGCTGCGCCCGTTCGGCTTTCGCCGCATCTCGCGGATGCGTGGCTCCCATGCGGTCTCTCCGATCTCGCTACCTAGGCCAACTGGACACAGATACCGACGCCCCATATCGGCATCAAAGCTGGTGCTCCCGTGACCTTCCCCCGAGACCGTGGAGGCATCAGCTATAAGGAGTAGCGATGTCAGAGAAGCGGAAGAAGTACGACCGGGAGTTCCGTGAGGGGGCTGTTCGGATCGTCGAGGAGACGGGTAAGTCGATCGCGGCGGTGGCTCGGGATCTGGGGGTGAACGAGGGCACCCTGGGCAACTGGGTGACCCGGGCGCGGGAAGCGCGGGAAGGTCGCGGTGAGCTGTCCAAGGACGATGTTGCCGAGCTCAAGCGCCTGCGTGCCGAGGTGGCTGAGTTGCGGATGGAGCGTGATGTCCTCAAGCGATCAGTGGTCCTGTGGGTGAAGGAGGCGACGAAGTGAGCGTGGCACGCTTCATCGCCGACCAGAGGACCAAATACCGTGTGCCCCATACGATCACGTGCGCGCTGTTGGGTGTTGGTGTGTCGTGGTTCTATAAGTGGCTTGGCCGGGCCGGCAACCATGATGGGGTGCACACCGACACCGACCGGCGCCGCGTGGCACTCGATGAGGCAGTCAGCACCGCATTTGTCAGAGCAAAGGGGTTGCATGGGTCGCCGCGGCTGGTCGCTGACCTGCGGGATCTGGGCTGGCAGGTGTCGGAGAACACGGTGGCCGATTCGATGCGCCGTCAGGGGTTGGTGGCCCGCAAGATCCGTCGCCGGGGTGGCCTGACCCGCCAGGACCAGACGGCACCGAAGTTCCCTGACCTGGTCAAACGGGACTTCACTGCGGCCGCGCCGAACTGTAAATGGGTGGGCGATATGACCGAGATTCCCACCGAGTGCGGGCAGAAGCTGTATCTGGCGACGGTGATCGACCTCTACAGTCGGCGGTTGTTGGGGGCGGCGATGGGACTGCACCCGGATGCCGAGTTGGCGTGCGCGGCAATCAACATGGCCGTAGCTGCCCGCGGTGGCCGCCAAGCGATCTGGCGCGATGAGGAGTCCGAACGGGTCATATTTCACACCGATCGCGGCAGCACTTATACCGCGAAGGTGTTCACCACGTTGTGCCGGACCTTGGGTATTCGGCAGTCGATGGGCCGTGTGGGGTCGTGTTTCGATAACGCCGCCGCGGAAGCGTTCTTCTCTTCATTGGAATGGGAAGTGTTGTCCCGCAATATGTTCCGTGATACCGTTCATGCGCAGGCTGTGGTGATCGATTGGTGTTACACCTTCTACAATCACCAGCGTCGGCACAGCGCCGCCGATGGGTTATCGCCGGTCAACTACGAGATCAGGGAATCCAACATCACGCCGGAAGCGGCATAAGGAACCCTCCACGATCTCGGGGGAACCACACCCGCGCAGCCTTCAGCTCGGCGATTTCAGCCCGCAGCTGCGCCACCTCGGGACGCTCGGCCTCAGTGCCACTGTGGTTGCCGCGCATCATCATCCACAGCATCAACCCCATCCCGACCGGGCACGCCAAGGGCGCGATCGCCACCAGGAATTCACGCATCGCGACTCCTTCCCGCATCAAGACTTCTCTGACATCCGGAAACAGCACAATCTACTATCTCCGTACCTAGATAGTAGACAAGGCCCTTGCTCGCCGCCACCGAGCAATTGAGTGTCGTCAAAGACTTGGACCCTGTTTGTCATCGTGGATTCTGACCCCGAGTGGGTCGAGCAGACCGCCGAGGCCACCGAATCGTCCGGGCCGCGTTTGCGGTTCGGTCGCACGGGCATGACCGTGGGCATCCAACTTTTGAGAGCGGCCGTGTGGGACCGATATCGATGTTTGAGGATCCTGGTTGCTCCGACCTGGATGCGATGGTCGTTCGTTGAGCTGCTACAGAATAGGAGGACCAATCTGTATCGGATCAAATGAGAAACCACCAACCGCGCGGTTATCGATCCATCTGATACATCGCAGGTCAGCGCTGTGTAACTGCATCAGTTCAAATGAGAACGGACAGCAGCGCACCGCCGACGCGGATCAGCCGCTCGGCCACCGACGGTGCGCACCCCAGTGAGATCAGCAGTTCCCGCGGCGTGCGGCCCTGCGATGCGGCTACCCCGCAGCTGTTCAGCACCCCGGTCATCGTCGCGGCGAGATGGTCAACCACGCCTCGGGCGAGCAGCAGTGCCCGCATCGCGGTGACGGCGTCATCGCCTGCAAGGTTCTCGGGGATGACCACGTCACGCAGCTGGTCGAGAAGGGGGTTGAGATCCGGTGCGATTCCCATGCCCAATTGTATCGAACAAATGTTCGAACAGCAAGAGTCAATTTCGCACGTTCTGGTGATGTGTCAGGACATCGGTGACAGTTCATCTTGTCCAGCGTGGGAGCCGCGAGGTAGCCGGTTCAGCTCACTGCGCACTCGGTGGCGAGCCTGAATGAGCTGGGGCGAATGTGTGTTGACGCGATGCGTTCGCCAGTAGTCCCGGTGCGGACTTTGACGCGTGCAGGGGTGTCGACGTTGTCGAGGCTACGTTCAAGCGCATTGCGGAAGCCGGTCGGAAGGTATGCAGTGGTATCACGTTGGCAGACACGCGTATACGCTTGATACTCAGGCGCGCACCACCGACGGCCCTAACGCTTCATAGCGTGCCGCCTCCGTCACCGGCAGTTCTGTGCCGGTGACGATCGTCTCGAAGTCGGATACCTCGGCGAACCGGCAGAAGCTGGTCTCGCCGAATTTGGAATCGGCGGCAACTAGAATGCGCCGCGTCGCGACAGACACCGCTGTCTGCTTGACCGCGGCCACGGCAGGGTCCGGGGTGGTCAGCCCGTGCTCAGGCGTGATGCCGTTGGTGCCGAGGTAGGCGACATCGATGACCAGGCTGCGCAACCGCTCGACGGCCCAGTTGTCGACCGTCGCCAGGGTCCGTCCGCGCATCCGTCCGCCGAGCAGCAGCACCGTCACGGTCTCGCTGTGGGCGAGCGCCTCGGCGGCCAGCAGCGACGACGTCACCACTGTCAGCTGCTCGTCCGCCAGTCGCTCGGCGATCAGGCGCGGGGTGAAACCCTCATCCAGGTAAACGGTTTCGGCTCCGTGCAGCACGTCCGCGGCTGCGGCGGCGATCCGGTGTTTCTGGGCCAGGTCGACCTGGCTGCGGTACTCCACAGTCGATTCGAACGCTGCCGTTTCCAGCGGTATGGCTCCGCCGTGGACCCGTTTGAGCATGCGTCGCCCGGCCAGCACCTTCAGATCGCGGCGGATGGTCTCCGACGCGACGTTCAGTTCTTCGGCCAGCGCCAGCACCTCGACCCGCCCGCGGGTGCGGGCGAACTCGACGATGCGGCGCTGACGGCTGTCGGAATCCACGGATGACATTCTTGCGGGCGTCGCCTAGCGGCTTTCGCTCAGCACCGCCCGAACCTCCTCGGGAGTGCTGGCTCGGCGTAACCGCTCCACTTCGTCCTTGTCCAGGAACACGTGGGCGATGCGGGTGAGAAGCGCCATGTGGTCCTTGCCGGCGCCGGCGATGCCCACCACGAACTCGGCGGGCTTGCCATTCCAATCGATGGGTTCGGGATAGCGCACGAACGAGATGCCGGAATGGCGGATCGCGCCCTTGGCGTCGTTGGTGCCGTGCGGGATCGCCAGGCCGTTACCCATGTACGTCGACACCGATTTCTCCCGCTCGTGCATGGCGTCGACGTAGGCCTCGTCGACGGCCCGGGCGGCGACCAGCAGCCGGCCGGCCTCCGTGATCGCGGCCGAAGCGGTGGTGGCCGAGCCGGCCAGCACGATCGAGTCGAGTGACAGCACATCGTCGGCAGCGGCGGGTTCGGTTGGGGCCGTGGCGGATTCGTCTGAGGGAGGGGTGCCGTTGGTGCGTCCCAGCAGTTCGACGATTTCGTCGTAGCGGGGCGAGTTCATGAAGTCGTCGACCGAGACGTGGATCGCCGACGGGGTCTTCTGCCGCGCACGCTCGGTGAGATCGCGATGCGTGACAGCCAGGCCATAAGTGTCGGTGAGATTGGAGATCGCCTGGTTGACGACCGTCACGCCGGTGATTCCGGCGTCTCGGATCTTCTTGCGTAGCACCGAGGCTCCCATCGCGGACGAACCCATGCCGGCATCGCAGGCGAACACGATGTTGGAGATGGCAGCGGTCGAACCACCGGTCAGTGCGGCGGCGACGCTGGACCGCTTGCCCTTCAGTGCCTCCATTTCGGCGGTGGCGGCGGCCAGGTCGGGCTCATCGGTGGCGCGGTCGGTCTTGAGTAGTACGGCCGCGACCGCGAACGAGACGGCCGCCGCCCCCAGTACCGACAGTGTGACGCCGAGGTAGCTGCCGCTCGCGGTCTGGGCGTAGACGGCGATGATCGAACCCGGTGCGGCGGGCGCGCGCAGTCCGGAGCCGAACAGCACGTTGATGAAGACGCCGGTCATTCCGCCGAGGATGGTGGCGGCGATCAGCTTCGGCTTCATGAGTACGTACGGGAAGTAGATTTCGTGGATGCCGCCGAGGAACTGAATGATCGCGGCGCCCGGAGCCGAGGCCTTGGCGGCGCCACGGCCGAACACCATGAACGCCAACAGGATTCCCAGGCCGGGGCCGGGGTTGGCCTCCAACAGGAACAGGACGGACTTGCCGGTGGCGAGCGCCTGGGTGGTGCCCAGCGGGGTGAGCACGCCATGGTTGATGGCGTTGTTGAGGAAGAGCACCTTGGCGGGCTCGATGAAGATCGAGGTCAGGGGAAGCAGGTCGTGTCCGACGAGGAAGTCGACGCCGTGGCCGGCGCCGCGGGTGAAGGCCGACACCACCGGGCCGACACCGAAGAACCCGATGACGGCCATCACCAGGCCGGCGATGCCGGCCGAGAAATTGTTCACCAGCATCTCGAAGCCGGGCCGAATCTTGCCGTCCCACAACGCATCCAGCTTCTTGATGACCCAGCCGCCCAATGGCCCCATGATCATCGCGCCCATGAACATCGGAACATCCGATCCGGCAACCACTCCCATGGTGGTGATGGCGCCGACGACGGCACCGCGGGTTCCGTACACCATCCTGCCGCCCGTGGATCCGATGAGGATCGGGAGCAGGTAGGTGATCATCGGCCCGACGATGCCGCCTTTCTCGAAGGCTCCCCAGCCGCCGATGTGGGCCACCCAGCCGTCTGGGTTCTGCAGCGAGTGAAAAAGGCCGGGCAGCCAGCCGGTCTTGATGAACAGTGCGGTGATCAGGCCCCATGCGATGAAGGCGCCGATGTTCGGCATCACCATGTTGGACAGCGCGGTACCGAGCTGCTGTACCCGCACACGCAGACTGACGCGCTGTGGTGTTTCCGTGGTTGCAGTCACTGTGCTGGACCTCCGCCTGACCCACTGTGAGGGTGATGCCCGTCACATCACCGTGTGTTACGAGTAAAGCCCACAAATGGGCATGTTGGCAAGAAAATGGGCAAAAGTGGGCAGAGAAATGTTTGTATTTCTGCCCGAATTGCGGCTAGAGTGGCCACAACGTGAACCACGACACACCCGCCGGCCAAGCCGGACAATCGGAAGGAAGCCCATGAAAGCGCTGCGCTATTACGCACCCGAGGACGTCCGGCTCGAAGAGGTGCCCGAACCCGTGTGCGGGCCCGACGAGATCAAGATCCGGGTGCGCAACTGTTCGACGTGCGGCACCGACGTCAAAATCCTGCACAACGGGCATCAGAACCTGACCCCGCCGCGGACCATCGGGCACGAGATCGCCGGCGACATCGTCGAGGTCGGAGCCGAGGTGAATCCCACGTACGGCACCGCCTGGGTGCCGGGCGACCGCGTGCAGGTCATCGCCGCCGTGCCGTGCGGCGAGTGCCACGAATGCGCCAAGGGCTGGATGGCGGTGTGCCAGAACCAGACGTCCATGGGTTACCAGTACGACGGCGGGTTTGCCGAGTACATGATCGTGCCCCGCCAGGTGCTCAAAGTCGATGGGCTGAACCGGATTCCGGACAATGTCGGTTACGACGAGGCGTCGGCGGCGGAACCCTTCGCCTGCGCCATCAACGCCCAGGATCTGCTCGGCATCGAGCCGGGCGACACCGTCGTGGTGTTCGGAGCCGGTCCCATCGGGTGCATGCACATCCGTATCGCGCGCGGCGTGCACAACTGCGGGCCGGTCTACCTCGTCGACGTCAACGACGCCCGGCTGAAGATGTCCGCCGACGCGGTGCATCCCGATGAGGTGATCAACGCGGCCAAGACCGATGTGGTGGCTCGCGTCCTGGAGCTGACGGACGGGCGCGGCGCCGACGTGGTGATCACCGCAACTGCCGCCAACATCACCCAGGAACAGGCCATCGCGATGGCCGCGCGCAACGGCCGCATCTCGTTCTTCGGCGGCCTGCCCAAGACCAACCCGACGATCACCTGCGATTCCAACGTCGTGCACTACCGGCAGCTGCACATCCACGGCGCCAACGGATCCGCGCCCGAGCACAACAAGCGTGCGCTGCACTACATCTCGACCGGTCAGGTGCCGGTGAAGGACTTGATCACGCGGCACATCGCGCTCGACGAGGTCCTCGACGCGTTCGGCATCGTCCAGAACGGCGAAGCCATCAAGGTGACGGTGGAGCCCAGCGCTGTGCTCGTCTGAGCCTCAGCCGCCGACGGCGGCGATATAGCCACCGATGGCGCCGATGCACAGGACCGCACACAACCCCAGCGTGCCGACGGCAAAAGGCCAGGCACGCAGGCGCTTCACCAGCCGGATGGCGGTCACGACCGTGCCGGCCAAGGCCACCAGTGCCGCCGCGATGAATCCCGCTGCCATGGCATTGATCCCGGCGTCGATGTGACAGGTCGCCGGCGGGCAGTAGTCGGTGAACGCGAGCGCGAACACTGCGAAGAACGCGGCCACACCGCCGCCGACGTAGGTGAGCACCAGCGCGCTGATCGACGCGGCGAGGTCCCCGCTCGAGAGCGGGGGCTTGGCCGGTGGCGGCGGCAGGTAGCCGTAGGTCATGGCGGGATGGTAGCCGCGCCGACGGTGACGTGGTGGGCGAAAAATCGACAGAAGTTCGCACACCAGCGCCCACTCGAAGCCCGAATTTGACGCACATGCCAACCCCTGCGGGGCGGATGTGCGTAACCTTCGGAGCTATGCGGCACTACTACACCGCCGAGCAGATTCGCGCGGCCGAGGCGCCGCTGTTGGCTTCCCTGCCCGATGGCGTGTTGATGCGCCGGGCGGCCTATGGCTTGGCGACGGCCATCGCCGCCGAACTCAAGTCCCGCACCGGTGGGGTCGCGGGCCGCCGGGTCTGCGCGGTCGTCGGCTCCGGGGACAACGGCGGCGACGCGTTGTGGGCAGCCACCTTTCTGCGCCGGCGCGGAGCCGGCGCAACGGCTGTGCTGCTGAACCCGGACCGCACACACGCCAAAGCGCTCGAAGCCTTCCACGCAGCCGGCGGCAGAATCGTCGAAACCATCCCCGAAGCAACGGATTTGGTGATCGACGGCGTCGTCGGCATCGGTGCCACCGGGCCGCTACGGCCCAATGCCGCCGCCGTCTTCGCGGCCAACACCGCGCCCGTCGTCGCCGTCGACCTGCCCAGCGGTATCGACGTCCAGACCGGCGCCACCGACGGCCCCCACGTGCGGGCCGCGCTGACCGTCACCTTCGGCGGCCTCAAACCCGTGCACGGACTGGCCGACTGCGGCCGCGTCGAACTGATCGACATCGGACTTGACCTGCCGCAGCCGACGTTCCTCGGATTCGAAGCGCACGACGTCCGCGCCCGTTGGCCGGTGCCGCACCCGTCGGACGACAAGTACAGCCAGGGCGTCAAGGGCGTGCTCGCCGGGTCGGCGACCTACCCCGGCGCGGCAATCCTGAGCACCGGCGCCGCTGTTGCCGCGACCTCCGGCATGGTCCGTTACGCCGGTTCCGCGCACGCCGAGGTGGTGTCGCACTGGCCGGAAGTCGTTGCGGCGCCGGATGTGACGACCGCCGGGCGGGTCCAGGCGTGGGTGGTCGGCCCGGGCCTCGGCACCGACACCGCCGGTGACGAGGCACTGCGCTTCGCCTTGGACACCGACCTCCCCGTGATCGTCGACGCCGACGCCCTCACGCTCCTGGCCGCCGACCTCGACCTCGTCGCGGACCGCACGGCACCCACCGTGCTGACACCGCACGCCGGTGAATTCGCCCGGCTCGCAGGACATCCGCCGGGTTCCGACCGGGTCACCGCCACCCGCGAACTCGCCGACCGCCTCAATGCCACCGTCCTGCTGAAAGGCAATGTCACCATCATCGCCGAGCCGGGTGGCCCCACGTATCTCAATCCCGCCGGCCAATCCTGGGCTGCCACAGCCGGATCCGGCGACGTCCTGTCCGGCATCATCGGGGCCCTGCTCGCGTCGGGCATCGCACCGGGCGAGGCTGCGGCGATGGCCGCGTTCGTCCACGCCCGTGCCGCCGATCTCGCCGCACATGATCCCGGCCCTCGTCCCGCGCCGACGTCGGCGCACCGCATTCTGGCTCATGTCCGGGCCGCCATCGCATCGCTCTAGGAAGGGAATTTTTGTGTCGCACAAGCATGTTCGGGCATCGGTCATGAGCCCCGCTTACACCGGCAGGCTCTCCACGGCACCGGTTCCATCGCTGCGGCTACCCGACGACCCGATGGACCCGCAGGCGGCCTACCGGTTCATCCACGACGAGTTGATGCTCGACGGCAGCTCCCGGCTGAACCTCGCCACCTTCGTCACCACGTGGATGGATCCCGAGGCCGAGAAGCTGATGGCCGAGACGTTCGACAAGAACATGATCGACAAGGACGAATACCCGGCCACCGCGGCGATCGAGGCCCGGACGGTGTCCATGGTGGCTGACCTGTTCCACGCCGACGACCTGCGCGACGACGACCCGTCGTCAGCGTGCGGGGTGTCCACCATCGGTTCCAGCGAGGCCGTCATGCTGGCCGGCCTGGCCCTCAAGTGGCGGTGGCGCGAGAAAATCGAAGCGGATGGAAAGGACTGGCGCACCCATACCCCCAACCTGGTGATGGGTGCCAACGTCCAGGTGGTGTGGGAGAAGTTCTGCCGCTACTTCGACGTCGAGCCGCGGTACCTGCCGATGGCCGAGGACCGCTACGTCATCACCCCCGAACAGGTGCTCGCCAACGTCGACGAGGACACCATCGGCGTCGTGGGCATCCTCGGCACCACCTTCACCGGTGAGCTCGAGCCCATCGCCGAGATCTGCGCGGCGCTCGATCAGCTCGCACAAGAGAAGGGTCTGGACATCCCCGTCCACGTCGACGCGGCCAGCGGTGGTTTCGTGGTGCCGTTCCTGCACCCGGATCTGGAGTGGGACTTCCGGTTGCCGCGGGTGGTGTCGATCAACGTCAGCGGCCACAAGTACGGACTGACGTATCCGGGCATCGGGTTCGTGGTCTGGCGCAGCAAGGAGCATCTGCCCGAGGACCTCGTCTTCCGGGTCAATTACCTGGGCGGCGATATGCCGACCTTCACCCTGAACTTCTCCCGGCCCGGCAACCAGGTGGTGGGCCAGTACTACAACTTCCTGCGCCTCGGCCGGGCCGGTTACGCGCAGATCATGCACTGCCTGTCGGACACCGCCCGCTGGATCGGTGACGAGCTGCGCAAGAGCGAGCACTTCGAGGTCATCACCGACGGCTCGGCCATCCCGGTGCTCGCGTGCCGGCTGAAGGGCAAGCGGCCCTACACCGAGTTCGACGTGTCACACGCGCTGCGTGCCTACGGCTGGCAGGTGCCGGCGTACACCATGCCCGAGGGTGCGACGGACATCGCAGTGCTGCGTGTGGTGGTACGTGAGGGCTTCTCGGCGGACCTCGCCCGCGCCTTGCGAGACGACCTGATTACCGTCCTGAACAGCCTCGATGAGCTCAAGCCGGAGGGCCAGTTCGACGACGTGCAGCCCTTCGCGCACTGACCGCCAACCTGAGCGTGTGTGCCAGATCTCCCGAAATCGTGGTGCACACGCTCAGGCTCGGCGCGGAGTGCAGGGCGTCTGGGAGAATCGGAGGCGATATGAGCTCGCCCGATCCCCAACCTGCTGCCCAGGCCGTCATCGACCTGGGCGCAATTGCGCATAACGTGCGGCTTTTGCGGGAACGCGCGGGCAGTGCCGCGGTGATGGCGGTGGTCAAGGCCGACGGTTACGGGCACGGTGCGCCGCAGGTCGCGCGCGCCGCACTGGCGGCCGGGGCCGCCGAGCTGGGCGTCACCAACATCGGTGAGGCGCTGGCGCTGCGGCAGGCCGGCATCACGGCGCCGGTGTTGTCGTGGCTGAACCTGCCCGGCACCGACTTCGCTCCCGCGTTGGCCGCCGATGTGCAGGTGGCGGTGGCCTCGGTGCGTCAGTTCGACGACGTGCTCGACGCGGTGCGCCGCAGCGGCGCCCCTGCCACCCTCACCGTCAAGGTCGACACCGGCCTCAGCCGCAACGGCGTCAGCCCCGCTGAATACCCGGCCCTGCTCGACGCCATCGCCCGGGCCGCCGCCGACGGTGCGGTTCGCCCTCGCGGCATCATGAGCCACCTCGCGTGCGGCGACGACCCGCAGCACCCGATGAACGACACGCAGGCCGCCCGCCTCACCGCGGCGCGCAAGCAGGCGGCGGCTGCCGGCGTGCACTTCGAAGTCGCGCACCTGGCCAACTCGCCCGCGACGCTGACGCGGCCCGATCTGCATTTCGATGTGGTGCGGCCGGGTATCGCGGTCTACGGGCAGTCGCCCATCCCGGCGCTCGGGGATTTCGGCCTGCGACCCGTCATGACGCTGAAATGCCCTGTCGCCGCGGTACGTTCGATCAAAGCCGGCGACGGTGTGTCGTACGGACACACGTGGATCGCCGACCGCGACACCACTGTCGGGCTCATTCCGCTCGGCTATGCCGACGGGGTGTTCCGCGGCCTGAGCGGACGCATCGACGTCAGCATCAACGGCGCCCGATACCGCAACATCGGCCGAATCTGTATGGACCAGTTCGTCGTTGACCTCGGCCCTGACGGTGCCGGCGTCACGGTGGGGGACGAGGCGGTGCTGTTCGGCTCGGGTACCGCCGGTGAGCCGACGGCGCAGGACTGGGCCGAACTGCTGGGCACCATCAACTACGAGGTCGTGACCAGCCCGCGGGGCCGGATTGCCCGGACCTATCGCGAGTCGACGGGCTGACGTCCATGAGCGACAACAAGAATGCCCGGTGGCTGGCGGGCATGGCCGGTCTCACTGCCGTCGGGTCGGTCGCCGGGGTCAGCGTCGCCCGCTCGTTGCGCCGCCGTCGTGGTGAGGACCCTTACGCCGGTGAGGATTTCACGACGCTCGACGCCGACCGCGGATACGTGGTGACCGCCACCGACGGGGTGCCGCTGGCGGTGCGTGAGGTCGGTCCGAAAGACGCCCGGTTGACGGTGCTCTTCGCGCACGGTTTCTGTAACAGCATGGGCTCCTTCCATTTTCAGCGCGCCCGGCTGGCCGAGCGGTGGGGCGACCAGGTCCGCATGGTGTTCTACGACCAGCGCGGTCACGGCCGCTCCTCGGCCGGGCCGACCGACTCCTACACCGTCCCGCAACTGGGGCAGGACCTCGAATCGGTGATGCGGGTGATGGTGCCGCGTGGTCCCGTGGTGCTAGTCGGTCACTCGATGGGCGGCATGACGGTGTTGTCCCATGCCCGGCAGTTCCCGCACAACTATCCGGCCCGGGTGTGCGGCGTGGCGATCCTCGCCTCTGCGGCGCAAGGGGTTACCCGTTCGCCGCTGGGTGAGGTGCTACAGAATCCGGCGCTCGAGGCGGCGAAAGTCGCGGTGCGGTTCGCGCCCGGAGCGGTCAGCGCCGGCCGGGGTGCGGCGAAGGCCGTCATCGGCCCCGTGCTCAAGGCCGCGTCGTTCGGTGATGACGCGGTCAGCCCGTCGGTGGCGCGGTACGTCGAGAAGATGACGCACAACACGTCGATCCGCACGACCGTCGAGTTCCTGCACGCACTCGAAACCCACGACGAGGCCGGCGCGCTGCCGGTGCTGCAGCACGTGCCCACCCTGATCGCCTGCGGCGACCACGATCTGCTCACCCCGCTGGCGAAGTCCGAGGCGATGGCCCGGCAGCTGCCGAAATCCGAACTGGTGATCGTCGAAGGGGCCGGGCACATGGTGCACATGGAGCAACCTGAACTGATCAACGAGGCGCTGGAGCGCTTCGTCGAGCACGCCACGCCGTCACGGCTGGTGGCGCTGACCCGGCATCTGCGTGGAAAGGCCAAGCGCAATGGATGATTCGCACGGCACCGTGCATCTGCCGACCGAGGCCGACACGATGGCCCTAGGCGCCCGGTTCGGCGCCGAGCTGCGGGTCGGTGACGTCGTGGTGCTCACGGGTCCGCTGGGTGCTGGGAAAACCATGCTGGCCAAGGGAATTGCGCAGGGCATGGACGTCGATGGCGCGGTGACGTCGCCGTCGTACGTGCTGGCCCGAGTGCATCCTGCCCGTCGCGCCGGATACCCCGCCATGGTGCATGTCGACATGTACCGCCTGCTCGACTCGGGCAGCACCGACCTGCTCGGAGAACTCGATTCGCTCGATCTCGACACCGACCTCGATGACGCCGTGGTGGTCGTCGAATGGGGCGAGGGTCTGGCCGAGCGCCTGTCGGCCAGCCATCTGGACATCCGGTTGGAGCGAGCCGACGACGACACCCGTACCGCTGTCTGGCATTGGAGCCGTGGATGATTCTCGCCATCGATACCGCCACCCCGGCCGTCACCGCGGGCGTCGCACGGCGCACCGCGGCCGGTGTCGAGGTGCTGGCCGAACGAATCACCGTTGATGCCCGTGCGCACGCCGAGCAGTTGACGCCCAATGTGATTGCCGCCGTTGCCGATGCCGGTATCACGTTCGCCGACCTGGAAGCGGTGGTCGTCGGCTGCGGGCCGGGCCCGTTCACCGGGCTGCGCGTCGGGATGGCCACCGCGGCAGCCTATGGACAGGCGCTCGGCGTCCCGGTGTACGGAGTGTGCAGCCTGGATGCGATCGCCCCGGTGACCACGGGAGATCTGTTGGTGGTCACCGATGCCCGGCGCCGGGAGGTGTACTGGGCGCGGTACCGCGACGGCGTGCGCGTCGACGGACCGGCCGTCAGTGCCGCGGCCGACGTCACGGCGGAGTCGGGTTCGGTCGCCGGCCCCGCCGCGCAGGCAGCGCTGTTCCCGTTGCCGTCACTCGCGGTCGAGTACCCCACGGTGGCCGGACTCGTGACCGCCGCCGACTGGGACCAGCCGCCCGCCGCGCTGGTGCCGCTGTACCTGCGCCGCCCTGATGCGAAAACGCTTGCCGAGCGGGGACTCTCGTGACCATCGAGTACGGGTCCCTGACGGTCGGCGATGCCGACCGGTGCGGCGAACTGGAAGCGATCCTGTTCCCCGGCGACGACCCGTGGCCGGCCGTCGCCTTCATCCGTGAGCTCGACTCGGCGCACAACCACTACGTTGCCGCGCGGGACGGCAAGCTGCTGGTGGGGTATGCGGGCATCAGCCGGTTGGGCCGCAAACCGCCGTTCGAGTACGAGGTGCACACCATCGGGGTCGATCCGGCGTACCAGGGGCAGGGCATCGGCCGGCAGCTGCTGGACCGGCTGTTGACCATCGCCGACGGCGGCACCGTCTTCCTGGAGGTGCGCACCGACAATGAGCCGGCGATCGGCCTGTACGAAAGTGTCGGATTCGTGAAGATGGGTGTGCGTAAGCGGTATTACCGGATCAGCGGTGCGGACGCGTACACCATGCGGCGGGACGCGGGTGTGAGCAGTGAGTCAGGCGGCGCGGACGTGAGGAGCAACCAAGTCACATGACAGTCATCTTGGCAATCGAAAGTTCCTGTGACGAAACAGGCGTCGGCATCTGCGATTTGGCGGAAGACGGCACCGTGACGCTCCTTGCCGACGAGGTCGCCTCCAGCGTCGACGAGCACACCCGGTACGGCGGTGTGGTTCCCGAGATCGCCTCGCGCGCGCACCTGGAGTCGTTGGGCCCCACCATGAGTAGAGCCCTGGCGACTGCCGGCATCGAACGGCCCGACGTGGTGGCGGCGACCATCGGACCCGGCCTGGCCGGCGCCCTGTTGGTGGGTGTGGCTGCGGCCAAGGCCTATTCGGCGGCGTGGGGTGTGCCGTTCTACGGCGTCAACCACCTCGGCGGACACCTGGCCGCCGACGTCTACGACCACGGTCCGCTGCCCGAGAGCGTCGGCCTGCTGGTGTCGGGCGGCCACACGCATCTGCTGCACGTGCGGTCGCTGGGTGAGCCCATCGAGGAGCTCGGCAGCACCGTCGACGACGCGGCGGGCGAGGCGTACGACAAGGTGGCGCGGCTGCTCGGCCTCGGCTATCCGGGCGGCCGGGTACTCGACGAGCTGGCCCGCACCGGTGACCGCGATGCCATCGTGTTCCCGCGCGGCATGACCGGGCCACGAGATGACCCGTACGCCTTCAGCTTTTCCGGACTCAAGACCGCGGTCGCCCGTCACATGGAGAAACACCCGGACGCGTCGCACGCCGATGTGGCGGCCGGTTTCCAGGAGGCTGTCGCGGATGTGTTGACCCGCAAGGCCGTTCGCGCGGCCACTGATCTCGGTGTGTCCACGCTGCTGATCGCCGGGGGCGTGGCCGCCAATTCGCGGCTGCGTGAGCTGGCCGAAGAACGTTGTGCCGAAGCGGGTTTGACCCTGCGGGTGCCGCGACCCCGACTGTGTACCGACAATGGGGCCATGATCGCGTCGTTCGCCGCGCACCTGATCGCGGCGGGGGCCAAGCCGTCGCGTCTCGATGTGCCGAGCGACCCGGGGCTGCCGGTGGTGAAGGGGCAGATCGCGTGAGCTTGCAACATCTGGCGGACAAACTGGCCATCACCGAGCTGCTCTACCGGTACGCCGAGTTGATCGACGCCGGCGACTTCGACGGCGTGGGAGAACTGTTGGGACGCAGCCGGTTCGGCGGACCGACTTCCGGCAGCGTCGAGGGCCGGAACATGATCGCCAACACCTTCGCCCGCACCACCCGCCGTTTCCCCGACCACGGGAACACCCCGCGCACCCGGCATCTGGTGCTCAACCCGATCGTCGAACTCGACGGCGATACCGCTCATGCGCGGTCGACGTTCTGCGTGGTGCAGCAGACCGATACGGTGCCGCTGCAACCCATCGTGGTGGGCCGGTACGCCGATACTTTCGCGCGCGACGACGCCGGTTGGTACTTCACCGAACGCGTCGTCGATGTTCAGATGGTCGGCGACGTGTCCGACCATCTGAACATCGCCCTGCAATGAGCCCCAACCCCATGCGGCATCTGGGCTTGCTGCAGATCTCTGCCGCGAGCGTGCTGTGGGGTACCGGCGGCTTGGTGGTCACCGTCGTTCACGACCGGAGCGGGCTGGGCGCAATGACGGCCAGCGCGTGGCGAATGGCGCTGGCGACGGTTGCGCTCCTGGCTTTCATTGCGGTCACGAACCGTGTCGGACAGGCGATCACGCTGATGCGGTCGCGCCCGATGGTCCCGATCGTCGTCGGCTGCGGCACCGCCCTCTATCAGGGCCTATATTTCGCGTCGGTGTTATCCATCGGGGTGGCGGTCGCCACCGTCGTCGCGCTGGGGTTGGCGCCGATCCTGGCGTCGATCTGGCAGCACGTCGATGCGCGGACCTCGCCATCGTTGCGTGAGGTCGTCGTCCTCGTTGCCGCACTCGCCGGTCTGTGCCTGGTCACTTTCGGCGGTGCACCGCACGAACGCGGCGGCGGCGCAACAAACTTCACGGCCGGGTTACTGCTCGCCATCGCCGCAGGCGCCACCTACGCGGCGACGACGATCTTGGGGCACCGGCTTGCGAGCCGGACCGATTCCGTCGTCATCGCCACATGCACCACCACCGCCGGCGCGGTGGCGCTGGCGCCATTTTTCCTCTTGGCTTCGCTGAGGGGCGAACCGGTTCTCCCGTCGGACCCGACGTCGCTGGCACTGTTGGTGTATCTCGGCGTTGTCACGCTGGCGTTGTCGTACGGACTTCTCTACGCCGGCCTACGCACCACACCAGGGGCGGCCGCAACGGTGGTGACTCTCGTCGAACCGATTTCGGCGGCAGTCCTGGCGGCGGTGCTACTCGGGCAACAGCCGACCTGGCTGTCGGTTGTTGGTGCCCTTCTGATTCTGGGGGCCGTCGTGGGGTTGCCCGCAGGTCGGGACGACCCCGATAGGCGCCCCGACCCGGGCGTCTAGTTTCGCCGCGCGCCGCTACGCGTCATTCGAAGCCGGGGAGAGCGGGATGAGGGGAGGTCGCAACGCGCCCGGAGCGCCCGCCGGCACAACCGGTTTGACCGGGGCGACAGCGTCCACCCGGCGGTAGGGCAGCCCCTGCGCGGGACGCAGGTCTTCCTCGCCCTTGTTGGGCCACATCGCCGCCGCACGCTCGGCCTGGGCGGTGATGGTCAGCGACGGGTTCACGCCCAGATTCGCCGAAACCGCCGAACCGTCAACGACACTCAGAGTCGGGTAGCCGTACACCCGGTGGTACGGGTCGATGACCGCGTTGGAGGCATCCGAGCCGATGGCGCAACCGCCGAGGAAATGCGCCGTCATCGGGATGTTGAACAGCTCGCCCCAGGTGCCGGCCGTCACGCCGTCGATCTTCTCGGCGACCCTGCGGGTCGCGTCGTTGCCGGCCGGGATCCACGTCGGGTTGGGCTGGCCGTGGCCCTGCTTGCTCGACAGGTGCCGGCCGCGGAGTCCCTGCTTGGTGAACGTGGTGATCGAGTTGTCCAGGTTCTGCATGACCAGCGAAATCACCGTGCGCTCACTCCAATTGCGGACCGACAGCACCCTCAGCAGCGCACGCGGATGCGTCACGGCCAGGCCGAGTGCCTTCAGCCAGCGTGGCCGGCGGCCGCCGCCGTCGGTCATCAGGGTCTGCAGCAGACCCATCGCGTTGGAGCCCTTGCCGTAGCGCACCGACTCGATATGGGTGTCGCTCGTCGGATGGAACGACGACGTGATGGCGACCCCGCGGGTCAGGTCCAGCGCCGGGTCGACTTTGTATTTCATTGCGCCGACGATGGATTCGGAATTGGTGCGAGTGAGCACACCGAGGCGGTCCGACAGTTGCGGTAGGGTGCCGCTGTCCTTCATCTTGTGCAGCAGGTTCTGGGTGCCCCAGGTGCCGGCCGCCAGCACGACGTGCCGCGCCGTGAAGGTGCGCCGGTTCTTGCGCAGGGTTCGGCCGGTGCGCACGGTGTCGATCTCCCAGATGCCGCTGGGGCTCTGCCGCACGGAGTCGACCGTCGTCAGCGGATGCACTGTGGCGCCGGCATTCTCGGCGAGACCGAGATAGTTCTTCAGCAGTGTGTTCTTGGCGCCGTAGCGGCAGCCCGTCATGCAGCTGCCGCATTCGATGCATCCCGTGCGGTCCGGTCCGACGCCGCCGAAGAACGGGTCCCGGACCGTCTTGCCGGGTTCACCGAAGAACACGCCGACCGGCGTCTGGACGAAGGTGCCGCCCACGCCCATGTCCTCGGCGACCGCCTTCATGATCTCGTCCGCCGGAGTCATACTCGGGTTGATCACCACTCCGAGCATGCGCCGGGCCTGGTCGTAGAACGGCGACAGCTCCTCGGACCAGTCGGTGATGTGGGCCCACTGCGGGTCGTTGAAGAACGTCGCGGGCGGCTTGTAAAGGGTGTTGGCGTAGTTCAGCGATCCGCCACCGACGCCGGCCCCGGCCAAGATGACGACGTCCCGCAGCATGTGGATGCGCTGTATGCCGAAGCACCCGAGTTTGGGCGCCCACACGAATTTCCGGACGTCCCAACTGGTTTTCGGGAACTGGTCGTCGGTGAACCGGCGGCCGGCTTCCAGAACGCCGACACGGTAGCCCTTCTCGGTCAGCCGCAACGCCGTCACGCTGCCCCCGAATCCGGACCCGACGACGATCACGTCATAGTCGGTGTTGGACATGTACTTCTCCTCAGTTGGCAGTGAAGCGGCTGGTTTCGTCGTCGACCATGTCCATGGCGATACGTCGGGCCCGAATGGCGGCCCGATCGGCCTTGACGTTGATGTCGCGCCGGCGGGCACCGGGTTCATCGAGGCGCCGCTGAATCGTCTCCAGGATGGCGGCATCGCGTACGGCCCACTCGTGGAACATGATCCGCAGATACTCGGTGACGGAGTCCTCGGCACCGGCGTAGTTGCGGGCCATCTGCAGGAAGACGTGCGTCGAGCCCGGCGTTTCCGGCGTGAAGCCGTGAATTCGCAAGAGCCCGTAGGACTGTCCGTCTTCGAGCTCGATGGCGTAGTGCTGCGTGTGTAGCGCGGGTGAGACGAAAGTGCCCTCTTCACGCCGGGTGGCCACCGACTCTTCCGGCAATCCGGTGATCGCCGACTCCCACGGCGCCAGTCGGCTCGGTGGAGTCGACCGGGTGTAGGCCACCGAGCGTTCGGAGATCTCCACCTCGCCCAGCGGCGGCAGCTGCCGGATATCCGGCGGCACGACCTCGGGATGCGTCACGAACACATCGGTCAGATCGAGGTAATGCTCGTGCAGCAGAAGGTAGTTCGCTTCGACACGCAGGACCTCGGTGGTGCTGGTCCAGCCGGACCCGTCCAGGTACCACGGCACGCGCGGCGGCGGGCGCAGGGCGGCGGCGCGGGGCTCGCCGAGCCAGATCCAGATGAATGGCGCGGTCTCGACGACCGGGTACGCTGCCACCCGGGCGCCGGGCGGCACGTTCTCCTGCGACGGCACGTCGGCCAGACAGCCGTCGGGCTCGTAGCTGAAACCGTGATAGCCGCAGACCACACGGTCGCCGTCGAGTCGGCCCTCGGACAGGGGATAGGCGCGGTGCACGCAGCGGTCCTCCAGGGCGACCACTTCTCCGGACGCGCGGCGGTACAGGACCACGTGCTTGTCCAACAGACGCCGGGCGAGCAGTCCCGCGCCGACCTCATCGCTCAGCGCGGCCACATACCAGCAGTTGAACGGGTAGTTGGTTCTCATAGATCGAGCACCAGCCTTTCGGACCGGGAGCGCGAGACGCAGATCATGATGGTTTTGTTCTCCGCCTTCTCCGAGTCGTTCAGCACGGAGTCGCGGTGATCGCCGATGCCGGCGATGATTTCGCATTCACAGGTGCCGCAGACGCCTTCCATGCACGACCCCAGCACGTCGAGGCCCGCTTCTTCGGCCACGTCGTAGATCGTCTTGTCCGACGGCACGGTCAGGGTGACACCCGACCGTTGGCATTCCACTTCGAAGCTGTCCAGCGCATCCGCCGGCGACTCAATGGTCTTTGCCGAGAAGCGCTCGAGGTGCAGGCTGCCGCCGGGCCACGCTTCGCAGCCCTTCTCGACGGTGTCCAGCAGTCCTTCGGGGCCGCAGCAGTAGACCAGCGTGTTGTCCTGCGGAGCCGCGAGCACCGCCGCCAGCTTCGTGCGGAACGCGTCGCCGTGCTCGTCGCGCGCACAGATGGTCACGCGGTCGCCGAAGCGTTCCAGCGCATCGAGGTACGCCATCGATGAGCGGGAGCTGCCGCCGTAGATCAACTGCCAGTCGGCACCGGTGGCCTCGGCGGCCTCGATCATCGGGAGCATCGGCGTGATGCCGATACCGCCCGCGACGAACCGGTAGCGCGGTGAGTTCACGAGCGTGAAGTGGTTGCGCGGCCCGCGCACCCGCACCGTGGTGCCTTTGTGCAGCTTGTCGTGGACGAACTGTGAGCCCCCGCGGCTGTTCGGGTCCAGCAGGATGCCCACCTGCCACTCGCTGCGACTGGCCGTACTGCCGCATAGGGAGTACTGGCGCGTCAGTGACGGCGTCATGACGAGGTCGATGTGAGCGCCGGGGGTCCACTCGGGCAGGTCGGCGCCCGAGGGGTCGGCGAGGGTCAGCGTGACGACACCGTCCGCGGACTGCTCGCGCCGGCGCACCTCGAGGTCGACCTCGACTTCCCGGTATGCGGCGTTGTTCATGGGTACGAAAGCTATTCACCGCGGCGGTCCGGATCGACGTCTCGGGACGACCAACTATCGAGGTGTTCGAGGAGCGTCGTTGTCCTGCGGCGACAAAGCCCGATTTGCGGCAACTTCAGCACCTGGTGATCTACCGTCGTTTCATGCCGGAAAGACGCGTCGACGAGGGTGGCGTCGTCGTACGCGCGGCGCAGATCATCGGCGCGCTCGACGGCAAGTTGGACCACATCACGCAGTCGATCCAGAAGATCCTCCTGACCGAGATCGCCGAGCTCAGCGAGGATGCGCAACTGATGGATTTGCAGGAGCACACCGTCGCGGCCAATGTTGAAACTGTCTTCGCCTCCATTCGGCACCGCATCCCGATCGAGGACGTCGTGCCGCCCACGGAATCGCTCGAGCATGCGCGGCGGATGGCACAGCGGGGCGTGCCCGCAAATGCGATGGTGCGCGCCTACCGGTTGGGCCACCAGGAAGTCCTGAACTTCGTGCTCGACGAGATCGCGGCGTCGGACATGGATCCCCGTTGGGCGCTCGACGTGTTCAAGTACTTCCAGACGGTCTCGTTCGGCTACATCGACTGGATCTCCCAGCAGGTGCTCAATACGTACCAGCAGGAGTACGACCGGTGGGTCGAGAACCGGAACAGCATGCGAGCCCAAGGGGTTGGCGCCATACTCGGCGCGGACGGTGGTGACGTCGATGTGCTCACCGAGGAAATCCGCTACCCGCTGCGGCGCATACACGTGGCGCTGGCGCTCTGGTACCCCGATGGCAACGACGGCGACGAGCTCGTCCGAATGGAACGTTTCGCCAACCACCTTGCCAGGTCACTCGGCACCCACGAGCCGCCGCTGTTCCTGTCGGTCGACCACCTGACCGCGTGGGTCTGGCTGCCGCTGTCGACGCACGGTGCTGCGAACGTGACAGAACGTATTCGGGAATTCGCGACAGTACAACAGGATTCACCGTGGATCGCGATGGGCAACCCGCTTCCCGGCATCGATGGGTTCCGCCGGTCACATGAGCAGGCGGTGGACGTCCGTGCCGTGGCGGTGGTGTCGGGATCCGTCGACCGCCGCGTCATGGCGGCGAGCGACCCAGGGCTGCCCGTCGCAACGCTGCTCGGGAATGACGTCGGATCGGTCGGCGCCTGGGTGGCCGAAATTCTGGGCCCGCTCGCGAGTGACACCGAGAACGACGAACGGCTTCGCGAGACATTGCGTGTATTCCTGCGGACCGGGTCGAGTTTCAAGGCCGCCGCCGATGAAATGCATCTGCATTCGAATTCGATCAAGTACCGGGTGAACCGCGCCATCAGTCGGCGTGGCGCGCCGATTGCCGACGACCGCATCGAGGTCGAGGTCGCATTGCTGCTGTGCCACTGGTTCGGCCAGGCAGTTCTGAACTGACAATTCGCCGTGACGGGGCATTTGTGGACCGTCGACAACGCGCGCCTTGGACGCGCCACGAACTTTGGTTGTTTGCGACGTAGTTCGCCTGCCCTCACGCCCGTAGTTTTTGGATCACTGCGAAACGCATATGAGCGAGCCGGTCCTTTGGATAATTACTCGCACAGTCCAACGGAGGCGAATCATGAGCGACGGTCCAAAATCCGACGATCGCGATCAAGAGCAGAGCAGTAATCCGTTGGACGCCATAGTCGATCCGCTCACCAAGTTGGGCATCGACACCGCGCGTGACATCGCGGCCGCCGTGCAATCGACCCGGGCCGCAGCCGGCGACCTGTTCAAGGTCGTCAACATTCTGAGCCGGCTGCCCGGACGCGAGACGCATCCGACACCGGCAGCGATCTCATCGCCGGCGGATGCTGCCGATGACAGCGACGATATTGACGATGGCGACGAAAGTGCCACTGCTGCAACCGCTGTGCTGCCCGTCGTGGCGCCGGACGCGTTGCCGGACGTGAACCCGGGAATCTTCGGCGGCCTGAAGCGCGTCGCCGTCACGCCGGTACGCCGAGTGATGGGTGGCTCCGGCGACGCCGTCAAGAAGAAGTCCGAACACCGCGACGGCGACAAGAAGGACGCGAAGCATGACAGCGACGCTGATCTGCGCCACTGGGGCGACGAGCTGATTGCCAAGTCGCAGAAGCCCACACGTAAACAATCACACCGGCATCCGGCATTCAGCCAGATTCTCAATGAGCTTGCGCCGGACGAAGTTCGGATGCTGCGCTTTCTGGCCGTCGCAGGCACTCAGCCGTCCATCGACATCCGGACGAAGACGATGTTCCAGGTCGGCTCCGAGCGGCTCGTCAGCGGCGTGAACATGATCGCCGACATGGCCGGATGCCGTTGGCCGGAGTCCGACCAACGTTATCTCGCGAACCTCAATCGCCTTGGCCTGGTGCGCTTTTCGTCTGAGCCAGTCGCGGACTACCGGCGTTATGCGCTGCTCGAGGTGCAACCGCGGGCGCTCGAGGTGACCGAGGTGATACCCAAGACGATCAGCGTGTACCGCAGCATCTATCTGTCGGATTTCGGCAAACAGTTCTGCGAAGTCTGCATCGACACCGACGGTTACAACGCCGGGGGCTGGGCCACCGATGAGCGCGGCGACAAGATCATCGGGAAAGGCCCACCTGATCCCGCCGCGCACAAACCCAAGCACTGATCCGACCCCGACAAGCCCAGGGATATGCCATGACAACGCTCGCCGCCGGGCCCTTTCTTGATTGGGAGGAGCTCACCGGACAATCGAAATTCGTAGTCGACATCATCAGCGTGCCGATCTTCAGCGCGATTGCCGGCTTGATCACCAACTGGACCGGCGTCATCATGTTGTTCGCGCCCGTGCGGTTCACCGGCTTCTATGTGCCGGGCCTGAAACGGATATTTCCCTTTCTTCCCCGTAAGGTCCAGATTCTGCCCACCTTCGCGCCCAACGGAATTCTGGGTTTCCAGGGATTCATTCCGTGTCGCGCCGAGAAGATGGCCAGCCTCATCGTCGACACTTCCATAGCCCGGATCGGCAAGATCTCGGACTTCTACGCACAACTCAATCCCGACAAACTCGCCAAAGCCATTGCAGTGGCGGCCAGACCGGACATCGGCCGACTGACCACCGAGATCATCGAGGCCCGGCATCCGCAGATGTGGCGCTCGCTCCCACAGCCACTGAAAGACGAGGTGCTGCAGACCGTCGACGCCGAGTTACCGACCATTTCCAAGCGCGCCTTCGCCAAGATCGGCGAGAACATCGACCAGTTGCTCAACGTCAAGCTGATGACCGTCAACTTCCTGCGCCGCAACCCAGAAGTGTTGCGGGACATCATCAAAGGCATGGCGGTGCCCGAACTGCGCTTCATGGTGCGCATCGGCGCACTGGGCTTTCCGTTCGGTGTGCTGCTCGCACTGTGGCTGTCGCTGATCTATTACTCCAGCGATGAGGCGCGCGAACACGCAGCGGCCCATGGCGGTTTCGCGATCCACCTACCGGGATTCCTCGACTCGATCCTGCACTTCCTGCCGACCTGGCTGTGGGTGCTCGGCGGGGCCGCGGTGATCGGCATCATCGTCAACATCATCGCGATCAAGGTCGTGTTCGAGCCCGGCGAGCCGCAGCCCCGATACAAATATCTCTGGAAGCAAGGACTTTTCGCGAAGCGTCAGCACCAGGCCGCCCACGAACTCGCCACGATGTTGTCGCTGCAGGTCCTGACCGTCAAGAACTTCGCGCACGAACTGCTCAACGGCGCCAGCGCGGAGAAGACCCGTGCGCTGATCCAGTCCGCGGTCGGCGAAGAGGCCGAACGCATCCTGGGCCCGTACCTCGTCGTCGCCCGCAAATCGTTCGGTGTCGTCGATGTCGAAGGGCTGCAACGCGGCGCCGGCGACAAGCTGGTCGATTTCGCCCCGAGCGTCCTCTACGACCCCGGATTCAACAAGACCCAGGCCAAGAAGATCGAGACGTTCGCGACCGAGAAGTTCCGGGCGCTGCCGCCCGACAAGTTCGGCGAGATGCTGTACTCGGCCATCGAGCAGGACGCCTGGCTGCTGTACGCCCACGGTGGACTCCTGGGCATCCTCGTCGGCGCCGTCCACATCCTCGTGTTCGGAGCGTGATCACCATGACGTCCTACTCCCGAATCGTCGTCGGCACCGACGGATCCGACGAGGCGACCGACGCGGTCACCGTCGCCGGCGTGGTGGCCGCTGCCCTCGGTGCGCCGGTCACCGTCGTCACGGCGTGGAAACCCAGCGTCTCGGTTCCGGGCGGACGGGAACAGCCGTGGGCGGATCTGACGGCCGAGGGCGCCGACGTCGACCTCACCGCGTTGGGCGTCATGGCAATCGACAAGGTTCCGGTGAAAGGCAGCGCGTTCGACGCCCTGGTCGACGCCGCGGCGCAGTCCGAGCGGCCACTGATCGTCGTCGGGGCGGCGGGGCTCGGTCACACCTCCAGCCGGTTCTGGGGGAGTACCTCGAACGAACTGTCGCACCACAGTCCCGTCGACGTGTTGTTCGTGCGCAAGCCGGTTTCGGCAGTACAGACGATCGCCCTGGCCACCGACGGCTCCGACACCTCGGTGCGCGCGGTCCAGGCCGGGTACGACCTGGCGGCCGCACTCGGGGCCCGGCCGATCCTGGTCACTGTGGCCGGCGACGCCGTCGCGGCCGAGGAGACGCTGAACGACGTCGAAACCCAGCTGGGAATCACCGGCTCGCTCGAGAGGCTCGCGCTGGCCGGCGATCCGGCCGACGTGCTCGCAGCTGCCGAATACGACCTTCTCGTGATCGGGAACCGTGGCATGGCGGGCTTCGCCCGGGTCCTCGGGTCAACGGCCAACACCATCACTCATCGAGCGACCTCCAACCTGCTGCTGGTCAACACGTCACCGGCGGCTGATTAGCCTGCCGATTCTGCTCTCAGCGAGTTCGCCTGAATCCGGCACTGCCCCACCCTTGAGCGCTAGCACTCGCGTGTATAGAGTGCTAGGTGGCATGCGGCCAACCGCGCTCCGGCACCCGCGACGACGGTGTGTGGTCAGGACGCTTGCCGAACAACCTGGCATCCGGGGATTGGCCCTGGATCGACATACCAACCAAGTGGAGGGCTTCCATCGTGGCAGTCAACATCAAGCCACTCGAGGACAAGATCCTCGTTCAGGCCAACGAGGCCGAGACCACGACCGCTTCCGGTCTGGTCATCCCTGACACCGCCAAGGAAAAGCCGCAGGAAGGCACCGTCGTCGCAGTTGGCCCCGGCCGCTGGGATGAGGACGGCGAGAAGCGGATCCCCCTGGACGTTGCCGAGGGCGACACCGTCATCTACAGCAAGTACGGCGGCACCGAGATCAAGTACAACGGCGAGGAGTACCTGATCCTCTCGGCCCGCGACGTGCTGGCTGTCGTCTCCAAGTAAGCATTCGTGTCCCGCCCCGGAAATCCCCGTGTCCGCACGGGCGGTTTTCGGGGCGGTATGCGTTAGGCGTCAAGAAAGACTTTTATGAGCAAGCAGATTGAATTCAACGAAGCTGCGCGCCGCGCCATGGAAGCCGGTGTCGACAAGCTCGCCGACGCGGTCCGCGTGACCATCGGCCCGCGTGGCCGGAACGTCGTGCTGGCCAAGGCCTTCGGTGGCCCGCAGGTCACCAACGACGGCGTCACCATCGCACGCGACATCGACCTGGAAGACCCGTTCGAGAACCTGGGCGCCCAGCTGGTCAAGTCCGTCGCGACCAAGACCAACGACGTCGCCGGCGACGGCACCACCACCGCTACCGTGCTGGCCCAGGCCATCGTGAAGGCCGGTCTGCGCAACGTCGCTGCCGGTGCCAACCCGATCGCGCTCGGCGCGGGCATCTCGAAGGCCGCCGACGCGGTGTCCGAGGCCCTGCTGGCCGCGGCCAAGCCGGTGTCCGACAAGACCGCCATCGCCCAGGTCGCGACCGTGTCGTCGCGCGACGAACTGATCGGCGAGCTGGTCGGCGAGGCCATGACCCGCGTCGGTGCCGACGGCGTCGTCACCGTCGAGGAGTCCTCGACCCTGAACACCGAGCTCGAGGTCACCGAGGGTGTCGGCTTCGACAAGGGCTTCCTGTCGGCGTACTTCGTCACCGACTTCGACGCCCAGGAAGCCGTCCTCGAGGACGCGCTGGTGCTGCTGCACCGCGACAAGATCAGCTCGCTGCCCGACCTGCTGCCGCTGCTGGAGAAGGTCGCCCAGGCCGGCAAGCCGCTGCTGATCGTCGCCGAGGACATCGAGGGTGAGGCCCTGTCGACCCTGGTCGTCAACGCCATCCGCAAGACCCTCAAGGCCGTCGCGGTCAAGGCGCCGTTCTTCGGTGACCGCCGCAAGGCGTTCCTCGAGGACCTCGCCGTCGTCACCGGTGGCCAGGTCGTCAACCCCGACGTGGGCCTGACGCTGCGCGAGGCCGGCCTCGACGTGCTGGGCACCGCCCGCCGCGTCGTCGTCAGCAAGGACAGCACTGTGATCGTCGACGGCGGCGGCACCGCCGAGGCCATCGACGGCCGCAAGGCGCAGCTGCGCAGCGAGATCGAGGCCTCGGACTCGGATTGGGACCGCGAGAAGCTCGAAGAGCGCCTCGCCAAGCTGGCCGGCGGCGTGGCCGTCATCAAGGTCGGCGCTGCCACCGAGACCGACCTGAAGAAGCGCAAGGAAGCCGTCGAGGACGCCGTCGCCGCCGCCAAGGCTGCGGTGGAAGAGGGCATCGTCACCGGTGGTGGCGCCGCTCTGGTTCAGGCTCGCGCCGCTCTGGACAGCCTGCGTGGCTCGCTGTCCGGCGACGAGCTGATCGGCCTCGAGGTCTTCTCCTCGGCGCTGTCGGCCCCGCTGTACTGGATCGCCACCAACGCCGGCCTCGACGGCCCGGTCGTGGTGAACAAGGTGGCCGAGCTGCCCGCCGGCCACGGCTTCAACGCCGCCACCCTGACCTACGGTGACCTGCTGGCCGACGGTGTCGTCGACCCGGCCAAGGTGACCCGGTCCGCGGTGCTCAACGCCGCGTCGGTGGCCCGGATGATCCTGACGACCGAGACGGCCGTCGTGGACAAGCCGGCCGAGGAAGCCGATCACGGGCACGGCCACCACGGCCACGCCCACTAGGTAGTTCCAACGAACCACCCCCGGTCCTGATGGGCCGGGGGTGGTTTCGTCTTACCCGAAAACGAGGTGTCGCTGCCCGAGCGCCGCGATGCCGTCATGCGCGAAACCTGCCCACAGGGAACGCATCTGGCGCCCGAGGTCTTCGTCGACGGTGCGTGGCTCGGGACCGAGCATCGGCGCGTCACGCCACGAGCCAACCGCACCCAGGAGCAGCGGGAGCTCGATGCAATGGCATGCGCCCAGCGGTGCTCGCGGTGGTGCCCAGTCGATGCGGAAGGTCGCCGACCGTCCACCCAGTCGTTCCCAGGTGCGGGCGAGATCGATTGCCGGCCTGCCGAATACGCTGCGGGTCAGGTTGCGCCCGATCGCCGCGGTGAGCACTGCGCCGAGCGGTCCGAGCCGCTGCACGCGGGCGCCGCGCGGATCCATGGACACAAAGGGCCGGCCGTCGTCGCGCGTGTAGCCGACCAGGATCTCGACTCGCTTTGCCGCGTCGGCGAGCTGCGACTCGAAGTGTTCGGCGGAAACCATCGGTGCGTAACCGAGAATCGGTGCGAAGGCCATCATGCCGAGCCGTCCAAACGGCTGGGCAGCGGCCAGCGCAGCAAGCTGTGCCGCGAGCAGTTGGTCGATGTCGGCCTCCACGGCCGGCACGCCCTTCAACGACGCCAGCGCCGCGGTGCGCATCGCGGCGGCCATCGAGGAGCGCTCGCGCGGCAGGCCCAGCGGAGCGCTCTGCAGGATGGCCCGGGTGAACAGGCCCGTTGTCTCCGGGCACAACATCAGCGACAGCACGGAATCGCCGCCGGCGGACTGGCCGAACACCGTGACCCGGCCTGGATCGCCGCCGAACGCCGCGATGTTGTCGCGGACCCACTGCAGCGCGCAGATCTGGTCACGCAGCCCGAGGTTCTGCGTCTCCGGGTCATGGATGTTCAGGTACCCGAAGATGCCGAGCCGGTAGGTGACGGTGACCACGACGACCCGTCGTTCGGCCGCCAGCGTCTGCGCGTCGTACTTCGGGGATTCGCCACCACCCGACACGTAGGCCCCGCCGTGAAACCACACCATCACCGGTAGTCCTTCGGCATCCGCGGGTGCCGTGACGCTGAGCACCTGGCACTGCTCACTCTTCGTGAGGCCGTCGACGACGGCACCGGTGACGGACTGCAGACGCGATGGCAATTGAGGGCACGCGGGGCCGCGCTCGGTGGCGTCGATCTCTTCCAGGCCGACCGCGACCGGCTCCGGGGCGGCGAACCGGTCGGCGCGGGCATAGGGAATGCCGCGGGCGACGACCACGCCGTCGTCGTCGATCGCCCGCAGGGTGGTGCCGCCGATGTCGATGCTCTTGGCCGCCATCGGATCACAATATGAAGGACCCCCGGTCCTTGTGGGCCGGGGGTCCTTCATCGGGGCGATCAGAACGCTTGGTCGTAGAACCCGTTGCTGGTGTTGGAGTTGTCGTGGTTGTCGACGCTGTAGTGGGGACCGATCGGGGTTCCGGTGGTGGCCTGCGCGGGGACGGCCAGACCCAGGACGGCGGCGGTCATGCTCGATGCGATCAGAGTGGCAAAGCCGAACTTCTTCATTTTGAACCCCTTTTTCGGTTGTTGTGGTGCTCTGATCGTTGAAACCAGTTGTGCGGCAGTAGCATTCCGATCGGCAGGATTTGATGCACGGTTGGCAGGATTAACTCTTTGGCGAAATCTTGTCGATTCCCCGCCTCGGCCTGACGCGGGCGCGATGCTTGGGCGATGACCGAGACGATGCCATCGCTCTATCGACGGCTGGGCGGCTACGACGTGATCGCGGCGATCATCGACGACATGTTCGCCCTGCGAGCTGACCGGCGGGCCGTGCCATTACATCGGGCGTGACATGAAGACCTCACATGCAGGACTGGCGATCTCGGGGGCCGAATGGGACGCCAACATGAAGCATGCCGACGCCGTGCTGATCGAGAACGGTGTGGCCGACGCCGAAAGAGCCGAATTCCTGGCACTTTTCGAGCGATACCGCGGCGACATCGTCGAATAGCAAGGTCGCCGACGGCCGGTCGATGGAGGGCGCGGACGCAGTGTCGTGCTGAGGGCGTCCTTGAGGCGTATATACGGTTAGCGCTGCTCTCAGGCCGACATTGTGATCGGGCTCGAGCGGAACTCGAGTACACCAGACCCGCGTCTCCGCTATTTTCGCCCTGTGGGTGCGCAAACGGTGCGGTGCTGGGTGCAGCAGCGGCATGCCCAACTCCACATGCGCAAGTGGATGCTGGAGTTCGACGACGCCGACTCCGAGCGCGAATTCCGGGCGCACGACGACGCCAACGGGCTGCGGGCGGCGACCTTCGCGCAAGTGGTCGGCATCCTGTTCACCGTCGTATACGCGGCCGTGGACTTCCTGGTCCTGCGCGGGTTCGTCCCCGGCGCGCTGATCGTCCGCGCGGTCACCATCGGTATCTTCCTCCTGGGCATCGTGGCGATCCGCCGCATTCGGACGCTCCAGGACCGTCTGCAGGTCGCCGCTGTCGTGCAGCTGACGGTGATCCAGGTGCTGCTCGTACCGGTGCTCGCTCGCGTCGGCGATTTCCCGACCCAGTACCTGATGACGTCGGCCACCGTCACGCTGCTGGGCGCCGTCGGTCTACTGAGGTTGCGCATGCACGCCGCGCTGGCCAACACCGTGGTGTTCGTCGCGGTGTGCCTGGAACTGCCGACTGCCCGGGGCAGCCTGGACGAGCTCGGCACGATGGTGCCCCAAATCGGGGGACTGTCCGCGATCAGCGTGCTGATCGCGTATGCGCTGGAGCGGCTGCGACGTATCGACTTCCTTCGGCAGCGTGAAGTCGAACAGGAGCGGGCCCGGACGGAGGAAATCCTCTACAACGTGCTGCCGGCACCGATCGCGGACCGGCTGCGTGACGGCGCGCTGACCATCGCCGACTCGGCGGACAGCGTCAGCGTGTTGTTCTCCGACATCGTCGGCTTCACCCCGGTGTCCGAGACGTTGACGCCAGAGGCGCTCGTACAGCTGCTGGACGAGATGTTCCGCGCTTTCGACGAGCTCTGCGATCGGCGCGGCATCGAGAAGATCAAGACCCTCGGTGACGCCTACATGGCTGTCGCGGGCCTGCCCAACCCCGATGACGACCATGCGGCATCGATGGCCGAACTGGCGCTCGACATGCAACGCACCGTAGGCCGCCTGGCATCGAGCTGGCCGAGTCCGATCTCGATGCGGATCGGCATCTCGTCGGGCCCGGTGGTCGCGGGCGTGATCGGTCAGCGCAAGTTCATCTACGACCTGTGGGGCGACACCGTGAACACGGCCAGCCGCATGGAATCCAGTGGCCGCCCGCACCGCATCCAGGTATCCGAGTCCACGCACACGCTGCTCGAGCACCGCTATGAGTTCAGCGATCCGCAGGTGGTCGACGTCAAGGGCAAGGGGCCGATGACGACGTACTTCCTCGAGGGCGCCCTACTTGACCGAGATGCCGCCGTCGACCGGCAGCGTGATTCCAGTGATGTATCGACCTGATCGTCCGCAGAGGTAGACCATCGCCTCGCTGACATCGGAGGGGTCGATCAGCTCGACCGGCAAGGGTGCCTGCAGCCCCGTGACGTCCTCGGGGTGCTCGGCGACCAGTTCGGCGAACCCCTCGTTGAGGATCATCGGCGTGGCCACGCCCGTCGGATGGACGGTATTGACCCGAATATTCTTCTCCGCCAAAGACGTTGCGTAATAACGCATCAGGCCGACGACACCGTGCTTGCCTGCATGGTAGCCCGCCATGCCGCGGCTCTGGCTGGTGAGCGTCGGGCACAGGCTGTTCAGTCCGGCGGTCGAGCTGGTGATCACGATGGCACCGCCTTCGTCCTGGCTCAGTAGGTACGGCAGCGCGGCCTCGATGGTGTAGTAAACGCCGTTGAGCAGCACGGCGACGGAATCGTCGAAGGCAGCCATCTCGTGCCGTTGTTCCCCGAAGCCCGGGAGGATGCCCGCGTTCGCGAGCACGAAGTCGAGCCGGCCGAGCTCGGCAACACCGTCGGCCACAATGGCTTTCAGTCTTTCGAAGTCACGGACGTCACCCGTTTCCGCGACGATCCGGCGACCGGTCTTCTCGACCAGGTTGACGGTCTCGTCGAGGTCTTCGCGGGTCGACATCGGATAACCGACGCTCGCAATCTGATCGCACAGGTCGACGGCGATGATGTCGGCGCCTTCCTCGGCGAAACGCACGGCATGCGAACGGCCCTGGCCACGCGCGGCGCCGGTGATGAATGCGACTTTGCCTTCGAATTGACCTGCCATGAGGATCTCCGTCCGCCGGTGAATCGAGTATCGCGCCGCGGCCTCCCGCGTGGTCGAAAATCGGTGTTAACGTCCGACGATGAGCGAACCGCTGCTGCGCCGTGACCGCGATGACCGCGGGGTCGTGACGCTGACGCTGAACCGTCCGCAAGCCTTCAACGCACTGTCCGAGGCGATGCTCACCGAACTGGGGGAGGCCTTCGCCGCCGTCGCCGGCGATGCGACGGTGCGGGCCGTCGTACTCGGGGCATCCGGCAAGGCTTTCTGCGCCGGCCACGATCTCAAGGAAATGCGGGCGGAGCCCTCACTCGAGTACTACCAAAGCCTGTTCGCCCAGTGCACCGAGGTGATGCTCGCGATCCAGCGGCTCCCGGTCCCGGTGATCGCGCGGGTGCAGGGGCTGGCGACCGCTGCCGGCTGTCAGCTCGTCGCGATGTGCGACCTCGCGGTGGCGAGCCACGATGCCCGCTTCGCCGTCAGTGGCATCAACGTCGGATTGTTCTGTGCCACGCCGGGAGTCGCGCTGTCGCGCAACGTCCCGCGGAAGGCCGCCTTCGAGATGCTGGTGACCGGCGAGTTCATCTCGGCGGACGAAGCCAAGGCGTTGGGATTGGTGAACCGGGTGGCGGCCGCGGAGGCATTTGACGACGAAGTCGATGCCATCGTCGCGAGCATTGTCGCCAAGCCCGCCGTCGCCGTCGCGATGGGCAAGTCGCTGTTCTACCGCCAGATCGAGGTCGGCATCGACGCCGCGTATGCGGACGCCGGCGCGACCATGGCCTGCAACATGATGGACCCGAGCGCGCTCGAGGGCGTGCTGGCCTTCATCGAGAAGCGCCCGCCCAATCGATAGGCGGACAATCTCCCCGCCAAGAATCCGCCAAGCGACGCGCACCACGCTGTCGCCATGAAGACCATTCTGATTGCAGCGTTCTCGGTCGCGGCCACCGCAGCATTGCCCCTCGCCGCCGTGGCGAACGCCTGCGGCGGTGGCGGCCCGGTGCCCGCCAACCATGAATTCGTGACGCCGTCGGGGAACATCGTGTGTGATATCTACTCCGACGGCAATGGCGTGAATTGCGAAGTCCGGGAACATGCTTGGGTGCAGCCGGCATCCACGATGGGTCCCTACGGCCGGGCCTGTGATTTCAACTTTGGCGGTTTGCAGTTCTACGTCAGCAAGGGCAATCCCGGAAAGCTCGGATGCTACGAAGGCGCGAGCAACTTCACCGCCTCGAACCTCAAGACGCTCGACTACGGCCAGACCTTCAGTCAAGGTGCGATCACCTGCGCCAGCGAGCTGGCCGCCGTCACCTGCACCGACACTGCCACCGGGCACTTCATCCACGTCTCGCGTGAGAGTTACGACTTGGGCTGAGTGGTTGACGGCTCGGCTGTCCGCGGCGCACTGTGATACAGGTCATATTTCCGTCCGGACATATGCGCGCAGAGAGGCGGCCGTTGATGACTACCAAGGACAAGTACACGACGGTGCCCTCGCCCTATTCCTGGGATGTGCCGAGCGGCGGCGACGCGCGCTTCACCTGGGAGTATGACGACGGCCGCGGACGTCTGCTGTCCCTGTATCAGAAGGGCAAGGACAAGCAGTGGGATGCGCAGTCGCGTATCGACTGGTCGCAGGACGTCGATCCGATGAACCCGATCGGCCTGCCTGACGAGTTCCATCCGCTGTTCGGCAGCCCGATGTGGGAGTCGGCCGACGAGAAGCGGCGTGCCGAGATGCGTCAGCATTCGCAGGCCTGGCAATTCTCGCAGTTCCTGCACGGCGAGCAGGGCGCGATGGTGTGCGCGGCGAAGATCGTCGAGGTCGTGCCGGACCTGGACGCGAAGTTCTACGCCGCTACCCAGACCATGGATGAAGCCCGGCACGTCGAGACCTTCTCGCGGTTCCTGCAGGAGAAGGTCGGCGTCGTCTACCCGGTCAACAAGAACCTGTCCGTGCTGCTCGAGGACACCCTGCGCGACTCCCGCTGGGACATGCCCTATCTCGGCATGCAGGTGCTCATCGAAGGCCTGGCGCTCGCCGCGTTCGGGGTGCAACGCGACCTGGCGGCGCCCAACTCGTTGGCCAAACAGGTGCTGGCCTACGTCATGCAGGACGAGGCCCGGCACGTCGCCTTCGGCCGAATCTCGTTGAAGGACTACTACTCCCAGATCAGTGATGCCGAGCGGAACGAGCGTGAAGAATTCGTCGTGGAAGCCTGCTACCTCATGCGGGACCGGCTACGGGGCGACGAGGTCTACGAGGCGTTGGGCCTCGACGTGCAGGCGTGTGTCGACTGGGTCGAGACGGCGCCGATGCTGAGCCAGTTCCGGTCGCATCTGTTCAGCCGAATCGTGCCGATTGTCAAGGACATCGGGCTGTGGGGTCCCAAGGTGCAGAAGGCGTTCGCGGACATGGGCGTGCTGGACATGGCCGGCTTCGACATCGAGGGGATGATGAAGGCCGACGAGGATCAGGCCGAAGCGCTCGACAAGGCCCACGCCGAAATGGTCGTCCGGGCAGCCGAAGTCGACGACATCATCACGCAGGCTGCGAGCTGACCGGCCGCAACGACGTGGAGACGTGCACGGAGGAGGTCAGCGTCCGGTGCACGGGACAGCGCTCGGCGATGGCCAGCAGTTTTTCGCGCTGATCGTCGTCGAGGTCGCCGAGCAATTCGATCTCGCGGTCCATGTGGTCGATCATGCCGGTGGCTGAGATGTCACAATCGGCGCAGTCCTTCGCGTGAATCCGGGAGTGCCGCAACGACACCCGCACCTGTTCCAGTGGCCAGCCCTTCTTGTCGGCGTACATCCGCACTGTCATCGAGGTGCAGGCGCCCAGGGCGGACAGCAGGAGGTCATAGGGTGACGGCCCCGCGTCGTCGCCGAACGGGCGTGGCTCGTCGGCGATCAACCGGTGCCCGCCGGCGAGGATTTCCTGCGTGTAGGTCCCCGTGCCGCTCTCGGCGACGGTGACGGTGCCTTCGGGCTGTGGTGTCGTCATGACGACAAGGCTAACTGGAGGCCCCGGACAGCGGGGCCAGGATCAACCGGCACGCCAGCTGAATTTCGTCTTCGGTCTCGTCGGCGGAGATCCGCCCGTTGAGGCTGGACTGCAGGATGCCGTGCCAGGTGTGCTGGACCAGTCGCATCAGCGAAATATCTTGCGGCCCTGGATCGTCCACACCGCAGATGGTCAGCAGCATGCTGCGGACCTGGCGGTCGATGTGCCCCACCTCGGCGACGGCCGTCGCGTCGGCGGTGTTCAGTGAATTGAGCATGGCGGCCGTCAGGTGGGGTTGGCGCAGCATCGGACGGGTGGCGCGCGACAGGACGTCGAACACGCGGTCGGCCGCGGTGCCGGCCGGGGCCTTGCGGCGGTGGATGCCGTCCTGCATCTTGTCCACCCGGTCGGCCATGAGGCCGACGAACAAGTGGGTCTTGGACGGGAAGTAGCGGTACAGCGTGCCGAGTGCGACCCCGGCCGCGCGGGCGACTTCGTTCATCTGCACCTGGTCGGCGGGCTTCTCGGCAGCAAGGGCCGCGGTGGCCTGGAGGATCGCGTCGCGCCGCTGCTGCTGCACGGCGGAGCTGGGCTCGGCGGCCGGGCGGGGTTCGGCGATTCGTGCCAACGTGCAGCTCCTTTTTGGGTCTGGAGTGAATTCTAGTTGTTCGGTAGAGTCCCAAAACTGAAATTGATTCTAGTTATGTTGGAGGTCCACACATGCCACGCTTCACCCGGGACGAGCTGATGGCCGCGCTCGAGCACTACACAAGGTCGTCGAGGTCTGTTCGAGCACGGGGGACTGGGCGCCGTTCGCCGATCTGTTCACCGAGGACGTCCACTACATCGAGCACGCCTACGGCGAGATGCACGGCCGTGAGGCGGTGCGCGAATGGATCGTCGGCGTGATGAAGCCGTTCCCGCACATGCGATTCCCGCACACCTGGGTGGCGATCGATGAGGAGAACGGGGCGATCGTCACCGAGATCATCAACGCGCTCGACCACCCGACGGAGCCGGGCAAGGTCTTCGGCTTTCCCAACATCACCCGCCTCGTCTACGCGGGCGACAACCTGTTCTCGTCGGAGGAGGACGTCTACAACCCGGTCCGGGACGCACCGCGTGCCGTCGGTGAGTGGCTGCAGGCCGGCGGCGTCATGCAGGCCGAGCCGATGGCGGCCAAGCATGGCTGACGTCGTGAAGCTGATCTATGCCCTGTGGGGCACCGGGCTGGACACCACCCTGCGGGCGCCGGAGCTGCATGAGCAACTGCGCGCCGCAGGTGCCACCCGCTTGCAGGTCAACGTCGACGACGCCGACGTGGCGGCGGCGATGTTGCGCATCACCACCTTCGACAGTCCGGTGCCGGCGGTGGTCAGCGTGTGGACCGCCGCGGACACCGACCCCGACGCCGTCTCGGCAGTGCTGGCCCGGGTCGCCGAGCGCAGTGCCGGGTGGGAGGTCGAGGAGACGGTGCGGCTGGTGCCGCCCGCCGTCGAGAACGGTGTTCGCACAACGGCACTGGCGCAGATCGGCTTCCTGCGCATCCCGGCGGACCTCGATCCGGCCGACTGGCTGCAGATCTGGCAGGGGCAGCACACCACCGTCGCCATCGACACCCAGGACACGTTCGGCTATGTGCAGAACCGCGTCCTGCGGACGGTGCACGGCACCGAGCGGGTCGACGCCGTCGTCGAGGAGCTGTTCCACATGGCGGCGATGACGGATGTGCACGCGTTCTACGGCACCGGGGGAGACGATGCGGAACTGCAACGGCGCATGACGCTCATGGTCGAGAGCGTGATTCGCTTCGGCGCCCACACCAACCTCGACTCGGTGCCGACGAGCCGGTACTGCTACGCGCTCTAAGCGCCGTGGATGAGGTCGCGGATGTCGCCGTCGCCGGATTCGTCTGCGACGAAAAGCAATTCGTCCCCGTCCTCGAAATGGTCCGAGGATTTGGGCACGATGATCCTGCTGCCGCGCTGCACCGTCACCAACAGGGTGTTCGGCGGCAGGGTCATGTCCCCGATGGTGCGTCCGATCAGCGGGCTGTCCGGCGGGAGCGTGAATTTCGTCAGGTTGGCGTGCCCCTGACGTAGCCCCATCAGCCGCACCAGGTGGCCGACGTCGATGGCGCCCTCGACGCCGGCGGCCATCGCGTGCGGCGTGGACACCGCGACGTCCACACCCCAGTCCTCGGTGAACAGCCACTCGTTGGCGACGTTGTTCACGCGCGCGACCACGCGCGGCACGCTGAACTCGGTCTTCGCCAGCAGCGCCATCGCGAGGTTCGCCTTGTCGTCGCCCGTCGCGGCGATCACGACGTCGCACATCTCGACGCCGCATTCCTCCAGCGAGGCCACCTCGCAGGCGTCGGCCCACAGCCAGTCGGCCTCGGGGACCGTGTGCGGCTCGTACTTGTGGATGTCGCGTTCGATCAGGAGCACCTTGTGCCCGTTGGCGACGAGTTCCTGTGCCACCGACCGGCCGACCGCGCCGGCGCCGGCGATCGCCACGCGCATGCCCCGGGTGCTCACGCCCTCATTGTCGCCTACCGCCGGTCGCAGCGAGTTCCCAGATACATTTGCTTCGGCCGCACACCGGAATGGGGGGATCGATGACGCTCGAGCAGCTGAACCGGGTGCTGCTCGTCGGGGCGCTGGTGCTGTTGGCGAGCATCGTCGCCACGCGACTCGCGACCCGCGTCGGCCTGCCCAGTCTGCTGCTGTTCCTCGGCCTCGGCGTGCTGGTCGGCGAAGACGGCATCGGGCTGCGGTTCGACGACGTCGCCCTGGTCCGGGATCTGGGGACCGCAGCCCTGGCGATCATCCTCATCGAGGGTGGTCTGACCACCAAGTTCAGTGAAGTCCGCAAGAGTCTGGCGCCGGCCGCGGTGATGGCCACTCTCGGCGTGGCGGTCAGCACGGCCGTCACCGCCGCGGGTGCCCATCTGCTGTTGGGGATGGACTGGCAGCTGGCGCTGCTGCTGGGCGCCATCGTCTCGTCGACCGACGCTGCCGCGGTGTTCTCCGTGCTGCGGGTGCTGCCGCTGCCCCGGCGGCTGGCGGGCCTGCTGGAAGCCGAGTCCGGTCTCAACGACGCCCCCGCCGTCATCCTCGTCCTGATGTTCAGCGCTGTTCCGCTGGCCTTCGACCCGATGCACGGGTTGGTCGACCTGGTCTACGAGCTGGCGGTCGGCGCGGCGATCGGCCTGCTATGTGGCTACCTCGGTGCCGTCACGCTGCGCCGGATCGCGCTGCCGGCGTCGGGCCTGTATCCGCTGGCCACGTTCGGGCTGGGCACGGTGGCGTTCGCGGCATGTGGGGTCACGCACGCCAGTGGGTTCCTCGCGGCCTACCTGACCGGCCTGGTGCTCGCGAATTCCGGTCTGCCGCACCGCGCGGCCACCCGGTCATTCGCCGAGGGACTGGGTTGGCTGGCCCAGATCGGGCTGTTCGTGCTGCTCGGCCTGTTGGTCACGCCCAGCCAGCTCGGTGACGATCTGGTGCCGGCCGTCGTCATCGGCCTGGTACTGCTGCTGTTGGCCCGGCCGCTGTCGGTGGTGTTGTCGCTGATCGGCTTCCGGGTGCCATGGCGGGAGCAGGCATTCCTGTCGTGGGCCGGACTGCGCGGTGCCGTGCCGATCGTGCTGGCGACCTACCCGATCGTCACCGGGGTGCCGGACAGTCAGCGGCTGCTGAACATCGTGTTCGTGCTGGTGGTGGTGTTCACGCTCGTGCAGGGCCCGAGTCTGAAGCCGATCGCGCACCGGCTCGGACTGATCCGGCGTGATGTCACGCGCGAAATTCAGGTGGAAGCGGCGCCGCTGGATGTGCTCGACGCGGAGCTGTTGACGCTGACGGTGCTGCCGCAGTCGCGGCTGCACAACGTGACGGTGCTGGAACTGCGGCTGCCGGATCCGAGCGTGATCACCCTGATCATCCGCAAGGGGAACACCTTCGTGCCGCAGCCCGACACGCGCCTGGAAGCCGGCGATGAGTTACTGATCGTCAGCACCAGCACCACCCGAGAGGCCACCGAGCGCAGACTGCGCGCGGTGAGCCGTCGCGGGAAACTTGCCTATTGGTTCGATGAATACGGTGAGCCGGACTGACGGCTACGACGCGCGGCGGATGCCCCGCTTGAGCAACAGTTCGCGCTCGCCTTCGCTGAGCCCGCCCCAGATGCCGTACGGTTCGCCGACGGCCAGGGCATGCGACCGGCACTGAGTGATCACCGGGCAGGCCCGGCACATTTCCTTGGCGCGCATTTCGCGCTGGGCCCGAGCCCGGCCGCGCTCGCCATCGGGATGAAAGAACACCGCTGAGTCGACGCCACGGCATACGCCGTGCATCTGCCAATCCCACATATCGGCGTTGGGTCCGGGAAGCTGCTGCGGCTGTGGCATTGGGAACGACTCCTCCCCGCGCGTCCTATTCGGAAATCTGTGGATGCGCGTTGATCTGCAAATGACCCGAGAACTTGTCGCCGATGACAACTCGTGCACACAAAGTAGAAGGATTCGGCAAATTCCGTCAATAGCCACGCGCTGTGCGAAACCCCATAAGCGCAGGTCAACAATTTACATCACGTTCATCTGCGCGATGCTTTGGAAACGAAACGAGTGGTGGCGAAATTGTCGGGCGATACCTGTTTCGGCAGTTCGCGCCAGTTCGCCATGTCTGTCGATATGTGGCGGAATTGGAAGTCGTTGACACGGTGTTAACACGGTCCGCATTAATTATTAACGAAAGCTGCCGAACTCGCACGGCGAGAGAACGCGGCCAACCGGCGCGGCGGCATTGATACCGTGCTGACTCGATGACCGCAACCGGTACCAGGACGGGCGCTGCCGACCCGCCAGCAGTCCGTCTGTACGACGCCGCTTTTGGCAACGACCTGCCGTGCTGGCCGCTGCCGGCGGCGCACTCGGCCGACGAACTGTGGCTGCGCGCCGTCGCTGCCGGCGGTCAGGGCCGATACGCCGCCGCCGCCGCCGATCTCGATGACCTGGCGCGGCGAGGTCACGGTCCGTTGCTGTCGCTGGCGCAGAGCACCCGCGCGTCGTTTCTCCGGCAGCTCGGTTGGCATCGCCTCGCCCGGGTTGCCGACGGTCGGGCGTGGGCCTTGGTCGCCCATCGGCTCGACGCGGCCGAGGCGCGCGCCGACGCCCTCGTCGGCCTGGCTGCCGACGCCCTCGGGATCGGCCGTTTCGCGGCGGCGCAGCGGTTGCTCGAGCGGGCCGCGGTCGACACCGGTCACAGCGGGGTGCCGCGCCAGCGGGTCCGGCTGGCCTGGGTGAGCGCCGAGCTGGCCATGGTCAGTGGTCGTGGCGCGGACGCGGTCGCCCATGCCGAACGCGCCCGGGCGCTCGTCGGTGACCTTGGTTCGCCGCGCCACGCCGTGAAAACCGACGTCGTGTATGCCGCGGCGCTGTGCAGCGCCGGCCGGTTCGACGAGTCCCGCCGCGTCGCCGACGCCGCTCTGGAACGCACCCAGCAATTCGGGTTGGTGCCGCTGACCTGGGCATTGGGCTGTTTGTTGAGCGATATCGGGAGTGCCGGGCACAGCCCGGAAGCGATGGCCCGGATCCGCGATGCGGCGGCCGCCAGCGTGCGCGATCGCGGCGGGCGATGGGCGGGATGAATCTGGTAGCCCGCGCCAGTCATTACTGTTGTCCTGACATACCAACCACGGCTCTGCCTCGTCCGTAACGCTGGAGATTGCGCCCACGATGACATTTTCGGGAGATGGTCTCGATGCTGTCGTTGCTGACGCAGTTGCCGGCAATCGCGATGCGCTCCGCAAGGTGTTGGAAACCATCCGCCCGATCGTCGTTCGGTACTGCCGTGCGCGATTCGGGGTCGGCGAGCGACAGGGTGTTTCCGCAGACGATGTGGCTCAGGAGGTGTGTTTAGCTGTGATCACGGCGCTGCCGCGGTACAAGGACCAGGGACGGCCGTTCCTGGCTTTCGTGTACGGCATTGCCGCTCACAAGGTTGCTGACGCGCATCGTGCCGCCGGCCGCAACCGCGCTGAAGCCACCGACGATCTGCCGGACCGCCCCTCGACTGAGCTGGGCCCGGAGCAGTTGGCCATCGACGCCGACTCGGCGGCCCGGATGAACCGGTTGCTCTCGGTGCTGCCCGAGAAACAGCGCGAAATCCTGATCCTGCGTGTCGTCGTCGGCATGAGCGCCGAGGAGACCGCCGAGGCCGTCGGCAGCACCGCGGGCGCGGTCCGCGTCGCTCAGCATCGCGCGTTGGCGCGCTTGAAGACCGAGATCGGTTCGACGGAGCGCGGCCATGCCTGACTCCGGACAATGGTCGCCGGGCGGCGGCGACCCCTCGCTCAACGAGATTCGGCGCGTCGACCGATTCTTCGACGCGCTCGCCGCCGACCAGCACGCGTACTCGACGGATTCCACGGAAGCCGAGCTGGCGTTCCTGCTCGCCGACTGGCGCGACAGCATTCGCGAACCCGCGGTGACGACGCCCGTCACGGCCCGCGACGCCGTCGCCGCATTGCAGAACGGGTTGCACCGCAAGGAATCTCGGACATCCCTGACGATCGTCGGCTCGGTTGCGGCCGCGCTGCTGTGCCTCGGTGGCTTCGGCACCGCGATCTACGCCGCCGGGCCGAACTCGTCGCTGTACGGCCTGCACACCGCGATGTTCGGCACCGACAAGGCCAGCCGTGACGACCAGGTGATGCTGGCTGCGCAGACCGAGATGCAACAGGTCCAGCAGCTGATCGACAACGGCCAGTGGCAGCAGGCGCAGGAGAAGCTGCAGGCGCTGAGCCCGACCGTGCAGAGCGTCGACACGCCAGAGCACAAGCAACAGCTCATCCAGCAGTGGAATGCCTTGACCTACAAGGTGGTTGAGCAGGATCCCGCGGCGACGCTGCCCCCGCCTGGAGAGCCGATGCCGGTCCTGCCGTCCTCGCCGCTGACCCTGCTGCCGGTGCCGGTCGTCGAGACCACGTCGTCGTCGACCTCGTCATCCGGCACGTCGACGACCACCACGTCATCCACGACGTCCACTTCGACCGACTCGTCCACGACGTCGACCAGTGCGCCGACCTCGACCTCGGAGCCGACGAGCACGTCTGGCTCGGCTACCTCGTCGAGCGCGACGTCTGCGACCGAGACGGCGAGTTCGTCATCGGCGAGCAGCTCGACCGTGACCTCGACGCCCTCGTCGTCGACGGCCACGTCCGCGCCGTCCACGGTGCCGTCGACCGCGACAGCGACCGCGACCGGGACATCGTCCATCACCGTGCCGTCGAGCGAGCCCGCCGTCACCAACCCGCCGACCGCGACGGCCACGCAGCCGGCCACCGTCGCGCCGTCGACGCAGAACCCGGCGCCGGCGCAGACGGTCACGACCGTCGCCCCGACTGTCACAGTGCCCTCGGTGACCACACCGGCCCCGACAGCCCCGGCAGCACAGCCGACCGCGGCGCCGACGACCAAGGAAGCGCAGCCGGAGCCGACACGGGAGCGGTCAGTCGTGACGACGACGCAGGCGCCGTCGGGGTCAGGCTCAGGCTCAGGATCGGGATCAGGATCGGGACACGGGCCGCACTGAAGTCATGCAGCGGTCGGTTCGGCCGTTGAGTCTGTAATGTTGGCGCTGCCTACTCGGCTTTTTGGGCCCTGGGTGCAGGGTCAACGCAACTCGGCCGTTGAGCCTGTAACTAGGGCGGTGCCTACTCGACTTTTGAGGCCCTGGGTGCAGGGTCAACGAACTTCGGCTGGGTGCGGCCGTTCACTCTGTAATGGCGGCGCTGGTTACTCGGCCTTTTGGGCCCTGGCTGCAGGGTCAACGGAACTCGGCTGCGTCCGGCTGTTGAGCCTGTAACTAGGGCGCTGGTTACTCGGCTTTTGGGGCCCGGAGTGCAGCGTCAACGCAATTCGGCTGGGTTCGGCTGTTGGCTCTGTAACTAGGGCGGTGCCTACTCGGCTTTTGGGGCCCGGAGTGCAGGGTCAACGCAACGCGGCTGTTGGCTCTGCAACCACGGCGCTGCCTACTCGCCAGATTTCGCCCTCAGCGCAACATCAACCCGCCAGACGTGATGTCTGGCACGTCAACGGAAAAAATCAGCGGTAGCCGTCGTGCTCGGAGGTCGCCTCGTTGAGCGACGCATCGGCATACCCGCGGCAGTAGTCCCACGTCACGTAGGCATCAGGCTCGGGGTCGTAGGCCGGCTCGTGCGGACGGACGGTGCCGTCGACCAGCAGCTGCAGCAGGTTCGCCCGGAGCATGTCCCAGTCGTGGTAATGGTCTTGCTGACATTCGTCGCAACAGACGACGAGGCCGCGAATGCCCTTGTGCGCCAACAGTGTTTCGTACACTGCCAGATCGGCGAGATCGGCTTCGACAGCCATGCGTTCCTGCGGGTCCAGGGGTTGTCCGGGCTCCAGCGCATCCAGAACGGCCGACGGGTCCATGGGATCGTCGGCGAACGGGTCGGGCGGCAAGCCCGGCGGCAGGTGGTCACGCACAGGTCTACCCTACTTATCACCCCCGACGATGCGCCAGCCGTTACCCCGGCGAGCCGCCACAGAGTGGGGTTAGTTGCACACAGTCTGGGCCGATAGGATGGCTTTTTAGTTCCACGACTGTGTCTGCCCTGGAGGCCCCACCCATGTCGATCGCTGAAAGCAGCGTTCCCATCTCCGTTCCGGTGCCGACCGGAGGTGACGATCCGACCAAGGTCGCGATGCTCGGGCTGACCTTCGACGACGTTCTGCTGCTGCCCGCGGCGTCCGACATCATCCCGGCCACCGCCGATACGTCGAGCCAGTTGACGCGCAACATCCGGCTGCGGGTGCCGCTGGTCAGCTCGGCCATGGACACCGTGACCGAGTCGCGGATGGCCATCGCGATGGCCCGCGCCGGCGGCATGGGCGTGCTGCACCGCAACCTGCCGCTCAGCGAGCAGGCCGCGCAGGTCGAGACCGTCAAGCGGTCCGAGGCCGGCATGGTCACCGACCCGGTCACCTGCTCGCCGAGCAACACGCTGGCCGAGGTCGACGCCATGTGCGCCCGGTTCCGCATCTCGGGCCTGCCTGTCGTGGACACGGCCGGGCAGCTCGTCGGCATCATCACCAACCGCGACATGCGCTTCGAGGTCGACCAGGACAAGGCCGTCGCCGAGGTCATGACCAAGGCGCCGCTGATCACCGCCCAGGAGGGCGTCTCGGCCGAGGCCGCGCTGGGCCTGCTGCGCCGGCACAAGATCGAGAAGCTCCCCATCGTCGACGGCCACGGCAAGCTGACCGGGCTGATCACCGTCAAGGACTTCGTCAAGACCGAGCAGTTCCCGCTGGCCACCAAGGACAGCGACGGGCGTCTCCTGGTCGGTGCCGCTGTCGGTGTCGGTGACGACGCCTGGACCCGCGCCATGACGCTGGCCGATGCGGGTGTCGACGTGCTGATCGTCGACACCGCGCACGCCCACAACCGCGGTGTGCTGGACATGGTCGCTCGCCTCAAGAAGGCCGTCGGCGAGAAGATCGAGGTCGTGGGCGGAAACGTCGCCACCCGGTCCGCCGCCGCCGCGTTGTGCGAGGCCGGCGCGGACGCCGTCAAGGTGGGCGTCGGGCCCGGCTCCATCTGCACCACCCGCGTGATCGCCGGTGTCGGCGCCCCGCAGATCACCGCGATCCTCGAGGCGACCGCCGCGTGCCGCCCCTACGGCGTCCCGGTCATCGCCGACGGCGGTCTGCAGTACTCCGGCGACATCGCCAAGGCGCTGGCCGCCGGTGCCTCGACGGCCATGCTCGGTTCGCTGCTGGCCGGTACCGCCGAATCGCCGGGCGAGCTGATCTTCGTCAACGGCAAGCAGTTCAAGAGCTACCGCGGCATGGGATCGCTCGGCGCCATGCAGGGTCGTGGGCAGGGCAAGTCCTACTCCAAGGACCGCTACTTCCAGGACGACGTGCTGTCCGAGGACAAGCTGGTGCCCGAGGGCATCGAGGGCCGGGTGCCGTTCCGCGGCCCGCTGTCCACCGTCATTCACCAGCTCACCGGCGGTCTGCGGGCCGCCATGGGCTACACCGGTTCGGCCACCATCGAACAACTGCAGCAGGCGCAGTTCGTGCAGATCACCGCGGCCGGCTTGAAGGAAAGCCACCCGCACGACATCACGATGACCGTCGAAGCACCGAACTATTCGTCGCGCTAACTGACACGCGCCATCTGACAGGGAAGTCAACACACATGCGTGACATGGTTGAAATCGGCATGGGCCGGACCGCTCGTCGTACCTACGAACTCGACGACATCAACATCGTGCCGTCTCGGCGCACCCGCTCCAGCCAGGACGTTTCCACGGCCTGGCAGCTGGACGCCTACCGGTTCGAGATTCCGGTCCTGGCGCACCCGACCGACTCGTTGGTGTCGCCCGAGTTCGCCATCGAAATGGGCCGCCTCGGCGGCCTCGGTGTGCTCAACGGTGAGGGCCTGATCGGCCGGCACCGCGATGTCGTGGACAAGCTCGCCCAGGTGGTCGAGCTCGCGGCCAAGGAAGACGATCCGTCGGCGGCGGTCCGGCTGCTGCAGCAGCTTCACGCGGCGCCGCTGGATCCGGAGCTGCTCGGCGCCGCCGTCGCGCGCGTGCGTGAGGCCGGCGTCACCACCGCGGTGCGCGTCAGCCCGCAGAACGCCCAGGCCCTGACACCGACGCTGGTTGCGGCCGGGATCGACCTGCTGGTCATCCAGGGCACCATCATCTCGGCCGAGCGGGTGGCGCAGGACGGTGAACCGCTCAACCTGAAGACCTTCATCTCCGAGCTGGACGTGCCGGTGGTCGCCGGCGGCGTGCAGGATCACCGCACCGCGCTGCACCTCATGCGTACCGGCGCGGCCGGCGTCATCGTCGGCTACGGCTCCACCTACGGCGCCACCACCAGCGACGAGGTCCTGGGCATCAGCGTGCCGATGGCCACCGCGATCGCCGACGCCGCCGCCGCGCGGCGCGAATACCTCGACGAGACCGGCGGCCGCTACGTGCACGTGCTGGCCGACGGTGACATCCACACCTCGGGCGACCTGGCCAAGGCCATCGCGTGCGGCGCCGACGCGGTGGTGCTGGGCACCCCCTTGGCCGCTGCGGCAGAGGCGCCTGGTGACGGCTGGTTCTGGCCGGCCGCCGCGGCGCACCCGTCGTTGCCGCGCGGCGCGCTGCTGCAGGTCGCGCTGGGTGAGCGGCCGTCGCTCGATCAGGTTCTCAACGGCCCGTCCGACGATCCGTTCGGTTCGGTCAACCTGGTCGGTGGTCTGCGCCGGTCGATGGCCAAGGCCGGGTACTGCGACCTCAAGGAGTTCCAGAAGGTCGGCCTCACCGTCGGTTCCTAGTACCGGCGGTAGCAAGTTAGGTTTACCTTGGTAGCTGGTTACCGAGCGGTAGGTCCATACTTCTGCCATGGAGCCTGACTACGACGTCTTGATCATCGGCTCGGGTTTCGGAGGCAGCGTCAGCGCTCTCCGGCTCACCGAGAAGGGTTACCGCGTTGGAGTGTTGGAAGCCGGCCCCCGGTATTCCGACGCCGACTTCGCAAAGACTTCATGGGACCTACGAAAGTTCTTGTGGGCACCCAAGTTCGGCATGTACGGCATCCAGCGGATCCACCTGCTCCGCAACGTGATGATCCTGGCCGGCGCGGGTGTCGGCGGTGGTTCGTTGAACTACGCCAACACCCTCTACATCCCTCCGGACCCGTTCTTCAACGACCCGCAGTGGAAGAACATCACCGACTGGCGCGCCGAACTGATGCCGCACTACGAGCAGGCGCAGCGCATGCTCGGTGTGGTCAAGAACCCGACGTTCACCGACGCCGACAAGATCATCAAAGAGGTCGCCGAGGACATGGGCTGCGCCGACACCTTCGTCGCGACGCCCGTCGGGGTGTTCTTCGGACCGGACGGCGAGAAGACCCCGGGCAAGACCGTGCCCGACCCGTACTTCGGCGGGGCCGGCCCGGCCCGCACCGGTTGCATCGAGTGCGGTGAGTGCATGACCGGCTGCCGCCACGGCGCCAAGAACACCTTGGTGAAGAACTACCTCGGCCTGGCGGAAAAGGCTGGGGCGCAAGTACATCCGCTGACCACCGTCACCAGCTTCCAGCAGCGCGGCGACGGGCTGTGGGAGGTGGCGACCCGCCGGACCAACGGCCGGGTGCGCCGCGGCAAGCGGACCTTCACCGCCAAGTACCTCATCGTCGCGGCCGGTACGTACAACACCCAGAAGCTGCTGTTCAAGGTGCGCGACACCGGCAAGCTGACCAAGCTGTCGGACAAGCTGGGCGTGCTGACCCGCACCAACTCCGAGTCCATCGTGGGTGCCCAGACCCGCGAAGTGCCCACGGACATGGATCTGACGCACGGTGTGGCCATCACGTCGTCGATCCACCCGACCCCGGACACCCACATCGAACCGGTGCGGTACGGCAAGGGCTCCAACGCCATGGGCATGCTGCAGACGCTGATGACGGACGGCGCCGGCCCGCAGGGCACCGACGTGCCGCGGTGGAAGCAGTTCCTCAACCAGGCCGGTGAGGACCCGCGTGAGCTGATCCGCCTGCTCAACCCGCAGCGGTGGAGCGAGCGCACCGTGATCGCACTGGTCATGCAGCACCTCGACAACTCGATCACCACGTTCACCAAGCGTGGGCCCGGTGGTATCCGGATCATGTCGTCCAAGCAGGGCCACGGCGAGCCCAACCCGACCTGGATCCCGGTCGGCAACGAGGCGACCCGACGGATGGCCGAGAAGGTCGGCGGTATCGCCGGCGGCACCTGGGGCGAGCTGTTCAACATCCCGCTGACCGCCCACTTCCTGGGCGGTGCGGCGATCGGTGACAGCGCCCAGACGGGCGTCATCGACCCCTATCACCGCGTCTACAACTACCCGACGCTGTTCGTCACCGACGGTGCCGCGATCTCGGCGAATCTCGGTGTGAATCCGTCACTTTCGATCGCGGCGCAGGCCGAGCGCGCGGCGTCATTGTGGCCGAACAAGGGACAGGACGACGCGCGGCCGGCCCAGGGTGAGCCCTACCGCCGGATCGAACCGATCGCACCGGACCGTCCCGTCGTCCCGGCCGAGGCTCCCGGCGCGCTGCGCCGGCTGCCGATCACCCCGGTCTAGTAGGGATTTGTGCACGATTTTCCGCGGTCAGCGCGGAAAATCGTGCACAAATCCCTGGGATCAGGCCGAGTTGAACCGCCGGTGTGTGGGCGCGCGGCCCGGTGGTTGCGGCGGCGGGGGCAGTATCGACTGCCGTGGCTTGACGTCGACGACGGTCGGCTCGCGGGTACTCAGCGTGAGTTCGTCGCCGGCGTGCCGGATCACCAGGGTGGAGTCGGGTCCGTCGCGCAGGGTGTACGTCACCTCGCTGTGCGTCGCATCGACGGTGACCCGAAATTCCCGCCACCGCAACCGAAATCGGAGCCGGGACAGACTGTCCGGCAGCTGCGGGTCGAGTGCGAGGAAGCCTTCGTCGTCGCGTAGACCACCGAAACCGGCGACCAGAGCGATCCAGGCACCCGCGAGCGACGCCATGTGCAGTCCGTCGCGGGTGTTGTGGTGCAGATCGCGTAGGTCGATCAAGGCCGCTTCGTAGGCATAGTCGTGCGCCAGTTCGAGGTGACCGACCTCGGCGCACATCACCGCCTGGGTGCACGCCGACAGTGACGAGTCCCGGACCGTGCGACGCTCGTAGTAGTCGACGTTGTGTGCCTTCTGCTGGGCGGTGAAGGCGTGGCCCTGCCACTGCATGGCCAGCACCAGGTCGGCCTGCTTGATCACCTGCGCCGGATACAGCCGCACGTATGGGTGGTTCAGAAACAGGGGATAGGCGGTGTCGGGCGAGAATTCCCATTCCGCAAAGGTGGTGAAGCCCTCGCACTGCGGGTGCACCGCGAGCTCCTCGTCGTACGGGATGTGCGCGGCGGCCGCGGCATCACGCCACGCGGCGGTCTCCTCGTTGGTCACGCCCATGGCATAGGCGTTGTCGGGGTGCCGCGTACACGCGTCGGCGGCGACGCGCAGGTTGTGTGCCGCCATCAGATTGGTGAAGACGTTGTCACGCACCATCGCGGTGTACTCGTCGGGACCGGTGACGCCGTCGAGGTGCCAGACACCGTGGCGGTCGTGGTGTCCCAACGACATCCACAACCGCGCCGTCTCCACCAGTACGGTCAGGCCGCAGTCGACTTCCAGGGATTGGTCACCGGTGGCGTTGCGGTAGCGCTCGAACGCCATCGCGATGTCGGCGTTGACGTGCCACGCCGCGGTGCCGGCGGGCCAGTACGCCGAGCATTCGGGTCCGGATATGGTGCGCCACGGGAAGCTCGCGCCCCGCAAACCCAGTTCGGCCGCACGGCTTTTCGCCAATTCCAGCGTAGAGGCGCGCCACCTCAGGGCGTCTGCGACGGTATGCGGTTTCGTGTAGGTGAGCACGGGGAGGACGAAACCCTCGGTGTCCCAGAAGGCGTGACCGTCGTAGCCGGTTCCGGTCAGCCCCTTGCCGGCGATGCCGCGGCATTCCGCGCGGGCACTGGCCTGCAGCACGTGGAACAGCCCGAACCGCACGGCCTGCTGGCAGTCCGGGTCACCGTCGACCTCGACGTCGGCACTGTCCCAGAAGTCGTCGAGATAGGCGCGCTGCAGGTCCAGCAGCCCCTGCCAGCCGCTGTAGTGCGCGCCGGCCAGCGCGCCGGCGACCTGGTCGCGCAGCGCGGGCCGCGACCTCAGGCTCGACCAGCCGTAGGCCAGATACTTCACGATGCGCAGTTGCTGCCCCGGTCGCAGCCCACAGATCACGGTGGTGCGCGCCAGATCTGGACGGGCGTCGGTGCTCACCTCGACGCGGCCCGGGACTTCGATCTCGTGGTCCATCGCGGCGGCCATCATCAGGCCACTGCGCTTGGTCTGGTGGATCAGCAGCCCGCTGTGTTGGTTGTGTTCGTGGTGTATCGCCTGCAGCGGATTGGCGAGGGCCGCCGCAACGCGCGGATCCGATGAGGTTTTCGGCTGATCCTCATTGGCGACCAACTCCGATTGCACTGTGACACGGGCGAATTCATCGATGGCCTCGACGGTGTACTCGATGGCCGCGACGCTCCGCTGGGCCAGTGACACCAGCCGGGTCGACGTGACCCGCACCTGCTTTCCCGCCGGTGACCGCCAATGCACTGTGCGCGAGAGGGTTCCGGCGCGCAGATCCAGAATTCTCTCGTGGTCGATGAGTTCGCCGTACCGGACGTCGAAGGGCTCGTCGTCGACCAGCAGGCGGATGATCTTGCCGTTGGTGACGTCGACGATGGTCTCGCCGCCCTGGGGGTAGCCGAATCCACTTTCGGCATAAGGCAATGGCCGGGTCTCGTAGAACGAGTTGAGGTAGGTGCCGGGCAGGCCGTGCGGTTCCCCTTCATCGAGATTGCCGCGAAAGCCGATGTGCCCGTTGGACAACGCGAACACCGACTCCGACTGCGCCAACAGGTCCAGGTCCAGCTGCGACTCGCGCACCTGCCAGGGCTCGACCGGAAATGATTCCTGGGTGATCATCGTCGGCCTACAGCAGCTCGGCCAGGTCACTGACGACGACGTCGGCGCCGCTGTCGCGTAGCTGCGCGGCCTGATCGGCCCTGTCCACTCCGACGACGTATCCGAAGTGGCCGTTTCGGCCCGCCGCGACACCGGCCAACGCGTCTTCGAAGACGGCGGCCGCCGCCGGTTCGACACCCAGCAATTGCGCCGCCCGCAGGAATGAGTCCGGTGCCGGTTTGCCCGCGATGTGCTCGTCCCGCAGCGTCAGGCCGTCGACGCGCTGCTGGACGAAGTGGGACAGCCCGGTGACGTCGAGTACCGGACGGGTGTTGGCGCTCGACGACACGACCGCGATGCCGAGTCCGGCGGCGGCGACGGCCTCCAGGTATCGCCGGGACCCGCTGAACGCTTCGATACCGTCGTCGTGCAGCACCTTCTGGAACATCTCGTTCTTGCGGTTGCCCAGGCCGGCGACGGTCTCGGCGTCCGGCGGGTCGTCCGGGTTGCCGTCGGGGAGGTCGATGCCACGGCTGCGCAGAAACGAGCGGACGCCGTCCTGGCGCGGCTTGCCGTCCACGTACTGCAGGTAGTCGTCGTGGCTGTCGAACGCGACGAACGGTTCGCCGTCACGTTCGGCGCGTTGCCGCAGATAGTCGTCGAACATCGCCTTCCAGGCCTTCTTGTGCACGCTCGCGGTGTCGGTCAGGACGCCGTCGAGGTCGAACAGGCAGGCGTGCACGGCTTTGGGGAGACCCAGCATGGTCGCTCTTTCGGTTGGGGATTGTCCTGCGGTGTCCTTTCCCGTTTTTCGGCTCGGTTATTCGTTGACGCTACGCCGCGCTGATCACGCGGCTGGGTGCTCCGTGCACGTCGACCGGGACGTCGCCGGTCAGCGTGACGCGGTGCATCAGCCGGTGCTGGCCGTCGTAGTCGTCGACGGCGCGATGCTGGGTGGCCCGGTTGTCCCACATCGCGACGTCGCCGGGCTGCCAGTCCCACCGAACGGTGTTCTCCGTCAAGGTGATTCGGCGCTGCAGCAGTTCCAGCAAGGCGGCCGACTCGTAGCTGTCCAGTCCGACGAAGCCGCGGACGAACTGTCCGGCGACCAGCGCGCGCTCGCCGGTTTCCGGGTGGACCCGCACCACGGGGTGCTCGGTGCGGAAGTCGGGCTTCTGGAATTCGGCCTGGTAGCCCTTCTGCTCGTCGGTCAGGTGCGTCGTGTCCACGGTGACGTCCTTGAGGTAGTCGAACCGGTTGGAGTGCACCGCCCGCAGGTTCTCCACCAATGCCTTGAGCGGCGCGGGCAACCCGTCGTAGGCCGCGACGGTGGACGCCCACAGTGTGGAACCGCCGTAGGTCGGCAGGGTGACGGCCCGGAGCACCGACGCCGAGGGGTAGTCGGGCATGAACGTCACGTCGGTGTGCCAGCGGTTGGCCTTGCCGTACTCGGAGTCGATCGGGGTGATCTTCGGTGCGTCGGCGCGCTTCATCGAGTGATGGCCGACCAGATCACCCATCAGTTCCCCGAACGCCTGCTGTTGCGCGTCGTCGAGGTGGTTCTGACCGCGGAAGAAGATGACCTTGTGGTCCAGCAGCGCGGCGCGAATCTCGGCGACGGTCTCGGGGGACAGGTCGCCGCCCAGTCGCACGCCGTCGATGACGGCGCCGATCTTGCTGGTCAGTTTGGTGATGTTCATCGGAAGCCTTTCGGAAGACGCGCACTGTAGTCAGTTGACTACAGTGCATGGCCGCTAGTGTAGCCACATGACTACAGGTGTGCCAGTGGGCCGGGACGAAGTCGTCGCGGCCGTCCTCGAGGCCGCATCGGAGCTGTTCGCCGCGCGCGGTCCCGCGGCCACGTCGATCCGGGACATCGCCGCCAAGTCGAACGTCAACCACGGACTGGTGTTCCGGCACCTCGGCTCCAAGGAGAAGCTGGTCGGCGCGGTGCTGGACCATCTGGGACAACGCCTCAAGGAGTCGATCGACGCCGATGCGCCGGCCGAGGTGATCGATGCGGCGCTGGACCGGCAGCTCCGGGTGATCGCCCGGGCCGCGCTCGACGGCTACCCGGTCGGGGAGTTGCAGACCACGTTTCCCAACATGGCGCGGCTGCTCGACGAATTCCTGCCCCGGTACGCCGACGAGAACCAGGCCCGGTTCGCGGTGGGCAACATCATCGCGTTGCAACTGGGCTGGCGACTGCTCGGGCCATTCCTGCGGCCGGCGCTGGGGCTCGGTGAGATGAGCGACGACGACGTCCGCGCCGCCGTGGGCGCCGCAGCCGAGCGGCTGGCAGAGGCCCCGGCTGCCCACCACTAGACTGGGCGGGTGCAAACACCAGCTTCACAGCCCGTTCTGGTCATCGACTTCGGTGCGCAGTACGCGCAGCTGATCGCCCGCCGGGTCCGCGAGGCTCGGGTGTTCTCCGAGGTACTGCCGCACACCGCGACGGTCGAGGACATCAAGGCCAAGAATCCGCAGGCCATCGTGCTGTCCGGCGGTCCGTCCAGCGTCTACGACGACGGCGCTCCGCAACTGGACGCGGCCATCTTCGATCTCGGCGTCCCGGTGTTCGGCATCTGCTACGGGTTCCAGGCCATGGCCCAGGCGCTCGGCGGCACCGTCGCGCACACCGGCACCAGTGAGTACGGCCGGACGGAGCTGAAAGTCGCCGGCGGAGAACTGCATTCGGGCCTGCCCGCCACGCAGCCGGTGTGGATGAGCCACGGTGACGCCGTTACTGCGGCGCCCGCCGGTTTCGACGTCGTGGCCAGCAGCCCCGGCGCCCCGGTCGCCGCGTTCGAGGACCGGGCCCGCAAGCTGGCCGGCGTCCAGTACCACCCCGAGGTGATGCACTCGCCGCACGGCCAGCAGGTGCTCAGCCGGTTCCTGCACGACTTCGCCGGTATCGGCGCGACCTGGACCGCGGCCAACATCGCCGACCAGCTGGTCGAGCAGGTGCGCGAGCAGATCGGCGACGGCCAGGCCATCTGCGGCCTGTCCGGTGGCGTCGACTCGGCGGTGGCGGCGGCGTTGGTGCAGCGCGCCATCGGCGATCGGCTGACGTGTGTGTTCGTCGACCACGGCCTGCTGCGCGCGGGTGAGCGCGAGCAGGTTGAACGCGACTTCGTCGCCGCGACCGGCGCCAAGCTCGTCACTGTCGACGAGGCCGACCGCTTCCTCGACGCCCTTTCCGGGGTGACCAACCCCGAAGGCAAGCGCAAGATCATCGGCCGCGAGTTCATCCGGGCCTTCGAGGGCGCGGTACGCGACACCTTGGGCTCGAGCGAGTCCGAGGTCGAGTACCTGGTGCAGGGCACGCTGTACCCGGACGTCGTCGAATCCGGCGGCGGCACCGGTACCGCCAACATCAAGAGCCACCACAACGTCGGCGGTCTGCCCGAGGACCTGAAGTTCAAACTCGTCGAGCCGCTGCGGCTGCTGTTCAAGGACGAGGTGCGGGCCGTCGGCCGCGAGCTCGGTCTGCCCGAGGAAATCGTTGGGCGCCAGCCCTTCCCGGGTCCCGGTCTCGGTATCCGGATCGTCGGCGAGGTGACGGGTCCCCGCTTGGACACGCTGCGCCGCGCCGACTCGATCGCCCGCGAGGAGCTCACCGCGGCCGGTCAGGACCAGAGCATCTGGCAGTGCCCGGTGGTGCTGCTGGCCGACGTGCGCTCGGTTGGCGTGCAGGGCGACGGACGCACCTACGGGCACCCGATCGTGCTGCGTCCGGTGTCCAGCGAGGACGCCATGACCGCCGACTGGACCCGCGTGCCTTACGAAGTGCTGGAACGCATTTCGACCCGGATCACCAACGAGGTGCCGGAGGTCAACCGCGTGGTGCTGGACATCACCAGCAAGCCGCCGGGCACCATCGAATGGGAGTGAGCTAGCGCGCCGGGTCGCCCCGCCACGCGAAGCTGTTGACGTACTGGCCCATGTCCAGGGCCAGTTGCAGGCCGACGGCGGACGGTTTCCCGGAGCCGAAGTCCGGGCCGAACCGGTGGTAGGGACCGGACGCCGCGGCGATCAGGGCCAGGTCGTTCTTGACGGCGACGAGCACCAGCAGCCGCATCCGGGTGTATTGGCGGCTCGCGCCCTGCGGGTACCAGTCGGCGACGATGCCGTAGCCCGACTGGTAGCCGACCATGGCGTTCGGAACCTCGTACGCGGTCTTGGCGTCCGGGTAGGTCGACGAGACCAGTTCGGCCGCAATGTCTTTCGGCTGGCGTCCGGTCGCGGGCCGGCTGAACAACTGCAGCATCCCGCCGTCGCCGGCGAGCAGTTTCGCCAGCACGCCGTGGTCATCCTTGGTGACGTCGTACGCCGATCCGGCCGCGGGGTAGGCGACGCTGAACGAGCCGTCGGGTGCGGTGAACCGGGGGTTGATGGTGACCGGTTGGCCCATGGGCGGATGGCCGCATTCCGGCGGGCACACGTACCGCACGGCCGGTTTCTCCAGGAGACTGGACACCCCGACCAGGAGCGCGGCCACCACCACGGCGGCGAGGGCGAAGACCAGGGCCACCTGAACGCGTTTCGTGGTCCGGGTCGGCGTTGTCGCGTAGGCCGGGGCATGCAGCGAATAGCCGGGGAGAAGGCCGACGGCCATGCTGTCGGCGGGTGCCGGACGGTCGGTGCGCTGGCCGTGCCGTGCGGCCCGGGACGAGGCGCGGGTGGCGGCACCGCAGGCCGCGCAGAACGGCGCGTCGGGCACCACGTGGCCGCACTGGGTGCACAGCAGCGGCTCGTCCATGTTGTAGTCGTCGTGTGCCTCGTGCAGGAGTGCCAGGTGCAGCCCGACGCGCAACGCCAGCAGTGCGATCATGGTGAGCGCGAAATACATTGCCAGCTGGACCAACTGGGGCAGCTGCACCGCGTCGATCAGGCCGAGCAGGGCATAGACCACCGCGACGACCACCGCGATCAGGGTCAGCGTCAGCCGGACATAGCCGCGATGCTGGTGTGCCTTGTTCGGCGGCCGGGTGAACCACAGCGCCGCACCGATCAGACCGCCGACGGTGGCGGCGATGATGGGCGTTGCCAGCCCGCGGATTCCGGCCTCGACCAACAGGCCCAGGAGCGGGCGGTCCCGGTTGACCATGCCCGTGCCGAACTGGGGTGCCAGCCGGGTCAGGGTCGCCGCCGCCGTGAAGTAGATGGCGGCATGGGCGCCAATGGCGTAGCCGTGCAGGGCTTCTCGATGGCCTGGCCGGACCAGGCGGATCACCAGCGTGGGTACCTGCATCAGCAGGAGTCCACCGAGCGTGACACCCACGCCGGTGCGCAGCATGCGGGCTGCCGCGATGCCCGCGCCGAGCGGGATGCCATAGGTCCTCGCGGCGGCAGCGCCGGTGAGCAGTGCCCAGCCGACGCCGAGGGCGACAGCGAGGCCGGCCGTCAGCCACAGGTTGCCGCGAGGCGCGTCCTGGTTGAATTCGGATTCCCGCAGATAGATCCCGAAGATGACGGGCAGCCCGAGGACGGCGACCGCGACCAGTGCACCGGGCAGACGGAGCATCGCGGTGGCGACCAATGCGAGCACCAGGGCGACGAGCCCGAGCATGAACGACGTGCGTGACCGCGGGGACAGGTGCGGGAACAGCGAGCTGGTGATCGACAGCCGGAGCAGATGCTGGCCGGGCGCGGCGCTGAACGACCGCGCCCGCAGCCAGTGCGGTCCGTCGCGGCGGTGCTCGCTGAGCGGTGCGCCGCACAGCCCGCAGTACTCGCCGGCCGGGACGTCCAGCTGGCAGACCTCGCACTCCATCATCGGCCGGTCTTCGAGCTGGGTGGTCATTGCGTCACCTTCTGCAGCAACAACAGGTTTTCCGCCAGGTTCTCCACGTTCGGGGTGCCGAGGCCGCTGACCAGGTCGTAGCCCGGCCCTGCGGTGTCAACGGCGTTGCCGCCCAGGGTGATATCGCGGAATGCCGGTCGTGGGGCGCCCGTGGCGATCCGGTACAGCAGCGGGTTGAGCGCGCCGATCGGACGTCCGCCATTGGCGGTGAGGTACTGCGTCATGACGGCGGTCAGCCCGGCCCAGATCGGCGCGGACTGCGAGGTGCCGCCACCGACGACCACCTCTTTGTCCACCACGATCCGGACGCCGGTGTAGGGATCGGCGACCGCCGAGATATCCGGCGTCAGGCGCTTGCCGGCGCTGCGTTTCGGGTCGACCTGGGTCGCTGCCTTGTCCTGCCAGCGGGGCTGGTCGAACAGCGCGGAAACGCCGCCGCCGGTGCCCTGCGAGAGCGGGACGTTGAACCAGGCCTGTTCGTCCACCCATCTGCCGTCGGCGTCGGTGGACAGGGTGCTGCCGCCGACGTTGGTCATCTCCGGCAGCGACGCCACCGAATCCAGCCCGATGTCGCTCGGGCCGGGCGGGGAATCCCAGTCGTCGCCGCCTTTGCATTCCAGTCCGGCCAGGTCGCCGCTGGCGTCAAATGCCGTGGTGCCGTGTGCTTCCGCGGCGGCCAGTGCGGACCGCACGGGTGCGAGGTCGGCCGCGGTGGTCAGCTTGTCGCAGCCCCAGCCGATCGACAGGCTCCAGATCGCGCCGGGGAAATCACGGTCGGTCTTCTCGAACATCTCGCCGATCTTGAGATAGGCGCCGTCGCCGGTGACGGTGGGCCGGGCGTTGACCACGACCAGCCGGGCGTCGGGGGCGATGGCATGGATCACCTCGAGGTCCATGGTGGTTTCGCCACGCTCGTCGCCGGGCTGCCCGCCGACGAGGGTCGGGGTGAATTTGGGCAGGCCGAAGGTGGTGGAGAACTGGTCCAGGTCGGCTTGGTCGTAGCCGTTGAAGGCGAAGACCACCACCGTGGTGCCCTTGCCGGTGTGGCCGGCGGCGCTCAACTTGTCGGCGTGATAGGCGCTGAGTAGGTGGCTCGGGGTCAGGCCGCGTTCCGGGACGCCCTGTGGCGGGTCCGCCGGTGCCGAATTGTGGTGCGGGGTGTAGCTGAGGATCCGGCCCAATTCGCTGACGGTGCCGTGCAACTCGGTGGGAATCCGGGGTTGTTGCGGTGCGGCGTAGAACTCCTGCCCGCGCCGGCTTCGGTAGTCGTGCACCTCGACGCCGAAGGCGGCGCCCATGCGATCAGGATCACCTTCGACGACGGCCCAGTTGTCGCCCGGCCGCCAGCGCACCGAAAGCCGTTGCAGCTCAGCCCAGTTGATCAGCGCATCCGGCCGATAGTCGTCATCGAGGGCGGCGGTGAGCTGGACGCGCTGCGGATGCGCGAGCCCGAGGTCGGTCGACGACGCGAGCAACGACGCGAAGGGACCATCGATGGTGCCTGACGGTTGGTCTGGCGCCGCGGTCGGCCGGCCTGGGGTGGGCAGGTTGAAGACGATGGCCAACGTGGCGATCAACGCCAGGGCCACCAACCATCGCTTTGACGGTGTCCGGGTCGGCGGTGGCATGTAGCAACGGTAGCGCTGACCCGGATTCTGCTGGGTCGGTTGGCAACCCGGGTCAGTTGTCAGTTGCGGTGGGTCCCGGGTGTGGCGGTGGGCGCCGGGTTGGCGGTGACCGACGGAGTGAACAGGTTGCCGCCGTTCGGGCTGAGCGACTTCTCGGTCGGGGTGACCGCCGATGTGGTCGTGGTCGTGGTCGTCGACGACGGCGCCTCAGGGGTCTTCTTCTCTTCACCGCAGCCGGCAGTGAGGCCGATCATCGCGATGAGCGCGGTGCCGCCGGCAGCGACGGTGATGCGGTGGACCAGACGATTCGAACGCATGATGCATGCCCTTCCACTAACGCAGCGGTCCACCAAGCCCCGAATGGGATTCCAGACCTATTCCAGTTATGAGCGTACAGGTCGGAGCGCTGGGGCGGCGTTGTTGTGGGCCGTCGGCGGCTTGACCCTGTCGGTGGGTGGGTGTTTACTCACCACATCGAACAAATATTCGAATTTGGAAGGTGTCTGGTGGTGCGGGAGGTGTTGTTGTGGCGGCTGTGACCAGTCTGGCGGATGGTCGGATTGACCGTGCTGACCAGCTGGAACAGCTCCGGCGCAAGATCGCCGAGATGTCCGGGCCGGCAGGTTTGCGTGGTCGGGACCGCGGGCGGCCGGAAGCGGCCCCGAAGGTTGTAGAGAGTTTGCTGGAACCGTCAGATCTGCAGTCTGAGCTGCTGCCTGACGTGTTGCCCCGCGGCACGGTCGCGGTGCTCTCGGGAGCTCGCTCGCTGCCGTTGCGGATGGTGGCTGCGGTGACGGCGTCCGGTGGGTACGCGGCCATCGTCGGTCAGCCCAAGGTCGGGCTGCTGGCCGCGGTGGAGATGGGCGCCGATCTGGAACGCATCGCGCTGATCCCGGATCCGGGGCCGGACCCGGTCGAGGTGGCCGCGGTGCTCATGGACGGGCTCGACCTGGTGCTGCTCGGCCTGGGCGGCAAGTCCGTTCCGGCCGGCCGAGCCCGGGTGGTGGCGTCCCGGGCCCGGCAGCGCGAGTGCACCCTGTTGGTCACCGACGGCGACTGGCCCGGGGCGACAGCCCGGTTGGAGGCCAGGGTCCGCGGCTACGAGGTGGTCGGCGCGGGTGCCGGGGACCCGGCGCCCGGGTGCGGACGAATCGGTCGGGTGCGGTTGGACACGCGGGCCCGGGGCCGCTCGATGCGCCCGCTGCGAGCGGTGGGTGGCTGAGATGTCCCGGGTACTGGCCATCTGGTGTATGGACTGGCCCGCGGTGGCGGCGGCAGTGGCGGCCGGGCTGCCGGTGACCGAGCCGGTGGCGGTCACTCTGGCCAACCGGGTGGCGGCCTGTTCGGCGTCGGCCCGAGCGGCAGGGGTGCGGAGGGGGTTACGGCGCAGGGAGGCGCAGGCCCGCTGCCCCCAATTGCACGTCGTCACAGCCGATCCGGCGCGCGACGCCCGTCACTTCGAGGGCGTGACGGCCGCGGTCGACGAGGTCGTGCCGCGGGCGGAGGTCCTGCGGCCGGGGCTGCTGGTATTGCCGGTGCGTGGCGCGGCCCGGTATTTCGGGTCGGAGCAGACCGCCGCTGAGCGATTGGTCGACGCGGTGGGTACGGCCGGGGTCGAATGCCAGGTGGGCATCGCCGACCAGTTGCCCACCGCGGTCTTCGCGGCCCGGGCGGGACGCATCCTCACGCCAGGTGCGGATGCGGAATTTCTCGCCGAATTGTCCATCCGGCAGCTGGCCACCGAACCGAGCCTGTCCGGCGAGGGTCGGGAAGAACTGGCGGATTTGTTGTGGCGCATGGGTATTCGAACCATCGGGCAGTTCGCTGCGCTGTCCCGGTCCGACGTGGCGTCGCGGTTCGGTACGGATGCCGTGGTCGCGCACCGGTTTTCGCGGGGTGAACCGGCGCGCCGCCCGTCAGGTCCGGAGACGCCGGCCGACCTCGATGCCGTGATGGACTGCGACCCGCCGATCGACCGGGTGGACGCGGCGGCGTTCGCCGGGCGCTCGTTGGCGGGCCAGTTGCACCGCAGCCTGGAGTCTGCCGGGGTGGGGTGCACCCGGCTGGCCATCGATGCGGTGACCGCCAATGGTGAAGAACTGCAACGTGTCTGGCGGTGCGCCGAGCCGCTGACCGAGGACGCCACCGCGGACCGGGTGCGGTGGCAGCTGGACGGCTGGTTGACCAGGCGGGGGCTGGGCGGGGCCGGACCCACCGGGCCCATCACGGTGTTGCGGTTGCATCCGGTCGAGGTGGTCTCGGCCGCCGCGCTGCAGTTGCCGTTGTGGGGATCTTCCGGAGATGACGACCGGATGCGCGCCCGGCGGGCGCTGGTGCGGGTCCAGGGTCTGCTCGGGCCGGAGGCTGTGCAGGTGCCGGTGCTCAGTGGCGGGCGCGGGCCGGCTGAGCGCATCACGCTCACCCCGCTGGGAGATGAGGTGGTGCCGCTGAATGATCCGGCCCAGCCGTGGCCGGGACGGCTGCCGGAGCCGGCTCCGGTGGTCCTGCTCGATGACCCAGTGGAACTTGTTGATGTACGCGGTGATTCGGTTCGGGTGACGGACCGGGGCATGTTCTCCACCGATCCCGTGGGGCTGACGGGTTCGGGGTATCGCGGGGCGCTGCGGTGGTGGGCCGGACCATGGCCCGTCGACGAACGCTGGTGGGATCCGGAGCGGGGCAAAGGCCGCACGGCACGGGCCCAGGTGCTGCTCGGGGACGAGGGGGAGAGCCGCGCGCTGCTGCTGTGCTATCGGCAGCGGCGGTGGTATGTGGAGGGGATTTATGAATAATTGCGATTTCGCAGAAAACCCACAGCAACCGCTATTCGATTCTAAAATCGCCAGGTTGGGAATCAGTGTGTAGTAGCGCAGCAGTCTTGGTAAGTGCGCCGATGGTGGGCGTAGTGATCACGTATCAAACATGCACTAGCTGATCCGAGGGAATTCGCCGATGAGCGATGTGACCGGAACCCGTATCGGTAGTCCTGCCTTGCTTCCCGACCGTCCGGTGTCATGACGTCTTCGAATGGGCACACTCCCGAGGGCGGTCCGCTCGCCGCAGCGACCTCGAACGTGGTGGCGTGGCTCAAGGACGCGTCGGGCGGAGCGGTTCAGATTGCACCGCCCAAGATTTCCGATGACGGACTGAGTGTCTGGCCGCTCGAGCTACAAACGGAACGCGAGTTGCGGACCCACCGAGCGCTCGAACCGCTGCGGTTGCGGATGCGCCACCTGGTTACGGGAAACGCCACCATGCTCGGCAGAGCCCTTGTCGCGGCGACCGAAGCAGGCGTCCCGGCCGTCGACCTCACTCCGCTGAGCCCCGAAACCTGGCTCGCATTGGGGTGCGCACCGCGAATCGCGCTGCTGTTCGACATGCCTGTAGTCATCGCGCGACCCACTCCGCAGGTCCCGATCGTGACCGAAGAGCTGCGGATCAACCTCACCCCGAAACCCACATCCGAAGGAGACTCACCATGACGAGTGCAATTGGGGCACCCGGTGTATATGTGCAGGAAGTGCCGAGTGGCGCACGTCCGATCCAGGCCGTCGGCACCAGCACCGCCGCATTCGTCGGCCAGGCGCCGGACGCCGGTGCGTTGCTCGGAGAAGCCAAAGCGGTGAACAGCTGGACCGAGTTCGTCCGGAACTTCGCGAATGTCCCGCGGCCGCAGGGCACCGCTTTGTCCCGCGCGGTCTGGGGCTTTTTCGCCAATGGAGGAGGACGCTGCTACATCGTCAACCATCCCGAAGGCCAGGCCCTCGAGGGCGGCGGTGCCCGGCGCAGTGGCCTGCAACTGCTCGAAGCGATCGATGAAGTAGCGATCGTCGCTGCACCGGGATACATCGGGGTGCAGAGTTACGAGGCACTGCTCGGGCATTGCGAGCGATTGGAGGATCGCGTCGCCATTCTCGACGCGCCCGCCGAAGTCGAAGACATCGGTAACCTCGTCACGGTCGGCACCCTCGGTGCGCCACGTGGACCAGGCAGGCCGGACAAGCCGGACAAACCTGAGGGTGCGGCCGACGGCGCGGCTTCGCCGCCCGCACACGCAGCAGATCCGGACGCCGACGGATTGCGGCCGAGGCCATCGAGCTACGGGGCGTTCTACTTCCCGTGGATCGTCGCGTACGACACGCTCTCCCAACAGAATGTCCCGACGGCTCCCAGCGGTCATATGGCAGGCGTCTGGGCGCGTGTGGATGCCAACCGCGGTGTGCACAAGGCTCCTGCAAACGAGCCGATCGTCGGTGCCCTCGACCTCACCTATCTGGTAACCCGTGGCGAGCAGGCGAACCTCAACCCGGCGGGCGTGAATTGCATCCGCAAGTTCGGCGCCGAAGGAATCCGGGTGTGGGGTGCCCGGACCATCGCACCCATGGGCGATCCGTTCATCTATCTCAACGTGCGCCGCTTGTTCAACATGCTGAAGGAATCAATCGCGCAAAGCACCACATGGATTGTTTTCGAACCGAACGAATACAAGTTGTGGACGTCGATCAGTACCTCGGTCAGCGAATTTCTCACTCGGGTGTGGCGCGACGGCGCTCTGTTCGGCCGTACCCCGCAAGAAGCGTTCTTCGTCAAATGCGACGAAGAGACCAATCCGGTCGAGGAACGTAATGCTGGGCGCGTCACCGCACTTGTCGGTGTTGCTCCCGTCAAGCCGGCGGAGTTCGTGGTGTTCCAGATAAGCCAGTGGAGCGGAGGAACCGAGATCGAAATGGTAGGTGGCTGAAATGACCGCACCAGCAGCACAACCAGGCAACTGGGTCGACCCACACCGGTCGTACAACTTCGAGTTGATCATCGACAAAGTCGCCAGCGGCCACTTCACGGAAGTCAGCGGCCTCGGTGTGAAAATCGAGCGGATTTCGTATCGCGAAGCAGGGCTGAGCCAGGTCGTCCGCATGGTTCCGGGGCGCGCCGTCTATTCCCCGGTGGTACTCCGGGCCGGACTCACATCATCGACAGAACTGTGGGACTGGCTGATGCTGGCCGTATCCGGTCAGGTCGACCGCCGACTCGTGCAGATCGTCTTGCGCGACCCTGCCGGCACCGGGGAAGTCATGCGGTGGACCCTGGCCAACGCGTGGGCCTCCGAGTGGCACGGTGCGGTGCTTGATGCCATGAGCCACGAGTTGGCAATCGAGACGTTGGTCATCGCACACGAAGGTATCCAGAGGGTCACCAACAATGGCTCCGGCGCGTCGTCTGCGTAGCATTCTCGCGCGGGTATTCCGCTACCTCGCCGACGCCGTGCAGCCCGGTGCCGGCCCGCCCGGTGCGCCTGCGGCCCAACCGCTCCCAGCGGCCGCAGCCGGAAACGAGCACTGGTTCGCCGTGGTGCGCGAACGTGCCCCGGAACTGTTGACCGGTGGCGGTATTCACGCCGGTGGTATGTCACCGCCGCGGCAGCCCGCGACGAATAGCGTGGCAGCGCAGCCGGCGCCACCACCACCACCACCGCCGCCACCGCCGCCGGCGGAACTCGACGACGAGCCGCAGGGGAGACGTCAAAGGCATCGGCCGATACCGCAGTTCACGGCCACCCTGAGACGACTGCGCCGCCGGCTCCGTCTCACCCGGCGTGCAATCGTCAGGCGGATGCCCCTGCCGACCGTGGCGGCGCCTGTCGACGACCGCGGGCCGGTCCCGTACCCGGAGCTCGACGCCCCGGCGGCGGGGCGGCCACCGACGCCCGCCGGATTCGACAGCTCGCCCCCCAGAGCGGCTGGGAGCCAACGTGTTTCGGACGACGAAGGCCGACGACAGCCGGCAGCGCCGCGGCTGGCGGTGCAATGGCCCATCACACCAGTACCTTTCGTGGCCGCGCCCGCCTTCGAACACCACGCACGCGCGACGCGACAGCCGTGGCCGTCGTTCGACCCCATCACGCCCACATCCGGCGAGCAACCGGAATTCCCCCGTCCCGAGGAGAGGACCACCGAATCGGTCTGGTTGGACGAACGCCGCGACGACGAACGGTGGCCTCACCTGCCTGACGACGAAATGCTCTGGCAGCCACCGGTATCGACGTTCAACAGCCATGACATCACGCGCCTGGACGACGAACAGCGAGGCCGCTGATGGAACGCGTCGCGTTTCTGGTCGACAAGACCGGCGAGCGCATTGACTGCATGCTGAACCCTGAATCGGTCACCATGACCCGTCTGGCCGGCGTGCGCACCCGTGGCACCACGTCGGGACAGCTGACGGGGACCGGCCTGGCCGATGATCCGTTGCAGTTCACCGGTGGTGGCCGCACCGAGCTGACGCTCGACCTGCTCTTCGACGTCGACTTCGTCGACGAGCAGAACCGGCCCACCGACGTGCGTGCCCTGACCAACAAACTGCGCATGCTCGCCGAGAACTCGGACGAGGAACTGGGCAACTGCCGGCCACCGCTGGTCCGGCTGGTCTGGTGCAAGAGCTGGAACATTCCGTGCATCATCACTGCGCTCGCCGAACGATTCGACGCGTTCGGCATCGACGGCCGACCACGCCGGTCATGGCTGCGAATGAAGATGGTGCGGATGGCGCAGTCGGCGGCCGAAGCGGCGCTGTCCTACGAGGATGAACTCGCGCGAGCATCCGCCGATGCCGTTGGTGTGCAACAGGAATCGGCCACCGGAGGCGTGCAGGACGCGGTGCAGGCGGTCGGTGAGGGTGACGCCGATCCGGAGTACACCGGGGTGCGATTCGATCTGTTGGCCACGGATGCGCTGGGCAACCCGTTCCTGTGGCGCCGGCTGGCCCAACACAACGACATCGACAACCCGTTCAGCATCCGCCCGGGCGAAGTCCTTTCCATCCCCACAGAACTGACCGGCGCTCAAGGCGCGGGCCCATGATGCTGACCGGTACCGCCGCGCTGGCGGTCACAGTGGACGGCTCGCCGGTACCCGTGGACCTCACCGCGAGGATCGTATCGGCGAGGGTTGCAACGCGTCTCGGGCTGCCGGCTCAGGCCGAACTGGCCTACTCGGTGGTTCGTGGCAGCGGCGCCGAACTGGGTATCTTCCCGCTCGGCGCAGCCTTGACCGTGCGGCTGGAAGGCGACCAGACGCCGCTGTTCGCAGGCCAGATCACCGCAAGTGCGTTGGTGCACGGACCCGACGGCGCGACACAGATCCGGGTTCGGGGCTACGACAAGCTTCATCTCTTGCGCAAACGTCAACAGTTGCGGTACTTCTCGGATGTCACCGCCGTCCAGTTGGCCGAGCAGCTGTGTGGGCCGGACGGCATCAGCGTCTCTGCTGACGAGACCGGCCCGCAATTCCAGCGCATCGTCCAGTACAGCCAGACCGATTTCGAACTGCTGCGTGAAACCTGCTCCAGCGCAGGTCTTTACCCCGTTCTGAGCGGAGATGAACTGCGGCTGTGCACGTTGCGGGGCAGCGACGACTTTTTGCCACTCGAACTCGGCCGGACCCTTTTCGATGCGACCGTCGAGGCGAACCTGGATCGGGCCGCGCAGGGTTTCACGGCTTTCGGCTGGGACCGGCAGAGCGCCAAGCTGTTCCGTGAGCAGGTGGGCAGCCCGCGCGGTGGCGCGACCGTGCCGACCGGGCCCGACCTGAGCACTCTCGGCCTCGACGGCGAGCTGATGCTGCTCGATCAGCAGGGCGCCACCGCCACCGAGGTGGCGGCCCGGGCGCAGGCCGAACTCGATGTCCGGGCAGCGTCGACGGTGACGTTGCGGGGTACCGCAGCCGGTGACGCCGCTCTGCGTGCCGGGGTGTGCGTCGAGATCAGCGGCGTCGCCGCGGACTTCACCGGACGCTACGTGCTCACCGAAGCGATCCACACCGTCGACGCGACCGGATTCCACACCACGGTGAGCACCGAGCCGCCCGCTATTCCCGCCGCGCGTCCGTCGACGGCCATCACTCTCGGCACAGTGACCGACGTCGCCGACCCCGAAGGGCTTGGGCGCGTGCAGGTTCGGTTGCCCGCCTACGGGGACCCCGACGTGGGCTGGCTCGGTGTGCTGTGCGCCGGCGCGGGGAAGAAGCGTGGCCTGGTCATCCTGCCGGATGTCGGTGACACCGTGCTGGTCGCCCTTTCCCATGGACCGGTCGGAGGTGTGGTCCTCGGCGGACTGTACGGCGGCGAGAAGCCGCCCGACGCCGGGGTCGACGGCGGCAAGGTCAAGCGGTGGTCGATGCACACCGATGACGGGCAGCGGATCATCGTCGACGACGGGGCCCACACCATCACCGTCGCGAACCGCGGCGGCAGCACGCTCAGTCTGGCGCCGGGCAAGGTCACGTTGCATGCGGAGACGGATCTGGACATCACGGCGCCGGGGAAGACCATCACGATCAAGGCGAAGGCCGTCGAATTCATGCGGGAGGAGTGATGGCGGAGTGGATCACGCTGGACTCGGTTATCAAATGCGATCACAAAGGCGTGATCCAGAATGTCAATCAACAGGATTGGGTCACCATCGACGTCCCGGTGCTCGTCGACAATGACCCCGAGGGCCGCGATATCGACTGGTGCCCCAACAGCGGTCCGACCATCAAGAAATGCGGCAAGACCCTGCAGGTCGCAGTCGGCTACAGCACCTGGATTCGAATCGACGGTCACGCGGTGGTGCTGGCGACCCTCGACGGTCTGACAGACGGCACCCCGCCCGGCGTCGTCCACTACACCGTCGAGGATCCCAAACAGACATTTGTGAGGGCCGACGTATGACGGCCGACTACAACGCTTTCCGCTTCACCGGGGCAGGCCTGGATGCCTACGGCCCGACCGGACTGTCGACCACGCCGACCGGCCAGGTGGCGATGGTCGACGGCGCCGGCGCCATCCGGCAGGCCCTGATGCTGCTGTTGTCGACGGTCCCCGGTGACCGCCTGATGCGCCCCGACTACGGCTCGTATCTGCACCGGCTACTGTTCGCCAACAACGATCAGACCACTGCCGGGCTGGCCATCCACTACGTCAGGCAGGCGGTACACCGCTGGGAGCCGAGGGTTTCCATCATCGACGTCGATGCTGATGTGGATCCGGAGATCGACTCCCGGCTCAATATCACGCTGACCTACCGCATCCGAGCCACACTGAGCACAGAGACGCTCGTCTACCCGCTGGATCTGGAAGGCGGCACGCCATGACCTTCCCCGTGCCGAATCTGGACGACCGCACCTTCGTCGACCTCGTGCTCGAAGCCCGCGACCGTGCGCGTAACGCCTGCCCCGCGTGGACGGACATGAGCGTGAACGATCCGGGCATGGCGCTCATCGAGGTCTTTGCACACCTGACCGAGGTGATGATCTACCGGCTCAACCGGCTGCCCGAGAAGTCCTACCTGACTTTCCTCAACCTGATCGGGCTCTCCCGGCGGCCGCCGAGCGCCGCCTGGGTGGAGCTGACCTTCGCGCGCGACAGCCGCGAAACCGATTCGGAGAAGCCGGCAATCACCATCCCGGCGGGTACCCGGGTGACAACCGGTGCCGGTGCCCTGTCGCAGACTGTCTTCGTCGTTCCCGACGCTGTCGTGATCCCGGCCGGTCAGGACTCCGCGGTCGCGCGCGGCCACCACTGCGCCATCGTGGACGGCGAGCTCCTGGGCACCGGAACAGGCCGCGCCGGTCAGCGGTTCACCGCCGCGCACGCACCGATCGTCATGACGACCGAACCGCTGTCGCTGATGCTGGGTGTTCAGGTCGTCGGGGACCGCGACGAGCGGCGGGCGGCACGCGAGTACGGCGGCCACGAATTCGAAATCTGGCAAGCAGTGGACAGTTTCGCCGACGTCGGGGCTCAGGACCGGGCGTACATCGTGGACCGGTCGACCGGCACGGTGATTTTCGGGCCGAGTGTCTCCGGGGCGGCGGTCGTCCCAGCGGCCGGCGCGGAGATCCGATTGTGGTACCGAACCGGCGGGGGTGTCGGCGGCAACGTCGCCGCCGGTCAGTTGAGCGCCATCGAACCGCGCATCGACGGCGTCACGGTGACGAACGTGCATCCGGCGCAGGGCGGTTTGGACCTCGAAGAGGTCGGCGCCGCGCTGGAGCGTGGGCCGTATGAGTTCTTCTCGCTGAAACGCGCTGTGACAGCGCGGGATTACGAAGTGCTGGCGACCGTCAGCTCCAGTGGCGTCGCTCGTGCCCGCGCCTTCACCCGGGTCGATGTGCGGCCGTTTGCGCAGCGCGGATCGATCGAAGTGGTTCTGGTACCGCAGGTTTCGGCGCAGGATCGTCCCGGCGGCAGGCTGAGTCTGGCCACGATGCTCGCGCACGAGGTGGAAGAAGCCCGGGTACGCACGGAAACAGACCTGAGCAGTCGCGGCATGATCGGCACCACGTGCGTGACCAGTTGGGCGAAATACAAGGAGGTTTCGGTCGAAGGCCGCATCGTGGTGCGGCCCGAAGAGGATGCGGCAGCGGTACGGGACAGGGTGCACGAGCGCCTGAACCGGATGATCAGTCCCTTGCCGACCGCGGAGAACACCACAGGGTGGCAGTTCGGTGAGTCCCTCCGGGCATCGACGGTTTACCAGTTGCTGGAAGGCTCCGAGCCGGGTGTGCGCTACGTGGACGAGTTGAGGTTCGTCATCGGCGAGGCGCCCGACGGTCAGATTCGCGGCACGGTGGCGGACCCCTATCAGGACAACACCTGGTACTGCGGATCCGGCGAGGTGCTGTTCCGGTCGGTCAACGACGGCAAGGGCTGGGAGAGCATCTGGCGGTTCCCGGGCGAGGAAGTCATGACGATCGTGCCGGCCCCCCGGGCCGTGCGGGCGGGCATGGTCGAGCGCACCGGAACCCTGGCCCTGGCCACCCGGCGGACCGACACCGGCGGCTCACGGGTGTATCTGTCCGACGATCTCGGCGAGACCTGGACAATGATCGAAGAGCTGGGCCCGACCGTCAACGACATCGCCTGGATCGAGCGAGACACCGTCGCCGCGCTGCTCCTGGCCACCGACGGCGGCCTCTACGAACTCAAACTGCTCGCCGAACCGCCCGCTCCGGATCTGGTGATCTTCGAACCCGCAGAACAGGATCGGGCGCTGTACGCCGTCGAGACGGTGATCTCCGAACAGGGCAAGTGGGCCGTGATCGTCGCCACCCAGGCCAAGCAGGGGATCTACCTCTCGGTCGAGGGCGGACGGGCCGGGTCGTTCGGCCAGGTCGGCCCCGCACCCGGCATCGACAGCCGGTGCCTGACCGTCCAGCTCAGCGGGCCCACCACCGTGGTGTGGGTCGGTATCGGCGAGTCGGAACAGGGCGGCATCGGCACCGGATGCCTGCGCGCGCGCCTCTTCGAAGCCGATCTGCGGTGGGAGACGCTGAGCACCGGCTGGGCCGGTGGCACGTGTTGGGACGTCGCGCTCGACGGTGGCCGGGCGCTCGCGGCAACGCAGAGCGCCGGTGTGCTGATGCTCGACGCCGCCGCACAGAACCCCGTGTGGCTGGCGCCCGACGCGAGCAGCGGGCTGCCGCTGCGGCCCGAGCAACGTGCCCGCTTCGAAGCGGTGCAGAGCGCTGATGCCAAGGCGGGCACCGTCATTGTGGGAGGCCCGAAAGGCGTGTACCGGAACGGCGTCGCGGGCCGCTGGTCGTCAGCGGCCAACCGGGTCAGTACCGACGAGGTGACCATCCCTGACACCTGGCTGCTCTGCTCCGGGGAACACAACATCACGGTGGTGGGAAGCTATGCGCAGCCCAGCGATTAAACGGTTGTTGCCGGCGGCGTTTCAGGACGCGGCCGATGAGGGCACCGTCCTGGCGGCGCTGCTCGATGCCATGGAGGTTCTCCAGGCTCCGGATGAGGAACTGATCGGAAATTTCGACGCGCAGTTCACCCCGTACACCGCGCGGGACGACTTCCTCGCGTTCCTCGCCCGGTGGGTGACGCTGGATTACCTTGTCGGCGTGCGTCGTCCGGGTGCGACGGACACGGTGCTGGTCCCGCCGACCCAGATGCGCAATCTCATCGCCTCAGCCGCCACCCTGGCGCAGCTGCGCGGCACCGCTGCCGGGCTGCGCAGGTTCTTGGAAGTCGCCACGGGGGTTGCCGGTTTCGAGATAATCGAGACGCCCGATCAGCCGTTCCATTTCAGTGTGCGCATACCGGCGGACGCCAGCGCGTATGCCGGTGTGGTGCAACACATCGTCAACCATGAGAAACCCGCGGCGATGACCGCGGACCTACAGCTCACGGAGGCAACACGATGACCGCATGGCAGATCAGTCCGGCCACCGAGCGTGTCGAACTCGCAGGCGGACAGGCCGAGGTGGTGTTCACCGTCACAAACCCCGGTCCGGTGGATACCCGGGCCACCGTGGACATCGTCGGCAGCGAGCAGGCTCAGACATCGTGGTTCACCGTCGCCGAGCCACAACAGTTGATACCGCACGGCGGCTCCAAGCAGTTCACGGCAACGGTGAAACCTGGCGAGAAGGCACCGGCCGGGACGCACTGGCTAGCGGGCCGGGTCTACTCGGCGGACGCTGCGCCAGAAGAGGATTCGGTGACGTCAAACCGGGTCACCTTCGAGATCAAGCCGCCGCCGGAGAAGCCGAAATCCAAGAACTGGTTGTGGGCGCTGATCGCTGGTGTGGTGCTGCTGTTGGTCATCGGCGGCGTGGTGACGGCATTGACGATGCGCCGTAGTGGTGTCGACGTGCCGGACGTCGGCGGCAAAACCCAGGCGCAGGCCGAGCAGGTACTCAAGGACATCGGGTTGGTGCCGAAGGTGAGATCGCAGCCCAGCGGCGAGGCGAACGGCAACGTGATCAGCCAGGAGCCGATGGCCGGTAATAGTCTGAAGAAGGGCTCGACGGTGACGATCGTCGTCTCGTCTGGCGCCGATCTGGTGCAGATACCGACACTGGTCGGCATGGACGTCAACGCCGCTTCGGAGGTGGTTCAGAAAGCCGGTCTGGTTTCCGAGATTGCAATAGTTGCGAACTCTCAGGCAAGGGGAATCGTCGTTAACACCGATCCGAAGCAAGGATCGGTGGCCAGAGGCAGCAAGGTGATTCTGTACGTGTCGACGGGGCCGTCCGGTGACACGTCGGGCTTGTGCAAGCTGCGGCCGTGGATCTGCACGAATAGGATCAACCCCAACATCAAGGTTCTTCCCGGCATGACGATTCCGGCTCATCCGTAGGCAAGTGCCGCTATGGGCAAGAAGGCCTTCATTGCCGTATTGATAGCTGTCGTAGTGCTTTTCGTCGTCTTCGTGGCGGTCGGCACCCGGCAGCGCGACGGCGACGCGGGTGCGGCCCCCGACGGCCTCCTTGGTCGCTTGATGAAGAGCGCAGCAGGCGGGACCGAGGTGCCGCTGCGTGAGCTCAAAGCCGATTGCCTGAAACCAGGTGGTGTGCTGGTCGTGCAGGCAAGCTGCGAGCTGAAGGTGCCTGGTGGTGGCGACGGTCTCCGTACTGTCCGATTGACGGCAACCGATGGCTCCGTTGGTGTTTCGGCGCCACTTCCCGATCCGAAGGGCGGTCGTGTTCGCACGGTCGGCAAGGATCTTTCCAAGGGTGACGACATCAACGTCGCCGTCGGGAAGGACGGCGCGGTGATCACACTGAGGTGTTTCAGCTGCAGACTTCGTGCCGGTGGGTGAGGCCATGGACAAGCTGCGCACGCCTTTGTTCGTTCTCGCGCTCTTCGCCTGCGCGCTGATCGTCCTGATCGAACTGGGATCACCGATGATCACGGGTGGGCGCGGCGCAGGCGCGGACTTCCTTGTCCAGGCTGCAAAATTGGACCTGGAGGAGATGCCGAGCAGCTCAGGCGTCGTCGAGCCGCCCGGTCGCGGCATTCCGTACATGGCGCTGGTCGACGGGATCCTGTTCTACACGCTCGCCTTGATGGGCGTCTCACTCATCGTGCCTGAGCGGATTCACGGCCGCATTCAAGGCATAGCGACGATCGTCGGGTCGATCCTGTTGATCATCGGTGCCATCATCTTGGCGATCATCGCGTTCGTCGAATTGCTGGTGATGGTCGCGCTTTTCATGAGCCCGCCGTTCGGCACGCTTGCCTATCTCGCGGTGTGGGGGTTCTTTTCCACGGGCGATGCTTCGATGCTGAACGGCCTTCTGATGTTCCTCAAGATCGTCGTATGCGTGCTGTTGTTGTTGGCACACCAGCGATTTCTGCAGAACAAGGGGCTGGTGCTGATGCTGCTCACGTCACTGGTGTGTGGCGTCGTCCTCAGCTTCCTGCATGGGCTGGTGCCGATCATCCTGGTGAGCATCATCGACAACATTGCCGCCATCGTCTTCGCGGTCATCGCGATCATTTGGGGCATCATCCTGCTGATCGGCTCGATCCCCTCGGTGATCAAAGCCATCCGGTCTGTGGCGTGAGGAGACGGACATGAGCGAAAAACCGCAAACATCAATGAGTCTGATGCGGCGCTGGAGCTGGCTGATCATCTGCGGTGGGTGCATTCTCGTGGTGGCGTGCATAGCCCTGCTCGGTTCGATTGCTTCCGGATCGCCCTGGGCCGATGTGACGTCTGATCAGGTCATGAGCTATCGCCACGAACAGTGCGAGGCAGTCGACAAGACGGCCTTCTTTCTGCAGATCGCCAACTTCTGGTCCAATTTCGCGTATCTGGCTGCCGGGTTGATGATTCTGTTCTTCAACCGCTCCATGCCCGGACGGTTCGTCGGCGGCTACTTGTGCTTCCTGGCTGTCTGCAGCGCCTGGTTCCACGGCACGCTGACAGGCATCGGCAAGACGCTGGACATCGTCGGCGTCTACGCGGTGCTGCTCGCCATCATCGCCTATGGATTGATCGAGCTGATGGACTGGTCATACGACGAGTGGCAGTCATGGCTCTTGATGATCGCCGCAGGCGTCATCGGTGTGATCACAGGATTTCTCCGGACAGATGTCTTCCTGTTCGATTCCGATCTGTTCACTCCCGCGTTGGTGGTGATCATCATCGGCGGGATGGTGTGGGCGGCATTGGCACGCAAGACCCGGATGGGGATCGAGCCGGTGGCGGAGGGAAATATGTGGTGGGCGCTGGGTGTCACCGTTGCCACGGGGCTACTCGCGCTCGTCTTCAAGTACACCGACGGAACCAAAAACCTACTGGCGCAGCATGACGGTCACTACTACGAGTGCCTCTACAGTCACACGTCGGTCCTTCAGGGGCACGCACTGTGGCACATATTGACCGGGGTGATGTTCGTCGGCATGTTCGAGTACTTCCGGGCGTTCCGGATGCGCTCGGAATCACCATTCCCGTGGCGGCATCCTTGATCGACTGCGGCCGTCACATGTTTGCTGAGGGTCTGTTGGGCGACCGATTCTGGTCGTAGACTGAGTGGATCCTGTGAGCATTCACAAAGGGGAAATCATGAGAGTACCCGCAAGTCGATCGGCCGGTTTCGTGGCAACTATCGCTTTGGCTCTCGGCGTCACCGGGCCCGGGTTCTTCCCCGCTCGGGCCAATGCTGAGCTCAAATGCCCCGAGAGTTTTTTGATCTCGCCGTGCCTGGATGCCTTCGAACCGGGCGGAGACAAACTTGTCGCCTATTGGGACAACAAGGGGTTCTGGACTTCATTTATTTTCATGTGGCAGCGCCCGGGCGGTGAGCTTCATTGGCACGAACTGGGAGGCAACGTTCGTAAATTCACCGTCGGCAAAGCATGGCGGGATACCAAGTACACGTTCAAGATTCAGGGTTGTGGCAGCTTCCTCATGCCGGGAAGGTGTTCGGAGTTGATGGTTCTCGACTACACCACCCTCGACTTCTATCCACCTGTGTCCCTTGAGGGCGATGTCGCACTGCGGCCCGTTCCGCCTGAGGGATAGCGGCAGTTACTCCCTGGGGAAGCGGTCACGGATGGCGGCGGCGACAGCGGCCGCTCGTTCGGATGCCTTGGGTCCGCACGCCACCACGTCGAACACGACGTTGGATATCGCCGCAGAAGCGCGTGCGCATTGCCCACCGGGTTCGTCGGACGTCTTCACCATTAAGGTCCAGATGTGGTCGTTCTCCGTGAGGTCGCCGACCGTAATGCGTTGGGAACCAATGGGAACAGTGGACTTCTTGCAACCCTCCCACTGCGATCTGATCGGTTCGAAGAACTCGGCCGTCTGCCGGGGAGTCGCGAACTCGATGACGCTTTCGTCGATCCGGGTCTGCGACGCCGCGTCGACCATCTCGCGGCCGGCACGCCGGACGAATCCACTGTCACGACCGGGTTCGTAAGCCGTCGGATTCAGCGCTTCCGCGCACGATGGCGATCGGGGCGCCGAATCGCGTTGCGGCTGTTGCGCATATTCCTTCACAACCGTCAACGTTGGCACGTGAACGAGGCTTTTGACGTCATCGAGGCTCAGGAGCTGACCGACGACGGCGTCGCCTTTGACCGTCTTCGCGAACTCCGGACACGGCCAGTAATCGCGGACGTTGGACCCGTTGCCCATCTCGCGAGGGTTGCCCTTGATGTTGCGCAGCATGATGCGGTGGGAGGCGTCAGCGGTCACGATGACGGTGAATCCGAATTCGGGTTTCCAGTTCGCCGGCATCAGGACCCAGCGATCATCGCGCACCGCGATAGCCCGAAAACACTCGTAGCGGTAGGTCGGTTGTTGCTGTGCATCGCGGGTGGGCAAGGTGCGCACTTTGATCAGCTCGGGTGGCAGGTCGAGTTGATCTTGCGTGTCGAGAATGACGGTGCTGTTCGTCGACCACAGGCCGGCCGCCGCATTGGTGCCTTCCACCTTGCCGGCTTTCTCGGCGAACACGTTGGTGACCCAGAACAGTGCCAGTATCAACACGATTGCGTTGATGGCGAGCAGCACCTGCCCGACACGGGTGGGTGGCAGGACGGACTGCGCCGGGTCGTCGCACGCGCGGCGCATCCATTCACCCACCAGTAACAGCGCGGCGCCGAGGGCCAGTGCGGCGGGCGTCCGCCAGCCCTGATCGTCGTGATACGAGCCGGGTGACCACACGCCACGGACGGCGCGCATCAGAGCGGCGACGCCGAGGATCATCACGAGCAGCGCCGTGCGCCGAAGAATGACGACGTGTCGACCGCGGCGGACGAGGCTGCGAAACGCCAGGCACAGGGCGAGCACCGAGGCGCACACCAGCGCTGCGGACAACGCGATGACGAACAACACGCCGGCACTCTGCGCCACATAGTCATTCGTGGTGAATCCGACGACATCGGTGGACACCCCGAGGTACGTCATCTTGGCGTTGGTGGAGACCCTGCCGAAGTAGTAACAGAGTGCCGTGATCGCCGAAAGTGGCGCGGCCACAACACCAACCACGCCGAGCCACGATTGCAGATGTGGCGACACGGTGCGCGAATCGTCGGCGGACTCCATCAGGGTGTAGGCCGCGGCGAGCTGGTGGGCGGGGGAGGTCCGCTCGGTGCGGTGGTCGTGGTGGTCGTTGTCGTCGTGGTGGTCGGGGCACTGGTGAACGTCGTCGATGTCGGGATCGGGCCGGAGGTGGTCGGCGGTGGAGTGTAGGTGACCATCGTGGTCGCAGTGGTCGTTGTCCGCGTCGACTGGAGCGTCGTCGTCGGCAGTGCGGTGGTTTCGATCGATGACGTGGGCGGCGGGTCATTGACGGCGGTCTGGGTGCACGCGGTAAGGAGCGATATCGACGCGACAACGGCACAACAGAGGTGCACGTCACTGCGTCGTTTACGCATGGGTAAAGGATGGCACTGTCGGGGTGCGGATTACGCGGAATCACACATTCCAGCTGTCGGGCCAGCGGCCGTCGACGTGGTTTCCTCGATGGTCTCGGGCCTGTCGTAGTCGGATGTCATGCCGCCGCGGCGGCTGCTGCGGCCGGTGCAGATGACCGTCGCTCCCGCTTCGCCGAGTCCGGCGGCGATACCGCGGCCGGCGCCACGCGTCCCGCCGGCCACCACCGCGATCTTGCCGCGCAACGCATCCTGGTCGGGCAACCAGTCCATGCGATCGAGCATGACACATCGCGCCCGGCGCGCTCCAACGTGATGATTGTGTACAATTAAATTGTGGGCTACATTTCTTGGTGTGGACGCACTCACCTTGGACCGTCAGCTCTGCTTCGCCTTGTACTCGGCGTCGCGGGCGATGACGGCGGCCTACCGGCCGATCCTGTCCGAGCTGAACCTCACCTACCCGCAGTACCTGGTGCTCCTGGTGTTGTGGGAAGAGGACCGGGTCACCGTCGGGCGGCTGGGTGAGCGGCTGCAGTTGGATTCGGGGACTCTCTCACCGTTACTGAAACGGCTGGAGGCCAATGGATTCATCCGTCGTGAACGGTCGCAGCAGGATGAGCGTCAGGTCGAGGTGAGCCTCACCCCGGCCGGCCGCAAGCTCGAAGCCAGTGCCCAGTGCATTCCCGAACAGTTGGGTGCCCGAAGCGGCATCACCGAACAGGAAGCCGCGGACCTGCGCGATGCGATCCACCGATTGACCGATGCGCTCACCGCATCGCAGTGATTTACCGACGCATTCCGCGTCACTGTGCACCAACCACCACAAGGAGATCGACATGAAGACGCTCTACACCGCTGAAGCCCTGGCCACCGGCGAAGGTCGCGACGGCCACGGCCGCACCTCGGACGGCAAGCTCGACCTGGACCTGGCCATCCCGAAGGAGATGGGTGGCAGTGGCAACGGCACCAACCCCGAGCAGCTGTTCGCCATCGGCTACGCCGCCTGCTACCACTCTGCGCTGCGGCTCGTCGCCCGCGAAGCCAAGGCTGATGTCACCGATTCGTCTGTGGGAGCCCGGGTTTCGCTCGGACAGCTGGACAACGGCGGATTCGGCCTGGCGGTCGAGCTGGAGATCACGCTGCCCAACCTGGATCACGACGCCGCCCAGGAGCTGGCCGACAAGGCCCACCAGGTGTGCCCCTACTCCAACGCCACCCGCGGCAACATCGACGTCAAGATCACCGTCACCGACGACTGATCCTCGCCGCCCCGACTGGCCACTATTCACTCGCGAGCAGACGCAATACTGTCGAATTCCGTTGGGAAATGACAGTTTTGCGTCTGCTCGCGAGAGCTATCAGTGGCCTTTCGGCGTCACAGCTTGGCGGCGAAGGCCCCGACCCGCTCGATGAACCGATCGAAGAACGCCACCGGGTCGACCTCGACGCCGATGTGGGCATTGGGATGGCGGCCCCAGTGCCCGCGCCAGTCGGCCACCGTCATACCGCGTGTCAGTGTGCCCAGCAGTTCCACGTCGACCGTCGCCTGCTGGTACCGGACGATGTCCGGATCCAGAGCGACGGCCGCCGCGAGCGGATCGTGCAGGTGCGCCAGATAGCCCTCGCCCTGGTCGAAATGAAACTCGAAGTAGAACCGCATGGCATCTTCGAGCACCCGGATCAGCAGGTTGGACGACGTCGACCGTGTGCCGCGATCGTCCAGCACGCTCATCGGCGACGACGGGCCACCCGCCGCGGCCGCCAGCCGGCTCAGCAACGACGGCGTCATCGCGACGTTCTCGGTCAGGTTGAGCCCCAGCACGATTGGCAGATGCGTTGGGTCCTCCAGACCCCAGGCCGCGCCCCAGACGGAGAACACCTCGGCCGCGGCCTCCGGGTCCACGCTGATGTTCCACTCGGACACCGGCGTGGTGTTGCCCCGGTAGTCGAAGGCCCCGCCCATGATCACCAACCGGCGCAGCAGTCGGGGGAGTGACGGCTCCTGCCGCAGCGCCAGTGCGAAGTTGGTCAGCGGGCCTGTGACGAGACCGATCAACTCGCCGGGGTACTCGCGCGCGGCCTGAATCCAGGCCTCGGCGGCGTCGTACCCGGTGAGCACGCCGCCGGTCTCCGCATCGGCAGTGGGCTCGGGCAGATCCGCATAACCCAGCCCCTGCGGGCCATGGGTGTCCTCGGCGGTGCGCAACGGTGCAACCAGCGGGACGCTCGCGCCCCGCGACACGGGGATGGGGCCCGCCCCGCACAGTTGCAGCAACCCCAGATTGTTGACACACACCTGGTCGACGGGGACGTTGCCCGCGGTGGATGCGATGCCGACCAGCTCGGCGTCGGCGCTGGCCATCAGGTAGGCCAGCGCCATCGCATCGTCCACGCCGGTGTCGACGTCAGCAAAAACCGGCTGCACCCTGGCCTGGCCGGCGGGAAGTAGGCCCCCTGTCATGTCGCCAACCCTAGGGTCGGGTGTCTACCAGTGCACGCCGGGGATCAACCGCACCGCGGTCTTGACCGGCCGGGGCACCCGGACCCTGCTGACCGCGAGGGGCCGCTTGGGCCGGCGCGGCGTCCGTGGGCGATCGGGACGGTCGGCCGCCGGCGGGGTTTCGGCCACGCCGCGCGCCGCGGCCGAATCCGGGTAGCCCAGGTACAGCTGGTGCAGGACTCGGCGAGACAGCTTGGGGGTGAAGTAGTTTCCGAGATCACCCAGCGTGCCCATGGGGGTGTCGATGCGGGCCGGCTTGTCGACCAGGCCCCGCACCACCATTGCCGCGGCATGCTCCGCGGTGATCGGTGGCATGGGGTTGAGTCGCTTCGACGGCGCGATCATCGGGGTCTCGACCAACGGCATGTGAATGTTGGTGAACGTGATGTGGTCCGAAAGAGTCTCGGTGCCAACCACTTCCGAGAAGGCGTCGAGTGCCGCCTTGCTCGGCAGGTACGCGCTGTACTTGGGGCTGTTGGCCTGGACCCCGGCGCTCGACACGTTGACCACGTGACCGAACCGGCGTTCGCGCCAGTGCGGCAGCAGTGCCAGCGTCATCCGGACCGCGCCGAAGTAGTTGACCGCCATCACGCGCTCGTAGTCATGGAAGCGGTCGGTCGAGTTGACCACCGAACGACGGATCGAGCGGCCGGCATTGTTCACCAGGTAGTCGACGTGATCGAACTGGCCCAGGATGTCCTTGACGGTGTGCTCCACCGAACTGCCGTCGGCGACATCGCACGTGAAAGCGTAGGCCTCGCCGCCGAATTGGCGAATCTCGGTGACAAGTTCGTCGAGGGCGTCGGCGCTGCGGGCCAACGCGAACACCCGGCCGCCGCGCTCGGCGACGGCGATGGCCGAGGCCCGGCCGATGCCGCTCGAAGCGCCCGTGATGATCACGTTGCGGCCGACCAGCGGACCGCGCGGATCATCCCGGCGGGCCCGGTCGGGATCCAGGTTCTCGACCCAGTAGCGCCACAGTTTCGGTGCGTACGAGGCGAATTCGGGCAGGACGATGCCGGTGCCCTGCAGCGCTGCGACAGTCTTCTCCGAGGCGAACGACGGCGCCAGGTCGACGACGTCGAGCACCTCGCCGGGGATGCCCAGCTGGGTGGCGGCCATGTTGCGCAGGACCTTGGCCCGCCCGGTGGCCTTGAGTACCGGAGCTGCCGTCGCCTTCGGCAACGTGCCTCGCAACGGCGGCAGGCCGGCTTCCTGTGCGACTCCGCGGTAGATGTCTTTGAGCCCAATGGGATTCGGTGACGTCAGGTGGAACGCTTGGCCGTCTCGCCCCTCGGCATGCATGAGATGGACGACGGCTTCAACCACATAGTCCACCGGCACGATGTTGGTGCGGCCGGTGTCGGGCACCATCATCGGCGTGAACTTCGGCAGCGCCGCCAGCCGCGACAGCACCCCGAAGAAGTAATACGGTCCGTCGACCTTGTCCATCTCGCCGGTGCGGGAGTCGCCGACCACGACGGCGGGACGATAGATCCGGTGCCGCAGGCCGGGGGTGGCGCGCACCAGCTGCTCGGCTTCGAACTTGGTCTGGTGGTACGGCGTCGGCAGCTCCTGGGAGACGTCGAAGTCGTCCTCGGTGAAAATCCCCCGGTAATTGCCGGCCACCGCGATCGACGACACGTGGTGCAGCGTCGCACCGAGACTGCGCGTCAGCTCGATCACCGCGCGGGTGCCTTCGACGTTGGCGGCCTGCTGGGTGGCGGCGTCGACGGTCATGTCATAGATCGCGGCGCAGTGCACCACGTGATCGATCGGGCCCAGCTCGGCCAGATCGGCCAGGCCCAGACCCGCGGAGGTGAGGTCGCCGACCAGGGGTTTGGCCCGGTCACCCCATTCCGCGGCCAGTTCTTCGAAGCGGGCCAGTGAGGCCCGCCGAACGAGAACGAATACTTCGGCTTCGTCGTGCTGAGCCAGAATCCGGCTGACGACGCGGCGGCCAATAAACCCGGTACCGCCGGTAACGACATATCGCATGCGAGTCATCGTGACCCTCTCGCGGGCTGAGGTCGTCAATAGCGCGTAGGGTCCGATTTGTCACACCGCCTTCTGAGGGAGAACCACCGAATGCCGATCAACCCCAATGCCATCGGAGCCAAGACCGCACCGCAGCCCTTCGAGTGGACCGAACGCGACACCCTGCTCTACGCACTCGGAGTGGGTTGCGGCACCAAGGATTTGGCGTTCACCACCGAGAACAGTCATGGCATCGACCAGCAGGTGCTGCCCACCTACGCGGTAATCTGCTGCCCGGCCTGGGGCGCCGTCGGGGAGGTCGGCAGCTTCAATTTCGGCAAGCTGCTGCACGGCAGTCAGCAGATTCGGCTGCACGCGCCGCTGCCGCCGTCGGGCCGATTCAACGTCAGCTCCGAGGTGGTCGACATCCAGGACAAGGGCGAGGGCAAGAACGCCATCCTGACGTTCAAGGGCACCGCCACCGACGACAGCGGAAACGTGATCGCCGAATCCTGGTCGACCGCGGTGATCCGCGGCGAGGGCGGCTTCGGCGGACAGCCAGGGGAGCGGGCGGCCGCCCCGGAGATCCCGGATCGTCCGGCCGACGCCGTCGTCGCGCTGCCCACCACCGAGGACCAGCCGCTGATCTACCGGCTCTCCGGCGACCGCAATCCGCTGCACAGCGACCCGTGGTTCGCGCAGACCCTCGCCGGTTTCCCGAAGCCGATCCTGCACGGCCTGTGCACCTACGGCGTCGCCGGCCGCGTCCTGGTTGCCGAACTTGCCGGCGGCGACGCCGCCAAGATCAAGGCCGTCGGCGCGCGGTTCACGTCACCGGTGTTTCCCGGCGAGACGTTGACGACGTCGGTGTGGCGCACCGAACCCGGGCATGCGGTGTTCCGCACGGAAGCGGCCGGGGCCGACGGCAGTAACGCCCGGTTGGTGCTCGAAGACGGAACTGCGGAGTACAGCGACTGAGGACCCGTCGCTCGGCGACACGTCGATGAGCGGCGCAGTCACCAACGCGGCGTAGCGTTGGTGACGGCGTCGTGTGGATGCCGCTTGTCATTCTGGCGAGCGGGTCGGTCGCGACATCGGATCGAGGAATCCCCATGAGATGGCGCACCGACCTGCTTCCGGTGACCTGATGACGCATCCCACCCCGAGGAGTAGGCCAGGCAAACCCATTCGGCTCTGCCTGGCCTACGAACTCGGCCGGCGGATCGATGGTGCCTGGTGGCCGTACACGGCGGCCCTTGCCGACGAACTGGCCGGACTGGTCGCGGCGCTGGACGGTCAACTGGGGAAAGTCGTTGAGGTGGGCCTCAATTGGTCGCCGTTGAGTCATCCGCCGAGCCTCAACTGGCGGGACTGGCGCACAAAACCGCAACACATCATCACCGTCGGCGGGCTCGATGCCACGGCCAATCTGCTCATCGTGCCCAGCGCGACCCACGGCCCATTGGCGGGCATGGTGCTCCGGCGTGCGGCCGGCCTGCCGGTGGAGGCCCGTCGCGGTGACGTCGCCATCCTCGAAACGGCCGAGGAGATCCTGACTGCCGCGCGGCGGCAGCGGACTTAGTACGGCTGACCCGGTAGCGGTGTTGGTGGCGATGCCGAAGGGCGCTTTCGCCAGAGCATGGCGACGCCGGCGATGACGACTGCGACGCCGACGGTGTACAGGATGAACCCGAAGTTCAACGACACACTGACCAGGCTCGACAGGTCGGCACCGGAACCGCCGAGCTGATCACTGATTTCCGAGGCGCCGCTGAAGTACCAGTAGATGCCCAGCAGGACGCCGAGAACGAGAGCACCGGCGCTCGCGGCAAGTCCGGTGAGTCGCCCAGTGGGTACCGCGGGGGCCGCCGACAGCACTGTCCAGGCCAGCCCCGCGGTGACGGCGATGACGGCCAACAGGAAGATCATCAATGCAGGCCGCTGGGATGGGCTGACGTTCACCGAGACCTGAATGATTGGCGCTGTTGGGAGGTCGTTAGCCCGTCACCGCCCGGTCCAGCGCGGCGAGCGATTCCTCGATGAAACCGATCGGGAACGGCGGCATGCCGCCGATCTGGTCGCGGAACGCCTGCGGTGTTCCGGCCCAGTCGTAGGTCAGGGTGACGTCCGTGCCGTCACCGTTGGGGGCGAGGTCGTACCGCCACCACCAACCACCGGGCACGTGCTCACCCGATTCATCCAGGCTGCCGGTCGACCAGCCGACCGTCTTGTCTGGCTCGAACTCCGTCACCCGGTTATAGGTGACGTAGTCGCCGCCGGCCTGATCGAGGTACATGTTCATCGCGAACACCTGACCGGTGCCGGTGATCGGCGCGGTGTCGACGGCATCGCGGACCCAGTCGCCCGGTTCGGTCTCTTTGTGCCGGGCCGGGTTGGCCAAGACGGCGAAGACCGCCGCGGGCGGCGCGGCGATGGTGCGGGTGGCGACGAAGCGCTCCTGGGCTGTCGAGGTGCTGGTCATCGGTTCTGTCCGTTCTCTGCGTTCGATCCGTATGCGCGGGCGATGTCCTGCGAACTGGCCCATTTGGAGTACGTCGGTGACTGGGGCCAGCCTTCGGGCGAATCCTGCCACTGCTCCTGGCGGCCGTAGGGCAGAACGTCGATCAACGCGAAACTGTGGCCCAGCTGTTCGCAGCCGCGACCGTCGGTATGCCAGGTGCGGTACACCGTATCGCCATGTCGCAGAAACACATTGACAGCGAAACCCGCGCCGGGCGGGGCGCCCATGTCCGGCCCGAAACTGCTTTCCGACGAGGAGTACCAGTCCATTTTGTTGCCCACTTTGGCCTTGTAGGCCAGGGCTTCCTCGATGGGCCCGTTGGTGACGATGACGAACCGGGCGTCGTAGTTGGACAGGAAGTCCAGGCGCGTGAACTGCGAGGTGTAGCCGGTGCATCCGGGGCACTGCCACTCGGCGCCGTCGGTCCACATGTGGTTGTAGACGATCAGCTGAGACTGGCCGTCGAAGATGTCGGCCAGGCGGATCGGACCGTCAGCGCCGATCAAGGTGTAGTCGGGCAGCTCGACCATCGGCAGCCGGCGCCGTTGCGCGGCGATGGCGTCGAGTTCGCGCGTCGCGGCCTTTTCGCGGCGGCGCAGGTCGTCGAGAGCGGCCCGCCAGGTGTCCTGGTCGACCACCGGCGGCAGAGCGGTCTGCTCGGTCATGTTGCCTCCTGAAGATTGCGTTCATTGAGTAGACCGGTGCGGAACCGAATACTCATCGCGGATCACCGAACCAATATCCGAGCGCCTCCCGCAGTCCCGCATCCGAGGCGCCGGCCCACGCGATGTGCGCGTCCGGGCGGATCAGCAGGGCCTCGGCTTGGTTGTTGACGATGACGATGACGTTGACGCGGTGTGCCCACGGCGCCGCAACTTCGCAGAGGCCGGACGGCCCGACGAAGACGGGGCGCGCCGCGCGCAGCGCCGCCACGACGTCGTCGGGCAGGTGCGACGCGAACGTCCCGGCCAGCGCGTGCGGCTGCGCGCCGGGCATCGGGTACCGCACGTCGGACGCCGCGATCATCGCGCCGACGCGCGCAAGCGCCGGTCCATCAGAAACCAACTCGCTGAACACTTTCCGCAGTGCCTCGTCGGCCGGATCGTGGCCCCGTCGCAACGCCACCTGGGCCTGGGAATGCAGCAGCAGGCGCTCGCTGGCGGGGTGCCGTTCGCAGTGATAGGTCTCCAGCAGCCCGGGCGGCGCCCAGCCCTGCAGCGTCGCGGCCAGTTTCCACGCGAGGTTCACCCCGTCGAGCATCCCGGCCGACACCGCGACGCCGCCCGTCGGTATCTGATGCGCGGCATCGCCGGCCAGCAATACCCGCCCCGCCACGTAGCGTTCGGTGTGCCGCGCGGCATAGGTGAAGCGGGTCAACCGCTTTGGCTCGCCGAGCGGGAAGTCGACGCCGAGCACACGACGGACGCTGGCGCGGAATTCATCGAGTGTCATCGGGTCGTCATCGTCGTACTCGTGGTCCGGGGCCTCGCTGGTGTAGAGGCCCAACCACCCGGGCTCCGACGACGCGATGGCGAAGATGCCGCCCTCGGTCTGGCTGTAGCCCCACGGCAGGCGGCCGTAGCCCGGCACGTCGTAGTCGCCGTCGTCGCGGACGGTGATTTCTTCCCGCCAGCTGACCGTGGCCATGCGGTGAATCTCGGGATAGACGATTCCTGGGAATCCGATGCCGGCCAGGTCGCGTACCCGGCTGCGCACCCCGTCGCAGCCCACGACGTACTTGGCGCTCATGCGGTACGGGCCATCCGGGCCCTGGACCTCGAGGTAGACGGCGTCGTCGTCCTGCTGCAGACCGATGACCTCGTGGCCGCGCCGCACCTCGACGCCGAGGTCTTGTGCGTAGTTCTGCAGGAGCGCTTCAAGTTGCGGCTGAGGGAGTCGCTGCACCTGCATCGGCGACTCGTCGAGTTTCGTCAGGTCGACGTGGATGCCGCCGAATGGCAGCTTGGCGGTGACGGGTTCGCCGGCCGCTTTGTCCAGTAGGTCACCGAGTTCCCGGTAGCGCAACAGATTCAGGATCTGCCCGCCGATGCCGCCGGCGGCTTTGGCGACCTCGCGGATAGCGGTGAGCCGTTCCAGCACAAGCGGTTTGACGCCGGTCAGGCAGAGTTCGGTGGCCAGCGTCAGGCCTGTCGGCCCCGCGCCCACAATGATCACGTCGGTATCGGTCATGCGTCCCCCTCAAGACGATCAAGCTGCAGTTGCGTTGCAGCCCAGCGATTCTGGACCATGAGGGGGGTCTTGCCACAAGCCCCGGGGTGCGCTATATGTTGAAAGTGGATGTAGGGTGCATTTCTCCGTGGCGGATTGCATTCTGAGATGGCGCAAGTTGGCGCATGCGCCAACTGAAATGCACAAGATCGACGACGCTTGGCGCGGATAAATCAGACTACTTGTCGCATGCTCTGCTGCCCCGTCCGACTAAGTGGTCGGGCTATATTTCCGAATTAGATGGGCGTAGTGGCTATTTCGTGTTCTGCAGGCTGCACGATGCTATGGATGACGGGTGCAGATGATCCCCTCGGCTGCGTGTCAGTGGGCTGCCCTGTCTACGAACATAGACGGGCTCGCTTGTAGCACATTGGGTACTACAGTGAATGTATGGAGGAGATCGGCGTCCGAGAACTACGCCAACACGCTTCTCGCTATCTCGCCCGCGTCGAAGCCGGTGAAGTACTCGGCGTCACGCGCAACGGGCGCCTCGTTGCGTGTCTCGTCCCCGTGCAAGCCGCAACCTGGACACGTGAGACTTTGATCGGGTCCGGCTCCCTCATCCCGGCGCGCCGTCCGCAGAATCTATTCGACACGATCGCCGTGACACCGGCACGTGCCCGCACGCGAACTTTGACCGACATCCTCATGGAAATGCGTAACGCGCAGTGATTTACATGGACACCTCGGCCCTCACCAAGCTGCTCATCGCCGAGGCCGAGACGCCAGAGCTGCAAGCATGGATTGCAACGCAACGCAGCCAGGGTGAGTACATCGCCACGAGCACACTCGGTCGAATCGAACTGATGAGAGACGTGGCCCGATACGGAGACCTTAATCAAACTGAGCGTGCCCTCTGAACCGTCCCGAGTTTGATGCCGCTTCCTTCTGTGAGAAGGATGGCGATTGTGTCCAAGCATTACCCGGTCGAGCAGCGTGAGCGTGCGGTGAAGATGGTGCTCGATCATCTCGGTGAGTATCGGTCGGTGTATGCCGCCTGCCAGGCGATCGGCCCGAAGGTCGGGGTGGGTGTGGAGTCGCTGCGCCGGTGGGTGTTGCAGGCCCAGGTCGACACGGCCGAGCGCCCGGGTGTCACCTCCGCAGAGGCGCAGCGGATCAAAGACCTTGAGCGTGAGGTCCGGGACCTGCGGGAGGCCAACGAGATTTTGAAGGCGGCCTCGATTTTCTTCGCGCGGGAGCTGTGCGCCACGAGGCGCTGGGTATATCGAGAGGCGGTGAGAGACCGTCTCCTTTGGGTCGTCGCAGCGGCCTGAGGAAGCATCGGGGCAGCCGATCGCCGGGAACGACGGTGAGCGGTGGCAAGCGGCCCCGAGAAGGCGAGCCGTGCCGGTACTGCCAGACGGTGCGGGCTTGTCGAGCAAGGTCAGAAGGTGCAGCGCAAGCGAACCAGTGTCAGACGCTCCGTAACCGCGAAGCCGGCTCCAACCTGGTGGATATGGGCCGGTATGCAGTGCACGAACCCGAGCGGGTGGGGTTTGACTCCGAAGCCGTTTAGTTCCAGCGGTGGGGAGGCCACGGTGAAGGCCTGCGGCGTAACCATGGCGATGCTGCCGGAGTAGAGCTGGGCGCCTCCCTGACCAATCGATGACCTGGTGAACGTGGGAACCAACCACCTTGCGGGACCGTTCATTTCGTTTCCGGTAGCCAGCCGGGGCGGGTGTGACGACTCGGGTTCGGAGTCAAGGAACCGCATTCGGGTGGGGCGGAGGCTTCGTAGTAGTCGCGGGCGGTGACGTGCCCGCCGTGGAGACCGAGAAAGGCGGTCACAGGGCGAAGGGGGCCAGCAAGACATGCAGTGCGGAAATTGGAAGATCAGGAGATGACGTTATGTCGCCGGTGAATACCGACGAGCTGGAGTTGGCGCTGATGCTGGCGCGGCAACGGGTACTGAAGATCCAGACCAAGCTGCACCGTTGGGCACGCGATGATCCTCATCGCCGGTTCGACGATCTGTTCAACCTCGTCACTGATCCCGCGTTCATGTTGGTGGCGTGGGATCGGGTCAGCGGGAACAAGGGTGCCGCCACGGCCGGGGTCGATCGACGCACCGCGTCGTCCATCACGGCTGGGCAGGGTATCGAGGCGTTCCTCGATGAACTGCGGTCGCAGGTAAGGGACCGCAGTTTCCGCCCGTTGCCGGTGCGCGAGCGGATGATCCCCAAGACCGGTGGTGCGTTGCGCCGCTTGGGGATTCCGACCGTGACCGATCGGGTGGTCCAGGCATCGTTGAAGTTGGTGTTGGAGCCGATCTTCGAGGCGGATTTCCTGCCGTGTTCCTACGGTTTCCGTCCGAAGCGCCGCGCTCATGATGCGGTGGCCGAAGTGCGTTACCTCGCAACACGTCCCCGGTGTTACGACTGGGTTGTTGAGGGAGACATCAAGGCCTGTTTCGATGAGATCGACCACACGGCCCTGATGGGCCGGGTGCGTCGACGCGTCGGGGACAACCGTGTCCTGGGATTGGTGAAGGCGTTCCTCAAGGCGGGCATCTTCACCGAGGACGGCCTGCTGGCGGACAGCACCGCCGGAACCCCGCAGGGTGGGATTCTTTCGCCGTTGTTGGCCAATGTGGCGTTGTCGGTGCTCGACGAACACATCGCCGGGTTGTCGGGTGGTCCGGCCACCGGCTCGGTGGAGCGTGCTCGACGACTTCGTCACGGGCAGCCGAACTTTCGGCTGGTCCGCTACGCCGATGACTGGTGTCTGATGGTGCGGGGCACCAGAGCCCAGGCCGAAGCACTACGGGAGGACATCGCCGCCGTGTTGGCGACGATGGGGTTGCGTCTGTCGCCGGATAAGACCCTGATCACCCACATCGACGAGGGGCTGGACTTTCTCGGGTGGCACATCCAGCGTCGCCGCAAACGAGGCACCAGCTGCAGCTACGTCTACGTTCATCCGTCCACGAAGTCCGTGTTGGCGGTCAAACGGAAGATCAAGACGCTGCGCCGAACAGTCGAACCCAGCCAGCCGCTCGATGACCTGCTGCGCCGGATCAACTCGACGCTGCAGGGCTGGGCGGGATATTTCCGGGCCGGGGTGTCCTCGGCGACCTTCTCCTACCTGAGCCACTACACGTGGCAGACGGTGTGGCGTTGGCTGCGCCGAAAACACCGCAAATCGACCTGGAAACAGTTGCGCCGCCGCTACTGCGGCGGCGGCTGGTGGCCAACCACCGAGGACCGGATGCTGATCGATCTGGAGAAGATCGGCACCACCCGCTACCGCTACCGCGGCGCGGTCATCCCCTCGCCCTGGCCGACCCCCGAGGAGGACACCACAGCAGCCTGACCGGGTCTTGTGGAGAGCCCGGTGCATTGAAAGGTGCACGCCGGGTTCGGGAAGCGGCCCGGGAAAACGGAACAGCCCCAACGGTTGTCACCGCGTCCCGGGCCGACTTTCACCGACCCGCGCCGCCGCTGATCTGCGGATTCATCGACCAGATGCGGACGGCCGGCCACCGGGTCGAGTCGATCTGCCACGCCCTGTGTGAACTGGGTGTGCAGGTTGCCCCACGGACCTACCGCAACTGGAAAACCGCCCAACCCGCGGCGCGGACCGTGACCGATGCCCAGCTGACCGACGCTCTGCTGGCCACGGTCGATACCCCTGAAGGGATGTATGGGCGGCGCAAGATGACCGCGCATCTGCGCCGCAGCGGGATCAAGGTTGCCCGGTGCACGGTGGACCGGCTGATGCGTGACGAGGGCCTCTCGGGCATCGTTCGAGGCCGAAAACATCGCACCACGATCGCCGACAAGAACGCCTCGCGGGCACCGGATCTGGTGGACCGCGATTTCACCGCCGCGGCACCAAATCGTAAGTGGGTCACCGACTTCACGTACGTGCCGACCTGGTCAGGGTTCGTGTATGTGGCGTTGGTGATCGACTGCTTCTCCCGGTTGATCACCGGCTGGCACGTCTCGACGGTCAAAGACACCGCGATGGTCACCACCGCCTTGAAGATGGCATTGTGGCGCCGCGATCACCAGGGCCACAGGGTCACTGATGGGTTGATTCACCACAGCGACGCCGGATCCCAGTACACCTCGATTGCCTTCGCCGAAACCCTTGTGTTGGAGGGGATTGCGGCGTCGATCGGCAGCGTCGGGGACGCCTACGACAATGCGTTGGCCGAGACCACGATGGGGTTGTTCAAGACCGAAGCACTCGGGCCCGCCAGCCCGTTCCGCACCGGGCCTCTGAGAACCCTCGATGACGTCGAGTATCCGGTGATGGAATGGGTCGACTGGTACAACAACCGCCGCCTGCATAGCCTGCTGGGCTACGTCCCACCCGTCGAATACGAGAGCGCCTACTACGCTCAACAATCGATGTCCCACCCGGCGACGTCTCAACTATGAAGCCGGCATCAAACTCGGGACGGTTCATGATGTCGAATTCGACAAATGCAAAGGTCGGCTAAGCAATGCGGTGCCGAACGTGTGGGTTCACGGATCGCACGCAATGGTCAAGCTGCTCTGCTACAGATTCGTGGTCAACCGGAACATCAACTCCACCTTCTGTGCGGTTCGTGTCCCTCGGGGCAGGACTTCGTCTCCGGCTTCCTTTCCACCCCACCTCACAGTGACGCAGTTGCCATCAACTCGGAGTTAACCACCTTCAGCTCCAGGGGACTCGCACCTCCAAGCGAATGCCCATGCTGGGCGTGCAACAGAAATGGGGGCCGGTGAACACAGACCCCCATCTGAATATCTGTGGAGCTAAGGGGAGAACGATCGAACCCCGACATGGCTGATCGTATCCGCCGGCTGGCCCAAGTCGGGAGTGTTGAACGACGCGCCGGCTCAGAACAATCTGGTCGGCCGACGGCCAGGCCGCTGGCTGACGGACGCGGCGGGGTGGTCAGGGCGCGGTCAGACCGAGTTCGCGGAGCCGATCCTCATGCTCGGCAAACCACGAATCCTCCTCCCCCGGCGCAGGCATGATCAGGCCTGCCTCCATCGACGCCCGGGGGTCAACCTCCTGGATAGCCATCAGCAGTTCGCCGCCGGACTGTCCGGTCTGCGCGGTCCACATCTCGGCAAGGTCACGCAGCATCGCCTGCCGTACTGCAAGATCACGGCCCGCCCGTATGTTGCCGACGATGATGGTGGTACGCGATGGCTCGCCAGCGGTGAAGAGATGGCCGGCGGGAGAGTCTTGGAACAGGACGTTGACGAAAACCGCCGGTGCCCCAGTGTTGGTCACATGGATCCTCGTGATCTCACCAGCGATCCGGCGACGAAGGTCGTCCGTGAGTAGGTCCTTGTCGGCAACCACCTGATAGAGCGGCATGTCGTTCTCGTTTCGTTGGGTAGTGGTGAGAGCTTGCAGAGTGCGAGGCGCCGCCCTGCCCTCAGGAGGAACACTGAGTTCTGATCCCGAACTCAAATTACTGAGTTTGAGAAACGAACGCAAGTGGTAGCGTCTCTGATGTGACGAGGGGCGACTTGGACGACGAGCCATGCTCGATCGCACGTCCGGTCGGGCTGCTCGGGGACCGATGGACGCTCATCCTGTTGCGTCAAGCCTTCATAGGCGTCCGGCGATTCGACCAATTTCAAACCACGATGGGCCTCTCGCGCGCTGTGCTCGCCCAGCGACTGGCGCAATTGGTCGACGCCGGCATCTTCGAACGCACGGCGTACAAGGACGCGCGCCGCACCCGCCACGAGTATCGATTGACCGACAAGGGCATGGATCTTTACCCGATTCTGATGGCACTACGTACCTGGGGCGATAAGTACATGGCGCCCGACGGCCCGTTCCTGCTGTACCGGCACCGCGACTGCGGTGGGCATGCCGAAATACACCACGTGTGCGATCGGTGTGGCTCGGAATTGACCGCACGTGACGTCGCCGTCGAGGCGGGGCCAGGGCTCACTGCGTCCAACTGAGAAGCGATTCGCTTCCTTCATGGGCGTCCGCGAAATACCGACCAGTACAGTCGAATCCAGCGTCTGACACCAGCTTGCGCGCGTGAGACGTCACCGACACACCCACCAGTGGCCCCGACCCTTAAGTGCTGAATTTTCGCGATACGAACACCGCTTGCGGCGGCCCAGCAATCGCCCGCCGCCGCCCTTACACGGTCAGATCTTTGGTCCCGACATATGCGGCGCTGAGCTCGCTAGCTCGCTGGATTGTGTTGTCGGAGAATCCGAACCGGCCGATCACGCCGCGAAGCACGCCGGGGGCGATGGCCGCCACGGTATTGTCCCGCGGCACCGTGACAGTCTTGGATCGACGTGCGATGGCCCTAACCCCGGCGGCGATGACGTCATCGCGCGGAACCATCTTGAACGGTGCGCGGCGATGCCCGCCCCACAGCACCTCGCCGGCGGGATTCTGCAACATCTCCTCGTGCATCGGGGTGTTGAAGAACGTCGGGTGCAGCGTGCCCACGGCCACCCCATGCGGCCGCAGTTCCAGGCGCATGGAGTTGCTCATGGCCCACACCCCGGCCTTGCTCGCCGTGTAGCCCGACTGCAGCGGAGAGTGGATGAACGCGGCCATCGAGGACACTGCAAGCAGGTAGCCGCGTTGCGCCTTCACATAGGGAATCGCCGTGCGCAGCGTGCGCCACACACCGGTGAGATTGATGTCGATGAGCGCTTCGAATGCCGTCGGGTCGCCAGTGGCTACCGCCTGGATCAGCTCGACGCCCGCGTTGGCGACGGCGACGTCGATTCGCCCGAAGTGCGCGTGGACGTCGGCAAACGCTGACTCCAGACTTGCGAGGTCACGAACGTCGGCGCGCCAGCCGCGCGCATGAGCCGGCCCGCCAAGGGCCTCGGCTTGCCGCTCGACGCGATCCAGATCGAGGTCGAGCAGGGCGAGGTTGCAGCCCTTGGCGCGAAGGGCCTGGGCCAGATTGGATCCGAGTCCGCCGCCGGCACCGGTGATCACGACCGTTCGCCCCGCCAGCTCCCAGCCGCTCATGCCGACACTCCGGTCGGGATGTGGCGCTGCAGGAAGTCGATCTGGTCGACGATGGTTTTCTCGAATGCGTCGCCGACATAGATGTCGAAATGGCCGATGTCGTAGAGTTTGGCCTCGCCCAATGGTGTTGCGGCAGCGGCTTTCTGCGCCGCGTTTGCGGGGGCCACCGTGTCTCGCTCACAGATTGCGAAGAATGTCGGTGCCGCGATCTGCGGTGTTTCCTTGATCGGGCGGTGCATGGTGATGTGCCAGCCAAACCGGGCCGCGACCTGGTTTTCGAACGGTGCGTCTGCGGGGACGAGGTTGAGGTAGCCGTCGTAGCAGTCCGGTGCTGCCATCAGGGCCGCCTGCCCTGGCCGTCCGGCTGAGGCCACCATGACCGGGGCGCGTCCCCGCCAGGCGGCAATGAGGTCGCGGACGGCGAGCGCGGTGACCTTCAGTGCGGACACTGGGTTGCTTGACAGGGCTGAGGCTGGGCCGTCGACAAATGGGCACTGGGCGATCACGGCCGCGATCCGCGGGTCGCGTGCCGCGGTGAGGAGCACATGTCCACCACCGAAAGAAGTGCCCCACAAAGCAATTCGGGTGGGGTCGACATCTGGCAGGGTGCGGGCGAACTCGACTGCCGCGTTCCAGTCCTGCAACTGGCGGTCGATGTCGAGTAGCTGCCGGGGGCTACCTCCGCTGCCACCGAAGTGCCGGTAGTCGAATGAGAGGCATGCGTAGCCGGCGGCGACGAACCGTTCGGCATAGGCGGGCATCCGCATTTGGCGCACTGATCCCAGGCCGTGGCCCATCACGATCATTGGGTGCGGGCCTGCGCCATCGGGAAGGTAAATGGTTGCCGCGCAATAGGAATCGCCGGAGTCGAACCGGGTCTCGAACGCGCCTTGATCTGCTTCCACGCCGCAACTCCTTAAAGTTGGATGCTGATATTGATGTTGGAACTATATACCAACAATGGAAGGTGTGTAAAGTGTCCCTATGGCCGAACCAGTACCCGCCGGGCGACGGGAACGCCGCGCGGAAGCTGCGCGGCTTCGGATCATCGGCGCCGCAGAAGAACTGTTGAGCGAGCAGGGCGTCCAGGGCGTCACGCTCGACGCGGTTGCCGAACGAGCCGATGTCGTCGTGCAGACGATCTATAACCGGGTAGGGAATCGGAGCGCGCTACTGCTGGCTGTCGCGCAGCGCGCCGTGGAAGAGAATCGCGCCTACGTCGACCCCGCATATGCCCTGTCGGCATCGCCCGAAGAGCGCATCCGTGCCGCGCTGGCCGCGTACACGCGGTTTGCCAGCGAGCGACCCCACCAGTTCCGGTTGATGACCAGCCCGCCACACGACCCGGACATGCTCGCCCAGATCGATGACCTCATCGCCGCGCACATGACCCAGCTGACCACTGCGCTGCGCGAGGGTATCGCCGCCGGCACCATCTCAGCCGACCTCGATCCCGAAACCACGGCTCCAGCACTGTGGGCCATGTGCAGCGGGATTCTCTCGCTCGCCGGTCGCGCTAGTAGCAACTCGACTCCGCGCTACGTGCTCGCGCATCTGCTCGATGTCTTCGAGACTGTCGTTGCCCGCGGGATCGCGAATTCTACCGCCCCAGAACGGTAGTGCTCTCGTGTGAACTCAGGGGCTGCCGCCATGCCAGGCGAGCAGTTCCAGAGCGGCAGCAACTTGAATCAGATTCTCGTTCAAGGGGCGGGGCAGAAGTGCTTCGGCTTGCGCCAATCGCCGAACCACTGTGTTGCGGTGGATGTAGAGGCGCGAGGCTGCCGACGAGGTATTGCACCCGTCGCGGATGTAGGTCAGAACTAATTCGCGAAGCTCCGATTCGGCTTCGGCGAGGGCACCTAGTGTGTCCGCGATGAATTCATCGGCGCTGGCTGTGTCGTGGCTCAGCAGCGCGACGAATTGCACGTCGCGGAAGCTGGCGACGCGCCGATGCGTCCGCAACGCGTCGAGCATGCGCTGGGTGGTCGCTGCTTCGAGGTGGGTGCTGCGGAATCCGTCCAGTCCAGAAGCGGTCCGGCCCAAGGCTATTCGGACGACAGGGTGACGGTCGACCACGGCACGTAGGGCGCTGGTGCCCGACACCGCTCGTGGCACCCAGAGCCACAGGGCGCTCGCGCCTGCGACGATGGTGAGGCGCCGCTCGGCGCCAGTGGCGATCATGACCGACTCGGCAACTTTTTCAAGTGTGTGGGCATCGGTTCCGGGCGGCCCCCACACGATGATGGCGGTGTGGTCGCCGGCGAAGCGATAGCTCAACTGCCGCTGCGCCCGGCCCGGGTCGATCGGCGCACCTTCGAGTAGAAGGGCAAGCACGGCGCGCCGTTCGGCGTGGGTGCCGCGCGTGAGGTCGTCGCGTTCGGCATCCATCCGTGCCGATATCGCGGTAATCGTGTCGTCGATGAAACTTGAGATCGACACGGAGGTGACCTCAAGTACTTCTCTGAGTTGAACTGGATCATCGGTCAGCTCGAAACAAAGACCGAGCCAAAGTTGCCACGCCAACGATTGGGCTTTGCGGTAGGACTCGAGCGCGTCTTTGTCCAGGCCGCGCCGGACCATGTCGCGCGCCGACGCCAAGGCCGCCGGGCCAAGGAGCGGGCGTACCCTCTCGCCCGGATTCTCGACATTGGCAGTAGCCCAATGCATCACATTGGCGGTGGTGGTCAGTCGGGATCCTTCGGCCAGTACAGGATCTCGGGCGATCACACGCATGTTGTCGCCGCTGAGCGAGGCGGCTTGCAGATCCGCGACGAAGCTCGCTTCCGGATCGAGAATGGTGAGCGCGCCCTGACGGATCAACTGCCGGCACCGGTCAGACACCACGGGCCATTGCTGAGGTTCATGTTGCACCACCACATGATGATCGTGGTGCATATCGCGCTCGCGCAAGTGATCGCTTTCACTGCATAGTCGATGTCGTACAGACGACCGACCCAACTGAGTCGCCAGAGCCCCCAACTGGACAGGCTCGGTTTAGTCCCGGACAACGCCGAGCAGCGAAGGAGCCGCACATATGAAGAATCCCGTAAACGCCAAGACCGTCGTCGTCACGGGTGCAGCGTCCGGGATCGGGCGAGCACTGGCCGTTGAACTGAGCCGACGTGGTGCGCAGGTGGCCTGCTGCGACGTCAACCCGGACGGATTGAAAGAAACCGCCGGCCTGTGCCGAGGGCCGGTGCACACTGCGTCGGTAGATGTCGGCGACCCCGAACGGCTGCACGAGTATGCAGCTGAGGTTGCCGAACATTTCGGGACCGTGCACCAGGTGTACAACAACGCCGGCATCAGCTTCACCTCGCCGGTGGCCGCGAGCGCGTGGCGCGACTACGAGCGGGTGCTGCGCGTCAACCTCAATGGCGTCATCAACGGGACGTTGGCCTTCCTCCCGCATCTCATCGCGTCCGGCGACGGTCACGTCGTCAACATCTCCAGTCTCAACGGGTATCTCGCCCAACCCGGTCTGTCCCATTACTGCACAGCCAAATTCGGCGTACGGGGTTTCACCGAGTCGTTACGCGCCGAGATGCTGCTTGAACGCACCCCGGTGAAAGTCACCGTGGTTCACCCCGGTGGCGTCGCCACCAACATCGCCGCCAGTTCGGTTGAGCTGGCCCGACAAACCGGAGGTCAGATCACCGCCGCCCAGGAAGCTCGGCAAAAGACCTACGACACCAAGCTACTCAAGTTGGCTCCGGACAAAGCTGCCCAGATCATCGTTGACGGGGTCGAGAAGCAACGGGCGCGTATTCGAGTCGGAAACGATGCCCTCGCAGTCGATCTGCTCACGCGGCTGATGCCTCAGACCGCAGTGCGTGTGGCGGTGCTCCTGGAACGGCGGCTGATCAAGGGTGAGCAATCTGAGCCGTGGGTTCCGCTCCGCCACTCCCATTCCGCCAGCTCAACAAATTGAACCGCACCCTGGCCGTTGGTCCCGGTGAGCGCCAGACCTGAGGCCCGTCGCCACGCGCGGTTGATCATCCACGAAACAGACCAGTCCACGGCAAAGGAGTCACAAAGCCATGCCCACACAAACAGAGATTGACGAAATCACCTTGGCTGCAGCGGAATACGGCGCCACGATCGTATCGGTCTTCACCGACGAAGAAGTCCGCAATCTACGCACGGCCGTTCGGTGGGGTGAGCTGTACAACTGTGACGCAACGCAGATGGTGAAAGAGTGCTACGCACCTGACTGCCGCGTGGAGGTCAAGGGTGCGTTCACCTACCACGGTCACGGCACCTTCGTCGGCCTTGAAAAGGCCATCCATCAAGCGGCTCCACAACGGCACGGCGGCGCGGAGCGACTGATCGCCGTCGGCAACATCGTTGTCTGCCAAGGCATTCTCACCGATCAAGGACGTGGCGAAGGCTGGAGCAGTCCGTTCTGCGTGGTCCTGACCCTTGAAGACGGCAAGGTCGTCCTCGACCAAACGTACATGGACATCACCCAATGGCCCTCTCCGCTCATGACGCCGAGCGTGATGAAGGAGTTCGGCCTCGAACTGGAATTTCAGCGACCATCGTTGGCACTGGCCGTCTTTGCCGTTCCCGCTGTCATCACCAGGAAACTCAGCCACGCCTTCCATCGCCTATCTCGTCGCCGACCGCCGGCCGCTCGGCCTGCCCTCTGATCGCGCAGACACGGCCCAAACCGGTTCAGCGGAACGCAGGGATCGATCCCAACTGACGGCATCTTCCCGCGCGCGGGCCGGTCAATCGCAGACAGGGTTGACGCCGCCTCGGGCTCGAGTGCGGCGCGAAGCGCTAGCGGGGCCGGGCCCGCGACACGTGCAGCGAATCGGCGACATGGGACAGCGACCGGCCGTCACTGTCACGGAACGAGGGCGCAGTGAGGCCCTCGTTGACCAACCGACGACCCAAGTCCAGCGCCGCGACCACCTCATCTTCGCCGAGGGCCAGGCCGTCGCTCCGCAGCGCCAGCGCGAACACCCCGTTCCACGCGCCCCACAGGAACCGCGCCGTTGCCGCCGCCTCGAAATCACCGTTGATCTGCGCAGCGTCGATGGCAGCCTGGATGGCATCTTGAAAGGCACCCAGCATCTGCCGCTCGGCTTCGACCAAGGCATTGAGATCCGCTGCGTTGCCACTGGCTGCATCGGCACTGGTGGCCATCACGAATTGGAACGCCGAACGATGTTCGATGCAGAACCGTGCGTACAGGTCGGCCACAGCCATCACCCTTTCGAGCGGCTCGCCACCGTCGGTCGACAACGTCTGTTCGAGTACCTCGCCGAACTGACGAATAGCGCGCTCCGCCAGGGCCACAACGATGCCTTGTTTATCGCCGAAGTGACTGTAGATCGCGCCGACGGACACATCCGCCGCTTCCGCGAGGTCTTCAATCCGGCCGCTCTTGAGGCCGGCAGCCGAGAAGAGTTCCTCGGCAGCGTCAAGAATGCGCTCCCGGGCCTGCTCGCGCTTGCGGGCCATCCGAGGCGACATCGATGGCCTGGCCGCGATCTCGGTCATTCGGTTACCCCTCACTGCTCCTCGGCTGACATGGGAAGCCTACATCGTTCGTTTGTGAATAGGATTCATAAACGACTGCTATTGCAAAACTGAAGCTGCTTCGATAATGTACTCGGTTGTGACCGGCATTACATCAACCCCAGAGTCCTGCGACGTGGTGATCATCGGAGCGCGACTGGCCGGGGCCTCGGCTGCAGCGCACATGGCGCGGGCCGGCCTCGATGTCGTCGCGCTGGACCGCTCGTCATTTCCCTCCGACCAACTGTCGACGCATCTGTTGTTTCCGGACGGCATCAATGAGATCCGCCGAATGGGTGCCCTGCCCGGCATCCTGAGCCACAACCCCACGCGCTCGCCCTGGATGCAACTAGTGGTCAACCACGGGCGGCCCGACGAATCACGAATCCTGGAGCGCTGGCGACCGGCCGGGCCGATCGACTACTGCCTGTGCGTGCCGCGCATCCTGCAGGACGTCGAGCTGGTCAACGCGGCGCGCGCCGCCGGCGCCGACGTCCGCGAGCGCCACCGCCTCGTCGAAGTGCTGTGGCGCGGCGGACGCGCATGCGGGGTGCGCTACGCCGACCGTGACGGCAATCAGTTCGACCTGATGGCCAAGCTGGTGATCGGCGCGGACGGGCGCCGATCCTCGGTAGCCGCCCAGGTCGGAGCATTCGCCCCCTACCGTGCGTCACGCAACGGCCGCGCACTGGTCTTCCGCTATGGCGACGACCCCCAATTCGGCACCCAAGCCGGGCAGACCATCCACCAATGGCGCGATGAGGATTCGATGGCGTTCCTATTTCCCTCGACGCCGGCGGGCCGGATGCTCATGCTGTTCATGGGCCCCGCGCAGGAAGCGGCCGAAGCCAGCAAGGACCCCGAGGGCTATTGGGATCGCAAGCTCGCCGTGCACCCCGGCATGGCCGAACGGTGCCGCGGAGCCGAGAACCTGAGCGGGTTGCGCGCCACCGGCGACACCACCTCGTACTTCCGGGCCTCCAGCGGGCCGGGCTGGGTCCTCATCGGCGACGCCGGCCACTTCAAAGACCCGGTGATCGGCCAGGGCCAACGCGATGCCCTCTGGTCAGGGCGGCGGCTGGCCGAAATGCTCGGCACCAGATTGGGCTCGTCATGGGAGATCGATCAGGCCACCCGGGAATGGGAGCACGAACGAGACCGAGAGTGCCTGCACGCCTATCACTTTGGCAATATCGAAACCCAGGTCCGGACCGTCCCACCGGTGTTGTCGGGTGCCATCCGCCGCTCTGGGCGTAAAGGCTTGCAACGTCCCGATTTCACTGATGTGTTCGGGCGAGCACGATCGATCACCGAAGTCCTCACCGGACCTCGGATCGTCGCCGGAACCGCGAGCGCCCTACGCCACAACACTGCGGAGCTCCTCAGCGCTCAGGGGGTGCGCGACCTGCTGATGGATGTCCGTACCCAGTTCGAATTGCGCCGACAGACCAAGAGCACCGACTTCCGCTGCACCCGCGATGTTTTCGGTAGCGACAACGCCGACCCGACACCCCCAGCGCCGGTACGTCCCGTCGCCCGCGCCGCCAACGACGCGGCCACGCCCAACACAGAGACAGCACCGCCCAGCCACGCGCAGGCAACTGCAACCGCCGAGATCGGAGTCTAATCATGGTCCAAACCATGAACATCGTTGCCGTGCAACCAGTATCACGTAGCCACTGCCCCGAGACCGAACTCGAACACATCGAACAACTGGTACGTGCGGCCGTCGCCGAACACCGGCCGGACCTGGTAGTACTGCCCTCCGGTTTGACAGTGGGTAATCAGAGCTACGACGGAGTACCCGCGGCGGTGCGGCCCGTGGACGGTGCCCCACTTCAGATGTTGCGACTGTTGTCGCGAGAACTAGGGGTGACGCTCGCAGGCGGGTTTCACGCTCGGCGCGGCGGCGACGCCTTCTCGACGTACGCCCTTGTCGAGCCCACCGGGTGCACCCACTTGTCCAACGCCAGCGCCCTGATGCCGCAGGAGGCGCGCTGGTGCGCCCAGGGTGAGGGCGCCGGGAGTACCAAAATCGGGGACGTGCGCGCCACGATGCTCACTGGGCTCGAATGGGCGCAACAAGGCAGTTCGCGCCAGCTGGCAGGGAAAATTCAGCTCGCGCTGGGCGGGATGAGCTGGCCGACAACCGCCGACGCGTTGTCTATGACGAGCAAGATGTGGACCGGGAACCGCGACGCCGCGACATTGGACCGCTATCTGCGTTCGCTGCCGCTGTGGCAGTCCCGGCTGTTCGGTGCGCCGGCAGTGCTGGCTGTGCACGGAACGTCATCCCGGGCACCGGGTCTGGGCGCCACCCAGATCGTCAGCGCCGACGAGGGGGTGATGGCATCCATCGCGGCCCGCGACGGGGAAGGGTACATCGCCGTCCGTGTCACGCTGCCCACCGATCCGATCGTTCAACACGCGCTGGCAGGTCGGTGGATCGGACCCGGCCCACACCGCATCGCCTTTGACGCCGCGCTGGGACGGGCCGTCCTGGCGTACCAGCGGGACCGGGTCTCGCAGCGCCACCCGTGGCAGCTGTGGCCCGGGGCCGACCTGCCTGACGAGTCCGGGCCCTCCCTCGCCCATTCACTAGCCCACGCAACCACTTTCGACTGGAAGGCCAGCTGATGAAGATCGCTCTGCACGCCGGCAAGTGCGACGGAATCGGCATGTGTGAGGCCGCCGCACCAGACATCTTCGAAGTCGGCGACGACGGCCTCGTCCACGTTCTCGATCCCACGCCCGACGAAGACCGCCGCCACGACGTCCAAGAAGCAATCGACAGCTGTCCCGTGCGAGCGCTGCTCCTCGAGGACTGACCCATGTTCAACGTCACCGATCCGCCGATGACCGCAGCCAGGAGTACCCCATGAAGAAAGCATTGCTCGTCGTGTCAGCCGCCGACCACTGGACGCTGCTGGACGGCACCCAACACCCCACCGGCTACTGGGCCGAAGAACTCGCCGAACCGCACCGGATCCTCACCGAAGCCGGTTGGCACATCGACATCGCGACCCCCGGTGGAAAACAGCCCACCATCGACCGGCTCAGCCTCGGACTTGCCGGGGGAACCCCGGGGAAGACTCGCCGCTACAAGGCGTATCTGGACACACTCAATGCTGATCTGGCTGCGCCGCTTGTGCTTTCGCGGGTTGACCACGACAACTACGATCTTGTCTTCTACCCGGGCGGTCACGGCCCGATGGAGGACCTGGCGGTCGACACCGACTCGGGTGCACTGCTGGCCGCGCGACTGGCATCCGGTCGCCCCCTGGCCTTGCTGTGCCATGGTCCGGCCGCGCTGCTGGCCGCCGTGCAGCCCGACGGTACCTGGCCGTTCGCCGGGTACACGATGACCGCGCTGTCCAACCGTGAAGAGGCATTCAACCGATTCGCCAAGAAAGCACCCTGGTTTCTCGAAGATCGCCTCGTGGACGAAGGGGCGCACTACATCAAAGGCGCACTGCCCCTTCGGCCGTATGTCGTCGTGGACCGCAATCTCTACACCGGACAGAACCCGGCGTCCGCCGGACCGCTGACCCGCCGGCTGATCGCCGATCTCGACGACCGCGCCCAACTGTCGGTGACCGTCAGCAAGACCATCGCGGCCCCCGCAGACCGGCTCCACGCGATCGTCTCCGATATCACCCGCATGGGTGAGCTGAGTCCGGAGACCCGCTCGGCCCGCTGGCTCACCAAGGGTGAAACATTCAAGGGCAGCAACAACATCGGCCCGTTCTACCGGTGGTCGACTACCTGCCGAGTTGTGGAGAATCAGCCGGGACGCAGCTTCGCCTTCTCCGTGGCTTGGCCGTCACAAACGTACTGGCGCTACGACTTCACACCTGTCGATGGCGGAACCACCGTCACCGAAACCATGCGCAAGAGCGACGCCCAGATGGCGCCAGTCCGGTGGGTGCAAAGCGCCGTCGGTGTTCCCGACCGCACCGCGCACCTACGCGCCGGAATGACCGCGACGCTGGACCGGCTCGCCGACGTCGCCGCCCGAGAGTCGAACTGACATGGCGAAAGCGAAACGTCAGAACATCCTGATCACCGGGGCCAGTTCCGGACTCGGCAGCGGCCTGGCACGCGAATTCGCTACCCGTGGTGCAACATTGGGATTGTGCGCGCGCCGCACCGAGCGACTTGAGGCGCTGGCCGCCGAACTGACGCAATCGAACCCCACAACGACCGTGCATCTCAAAGCACTGGATGTCACCGACCACACCAGCGTCTTCGATGTTTTTCGCGGGTTCGCCGACGAGATGGGCAGCATTGATCGCGTCATCGTCAATGCCGGGATCGGACTGGGAAAAGCGTTGGGCACCGGCGGTTTCGACCAGAATCTGGCCACCTTGCAGACCAATCTGATCGCCGGACTGGCGCAGATCGAGGCTGCCATGGAGATCTTCCGATGGCAGGGATCCGGGCACCTGGTCGTGATGTCCTCGGTCAGCGCCTTCCGCGGCATGCGGCGCTCGATGACGGCCTACGCCGCCAGCAAGGCCGGCTTGGCGATGATCGCTGAGGGTCTACGCGCAGAGCTGAACGGGCGCAGCGATATTCAGATCACCACCCTGTTTCCCGGCTACATCCGCACCGAACTCAACGAGCAGGTCCATGCGCCCTTCATGGTCGACGCACAGACCGGGTGCCGAGCGCTGGCCCAGGCCATCGACAAAGAGCCCGATACCGCCATCGTCCCTGCTTGGCCGTGGGTGCCCATCGCGACCGCAATGCAACACCTGCCGCTGTCGATGGTCAACCGGATCACCTGACCCTTCTCACCGAAAGAAACGACCAGCATGCTGCTGTCACCTTCACCGCGCGGCGCCGAACTCGCCGCCCGCGTGCGCGATTTCATCGACACCGAGATCCGTCCCATCGAACGCGACTACCACGCCACACTGGCCGTGGCTCGCCAGGACGGTACCCAGTGGGCACCGTTGCCGCTGATGCTCGACCTGCAGAGCAAGGCACGTTCGGTGGGACTGTGGAACCTCTTTCTGCCTGCCGGACACGGTGATTCCTACGCCGGGAAGTTCGGCACCAGCGGCAGTGCGGGACTCTCGAACGTCGACTACGCGCCCCTGGCCGAACTGATGGGCCGCTCCCTGTTGGCTCCCGTGGTGTTCAACTGCAACGCCCCCGACACCGGCAACGCCGAGGTCCTGCTGCGCTACGGCGACGACATCCAACAGAAGCAGTGGCTCGAACCACTGCTGGATGCCAGGATTCGCAGCGCGTTCCTGATGACCGAACCGGGGGTGGCGTCCTCGGACGCGGCCAACATGCAGGCCACCGCGACCATCGACGGCGACCAGGTAGTACTCAACGGCACCAAATGGTGGTCCACCGGCATCGGTCACGCCGACTGCGAGCTGATGATCTTCATGGGCGTGACCGACCCCAACGCGCACCGGCACCAGCGACATTCGATGGTGATCGTCCCGCGCAGCACCGATGGTGTCGAAGTGATTCGGATGCTGCCAACCATGGGCTGGTACGACGAGCCCTACGGCCACGCCGAGATTCGTCTCACCGATGTGCGGGTACCGCTGTCCAATGTGATCGCCGGACCGGGCCGCGCATTCGAGATCGCGCAGGGCCGACTCGGTCCCGGCCGCATCCATCACTGCATGCGGTTGATCGGAGCCGCCGAACTGGCGCTGGAGCTTGCCTGTCGACGGGCCATCGCCCGTACCGCTTTCGGCAAGCCCATCATCAACCTGGGCGGCAACCGGGAACGCATCGCCGACGCCCGCATCGCCATCAACCAGGCCCGGCTGCTCGTGCTGCACGCGGCCTGGCTGCTCGACACCAACGACCCGGCGGCGATCGGCGCCGTCAGCGAAATCAAGGTGGCCGTCCCCACCATGGCCCAAAACGTCATCGACATGGCGATGCAACTGCACGGCGGTGCGGCACTGTCCGAGGACACCCCGTTGTCAGCGCTCTGGCTGCAAGCCCGCGCGGTGCGATTCGCCGACGGCCCCGATGCCGTGCACCGCGGCGTGGTCGCCCGCATCGAACTCGCCAAGCACGCCGACACGGTCGCGTCATGACAGGCGATACCCCGGTCGACCTCGACCCCACGCGTGACGTCCGCGGCGAGGACGCTTTCGATACCACCGCCGTCGCCGCGTGGCTGCGCCGCCACGCCCCCGACGTTGCAGGCCTCAGCGGTGAGCCTGAAGTGCGCCAGTTCAGCGGCGGTGTCTCCAACCTGACCTATCTGCTGCGCTACCCCGAACGCGACGTCATCCTGCGGCGTCCACCACACGGCAGTAAAGCCAAGAGCGCTCACGATATGCGGCGCGAATACGACGTGCAGCGTCTGCTCAAACCTGTCTACGGCTATGTGCCCGAGATGATCGCGTTCTGCGACGACGCCTCGGTCCTCGGCTCGGAGTTCTACGTGATGGAGCGCCTCAACGGCCGCATCCTGCGCCGCGACCTTCCCGATGACCTCCAACTCTCGCCGGCTCACGCTGGTGAACTGAGCCGCGCCTATGTCGACCGACTCGTCGAGCTGCACGCGATCGACGTGAGCGCGGCGGGGCTGGAGCAGTTCAACCGTGGCCCGGGCTATGTCGCACGCCAGGTCGGTGGTTGGTCCGACCGCTACCGGCGGGCCCGCACCGGCGACGCGGACTCGTTCGAGCCGATCATGGCGTGGCTGCACACCCACCAACCAGCCGACCGCGCGTTGTGTTTGATCCACAACGACTTTCGTCTCGACAACCTCGTTCTGGACCCGCAGGATGCGCTGCGCGTCATCGGAGTCCTGGACTGGGAGATGGCCACCATCGGTGATCCACTGATGGACCTGGGCAGCGCACTGGGCTACTGGATCCAAGCCGATGACGACCCTGCGGCTGCTCAGTTCCGTCAGCAGCCGAGCAACGCCGACGGCATGCTCACTCGTGCCGGAATCGTCGAATATTATCTCGCCCGAACGGGTTTGAACGTCACCGAGCAACAGTGGCGGTTCTACGAAATCTTCGGGCTGTTCCGGATTGCCGTGATAGCCCAGCAGGTCTACTACCGATTCGCGCGCGGCGAGACAACCAACCCCGCGTTCGAGCCGCTGCGCCAGGTCGTTCGTGCCCTGGAAGAGCGTTGCCATGGCCTCATCGGCAATTCAGACATCTGATAAGGGGAGTGCGTATGACTAGTACGAAATCTGCTGACGCTGTGGGGATTCTGCTGGAGGCCGAGGACTTTGATGAGTACGGCGGGTGGTTGCTCGATTCCCAGTTCGACCACGAGATGGGCTCGCCGTACCTGTTGGCCCACGGCCTCGGCCGGCCCGTCGCGGACGCTAGCACCACCATCGAAATCCCTTCAGCGGGGCGGTACCACCTGTGGGTGCGGGCCAAGGACTGGGTGCCCGCCCATCACCCCGGACGGTTTCAGGTGATCATCAACGGTGTCGCCGTGGATCGCGAATTCGGCGCCAACGGGCAGAACTGGTCCTGGGAGCCAGCCGGTATCGTCGACCTTGATGCCGGCGATGCCACCATTACGTTGCACGACCTGACCGGCTTCGACGGCCGCTGCGACGCCATCTTTCTGGGCCACAACGACACACCCCCACCTGATGGAGCCGGCACCGATGCCCGATCGTGGCGCCGCCGCCTGCGCGGGCTCCCCGACGAACCCACTCCCGCAGGCGAATTCGACGTCGTCATCGCCGGCGGCGGCATCACCGGAGTAGCCGCCGCCTTGACTGCGGCTCGCCTAGGCTGCCGGGTCGCACTGATCCAGGACCGCCCCTACCTCGGCGGAAATGCCAGCGTTGAAATCGGCCTCAGTCCCCGTGGGGAAACCGGCCCCGTCATCGACGAACTGTCCCAACGAAACCCAGACGGTGACCTGCACGCCCGACGTCTCCTCGAATCCGAACCCAACGCGACCGTCGTCATGGAGCAGACCGTCTACGACGCTGCCGCAGATGGCCGGCGAATCACCTCGATCGATGCCCGCGCCGCCCGCAGCGGACGCGAATACCGTTACACCGCACCGATCTTCATCGACTGCACCGGCACCGCCCTACTCGGCATCCTGTCCGGAGCCCAAACCCGCTTCGGACAAGAAGCCCACGACGAGTTCGACGAGAGCCTCGCCCCCGAACACGGTGACGACATGCACCACGGCAACACCGTTTTCTTTCGCACCCGTATGGCCGACGCGCCGGCGCCCTTCCCGGCGGTGCCCTGGGCGAGCGATGTGGCCAAGGATTTCGCCGATCTGCGCGGACAACTCACCAAACCCGGCATCGAGAACGGACCAGGACCGGTCGCCGGCCCATTCCGCATGCCCGATCCGACCGTCCGCCGCCGGATGACCCAGCACCTCACGCACTTCTGGGAGTACGGCCAGTGGCTGGACCCCTACACCAACGGCGAGGCGATCCGCGATCATCTGCTGTGCGCGATCTACGGCACCTTCGCCAACGTCAAGCACCTTGAACCGGATGAGTATGCCAACCTCGAATTGGACTGGGTTGCTTATGTTCCCGCTCAAGGTGAGTACCGGCGTTACGTGGGTGACTACACCCTCACCGAGACCGATATCCGCAGTCATAAGCTCTTTCCTGACGCCGTCGTGCAGAACTCCGGAGCGTTCTGCCTGCACTACCCGGGCGATGAGAAGTACGACTTCCGGCTGAAAAACTGGATCTGGGACACTCGAGACGAGCAGCCCTACGACATTCCGTTCCGATGCCTGTATTCGGTCGATATCGAGAATTTGATGGTGGCCGGCAAGCACATCAGCGTCACCCACGTCGCCGGATCGAACACGAAGTTCATGGGCAACGGCGGACAGCACGGAATCGCCACCGCCGCAGCGGCATTCCTGTGCACGAAGTACTCAGCTACGCCTCGCAGCATCTACCAGGACCACCTACAGGAACTGCAAGACATCGCGCGCCACGCCACGACCGACCCCCACAGACGGGAATCTGACACATGAAACTGCGAGTGGATAGCGATGTCCCGGTGCTGAACCCGCGAGATGTGAACTTCCTGCTCTACGAATGGCTTGATGTGGAGTCCCTATGCGGGCGGGAACGATTCGCCGAGCATTCGAAGGCGACGTTCGACGCTGTACTGGATTTGACTGCTGACATCGCGGTTCAACTGAGCACACCCGCCCGACGTTGGAGCCCAAGCCATCGGTATCGCCGAAGGCGCCCTCGACGCTGCGATCACTTATACCAAGGAACGCAAGCAATTCGGCCGATCCGTCAGCGACTTTCAAGCCGTGCAGTTCATGCTCGCCGGTATGGCGATGAACATCGAAGCGGCCCGATTGCTGGTGTATACCGCCGCCACCCGCGCTGAACGCGGCGAACCAAATCTCGGGTTCCTGGCCTCAGCATCGAAATGCTTCGCCTCCGACGTCGCCATGTCTGTCACCACCGACGCCGTACAGCTGTTCGGCGGCTATGCCTACACCACCGACTTCCCCGTCGAACCCTACATGTGTGACGCCAAGATCACTCAAATCTACGAAGGCACAAACCAGATTCAGCGGATGGTCATGGCGCGCGCATAGCTGCCGGGAGAGGGCCTTGACGGGGTCTCTCGGGCTGACTCCGTGCACTCGCCCGTGATTCGCTGCGCCGCGACCGCCGACACTGACAACCTCACCGTGATTACGTGCTCGCGCAGTCGACTGCTATCCAGACCGCCAGCACTTCTGGCCGTCGGCACACTGTCGATTCAGCGGTGTAGCGGTGGAAGCCTTGACCTGCGCTCGCTCGTTGTCTGACCCCACCGACGCCTCGACCGATCGCATCATCTCTCGGCCGCCGTCGATGCTTCGGTAACGGTCGTCAAACGCCGTGGATTGTGGTGTTATCCCAGCCGTGGCTGAGTGGTCGGCGATGATCGCGTCATCGAACGAGGCCGCTCGCGCGCAGGGGGATGCCGAGTTTGTCTTGCAGCTCAGCCACTGAAACGCCGAAGGTTTGGAGTACGGCGGCGCCGTGGTCGGCGTCGATGTCGATGATGGCCACGTCGCTGTAAATGCGCCGGACACAGCGCTTTCCGGTGAGCGGATAGTTGCAATGGCTGACCAGCTTGGGTGCTCCGTCTTTGGCGAACAGCGACATCATGACGTAGACGGATTTGGCACCGATGGCGAGGTCCATGGCACCTCCGACTGCAGGTATCGCGTCGGAGGCTCCGGTGCTCCAGTTGGCTAGATCACCGTGGTCAGATACCTGGAACGCGCCCATTACGCAGACGTCGAGGTGGCCTCCGCGCATCATGGCGAATGAGTCGGCGTGGTGGAAGTAGGCGGCGCCAGGCAGCTCGGTGACGGGAATCTTGCCTGCGTTGGTGAGGTCGGTGTCGATCTGTTCACCGTGCGCTTCGGGCCCCATACCGAGCATGCCGTTCTCGGTGTGCAGGATGACCCCGCTGTCGGCTGATAGGTGATCGGCGACGGTGGTAGGTTGCCCGATACCGAGGTTGACTACCGATCCGGCGGGGATATCCCGTGCGACGGCGGCGGCGAGTTCGTCACGGTTCAGCGGGCCGCGGTCGAGATGTTCGAGTGTGTCGGTCACGACGCTTTCCTGTTCATTGCGGCGACATGCAGTACGCGGTCGACGTAGATGCTGGGGGTGATCACGACTTCCGGGTCTATTGAGCCGATCTCCACAACGTCATGAACCTCGGCGATGACTGTGGATGCGGCGGTGGCCATGACGGGCCCGAAGTTGCGGGCAGTCTTGCGGTACACCAGGTTCCCTAGCCGGTCGGCGCGGTAGGCGCCGATGAGGGCATAGTCGCCGTGGATGGGGTATTCCAGGACGTATTCGTGACCCTCGATGATGCGGGTTTCCTTGCCGTCGGCAAGTGGCGTGCCGACGCCAGTAGGGCAATAGAAGGCGCCGATGCCGGCGCCGGCAGCGCGCATTCGTTCGGCGAGGTTGCCTTGTGGTACGAGTTCGAGTTCGATCTGTCCTGCGCGGTAGAGCTGGTCGAAAACGTAGGAGTCATGTTGGCGGGGAAACGAACACACGATCTTTCGAACGCGGCCCGCCGCGAGCAGGGCTGCTAAACCCCTGTCGCCGTTGCCGGCGTTGTTGCTCACGATGGTCAGGTCGGTGGCGCCTTGGTCAATGAGGGCATCGATGAGGGCGGTAGGCATTCCGGCCATACCAAAGCCGCCGACAAGAATTGTTGCGCCGTCTTCGATTCCGCGCACTGACTCGGCGGGATCGGTGGTGATGGTGGCGGTCATAGTGCTCCTCCCGAGCAGTTCTCCACAACGATGGCGAGGGCTTGGCCTACGCCGATGCAGATCGCCGCGACACCCCAGCGGTGGCCGCCCTCGCGCAGGGTCTTGGCCAGCGTGCCGACGAGTCGAGCGCCTGAGGCGCCGAGGGGGTGGCCGATAGCAATGGCACCGCCGTTGACATTCACGATGTCGGGGTCGATGCCCCAGACGTCTATGCACGCCAGCGATTGCACCGCGAAGGCTTCATTGAGTTCGACCGCGCCGATGTCAGACCAGGAAACGCCGGCTTTGGCAAGGGCCTGTTCAGCTGCGGCGACGGGGGCGATGCCGAACCTATTGGGTTCGATTGCCACCGAGGCCTTTCCAGCAATCCGGGCCATTGGTAGGGCGCCGATAAGCTCCGATGCCTCTGCGGATCCCAGCAGCAAGGTGGCCGCACCGTCACTGAGCGGGGAGGCATTGCCGGCGGTAATTGTGCCGTCGGGCCGAAACGCCGGGGCGAGGCCGGCGAGCCGATCGGGGGTGGTGCCACGGCGGATGGCTTCGTCGGAGGTCAGGTCGGTGTCGGGTACCGGGCTGACGAGATCGTCGTAGAAGCCCCGTACCCAGGCGGCTGCGGCAAGCCGGTGCGATCGCGCAGCGAAGGCATCCTGGCGGTCGCGTGATATCGAAAACTCTTGCTGGAGCTGTTCATTGCACTCTCCGAGCGATGCGGTCCATACAGCTGGCATTTTCGGATTGACCAGCCGCCAGCCCAAAGTTGTTGACACCGCTGTGCTGTCGGCGGCGGGAAATGCGCGTGACGGCTTGGCTAGTACCCAGGGGGCGCGTGTCATCGACTCCACGCCACCGGCAACGACTATGGACAAGTCGCCACATTCGATGGCGCGCGCGGCGTTGATGGTGGCATCGAGGCTGGAACCACACAGCCTGTTGATGGTGCTGCCGGGGACGCTGACGGGCAGCCCTGCAAGGAGTGCGGCCATGCGGGCCACATTGCGGTTGTCTTCGCCGGCGCCGTTGGCGTTGCCCAGGAAGACGTCGCCGATGAGGGCCGGATCAAGGTCCGGGGTGCGCGCCAGCAAGGCGGCGATAGTGGCGGCGGCCAGGTCGTCGGGTCGCACTGCAGCCAAGGCGCCGTTGTACCGACCGAACGGCGTGCGAGTCGCGGCGTAGATGTAGGCGCTGTTCATTCTGTGTCGCTCTTGATGAACAGTGTGTCCTGGGCGATCCGAAATGCGGTGTTGGCGTCGGGGACTCCGCAGTAGATCGCCGTTTGCAGCAGGACTTCCTTGATCTCGTCATCGGTCAGGCCGTTGGTCCGTGCGGCACGCAGATGCATAGCGAGTTCTTCGTGGTGACCGCGTGCGATCAAAGCGGTCAGGGTGATGATTGAACGAGCACGACGGTCCAGGCCCGGCCGAGTCCAGATTGTTCCCCAGGCGTATTCGGTTATGAGACTTTGGAAGTCAGCGGTGAAGTCAGTGGTGTTGGCGATTGCGCGGTCGACGTGAGCGTCGCCGAGGACAGCTCGGCGCACCACCATGCCAGCGTCGTTTCGTTCGTGGGCGGGGGTCATCGCGTGCTCCGTTGTGTATTGGTCAGTAGTTCTTTGGCGATCAGGTCAGGCTGTTCGGCAGGAGCGAGGTGGCCTGTCTCGGCAAGCTCGAGGTAGCGAGCGCCAGGGATGCGTTCGGCGAGGAACATCAAAGAGCTTGGTGGGGTGGCGATGTCCTGGTTGCCGGCGATGACCGTTACGTCTCCGGTGATTTCCTGCAAGCGGTCCCGAACGTCGAAGTAAGCCAGCGCATTGCAGACGCCGGCATATCCTTCGGCATCGGTTTCGCGCAGTGAGGTGAGTAGCGCGGTGGCGGTATCGGGGTCGCGGTCGGTGAAGCCTTCTGCAAACCACGTGCTCGTGGCAGCCTCAAGCATCACTGCGGTGCTGTTGGCGCGTACTGATTGGGCGCGTTCCAGCCACGCCGCAGTGGTGCGAATCTTCGCGCCGGTGCATATCAGCGTGGTGTTGACAAGCGAATCACTGTGCTGGAGGAGTAGTTCCAGGCCGACTGCGCCGCCGGCGGAGACGCCCGCGTAGTGGTAGCGCGTGGCGCCGTGATTGGCGGCGATTCTGTGTACCGCGTCGGCGAGATCGCCAATGGTGAAATCGGCAGTGGGGACAGGGCTGTGTCCGTGGCCGGGCAGATCGAATCCAACTACTCGGTGGTGTGCGCTCAATTGTCGGGCGGCAACGGACCACAATGCGGTCACCGAGGTGCCGAGGGAAGGTCCGACGATGAGCAGGGGAGTGTTGGTCTGCCCACCGAAGTCGACGGTGTCAAGGATGGGCAGGGTCATGTCAGCCTCTCGAGGAGGCCGTTGGCGCGGCCAATGGCAGCGTCGATCAACGCTTCGCTGGCGCCGAAATAGTCTGGTGTGGGGTTCAATCCAACCAGTGACGCGATGGCTCGCTGTTCACCGGAGATGTCGACGGCGGTCAGATTGGCAGACATGCTAGCGGGTTTGATTCGCAGCCCGGTGAGCAAGTCGGAGGCGTGCGAGGCGGCGACCAGGGTTCGTCGGCCCAGAATGCGCAGGGTGTCCCATTCTGCATGCCAGGCGCCGTCGGGGCGCTCGTCATTGTTGAGGGCGGCCGCGGTGTGCAAGGTGGCCGCCAGCGGCGGCGCGGTCAGAGCCGTGCGGCGCAGGAGTACGGAGAGCACGGGGTTGTTCTTGTCGGGCATCGTCGAGGATCCGCCGCGGCCCTGCACGCGCGCTTCACTGAGCTCACCGATCTCAGGTCGGCCGAGGGTGAGAATGTCGGCAGCGATGCGGCCCCACGCATCGGTGCAGCCGACCAGCGCGTCACCTGCGGCGGTGATCGGTGCCCTACTGGTATGCCATGGCACCTGTGAATCGAGGCCCAGAATGTGGGCAGTGTCATCGGCTAGTGCGAATGCGACGTCTACCGCGCGGCCGCGTCCGTGCAGGAGCGCAGCCATCTCCGTCGGCGCGGCCAACGTTCCTGCCGCCCCGCCGATTTGGGCGGGCGTGCGCAGACGCTCCACGGCTTCGGCGGCGTCGCAAACGGTGTCCAGCCATACGGCGGCCTTGACGCCGAAGGTGGTGGGAATTGCTGGCTGGGTCAGCGTGCGCGCGACTGTGGGCGTCCTGCGGTGAGTGTGGGCTAGATCGGCGAGACTGCCTAGCTGTGCTGCCAGGTCGAGGCGAAGGCGATTCAGGCCGGCGCGCAGCGTCAGGATCAAGGCACTGTCGATCACGTCCTGGCTGGTCAGACCGCGATGGATCCACTGGCGTGTGGATTCTGGAGCGCGCTGCCGCAGGAGTGCGACCAAGGGGATGGCGGGATTTGCGCCGTCTTCAGCTTCTTCGGCGATGACATCGAGATCGGCGTCAGTGATCAAGGTCCTTAGGTCACACGGGGCTGCCTGAGCGGGGAGGATTGTGTTGCGGCGGAGCGCTTCGAGCCACGCGTTCTCGACGTCCACCATCGCTAGGCAAACCGCGGAATCGGTGAAGTATTGGCCGGCGCGGTGATCACCCGGCCACAGCAAGTTAGTCATGTTGAGTTCTCGGGTAGGTCAAAAAGACCGTTTCCTGTGCTCCCTGCAGGCGTATGTCGAATCGGTAACCTGAACGTTCGGACTGGCATATCAGCGTGTTTCGGCGCTCTTCAGCCAGGCCGCCAAGCAGGGCGTCGCCGGCGAGATTGCCGTAGGGCAGGTAGGCCCGCGTGAACAACGCGTCCAGGAGTCCCCGCGCGAAGATCGTTACGGCGAAGAAGGGAGCTTGCCCGGGCGCGACGCTGCCGGGGGCTATGGTGCTCAGGCTGTAGTGTCCGGCGGCATCGGTCGCCGCGCGTCCCCATCCCGTGAACGTCCAGTCGTCTCGGTTGAGTGATCCTTCGTTGGTGACGACGGTGCCCGTGTTGTCGGGTTGCCATACCTCGATCAGTGCGTCCGGAACAGGCGCCCCGGCGCCGTCGAAGACATTGCCGTGCAACCTGATCGTATTGCGATGACCGGGAGGGGCCAGCTCACTGGATCGAGGGTAGGACAATCCGTAGTGGAAAAAGGGTCCTACGGTCTGCCCGGGGGTGGGGGCGAGGTCAGACATGGGTGTCCTCGTCGGTAGGGGTGCGTCGAGCGCCGTCGAGGACAACGTCGAAGCGGTAGCCGGTGGCATATTCGGGTTTGGTGACGTCATGGTCGTAGGTCGCGACCAATCGCTCGCGGGCAGCGGCATCGGTGATCGATTGGTAGATCGGGTCGAAGGCAAACAACGGGTCGCCCGGGAAGTACATCTGGGTGACCAACCGTTGGGTGAACTGCCGGCCGAAAAGCGAGAAGTGAATATGCGCAGGGCGCCAGGCGTTGAGGTGATTGCGCCACGGGTAGGGCCCTGGCTTGATGGTGAGGAACCGGTAATTGCCGTCCGCATCGGTTAGGCAGCGCCCGGCGCCGAAAAAGTTGGGGTCCAGCGGGGCAGGGTGCTGGTCGCGCTGGTGGATGTAGCGGCCGGCAGCGTTCGCCTGCCAGATCTCGACGAGCTGACCGCTGATGGGGCGACCACGTGTGTCGGTCACCCGCCCGGTGATGACGATCCGTTCCCCGATCGGCTCGCCCGCGTGGCCGATGGTCAGATCGGCGTCGAACTCGGTCACGTCGAGGGTCCCGAAGCAGGGTGCGGTCAGTTCCAAGTCGTGCGGGTCTGCCAACAGGAGTGGGTTGCTGGGATGACGCAGCAGACTGCTGCGATACGGCGGGTAATCCAACTTGGGTTGCACGCGGTCATGCGCGCCGCCGTACGCGGTGATCTCGGTGGAGATCTCGTTCTGGGTCACCAATGACGTGGTGTCCACCGTGGCTGTCATGACAGGTGACGTTAGCCACGCGGCACTTGGAACCCGAGGCTATGCTTTCATTCAGTGAAATTGGGGTAGTCAATGGTGCGTTGGGAGGTGTCCGGATGGCCGGAAACGTGTCAGTCGGTGGTGCATCGGTGGCCTCTCGAACACTGTCGCTTCTGGGTGCCTTCGATGCGCGCCATCGTCGTCTCACGTTGACGGAGATGGCTCGGAGGGCCGATCTGCCCGTCCCGACCGCCTATCGATTGGTCAACGAATTGCAGCAGTGGGGTGCCTTGAGCCGCACCTCCTCGGGCGATTACGTGATCGGGCGGCGCTTGTGGGATGTGGGGCTCTTGGCTCCGATGCAGACGGGTTTGCGCGAGGTGGCCTCACCGTTTCTGCACGACCTCTATGGCGCGACGCTGGCCACGGTGCACCTGGCCGTCCGCGAAGGCAATCAGGCACTTTATTTGGATCGGCTCGCCGGACACGCGTCCGTGCCCGTGGTGTCAAAAATTGGATCGCGACTTCCGTTGCACGCCACGGGGGTTGGCAAGGTCCTGCTGGCCCATGCACCCGCGGAACTCCAGTCCGAGGTGCTCGGACATCTGAAGCGAATCACCCCGCACACCGTCGTGCACGCAGGCGTGTTGAAGGGGCAGCTGGCCCGGGTGCACCGCGATGGTTACGCCACGACCGTCGAAGAGATGACCCTGGGTGCCTGCTCGGTGGCGGTGCCAGTCTTTCGCGACGACACGGTAGTCGCGTCACTGGGTCTGGTGGTACCCAATCTGAAGCGGGACAAGCTGCGCCTGGTTGCAGCCCTTAATGTTGCTTCCCAGGGGATTTCGCGAAGCCTTTCCTAGGCCGCACCATCTGGCGGGGACATCGACCACCGCTGCGCCTTTCAGTCAGTGAAAGCCCTGGATTGCAACGAACCTGCTGGCGACTCATCGTGACCCGTCGAGACATGTCGCGCCGCCAACCAGGAGGAATCCGAATGCCAAGTACTGTCCGCGGGGTCATTGCCCGCAGTTTGAAAGCACCCACCGAAATCGTCGATGTCGTCGTTCCCGACCCGCTGGGACATGACGTCGTGGTCAAGGTGCAGGCCTGCGGGGTGTGCCACACCGACCTGACCTACCGCGAGGGCGGCATCAACGACGATTTCCCCTTCTTGCTGGGGCACGAAGCCGCTGGCGTCGTTGAAGCTGTTGGCCCTGATGTCACGCTGGTGAGTCCCGGAGATTTCGTGGTGCTCAACTGGCGGGCGGTGTGCGGGCAGTGCAGGGCGTGCAAGCGTGGACGTCCGCAATACTGCTTTGATACCCACAATGCTTCGCAGCCAATGACTTTGACAGACGGCACTGCACTGACCCCGGCACTGGGTATCGGCGCGTTCGCCGAGAAAACACTTGTGCACGAGGGACAGTGCACGCGGGTCGACGCCGAGGCCGACCCTGCTGTGGTCGGATTGCTGGGTTGCGGCGTGATGGCCGGCTTGGGTGCGGCGGTCAACACCGGTGGAGTGGGCCGGGGCGACTCGGTGGCTGTCATCGGCTGCGGTGGCGTGGGCGACGCAGCGATCGCCGGAGCCCGACTGGCTGGAGCGTCGACGATCATCGCTGTCGACCGAGACCCGGCGAAGCTGCAGTGGGCCGTCGACTTCGGTGCGACCCACACCGTAAATGCCGCCGAATGCGACGCCGTGGAAGCGATCCAGGAACTCACCGGCGGTTTCGGTGCCGACGTCGTCATCGATGCGGTGGGACGGCCAGAGACGTGGACACAGGCCTTCTATGCCCGCGACCTTGCGGGCACTGTCGTCCTGGTAGGCGTGCCGACCCCGGACATGCGGCTCGAAATGCCCCTCGTGGACCTCTTCTCCCGCGGTGGGTCTTTGAAGTCGTCGTGGTACGGCGACTGCCTGCCCGAACGTGACTTCCCGACCCTGGTATCGCTGTACCAGCAAGGACGACTTCCGTTGGAGCGCTTCGTATCTGAGCGTATCAAGCTAGACGGCATTGAAGCGGCGTTCGATGCGATGCACCACGGTCGAGTTCTGCGATCGGTGGTCGTGCTGTGAGTGCACCGACTGTGGTCGCTGAGAAGTCGGGGCTGCGCGTCGAACGCGTCGTCACCTCTGGCACGTTCAGCCTCGATGGTGGAACCTGGGAGGTCGAGAACAATGTCTGGTTGATCGGCACCAGCAGCGATGTAATTGTGGTCGACGCTGCGCACGACGCGTCGGCGATTGCCGCTGCAGTCGGCGACCGCGAGGTGACAGCGGTGATCTGCACCCACGGGCACAACGATCACGTCAATGTCGCCACCGAACTGGCTGAGACACTTTACGCGCCAGTGCTATTGCACCCGGGTGACAGGATGTTGTGGCAAGACGTCCACGGAGACCACCCGTTCATGTCTCTTGATGATGCTCAACGGATCGGATTCGCCGGCACCCTTATCAGCGTGATCCACACCCCGGGCCATTCGCCGGGTTCTGTATGCCTTTATCTGCCGGAGGCAGACGCCTTGTTCTCCGGCGACACCCTGTTCCAGGGGGGCCCGGGCGCAACCGGTCGGTCCTACTCGGACTTCCCAACCATCATCGGTTCTATCCGCGAACGAGTCTTGACCCTGCCTGCACACACCCGGGTCTATACCGGCCACGGCGACATGACCAGCGTCGGTGGGGAAGCCCCCCATCTGGAGGAGTGGATCGCCCGCGGCCACTAGGACCGCGACCCTGACGTTCGTTGTGTACGAAATGAGTTGAGGCCCGGCGGAATCCGCCGGGCCTCAACTCATGCTGCTGCCGGTCAACCGACGTTCAGTGGTAGCCCGGCGTAGTTCTCCGCCAGCCCCATCGCGGCAGCCCGGCTGTTACATACCCATCGGAGCTGCGACTGCTGGAGCTGCGCATCGAAGGGGTCATCGCTGATGTGCAGCATGCTGGTCATCCACCAGGAGAAGTGCGTACACCGCCAGACTCGCTGCAGTGCGGTGTGCGAGTAGCTGTCCGCCAGTGCAGAGTCATGTTTCTTGATGAGCGCAGTCAGTGCAGGCGCCAGCAACGCCACGTCGGCGATCGCCAAGTTGAGGCCCTTCGCTCCGGTGGGCGGGACGATGTGCGCGGCGTCGCCGGCCAGGAAGAGCCGCCCGTGGCGCATCGGTGTTTGAACGTAACTACGCATCGGGAGCACACTGGACTCGGTGATTTCCCCGGTCTGCAGAGTCCAGCCTTCGATGCCCGCTCCGAGACGAGTGGACAGCGCATCCCAAATCCGTTCGTGGGACCAGGATTTGACGTCAGTATCGTTGGGAACCTGAAGGTAGAGTCGGCTGACGGTTTCTGAGCGCATCGAGTGCATCGCAAAACCGTCGGGATGCCAGGCGTAGATCAGCTCGTCGGTGGACGGAGCGACATCAGCCAGTACGCCCAGCCACGAGTAGGGGTACGTCCTGCCCCAGACCTCCTTGACCGACTCGGGAACTGCGGCGCGGCTAGGCCCGAACGAACCATCGCAGCCTGCAATGACGTCGGCATCGACACGTTGGGGCACACCGTCTACGGTGAAGGTGACGTACGGCCGGTCTGTGCCGATGTCGTGCACCGCGACACCGGCGGCCTCGTAGACGATCTGTTGACCGCCAGCGTGGCGCGCGGCGACGAGGTCTTTTTGCACCTCGGTTTGGCCGTATACCCAGACGCTGCGCCCGACCAGATCGACGAAGTCGAGGTGATGGCGCTCACCGGGCATTTGTAGATAGATGCCACGGTGTTCGATTCCATTGCGCGACAATCGATCTCCGAGCCCGACCGAACGCAGCAGCTCGACCGACGAGTGCTCAAGAATCCCCGCCCGGATCCTAGCCAGCACGTAGTCCTCGGTACGGGTCTCGACGATGATCGAGTCGACACCGTCGGCGGCGAGCAGATGGGACAACAACATACCGGCTGGGCCGGCGCCGATGATGGCGACTTGTGTGCGCATACCTGCCAGTGAACGGCACGGCGGGCCGCATCAACCACCACCGGCTTTCACTCAACGAAAGAATCGGATCTGGTGCGTCGGTCGGCTCGCACCTGTGTGCGGTGGGCTCCGCGTCCGTGCCGTCGCGGAGCTTGGATCGCGCAATCCGGATAGCCGGGACCGCTGCAGTCCAGGATTAGAGCCCTGACATGGTCTTTCGCTGGCCGGCGTAGATCGGCCGGTGGCCGCGCGCAGTGGATTGAAGCTGGTCGTGCACAGCGGAAGACTCGATATCGCAACGAACCCGATACTTCCGAGGTTCATCCGGACCGCTGGCATCCGCACACTGCGGCTTCGCCCGGCATTCGATCGAGGAGCGCACCACCAATGACACGGATTCTCCCTCCGGGGCTCAATGAGCAGCAGTTCGACACCGCTCTGCAACGGTTCCGGGACGTCGTCGGTGACAAGTGGGTGCTGTCGGACGCGGCAGATCTGGCCGCGTTCCAAGACCCGTATCCGGTCGGTGCGGAGCCGAACTATCTTCCGTCTGCTGTCGTATCCCCAGCGAGCACTGAGCAGGTCCGCGAGATCGTTCTGATTGCCAATGAATTCGGCATCCCGCTTCAGCCCGTCTCGACGGGCAAAAACAATGGATACGGCGGGGCGTCGCCGCGACTCACCGGCGCGGTCATCGTCAAGACCGGCGACCGAATGAACAAGATTCTCGAGGTCAACGAGAAGTTCGGTTATGCGCTGCTGGAACCGGGTGTGACCTACTTCGATCTCTATGAGTACTTGCAGGCCAACAACATTGACCTGATGCTGGACTGTCCCGATCTGGGATGGGGCAGCGTCGTGGGCAACGCGCTGGATCGTGGCGTCGGGTACACGCCCTACGGAGACCACTTCTTGTGGCAGACAGGCATGGAAGTCGTTTTGCCACAAGGAAATATCATGCGCACCGGCATGGGTGCGCTGCCAGGTTCCAACACTTGGCAGCTGTTCCCCTATGGATTCGGACCGTATCCGGACGGCCTCTTCACGCAGTCAAACCTGGGCATTGTGACGAAGATGGGCATCGCACTGATGCCGAAACCGCCTGGCTCGTTGACCTTCCTGATCGCGTTCGATCGTGAAGAGGATCTGGAACAGATCATCGACATCATGCTGCCGCTGCGCATCAACATGGCGCCATTGCAGAACGTGCCGGTGCTGCGCAACATCTTTATGGATGCGGCAGCGGTGTCGCGGCGCAGCGAGTGGTTCGACGGCGAGGGGCCGATGCCCGCCGAGGCGATCGAGGCGATGAAACGTGAACTGAATCTGGGCTATTGGAACTTCTACGGCACGCTGTACGGACCGCCGCCGGTGATCGAGATGTACTACGGCATGATCCGTGAGGCGTTCGGCCACGTCCCTGGGGCGCGATTCTTCACCCACCTGGAGCGCGACGACCGCGGAGGCCACGTTCTGCAGGATCGCCACAAGATCAACAACGGTGTGCCTAGCCTCGACGAACTTCAATTGCTGGACTGGGTGCCCAATGGTGGCCACATCTGCTTTTCGCCTGTGTCTGCCCCTGACGGTCGCGACGCGCTCGCCCAATTCACCATGGTGCGGGACCGGGCCCACGACTACAACAAGGACTACGCGGCGCAGTTCATCATCGGACTGCGCGAAATGCACCATGTCTGCCTCTTTGTGTACGACACCTCGGTGCCGCAAGCGCGTGAAGAGGCACTTCAGATGACTCGCGTGCTTGTCCAAGAGGCGGCAGAGGCGGGATACGGTGAATACCGCACCCATAACGCGCTGATGGATGACGTCATGGCGACCTTCAATTGGGGCGACGGCGCGCTCTTGAAGTTCCACGAGTTGATCAAGGACGCGCTGGACCCCAAGGGGATTCTGGCACCGGGCAAGTCAGGCGTTTGGCCCAAACACCTGCGGGACGCTACGCACTGATGACCGCCACCGCCCAATCGCCGGGGTCAGTGCAGCGAGGCTCGGCAGTTGTCCAAGTAGCTGCGGAGGGTTTGGCGCTGCCGTGGATTCAGGCCCGAAACCATCGTCGCTTCCAGTTCGGCAACGACTTTGCTGCACTCTGCCAGCAGGCGATGACCGCCGTCGGTCAGGCTGATCAGCATGCGGCGCTTGTGATTGGGGTCAGCGCGACGCGTGATCAGGTCGAGGCGCTGCAACGTGTCGACCATCTCGCCCATTGTTTGGGCGGTGACAAAGGAATGCCGCGCCAGGTCGGCAGCCGACAACCGCGCACTGTGCTGAAGAACGGTGAGTGCGGTGTACTGCGGGGCCGTGATGCCGTACGGGCGCAACAGCGCGTCCAGGTGCGACCGGATTCCCAACTCAACCTGCTTTATCGCGTACAACAGCGACGGATTATGTTGTTGTCCAACACTTTCAAGTTCCATAGCAGGCATGATGCTGGGCTCCAATTCGTGCCAGGAGTGTCAGGTTCCCTGCCTACTTTAGCGGGCCGCCAAGCAATGGGCGACAAGTGCACCCCGCAGGCCCTGACCACACGACTCCGCCGACCGGCGTGCGTACACCGCCGGTCGGTGTGCAAACCCGCCGGCATACCCGCCTCCCGCCTGTCAGTGAAGGAACGATGATGACCGCCACTACTGCGAGTCCGACGACCGTCGCCCGCCCAGTGCTTGCCAACGAATACGGCCTTTTTGTCGATGGGCAGCGACGCCCGGCCAGCGATGGCGGACTTACCGACGTACTCGACCCCGCGACCGGCGCTGTAGTCACCCATGTGGCCTCTGCGCAGGCGGTGGACGTCGATGACGCCGTCGCCGCCGCACGCGCCGCCTTCGACGACGGCCGCTGGGCGAACCTTCCCGCGCGCGAACGGGCCCGAGTGCTGACGCGCGCTGCTGAGCTGATCCGGACCCGAGCCGACGAATTGGTCGCCACCGAGAGTATCGATGTTGGCAAACCAGTATCGCTCTGTAGGCCAGTCGATGTCTTGACCGCGGCCGACCAGTACGAGTACGCCGCGGCGTTGGCGCACACTCTGGGCGGACATACGCGTCCCACTCCGCTGCCTGCCCATGCCTACACCTGTCGTGAGCCCCTCGGTGTGGTCGCCGCGATCACTCCATTCAACTTCCCGTTGATTCTGTCGAGCACCAAATTGGCGCCGGCGTTGGCTGCGGGTAACACTGTCGTGCACAAGCCCTCTGACGAGACACCGCTCAGTGCCCTGGTGATGGCCGAAATCCTCACCGAGGCAGGAGTTCCGGCGGGCGTGCTCAACGTGGTGACTGGCCCTGGGCAGGTTGTCGGGGAAGCGCTGCTTCGTCACCCTAACGTCGACAAAATCGCCTTTACCGGTTCGACGGGGATAGGCCGTCACGCCGGTGCGCTCGCGGGGGAGGGCCTCAAGCCGATCACATTGGAGCTGGGTGGCAACGCGGCCAACATTGTTTTCGCTGACGCCGATCTCGACCGTGCGATCCCGGCGATCATCAAGGCTTTCACCTTCAACGCGGGCCAGTTCTGCATGGGCGGGCCGCGGCTGCTTGTCGCGGCCGAAATCTATGAGACGGTGCTGGCGATACTCGCCGAGGCGGTGCCGACGGTACCTGTTGGTGATCCGTTTGATCCCAGCACGTTGATGGGGCCCATGGTCGGTGAGCGGCATTTGCGCAAAGTCGAGGAGTACGTGGCTTTGGCCCGTACCGAGGGCGCGCGGATCATCGCCGGTGGCCACCGCATTGACGCCGGTGGCGGATTCTTCCACGCACCCACAGTTATTGCCGATCTGGACAACGGTAGTGCGGTGGTTCAGGAAGAGATTTTCGGACCGGTCCTGACTGTGCAGCCTTTCGCCGATGAAGCGGAGGCGGTCGCCCTTGCGAATAGCACACCGTACGGCTTGGCATCGGGATTGCAGACGTCCGACATCGGCCGCGCGCACCGAGTGGCTGCTGCCCTGCACGCCGGGATCGTCTGGGTCAACGATTGGGCCCTGTTGGACCCCTCGATCCCGTTCGGAGGAGTCAAGCAGTCCGGGTTCGGCCGGGAGTACGGCGCCGAGGTGCTCGAGTCCTACACCAAGACCAAGTCCGTCGTCATCGCGCTGTAATCCACCGCGAGAACAGGAACCTCCCATGACGATCACCACGACCGCCGCAGTTGTCGAAAACGGCGGTGCCGCATTCGAACTCGAAGAAGTGCAACTCGACCAGCCGCGCCCCAACGAGGTGCTGGTGCGTCTCGTGGCCGCCGGCGTGTGCCACACCGACCTCGGGGTAGCCTCCGGTGCGCTGCCGTTTCCATTGCCCGGTGTGCTCGGCCACGAAGGCGCCGGAATCGTTGAACGCGTCGGGGAGTCGGTCAACGCTGTAGTCCCCGGCGATCACGTTCTGTGCAGTTTCGCCTCATGCGGTGGCTGCGACAACTGCCGGCAGGGCCACCCCGCCTACTGTCGAACATGGTTACCGCTCAATCTGATTGGGGGAAGCCGCCCCGATGGCACCAGCCCAGTGACTCGCGCTGGCCGTGAGCTCGGCGGGCATTTCTTCGGGCAGTCGTCGTTCGCGCGTTTCGCCGTCGTCGCCGAACGCAGTCTCGTCAAGGTTGATTCGGCCGCACCACTGGACCTCCTAGCGCCCCTGGGTTGCGGCGTCCAGACCGGAGCAGGGGCGGTGTGGAACGTACTCAAACCGCGCCCCGGAGAGCACGTCCTGGTAACCGGGGCAGGAGCCGTTGGGCTGTCGGCCGTCATGGCCGCCCGCCTCACGCCCGCGGCCACCATCATCGTCGTCGATCGAGTACCTGAACGACTGGAACTGGCCAAGGTTTTGGGAGCCACTGACACCATCGACGCGACCAACTCTGATGTCGGCGAGCGCGTCGCCGCCATCACCGGCGGACTCGGCGTGCACGGGGCCGTGGAGACCACCGGCAATGTCGGTGTCCTGCGTACGACGGTGGAGGCGCTGGCACCACGCGGAACTTCGGTCATCGTGGGCGCACCACCCTTCGGCACCACCGTCGCACTCGACGTGAACGCGATGATTCCGGGACGCACAGTCACCGGATTGACATTGGGTGACAGCGAGATTCGAACGTTGATACCGGTCCTGGTTGACCTTGTCGTCTCTGGCAGGTTTCCCCTCGACAAGCTGATCAGCTTCTACGACTTCGCCGATATCAATACCGCGGTCGCCGACATGACCAGCGGTGCGGCAATCAAGCCGGTACTGCGATTTTGACCGAGAACACCACGACAACGAAAAGGAACGCAAGCATCATGGATCTGAACGACAAGGTCGCCATCGTCACTGGCAGCGGACGCGGCCTCGGACTGTCTTACGCCCAGGCTCTCGCAGCAGCAGGAGCTGCGGTGGTGGTCAACGACGTCAGCGAAGACGTCGCCCAGACGGCCGCCGACTCGATCACCGCGGCCGGCGGGCGCGCGGTCGCCCACACGGTGGCCGTGGGTACCGAGGAGGCCGCTGCCGGCTTGGTCGAATGCGCCATCAGCGAGTTCGGTCGCCTGGACGCGGTGGTCACCAACGCCGGCATCCTGCGCGACAAGGTCCTGTGGAACATGACCGCCGAGGATTTCGACGCCGTCATCGCGGTACATCTGCGCGGAACGTTCCTGTGCGCGCGGGAAGCGGTGCGGCACTTCCGCAATGCCAAGGAGGGCGGGCGCCTCATCCTGGCCGGGTCCCCTGCCGGGCAGCGCGGCAACTTCGGCCAGACCAACTACGCTGCCGCCAAAGCCGGCATCGCCGCCATGGCGCGTACGTGGGCCATGGAGTGCGCCAAGGCAGGTGTCACGGTGAACGCGATCATTCCCAACGCAGCCACTGCGATGACCGAAACCATCCCCTTCCTCGCGCCCTACGTCGAGGACCTCAAGGCCGGCAACCCGATCCCGTCGGTCGTGCGCCGCGCGGCATCGTTCGGTACCGCTGAGGACGTTGCCGGCCTGGTGGTCTACCTCGCATCCGATGCCTCCGCCCACGTCACCGGCCAGTGCATCGGCATCGGCGGCGATCGCCTGGCGATGTGGTCCCATCCCGCCGAGATCGCGTCGGCCTTCCATGACGGCGGTTGGCGCGCAGATGACATCGCTGAGGCTTTCGACTCCAGCATCGGCGAGCAGCTGCAGACCTACGGCATCGCACTGCCGCAGATCCCGACCACCGTTAACGCGTGACCATGAGCGACACCGCATTGGACCTCGACCGCATCGTCGCAATCGACGTGCACACGCACGCCGAAACCGACGGATGCGGGCACTATTCGCTGCCTGAGCCGCTGCGTGCCGGCGCCGACAAATATTTCGGCGCGGAATCGGGGCCGCCCAGCCTCGACGAGCTGGCCGACTACTATCGCCAGCGCAACATGGCCGCAGTGGTGTTCACCGTCGATGCCGAATCAGCGCTAGGCCACAGGCGACTTCGCAACGAGGACATCGCGGCCGCCGCACGTCGGCATCCTGACGTGCTCATCCCGTTCGGCAGCGTGGATCCCGCCAAGGGCGCCGCGGGAGTAGAGGAGGCGCGCGCACTGGTCAGCGACCACGGCGTACGCGGCTTCAAATTCCATCCCAGCCTGCAGGCGTTCTGGCCGGACGACCCGGCGGTGTTCCCGCTCTACGAGGCACTCGAAGAACTGGGCATGGTGGCACTGTTCCATTCAGGCCAGACTGGAATCGGCGCCGGACTTCCCGGCGGTGGCGGAATCCGGTTGCGGTACAGCAACCCGATGGCACTCGACGAGGTCGCCGCCCGATTCCCGGGCTTGACCATCATCATCGCCCACCCGTCCTTCCCCTGGCAGGACGAAGCCCTCGCCGTGGCCACACACAAACCCAACGTCTACATCGATCTGTCAGGGTGGTCGCCGAAGTACTTCCCGCCTCAGCTGGTCCAATACGCCAACAGCCTTCTCAAGCACAAAGTGCTCTTCGGCTCGGACTTCCCATTGATCAGCCCCGACCGGTGGATGCAGGACTTCACCGACCTGCCGATCAAAGATGCGGTGCGGCCGTTGATCCTCAAGGACAACGCCGTCGCTGCGCTGAAGCTGCGTACACAGTGAGCGATAGGGCAACGGCCGGACTGGATGCGGCCTACTACGACGGCGGCCAGAACTACGGGTTGGGCAGCTGGCCGTGGCGCCGCGCGCGAATCGACGCCGGCGCCATCGCCCTGGCACAGGACGATCGGCAGCTCACCTACGGCCAATTAGCTACGCGCACTGCGCAATTAGCGGCGAGTCTGATCGCCAGCGGGCTGCCAAAAGGCGGACGCGTCGCCTACCTCGGACCCAACGACATCAGCGCATTCGAAGCTCTTTTCGCCACGGGACTGGCTGGGGCAGTATTCGTTCCGCTCAATACCCGGCTGGCCGCCCGTGAGATCGCCTACATGCTGGACGACAGCGCCAGCAGCGTGTTGATCGTCGCGCCCAGTCACCACCAGACGATCAACGAGATCGAAACGTTCCCAACGTCATTGACGACGATTCTGAGTGTCAACGACAGTGGCTTCGAGCCGGCCAATACGCTGAGCGTGGCCCACCTGCACTATGAATCATTCATGGCCACGGGCCGGCCAGCGGGCACATTTCCCTCCGTCGGGTTCGACGATCCGTGCCTGATCCTCTACACCTCGGGGACCACCGGTGCTCCCAAGGGAGCCGTGCTGACTCACAGCAACGTCATGTTCAACACGATCAATCAGCTCGCGCATTTCGACGTGACTTCGACTGACCGAACCTTGTGCATCGCACCAATTTTCCACGTGACGGGCCTCGGCCAGGTGACCCTGCCCACCTTGTTCAAAGGCGGCCAGGTGCTGCCGGTCGGCCGTTTCGACCCGGCGGCGGTGCTCAGCGCTATCGCCACCGACAGGATCACCGGCTTTTCGGCAGTGCCCACGATCCTTCAGATGCTGTGCGATCACCCGGACTGGCCGGACACTGATCTGTCCTCGCTGCGCACGGTGGTTTACGGCGGCTCCCCGGTCCAGGAACGTGTCGCGGTGGAATGGCTGCGCCGCGGTGTGCCGCTGCTGCAGGGCTACGGCATGACTGAGGCCGCAGCCGGGGTGTACATGGCTACCGAACAGACCGCGGCCGTTCGTCCCACCGCGATTGGTGTACCGCACTTCTTCACCGACGTTGCGATGATCGACAACGGCCGCGCTCTACCCCCGCGGCCCGGCCAGTCCGGCGAACTCGTGGTGCGCGGACCGCACATGTTCACCGGGTACTGGCACCGTCAAGACGACACTGCCGCCGCGTTCACCGACGGCGGTTGGTACCGCTCCGGGGACGTCATCGCCACCGGTGACGACGGTCTCGCCGCTGTCGTCGACCGTGTCAAGGACATCATCATTTCGGGGGGAGAGAACATCTATCCCGTCGAGGTCGAAGCAGCGCTTGAGCGAATTCCCGGAATAGCGTCGGCTGCGGTCGTGGGTGTGCCCGACGACAAGTGGGGAGAGGTGGGGCTGGCCTACATCGTGGCTCAGGCCCCCGGCTTCGACGAGGCCACCGTCCGCACAGCGCTGGGCGCAGAGTTGGCGCGCTACAAGATCCCGAAGTACTTCGAGGTGATCGAGGCCATTCCGCGCAATGCCACCGGCAAAATCCGCCGTACTGAATTGCGCCGCAGCGCAACCGAAGCCACCACAACCTCAACCAGTAAACCCTGAAAGGACTCTCAATGACCGTGTCAAGCCGCCGCAGTGGCGATTTGGGGCGTGTCGGGATGCCAGGTCCGGTTGTCACGGATGAGGGCGTAAAGGACGTTGACGCGTCGGCGGGCCAGGCAGATGGTGGCCGGGATAGGGCGTTTGCCTTGGTCTCGTTTGCGCTGGTAGTACGCCTTCGACGTGGGATCGCAGCGGATCGCGGTCAGCGCGGACATGTACATCACCCGGCGCAGGCGGCGGCTGTAGCGCTTGGGCGTGTGCAGCCGGCCGGTGCGTTTGCCGGAGTCTTTGGATACCGGCGCCAGGCCGGCCCAGGCGGCGAGCTGGTCAGGCGATTGGAGCAGTGCGGGATCGCCGACCACGGCAAGGAATTCGGCGCCGAGTCGGAAGCCGATGCCGGGCAGGCTGGTGATCACCTCGGCGAGCGGATGGCGGCGAAATCGTTCCTCGATGTCCGCGTCGGTGTGTTTGATGCGCTCATCGAGGTTGATCACCCCCTGGGCCAGCTCGGCGACCAATCCGGCGCCAACATCTTCACCCGCGAGGCGGACGGTCTGAGCTTTGGCCGCTGTCACCGCGGCAGCCGCGATCGTGGCGGCGTTGCGCACCCCGGCCGCTGCCAGAACTTTGGTCAGCCGCGAAACACCCGTTCGGCGAATCGCTTTCGGCCGTTGATAGTGCGCCAGCAGCACCGCCCAACCCCGGTCTTGGCTGAGCTCGGCGACGCGTTCGAGGCCCGGGCATACGGCCAGCAGTTGTTGGCGCAGACGGTTGATGGTGCGGGTGCGATCGGCCACCAGATCGGCGCGGTGGGCGGTGAGCATGCGCAGCTCGGTGATCAGGTCATCGCCGGGACGCAGGACCGGCAGGTCCGCACCGCGCATCCGGGATTGATCGGCAATCACCCGGGCGTCTTTGGCGTCGGTCTTGGATTCACCACCCCGGTAGGTGGCCGATGCTTGCCACACCTGCCGGCCCGCAAGGTAACGCACCGTCTTGCCTTCATCGGCCAGCACCGTGAGGACCAGGGCGGCGTACGCGTTGCTCAAGTCCACCGCCCAGGACACCTCACCGGCAAGCTTTTCGACCTCGGCGACCAGGTCGCGGATCGTGCGCTCGTCGTTGACCACCTTGCGCGAGAACACCATGTTGCCGTTGCCGTCCACGACGCACACCCAGTGATGTTCTTTGCCGACGTCGACGCCAGCCCATACCTGGTCTTCGGTCACCGGACCTCTTTTCGCTTGTCTGCCAACAGAATCCCCAAGGACGACCTCGCCGGCATTTCCTTAAACAAGCGATCGCATCGCAGATCTCAATCAGCGGCCCGAGGAAGTCCAGGCAGGCCGGGCGGCCAGTCCTTTCAAGCCGCACCACCAGGGCCGGCACCAACATGGCAGCCATACCCGACCCACCCGGGTCACAGCCAAACGTAACGCTCAGCAATACGAAGTAACTGCAACTACAAACTTAAGGACACCATGACCACGACCACGATCACTTCTCCGCACGAACTGCCTAGCCTCGCAGGCACTGACCTGGGCCACAGCGATTGGCTGGCTGTTCCCCAGGCGGACATCAACCTGTTCGCCGAGGCCACACACGACCACCAATGGATCCACGTCGACCCCGAGAAGGCCAAGACCGGGCCGTTCAAGGAGACCATCGCGCACGGTTACCTGACCCTGTCGCTGCTGATCCCTCTGTGGTCGGAGCTCTTGGAGATCAAAGAGTTGGGCATGGCGATCAACTATGGCCTGAACAAGGTGCGCTTTCCGGCCCCGGTCCCAGCAGGCGCCAAGGTGCGCTTGGCGGCTACCGTGGCCGCGGTCGAAGAGGTCTCCGGCGGTGGCTACCAGGTGACCGTCAACGGCACGATGGAATGCAACCGCAGCGAAAAGCCAGCCGTGGTCGCTGAGATGGTGTACCGCTACTACGCCTGAGCAGGTCCGCGCCGGACCAGTACCGCACCCGCGCGACGCTTCGTCACTAAGGGTGGGATACGTCCAGCGAATCGACAATCATCCGCGAGCCGTGGAGTGCGTTGGATGGAGATTCGCCGAACGCGTCGCGGTACTGGCCGGCGAACCGGCCCAAGTGGGTGAACCCCCAGCGCATCGCAATCTGGGCCACACCCTCCGAACCGGGATCGGCGGCCACCAGATCCCGCCGAGCCTGACGCAGCCGTAGATCGCGGACATAACGCATTGGGGTTGTGCCCAACGCGCTCTGGAATCCCTCCTGCAGGGACCGCACGCTGAGGCGCACGTGCCTGGCGATGGTGGCCACGTCCAGCGGATCAGCCAGGTGCTCTTCGATGTACTCCACAGCCCGCTGGATTGTGGCCGGACGCGCCGGCAGAGCATCGGCGTCGAGTTCCTCCCGATAATTGTGCCGGGCGGAGAGCAGCAAACCAGTCATCACGCTTCCCGCCAGGCTGGCCGACATCATCGGGTGCCGGCACAGGGCGTCTGGGGTGCTGACCTGGTTGGCAAGATCGCGTAGGAACGCCCACCACTGCTGAGCGCGGACGTCAGTCAGATCCAGTGGCAGAGCGAACTGGATGGGCCCCTCGACCGGGCGGTTGAGCAATGCCGACAGTTGCTCCTCGAGAGCAGGGCGGGCGATCTTGACCGCCAGCATCCGACATCCGTCGTCCCGCCACCCGCGCATCACCGTGGGCCGGTCACAGCGGTAAACCGCCGCGCGCATCGAGGTCGCGATCACGCGATCAACACCCGAGCCAGTTCTCAACTCCCCGCGCACCGGCACGTTGACGTGATACGCCGTCGTCAGCGCACCTGTACCGACCTGCACTTCGGTGTCGTACGACAGCCAACCCATGGTCACCGGCCCGAGCTGGGCTGCGTCGATGTGCATCGAGAAATCCGACGTCTGGCCCAGCACATCGACCCGGTGCGGATAGTAGATCGCCCCGCCGATCGTCTGCGCCTCATCGACGTCCCGGCTGCACATCGACATCGATTGCCGCTCGGGTAAAGCCAAGTCACTTGCCACAAGTCCATGAGACCAGAGTCACACCCGAAAATGCAAGGAACCCTGATAACTGTCGCCGCTGAAAACTCCCGCGTTAACGGGATAGACCGGCGCGCTCGCCGGATCGACGGTGCCCTGTGGCCAGGCCTAATTTCACCTGCAAGGAAGTGCCAGAGATCACATCAGTCCCATCGGAGAGACCATGACCGCTCAATCTGACGCAGCCCCCGCCACCGCAGGCTGCCCCGTGTCGCACGCCCTGACGCCCACCGGTTGCCCGGTGTCGTCAATGGCCGCTCAGTTCGATCCCTTCAAAGGCGCTTACCAGGTGAATCCGGCTGACAGCCTGGCCAGCGCACGTCGGGACGAACCGGTCTTCTACAGCCCGGTACTGGACTACTGGGTGGTCACCCGCTACGACGACATCAAGGCGATTTTCCGTGACCCCGAGACCTTCTCGGCGGCGATCACCCTGGAGCAGATCACCCCCATCAGCGAGGAAGCCATCGAGATCCTCGACAAGTACGACTTTGCGCCGGGGCCGACCATCGTCAACGAGGACGAACCGATGCACACCGCTCACCGCCGGGCCTTGATGGAGCCCTTCGAACTGGACTCGGTGAACGTCCTGGCGCCGCGCATCCGTGAGGTGATCACCGAGTACGTCGACCGGTTCGTCAAGCGCGGCCGAGCCGACCTGATCGATGACCTGATCTACGAGGTGCCGTGCATCGTGGCATTGATGTTCCTCGGGGTTCCCGATGAGGACATCGAGACCTGCCGTCAGTTCGGTATGCAGCAGACCCTCTTCACGTGGGGTCGGCCTGACGAGTCCGAGCAGGAGCGGGTGGCCACTGGCATGGGCCTGTTCTGGGAGTTCGCGGGCAAACTCGTCCAGCGACTCAAGCAGACCCCCGACGCGCCCGGCTGGATTCCGCACGCGATCCGTGCCCAGGCGGTCAACCCCGAACTGATCACCGACAACTACTTGCAGAACATCATGATGAGCGGCATTTTGGCTGCGCACGAGACCACGACCAACGCCACCGCCAACGCGTTCCGCACCCTACTGGAGAACCGGACGGCCTGGGACGAACTGTGCAACGACCTGTCGTTGATCCCCAAGGTGGTCGAAGAGTGTCTGCGCTACGCCGGCTCGGTGGTGGCCTGGCGCCGCATGACCACCGACGACGTGACCGTCGGCGGCGTCGACATCCCCGCCGGTTCACGCATGCTGATTGTCACTGCGTCGGCCAACCGCGACGACACCATCTTCGATGAACCTGACACGTTCGACATCCACCGGCCCAACTCGCGCAAACACCTGACCTTCGGACTGGGCACACACACCTGCATGGGCGCCACACTGGCGCGCACCGAGATGAAGATCTTCCTGGAGATCTTGGCGACCCGACTGCCGCACATGCACCTGATCGCGGAGCAGGAGTACACCTACCTTCCCAACACGTCCTTCCGTGGTCCCGAACACGTACTCGTGCAATGGGATCCCGCTGCCAACCCACTGCCGGCCGACCGGCCCTGAATCAGAAAGGGGCCACCGCCATGTACCGCGTACTGATCAGCTACGGCCATCCCGACGACCCATCGGCATTTGACAACTACTACGCCAACACCCATCTGCCGCTGGCGGCACAGATCCCCGGCGTAACGCACTTCGCCGCCGGCCGGTGCGAATCGTTCGACGGCACAACGCCATCGTCCTACATGCTCGCCGACATCGGCTTCGCCACCCGTGAAGACGCCCACGCCGGACTGAGCTCACCGCAAGGTCAGGCCGCCGCCGCCGACATCGCGAACTTCGCCACCGGTGGCGCGACGATGGCCTTCCGCAACGACGACTTTTCCACTCCCTGAAAGGATTTGAACCCCATGGCCAAGTACTCCGATTCCTCAGAGCTGCGCCGATTCGTTGGCGGCATCTTCGAAAAGGCTTACCAGGACCCGGATCTGGGACCCAAGCTGTCCGCCACCGGCGCGGTGCTCCTGGTCGCCTGCACCGACCCGGACAGCTCGGTGGTCCTCGACATGCCCAACAAAGCGGTCTATACCACCGCAGAAGAAGGGGGAGTAACCCCCAACGCGACATTGAAGATGGACACCGACACCGCCAACCGATTCTGGCAAGGCAAGGTCAACATGACCCTGGCGATGGCTAAGGGACAGGTCAAGGCCGAGGGCGCCATCATGAAGGTGCTCAAGCTGGTGCCCAACACCAAGTTTCTCTACCCCCTCTACATCCAGGACCTCAAAGACGCCGGGCGCGAGGACCTGCTGGCCTAACAGCCCCCAATACCGCTTCATTACATAAGGATTCACGATGCCTACCATCACTTTCGTCCACCCCGACGGCACCAAGCAAGACGTCAACGTCGTCGCCGGCAAGCGCATTATGCAATCGGCGATCGCCAATGACGTCGACGGCATCGTCGGCGAATGCGGCGGGCAGGCCATGTGTGCGACCTGCCACGTCTACCTCGACCCGACTTGGGCAGACCGCGTTCCGCCGATCACCGACGAGGAGGACGAGATGCTCGAAGGCACCGCTAGTCCTCGTACCGCCGAGAGTCGCCTGTCGTGCCAGATACCGGTGACCGACGAACTCGACGGCATCGTCGTTCGGTTGCCCGAAGAGCAGGCCTGATCACCATGGCTGCCCCCGTCGTCATCGTGGGAGCCGGCCAGGCCGGCATCGAAACGGCAGTCGCATTGCGCAGCAAAGGATTCCAGGACGGCATCATCATCTACGGCGATGAGCCCTGTGCCCCTTACCAGAGGCCGCCGCTGTCCAAAGAATTCCTCAAGGCGTCAACCGACAGCGACGACATCGCGCTACGGCCCGCCGCTTACTTCGATCGCCACCAGATCGAACTGCGCTGCGGCGTCACCGTCGCAGAAATCGACCGCGCGGCACATCGTGTAATGCTCTCGGACGGCACCACCCAGGACTACCAGCACCTTGTGCTCGCCACGGGGACCCGCAACCGCCGCATTGCGGTGCCAGGCGCCGATTCGGGCCGGGTGCACTACCTACGCACGCTCGCTGAGGCGAATGCATTGACGGCGCACTTGACCTCATGCGCGTCCGTTGTGGTGATCGGCGCGGGCTTCATCGGCCTGGAAGTGGCCGCAGCTGCGCGAGCCCACGGTGCGAGCGTCACCGTTGTCGAAGCCACCGAACGGCCGATGGGGCGTGCAATTAGTCAGGAGATGTCGCACTACTTCGCCAGTTTGCATCGCCGCCACCAAGTGCGCTTGCTGCTCAACACGGCCGTCGCCGAGATTGTCGAAAATGATTGCGCTGCAGCCACAGTAGTGACGGCCAGTGGCGACCGGATCGATGCCGACCTGATCGTCGTCGGCATCGGGGTGATCCCCAACACCGAAATTGCCAGTGCGGCAGGCCTGGCAGTCGACAACGGCATCGTGGTCGATGCCCGACTGAGCACAGCGGACCCGCACGTCTCGGCGATCGGGGACTGCGCGGCCTACCCGCATCCGAGCGGCCTGGGCCTCGTGCGCCTTGAATCAGTACAGAACGCAGTAGATCACGCCCGCTGCGTAGCTGCCCGACTCACAGGGCAGCCTTGCGCCTATGACAAGGTGCCGTGGTTCTGGACCGAACAGTTCGTCGCGAAGTTGCAGATGGCCGGCTTGCTCGGCGACTACGACCACACCGTGGTCCGCGGTGAACCGGAACGAGACTCGTTCTCGGTGTTCTGCTTCCGCGGTGACACCCTGCTCGCAGTCGAGTCGGTCAACGCCGCACGAGACCACATGACGGCACGGAAGTTGCTGGCCGCGCGCCTGACGATAACGCCTGAGCAGGCGGCCGACAGCACGGTGGATCTGAAAGCGGCACTTGAGGGCGCTTCCCGGGCTTTCGCTGAGTGAAAGTCGCGGCGAGACGCCAGGACGTGCGCTGCGGTGTGCTGTAGCTATGTTCGGTGAATCAGTCGTCGACACACATCGCGGTGTGTCCGTTCACAGTTGCCAGGTCGAGGAAGCCCGCATCGTTGGTGGGGCGATGTTCTACCCCCACACTGTCGAAGTACTCGGACCTGAGTCGCGATTCGCGCTGCATATCAACGGCATCGACCTTGGCGCAATGGTCTTGGGATGGCTGTGGTGGGACACCGGGGTGCAGATCAACACCGCCGAGCTCGAAGACGCCTATCAGTTGAACATCCCGATACACGGATCGCTGCAGACCAGTTCGGGGGACGAACGTATGGTGGCGACGCCATCGCGGGGAGCGGTATACCGGCACGACCGACCGACGACGATGCGGGGCTGGTGCGGCGGGCACGAACGCGTGTTGGCCGTCAAGATCTGTCGCGCTGCTGCAGAAGCGCACCTCTCCGCCATGTTGAACCGACCGATCACCGATCCAATCCAGTTCGACCTGAATCTGGACCTCACAGATGCGGCTTCCGCGCAGTGGGTTTCCCTTCTGCGCGACTTGGCGATTCAGCTGCACCGCCCGCAATCGGTCAGCCTGCATCCGCTGATGGCTCAAAGTTTAGCGGCGAGCGTGATGACCGGCCTGATGCTGGGCGCACGCCACAATTACACCGACGACCTCATCGCCGACTCCAGCCGAACGCGGACCCCAACCATCCAACGTGCTGTCGACTACATCGAGGAGCATCTAGGCGAGCCGCTTGAGGTAAGCGCGATCGCCGGGCACGCGCATCTGAGTGTGCGCGCCCTTCAAGAAGGATTCCAATCGGCGCTGGGCACCACGCCGATGCGCTACGTACGTGAGGCCCGGTTGCAACGCGCTCGGACTGACCTACGAACCGCCACCGGGGCCGAGGGGGTCGCTGAGATCGCCTTTCGTTGGGGGTTCACCCATTTGGGCCGCTTCTCGAGCATGTACCGGCAGGCGTTCGGTGAAAGTCCCTCGGCCGCGCTGCAGGCACGAGACAGCCACAGAATCCACCCGCGGCAGCCGCGGGTGGGTCAGGCGTTCCGGGGTACCGACCATCGCGCACGTGCGATGCTGTCCTGATGGCCAGGTCCGCCTCCGGGGAATCGGTCCTCGAGAGGGCCGTGCGGATCCTGGAAGTGTTCGATTCGGACACCGTCGCGGTGTCGGTGTCCGATATCGCCCACCGCGCCGGATTGCCTCTGTCCACGGCGTCCCGGTTGGTTGACGACCTCGTCGAGCACGGTCTACTGCGGCGCGATCCGCAGCGACGTATCCGCATCGGAATGCGGCTGTGGGAGTTGGCATCCCGCGCCTCACCCACCCGCAGTCTGCGTGATGCCGCGATGCCTTTTATGGAGGATCTGCACGCCGTCGTCGGGCACCATGTACAGCTTGGCGTACTCGACGGCGACGACGTCTTGTTCATCGAACGGCTCAGTGCTCCGGGTGCGGTGATCAACGTGACGCGTATTGCCGGCCGTCTGCCTATCCACGCGTCTTCCTCTGGGCTAGTGCTTCTTGCCCATGCACCGGTAGCCATGCAGGAGCGCATCGCCGCTGGCGAGCTGACCCGGCTCACTGACCAGACCATCGCCGACGGCCAACAGCTTCGCAGCGTCCTGGCCGAGATCCGTCGAGTCGGTTATGCGCTGTGCCCCGGCCACATTCACCTCGATGCGACAGGTATCGCAGTCCCACTGCGCGGTCCCGGCGACCGGGTGGTCGGGGCACTGTCGGCCATCGTCCCGCGCGATGACCACGCGATAAGTCGCGTACCCACTTTGATCGCCACCGCGCGTGGAATCCGCCGTGCGCTCAGCACACCGCTGATTCCTCCGGTACCCCCGCCCTAGCGAGGTCGCTTTCATTCAATGGGAACGGCGTTGTGAGGCATGACACTCAAGCGAGATCGTCATGATCATGACCACAACGGTTTCCGCGTCGGAGCGAATCCACAGCGTTCACGCCGCGACCGACCTCACGCTGCGGGTGGAAGCCGCAGACCTGGTCGCCGAGGGCGTGCGCCGCCTGGTGCTGCGCAAGCCCAACGGAGCACGACTGCCCGACTGGGCCCCAGGAGCGCACATCGATCTATTCCTGCCGGGCGAACGCGTGCGCCAGTACTCGCTGTGCGGCGACCGGTGGGACGCACACACCTATCAGGTTGCGGTCCTGCGTGAGGCCAACGGACGCGGTGGCTCCGCCTACATTCACGACACGCTCGCCGTCGGCGACACGATCGGTGTGGGCGGGCCACGCAACAACTTCGCAATGGCGCCGGCTGGCCAGTACCTCTTCATCGCGGGGGGCATCGGCATCACTCCGATCCTGCCGATGATTCACCAAGCTCAGATGCTCGACGTTCCATGGACCCTGCTCTATGGAGGGCGAACCGCAGCCTCGATGGCATTTGTCGATGAGCTGTCCCGCTACGGCGAGCAGGTTCACACCTGGCCGCAGGACACCCACGGCCTACTTCCGCTAAAAGCAGCGTTCGACGCGCTTCCCGCCGCAGGCAAGATCTACTGCTGCGGGCCGGCGCCGCTGCTCACAGCGGTGCAGGCCGTGGGAGCTGACCGAGCACCAGGCACTGTGCGCATCGAGCGCTTCGTGGCCGAACCGCTTGCGGCGCCGGTCCGTACGACGGCGTTCGAGGTGCAGTTGCAACGCTCGGGGCTCAGTGTCATCGTGCACCCGAATCAGTCGATCCTCGACGCAGTCTGCACCGCCGGCGTTCCCGTGCTCTCCTCATGCGGTCGCGGACTGTGCGGTACCTGTGAGGCAACGGTCGTCGACGGCATTCCCGACCACCGTGACTCACTGCTCAACGACGCCGAGCGCGCCAGCAACACCACCATGTTGCCGTGCGTCTCACGCGCGTGTTCTGACCGACTCGTCCTGGACCTCTGAGGCAATGACCGTGATACCCAGCGCCACCACCCACCTGCTCGCCCAACTGGACGACGATCCGTTCGGATCAACGATCCTGGAAGATCCGGGCGATTTCCACAGAGCGTTACGTGACACCGGATCGGTGGTCTACCTGTCGCGCTACGACGTATACGGAATGGGCCGATACGCGGACGTACACAGCGCCCTCATCGACTGGCAATCTTTCGAATCGGCAGCAGGCGTCGGCTTGAGTAACTTCCGATATGAAAAGCCCTGGCGCCCACCAAGTCTGCTCCTGGAGAGCAACCCCCCGCACCATGATGCGCCTCGCGGGGTTCTCACTTCCATTCTCAACGTTCGGTCATTAAAAGGCCTGCGGGACAAGTGGATCGCCGACGCAAACCTCCTTGTCGAAGAGCTGGCCCAACGGCGTGAAATCGACGCGGTTGCCGACATTGCCCGGGTGTTCCCTCTGCGGGTTTTCCCCGACGCCGTTGGCATCGGACGGCTGGGACGCGAGAACCTCCTGCCCTACGGGGACCACCTGTTCAACGCCTTCGGCCCGCACAACTCGTTGGTCGCCAAGGGCGAGAATCGGATTGGCGAGTTGTCGGCTTGGGTGATGGCGCAATGCGAGCGAGCCGTCCTCGCCGAGGAAGTGCTCGACGGCCAACCCACGTTCGGAGCGCAAATCTGGGCGGCTGCAGACCGTGGCGACATCACCTACGAGCAGGCTCCGCTGCTGGTGCGGTCGCTGCTATCGGCTGGAGTGGACACTACGGTCCTCGGGATTTCCGCCGTGCTCGCCGCGTTCGCGCACCACCCCGAGCAGTGGCAGGCGGTCCGCGACAATCCGGCGCTGGCGCGGGTGGCTTTCGACGAAGCCGTCCGCTGGGAATCGCCTGTGCAGACTTTCTTTCGCACTGCGACCCGTGACATCACCATTGGCGACGTCACAGTGCCCGACGGCAAGAAGATTCTGATGTTCCTCGGGGCGGCCAACCGCGACCCGCGGCGCTGGAGCCACCCCGACCAGTTCGATCTGCAGCGTAATCCCTCCGGTCACGTCGGATTCGGCATGGGCATCCACCAATGCATCGGACAACACGTCGCGAGGCTGGAAGCCGAGGCCCTTCTCGTTGCCCTCACTCAGCGATTCGCCTCGATTGCCGTCGTCGGCGAACCTCGCAGGCACCACAACAACACACTGCGCGCCTGGGAATCCCTACCCATCGCCCTGACTCCCGCCTGATCGCCGTCTGAAGGAGAACCGCGACCATGACGACATACCACCAGCTATTCATCGGCGGCGACTGGGTGACACCAGCCACCGAGGAGACCTACGAACTCATCTCGGCCAGCACCGAGGAACCCATCGGTTCAGTGCCCGCCGCGAGCGAAATCGACGTTGACGTCGCTGTCAGTGAAGCGCGCCGCGCGTTCGACGATCCGACCGGGTGGGCCACCTGGCACCCGACGCGCCGCGCCCAGGCGATCGACGAATTGGCCGACCAACTGGAACTGCGTGCAGATGAGATGGCGCGCCGTGTCGCGGCGCAGAACGGCATGCCGATCACGATCGCCACGCAACTCGAAGGGCGCTTCCCTCTGCTCGTGCTCCGGTACTACGCAAATCTGTTGGGCAACACTGAATTTGAAACACGCCAGCCTCACCTGTTGGGCGGAACCAGCACGATTCGACGTGAACCGATGGGCGTCGTCGCGGCGATCTCGCCATGGAATTACCCGCAGACGCTGGCCTCGTTCAAAATCGCGCCGGCCCTAGCGTCGGGGTGCACGATAGTTCTCAAGCCGTCACCAGAGACTCTGCTGGATGCGTTCCTGTTCGCCGAAGCCGTTGCCGCGACGTCGATTCCGGCCGGAGTGGTGAACGTCGTGCCCGGCGGCCGCGAGGTGGGCGCCTACCTGATTGGCCACCCAGGTGTCGACAAGGTCGCGTTTACAGGCTCCACCGCGTCCGGCCGGCTGATCGCCGAGACCTGTGGTCGGCTGCTGCGCCCGGTAACCCTAGAGCTCGGCGGCAAATCGGCAGCGATTGTCCTCGACGATGCCGACCTCAATCTGGAGTCGGTCGGCGAACGCCTCTTCGAGAGCCTGTTGGTCAACAACGGCCAAACTTGCTACCTCGGCACACGCGTACTCGCACCCGACAATCGCTATGACGAGGTCGTCGACACGCTCGGAGCGTTTGTGTCGAGCTTGCCGGTCGGCGATGCGATGGATCCCCAAACGATGGTCGGGCCGATGGCATCGGCACTACACCGAGACCGCGTCGAGGGATTCATCGAAAAAGGGCGCGCTGACGGCGCCCGCATCGTGACCGGCGGGTGTCGCAGCGAGCGGGACAGAGGGTGGTTCGTCACCCCCACGGTGTTCGCAGATGTCGACAACAAATCGGTTCTCGCCCAGGAAGAAATCTTCGGCCCCGTCTTGGCAGTGATTCGTTACCGCGATGTCGACGATGCCGTGCGCATCGCGAACGACTCCCGATACGGCCTCGGTGGCACCGTGTGGACATCCGATCCCGAACGTGGCACTGCAGTCGCTCGGCGCATTCACACCGGGACGATCGGCATCAACCGATATCTGCCCGACCCGAGTGCGCCATTCGGCGGCGTCAAAGACAGTGGCCTGGGCCGTGAACTGGGGCCCGAGGGTCTCAACGCCTACCTGAATGTCAAGACAATCTATTCCTGAACAATCCCGGAGAGGATCAAAGACGATGAGCGCCAAGGGATACAAGTGGATCGCCAAGGAGATCGAACGGCTCGACCCCCAGGTGGATTTCGAGCGGATCTGGCAGCTATCGACGTGCTACTACGTCGGTGATTTCGAGATGAATGTGTTGTACTCGCTGGGTTTCCCGCATTTCATCCTGCCGCCGTGGGGCGGGGAAACCATCGCCCGCAAAGGCACGGGCAAGCTGATCCGGCATCAGAACAAGCGGGAAAAGGACACCGCCGATGCGTTCTGGCGGTGGTTTGAGCACGGACCTTCGAGCATGACGACCAAGGAGTCCGTCGAGGAGGTCAACCGCAAGCACATGGCCATGGAAAAGCGGATGCCGGGCAACTTCGCCCACAACGAGGACTTCGTGTACACGATGTGCTGGATCGGTGCGGACATGCACCGCCTGCGTGTGCGCATCGGCATGCCGGGCTACACCGACAACCAACAGATCGCCTGCCATCGCTACTGGGCCGAGATCGCCAAACTGATGTGGACAGCCAACGGGCCTGTGACCGACTTCCCATCCGATTTTGCCGGAATGCTGCAATACATGGCCACGTACGAGGCCACCGACTGGGAGTACTCGCCCGAGGGCGGAATGACGTGCGAGGCGGTCATCGAGCAGTTCCAGAACCGTTGGTTCCCGGTAGGTGCTCGGTGGATCGGCCGCAAAATGATCATGGCGCTGTGGGACGAGCCGGTGCACCGCGTGCATCGGATCCCCAACGTCAACCTCGTGACCAGAAAGTTCTTTGAGTTCGGGCTCAAAATGACATTTCTCATGCAGGAGAAGGTCTTACCGGATCCGAAGCGCTCAACACCCGAGAAGAAGAAGATGCGCGCCCAGAAACCCAAGCTGGTCGCCGCCTAGACCCACATCCAAAATCTGGCAGGCCAACGCCCGCCGCGGGAGTGTCCGCGGCGGGCGTTTGTCTTGGCTGCGCTCGGCAATCGGCAGGTGGGGGAGCAGAGCAAGGCCAACAACGACAACGATTGCGCCGCCGCTGATTGGGTTCGCGTGACGCCAGATGCGCCCCGACCTGGTCCCGACAGCGACCCTGCACCGCGCCATCTTCGGGATTTGTTCACAGAAATCCGCAGTAGAACCGCGGAAAGTCTTACCGCACTGGATATCTCGCCGAGTCGCTCTGCGGCGTGCCTCATGGCCGCCACGCTCCCGACCCAGCATTGCGGGCCACGCCACCCCGACTGCGCAGCCGTAACTCTGCATCGCGTCCGGGTGCGCCCGGCGGGGCCGCATCACTAGTGCTGTGTCAGCAGGTTGGGTTTGCTGCGCGACTCGGCCGGCGAACGACAACACTGACTAAATACGCATCGTCCGTTAATTTCCAGCAATCGTCGTTCCGGCTAACTGATGTAGTGGCTAAGTCCCCTGGCGTGGTGGGGTTTCGGGAGCCGGGGTGAACCGCCCCAGGTTCTCCGCCGCTGCTATATGGGTTGACGCTCTCGGTTGAGGGCGTCGTAGTGGGCTTGCTCGTATTCGACTGGGGTGACCATGCCCAGAGTTGAGTGCAGCCGTCGGTTGTTGTACCACTCGACCCAGGCCGCTGTCGCGTACTCGACGTCGGCGACGGTGCGGAACGGGCCCGGCTGGAACACCGTGGTGCGGATGCATTCGGTCTTGTACAGGCCGTTGATGGTCTCCATCAACGCATTGTCATAGGCGTCTCCCACGCTGCCGATCGATGGTGAAATCCCTTCCAGTTCAAGGTGTTCGGTGAATCTGATCGACGTGTACTGGCTGCCCGCGTCGCTATGATGGATCAGTGCGCCGGCCGTGGTGGGGTGGCCTTCGTGGTCGCGTTGCCATACCGCCATGCGTAATGGGGTCATGACCAGATCCGTGGCCTTGGACGTCGAGGCGTGCCAGGCCACGATCCGCTGGGCGAACACGTCCACGATGAACGCCACGTAGACAAATCCGGCCCAGCTGCGCACGTAGGTGAAGTCGGTGACCCACACCCGGTTCGGGGCATCGGCACAGAAGTTGCGGTTGAGCAGATCCGGCGCCCGAGAGCCGCCGGCGTCCGGGATCGTGGTGCGCACCTTCTTGGACCGCCGGATGCCCTGTAAACCCAATGTGCGCATAGCTCGGTCCACGGCCCCAGCGGATGCGTCCGGCAGGGCGGTACGGCGGATCAGGGCGGTCATTTTGCGCCGCCCGTAGAGCCCCTCGGGCGCCAGTACCTTCTGCCCGGCAGCGTTAGTCGACCAGGCGACCTCGTGGACGGCGTCGATGACCTGGGCGTCGGTGATGGTGCGGGCCGCTACGGCCCGGCCCGGTTGCTTCCAGGACCGGTAGGTGCGCGCGGCGATCTGGCAGCCCTGCTCGTGCAGGACCCGGCAGATCGACTCGACCGCGTGCCCGGCGGCGCGTTGATCGTCGATGAACGCGGCGATCAACGGTTGCGGGGGTCGGTGAAAGTCGGCCCGGGACGCGGTGACAACCGTTGGGGCTGTTCCGTTTTCCCGGGCCGCTTCCCGAACCCGGCGTGCACCTTTCAATGCACCGGGCTCTCCACAAGACCCGGTCAGGCTGCTGTGGTGTCCTCCTCGGGGGTCGGCCAGGGCGAGGGGATGACCGCGCCGCGGTAGCGGTAGCGGGTGGTGCCGATCTTCTCCAGATCGATCAGCATCCGGTCCTCGGTGGTTGGCCACCAGCCGCCGCCGCAGTAGCGGCGGCGCAACTGTTTCCAGGTCGATTTGCGGTGTTTTCGGCGCAGCCAACGCCACACCGTCTGCCACGTAGTGGCTCAGGTAGGAGAAGGTCGCCGAGGACACCCCGGCCCGGAAATATCCCGCCCAGCCCTGCAGCGTCGAGTTGATCCGGCGCAGCAGGTCATCGAGCGGCTGGCTGGGTTCGACTGTTCGGCGCAGCGTCTTGATCTTCCGTTTGACCGCCAACACGGACTTCGTGGACGGATGAACGTAGACGTAGCTGCAGCTGGTGCCTCGTTTGCGGCGACGCTGGATGTGCCACCCGAGAAAGTCCAGCCCCTCGTCGATGTGGGTGATCAGGGTCTTATCCGGCGACAGACGCAACCCCATCGTCGCTAACACGGCGGCGATGTCCTCCCGTAGTGCTTCGGCCTGGGCTCTGGTGCCCCGCACCATCAGACACCAGTCATCGGCGTAGCGGACCAGCCGAAAGTTCGGCTGCCCGTGACGAAGTCGTCGAGCACGCTCCACCGAGCCGGTGGCCGGACCACCCGGCAACCCGGCGATGTGTTCGTCGAGCACCGACAACGCCACATTGGCCAACAACGGCGAAAGAATCCCACCCTGCGGGGTTCCGGCGGTGCTGTCCGCCAGCAGGCCGTCCTCGGTGAAGATGCCCGCCTTGAGGAACGCCTTCACCAATCCCAGGACACGGTTGTCCCCGACGCGTCGACGCACCCGGCCCATCAGGGCCGTGTGGTCGATCTCATCGAAACAGGCCTTGATGTCTCCCTCAACAACCCAGTCATAACACCGGGGACGTGTTGCGAGATAACGCACTTCGGCCACCGCATCATGAGCGCGGCGCTTCGGACGGAAACCGTAGGAACACGGCAGGAAATCCGCCTCAAAGATCGGCTCCAACACCAACTTCAACGATGCCTGGACCACCCGATCGGTCACGGTGGGAATCCCCAAGCGGCGCAACGCACCACCGGTTTTGGGGATCATCCGCTCGCGCACCGGCAACGGGCGGAAACTGCGGTCCCTTACCTGCGACCGCAGTTCATCGAGGAACACCTCGATACCCTGCCCAGCCGTGATGGACGACGCGGTGCGCCGATCCACCCCGGCCGTGGCGGCACCCTTATTCCCGCTGACCCGATCCCACGCCACCAACACGAACGCGGGATCAGTGACGAGGTTGAACAGATCGTCGAACCGGCGATCAAGATCATCGCGTGCCCAACGGTGCAGCTTGGTCTGGATCTTCAGTACCCGTTGCCGCGCCAGCATCAGCGCCAACTCCAGCTCGTCGGTATTCACCGGCGACATAACTTCCTCTCCTGACCTTCCAATTTCCGCACTGCATGTCTTGCTGGCCCCCTTCGCCCTGTGACCGCCTTTCTCGGTCTCCACGACGGGCACGTCACCGCCCGCGACTACTACGAAGCCTCCGCCCCACCCGAATGCGGTTCCTTGACTCCGAACCCGAGTCGTCACACCCGCCCCGACTGGCTACCGGAAACGAAATGAACGGTCCCGCAAGGTGGTTCCCACGTTCACCAGGTCATCGATTGGTCAGGGAGGCGCCCAGCTCTACTCCGGCAGCATCGCCACGGCTACGCCGCAGGCCTTCACCGTGGCCTCCCCACCGCTGGAACTAAACGGCTTCGGAGTCAAACCCCACCCGCTCGGGTTCGTGCACTGCACACCGGCCCATATCCACCAGATTGGAGCCGGCTTCGCGGTTACGGAGCGTCTGACACTGGTTCGCTTGCGCTGCACCTTCTGACCTTGCTCGACAAGCCCGCACCGTCTGGCAGTACCGGCACGGCTCGCCTTCTCGGGGCCGCTTGCCACCGCTCACCGTCGTTCCCGGCGATCGGCTGCCCCGATGCTTCCTCAGGCCGCTGCGACGACCCGAAGGAGACGGTCTCTCACCGCCTCTCGATATACCCAGCGCCTCGTGGCGCACAGCTCCCCCGCGAAGAAAGTTGTCGCCGCTTTCAGAATCGCGACATCCTCACGTAGCCTTCGGTTTTCAGCTTTCAGTCGTTTGATTTCGTCGATTTCTTCGCTCGTTACACCCGGGCGTTGTCCGCCATCAATCTGGGCTTGGACCACCCAGCGACGCACCGATTCCTTGCCCACGCCGAGTTGGCGCGCGACCGCCTCGGAGGCCGCGGTCAACGACGAATACTCCTGCTGATGTTCGGTCACCAACCGCACCGCACGGTCACGCAACGCAGGATCGATCTTCTTAGGCATGCTGCTCATCCTTCCGGACTCAAACAGCAGCGGCATCAAACCTGGGGCGGTTCAGGGTGCGGGCCTGGGTGAGGGTGCTGGGGCTGTGTCGTTGCCGGTGTTGGGGTGGGCCATCGCGTAGTGATCAGTGAGTTACCGACCAAAGTGACTCACGAAAGGACCATCCACGCGATGACCCAGGATCATTCTGCCCTGCTCGCCCAGCTCGATGCGCTCAAGTCCGCGGACTCGGGGGCGGTGTTCGCCGAGCTGATCCGCGCCGGGCTGCAGGCGCTGATCGAGGCCGAGGCCACCGAGGCGATCGGCGCGGGCCGCTACGAGCGCTCTGATGGGCGCACGGTGCACCGCAACGGGCACCGGCCCAAGACGATCTCCACGACCGCCGGCGATATTGAGGTGGCGATCCCCAAGCTGCGGGCGGGGTCGTTCTTCCCGTCGCTGCTGGAGCCGCGCCGGCGGATCGACAAGGCGCTGCACGCGGTGATCATGGAGGCCTACGTGCATGGGGTGTCCACCCGCAGTGTCGATGACCTGGTCGCCGCGATGGGGGTGTCCTCGGGGGTATCCAAGTCGGAGGTGTCGCGGATCTGCGCTGCTCTGGATCGTGAGGTCGAGGCGTTCCGGACTCGGACGCTGACGCATACGAGCTTCCCGTACGTGTTCCTGGATGCCACCTATTGCAAGGTGCGGGTCGGGGCGCACGTGGTCTCTCAGGCCTTGGTGGTGGCCACCGGGGTGTCGATCGAGGGGACCCGGGAAGTGTTGGGGACCGCGGTCGGGGACAGTGAGTCGTTCGAGTTTTGGCGGGAGTTTCTGGCTTCGCTCAAGGCCCGGGGTTTGGCCGGGGTGCATCTGGTGACATCTGATGCCCATGCCGGTTTGAAAGCTGCTGTGGCGCACCAGTTTACGAATGTGTCGTGGCAGCGGTGTCGGGTGCATTTCATGCGGAATCTGCATACCGCGGTGTCGGCGAAGAACGCGCCGGCGGTGACGGCGGCGGTCAAGACGATCTTCGCACACACTGAACCCGATGATGTTGCGGCGCAATGGGAGCGGGTCGCGGACTCGTTGGCGGGGTCGTTTCCGAAAGTCGCGGCGATGATGCGCGACGCCAAGACCGATGTGTTGGCGTTCACCGCGTTCCCGAAGGCGCATTGGCAGAAGATCTGGTCCAACAATCCGATCGAGCGGCTCAACAAGGAGGTCAAACGCCGCGCCGATGTCGTGGAGATTTTCCCCAACCCCGCGGCATTTCTGCGGCTGGCGACCGCGGTGGTCATCGAAGCTCACGATGAATGGCAGGTCACCCGCCGTTATCTGTCGGATGTGTCCATGGATGAACTCAAGGAGGTGATCGCCGAGAAAACCGCCGCCGCAGCACTTGCCAAACAACACCAAATCGCTTAGCGTTCAACATGACTCGTTGATCACGAAGCGTGAATCACGCCGATCCGAAGTCCACCACTTCATGGGACACTGCCGATGTAGTCACCGCCGGCGGGAAGCGCCCGCGGCGCAGACCGCGCTTTATGGATAGTGCATTCCTCTGCCAAAGGCCGGTCCGCCGCGCTGACGTGCAACAACGCGGCCAGAACCAGCACAAAAACATGTCAGGTTGGGTGCGCACGGTGGATTGTCCGGGTGAGGCAACGCCGACACACTTGTCTGTGTCACGCGTCACGGTCAGTCCGCAAGGTGTTTTACATCGCAAACCCGATGCGACCGAACGACCGCCCCTAACGCGCAAACACTCCAAAGGAGTCTTTACAGCATGGAATGCCACCAGGTGCAGAATGCGACGCGATCGTCGCGCATGCCGCGCCGCGTCATGCGCGACAGCGGAGGGACACGATGAGCCCCGTGGCCTTCCTGCGGCGACGAAATCCCGCCGCCACCCCACTGTCGCAATCGGTGGTGACGGCGCCCTTGCGCAATGTGGGCGGCTTTTTTGCGTTCTCCCTTGACACGCTGGTCACGATGGTCCGGCCGCCCTACGCATGGCGAGAGTTCTTGGAGCAGACGGTATTTCTGGCGCGAGTGGCACTGATGCCTGCACTGATGCTGTCGATCCCGTATGTGGTTCTCACCGTATTCACGTTCAACGTATTGCTGGTGGAGTTCGGCGCCGCTGACTTTTCCGGAACCGGTGCGGCCCTGGGTGCGGTCAACCAGATTGGGCCTTTCGTCACCGTTCTGGTGGTGGCAGGTGCAGGTGCCGCCGCCATGTGTGCTGACCTCGGTGCACGCACCATTCGTGAAGAACTCGACGCGCTGCGGGTGATGGGTATCGATCCCATTCAGGCACTCATCGCCCCGCGTGTGCTGGCAGCGACCGTCGTCGCGTTCCTGCTGTCATCGCTGGTTACGCTGACCGGTCTGGCCGGTGGCTTCTTCTTCTCGGTGTACTTCCAACACGTCACCCCGGGCGCCTTCGTGGCCAGCTTGACTCTGATCACCCGACTGGGCGATGTGGTCGTGTCGATGGTCAAGGCGACCCTGTTCGGATTGAGCGCTGGGCTCATCGCGTGTTACCAGGGTATCAGCGTCCGCACCGGTCCCGCTGGGGTCGGCAACGCGGTCAACGAGACCGTGGTGTTCTCGTTCGTGTTGCTGTTCGTGATCAACATTGTCGTGACAGCCATCGGATTCGAGGTCACCAAATGACGGCTACCATTCTGCGACAACGCTTTCCGCGCATCTTCGGCCAACTAACCGAGCTACGCGGACGGGTCCAGCAGGTCGGGGATCAGGCCCGTTTCTACGGTCTGACGCTGCGCTCGATCGCCGACGTCTTCGTGCACTACAAGGCCGAACTGCTACGTCAGATCGCCATCATGAGTCTTGGCACCGGCGCGCTGGCTGTCATCGGTGGCACCGTCGTGGTGATTACCTTCCTCAACATCTCCACCGGCGCAATCGTTGCGGCCCAGGGCTTTAACCAATTCTCCGAACTCGGCGTCGAGGCGCTGACCGGCTTTGGGTCCGCATTCCTCTTCACCAGGCTCATCGGTCTGGGCACCGCCGTCATCGCCTTCTCGGCGACGTTGGGTGCCGGTGCCACCGCCCAACTCGGGGCGATGCGTATCAACGAAGAGATCGATGCCCTAGAGGTGATGGGCATCCGATCAGTCGCCTACCTGGCCTCGACCCGTGTAGCCGCCGGAGTCATCGTCGTCGTACCGCTGTACTGCGTATCGCTGCTGATGGGGTACTTCGCGGCTCGGTTCGGCACGACCGTCCTCTACGGCCAATCCGCCGGTGTCTACGACCACTATTTCCGGACGTTCTTGATCCCCGGCGACGTCATCAATTCGTTCATCACTGTCATGGTGCTGTGCGTGGTGGTGATGCTCATCCACACCTACTACGGGTTCAACGCTGCGGGTGGTCCTGCCGGTGTGGGTAGCGCTGTTGGTCAGGCCACTCGAACCTCGCTGGTGGCAGCGGGATTCGTGATTCTGTTCGTGACCCTGGCGCTCTATGGCCAGACCGGCAACTTCAATTTCTCGGGGTAGGACAGTGTCAACCGAACGTAAGACCGGATACCGGATCGCCTCCGAATGGCTGGCGTTGGCACTCGCTGTCACGATCGTCGGCTTGGTTGCCCTGTGCGTTGCAGCCTTCAACCGCGACTTCAGCGACGGCCTGACCGTCACCCTGACCGCGGACCGCTCCGGTTTGGTGATGGAGCCCTACGCCAAGGTCAAGATGCGTGGCGTGCAGGTCGGTCACGTGGCCACCATCTCGGGTGATGACGACACCGCGAGGATCACCCTCGAGATCGACCACGACCAGGTAGCCAAAATCCCAGCCAACGTCAAAGCTCGCATCAACGCGACCTCATTGTTCGGCTCCAAATACGTCGACCTGATCTACCCGGACGACCCCACCGCCCAGCGTATTGCGGCGGGCGCCGTTCTGCGGTCGCTGAACACCACCCTCGAGGTGAACACCGTCTTCCAGAACCTGGTGACATTGCTGAACCAGATCGACCCGGCAAAACTGAACTCCATCCTGTCAGCCGTCCACGAGGCGGTCGCCGGCAAGGGCGAACGCATCGGGCAGGCCACGGAGGACACCAATGCTGTTCTACAGCAGGTGATCCCGCGCACCGAGACAGTGCGTCAGGACCTGCACGCGATACGTGACGTTGCCGAGGTCTACTCCGGCGCGGCGCAGAACATCATCAAGATTCTCGACGGCGTGGCCACGACCAGCTCCACGGTCTCCAGTCAGGCGCAACAGCTCGACGCGCTGCTGGTCGGTGTCGCCGGTCTATCGCGCAGCGGTATCGACGTCCTGGGGCCCAGCAAAGACAATCTCATCAAGACGGTGAACCTCCTGGAACCGACGACCAACCTCTTGCTCAAGTACAACCCGTCGTTGACTTGCATGTTGGTCGGCGCGAAGACCGCCCTCGACGACGGACTCGCCGACTACACCGGCGGAGCGAACGGCAAGTCGCTGATCATGGACGCTGCCCTCTTGTTCGGAGACGACCCCTATCGCTACCCGGACAACTTGCCGATCAACGCTGCCAAGGGCGGCCCAGGTGGCAAGCCTGGCTGTGGGTCGTTGCCCGACGTGGCCAAGAACTGGCCGGTGCGCGCCTTGATCGCCAACACCGGATTCGGGACTGGCCTGGACTGGCGGCCCAACCCGGGCATCGGATTCCCCGGCTACGCCGACTATCTGCCCGTCACCCGGGCGGTGCCCGAACCTCCGAGTATCCGCTACCCCGGGCCGCCGGCACCCGGCCCGATCCCGTATCCCGGCGCCCCGCCGTACGGCGCACCTCAGTACGGGCCCGATGCCACACCTTTGTACCCCGGTGTTCCACCAGCACCGGCGGCCGAATCACCGGCCGGCAATTAGTCCGACACGATCCCACTAACGCACACAGAGAGGCCAACGACGTTGCGCGCGAAACTATCCGGGACGCTATGGCGGTTGGCGCTGTTCGTCACCTTATGCACCCTCGGTGCTTTCGCGCTGGTGTCGATGTTCGCGCAACTGCGATTTACACCGGAAAAGACCTACAACGCCACCTTCGCGACCGTAGGCGGGCTCGGCGAGGGCGACTTCGTGCGCATCGCCGGTGTCGAAGTCGGCAAGGTGAAGAAGCTCCAGGTGCGCGACGACTCCACCGTCCGAGTCGAATTCACCGCCGATGACTCGGTGGTGCTAACCGCAGGCAGCCACGCGGTGATCCGCTACGACAACCTCATCGGCGGTAGGTACCTAGCGCTCGAAGAGGGCGCCGGCGGCACCACCAGACTGGCACCCGGCGGAACCATTCCCATCGACCACACCGCTCCCGCTTTGGACCTTGACGCTCTCATCGGCGGCTTCCGGCCGCTGTTCCGTGCCCTGGACCCCAACCAGGTCAACACGCTGACCAGCCAACTGATTGCGGCATTCCAAGGTCAAGGCGCGACAATCGGCGCGGTCTTGGACCAGACGGCAGCATTGACCAACACGTTGGCCAATCGTGATCAACTGATCGGCGATGTGATCGGCAACCTCAACGCGGTGCTGGGATCGCTGGGAGATCACAGCGAGAAGTTCGGCAGCGCAGTCGATTCGCTGTCCCAACTCGTACATGGACTGGAAGCACGTAAGCAGGACATGAGCAACGGTGTGGCCTACGCCAACGCCGCAGCTGGAACTATCGCCGATCTGCTTTCGCAGGCTCGACCGCCGTTGAAGAACGCGCTCGACCAAACTGATCGCGTTGCCAGCATCGTCGTCGCGGATCACGACTACTTCGACAACCTCCTGGCCACGCTGCCCGACGCGTATCGGACATTGAACAGACAAGGACTCAGTGGCGACTTCTTCAGTTTCTACTTGTGCGATCTGGTGCTCAAGGTGAACGGCAAAGGCGGACAACCGGTTTACATCAAGGTCGCCGGCCAGGACTCAGGCAGGTGCACGCCCCGATGAAACCTTTCCGCGAACGCAATCTCGCCGTGATCGGCGCCATTGGAATCGCCGTCGTTCTCGCCGCGGTGGTGATCGGGTTCAACTTCACTCGCATCCCGTTCCTATCGGCAACCGAGACCTACTCGGCCTATTTCGACGAACTTGGTGGACTGACTTCTGATGCACCCGTGCAGGTTTCGGGTGCGCGCGCGGGACAGGTGCAGAAGGTCAGCTTGACGCAGAAAGGCGTTCTCGTCGAGTTTACGGTCAACGACAGCATTCGGCTCGGCGACCGGACCGAAGCCGCGATCAAGACAAAGAGCCTTCTGGGCAACAAGATCATCGAGGTCACGCCCCGCGGCGATGGACATCTGTCCGGGACTATTCCGATTGAGCGTACCAAATCGCCCTACCAGTTGCCCGATGCGTTGGGCGACCTCACCTCGACGATCAGTGGGCTGAACACCAGCCAGCTCTCCGATGCGCTGTCAACGCTGTCGGATACCTTGCGCGACACACCTCCTGAGATCCGTGCGGCCGTCGACGGCGTCGCACGGTTCTCCGACACGATCAACCAGCGTGACGCCCAGCTGCGTCACCTGCTGGAAAACGCAGGTAAAGCCACCACCGTGCTCGCGCAACGGACAGACGAAGTTGTGCGCTTGATCCGCGACACCAACACCCTTCTCGCTCAGCTGCGTGCCCAAAACGCTGCGTTGGAACAGATCTCCGGCAATGTCTCGGCGCTGGCACAGCAGATCAAGGGATTCATCAGCGAGAACCGGCAGAGCCTCAAACCCACCCTCGACAGGCTCAACGGCGTGTTGACCATCATCGACAACCGCAAAACCCAAGTGCAGGATTCGATCAAGGGATTCTCCACCTACGCGATGGCGCTCGGCGAGCCGCTGGCCTCTGGCCCCTTTTTCAAGGCCTACCTGGCCAACCTCGTGCCCGGACAGTTCGCCCAACCCTTCATCGACGCGGCCTTCTCCGATCTGGGGCTCGACCCGCATGTGCTCTCGCCCACCGCGCGCACGGACCCGCAGACGGGGCAGCCCGGCACTCCGGCTCTGCCAATGCCGTTGCCGCGGACCGGACAAGGCGGCGCACCAAACATGACGCTGCCCGACGCCATCACCGGCCGTCCCGGCGACCACGAGTGCGGTTTGCCCGCAGTTCCCCTTCCCGGTCCGGGCTGCTACCCGTACCGCGAACCAGTACTGCCTGGCCCCGCTGGCGGCCCGCCGCCAGGACCACCGGCGCCAGGAACCGGTAACGACCCGAACGCCACCGTGATACCGCCGGTGTTTCAACCCGCACCCGGCGAAGTACCCGCGGCGCCACACCACGATCAGGAGTCCGGTCGATGATGAGCAGACGCAATCTCTACATCGCTGGGGCAGCGGCCCTGGTCGCGGTCCTTGTCGGTGGCTACTTCCTGGTCTCCGCCACGCAGGCCAGCTCCCGCAAGCAGGTCGTGGCCTACTTCGAAAACAGCAATGGCGTCTTCGTCGGCGACGACGTTCGCATCCGCGGCGTGAACGTCGGAAAGATCGAATCCATTGTGCCCGAACCGACTCGAGTCAAGATCGGATTCTGGATCGACGACCAGTACTCGGTACCCGCCGACGTCAAGGCGGCGATCCTGTCGCCGACGCTGGTCAGCTCACGCGCCATCCAGCTCACTCCGCCCTTTACCGGCGGAGCCAAGCTCGCAAACGCTGCCGTCATTCCAGAGAACCGCACCGCGGTGCCGGTGGAATTCGACGATTTCCGTGCCCAATTGGAAAAGCTCACGAACAGTTTGCAACCGACCAGGCCCGGGGGCGTGAGTGCGCTCGGGGATTTCGTCAACACCACCGCTAACAACTTGCGCGGACAAGGTCCGGCTATCCGTGATGCGATAATCAAACTGTCGCAGACGGTTTCAGCACTCGGTGATCACAGCCACGACACTTTCGCGAGTATCAAGAACTTGTCGATGCTCGTGTCCGCGCTGCAAGGCAGCACCGATTTGATCCGCGAGCTCAACCAAAACTTGGCCTCGGTCACCGGTGCACTGTCCAACAACCCCGGCGCGGTCGGCAACGCGGTACGCGATTTGAACTCTGTAGTCGCGGATGTGCAGGCGTTCGTCGCGGAGAACCGAGAGGCCCTAGGTACGACCACAGACAAGTTGGCGTCCGTGTCCCAAGCCGCCCATGACAGCCTCGACGATCTCAAGCAGCTGTTGCACATCGCGCCGACCACGCTCGCCAACTTCATCAACATCTATCAACCGGCCCAGGGCACGCTCACAGGTGCGTTGGCACTGAACAACTTTGCCAACCCCATCAGCTTCCTTTGTGGGGCAATCCAGGCCGCGTCGCGTCTGAACGCCGAGCAGTCTTCGAAGCTGTGCGTGCAGTACCTGGCGCCGATCGTGAAGAACCGCCAGTACAACTTCCTACCCCTGGGCCTGAACCCGTTCGTCGGGCCGAGCGCACGTCCCAATGAAGTCACCTATAGCGAGGATTGGATGAGACCGGACTTTGTGCCGCCGCAACCGGCTTCACCGCCACCGGCTGGCGCGATGCGCACACCCGATGCCGCGCCGCTTCCGGCTGAAGCGCCGATGCCTGCGTCGCCGGCCACCGCCACTGATCCGGCTGCCGGGCTGACCGGGATGATGGTGCCCCAGGGCGGTGGATCATGAGCCGCGGTAGGCGTCGCGCCACGGCGTTCCTCACCGCCGCCGTCACCGCGCTTGCGCTGTCGGGCTGCAGCGAATGGCGGGGTCTCAACACGCTGCCGTTGCCGGGCGCCCAAGGCGGCGGCGAGGGAGCGTTCACGATACAGGCTCAGCTGCCCGACGTGAACAATATCCAGCCGAATTCCCGCGTGCGGGTAGGTGATGTCAATGTTGGCACTGTCACCAAGATTGAGCGGCAGGGCTGGCACGCTCTGCTGACCATTCGACTCAACGGTGACGTCCAACTGCCGGCCAATGCGACTGTGGCGGTGGGACAGACGAGCCTGCTCGGCTCGTTGCACATCGAGCTGGCTCCGCCGAAGAGCACTGCGCCCCGCGGCCGACTTCAACAGGGCTCGCTCATCCCGCTGGCGGATGGGAGCGCCTATCCCTCCACCGAACAGACCTTGGCTGCAGCGTCCCTGTTGCTCAACGGTGGCGGAATCGGGGAAGTCCAAGACATCACCACTGCGGTCAACACGGCGTTCGGTGGTCAGCGGCAAGACCAGCTGAGGACCTTGCTCAATCAACTGCAGACCTTCACGGCCCGAGTCAACGAGCAGACCCAGGACATCATCGAGGCCACTGACAGCATCAATAAGCTGGCCGGTCAGTTCGCTGACAAGAAACCCGTGCTCGATCGTGCACTCGACACCCTCCCGTCGGCCCTCAAGGTGCTGAACGATCAACGCGACACCCTCGTCGACGCGGTCGATCAGCTCGGCAAGTTCAGCGCATTGGCCGCGGATTCGGTCAACCAGACCAAGTCCGCACTCGTCACCGAACTCAAGGATCTCGGCCCAGTCCTCAAATCTCTGGCCGATGCCGGGCCGGCGCTGACTCGGTCGCTCAGCCTGTTGACCACATACCCATTCGCCAAAGAGAACCTCAACAAGTGGTTCCGCGGCGACTACGCCAACATCAGCGTGATCGCCGACCTGACTCTCAGCCGACTGGATTCGTCGTTCTTCACCGGCACAAAGTGGGAGGGCAATCTCACCGAACTGGAGATGCAGTGGGGCCGCACGATCGGCCAGCTCCCCAGTCCGTACACCACGGCGAACCCAATTTTGGCGCCGTACAACCTCAACCAGGGGCCGTGAGAGATGCACCTTGACAGACGCTTCAAACTCCAACTGGCGTTCTTTGCCATCGTCACACTGGTCTCAGGGACGATCATGGCCGCGTTTGTATTGCACGTGCCCAGCCGGTTCTTCGGTATTGGCGAATACCGAGTAACGGTGAATCTGCCGGTGGCCGCAGGCCTATACAAGAACGCCAACGTCACGTACCGAGGTACCGAGGTCGGCCGGGTACAGGACATGGACTTGACCCCGACAGGCGTAAACGCCGTGCTCGCACTGGATTCCGACCGGAAGATACCAGCGGACGTGGCAGTGCAGGTGCACAGTACGAACGCGGTCGGTGAGCAGTACATCGAACTCATCCCGCGCAGCGGGAATGGCCCGGCATTGAAGAACACAGATGTCATCCCGGTTGACCGCACCACGGTGCCGCCCGACATTAACGCACTCCTCACCGCAACAAACCGTGGCTTGCAAGCGATTCCGAACGACAACTTGCGTACTGCCATCGACGAGGCGTACACCGCCGTCGGCGGTCTCGGCCCCGAACTGTCACGCATCGTTGATGGCACAACGAAACTGGCCGCCGATGCTCGGAGCAACCTCGACTCGCTCACCACATTGATCGATCAGTCCAAGCCGGTGCTCGATACGCAGACCGACAGCGCCGGGTCCATCCAGCGGTGGGCGGCCAACGTCGCCAACATCACGGGACAACTGCACGACCATGACGGCGACCTGCGTGGTGTCCTCAACAACGGTCCCGGTGCTGTCGCAGAGGCACGCGCCTTGTTGGACCGCGTGAGACCGACAGTGCCGGTGTTGTTGAGCAATCTGGTCAGCGTCGCCGACGTGGCCGTCACCTACCAACCCAACCTTGAACAACTGCTGGTCCTGCTCCCTCCCGGCATCGAAGTCCTGCAGGGCGCAGGGCTGGCCAACCGACACACCAAGCAGGCCTACAAAGGCTTCTTCCTGTCGTTCAACCTGAACCTCAACCTGCCGCCGCCATGCACGACCGGTTACCTGCCGGCGACGCAACAGCGTCCTCCAGCGGCGGTGGATTACCCAGACCGTATCGCCGGCGACTTGTATTGCCGGGTTCCAGCGGACTCGATGCTCGCGGTTCGCGGGGCACGCAACCTGCCGTGTGAGACCCACCCCGGAAAGCGGGCACCGACAGTCAAGATGTGCGAAAGCGACGAGAACTACGTGCCGCTCAACGACGGGTTCAACTGGAAGGGCGACCCCAACGCGACGCTGACAGGGCAAGCAATCCCGCAGCCGCCTCCGGGTACCCCGGGCTCAACCGCGATACCGCCACCGGCACCGCCGATCGCTGTAGCCGAATACGACCCGGCAAGCGGCACCTACATCGGGCCTGATGGAAAGCAATACACCCAGGCAAATCTGGCCCGGGACGCCAAACCGCCGACGTGGCAGGAACTTATGACACCAGCGAAGGGAGCAGACGGTGGCCACTAGCACAACCGAACTAGTCGGGGATACCGCCGACTGGCCAACCGAAGACGGGGTCGCAGAGCAGCCCGACTCCAACGAGGACGGAGCTCCAGAGCCGTCTGAAGAACCACGTGCCCGGCGACGGGTGCCGCCGAAACGACTGGCGGCCATCGCATTAGCTGTGGTGATCCTCGCTCTCGGTGGACTCGTCGGATGGTTCGGAACACAGTTCAAGCACGCGCAGCAGACGGCGGACCGGCGTGCTGAATTCCTTCAGTCCGCTCGTCAAGGCGCGGTCAACTTGACCACCATCGACTGGCAGCACGTCGACAGCGATGTCAAACGCATCCTCGACTCGGCCACCGGCACCTTCTATGCCGACTTTTCCAAGCGCGCACAGCCATTCGTCGATGTCGTCAAGCAAGTGCAGTCCAAGACCACTGGCACGGTCACCATGGCCGGGCTGGAATCGATGTCCGGTGATCAGGCCCAAGCGTTGATTGCCGTCACCGTACAGACAACGAATGCTGGTGCGCCGCAACCTACGTCAAAAGCCTGGCGGATGCGCATCGATGTTCAGAAGGTAGGGAATGACGTGAAAGTTGACAACGTGGAGTTCGTGCCATGAGCACCACCAGCATCGACACCGAAACCAGCACCGCGGAAACGGATTCGATACATGCCGACCCCGCAGACACGATTCCGACCACCGATACGGCCACCGGCGAAAACGATGAAGGCGACGCGGACAACGGGGACGGCGACGCGGTCGCAGACTCCGCCAAAGAACCTCGGTCCCGGCGATTGTCGTGGTCTGGGCTGGTTGTGTTCGGCGTGCTGCCTCTGATCGTGGTGACGCTTGCCGCCGGTGCCGGATACTTGAAATTCCGCGACGGCGCTATCCGGGGTTCCGACCTTGCACGCACCGGGTCCGTCCAGGCGGCCACCGAGGCCACGGTGGCAATGCTGTCCTACAACCCCAATAACGTCGATGCAGCACTGCATAGTGCTCAAGACAGGCTGACCGGCTCCTTCCGGGAGTCCTACCGGGCCCTCGTCGACGATGTCGTTATCCCAGGGGCCAAACAGAAGAAGATCGCCGCAGCAGCCACGGTTCCGGCCGCAGCATCCATCACGGCAACTGACACCCACGCGACTGTCATGGTCTTCGTCAACCAGAGCACCATCGTCGGAAACGATGCCCCGACCGCCTCCGCATCGGCAGTCGAGGTAACCCTGGACAAGGTCAATCAGCGTTGGCTCGTCTCGGGATTCGAGCCGAAGTAATGTTCAGCCACACGCCTATTGCGACCACCACGCGCCGCAGGACGCGGTTGGTCATCGGCGCGAGCGTCTGTCTTGGTATAGCGATCGCCACCGTATCAATCGCGCCTGCGTCGCCCGCATATGCGGATACCGTGGCCTATCTGGTCAACGTCACCGTGAGGCCCGGCTACAACTTCCCGAACGCCGACGCGGCAATCAGCTATGGGAACGAAATCTGCGACAAAGTTGAAGCCGCGCGTGGTTACGCAGATCTGAAAAGCGACGTGATCGCCGACTTCAGCAACGCTGACGACTACCAGGCCGCCTATTTGATCAATCAGGCGGTGGGGGAGCTGTGCCCCACGGAGATCTGGCAGCTCCGTCAGCTGGCCGCGACACACTACGGGAGAACATAGATGATCGTGAAACCTACTGCTGCGGCGATGATCTCATGTGCAACCCTCACCGTGAGCCTTGCGGTGGCTCCGTTCGCGTCCGCCGATAATAAGCGACTCAACAACAGTGTCGTCGCCAACGTTTACACCATCCAACACGACGCCGGTTGCGCCAATGACGTGACGATGAATCCTCAGCTGCAGCTCGCCGCGCAGTGGCACACCGACGACGTGCTCAACGACCGCTCTCTGGACGCCGACATCGGATCCGATGGTTCCAGTGCGCAAGACCGTGCGCGCGCGGCCGGCTACACCGGGGCTGTTGCCGAAACTGTCGCAATCAATCCAGCACTGGCCATCAACGGCATCGAAATCCTCAACCAGTGGTACTACCGGCCGGACTACAAAGCGATCATGTCGAACTGCGCGTACACGCAAATGGGCGTCTGGTCGGAAAACCGCCTCGACCGAAGCGTTGTTGTTGCGGTATACGGAAAGCCGGCTTGATACAGCCCCTCCGATGAAAGGAGCCATCGTAGTGGACCCCGATTACGACATCAGCGACGAAGTCGAGTACTTCATGAACTGGCTGCCATGGGCGCTCCGCGGTGTTTATCCTCCGCCAGCCAATCCACCTGTATAGCAACATGATTCGACAACAAGGAAATCCTTGCATCACCGAAAGCGACGTACCCGTCATGACCGAACCTGGCAAGATCGCCGTCCGATTACTTCGCACCGCGCTCATCGGAATTCTGGTTCTGATCCTGTGGAACTCGGTACGCGCCAAGGCCGACACCGTCGAGCAACTCTTAGTGCCCTCCGCTGCAATGGGCCGCGACATCCCGGTGACGTTCGCACCGGGTGGCCGCCATGCCGTGGTGTTGCTGGACGCGTTCAACGCCGCGCCAGACGTGAGCAACTGGATCACCGCTGGTAACGCAGTGAAAACCCTTGCTGGGAGGGGTGTATCGGTTGTCGCCCCGGCGGGCGGCGCATGGAGCATGTATACCGACTGGGAGATGGACGGCAGCAAGCAGTGGGAGACCTTCTTGTCGACCGAGCTGCCGAACTGGCTGGTCGCCAACAAGGGACTGGCGCCCGGTGGCCACGCCATCGTTGGCGCCGCTCAAGGCGGAACTGCCGCGCTCACGTTGGCGGCCTTCCACCCCGATCGGTACCGGTACGCCGGCTCGATGTCAGGTTTCCTCACTCCGTCCAACACATTTCTCAACGGTGCGATCGCGGCAGGCTTGGCGCAATTCGGCGGCGTCAACACTCAGACAATGTGGGGCGCCGCCCAATTAGGGCGATGGAAGTGGCACGATCCCGATGCGCACATACAACTGTTGAACGACAACAACACTCGCCTATGGATCTACAGCCCGGCGACCCTGACCTGTAGCGACCCCGCCGCGATGATCGGATACTGCGATCAAGCGCAAGGCAGCAATCGCAGTTTCTACGGCCACTACCGCTCGGTTGGCGGGCACAATGGGCACTTTGACATCCCCCCTGACGGACAGCACGACTGGAGTAGTTGGGGCCCTCAGCTTGCGGCAATGTCCGCCGATGTATCAGCGACCCTCGCGTCATGAACACCCGGCAAGTGCGTGAAATCCGCCGCGTAGCCGGATTGTTGGCTGTTGCCGTAGGAACCTGCATCACAGCGGGCCTCAGCAGCGCCAACGCCGCGGCAGACCCGGGCACTGACCCCTGCGCCAACTCAACCTTTCTCTTTTGCAGGATGATGCCGATCTCGCCCGAGCTTGACCACGACATCGATCTCACCACAGCTACTGCAGACACAACTGCGGCCACGGCGCCAACCGGGCTTGCTCCCCGTAACGACATACGAGCCGACCAGGGGCAATGACCGTGCGCACTGCACCTCGACACCCACTGACTGAAAGAAGGGCCTCCCCATGGGCGTTCAAATTGATGTGACGGGGCTGAGCAAGTCCTTTGGGTCGTCGAAGATCTGGGAGGACGTCACGTTGACGATCCCTGCCGGTGAGGTCAGCGTGATGCTGGGCCCGTCCGGTACCGGTAAGTCGGTGTTCTTGAAGTCGCTGATCGGTCTACTCAAGCCGGAGCGGGGTTCGATCGTGATCGACGGCACGGACATTCTGCAGTGTTCGGCCAAGGAGTTGTACGAGATCCGGACCCTGTTCGGTGTGTTGTTCCAGGACGGTGCGCTGTTCGGCTCGATGAACATCTATGACAACACAGCCTTTCCGCTGCGCGAGCACACCAAGAAGTCCGAGTCCGAGATCCGCAAGATCGTGATGGAGAAGCTCGACATTGTGGGTATGCCCAACGACGGGCACAAGTTCCCAGGTGAGATTTCCGGTGGTATGCGCAAGCGTGCGGGGCTGGCGCGGGCGTTGGTGCTCGACCCGAAGATCATCCTGGTCGATGAGCCGGACTCGGGTCTGGACCCCGTTCGTACCGCCTACCTGTCGCAGCTGCTGATCGACATCAACGCCCAGATCGACGCGACGATCTTGATCGTGACGCACAACATCAATGTGGTGCGTACCGTGCCGGACAACATCGGCATGCTCTACCGCAAGCATCTGGTGATGTTCGGCCCGCGGGAGGTGTTGTTGACCAGTGAGGAGCCGGCGGTCAAGCAGTTCCTCAATGGTCGTCGTATCGGTCCGATCGGTATGTCCGAGGAGAAGGACGCCGCGACCGCTGCTGCCGAGCAGGCCGCTCTGGATGCCGGGCATGCCGATGGTGGTGTGGATGAGATCGAGGGCGTGCCGCCGCAGATCGTGGTGACGCCGGGTATGCCGGTGCGTCAGGGCGTGGCGCGGCGTCAGGCTCGGGTGCGCTCGATCCTGCACACCCTGCCGCCCGCCGCGCAGGCGGCGATCCTAGAAGACCTCAACAACAACCCAGCCGCAGGCGGGGAGCCGACGGAACCCGTTGTTGGTAGGCACATTGCCAGGAGTCCGGCGATGGCGACCAGCGGCGGATTGAATGGGACACCCTGGGGCACAACATGATCGCTGGACCTATTGAGGCTGTGTTTGGTTGCGAGCAGTGTGTGCCGGTGTCGCGGACCGGTGTCGGCGTGTTGAGCCGGGTTGGGGTGACGTGGGCGGTGGAGGGAAGCGACGGGGAACAGGAGAAGTAGGCAGGGATAGATATGGAAGTTATGGTGCACCTTCCGGACCGTGCTGGTTCGGAACATCGCCGCCGTCGCGGTGGCAATCAGCTACCTAGTGTCCTGCGCCGTAAATTAGTTGATTAATTGTAGAATTGGCGGGTGGGAACCAGGGGTAGGCCGGTAGTCGAGTTGGTGTTGACCGACGACGAACGTGAGACGTTGCAGCGGTGGGCCCGTCGATCGAAGTCCTCGCAGGCGTTGGCCCAACGTTGTCGGATCGTGTTGGGTTGCGCGGCAGGGAAATCCAACAAGGAAGTCGCCGCTGATGAAGGTGTGTGGCCGCAAACGGTCGGCAAATGGCGTGGACGGTTCCTGGAGGCGCGACTGGAGGGTCTGGCCGATGAGCCGCGTCCTGGTGCGCCGCGCAAGATCACCGACGAGGCGGTCGAGCAGCTGATCGTGGCCACGTTGGAGCGTCAACCCAAAGGCGCCACGCACTGGTCGCGGTCTTCGATGGCGGCTGAGACCGGGTTGTCGAAGTCAACGGTCGGACGGATCTGGAAGTCGTTCGGCCTCAAGCCGCATCAGGTGGACACCTTCAAGATCAGCAACGACCCGCAGTTCGTCGACAAGGTCCGTGACGTCGTGGGGTTGTATCTGGACCCGCCGGAGAAGGCACTGGTGCTCTGCGTCGATGAAAAATCGCAGATCCAGGCCTTGGATCGCAGCGCGCCGGTGCTGCCGATGATGCCCGGCATGCCCGAGCGCCGCACCCATGACTACGTGCGGCACGGAATCACCACCTTGTTCGCCGCCCTGGATGTGGCCACCGGCGAGGTCTACGGCTCGATTCACCGCCGGCACCGCGCGATCGAGTTCAAGAAGTTCTTGACCAAGTTGGACAACACCGTGCCCGCTGACCTGGACGTCCATCTGATCTGCGACAACTACTCGACGCACAAATCGCCGACAGTAACCAAATGGCTTGCCGCCCATCCCCGATTCCACATGCACTTCACCCCGACCTACTCGTCGTGGCTCAACCAGGTCGAGCGGTGGTTCGGGTTACTCACCGACCAGAAACTGCGCCGCGGCGTTCACCGCTCAATTCAGGCCCTCGAGAAGGACATTCGCGAGTGGATCGCAGACTGGAACGACAACCCCCGCCCGTTCAACTGGACCAAGACCGCCGACGAGATCTTCGAACGACTCGGTTCATATCTTCAACGAATTCCCGGCGCAGGACACTAGTTCGCGCAGCATGTCGATGGCAGACCCATTGCAAACTTGCGCGGATCTGATTGCCTCTACGATCGCCGCGCGCATCCGTGAGCTTGGCGGCACGGACCTCGATGTTAGACATCTTGCGAGCTCGGCGGCCTACGCAGTCTTGTGTCATCAGCAGATCACTTCAGTGGCGTGGGCCGGTGGTTGTGATGTGGACGCTAATTACCAGTGACGGGCGGCGGCTAACGAACCTTGGTTCGGAGGAGACCGCGCGCCGTACCGTCCACGCGCTGGGTGCCACCCAATGGCGGGGGCCGTTTTCGTGGGACGTCATCGACTACGAGGGACACCGATTCGTCGCCGAGATTCGGCACCGGCTAGAGGCGGGCCGGTCATGATCGTCGGACGCCATCCGCGCACGCCGGTGGTCGGCGACACCGTGTTGTCCAAGGCTGACTATCGACGCGGCACGGGCATCATCGTTGACTCTGATGCTGTTCGCTACCGGGTCTACTGGCAGGACGGCAAGGGCACGCTCTGTTGGCACGCGCGCCGCGAATTGGCCATCCCGCGGCTGGAATACGAACGCCAATGGACATGACGGCTCGATTCCACATTGGTGATGTGGTGCTCAATGGCACGCACATCGGCACAGTGACTGACGTAGGAACGGTGCTGGTCGCGGTCACGACGGCGACTGGCGCGCCTCGGATGGTGTGCCCGTGGGAGTTGGTGAAGTTGAGAACTTCACCTGTGGAACCCGGCGCTGGCGCCGGACCTCAGTGAAACGACGAGTTGGCGGTCACCGCGATGCAACACATACAAGAAAACAATCTGGCCTGGTCTCTCATCGACATGGCCAAACCCCAATTGGACGCCCGAGAGCGTAGCCACGTCTTCATCAGCGTCGGTGCCGGCGACTCGTTCACTGCGATCCGCATACTGCTCAAACTGATTGCCGACAAACAGATCCCGCTACCGCCACAGCTGGTGCAGCTGTGTACGGGGTGGCTGGAAGCGTACTCGCTGCATGAGGACCATGAGCGCCTCCATCTAATCATTGAAGGGTTGACCGTGGTGGCCATCAATCGTCGGCCGCGGACGATTGTCAGATCGGTGACCTGTACGCGACAACTGGCGACCTCGGTAGATTCCGTTGATGTCCTTCAAGCGAACCCAGTTGGAGCAGCTTCGTGCTGACTCGCCGTCGTTCGAGTCGTTGGGTCAGGTTCCTTCTGTGAGAGGTCTTGTAGTGCAATGAAGATGGGCGCTGCATCGCGCAAATAGGTGGATTATCGGAGCATCGATGCCGGGATCTGCAGCCGCGGTTGTGGACACGCGGGGAGCCCTGCTCAGAGTTGGATGATCTGGCGGTAGCCGCCAGGCCCGCTATTTCCGGGCCGACGCGGTCGCCCGGCGCACTCATGAGCAATTGTCAATACCTGTGGATCGGGGTGTTTCAGGCGACCTCCGTTTCGGTGTGTTGATCGCCGTCTGACGGTGGTGTCGGTGGGGTGATGTCGGTGGGCCGTTCGAGCAGTTTGCCTTTGTGGAAGACCGCTCCGGCGCGGACGAGGGCGACCAGATGTGGGGCGTTGACGGCCCGCCAACGGGCTTGGGCTGCGTCGATCAGCTTGTAGGCCATGGCCAATCCAGCGGCCCGCGATCCCGGACCCTTGGTGACCTTCGTTCTCAAACGCACTGTGGCGAAGGTGGATTCGATCGGATTCGTGGTACGCAGATGGATCCAGTGCTCGGCGGGGTAGTGGTAGAACTCCAGCAGGACATCGAGGTCGTCGACGATCTTGGCGACCACTTTCGGGTACTTCGCGCCGAAGGCAACCGCGAAGGCCTTGACCGCGACCTGAGCTTTGTCGATGTCTTCGGCGTTGTAGATGTCCTTGATGGCCGCCAGCGCGGCCGGATGCGCTGACTTCGGCAGTGCGGAAAGGACGTTGGCCTGCTTGTGGAACCAGCAGCGCTGCTCTCGGGTCTTCGGGAATACCTCCCGCACCGCCTTCCAGAACCCGAGCGCGCCATCGCCGACGGCCAGCACTGGGGCGGTCATGCCGCGTCGTTTGCAGTCGCGCAGCAGATCCGCCCACGACTCGCATGACTCCCGATAGCCGTCGGTGATCGCCACGAGCTCTTTGCGGCCGTCAGCGCGCACGCCGAGCATCACCAGCAGGCACAGCTTCTCCTGGTCCAGGCGGACCTTGAGGTGAATGCCGTCGACCCACAGGTAGACGTAGTCGCTGCCGGACAGGTCCCGGGCAGCGAACGTACGGGCTTCGTCTTGCCACTGCGCGGTCAGACGGGTGATCGTGGTGGCCGACAACCCGGCACCCGAGCCGAGGAACTGCTCGAGTGCGGGCCCGAAGTCGCTGGTCGATAGGCCGTGCAGATACAGCAGCGGCAGCACCTCACTCATCTGCGGGGACTTGCGTGCCCAGGCCGGCAGGATCGCCGAGGAAAACCGCTGCCGCTCACCAGAATCGGGGTCGACACGGCGATCGTTGACCCGCGGCGCCTTCACCTGCACGGCACCGGCCGCGGTCAGCACCTCACGCGGCTGGTGATAGCCGTTGCGGACCACCAGTCGGTGACCGTTCTCGTCGAGCTGATCAGCGAATGCGGCCACGTACGCGGCGACCTCGGCCTGCAGGGCAGCGGCCAACATCTGCCGGGCTCCGTCGCGGACGATCTCGTCCAACAACGACCGGCCGGCCTCGCCGCCGTTGGCCTCCTCGGCATCGTGAACTACGGTGAGCATGGGCGTACCTTCCCAACCAGCGCGCCAACGCCGGTCTTGATCGAATACCTGATTCCGTGATGATCATCCTCGGGAAGGTGCGCCCACTTTCAGGCCGCCTCCTCGGGCCTCATCCACAGGTATTGATCATTGCTCCGCACTCATTGCCCGATCGTCGTTAGCGGTAGGTCCACGATGGTCTGGGATGACCACGAATGAATGGCGATTTGGCGAAGGTGCTTGACTTCTAGTCCCTTCCCGCCTGGCTGAAAATCTGGGTTCTCCTCTAACAAGAACCGGGCAGTCGTCTCCTCCTCGGGGTAACAGCATGCATCTTTATCGGGGCCACCCGCGGTGATTAGGAGTTGCTGATTACAAGGTTTGTCGTGGTCCGTGACGAGTTTGGTCAGGCGCACCAGTAGCTCACTGACCAGATCGCAGGTGTGCATGTCAAGTGCTATCTCGAAGCCGAGACCTGAAGGTAGAAGGTGGCTTTCGGACTCTGAACAGATCACGTTGGCATAGAATCCCGCGCCGTTTGGAAGAGATACCTGGTCACCGAGGTCTGGCCAATGGCGGAGGAGTCGGTCGGGGTCGTCTGCAATCTCGGCGTTCAGCTGGGCCCAAGCCTCGCGGTCGTATCGGCATGTCGCCATTGCATCAAGCAGCGATTCGATGACCGCGTCCTGGTCGCTGACTTTCGGCGGCAGAGCGTCCATTGAATCGCTGAACCGTACGGCAAGCTGGCAACCCTGTATTCCTGTGAAGTTTCGACTGCCGACTGACTGCTGCAAGCTCCGACGAAAGCGTCGCATCATCGCGGCCGCTCGTCTGCGGGACGAGTCCGCGAACACGACGCAATCCAGTCCCCACTCGCCGTCGGGGCCTGTGACCACGAAGTCCGGCGGATCGTTACCGATAACCACGCTGTCAAATGGGAATGCACCACGCTGGGTCAAGTAGTCGTGGCGGTAGCGGTCTAGGTGGTGTGCTTCCATTTCCGATTTGGACATGCAATGGGGAAACCCGGGAACCTTGTAGGCAGTTTCTGCTCCCACCTGAATGAACTTCTCGCCGGTCTCGGCCGCGGTGGCGATCAAGTACGGACCCCCAAGCATGTCTGAACGTTGCCACAGCTTCGCCACGGCGGGACATAGTTGGGTGTTATCGGTACGCGGCTGTAGCCGCGATGTCATCGTCCGGGTATCGATACTCGACGGGAAATCAAGGCTCAAGCAGATCGACTAGATGCCGACCGTCGGATGAACCAACCAGTTCGAGGTTGAGTTTGGCGCGTGCAGCGAGTTGCAGGGGGGTTATGCCTTCTACTAGTGCGGCATGGGTGATGCGATCAAGACCGGCGCTGACAAGTGGAGCAGCAGTGCGTAGCGCTGTGCTCAACGCGATGGAATTGGTTGTCCCACCGTGCATCAGGATGTTTCGCTGTCGGTAGAAGCGGCGCAGGGCAGTTCGCATGTGTGCGTTGACATCTTCAAGCGTGGGCCTGGGATTGGCGATTAGGTGGGCCATGCGGCTCTCAGACGCTCTGTCCGTCGCTTTCTTTAGTGAAAGCTTGCGGCCTGACCGAATTGCTTCGGCAGTTATGCGGGCCCGCTCACTGTTCACTTCGTTGGTCTTTAGTTCCAAGCTCAGCCGGTCTGGGACTGGCGGGGTATGCCGCCTGGACAGGGTGGTCAGTTCGCCTCGGGGCCAGGACGCCGCCACCAGCGCCGCCATTCGGTCGACGGCGACTACGCCACGACCGTCTCGCGCGTCGTCTGCATCTGGTGTCGTGAGCAACGCTTCAATCGCCGCCCAGCCACCAGAGACAGCGGGGCCGGGGGGCCCGTAGTTCAGCGGTGCCGCGAGCTCAAGTGCGTCGTCGACTGCAGTTGGTGTGCTGACCTGGTATACCTTGCGCTCTGCCTCGAGAGACAAAACGAACGCGGCACGCGATTCCTTGGCGAGTGCGATCGTCTGGATGCGGCCGTCGCCCTTCACCCAAACGTCGCCTGACGGCTGCGGACCTCTTCGTCCGATCCTGCGTCCATGATTGCTTCTGGCTTTGAGGCGATCGATCGTATTGATGACTTGTTCAGCCGCCGCGAAACCGTCCTTGGCGCAGACTGAGTAGCGAAATCCGCCATTCAAACGCAGACCGTCAACTAAGGCCGATGCTGGCTCTAGCCAATCGCGCATCTGGCCGACAGACATCCAGTTGTCAATCGGCACAGCAAGTTCTTTGTACTTGGGCAGCGACGCGAATGGAACAACGACGTCGTATGTGCGGGCTGTCCCATTGGCGAGTTCCTGTGCGCTGTCGAATAAATCGGCGAGCGTGGCTCCGTTGGAGCTGCGAAGAGCTCCGACCCATGTCCTGAGGTAGCGCATGCTGTATCCGCAGTCAAGCAAGTGCGAAGCGATTGCGCGGGCGCAACGCTCCGGTGACGCCGGGGTCGTGGCTTCGACGGCACGTTCCCAACCTGACATGTAGTCGCGATTAACGAATGCGATGAGTTCGGACAGGTGCCGATAGTGACGGCTCCCGTGTGGCACGTTGCTTCTGAGCACCTTGGTGAGTTGAGTGCGAACCTCGCGCTCCCCGACGCCTCGATCTCTTCCGGCGAGGCGCTCGGCATCCTTTGCTAGCCATGCGACGGTTCCTGTGGAGAGCACGCCATTCGCGCACCAATCGGCAGCTTCCAGCAACTCTCTTAGAGTTAGGACCGTGCCCGCGTCCCAGAGGCGTCTTTGCCACGGGGTCATCTCGCTGAAGAAGTCGCTGAGCCTTGCGACGATGTGCTCAGCGTATGAAGAGCCAACTAGGGGGCTCGCTAGATGACAGCCTGACGGATTGCTCACCGGCACATCTTCGCGTACAGTCGCTATCACGCAAGCAGCGTGGAGACTAGAGACCGGGAACCGCCTCGACAGAGGCCGTTCCCGGTTTTTTCATGAGAACCGCTGGTCAGTCGGCGATGACGAGTTGACCTCGCGGAACTATCCCAATTCTTCGGTGGCGATCATCTCCAGCTTGGTGACATCCGCGTCGGTGATCTTGCCCCGAAGCGAGCTCGTCAGCTTCCAATCCTTGGTCTGGTTGGCGAAGTTCCCTGCGACCACGGATACCCCGACGCCGAGTTGTGCGGCTAGCAGCAGGAGTTCTTGTCGGTTGGTAGCGCGGGCAATGCGTTCCCGCGCATCACCTGGAAACAGGGTGTCGGCGGCAAACGCATCCGCTTCCGTTTCGGCGGGGTCTTGGCTTGCTTTCTCGCGATCGATGTCGAGGAAAGTTGTGCGACGTGGGTGCTTAATGATGTGGCCCAGTTCGTGCGCGAGGTTGAACCAGAAGATGTCTGGTTTGCGATGACGTTCAGTGATGCCGATAACAGGGCGATCGGCATCAAGCCACCATGTCGCAGCGTTCATCCTGGTACCCGGCACTTCTCGCACGAACGTGAGGACGACGCCCGCGCGTATCAAGGCGGTGCGCGCAGCAAGGAACCCGTCCGTAATCGGCATGGCGGTCATCGCAGGCAGAGTGCGCGAGACCTTGCGTAGCTCTCGTAGGCTTAACGGTGCAATGTCGCCGTGTTGTTCTGCTGACTGTTCGACGAGCCGAAGCCACAGCGCAGTGTTATTTAGGTCGACAGTAAACGCTTGACTACGACGGAACGAAACGCGCCGGCGAATCCAGTTGTGTTCGAATGCATCCGGCGACGCTACTTGAAAGAATTTGAGAATCTTGTCAACGGTCGTCGCGTCGTCATCGCCGTCCGAAATGATCTCGTTCCGACGCATGGTCGCCATGTCGAACTGCCGAGCCCATGTAATATGCTCTTGGAGAGCAAGTTTCGACTTCCGAGTGCTTTCAAACGCCTGATACTCGGCGTCCGCCCGCGTCCAAAATGCTGCTGCGACACCTAAGGTCCGTTCGAAGCGGACGGCTACGTCGCCGGTAATCCCAATTGAACCGTTGACGATCTGGTTGACGTGTTTCGGCGAGAGGCTCGCGCGCTCGGCCAAGTCGGACTGTCGCCATTTCCTCGCCGCGAGAATCTCCCTGAGGATCTCGCCGGGGTGTATTGACCACGCGGGGACGAACTCCGCGGGAGTGCGTGTCGCAGTCATCCAATCTTCCTGATCGCAGAACGGCCATCTACCGCTACATCGTGCAGTTCGAGCATCGTGACCTCCTCTGGTCGCGTGTGCGGCGCGGTTACCGGTTCCTTCGTCTTGCGATTCAGGGCCATTGCGGTCAGCGCGGCACTTCGATGCGTGAGGCCGATTAGCGATGAGTTGGTGTCAGTGCCTACCGGGATCATTGCCACTAGTCCGACGGCCAAAGCGTCACGCACTGAGGGCTCCGCCATGCGGAGGATGTGCAGAAGCATCATCACTTCACGTTCGCTACCTGGCCATGTCTGCGTCAAATGGGCGGGCGACATCAGTAGGGCTGCCAAATCCCCGTCGGGGACGGTCATGAGCACCCTCGCATTATCCCTCATTCGGGGAAGGGTTACAACCGATCCAAGCCTGTAATGGCCAAAACATCTTTACCATTGACGCGATAAAATGGCGGTGTATGGTTGAGCTATTGATTGCTCTGATGAACGCCAATCGACCAAGTGTCGGGGAAGTAGGACAACTACCCATGCGGATTCATACGTATGCCGGCGGTGGCGACGTGCAGACTCATCCCGATGTAGCGCCTGGAGCGCCGTTGCGGGAGTGCATCGTCGTCGAGGTCGATGAGCTCGTCTACCGAGTGGGGGACGAGGCGGCGCTCGACATCGAGCAGACGGTCTTTGCGCTGTTCGGCGAGGAGCCTGGGCATGTGATCCGGCATCACTGCCGAGAGATCGCCGTCACGGTTAGCTACGCCGGGCAGGACCAGAAATTTAGCGTCCACCCTGCCGAACACGTCAAGCGGTTGCAGAAGCGGGCGGCGAAGGCGTTTCAGCTGGATGCTGCGACGTCAGCGGACCTTGCTATGCGGCTGCCAGGCGCGACCACTGATCTGGTGGCCTCGTATCCGATTGGCGCCTACGTCCCGCGGGGCACGTGTGCCGTCACCGTCGACCTGATTCACGTGACGCGTCCTCAAGGCTGATCGGGATGGTATGCCCCGGTGCCGACCCCGCGAAGACGCGGTTGGAACGTGATCTTGCGCGTGGTGACGTTGAATGTGGAGTCGAAGCCGGCATGTGGCGAGTGGTCTCCCTGCGGTGGCCGGAGCTGATCGTTGCGATCACCGCAGGGGACGGCAACGAGGTGGCGATGCGGCTGCTGGTCGACGACTATCCCGTGCAAGCGCCGGCGGGCGAGCCGTGGAGCATCGCGGACGGGGGGCCACTGCCTCAGGCGCGGTGGCCCACTAGTCCGCTGGACGTCGCGACATTCCGGAAGGACTGGTCGCCGTCGAACGGTAACGCGCCGTACGTTGCTTGTGACCGGACATGCCTTCGTACCCACCCGGATTGGGCGACGGCGCACCCTGATCGAGCGTGGAATCCCGGCCGCACTATCGCGTTTTATCTACAAGAGATGCACCGCGAACTCCAATGCGCGTCGGTTCCTCAGCTGGATACGGTGCAATGACGGACACCAATCGGCGACTGCAGATCACCAAGCGGCAATTCGACGACCTCATGACGGAGTTGGCTCGCCGCGGCCGAGGTCACCGTGAATCGGGCGCGTTCTTGCTTGCCCGGCGTGTATCGGCAAGCGCATCGGCCGAGGACGGCCCCTTAGACGTCGTGGCCATCGCGTACTACGACGACCTTGATCCGGACTGCCTGACCGGCGCGATCGCGTTCAGCGGCTCAGGGTATGCGGTCCTGAACGCGCGTTGCCGTGCCGATGACCTACGCGTCGTCGGTGACATTCATACGCACCCATCAACATGGGTGCAGCAGAGCGCGATTGACGCCGCGCACCCGATGGTGGCGAAATCTGGCCATGTCGCGTTGATTGCACCGAACTACGGCCGAGGTCGGATTGCGTTGGAAGACATCGGTGCCCACGTATTCGAAGGTCCCGGATGGACATCATTTTTCGGTGATCAAGTATCCACCGTTGTTTCCGTCACTGGATTGACTGCTACTGCTTGGTTCGCCATTTGGGTGCGTACCGCCGTGGATCGAGTCCGGGTTGCGCTGACAAGGAGGGGGTCGAACCGGCATGCTTGATGCTGACCAAATTGACCGGACCGTACTGCTCGCGGTCCACGATGGGCGGGCGGCCACGCTTGAGGAAGCTCAAGCTGCGCACGAAGCGACTGGCATCATCGTCGTCGCTGACGACCACGTTTGTCATTCAGTGTGCGGACAAGCCGCACTCCTGACCGCCGTAGCCACCGCGGTGCGCGCATTCGGAAACGTGCGAGTTGTCGCCGAGGGTCCCGAGGCAGCACTCCTTGCCGGGATAGGGCGAGGATCGACGGTCGAATCATTTGTGGAAGCGGAGGGGGCGCAAGTGATTTCGCCCCTCGATGCGAGCATCGATGCTGAGAAGTGGCCGGTTCTCCTCCTCGGGCCGACTGCAGTTGCTCCCGAATCGAAGGCCGGTACGGCGCCGGTCCTCAGGGCAAAATGGGGAACGTGGATCGCAGCTGTCGAACCCGCATCCCCGCCTGCGAAATCAAGGTACGCACAGGACTGCGGCGCCGTTCTGGCGCCCATCGCAGCCGCCGCGCTAGGCATCAGCGAGGTGTTCCAATCGCAACTGGCTCGCCCAGGTAACGACGCTGGCTACCGAACTGTCACTCTAAATCTTTGGAATCCGGGGGCATTCGATGATGGCCCGCCGCTTCGTTATGCACCTGCACAGTGGTGGTTAGTGGGGCTCGGGCACCTCGGCCAGGCTTACGGGTGGGTGCTCAGTTGGCTGAACTACGCCGATCCAACCCAAGTGCAGGTAGTCCTACAAGACACAGACAAGACGGCGATTGCCAACCGCAGCACCGGAGTCCTTACCCCAGCTGCCTCACACGACCTCATGAAGACCAGGCTGGTTGCCGCCGCACTCGACTCAATTGGTTATGACACCCGGATTGTCGAACGCAGCCTCGACGACAATCTGAAGATCTCGGCCGCCGATGTCCATGTCGCCCTCATCGGTGTCGATAATCTCCCAGCGCGCCGGGCGATCTCAAATGTAGGTTGGAAGCTCGCGATCGACACTGGATTAGGTGCCGGCGCCACCGACTTCTGCTCGATCCTTCTACGACGATTCCCCAGCAATACTTCGAGCACGCAAGTCGTCGGTTGGACTGATCCCGTCGTGGGTGGAGCCCCTGTACCCGATACACCAGCGTTCGCCGACCTCAGCGAGCGCATGGACAGGTGCGGGCTGGTCGTGCTCGCAGGCAAAGCAGTCGGAGCATCGTTCGTCGGCATCGTGGCCGCTACGCTTGCTGTGGCCGAAGCGGTGCGAGAGCTTCATGGCGGACGCGGCACAGATGTCACGAACCTGAACCTGGACAGCGTCGAACTCCATCTCGCGCCTTCAACGGCTGAAGGTGACGTTATTCCATTGCCGCTCCGGACATTAGGCGACGCGGCGGACAAGTCGGTGGACCTGTCGCAATGACGGTACGTACACCACGTGTGACGCCAGGGTGCGAACATCCTCGGATCGTGCCAGGTCCATCGTGGAGCTGATCGGGCGTGTCAATGTCTCTACGGCTGGCGAAGGCGGCCGGTGTCGAAACGCGGATTTATGCACAACCGTACCGTTCTAGGATTCGCCATCCAGAATGCAAAAACCCGTCCGCCAAACCTGATGCAATCCGACGAAAGTGCAGGTCAGGGCATCGCGATATGCCACGGAGTTCTGCAACCTACAGTGGAGTGGTGGAGGGGGTGGGCGCATTTCTCCGTGGCGAATTGCATTACGGAATGTCGAATGATGGCGAATTCGACATTTGGAAATGCAAAGGTCTGCCCTGCAACAACGACCGGGTGTGGAACCTCGGCACAACTAGTCAACGCCTCAGATTCGACGCCCGCACCGCCATCGATCAGTCTGGCGAATCGCTATTCGGTCGGCAGTAACAGCGAACCCGCGTCCGCCCGAAGAACACCGGCTATCGGCGAGGCCGTTCGAAAACTGTTAAGTAGTCCGATTTTTGAAGACGTTGCGCCAGTTTCATTGGGCTGGTCCCACTGCCGTTCTCGATCGCGGGATCTGCGTCGTGGTCGATGAGCAGCTCAACGAGTTGGACTGTGCCGTCTTTGCCGAAGACAGCGCGACTGAGCGGCGTGTTACCCCACTTGTCTTGCGGGTCGACATGGGCGCCGGCTTCGAGGAGTGTTTTTGCGGCGCCGTAGTTCTTGTTGATGCAGGCCATGTGCAGTGGGGTGAGGCCGTCGGCGTCGGGCTCGTTGATGTCGAAGCCCTCGTCGAGCATCTGTTGGATGCTGTCCGGGCCGCCCCGGACGGCCGCCTGATGCAGGGGGGTGCGAGCCATCACAACTCTCCTTGTCCATCTAGGTTTGTAGCACTCTGACACGTGGCTCCCGCTGCCACCACCCGGCACCGCCGCGTCCGGCTAGTGGTGCTGACTGCTTTTCTTCCTCTTGCGCTTGTTCTTGTTCTTACTGTTCGATTTCCTCTTGCCTGACTTGCCGTTTCCGGTTCCATCATGACCTTCCGATGAGGACTGCTTGCCGCTGCCTCGGGCGGCCTGATCGGCTGACTGTCGCGCGGCATCACGTTGCCCGTCGGTGCTCTGCCGGACGCTCGCCTCTTGGGCCTGACGTTGCTCAGCCGCGAGCAATGATCAATACCTGTGGATGAGGCCCGAGGAGGCGGCCTGAAAGTGGGCGCACCTTCCCGAGGATGATCATCACGGAATCAGGTATTCGATCAAGACCGGCGTTGGCGCGCTGGTTGGGAAGGTACGCCCATGCTCACCGTAGTTCACGATGCCGAGGAGGCCAACGGCGGCGAGGCCGGCCGGTCGTTGTTGGACGAGATCGTCCGCGACGGAGCCCGGCAGATGTTGGCCGCTGCCCTGCAGGCCGAGGTCGCCGCGTACGTGGCCGCATTCGCTGATCAGCTCGACGAGAACGGTCACCGACTGGTGGTCCGCAACGGCTATCACCAGCCGCGTGAGGTGCTGACCGCGGCCGGTGCCGTGCAGGTGAAGGCGCCGCGGGTCAACGATCGCCGTGTCGACCCCGATTCTGGTGAGCGGCAGCGGTTTTCCTCGGCGATCCTGCCGGCCTGGGCACGCAAGTCCCCGCAGATGAGTGAGGTGCTGCCGCTGCTGTATCTGCACGGCCTATCGACCAGCGACTTCGGGCCCGCACTCGAGCAGTTCCTCGGCTCGGGTGCCGGGTTGTCGGCCACCACGATCACCCGTCTGACCGCGCAGTGGCAAGACGAAGCCCGTACGTTCGCTGCCCGGGACCTGTCCGGCAGCGACTACGTCTACCTGTGGGTCGACGGCATTCACCTCAAGGTCCGCCTGGACCAGGAGAAGCTGTGCCTGCTGGTGATGCTCGGCGTGCGCGCTGACGGCCGCAAAGAGCTCGTGGCGATCACCGACGGCTATCGGGAGTCATGCGAGTCGTGGGCGGATCTGCTGCGCGACTGCAAACGACGCGGCATGACCGCCCCAGTGCTGGCCGTCGGCGATGGCGCGCTCGGGTTCTGGAAGGCGGTGCGGGAGGTATTCCCGAAGACCCGAGAGCAGCGCTGCTGGTTCCACAAGCAGGCCAACGTCCTTTCCGCACTGCCGAAGTCAGCGCATCCGGCCGCGCTGGCGGCCATCAAGGACATCTACAACGCCGAAGACATCGACAAAGCTCAGGTCGCGGTCAAGGCCTTCGCGGTTGCCTTCGGCGCGAAGTACCCGAAAGTGGTCGCCAAGATCGTCGACGACCTCGATGTCCTGCTGGAGTTCTACCACTACCCCGCCGAGCACTGGATCCATCTGCGTACCACGAATCCGATCGAATCCACCTTCGCCACAGTGCGTTTGAGAACGAAGGTCACCAAGGGTCCGGGATCGCGGGCCGCTGGATTGGCCATGGCCTACAAGCTGATCGACGCAGCCCAAGCCCGTTGGCGGGCCGTCAACGCCCCACATCTGGTCGCCCTCGTCCGCGCCGGAGCGGTCTTCCACAAAGGCAAACTGCTCGAACGGCCCACCGACATCACCCCACCGACACCACCGTCAGACGGCGATCAACACACCGAAACGGAGGTCGCCTGAAACACCCCGATCCACAGGTATTGACAATTGCTCCTCAGCCGCACCGGTCGGACGGGACTGGGCTTGAAGGTTCGCCAGGCGCCGCTGGGCGGTCGGGTCCTGAGCCAGGCGCGGATTGGTCTCCATGTTCTTTTGCAGCCAGTCCTTGTAATCGTCCTCATACATGCTGGTGGCGCTGCGCGGGTTCTCGAACTGGTGAGATCGGTTCGGACCGCGCGCCTCGAGCTGGTAATGGCTCGGATCATTGGACCATTCGAGCTTCTCCCGACGCGACAGCCCGTACTGCGTGGCCATGTCGTTGGTGGTCTTCTCTTCAAAACCCGGCTTATGCCCGATATCCGGCGTGCCTTTGATGGGTTCGTACGTGTTCGGGTCCAGTGGAAGCCCGCTCTCGGGATCACGTTCGGCAGCGGCATGGATGTCTTGTTTGGTTCCCTGCCGTAGCGGCGCCCGGCTGGTGATGTTGGTAGTGAGCCGCTGATCAGCAGCAGAGGGCGGCAACGCATGACTGAGCTCCCCACCGGGAATCACATCCCCAGCCGGCGGCCCATTCGGTGCCTTGGGCGTCTCGACGCCGGGCAGCGGCGGTTTCCCGGCGGTGCCGGCGGCGGCGATCTCCTCGCGTACCTGTGCTGGGTTGGGGACGGCCTTGGCGGCGTCAATGATCTCGTCGGTGTGCGTAACGACCTGTTTGGCGGCCAGTTCGGCGCCTTCTTCGGCGATCTTCTTGGCCGCCCCGGTGGGGGTGAACATGGTCGCCGCGTTGGCCACCGTCGACATCGCCCCGAGGGTTTGGTTGTCCGGCATGGCTTCTGAAGCGATCTGCAACCCGGCTGCGCCAACGTTGGCGACCGCCGCAGCGATCGCGGCGGCGCCGGCTGGCCCACCCACACCGGTCACTGCGACCGCGGCCCCCGCGACAATGACCGCTGTTTCCACCGGGTTGTTCTTCACGAACGTGAATACCGCTTTGCCGCCCGACGCCGTCGCTGAGGCCGCACTCGACACCGCGCTGCCGACCGCGTTCGCTGCGCTGGACACGGTGCTGGTGATCGAGTCGAACAACCCCGCCGGTAGCGGTCCGCCGCCGGAGCCACCGACATGCAGCGGCGGATCCACGTACACCGGCCACTTGGTGTCTGGGCGTGGGTCGATGACCTCAGAGAGCTGATACAAACCCGGACGCAGCTGACGCGCCACGTACGATGACGGCACCAATTTGCCTGCGGCATCGCGGGTTTCGGCCGGGGCGAACATGCCGACGGTTTCCGCGGCCGGTGTGGCGCGGTTGATGGTCAAAAATCCGTTGGTGTGGGCCAACATCACGGTGTCGACCGGCGTGCGCACAAAGGTGGTGACCATGCGTACGCCGGTCGCGCTGGCGATGCGGGCAACCGTGCGCGTCCCAGTACCGGTGTTCTCAGCCAAGAAATCAAACCCTGCACCACGATCGGGATAGACGACGGATCCGCTGCTGGTGCGTTGGGCCGCACCGAGGCCGTCGGGTAAGACCTGCTGCACCGGCCCGGCGGGTGTCATCGAGGTCAGTCCGGCGACCGGGTCGGTGGGTAGTCCCGCGGCCCGTTGATCGGGTGTCGCTGCCGGATTGGGGATCGCGACGGTGGTCGATCCGCTGAACGCTGCCATCGCTGCATCGGCGAATTCCTGCGCAGTCGATCCAGCGGCCGCAGCTACAGCCCCCGACCGGTTCGAACTGGCAAACCAGTACTGCCCGCCCGCGGTGAGCGCGACGGTGAGCACCATCGCAACCAAAGCCGGCCACCAACGAGCGACACGCCATGGCCGGTCACCCGGCAAAAAGTCCCCCACGACGATTCCCCCTGAATACGTCAGTTCTGATGTCCGACAGCAATGTCGGACGCGTTATGCAGGGTGTAGTCGGCAGACCGGCGGCAAACCGAATGCGGCCCCGTCGGTGATCTACGACACAGCAAACAGTGACCCGCTATCGGGCCGGTCTGGGCGGCCAACGCCGAACCGGCAGTCGCTTCTGCCGCCGCGGCGGCAGAAGCGTCGCTCGCCAATCGCGCGAGGTGAGGTCCGTACAGCTCGTTCGCGTAGTGGTCGTCGATCACTGCGTGGAGTGACCCGGCCAGGTCGCCGAGTTTCTCGGCCATCTTCGCCGCGCTCTCGCTGATCGAGAGGGTGTAGAAGTCCCCGCCCAACGTCACGGCGTCGGCCAGCCCTCGGCTGTCGCCGTCCCAGAGCTTGGCCCGGATCACCGCCTTGCCGCATTGCCCGAACACTTCGCGGATGCGCACGACGGTGGCCTACACCGCGGGTTTGCCGTCGGCACTGAGCATCTCGAGCAATTCGGCGTCGTCGATGACGAATGAATCGCTGACCATGCGCCGGCTGGCCGACCGGCTGCCGGCCCACCTACCGACGATCTACCGCCTGGTCGATGGCAAGGACGCCCTCTTCGACGAGATGGCCGAGGCGATTCTGGCGAAGGCGCTCGACGATGCGCCCACCGCTCCCCAGGATTGGGCCGATCGCGTCAAAAGCCTTGCCGCGGGGCCGCGTTCGGCTCTGCTGTCGCGGCGCGACGGCGCGCGAATCGTCGGCGGAAATTACGCTGCCAAACGGGCCAACCTGACCTTCATCGATACGCTGGTCGGCAGTGTGCAGGCCGGCGGTTTGGCGCACGAGCATGCGTTGTGGGCGGCGAGCTCGCTGCTCTGCTCGTACGTCCTGGGTGAGGTCCTCGAGCAGCAGGGTGCCGCCGGCGGCGAGACCGAGACGCTCGAGGGGTGCTTCGCTCCGGGGACTACCCACACCTCGCGTCCGGCCCCGTCGTGCAGCTGCTCGACTTCGACGCGCGATTCGCCTTCGGCTTGAATCTGCTCATGGCCGGAATGCGTTCCGGCGCAGATCGTTTATGACGTGCCGATCCGACACGACTAAAGGCGACGCCCCGCTTCGCTGAGGACGTTGTGCAGGATGTCGTAGATCGCGTCGAACTCCTTCTGGCCGCTGATCAGTGGCGGAGCCAGCTGGATCACTGGGTCGCCACGATCGTCGGCGCGGCAATACAGACCCGCCTCCCACAGTGCGGGGGTCAGGAAGCCGCGCAACAGGCGCTCGGACTCTTCGCTGTTGAAGGTCTCCCTGGTGGCTTTGTCCTTGACCAGTTCGATGCCGTAGAAGAACCCCTCGCCGCGGACATCGCCGACGATCGGAAGGTCGTACAGCTTTTCCAGTGTTGCCCGGAATGCCGGGGCGGTCGCCTTCACGTGGGCGTTGATGCCCTCGCGCTCGAAGATGTCGAGGTTGGCCAGCGCCACCGCGGACGACACCGGGTGTCCACCGAAGGTGTAGCCATGGGCGAACATCGTCTTGCCGTCGTTGAAGGGTTCGAACAGGCGGTCGCTGGCGATCATCGCCCCGATCGGGGAGTAGCCGGACGTCAAACCCTTTGCGCTGGTGATGATGTCGGGGATGTAGCCGAAATCGTCGCAGGCGAACATCGAGCCGATGCGGCCGTAGGCGCAGATCACCTCGTCGGACACCAGGAGTACGTCGTACCGGTCGCAGATCTCACGGACGCGCTGGAAGTACCCCGGTGGTGGTGGGAAGCATCCGCCCGCGTTCTGCACCGGCTCCAGGAACACCGCGGCGACGGTATCGGGACCCTCGAACTCGATGGCTTCGGCGATGCGGTCCGCGCAGTACCGGCCGAACGCCTCCGGGTCGTGCGCGTAGGCGTCGGGCGCGCGGTAGAAGTTGGTGTTCGGTGCGCGGAAGCCACCGGGCGTGAGTGGTTCGAACGGCGCCTTGAACGCCGGGATCCCGGTGATCGCCAGTGCACCCTGAGGGGTGCCGTGGTAGGCGATGGACCGCGAAATCACCTTGTGCTTACCGGGTTTCCCGGTCAGCTTGAAGAACTGCTTGGCCAGCTTCCAGGCACTCTCCACCGCTTCGCCGCCGCCGGTGGTGAAGAAGACGCGATTCAGGTCGCCCGGCGCATAGTTGGCGATGCGTTCGGCCAGCTCGATCGCGGGCGGAGACGCGTAGGACCACAGTGGGAAGAACGACAGCTGCTCGGCCTGGCGCGCAGCCGCCGCCGCGAGTTCCTCGCGGCCGTGCCCGACCTGCACGACGAACAGGCCCGACAGCCCGTCGATATAGCTTTTGCCCCGGTCGTCGAAGATGGTGACGCCTTCACCGCGGGTGATGATGGGCGGGGCGATATCGGCCCCGTGACGGGCGAAATGACCCCACAGATGCCGTTTGGCCTTGGCCGACAAGTCGGTTGAAAGTTGTTGTGCTGCATTGATTGTTGTCATCGCGTGCCCCAGTTGTATTGCTGTTTGACGAGTTTGAGGTAGACCAGTGTTTCGGTGGACAGCACCCCCGGTACGGCTCGAATCTTGCGGTTGAGCAGGTCGAGCAGGTGGCTGTCGTCTTCGCAGACGACTTCGATGATGATGTCGAAGGTCCCGGCGGTCAGCACGACATAGTCGACGGACTCGATGGCGGCCAGTTTGTCGGCGACCTGGGTGGTGTCCCCCGTGCATCGAACGCCGATCATGGCCTGGCGTCCGAAGCCCATTTGAACCGGGTCGGTCACGGCGACGATCTGCATGACGCCGCCGTCGACCATGCGCTGGACACGTTGGCGCACGGCCGCTTCCGACAGCTCGACCGCTTTACCGATGGCGGCATAGGACTGCCTGCCGTCCTGCTGCAGTTTCTCGATGATCGCTTTCGACAGTTCGTCGAGTTGGCAGGCGGCGCCACCCCGAGACGGATTACTTCGCCCAGGAATCGCGGCGGCATCGGGCGGGGCATCTGGGATGGCCATGCCGTCAATCATGCACGGATTTCGTTGTTGAACACAACCGGTACGACGGAATCAATCGTCTGTAGCTCGATTTCAAGTGGAATCCGCATCGGTGTTGGGGTAGCGTGCATCAGCGTGAGCGCAGGTGCAGGCCAGGTCGTCGCCGGGAGTTTCATCAACGGAAAGTCCGTGACAACGGCGGGGAGTCCGTTCGAAGTCATCAACCCGGCCACGGGTGATGTCGTGGCGTCGTATGCGCTGGCGACGCCGGCTGATGTCGACGTTGCGGTGGCCGCGGCCCGCGCCGCGCAGCCGGGCTGGGCTCGGGCAACTCCGGCCGAGCGAGCCACGGTGCTGGCGCGGTTGGCGCAACTGGTCGCCGAGAACGCTGACGAGTTCGTGGATCAGGAGGTGAGCCAGACCGGTAAACCGGTCCGCCTGGCGGCGAACTTCGATGTCCCCGGCAGCGTCGACAACATCGACTTTTTTGCCGGTGCCGCCCGGCACCTCGAAGGCAAGGCCACTGCCGAGTACTCGGCCGATCACACGTCGAGCATCCGGCGCGAGGCGGTCGGCGTGGTCGCCACCATCACGCCGTGGAACTACCCGCTGCAGATGGCGGTCTGGAAGGCCTTGCCCGCGTTGGCGGCCGGTTGTGCCGTGGTGATCAAGCCTGCCGAGATCACCCCGCTGACCACCCTCACGCTGGCCCGATTGGCCGGCGAAGCCGGGCTGCCCGAAGGTGTGTTCAATGTGGTGACCGGGCTGGGCGCGGACGTCGGCGCCGCCCTTGCCGGGCACCGTGATGTCGACATGGTGACGTTCACCGGCTCGACGTCAGTCGGGCGACGAGTGATGACAGCGGCAGCAGTCCACGGCCACCGCACTCAGCTCGAGCTCGGCGGCAAGGCTCCGTTCGTGGTCTTCGACGACGCGGACTTGGAAGCCGCTATACATGGGGCAGTGGCGGCATCACTGATCAACACTGGCCAGGACTGCACCGCGGCGACCCGCGCCATCGTGGCGCAGCCGTTGTACGACGATTTTGTGGCGGGAGTTGCCGAGCTGTTCGGCAAGGTCGTCACCGGCGATCCGTATGACCCGAATACCGATCTGGGACCGGTGATCTCGACGCCGCACCGGACCAAGGTCGCCGGCATGGTGCAGCGGGCACAGCAGCAGGGCGGGCGGATCGTGACGGGCGGAGCAATGCCCGAGGGCCCGGGCATGTTCTACCCGCCGACATTGATTGCCGATGTCGCGGAAGACTCCGAGATCTACCGCGACGAGATTTTCGGCCCTGTGCTCACCGTGCGGCCATTCACCGACGACGATGACGCACTGCGGCAGGCCAACGACACCGAGTACGGGCTGGCGGCCTCGGCATGGACCCGCGACGTGTACCGGGCCCAGCGGGCAGGGCGCGAAATCCAGGCCGGCTGCGTGTGGATCAACGACCACATCCCGATCATCTCCGAAATGCCACATGGCGGTATCGGCGCTTCCGGGTTCGGTAAAGACATGAGCGCCTATTCGTTTGAGGAATACCTGACCATCAAACATGTGATGAGCGATATCACCTCGGTTGCGGAAAAGGATTGGCACCGAATCATCTTCGCCAATAGAAAGTAGTTCGCGCGGTCGCCGTCGCCAAGCGCAGCTGTCAAAGACCTGTGGAGCATTTCGTTCGATAATTTCGAGGGAAATCAGAGTTCGCGAATAGGCGTTACCAAACATTGCGCCGGGCTCATCTGTCATCGGGTGTTCCGAAGCTGTGTGAAACCTGTACGGATGTTCCTGGATGCACTGTGCTGCAGCGGTATTCGGCGTACCGTCGTGAACGACGGTCAGGCTCGCTGATTCCAGAACCGGGCGATAGCCGGCATTTCTGTATCTGCAGACACGTGCGCCGGCGCGCTGCGAAACACATCTACTCGACGCCGATATCCGATGTCCAATTCCGGGTCATTCAGCGTGAATGCCAGATTAGTCTTGTCGTTGTTTTTAACATTCGTTGCCACTGCTGGTAACAACTCGACTCTAAAGTTGCCTGGTGAACCGAAAGCGGTTGTCCCGCTAGGTCATTTCGCCCATGCACATCTGCCGTCGGCACCGTAGCCGGCATGCGTCCATGCCGTGTTCGTGGACCGACCAATCACATCGAGGAGGCCGATCAATGCCGTCTATATCCAATGTCGAGCGGCTCGATGAACTCAGAGAAGATACCGGACTGGCGGCTGCCAGCATGAGCGGTGTCGAGCTCGTCGCGCAGTCGACCGCCGGCATCGCGCCAAGTGCCGTGATGGTTTCCGGCGCAACGCTTGTCGCTGCCAGCGCCAGCGCGGGCACCCTGTGTTCCTACGCCGTCTCCTTGTGTGTGCTGCTCTTGGTGGGCTGGTGCGTATCCCGCGCCGCGCGATTGCGGCCGGGCGAGGACCTGCTCTCACATATCACCGCCGCGTTCGGTCGAGCGGTCGGGTTCGTCGGGTCGACCGGTCTCGCTCTCGGCTACCTGCTCATCTCCGTCGGCTGCGTCGCCCAATTCTCGCAGTACACCAAACCCCTTCTCGGAGTGGCTCCGCCGGTGAGCGCCGGAGTGCCCGCCACCTCGATTTCGGTCACGGTGGTTTTGGAAATCCTGTGTGTGGTGGGCGCGGCATGGATGATGATCCGCGGCGTCCGGATCTCCGCATGGACCGGTGTGGTGCTCGAGGTGCTCTCCATCGGAGCAATTCTGTTGGTGTGCACCATGGTTCTGCTTCATCATGGGGTCAGTCTCGCGCCGCTCATGCCCACTGGAATCACGGTGCAACAGGTGGTCAGCGGGATGGTGCTGGCGACCCTGGGTTTCGTCGGGTTCGAGTCGGCTGCGTGTTTGTCCGTCGAGGCCAAGGACCCACAGCGGACAATCCCACGGGCCGTCACCGGTAGTGCGCTCCTGGCCGGCGCGCTCTACCTGTATGCGTCTTACGCGCAGATTGTCGGATTCGGCGGTGCCGACAACCTGGCCGCCGATGCAACGCCGTTGAACACCTTGGCCGATGGCCTCGGCTTTCACTGGCTTGCGTTGGGCATCGATCTGGGCGCGGTGGCCTCGAACTTCGCTTGCGTGTCCGGCTCGCTCACAGCGGCCAGTCGGGTGTTGCGATCGATGGGGGAGTCGCAGTTGGTGCACCGCAAGATGGCGGCGACGCATCCCACCCGCAAGACCCCGCATATTGCGATCCTCTTGCTCAGTGCGGCTGCCCTGATCGCGGCACTTGGCTTGGGGCTCAGCGGAATCAACGAGCTCGACGTGTATTCCTACACCGGAACGCTGGGAACCTTCGGCTACATGGTCGCCTACATGCTGATGGGTTTGGGTATCCCGATCCTGGTGCGGCGCCTGGCGCCACAGGCCAGCATCGGCGCCGCCGTCATCATCGGGATGACCGTCACAGGCTCCCTCGGGTATGTCTTCTACCGCAACGTGTATCCGCTCCCGGCCTGGCCCGCAGCCTTGATGCCGTGGATCTTCCTGGCAGTGCTGCTTGCCGCGGCCGCGTGGTATTTCGCCGGACCGGCCCGTATCGCACGCAGGCAGACTCGCGAATCGTCGTTGGCCGAGGAGCCGGCGCCCGAGCCTGCGAGGTGAGGCTGAGGGCATCCGAGTAGACGCGGAGACAAGCAGACCTCCGGCCGACGGCGTGACCAAGCCCATTGCCGCCCGTTGCCACGGAAGGGTCCAGAGTCAAAGGACCCTTCCGTGGCATGCTCACGCATTGCATGTGGGCACATCGAAAATTGCCATACCCCAAGGGGTTCAATCGCCGGCGGCGTCGTCCCTGAGCAGCAGGCGATCGATGGTGGCGACACTGTCGGCAGAGAGGCCTTCCTGCATCAACCTGTTGACGAAGTCCGCTGCAACGTCCTTGAGTTTGCGCTGGGTGGCCTGCGAACGCCAGGTGAGGATGCCGAACGCCTGCTCGGCGCTCACGCCGTACGCGACCATCAGCGCACCCTTCGCCTGGTCGATGATCTCGCGGGACTCGACCACCGTGGCCATCGCCTTTGTCAGATCGGCCTGTAAGCCGGCGCTGACGTCGATGTAGTAGCCCTGAGTGCCTACCGTGCGGCCGGTGTCGTCGGTCAGGTGATCACTGACGACCACCACCCAGCGGGTATTCCCCGCCGCGTCGATTATGCGGTGTCGGCTGCTGAACAGCCCGCCCGCTGTGACCCGCCGAAGAATCTCGGCCACTTCGGCTCGATCGTCGGGGTGCTTGTGGCTCAGCAGCAACTCAGTAGTGGGCTCAACCTGCCCGGGTTTGTAGCCGTGCATGCGGGCGACCTCATCGGACCACACCCACCGTTGGTCGGCGACGAAGTACTGAAACCTTCCGATCGTCTGTGCATAGCCGCCTGCCAGCACAGCGGCGACCTCCCACGATTGGGCGCCGTGCGTCGCCGCTGCCGGCTCACCGCTGGATCCGTCGGGCACCGCTCACCTCGATCGCGCAGAAGCCACTGGACGACAGCAACGCTGCCCCCCACACGAATACAACCTCAAGTGGACCACTGCCGTGGCGGAACGACCAAGACTGTCGCGGCAAGCGTGGGCAGGCGGTGCTCAAACCCACGTCATGTACCGACGGTCACGCTAAGTTATCAACGCCGCCAACGATATTGGCTTTGATCGTCGTCGCATCGATCGGCCCTTCGGCTAATCGGCGAAGAACTCCACCGGCAATGAAGGCAGATTTGATCGGAAATCGACCGGGTGAGCACCAGCGTCTCCTGCCGGATGTTGGCGATGCCTCCGCCCGCTACTCCTTGAAGAAGCAGGATTCCGGCGGCGACGTGGTCATGGCGATCGCAGCCTGGTCTTCGTCAAGGGCCTCGACCGGCAGTGGGGCCTGCCCATCGCGATTGCGCAGACCGTCAAGAAAGATCGCCACGTAGCGTCGCCACAGTTCGGGGTCGACGTGCCCGGCGAATTCGCTGACGGTGCCGGCGAGCAGGCCCAGTATCGGCATGTCGCTTTCGGTGATACCCGGGCGCAGATGGCCGTCTTTCTGGGCCCGCTCAACAAGTTTCGCGAGCTTCGGGACCAGGCGGGTACGGGCCGCATCCGCCCGGTTGCCGCCACCGCCCTTGCTGTACAGGATTTCTCGCAGGCCACGATCTGTGGCCGTCTGCCGGCCCATCTGTTCGACGAACCAGGTGAACCCCGCCCAGGAGTCGTCGAATTCCAGTCCTGAATCGGCCAAGGCGGCGACCTCGTCGATCGCGTCCTCGAAGATGGCCTCGATCAAGTCGTCCTTGGTGGGGAACCTGCGATATACCGTGCCGACGCCGATGCCGCCGTGATGGGCCACCTCGTTGAGCGTCGCGCTCAGGCCTCGCGTGGCGAACAGGTCGCGGGCCGCGTCGATCACGCGTTGACGATTGCGCACGGCATCCTTGCGCAACGGTCGATCTGTGGTCGGGCGGGTCATCACCCCCGCAGTGTAATCCGGGACACCATTCAGGTAAGTGGATTGACTTCATCCACTTTCCTGAATAGTTTCATGCCGAGCACTTCGATCGGCTGACGATTGTGGTGATCCGCGATCGGAGGGCGCGCAGCATGACACGACATCACCGGGCCGTACCTGCGTTGGCCGCCGCCGCTATCGGAATCGTCGCGGCGGTGTCCGGTTCCGGAACCGCATACGCCGATCCCGATACAGACTTTGCCAATCAATTGCACACCTACGGGATCTATGGCCCGAAGGACTACAACGCCTGGCTGGGGAAGATCGCTTGCCAACGGTTGGACAACAACGTCGACCATGACGCATATCAGTCGGCCAAGTTCGTCGCCACCAACCTGTCCCGGCAGAACGCCACTGAGCAGAACTGGCAATTCCTCGGTGCCGCAATAGATTTCTATTGCCCCGACAAGCGCTCGGTACTGGAAGACGCCGCGCATCAGTCGCAGGCGGGAGCTCGCGCATGATGCCTCGATCGCTCCGTACTGGTGTGGCCGCCATGGCGCTCGGCCTCGCGGCGAGCGCTCTGTCGACGGCGGGCCCGGCTGCCGCTGATGCGACCGACGACTACCCGATCCCGCGCCGGATCATCAACACCACCTGCGATGCCGAGCAGTACCTGCAGGCGGTACGTGACACCAGTCCGGTCTACTACCAGCGCTACATGATCGATCGGAACAACCGGCCGGTCGACATCCAGCAGATGGCCCAAGACCGCATCCACTGGTTCTTCTCGCTGGACTCGGCCGCTCGCCGGCAGTACTCCGAGGACACCGCCACCAACGTGTACTACGAACAGGTGGCCACCCACTGGGGCAACTGGGCCAAGGTGTTCTTCAACAACAAGGGTGTGGTCGCCAAGGCCACCGACGTATGCCTGAGCTACCCGGCAGGCAACATGCAAGTCTGGGATTTCGCTTCCAACAGCTGAGTATTTGCGCTCGAAATACCTTGCTGTACAAGGTGTTTAGGCGCCAGTTGCATTTCTATGCGCCAGGCGGGAATGCGGCAGGCCTGAGCCTGGTTGTAACGAAGACGACATTTAAATGGATGGACTCTATCCACTTTTTCCGTTAGGTTACCTAGCTAGATGTACGGGGGCCCACCAACGGTGGTGCGTCTCCGCATGCCCGACGACCGCGCGGTCGGCAACTTCTGAAGAAGGCAGCGATGACGAGAGTGTTTCGGCGGGCATGGCTACCGCTATTGGTGATCGTCGCGGTCGCCGCCGGTGTGGTGATCGTGTCGAACGTACGACAGGTATTCGGCTCGAATCCCGTGGTCATCACCGAGAAGAGCTCGGACAACGCCGAGGATTTCAACCCCAAATTCGTCAAGTACGAGATCTTCGGCACGGGTAGCACGGCCGTCATCAACTACATGGACCTCGAAGGCAAGCCGCAGCGCGCCGCGGGGGTGTCGTTGCCGTGGACGTTGGTCCTGCAGACCACCCTGCCCTCGGTCCAGCCCAACATCCTGGCCCAGGGCGACGGCAACAGCATCAGCTGCCGGGTCAGTGTCGATGACGTGGTCAAAGAAGAGAGGACCGCCACCGGTATGAACGCCGAAACCTTCTGCTTTGTGAAGGCCGCATGAGCGCGCCGGCCAACGAGGCCCAGACCGACGCCATCCCGGTGGCGGAGAGCAAGGGGCACAAGGGAATACCGCGGTTCCTCCGACGATTCGCCGTGCTGATCATCCTGGCCTGGATCGGAGTCATCGCCGCACTGAACACTGTCGTCCCGCAACTCGAGGAAGTCGGCAAGCTGCGCGCCGTGTCGATGAGCCCCAACGACGCGCCATCGATGATCGCCACCAAACGCGTCGGCAACGTATTCGACGAATACCGCACCAGCAGTTCGGTGATGATCGTGCTCGAAGGCGATAAGCCGCTGGGAGCCGACGCCCATGCGTTCTACGACAAGATGGTCAGCGATCTGCGCGCCGACACCACCCACGTACAGCACGTCCAGGACTTCTGGGGCGACACGCTGACTGCCAAGGGCGCCCAGAGCCGCGACGGCAAGGCGGCGTACGTTCAGGTCTACATCGCCGGTGATCAAGGTGAGACGCTGGCCAACGAGTCGGTCGACGCGGTGCGCCACATTGCCACCGAAAGTCCCGCTCCGCCGGGGGTAAAGGCCTACGTGACCGGCCCCGCGGCGACCAGCACCGATCAGAACGCCGTCGGTGACAAGAGCATGGAGCTGATCGAGGGGGTCACCTTCGCCGTCATCGCGGTCATGCTGCTCATGGTCTATCGATCCGTCATCGCGACGTTGATCGTGCTGGTGATGGTGGTGCTCGAGCTGTCCGGGGCGCGAGGGCTGGTGGCATTCCTGGGCTACCACAACGTCTTTGGGCTGACCACCTTCGCCACCAACCTGCTGGTGACCTTGGCGATCGCCGCCGCGACGGATTACGTCATCTTCCTGATCGGCCGCTATCAGGAAGCGCGGCGGGCCGGTGAGGACCGAGAATCGGCCTACTACACCATGTTTCACGGCACCGCACACGTGGTGCTGGCCTCGGGCCTGACCATTGCCGGCGCGACCCTGTGCCTGCACTTCACCCGGCTGCCGTACTTCCAGACCATGGGCTTCCCGCTGGCCATCGGCATGGTGATGGTGGTCGCGATGGCGCTGACCCTGGGGCCGGCGGTGATCTCGGTCTGCACCCGCTTCCGCCGGGTCCTCGAACCCCGGATGAACACGAGAACCGCCGGGTGGCATCGGGTCGGCACCGCAACGGTGCGCTGGCCCGGCGCCATCCTGGTCGGTGCTGTGGTGGCCGCACTGGTCGGTCTGATCGCGCTGCCGGGCTATCAAACCACCTACAACGACCGCATCTACCTGCCCAAGGACGTCGCCGCCAACGTCGGTTATGACGCGGCGTTCCGGCACTTTTCGCAGGCAAAGATGAATCCGGACCTGATGATGGTCGAGTCCGATCACGACCTACGGAACCCGGCCGACTTCCTGGTGATCGACAAGATCGCCAAGGCGCTGAAGAACGTGCACGGCATCGCCCAGGTGCAGACCATCACCCGACCCGACGGTGACCCGATCAAGCACTCGACCATCCCGTACACCGTGGGACAGAGCGGCTCCACGCAGCTCATGAACAACGACTACACGCAGACCAATCTGAACAATCTGCTCTCTCAGGCCGACGATCTGCAGAACAGCATCGACGCCATGACCGAGATGATGAGCGTTCAGACAGATCTGGCAGCGGTGTCACAGCGCATGGCCGACAAGATGAAGACCACCTCGGATGACATGGGTGACACTCGAGATCACATGTCGGACTTCGATGATTTCTTCCGGCCCATCCGCAACTATTTCTATTGGGAGCCACACTGCTTCGATATCCCGGTGTGCTGGTCCATGCGGTCGGTCTTCGAGAGCATCGACGGCATCAGCTTGATTTCGGATGACTTCCAGGCCATCGTTCCCGACATGCAGCGCATGGCTGACCTCATGCCCAAGATGGTCGCGACCATGCCCAAACAGATCGCGTCGATGAAGCACCAGAAGCAGGTGCTGCTGAACCAGTACCAGATGCAGAAGGCGCAGCAGGATCAGACCATCGCGATGCAGAAGACCGGCACCGCGATGAGTGAGGCGTTCGACGCGGCCAAGAACGACGACTCGTTCTACCTGCCGCCGGAAGCCTTTGAGACCGCCGATTTCCAGCGTGGGCTCAAACTGTTCATGTCGCCCGACGGACATGCGGTGCGGTTCACCATCATTCATCAGGGTGACCCGTTGACGCCGGAGGGTACCTCGCGTATCGAGCCGCTCAAGGTCGCCGCGGCCGACGCGATCAAGGGCACCCCGCTCGAGGGCTCCTCGATCTATCTCGGTGGTAGCGCAGCCATGTACAACGACATGCAGATCGGTGCCGATTACGACCTGATGATCGTCGCGGCCGCAGCGCTGATCCTGATCTTCATCATCATGCTGGTCCTCACCCGTGCGGTCGTCGCATCGGCGGTGATCGTCGGCACCGTGGTACTGAGCCTGGCATCGGCCTTCGGCCTGTCGGTACTGCTCTGGCAGCACATCGTCGGTATTCCGTTGCACTGGATGGTGTTGCCGATGTCGGTCATCGTGCTGCTGGCGGTGGGCGCCGACTACAACCTGCTGCTGGTCTCCCGGATCAAGGAAGAGATCCACGCCGGGCTGAACACCGGCATCATCCGTGCGATGGTGGGCACCGGTTCGGTCGTCACCTCGGCAGGCCTGGTGTTCGCCTTCACCATGATGTCCATGTCGGTGAGCAAGCTGATCATCATCGGCCAGGTCGGTACGACCATCGGTCTGGGTCTGCTGTTCGACACCCTCGTGGTCCGGTCACTGATGACGCCGTCGATCGCCAGCCTGCTCGGACGCTGGTTCTGGTGGCCGCAGCGCGTGCGTCAGCGCCCGATTCCGCAGCCGTGGCCGAAGCCGGTACCGCGCGAATCGGACCTCGCGTCCGTCTGATGCCAGTGCTCACAGCTACCCCGTCAGTGATATCTGACGGGGTAGCTGCACGTCTGCCACGGCGAGTTCTGGTTCGGGCCAGCCGATTTCGTTGTGCGGACTGGGGCACGTGGTGTGAATCACGCGGCCGCGGAGGATTCGACCGATGCGGATGGGGTAGAGATGAATAAGGTGACCGCGGGGGCATCGCCCCTGCGACTTTCATGTCGAGTTGGGGGCGCGTCCAGATGAAGCGAAATGATCGATCGTTGATGGCTGTCGGTGCGGCGGCGTTGATCGTGGCAGGTGCAGGCAGCGTCGCCGCTGCCGGGCATGCTGCTGCGGAGGCGTGCCCGGACGTGCAGGTGGTTTTCGCCCGCGGCACCTTTGAGCCGGCAGGTGTCGGTGGCGTCGGGCAGGCGTTCGTGGATGCGCTCCGCGCCAAGGCGCCGGGAAAGTCGGTGGACGCGTACGCGGTCAATTACCCGGCGTCCCTTGATTTCGCCACCGCCGCCGACGGCGTGATCGATGCGCGAAACAAAGTCATGGCCACGGCGAACGCGTGCCCGAACACCAAGGTCGTGCTCGGTGGTTACTCCCTGTTGGCCGTCGTTGAAGATGACGATGTCGGCGTCATCGGTGTTGATGACGATGCACTGATGAGAACGCCCCGCTCGACTGTGGCGAGCGGGGCGTTTGTGATCTCGGTGACGGGATCCTCGTCGCGGTGACGTGGTCGTCGCCGTGGTGAAGCGGATCGGGTTCAGTCGGTTGCTGTTTCGCTGATGGCGATGCGGGCGGCTTTCTCCCCGACGATGGAGTGCCCGGCGGCGAACGCGGCCGTGAGCGCGTGCAGGGCGAGATTGTTGACCGCACGCGGATGTCCACGGGAGGCGTTGTGGATCAGGGTCATCGCGTCGTCGGCGAACAGCGCATCGGAGCGGCCGGCGATCTTGGTGTGATGCCCGATGTAGTCGGCGGTGTCGGCCGCTGTCATGCCGGGCAGGGTGTAGCGCACGGCGATGCGCTGATCCAACGCGGCCAGAACACCCAGACGCAGTCGGTGCCGCAGGGTGGGTTGCCCGACCAGGACCACGGCGAACGGTGAACCACTGTCCATGTCGTGGTTGGTCAGCAGCCGGATCGCTTCGAGTTGATGGTTGTCGAGCAGGTGGGCTTCATCGACGACTAACACGGGGTTGCGGCCACGTTCAGCGTGCTCGGCGGCCAAGGCGTCTGCGGCTTGGGGAGCCAGCCGGGCGGTGTGAAACGCCGGGTGTGCCCGAGGGTGGCCACGATGTGGGTGAGCATGCCGCGCACCCCGATGGTGGGGTTGGCGAGGTAGATGATTACGTGCCGCGCCGGATCCAAGGAGGCGGCTGCCGCGCGGATCGCGACGGTTTTGCCAGCGCCGACTTCGCCGGTGATGACGCCGATGGCGCATTGGTCCACACACCAGCCGATGCGGGCGATCGCTTCGCTGTGGCCGGGGTGGCGGTGCAGCATCGACGGCGCCAGATCCCGCCCGAACGGCATCCGTGTGAAGCCCCAATGTGATTGCAACCGTTGAATACTCACGCCGACACCCCGTCCTCGAACTCGTCCTCGGTGGGAGCGAGGTCGGTGATCGAGAGCTGAGCGGCGACCTGGTCGCCGTCGGAGTCGGTTCCGTAGAGGGCGTGATAGCCGATACGTTCATCCTCACGCAGCTGCTCGTGATGGGCGGCAGCGGTCAACGCCAGGTAATCGATCCCCGTCGTTGCCGGCGGGGTCTCGACGGTCTCGGGTCGGGCTTTCGGGTGGGCATGGCGGCTGATGGTGTGCGGTGTCGCGGCACCGAAACTCTGGTCGCGGTGGCGGACCTCGACGGTCTGCAGGTCGAACGGGGAGAACACCAGCTCCACGCGGCGCCCGGCCAGGGCGGGGTCGACCTGGTAGGTGTTGGAATGCAGGGAGACGGTGGCGGTCTTGGTCACCACCCGAAATTCCGACCACAAGAACGCCTCGGTCAGATCCGCCGCCGTCGGCAACTCCGGAGTGTGACCAAGGCGGTCCCAGCCGGTGTCCCAGCGCTCCAGTGGGGATTGCCCGGTCTCGGTATGGGTGCGGCGGTGGTATTCGGTCTCGACCCAGGCCATGAACAGCCGGTTGAGCTCCAACAGCGCACCGGTGTGGTCGACCCCGGCGGCGGCGAGGTCCTCGGTGGTGGTGTCGGTGACCTCAACGAGGAACTGCCCACGCACGGTGCGGAAGAACCGTTCAATCTTGCCCCGTGCGGGCGCCCGGGCGCCGAATGTACCAGTCGGATACCGAGTTTCGCGCACGCCCGCAGCAGCCAGGCATCGACGAACGCCGAACCATTGTCGACATAAATCGAGGCTGGCACGCCGCGGGCGGCCAGCGCGGGTTTGAGCGCGGCCGCCAGACGCACGGTGTCCTCGGCGAACCCGAACCGGTGACCGACCACCAACCGAGAATGGTCGTCGAGGAAGGCGAACAGGTAGGTCTTGCGGTCACCGACCCGCGGACCGTGCAGAGCGTCGCCGACCCACAGTTCGTTGGGGTCGGCGGCTTCGAACCGGCCGAACACCTCCCTGGCGCCACCGGCGGCCGGGCCCATCAGCTCGCAGCGATGGAAATGGCGCAGCAGGGTCGATTCCGAGGGCGCCCAGCCGGTGGCGGTGCGCAGGATGCGGGCCACCTGGGCGGTGGTGCGTGACGGATTCTCCCGCTTCAACGAGGCGGCCAGCTCCAGCACCCCGACGTCGGTGCGGGTGGCCAGCCGGCGCGGCTCGGGCACCAGGGCTTCGAACCCGCCGGCCCGGTAACGCCGGATCCAGCGGTCCAGGGTCGGTCGTGCGATCTGCACCCGGGTGCCGAACGGGTCGACATGGGTGCGCTGCGCGATCTCGCGGACCAGTCGGCCACGCTGTTTGGTCGACAACCCGGCCTCCAGGGCGGGGCAGATCAGCTGATACCGGAACAAGCCGATCGCCTGGACCCGCTCGCGACGCTTGTGTTCTTCCAACGACACCGTTTCTCCTCACACATTCGATGGCCCGACCCGAAACCATTTGTCGGGCAGGTGCCTTCGCGAGGATCACCGATTCCCACGTGGCGCATCAGGGGCAACTGGTGTTGCGAACGGCGTCTGCCGCGTCGTCGGCCAGCCCGGTGCTAGCAGTTGGCCGCCGCTGACCGCGACCATCACCTGTACCGGCGTCACCGCGCCCACCAACCCGGCCGGCCCGAACCGCTGCCCGATCGCCACCGCCGCGGCATCGACCGCGGCCACCACCTCACCCCAGCCGCAGCCTTGCCCCTCGGGGATCGTCACGTCGATCCCGATGAGCACCGCCATCTGAATGAACCACGCCCGGATCGCCTCCAGTCGGCCGCCGGCCCGGCGCAGCCAGCCCCGCACCGTGGTCGCCGGCACGTTGAGTCGAGCAGCGATCCGGCGATGCCCAACCCCCTGTGCGCGAGCAGCCAATGCCATCCAAATCTGTTCGGCTGCATACGCTCTGCGCAGCAGCACCGTGACCGGCAACAACACGTGCGTCACCAGACACGATCGGCATCGCGCCCGCCGTGGCCGAACCGCACCGGCCAGACCCACCACGCGGCGACTGCGGGCGAATCCCCAACCACCCAGCACGCCCTGTGAGCACGCCGGGCATCTGATCAGCCCCGCCGCCAACCGGGACTCGACGCAGACCAGATCAGCCTCTACCGTCACCATCGGTGCCTCCGTGCACTACAGCGCGGCACCCTGCGAGCCCGCCAAGACTTCAGCGGGGTGCCGCGCGACCCATCAGTTCCTCATCACACTGATGGTGCACACGACCAAGATCAAGCCGGCGGGCCACGCCACCGATCACATCGGCAAGATCAATGACGAATGGCCACCCCGTGATAGCCATCCAGAGAGACGGTCAACACTCCCAGGGTGCGGCGGTTGCCGCCTACATCACCGAGGACACCGTGCCGAAGGGTTTCACCTTGCCGCCGGGCCTGACCGGGCCGATGCCGGCGTCGACGGCCGACCATGTGGCCTCCGTTGTCCTGTTCGGGAAGCCGTCGAGCGGATTCCTGCAGATGATCTACACGGGCGCGCCGCCCATCACGGTCGGCCCGCGCTACGTCGGCAAGACCGATGACATCTGCATCCCCGAGGATCCGGTGTGCTCGCCGACCGGCGGCGATCAGGGCGCCCACGGTGCATACCCGGCGCGCGGACTCACCGACGGGGCTGCCGACTACGTGGTGAGCCGACTCGGGGGCGGCGCGGCCAAGCCGGCCCATTCGACCGCCCAGGCCTCCGGACTCAACTAGCCAGGCACGTTGCGTAGGCGGCCCTGATCGGGGGTACCGCCTGGGTATGGCGCAACACTCAGCGGTTCTGTTCGACGTCGACGGCACGTTGGTCGATTCGAATTACCTACATGTACACGCGTGGCTGCGCGCGTTTGCCGACGAAGCCCTGCCGGTGGAGGCGTGGCGCGTGCACCGGTGCATCGGCATGGACGGGACCTCACTGATCCATGACCTGAGTCCGGATGTGCCCGACGAAGTCGGGCACCGGCTCAAGCATCTGCACAGTCGCTACTTCCATCAGGCGGCTGGATTGCTACGGCCGTTGCCGGGCGCGCGCGAGCTCCTGCGCAAGGTGGCGGATCTGGGTCTGCAGGTGGTCCTGGCCACCTCGGCACCCGAGGACGAGCTCGAGCTGACGCGTGGGGTCCTCGACTGTGACGACGTGGTCTCGGCGGTCACGATGTCCGGCGACGTCGATACGGCCAAGCCCGATCCCGACATCATCAAGGTGGCGCTCGGCAAGGCCGGTGTCGCCCCGGGGCAGGTGGTATTCGTGGGTGACGCGGTCTGGGACGCGCAGGCATGTGCGCGGGCGGGCGTGACCGCCATCGGTCTCTTGACCGGCGGCGTGGGTGGCGATGAATTGCGTGCCGCCGGAATGGCCGAGGTCTTCGACGGCCCTGGTGCGCTACTGGCCAATGTGCGTGAGAGCGCCATCGGCGCCTTGCTTTCCTGAGCGGCGGTCGAAGTTACGTGCTCAGCGTGCCGGCGGCAACGGCGGCGGCGTTGATTCTGGTGAGTACCTCGTGAAGGCGTTCCAGCTCGTCGAGGCCGACGCCCAGTTGTTCGACAACCGCGGGCGGAATTTTGAGCGCGCGACGACGCAGCGCGACGCCCTTCGGTGACAGCGTGATGTGTGTGGTGCGTTCGTCGGTGGCGCTGCGCGTGCGGCGGATGAGCTCGAGCGTCTCGAGGCGCTTGAGCATCGGCGACACCGTGGCCGAATCCATCTGCAGCAGCGCGGCGATCTGCTTGACGGTCAACGGGTCCTGCTTGGCTTTTGCGTTGTCCCACAACGCCAGCAGCACCAGGTACTGCGGATGCGTCAGCCCGAGCGGTTCGAGCAGTGGCCGGTAGATCGCGAGTACCGCACGGTTGGTGATGGCCAGTGCGAAGCAGACCTGCCGTTCCAGGGCCAAGGGGTCGACGTCTTCCGAGGCAGCGGGCATGTTGCTCAGCTTATTACGCAATTAGGGTCCTAACATTTTGCGCCCACCTCGATGGGCTGATCCGTTCGGCGTCGTCGCGCTCAGCTGCGGCCTGCATCACGCTCCGCTGGGCTACTGGAATAGCGAGCTAATTGATAGTGTCCTAACTATTAGGGTACGAAGAGCATGGTGCTCGTCGATCTGATCAGTCAAAGGAGACGTCATGGCCGCCGACAGTCCGACGTTCTGGCAGCGCATCACCTACGCCTACGGGCGCCGTCTACCGGATCACCTGCAGGACTGGGTTCGTCAGGACCTGACTGACGACGGCGCTGTGCGCCGGCACATGATCCGGTACGCCATCCCGCCGATCTTCGTGCTGGCGCCGCTGTGGCTGCTGCCGGCGTCGGTGTACGTGCACTCGGAAATGACACTGCCGATCTACTTCTGGGCCCTCGTGATGGCGTTCGTGCTCAACAAGGTGTGGCGTCGCTACCGCCTGAGCCAGCACGGCCTCGACCCGAACCTGATCGACGAAGTCCTGCGGCAGAAGCAGTCGCAGATGCACGACCGCTATGTCGAGCGCTTCGGTCCGCGACCGGAATCCGCCAAATGGCAGGCGAACAGCCGGCCGTTCTGACGGCCTCATTCCAGGAGGGATTTGCTCGCTTCCCGGGCCCGCTGCGCTGCCGCGGCGTCTCCGGTGATGGCGGCGGCGACGATCGCGCCTTCGGCCAACAAGCAGAAGGGTGCCGCGGGCGCATCGGTGGCGGCCGTGACCCAGCCGGTGATCTGGTCGTGGAAGGCCTGCTTGTGCGCGCGCACTTCAGCCAGGATGGCCGGCGAGGTGGTGCCCAGCTCGCCGTAGGCGTTGACCCAGGCGCAGCCGCGGAAGTCGGGCTCGGCGAACCACTGGCCCAGCCAGTCGAAGACCGCCAGGACCCGTTCTCGTGGATCCTCGTGCTGTTCCACGTACTGGGCCAGGTTGCCGCGCCAGCGGCGGTCACGGCGTTGCAGCACGGCGACGACAAGTTCTTCCTTGGTCGCGAATAGTCCGTAGATGCGTTTCAGTGCGATCCCTGCTGCGGCCCGGATGTCGTCCATGCCGACGGCTTGAATGCCGCGCTCGTAGAACAGCGCCTCGGCGGCGTCGAGTAGCGCTTCCCGGTCGCGGGACTTCTGCTCTTCGCTGATCGGCGCCGGCATCGAATCCATCCTTGACGTTGAGAACGTTCGTTCCCTACGATAGTCGAGTCGCGTAGAGAACGCACGTTCTCGATAGTTGAAAGAAGGAACCATGAGCGAACAGCGCCCGCCCGTCCCGCCGTTCACGACAGAAACCGCACTTCAGAAAGTGCAAGCGGCCGAGGATGCCTGGAACACCCGCGACCCGCAGCGTGTCGCCCTGGCGTACACACCCGACTCGGTCTGGCGTAACCGGGACGTGTTCGTCACCGGTCGCGCGGAAATCGTGCAGTTCCTGACCACCAAGTGGGAGCGCGAACTGGACTATGCCCTGCGCAAGGCGCTGTGGGGGTTCCGAGGGAACCGCATGGCCGTCCGATTCCAGTACGAGTGGCACGACGCCGCGGGCCAGTGGTGGCGCAGCTACGGCAACGAACTCTGGCAGTTCGACGCGGACGGCTTGATGGAACGCCGTGAGGCGAGCATCAACGACGCGCGGATCAATGAGAGCGACCGGCGCATCTTCGGTCCGCGGTCGGAGCGCGATCGCGGAGTCGAACTTCCGCTCCAGTAGGTGCGGTGCCACCGTCGTTCACCGGCTCGGTGCATGCCGAGGCAAGAGATACGCCCCAGGCCAGCACGTGGGCCAGATTGGCCGGTAAGGCGGGCAGGTGAGACTGCCCGCCGCGGGGACTCATGCGAATCCCCGTGAGTACTGAGGCGGGTGCGGCAGTGTCACCCCGAGGTGTTGCGCGGCGTCGCGGACCCAGTTGGGATTGCGCAGCAGGGCACGGGCGACGAAGACGGCGTCGGCCTCACCGCCGGAGACGATCGCTTCGGCCTGTTCGGCCTCGGTGATCATTCCGACCGCGGCGGTGGGGATATCTGCCTCGGCGCGAACCCTTTTCGCGAATGGAACCTGATAGCCGGGGGCGACCGGGATACGTGCGTCGGGAACCGCGCCGCCGGTCGATACGTCGATGAGGTCGACGCCGGCTTTCTTCAAACCGACCGCGAGGGCGACGGTGTCCTCGACGGTCCAGCCCGGGCGTGGGTCGTCGGTGTCACCGGCAAGCCAGTCGGTGGCGGAAACCCGGAAGAACAACGGCAGGTGCTGAGGCCACGCAGCGCGCACTGCTTCGGCGACTTGTAGTGCGAATCGCATCCGGTTGTCGAGCGATCCGCCGTACGCATCGGTGCGCATATTGGACTGCGGCGACAGGAACTCGTGAATGAGATAGCCGTGGGCACCGTGGATTTCGAGCACCTGGAAGCCGGCTGCGGCGGCTCGTCGGGCGGAATCGGCGAAGTTCGCCACGATTCGCTCGATGTCGTCGACGTCGAGTTCGGCGGGAACGGGACGATGTCCGAACGCAATGGCGCTGGGGCCCAGCGTCGTCCAGGACTCGGGAGTCCGGCTGGGGTCCGGCCAGGGGCGCCCGGTGGACGCCTTGCGGCCGCCGTGCACGATCTGGATGCCCGGCACCGAACCCTGCGAGGTGATGAAGTGCGTCAAACGCTGGAATGCCGGAATCTGCCGGTCATTCCACAACCCGAGGTCGTAGACGCTGCTGCGCCCGGCGGGGTCCACGGACGTCGCCTCGACCATCGCCAGGGCGACGCCGCCGACGACCCGCGAACCGAAGTGCTGTAGGTGCCAGTCGGTCGGGGTGCCGGCTTCCGGCCCGTCGGCGTTGCCGGAGAACTGCATCATCGGCGACATCCATGCGCGGTGCGCGAAGGTGACATCGCGAAGGGTCAGCGGTGTGAAGAGCGTCGACATCAGTTCACTCCCAAGAAGGTTCGGGCCGCACGGGTCAATGCGTCCTCATCGGGTCCGTACTTGACCGCGAACCGTACCGGGTCCGATTCGGCCATGTCGAAGGGATAGTCGCTGCCACAGACCACCTTGTCCTTACCGGCGACCTTCCTGAGCAGTTCGAGCTGCGGCGCGTCATGGGTGACGGTGTCGAAATACAGCTCGGCCACGACGTCGGACGGCAATCGGCTGCCTGCGGCGCGGACATCGGCACGGGCCCGCCAGCCATGGTCCCACCTGCCGAGCAGGCCGGGTGCGCAGCCGCCGCCGTGCAGGAAGCAGATGCGTAACGCGGGCAGGTCGTCTTTGAGCCCGCTCAGCACGAGATTGGCCACCGCAGTGGCGGTTTCGACAGGGTTGCCGATGAGGTTGGCCAGGTAGTAGTCGCTCCACTCGGGCCGGCCGATCTGCATGGGATGCACCAGCACGGCGAGATCGAGGCGCGCGGCCTCGGAGACGATGTGCCGCAACGCTCCCCGATGCAGGGAGTCGCCGTCGACCACCGGCGGTATCGCGACGCCGACGATGCCCGCGGTGCCACGCAGCGCGGTCAACTGGGAGGTGATGTCTTGGGGTTCGCCCAGGGCCACGATGCCGAGCCCGAGGAACCGTCCCTCCGACTTTCCGACGACGTCGGCCAGTGCGGTGTTGAAGGCGACGGCGTACTCGGCGCCGGCCCCGGTGAGCGGAAAAGCAAACGGCGGCGCGGAAAGTACGCGCACCGCGACGCCGGCGCGGTCCATGTCCTCGGTGATCGCGACCGCGTCGCTCATGGCGTCGGTGGCGATCGACAGCGGAAGGTCGCCGAGGTGCAGCTGGCCGTCGCGGTCGTTCAAGGGGCCATACGGGGCACCGGGCGGCAACACGAACAGGGCACGGGGCAACCAATGGGCGTGGACGTCGATGACCCCGTCGGGGATGCGCGGGCTCATCGCGCAATCTCCAGCGCGTCATTGTCACTGTCAAGGTGCTCGACGGTGGTGAAGACCAGCTCGGTTTCGCCGATGTTCTCGATGTCGTGCAGCAGGAATTCGCCTGGGCCGAAATGGAAGTGGCGGGTCTCACCGGCCCGATACGAGACTTCGCGCACGGTGCCGTCGTGGGTGTGTTGGCGACTGCTGCCCGCGTTGATTGCCGTCCAGAAGTAGTCCAGCACGTGCCGGTGTGCGTGCCAGCGCTCGCCGGGCGCCAGCCGGATTTCCCACACCCGAACCCGGGAGTCCTCGCTCAGCAGGCGGGATCCGACGTTTCCGTCGAAGGCGTGCTCGGCGAACTCGGTCTTGAGCCATCCCGGCCAGCTCTCGAAGTCGGTGGCCACCAGCTCACCGGCGAGCGGCAGATCGGTCAGATAGTTGTTGTCGGTCATTGTCGAATTCCTTTCGTCGTGACGGGCTTTAGCGTCCGGGGCCGTAAAGGCCGAATCGCAGATCGGGGTCGCCTGGCGTCCAGCTGTTCCGGAACTGGGAGCGTTCGCCCATGTCCACCACTCGGCGCAGCAAGTTGTCGCTGAGCTGCAGCTGCGCCGGTTCCCATTTGGCCAGGGCCGACACGATGTCTCCCGCCGAGGTGGACAGCGCCTCGGCCAGCGCCCAGGCGTCTGCGGCGGCTTTGGCGGTTCCAGCGGCCGCATGAGGCCGGGAGGCACACGCGGCGTCGCCGATCAACGCCGCCCGGCCGAGAGCCATCCGCGCGGACCGCACATCCGACAGCACCTGCAGGTAGGGCTGCGGGGTCTTGACGACCACCTCGGCCTCTGCGGGCGCCAGCTGTGCCACCGCTGCTGTGCGCAGTTCGTCGACGAAGCGGTCCTGCACCTGGCCGGGATGGACCGACACCGAGCCGGCGAATCCCCTTTTGTCGATGAGCAATTCGCTGAGTTCAGGGCCCGCCGGGACATTGCGGTACCAGACGTAGTTCATCAAGCGGTCGGCGTCGTCGAGGCTCTGCTCGCCGGGGATCGGGTACATCGTGATGTGGGAGTTCGGGATCACGGTGTAGGTGATGGCATCACCGAGCACATCACGGGTGTGGGCGGTCAGTTCGGACAGCGGGACGGTTCCGCGCCAGCCCACGTAGCCGGAGTAGGTGAGCGCGGCATCGGGATCGAAATGCTCACGAGCCGGTGAGGTGATGCCGTCGGCGAAGACGACGAGGTCGGCGCTGGCCGTCTTGCCGCTGACGAACCGCACGGTGGCGGTGTGCTCGTCTTGACTGAAACCACAGGCGAATTCGCCGTAATGGTAGTGCTCGGTGCCGAAGTCGGCGAGTAGCGCACGGTAGAAAGTGCCCCACGAGGTGTAGGTCCAGCGGGCGGGCTCCCGGTGCACGGTGGCGCCGCTGGGGTCGAGGTACTGCACGTACGAGGTGGCGGTGTGCAGGTCGGCCATGTGCTGGCGGCTGCGTTCGGCGAACCAGCGCACGGTGTCCGGCTGCAGGACGATGCCGCTGCCACGACCGTCGAGGGGAGTAGGGGTGCGTTCGTAGACGTCGACGTGGAATCCCAAGTCGCGCAGCAACAGTGCGGTGGTGAGGCCGCCGATGGATCCGCCGACGACGATCGCCGAAGCAGTGGAGTATTCGGTCATGACGCGCTCTTTTCGCTCAGCCGGCTGGTTTGCGTGGTGGGTTGGTCGACGGGCATGGGTTCCCCGCGGGTTTCGCGGGCGAAGGCCAGCCCGATGACGGCGATCAGGCCTACCGCCGACACCGAGGCGGTGGCGATGCCGAGGTTGCCGTCGAACCATGACGAGGCGATCACCCCGGCGGTGAGAGGCCCGAGCGCGGTGACGTAACGGCCGACGCTGTTGCACACGGCCAGCGCGGTGGCACGCACACTGGGCGGGAAGAGTTCCGGACCGTAGATGAAGGTGCCTGACAGGGCGCCGAACAGACCGAAGCCCAGCAGCGGCATCGCGATGAGCAGCTCGGTGTGACTGCGGCCGAACGGAAACGTCCACGCGATGGTGGCGGCCGAGACCGTGAAGCTGATCGCGAAGGCGTTCCTGCGGCCGATCGCGTCGGCGACGAAACCCCATGCTGCGTAGCCGATTATGCCGCCGGCATTGAACAGCATCGCGGCCACCGCGACCCGGTGATCGGCCACGCCGGACGGGAGGCCTTCGGCCTTGGTCACCTGCCGGATGATCTGCGGGTACCAGGTCGACACGCTCCAGAACGCGATGAGCGCGCCGGTGGCCAGTGCGGTGCAGACCAGCATGGGGTGCAGCAGTGGCGGGCCGAACAGGCGTCGCAGCACGAATCGATCGTGGACGTGATTGTGGCCCAGTGCTTTCCGTTCTTTACGTGCTTGCAAGTGGGCGCCGATCTCGGGTGGCTCGGGGACATAGCGGCGGATGAACCACACCACCAGGGCCGGGATGCCGGCGAGCAGCATCATGGCGCGCCATCCGTGGTCACCCAGCAGTGCATAGGCGGCGGCCGCCATGAAGAAGCCACCGGCGTATCCGGCCATCATCACTCCGCCGGCGCGGGCCCGGAATCGGTTGCGCCAGGTCTCGGCGATCAGGGCGGCACCAACCGGCGCCTCGACGCCCGATCCGAGGCCTGCGATGAATCGCAGGACGCCCAGCTGCCACCAGGTGTCGGCGAAGCAGGCGAGCGCGCTGAACGCCGCGTAGGTGAGGATGCCCGCCGACAGCACCCGGGTACGGCCGAAATAGTCGGCGAGTATGCCGAAAAGGATTCCGCCGGTTGCCCATCCGATGAGGAAGAGCGCGACGGTCAGGCCGCCGTAGAACCCGATGGCAGCGGCATCGGTGTCGATGCCGCTGTTCGGGAGCAGCTCGTTCATGGCGGGGCCGAGGACGAGGACGTAGAGGCTGCCGGCGAAGCCGTCCAGGCCCCAGCCCAGCGTGGTGCCCGCCAGGACCAGCCACTGCGTTCGGGTGATGTCGTGATGCCAGCGTGCTGCGGACATGGATGTACCTTTCGGGCCGTCGGAACAGGGGTCAGTTGAGGCGGCGCTGGGGCTGCCCGCCGTACCAGTCGACGGGCTCGGCAGCGGTGCGCACCACGATCGTCTTGACCCAGGAGAAGTCGTCGAAAGACTCTGTGCCGGCGTCCTTTCCGGAGCCGGATTCCTTGATGCCGCCCCAGGGGAGGGACGGTTCCAGGCGGTGGTGGTCGTTGACCCAGACCATGCCCGCGTTGATGCTCGCCGCCACGCGGTGGGCGCGGCTCACATCGGTTGTCCAAACTCCGGCGCCGAGTCCGTACGGGTTGTCGTTGGCCATCTGCACGCCGTCGTGCTCGCTGTCGAACGGGATGACCACGGCGACCGGCCCGAAGATCTCCTCGCGGGCGACCGTCATGTCCATGGTGGCGTCGGACAACACGGTGGGTTCGAGATAGAAGCCGCCGTCGAAAGGGCTTGGCAGTGCGGGTATCTGGCCGCCGGCTGCGAGGGTCGCGCCTTCATCGACACCGGTCTGGATCAGCGCCGTGACCTTGTCGCGCTGCCGGGTGCTGATGAGCGGCCCCATCTGGGTGTCCGGCAGGGCCGGGTCTCCGATCCGAATGGCCCGGGCCCGCGCGGTGAGGGCGGTGACGAACTCGTCGTAGATGCCGCGCTGCACCAGGAACCGCGATCCGGCGACACACGACTGGCCGGCCGCGACGAACGCGCTGAAGGCCGCGCCCTCGGCGGCGATCTGGGGGTCGACGTCGTCGAAGAGCAACACCGGCGTCTTGCCGCCCAGCTCGGCGGTGATGCGCGCGAACCGGGACGCTGTCGCGACCGCTGCCGATCTACCGGCCTCGGTGCCACCGGTGAGAGTGATCTTGGCGATGTCGGGATGGCCGGTGAGGCGCACGCCCGCCTCACGTGCGCCCGTCACCACATTGAGCACGCCGTCGGGTAGCCCGGCGGCGGTGACGATTTCGGCAAGGGCCAGCGTCGTCAGTGGTGTCAGCTCAGATGGCTTGACCACCACCGTGTTTCCATTGGCGAGTGCGGCCGACAGGCTGCGCGCCAGGATGAGCATCGGATGGTTGAACGGCGTGATGATGCCGCACACACCGAGCGGTAACCGCTGTTGGTAGGTGAGGTAGGGCCCGTCGCCCGGCAACACGGCCTGACGTTGCGCGGCCAGCAGCCCGGCGTTGTACCGGAACCATTCCGGTACGCGGGACAGCTGGGCCCGGGTTTCGGTGATCGGCCGTCCGTTGTTCTGCGCCTCGAGGGTGTAGAGCTTCTCGCTCGCGGATTCGATGGCGTCGGCGATGCGCAGCAGCAGCTTGGCGCGCTCGCTCCGGACCATGGCGGGCCACGGCCCGTCTTCGAACGCCGCGCGGGCCTTGGCCACCGCGGCATCGACCTCACGCGCCCCCTGCTCGGGGACGGTGGCGATCACCGCGCCGGTGGCGGGGCTGAGGATATGGCGGGTAGGGGTGAGGGGCGCATCCGTGACCACGGTGGGGGCCGGTGAGACTTGGGTCATGCCAATGAGTCTCATCACAGCGCCACGCGCGTTCAATGTCGTGCGAGACATATTCTTTAGCTGAATATGTGTGTGGCTACATACGACTGTGGTGCACACTGATCGGATGACGACGTCGACGGGCCGCGAACGGCCGGGGGCGGAACTGGTCACGTGGTTGGCAGCGTTGCGCACCCTCAGTGCCCTGGCCTGCGCCGAGACCGATCTGGCCGAGGTGCTCTGCCTCGTCGCCGATACCGCACGCACGCTGCTGGGCTTCGACTTCTGCGGCGTGCTCATCCCCGACGACAGCGGCGAGCAACTGCTCGTGCGGGGCTGGAGCGGATTGTCGGACGAGTACGTCGGGCGGGTGAACTCCGACCGCCCCATCCGGCTGGACAGCACCTCGCCGTCTACTCGCGCTTTCCACACCGGCGAACCGGTGGCCATCCGCGACGTGCGGATCGAACCCCGATTCGCCCTCTGGGCCGGCGTGGCACAAGAGCAGGGCTACCGGGCGATCATCGCCGTGCCGCTCATCGCCGGCACCGAGGTGCTGGGGACACTCAACGGCTACTACGCCTCGGTGCACACCTTCACCCGCTATGAGATCGAGCGGCTGACCCTGCTCGCCAACCATGCCGCCATCGCGGTGACGTCGGCGCGCCGGCTCGATGAACTGCGTACCCTGACCACATCGCTACGCGAGCAACGCGATGCGCTCGCGCGTTCGGAACAGATCCACGAACGGCTGCTCGCAGTGAGCTTGCGCTCGGGAGGCGTCAACGGGATCGCCGCGGCGTTGAGCGACTTGATCGGCCGGCCCGTGCTCATCGATGACGCCCGCCAGACCGAGCTCGCGCGCTCCGGCGACGGCATCGACTACCCGGCCGTCGCAGTCCGGACCGCGACGGCCGATGCTGAGTCCGCGGCGACCTCGGCGACGGTCGGTGAGGTTGTCGACGATCAGGACGCTTCGACTGGCTGGCTCGTCGCGCGGGTGCGGCTGGGCAGCGAGGTCGCAGCCCGCATCTGGTTCCCCGGGGGGCCCGATTCGCTTGACCCCCTGCAGATTCGGGCGGTAGAGCACGCCTCCATCGTCATCTCGGTGGAGTTGCTGCGGATGCAGACCGCAGCCGAGGTCGAGCGACGGGTGCGCGGCGAGCTGCTGACCGATGTGCTGGCCGGCAGCGGTCAGCTGTCGGGCCAGATTCGGGAGCGGGCCCGACGGTTGGGCCACGATCTGTCCGTCGCTCACGTCGCCGTCGTCGCCACGCTGGCCGGTCCCAGTGAGTCGGCCACCCGCCGGGCGTGGCAACGTGCGCTTTCCGTCGTCACCGAGCTGGCATCGGGACATCAGCCACGCCCGCTGGTGGCGATGCATGGCGGAACCCTGGTCGCGCTGTGGCCAGGTGATAGCGATGAGTCTGCGGGAGTCATCGTGCAGCGGGAGTTGTCCAGGATCGCGCCGAACATCTCAGCGACCGTCGCGGTGTCGCCCGTCCACGGATCCGATTACGGCGACGCCTACCGGATCGCCAAGAGTGCATTGGAGATCTCCCTGCGCTCGGGCCGCACTGATTCCGTTGTGACTCTTGAAGATCTGGGTATCGTCGGTCTACTGCTACAGCTCGATGACCCGGCCAAGCTGACAGCCTTCGCCAACCGGACACTGGCTCCGATCATCGACTACGACGCCAAACACCGCACCGACCTCATTGCCACGCTGCGAGCCCACTTCGCCGGTAAGCAGGACCGCACCGCAACGGCCGAGAAGCTGTTGATTCACCCCAATACGGTCGCCCAGCGGCTGCGGCGCATCGAATCGCTGTGCGCGGCGGACCTGGCCGATCCGGCCGTCAGCGTCCAGTTCTCGTCCGCGCTCATCGTGTACGACATCGCGGCGCAAGGCCAAGGCAGATACTGACCCTGCGCGGTGCCGGCGTGTGAGGCCGCCCGCAGGGGGAGCGAAGGATATCGGTCCCGCGGACTGGTCCGGGGCCATTAGGCTCAGTCATGTTGACGTTCCGCGACCCGCGGGATCAGACACTTTGGGGGAGAGATGTCCGTGAGAATTCGCCTGGCAGCCGGCGCGGTTGCCGCAGTCTCGGTGTTGTCCGTCGCCGGCGCGGGGGTTGCATCGGCATGGCCGATACCGGTCACGCCGGAACAGCAGCGATTCATCAACCAGGCGCGCAATGCCGGTTTCCCCGGTGACGACGACGCGGTCCTGCAGGCCGGGCTGCAGGCGTGTCAGATGGCGTTCAGTGGCCAGTCACGGCCCGACGTGGTCGGCGCGCTGGCCGGGCAGTACGGGGCAGACCCCGGCCCCACCGGTGCGCTCGCGAAAGCCGCGCACGGCATCTTGTGCACGTCGGCCCCGAACTGACCTGCCCATGACTCAACCGCCACCGCAGCAAGGCCCATGGGATCCCCCGCCGAACGGACCGTCGGGAAGCCCGCCGGGCCAACCGATCCCGCCCGCTTCGGGACAGCCCGCGTGGCAGCCGCAGCCGGGCTGGCCGGCGCCGAATCCGCAGCCCTGGCCCGGACAACAGCAGCCGTACTACGGTCCGCAGACCCCGCCGCCGGGCTACCCGCCGCCGCGCAAGTCAGGGGTCAAGCCGTGGGTGTGGATCGTGGTCGTAGTTGTGGTCTTGTTCGTCATCGGCGGCGTCGCCAACGTGGTTCGCAAAGGACTGCACACCACCGCGTTCGGCACCCAGCTGAAATCGGGGGAGTGCGTGACGAACGCTGACTACGAGAAGTTCCATTTCACCTCGACCAGCTGCGAATCATCTGACGCTGTCTACGAATTGGCGGGCGAGACCTCGAAGGGACTGTGCCCGGACGGCAAGGCGCCGTCGGAGGGGCCGTACTTCTACGCCACCAGCAATCAGGATGACCCCAAGGCCGCGACCTTGTGCTTCGCGTTGAACCTGCATGAGGGCGACTGCTACGCGCTCGACCTCACCGGCAAGAGCATCAAGAACATCGACTGCGCGCAGGCTCCGACCATCGCGAACTCGCACACGGGCGTTTTCAAGGTGGCCCAGCGCGTGGATGGCAGCGTCGATGAATCGGCTTGTGCCAGTGCGGCGAAGGCGATGGTCTTCACATCCCCGAAGCGGGTGTACTGCCTGACCAAGCTCGTCGAGTGAGGACGGACAGCGTCACCGTGTACTGGCCTTGTGCAGGGCCCGCAGGACGCTGTGCTTGCCGAGGTCGACTTTGAATCGGTTCTGGCTCAGCGGGGCGGCGCCGCGCAGCGCGATTTCAGCTGCGTTCCGAAAGGCCTCGTCGCCGGCGGCATTACCGACGAGTGCCGATTCGGCATCGGGTACGCGCCACGGTTTGGCGGCGACGCCGCCGAGCGAGATGGCCGCTGAGATGACGACGCCGTCGTCAAGTGTCAGGCCAACTGCAACTGATACCAGGGCGAAGGCATAGCTGTGGCGGTCGCGGACCTTGAGATACCAACTGCGGCGGGCGTATTCCGATGGCGGCAACTGAATGCCGACGATCAGTTCGCCTGGTAGCAGCGTGTTGTCCCGGTCGGGTTCGTCCCCGGGAAGCCGGAAGAAATCGGCCAGCGAGATGCTGCGCGAACCGGTGCTCGCCCGGACGTGCACCACCGCATCGAGCATCGACAGCGCCACCGCCATGTCAGACGGGTGCACCGCGACGCAGGACGGACTGGCCCCGAACAGCGCGTGCTCACGGTTGAAACCTTGTAGCGCACCGCATCCAGACCCGGGCCGGCGTTTGTTACACGCCGGGAACTCGGCGTCCATGAAGTAGGGACAACGAGTCCGTTGCAGGAGATTGCCGCCGGCGGTGGCCATGTTCCGAAGCTGGGTTGTTGCCCCGGACAGGATCGCCTGCGACAACACCGGATACTGAGTTCGGACCAGATCGTGGTTGGCGATTGCGCTGTTGCTGACGCCGGAGCCGATCATGATGCCGCCGTCATCGGTCGCGGTGATCTGATCCAAGCCGAGTTGGCTGACATCGACCACAGTCGTCGGCGCTGCGACACCGAGCTTCATCAGGTCCAGCAGGTTTGTGCCGCCCGCGTAGTAGGTGGCGCCGGCACGGGCCGCAAGATCGAGGGCGTCGTCGACATCTCGGGCGCGGTGGAAGTCGAAAGTCTTCATGGGCGATGCTCGGGCAGGCATGACGCGATGGCGTCGACGATGTTGGGGTAGGCGCCGCAACGGCAGATGTTGCCTGCCATGCGTTCACGGATTTCGTTGGTAGATAAGGTATCCGGTCCATTCGCGAGGTCGGTGAACGGGCCGTCGAAGGTTGCGGCGGACAGATCCCCGCGTGCGTGTTCGGCGAGCATGGCGCGGGCAGAACAGATCTGGCCGGGCGTGCAGTAACCACATTGGAATCCGTCGTGGTCGATGAATGCTTCTTGCAGCGGGTGCAGCTGGTCGTCTTGGGCGATGCCTTCGATGGTCACGACAGTGGCGCCCTCGATCGTCACGGCCAGGGTGAGGCAGCTCAGGACCCGCCGAGCGTCGACCGAAACCGTGCAGGCGCCGCAGAGGCCGTGATCGCAGCCCTTCTTCGTGCCGGTGAGCTGCAGGCGTTCACGCAGCAGGTCCAGCAGAGTGGTGCGGACGTCGGCTGTCATCGTGACTGGAGTGCCGTTGACGATCAGCCCGATGGTGTATTCCGTCATCTGGATTGCCCCTGGGATGCTGTGCCGAACGTTGGCAACAGATTTTCGATCGTGATCGGCAGGTCGCGTACCCGGCGACCGGTGGCATGGAAGACGGCGTTGGCGATCGCCGCGGACACGCCGCAGACACCGATTTCGCCGATGCCGCGGGCACCGAACGCGTTCAGGTGGGGGTCGGCGCTGTCGATGAAGGCGATGTCGAACCTCGGGATGTCGGCGTGAGTCGGCACGTAATACTCGCCGAGGGCATGACCGGTACCCGGGTCGTAGGGCACTTGTTCCAGCAGTGCCATGCCGAGCCCGAAGGTGATGCCGCCGATGACCTGGCTGCGCGCCAGCTTCGGGTTGATGACGCGGCCGCAGTCCATGACCGCGACCCAGCGGGTGACGGTGGCTCGCCCGATGCCCTCATCGACTTCCACCTCGCAGAAGTGGGCACCGAAAGATTGCGAGACCGGCCCGCCTTCCGGCGCACTGTCGCTGGTGATGGTGAAGGTCAGCCGCTCGTGAAATGGATTGTCGGAAGCCTCAATCAGTTGTGTGACTGCGGCCGCCGGACGTTCTGGATCGGTGCTGATCACCTTGCCGTCGCGGATATCGAGCGTCTGTGGATCGCATCCGGAGTACGGCGAATGTTGGTCGACCACGAGATGTTCGAGCAGCCGGCGTTTCCATTCCCGGCCGGCGTCGTACACCGCCGAGCCGACGGCCGCGGTGGTTTGTGAGGCTCCGCTGTACGGGGCGCTCGGGAAGGCGGAATCACCCGAGAAGAATGCCACCTGCGGCAGGAGCAATCCCGCGGAGTCTGCGGCGATCTGTGTCATGACGGTCCGTACGCCGGTGCCGACCTCGTGTGTGGCAGAGGAGAATTCGACAACGCCGTCGCGCGTGGTCCGGACGCGACAGCCGGCGGGCATCCGGCGTCCCGGATAAGTCGCGGTCGCCATACCCCAGCCGACGAGCACGTCGTCGCGGCGCTGCGACCGGGGTTCGGGTGGTCGATGCGCCCAACCGAAGCGATCCGCCCCCTCCCGGTAACAGCGGAGCAGATTCTCGTCGGACCACGGGCGTCCGCTGGCTTGATCGTTCGCGGCATAGTTGGTGATACGTAGCTGTAGCGGGTCGACATTCAGCTCGTGGGCCAGCTCGTCCATGGCGACCTCCAGAGCGAACAGCCCGGGCGCTTCGCCGGGCCCGCGCATGAAACACGGCGTCGGGGCATGTACCCGGGCGACCGTGTGCGAGACGACCATTCGTGGTGATCGGTAGAGGAACCGCGTACTGAGGCCGGCCGGTTCGCAGAAATGCGCGACCGTCGATGTCTCGGTGAGGGTGTGGTGTTCGATGCTGGCCAGCCGGGCGTGCGGATCGGCGACCAGGCGCAGATGCTGTTCAGTTGGCGGACGGTGTCCGGTCGAGGTGAACATCTGAGCACGACTGAGGACCATCTTGACCGGCTGGCCGGTAGTTCGCGCAGCCACGGCGCACAGGACGACGTGCATCCACATGAAGCTCTTGGAACCGAACGCTCCGCCGACCAGCGGGGCGATGACCCGCACATTGTCGACCGAGATGCCCAAATAGGCTGCCAGAGCCAGCCGTTCGCCGGCGATCCACCGCGTCGTGTCGTGCACCGTCAGCAGATCACCGTCCCAGCTCGCGATCGTGGCTGCCAGCTCGATGGGATAATGGGCATTCTCTGGCGTGGTGTAGCGCAACGCCATCTTGATGCCCTCGGCCGGTTCATCGGCAGGGCCACGGTGATCTTGGAGCTTTTCGTCTTCGAGTTTGACGAAATGATCGGGTCGGTAGGTGCCGCTGCGTACGACCCCGTCGTCGCTGGTCGGCAGGTCTGGTGCATCCAGCACATCGCGAGCCGTCAGGAGCGCGGGTAGCTCCTCGTATCTCACGTCCATCGACGATGCCGCGAACTGTGCGTTCTCCAGCGTGTCGGCGACCACCAGGGCCACGTGCTGGCCACGGTGTTGAACGGTCAGATCCGACAGCGGTGGACGGCGCTCCAGTGGCAGATCCCACGTCAGATCGACTGGAAGCTTATGCAGAGCAGGACAATTCAACGGCGTCAGCACGCAGTTCACCCCGGGCGCGGACTGGGCGCGGGCGGCGGCGGCCGCCAGCGAGTCCGCGGTGATGCGGCCATGCGCCACGGTGGACTGCACCAGCACCGCGTACTGCACACCGCGCACCGCGGTATCGGCTGTGTAGCGCGCGCCGCCGGTCACCTTGTCGCGTCCCTCGACCCGGCTCACCGGCCGGCCGATTGCTCCATCGCCTGTCACTCTCACCCTGCCTTTGCGCGCGCTCGCTGTCACTTGAGGCGGTAAGAGCATCGCACTGTCGGCCTCTTGTGTCATCAGATGGCCGGTACGGGTGGCAACTCCTGTGCGTCGACCTGGCGATGAGGCCGGAGGCCGGGCGCGTTGCGAGGTCGTCTGAGTAACATGCCTCAACGAGTACCACGATGAGCACCACGACCCTTGGCATAGTGCTGCCGATGGTCATTGGCTCGAATGTGCCGTGAATGCGCTCGCCGGCGGTGGGGTGTCGAAGATTCTGGTTGCGTTGGGCGCGGCCGTGGTGTCGGTACCCGCTCCCGCTGCTGCCCTGGTCGTGGCGGACTGGCGACGTGGCCTGTCCGCGACCGTGGCTGCCGCCGTTTACGCCGCCCGTTCCTGGCGGCACATCCCGATCTGGTCCGGGGTCGAATGCTCCGACCTGGCGTGCGGAGAGGACATCGATGAAGAATAAGCCTGTGCTGCAATGGATTGCGCGGCGATACGAACTTGGTGAGGCGGTTCTCGCGGTCACGGTCCTCGACACCTACGACCGATCCCCATACCCGCCCGGGTCGATGATGGCATTCGACCGGAGTGCGGCGATGGCGGGCAGCGTGTCATCGGGCTGCGTCGAGGCGGACTTGTTCGCGCGGGCCCGGAGGGTGTTCCTGGACTATGCCGGCCGGGTGGAGGAGATCGGCTGCCGGACAGTCGAATACGACGCAGACCGGTTGAGCGGCGATCCTTTCGCGCCGCGCGGGCCCTGTGGTGGCACGGTGCGGGTGGCCATGCATCCGGTGACACCGCAACACTTTCCGGAACTGCCCGCCCTGCTCTCGGCACTGCATGCCGGTCAGTCGGCAGCCACCTTTCTGAACCTGCAAACCGGTCACACGTCGTTGGTCCAGGCCGGTGATGCGCCGGTATTCTGCACGCGTTACGAATCAGCGCCCCGCATGGTCATTTTCGGTATCAGCGACATCGCCGTCGAACTCGCGGCGCTGGCCACCCGTATGGGGTTTGCGGTCGTGGTTTGTGATCCCCGGTCGGCATTCCTGCACCCCGAGCGCTTCTCGGATCCGGTGGAACTCGTTGCTGATCGGCCCGATCGCTACCTGCGGCATGAGCGGGAAGCGGGGCGCATCGACGCGAAGACGGCAATCGTCGATCTCACCCACGATGAGCGCTTCGCGGTGCCGCTGCTACTCGAGGCCCTTGACTCGCGGCGATGGAACGGCGATGCGCAGCCGTCGTTCGTCGGCGCTCTCGGCTCGAGCGCTCGCTCGGCGAACACTCGACGTGAACTGCTGGCGCGGGGGCTTCTCGCCCATGATCTACACCGCCTGCAGGCGCCGATCGGACTGGACCTCGGCGGGCGTGCGGGACCCCATATCGCGTTGTCGATCCTTGCCCAAGTGGTCGCCAGTGCCGAGGGCGGGAGCGGTCTGCCGAAGTCCGAACGCGCATGCCATTCGGCGTGATGCCGAGCCGGCATCGAGGTCGGGACAACGCGATCGGCCCAGCCGGGATGAACCCCGGCTGGGCCGATCTGTTGGTCAGCGGCGCTGTTCAGCTTCCTGTCGCTGCTCCGCGCTCTTGGCGCCCGCCCGTGCGGCGTCCGCCTCGGCTTCCTTCTTCGCGGCGTCGCGCTGCGCATCGGCCTTGTCCTGCTGGGCCTGGCCCTCGCGCACGATGTCGTCGCGGCCGGTCACGGTGCCGATGACTTCCTTCGCTTTGCCCTTCACACCTTCCACCACGCCACGCACGGCTTCTTCGGGTCCGGTGTTCTGCTTGTCGGTCATGTCTTTCCCTTCCAATACTCATGGATGGATTTGCGTCAGGAGCGGTATCCCTGGTCCGCGCCCTGCTACAGGGATTTCCGATCTGCCCCGACTCGAAACGCCGCGATGCTGTGACCTGTCGGACATCGGGTGTTCTGTGTGAGCGCCGAGTGCCCGATGCTCAGGTGCCATCGAGCCGCGGGAACAGCACCTCGCGTGCGACCAGCTGTACGCCGGCGGCAACCGGGATGGCCACCAACGCCCCGATGATGCCGAGCAACGCGCCGCCGACGAGCACCGCCACGACGGTGACCAGCGCGGGCACCTTGACGGCATGCCCGATGATGCGGGGGACCAGTAGATAATCCTCGAGAGCCCTGAAGACGACGAAAAACACTGCGGTAGAAAGGCATACCGGCAGTGAAACGGTCAGGGCCACCGCTGCCACCACGACGCCCGCGATGGTCGAGCCCACGACCGGCACCAGATCGAAGAGTCCGACGAAGATGCCCAGCAGCAGCGGGTACGGCACGTCGAAGGCGGTCAGCCACACCGCGGTGGCCACGGCGGCGATTGCCGATATCGCCACATTGCCCAGTACATAGGCGCCCACCTTGGCGAAGACGTCGTCGCCGATGAGGATCGCCCGCGGTCGACGGGTCTGGGGGACAAGGCGATACAGGGTCGCGCGGATGCGGGGAAAGTCGATCAGGAAGTACACGGTGAGCACGATGACGATGAGCACGTCCGCCAACGCGGCGAACACCGCCGAGCTGGCGGTGACGATCTCGTTGAGTATCGAGCCGCCTGAACCGTTCATCGTGTCGGTGATCCGCTGTTGAATGTGGAAGCGGTCGTTGAGCTTTCCGATCGTGGACGAGTGGCTCTGGGCCTGCTGAATGTAGTGCGGCGCCTGATGGATCAGCTGGGTGGCCTGCTGCGACAGCGGCGGAATGGCCGCCGCGACGAACGCCGCCATCAGCGCGAGAAAGATGACGAAAACGGTTGTGGTGGCGAGCCAGCGCGGCAGACGGTGGTTGACGAACCACGACACTGCCGGTTCCAGCCCCAACGCCAGGAAGAAGGCGACCCCGATCAGCACCAGCACCGACTGCGCGGCGACCAGCATGTGCACTGCGCCGTACGTCACGGCTGCGCCTGCTGCCGCCGTCATGCCGACGAAGAAGGGCGAATGCCGGTCGAAACGCCGGCCCAGTTCCCCATGGGGACGGGCGTCGGTTTTCATCTCCGCGGCAACAGCTTCCGCGGCGGCGATCGGTTCGTCGTCCGTACCGTGCGGCTGCGCCACCATGTCGTGGTGCGCCGGTTGGCCGGCATCATCCACCGTCTCAACGTCTTTCGCGCTGCCGCTCGGTTGGCCCCTGGCGTCGGAGCCGGCACGCGTCACCACAGTGCCCGTGGTGTACAGGCCTGATTACGGCCTGGCTAGAACCACACCTTGCGTCCTGCGACCGGCCGCCCGACGGCGCCCAGGATCCACAGGACCGCACCGATCACGACCAGGATCGCACCGATGGTCTCGAGAATCGGCACTGCCAAGGCGTATCCCAGAACAAGCAAGATAATGCCCAAGATGATCATGTGTTGCGCTCCTCGCTCAGGGCGTTGACGTGTTCGTCAAGGCCGGCGGGTTACAGGTACCCACGTCGCTACGCGGTCAAACCAACCGTGCAATCCAGCCGTCGCGATGATTGGATGGCGCTGATCCGGGCTATCCCTCCCACCCCAACCCTCTCGCTCGAGGAGAGCACATGACACGGTCCGCCGACTCGGACGACAACCGTCGCACCGAGGTATGGCCGGGCAAGGCGTACCCGCTCGGCGCGACGTATGACGGCGTCGGAACTAACTTCGCCCTCTTCAGTGAGGCCGCAGAGCGCGTGGAGCTCTGCCTGTTCGACGACGACGGCACCGAGACGCGGGTCGTACTGCCTGAAGTCGACGGATTCATCTGGCACGGATTCCTCCCCGATGTCGTACCCGGACAGCACTACGGCTACCGGGTCCACGGGCCCTACGATCCGGCGGCGGGGCAGCGCTGTAACCCCAACAAGCTGCTGATCGATCCCTACGCCAAGGCGATCGATGGCGAGTTCCGTTGGGACCAAAGTCTCTTCGGGTACAACTTCGGCGACGAGGACAGCCGCAACGACGACGACTCCGCCGCCCGCATGCCGCAGTCGGTGGTGATCAACCCGTACTTCGACTGGGGGACGGACCGGCCGCCACAGCGCGCGTACGCCGATTCGGTGATCTACGAGACCCACGTGAAGGGGCTGACGCAGCGTCACCCCGACGTTCCCGAACGTGACCGCGGCACCTACGCGGGCGTCGCGCATCCCGCGATAATCGACCATCTGAAGAGCTTCGGTATCACCGCTGTCGAACTGATGCCGGTGCACCACTTCGCCAACGACTCCGTCCTGATCGACAAGGGACTGTCGAATTACTGGGGGTACAACACCATCGGGTTCTTCGCGCCGGACCCCAAGTACACGTCAGGCGCGACGCCCGGAGGGCAGGTGCAGGAGTTCAAGGCCATGGTGCGCGACCTGCACCAGGCGGATATCGAGGTGATCCTCGACGTGGTCTACAACCACACCGCGGAAGGCAATCATCTGGGCCCGACGCTGTCTTTCCGCGGGATCGACAACGCCGCGTACTACCAGCTGGTCGACGGGGAACCGAAGTTCTACATGGACTACACGGGCACGGGCAACAGTCTCAATGCCGGGCACCCGCACGCACTGCAGCTCATCATGGATTCGTTGCGGTACTGGGTGACCGAGATGCATGTCGACGGTTTCCGTTTTGATCTGGCGTCGACGCTGGCGCGGGAGTTCTACGACGTCGACCGGCTCTCGACATTCTTCGAGATGGTCCAGCAGGATCCGGTCATCAGCCAGGTCAAGCTGATCGCCGAGCCGTGGGATGTCGGGCCCGGTGGCTATCAGGTCGGGAACTTCCCGCCGCAGTGGACGGAATGGAACGGTAAGTACCGCGACGCCGTACGCGACTTCTGGCGTGGTGAGGAGTCCACGCTCGGCGAGTTCGCGTCGCGGCTCACGGGGTCTGCGGACCTTTACGAGCACACCTCGCGCCGGCCGGTCGCCTCGATCAATTTCGTGACGGCCCATGACGGATTCACGCTGCGGGACCTGGTGTCCTACAACGAGAAACACAACGAGGCCAACGGTGACGACAACACCGATGGCGAATCGAACAACCGGTCCTGGAACTGCGGTGTGGAAGGCCCGACCGACGACGCCGGCATCGATGCGTTACGTCGGCGCCAGCAGCGCAATTTTCTGGCCACGACGCTGCTGAGCCAGGGCGTGCCCATGATCTCCCACGGCGACGAACTGGGCCGCACGCAAGGCGGAAACAACAACGGCTACTGCCAGGACAACGAAATCACCTGGATCGATTGGGAATCCGCGGATACCGAGTTGACCGCGTTCATCGGTGGCGTCGCCGCGATCCGCACCGCGCACCCGGTTTTCCGGCGCCGGCGCTTCTTCACCGGTCGGCCGGTGCGCGCCCGGGGCTCGCAGGACGTCCCGGACGTCGCCTTCTTCACCCCGAGCGGCTCGGAGATGACCGACGACGACTGGAACGCCGCCTTCGGCAAGTCCGTCGCGGTGTACCTCAACGGGCAGGGCATACCGGACCTGGATGAGCGTGGGCAGCGGGTGGTCGACGACTCGTTTGTGCTGTGTTTCAACGCGCACCACGACGGCATCGAATTCACGCTGCCGCCAGAGCAATTCGGTGCGGGATGGCAACTGGTTCTCGACACCGCCAGCGGTCTGGCCACCGTGGAGGCCGAGACCACACCGCTGCAGGCGGGGGCCACGGTGACGGTGGAAGGCCGTGCCCTGACGGTGTTCCGTACCGTTTCCTGAAGCAAAGCACGCTGCCCGCGGTGACGTTCCACCATTTCGTTGCCTGCAGCGGCTAGCGTTGGGCCCGGAATCGTCCAGTACTGGGAGGCACGTTGTCGGGAGCCAAGGACTCTGGAGTCTCCCCAGCAGCGGGCGATTCTGATGCCGTGCCCGCCGCTGGCACGCACGATGGCCACGCGGCGTCGTTGTCCCGCGAGCTCATCTTGGACACCGCGATCGAGTTCATCGACCAGCACGGGCTGGACAAGCTCACCATGCGCCGGTTGGGCGCGGCGTGCGGTGTGGAGGCGATGGCCCTGTACCGATATGTCCACGGCAGGGGAGATCTGCTGACCGGTGTGGTCGACCACGTCGTCGACCGCTTGTACGCCGAGCAGTTGGCCGCCCGCCGGCAGGAAGACGGCTGGCAGGATTATCTGATCCGGCTGGCGCACGGGGTGCGCCAGATCGCGCTGCAGCACCCTGAGCTCTTCCCGCTGGTGGCCACGCAGGCGCCAGAGGCGCCGTGGGTGCGACCGCCGCTACGCAGCATGCGCTGGATGGAGAGCTTCCTCGATACCCTGCTTTCGTACGGGTTCGACGATGCCGCCGCAGTGGCGGCATATCGGGCGTACACCACATTCCTGGTCGGGCAGCTCCTGCTGGAGGTGTCGGCACGCGGCGCCCAGCTGAGTCCCGCCGAGGCGATCCTCGAAGAAGCCGACCGCCCGCGAGCCAAGCTTTCGGACTATCCGCAGCTGCAGCGACTGCAACCCTTGTTGTCGGAAGACTATGGCGACGCCGAGTTCGAAGAAGCGCTCGAAGCGCTGTTGGATCGGCTCGAATCGAATTTGCCGCGGTCCTGAGCGGGCGGCTGACTGAGGCCCCGCGGGCAGCACCCCTGTTTACAATGTAAACTGATCGTGGTTGGGGATGTGTGCCATGGCAGGTGACTGTCGGCCGGCGCCGCAGATGGAAGGCCGAACCCGCCGTGTACTCACATTCCCGGCGCGGCCGGACGATGGATCGAACGTCATCTACGTATAGGTGGGGAAGGTGTGCACGTGACCGTGCCGCGCGACAGCAGGCCGATCGACATTCTGTTGATCGAGGACGACCCGGGCGACCAGTTGATCACCCGGGAAGCCTTTGCGGACAACAAGATCAAGAATGTTCTGCATGTCGCCCACGATGGTGAGGAAGGCCTGGACTTCCTCTATCGACGCGGTGCCCACGTGGGTGCGCCCCGGCCGGACCTGATCCTGCTCGACTTGAATCTGCCCAAGTATGACGGGCGGCAGTTGCTCGAGAAGGTCAAGTCGGACATCGAACTGTGCGACATCCCCATCGTCGTGCTCACCACATCGTCGGCGCAGGAGGACATCCTGCGCAGCTACAAGCTGCACGCGAACGCCTACGTGACCAAGCCGGTCGATCTCGAGCAGTTCTTGAGCGCGGTACGCCAGATCGACGACTTCTTTGTTCAGGTGGTCCGGCTACCGCGGGGCTGACAGCGACCGGCCGGCGGGTCGAACGCTAGGCGCGCGCGGCCAGACACGGCTCGGTGCCGGTGACAGTGACCGTCGTCGGGAAGCTGAAGCGGTCCATCCACTGCACGCCGCCGGCAGCGCTGGGCAGTGGCTCGCTGGCCTGCGCGACGGACGTCGTGGCCAACTGCCGCTGCAGATCCGATGCACTCACGCGGCCGGCGTCAGCGGGATGCTGCGCCGGTCCGAACGGTGAGACGGTTGAGTCGGCGCGGTGCTGAGCGCGATAGCGAACGACGGCGCTCCGCAAGGTCGGATGCGCGGGCCGCGCCAACGTCAGCACGTAGAACGCACCCGCCGCGACAGAATTGATGGCAAGCACCTCTTCGCCCATGCCCTCGAGCAGATCGATGAAATCGGCCGCTTCATGGCCGCCGATCGCGTCACCGGCAATGCCGGTGGTCACTGCGATGCCCAGGGCCGCCCGGCCGTCGCGGTCGGCGGGGATGAACCGGAACGCGCGTCCGCCCACCGACGGCAGGCTGTCGCCGGCGGGGCACTGGACCGCGCCCGCCGGCTGCTCGGTGTCGAACAGCCAGCGCAGGCCCACCAGTAACACCGGCAGGTGAACAGCCACGCCGGGTGCCGTGGCCTCGTCTGGCGCGGGCTCGAAAACCACCGCCGTTTCGTCCGCACTTCGTGGCGCCGCCATCAGTTCGATTGTCATCCCTGATTCCTTCGAGTCGGGCAACGCGAGTGCGTCAGCTGACTTCACAGTTACCCAGTCCATTCGAGCGGCAAACACACAGATGGTGCGACCGGGGACGGGTGGGCACCGCAGTGCTTGTTGCATCGAAAGACTCTTCACCGCAACGGTTTTCCGGGAAACGCACAGACGCGAGCGGCCCAGTCCAGCATGTCGCTGGACTGGGCCGTGTCGCACTGTGTGCTAGTTCTGCTGCTCGGCTCGCTCCCGTGCCTCGGCGGCCTTGGCGCCCGCGCGTGCGGCATCTGCCTCGGCTTCCTTCCTGGCCGCGGCGCGTTGCGCATCGGCCTTGTCCTGCTGGGCCTGACCCTCGCGGACCAAGTCGTCACGGCCGGTCACGGTGCCGATGACTTCCTTGGCCTTGCCCTTGACGCCTTCCACGACGCCCCGGACGGCTTCCTCGGGACCGGTGTTCTTGTCCTCGCTCATGGCTACCCTTCCGCTCACGGATCGGATGATCGCACGGAGAACCGTTCCCCACGCCTGCCGAGAATTCCCAGCTCTGGCGCGCGTCAAACGACGAATATTGCGATCTACGCCACACGGATGTGCGTGCCCCACAGGGCATTCCGAGGGGCAGTTCCGAAATGTTTGGGCAGCCGACGCCCGTGGGTACGGAAGGACTGCCGCTGACCGGCAAGGTCAGACGGGGCAGGCACCACGACGACGTGCGTGCGCTGCCGACAACGGAAAGAGGCACCATGATTCTGGTCGGAGCTGTACTGCTTGCTCTTGGGCTGATCTTCAACATCTACCCCTTGTGGGTGGCCGGCGTTGTCGTGTTGGTGGTGGGCGCGGTTTTTTGGCTGCTGGGGGCGACCGCACGGCCGGTCGGCGGCCGCCGCTACTGGTACTAGCCGGCCGCGTGCCGATGCGGTCACCCCGGCGGTCGCGAATCCCGGGAGATGGGCGAAACAAGCTGCGGCACAAGATGAATCGAACGGCTGCGCAGACTTCGAGGCATGCTGACGCGATCGCCCACCTTCGGGTGTTGCCCCCGCCGACAGCGGGTGGTGGCGGGCGATGCACGTTTGTTTGAGCAGCCATGGACAATGGGTACACAGAGTGCGACGTGAGTGGGCCTGCACAGGGACGCTGGAGGAAATACGTGGTTGAGGCAGTGGGGCAGGGCAGCTTGGCGTCCGGTGACCGGTCTGTTGAGTTGATCGTTGCGGCGTCTCCGGAGAGCCTGGCGGTCCTGCGGACGCTGGTGGCAGCCGTCGCCGCCTTCGAAGATTTCGATCTGGACGCCATCGCCGATATCCGGCTGGCTGTGGACGAAGCCTGTACCGGTCTCATCCGGGCCGCGGTGCCGGGGTCGAGCCTGCGGGTCGTCGTCGATCCGGCGAATGATGCTGTGGTGATTCGTGCTTCGGCGACGTGTGTGGCCGACGACAATCGCGGCGGCGCGGTCGTGAAGCCGGACAGTTTCAGCTGGCACGTGCTCAACTCGCTGGCCGACGAGGTTTCGACATTCGCTGACGAGCAGGCCATCGACGGCACCCAGGTGCTGGGTGTTTCGTTGACTTCGAGACGAGTGAGTCTGCAGCGGTGACGGCGGAGTATGCGGACGTTCTCGAGATGTTCCGTCAGCTCCAGGGAACAACCGAGGACTCAGCTGACTACATCGCGCAGCGGGACGCGATCATCGAGCGCTGCTTGCCGCTGGCCGACCACATCGCGCGGCGCTTCGAGGGCAAGGGCGAGGCGCGCGATGATCTGTTGCAGGTCGCGCGTATCGGCCTCATCAACGCGGTGAAGCGTTTCGACGTCGAGATGGGTTCGGACTTCGCCTCGTTCGCGGTCCCCACGATCATGGGAGAGCTGCGTCGCCACTTCCGCGACAACAGCTGGTCGGTCAAAGTCCCGAGGCGGATGAAAGAGCTGCACCTGCAGATCGGCACGGCCAGCGCCGAGATGTCGCAACGCCTCGGGCGCGCACCCACTGCGTCGGAACTGGCCACCGAGTTGGGCATCGATCGCGATGAGGTCCTCGACGGCCTGATGGCCGGGAGCTCGTACAAAACCACCTCGATCGATGGGTCCGCGGGGAGTGGCAGCGAGGACCGCCCGTCTCTGGCGGAGACGCTCGGCGATGTCGACCCCGGCTTGGAGAACGTCGAGTATCGCGAGGCGCTCCGGCCGCTGCTGGAGGAGCTGCCGGAGCGCGAGCGCACCGTGCTGGTGCTGCGATTCTTCGAATCGATGACGCAGTCTCAGATCGCCGCCAAGGTGGGCATCTCCCAGATGCATGTCTCGCGGTTGCTGGCGAAAACCCTGGCGCAGCTACGGGAGAAGCTGGAGTAGCGCCCGGCGACGTGGTGCGCGTCAATGGCCCGGAGCGGTGTGGACCAACTGGTAACGTCCGCGACAGTAAGCACCAGCGAAACGAGATGGTCAGCACGAGGTAGGTGGCCCCTTGATGAAGGACGTGACCACTTGTCCATGCCGGCGGAGTCGCGGATGAACCGCTCCACGTCCCCGAAGTCGGGGCCCGCAGGAGACCGGCCGCTGTCGCTGCTGCTGGTCGAGGACGACCGGGGCGATGCCCTGCTTGTCGAGGAGTTGATCGCCGACGCCGCGATCGACATCGACTTCCACTGGTCGTCCACATTGACCCAGGCGGCGGCCGCGCTGGAAGCGATCCATCCGGACTGTGTGCTGCTGGACCTGCACCTGCCCGATGCCGGCGGCGTCGATGCTCTCGATCGGCTCGGTGCCCTTGCGCCAGAATTGCCGATTGTCGTTCTCACCGGTCTGAACGACGAGCATTTCGGTGTTTCTGCCATGGCGTCGGGTGCGCAGGACTACCTGGTGAAGGGCCGCGTGGATCCGGAGACGCTGCGCCGTGCGGTCCTGTACGCCATCGAACGCAAGCGTGCCGAGGTCACCGCGGTCGACCTGCATGCCAGTCGGCTGCGCGCTCAGGAGAATGCCCGACTCGAGCGGGGCCTGCTGCCGTCGCCTCTGCTCGCCGACAGTCCGGGCGTCGAGATCGTCACCCAGTCGCTGCCGAGCCGGCGTGACGCGTTGATCGGCGGCGATTTCTACGACGTCGTGCAGACCCCGGACCGCACGGTGCACGTCATGATCGGTGACGTGGCCGGCCACGGGCCCGATGAAGCCGCGCTGGGCGTGGCGCTGCGAATCGGTTGGCGCGCACTGACTTTCGCCGGTCTGCGGGGTAATGAGCGAATGCGTCAGCTCGACCGCATCCTGACCACCGAGCGGCCGAGCCGCGGCACTTTCGCGACCCTGCTGAGTGTGGCGCTGACACCCGATACGGGGCAGTTCGACGTGGTGCGTGCAGGTCATCCCGGCTTGCTCATGCACGGGGCGGGTACCGTCGACTGGCTCGAACCGACGGCCGGTCCGGCACTCGGCCTCGGCGCCAGGGAATGGCCGGTCAACCGGTTGCAGTTGCGGCCGGGCGACGGCTTGATGCTGTTGACCGACGGGCTGTTCGAGGGACCCGCAGGCGACGGGGGTGAACGCCTCGGCGAGGACGGGCTGCTGGCGGCGGCCCGCTCGCTGGCGCGCCTGCCCGGCGCCGAGTTCGTCAAGGCGCTGATCAGCGAGGTGGAAACCCGGGCCGAGCCCTACGGCGGTCTCACCGACGACATCGCCGTCATTCGGGTGGAGCGCTCGGTTCGATGAAGTTGACGGTGCAGGGCTGGCAGAACCTGGTTCTGTCCGCAATGGGTGTGGTGGTGCTCTCCGGTGCCGTCGGCGGTGCGCTCCTGATGAACCGGACCGACATGGTGTCGAGCGAACTGATCGAGCACCTGCAACCCGCGCGCGTGGCCGCCTACCGATTGCAGGCCGGACTGCGTGATCAGGAGACCGCGGTCCGCGGTTACGCGAGCGCCGCCGACAGCCAGTTCCTGGCGCCGTATGAGGACGGGCAACGCGCGGAAACCGCTGCGGCACAGAAAATCAGAACATTGTTGGAGGGGCGCGACACCCTGCTCGCCGATCTCGATGCGATCGAACGAGCCGCCGGTACCTGGCGCACCACCTATGCCCAGCCGTTGATCGCGAGCGTCGTCGTGGGGCATCCCGCCGTCGTGGACAGCCGTACCAACGAGGACGGCAAGAAAGAGTTCGACAACCTCCGCACGCTCTTCGATGCCCAGAACCGGCACCTCGAACAGGCGCGCGATGCCGATACCGCTCGGCTGGCGTCGATACGCCAATGGCGCGATCGAGTGCTGGCGACCATGGTCGGTGCCTTCGTCGTCATGGCGGTGGTGCTGGCCATGCTGGTGCGCAGTTCGGTCACCCGCCCGCTGGGCGCACTCGCCGCCGCGTGCCGCCGGATCACGCAAGGTAACTTCGATGAGCGCATAGTTCCCCAGGGGCCCACGGACATTCGTGCGATTGCCGTCGACGTCGAGGAGATGCGGCAGCGCATCGTCGAGGAACTCGAAGCCTCCCAGTTCGCGCGCCTGGCACTCGACGAGCAGGCCGAGGAGTTGCGGCGATCCAACGCTGAACTCGAACAGTTCGCGTATGTCGCGTCGCACGACCTGCAGGAGCCGCTGCGCAAGGTGGCGTCGTTCTGTCAGCTGCTCGAGAAGCGGTACGGCGATCAGTTGGATGACCGGGGAATCGAGTACATCAATTTTGCGGTCGACGGCGCCAAGCGCATGCAGGTGCTGATCAACGACCTGCTCACCTTCTCCCGTGTCGGCCGGCTCAACGCCACCCACACCGAGGTGGACCTGGGCGAGGCTGTCGCGTCGGCCATGCAGAACCTCGCGACCTCGATCGCCGAGTCGGGGGCCGAGGTGGTGCTGCCGCCCGCCGGCCTGCCGCGCGTCGACGGCGACCCCACCTTGTTCACGATGCTGTGGCAGAACCTGATCGGTAACGCGGTGAAGTTCCGGCGCGAGGGCCAAACGCCCCGGATCGTGATCGACTGCACAATGGGAACGGGTGAGAACGCCGACAACTGGGTATTCACGGTGACGGACAACGGTATCGGGATCGCAGAGGAGTTCGTGGACAAGGTGTTCGTCATCTTTCAGCGCTTGCACGGCCGCGACGCCTACAGCGGCACCGGCATCGGCTTGGCGCTGTGCAAGAAGATCGTCGAACATCACGGCGGCACCATCGGGATCGACACGTCGTACACCGATGGCACGCGGTTCGTGTTCACCTTGCCTGCCACCCCGATCACCGAACCGAACGTCATGGCAGCAGAGCAGCGGGAGGGAAGTCACCCATGAATGCGTCGTCAGCCGGCCGAGTGGTCGACATCCTGTTGGTCGAGGACGATCCGGGAGACGAGTTGATCACCCGTGAAGCGTTCGCGGACAACAAGATCAAGAACACTCTGCATGTCGCTCGCGACGGTCAAGAAGGTCTGGATTTCCTCTACCGGCGCGGCGTCCATGCGGACGCCCCGACCCCGGACCTCATCCTGCTCGACCTGAATCTGCCGAAGTACGACGGCCGGGAGTTGCTGGAGGCCATCAAGTCCGACGCCGATCTGTGCCACATCCCGATCGTCGTCCTGACCACGTCCTCGGCCGAGGAGGACATCCTGCGCAGCTACAAACTGCACGCGAACGCCTACGTGACCAAGCCGGTCGATCTCGATCAGTTCATGAAAGCGGTGCGGGAGATCGACGAGTTCTTCGTCCAGGTGGTACGGCTGCCGCAGTAGGTGCGGGTCACCCGCCGCCGGCGGGCACGGCGTCGATGACGTCCCATTGCAGGCGCACCTCGGTACCGGCATCGGTCGGTTCGATCGACGCGTGATCCGTCAACGCCTGCATCAGCGGAATCCCCCGTCCGCGGGCAGAGTTCGCGAGCTGCGCGGTGGCGGGGCGCCACGTGCCCTCGTCGGTCACGGTCACGGTCAGCCGCCCTGACTCGCGGTCGAAGTCGGCGCGAACGTGCATGACGCCGGGAGCCGGGGCATCGGCGTACGCAGCTTCGACGGCGTTGGCCAATGCCTCGTTGACGGCGAGCACGATGTCGCTCGCTTTGACGCGGTCCACTGCGATGTGGCCTGTCAACCAGGTCGAGAACTCCTGACGGACGGATGCGGCATGTTCGGGGATGGCCACCACGTCCGTCTTACTGAAACGTGCCCCGCTGCTCGACTGGTCCGGCTCCGTCATAGCGACCTGCTCGACCTACCTTCCGATTGACAATGACCGCGCTAGGCGGTGACGGCCGCGAGGGCCTCGTCTCGCGTGGCGAACAGCTCGATCAGGTCGGCGATGCCGACCAGCTTGAGCGGGCGGCTGGTGGTGGGGCTGTCGGCGACGATGACGAGCTTTACCGCCGGCGCCAAGTCGGCATGCGCCGCCACCAGTACCCCCATCCCGGCCGAGGCCAGGAAGTCGACGGCGCTCAAGTCGACGACGACCGCCTGGGCTGTGCCGACAGCCGACGGGCTCAGTGCGGATTCGAGCTGCGGAGCGGTGAGCATGTCCACCGTTCCGGATACCGCGACCACGCTGACCGCGCCGATCTGGCTCTGTTCGACCGCGCAGCTCGCCGCGGCAGGGTTGCCGCTTCCCTGGACTGGCTGGCCTGTCATTGTCACCTCCGAGGGGCTCACACGCGTGAGCCGACAGTCCAAATACTATCGGCGCTTCTGCTGCCCGCTGCACCAAACCTAGTAGGACACAGCCTTTCCATCGGTGTGGCAAATAACATGTTTCGGCGCGTCAAGGGGTGGGTATCCATGATCGCCGATTTTGCGGGACCGGTGCCGGTCCGGAGCCGCCCCGGCTGTCAGCCGCTTTTCAATCCGATTGTGCCGCAAATTGATTGCGTAGGGGAGTGGCAATCGGCGTGTTCTTCGGCCCACTGGTTTGTCCGGATAGTCTTCGTCGCCGATCGCTTCGTCGGGCCAGCACCGTTGGAAGCCCTTGCCATCTATCCATAACGGTGTTATGAATGTCCATAACACCGTTATGGCGAATGGAGTTGCACCGTGGACCATCATGAGAACCTCCCGTTTCCCGAGCCGCCGCACCACAGCGCCGCGTCCCGCACGCCCGACACGCACATCCGGGTCGGCGATGCCGACCGCGAAACGGTTTCTCACCGACTCAGCCGTGCCGTTGCCGAGGGCCGGCTGACCCTGACGGAGTACGACACCCGGCTGCAGCGGCTCTACCGGGCCGAAACCCGTGGCGAGCTCGCCGACATTGTTTCGGACCTGCCGCGATCCGATGAGCGGGGTGAGCTGAAACCGCAACGGAAACAGTCGATTCCGGCATGGGTCGTCATCATGTGGATGCCGTGGGTCGCGGTGAACCTACTGTGCCTCGCGATCTGGCTCGCCACCGGCGCCGGTTACTTCTGGCCGTTCTGGGTGGCCGTCCCGTGGGGATGCGCGTTGTTGATTCCCAGCGCGATCGGCGTGTTCACGAGCGGCAGGCGGGTATACGTCCGAGGTGAACGACCCGCCGCCCCTTGCGGACACCACGATTCCCGACCGGCACACCGTCGTGACGGGCACCGAGACCGAGGCGTACCGATCATTGCTGCGAACGCCGGCCACGCGGGACGAGCGGTACGCGCTGGGTAAGGCGCTGCGCAAGAAGGTGCCCCGGCGGACGTTGTCGAGGTGGTCGGATGGTGCGGGGCGGCCCGATCCGGTGCAGCTGATCAAGGCCAGCCATGAGGGGCGGATCGAGCGGCTCATCCCGATCAGGGTCGGCCGGATGGCGGCGTCGCCGTATGGCTTCCTGCGCGGCGCCGCAGTCGTCATGGCCCGTGACGTCTCGCGACTGCCGACGACGGGAATCATGCCGGTGGTCTGCGGCGACGCTCACCTGGGCAACTTCGGGTTCTACGCCTCTCCCGAACGGGACCTGGTCATCGACCTGAATGACTTCGACGAAGCGCACCCGGGCGGCTGGGAATGGGACCTGCGCAGGTTGGTGGCGAGCATCTGGGTGGCCGGGCGGGAGAACGACGCCTCGGAAAGCGCCTGCGGCGACGCCGTGCAAGCCTGTGTCATGGCCTACCAGAAGGAGGTCAGGCGGCTTGCTGATCTGCCGCTGCTCGTCAGGGCTTTCAACAGGCTCAGCGTCGATCGCCTGACCACGGAAGCCGACGGACCGCTGGAGCGGCTCGTCACCCGCTCGGCCAAGCGGGCGCGACGCCGTACCGGTGATCGCGCGCTGCCGCGCTTCACCCATGAGGTCGACGGAGTGCGAAAGATCGTCGATGAACCGCCCTTGATCACCCCGCTGCCGGCGCGGGAAGAGAAGCTGCTGACCAAAGCGATGGACGACTATCTCGAGACCCTGCCGCTGTACTGGCGCCGGCTGGTCGGTGGCTACACGCTGTTGGACGTGGCGCAGAAGGTCGTCGGGGTCGGCAGTGTCGGGCTACGGGCGTATGTCGCCCTGTTGGCGGGCTCGTCACCCAAGGATGTCATCTTCCTGCAGCTCAAGCAGGCTCGAAGATCGGTACTGGCGCCCTATGTTCATGGCGATTCGCCGTTACATGCCCACCAGGGGCAACGCGTCGTCGAATACCAGCAGTGTCTGCAGACGGTCAGCGACCCGCTGCTGGGCTGGACCACGGTGGACGGTCGCCAGTTCTATGTGCGGCAGCTGCGAAACATGAAGGGCCGCATACCTCTTGACGAGTTGGATGCCAAGATGCTGACGGGTTACGCCAGCGTCGTCGGTCAACTGCTGGCCAAGGGGCATGCCAGAACCAGTGGAGCGTCGATGATCGCCGGTTATCTCGGCCATTCCGACCGCGTGAGCGAAGCGCTCTCCGGGCTCGCCCGGCGTTACGCCGATCAAACCGAGGCCGACCACGCGGGACTGCTCAGTGCCGTCGAGCATGGGGCACTGCCTGTCGAGTACGAGTGAGCCGCCGGGCCGTGTCGAGACGACCTGGGGCGCAACGACAGTGGCGACAACGCCGCTACCTCAGCGTTTGTGACACGTCACAAACGCCTGGTCTGATACTTCGGCGCTCGGTGTAGAGACGGCGGCCACCCGGGCGTCGATACTGATTCGGACAACGGGGCAGCATCGGCGCTGCCGCAGCCACCGCACGGGGCTCGTTGATACAGGAGGGCTACAACGTGGTTGCCGCACCCGAGAATCTGATTTCCCTGGACCGGGGTGACTCCCGTCGCGTCGAGTTCGAGGGCGGCAGCATCCAGTCGCGCCTCCTCGCGTTGGCGTTGAAGGCCTCGGTCAAACCGGTGTTGACGGTCTGGGCGATGGCGCCTGGCCTGCCTTGGCCGTACCGGGCAGTCGATCACGTGGGTCGAGTGCTGCGGTCGGTCGCGGGCACCACCAGAAAGCCCGTGAGCCTTGCGCGCTGTTCCGCTGAGACGACCCGGCCGGCGGCGACACGCGGGGACCGCTACGTGGTGTACCTGCGCGGCGGCGCCTTTCTCGTCGGTGGCCGCCACCTGCACCGCCAGATGATTTCGCGGATTGCCGCGTCGCTGCAGAGCGAGGTCGTGGCGGTGGACTACCGCAAGCTGCCCCAGCACACCATCGCCGACGGCATCGAGGACTGCATCGATGCCTACCGATTCGCACTCGGGCGCGGTGTCGCGCCGGAGAACATCGCATTCATCGGCGACTCGGCCGGTGCCTACCTGGTGTTCATCACGGCGATCTTCGCGGCCCGGCGTGGACTGCCGATGCCCGGCGCGATCGTCTCGATGGCCCCGCTGACCGACTTCGACGTGCAGGCCAAGATCGATGCGCCGTCAGGATCGACCGATGTGCTGTTCTCGAAGGCCTTCGCCCGCGCGTTCCATCAATTCGTCATGCGGCACAGCCCGCCGGCAGACGAGCATCGCCTGCTCGATGCGGATCTGGGTGGGCTGCCGCCGTCTTTGATCCAGGTGAGCTCGACCGAACTGCTCAACCCCGATGCCGAGGAGTTGGCCGTTGCGCTGACGAAGACCGGTGTGCCGCATCAATTGCAGGTGTGGCGGGACCAGGTCCACGTCTTCCAGGCCGCGGCCTCCATCGTCCCGGAAGCGGCACGTGCGCTTCGCGAGGTGACGCAGTTCATCGAGTCGGCGTTCGCCCGAAGCGCAACGCAGGAGCGGTCCGCGTAGTCGCGGAAACGGATTGCATCGGAGTGCCGGTGACGGCTGAAATGGACCGCAGCCCAAGCTTGCTCCGTCGTGTGACGGTTGCTTACGCCGCCTACACGGTCGTGATGCTGGAAATCGAACGGCGACTACGCCAAACCGGGGGTCCGGGCATCATCCGGTTCGAGCTGGCCGGCAACGCGGACGAGTCCGCAGAGATGATGGCGCGCTGGGGAAGTCGAGGTCGGCGCCTGGCCCGGGTGTCCTTGTGGCTCGACTTCGGATACATGCTCACCTACGGAGCACACACGGCGCTCTTGGTGGACCGTGCGCGGTGCCGGCTGGGCCACTCTTCGGCGCTACCGCTATTGGCGGCCACCGCCGTCGCAGGTGACGCGATCGAGGGGGTATCGCTGCTGAAAGTCCTCGGCGGCAAGCAGACTGACATCCACGCACGACGCGCGCGCCGTGCCGCGCTGGTCAAGTTCGCCGTCCTTGCAGTCTGTTTGGCCTATGCCGCAGTCGGCCATAGAAAACCACCGAGAACAACCGAACCCGGATAGCCGCGGGTCACGGCCTGTTGAGTTTGAGGGAGTGCCCAACGGCGTCCATGACCACCCCTTTGATGTGTTCCGCAGAGGCGGGCCGGCCGAGGACTCCGTGGGTAAGGATCATGCCCGTGACCAGATTGAAGATCGCCTGGGCATCGGTGTCTGGACAGGGTGATGACATCTCGCCTGTTCGGCATCCGACGCGAATCGCCGCGCGCAGCGGCTCGACCAATTCGTCAACGAGTGCGTCGTTCTGGTCGGCGTGCTGTCCAGCGCGGTTGAGCCAGATCGACGCCAACACCGAGGCTTTGGCGCAGTGCCCCACCGGGTAGACGTGGTCGATCATCGTCGCGATGTACGAGTGAATACGCTCGGTCGGACTCGTGCTTTGTGCGGCCGCTTGTCGCAACTGTCTTGCCGCGTTGCGGAGTGACTCGTGATGGTTCACAGCTGAATTCACATCTCGTTCCGGGTGATCGGGGCAATCGGGATGGGGATACGGATGACTCGAGTTCGGTGGCGAACGTCTGACCGTTACCTGATCCGGCTAGCCAGGATTGTCGAGGTTTGTCGCGGCGACGGGCGTACCTGCATGGTCGATGGTGTAGACGGTCATGGCCGCCGCCAGCAATCGGGATTGATGGGGGTCGGTGGGGTCATAGCCGGTGATCTCCTGAATGCGCCGTAGGCGGTAGGTCAGGGTGTTCGGATGAATGAAAAGCTCTGCCGCGGCGGCCTTCCGGTCGGCGCCGTGCTGCAGATGCGATTGGAGCGCCTGGAGTAACCCCGGGTGGTCGCGCAGCGGCGCGATGTGGCGCGCGAGCAGGTCGCGGGCGGGCCCGGGGCGCGTCGCCTGGTACTCGAAGAGGACATCGGCCAGTTGGTAGATACCCGGCTCTCTGTTCAGTTGCCTTGTCAGGCAGGTGATTTCGGCGGCCTCGGCAGCCGCTGCGGGAATGGCCACCAGCGTGGCGCCGGGATGGTATGCGGCATAGATCGCGACCTCGAGTCGTTCGCTGAGCGCGCCGATCAGCGCGCCCAGATGTGCCGCGATGGCGGAGTCGTCCCGTGGTTCCACGACCTGTGCGGGCAGCAAGATCACGCCCGTGTGTCCATCGAACGTGTTGAGGATTTCGCCGGCGCCGCGCCCGTAGAACACTTGGTTGGCGAGCCGTAACCGCCGGCGCGCCGCCAATGTCTCATGGGTGGTCCGCGGTTCGTCGCCGTCCACCCGGATCGCCAACACGTCATAGCGGTCGCTGAGCTTGACACCGATTTGTTTGGCGATGATGTCGCTGCCGGACTCGCCGTCGATGAGGTGGGCGCACAGGGCGTTCAGCTGCCGGCGCGTGGTGGCCCGCAGGACAAAGTCGGAGTCCTGGTAGACCTCGGTCATCAGCACGCTGATGGTCCCGGTGAGGTCGGCGAGGTACATGCCCAGCGCGGCGATCGTCTCCGAGTCGCCCTCGGATGCCGATTCCAGGACGATCTCCCACAGTTTCCGGATGCCGGCATGCAGCGCGGTGAACAGGAACGGCAGGGGGATACCGTCCTCGGCATGTCGCTCCGCGACCGGCAGGACAAAGGTGGCTGCCTCGGCGCGGGTCACCCTGCGTCCTTCGGTGATCAGGTCGAGCCCGTACAGAAATCCGCCGATGATGTATGGCGTGACCTCGCCGTCGAAATGTTCGATCGGCATGGGTGTGGGCCATTCGATGGATTCGACGGCCTCGTGGAGAAGCGTCGTGGCGATCTCGTCGATCCGGTCCTCGATCACCTTCCGCAACGGTGCGTCCGCCGGGATCGGCGGCAGCTCGGACGGGGACGGCACGTGCCGATTGTGATCCATCACAACGCGGTGGCGGAAGATGCCGGGACCAATCGGTCGAAGTTTTGTTTCCGGCACCAAATGCGCGGGTCATTCTTCTCACCGCCAGCGCGGCGTGTTGGGCGTCAGAGCACGTAGGGCGCGATGAGTGTGGTGGCGCCCAACACCACCACACCGATCAAGAATGCGACGACGGTGAAGCCCATGACCTGGCGGACGTTCAGTTTTGCGATGGCCAGCAGGGGCAGCAGCCAGAACGGCTGAATCATGTTCGCGACGCCTTCGCCGACGGCGACCGCCATGGAGATCAACCCGAGATACTCCGGCGAGCGCTGGCCGATGGCCAGCGCCGAGTCGACCGCGATGGGGCCCTGCACGGCCCAGTGCCCGCCGCCCGACGGGACGAACAGGCTGATGATCAACGACCCGACGAAGGTCAGGAACGGCAGCGTGTGCTCGGTCGCGCCGTTGACCACGGCCTGGGCCAGCAACGTCTGCAGCGGCTTGTCGGCTTTCGTTGCCTGATAGCCGAGCAGACCCACCAGGCCGCCGTACAGCGGGTACTGCAGAAGCAGCGGGCCGGACACCTTGGCGGCGCCGGTGAACGCCCGGATGAAGCGGATCGGTGTGCGGTGCAGCAGCGCGCTGGTGATCGTGAACAGCATGATCATCGACGAGATGTTCAGCGCGAATCCACTGAGCACGAAATAGGCCATGCCGGCGGCGAATACGAGGACGTTGAGGATCCAGAGGTTCTCCAGCCACTCGGCGAAGGTCTTCTTGCCTTCGGTTGGAGCGGGGGTCGGCTGGGTTTCGTCCTCGAACACTGCGGGATCGGGAGCCAGACTCTGCGCCGGGGCCATGCGCCACACCGCGAGTGCGAGCAGCGTCAGCACGGCAATCGCCGACAGCCAGCTGTAGGGCTGGAAGATGGTCTGGCTCAACGGGACAGTCATGCCGGTCAGCTTGTGGATCACGTTGATGGGGCTGCTGCTGTCGGTGTTGGCCAGGGCGATCGACGACGAGAGCCCCTGCGTCCAGACGATGAATCCCATGAAGGCGGCGGCGATCAGGTAGCCGAAATGCGCGTCGGCGAAACGTTTTGCGACCTGCCGGGCGACAAGGGCACCGGCGACCAGGCCCAGTCCCCAGTTCAGCAGGGATAGCACGGCGCTGACGGTGAAACACAGCAGGGCGCCCTGCACCTGGTTGTTCGGCTTGCCGGCGATGTGGACGATGGCCCGCTTCAGAACGGGCGCCTCGGCGAGCGTGTAACCCGTCACGAGGATCAGCACCATCTGGAAGGCGAACGTGAAGATGTTCTGCGAACCCCACACGCCGCCGTACCAGGCCTTGAGCATGCCGCTGGGCGTGGCGCCGTGCACCAGGAGGGCGACCATCCCGGCGACCAGAACGGTCAGGATGACCGCGAACAGGTACGGGTCGGGCATCAGGCGTTCGACATAACGGACACACAGGGCCGTGAGGGACTGCATGATGCCGCGGCGTTCGGGCCTGGTGTCCGCGCTGGTGCCCCTCGGATGTTCGCTCGTTGCCACGTGATCCACCTTCGCAATGTCTGGTTACGGCACTCATCATGGCGGGTGTGCGGCGCCGGGGTGGCGCCTTTGCGCAACGGCTCCGCCGGTCCGGGGCGGTCATCGCCCGACGCCCCTGTCCGAATGGGCAGTACCGGAACCACCCGGGCGGGCCCGGTACTCGGACCGATCGGAGCATGCGCCGGCACGTCGCGGCCAATAGCGTTGTGTGCTATCAGCTTTACGCCACCGCGAACCTCAAAGACCTTTTCCTGGACCAATTTTCACGAATGGAGCGAATCGATGACACAGACACTGGCCACTGAAACCGTGGCGGGAAACACTGACACCATGCGGGCCGCCGTGGTCACCGACTTCGGCATGCCGCTGCAGGTGCACGACATGCAACTGCCGACACCGGGCTACGGTGAAGCCCTGGTCAAGCTCGAGACGTCCGGTGTCTGCCACACGGATCTGCATGCCGCGCACGGCGATTGGCCGGTGAAGCCGCAGCCGCCGTTCGTGCCGGGGCATGAGGGCTACGGCACGGTCGTAGCCCTCGGTGAGGGCGTGGTCGACCTGGCCGTCGGCGACAAAGTCGGTAACGCCTGGCTGTGGTCGGCGTGTGGCCGCTGCGAATATTGCCGGACGGGCTGGGAGACCCTGTGCGAAAGTCAGCGCAACGGTGGATATTCCGTCAACGGAAGCTTCGGTACCTACATGCTGGTCAACGCGGACTACGCCGCGCGGATCCCCGCCGGCGCCGACCCGCTGGAGATCGCGCCGATCCTGTGCGCCGGCGTCACCGTCTACAAGGGTCTCAAGGTCACCGACACCCGGCCTGGCCAGTGGGTGGCGATCTCGGGTATCGGCGGGCTGGGACATATCGCGGTGCAGTACGCCCGCGCGATGGGTCTTCGGGTGGTGGCCATCGATGTCGACGACGCCAAACTCGCACTCGCCACCCGCCTCGGCGCCGAGGTCGCCATCAATGCCCGTACCGCCGACGTCGTCGAGTCGGTGCAGCAGGCGACCGGCGGGGTGCATGGTGTCCTGGTCACCGCCGTGCACCCGCAGGCGTTCGGTCAGGCGATCGCCCTGGCCCGTCGCGGTGGCACCATCGTGTTCAACGGACTTCCGCCGGGCGATTTCCCGGCGCCGATCTTCGACATCGTGCTCAAGGGGCTCACCATCCGGGGGTCGATCGTCGGAACGCGGCAAGACATGGCCGAGGCGCTGGACTTCTACGCACGCGGCCTGATCAAGCCAACCGTCACCAGCGCGCGCCTCGATGACATCAACGATGTCTTCGAGCGGATGGAACACGGACAGATCGACGGCCGCATCGTCATCGACTACCGGAATACCTAGCGGCACATAGCACAAGCCCGCACAGCTGATCTAGGCCGACGAATTATCGCCGGCCTAGATCAGTCCGCGTTTACTGGCCGCGTACACGGCCTCGGCGCGGCGGCTGACGTCGAGCTTGCGCATGATGTTGCTGACGTGGAACTTGGCGGTGGTCGCCGAGATGTACAGCTGCTCACCGATCTTGTGGTTGGACAGGCCCGCAGCGAGCAGCCGCAACACTTCGATCTCGCGGTCGGTGAGCTTGTCGCGTTGATCCCCGCGTCCGCTGAGTGAGCGGACCACCGCGGCCGCGCTGCGCGAGTCGAATGCGCTCTGCCCGGCCGAGATGGCCCGGATCGCCCGCACCAGTTCTGTGGTGTCGACGTCCTTGACCACGTAGCCGCGCGCTCCGGCATGCACCGCACGCACCACGAGGTCCTCATCGAGGAATGTGGTCAGCACGAGCAGACCGAGGTCCGGGTAGGCACCAGAAAGCTTGGTGCACAAGGACAGTCCCTCGAAATCCGAACCCGCTGACAGTTTGAGATCGACCAGCACCACATCGGGTAGCGTCGCCGCGACCATGGCCACGGCTTCGGGCTCGCTGGAGGCCTCACCCACGACCACGAGATCGTCCTCGCGTTCCAGTAATGACCGCAGTCCCTGGCGGAGGATCGCGTGGTCGTCCACCAGCGCAAGGCGGATGGTCCCGGTGCTGGTGTCGACGGTCATGGCACGACTCCTTCGCGCGGAGCTTCTTCTGGGTCCCGTGGGATGGTGGCGACAACCCGCACGCCGCCGATGCGAGAGCGGCCGACGGTGAAGGTGCCGCCGTATTCGCGGCACCGCGCCAGCATGTTCGCCAGCCCGCGGTGGTGCCCGTCGAGGTCCGCGACATCGGCCAGCTGGAGCCTGAGCCGGAGTTTGTCCGGGTCGCCGATGCCGTCGTCGGACACCGACAGGGTGACCCCGGCGGCGCGGTAGCTCAAGCGCACGATGGCCCGCGAGGCGCGGCCGTGCATCGCAGTGTTGAACAGTGCCTCACCGGCGATCCGAAGCAGGCTCCGCTCGACGGCGCTGGGTAGTTCGGCGACATCGCCGTCGACTCGCAGTGTCACCCGCAGGTCTTTCGGCATGTGCACGGTGGCGAGCTGTTCGAGGAGCTCGGGGAGGCTGGACCGGTCGGCATCGGAGGAGTGGTTGAGCGCGTAGATGGCCGACCGCAGTTGGTCGATAGCCGATCGGGTCAACGCTTTGGCAGTGTCCAGTCGCTCGGCCAGACCTGCTGGACCCGAACGTGATTCGACCTCGCTGCGGCACACCTCGATCTGCATGCCCGCCGACAGGACGGTCTGCGTGACGCTGTCGTGCAGCTCGCGTGCGATGCGGTGCCGCTCGGAGTCCAGCACCTGATGGCGTTGTGCCGCACCGAGTTCGCGCTGCGTCGCCAGCAGCTGCGCATTGCGGGCCTCGGATTGGGCCAGCAGTGTTTGCGAGCGCTGGAACAGTTCACAGTTCTGCAGCGCGACCGCGGTCTGGCTGGCCAGGATTCGCATCACCGCCTCGTCGATACCGTCGAGCAACCGGTGCGGAGGCGTCCATGCCGCGAACGCCCCGACGACCCCGCCGTCGAGTTCGATCGGCACGTGCGAATGGTGGCTTTCGATGACGGGTACCCGGAACTGGGCAAGCTGACCGCGCAGGACGTCGTTGAGTCGGTTCAGGACCGCGTCCGGTAGGTGCGGTACCGGATGTTTGGTACCCGACAGGCCCTCGAACGAGTACGCGTGCCCGTCGGCGTCGAGGATGAGGTGACGTGGCCGCGCCTCCGGCAGGGCGCCGTCGGCCAGCGCCAACAGCACCCATTCGGCACCGAGATGGGTGCGGGCTGCCTCGGCGACGGCCCGCACCAGATTCTCGGGGCCGTTGACGGTCTGCACCAGAGCGCGCGAGATGGCGTCGAGGGCGGCAACCACCCGTTCGGTGCGTTGCGCGGCTACCCGGAACTCGGGATAGAACGTGCCTTTACCGGACCGCACGCCCGTGAGCTGGTCCAGATCCGGCACGGCCGCGCGTCGCGGCACCACCGGGTTGCCGGGCAGGGTCGTCATAGCGCAGCCCGGAACAGCGCGCGCAGCTGCGCATCGTCGATGGGGCGCGGGTTGGTGGTCAGGCAGGCGTCCTGAAGGGCGTTGTGCGCCAACACCGGAACGTCGGCGTCGCGTACTCCGAGCTCTGCCAGCCCGCGCGGCACGCCGACCTGGCGGGCCAGCTCTTGGAGTCGGTCGGCAAGTGCCAGTGCCGATTCCAGCTCCGGAGCGCGCTTGTCGGCGATTCCGAGGCAGGTGGCGATGGTGGCGAAGGGAGCCGGGTCGGCCTCGGCGTTGAACCGCACCACGTGGGGGAGCAGCACGCCGTTGATGACGCCATGCGGCAGATCGAGGAGCCCGCCGACCTGATGGCTCATGGCGTGCGCGGCGCCCAGGATGGCGTTGGTGAACGCGAGGCCGGCCTCCAACGCGGCCTGGGCCATCAGCACCCGCGCCGGCATGTCCTGTGGCCGCTCGATGGTGGTGACCAGGTTTTCGGTGACCATCACGACCGACCGCAGTGCGTGGTGGTCGGTCAGCTGGTTGTGCCCGAGCGACACGAACGCCTCGATGCCGTGCGTCAGCGCGTCCAGACCCGTTGCCGCATTGAGCCATTCGGGCATGGTGGTCAGTAGTCGGGGGTCGATGACCGTGATGTCGGGGACCAGGGCACGGCCCAAGATGGTGATCTTGGTGTTGTGGGTCGTATCGGTGACGATGCAGAACTGAGAGACGTCGGCGCCGGTGCCCGACGTGGACGGCAGCACCACCAGGGGCGGAATCGGCGCGGTCGCCTTGTCGACGCCGGCGTAGTCGAGGATGTGGCCGCCGTTGGCCGCCAGGATCGCGATGCCCTTGGCCGCGTCGATCACCGAGCCGCCGCCCAACGCGATGAGCACATCGCAGCCGTGCGAGCGGTAGAACTCGTGGCCGGCGGTTACCTCGTGGTCCTTGGGGTTCGGGGTCAGGGCGCTCCACACGTGTGCCTCGACGCACTGGGCACGTAGATGCCCGACCAGCTCGGCCACCCAGCCGGCCTCGATCAGCCCCGGATCGGTGACGAGCATGGGCCGCAGCCCGCCCAGGCGGACGGCGGCGTGCGCAGCCTCCGCCATCGAGTCGATGCCGAACACGATCTCGGGGGCGTGGAACTTCAACAGCCGCGTCGGCACAGCCGTCGCCGCCGTCGTGGCCGCGATCTGCGCGGGCGCCATCACACCGAGTCTCACCAGACCCATCCCTCATCCTGTGATCCAGGTAACACGCCCAGCCTACGGTGTGCCGCCACCGGGACCAATGTGCGCATGGACAGGTCGCTACCTACCCGATCGGGTAGGTAGCGCGCACATCGGCCGCGGACGCCCGCTCCGTTGAGCGGGGTGCGCGGTGTCGGTTTGCCGGTTCCAACCCCGGGTATCCACGTCCCAGCAGCTACGCCAGTTCGAAGAGGCCGGGACGATGCCGTATTCCGCGATCGCAGTAGCGGCGGTTGCCGCACACTTCGCCTTTCTCGGCTACCTCATCGGCGGCGGGTTCCTGGCATGGCGGTGGCCCGTCACGATCTGGGCGCACGCGCTCATCGTCGGCTGGACCGTCATCATTCTCACCGGAGTCGTCGAATGTCCGCTGACCACGATCGAGCGGTGGGCCCGCGACGGCGCGGGCATGTCACCGCTGCCGCGCGCCGGCTTCATCGACCACCACGTCGCGGGGGTGCTGTATCCGCACGGATGGGGGTCTGCGGCCGAAATCATCGTGGTCGCAGTGGTTTTGGTGTCATGGCTCGGGCGGTGGCGCCGGTACAACCGAGTGCCGAGTCGTTCTCATGGTGATTGAGCAAGGCTGCCGGACGGCTGGGTGGACATTGGTGACCGCCGCGGCGGCGCCAATGGTGTTGGTGGGGGCCGCGATTCTTGCCAGGGCCGTCCTCACGACGAGTTATGACTCGTGGTCGGAAACGTTGAGCGTTCTGGCGGGACGAGGCAGTGGCCAAGGGATCATGACGGCCGGGTTCGTGTTGAGTGCGGCCTGCCAGATCGCAACCGCGATGGGACTGCGCGTGGTGCGACTGTCCGCCCGCATCGCACTGGCGATTGCCGGGTGCTGCGGGCTTGCCGTCGCTGCCTTTCCGGTCACGGTGAGCGCCAACGAAAGTACCCATCTGCTGGCGGCCGGGGGTGGCCTCATCGCGTTGGCGCTGGTGCCAATTCTGGGTATGAGCAGCGCGGCGACAACCCCGCTGGTGTGTCGTCCGCGCTGCGCGCTGACCGCGACGCTGGTGCTGTGCGCGCTGGTGCTGTGGGTCTACTACGAGGCCAGGCACGGCGTCTTTCTCGGCTTGGCTGAACGACTCACCGCGGTGACTGAACTGGCGTGGCCCCTGGTCGTCGTGGTGTTTGCCAGACGTGCCGAGCACGCAATCAACGGGCCGCTGCCCGCAGTGGCCAACTACGTGCCGGTGACGCCTGACAGCGCACTGCGCCGAACGCGAATGACGCTCAGCGAGAGGGCATCTGCTCCGGCCGCTTGACCGAAGTGGTTGGTGGTCTTGCCTTTCTCCTGTCCCGGAATAATCGGATGACTCTCGCGGCGGCGCGTGATATCCGTTGGTATATGACTGATTTGACGCTGCGCGCTGTCAGCGATGGTGATGACTACGATTCGTTCGCAGCCTCGTCGTACGAGGTGTTCCTACAGGATCCGCGGCAGGACGAGATCGACCTGACGCGTGCCTTCACCGAGTACGACCGCATGTTCGGCTTCCATGACGGCACCCACTGGGTCGCCACCGCAGGAGCTTTCAGCAAGCAGGTGGTGCTGCCTGGCGGTGGCACTACACCAGTGGCGGCCGTCACCGCCGTCACGGTGTCACCCAGCCATCGGCGCCGTGGCCTGCTCACAGCGATGATGCGCCACCAACTCGAGGACATCCGAGCGCGTGGCACCGAGGCGCTGGCCATGCTGTACGCATCCGAGTCCGCCATTTACGGGCGCTTCGGCTACGGGATGGCAGTACCGATCGCGGAGCTGTCGGGACAGGTCCGGGAACTGAACTTCCGCCCGGACGTCCAACTCGGAGACGGTTCGGTGACCCACGTCGATGCCGACACCTTGCTGGCCAGTGCGCCCGAGATTCATCAGCGGGCCGTGGTGCAGCGGCCGGGTTTGATGGAGCGGCCGGGGCCGTGGTGGGACCACTGGATCCACGACAGCGAGGAAAGGCGTAAGGAAGCCAGCAAGATTCGCTTCCTCCTGCACCGCGAAGCCGATGGCACCGCGAGCGGATTCGCCATCTACCGGCCCAAGAACAGTTGGACGGACCGCGGTCAGCCCAACAGTGAACTTCAGATTCAAGAAGTCCTGGCCGCCAATCATCAGGCGTACGCACGGCTTTGGCGCTATCTCCTGGATATGGATTTGGTCAGGACCGTCGAATACGACGGTGCTGCCGTCGATGAGCCGCTTCTCAGCCTGGTGGCCGACCGGCGTGCGCTGGCGTGCCAAGTGCGGGACGGCATCTACGTACGTCTGGTCGATGTGCCTGGTGCACTGGGTCTGCGCCGCTACGCCGCTCCGGTCGATATCGTGCTGGACGTCACCGATGAGTTCTGCCCATGGAATACCGGCCGGTGGCAGCTGCGTGGCGGACCTGATGGAGCCGAATGCGAAAGCACCACGGCGCCGGCGGATATCGCCATGTCGGTACGCGATCTCGGCGCCGTATACCTCGGCGGGGTGAGTCTGCAGGCGCTGGCGAGCGCAGGGTTCGTTCGTGAGCTCACCCGTGGTTCGGTGCACCGCGCCGCTGTCACATTCGGCTGGCCCGTCGCGCCAGGTGTGCCCGACGATTTCTAGTCGCAACGGGCGCCCAGCAAGGCGCGGCGTCTGGGTAAGCGAACGAATTCACGCTAGGCGCTGAGTCGGGGTGTCAAACTCCCAGCGGAGCGGCTGGTTCCGGATCGATGTACTGCGGCGAGTGCCTGCCGCAGTACATCGACCTCGTCAGCCCCGACCTGCGTGACGAAGTGGACCAGGGCCGCATGCCGGTCACTCTGCTCGGCGGCTTGTCCGAGCGCGTCGACCATGAGGCCGGCCACCAGCTGATCACGGCTGCGCGACGCGACGTAACGGTGTGCCCGATCATCGCGGAGCTGGCGGACCACGCCCTTGCCGGCGAGTCTGCGGAGCACCGTCATAACGGTGGTGTACGCGAGTTTGCGTTCGGCGCAGATGGCGTGATGGACCTCGCGAACGGTCTGCGGCCCGTCCGCGTCCCAGAGGTGATCCATCACCTCGCGTTCCAGATTGCCCAAGTGCCTCAGCATGGCCATCGTCCGTCCCTCTCTGGCGCCCTTGGGGATCTAGGGCGTGTCTGATAATTGGGGAAGCCAAAGCGTGACGGCGCGTAGGACCGCTGCTGCGCGGTAGACGACAGCGAGTTTGTCGTAGCGGGTGGCCAACCCGCGCCATTGCTTGACCTGGTTGAAGTTTCGTTCGACGACGTTGCGGCCTTTGTAATCGGCGGCATCGAATGCTGGTGGTCGTCCACCGGCTGCACCGCGTCGCTTCCGGTTGGCAATCTGATCGGCGGGCTCGGGTATCGCCGCGCCGATTCGTCGACGCCGCAACAACATCCGGGTCGCACGACTGGAATATGCCTTATCGCCACGAACCCGGTCAGGCCGTGTCCGTGCTCGACCGCCGCCGCTGCGGCCGACTTTCAAGTGAGCGAGCAAATGCTCAAACACCGGGCCATCGTGGGCTTGCCCAGCCCCGACGAGCACCACCAACGGCCGTCCGTGGCCGTCGACAAGGTGATGAATCTTGCTGGTCAACCCGCCGCGGGAACGCCCAATGCCATGGTCAGGCGGCTCGATCAGCAGATTCTTGTAATTCGACCCAGCCCCCTGTGTCGCGGGTGATGTTCGTGGCGTGTTGATGAGCCCGTGCGATGGTGGAGTCGACCGACACCGCCCAGTCGATCATCCCGGCCGCATCAGCAGAGGTCAGCAACCGGGCGAGCACGCTATCCCAGGTGCCGTCAGCGCTCATCCGCCGATGCCAGGTCCAGATGCTCTGCCACGGGCCGAACACCTCGGGCACGTCCCGCCAGGCGATCCCACAGCGATACCGATAAATGATGCCTTCGACCATCGAACGAGCATCACCAAAAGGCCTACCCCGCTTACCCGTTCGAACAGGAAGCAAATCGGCAATCAGATCCCACTGGGCATCGGACAACAGCTGAAACCGCGACATGCCTTAAGTCTCAGACACCACACCCGAAACAATTGTCAGACACGCCCTAGTCGGATGGGAGCCGCCCGAGTTCCCGCAGATCCGGCAGACCTGGCGTTCGAACAAAGTTTCGAATACGCTGATGTGGTGGGTTGGCACAACGGGCCGCCGAGCTGGGCGGAGATGCAGCGGGTGCTCGAGGGTAAACCTCGGGTGGCCGGTGCTTCCCCCGAGTCGCCGGCCGACGGCGGTGACAGCCCGGCGTGGTCGCGTAAGCGCGGTGACTATCGCCCGGTCAACCGTCCGGCGCGGCCGGGAACGTCGGTGCCGTATGCCGAGCTGCACGCCCATTCCGCGTACAGCTTCCTCGACGGCGCCAGCACCCCGGAGGAGCTGGTGGAGGAGGCCGTCCGGCTGGATCTGCGGGCCATCGCCCTGACCGATCACGACGGGCTCTACGGTGTCGTGCGTTTCGCCGAGGCCGCCAAAGAACTCGACATGGCGACGGTTTTCGGCGCCGAACTGTCGCTCAGCAACACTCCGCGCACCGAGTTGCCCGACCCGCCCGGGCCGCATCTGCTGGTGCTGGCCCGCGGGCCTGAGGGGTATCGGCGGCTGTCGCGGGAACTGGCCCGGGCGCATCTGGCCGGCGGCGAGAAAGGGGTGCTGAGTTACGACCTGGACACCCTCACCGAGGCCGCGGGCGGCCACTGGCAGATCCTCACCGGTTGCCGTAAAGGCCATGTGCGCCAGGCCTTGTCGTCAGGTGGTACGGAAGCGGCGGACAAGGCGCTGGCCGGCCTGGTGGACAGGTTCGGCGCGGACCGGGTGACCATCGAACTGACACACCACGGACATCCGCTCGACGACGAACGCAATGCGACGCTGGCGGCTCTGGCGCCGCGGTTCGGTCTCGGCGTCGCCGCCACCACCGCCGCGCATTTCGCCGCGCCGTCGCGAGGGAAACTGGCGATGGCGATGGGCGCCATCCGGGCCCGCAATTCGATGGATGAGGCCGAAGGCTGGCTGGCCCCGCTGGGCGGGTCGCACCTGCGGTCCGGGGCGGAGATGGCCCGGCTGTTCGCCCACCACCCGGGTGCGGTGACGAACGCTGCCGAACTGGGGGAGCAGTGTGCGTTCGAATTGCGTTTGATCGCACCGAAATTGCCGCCGTTCGACGTGCCGGAAGGGCATACCGAGATCAGTTGGCTGCGTGAGCTGGTGGCGGAGGGGGCAGCCCGTCGCTACGGCTGGAAACCGGACGCGGACCGGGAGAAGGCGTACCGGCAGATCGAGCACGAGCTCAAAATCATTGAGCAGCTGGAGTTTCCGGGCTACTTCCTGGTGGTGCACAGCATCACCGAGTTCTGCCGGAACAACGACATCCTGTGTCAGGGCCGGGGCTCGGCCGCCAACTCTGCGGTCTGTTACGCACTGGGGATCACGAATGTCGACCCGGTGGCCAACGAGCTGCTGTTCGAGCGGTTCCTGTCCCCGGCGCGCGACGGCCCGCCGGACATCGACATCGACATCGAATCGGACCTGCGCGAGAACGTCATCCAGTTCGTCTACGAGAAGTACGGCCGGGACTACGCCGCGCAGGTGGCCAACGTCATCACCTACCGCGGGCGTAGCGCGGTGCGGGACATGGCCCGGGCCCTGGGGTTCTCGCAGGGGCAGCAGGATGCGTGGAGCAAGCAGATCAGCCGGTGGAACGGACTGGCCGACTCCCCGGACGTCGAGGAGATCCCCGAGGCGGTGATCGATCTGGCGCTGCAGATCAGGAATCTGCCGCGGCACATGGGAATTCACTCCGGCGGCATGGTGATCTGCGACCGGCCCATCGCCGACGTGTGTCCGGTGGAGTGGGCGCGGATGGAGAACCGCAGTGTGCTGCAGTGGGACAAAGACGACTGTGCGGCAATCGGTTTGGTGAAGTTCGATCTGCTCGGGCTGGGCATGCTCTCGGCCCTGCACTACATGATCGACCTGGCCCGGGAGCACATGGGCATCGAGGTGGATCTGGCCAAACTGGATCTGACCGAGCCCGCGGTGTACGAGATGCTGCAGCGCGCCGACTCGGTCGGGGTGTTCCAGGTCGAGTCCCGGGCCCAGATGGCCACGTTGCCGCGCCTGAAACCCAAGAAGTTCTACGACCTGGTGGTCGAGGTGGCGCTGATCCGGCCCGGCCCGATCCAGGGCGGCTCGGTGCATCCGTACATCCGGCGGCACAACGGACTGGAGGCCGCGATCTGCGAACACGAGTCGATGAAGCCCGCGTTGGACCGGACCCTGGGCGTGCCGCTGTTCCAGGAACAGCTGATGCAGCTGGCCGTCGACTGTGCCGGGTTCACCCCGGCCGAGGCTGATCAGCTGCGGCGGGCCATGGGGTCCAAACGCTCCACCGAACGGATGCGGCAGCTGCGCGGACGGTTCTACGACGGCATGCGGGAACTGCACGGCATCACCGGGCCGACCGCCGAGCGGATCTACGAAAAGCTCGAAGCCTTCGCCAATTTCGGCTTTCCGGAGAGTCATGCGCTGAGCTTCGCGTCGCTGGTGTTCTCCTCGTCGTGGTTCAAGCTGCACCACCCCGCGGTGTTCTGTGCGGCATTGCTGCGGGCTCAGCCGATGGGCTTCTACTCGCCGCAGTCGCTGGTGGCCGACGCCCGCCGACACGGGGTGCTGGTGCACGGGCCGGATGTGAACGCCAGCCTGGCGTACGCGACGTGCGAGAACCGCGGCACCGAGGTGCGGCTGGGGCTGGGGACGGTCCGGCATATCGGGGACGAGTTGGCCCAGCGCATCGTCGACGAACGAAATGCCAACGGGCCGTTTGCTTCTCTGCTCGATCTGACCGGGCGGGTGCAGCTGTCGGTACCCCAGGCCGAGGCGCTGGCGACGGCAGGCGCACTGGGGTGTTTCGGCATCACCAGGCGCGAGGGGTTGTGGGCGGCCGGAGCGGCGGCCGCGGAGCGCCCCGACCGGTTGCCTGGCGTCGGGTCGGCCGGCGGCATACCGGCGCTGCCCGGCATGACCGAACTGGAACTGGCGGCCGCCGATGTGTGGGCCACGGGTATCTCGCCGGACAGCTACCCGACGCAATTCCTGCGGGAAGGCCTCGACGCGCTGGAGGTGGTGCCGGCCAACCGGCTGTTGGAGGTGCCCGACGGCACCCGCATCGTGGTGGCCGGCGCGGTGACGCACCGGCAACGTCCGGCCACCGCGCAGGGGGTGACGTTCATCAACCTCGAGGACGAGACCGGCATGGTCAACGTGCTGTGTGCACCGGGGGTGTGGGCCCGCCATCGAAAGCTGGCGCAGACCGCGCCGGCGCTGTTGGTGCGCGGCATCGTGCAGAACGCCAGTGGGGCGGTCACCGTGATCGCGGACCGGATGGGCCGGCTCGACCTGCGGGTGATGGCGAAATCCCGGGACTTTCGGTGAGAGAGATTCGGCAGGGCGGTGCGATGGCGCGGTTGAGTGTGCGTCCTCGCCGGGGTCTACTCGCACGACTGCGCCCGCGCCCACAATCATTGGTCCTGACGTGACGGCACACCGCACTCGAACAAGTGCGCCGTGGATACCGAATCAACGCGGCAGCGCGGGTATCTCGACGCCGAATCACCCCAACGGACTCTCAGGCCAGACGAAGTGGGTAATTTTGCCAATCTCATTGACATAATGCCCGATTTGTAAAAAGCTGGATCTATGGCAGCGGCACGCTGTCGAGTAGTGTTACCGAGACCGCCGGTACCGCAAAATTAACCGCGCATCCGTGATCGACTCAGGAGAGCCAGTATGCCCGCACCGTCAGCGCAGGTTTTCGACCGTCTGCGTCAACTGGCCGCCATTGAAAACATCGACGCCCGGCCGACCCGCACCATCGACGAGGTCTTCACCGGTAAGCCACTGGCCACCATCCCGGTCGCGACCGCCGAAGATGCCGAGAAGGCATTTGCCAAAGCGCGTGCCGCCCAGCGTGATTGGGTCAAGCGTCCGGTCGCCGAGCGGGCCGCGGTGATCGCGCGCTACCGCGACCTGGTTCTCGAGAACCGTGAATTCCTGATGGACCTGCTGCAGGCCGAAGCCGGCAAGGCGCGGTGGGCGGCCCAGGAAGAGATCATCGACCTGTTCGCCAACGCCGACTACTACGCCAAGGTCGCGGCCAAGCTGCTCAAGCCCCGCCGCGTCGCGCCGCTGCTGCCGGGCCTGAATCGGACCACCGTCGCCTACCAGCCCAAGGGTGTCGTCGGCGTCATCTCGCCGTGGAACTACCCGATGACGCTGACGGTCTCCGACGCCGTCCCCGCCCTGCTCGCGGGCAACGCGGTGGTGCTCAAGCCGGACAGCCAGACCCCGTACTGCGCGCTGGCCTGCGCCGAGCTGCTGTACCGCGCCGGTCTGCCGCGGGCGCTCTACGCCGTGGTGCCCGGACCGGGCTCGGTGGTCGGCACCGCGATCGCCGACAACTGTGACTACCTGATGTTCACCGGCTCCTCGGCCACCGGCAGCCACCTCGCCGAGCACGCCGGCCGCCGCCTCATCGGGTTCTCCGCCGAACTCGGCGGCAAGAACGCGATGATCGTCGCCCAGGGCGCCAACCTCGACAAGGTGGCCAAGGCCGCCACCCGTGCCTGCTTCTCGAACGCGGGCCAGCTCTGCATCTCGATCGAGCGCATCTACGTCGAACGCGACATCGCCGACGAGTTCACCCGCAAGTTCGGTGACCAGGTCCGCAAGATGCAGCTCGGCACCGCCTACGACTTCAGCGTGGACATGGGCAGCCTCATCTCCGAGGGCCAGCTCAAGACCGTCTCCGGTCACGTCGACGACGCGAAGGTCAAGGGCGCCAAGGTGATTGCCGGTGGCAACGCCCGCCCGGACATCGGCCCGCTGTTCTACGAGCCGACCGTGCTCACCGACGTCACCTCCGACATGGAGTGCGCCAACAACGAGACCTTCGGCCCGCTGGTATCGATCTACCCGGTCGCCAACGTCGACGAGGCCATCGCCAAGGCCAACGACACCGAGTACGGGCTCAACGCCAGCGTGTGGGCAGCCTCCATCGAGGAGGGGGAGCAGATCGCGTCGCGCCTGCGGTCCGGCACGGTCAACGTCGACGAGGGCTACGCCCTGGCCTGGGGTAGCCTCGGTGCGCCCATGGGCGGCATGGGTATCTCGGGCGTGGGCCGCCGGCACGGTGCCGAGGGTCTGCTGAAATACACCGAATCCCAGACCATTTCGACGTCCAAGGTGCTCAACCTCGACCCGCCGTTCGGCCTGTCGAAGTCGCTGTGGCAGAAGTCGCTGGTGCCGATCGTGCGTGCCGTGACGAAGCTGCCCCGGCACTGACGGGCACCGAGCCCGCCGCCACCAGGGTGCCGGCGGGCCGGCGGTAATGTGCGGCTATGACGCTGAACCTCACCGCTGACGAAGTGCTGACCTCGACCCGCTCGGTGCGCAAGCGACTCGACTTCGAGAAGCCCGTGCCGCGCGAGGTGATCATGGAGTGTCTCGATCTGGCGCTGCAGGCGCCAACCGGCTCCAACAACCAGGGCTGGCAGTTCGTCTTCGTCGAGGACGAGGCCAAGAAGAAGGCGCTGGCCGACATCTACCGCACCAACGGCACGCCCTACCTCGCGATGGACGCACCGCAGCGCGGCGACATGCGTGACGACCGGGCCGGCGCGGTGAAGAGCTCGGCGGAGTACCTCAACGAGAACTTCGAGAAGGCGCCGGTGCTGATGATCCCGTGCCTCGAGGGCCGGCCCGATCGCGCTGAAGCCGGGATGCAGGCGTCGTACTGGGGGTCGATCCTGCCGGCGGCGTGGAGCTTCATGCTCGCGCTGCGCTCCCGCGGATTGGGCTCGGCCTGGACGACGCTGCACCTGCTCGGCGACGGCGAGCGGAAGGCGGCCGAGCTCCTGGGCATCCCGTTCGAGCGCTACACGCAGGCCGGGCTGTTCCCGATCGCGTACACCAAGGGCACCGATTTCAAGAAGGCTCAGCGGCTGCCGGCCGAGCAGCTGGCCCACTGGGACAGCTGGTGAGCTCCAGGGGTCAGATGCCCTCGGCGAAGCCGAGCTGACGCCACGCCTCGTACACCGCGACGGCGGCGGCGTTGGACAGGTTGAGCGACCGCCGGCCCGGGATCATCGGGATCCGGACCTGCCCGGTGATGTGCGGGTCGGCGAGGGTCTCGGCGTCCAGGCCGGTGGGCTCGGGGCCGAACATCAACACGTCGTTCCCCTGGTAGGCCACGTCGGCGAACGACGAATTCGCGTGCGCGGTAAAGGCGAACACCCGTGCCGGCAGGAGTGCCTGCCACGCGGTCTGCAAATCGGGGTGCACCGTCACCGACGCCAGATCGTGGTAGTCCAGGCCCGCGCGACGCAGTTTCGGCTCGGACAGGTCGAAGCCGAGCGGCTCGACGAGATGCAGCTCGGCGCCGGTGGCTGCGACCATCCGGATCGCATTGCCGGTGTTCGGCGCGATCCGGGGTGAGTAGAACAGCACCTTCAGTGCCACCCTGCCGCCTCTCTGTCTGGGTCTAGGTGGGGCCGAAGTAGGTTACTGTGCTGCCGCTGAATCGCCGACGCCATGTGGCACCTGGTTCAGATCCGCGTGCGGTGACACCAGGGCGTCGAGTGCGGTCAGGCACAGGTCGACGGCGGCGTCCCGAGAAAAGCTCTGCAGCTCAAGCCATTCCAGTGCCACTTCGCGCACCAGCGCCAGCCACCCGGACAGCGCCACCGACACCAGATCGCGACCGGACCCCGCGAGGTCCAGCGCGTCCAGCGCGTGGTCGCGCAGCCGGGTGAGTTCGAAGGTGATCGGGCTGCGCACCGCGGGGTCGGCGGCGATGGCGCTGCGATTGGCGATCATCATCAGCGTCAGGTTCTGCTCGTAGAAGGTGAAGTGCGCGACGAGCGCGCTGCGGATCTGGGCCCGCACAGTGTCGACGGCGGTGAAGTGCGAGTCGTGGGCCAGCTTCTCGTGCGCCCGCGCCCAGAGCGCCGCGAACAGTTCCTTCTTGCTGGGGAAGTAGTGGTAGATCAATGCCCGCGAGATTCCGGCCTGCGCCGCGATGTCCTCCATCGCCACCTGCTCGAACGGCAGGACAGAGAATGCCGCCATCCCGAGATCGAGGATCTGGTCCCGACGTTGCTCGGGGGTCAGCCGGCTCCGTGCCATCTAGGCACTCTAAATCACCAATACCGCGCGCTTTTACCACACAACTGTGCAACACAAAGGTCACGAACGCTGTTCGTTGGATGTGAAGCATGGAAACGGCTGCTCATCGCTGTCATACTGCGACAGATTGCCAGGCGGATTTCCCGTGCCCGAGTGGGCTGATAATCCGGCGGGGAACACCACTATGAACCAAGCGCCTGTAACTGTTTGCGGACCGATGGCCGGCGGGAAAGCCGAGCCGCGATGACTGCTGCGCAACAGTTTTCGGCAGCCGATCAGGTCACCCGCGCGCCCGCGAAACGCCCGTCCCGCTTTGCGCCGTCGAATTGGCCGGTCGCCTGGAAAGTTTTCGCCATCGCCTTTGTGCCTTTGGCGCTGGCCGGCACGTTCGGCGGAATGCGTATCTATTCGGGCTGGACAGACGCCGCGGATTTGCGCCGCGCGGCGGACCGCGCCGAAATGGTGCCGGCCATCGAGAACTACATGGCGACGTTCGACGCCGCGATACTGGCCACGTCCACCGGCGGCGACGCGCAACAGGCGCTGAGCGCCTACGACGAGAGCAAACGACGGCTGCAGCACCGGCTGACGGAGACCGACGTCGCCACCGACGTCGGCACCGGCGTCAAAACCCTGCTCGACGGTGGCCAGGGGCTGCTCAACAAGGTCGCGTCGGGCAGCATCGGACTGCGTGAGCGCGTGACGTCGTACGCGCCGCTCCTGCTGACCGCCGAGGACACCATCACCGGTTCGGTACGCATCGACGACGAGAAGATCCGCGCCCAGACGCAGGGCCTGAGCCGGGCCGTCGGCGCCCGCGGTCAGATGATGATGCAGCAGCTGCTCGTCACCCTCGGCGGCGAACTGCCGGACAACGAACTGCGCAGCTCGATGACGACCTTGGCCGGCACGGAGCCGTCGACGTTGTTCGGTATGAGTGAAGTGCTGGGTGTCGGCTCGCCCGAGGCGCAGAAGCTGGCCCAGGAGATGGTCAAGCGGATGTCGATGATGTCCGACCCCAACGTGCCGCTCGTCAACAATCCCGACCTGAGCCAGTCGATCCAGACCACCAGCGGCATCGCCGGCAAGGTGCTCGACGGCGTGTCCGCGACCGTCGTCTCGGCGGTCGACGATCAGGCCACCGCCAAGCGCACCGAGGCCATCCGCGATTCGGCCATCGTCGGCGCCGTGATGGTGCTGGCCCTGCTCATCGTGTTGTACATGGCGCGGACACTGATCCGGCCGCTGCGGCGCCTGCGCACCAGCGCCCTCAAAGTCGCCCACGAGGACCTGGTTCGTGAGCTCGACGAGGTCCGGTCCGGCGCCGACGTGACCGTCCGCCCGCTGCCGGTGCAGAGCACCGAGGAGATCGGGCAGGTTGCGCACGCGGTCGACGAGCTGCACGAACAGGCCGTGCTGCTCGCCGGCGAGCAGGCCCGACTCCAGCTTCAGGTCAGCGACATGTTCGAGACGCTGTCGCGGCGCAGTCGGTCGCTGATCGACCAGCAGCTGACCGTCATCGATCAGCTGGAGCGTGACGAACAGGACCCGCAGCGGCTGGCCAAGCTGTTCCGGCTGGACCATCTGGCCGCGCGGATGCGACGCAACGGTGCCAACCTGCTGGTGCTGGCCGGCACCAACGTGCCGCACGAACAAGGCGAGCCGGTGCCCGTGACCGCGGTGATCAATGCCGCGGCGTCCGAGGTCGAGGACTACACCCGGGTGGCCATCGTCGCCGCCCCGGACACCGAGATCCACGGTTCGATCGCCGGCGATCTGGTGCACATGATGGCCGAGCTGCTCGACAACGCGTTGCGCTACTCGCCGCCGACGTCGGAGGTGCAGGTCTCCGCGGTGCACGCGCCCAACGGCGCGCTGGTGATCGAGGTCAGCGACGGCGGTCTGGGCATGACCGAAGCCGATCTGCGCATGGCCAACAGCCGACTGCGCTCCGGCGGCGAGGTCAACACCTACACCGCGCGGCACATGGGCCTGTTCGTGGTCGGCCGGCTGGCCACCCAGCACGGCCTGGTCGTCCGGCTGCGCGACACCGTCGAAGGCGATCCCGACTCGGGCACCACGGCCGGCATCTATGTCCCGGTCGAGTTGCAGGCCGGGCTGCCCGCCATCCCCGACTTCGGCACCTACTGGGACGGCTCGTCGACCGCGGAGACCGGCGTGACGGAATTGCCGGGCCTCGGCCCCGACACCGGCGGTTTCGCGACCTTCGGCGCCGTGGCCCAGCCCGTCGCTCAGCCCCCGGCGCCGCCCGCCCCGTCGGTGGAGCCGGCATTCGTGGAGCCCCCGGCCCGTAACGGGTTCGGCGCCGGCCCCGCCGATGCGGGCGACCTCAGCGGCGTCAACCTGCCGCAGCGCAATCCGGGCGCCAGCGGCATCGCCGGCCGCGCCGAGTCGCCCGTCGAGCGACCCGCACAAGCGCCGACCGACACATCGTCGTTCTTCGCGGCCCGGGCCCAGACTCCGAACGCGACGCCCGAGCCGGTGCGTCCGGAACCCGAGCCGGTCCGCCCCGCTGCCCAGCCCGCGCCGACGCCCCAGCCGAGCACCACCGCCGGAAGTGAGGACGCCATCTACCAGAAGATGCTCTCGGAATGGCTGATCGACGACCCCACGCAGTTGGCCAACAGCACCGATCTCGACTGGCAGACGGTGTGGGACCAGGGTTGGTCGGCGGCGGCCGCCGCGCAGGACGCGCCGGTCGTCGAGCACACCGACGCGGGCCTGCCGGTCCGTCAGCCCGGTGCGCGGTTGATCCCCGGTTCGCCCGACGAGGGTGACCACCCCGAAGCCACCGACGAGGGTGCACCGCGGCGGGATCCCGCCGCGGTACGCGCCAGCATCAGCGGACATTTCGGTGGCGTGCACGCCGGTCGGTCGCAGTCCCGGGACACGGGAGGCCGGTGATGACACGTACGACGCAGCGCGAGTCGCTGGACTGGCTGGTCACGAAATTCGCCGACGAGGTGTCGGGCGTGGCGCACGCCATCCTGGTGTCGGCCGACGGTCTGCTGATGGCCGCGAGTTCGCGGATGCCCACCGAGCGGGCCGATCAGCTCGCCGCCGTCGCCTCCGGGCTGGCCAGTCTGGCCACCGGCGCTTCGCAGCTGTTCGACGGCGGGCACGTGCTGCAGTCGGTCGTCGAGATGGAGCACGGCTATCTGCTGCTGATGCGCGTCGGCGACGGTTCGAACCTCGCGACGCTGGCGACCCGGTCGTGTGACATCGGCCAGATCGGCTACGAGATGGCGATTCTGGTCGAACGCGTCGGGACCGTCGTGCAATCCGCCCGCAGGACCCGATAGGGGACGACCATGGAGCCGACATCTGACGCCTGGGAGTCCGCGTTCACCGCGGAGCAGCCCAGCCTGGTGCGGCCCTACACGCTGACCGCGGGCCGGACCACCAGCGAGATCGAGCTGCCCATGGAGGCGCCGATCTACCCGCTGGCGGCCGCCCCGGCGTCGCACTGGCCCGGCAACGACGTGCGCGGCGAGATTCTCAAACTCGGTTCCACCCGGCCCTCGGTGGCCGAGGTCGCGGCAAAGTTAGCAATACCACTCGGTGTTGCGCGTGTGCTGATCGGCGACCTCGTCACGCAGGGTTATCTTCAAGTACACGCCACGCTCGGCACCACGGCGAGCATCGACGACCGGCGTGACTTGATCGGGAGGACACTGCGTGGCCTACGGGCTCTCTAATCGGCACGCCCCCGCGTCGACGAAGATCGTCATCTCGGGTGGGTTCGGTGCCGGTAAGACGACGTTCGTCGGCGCGGTCTCCGAGATCATGCCGCTGCGCACCGAGGCCATCGTCACCAACGCCTCGGTCGGCGTCGACGCGCTCGCCGGCACCCCCGACAAGAACACCACCACGGTGGCCATGGACTTCGGCCGCATCACCCTGGCGGACGACCTGGTGCTCTACCTGTTCGGGACACCGGGGCAACGCCGGTTCTGGTTCATGTGGGACGACCTCGTGCGCGGCGCCATCGGCGCGATCATCCTGGTCGACGTCCGCCGGCTGCAGGACAGCTTCGCCGCCGTCGACTTCTTCGAGGCGCGCGGTCTGCCGTTCATCATCGCGGTCAACGAATTCGACGGCGCGCCAAGGCATCCCGGCCATGCGGTCCGCAAGGCGCTGGCGCTGCCCGACCACATCCCGGTCGTCACCGTCGACGCGCGGCAGCGGCAGTCGGCGCGTGACGCACTGATCACCGTCACCGAATACGCGCTGACGCGGCTGGGTGCCCCCGCCTAACGAGCCAGGTCCCACTGGCCGTAATCGGGAGCCAGGATGTCGTCCTCGTCGACGTGGTAGTCACCGATCATGGTGCCCGGGTCCGAGGCCGTCACCACCGTCGCCTGATACAGCACCGCCATCGGGGCGCGGGCGCCGCCGGACCAGGCCCGCGTCTGCCAGGCCCAGCGATGTCTCGGTGTGGTCGAGCGGCCGATGACGCCGTCGTCGGCCGCCCAGGTGACCTGGCGGGCACCGCCGTAGATGCCCGTGCGCTGCACCCCGAGCACGGAATTGATGCCCTTGAACCATTGCAGCGCAACGTTTTTCCAGGTGTCGGCGGAGATGTCCTCGTCGACGCTGAAGAAGATCGGTGCGGTGTCGGGCCCACCGGCCGCACCATGCAGGCTCAGCGCGGTGCGGGCGTCGGCCACGCCGCCGTCGAAGCCGCGGGTGTAGTCCGACGGGCTGTTCACCCACCCGGGCTTGCCGTACTGGTAGACGCTCACCACATGCAGACCCGCCGCCCGCAGCGCGTCGGTGTAGCCGCGGCTGACGGGCTTGAAGTCGAAGGTGGCGCCCGGCCGGAGTTCGGACACGTAGACGATGACGCCGGTGTAGCCGGCGGCGACCACCTGGTCGACAGGTACTTGCAGATGCGTGAAGTCGATCAGTTTGCCGTTGTCTGCCAAGGCAATCGGGGTACTCAGTGTCGCGGCCAGTCCGGCTGCGGTCAGAGTGAGGAAACCACGTCTCGACAGGCGGTCAGCGGGGCGTGCCATGTCTGCCATGGGGGCTATCGTACGAACTCGTGACGGTTCCCGACGAGCACTGGCAAGACACGGAATTCACCGGAGTCGTCTTTCGCGACGAGTACGACGGCGACCTGAGCCGGCTGCGCACCGAGCGGGTCGTCTTCACCGACTGCGACTTCAGTGGCGTCGACCTCACCGAGTCCGAGCATTCCGGCTCGGCGTTCCGTAACTGCACCTTCCGGCGGACTTCGCTGGCGCACAGCACGTTCCGGCACTGCACCCTGTTGGGGTCGACGTTCACCGAGTGCTCGATGCGGCCCATCACCATGATCGAGGTCGACCTGCGACTCGCCGTGCTGGCCGGCTGCGACCTGCGTTCGGTGGACCTGACCGACTGCCGGCTGTCGGAGGCCTCGCTGGTCGGTACCGATCTGCGCAAGGCCGTGCTGCGCGCCGCCGATCTACGGGGCGCGCGGGTGCAGAACGCGAAGTTCGAGCAGGCGGACCTGCGCGCAGCCCGTACCGATGCGACGTTCTGGACCACCGCCGGGTTGCGGGGCGCCCGCATCGACGTCGACCAGGCCATCGCCTACGCCGTCGCCCACGGGCTGGATTTGTCGTCCTGACCGTGGCGGCTTCGCCCCCGGTTAGGTAGCTGTACTCGACAACTGGGGTACGGCACTACTCCAGGAACTCACGTTCGCAGGACTTATCTTTCGGCCCAGGGCAACCGTCGGCGTTGCGGGGCAGGCGAGGAGTGAGCGATGGGGAATGCGAGCTGTATCGGACGGGTCGGCGCATTGGCGGCCGCGTTGGGTATCGGGGTGGGACTGCTGGCAGCGCCCGGCGTCGCGGCAGCCAAACCGTCGTCTTCGTCGTCAGACGGTGCGTCGCCGACGTCCGCTTCGCCGCCGACCACGGATTCCCCGAAGCATGTTCCGTCGGGCCAGAACATGGCCGTCGCGACCAACGGAGTGGTGCGCGTCGAAAAGGGCACGGCTACCGCGATCTCCGACGGACAGGGTTCGGTGGCCATCGCGCGCGGTGTCGATTCGTCAGCGGTTGCATCGGGCGGGTCGAAGGCGATCGCCAGGGGCGTGGGGTCCACGGCCATCTCCGATGTGGGGCGGTGTGATTGCGCGAGCAAGCCCAACAAGGCGATCGCCAGCGGCGACGGCAGCGTCGCGGTTGCCGCCGGTTCCGGCAACACAGCGATCGCTTCAGGCGAGGAGAGCTTCGCCTCCACGATCGGGGTCAACAACACTGCCACTGCGTCTGGCGAGCACAGTGTCGCAATTGTGAATGGCACCAACAACACGGCGACCGCTTCGGGCGCCAACTCTCACGCCGGGGCCTTTGGGGATGGCAACACGGTGTCGGCCTACGGCCAGACTGCCGTACAGGTGGACGGGTCGGACAACACGGTCGCGGTCCATGGCAGTGAGGACGCCGATGAGGACCACGCCGCGGTTGCCGTGGTCAATGGTGACAACAACGACGTTGTGGTGTTCGGCAGCCATAACCAGACGCTGGTGGAAGGCGACAGCAACACACTGACGGTGAACAGCTCCGGCACCTCCAGCTCTTCCATCAATGACAACGCCAGCGAAAGCACCATCGTCGGCGACAACAACGTGGCCACTGTCCAGGGTGCTATCAGCGGCGTGAACATTCACGGTGACGGCAACCAGGCCCAGGCCGGCTTTGGTGGCGGCGACACCGCGAATTATGTGGTGATAGACGGAAACAACAACGTCGGGGAAGCCGGCCACGGCGATGTCAACTATGTCGGCATCGACGGCAACAACAGCACCGCCACAGCCTTCGGCTCCTATCAGAACCAGGCATTTGTCGACGGCGACAACAGCACTGCCATCGCCGGCCCTGGGGTTTTCAATACCGCCACGGCCGAGGGTCCCAACAGCCACGCCGGCGCCCTCGGCACCAACAGCACCGCCGAGGCCGGGCCGAACGAAACCGTCGTCGTCTACACGCCGTAGTCAGGTGATCAATCTCAAGCAACCGCCGGTGTTGCAGGGCAGGTGAGGAGTGAATCATGGGGTATGCCAGCTGTATTGGACGGGTCGGCACATTGGCGGCCGCGTTGGGTATCGGAGTGGGACTGCTGGCCACACCTGGCGTCGCCGCGGCCAAGCCGTCATCTTCGTCGTCAGACGGTTCGTCACTGACGCCGGACGTGCCGACGACGTCGGATTCGCCACGACGTACTGCGCCGGGGCAGAACATGGCCGTCGCGACCAACGGCGTGGTGCGAGTCGACAAGGGCACGGCTACAGCGATTTCCGACGGACAGGGTTCGGTGGCCATAGCGCGGGGTGTCGATTCGTCGGCACTCGCATCGGGCGGGTCGAAGGCGTTCGCGAGGGGTGCCGGGGCCACGGCCATCGCCGATCCGGGACGGTGTGATTGTGCGGGCAGCCCCAACAAGGCGATTGCCAGCGGTGACGGAAGCACCGCGACGGCGACCGGATCCGGCAACACAGCAGTTGCCTCGGGCAACTACAGCACCGCCACAGCGACAGGGATCGCCAATACGGCCACCGCCTCCGGCTACGACAGCACAGCGACTGCGACCGGGCTCAGTAATACGGCTACCGCCTCCGGCGCCGGTAGCACCGCGACCGCGACCGGGGCTAGCAACACGGTCACGGCCCACGACAGTCAGAGCGATGCGACCGCAATTGGCGGTGGCAACACGGTGTCCGCCTATGGCTACCAAACTGAAGTCACGGTGCAGGGGAATGCCAATACCGTTGCCATCCATGGCGACCCGGTCGCCTATCAGGACAACGCGACGACGGCCGAAGTCACCGGTGACAACAACAAGGTGACCGTTTTCGGCGGTGACACCGAAACTCGCGTGGAAGGCGACGGCAATAAGGTGACGGTCAACGGCTCAAGTGACCCCAACACCATATTCGGCGGATTCAGCGACATTGTCGGTGACAACAATGTGGCGACTGTGCAGGGCTACGAAAGCGGCGTGCTCATCAACGGCGACGGCAATCAGGTCCGGGCTGGTTTCGGAGGTAGCGACGCGGCAAACTTTGTCCAAGTGATCGGGAACGACAACACTGGCGAAGCCGGTCACGGCCAGTTCAATGAGGCCGGCGTCTACGGCAACAACAGCACCGCTGTGGCCTACGGAGATGAGAACTTCGCGGCTGTCACCGGGGACAACAGCAGTGCCGTTGCCGGTCCCGGCGTCAACAACGAGGCCAGGGCCGACGGCCCCAACAGTAGCGCCGGCGCCCTCGGCACCAACAGCACCGCGGAGGCTGGGCCGAACGAAACTGTCGTCGTCTACACCCCGTAGCCCCGTCAGTCCGCTTTGAGGCGAATCCGCCAGCGCACGAAGCCGAGATAGACCGCCGAGAGCAGCAGCAGGGCGCCGATGTCGGTCCACCACGCGCCGGTGGTGTGGTGCCAGAACTTGTCGTTGGGTAACACCGGCTCAGGCACCAATCTGGTCAGATCGATGGTCGACGCCGACGACGCGAAGCCCCACCGCGCCGGGGTGAGCCAGGACAACTGATCGAGCACCACGCGGCCGGTCACCGGAATCAAGCCGCCCGAGAACACCAACTGGCTCATCACCGCCACGACGAGCAGCGGCATGATCTGCTCGGCGGATTTGGCCAGACCGGACAATGCCAGACCCGTCATGGCCGCGGCCACACACGTCATCGAGATATCGACGAACATCTCGATGCTGCGGCTGGGTATCACCGAACCATTGGTGACCGACCCCGCGCCCCAGCCCTTGCCGATGATCGTGATGGCCACGACGATCGAGGACTGCACGATGGCGAAGGCAGTGAACACCGCAACCTTGGCCGCCAGGTAGGCGGTGGTCGAGAGGCCGACGGCCTGTTCCCGACGGAAGATCGCCCGCTCACCGATCAGCGCGCGAATGGTCAGCGCAGTGCCCATGAAGATGGCGCCGACGTTCATCATCACCAGGATCTGGCCCGGCTCGCTCGGCGCGGCGCCGAAATCAGGTGGGCCGGCCGGGAGTGGTTTACCGAAGCCCACACCCGACTTGTTCGGCCCGCCACCCGGCACCGACAGTGACAGCACACCCATGATGAACGGCAGGAACAGCAGGAACGCGGTGTAGGCGCGGTCGGCCAGGATCAGCTTCACCTGGCGTCGAGCGATGGTGGAGAACTGTCGCAGCAGCGACGTCTTCGCCGGCGCGCCCAGGTCGGCCGGTGTTGCCGCGGCCGGCTGCGGGGGCGGCGGCCCGGAGCGTTGCAGGAATTGCTGGTGGGCCGCCTCCGGATCGCCGGCAACCGACGAGAAGATGTCGGCCCAGTTGGTGGTGCCCAGCTCCGGACCGATCTGGCTCGGCGGGCCGCAGAATGCCGTCATGCCGCCGGGCGCCAGCAGCAGCACCTGATCGCAGACGTCCAGGTAGGTCAGCGAGTGCGTGACCACCAGAACGACACGACCGGCATCGGCCAGCTGGCGCAGCATCGTCATCACCTGGCGGTCGAGTGCCGGGTCCAGGCCCGAGGTCGGCTCATCCAGGATCAGCAACGACGGCCCCGTCAGCAGCTCGAGCGCCACGGAGGCACGCTTGCGCTGCCCGCCGGACAGCTTCGCGACCCGGGTGTCCAGATGCTTCGTCATCTCGAGCTCTTCGAGCACCTGCATGACGACCTGCTCGCGGTCTTCCTTCGTGGTGTCCGGCGGCAACCGCAGCTCGGCGGCGTACATCAGGGCCTGCCGGACGGTCAGATCGCCGTGCACCACGTCGTCCTGCGGCACCATGCCGATTCGGGATCGCAGCGAGGCGTACTCGGCGTGGATGTCGTGGCCCTCGAAGGTGACGGTGCCACTGGTCGGGTGGGTCAGGCCGGCGACCTGCTTGGAGAACGTCGACTTGCCGGCGCCGGACGGGCCGATCACCGCGGTGAGCGTGCCGGGGCGGGCGTCCAGCGAGATGTTGTTCAGCAGGGTCTTGTTGCCCTCGATGGTCCATGTCAGGCCGTGGACCTCGAGGCCGCCGGTGCGGGTGTCGGCGGTGGTGACGGTGCGCCGGGCCAAGGTCCCGCCGCTGTAGACGAGGTCGACGTTACCGATGGTGACGGTGTCGCCGTCGCGAAGCATCGCCTCCTCGACCCGCTGGCCGTTGACGAACGTGCCATTGATGCTGCGGTTGTCGATGATCTGCGCGCCGCCGCCGGCGGACGGCACCAACGTCGCGTGGTGCCGCGATGCCAGGACGTCGGGGATGACGATGTCGTTGTCGGTGCCGCGACCGATCTTGATGGCTCCGGCCGGCACCTCGGCGTTGCGGCCGGGCCGCAGGATCTTGAGCATCGTCGTGCCGAGGTTGTTCTCGCTGGGCCGCGCGACGGCGGTCGGCCCGAACTGCGTGGCAGGCGAGCTCGACTCTTCAGGAACGACCCGCGCCGGTGCCGGCCGCGACATCGGCGCAGACGGCGGCGCGTACTGCTGGGGGCCGGTCGGGTAGCGCGGTGGCTGCTGCTGGCCATACTGCGGCTGCGGTCCACTCGGATACTGCGGCTGCGGACCCGACGGGCTGAAGGTCTGGGGGCCGCTCGGGTAGCGCTGCTGCGCCGCCGACGGTGGGGTGTACGGCTGCTGGCTGGGCCACGTCGCGCTGGGTCGGTGGTTGGTCGACGGCGTCGGGGTGACGGGCATGGACGTCGTCGGCGGCGTGCCGGCCGGGCCCAGGTGCTGGCCGACCTCGAAGGTCAGCAGCGGTCCGTCGGGGTTACCGATGTTCACCGCCGAGCCGTTGTGCAGATCGGCGGCCGGGACACGCTGCCCGTTGACGTACATGCCGTTGAGGCTGCCGTTGTCGACCGCGACCCAGCGGCCGTGATCGAAACGCAGCATCAGGTGTGCGCGCGAGATCAGCGGGTGGGCGACGCGGAAGTCGGCGCGCAGATCGCGGCCGACGACGACGTCGTTTCCCGGGGCGAACGTGCGCGTGGTGGCGTCATGGCGAACGGTTAGCGCTGGCAGTGCGGCTGGTCCAGTCATCGAAGGCAACTCTATCCGTTGCCGGGGACTTTCCTGGGGACCAGCCGGGTCAGTACGGCTTGCCGGTGACCACGCAGTGGGTCCGGGTGTAGATGGTGGGCATGCACAGATTGCAGTGTGTGCAGCCTGATTTCGTGGTGTTGTCGGCCTGGATGCGGTTCAGCAGGTCAGGTTCGGCCAGCAGGGCCCGGCCCATCGCGACGAATTCGAACCCTTCGGCCATGGCCAAATCCATCGTGTCGCGGTTGGTGATGCCACCCAGCAGGATCAGCGGCATCGACAGTTCGGCCCGGAACTGGCGGGCCTGCTCGAGCAGGAACGCCTCCCGGTACGGATACTCGCGGAAGAACTTGTGTCCGCTCATCCGGATGCCCCAACGCAGCGGGGGCTTGAAGTTGGCGGCGAACTCCTTGACCGGGGCGTCGCCGCGGAACAGGTACATCGGGTTCACCAGCGAGCTGCCCGCGGTGAGCTCGAGGGCATCGAGGTTGCCGTCTTCTTGCAGCCACTGGGCGGTCTGCAGGGACTCCTCGAGGGGGATGCCGCCGCGCACGCCGTCGGTCATGGTGAGTTTGGCGATCACCGCGATCTGATCCCCGACGGCCTCGCGTACGGCGGCCACGGTGCCGCGGGCCACCTTGGCCCGGTTGTGCAGGGAGCCGCCGAACTCGTCGCGGCGCTTGTTGATCAACGGCGACAGGAAGGAGGAGGCGAAGTAGTTGTGGCCCAAGTGGACTTCGACGGCGTCGAACCCGGCGTCGATCGCGAGTGTGGCGGCGTTCGCGTGTGCGGCCATCACCGCGTCGATGTCGGCGCGGGTGGCTTTTTTGGCGAAGCGCATCGACAGCGGGTTGAAGAACCGCACCGGGGCCAGCGCTGTGGCTTTGTTGGTGCGGGGGTTGGCGACCGGGCCGGCGTGCCCGATCTGCGCGCTGATCGCCGCCCCCTCGCCGTGCACCGCATCAGTGAGTCTGCGCAGCCCGGGCACGGCCTCGGGACGCATCCACAACTGCCACCCATCGGTACGCCCACCCGGGGACACCGCGCAATAGGCGACCGTGGTCATCCCCACCCCACCGGCGGCCGGCAGCCGGTGATAGCGGATCAGATCGTCGGTGACCAGCGCGTCCGGGGTCGCCGCCTCGAACGTCGCCGCCTTGATCACCCGATTCCGCAACGTGATCGGACCGAGCTTGGCCGCACTGAAGACGTCAGTGGACACATTGGGCTGGGTGTTCACTTCCGCAGCTGACCACGCCGTCCTGGGTGGTGTCAACGGCGGTTCCCGCGGGCCTGACACAATGTTCGTCGTGGGTGCAATCACGCTGGACGGCAAGGCCACACGCGACGAGATCTTCACTGACCTGACCAAGCGGGTGGCGGCCTTGACTGCTGCCGGCCGGACGCCGGGTCTGGGCACGGTGCTGGTCGGCGACGACCCGGGCTCACACGCCTACGTGCGCGGCAAGCACGCCGACTGCGCCAAGGTCGGCATCAACTCGATCCGCCGGGACCTGCCCGCCGACATCAGTCAGGCCGAGCTGAACGCCGTCATCGACGAGCTGAACGCCAACCCGGAGTGCACGGGCTACATCGTGCAGCTGCCGCTGCCCAAGCATCTCGACGAGAACGCCGCGCTGGAGCGCATCGACCCCGACAAGGACGCCGACGGGCTGCACCCGACCAATCTGGGTCGGTTGGTGCTGAACGAGCCCGCACCGCTGCCGTGCACGCCGCGCGGCATCGTGCACCTGCTGCGCCGTTTCGAGGTGCCGATCGCCGGTGCGCATGTCGTGGTGATCGGCCGCGGCGTCACCGTGGGCCGGCCGATGGGCCTGCTGCTCACGCGGCGTTCGGAGAACGCGACAGTGACGTTGTGCCACACCGGAACTCGTGATCTGCCGGCACTGACCCGGCAGGCCGACATCATCATCGCGGCGGTCGGTGTGCCGCACATGCTGACTGCCGACATGGTCAAGCCGGGCGCGGCCGTCGTCGACGTGGGGGTCAGCCGGGTCGACGGCAAGCTCGCCGGCGACGTCCACCCCGACGTGTGGGATGTGGCCGGTCACGTGTCGCCCAACCCTGGCGGTGTCGGACCGCTGACCCGGGCTTTCCTGCTGGCCAACGTGGTCGAGGCTGAAGAGGCGAAACTGTCTTGACCGCAAAGGAATTCGCCCGGAAGGTATTCGCCGGCCAATGGCCGATCCTGTCGGTGGGCGTGTTCTTCGTGGTGGCTTTCGCGTTGGTGGTCGGCGGCTACTGGCGCCGCGGGGCGCTCGTGATGGCGATCGGCGTCGGGATCGCGGCGATCATGCGGCTGCTGCTGACCGATGACCGTGCCGGCCTGCTCGTGGTGCGCAGCCGGATCATCGACGTCGCGACAACAGCGTCGGTCAGCGCCGTCATGCTGTACGTGGCGTGGACCATCAATCCGTTGGGCACGGCCTAGCTTTTGGCCCGAGGCCGGTGCCTCACGCCGTCGGAAGCAGCGCGACCGGGCCGTCCTTGCGCAGCTGTGCCGGGGTGACCCCGAACCAGCGCTTGACCGACCTCGTCATGGACGACTGTTCGGAGTAGCCGAGGACGGCCGCGACTTGACTCAGGGGGAGCTCAGTTTCGAGCAGCAACCGCCGCGTCGCCGACCGGTAGACATTGGCCCGGATGTCCTCGAACGTGGCGTGCTCGTCTGACAGTCGCCGCTGCAACGTACGGGGATGCATGTTGAGCAGATCGGCGATCTCCGCCTTGGTGCCCCGATTGGCTCCGATGGTGCTCTTCAATGTGTGCTGTACGCGTTCCGAAAGGCTTTGTCCGGCTGCGGGATAACGGGCGGCGATGTACGCGATCGCCTGGCTGCGCAGGTGCGGCTTGATGGACTGGATTCGGGCGTGCAGCAGATCGCGCTCCAAATGTATTGCCGCGTAGGGCTGTTCGAAAGCGACAGGCGCATCGAAATGGGAACGGTAGGCACTGCGCGCTCCGACCGGCGAGTGTGGGAGGGACACGCCTTGCAGGCGCAGTGGAATCGGTGAAAGGCTCTGTGCCATCCGGTATGTCGACGACAGGTACGCATCGATCAACTGCCGCTGTGGGACCGCGCGCTCGAGTTGGACGTCGAAACGTACCGTGATGCAGCCGGGCAGATGCGGGCTGGGGTCTTCGATGACCAACTCGTAGCAGGGGCTGTGAAAGAACAGGTACCGGGATGCGTTGGCCGTCGCCTCGTACACCGTGTCGCTGTTCTGCACGACCACGGCGAGCAGGCCCAATATCGACAGGTCCTGACGGCTGCCCAGTCGGAGGCCGAGCGTGGGCAGCCGGTGCTGCCGGGCGGCGTTCTCGAGGAGGAGCGCGACCGCGTCGAGGGGGACCATCGTTTCGGCATCGTGCAATGCATCCGGGTCCAGCCCGCTCTGCCGGTACAACCGGTCGGGATCGCCGGAGAGTTCGCGGATGAACGGGGCGAAGTCCTGCAGCACGCTGGCTCTGATCGACTCGTCCACGCTCGTCAGTGTCGAAATCCGTGTCTCGATATGTCAAGAGCGACTTCCCGGCCGGACCGAGGATCACACTCGTGAACTTCGATGAGTACCGCAGATACGACGCCACCGGGCTGGCGAAGCTGGTCGCCGACAACGAGGTGTCGCCGGCGGAATTGCTGACGCTGGCCCAGGACCGGGCCGCAGCGGTGAATCCCAAGATCAATGCCATCGTCCGCGATGTGCCCGCCGCGTTGCCGTCGGACGAGCTCAGTGGTCCCTTCGCGGGTGTGCCGTTCCTGATCAAGGACCTGGCGCAGGACTACGCGGGCTTGCCGAGCTCACACGGCTCCCGGTCGTTGAAGGCGTTGCCGGCCACGGAACACGCGACGATCGTGCAGCGCTGGCTCGACGCCGGGTTGGTGATCTTCGGCAAGACCAATCTGCCGGAGTTCGGGGCGAAGGCCATTTCCGAACCCGAGGTCTGGGGTCCCGCGCGCAATCCGTGGGATCTGACGCGAACGCCGGGCGGCTCGTCGGGCGGTTCGGCCGCCGCGGTCGCCGCGGGAATCGTGCCCTGCGCCGGGGCCAACGACGGTGGTGGATCAACGCGCATCCCGGCGGCCTGCTGCGGACTGGTCGGGCTGAAGCCCGGACGCGGGCTGACCCCCTTCGGCCCCGGCAGCGGCGAGATGATGCACGGCGCAGCAGTGCAGGGGGTGGTCTCGCGGACGGTGCGCGACACCGCCGCGATGTTCGACGTCATCAGCGGCGGCGAGCCTGGCGGGGCCTTTGTTCCGGGGATGCCGACGTCGACGTTCGCGTCGGCTGCGGGGGAGCGCCCGGCGAAACTGCGGATCGGCGTCCGGGTGCCCGCGGCGATCACGCCGACGCCGCACCCTGAGGCGTTCGCGGCGGTGGAGGCGACGGTGCGCACCCTGACCGAGCTCGGCCACCACGTGGAGGAATTGCCGCAGGCGCCGTTCGACGACGGTGAGTTGGCGCGGGACTTCCTGCTCACCTGGTTTGTGTTTCTGGCCTGGGAGGTCGCCGATGCCAAACGACTGACGGGTGCGGGCGACGACGCGTTCGAGCGCGAGACGCTGATCATGGCGGCACTCGGACGCGCGACCAGCAGCGTCGACTACGTGGCCGCTGTGCAACGGCGCCACGACCATGCCCGCCGGCTCACCACGTTCTTCGAGTCCTACGACCTGCTACTGACGCCGACGCTGGCGACACCGCCCCCGAAGATCGGCGAGTTCGACCTGCCGGCCGCCCTGCGGCCCGCGGTCGACGTGCTGCTCAAGACCCGCACCGCATCCTTCCTGCGATACACGAAGATCGTCGACGACATGGTGGAGAAGAACCTGGGCTGGGTGCCGTATACGCAGTTGGCGAACCTGACCGGCCGCCCGGCCATCTCGTTGCCGCTGCACTGGACCGCCGACGGGCTGCCGCTCGGTGTCCAGTTCGTGGCTCCGCTCGGAGGTGAATCGCTGCTCATCAAGCTGGCCGCTCAACTCGAGGAGGCGATGCCCTGGGCCGACCGCGTCGCCCCGATCTAGCGGCGACGCGTTCATGTCGCACTCGCGCGGGGAATTGAATCGGACTAAAGTCCGTTTAATTCGGTCGAGTCATTCCGACCGTGAAACTTCAGCCCTGAGGAGCGCAACATGAACACCGCACTGTGGATCGTCGCCGGCGTACTGGCCTTCGTCTTCGCCGGAAGCGGCATCATGAAGCTGGTCCTTCCCAAGGAGAAGCTGGTCGCGCAGGGCCTCGGCGGACTCGCCGACGTGGACCCGAACGCCATCCGCGGTATCGGCGCGGCCGAAGTGGCCGGCGCGATCGGCCTGATCGTGCCGCCGCTCGTGCACATCCTCCCGGTACTCACCCCGCTGGCCGCCCTCGGCCTGGCGGTGGTCATGGTCGGCGCGATCGTCGTGCACGGCCGGCGCAAGGAGTACCCGAATGTCGCCGTCAACGTGGTCCTGCTGGGTCTCGCCCTGTTCGTCGCCTGGGGCCGATTCGGCGCCTACGCCTTCTGATCTCTGGGATTTGTGCACGGTTTTCCGCGGTAGCCGCGGAAAACCGTGCACAAATCGCTGTCAGTGACCGCCGGTGCGGGCGAGCCGATCTTCGTGAATCTGCACCAGCTCGCGGAAACCGAGCCGGTGGTAGTGCGGCACCGGCTGCACGCCCCAGGTGTCCTGGGCGGTTTTCTGCCCGGTCGCCTCGGCAGGCCCACCGAATGGCGCACCTGAAAAGTCGTAGGGAAACTTGCATTCCACGGTGTCGTCGGAGTAGCGCACCTTCATCAACTCGCTGCAGATCTCTCTGAACGACAACGTCGGCCAGCCGTACCAGACGGCCAGCGCCGGCATGGTGAACGACCCCTCGATGACGAGGCCGAACAGGCAGATGAAGAGCCCGCGCTTGAGCCACTTGTGCATGTTGGCGTAGACGGGTGTGGTGCCCAAGGGGAGGGCCGGCGTGGATTCGGCTTCGGTGGTGGTCATGGAATTCCTTTAGTCGCTGAAGATTTCGCGATTGACGGTGTGCAGATACGGGATGGCCAGGAACGGCGTGATGTAGAAGATGTCGTACAACCACCAGCCGACGACGGGGAAAACCACACCGGCGTAACGGATGTCGGCGAACATCGTCATGTTGAACGTGTAACCGATCCAGATGACGATGCCGAACCAGCAGGTGATGATGAGCCACTGGTGCCCCCACCGCTTCATCTGCAGGAACGCGATGCCGGCCGCGATGCGCATGGTGAACACTGTCAGGATCAGCGCGACCTCCCAGGCTTTTTCGCCCGGCGCGCCGGCTCCGCCGATCCACAGTTCGTTGTAGTGCCAGAAGTATCCGGCGTCGAACATGTTGCCCCACGCCGTGATGATGGTGCGGTTCAGCAGCGTGTGATTGGCCAGCAGATCCAACGACCACCCGATGCTGTTGAGCGCGGCGTCGAGGATCACCAGATAGCCGATGAGCGTCACGATGATCGGCCGCACCGACAGTCCGGCCTTCTGCGCGCGCCGTTGCAGCCAGACGCCGCGCAGGAAGAACGGCAGCCCGACGAACCCGATGAACATCGACCCCATCAACAGCGTGCCGGTGATCAGCCAGCGGTCGGCCTGCCGTTGCGCTTGCCGGGATTCGTCGTGGTGCTGGTCGTAACCGACCGTGGGGATGGTCGTCGAACTCACAGTGACCACCAGCCACGGACGATCGACATGTGCAGCTGGATCAGGAACATCGCCAGTAGCCAGCCGTAGGCGAAAAGCTGGAAGACGATCAGCGCCCGTTTGCGTTTGCGGTCCTGCTCATTCATGGTCGTGAAACTCCCTTTCTGACTGTGACATTGGTGGTCAGCGGATGCCCGCGGGTTGCAGGCACGCAGCTGCGATCTCCCGTAGGCCTTCGCTGATGGCGCCGTCGCTGCTCAGCGGGGCCAGTACCGCGGCTTCGGCGGCCGACATCTCGTCGGCACCCGCGGCGACAAGGTGCGCCGCCGAGACCAGCACGCGGGTCGACGGCGGCTCGAAATGGAAGGCGTCGTCGGCCTGGCGAATGCTGTTGGCGCACTGCACGAGCCGCGATGCGGCGCCGATGTCGATACCGGTTTCGCCCACGAGTACTTCGGCCTCGCGGTCGGGTGGCAGATAGGTCATCGCGATGGTGACGAAGCGCTGCCGGAACGACGGTTTGAGGTCCTTGAGTGAATGCCGGTACGCGGGGTTGTACGAGCAGACGAGCAGGAAGGAATCGGGTGCCGGCACCACTTCGCCGGCGCGGTCCAGATAGAGGGTGCGGCGGTGGTCGGTCAGTGAATGCAGGATCGCCAGCGAGTCATGGCGCGCCTCCACCACCTCGTCGAGATAGCAGATGGCGCCATCTTTGACGGCGCGGGTCAGTGGGCCGTCGGTCCAGAGCACATCACCGCCGGCGACGACGAACCGGCCGACCAGGTCTGAACTGGTGAGGTCGTCATGACAGCTGATGGTGACTACGGGCCGTCCCAACACGCTGCCCATGTGCTCGACGAAGCGCGTCTTGCCGCAGCCCGTCGGTCCGGTGAGCATGACCGGCAGCCGACGCTGATACGCCTGACTGAACGTGATCACCTCGTCGCCGGCCGGCAGGTATGGCGAATCGGTCATGCGGATACCAACTCTCGGTGTACGTGCGCCAGAACACGGGGAAGTTCCTCGATGTGGCGGATCCGCCGGGATCGGCGGGAGCCGAACACTTCGGGCAACGGATCGACCCGGACCGGTCCCAGGCCCAGGTAATAGACCCCGACGCCCGCCTCGTCGGCTTCAGCGACGGCGTGTGCGACGTCGGCCCAGGCGTACCGGCCTTCGTAGCCTTCGTCGGAGATGAGCCCGTCGCCGATCACGATGAGAACTCGACGCTGCGCGGGCTGGGTCAGGAGGCGGCTGGTCACGTGCCGGATCGGCGCGCCGAGTCGGGTGTACCCACCGGTCACCAGGCCGGACCTGCTGGGCAGCGCAAAGTGGTTGTCGCTGAAGTCTTTCAGGCATCGAACCTCGACGCGATGGCGGGTGTTTCCGCTGAAGACGAAGATGCCGTGGCGCTCGCGGGCCACGGTCATGGCTCGGGAAAGAGCGTCGGCACAAGCCAATTCGAGGTCGAACACCCGGCCTTGATGGATACCCAGCGACGAGCTGCCGTCCATCAGTACGGCGGTGACGGTGTCGCGCGCACTGGGCAGCAAGGCGCGGAACACCTTCGGCTCCTGCTGGGACCCAGCGCGACCGTCCGCATAGGCCGCGACGTAGGCGTCGACATCGAGGTCGCTGCCGTCCTCCAGTCGGTTGACCATCGTGCGGTAGGTCGGCTCATCGAACCAGCGCCGGATGTCGGGCGACGCGCCACCGCGGCGGTCGTGGCGGGTCTGTCGCCGTTCCAGGACCGCGACGTGGTCGGGCAGGAACTGGCCACGCCACGAATTCCATTCGGGGTAGGGGATTCCCGCACGTTGGTCGGGCCGGACGTCGAGGTCGTCGTCCTGGGGTCGGCTGGCCGGTGGCAGGTTGGCGTTGCGCACGCCGCCCTCGCCGCCGACCGGGATCGACATCAACCGTTGGGTGTCCGAGCGGGTTGACGACCACGGCATACGGCCGAGGGTGCGCCGGATCGCGCTCGCCAGCGTGCGGGTGGCGGCCGCGCTCAGCGGCGGTGCGCCGAGCAGCGGATAATCGGGCAGTCGTTCCCGGGACTGCGCCAAGATATCTGTGCGGGACAGGATTTCGGTTGCACAGAGGTCCGGGTCGGCCGGCTCCAGTTCGGGCAGCACCCGACGCGCTTCGGGAAGCAGGCCGGGCCAACGCCCGGCCACCCAACCCAGTGCCACCGCACCCTCGACCAGGCGGAGCGCAGCGAGTTCGCGCTCGGACAACTGGTGCAGTGGGTACTGCGCGATGCGGTCTTTCGACGGTGCGCACTGCAGGGCAACACCACATGTGTAGGTCCGCAGCGACCAGTCGGGTGCCGGTGCCGGGTAGGGGACGTGGACGACGGAACGGCTTGCGCTCAAACCGAAGTGGCGCAGGTCGCCGGAGATCAGCCGCACCCCGGCCCGTCGTCGCCCGGACAATGCCACCGCGGTCAACGCGCAGGCGCGTTCGAGCTCTGCGGCGGCGATCAATCGAGACACTGGCGGACCGGCCGGTTCAGAACGTGCCGATGTTCGAGAACATCCAGTACCAGAACGCGATGAGGGCGGCCATGGCGCCCCACGCGATGGCGAGACGGGTGATCTCCTGCCACATGGTGTCTCCTCCGGTTATCGGGCCGCGATACCTCGCAGCGCGGTGTGGACGAAGTTGTCCAGCAGGGCGGTGCGGACCTGGTCCGCACCGCGACTCGTGGTCAGCAGGGCATAGAGGCTGAGCAGGAAGTAGACCGCGCTGTGGAACGCGTCGACATCCGCATCGGCCTCACCGGCCTGGCGGGCCCGTTCGATCTCGTGGACCACCAACACGATCACCCGGTGATCGGTCCATTCGTCGTCGAGCGGGCGGTTCGAGGAAAAGTGCAGGGCCAGTACGTCTTTGAAGAGCAGTCGGCCGAGCCGCTGTTCGACGGCCACGATGACCCGGACCACCTCGTTCAGTGCCTCTTCGAGGGTGTGCGGGGTCTGCAGGAACGCGGCGAGCTCGCGGCCGGCCGTCTCCTCCGCTTGGCGTTCGAGCTCGAAGAGCACGTGCTCCTTCGTCGGGAAATGGAAGTAGAACGTGCCATGTGCGACGCCGGCCGATCTGATGATGACCCCGACATCGGCATCTGCCATTCCCGCGCGCTTGAACTCGGTGATCGCGGCATCGAGGACGCGCTGGCGGGTTTCCCGCCGTTTGGCTTCTCGCAGCGAAGGTTTGGCGGTGTCGCGGGTCATGGTGGCTCAAGTTGTACCCGCTTTACTGACCTGAGTCAATGACTTGAGTCAGCCATATTCACAGGAAATTGCCCGCTGGGCAAAGTTGCCCGGTGTGCAAAATTATCGGTACGGTGGCGGCATGTCCGAATCAGCTGACACCGGTCTGCGCGAACGAAAGAAGCTCGACACCCGTCGGGCGCTCAGTGATGCGGCGCTGCAACTGGCGTTCGACCGCGGCGGGCTGGACGCCGTCACGCGCGAGGAGATCGCGGCGCTGGCGGGAGTGTCCTTGCGGACGTTCAACAACTACTTCGCCGGTAAGTACGAGGCGCTGGCCTACCGCATCGCCGAGCGGATGCGGCGCAGTGTCGCGGTGTTTCGGTCGCGGCCGGTCGATGAGCCGCTGTGGACATCGATCATCGAGGCCGTGACGGGCACCCTCGAGGAGGAGATGGTCGACATCACCGGTGCCGATCTCATTCCGGACCGCCGCGAGCTCGTCGAAGTGCGAAAACTCATGATGCGAACCGAAGTTCGTAACGCGGTGCCGCAGATACTCTACCAGGACTGGGTGGCGGCCATCGCCGACCGAACGGGTTTGGGCCCCGACGACATGTACCCGCGCCTGGTGGTGGCCGTGGTGCGCGCCATCGGGGACACCGCGATGGAGGCGTACGCGAACGCCGATCCGCCCGTGTCCATCACCCAGCTGATGCGCGCGGGTTTCGACGCCGTCATCGCGGGACTGCCCGAACCGACCAGAACGAAGGAGTGACCATGCCCGCTGACGTCGTGATCTCCGGCGCCGGACCCAACGGCCTGATGATGGCCTGTGAACTGGCCCTCGCCGGCATCAAACCGGTCATCCTCGACGCGCTGCCCGGACCCGGCGACGAGCCCAAAGCGAACGGCCTTGTCGGACAGGTGATCCGGCAGCTCGACATGCGTGGCCTCTACCAGGCGTTCACGGGCGATCCCAACGCGCCGCAACCCGCTTACGGCTGGATGTTCTCCGGCCTGCCGCTGAATTTTGTTGGTGTCGAAGACAATCCGATGCGTGCTGTGCTGATGAAGCAGCCGCGGTTGGTCCAGCTGCTGTACGAGCGGGCACAGGCTCTCGGGGTCGAGGTGCGATGGGGGCACGCAGTGACCGCGCTGTCGGCCGGACCTGACGGCGTCACCGTCGATGTGGCCGCGCCCGACGGCCCCTATGTACTGCACGCCGATTGGCTGGTGGGTGCCGACGGCGGCCGTAGCACTGTCCGCAAGCAGTCGGGTATCGGCTTCCCGGGGCACACGTCCCCGACGGTGGCCCGGCTGGCGCATGTGCACATCGCTGACGAGTTCCGTACCGCCGACGGCGAGCTCGATGTACCAGGCTTCGGCCGGGTTCCGTTCGGGCACAACCGCTATGACTCCGGCATGGTGATCTTCTTCGAGGCGCACGGAGATCCGCCGATGCTGGGCACCCTGGAGTTCGGTTCGCTGGCGGACGACGCGCCGGGGGAGTTGACCTACGACGAGCTGAGGCAGAGCCTGCGCCGGGTACTCGGGGTCGACGTGCCGTTCGACGTGCCGGCCGGGCCCGGTCCGTTCGCGAAGCGCCGCGTCGACGGCCAGAACACCCGGCAGGCCGACGCGTACCGGTCCGGCCGCATTCTGCTGATCGGTGATGCCGCACACGTGCATTCGGCGATGGGTGGTCCGGGGCTCAATCTCGGTCTGCAGGACACCCTGAATCTGGGCTGGAAGCTGGCGGCGGTCATCAACGGCTGGGCGCCCGAGGCGTTGATCGACACGTATGAGTCCGAGCGTTATCCGGTCGGCGAGCGCGTCATGATGCACTCTCTGGCGCAGATCGCGCTCACCGCGCCCGGACCCGAGGTGCGCGCCTTGCGCACGCTTCTCGGTGAACTCTTCCAGCTGCCCGACGCCACCGCGCATATGGCCGGACTACTGGCGGGGGCCGACGTGCGCTACGAGATGGGCGGCACCACCCACCGCCTCACCGGATTCATGGTGCCGGACGAGACGTTGGACGACGGGCGCCGGCTCACCGACCTGCTACACAGCGGTCGAGGCGTGGTCCTCGACTTGTCCGGCGGCGCGGTGGCCGCGGCCGCCGCACCGTGGGAGCGCCGCGTCGACACGGTGGAGGCCGCCATGGCGGACGGGCCCGCCGCGATGCTGATCCGGCCCGACGGCTATGTCGCTTGGGCGGCAGACACTTTCGCCGCGGCGGATGCCGGTGACCTGCGCGCAGCATTGGAGCGCTGGTTCGGCCCGGTCGAGATCAGCGACTGAGCGCGCGGCGCGCGACGCCGGGGCGGGCGGCGAGCCTGGGGCCGAGCAGTAGGGCGAAGACCGTCACCGCAAGCCACGGCCGCAGGTGCGGTCGCAGCCGCCGGATCAACCCGGCATCGTCGAGTTCGAACACCAGGGCATCGGTGATGGTCAGTCCCGCGATGCGTCCGCGACTCACCGCGACGCGCGTGGGACCGTCGCCGATGACGTTCTCCCACTCCAGGTTTCGCATCCCCGCGTAGACGGCGGTCAGCAGGACGCGGAGGTCGTCGCGGCCGCGGAACACCATGCGCCCGGACAGTGGGGAGATCAGCTCGGCGTCGGGTGCGAGTGCGGCGATGAAGCGGTCGACGTCACCGCTGCGGGTGGCCGCGCAGAACGTCGCGACGGAATCTGTGCTTGTCGTCATCAGGACCCCCTGAGCGTCACTTGTTATTTGCAACCCACTCAATCAGAGTCCATTGCAGAAAGCAATGGACTACCCTTGTGCAGTGTCCAAACAGTCCTTCGGCGACATCTCCTGCTCGATCGCGCGGACGCTCGACATCGTGGGCCCACGGTGGACGGCCCTGGTGCTGCGCGACCTGTTCGCGGGAATGGCCCGGTTCGAAGACATCCGCCGTGACCTCGGCATCGCATCGAACGTGCTGGCCGCGCGCCTGGAGGACCTGGAGCGCCACGCGATCGTGACACGGCGCCAATACCAGAGTGCGCCTCCGCGTTTCGAGTACGTCCTCACCGACAAGGGGCGCGACCTCTACCCGGTGACCGCGACCCTGCTCGCGTGGGGTGACAAGTGGACGGCCGGCGAGAGCGGACCACCGGCGCTACTTGTTCACGATGAATGCGGCTGTGTCACAACGGCAAAGGCCGTCTGTGCCGAATGTGGCGGGGAGCTCGGGGCGCTGACGACGACGGCGGTACCCGGCCCCGGCGCGCACGTCGGCCCGGGCACCGCGGTCATCGGCGGATTTCTGACTCCTGGTGAACCGGGCGCCTAGGCCAGGGTCGCCCGCACGCAGTGCGTAACGTACGGCAACGCCAATCCGGTGCTGCTGGCCAGTGCCGGATGTGTGCTCAGCAGCTCGCGCACCTCGCCCAGCACCTTGCGGCGTACGTCGGCGGGCGAGGTGATGCAGTAACTCCGGGACGCGACGAGGTCCAGAAGCGCTTGCGGCGTAAGGTAACTCGTCCACTCGAAGCGGTGGGTCTCGATGTCGGTGAAGTCGCCGCACAGGGAGTCGGCCGACGGGTCGTGCTCGCAGCCGATGATGCGGTTCAGTTCCTTGACCCAGCCCAGCCGCTCGTCGCGGATGTTCCAGACCAGACCCAGCCGGCCGCCCGGGCGCAGCACCCGTGCCACTTCGGCCGCAGCCCGTTCCGGGTCGAACCAGTGCCAGGCCTGCGCGACCAGGACCGCGTCGACACTGTTGTCCGGCAACGGGATTTCCTCGGCCGTGCCGAGCAGTGCAGGCACCGACGGCAACGACCCGCTGAGCACCTCGAGCATCTCGGGGATTGGGTCGACGGCAGTGACCGCCAGACCGCGCTCGGCCAGCCGGACGGTCAGCTTGCCGGTACCGGCGCCGAGGTCGAGGACGTCGACGGAACCCGCGGGCAGCAGCCAATTGATGGACTCCGGCGGGTAGGACGGCCGTCCGCGTTCGTACGCGGCGGCCTGCTCCCCGAAGGACAGCGAGCGTTCGCCCGTCACCGGGACGCCAAGTCCAGGGTCTGGCGGATCAGCAGGCCCACCTTGTCGGTCTCGACCAGGAAACCGTCGTGGCCGTAGTCGGACTCGATGACCTCGAGACCCGGACAGCCCGGCAGCAACGCGGCCAGTTCCTCCTGCAGCCGAATGGGATACAGCCGGTCGGAGGTGATGCCCCCGACGATTACCGGCACCGGACAAGACCCCAGCGCCGCGGCCACCCCGCCGCGTCCGCGCCCGACGTCGTGACTGCTCAGCGCGTCCGTCAGCGCGACGTAGGTGCCCGCGTCGAACCGTGCGGCCAGCTTGCGGCCCTGGTACTCCAGATAGCTCTCGACGGCGTAAAGGCCGTCGCTGGAACTCTTTTCATGGTTCTGCGCGGTGTTGCGGAACCGGTCGTCGAGTTCCTTCTCGCCACGGTAGGTCAGGTGCGCGAACCGGCGGGCGATCTGGATGCCGTCGTCCGGGGTCAGGCCCGTCAGGTAGTAATCGCCATCGGCCCAGTTCGGATCGGCCTTGATGGCCGCGACCTGTGCGCACTGCGTGCCGATCTGGTCCGCGGTGGCACGGGCGCCGACCGCCAGCACCAGCCCGGCCCGCACCGTGTCGGGGTGTCCCACAAGCCATTCCAGCGCCCGCGCGCCGCCCATCGAGCCGCCGACGACCGCGGCCACCTGGGTGATGCCGAGAGCGGCCAGGGCCGCCAGGTCGGCGTTCACCTGGTCGCGCACGGTGATGGCGGGAAACCTTGAGCCCCAGGGTTTTCCGTCGGGAGCGAGCGAGCTGGGGCCCGTCGACCCACGGCAGCCGCCGAGCACGTTGGTGGCGATGGCGCACCAGCGGTCGGTATCGATCGGGGCACCCGGACCGGCGACGCCGTCCCACCAACCGCCCGTCGGATGGTCCGGCCCGGCCGGCCCGGTGACATGGGAGTCACCGGTCAGCGCGTGCAGCACCATCACGACATTGTCGGCGGCGGGGGACAGCTCACCCCAGCGCTGCACCGCGATGGACACGTCGGGCAGCACGATGCCGCTCTCCAGCGTCAGCGAGCCGATGTTCACTACACCGGTCTCGCCTTCGGCAGGCAGCAGCGGCGCTGCGGAGATGTCAGACACGGGCACGTCGATAATCGTCACACCAATGCCGCCTTTCGGTCGGCACCCCCCACCGATCCAGCAGCAGCGAAGCCCTGCTCCAGGTCGGCGAGGATGTCTTCGATGCCCTCGATGCCGACAGCCAGCCGCACCAGGCCCGGGGTGACTCCCGAGGCCAGCTGCTCTTCGGCGGTCAGCTGCTGGTGCGTGGTCGACGCCGGGTGGATCACCAGCGATCGGACATCACCGATGTTGGCGACATGGCTGTGCAGCGTCAGCGCGTTCACGAACGCCTTGCCGGCCTCGACGCCGCCGGTCAGTTCGAACGACAGCACCGCACCGGTGCCCTTGGGGGCCAGCTTGCGGCCCAGCTCGTACCACGGGGACGACGGCAGGCCGGCGTAGTTCACCGAGAGCACGTCCGGGCGGCCCTCGAGGTACTCGGCGACCTTCTGCGCGTTGGACACATGGCGTTCAACGCGCAGAGACAGCGTTTCCAATCCCTGCGCGATGAGGAAGGAATTGAAGGGAGCGGCGGCGCTGCCCAGATCGCGCAGCAGCTGCACGCGCGCCTTGAGCGCGTAGGCCGGTGCGCCCAGGTCGGCGAACACCACACCGTGGTAGCTCGGGTCGGGCTCGGTGAAGCCCGGGAACTTGCCGCCCGTCCAGTCGAAGGTGCCACCGTCGACGATGACGCCGGCGATCGCCGAGCCGTGGCCGCCCAGGTACTTGGTGGCCGAGTGCACGACGATGTCGGCGCCGTGGGCCAGCGGCTGGATCAGGTACGGGGTGGCGACGGTGTTGTCGACGATCAGCGGCACGCCGTTGTCGTGCGCGACGCCCGAGACACCCGGGATGTCCAAGATGTCGATCTTCGGGTTGGAGATGGTCTCGGCGAAGAAGGCCTTGGTGTTCGGCCGGACGGCGGCGCGCCACGAATCGAGGTCGTCGGGGTCGGCCACGAAGCTGACGTCGACGCCGAGCTTGGGCAGCGTGTAGTGCAGCAGGTTGTAGGTGCCGCCGTACAGCCGCGGCGAGGCCACGACGTGGTCGCCGGTGCCGGCGATGTTCAGGATCGCGAAGGTCGCGGCAGCCTGTCCGGACGACAGGAACAGCGCGGCCACGCCACCCTCGAGCGCGGCGACGCGCTGCTCGACCACGTCGGTGGTCGGGTTCATGATGCGGGTGTAGATGTTGCCCGGCTCGGCCAGCCCGAACAGCGCGGCGGCGTGGTCGGTGTCGCGGAACGTGTACGACGTCGTCTGGTAGATCGGCAGCGCCCGGGCATTGGTCGCGCTGTCGGGGCTCTGACCTGCGTGGATCTGCTTCGTCTCGAAGCTCCAGCGCGCGGTGGGGTCGATGGCCTCAGTGGTCATGTTAGGGGTGTCTCCTGTGAGTTTTTAGGTACGACGAAGGGGTGCGCGAACTCGCACGAATCACAGACAGCGACGCATAGGAAGCCTCCACTCACCCAGTCATCCGGGTCCGTGGTGGCGGACCCGCGCTTGCCTCGCAGCCGATGTACGGCTGCTCAACCTGGTCGTCTCCCGGGGCACCCCACCGCGGATGGAGGGTTGCCGGCCAGCAAGCCGGGGCTTGACGCTGGCACTCATGACCGGACTCGAGGGTAACTCAAGAGGCTGTGCAACTGCTAGCTGGTGCCGTCCGGTGGGCGGGAGACGGCGTGTCGTCGACGGTCCGCTTCGCGCAGCCTGTCGGTATCGATCCAGATCTGTGCACGACAGACCGGACCACCGGAAACTCGCCCCGCCGGTCACGGTAGTTTCGTAACCGTCGTGCGACGGGGTAGTCATGTGCAGACGCCGGACTCGACATAGATTTTCGTACGTACCGTCCGTGACGCCGGGAGAGTGACCATGAGTGGCGAGAAACCATCCATCATCTACACGTTGACCGACGAGGCGCCGCTGCTCGCGACGTACGCCTTCCTGCCGGTCGTCCGCACCTTCGCCGGCGCCGCCGGTATCGACGTCCAGACCAGTGACATCTCGGTGGCGGCCCGCATCCTCGCCGAGTTCAGCGACTACCTGACCGATGAGCAGAAGGTCCCCGACAACCTGGGTGAGCTGGGTCGGCTGACCCAGTTCCCGGACACCAACATCATCAAGCTGCCGAACATCAGCGCCTCGGTGCCGCAGTTGGTCGCCGCGATCAAGGAGCTCAAGGAGAAGGGCTACAACCTGCCCGACTACCCGGGCGACCCGAAGACCGACGAAGAGAAGGCGATCAAGGATCGCTACGGCAAGTGTCTCGGTAGTGCGGTGAACCCTGTTCTGCGCGAGGGCAACTCGGACCGTCGTGCCCCGAAGGCCGTCAAGGAGTACGCCCGCAAGCACCCGCACAGCATGGGCGAGTGGTCGCAGGCCTCCCGCACGCACGTCGCCACCATGAAGACCGGCGACTTCTACCACGGCGAGCAGTCCATGACGCTCGACAAGGACCGCCGCGTCAAGATGGTGCTGAAGACCAAGACCGGCAAGACAATTGAGCTCAAGCCCGAGGTCAAGCTCGACGCGGGCGACATCATCGACTCGATGTACATGAGCAAGAAGGCGCTCATCCAGTTCTACGAGGAGCAGATGGAGGACGCCTACAAGACGGGCGTCATGTTCTCCCTGCACGTCAAGGCGACCATGATGAAGGTCAGCCACCCGATCGTGTTCGGCCACGCCGTGCGCATCTTCTACAAGGACGCATTCGCCAAGCACCAGAAGCTCTTTGACGAGCTGGGCGTCAACGTCAACAACGGGCTCTCGGACCTGTACGACAAGATCTCGACGCTGCCCAAGTCGCTGCATGACGAGATCGTCGACGACCTGCACAAGTGCCACGAGCACCGGCCCGAGCTGGCGATGGTCGACTCGGCTCGCGGCATCACCAACTTCCACTCGCCGTCCGACGTCATCGTCGACGCCTCGATGCCCGCCATGATCCGGCTCGGTGGCAAGATGTACGGCGCCGACGGAAAGCTCAAGGACACCAAGGCCGTCAACCCCGAGTCGACGTTCTCCCGGATGTACCAGGAGATCATCAACTTCTGTAAGACGCACGGCCAGTTCGACCCGCGGACCATGGGCACCGTGCCCAACGTCGGTCTCATGGCGCAGAAGGCCGAGGAGTACGGCAGCCACGACAAGACCTTCGAGATTCCCGAGGACGGCATCGCCAACATCGTCGACATCGACAGCGGCGAGGTCCTGCTGACCACGGCGGTGGAAGAGGGCGACATCTGGCGCATGCCGGTCGTCAAGGATCTGCCGATCCGCGACTGGGTCAAGCTGGCCGTCACCCGCGCTCGGCTCTCGGGCATGCCCGTGGTGTTCTGGCTGGACCAGGAGCGTCCGCACGAGGCCGAGCTGCGCAAGAAGGTCGCGACCTACCTCAAGGACCACGACACCGAGGGTCTCGACATCTCCGTGATGTCGCAGGAACGCGCCATGCGGCACACCATCGAGCGGGCCATGCGCGGTCAGGACACCATCGCCGCGACCGGCAACATCCTGCGCGACTACCTCACCGACCTGTTCCCGATCCTGGAGCTGGGTACCAGCGCCAAGATGCTGTCGATCGTGCCGCTGATGGCCGGTGGCGGCCTGTACGAGACGGGCGCCGGTGGTTCGGCACCCAAGCACGTGCAGCAGCTGGTCGAGGAGAACCACCTGCGCTGGGACTCGCTCGGCGAGTTCCTGGCCCTGGGCGCCAGCCTGGAGGACCTGGGCAACAAGACCGACGACGCCAAGGCCCTGCTGCTGGCCAAGACGCTCGACAGCGCGACCGGAAAGCTGTTGGACGAGAACAAGAGTCCGTCGCGGCGCACCGGCGAACTGGACAACCGCGGCAGCCAGTTCTACCTCGCCATGTACTGGGCGCAGGAGCTGGCCAAGCAGACCGAGGACGCCGAGCTGGCGGCCAAGTTCGCTCCGCTGGCCAAGACGCTGGCCGAGAACGAGGAGAAGATCGTCGCGGAACTGGCTGCGGCACAGGGCAGCGCGGCCGACATCGGCGGGTACTACGCGCCGGACCCGGAGAAGACGACGGCCGTGATGCGGCCGAGCGCCACCTTCAACGCGGCGCTGGCTTCCGCTCAGGAGTAATTCACCTCGAACGTGAGCTTGTGTGCGAGATTTCCTCGATTTCTCGCACACAAGCTCACGTTCGTCGTTTCAAGCGTGTCGTACCCCGACGTTAGGGTTCTGCTTCGTGATCGTCACCACCATCAACGTCAATGGCATCCGCGCCGCGGTCAGAGAGCGCTCGGCGGAGAACCTCGGGCTGCTGCCGTGGCTGAAGGACACCAAGTCCGACGTCATCTGCCTGCAGGAGACGCGGGCCGACGACGCGCAGCTGACGCAGGCCCTGGCGCCGGCGCTGGATGCGGGCTGGCAGCTGGCGTCGGCCGAGCCGTCTGCCAAGGGCCGCAACGGGGTGGCGGTGCTGTCGCGGGCCCCCATCACCGCGGTGCGGGTGGGGCTCAGCCCGGACTGTGAATTCGTCGCGCACGGGCGGTATGTGGAGGTCGACACCGACGGCGTCACGGTCGCCAGCGTCTACGTACCCACCGGTGAGGCCGAGACCGACAAGCAGGTGGAGAAGGAGCGCTTCATGGTGGCGCTCGCCGGCCGAATGGCCGAGCTGACCCGCAAGCGCCGCGACGTGGTGATCTGCGGCGACTGGAACATCTGCGCGACGGAACTGGACCTGAAGGCGTGGAAGGCCAACGTCAAGAAGTCCGGGTTCCTGCCCAGCGAGCGGCAGTGGTTGGCCGAGCTGATGGCGTCCGGCTGGACCGACGTGGTCCGGGAGCTGCACCCTGAGGTCCCCGGGCCGTACAGCTGGTGGTCATGGCGCGGCAAGGCTTTCGACAACGACGCCGGGTGGCGCATCGACTACCACCTGGCCAACGCGAAGCTGGCGCCCAAAGCCCATGCGGCGCGGGTGGAGCGGGCTGCGGCATATGCGCTGCGCTGGTCGGACCACGCGCCGGTCACGGTCGAGTACAGCTGATCGCACTCAGTCTCGAAGCGGTAGGGCAGACACCATCGGGGTGTCCACTCCGATGCGACCGAGCGCACTGGCGCCGCCGGGGGAGCCCAACGGCGCCTCGCGTCCGGGGAGTACCTCATCGAAGAATGCCGCGTTGTCGGCGAGGTATGCGAGCTGGTCTTCGGGCAGATCGGCATCGTAGTAGATCGCATCGACTCGGCAAATCAGTTTGCAGGCACCGCAATCCACACATTCGCGCGGGTTGATGTAGAGCGCCCGATCGCCTTGGTAGATGCAGTCGACCGGACACTCCTGCACGCAGGACATGTCCGTGACGTCAACGCATTCCCGTCCGACAACGTAAGTCATATAACGGACGGTATCGATGCCGTAGCACGTGACCTCAGTGGCCAAAGTTGCTGATAACAGGGCCGGAAGTCCCCAATCTGTTACTGGACGGCATGCCGTGACTCGTCGTCGGACGCATGGCCCCATTGCGGGTCCCGGCCCAGGTGGCGGAGTAGCCTCTCGAAATCCGTTGTGCTGTCGGCGGTCCTGGCCGGCCCGAACGGCGCATTGGGCATGCTGCGGAAGTCCCCGTCGGGCACGGCCAGGGCGAGGGGCAGGGCTGCGGCGACGACGTCGTCGGGCAGTGTGAAGGGAACGCCGAGGCCGGCCGCGACGTCCCAGCCGTGCACCGCGTAGTCGATCAGGTGAAATCCGATCGCCATCTCCGCCGGCACCGAGGTGCCCAATTCCGGTAGCGCGAAGTTGCTTTCGGGATCGGCGCCGGCAAACGCTTCGAGTACGTCGTGTGCGGCGACGGCATACGCGCCGACAGGATCCTGCGTGTCGCGAACCGGAGTCCAGAGGGCAAGGTCTTGGCCACCGCCACGGGCGGCGGCCGCGAAGCCGCGGTGCTGGACTGTCATGTGGGCTAGAAGGTCGGCCAAATCCCAAGCCGCGCAGGGCGTAGGGCGCCGCAGGTCGGCACGACCAACGGTGTTGACGACGTCGACCGAGGCGAGGATGGCACGGCGATGGGCGGTGAGAAGATCGGTTGGTAATGTACGCATGGGCTTATCGTAAGCAGATGCATACGATATGGCAACGCCTACGATGATCGGATGCCGGTCAAGCGCCCTGACCTCGCCGCGTTGCTCGCGCCGCTGTTGCGTGAGTTGATGGCTGCCGAACAGCCTGTGCTGGACGCGCACGGCATCTCGATGTGGGGCTACGTCGTGCTACTGGCGCTCGACGAGACCCCGATGCGGTCGCAAGCTGTCCTGGCGCAGGCGATCGGCGCCGACAAGACCCGCATCATCCGCACCCTCGACGACCTGCAGGACCGCGGCTACATCGAGCGCGCCCCCGACCCCGACGACCGCCGGGTTCGGCTGCTGTCGATCACGCCGGCCGGACGCCGGCTCAAAGACGCCGTGCAGGCCGACATTCAGCGCGGCGAGGAGCGGTGGCTCGGCGAGCTGAGCGCCGAGGAGCGGCGCGTCTTCTTCACCGTGCTGCAACGTCTGGCGCCTCGACCCGACTGAACACGAGCACTCGGCGTCAGAGCGTCTCCGTGACCTTTCGCAACCCCCGCGGCTGGTCCGGGTCGCCACCGCGGGCCAGTGCCAGGTGCAGGGCAAGTTGTTGCAGCGGGAGGATTTCCAGCAGTGGGGAGAGCTCGTCGCTGACCCCGCTGGGCAGCGCGATACCACCGGCCAGGCCGGCCAGGGCCGTCGGACTTCCCACCCCGAAGACATCGGCGTGACGCTCGGCAAGCCGTTCCAGCACCGGCGCCATGGCTTGGCCGCCTGTGCCTTCGGGCACCACCGCGAGCACCGGCACCTGGGGGTCGACGGTGGCGAGTGGACCGTGCAACAAGTCGGCGCCCGAAAACGCCTGTGCGGAAAGGTAAGACGTCTCCATCAGCTTGAGGGCGGCCTCGCGGGCAGTGGGGTAGGAGTAGCCGCGGGCGGTGGCGATGAGTCGTTGCGCGAACCGATACCGCTGCGCGACCTCGCGGACCAGCTCCCCGGCAGCGAGCACCTGTTCGCCGAGGTCGGGCAGCTCGTCGACACCGTCGTTGTCCCGTCCGAGCAGCAGCTGCAGGGCGAGCAGCTCCGCGGTGTAGGACTTGGTCGCGGCCACCGACTTCTCGGCCCCGGCCAGCACATCGATGTGAATCTCGGCTGCCGCAGCCAGATCCGACGCCGGGTTGTTCGTGACGGCGACCGTCAGCGCACCTTGCGCGCGGGCGACCTCGACCGAGCGCACGAGGTCCGGCGAACCACCGGACTGGCTCACCGCGACGTACAGCACGTCGCGCAGATCAGGTTGGGCGCCGTAGACGGTCATGGTCGACGGGGAGACCAGCCCTGCGGGCAGGCCGTGGTTGATCTCGACGAGGTATTTCGCGTACAGCGCGGCGTGGTCGCTCGTGCCCCGTGCCACGAACAGTACAAAGCGTGGCGCCGCCGCCGCGATCTGAGCCGCGGCGGCCTGGATGGGGCCGCGGCCATCGTCCAGCAGCCGGCGCCACACCTGCGGCTGCTCGGTGATCTCGGCGGCCATCAGGTGGCCGGGGGACGTTGGATCGGCGCTCACTTCGTCTCCTTGTCGGAGGTCGGCATCGCACGGGAACCCACTTTCCCCAGCGTAGACCGAGCCCCGGACAAAACCGGATGACAACAGTGCGAAAATCGAAGCCATCATGAGCAACAGCGGTGCAGGCGCCAACAAGCGCGTCGTCTTTTCCGGGGCACAGCCCACCTCCGACTCGCTTCACCTGGGCAATGCCCTGGGCGCGGTGCAGAACTGGGCCCACCTGCAGGACGGCTACGACGCGTTCTTCTGCGTCGTCGACCTGCACGCCATCACCGTCCCGCAGGACCCCGAGACGCTGCGCCGGCGCACGCTGGTGACGGCCGCGCAGTACCTCGCGCTCGGTATCGACCCGACCCGCAGCACGGTGTTCGTACAGAGCCACGTCGCCGAGCACACCCAGCTGGCGTGGTTGCTGGGCTGCTTCACCGGCTTCGGTCAGGCGTCGCGGATGACGCAGTTCAAGGACAAGTCGCAGAAGCAGGGCGCCGACGCCACCACGATCGGCCTGTTCACCTACCCGGTGCTCATGGCCGCCGACATCCTGCTCTACGACACCGACCTGGTACCCGTCGGTGAGGATCAGCGTCAGCACCTGGAGCTGGCCCGGGACCTCGCGCAGCGGTTCAACGCGCGCTTCCCCGACACCTTCGTGGTGCCCGAGGCGATGATCCCCAAGGCCACCGCCAAGATCTACGACCTGCAGGACCCGACCGCCAAGATGAGCAAGTCGGCCGCGACCGACGCCGGGCTGATCAACCTGCTCGACGATCCGGCCAAGAGCGCCAAGAAGATTCGCTCGGCGGTCACCGACAGTGAGCGCGAAATCCGGTTCGATACCGAGGCCAAGCCCGGCATCTCCAACCTGCTGACCATCCAGTCGGCGGTCACCGGAACCGCCATCGACACGCTGGTGGCCGGGTACGAGGGACGCGGTTACGGCGACCTGAAGAAGGAAACCGCCGAAGCCGTCGTCGAGTACGTCACCCCGATCAAGAACCGGGTCGACGAGCTGCTGGCCGATCCGGCCGAACTGGAATCGGTGCTGGCCACCGGTGCCGAGCGCGCCGAGCAGGTGGCGTTCAAGACGCTGCAGCGCGTCAACGACCGACTGGGCTTCCTGCCGCGTCTGCGCTGACGTTGCGGACGCCGCGAGGGGACACCCGCGGCGTCGCACACTAGGCTTTTCGGCAGACAAGGGGGTTTGCCGAAAATGACCGACTCGGACCAGCCGGGCCTACTCGACCGACTGCGTCAGCGGCATCCGTGGCTGGATCGGATCATGCGGGCCCAGGACCGTTACCAGGACTGCAACGGCGACTTCTACGCCGCCGGCATCACCTACTTCACAGTGTTCGCGCTGTTCCCGCTGCTCATGGTCGGTTTTGCCGTGGGCGGTTTCGTACTGGCCTCGCGCCCGGACCTGTTGGCCGAGCTCGAGGTGCACATCCGGTCCGCCGTCGCGGGCGACTTCGGTAATCAGCTGGTCGGCCTGATGGACTCGGCCGTGAAATCGCGCACGTCGGTCGGCGTCATCGGCCTGGCGACCGCGGCGTGGGCCGGCCTCGGCTGGATGGCCAATCTACGCAAGGCCCTCACCGAGATGTGGGAGCAACAGAGCGAACCCGACGGCTGGGTGGGCACCAAGCTGTCTGACCTGCTGGCGCTGGTCTCGGCATTCCTGGCCATCGTCGTCACAATCGGCCTGACTGCCCTCGGTGACACCGGATTGATGACGACGGTCCTGCACTGGTTCGGCGTCGGCCACGTGCCGGGTCTCGGCGTGCTGCTGCGGGTGGCGTCGCTGACGGTGTCGTTCCTCGTGGCGTGGCTCATGTTCACCTGGATCATCGCCCGGCTGCCGCGCGAGAAGGTCAGTCTGCGCAGCTCGGCCCGTGCGGCGCTGATCGCCGCGGTGGGCTTCGAATTGTTCAAGCAGGTCGCTTCGATCTACCTGCGGACCGTCATGCACGGCCCGGCCGGTGCCACATTCGGTCCCGTGCTGGGTCTGATGGTGTTCGCCTACATCACCGCCCGGCTGATCCTGTTCTCAACCGCGTGGGCGGCAACCGCCGCGGACACCATGGCGCTGGCCCCGGTGGCGCCGCCCGGACCGGCTGCGATCGTCACCCGCTACCGCGAGCGCGAGGGTGTCGACGCGAACAGCGTGGCGGTGGGCGCGGCCGTGGGTCTGCTCGGTGGGCTGAGTCTTTCGCGGCTGGTGCGACGGCGCAGGGGGTAGCTCCGGCGCCGGTCCATTGCCGGGGTGATGGTGTATATGCAACAATGGTGGCATGGCCAACGCCGCTGTCGATGAGATCGCCGGTAACTGCCTGGCGGTCCGCGTCCGGTTACTCGGCCGGGCGGTGACGAGCCTGTATGACCACGCCCTCGAAGAACATGGCGTCAGCATCGCCCAGATCAATCTCCTGGCGGCGCTGGGGAAGATCGGCCCGTGCTCGCCGGCCCGGATCGGTGAGGTGCTGCAGTTGGAGCGGTCGACCGTCAGTCGCAATCTGAGCCTGTTGATGAAACACGGTTGGGTAGAGGCGGTGTCGGTGAATGTCAAGGGCGTGCGTGAGGTCGTGCTGACCGCGTCGGGTCGCAACAAGATCGAGACCGTGATGCCGGCATGGCGACGGGCGCAGCAAGAGGCTGCCGAACTGCTGGGTGCCGGCGGCGTCACGGCGGTCCGGTCCCTCGCGACCAGCGTCGGTTTGTCGTCCGGCGACTAGGAAATCGTTGAGGTCAGCCGCCGTCGATGCCCAAATGTTGTATATACATCAAATAGAGGAGCCGTGATGTCACATCCCACGTCGAAGATTTTCATGATCGGCGCGACCGGGGCCCAGGGACTTCCTGTCGCCCGCGCCCTCGTTGCCGACGGCAAGTATGCCGTTCGATTTCTCACTCGTGACGCCACGAGTGCCCGGGCCAAGTCGTTGCTCCAATTGGGCGGCATCTCGGCACTCGAAGGGACCTTCACCGATGAAGCCGTCCTGCGAGAAGGCTTCCGCGAATGCGACGGTGCATTCGTCAACATCGACGGATTCAACACCGGCGAGAAGACCGAGATGTATTGGGCGATGCGCACTTACGAGATCGCCATCGAAGAAGGCGTCAAGTTCTTCGTGTACGGGAACCTCGACTACGGGCTCAAGAAAGCCGGCTACGACTCGAAGTACCGCGTCGGGCATTACGACGGCAAGGGGCGCATCGCCGAATGGATCCTGCTGCAGAATCAGGCGAATTCGGCCCGGATGGGCGCTGCCGTCTTCACGTCCGGCCCGTACATCGAAATGACGATCTCGCCCCTGACGCCGATGGCGCCCAGCGTGGAGGACGGCGTCGTCACCTGGCGCGTGCCCCTCGGCAACGGTGCGGTGCCCCATGTCTCACTTGAGGATTGCGGCTACTACGTGCGCTGGCTCTTCGACAACACCGACAGGTCCAACGGCATGGACCTCGAGGTGGCCATCGACCACATCTCGTATCGCGAGCTTGCCCGGGCGTTCGAAGCGGTCACCGGGCATCCCGCCCGATACGTCGACACGGACATCGACGCGTACTGGCAGGGGCCGCTCGGCGGCGTCGCCGATACCCCTGCCGGATACAACGCGGCCCCGGATGACCCGAGCACCATGACATTTCGAGCCAACTTCACCGGTTTCTGGAACTTGTGGAAAGACGGCATCATCGAGCGGAACTACGCGCTGCTGGACGAAATCCACCCCAACCGGATCCGCAGCGCCGAGCAGTGGTTCCGGCGTGAGGACGAACTCGGCAAGGCGGCCGGGAAGGGCAGCCTCTGGGAGCGGGTGCAGCCGCAGAACTGGAGTCTGGACTCGGCCGTTCTGAAGAGCAGCCAAGACCTGCGCACCGGAAAGCTCTGATCCCGGTCGGCACGCCGCCGTCAGCAACCGTCCGGGCACACGATGTCGACGAGGGCTGACGGGGTACCGCCTTCCAAAGTGCGCACACCGCCCACCGTGCAGGCCGTCAGCGGTGCCGTCGGTGTCTGATTGAGTTGCACCAGATACCCCGCGGCCCGCAGGTCGTTGATCACCCCATCGGCCGACGCCGCCGACGCCGTCGGCGCTTGGAACATCACGATGGCGGCCAATGCCGCCATCGCCGATCCAGCGACTGCTGCTTTCATCTCATCCCTCTTCCTGCTGTGCCGATCGCCGGCGCACCAGCGTCATGATCGTCCAGCGGTTCGAATATCCTTGTCCGACAAGGACGCCCACACTGAGCAGCGCCATGATCGGGTACTGCGCGATGAGCTGGTCCGAACTCCAATAGACCGCAAGCAATCCCGCGGATACGGCCACTGACAGCGTGCTGAACACTCCGAGCACCAGGACCAGCCCCAGTGCCACTTCGGTCAGCGGCGTCATCAGGCCGGCCAGGTCTGCCGTCGGCCGCAGCAGGTGCTCGGCCACGAAGCGAAAGTACTCCGGCACACGCGAATTCGCCGACGCGCCGTCGACGACGAGCAGGATGTCCGCGCGCCCGAAGTGCGCCCGGAACTTCACGTAGCCCTCGTGGAGCCACAGCAGTCCGAGCCCGACCCGGACCGCGCCGAAGAGTATCGACGCGGCCAGGTCGGCGCGGTCGCGCGTGGTCAGTGCGCGGGTGGTCATCAGACCGGTCGTCACATCAGCGAGGCAGCGCCGAAGACTGCCTTCGCCTTGTCGCAGTGGATGACGACGGTGGTGTAGCCCATGGTGTCGATGCCGGTCAGCGGGAACGACTGTGTGGCCTGGTCGAACTTGATGGCGGCGATCTGCTTGCCCGCGGCGACATCGGACTCGGTGGAGCCCTTCGTCAGGTACACGTGCAGGTCCGGGCCCTCGTCGGAGGAGAAGTCGGTGAATTCGAGATTCATGCCGCTGACGGTCGCCGTACCGGCGACGTGCTTGCCGTTGAGGCCGGTGAAGTGGCCCGTGCGAGCGGCGGCGCTCGATGAGGTCATCGCGGAGGTCATCGCGGAGGTCATGCTGGACGACATGGCGGAACTGGAGGGGCTGGACGAACCGGCCGACTTCATCTCGTTCGCACCGCACGCGGTGAGGGTCAGGGCGAACACCGCAGCTGCTGTCGCTGCGATCGGCTTGATGACCATGTGGAACTCCTTCGAGCGTCGTGGGGTGCCGATCACCCCGTCGCCGATGAAGTTAGGGAGCGCGCCGGGCGCGTTCGACAAACATTTCAGAACCGTAAGAACCGGCCCGTAGCGCCGCCGGCTGTCTAGGCTCAGCACCATGAGAGGTGCGATGTGGATGCGCCCGTGAGTTCCGACGACGGCGGCGGAGCACACGTCGTGCTGGTCGAAGACGACCAGCGGGTGCGGACGGCGGTGGCGGCGTACCTGCGCGCCAAAGGTTTTCGAATCGACGAGTTCTCCGACGGGGAAACCGCGCGCGACGCCGTGCAACGCTCGACGCCCGACGTACTGGTGCTCGACCGCATGCTGCCGGGGCTGTCGGGTGACGACCTGCTGCGCGAGATCCGCACCCGCTCGGATGTTCCGGTGATCATGCTGACCGCGCTCGGTGCGAGCGGGCACCGGATCGACGGCCTCGAACTCGGCGCCGACGACTACCTGGCGAAGCCGTTCGCACTGCGTGAACTGCAACTGCGCATTTCGAAGTTGTTGCGGCACAGGGTCTCCCACCAGTCGCCGCTCGCCCCGTTCGTGGTGGGCCGGTTCCGGATCGACCCGACGATGCGCCGGATCACCTGCGGCAGTGCCGATGTCGAGCTGACCGCACGCGAGTACGAGCTCCTGCTCTTCCTGCTCAAGAACCCCGACCGCGTCGTCTCCCGCGACGAGATGCTGCGGGAAGTGTGGGGCTGGAGTACCGGCGACGCGTCGACGGTGACGGTGCACATCCGGAGGCTCCGCGAGAAGATCGAGGCCGACCCGCGTGATCCCGTCTATCTGCGCACCCAGTGGGGCACGGGATACCGATTCACGCCGTCGGGGCGGTCGTCATGATCCTCGGTGCGGTGGACCTCGTCATCATCGCGGTGACGGCCCTGATCTGTACGTCGGTGGCCACGGGCGCGGCTGTCCTCGTCATGCAACTCAATCGGCGCGGGTCCATCGGGACACAGGTGTCGGTCCTGATCTGCGCGACCATCGTCGCGATCGTCGCCTCCACGGTGGCCATCTCGATCGAGATGTACCTGTCGTCGCACGATCTGCAGGTCCTGCTCGCGGTACTCGCCATCTCGGCGCTCATGGCCGGCCTCGCCGCCGGCTTCATGCTGCGACGGCTGCGGCGGTCGCTGGCCCGGCTGCAACGTGCGGCCCAGCAGATCGGCAGTGGCGAAGTCGTCACGGCGGACGTCGACAGCTCGAGGGAATTCGCCGAGTTGTCGAGCCAGCTGGCGCAGTCATCGGAGCAATTGGCCGCTGCCCGTGCGGAAGTCGAGCAGCTGGATCAGTCCCGGCGGCAGCTGGTCGCCTGGGTTTCGCATGATCTGCGGACACCACTGGCGGGCATGCGTGCGATGGCCGAAGCGCTCGAGGAAGGCGTGGTCGACGACCCGGCCGAATACATCCGGCAGATCCGCGATCAGGTGGACTCGGTCAACGGCATGGTCGACGGGCTGTTCGAGTTGTCCAAGATTCAGAGCGGCATGCTGAAGCTCAGCAAGGAGCCGGTGGTGCTCCTGGACCTGGTGTCCGATGTCGTGTCCGACATGCAGGCCCTCGCTGCCACCCGCGGCATCCGCATCACCCACGCCGGGATGGCCGACGTGGTGCTGCACGCCGACGCCGGAGAACTGTCCCGGGTGGTGGCGAATCTGTTGGTCAACAGCATTCGGCATGCACCGGAGCATTCCGAGATCGAGGTTTCGGCGCAGCGGCTCGACGGCGACCGGATCGTGCTCACGGTGCTGGACCAGGGACCCGGCGTGCAGTCCCAGGATCTGGGGCGGATGTTCGACATGGGCTGGCGCGGCACGGCGGCCCGCACCCCGGAAGGCGGCGGGGCGGGCGCCGGCATCGGCTTGGCCATCGTGCGGGGCATCGTCGAAGCGCACGGCGGCGAGGTGTCCGCCGCGCATGTGCCCGGCGGATTCCGGCTGGACGTGACGCTGCCGACGACGTGACGGCTAGGCGCCCGGCTGCGGCGCGGTCAGCACCCGCGGACCGAGCTGGTGCGCCAGTTCCAATGCGAGTTCCATTGCCAGCCGCCGTTCACCGGGCTGGTAGCCGAGGAGCTCGGTCGCCCGCGCCACCCGCTGCAGGACGGTATTGCGGTGAGTGTGCAGCCGGCCGGCGGCGCGTGGCGCGTTGTCGGCTTCGTCGAGGAAGACGCGCAGGGTATCGCGCAGGCGGGCCGCCGCCGACGTGTCCTCCGCGAGCGGACCCAGGGTTGCCGAGACGAATTCGGCTGCGCGATCAGGGTTCTGGGCCGCCAGTGCGGTGACCTCGAGGTCTCGGAAGAGGGCCACCCGCGCGCCGCCGGGGTGCCCGGCGAGCAGACTCTGGATCGCCAGCGCCGCCTCGTGGGAGCGGCGAAACCCGGTGATGCCCGGCCGCGTCGGACCCACCGCGACGCGAATATGGTTCTGCGCCTGCGTGATTGCGTCAGACAGAGCATCGACCACCGGCTCGGAACTGCTGCCCAGCCAGGCCCACAACGTGGACGGGCCGACGGACAACGTCAGCGGCGGGCGAGTGCCTGCGGCTCGCGCCAGTACCGCCGCGGCGGATTCGAGTGCCCCCTGCACATCGCCGTGCGGCGGCGTCCACAGCACCAGTGCGGTGTGGCGCTGCCGCAGGTCGTATCCCAGGCGTTCGCCGGCCCGCCCGGTGTCGATGGCGGCGCCGTCGAGGATCAGCCGGATCGTTTCGGCGCGGCGGGCGATGGCCCCGCCGAGCACCTCCTCGCGCTCGCGTTGCGCTGCGGCGATCACGCCCGCGACCACGTGGTCGACGTACTCGAACATGCGCGCCGAAGCGACTTCGAGCAATTCGAAAAGCAGTGGGCCGGTCGACTCCAGCTGAGCGGCGTGCTTCAGGTAGCGACTCCACGCGACGTTCTGACCGCGCCGGTAAGACTGGAAGATCAGGTCGAGGTCCAGCCCCCGCCGGGCCACGGTGCGGGCCACGTCGAGTGCTTCTGGCGGGATGTCGATGGGCGCCATCTTGGCGTCGCGCCGGGCGAACATCGACAGTAACCGCACGGCATTGGCGCGGTTACTGGCCGAGGTGTCCGCCAGCACCGCGGCATCGGAACCGGCGGCGGGGGAGAGCTCGACCTCGGCGGCGTCCATCTCGGCCACCAGGTCGTCGATCTCGGCCAGCATCAGCTCGGCAACGTCGCCCATGAGGTTGATGACCTCAGGCGATGGTGTCTCGGCAGCCATCAACGAAGTATGCGCCTGCACATATCGGGGGTCGAGTACTGGGCCGTCGCACCTGTTTTGTGTCTCGCGACCTCCATAGCGTTAGCGCCATCACAACCGCGCTTCCCAACGATCAGGAGTCACAGTGTCCACCTCAATGAAGCGGTCCGAGACGCGCGATGTCGATGTGTTGATCATCGGGGCGGGGATCTCCGGCATCGGTGCGGCGTACCACTTGAAGTCGAACCGCCCGGGCACGTCGTTCCTGATCATCGAGGGGCGCGACACCATCGGCGGCACCTGGAGCCTGCACCGGTACCCCGGCATCCGCTCGGACTCCGACATGCCCACCTTCGGGTTCGGCTTCAAGCCGTGGACCCACCGCAAGTCCATCGCCGACGGTCACATCATCCTCGACTACCTACAGCAGGCCGTCGACGAGAACGGGCTCGACGAGCACATCCGGTTCGGCCAACGGGTCCTGAACGCGAACTTCGACTCGGGCACCGGGCGCTGGACCGTCACCACCGGTCAGGGCGAGGATACGACGACGTTCACCGGCCGATTCCTGTTCCTCGGCACCGGCTACTACGACTACGAGAAGCCCTTCATCCCGGACTTTCCCGGCAAGGAAGACTTCCGCGGCCAGGTGATCCACCCGCAATTGTGGCCGACGGACCTGGACTACACCGGCAAGAAGGTCGTCGTGATCGGCAGCGGCGCAACGGCAGTGACGCTGATCCCATCCATGGCGGACCAGGCCGGCCACATCACGATGCTGCAGCGCTCGCCGAGCTATGTGCTGTCGGTGCCGGCGGCCGACCCGATCACCAACGCGCTCAACAAGGTGCTGGGCCACGAGCGTGCCTTCCCGATCGTGCGGCGCAAGAACATCGCGACCGCCCGCGGGCTGTACAAGCTGTGCCAGAAGTACCCGACGGTGATGCGAAAGCTGTTGATCGCCAACGTCGCCCGCCAGCTGCCCAAGGGCTTCGATGTCGACACCCATTTCACCCCGCGCTACAACCCGTGGGAGCAGCGCCTGGCGATGGTGCCCGACGGCGACTTGTTCAAGGCGTTCCGGACCGGCAAGGCGTCGGTGGTCACCGATCAGATCGAGCGCTTCACCGAGCGCGGCATCCTGCTGCAGTCCGGGCAGGAGCTGGAGGCCGACATCATCGTCACCGCAACGGGTTTGAACATGTCGCTGTTCGGCAAGATCGCGCTGAGCGTCGACGGCCAGGTGCTCAACCCGCCCGACCACACGGTGTACAAGGCCATGATGGTCTCCGACGTGCCCAACATGGCGTTCGCGATGGGATACACCAACATCGCGTGGACTCTGAAGGTCGACCTGGTCTGCGAGCACTTCTGCCGGATGCTGGACCACATGGACGCCCATGGTCACGACGTCGTCGTCCCGGTGGTGGAGAACCCCGACATGGCACGCGGCCCGCTGATGGACCTGTCGTCGGGCTATGTCCAGCGCGGAATTCAGCAGTTCCCCCGCAGCGGCGACAGAGGCTCATGGCTCGTCAAGCACGCCTACGAGATGGACGCCGAACGACTGCGCAACGGTCCCATCGAGGATCCGGGCCTGCGGTTCTCGTCCGTCAAGACCGTCGCGTACGCCTCGTAGAAAGAGTCCGGTCATGAAGCAGCTCTATTTCTACAGCCACGGATCCCGCTGCGCCGCTTGGTATCTGCCCGCCACGACCGATGCGCTCGCCGGGGAGTCCGGCCGTCCGTGTGTGGTGATGGCGCACGGTTTCAGCGGGACGAAAGACACCGCGCTGCTCGGCTTCGGCGAGCCCTTCGCCGCCGCCGGACTGGACGTGCTGGTGTTCGACTACCGGGGCTTCGGCGATTCCGAAGGCGCTCCGCGGCAGGATGTTTCGATATCCCGCCAACGGCAGGACTACCACGCCGCGATCGCCGCGGCGCGGCACCTGCCCGCGGTGGACCCGGACCGGATCGTGCTGTGGGGCACCTCGTACGCCGGCGGCCACGTCATCGCGGTCGCGGCCCGGGACCAGCGCATCGCGGCCGTCATCTCGATGAATCCCGCCGTCGACGGGGTGGCCACCCTGGCGCACCTGCGTCGTACCTGTGGGACCGGTTACCTGGTGCGCTCCACGGCAAATGCTGTGCGGGATGTGGTTGCGAGTGCCCTGGGTCGGCCCGCGCACCTGGTACCGGTGGTAGGCGGACCGAACGCGGTGATCGCGACGTCTGGTTCGGAAGAGGCCTGGCTGCCGGTTGCCGGGCCGACGTGGCGCAACGAGGTCCGCGGCCGGCACGCCCTCGGCGTCGCGTTCAACCGGCCGATCACGAAAGCCGGAAAACTGACGTGCCCGATCCTCGTGCAGCCCGGCACCGACGACCGCATCGCGCCGCCGGCCGCGGCGCGCAAGGCAGCCCGCCGCGCCGGGTACTGGGCGCAGTTGCGCGAGTACCCCGCCGACCACCTCGATTTCTACGACGGTCCCTGGCAGCAGCGGGTTCTGGCCGACCAGCTCGACTTCCTCAAGCACGACCTGGCACCGGCCCACGGGCACCACCGCGTCAACCACTCAGCCTGAAAGGAATACACCGATGAAGACCACCGCAGCCGTCCTGCTGGAGCCCGGCAGGCCCTTCGAGATCATGGAACTCGACCTCGACGGTCCCGGCCCCGGCGAGGTGCTGATCAACTACACCGCCGCCGGACTGTGCCACTCCGATCTGCACCTGTCCGACGGTGACCTCCCACCGCGCTATCCCATCGTCGGCGGGCACGAGGGCGCCGGCATCATCGAGGACGTCGGCCCCGGCGTCACCAAGGTCAAGCCCGGTGACCACGTGGTGTGCAGCTTCATCCCCAGCTGCGGCCACTGCCGCTACTGCTCGACGGGTCGGCAGGCCCTGTGCGACATGGGCGCAACCATCCTCGAGGGCTCCATGCCGGACGGCTCGTTCCGATTCCACAAGGGCGGCACGGATTTCGGTGCCATGTGCATGCTGGGCACGTTCGCGAAGAAGGCCACCATCTCGCAGCACTCGGTGGTCAAGATCGACGACTGGCTGCCGCTGGAGACCGCCGTGCTCGTCGGCTGTGGTGTCCCGACCGGATGGGGCGGCGCCACCTACGCGGGCAACGTGCGGCCCGGCGACATCACCGTCGTGTACGGCATCGGCGGCATCGGCATCAACGCCGTCCAGGGTGCCGCGCATGCCGGAGCGAAGTACATCGTGGCCATCGACCCGGTGCCTTTCAAACGCGATACCGCGCTGAAATTCGGTGCGACACATGTCTTCGCGAGCGCCGAGGCCGCCGCCGAGAAGATCACCGAACTGTCCTGGGGGCAGGGCGCCGATCAGGCCATCATCTGCGTCGGAACCGTCGACGAGGACGTCGTCACCGCGGCCTTCAGCGCCATCGGCAAGGGCGGGACGGTCGTCGTGATCGGTATGGCCAACCCCGAGAAGCTGACGATCCACGTCTCTGGCCTGGAACTGACGTTGTTCGAGAAGACCATTCGCGGCTCGCTGTTCGGCTCGGCCAACCCGCAGTACGACATCATCCGTCTGCTGCGGCTGTACAACGACGGCCAGCTGCAACTCGACGACCTGGTGACCACGCGGTACACCCTCGAAGAGGTGAACCAGGGCTATCAGGACCTTCGGGAGGGCAAGAACATTCGCGGGATCATCGTGCACTGACGATTCCGGCCGGTAGGTTTGCCACTGTGATCGCAATGATCCCGCAGTGGCAGATCGGACCGGTGCAGGTGCCGGTGCACGGTCTGTTCGTGGGGCTGGGTGTGCTGGCCGCCGTGATCGTGTTCGTCCACGAGGCGCGCCGCCGCGGCGCGGTGAACGAACAGTCACTGGTGGCCGTCACCGGCGCCCTTGTCGGCGGGGCGATCGGCATGCGGGCGTCGGGGTTGGCGCGCCACCTCGATTTCAGCGCCAACCCGACTGTCGCGCAGGCGTGGGAGTACGGCTCCAAGAGCATCCTCGGCGGACTGCTCGGTGCCTACCTCGGCGTGCTGATCGCCAAGCGGCTCGGCGGATATCGCGGCAAGACGGGCGACCTGTTCGCGCCCGCGGTCGCGCTGGGGATGGCGATCGGCAGAATCGGCTGCCTGCTGACGGAGGCGCCCGGACGCCCGACGACACTGCCCTGGGGAGTACATGCGCCGGCCAGTACCCCCGAATGCCCGGGGTGCGTCGCCGGGCTCGCCATGCACCCGTCATTTGCATACGAAATCGCTTTCCAGTTGGCGGCTTTCGCGGTGCTCATGTGGCTGCGGCCGCGCATCACCCATCCCGGCGAGCTGTTCGTCATCTACATCGCCGCCTATGCGGTGTTCCGCTTCTTCGTCGAGTTCGTGCGTGCCAACGAGACGGTGTGGCTGGACCTGACGCGGCCGCAATGGGTGCTGTTGCCGTCAATGGCGCTCGTGGGCTTCCGGGTCTGGCGTGGCTATTGCCGTGGCTACTACCGGATTTCGTCCGCAGACAGGGAGGGTGACCGTGTCCGAGCCGCCAATTGATTATCCAGACGACGAGCCGGGCAATGGCCCAGCGCCCGGTCAGAACCCGCCCCAGTACCCGCAATATCCACCGCAGTACCCGCAATACCCGCCGCAATATCCGCAGTACGGGTATCCGGCACCGAACGTGCCGAACCCCAACGCGATCTCGGTCGGTGGCGTGATCGGCGGTGTCTTCATGTTTCCGGTGCTCAACTTCGTCATCGGGTTCGGCACCGTGATGCTGGCTGACCAGGGGAAGGTGCTGCTGGCGTTCGGTGCGGCGCTGCTGGCTCTCGTTGCCTTCGGGGGTGGCTTCGCGTTGTGGAAGACCGGCAGCCCCGTGCCCAAGGGGCTGGGCCTCGGCCTGATGATCGGCTGGGCACTCACCTCGATCCTGACCGTCGGCTACTGCACCGGCCTGAACCCCACGATGTACACATGACGGCCGGCATGGGTCTACGCGGTGACCGGTTACTGCGGTACGTGACGGCGTACTGCCCGAGCTGCCACCATGAGGCGCCGGAGCGGCCGCTTGCCGACGTCGCGCGCCTCTCCGGCCGGCTAGTCGAACGAGACGGACGCGTGTGGCTGGAGCGGGGGTGCCCTGCGCACGGTCTGGTGCGCACGCTCTACGACGAGAACCCCGAGATCCTGTCCTATCTGGAGGAGTGGACCGCCCCGACCAAGGGGCACATCCCTGATGTGGCAGGCAATTTCGATCCGATCCCGTCCGCCTATCTGCGCGGGCTGCCGGAGATGCAAACCCAGCACACCTGCATCCTGCTCGAAGACATCGCCGAGGTCTGTAATCTGCGGTGTCCCACCTGCTTCACCGATTCTTCGCCCGATCTGCGCAATGTGGTGCCGGTCGCCGAGGTGCTCGCGAACGTCGATCAGCGGCTGGCCCGGGAGAACGGGCGGCTGGATGTGCTGATGCTCTCCGGTGGGGAGCCGACACTGCATCCCGATCTGGCCGAACTGCTCGACGAACTGACCAACCGGCCGATCACGCGAATCCTGGTCAACACCAATGGCATCCGGATCGCCACCGATGATGCCCTCCTCGCGCTGCTCAGTACGCACCGGCACCGCGTCGAGGTGTATCTGCAGTACGACGGGCTCTCCGAGAGGGCGCACCGGCACCACCGTGGCGGCGACCTCGGCAAGTTGAAAACGCAGACATTGCAACGCCTTTCGGAGAGTCGGATTTTCACGACGCTGGTGATGGCCGCTGCGCTCGGCGTCAACGACGACGAGATCGGTGACATGGTCCAGCTGGCGCTGGACACTCCCTACGTCGGCGGCATCACCATTCAGCCGCAGTTCGGGTCAGGGCGGTCAGGGGACCTGGACGCGCACGACCGGCTGACCCACACCGGTGTGCTGAGCAGGCTCGGCCCCCAGACCGACGGGCTCGTGACCTGGCAGGACCTCACCGCGTTGCCGTGCTCGCATCCGCACTGCTGCTCCGTCGGCTATGTGCTGCGCGACGATTCCGGGCAATGGCGGTCGCTGGTCTCGCTGATCGGCCATGACATTCTCAAAGAACGACTCGGTTTGGTGTCCAACAGGATTGCCGACAGCGAGCTGCCGCAGGAACTGCAGCTGGCGGTGCGGGAATCACTGCTGGGCCTGCTGTCCGAGCAGTCTTCGCTGTCGCATCCCGGGATCGGCGACGTGTGGCGCACCATCTGTCAGAACTGCGATCTGGGCATGCCGACGCTGCTGGCGCTCGCGTCGTCCGCCCTGCCGGGTGGAAAGAACCGGGTGCGGAAGCTGTTGGGGGAGCGGGTGGTTCGCATCACCGTCAAGCCGTTCATGGACATCTCGACCATGATCGAAGAACGCCTGGTGCAGTGCTGCGTCCATGTCGGCACCCGCTCGAGCCAGGACCAGTGCGCGCCGTTCTGCGCGGTACAGGCGTGGCCGGCGCTGGGCAGGCAGCGGATGTCCATCGCCGCGGGCGCTGATCTGGGGAAGGCGTTGCCGCTCATCGTCATCTGAGGGCCCAGCGCCCACGAACCTGACCACAGGGTGATATTTCGGGCGGATTTTCGCCGTGTGGTCAGGCTCGCGGACCTGGCTTCTCGACATCCGATTGATCGTGCGTCTACGTACACGGTTACTCGCAAGACCTCGCCCTGATCACAGGCTCAACGCCATCGCAGCGGTCACTTTCGTTGACCTTGACGTGGCGGCGCGTGCCACTCGCACAAATACGCCCTGGGCGCGGGATCAACGGGGAGAGACAGCGCCGGAGGCCGCCCACACCCCGCGCCGCACCACCGCACGGACCTGCAGCTTGCGGTCCAGCACGACGAAGTCGGCAGACATCCCGGGCGCCAACGTGCCGACGTCGTCGAGGCCCAGCGTGCGCGCCGGCGTCGTCGCCGTCATCGCCACCGCGTGCCGCAATGCCGAATCCGAGGCCGCTTCCAAACCCGTTGCCGCCGTGCGGAACAAGGCGTCCATGGTCGCTGTGCTGCCGGCGATGGTGGACCGCTCGCGCAGCCGCGCCACCGAGCCGCTGACCTCGACGTCGAGCCCGCCCAGTTGGTACGACCCGTCGGGCATGCCGGCGGCCGCCATCGCGTCGGTGATCAGTGCGACGCGATCAGAGCCCGCGGTGACCGCCACCTGGTGAACGAGCGCAGGGTGCAGGTGCACGCCGTCGGCGATCAGCTCGACGGTCACCCGGGAGTCCTCCAGCAGCGCGAGCGCCGGCCCCGGATCGCGGTGGTGCAGCGGACGCATGCCGTTGAACACGTGCGTGCCGACGGTGGCGCCCAGCTGCAGCGCCCGCTTGGTCTCTTCGTAGCTGGCGTCGGTATGTCCCACGGCCACAATGACTCCCGCGTCGACGAACCGCTCGATCGCGACGTCGGCGCCGGGCAGCTCCGGGGCGATGGTGACCATGCGGATGGCGCCGTCGCCGGCGGCGAGGACGGAATCGATCTCAGCGGGGTCGGGGTCCCGCAGCTGCGTGACGTCGTGCGCACCGCAGCGTGCCGAGCTGAGCCACGGGCCTTCCAGATGAATCCCGGCGACGACGCCGGCGCGTACCGCGTCGGCCAGGGTCTGTATTTGCGCCAGCAGGACCTCCGGCGCGGCCGTGACCAGGCTGGCCAGGGTCGTGGTGGTCCCGTGGACACGATGAAAATCTGCTCCGCGCGCCACGTCGCCGGGATCGTCGGTGCTGTAGGAGAATCCGCCGCCACCGTGCACATGCATGTCCACGAATCCCGGCACCACGACACCGTCCGAGAAGTCGGCGTCGACGCCGCGAGGCGGGGGACCGCCGCCACACGCCACGATGCGGTCGTCGTCGATCTCCAGCCACCCGGGCCGGACCACAGCCTCGAGCGCTGAGCCTCCGAAAACAACGGTCCCAGCCGAGATGAGCGTCATCGCCCGTCAGTCTCTACCGATTGGAGTGCTGAGGGCGCCGATTGATCGAACGGGCAGCCATCATCAGCGAGAGCACCACCGCGGCCCCGACCACGCCGACGCCGACGCGGATCGGTACGGCGTCCACCGGCGGCAGGCCGTCGAAGGCCTGGGCGGCCGCGGGATGCTTGGCGTCGGGCTTGCGCTGGGTGAGCGACGGGTCCGGCTCGATCAAGGTGCCGACCTTGGTGCCGGGCGGGGTCGCGAAGCCGTAATCCAGCAGGCGTGCGGCCTGCTCCCACGGCGCGATCGGCACGCGGGTGCCGTGCAGCAGGATCGCGACCAGGCGGCGCCCGTCGCGGTCGGCGGCGCCGACGAATGTCTGCCCGGCGTCGTCGGTGTAACCGGTCTTGCCGCCGAGCGCGCCCGGGTAGTTGTAGAGCAGCTTGTTGTCGTTCTCCAGCTCGTAGCCGGGGTGATCGCCGGGTTCGCCGGGCTTGGCCGGGTGGCCGGGGAAGTTGTACTTCTGTGTGGCCACGATCGAGGCGAACGTCGGGTTCTGCCAGGCGTAGCGGTAGAACAGACCCATGTCGTAGGCCGACGTGCTCATGCCGGGGCCGTCGAGGCCGGACGGCGTGGCCGCCCGGGTGTCGCGGCCGCCCAGCTTGGCGGCCAGGTCGTTGATCTTGTCGATCGCGGTGTCCATGCCGCCCACCTGCATCGCCAGTGCGTGCGCCGCGTCGTTGCCCGAGTGCATGAGCAAGCCGTGCAGCAGGTCGTTGACGGTGTAGACGCCGCCGTCGTCGACGCCGACGCGGGTGCCCTCGGCGGCAGCGTCCTCCGGTGTACCGGTGACGCGTTTGTTGATGGGCAGTTCACGCAGTGCCTGGGTCGCGATCAGCACCTTGATGATGCTGGCCGGCCGGTGCCTGCCATGCGGGTCCTTGGCGGCGATGATGTCGCCGTTGTCGAGGTCGGCCAGGATCCAGGCGTCAGCGGAGACGTCGCCGGGCAGCGGCGGCATGTCCGGTGCGGCGACGACGCCGCAGCTGCCCATCAGGTCCCCGCCGAGCGGCGTGGCCGGCACGGGGATCGGGGCCGGCGGGTCGCCCGCCTTCGGTACCTCGGACTGGTCGACCGCGGGCGGGGTGTTCACCCGGTACGGGCATGGGTCTGCGGCCGGCGGGTCGGGTTCGGCATAGGCCAACGCCGGTGCGGCCGTCAGGAAAAACGCTGCTGCCAGGGCTGCAGCGCGTTGTGCCGTTGATCGGGTGGTCGCCATGGTGTCGTCAGATTAGGCGACGGACCACCGGATCCCGTGTTGCCGCGCTGTGACAATTGGGGTTGAAGTTACAAATGTGAATTAGCTAACCGAGGCCTACCGGCGCTCGGGGATGGCGCAGTGTGCCAGCGCGGGCACCCCGATGGAGCTCATCCACAGTCGCCCGTCGTGCTCGACGAGTCCGGTCACCTGTCCGAACTGACGGTGCTTGCCGCGCACGCCCGCGACCGCGGCGCCGCTGTCGGGGTCGAAAGCGACGCACCACACCTCCAACGCCATCTGCGGCTGCAGCGCGTCCGGCAGTCGCCACACCAATTGGCGCAGAATGGTCGGTCGCGGGGCGAGCCACTCCGCGGCGGCGTTGATCGGGGTGACGAACGCGACCCAGATCCGGCCGTCGGCGCCCGTCGAGATGTTGTCGGGCATGCCGGGCAGGTTGATCGCGAGCGGCGTGATGGTGCCGGCCTGTGGCCCGGACAGCCAGTACTTCGACAGCCTGCGCCCCTGCGTCTCGGCGAACACCAGCGCGGTGCCGTCGGCGGTGGCGGTGACGCCGTTGGCGAAGTACAGGCCGTCGCACAGCGTGCTCACCGCGCCGTCGGTCGCCAGTGTGTACAGTCCGCCGTCCCCGCGGGCCTCGAGGATCGCGGCGCGGAAATGCTCGTAGTGGAAGGAACTGGTCGACTCGGTGAAATAGATTGTGCCGTCTTCGGTTTCGGTCACATTCGAGCAGAACCGCAGGGGCCGCCCGTCGATGTCGGGCACCAGCACCTCCAGGGCGCCGGTGCCGGGATCCAGCGACAGCAGCCCCCGGTAGCTGTCGCAGACCAGCAGCCGCCCGTCGCGCGCGACGTGCAACCCCAGCGGCCGGCCGCCGGTATCGGCCACCACATCCGTGTCGCCGTCGGCGGAGGCCCGCACGATCCGGCCGTCGACAAGGCCGGTCCACAACGTGCCGTCGGCACCGACGACAACGTCCTCCGGGGCATCGCCGGGCATCGGCACGATGGTCAGGTCGGCAGACGGGAAATCGGGCAGGGCGTCGACCGGCGGTGGGGTCCAGCGCACCGGGTTGATGGGCGGCTTGTGCGGCACGTGTAGACGGTAACGCTTGTTACGTGTCAGCAGGCGAGAAAACCCCAATTGGCAGACGAATCAGCGATTTTCGCGATCTGCGCAGGCGGGATCGACCCCGGCCAGTGGGCTACCCCGTCAGTCGCGACGGAACTGTTCGCCGGTCGCCGTGTCCACCGCCGTCTCACCTGGGGGCAGGTTCGACAGGTCCGGGGCGATGACCGTCGGCATGTCACCCGAGTCCGGCAAGCCGAAATGCGCCGGTCCGGCATGACCGGCGGCCGGCGTATCGAGCACCAGGTCATGGCGCCGCGGCAGCGTCAGCCCACGGAAGTACGCGGGCTGCGCGACGCGCCAGGCGAACATCAACACCACCCCCAGCAGCAGCCCGAGGACACCGACCACACCCACCGCGCCGAAGCCGAAAATCGTGACGTCATGCTGGCTTTCGTCCTTGAGCCAGTCCGGCTTGCTGTACTGGGCCAGGCCGTAGCCGAACACCACCGACAGCGTGATGCCGCCGAGCACTGGCAGCACGCCGCGCATCACGAAGTCACGCACGTTGCGGGTCAACGTCTTTCGGTAGAACCAGGCGCAGGCGAAGCCCGTCAGGGCGTAGTAGAAGGCGATCATCAAACCGACCGAACCGATCAGTGCCGTCAACAGATCGGTGCTGATCGCGGTGAACAGCACGTAGCACAGCACCGACAGCACGCCCATCACGATGGTCGAGGTGGTGGGCGTCAGGTACTGGCGATGAATCTTCGCGAAACTCTCTGGCAGCGCCCGGTATACGCCCATCGACAGGGTCGTGCGCGCGGTCGGCATGATGGTGGTCTGCGTCGAGGCGGCCGCGGACGTCAGGATCGACGCCGACAGCAGCAGCATGCCGATCTTCCCGATCACGCTGTCCCCGAACAGCGATGGCCCGATGGCGGTGAACACGTCCTTGGCGTTCTCCTGGTTGCCCAGCCCGATGCCTTCGGTGCCCACGCCCGCGAACGCGATGGTCGAGACGGTCACCAGCGCGTAGGTGGCGAGCAGCAGGAACGTCGAGATGACGGCGGCGCGGCCGGGGGTGCGGCCCGGATCGTCGGACTCCTCGTTGCACGCCACGGCGGTGTCCCAACCCCAGTAGATGAAGATGGTGGCCAGTACCGCCGGCGCGATCACCGTCCCGAAATCCATTCCGCCAGGCCAGAACCAGGACCACGACGGCATGATCGAGTAGGCGTGCCCGTGGTGTGTGTAGACCTTCACCAGCGCCACGACCGACACCACGATCAGCACGACGACCTCGACCGTCAACAGCACGTACTGCAGCCGCGCCGACACCTCGATGCCGCGGTAGCAGATGTACGTCATCAGGATGATCCAGATGACGCCAGCCACCGTCGACCACAGGGTGCTGCTCGCCAGACCGGCGACCGAATGCCAACCCAGGTCGCCGACGAACGTGAACGAGTACGACCCCGCGATCTGCGCGAGATTGGCCATCACGATGACATCGGAGGCGATGATGCCCCAGCCGCCCAGCCAGCCGACGGCGGGACCGAAGGCCCGGGCCGCCCAGGTGAACGTGGTGCCGCAGTCGGGCTCGGCCTTGTTCAGTTCCTGGTACGCGACGGCGATGAGGTACATCGGCACGAACGAAATGAGCATGATCGCAGGTGCTTTGACCCCGGCGAGCAGCGTGCCGCCGGCGGCGATGACGAGGCCGAGCGTCGCCGCCAGGCTGTATGCCGGTGCGGTGGACGCCAGCCCGACCACCACGCTGGACACCAGACCGAGGGCGCCCCGCTTGAGGCCTTTGTCTGGGGCGACGATGTCTGGTGCCGGCGTGGTCATCTGCTCCCTGCTCATCCCGGTTGATTTGCCGAAGAGATGCTACGGTTCGCCGCCCTCGAACACCGAGTCGTAGGTTGGTGGGGTGACCACAGCGCAGGACACCGATGAGTTCGAGCGGCTGCGCCCGCACCTGCTGTCCGTCGCCTACCGGCTGACCGGTGTGTACGCCGACGCCGAGGACATCGTGCAGGACGCCTGGCTGCGTTGGCACAGTGCCGATGTCGACGCCATCGAACAGCCCCGCGCCTGGCTGACGACGGTCGTCAGCCGCCTCGGCCTGGACCGGTTGCGGTCCGCTGCGCACCGCCGCGAGGCGTACTTCGGGGAGTGGCTGCCCGAACCGGTGGTGACGGGATTCGACGCCGCGGACCCACTGGCCGCGGTGGTCGCGGGGGAGGACGCCCGCTTCGCCGCGATGGTGGTGCTGGAGCGGCTGACGCCCGACCAGCGGGTCGCCTTCGTCCTGCACGACGGCTTCGCGGTGCCGTTCTCCGAGATCGCGTCGGTGCTCGGCGTGACGGACGCAAGCGCGCGGCAGCTGGCCTCACGCGCCCGGCGCGCTGTCGCCGAGGCCCCGCCGCCGCCACCGGACGCCGGCCACAACGAGGTCGTCGGCAAGCTGATGGCCGCGCTCGCCAGTGGGGACATGGCCGCCGTCGTCGAACTGCTGCACCCCGATGCCACGTTCACCGGCGACTCCAACCGTCGGGCACCGACGGCGCCCCGCACCATCGTCGGCGCGGACAAAGTCGCACGGTTCCTGTTCGGGCTGGCCAGACGTTATGGGCCGCAATGGCTTTCGACGTCGCAGTTGGCGCTCATCAACGGCGAGCTCGGCGCGTACAGCCCCGGCCTGCCGGCTGACGGCGAGCATCCCGAGATGCTGCCGCGTGTCACGGCGCTGGCCGTGCGCGACGGCAAGGTTGTCGCGCTGTGGGACATCGCGAACCCGGACAAGTTCACGGCGTCACCGCTGCGGTCTGATTAGCGGCTCAGAGGACGTAGGGGATCAGTGCCTTGCGGTCGGTCGGGTACTCGGGAAACTTCTCCTGGTACCAGGTATGGGTGCCCAGCGCGCGGGGAATCAGATTGCCCGCGGTGATCAACAGGATGGCCACACCGGGCAGCGCCCAGGTCAGCAGCGCGAAGCCGGACCAGGCGATGAGCTCGCCCAGGTACGCCGGGCTGGTGACGAACCGGAAGCCGCCGCCGAACGGAATCCGGTACTCGGCACCACCGGGGTTGTTCTTGTCGCGCAGGTTTCGCACGATCGATTCGGAGTTGACCAGCAGCGCGAAGCCGCACAGGTAGACCACCAGCCCCACCAGGAATCGGGGATCGGTCAGCCATGCGGTGGTGTACTGCCCGAAGAAGTCGTGGCTGAACAGCGTGCCGTTGAGGTAGCCGTGCATCGACGTGACGAGCATGCCCATCACGATCACCGACACGTTGAAGGTGCCGCGCTTGCCTGGCGCCTGGCGGATCGCCAGCGGGAAGAACCAGCCCCGGTTGGCGTAGTGCAGCAGCCAGATCCCGGCCAGCACCAGCGATGTCGGCTCGAAGCGGTGCGGCCCGGCCAGGTAGCTGACCAGGAACACGACCGTCGCCGGGATCTCCATCAGCCACCAGCCGAGCTTCGGGTTGAGATTCAAGCCGAGTTTCGTCGTCGAGAACCGCCCATACGAACTCTGTGCGAAGAAACCGCCGATGATCACGAATGCGGCGAACGCGAAGGCTGCCGTCAGCACCGTGTCATAGAACGTGTTGCCGGTGTACCAGTGCACGGTCGCTCCTTGCTGAGCAGGTGGTTTCAGCGGTTGCGACCGCTATTTCTGTAACGTGTTCTACCACCTGACCAGGCTGTGAGGCCAGCGCCCCGGATCACTGCGCCCACGGCACCCGGCATGCGTCACCCGAGCTGAAGCCCTGCTCGGTGATACCGAGCGCCGCGTACATCCGGGCCCGCATGTTCTCCACGCCGATCTGATACGTCAGCTCGATGACACCGGACTCGCCGAACCGGCGCTTGAGATCGTCGACCTGTTCATCGGTCACGTTGTGCGGATCGGTGGTCATCGCATCGGCGTAGGCAATGGCGGCCCGCTCGTCGTCGGTGAACAACGGTGAGGTCGCGTACTCGTCGATGTGCCTGAGCCGTTCGGTGTCCAGGCTCTCCAGGCGCATCAGCATGGTGCCGAAGTCGACGCACCAGGAGCAGCCCACCGTCCGCGCGGTCCACAACACGGCAAGGTCGCGGACCGCGTCGGGCAGCGTTTTCGAACCGCTCTTCAACAGGGTCTCGTGGACCGCGTTGGCGACCAGCAGCCGCGGGTGGTGTGCCGCGACCGTGAACGGTTCGGGCACCTCACCGAACTCACGCTTGGCGTAGCGGTACATCAGCCGGGTCAGCAGTCCGGCGCGTTGCGGGGGCAGGGGTGCGATGCGTGGTGTTGTCGTCATACCGGTTGGACGAGACAGGCCGGCGAGGTGTGACAGGGGTGTGGCGGGCATCACCCCGTGCGGCAGCGGCTACCGTAGGACACATGTCTGTGGCCCCGAACCCCGCGGCGGTGAGCGGCTACGAGGCGCGGTGGGAGCAGCACAACGCCGAACGCAGGTCCCAGATCCTGCTGGCGATGATCGACCTGCTGGAGGAGAGCCCGCCCGGCGCCGACATCTCCGTCGCGGCCATCGCCAAGCGCGCGGGCGTCGCCAAGTCGGTGATCTACCGGCAGACCTCCGGCAAGGAGGAACTCGAGCGACGGGTGCGGTCGTATCTGATCGACGACTTCGGGTCCGTCCTGGTCGGCAAGCTCGATGTCTCCGACGGCTCGCTGCGCGAGATTCTGACCCGCACCATCGAGGCCGTCGCGGACTGGATGATCGACCATCCGCGGCTCAACGAGTTCGCGCGCAGTGGGCCGTCATTCGAGGGCGACGAGACGCTCGACGCGGTTGGCGAGTTGAAGCTGCGCATCATCGAACGCGCCGACGGCATCATCGCCGCCATCCAGTTGGCCATCGGCGTCGAGGACAGCGCCTTCAAACTGGTCCCGCTGGCGATCGTGACCATGGTCGAGGAGACGTTGTTCGCCTGGGTCCGCAGCTCGGCGCCGACGCACACGCGCGACGAGATGATCGCCCACCTCGCCGACTTCACCTGGTACGTCATCGACGGCGCTGCGCGGGCCATCGGATTCGAGGTCAGCCCCGATGAGCCGCTCGTCGCCGTCGTCGCCGCGCTGGCTGCTCAGGCAAGCAACCCCGCGTTGTAGTCGGCCACCAGGGCACGCACGGTCTCCTGCGCGCAGGACTTGTTGGTGCCGATGAACCCCGTCGGGCCGCGTTTGATCCAGCCCGTCACGTAGGTCGCGGCGACGCCGTCTACCCGGCCCTTGTCGTTGGGGATGACACCGTGCGCGTCGTCGAACGGCAGGTCGGCCACGGGCCGACCCCGGTAGCCGATCGACGTGAGCACGAGCCCGGCAGTAACGGTGTGCAGGTCGCCGGTGGGCTTGACCTTCGCGGTGCCGTCGGCGGCAGCCACCAGTTCGTTGCGGGCGAATTCGACTGCGGTTGCGGCCGATTCGCCGAGGATCGCGGTAGGGGACTGCAGGTACTCCAGCACGATGCGGCGGTTGCCGGGCCGTCGCGGCAGGTCCGCGAGGATGCGGGCGCGCGGATCGGTGTCGGACAGTGACGCCAGGTCCTGTGGTGCGACGAGGACGTCCACGTCGGGCATCGACGTCAGGCCGACGAGCTCTGGCGCAGTGAACGCGGACTGTGCGAGGCCGCGTCGTCCCACGACAATGACCTCCTCAATTCTGCTCTGCCGCAAGGTTTTCAAGGCGTGCGGCGCGATGTCGGTGGCTGCGAGGCGGTCGGGATCGACGGTGAGGATCCGGGCGACGTCGAGCGCGACGTTGCCGTTGCCGATCACGATGGCGCGTGGCTGCGACAGATCGAAGGTGCAGTCGGCGAAGTCGGGATGGCCGTTGTACCAAGCCACGAACCGGGTCGCCGAGCTGACGCCCGGCAGGTCGGCGCCGGGTATGTCGAGTGGCCGGTCCGTGGACGCACCCACCGCGTAGATGACGGCGTCGTGGTCGGCGAGCAGCTGCTCATGGGTGATGTCGGTGCCGACCTCGACCCCGGTGATCAGCTCCAGCCGCGCGTCGGCGGTGATGGTGTCGAACTGCCGGGAGACGCCCCGGGTGCGCCGGTGATCAGGTGCGACGCCGAAGCGCGCAAGCCCGCCGGGCTGGGGCAGGCGCTCGTACATCCGGACGCGGGCCGCGGGGATGGTCAGTACCTCGTCGGCGGCGTACATGGCGGCCGGGCCGGAGCCGACGATCGCCACCCTGAGGGCTCCAGGTGCCCGGACCTGCAGCGGCGGCACGACGGGCGCCAGCAGCGCACGGGGCCGGGGCTCCTTGTAGAAATCGGCGTTGAGCTCGAGGAACACCTTCTCGGTCGGATCCAGCGAACCGTCGTGCTTGATGGCGTCGACCGGACAAGCGGTGACGCACGCGCCGCAGTCGACGCACTCCACCGGGTCGATGTAGAGCATCTCGGCGGTGTGGAAGTCGGGCTCGTCGGGCGTGGGGTGAATGCAGTTGACCGGACAGGCGTAGACGCACGACGCGTCGCTGCAGCAGGACTGCGTGATGACGTGGGGCATCAGGCGATCAACTGTGCCTCGCGGCTGGGGGCGCTGCGATAGCGGGCCGTCTCACCGGCGATGCCGCAGCGCTTCCACATCCAGCGGCCGACGCGGTTCATCAGGCCGATCTCCTCGGCCAGCGCGCGGGTCTCGTCGAAGAAGCTCGCCATGATCTTGCGCGACTGCGGGCTGCGCCAGAATGCTTGCCGCATAACGTCTTCCGGAATGCCGAACTGCTTGCCGAACGACTTCGACGACCCCATGATCTCGTGCGCCAGCCAGCGCAACGTCAGCGGGAAGGCGACGGTGGCGAAGGCCTTGAAGCGCCACGAGCGTTCGGGCATGTGCGTCTTGAGGAATTCGTTGGCCCACGAGATGTGGCGGGCTTCCTCGGCGATGTGAATCTGCATGGTGCGCAGCACGGCCGGCGGCAGGTTGGCGCCCTCGCGGATCATGCCCTTCTGGAAGTGATCGATGGGCTCTTCACCGGCGAGGATGCCGGCCATGAACGCCGTCGGCGAGTACTGGCCGACCAAGCCGATGTACGGCGACAACTTGAAGAACAGCTTCCGCATGCCGGGCACGTCGGTCCCCGAGCGGTTGACCAGCTCCTGGAACATCTGGATGTGGTTGCACTCCTCGGTCATCTCGTGCAACGCGTACCGGAACTCGGGAGAGTTGTTGGGCAGCTTCATGATGAAGGCCATCAGCCCGCGGATCAGGATGCTCTCGAACGCCGCGCCCACCTTGACGGTGTTGAGCGTGCGCCAGCGGCCGATCTCGATCTGCCGTTCGAGCGGCTGGTTCTGGTACCACTCGGTGGCGCCCAGCGGGTCGATGGCAGGGGAGAGCACCCACCGTGGATCGTGCAGGTCGATCGCCATGTCCGGCGAATCCCACGCGATGTCGAGGTAGGGGTCGAACCGGCGTCGCACCGAACCTTCGGACAGCACGTCGAGCAGATTCTGGTAACCGGGCTTCATTGCCTGAGTCATGTCTCCAATTTACCGGGAACAGCGGTCTCAGTAAATACCTGCCGATCGATCCGCCGAGACTGAGCTTGTGTGTCAACTTCTTGCCGCATTTGGCACACAAGCTCATGTTCGGTGTAGATGGAACCGGGCGCGGCGCGTAGCCGTCATATTCGTATGCCATTTCTGGGCTCCGAGGCGCGGGCGGCCGGCATCGCCAACCGGTACCAGCTCAGGACCCGCTATCGGCAGGTCTATCGCGACGTCTACGTGCCGCGCGATGCCGAGCTGACGGCGGCCGACAAGGCGGAGGCGGCTTGGTTGTGGTCGAGGCGGCGAGGCGTGGCGGCCGGCTTGTCGGCGTCGGCCCTGCACGGATCGCGGTGGATTGGCGACCATGAACCCGCCGAACTCAACCAGAAGAGCATGCATGGGCAGGCCGGCATCGTGTTGCACAGCGATGAGCTCACCGAGGATGAGATTTGTCTGGTCCGGGGGATACAGGCCACCACACCCGCCCGGACTGCTTTCGATCTCGGTCGTTGTAATGGACTCACGGCTGCAGTCATTCGGGTCGACGCTTTGCTCCAGGCCACGCGATTGAAAATCCCCGAGGTGCGCGCACTTGCCGAGCGGCATCCCGGAGTTCGGGGACTGAGGCAACTCGGGCAGGTGCTCGACCTCGCCGACTACGGCGGAGAGTCGCCGCAGGAGACGCGGCTACGACTGTTGTTCACCGACAACGGTATGCGGCCGACCCACACCCAGATCGAGGTGTTCGACGGCAGATACCAGGTGGGCCGCATCGATATGGGCTGGCCGGAATGGAAAGTCGGCGTCCAGTACGACGGCATCCAGCATTGGACCGACCCGAATCAACGGACGAGGGACATCGATCAGACAGTCGAATACGAGGACCTCGGTTGGCGAATCATCCGGGTGGGCGCGGATCTGTTGCGCTACCGCCAGCCCGTCATCATTGCCCGAACCCGGGCCCAGCTCCGGGCTGCTGGCGGACCCTACTGACGAAACTGAGCTTGTGTCCCAAATCCTTGCGAGATTTGGTACACAAGCTCAGTTTCGGCGGAAGCGAAAGCCCTAGCGGGCAAACATCAAGGCGCGCTTGACTTCCTGGATCGCCTTGGTCACCTGGATGCCGCGGGGGCAGGCCTCGGTGCAGTTGAAGGTGGTGCGGCAGCGCCACACACCGTCGACCTCGTTGAGGATGTCGAGGCGCTCGGCGGCGGCCTCGTCACGCGAGTCGAAGATGAACCGGTGCGCGTTGACGATGGCGGCGGGGCCGAAGTACGAGCCCTCGCTCCAGTACACCGGGCACGAGGTGGTGCAGCAGGCGCACAGGATGCACTTGGTGGTGTCGTCGAAGCGGGCGCGGTCGGTCTGCGACTGGATGCGCTCACGGGTCGGGGGGTTGCCCGACGTGATGAGGAACGGCTTCACGGCGCGGTAGGCGTCGAAGAACGGCTCCATGTCCACCACGAGGTCCTTCTCCACGGGCAGGCCGCGGATGGGCTCGATGGTGATGGTCAGGTCCTTGCCGGGCTTCTTCGGCAGCAGGTCGCGCATGAGGACCTTGCAGGCCAGCCGGTTCACGCCGTTGATGCGCATGGCGTCCGAGCCGCACACGCCGTGCGCGCAGGACCGACGGAACGTCAGCGTGCCGTCCAGGTAGCCCTTCACGTACAGCAGCAGGTTCAGCAACCGGTCGCTGGGCAGGCACGGCACGCGGAAGCTCTGGAAACCGGCGGCGTCCGGGTTCTCCGGGTTGAACCGGGCGATCTTCAGCGTGACCATGACGGCGCCTTCGGGCACCGGGGGCAGCGGCGGGTCGCCGGCTTCGGGCTTGTCCAATACGGGTGCACTCATGTCAGTACTTCCGTTCCATCGGCTCGTACCGGGTCTGGACGACAGGCTTGTAGTCCAACCGGATATCGGACAGGAGGTCGGCGCCCTGCTTGTAGGCCATGGTGTGGCGCATGTAGTTGGTGTCGTCGCGGTCCGGGTAGTCCTCGCGGGCATGGCCGCCGCGCGATTCCTTGCGGTTCAGCGCACCGACGACGGTGACCTCGGCCAGCTCGAGCAGGAAGCCCAGCTCGATGGCCTCGAGCAGGTCGCTGTTGTAGCGCTTGCCCTTGTCGTGCACCGTGATTCGGCTGTACCGCTCCTTGAGCGCGTGGATGTCCGTCAGCGCCTGCTTGAGGGTCTCCTCGGTGCGGAACACGGCGGCGTTGTTGTCCATCGACTGCTGCAGCGCGGTGCGGATGTCCGCGACACGCTCGTTGCCGTGGTCGGACAGGATGTCGCCGACCCAGCCGGTGACCATGTCGGCCGGGTTGTCCGGCAGATCCACGAAATTGTGGTTCTGGGCGTACTCGGCGGCGGCGATGCCGGCCCGGCGGCCGAACACGTTGATGTCCAGCAGCGAGTTGGTGCCCAGGCGGTTGGATCCGTGGACCGACACACAGGCGCATTCACCAGCGGCGTACAGACCGGGGACCACGTTGACGTTGTCCCGCAGCACCTGGCCGTTGACGGTGGTCGGGATACCGCCCATGACGTAGTGGCACGTCGGGTACACCGGCACCAGTTCGGTGACGGGGTCGACGCCCAGGTAGGTGCGGGCGAACTCGGTGATGTCCGGCAGCTTGGCCTCCAGCACCTCTTCGCCGAGGTGGCGCACGTCGATGTAGACGTAGTCCTTGTTCGGTCCGGCGCCGCGGCCCTCGAGGACCTCCAGCACCATCGAGCGGGCCACGATGTCACGCGGCGCCAGGTCGACGATGGTGGGGGCGTAGCGCTCCATGAAGCGCTCGCCTTCGGCGTTGAGCAGACGACCACCTTCACCACGCACGGCTTCCGAGATCAGGATGCCCAGGCCGGCCAGGCCTGTCGGGTGGAACTGGTGGAACTCCATGTCCTCCAAGGGAAGTCCCTTGCGGAAGATGATGCCCAGGCCGTCACCGGTCAGGGTGTGGGCGTTGGAGGTGGTCTTGTACATCCGGCCCGAGCCGCCCGTGGCGAACACGATCGACTTCGCGTGGAAGATGTGGATGTCGCCGGTCGCGAGCTCGTAGGCGATGATGCCGGTGGCCACCGGGCCGCCCGCGGTCTCGGTGAGCACCAGGTCCAGGGCATAGAACTCGTTGAAGAACTGCACGTCGTGCTTGACGCAGTTTTGGTACAGCGTCTGCAGGATCATGTGGCCGGTGCGGTCGGCGGCGTAGCAGGCGCGGCGGACCGGGGCCTTGCCGTGGTCACGGGTGTGGCCGCCGAAGCGACGCTGGTCGATGCGGCCCTCGGGCGTCCGGTTGAACGGCATGCCCATCTTCTCGAGGTCCAGCACCGCGTCGATGGCTTCCTTGCACATGATCTCGACGGCGTCCTGGTCAGCGAGGTAGTCGCCACCCTTGACGGTGTCGAAGGTGTGCCACTCCCAGTTGTCGTCCTCGACATTGGCGAGCGCGGCGCACATGCCACCCTGCGCGGCACCGGTGTGCGAACGCGTCGGGTACAGCTTGGTCAGCACGGCGGTGCGCACGCGCGGGCCGGCTTCCACGGCTGCGCGCATACCTGCGCCACCGGCACCGACGATGACGACGTCGTAGCGATGTTCCTGAATCATCCTGCGAGCCCCTATTTGATGTTCGCGTCGAAGGTGACGAGCACGTAGCTGCCCAGCACCAGGGTGAATCCGGTGGCCAGCAGCAGAATCGAGTTCAGCCAGAACTTGGTGGTGTTCTTGCGGGCGTAGTCACCGATGATGGTGCGCATGCCGTTGGCGCCGTGCACCAGCGCCAGCCACAGCAGGGCCATGTCCCAGATCTGCCAGAACGGCGAGGCCCAGCGCTGCGCGACGTAGTTGAAGTCGATGCGGTAGACGCCGTTCTGCCAGATCAGCCCGATGAACAGGTGACCGAGGGCGAGCAGCACCAGCGCGGCGCCGGAGAAGCGCATGAACAGCCAGGCGTACTTCTCGAAGTACGGGATGCCACGGGCGCGCCGGGGAGCGCGCGGGTGATCGAGGGCGGCGGGGCGGTCGTGCTCGCGCTCCATGACCGGGGCCGGACGGCCCCCGCGGCGCGCCTCGGCGGCGCCGGAATCGGTATGCGTGGTCACTTGAGCCACCCGTAGTGCTCAACCATGTGCATGCCCTCTACCCCAACTGCGGCGATGACGACCGCGATCCAGATGGCCAGGATGGTCCACAGCATGACCCGCTGGTACTTGGGTCCCTGCTGCCAGAAGTCGATCAGAATGACTCGCACGCCGTTGAGGGCGTGGTAGAGCACCGCCGCGACCAGGCCCATCTCCATGAACCCGATGATCGGCGTCTTGTAGGTGTTGATCACCTCGTTGTAGGCCTCGGGGCTGACCCGGACCAGCGCCGTGTCCAGCACGTGGACCAGCAAGAAGAAGAAGATGGTGGCACCGGTGATGCGGTGTAGCACCCAGGACCACATGCCCGGATCTCCGCGATACAGGGTGCGCCTCTTCTGTGGTGCTGAACGCGGCGCGGGTATGGCGGATTCCGCGGCTGCCGCTGTACTCATTTCGACCTCCAACGCCGTCGGTGGACGCATGACCCGGCAGCAACTTTTTCGCGTGCCGAGCCCAAACCTCGGGGCGACTCTAATCCCAATTTGCGCACAGTCAGAACTAGCGTGTGGGGGGAATGGTGAACCCGCGTCGGAAATTAGGTTTGCCTACATTAACTTACTTGGCGGTCGGGTCGGGTTTCGGGGCGGCGTTGGGGTGCCGGGAACGGGGTATTGGTGATGCCGGAGATTGACTGGAAACTGTTGCGGGACAAGGCAATAGCTGCATCCCGGGGCGCCTACGCGCCCTACTCGAACTTCCCGGTGGGGGCGGCGGCGCTGGTCGACGACGGCCGAATCGTGCTGGGCTGCAATGTGGAAAATGTCTCATATGGCCTTGGCCTCTGCGCGGAGTGTGCTGTGGTCTGTGCCCTACATTCCGGCGGTGGTGGACGGCTGCTCGCGCTGGCGTGCGTCGACGGCTCCGGGGCGGTGCTGATGCCGTGCGGACGCTGTCGGCAAGTGCTGCTCGAGCACGGTGGGCCGGCCATGCTGATCGACCACGTGGCGGGTCCGCGGCCGCTGGCCGAACTGCTGCCTGATGCTTTCGGGCCGGACGACCTGAACCGCCGGTAACGCCAAGCGGGGCAACGCTTCTGGCGGGGGTTGCGGTTACTGGCGGGTAACTTGGCTAGCATTCCGGGTGTGGCGTTCGATGCACTACATCACGGGTCGCAGTTCGATGCGCCGACGGTCATTCGCACCAAGCGCGACGGCGGCGTGCTGTCCGATGCCGCGATCGACTGGGTGATCGACGGCTACACCCACGGGCGCGTCGCCGACGCGCAGATGTCGGCACTGCTGATGGCGATCTTCCTGCGCGGCATGACACCGGCCGAGATCGCCCGCTGGACGGCGGCCATGGTGGACTCGGGCGAGCGCTTCGATTTTACCGACCTGCGGCGCGACGGCCGGCCGCTCGCGCTGGTGGACAAGCACTCCACCGGTGGCGTCGGCGACAAGATCACCATCCCGCTGGTGCCCGTCATCCTGGCCTGTGGCGGCGCCGTCCCGCAGGCCGCCGGCCGCGGCCTCGGGCACACCGGCGGCACCTTGGACAAGCTGGAGGCGATCCCCGGATTCACCGCCGAGCTGTCGAAAGGCCGTATCCGCCAACAACTTTCCGACATCGGCGCGGCGATCTTCGCGGCCGGGGACCTGGCGCCGGCCGACCGCAAGATCTATGCACTGCGCGACGTCACCGGCACGACGGAGTCGCTACCGCTGATCGCCAGCTCGATCATGAGCAAGAAGCTGGCCGAAGGCGCCCGCTCGCTGGTGCTGGATGTCAAGGTCGGTCGCGGGGCGTTCCTCAAGACCGAGGCCGAGTCGAGGGAGCTGGCGCGGACCATGGTCGATCTCGGCGTCGCCTACGGCGTCCCGACCCGGGCGCTGCTCACCGACATGGACCGGCCGCTGGGCCGCGCTGTCGGCAACGCGGTAGAGGTCGCCGAATCGCTGGATGTCCTGGCCGGCGGCGGCCCGGACGACGTCGTCGCACTGACCGTCGCGCTGGCCCGCGAGATGCTCGACGTGGCCGGCATCGACGGCGTCGACCCCGCCCAGACCCTGGCCGACGGCACCGCGATGGACTGCTTCCGGCAATTGATCGCCGCGCAGGGCGGCGATCCCGAGGCGCCCCTGCCACTGGGAACGCACACCGAGACCGTCGTGGCGTCGCGCAGCGGGGTCATGGGTGACATCAACGCGATGTCGGTCGCCATGGCGGTCTGGCGGCTCGGCGCCGGACGGGCCCAGCCCGGCGACCCGGTGCAGGCCGGGGCTGGGCTGTACCTCCACCGCCGCAGCGGTGAGCCCGTCGCCGCCGGCGAGACCCTGTTCACGCTGTACACCGAGACCCCTGGGCGGCTGCCATCGGCGCTCGCCGAACTCGACGGCGGATGGTCGGTGGACGACGCGGCGCCGACCCAGCGACCCGTGGTGCTCGACCGCATCGAATAGCCGCATCGAATAGCCGCGAAACCAACTGTGGCCGCCGGCCGCGCCCGCCACTAGGGTCGTCCGCATGGCTGACGATGACCTCCGCGACTTCGAGCGCACCGAGTTCACCCACGATGGCACGACCCGCACCGTGTTCCGCCGCGGGACCGGTCCGGCCGTCATCGTGATCGCCGAGATACCCGGCATCACGCCCAAGGTTCTCGACTTCGCCCGCAAGGTCGCCGACCTGGGTTGTACCGCCGTCCTGCCGCACCTGTTCGGCATCCCCGGACTGGACCCCAACGCCAGCAATCTGGCGGCACTCAAGGCGATGGGGTCGGCGCTGCCGTCGTGCATCAGCAAGGAATTCACCATCCTGGCGACCGGCAAGACGTCGCCGGTCGTCGACTGGCTGCGGGCACTGGCCCGCGCCGAGCACGAGCGCTGCGGGGGACCCGGCGTCGGTGCGATCGGGATGTGCTTCACCGGGGGCTACGCCCTGGCGATGGCCACCGACGACGTCATCCTGGCTCCGGTGCTGTCGCAGCCGTCGTTGCCGTTGGGCCTGACCGCCAAGCAGCGCCGCAACATCGACATCTCGCCGGCGGACCTGGAGGTCGTCAAGGGTCGGTGCGCCGCGGGGCTCAACGTCATCGGCATGCGGTTCAAGAGCGACAAGCTGGTGCCGGCAGAGCGTTTCGATTTCCTGCGCGAGCAGCTGGGCGACGCCTTCATCGCCGTCGAACTCGAGGACGCCGACGCCAATCCCGATGCGCGCCTCGCACCGCACTCGGTGGTCACCGAGCACCTGATCGACGAGCCGGGTCAGCCCACGCGAGCCGCACTGGATCAGGTTCTGGACCTGTTCCGGACACGGCTGCTGCTGGCAGACGAGCCGGCGGGCTAAAAGCCACCATCCGGCGCAAGATGGATTGATGACCACCCTCACGCTGGATCAGATCAAGCAGGCACCCAAAGCGCTGTTGCACGATCACCTGGACGGCGGCCTGCGGCCCGCCACGGTGGTGGAGTTGGCCGAGCAGAGCGGCTACGGCGACCTGCCCACCATGGACGTCGACGAGCTCGCGAAGTGGTTCCGCACCCAGGCGCACAGCGGATCGCTGGTCCGCTATCTGGAGCCGTTCGCGCACACCGTCGGCGTCATGCAGACCACCGATGCGCTGTACCGCGTCGCGTACGAATGCGTCGAGGATCTGGCGGCCGACAACGTCGTGTACGCCGAGGTGCGGTTCGCGCCCGAACTGCACATCGACGGCGGTCTGGTGCTCGACGAGGTCGTCGACGCGGTGCTGGCCGGGTTCGCCGATGGAGAGAAGGCCGCGGCCGCGGCAGGGCAGGCGATCTCGGTCCGCTGCCTCGTCACCGCCATGCGGCATGCCGCCCGGTCCCGCGAGATCGCCGAGTTGGCCATCCGGTTCCGCGACCGGGGCGTCGTCGGGTTCGACATCGCCGGCGCCGAGGCCGGCTACCCTCCGACCCGCCACCTCGACGCCTTCGAGTACATGCGGGGCAACAACGCCCGGTTCACGATCCACGCCGGGGAGGCCTTCGGCCTGCCGTCCATCCACGAGGCCATCGCCTTCTGCGGCGCCGACCGGCTGGGTCACGGCGTGCGCATCGTCGACGACATCGAGGAGGGGCCCGACGGCACCTTCCGGCTCGGCCGGGTGGCGAACATCGTGCGGGACAAGCGAATTCCGCTGGAGATGTGCCCGAGTAGCAATGTGCAGACCGGCGCCGCGGCCAGCATCTCCGAGCACCCGTTCGACCAGCTGGCGCGGCTGCGCTTCCGCGTCACCGTCAACACCGACAACCGGCTGATGAGCGACACCACCATGACGCAGGAGATGGCGCTCCTGGTGAACGAGTTCGGCTACGGCTGGACCGACCTGCAGCGGTTCACCATCAACGCCATGAAATCGGCCTTCATCCCATTCGACGAGCGGCTGGCGATCATCGACGACATCATCAAACCGCGCTACGCGGTGCTGGTCGGGTAGCTGTCTGTCGGGGCGTCGTCGACGAAGCCGGACCTCCCGGCGGCGCCCGCGGACACCGGCTCCTGCCGCGGCTGCTGGAACGCCTTCGGCACGAACCTCTCGGTGTTGTACCTGCCGCGCGGATGCACCACCTGCGGCCACCAGAACCAGCGGCCGAGCAGCACCGCGATCGACGGCATCAGCAGTGACCGCACGATGAAGGTGTCGATCAGCAGACCGATGGCGATGGTCGAACCCATCTGGGCGAGCACGACCAGATCGCTGTAGAGCATGCCTGCCATCGTGGCCGCGAACACAAGGCCAGCGGATGTGACGACACCGCCGGTGCCGGCCATGGACCGGATGATGCCGGTCTTCAGGCCCTCGTGGATCTCGTCCTTGAACCGGGAGACCAGCAGCAGGTTGTAGTCGGAGCCGACGGCCAACAGGATGATGACCGACATCAGCATGACCAGCCACTCCACCTGGATGCCGAACAAGTCCTGCCACAGCAGCACCGAGACGCCGAACGACGCGGCGATGGAGCTGCCGGCCGTCCCGACGATCGTCAACGCTGCTACGGCGCTGCGCGTCAGGATGAGCATGATCATGAAGATCAGCGTCAGCGAAGACACGACGGCGATCATCAGGTCGTAACGGGCGCCGTCTGCCATGTCCCGGTAGGTGGCCGCGACGCCGCCGAGGTAGATCTTGGCGTCCGATAGCGACGACATCTTCAAGGCCTCTTGCGCAGCCTTGCGCTCAGACGCCACACGGTTGATCCCCTCGACCGTTGCCGGGTCACTCTGGTGCGTGATGAACATGCGGGCGGACTTGCCGTCCGGCGACATGAACATCTTCAATCCGCGCTGGAAATCGGGGTTCTGGAAGGCCTCCGGCGGCAGGTAGAACAGGTCGTCGTTCTTGGCGCCGTCGAACGCGGCACCCATCGACAGTGCGGTGTCGTTCATGGCCTGCATCTGGTCGATGAGGGCCTTCTGCGAGTTGTACGACGCCAGCGACAGGTCCCGGCTGGTCTTCATCGACGCAATGGTCTGGGGGAGCAGCGCCGTCAGCTTCGGCGCCAGGTCGGCCAGTTTGTCGGTGTTGACCTGGACGTCGCCGGTCCGGTCGGTCAGCTCGTCGATACCGTCCAGCGCGTCGAACACCGACCGCACCGCCGCACACATGGGGATGTCGAAGCAGTGCGGTTCCCAGTAGAAGTAGTTGCGCATCGGCCGGAACTGGTCGTCGAAGTTCGCGATGTTGTTGCGCATCTCCTCGGTGACCTGCAGGAGCGCTTCCGACTTCTTGGCCGAGTCTTGGGTCAGCTTGGTCTGCTCAAGCGACAGTGCGTACTGCTTCTCCAGGATGCCGATCGACACGTTGGTCGCGTCGACCATCCGCAGCTGGTCTTCGAGCTGCTTGCGCTGGAACGGCAGATTCATGTTGCTGGTCTGGCCCGAGACACTCGTCTGGAATGGAATCGAGCTGTGCTGGATGGGGATGCCCAGCGGCCGGGTGATGCTCTGCACCATCGCGATGCCCTCGGTGTGCATCACGTTGCTCGCGATCTTGTTCATCACCAACATGTCCGCGGGATTGCGCATGTCGTGGGTGGACTCGACCATCAGGATGTCGGGGTTCATCCGGGCCTGCGTGAAGTGCCGGTCGGCCGCGGCGAAGCCGATGTTGACCGGGGCATCGGCAGGCAGGTAATAGCGGTCGTTGTAGGCCGGCTTGTAGCCCGGGATGGCGACGACGCCAACCAGCACGATGAACAGGCTGGCCACCAGAATCGGTGCGGGCCAACGCACCACGGCGGTGCCGACGCGGCGCCAGAACCTGCTCTGCGGCGGTCGCTTGGATTCGTACAGTCCCACCTTGCTGCCGAGGAACAGGACGGCCGGGCCGAGGGTGACCGAGATGGCCACCACCACGATCATGCCGATCGCGACGGGGGCACCCATCGTGGTGAAGTACGGCAGGCGGCAGAAGCTCAAGCAGTACGTCGCTCCGGCGATGGTCAATCCGGACCCCACGATGACGGGTGCGACGGACGTGAACGTCGCGTAGTACGAGTCGTCCCGGTCCAGGCCGATGCCGCGGTCTTCGCGATACCGCCCGAAGATGAAGATCCCGTAGTCGGTGGCCGCCGCGATGGCCAGCATCGTGAGGATGTTGCCCGCGAACGTCGTCAGCCCGAAGACGTCATGGGTGGCGAGCACCGACACCACGCCGCGGGCGGTCAGCAGCGCCAGGAAGGTCAGGAACAACTGGACCAGGGTGGTCCTGATCGAGCGGTAGACCACCAGCAACATGCCGGCGATGGCGACCAGGGTGATCAGCGTGATCATGGCCAGGCTCGCGTTGCCGATGACGTGCAGGTCGTCGGTCAGGGCGGCGGGGCCCGCGACATAGGCCTGCACGCCCGGCGGTGCCGTCGTCTCCTCGATGGCCTTGCGGACGGCCTCCACGCCTTCGTTGGCGAGCGTCATGCCCTGCTCGCCGGCGAGGTTGATCATCACGTACGACGCCTTGCCGTCGGCGCTCTGTGCGCCGGCCGCGGTCAGCGTGTCGCCCCAGAAGTCCTGGATGTGCTGGATGTGCTCGGGATCGCGCTGCAGCTTGCGGATGATCTCGTCGTAGTACTTGTGGGCGTCCGGGCCGAGCGCTTCCTTGCCTTCGACGACGACCATGATCGTGCTGTTGGAGTTGAACTCCTTGAAGTTGGCGCCCATCAACTTCATGGCCTTCATCGAAGGCGCGTCCTCGGGGGCCATCGGTGCGGCGTGCAGCTCGCCGACGACCTCGAGCTGCGGTGCCGCGACGTTCACCAGGACCGCGATTGCGACCCAGAACAGGATGATCGGCACCGACAGGATGCGCAGCGCATGGGCGAACTTCGGCCGCTTGTCTGCCGTCTTGTGTTGTGTCTCAAGTGTTTCGGTCATGCGGACTTCACCAGGCAGTAGGTCTGGGCGTTGACGCCATTGGCGGATTGCTCCTCGCGGACGGTGCCGTTCACCGTGACACGGCAGCCGATGTGGTCGCTGCTCTGCTCACTGTCGCTGCGCGCCATCAGGTTCGCGCTGACGGTCGGCAACGTGGTGGACAGGGTGATGGACCAGGGGAGCGCGGCGCTCACCGAGTGCACGTTGGCATCAGGGTCGAAATAACTGATCTCGGCCGAGCTTCCGGGCGGGCCGTAGACCTCGTACACGAGGACCTTGGGATTGAACTGGACGATCTCGATGCCCGCGCCGGCATGGGCGTTGAGGTTCTCCGACCCGAACTTTTCGTGCAGGCGGGACACCACGAGGCCCGACACCGCCAGCACGGCCACCAGGACAAGCGGTATCCAGACCTTTTTCAGCAGGCCTTTCGACTCCGACCGCACCCGACCACCTTCCGCTCAACGCGCGCTGATCGAATCCCCGACGATCAAGCTGCTGCCTCGCCTGCCCGGGGCAGGCGGCTCCGCTCACTCAGCGGATTCTTGGGAAATTCTTACGCCTTGCTAACTAATTTTGCAACGCGGCGTAGTTGTGTGTCGGCTGTGAGCGCGGGCGGTGGCCGGGTGACGTGGGGGTTCAGTCGGACAGAACGGTCCGCAGCGCGTCGGCGAATTCGCCGGGCGCGCTCATGAACCCGCCGTGATCACCGGGGAAGATGACGGGCTCGACGCCCAGTAGGCGGCACAGTGCCATCGAGGTGCCATGGGTGATGAGGGGATCGGACTCGGCGCCGATGCCCACGATCACCCGGCTTGCCCGCAGCGCGTCGAGGTCGGGCACATACGTTGTGGTGCAGAGCAATTCATGATTGAAGAACCGGGACAGGTCGGCGAGTTGCTTACGCATCTCGTCCGATGAGGGCGCCGGTCCCGGCGGCACCGGCGCCCCGTTCTCGGAGTCATCGAAGCCCGCGGTGGCCATGAACTTCGCCATCGTCGCGCCGGGGCCGTCGCTGTGGAAGGTCGCGATGATGTCCTGTGTCGCGGCGCGCTGCTTGGCGGCCTCCGATGCGGGCAGCAACTCCAGCAGCGGCGGCTCGTGCGCGACCAGCGTCCGGACCCAGCCGGGGTACCTGGCGGCCAGCGCCAGGCCGGTGACGGCGCCGCCACTCGAACCGAACACGTGGGCCGGGCCGGCGCCCAGGTCGTCGAGGATCGCGGCGACGTCGTCGGCCCGCAGTTCGGGGGTGGAGTCCTGCGCGGGATCGTCGATGGGACTGGCGCCGAGCCCGCGCGGGTCGTACGTCACGACGGTGTGGTCGACGGCCAGGGCGTCGGCCACCGCGGCGAACTCGGACGCCGTCATGGGGGAACCGATGACGGCCAGCACCGGCCCGTCGCCACGCACCTCGTACTGCAGCGTGGCGCCGGGGACGGCGAGGTTTCGGACGATGGGCTGGGCGCTGGTCTGGGTCATGTCAGTGCAGACCCGACCGGCGGCCCTAACTCATCGCGGCGCGCGTCATTCCTGACGCAGGCGCGACTCGACGAAGCGCTCCAGCGTCTCCCACTGGGCGACAGCTTCGGCATACGGCTTCGACGGGGCGCCCACGGTCTCGGGCTCCAGCACGTGACCGACGAACTTGCCCAGCGGCTGGCTGGTCGTCAGGTACTTGTCGGCGGTGCCGTCCTCGGCGTAGTCGCAGACATCGCGGACGAACTCCACTGCCAGGTCCAGCTGCTCGCGGTCGACGGCCTCGGGGCCGTCGGCGATGTCGTCGGACAGACCGCTCAGCACGTAGACGTTGTCCTCGGTGACGCGGATCTGCAGCGAGCCGTCGGTGGCCGCGGTGCGGATGTCGCTGTACGCCTCGAAGCTGGACAGGTCGCTCTCGTGCTCGTCGGCCAGGTAGCGGGCCAGGGTGCGCTCCGAGCCGAACACACTGATGCGGCCGTTGCGGCCGAGGAACCGCGGCTGGTCGTTGTAGTAGCAGCGCAGCGTGTAGAGGGTGCCGCCCTTGGTCATGATGCGGATCGGGTCGATGCCGACGCGCTCCCAGAAGTCCTCGTCGCTGCCGAGCAGCTGCCGCTCGGCCTGCGCGGTGAGCGCTGCCTCTTCGGAGTCGGTGTCGACCTCGTCCTCGATGACGACATCGTCGACGTCGGTCTCCTCGACCTCGTCGAGTTCGTCTTCCTCCGGCTCGGGTGCGGGCGCGTCGAGCTCGGCCTGGGCCTTCTCGGCAGCCTTGGCGTCGACGTCGGGGGTGGTCACCAGGGCGTCGATGGCGTCGAGCACGTGGTCCCAGCTGCGGCCGACGGCGGCCTCGATGTCGGCCCAGCGCTTGCGGCCGGCCCGGCCCGAGTAGGCCTCGGCGCCGCCGCCGAGCGTCGACAACACGGGGTTGCCGTTGAAGAACTTCGCGACGGCGATCAGGTCGCAGACCGAGCCGAGGGCGCCGACCACCTGGAGCGTGCGTCGCAGCGCGGTGACGGACTCCTCGGTGGGCTTCTCGGCGACCAGCTCGGGCACGCCGACGAGGTCGTGCAGGTGGCTCTCGTCAGGGTTCAGGCGGTGGGCGTTGGCTTCGCCGAGCGCCTTCCACTTCGGGTGGTCGGCGAGGTCGTTGTCGGTGTTGGTCCGCACGAAAGCGGCCAGGTCCGCGACGGATTCGAAGGCGTAGAGGTCGTCCTCGTGGCCGAGGAACGCCTCCCACTCGTCGTCGGAGTCGCGCCACAGCGGCGCCCACAGGGTGTACAGATCGCCATTGGTCAACCCGAGCCGAACCGGCACGATGTCAGCAGCCATGCGGCACAGCCTATCGACGTGTGGGTTGGGGCACGCTGGGGGCATCTTGTCGTCGGGTGGCGGGCGGGCCGTGTTGAAGGAGATCGTCGCGCAGGTTGTGCAGGGCGGCGGTGACGTCGGCGGCGGCGTCGGCTCTCGACAGTTCGGCAGCCGTACGCCTGAACACCGCGAGTGCCGCACGCGCCCGGGCCATCGCGTCGTCGTATTCGGCGGTGATCATGCCGTCGGGCGGAAGAAGCCGTGGAAACCCTGATTCAGGTTGGTCGTTCGGATCGGGGACAGCTGAACGGGATCGCCCGCCTCCACCATGAGGCCATTCCCCACGATCATCGCGACGTGGCCATCCCAAACCGCCAGATCGCCAGGACGCAGCGAGCCACGGTCGACGGCGGCGCCGACGTCCTGCTCCTGCGCCAGCCGCGGCAGGTCGAGCCCGGCTTCGCGATAGGCCCACTGCGTCAGCCCGCTGCAGTCCAGTCCGACGCCGGGCGTCGTGCCACCCCACACGTACGGCACGCCGAGTTGAGTGAGCGCGTGCCGAACCGCATCGGCCGCAACTTTGTTCGGCGCCGTGGCGGTGCTGCCGTCGGGCAGTGTCACCGCCTCGCCGGCCCCGAATTTCTCTGGATCGGGCGGCCGGCGGTGGTTTCGTGCGCCGAGGGCGGCCTGGGCGGCATGCGCCGCCGGTGCGGCGAGTGCGCCGAGACCGCCGAATCCGCCGGCCCAGTTCGCACCCTGACCCCCGGACGTGTCGAGGCTGGGGCTCATGCCCGCGCCTGATCCTGATCCGTCTGTCTCCCAAGGTGATCCGTGGCTCTGGGGCGCAGGGGCACGCACGGTTGCGGTGATCTGCTCGGCCTGTGCCGCGAGTTCGGTGTGCAGCTCGTCGACGACGGTGATGGCCTCATCGAGAGCGTGGCTGGCTTCGTCGATGAGTGCTGCGGCGTCAGTGGGGGATTCGAGAGTGGCTTCGAGCTCGGCGGCTCGGGTCTCGAAATTTCGCAGAATGGCGTCGAGTCGTTCGCGTGCCCGTGCCACGGCGGCAGCGGCTTGCTCGGTGTGCGTGCTCAGCTGACCGGCGGTCATCGCCATTGCCACGATCGCGGTGACGGCGGCGTTCGCGAACTGACCGGCGCCGCCCGCCGCGGCGCCGGTCCACTCGCCCTGGGCCCGCTGCCACGCGCCGTCGGCAGCGGCGGCGACACCGTCGAGCCCGGACTGCACCGCACGCAGGGCTTCGGCTGGATCGGGGCCGGTCGGACCGACCAGCGCACGCACCTCCCGGATCGGTGCGGCCAGCGCTGCGGTCAGTGCACCCGTCACCACCAGGCTCCGATCCGGCCGCCGGCGTTGTGGTCGGTGTCGATGAAGGTGTCCGCGGTGGCGACGGCGGTGGTGGCGCCGGCATCGAGATGCGCGCTGAGGTGGTGGGCCAGCTGGGCCTGGTGGCAGGTCGCCGCTGTCAGTGCGGCCGCGAAGGCGGCGCCGACTGGTCCGAACACGCCGACCTGGCCGCCGATTGCGGCCAGATCCGCGGCGTGCGCGGCGAGTTCGGTGCTGTGGCCGCGGTAGTCCGCGGCCAGGGTGTGCAGGGCCGACGGGGCCACGGTCAGGTTTCGCGTCATGTGGATAAGACGGCCGTCGGGCTCGTTCGGTTCCACTAATGTTTGCGCGCATGGACGTCCGGATCGTCGATCATCCGCTTGCCGCCGCGCGGCTCACCACCCTGCGCGACGAGCGCACCGACAATGCCGGGTTCCGGGCTGCGCTACGCGACCTGACGCTGATGCTGGTCTACGAGGCCACTCGCTCGTTGGCCTGCGAGGAACTGCCGGTGCAGACGCCGGTGGCCTCGACGACCGGGTCGTGCCTGGCGAACCCACCGCTGTTGGTCCCGGTGCTGCGGGCCGGTCTGGGCATGGTCGATCAGGCGCACGCGCTGATTCCGGAGGCGCAGGTCGGCTTCGTCGGCATGGCGCGTGACGAGTCGACGCACCAACCGACGCCGTACCTGGAGTCGCTGCCGGCGAACCTCAGTGGCCGGCCGGTGATGGTGCTCGACCCCATGCTGGCCACCGGCGGGTCGATGGCGTACACCCTGCAACTCCTGGTCGACCGCGGGGCCGACGACATCACCGCGGTGTGCGTGGTGTGTGCGCCCGAGGGAATTGCGTTGGTGGAGAAGGCAGTTCCGTCGCTGAAGTTGTTCACCGCCACCATCGACGCCGAGCTGAACGACGATGCCTACATCGTGCCGGGCCTGGGCGATGCGGGGGATCGGCAGTTCGGTCCGCGCTAGTGGACGACCGGGCCGGTCGGGGTCGATTCCGCCGATCATGACTGTCGCCGCGCTACCGCAGCGTCGAACGAGTGCGTTGTCCAACATGCCGACACCTCTTTCCTCCGATGAGTCGAGGCTAGGTCGCAGCGGAGCCCGCGGGATATAAGGGATTTCCCTATGGTTCGTTGTCAGACTGGGGCCAGCAGGCCGGTGACGGCGGCCTCGATGTCGCGTAGTTCGGACTCGGCGATAGTGCCGCTCGCTGCGCCATCGGCGGTCGGCGGCTTGCTGACCTCGATGTAGCACTTGACCTTTGGCTCGGTGCCCGACGGGCGCACGGCGACGCGTAAGCCCTCGCCGGTGAAGATCAGGGCGTCGGTGCGACGTTGACCGCGAAGCTGGTCCAGGTCTTCGACACTGACGGAGATACCGGCAATCTGAGCCGGCGGTTCGGCACGAAGCCGGGCCATCACCGCGTCGGCGTCGGTGTGGACCGAGACCGCGCCGGTGAGGTGGACGCCGTACTTCGCAGCCAGGGCGTCCAACCTGTCCTGCACCGTCTGGCCTTGATTCCGCAGTGCCACAACCAGATCACAGAACACCACAGCCGCGCTGATGCCGTCCTTGTCGCGCACGGCATCGGGGTCGACGCAGTGCCCGATGGCCTCTTCGTAGGCATACCGCAACGTGGCACCGGGGATGTCCTGGTCGGCGCGCGCCAGCCATTTGAAACCGGTCAGGGTTTCGACGTGGTGGGCGCCGTGGTCGGCGGCGATCGCGGCGAGCAACTGCGACGAGACGAGTGAGCTGGCGACGACGGTCTGCCGGGCTTCTTCGGGGGTCAGGTTCGACAGCAGGTATTCGCCCAGAAGCCAACCGGTTTCGTTGCCCGACAGCAGGCGCCAGCCTTGTGCCGTCGGGATGCCCACGGCGCAGCGGTCGGCGTCTGGGTCCAGGGCGATGGCGACTTCGGCGCCGGTCTCGGCCGCGAGGGCGAGCAGGAGGTCGGTGGCGCCGGGTTCCTCGGGGTTGGGGAACGCCACGGTGGGAAAGTCTGGGTCTGGGTTGAATTGTGTTGCGACCGTGTGGATGTCTGCGATGCCGGCACGATTCAGGGCGTCGACCGCCAGTGCGCCCCCGACGCCGTGCATGGGCGTCAGCGCCACCCGGACATCGCCTCGGGTCCGGCGTAGCGAGCCGGCCTGCCGGGCGTACTGCTCGATGAGCGTCTCGTCGGTAGGGGTGACGGGCTGCCGGGCGATGTCGGTCGGCGCCTGCCGCATGGCTGTCTCGATATCCCGGTCGGTGGGCGGGACGATCTGGATGCCGCCGTCGAAATACACCTTGTACCCATTGTCGGCCGGTGGATTGTGCGACGCGGTGATCTGCACGCCGGCGACGGCGTTGAGCCGGCGTACCGCATACGCCACGACCGGGGTCGGTGCCGGGTACGGGAGGAGGATGACGGAAAAGCCTTCGGCGGCAAAGATTTCGGCTGTCGCCGTGGCGAATTCGTCGGAGTGGTGCCGCGCGTCGCGGCCGACCACGACCGTCGAGCCGCCCAGGCAACGATCCTTGAGCACCTTCGCCACCGCCCAGGTCGCACGACTGACGGTGGTGACATTCATGGCGTCGAGGCCCGCACGCATGGGGCCGCGCAGGCCGGCGGTACCAAAGGTCAGGGGTGTGCCGGTCACAACCGCGCCAACACCTCGGCCAGCAGCGTCCCCATCCGCGTCGCGGACTGGCGTCCGGCTTCCAGCACCTCGGCGTGGCTGAGCGGCTCGCCCGTCATACCGGCGGCCAGGTTGGTCACCATCGAGATGCCCAGCACTTCCGCGCCGCCGGCGCGGGCCGCGATGGTCTCGTGCACCGTCGACATCCCGACCAGATCGGCGCCCAGGGTGCGCAGCATCCGGATTTCGGCGGGCGTCTCGTAGTGCGGACCCGGCAGACCGGCATACACGCCTTCGGTCAGCGTCGGGTCGACCGCGCGGGACAGTGCCCGCAGCCGCGGCGAATAGGCGTCGACGAGGTCGACGAACTGTGCCCCCACCAGGGGTGAGCGCGCCGTCAGGTTCAGGTGATCACTGATCAGCACCGGCTGGCCCACCGAATACTCCTCGCGCAGGCCGCCGGCGGCGTTGGTCAGCACCACGGTGCTCACGCCGACGGCGATGGCGGTGCGCACGGGGTGGACGACGTGCCGCAGGTCATGGCCCTCATAGGCGTGGATACGGCCCAGCAGGACCAGCACATTGCGGCCGCCGATCTGCAACGCCAGCGCCTGCCCGCCATGTCCCGACGCCGTCGGGGGAGTGAATCCGGGCAGGTCACCCATGGCGATGGTGGCTGTGGGCTCGCCGAGTACAGCCGCGGCCGGCGCCCAGCCGGAACCGAGCACGACAGCGACATCGAAGCCGGCGATTCCGGTGCGGTCACGGATGGCGGCGGCGGCCGCAGCGGCGGCGAAGTCAGGGGTGGCCTGCGGATCGGTCACGGCGTCCACCTTAGTTGCCGACCGCCGCCGAACGGGCCGGTGCGATACTTCCATGATGCCCACGGGAGACGCCCTGCAGACGGTCACCGATGCCGTCGCGCGTCACCGTGCCGATTTGATCTCGCTATCGCACTCGATCCACGCCGAGCCGGAACTGGCTTTCGCGGAGCACCGCAGCTGCGCCAAGACCCAGGCGCTCGTGGCCGAACGCGGCTTCCACGTCACCCCGGCCGCCGGAGGTCTGGACACCGCGTTCCGTGCCGACTACGGCAGCGGCGAGCTGGTGATCGGCATCTGTGCCGAGTACGACGCGTTGCCCGGCATTGGACATGCGTGCGGGCACAACATCATTGCCGCGTCGGCGGTCGGCACGGCGCTGGCGCTGGCCGAGGTCGCCGACGAGATCGGCATCACCGTGGCACTCATCGGCACGCCCGCCGAGGAGGCCGGGGGCGGAAAAGCGTTGCTGCTGAACGCCGGCGTGTTCGACGACGTCGCGGCATCGGTGATGCTGCACCCCGGTCCGGTGGACATCGCGGGAGCGCGGTCCCTGGCGCTGTCCGAGGTGTCGGTGGCCTACCGCGGGCGCGAGTCACACGCCGCCGTCGCTCCCTACCTGGGCATCAACGCCGCTGATGCGGTGACGGTCGCGCAGGTGGCGATCGGGTTGTTGCGTCAGCAGTTGACGCCCGGTCAGATGATGCACGGCATCGTCACCGACGGCGGTCAGGCGCCGAATGTCATTCCGGCGCATGCGGAATTGCTCTACACGATGCGGGCCACGGACTCGGCGTCGCTGGACGAGCTGGAAGATCGGATGTTCTCGTGCTTCGCGGCCGGCGCGCTGGCGGCCGGCTGCACGCACGAGGTGACCGAGGTGTCGCCGCGGTACGACGCGCTGACGCCCGATCCGTGGTTGACGACGGTGTTCCGCGCCGAGATGGAGCGGCTCGGCCGTGCGCCGCTGCCGATGGACCTGGAAGTGTCTGTGCCCCTTGGCAGTACCGACATGGGTAACGTCACGCGGGTGATGCCGGGGATTCACCCGGTGGTCGGGATCGAGGCCAACGGGGCATCGATCCACCAACCCGAGTTCACCGCGGCCGCAGCCGGACCGAGTGCGGACAAGGCCGTCGCCGAAGGTTCGATCATGTTGGCGCGCACCGTGGTTGCGCTGGCGCTGGCGCCTGACGAGCGGGCCCGGGTTTTGCAGAAGATGGCGGACCGGGCAGCGGTTCAGCAACAAGTGAAGGCAGGGCGCGGATGACCCTCTCGGACCACGCCGAGCACTGGCTGGCCACGAACTACGGTGACCTGGTCGGGTGGCGGCGGCATCTGCACGCCAACCCCGAGTTGGGCCGGCAGGAGTTCGAGACCACCAAGTTCGTCGCGACGCGACTGGCCGAAGCCGGGTTGAACCCGAAGATTCTGCCCGGCGGTACCGGCCTGACGTGTGATTTCGGCCCCGAGGACCGACCGCGGATCGCCCTGCGCGCCGACATGGACGCGTTGCCGATGGACGAGCGCACCGGCCTGCCGTTCGCCTCGACAGTCCCCAACGTGGCACACGCCTGTGGGCACGACGCCCACACCGCGGTGCTGCTCGGCACCGGGCTGGCGCTCGCGTCGGCGCCGACGCTGCCGGTCGGCGTGCGCCTGGTGTTCCAGGCGGCCGAAGAGCTGATGCCCGGCGGCGCGCTGGACGCGATATCTGCGGGCGCACTGGCCGGTGTGTCGAGAATCTTTGCGCTGCACTGTGATCCGCGACTCGAGGTCGGCAAGGTCGCCACCATTCCGGGGCCCATCACCTCGGCGGCCGATCAGATGGAGATCACCCTGCACTCACCGGGTGGGCATACGTCCCGCCCGCATCTGACGGGTGATCTTGTCTACGCGCTCGGTGCGCTGATCACGGGGGTGCCCGGCATCCTGTCGCGTCGCGTCGACCCGCGGCACAGCACCGTGATGGTGTGGGGCGCGGTCAACGCCGGTTTCGCCTCGAACGCCATTCCACAGACCGGAACCCTGGCCGGCACCATCCGCACCGCCAGTCGGGACGCCTGGGTGGAGATGGAATCGATTGTGCGCGAGATCGTTTCGTCGCTGCTCGCGCCGCTCAACGTCGATCACACGGTGCTGTACCGCCGTGGCGTTCCGCCGGTGGTCAACGAAGAATTGTCGACGCGGATCATGACGCACGCCATCGAGGCGCTGGGCCCGGACGCCCTGGCCGACACCAAGCAATCCGGTGGCGGCGAAGACTTCTCGTGGTACCTGGAAGAGGTGCCGGGAGCCATGGCGCGCCTGGGCGTGTGGCCCGGCGTCGGCCCGCAGCTGGACCTTCATCAGCCGACCTTCGACCTCGACGAACGTGCCCTCGGCGTCGGCGTCCGGGTCCTGGTCAACATCATCGAGCAGGCCGCTGCTTTTTAACCGCGAGCGGCCGTGTTTGTACCGCGACACGCCGCATTTCGCGTGCATTTCGGGGTCGCTCGCGGCCGACGAGCGCGACGAAAGTGCGCGTTGATCCGTCGGTCATGAAATTCCACAGTTCGTGATTGATCCACAGATCGCCTGAAGCGCCTTTCGGCCCGGCCCATTGACGCCGACCATCGGTGTCGTGAACGTCGACCTCGAAGCACTGCTCGACCGCCAGGAGGGCGTCGCAACCAGCGCGCAGATTCTGCAGACGCTGTCGCGCCGGGCCTTTGACGCGCACCTGAGAACAGGTGCGCTGGAACGTATTTGGCAAGGCATCTACTCGCGGGGTGCGCCCGACGATTGGACTCGTCTGCGTGGACTCGATCTCACAGCGGGCAAACCGGTGCCCGTGTGTCTCGGTACGGCGGCGGCGCTCTACGGATTCGACACCGAGGAGCCGAAGGACCTGCATGTGCTGAACCCGGTGGGTTCACATCTACGGCATGCAGACGGACTGGTGATCCACCGGCGCGACGGTGCCCCGATGGCAATCGCTCAGGGGCGGCCGGCTACTGCGCCGGCGTGGACAGCGATCGAAGTCGCGCGCTCGCTGCGCAGGCCACGTGTGCTGGCGACACTGGACGCCGCGTTACGTTCGGGAACCTGCGATCGGGTCGAGTTGTCGCGGACGGTGATCAAGCAGTCAGGGCGGCGCGGCATCGTCGTGGTCAGGGAGCTACTGCCTCTCGCTGATCCGGGCGCGGAGTCCCCGATGGAGAGTGAGGCACGTTTGGTGATGATCGACGGTGGCCTGCCGATGCCCGAACTGCAGTACGAAGTCGTCGACGGCCGGGGAAAACTGCGCCGGCTGGATTTCGCGTGGCCGCAGTACAAAGTCGCTGCCGAGTACGACGGTTTGGATTGGCACAGCGGAGCAGACGCGATGTTGGCCGACCGCGAGCGGACCTCGGCACTGATGGATGTCGGCTGGACCGCGATCTCGATGGTGTTCGAGGACGTCCGTTACCGCCCGGATGATCTCGTCGCGCGCATTAACCTCGATCTTTCATGTGGGTGGTGTCGGGGCCGAGGGCTGCTCGTTGGTTGGTGGATAAGTCGTTGGGCGGCAGGGGGTTCCGGCGTTGCTTATCGCCGGCGCTCCTGGTCCTTGGTTGTCGGGATGTGGGCGGGTGGTCAGGTGGTCTGTAGTGCGTGCCAGCCAGTTTCGATGAGGTCACTCCATGGCCATCCGTGGGGTAGGCGTAGGTAGCGGCGTCGGCCTGAGGTGATGATGCGTCCGGCCACGGCCAGCAGGCGCAGGCGTAGTCGTTTAGGTTCCCAACGTCTGGCGGGTTGCCCGGCGAATGCCAACACTTGAGTCCAGACCAACAGGTCAGCGGCCAGCAGGGTGATCTCCAGCCAGATCTGATTCTGAGCGAACCCGTGAAAGGGCAGATTGGTCAGCCCGGTGTCTTTGAGGTTGCGGATGCGATCCTCTGCCCGGGCGCGTTGGCGGTGGCGCACCTCCAGATCCGCGATCGACCAACCGACGGTGTTGGTGGCAAAGCAGGTGATGCGCCACCCGTTGTCGTCAGTGAGGCGCAGCTGGGCACCGGGGTGGGGACGTTCACGGCGAGCGATGACCCGCATCCCGGGCGGCCAGCCCCGCAGCGTGGTCGGTAGGTAGCGGGTCAGCTCGGCGACCTGGGCGCCCTCGCGCGGTGCGCCATCGCCATCGAGGGCTGCGCGCCATGCCTGCCGTGGCACCTTCGAGAGGGCTTCCACGATCGGGGCATGCCGTAGAACCCGATGCTGTACTGCAATCCCAACGCCGTGATGTGGTGCAGGAAATCTTTGACCCCGCCACCGGTATCGGTGCGCACCACCACGTTCGGTCGTTCGTGTTCGGGCAACTGGGCCAGCGCGGCATCGAGCACGGTGATGTGGTCAGCTGCGCTGTTGGAGCCGGCGCAGCCCGGCGCAGCAGCCCGGCGAGGGCTTCTCCAGATCCGGCGTCGCCGTGATCGACGAACGCGAGCATCGGGTGAAATCCATACCCGTACTTGAACGTCGGGTGGCCCCTGTTTGTCGCTGTGGGCGGTAACCAAAGTGGCATCCAGATCGATGATCACCTGATCGCCCACCGCGCCACCAACAGGCCGTCGACGGGCCCAGACCCGAGCACGGGCGGCGGCCCGCGCGGTGCCGATCGCTGCGATCACCGCATCGACGTCGCCACCGAGGGTGGTGATCAATCGGGACACGGTGGCATCGGAGGCCACGTGACCGAACACCTGCGGCTGGGCCCGCGCCACGGCGATGTCGGCGGCGCAGTCACCGCCCAACGCGACCGCGGTCGCCAGATCAATCAGAACCTTGGCCGGATCGTGGGTCGACCGCGGCGCCCGCCACGGCGCCAACGCCGCTGACATGGCCTTATCCAGTCCCGAACAGCGCACCGTCTGCCGCAGCAGAACACCACCGGCTGAGGAGACCAACTGTTCGCGAGTGGCATCAACCACCACAGCACCACCTGGGCTACGCTTCACCTACGGAGTGCCTTTCCGCTCGGAGTTACTTTGGACGTCGCAATCCCAAGTTTCCCAAGCAGGACAGGCACTTCCGTGCATTAACAGCCCGTGTCACCGACCAAATCGTGAAACATCGAGGTTAATGGGCAGTTTGGTCGCGCTCGCGCCGCGTGAGGGGCCCCGAATAGCACACGAAACACGGTGTGTCGCTGTACAAACACGGCCGCTCGCGGGAAAAGGGTTGCGCGGTCTGCGCGGGTTGCGCGGGCTGCGCGGGAAGTGACTACGGCCCGATGTTGCGGGAGGGGCGGGTGCGGAGGTGGTGGACGTAGTCGGCGGGGGCGCCGGCGATCTCGGCGGCCTCGGCCATGACGCCGAGGTAGCGCGCTGAGGGCAGGCCGCCCTCCCACGCGTCGACGACGTACATCCAGGCCAGCACCGGGTCGGTCGTGGTGTCCGACGACACCCGGTGCACCCGGCAGCGGATCTTCTTGTGGATCCCCAGCTCGGAGCCTTCCCAGCGGTCCAGGCGTTCCTCGTCCTCGCGGGTCATGTCGTAGAGCACGACGAAGACCTTCGAGAGCGGATCCTCGACCAGCGTCGCCAGCGCGCCCTCCCAGCCGATGTCCGCGCCGGCGAACGTCAGTCGCCAGCCGTGCAGCCACCCCGTGGCCGCCATCGGAGAATGAGGGGCCCGCTGAAGCATCTGCTCCGGATGCATGTTCGATCCGTAAGCGGCGTAGAGCGGCACCCGGCAAGCCTACGGCTTGTTGTCCGGCGACCAACACCCAACTCAGGGTTAGATGTAGCCGTGGCTACCCGCATCGTGATCATCGGCGGCGGTCCCGCCGGATATGAGGCAGCCCTGGTGGCCGCCGGTTATGGCCGTGAGGCGACCGAGGTCACCGTCGTCGACCGTGACGGCATCGGTGGTGCCTGCGTGCTCTGGGACTGTGTGCCGTCGAAAACCTTCATCGCGTCCACCGGGGTGCGCACCGAGCTGCGCCGCGCCGACGGGTTGGGCTTCGACATCAAGATCGAGGACGCCAAGATCTCGTTGCCGCAGATCAACAACCGCGTCAAGACGCTGGCGCGGAGCCAGTCGGTCGACATCGGCGGGCAGCTGCTGCGCGCCGGCGTCAACGTGGTGGCCGGCTGCGGCGAGCTCGTCGACAGCATCCCGGGCATGGCGCACCACCGGGTCAAGGTCACGACGCCCGACGGGCGGTCCGGCGTGCTGAAGGCCGATGTGGTGCTGATCGCCACCGGCGCGAGCCCCCGGGTGCTGCCCAACGCGGTGCCCGACGGCGAACGCATCCTGAACTGGCGTCAGCTGTACGACCTGACCGAACTGCCGGAGCACCTGGTGATCGTCGGCTCCGGTGTCACCGGCGCCGAGTTCTGCAACGCCTACACCGAACTGGGCGTCAAGGTCACGGTCGTGGCCAGCCGCGACCAGATCCTGCCGCACGAAGACTCTGACGCCGCCGCGGTACTGGAGGAGGTGTTCTCCGAGCGCGGTGTGACGTTGGTCAAGAACGCCCGCGCCGATTCGGTCGTCCGTACCGAAACCGGCGTCAAGGTCAGCCTCGCCGACGGCCGTGTCGTCGAGGGCAGCCACGCGCTGATGAGCATCGGTTCGGTCCCGAACACCTCGGGCCTGGGCCTGGAGAAGGTCGGCATCGAGCTCGGACCGGGCAACTACCTGACGGTCGACCGGGTGTCGCGCACCAAGGCGTCGGGCATCTACGCCGCCGGTGACTGCACGGGGCTGTTGCCGCTGGCCTCGGTCGCTGCCATGCAGGGCCGCATCGCGATGTATCACGCACTGGGTGAAGGGGTTTCGCCGATCAAGCTGCGGACGGTGGCCGCGGCGGTGTTCACCCGCCCGGAGATCGCCGCGGTCGGCGTGCCGCAATCGGCGATCGACGCCGGCACGGTTCCGGCCCGCACCCTCATGCTGCCGCTGAACACCAACGCGCGGGCCAAGATGTCGCTGCTCGAGCACGGCTTCGTCAAGATCTTCTGCCGCCCGGCCACCGGCGTGGTGATCGGCGGCGTCGTGGTCGCGCCGATCGCGTCCGAGCTGATCCTGCCGATCGCGCTGGCGGTGCAGAACCGGATCTCGGTGACCGATCTGGCGCAGACGCTGTCGGTCTACCCGTCGCTGTCGGGCTCGATCATCGAGACCGCCCGCCGGCTCATGGCTCACGATGATCTGGACTGACACACGAACCGGGCCGACCACGTAGGCTCGGTCACGCAAGGCCTACCGACGAGTAACCACGAGGAGTTCCGCCGTGAGTGACCCGATTCCCGGTCCGGGCAACGGTCAGACCCTGCTGAGCCCCGGGCAACGCGACACCGCGTGGAAGCGGTTGGGCTCCGAGCAGTTCGACGTCATCGTGATCGGTGGCGGTGTCGTCGGCGCCGGTGCGGCGCTCGACGCGGCGACGCGCGGGCTCAAGGTCGCCCTGGTCGAGGCACGCGACTTCGCCTCCGGCACCTCCAGCCGCAGCAGCAAGATGTTCCACGGCGGCCTGCGCTACCTCGAGCAGCTCGAGTTCGGCCTGGTTCGTGAGGCGCTGTACGAACGCGAACTGTCCCTGACCACGCTGGCACCGCACCTCGTCAAGCCGCTGCCGTTCCTGTTCCCGCTGACCAAGCGGGTCTGGGAGCGCCCCTACATCGCCGCCGGCATCTTCCTGTACGACCAGCTCGGCGGGGCGAAGTCGGTGCCCGCGCAGAAGCACCTGCTCAAGGCCGGCGCGCTGCGGCTGGCTCCGGGCCTCAAGCGCAGTTCGCTGATCGGCGCGATTCGCTACTACGACACCGTCGTCGACGACGCGCGGCACACCATGACCGTCGCCCGCACTGCGGCGCACTACGGCGCCGTCGTCCGCACCTCGACGCAGGTCGTGGCATTGCTCCGCGAAGGCGATCGCGTCACCGGTGTGCGGGTCCGCGACTCGGAGACCGGTGCGGTGACCGAGGTCTGCGGACATGTGGTGGTCAACGCCACCGGCGTGTGGACCGACGAGATTCAGGCCCTGTCGAAGCAGCGCGGCCGGTTCCGGGTCCGCGCCTCGAAGGGCGTGCACATCGTCGTCCCGCGGGACCGCATCGTCAGCGAAGTGGCGATCATCCTGCGCACCGAGAAGTCGGTGCTGTTCGTCATCCCGTGGGGCACGCACTGGATCATCGGCACCACCGACACCGACTGGAACCTCGACCTCGCGCACCCGGCGGCCACCAAGGCCGACATCGACTACATCCTCGGGCACGTCAACAAGGTGCTGGCCACGCCGCTCAACCATGACGACATCGACGGCGTCTACGCGGGCCTGCGCCCGCTGCTGGCCGGGGAGAGCGAGGAGACCTCCAAGCTGTCCCGCGAGCACGCCGTCGCGGTGCCGGCCCCGGGTCTGGTGGCCATCGCCGGCGGCAAGTACACCACCTACCGGGTCATGGGCGAGGACGCCATCGACGCGGCCAGCGAGTTCGTGCCGACGCGCGTGGCGCCGTCGATCACGGAGAAGGTGCCGCTGCTCGGGGCCGACGGCTACTTCGCGCTGATCAACCAGACCGAACACGTGGGCCAGCACTATGGTCTGCATCCCTACCGGGTGCGGCACCTGCTGGACCGCTACGGCTCGCTGATCGGCGAGGTGCTGGACATGGCGGCCGACAGGCCCGAGCTGCTGGAACCCATCACCGAGGCGCCGGTGTACCTGAAGGTGGAAGCCTGGTACGCGGCCGCGGCCGAGGGCGCGCTGCACCTCGAGGACATCCTGGCCCGCCGCATGCGGATTTCCATCGAGTACCAGCACCGCGGCGTCGACTGCGCCCGCGAGGTCGCGGAAGTCGTTGCGCCCGTGCTGGGTTGGAGTGCCGAGGACATCGACCGCGAGGTCGCGACGTACCTGGCCCGCGTCGAAGCCGAGGTGCTGTCACAGACGCAGCCCGACGACGAATCGGCAGATGCGTTGCGCGCGGCGGCTCCCGAGGCCCGTTCGGAGATCCTTGAGCCGGTTCCGCTCGATTGAGCCTGCCCGTCCGTCCCGGATACGAGGGGATCGGGCCTGCTCGGCTGCGGGTGCACGGCGGGCCGGTGCAGGCTGAGCTGCGGGCGCGGTTCGGCGACGACGCGGCCGCGAAAGTCCTTGCCGGCGAGGTGGTTTGCGCTGACGGGTCAGTGGTCGACGAGGCGACCGAGCTGCCGGCCGGTGCGTTCATCTACTGGTATCGGGACCTGCCCGACGAGGTCGTCGTGCCGTTCGACGTGCCGGTGCTGTACCGCGACGAGAACATCGTCGTGGTCGACAAGCCGCACTTCCTGGCCACCATGCCGCGCGGTGGGCACGTGGTGCAGACGGCCCTGGTGCGGCTGCGCCGGGCCTTGGGATTGTGGGAACTGTCCCCGGCGCACCGTTTGGACCGGCTGACCGCCGGCGTCCTGGTGTTCACCGCGCGACGCGAGGTCCGCGGGGCGTATCAGACGATGTTCGCTTCTGGCGGGGCGTCCAAGACGTATCTGGCGCGGTCGTCGGCCGGGACACTGACCGAGCCCGTCGAGCTGCGCAATCGAATCGTGAAGCGGCGCGGGTCTTTACAGGCCGTCATCGAGCCCGGTGAGGTGAATGCGGTGACGCTGATCGAGCCCTTGGGTTCCGGGTTGTTCCAGCTGACGCCCGCGACCGGCCGCACCCATCAACTGCGGGTGCACATGAACTCACTGGGGCTGCCCATTGACGGGGATCCGTTGTACCCCACGGTGCTCGACGTCGCCGCCGGTGACTTCTCGACGCCGCTGCAGTTGTTGGCGCACCGGCTGGCGTTCGTCGATCCGGTGACCGGTGTGGAGCGGGAGTTTGTCAGCGGGCGCGAATTTCAGTAGTCCGTCGCCTCTCCCTTGGCATGTTCGATCTGAAGCCGTCAACTTTCCCTGACGCGTCAAGGAAAGTCGACCGCTCCAAATCGCAAGTGCCGCAGGAGAGCCGACACGCCGCCGGGTGACACGCCGAGATTCGCTTGGCGCATTGTGCCCGCTCAATGGTGCGACCCGGTCGGCACCGCAAAACCCTGTGATCTACTGCTAGCCATGGACCGCACCACATTTGACCGCCTGTTCGACATGACCGACCGCACCGTCATCGTGACCGGCGGGACGCGCGGTATCGGCCTCGCCATGGCCGAGGGGTTCGCGCTGGCCGGCGCCAATCTGGTGGTCGCCAGCCGTAAGCCCGACGCGTGCGAGGCCGCGGCTGAGCACCTGCGCGGTCTGGGTGGCAAGGCGATCGGCGTGCCCGTGAACATGGGCAACCTCGACGATCTCGATCGGCTGGTCGAGGCCACCGTCGCGGAGTTCGGCGGCCTCGATGTACTGGTCAACAACGCGGCCAACGCACTGGCTCAGCCGCTGGGGGAGATGACGCCCGAGGCGTGGGCCAAGTCGTACGACGCCAACCTGCGTGGACCGGTGTTCCTGGTGCAGAAAGCGTTGCCGCACTTGAAGGTAAGCCCGGCCGCCGCGGTCCTGAACATGGCATCGATCGGTGCCTTCCAGTTCGCGCCTTTCGTGTCGATGTACGCCGCGGGCAAGGCGGCGCTGCTGTCGTTCACCCGCTCGATGGCAGCCGCCTACGCGGCCGACGGCATCCGGGTCAACGCCATCGCGCCCGGCCCTGTCGACACCGACATGGTGCGCAACAACCCGCAGGCGGCCATCGATGCGATGGCCGCCAACACGCTGCTGAAGCGCCTGGCCAGCCCCGACGAAATGGTGGGCACGGCGCTGCTGTTGTGTTCGGGTGCAGGCAGTTACATCACCGGGCAGGTCGTCATCGTCGACGGCGGCGGGACGCCGCGGTAGGCGCCGTCAGTACGTGTGCAGGGGGCCGTACGACTTCCCGTACATCACCCGGAGGGCGCCGTCGCGGACGAATCCTTTGTCGAGGAGCTTGATGCCCGTGTTCGGAATGGCCGGGATACCGGCGAGCTTGTGGCCGAAGCGGCCCATCCGGTACTCCCGGCCCCAAGCAGCCTCCAGACGCCGGGTGTAGTTGGTGAAGTCGTCGGGGCCACCGTTCTGCAGGGCCGCGGTGACGCATTCGCCGGCGACCAGGCCGGCCTCGAGCGCCTTCGAAATGCCCGCTCCGGAAACCGGTTTGGCGGCACCGAGTGCGTCGCCGGTGAAGACGACGCCCGGACGCCACGGCGGCCACGCGGTGAAACCCATCGGCAGCCGCCACGCCCGCACGCTCTTGCTCTTCTTCAATTCCGCGATCGATGGCAGCTCCCACTCATACCGCAGCGACCGCAGGAATTCGCCGAGTAGCTGCGTGGCGTTGATGGCTTGCCAGTTCCGGTAGCAGTTGACATAGCCCACGCCGATGTTGAGCACACCATTGCCCATCGGGAACACCCAGCCGTAGCCGGGCAACTGATCGCCCTGGAACTGCAGCTTGAGGTAGATGTCGAGCGAATCGGTGTCGGGCCGGTTGGTGTGCATCTCCGCGCGGATCGCGATGGCCGAGTAGCCGTTGTACTCCGAATCGATGTTCAGCGCGCGCTTGACGGGCGAGTACGCGCCGTCGGCGGCGACGACGGCGTCTGCGGAGATCTTCTCCCCGCTCTTGAGGACCACGCCGACCACCCGGCCGTCGGCATCGAGTTCAGGTCCCGCCACTTCGGCACCTTCGCGTACCTCTGCGCCGGCCTTTTCGGCGTGCCTGAGCAATACCGTGTCCAAATGCGTACGGCTGGCCGTATGTCCGTGATCGGGCATGCCGGGGCGCCGCGGGAAGGACATCTCCCATCGGCTCGGGCTGAACACCGTGACGCGGTCGACCCGGTGGAAGGTGGCGACTTCGTCGGCCAGGCCCATCTTCTGCAGGTAACTGACGGCGCGGGCGGTCAGTCCGTCGCCGCAGGGTTTGTCGCGGGGAAACTCGGCCTTGTCGACGACCAGCACCTTGGCGCCCACCCGCGCGGCCTGCCAGGCGGCGGCGGAGCCCGACGGACCACCACCGGCGACGACGACGTCATACCGCTGTGCCATCGTTTCCCGCCCCGTCCGTCCCGAAGTGGCTCCAGTTCATCAGCTTTCGTGCGGAGCCGCCAGGTGACCAACTTACCGATGCGGGTCGTCGACTTTCAGGCTGTCCCCGCTGTTCGAGATGTTCCCGGCCGACGTGTCGCGCGCGTCCCGGTAATCCGGGCGTACCGGGGCTACCGTGGATGGCGTGGCATCCATCTTCGGCGACTCGCATCTGAAGAACGTCCGCCTGGTCACCCCGCAGACCACGAAGGGCTGCCAGGACTGCATCGCGGCCGGCACCCGCTGGGTGCACCTGCGGCTGTGCCTGACATGCGGTCCGTCGGGTGCTGCGATTCGTCGCCGATGCGCCGTGCCAGTGCCCATGCGAAGACGCCGGGCCGCGAGATCCAGCACTCCATAAGGCTTAGTACTGTCGGTTGGATGCCTCGGAGGGCACCACTTTGTGCTCCGTTGTGGGTATGACTCGTTTGATACTGGCTTTCCATACGATCGAAGTCGATAAGCTGTGCTAATGAGCGACGTGGGGGACGATTCTCGGCTGCCGGCCGAGGCGCGTGCGCGACGGCTGATCGATGAGCAGCTCACCCAGGCGGGCTGGGTAGTCCAATATAAGAAGGACTTGAACCTCTTCGTGGGTTCGGGCATTGCTGTTCGCGAAGTGGTGATGAAGCCAAGCCACGGACGGGTCGATTATTTGCTTTACGTCGATAAGGCAGTGGTCGGCGTCATTGAGGCGAAACCAGTCGGTACGCCGTTGTCTGGGGTCGAGTGGCAGTCAGCAATGTATGCCGAGGGTCTGCCAGCCGATGTGCGGATCGCCGCGAAGACGCGTGAAGGACGCTTGCCATTCGTGTTCGAGGCTTCGGGCGTCGAAACTCATTTCACGAACGGTTTCGATCCGGAACCACGCGCGCGGCTGATCTTCAATGTGCCTAGGCCCGAGGCGTTGGCCCGCATTCTGCGTGACGCCGAAGCGGACCCACGGCGACCGACATGGCGGGCTAAGGTGCAGAACCTGCCTCCGCTCGATACTGCTCCGCTTCGCCCGGCCCAGATCGAGGCTATCAATGGCGTCGAAAAGAGTTTGGCTGCACAGCAGTTCGATCGTTCGCTGATCCAGATGGCCACTGGCGCCGGCAAGACATACACCGCGGTGACGCAGTCGTACCGCTTGCTCAAACACGGTGGTTTCAATCGGATTCTGTTCGTGGTCGACCGAAACAACCTGGCCGAACAGACACTTGCTGAATTCCAGAACTATCGCACGCCTGACGACGGTCGGCGTTTCACGGAGCTGTACAACGTCGCCAAGCTGTCCAAGGCGGGATTGTTGGGGTCGACGAAGGTCTCGATTTCGACGATTCAGCGGGTTTTCAAGGCCATCAAGGTTGGCGAAGTCAGCGACACCGACGACCCGGACATCGACGATTACATCCCGGACGTGCCGGTGACTGTTTCGTACAGCTGTGAAATCCCACCGGAAACATTCGATCTCATCGTTGTCGATGAAGCTCATCGGAGCATCTACGGGGTTTGGCGGGGTGTCCTCGAGTATTTCGACGCCCACGTGGTCGGGCTGACGGCCACTCCCGGTAAACAGACGTTCGCGTTCTTCCGGCAGAACCTGGTGGCGGACTACACCTATCCCGAATCCGTAGCTGACGGCGTCAACGTCGACTTCGACGTGTACCGGATCCGCACGAAGATCAGCGATGCGGGATCGCGGATTGAGGCAGGCACCATCGTGCCGAAGGTTGACCGGCGTACTCGTGAACAGCGGCTTGAGGCGCTCGACGATGATCTGGATTACGGTGCAGCACAGCTCGATCGGGCAGTGACCGCGACCGATCAGATCCGGACGGTGCTCGAAATATTCCGGGACCGGCTCTTCACCGAGATTTTCCCGGGACGTAGCACGGTGCCGAAAACGCTGATTTTCGCCAAGGATGACAACCATGCGGAGGAGATCGTCAAGCAAGTACGTGAAGTGTTCGGTAAGGGCAACGATTTCGCTGCGAAGATCACCTACAACGCGCGAAATGCCAAGGAGCAGTTACAAGCCCTGCGGACCAGCCCGAACCTGCGCATCGCCGTCACTGTCGACATGATCGCCACCGGTACCGACGTTAAACCACTGGAATGTGTGTTCTTTATGCGCGACGTGCGCTCAGCACAGTACTTCGAGCAGATGAAAGGTCGTGGCGCACGTACTATTGCGGATGCTGACTTCCAATCTGTCACGCCGGATGCGCAGACGAAGACGCGGTTTGTGATCGTAGATGCCGTCGGCGTCACCGAGCACGATTTCGTGGAGCCGCCGCTGAACCGGCAGCGGTCGGTGCCGCTCAAGAAGCTGCTGGAGAAAGCGGCCAATCTAACGATCACCGAGGATGAAGCAGCCACGCTTGCTTCGCGTTTAGCAAAACTGGAGCTCGACCTCACCGATGCGGAGCGGGTCGAACTCGATGAGGTCGCGTCCGGTCGGGTTCGTGACATCATCCGGAACCTCGTTGATGCGGTCGAACCAGCGACCACAACGCGAGAAGCCATTGATCGTGCGATTGAACCGCTGGCCTCGAACCCTGAGCTGCGCAACCGTATTTTGGAGCTCCGGGCTGCGCATGATCGAGTGATCGACGAGGTCAGTCGCGACGAACTGATCGAAGCTGGGGGTGTGGTCGACACGGACAAGGCTCGCTCGGTGGTGGAGTCGTGGTCCGCTTATCTGGCTGAACATCGCGACGAGATCACCGCACTGCAAGTGGGTTATGAGGCGGGCGAACGGCGTATCGACTTCGCGGTCATCGAGGGGCTGGCGGCGAGAATCTCACGGCCACCGCACAATTGGACAACCGACGTGATCTGGAACGCCTATGCCGCGGTGGACGGGGTGAAGGTGCGCAAGAGCGCCACCCACACGCTCACAGATCTGGTGTCGTTGATCCGCTACGCCACTGGTGTTGATGACGAGCTGGTGCCCTACGGTGAGCGGGTGCGTGAACGATATGCCGCCTGGCTGACGCAACAGGATCAGTCGGGTGCAGTTTTCACCGAGATCGAGCGGTGGTGGCTGGACCGGATGGTGTCGGTGATCGCGAGTTCCGCGGGTATCCGGGTCGAAGACCTGGACGACGCACCGTTCACTGAGCGTGGCGGAACTGACGGGGCGATAAGGGATTTGGGTGAGCGAGCAGCGGAGTTGATCGACGAATTGAACGCGGAGTTGACGGCGTGAGTTGGCCGTGGCAGTTACCTGACGGTTGGCGGTGGACTGAATGGGAGGCAGTTGCGCGCGTCGCCAGTAACCTCGTAGAGCCGGAGGATTACCGTGCGATGCCGCATATTGCGCCAAACCATATAGAGGCACATACAGGTCGCCTTCTGCCGTACCGGACAGTCGGTGACGACGAGGTCGTCAGTGCTAAGCATCGTTTTAGACCTGGGCAGATCCTGTACAGCAAGATTCGTCCGTATTTGGGCAAGGTCGTCCTTGTCGATTTCGATGGGCTTTGCAGTGCCGACATGTATCCGGTCGACACAGAACTTGAGCCGCGGTACCTGAAATGGTGGATGCTCACCCCCGAGTTCACCCGTCGTGCGTCTGGACAGCAGGCCCGTACCGTTCTGCCCAAGATAAACAAACGGGCGCTGGGACGATTGCCTGTGCCGGTCGCACAGCCCGGCGATCAGGAACGCATCGTAGAGATTCTCGATGATCACCTATCGCGCCTCGACGCCGCGGCGGATTACCTTCGCGCAGCAGAACGCCGGCTGGACACGTTTGTGACTGCCACTCTCATGAACCTGATCCCTGATGTTGACGACTACCCAGCGAAGTGGGAGAGAAGCTGCGTCGGCGATGCCGGTGTCGTAGAACTGGGGCGTCAGCGTCACCCTGATTGGCATTCAGGACCGAATATGAAGCCCTATTTGCGTGTGGCAAATGTATTCGAGGACAGGATCGATACTCGCGATGTGATGGAGATGCATTGGCCTGCCGAGACATTCGATCGGTTCAAACTACATGTGGGTGATGTTCTCCTTAACGAAGGGCAGACACCCGAACTGCTCGGACGCCCGGCGTTATATCGGGGTGAGCCGGCGGAGGTTGCTTTCACGAACAGCCTTCTCCGTTTCGTTGCATCTGATCGAGTCCTACCTGAGTTCGCACTCCTCGTTTTCAGACGCCACATGCGAGCTGGTAGGTTCAAGCGGGAGTCACGGATTACGACGAACATTGCGCATTTGTCCGCCTCTCGGCTCAAACCTATTGAATTCCCGATTCCCGATCTCGCCGAACAAGCGGCTATCGTCGCGTCCGCCCAGCGGTCCTTTGAGGCGGTCGAGCGTCAGCGCGCGCAGCTTGCTATCGCTAAGTTGCGTCGGGAGCAGCTACGGAAGTCAATGTTGTCCGCAGCTTTCTCCGGCCACCTCACGGGTTCTCGACTGAGTTGAAAGAACTCGAAACTGTATGAGCGGCAAGCAGATCAAGCTCTTTCTTGTCGACGGTAGTGCCGGTGGACTCACCACCGCTGAGATCACCAATTGGACTGGGCATGTGCTGTCGGCGCCACGGTCAGAACTGGCCGATCTCCTCAAACGCGAAGAGTCTCAACGCACCGGCGCCTACCTGTTGATGGGCGAAGACGAAGCTGTTGTTGGAAACACTCGTTGCTACATCGGTGAGGCCGACGTCGTCGCTGAGCGCTTGCGGTATCACCAACGGGAGAAAGACTTTTGGGATCGCGTCGTCGTGATCACGTCGAAGGACGCGAATCTGACGAAGGCCCATGGTCGCTATCTTGAGTCACGCCTCATCGATCTGGCGACAAGAGCTGGGCGCGTCAAGGTTGAGAACGGTACGGCTCCGTCGCCGCCGGCGTTGCCCGAAGCGGATGCCTCCGACATGGACTACTTCGTTTCGCAACTTGAGATCGTGCTGCCGGTTCTTGGCGTCAACGCCATCCGCATCCCGCTCCCGAAGCCCGGAATCCGAGACGCCGTGGACTCGGATTCGCCTGTATTTCACCTGCGCAACGCCAAGCAAGGCGTCGACGCTAAGGCCCAGCAGATCGACGGCGAGTTCACCATGCTCGCCGGGTCAATTGTCGTGGCGGTCTGGCAGGGCATCGGCAAGGCTCAGAGCACGATTAAATCGTATGCGTCGTACCGTGCGCACCATGAGCAGTTGATCGCCGACGGGGCGATCGTCATCGAAGCTGGGAAGGGCGTGGTCACCCGGAGCATCCCGTTCAGCTCACCTTCCACGGCGGGCGCTGTTGCATGGGGGCACTCCTGCAATGGGCGCCGAGAGTGGATCGCCTCGGACGGTTCAACCTTTGGCGACTGGGAGAGTCGCGGCGTCGAGTAGTGGCGCGAGCAGCTCGTCGGTGGGCACTGCAATTATTCTGTGAGCGAGAGCGGCTTCGCGCGGCACAATGGTCCGGAGGCGACTGACCGACCTCATGGAATCGCAGATGGGAGGCGATGGTCATGATCAAGCAGATCGAACTGCGCCTCGTCGGCGGCTCTGCGCCCAGCGGCGAGATCACACTGAAAGACCTGAGCGCCATATCGGCTGCGCTGCAGGAGTTGGTCACCAGACTCAGCCGTGATGCAGCAGATGCGGCTGGCCCTGGGCGATCTAAGCAGTACGTGGAGGAGTTCGCCGAACTGCGGTTGGGCGCCATTCAGCAGGGGAGCACGGTGCTCCAGTTCAGCAAGGGACCGACCGACAAGCTCGACGTCGAGGTTCCCGGGCTGGCCGATGCCGACGACAGGTTCTGGGAGGTACTGACGGCGATCAGCACCGACCATCGGCCGGACTGGGTCAGTGAATTGATCGCCGAGTCGGCAGGCAAGCTGACTCTCGCGATGAGGGCTGCCGCAGACACCGTCGTCGTAGCCTCGCCGTCCCGCGGGGACATTCGTATCGAGGCCTCAAACGCCCATCCCGAGACTTGGGCAACGACCCGACAGACTGCTGGTGGCGCCGGCACTGCGGCTGGGCGGCTCGAGAAGGTGGACCTGCATTCCCACAAGTTCCGACTCCGCGACGACGTCGGCAACACAGTCGAATTGCGCCGCGTCGCCGATGACGCAGCTGCTGCGCGGCTCGTCGGACAATGGGTTTATGCCGAGGGCCTGGCAATGCTCAGTCCGTCTGGACGGGTAGTGGTCTTGGATGACGCACGGGTACACGAAACAGTCGATCCGGTCGCCGAGTTTCGGCGGCGCGACGTCGTTTCTCCGGACGAAATTCTTGCGAGTGCTCCCGGGCCGGATCCGAACGGCGGTGTTGACCCCACAGACGAGGAATGGGCCGCTTTCCTTCAGGCAATTCGCTCATGAGCCGGCCGGGAGCGACGGTCGTGGATACCGATGTGTTTAGTCGTGTCTACGTCAATCCAGTAGCTGCCGATTCGCGCGCGCAGGAATGGCGTGACGTCTTGGCGGGGCGGCCCACGGTCATTTCCTTTCAGACTCAAGGCGAGGTCCTCAGCGGTGCCCGCCAAGCGAATTGGGGCGCTGCCCGGATGGTGCGTCTGCTCGAAGTGCTTCAACGCACGCCGACGATCTATGCAGATGTCGACGTAGTCGGGGCGTATGCCGCGCTCTCAGCAGATTGCCGCGCCGAGGGTCATCCGCTCCACGACAAGATTCACACTGCTGATCGCTGGATCGCAGCTTGCGCCATCGCCAAGCACTTCGAGCTGTTATCTGGAGACGCAATTTTTCAGGGTGCTCCAAACCTCAATGTTCTCAACTGATTTCGAAGGAACGCATGTCTGAATCGCGTCGCCTCGTCGACAAGCTGTGGTCGTACTGCAATGTGCTGCGCGACGACGGCGTTGGTGTCATCGAGTACACCGAGCAGCTCACGTACCTGCTGTTCCTGAAAATGGCGCACGAGCGGGCGACGCGGAGACTAAACCCGCAGAAGATCGTTCCCAACGAGTTCTCCTGGCAGAAGCTCCTTGATGCCGAGGGAACCGATCTCGAAGTCGAGTACACCAAGATTCTCGTCGGGCTCGGTCAGCAGCCAGGAACATTGGGCACCATCTACCGCAAGGCCCAGAACCGGATTCAGGATCCAGCCAAGCTCAAGCGACTGATTGTTGACCTCATCGACAAAGAGAACTGGTCCGCATCGGGTACGGACCTCAAAGGCGACGCATATGAGGAGTTGCTTGCCAAGGGTGCCTCAGACAAGGGTTCTGGCGCCGGACAGTACTTCACGCCACGTGATCTCATCCGCGCTATCGTCGACGTCATCGATCCTTCAGTGGCAGACACCGTCGTCGATCCTGCATGCGGCACAGGCGGATTCCTCCTTGTCGCGCACGAACACGTAGCCGAAGCGGCGGGTAAGCTCACGCCGACGCAGCGGGCTCATCTTCGCGATAGCTTAGTCGCCGGCTACGAACTCGTTGATGGTACTGCCCGGTTGGCTGCGATGAATCTGCTGTTGCACGGTATCGGCGCTGCGGATGGCGCGTCGCTGATTGAGGTGCGTGACGCATTGATTGCTGACCCCGGCCGTCGGTGGTCGGTCGTGCTGTCCAACCCTCCGTTCGGGCGCAAGTCATCGCTGTCGATGATTGGCGCGGACGGACGCGAGGTCCGCGACGATATCGAAATCGAGCGTCAAGACTTCGTCGTCACTACGAGCAACAAGCAGCTCAACTTCCTGCAACACATCATGACAATCCTGGATATCAATGGCCGCGCGGCGGTTGTGCTGCCCGATAATGTGTTGTTCGAAGGTGGTGCAGGAGAGACACTGCGCCGGAAACTTCTGGCTGACTTCGAACTACACACCATGCTGCGGCTGCCGACAGGCATTTTCTACGCACAGGGTGTGAAGGCCAACGTGCTGTTCTTCGACAAGAAGCCGGCGTCGGAGCACCCGTGGACCAGTAGGCTCTGGGTGTACGACTTGCGTACCAACCAGCACTTCACGCTCAAGCAAAACCCGTTGCGGCGCATCCACCTTGATGACTTCGTCGAGTCATATCTGTCGGGCAAACCCCGTGACGAACGGGTCGAATCCACTCGCTGGCACGCGTACTCATATGACGATCTCCTCGCCCGCGACAAGGTCAACCTCGATATCACTTGGTTGCGCGACGAGTCACTTGAGGACGCGAACAACCTTCCGGCACCTGAGGTGATTGCCAGGGAAATCGTCGAAGACTTGACGGCGGCGCTCGCAGAGTTCGAGGCAGTAGTCGCGGCCCTCGAAGCTTCGGCCGGCGGCGAGGATCTGTAAGCACGGTGCGTGTGCTTGTTCCTTCTCGATGAGTTGTCAGGCACGCAGCTGCTAGATCGTGATCAGTGGTATTTGCGTCGCTTGTAGAGGGATTGTCGGGCGCGGTATTGGTGTTGTCGGCGTTATCGTGACCAGGCCAGCAGGGTGGTGACGGTGTTGCTGGAAGGGAAGGCCGCTGCCCAAAGACAAGGAAGTCTGCCAACCCGACCGGAATGGGGTGGCGGAGAGGCTCGTAGTAAAGCTGGCGACGACCCTGATCCAGGCAAACGGAACGGCGCGTGCAGTCCACGCGGAGATGGCGTGAAGCTCAACCAAGGTATTCGCGCGCAGTCGCTGCAGCCCTGGCAGCGTCCTGAGCGTGTCTCGGCGAAGCGGATGGACTTTCGCGCGCTACGGTGGATTGATCGCGGGTGCGCTACCGTAAGCGTCGACAGTCGGAGGAGGGCACGGCCGTGGCATCCATCTTCGGCGACTCGCACTTGAAGAACGTCCGCCTGGTCACCCCGCAGACCACCAAGGGCTGCCAGGATTGCATTGCGGCCGGCACCCGCTGGGTGCACCTGCGGTTGTGTCTGACGTGCGGGCATGTCGGCTGTTGCGATTCGTCGCCGATGAAACATGCGAGTGCGCACGCGCAGACGCCGGGGCACGAGATCGTGCAGTCCTTCGAGCCGGGTGAGAACTGGCGGTGGTGCTACGTGCACGAGAAGTACGTCTGATCATGTCCTGATCTGTGGGATGCGTGGCATTGTGCGCCCTGTGAGTCTGGCCGATCCGCGGACAAAATGGATTGTATCCAATTTAGTCCGATGGAAGGTTGACGATCATGCCCGAAGTCATTGCAGGAGTGACAATTCCGGATACTGAGCTGGTCCGGGAGGCCACCTCGATCGTCCGGAAGGCGACCGACGACACCTTGTTCAACCACTCCCGCCGGGTGTTCCTGTGGGGATCGTTGAAGGCCGCTGCACGGGGCCTCGATGTCGACCCGGAACTTGCCTACGTGGGCGGCATGTTCCACGACCTGGGCCTCACGACGGAGTACGGCACCAAGCACCAGCGGTTCGAGATCGACGGTGCCGACATGGCTCGAAAACTGTTGCTGGACTTCGGTCGTAGCGAGCAGGAAGCGACGAACGTGTGGTTGGCAATCGCGCTGCACACCACGCCGGAGGTCCCGCATCACCTGGCGCCCGAGGTCGCGGTGGTGATCATGGGCGTCGAAACCGACGTCATCGGTCTGGGGCTCGACGAGATCAGCGACCGGCAGCGCGCCGAGGTGGTTGCCGCCCATCCGCGTCCCGATTTCAAGAACCGCATCCTGCGGGCGTTCAACGCCGGCATGGCCGACCGTCCGCTCACCACGTTCGGGACGATGAACGACGACGTGCTGGCGCACTTCGACCCGTCGTTCGAACGGATCAACATGGTTGACCTCATCCAGGGCAACGCCTGGCCGGAATGAACGCAGATGATGGCGATGGACAACGCCGGGCCGGGCGACAGGCAGGGGAAAACCCGGCCCGGCGTTGTCTCTTCGATCAGGCCTGCTTGACGGCCTCGATGTCGAGGGTGATGGTCACCTTGTCGCCGACGACGGCGCCACCGGTCTCCATCGGCAGGTCGAGGTCGACGCCGAAGTCCTTGCGGTTGATGACAACTGACGCTTCGTAGCCGGAGACCTCGCCGTTGCCCATGCCGGGGCTCACGCCGTTGAATTCCAGGTTCAGGGTGACCGGGCGGGTGTTGCCCTTGATGGTCAGGTTGCCGTCGAGAAGGTACGACGACCCGTTGGGCCGCACGGCGGTCGAGACGAATGTCGCGATGGGGTGGTTCTCGGCGTCGAAGAAGTCTGCCGACTTCACGTGGCCGTCGCGCTGTTCGTTGCCGGTGTTGAGCGATGTCACGTCGATCTCGGCGGTGACCGACGGCGTGCCGTCCGCGTCGACGGTGATGGTGCCACTGAAGTTCTCGAACTTCCCGCGGACCTTGCTGACCATCAGGTGGCGTACCGAGAACTCGACTGTCGAGTGGGCGGTGTCGATCGCCCAGGTGCCGACGCTGAGGGGAGCGGTTGCGGTGGTCATGTGCCTGTCCTTTGTCTCGTGTGTGAGCACCGGCTCGTCCGGACTCTGCACTGCCCAACCGGACCGCAGTCCGGATTATTCCGACCGTCGACTCGCATTCCTTAATGAAAATGATTATCGTTAAGGTCATGTCCTCGACCTCAGCTGACCTCATCCCGGTGACCGTGCTTTCGGGCTTCCTGGGAGCAGGCAAGACGACGCTGCTCAACCACATCCTCGCCAACCGGGAGGGGCGCCGGGTGGCGGTGATCGTCAATGACATGAGCGAGGTGAACATCGACGCGGCGCTCATCGCGGGGCAGGGGCATCTCGACCGGACCGAAGAGAAGCTCGTCGAGCTCACCAATGGATGCATCTGCTGCACCCTGCGTGAAGACCTCATCACCGCGGTCGCGGATCTGGCCCGACAGAACCGATTCGACCAGATCATGATCGAATCGACGGGCATCTCCGAGCCGATGCCGGTGGCGGCGACCTTCAGTTGGGAGTTCGAGGACGGTTTCGTCCTGTCCGAGCTGGCCCGACTCGACACCATGGTCACCGTCATCGACGCGTGCACCTTCCTGCCGGAGTTGGCGCGCGGGGAGGCGCTCGCCGACCGGAACCTGGCGGTGGCCGACGGCGACGGCCGCAACATCGCCGATCTGCTGGTCGATCAGATCGAGTTCGCCGACGTCATCCTCGTCAACAAGACCGACCTGGTGAGCGCCAAGACGATCGCGACCGTCGAGGCCGTCGTACGGCGCCTCAACCCCACCGCGCGGATCGAGCACACCGAGCACGGGATCGTCCCGCTGACAACCGTTTTGGACACCGGTTTGTTCGATCCGGAACTGGCCGCGGAAGCGCCCGGGTGGGATGAGGAGATCGCCAATGGGCACACCCCCGAAACCGAGGAATACGGCATCAGCAGCATGACGTTCCGCGCTGCCCGCCCGTTCCATCCGCAACGTCTCGCCGACGCCCTCGACCAGGTGCGAGGCCTGTTGCGCAGCAAGGGTTTCTGCTGGATCGCGACCCGGCCGAACATCGCCGCCATCTGGTCGCAGGCCGGCCCCAACCTCACGATCGAGCCCGCGCAGTACTGGACGAGCACCGACATCGAGCCGGGTCAGGAGATCGTCTTCATCGGTATCCGCCTCGAAACAAGTTCGGTACGAGCGCTTCTCGACTCCGCGCTCCTCACCGACGACGAAATGGCGGCCGGCACGAGTGCTTGGCTGCGCTACGCGGATCCCCTGCCGGCGTGGACCGCGGCGCACAGCCACGTCTGAGCGTGTCGCGGCGGCGCTGCGGTGTGCTCACCGGCGCGTCAACTGGTGCAAGCCCACCACTGCACCGATGTCAGGCACTACGTTGGTCGGTATGACACGTGTGCGCCGGCCTGATCCGCCGAACGCGACCGCGACTCCTGCCGCACCGTTGCGGAACGCCTGAAAACGAGAACTGAACAACACATCACACGATGAGAGGGACCGCCCGATGTCGATTCACCCAGCACTGATCAAGGCCACCCGGACCGTGGCCACCGGCGTCATCGGCGTGGCGGCATACGATGTGCTGCGGAAGGCGCTGCGCGCGGCGCCGGTCCACGAAGCGAGCGTCACCACCGCAGCGTGGGCGCTGCGCGGCACGCGCAAAGCCGAGGAAGCCGCAGAGAACGCCCGGCTGAAGGTCGCCGACGTGATGGCCGAGGCGCGCGAGCGGATCGGCGAAGAAGTGCCCCCGCCGTCGGTGGCCGACGCCGAACATTCCCATGACCACTGATGTGCTGACCGACGTGGCCGATGCGCCCAGCATCGATGCCGACGCCGATCTGGTGGTGATATCCGTTGCAGCGGGGCGGATTCGGGTTCACGCGCCGTGGCTGCGGGGTGACGCCGTCCGTGCGGTGGCGATCGAAGACGCCGTCGACAAGGTCGGTGGCGTCAGAACCGTCCACGCGTACCCGCGCACGGCGTCGGTGGTGATCTGGTACTCGCCGCAGCGCTGCGACACCGCGGCGCTGCTGACCGCGATCAGGGCCGCGCACGCCACCCCGGCCCAGCTGGTGCCCGCCCGTTCGCCGCGTTCGGCCGACATTCACAATGCCGATGTACTGCGGATGGCGCTCGGCGCGTTGGCTCTGGCGCTCTTGGGCGTCCGTCGCTACGGGCTGTCCCGGCCGCGGCTGCTCGGGCCCGCCGCGCGGACATTCGCGACCGGCGCGACCATCGTCACCGGATACCCGTTCCTGCGCGGGGCGCTGCGCGCACTGCGTGGCGGCAAGTCGCCTGGCACTGATCTGCTGGTGTCCGCGGCGACCATAGCGAGTCTGGTCCTGCGCGAGAACGTCGTCGCACTCACGGTGCTGTGGCTGCTGAACATCGGTGAATACCTTCAGGATCTGACGCTGCGGCGTACGCGCCGAGCCATCGCGGACCTGCTGCGCGGCGTTCAGGACACCGCGTGGGTGCAGTTGGACGACGGCACCGAAGTGCAGGTCAACGCCGAGGCGCTACGGATCGGCGATCTGGTCGTCGTTCACGAGCAGGTCGCGATTCCCGTCGACGGCGACGTCGTCGAGGGCGAGGCGATCGTCGACCAGTCGGCCATCACCGGCGAGACCCTGCCCGTGACCATGGCGCCGGGTGCGGCCGTCCACGCGGGATCAGTGGTCGTGCGGGGCCGTGTGGTGGTGCGGGCCCGGGCGGTGGGCAGTCACACCGTGCTGGGCCGCATCGTGGCGAGAGTCGAAGAGGCGCAACGTGATCGGGCGCCGATCCAGACGGTGGGCGAGAACTTCTCCCGTCGCTTCGTGCCCGCCTCGTTCGTCCTGGCAACGGCGACGTTCCTCGTCACCGGCGATGTACGCCGGGCGATGACCATGCTGCTGGTGGCATGCCCGTGCGCGGTGGGGCTGGCCACGCCGACCGCGATCAGCGCGGCGATCGGCAACGGCGCCCGGCGCGGCATTCTGATCAAGGGCGGTTCGCACCTGGAAGCGGCCGGCCGGGCCGACGCCGTGGTCTTCGACAAGACCGGCACCCTGACTCTCGGCCGGCACATTGTCACGAACATCGTCTCTTTCCAGGAGAGTTGGACTCCCGAGGAAATTCTCGCGTACGCGGCGAGTTCGGAGATTCACTCACGGCATCCGTTGGCCGAGGCGGTGATCCGCTCGACCGAGGACAAACACATCGTGATTCCGCCGCACGAGGAGTGCGAGGTGCTCGTCGGTCTGGGCATGCGGACCCGCGCCGATGGCCGCACGTTGCTGCTCGGCAGCCCGTCGCTCCTGGATCGGGAGAACGTCACCGTGTGCGGCGAAGCCGATGAGTGGGTGCAGCGCCTGCGCCGTCAGGCCGAGACGCCGCTACTGCTCGCCGTCGACGGCGAACTGGTGGGTTTGATCAGCCTTCGCGACGAGGTGCGCCCCGAAGCGGCGGAAGTGCTTGCGCGCCTGCGGTCCTCGGGGGTGCGCCGGATCGTCATGCTCACCGGTGATCACGCCGAGACCGCGCAGGCAGTCGCCGCCGAACTCGGCATCACAGAGTGGAAGGCCAACGCGCTGCCCGAGGACAAGCTGGCACTGGTGCGCACGCTGCATGACGAGGGTTACACCGTTGCGGTGGTGGGGGACGGGGTCAACGACGCACCCGCACTGGCCGCGGCGGACATCGGTATCGCAATGGGATTGGCCGGCACCGACGTCGCCGTCGAGACCGCAGACGTAGCACTGTCGACAGACGACCTGCGACGGTTGCTCGACGTCCGAGGGCTCAGCGACCATGCGGTCGGAGTGATCCGGCAGAACTACGCCATGTCGATCGCGGTGAACGCCGTCGGGCTGCTACTCGGAGCGGTCGGCGGGCTGTCCCCGGTCCTGGCCGCGATCCTGCACAACGCGTCGTCCGTCGCCGTTGTCACCAACAGCTCGCGCCTCATCCGCCATGAGCTGGCTCAGTCCGGCGCGAGCTCACCGAGCAGATAACGCTGGAGCGTCACGCCGAGGTCGGCGGCGAGTTGCTGGTTCGAGCGGTTGACCAGCGGTTCGAGCCCGAAGACATAGCGCGCCAGCGCGAAACCGTTGACCTGCGACATCACCAGGGCGGCGCGGTACTCGGCGTCCGCTGACCCCAGGCCTTCGGCAATCGGCGCAATGATGTTACGCGCCAAGAAATCTCGCACCAACTTTGCCGCCTCCGGCTCGGAGGTGGCGGCGCGCACCATGCCGATCATGGGCCGTCTGCTGACTTCATCCTCCAGGGCGTTGAGAATGAACGTCGCCAGTCGCAGGCCGGCCTCGTCCTTGTCGCCGTCGAGTACCCGGCCGATGACCACGGCGGGTTCGACCGGTAATTCGACCACCGCGAGGAACAGATCCCACTTTTTGCCGTAGAAGTGGCTGACCAGCGCGGGGTCGACGCCGGCCTGCAACGCGACCTGCCGCAGGGACGTCTTCTCGTATCCGAGTTCCGCGAACAGCTTTCGTGCGGTCTGCTCGATCGCCTCGCGGGTCTCGTTGGGTCCCGGGCGACGTCCGCCGCGGGTAGGTCGCTGCGTCATTCGACTCCCCACTCACAGAATTCTTTACGTGTTGAATTATAGCCCCGGCGGGGTTAATGTCATACCGTCAACCCCGTTGATGAACCAGGAAGTAGAGACGTTCCGCGCAGTTCACCCGTGCGAAAGGTTCACGGATGCAGCGACTTTCGATCAGACGCCGGCTCGGTCAGCACTGGATGTACGTGGTGGCCGTGATGGTGGTCGTGGTCGCCGGGTTCGCGGTGTACCGGCTGCAGGGCATCTTCGCCTCGCATGACGTCACCTCGACGCCGAGTGGCGCGGTGAACGACATCGTGCCCTTCAACCCCAAGCACGTGGTGATGGAGGTGTACGGGCCGCCGGGAACGGTCGCCACCGTCACCTACCTGGACGTCAATGCCCAACCGCAGCGCGCCGACGTCGTCACGTTGCCGTGGACCTACGACACGACCACCACGCAGCCTGCGGTGTTCGTCAATCTCCAGGCCCAGGGCGACAGCGACTCGATCGGCTGCCGCATCACCATCGATGACGCCGTCAAGGACGAGAGAACGGTCAACACCGTGCACGCCTTCACCTACTGTCTGGACAAATCAGGATGAGCGCGGGCCGCGTACCCGACTTCATCCGCCGATATGCGGTGCTGATCGCCTTCTTCTGGCTGGGCCTGGCGGTCGTCACGAACGTCTTTGTGCCGCAGCTGGAGACCGTGGCCGAGTCGCACAACGTGTCACTGAGCCCGACGGACGCACCGTCGCTGCAGGCGGCGAAGCAGATCGGCAAGGTGTTCCACGAATTCGATTCCGACAGTTCGGCCATGATCGTCCTGGAAGGCGATCAGCCATTGGGCGCCGCTGCGCACCACTACTACGACGGCTTGATCGACAAGCTCACCGCCGACACCAAACACGTCCAGCACGTGCAGAACTTCTGGGGTGACCCGCTGACCGCGGCCGGTTCGCAGAGCGCCGACGGCAAGGCCGCGCTGGTGCAGGTGTATCTCGCCGGCAATCAGGGTGAATCCTTGGCCAACGAATCCGTCGACTCCGTCCGCAGGATCATCGAAACCACGCCGCCGCCAACGGGTTTGAAGGTGTATCTCACCGGCGCCGCACCGCTGATCACCGACCAGTTCGAGGTGGGTCGGCACGGGACGCTGAAGACCACGCTGATCACCATCGGGGTCATCATGGTGATGCTGTTCTCGCTCTACCGCCGTGTCACGACGGTGATCATGGTGATCTTCACGGTGATGATCGAGCTGACCGCATCCCGCGGTGTCGTCGCAGTGCTCGCCAACGCCGGCATCATCGAGCTGTCGACGTACTCGACGAACCTCTTGACACTCTTGGTCATTGCCGCCGGCACCGATTACGCGATCTTCCTCCTCGGCCGCTTCCACGAGGCCCGCTATGCGGGAGAAGACCGGATCTCCGCCTACCACACCATGTACCGCGGTACCTCTCACATCATCCTGGGGTCGGGCCTGACCATTGCCGGGGCGGTGTTCTGCCTGACGTTCACCCGGTTGCCCTACTTCGAGAGCCTCGGAATTCCGGCCGGCACAGGTGTTCTCGTCGCCGTGGTGGCCGCGTTGACGCTCGCGCCCGCGCTGCTGTGCATCGGCCGGCACTTCGGCCTATTCGAACCCGTGCGTCAGCTGCAGACGCAGGGCTGGCGGCGCATCGGTACCGCCATCGTGCGCTGGCCCGGCCCCATCCTGGTCGCGACCGTCGCGGTGGCCCTCATCGGCCTGATCGCCCTACCCGGCTACAAGACGAGTTACGACACCCGCCCGTACATGCCCGCCGATGCGCCCGCCAACATCGGCTACGCCGCGGCCGAACGGCACTTCTCGCAGGCCCGGCTCAATCCCGAATTGCTGATGATCGAAGCCGACCACGACCTGCGCAACTCCACCGACATGATCCTGCTCGAGCGCGTCGCTAAAGCGGTGTTCCACACCGACGGCATCGCTCAGGTGCAGTCGATCACCCGGCCATTGGGGACGCCGCTGGACCACTCGTCGATACCGTTCCTGATCAGTGCCGGAAACGCCGGGCAGATCAACAACCTGCCCTTCCAGCAGGCGCGCAGCGCCGACCTGCTCAAGCAGGTCGAGGTGATCAACAATTCGATCGACATTCTGCGACAGCAGTATTCGCTGCAACAGCAGTCGAGCGGCATCACGCACGAGCAGGCCACGGCATTTCAGCAGACGGTCGCGACCGCCCAGGACCTGCGTGACAAGATCGCCAACTTCGACGACTTCTTCCGCCCGCTGCGCAACTACTTCTACTGGGAGCCGCACTGCTACGACATCCCCGTCTGTGCTGCCTTGCGGTCCATATTCGACGCGCTCGACGGCATCGACGACCTGACCGACCAACTGAATGACGTCGCGGGGAGCATCGCCAAACTCGATGCGCTGCAGCCGAAGTTGCTCGCGCTGATCCCACCGCAGATCGCCAGCCAGCAGACCAACCGCGAACTGACGATGACGAACTACGCCACGAACAAGGGTCTCAACGACCAGGCTGCCGCGTCGCTGCAGAACGCCACCGCGCTGGGCCAGGCATACGACGCGTCGAAAACCGACGACTCCTTCTATCTCCCGCCGGAGGCGTTCACCAATCCCGAGTTCCAGCGCGGGATGAAGCTGTTCATGTCGCCGGACGGCAAGGCCGCCCGGATGATCATCACGCACGACGGCGATCCCGCGACGCCCGAGGGCATTTCGCACATCGCCGAGATCAGGCATGCCGCGCAACAGGCTGTCAAGGGCACACCGCTGGGCGGGTCGAAGATCTATCTCGCGGGAACTGCGGCCACCTACAAGGACATTCAGGACGGCGCCAAATACGACCTCATGATCGCCGGCATCGCCGCGCTGAGCCTGATCCTGCTGGTGATGATGTTCATCACCCGAAGCATCGTTGCGGCCGTCATCATCGTCGGTACCGTGGCGCTGTCGTTGGGCGCCTCGTTCGGACTCTCCGTGTTGATCTGGCAGGACATCTTCGGCATCGAGCTGTACTGGATCGTGTTGGCACTGGCCGTCATTCTGCTGTTGGCGGTGGGCTCGGACTACAACCTGCTGCTGGTGTCGCGGTTCAAGGAAGAGATCCACGCCGGCATCAACACCGGCATCATCCGGGCGATGGCAGGGTCCGGCGCGGTGGTGACCTCGGCCGGGCTGGTGTTCGCCGCCACCATGGCGTCCTTCGTGTTCGCCGACCTTCGGGTCCTCGGCCAGATCGGCACGACCATCGCCCTCGGTCTGCTGTTCGACACGTTGATCGTGCGGTCGTTCATGACACCGGCCATCGCGGCGCTGCTCGGACGGTGGTTCTGGTGGCCGCTGAAGGTGCGGCCGCGCCCCGCCAGCCAGATGCTGCAGCCCTACGGATCCCGCTCGGCCGTGCGCCAACTGCTGTTGTGGGAAGACGGCGATCCTGCGGTCACGGGATCGGGTGCAGGTGCGCGACGGCATGGAGGAGACGCATGACGGGCATCGAACTGTGGGGCGGCCTGACCATCCTCGCCGGGCTGATGGCACTGATCTGTCTCGCATGCGTCTTCGTGTACATCCGCGGGCTGGAGCGGCGGCCACCCGCCGCACTGGGTGAACAGGTGGGCGCCCACAAAGCCGTACTGGTCAAAGTGCGCGAGGGCCAACCGATGTCGCAGGACGAGATCGACTACGCGAAGGAGCTGGTGTCCGACGCCGGCTCGCCGCTCGCCTATGCGATCCCCGCGCTGCTGTTCACCATGGGCTTCTTCTACGTGGTCGGCTGTATGTATGAACTCCAGGTCCACGGCGGCCATCCGTCGTTCCGCACTTTCATCGGCGGCATCCCGATGCTCACCTCGTTCAACATCTTCGGTCAGCTGCACCGGGTGGCACGTCTGAAGAAGCGGGTGCCGACAAGTCCGACCCTGGTGGCGTAGTCATTTACCGATTGCCGAAAGCCTTTGCCGCCAAATCGATTTGGGTGGAGGCGGCGAGAATCTGGCTGCGGTTCTCGACGTGGAGAGCGGCCTGCAGGCTGGGGGCCTCGAGGTTGGCCCACAGGACCTGCTTGGTCGACTCGACACCGAATTTCCCGTAGCTGCACAGGGTTTCGGCGATAGCCAGGGCGTCGGCGACGACGTCGTCCGCCGACAGGCGCGAGACCAGCCCCAGGCGCAGCGCCTCGTCGGCCTCGACCGTCCGGGCCGTGAGAATCAGATCGAACGCCTGCCCCGCGCCGACGATCCGGGGGAGCGTGTAGCTCACCCCGATGTCGCAGCCGCCGATGCCCAGCTTGATGAACTGGGTGCAGAACCGTGCGCCGGGTCCCGCGAGGCGGATGTCGGCGGCCAGCGCGACGGCGAAGCCGCCGCCGTATGCGGGCCCGTTGACCGCGGCGATCACCGGCTGGCGCAGGTTCTGGATGCGGGTCGTCAGCTCGGCGATACGTTCCTGCCAGCGCATGCCCGACCGCGGAAATTCCAGTCCGCCACCGGCTTCCGGCGGGTTGGGGTCGGAAAGGTCCAGGCCGGAACAGAATCCGCGGCCGGCGCCGGTGAGTACGACGACGCGGCACTCGTTGTTGCGGTGGATGTCCTCGAGGGTGCTGTGCAGTGCTTCGACGAGGTCGAAGTTCAGGGCGTTGAGTTTTTCCGGCCGGTTCAGGGTGAGGACCGCGATCTCGGGGCGGGGATAGGCGAGCGACAGCGTTGTCATGCGCCTGACGTTAGCCGCTGTGCCACCCGGCCACGCCGACGGCGATCATGCGCAACTGCTTGCGTGCGGTCCGTTTGACGTCGTCCAGTGCTTTGGCGTCATTGGCGTCGTCGATGGATTCGGCGGTGGTCATCATCGTGTTGACGAACAGTCCGGCCACGATGTTGAGGTCCTCGGCGCTCCAGGTGGTGAGCCCGGGCAGCCGGCCCAGGTCGATCGCGAGCTCCGAGGTGATCAACCGGATTTCCGTGCGGATCGCATAGCGCAGCGCGGTGACACCGCTGTTGCGTTCACGGCTGATGAAGCGCCAGTGCTCGGGGCGTTCGGCGACGCTGTTGAACAGGATGTCGACCGAGGACTCGATGATGCGCTTGGGGTCGAGTTGGCCGGCGCGGCCGCCGCGGAGCATTTCCCGCAGGGCGCGGAACGACTCGTCGATCAGGACCAGGCCGAGAGCGTCCATGGTCTCGAAGTGCCGGTAGAAGGCCGCAGGCACGATGCCGGCCTCGCGGGTGACCTCACGCAGGCTGAGTGCGCTGAAACTGTCCTCGTCGAGCAGCTTGAGGGCGGCCGCGATGATGGCGCGGCGGGTGGCTTCCTTGCGCTCTTCGCGAGAGAGGTTGTCCTGGACGCGGGAGCTTGATGAGCGGCTGGACCTCCGGTCGCGTGAACCAGGGGTACGACTGTTCACCGAACAAAGTTTACACAGCGCGGCGAAACCGCAGATCGATACAGATGTGTATGAGTTAACAGTACGTATGTTCACCGTGTGATCCGGGCAACAACCTGCGATTTAACCCTTGACGCGAACGGTTGGAGTCGGTCACTGTGTACACATGTTCACCGAAACTTTGAGCCGCCGAGTACGGCGCTCCGCCCTGGTTGGCATCCTCACCGGCCCGCATGGCGTGGACCGGTACACCGAGGTTTTCGACCGCACCTGGACTGTCAACGATGCCCGCGCCAAGGTGGTCGCGGTCCGCCGGCAGACGCCGCGCAGCGTCACCCTGACCCTGCAGCCCAACGACGCCTGGCAGGGCTTCAAAGCCGGCCAGCACATCAACCTGACCGTCGAGATCGACGGCCGTCGCCGCACCCGGTGCTACTCGCCGGCCAACTCCGAGGGCAGCCCCGTCATCGAGCTGACCGTCGGTCTGCACGACGGCGGCCTGGTCTCCAGCCACCTGTTCGAGCACGCCGAGCCCGGCATGGTCGTTCACCTCGACTCCGTCGGTGGTGACTTCGTCCTGCCCGCGCAGCGTCCCCGCCGCATCCTGCTGGTCTCCGGCGGCAGCGGCATCACCCCGGTGCTCTCCATGCTGCGCACACTGCGCGAGGAGAACTTCGACGGCGAGGTGGCGTTCATCCACTACGCCCGCAACCCCGAAGAGGCCGCGTACGCCACCGAGCTGGCGGCCACGCCCGGGGTCAAGGTGCTGCACAGCTACACCCGATCCAACCGCGGTGACCTCAGCGGCCACTTCGGCCCAGACCACCTGGCCGCCGCCATGCCCAACCCCGACGCGGTGTTCGTCTGCGGCCCGCCGGCACTGGTCGACGCGGTAAAGGACCTCCTGCCGGGCGCGCAGTCCGAGAGCTTCGTGCCCCCGGTCATCGCGGTCCCGACCGAGGCCTCCGGCGGCAGCGTCGCCTTCACCGAGAGCAAGGTCGACGTCGTCGACGACGGCCGCTCGATCCTCGAGCAGGCCGAGGCCGCGGGCCTGAACCCGACCAACGGCTGCCGCATGGGCATCTGCCACACCTGCACCCGCAAGAAGATCAGCGGCCCCGTGAAGAACCTGATCACCGGCGCCGTCTCGACCGCCCCCGACGAAAACATCGAAATCTGCGTGACCGCCCCGTGCGGCGACGTCCAGATCGACCTCTAGACCACCCCACCAGCCCACACACCCAAAGGAGACGAACCATGGCTCAACGTCCCGCCCCCATGACCCCCGAGCAGTTCGACGAGTTCGGCCGCGCGCTCGACGCCATCCGCGAGCGCCATCTCGCCGACCTCGGCGACCGCGACTCCGACTACATCCGCAACATCATCGCCATGCAGCGCAAGCTGGAGGTCGGTGGCCGCGCCCTGCTGTTCCTGCCGCCGGCCTGGCCCGTCGGCACCGTGATGCTCGGTCTGTCGAAAATCCTCGACAACATGGAGATCGGCCACAACGTCATGCACGGCCAGTACGACTGGATGGGTGACCCGGCGCTGCGCGGCCAGAACTTCGAATGGGATTCGGCCTGCCCGTCCAACCAGTGGCGGCACTCGCACAACTACATGCACCACACCTACACCAACATCGTCGACATGGACCGCGACATCGGCTACGGCATCCTGCGGATGAGTGAGGACCAGAAGTGGAGCCCGTACTTCCTGGGCAACCCGGTCTACGCCTTCCTGCTGATGGTGTTCTTCCAGTACGGCGTTGCGCTGCACGAGCTGGAGGCCGAGCGCATCCGCACCGGTGAAATCCGCCTGCGGGACAAGAAGGACATGCTGCGCGAGATGTGGGCCAAGGTCCGCAGGCAGACCATCAAGGACTACGTGGCGTTCCCGCTGCTGGCCGGACCGTTCCTGCCGTTCGTCTTCGCCGGCAACATGACCGCTAACCTGATGCGCAACGTCTGGTCGTACGTCATCATCTTCTGCGGCCACTTCCCCGAGGGCACGCACGAGTTCACCATCGAGGAGACCAAGAGCGAGACCCGCGGCCAGTGGTACTACCGCCAGCTGCTGGGTTCGGCGAACCTGTCCGGCGGCAAGTGGTTCCACATCTTCAGCGGCAACCTGTCGTTCCAGATCGAGCACCACCTGTTCCCCGACATCCCGGCGCACCGCTACGCGGAAATCTCCCCGGAGGTCAAGGCACTGTGCGAGAAGTACGACCTGCCCTACAACACCGGGCCGATCCACAACCAGTTCTTCTCGGTGGTCAAGAAGATCTGCCGCCTGGCCCTGCCGGACTCATGGCTGACAAAGCGGGCACCAGAAGGTGATCCGGTCCGTGAGGTTGTTGAGGTCGCCGACCACGTCGAGGTTCTCGTGCCGGTGTCGGCCGGCTGATTCGATCAGCGTCCCGCATCTGCGACACGCTTGCCCGGCCCGGCCGTACACCCAGAGTTGACGGCCGGGTCGGGTATCGCCCGTTGTGGTCCTGCTCCATCTGTTTCTGTTCAGCCACAACATGTCCCGGGCCCGCTGCGCCAGCCGCAGCGGGTCTTTCACTGTGCCGACCGGGGCCGTCGGGCGGCGGCCGACAATGAAGCACAGCTCATTGGCGTAGACGTTGCCGACGCCCGCGAGGTTGCGTTGGTCGAGTAGTGCTTCGTGCAGCGGCCGGTCGGGGAGCTGGGTGAGGTTCTGCGCTGCTCGGTGCGGATCCCAGTCCGGGCCAAGGAGATCGGGGCCGAGGTGTTTGACGGGTTCGTCGTCGTGGTCCCGGTGGAGGACTTCCAGGGTGCCCAGTTCGGAGCCCACCGCCTGAATATCCTTGGTTTCCAGGATGATCCGGGTCTTGTGATCGGGGCGGCGGGGCCTGGTGTTGACCTGCCACTTGCCCTCCATCTTGAGGTGCGAGTGGATGCTGGCCTCGGCCGTGCGGATGAACAGGTGCTTACCCCGGCTGATGACTTCGTCGACCGTCTGGCCGGTGAGGTCGACGGTGGCGAACTTCGGGACGCGAATGTCGCAGCGCGTCAGCATCTTTCCCTGCAGCGCCGCGCGGAGGATGGCCGCGGTGTGCCAGACGGTGTCACCTTCGGGCATCAGCGGATGTAGGCGTTGGCCCGGGCCAGCGCGCGTTCGGCATCGTGCGCGATCTTCTGAACCAGGTCGCTTGCGAGTTCCAGCTCATCGATGAGGTCGAGGGCCTCGCCGGCCCAGATGGGGACGTAATCCATGTCCATCTTGGCTGCCCGGTCGCGGAACTCCTGTTTCGCTTTGGGATCTGCGTCGAGCTCGGCGTCGCGGTCCTGCCACTCGTCGGTGAAGACGCTGCGCAAGGTGCGCGCCGGATACTCGGCCGGCCAACGCGTTTCGACGGGCCGGGCCGCGATGTCGATGGCCCGGCCGCTGGTGGTGTCCGCCGCCCTGGCCTTGAGCATGACCTTCGACTCGGCGGCGCTGAGCAGGGACTCGTGGGTGGCTTCGAATCGGGTGCCGATCATGGCGCCCGCGGCGCCGAGGGTCAGTGCCGCGGCCAGACCGCGGCCGTCGGCGATGCCACCGGCCGCCAGGACCGGAACGTCGTGGGCCAGGTCGACGACGGCGGGGACGAACGGCAGCGTCGACCGGCCGCCGTGGTGCCCCCCGGCCTCCCGGCCCTGCGCGACCAGAACCTGGACTCCGGCGTCGAGCGCCTGCTTGGCCTCATCGAGGGTGTGGACCTGGGACAGCAGCGGGATTCCGGCGTCGTGGATGGCTTTGGCGAACGGGGCCGGGTCGCCGAACGACAAGATGATGGCGGCGGGCTGCTGCGCGATGACCCAGCCGATGATCTCCGGAGTCACCGCCCACGTGAGTAGACCCACGCCCCAGGGCTTTTCGGTGCCCTGCTTGGCCAGTTGGCATTCGGTGGCGAGCATGGTCAGGTCACCGCGGCCGCCACCGATCAGACCCAGTCCGCCGCCCTCGGACACCGCGGCGGCCAGCCGGCCACCGGATACGTCGCCCATCGGGGCCAGGACGATCGGGTGGTCGATGCCGAACAGTTCGGTGAGCGGGGTGTGCAGGGCCATGACTTCACTCTATGACTCGGTCGGGGGCGCTCTCTGTCGTCATGTGCTGCGGCGGTCCCTACGGCGAGTGTGCAGCTTCGGAGCGATCTGGCCACGTGAACGCGGACAACAACTGCACACTCGCCATAGGGCCGGGGATCGGTGTCAATGGATCCAGCGGGTCGGAAATTTGACCTTGCCCCTGGCGGCAATGTTTACCCTCTGGGCTGAGGACATTGACCATGCAGATTTCTGAGCTGGCCCGGCTGACGGGCGCGTCGACCAAGGCCGTGCGGTACTACGAGGACCTCGGCCTCCTGGAGCCGTCGCGCCTGGCCAACGGCTATCGGGACTATTCCGAAGAGGACGTCCAGATCGTCAGCGAGGTGCGTGCGCTGGCCGCGGTGGGCATCGCCCCGTCGAAGGCCGGGCCGTTCATCGACTGCCTGCGCCACGGCCACGAACACAGCGACGAGTGCCCCGAGTCGCTGGCGGCGTATCGCGACAGCATCGCGGTTCTCGACGAGACCATCGCGGCGTTGACGCAGCGACGACAGGTCCTCACGGCGCGGCTCAACGCTGCCGCGTGCCGCGAATTCGACAAGGAGTACGAGCAGGTGACGGACTACACGACGCTTCCCGCGGGCCTCCCGGTTCCCGAAAATGACGGCGCGGCCGACCATCTGGTGGGACTGCGGGTACCCGATATCACGCTGAAGTCCAGCGGTGGTGGCCCCGTCCACCTTCGGAGCCTGCCGATGGGACGGACGATTCTGTATCTGTACCCGCTCACCGGTCGTCCCGGCACCGACCTCCCCGAAGGGTGGGACGCGATACCAGGAGCGCGTGGCTGTTCGACGGAGGCATGCGATTTCCGCGACCACTTCGCCGAGCTGAAAGACGCCGGTGCAGAAGAGGTCTGGGGCCTTTCCAGCCAGGACGTCGACTATCAGGCGGAAGTGGTGCGGCGGCTGCGGCTGCCGTTCCACATGCTGTCCGATGAGACGTTCGCGCTGGCCGAGGCGCTACGGCTCCCGACGTTCGCCGCCGACGGACATCCCCGGCTTTACACCCGGCTCACCATGGTGATCCGCGACGGCCGCATCGAGCACGTCTTCTACCCGATCTTCCCGCCGAACACACATGCGCAGCAGGTGCTGGACTGGTTGCGCGCACATCCGGTGTAGAGAGCTGACGGATCGCCTGCTGCCGGAGCGGCGCCGGCGGTACGCTCGCCTCGACATCGAGCGGGAGACGGCTGATGACAGAAGCATTTGTGCTTGGTGGTGTCCGCACTCCATTTGCGCGGTACGGCAGTTCGCTGTCGCACATCCGCACCGACGACCTCCTCGGCATGACCATGAAGGGCGCGTGCGAACGTGTCGGCGTCGAGCTCGGCGCCATCGAGGACGTCGTCGCCGGCTGCGTCAATCCCGCGCACGAGGGGATGGGCGACGTCGCGCGCTGGGCCGCGCTCGCCGCCGGATTCCCCGACACCGTGGCCGGGACGACCATCAACCGGTTCTGCGGTTCGTCGCTGAGCGCCACGATCAACGTCGCGCACGCGATCAGGGCCGGCGACCTCGGTGTCGGTATGGCCTGCGGCGTCGAATCGATGTCGCGATCGGGCTGGGCCTACATGAAAGGCGACGCGCCGTTCGCGCCGCGCGGGCCGGTGATCCTGCTCGACACCATGTGGGCCGGCGCCGGCGGCCCGCCCAACCCCGCGCTGCTGGCGCGTAACGCCTACATCAGCATGATCGAGACCGCGCAGAAGGTGGCCGATCGTTACGGCCTGACGCGCGAGGAGATCGACGCCTTCGCGCTGCGAACGCAGCGAAATGCCAAGGCGGCCCGCGATTCCGGGCGACTGGCCAAGGAGATCATGCCGGTCGAGATCGCGGCGACGAAGAAGGCACCGGCGCGGCTTTTCGAACACGACGAATTCATCCGCGACGAGACCACGGCCGAGCAGCTGGCGGCACTACGACCGCAGCCGGGTACGACCCAGATGACCGCGGCAAATTCGACGCCCCTCACCGATGGCGCCAGCGCCCTGGTGCTGGCGTCGGGGGAGCGCGCGGCGGAACTCGGTGTCGAGCCGTTGGCGCGGGTCGTGTCCTCGGCGGTGTACGGGATCGATCCGCTGTTCATGGGTCTCGCCCCGGCGTGGGCCCTGCCTCTGGCCATCAAACGTGCCGGGCTGACGCCTGAGCAGATCGATGTCTGGGAGGTCCACGAAGCGTTCAGCGCGCAGGCCCTCGGTGTGCTGCGGGAACTGCCCAATCAGCTCGGCGGGTTCGTCGTTCCCGATGAGAAGCTCACACCCAACGGCGGCGCCGTGGCGATCGGCCACCCGTTCGGCGCCACCGGTGCCCGGTATGTCCTGACCCTGGCCACCGAACTGCGCGAGCGCAATGTCCGCTACGGGGCCATCGGGGTCTGCGTCGGATCGGGTCAAGGCGTTGCCATTGTGCTCGAAAATCCCTCTGCTGCTTGAGGAGTACGCGAGCGGCTGGGTGCGATTTTTTGTCGTACCCTTCTGCTTTGATGGTGTCATGTCCAGCACCGCAACGGCTTTCGATGTTGAGTCGTCGCCGTGCGAGCGCATGGATGCGTACTTCGCGGAGATCGGTGAGCTGACCGGTCAGCGCAACGCGATCGACGCACGGCTGGTGCAGATTGCGGCCGAGATCGACCGTGACGGGCTCTGGGGTGCCACCGGTGCCCGGTCGATGGCGTCGATGATGGCATGGAAAACCGGTGTGTCACCGCGCAATGCGGAAGTGATGATGGCGGTGGCGCACCGCCTGGAGGAGTTCCCGCGCTGCGCCGAAGCGATGCGCGCGGGCCGGTTGTCGCTGGACCAGGTCGGGGTGGTCGCCGAACACGCAGCCGAGGGTTCTGACGAGCATTACGCCCAGTTCGCCGAAAGCGCCACCGTCACCCAGCTGCGCACGGCCGTGAAACTCGAGCCCCGCCCGGAGCCCGATCCCAAGCCCGAGGCGCCGCGGTCGATCGCCAAGACCAGCCACGACGACGGCTCGGTCACGTACAAGATCCGGCTGCCGAAGCTGGAAGCCGCCAAGGTTGATGCGGCGATGGCGTCGCATCAGGATGCATTGGTGGCCGACTGGAAACGCGACCACGAAGACACCGAAGGGGCAGTGTCGGAGCAGGCACCGCCGTTCCCGAACCAGGTCGATGGGTTCATGAGCCTGATCGAGGCCGGCTGGGACAGCGATGTGGAACGTCGTCCGCATGGGCAGCACACCACCGTGGTGGTGCACTTTGACCTCGAAAAGCGCACGGCTGCGTTGCATTTAGGGTCAGTGCTCACCGATGAGGAACGCCGGCTGCTGTTGTGCGACGCCACGTGCGAGGTGTGGCTCGAGAAACATGGTCAGCCGATCGGGGCCGGGCGCAGCACCCGCACCATCAGCCGCCGGCTGCGCCGCGCTCTGGAACACCGCGACCGCTGCTGCCGGGTCCCCGGGTGCGGGGCGACCCGCGGCTTGCACGCACATCACATCATTCATTGGGAGAACGGCGGGGAAACCGAACTGCACAACCTGGTGCTGGTGTGCCCCTACCATCACCGGTTGCACCACCAGCGGGTCATCACCATCACCGGTCCGGCCGATCGGCTGGTCGTCACCGACGCCGCGGGCCGACAACTCGACGGCGGATCCCTTGCGCGGCCACCCACTACGGCCCGCCCTGATGTGCCGCCCTGCCCCGGGCCGACCGGTGAACGCGCCCAATGGTGGTGGTACCAACCCTTCGAACCACCACCCACACCGTCGACCAACTAGGGCAGCAGCGGCAGCCGCCACAGCGGCGCACCGGGTTCGAGGAACCACAGCCGCGTCGCGGTCAGGCGCAGTATCCGGATGGCGCCGGTCATCATGAGCACCGCCAGTGGCAGCTCGATCAACACCGCGGTGATCAACGGGATGGTCGAATCGTGGCCGAAATCCGAAGTCATGACGTCGAACCAGGCGTCGCACACCAACAGCACGCCGGTCGTGAACGCGGTGAGCAGCACGAGCTGCCTGCGCAACCAACCGAGCACGGCCGTCGTGGCCATGAAGGCGACCAGCAGGCCGTCGAACCCGATCCAGGTGGCCGGCCAGTTGTGCGCGGTGTAGTTTTCCGGAAGCGTGAATCCGAGGTAGACGACCCACGGGATCAGCACGATGCAGCTGCCGGTCATCACCGTCAGCCGGATGCGTCGCATCCTCCTGGCCATCGCAGGCGGAAACACTTCGTCCAGCGGACGCTGCAACCGCATGATCAGGTCGTGCCGCTGCGCCGGCGTCATCGCGGCGATGGCGGCGTCTGACAACGCCTGGTCTGCGTGCTCGGTCACGCCCTTTATTGTCCTACTTCGCGGCCTCGGACAGTCTTCCGAAAATGGTGGCGGACTCTCGCGCCATGCGTGCCAGCACCTCAGCTGCAGTCGGATTGTCATGGATCATGCCGACACCTTCGCCGATATGAACCTCAGCGGTGTCGAAGTCTGACGCTTCGACCGCGGCGCGGTAATCACGCTGGAGCTCAGCGAGATTGGCGCGTAGCGCGTCCTCGGTCCCATACCAGCGGCTGACGAAATCATTGCGCAAAGCGCGACCACCGTAGCCCTGCGGCCACGGATAGCCGCGCACGATGTCGAACACGGTTGAGCGAATGGTGTCGTCGGAGCCTGCGGCGATGGCGCGCTCCCGGGCCACTGGGTTAACCGGCGACTCCTGCACCGCCCACAGCCTGGAGCCGGCGAGGGCTCCGTCAGCACCGAGCGAGAGTGCCGCCGCAAGGCCACGACCGTCGGCGATGCCTCCGGCGGCGAGGACAAGGGTATCCGGTGCCCGGTCGGCGACCAGGTCGGCGACCTCCGGGACCAGGGTGAAGGTGGAACGAATCCCCTTACCGTGACCACCCGCTTCGCCGCCTTGCGCAATCAGTACGTCAGCTCCGATGTCGACGCCGCGTCGTGCCTCTTCCAGATCGTTGACCTGATTGAACAGAGGAACATTCGCATTGCGAATCTTCGACGCGAACGGCGTGGGATCGCCGAATGAGAGCGCTACAGCAGCGGGGTTGTGTGCGAGTACTGCATCCAATAGCTCCGGGCGTTGAGCGAGCTTCCAGGCGATGAAGCCGACGCCGATGCGGGTATCTCCAGCCGTGGCGAACTGTGCATTGAGCCAGGCGGCATCGTCATAGCCGGCGCCCAACAGTCCGAGACCGCCTGCCTTTGTGACTGCGGCGGCCAAGCGGCCATCGGCGAACTTGGCCATCGGGGCCAGCACGACGGGCACTGACAGGCCGAACCTCGAAGTGAGTCTCGTCGTGATCATGTTCACGCGAGTTCGCCGGTGACAAACTGTGCCCGGCCCGCGCCGAACGACCAATCGGCGTCGCCGTTTTCGGTGATCGACACGATCAGGTCTTTGGCGTCCAAACCGCAGTCCCTATGCAGGTGCTCGGCCAGCAGCTCGTAGAACCGCTGCTTCATCTCTGCGGTGCGGCGGCGGCTGACCACCTGGATGATCACTAGCTGGTCTGATCGTTCGAATCCCAGTCCAGTGTCTTGCGCGACAACGTCATCGGGCTCGCGGACGTCGACGACCTGGTAGCGGTCCCGTTCGGGGATGCCGAACGCCTCCACAACAGCCCGGTGGGCGCTGTCCAGCAGCTGACGGAGTTCTTCGGGGGTGCGGCCCCGGATCACGGTGATGTTGAGCAATGGCATTGTCCCCAACCTTTCTTGTGCCCTGAAGACTCCAACGTCGTTGAACTACAACGTATTGCGAGTGCAGTGCCACAAGTTGCGACCGGGATCCTCTCAGCTGGGAGCGTCAGCCTCTCATCGTGCCCGCGGCACTGATCCATGGCGGAGGGCCTAGCGCAGCCGTAGCCCCCGCGGTGTCCGGGAGAAGCCGGCGTCGGCCAGCGCAGCATGGACCTGGGCCTGCTCGGCGTCAGGGGTGGGTGCCAATACCGGCTGCCCGTTGACCTTCTCGATCAACAGCGACTGCAGCCGCCCCGCGCTCACCAGGTCGGCCAGCGCACCGGCCGCCGCGCGTTGTTGTTCCGGCGTGGCGTCGAACGACAGCAACGACTTTCCGCCCCGTTCCAGGAACCACACCAACTCGCCGTCGACCAACGCCACCAGTGCGCCTGCCTTGCGGCCCGGCCGGTGGCCCGCGACCTCGGGCCAGGGGAGCGCGACGCCGTAGGGATTTCCGGGGTCGGTGGCGGCGAGCACGATGGCGGTGTAGTCGGGGCTGCTCTGGTCGACATTGTCGAGGTAGTTGCGCAGCCGGTCCACCGTTGACGCCACTGCGAACTGTGCACCACCAAGCGATTCGATGAAATACCCGCGCTGGCAGCGGCCGGCTTCCTCGAAAGCCGTCAACACCTTGTACAGCGTGGCGAACCCGCCGGGCAGGCCGTCGGCCGCGCCGCGGGTGACGACGCCGTAGCGGTTCAGCAGCAGCTCGGCCTGAAAGTGCGCCCGCGTCGTGGATTCCGGCTCGGCGGGTGGCAGGGCCGACCACCGGCCGGCGACCGTCGGGTCGACGGTGCGGGTCTGCGGCCGGGCGACGCTGTAGCGGCTGAGCCGGGGCGGGCGCTGCTGCCGTTGCCGGTGCGCACCTCCTGGTTTGCGTCCCGCGTTGCCGAGCAGCGCCCGCACCGGGGCGAAGGTGTCGCCGGTGACCCAGCCGGCCCAGATCAGTTCCCACAGAGCCTGTTTCGTGTCGGTGCCGTCTTCGGCCGCCAGCTGCCGGAAGAAGTACGCCCCACCGCTGCCGAGTGTGTCGAGCAGCTCGCGATGCGTGTCGGTGAACTCGATCTCGGTGCCCGGCGCCAGCGAAAGCGGCGCGGTGTCGGCACGGTGGAACACGACCCAGCCGTCGTTGCTACCGATCTGACCGGCGCCAGACCACATGACCTCACCGGAGGCCAGGAGTTCGTCAAGCATCGCCGGCTGGTAGTCCGAGACCCGCTGGCCGAACACGAGCGGCTCGACCGCCGACGCCGGAATCGGCACGCCGGCAAGCTGTTCGATGACCGAGGCCAGGCCGTCGATGCCGCGGGCGTCGCCGAATTGCTGCCAGGCCGGCAGGAACCGGGCGTATGCGGCGGTGCTCACCGGTTCGATCTGGGCCCGCAGCGCGGCCAGCGAACGGCGCCGCAGAATCTTCAGAACCGTGGCGTCACACCACTGTTGGTCGACGCTGTCCGGAAGATCAGTGAATTCACCGCGGATGAGCTTGCCGTCCAACACCATCCGGCTGAGGGCATCTGCAGTCACGCGGTGGCCCAGGCCGAACCGGCTAGCGGCCTGGGTCGTCGTGAACGGCCCGTTGGTCCTGGCGTAGCGGCCGAGCAATTCACCCAGCGGGTCGGACACCGCGGCGGTGAAACTGGCCGGCACGCCGACCGGCACCGCAACGCCGAGCCCGTCGCGCAGCAGACCCATGTCTTCGACCGCGGCCCACCAGCTCTGGCCGGCGAAGGTCACCGAGACGGCGCGCTTGGCGGCCTGTAGCGTGGCGCACCAGGCCTCGACATCGCTTGCGGTGCAACGCTGCCGGAGTTCCTCGGTACTGAGCGGACCGAGCAGTCGCAGGAGGTCGGCGATGCCCTCGGCGTCGCGGGCGGCCCGGTCTTCGGTCAGATGCTGCAACTGACGGATGGTCGACGCCACGACATCGGGATCGAGCAGTTCGCGCAGTTCGACGCGGCCCAGGAGCTCGGCCAGCAGGGTGGCGTCCAATGACAGTGCGGCAGCCCGCCGTTCGGCGAGTGGACTGTCGCCCTCGTACATGAATGCACCGACGTAGCCGAACAGCAGCGAGGCGGCGAACGGTGATGGCGTGGCGGTCTGCACGTCGAGCACCCGGATCCGTCGTTGCGCGACGCGGCGCATCAACTCGATGAGCATCGGGACGTCGTAGACGTCCTGCAGGCACTCGCGCACCGTCTCCAGCACGATCGGGAAATCCGGGTACTTGCGGGCGATGTCCAGCAATTGGGCGGCGCGCTGCCGCTGATGCCACAGCGGCGACCGCTTGCCGGGATGGCGCCGCGGTAGCAGCAGCGCCCGCGCCGCACACTCGCGGAAGCGGGAGGCGAAGAGTGCGGACCCGCCGACCTCGGCGGTGACGATGGGCTCGATCTCATCGGCTTCGAAGACGAAAATGTCCGCGCCGGGCGGATTTTCCCCGGTGTCGGGCAGCCGGAGCACGATGCCGTCGTCGGATGCGGTGGGCTTCTCGTCGATGCCGTACCGCTCCATGATCCTCCGACCGACGGCCAGTGCCAGCGGACCGTGGACCCGCAGCCCGTAGGGGGAGTGCAGGACGATCCGCCAGTCACCGAGCTCGTCGCGGAACCGTTCCACCACGAAGGTGGTGTCGGTGGGCACGGTGCCGGTGGCCTGCCGCTGCTCGTCGAGCAGCTGCCACAGGTTGTCGGTGGCGTAGTCGTTGAACCCCATTGTGCTGCAGTACTCGTCGAATTCGGCGCGCGGCAGTCCAGCGAGCTTTCCGGTGAAGGCGCCGATCGCGGCGCCCAGCTCGGCGGGCCGGCCGACGGCGTCACCGCGCCAGAACGGCAACCGCGCGGGCTGGCCGGGCGCGGGCAGCACCAGCACCCGGTCGTGGGTGATCTCGGTGATGCGCCAGCTGGTAGCGCCGAGGGAGATGACGTCACCGGGCCGCGACTCGTAGACCATCTCCTCATCGAGTTCGCCCACCCGCGAGGGCTTTTCATCGCCGGTGGCCAGGTAGACGGTGAACATGCCGCGGTCCGGGATCGCGCCGCCGGAGGTGACGGCCAGCCGCTGCGCGCCGGGCCGGGCGGTCAGGGTGCCGTTGTCGCGGTCGTAGACCAGACGCGGCCGCAGCTCGGCGAACTCGGTCGACGGGTACTTGCCGGCCAGCAGGTCGAGCGTCGCTTCGAATGCGCTGCGCGGCAAGGCGGCGAACGGTGCGCTGCGGCGGACCGCGTCGAACCAGCGGTCGGCGTCGAGCGGTTCGAGAGCCGCCGCCGCGACCGTGTGCTGGGCCAGCACGTCGAGTGGATTGGTGGGTACCTGCAGCGTCTCGATCTCGCCGGCGCGCATCCGCTGCACGGTGACGGCGCAGTCGATCAGGTCGGTGCGGTGCTTGGGCAGCAGCACGCCCTCGGAGATCTCACCGACCTGGTGGCCGGCGCGGCCGATGCGCTGCAGACCACTGGCCACCGAGGGCGGCGCCTCCACCTGGATGACCAGATCGACGGCGCCCATGTCGATACCGAGCTCCAAGCTCGAGGTGGCGACGACGGCTTTGAGCCGGCCGCTCTTGAGATCCTCTTCGACCTGCGCCCGGGCCTCCTTGCTGACCGAACCATGGTGGGCCTTGGCCAGCAGGCTCGGCGCGCCGAACGTCTGCCCGCTGCCCATGAGGTTGGCCGGCGCGCCCCCGCCGACCTGCGAGTTGCGTTCATTGGGCAACTCGATGCCCGAGCGGGCGGCGTGAATCTCGTTGAGCCGTGCGGTGAGCCGTTCGGCCAGCCGCCGGGAGTTGGCGAAAACCAGCGACGAATTGTGCGACTCGATCAGGTCGACGATGCGTTCCTCGACATCGGGCCAGATGGTGCCGCCGTCGAGGTTGGCCATGTCCGGCACCGGCACCTCGACGCTCAGGTCGAAGGTCTTGGCGGCCGGTGGTTTGACGATGCTGGTGGGCGCGGCCCCCGATAGGAAACGGGCGACTTCCTCGGGCGGCTTGACGGTCGCGGACAGGCCGATCCGCTGGGCCGGCTTGTCGAGCAGCTCGTCGAGACGTTCCAGCGAGAGGGCCAGGTGTGCGCCACGTTTGGTGGCCGCGACGGCGTGCACCTCGTCGACGATGACGGTGCGTACCGTCGCCAGTGTCTCGCGGGCCGCCGACGTCAGCATGAGGAACAGCGACTCGGGAGTGGTGATCAGGATGTCCGGCGGTGTCGCGATCAGTTGGCGGCGCTGCGCCGGGGACGTGTCACCCGACCGCACGCCGACGGTGATCTCGGGTGCCGGTGCCCCGACGCGCTCCGCCACCCGCGTGATGCCGGTGAGTGGCGTCGACAGGTTGCGCTCGACGTCGACCGCGAGGGCCTTCAGCGGCGAGACGTAGAGGACTTTTGTGCCCTTGGCGCCGTTGGTGTTGGCGGGCTCCTGAGCCAGCTGATCGATGGCCCAGAGGAACGCCGCGAGTGTCTTGCCCGACCCGGTGGGCGCGATGACCAGCGTGTTGTGCCCGTCGGCGATGGCCTGCCAGGCCTGCGCCTGGGCCGGGGTGGGCGTGCTGAAGGCAGCCGCGAACCACTCCCGGGTCAGGTCACTGAACCGGGCCATCGGACTGTCCGGGGCCACGTGTCCATACTGCCTGGCGGGTCCGACAACCCCGGGCGTCCTGTGCACGATTTTCCGCGGTTGGCGCGGAAAATCGTGCACAAATCACTGGTTCAGCGTGCGCTGATACCGCCGCATGCCGGCGAGCCAGCGGTCGTAGTCGGCGCCCTTGTGCCGGTACATCTCCAGTACTTCGGGATGCGGCAGCACCAGGAACGTGCCGTCCTCGATGGCCTTGACCACGAGGGTGGCGACGTGATCAGGCCCGACGACGTTCCCCGCGTGGGTCACGGCATTGCCGGCCACCCGGATCGCGGCATCGGGAGAGTCGGTCATGCCGCGCAGCAGGGGCGTGTCGACGCCCATCGGGCAGACGCAGCTGACACCGATGCCCTGGTCGCCATAGGTGATGGTCAGCCACTCGGCGAAGCCGACGGCGGCGTGCTTGGTGACGCTGTATCCGGCGGCGCCGAGTTGGGTGAGCAGTCCGGCCGCCGACGCCACGGCGACGAAATGTCCGGCACCCCGCTCAACCCATTCGGGCACAACAGCTTTGGCGGCCCGGATGTGTGCACGCAGGTTGATGTCGATGATGCGGTCCCAGGCAGCTTCGTCGTCGCCGAGTCCCGGTTCGCCGGTGATGCCGGCGTTGGCGACGTAGATGTCGACGGGTCCGTACGCCTCGCGGGCGGCATCGAGCAGCGTCGCGATGCCGTCGACCGACGACGCGTCGGCGCCGATACCGACACCGCCGTAGCCCGCGGCCGTCTCGGCGGCGGCTGCGGCATCGATGTCGCCGGCCACGACCGACGCACCCGCGGCGGCCAGCGCCGTCGCGATGGACCTGCCGATGCCCGAGCCCGCTCCGGTGACGACAGCCACCGCACCTTCGATCTTCACGGGTTCATGTCTACCTCAGCCGAACTGCACTCCTTGAGCCAACGGCAGTTCCGAGGAGTAGTTGACGGTGTTGGTGGCCCGGCGCATGTAGGCCTTCCATGAATCGGAGCCGGATTCGCGGCCGCCGCCGGTCTGCTTCTCGCCGCCGAACGCGCCGCCGATTTCCGCGCCGGAGGTGCCGATGTTGACGTTGGCGATGCCGCAGTCCGACCCGTCGGCGGCCATGAAGCGTTCGGCCTCCCGGATGTCGGTGGTGAAGATGGCCGACGAAAGACCTTGCGGTACGGCGTTGTTGAGGGCGATGGCCTCGTCGAGGGTGTCGTAGGTCAGGACGTAGAGGATCGGCGCGAACGTCTCCTGGTGCACGATGGCCGTCTGCCCCGGCATCCGGACCACCGCCGGCGTCACGTAGTACGAGCTGGGGTGCAGCTGCACCCGCTCACCGCCGGTCACCTCGCCGCCCTCGGCGCGCGCCTGTTCCAGCGCGCCCACCATGTCGCGGTAGGACCGCTCGTGGATCAGCGGCCCGATCAGGGTGCCCTCCGCGGACGGATCACCGACCGGCAGGCTCTGGTACGCGGTGACGATCCGCTGCACCAGCGTGTCCGCCACACTGTGGTGCGCGATGACGCGGCGCAGCGTCGTGCACCGCTGGCCTGCGGTCCCGGCGGCGGCGAACACGATGCCGCGCACCGCGAGATCGAGATCGGCCGACGGCGTGACGATGGTCGCGTTGTTGCCGCCGAGCTCCAGCAGCACCTTGCCGAACCGCTGGGCCACCCGCGGGCCGATCTCCTGCCCCATCCGCACCGATCCCGTCGCGCTCAGCAGCGCGACGCGGGGGTCGTCGACCAGCTGCTCGCCGACTTCGCGGCCGCCCAGTACCAACCGGCCGACATGCGTCGGGGCGCCGACGTCGGCCGCGGCGCGCTCCAACAGCGCCTGGCAGGCGACGGCGGTCAGCGGAGTGAGTTCGGAGGGCTTCCACACCACGGTGTCGCCGCACACCAGCGCGATGGCGGCGTTCCAGGCCCAGACGGCGACGGGAAAATTGAACGCGGTGATGACACCGACGACCCCGAGCGGGTGCCAGTTCTCCATGAGCCGGTGTCCGGGCCGCTCGGAGGCGATGGTGCGCCCGTAGAGCTGGCGCGAGAGACCGACCGCGAACTGGCAGACGTCGATCATCTCCTGCACCTCGCCGAGTGCCTCCGAGGTGATCTTGCCGGCCTCGACGGTGACCAGCGTGCCCAGATCGGCCTTGTGCTCGACGAGCAGTTCGCCCAGACGGGCCACGAGTGCGCCCCGGACCGGTGCCGGTGTGGTGCGCCAGGTGGAAAACGCCTGTGCCGCCTCGGCGATCGCGGTGTCGGTTTCCTCGGCGGTGCTCTCCGGGAGCGTGAACAGCACCTCGCCGGTGATGGGCGTGCTGGCATGCAGGCCATGGGCACTGGGCTCACCCAGTGTGACGTGAGCACCGACGGCCTGTAGCGCGGTCCGCACGCGGTCGCGGAGCTGATCGGCGGTGGGCAAGAGTTGATTCTGCACAGAGGTCATGATGCCGCTTTCTCGTAGAGGTCGTAAGGGTCATGGATGTGCCGGCCGATGGCGCCCGCCATCCAGTCGAGGCTGTAGTCGCCAGTGTCGTCGGCGGCTGTCGGTTGCGCGTCCTGGTCCAGGTTCGACCGGAAGATGCCGGCCGCCGAGGCCGGCAGGAAGTCTTCGTAGACAACGGGTTTCGTGGGGTCGCCGCCGCGGTAATAGGCCAGGCCCTGCGCCGCCATCTCGGTGTCGGTGGCGGGGAAGTACCGGTCCCAGTGCTCCTGATCGGTCATCGCGACGTCGTAGCGCTCCCGGCCGGCGCGGGTCAGCGCCACCCCGCGGGCCTCGACCTCGCCGAAGCGCACCCGCAGACTGCCGTCGAACACCGTGCCGTCGGGGCCGCGAAACGTGCGTGGCTCGGCCAGAGCTCGAAACGACGTCTGCCGCAACAGCACCGGCGGCCCGTCAGTCCGGGGCGGACCCTGGATCGCGTCGATCATGGTGATGCCGCGGGTCGTCATCCGCCGGTACAGCTCGTCGATGTCGAGAACGCGCGGCGTCAGGTGGTTGATGTGGGTCGTGCTGACGCCGGCGATGTCCGCGGCGACGGCGGAGACCGCACTGAGTTCGGCGTACCAGGCCTTGTCGATCGGCATGCGGGACAACGCAAAGGCCGCGGTGCACCGGCGGACGAAATCGTCGGCATCGGCGGCCGGGCAGCCGTCGGCGGCGATCCGGCGGGCCTGGACGATCAGCGCCGGGTCGAACAGTTGGCGCTGCCCGAGGAACCGCTGCACCCGGGCCCGCAGGTCGGGGGAGAAGAAGCGGGCGTCCTCGGTCGCCAGCATCGAGGTGAACACCCGAAACGGGTTGCGGTCCAACTCTTCTGTCTCGACGGGTCGGAAGGCGGTGGAGACCACCGGCACCGGTGAGGCGGCCTCGCGCAGATCGTAGAACCCGACGGGGTACATGCCGAAAGCGGCGAAAAGAGCTGCGACGTCGGCGAGTTCGGCGGGGCTGCCGACTCTGATGGCGCCGTGCCGTTCCGCGGTGACCCGGTCGATGGAACCGAGCCGGCCGTCGGTCGCGCAGTCCCGGTTCACTGCGGTGCTGACGTCGACGAGCGTCGTGTAGGCCGGGACCTCGGTGCCGTACATGCGGGACAGCGCGGCGGCGAACGCGGCCCGCAGCTCCCACGTCTGAACCGTCATGGCAACGCCTGCGGGTAGTCTCCGGCCATGGCCGAAGCCGAGCAGCTTGACGATGTCGACCGAATCCTGGTGCGGGAGCTGATGGCCGACGGCCGCGCGACGCTGGCGCACCTCGCAACGGCGGCGGGACTGTCGGTGTCGGCGGTGCAGTCGCGGGTGCGCAGGCTCGAATCCCGCGGTGTGATCACGGGATACACGGCGCGGATCAACCCCGAGGCCGTCGGCCACATGCTGTCGGCGTTCGTCGCGATCACCCCACTCGATCCTTCCCAACCTGATGATGCCCCGGCGCGACTGCAACCCTTCCCGGAGATCGAGTCCTGCCATTCGGTGGCCGGCGAGGAGAGCTACGTCCTGCTGGTGCGGGTCGCCTCGGCGCGGGCGCTGGAGGGCCTGCTGCAGCGGATCCGCACGGTCGCCAACGTTCGCACGCGAAGCACCATCATCTTACAGACTTTTTACGATGATCAGGTGTCGCTACCGGAATAGTTCCTGTTTCGAGTCGTTCAGACTGTAAATATTGCGTTAGGATGGCGGCATGACCGCTGTTCTGACTTCTGGTGACGGGTTGTCGGCGGGCCGTGCCCGCGACGTCCGCGACGTGCTGGGGCGCAGCATCCTGACCGACGGTCTGGACCTCGTGCTCGATCTGGACCGGTCGGGTGGTTCATATCTCGTCGACGCGCGTGACGGCACCCGGTACCTCGACATGTTCACGTTCTTCGCGTCGTCGGCGCTGGGGATGAACCATCCAGCTTTGACCGACGCGGCCTTCCGCGCCGAACTGGCGCAGGCTGCGGTGAACAAGCCGAGCAACTCCGACGTCTACAGCGTGCCGATGGCGCGCTTCGTGCAGACGTTCGCGCGGGTGCTGGGTGACCCGGCGCTGCCGCATCTGTTCTTTGTCGACGGCGGGGCGCTCGCGGTGGAGAACGCGTTGAAGGTCGCCTTCGATTGGAAGAGCCGACTCAATGAATCACGCGGTATCGACGCGGCGCTGGGCACCCGGGTGCTGCACCTGCGCGGCGCCTTCCACGGCCGCAGTGGCTACACGATGTCGCTGACCAACACCGACCCCAACAAGGTGGCCCGATTCCCCAAGTTCGACTGGCCGCGCATCGACGCCCCGGTGGTGACGCCGGGCGTGGACATCGTTGCGCTGGAACAGGAATCGCTGCGTCAGGCCAGGGCGGCCTTCGAGGCGTACCCGCACGACATCGCGTGCTTCATCGCCGAGCCGATCCAGGGCGAGGGCGGTGACCGGCACATGCGCCCGGAGTTCTTCGCCGCGATGCGGGATTTGTGCCTCGAGTTCGACGCGCTGCTGATCTTCGACGAAGTGCAGACGGGCGTCGGCATGACCGGAACCGCTTGGGCCTACCAGCAACTGGGTGTCACGCCCGACGTGGTGGCCTTCGGCAAGAAGGCCCAGGTGTGTGGCGTGATGGCCGGTGGCCGCGTCGACGACGTCGCCGACAACGTCTTCCGCGTCAGCTCGCGAATCAACTCCACCTGGGGTGGCAACCTCACCGACATGGTGCGGGCCCGGCGCATCCTCGAGGTCATCGAAGCCGACGGCCTCATCGACAATGCCGTACGGATGGGCTGGTACCTGGTGGGCCAGCTGCGTTGCCTGGCAAACGAATTCCCGTCGCTGGTACTCAACCCGCGCGGGCGTGGGTTGATGTGTGCGTTCAGCATGCCGTCGGCCGCGCAGCGTGACGAGGTGATCGGGCGGCTGTGGCAGCACCACGTCATCTTGCTGGCCAGCGGCACCGACTCCGTGCGGTTCCGGCCGGCGCTGACCGTATCGCGGACCGAGATCGACGAAGCCGTCCAGGCGGTGCGGGACGTCCTAGCGGCGCTCTAGGACCTGCTGGCGGATCAAGCCGCGCAGCCGTGTCAGCTCGGTGCCGCTGACCAGGGTGCAGTCGTGCAACTCGGCCAATTTCCGTGCGGCGGGCGTGAAGTCGTTGTTGGTGACCACCATGGTGTGCGCGCAGTCCTGCATTGGCGCGCCGGCGACCACCTCTTGGACGGCGCCGGGGCCGACGGGCCGCGACAGCCTTTTGCATTGGATGGCAAGGCGATTGGGCCGCGTACCGACGATCAGGTCGACGCCCCAGTCGCCGGACAGCTCGGTCATGATGACGGGGACGCCACAGGACCGGGCGATCCGGGCGACGTAATCCTCGAACTCGGTGCCCGACATGTCGTGCACGGGATCCTCGTGGCGGCTCGGAGTGCGCATTCCGGTGACGACGTGCGGAATGGCGGCGAGCAGCAGTGGCACGCCGACGGCTGTGGCCAGCGCCGGTTCCCACGTCCAGCCGTGCAGATACGCTGCGCCGCCCGATATCAGGCCGGCCGCGCCCAAGAGTTTCATCCGCACGCCAGGCATCGTAGGGCCAACCCCTGACAGGTCTTTACAGGATGCCGTCGGTTTACTACCGTGCGTAGTAGAGGTGATCCGTATGACTGGTGACTCCAGGAATTGGCAACGTAACTTCGATTGGGCCGCAGGCTTTTTGGCGGTCGCGCTGCTGCTGCACGGCGCCGACCACATGCGGCGGGGGATGAACGTCATCCCGCCGGCGGTGATGGTGGGCGGCACGCTGCAGCTGATCTTCGCGGCGGTCACGATCGCGATGGTGTTCAGGCGGAACCGGTGGGCACCGCTGGCGGCCGTCGGGATCGGCTACGCCGGCGCGGTGGGATTCACTGCGGCGCACCTGCTTCCGAAATGGGGATTCTTCAGCGACAGCTTCTTGGGTGCGCCGCCGTGGGCGCGCGTGACGGCGTTCTCGTGGGTGACCGCGATTCTGGAGATCGCGGCGAACCTGATCTTCGGGACGATCGGGCTCGTGTTGCTGAAGGCGCGTACCGCGGCCCCAAGTGCAATCTGAGGGTTGCACCAAGTGACGCAGGTGTGCAACTGTGGAGTTGCACTTACCGTCGCTCGAAGGGGAATCATGGACACTCTCGACATCACCCGCACCATCGACATCGCCGCGCCGATCCAGCGGGTCTGGGACGCCCTGACGAAAGCCGAGCTCATCGCGCAATGGTTCGGTGACGCGGCCGAACTCGAGGCGATCCCGGGTGGCACCGGCTTCTTCGGCTGGAATGCCCACGGCAAGTTCCGGGTCGTGGTCGAAAGCGCGGAGGCTCCGCACACGCTGGTCTATCGGTGGGCGCACCGTGAAACGGATGCCGACCCGACTCCGCAGAACTCGACTGTCGTGCGCTTCGACCTCACCGAGATCGACGGCGGCACCCGGCTCGACCTGCGCGAGACGGGCTTCGAGAACCTGGCCGATCCGCAGACCGCGCACGCCGAGAACAGTGGCGGCTGGACCGCGGAACTCGACGACCTGGTGGCGTACCTGCAGGCGGCGGTGTGACCGACACCCGCATGCCGGCGGTGCTGGCGGTGCTCGCCGACGAGACCCGGTGGCGCATCCTGACCGAGTTGGGGGCCGACGACCTCTCGGCGAGCGCCCTGGCCGGCCGGCTGCCGGTGAGTCGGCAGGCCATCGCGAAGCACCTGTCGGTGCTGGCCGATGCGGGGCTGGTCGAGCCCGTCAAAGTGGGCCGGGAGATTCGCTACCGCGCGCTGGGGGCCAAGCTCAGTGCGCTCGGCAACGAGCTGGAAACCCTTGGCAGGCAATGGGATCGGCGTCTCGCCGCGATCAAACGGATCGCCGAGGGCCCACTGGCGCCCTAGCGTCCACCAGGCGCATACTGGGGTTGGCGGTGATATTGATGCTCAGCCCGACAACCGATCGATTCCGCGACGACGATCCCAGCGTGCATCAGGCCGCGCGGTTCGGTCTGGTGATGGGGAGCGTCGGCGTCGGCTTCATGGTGCTGGCGGCCGTCTGGGTCCGGCATTGCAGTGGTTACGACACGGCGGCGTGCAGCATGCCGTACCGCACCGTGCTCGCGCTGGCCGGCCCGCTGTTCCTCTTCGGCAGCGGGGTGTGGGCCTTCGTCCGGACCTACCGGGCCTGGCGGGGCGACAAGGTCTGGTGGGCCTGGCAGGGCGCCGGGTGGTTCCTGCTCTTGCTCATGTCCATCGTGCTGACCATGAGCCTGCCGGTGCTGCTTTTCTAGCCGAGACCGCCGAACGTGAAGAAGATGGCGAAAAATCCGTGAAAATTCGCCATCAAGTTCACGTTCGGCATTCTCGCTAGCCGAGCATCGCGGCCGCGAAGCGGCGCACCGACTCGACGCCCGTCGCGGCGGCCTCGTCGAATCCGGCCCGTGTGCGCACAGAAATCTCGCGCGTGGCCGGATCCAAGGTGATCTCGGCCAGCAGTTCGCCGGTCGTCGGCTCGCAGACCGCCCACGAATAGAGGGTGTCGGATTCCCATTGTGCCGCACGGGTTTCCACGTGGTCGGGGGAGTGTTCACCCAAGTCCGCCAGGGACGGCCGGTCATCCATCCGGTCGTCGGCCCGCAGCGCGCGCAGATACCAGGCGCCGGCATTGATCTCGATGGGTTCCACGGCACTCCTCCTCAAATGCAACTCAGGGCTGCGATCCGTGACGGATCGCAGCCCTGAGTCAGAAAACCAGCGGACTGGAAACTAGTCCTTCAGCTCGGCGATGACGGTGCCCTGCGTGATGGCGGCGCCGGCCTCGACCGACAGGCCGGTCACGGTGCCGTCCTTGTGCGCGGTCACCGGGTTCTCCATCTTCATGGCCTCGAGCACGACGATCAGATCACCCGCGGAGACCTGCTGGCCCTCCTCGACGGCGACCTTCACGACGGTGCCCTGCATCGGCGCGGTGACCGAGTCGCCCGAGGCGGCCTTGCCGCCGGCGGCGCCACGCTTACGCGGCTTCGGCTTCTTCTTGATGACACCGGTGGCTGCGCCACCACCGCCACCACCGATGGCCAGATCGCCGGGCAGCGACACCTCGACGCGACGGCCACCGACCTCGACGACGACCTTCTGACGCGGGGCGGCGTCTTCGTCGTCCAGGGCCTCGCCACCGGTGAACGGCTCGACCGTGTTGTTCCACTCGGTCTCGATCCAGCGGGTGTGCACGTCGAACTTGTCGCCGTCACCGATGAAGGCCGGGTCGGAGACCACGGCGCGGTGGAACGGGATGACCGTGGCCAGACCCTCGACGTTGAACTCGGCCAGCGCACGACGCGAGCGGGCCAGGGCCTCGTCGCGGGTGGCGCCGGTGACGATCAGCTTGGCCAGCATCGAGTCGAACTGACCGCCGATGACCGAACCGGTCTCGACACCCGAGTCCATCCGGACACCGGGGCCGGTCGGCGCCTCGAACTTGGAGACGGGGCCGGGGGCGGGCAGGAAGCCGCGACCGGCGTCCTCGCCGTTGATCCGGAACTCGAACGAGTGGCCACGCGGGGTGGGGTCCTCGGTGATGTCCAGGGCGTCGCCGTTGGCGATCTTGAACTGCTGCAGCACCAGGTCGATGCCCGAGGTCTCCTCGGTGACCGGGTGTTCCACCTGCAGACGGGTGTTGACCTCGAGGAAGCTGATCAGGCCGTCCTGGCCGACCAGGTACTCGACGGTGCCCGCACCGTAGTAGCCGGCTTCCTTGCAGATGCGCTTGGCCGACTCGTGGATCTCCTTGCGCTGCGCGTCGGACAGGAACGGCGCGGGGGCCTCCTCGACGAGCTTCTGGAAGCGGCGCTGCAGGGAGCAGTCGCGGGTACCGGCGACGACGACGTTGCCGTGCGTGTCGGCGATGACCTGAGCCTCGACGTGGCGCGGCTTGTCCAGGTAGCGCTCGACGAAGCACTCGCCACGGCCGAAGGCGGCGACGGCTTCACGGGTGGCCGAGTCGAACAGCTCGGGGATCTCCTCGAGGGTGCGGGCGACCTTCATGCCGCGGCCGCCACCACCGAAGGCGGCCTTGATGGCGATCGGCAGGCCGTGCTCCTTGGCGAACGCCAGGATCTCGTCGGCATCCTTGACCGGGTCCGGGGTACCCGGCACCAGCGGCGCGTTGGCCTTGGCGGCGATGTGGCGCGCGGTGACCTTGTCGCCCAGATCGCGGATGGACTGCGGGCTCGGCCCGATCCAGATCAGCCCGGCGTCGAGGACGGCCTGCGCGAAGTCGGCGTTCTCGGACAGGAAGCCGTAGCCCGGGTGGATGGCGTTGGCGCCCGACTTGGCGGCGGCGTCCAGGATCTTGTCGAAGACGAGGTAGGACTCGGCCGAGGTCTGGCCGCCCAGGGCGAAGGCCTCGTCGGCAAGCCGCACGTGCGGCGCATCGGCGTCCGGCTCGGCGTAAACGGCGACGCTGGCCAGTCCGGCGTCCTTGGCAGCCCGGATGACCCGGACGGCAATCTCTCCACGGTTGGCGACTAGCACCTTGGAGATCTTGGAACTGGCGTGGTTGGCCACAGTGCCTCCTGACGGCGGTTCTCTAAGAAATGTCTTTAAGAATGTATCGCGTGCAGTGTAAGGCCTAACCGGCGGATCCCCACTTCGGGAAACGAAGGCGCCGGGACGTTTTCTTAGAGATTGCCCAATCGACCCGCTTGACCCGCGCTTTCTCACCGAACATCTGCTTGGGTGATACTGGTGCCGCACCGGACCCGCCGGGGAGCCACGAGTAAGGGGACACCGTTGTTCGTCGAGCCGCAGGCCTCAGACCCCGAATTGATCGCGCGCAAGCGGGCGGTCAACCCGAACGTCCGCATCCCACCGAAGATGCAGTGGGTGACCGACGACGACGGCAACATCCTCAAGCACGAATTGCCGGGGGAGACCCTGTGGCACCGAATCCGCGACACCTACGCCGCGCTGTTCTACAGCTCGGTCGTCACCCACATCCCGTTCCACTTCATCCGGCTGGGCTACCTGCGGCTGTTCGGGGCGAAGATCGGCAAGGGCTCCGCGATCAACCGCGGCACGAGCGTCTGGTCGATTCCCTACCTGGTGATCGGTGACCGCGTGTCCATCGGCTTCCGGTGTGTCCTCGACGCGCGCGCGGGCATCGCGATCGGCAACGACGTCGTCATCGCCAGCGACACGCACATCATCGCCGGCGGGCACGACATCAATCACCCGAACTTCGTGCCGGCACCGAATCCACCGGACCCCATCGTCATCGACGACCACGTGTGGATCGCGACGCGCGCCATCGTCCTGCCGTCGTTGCTCGGCCGGGGTGCCGTGGTGGCCGCACACACCGTCGTGAACAAAGAGGTGCCGCCGTTCGGCATCGTCGGCGGCGTGCCCGGCAAGATCATCGGCCAGCGCAACCCGGACGCGCTGCACTACAGCGGCAAGTTCAAGCTGCCGTTCTTCTGAGCCTGATCCGCATCAAGCGTCGCGTAGGCGGCGCTTGATGCGCGTCAGCATCGCCGACATGCCCCGCAGGCGCAGCGGGCTGATCAGCTTGGCCAGCCCCAGGTCGGCGTAGAAGTCGTCGGGCACCGCGAGGATGTCGGACGCCGGCAGGCCGTCCAGGCCGGCCGCGAGGATGGCCGCGAAACCCCGTGTCGTCGGGGCTTCGGCCGGCGCACTGAAGTACAACCGCACATGCTCGGGATCTGCGGCGTCGACGTGCAGGAACAACGGCGACTGGCATTCCGGCACCGGCTCCATCGCGGCTTCTTCGAGCGACGACGGCAGCGGCGGGAGTTCGTTCGCGAACTCCAGCAGCAGTGCCAGCTTGTCCTGTCCCTGGACGTCGGCGAAATCCGACACCACCTCGGCCAGGGCTTCAGGCATGGGGCCGGGGACGGTCATGCCGAGCCCGGCGCCGGCCCCGGTTCCTCGCCAACGGCGACGGGCACCCGCACCGCGTTGCCCCACTCGGTCCACGAACCGTCGTAATTGCGGACGGCGGGCAGGCCGATCAGATGCGTCAGCACGAACCAGGTGTGGCTGGAGCGCTCGCCGATGCGGCAGTACGCGACGGCCTTGTCGTCGGGAGAGATGAAGCCGTACAGCTCGTCGAGTTCGGCGCGACTGCGGAACCGGCCGCTGTCGTCGACGGCCTTTGCCCACGGGATGGACCGCGCGGTGGGGATGTGGCCGCCGCGCAGCGCACCCTCCTCCGGGTAGTCGGGCATGTGGGTGCGCTCGCCGGTGTACTCCTGCGGCGAGCGGACGTCGATCAGCGGCTCTTTGCCGAGGATCGCGAGGACGTCGTCCTTGAAGGCGCGGATCGGGGCGTCGTTGCGCTCGACCACCGGGTACCCCGTGGTCTGCTTGCTCGGGACGTCCAGCGTGGTGTCCCGGCCGTTGGTGATCCACAGATCGCGGCCACCGTCGAGCAGGCGGACATCAGGGTGCCCGAAGAGCGTGAAAACCCACAGCGCGTAGGCCGCCCACCAGTTGCTCTTGTCGCCGTAGATCACCACGGTGTCGTCCCGGCTGATGCCCTTGCGATCCATCAGTGCGGCGAACTGCGCGCCGTCGATGTAATCGCGGACATGCGGGTCGTTGAGTTCGGTATGCCAGTCGATCTTCACCGCGCCGGGGATGTGGCCGGTGTCGTACAACAGGACGTCCTCGTCGGATTCGACGATGGCCAGACCCGGGCGTCCGATGTTGCCGGACAGCCAGTCGGCGGTCACCAGCCGATCGGGATGCGCGTAGGTGGCGAAAGCGGGATGTGGGTCTGCAGGCAGCGGCACACTGGAAGCGTACCTAGGCCCGAAATGCGCCGCAGACCCGTAAGGTCGAAACTTGTTTGCGCGACAGCTGCTGCGGTATGAAAACAGCCGTCTCCCACAGGGCTGACTGGAGGGATTGAGGATTTGCCAGAGAAATACGACGTCGGGATCATCGGCCTGGGATATGTGGGGCTGACGCTGGCCACCGTGCTGGCCGAGGCCGGCAACTCCGTCATCGGAATCGAGACCCGTCAGGAATTGGTCGATATGACCAATCAGGGTTTGCCGCATTTCACCGAGACCGGCCTGCCCGATGCCCTCGAGGGCGTCACCCGATTCGGGAAACTGAAGGCCGTCACCGCCTTTGACGACAGCTTCTCGTGCGACACGTACATCATCACCGTCGGCACGCCGTTGTCGGCGGACGGTGTCGCGCGCGTCGACATGATCGAGGCCGCGGCCCGCGACATCGCCGGAAACATGCAGGACGGCGCGCTGGTCATCCTGCGGTCGACGGTCAAGGTCGGCACCACCCGCGACGTGGTGGCACCGATGCTGGCCGCCAGCGGCAAGAGCTTCGACATCGCCATGTGCCCCGAGCGCACCCTGGAAGGCAAGGCGCTGCAGGAACTGCGCGAGCTGCCGCAGATCGTCGGCGCCGACGATCCGGCCGTCGCCGACCGGGCGGCCGCGGTATTCCGAAAACTCACCAGCTCGATCGTGCTGGTCTCCGATATCGAGACCGCCGAGATCATCAAATTGGTGAGCAATACGTTCCGCGATGTTCAGTTCGCGTTTGCCAACGAGGTCGCCCGGATTTGCGACGCATTCGGCGTCAGCGCCTATGAGGTGATCTCGGCGGGCAAACTCGGATACAACCGCACCAATATCCCGTTGCCGGGTCTGGTCGGCGGGCCGTGCCTGGAGAAGGACCCGCACATCCTGATGGAGAGCGTCCGCGAGCGCGGCGTCACCCTCGACATCACCGCCGCCGGCCGCCTGGTCAACGAGCGGCAGCCCGCCGAGACGGTGCGGTTCATCAGCAGCGAGATCGCGCGCCGGAAGCTGGGCGCCGACGGGCCGCTGAAGATCAACCTGCTGGGCATGGCGTTCAAGGGCCAGCCCGAGACCAGTGACCTGCGCGGGTCGATGTCCATCAAGGTTTTCAACGAGCTGAAGGCCGCGCACCCGGATGCCGAGATCGGTGTCTACGACCCGGTCACGCCGAATGACGTTCTGGCCGAGGCCTTTCCGGGGCACAAGGTGTACAACCGGTTCGGTGACGCGGTGAGCGGCGCGGATGTCGTCGTCCTCGGCAACAACCACCCGTCGCTCGGCACCATCTCGCCGCGCACCATCAGCGAGTTCATCAGCCCCGACGGTTTCGTCTTCGACTACTGGAACCACTACAGCCACCTGCCGGCCACCGAACTGGGCGACAGCTACTTCGCGGTGGGCCGCAGCGGAAAGGTCGTCGAGCGTGTCTAAGCGGGTCGTGGTCACCGGTGGTGGCGGATTCATCGGCGCCTACCTGGTCAAGCGGCTGGTGCGGGACGGCTGGCAGGTCGCGGTGGTGGACTCCATGGTCCGCGGCGATGCCAGCAGATTCGCCGAAGTCGCCTCGGACGTAGAGCTTTTCACGTGCGACGTCCGCGATCAGGACGCCCTCGAGAAGGCATTCGCCGGCGCCGAGGTGGTCATGCACCTGGCCGCCATCAACGGCACCCAGAACTTCTACACCCAACCGGAACTGGTGCTCGAGGTCGGCATGCTGGGCGCGCTGGCGGTCGTCAACGCGGGCCGCAACGCCGGTGTGCCGGATCTGGTGGTGGCGTCCACGGCCGAGGTCTATCAGACACCGTCGATCATCCCGACGCCCGAGACCATCCCGCTGATGCTGCCCGACAGCCTCAACCCCCGGTACTCCTACGGCGGCGGCAAGATCGCCAGTGAACTGATCGCCTTCAACTACGGTCAGGAGCACTACCGCCAGGTGCAGATCTTCCGGCCGCACAACATCTACGGGCCGAACATGGGCTGGAAGCACGTCGAGCCGCAATTCATCCTGCGGGCGCTGGGCTGCCAGGAGCGCGGTGATGCGGTGTTCCCGATCCAGGGTGACGGCACGGAGACCCGGTCCTTCTGCTACGTCGACGACTGTGTCGACGGCATCATGACGATGTACGAAAAAGGCGGGCACCGCGAGATTTACCACATCGGCAGTGACGTGGAGATGTCGATCCGTGAGCTGGCCGACCGCATCGGCGCCATCGTCGGCGTCGCGTTGGACGTCCAGCCCGGCGAGTCGCCCGCCGGGCAGACGAAGCGGCGCTGCCCCGACATCACGAAGATGGGCAAGCTGGGCTGGACGCCGCAGATCGCCCTGGACGACGGGCTGGCGCGCACCGTGGCCTGGTACCGCGAGCACCGAAATGACGTGCCCGCAAACGACCTGATGTAGCCGGGCACAATAGCGGGTATGAGGGCGCGCATCCTGGCACTGGTCGTCATCGCTGGGCTGCTGCTGACGGGCCTCGCGGCGCTGGTCTACAGCCTCACCCGTCCGGAACCGGAAGCGGTCCAGGCCAAGCCGTCGGCGCAGTTGCCGATGGTGGACAAGGCGTCGCTGGAGCGGGCGATCCACGATGCCTTCACGAGCCAGCCGCCGCAGGCGGTGATCTGTGAGCGCGGCCTCATCGCCCGGGTCGGGCAGAGCACGCGGTGTGACGTCACCATGTCACCGGCCTACGGGATTCAGCCGACCATCACGGTGTCCGGCGTCGACAACGGCAAGGTCAGCTATTCGATGACCCCCGCGGTTTCCAAGACCCAGTTGGAGGCGGCGGTGGCGGACATGGTGACCCGTGCGCGCAAGGCCGCCCCGGATTCCGTCGTGTGCCAGTCGGGGCTCGAGGGCAAGCAGGGTGCGGTGGCGTTGTGCGACATCACCGATGACGGATTCACCAGCCGACGTACCGCACTGGTGAGCGAAGTGTCCGGCCTCGCAATGAATTACGGCCTGACACCGGTGCTGGAGAAGTCGGTGGCGGAGAGTTCGCTTGCGACGCAACTGGGTCAGAGCCCCAGCACGGTCAAGTGCGACGGAGACGTCGACAGCAAGGTCGGCGCGACACAGCGGTGCACCGCGCTCGTCGGCGGCCAGAACCGCGCCTACACGCTGACGGTCACCGACGTCGCCGACGGCAAGGTGTCGTTCAGCTACAAGCCCACCGGCTGAGCAGACCCATCCGCCGGCCGGTTGGCTCCGAATCCCACTGAGAACGATTCGACTCGGAGGTTTGATGGGGATCGAGTACAGCAGTGTGTTCGACGCGCCGCGCGACGACGTGTTCGCCTGGCATGCGCGGCCGGGCGCCATCCACCGGTTGCTGCCGCCGTGGCAGCCAATGAGCGTGGTCGCGGAAGCCGCGTCGCTGGCCGACGGGCGCGCCGTGCTCGGCCTGCCCGGCGGACTGCGCTGGAGCGCGCAACACAATCCGGCCGACTACGCGCCGCCCGCGCGTTTCGTGGACGAATTGAGCCGGGACGGATTACGTTCGCTGCCAACGGCTTTGGTTGGGCATTGGCGACACGAACACTGCTTCGACGCCGTCGGTGACGGGCGCACCCGGGTCACCGACCGTGTCGACACACCGGTACCCGGGCCCCTGCTCGAGCAGACGTTCCGGTACCGGCACCGCCAGCTGAGCGACGACCTCGCCGCCCATCGATGGGCGCGCGAACACGGCGGGGGTCCCGGCTCGGTGGCGGTGACCGGGGCATCGGGACTGGTCGGCAGCGCCCTGACCGCCTTCCTGTCCACCGGCGGTCACCGGGTGATCCGGTTGGTGCGCCGCGAACCACGCGACGACACCGAACGCCGCTGGGATCCCGAATCACCCGCCGACGATCTGCTCGACGGGATCGACGCCGTGGTGCACCTCGCGGGCGCGTCGATTGCCGGCCGGTTCACCGACGCGCACAAGAAAGCGGTGCGCGACAGCCGGATCGAGCCGACCCGTCGGCTGGCCGAGTGCGCCGCCCGCGCGACGGACGGGCCGTCGGTCTTCGTCGGTGCGTCGGCGATCGGCTGGTACGGAGACGACAGGGCCGACGAGCGCCTCGACGAATCGGCGCAACCGGGCGACGGGTTCCTGGCTGCCGTCGTGGCCGACTGGGAAGCGGCGACGGCGCCGGCCACCGCTGCCGGACTGCGGGTCGTCAACGTCCGCACCGGGATCGTGCAGACGCCGCGCGGCGGCACCCTGCAGCTGATGCGGCCGCTGTTCGCCGCCGGTCTCGGCGGTCCGCTCGGCGACGGGCGGCAATGGCTGTCCTGGATCGACATCGACGACCTGATTGACGTGTACCACCGCGCGCTGGTCGACACCGCGCTGTCGGGCCCCGTGAATGCCGTTGCGCCACAACCCGTCCGCAACGCCGACTACACCCGGACGCTGGCCGGGGTGTTGCACCGACCCGCCGTGTTGCCCGTACCCGCGCTGGGGCCGGCACTGCTGCTCGGCCGGCAGGGGGCCCGCGAGCTGGCCATGGCCAGTCAGCGCGTGGTGCCAGGCCGGCTCATCGAGGCCGGCCACCGCTTCCGGCGCCCGGACCTCGAACAGTGCCTGCGCCACCAGTTGGGGAAGGCGGTCCGATGATCGACGCGCAGCGACAGGTGGTGGTGGCCGCGCCGGCCGACGCCGTCTTCGCGTACCTGGCGGACTTCACCACGACAACACAGTGGGACCCCGGCACCGTCCGCACCGAACGCATCGCGGGCGACGGCGGTGTGGGTACCCGGTACGCGAACACGTCCCGCTTCGCCGGCCGCACCTCGGAGATCACGTACGAAGTCACCAGCCTGACGCCGGGGCAGTCGATCGAACTGCGCGGCGTCAATCGGTACCTGGTCGCGCGCGACACCATCACCGTGGTGCCGCATGTCGACGGCACTGCGGTCACCTACCGGATCAGGTTCGCGTTCCAGGGATGGCTGCGGTGGATCGAGCCCCTGCTCCAGCTCGCGGTGGCGCGCCTCCTCGACGACGGCGCGCGCGGGCTGCGGCGCGAACTCGCTCGAATCTGATTGCGCGACAAGCTCTCACAAACCGACGGCGGCCGCGCAGTATTGCCACACCTGCCGCACCTGGGCGTCGTCGTCGTGCGCGGTGGGCAGGTAATGCGTGGGACGGATCCGGCGGTCGTGCCAGAACCGTCCCGACTCCGGCGGCGGGTCCGTCGCCGTCAGCCACACGGCGGTGTCGGCGGCCTGTTCGGGCGTCCGCAGGATCGGACGCGTCACGCGACGGAACCCGGGCAGTGACTGCGCGACGCCCGGGGTGTCGGCCCAGCCGGGATGCATGGCCGCCACCACCAGTTCGGGCCAGCGCCGCGCCAGTAGCGGCGTCAACGCGACCTGGACGCGCTTACTGCGCGCGTACGCCGTGGCACCGCGGTAATGCCCGCGCCGGTACTCGATGTCATCGACCGGAAGTGCCTGGGTGTACATGCCTCCGGAGGACATCAGGACCACCCGCGCCGCCGTGGTCAGCCCCGGCCGCAGGAGTTCGGTCAGCAACACCGGCCCCAGAACGTGGGTGGCCAGCGAGAGCTCATGTCCTTCAGCACTTTCCGTGCGCTCTTCGGGCATGACACCGGCGTTGTGGATCACGGCGTCGAGCCGTGCGTGCCGCGACAGCAGGTCCGCGGCGAACAATCGGACCGCGGCCAGGTGCGACACGTCGCACACCTCCACTGCCACGTCGGCGGCCGGCGCGACGGTGAGCACATGGTGTCGCGCGGCCTCGCCGCGGGCCCGGTCCCGCACCGTCATCAACACCGTCGCCCCGAGCATCGCGAGTTCGGTGGCGATGGCCTTGCCGATACCCGAGTTCGCGCCGGTGACCAGCACGGTGCGGCCGGCGAGGGCGCCGGCCGGCAGCTCGGGGGTACGCCAGAGCTGTTGCCGCACAGCCAGACCCAGCCGGGAGTAACCGAGTACGACGGAGCGATCGAGCAGATCGTCGAAGAAGGCGCCGACCGTCATCGTCAGATCAGGGAGACGACGACGACCGGGCTGCTCGTCGGCTGGCTCGATCCGGACCCGGGCTCGACCGTCACCGCCACCTTGGCGGCCGAGTCCAGCGCGGGTATCACCTCGCCGCCGGGCGGCGGCATGGTGTCGGCGCTCATGGTGCCGGCGGACCGCGGCGCTCCCGACGCCGGGATGAACCACATCTGGTAGACGTGGCCTGCCGGTGGCGCAGGCACATTCGCCATGGCCACCACCACGGCATTGGCCTGTTGGGACGCGCTGAGGGTGATGGTGCCCCCGGCGACCGGCGCCGAGTACGTGCGGATATCGGGGTTGGCCAGCACCTGCGACACCGTCGGCTGTGCCGGGTGCTCGGCGAAGCGATCGGCGATCACCGTCGTGCCGATGGCGATCGCGCAGATCACCGCGGCGGCCGCCGCGAGCCGGACGAGCAGCCGGCGTCGCCGGGTTCGCTTGAGCGCCAACTCATCCGAACTGCGCTCGGCGGCCTGGATGCCGATGGCCTGCAGGATGCGCATGCGCAGTTCGGCGGGCGGCGTCAGGGTGTCACCCGCGGTGAGCACTGCCATGGTCTCCTGGGTGTCGCCGACGATGCGGGCGAACGCCTGCGCGGTGTGCGGCGCCGCGACGCCGAGGCGGCCGGCGATGTCCGAGCGTTCGGCCTCGGACACCGCGTCGAGTGCATATACGTACGCGAGATCGAGCAATTGCTGTTCGTCGTCGGTGTAGCTGTCAGGCATCGGTGCCCACCCCCAAGCAGTTCTTCAGGCGGATCAGGCCGTCCCGGATTCGGGCCTTGATGGTGGGGAGCGTGACGGCGAGGTGCTCGGCGACCTCCCGATAGGTGTGGCCGCTGTAGTACGCCAGGCCGATGGCTTCCCGCTGGACGGCGGTCAGTCCGTCGAGGCAGTCGGTGACCTCCTGCTCGTCGAGTCGCTGTCCCACTTCATCGGCGACGCTGTCGTGCTCGCGGCCCAGGCTCGAGGCGCCGTAGACGTGGTTGCGATCGGCGGCCGACTGTTCGGAGCGGACCCGATCGATACTGCGGCGGTGGGTCAACGTCATCAGCCAGCCGATCGGGCTGGCCAGCGCGGGGTCGTATTGCCGTGCCGCCGACGACCACACCTGCAGGAACACCTCCTGCACGACGTCCTCGGCCAGGGTCCGGTCCCGCACGACGCGATAGGCGAGGCCGAACACCCGTGGCGAGGTCAGGTCGTAGAACTCGGCGAAAGCCGCACTGTCGCCGTCGGCGATCGCGGTGAGCAGAGCTACGCGGTCCGGCTCACCCACCATCGGTGAATCGTCGCACGGCTGCGCGGGAACCGCGTCGATCTGACGCAACCCGTCGGATCCGGACGGCGTGCTCACGATCGCGCCTTCGGCTGCAGGACCAGCTGGTGCAGGTCCAGGTAGCCCGAGGCGAAGCCCGCCTCGGAGTAGGCGAGGTAGAAACGCCACATCCGCCGGAAGATGCGGTCGAATCCCAGTGCGTCGGCGCCGGCGCTGTTCGCGGTGAATCGCTGCAGCCACAGCCGGAGGGTGTGGGCGTAGTGCGGTCCGAACGAATACCGGTCGGTGATGCGCAGTGCGGTGTGCGCGCTGATCGACCGTTCCATGAGGTTGACCGATGGCAGGAACCCACCGGGGAAGATGTACTTGTGCACCCAGGTGTAGGTGTCACGGGAAGCCAGCATGCGCTTGTGCGGCATGGTGATCAGCTGCAGGCCGACCCGGCCGTCGGCCGCGAGGAGGCGCTCGAGCGTGCGCAGGTAGGCCGGTAGGTAGCGGTACCCGACGGCCTCGATCATCTCGATGGAGACGATCGCGTCGTACGTCCCGGTGATGTCGCGGTAGTCGCACAGCTCGACGGTGATGCGGTCCGACAGCCCGGCGGCGGCGATGCGCTCACGGGCCAGCAGCTGCTGCTCGCGAGACAGGGTGACGGTGTGGACGTGCGCGCCACGCTGCGCGGCCCGGATCGCCAATTCGCCCCAGCCGGTGCCGATTTCGAGCAGCCGCGTGCCGGTCCCGACGCCGGTGACGTCCAGCAGCCGGTCGATCTTGCGGTGTTGCGCGGCCGCCAGGTCGCGCCAGGCCGGTGGCGGGTCGAGCGTGTCGAACAGCGCGCACGAGTAGGTCAGCGTCGGATCGAGGAACATGCTGAACAACTCGTTGGACAGGTCGTAGTGATGGGCGATGTTCGCGCGCGTATCCGCCTGCGCTCCACGATGGTTGCGCGGTGTCTGCGGTAGCAGGACCGAGCGCAGTCCCTGGAACATGGCCGGCACCACGGTGTCGATGCGGGACGCCAGCGCGGTGAGTACGGCGGTGAGCTCGGGCGCGGACCAGTCACCGACCATGTACGCCTCACCGAAGCCGATCAGGCCACTGTTCGCGATGCGACCGAAGAAATCGTCGGGGCGGTGCAACAACATTCGCGGTGCGGCCGGATCAGCGGCACCGGCCGCACCCTGGACGGTGCCGTCCGGATACTCCACCCGCACCGGCAGGTCCCGTACCGCGGCCCGGAACAACGCCCGGGTGACGGGCGTACCCAGCCGGGTGCGCAGACCGCTCGGCACCTGCGCGATGTCGGTCCATCTGGCCGGCAGGAACGGATCGTACGCGGCACCGTCGTGGAGTTGATTCGTCATAGGGCGGCCTCCTGGGGGCGGGGGTGCAGTGGCAGTCCGCGCGCCCACAGGCGCACGCCTTGCCAACGGATGCGGGCGAGGACCAGCAGCGGCGCCAGTGGCGCTGCCAGTGCGGTGGTCAGAACGGTTGCGGGGCGCGCGGGGTGGACCGACCCGGTCCAGGTCGCGGTCAGCACGACTGCGCCGGACGCGTCGAGCAGGGTGACCGCCACGCCGAGCCGGCCCCGGTTGGGTTCGGGGACGCGCAGCACGTACCGGCCGCTGACGGGGTTGAACGGCGAGACGTAGAACGCCTTCGGCACGACGACCTCGCCGCGATGATCGGCGCGCAACAGGTAGCGGTGCCGGCCGCCGTAGGTGTTGTGCACCTCGGCGACGGCGCACACCAGCGCGCCGCCGGCGTCGTGGCACCAGTAGACGGTCAGCGGATTGAACACGAAACCGAAGACCCTGGCATTGGCCAGCATTCGGATGTGGCCGCCGCCGAGGTCGATTCCGTGTTCGCCGAGATAGGCGTCGACGTTCTCCCGCAGGGTGCGGCGCGGATCGCCGGCATGGTCGGCGGCGTGGAACCCGGCCAACCGCCGCAACAGGCGGGGCAGCTCGGGCACGGCGTCGAGGTCGACCAGCCAGCTGTAGCTGCGGTAGGTGAACGCGTGCCGCACCGGCACGGTGCGCGCGTGGTGGATCCTGGTCCGCACGATCTGTGGTGGGCTCATGCCACATTCCCCGCCGGCCGCAGCAGAGGTGGCACCGCACCGCTCCAGCTGCCGCCGAGTCGTTCCGCCGCGACGACGCCGGACACCGCGCCGTCTTCGTGGAAGCCCCAGCCGTGATACGCGCCGGCGAACGCCACGCGGTGATCACCGAGCGTGTGCAGGCGCTGTTGTGCGGCGCGGAACTCGGGGGAGTACTGCGGGTGGTCGTAGAGCATGGTGGCGATGACCTGACCCGGATCGACCCGGGTGCCGCCGCCCAGCGTCACCACGAACCGCCGGTCGGTGCTCCCGTCGAGTCGCTGCAGCCGGTTGAGGTCGTAACTGACCAGGACCTCGTCGGACTGGACGGTGCACGACGGCATCCGGTAGTTCCACGACGCACGAGCGCCACGGCGTCGCGGCAGCAGTGACGTATCCGTGTGCAGCACAGTGTGATTGATCGAGTACCGCAGGGCGCCGAGAATCTCGATCTCATCCGCCGTCGGCTGGTCCAGGATCGACAGGGCCTGATTCGGATGCGTCGCGATGACGGCCGCGTCGAACTGTTCGACGCGGTCCGCGTCGTCACGCACCAGCACGCCGTCGGAGTTGCGGGTGATGGCGCGTACGGGTACGCCGAGGCGTACCGACGGCAGCCGCGCGGTGACCGCCTCGACGTACCGCGCGGAGCCTCCCGTCACCGTCCGCCAGGTCGGTGACCCGAACACCGTCAGCATCCCGTGATGGTCGAGGAACGCCAGCAGGTAGCCGACCGGATAGTCGAGCGCGACGTCCGGGGGACACGACCACACCGCGGCGACCAGCGGCACCATGAAATGCGCGACGAAGTAGCGGGAAAACCCTGCGGCCCCGAGGAATTCGCCGAGGGTCTGCCCGTCCGCCACGCCGCGCGCCAGCTCGGCGCGGGCGAGCCGGTGGAAGCGCGTCACCTCGGCGAGCAGACGCAGATAGCGCGGCGAGACCAGCGCGCCCGGCGTGGCGAACAGGCCCTTCAGCCCCTTCGCGCCGGCGTACTCCAGGCCGCAGCCTTCGCAGCACACCGACATCGACATGTCGGATTCCTGTGTCCGGACACCGAGTTCGGCGAACAGTCGCAGCAGAGTGGGATAGGTGCGGTCGTTGTGCACGATGAAGCCGGAGTCGACGCCGACGACGTCGGTGCCGCCGCGGCGTGCCGCCAGCTCATGCGTGTGGGCGTGACCACCGCATCGCGGTTGTGCCTCGAACAGGGTGACTTCCGCGTCGCGGGCGAGCACCCAGGCCGCGGTGAGCCCCGATATGCCGCTCCCGATCACTGCAATCCGCCGCACCGTGCCGTCCTTCCTGGTTTGTCACCAGGAGTTCGGTGCGGGATGCGGTGCGGATAGGTGGATTCGGGAAAAAACTACGCGGGCCGGTTCGCGGCCCACAGCTCCGCGACGGACACGCCGAGCCGGGCCAGCATGCGGCGCAGCAGCGGCAGGCTCAGGCCGATGACGTTGGAGGGGTCGCCGTCGATGCCGTCGATGAACCAGCTGCCCAGGCCGTCGAGCGTGAAAGCGCCTGCCACCCAGAGGGGTTCGCCGGTGCCGACGTAGGCGTCCAGGTCCGCGGCACTCGGCTCGCCGAAATGCACCGTGGTGGAACCGAGTTCGGTGACCTGATCGGTGACGGCGCCGGCGGTCAGGCGCAGCACACAGTGGCCGGTGTGCAGGACGGCGCTGTGGCCGGCCATCGAGTGCCATTGCCGGCGAGCCACATCGGGGTAGCCGGGCTTGCCGGTGAGCCGGCCGTCGAACTCGAGCATCGAATCACAGCCGATCACAACGCAATCCGACGACAGACTCGCGTCGAGGGAGTCGGCGACCCGCTGCGCCTTGGCTGTTGCCAGGGCGCGTACGACATCGCCGGGGCTCGCGTCTGCGAGAGACGCGATGATCGCGTCCTCGTCGACGTCGGACACCAGCACGACCGGTTCGACACCGGCCTTGCGCAAGACACTGAGCCGGCCCGAGGAGGCCGAGCCCAGAACGAGCCTCATCGACGGATGAAGGTGCGCTCCACCAACGTCACCAGCTGCCAGCTGGTGTAGGCGTACCGCAGCTTGGAGACCGGGTGGCCCCAGTCGTTGCGGTCGCCGGCCTCGGCGGCACCGCCACCGGAGGCGCTGGCCAGCACCGTCACCAGAGCGGCGAGTTCCTCGTCGGACGGGTTGCCCTTGACGACCTGGAACAGCGGCGCGACGGGCGCTTCCACGGAGGCCTCGGCTTCAGAGGTCTGCACGTCGCCGCTCACAGCGGAATGTTTCCGTGCTTCTTCGGCGGCGTCTGCACGACCTTGCGCTCCAGCAGACGCAGCGAGTTGGCGATGTAGCCGCGGGTGTGCGACGGCGGGATGACCGCGTCGACGTAACCACGCTCGGCCGCGACGTACGGGTTCACCAGGGTGTCCTCGTACTCCTGCTGCAGCTGCAGGCGCAGGGCATCGACGTCGACGCCGTCCTTCTCCGCCTGCTTGAGCTCCTGGCGGTAGACGAAGCCGACCGCGCCGGAGGCACCCATGACGGCGATCTGGGCCGTCGGCCAGGCCAGGTTGACGTCGCAACCCATGTCCTTGGAACCCATGACGCAGTACGCGCCGCCATAGGCCTTACGGGTGATGACGGTGATCTTGGCGACGGTGGCCTCACCGTAGGCGTACAGCAGCTTGGCGCCGCGGCGGATTATGCCGTTGTACTCCTGCTCGGTGCCCGGCAGGAAGCCCGGGACGTCCACCAGCATGATGATCGGGATGTTGAAGGCGTCGCAGGTGCGGATGAACCGCGCGGCCTTCTCCGAGGCGTTGATGTCCAGGCAGCCGGCGAACTGGGTCGGCTGGTTGGCCACGATGCCGACCGGGCGGCCGTCGATGCGGCCGAAGCCGATGACGATGTTCTGCGCGTAGCCGGGCTGGATCTCGAGGAACTCGTCGTCGTCGAGGATGCGCGAGATGACCTCGTGCATGTCGTACGGCTGGTTCGGCGAATCCGGGATCAGGGTGTCGAGCTCGAGGTCCTCTTCGGTGAGGTTGTCCTCGACGGCGCCCGGGTGCGGCGGCGCGGGCAGGCGCGGCGGCTCGGCGTAGTTGTTCGGGGGCAGGTAGCTCAGCAGGTCGCGGACGTAGTCCAGGGCATCCTGCTCGCCCGAGGCGACGTAGTGCACGGTGCCGGACTTTGCCTCGTGGGTGTGGGCGCCGCCCAGCTCCTCCATGGTGACCTCTTCACCGGTGACGGTCTTGATGACGTCCGGTCCGGTGATGAACATCTGGCTGGTCTGGTCGACCATGATGATGAAGTCGGTGAGCGCGGGCGAGTACACGTGGCCGCCGGCCGCGGCACCCATGATGAGCGAAATCTGGGGGATGACGCCCGACGCCAGGATGTTGTTGCGGAAGATACGGCTGTACAGACCGAGCGAGACCACACCCTCCTGGATGCGGGCGCCGGCGCCGTCGTTGATGCCGATCAGCGGGCGGCCGGTCTTGATGGCCAGCTCCTGGACCTTGACGATCTTCTCGCCGTAGACCTCACCGAGGCTGCCGCCGAAGACGGTGGCGTCCTGGCTGAAGATGCAGACCTCGCGGCCGTCGATGGTGCCGTAGCCGGTCACCACACCGTCGCCGAGCGGGTGCTTGTCGGCCAGGCCGAAGTTGGTGCTGCGGTGCTTGGCCAGCGCGTCGAGTTCGACGAACGAACCCTCGTCCAGCAGCGCCAGGATGCGCTCGCGGGCGGTGAGCTTGCCCTTCTGGTGGACCTTCTCCACCGCGGCCTCGCCGACGGGGTGCAGGGTCTCTTCGGTACGCCTACGCAGGTCTTCCAGCTTGCCTGCGGTGGTGTGGATGTCGATCGCCTTGTCCACCGGTGGCTCGGTCACGCTCGTCATGGCGACGATGTTAACGGTTCTCTAAGAAAGTTGTGAAGGTGGGGTGCTCTCTCGGCGGGTCACGCCGGTTTGCGCAGGACCACAGCCGCGAAACTCGTGAGCGCGGGCACCGGGTGCTTAAGCAGGAAACGGCTCTTGGCGCGCTCGAGGGCGTCGAGCGGGGGAAGCACACGGTAGTAGCCGTGGCCGTAGGCGCCGGACCAGGATTCGACCTGGAAACCGACGCTCTCGTACCGCTTGATGGCCTTCTGGGTGGGGCCGGTGGTCCAGCGGTAGTAGGCCGGGAACTTCTCGTGGTGCGGGTTCTGCAACCGCCCGGGCTGCAGCTTGCTGATGACGGTGCGCGCCGCCTGCTCGGGGATGAGCAGGTTCACCACGAACGGGAACGCGAAGAGCGTCGGGAAGAAATGCACCGAAAGTCCGCCTGGGCGAAGGAGTTTGAAGCAGTTCTCGTGGAATGTGCGGGCGTCGGGCAGGTGCTCGCACAGCATCTTGGAGAACACCAGGTCGTACGCGGCCAGCTCGTTGTCGATCGGTTTGCACAGATCGGCGACGCGGGTGTGCACGCGGCTGTTGGCCTTGGCGAGTTCGGTGGCGGAGATGTCGATGACGACGCGCTCGTCGGCGAAGCTCCAGTCGTCGCCGCCGATGATGGGGTTGGCGCCGCCACCGAGTTCGGCGACGGCCTTGACGCCTTCGCGCTCGGCCAGGGTGCGGACGGACTCGTCGTAGCCCTGCCAGAGGGTGTCCAAATCCTTGTAATGGACATCCACGTGTGTACCGCTCATTTGCACACCGTTCATAGATTTTCCGCCCCCGCGGCTTGCGCGACCTGCGTCAGTAGTTTGCTGGTAAGTCAATATACACTTCGCGCGCTGGTCCCGCCCGTAACTCGGGTTGAACAGCGTTCAGGCCGTGGCATTTGCTGAGCGGGCCCTGAGCGTGGTCGCGATCGGGTGCCGCGCGGGCAGCGGGTAATGCCTGGTCGAAGCCGCGAGACCGGGTTGCCATCGGGGGAGTGTGGCGCCGGGAAAGGCCGACCGATGGTATCGAATCGCGCTTAGCTGTGCGGGCGCGCGCACACTGTCGGCAGGGTGTCCTGCGCAGGCTCGATGCATTTAGCTTGTCATTTGCGTTAGTTTGCGGTTCGATATGCGTGCCCGCTCTTTTCGGGTAGCTGACTCTACGACCGCGAAACGATCAGCAGATCGGCGCAAGGGGATATTCAACAGTGCATTCGACGCGCAAGTACGACGGAGTGGACGGGCCGAAGGTCGCCATCGCCCACGACTATCTGACCCAGTTCGGCGGCGCGGAAAAAGTTGTCCTCTCGATGACGAAGGCGTTCCCGGACGCCCCGCTCTACACGATGCTGTACGACCCCGAGCTGACCTACCCGGAGTTTGCCGACCTGGACATCCGGGTGTCGGCGCTCAACAAGGTGGGTCTGGCCCGCAAGTACCACCGGGCCGCGCTGCCGATCTATCCGCGCGTCGCCGAGTCCATGTATGTCGACGCCGACATCGTGCTGGCGAGTTGCAGCGGCTGGTCGCACGGTTTCCGCACCAACGGCAAGAAGCTCATCTACTGCTACAATCCGGCGCGCTGGCTGTACCAGACCGAGGCCTACCTCGGGGACCACGCGAACCCGATCAAGCGCCTGGGTCTCAAGCTCACCAAGAAGCGCCTGCTGGACTGGGACCGCCGGCAGGCGCTCGCGGCCGACAAGTACCTCGCGATCTCGACCATGATCAGCGGCTACGTCAAGAAGGCCTACGACATCGACGCCGAGGTGATGTTCGCGCCGGTGGCGATGTCGCGGTCGTACGCCGTCGAACCCGTCGAGGAGCTCGAGGACAAGGTCGATCTGAGCGATCCGAACGGCAGCTTCTACCTCGTCGTGTGCCGGCTGCTGCCGTACAAGAACGTCGACGTCATCGTGCGGGCGTTCGCGGGTAGCGACCGGCAGCTCGTCGTGGTCGGCAACGGGCCGGAGGCCGAGCGGCTGCGGTCGATGAAGACCGACAACGTGACCATGCTGCACAACCTCACCGACGGGCAGATGGCCTGGCTCTACAAGAACTGCCGGGCACTGATGTCATCGAGTTTCGAGGACTACGGCCTGACCCCGATCGAGGCGGGCGTGTGGGGCCGGCCGAGCGTCGCGCTGCGCTTCGGTGGCTTCCTCGACACCATCGACGAAGGCACCACCGGCCTGTATTTCGATGAGCCGCAACCCGATTCGGTGCGCGAGGCGCTGGGCCGTTTCGAGTCGACGACGTGGGACCAAGAGAAGATCAAGCACCACGTCTCGCAGTTCACCGAGGACGCGTTCAGCGCGCGGCTGCATGAAGCGGTCGACAAGCTGGCCGGGTACTGATCGGGATGGGAGCAAACACAGTGGCTTCGCTCAAGGACTACCGCCTGGTATATGTCGGACCGGCGAACCATGAGACCGCGGTGGGCGACTACGCAGAAAACCTGATTCGGGCACTGCGGCCACATGTCGGCGAACTCGTCGAGCACCGCACGCTCGGGCCGGGTTCCGACAGCGCGCGGGAAATCCTGGGACACCGGCGTGCAGTGGCGAAGCTGGTCGCCGGTGGGAAACCCGGCCGGGTGCTGGTGCACGCGGAGCTGGCGGCCGGTGCGGTGTCGGCGTTCTGGTCCATCGCGGGGTTGCGTGGGGTGCCGGTGACGGCGACGGTGCACGATCCGCCACAAGGCATCTGGTGGCCGGGGCGCACGAAGTTCGTGGCCCGGCACAAGCTGGTGATGCACGGCCTGCACTACCCGCTGCGTCCGGTGTCCCGGATGCTCGAGGGCGCGGTCAACGGGGAGCGGACGCTGTTCGCGCTGAGCCAGATCGGTGCCCAGTCGATTCGCGACACCTATCCGAACACCGACGTGGCGTACACCCCGTACCTCGTCTGCGAGCGGCCCCGGGTCCGCCCGGTGACCGAGCGCCCGAAGGCCGTCGGCTTCTTCGGGCATGTGTACCGCGGCAAGGGTTTCGAGCAGATCGCGCGCATCCGCCGGGAGTTGCCCGACGACATCGTGATCCGGGTGGCGGGCCGGGGGACCGAGGCGCTGCCCGGTGGCCCGGGGGTGGAGATCGTGGGTGCCGTCGACGGTGCCGCCGAGGACGCGTTCTTCGATTCGGTGCGCGCCGTGGTGATTCCGTACGGCAAGCGCCATTTCTACGCCGAGACCTACCCCGCGTCGTCGGTCGCCGCGCACGCCATGGCGTACCGCACCCCGGTGGTGTGCACCGACTACGGCTCTCTGGCCGAGTTCGGCACCGAGACCGGCGCGGTCGTCGTGCCGATGGACTCTGACGACCCGAAGGCGCTGCCGGCCGGGTTCTCGGCGGCCATCGAGGCCCTGCTCAACGACGAGGCGCGGCTCAAGGAATTGGAGACGAATGCCGACCGGACGCGCCAGGAGCGGTCGCCGGAGAACGTCGCCGCCGCCTACGCCGCAAAGTGGTCGGAGATGCTGACGCGCCAGGGCCGGCTGCACTGACGGGGCCGAAACACTGTGGTTAACTCGGAATCCGGGACGACGGGAGCGAAGAACGTGATTGGCGAGCCGGCAACGGCAGACCCGGCAGATGTGGCACGCAAGAAAGCGGCCGCGCCGACCTTGAAATTGCCGCCGGATCCCGAGTGGGAACTCGGTGAGGACGGCCGCGTCACCTACTACAAGATGCAGAAGATGAGCGTTCGCCGTAAGGCGCGCAACCGAATCGGCGAACTGCTGTTCAACATGTTCATCACGCACATCCCGTCGCACACCATCCGCCAGGGATTCCTGCGGCTGTTCGGCGCCACCATCGGTGAGTGGTCGACCATCATGCGCGGCACCACGATCCTGGACATCGAATTCCTGACGATCGGCAACGGCACCACAATCGGATTCCGCTGCCTGCTCGACGCGCGGGCCGGCCTGTGGATCGGCGACAACGTGACCATCGCCAGCGATGTCCACCTGCTCGGCGGCGGGCACGACATCAACCACCCGGACTTCCTGCCGATCCCGATCCCGACGGTTATCGAGGACTACGTATGGATCGCGAGCCGGGCCATGGTGCTGCCCGCCCTGATCGGCCGCGGCGCCGTCGTCGCCGCGCAGGCGCTCGTGGTCAAGGACGTGGCCCCACTCGACGTGGTCGGCGGCAACCCCGCCAAGGTGTTCGCCAAGCGAAATCCGGATGCATTGGGCTACAGCGCAAAGTACCGGCCGTTGTTCTGCTGATGCCGGTCGATCTACGCGAGTACCGGCTGGTCTACATCGGTCCGGCCGAAGGCCAGACCGCGGTGGGCGACTACGCCGAGAACTTCGTCAACGCGGTACAGCCGCTGTTCGGTGAGGTCATGCAACGTCGCACCCTGGGTCCGGGCGCCGAGACGGTCGCCCAGGTACGGGGCCACCGGCGTGCGGTCGCCGAACTGGTGGCCGGTGCGCCGCCGGGACGGGTGCTGGTGCATGCGGAGCTGGCGGCCGGTGCGGTGTCGGCGTTCTGGTCGATCGCCGGATTACGTGGGGTGCCGGTGGCGGCGACGATTCACGATCCGCCGCAAGGCATCTGGTGGCCGGCGCGAACCCGGTTCGTGGCGCAGCACCGGCTCGTCATGCACGGCCTGCATTACCCTTTGCGCCCGCTGTCGCGGCGGATCGAGGGCGTCGTCAACGGGGACCGGACGATGGTCGCGCTGAGTCAGATCGGCGCGGACTCCATCAAGGCCATCTACCCCGACAGCACCGTCGCCGCCGTGCCGCACATCATCTCCGAACGGCCGCGGCTGCGCCCGCTCACCGAGCGGCCCAAGGCCGTGGGCTTCTTCGGGCATGTGTACCGGGGCAAGGGTTTCGAGCAGATCGCCCGCATCCGCCGGGAGCTGCCCGACGACATCGTGATCCGGGTGGCGGGCCGGGGGACCGAGGCACTGACGGGGGGCCCGGGGGTGGAGATCGTCGGCCCGGTCGACGGTCCGGCTGAGGACACGTTCTTCGATTCGGTACGGGCCGTGGTGATTCCGTACGGCAAGCGCCACTTCTACGCCGAGACGTACCCGGCATCCGGTTCGGTCGCCCACTCGATGGCCTACCGCACACCCGTGGTCTGCACCGACTACGGCGCCCTGGCCGAACTGGACGAGCGCACCGGCGCCCTCGTCGTCCGCATCGGCGACCAGAACGCCGAACAGGTCGCGTCGTCGCTGGCCAAGGCCATCGTGTCCCTCGTCGACGACGATCAGCGACTGGCCGAGTTCGGCCGGCACGTCGAGGCCTACCGCGAGGCCTGCTCCGGGCCGCGGACGGCCGAGGCGTTCGGCCGCGTGTGGACCGACATGTTGGCCCGAGCAGCTGTGAGCGTGTGACCTGACTGCCCCCGAAGCGCCCACCCGCAATGTGGCGAAGACGCTCATCTCGCTGATCTGGATCTACGGCGGTCGCGGGGTCGGCCTGCTGTGGACGCTGATCCTCGTCCAGCGCCTCGGTGTCTCCGAATACGGCCTGTACGCCATGGCGACGGTGCTCAACGGCATCGTCGGCAACACCGTCGACAACTCCTTCGCGGTCCGGGCCATCCGGGAATCCGAGGAGCACTTCCTGCGTGAGCGCACCATGCGCTACCTCGTCGCGGTGGGTCTGGTCGCCGCCGGCGCGGTCACGTTCGACGTCAACTACGTCATCGGCTTCGGTCTGATGGTGGCCGGCGGCGAGATCGCCCTCAACGTCGTCAAGAGCCAGTCCGCGCGCGATGGCCACCCGGACAAGGTGTATCGGCTCGACACCGCGCGACAGTTCTCCAGTGCCGGCATCGGCGCGGTGTACCTGTACACCGCGGCGCACCCGACGCTCACCCACGCCTCGCTGCTGTACTGCACGCCCTACGTGCTGATTCTGCTGGTCGGGGCCAAGCTGGCCATCGGTCACCGGCCCGCACCACCCGGGCCGCCGCGGTTGATCGCGGCGCTGACCGGCGAAATGCTCGGCACCACGCTGTATCTCGGCGGTGACGTGCTGCTGCTCGGCACCCTGGTGGACACCACGGCAGCGGGCTATTACCAGCTCGCGTGGGTCGTCGCGGCCGCAGTGGCGGCTGCCGGCCAGTCCTTCGGCATGACCTATCACGAGCCGCTGCGGGAGAGCGGCGGAGACCTGTCGGCCGCCCCACCGCTGCGCAACATCCTGCGGATGGCGGCACTCGGCGGCTCGCTGCTGCTGATCATCGGTGGCTGCCTGTTCGCCTTCGGGGCACCGACCCAGCTCGCCACGACCATGATGATCATGGGCGGCTTCGCCGCGCTGCGCATCTGCATCTTCGTGCTGCAGGTGATCCTCTACACCCAGCGGCACGATGTCTTCCGGCTCACCATCGCCGTCGGCCTGGTGCCGGTGAAACTGGGCATGGTCGCCGCCCTCGCGACGCTGACGCCGCTCGGTGCGGTGGGCGCGGCCATCGCGGCCACCGTCGCCGACGCGATCATGCTCGCCGGGTTCACGTGGGCGGTCTACCGGCCGCGCGAGGTGGTGGAGTCATGACCACGCCGAAGACCGCGTTCATCCTGTCGAAAGACCCGGTGCTCGAACACACCGGTGACGTCGCGCTGGCCCGGATGCTCATGCAGCTGGCCGCCGACTCGTCCGAGGTGTCGGCCATCGCGCTGTCACCCCGACCGGGCACCGTCACTGCCGACCTGATTCCCGGTGGCCTGCCGCTCGAGCGGGTCCACAAGCCGGCCGTGCGTCCGCACCGGCTGCTCATCGACTCCCTGCGGCGCCGGCGCAGCCTGGTGCATGTCCGATTCGACACCGACGAACTGGTCCGGGCGATCGATCGCAGCGACGCCGACGTGTTCGTCGCCGAACACAGCTACATGGCCGAATCGTTCTTCCGCAGCACGCATTTCGGGAAGAAGCGATTCGTCGTCAACACCAACGTGAGCGAGTCGCTGGTCTGGCGGGCGTCGCGCGGCGCGCTCGGCCGCGTCGAGGAACCGCGCCTGGTCCGCGACGAGCTGCGCGTCGCGCGCGCGGCCGACGCCGTCAGCACCTACGACGCCGAGGAAGCCGAGTACTACCGCGACAACGGCGTCGCCTATGCCCGGTTCATGGACATCACGATGCCGCCCGGTACGCAGGTCGACGTCGCGACCTCCCCGCCGCGGCTGGTGTTCATGGGCACCCGCGACTGGCCGCCCAACCAGGAGGGGTTCCTGCGGGCTCTCGAACTGTGGCCGCGGATCTCCGCCGGGATCCCCGGCGCCGAACTGTGCATCATCGGGGCCAAGAAACCTGGTGCGGCCGACCCGGTCTATCCCGACGGGGTCCGCGACCTCGGATTCGTCGACGACCTCGGGGCGTTCCTGGGCACGTGCCGTGCCCTGATCGCGCCGATCCGCACCGGCGGGGGAGTCCGGGTCAAGCTGCTCGACACCATCCGGATCGGGCTGCCTGCCGTCGCCACCACGGCGGCCATCGGATCACTCGGGCCGATCTTCGGGTTGCGACCCCTGGACGACGATGCGGCGTTCATCGCCGAGTGCCGGCGGCTGCTCACCGACGTGCCGGCCGCCGTCGACCTGGGAAACCAGCTGTTCGAGATCAACCGGCAGCGGTGGCAGGACCGGTTGCCGCACCGGGCGGTGGCCGACCTGCTGCGCGGCGACGGTCAGGTGTAGTAGACCTTCACGCCGACCCACGGTGCCCAGACCATGTAACCGTGCTGGAAGTCGACGCGGTTGGAGCCGTTGACGTAGCGCTCGTCGCTGGTGGCCAACCCCAGCTGCGGTTTCCAGGCCTGCGCGAAAGCGCTCGAGGCCCAGTGGGCACCGGTCTCGGGCGACCACCACACGCGGAACACCTGGCCGCCGGAGAAGTCCTGGTAGCCATCGGCAAAGACGCTCGAAGGCACCGAGTTCCGCTGCATCGCGATGTCGGCCACCGGGCGCGGTGACGACACGTAGCCGCTCGGCAGCTCGTAGATGGTGTTGACCGTGCGGACCTGCGCCCACACCGTCTTGGTTGCCTTGAACACCGGGCTCAGGACCGAGCCGTGCGCCGGGTCGGTGATCTGCGAAAAGCGCAGGAACTCCGGCGATTTGGGTACGCCGGCGGCGATGGTCGCCGCCAGGTCGGCGGCCGCGGGCTTCGGGGTCCAGTCGCTGCGGTAGAGCCCGACGGTGGCGTCGGCCTGGTTGCTCCCGGTCTTGCGGTCACGTGTGGTGTAGACCATCAGCGGGCCGGTGTACGGCATCTCCTGCCACTTGGTGTAGATGTCCTTGAGATACGCGGCCTGCGTGGTCTCGTTGACCACCGAGGTGGGCTCGCCGTATTCGGTGGCCCAGATCTTCTTCTCGTCGTCGCCGTTGTCGATCATCACCTGGCGCATCTGAAGCAATTGCAGGACAGGCGAATTCGCGATCAGCATGCCGTCGGAGAATTTCAGGTTGTAGTTGTACGGGTGGAACGACAGCGCGTCGAAGTTGCCCTTGGCGCCGGCGGCGTACATCCCGGCGATGAAGCGCACCGGGTTGATCGACCACGAGCCGAAGTCCACGACGGCGCCGACGACCCCACCGATCACCGTCGCGTCCGGGTCGACGGCCTTGATGCGCGGATAGGCCGACTTCAGCAGATCGGTGTAGCCCGCGGGATCGGGCGCGGGGCTGTAGAAGAACACCGCGTTCGGCTCGTTCCAGATCTCGTAGGCGGAGATCTTGCCCTTGTAACGCGTGGCCACCTTGGCCGTGAAGGCGCCGTAGGCGTCGGGGTCCGACGGCCGGCTGCTGAGCGGGAGGCCGCCCTGCGACATGGCCCAGGGCGGGGTCGCGTTGATGAACGCGATGATCGACATGTTCATGGCGGCGGCGGCATTCACCGTCTTGTCGACCAGGCTCCAGTCGAGCTGGCCGAGGATCGGCTCGACCCCGGCCCACTGGGATCATCAACCGGATGGTGTTCACGCGGTTGTTGGCCATCAATGCCAATGTCCGGTTCACGTCATCCTGCGACAGGCCGTAGATGTCGGAGTCGGCGAAGCCGATGGTGGTCGGCAGGTTGACGACTTTGGCCCGCTCGGCGATCCTGACCCGCTCAGGGGTGTCCCCTGGGATGCCGGTCAAGACGATGAGGGCGCAGACCATGCTGCCGGCGATCGCCGATGCCATGCTCGAGAAACGGCGGGCGGATCGTCGGGGGCGCTTCCCGGGCATCGTGCAACCGCCCTTCACCTATGAAGTGCGTCGCGAGGCGCAAACGCGCACTCAGTGTGCAGCAGCCAAGGGCGTTTGCTGTGAATCTGCTTGGGCGTGTCGCAGTCTTACCTGTTCCTGCCGTTCTCGGTCTATATGCACCAGGAACGCCAGCAAAATGGAGAACTTGAGGGTGGCCGGGGGGATGCCGACCACGGGGTGATCGAGTTGGAGCGCGACAACACAGAATCCGATGTAGATGCCGCCATATCCGGCCCAGGCAAATGAATTCGAGCGAATCGCGCGGTAGCTCATGACGCAACCGATCACCATGATCGCAAAGAACGCCAGACCGGGGAAAATGCCGCCGCGGTAAATCGTCAGCAATGGCGCGTTCGACACATGGTTCAGCACGAACGCATAGTTTCCGTCCCGGAATTCGAGCCGGTTCCAGCCTTTTCCGAACAACCAGTAACCGGCCATGGTGTCGGGGAATTCACGGATGGCATCAATTCGGGAAGTGGAGCCGACATCGTCACTGCTGAACGAGTGCGCGAATCTGGTCCGCACTTCCGGTATCGCCGCCGCGGCTCCGATCGCGGCCACCATCGCGGCGATGGCCAAACCGCGGTCCCGGGACCGCATGGTGTGGAAGGCCAGCACCAGCACCGCCCCGCCGACGATGGTGAACATGCCGGCCCGGCTCAAGGTGAGCAGCAGCGCGACGAGGAAGATGCCGGTCACGACGATGCGCTGCCAGCCCGCCAGGACAACCAGGCCGACGGCGATCGACACCACCAGCGCGATGCCCTCGGCGTTGGGGTCCACCGACGTGCCGCCGAGTCGCATGGACCTTTCGGCACCGCCTTCGGCGAACGCGAAGCGCGTCGCGGTGTATTCCGCCGCGTAACCGAAGACCCGCAGATACCTGAACGAGGTCTGGTTGGGGTCGAATGCCACGATGTACAGGCCGAAGACCGCATTGGCCAGCGTCGCGTAGACGAATATGCGGCCGAACTTCTCCAGATGTTGCCCCGACAGACTGCTCAGTGCGATCGCGACCAAGGTGACCACCGACCACCGGACGATCTGGATGACGTCGCCCACGCCCACGCCGGTTACCGCGACCGACGCGATCGACGTGATCACGAGCGCGATGATCGCCCATTCCAGCGGATGAATCGGACGGGCCAGTCGCGGATGCACAAACAACGCGACCACCGCACCGAATGCGAACGGCAGATATAAGGGCACGTGAACGCCCGGGAAATATCCGAAAGGCAGTGCGCCGGTGACGACCGCCAATCCGTACAAGAACCACAGCGGATGCCGTAATCCGACATAGATGCCGACAACCAGTGCGGCAATAGCGACAATGCCCAACAGGGTGACCTGGCCAAAAGACGTCGCCAACCAGACCAGGCCCAAGATCACGGCCAGAATCCCGACCGATGATTTAAGATTGCCGAGTTGACCCAAACGGGCGTTCATGCCGACTATGTTCTCAGCTCGACCAGCTAAGCTCAAGCAGGTTGCCCGGACCCGTGGCGCGCCTGAATGGTCGGTCCGGTTCCCAGCCGCTAATCTGTGAGCCGTCGCATTGCTGAAATAAGGGGCACGACCTTGGAGATCAAAGAGTACCTGCGGATATTCGGCCGGTACTGGTGGGCGATCGTGGCGCTGACGGTTGTCGGAGGTGTCGCGGGCTGGTCGTGGTGGGAATTCGGTGATCGCGAATACCAGTCCAGCGCGACGCTTTTCGTGGCGACCCAGAACGGCACGTCGGTCACCGAGGCCTACCAGAACAACCTGTTCTCCCAGGACCGCGTGAACTCCTACGCCACCCTCGCCATGAGCGAGCAGGTGGCTGCCCGCGCGGTGGACCAGCTGAAGGCGACCATCTCGGCGGGCGAACTGCGGGCCAAGGTCACCGCCGTCCCGCTGCCGAAGACCGTGTTGCTGCAGGTGTCGGTCACCGACAAGGACCCGGGCCAGGCGCAGACCTACGCCAGCGCGGTGGCCGATCAGCTCGCCGGCCTGGTGGGGGAGCTGGAGACGTCCCGCCGTGGCGGCAGCCCCGCCGCGGGCGCCATCGTCGTGGACGAGGCCGGCTATCCGACCAAGCCCCTGGGCTATTCGATGGTCACCCGCATCGGGATGGGGCTGGCCGGTGGCCTCGTCCTCGGCCTGCTGGCGGCCATCGTGCTCGGCATCATCGACCGCCGCGTGCGCGGCCGCGACCGCGTGGCCGACGCCAGTGGTTCGCTGCTCATGGGCGCGCTGCCCGCGGACTCGGCCCGCAGCCATGCGCCGGTGGTCGACCTGACCGCCGAGGGTGCCTATCCGGAGGCGCTGCGCGAGCTCCGCAACAATTTGCGGTTCACCGTGCCGGCAAATCGTGATGAAGCCGCTCGGGTGATCGCGGTAGCCAGTCCGTCGCCGTCCGACGGGCGGACGACGGTGGCGATCGATCTGGCCGCCGTGCTGGCCGAGACCGGCAGAAGCGTGGTGCTGGTGGACGGTGACCTGCGCAACCCGGCGGTGGCGCAGCGCCTGGACCTGACCCCGGCGGCCCGTCAAGGCGCGGCCGACCGCGGCCTGAGCACCGTGCTGGTCGGCGAGAACACCGTCGCCGAGAGCCTGATCCCCGAGGTCTCCGTCGGTCAGCACCGGATCGCGGTGTTGCCCGCGGGCCCCGCGACCACGCGTCCGGGCGAGTTGTGGGCCGGCGACCATACCGAGAGCCTGTTCGCCGACCTGTCCGGCCAGTTCGACTACGTCGTCGTGGATACGCCGCCGCTGGGCAAGTACAACGACGGTGCCGTCGCCGCCGCACTGTCGGACGGGGCTCTGCTGGTCGGCCGCATCCGGCACACGACGAGCAATGCGCTCACGCGTGCCGTGCAGACCCTGAAGTCCGCCAACGCGGTACTGATCGGTTCGGTCGCCACCGACGAACCGGTCGAGTTCAAGCTTCACATCGGCGGGTCCGACGGCCCCAAGTCCGGTGGCGGCAAGAGCAAGAAGGCGGCGCCCAAGGCCGCCGCCAAGGCTGCATCGCAGCCCGAGGCCAAGACGGCGGCGCACCAGAAGCCGTGATGCGTCAGGTTGAGTTGCGGCGCACGGTACTGGCACTGGCTGCAGTGCTGGTCACCGTCGCTGCGTGCGGCCAGTCGGGTCCGGTGCCGCCACGGCCGGGTGACGACGTGCGTCCCACCCGGGACCTCACCCCGATGTTTCCGGGGGCCGAGGCACTCCCGCCGCCCGACCTCACCGACGACGGCCCGGGTTCCCTGGTCGAGCTGAAGCCCGTCAAAGGTGACCCCAGCTTCGACGAGGCCGGCGCCACCGCGGCACGCATCGTGTACCGGTCCACGAGCGGCGTGGACGGCCGTCCCATCCAGGTCAGCGGCCTGATCGCGGTGCCCCCGGGCCCGGCGCCCAAGGGCGGCTGGCCCATCATCTCGTTCGGGCACGACACCACCGGGCTGCTGCCCAAGTGCGCGCCGACCCTCGCGCCGCAATTCTGGGGCTACTCGACCGGGATGACGGTGTATCTGCGGCGCGGCTTCGCCATCGTCCTGTCCGACTACCAGGGGCTGGGCATCGACCCGGGCTCCAGTGCCCGGCAGCACTCCATCCTGGATGCGAACAGCCTGGGGAACAGCATCATCGACGCCGCCCGCGCGATCCATCGCGCCGCTCCGTCCACCAGCACCAACTGGGGTGCGCTGGGCGCCGGCGAAGGCGGCCTGGCCGCGTGGGCCGCGGCCGAACGCAACGGGACCTACGGCGCCGGCATGAACATGGTCGGCGCGGTGGCGGTCAACCCGATCGCGGATCTGGCGCCGCTCGCCGACCCGGACCGCACCGCCGCGCTGGCGACCGCCGATCAGTACCGGCTGCAGATCCGGGCGCTGCAGAGCCTGGAAACCATGCAGCCCGACTTCGACCTCGACGCGCACCGCTCGGCGAAACTCAAGGACCAGTGGGACCTGTTGGTCGACTGCGCACCGCGCGACGTCGCGGCCGCCCAACTGGCGCTGAATCAGTTGACTCCCAACGACTTCCAGGCCAAGGATGCGGCCGCTGCGGCAGACCTCAAGCGTCGCCTCGGTGCCGTCGCGTTGCCCAGTCCCGGTGCGGGCCCGAACGATCCGCCGGTGCTGGTGGCGTTCGGCACGGCCGACACCGTCAACCCGGCGGCCGGCGTGCTGACGGCCACCGCGGCCGCGTGTGCCCGCGGCCAGCAGATCGTCGTGATGCGCGGCGTCGGCGACACGGGCCAGATCAACGACCAGACGATGCAGAACGCGCTGGCGTGGCTGCAGGCGCGGTTCGACGGCGAGCGCGTGGCCGATGTCTGTGTGGGGGCGACGTGATCACGCCGGCCGGAGTGCCGCGGGTGCGCGACTACGCGCTGTTCGTCAAGAACAGTTGGGTGCTGGTGTTGGTCACCACCATCGCGAGTGCACTGGTGGGCTGGGCGGGCTGGGAGCACGCCAAGCCCGAATACCGATCCACGGCATCGGTGTTCGTCCGGACCGAGGGCAGCGCATCGCCCCTGGACGCCTACTACGGCGACGCCGGCATGCTCGGCCTGATGGAGACCTACCGAAACCTGGCCACCAGCTCGCAGATCACCGCGCCCATCATCCAGAAGCTTGGCCTGATCGAGTCCGACAAGGAACTCGCCGCCCGGATCGTCATATTGCCCAGTGCCACAGCGATGTTGAACGTCACGGTCACCGGCGGTGATGCCGACCAGACCACACAGATCGCGCACGAGGTCGTCAACGACCTGGTCGCGGTGGGCAACCGGCTGGCCCTGGTCGCCGGTACCAGCGCGACGCTCGTCGTCATCGACGACGCCAGCCCCGCCGAGCGGGTGGGCAGCGTGGCGTCGTATGTGATGACCGGGACGGTCCTGGGTTTCGCGCTGTGTGTCATCGCGGTCATCGCGCGGGCGCTGATCTTCGACCGGGTACAGAGTCGCCGGCACCTCGAGCGGGTTATCGGTGACGCGACCGCCGGAGCGTCGGGATGAACTCGCGGCAGCTGCGGCGTCTGGTCGCCGCGGGCCTGCTCGCCGCGGTGTGTCTGACCGCGCCGGCCTGCCAGAGTGATCCGGCACCGAAAAAGGCCGGGCCCCCTACGGCTGGGGGTATCGACCTCAAACCTGACACCACGGGCGCCGGTCACGTGCCCGGTGCGCTGGTGTCGGCGTCGACGTTCCCCACGCTGGACCTGCGGCTGAAATCGGCCGTGTCGCTGGCCGCCCGCATCGGGTACACGTCGACGTCGGGGATCACCGGTGAGCACACCGAGGTGTCGGGCTCGGTCTTCGTGCCGAACGGGACACCGCCGCCGGGCGGCTGGCCGATCATCGTCTTCGGCCACGCGACGTCCGGCGTGCAACGCGACTGCGGACCGTCGGGGTCGTCGACGCTGCAGGGGCTGTCCGCGCCGATCACCACGCTGGTCAAGGCCGGCTACCTGGTGAGCCTGCCGGACTATCAGGGCCTCGGCCCGGGCACCGCCGGCCATCCGTACGCCGATGCCACCACGGTGGGCTACAACGTCATCGACTCCGTGCGCGCGGCGCACAAGCTGGTACCGCAGTCGTCGGACCGCTGGCTGGCCGTCGGGGTGTCCCAGGGCGGCCAAGCCGCCTGGGCCGCAAACGAACTCGCCGCCCGCTACGGCAGCGGGCTGAACCTCGTCGGCACCGTCAGCCTGTCGCCGGCCACCGATCTCACCGGCCTGGCCGCCGGGGCCGCGGCCGGCAGCCTGTCGAAAGAGCAGGGCGCCATCCTGCAGCTCATCCTGGCCGCCCTGGCGACGGAGAACCCGTCCCTGAACCTCGCGGACTATCGCCACGGCGAGATCGTCGAGCACTGGGACGTCCTCGCCTCGTGCCGCACCGAGGACGCGGCGGCGCGGACCGCGGCGATCGACAAGATCACGCCCGACGATCTGCGGCCCGCGACCCCGCAGGCGGAAGCGACGCTGCAGGGCCTGCTGGCCAAGCGCAGCCTGCCCAAGGAGCCGACGTCCGCGCCGATGCTCGTGCTGTACGGCGGCCAGGACACGCTGCTGCCGCCGGACTGGACGAACAAGGCGCTCGCCGCCGCGTGCCGCCTCGGCGACGTCATCGACATCATGTTCCAGCCGACCAAGGGGCACGCCGACATCGACGTGGCGATGTCCTACGACTGGATCAAGGACCGGTTCGGCGGCGTCCCCGCCCAGAACAGTTGTCCGTCATTCAATTCCATGCAGGGAGCAGGACAGTGAACGCGCCGACCTCGGCACCGGTCCGGACCCGGGCCCGCATCATCGGGCTGGACGGCGCCCGCGGGCTGTCGTGCCTGGGCGTCGCCGTCATGCACGTCACGGGGCACTACTCACCGCAGACGGCCTACCACTGGAAGACGAACCTCGTCGGGCTGTCGCTGATCTTCTTCTACGCGCTCAGCGGGTTCCTGCTGTTCCTGCCCTACGTACGCAACCTGATCGAGCAGCGCGAACTGCCCAGCACCGCGAACTTCGCCGTGCACCGCATCGCCCGGATTCTGCCCGGCTACCTGGTGATATTCCTGCTGTGCAACTACCTGCTGCAGATCGTCTACATCGAGAACGCGTCGCTGCAGCCGACCCGCACCGAAGACGGCACCGGCATGATCACCGACCCGTGGCAGTTGATCGCCAACCTGACGCTGATGCAGTCGTACATCCCGAAGTACTTCCAGACCGGCCTGAACCCGTCGTGGTCGCTGACGCTGGAATACGCCTTCTACCTTTCGATCCCGCTGCTGGGCATGCTGCTGTTCGCCCTCGGGCGGCGGTCGAACCTGCGGCCGTGGCTCGTCGTGTCGCTCGGGCCGGCGCTGCTGATCGCGCTGGGCTTCATCGGCCGGGCCTTCGTGCCGTGGATGATCTCGGCGTTGCACCTGACCGATCCGACGGAGATCAACTGGGGCGCCAACTGGGTCGCGGTCTACACCAAGACCTTCCTGACAAACTCGGACACCTTCGCGTTCGGCATGGCCGCCGCGGTGCTCGTCGTGGCCATGGAGCACAACGCGATTCGCGAGAAGCTCAGCCGCCGCGTCCGGCTGTACAGCTTCCTGGCGATGTTCCCGGCGGGTGTGGTCATGCTCGGCCTGATCGCCCTGGCCAACCCGTACGCCACGTCGGCCCTGGCCGTGCTGTGCGCGCTGGGCATCCTGGTGATCGTCGCGCCGCTGTTCCGCGGCGAGCGGTCCGGGCTGGCCGAGCTGCTCGACACCGCGCCCTTCCGGTTCGTCGGCAAGGTCTCGTTGTCGGCGTATCTTTGGCATTTCCCCCTCATGCTGCTGCTGGGCCGCTGGGGCCTGATGGCCGGCGACACCGTGCCCGGCATGCTGCGCAACGTGGCGCTCGTCCTGGCGGTGACACTGGTGGTCTCGGCCGTCACGTACTACGCAGTGGAAGAGCCCGTCATGAAATTCGCCAAGCGGTACCGCACCAGGTGGTCCTGAATGCGCCGTGCGATCCAGTGGGGCGCCGCGCTCGCGGCAGTGCTCCTGATCGCGGCGTCGTTGCCGGTGATGTGGCAGGTCGGCAGCTGGGCCCTGGACAAGTTGCGGCACGGCGGTGCCGGTGACCCGGTGCCGATCCGCACGGCCGATCTGACGGGCTCGGGCCCGGGCAGCCTGATCAGCGCGATGACGATGCCGGCGCTGACCAACTCGGTGGAGGGCAAGGATTTACAGGCCGCCCGCGTGGTCTACCGATCCACCTCCGGTGACACCGACGCGCCGACGGTGGTGTCGGGATCGGTGTTCACGCCCCGGGGCCAGGCGCCCGACGGCGGCTGGCCGGTGATCGCGCTGGCCCACGGCACGACCGGCATCGACTACCCGTGCGCGCCGTCGCTGTCGGCGAATCTCCTCGGCAACGTGGTGTTCGTGCAGGGCTTCGTCAACCTCGGTTTCGCCGTCGCCCTCGCCGACTACCAGGGCCTGGGCGCACCCGGTGTCCACCCCTACACCGACAACCGTACGGCGGGCCGCAACGTCATCGACTCGGTGCGCGCCCTGCGCCACACGTTCCGCGACATTTCCAACCGCTGGGCGGTGTTCGGCGGTTCGCAGGGCGGCGGCGCGGCCTGGGCCGCCGACGAACAGGCGCGCACCTACGCGCCCGAACTCGACCTGATCGGCGCGGCCGCCAGCGTGCCGTCGGCCGACGTGGCGGGCATCGTCGACAAGGCCGGCCTCTTCGATCAGGGCAAGGCCGGCACCATGACCAAGGACCAGGAGGCGGCGTTCCAGGCGATCGTCGAGTCACTGGCCCGGCTGCATCCCGACCTGAACCGCGACGACTACCGCCGGGGCGCGGCGGCCAGGTACTGGAAGGTGCTGTCAGCGTGCTCGGGGCCCGACGTCGCGTACCGCGCCACCGCCATCGATGCGATCGGACCGACCGACCTGGCACCGGTCGATGCGGCGGCCGCCGACCGGCTGCGTCGGTACCTGCAGGACTGGGCCCTGCCGCAGCAGCCGCTGTCTGCCCCCATGTCGGTGGTCTACGGCGGCAAGGACACGTTCCTCGACCCGGAATGGACCAAGGCCGCCATCGCCCGCGCATGTTCGCTGGGCGGTACGGTGGTCTGGAATTTCCAGCCGGACGGTGGGCACGGCGACATCGACGGGCCGGGTCAATTGCGATGGCTGGCAGAACGATTCAGGGGAGGCGAGGCGGTCAATGACTGTCCTGCGCAGGGGACCACGTAATCCCGACGGCGACAGCCCGATTCATCAGCAGTTGCTGATCGAGGCGAAATGCATCGTGAAGCGACTCATCGCGCCCCGCGGCACCGCGGTCGGCGAACCCGAGCGGCCGTATCTGATCCTGCCGATCCTTGGGCAGTCCAACGCGTTCGGCATGGGACTGCCGGTCGATCCCGACGGGTTGGACCGTCCCCACCCGCTGGTGCACCAGTGGGCCATGTGCGGGCCGTCCAAAGGCACGGCGGTGCTGGCGACGCAGCCCCTGCTGCACGAAATACCTTGCAAATACGTCGGTTTCGGCCCGACCTTCGCGAAGCAACTCGCCGACGACACCGGACGCCCGGTGCTGCTGATCCCCGGTGCCCGTGGTGACACCTCGTTCACCCCGAAGAACGGGCACACCTGGGATCCGGCCGACCGCAAGACCCGGGTGAACCTGTACCGCCGGGCCGTGGCGGCCATCGACGCGGCGCTCGCGCGGTTTCCCGGCAGTGAGATCGCCGCGGTGCTCTGGCACCAGGGGGAGACCGACGTGCCGCTGATCTCCGGCGCGCAGTACCAGGCCAAGCTCGACTCGCTGATCGGGGATCTGCGCGCGCGGTACGGCGAGAGCCTGCCGTTCGTCCTGGGGCAGATGGTGCCCGAGGAGATGGAGCTGAGCGGCAAGCCCTACGCCGCGATCGACGCCGTGCACGCCGACACCCCGAACCGGTGGCCGCTCTGCACCTTCGTGGCGGGCCCGCGCGATTCGTACAACAGTCCCGACGATCGCCACTACAGCGCTGCCGGGCAGCGCGAGTTGGGTCGCCGGATGTGGCAGCAGTACCGGGAGATGTGCGCCGAACAACTGGCGGACTATGGCGCGCGGTGAACTCGGCCGGGTCATCCGTCGTGTCATCGGTGTGGTCACGATCGTCGTGCTCGTCGATGTCGGGCTGGCCGGGCTGGTGCTGTTCGCGGGCGCCAAGTCCGATCAGCTCCAGCGGGCCGACGCGATCATCGTGCTGGCCGGTGAACACGACGGCCGCGAACAGTACGGGCTGAGCCTGGCCCGGCAGGGCTGGGCCCGCACCGTGGTGCTGTCCAACCCGTACGTGCCGGGCGACCCCCAGATGAAGAGCGCCTGCGCGCCGGCCGCCGACATCGAGGTGATCTGCCGGAAGCCGGAGATCCTGACGACCCGCGGCGAGGCCATGATGATGCGCCAACTCTCCGAGGGCCGATCCTGGCACCGGATCATCGTGGTCAGCTGGCGGTACCACCTGCCGCGCGCCCGCCTGATCTTCCGGCAGTGCTATTCCCCGGACCACGGTTCGGTGGTTGCGGTGGCTTTGCCCAGGGACTATGACTTCTCGCCCGTCGGATGGGAGCTGACGTTCTTCTATCAGTTTGCCGGGTTCGCTAAGGCCGCGCTGCAGGGCCGCTGCGGTTGACCTGCCTATTTTTCTGATCGGTGGTATTTTCGAGCAAACGATGCGATAGTAGTCGCAGTTCGCTGAGCGGGGGCTATAGCGAACAGCCAGCAAATGGGAGGGAGTACGCGTCAGTGTCAGTGGCAGAAGAACTCTACGTTCCCGAGGCTTCTCCCGCGCGTCCCGTAAGGGCCGTCGCGCCTTTAGCTGACCGGGCCTGGCAGACGCGTTACCGCTGGTGCCTCATCGCATTCGATCTGGTCGTGGTCGTGTTGGCCCTGGCGAGTGCCCAGTTCGTCAAGCTCGGTACACCGGACGCCTCCCTGGAATTCACCTCGACGTATCTGCACGTCTTCTCGTACTACTCGGTCTTGTCGCTGTTCGTCGCCGTGATCTGGCTGGCCATGCTGGCCGCGTACCGCACCCGCTCGCCGCGCATCGTCGGCGCCGGTGTCGAGGAGTACCGCCGGGTGTTCTCCGCGACGCTGGCCACCGTCGGCATCATCGCCGTCGCACTGATGATCTTCCGCCCTGAATACGCTCGCGGCTACTTGGCCGTCGCGCTGCCGCTCGGCCTCGTCGGCCTCGTGGTGGGCCGGACCATCTGCCGCCGGGTGCTCGCGCGGCTGCGCCGGCGCAACAAGTGCGTCGCCAACGTGCTGGCGGTCGGTGACCCGCGCGCCGTGAGCAACCTGGTGCAGTCCCTGCACCGCGAGTGGTGGTACGGCTACTCGGTCCGCGGCGTCTGCCTCACCGGGCGGCCCGCCGGCGGCACCTTCGAGGTGGCGGGGGTCGGCGAGTTGCCGGTGCTCGGCAACGAGACCCAGGTGTCCGACGCCATCACCCAGGCGGCCTTCGACGCCGTCGCCCTGACCACCACCGATCACCTCGGGCCCGAAGGCATGCGCGAACTGTCCTGGGAGCTCGACAAGGTGGGCATCGACATGGTCGTGTCCCCGAGCGTCATCGACGTCGCCGGCCCCCGGCTCACCATGCGCCCCGTCGCCGGTCTGCCGCTGATCCACGTCGAGCGTCCGCAGTACAGCGGGACCAAGAAACTGCAGAAGCGCGCGTTCGACGTCTTCGTCGCTCTGTTCGCGCTCACCGTGACCTCGCCGCTGATGGTGTTGTCGGCCATCGCGATCAAGCTCACCAGCCGTGGTCCGGTCTTCTACCGCTCCGAGCGAATCGGCTTGGACGGCAAGCCGTTCCAGATGACGAAGTTCCGCACCATGGTGCAGGGCGCCGACCGCATGGTCGACGACCTGATCAGCCTGGACCTCAACGAGAGCGGCAGCGGGGTGCTGTTCAAGATTCACGAGGACCCGCGCGTCACGCTGGTCGGAAAGTACCTGCGGCGCTACAGCATCGACGAACTGCCGCAGTTCTTCAACGTGCTGCGCCGCGATATGAGCGTCGTCGGGCCGCGCCCGCCGCTGCGCCGTGAATTCGACACGTACAACGAGCAGGTGCGCCGCCGGCTCCTGGTGCTCCCCGGCATCACGGGGCTGTGGCAGGTGAGCGGCCGGGCCGACCTGTCGTGGGAGGACTCGGTACGGCTCGACCTGTCGTACGTCGAGAACTGGTCCATCACCAACGATCTGCTGATCGCGGCCAAGACCTTCCGCACCATCATCGGCGGTTCTGGCGCCTACTGACTCCGGACGGGCGACCGTCGGTGAATAATCCCCTTTGATGCGTAAAGCCCTGCCGTGGATAGTGGTGGCCGTCCTGGTCGTCGGTGCTCTGACCGCCGCGACCTACCTGCGACCGCTGGCGCTGATCGGGACCTCGAAGGTCCTCGACATGTTCATTCCGCTCTCGGGCGCGCCGGAGCCGATCGGTTCGGCCGATCTCTCCGGCTCCGGCCCGGGCGCCCTGCTGTCGGCGACGACCATGCCGGGGGTCACCAGCACCTTCACGGGACAGGGGATTCGCGCCGCCCGCGTGGTGTATCACTCCACCTCGGGTGACAGCGGCGCGCCGACCGTCGTCTCGGGCGCGGTGCTCACGCCGCTGGGCCAGGCGCCCAAGGGTGGCTGGCCGGTGGTGGCCCTCGGGCACGGCACCCTGGGCATCGACAACAACTGCGGACCGTCGCTGTCGCCGACCCTGATGAACCTGCTGCCCATCGCGAAAGTGGTGATCAATCTCGGGTACGCCGTCGCACTGGCCGACTACCAGGGGCTGGGCGTCAAGGGTGTGCACCCGTACTCCGACGCCCGCACCGCGGGCCTCAACATGATCGACGCCGTCCGCGCGGCACGGCACGTGTTCGGTGACATCTCCACGACGTGGGCGGCGTTCGGCGACTCGCAGGGCGGCGCGGCGGCCTGGGCCGCCGACGAGCAGGCCGAGCCCTACGCCCCGGAACTCAATCTGGTGGGTGCGGTCGCCGTGGCGCCCGCCGCCGATATCAGCGGTCTGGTGGCGAAATCGCAGACCGGCACGTTGACCAGCGAGCAGCGGCCGGTGCTGCAGGCGCTGATCGAATCGCTGGCCCGGTTGCACCCCGACCTGAACCGTGATGAATACCGGCACGGCGGTGCGTCGCGCTACTGGAACGTGCTGACGGACTGCAGTGCCGGCGCGGCCTACAAGCGTGCCGTCGCCGCCGGACAACTCGGGCCGCGCGACTTCCTGCCGGTGTCGCCCGATGCGGCCCAGCGGTTGCAGAATCTCTTGCAGGCGTGGGCAATTCCGCAGCGACGGCTGACCGCGCCACTGTACGTCTGGTACGGCGGTCAGGATCCGTTCATCGATTCCGCCTGGACGAAGGCGGCCATCGGGCGGGCCTGTTCGCTCGGTGGCACGGTGACGACAGAGTTCGACCCGCAGGGCGGCCACAACCCGCCCGCGGCGCAGGAGATGCTCGACTGGATGGCGGATCGGTTCGCCGGGAAGAAGGTAACCAATGACTGCTGAGCTGCTGCCGCTGGACGCCGCGGCGATCCAGGCGTCCGTCGGTGACGGCTGGCGCGTCGAGGTGGTGGCCGAAACCGGTTCCACCAATGCCGATCTGGCGGCGCGGGCCCAGTCCGGCGAGAACGTGGCGGGTGTGGCGCTGTTCACCGAGGACCAGACCGCGGGCCGGGGACGCCAGGGCCGCAGCTGGACGGCGATGCCGCGGTCGCAGATTCTGATGTCGATCGGGGTGGACACCACCGACGTGCCGAGCGAGACCTGGGGCCTGCTGTCACTGGCGGCGGGGGTGGCTGTCGTCGAGGCCGTCGCCGAGGTGGCCGGCGTGCAGGCCGCACTCAAGTGGCCCAACGATGTGCTGGTGGGCACCGGCAAGCTGGCCGGGATTCTCGCCGAGGTCGCGGCCCCGGCCGGGGAGCCGCCCGTCATCGTCGTCGGTATCGGTCTGAACGTGTCGCTCGCCGCCGCCGAACTGCCCGACCCGGTGGCCGTGTCCCTGTTGAGTCTCGGTGTCGCGCAACCGGATCGGCAGCGGCTGGCGGTGGCGCTGCTGAACCGTCTGCACGCCCGCATCGCCGAGTGGCGCGTGGGCGGGAACGTCGAGCTGTTGGCCGTCTACCGCAAGCACAGCGCCACCCTCGGACAGTCGGTGCGGGCCGAGTTGCCCGGCGGGCGTGAGGTGGTCGGGCCGGCGACCGACATCGACGCGGGCGGTGCGCTGGTGATCGATTCGGCCGACGGCGACGTGGCCGTCTCGGCGGGCGACGTCGTCCATTTGCGTCCCGCCGCCGGCTGAGCACCGCCTAGAGTCTGGGTATGGGTTACCCGGACAACGTGCTGGCGGCCGACGAACATGTTGTGCTGCATCGGCACCCGCACTGGAAGCGCCTGATCGGGCCGGTGCTGGTGCTGCTGGTCGCGACGGCGCTGGCCGCTTTCCTCGCGGCGGTGGTCAATCACACCAACTGGGATTCGAACGCCAAGAACATCATCTTCGCGGTGGTCGGCGTGGTCTGGCTGGTGGTGATCGGCTGGCTCACCGTCTGGCCGTTCCTGACCTGGCGCTCAACGCATTTCGTGATCACCGACCGGCGGGTGATGTTCCGGCGCGGCGTGCTGACGCGGTCGGGTATCGACATTCCGCTGGCGCGCATCAACAGCGTGGAGTTCCGGCACCAGCTACTGGACCGGATACTGCGCACCGGCACGCTGATCATCGAGTCGGCATCGCAGGATCCCCTGGAATTCCATGACATTCCGCGGGTGGAGCAGGTCCACTCGCTGCTGTATCACGAAGTCTTCGACACCTTGGGTTCCGAGGAGTCGCCCAGCTGAGGGTCGTCGCCGAGTTCGTCGTAGGCCTCGGCGAAACCACCGGCGGTGATCGTCGCCTCGAGCGTCATGTCGGGTGCGTGCTTGGCCATCTCATCGGGGAACACCCAGCGCCGGAAGGCCCAGAACCGGAACGCCATCTGCAGCAGGTTGCCGATGATGTACGCCGACACGAAGTCGGCGATGTTCTCGACGGTCAGCGACACGTTGGGCTGGCGCAGCTGCAGCACGTAGCTGGACACCCACAGCGGGGCCATGCTCAGCAGCACGCCGACGCCACTGACCGCGAAGAACAGCAGCGCCTCGTGGTGGCGCAGGCGGCCACCGCGGTTCTGGAAGCTCCATTCGCGGTTCAGCACGTACGACGCGATGACCGCGACGATGCCGGCGATGATCTTGGCCGTCACCGGCTTGGGCTCGAGCACCGTGAGCTTGAGGGTGTAGAAGATGCCCGAGTCGATGACGAACGTCGTGGCGCCGACGATGGCGAACTTGATGAGCTCGTGATGCCGCTCGGCAAACGGCCGAATCACTCGGGGGAGCCGCGCGATCGTGGCCTCGGTGAACGACATAAGCGGCCAGTTTACGGAAAGTACCTGCATTTCACGTACCCGTGCAGGTAGGGACGCCCTCGGCGCGTGACAAACTAGGCGCCGTGACGCAACCCCCCGTCGTGGCAATGATCGGTGGCGGCCAGCTGGCCCGCATGACCCACCAGGCCGCCATCGCACTCGGTCAGACCCTGCGGGTCCTGGCGGTTTCCGCCGACGAGCCCGCCGCCCAGGTGAGCCCCGCGGTGGTGCTGGGCTCGCACACCGACCTCGAGGCGTTGCGCCAGGTGGCGGCCGGTGCGTCGGCCCTGACGTTCGATCACGAGCACGTGCCGACCGAGCTGCTGCAGACGCTCGTCGCGGACGGCGTCAACGTGGCCCCGCCGCCGTCGGCGCTGGTGCACGCGCAGGACAAGTTGGTCATGCGCCGCCGGCTGGCCGAACTCGGCGCGCCGGTGCCGCGCTACCGCGAGGTGGCGTCGACCGCCGAGCTGGATGCCATCGACGAGCTCGCCGCTGAGACCGGTGGTGCGCTGGTGGTGAAGGCCAGCCGCGGTGGTTACGACGGCAAGGGCGTCACGCTGACCGACGACGTCGCGCAGGCCCGCGCCGCCGCCGAGGGCTACCTGGCCGCCGGCGTGGCGGTGCTGGTGGAGGAGAAGGTCGCCATGCGCCGCGAGCTGGCCGCGCTGGTCGCCCGCTCGCCGTTCGGGCAGGGCGCGGCGTGGCCCGTCGTGCACACCGTGCAGGAGGACGGCATCTGCGTCGAGGTGATCGCGCCGGCGCCGCAGCTGGACGCCGCGTTGGCGACGGCGGCCGAACAGCTCGCGCTGCGGATCGCCGATGAGCTCGGTGTGGTCGGCGTGCTGGCGGTCGAGCTCTTCGAGACGGTCGACGGCGCGCTGGTGGTCAACGAGTTGGCCATGCGTCCGCACAACTCCGGGCACTGGAGCATGGACGGCGCGACGACGAGCCAGTTCGAGCAGCACCTACGCGCGGTCCTGGACTACCCGCTGGGGTCGACGGCACCGCTGGCGCCGGTGACGGTGATGGCGAACGTGCTCGGCGCGCCGACTCAGCCGGCGATGACGATGGACGAGCGCCTGCACCACCTGTTCGGCCGGCTGCCCGAGGCCCGGGTGCACCTGTACGGCAAGGGGGAGCGGCCTGGCCGCAAGATCGGTCACGTCAACATCGTCGGCGCGCCGGGCGGCTCGCTCGATGACGCGGACTACGTGGCCGACGTACGCGAGCGCGCTGTGCGGGCCGCGCATTGGTTGTCGCACGCTGAGTGGACCGACGGATGGAGTGGACATGAGTGACCGGGTGGGACCGCGCGTCGGCCTGATCATGGGCAGTGACAGCGACTGGTCGGTGATGGAGGACGCGGCCACCGCGCTCGCCGAGTTCGAGGTGCCGTTCGAGGTCGGCGTGGTGTCGGCGCACCGCACGCCGCAGCGCATGCTCGACTACGCCAAGTCCGCCGCGGACCGCGGCGTCGAGGTGATCATCGCCGGCGCCGGTGGCGCCGCGCACCTGCCCGGCATGGTGGCGTCGGCCACTCCGCTGCCGGTGATCGGGGTTCCGGTGCCGCTGGCCCGCCTCGACGGCATGGACTCGTTGCTGTCGATCGTGCAGATGCCCGCCGGCGTGCCGGTGGCCACGGTGTCGATCGGCGGCGCGCGCAACGCGGGCCTGCTGGCGGTACGCATCCTGGGGTCGGCCGATGCCGCGCTGCGGGCCCGGATGCAGCGCTTCCAGGCGGACCTGGAGCAGATGGTGCTCGACAAGGACGAGGCGCTACGGAATCGGTTGCTGGGCAAGTAAGCTCACGATCGATGAAATCTTCATTCGCGCGGTACCGCAGCGTCGGCCACAAACTCGTCACGGGATTCATGGAGCCGGAGGTGCTCCTGGTCGCCGGTGCGCTGGACGAGGCCCAGCGGGCCAGGTCCGTCGGCGGCGCGGTCGCCGAGATCGGCGTGCACCACGGCAAGCTGTTCATCGGCCTGAACCTGCTGCAGCGGGACGACGAAAAGTCCGTTGCCATCGACATTTTCGGCGACCAGGACCTCAACATCGACGGTTCCGGGGCCGGTGATCTGGCGAAGTTCACCAGCAACGTCGACGTCTGGTCGTCCATGGACAGCGTGGTGATCCACCAGGGTGACTCCACGAAGCTGACCCCCGAGGTGCTGCTGGAGGAGGCCGGCGGGCCCGTCCGGTTCTTCAGCGTCGACGGTGGCCACACCGAGGAGATCGTCTACAGCGACATGCAGCTGGCCGAGGCGACCCTGGCCGACGGCGGCATCGTCATCGCCGACGACGTCTTCAACGAGTTCTGGCCCGGCGTGGCGGTGGGCACGCTCAAGTATCTCGATGACGGCGCCGGCCTGGCCCCGTTCGCGATCGGCTTCAACAAGGTGTTCTTCACCCAGCCGGAGTTCTGCGACTACTACCAGGCCGAACTCGAATCGGCGGCACACCGCTCGGCCCGCATCCAGCACACCACCTCGGTTTTCGCCGGGCACCCGGTGCTGCTGCTGGGCCCCGTGACGGCCGTCGACGTGCTGCGCCGCAGCGAGACGTTGCGCACCGTCTATCACCGCACTTACCGCGAGCTGGTCCGTGGGCTGCAGAAGGTGTCGGGTCAGGGGCGGTAAAGTTACCGGCGAGTAGCACCCCGCATCTCGCCACATGGGCAGGCAAGGAGCCATCAATGTCTATCGGTAACCCGTCATTCGATCTGTTTCAGCTGCCGGAAGAGCATCAGGAGCTGCGTGCCGCCATCCGGGCCCTGGCCGAGAAGGAGATCGCCCCGTTTGCCGCCGAGGTCGACGAGCAGGCCCGGTTCCCGCAGGAGGCCAGTGACGCGCTGACCGCGTCCGGTTTCAACGCCGTGCACGTGCCCGAGGAGTTCGGCGGCCAGGGCGCGGACTCGGTGGCCGCCTGCATCGTCATCGAGGAAGTGGCCCGGGTCGACGTGTCGGCGTCGCTGATCCCCGCGGTCAACAAGCTCGGCACCATGGGCCTGATCCTGAACGGCTCCGACGATCTCAAGCGCAAGGTGCTGCCCGATTTGGTTGATGGCGCGCTTGCTTCTTATGCGCTGTCTGAGCGGGAGGCCGGCAGCGATGCCGCAGCGATGCGCACGCGCGCCAAGGCCGACGGTGACGACTGGATCCTCAACGGCGCCAAGGCGTGGATCACCAACGGTGGCAAGTCGAGCTGGTACACCGTGATGGCCGTGACCGACCCCGACAAGGGCGCCAACGGCATTTCGGCGTTCATGGTGCACATCGACGACGAGGGCTTCTCCATCGGCCCCAAGGAGCGCAAGCTCGGCATCAAGGGTTCGCCGACCACCGAGCTGTACTTCGAGAACTGCCGCATCCCGGGTGACCGCATCATCGGCGAGCCGGGCACGGGCTTCAAGACCGCGCTGGCGACGCTGGATCACACCCGTCCGACCATCGGTGCACAGGCCGTCGGTGTGGCGCAGGGTGCACTGGACGCCGCGATCGCCTACACCAAGGACCGCAAGCAGTTCGGCAAGGCGATCAGCCAGTTCCAGGGTGTCGAGTTCATGATCGCGGACATGGCGATGAAGACCGAGGCGGCCCGCCTGATGGTCTACAACGCCGCGGCCCGCGCCGAGCGTGGTGAGGGCAACCTGGGCTTCATCTCGGCGGCGTCGAAGTGTTTCGCCTCGGATGTGGCGATGGAGGTGACCACCAACGCCGTGCAGTTGTTCGGCGGTGCCGGTTACACCGTGGACTTCCCGGTGGAGCGCATGATGCGCGATGCCAAGATCACCCAGATCTACGAGGGCACCAACCAGATTCAGCGGGTCGTGATGTCCCGCGCCCTGCTGCGCTGACGTCAGGCGCTACAGGTCGGCAGTGACCTTCTCCGTCGCGCGGCGCCGCTCCAACGCGCCCGCGTCGGGGTTGGCCACCTGCACCAGGGAGGCGCCGCCGGCGAACACCGTCAGCAGATTGGCGACGAGTTCGTCTGGGCTGCCCCACGCGGCCGTCGACAGCAGCCGGGTGCCGGTGGTGAATCCCTTTGCCGCCGCACCGTTGCGGGCCGCGGCGAGGACATCGTCGACCGAGCGGTCGGCCAGGGCCGGACCAGGGTTCCGTTCGGGCACGATCTGATCGCCGTGCACCCGAACGGATGTCGCGTAGTCGGTGACGCCGATCGGTAGGTCGGGGACCGGCTTGCCGAACGGATCGAGCGACAGTACGACGACTTCGCCTGCACCGGTCTCGTCGGCCGCGTCGATGCGATCGGCCGTGCACAGCGCGATATCGCAGCCGGATGGGATCGATTCTCCGGCTGTGTCTTTCAGCAAGACTTCCGCGCCGATGTACCAGATGCCGAACAACACGCCGGCCGTCTGCCAGTGCGCGGGCAGCAGCACCGCGACCCGGCTGCCCGGACCTGCGCCGAGTTCGTCACGCAACAGGTTGGCGGTCTTGGCGGCCCAGTTGCTCAGTGTCACCGCCGACAGCTCGATGCGCTCGCCGGTGGCATCGTCGTAGTAGGTGATGCGCGGCCCGGCCGGGTCGTCACGCAGCAACGGGTCGAGGATCGCGCTGGACAGGTTGGTCACGGTCAGTCCACGCACTTGGGGTCGGCCGCGCCCGCGGTGATGATGGGTGACGGCGGGACCTGGGTGGTGGTGCCGGAATCGGTGGTGTCGGAGGCGGATTGCGTCACGGTGTGGCTACCGCCGTCCAGGCCGGAACCAGGGCCCGCGTAGTCGTGCGAAAGCACGACCCGCACCGCGCCGCTCGGCACGGAGGCGTTCTCCACCACCGGCAGATTGCCCAGCTGTTCGGCGATGGCCTTGGCTCCGAGGTCGTCGGACTTCGCGGCCTGGATCTGGCTCGACGTCACGTGGTCGGCCTCGTTGTTGCCGACTTTGCCTGCGACGAAGCCCTTTTCGGTGAGGACCTCCGACACCGCCGCGGCCAGTCCGTTGATGTCACTGTCGTTGACGACGTCGACGGTGGTGTTGCCGGGGGTGTACGCGAGCTTCTCGGTCTTGCCCTCGGCCTGGTCCTGCAGCAGACCGGCCACCCACTGCTGCACCTGTGCGGGGTCGACGCGCACGACGCTCTGGGTGCCGTCGTCGCTCCAGCCGTCCTCGGCGAGCACCGGGATGGTGGCGAACGCGACGTTGCCGCCCGCCAGCTTCTGCATCTGCTGGACGAAATCCATGATGTCCCAACCATCGGACAGCACCACCGACCGCTGCACGGCGCTGCGGAGCCGGCTCAGGGTGCTGGGGCTGGACAGCGTCTGCCCGGAGATGATGTCGTGCGCCAGCGACGCCATGAAGACCTGCTGGCGCGTCACCCGGTCCAGGTCGCCGCGGGGCAGATCGTGCCGCTGCCGCACGAAGCTCAGGGCCTGCGGGCCGTTGAGTTTCTGCCAGCCCGCCGGGAAGTTCGCGCCCGACAACGGTTCGTCGACGGCGTTCTTCAGACACACGTTGACGCCGCCGAGGGCATCGGTGATCAAGGCGAAGCCCAGCAACCCGACCTCGGCGTAGTGGTCGACGGTGACGCCTGTGAGCTTTGCCACGGTTTTGATTAGCGCCTCGCGGCCGGCCTCGACGGCTTTCGGCTCGGCGGTGGCGGCGTCCTCACCCTGCTCCTCGACGAGTTCCTTCATCTTCTCGAGCTTCACCTGACCGAAGACACCGTTGATCTTGGTCTTGCCCAGCCCCGGCGCCTGCACATAGGAGTCGCGCGGGATGGAGATGGCGGTGGCCGAGCGCCCGTTGTTGGGGATGCGCACCAGGATGATGGTGTCGGTGTTGGTGGACACGTCGTCGCCGGCGCGCAGCGTCGCGAGTTCGTCCTCTGACAAGGGATTTCCGTGCGCGTCGGTACGGCTGTCCATACCCACCAGGAGGATGTCGACGGCACCGTCGTCGCCCCCGCCGCCGAGGGCCGCGGTGCTGATGCGGTTGATGCCGGATTCCAGCGAACGCAGGCTGCTCCAGGCCACGCCGGTGCCCACCATCACGAGCACCGTCGTCATGACGGCGAGGATGCGGAACAGTCGACCTGGCACCAGGACAGGCTACTGGTGAGCGCTTGCCGTGGCCGGTAGCCCGGGGTTCGGCGGGTCACACCCTGGTGCGGGTACGGCCGTCGGCCCGCTAACCTCTAGGCCGTGATCGAGCAGCCATCCGTACCGCAATCGGATCGCCCGCTGCTCGTGGTGACGGTGACGTATTCACCCGGCGCGCATCTGGACCGTTTCCTGAAGACGCTGGCCCACGCGACGGAACGCCGCCTGCTGGTGGTGATGGCCGACAACGGCTCGACCGACGGTGCGCCCGAGTCGGCCCTGGAGCGCTACGCCGACGTCGAGTTGTTCCGCACGGGCGGCAACCTCGGCTACGGCACCGCGGTGAACCGCGCCGTCGCGGCCTACCTCGACACGCCCGACAGCGTCGTCGACCAGGAGTTCTTCGTCGTGGTCAACCCGGATGTGCAGTGGGGACCGCACAGCATCGACGAGTTGTTCGCCGGGGCGGCGCGGTGGCCCGCGGCCGGTGCGGTGGGTCCGCTGATCCGCGACCCCGACGGCTCGGTCTATCCGTCGGCGCGGCATCAGCCGAGCCTGATCCGCGGCGGCATGCACGCCGTGGTGGGCCCGTTCTGGAAATCCAACCCGTGGACGGCGGCCTACCGCCAGGACCGGCTGGAGCCCAGTGAACGCGCCGTCGGCTGGTTGTCGGGCTCGTGTCTGTTGTTGCGCACCAAGGCGTTCCGGCAGATCGGCGGATTCGACGAGAACTACTTCATGTACATGGAGGACGTCGACCTCGGTGACCGGCTCGCGCAGGGTGGCTGGCAGAACGTGTACGTGCCGGCCGCCGAAATCCTGCACGACAAGGGACATTCCACAGGACGGGACCCGGCCCGCAATCTGGCCGCGCACCACCGCAGTACCTATACATTCCTTGCCGACCGGCATCCGCACTGGTGGCAGGCCCCGCTGCGGTGGACCATCAAGTCGGCGCTGAACGCGCGCGAACGCGCGGTGGTGGGCAATTCCAGGCGTAAGCGCCGTCGGGCGAACTAGGCTACCGGCGATGACCTCGAGGCTTGAAAGGACGCGAGTTGAGTGACGCGGTGAATCCGGTTGACGTCGACGCGGTCATCCTGGTGGGTGGGCAGGGCACCCGGCTGCGCCCGCTGACCCTCTCGGCGCCCAAGCCGATGCTGCCGACGGCGGGAGTGCCGTTCCTGTCCCACCTGCTCGCCCGGATCGCGGCCGCGGGTATCCGCCATGTGGTGCTGGGTACCTCGTACAAGGCCGAGGTCTTCGAGGCGGAATTCGGCGACGGCTCCAAGCTGGGCCTGGAGATCGAGTACGTGGTCGAGGAGGAGGCCCGGGGCACCGGTGGCGGTATCGCCAACGTGGCGCCCAAGCTGCGCCACCCGACCGCCATGGTGTTCAACGGTGACGTGCTCTCCGGGCTGGATCTCGGTGCGATGGTCGCCAGCCACCGCGAGCGGCAGGCCGACGTCACGCTGCACCTCGTGCGGGTGAGCGACCCGCGCGCGTTCGGTTGTGTGCCAACCGATTCCGAGGGCGTGGTGACGGCGTTCCTGGAGAAGACGCAGGACCCGCCGACCGATCAGATCAACGCGGGCTGCTATCTGTTCCAGCGTGCGGTGATCGATGAGATCCCCACCGGCCGTGAGGTATCGGTCGAACGCGAGGTGTTCCCGAAGCTGTTGTCCGACGGTTTCAAGGTGTGCGGTTACGTCGACGCCAGCTACTGGCGTGACATGGGCACGCCCGACGACTTCGTCCGTGGCTCAGCGGATCTGGTGCGCGGTATCGCACCGTCGCCGGTACTCGACGGGCACCGCGGCGAGAGCCTGGTGCACGAGGGTGCCGCGGTGGCGCCCGGTGCGCTGCTGATCGGCGGGACAGTGGTGGGCCGCGGCGCGGAGATCGGCGCCGGCGCCCGGCTGGACGGTGCGGTGATCTTCGACGGCGTCAAGATCGAGGCCGGGTCGGTGATCGAGCGGTCCATCGTCGGGTTCGGCGCCCGGATCGGCCCGCGGGCGCTGATCCGTGACGGCGTCATCGGCGACGGCGCCAACATCGGCGCCCGCTGCGAGCTGCTGCGCGGTGCGCGGGTGTGGCCGGGGGTCACCATCCCCGACGGCGGTATTCGCTACTCCACGGACGTCTGAGCGGCCCGCGCGAGCCGCTGCAGACCCGGGTCCGGGTCCGGCAGCGCGTCCAGCGGCCACCACTGCAGATCCAGTGACTCATCGCTGCAGTGAATTTCGGCGTCCTGCGGCGCGACAGCCAGATATTGCACGTCGAGATGCCGCGTCGGGACGCCCAGCGAGCACGTCAGCGCGTGGACGTGCAACGCCGCGGGCAACTCGGCGATCTGCAGTCCGGTGATGCCGGATTCCTCGGTCGCCTCGCGTAGTGCCGCGGCGCGGATGTCGGTGTCGACGTCCTCGCAGTGCCCACCCAGCTGCACCCAGCGGCCCAACCGCGGGTGCAGGGTGAGCAACGCCTTGGTCCGGGTGTGGTCGAGTACGAGCGCCGACGCGGTGATGTGGCCGGGTACGCAGGCGCGCCGGCAGGCGTCGGGGCGGGCCGCGACGAACGCCGCGACGGCGTGCCGGAGGGTGTCCTGATCGGCGTCGGGCGCCGGCCAGTCGTGCAGCGCGGTCAACACCGAATCGTGCAGCGAGTCGCTCATCGCCGGATCAGCAGTTCGTCGGTCGGCACCGGCGGCCGTGGCCGACGGGGCTCATCGCTCTCCGGGAAGTGGCCGATGGCGATGGCGCCCAACGGTTCCCAGTCGGCCGGCAGCTCGAGCTCGGCGCGCACGATGTCGCCGGCGAAGATCGTCGACCCGATCCAGCAGCTGCCGACGTCGCGCGCCGCCAGGGCCACCAGGAGTCCCTGCACGGCCGCGCCAACCGCGACGGTGAACATGGTGTGCTCGGCTTCGGTACGGGCCGCGTCCGGATAGCTGTGTGCGCCATCGGGGACCAGGAACGGGATGACGAATTCCGGTGCGTCGTACAGAATCTGGCCGCGGCCCACACGCCGGTCGACGGAGTCGGCGGGCCGCCCATCGGCGGTCAGGTCGGTGCGCCACTTGTCTTTCATGCGGTCCAGCAAGCGGATTCGGGTGTCGTGGTCCTGCACCCAGACGAACCGGACCGGGCGGGTGTGGTGCGGTGCGGGCGCGGTGAGCGCCTCGGCCACGGAGTCCTCGATGAGTTCCGGTGCCACGGGCTCGGCGCTGAAGGTGCGCACCGAACGGCGCATCAACTGCGCCTGCCTGCGGCCCAGTGCCAGTGCTTCCTCGGTGCCCAGCCAGAACAGATCGTCCTGCCCGGCGCGCACCAGGGTCCGGCCGTTCGAGCCGTCGTCGCGCGGTGACAGGCCCCGCACCACGGCGACCGGGATGCCGGTCAGCTTGCCCTTGACCAGGTCGGCGGCGGCCGCGATCTCGTCGGCGACGGCCACCTCGGTCACCAGCAGCTCGTTGCCGTGGGTGTCCTGGACGCCGGAATACCCGTGCAGCACGGCCAGTCCGGCGGCGCCGATGGCGGCATCGATCTGCCCGTTGCGCCAGGCCCGGCCCATGGTGTCGGTGATGACGACGGCGACGGTCACGCCGAGCCGCTCGGCCAGGCCGGCCCGCAGCCGCGCCGCGCTGCCGTCGGGGTCGACCGGCAGGAGCGCCAATTCGGTTGTACTGACGTTGGATCCGTCGACGCCGGCCGCCGCCTGGACCAGCCCGATGGCGTTCTCGGTGATCAGGGTGCGGCCCTTGCGGGCCAACACGCGCACGGCCTCGTCGTCGATCAGCCTGCGCCGCAGGGCGTCCCGTTCGTCGGGGTCGGTCGGCGCGGCGACGATCCGGCCCTCGGACTTCGACAGCACCTTGCTGGTGACCACCAGCACGTCGTCGTCGCGCAACCAGGGGGCGGCGGCGGCGATGGCGGCGGCCACGTCGTCGCCGGGGCGGAATTCGGGAAGTCCGGGAACCGGAAGGATTTCGACGGCGGCCGCGGCGCCATGCTCGGTCACAGCTGAATTCCGGCCAGTTCGAGTCCGGCGCGGACCATCTCTGCCGTGGCCGCCGGATCGGTCATCAGCAGCGGCACGGCCTTGACGTTGACGCCGTCGATCTCGGCGTGGTCACCCTCGTCGATGAGCCAGCCGTCGAGGATGCCGGTCGCGCTGCGGGCGCCGTAGTGCGTGCCCACGGCCTCGGAGGTGCTGTCGATGCCGATCACCTTGAGGCAGTCATCGGCCATCCCGCGCAACGGCTTTCCGGCGACGATGGGGGAATAGCCGATCACCTGTGCCGGGGTGGACCGCAGCGCGCTGCGCAGGCCGGGCACCGCCAGGATCGCGCCGATGCTGACGACCGGGTTCGAGGGCGCCACCAGCACGACGTCGGCGCCGGCGATGGCATCGGCGACTCCCGGTGCGGCCTTTGCCTTCTCGGTGCCGATGAACGCGAAGCTGTGGGTGGGGATTTGGGCGCGGTAGCGCACCCACCATTCCTGGAAGTGGATGGCGCGCTGATCGCCCGATTCGGGATCGGTTACCACCACGTGGGTTTCGCTGCGTTCGTCACTGGCGGGCAGCAGCCGGGCGCCGGGCTGCCAGCGGTCACACAACGCCTCGGTCACCTGGGACAGCGGGTAGCCGGCCCGCAGCATCTGGCTGCGCACCAGGTGCGTGGCCAGGTCGCGGTCGCCGAGTCCGAACCAGTCCGGTTGCACGCCGTACGCCGCGAGCTCTTCCTTGGCATGCCAGGTCTCGTCGCGGTGTCCCCAGCCGCGTTCGGGGTCGATGCCGCCGCCGAGGGTGTACATGCAGGTGTCGAGGTCGGGGCAGATGCGGACGCCGAACATCCAGGCGTCGTCACCGACGTTGACGATCGCGGTGAGCTCGTGCGGCGAGGGGTCCGCACCGGGTTCGGCGAATTGACCCAACCCCAGCAGTTTCTGGACGCCGAGCAGAAACCGAGCGCCGCCGACGCCACCGACCAGAACCGTCACCTTCACGTCGACTCACCCTAGGCGATGACGCGCGGGCGGAATGACGCGCCCGGACGGCAATTTGGCGCGCAGCAAACTTAAAACCTCAGTATTCACTTGAGTAACAGCCGCATCAGTTATCGCCATTTCCAACTACGTTGTGCGGCAGCGTGTTATTGGTCACTATCGCGACACGCCGCGGTAACGACGCGCCGTAATCAGGTCACAAGATGGTAGGAAATGCGCTTCATCCGCTTGACCGTGGCAGCTAACCCGTGTGTAATCACAACAGTGTCATTCCCGGTTTGTTTACCGGTTCCGGTGCGGCAGACCGAGATTCGACCGTTTGTTCGAATATTGTTCGCCACTCACGGCACGCAGGGCAAGTAGTTGGACTCCGTTTTGAGAACTACGTAAAGCAGGGGAGGAGGCGGCAAATGTCTTACGAACACGCAGATTTCGATCACGTGGTGCAATTCGACGGGCGGATGCTCGGCTCTGTTGGGACCGCACCGCACACGAACACCGGACCCGTTCAGCACGTCGTCGCCGGACGGCCGCAGCTGAGTCTGGTGCCCGATCACATCGACAACGAACCCGAGCTCACGGAAGACCAGTGGCAGGAGCGTGCCCTGTGCGCGCAAACCGACCCCGAGGCATTCTTCCCTGAGAAGGGTGGCTCGACCCGTGAAGCCAAGCGCATCTGCCAGGGCTGCGAGGTGCGCGACGCGTGCCTCGAGTACGCCTTGGCGCACGACGAGCGCTTCGGCATCTGGGGCGGTCTGTCGGAGCGCGAGCGCCGGCGGATCAAGCGCGGCGTCATCTGACACACCGCGGGTAGATCGACCGACTAGTCGTCAAGGATGGTCGGGTCGATCACCGACGGTTCAACGCCGAGATAAGTGGCTACCTGCGCCACGAGAATTTCGTGCAGAAGGTCGGCGAGGTCAACGGAGTCCTTCGCCCGCCGTTCAATGGGCTTGCGGAACAAGACGATTCGCGCCCGTGTCGAATTACCCCGAACGTCCACGCCGGCCGGGATGAGCCGCGCCAGCGCCACCGGCCCGTCGGCGATCACCTCGGGCGGCCACTGGATGGCATCGGGATCCTTGGGGGAGATCCGCGGAATCTCGTCGACGGCGACGTCGAGTCCGGACACCCGATTGCGCCACCGTCGCTCGATGGGTTCGTAGGCCTCGAGGACCGCCATGTCGAATCGCTCGGCGCGACTGCGCCATCCGGGAACGGTCGGGGGGAGTAGCGGGCCGCGCATGCCGCGACGGCGGCGCACACGCGAGTGGGCCATCGGCCGATAGTAACGGTTGGAGATCGACGTGCCCGCGACGCGCGTGTCCGGCAGTGGGCGCGTCGGCGGCGCGATAATCTCGCCGAGTGAATGTTCCCCGTCGCTGCTGCCGGCCAGGTTGCCCGCACTACGCCGTGGCGACGCTGACGTTTGTCTACTCGGATTCCACGGCAGTCGTAGGTCCGTTGGCCACCGCGTCGGAGCCGCATTCGTGGGACCTGTGTGTGTCGCACGCCAGTCGCATCACCGCGCCCCGCGGGTGGGAGTTGGTCCGCCACGCCGGTCCGCTGCCCACGCCCTCTGAGGACGACGACCTCGTCGCGCTCGCCGATGCGGTGCGCGAGGGGCGCGACGCGCCGTCCCGCGGTGGCATCCCAACAGGTTTCACCGATCCGCTGCCCGGCAGCCACGCCGGCACACCCGGCGGCACCGTCATGGCCCCGCCCGCACCGCGCACGCAGCACAACGGGCGGCGCCGCGGCCATCTCCGGGTGTTGCCGGATCCGCCTGAGAGTTAGCGACACAAGTCCTACCGAACCCCACCGACCGTCCGCGGGCAGATGGGTCAGCCGATAGGCTGACTGTCACAGACCCTCGGTAATGCAGTGGTCTGCGAACGATGAGATCGGGAGGGCTATGTCTCGGCCTGCTGCCTCTGTACAGCGCGTCATCAAGGCATATGACGTGCGTGGGCTGGTCGGCGAGGAGATCGACGAGTCGTTCGTCGCCGATGTCGGCGGCGCATTTGCCCGGTTGATGCGCGCCGAGGGCGCCACCCGGGTGGCTGTCGGCTACGACATGCGGCCCAGCTCACCGTCATTGGCCACGGCGTTCGCCGCTGGGGTCACCGCGCAGGGTCTGGACGTGGTCCGGATCGGGCTGGCGTCGACCGATCAGCTCTACTTCGCCTCGGGTCTCCTCGACTGCCCTGGCGCCATGTTCACGGCCAGCCACAACCCGGCCGCCTACAACGGCATCAAGTTGTGCCGGGCGGGCGCGAAGCCCGTCGGCAAGGAGACCGGTCTGACCGACATCAGCAATGAGGTCATCGACGGCGTGCCCGGTCACGACGGTGCGGCCGGCACGGTCGAGGAGCGCGACGTGCTCGCCGAGTACGGCACCTTCCTGCGTTCGCTGGTCGATGTGTCGGCGCTGCGTCCGCTGCGGGTCTCGGTCGACGCCGGCAACGGCATGGGCGGGCACACGACGCCGGCCGTGCTGGGCACCGTCGGGTCGATCACCTTGCTGCCGTTGTACTTCGAGCTCGACGGCACGTTCCCCAACCACGAGGCCAACCCGCTGGACCCGGCCAACCTGGTGGACCTGCAGAAGCATGTCGTCGAGAACGGCGCCGATATCGGCCTGGCGTTCGACGGCGACGCCGACCGCTGCTTCGTCGTCGACGAGAAGGGCGACCCCGTGTCGCCGTCGGCGGTGACGGCGCTCGTCGCCGATCGTGAGCTGGCCCGTGAGTCCGGCGCGACCGTCATCCACAACCTGATCACCTCGCGCGCGGTGCCCGAGCTGATCGAGGAGCGCGGCGGCACGGCCGTGCGCTCCCGCGTCGGCCACTCGTACATCAAGGCGCTGATGGCCGAGACCAACGCGATCTTCGGTGGTGAGCATTCGGCGCATTACTACTTCCGCGATTTCTGGGGCGCCGACTCGGGCATGCTCGCCGCGCTGCACGTGCTGGCCGCGCTCGGGGAACAGGACCGTCCGCTGTCCGAACTGATGGCCAAGTACCAGCGGTACGAGGCGTCCGGCGAGATCAACTTCACCGTCGCCGACGCGCCGGCGTGCGTGCAGGCGGTCCTCGCGTCGTACGGCAGTGACATCGCCTCGACCGACGAACTCGACGGTGTCACCGTCGACCTCGGCGACGGGCGCTGGTTCAACCTGCGCAGCTCCAACACCGAACCGCTGTTGCGGCTCAACGTCGAATCCCGCACCCGCGTGGAAGTCGACCAGATCGTCGAACACATTGCGGCGCAGATCAGGGCGTCTGCGCCATGAGTGCCGCCCCGGCGACCCTGGACCTCGACGATGTCGAGGGTCTGATCGCGGCCGACCGCGACGGCCTGCTGCGGGCCGCGTCGATGGCCGGTGCACAGACCCGCGCGGTCGCCGCGGCGCTCACTGAAGGCGAACTCGACGAACTGCGCTCGGATCAACGTCCGCGGACCGTCACCTGGGTGTGCGGGCGTGGGATGTCGGGAGCTCCCGGCGCGGCGGGGACCGTGCTGGCCGCGGCACTGGGCGCGACGTCGGCGATCCCGCTCGTCGTCACCCCGGATGTGCCGCCGTGGATCGGCGCGCTGGACGTCGTGGTTGTGGCCGGGGACGATGCGGCCGACCCGGCTCTGGTGACCGCGGTTGCGACCGGGGTGCGGCGCGGCGCGCGCGTGATCGTGGTGGCGCCCAACGACGGCCCGCTGCGCGATGCGGCCGCCGGGCGCGCGGTGGTGCTGCCGCCGCGGTTGGGGGTGCCCGACGACTTCGGCCTCACCCGCTACCTGGCCGCGGGACTCGCGACGATGATGGTGGTCGACCCGGCATTGCGCATCGACCTGGAGGCCCTGGCCGACGAGTTGGACGCCGAGGCCCTGCGCAACAGTGCGGCCCGCGAGATTTTCACCAACCCGGCCAAGAACCTGGCCGAGCGGATGTCCGGCCGGCAGGTGGTGCTTGCCGGTGAGGGCGCGGCGATGCTGGCGTTGGTCCGCCATGCCGCGACGGTGCTGCTGCGGGTGGCCCATCAGCTCGTGACCGCGACCGGCGGCTCCGACGCCCTGGTGGCATTGCACGGTGGGCTCGGCCGCGAGACGGTCGAAATGTCTTACGAGGACTCGCTTTTCCACGATCCCGAGATCGACGGGCCGGTACCGGCGCGGGTCCGCACCGTGGTCCTGTGTGCCGACGAGGAACGTCCCGGCGTGATCGCCCGGATGGACGCGCTCGGTGGGGACGTCGACGTGCTCAGCGCCGACGACGTGCCCGACGCGGGGCTGCAGGTGCCGGGAAGTCGCTTGGAACAACAGATCGCGATGCTGGCGGTCCGGCTGGAGATGACGGCCGTTTACCTGAAACTGGTTCGAGGTTAGACATAGTGCATCTGCTACGAGGCGCGGTCAGGAACTACGCCTGGGGGTCGCGTACCGCCTTGGCCGATTTCGCCGGAAGGCCAAGTCCCTCAGCGCATCCCGAGGCTGAGCTGTGGTTGGGTGCGAACCCCGGGGACCCGGCGCGGCTGGAGACGGCCGACGGCGAGGTGTCGCTGCTCGACGTCATCCGGGCCGATCCCGCGGGCGAACTGGGGCCCGAGGTCGTGGCCCGGTTCGGTGATTCGTTGCCGTTCCTGGCGAAGGTGCTGGCCGCCGACGAGCCGCTGTCGCTGCAGGCCCATCCCAGTGCCGAGCAGGCTGCCGAAGGCTTCAATCGTGAAGAGCGCCAAGGCATTGCCCTCAACGCGCGCAACCGCAACTACCGGGACCGCAGCCACAAGCCCGAGTTGATCGTGGCCCTCGGCCCGTTCGAGGCGCTCGCCGGGTTCCGGCCGGTGGCCCGCACCGTCGAGTTGATGCGGGCGCTGGCGGTGTCCGACCTCGATCCGTACATCAACCTGCTGGCCGGCCAGTCGGACGCGGCCGGGCTGCGGGCCGTCTTCACCACCTGGATCACCCTGCCGCAGCCCGATCTCGACGTCCTGGTGCCGGCCGTTCTCGACGGTGCGGTGAACTACATCCGTTCGGGGGCAACAGAATTCGCACCCGAGGCCAAGACGGTGCTCGAGCTCGGCGAGCGGTACCCGGGTGATGCCGGCGTGCTGGCCGCCATGCTGCTCAACCGCATCAGCCTGGTCGAGGGGGAGGGCATCTACCTGCCCGCCGGCAATCTGCACGCCTACCTGCACGGCATGGGGTTCGAGGTCATGGCCAACTCCGACAACGTGTTACGCGGTGGTCTGACGCCCAAGCACGTGGATGTGCCGGAGCTTCTCCGGGTACTCGACTTCACCCCGACGGACGGCCGGCCCATCCATCCGCGGCCGGCCGATGACGGCGTCGAAGAGGTTTTCGACACGCCCGCACCGGAATTCGCGGTGACGATCCTGCGGATCGACGATGACCGGGTGGGCAGCGCGGTCGAGGTGCCCCAACGGCACGCCGGCCCGCAGATTCTGCTGGGCACGCATGGTCGGGTGCGGGTGCATTCCGCGGGCGGCGAACTGACCCTGAACAAGGGCGCCGCCGCCTGGATTGCTGCCGGGGAGGGTCCCGTGCGGTTGGTGGCTGAAGAACCGTCGACGGTGTTCCGGGCGACGGTCGGGATCTAGAAAAACCTACGAAAGGGCAGGTCATGTCGGCCTCGGGGAGTGCGCGCGCGATCATCGCGGCGCTGTTGGCCAATGCCGGGATCGCGGCGGCGAAATTCGTCGGCTTCCTGATCACGGGCAGTTCGTCGATGCTCGCAGAATCGGTGCACTCGCTGGCGGACACGTCCAACCAGGGGCTGCTGCTGTGGGGGCAACGGCAGGCGCGTAAGGACGCCGACCATCTGCACCCGTTCGGCTACGGCCGCAGTCGCTACTTCTACTCGTTCGTGGTGGCGCTGGTGCTGTTCAGCCTCGGCGCGATGTTCGCGCTGTACGAGGGCTACCACAAGATCACCCACCCGGAGCCGCTGTCGTCGCCCGTCGTCGCCGTCGCCATCCTCGTCGTGGCGATCGGGCTGGAGGGCTACAGCTTCTACACCGCGGTGAAGGAATCGCGTCCGCTCAAGGGCGCCGGCAGCTGGTGGCGATTCATCCGGACCTCGCGCAACCCGGAGCTGCCGGTGGTGCTGCTGGAGGACAGCGGTGCGCTGATCGGTCTGGTGCTGGCCCTGGGCGGTGTGGGCCTGTCGATGTTGACGGGCGACCCGGTGTGGGACGGCATCGGCACCGCGGCCATCGGTGTGTTGCTCGGCATCATCGCGGTGGTGCTGATGGTCGAGATGAAGAGCCTGCTGATCGGTGAGGGCGCGACGGTCGACGAGACCGGCGCCATCCGCAACGCGCTGGAGCAGACGCCGCACATCGACCGTGTCATCCACCTCCGGACCCAGTACCTCGGGCCGGAAGAGATGCTCGTCGGGGTGAAGATCGCGCTGGCGCCCAACACCGATCTGGCGACCGTCGCCGCAACGATCGACGCCGCCGAGGTGACGATCCGGGCCGCGGTGCCGAACGCCCGCATCATCTACATCGAGCCCGACCTCTATCGCGGCTGAGGCCGCCAGAACCCGCAGTCACCTGCGGCGGTGACGGCTACCACAAGTCGTTTTACAAAATCGCCTCCATTGTCTAGACCGGCGACAAAATGCGGTCTATAGTCAAGATCACAAGTTGTCGGCCCAACCAATGGAGGTGGACCCGTGTCAGTCGAGGTATCCGACGTCAACGTTGAGCAATGGCGCGATCGCAAGCGTCACCTGTGGCTCATGGGCCTGATCGCGCCCACCGCGCTGTTCGTGATGCTCCCGCTGATCTGGGCACTGAACCAGGCCGGCTGGCATGCGCTCGCGCAGGTGCCGCTGTGGATCGGTCCCGGCCTGCTCTACGTGCTGCTGCCGATCCTCGACCTGAAGTTCGGGCCCGACGGGGAGAACCCGCCCGACGAGATGATGGAGCAGCTGGCGAACGACAAGTACTACCGCTACTGCACCTACGTCTACATCCCGTTCCAGTACGCCAGCGTCATCCTCGGCGCGTACCTGTTCACCGCCAAGGACCTGAGCTGGCTCGGCTTCGACGGCGGGCTGGCCTGGTGGGCCAAGCTCGGTGTCGCGTTGTCGGTCGGTGTGCTGGGCGGCGTCGGCATCAACACGGCCCACGAGATGGGACACAAGAAGGAGAACCTGGAGCGCTGGCTGGCCAAGATCACCCTGGCGCAGACGTTCTACGGCCACTTCTACATCGAGCACAACCGCGGTCACCACGTCCGCGTCGCGACCCCGGAGGACCCGGCGTCGGCGCGCTTCGGTGAGAACTTCTGGGAGTTCCTGCCGCGTACGGTGTGGGGCGCGCTGAAGTCGTCGGTCGAGCTGGAGGCCCAGCGCATCCGTCGTCTCGGCCGCAGCCCGTGGGACCCGCGCACCTACCTCAAGAACGACGTCCTCAACGCGTGGCTCATGTCGCTGGTGTTCTTCGGCATCCTGATCGCGGTGTTCGGCCCGGCACTCATCCCGTTCGTCCTGATCCAGGGCATCTACGGATTCAGCCTGCTGGAGTCGGTCAACTACCTGGAGCACTACGGCCTGCTGCGGCAGAAGACCGAGAGCGGTCGCTACGAGCGCTGCGCGCCCGTGCACAGCTGGAACTCCGACCACATCGTCACCAACCTGTTCCTGTACCACCTGCAGCGGCACAGTGACCACCACGCCAACCCGACGCGGCGCTACCAGACGTTGCGCAGCATCGACGGCGCACCGAACCTGCCCAGTGGCTACGCGACGCTGATCGGGCTCACCTACATCCCGCCGCTGTGGCGCCGGATGATGGACCACCGCGTCATCGAGCACTACGACGGCGACATCACCAAGGTCAACGTCCACCCGCGGGTGCGCGACAAGGTGATGGCCAAGTACGGGGCGGTGGCCTGAGCATGAGTGCCTACGCTTGCCCCGGCTGTGGTTATGTCTATGACGAGGCCAAAGGCGCTCCGCGTGAAGGATTCCCGGCGGGCACGGCGTGGGACGATGTCCCCGACGACTGGTGCTGCCCGGACTGCGCGGTCCGCGAGAAGGTCGATTTCGAATCGGTAGGAGTGAGTTCATGAGCGAGCCGTTCAAGAAGTTCGTCTGCCTGCAGTGCGGCTTCGAGTACGACGAGGAGAAGGGCTGGCCGGAGGACGGCATCGCCCCGGGCACCCGCTGGGCCGACATCCCCGAGGACTGGAGCTGCCCGGACTGCGGCGCCGCCAAGGCCGACTTCGAAATGGTGGAGGTCGTGGCGTCGTGACCGCCGCGGCCGCGCCGAGGGTGCCGTACGCCGAGGCCTCCCGGGTCCTGCTGCGGCACTCGATCCTGGACGGCATGCGAGAGCTGTTGCTGGCCAAGGACTGGTCGTCGATCACGCTGTCCGACGTCGCGCGTGCGGCCGGCATCAGCCGCCAGACCATCTACAACGAGTTCGGCTCGCGCCAGGGCCTGGCCGAGGGGTACGCGATGCGCCTCGCCGACCGCCTGGTCGACGCCGTCGAGCACGCCATCTACGCCAATGTCGGTGACATCGAGTCCGCGTTCCTGCAGGGCTTCCGGATGTTCTTCACCGAATCGGCGTCCGATCCGCTCGTCATCTCGTTGCTCACCGGCGTCGCCAAACCTGATCTGTTGCAGATCATCACCACCGACAGCGCGCCGATCATCTCGCACTGCTCGCAGCGTCTCACCGAGGCGTTCCGCGGCAGCTGGGTACAGATTTCGGACGACGACGCCGGCGTGCTGGCGCGCGCGATCGTCCGGCTGGCGATCAGTTACGTGTCAATGCCGCCGGAAGCGGACCATGATGTGGCCGCTGACCTGGCCCGGCTCATGACGCCGTTCGCCGACCGTTACGGTAGTGGGGAAGCCCCGTAGCCGTCAGCGCGCCATTCGAGCAGGATTCCTGGCGCCTGTCCCGCGAGCCCGCAGGCCATGGGGTCACTCCAGTGGAACGAATGAATGGGGCTCTAATCCATGACGGAATTGAAGGCAGACGTCCGTAACGGCATCGACTACAAGGTCGCCGATTTGTCCGAGGCCGAGTTCGGCCGCAAGGAGATTCGCCTCGCGGAGCACGAGATGCCCGGTCTGATGGCGCTGCGGCGCGAGTACCACGACGTGCAGCCGCTCAAGGGTGCGCGCATCTCCGGCTCGCTGCACATGACGGTGCAGACCGCGGTGCTTATCGAGACGCTGACCGCTCTGGGCGCCGAGGTGCGCTGGGCGTCCTGCAACATCTTCTCCACCCAGGACCACGCGGCCGCGGCCGTCGTCGTCGGCCCGCACGGCACCGTCGAGGAGCCCCAGGGCACCCCGGTCTTCGCCTGGAAGGGCGAGACGCTGGAGGAGTACTGGTGGGCCGCGGAGCAGATGCTGACCTGGCCGGGTGAACCGGCGAACATGATCCTGGACGACGGCGGCGACGCCACCATGCTGGTGCTGCGCGGCGCCCAGTGGGAGAAGGCGGGCGTCGTGCCCCCGGCCGAGGAAGACGACTCGGCCGAGTGGAAGGTCTTCCTGGAGCTGGTGCGCAACGGCTTCGAGAACGACAAGACCAAGTGGACCAAGATCGCCGAGTCGGTCAAGGGTGTCACCGAGGAGACCACCACCGGCGTGCTGCGGCTGTACCAGTTCGCCGCCGCGGGTGAGCTGGCATTCCCGGCCATCAACGTCAACGACTCGGTCACCAAGAGCAAGTTCGACAACAAGTACGGCACCCGCCACTCGCTGATCGACGGCATCAACCGCGGCACCGATGTGCTGATCGGTGGCAAGAAGGTGCTGATCTGCGGCTACGGTGACGTCGGCAAGGGCTGTGCCGAGTCGATGGCCGGCCAGGGCGCGCGTGTCGCGGTCACCGAGATCGACCCGATCAACGCGCTGCAGGCGCTGATGGACGGCTTCGACGTCGTCACCGTCGAGCAGGGCATCGCCGACGCCGACATCGTCATCACCGCGACCGGCAACTACGACATCATCCTGCTCGAGCACATGAAGGCCATGAAGAACCAGGCCATCCTGGGCAACATCGGCCACTTCGACAACGAGATCGACATGGCGGCCCTCGAGAAGTCGGGCGCCACCAAGCTGAATATCAAGCCGCAGGTCGACCTGTGGACCTTCGGTGACACCGGCAAGTCGATCATCGTGCTGTCCGAGGGCCGTCTGCTCAACCTGGGCAACGCCACCGGCCACCCGTCGTTCGTGATGTCGAACTCGTTCTCCAACCAGGTCATCGCCCAGATCGAGCTGTGGACCAAGAACGACGAGTACGACAACGAGGTCTACCGCCTGGCCAAGCACCTCGACGAGAAGGTCGCGCGCATCCACGTCGAGGCTCTCGGCGGCACGCTGACCAAGCTCACCAAGGATCAGGCCGAGTACATCGGCGTCGACGTCGACGGCCCGTACAAGCCGGAGCACTACCGCTACTGAGTCTGTTTGCGCTGTTCGCGCGAGCACACGCGAAAACCCTCAATTCCCACGGGAATTGGGGGTTTTTGCGGGTTTCGGGCCCGGCACATCTCGCTGAATTAGCTGGCCGCCGGCAGATTCACCGCCCACATATTGCATGGCGCGACAATATTGTGTTCGGCGCCACATTCGGATGTTTGCTGAAGATCTGCTGGCGAGCGGATGTCGGCGTTAGAATTTCCGCACACCAGGGCACCCTCGTGAAGGGACGTCGGCAATGCGGAAGAACCGATGGGGAACACACCTCGCGTTGCTGGCTGTGGTCGGCGTCACGCTGACCGGCTGCGACGGGGTCAATCTCGGCAGCCTCGACATCTTCGGCTCCGCCTCGCCTGCGGTGAAGGGTCCACCGATACCGCCGGAGATGGTCCGGCATGACGTACAGCAATTGGTCTGGCAGTTCCCGCAGTTGCGCAAACCCGACGAGGCGGTGTGGGTCACCTGGAACAACAGTGGCGATCCCAGCCTGGCCGGCAAGGTGAACTGGATCGACGCGGTGGTGAAGCTGCCCCCTGCGGAGACCGCTCGACTGCTGGCGGAATACCACCCGGCCGATACCGACCGGCAACCGACGGTGCAGAAGATTCTGCAGTCGGAACTGCCCGGCGGCCCGTACCTGTCTGGGCCCGAACTCGACAACCACTTCTCCGGTCCGGCGATGTCCACACAGGCGTTCCTCGACCGCGACGCGAACGTCCTGGTGCTGACGACGAAGTCGGGCGGACCGGCGCCGTCGTAACCGTCTAGCGTGGTGGCGTGCGCGCTCTGATCCGTGTGACGGCGTTCGTGGTGGTGCTGGTTGTGCTGGCTGCCTGTGGCGCGGACCGTCCGCCTGCTTCGCCATTCCCTGCTGCGACGGGTCGGGGCTCGTGCGCCGTCGATACCGAACGCGACGTCGGTGCCACCATGCGCGACGGCGTCGTGCTGCGCGCCGATGTCTACCGTCCCCGGACCTCTGAATCTGTCCCGGTGCTGCTCATGCGCACGCAGTACGGTAAGTCCGGGGCCCAGACCTCGCCGGAGCGCTACGAGCCGCCGGACTGGTTCGCCTCGCACTGCTATCTCGTTGTGGTGCAAGATGTCCGGGGCCAGGGGAGCTCCGGCGGGGTGTTCAGCGAGTTCACCAACGATATGGCCGACGGCTATGACACCGTCGAATGGGCCGCCGGGCTGCCCGGCGCAAACGGCAAGGTGGCCATGTACGGATCGTCGTATGTCGGTGCGACGCAATGGCTTGCAGCGGTGACGGCGCCGCCGCATCTGGTGACGATCGCGCCGGCCAACACCGCGTCGGACTACTACGACGGCTGGACCTATGAGGGCGGCGAGTTCCGGCTGGCGTTCGTGCAGCCGTGGGCCATCGAGTCGATTGCGCTCGGGGCCGCCCAGAACCGTCGGGACGCAGAGGCGGAGCGGCTGTTGCGGGACGCCGGGGCCGACCCGACCCGATGGCTCAATTTCCGCCCGCAACAGGACCTTCCACCGATGCAGCCGCACAATCCGGCGGTGGCGCCGTGGTACTTCGACTGGGTTCGGCACAACACCCGCGACGGCTTCTGGCAGCAGGTCAGCATTCGCGACCGGTACCCGGCGGTGCGAATCCCGGTGCTGCACTTCGAGGGCTGGTACGACGCGTTCCTGGCCGGCGGTGTGGAGAACTTCGCCGGGATGGTGGCCCACGGCGCCAACGACTTTGCGCGCACGAACCAGCGTCTGGTGATCGGGCCGTGGGACCACGTCGCGTGGGGGCGCGCTGATTCCGAGCCGGCGCCGATGCTCAAGGACATCGGAGCGGTGGGCAACAGTCCGATCAACGAGCTGATGCTGGCCTGGTTCGATCACTTCCTGAAGGGCGTCGACAACGGTGTGGCAGGCAAGCCACGTGTCGACTACTTCACCATGGGCGCCAATACGTGGAAGACGGGAGTGAATTGGCCACTGCCGCAGACGCAGTGGGTCAACTACTACCTCTCCGGTGCCGGGGGCATCGCGGACCGCGACGGCAAGCTGTTGCCGGTGCTGCCAGGCCCGCAGCCGCCCGACACCTACACCTACGATCCGCTGAATCCGGCGCCGAGCCTGGGTGGGCACTCTTGTTGTGGCGCCAAGTCCGGTCCGCAAGGGCCGTACGACCAGACGCCGGTCGAACAACGATCCGACGTACTGGTGTACACCGGCGACCCGGTGGCCCATGACACCGAGATCACCGGGGCGGCCACCGTCACCCTGTGGGCCCAATCCTCTGCTGTGGACACCGATTTCACTGCCAAGCTGGTGGTGGTCAAGCCCGATGGAACTGCCATCAATCTGAACAACGGGATTCTCCGGGCGTCTTTCCGGGACTCGCTGTCGGCGCCTACGCCGATCGTCCCCGGGCAGCCGTACCAATACCGCATCCAAATCTGGCCCACCAGTTACCAACTCAGCCCCGGTGACCGGGTGCGGGTGGAGATATCCAGCAGCGACTACCCGCAGTTCGCGCCGAATCCCAACACCGGTGCGCCATTTGGGCGGGATGCGGCGACCGTCGTTGCGACGCAGACGATCCTGCATGACGCTGCGCATCCGTCGTCGATCACGTTGCCGGTGATCGCGAACTGAGTGCCGGGCGCTAGCGGCTGCAATCCAGCGACACGGTGATGGTCCGTCGGACCACGACGCGGATGACCTGATCGCGGTTGCCGGGGCCGTCCACCCGAATGAGCCTGGTCTGCTCCTGTGGGTTGCGGACGCTGGTCACCACGCACTGATCCAGCGGTGCGCTGCCGACCCGGTCGACGTTCACGTGGAATCCCTCGGCCTCCAGTTGGCCGATCGTGACGATCGCCGACTCAGCGGCCGCCGGCGCGGCGGGGGCCAGGATGGCACCAGTTGCGGTGAGAGCTATGAGAGTTATTAGTGCAGTACGCATCTCAGGGTCCTTCCGGTCCTATGCCCGATGACACGTAGGAGCGATGGAAAACGTTCGATGGTGTCCTGAAGGGGTTATCGATGTTTTCGGCGTTTTCGTGACATCTGCCGAACCTTTCGGTCAAGGCTCGGTCGCGATCGACCACTGTTGCTTCAGTTGGTCACCGCTTCGCGCCGGTCATCTCCGAGCGAGCACCGCCAGCGCCAGGCGCGAGTTCTCTTCAGTGGGGACCGTCGTTCGCCGTGGCCGCACCATCGCGCGATACGGCTTCCAACCGGGGCCCTGATTTATCCACAGATCCGCATTCATCCACAACGGACGCCTGCCGGGAAGCTTAAGTCAGTAGCTCGGAGTACTATCGAAAATATGTTCGAACACGTGGGAATCGGGGTCGGCGGTGTGCTGGTCCACGATGTCGGCGTGGTCGACTTGATGATCCATTTTGCGCGGGTGTCGAACGTCGCCGAGTGCGGGAAATTCCGCGCTATCGCTGATCTGGCGATGTTGCGTATCGATGACCAGGATGGCCGGCAGTGGTGGGCCTGTGATGGCTGGGATGCCGCGGTCGCCGAAGTCGGCGCCGCACTCGGCATCGGGAAGCGCGAAGCCTCGGGGCAGTTGTCGATCGCCGTGGCGTTGCGGTTCCGGCTGCCGCGCGTGGCGGCGGTGTTTGCCGATGGTGGGGTGTCGGCACGAACGGTCGGCGCGATCTGCTGGCGCACCCGGCTGGTGGAGGACCCCAACACTCTGGCCGTCATCGACGCCGCGCTCGCGGGAGCACTGTGCGAGTGGGCGGGGTTGTCTCGCAAGAAGATCGAGAAGAAGATCGACGGCTGGGTGCAGAAGTTCGATCCCGCCGCGGTGTTGAAGGTGCGCTCGGCGGCGCGCCGCCGCGGCGTCGGGGTGGGCAAACCGGACGATGAGACTGGGGTGGCGTCGATCTGGGGTGCCCTACTCGCGACTGATGCCGAGTTGTTGGATCGGGTGCTGACCGAGATGGCGCGGCAGGTGTGTGAGAACGATCCGCGTACGTTCGGGCAGCGCCGCGCTGATGCCCTGGGGGTGCTGGCTGCGCGCGGGGACCGGTTGGCCTGCCAATGTGGTGACCCGGATTGCCCGGCGGCCGGGCCCGATGCCCGGGCGACGGCGGTGATGATTCATGTACTCACCGATGGCCTGCCCGTGCCGGTGGCTGACCCGCTGCTGCACGGGGATCCGGCCGCGCCTGCGACTCCGGCATCGACCCGGTCAGCGTCTGAGCCGGTGTTCACGCCCGAGCCTGTGCCCGCGTCTGAGCCGGCCTTCCCACCCGCACCCGAGCCCGCGTCGAATGCCACGCCAGAGCCGGGTCCGGTCGCCACGCCCGCGCATACTCCGGCGCCGGCGACGGATTCGCAGCCCGCCGAAGCCCCGGCCACTGCTGCGGCCGCTCCGGCCAGCGACCCTGCGCCCACGCCGGCAGCTCCCGCGGCGCCCGTTCCCGCTTCCGTCCCCGCCGCTGCGAAGCCTCCGGCGCCGGTGCGTACCCCGGTTGGTTATGTCCTCGGCGGGGGTGTGGTGCCTCCGGCGGTGTTGGCGGATCTGGTGGCGCGCGGCGCGAAAGTCCGCACCGTCGCTTCCGCCGCTGATTTGGATGAGGTGCCGCGGTATCGGCCGTCGGCTGCGATGGATGAGTTCGTGCGGATGCGGGCGATGACGTGCATGTTCCCCGGCTGCGACCAGCCCGCCACCAACTGCGATGTGGACCACACGGTTCCCTGGCCGGCCGGGCCGACTCATCCAGGGAACCTGAGCCCGAAATGCCGCAAACACCACCTGTTGAAAACGTTCTATGGCGGGCCGGATGGCTGGCGGGACCGTCAACAACCCGACGGCAGCATCGTGTGGACCGCACCGACGGGCCACACCTACATCAGCGTGCCTGAGAGTCGAATCTTGTTCCCCCGCAAGGTCACCGACACGCCGCTGCCGAATCCACCACCAGATGCCACCGACCTGGACACCGCCGCAACGGCCCCCGGCCGGGACATCATGATGCCCCTCCGCCGCCGCACCCGCGCCCAGAACCAGGCCCAGCAGATCACCTACGAGCGTGCCCTCAACCAAGCCGACATCGACGCTCAAGAGGCCGCGCAAGAAGCCTTCGACCGCCAACGCAAAGAACGCCAAGAACGAGAAGCCCGCCGGGCCGAAGAACAGCAGTCGCACGAGACGACCGAGCACCGGCCTGTAGACAGCGATATCCCACCGCCGCTCTGAGCGACACGTGAATACTCCTGAAAGAGCAAGACTTTCAGGGGTATTCGAGAGTGCCACCTGGCGCAACATCGCTACCGGAAGTGAGAATGGGTAGGTGGAGAGCACTTTGCTTTTGTCGGCGTGGGCGGCGAAGGTTGGGATGTTGCTACCCGCCTCTGGCCCGCAGGTCGCACACGGTTGGTCGAACTTGGAGATCGGGTACGAGGTCCGAGACGGTGACAATGGCTATCTCGTAGTCAAAACCGATCGCGGAACCATCTCGACGTGGGGGCGCTTTGACGCTCTCGTTGACGCGGACAAGTTTCTTCTCATGTGTCTTGGGAGCATTTGGCGTGCCGACCACAACGTGGGTGATGTGTTTCCAGTCGGCGCCGCAGACGGTTGGACGGCTAGTCCAGAAATTGACGGCTGGTCCGTGGTTGTCTCAGAGCGGCGGGCTGTGTTCGCGGACCAGTTCCACGCTGACCGCTACACCCACCTGATGGGCATGAACCTTGCCGAAGTCGCAGCCCTCATGGCCAGCTGATTGTCACGCGCCTGAACCAGTCCGGTCGGCGCGAATGCGCTTCATTTGCACCGCCGCCGGTAGTGCGCTGGAAAGCTGGAATGGGGCCGAGCCGTCCTTCGGAACAACTATCGGCCCGTTGCCTGCGAGCGCGGCATTCTCGTCGCCATCTTCAACGAACGCACGACTCTGATATCCCTGCACCCACCAAGATTCGTAGTCGACAGGCTCGCCGACCAGTACAGGCGGCACGCTTCCATTGGGTGTTTGTTTGACGAGAATCGCTTCCACGATACTTTTTGCTTGCTCGGCGCTGATACCGAGTTCAGTCATGCGTTGTCTGCCTGATCACTTCAGTGGACGAGTTTCTGGTCGGCGCGGCTGGCGCCGCGCCGATAGTTGGGTCCTCAGAATGGCCGTGTGGGCTATACGGGAGTGCCACGGTTGCTTCCTGGTTTTTGTATTAGGAGTTGATCATGTTCATGATTTCGACACGCGTCGATGAATTTGAGCGCAGCACTTTGATCGGTCAAGAAGCGTTGGTATTGACTTGAATCAAGTTCGTAGTATTCCTCGTAGTCGACGATTCCGTTGCTGACAGGTATCGATGCGTAGTACTTTCCCGAGGTTGTTTCGACGCCGAGCGAATACCTGTGTTCTTTGGAAAAGTATGTGTCCGCGAAGTTCATGGTTTTCCTTTTCGGTCTGGGCTGTGGCGCCTTGAAATCGCACTAATTATATTTGATCTACGCTGGTGTTTCCTGAGCGTTGGCCGTGATCGGTGTCGAGTTCCGGCGAGTCACATGACATCGCGACCGAGGACGATCCAATCGTCCGCGTCGTTGACCACTTGAACTCCCGGCACGTTTGGGTTTTCTCGGACCATGTTCACGAGAGCCTCCCACGTTATTCCCCCGTACCGTATTCCCGGGCGAGACCGGGTGGTGAACGTTCGAATCCAGCCTTCGCGGCCGCCAACGTTTGAAGTGAGCATGGTTGGCTGTCCTCCGGGCGAGTAGCCGTCGGCCAAGTGGAGGTACAGCTCACGGCTGCGCAGCTGGGTCAGTACAGGGTCGTACCAGGTTTCCGAGTCAGTCTGGACGGCTTGTGAGATCGCTCGTTCCAGCTCAATTGACACAGCAGCTCCAGCGGCTTGAGAAGCGTTCTCTGATGCCTGTGGTGCGATGAACATGCCGCGCAACTGATCGCGCGAGAACGCAACAAGGTCGTTTTTGAGGTTGACGATGACTAGCCAGTCGGCGTCAACCAAGTCGGTTGCGATACTGAACAGCTCCGGGCATCGCGCACCTACGAAAGACCGGGGTAGGTCTGGATGCTTCTTCGAGGTAAATGCGCGCATGGCGTAGCTACCATCGTTCAGCTTTCGGACTGGAGTCGAGGTCATCTCTCGGCCATCGATCGTCTTCTTGTCTGCCTGGTAATAAAGCTCGACTCCGATTAGCTTCTGGAAGAGCTCGAAGCGTGCGTCCCCTGTGTTATCTCGCGCTGCGGTGGAAACAAGAAGTTCGATAGCTGAGCGGTCGTCGGTCATGTTGTGCCCTGTTTGTTGCTGAGAGTTGATTGTTTGCGGGACGTATAGGCGCGATCGATTGGTTTACCTCGGATCTCCATGTCGACTACCAGTCGTCGTTATCGATTAGAGGTGGGTCGTACCGGTGAATGGTGTCTTTTGTGACGTCGTTGTAGATCCTGTCAACGTCGTACACCGCGTCTTCCCAGCGGCCAAGACACGCGGCATAGTCGACAATCCCCATACCTGGGCGAAGTAGATCATTCAACTGCGTTGGTCGGTCGACGGTATACGGATTTCCCTTGATGTCGAGGTCGTCGGGCGGTAGAAGCGTGTAGTTGGGCATCTTGTCCCCAGCTTCGAAGGTGCGGGAATATACCCGTGAGAAATCGCCGCCGGTTTCGATCAGATTACCGAGGTCCTCACTGATTTTTGCGCCATGCTCGGCGAAGACTCTGACTGTCGTTCCTGGTGGCACAGTTAGGTGTCCGTCCAGTTCGCTGTAGATACCGTGCCCGCTGATTTTCGTCCGGCCATCTGGAGCGACATGTTCTGCTGTCGGCCCCTCTCGGGTGTTCTCATGGTCACCGCTTCGTTGATACGGCTCATGGTGAGCGTCGTAAGGCGCACTTCGATGCTGCGTGGCGGTCGGTTGATCGGATTGCGGTCGATGGTGTCCATCAGCGTTTACATCCGAAACGTTGTACCGGTCGGGACCAAGTTTGCCTCCGTCAATAACAGCTTCCGAGGCGCCGTCGGGCAGCTTTCCGCCGGGGATCCACTGATCGTTGGCTCCGGCTTCGTTGCCTGAGGGGACGCGGAGGTTGGCGTCACCGGGTTGCGGGATGTCGATGCGAGCCAGCTTGTGGGAGTCCAAGAATCCTTCCGGCAGGCCCAATTCGCGCTCCATTGCACGTGGGTCGCCACCGGTTCGGGCGAGCATGGCGTCGGCCTCGGACTTCGGCATTACAAATGACGTGCCGTCCCGCTGCGCGATCCCGTACTTCTCAAGATTGCTGTGAGGCATGAAGCGCGTTGCGCCGTCTTTGAATTGATCGAGGTGGTGCGCGATGTACTCAGGTGAAAGGTATTCAGACGGATCGGGCCTGCTGCCTTTTTCTGTGGCCAGGATTTCGGCGCGTTTCTCGGGGCTGAGTCCGCTCGCGTCCCGGACGTCATGCTCGTTCCTGGGCTCCACGTTATGTGAACCAGCGTTTGGCGACGTCGTATCCGCGTGATGTTCTGGTGAGCGCGTGCGCCCAGCTCCTGCTTCGCGCGGCTGTTCGCGTGCAGCAGGTGGTTCGTGATGCGTCGTAGACGTTGGCCCGCGGTCGACAGGCCGTTGTGTCTGAGCTTCTCCAGGTGTCCAATTTCGTTCATGTGCCGTCGAATTAGCTTGCGTCGCAGCAGGTTTTACTGGTGGGCTGGGATTCGTATCTCGGGCTGGGCCGGCGACGCCTGACCGGTCTTGTGGACGTTCGGTTGTTGTGCTTGCGCTATTCGTGGTTGCGCGGTTCTGCGGTGCGCTGTCAGGTTTTTCTGTCGGCGTATGGCTTCCGGCGGGGCTGTGGCTTGGTCCATGGCTCGGCGTTGGACCGTGGAGTCCCGCCCCCATCGCGTTGGCAAGCCCGGACGAGGCTGTGCCGGAGTCGTGGCGCTCAGCAGGGTTGTTGTCCGGCAAACTTGAGTGCTCCCGCGAGTGATCAACGGGCTGCCCGTTGCGGTCGTGCGCCGAGTCGGTCGGGCGTGGTTCGTGGGTGGGCTGATGCTCAGTGGGAGAGTGGCTTTCGCTCCGGCCGCCATGTTCGGTGGCGTTCGGGCGATGGTCGGCATTGGGAGTGTGGTCACCGGTCTGTCGGCCATCTTGGGTTCCGCGATCGGCGCCGTGCCCCGCATCGTTGGTCGCGTGCCCACCGGTGTCGCGTGCCGAAGGGGTGTCGTGCGCAGACGGAGCGCGTCCTTCGTCGGCACCGTTTGGGCGAGTTGATGATTCGGGCGAGTGCTGGCCTCCGGCAGACGGCGAATCTCCCGACGGTGTGTGGTTTGTGGCCGGCGGCTCGGTCGACCGTGGACCGTCTGCCGATCGCGGACCATCACCCGACCCCAGGGAGTCTCCAGAGTGCGCAGGCCCATTGGACGACGAGTTGGTCGGTGCGTCGTGTTGGCGTGGACCGGAATCTGTAGGCCCCGTTGGTCGCTCGGAATGGCCACCACCTCCGTCACCCTTGACCGGAGTGTGGTCGGGCCCTGGTGGATCATGGGATCCACCGTCGAACCCCCGCGGGCCGGAAGGCGGATCGGAAACCGTGGGAACCCTTGGCGCGTCCGGAGATCCGGGCATCGCACCGGGTTTGAATTCCGGTACTTCGGGCATCTTGGAGCCCAGGCCGCCGAGACCGCCGACGTGATCGAGCTCATTGAGTTTGGTTGTCTTTCCAGACAAGTCGGACAACTTGTCACCGAGCTTGACCAGATTCTCCGAATCCAACGCGCGCCCCACGCGACTTGCAACCTTGCCCGCCATGCCCGCCTTCGATGCTGCGCTGCTCGGATTGAGCATCGATGCGATGTTGAACCCGGCCTCGCCGATGCCGCGGCCCGGATGATCGCCGGTGATCGCGTCGTACGCGATGAACTGCTTGCCCATTTCCAACAGCGTGCCGGGGATTTTCGACGGGTCTTCGGCGAGCGCAGTCGCGAGATCGGCCATGCCTTTCCACGTATCGGGGTCGGCCATCGCCACGACACCTGAAACGGTCCCGATGACACCGTTGACCACACCGACAGCGAGATCAATTCGGAAGATGGCGTAGTCGGCGATGGCTCCGCCGACTTCCTCACCGAGCAAGGAGACCAGGGTCGGTTTGAGCCACTTCTCGAGGCGGTCTGCCCATTCACTGAGCTTGCCTTTGATGAAGTCGAGAACACTAGTGAGGGCCTTGACTTGCCGCTGAAAGTTGTTCAGCAGGGTCGAGGCATCGCGGGCGACCTCCTCCAGGACCTTCTTGCCCTTCCCTGTGAGGAGGTCTTTGAGCGTGTTGAACGATGTCAACCTGTCAAGTATGCGGCGGATGCCGTCTTGGGCTTGTTGCACGCCGGCAGCGAATTCGTCGATCTTTGTCGCGATGGTCGAGCTGTCTTGGACCAATTGCTTCATGGTGCCGTCCAGGGTGTCAAATCCCGACGAGATGGCGGCGGCCTCAGGAATCTTCTGCGCAGCGATAAGTGTGCGGGCCGGGCCCAGTAAGTTCTGCAGCGCGTTCAATCCAGTGTTGATGTTGTGCCATTGCGCGGCTGTGACTTTCATCAGGCCGGAGTCGCCGGTCGGCCAGGCCATAGCGACGCCCAGGGCCGTTCCTACCCCTGAAACCATGAGTAGCGGCTCTACCAGAAACCATTTCGGCGGGGGTGGCACCAAGCCCATGTTCATGTGTACGTCGAGATGCGCGTCGGTCGTGCTGGGTACGTCACCCGGTGTGCCACTGGGGCCTGGACCGCCGACCGTCGACGCCTGGTCGGCATGGAGGTAGTTGTATCCGGAGACCTGGACCATGAATCCGATGTTCTTGAACGCGGTGGCGCCTTTGGCCAACGTTGTCGCGAACGTCTCGGCCTGCTGCTCGTAACTCAGGCCGAACGCCAGGCCGGTCCCATCGATTCCGGAGGCCAGACCGCTGCTGAAAGCGGCGCTCAATGCGCCTGACAGGGCGGACAACTGCTCGCCGACTGACTTGATCATCGCTCCCGCGGAGATCAACGCCTGCGGCTCTACCTCAATTCGCACGGAGACCTCGACGGGCACCGAGGCGTGGTGCGTGGACGCCGGTTATGTGGCACCCCACATCTGACCGTTGTTCTTGACCGCATCGGAGTAGTTCTTCTGCGCTGCCGTCAGGACCTTCTTCAGAGCCTGAAGTGACTGATCCATTTGTTCGGCACCGGTCTTCCACTGCTGCTGTGCCTGTGCCTGTGCGTCGGACGCCTCCCCATGCCATGACGCGCGCAACATGGTCATGGTCCGTTCGACGTCTTCCAAGACGCTCTTGACCTTGTTGTGAAACGCTTCCACATCATTGGCAGCGTGGGTCAGCTGATCTGGGTCCACCACGAACATGATCAGGCTCTCCGGTTCTCACGACGGTGGTCCGCGTCTGACGTCGGGGTCGGCAGCGGCGGTGCGCCGGGCGAGGTGGGGTCGCCGGCCGCGCCATCCTTAAGGGCGTCGGCCTTTTCGTCCTGTTCCTTCTCGGCGCCACCTTGCGCCGCTTGCTGTCCAGCCTGGGCCGCCGCGGTCGCAATCTGTGCGCCCGCCTGCGCGAGGCCGGCAGCCATCTGGCCGACCTGCGACAGCGGCTGTGTCAGTGAGCCCATCATCTGTTCGGCAAGGCTGGGCAGCTGCGAGGCCAGACCGTTCGCGCCGTCCCCGGCGCCGGATGACGCGCCTCCGGTTTGCGACGCAGCTGCCGTTGCGGGCGCACCGGTTGGACTGCCGCCACCTGCAGACCCGCCGCCGTCCATGGATGAACTGATCGCTGCGCCGCCCTGCGCATCAGCGTTGCCGTACTGCTGTCCGGCCACAGAGAGCAAGCTCGACATGGCCTGCAACCCCTGAACCACCTGGCCTGCGCCGTTGTGCCACTGGTCCCATACCTTGCGGAAGGCCGAAGCGGCGTCGCCCTTCCAATCTGATGTCAGCAATTGAGAAACGCTCAGGTCCACGTGCGACAGCCCATCCTGCAATTCCTGTGCGGAGTGGCTCAGGCTGTTCGAGGCAGCCGAAAATTCAGATTGGACGAGTTCGAGTGGCCGTCCCATAGGTCCCCCCCTACGGCGCGAGTCAGTGCTTGCCGACTGTTCAGTCTATTGCCACCTCGGCGTACGCCAGGGCGGCAATAGCGCGCCGCCGTGTTTACGCAGGGGCGTGACCACCCGCCGCCGCATCCACCATGGGGTCAGGCTCGTCGAGCGGCGGAAAGTCTTGGCCGTCGAGGACCTTGCGCATGCGGTCCTTGTCGAGCTGTCCCTCCCAATTGGCCACCACGAACGTCGCGACGCAGTTGCCGAGCAGGTTTACCGAGACGCGCATGGAGTCCATGATGCGGTCGGCACCCAGGAGCAGGGCCACCGCGGTGACCGGGATGGCGCCGTGGCCGATGGCGGCGACGGTCGCCGACAGCGCGAGGAATGACGAACCGGGAACTCCGGCCATGCCCTTCGACGTCAGCATGAGCACCAGCACCGCGGTGATCTGTTCGCCGAGGCTCAGGTTCACGCCCAAGGCCTGGGCCAGGAACAGCACACAGATCGAGAGGTAGAGCGTCGCTCCGTCGAGGTTGAACGAGTAGCCGGTCGGCACCACCAGGCCCGTTGTGGTGCGTGAACAACCGGCGTTGGTCAGCTTGGTCATGATGCGCGGCAACACCACCTCTGTCGAGGCGGTGCCGAGCGCGAGGAACAGCTCGTCCTTGATGTACACGACGAACTTCCACAAGTTCACCCCCGCAAAGACCCTGGCGACGACCCCGAGCACCACGATGAAGAGCGCAGCCGCAAGATAACAACAGCCGATCAGCTTCGCGAAACTGCTCAGGGAACCGATGCCGTACTGGCCGATGATGTAGGCCATCGCCCCGAACGCGCCGAGCGGCGCAAGTCGCATCACCCAGCCGATCACGGTGAAGAACAGGTGGCTCAGGTGGTCGACGATCTCGAGGATGACGGGCGGCCCCTTCTCGCCGAACTTGGCCAACGCCAGTCCGAACAGGACGGCGAAGAACAGCACCTGCAGCAGGTTGTTGTCGGTGAATGCCTTGAACAACGACTCCGGGATGATGTTCAGCAGAAAGTCGACGGTGTGCGGCAGTTCCTTGTTCTGGGTCTTCTTCGCGATCGCGTCGGCCCCGGCCGCCAGCGTGGCGGCGTTGACGTGGAAACCTGCCCCGGGTTTGACGATGTTGCCGACCACCAGCCCGAAGAGCAGCGCGAAGGTGGTCACTGCTTCGAAGTAGATCAACGCTTTGACGCCGATCCGGCCGACCGACTTGAGGTCACCGACGTGTGCGATGCCCAGCACGACGGTGCAGAAGATGATCGGCGCGATCAGCATCTTGATGAGCTTGATGAAGCCGTCGGCGAGTGGCTTGAGGTCCGCGCCGACTTTGGGCTGCAGCCAGCCCACCAGGATCCCGGCGACGATCGCGACGAGCAACTGCACGAAGAGCGACGTGTACCAGGGTGGCTTGTTCGCGAGCCGGATCATCTCGCTTTTGGGAGGTTCGATCTTGGTCGCCATCGCGCGAAAGTACTGATCAGGCGTCACCGTCCGATTTCTGCGATGTTTCTGTGACGTCGCGCAGCAGATATATCCAATTCAGCAATTAGTCTCGCCACGTGCTGATCGCAATCGAAGGCGTCGACGGTGCCGGGAAGAACACCCTGACCCAGGGGCTGCGGGCGCAGTTCGAGGCCCGCGGCAAGTCGGTGACCACCGTGGCGTTCCCGCGGTACGGCCGTTCGGTCGAGGCCGACATCGCGGCCGAGGCGCTGCACGGCCGGCACGGCGACCTGTCGGAGTCCGTGTACGCGATGGCGATGCTGTTCGCGCTCGACCGCGCGGGCGCCAAGGCGGAGATCGCGGAACTGAGCGACGCTCATGATGTGGTGATCCTTGACCGCTACGTCGCCTCCAACGCCGCCTACAGCGCAGCCCGGCTGCACCAGGACGCCGACGGGGACGTCGTCGCCTGGGTGCGGGAGCTGGAGTTCGAACGGTTGGCGCTTCCCGTGCCGGACTGGCAGCTCTATCTCAACGTGCCGACCGACCTCGCGGCGGAAAGGGCGGCGCGCCGGGAAGCTCAGGACGCGACGCGAACCCGCGACGCCTACGAGCGCGACGGCGGCCTGCAGGGCCGCACCGCGGCGGTGTACACCGCGCTGGCGGCCGAAAACTGGGTCGGCCGTTGGGCTTTGGTCGCGCCCGACGTCGACCCGGGAGAGCTGGCCACCACGTTGCTGGGGTGATCGGGCCACGTCGCTTACCAGCAAGTTGTCAGGTAGAAGGCAAAACGCCCATCGGAGATCACAGCTTTATCGCGATCTGGTGACACCATGGACGCCATGAGGCAACGCATTCTGGTCGTCGACGACGACCCATCTCTGGCCGAGATGCTCACCATCGTGCTGCGGGGCGAAGGCTTCGACACCGCCGTCATCGGTGACGGCAGCCAGGCGCTGACCGCGGTCCGCGAGCTGCGTCCGGATCTGGTGCTGTTGGACCTCATGCTGCCCGGAATGAACGGCATCGACGTCTGCCGTGTGCTGCGCGCCGACTCGGGCGTGCCGATCGTCATGCTGACCGCGAAGACCGACACGGTCGACGTGGTGCTGGGCCTGGAGTCCGGCGCCGACGACTACGTCATGAAGCCCTTCAAGCCGAAGGAACTCGTGGCGCGGGTGCGCGCGCGGTTGCGCCGCAACGACGACGAACCGGCAGAGATGCTGTCCATCGCCGACGTCGACATCGACGTGCCGGCACACAAGGTGACGCGTCAGGGCGAGCAGATTTCGCTGACGCCGCTGGAGTTCGACCTGCTGGTCGCTCTCGCCCGGAAGCCGCGCCAGGTATTTACTCGTGACGTGCTGCTCGAACAGGTGTGGGGCTACCGCCACCCGGCGGATACCCGCCTGGTGAACGTCCACGTGCAGCGCCTGCGGGCCAAGGTCGAGAAGGACCCCGAGAACCCGCAGGTGGTGCTGACCGTTCGAGGAGTGGGATACAAGGCCGGACCGCCGTGATCGGACGGCTCGTCACGCCCGAGCCTGAGACCGTAGGGCGCCGGTGATCTGGGGATCCCGACGGCGTATCCGTGGCGGTTTCGGCTCGGGCGCTTTCGTGCGCGGGCTGGGTGCTGTCGGCCGGGTGGTCGGCTATGCCTGGCGCCGCTCGCTGCAACTTCGCGTGGTGTCCCTGACGCTGGGGTTGTCCCTTGCGGTCATTCTCGTGCTCGGTTTCGTGCTGACCAGTCAGATCACCGACCGGATCCTCGAAGCCAAGGTCCGCGCCGGTACCGAGGAGGTCGAGCACGCCCGCACGACGGTGAGCGGCATCGTCGGCGGCGAGGAGACGCGCTCGCTCAACAGCAGCCTGCAGTTGGCGCGCAACACTCTCATCGACCGCAAGGTCGATTCGGGCTCGCGGCTGGCCGGTGCGTTCGACGCGGTGCTGGTGGTGCCTGGTGACGGTCCGCGGGCGGCCACGTCGGCCGGGCCGGTGGGCGAGATTCCGAACTCCTTGCGGGACTTCGTCAAAGCCGGCCAGGTCAGCTATCAGTACGCGACGGTCCACACCGACGGGTTCTCCGGTCCGGCGCTGATCGTCGGTAGCCCGACGTCGTCGCAGGTCACCAATCTCGAGCTGTACCTGATCTTTCCGCTGAGCAACGAAGAGAGCACCATCGCTCTCGTACGCGGCACCATGGCGACCGGTGGCATCGTGCTGCTCGGCCTGCTCGCGGCCATCGCCTTGTTGGTGGCGCGGCAGATCGTGCTGCCGGTGCGCTCGGCGTCGCGCATCGCCGAGCGGTTCGCGGAAGGGCACCTCACCGAGCGCATGCCCGTGCGCGGTGAGGACGACATGGCGCGCCTGGCGGTGTCGTTCAACGACATGGCCGAGAGCCTGCACAAGCAGATCACTCAGCTCGAAGAGTTCGGAAATCTGCAGCGCCGCTTCACTTCTGACGTCAGTCACGAGCTGCGGACGCCGCTGACGACGGTGCGCATGGCCGCAGACCTGATCTACGACCACAGCGAGGAACTCGACCCGGCGCTGCGGCGCTCGACCGAGTTGATGGTCAACGAGCTCGACCGCTTCGAGACGCTGCTGGCCGATCTACTGGAAATCTCCCGGCACGACGCCGGTGTGGCCGAGTTGTCGGTGGAGTCGGTCGACCTGCGTGACACCGTGCAGAGCGCGCTCGACAACGTCGGCCACCTGGCCGACGACGCGAACATCAAACTCGCCGTGCATCTCCCCGACGAGGCCGTCATCGCCGAAGTGGATCCGCGCCGCGTCGAGCGCATTCTGCGCAACCTCATCGCCAACGCGATCGACCATGCTGAGAAGAAGCCCGTTCAGATCAAGATGGCCGCCGATGTGGATACCGTGGCAGTGACGGTCCGCGATTTCGGCGTGGGTCTGCGACCGGGCGAGGAGAAGATGGTGTTCAGCCGGTTCTGGCGCTCTGACCCCTCGCGGGTGCGGCGCTCCGGCGGCACCGGCCTCGGTCTGGCCATCAGCATCGAGGACGCGCGCCTGCACCAGGGCCGGCTGGAGGCCTGGGGCGAGCCCGGTCACGGCGCCTGCTTCCGGCTCACGCTGCCGCTGGTGCGCGGTCACAAGGTGACCACCAGTCCGCTGCCGCTCAAACCCACTGGGCCCAAATCGGTTACGGCCCTCTCGTCCGGCGAACTGCCCGCGGGGGAGCCGTCATGAAAGGGGCACTGGCGCTCTGCGCGGTGCTGATGCTGGTCCTGACGGGATGTGCCGGCGTACCCAGTTCGTCGGCACCGCAGGCCGTGGGCACGGTCGACCGGCCGGCCCCGCGGAATCTGCCGACGCCGTCGCCGGGCATGGACCCGGACCTGCTGCTGCGCGAATTCCTCAAAGCGACCGCGGATCCCGCGAACCGGCATCTCGCGGCACGCCAGTTCCTCACCGAATCGGCCTCCCGCTCCTGGGATGACGCCGGTAGTGCCCTGCTGATCGACCGCGTCGTGTTCGTGGAAACCCGTGGCACGGACAAGGTTTCGGTGACCATGCACGCCGACATCCTGGGTTCGCTGTCGGATGTCGGGGTGTTCGAGACGGGCGAGGGCGCGCTGCCCGATCCCGGTCCCATCGATCTGGTGAAGACGCCGCGGGGCTGGCGAATCGACAAGCTGCCCAACGGGGTTTTCCTGGACTGGCAGCAGTTCCAGTCCACCTATAAGCGGGACACGCTGTACTTCGTCGACCCGACCGGCAAGACCGTCGTGCCCGACCCGCGCTACGTCGCGGTGTCCGACCCCGACCAACTCGCCACCGAACTCGTCACCAAGCTGCTGTCCGGGCCGCGCCCCGAGATGGCCAGCAGCGTGCGGAATCTCATGGCCGCACCGCTGCGGTTGCGTGGTCCCGTGACGCGGGCCGACGGCGGCAAGACCGGTGTCGGGCGGGGCTACGGCGGCGCCCGTATCGACCTCGAGAGCTTGTCGACCACCGACCCGCACAGCCGGCAACTGCTTGCGGCACAGATCATCTGGACGTTGTTCCGCGCCGGGGTGAATGGCCCGTACGTGATCAACGCCGACGGCGCCGCCCTCGATGACCGGTTCGCCGAAGGCTGGAACACCTCCGACGTCGCGGCCACCGATCCGGGTGCCGATCCCGGTGCGGCGGCCGGTCTGCATGCCCTGGCCGGGGGATCGCTGGTGTCTCTGGAGGGCGACAATGCGCCGCGGGTCGCCGGCGCGTTCGGGCAACTGCCCGGCCAGACCTCGGCCGCCCTGTCGCGCAGCGGGCAGGAAGTCGCCTCGGTGGTGACCTTGCGGCCCGGAGCCCCGGACATGGCGCAGTCGCTGTGGGTGGGTCCGGTCAACGGCGACGCGGCACAGGCGCTCGACGCGCACACGCTGACGCGTCCCAGCTGGTCGCTCGATGATGCGATCTGGATCGTCGTCGACGGCATCAACGTCGTGCGCGCGATCCAGGAGGCAGCGTCGGGCCAGCCCGCCCGCATTCCCGTCGACTCGTCGGCCGTGGCCACCAAGTTCCCCGGTCCGATCAGCGCGCTGCAGCTGTCCCGGGACGCCACTCGTGCCGCCATGGTGATCAACGGCCAGGTGATCCTGGCGAGCGTCGAGTTGCGTGAGGGCGGCCAGCTCGCGCTGACCTATCCACGCCGGCTCGGTTTCGGTCTGGGCAACACGGCGCTGTCGCTGTCCTGGCGCACCGGCGACGACATCGTGGTGACCCGCACCGACGGCGCGCATCCCGTGTCATACGTCAACCTCGACGGCGTGAACTCCGACGGACCCACCCGGAACCTGGTCGTTCCGGTGTCCACCGTGGCGGCCAATACCTCGACGGTGTACCTCGCCGATCAGCGCGGGATTCTGCAGCTGTCGGGTTCGGCAGCGGACAACAACCTGATGTGGACCGATATCCGGCCGCTGATGGTCGCGGGCGCGCTGCCCGTGCTCCCTGGCTGAAAAGTCGCTTTGAACCTTCTGTGACTCGGCTCCGTTGTTCCGGTTGAGTCGGCCAATCGTTAGCTGAAATTGGCCCGGTATGTCACCGAATCCGATGAGCGCGTGTCCCCGCGGGTGGATCATTGTTGCCATCGGGTTCACAGCCGATGAGGAGTGAACATGAAGGTAGCGGGCCCGCTCGTCACCCTGGGCGCGGTCGCCGCCCTGGGCGTCGGGATCTACGCGGTGAACGTGTCCAAGGAATCTGGGCCGGCGGCACCGACGACCTCGACCAGTCAGGCCGCGCCGCCCACGAGTCAGGCCGCACCGAGCACCCCTGCCGCCCCAGCTGCCGTGCCGTTCCCCGCGGCCGCGGACTACCAGGGCAAGGTCGCGACCAAGACCGGCGTCATCACGCTGGACATCTCGGTCAAGGGGGCAACCGCCCGCGCCTACGCGTGCGATGGCAACGCCGTCGAAACCTGGCTGAGCGGGCCGGCCGACGCCGGCACCGTCACCCTGACGAGCAAGGACAAGACCAGCCGCCTCGAGGGCCGCCATGACGGCAAGAGCGTGGCAGGCACCTTGACGATCGGCGAAAAGAGTTGGCCTTTCACCGCTTTCGCGGTGCAGCCACCGGCCGGCCTGTACGTGAGCCAGAACAACGGTGTGCGAAACAGTTGGATCGTCGGCGAGGACAAGGCGGTGACGGGCGTGCAGCGTTCGGCCGACGGTGCGACGTCACCGGCCCCTGAACTGAGTCCGGACGCCAAGCGCGTGGAGGGCGACAGTGATGGCATTTGATCCCTCGGCGGATGCGCCCACGCAGCGCGCGCAAATCCCGGTACGCGGAGTCGGATTCGTCGCCGTGCTGTTGGTCGGGGCCGTCGTGGCGGTCGGGCTTGGCGTGTTCGGGTCGGTCCATGAACCGAAGTTCTTCTCGGTCAACTTCGCAGGCTTCTCGAGCGGGCTGTACGCGAAGGCGTGGCTGGCCACGTTGGCCGCGGTTCTTGGCCTCTTCCAGGTGTTCTCGGCCCTGGTGATGTACGGCAAGCTGCCGGTGAAGGCGCCGACGTGGATCGGTGCCGCCCATGTGTGGTCGGGTCGGCTGGCCGTGTTGGCCACCGTCCCGGTCGCGGTGCACTGCCTGTATGCCGTGGGTTTCCAAACCACCGATGTCCGCGTGCTCACCCATTCACTGCTGGGATGCTTCTTCTACGGCGCGTTCGTCGCGAAGATGCTGTTGTTGACGCGCAAAGGTGTGCCGGGCTGGGCGATCCCAGTCCTGGGCGGCGCGGTGTTCACCAGCCTGGTGTATCTCTGGCTGACCTCGGCGCTGTGGCTGTTCGTCGGAGAGGGGCTGAAGTTCTGATGGCTGAGAAGGTGGGCCGCCGTGAGGTGCTGGCTGGTACGGGAATCGCTTTGGGCGCCACGGTGATAGCGGGCTGCCAGACCTACGGCAAGCCGCCCGCCGCCAGCCAGGCGCCGGCCCCGACGCCCGACGGCGGGACGACCCCGACGGCCGACAGCGCGCTGGTCAAGACCTCCGCGGTGCCGGTGGGCTCGGGCGTGATCATCGGCGAGGTGGTGGTGACGCAGCCGACGGCCGGTGTGTTCAAAGGTATGTCGGCCATTTGCACCCACCAGGGCTGCACTGTGAGCGAGGTCGTCGACGGAACCATCAAGTGCCCGTGCCATGGCAGCAAGTTCAATCTCGACGGGTCGGTGGCGCAGGGGCCGGCCAAGAAGCCGCTGGAGGCCAAGACTGTCAAGGTGCAGGGGGACTCGATCGTCCTGGGCTGATTTGGCTCAGTCGAAGATGTCGGTTCCGGTGTCGTGGGCTGGTGGTGGGTTCTCGATGGGGTGGCGGTTGCGGAATTCGGCGGACATTTGGCTGGCGATGTGGAAGGTTGGTGCGGTTGCCGGTGCGGTGATGATGTGTTTGTCGTCGGTGATGTAGTAGATGGTTGGTGTCTCGGTGGTGGGGTTGAGGCGCCATCCGTCGCGTAGTCGTTGGGGTGTGAGTCCGGTGGTGGGGTAGCTGGGGTCGTGGGCGGCGAGGTGCGCGGTGATGGTGGTGATGGCGTCGTTGGCGGGCAGGAATGGGCTGTCCTGTGGCGACGGGAAGTAGAAGATTTCGTCGGCTTTCGGTACAGCGACCCCTGCACCCGTCACGTCTCGAACTGGCTTCAGGTGACCACCGACTTGGTGGTACGGGACGATCGCCATGGTCAGACGGGCGGCCTCCTGAATCTCGATGGTGGCCCAGACGTCACCCTGGCCCAGGACCTCGGTGTTCGGGAACTGCGAGATTTCCTTGAGTGTTGGGTGTGGCGGCTCGGGAATGGTGCGTTTTATCCGACGCCCGCCGTCTAGGCTGAGTCGCAGGCGTGGCCCGTCAATCCGCCTGATTGAGTATGGGTCGCCCTTGTACCAGCAAGTCGTGATTGCACGGTAGAAAGCCTCGATGTCATCAGCGGGCACGCGTTTGTAGGCAATCGCCTGAACAAACTGATCACGGTCATCTCTGCGCTCAAACCCCTCAGGAATGGGTTCTCCCGGGGGAACGAATAATTTGACTTGCGAAGGGCTGACGTCACAGCGAAAAGCCCGGCCCTGATAAATGCAGTAGTAGTCGCGGGCCAGTAGCTGTGTGCCGTCCAGAGCGAGCCGGGGTTGTGGCGTTTGGGTCGGGTTGCCGAAGAGTTCGTCGATGACGGCGCTGACCTGTTCGGGGCTGACGGTGGGTGGGGTGAAGTTGCGTTGGTGTAGGTAGTTGAGGAATTCGGCGCCTGGGGAGAGTCCGTAATTGCGGACGTAGTAACTCACTTCATCGTCCCAGCGCCAGGTGCCGTCGGTGCGTTTGGTCAGTGGAACTCGGGCCGCGGGCGGGTTGAGCCAGGGGTCGATGGCCCGTGCGGTGGTGCGTGCCACGACCGCACCGGCGTCGAGGTAGTCGGCGACCCGTGCGGCGTCCTCGCGTGAGAGTCGGGGGAGCGAAGCGTCGGGCGAAACTCCGTCTGGGGCACCGGGATCTGGCCGGGACACCGATAAGGCTTTTGTCACCTACATGTCTCCTTCGGCCTGGCCATTCGTCGATGATTCTCGGCCTTGACGGCTTTCTCTGATGAATTGTGATTCGGTTGCGCGGCTGCCGAGTACGAGGTGCTTGGGTAGGTACGGCGTTTCGACCGTAATTGCCATACCCATGTCGTGGGCGATGCACGTCATCGCCAGCGGGCCCCACGCGATGAAGCCTTCGACGTCTCGGCGTCGGTCGGCCGTTTTCGACCAGTATTTCTTGTGGTCTTCGACTGCTCGAGCCAACCGGGTATTGAATTCTTCGGCGTTGCCCTGGGTGATGAAATACAGCAATTCGATCGGCGGATACAGCAATAGCAAAAGCAGTTCTGGTTTGGCAATCTCCACGCGTTCCGGGTCTGCGCCCTCCATTGCGGTGATGATCGCTCGGACAACGTCGTCGTCTCGGTGGAAGAACTTCTGGAAAGCGGTCACCCAGTCGTAGATGTACTCGTCGTACACCGCACCGGAGGCCCGCAGCGTCTCGACGGAGGTGGCGCAGAGGGACGTTATGCGGTCATGTCGGCGGCAGACGATCGCGAAGTACATTGCAGCGAGCCATTTTCCGGCTGTAGCGCTGGAGTTCGGACCGGTGCCGGCGGTGGTGACCTTGTCATCGAAGCCGAGCGTGAACTCGATTTCGCGGTCCTTGTTGTTTGCGTTGAGGAACATCGCTGAGCCGGCTTGCATCGCCATCCACGTCGCATCCCAGATGCGTAGCAGTGCCCCGTCAGGATCCTCAACCGATGAGTAGTTCGCGATCCACGTTGCGTCGGTAAATAGTTCTTTGGTTAATCGAGGTTTCGATGCGATCAGTTTTCTGGTGAAGTCGATGTCTTCGAACAGTTCCTGGATCCGTTGTTCAATGTCATCCAGCTCGATCGGGTGTCGCTCAATGACAACCACCGCGGAATCACTCTCCTGTGTTCTAGTCCAACGCGAATCGGTCCATGCGGTACCCGCCGTACTCGGCACCGCCTGAGGTGATTTCCACCTTTGCTGTTACCAAATAATAATCGAGCTGATCGGTCAGCAGCGCTTCGCGAAGGCGCCACGCCAATTGTCGTCCTTCCGGACCGCTTTTGAGCATTGCGTTGATGACACTTGCCGCATACTCGCGATGTCCTTGTTGGTAGTCAACCCCGTCGACGCCTTGGCGTGTGCCGAGGTGTCCGCTGGGTCCTTTGGCCTCCACGACGACTACACGCGTTTCGCCGCTCTCGCAGTCCCGAACTTCGTAGACGTGGTCGAAAGTGCCTGGGCCCTTTAGTCCTTCCTGCAGTGGTGTCACGTCGAACCGGCTGCCGGGGAATGTGTTCTCCATGGCGTGGGTCGCCGCATGCTCGCCCAACGCCTCACCGGCGGCGGTCTGCTCAGTGAACGCGGCCTGGCGCTCACTGAGCGTCTCCGGGGACGCCTCACCACCGTCGGCTCGCTCCGCCTGGTACGCGGCATCCGCGGTGACAACGTGTTCGCGGGCAGCTTCGCGGCGGTCGATCAGCTCTTGCGCGGCGTGGCGTTCTTGTGGATTGGCCTCATGAACAAGCGTCTCGCCGTCTGCGATGGTGGCGCGCTCGTAGCCGTCGGGCACCGCGACCGGGGCGCCGACTTCGTCGCGGCGGATCAAGGGTACCTGGTCACCGTCGAAGTCGAGTTGGTTCTCGTTTCTGCGCCGGTATTCCGGCTCGGTGGACGAATCCCGAGTGCGCACCTCGTCGTAATACTTCTCCCGGTAACGGGCGTCGTCGACCTTTTCCTGAAGGCCGGCTGGTGGGTGCCGCCCCTCCAAGCCATCGATCGGATCGTCGGAGATCTCCCGCCCGGCACGGCTCTGTGGGTCCGCGCTGTCGGGGCTCTCGTTGCCGTGATGGGCGTCAGGCTGGGCGTGGTCCGGACCTGGCAAGTCGGGTGCCTGCCGTGTGGTGCCGTCGGGCTCGAATTGATGCCAACTACCGTCCGGTGGGATCCGCGGTACGCGTTCGCCGTCGGGGCCGCGATCGAAACCAGTGACCACGGGTGGGCGCCCATCGGGATAGCTCCATACCGGCCGGTCCGGTGCCGTGACCCGTACCCCGAGCTCGCGGGCAAGGTCGGCGGCGAACGAATGGTTTCCACTGCCGGTGTCACAGGACATCAGCCGGATGGGCGTCTGTCCGTCCCATCCGCTGTTGCGAATCGCATCGGCGAAATCGTGTGGCGAGAGCTGATGCTGATTTCCGGCGCTGTCGTACACCGAGACGCTGTGGTGATCGCCGTGTACGTCAACGGTGAACTCACCGGGGAATCTCGGAACATCGCCGGCCGCAGCCCGCATGTGTGCATCCGCTGGGTCGAAGAAGGCGGCACCCGCGGGAGTTTCGAAAGTGGAGTGCCGGAACGCATCTGCGGCCCCGGCGCTGGAATGTCGATCAGGAGGTGGCCCAGTGTCGCGGAATTCGGGGCTTCGATGCGTGGCATCGGGCGGTTCGGGGTGTGGCCCGTGCTGTGTGGAATCAGGGAAGACCCAGTCGCCGCCCTTGTGCTGTGGCCAGCCGTCGACGACGTGATCGTCTGGAGCCTTGGCTGGTACCCAGGTGTCCTCGTCTGCCAGACGTGCCACCGTGTGTCGCGATCCGTCGGGGTCGATGCGGACCAACTCCGCGCCGGGGGCCCACTGGCCGTCGATCAGTTGGTATTCCGGGTTGAGTCCATCGCCTGCGCCCGTGTAGCCGGTGCCAGTGTGCGGAGGGTCGCCGAAGCGGAGGTCCCTGGTGTAGGGATCGGCAATCCCGAGACGATCGGTAATCCGGCCGTTGGGCACCCGGAGTTCCCCGGTGGTCACTCGTCCTTCGACAACGTAGGCGTGATCAGTGGTAGTGAATACCTCGTAAGGAGACCCGTCCCCATAGTCCAGACGCAATGCGTGCAACAGGTCTGAAGGCGTGCGGAGTTTCGCCGCGTCGGAGGCGACGGAAACGCACCCACCCGCGCCGTTGGCCCTGTACTCGCCGCCACCGCCGAATCTGGAGCCGGGGTTGGCGATCTGTTCAAGAATGGACTTGACGGCTCCTTCGCCGACGACCTTCTGAATGGTGTCGTTGGGGCCGGGGTGCGGATGGGCCATCCGCGCCTCGTACATCACCTGCAGTTGCTGATGACTGAAGTGTTCGGCCAGGTGTTCGCGACCGACGACCGCGGCCGTTCGTTGCCAATCGATGAACTCGTCGAGGGTCACGCCGTGCCGGTCGAGCACCGGCGTCACCGCATCAACCGGGTCCGGCCGCGGCGCGTCGGATCGGTCGCCGGCGTGGTTTGGCGTGCCGCTTGGAGGGTGGTCCTCGGTGTGTGGACCGCTCGGCGCGGGTTGCGGGTGCTCGGCGGCGGGCCGCGGATGCTCCGCTCCCTGACCGGCCCGTGGGCCCGGGTCGTGGTCCGGCTCTCTCGGGCTCGAGGGTCGCTGGGGTTGCTCGGTGCTGGGCTGTTTGTGCTCGGGGGCGTGTGATTCTCCCTGCGCGGCAGCGGGTTTCACCGGCGGGCTGGGATTGGTGTCGCGGGCCGGTCCGGCGGCAGCGCGGTCTGTTGGACGCTGCGGAGGCGGGTTCTTCGCGGTCGTGTCGCGTGGCGTCGGGGTCCCCGCGGGTCTCTCCGTGTTGGGGGTGGGAGTGTGACTGCCGGTCGGGTTCGCGCTGTGGCCGCCACCGGGTGTGCTGTGGCCACCGGGTGCGTGGTGGCCGACGGGGCCCATGGGGCCGCCCATGTTCATCGCGTTGGCCAGCGAGTTGGTGGAGGCGTTGGTGCCGGTGTCACGGTGAGCAGGAGCATCGGTCACGTGCGACGGCGCGGTGTGGTCGGCGCGGTGCGCACCGTCGGTGGTGGGCGAGTCGTGAGTACGGGAATGATCTGTGGGGGAAGGATTTTCGCGGCTACCGGGATGTTCGCCGTTACCGGAGTGGCGCTCCGCGCCGGAGGTGTGATCACCGGGGCGACTGTCGGCATCGCCGCGGTGCCCGGCGTCGCTTGGCGTGTGGCCGCCGCTGTCGCGGGAGCCGGTCGTGTCGTGGCTGCCCCGCTGGTCGTGGGCGGGCGAACTATTGCCCTGGTCGTGTGTGCTTGTGTCCGTGGAGTTGTGCGGGGAATGCTGCGATTGCGATGGCCCATGCGACGAATCAGATGGAGTGTGGGCGGCGGCGGGTGGTTCACTCGATCGCGGACCGTCAGAGGTGGGGCCGTGAGAGCCCTGGCCGTTGCTGCCCGGGCCACTGCTCGATTGCGGCCCGTCGCCGGAATGTGTTGGCCCACCAGAGGACTGAGGACCATCGTGGCGGGACGGCCCCGCATCGGCGGGTCCTGATGAGCGCTCCGGCGGGCCCGAATGCTGCCCGGGACCATCCCCGCCGGGCCGCACCGGGGTGTGATCAGGGCCGGGCGGGTCCGGCGGCCCACCCAGCCCGCGCGGTGTGCCCCCAGGCGGGTCACCGATCGTGGGTGGCCGTGGGGCGTCACCGATCTCGGGCATCGCGCCGGCGTCAAAGCGTGGGGCCTGGGTGTGATTGCCGAGATCGCTGAGGCCCTCTAGGCCGTCGTGGTCTCCGGCATCGACCGAACCGCGGCTGCGGGGCCCCAACCTGGCGAGGTCGGACAGCTTGCGTTCCCCGCTGGCCAGATCCTTGGCGAGCTTTGCGCCCTTGGCCACCGACCCGGTCTTGCTGAGCGCGCCGCCGGGCACGAACAACGACCCGATGTTGAAGCCTGCTTCACCCAACGCGCGCCCAGGATGATCGCCCGACCATTTGTCCCACGCGACAAACTGTTTCCCCATGGCGATGAGCACGTCGTCGGTCTTGGACGGATCTTTGGCGATCATCGTGGCGACGTCGTACATCCCTTTCCAGGTGTCGAAATCAGCCAGCGACACAAGCCCCGAGACGGTCCCGACCAGTCCTGATATCAAGCCGACCTGTACATCGGTGTAGAACTTGATCCCGTCGGCCAACGCGCCGCCGACGTCGTCGCCGAACACAGCGATCAGCACCGGACGGATCATTCTCTGGAATGCGTCGGCCGCTTCGCCGAGCAGTGTGAGGGCTTCACCCAGCAGTCCCGTGACCGCTTTGACGTTGGTTTGGAAGTTGTGCCACAACGCCTTGATGTTGTCGGCGACCTCCCGCACGAGTTTCATGCCGTCACCGGTGAGGATGTCTTTCGCGGCGTCGAACAGACCGTCCAGGGACAGCCGGTTCAGAATTCTGCGGATCGCGTTCTGGGTTTCCTGCACCTGGTTGGCGTAATCCTCGACCGCCTTGGCGACGCTGTCGGAAATCTCCGTCAAGGACTTGATGTTCTCGCCGAGGGTGTTGAGCGACTCCTTCATTTTCCCGGACTCGTCGATGTGTTGGGCGCCGACCACTGCTTTCGGTGCTGTGAGCATGGAATCGAAGACTTTGAACCCGTTGGCGAAGTTGCGCCACTGCGCAGCAGTGACTTTCATCAAACCGGCATGGCCGTTGGGCCACGTGTTCACCGGCAGGAACATCGTGATCAGGTTCCATTTCGGCGGCGGCGGAACCAGCAAGTTCTGCGGCATTCGCGCGGCCTGACCCGGATGGGATTCCTGCGGCGCAGGGCCGAGCCCTCCAGAAGGCCCCGACCCGCCGATCGTCGATGCCGCATCGGCATCGCGGTAGTTGTAGCCCGATGCCATCAGTCGGTAGCCGACACTCTTGAATGCGTTCGCCGCGCCCGCCAACGTGTTGGTGAATTCCTGGCTTTGCCGCCCGTACTGCACGCCCATGTTGAATCCGGCGAGGTCGAAACCCGAGGCCAAACCCTCGGCGACCATGGGCTTGACCGCCTCCGACAGCGCACCCAACTGCTCGCCGGCAGCCAGCACAATCTGACCCGCGGCGATCAGCGCATCGGGTTCAACTTCAATGCGGCCGGGCACCGCATCCCCTGTCGACCGCGGCTAATCCCACATCTCTCCGTTTCGGGAGGCAGCGTCGGTGTAGTTCTTCTTCGCCCCGGCCAGAACGTCCTTCAACTTCGTCAGCTGCTCGTTCATCAGGCGAGCGCCGTCCTCCCACTGCTGCTGAAACTGGGCCTGGGCGTCCGAGGCCTCGCCATGCCAGGTGGCGTGCAACACCGCCATCGCCTGGTCGACGTCCTCCAACACTTCCTGGACGGATTTCCCGAACTGCTCCAGATGGGTGATCGCGCCCTCCATTGCCGCGAAATCGACGACAAGCACGCTCACACCTCCCGGCCATCAGCGGGTCGCGTCTGCGGCCGGGCCGGCTGTGGGCCGGCGGGCGCTGTGGATTCGGACAGCCCATCGACGATGGGGGCTTTCAGCCCCGGTTGCTCAGCCGATGGCCCTGCCGCGCCATCGGTTTCGCTGCCGCGATCCTTCTCGGCTTCGGCTTTCTCCTTCTCGGCCTTGTCCCTGTCGTCTTCGTTGCCGCCGGTCGTGCCGTCGTCGGCACCATCCTCGCCAGCGGACGCCGCGCCACCTTGTTGGTCCTGCGCCGCAGCTTGCGTCGAGGCCTGCACGATCCCGGTCGCCAACTGGGCGGCCTGTCCTACGGCCTGGGACAACCCTTGGCCCAACTGGCCGACCTGCCCCAGCGCGCCCACCATCTGCTGGGCCAGACTCGCCAACTGCTCAGCTCCACCAGCGCCGCCAGGCGAACTACCGGACTGGGCCGCACCGGCACCCGAACCGGACCCGGCACCGGAGCCCGGGCTACCGCCGGAACCACCTCCGCCGGCAGCAGCACCGCCGCCGCCCATCGCCGACTGCAGCGCTGCCGCGCTGTCCGAGTCGGTCTTGGCGTATTCCTTGCCGGCCAGCGACAGCATGTCACCCATCGACTGCAAACCGCGCACAACCTGGCCCGCGCCGTTGTGCCAGCCGTCCCATGCTGTCCCGAAAGCTGTTGCCGCGCCGCCCTTCCATCCCGATCCCAGTAACTGCGTGGTTTCCAAATCCACGCTGGAAAGCCCGTCCTGCAGTCGCTGCGCCGCGTCTTTGAAACGTGCCGAGGCTGCCATCAACGCCGACACTTCAACTTCGAGCTGCCCCATCTGCCCCCCATTCAGCTGATTCCCAGCATATGGCCAGGGGCGGGGGTGAACCGGCACCAACTGCTGTCGTACCCCACCGGCATGCTGACGTCATGCTCGACCTGGTCCTGCCCGTCGAATGCGGTGGCTGTGGCGCACCGGCGACCCGCTGGTGTCCCGCCTGCGCGGCCGAACTGACGGTCCGTCCCGACGAGCCGCACGTCGTCACGCCGCGTGAGGATCCGGGCGTGCCCGTCTTCGCGCTCGGGCGCTACGCCGGGGCCAGAAGGCGGGCCGTCGTCGGGATCAAGGAGCACGGCCGCACCGATCTGGTCGTGCCGCTGGCCGACGCGGTCGCGGCTGCCCTGCGCACCCTGATCACCTGGGGCCTGATCGTGCCGCCGCTCACGGTGGTGCCGGCCCCGACCAGATCGCTGGCCGCGCGCAGACGCGGCGGCGACCCCGTCGCGAAGATCGCCCGCGCCGCGGCCGCGGCTCTCCCGGGAGTGACGGTCCAGCCGGCGTTGGTCATGCGGGCCTTCACCAGAGACTCCGTCGGCCTCTCCAGCGCGCAACGACAGCGCAACATCCGCGGCCGGGTTCGGCAGCGCACACCGGTGGCGGGGGAGACCGTCGTGTTCGACGATGTGGTGACGACCGGTACGACGGCGGCCGAGGCCGTTCGGGTCCTGCAAACATCCGGAGCACAGGTGGCGGCGGTGCTCGCAATAGCACACGCGTGAGCCTCGAGACGGTACGACACGGCCGGAGCAGTACCTACATCAACTCGATATGAAGTTCTCAAAACCGGTATGCGAAATCGGTGGCACGACTAGGTGAACTCGGACTACCGTCGGCTGCAACCACCCGTGAAGCCTCACGGCGGTACCGACATATTCACTCGGTACCAAATCGCTGACAGCGGTAGGAGGTGAGTACTCAACACCTTGCGCCGGGCTGCGGCGACTTGCAGACCCGCTCGGCGCGTAGTTCAGACCGTGTGCAAGAAGAGCCACACGTGCACTGCGAGAGAGAAGCGAGTTGCTAAGCATGACAACCCAATCCGTGGATTCTGCCCGCTCGACCATGTTTGCCGACGACACCGAGCCTGCGCCCGAGCCGCACGCCGACGTCGTCGTCAAGGGCCGCAACGTCGAGGTCCCCGAACACTTCCGCATCTACGTTTCCGAGAAGCTCGCTCGATTGGAGCGCTTCGATCGCACCATCTACCTGTTCGACGTCGAACTCGACCACGAGAAGAACCGCCGCCAGCGCAAGAACTGCCAGCATGTCGAGATCACGGCACGCGGTCGCGGTCCGGTGGTGCGCGGCGAAGCGTGTGCCGACAGCTTCTACGCCGCCCTCGAGGGGGCCGTGAGCAAACTCGAGAACCGGCTCAGGCGCAGCAAGGACCGCCGCAAGATCCACTATGGCGACAAGACGCCGGTGGGGCTCGCCGAGGCGACGTCCATCGTCCCGCCCGAGGACCTGCCCGAGGTGCCGAACCAGACCGCAGCCGCCGAGGTCGACGACCACGTGCCCGGTCAGGTGGTCCGCGTCAAGGAGCACCCGGCCAACCCGATGACGGTCGATGATGCGCTCTACGAGATGGAGCTTGTCGGACACGACTTCTTCCTGTTCCACGACAAGGAGAGCGACCGGCCGACGGTGGTCTACCGCAGACATGCCTACGACTACGGATTGATCCGTCTGTCCTGAGGTCCCGCTGATGCGCCCCCGGCCGAACCGCCGGGGGCGCACTCTTATCTGCCGATTCCGCCGGTCACCTACGATGGTCACGTCTAACCCGCTGACGTATATCCGTTCCAGACCCACAGGGGAAAAGCGTGCTGTCGAAGTTGCTCCGCATCGGTGAAGGCCGCATGGTCAAGCGCCTGCAAAAGGTCGCCGACTATGTCAACACCTTGTCCGATGACGTCGAGAAGCTGTCGGACGACGAGCTGCGCGCCAAGACCGAAGAGTTCAAGAAGCGCATCGCCGGTGGCGAATCGCTCGACGACCTGCTGCCCGAGGCCTTCGCCGTCGCTCGCGAGGCGGCCTGGCGCGTGCTGGACCAGCGCCACTTCGACGTCCAGGTGATGGGCGGCGCCGCGCTGCACTACGGCAACGTCGCCGAGATGAAGACCGGTGAGGGCAAGACCCTGACCTGTGTACTCCCGGCCTACCTCAACGCGCTCTCCGGCAAGGGTGTGCATGTCGTCACCGTCAACGACTACCTGGCCAAGCGCGACAGCGAGTGGATGGGCCGCGTGCACCGCTTCCTCGGCCTGGAGGTCGGGGTGATCCTGTCGCAGCTGACGCCGGAGGAGCGTCGCGCCGCGTACAACGCCGACATCACCTACGGCACCAACAACGAGTTCGGCTTCGACTACCTGCGCGACAACATGGCGCACTCGGTCGACGACATGGTCCAGCGCGGCCACAACTTCGCCATCGTCGACGAGGTCGACTCGATCCTCATCGACGAGGCCCGTACCCCGCTGATCATCTCCGGCCCCGCCGATGGCGCGTCGAACTGGTACACCGAGTTCGCGCGCATCGCGCCGCTCATGGAGAAGGACGTCCACTACGAGGTCGACATCCGCAAGCGCACCATCGGTGTGCACGAAGCCGGCGTGGAGTTCGTCGAGAACCAGCTGGGCATCGACAACCTCTACGAGGCCGCCAACTCGCCGCTGGTCAGCTACCTGAACAACGCCATCAAGGCCAAGGAACTGTTCCAGCGCGACAAGGACTACATCGTCCGCGACGGCGAGGTCGTCATCGTCGACGAGTTCACCGGCCGCGTGCTGGTCGGCCGCCGCTACAACGAGGGCATGCACCAGGCCATCGAGGCCAAGGAGCACGTCGAGATCAAGGCCGAGAACCAGACCCTGGCCACCATCACGCTGCAGAACTACTTCCGGCTCTACGACAAGTTGTCCGGCATGACCGGTACCGCGGAGACCGAGGCCGCCGAGCTGCACGAGATCTACAAGCTCGGCGTGGTGCAGATCCCCACCAACCGGACCATGATCCGCCAGGACCAGTCCGACCTCATCTACAAGACCGAAGAGGCCAAGTACATCGCCGTCGTCGACGACGTGCAGGAGCGCTACGAGAAGGGCCAGCCGGTCCTGATCGGTACCACCAGCGTCGAGCGGTCGGAGTACCTGTCCAAGCAGTTCACCAAGCGCCGCATCCCGCACAACGTGCTCAACGCCAAGTACCACGAGCAGGAGGCGAGCATCATCGCCGAGGCGGGCCGGCTGAAGGCCGTCACGGTCGCCACCAACATGGCCGGTCGTGGTACCGACATCGTGCTGGGCGGCAACGTCGACTTCATTACCGACGCGCGGCTGCGCAAGCGCGGTCTGGACCCGGTCGAGACCCCGGAGGAGTACGAGGCGGCCTGGCACGAGGAGCTGCCGAAGGTCAAGCAGCTGGTCGAGGAGGAGGCCAAGAAGGTCCGCGAGGTCGGTGGCCTCTACGTGCTGGGCACCGAACGCCACGAGTCCCGTCGTATCGACAACCAGCTCCGCGGTCGCTCGGGCCGTCAGGGTGACCCGGGCGAGTCCCGGTTCTTCCTGTCGCTGTCCGACGAGCTGATGCGCCGCTTCAACGGCGCCACCCTCGAGGCGCTGCTGACCCGGCTGAACCTGCCGGACGACGTGCCGATCGAGGCCAAGATGGTGACCCGCGCGATCAAGAGCGCGCAGACCCAGGTCGAAGGGCAGAACTTCGAGGTCCGCAAGAACGTCCTCAAGTACGACGAGGTGATGAACCAGCAGCGCAAGGTCATCTACCGCGAGCGCAAGGCGATCCTCGAGGGTGAGGACGTCCAGGACACGGCGCACAAGATGCTGGTCGACGTCATCACCGCCTACGTCGACGGCGCCACCGCCGAGGGCTACGCCGAGGACTGGGATCTGGCCAAGCTGTGGGACGCGCTCAAGACGCTGTACCCGGTGGGCCTGGACTATCACAACCTGATCGACTCCGACGAGGTCGGCGAGCCGGGCGAGCTGACGCAGGACGAGCTGCGTGAGGCGCTGATCGCCGATGCCGAAAAGGCTTATGCCAAGCGCGAAGCCGACCTGGAGGCCATCGCCGGTCCCGGTGCCATGCGGCAGCTGGAGCGCAGCGTCCTGCTGAACGTCATCGACCGCAAGTGGCGCGAGCACCTCTACGAGATGGACTACCTCAAGGAGGGCATCGGCCTGCGGGCCATGGCGCAGCGCGACCCGCTGGTCGAGTACCAGCGCGAGGGCTTCGACATGTTCACGGGCATGCTCGAAGGCTTGAAGGAGGAGTCGGTCGGCTTCCTGTTCAACGTGCAGGTCGAGGCTCAGCAGGCGCCGCAGGTGGCCCCGGTCGCCGCGCCGCAGGGGCTCGCGCAGTTCGCCGCGGAGGCCGAGCAGAACGCCGCCCAAGAGCAGGCCGCACCGGCCGCGTTGCGCGCCAAGGGAATTGAGGACAAGGCCCCGGCCATGACCTACAGCGGTCCAGCAGAGGACGGGTCCGCGGAGGTGCGTCGCGAGGGTGGCCGGCACGCGGCGGGCCCGGGCTCGCGTCGGGAACGCCGTGAGGCCGCGCGCAAGCAGAAGCGGCGGTAACCCGCTCAACCCAGCTGCAGGGCCACGAATTGCCAACGCCCGCCGAGCATTTCGATGCGTCCGGCGGCGGCGTGCAGACGTGGCCCGCGGCTGAAGGTGGCGAACACCTCGGCGGCCGTGGGCAACCCGTCCTGTTCACGGGCGGTGCGTAGCCGCACCTTGCGCAGCGCTGCCGTGCCGTCGCTCCGGTTGTGGTGGGGCCATGACGACATGGCGTCGAACAGTGTCGAGGTGACCAGCGGACGCAGCTGCGCCATCGGCCGGCGCCGGTCGCTGACCTCCAGGACCCGGCGCAGGGCGGCGTCGGCGAACATCAGCGCGGCCGTGGGCGGCGCGACCTCGTGCCGAGATACGACGGCGGATACGGTCGCGCAGTCCGGTTCGGGATCGGCCACCACCTGCAGTCGGTTGGGGGCACGCACCGCCGCGCCGGTCTCGATCGGCGCAGGCTCGTAGTCGACGATCGGCGCCGTGAGGTCGATGTCGATGCGGGTTGATGCGGTCATGAAATCTCTCCAGCCGTCGGTCAGGTGCGTGACGCATCTGCTGGAGAGTTGCAGACCGCTAAATCATCGCACCGGTTTCACCAGGTGCTCGACGCCAATTCGCCGATCCGGTGCTGCGGGGGACCGGTCCCGGGGATACCGTGACGGGGTCGATCCGCCAGGGGTGAAGGAGAGCGGGCTGCATGGTGACCCGGTTGTCGGCGTCGGACGCGTCGTTCTACGGGCTGGAAGACTCATCGACACCCATGTACGTCGGGACGCTGTCCATTCTGCGTAAGCCGCGGGCCGGCCTGAGCTACGAGACGCTGCTGGCGACCGTCGAGGCCAGGCTGCCGCAGATCCCGCGCTACCGGCAGAAGGTCCGCGAGGTCACGCTCGGCCTGGCCCGGCCGGTCTGGGTCGACGACCGCGACTTCGACATCACCTATCACATCCGGCGCTCGGCGCTGCCGTCCCCGGGCAGTGACGCTCAGCTTCATGATCTGGTGGCCCGGCTGGGCTCGCGACCGCTGGACAAGACCCGGCCGTTGTGGGAGATGTGCCTGGTCGAAGGCCTCTCTGACAATCGCCTGGCGATCTACACCAAGACCCACCAGGCGCTCGTCAACGGCATGACGGCGCTGGAGATTGGGCACGTCATCGCCGACCGCACGCAGAAGCCGCCCGAGTTCGGCGAGGACATCTGGATCCCGGGCCGCGAACCCAGCGACGCCTCGCTGCTGCTGGGCGCCATCGGGGAGTGGATCACACGCCCGACGGCACAGCTGGCCGCCGTGCAGTCGGCGGCGGCGGACATGATCTCCAGCACCGAACAGTTCGTCGAGGCCGGCCGGCGCGTCATCGACATGGCCCGCACGCTGGTCCGGGGCACCGCCCCGAGCAGTCCGCTGAACGCCACCGTGTCCCGCAACCGGCGATTCACCGTCGCCAAACACGAGCTGGAGGAGTACCGCCAGCTACGGACGCGCTTCGACTGCGACGTCAACGACGTGGTGCTGTCGGTGGTGACCGGCGCGCTGCGGAACTGGCTGATGTCCCGCGGTCAATCGGTGTCGACGGGCCTGACAGTGCGGGCCATGGCGCCGATGTCTGTCTATCCCGAAACCGACCATCTGGAGACCGCCGGCCCCGGCCAGGCGATCAGCGAGGTGACACCGTTCCTGGTCGACCTGCCGGTGGGCGAGAACAACGCGCTCGTCCGGCTGTCCCAGATCGCGCACGCCACCGAGACCCAGGCCACGACGACCACCCCGGTCGACGCGCGCACCATCGTCACGCTGTCGGGTTTCGCGCCGCCGACGCTGCACGCCATGGGCACCCGGGTCGCGACCAGCTTCCCGGCGCGCCAGTTCAACCTGTTGATCACCAACGTCCCCGGCGCGCAGAAGCAGATGTACGTCGCGGGCACCAAGCTGCTGGACACGTACGCGGTGCCGCCGCTGCTGAACAACCAGGTGCTGGCGCTCGGCATCACGTCGTACAACGGCAGCCTCTACTACGGCATCAACGCCGACCGCGAGGCCATGAGCGACGTCGACGTGTTCCCGAGCCTGTTGCGCGAGGCGCTCGACGAGCTGCGCGAGGTGGCGCGCTGATGGCGTCCAGGAAGGCCCGCAAGATTCCCAACGAGGTGTACGAAGCCGAGATCTTCCGGCTGCAGACCGAGTTGGTGAAGCTGCAGGAGTGGGTGCGTGCCACCGGTGCCCGCATCGTCATCGTCTTCGAGGGGCGCGATGCCGCGGGCAAGGGCGGCACCATCAAGCGCATCACCGAATACCTGAGTCCGCGTATCGCGCGCGTCGCGGCGCTGCCGGCGCCGAGCGACCGGGAGCGGGGCGAGTGGTACTACCAGCGCTACATCGCGCACCTGCCGGCGAAAGGCGAGATCGTGCTGTTCGACCGGTCCTGGTATAACCGGGCCGGCGTCGAAAAGGTGATGGGGTTCTGCACCCCGCAGGAGCACGCGCTGTTCCTGCGGCAGACCCCGATCTTCGAGCAGATGCTGATCGATGACGGCATCATCCTGCGCAAGTACTGGTTCTCGGTGTCCGATGGCGAACAGCTGAAGCGGTTCCGGTCGCGCCTGAACGACCCCGTCCGGCAGTGGAAGCTCTCGCCCATGGACCTCGAATCGGTGTATCGCTGGGAGGACTACTCGCGGGCCAAGGACGAGATGATGGTCCACTGCGACACCCCGCAGAGCCCGTGGTTCGTCGTCGAATCCGATATCAAGAAGCACGCGCGGCTGAACATGATCGCGCATCTGCTGTCGACGATCCCGTACGAGCCGGTCGACCATCCGAAGGTGGAGCTGCCGGAGCGTCCGGTCATCACCGGGACGTACATCCGGCCCTCACGCGAACTCACCACCTATGTGCCAGATCACGTGGCCGAGCTGATGGGCGATCCCGAGAGATCCCTCTAGAGTGCCCTGGTGCGTGTCTATATTCCGGCGACCCTGGCGATGCTGTCGCAACTCGTGGCAGACGGGGTGATGCCGGCCCGCAGCGGTACTGCGTTCGCCGTGACGCCGACGTTGCGTGAGGCCTACGCGCACGGCGACGAGGACGAGCTCGGCGAGATCGCGCTGCAGGAAGCCGCGCTGGCGTCACTGCGGCTGCTGGCCGGCGAAGGGGTCGGCGAGGAAGCCGGGTTGCCGCCGCGGCGGGCGGTGCTGGTGGCCGAGGCCGAAGAAGTGACGGTTCGCCCGGATCTGGACGACGCGGTGGTGCGCCTGGCCGGGCCGGTCAAGCTGGCCGACGTGATCGCGGCGTACGTCGACAACTCGGCGGCCGAGCCGGCGGTGCTTGCTGCGGTGGCCGTCGTCGACGCCGCCGACCTCGGTGACGAGGACGCCGAGCTCACTGTCGGAGATGCTCAGGATCATGATCTGGCGTGGTACGCCGCTCAGGAGTTACCGTTTTTGTTGGAGCTTCTATAGCCCTTGTCCCTGGCTTGCAGGGGTAGCTACTTGTGCGTAGGTTACGGTACCGTAGGTTAGGACGACCAACCGAGCGGGAGTGAACGTGGCCAAGAACACCATCAAGGTCTCGGCCAATGTGGTCGACACGGTGCGGCCCAAGGTTGCCGGCGCCAAGGAACGGCCGGGGTGGCACGCGCTGCGCACGCTCGTCGGGCGCATCACCACACCGCTGCTGCCGGATGACTACCTCAAGCTGGTCAATCCGCTGTGGTCGGCACGGGAGCTGCGCGGCAAGGTCGTCGAGGTGCGCCGCGAGACCGAGGATTCGGCAACCCTGGTGATCAAGCCGGGCTGGGGCTTCTCGTTCGATTACCACCCGGGGCAGTACATCGGCATCGGCTTGCTGGTGGACGGCCGTTGGCGGTGGCGCTCGTACTCGCTGACCTCGAGCCCGGTGGAATCGCGCGGCGACCACACCATCACCATCACGGTGAAGGCCATGCCCGAGGGCTTCCTGTCGACCCACCTGGTCGGTGGCGTGGCGCCCGGCACCATCGTGCGGCTGGCCGCGCCGCAGGGCGAGTTCGTCATGCCGGATCCCGCGCCGGGCAAGGTGCTGTTCCTGACCGCCGGGTCGGGCATCACCCCGGTGATGTCGATGCTGCGCACCCTCGCGCGCCGGGACCAGATCACCGACATCGTCCACCTGCACTCGGCCCCGACCGCGGCCGACGTCATCTTCGCCGACGAGTTGGCGAAGCTGGCCGAGGCTCACCCGAGCTACCAGTTGCGGGTGCGGGCCACTCGTACCGAGGGACGCCTGGACCTGTCGAAGCTGGACGAGGAAGTCGCCGACTGGCGGACGCGCGAAGCGTGGGCGTGTGGCCCGGAGGCCATGCTCCACGACGCCGAGCGTGAATACGCGGCGGCGGGGCTCGGGGTGCGCCTGCACCTGGAGCGCTTCGCGGCGTCCCGGGCTGCGGTCGAGGGCACCGGTGGTTCGGTGACCTTCGAACGCAGCGGAAAGACCGTCGTCGCCGACGCGGCGACATCGCTGATGGAGGCCGGCGAGCAGGCCGGCGTGCAGATGCCGTTCGGTTGCCGGATGGGTATCTGCCAGTCCTGCGTGGTGAGTTTGCTGGAGGGTCACGCACGCGATCTGCGGACCGGAGCGGAACGGGAACCGGGCAGTCGGGTGCAGACGTGCGTTTCGGCTGCGGCCGGCGACTGTGTGTTGGATATTTAACAAAACCGCAGATCTGGGAAATATAGAATTTGCTGTCTAGCAACCTACGGTTGAGTAGGTTACGCTAGCGTAGGTAACTGGAAGGAGGTCGATATGGCAGTCACTGACGTACCTGAATTCACGCACTTGACCGAAGCCGATATCGAGGCTCTGGGCGTCGAGCTGGACGCGATCCGGCAAGACATCGAGGAAAGCCGCGGCGTTCGCGACGCGCGCTACATCCGCCGCACCATCGCGGCACAACGTGCTCTCGAAGTGGCCGGCCGCCTGCTGCTGTTGCGCAGCTCGAAGCGGTCGTACTGGTGGGCCGGGGCAAGCACCCTGGGCGTGGCCAAGATCATCGAGAACATGGAGATCGGCCACAACGTCATGCACGGCCAGTGGGACTGGATGAACGATCCCGAGATTCACTCCTCGACGTGGGAGTGGGACATGAACGGCGTCTCCAAGCACTGGCGGTTCACCCACAACTTCATGCACCACAAGTACACGAACATCCTCGGGATGGACGACGATGTGGGCTACGGCCTCATTCGCGTCACCCGGGACATCCGCTGGAAGCCCCATCACCTGTTCAACCTCGGGTTCAACACCGTCCTGGCGTTGTTGTTCGAGTGGGGCGTGGGTCTGCAGCACCTGGAGCTCGGCAAGATCTTCAAGGGCCGCGACGACCGCAAGGCCACGATGATCCGCGTGCGTGAGTTCGGCACCAAGGCCGCGCATCAGCTGGGCAAGGACTACGTCGCGTACCCCGCGCTCACGTCCCTGTCACCGGGCGCCACGTTCAAGTCGACGATGAAGGCCAACTTCCTGGCCAACGTCATCCGCAACGTGTGGGCCAACGCGGTGATCTTCTGCGGCCATTTCCCCGATGGCGCCGAGAAGTTCACCAAGACCGACATGGTCGGCGAATCCAAGGGCGAGTGGTACCTGCGCCAGATGTTGGGCAGCGCCAACTTCAACTCGGGTCCCGTGCTGCGCTTCATGAGCGGCAACCTGAGCCACCAGATCGAGCATCACCTGTACCCGGACCTGCCCAGCAACCGGCTGTACGAGATCTCGATCCGCGTTCGGGCGCTGTGCGAGAAGTACGACCTGCCCTACACCACCGGGAACTTCCTGGTGCAGTACGGCAAGACGTGGCGCACCATCGCCAAGCTGTCGGTGCCGAACAAGTACCTGACCGACACCGTCGACGATGCCCCGGAGACCCGGAGCGAGCGGATGTTCGTCGAGCTCGACGAGAGCTTCGGCGCCATCGACCCGGCGACCGGCAACAAGCGCGGTCTGAAGACGGCCATCGCCGCCGTGCGCAGCCGCCGTCGGGCCAAGCGCGCCGCAGCCGCCGCGTAAAGCAGTCGTGAAAACCCCCAAAACCGCCCGGTTTTGGGGGTTTTCACGTTTCCCTGCGGTCCTTCTGGCAGTGGCGCTCGCCGTCGCCTGCTCGCCGGGGCAGGCGCGGCCCGACACCGCCGCCGTGCAACTGGGCCACGAGTTCGTCCTCGCCGGCGGGCAGTCCGCGGTAATTGACGGCTCAGCGGTCGACACCGCGCCACTGCGGCTGAAATTCGATCGGGTGCTCGATGATTCGCGCTGCCCGAAGCGAGTGTCGTGTGTCTGGACGGGTGCGGCCCGGATCGCGGTCACCGTCACGCCCGACGGCCGGCAGCCGGCCACGCTGGAGTTCAACACCAACCCCGCGCCGGGGCAGACTCACCTGACCGAGACGGTCGGCGGGTTCACCGTCGAATTACGGTCGCTGGACCCGTATCCCGAGACGCCGGGCACCATCCCGCTGCCGGACTACCGCGCGACGATGCTGGTGACGCGTTAGTACGTCGGCTCGTTCAGGACCGCGAGGAGACGACGGGCCGCCGCGACGCGGTCGACGGCCGGTCCGGTGAGCGCGTCCAGCGCGCACTCTGGGTCCGCCGGTGGGCCCATGTGCCCGCAGCCGCGGGGGCAGTCCTCGATGGCCTCGGCGAGGTCGGAAAAAGCCATCAGCACGTCGTCGGGCTTGATGTGCGCCAGCCCGAACGAGCGGATACCCGGTGTGTCGACGACCCAGCCGTCGTCGAGCGGCAGCGCCACCGACTGCGTCGAGGTGTGCTTGCCCTTGCCGACGCCCGACACGTCACCGGTGGCCCGGTCTGCTTCTGGCACAAGGCGATTCACCAGCGTCGATTTGCCGACACCGGAGTGGCCGAGCAGCACCGTGATCTGACCTTCGAGCAGGGGCGCCACGGCGTCGAGCGGGTCGTCGCGGCCGGCGGTGATGATCGTCAGATCCAGGCCGGTGAACTCGGCGGCGAACGGTTCGGCGGGAGCCAGGTCCTGCTTGGTCAGGCACAGGATGGGCCGCAGCCCACCGACGTACGCGGCGATGAGGGCACGCTGCACCAGCCCGGCACGCGGCGGCGGATCGGCCAGCGCGACCACCATCAACAACTGGTCGGCGTTGGCGACCACCACGCGTTCGGTGGGGTCGGTGTCATCGGCGGTGCGGCGCAGCACCGTTCGGCGCTCGTCGCGGCGGACGATGCGCGCCAGGGTGTCGGGCTTGCCGGACAGATCGCCGACGATGCCCACCGAGTCGCCGACCACGATCGGGGTGCGGCCCAGTTCGCGGGCCCGCATCGCGGTGACAATGTGGTCGGGATTGCCGTCCAGCGCACAGCCCCACCGGCCGCGGTCGACGGTGACGACCATGGCCTCGCGCGCGTCGGCGTGGGTCGGCCGGTTCTTGGTACGCGGCCGCGAACCTTTGCCCGAGCGCACCCGGACATCGGATTCGTCGTACTCCCGCAAGCTATTTCCCGGCCAGCAGGTCGGCCCACATACCGGGGAAGTCTGGCAGTGTCTTGGCCGTGGTGGCGATGTCCTCCACCTGGACGCCGGGCACCCGCAGCCCGATGATCGCGCCGGCGGTGGCCATGCGGTGGTCGGCGTAGGACCGCCAGAGGCCGCCGTGCAGCGGCACCGCCGTGATCACCAGACCGTCGTCGGTCTCGCGGCACTGGCCGCCCAGCCCGTTGATCTCGGCGGTCAGCGCGGCCAGGCGGTCGGTCTCGTGCCCACGCAGATGCGCGATTCCCGACAGCGTCGACACCGAACCCTCGCTGGCCAGCGCGGCGAGCGCGGCCATCGACGGCGCCAGCTCGCCGACGGCCTTCAGGTCGGCCTCGAAGCCGCCGTAGCTCTGCGCGCCCCGGACCTCCAGGAACGAATCGACCACCTGGACAACGGTATTCAGCTTGCCCAGTAGCTCCAGGACGTCAGCGGTCGGCTGCACGCTCTGCTGCGGCCAGTGGGCCAGCCGCACCGTGCCGCCCGTCACCGCGGCGGCGGCCAGGAACGGCACCGAATTCGACAGGTCGGGTTCGATGGCCCAGTGCCGCGCCGCGATCGGGCCCGACGCCACGTGCCAACGGTTCGGCTCGCTGTGGTCGACCTCGACGCCCGCCTCGCGCAGCATCGTGATGGTCATCTCGATGTGCGGCTGCGACGGCACCGTCGCACCCGTGTGGATCACTGTCAAACCGTCGCGGAAAGTGGCTCCCGCCAACAACAGTCCGGACACGAACTGCGACGACGACGACGCGTCGATCCGCACCTCGCCGCCGGCCACCGACCCGGTGCCCGACACGGTGAACGGCATGCCGTCGCCGTCGATGTCGACGCCGAGACCGCGCATCGCGTCCAGCAGGGGCGTGATGGGACGGGTCTTGGCCTGCTCGTCGCCGTCAAAGATGACGCGTCCGGTGCCTTGCGCGGCGACCGGCGGGACGAACCTCAGCACGGTGCCGGCGAGCCCGCAGTCGATGCGCACGTCGCCGGTGGGGGAGATGGCGCCACCGACGGTCAGTTCGGTGCCGTCACCGGTGATCGTCACGCCCAGCGCCTGCAGTGCGCCGATCATCAGGTTGGTGTCGCGGCTGCGCAGCGCGCCGCTGATGGTCGAGGTGCCCTGCGGTGTGGCCAGGGCTGCCAAGATCAGCGCTCGGTTGGTCTGCGACTTCGATCCCGGCACGGTGACAGTGGCCTGCACCGGACCGGTCACCGACGGTGCGGGCCAGAGTTCCATGCCCCTATCCTGCCTGGTATGTGCGGGCGATTTGCAGTCACCACCGACCCGGCGCTGCTGGCCGAGAAGATCCAGGCTCTCGACGAGACGAATGCCAAGGCGTCGGACGCCGCCAAAGACGGCGGTGAACAGGGCGGCACCCTGCCGTCGGCCAACTACAACGTGGCGCCCACCACGACGATCAGCACCGTGGTGCGGCGGCATTCCGAGCCTGACGACGAGCCCACCCGCCGGGTGCGGTCGATGCGCTGGGGCCTGATCCCTCCGTGGGTCAAGACCACGGCCGACGGCGCGCCGGACACCAAGGGGCCGCTGCTGATCAACGCGCGTGCCGAGACGCTGACCACGTCGCCGGCGTTCCGCGGATCGGCGAAGTCGAAGCGCTGCCTCGTCCCGATGGACGGCTGGTACGAGTGGCGGCCCAACCCGGCCGCCGACGGCAAGAAGGCCACGAAGACGCCGTTCTACATGCACGCCGCGGACGACGACCTGCTCTTCATGGCGGGTCTGTGGTCGACGTGGCGGCCGGCCGGCGCGCCCAAGGACAGCCTGCCGCTCGTCAGCTGCACCATCATCACGACGGAGTCGGTCGGGCCGCTGGCCGGTATCCACGACCGCATGCCACTGACCATCAGCGCCCGTGACTGGGACCGTTGGCTCGATCCCGACGCACCCATCGACGAGGGGCTGTTGCGCGGGCACGGCGACCTGGACCGCATCGTCACCCGTGAGGTGTCCAAGTTGGTCAACAGCATTCGCAACAACGGCCCCGAACTCATCGAGCCCGCCGACAACGAATCCGAAGGGACGCTGTTTTGACCGCCCTGGACCCGCTGTTGGTGGAAGCCCTCGGCGCTGACCTGCGCTCGGCCGGCTACACCACCGACGGCGTGGCCGAACTGCTCGGCGACGACGCGAACGCCGCGATGGGCCGGGGCGTGTGGTGGCCGGCGCTGCGCGCGACTGCCGGCGGCGGCCGCCTGGCCACGCTGGTGCGATTGTTCCTGCTGGGCACCGACGAACCGGCCGATCAGGTGCGGGCGGCGTTCCCGTCGGCCGGTCTGGCCGAATTGGCGGCGGCCGGCGTGCTGGAGGAGGTGGGCGACACCGTCAGGGCGGCCCTCGACATCCGGCCGCACAGTGATGGTGAACGCGATTTCTACGTCGTCTCCGACCAGGATGCCGCTCTGCGCGGCGGGCCGGTCGAGCATGAGCACGTGCTCGGCATCGGTGGTGCGTCGATGTCGTTGGCGCGGGCCGTGATTCGCACCCCGGTGCAGCGCGCGCTCGATCTGGGTACCGGCTGCGGCATCCAGGCGCTGCACCTGAACGGGCACTGCGCCGACATCGTGGGCACCGACACCAACCCGCGGGCACTGACACTGGCGCGGGCGACCGCGGGCATCAACGGCATGTCCTGGGACATGCGGCCCGGCAGCCTGTTCGAGCCGGTGGCGGGGGAACGGTTCGACCTGGTCGTGTCCAACCCGCCGTTCGTGGTGGGCGCGGGCGCCCAGGACTACATCTACCGCGATTCGGGGGTCGCCGGAGATGGGCTGTGCCGCACCATCATCGAGAACGTCGGCAACTACCTGACCCCCGGCGGCACCGCGCAGATCATGGCCAATTGGATTGTCCGGGAAGATGATTGGCGGTCCCGGGTGCAGGAGTGGCTGGCGGGTACCGGGTTGCACGCCTGGGTGGTGCAGCGCGAACTGGCCGACCCGGTCAGCTATGTGTCGCTGTGGCTGGCCGACGCGGGGGAGTCCGCGGAACAGATCGCGCAGCGCGGCGCCGACTGGCTGGACTGGTTCGACGCCGAGGGCATCACCGGGATCGGCATGGGACTGATCTCGCTGCGTGTGCCGCGTCCCGGTGAGGCACCCGAGCAGATCCTCGAGGAGATCACCGACGAACCCATCACGGGCATCGAGGTGGAGGCGTTCTTCGCCCGTCGCGCCTACCTGCGTGACACCTCGGACGACGCGCTGCTGGCTGCCCGCCTGTCGACCGCTCCGGTACTGCTGGAACAGCATTCACTGCCGGGGCCGGACGGCTGGCAGGAGATCGGATGCGCGGTCCGTCGTCCCGGCGGGCCGGGTGCGGTGCTCGGGGTGGACGAGGTGTTCACGGCGCTGCTGGCCGGGTGCCGCGGTGAGGTGCCGCTGGGCACGCTCATCGGACTGCTGGCCGCGCATCACGGGGTGGACGCCGACGCGCTGGCCGAGGCCGCGCTGCCGGAGATCCGCGAGGCCATCGCCCGGGGAATTCTCTACCAGGCCAACTGATTTCAGCGGCGGCGTGCCGTGATCACCGCGTACGGCGCGTCGAAGGCGACGGTGCCGTCGGCGGCTTCGTGTGCGGTGAACGCCGCGGTGAAGGCCCCGATGAGCCGGCTCCTGGTCTCGTCGTCCAGGTAGGTCAACGTGGTGACGTGCATGGGTGATTCGTCGGTGACGAAGCGGACGGCGTCGTCCACCGAGCCGAATCTCCAGGTGAGGGTGCCGCTTTCGATGGCGACATCGGCGAAATCGGGATCGAGCCGCTCGTGGACGAGCTCGGGCACGCCCCACTGATCGGGTGAGTACGGGCCCGGCTCCGGTTGGCCCAACACCTCGACGACCGGGGTGAAGAACGGGTTGTCGCCGGCCTTGACCCATGTCGAAAACCCGAGAGTGCCAGCGGGTTTGAGCAGCCTCGCCAGCTCGGCGACCATCGCGGTCGGTTCGACGAAGATGATGCCCATGTTGGACACCGCGGTGTCGAAGGAGGCGTCGGGCAGGCCGGTGGCCGACGCGTCGGCGGCCACCCACTCGACGGCGTCGCCGCCGGGCTTGGCCTCGGCGATGGCCAGCAGCTCCGGCGTGATGTCGACACCTGTGACCCGGGCACCGAGGCCGGCGGCGTGCAGCGACGCATTACCGGTTCCACAGGCCAGATCGACCAATGCGGTGCCGGCGCCGTGCGGTACCGCGGCCACCACCTCGACGGCGATGGGGGAGATGAATTCGGCGACGGCTTCGTACCGTCCGACTGACCACGTCGACATGCCGCCACTGTATGCCTAGGTTGAAAGCACCATGACCGACGACGAAGAACCCGCACCGGGCATATTCAGTTTCGAGATGACGATCGCGGAGTGGCTCGGCACCGCAGCGATGCTCGCCGCGCCGTACCTGGTGCTCGGTGTGCTGTGGGCCGTGACCCACACCGGCGCCTTCGAGGCGGCGCACGGCCTCGAGCGCGTACTGGTCTTCGCCCGGACCGTGGTGTTCTGGCCGATGCTGCTGCTGACGAACATGTGCCTGCCATGACCGGCGATTCACCTGCCCTGGCCCTCGCGGACTGCCGTATCCAGATTCGGCGCCGCACCGCGCGCTGGGACGAGTACCCGGTGACCATCGCCGACGCCGCCGATTTCTGGGGCGCGGCGGCCAGTGCGGCCAACGTCATCATGCAGCTGTCCTGGCCGGGTGTCGGGCACGGTGTCGTCGAGAGCAAGGTCGATTCGGGGAACCTGCTCAAACATCCGTGGAAGCGCGCCCGCACCACGTTCCAGTACCTCGCGGTGGCCATCCTCGGCAATGACGAGGACCGCACGGCTATGCGCAAGGCCGTCGACACCGCGCACCGCCAGGTGCAGTCCGGTCCGGACAGCCCGGTGCGCTACAACGCTTTTGACCGCGACCTGCAGATGTGGGTCGCCGCGTGCCTGTTCGTCGGCATGGAGGACGTCTACCAACTGCTGCGCGGCGAGCTGACACCCGAACTGGCCGAACAGTTCTACCGGTCGGCCGCCCCGCTGGGCACCACGCTGCAGGTCACCGCCGACCAGTGGCCGGCCACCAGGGCCGAGTTCGACGACTACTGGACCGCGGCCTGCGCCAAGGTCGCCATGGATGACACCGTCCGTGCTTACCTGACGGATCTCGTGCGCCTCAAGATGATCAATCCGGTTCTGGCCCTGCCATTTCGGCCACTGCTGGCATTCCTGACCGGAGGCTTCCTGGCGCCGGTGTTCCGCGACGCGATGCGCATGTCGTGGGGCAGCGGCCGGCAGTATCTGTTCGAAACGCTGTTCCGGCTGGTCGCTCTCGTCAACCGGTTCCTGCCGCTGTTCGTGCGGCAGGCCGGAAGCTACGTGCTGCTGGCCTACGTACGCAGGCAGATTCGCCGGGACGGGGCGCTGATCTGATGCGCCGCTTGCTCAGCCGGCGCGTCAGCGTCGGTGCGATGACCGAATTCCTGCTGTGGCTGGCGCTGCCGTACCTGCTGATCGGGATGGCCTGGACGTTTCTGCACCCCCATGCGGTGCAGCAGGTACAGAAACAGTGGGACCGGGCATTTCCCGCGGTCGCGCCGCTGGCCGCACTCGTCGAGGTGACGGTGGCGTGGCCGCCGATGGTCACGGGTGTCGAGATCTGCCCGGCCACTGATTAGGGGCCGGTGTATCCGGGCGGGTTGGGGGTGTCCACCCACAGGTCGACGCCGAGCTCGGCGTTCGGGGTGCAGTTGTACACCGACAGGTCGGTGACGCCGGAGTCGAGCAGCACGTCCTCGCACAGCAGGCTCTGCCCGGTGTATTCGCGGGCCGGCTTGTTGAAGATGGCGTATGCGGCGTCGGAGTACACCTCGGGCTTGCGGGCCTTGGCCATCGCCTCGTCACCACCGAGCAGGTTCTGCACCGCGGCGGTGGCGACGAGGGTGCGTGGCCACAGCGTGTTCGAGGCGATGCCGGCCTCGCGCATCTCTTCGGCGATACCCAACGCGCACAACGTCATTCCATACTTCGCCATCATGTAGGCGGTCGGCTTCAGCCACTCCGATTCCATCCGGATCGGCGGCGACAGCGTCAGGATGTGCGGGTTCTCGCGGCCCTTCATGTGGGGGATACAGGCCTGTGAGACGGCGTACGTGCCGCGGATCTGGATGCCGTTCATCAGGTCGAAGCGCTTCATCGGCACTTCTTCGATGGAGCCGAGGTTGATGGCGGAAGCGTTGTTGACGCAGACGTCGATGGCGCCGAACTGCTCGACCGCCTGGGCCACCGCGGCGGTGACGGAGTCGGGGTCGCGGACGTCGCCGACGATCGGCAGCGCCTGGCCACCGACCTCTTCGATCTCCTTTGCCGCGGTGTAGACGGTGCCGTCGAGCTTGGGATGGGGCTCGGCGGTCTTGGCGAGCAGCGCGACATTCGCGCCGTCGGCCGCGAACTTCTTGGCGATGGCCAAGCCGATGCCACGGCTGGCACCGGAGATGAACATGGTCTTCCCGGACAGTGTCATGCGCACACCCTATGCCGCGGGAGTTACCGCGGAGTACATATCTCGGCAGTCACCGCCGAGGTGGCGGCGACCAGGTCCGCGGGGGCCAGCACGATGTCCAGTCCGCGCTTGCCCGCGCTGCACAGCACCCGGTCCCAACCGAGTGCCGACTTGTCCACGACGGTCGGCAACGCCTTGCGTTGCCCCAGCGGCGAGATGCCGCCGACGACGTAGCCCGTGGCGCGCTGCGCGGCGGCCTGCTCGGCCATCTCGGCCTTGGGCACGCCGAGCGCCGCCGCCGCGGCCTTGAACGACAGCTTGTCGGGCACGGGCAGCACCGCGACGGCCAGTCCGCCGGGGATCGTGAGTACCAGCGTCTTGAAGATCTGCGCCGCGACGAACCCTTCCGCGGCGAGTTCGGTGACGGCCTCGTCGCCGAACGACGTGGCCCGCGGATCGTGCCGGAACTGCCGAATCTCGTAGCCGATTCCCGCGGCCTGCAGGGCCTTGATCGCCGGGGTAGCCGCACTCGCCATGGCTGGCAAGCGTAGAGGCCGGGAACAACTGCGTGGTCCGGCGCTGTTACTCCCGTCAGCATGGTCAATTAATGGCTCGCGAAGTTGTCGGTCGCAGCCTCTAGGATCGGACGGAAGGGGACACAGGTGCCAACGGCATGTCTGGAACGTCCGGTCGAGTTGCCGGACCTGTTGCGTGGTGCCGCGACAGAAGGGACGGTCACGATCACGATGACCGACATCGACGGGCTGGGTTCCGCGGTCGAGAGCGACGCGGAGCTGACGGCGCGGTTCGAGCGCGACGCTATTCCGCTGCTCGATCAGCTCTACGGCGGTGCGCTGCGCATGACGCGCAACCCGGCAGACGCCGAGGACCTGGTGCAGGAAACCATGGTGAAGGCCTATTCGGCCTTCCATTCGTTCCGTGAGGGCACCAACCTCAAGGCGTGGCTGTACCGCATCATGACCAACACGTACATCAACAGCTACCGCAAGAAGCAGCGGCAGCCTGCCGAATACCCGACTGACGAGATCACCGACTGGCAGCTGGCGTCCAACGCCGAGCACTCGTCGACCGGTCTGCGGTCAGCTGAGGTTGAGGCGCTGGAGGCGCTGCCGGACACTGAAATCAAGGCGGCGCTGCAAGCGTTGCCGGAAGAGTTCCGGATGGCGGTGTACTACGCCGACGTCGAGGGCTTCCCGTATAAGGAGATCGCCGAAATCATGGATACCCCGATCGGGACGGTGATGTCCCGTCTGCACCGTGGCCGCAAGCAGCTGCGCGAACTGTTGTCGGGCGTCGCGCGGGACCGGGGCTTCCTCCGCGGCGAGAGCCTCGACACCCAGGAGGTGTCCTGATGGGCGACGAGTACACCCGGCCCGAGGGGCACGACTTCCAGCCGCCGATCGGCCCCGTCGACCCGGAGCATCCCGAATGCGCCGCGGTGATCGCCGAGGTATGGACGCTGCTGGACGGGGAGTGCACCACGGAGACCCGCGACAAGCTGCGGTTCCACCTGGAGGAATGCCCCACCTGCCTGCGGCAGTACGGCATCGAGGAGCGGGTGAAGGCGCTCATCGCCACCAAGTGCAGCGGCGAGAAGGCTCCTGAGGGCCTGCGTGCGCGCCTGAAGCTCGAGATCAGCCGCACCACCATCGTCCGAGGCTGAAAACGAAAACCGCCCGGTTCCGTGAGGAGCCGGGCGGTTTTTTGAAGGCGTAGGTCAGGCGTTGGGACGCCGGCCGTGGTTGGCCTTCGAGTGCTTGCGGTCACGCTTCTTGCGGCCACGCTTGGCCATGATGGTCCTCCAAAGGTTCGGTTGCTCGCCCTACAGTGTCGCACGGCCACGCCACCCAATTGCAAACCGTGGTGCTGTGGTGCAATAGAGGCCGCAGGCACCGCCTGCGTACAAACGCATAGACGAGTGGGGTGAAGATGGCCGAGGACGTTCGCGCTGAAATCGTGGCCAGTGTGCTCGAGGTCGTGGTTCGCGAGGGCGACCAGATCGGCGAGGGCGACACGGTGGTGCTCCTCGAGTCGATGAAGATGGAGATTCCGGTGCTGGCCGAGGTCGCCGGCACGGTGACGTCCGTCAACGTGGCTGTCGGCGACGTGATCCAGGCCGGCGACCTGATCGCCGTCATCGGCTAGGCAACCCCAGAACGGGATAACGCGACGTGTCCACCCTCGGTGATCTGCTCGCCGAGCACACTGTCCTGCCCGGCAATGCGGTCGACCACCTGCATGCCGTGGTCGGTGAATGGCAGCTGCTTGCCGACCTGTCGTTCGCCGATTACCTCATGTGGGTCCGGCGCGACGACGGTGCGCTGGTGTGCGTGGCCCAGATTCGGCCCAACACCGCGCTGACGGTGCTGTTCGCCGATGCGGTCGGGACCATCAACTCTGCTGCGGACATGCCCGCCGTCACGGCGGCCTTCGAGACCGGGCTCATCGGCCGGGGAGCGGAAAGCTCTGCGGTGCAAGGTGATTCGCGCCTCAATCTGGAGGCCGTCCCGGTCCGGTACGGCAATGATGTGGTAGCGGTGCTCACTCACCAGACCGCGCTCGCCGACCGACGCAAGGTGGCGCCGCTCGAGCGCGCCTACCTGGACTGCGCGCGCGATCTGCTGCGCATGCTGGCCGAGGGGACGTTCCCGAACGTCGGCGACGTGCCGATGTCGCGATCGAGCCCCCGCGTCGGTGACGGCCTGATCCGGCTGGACGTCGACGGGGTCGTGGTCTTCGCCAGCCCCAACGCCATCTCGGCCTATCACCGCATGGGGCTGGCCACCGAGCTGGACGGTCAGAACCTGATCAGCGTCACCCGCCCCCTGATCTCCGACCCCTTCGACGCGCAGGAGCTCGCGAACCACGTCCGGGATCTCCTGGCGGGCGGCTCCAGCATGCGCATGGAGATCGACGCCGGCGGCGCCGCGGTGCTGCTGCGCACCATCCCGTTGTCCGTGGGCGGACAGGCCGTCGGCGCGGCGGTTCTGGTCCGCGACGTCACGGAGATCAAGCGGCGTGACCGCGCGCTGTTGTCCAAGGACGCCACGATCCGTGAGATTCACCACCGGGTGAAGAACAACCTGCAGACGGTGGCCGCGCTGCTGCGGCTGCAGTCCCGCCGCATGAACAACGCCGAGGCGCGCGAGGCGCTGCTGGATTCGGTGCGCCGGGTGTCGTCGATCGCGCTGGTGCACGACGCCCTGTCGCTGTCGGTGGACGAGGAAGTCAACCTCGATGAGGTCATCGACCGCATCCTGCCGATGATGAACGACCTGGCCTCGCTGGGCGCGCCCATCCGGGTGCGGCGGGAGGGTGATCTGGGCGTCCTCGATGCCGACCGCGCGCACGCGCTGATCATGGTCATCACCGAGCTGGTGCAGAACGCCATCGAGCACGCTTTTGATCCGACGACCGAGCAGGGCAGCGTGACCATCAGGTCGGACCGGTCGGCGCGCTGGCTCGACGTCGTGATCCACGATGACGGGCACGGGTTGCCCGACGGCTTCACCCTCGAGAACTCGGACCGGCTGGGGCTGCAGATCGTGCAGACCCAGGTGTCGTCGGTTCTCGACGGCACGCTCAGCATGGATGCGGCGCCGGGAGGCGGCACGGATGTGGTGCTGCGCGTCCCGATCGGTCGCCGCGGCCGAGCCGCGCAGTAGGCACCGCGGCCGAGCCGCGCAGTAGGTACGGCGCAATAACCCAGGCGCGCAAGTTCTTTCGCGTCTACGCCGCGCAGTGTGAGCGTGCACACAGATCGTGGAAATCGCGGTTTCGACGATCTGACGGCACACTCGCGGTCCTGCGCCCGCCATCTACCCGACCCACAAAAATGACCCCGGCGGATTCGCCGGGGTCATTTTCGGATGCCGTGGTGGCTAGACGCCGGTGCGAGCCTTGTTGCGGGCGTTGCGGCGCTTCAGCGCGCGACGCTCGTCTTCGCTCATGCCGCCCCATACGCCCGCGTCCTGGCCGGACTCGAGTGCCCAGCTCAGGCACTCGGTGGTCACCGGGCAGCGGTTGCACACGAGCTTCGCGTCAGCGATCTGAGCGATGGCCGGGCCGCTGTTTCCCACGGGGAAGAACAGTTCCGGATCCTCGTCGCGACAGACCGCCTTGTGGCGCCAATCCATGGTCAACACTCCTCACTGGGCGCGCAGCAAAGCGCGCAATGTTTTTTTCACTTCGGCTGTTAACGGGTGCACACGAAATGTTTCTGCACTGTTGCATCTGATGTTTTCACAGGCTGGACAGATGTCAATAGCGGCGCGTTAACTCGTGGGCAATGTCACTGCGGACCCGCGTTGGCAGGCCCCTGAACCAGTTGTACTACACTTGGCCCACCTGCGCCCTAAATATTGCAAAGTGTTATCAAGATCGCTGGTCACTGTGGTTTTGCTGGGGGCGCGACCACATTGAGGGCCGCCGGAACCGACGTGAACGTCATGCTTTCGCGCAGGCCAACGAAATCTCCGTCGATCTGACACGCGATAGGTGTGTCACTTGTCACGCGCAGCCACGGCAGGTCGTCGTCGCGGATGAGGTGCGGGCCCTCGATCTGTGGTGTACGCGACAGCATCCGTCGCAGCAATCGCAGGTTGGCCCAGATGCCCATGCTCGTGGTTGCGAACACGCCCAGCCCCGTTTCGAACGTCGTCGTCGGGTTGGTCCAGACCGGTCGGCTGTTGGCGTAGGTCCACGGACTCGCGTTCGACACGAACGCGAAGTGCACGCCGGGGACCGGCTCCCGGTTCGGCAGGTGCAGCGTCAGGCGCGGGGGCTTGCGGGCGCTGCCGACGGCCTCGCGGATCGCCACCCGGATGTAGCGCGACGCGGTCACCTTGCGGCCTTTGGCCCGCTGGGCCTCGACGGCCTCGACGACCTCGCCGTCGACGCCCATGCCGGCGGTGAACACCGACCAGCGGTCGCCGCAGTCCATCAGCCCGATGCGCCGCCAGGGCACCCCACGTCGAAACTCGCTGAGCTGGTCGACGAGCTGGTTGGTTGCCTGCAGGGGATCGGGGCTGATACCGAGCGCCCGGGCGAAGACGTTCGCCGAACCGCCGGGCACGACGCCGACAGCGGTGTTGGACGCCCCTGGTACGCCGCCCGCGTGCCCCAGAATGCCGTTGACCACTTCGTTCACCGTGCCGTCGCCGCCGTGCACGATCACCACGTCGATGCCGTCAGCGGCGGCCTGATGGCCGATCTCGATGGCATGGCCGCGGTGGTCGGTGTGTGCGACGGTCAGGTCGACGCGGCTCTCCAGCGCGTGGGCCAGGAGGTCCCGGCCTGCCGGGGTCGTCGAGGTTGCGTTCGGATTCACGATCAGCACGGCACGCACGGGTGACGAGCCTATCCGCGCCGCGACCGTCGGCAACTCGGTCGCCCGGCCGCTAGTCCACGAAGTCGCCGTCGACGTACAGCCAGTGGCCGTCGCCGCCCCGGGTGAAGCGGCTGCGCTCGTGCAGGATGTGCCGGCTGCCGTCGCGCACGTACTGGGCGCGGAACTGCACGACGCCGGCCGGGTCGTCCGCGCCGCCGGCCTCGGTGTCGACGATCTGCAGCCGGCGCCACACCACGGCGTCATCGAGGTCGAGATCGGCCGGGCGGGTGTTCGGATGCCATGTCGCCAACAGGTAGTCGACATCGCCGAGGGCGAACGCTGTGAAGCGGGAACGCATCAGCGCCACCGCGGTGGCAGCGGGACGTTCGCCGCGGTGCAGCGGGCCGCAGCAGGCGTCGTACTCCATCCCGGTATCGCAGCGACACGGTGGATTGTTGGTCGGCACCGGCCAATTCTGCCTGTTCGCTGCCGGTACCGTGGATGGGTGACCGATCGCCGCCTGCTCCTCGTCAACGGGCCCAACTTGAACCTGTTGGGCACTCGCCAGCCCGAAATCTACGGCTCGACCACGCTGGCGCAGATCGAGCAGGCCGTCACCGATCTCGCGGCACAACTGGGCTTCTCCGTGCGTGCGGTACAGAGCAACCACGAAGGTGAACTGGTCGACGCGATCCAGGCGGCGCGCACCGACTGCGTCGGCATCGTGATCAACCCCGCGGCCTACAGCCACACGTCGGTGGCCATCGCCGATGCCCTCACCGCGGCCGAATTGCCGGTTGCCGAAGTGCATTTGAGCAACATCCACAAGCGCGAGGCCTTCCGGCACCACTCTTACGTGTCGGCCGTCGCGGAGACCGTGATCGCCGGCGCGGGGCCCATCGGCTACGAGCTGGCGGTGCGGTACCTGGCAGATCGGTTGTCGCGGTGAGTGATCCGACGATCCACCCACCGGCCGTGCGTCGGGCCGGATTCCTGGTGGCCGCCGAAGGTGCGCTCGGCCTGATCGGGGCCGCGGTGTACGTTGTGCGCGGCCTCGCCGGTGCCGACCAGCACATCGTGAACGGCTACGGCAATGCGATCTGGCTGGCGTGCGTCGGCGGCGCGGTGCTCGCGGGCGGCTGGGCCCTGATCACCGGCCGGCGCTGGGGCCGCGGCATCGGGGTGTTCGCCAACCTGTTGCTGCTCGGAGTCGCCTGGTACGTCTTCCAATCCGGCCAGTTGCAGTACGCCATCGTGGTCGCCTTGGTCGCCATCGTCACGCTGGGCTTGTTGTTCAGCCCGTCCACGGTGGAGTGGATCTCGAAGCGGGAGTGACGGTTTCAGTCGGCGCTCAGGAGTCGTCGGGCGTGGGCCCGGCGGTCCTCGATAACCCGGCCGAATTCCTGTAGCAGCACCGGATTTCGCTGTACCACCGTCTCGATGTGGTCGCGTTCGACGTGCACCACGGTGACTTCGTCGAGGGCATGTGCGTTGCCGATCACCGGTTGGCGCGTCAGTGTGCTCTGACCGAGATAGCTGCCGTCCTCGAGGATCCCGATCAGGGTTTCCACGCCGTCGTCGCTGCTGGCGGTCAACTGAACGCGTCCGGACAGGATGAACGTCATCCGCTCCGGTACCTCGCCGACCCGCTGGATCAATTCGCCGATTCCGTAGCGTTCCAGGTTCGCGGCACCCAGCAATTCGCTTTGTTGGTCGGAGTTCAGCCGTAGTGTCGGCGCGACGACGTCGGCGACGGCCTCGGCGAGCCGTTCGGTTGTCGCGAAATCGTCCTCGGCTTCGTCCAGGTGCAGGCCGGCCCGTCGCGATGCGTACCAGACCCATTGCAGGAAGAGCTTTTTGGTTTCGCCGTCGTCGGCGGGGGAGTGCAGTGGAATGGTGGTCTGATATTCGAGTCCGCCCGCGGGGGTTGCCGACACGGCGCCGTCCGGGCGTCGCATCGGCAGGTCTGCGGCCAGTCGCGTGAGCAGCGCGCACACCTGGTTCGGCGGATCGTCGAGCGAGAAGATGGTGGTCACGGTGAGCGAGTGCGCGTCGGCCGGCCGGCTCAGATTGGTGAACGACGCCCCGGCAAGGACCGAGTTCGGGGTGATCTGGGTTCCGGCGCCGGTCTCCAGATGCACTGCCCGCCAATTGACTTCGACCACGCGGCCGCGTGCGGCAGCCGTGTCCAGCCAGTCGCCGATCTGGAACGGCTGCTCGAACAACATGAGCAGGCCGGAGATGATCTGGCCCACTGAATTCTGCAGTGTCAGGCCGATGACGATCGAGGTGATGCCCAGCGCGGTGAACAGGCCGCGGACGTTCGCTCCCCAGATGTACGAGAAGATCACCGCCAGACCGACCGCGATGAGGACGAACCGGGCGACGTCGACGAAGATCGTCGGCACGCGCTTGCGCCACGTCCCCGCGGGCGCCCCCTGGAACAGGGTGGCGTTGACGCCGGACAGCAGCAGGATCAGCACGACGAACGCGAAAAGTGTTGCGACGGTGCGGACCGAGGTGGCTCCGGCCGGTACCTGCCGGGCCTCGGTCAACAACAGCAGCAGGGCACCGAGGGGCAGCAGGTAGTTGCGTAGTACGGTCACCGGCCGCACCAGGTAGCTCTCCCTGCGTCGCAGCGCGTGCTGCCATTCGGTGAGGACCACCATTCCGATCGGCAATCCGACCGCGATGGCCACGGCCCAGTAGAACCAGGCCGAGGTGAACACGTCGGCGATCATTGCGGCGCCACCAGCCGCCAGATCGGCTCATCCTGCCCGTCCACGGACATGGTGCCGGCAGAAGTGAAGGTCATGGTGGCCTGCAGCGCCTGATAAACGCGGTCCGTGACATCGATTCCGGGTTGTGGTGAGCCGCTCTTGACCTGGTAGGCGACGTTGACCGCGGCACCCCACATGTCGTAGACCACGGAGTACTCGCCGCCGAGACCACTGCTGACGGTGCCGGTGTCGATGCCGGCCCGCAGACCCAGGTGGTTACCGGTTTCATTGTTGAACCGGTCGATGATGCGCTGGCACTCCAAGGCGAAGTCGACGGTCCGCCGGACGTTGTCCAGTCGCGGGGTGTTGAGTCCGCAGCTGCCGAGGTAGCCGTTACGGATCGCGCGAACACGTTCGATACCGAGACTGTCTGCGGCCGCGTCGAATTGGCGCTCGAGCTCGGTGACGACAGCCAGCGACCCCTGCGACGTCAACTGCGCCTGGAGCCGGTCCAGCCCGATGACCTCGGTGAAGATCACCGTGACGTTCTGGTGCTCCTCGGGGACGATCTCCTCACCCTGCTGGTAGCGCTCGACGACTGGTTCGGGCATCAACAGCGCCAACAGCTTGGCGTTCTCCTTGCGCTGCTCGACGAGCAGCTCTTCCTTGACGGTCAGGCTCCGGCTCATCTCGTTGAAAGCCTCTGTCAGTTCACCGATCTCGTCGCGCGTCTCGACGGGCACGTTGATGTTGTAGTCGCCGGCGCTGATGCGTTGCGCACCCGCCTCCAGCCGCCGGATGGGCCGCACGAAGAGTTGGGCGAGGAACATCGCGGCGATGCACACGACGAAAATGATGCCGACGGTCGTCAGCACGATGGTCCGGGTGAATGCGGTCTCCCGCTCGAACGCCTCGGCGGTGTCGATCTTGCCGATGATGGTCCAGTGCAGTTCGGCGTCGGGAATCGTGATGGGGGCGTAGGCCAACAGCACCTCATGGCCGAGATAGTCGGTGGCCAGCCGGGTTCCGGACTCGCCCCGCAAGGCCTGCTTGTTGGTGGTCGGTGGCACCGGTTGCACCAGGGTGGTGCCGCCCAGCTGGATGGCCCGGTCGGCGACGTCGGCCGGCGTGCCGGCCGCGACGACGTCGGTCTTGTAGGTCTGCCGATCCTGCAGGAACATCCGCGAATCCGAGCGCATCAGGTCGTCGGGACCGACCAGGAAGACTTCGCCGGTGTTGCCGAGGCCCGATTCCTTCCAGCGCTGGTCGAACGTCATCAGGCGGTTGATCTTCGAGATCGGGAACTGGAGGGCGAGCACCCCCATCGCGCGTCCCGCGGTCACGATCGGGGTGACCATCCAGGCGGTGGGTTGGTTCTCCGCCGGTTGGTATATCTCGAAATCGGTGATGTCCACGTAGTCGACGGAGTTCGCGGACATCGCTTTCTCGTATGCGCCACGGAGTTTGGAGCCGCTGTAGGGACCGGTCAGGATGTTGGTGCCGAGGTCGACGTCTTTGTACGCGCTGTAGACCATGTTGCCGCGGTTGTCGAGCAGGATCGCGTCCTGGAATTCGAACCGGTTGACGATCTGGCGGAAGAAATCCTGATATCGCGCGTTCGCCGCCGACCAGCTGCTGCCGTCATGGGCGTCGTCGACCTTGACCGCCGTGTCGTCGTCCTTCCGTACGGCGGTGTAATTCGCCTGCAGGTAGCGCTGGGCGTTGTCCCTCGGGAGGAGCTGATCGACATTCAGTTTGGCGCCGCTGGACTGCTCGACCTCTTTGAGAAAGGTGTTGGTGTAGTAGTCCGTGATCGACTGCGACTGCGCCGGACTGATGGGTTTGTCCGCCAGCGCGTCGAATCCGGCGGTGAACTCCGCCAGCGCACCCTGGGTGTGCGCGCCGCGCGCATAGATGATCATCGAGTTCTTCAGATCCGACAGCTGGTCCTTCAGCTCGCGCGACTGCGATTGCCGAAGTTCGGTGAGCCGGTTCAGGACCGAGTCGCGCAGCGAGGCGCGACCGGCCCGGAACCCGATGACACCCACGACGGTCGCCGCGACGATGGTGCACAGCACCAGCATCACCACCAGCTTCGACTGGATACTCACCCTGGACAGCAGTTGGCGACGCTGGAATCGCATTGCCGTCCCTTCTCCGGCCCGGCCTCATCGGTCGGGCCGCGGATCACCACCGATGGTGGCAGCTGAGGCCCACGTGCAGAAGGGAATTCGGGAAGAAATTTGCGTGGAACGTCAACGGTGGCCGAATCAGCCCTCGGCCAGGGCCGTCAACTCCGGTCCGGACACCCGGTAGGTGGTCCACTCGGACTGCGGTTTGCCGCCGACCTCGTCGTACAGGGCGATGGCATTGACGTTCCAGTTCAGCACCGCCCACTGCAGCCGCGTGTAACCGCGCTCGACGCATTCCTGCGCCAGTGTCGACAGCAGCTTGCGGGCCAGGCCGCGGCGCCGGAAGTCGGGGCGCACGAACAGGTCTTCGAGGTAGATGCCGGAGACGCCGTCCCATGTCGAGAAGTTCAGGAACCACAGCGCGAACGCGGCCGGCCGGCCGTCGACCTCGACGAAATGACCCGAAACGGCGGCCTGGCCCGATTCGGCGCCGCCGAACAGCGCGGTCCGAATCTGGGCTTCGGTCACGGTGCACTGGTCGGCGGCCTTCTCGAATGCGGCCAGTTCGTGGATCATCGCGGTGATCTCGACTTCGTCGCCGGGCTGCACCGGGCGGATGGTCACGGTCATACGGCTACTCCCAACGCGGTCAGCATCGTCCTGAATTTTGTTGTGGTCTCGGTGACTTCGTCATCGGGGTCGGATTCGGCGACGATACCGCCGCCGGCGCGGGCGTCGACGGATCTCCGGTCGGCGGCCAGTTGTCCGCACCGGATCGACACCACCCACCGGCCGTCGCCGGCGCCGTCGCACCAGCCGACCGCACCGGCGTAGAACCCGCGGTCGCCTTCGAGTTCGTTGATCAGCTGCGCCGCCGCCTCTGTCGGGACCCCGCCGACGGCCGGCGTCGGATGCAGTGCGATGGCCAAATCGAGTGCGGTGGTGGATGTTTCGCGCAGTCGTCCGACGATCGGGGTGCTCAGATGCCAGACGGCCGTGGTGGCGCTCACCTGGGGCTCGGCGGCGATGTCGAGTTCACTGCACAGGGGTTCGAGTGCCTCACGCATGATGTCGACCACCAGCTGGTGCTCGTGCCGATTCTTGGCCGACGCCGCCAGCGCGGCGCCGTTGGCAGCGTCCGTCTCGGGGTCGGCGGACCGCGGCGCCGAGCCGGCGAACGGCTTGCACGTCACCACGTCGCCGCGACGGGCGACCAGCAGTTCGGGACTCGCGCCGAGCAGCGCGGTGCCGGAGTACGGCGCGCCCGCCGCGCTGAGATCGGTGAAAAACGCTGTGGCGCTGTGGTCGTCGGCGAGACGGCTCAGCACCGCGTACGGGTCCAGCGCGTCGTCGGCGACGAGCTCCAGCGCCCGGGCGAGAACCACCTTGTGCAGGCCGGCCGCCGGATCGCGCAGGGCCCGCACCGCCGCCGCCACCCGGGCCCGGTGTTCGTCGGGCGAGGGCAGGCTGGCCGCGATCCGGACCGCCGGCAGCCGGTCGGCGGTGAACGGCAGCGCGTCGGCGTAGGTGACCGAGTCCGGCGCCATCAGCGCGGCGGGAGAGTCGAGATCAAAAGGCAAGGCGCCCAACAGAATCGGCACCTCACCGGCGGCCAGCGCCCGACGCGCCTCGTCCAGGTCGGGGAACGGTCGGGCCGGGCCGTCTGCCAGCATCACCCCGTCGGGACCCGCCAGCACGAAAACTGGGGTCACTCGGGCAGGCACGGGTTGGGGTGGCCGGTGAGACCGAGCGCGACCAACTGGCGCACGCCGTGCTCGAAGCCGCACACCGAGATCGAGGCCGCCGCCATGGAGATGCGGATGCCGTCGGTCACCGGAAGTTCCATCCACCGCGTCATCACGGCGCGGGAGAAGTGGCCGTGCCCGACGAACACCACGTCGCGCGTCGCCATGTGCTCCAGGGCCAGCGCGACGGCGCGGTCGGCGCGGGCACTGACGTCGGCCAGGCTCTCGCCGCCGGGGCAGCCGTGCGTCCACACCAGCCAGTCGGGGACCTGCTCGCGAATCTGCGGCGTCGTCAGGCCCTCGTAGTCGCCGTAGTCCCACTCGGCCAGCAGTTCGGTGGTCTCGGCGACGTCCAGCCCGGCGAGTTCTGCTGTCACCACGGCCCGCCGCCGCGGGCTGCTGATCACCAAGGGGTCGTCGAGCTTCAGTTCGGCCAGCGCTGATGCGGCGCTGCGGGCCTGCTGCAGGCCTTCCTCGGTCAGTTCGAGGTCGGTGCGTCCGGTGTGCCGGCCGCAGCGCGACCATTCGGTCTGGCCGTGGCGAAGCAATAGCAGCCGGTGTGTCAGCAGTTCGCCTGCCGGGTCGACGCCAATACTCACGCCCGAGATTCTGCCCCACGGTGAGCGGTGCCACATGGCCGCGTGTCAGGATGGGCACCGTGACACGGGTACTTGCGGTCGCCAACCAAAAAGGTGGGGTCGCAAAAACGACGACAGTGGCGTCGCTGGGTGCAGCGCTGACCGAGGAAGGGCAGCGCGTTCTGCTCGTGGACCTCGATCCGCAGGGCTGCCTGACCTTCTCTCTCGGCCAGGATCCCGACAAGCTGCCGGTCTCGGTGCACGAGGTGCTGCTCGGCGACGTGGAACCCGACGTCGCGCTGGTCTCGACCGCCGAGGGCATGACCCTGCTGCCGGCCAACATCGACCTGGCCGGAGCCGAAGCGATGCTGTTGATGCGGGCCGGCCGCGAGTACGCGCTCAAGCGCGCGCTGGCGAAGGTCGCCGACCAGTTTGATGTGGTCATCATCGACTGCCCGCCGTCACTCGGCGTGCTGACGCTCAACGGCCTGACCGCCGCGGGCGACGTCGTCGTACCGCTGCAATGCGAGACGTTGGCCCACCGCGGTGTCGGCCAGTTCCTGCGGACCGTCAACGACGTGCAGCAGATCACCAACCCGGACCTGCGGCTGCTGGGCGCGCTGCCCACGCTGTACGACGCCCGCACCACCCACAGCCGTGACGTCCTGCTCGATGTGGCAGACCGCTACAGCCTCGTGGTGCTCGCCCCGCCGATCCCGCGCACGGTGCGGTTCGCCGAGGCCAGCGCCTCGGGTTCGTCGGTGCTCGCAGGCCGAAAGAACAAGGGCGCCATCGCTTATCGCGAACTGGCGCAGTCGCTGCTGAAGCACTGGAAGAAGAACAAGGCGCTGCCGGTCTTCACTCCTGAGGTGTGACCCCGCGGGTCACTGACCCAACGCCACCAACTGGCTGCCGCGCTGTTCCAGCAGCACGGAACCGGCCAGGGCCGGGATCACCGCGGTGTTGACCGGTTGCCTGGCCAGCGCGATGTGCGTCTGGCCGGCGCCGCTCTGGGCGTCGAACGTGTCGTAGCCGCTGGTCACCGGAACCAGCAGATGGCCGGCCAGCATGGTCGCCGGGCCGATCGGCGCCTGTCCGCCCTGTGCGCTGACGGTGTACTTGTAGCGCAGCCCGTTGGCGTCGAAAACCAGCACCGAGTCGCCGGTGTACCAGGTGACGACGTCACCGACGCGGGTCGTCGCGGTCACCGGTGTCGGCGCATGCGGCAGCAGCGTGCTGGCGATGGTGTTGCCGGTTTCGTCGACGATGTTCACGCACGGCTGCGGCGTCGGCACGTAGATGGCCGCCTTGGTCTCGGACACCGCGATCACCTGGGCGTCGGAGTCCACACTCACACCGGGCAACGCCACCCGCTTGACGTCCGGCTGGTCTTCTTCCTTGGCGGCCTTGAGCAGCGTCAACCGCAGGTCGTTCTGCTTGGGGCAGGCCTCCATGACGGCCACCGACGCCGGGCTAGCCGCGGCGGAGGTCAACCGGCACAGGGGAGAGGCCGGCACACCGGGTTTCACGATGGCGTCGAGGTAGCCGTAGCTGATCATGCGCACCAGGTCCGAGCGCCACTGCTCGAGGCGGCTGTCTCCGTACGACAGGATCGTCGTCCCGTCGGTGGACAGCTTCACTTCGGCGTCGGCCAGGCTGCTGCGGGCGGGTCCGCGTCGACCGGTGCTCGCGTCGACCGCGCTCGCCTGCCCACAGCCGCGGTCGTCGGGGTACACCGCCACCGCGTACTGGTACACGGTGGTGACGCCGCACAGTTCGCGGCCGCGGGAGTAGCTCCAGACGGTGCTGCCGGTGGCCGGGTCCCGGCCCAGCATCTCGTCGCCGTCGCCGGTCACCACGACGCCGCCGACGACCGCCGGCTGGGTGGTCTTGCCGCTGGCCGCGGTCCACAGTTCGCGCAGCGTCGTGGGCACTGTCTTCGCGGCGTGCAACGCCGGGACGGGACGCTCGGCGGGCCGGCTGACGGTGGCCCGCGCGTCGCTGTTCCACCAGATCAGCGCGGCGCCGACCGCGACCACCACAACGATGGCCGCGGCGGCGATCAGATCAGCTTTGGTACGTCGTTCCGGTTTGACCATAGGGCGCCGACGACCTGCGGCTATTCGGCTGCAGGTGCGGCGACGGCCGCGGCCTCTGCGCCGGCCTTGCTCGGACGACGACGCCGGCGGCGACGACCCGAATGGGTCGACTCGGCGGGCGTGTCGCCGGTGGGCGCACCGGCTTCGGCGGGGGTGTCGCCCTCGGCGGCACCGGACGCCTCGACATGACCGGTGGCCGTTTCCCCGGCGCGGGTGCGGCGGCGCGACCGGCTGCGGCTGCGGGCCGGGCGGTCCTTGTCGGCGCTCGACTCGCGCTTGAGCTCGGGGTCAGAGGCCGACTTCTTGGCGGGCTTGGCGCGCGAGGCGCCGATCGAGCCGGTGACATCGGTCGGGATGTCCAGCTCTTCGTACAGGTGCGGCGAGCGCGAGTAGGTCTCGGCCGGGTCCGGGCAGTCCAGGTTCAGGGCCTTGTCGATGAGCGCCCAGCGGGTCAGCTCGTCCCAGTCGACCAGCGTGACGGCGATACCGGTCTTGCCGGCGCGGCCGGTACGGCCGATCCGGTGCACGTAGGACTGCTCGTCCTCGGGGATCTGGTAGTTGATGACGTGCGTGATGTCGTCGATGTCGATGCCGCGGGCGGCGACGTCGGTCGCGACCAGCACGTCGATGTCGCTGTTGCGGAAGGACTTGAGCGCCTTCTCGCGGGCGATCTGGCCCAGGTCACCGTGGACGGCGCCGACCTTGAAGCCGCGCTCGGCGAGCTCGTCGGACACCTTCTGCGCGGTGCGCTTGGTGCGGGTGAAGATCATGGTGGCGCCGCGGCCGTTGGCCTGCAGGATGCGGCTGACCATCTCGACCTTGTCCAGCGCGTGGGCGCGGTAGACGTACTGCTTGGTGGTGTCGTGGGTGGCCGCCGAGTGCGGGGCCTCGGCCCGGATGTGCGTCGGCTGGTTCATGAAGGTGCGCGCCAGCGTGATGATCGGGTCCGGCATGGTCGCCGAGAAGAGCATGGCCTGGCGGGAGTCCGGGGTCAGCCGCAGGATGCGCTCGATGTCGGGCAGGAAGCCCAGGTCCAGCATCTCGTCGGCCTCGTCGAGGACCAGGACGCTCAGGCCACCGAGCTGCAGGTGACCCTGCTGAGCCAGGTCAAGGAGCCGGCCCGGGGTGCCGACGATGACGTCGACGCCCTGCTGCAGGGCCTCGATCTGCGGCTCGTAGGGTCGGCCGCCGTAGATGGCCTCGACGCGGAGTTTGCGTTCCCCGTTCTCGCCGGCCTTGAGGTGTTTGCTGGCCATAGTGAGGTCGCCGTAGACCTGGATGCAGAGCTCGCGGGTGGGGACGACGACGAGCGCGCGGGGGGTGCCGGTCAGCGGCAGCGCGGCGTCAGAGGCGACGCGGTGCAGCAGCGGCACGCCGAACGCCAGGGTCTTGCCCATGCCGGTGCGGGCCTGGCCGATCAGGTCGTCGCCCGCCAGCGCCAGGGGCATGGTCAGTTCCTGGATGGCGAACGGGTGGGCCTTGCCGTCTTCGGCGAGCGCCCGGACGATCTCGTCCCGAACGCCGAGGTCAGCGAATGTTTTTTCTTCGGTTGTCTTTGCAGTCAATGCGGTCATGAGGTGGCGTGGATGCCTTCCAGTGTCATCGGAGTCAGTGCTCGCTGTTTGTCCACGCGCGCACGAGTCTGACGATCAACACTTGGGCCCTCGGGGCGATTCTGCCGATTCAGCCGGATGTTCCGGCGAGCTGGAGAACCGCCTACCGCGTCGGTCGCGGATGGAGGCGGGCCAACACGTGCACGCACATTTCCTTGGTCGTGGCCGGTTGCGCGTTGCCCGCGCCGGACCCTTCTCGGATCCGGAACTTGCTCGGAACTGGCTACAGCCGAGACCATTGTAGCTGGTCGCATCGCCGGTCGGCTGTGACGCGAGTCGCGGTCTACAGTTGGGGCCATGCCTTCGACGTCCCAGGCGCGGCCCGAGCAGACGGCAACTCCGGTGCAGCCGGCGGTGTCCGGCGACCATCCCGGTGTCAACGAGTTGTTCGCCTTGTTGGCCTACGGAGAGGTCGCCGCGTTCTACCGGCTGACCGAGGAGGCGCGCATGGCGCCGAATCTGGCCGGCCGCATCAACCTGGCGCGCATGGCCGCCGCTGAGATGGGGCACTTCGACGTATTGCGCGACGCGCTGCTGCGCCGCGGCGTCGACGTCGTCCCGGCGATGACGAAATACGCTCCGGCACTGGAGAACTACCACCGACTGACCACGCCGAGCACGTGGCTCGAAGCGCTCGTCAAGACGTACGTCGGCGACGCCCTCGCGGCGGATTTCTACCTCGAGATCGCCGGTTCGCTGCCCGCCGAGGCCGCCGACGTGGTGCGCGCGGTGCTGTCGGAAACCGGGCACTCCCAGTTCGTGGTGGCCGAGGTGCGGGCCGCGGTCGGCGCGAGCGACCGGCAGCGGCACCGGCTGGCGTTGTGGTCGCGGCGGCTGCTGGGAGAGGCGATCACCCAGGCGCAGTTCGTGATGGCCGAGCATGACGAGCTCGTCGACCTGGTGCTGTCCAGCGGCGAGGGCCTGACCCAGATGACCGAGTTCTTCGAGCGCCTGCAGGAGACACACAAGAACCGGGTGCGCGAACTCGGCCTCGGCTGAGCTCACACACCCGGTTCTGTCGTGCCGCGGTGATTACTTCGTGCAGGTCGTGATCATCGTGTTGTTGGTCTGCATGGCGACCGCCTGGCCGGAACCGTCGCTGATCGAGCAGTTCAGCTGACCGGTGACGCTGGTTGCGGTCACCGAACTCAGCGTGACGCCCGGGTTCAGCGTGACCGTCTTGGCCCACGGCAGCGCCACGTTCACATCCGTCTGCAGCGCACCCTGCCCGTCGGTGTAGATCACCGTCACGAGGTCCAGGAGCGACTTGTTGCCCGTGATGCGGTACGTGACCGTGTTCGGCAGCGGTGCCGCGGGCACCGCCGCGGGGTCGGCCGGCGGGACGGCCTCGGCGGGTGTGGGCGCCGCCGCGGTCGGGGTGACGGTCGTGACGGTCTCGGGTGCCAGTGACGCGGTGGGCGGCGCCGCCGTCACTCGGGGGCGCGGAGCCGCCGACGGCGCGGCGGAGGCGGTCGGCGTCGCCGACTGGCTGGTGCTGGGCGGGGTGATCGGCGCGGTGACAGGTCCGCTGTCGCCGCCGCCGAGGATCACGACGGTGCAGATGACGGCGACGAGCAGGATGGCACCGGCGACGCCGGCCACCCACACCCAGCGCCGGTCGATGCCTTCGTCGTACTCGTAGATCTCGTCGTCGTAGTCGTCATATGCCGCGTCGGCGTCCGCGTCGGTGTAGCCCGCATCGGACGCGGTGAACCGATCGGTGTCGCCGTAGGTGCTGGTGTACTCGCGCGCCGGTCGGTCGGCCAGATCGGTGGCCGAACCGTACGAGCTGTACGAACCGTACGAGTGGCTGCGGTCGCTGCTGTAGTCGGTGCTGCCGTACCCACTGCCGTACGCGGTGCTGGAGCCGTAGCTGTAACCGCGGTCGTAGCCCTCGTAGCTCGGGGTGTCCCCGTAGCTGCCGGTGGACGCCCCCGACGGTGTTGAATATCGCGAATATGTCCTGCTCATGGCGACTTTCCCCGGTCGAGTATCACTTACCTCGTCGATGCTAATGGTGCAGAAGTTACGGATGAGCTCGGCTCGCTGGCCGCCTGATAACGGTCGGGACTCGGTTCGGTCGACCCCGCCGCGACGACCCGTCGCGACCTCGAAAAGCAGTGCCGTCCGGCGGCGTTTCCGGGCCGGCAACTGTGACGACGTCGTGACCTCGCCGGCGGCGTCCAACGGTCCCGCGCGCTGATTCGCCTACAGGCGAACGTGCCCCCGGGTACCCCGGCCGTCGTCGTCCACTAGCCTCCTGGGGAGAGTTCGATAGCAGCTCGACTGAAGTCTTGAAAACGAATGAAAGGGGTCAGCGTGGAGGTCAAGATCGGTGTCACCGACAGCCCGCGCGAACTGTTCCTCAACAGCGCGCAGACTCCCGAGGAAGTGGAGAAGTTGGTGACCGACGCGCTCGGTCAGGATTCGGGCGTGCTCGCGCTGACCGACGAGAAGGGCCGCCGGTTCCTGGTGCAGACCGCCAAGATCGCCTACGTCGAGATCGGTGCGGCCGACGTCCGCCGGGTCGGCTTCGGCGTCACCGGCAAGGACTGATTTCCGCCCGTACGCAAAAAGCTGCCTCCTTCCACGCGGAAGGGGGCAGTTTTTTGTGCCGGCCGTGTCAGCGGGTGAGTGGAACGTGTGACAGTCCGCCCCACGCGAACTGCACCGTGCCGTCGACGGCCGCGTCCTTCGAGATCGGCCGGTCGTTGTTGATCCAGTAGCGGGCACAGTCGACGCTGATGGCGACCAGGCCGACGGCGATCATCCGGGCCCGATGGGGTTCCAGCCCGGAATCGCTGCTCACCAGGTCGAACACCGCGTCGGTGCACGAATCGGTGGCCACCTTGACCTGTGCCGACACCTGCGGCTCGGTGACGTAGTCGTTCTCGAAGATCAGCCGGTAGCCCTGGCTGTCGTGTTCGATGAAGTCGAAGAAGGCCTCGACGGCCGCCCGCAGGCGCAGCCGGTTGTCGGTGGTGGCGCTGAGCGCTCCGCGCACGCCCTGCAGCAGGTTGTCCACATGCCGCTGCAGCACCGCCAGGTACAGCTCCAGCTTCGACGAAAAGTGTTGGTACAGGACGGGTTTGCTGACGCCGGCGCGCTCGGCGATCTCATCCATGCCGGCGGCGTGATAGCCGCGGTCCACGAAGACGTCGCTTGCCGCGATCAGCAGCTGGCCGCGCCGTTCGTCGCGAGGCAGCCGGTTGCCCCGTCGATTCGTGGTCGGGCCGCCCTGCGCACCGTCGGTTCCGGCTTGCGTGCCTTTGGCGTCTGAGGTGTTGGCAACCTCGCTCATCACGTCCTCAATCTGGCATTGTCCGGCACACATGTCCGTGACCAACTGTTCAGGGACCGGTCCGGACCCTGCTGTTCATGGCCGCCCGACTTGTTGTTCAGGTTGACCGACCCGGCAGTTTATCGCCACGACACTACTACCGTTAGTTCGCGGCATTCGCGTGCTACCAGCGGTTCGGCGATTGTGTCCGGTCCCACTTGAACACCCGGTGGCGTGCCATTACCGGCGTACGCGCAGCTCTATGCCATCCTGGTTCGGTGACCTACGACCCGGGCCGAGGCACCGGTCGCGTCCCTGTGGTGCGCAATGAGTGGCGTGAGCCCTTGCGTGCGCAGCGGGATCCGGTGGCCGAGGACTCCGGACGGCTGCGGTCCAACCGGGACGACCGGCAGCAGTGGCGCAAGCAGTCCTGGCTGGGTCGCTTCGTATCCACCTACGGGTGGCGCGCGTACGCCCTGCCTGCCCTTGCCGTCGTCACCGGAATCGTGGTCTACCAGAGCATCTCCGGTCCGACACCGGTCACACCCGCGCACCCGCACGTACCGATGGTCGGCCAACCCACCATCAACTCGGCCAGCACCGCGATCGTCGGCGCACCGCCCAAGGGCCTGACCCAGTTCGACGTCAACCTGCCCACCGGCATCCTCCCCGACGGCGGGCCGTTCACCGAGGCCGGCGCCAAGGCCTGGCACATCGTGCCGGGCACCACCGGCAAGATCGGTCAGGGCACCACCAAGGCGGTGACCTACACCGTCGAGGTGGAGGACGGCGTCGACACCACCAGCTTCGGCGGCGACGAAGCGTTTGCCCGGATGGTCGCCGAAACCCTCGCCAACCCGAAGAGCTGGACGCACGACGGGAAGTTCGCCTTCACGCGGCTCGACGCGTCGTCGCCGGAGCAGCCTGATTTCCGGGTGTCGCTGACCTCGCCGATGACGGTGCGCGAGGGCTGCGGCTACGACATCCAGCTGGAGTCGTCGTGCTTCAACCCGGCGTACTTCCCGGCCGACGGCGGCAAGGCCCAGTCCCGCGTGTTCATCAACGAGGCGCGCTGGGTGCGCGGCGCCGTGCCGTTCCAGGGTGACATCGGCTCGTACCGCCAGTACCTGATCAACCACGAGGTCGGGCACGCCCTCGGCTTCCGGATGCACGAGCCCTGCGGCGACAACGGCGGCCTGGCGCCGATCATGATGCAGCAGACCTTCTCTACCAACAACAACGACGACGCCAAGTTCGACCCGGAGTCGGTCAAGCCCGACGGCAAGACCTGCCACGTCAACTCCTGGCCGTACCCGATCCCCTGACCGCCTTTGGCGCGAGCGGCCGTGTCTGTTCGGCAACACGCCGCATTTCGCGTACACGTAGCGCACCCTCGCGGTCCGCGAGCGGCCCCGAAATGTCATGCGGAGTCGCTGATTACTGTTGAGGGCATGGCATCCCCGTCCGCACGCGAGGAGGAAGACAGCTCCTTGCCGCCGCTGGTGCAGCCGGCGGCCGAACTCACCCGCGACGAGGTGGCGCGGTACAGCCGCCACCTGATCATCCCCGACTTCGGCGTCGACGGGCAGAAGCGGCTCAAGAACGCGCGGGTGCTCGTCATCGGCGCCGGGGGACTGGGGTCCCCGACCCTGCTGTACCTCGCGGCGGCCGGCGTCGGCACCATCGGCATCGTCGAGTTCGACGTCGTCGATGAATCCAACCTGCAGCGCCAGATCATCCACGGCCAGTCCGACGTCGGCCGGTCCAAGGCCCTCAGCGCCCGCGATTCGATCCTGGAGATCAATCCACTGGTCACCGTCAATCTGCACGAGTTCCGGCTCGACACCGACAATGCGGTGCCGCTTTTCGAGCAGTACGACCTGATCCTGGACGGCACTGACAACTTCGCGACCCGCTACCTCGTCAACGACGCCGCGGTGCTCGCGCACAAGCCGTACGTGTGGGGCTCGATCTACCGGTTCTCCGGCCAGGTGTCGGTGTTCTGGGAGGACGCCCCCGACGGGCGCGGACTGAACTACCGCGACCTCTACCCGGAACCGCCGGCCCCGGGCACGGTGCCGTCGTGCGCCGAGGGCGGCGTGCTGGGAATTCTCTGCGCCTCGGTCGCCTCGGTGATGGGCACCGAGGCCATCAAGCTCATCACCGGCATCGGCACACCGCTGCTGGGCCGCCTGATGATCTACGACGCCCTCGACATGACCTACCGCACCATCGCGATTCGCAAGGACCCGGCGACGCCGAAGATCACCGAACTCATCGACTACGACGCGTTCTGCGGCGTGGTCTCCGATGCGGCGGCCGAGGCGGCAGCCGATTCGACGGTGACGCCGCTGGAGCTGCGGGACATGATCGACGCCGGCAAGCCCGTCGCGCTCATCGACGTGCGCGAACCCGCGGAGTGGGCCATCAACCACATCGAGGGCGCCGAACTGATCCCCAAGTCGACGCTCGACTCCGGGGCCGGGCTGGCCCGTGTGCCGCAGGACCGAATCGCGGTGCTGTACTGCAAGACCGGCATCCGCTCGGCCGAGGCCCTGCTCGCGCTCAAACAGGCCGGATTCGCCGACGCGCTGCACCTGCAGGGCGGCATCGTGGCCTGGGCGCGGCAACTCGAGCCCGACATGGTCATGTACTGACGTCAGGTCTGGCCGGGCACACCTTAGTCTGATCGGGTGACCGTCGACCGTCCTCCCGAACATGTGCTCACGGCGTTCGGCCTGACCGGTCTCCGGCCGGTGCCGCTCGGCTCGAGCTGGGAGGGCGGCTGGCGCTGCGGCGAGGTGGTGCTGTCCATGGTCGCCGACAACGCGCGGGCCTCCTGGTCGGCCAAGGTGCGCGAGACGCTGTTCGTGGACGGTGTCCGGCTGGCCCGTCCGGTGCGCGCCACCGATGGCCGCTACGTCGTGGCCGGCTGGCGCGCCGACACGTTCGTCACCGGGACCCCGGAACCGCGGCACGACGAGATCGTCTCGGCGGCGGTGCGTCTGCACGAGGCGACGGCCAAGCTCGAGCGTCCGCGCTTCCTGACGCAGCCGCCCGCGGTGCCGTGGAGCGACGTCGACGTTTTCATCGCCGCCGACCGTGCCGCCTGGGAAGACCGGCCACTGCAGTCGTTGCCGCCCGGTTCGCGGGTGGCGCCCGCCACCACCGACGGCCGCCGTTCGGTCGAACTGATCAATCAGCTTGCGTCCCTGCGCAAGCCGACCCGCAACCCGAGCCAGCTGGTGCACGGCGACCTCTACGGCACCGTGCTGTTCGCTGGTACCGCCGCGCCGGGCATCACCGACATCACGCCGTACTGGCGCCCGGCGTCGTGGGCCGCGGGTGTGGTCGTCGTCGACGCGCTGTCGTGGGGCGAGGCCGACGACGGTCTCATCGAACGTTGGGCGTCGCTGCCGGAATGGCCGCAGATGTTGTTGCGCGCCTTGATCTTCCGGCTCGCGGTGCATGCGCTGCACCCGCGGTCGACGGCGGCGGCCTTCCCGGGTTTGGCGCGCACCGCAGCCCTGGTCCGCCTGGTGCTGTAGCCGGCGCGCCGGCTTTCGAATGGCAGCATGCGCCGTTCGGTGGGAAAGTTACCTCGCATGACGGCTGTCGAACCCACCACCGACGGAACCTACAAAGACCGGATCGCTGCGGTCGAGCCCGGTGGCAACGAGTTCATCGCGGAGGCGGACCGGCACGGCAAGCCGAGTCAGCTGTTCTGGACGTGGACGTCGCCCAACATGGAATTCGCGACGGTGTTCGTCGGCATGCTGGCCGTCCTGGCGTTCGGTATGAGCTTCTGGCAGGCGGTCGTCGGAATCATCATCGGTACCGGGCTGGGTGCGATCGCGCACTATTTCCTGTCCGCGCGCGGACCGCTGCACGGCGTGCCGCAGATGGTGCTGGGCCGAATGGCGTTCGGGTTCAAGGGTAATGCTCTGCCCGCGACATTGATGTCGATCACCGCGGGGGTCGGTTGGTTCGCCACCAACAGTGTCAGCGGTGCGTTCGCGTTGTCCACCCTGTTCGGCTTCGGACCGCTGGTCGGCCTGATCATCATCGTGGTGGTGCAGACCGCGTTCGCGTTCTTCGGCCACAACCTGGTGCAGGCGTTCGAGCGGTGGTCGTTCCCGGCGCTCGCCATCGTTTTCGGCGCGGCAGCGGTGGGAATTTTCGCGCACGCGGATCTGGGTGCGCCGGCGCCGTCGGGTGGGGTCGGCGGGCTCGGGGGCTTCCTGCTCACCGTCGGCACCGCGTTCGGGTACGCGGCCGGCTGGACACCGTACGCCGCGGACTACACCCGCTATCTGCCCTCGGCAGTGTCCCCATTCGCGACGGGCTTCTTCGCCTCCACCGGGTTGTTCGTCTCGTGTGTGGTCCTGGAGATCGTCGGGGCGGCGTCGACGACGTTCGGCGCGGCGAGCCTGGGCAACCCGACGGCGTCGTTCACCGCCGAGCTGGCGCCGTGGCTGGCCAAGGCGACGCTGTTGGCCATCGCGGTCGGTGCGATCGCCGCCAATGCCCTCAATATCTATTCCGGGGCAATGGCTTTCGTGACCACCGGGATCACGTTGCCGCCACACATCGCGCGGGCGCTGGTGACCGTCTTCTTCGGCGTGGCGGGTTTCCTGATCGCGTGGTGGGCGTTGCCCGATGCCGCGCACAGCTATGAAGCGTTTCTACTGGTGATCGCCTACTGGATCGGACCCTGGCTGGGTGTGGTCTTCGCCGATCAGTACCTCCGCCGCGGGCAGCAGATCGCCGGATATCTGTACGACCGCTCGTATTCGAACTGGCCGGGGCTGCTGTCCTTCGCACTGGGACTGAGCCTCTCGGTGCTGTTGTTCTCCAACCAGGAGAAGTTCGTCGGCTTTGTCGCCCGGGTGGTGCCGAAGCTCGGTGACATCACCTTCTTCGTCGGCTTCGTCATCGCCGGTGCCGCGTACCTGGTGCTGTGTCGAAAGAAGATCGCCGCGGAATGTGCCGCCGCATGACCCCCGAGGAGATGCTCGACGTCGCGGTCGCCGAAGCACGAAATGGGTTGGCCGAAGGCGGTATTCCGATCGGTGCGGCGCTGTTCCGGGCCGATGGTGAACTCCTGGGTGCGGGCCACAACCGCCGGGTGCAGGACGGTGACCCCTCGGTGCACGCCGAGACCGACGCGTTCCGTGCGGCCGGGCGTCAGCGCGGCTACGGCTCGACCGTCATGGTGACGACGCTCTCGCCGTGCTGGTATTGCAGCGGCCTGGTGCGGCAGTTCGGCATCGGCGCGGTGGTGATAGGGGAGGCCCGCACGTTCCACGGTGGTCACGATTGGCTGGCCGAACATGGTGTGGCGGTTACGGTTCTGGACGACGAGCGGTGCGTGGCGATGATGGCGGAGTTCATCAGCGCCCGTCCCGAATTGTGGGCGGAGGACATCGGCGAATGAGTGCCATTGCGACGGTGGACCTCTCCCGCTGGTATGCCGGTGGATCCGAGGCCGACGCGTTGGCCGCCGAAGTCGATGAGGGTCTGCAGCGGGCCGGTTTCATCGTGGTCACCGGTCACGGGGTGGACCAGGGTCTGGCGGCTGCGGTCCGGGCGGCCAGTCGGGAGTTCTTCGCGTTGTCCGCCGAGGTGAAGCGGCGGTATGCGGTGCCGGTCGGCGGTCACGGGTGGATCGGCCCGGGCGCCGAGGCCAACGGTTACGCCGAGGGCACCGAGACGCCACCCGATCTCAAGGAGAGTTTCAGTCTGGGCGCGGAAACCGCGACGGGGGATCCGGAGGTGGATCGAATCTGGTTCGCCCCCAACGTCTGGCCCGCCGAGGTGCCCGCGTTGCAGACGCTGGTGGATGACTACACCGCCCAGATGCGCCGGCTGTCCGACGATCTGCTGGCCCTGTTCGCGCACGCGCTGGGGTTGCCGGCGAATCCTTTTGCCGCGCTGGCGGATCGGCCGACCTGGACGATGAACATCAACCACTACCCACCGGTGAGCGTGGTGGGTGAACCCGAGCCCGGTCAGTTCCGCATCGGGCCGCACACCGATTTCGGCACCGTCACCGTGCTCGACCGCGAGCCGGGCGCCGGCGGGCTGCAGGTGTATTCCGACGCCGAGGGCTGGCAGGACGCGCCGTGGGAACCCGGCGCGCTGACGGTGAACATCGGTGACCTGCTGGAGTATTGGAGCGGACGACGCTGGCCGTCCGGCCGGCATCGCGTGCTGCCGCCGCAACCGCACGCACCCGAAGAAGACCTGGTGTCGCTGATCTACTTCTACGAGGCCAACCACGATGCGCTGATCACCCCGTTGCCGCCGCCCATCGGCGCGGTGTCCGGGCTGGCGCCGGTGGTCTCCGCGGAGTTCATCAAGGAACGGTTGGACGCCATCACCGTGGGTTGAGCACAACCTCAGAACTCGTGCCGGTACTGCCGCAACCGAACCCGGCCGTCGTCCGCCAGAACCCCTTCGGCGCGAAGCCTTTCCAACTGCCGCGTCGCGAGATGCGGCGCCGGTCGGCCCGATGCGGAGATCACCCGGTGCCAGGGCAGATCCGAGGAATCCGTCCGCATGATCCAGCCGACGATCCGCGGGCTGGAAAGCTCTGCGGCGTCGGCGATGTCGCCGTAGGTCGACACCCGGCCGGACGGAATCGAGGCGACGAGGTCCCGGACCTTCTCCACCTGTTCGTCGGTGACTTTCGCCATGATCAGGAAACCATGATCAGACCAGGTGCCGCCGGATCACGTCGGCGGTTTCGGCGGGCATGGCGTGCGGCACCATGTGGTCGCAGTCGAACTCGGTCAACACGAAATCGGCGCCCAGGCGCGCCTGCAAACCGGACACCAGTTCGCCGGTGACGTAGGCCGGATGGGTGCGCTTGGCGAGGACCAACGTCGTCGGTGTGCCCTGCTGTGGCAACACAATCGGGCGGGCCAGCTCACTCCAGTACGACATCATGGCCGGCAGGCTGATCCGCCAGCCGACGCGCCCACCCGGCAGTGCGACGAGGTGTTCGTCCAGATCGCGCTCGAGTTCGCCGGGGTACTTCGTGGAGACCTCACCCCACGATCCGTTCACCTTCTCGGCGTGGGCCTCCTGCCGGTCGGGGTAGTCGGGGGAGCCGAGCATGGCGTCGGCGATCTCGCTCATCCAGCTGCCGTCCAGCCCGGTCGCCGGGTCCAGCAGCACCAGGCCCGATACGAGATTCGGGTGAGCGGCAGCGAGATTGAGCGCTATCGCGCCGCCGAACGAATGCGCCACCACGACCACCGGCCCGTCGGCTTCGTCGTGAAGCAGGGCCGCCAGGGCCGCGACGTTCTCGTCGATGTTCCACGGCGCCGCCCACGACGAATGACCATGTCCCAGAAGGTCGGGGGCCAGCACGGCATATTCGGGCAGATGCTCGTCCGCCAGTGTCTGCCAGCGCTTTCCGTGGCCGGTCAGGCCGTGCAGGGCCAGGATCTGTGCCGGCCGTGCCGGTCCGTAGCGGTACACCTGCAAGCTCACCCCGTTGATGCTGCCAGACGCGGACCGTCCCGTCGCCGGACCCCGCCGGTCGCCTCGGACTTGTCGTACCCCCGTGATTGCATTCCAGTCATGGCCGCCCCGCACTCCGCACTCACCGCGCCCGGCTCGGTTAATGCCCTGACCGAGCCCGGGCAGCGTGGTGTCGTGCGGGTGCTGGGCGGCCCCGGAACCGGGAAGACCGAGCTGCTGATCCGCACGGCGGCAACGCATATCGCGGCTGGAACCGATCCGGAGTCGGTGCTGCTGCTCACGGGTTCGGCACGGCTGTGCAGCCGCGTCCGCGGGGCCATCACCTCGGCGCTGCTCGGCGATACCGGCCAGGTCACCCGCGAGCCCCTGGTGCGCACCCTGCACTCCTACGCTTTCGCGGTGCTGCGGCAGGCGGCCCAGCGTGCTGGTGACCCGCCGCCGCGGCTGATCACCAGCGCCGAGCAGGACGGCATCATCCGCGAACTCCTGGCCGGTGACCTCGAGGACGGCGACGACGCGAGCGTGGACTGGCCGCTGCACCTGCGGCCGGCATTGGGCACCGCCGGATTCGCGACCGAATTGCGCGACCTGCTGGCACGTTGCACCGAACGGGGCGTCGACCCGGCCGATCTGCGCCGGATCGGCCGCAAGGCCGGCCATCCGGAGTGGGTGGCCGCCGCCCGGTTCGCGCAGGTCTACGAGCAGGTGATGCTGCTGCGCAGCGCCGTCGGCATGGCGGCCCCGCAGGCGACGGTCCCGGCGCTGGGTGCGGCCGAGTTGGTCGGCGCCGCGCTCGAGGCCTTCGCCGTCGACCCCGCGCTGCTGGACGCCGAACGTTCCCGCATCAAGCTGTTGCTCGTCGACGATGCGCAGCATCTGGACCCGCAGGCCGCGTTGTTGGTGCGGGTGCTGGCCGCGGGTGCGCAGCTGACGGTCATCGCCGGTGACCCGAGCCAGACGGTGTTCGGCTACCGCGGTGCCGAGCCGACGCTGCTGTACGGCCCCGAGGACCAGCCGCAGGTGGTGCTGACCGAGTCCTACCGGTGCTCGCCCGCGGTGGCCGGCGCGGTCGCGGCCATCGCGCGGCGGCTGCCCGGCGTGGACGCCTCCCGGGCCCTGATACCGGCGACGACGGACGAGCTCGGCTCGCTGGCGGTGCGCGTCGCGGGTTCGCCGCACGCCGAGTCCGCACTCATCGCCGACGCACTGCGCCGCGCGCACCTGGTCGACGGCGTGCCGTGGTCGCAGATGGCCGTCATCGTACGGTCGGTGCCGCGCGCCGGGACAGCGCTGGCCCGGGCGCTGAGCGCCGCCGGAGTGCCGGTGCAGCAGCAGGCCGGCATCGCGCCGCCGGCCCAGCATCCGGCGGTGGGCGCGCTGCTCACGGTGCTGGACTGTGTCGCCGACCAGCTGACCGGCGAGCGGGCCCTGACCCTGCTCACCGGTCCCATCGGCCGGGTCGACCCGGTGTCGCTGCGCCAGTTGCGGCGCGCGCTGCGCCGGGCCGACGACAGCGGCCGCGAGTTCGGTGCGCTGCTCGTCGAGGCGCTGACCGGCGGCGGCGAACAGCCCTTGCCCGACCAGCTGGCCCGCCCGGTGCGCCGCGTCCGCGCGGTCCTCGACGCGGCCCGCCGGTCGGCGACAGCGGGCCAGGATCCACGGTTCGTGCTGTGGCAGGCCTGGCACGCCAGCGGGTTGTCGCGCCGGTGGCAGGCCGCGGCCGGGCGTCCGGGTGCGGCCGGGGTGGCGGCCAATGCCGATCTGGATGCCGTCACCGCGCTGTTCGACACCGCCGATCAGTACGTGGCCCGTACCGCGGCCGCATCCCTCGCCGGCCTGATCGACCACGTCCGCGCCTTGTCTTGGTCGGGGTCGGCCCCCGAACGCGCCGAGGCCGACGAGGTGGCGGTGCTCAGTGCACATGCCGCGCTCGGGCGGGAATGGGATTTCGTGGTCATCGCGGGACTTCAGGAAGGGTTGTGGCCCAACACCGCTCCGCGCGGAGGTGTGCTCGGGACCCAGCAGCTGCTCGACATCGTCGACGGTGTGGGTGACGTCCGCGGCATGTCGGCCACGGCGCCGCTGCTGGCCGAGGAACGGCGGCTGCTGGTCGCCGCGTTGGGACGGGCCCGCCACCGGGTGCTGGTGACGGCCGTCGACAGCGACAACGGCGACGAGGCGCTGCTGCCGTCGACCTTCTTCGAGGAGCTGGCGGCCCTGGCCGGCGGTACCGACCCCGACGCCGACGAGTCGCCGGTCCACGCGCCCGCGGTGTTGTCACCGGCGGCTCTGGTCGGCCGGTTGCGGTCGGTGGTGTGCGCCCCCGACGGCGCGGTCGAGGAAACCGATCGGCTTTGTGCGGCAGCGCAATTGGCGCGGCTGGCGCAAGTGGGCGTGCCGGGCGCCGACCCGGCGCAGTGGTACGCCAGCACGGAGCTGTCCACTGCCGAGCCGCTGTGGTCGGGCGACGACCACGTCGTCACGGTGTCGCCGTCGACGGTGCAGACCCTGACTGACTGCCCGCTGCGCTGGATGCTGGAGCGCCACGGCGGCAGCGACGGCCGCGACCTGCGGTCGGCGCTGGGCTCCCTGGTGCACGCCCTGGTCGCCGATTCCGGTCGCAGCGAGGCCCAGCTGCGGGGTGACCTCGAAAAAGTCTGGCAGCAACTGCCTTTCGACTCGAACTGGTATGCCGACAACGAGCTGGAGCGGTACCGCGCCATGCTGGCGACGTTCACGACGTGGCGGCAGGAGAGCCGCGGCGAGCTCACCGAGGTCGGCACCGAACTCGAGGTCGCCGGCACCATCGCCGATTCGCCGGACGGCCCGCAGGTACAGGTGAAGGGACGCATCGACCGGCTGGAACGTGACCGCGACGGCCGCCTGGTCGTGGTCGACGTCAAGACCGGCAAGAGTCCGGCCACCAAGGCCGACGCCCAGCAGCACGCCCAGCTCGCGCTGTATCAGCTGGCCATCGCCGAAGGCGTTGTGCCGCATGGTGATCAGCCCGGTGGCGGCCGGCTGGTGTATCCGGCCAAACCCGCCAAGAGCGGCGCCACCGAACGTGAGCAGGATCCGATGGGGGAGTCGGCGCAAGCGCAGTGGCGGCAGCGGGTCACCGATGCCGCCGCGGCGACGGCCGGACCGCATTTCGTCGCGCGCGCCGGTTCCGGGTGTGCGACGTGCCCGGTGCGGGCCATGTGCCCGGCACAGGGTACGAAGGGGGCATGCCCGTGACCTACAGCCCCGCCGACCTCGCCGAGGCGCTCGGGCTGTTCACCCCGACCGATGAGCAGGCCGCGGTCATCGCCGCACCGCCCGGACCGCTGGTGGTGATCGCCGGTGCCGGCGCCGGGAAGACCGAGACCATGGCCGCCCGCGTGGTGTGGCTGGTGGCCAACGGCTACGCCACCCCGTCACAGGTCCTCGGCCTGACCTTCACCCGCAAGGCCGCCGGGCAGTTGTTGCGCCGCGTGCGCACCCGGCTGGCCCGCTTGGCGGGTTCGGGTCTGCTGCCCGGTGTCTCGCTCGCCGACGAGCACGCCACCGTCAGCACCTATCACGCCTTCGCGGGTACCTTGCTGCGCGAGTACGGGCTGCTGCTGCCCATCGAGCCCGCCACCCGGCTGGTCACCGAAACCGAGATGTGGCAGTTGGCTTTTCGCGTGGTGTCCGACTTCCCGGGCCGCCTGGACACCGACAAGTCGCCGGCCGCCATCACCCAGATGGTGCTGCGCCTGGCGGGCCAACTGTCCGAGCATCTCGTCGACACCGACGCCGTACGCGACACCCATCACGAGCTCGAACGGCTCATCCACACCCTTCCGGCGGGACCCGGCCAGCGCGGTGGACCAACCCAGTGGCTGCTGAATCTGCTGGCCACCCAGACCGAGCGGGCCGAACTCGTGCCGCTGATCGATGCGGTGCACCAGCGGATGCGCGATGCACAGGTGATGGACTTCGGCACCCAGATGTCCGCCGCGGCCCGTCTGGCCGAGCAGTTTCCACAGGTCGGTGCGCAACTGCGGGAGCGGTACCGCGTGGTCCTGCTCGACGAGTACCAGGACACCGGACACGCCCAGCGGGTCGCGCTCTCGTCGTTGTTCGGCGGTGGCGTCGACGACGCCCTGGCACTGACAGCGGTGGGTGACCCCATCCAGTCGATCTACGGCTGGCGCGGCGCGTCGGCCACGAACCTGCCCCGGTTCACCACCGACTTCCGGCTGTCGGACGGCTCACCGGCCCCGACCCTGGAACTGCGGACCAGTTGGCGCAACCCGCCGCGCGCGCTCAGGCTGGCCAACGAGGTCTCCGCCGAGGCCCGGCGCCGCAGCGTCAGCGTGCGCGAACTGCTGCCGCGGCCGGGCGCCGAGCCGGGAACCATCCAGTGCGCCTTGCTGGATGATGTTGTCGCCGAACGCGATTGGGTGGCCGACCACCTGGCCCGCCGGTACCACGGTGCCGTGGCCGCAGGGGAGCCGGTGCCGACGGCCGCGGTCCTGGTGCGCCGCAACGCCGACGCCGCGCCGATCGCCGAGGCGCTGACCGCCCGCGGCGTGCCGGTCGAGGTGGTCGGTCTGGCCGGGCTGCTGGCCATTCCCGAGGTCGCCGACGTGGTCGCGATGCTGCGCCTCGTGGCCGAGCCGACCGCCGGCGTCGCCGCGATGCGGGTGCTCACCAGCCCGCGATGGCGGTTCGGCGCCGCGGATCTGGCCGCACTCTGGCGCCGCGCCGCCGAACTCGACGTGCCCGACGCCGCGCGGACGTCCGGGTCGCCCGCCGAGCAGGCCGTCGCACAGGTCGCCCCCGACGCCGACCACGCCTGCCTGGCCGACGCGATCAGCGATCCCGGCCCGGCCGACCGCTACTCACCCGAAGGGCATCGCCGGCTGCTGGCCCTGGCCGCCGAACTGAGCCAGCTGCGCGCACACCTGCATCAGCCGCTCCCGGATCTCGTCGCCGAGGTGCGTCGAGTCCTCGGGATCGACGCCGAAACCCGCGCGGCCAGTGGCGTTTCCGAGGGTTGGCGCGGCACCGAGCATCTCGATGCCTTCGCCGATGTGGTCGCGGGATACGCCGCGCGGCCGGCCGGTGACGCCGAGACGTCCGCGCCCATCGCCGGATTGCTGGCGTATCTGACGGCGGCCGCCGAGGTGGAGAACGGGCTGGCCCCGGCGCAGGTGACGGTGGCCTCGGACCGGGTACAGATCCTGACGGTGCACGCGGCCAAGGGACTGGAATGGCAGATCGTCGCGGTTCCGCACCTGGTGGCCCGGGTGTTCCCGTCCACCGCGTCGCAGCGCACCTGGCTGACCGATGCGGGGGACCTGCCGCCGTTGCTGCGCGGCGACCGCGCCGAGCTGTCCGAACATGGGGTGCCGGTGCTCGACACCTCTGACGTCTACGACCGGAAGATGTTGGCGGACAAGATCGCCGCGCACAAAGACCTGCTCGCGCAGCGGCGCACCGATGAGGAACGCCGCCTGCTCTACGTGGCCCTCACTCGCGCCGAGGACACGCTGCTGCTGTCCGGGTACCACTGGGGGACGACGGCCGCGAAACCCGCGGGGCCCTCCGACTTCCTCATCGAGATGCGCGACATCATCGACCGGGCAGCGCAGGAGGGCGACCCCTGCGGCGAGATCGAACAGTGGGCGCCCGCACCCGCCGAGAATGCCGTCAACCCGTTGCGGGACAACGTCGTCGAATGCTCATGGCCCGTCGACCCGGCGGGCTCCCGTCGCGGTGACGTCGACCGGGGTGCGGCCCTGGTGGCTGCCGCGCTCACCGCAGAAGCCGAGGAGCACGACGACCGGCACGGTTGGGCCGCCGACGTGGACGCGCTGCTGGCCGAGCGGGAACGGGCACAGGAGCGCGGTCCGCTCGAGCTGCCGCCGCAGTTGTCGGTGAGCACATTGGTCGACCTGGGTAGTGACCGGTCCGGCGCACTGCAGCGGCTGCAGCGACGGCTGCCCGCCCGGCCCGACCCGCAGGCGCTGCTGGGCACTGCGTTCCACGACTGGGTGCAGCGGTACTTCTCCGCCGAGCGGCTGTTCGACCTCGACGATCTGCCCGGTGCGGTCGACGCCGAGCTGGGGCAGGCCGTCGCCGAGGAGCTGGCAGACCTGCAGGCCGCGTTCGCCCTCTCGGAGTGGGCGGTCCGCACCCCGACCGACATCGAGGTGCCGTTCGACATGGTGATCGGCGACCGGGTGATCCGCGGCCGTATCGACGCGGTGTTCGCCGACGCCGACGGTGGTTACACCGTGCTGGACTGGAAGACCGGAGATCCGCCGTCGACCCAGGAAACCCTGCGCAACAAGGCCATTCAGCTCGCGGTGTACCGCCTGGCCTGGTCGTCCATCCAGGGGGTGCCCGTCGATTCGGTGCGGGCGGTCTTCCACTACGTGCGCGCCGGGCAGACGGTGGCACCCACCGACCTGCCCGGCGCCGACGAGCTGGCGGGCCTAGTTCGTCTGGGGTGAGTTGCGGTAGACCTTGAGCGCCTGGGTCACCATCGGCACCTGCAACGGCAGCCGGGCCAGTGCCACGATGCGGGCCGGCCAGCCCTTGGGCCACCACAGCCGGACCATGTTGACGTTCGCCGGGAACACGCTGAGGAAAAGTGCGACAGCGGCCAGCGCGCCCAGTTTCCGGGTACGCGGCAGCAGGAGCGCGGCGCCGGTCGCGACCTCGGCGACGCCGGACGCATAGGTGTAGAACCGGGCCGTGCCGGGCAGTTCCTCCGGGACGATGCCGTCGAAAGGCTTGGGCGCGGCGAAATGCAGGGCGCCCATGCCGACGAGCAGCGCGCCCATCCGGTACGCGGGAGCCTGGCTGGCGGTGGTGTTGTCAGTGCTGTTGGCGGCGGTCATGGTTACATAGTGCTGTGCCGAGCCGTCTTGTGGTGAGTCTCCGCCAGATAATGGAGTCGCATGGCTCGCGTTAGGTTGTCGCGGCGCATGGCCGCGATGGAACAGAACCTCACGAGCCGCCAGAACGCGGATCTGGTTGACGTGCTGCAGATTCCGGAAGCGTTCGTCAGTCCGATCCGCCGAATCGTGCGCCGGGTCATCTACGCGCTGCTGGTACTCGCCGCCGCGGTGCTCGTCGTGTACCTCGATCGCGACGGCTACCGCGACGCCCAGGAGAACGAGATGTCGCTCCTGGACTGCATCTACTACGCGACGGTGTCGCTGTCGACCACCGGGTATGGCGACATCACGCCGCTCACCCCGAGCGCGCGCCTGGTGAACGTCCTGGTGATCACGCCCATGCGGATCGCGTTCCTGATCGTGCTCATCGGTACGACCGTCGAGACGCTGACCACGCAGTCTCGTCAAGCCTTGAAGATTCAGCGATGGAGGAGCACCGTGCGCAACCACACCATCGTCGTCGGTTATGGGACCAAGGGCCGCACCGCGGTTCAGGCCATGGTCGGTGACGAGGTCGCACCCGGAGACATCGTCGTCGTCGACGAGAACCCGGCGGCACTGGACCGGGCGCGCGCCGCGGGCCTGGTCACCGTGGTCGGCGACGCCACCAAGTCGGAGGTGCTGCGCCTGGCCGGGGCCCAGCACGCCAAGTCGATCGTGGTCGCGACAGACAAGGACGCCACCGCCGTCCTGGTCACGCTGACCGCCCGCGAGGTGGCACCCAAGGCCAAGATCGTCGCTTCGGCCCGGGAGGCCGAGAACCAGCACCTGCTGCGGCAGTCCGGTGCCGACTCGACGGTCGTGTCCTCGGAGACCGCCGGCCGGCTGCTGGGCATCGCGACCCAGACCCCGAGCGTCGTCGAGATGGTCGAGGACCTGCTCACCCCGGACGCCGGCTTCGCGATCTCCGAGCGCGAGGTCGAGGTCAAGGAACTCGGCGGCTCGCCCCGGCACCTGGCCGACATCGTGCTCGGGGTGGTCCGGGACGGACAGCTGCTGCGGGTCGACGCCCCTGAGGTCGACGCCCTGGCGGCCGGGGACCGGCTGCTCTACATCCGCAACGCCGAAGTCGAACGGTAACCGCCGCAATGAGCGATTTCACCCTGCGTAATGTCCCGCTGCTGTCCCGGGTCGGTGCCGACCGGGCAGACACGCTGCGCACCGACGTCGACGCCGCGATCGCCGGCTGGAAGGACGCGTTGCTGTTGCGCGTCGACCGCCGCAACCAGGTGCTGATCTCTGGCGGCCAGGTGGTGCTCGGTCGCGCGGCGGAACTCGGGGACAAGCCCGACGAGCACGCGGTGTTCCTGGGCCGGATGCCCGACGGCCGGCACGTGTGGGGCGTCCGCGCCGCATTAGAAGACCCAGTGGACCCGTCGGACAGTCCCGTCGAGGTCCTCGACCTGCGCCGCGCCGGAACCATCTTCGACGACATCAGCGCCCAGCTCGTCTCGACGGCGACGGCACTGCTGAACTGGCATGACAGCGCCCGCTTCAGCGCCATCGACGGCGCGCCGACCAAGCCGGTCAAAGGCGGCTGGGCGCGGGTCAACAGCATCGGCGGCCACGAGGAATTCCCGCGCATCGACCCGGCGATCATCTGCCTGGTGCACGACGGGCACGACCGCGCGGTGCTGGCCCGGCAGACGAACTGGCCCGAGCGGCTGTTCTCCCTGCTGGCCGGGTTCGTCGAAGCCGGCGAGTCGTTCGAGTCCTGCGTGGTCCGCGAGATCGCCGAGGAGATCGGGCTGACCGTCACCGACGTCAAGTACCTGGGCAGTCAGCCCTGGCCGTTCCCGCGCTCACTGATGGTCGGTTTCCACGCCATCGGCGATCCCGAGCAACCGTTCTCGTTCAACGACGGCGAGATCGCCGAGGCCGACTGGTTCACCCGCGCCGAGGTGCGCGAGGCCCTCGAGCACGGCGACTGGAACAGCACTGCCGATACCCGGCTGCTGCTGCCCGGCTCGATCTCGATCGCCCGGGAGATCATCGAATCCTGGGCAGCCCAGTGATTTGTGCACGAAAATCCGCGCCCAGCGCGGAAAATCGTGCACAAATCGCTAAGCCAGCTTGGCTTTGACGTCCTTGATGCTGGGGTTGGTCAGCGTCGAGCCGTCGGCGAACTTCACCGTCGGAACCACGTGGTTGCCGTTGTTGACCGAACCGACGAACTCGGCGGCCGCCGGGTCCTGCTCGATGTCGATCTCGGTGTAGGAGATGCCTTCGGCCTTCAGCGCGGTCTTGAGCCGCTTGCAGTAGCCGCACCAGGTCGTGCTGTACATGATGAGTGCACTCATAACGCGACTCAACGTATCCGATGCCCGCAGAATGCCAACTGCCGGTGCCTACTGCGTCACATGGTCGGCTCGCCACGGTGTCATATAGTCGGCTCGCCGACGTGTCACACCAGCCTGCCATGATGGGGACCATGCCAGCCGAGGCCCCGCCGTCCACGCTCCTCGAGGACCTCGACGACGAACAGCGTGAGGCCGTCCTCGCGCCCCGCGGCCCGGTATGTGTGCTGGCCGGCGCCGGTACGGGCAAGACCCGCACCATCACCCGACGCATCGCGTATCTCGTCGCCGCCGGCCACGTTGCGCCGAGTCAGGTGCTGGCCGTGACGTTCACCCAGCGTGCCGCGGGCGAGATGCGCGGCCGGCTCCGCAGCCTGGAAAACGAGATCGAGGGAGCACAAGGCACCGGCGCCGTCCAGGCCATGACGTTCCACGCCGCGGCGCTGCGGCAACTGCGGTACTTCTGGCCGCGGGTGGTCGGCGACACCGGCTGGGAGCTGCTCGACAGCAAGTTCGCTGTGGTCGCGCAGGCGGCCAATCGGGCGGGCATCCAGGCCAGTACCGATGACGTGCGTGACCTGGCCGGTGAGATCGAATGGGCCAAGTCGTCGCTGATCAGTCCCGAGCTGTATCCGGAGCAGGTCGCCAAGATCGAGCGGGACATCCCGTTCGACGCCGCCAAGGTCGCCGCGGTGTACGCCGGGTACGAGGGTCTCAAGGCCCGTCGCGACGGATCGGCGCTGCTGGACTTCGACGATCTGCTGTTGCACACCGCCGCCGCCATCGAGAACGACGCCGCCGTCGCCGGCGAGTTCCGCGACCGTTACCGCTGTTTCGTCGTCGACGAGTATCAGGACGTCACCCCGCTGCAGCAGCGCGTGCTCAACGCCTGGGTGGGAGAGCGCGACGACCTGACCGTGGTCGGTGACGCCAACCAGACCATCTACTCGTTCACCGGCGCCACCCCGCAGTACCTCCTGGATTTCTCCAGAAGGTTCCCCGATGCGGCGCTGATCCGGCTGGAGCGCGACTATCGCAGTACGCCACAGGTGGTGTCGCTGGCCAATCAGGTGATCTCGGCGGCGTCCGGCCGGATGGCGGCCAGCCGGTTGCAGCTCATCGGTCAGCGTGATCCCGGTCCCAAGCCGGTGTTCCGGGAGCATCCCGACGAGGTCGCCGAGGCCAACGCGGTCGCCGCCGCCATCAAAAAGCTCATCCAATCCGGTACGGCCCCTTCGGAAATCGCGGTGCTGTACCGCATCAACGCGCAGTCCGAGGTGTATGAGGAAGCGCTCACCGCGGCCGGCGTGGCGTTCCAGGTGCGCGGTGGCGAGGGCTTCTTCAGCCGCCAGGAGATTCGGCAGGCGTTGTTGGCGCTGCAGCGCGCCGCCGGCCACCAGGGTGACGTCGCCGGTGTCGAGCTGCCGCAGCTGGTCCGGGATCTGCTCGAACCGCTGGGTCTGACGGCCGAGCCGCCGGCGGGTACCAAAGCCCGGGAACGCTGGGATGCGTTGTTGGCCTTGGTCGAACTGGTCGAGCAGGAAGTCGCGGTACGTCCCAACCTGGACCTGCAGGGGCTGCTCGTCGAGTTGCGCCAGCGTGCCGATTCGCGGCACCCACCGGTCGTGCAGGGGGTGACGCTCGCGTCGCTGCACGCGGCCAAGGGTCTCGAGTGGGATGCGGTGTTCCTGGTCGGCCTCGTCGACGGCACGCTGCCCATCTCGCACGCGCTGTCACACGGCGCGGACAGCGAACCCGTCGAGGAGGAGCGTCGCCTCTTCTACGTCGGAATCACCAGGGCCAGAGTGCATTTGACCATCTCGTGGGCACTGGCCCGGGCCGCCGGCGGACGGCAGAGTCGCAAGCCCTCGCGGTTCCTCAACGGGCTGACACCGCAGAGCCGCCGCGAACCCCAACAGCCGCAACGTAAACGGGGTCCGGCGCCGCGCTGCCGCGTCTGCAACGCGGCGTTGACATCGTCGACCGCGATCTTGTTGCGGCGCTGCGAATCGTGCCCGTCGAACCTCGACGAGGAGCTGCTCGGTCGGCTCAAGGAGTGGCGCCTGCGTACCGCGCAGGAGATGAAGGTGCCCGCCTACGTGGTGTTCACCGACAACACGTTGATCGCCATTGCCGAGGCGCTGCCGGCCGACAATGCCGCGCTCGTGGCCATTCCTGGGATCGGTGCGCGCAAGCTGGAGCAATACGGCCCGGATGTGCTGGCTTTGGTGAACGGCTCCCGTTAGCGCACCTAAATTGCGCCAAACATGACGCAAATTGCGCCAAAACCGCTGGTCAAAAAATCGCTTGCCTGATTTTGGTGGTAACGTCTAGCCTCGAAGCCGCAACGAAATCCCGCGAATTCGCACTCTGTGAATCCGCTGTCGACCGCTGAGGAGGTGGCCCCGATGATCAGTTTTGATGCGTCCCGAGGCGCTGTCCTCGCTGTGTCTGGATCCCGTGCGCCGTTGACCGCTGCCGCCTATGAGGCGGTATCGCGCGTCGGCGCCGGTTGGCATCACATCGTTGACGTCCCCGTCGTTCCCGCTGCCGCTGCAGCCGCCGCTATGCCGGCGGCACGTCTCGCGACGGCCGGACATGTCGCCGACATCCCGCAGCTCAAGCGCAACGCCAAGACCTTCGCGTCCGTGAAGCGGGGCACTACTTAGGTAGCGCCCACATCAGCCACCTGGCCACGGACCCGAAACCACCGGATCCGTGGCCAATGTTTTTGGGGCACAACCTCAAAACCACCACCTGGTCACCGATCCATCAGACAGATGAGACGCAAGATGACCAGGAAGAAGGTGATGAGGACATGACTAGCCAGACTTGCCGACAAAGGCTGGCGGTGCCATGTCATATCGGCGACCCCGATATGTGGTTCGCTGACAACCCCACTCAGCTGGAACAGGCCAAGGCGCTGTGCGCCGACTGCCCGATCCGGCGCCAGTGCCTCAGCGAGGCGCTGGAACGTGAAGAGCCGTGGGGTGTTTGGGGTGGGGAGATCCTCGAGCGCGGCGCCGTCATCGCACGCAAGCGTCCGCGCGGTCGTCCGCGTAAGGACGTCGTCGCGGCCTGACCCCGCGGCCAAACCTCGGGGGGCACCAACCGCGAGCGGCCGTGTTTGTACACCGACACACCGTGTTCGGTGTGCATTACGCGGCCGCTCGCAGGCGCCGAGCGGCCGCGTAATGCTCGCTGGCGCTACGGTGTGAAGCCCGGAACCAGTTCTGTGGCAATGGCTTTCACGGGGACGTGGGCGTCCAGCTGACAGCAGATCGCGACGGTCGACGCGATCACGCGCAGCGGGATGACCAGGTTCGGCGGCATGTCGAGCTGACGGGCCATCTTGATCTGGTTCACGCCGTTGTCCAGCTGGCCGGCAGCCATTTTCATGATCCAGCGTCGCGTGTAGTGGAAGACCTCGGTCTGGACCGGCTCGACGTACTGCCGCAGCATGTTGTCGACCTCGAAGATCGGGACCTCTTCGCTCGGCTGGATGAACCCGGCATCCTCCATCACCGGCAGCAGTTTTTCGTAGTTCTTGTCCCGCGCCAGGCTGATCATCTCGCCGATCGCCGTCGGCAGCCCACCGGGCAACGGCGCCACCGCACCGAAGTCGATGACGCCCATGCGGCCGTCGGGCAGCAGCATGAAGTTCCCGGGGTGGGTGTCCCCGTGCATGATCTCCAGGCGCGCCGGCGCGTCGAATGTCAGCTCCGACAGCCGGGTCCCCATCAGGTCGCGCTGCTCGACGGTGCCCTCGCGGATGATGACCGACATCGGGATGCCGTCCATCCACTCGGCGATGACGACCTTCGGGGCGCTCGCCACGATCGCCGGCACCTTGAAGTGCGGGTGCCCGGCGTAGGCCTTGGCGAAGGCACGCTGGTTGTCGGCTTCCAGCCGGTAGTCCAGTTCCATCTCGGTGCGGTCGATCAGTTCGTCGACGACACCCTGGACATCGGCGCCGGGCGCCAGCTGCTTGAAGACGCCGACCAGACGCTGGATGGTCTTCAGGTCGGCCCGCAGCGCTTCGTCGGCACCCGGGTACTGGATCTTGACCGCGACTTCACGGCCGTCGGACCAGACGGCCTTGTGGACCTGCCCGATGCTGGCTGACGCCACCGGGGTGTCGTCGAAGGACTGGAAGCGGTCGCGCCACTTGGTACCCAGCTGCGCATCGAGCACGCGGTGCACCTTGGCCGCAGGCAGGGGCGGGGCTTCGCGCTGCAACTTGGTCAGCGCCTCGCGGTACGGCTTGCCGTACTGCTCGGGAATGGCGGCCTCCATCACCGACAGGGCCTGCCCGACCTTCATCGCGCCGCCCTTGAGCTCGCCCAGTACGGTGAACAGCTGGTTGGCCGCCTTGTCCATCAGTTCGGCGGTCACCTCGTCCTTGGACTTGCCCGCCAGGCGCTTGCCGAAGCCGAGCGCCGCCCGTCCCGCCATGCCGCCGGCCAGACCGGCGAGCTTCGCGTTGCGTGCCACACTGCCCCGTTTGATATCAGCCACGTTCACATCATCCATGACGTTGCTGAGTGCACGGCAGCGACATGGCAACGTGCGTTGTCACGAAAGCCGATCGCACCAGTCGCACAGCGGATGACGGGACCATCGGCGCACCACGGTGGTTCGGGTGCCGATGTCGAATTCGAGGGTGGCGTCGAGCGTCGGCGGTGGTTCCGCGCGGCCCCCGCCGCCGCGGATCGCGTCGATCACCTGGTCCACCTGGTTGAGCGCCACCGCCGCGGTGGCGAGCACCGTCGCGCGGTCGCCGCTGCCGACGGTGCCCTCCAATTGGGCGGCCAGCACCGGCCACGACGCGTCGCGGTCACTGCGGTGGAGGTCGGCGCAATTGAGGCAACTCGTCGCGCCGGGCAGGACGAGGGGGCCGATCAACCCGGTGCCGTCCCGGATCCGCACCGGCAGGTGCGGCACGCCGGCCCGGTGCAGGTCGCGCACCAGGCGGCGGTCGGCGACCAGGAAGTCGGACAGCACCACCAGATCGGCGGCGTCGCGGGTGACGGCCACGTGGCCGAATCGGCTGGTGCGCACCCGGGTTCCGGAACAGCTCAAGGCGCCCGCCAACAGGTCCGACAGGGGACCGCTGCCGTGGATGCGTACCGAAACCGGTCGCCGGCCGGCATCCGGCACCGTCTGCAACAGCCCTGCCGAGCTCAGGGCGCCGACCAGCCCGGCCCAGCCGTCGACGTCTGTCAGTCCGGCCGCCAGCGCGAGCGACCGGCTGCTCTCGGGATCGACGCCGCTCTGCATGCCGCGCAGCAGCTCCGCCAGGGCACCGACCGACAATCCGTCCGGTGGCCGGATGCCGATGGCGCGGCGCGGGTCCCAGCCGACCTGCACGGTTCCGTCGGGCCGTTGCAGCACCGGCAGGGCCGGGTTCAGGGTCTGACGGTCCGCGATCATGGCCCAACTGTGCCAACGGCACGCCGATTCGGCGAATCAGTTATCCACAGGCAGGTTCAGCCCTCGGCTTGGTCGTCTCCGGAGTCCCGCTTCAGGTCCTTCTCCAGATCGGCGAGCGCCTGGTCGAGGTCGGTGGTGTCGCCGCCGAGCGCCCGGTCGATGAAGGCCGCCGGCTCGTCCAGATCGGCTGCGCCGGGCAGCAGGTCGGGGTGCTGCCAGACGGCGTCGCGCTTGTCGGCGCCGACGGCGTCGGTCAGCTTCTCCCACAGCGTCGCGGCCTCGCGCATCTTGCGCGGCCGCAGTTCCAGGCCGACGAGGGTCGCGAAGGTCTGCTCGGCCGGCCCGCCGGTGGCGCGACGACGGCGCAGCGTCTCGCTCAGTGCCGACGTGCCGGGCAGCCGGTCGCCGAGTGCGGCGGTGACGACGGTCTGCACCCAGCCCTCGATGAGCGCCAGCAGCGTCTCCAGCCGTTCGAGCGCCGCGGCCTGCTCGGGGGTGGCCTTGGGCTCGAACATGCCCTGGCTCAGCAGCTTCTCCATGGCGCCGGGATCGCCCATGAGCGAGGCTGGGTCCAGGCCGGAGGCCATCTCCTCGAAACCGCTCATGTCGATCTTCATGCCCTTGGCGAAGGCTTCGACGGCGTTGAGCAGCTGGCTGGCCAGCCACGGCACGTGGCTGAACAGCCGGTGGTGGGCGGCCTCACGTGCGGCGAGGAACGTCAGCACCTCGCTGCGCGGCTGTTCGAGGCCCTCGCCGAACGCCTCGACGGCCTCCGGCATCAGCGCGGCGACGCCCGACGGTCCCAGCGGCAGGCCGATGTCGGTGGAGGTCAGCACCTCTTTGGACAGCGTCCCGAGGGCCTGACCCAGTTGCGAGCCGAACGCCATGCCGCCCATCTGCGACATCATCGCCATCAGTGGGCCGGCCATGGCCTTGGCCTCCTCGGGCAGCGCCGATACCCACACGGTCGACAACTGCTCGGCGACCGGGTCGCACAGTCGCTTCCAGGTGTTCAGCGTGTTGTCGAGCCAGTCGCTGGGCGTCCACGCGACAGCGCGGGTGGTGCCGGCCGGCAGGGGAGTGACGCCATCGAGCCAGGTCTCGGCGAGTCGCACGGCGTCGGAGATGGCTGTCGCGGTCTGCTCGGGGACCGGCTTGACGAAGCCGATCGAGTTGGACGCCAGCTTGCGGGCCAGGTCGTAGTTGACCGGGCCGGCCTGCGGGTTGTTCATCGACGCGCCCGCGCCGCTGAACATCGCGCCGAGCTGCGTGAAAATCTGGCCCAGGTCGGGCATGCCGGCGCCGCCGGGGCCGCCGAACGCGTTGCCGAACCCGAACGGGTCCGACGAGCCACCGGAAGAGCCTGGTCCAGGCTCTTTCTTGGATTTGTCGCGGTCGGGGTCTTCGCCGCTGGAGAAGCCGAAAGGCAGGTCAGCCATACCGTCAACGGTACTGCCAGCCCGGGCCGCGGGTGGCTTCGCGGGTCATGCTGTCAGCGAACCGAGGCGCGAGCTTTACTGTTGGCGGCGTGAACAGGCGGATTTCTACGCTCGTGGTCGCTCTGGTGCCGATCATCGTGTTCGTCGTGCTGGTGTCGGTGGTGACCGTGCCGTTCGTCTCGTTGGGTCCCGGCCCGACGTTCGACACGCTCGGTGAGGTCGACGGCAAGAAGGTCGTCGACATCAAGGGTGACGTCAAGGTGCATCCGACGTCGGGGCACCTCAACATGACGACGGTGTCGCAGAGCGACGGGCTGACGCTGGGCCAGGCGCTGGCGCTGTGGATGTCGGGCCGCGAGCAGCTGGTGCCGCGCGACCTGGTCTATCCACCGGACAAGTCCAAGGAGCAGGTCGACAAGGCCAACAACGCCGACTTCAAGAACTCCGAGGAAGACGCCGAGTACGCGGCGCTGAGCTACCTGAAGTACCCGAAGGCGGTGACGGTCCAGGCCGTCGCCGATCCCGGGCCGTCGGCCGGTCAGTTGCGCCCGGGCGACGCCATCGACATGGTCAACGGCATCCCGGTGGCCAACGTCGAGGAGTTCACCTCGCTGCTGAAGAAGACCAAGCCAGGGGACCACGTCGTGCTCGACTACCGGCGCAAGAACGCCGGGATCGGCGTCACGACCATCACTTTGGGTTCCAACAAGGACCGGGACTACGGCTACCTCGGCACGACGGTGCTCAACGCGCCGTGGGCGCCGTTCGCCATCGACTTCAACCTGGCCAACATCGGTGGCCCGTCGGCCGGCCTGATGTTCAGCCTGGCCGTGGTGGACAAGCTGACCGACGGAAACCTCAACGGCGGCAAGTTCGTTGCCGGTACCGGCACCATCGGCGACGACGGCAAGGTGGGCCCGATCGGCGGCATCACGCACAAGATGCTGGCCGCGCGCGAGGCCGGCGCGACGGTGTTCATGGTGCCCGCCGAGAACTGCGCCGAAGCGGTGTCGGCCCACCTCGACGGGCTCAGCTTGATCAAGGTCGAGAACCTCACCGGCGCGGTCGACGCGCTGCACGCCGTGTCCGCTGGTGGCGAACCTCCCCGCTGCTGAGCGTGCGATCACCGCTGGTTGCGTAGAGTTCATATCGCAAGCTGGTTCAACAGACTGGAGCTGACGAGTGGGGATGCGGCCTGCGGCGAGGATGCCGAAGCTGACGCGACGAAGCCGGATCCTGGTCGGGATCGCGTTGCTGATCGTCGGTTTGTTGATGGTCGGCCCGCGACTGGTCGACGCCTACGTGGACTGGCTGTGGTTCGGTGAGGTCGGTTTCCGTTCGGTATTCAGCACCGTCCTGGTGACGCGACTGGTGGTCTTCCTGGTGGCCGGCGTCTTCATCGGCGCCGTGGCGTTCGGTGGAATGGCACTTGCGTACCGGTCGCGACCGGTGTTCGTGCCGGCGTCCGGGCCCAACGATCCGGTGGCCCGCTACCGCGCCACCGTCCTGTCGCGGTTGCGACTGTTCGCCATCGGGGTCCCGGCCTTCATCGGGCTGCTGGCCGGATTCGTGGCGCAGACCTACTGGGTGCGGGTGCAGCTGTTCCTGCACGGCGGCTCGTTCGGCATCACCGATCCCGAATTCGGCAAGGACCTGGGCTTCTACGCCTTCGACCTGCCATTCTACCGGCTCGTGCTCGGCTATCTGTTCGTCGGCGTCTTCCTGATGCTGGTCGGGAACCTGTTGGGCCACTACGTGTTCGGTGGCATCCGCCTGTCGGGCCGCCAGGGCGCACTCAGCCGCGCGGCGCGCATGCAACTGGTGTCGCTGGTGGGAATCCTGGTGCTGCTCAAGGCCGTTGCCTACTGGTTCGACCGCTACGAGCTGCTCAGCCACACCCGTGCCGGCAAGCCGTTCACCGGCGCCGGCTACACCGACATCAACGCGGTGCTGCCGGCGAAGCTGATCCTGCTGGCGATCGCGGTGATCTGCGCGGTGGCCGTGTTCTCGGCGCTGGTACTGCGCGACTTGCGGATTCCGGCGATCGGCTTGGTGCTGCTGCTGCTCAGCTCGGTGATCGTCGGGGCCGGCTGGCCCATGCTGGTCGAGCAGTTCAGCGTCAAACCCAATGCGGCGCAGAAGGAACGCGACTACATCAGTCGCAGCATCACGGCGACGCGCGATGCGTACGGGTTGACCGGTGATGCGGTGACCTACCGTGACTACAGCGGCAACGCGCCCGCCACGGCCGAGCAGGTGGCGGCCGACCGGGCGACGACGTCGAACATCCGGCTGCTCGACCCGACCATCGTCGGGCCGGCCTTCACGCAGTTCCAGCAGGGCAAGAACTTCTACAGCTTCCCGGACCAGCTGTCCATCGACCGCTACAACGGACCCGACGGCAAGCTGCGTGACTTCGTCGTGGCGGCACGGGAATTGAACCCCGACCGGTTGATCGACAACCAGCGCGACTGGATCAACAAGCACTCGGTCTACACCCACGGCAACGGTTTCATCGCCTCGCCCGCCAACACCGTGCGCGGGATCGCCAACGATCCCAACCAGAACGGCGGTTACCCGGAGTTCCTGGCCAGCGTGGTCGGCGCCAACGGCGCGGCCGTCTCACCCGGTCCGGCGCCGCTGGATCAGCCTCGGGTGTACTTCGGCCCGGTGATCGCCAGCGCGCCCTCGGATTACGCGATCGTCGGCAAGAACGGCGCCGACCGCGAGTACGACTACGAGACCAACACCGAGACCAAGAACTACACCTACGGCGGTACCGGCGGTGTGGACATCGGCAACTGGCTGGCCCGGTCGGTCTTCGCCGCGAAGTTCGCCGAGCGGAACTTCTTGTTCTCCAGCGTGATCGGGCCGAACAGCAAGATCCTGTTCAACCGCGATCCGGCCCATCGGGTTGAGGCGGTGGCGCCGTGGCTGACCACCGATTCGACGGTCTACCCGGCCATCGTCAACAAGCGCATGGTGTGGATCGTCGACGGCTACACCACCCTGGACAACTACCCGTACTCGGAGCTGACGTCGCTGTCGAGCGCGACCGCCGACTCGAATGAGGTTGCGGTCAACCGGATGTTGCCGGACAAGCAGGTGTCCTACATCCGAAACTCGGTGAAGGCCACCGTCGACGCTTACGACGGCACCGTCACCCTGTACGAGCAGGACGAGCACGACCCGGTGCTGCAGGCGTGGATGAAGGTGTTCCCGGACACCGTGAAGCCGAAGTCCGACATCTCCAAGGAACTCGCCGAACACCTGCGCTACCCCGAGGACCTGTTCAAGGTCCAGCGCATGCTGCTGGCCAAGTACCACGTCAACGACCCGGTGACGTTCTTCTCGACGTCGGACTTCTGGGACGTGCCGCTCGATCCGAACCCGACGGCCAGCAGCTTCCAGCCGCCGTACTACATCGTCGCGAAAGACCTTGCCACGGGCGGTGATTCGTCGTCGTTCCAGCTGACCTCGGCGATGAACCGGTTCCGCCGGGACTTCCTGGCCGCGTACATCAGCGCCAGTTCCGATCCGGCCACGTACGGCAAGATCACGGTGCTGACCATCCCGGGCCAGGTGAACGGCCCCAAGCTGGCGTTCAACGCGATCAGTACCGACACCGCCGTCAGTCAGGACCTGGGCGTCATCGGCCGGGACAACCAGAACCGGATCCGGTGGGGCAACCTCTTGACGCTGCCGGTCGGGCAGGGTGGGTTGCTCTATGTCGCACCGGTTTACGCCTCGCCGGGCGCCAGCGACGCGGCCTCGTCGTACCCGCGACTGATCCGCGTGGCGATGATGTACAACGACAAGGTCGGCTACGGCCCGACGGTCCGTGACGCCCTCAACGGCATCTTCGGCCCCGGTGCCGGCGCCACCGCGACCGGTCCGGCCCCGACCGATGTGCCGGCCGGTACGCCGCCTCCTGCGGCCGTTCCGGGGGCCGTCCAGCCGCCGGCCGCGGGACCGCAGCCCCCGCCGGTGGCAGTGCAGTCTCCTGGCGTGCCGCTCACGCTGTCGCCCGCGAAAGCTGCTGCCCTGCAAGATGTCAACGCGGCCCTCGACGGCATGCGTGCGGCCCAGCAGAGCGGCAATTTCGCCCAGTACGGCGCGGCGCTGCAGAAGCTCGACGACGCCATGGCCAAGTACCGCGACGCCAAGTAATCCAGTTCACAAAACTGCCCAACTCCTCCGGGAGCTGGGCAGTTTTGTGTTCGGCGGCGTTCGGCATCCGGTCCCAAAAACCCTGTCTGACCACACGATTTGGTTCATTCGGCAGCGTTGGGTAACGTTGTATTCACCGACGCGGGGTGGAGCAGCTCGGTAGCTCGCTGGGCTCATAACCCAGAGGTCGCAGGTTCGAATCCTGTCCCCGCTACTAGCGAGAAGGCCCCCGGAGATTTCTCCGGGGGCCTTCTTCATATACGGGTGAATGCGGTTCGCAGAGCGCGCATGTGGGGTCCAAGTCCTGAGAGTGGCTGTGCCGCAGCGGTGCAGCCCGCAAAGATGGCCAGTGGATCAGCCGGCTAGCTCGATCGTCCCTCCCGGGATCGCGTCGATCAACATTCGGGTGTAGTCGGACGTCGGGTTCTGGTACACCGCGTCGGTAGGCCCGGAGTCCACCACTTCGCCGCGGGACATCACGATCACGTCGTGGGCGATCTCCTTGACCACCGCCAGATCGTGGGTGATGAACAGATAGCTCAGGCCGAGCTCGTTCTGTAGGTCGCGCAGTAGCGTGAGGATCTGCGCCTGTACCAGGACGTCCAGCGCCGACACTGCTTCGTCGCACACCACCACCTCCGGATTGAGGGCGAGCGCGCGGGCGATCGCGACGCGCTGCCGCTGACCGCCGGACAGCTCGTTGGGGAAGCGCTGCATGACCGACTGCGGTAACGCGACCAGGTCCAGTAGCTCCTTCACCCGGGCGGTGCGGGACGACTTGTCTCCGATGCCGTGGATGTTCAGCGGCTCGGCGATCGCCCGATAGATCGAGTACATGGGATCCATTGACCCGTAAGGGTTTTGGAACACCGGCTGCACTCGACGGCGGAACTCCTTCGCCGCGGCGCCGCGCAGCGAAGTGACGTCCTTGCCGTCGAAGTGCACCGTGCCCGAGGTCGCCTCCAACAGCCCGAGCACCATCCGCGCCACCGTCGACTTTCCCGAGCCGGACTCGCCGACCACCGCGGTGGTCGTCCCGCGCCGCAGGGTGAAACTGACATCGTTCACGGCGCGGAAAGTCGAGCCGCCGCGGAAGGGGACGGCACCGCGGATCGGGAAGTCCTTGACCAGGTTCGTCGCGACCACCACGTCCTGAGGACCGGACGAAGCGTGCTGGGAGGTGCCAACCTTGAGCGGCAGAGCCTGGTCGCCGATGAGCTCACCGCCTGTACGCCGGGAGGCCAACGAGGGCGCCGCGCGCACCAGCCGCTTGGTGTACTCGTGGTGCGGGTCCTGCAGGATCTGCAGGGCGGGTCCCGACTCGACCACCCGCCCCTTGTACATGACGACCAGGTGGCTGGCGCGTTCCGCGGCCAGACCGAGATCGTGCGTGATGAGCAGGACCGCCGTGCCGAGCTCGGTGGTCAATCCCTCGAGATGGTCGAGGATCTGCCGCTGCACGGTGACGTCAAGGGCCGAGGTCGGCTCGTCGGCGATCAGCAGCTTCGGCCGGCACGCCAGTCCGATCGCGATCAGTGCCCGCTGGCGCATGCCGCCCGAGTACTCGTGCGGGAACTGATTGACCCGCTTGTCGGCGTCGCGCATGCCGGCCTCGCTGAGCAGCGCGATGGCGCGTGTGCGCGCGTCGCCACGCTTCGCCGCACCATTGGCCTGCAGGGTTTCGCGGATCTGGAATCCGACGCGCCACACCGGGTTGAGGTTGGTGTTGGGGTCCTGCGGGACCAGCCCGATGCCGCTGCCGCGGATCTTCTCGAAGTCGCGGCGGGACGCGGCGGCCAGGTCCTGGCCGTCGAAAAGGATCTGACCACCGGTCACCGTGCCGGTCCCGGGCAGCAGGCCGAGCACCGCCGCGGCCGTGGTCGATTTGCCGGACCCGGACTCTCCGACGATGGCCACCGTTTGTCCCGGGTAGACGGTGAGGCTCGCGCCGCGCACCGCGGGCACCGACTTGCCCTGTACCCGGAACGCGACCTGCAGGTCTCGGATGTCCAGCAGCGGTGCCGCTCCGTCATTCACCGTCATCAGCGGGTCCTCGCCTTCGGGTCCAGCGCGTCGCGCAGTACGTCTCCGAGCATCATGAAGGTGAGCACGGTGATCGCCAGCGCCGCCGCGGGGTAGAACAGGATCGGCGTGCCCTCGCGGAGCAGCTGCTGGCCGGCCGCGATGTCGATGCCCCACGACACGGCCGTGGACGGTAGGCCGATGCCGAGATACGACAGGGTCGCCTCGGTGACGATGAAGATGCCGAGTGAGATGGTGCCGACGACGATCACCGGACCCAGCGCGTTGGGGATGACGTGAGTGAACAGCGTGCGAACCCGGGACGCCCCCAGCGACCGCGCCGCCGTGATGAACTCCTCGCCTCGGACCGCGATCGCGGCCGATCGGGCGATGCGCGCAATTTGCGGCCAGCTGAAGATCGCCAGCACGATCACCACAGTGAAGACGGTGCGGGAGGTGATCATCTGCATCGTGACCACCGCCGCCAGGATCAGCGGGATGCCGAAGAAGATGTCCGCCAGCCGTGCGATCACCGAGTCGATCCAGCCACCGAAAAATCCGGCCACGGTGCCGAGCAGCCCGCCGATCACGACCACGACCATCGTCGTCAGCACGCCCACCGCCACCGAAGCCCGGGCGCCGTAGATCGTTCGGGTGTAGATGTCGTATCCCTGCCGATCGGTCCCGAGCCAGTGCTCGGAGCTGGGCGGCAGCAGTGACTGCTCGAGTGAGCCGTAATGCGGGTCCTGACTGGTGAGCAGTCCGGGGAAGAGCACGACAACCACGATCAGCGCCAGCAGCACCATCGAAACGATGAACTGCGGCTTGGTGCGCAGCTCCAGCCACGCCGACTTCCAGAAGCCGGCGGGGTCCACATTGACGGCGACTGCGTCGACTGCGGCGACGCTGACCTCGTCGGGACCCGCGACGAAACGCTCCTGACCGGGGTACACGGTGGGTGCCGGGTTCTCAGGCATAGCGGATCCTCGGGTCGAGGGCGGCGTAGAGCAAGTCGACCACCACGTTGGACGCCAGGTAGATGAGCACGAGCACGGTGACGAATGACACGACGGTCGACGACTCGCCCCGGATCACCGCTTGATAGATGGTTCCGCCGACGCCTGGAATGTTGAAGATTCCCTCAGTGACGATCGCGCCGCCCATCAGCACCCCGAGGTCGGCGCCGAGAAACGTCACCACCGGGATCAGCGAGTTGCGGAGCACGTGCACGAGGATCACCCGCGGTCGGGACAAGCCCTTCGCCGTGGCGGTCCGCACGTAGTCCGCCGAGAGGTTCTCCGCGATCGACGAACGCGTCAGCCGGACGACATAGGCGAATGACACTGCACCGAGCACGAATCCGGGCAGCAGCAGGTGATAGACGTCGAGATGGCCGCCGACGGTGACGGGGACGAGCTGCCACCGCACCCCGAACAGGTACTGAGCCGCAAAGCCGATCACGAAAATCGGGACGGCGACGATGAGGAGCGTCACGATCAGGATCGTGCTGTCGAACCACCTGCCCTTGTTCAGACCCGCGAGTACGCCGAACGTCACACCGAACACCGCCTCGACGGCGATCGCGATGAGTGTGAGGTCGACCGTGACCGGGAAGGCGCGTTTCATCACGTCGAACACCGGCTGGCCCGAGAAGGACGTGCCGAAGTCCAACCGGAACACGCCGCTGATGTAGTGCCAGTACTGCAGGTAGAAGGGCTGATCCAGGTGATATTGCGCGCGCAGCGTTGCGATCAGCGCGGGCGACATGGGCTTGCCGCCGCCCAGCGCGGAGATCGGGTCGGCGGGCAGCAGGAAGACGAGCGCATAGATCAGGAACGTGGCGCCGAAGAACACGATCACCAGCTGTCCGACCCGGCTCAATCCGTATCTCAGCATCGGTTATCCCTTGGTGTTCTCGGTGACGTCGCCCTTGGTGATCTGGGTGAAATCGGCCAGACCGTTCCAGGTCAGCTGGGCCGTCACACCCGGCCCGACGCCGCCGGCCGCCGTGTAGTCCCACAGCGGGATCACCGGGAGATCGTGCAGCAGGATCGCCTGGGCCTGATTGACCAGCGCATACGACCGGTTCGGATCGAGCGCCCGTTCGGCCTCGACCAGTTTCGCGTCGAACGCCGGTGAGCTGTAGACGGGATCATTGGAGCCCGCGCCGGTCACGAACTGGGGCTGCAGGAACTCGATCATCGACGGATAGTCGCCCTGCCACCCGCTGCGGAATGCGGTGCGAATGGTCCGCTTGGTGATTTCGTCCCGGACCTGCTTGAACGTCGGCTGCGGAGCGCCGTGCGCGTCGATGCCGAGCGCGTTCTTCAACTGGTTCGACAACGCGTCCACCCACACCTGGTGATCGCCGTCGGAGTTGTACGCGATCTCGAACGATCCCGACCACGGCGCCATCGCGTCAGCCTGCGCCCACAGTTGCTTGGCTTTGACCGGGTCGAACTTCAGCACATCGTTGCCCGGGATGTTCGCGTCCCAGCCCGGTAATGACCGAGCGGTGAAGTCCTGCGCCGCGCCGCGGGCGCCGCGGAAGATCGCCTTGATGATCTCGGGCCGGTTGATCGCCATCGAAATCGCCGCGCGTCGCAGGCGACCTTCCTCGCCGCTGAAATGCGGCAGGTAGTAGGGGATTCCGAGCTGCAAGTTCTGGGCGGTCGGTTTGGTCAACGCCCGTTTCCCGAGCACCTTCTGATACGTGCCCAACGCACTCACCGGCACCGTGTCGAGCACGTCGAGGTTGCCGGACTCGAGGTCGGTGTACGCGGTGTCGAAGCTGCTGTAGAAGATGAAGCTCAGGCCACCGTTCTTCGGCTTGTCCGGACCCTGGTAATTCGGGTTGCGCACCACGTCGAGCTTCACGTTGTGCAGCCACGCGTCCGGGCCCTTCAGCATGTACGGGCCGTTCCCGACGGGATGCTCGCCGAATTCGGCCGCGCCCTCGGTGAAGAACACATCGGGCAACGGCTTGAAGGGCGTGAACCCGAGCCCCAGCTTGAAGTCGATGTTGGGGCTCGTGAGGCGCACCGTGAACGTGTAGTCGTCCACGACCTTCACGCCCGACATCTCGGTCAGCCGGGAGCCCTCGGCGGCGACGGCGTCGTATCCCTCGATCGGCGAGAAGAAACTCTGCTGCAGCTGTCCATTGACGGTCGCCGCACCGAAATTCCATGCGCGGACGTAGTTTTCGGCGCGCACCGGGGTGCCGTCGGTGAAGGTCCAGCCACGTCTGAGATGAACGGTGTAGTGCTGATTGTCGGCGGTGTCCACGGACTCCGCGTTCGCCAACACCGGCGTGCCGTCCGCGGTGTAGCTGTACAGCCCCGTGAACAACGAATCGACGATGCGACCGCCCATGTTCTCGTTGGTGTTGGTGGGCACCAGACCGTTCTGCGGTTCACCGCCGTTGACGGTGATGATCGCGTCCGGGCCGGTGCCGTAGTTGCCGCGCGCGCCTTCCAAGCTGCATGCCGACGCCGCGAGCAGCACGGCCGTCGCCACCATGCACAGTGACCTTGCTGCCCATCTCACTTCGGACCTCCGATCGCGGGCCTTCACATTCCCACAGCTCGATCCCGTCGGCCAGGCAGGAACGCCGGGTGTGAGCCTTCGTGCGCGAAGAGTTTTCGGAGCGGGCATTGAGCTCTCGTCCGGTAGCGGGCACTGGGCCGCGCTCCTGAAAGTTCATCTGCAACGACGCCACTTTCCGGCAGCACACCGATCCGCTATGGGCAAGCTGCGGTTCGCAGAGCTGACATGCAACCCTGCATCTAGTCTTGCGAGAACGTCTGCTTGATCGTTGCTGGCGTTACCGGCTAGGAGGGCGGTCGTGTCGCAGGACTGGTTGCTGGCGGTGAACCTGGGTTCATTCGCGATGGCCGGCATCGGGCTGCTCTTCGTCGTTCTCTGGAGTATTGACCGCGACCGAATCAGCGCTGTGGTGTTTGCCGGGTCCATCGGCTGCTATATCGCAGGGACAGTTGCGTTGTCGTTGGGTCTTGCGGCCGCACCGGCCTCCACCATCCATGGAGTCACGTTCCCTGTCGCGATGCTCCTGCTGGCAGATGGTCTGCTGCGGCGGGTCGGGGATCGGCTGCCTCGCGCGGTAGCTCTCGCCTATCTGGTCCCGATGGTCGTGATCGTCTGGTTCTTTGCCTACGTCTCACCGCTCTTGGTCGGGCGGGTTGTCAGTCAGAACTTCTTGACCGCGCTGTTGATGTTCGCGGTCGTCCGTCGGCTCTGGGAACGACTGCCGAGAACGGGACCGAACTGGGCCGCACTCGCCGCGACAGCGGTGTTCGGTGTCGCTCTGGCTATTGCCGTGATCGTGGCGCCGTTCTCGCCGATTCCGCGTGAGCTCGTGACACAGGCCGACCTCGACATCTATATGAGGACCGGTCTCGAGTTGTGCCTCATCGTCTCCAGCACGATTGTCCTGCCGAGTCTCATGGTCACGATGCTCGCGGTGACGGTCATCGACATCGCGCGGGAGTTGCGGTCCCAGCGCGACTGCGACGAGCTGACCGGTCTGCTCAACCGCCGCGGCTTCAATCGCCGCGCGGAGGCACTGCTCAGAACTGTCGACTGCGCCACGTAGATCGTCGCGGACATCGACCATTTCAAGGCAGTCAACGACACCGCGGGTCATTCCGGCGGCGACAAGGTATTGATCGCATTCGCGCGGGTCCTGATCGATGCGGTGGGAGACGGGCAGCCCGTCGGCCGCATCGGTGGTGAAGAATTCGCCGTCCTTCTCGCGGGCACCGGATTGGATGCGGCGGTTGCCTGTGCAGAGAATATTCGGACCAGGGTATCCGCGCAGACTGTCGACCTCAGTGGCGGTATCGCCAGTTTTACGGCCAGTTTCGGGATAGCGTCCGGCGCCGCGCAGTCGCAGCTGACGCACTTGGTGGAGTCGGCGGACAAAGCGCTCTATAAGGCGAAAGCCGCGGGCCGAAACCAGGTATCTGTCGGCTACTGACATCGTCCGCCGCGAAGTATTGCCCCGAGACCGGGCCACCGCGTGCCACGATGGAGACAGGGCAAACGATCGAGCGGTGTACCGATGAACGGTGGCGACAGGGCGTTGGGGCGTGTGGTCGCGCTGATCGTGCTGCTGTTCGTAATGTCCCTGGCGCTGCGCGGGTACTTGCCCGGCAGCGGTCACCCACACTCCGACAAGCCGGTAAGCAGCACCGCGAGCCAGGTGGGCATCGACACCCTGCTGGTCGTCTCGGTGCTCATCGTCGCGATCGCCTTCATCGCGTCGCTCCGGCGTCCCAGGACGGCCGCCGCGTCGGCGGCCTTCCAGCTGCCGGGATCGTTCGACGGCAAGCTTGAATGGCAGTCCGTCCGCCGCCTGCTGCTGATCGGCGGCGGCGCATTTCTGGCGTGGCTGGCAATCCTCCTCATGTTGTCACATCTGCAGCTGTTGCAACTCCCCGTTCTGCCCTTCTCGGAACCGCCGCAGAACAGCGCGCCGATCAGCGCGGTGCCATCGCCGCCGCCGTCGCCGGCACCGACACAGCCGCCGACAGCGCCGCGGCAGCAGGAGTCCAGCGTCTTCGGTTACCTGCTCGCCGCCACCGTGGTGATGCTGCTGCTGTGGGCTGTCGGTGGTGCCATGGTGCGCAGGAGCCGGCGCGGTCCCGAACCGCTGCTGCCGGTCGCTGACGGCCCGGAATCGATGGTCGGGGAGTCGACCCCGGAATCCCTCACGCGCGCGGCGGAATTCGGTCTTGCCGAAATCGGTGACCGCAGCCGTGGTCCACGCGAGTCGATCATCGCCTGCTACGCCGCAATGGAGCGGGCTCTCGCGGACGCACCCGGCGCCGCGCCGCAGGACTCGGACACGCCGTCTGAAGTACTCGCCCGGGCCGTCGAACACCACGCACTGCACGCGGGCAGCGCGACCGAGCTGGTCGCCTTGTTCGCCGAGGCGCGTTTCAGCCCGCACGTCATGACCGAGCACCATCGAGAGATCGCCGCCGGGGCGCTGCTCCGGGTGCTCGACGAGTTGCGCAGTCTGACATGAAAAGGCTTGTGATCGTTGGGGTTACGCTGGTGATAGGAACGGAACTGCTCATCCTGCTCCTCGGAGATCGCGGCGCAGTCGGGTGGGTTTCCGCGGTGGCGGCGGTGCTCGTGCTGTTGGCTGTCCGGCGCCGGCTCGTCGACCGCGGACCGAGATTCGTCGAGCCGGCCATCAACGACGCGGAAGCATCGTTGCGGGACTGGATCGTTCGCACCGAAACGCTGATCCAGTGGTCGGAGACGACGCGCGGCGACTGGGATCACCACCTGCGGCCCACGTTGGCGCGGGAGTTCTTCATGGCCACCGGCCCGCAGCAGGCCAAAGACCCGGCCGCGATGCAGGCCACCGGCCGGATGGTGTTCGGGGATCAATTGTGGCAGTGGGTGGATCCGCACGACGTCCGTCGGTCCAGCCGTGACGAGCCCGGGCCGGGCCGGGCCACGCTCGATGAAATCCTGCACCGATTGGAGCGGCTATGACGATGCCGGCGGAGCTGACGACAGCTCACTCCGAGGCGGTGCTCGACGAGATCGAGCGCGTGGTGGTGGGCAAGCGTGCCGCGCTGACGCTCATCCTGACCGCCGTGCTCGGGGGTGGCCATGTGCTCATCGAGGACCTCCCGGGGCTGGGGAAGACGTTGATAGCCAAGTCTTTTGCCCGAGCGCTGGGCTTGTCGTTCACCCGTGTGCAGTTCACCCCGGACCTGCTGCCCGCCGATCTGCTCGGCTCGACCATCTACGACATGCAGTCCGGCCGGTTCGAGTTCCGGCGCGGCCCGATCTTCACCAACCTGCTGCTGGGCGACGAGATCAACCGGACGCCGCCCAAGACCCAGGCCGCACTGCTGGAGGCCATGGCCGAAAGGCAGGTGAGCATCGACGGCGAAACCCACCGGCTGCCGGCGCCATTCATCGTTCTCGCCACGGACAACCCCATCGAGTACGAGGGCACCTATCCGCTGCCGGAGGCCCAGCTCGACAGGTTCGCGGTCAGAGTCGAACTGAAGTACCTGTCAGGTGCGGACGAAACGGTGATGCTGCGACGCCGTCTCGAACGCGGTTCGGCCGAACCGACAGTGAATCAGATTGTCGATGCTCACGATCTGCTCGCCATGCGCGAGTCGGTCGAGCAGGTGACGGTGCACGACGACGTCCTGCACTACGTGGTGTCACTGGCGGCGGCCAGTCGCAGCCACCCGCAGGTGGTCGTCGGAGCCAGCCCCCGGGCCGAACTCGATCTGGTTCAGCTGGCGCGGGCGCGCGCCCTGCTGTTCGGCCGGGACTACGTGATCCCAGAGGACGTCAAAGCGCTTGCGATCCCGGTGATTTCGCACCGGATCAGCCTCAAACCGGAGATGTGGGTACGCAGCGTCCACGGCAGCGACATCGTGGCACAGTTGCTGCAACGCCTGCCCGTGCCGCGGACCCGTGGTGGGCCGTCGTGACGACGGCGACCGAACCACGCGAAGTCGAATTACGTTGGCGTGCCTCGTCACTCACGAAGGCTATCGCCACCTGCGCCGGCATCGCCCTCGCCGCGGCCGTGCTGTTCGGCCGGTGGCAGCTCGTCGCCTTCGCCGCGCCCTTGCTTGGTGTGCTGTGCTCGATCAGTTGGCAGCGCCCGTCCGTCAAGGTGTACGTACACGGGCGGCCCGGCCTGACGCGGTGCTTCGAGACCGACGAGACGCAGCTGACGGTGTGGGTGACGACGGACGCGCCGACTGTCGCGGCCGAGGTGACGGTGTCCGTCGAATCAGGAATGGACGTCGAGGTTCTCGACGGCAGCGCCGGGTCGTTGAAGACTGTCGCGGTGCGGGCCGAGCGCTGGGGCAGGTATCCGATTCAGGCCCGGGTCGACGCCGTGGCGGGCGGGGGACTGCTGGCCGGGACCGGCACCGTCGAAGCCGCCGAAGTGTTCGTATTTCCCGTCGCGCCGCCTCAATCGACACCGATACCGCGCATCGAATTGCCCGACCGGCTCGGCACGCACCTCACCCGTCACGTCGGACCGGGCGTCGAGTACGCGGACGTCCGTGCCTACCTTCCCGGCGACCAGCTGCGCACCATCAACTGGCCGGTGAGCGCGCGCCGGGGCCGGCTTCATGTCACCGAACGGTTGACCCACCGTGCCGCCGACGTGGTCGTGCTCATCGACACCAGCCTGCAGCCTTTCGGCCCGGCCTCCGCCGCGATGGAGCGGGTCGTGCTCGGCGCCGCGCAGGTGGTGCAGAGCGCGCTGCGGAACGGTGACCGTGCCGGCATCGTCGCGCTCGGTAGCGCTCGGCCGCGGTGGATCGGTGCGGACATCGGCCAGCGCCAGTTCTACCGCGTGCTCGATGCGGCGCTGTGTGTGGGGAGCGAATACGAAATCAGCACAGGCACATTGGCGCCGCGCGTGGCCGTGCCGCCGGGCGCGATCGTGTTCGCGTTCTCGACGTTGCTCGACACCGCGTTCGCACTGGCGCTCACCGAATTGCGGAACCGCCGGCACACCGTCGTTGCGGTCGATGTGCTGGAAGGATCCCCGTTCGATGCCGAGCAGGACTCGACGCTGTCCCGAATGTGGGCGTTGCAGCGCCACGCGATGTACCGCGACATGGGGATCGTCGGTGTCGACGTCGTGCCTTGGCCGTCGAGTGTCACCCTCGACCAGGCGCTGCGGTTGATGCCGGTACGCCGACGGGCTGTGCGGCGGTGACGCGATGACGACCGAGATGACAACCCGGCTGGATCAGCCTGGCGCCCGGACACTTTCGATCGGCTTCGGCCTCCTCATGGTCGTGGTGGCCGGTGTTCAGGCCCAAGGCGCGGCCGTCGTCGTTTCGGTGCTGGCACTGACGGCGGTGGTTGCCGGGTTTGTGTTTCGGGCCGCGGCGACGGCGGCTGTGCTGCTCACGGTCGTGGTGATGGCGGTGTCCGACTCGCCACCGTTGGTCGCGGCGCTATCGGGCCTGTGTGCGGCCGCGTATCTGCTGTTGCGGCATGCGGCGGGCTCCGGTGTGGTCACCACCACCGGGCCGACATTGATTGCCATGCTTGGCTTTACCCTCGCCGGGGTGGTCGCCACCGCGGTGAGTCTGGACCTGCCGTGGTTGCCGCTGCTCGCGCCGCCGGCGGTGGTGATCTACGTGTTGGCCTTGATTCCTCATAGTTCCGCGGCACCGTAACAACGTCGGCGATCAGGTGTTCAACAACACTTCGGTCAGCCGCAGCGCGACTCTCGCGCGCCGGGAGGCGAGCTGCCGCGCTGAGCGCTGAATCTCCGCCGTCTGTTCGGTCCGGATGGTCTGGTAGCGCTGGAGTGCTGCGGCGACATCACCATTCTGAGCCTCGGTCAGTTGACGCGCGAGCTCGGCACCGTCCTGGATCGCCTGATTGGCACCCTGCCCGCCAAAGGGCGTCATCGGATGCGCGGCATCACCGAGCAGGGCGATACGTGCCGTCGTCCACTGGTCGATGGGGTCGCGGTCGTAGACCGGATGCATGTACACCGGACCGATTGCGCCGCGGATCAGCTCGCCCACGACGGGTTCGAAATCGTCGAATTGCGTTGCCAACGCTGCCAAATCCGCGCGCGCCGACCACAGGTGCAGCGGTGGTTCGTCGACACCGAGGGTGGCGTCGATCGCCACCTGCCGGCCCGCGCGCACCGGCATCGCGATGACGTGTTTGGCGTAGTCGGCCGAATGCCACGAGCGCAGCCGGTCGTTGGGGCGGCCGCCGAAGCGGTCGACGGGACTGACCGCACGGAAGATCACCGAACCGCAGTAGTGGATTTCGTCATCGCTGAAGAGCCCGCGCACGGTGGAGCGCAGCCCGTCGGCGCCGATCACCAGCGGAGCCCGCAGGTCGGTGCCGTCGGCGAAAGTAAGCGCGACGTGATCGTCATGCTCGACGAGCCCGGTCAGTTGATGGCGCAGGCGAATTCGGTCGCGGCCGAGGTGCGCCACCATCAGGGCATGCAGATCGGCCCGGTGCACGGTGCGCGGCGACAACTCGGCATCCGCGTATCCGAACCGGCCGTGCTCAGAACCGATTTCGGGGATCGTCGCGTAGTCGGTGACGGACTCTACGTGACCGGCCTGGTCGTGCGTCTCGAAATACCGCGTCGCCGAGGATATCTGGTTGAACTGCTCGAGCATGCCCCATTCGCCGAACTGCCTCAGCGTCGGTGGCGAGATGCCGAGCGGTCCGCCGACCTCGCCGAGCGCACGGGTCTTGTCTACCACGATGACGTGGTGGCCGCTGTGCCGCAAGGCAATCGCCGCGGCGAGTCCGCCGAGCCCGGCGCCGACGATGACGATGGGTGCGGTGCTGGTGTGGTCTGACACGGCATGTGCCTTTCTACAGATTGGTGAAGCGCGCCAGGCCCTCGGCATCGAGGGCGAGCCGGGGCACGGTGTCTGGTCGGTGGCTGACGACGGTCCGCACGTTGCCGATCGGCAGCCACAGCCCGTCGTGAACGAGCCGGCGCTGGATGTCGTGCACCAGCTTTTGGCGTTCGGTGGGGTCAGGGCAGTGCAATTGCGCGTCGAGCAGGTCGTCGAGGTGATCGCGTTCGGTGCGGCACATCGCGTTGCGCTGATCGACCGCGAACTGATAGCGCAGCGCATCGGGATCGATTGCGGTGTAATAGAAGAACCGGAAATCGTAGGTCCCCGTCTGCTGGCGCGACCGGAGTTCGCCGAACTCGACGTCGCGGAGTGCCAGCTCGATGCCGTGGTCGGCCCATTGTTCTGCAATGGCCGACAACAGTTCGCGGTCGATCGGGGAGAACGAACTGTTGAACACCACCTCGAACCGCAACCCCTCGGCGCCGGCGGCTTCGAGCAGTCGCCGTGCCGTCGCCGGATCGTGCCGAAGCTGCGCGGAGCAGTCGAGGTGGTGCAGCGCGGTCGGCGTCAGCACCGAGTTTGCGACGGTGTAGCCGCACGACTGCAGAATCGGGCGTAGTCGCTCGCGGTGGATCAGCAGCGACAGCGCGCGCCGGATTCGGGGATCGGCGAGCGGACCGCGGGAGACGTTGGGGCACAAGCCATAACTGATTCCCGGGTGGTGGATTTCGGCGGTGAGAAAGCCGGCTGTGGCACCGGCGCGCACGTCGGCCGGTCCGTCGTAACCCGCGCCGAACAATAGGCGGTGCCTGCCATTGGTGAGGCATCCCGTATCTACCGGCACCCACGCCCCAGTGCCCAGGCGCACGTCACCGGCAGACGGCTTGCTGGCCGCCAGGTTCACGCCGGCCAGGCTGTGCAGGAACGCGGCGTTGTGCCGCTCGAACCGGAACACGACGGTATCGCCGTGCGATTCGACAGCGGACAGTCCGGCGAGCGCAGCAACAGCCGACGGCAGGGGAGTGCTGGCCGCGAGATCAGTCATGATGTCGCAGAAGCTGTTTCGGACGAGGTCGGCGGTCAGCGGGACGCCGTCGGAGAACCGTCGGCCGGGCGCAATGGTCAATTCCACCGTGAGCGGATCGGGACGCGACCAGACCGACGCCAGCCACGGCCGCACCTGCGCGGTGACCGGGTCGACGTCGACGAGGCTCTCGAATACCTGTCGCACATAGGTTTTCGAGATTCCGTTGTAGGCCAGTCGGGGGTCCGTGGTGAGCTGCCCGGGCGGCCAGACGAAAACGATGTCGCGCATCACCGCCGGACCTCTACACGAGTGACCGGCCGTGCCGCGACGGATGCAATGAGGCCGGCGGCGGCGATCGACACCCCGGCGAAGACGAACAGGCGGTGCGCACTCTCGAAGCCGCCGATTGCCGTCGCGCCGACCGACACCCCGATGGCCGCCCCCAACGCCCGCAGGTAGTGGTACACCGCCGAATCAAACGTGACCCGAACGGAATTCGTCAGTACGTTCGTGGCCAGTGAACTCCATAGGAAGCCCATGGCGCCGCCCATCACCGTGGCGCCGATCAGCAACGAACCCATCTCGTCGGCGGTCACTGCGACCCAGCAACCGGCCAGCGCCAGGCACGCCGCGCCGTAACCCACCAGCCGGATGTTCTTCGCGGTATCGCCGGGACGGCCGAACTTCGAAATCGGCAGCAGGCCCGCGACCACCGCCATGGGTACCAGAACGAGCGCGGCCCGGTAGGAGCTGAACGATTGCATCCGTTGCAGGACATAGATCACCACCAGGGTGAAGACGTTGGTCGCGATGCCCGCCACGAACACGATGATGAGGCTGCGGTACAGCACTGGCCGCCGGCCTCCGTCTCCCGCCGACGATCGGCAGGTGCCGATGACCACGACGCCCAGCCCCGTCGCCAGCGCGCTGAGCAGGACCTTGGTCGCTGGCTCGCTGGCCGCCCCGATCGCGAGGAAGATGACGACCTGCGCCAGGCCGACACCGATGATCAAACCCCCGCCCCGGCGGGAGTTCTCGGCCGTGGCGTCGGGCTCAGGTGCCCTGCCATGTGCGCCCCACGCCAGCAGTGGAATCGACACGATGGTGGTCAGCACTGTCTCGTACGGGAAGGCTCGCCAGCCCCACGTGTCGTTGAGTACCGCGGTGATCAACGGCGAACACAGCGCCGATGCTGACACCACCAGACCCCAGGTGCCCAGGAAGGCCGTGTGGTGATCGGGATAGAACTGCTGCCGTGCGATCCGGAACAACTGCGGTGCCAGTACGGCCGACGTAGCGCCCTGCAGGAACCGGACGAGGACGAGTACAGAGAACGACGGGCTGAGGCTGGCGGCGATGCCGAGTACCGCGAGCGCTGCTGAACTGACGTAGAACGTGGTGATCGGCCGGCAGCGGTGCAGCCGCAGGCCGGCCGGCAGCAGGGTCGCGCAGAAACCGGCCAGGAAAGCCACGCCGACGTACGCGGCACGGCCGTAGGGCAGATGGAAGAAGTCCGCGATCGACGCGTTCAGGAGAACGGTCGCGGAGGAATTCGAATAGAGGGTGTACTCAGCGAGGTACAGCGACGCCGCAACGGCATAGAGAGATGGCTTCATTTCTCATCACAGGAAAAGGGAACGTTCGGGCAGCGAGAATCAGCGCGCGAATTTGTTCAGCGGCGCCAGGCGGGCGCGGTTCCAGATCGAGGAGAGAAAAGACGGGGTGCACGACGAGTACGCCCGCACCATGGGTGCGGGAGCCTGGTCAGAACGAGCACCCACGCGGGCGACTATACCGGGCGGCGCCCGCTGGACCCCGTTGCGTGAGGTCGAAATCCCGAGGATGAGGTTTGCCGGAAACGCGCCACGGCGAGGTGTGTGGACGGGATACTGATTGCTGAACGGCTGGTATTTGCTGGTCAGGCGTTTGTCTTACTTTCCTGCATGCAGGTAAGATGCGTAGATGCTGATTCGCCAACTCCGTAGCTCCGGCGTTGCCGGCGCTGCGGTGCTGCTGACCGTCACGGCCCCGCTCATCATCACGGGTGCGACTCCGGTGGCTGCTGCCGACGACTGCCCCGACGCCGAAGTCATCTTTGCGCGCGGGACCGATGAGCCGGCGGGGATGGGCCGGGTCGGTGATGCCCTCGTCGACTCGCTGCGTAAGCAGGCCAGTGGCCTGATCATCCGGTCGTACGCGGTCGACTACAAGGCCACCATCACACAGCGGCACAGTGGTGAGGGCGCCAAGGATGCGATCGAACACATCAAATCCACCGCGGCCGCCTGTCCCAACACCAAGATCGTTCTGGGCGGCTATTCGCAGGGCGCGAGTGTGGTCAACATTGTGGCCGGTTTCTCCGGTATCAACTGGGGTAGCCCGCTGCCGCCCGAGTACACGAAGAACATCGCGGCCGTTGCGACGTTCGGCAATCAGGCCGACCGTACCGACGGAGCGCCACCAACTCAGAATTCGCCGCTGAGTCCCAAAGCGATCGACCTGTGTAATCCTGCCGACCCGATCTGTCACGCCGGTGCGGGCAATTCCTGGAGCGGTCATACACAGGGTTACGTCCCTGCGTACACCGATCAGGCCGCGGCCTTCATCGTGTCCAAGCTTCTCGCCGGTTCTCCTCGGACAACGCCCGGGTACGGGGCGCTGCCGGGTCCGCCGCCGGGGTATGGCGCACTGCCCGGCCCGCCGCCGGGGTACGACCCGCAATCGGGCTATGGCCTGCAGCCGCCCAGCGCGGTCCCGTCGACCGCACCCACGTCAACGCCCGTGCCGGCGTCGCCGTCTCCGGTACCCGGTTTGGTCTGACAGCTATGTGGTTGGGCGGCAGGGTATTTGACCTCGTTGGCCTTGACGCTACGACCGAAGCACGCACGCGTGGCACCAGAGTTACTGTGGGGCAAGGGGTCTGGCTCGCCGCGGGATTTACGTTGCTGGCTAAATGACGACGAAAACCCTTGAGCTGTAAGCACGGCAAAGTCCTGAAGAATTGCTGTACGTAGCGCATTGTGCGGCGTACGCTTTCCCCAGCTGCGCCGGGTGCGGCCTGCCTCGGCGCAGTGCGAACTTCGGGAGCAACCATGTTGGCCCAGGGATTTGATGTCGTCATCGTCGGCGCTCGATGTGCCGGCTCGCCGCTGGCCACGATGCTGGCGCGGCAGGGTGTGAACGTTGCGGTACTCGAACGCGCGACATTTCCGCGAGACACCCTGTCGACCCACATCTTCGAGGCCGACGGGTTGGCTTTCCTCGATCGGCTCGGCGTGACGGATCAGCTGCACGCAACCGGTGCGCCGTTCATGATGCGGTCCAATTCCCGCGCCGAGGACTTCCGATTCAATGTCGAATGGCCACAACGCGCAGGCGATGTCGGAGGTAGTGCCTCGGTCCGGCGCACCCTGCTCGACCCGATCCTCGTCGGTGCCGCCGAGCAGGCGGGGGCTGAAGTGCGAATGGCTGCCGATGTCACGGGCCTGGTGCAGGACGACGGCCGGGTCACCGGCGTGCGCGTCCGGACTCGCGGCCGGGAGGACGAGCTGCGTGCCCGGCTGGTCGTCGGCGCAGACGGTCGTAACTCGACCGTCGCCAATCTTGTTGCGGCACGGAAGTACAACGTCGTGCCCAATCAACGGTTCGCGTACTGGGCTTTCTTCGAGGGCGCGAACATGCCGGCGGAACCGACCAATGTGTTCCATCGGTGGGCCGACAAGTTCGTGATCAGCGCCGCAGCCGACAACGGGCTGTATCAGGTCATCGTGATCCCCGAGTTGAGCGAGCTCCCGCGATTCCGCGCCAACCTCGAACGCAGCTTCATGGAACACGCCCTCAGTTGTGAACCGGTGGCCGAGGCGCTCGAGGGTGCTCAGCGGGTCGGCAAGTTGTTCGGGATGGTCCACTACAACGGTTTCTTCCGGGACCCGTGCGGGCCGGGGTGGATGTTGGTCGGCGACGCCGGCCATTTCAAGGACCCGGCGCCGGGCCGGGGGATCGGTGACGCGTTCGCACAGGTCGACGCGGCGGTGCCGAAAATCATGGCGGGGCTGGGCGGTTCACTGGAGGTGCAGGACGCGGCGCTGACGATGTGGGGCCGGTGGCGCGATCACGAATTCTCCGATCATTATTGGTTCGCCAACGATCTGGGCAAGGCGGGCCGAGTGCCGGCCGTCTTCCCGCAGATGGTGGCGGACCTGCACGACAAAGGGCAGATCGGGCGGTTCCTCGATCTCTTCACGCACCGGGAGAAGCCGTCGCAGGTGCTGAGCCCGGGCCGGTTGTTCGGCTCGGCGGGGCGGCTCCTGCGACGCAGACCTCAAGGCAGGCGCGCCCTGATGAACGAGGTGCGGACGCTGGTCGGCGAAAATGCGCGTCATCAGTTCCTCAACCACCGCCACGCGTACGCGACGGCGGCCGAGGCGCTGAAACCCGCTGGTGCGACAGAGGTTGACGCCACCAGCACAGCGTGAGCGCCTGTCAGGTCAGGGTGTACGACGTCATCGACAGCGACCCGTAGGTATAGCCGTCGACGAGCACGTGCGCAGGGGTGTCGGCGGCGGCGCACAGCCCGGCGAAATAGAGCATCGGGATGAAGTGGTCCGGTGTCGGTGCGGCGGCGGCGAAGTCGGGATGTTCCCGAAGGCGCAGAATGTCCGCGGGTGCGGCGGTCAGCAGATCGGCCGCTGCATCGTCAAACCTTGTGGCCCAATCGAATCCGCTGTCGGGAAGCCGTGTGTTCATGGCCCGCAGGTTGTGCACGATGTTGCCGCTGCCGACGATCAGCACGCCGCGGCTGCGCAACTCGGCCAGTTGTGCGCCCAGCGCGACGTGTTCCTCCAGCGGCTTCTCGGCGTTGATCGACAACTGCACCACCGGGATCGAGGCATCCGGGAAGGCATGCACCAATACCGACCAGGTGCCGTGGTCGATGCCCCAGCTGTCCCGGTCAGCGCCGACCCAGGTGGGTTTGACGGTCTCGGCGATCTCGTCGGCCAGCTGGGGCAGTCCCGGCGCCGGGTACTGCACACCGAACAACTCCTGTGGGAAGCCGTAGAAGTCGTGGATGGTGCGGGGCTGCGCCATCGCGGTGACCGCGGTGGCGTTGATGTACCAGTGCGCACTGATCACCAGGATCGCCCGGGGCCGTGGCACCGACTGGCCGAATTCCGTCCATGCGGCTGTGTACCGGTTGCGTTCCACGGCGTTCATCGGACTGCCATGCCCGATGAACGCGGCGGGCATGACGGTGGGCAGGTCGACTGATCCGGTCATTGTCCGATCAACGCTACCGACATTCCTCCCGGGTTGCCGCTCGGGCGGCAGCGCGACCCGCTCGCCGACCGAAGAATGAACCCGCGCCCAACTGGGTGCCGCTGGAGTACCCCTTGGCGTCCTGCGCGATGGTGGACGTACAGGCGCCGGCGGCATACAGCCCGGCAACGGCGCTGCCGTCGTCGCGTAGCACCGCGCCGTCGGCCGAGATCGCCAGGCCCCCGAGGGTGAAGCCGCTGTAGAACGCCTTGCCCAGACTCAGGTCGAATGCCGCCCACGGTCCGACGTCCTGTGGCTCCAGATACGTTGCCGCCTTGTGGAAGTCGGGGTCCTCGCCGCGGGCCGCGTAGGCGTTGTACCGGTCGAGCGAGGACTGCAACCGGCCGGCCGGGATACCGAGGGCCGCTTCCATCTCGGCGACCTCTTCCCAGCCGTCGATCAACTGAACCAACGGCATGGTCGGCATCTCGACATGTCGTGAATCGACGACGAGGTACGCGACGCTGTCGGGCTGCTCGAGGGCGAAGGCGGAAGTTCTTGCGTGATAAGAGTCTTCGGCGACGAACCGGTCCCCGTTGCGGTTCACGATCAGACCGGTGAGGAGTGTGGCAGGCGGATAGACCGGGGCTGTCATGAACGCCTGGTCCAGGTATTTGGTTGCGGCACCGACAGCTTGACCCATGCGGATACCGCTGCCGTCGTCATAGGTGCTGCCCAAGGCAAAGACGCGCTCGTCGGCCAGTCGCGGCACGTGCGCCGCCAGCATCTCGCGGTTCATCACGAAGCCGCCGGTGGTCAGGACGACGGACTTCGCCCGCACTGCACCCGTCTCACCGAAGTGCTTCCAGGTTGCGCCGACGACCCGGTCGCCGTCGACGACGAGGGCGGACACCCCTGTCTCGTAACGGATTTCCACGCGGAGTTCGCCCAGTCGCTCGACGAGAAGCTTGACGACCATGCCCGCGCCGCCGGTATCGCCGGGTACCGGGACCTTGTGGCCCCGTGGTGCCGGAACCGCCTGCTCGCGGAACGGCCACACCTGCTCATTGCCGGTGTACATCAGGCCCTGCGTCTCCGGCTGAATGACGGCCTTGTGCGGGTAGTAACTGCGCTCGAACTCGAATCCGAGAGCTTCCAGCCACCGGAAATGTTCGGCACTGCCGCCGCAGTAGGCGTTGATCAGTTCCGGCACAGGCTCTTTCGAGACGGCAGTCAGATAGGCGGCCATCTCGCCGGCGGAGTCGTTGTGGCCGCTGGCCTCCTGTACCGCGGTGCCGCCGCCGAGATAGAAGTGGCCGCCCGCCATCGCCGTGGTGCCGCCGGCCACCGCGGCCCGCTCGAGTACGAGCACACGCGCGCCCGCGGCGGCTGCTTCGACGGCCGCGCATCCGCCTGCCATGCCGAGTCCGACAACGAGTACGTCGACCTCGTCGGAGAACGACGAAATACTTTGTGCGGAAACTGTTTCCGGAATCATCACGCACCTGCCGCGGTCTTCTTGATGTGCTCGAACATCGCCCGAATCTCGGGACTGAACTCGCCGAGTTCGATGTATGGCACCCCGGCCGATGCTCCGTCGATATAGGCGAAACGCATCAATCCACCGGACATCTCACCCTGTTGCACGATGGCCAGCCCCTGTTCCTGTGCCGACGCCACGGCCGCGTCGAAATCACCTGGTTCGAAGCACACATGGTGCAGGCCCGGTCCGCTGCGCTGCAGGAATTCGGTATAGATGCTGACGCCGCGCACCGGCTGGATCAGCTCCAGCTGCATGTCGCCCGAGTAGGACATCGAGATGTGGGCGGTGAAATCCGCCGGCTCCCCGTGGAGGCGGCAGGTTTCCGGCCCGAACTCGATGTTGGGCAACCGGACCCATGACCCGACGCCGAACTGCCTGCTCAGCAGCTGCTCGGTTGCCTCGATGTCTTCAGTGACCCAGGCGGTTTGGCAGATCGGTCCATACGAGACGGTCATGGGATTCCTTCCGGGAAGCCGGCTGTGCGACTGGACGACCAACTCAAACTAAGCGCTACCGCTTAACTGGTCAAGCGTTGGTGATTGCAATCTGAAGCGCAAGAACTACACTGAGGCCTGTGAGTCGGACCGATGCACGCACGCAGCTGCTTCTCGCCGGCGAACGCCTGATCGCGGAATTCGGCCCCGAGGTGTCGCTGCGCGACGTCGCGGTGGCTGCGGGGCAGCGGAACAATTCGGCCGTCCACTATCACTTCGGATCACGAGATGGCTTGATAAAGGCCATCATCGGTCATCGCCAGGCCCCCTTGGAGCAGGCGCGGCTGACGCTGCTGGCCGAGCACGAAAGTGCCGGGGAGCCCGACGACAGCATCACCGCCCTGGTGGCCATCCTGGTCGAGCCGCTGTTCGATACTCCGTATTCCGACGGATCGAGCCACTACGCCCGTTTTCTCGAACGCGTGCGCAATCATCCGGTCATGGCCGAGCTCACCCTGACGGCGGAGCAGTGGCCGGCCACCCGGATCCTCACCACCCGGCTGCTGCGGGCCCTCGATCACCTACCGGAAGCGCTTCGGCGCCAACGCATGGCGGCGATGGCGTCGGTCATGTACACGCTGCTCGCCGACCACGAACGTCACGTGGAGGAGCATCGCGACGCGGTCCGCGGTGCCCTGAGTGAGGCCGAGGCAAGGGACAACATCGTCGCCATGGTGGTCGGTCTGCTCACCGCACCGATGCCCGCCCTGATCGAACCCCGGTGAGAACAACGATGGAGGAACGCATGTCGGTCACGGACCAGGAGCAGCCAGACGTCCGGCAGATCGAGGCGGGGGAGAACCCGACCAGGTTCGCCCGCGGCTGGCACTGCCTCGGCCTGATCCGTGACTTCAACGACGGTGCGCCCCATCAGATCGACGCGTTCGGTATGTCGTTGGTGGTCTTTGCCGACAGTCAGGGCCGGCTCAACGTGCTCGACGCCTACTGCCGGCACATGGGTGGCAACCTCGCGTACGGCAGCGTCAAGGGCGACTCGATCGCGTGCCCGTTCCACGACTGGCGCTGGGGCGGTGACGGCAAATGCACCTTGGTGCCCTACGCCAAGCGGACGCCGCGGCTGGCGCGGACCCGGTCGTGGCTCACACTCGAACGCAACGGACAACTGTTCGTCTGGCACGACCCGCAGGGCAACACCCCGCCGCCGGAAGTCGACATCCCCGAGATCGAGGACTACGGCACGGACGCCTGGACCGACTGGACCTGGAACATTCAGCTCATCGAAGGTTCGCACTGCCGCGAGATCGTCGACAACAACGTCGACATGGCGCATTTCTTCTACGTGCACTACGCGTTTCCCCGGAACTTCAAGAACATCTTCGAAGGCCATGTCGCCACCCAGGTGATGGACTCGACGCCGCGGGATGACATGGTCGTCAGCACCTTCCACGACCCGACGTCCATTCTCTATTCGGAGGCTTCGTATTTCGGGCCCTCGTACATGATCGACCGGCTGCGCAGCGTGTCCAACGGAATGACCGTCGAGACCATCCTGATCAACTCGCATTACCCGGTCAGCCCGAACTCGTTCGTACTGCAGTACGGCGCCATCGTCAAGAAGCTGCCGGGTATGACCGAGGCGGAAAACGCCGAACTCGCACGGACTTTCATCGAGGGTGTGCAGACCGGCTTCGAGCAGGACGTCGAAATCTGGAAGCACAAGGCCCGCATCGACAACCCGCTGCTCACCGAGGAAGACGGCCCGGTGTATCAGCAGCGCCGCTGGTACGAGCAGTTCTATGTCGACGTCGAGGACGTGACACCGGATATGACCGACCGCTTCGAGTACGAGATCGACACCACGCATTCCATCGAGAGCTGGGAAGCCGAAGTGGCGGACAATCTGGCTGCCCTGGCGTCGGGCTCTCTGTCACAACAGGATTCAGCCTTCACCGGATTGGCTGTGGCCGAGTAGGGCGGCCACCAGGTCGAGCGCGGTACCGATCTCGGGGGCGCCGCCGCCCAGCAGCGGCGCGTACAGATGCGCGTCGCACATGCGGATGAGCGCGAGGCCGAAAGTGGCGGTGGGTAGCGGCAATTCCATTCGGCCGGCGGCTACCTCGGCGTCGAGGAGTTCTCCCACCAGGCGACCCGCGGTCTGTTCCACGAGTCCGGGCAGCAGCATGAGCCGCACGATCAGGAGCGGCTCACGCTGCGACACCGCCTGCAGCGGTTTGGCGTCGACAACCGCATTCAGAAAGCGGTCCATCACCGCAAGGATGTATTCGGTGCCGCCGGGTGGTTCGGTGTCGGATCCGGCCTCGGCGGCCATGTCGGCGACGGTGCGCCGAAAGGTGCGTTCGGTGGCCTCGGCCAGCACGATGGCCAGCAGGTCTTCCCGGTTGCCGACGAGCCGGTAGAGGGTCGAGCGACCGATGCCGAGTTCGGCGGCCAGTGCCGACATGTCGACCGGCTCGCCCGCCAGGTAGAGCCGGGTCGCCGCGTCGACCGCGGCCTGGCGGCTCAAGGCCGTGCCCAGTCGCGTGGACGGGGCGGGCGTCGTCGAATCAGCTCCGGACATCCACCCATTATGGGACATTGCGCCGCTGTGTGCCAGTGTGGCACACTTCGGCTATGTGTCCCACATCGTGGGGCCATGTCCCGCCAACCCCACGAGGAAGTTGACATGAGCACGCGATTCGAAGGAAAAACCGCGATCGTCACGGGTGCCAGTCGTGGCATCGGATATGCCATCGCCCAGCGTCTGGTCGACGAGGGCGCCAAGGTGGTGATCACCGCCCGCAAGCAGGAAGCGCTCGACGCTGCCGTCGAGGCCCTCGGTGGCCCCGATGTCGCGCTGGCCGTGGCCGGCCGCGGCGACGACACCGAGCACCAGGATGCCGTGGTGGCCAAGACCCTCGAAAAGTTCGGGACCATCGACTATTTCGTCAACAACACCGGCATCAACCCGGTGTACGGGCCGCTCATGGACATCGACATGGACGCCGCGCGCAAGATTCTCGAAGTCAACGTGCTGTCCGCCCTGTCGTGGGTGCAGAAGGTGAACCGGGCCTGGCAGCGTGAGCACGGCGGCGCGATCGTCAACGTCGCCTCCATCGCCGGGCTGCGCCCGGCCCCTGGCATCGCAATGTACGGCGTCTCGAAAGCCGCGGTCATCCACCTCACCGAGGAGCTGGCTGTCGAGCTGGGCCCGAACATCCGCGTCAACGCCGTCGCGCCCGCCGTCGTCAAGACGCGCTTCGCGACGGCGCTGTACGAAGGCCGCGAAGAAGAGGTCAGCTCGCACTACGCACTGAAACGCCTTGGGGTGCCGGAAGATATCGGCTCGGTGGTGGCGTTCCTGCTGTCCGACGACGCCGGCTGGATGACCGGTCAGACCCTGACGATCGACGGCGGCGTGCTGCTGGGCGGCGGCGTCTGATGGCCGCCGACACGCATCTCGAACTGCCGGGGCTGGACCTGGACCGCCTCGGTGCGTGGCTGTCGGCCACCGTGCCCGGCGCCGGTGCCACGCTGTCGGCGACGTTGATCGCCGGTGGCAAGTCGAACCTGACTTACCGCGTCACAGATGGCGATTCGTCGTGGATCGTCCGCCGGCCTCCCGTGGGCGAGTTGCTCGCCACGGCCCACGACATGAGTCGCGAATATCGGATGATGTCGGCGCTGGCGCCCACCGCGGTGCCCGTGCCCGCGATGTACGGATTCTGCGATGACGCTTCCGTGCTCGGCGCACCCTTCTATGTGATGGCCGAGATCGACGGCACGCCCTACCGGCAGGCCGCCGAACTGACGGCGCTGGGCGCCGAGCGCACCCGGCTCATCTCGGAGCGACTCGTCGACACCCTGGTCGCGGTGCATTCCGTCGATCCCGCCTCGGTAGGGCTCGCGGACTTCGGCCGGCCCGAAGGGTTCCTCGGGCGTCAGGTCGGCCGGTGGCACAAGCAGTTCGCGGCGGCCCGCACCCGGGACCTGCCCGTCATGGAAAAGCTCTATGACGCGCTGTCGCAGCGGGTTCCGGCCGATTCGGCACCCGGCATCGTGCACGGCGACTACCGCCTCGACAACGTGCTGTTCGATTCCGCGGACCGGCCCGCCGCCGTCATCGACTGGGAGTTGGCCACCATCGGCGACTCGCTCACCGATCTCGCGCTGATGGTGGCCTACGGGCGGTTGGCCGCATCGGGCAACGGGGAGGTCTCCGATGTCAGCGAAGCCCCCGGCTTCCTGACCGAACAGGAGATCATCGACCGCTACCACGCCGGAATCGACCGTCCGCTAGGTGATTTCGGCTTCTACCTCGGTCTCGCCTTCTTCAAGATGGCAGGAATCTTCGAAGGTATCCACTACCGCTATGTCAACGGGCAGACCGTCGGTGACGGATTCTCGTTCGCCGGTGACGCGGTGCACTTCCTGCTGGACGCCGGCCTCAACGCACTCAAGGAGCACTGACATGGAATTCGCGTACGACGCCAAGACCAACGAAATGATTGCCGAACTCACGGCGTTCATGGAAAGCCACGTCTATCCCGCCGAGAAGACGTTCCACGAGCAGCTGGGCGCACTGGACAACCGGTGGGCGTGGGACAGTGTCCCGGTTCTCACCGAGCTGCGCGCCGAGGCCCGGCGTCGCGGTTTGTGGAATCTGTTCCTGCCGGGTCAGAAGGGCGCCGGCCTGACGAACTTGCAATATGCGCCGCTGGCCGAAATCACCGGCCGCAGTATTCAATTGGCGCCCGCGGTGTTCAACTGTGCCGCTCCGGATACCGGCAACATGGAGGTGCTCAACGAGTTCGGCACCGAGGAGCAGCAGCGCCGCTGGCTCGAACCGTTGCTCGACGGCGAGATTCGGTCCGCCTTCGCCATGACCGAACCCGACGTGGCGAGCTCCGACGCCACCAACATCGAGCTGTCGATCGTACGGGATGGCGACGAGTACGTCATCAACGGCCGTAAGTGGTGGATCACCGGCGCGATGAATCCGAACTGCAAGGTGTTCATCGTGATGGGCAAGACGGACCCGACCTCGGAACGCCACCGCCAGCAGTCGCAGATCCTGGTTCCCCGCGATACGCCGGGACTCGAGGTGCTGCGCCCCATGGAGGTGTTCGGGTACGACGATCACGACCACGGCGGCCACGCCGAGCTGCGGTTCACCGATGTGCGGGTGCCGGTGTCGAACCTGATCGGTGAAGAGGGTGGCGGGTTCGCGATCGCCCAGGCTCGCCTCGGCCCGGGCCGCATCCACCACTGCATGCGGGCGATCGGTGTCGCCGAGCGCGCCATCGAGATGATGTGTCAGCGCGCCGCGAGCCGGGTCGCGTTCGGCAAGCCGCTGGCCGAGCAGGGCGTGATCCGGGACTGGATCGCCGAATCCCGCGTGCGCGTCGAACAGCTGCGGCTGTTGGTGCTCAAGACGGCCTGGCTGATGGACACCGTCGGAAACCGCGGCGCGCACAGCGAGATTCAGGCCATCAAGATCGCCACGCCGCTGACGGTGCAGTGGATCCTGGACAAGGCCATCCAGGTGCACGGCGCCGGTGGTATTTCTCAGGACTTCCCGCTCGCCGCCATGTACGCGGGCATCCGGACCCTCCGATTCGCCGATGGGCCCGACGAGGTGCACAAGAACGCTCTCGCCCGGACCGAGCTCAAGAAGCACCTGGCGCGCTGACCGGCGCGCGTTGGTGTGGCGGCGTTCCTGCTGGGTAGGGGCGCCGCTCACCCGCATCTTTATTTGCATCAGAAATGACGATTAAATAGCGTGGTCATGTGCGGTTGACCGGTTTCAGCGACGTCGGGCTGCGGATTCTGATCCGGCTCGCCGCTGAAGACGGCCGGCAGCGGATTTCGACGCGGCAGATCGCCGAGGACATGCAAATCTCGTACACGCACGCGACCAAAGCGTGTGCGCACCTGGCGGCGTCCGGGTGGCTGGACGCCGACCGCGGTCGCGGCGGCGGCCTGGCTCTCACCGCAGCCGGCCGTACCGCCCGTCTGGGCGACGTGGTGCGGTCGCTGGAAGACGATGGTGACACCGAGCTGGTCGACTGCAGTGGGCTGGACTGCCCGCTGCAGTCGGCATGTCGGCTTCGCACCGTGTTGGCGCAGGCCAAAGCGGCGTTCTATGCGTCGCTGAACACCACCACGGTCGCCGACCTCGCGCAGCCGCCGACCAGGAACCTGCTCATCAGCCTCGGCGCCCTGACCGCGCAGATCGATTCCCGCGCCGATTGAACCGAGCGGCCCGCTGGATCGTGGTACCCGTAACCGCTGCGCAAGGGGATCACGATGCAACTGTCCGCACGCCTGCCCACTGCTCTCGCCGCGACCGCCGTCGCCATGGCCGTCATCGCACCGGCGCCGCCCGCCCCGTCTGCCTCCGGCCATGCTTCTCCGCCGGCCGTGACCCGGGAAATCCGTTTGGCCGCAACAGTTCCACCGGGCGGGCTGATCACCAGCTTCGTGAAGAACCAGGGGATCTACTGCTCCATCATCTGCCCGCTGCTGGCGCAGACCGTCACCACAGGTGTCACCACGACGCTGCAGGAGCCGGGGGTGTTCCTCGCCGCATTGTCGGCGAACGGACCGCTAAAGGCCCTCGGCATCGCCGCCGCGTCGATGACGGGACCCACGGCCGCCGCCATGGACAAGGCCATCGATGCCGACGCCGCCATTCCGGCGAAGCGGGCGCTCAACGCTTTCGAAGTCGGCGTGGTGGGTCTGCTCAACATTCCTCCCGCGATCGTCGGTGGGCCGGGCGCGGTGCTCAACGCGTTCCAGCAGTTCCGCCAGCAGACCTACGACGCGCTCAACGCGCCTGTCGTCCGGAATCCGGAGCCGACGGTCATGCCGCGCGGCGTGTTGCAGGTCGCGGTGATCGGCGTGATCAATGTGGTTGCGGCCGTGATCTTCCCGGGCTTCAACTTCTTCCTTGCCGGCGCGTTCCATGTACCTGACGCCGTGGCTCGGGAACTGGCGAACAGCGGCAACCCGCTGCGCGCGTTCATGGCGGGTGTCCAGACGGCGGGTGGCGTGGTGACCAACGCCGCGAACGTCGTCGCGAACACCATCGTCACCGAGGCGAACAAGGTCCGCGCAGCTGCCATGCAGCCCGGTGCCTTCACCCCGGTGGCGGCGCCGAAGCCCGTGACGACGTCGGCCGTCACACCCGAGGTCACCATCGCCCAGACGCCGCCGAAGAAGCCGAAGAAAACGCCGCCGTCACAGTCATCGGGGCAGTTCCCCAACCCGTTGGCCGGGCTCGCCAACGGTCTGACGAAAGCGACGAAGGCACTGACGCCCAAGCCCGATCCCAAGTCGAAGCCGGACGCCAAGGCTGGTCTTCAGCCCAGCGACCGCGGCGCCCAAACCGGACTGCCGTCGCGCCCCGCCTTGCGCGCCAACCGGTGATTGCGCCCCCGCAGCAGCCGTAATTGCAAGAGCGATTCGGTCCAGAACGCCCAGCGCGGAGGCGACGTCCAGGTCGCGTCGAACAGTTTCTTGGTGGCGGCCAGCGCGTCGGGGGACCGCTCGATCAGCTGGGCGGCCAGCTCCTCGGCGGCCAGCAGCGGATCGTCGGCGACGGCGGTGACCAGTCCGTAGCCCAGGGCATCGGTCCCGGAAAACACCTCGGCGGTCATGGTGAGCCGCTTGGCCACATCCATCGGCAGGAGCTCGCTCAGAGTCACCGACCCGGTCATGTCCGGGATCAGGCCCCAGCGGGCCTCCATGACCGACAGCTTGCAGTCCGGCGTCGCGATCCGGAAGTCCGCGGCCAGGGCCACCTGCAGGCCGCCGCCGTAGCAGTGGCCGTGTACGGCCGCGATCACCGGAACCGGCAACTCGCGCCAAGCCCAGCAGGCCTGTTGGAACAGGTTGGTCTTCTGCCCCGGGAACTTGCCGAAGTTGCGCACGGCGCTCAATCCCTGCAACTTCGCTCCGGCGAAGTCCAGCCCGGTGCAGAACGCCCGCCCGTCGCCACGCAGAATCACGACGCGTACAGAACGGTCGCGAGCCAATCGATCGGGGACCGTGGCGAGCGCCTCCAGCATCGGCAGGTCCAGGCTGTTCATCTTGTCGGCCCGGTTGAGCGTCGCGTAGGCGATGCCATCTCGAACTTCGACGGTGATCCGATCCATTGCCATGGGGGCAGGATAGTGCGGCGCTGTCGGGTACCACAGCGCCGCTCGAAGCTGTGGGTATTTGGTGAAAATGCCCAAACAGCCCCACGGTCGAGGAACCCGCCCTACTGTGCAGCGGCAACGTCAACTGCGAACTTCAGCAAACCGGCGGCGCGCCAAGGCCTACCCGCGAGACAATTCATTCCGTTTCGCGAAGACTGTGTCCGAATCCGGAATCGATACGCTACTGTGATCCGCGTGACAGGCGAGGCGCGCGCGACCATGGCGGAACGCCAGCGGGCGAAACGCGCTGAGCTGGTACGCGAAGAAGTCATCGAAGCGGCATTGGCGGAGTTCGCTGAGCGGGGATATCACCAGACCTCCATCAGTCACATCGCCAAGCGACTCGGGTCCGGCCATTCGATGTTCTACCGGTACTTCGAGAACAAGCGCGACATCGTCGACCACGCCGTGCGCCAGGTAAATGCCCGGGTGCTGGCGGCCATCGGCGACTCGACGCCGGGACGCCTGACGTCCATCACCGAATTCCGTGACCATCTTCTCGGCATCGGCATGGCGTACAGCGAACTCCTCGCCGATGAACCGCGCCTGATGCAGTTGATCGTCGTGCAGGCCGCCGGCGTCGACCAGCAGATGACCGAGGAATTCCAGCGGCTCTTCGACGACGGCGCCCGTGTGCTGGCGAACATGCTCCGGGACGGCATCAATCAGGGCTACATCCGTGCCGACGTCGACGTGCGCGCCACCGCCCAGACAATCTGCGCCATCCCCTTCGGCATCGCCCTTCGCTACGGACAGAAGCCGAGCCGCGAGGAGTTGCTCGCACAGACCATCGCAAGCAATGAACTGGTGTGCCGCGGCATCGCCACCGAGTGGCCGCAGTCCGGCCAGGAAGCGGCAGCCCGATGACCGACCAGGCACAACCAAGGGGACTGGCGAAGTGGGGCGCCATCGCCGAGGCCATCGACTGGGTCAAGCGTTATCTGCAGAACCACCCGATCGCATCGCTGAGTACCGCCGGCGGGCAGATCGTCCTCGGCCTGCGGACACTGGAGTACCTGTTCTTCGACATCGTCAAGGGCCGCTTCCAGGTGCGCGAATTCCTGGACCAGGCCGCGTTCATGGCCGGAACCGCTTTTACCCCAACGGTTCTGGTGACGATCCCGATCAGCGTCACGCTGTCGATCCAGTTCGCGTTGCTGGCCGGTCAGGTCGGTGCGTCGTCGTTGTCGGGTGCGGCCACGGGTCTGGTCGTGATCAGGCAGGGCGCTCCGCTGGTCGCCTCACTGTTGCTCGCGACGGCGGTCGGTTCGGCCGTCTGCGCGGACCTCGGATCGCGCACCATGCGTGAGGAGATCTCCGCCATGGAGGTGATGGGCGTGTCGCCGATCCAGCGCTTGGTGGTGCCGCGGTTGGTCGCACTGGTGCTCATCGGTGTGCTGCTCACGGGTGTCACGAGCTTCGTCGGCTACCTGGCGAGCTACATGTTCAACGTCTACCTGCAGAACGGCACACCGGGCTCGTTCATCGCGACGTTCTCCTCGTTCTCCACCGTCGGTGACCTCGCGCTGGCAATGGTCAAGGCCATCGTCTTCGGTGTCATCGTGGCGGTGATCAGTTGCCACAAGGGGCTGGACACCCGCGGCGGTCCGGCCGGTGTGGCCAACTCGGTGAACGCCGCGGTGGTGGAGTCGGTGCTGCTGATGATGATCGTCAACGTGGTGATGAGCCAGCTGTACGTCATCGTGTTCCCGAAGACGTCGATCTGACATGGCCGCTCCCTCAACATTCACGCCGCAGCTGTTGCGGCCGTTCACCGCGGTCGGCAACGGGCTGCTGAAGGCGGCCGGGCGCACCGGTCACATGATCGAGTTCTTCGGCAAGGTCGTGCTGGCCATCCCGACGATGTGGCTGCGCTACCGCAAGGAACTGCTGCGGCTGTTGTCCGACATCACGTGGGGCAACGGCTCCATCGTGGTGGGCGGCGGCACGCTGAACGTGGCCGGCGTGCTCGGTGTCACGGCCGGGGCGCTGGTCGCCGTCGAGGGCTACAACGCCCTGAATCTGTTGGGACTGGGGCCGGCGACGGGCCTGGTGTCGTCCTTCGCGACGACCCGAGAACTGGCGCCGGCGATGATCGCGATGGCGTTCATCGCGCAGGCCGGCTGCCGGTTCACCGCGCAACTGGGCGCCATGCGGATCAACGACGAGATCGACGCGCTGGACACCCTCGGCATCAACTCGGTGGCCTACCTGGTGGCGACGCGAGTCGTGGCCTCGGTCATCGCGGTGGTCCCGCTGTTCCTCGCGGCCCTGGCCCTGGCCTACCTGTCGTGCCAGTTGGTCAGCGTCGTGGCCGGGCAGTCCACGGGCACCTATCTGCACTACTTCGGGCTGTTCCTCGAGGGCCGCGACGTGCTGTTCGCCACCGTCAAAGCGGTGATCTTCGTGTTCATCTCGTCAACCATCCAGTGCTACTACGGCTATTTCGCCTCCGGCGGCCCGGCCGGCGTCGGCGTGGCGGCCGGCCGCGCGATGCGCGGCAGTGTCACGGTCGTGATGATCGTCAACATGCTGCTCACCATGGCGCTGTGGGGCGTCATCAGCGGTGCAAGGTTCGGTGGCTGATGGGCAACTCGTTCGACCACGACCCGCGCGGTTCGACCGACCGCAAGCGTCATCGGCTTGTGCTTCGCGGTGATCGCCTCGTTCGCCGCGGTCCTCATGGTGGTGAAATCGCAAGGCAAATTGGACGATTTCGTCCGGGTGGAGCTCAAGCTCATCAACATCGGTGACGGCCTGCCGGAACGGTCCGACGTCAAGTTCCGCGGTGTCATCGTCGGCATGGTGTCGGGTGTGACGCCGTCGCAGCACGGCCAGCCGAACGTGGTGCACGTCAACATCCAGCCGCAGTTCGCCGCGCAGATCCCTGACAACGTCACCGCGCGCGTGGTGCCCGCCAACATCTTTGCGGTGTCGGCGGTGCAGCTCGTGCAGAACGGCGACGGGGCGCGGCCCATCCGCTCCGGTGACGTGGTGCTCGAGGACCAGACCTTGCCGACGGTGCTGTTCCAGAACGTGCTGGCCAAGTTGCGCCAGCTGCTCAAGGCTGTCGGCCAGTCACCGGATGCCAACAACGTCGGTGTCTTCGCGGCCATCGCCGAGGCCACCCACGGCCGTGGCCAGAAGCTCACCGATGCGGGCCACGATGTCAATGCCGTGATGCAGCAACTGAATACGGTGGTCAAGTCCGACGACACCGGCCCGACGACGTTGTCCGCCTTGAAGGCCGCGGCCGAGAGTCTGCGCACGGTGTCGCCGGACCTGTTCACCGCGCTGGACAGTTCGGTACAGCCGATGCGGACGTTCGCCGAGAAGCGCACGCAGCTGACCAATTTCCTCTCTGGTGGCCTGAACACTACGGGCACGCTGGGTGATGCGTTCGAGCACCAGAGTGACCGGATGATCCAGGTGAGCACCGGCCTGACGCCGGCACTCGGCGTGCTGGCCGACCACGCCGGTGAATTCCACGGCGTCTCAACACGATTGCAGGCGCTGGCCAACAAGGTCTACGACGAGGGCGTCAACCAGGACACCGGCCACATCGTGTGGAAGGCGGTCATCTCGATGAACCCGTCGCGCCAGTACACCCGGGCGGACTGCCCGCGGTACGGCGCGATGGAGGGGCCGAGTTGCAAGACCGCACCCGAAACCCCGACCGCGCCCGACCTCAAGCCCGGCCTGGAATCGATGGGGATGGCAACCCCACCGTGGGTGACCGAGAACCGTCCCAACATTGCGCCGCCGCGCTTTTCGGTTCCGATCGTGCCGGAGTTCCCCGGCCCGCCGGACCCGAACGCGCCACCCGCACCGCAGGCGGCACCGGCGCCCGGGCCGCAGGCCACGCCCGTGCCCCCGGGCCCGCCGTTGCCGGCCGAAGCCGGCGCACCCGCACCTGGCGGCCAGGTGCAGCAGCAGTCCGCGCCCCTCTACGGCGGCACCGTGGGGCCGGTCGGCAGCCCGAGTGAGAAGGACCAGTTGAGCCAGATCGTCGGTGGCCCGGCCACTTCCGCCACGCAGTTGCTGCTTGGCCCGGTGGCCCGCGGACAGGACGTGCAGGTCACCCCGATCCCGGAGGGGCAGCCATGAAGTTGAAGCGCAGCACCGTCGTGTTCCTGACGCTGTTCCTGGTCTTCTCCGTGGCCGTCACGTGGATGGTCTTCGCCACCTTGCAGCGCAACGTCGCCGGGCCCACCTCGAGCTATTCGGCGATCTTCAGCGACGTTTCGGGATTGGCCGAAGGCGACGACGTCCGAGTGGCCGGGGTGCGCGTCGGCCGGGTCGACAAGATCGAGCTGACGCCGGACAACCAGGCCAAGGTCTCGTTCCAGGTGCGCAGCAATCAGACGTTGTACACCAACACGCTGGCCTCGGTGACCTACCAGAACATCATCGGTCAGCGGTACCTGGGCTTGAGTCAGGGTGAGGGCGACAAACGCAAACTGGCTGTCGGAGCGCAGATTCCGGAGAGCCGGACCAATCCGTCGTTCGACATCTCCTACATGCTCAACGGTTTCGAGCCGCTGTTCACCGAGCTCGACCCGCAGCAGGTGGACAACCTGACCAACGCCATCATCACGGCGTTCCAGGGCAACCAGGGGTCGCTGCTGACGCTGACGACCCAGGCGTCGGTGCTGACGCAGACGCTCGCGGGTCCCGATGCGGCCCTTGGGGATTTGATCGCGAACCTGGACCGGCTGATGACGACGTTGGCCAAACAGAGCACCAACCTGCAGACGATGCTGCACGAAACCTCGGTGTCGATCGCGGCCCTGAACAGCCGGCGCGACGAGCTGGTCTCGTCGGTGGGATCGATCACCGCCAACGTGACGCGGCTGTCGGCCATCGTCAACGCGATCACCCCGCAGATGCAGCAGTTCATCGACCGTGAGCCGGGTTTCCTGAAGTACAGCGTGACCGACGGCAAGGCCCGCCTGGCGTACGCGGTGGCCAACGTGCCGTTGCTGCTCAAGGGACTTGCCCGCGCGGGCCAGGAGGGTACCTACATCGACGTCTACGTCTGCGACCTCGATTTCGGCCTGTGGCGCGGCTTGCTCAACTGGTTCCGCCGGTTCGTCGTCGCGGCGACGCCGGCAACGGCAACGAGACCTGGCACACGGCGGTGTGCCGATGAGCAGCCTGTTCGGTGGCCCCCTCCGCCCGGCGAACATCCCGGGTGGGCGCAAGCGAGTCCTGGAGGACTACAACAAGTTCTGGCTCGGGGTGATCGGCCTGACGGTCATCGTCGTGATGGTCGCCGCCGTGGTGCTGGTCAGCATCCTGGACGTCGGCAAGAAGCAGTACACCGCCGAGTTCGCCCAGGCCGCCGCGATCAAATCCGGCAACGCCGTCACCATCGCGGGCATCAACGTCGGGGAAGTGCAGAACGTCGAGCTGGCCGGTGACCACGTGGTGGTGACCTTCAAAGCCGACAAGAACGTCCGGCTGGGCACCGAAACGCGTGCTGCCATCAAACTCACGACCATCTTGGGCTCGCGGTACCTGGAGATCAGCCCGGCGGGCGCCGGCCACCTCGCCGGCAACACCATCAAATTGAGTCATACCGAGGTGCCGTACGACTTGCAGAAGACGCTCGAAGGTGCGACCAGCACGCTGTCGCCTCTCGATGCGGACAAGATCGCCGAGTCGGTGCGCGTGATGAGTGGCAGCCTGCAGGGTGTGCCCGACGCCCTGCCAGAGGCGCTCACCAACCTGAACTCGCTGGCCGGGGTCATCCAGTCCCGCCGTGATCAGCTCGGCACCTTGATCACCAACGCCGACACCATCGCCGCGCTGTTGCATCGGCAGAAGGCGGATCTGGGCGCACTGGTGTTGCAGGGCAACCAGATTCTCGGCGAGATCACCACCCGGCGGGCCGCGATGCAGCGGTTGTTCGACGGAGTGACGCTGCTTGCCGACCGGGCCCACACATTGCTGGCCAACGAGCCGCAGCTCGACGCCTTGATCACCAACCTGCACGAATTCGCCAAGCTGCTCGCCGATCACGACGCCCTGGTCCGCAGCATCCTGCAGGTCGCGCCGATCACCGCGCGCAACATCGCCAACCTCACCGGTAGCGGCAACGGTGCCGACATCACGCTGCCCGCCGGCATCATGGTCGACTCCTGGATGTGCGCGATCAGCGGCCGGGCCCGCCAGTTCAACATCGTCGAGTACTTCAAGGACTGCAAATGAGTAAGCGTGCCTTGATGATCGGTGCGATCGTCGTCATCGCGATCGTCGCGCTCGTGACGACCGCGGCCGCCGTGGCGCCGCGGATGTGGCACCGCAACATCACCGTGACGGCGCATTTCCAGGATGCCGTCGGGTTGTATCCCGGCAACGCGGTGTCGGTCCTCGGCATGCAGGTCGGCAAGGTCGACTCGGTGGTCAACAAGGGTGGCTACATCGAGGTCACCATGGACATCGACAAGAAGATCCCGATCCCCAGCGACGTCACGGCCGCCACCGTCTCCGCCTCGATCCTCACCGACCGGCACGTCGAGCTGACCCCGCCCTACCGCGGTGGGAACAAGCTGCGCGACGGCGATCTGATCGCGTTGGGCCACACCAGGACTCCCGTCGAGTTCGACAAGACGCTGTCCATGATCGACAAACTGGGTACCGCTCTGAAGGGGAACCCCCAGGGCGGTGGGCCGCTGGGCGATCTGGTGGATCTGGGGTCCCGGATCAGCTCCGAGAACAGCACCCAGATCAAGTCGACGCTGACCAAGCTGTCGGAGGCCCTCAAGGTCGGACCCGACGGTGGTGCCAAGACAGAGAAGAACCTGCAGGAGATCATTCGCAGCGTCTCGGACCTGACCCAATCTGCGGCCGAAAACGATGACGCCGTGCGCAGATTCGGCAGCAACGTTCATCAGCTGAGCGACATCCTCGCCGACCAGAATCTCGGGTCGGGACGCACGGGAGCCAAAGCCAACGAGATCCTCGAAGAGGTCAGCGGGCTGCTGGAGCGTCACCGCGATCAACTCAAGGGTGCGTTCGCCGACTTGGACCCTGTGGTGCGGTCCCTCGCTGACAACAAGCGCGAGTTGGAAGAGACGCTGGACGTCCTGCCACTGACCCTGGACAACGTCTACAACGTGCTGGACCCGGTGGGTGGCAGTATCCGTGGCCACCTGGTGACCGACAAGTTGTTGGCCTACAACCAGCTGAACAAAGAACTCTGCAACCTGATGGGCCTCAAGCAATTGGGTTGTGCGACCGGCACATTGCAGGACTACGGCCCCGACTTCGGCCTGACATCGATGATGGATCTGATGGCCAACGGTATCGGACCGTCGGGTCAGGGGGAACCGCCGAAGCCTGGCGCACCGGCCACAGTTGCCCCCGCTCCGGCTGCGCCCGCTTCGGGAGGGCCGACGCGATGAGCATGAAATCGGTTGTGCGAGGAGCGCGCTGGGCGGGCGTTCTCGGCGGCGTCCTGCTGATGACCGGCTGCGCCGCGGGCCTGGACAGCGTGCCGTTGCCGTCACCCGGATCCAGGGGTGGAACCTACGACCTCAACGCGGTGTTCACCGACGCGCTGAATCTGCCGTCGAAGGCGAAAGTGCGGCTGTACGGCGCGGACATCGGTGAGGTCACGTCGATCGAGGCCGTGGACTTCACGGCCAAGGTGTCCATGCGGATCCGTCATGATGTACCGCTGCCGGCGGGCAGCACGGCCGAATTGCGTTCGGCCACACCGCTCGGCGACGTGTTCCTCCAGATTCGGCCGCCGGACGACAAGGCAGACAATGGTGCGTTGCTACGCAACGGCGACACCATCCCGCTGGCGTCGACGGCGGCGGCCCCGACGGTGGAGGAACTGCTCAACTCCCTGGCGATGCTGGTCAACGGCGGCGCCATCCGGGCCCTGACCACCGATGTCAACGGCGCCGGCCGCGTGGTCGGTGGACGCGGCGAGAAGCTGGCCGGGCTGATCTCGGAGACCAACCAGTTCCTGTCGAAGATGACGGCGCGGACAGCGCAGCTGGACGCGACGTTGCGCAGCACGTCGAACATGGCGGCCGAGGTCGCCCGGCATCAGCAGAGCATCGATACCGCGCTGTCCGCCGGTGCTCCCGCGCTGGCAGTCATCTCCGACAACACCACGCGGATCATGGACGTGGTGGACAACGTCGGCCGAATCACTCGGCAGCTGTCCAAGTTCCCGTCGATGCAGGGCACCGACACCCGGAGCGTCGCCGCCGATGTGAACAAGCTGTCGGCGGTGTTCAACGAGATCGCCATGGACCCGAACATCTCGCTGACCGCCTTCAACCGGCTGATCGGCATCCTGGTCAAAGCCACCAGTTCCACCGCCGTGCACGTGGAGGCGGAGATCTCGAAGATCGCGATCGGTGCGCTGCCCGACAAGAACTACGCGGGCGATCCGGGCATCCACGGACCCGACGGCACAGACTGGCACCTGATGATCGGCAGCCTGCGCTACGAGTGGAACATGCTGCTCGGCCGGATCTACGGATCGGACCGGACCCGATGAACGCGCTGAACAGCCTGGTGGCGTTCGTCATTCGCATCGTGAAGGCGGTGGCGAGCCGCAAGGTGGTGCTCGCGCTGTTCGGCCTGCTGGCCACTGCCGTGATCGCTTTCGGCTACATCGCGATCGACGGTCTGCGGTTCAACCCGTTCCACCGGACCATCGCCATCCGGATCATGCTGCCGGAATCCGGTGGGCTGCTGGCCAATCAGGACGTCACGTTGCGCGGCATCCCGATCGGTCACGTCGCGGCGGTCAACCTCACCCGCAGCGGTGTCGAGGCGGTGGCCTCGGTCGACTCGTCTGCCCACATCCCGACTGACAGCCCGGTGCGAGTCTCCGGCTTGTCGGCGGCGGGGGAGCAGTACCTGGACTTCCGGCCGGAGCACGGCGGCGGCCCGTATCTCACTGACGGCGCCGTCATCTCGGGCAAGCAGGCCAGCATCCCGGTGACCCTGCCGCACATCATCGATCACAGCCGCGGTGCACTGGCGCAGCTCGATGCCGACAGGCTCGGCAAGATGTTCAACGAGTTGCACGTCACCAAGGACGGCCCGCGCAAGCTCGCCGCGATCCTGGACGGCGCGAGTTTGTTGGCCAACACCGTGGATTCGGTGTTGCCGGAGACCGTGAGCATGATTCGCACGACCCGTGTCGTGTTCAGCACTGTCGCCGATGTGCGTCCGGGCCTGGCCGCCACCACGAACGACCTGACCAAGGTGCTCGACGGTGTGAACAAGATGGACGGCGGTTTCCGCACCCTGGTCGAGCGCGGTGAGCCGCAGCTGGCGACGCTGGACAACCTGATTGCCGACAACCGGCAGAACGTGGTGCAGATCCTCGGCAACCTGTCGACGACCTCGCAGGTGATCTACCAACGCATTCCGGGCCTCGAGTACATCTGGCGGCCTGACCGGGACCCGTTCATCGACCGGTTCGCGTCCGTCGTTCACGATGGCGGTGTCTGGGCGATCGGTGACATCTACCCGAAGTACCGGTGCGACTACAACCTGCCGCGGCACCCGCCGTCGGACGCGAGTTTCCCCGAGCCGTACAAGTACACCTACTGTGAGGATCAGGATCCATCGCTGTTGGTCCGCGGCGCGCGCAACGCGCCACGGCCTCCGGGTGACGACACTGCCGGTCCGCCGCCGGGCTATGACCCCCACGCGGTGACCGACAAGACGCCGCACTACCCGGGCTACACGATCGACACCCCGTACGGGGGTCCGTCGTACCCGATCCCGATGCCGAACTGACGGTCCACGAGACACGCGAGAAGTGATGAGTAAACGAACTGCCAGCGCCGACGTATTCGACCAGGTGCACGACACCGAAACCGAGGCGACCGAGCTGACGACTGCGGCTGAGACAACGGAAGTGACCGGGGCGGATGCCGCGGCCGAGTCCACGGAACCAGCTGCGGCGGCATCGAAGCGGCGGGTCGGTCTGGCCGCCGCGGTGTGCGCGCTGCTGTTCACGATTCTGGTGGCAGCACTGGGCTTCCTGGGCTGGCGGCAGTACGAGCAGTACCGCGTCAACACCGCGAGTGACGCGGCACTGCAGGCCGCCAAGGACTACGCCGTGGTCCTGACGACGCTGGACGCCAAGAACATCGACGAGAACTACCGCAAGTCCCTCGATGGCGCCACCGGCGAGTTCAAGGACGCCTACAGTCAGGGCGCCACGCAGCTGCGGCAGGTCCTGATCGACAACAAGGCCTCCGGAACCGGCATTGTCGTCGCGGCGGCGGTCAAGTCGGCGACGCCCGACAAGGTCGAGGTGCTGCTGTTCGTCGATCAGTCGATCACCAATGCGAACAACCCGAGCCCCCGCATCGACCGCAACCGCATCGACATGACCATGGAGAAGGTCGGCGACCGCTGGCTGGCCAGCAGGGTCGAAATCCTGTGACCGACAAGGAGAGCGAAGTCACCGACGCCGTCGTGGACGAGGCCCTCGAGGCCCAGTCATCCACGCCGGCGGATGCCGCCGAACCCAAAGCCCCGAAGACGTATGCCGTCCGGCGCAGCCTCTGCTGGGCCGTGGCCGTCGTGATCATCGCGCTGTCGGCCGCCGCCGGTACCGCGTGGGCCTTGGTCTATGCCCAGCATCAGCGCGATGCCGAGGCGGCGGAAGCCCTTGCGGCGGCACGCGGTTACGCGGTCATGTTGACGACCACCGACCAGAGCACGATCGACAAGAACTTCGCCGATGTGCTGGGCGGGGCGACGGGCGAGTTCAAGGATGCCTACAGCAAGGCCGCGGCGACCATGCGGAAGATGTTGATCGACAACAAGGTCTCCACGACGGGCGTGGTCGAGGACGGGGCGGTCAAGGACGTGCGTGGCGACGACGTCGACGTGCTGCTGTCGGTGAAGCAGGACGTTTCCAGCGCCGGGGTGAAAGAGAAGCGGACCGATTACGTCAGCGTGTCGATGACGATGCGCAAGGTGGGCGACAGGTGGCTGGCGGCCGAGGTGCTGCTTGCCGGAGCGGACGGTAAACGTGGCAAGTAGAGTCCGGGCGGCCCTGGCTGCCTTGGGTGCGACAGTTGTTGCTACGACGTCTTTCACGGCTGCACCGGCTGCCCACGCGGCTATCGACAGCTTCTGCGCGGGACTCGGCGCGGTGTGGGACGGTGGTGCGTGCACCGCGGTGGTCAAGTCTCAGCGCGAAGCGGAAATGCTTCTGACGCTGCGCGTTCCGGCCGAGCTGATCGACAACCCGACTGCCGGACCGGTATTGCGTGACTATTACACCCGGCTGTTCAACGGGTGGCGCGCGACCGGAAACACCACGCCGCGCGACAGCAGTGCGCGTGCGGACTACGAGATCATCCCGGGTCCCGGCGGGCTGCAGTCGGTGGTGGTGCACGAGACGTTCGAGCCCTTCGGTATCCAGGCCAACAACGCCTACCGATCATTCCTGTTCGACATGAACTCTGGCCGCCGGCTGTACCTACCGGACCTGTTCCGGCCGGGAGTCAATGCGAATCAGGCGGTTTCGGCCGCCGCTGCCCCGATCCTGCCGCCGGTCCTCGACGCGGCCGCACCGCCGCACGCACCGGGCACCTACCCGTTCACGGTGGAGGAATTCCAGCCCGACGGCGACGGCCCCGGGTACTCGGGCAACTACCGCGCATTCGCGCTCACCGGTGATTCCCTGCGCCTCTACATGCCGGACCAGCCGATGTCCCGCGAAAGCCCAAGTCCACGAGACCGTTTCAGCTGGTCAATGGACGGTGGCACCGTCGTGGCCAACGTCCCGCTGGCTGCGCTGGCGGGTCAGCTGAAGCCGCAGTACGGCGGCTGAGGTCCGGTCACACTCGGCCACCGTCCCGCGACGTGGTGGGCAGCGACGTCTGGAACACGAACACCTGACTGCCGATTCGAAGGGTGTCGCCATCGTGGAGCTCGGCCGTGGCGCGGATTCGCTCTCCGTTGACATGGACTCCGTTGGCAGACCCGAGGTCGGTGATGATGTGGGTGGTGTCGGCGTTGTTGATGACGGCGTGGTGCCGGCTCACCTTGTCGTCGGCCAAGACAAGGTCATTGTCCGGGCTGCGTCCGATGCGGGTGGCCGAACCCCTGAGCCGATGAAGGTGATCGTGCACGTCGCGCAGGGCTGCGGTGACGGGGCTGATCAGGGTGGTCACACCGGGTTCGAAAGCGATGACCGTTTGGGCCGCGGCCTGGGCATTGCGCTGTACGTCGAGCGGCTCCTGGCGCAGAATCTGTTCGTACAGCGTGCGCAGCGCCGGCGCGGGGTCTATGCCGAGGTCATCTGACAACGTTGTCTTGAGCCGGTGATATGTGTCGAGCGCATCGGATTGGCGGTCGGTGAGGTAGTACGCCGTCATCAGTTGAGCCCAGAGCGGTTCACGGTAGGGATGTTCCCCGACCAGGCTTTCGAGCTCCCGAACGATGGTATGGGCTCGGCCACAGGCGATCTCGGCGTGGGCCCGCGCCGTCTGGGCGAGGACTTTGTCCTCGGCCAGCTCGTTGCGCAGCACATCGGTGAAGGCGAAGTCGCGCAGGTCGTCGAGGACGGGGCCGCGCCACTGAGCCAGCGCGGTGGTGAGGTGTGTGCTGGCCGCTTCGAAACGTCCAGCGGCCACGGCGTTGATCCCCGCTTGCTGCTCCGTGGCGAACCGCGCCAGATCACTTTGCTCGGTGGTGATTTCGAGTCGGTAGCCATTGGGTGCGGTGGCCACGACGGCGTGGGCATCGACGCCCGCCTCGGTGATGAGGCGGCGCAGATTCGACACATAGGCACTCACCGAGATGCGTGCGGCGGCCGGCGGTTCGCCGTCCCAGATCGCTGTGATCAAGTCCGCGGCACTGACGGCGCGGTTGGCGTTCGCGACCAGCATGGCAAGTACCGCGCGCTGTTTCGGCGTACCGACCTGAATCGGTGCTGACCCGACGTTCACCTGCAGCGGACCCAGCACTCCGAACTGGATGTCGCGTTCGGTTCCAGCACACTGAGGTCCGGGCGCCATCGGTGTCTGGCGGCCCATCAATCGCTCCCCGCCCGGCCGAACCTGTCCAATCGCACGGGTAGAGCGTTTCACACCCGGTCGGCCCGAGCCGGTCGAATCGTCCGGGCTAGAGGTGGCGCGCGATGAGATCCTTCATGACCTCGTTGGCACCGGCATAGATCCGTGAGATCCGACTGTCGACGAACAGGCGGGAGATGGGGTATTCCTCCATGTAGCCATAGCCGCCATGTAGTTGCAGGCAGCGGTCGACGATTTGTGTCTGTTGGTCGGAGCACCAGAGTTTGACCTGCGCGGCGCGTTTGACGTCGAGCTCGCCGCGGAGGTGACGCTGAATCGCATCGTCGACGAACGTGCGCATGACGTCGATCACGGTGGCGATCTCGGCCAGTTCGAAACGGGTGTTCTGCAGGGCGAAGAGCGGTTTCCCGAACACGTGGCGCTCCTTGACGTACGCCAGCGTGTGGTCGTATGCGGCTTCGACAGCGCCCAGCGCGGCGACACCCACGATCAGCCGCTCCTGCGGCAACTGTTGCATCAGCTGGACGAAGCCACGACCTTCGACGCCACCGAGCAGATTCTCCGCGGGGACGCGAAGTTCATCGAAGAACAGTTCGGTGGTGTCCTGCCCTTTCTGGCCGATCTTCTTCAGCTTGCGGCCGCGCTGGAATCCCGGGGTGTCGTCGCGAACCTCGGCGGCGAACAGCGACAATCCGGCCGCACCCTGTTGCGGATCGGTCTTGGCCGCGATGATGATGAGGTCGCATGTCGCACCGTTCGAGATGAACGTCTTGGCGCCGGAGATCACGTACTCGTCTCCCACACGAACGGCCCGTGTCGAGATGGCCTGGAGATCCGACCCGGTACCGGGCTCGGTCATGGCGATCGCGCCGATCCATTCACCGGAAGCGAGTTTGGGCAGCCAGCGCTGCTTCTGTTCGGGCGCGGCGTAGGCGTTCAGGTAATGCGGGACGATGCCTGCGTGCACGCCCAACTGCATGGACAGATCACCGGCATAGGCCTGCTCCCGGAACAGCACCGCCTCGTGCGCGAAAGTCGCACCACCGCCACCGAATTCCTCCGGGATCGACATCAGTAGCAACCCGAGGTCGCCGGCACGGCGATACAACGCACGGTCGGGCTCGCCGGCGGCGGCGAATTCCTCGTGACGCGGGGCGACTTCCTTGGTGAAGAAGTCGCGGGCCAAACCGGACAGGTCGGCGAGTTCGGTCGTCGATGCGTGGGTCACTGTCTTGTTCCTCTCGTTCAACGCGCGTACAGCGCGTCGATCTGTGCGGCGTATTTTTCGGCGATGGGTGCGCGGCGCAGCTTCAGCGTCGGCGTCAGCTCATCGCCGCCGGGAATCCAATACTGCGGCAGGACTTTCCAGCTCCGAATCTGCTCCACCCGGGACAGCCGGGTATTCGCCGCCTCCACCGCTTCCGACACCGCCCGCTGTGTCGCCTCGTGTTCGACCATCTCGTCCACGGTGGTGCCGCCGAAGCCATGTCGGGAGGCGAAATCAGCGGCCGCATCGGGGTCGAGCGTGATCAGCGCCGCGATGTGCGGACGGTTGTCACCAATGGCGGCGACAGCGCCGATCAGCGGGCTGGCCGCTTTGAGTGCGCCCTCGATGTTGCTGGGGGACATGTTCTTTCCGCCGGAGTTGATGATCAACTCCTTCTTGCGGTCGACGATACGCAGGTACCCGTCGGCGTCGAGCGAGCCGACGTCGCCCGTGTGGATCCAGCCGTCGGCATCGAGGATTTCCGCGGTGCGACCGGGATCGCGGTGGTAGCCGCGCATCACCCCACATCCGCGGACCAGAATCTCGCCGTCGGTGGCCAGTTTGATCTGTGTGCCGGGGATCGCCTTACCCACCGTGCCGAGCTTGAGCCGGTCTCTGGGATTGACGGTCGTGACCGCGGAGGTCTCCGACATGCCCCAGGCCTCCGACACGGGAACACCGATCGCAAGCATGAACTCGAGTACGGAAACATCGATGGGTGCGGCGCCCGACACCGCAGCGCTCAGTTGATCCATTCCGAGGCGCGCGCGAATCTTGGACAACACCAACGCGTCTGCCGCAGCGGCGGCTGCTTCGTCGAGCAGTCCCAACCGGCCGCCCGACAGGGTGGCCCCCGCCTTCTTCTTGCCGGCTGCCAGGGCCCATCGCGCGAGCGCGCCCGCCGGTCCGGTCTGCTCGGCGGTGAGTGTCTCGACACGAGCCCGAATCTTGTACCAGAGCATCGGTACCGCGACGAAGAACGTCGGGTGCACGCGGCCCAGGACGTCGATCAGTGTCTTCGGGTCGTCGACGTCGGTGACCGTGATACCGAAGTACATCGGCGCGTACTGGCCGATCCAGCGATTGATCAGGTGCGCGTCCGGCAGGTAGGACAGCACTCGACCCCCGCTGAGATCGCCGACCACATTCGGGATCACCTCGAGCTGGTACAGCAGGTTGCCGTGCGTCAGCTCGACGCCTTTGGGATGCCCTGTGGTTCCGCTGGTGTAGATGAGGGTCAGGATGTCGTCGCGCTGAACGGCCTTCCAAACCGCGTCGAAATCGAAATCTTCGGCGCCCCCGGCAGTTACCTCGTCGAGGGTGAGCACGCCGCGGCTCGACTCGTCGACGGAGATGACGTGGCGCACGTCGGTGCCGGATGAGGCGGCGAGCACCTTCTCCAGATATTGCGCCTCACTGACCACGACGGTCGGCTGAGCGTTCTCGAACAGGTACGTGATCTGCGCCGTGGCACTGGTGTTGTACACCGAAAAGCCCACCGCACCGAGATGCATCACCGCGGCATCGACAATGTGGAACTCGGCGCGATTGGTGAGCATCATCGCCACCACGTCGCCGCGCCGCACGCCCAACGCGGCCAGACCCGCGGCCACCCGTCGAACTTGATCGCCGTACTGCGACCAGGTCAACGCCACTGTGCCGTCGGCGCGGCAGATCGCCGCTGTGTCACCGAGCTCGGCAACGCGGCGTTGGAAATGCGCACACAGACTTTCGCTCATCACAACCCTTTCGCAGCGTGCCGTGCGGGTTCGGACCGAGGTAGGGCCGCAACGGCTCAGGCTGAAACAGTAGAACATATTGCGTATGATTGTTTCAATCGGGCGACGTTGGTGTTGTCGCCCTCCTCCCTGGTGGAAATACCGCGCTACGCGAAATGCTTTGCCCAACAGAAAGAGAGCCGTGATGTTGGCCACCCGACGTCAACCCAACGGCGCGTGCTGCCCGGGGAGTCCGACTGCCACCGACAGTCCGAGCGCCACCGGTCGCGACCGGACGACGACCACCGACCGTGGTGATCACGCCCGCACGGCGATCTTGACGGCACTGCGCGCATTACTGGATCAGAACCCGATTTCCGAGGTTTCGGTGCAGGCGATCACTCGGCAGGCCGGCGTCACGCGAACTGCGTTCTACTTCTACTTCGAATCCAAGTACTCCGCCCTGGCGGAACTGCTTCATGGACGTACGACTGCAGCGATGCTCGATCAGTCGTTCGCGTTGCGGACACCGGGGGAGTCCACGCCGGCACTGATCGCACGTGTCATCGCCGGTATCCGTGCGGCCCTGGCCGCTGACGACCCCGTGTGGGCCTCGTGTCGCGCATCGGCAGGCTATGAACCGGAGATCGCCGAGATCGTCGCGGCCGTGGAGGACGCGATCACTTGCCGCATCGTGGCTTTGGTGTCGGCCGAGGTGCATCGAGGCGCCCAACCGATCTCGACCGACCTCGTTGCGCTGGTACGTGTCCTGACCACCGCGACGGTCGCCGGCTGCGCGCCCGCGCGCGTCGCTGCGCAGCCTGACCACCTCGATCGCACTACCGATGCAGTGGCGGCATTGTGGCGGAACGCGTTGTGGCCCAACTAGTTGGAGAAGTTCTCTGGCTCACCGCTACCTGCCGCCCATCGCTGTCGTCCACAGCTCGCGGCCAAAGTCTGACAGACGCAGGCTGAGCTTCTCCACTCGAGCGGACTGCCGCGCCTGCTGCGCGTCGGCGATGGCGCGCATGACGCTTGGTTCGGCCATGAGCACCTCGTAGCCGGGCTCGGATCCATCTGTCTGGGGTCCGATTTCAACCAGCCCGAGCCGCAACAGGTTGGCTACGTAGGTCGGCGCCATGGCCGGCAGCCCCACGCCTGCAGTGCGGCCGATCAGCGACGTATTGGTCAGGACTGCTCGAGGCATGGACCACCACCGAGCCTGCGAATAGACATTCACAAGGGGAGACGTGGTGCCGTCCGACAGTGCACGGAGAATCCTCGCCTCGTCGGCAACAAGCTGGTCGACGATGCGGTCGTAGACCTCCAGCTGCGTCTCGCACGTGCTCTGCTCAAGCGAGCGATCCAACAACCTGGCCATTTTGGTGCGCAGGCCGTGCACGTCGGAGGTGGTGACCATCGTTTCATCTCTTTTCTGGAGGCGGTTCTTTCGGCTGGTGCTGGTCGGTGCTCTGGCTTCCGCTGCGAGACAGCGTGTCAGCGCTCTAGTTGCCGGATGATGGCGGCTACCGTCGGATTCGCCGCGAGTTGCTGGTCGAGGATCACGTTGATGACACCGCGCAGCCAGGCGTAGGGAATCCATGCGCGCGGAACGGTGCTACTGGCTCTGCGCCGGCCGACTGCGTCGACGATACTTGCGGCAGCGTGTCCGGCGTCGATGCGCTTGTTCAACGGCCAGGGCAACAGTTCGCCGATGCGTTGGCCCATCGGATCGTCGTCGAGTGTGGTCCGCGCCAGCTCGGTGTCGACGATGCCGAAGTAGGAGATACCGACAGTCACCTGATGCGCCGCCAGCTCGATCCGCAACGCCCGCCCGAGCTGTTCGACCCCGGCCTTGCTGATCATGTACGCCGCACCGCCCATCCCTGGTGCGAACGCGGCGCACGATCCGATGAGCTGAATGTGCCCGCGACTGGAGATGATGTGCTCGGTTGTCGCACGCACCGTGTGTACCGCACCGAGCAGATTGATGTCGATAACCCGTTGGAACGCATCGGGTTCGATGGTGCGCAGAGTGGCCGGCGGCGGTGTGACGCCGGCGTTGGCGACCACCACATCGATGCGCCCCCAGGTGTGCACCGCCTGGTCGGCCGCGGCGGTCAACGCCTCGGCATCGCGCACATCAGCCACGATGCCGATGGTGTCGTTCCCCAACTGTGCCCGGGCTTTCCCGAGTTTCCCTGCATCGACGTCGATGAGGACCACTCGCGAACCTGCCGCCACGAAACGGGAGGCGGCTTCGAACCCGATGCCCTGTGCCGCGCCGGTGATGAAAACCACTGCGCCAGAAAGGGGCATCGCCGCACGTGCGGTCATCGTCCGACCACCAACTCGGCGTCAGCGGACTCGGACGGCACGGTCGCGTAGCGGATATCGAACTCCGCGAGCCGAATTCGGCGCATTTGGTGCCGGAATGTGAAGACGAAGCCAGGCCAGAAGGTGAAATTGCGGCCGGATGGACTCAAGTAGTAACTCTGACAACCGCCGGAGTTCCACACCGAGTCGGCAAGACGCCGGTCGACGTGTGCGACAAAGTTGTCGAGGGTGTCGTCCGAGACTTCGATACTGCGGATCTGGCGGCGCCGCATCTGCGCGATGGCGTCGAGGACGAAGTCGAGCTGCGCTTCGATCGTCACGATCTGCGACGTGTACACCACAGAGTTCGGGCCGAGGATCATGAACAGATTCGGAAAGCCCGGAATGACGGTGCCCAAGTGCGCCTTCATCTCTCCGCCGGCCCACACCTCCGCGAGGCTGCGACCATCTCGGCCGTGAATCCGGGTGAAGCCTTCGTTGTGGGCCAGTTTGAACCCGGTTCCGAAAACGATGGCGTCGAGGCGATGGTGGCGCCCGTCGGCGGTTTCGATCCCGTCTCTGGTGACCCGCCGGATCGCGGCGGTTTCCACGACGGCGTTGTCCGCTGCCAGTGCGGGAAAATAGGTGTTGGAGAACGTCGGTCGTTTGCATCCGAACGCATACCGCGGAGTCAGCTTTTCTCGGAGGTTCTCATCGCGGACCTGCCTGCGGAGATGCCACCTGCCGACGGCCGCCATCGGCTGGAGCAGCGCCGGCAGATGGACCAGACCGGGCACCATCGCTTCCTGGACCAAGCTGACCGCCGAACGGGCTGCGCGCTGGACGAGCGGGGCCGTGCGGAACACCGAACGCACCGCGGGCCCGACCGGGCGGTCCGGATGCGGCAGGATCCACGTCGGGGTCCGTTGGAACACAACCAGTTCGGCGGCGTCAGGCTGAATCCGCGGGATGAACTGCACGGCCGAAGCGCCGGTGCCGATGACACCGACCGCCTTTCCGCGCAGGTCGACGTCATGGCGCCACTCCGCCGAGTGAAAGGCCGGGCCCGAGAAATCTTCGAGGCCCGGAAGATTCGGAATCGACGGCTCACTGAATGGTCCGGTGGCAAGAACCATCACGGTGGCAGTGAAATGTTGACCGCCTGCGGTGATCTGCCACACCTGGGCCAGGTCGTCCCATGAGGCGTCGGTGACGTCGTGCCCGAGCCGAATGTGCGACCGGATGCCGCTGTCATCGACACATCTTTCGATGTAGGCCTTCAGTTCTCGCTGGAGCGGATACAGGCGCGTCCAGTCCGGGTTCGGGGCAAACGAGTACGAATACAGCACCGACGGGATGTCGCACTGCGCTCCCGGATAAGTGTTCGCCTGCCAGGTTCCGCCGATCTCGGTGGCCCGCTCGAATACGAGAAAGTCGTTGTCGCCGGAATCCTTGAGTCGCATCGCCGCGCCGATCCCGCCGAAGCCGGCACCGATGATCGCGGTATGGACATGTGTGGGAGTGGGTTTGGTCATGGGTGTGTCCTTGGTGAGTGCAGGTGGCTGACTAGAGCGCGACGGAGATCGAGTCACCCTGGGCGCGGGAAACGCAGATCATCATCGAGTCGGCATGCTGGTCGGGGGTCAGCACCCGATCTCGGTGCTCGACGACCCCGTCCACCAGTCGCACGCGGCAAGCCCCGCAGAAACCTTGCTGACACGAGTACTGCACGTCGGGTTTGACACGGCGGATCGCAGCGAGGGCCGACTCGTCGGCGGCGACGTCGACAGCGAGCCCCGATTCGGTGAGCTGCACGGTGAATGCTCTGCCGTCGACGATCGGTGCGGCGGTGAAACGTTCGCTGTGGAACTCTGCGGGACGGCCCGGCGCGGTCGCGGCGGTGGCGACCTCGCGAGCCCGTTCGATCATCGCGGGAGGGCCACACACATAGAACGCCGCGCGGGATGAAGCGGTCGTACACAATTCGGCCAGATCCGGTGCGCCGTACTGGTCGTCGGGCCGGATGAGCACCCGGTCGGGCCCGAGGGCGGTGAGCTCGTCGATGAAGGGCATCGATGCGCGCGAACGCCCGGTGTACACCAGGCGCCAGGGGGCGGGGCCGGATGCCGCCGCACGCACCATCGGCAGGATCGGCGTGATGCCGATCCCGCCGGCGATGAACACGTACTCATCGGCGGGGGCCAGGCTGAACGCGTTGCGGGGTCCCCGGATGCGCAGCGTGTCGCCGACCCGGACGCGGTGCAGCTCGGCCGAACCCGCGCCGTCGGGGATGCGCCGCACGGCGATTCGATAGTGGAGGGGATCGAATTGGTCACCGATCAGCGAGTAGTGCCGTTGCCGGCCGGTCGGGGTGAACACATCGATGTGCGCGCCCGGCGTCCAGCGGGGGAGCGGTGAACGGTCGGCCCGGCTCAAGGTGAGGCTGACGACGTCGTCGGCTACGCGTTCCGCCGCAACGACTTCGAGCCGCGCGTCGTATCCGGCCCGGCGTACCGGGCGGGGCGGCGACAAGCGGTCTGCGATGCGGCTCTCGGTGAACAACCGCGAATAGCCGCGGGCCAACTGCCCCATGGCCCTGAGCGCGGGCGTCGGGTCATCGACAGATGTGGGTTGGTCGAGGAGCTCGTTCATACGTGCGCCGCCTGCGCCGCGGGTGATACCGCCAGGTACCGCACTGCCTTGCTGATGTCGCCCATCGTCGACGGGTGAAAACCCGGTCGTAGATAGAAGTACATCTGCGAGAACAGGAAGGACACTCCCGGCACCAATCCATGATGGGCGGCGCGGATGTACTCGAAGGGCCACGGACGACGACGCTGCACCGTCGCGTCGTTGCGGTACAGATGCGATGCCGTCGAAAACCAAAGCAGTGCAAGGCCCGAACATGCGATGAGGGCCGTGCGCGCGCGGCGGGCGTAGCCGCCGTCGACGTACTGGTAGGCATCGAACGCGACATTGCGATGCTCGAGTTCCTCGGCGCCGTGCCAGCGCAGCAGGTCCAGCATCGTCGGGTCGATGCCGGCGCGATCGAAGGCCTCGTTGTCCAACAGCCATTCGCCGATGACGGCGGTGAAATGCTCTGCCGCCGCGTAGACCCCGAGGCGCTCGCTCAGCCACGCCTTGCGTGCGGGGCCGGTGATCCCGTGGTCACCGAAAATCTTCTCTACCGCGAAGTCGATGCGGCGCAGGACCACACCGACGTCGACACCGTGTGCGCGCAGGTAGTTGCGGAAGCCCTCGTGCGAGGCCGCGTGCGTCGCCTCCTGTCCGACGAATCCGATGACTTCCTCTTTGAGGCGCTCGTCGTCGATGTATGGCAGGGCCTGGCCGAAGACGTCGGCCATGGCCCGCTCGCCTTCAGGCAGGACCAGGTGCATCACGTTCCAGAAATGCGTGGCATAGGCCTCGCCCGGGATGTACTCCAACGGGACGCCGGACCAATCGAAGTGGACGTGGCGGGCGTTGATCGCCAGTGCCTCGTCGTTGTACTCGCGCACCACTCGTCCCGGTTTCTTGCTCGCCATCACACGCCTTCCTCGGCTCTGAGTCCTTCGTGCTACAGTGAAACACAATACATACAATTGTTTCAATGTTGCAGCGTCGACTATGGTCGGGTGCGTGCACACCGATCTGTTCGCGCTCGACACGGCCCGTGATGAGGGTGTCGAAGAGATCCTCGACGCCGCGTTGGACGTCTTCGCCAAGATCGGGATTCGGCGGGCGACCGTCGATGAAATCGCCCAACGCGCGGGGCTCGGCCGAGTCACGATCTATCGACGGGTCGGCGGGAAGAACGAGATTGTCTCGGCGGTGCTCATCCGGGAATCGCAGAAGCTGTTCGAAGCGGTGCGCGCCGCGGCGGCGCGCACAGACAATTTCGCGGATCGCGTGGTCCACAGTTTTGCCACGACGATCGAGACGGTGCGCACGAATGCGGTCTGGAACCGGCTTCTGGACATCGAGCCCGACACCGTGCTGCCGCGGCTGACCCTCGAAGCCTCACCGCTGCTGGCCGGGGCCGTCGCGGCGACCGCCGAAGTGCTCCGCGGCCCGGACGTGGCGGCAGTCCCGGAACCCGAGCTGCTCGCACGAGCCGAAATCCTTGTTCGCATCACCCATTCGATCCTGCTCACGCCTGCGGTGCTGGCGCCACTGGAGACCTATGCGCAGGTCGAACAATTCGCCCGGCAGAATCTCCTGCCGATCGCGTCAACGCCGAAACCGTAGTGCCGCAACGCGGGCGTCAACCTGACGTCGTGCACGCGAGAGCCACCGCCCGGGCGTGGGGCGTCAGGAACGTCATCAACGTATCGGCGTCTGCGACGCGATGCGACGGTGCCGAGGCTGCCAACACGGCGACGAGACTGTCGTCGGCGCCGCGGATCGGGAGAGCCAGACACCCATGTCCAGGCACGAGAATCCCGCGCTGAGTGGAAAACGCCGGGCGTTCACCGCGGGCATCTGCGGCGACAATCCGCCCGATGGCAGAACACTCCGGTTCGGCGATGACCCGGGCCGGATCGGACAGCGGAAAATCCGGATCGATGTCGAACAGCTCCAACGCCGGGCGCCGCGTAGGCCGGTGCAGCACCAGATGTATGCCGAACCGCGCTTCGGCGCGCACGGCGTCGACTGCTTCGCGCAACCGGTCCGCGGGAGTGGTGGGGATGCCGACCAGCCGGTCGATGCGGCGGCCCAGCGCGAACCCGCCCAAATCCGGTGTACGAACCAGGTATTCGCTCTCCAACAAGACGGCGAGCAACCGGTACGCCGAGGACCGGGACATCCGCAGCCGGTGCGTGATCTCCAGCGCCGTGATCCCGGGTCCCGCGGCCGCGACCTCTTCGATGATGGACAGCGCGGCGAGCGCCGAACGCGAACCGGCGTCGGGGCGCAGCGCTCGGGTCATGACGAGCCCCGCAAGTAGCCACGCCAGACCTCGGACCTGACGGTTCCCGCGTGCGCGCCGATCGACGCGAACGCGTCCGGACGGCTGCTGCGCAATCGCCATCCGGCGGCGGCCCACAGCAGCATCCAGGCCATGGCGGCTACCGCTCCAATCCAGAACGGACCGGTGATCGTCAGTCCCCAGAATTCGGCCACCATGGCGGTGAGAACCAGTGCGCAGGCCGGTCCGATCACCAACGCCACCCTGCTGGGTTCGCCCAGGCGCCGCAGCATCGCGGGCATCGCGCCGGCCAGTGCGGCATATGCCAGCAGGTAGCCGCAGACCGCGCCGGCCATCAGCGAGCCGCATGCCGCTGCCGGGTCGGCACCGCATGCACTCATGGCGAAAGGCACGCCGAACACGGTCGCGGTGCACACCCAGATCCCGACGGTTGGTGCCTTGCTGCGTAGATCGGTGTGGCCGAGTGCCGTCGGTAAGACGCCTTCGCGGGCCAGGGACAGCAAGACCCGGGCTGCCGCTGTCGTGAATGCCAGCGCGCAGGCGAAAGACGACAGCGTCGTCGCGAGGTAGAGGGCCGGCACCAGTATCCGGCCACCGGGTTCGGCAGCCAGTGCCCCGAACCACGAATCTGTCGGTGTCTGGCTTGGTGTTCCGGCTTGGGTCAAGGTCGCAAGCATCACGACGGGCCCGGCCAGCAGCAGCGAGCCACGGATTGCCGCTGGCACAGTGCGCAGCGGAGCGCGGGTCTCGACCGACAGCACTGTCGCGGTCTCAAAGCCGGCGAATGCCGCCATTGCGACCGCGACACCACCAGCCAGGTGCCCGAGATCGAGGATGGGAGCCAGCACCGAATCATGTAGACGGCGTACGTCACCATGCCAGACCAGCCACCCCGCGACCACCACCACCAGACCCACCGCGATGGTCTCGGTCACCAGCGCGACCCGCGCCGACAGACGGATACCGCGAACCAGCACCACCCCGCTGGCAACTGCGAACCCGAGCGCGCCGACCGCGACCAGCCAGCCGTGCGCCGTCAGCCCCACCGAGGATGCCAACCGTAACGCGAACGCCGAGGACTCGGTGACCGCGACCATTCCGATGCCGAGGTAGCCGAGCAACAGTGCACCGGCGGTGACGAACCCGGCCACCGGCCCGACGCCAACGGCAACGTACGTATAGAGCGAACCCGCTGCGGGCACACGCCGCGCGAATCCCCGAACCAGCCACGACAGGACCAGGGCGAGAGCGAACGCAATGGCCGTGCTCGCAACGACCGGACCGCCGTGGGCAGCGACCAATATCGGGCTCGCCGCCGCGGCGCCGCAGGGCGCCATGGCCGAAACGGACTGTGCCGCAACATCGGCAGCGCCCAGCGCGCCGCGATCCAGGCCGCCCAGGCGCGTGCGCGGGCCCAGGCCGTGCAGTGGCACCTGATTGTCCGTGGTGAGCATCGCCGAGTATAGAAATCCCGCTGTTTCTGCCACGTTTCGCCGTGGTGTCGACCGCGTATCCCACACTGGGACAACACTTCCCACGCGAAGAGCCGACGCCGCAACGCGGTGGACACCGGCGCGCAAATGCCTGGCAGCACGCTCGTCGGCATCCCGATCCCTTCGATACCAACGGAGGTCACGCCATGACTGTGGGCTTCACCGCACCTACCGCCGCCGAATCGACCAGGTCACACCTGAACACCGGTACGGCGGCAGGACTCGATACCGACATCGCCGCAGCGCTCTGCCGGGCGAGCACGCGCCGGGGCTTCGATCCGTTCATCGACATCGACTGGGACGCCGCCGAAAACGCACTGGACCCCGATGACGCGCGTTGGCAGCTGGACTCCGACATCGCTCCGCTCGCCGCCACCGAGTGGTACGCACAGCAACCCCTCGAGCGGCGCGTCGCGATGGGCCGCTGGCTCGCCGCGAACATCCTCAAGGTGACACTGCAATTCGAGATGATGTTGATCCGCGGCGTGATTCACCACGCCGGCACCTTGCCCAACGGTTCAGTGGTGTTTCAGTACCTACTCCATGAGCTGACCGACGAATGCCACCACATCCAGATGTTCCAGGAGTTCGTCAACCGCACGGGCGCCGACGTTCCCGGTATGCGCCGAGGATCCCGGTTCTTCGGGCCGATCCTGGGCTTCCTCGGCGGCTACGCCAATATCTTCCTGTTCATCGGAGTGCTGTGCGGGGAACAGCCGTTGCACTTCCAGCAGACGTTGCAGCATCGCGGTTCAGCGGGAGTGCCCCCGCTGTTGAACAAGGTCACCTCCATTCACCTCGCCGAGGAAGCCAGGCACATCTCGTTCGCAAACCACTATCTGGCACAACGAATCCCGGCAGCGGGACGGTTGCGGCGGTGGTGCTACGCCATGGCATTCCCGATCTACCTTCGCTGGCTGATCGGCGAGATGATCGCACCACCACGCGCATTCGCCCGCCAGTTCGGGGTACCGCGACGCGTCTTCAAGGCTGCCTACTGGCGCAGCGCTCGATCCAGGCAGATGTTGGCCGAATCGGCCGCGGACGTCCGACTCGCTGCCGACGACCTCGGTTTGCGCACCGTCTGGACCCGCTGGTTGTGGCGGCTGTTGGGTATCGACGGCCGGTTGCCGCGGTACCGCAGCGAGCCCGATCGCAGTCAGTCGTGCGCCCGCACAGGTTTCGGCGCCACGGTGATGTGGAGCCGAATCGCGGCCGCGGCGATAGCGGCCGGTGTTGCGATGGCGGCGACGCCGGTCGGGCTGCGGATCATCACGGTGGCGGCGGTCGGAACGGCCGTGTGGGCGTCTTATCACCTGCTTCGGACCCGCCGCGGTGGCGTGGTCGGCAACCAGCCTTTCGAGTGGCCGCGGCTCGCCGTCTGGATCGCTGTGTGCAGCAGCATGATTCCCGCGGGCGGGCTGATCGGACTCGCATTGGTCGTGCTGAGCATTCTCGCGGTTGCCGAGTTCATGCCAGGCCTATGAGGACCTTGCCGATTGGTAGACCGATCGGTATATTCACCGTATCGGGCCCATCGCCATGGCCGCCAAGGAGGAAGCTCGTGGGAACAGTTCACACTCGCGCCGAGCAACGACAGTTCCGGGTGTTCCGCGCGGTCGGGCGTTACCTGCTCAACCCGACGGTGCGGGGTCTGGCGCGTCTCGGCGCCGTCCGCCCAACGCAGGTAAGCGAATTGGAAACCCGCGGTCGTAAAACCGGGCAGCTGCGGCGGGTTCCGGTTTCGCCGATCTTCGATGAGACCGGCGCCTGGGTCATCTGCGGGCACGGCACGCTGTCGGGCTGGGGTGCCAACATCGAGGCCAATCCGAATGTTCGCCTCCAGCAGGGTGATCGATGGCGGTCCGGCATCGCGACTTTTGCGCCGGAGGACGACGTGCGTGCCCGCGTGCGGCTGTCCGGTGCGGCCGGACCGAGAATCGCGTCCTACGGGACCGCGCCGGTGTCGGTGCGCATCGAATTCACCGACTAGACCGTCGGCCGTGACGCCGGTACCCGGACCATCGGATCAGAAGGATCAAAACGCGCCACCACAGCGCGAGCGCTGTCGAATTACCGCAGGTCTGAGCCGATTCGGGGGTGATGCTGTCATCGTGCCGACGATGCGGTGACGCCGTCGCCACACCGGATCCCGTCGAAGCCGGTGTTACGTTGCGGGCCTTCAAGCAGGTCTGCAAGGGAAGATGGATGGTATCGGCACCCGCACGCGGTTCTGGCGCGCTCAGCTCGAGCGGCGTGCCCACAGCAGTTCCCCTGAGTAGTGCGGCCGGAGCCGAACGACGCCGGCGCGATCGCGGCGAGCTTGCCCGGCTGGCGTTGCTGTCCGCGTTGCCGATCCTGAGCCTCGTCGTAGTCGTCATCGGCTGGGACGCCGCGGTGCGGTTCGAACTCTTCTCCGCCCGGCTCCTGCCCGCGCCCGCGCAGGTTGTGCACGCCGCGCGTGAGATGTACAGCGACGGAACGCTGTTCGCTGATTCCGTCGCGAGCTTTCGGCGGGCGCTCCAGGGCTTTGTCGTCGGATCGCTGATCGCCATCGTGGTGGGGACCCTCACGGGCCGATCGCGCATCGCCCGGGGGCTGTTGGAGCCGACGATCCAGATCGTCCGGCCCATCCCGGCAATTGCCCTGGTGCCGTTGGCAATCCTGTGGTTCGGCATCGGTGAAGAGTCCAAGCTGTTCCTCACCAGCCTCGGCGTCTTCTTCCCGGTCTGGGTCAACACGCACGCCGGCATCGCGGCGACACGCGACGACCATCTACGGGTGGCGGCATCGCTCGGCGCGTCAAAATTGTTGACGTTCACCAACGTCGTGCTGCCGGGCGCACTGCCATCGGTCCTCACCGGCCTGCGTCAGGGGATCGCGACGTCCCTCATCCTGATCGTGGCATCCGAGCAGTCCGGCGTCACCGAGGGGCTCGGTTTCCGGCTCGACCAGGCGCGCCTGTTCAGCCAACCCGACCGGTTGTTCGTCTGTCTCGGGGCGCTGGGTATCGTCGGCGCCCTCGCCGATCAGCTGTTCCACCAGGCCACCCGTCACACCGTGCGCTGGGCGAAGGAACAGTCGTGACCGCCGGCGACATCACGGTCGGCTCGCTGGCGGTGCGTTACCCGGGCGCGGACCGTCCCGTCGTCGACGGCCTCGACCTCACCATCGAATCCGGGGCATTCCTGGCGATCCTCGGGCCGTCGGGTTGCGGCAAGTCGACCCTGCTGAATGTCATCGCTGGATTCGTCAGGCCGACAACGGGTTCGGTGACTTTCGCGGGTCGGCTGGTGACCGGACCGGGACGTGAGCGGGGCGTCGTGTTCCAGCGCGACGTCCTGTTCCCCTGGGCCACCGTCGGAAGCAACATCGGGTTCGCGCTGCGCGCGGCGAAGGTGCCCCGCGCGCAGCGGCGCGCCCGGATCGCCGAGTTGATCAGCGCGGTCGGTCTCGCACCGGACGTCGCGCACAAGCGTCCACACGAGCTGTCCGGTGGCATGCGGCAGCGCGTCGGAATCGCCCGTGCCCTGGCGAACAGCCCGCGAGTGTTGTTGATGGACGAGCCATTCGGTGCGCTGGACGCCTTGACCCGCCAGCAGATGCAAGACCTGGTGGTCGAACTGTGGGAGCGCAGCAGGCCTACCGTCGTCTTCGTCACGCACGATGTGGACGAGGCGATTCGCATCGCGTCGTCGATTGTCGTGATGGACCACACCGGCGCCATCGCCGATCACCTCAGCAACCCGCTGCCGCGGCCTCGGCCCGCGAGCCGTCTCGGCGAGTTCGACGATTACGCGGCACTGCGCCGTCGTCTGCACGATCTGCTGCACGGGCAGCAACCGGCCCTCACCTCGGGAGAACACGGATGAACACACATCGGAAGATTGCCGCGATATTCGTTGCCGCGCTGGCGGTTCTGGGCATTGCGGGCTGCAGTGGTTCGAGTAAGGAAAGTGCGGCCGACTCGCTCACCCTGGCGTGGGTGGTCGACCCGTCCTGGGCGCAGGTGCCGGTCGCCAATGATCTCGGATATTTCAAGCAGCACGGGGTCAACGTCAACATCGTCCCGTTCCCGACGGGTGCCGCGGCGCTCGAGGCGCTGGCGGGCGGCGCGGTGGACATCGCCAATGGCGGCGATGTCCCCACTTCGGCTGCGGCGCTGAAGAATCCGAATCTGCGGGTTTTCGCAGACGGAGCCATCTGGCCGGAGGGCAGATTCGTCGCGCGCCGCTCGGCCGGCATCAACTCGATTGCCGACCTGGCCGGCCGCAAGATCGCCGTGCCTCTGGGCAGCAGCGCGCATTACTTCGCGAGCCGATTCCTCACCGAAGCCAACGTGAAGGCGGACCTGATCCAGACCGGGCCGGCCGAGATCGTCACCGCGATCACCAATCACAACGTCGACGCCATCGCCGTGTTCCAGCCGGCGCTGGCGAAAGCGGTTGCGGCACTGGGCAGTGACGCAATAGAGCTGCAGGGCCGGCAGAAGTACAACCAGCACAGTCTGTACCTGGCCAACGCGAGCGTCCTCGACTCGAAGAAGCAGGCGGTGGGCAAGTTCGTGGGGGCGATCCGCAACGCCGATGCGCCGCTGTCCGGCAAGGACCCGGCGGCCCTGACCGCGGTCGCGAAAGCAACAGGGCTGGACGACAACCTGATCAGCCAGGTCACGTCGGAGTTCAGGTACCAGACGCACCTCAGGCCGGAACTCGCCGCTGATCTCGCCGACCGCGCCCGCTGGGCGCAGAGCATCGGCCGCATCCCTGCTGACCAGCACATCCCCGACTACCAGAACATCATCGCCGGATCGTTTGTGACGGAGAGCAATTCATGAGCGGGGCATACCTGATCGGCTTGGGCGGCACCATCTCCATGCACCAGACCGCGCAGGGCGCGGTGCCTGTGACCGGGGCGGTCGAGCTGTCCGAGACCGTGGCGGGCTTTTCCGGCGCCGAGAGCCTCGCACTGGTCGGTGGTTCCGAGGTCGACTTCGACCTGTTGGAACGTCTCGTCGCCCGGGCTCGCGAACTGGTTGCCGACGGAGCTGACGGCATCGTCGTGACCACAGGCACGGACTCGATCGAAGAGGTGGCGGCCTGGCTGTCCTACCGGGAGAACTGGCCGGTGCCGGTGGTGGTCACCGGCTCGATGATCCTCGGCACGCGGCATGACAGCGACGGCCGCGCCAACCTCGCGGACGCGCTGGCGGTGGCGTCCTCGGGTGCCGACATCGACCCGGTGGTGGTGTTCGCCGGGAAGATCTTCGATGGCCGTGAGGCCGTGAAGGTTTCGGGGGTCGTACGAGACGCCTTCGACGCGCCGGGGCGCGGGCCCATCGGCTACGTCGTCGGCGGCCAGGTCCAGTGGCATCGGTCTCCGCAGCGCCGCACGAGCCATGGTGATCCCACCGGTCCGATTCGGCCGGTGCCCGTGCTGCTGGCGGCGTTGGGTGACGACGGATCGGTGTTCCGTGCCGCGGGGCAGGCGCAGCAGGCGATCGTGGTGGCGGCGAACGGCGCCGGCAATCTGCCGCCGAAACAGGCTGCGGCAGTGGAGGAACTCATCGACGGCGGCCGGTTCGTCGTGCTGACCACCCGGGCTGCGGACGGTCGGGTCGCTCCGGTGTACGGATACCCCGGTGGCGTGGCCGGTCTCGTCGAACACGGTGCGCAGTTGGCTGCCGGGATATCGCCGCACCGCGCGCGGCTGCTGGTGACACTCGGGCTGGCACAGGGCCGGGACAACGACGGCCTGCGGGCGTTGATCGACAGCGAGATTCGCGCATGACCCGCGCCGCCGTCGATTCGGCCGTGGACCGTCGTGAACTCGTCGAGCTCACCACTCGTCTGGTGGCCGCCGGCCAGCCTTGGTGCGAGAACAGCCTTGATGGTCCGAGTCGCCCGCCGGAAGAGGAGCGCATCGCACGTCCGCTGGGTGAGTTGTTGCGCGAGTGGGGCTTCACCGTCGAGTTGGTGGGCCGCACGCCGCAGCGACCGAATGTGGTGGCGACGAAGCGCTTCGGCGCCGGTCCGACCCTCATGCTCAACGATCACCTCGACACCTACCCGTCCGGCCCGCCGAGCCGGTGGCGCATCTGCGCCGGAAATCCCTATGCGGCAGTCGAATCGGATGGCCGGATCTATGCGCGCGGCACGTCGGACACCCGCGCCAACCTCGCGGCGCTGCTGACCGCGGCCAAACGCCTCGTCGACGATCCGCCGGAGTACGGGACCCTGCAGGTGGTCCTGACGGTCGACGAGGAACGTAACGGCGTCGAAGGTTCCAAGTACCTGGTCGACGAGCACGGCCTGCGTCCCGACGCCTCCATCACCGTCGAACCGACCGCGTGGACCGACGACGGCGGCAGCGGTATCGCCCTGGCGGTGGCACAGACCGGTCACGCGCTGCTGGACATCACGGCCCGCGGGCGGTCGAGCCACATCTGGCGGCCTGATACCGGTGTCAACCCGGCGCTGTTCCTCGCTGAGTTCCTGTCCGGCATCGCCGCGGATCCCGTTGGGGATTGGCCGGTTTCGGTGGTGGGCCTGCACGCGGGGGAGACCGGCATGGCGCAGTTCACTCCGTTGGAGGCGAGCGCACGCGTTGCGGCCGTCAACATCGGCCCCGATGTGGTCGCCGGTCGGTTGCTCGAAGAGTTTCACCGCAGCCTGACCGCGGCCCGACCCGAAGGCATTGAGGTCGATGTCGAATTCGCGCCCGGCCCGACGTTCGTCGCAGGCACCGTACCGCTGACGGCCGGCGATCCGCTGGTCGCTGCGATCCGGAGCGCATACCGCGGTGTCACGGGCGAGGATGTCCGCACTTACACAAAACCTGCTTTCAACGACACCATCCGCTTCCGCCACGTCGGCATTCCCGCGGTCACGTTCGGCCCCGGTGACGACGGGTGGGCAGTGTACGACGAGAGCATCAGCATCGACAGAATGGCAACCGCCGTTCAGGTACTCGAAGCCGCTGTGCGGGAGTATTTTTCGGCTACCGGCCCCGCTTAGTGCGTCGCCAGGTGGTCATGGACACAGGCGATGAATGCCTGGCAGGCCGCCGAACGCAGGTGCGGTCGCGGTGCGACGAGATGTACCTGGCGGTGCATCTGGACGCCTGTGACGGGGCGAAGCGCCAAGGTGCTGTCGCTGTCGGCGCGGGTGCGCGCAACCGATTCCGGCAGCAGCGCCACCCCGAGGTTCTGGCGCACGAAGTGCACGACCTCGTCGACCCGGGTGACCTCGAAGGCCACCCGGCGTGGCACGCCGGCAAAGCCGCGGTCGGTTTCGTGCCGGAGTCCGTAACCGAGGGGAAAGTCGATGAACGGCAACGCCGCCAGTTCGGTCAGCGCCACCGCCCGCTGTCGGGTCAGCGGGTGATCGCGGGGCATGACCGCGATCAGCGACTCGGTGAACAAGTGGGTGAAGTCCAACTGGTCGCTGGCCGGGGAGACGTTGGAGCCGACGATGGCCGCGTCCAGCTTGCGGTCGCGCGTCGCCGTCAGCAGGACGTCGCTGCCTCCGCTGCGCAGGGTCACGCTCACGTCCGGGTAGCGCGAGTGAAACGTCGCCATCAGTGTTGCGACGTCAAGGCTTTCGGACGGCACCTCCATCATCCCGACGGTCAGGCGTCCGGTGACGGTGCCGCTGAGGGCCTGGGCGTCGACTTTGATCTGGTCGATGCCGGCGACCACCTGGTGTACCAGCGGCAGGAGCGCCTCACCGGCCGGGGTGAGCGAGACAGCCCGGGTGGTGCGCTCGAAGAGCGTGACGCCGAGCTCCTCCTCGAATTTTCGCACCTGCTGGCTGAGCGCCGATTGCACGACAAAAGAAGTCTCGGCCGCTTTGGTGAAGCTCTTGGCTTCGGCCAGGGCGACCACGTAATGGAGCTGCTGCAGATTCATGGTTATTCACTTTCAATGATGAATCGCATCATATCTATTAACTGGACTCCTAGGTGCAATGCGGAAAGGATGGGTTGATGTCCCGTGCGATTCCCCTCCGTCCGCAGAGTCCGTTGCACAGCAATGACTGCTCGGTGGCTGCGGTGCGCGACGCCATCACTGCCGAATTCGACGCGGTGCCCTTCCTCGGCGAGCTGACGTGCTCGCACACGTCGGTGGTCGCCGGCGCGGTCGAGGAGATCGTCTTCACCTACACGGTCGGCCGGTCGGGTATCGCCGACAGCGGCTGGCTCAAACTGTGCTTCCGCTACTACTCCGACTGGGACCTGCAGACCGCTGATCCCGCCGGACGCGACTATGCCGGCGCGCAGTTGGTCAGCAGATCATTGGTGGGGCGGGCCTCCGAAGCCGGTGCGGCCACCGTGCAGCAGCTCGCAGTCCGATACGACGTCAAGGGCGGGGAGCGGCCGTTCCAGAAATCGCTGCTCATCCACGCGGTCGACGGCTACCTCCGACCCGGCGATGTGATCGAAATCCGGCTCGGGGACCGGCGATTCGGCGGTCCGGGCACCCGCGTGCAGACTTTCGTCGAGGACGAGTTCGAAGTGCATCTGTTCGTCGACCCGCTGGGTACCTCCCGGATGGCCCGGGCCGGTGTCAATCGGCTGGCGATCGTGCCCGGCCCGCCCGAGCGGGTGGTGGTCCGCGGACCACGGCTGGTGCGCAGCGACGCCGGCACCGTCACGCTTCGCGCTCACCTGCAGGACCGGTGGGGCAACGCCTGCATCGATACCGCTGCCACACTGCGTGCGCTCATCGACGGCGCCACCGCGGCCGAGGCGCACACGCCGTCCGCCGGATGGGCAAGTGTGTCCCTCGTGGTGCCGGCGCGCGCCGCGCACATCGAGGTCGTCACCGACACACGCGCGGACGTGCGGCCTGCCGACACCGTCCTCGACGTGATCGACGACCTGCTCGCCCCGCGTGCGTTCTTCACGGACCTGCATGTCCATTCGAACGACACTGTCGGCACCCAGGACACTGCCTGGAACCTGCGCTATGCCCGCGATATCGGGGCGCTCGACGTTGTCGGCTACACCGCCAACGATTTTCAGATCACCGACGAAGCCTGGATCGATGTGGTCGACGCCTGCCGGGCGATCTCGAGCGACGGCAGCCTGGTCTGCTTCCCGGGTGTCGAGTGGTGCGGCACCGCCGGTGTCGGCGGTGACCACAACGTCGTCTTTCTCGGCGACGACACCACGCTGGCGCGCTCGCTGGAATGGCACCAGGGGATGGCCAGCACCGTGCCGACACCCCAAACCTGGCCCATCACAGAGCTTTACGCCGCCTACGAGAAGGACCCGGATTCGTACCTGCTGATCCCACACGTGGGTGGCCGGCGCGCGATCCTGGACTGGCACCATCCCGAGCTCGAACGGCTGATCGAGGTGCACTCGTCCTGGGGGAGCAGTCCCTGGTTCCTGGAAGATGCGCTGGCCCGCGGCCTGCGTCTGGGCGCCAGCGCCGCCAGCGACGAGCACCGTGGCCGGCCCGGAGGTGGGGCGCCCGGAGCGAACATCTTCGGCGGATTCGGCGGTCTGACAGGCGTTCTCGCGCCGCAGCTCACCAAAGCCGACGTGGGACGCACGCTGCGTGCCCGCCGGACGTGGGCGACGACCGGCGCGCGTGCCGTCGCGCTGCTGCGCAGTGGCGACGCCTGGATGGGCGACGAAATCGACACCGAAGACGACGAATTGAACGTCGACTACGCGCTGTACGGCACGTCCGGCTGGGACGAGATCGCCATCTACGACAGCACGGGGCGACTGTGGCAGCGCAACCTGCACAACGAGACCGGACTGTCCGACGAACTCGTGCGCATCCGATGGGGTGGAGCGCGGCACCGCGACCGCTACCGGTGGGCGACGTGGTCGGGGGAAGTCCGGGTGACGGGTACCGAGTTGCTCGATGTAACACCCTGGGCCGCAGCGCATCCGGAGCAACACTTCGACGCTGCCGGCGAAGCCGTGCGCTGGCGGACCACAACCTACGGTTCGGACGTCGGCATTGTGATGCGGTTGGCGGATCTCGCGGCGGCCCGCTTCCGAATTCAGGCGTCGGTGCACGAGGACGGCCTGCACGTGGAGCGCGAGTTCTCGGGTGCCGAGTTGATCCGTGCCGGTCACATCGAAACCGCCATGGGCGGGCTGAATCTGCGGTTGCGCGCCGAACGGGTGGCCGAATTCTCCGGGTTGCCCACCACGGTAACGGGCGACCTCGTGCTCGGTCTGCCACCTGGCACCAGTGCCACGTATGTGCGCGCCACCCAGTCCGACGGTCATCAGGTGTGGACCAGCCCGCTGTTCGTCACCCGTTCGGGCGGCCAGACGCGATGTCCCGAGCCGGCCTGACCTCGCGTCTCACCCGCTCGATCGACATCAAGGAAAACCGTGTTCTCTCAACGTCATTTCACCCGGCTGCTCGCGCTGGGCGCAGCCGTCACCGCCGTTGTCGCGCTGGCCGGATGCGCTTCATCGACCAAGTCGGCGTCGTCGTCTGCCGTGCCGTTGCGGCTGGGCTACCTGACTCGTGTCACTCACGCGCCGGCGCTGGTCGGCGTCAACGACGGGCTGTTCGCCCACCAGCTCGGCTCCGGGGTCACCTTCACAGCGCAACCGTTCAGCACGGGCACCGAAGAGATCACCGCGCTGCTGTCGGGCCATCTCGACGCCGCATACGTGGGGCCCAACCCCGCTTTCAACGCCTGGCAGAAATCGAATGGCAAAGCCATCAAGATCATTTCAGGTGCCGCCAGCGGTGGTACTTCGATGGTCGTCCAACCGGGGATCACGTCTGCCCAGGACCTCAGGGGCAAGACGGTGGCTGATCCGGCGCTCGGTGGCACCCAGGACGTCAGCCTCCGCGATTGGCTCGCCAAAAACGGGTTGAAGACCGATACCCAAGGCGGCGGCGATGTTTCGGTCAAGCCGACCAACCCGGAATCGGCGATCGTCCAGCAGTTCGTGAGCAAGCAGATCGCCGGTGCGCTGGATTCCGCGCCGTTCGACGTGCAGATGATCAGAGCCGGCGGCGTGCGGTTGTGGTCGGACCCGAACACCATCACCGTGCTGGTCGTGCGTCAGGACTTCCTCGCCGAGCATCCCGACGCCGTGGCCGGGCTGCTGCGCGGCCAGGTTCAGGCCAATGACAAGATCGGCGCCGATCCCACGGCCGCAGCGCAATCGGCCAATGCCGCACTCACGAAAACGCTTGGGAAGGGCCTGGATCCGGAGGTGTTGGCCGAGTCGTTCAAGGAGACGACGTTCACCAACGATCCGGGCGTCGCATCGCTGCGCGAACAGGTGAGCAAGGCCGTCGCCATCGGCCTGTTGCAGCCGCTGAACATCGACGGTCTCTTCGATCCGGCCCCGCTCAACGCGGTGCTGGCGGCATCAGGCAAACCGGCGGTTGCGGCGTGACCCGCTGTGCGGACGCCGGTGAGATCACCGTGACTGTTCCCACGCCGCCTCCGGTACCGCAGCCGGCATTGGAACTGGTCGACGTGACAAAGCGCTATGGGAAGGGATCTGCCGCGGTAGCAGCCTTGGACCCGGTCAGCCTGACGGTCACCGAAGGCGAATTCGTCTGTCTGGTCGGCAGTTCCGGTTGTGGCAAGAGCACGCTGTTGTCGATCATCGCCGGACTGGACGCGCCGTCGAGCGGGACGGTCGAGACGTTCGGTCGCCGGGTGGCACTGATGTTTCAGGAGCCGGCTCTGTTCCCCTGGCTGACGGCAGCAGCCAACGTCGATCTCGCGCTGCGGGCGCGTGCGGTGCCGCGGGACGTGCGCCGCGAGCGGGTCGCCCGCCTGCTGACCACGGTCGGGTTGGCCGAATTCGCCGGCAAGCGTCCACATCAGTTGTCGGGCGGTATGCGGCAGCGGGTTGCGCTGGCCCGCGCGCTCGCTCAGGACGCCGACGTGCTGCTGATGGACGAGCCTTTTGGCGCGCTGGATGCACTGACGCGTGATCTGCTCCACGAGGAACTCGAGCACATCGTCGAATCACAGGGATTGACCGTGGTTTTCGTGACACACAATGTGCGGGAAGCGGTGCGGCTGGCTGACCGGGTGCTTCTCTTGGGGGCTCGACCGGGTCGTGTGGTCGAAGAGTTCCAGGTTCGGGCATCGCGTCCTCGTCAGATCAACACCGCCGACGTCGCGGAGTTGGCGGCACACATCACGGGGCGACTGCACGAGGAAGGCAGCGGTAATCGTGGTCGGTAGTGGAGTCGCCGAATTGGCTGGGTCGGCACGGCACACCGCAGGTCGACTGCAGTCGGTGCTGGCATCGCTGTGGGCGAAGGCGCTGGCCCTGCTGGTCGTGTTGGGGGCGTGGCAGCTGGTCTGTCTGAGCGGCTGGAAATCGTCCGTGGTCTTGCCCAGTCCCGCGGCTGTCGGCGCCACCCTGTGGCAGCAGTTGCACGATGCGGTGTTGTGGCAGGCGGCTTCGACGACGATGGCGCGGGCGGTAATCGGTTTCGGCTTGTCGCTGCTCATCGGTACGGTCATCGGTAGCGTTCTGTCCCGTAACAAACTGTTGCGCAACACGTTCGGCCCACTGATCACCGGACTGCAGACGATGCCGGCCATCGCCTGGTTTCCCTTCGCGATCATCTTCTTCGGTCTCAACACCTCGGCCATCCTGTTCGTCATCGTCATCGGTGCCGCGCCGTCGGTGGCGCTCGGCGTGATCTCGGGCGCCGACCACATTCCACCGCTGCAGTTGCGCGCGGCAAAGACCATGGGGCTGAAGCGGTTTGCGCTGTACCGGCATGTGATCCTGCCGGCCTCACTGCCGACGTTCGTCAGCGGATTACGTCAGGGCTGGGCGTTCGCATGGCGCAGCCTCATGGCGGGTGAACTGGTCGTGATGGTCGCCGGCACTGCATCGATCGGGGTCCTGCTGGAGAACGCGCAGAACATGAGTGACATGCCGCTGGCCATAGCCGTCATGATCGTCGTGCTGGTGATCGGCATCATCGTCGACTCAGTGTTCGGCGTGGCGGACCGACAAATCCGCCGGTACTGGGGACTGGTCGACGGTGACCGCGAATGACCGGCGGTGCGGGACCATTCCGCCTCTGGGCCTTCGGCGATGCACACGTGGGCACCGACCGGAGATTCGGCAGAGACAGTCTGGCCGAGGCGATCTCGCAGTCCGAGGCCGGCGGGTCTGAGGGTGGCCCGGCGTTCGACTGGGACATCGCAGTGGACGTCGGCGACATGTCCGGCGCCCATCACCACCTGCCGGACGACGCTGAGGGGTGCGAGCTGCGGCGGCAGTTCGCCAGCCTGCGCCGTCATCGGCGCGAGGACATCTACAGCGTGTGCGGCAACCATGACCGCAGTGGGCTGGACGAACCCGAGGCCTGGTGGTGGCAGAAATGGGTTGACCCGCTCGGACAGCACACCGCATCTTCCGGAGTCGACAACGCCCGCCGGCCCTTTGCGGTCGACGGGGTTTGGCAGCACTACGCGTTCCGGGTGGGGAACCTGCTGTTCCTCATGCTGAGTGACCGCAACGAACCAACCCAGTCTGTCGGTCGCGGCACGTTGGGCGGAAACCCCGGGGGAGTGGTCAGCGGTGAGACGTTCCGATGGTGGAAAGCCATGGTGCTGGCCAATCCCGACGCGATCATCGTCACGGTGCACCACTACGTCCTCAAGGACACCACGGTCGCCTCGGGAGAGTGGGAAGGCGTGCGTCGCGACGCCGACGGCCAGTTGGTCGAGCACTACCACCGGCCGTTCGCGGCAGGCACACCGCAGGGCGCGTCGTACCTGTACTGGGTCGACAGTCAGCCCGACTCCGGCGCCTTCGAGCAGTTCCTGGCCGCGCATCCGGGGCGAGTGCAGCTGTGGATCGCCGGGCACACCCACACCCATCCCGATGACAATTTCGGTGGCAAGAGTCATATCGAACAGCGCTGGGGCACATGGTTTCTCAACGTCGCCTCGTTGAGCCGGCACCACATGCCGATCACGACGCTGCCACTGAGTCGGTTGCTGACGTTCACACCGGGCAGCGCGGAAGTCCGGGTGCAGTGCTACCTGCACACCAGCCAGCACGCGCCGCAGGGCTGGTATGACAAGGCGGAGAAGGTGATTGCGCTGCAGACGCCGTTCCGCTGGACCGGTTCGCCGGCGGAATGATCTACAGCGATTTGCCGACGAGCGCGGCCAGATCGGCGATGCGGTTGGAGTAGCCCCACTCGTTGTCATACCAGGACACGACCTTGGCTTGGTTGTCGATGACCTTGGTCAGCCCCGCATCGAACAGCGAACTGTGCGGGTCGGTGACGATATCGGACGACACGATCGGCGCGTCGTAGTACTTCAAAATTCCCTTGAGCGGCCCCTCGGCCGCCGCCTGCATCGCGGCGTTGATCTCCGCAGCCGACGCCGACTTGCCCAGCTCGGCGGTCAGATCGGTGACCGACCCGGTGGGCACCGGCACCCGCAGCGCGTACCCGTCCAACTTGCCCTTGAGTTCGGGCAGCACCAGGCCGATGGCCTTGGCCGCGCCGGTGGAGGTCGGCACGATGTTGATCGCCGCCGCGCGGGCCCGGCGCAGATCCTTGTGCGGCCCGTCCTGCAGGTTCTGATCCTGGGTGTAGGCGTGGATCGTGGTCATCAACCCGCGCTCGATCCCGAACTCGTCGTTGAGGACCTTGGCGATCGGGCCCAGGCAGTTCGTGGTGCACGAGGCATTGGAGATGATGTCCTGACTGCCGTCGTACTTGTCGTCGTTGACCCCCATCACGATGGTGATGTCCTCACCGGTCGCCGGCGCGGAGATGATGACCTTCTTGGCCCCGGCTTCCAGGTGGCCACGGGCCTTGGCGGCGTCGGTGAAGATACCGGTCGATTCGACCACGATGTCCACACCCAGATCGCCCCACGGCAGCGCCGCCGGGCCTTCCTTGACCGCCAGGGCCTTGATCTTGGTCTCACCCACGATCAGGGTGTCGCCATCGGCACGGACGTCATAGGGCAGCCGGCCCAGGATCGAATCGAACTTCAACAGATGCGCCAACGCATCGGTCGAGGTCAGGTCATTGACCGCCACGATCTCCAGATCGGTGTTCTGACCTTGCGCAATTTGTGCGTCCAGGGCCCGGAAAAAGTTACGCCCGATACGCCCGAAACCGTTGACGCCGATCCGAATAGTCACTGCTGATGCTCCTCGCTTGATCGTTTCAGAACGAACCATACACTCATTGGGACTTTCTGCAAGCCCATTACGTACTTCAAATACCTAAGTGGTGGTGACTTACGCTTGCCTCGGCACGTGCCGCCTTGCTTCAATGGCAGTCATGGCGCTCAGCGGCACGTCGGTGTCACCTACTGCCGGCGAAGTGTTCGCCGTGATCCGGGATCACCGGGCTATTACCCGCAGCGAGATCGGCCGAATCACCGGCCTGTCCCGCACCGCAGTGACCACACGGATCGCGGCACTGGAAGCCGACAATCTGGTGATCGAGCCCGAGCATGTGGCGTCGACGGGCGGGCGTCCGGCCACGCAGCTCATGTTCAACGTCGATGCCGGCATCGTCTTCGCCGTGGCCATCGGGCGCAGTCGCACCCAGCTGGCATTGTGCAACCTCGCCGGCGAAATCCTCGCCACCGCCGAGATCGATCAGGAGCCCGGCATGGGCCCGGACGATCTGATGCCCGACCTGGTGAAACGGCTCGATGAGCTACTCGACGACTCCGGGCGCCGCGGCGACCGCATCTTCGGCATCGGTCTCAGTCTGCCGGGCACGGTCGATCGGCAGCTCGGGGCGAGCCTGGACTCACCGAACATGAGCGGGTGGGACGGTGTGCCGCTGGCGCCGTACTTCCAGCACCTCACCGATGCGCCGGTGGTCATGGACAACGACGCCAATGTGATCGCACTGGCCGAACGCCGTTTCGGATTTGCCGATGTGCAGGACATGCTGGTTGTCAAAGCCTCCACCGGACTGGGTGCCGGCATCGTGATGGGCGGGCAACTTCGGCGCGGCGCGGTGCAGGCCGCGGGCGATTTCGGGCACAGCAAGATCGCCGCGGCTGCAGGTATTTCGTGCCGCTGCGGTGACACGGGTTGTGTCGAGGCGGTTGCCGGCGGTTGGGCGATCGTGCGTGATCTGCGACGTGATGGGTACGCCGTGGGCCATCTGCGGGACGTCGTGGCATTGGCGCATGGTGGAGATGCCAAGGCCCGCAGCAAAATTCGGGACAGTGGTCGGCATGTCGGCGAAGTGCTCGCGGCAGCTGTCAACCTGATCAACCCTGCCGTGTTGGTCGTGGCCGGTGACATGGTCGGTGCATACGACGTATTCGTGGCCGGTCTGCGAGAGACCCTGTACGGCAACGCCAGCACCCTGGCGACCCGCACCCTGCAGGTCGTCCCGTCGGTGCTTCAAGAGCGTGTCGGCATCATCGGCTGCGCGACCACGGCACTCGATCACATCTTGAGCCCTCGGATGATCGATAACTCCCTGCAGGCCAGGCTCCAGCACTCAGGCACCTGATGTTCGCGCCACGCGACGGATGAGTGTTCGGGTGGCTTTTTCCAGGATCTCCTGAGCCGCAGCGTCGTTGCGCTTCTTCTCAGCGCGCCCGACGGCTGCGGAAATCGTCAGACCTTGTTCGTACGCCGAGACCACCCGCGGATCGACGTACGAACTACGCGCTACCGCCGGGGTGTTGCCGAGTTCTTCGGCGACCTCGCGAAAGACCGCAGTCCGGGCACGACGGATGGCTGTCTTCGTGTCTGCCGGTGCAACGGCGGCGAAACCCGCGGCAGCGAGCACGGTGCCGTGCCACGTTCTCAGGTCCTTCACGCTGTACTCCTCGCCGACAAGCTCTTTGAATCGGGCGTTCAGGTCGTCAGCGTGCAGCTCCACGCAGCCCGAACCGGTGCGGCAGTACAGGAATCGGTCGGTCGGGCCTCGTCCCCGGCGCAGCGCTCGGACTGCGCGGACCACTTGTGGATCGGCCAGTTCCAGATGCCGCTGCACACCGCTCTTCGCCGGGTAGTCGAATATCACTGTGCCGCTGCGCACCTCGATGTGTTCGCAGCGCAGCGTGGCGAGTCCGCAGGAATCGTTGTCCTGGGCGTACTCCTCGCCGCCTGCGCGGAAATACCCGAGATCGATCAGATGCAGGGCCAGCGCGAGCACGCGCTCGCGGTGCAGTCCCCGGCCGGTGAGATCGGCTGCGATCCGGCCTCGCCAGTCGGGCAGGACCGTGGAGAGCTCGAGCACGCGGTCGAACTTCTCTTCGGTGCGTTCCTGTTGCCACACAGCGTGATAGAGGTACTGCCGGCGTCCCGCGGCGTCGGTACCCACGGCCTGGATATGACCGTTGCGGTGCGGGCTGATCCAGACTTTTCGCCACGCGGGTGGTATCACCAGGTCCTGGATTCGTTGCAGCGTCGCTTCGTCGGTGACGGGTGCGCCGGCGGTGTCGTAGTACGAGAAGCCGTTGCCGCGCCGCCTCCGTGTGATGCCGGGCGACGAGATGTCACTGTGTCGCAGCCTCATGGCAGACCTGCCCGGTGTCTGTGTCGCACCGTCGGTCCTTACCCCGGATCGGCTTCGGCGACACCTCTCCGACGCGGGCGTCAACCCCGGCGGTACCGGACAAAATGATGCGTAGGTCACAGTGTCCTACGTCACACTCTGAGCAGACTGCTCAACATTTCCGCTGGCTGTTGACGTGATCTCGGCAACACGGCAGATTTCGCGGCACCGATTGCTTGTGGTTTGGCCATGCCGATCCCGATCTGCTCGTGGAGATTGCGGGACACAAGGGTCGGCGGTGCGAGTGGCTCGGGGCCGCGGGCACCAATCCTGCACAGGCAACAACACACTGAGGAAATTGATGTCTCGTTCACGTCTGACCAACGCCGTCACCATCCGTCGCGTGGCAGCGGCCATCGGCGCCGGCGCTCTTGTGGCCATGGGGGCCGCCACTGTGGCGGTTGCCGAACCGGCGCGGGAGAACCCGGTTGGCGCCAATGGCTCGACGACCACCAAGGAGGCGCCTCCCACCGCGCCGCTGACCCCCTCCGCCAGCCCGGTCGTCAAGGCCGCGCCCTACGGCAAGAGCTAGGTACAAACGCCGAAAGGCCAGCTATTGCAGTCGCTTTCGGTAAGGTAGCAATAGCCGGCCAGCCGGACGACGAACTCAGGCGCGCGGCATGATCATCACTGGGACCGGTGAATGACGCAGAATCTTCGCCGCGGCCGATCCGAGGAACACCCGCGCCGACTGCCCGGCCGCGCCCGACCCGAGCAGCAGCACATCGCCCGGCGCCCAGCCCGTGTTCTCCACGGCCTGCTGCCAATCCCGCCCGCTGCTGACGACCATGTCCACGTCGGGCACCGCCAGATTTTCACGAACCTTGTTGAGCTGCTTGGTGACTTCGTCGGCCGTGCGCTTCGACCATTGCGCGACGACCATGTCCTCGGCACCCACCTCGAGTGAGGGCCCGCCGAACGCCCACGCGGGCCGCACGGTGAATGCCACGATCCGCAGCTTGGCGTTCCAGTCCCGGGACAGCTCCGCGGCAGCGCGGACCAGTCCATTGGTGTCGGCCTCACCGCCATACGCCGCAGTGAGCCGACGGATCGGTTCGTGGCTGAAGGCATATCCGCGCGGCGCGATCGCTACCGGAACCTGCGCGGTGTGCACCAGCCGCTCCGTCACGCTGCCGAGGGCCACGCGTCCCAGTAGGCCGGACGACGACGATCCGAGAACCACGGCGCGGGCCTGAAACTCCTGGGCCTGCTCGAGCAATCCGGTTGGGATGGAACCGGATTCGTGCACCAGCGTCGGGACGTCCGGTCGCCCGGGCAGGCTGTCGACGACGGCCTGCAAGGACTGGGCCGTCTGCGCCTTGATGTGCCGCAGGTACTCGTCCTCGACCGGGTCGTTGCGTGGTGGCCACGAGCGCTCGAGAACGGCCGCCGCGATGACCTTCTCGCCGGTGGTCTGTGCGATCTGCACGGCGAGGTTGATCGGTGCGCTGCCTTGCCGGGACGCGCTGAACCCGGCGATGATCGTCACGCGACAGGCTCCTCGGAGGGCGCCATCGCGATCACGTTGGTCACCGGGATGTGGTAGTCGGACCGGGCGCGGTCGACGACGTCGAAACGGTGCCAGATCGACTGCTCCGGCGGCTCCGTCGCGATGACGATCTGGTCTGGATCGAATTCGGCGACGGCGGCCGCCAGCGCGCGCAGCGGTCGGTAGTCGCCCAGCTTGCCGTCGGCCTCCAGGTTCGCCGAGTGCAGTGCGGCCAACGTTTGGTCAAGGCGTTGCTGGGCAAGGACTTTGGTGGCCTCCCAGACATCGAGGGGGCTGTGCGAGGCCGCGGCTCCGGTCTCGATCGGGCTCACCGGCACGACGACGTGATACGTCGTGGCGTTGTCGGCACCGATCGCGCGCAGTTCGTCGAGCAGCTCCTCGGAGCCGACGGTTTCGTTGGCCAGCACGAGCACCCGGTGCGGCCGCTCGGTAGCGGTGACGGGCTCCGGCACCGGCCGACGGGAGTTGAACCAGCGGTTTGCGAAGAACAAGCCGATCACGACGGCCCAGGACAGCAGGCTCAGCGTCAGGGCCCTTCTGTTGTCGCCACCCTGAACGAACATCTGGACCAGGATCGCCGTCATCGCCAAGGCCGTGATGATGGACAACACGGGGAACAGCCACATCTTGACCTTGAGCTTGTCGCCACCATTGCGGTACCGCAGCACGATCTGGGAAATCGCGATCAGCAGGTAGACGAAGAGGATGACCGCACCGCTGGAATCCAGCAGGAACTTGAAGATGAAATCCGGCGAGAAGGCCGAGGCGATGACGCCGAGGAACCCGATGACCGACGACGTGAGAATGGCGGCGGCCGGCCGCCGATCGCGATCATTGACAGCTGGCGCTGACTCAGGGCCTTCTTGAGGGCCGGTGTCCCACTCACGTCGTCTCCTTCGCGCTGCCCTGACGGCATTTGTCAGGGCAGTAACGCGCAACCATGCCGTACCGGGGGAGCGGTGGGATCGCGACGCCCGGGTCGGCGTCGTCGATTCCGAAGGCTCGAAGTTCGGCAATGACTTCGGGTTTCGTCGTGCGCTCGAGGAGGCTGTGCATCCGCACGTCGTCGACGGTCCCGAGCTGGCGGCTGAAGGTCATCGGCGTCATCGCCGTGTCGTCCAGTAGCACCGCGCGATTCAGCGATCGGGCCAGCAGGTCGACGATCAGCTGAATCTGGGCACTGGGATCGGTGCCGTGCGGTTCGGCCATGCGCCCCCATTCGGATCTGTGTCGGCGGCACCGCGCTCACAGGAACCGCAACGTTTGTTGCCGGTATCGTCGCACGGGCTCCGCGGCGGACGGGGCGTTGACGGTGGAGATGGACGATGTTGCCGGCAGTGTGGTCGGAAGTGCGGTGGGCCTTCACCCCGCCGCGCAGCTGGCTGCTGGGCGTGGCGGCCAACGTCGTGCTCGCGCTGCTGTGGCTCGCCGTGGAGCCATTGACCTCCGGGGGACGGCATCATCAAGACTGGGTGATCCTCGTCGGCACCTACTTCTCGTCCTTCGTCCTCGCCGACACCACGACGACCAATGTGCTTGGCGCCGACCATGATCGGGTCCAGCGGAGTCTGGACGCAGCTACGGCGCCCTGGCGGATATTGCTGCAGAAGAACCTGGCGCTGCTGATTCTTGTCGGACTTCCCACGCTTGCGGCCGCAGCAGTGCTCACCGTCTGGCTGGAAACCCCGGCCCGGCTCGGCGTGACGATCCCGAATGTCGCGGTGCCGATCGTGTCCTGGCTGGGCGTGGGCAACGCGGTGTCGGTATTGCTGCCGGTTGCCGAAGTTCCGCTGGTGCAGCGGTGGGGCCAGCGTCGTGACCGGCGCCGTATCGCACTGTGGTTGTCGTCGCTGGCGTTGCCGTACGCCTTGTATTTCGTCGCCGACCCGGTCGGCGGCGTCGAACACCGTGAACTGTGGCGGTCGCTACCGAACGCCGTCGCCCACGTCTTCGGGCCCGTCCTCGGCCGCGACACGAAAAGTGCTGTGCACCTAGGTATCGCGGTTGTGGTGTGGCTCGCCGGGACGCTGTTTGCCGACTGGTGGGTGCGGCGCCGGGGCGTGCGGTTCCGCTGACCGCTACTGTGGTGGCGCTGTGTCCTGTGCGGTCTGCTCCGGGCCTGGGAGCCACGGCGCGCTTGCCGGCATGTGGGCCGGCGCCGCGGTGGTCGGCCGAGTCCCGGCAGGCGCGGGACCGCGGCCGGCCTGATCGGCGGCCTGCACCGTCGTCGATGACCATGGCGCGGGTCCCGCCAGTGCGTCGGCCGCCCACCCGGCCTGCAGTTGACTCACCGCGAAGTTGACACCCTGTGTGACCAATCCGCTGTCCTCGTAACTGTTGTGGGCATCGAAGCTCGACCCGTGCGCGTCGCACACGAGGTCGTTGGGTGCGCACAGATCGATGGTCTTGGGCTGGTAAACCGGGCCGACGGTGACCGAGGGGGAGCCGATGGCACGCATGAACCGTGGGGAGGGCTTGCCGAACAAGGCAACTGCTGCAACATGATCCGCCACGTCCGGTGGCATGGGAGCCGGCACCTCAGCGGCGGAGATTCCGTCAGGAATGGTGCCCGCGGTGACGAAGCCGGCAACCGCGGCGCCCTGCGAGAACCCGCCGAGCACCATCTTGGTCCGCGGACAGGCTGCCGCGGTCGTCACGATTTGCCTACGGGCATCGCGGATTCCGTCGACGGCGGTGGGGAAGTCGGTTGTCGCGGGATAGTCGACCGCATATACGTCAAGGGTTTTCGGGCTGATGGCGGTACGCAGTGAATTGATGAACGCCGTCCCGACCCCGCCAGGTCCCGGCGCTTCGTCGGTACCACGGGCGAAGACGACCTGGGCGTCGGGGCAGTCGGCTGCATGTGCTGCCAGTGGGAGCGCTGCGGACATCAATCCTGGTGGTAGCACCAGGATTGCGACCAGACTTCTGATTCGGCTTTTGCTTTTGCTTGGCCTCACCGGTCCATGCTGACACATCGGCATCTCGTCCGCGCGTTAGCTGAGCTCGGCGCGTTCAAATCGTGACATACCAAAAGTCCGTTATTGCGTTTCGGCGGTGACGAATTCGGCGATCGCGTTCCGTATCTGTTGCGGGCCAAGGCTTGCCGGCATCCGTCTGTGCAGGCAGCGTCCGCGGCGCGTGCGGTACTGCCGCCGTGGTTGGTCGGCGTGGGCTTCCGGCGTCGTTGGGTGCCGGGTCAGCTTGTGGGACTGTCGCTTTCACCGTCGTCACCATCTCCGCCCTTGGGTGGGTAGAGCGTCGGGTGGTGATACTGGTTCGTCCTGGGTTGGCCGACATCGAGCAGTGGTGGTGGGGTCCAGTGGGTGCGGCCGTCGGGGCCCATGGTGGTGGTCCAGCCGCCGGTGTCGACGAGGCGGTTGTCGCGGCCGCAGGCCAGGGTCATGGTGTCGATGTTGGTCAGTCCGTCATCGCGCCAGTTGGTGAGGTGATGGGCCTGGCTGCGGGAGGCGGGGGCGGTGCAGTTGGGTCGGGTGCAGCCGTGGTCGCGCCCGAACAGTGCGAGGCGTTGGGCGGTGCTGGCGGTGCGGGCTGCCCGGCCGAGATACAGGGGTTGGCCGGTGTGCTCGTCGAAGACGGCGAGGTAGTTGTCCGAGCCCTGGGCCGCCATCCGGATCAAATCCCTGATCGGGAGCTTGGTGCCGGTGTGCGTGAGCGCCATCCCGGCACGCTTCTCCAGGTCGGTGACGGTGCAGTTGGCGACCACCGCGACGGGGAACCCGTTGTGCACCCCCGAGGTCCCGGTGGCGAGCATCATCCGGCCCACGAACGTGAAGGCGTCGTACTGGCGCTGCGCGAGGGTGCGGGTATCCGCGTCGATCTGCTCTTGAGTGGGTGTGCCGGAGTAGCAGGGGTGTGGGTCGGCGGGGTTGCACATGCCGGGGGCGGCGTACTTGTCGAACAACACTTCCCAGTAGGCCCGCCCTTCGGGGTCGAGTTGGGCGGTGACGTCGGTGCGTCCGTCGGGCCGCTGCTTACCCATCACGAACGAGCGTTTCGGGTCGGGCTCGTTGTCGTCGGGTTCGGGCCCGTCCTGATCCAGCCGATACAACAAGTCCGCCGCGAATTTGCGGAGGTCTTCGGGGGTTTTGACCCTCGCATCGGCCACCAGATCCGCCTCACACTGGGCGAGGGTGATCGGGTCGGCCGCCCACAGCGGCAGCTTGCCGAAGAACCAGGTGATCACCGCGATGTGCTCGGCATTGATCGCACCGTCAGCCAGGGCGGCGGCGACCAGTTCCCACACCGGACCGAGCGGCTCGCCCGTGATGGCCGAGCGCGGGCCCAAATTATCCGTGTCGCGGACCCGGCGGCGGGCTTCCTCCCGGCTGATCCGCAACCGCACATGCAGGACTTCGGGCCAATCCTTGGCCCCGATCTCTTTGGCGGTGGCTTGGGTTTGGGCGGCGGCCAGGATCTGGTGATCGACGGCCTCGGCCGCACACTTAAGGGTTTCGCGGCGGGACTGCACCTCCAACAATGTCCGCACATCCAGGCCGGTGTAGTCCAGGGCTGCGAGCCCGGCCTGCGCAGCCTCGTAGGCGGCGTAGGCCTCCTCGACGGCGGCTGGATCGGTCATTCCCATGCATCGAACACTAGTTCGAAGGTCCGACAAGAAACCGCGGTTTGGGACGCCTGTGCCGAAAGTGACCAATGAGGTCAAATAGTTTGCCCGGCCAGATGATCCGCCTCGTCGAGGTCGTATGCCAGGGCCTGTCGCCTGAGGTCGACTTGACGTTCAGATGTCCGCACTGCATCATTTGAACATGTTCACTGAACACGTTCAGTCGAGAGCCGCGGCACGCGATGAGACTCGCGCGAAAGTGCTCTCGTCGGCCGAACGGCTCTTCCGGCAACAGGGTTTCGCCGCGACGACCGTCCGGCAGATCGCCACCGATGCCGGTGTCAGCACTGGCACGGTGATGGGGGTCGGCGATAAGGACGGGTTGCTCATCGAGGTGTTCGACGAGTGGATCGGCGCCGTGCACCGTGACCGTCAAAGTGGCGGGGGAACGCAGGATTCGTTGACCCCCGAGGGCGCGGTCGACGCCGTGATCGGATTGCTCGCACCGTTTCTCCGGTACTTCGTCGAGGATCCTGCGTTGTCTCGGCAGTACTCGTCGATCATCGTCCGCGGCACCCATGAGTCGGCGATCTTCCGCGACCTCGCCGTCGCACTCGTCGCCGAACTGCGGAATGTGCTGGCGTGCGCCGGACTGCCCGATGCTGCTGCGGAGCGCGCGGCCCGGGTCGTCTACTTCGCCTACCTCGGCATCGTCATGACCGGTGGCAACCACGCCTCGGGTGGCGCGTCGGTGCCAGACCAGCTGCGCGACGTCGTCCGTTGCGTCATCCACGATTCAGTACAAGGAGATGAGCAGTGACCGGAATTCCGCACTACTGGTGGCCCACCGCGATCTTGGCGGCGGCGCTCTTCGGTGATGCCTTGATGTCGATCCGCCCGCCGCAATTCATCCGCGGATGTCTTGAGGGAGTGCGTCTTCCGGAGGATTGGTGGTGGGTGCTGATCGTCGTCAAGCTGCTCGCCGTGGCGGGACTGCTGGCCGGCCTGAAGTATCCCGGCATCGGGGTGGCGGCCAACGCCGGCGTGATCGTCTACTTCCTGTGCGCGGCCTATGCGCACTACCGCGCGAATTTTCTCAAGCAGGAATTCTGGCTCAATTGCCTTGGCATGCTTGGACTCTCGGTCGGCGTCTTCGTGCTGTCGTACGTGATATGACGGCTACCGGAGCATCATGACGGTGAACGCGATGACACTGACCACGACGATGCAGGCGCGTAAGGCGTTGGGGGGCAGGCGGCGTCCGATCTTCGCCCCGATGTAGCCGCCGATGGTCGAACCGACGGCCAGCAGCAGCGCCGGTAGCCACGCTACCTGGCCGACGACGATGAAGATGATGGCCGCGACCGAATTGACCAATCCCACAGAGATGTTCTTCACGCCGTTGAGGCGCTGCAGATCTTCTGACACGAACAATCCGAACAGGGCCATCATGATGATGCCTTGCGCCGCACCGAAATAGCCGCCGTACACCGCACACCCGAACACGCCCGCGTACAGCGGCGCGGCATGGTCGGTGGACCGCGGCGCGCCGCGGCGCGCATCGAGCGCGCGGCGCAACACGGGCTGCACCAGGACCAGTGCGCCGGCCAGCAGGATCAGCCACGGTACGACTGCGGTGAATGCGCCGGGCGGCAGTTTGAGCAGCAACACCGCGCCGACTATCGCCCCAGCCAGTGAGACCACGCCGAGCCGGAGGATGCGGGGGCCCTGGCCGCCGAGCTCGTGCCGGTAGCCGTAAGCGCCGGTGAAGTTGCCCGGCACCAGTCCCACGGAATTCGACATGTTGGCGACCAGCGGTGGGTAACCGACGGCCATCAGTACAGGGAAGGTGATCAGGCTGCCGGAGCCGACCACGGCGTTGATCACTCCCGCGGCGATGCCGGCCAGCAGCACCGCGGTGATCGCGAGGGCGGTCAGGGGCGCGTCTTACTGTGCGGTCTCACCCCGTGAATTCTTCACTGGCGTTCCTGTGAGGTTGCAGCGGCCTGGAAGAACTGCTCGACATCGGCGGTGGTCAGGGTCTCGACGCCGATCAGCGCCAGGTCGGCGAGCCGCTCGGGCGTCACCTGCGAGGTGGCGTCGGTGACCAGCGCGGCGCGGAAGTCCCGCTCGGAGGCGTCGAACAGGGTGGCGCGCGGACAGTTGGGCAGGTTGCAGCCGGCCACCACGACGGTGTTGACGGCGAGGTCGCGCAGATGCTCTTCCAGCGCCGTGCGGTAGAACGCCGACCACCGTGGTTTGAACATGACGACCTCGCCCGCCGCCACGTGCTGGACGCCGCCCGCGAGTAGCGAGTCGTAGTCGAGGGGATGTGCCAGCAGTTCCCCGGGTACCGCGGCTCCGTCGGTGTGCGGGGCGGCGATCTGCTTCCCGGACTCGATGGCGGCCCGGCGTGGTGGGTCGGCATCGCTGCCGCCGGGGACGTACAGCCGCACGATGTGCACGATCGGCCGGTGCGCCGCGCGGAACGCCGCGAGCAGCCGGGCCATCGCGGGCACCCGCTCGCCGGTGCCGTCGACTTGCGACGGGCCCGAGACGAAATCGTTCTGCACGTCGATCAGCACCAGGGCGCTGCGTGCCAGGTCAGGGGAGGTGTAGTCGTGGCCGGCAGACACAGCTGCGATCTTTCCAGACAACCTGCCGACGTGAGCCACTCTTGACGACCTGATCGCGGCAATGCTAAGCAACTGCACAGCATTTGTTGCGTGCCCACCCCGGGGCGCGCGCTCGCTGACGATGAGAGGCACGCGATGACGCTGCAGTCGGTCTTGGAGGACATCCAGAAGCGCCCGGGTACGGGTGAGCTCATCCCGATCATCGATCCGGTGAGCGAAGAGCAGATCGGCGAGTTCACCGATTGCGGACCCGAGTTCGTCGATGAGGCCGTCGCCCGCGCCAAGTCATCCTTCGAGGCCGGCGTGTGGTCCGGGCTGCCCGGCCGGGAACGCGCCAAGATCCTGTGGCGCATCGCCGACCTGATCGACGAGCACACGGCTGAGTTCGCGGCCATCGACTCGGCCAACACCGGCATGATGAAGATGCAGTCCGAGCTCGTTGTGCCGACGTGCGCCGAGTTCTTCCGCTACTACGCCGGCTGGTGTTCCAAGATCAACGGCACCGCCTACGACATCCGCACCAGCGGTATCGCCTCGGACGCCTACGTCGATCAGCACGGTTACACGCTGCGTGAGCCGTACGGTGTCGTCGGCCTGATCTTCCCGTGGAACGGCCCCATCTTCAACGCCTGCGCCAAGATCGCCCCGGCGCTGGCCGCGGGCTGCAGCAGCCTGGTGAAACCCGCTGAGGAGACGCCGCTTTCGGCGTTGCTGCTCGATCGCCTGATTCACGAGGCCGGCGTGCCCGAGGGTGTTGTCAACCTGATCACCGGGTACGGCCACACCGCAGGCGCCGCCATCACGGCGCATCCCGACGTCGAAAAGGTGGCCTTCACCGGTTCGACGGAAGTCGGCAAGGAGATCGTCAAGGCCTCGGCGGGCAACCTGAAGAAGGTCATGCTGGAGCTCGGTGGCAAGTCGCCGGTGCTGATCTTCGACGACGCCGAGCTGGACAAGGCCATCTTCGGCGCGGCCATGGGCATCTTCATCCACTCCGGGCAGGGATGTGTCTGCGGCTCAAGGATTTTCGTGCAGCGCGGCGTCTACGACCAGGTGGTCGAGGGCATCGCGAACGTCGCCAACTTCATGAAGTACGGCGGTCCGGAGGAAGAAGGCGTGATGAGCGGCCCGCTGATCAGTGCCAAACAGCTCAACCGGGTGTTGGGCTTCATCGATGAAGGCAGGAACGACGGCGTCGAGATCGTCGCCGGCGGCTACCGGCTGGACCGCAAGGGCTACTTCGTGCACCCGACCGTCCTGACCAACGTCGACCCCGGCATGCGCCTGTACCAGCAGGAGATCTTCGGGCCGGTGGTCAGCATCCTGCCGTTCGACACCGAAGACGAGGCCGTCGCCATGGCCAACGACACCAGCTACGGCCTGGCGGCCACCGCGTGGACCACCAACGTCAGCCGGGCGCACCGCATCGTCAAGCGCCTGCAGGCCGGCAGTGTTCAGGTCAACTGCCAGTTGGTCTTTGACCACGACCTGCCGTTCGGCGGCTACAAGCAGTCCGGCTGGGGCCAGGAGTTCGGTCGTGAAGGGCTCGAGGCGTACCTCAAGAACAAGAGCGTCGTCGTCCAGCTGTAGTCACCCGCGATTTGTGCACGATTTTCCGCGCCGACCGCGAAGAATCGTGCACAAATCCTCGACGACGCACCATGTGACGGAGGTCACGTGGCGGCGTGACCTCGCACCCTTCGGCTGCGTAACCGTAGGTTGCCGCTACCTACGGTTGCGTACCTTGCGGGCCGGCGCGGATCCTTTGCCGTGTGAGTCACTACATCGCCAACCTGCGCGATATCGAATTCAATCTTTTCGAAGTGCTACCGCTGGGTGCGGCCCTGGATGCGGGCACGTACGGCGATCTCGATGCCGATACGGCGCGGTCGATCCTCGACGAGGTCTCGAAGCTGGCCGAAGATGTTGCCGCAGAGACATTTGTCGAGGCTGACCGCAACCCGCCGGTGTTTCTTCCCGACGAGCACCGGATCACGATCTCGGAGGACCTGGCCAAGACGGTCCGGCTGGTCAAGGAAGCCGAGTGGTGGCGGCTGGGACTCGATGAGCGGGCCGGTGGGACGCCCGCACCGGCGGCGCTGGTGTGGGCGACGCAGGAAATGCTGATCTCGGCCAACCCGTCGGCGACTTTCCTGTACGGCCTCGGGCCGGCGATGGCCCACACGCTGGCTGAAGTGGGTACCGAGGAGCAGCAGCACTGGGCGCGGACGGCGATGGACAAGGGCTGGGCCGGGACCATGGTGCTGACCGAGCCGGATGCCGGCTCCGACGTCGGCGCGGGACGCACCAAGGCCATCGCTCAGGAGGACGGCACGTGGCACATCGAAGGCGTCAAGCGCTTCATCTCCGGCGGCGACGTCGGTGACACCGCCGAGAACGTCTTCCACCTGGTGCTGGCCCGGCCCGAAGGCGCGGGGCCGGGCACCAAGGGCCTGAGCCTCTTCTTCGTACCGAATTACCTTTTCGACCCCGAGACCCTCGAATTGGGCGAGCGCAACGGCGTCTACGTCACCGGCCTCGAGCACAAGATGGGCATCAAGTCCTCGCCCACCTGTGAGCTGACGTTCGGCGCCCACGGCAAGCCCGCCATCGGCTACCTCGTCGGCGGCGTGCACAACGGCATCGCGCAGATGTTCAAGGTCATCGAGAACGCGCGAATGACGGTGGGGGTCAAGGCCGCCGGCACCCTGTCCACCGGCTACCTCAACGCGCTGGCCTACGCCAAGGAACGCATCCAGGGCGCCGACATCACCCAGATGGCCGACAAGACCGCCCCGCGTGTGGCGATCATCGAGCACCCCGACGTGCGACGCAGTCTGATGACGCAGAAGGCGTACGCCGAAGGGCTGCGGTCGGTCTACCTGTATACCGCGGCGTACCAGAATGATGATGTGGCCCAGCTTGTTTCGGGTGCCGACGCCGATCTGGCGCACCGGGTGAACGACCTGCTGCTGCCCATCGTCAAGGGCGTGGGCTCCGAACGTGCCTACGAGATGCTGTCCGAATCCCTGCAGACTCTCGGCGGCTCGGGGTTCCTGCAGGACTACCCGATCGAGCAGTACATCCGCGACGCCCGCATCGACGCCCTGTACGAGGGCACGACAGCCATCCAGTCGCTGGATTTCTTCTTCCGCAAGATCATCCGCGACCAGGGTTCGGCGCTGGCCCACGTGTCGAGCCAGATCACCGCGACCATCGACGGCGCCGGACCGGATCTCAAGCCTGAAACCGACCGGCTGGCAACGGCTCTGGCCGATGTTCAGGCCATGGCCGCGGCACTGACCGGTTACCTCATGGCAGCCCAGGGCGATCCCGAGCAGCTGTACAAGGTCGGCCTGGGTTCGGTGCGGTTCCTGCTCGCGGTCGGCGACCTGATGATCGGCTGGCGGTTGATCCTGGCCGCTCAGATCGCCCAGGCCGCGCTCGACGGCGCCGCCGAACGCGACCACGCGTTCTACACCGGCAAGGTGGCGGTGGCGAAGTACTTCGCCAAGAACATGCTGCCGCTGCTGACCTCGGTGCGTGAGGTGATCGAGACCCTCGACACCGACGTCATGGAGCTGGAGAACGCCGCTTTCTAGCCCGCCTTCCAGCGATTTGTGCACGATTTTCCGCGACAGCCGCGGAAAATCGTGCACAAATCGCCAGTGGTCGAACAGGTCACAGTTCCGGCTCTCGATTGCTGTGGATCCGGTCCCGCCGTGGAAAATGGTCCAAGGCCCACGACAGGACGAGGAGAGTGTGACGTGCGACGCGACACCCCGGCATGGCTCGGCGCCCGCGCACTGACCCGCCGACTGGGTCTGCCGCGCGCCAAGAGTTTCCGGGTGGAACGGTCGCTGCCGGTGCCGATGCGCGACGGCGCGGTGCTGCTGGCCGATCACTACGCGCCGCGGACCCGCAAGCCCGCCGGCACGTTGTTGATGCGCGGGCCCTATGGCCGCGACGGCCTGCCCAACCGGGTGTTCGCCGGGCTGTACGCGGGACAGGGTTTCCACGTCGTCCTGCAGAGCACGCGCGGCACCTTCGGGTCCGACGGTGCGTTCGAGCCCGGTCGCCACGAGGTCGACGACGGTGCCGACACCGTCGAGTGGCTGCGCGAACAGCCTTGGTACGGGGGAGAATTCGCCACCGTCGGCGCTTCCTACCTCGGTTTCACCCAGCTGGCGCTCCTCGTCGACCAACCTGCCGACCTGACCACGTCGGTCATCACCATGGCGCCCCATGATTTCGGTCATTCGGTGTGGAGCACCGGGTCATTCGCACTCGGCGATTTCCTCGGCTGGAGTTATCAGGTGGCGTGGCAGCACCGCGGTGGCTGGATCCGTCAGATCCTCCGTGGCATGGCGACACCGCGCACGCTCAAGCCGGTGCTGGAGACGCTGCCGCTCGATCCGGCCGCCGCCGAACTACTGGGCGGACGCACCCCGTGGTTCAACGCCTGGCTCGAACAGCCGGATCCGTCGTCGCCGTACTGGGCCGAGAACGGTGTGGCGGCCGCACTCGACAACCTGCGGGGCCCGGTACTGCTGATCACCGGCTGGCAGGACGTGTTCGTCGACCAGACCCTCGAGCAGTACCGGCGGCTGCGCGCCCGTGGCGTCGAGGTGGCCCTGACCGTCGGGCCGTGGACGCACGGCTCCGGTGGCACCGAGGCCATCAAGGAATCCGTGCTGTGGCTGGACGGCTCGCGCCGCGCCGCGGCTCCGGTGCGGATCTGCGTCGCCGGCGGTGACTGGCTCGACATGCAGGAGTGGCCGCCACCGACCGCCGAACGGGTGTGGCACCTGCATCCCGGCGCGGCGCTGGCCGAGACTCCACCGGACAGTGGGGCGCCGTCCACGTTCGTCTACGACCCGGCCGACCCGACACCGAGTATCGGTGGGCGCCTTCTGGTTTCGGGCAAGTCGGGCTACATCGACGACACCGCGCTGGCCGAGCGGTCCGACGTCCTGTCTTTCACCAGCCCCGTGCTGCCCGCCGACCTCGACGTCATCGGAACCCCGTACGTCGAGCTGGACCACCGGACCGACAATCCGCATGCCGACGTGTTCGTGCGCATCAGTGACGTTGCGCCCGATGGACATTCGACCAACGTCACGGACGGCTACCTGCGGCTCACCGCGGCTGACGCCCCCGAAGCGCTGCTGCGCCTGGAGCTCGACGCCACCGCGTACCGGTTCGCGGCCGGCCACCGGATCCGCCTGCTGGTCGCCGGCGGCTGTTTCCCGCGGTTCGCGCGCAATCTGGGCACCGGTGACCCGCTGGGAACCGCAACCCGGATGGTGCCCTCGGTGCACACCGTCGCACACGGCGACGGCGGGCAGTCCCGGCTGGTGCTGCCCGTCAGCCCAACGTGACGACCACTTTGCCCTTGGCGGAACGGTTTTCCAGCGAGGCGATGGCGTCTGCGGCCCGCTCCAGCGGATAAACCTCCGGCACCGGCGGGATCACCGCGCCGGAGGCCAGCAGCGGCTCCAGCTCCTCCCACTGCTCGGCGAGGTAACCCGGATGGGTCATGGCCCACGCACCCCAGCCGACACCCACGGCGTCGACGTTGTTGAGCAGCAGCCGGTTCACCTTGACCGTCGGGATATCGCCGCCGGTGAACCCGACCACCAGCAGCCGGCCGCCGGGCGCCAGCGACCGAAGGGAATCGGTGAACCGGTCGCCACCGACCGGGTCGAGGATCAGGTCGACGCCCCGGCCGCCGGTCAGCTCACGCACCGCGTCCTTGAAACCGTCGGCCAGCACGACATCGGAAGCCCCGGCAGCACGGGCGATTTCGGCCTTGTCCTGCGAGCTCACCACCGCGATGGTGCGGGCGGCCCCGAACGCCGACGCCAGCCGCAGCGTCGACGTGCCGATACCGCCGGCGGCGCCGTGGACCAGTACGGTCTCGCCCGGCGTCAGGCGGCCGCGGGTACGCAGCGCGCAGTGCACTGTCAGGTCGTTGAACAGCAGTCCGGCGCCGGCTTCGAACGACACCGTGTCGGGCAGCTTGAAGACCCGGTCGGCCGGTAGCGCAACGACTTCCGCCATCGCGCCGGACAGCATGGTCAACGCCGCGACGCGGTCGCCGGGCGCGACGTGCGCGCCCGCGGGCGCGCTGCGCACCACGCCCGCGAGTTCGGCGCCGGGGGTGTACGGCAACTCGGGCTTGTGCTGATAGAGACCGCGGGACTGCAGCGCGTCGGGGAAGGCGACGCCGGCGGCGTGCACCTCGATCACCACGGCGCCGGTGCCGTCAGGTTCGGGAATCTCGTTCAGTTCGGCTGCTGACGGGCCGTCCAACCGGGCGATCTGAATGGCGCGCATGGTGCTCTTCTCCTGTGGGGCTGCCGGTGAGTCACTGTCACTGTCGCATGTCGCCTTCAGCGTCCGCCCCGGGCACCGAGTAGAAGGCCGGCCACCACCAGTCCGATACCGGCGATCTCGCCCATCGCCGGCACTTGATGCAGGACTGTCAGGCCGATGATGGTCGCGGTAACCGGCAACAGCGCCAGGAGGATCGCAAATCGCGCTTGGCCGACCTGGCGGAGGACGACCTGGTCGAGGCCGTAGGGGATGGCCGTCGACAGCACTCCGACGCCCAGACCGAGCAGCCAGGTGCGTGCGTCGAAGAACACCGCAGCGTTCGTGTGGGCCTGCAGGCCGATGATGATCGGTGCGAAAATGGCTGCAGCGGTGGACATCCCGAGGGCGAGAGCGTCCAGCCCGCCGTGCGCGTCCGCCACGCGTTTGCCCACCAGGATGTAGCCGGCCCACAAAGCCGCGGCGGCCAGTGCCCACGCCACACCGGCGAGTTCGGAGGTGAATTCGATGCCGGCCAACAGGGCGACGCCGCCGGCGGCGAGGGCGGCCGCGAGGAGGTCACGCGGTCGGCGTGAGCCGAGCGTCGCCACCAGGGTGGGTCCGATGAATTCCACCGCGACGGCGGTGCCCAGGGGGATGCGTGCCAGCGCCTCGTAGAAAGCGATGTTCATGCCGACGGTGATCAGCCCGAACAACGTCGCGATCGTGACGCGGCGGCGGGTCGGCCGCATCCGCCACGGCCGGCGCCAGGCCGCCAGCACCAGCGCGCCGGCCGCGGCCCGCAGCCAGGCCACCGTCGCCGGTTGCGTGGTGGAGAACAGGAATACGCCGATCGCGGCGCCGAGATACTGCGATGCGGCACCGGTGACAAAGACGAAGGGCACCGACCACCGCGGCAGATCACGATGCTTCACCCGCGCGGCACCCGGCGGTTGTCGATCCCGGTCACCCGGCGCAGATTACCGTCGACCTACCATCCGTGGATGATCGACGCACGCGCCGCAGTGTTGCTCCACCCGGGTACGACCCCCGAACTGACCGACGTCCAGATTCGTGAACCGCAGGGCAACGAGGTGCTGGTCGGCATCAACGCGGTGGGCATCTGCCATACCGACATCAGCACGGCGGCGCGCTGGCCGGAGAAGCGACTGCCCATGGTGTTCGGCCACGAGGGCGCCGGCACCGTTCTGGCTGCCGGCCCGGACGCCCGCATCGACGTCGGCCGTCAGGTCGTCCTGACCTTCGCAAGCTGCTCGCAGTGTGCCGCCTGCTCGTCCGACACGCCGGCCTACTGCGACAACGCGACACGCCTGAATATGGCCGGCGACCGCGGTGACGAATCGAGCGCCCTGCGGCTGGCCGGTCAGCCCGTTCGCGGTGGATTCTTCGGCCAGTCCAGCTTCGCCACGCACGCGCTGGCCAACACCTCGAATGTCGTGGTGCTGCCCGACGGCATCGACGCCCAGTTGGCGGCGCCGCTGGCCTGCAGTGTGCAGACCGGGGTCGGCGCGGTGCTGAACACCCTGGCTGCGGGGCCCGACGACGTGGTGGTGGTCTGGGGCGCCGGCGCGGTGGGCCTCTCGGCGGTGATGGGTGCCCGCATCGCCGGGTGCCGCGCCATCGTCGCGGTCGATCCGATCGCCGAACGACGTTCGCTGGCAATCGAATTGGGTGCGACCGGGGCCGTCGACTCGGCTTCGGAGACTCTCGCCTCCGAGATCATGGAACTCACCGGGGGCGGCGCGACGCTCGCTGTCGACACCACCGCGCGCGGCGACGTCATCAGCACCGCGCTGGGCATGCTGCGCAAGTGCGGCACGCTCGCGCTCGTCGGGCTGGGCGCGCTGACCGCGGAACTGCCCGTCGGCCTGATTCTGGCCAACGGGCTCCGCGTGCAAGGGGTCATCGAAGGCGACAGCGAGCCGCACACCTTCATCCCGCGGCTCGCCGGGCACGTCCTCCGCGGCGAGTTGCCCGTCGACAAACTGGTGCGGACCTACCAGTTCGACCGTTTCGCCGACGCCTGGTCGGACGCCGCGGCCGGTCGCGCTGTCAAACCCGTGCTGGTTATTTAGGTAGGCTCGCTGGTACGGGATGTCCCGCCGGCAACGTCGCCGAACCCGAACGGAGCAGTATGACCGCCTTCACCTCATCCCAGCTGGTCAGACCCGGACGTCCCGCGGCCCTGCCACCAGGCCGTGCCATGGAGATCAAGGCCGTCGACGGCACCCGGCTCCATGCCGAGGTGTTCGGCCCCGAACATGGACAGCCGATCGTGTTCGCCCACGGCATCACCTGCGCCATCGGCGTCTGGGGCAACCAGATCGCGGATCTCGCGACCGACTACCGGGTCATCGCCTACGACCACCGCGGGCACGGCCAGAGTGCCGCGCCCAAGGGTCGCCACAAGTACAACCTGGACTTTCTCGCCGCCGACCTCGATGCGGTGTTGGGCGCGACGCTCAGGCCGGGGGAGCGGGCCGTCATCGCCGGGCACTCGATGGGCGGCATCGCCATCACGTCCTGGGCGCAGCGCTACCCGCAGCGTGTCGCCGAATGTGCGGACGCCGTCGCCCTGATCAACACCACGACCGGCGACCTGCTGAAGTTGGTCCAGCTGGCGCAGGTCCCGAACTCGCTGGCCAAATCCCGGGCCTACGCCGCCGGACGCATCCTGAAGACGTTCGGCGGGGCCCCGCTGGTGCCGGGTTCGCGGAAGGCGGCGCGCCAGTTCGTCGCCATGATCGCCGTCGGGCGTGACGCCGACCCTGCCGTCGCCGACTACGTCTACGAACTGTTCATGGGCACCTCCGCGGCCGGCCGCAGCGGATGGGTGAACGCCCTGGTGGACAACCTCGATGCGCATCACATCGGACTGGACAATCTGACTGTGCCGACGCTGGTCATCGGCAGCACCAAGGACCGGTTGCTGCCCATCGCGGCATCGCGCCGGATTGCCAGGAGCGTGCCGAATCTGTGGTCGTTCGTCGAACTCGGTGGCGGTCACTGTGCGAACCTGGAACGTCCCGAGCAGGTCAATCAGCATTTGCGGGCGCTGCTCGTCGGCTCGGCCCACAGCTCGACGGCCTAGGACCGCCGTGTCCTAAGGTGATACCGGCGGTACCGGATTTGATCAAGGGAGATTCATGACGGCCAGCGACGGCGAGTTCTTCGATGTGCTGATCATCGGTGCCGGGATCTCCGGCATCGGCGCCGCGTACCGGCTGCACCAGCGCAACCCGCAGACCACCTATGCGGTCCTGGAACGTCGGGCACGCATCGGCGGCACCTGGGATTTGTTCCGCTACCCGGGTATCCGGTCGGACAGCGACATCTTCACGCTGAGCTTCCCGTACCAGCCGTGGACCAGGCCGGAGAACATCGCCGACGGCGATCACATCCGTGAGTACCTCACCGCGGCGGCACGTACGCACGGCATCGACCGTCACATCACCTTCAACACCCATGTGCAGTCGGCCGACTGGGATTCGGCGACCGACACCTGGACGGTGCAGACCCTGCAGGACGGCGAGGCCAGGTCGTGCCGCGCCCGATTCCTGTTCTGCGGCACCGGGTATTACAACTACGACAAGGGCTACACCCCGGACTTCCCGGGCATCGATGCCTTCAGCGGCGACGTCGTCCATCCGCAGTTCTGGCCGGAGTCACTGGACTACGCCGGCAAGAAGGTGGTGGTGATCGGCAGCGGCGCGACCGCCGTCAGCCTGGTGCCCGCCATGGCGAAGACGGCCGCGAAGGTGACCATGCTGCAGCGGTCGCCCACTTATCTGATGTCGCAGTGGCAGATCGACCCCATGGTCAGCCTGATTCGGAAGCTGTTGCCGGACAAGATCGCTCACCGCATCGTGTGGTTCCGGAACGTGCTCATCAGCGTCCTCAGCTACAACTTGTTGCGCAAATTCCCCAAGGGCGGGCGCCGGCTCATCCGGAGCCGGGCCGTCGCCGCACTGCCGGCCGGCTACCCCGTGGACGTGCACTTCAACCCGAAGTACGACCCGTGGGACCAACGCCTCTGCGCCGTGCTCGACCGCGACATCTTCACGGCGATCGGCGACGGCCGCGCCGAGGTCGTCACCGACCACATCTCACACTTCGACGCCGACGGCATCGTGCTGAAATCCGGTGCGCGCATCGACGCCGACATCGTCGTCACCGCGACAGGGCTCGAGTTGCAGGCCCTCGGCGGCATCTCCCTGTCGGTCGACGGTGTCGCGATCACGCCATCGGACCGCTACGTCTACAAGGAGTTCCTGCTCGAGGACGTGCCGAACATGGCATGGTGCCTGGGTTACACCAACGCATCGTGGACCCTGCGCGCCGACATGACTGCCCGTGCCTTCGCAAAGCTGGTGGCGTACATGGACTCTCACGGCTACACGCACGCCTACCCGCATCTGGGTGACGTGCCGATGGACGAGAAGAAGACCTTCGATCTCGACGCCGGCTACATCAACCGCAATCCCCATGCGCTGCCGAAATCCGGCACTCATCGCCCGTGGCACGTCCGGCACAACTACGTGCTCGACGTCATCGACCACCGCTTCGACCGCATCGAAGAGTCCATGGTCTTCGGCCGGGTGACGCAGCGAGTCTGATTTCTCCCGCGAGCGGTCCCCTGCGCGGTGCGGAACGTCGGCCTCGCGTTGATCGTGCGCTGAGGATCTTCACTACTCGAACGTTGTGAGCGTCAGCGCACGGTCAAAGCCCACAAGACATTTGCTTGTCAAGTGCCCAGCAGGGGGTGGGTCGCGACTGTGCCACCTGATCGTCGATTTCACGATTTCGACCGTCTGATTGCACAGTCACGAAGTCGATGAACCACACCCCGCCACGACTGTGCAATCAGCGCGGCTCATCCACAGATCTGACGATCTGTACGCACCTTCGGCGTTCAGGATTCTTGTTGCTCGGTGAGTCTGGGCGGGGCTGCCAGTCGCCACGAGTCGGTGAGAATGTCGGTCAGTTCCTGCTCGTCGTCGAGCGCCGCGAGCCGGACCCGCACCCAGGACGACGCAGCTTCGTGGCGCGGCACCCAGAACTTGTGCGGTTCCGCCGCGATCAACTCTTCGCGGTCGAATCTGGGACAGCGCACCGCAAATGAGGTCTCATCGTCGGGCACGGTGACGAACATCTTGCGCGCCACATCGAACGTCGGATGGCCCCAACGCTCCTTCTCGGTGGTCTCGGGGAGCGAGAGCGCGATGCGGCGCACATCATCGGCATCGAGCACGGTTTTCGAACCTTCCGGGGCTTGCTGTGGTGGGGTGTGTCCGTCGAGGCAGCCTACCGGCGCGTGCTGACAGGTAATCGTCTCGCGCAGTCAGGCGAGGGCAGCGGCGAGTTGGTCGACAACCGCCTCGATCGCGCCCGCATCACTCAGCCGGTCCGGCGCCCACGCCAGCGCGATTCTGGCCGGGGCCCAGGTACTTTCGTCGATCGGGATCAGCTTGAATTCGGGCGGCGAGAAGATGCGGCCCAGCGTCGAGGCGGGCGCGTAGCTGACCAACGCGACGAGGTACCGGTTGAACACGTGGCTGGCCATCTCCAGCTCACCGCCCAGCTGACCGACGGTCCGCACGATGCGCGTGATGCCCCGCTCGTTGAGGCCGCGCGCCATCTGCGCCAGCACCACGGGGTTGGGCCGCGCGAAGTCGATCACGACATCGCGCTCACGCAGGTCCTCGATGGCGATGAGGTCATTGGCGGTGAGTGGGTCGTCGAACCGCACCGCTGCCGCACCCGGATAGGTGGCCACGACGCGGTGCCGAATGCGTTTGTCGGCGGCCGGTAGGTGGATCAGGCCCAGATCCAGGTGGCCGGAGACGAGCTTTGCGATGACCTCCGCCGCGGACCCCGGCACACTGAACTCGGTGGTCATGGTGAGCCCGGCCACCGCCTGCTCGAGCCTGACCAGAAAATCCGACGGCGCATAGGCGGTCGCTCCGATCCGAACAGGGTTGCTCGCCTGCGTGATTCGTGACGCGGTCGCCTTCAGCTCCTCGACCCGGCGCAGGATGTCGCGCGCCGGGTCCAGCAGCTGCCTGCCCAGCGGTGTCAGGCGGACGTCGTGGTAGGTGCGTTCGAAAAGTTCCCCGCCCAGTTCGCGTTCGAGCAGTTTGATCTGCTTGCTCAGCGGCGGCGGCGTGATCATCAATCGATCGGCGGCGCGCTTGAAGTGCAGCTCTTCGGCAACGGCGACGAAGTAGCGCAGCCGGGTGAAATCGATCTCCATGGGGTGCGTCGGTTACCGTCCCGAATGTTCTACCGCCGCAGGTACTTCGAGAACGGCACGGGCGATCAGATCATCGATCTTCTGGTCGTCCAAGCCGAGCAGTTCGCCCGCGAGCTCGCGGGTCTGTTCCCCGAGCAGCGGCGCCTGCCCCAGCGGTGGATCGGGGATGAGGTCAGCATGGATTTGCACGTTCTCCATCATGAACGGTGCGGTGCCGTGCGGATGCAGTTCCTCCCGGAACGCGCGTCGCTCCACGTAGTAGTCCCAGGCGGGGACCTCGACGGCGTGCAGCACAGCTCCGGCCGGGACGCCTGCGGCCTGCAGCTTCGTCATGGCGTCCGCCGGCGCATGCCGAGACGTCCACGCGCCGAGTGCCGCGTCGAGCCGCGTGCGCTGACGATCCCGGCCCGCTCGCGAGCCCAGCTCCACATCGGCACCGAGATCGGGCCGGTCGATCACCTCGCACAGGGCGGACCAGTCGGCGTCGTCGCGGACGGTGACCGCGATCCAGGTGTCGTCGCCGGCGCCGGGAAAGAGGCCCCACGGTGCGTCCTGCGCCGGCTGGTCGTCGCGCGTATGACCGCGGCGGCTGAGCACCTCGCCGGCGATGTCGTCGGCCAGGTGACTCAGCATCACTTCGGCTTGCGCGATGCTCGCCGATCCACCGCCACCGCTGCGTTCCCGGCGGAGCAGGAGCGCGACGGCACTCAACGCCCCGATCCGTGCCGCCACGTGGTCGGGGTACACCGTGACGGTGTCGCAGAAGGCCTCGGGGTCATCCGGATAGGTCCACAGCTTCGTGAAGCCCGCGGCGGCGCGAACCAACGGGCCGTAGCCGAGTCGTTTCGCCCACGGTCCGGTGGCTCCGTACGCCGAGCTGTCGACGACGACGATGCCCGGATTCACCTGCCGCAGCGTGGCGAAGTCCATGCCGAGCGCAGCTGCCACACCGGGTTTGAAGTTGCTCAGCACGACGTCGGACTGCGCTACCAGCTGGTGTGCCAGCGCCCGGCCTTCCGCGGACCGCAAGTCGATGCCGATCGACCGCTTGTTGCGGTGGCCGGCGGCGTAGGCCTGTGTCATCCGCGTGAGGCTGATGCGCAGCCCGTCGGGGAAGGCGGAATTCTCGACCTTGACGACGTCGGCGCCGAGGTCGGAGAACAGGCGGCCGGTGTCGCTGCCGACGACGATGACGCCGAGGTCCAGTACCCGCAGCCCCTCGAGCGGCAGCCCGAGCTCGCCGCGTTCGCGCGCGGTGAGGATTGGCGCGTCGCGGAGGCGACGGTGACTCGGTTCCTCGATGTTGAGGCTGCTCGCCCGGTGCCCGTCGATCTCGACGATGCCGACCGGCACGGGTGCCGTCAGCCCGGGGGAGAGTTCGGTATCGCGGAAGAAGCCGCGCGCGGCAACCTGTTCGGTGGACAGCGCCTCGGCCAGGCTCAGTACCGCGGCCGTCGGCACACCGTGCCGCTGTCCGGCCAGTTCAAGCTCGGCGCGGGTCTTGTCGGCACAGAACTGCTCGATGGCGCCGAAGAGAGTCGCGGACGCGAGACGCTCGCGGAGGCTGTTGAACTTCGGGTCCGCGAATTCCGCGGGCCGTCCCATCCACTCGAACATGCCCTGCCACTGGCGTTTTGCCAACACGCACATGCGGACGTGGCCGTCCTTGCATTTGAAGATCGGGTAGCGCTGCTGCTCGGCGATCCAGTCGCGCTTCTGTTCGCTGATGGGCACGCCCGCCGCCGCGCTGCTCGCCGTACCGAATGGCGGGTCGAGGGTCTGCATCGCACCCTCGAGCACCGAGAAGTCGATGAGATCGCCTGTGCCCGTGCGGAGCCGATCCAGAAACACGCAGAGGGCGAAGAAAGCGGCCTGGGCCGCGGCGACGTGATACGGCAGGTCCGCGCTCGGCGGGACCAGCGGCGTCTGTCCCGGGATGCCCGACCGGGACAGCTCGCTGGTCAACGCGTGCAGTACCGGAGTGGTGGCCTGCCAGTCGCGGTAACGCGTATCGCGGCCGAAGTCACTGATGGACAGGATGACCAACGCCGGATGGTCGGCGTGAATCTGCTTGACCGACAAGGACTTCTCGGCTGCCGACCCCGGGCGGGTGTTCTCGATGAGGATGTCTGCGGTCGCCACCAGATCGGCCCACGCCTGCCGCCCGCCCCGTGTCGACGTATCGATCTCGACCGTGGGGAGGCCGTGGCGGTTGATGGCGGTGCCGATGGGCACCCCGTCGATGCGCGGTCCGGTGGTGTCCGCCGGCGTCACGCCGGCCAGGTGCACCGACGTGACGTGGGCGCCGAGATCGGCCAAGAGCCGGCCGACGGCCGTGATCGGTCCGGCGGTCAGGTCGACAATCTCGATACCTGACAGCGGTGGGTCGTAGGCCATGTTCGTCAACTGCGCCGCGCCTGGCGGAACGGGATGTCGCGGTCGGGTTCGGGTTCCTTCGCCAGCCCCAGGACACGCTCGCCGATGATGGTGCGCTGAATCTGGTCGGTGCCGCCGCCGATCGAGGTGAAGAACGCGTTGAGCGAAAGGAAGTTCACGTCGTCGGCCTCGGGGTTGTCGGGGCCCGCCAACAGTGATTCGGTTCCGATGATCTCGGTCTTAAGCGCCGCCTCGGAGTGCAGGATGCGTGACATCGCCAGCTTGCCCAGCGACATGATCGAACTCGACGTGCCCTGGCTGGTGGCGGCCTTGGCGCGAAGATTGTTGAGCCGGTTGAGTTCTCGCAACGCCAGCACATCCGCGAGCCGCTCCCGCAGGGCGGCGTCATCGAGGCGTCCGTGCTCGCGGGCCAGTTCCACGAGGCTGTCGGCCTTGGACTTGTTGCGCGATCCGCGTCCACCGTCGCCCATGATGGATCGTTCGTATGCCAGGGCGGTCTGCAGGACGCGCCAGCCGTTCCCTTCTCCACCAATGAGATTCGCGTGCGGAACCGTGGCGTCGGAGATGAACACCTCGTTGAAATGCGCCTCACCGGTGATCTGCACGAGAGGCCGCACCTCGATGCCGGGCTGACGCATCGGGATGATGAAGTAGCTCATGCCCTTGTGCTTGGGTGCATCCCAGTCGGTGCGCGCGATCAGCAGACCGTACTCGGACGTCGCCGCACCCGAGGTCCACACCTTCTGGCCGTTGACCACCCAGCGGTCGCCGTCGCGTATCGCGGTGGTGCTCACGCCGGCCAGGTCCGATCCGGCGCCGGGCTCGCTGTAGAGCAGACAGGTGCGCGCTGCCCCGGTCAGAAAGTCCCGTAGCAGTTGGTGTTTCAGCTCGTCCGAGCCGAACGCGAACAGGGTGTTGGCGGGGATGTTGTGCTTGTCCTGACAGGCGCCGGTGGCCTTGACGGCGCGGAACTCCTGGTGGATCACCGCGGCGAGTTTGCTCGGGTAGCCGCGGCCGAACCACTCGGCCGGATAGGTGGGCACGGCGTAGCCGGCGTCGAGGACCTTTTCCCGCCAGGCGATTTCCTCGGGCGAGCTGACCCAGGGGTCGTCCGACGGCGGCAACGCGGTCCAGTTCTGCGCGAGCCAGTCGCGTACCTCGGTACGCAGGTCAGCGGGATTCGGTGCGGTGGTGCTCATCTCAGGCGCCCTTCGCTGCCAGGTAGCGCTCACGATGATCACGTGAGCTGCCGAACAGTTGACGGCCGGTGCGCGCCCGGCGCAGGAACAGATGCGCGGGGTGCTCCCAGGTGAAGCCGATGCCGCCGTGCATCTGGATCGACTGCATGGCGGTGGTGTGATAGGCCTCGGCGCAAGCGAATCCGGCCAACGCGACGGCGCCGTCCGCGTCGGTCGGGTCGGTATCGAATTGCGCGGCCGCGTGCTGTGCGGCCGAGGTGGCGGATTCGACTTCCAACAGCAGGTCGGCCGCCATGTGCTTGATCGCCTGGAAGCTGCCGATGGGCCGCCCGAACTGGATACGGGTCTTGAGGTATTCGACGGTGACATCGAACAGGTGTCGGGCCCCGCCGACCTGTTCCCCGGCGAGGGCGATCACCGTGAGGGACAACGCGTGTTCGACGGCCGCCCAGCCTCCGGTGCCGATGCGACGGGCCGGGGTCCGGTCGAAGGTGAACGTCGACAGTCGGACCGTGGCGTCGAAAACTGTTGCGGCGGTTCGGTCGAAGCCGGCCGCGTCCGGGGCAACCTCGAAGATGGCGATGCCCTCGTCGGCCTTCGCGACGACGATGATGACGTCGGCGATCTGCCCGTCGAGCACATAATGTGCGGCGCCCGTGAGTTGGTGCCCGTCACCGTGCCGAACTGCCTGAACCGCAACACCATCCGGTGCCCATGTGCCCCGGGACCCGGTGGCTGCCACGGTTGCGATCGAGGAACCCTCGGCCAACGCGGGCAAGAGCCGCGCCTTGTCGTCGTCGGTGCCGGCAGCCTGGATCAAGGCCGTGGCGAAGACCGCACTCGACAGGAACGGGGCAGGAAGTAAGGCGGCACCCGTGACCTCGGCGACCGCCTCGAGTTCCTGCGCGCCCAGCCCTACGCCACCGTATTCCGGGTCGACGATCAGGCCCGCGACGCCCTGGGCGGTCAGCTTGTTCCACAGGTCGCGGTCGAATCCACTGTCGGTGCTCATCACCCGGCGGACGTCGGCTTCGGTGCAATGCTCACTGAGGAGGTCTTTGACGGCTGCGGCGAGTTCGGCGCGTTCGGCCACGCTCATCGTCATGTGTTCACCCTTCTGCATGTCAGGTCCATGCAACGTGCACGCCGCCGCCCTGTAAATCGCATTGTGCGACACCTGTCCGTTTCCTCATGCGACATCTGCGGGACCTGAGGGCCACTGGATGTCCTGAACGCTCATGTGTGGGTTTCCGTGCTGGTCGTTTACAGCGACGGCCGCAGCCCGCCAAGGTGGAGGTATCCCGGTGAAGGTCCGGCGCCAGAAGAGGAAATATCAGTGTCACTTGATCCCAGAACCCCGGTGCTCGTCGGCTACGGCCAGGTCAACCAGTACGACGAGAACCCGGGTGGCGAGCCGGTCGACCTGATGGAGGCGGCGGCGCGAGAAGCCGCCGATGCGCGCGTCCTCGAGGCCGTCGACGCCGTGCGGATCGTCAACCTGCTGTCCGTCCGCTACCGCGATCCGGGCCTGTTGCTGGCGCAGCGCATCGGCGCCCCCGGCGCCGTGACGCGCTACACCCCGATCGGCGGCAACGTGCCGCAATCGTTGGTGAACCAGGCATGTCTGGACATCCAGCAGGGCCGCAGTGACGTGGTGCTGATCGCCGGCGGCGAGACCTGGCGGACGCGCACGCGGTTGAAGGCGCGCGGTGAGCGGTTGACCGGCACCGAGCAGGACCAGTCGGTGCCGCTCGCCCCCAGTGACCCCGAGTTCACCATGGCCGGGCCCGCCGAACTTCGGATCGGGCTGGTGGCGCCGTCGCATGTGTACCCGATGTTCGAGCAGGCGCTGCGGATCGCCGCGGGGGAGGCCCCGGAGGAGCACCGGCGCCGGATCGGCGAGTTGTGGGCGCGGTTCAGTCAGGTCGCCGCGGGCAATCCGCATGCGTGGAGCCGGGAGGCGGTGCCTGCCGAGCAGATCTGGCAGCCGGGTCCGGACAACCGGATGATCAGCTGGCCGTACACCAAGCTGATGAACTCCAACAACATGGTCGACCAAGGCGCGGCCCTGATCCTGACCTCGGTGGGCAAGGCGGAAGCCCTGCAGATTCCGAAGGAGCGCTGGGTCTTCCCGTACGCCGGCACCGACGCCCACGACACCTATCTCATCGGGGAGCGGGCGAGCTTCTCCGGTTCACCGGCGATCCGGATCGCGGGTCGCCGGGCATTGGAGCTGACCGGCCTCGGCATCGACGACATCGACACGGTCGACGTGTACTCGTGCTTCCCGTCGGCGGTGCAGGTCGCGGCCCGCGAACTGGGCCTGGGCCTCGATGATGCGGCGCGGCCGCTGACGGTGACCGGTGGTCTGACGTTCGCCGGCGGCCCGTGGAACAACTACGTGTCGCATTCGATCGCCACCATGGCCGAGCAGTTGGTGGCCAATCCGGGTCAGGTCGGCCTGATCACCGCCAACGGCGGGTACCTGACCAAGCACAGCTTCGGTGTCTACAGCACGCAGCCGCCTGCGCACGAATTCCGTTGGGAGGATGTGCAATCGGAGGTCGATGCCGAGCCGACGGTGGTGGCCGAGGACGACTGGTCGGGCACCGGCACCGTGGAATCCTGGACCACACCGGTCACCCGTGACGGCGTCCCCGAGAAGGTGTTCGTCTCGGTCCGCACACCCAGCGGTAGCCGGGCGCTGGCGGTGATCGCCGATGCCTCGCAAGCCGAGGCCAGCACTCGCGAAGACCTCGCCGGAGCTGCCGTGACCGTCAAACCGGACGGCACCGCCGGGCTGGAGTAAGCCGACAGCGAACAACGGTGCGCCGCAGGGAATAGATCGACGACCTCCCTCGCTGAATCTGTGCACTAGTGCCGACGTTGCCCGTCGCCCAGGTGTGCGATCTCAAAAGCATTGTCGGAGTTCGTGAAGGGATACCGAGATGGCTACCGACGCTGCGTCAGTTGGCTTCCACCCCGCCGCGGCCGCGATGCGCACTGGTGGTCGGACAAGACCACCGCGTTCGTGACCAGACTGCATCTGGCCGCGAAAGTGCGCCAGCCGGAGACATTCCGCCACAGAGCATTCGAGCAGGCCGCCACCGAACGCGAAATGTGGCGGCTCTGAGCCTTTTCGCCTGACGACATGACTCGCGTGCGTCATGCTGATTGTCTGTCCGTCGTCAGGAGGTAGCGGTGTCAGTGGCGTCCAACGTCGTCGTCGGCGTCAATGCGGTGTTCTTTGCGGGCATGGGCGTGCGGGCCCTGACCGCACCGGCGGAGATGTTGCGACCATTCGGAATCACCTTGGGCGAAGCGGCATCTCGGGCCGAGGTGCGGGCGGTCTATGGTGGTTTCGGATTGGCCATCGCGGCGATCCTCGGATACGCCATCGCGGCGCCGGAGCAGATCCGTATCGGCATCGTGGTCACCGTGAGCGTGGCCTTGCTCGGTATGGCATTCGGGCGGGTGTGCGCGGCGCTCGCCGGTGATCGAACGTCGTTCTACCCCAACCAGTTCTACGGCATCGTCGAAGTGATTCTGGCGGCGTCTCTGTTGTGGGCCGCATAGCGAACAAGACAAATGTCCCCGGCACGCCGTTGTGCCGGGGACATTTCTATTGCGCGGCCGGGGAAGCCGCGCAAATCTAGGGGGCCATGGTCAGCCAGTCGGGGAAGCCCGACGGGTCGTGGCGGCCGAGCGCACCGTGCTCGAACAGGCCCCAGCCTTCGGCGGGCGGCTTGTTGCCCTCATGGCACACCGCACGCCCGACGTGGTCGATGACGCCGAAGCCGGAGCGCGCGATGATCCCGGGGTCGGTCATGTCGTAGGTAAGGCGTTCGGTGAACTTCTCGCCCTTCCACATGCCGTGCAGCCAGTCGGCGTCACCGCCGTAGCCGCCGCCCACATGGATCGGCACCGGCAGCTTGGATTCCACATCGAAGCGGACCGGGGTGCCGTCCAGCGCCGTCGCCTCGATGGTGGCACCGGTGGGAATGCGGGTACCGGAGACGTAGTGGATCTTCACGCGCGGCCAGCCGAGCTGCTCGACGCGTCCGTCCTTCCAGACGCGGCTGCAGTCGTTGAGCGACCGGAAGCCGTCGGGAGCTTCCTGGATGATCATCACGAGCGAGAACTCCTCGAACGCGATCGGCACGTACAGCCACCACATGCCCTCGAAAGGTGGATCCGCCGGGCGCCCGGCCGGCTCGGCCTCACCGACGGGGCGGATGCCCCAGGACCGGTCACGCGAACCGATCCAGGTGTCCGGGCTGACCTTGATGTCTTCACCGTCGATGGCGAGGGTGCCGCTCCACGAACCCAGCTGAGCGAAGCGCTGCGCATTCAGCGTGACGCGGTTGCCCTGCCGCATGAGGTGCGGCTGTTCCTGCACCACGTCGAACAGGCCGTTCCACGTCAGGTCCGCGGCAATGCCCTCCGTCTCATCGAGCACGATGCGCACCTGGTGCAGCGGGTCGGTGACCTCGATGCGATAGCCGACGACGTGCTGGTTCAACCGGTCCTGGTCGATCGCGTCGGACAGGTGGACAGCGGTCTGGGTGTCACCGCGGCGGACGAGGAAGTAGGCGTCCTTCACCCCGAGGTTGGGGTAGTAGCCCATGCCGGTGATGACGAAGATGTCACCGGTGCGGTCGTGGGCGTTGAAGTAGCAGCGGTCGTAGAAGTTCCGGTCGCTGGATCCCGGCCACGCGATGGGCTGCGGGACCTGGTGGATCGGATATTCGTCCATGGGGCCGAGCATCAGGCGGTTCCTTCCAGGAGCTTCTCCAGCAGAGACTTGTGGTAGAAGAGCGATTCGAGGTCCTCGGGCTGTTCCATCTCGCCGAAGTGCACACGGCGGGCGCCGGTGCGCATGAATACGCAACACCACACGACGCCGGAGTAGATGTAGAACCAGTGCAGGTCGCCGACCTCGATGCCGGTGAAGTTCTTGTAGGCCGCGCGCACGTCCTCTTCGCGCAGCACGTCCGGCAGCCCGGGCAGCCCGGCCAGCCCGCCCAACTCCTGGAACACCTTGTGCGCGAAGATGATCCACGAAACGTCGAACTCGCGCGGGCCGACGGTGGCCATCTCCCAGTCCAGCACCGCGGACGGCCGGAAGTCCTGGTACATCACGTTGCCGATGCGCGAATCACCCCACACCAGAACCGATTCGGATGCCGCGACGTCCTCGGGGAAGTTCTCCTCGAGCCAGACGAGGGCGCGCTCGACCAGCGGCGAGCGGCCCAGGCCCGACGCCGCGAACTGGTACCAGTCCTTGAGCCAGCCGAAGTGCCGACGCAGTGCGGTGTCGCCGGGCGGGTCGATCTCTTGCAGGAAACCGAAGGTCTTTTCCGCATCGGGGATCGAGTGCAGCTTGGCGATGGCCTCGACCGTGCTGTCCTGCAGCGTGCGCTGCTGCTCCGGGGTGGCGTCGGCGAACCAGTTGCCGCCGAACGTGTACGGCATGACGTCCGGCGGGACCACGCCGTCGACGCAGTCCATCAGGAAGAACGGCGAACCGAGGACCTCTCCGGTGTTCTCCAGCCAGCGGACGCGGGGGACCGGGACGTCGGTGAGCTCGGCGGCCAGGCGCATGACGTCGAACTGGTGGTCCAGGCGGTAGGAGGAGAAGACGGGGACGTCTTCGGTGGTCGGCGCGACGCGGGCGACCCACTTCTGCTCCACCGGCGTGCCGTCCTCGGTCCAGCGGCCCGTGAGAATGATTGTCTCAGAGGACATTCCGTTGGAATCGATACCGCTCTCGACGGTGATGTCCGGCTTGATGCCGCCTTCCATCACTGTGGACAGCCACTGTGACAGGATGTCCGGAACTGTTGTCACATCGCGGCTGGAGCGCTGAATATGTTCGACGTTCGTTTCGACCGTGACGGAGCCTTCCGCCGGTTGGTTCGGCACTGAACCTTCCTTCCCGAGATAATTACGATACGATGCGTAGCGTTATGAAATCAGACCTGCAACCGGTTGACAAGCCCTCTGGCGCTGGACGACCTCGTGACCCACGGATCGACGCGGCAGTGCTGACCGCTGCCGCCGAACTGTTGCCTGAGGTCGGCTACGCCAATCTGACGATGGCGGCCATTGCCGAACGTGCGGGAACGACGAAGACGGCGCTGTACCGCCGGTGGTCGAGCAAGGCCGAGTTGGTGCACGAAGCGGCGTTCCCGACGACGCCGTCCGCACTGGACACTCCAGAAGGGGACATCGTCGGCGACATCCGCGCCATGATCGCCGCGGCGCGCGACGTGTTCACCAGCCCCGCGGTGCGGGCCGCGCTTCCGGGGCTCATGGCCGACATGAGCGCCGACGAGGAACTCAACGCCCGGGTCGTCGCGCGCTTCCACGGGCTGTTCGACGTGGTGCGGGTGCGGCTCGAGCACGGCATCGAGCGCGGCGAGGTCCAGGCTGACGTCGAACCCGAGCGGCTCATCGAAATCATCGGTGGCGCCACGATGTTGCGGATGCTGCTGCATCCCGAGAGCGAACTCGACGAGCTGTGGGTCGACGAGACGGCGGCCATCGTGACGCATGGTGTGATCAGCTGAGGTTGACGGTTTCGCTCGGAAGCTCTTGAACGCCAACGCCTTTGAATCACCATGCCAGTTGCCATGGACGTGATTTCGGTGTTGCCGCGCGCTGTTCTGAACACCGTCATCAGCGGCCCCCGGGCTGTTGGTAACGAATAGCGGTGGACGTCCACCGGGGCGGCGAGCACGAACACTCCTGCAATTGGGTTGCTTGGTTAGCGGTCTCGCGACGGTGCGTCGCCTACGATTGCTGGTGTGCCGGCTATGGATCGTCGCAGGATCATGATGATGATGGGCCTGGGCGCGGTTACCACAGTGCTGGGTGCCGCGAAGGCTGACGCCGACCCGCTGCCCGTTTTCCCAGGTCCGGTTACTGGTCCGGGGGCCGCGCCCGCTGCGCCCGCCGGCTCGTCGGCAGGCCCGGCGATGCTGTTCCGGGAGGAATTCAACGGCCCCGCGGGGGCACCGCCGGATCCGGCGTGGTGGTTCATCGTGCCTGAGCGCGAGGTCATCCGGAATCCCGTCGAATGGGACCAGCCCTACAACATGGGCCGTTACGTGACCGATCAGGAGCACGTGTTCCAGGACGGCAAGGGCAACCTCGTCATTCGGGCCACCCGTGGTCCGGGCGCGAACATTCAGGAGCGTTATGCAAGCGCCAAGGTGGTCGGAAACTGGCGCGGCGGGGTCGGCACCACCTGGGAGGCGCGGATCAAGCTGAACTGCCTGACCGACGGCGCCTGGCCGGCCTTCTGGCTGCTCAACGACGATCCGGCCCGCGGCGGTGAGGTCGACCTGGTCGAGTGGTATGGCAACAGAGACTGGCCATCGGGGACAACGGTGCACGCCCGGCTGGACGGCACGTCGTTCGCCACCGATCCGCACCCGATCGACAGCGGGTGGCATACCTGGCGGATGACCTGGCAGCCGACCGGCATGTACTTCTGGAAGGACTACGCGCCGGGGCAAGAGCCGTTTTTCACGGTGCCGGCCAATTCGTTGGACGACTGGCCCTTCAACGATCCGGGCTACACCTTGGCCCCGGTGTTCAACCTTGCTATCGGTGGCTCTGGCGGGCGCGAGCCCGCCGGCGGCAATTACCCCGCCGAGATGCTGATCGACTGGATTCGCGTCTTCTGATCAACGCGCCGACGGTGGTCGGTGTTGCCAGGTCTCTTTCTTTGGGCCGGCCCATGATCGCTGGCTCTTGCGGTACTGAGCGTGACGTGCGCGGGGAAGCCTTGGGTGCCATCGGTTTCGATCACCACCGCGCCAGAACCTGCGTCCACCTGTCCGGCATCGGCTGCGGATCGGCGATCACCACACCCGCAGCGCATACGCACGCCACGACGGATGCAGCGAACACTGTCGACGCCGTCATCAGGCGGCGCGCGGACACTCCAAATGCGGCCATGTATAGATCCCCCTGTGAAGACCAGTCCCAAGCCCCCCGGCTCGCTTGGTCTTTCACTCAATATCGCGAACAATCGCATAAGCCGACTGGCGCGTCAACCCGTACGCTCGCCGGCCAATGTGGGCAAACCAGATAGGTAATCTAGGAAAGTGCGCGGCACGGCGGCGACGGCAAAATGGGGGATAACGTGAGCGTGCATAGTGTCTAGGGATGGCAGCGGCCAGGATGGGCCTGGGATAAATGCGGCGTTGGCGCGCGCCAGCATCTTCCACGGCGTCGGGCCGGATGTTCTGGCCGCGGCGGTCGACCAACTTGACTGGGTGTCATTTCCGCAGAGGCACAACGTGTTTCGTGAGGGGGATGCCGGTGATCGGCTGTACATCATCACTTCCGGCAGAGTCAAAGTCGCATGCGCGAGCAGTCAGTCCGACAGCCTGATCGCCGTTCTTGGGCCCTCCGATGTTTTCGGTGAACTCGCCCTCCTCGACCCGGGCCCCCGCACATCGACCGTCACCACAATCACGGCCGTGCGCGCCGCGACGATGACCCGCACAGCACTGCGCTCCTGGATGAGCCAGGAACCCGAGGCGGTTGAACAGATGCTTCGTCTGCTGGCACGTCGTCTGCGCCGAACCACCAACAAGCTGTGCGATCAGACGTTCAACGACGTCCCCGGGCGCCTGGCCACACTGCTCCTCGACCTGGCCAACCGATTCGGAGAATCCGACCACGGGACACTGCGTGTCGACCATCAGCTTAACCAGATCGAACTTGCCCAACTCGCGGGCTCAACCCGTGAGTCGGCCAACAAGGCCCTTGCGACGTTTGTCGATCGGGGCTGGATTCGTATGCAAGGCAAGGCGATCTGCATTGTCGATCCAGCGGCTCTGGCCAAGCGCGCGAGATGATGTCGGGATGCGCGGGCGTGACCGGCTCGAGGCGGGTGCCTTGGTTATCGCCGAGCGGGTTCTGCCATCTAGTTGGCCGACAGCGCCCGCGACGGTCGCCAGGCCACAAATCCGACGACGAGCCCGAGGAACGGGATCGCGGCCAGAACCGTGCTGAGCGTCGCGCTGCCACCGGTGACCAGGGTGAAGTTCGACAGCACCAGCCACAGGCTGCCCAGCAGACCGAGCACCGCCAACGCCGGAGCGATGCGCGTCGTCCACAAATGGTCTGTCCTCAGCTCTCGGTTACGCAGGAAGAACACCAGCACTGCCACCGAAGTGGTCAGCATCAGTAGGACCATGCCGACCGTTGCGACGCCGGCCATCGAGCCGAACACCCCGACCAGCGGATCGATGCCGAGGATCGCCAGTAGGGCGACAATGATTGCGGCGGTGGCGGTTTGCACCAGCGAAGAGAACGACGGTGATTCGTGGTCGTCGTGCACGGTGGCCAGTCGTGCGGGCAGCAGGCCCTTGCCGGCCAACACGAACTGATAGCGCGCGATCACGTTGTGGAAGGACAGCACGCAGGCGAAAAGGCTGCTCAGCAGGAGCACGTTGACGATGTCGCGGCCCACGATGCCCAACATGTCGCCAGTGGTGTCCAGCAGCATATTGCCTTCGCCAGCAAGGGTTTTCTGCGCCACGGTGGCGACCTGATCCGGCCCGACGGCCACCACGAACGCCCACACCGTGATGGCGTAGAAGGCGCCGATGATGATCACCGCGGCGTAGGTGGCCCGCGGGATGGTCTGCTCGGGATCGCGGGCTTCATCGCGGAACACGGCGGTGGCCTCGAATCCGATGAACCCGGTGAGGGCGAACAGAATGGCGATGCCGAGGGTGCCCTGAGTGAAGGTGGCGGGTGCGAAGGACGTGAAAGTGACACCGGCCGGGCCGGGTTTGGCGACCATCACCGTGTCCAACACGACCACGATGCCGATCTCAAGGGCCAACGCCACGCCGAGGACCTTGGCGCTCAGCTCGATGTGCCGGTAGCCGAGCACGGCGACGATCACCAGCACGACGAATGAGTAGACGGGCCAAGCGATTACCGGCCCGTGATAGTGGGCGACGGTGTCAGAGATCGCCCATCCGATGTAGCCGTAGATGCCGACCTGGATGGCGGTATAGGCGATCAGCGCGACGACCGCGATGCCCTTGCCCATGCGCTCGCCCAGGCCGACGGTCACGTAGGAGAAGAACGCCCCGGCCTCGGGGACGTGTGGCGTCATGGTCACGAAGCCGACGCTGAAGACCAGTAGCACCAGGGCGGCGATCGCGAATCCCACGGGGGCGCCGGCGCCGTTGCCCAGGCCCATTGCCAACGGCATATTGCCGCCGATCACGGTCAGCGGGGCGGCAGCCGCGACCACCATGAAGACGATGCCGACGGGGCCCAGGCGCCCGGAAAGCCGCCGTTTCTCCGTCTCGGCCGGTGCAGTGGTCATGAAATCTCCTCGAGTGCAGAGGTATTGGGGTCCAAGGCGTGGCGCAGCAGATCGTGGTCGATGGCGTGGGCGGTGAAACCGTTGTGTCCGGTCATCGTGGTGGCGGCGACCATCGCGTTGACGATCGCCTCCTCGGTGGCCTCGATGGTGAGGTCGAACAGCCGGGTCATCAGCTGCGGTGCGACCATCCGCAGGGCCACCTCTGGGTGTGCAGTGGAGGCGTCCTCGTCCCACGCGTACGGCGGGATTCCACGGTTGCCTGTCGAGAACGCGAGCATCAGGTCACCGCTGTACTGCTCGCCGGTGCCGCCGAGGCGACCCACCGCCAGCGCCGAGCGTTGCGCCAATCGGGTGCACTGATGGGGGAGTAGCGGGGCGTCGGTGGCGATGATGACGATGATCGAGCCCGATCCCGGGGCGTACTGCTTGGGCAGGTCGGGCAGCGGCACTTGGCTGGCTCCGATGAGTTCGCCGACCGGCACGCCGTTGATCCGGAGGCGTTCCCGCCGGCCGTGGTTGGCCTGGACGAGGACCCCGACGGTGTACTGCCCGGCGGCTGTCTCGGTGCTGCGCGACGCCGTACCGATGCCACCTTTGAAGCCGTGGCAGATCATCCCGGTGCCGCCGCCCACGTTGCCCTCAGTGGGCGGTGCGGTGGACGCCGCCTCGAGCGCTTGGCGGGCGTGCTCGGGACGGACGTGAAAGCCGTTGATGTCGTTGAGGAGGCCATCGTAGGTTTCGCCGACGACCGGCAGTGACCAGTAGAGGCCTGCGCCACGGGCGCGGACCTGGGCGGCCACCAGTTCGTCGCGCACGACGCCGACGCTGTGGGTGTTGGTCAGCCCGATCGCGCTCGTGAGCTCGCCGGATTCGCGGATCCACTCCAGGCCGGTGAGTTCACCGCTGCCGTTGAGGCGGTGCGAACCGGCGAACAGCGGCTCGGTCCAGATGTCGTCATGCGGAACGACGACGGTGACGCCGGTGTTGACGCCGCCGTGCTTCAGGGTTGTGTGCCCGACCCGCACGCCTTTGACGTCGGTGATGGCGTTGGCCGGGCCGGTGGGATGTTCCCCGATGACCACGCCGAGATCTCTGGCACGCATTGCTTCTCCCGAGTTTTTTTCCTAATTGGAAAAGAACTATGCGCCCGCGTTCCACGTCTCGCAATAGAACGGGCAAGATTGGTGCCATGGCCCGGCCCAACAAGCAGGAGGAGCGGCGTCGCGAGATCATGGACGCCGCGATCGCACTGATCGAGCGACACGACCTGGCCACCCTCAAACTGGCCGATGTCGCCGAGGAGCTGGGGCTCACCACCAACGCGGTGCGGTACTACTTCAAAGACATGACGCAGTTGCTCTCCGAGCTGGCGCTGCGCTCCGACGTGCGGTTCTACGACGCGCGGCTTGAGTTGCAGCGGTCATCGGCCGACGTCCGCGAGCAGCTGGTGATGACGATGGCTGCCGGCCTGCCCACTGGGCCCGAGGACGCCGAGTGGCGTGCGATCTGGCGGGCCGTGCTGTCGGCCGGCTTCGAGCTTGACCGGCGCAGCGACGTGCAGGGCATTTATCACCGGCAGGTCGGCCTTTACGCCGATCTACTGTCGGGCGGCCAGGAGAGCGGGGTGTTCCGGTTGCTGCACCCGGCGCGTGATATCGCCATGACCTTGATGTCGATGGAGGACTACTTCGGCTACCGGATCGCCGCACGCGATCCGGATCTGAGCCGGACGACGGCGCTGCGGCTGATGCGCCAGTATGCGGAGCTTGTGGTCGGAGTGCCGCTTCCCGAAATCGACTGAGCTGCAGGCCGATTACTGGTCGGCGAACTGCTCATTCGGCTGGATCCTTTGTTGCCACCACGGGTTCAGAACATCGCCATCCGGGCCCAAATGCCCGGCTGTTGCTGAGACGTCATGCCCTGTTCCTTTCAGGGTGGCGTCGGAGTTCGCGTCGACTGCAAATGTTGCCGCCGTTCGTGATTGGGCTCTTTTGGTCGGTGTCGTGGTACCGGGAGTCCACCGCTGTCGAGTCGGGACTCGTGGTGCGTGGTGCCGAGTCGAGGAGCTGGTCGCGCACGGCGGGCGCCACCGCTATGAGCGCGGTGGTGAGTTCGCGGACGCTCTGGTCGTGAACGAGGCTCAGCCAGTCGAGGTCTGCGTCGACGGCGCGGGCGTAGCCGCTGTCGGTGTCGAAGTACTCGACTCGAACACCGAAGAATTCGGCCAACATCTCCACAGTCCGAGCGGACGGCCCGCTGCGAACCCCGCTGCGTAGTTGCGACAGGTAGGGCGCGGACAGCCGGTATCCGCGGCCGGCCAGCGCCTCCGTCACCTCGACATTGCGATAGGGGCCGCGCCCGGGCGGGTAGACAACTGCGAATAATCGATTCAACCGTTCGGTGAACGCGTCGACATCGACCGACATTCCGCGGTGCTTCCTGGCAGCCATGAACTCTCCCGGATTTGATTGTGGTGCAGGGACTTACGATCCATCGCCCGCTCGGCGGGAGGGGCTGGTTGGGTGGCGTGCAAGCGCCTGGTGATGACCGCCCGGGGGTGCGGCATCGGGGTTGACTGCTGGTTCGGTGGAGCCGCAGACGGTACTCCACGGACTGCGGCGCCGCCGCAACGCGGCCCGAGCCGAGCACGTCGTCGGATCCGCTACGGCACCATACGCGGCACCAGAACGCCATGACGCTGGCACACCTGTTGTCGCGGAAGGTGTTTCATCGATGATCTGCGGTCCGAGTCAACGCCGGGATCGCGATCTGTCTACGAAGTGTGGCTGCCACATGTGGTGGTTGGAAGAAGGGTTTGGTTGTGCGAACCGCAACTAACTGGCTACTGTGCGAAACCGCGCTCGCATCCGATGGCGGCGTCGTCGTCATCGAAGATGCTGGAACGGCAAATGTTTCAGACACATACGTGCACGCCGAAATCGCGCCCGCCCCAGAGGCCGTACACAGGGCGTTGTGGGTGCACACCATGAATGTCCACGAATGCGACGTCGTCGGCCGACGCGTATACGTACGCGTACTCTCCGGTTCGGACGCCGGCGGCCTCGGTGTCCTCGCCTTCGATGGGCACCTGAACATTGCCAGCGGAATCGTGGCGACCGGCGAACTCCGAAACCCAGACCGCCAGCTACTTGTTGGGCCGCCGGGAGTGATACGCGTCAGCGTGTTCGTCGCCCACGACATCGACGCTGTCTATTTCGATGACTCCGGCGTCAGCTACCCCGCATCAGGGCCCAGTGAGATCACCCTGTTGCTGCACGGTGTGTCCTGGCACACCCGCGCCGTCAACAGCACGCGGTGGAGCCGCATCTCGTGGCGGCGTGGCCGCAGAGGTGTCCCGCCAGGCCTGCCGCCCGTTGTGACCTAGATCACCGTTCGGTTTTGCTGCTGATTCCCGACTACACCTTGCACAGGCTCGTCATCGGCGACGGGTGTGCGGAGGTCGGTCTGCTGGACGGGGGATGTGGTCATGGGTGATTTCTCACCGACGAAGGTGAAGCAAGCGCCGCGGGCGTCGGCGCCTTCCGGGAGCTGACGTCGATGACTGAACTATCACGCAACCGCCCTTTTGGGCCGGACACCCATCAGGATTGGGCCCCGTACTCCGACCTGGTGCAAGCGGCGGAGGCGTACCTGCGCGATCCGGCGATCGCGCTGGAAGCGTTGTACCGGGTGATGGATCCCTCCGCGATCAAGGCGTTCGTCATGGAACGCACGCTCGAAGAGAAGGATTCGCGTGAATCGTTGTACCAAGAGGTTGCGGTGACCGACGGCCGGACATTGCTGCTGTGGATGGGCGACGATGAACTCACCGACGACGACGATCCCGAGCCTGGCGAACCCTTGCTGACATCGACGCTGCGCTCGATTCCGTTGTCCGCGTTGACTGACCGCAATCTCAAGGTCGGGTACCGCATCGATCACCGTGGCGGACGGTCGCTGCACAGTGTGGAACTGCGGCTGGTGACCACGACGACCGACTACGCCCTCGCCAAGACCCCGTCGAGGACCGAGTCTTTCAGCGAGGAGCTGCTGTTCACGAAGTCTGTGACCGACGGCGGACGAGCGCAGATGGAACGGCTGATTCAGTTCGGAAGGGTGCTAGCCGCACATGGCTGATTGGGCATCGCACAGACATCTTCAGCAGGCGGTAATGCTCGGCGTCCGTAATCCCGAAGCGGCGCTGAACAACTTGCGCGCCTTCATCAACTTCGACACTGCCTACTCATTCGTGCTCACGCAGCGCCCCGCATGGCAAGAAGTCGCGGTCACCGACGGTCGACGATTGATCCTGTGGCACGGCTCTGACACTGAATGCGCCGGCCACGATGATCGGTTGCCGCACCCGATGTTCCAGTCCTCGGTGCGGACGGTGCTGTTGTCGCGGCTCAGTGATCAGGCCGTGCACACCGACTACGACGTCATGCCTGACGGCTCTCACGAGCTGGTGTCGGTACGCCTGCGGCTGTACACGCCGATAGTCAACAGCACGACCCGAACCACTCCCGAGGACAGTCAGCACTACGTCGAGTGCTACCTCTTCGACAAGAACGCAGACGACGGTCAGGAAGAAATGGAACGACTTCTCGAATTTGCGGCCGCACTGTCGATTTCGACCAGTGCGTGACGGGCCGCCAGGCGTGACAGGGCCTGACGCCGCCGATATCACCCGAAGAGCCTAGGAGGTCAATGTGTTTCGGGACGTGCCGAGGATTCTGCAGTGTCTCGCATCGATACCGATGGTGTTGTGGACCGTGATCACCACAGCCGCTCGCAAACCGGGAGAAGCGGCCGACCGGAGAAGTCCGCACGATTCTGGGCAGTACTTCGCGGACGATCCATGGGTGGATTGAGCAGCATCGGTCACCGCTCGGCATGAGGCGCGGTCGTGCGGGGGTCGAGAGAGAGTGAATGCGGCTGTGAAAAGAGGAGACGTGGCGGCACGAACGGCGGCGAACAAGCTGCTGTGCGACATCATGATCGCACCCGACCGCGGCGTCGTAGTCGTTGAAGATGCTGGGGTACAGGGGATTACGGGCACCTATATACAGGCCGATATCGACCCCGAACCCGCGCCGGTGCAGCAGGCACTGTGGGTACGAACCATGAGTGCCGGCGAGTGCGACGTCGTCGGCCGGTTGATCCGGGTCCGCGTGTTCTCTGGCTGGGACACCGGAGGGCTTGGTGTCCGCGCATTTGATGGCCGGCTCAATATCGCCAGCGGGCTGTTGGCCATCGGTGACCGCCGTAATCCCGAGCGTCAACTGCTGGTAGGTCCATCTGGTGTGATCGGTGTCAGCGTGTTCGTGGGCCACGACGTCGACACCACCTGTTTCGACGAATCCGGTATCGGTTACCCACCATCGGGTCCCAGCGAGGTCACCGTGCTGCTGCACGGAGATTCGTGGCACACATACACGTTGCGCAACACGGTCGATCGGTGGCGGATCCGGTGCTAGCAGTTCTGTGGCAGCTGAGACCGACGTGACGTAGGGCTGCGGTTGGGCTGAGCGAGATCGACCCCAGAGCTCAGGGCAGTGTGCTATTGAAAGTCATGCTGCCGAAAATCTCTCTCGCCCCGGCCTTGGCGTTGTTGGTGGCCGTGCCGCAAGCGCACGCCGATCGCCCGGAACCGGTGCCGCTGTACGGCAGCTACGACACGTTTCTCGATCATTCGCGTCAGACGTTCAATGGGCGCCCGGATACATCGGACCCGTCGACCCAGGCGGCCCTGTTCCGGACCGTGTGCGACGCCGGCGGTTGTGTTGCGCACTGGCTGAGAGTGACTGAGCTCAAAGAGAATCCGAATGCGCCGGCGCTGTTCGACTATCGGTGGACGGGTGACCGCTGGGAATCATCGGGAGACTACCCGTTCCATTGCGGCCCGAATGGCGTTGCGGTGACGGCATTCCGGTCCGATTTCCTGAAGCCCAATGGTGACGGCAGTTTCACCGGGGAGCGGACGTTCACCGTGGCAGCGCCGGGCTGCCCCGGTGACGGGGCCGGAACCTACTGGTTGCTATTCACCCTGACGCCGACCTAGTCGGCTGGATTGGCCGTTCGGGCTCGGACGTGTTGCTGCGCTGCCGTCGACCGGCGATCAATGCGGCGACGCCGGCAATGGTGAGGATCGACAGTGCCGTGATGTCGAAGGCAGGCCGGCCGCCAAGATCCCGGTCGATCACGTGTGACACGACGTGGAGCGCTTCGAACGCGATGAAGCCGCCGAGCGCTACCTCTACGGGCGACCGCCGAGCCGCGGCCAGCAACATCGCCACTCCGACGCCGATCTGCAGGACGCCCGCGTCATGCAGGAAGTGGCGGTTGTAGGGCTCGAACGGTGCGAGAACCTCGAAGAACGACATCGGTGCGACGAACGCCCAGATACCCAGGGCCAGCGTGATCAAGCCGAGGATCGCGCAGGTGACCAATACGATCCGCAACGGTGTCTGCGTCGTCATTCCTCGAGACTAAGCGCGCAATGGCCCAGTGTCAGGCGCCATTGCGTGACCAGAATCGGGTACCACTTACGTCGGGCGGCCGGCCGCGGCGGCGATGGCCCGTACCCCGGTGTCGATCTGTGATTCCGTGAGGTTGGCGTAACCGAGAATCAATCCCGCTGGAGCGCAGGCAGGTTCGGTGTAGCACCACGAGAGCGGATCGATGCGCACCCGCTGGTTGGCGGCCTTGCGCACGATGTCGTCGACATCGCAGTCTGTGGGCAGACGCACCGTGAGATGGACACCGGCGGCGGCACCGAGCACCGAGGCTTCTGGCAGGTGTTCGCGCAGCGCCCGCAGCAGGCAGTTGCGCCGGGCCAGATAGCGGCGACGCATGAGCCGCAGATGCCGGTCGTAGTCGCCGGACCGGAGCAGGGTCGCGAAGGCGAGTTGATCCATGACGGAACTACCAGTATCGGCAAGACTTTTCGCCGATACGACGGGGCCGACAAGGTCCGGGGGCAGGACCATCCAACCGAGCCGCAAGCCGGGGGCCAGCGTTTTGCTCACCGAGCCGAGGTAGACGACGCGGTCGGGAGCCAGGGCATGCAGCGCGCCGACGGGTGCGCGGTCGTAGCGGTATTCGGCGTCGTAGTCATCCTCGATGACGAGATTGCCCGCCCGCGCCCATTCGAGCAGCGCGGTGCGGCGGGCGGGGGACAGCACGACGCCGGTCGGGGATTGATGGGCCGGGGTTGCCAGCACCGTCGATGCCGCGGTGTTCGCGAGTGCCGTGACGTCGAGTCCGTCGTCGTCGACCGGGATGGGGACGGGATCAACGCCGTGGTGGCGGAAAACAATGCGGTGCAAACAGAATCCGGGATCCTCCATCGCGATGGTGCGATGTCGTAGCACCTGAGCCAGTAGCGCGACGGCCTGCGTCGCTCCGGAACACAACACGACGCGCTGCGGATCGGCCAGCACGCCACGGGTGCGCCGCAGGTAGTCCGACACCGCGGCGCGGGCGTCCGGTAGGCCCTTGGGGGAGGCGTATCCGAGCGACGGGGATTCGATGGAGGACAGCCCCTGACGCAGCGCGCGCAGCCAGCCGTGCCGGGGGAAGCTCGACAGGTCGGGCACGCCGGGTGCGAAGTCGATGTCGAATGTTCGGCGGTCTGGACTCGACGGATGCGACACCCTGGTGGTCGTGTCGACAGCGGCAACCGTTGTGCCAGAGCCTTGTTGGCTCTGCAGGAAGCCCTCGGCGACGAGCTGGCTGTACGCGTCAACGACGAGGCGTCGCGACACCTGGAGGTCTGCGGCGAGCACGCGACTGGAGGGCAGTCGGGTTTTCGGTGTGAGCCGACCGGTCCGGATCGCGTCCCGTAGGCCGTCGGTCAGCTGGCGATGCAGCGCGTCGGCACCACTGGTTCGGTCCAGCTCGATGAGCAGCTCCGGACCTGAAGTGGTACCCGATTCAACTGAAATATTGGTTCCTAACTTGCGTCCAATGGCGACCTAACATGAGGCTATACCGCAGCCGCCGTGCGCTGGTGACGGAATCGAGGAGAACGCGTCGTGAGAATTCTGAAGCGCATCTGGGTACACCTTGCGGTCCTGGCGAAGTCCCGCCAAAACCGTTGGGACCTCCCGGGTTGGCTGATCCGACGTCCGCTCATCGCGGCAGCGAATGGGCTCTACGAAATGGCGCTGTTGTTCAGTGGTCGGGCGCCCACCGAACTGAAGCTGCTCGCGGGGATCAAGGCGGCGATGTTGACGCACTGCGAATTCTGCATCGACATTTCGGACACCCTCGGCCGGAGTGAGGGGTTCTCGGAGGAGAAACTGATCGCCTTGGTGAACTACCGCGACAGCGATGTGTTCACTCACCTTGAGAAGCTCTGCATTCAATTCGCCGAAGAGATGTCTCGCACGCCTGCGATCCTCTCCGAAGGCTTGCGTGAGGAGCTGCTCACGCACCTCAGCAAGGCGCAGCTGATGGAGATCGCTGCGGAAGTCGCTTGGGAGAACCAGCGTGGTCGCCTAAACCAGGGGCTGGGTATTCGGCCGATGGACACGGCGGACGGAACGCTGTGCCTGATCCCGCAGCCCGAGCTCCGAAGGGGCACAGACGATTCCGTCGCGTGACGGCTTGGCCGTCGCGGCCTCACGTTGGCGGGGCGCGCAGGGCCTTCATACTCGAACTCGCGGAGCGTCTGCGCCGAGTGAACGTTCACGAGGCATTTTCGGTTACGCTCTGGCCCAGGTGATTTCGCGTCGCGACAGCCGAGCCCGGCGCGGGGAAGGTTCCGCCTCTTCGCTCGGCGAGCGCCCCGCCGGGCCCAGAGCCGTCATCGATGTCACCTCCCACTCGGCCGGGACATCGAACTCGCGCGCGACAGCGTCACGATCGAAGGCCCGGAACTGGTGTGCACCGAGACCCATGAGGAGTCCCTGAATCGTCATGTGCGCCACGGCCTGTCCGAGGTCGTATCGCGCGAATTCAGAGAACTCCCAGTCGGTGTCTTCGACGAGGATGTGAGCCAGATTCACGACCAGCAGTGCGGCATCGAGAGCCCAGCGCGCCGAGCTGGGGGCGAGGTGTTTCGCGATCCGCGAGTGGACCGGGTCGTCCCGGCGACCCACGATGAACATCCACGGTTGCGAGTTCCCTGCCGATGGCGTCAACCGGGCGGCCTCGAGTAGCACGTCGACCTGTGCTTCACTCAGGAACGCGGTTCGATCGAACGAAACCGGGCTGAACCGCTCCACCAGGAGGGGATGAACTCCGTCAGCCGCGGCATTGTCACACTCGGTCACACCAGCATCATGAGCGGAAACGCCTTGTTTCACAACCAATGTGGCCTGCTGCAGACTAGTGATGCCCGTTGGAGCCGTTGGGCGAGATCTCGTTCCTGGTACTCCTTGAGGGCGGTGAGTGCCTTGTGCTCGGCGGCGTGTTCGGCGTCGGCGAGGGCGGCTTGTTCGACGGCGGAGTCGGCGAACAGGAAGCTGCCGGTGCCGGGGGAGCCGGCGGAGCCGAGCTTGTTCATGCGTTTGGGCAGTGCGGCGCCCTGGTATTCCAGCGGGATGGGGTGGCCGTGGTCGTCGACCGGGCCCAGGGGCTGGTGCAGCTCGACATAGGCGCCGTGGGGCAGGCGCTTGATGATGCCGGTCTCGATGCCGTGTTCGAGGCCGGCGCGGTCGCTGCGCTGCAGGCCTACACACCAGCGGTAGGTGAGGTAGTAGACGATGGCGGGCAGGACGACCATGCCGATGCGGCCGATCCAGGTGGTGGCGTTGAGGGAGATGTCGAACTTGAGCGCGATGATGTCGTTCATCGCGGCCAGGGTGAGCACCATGTAGAACGCGATGGCCATGGCACCGATGGCGGTGCGGACCGGCACGTCACGCGGACGCTGCAGCAGGTTGTGGTGGGCATGATCGCCCGTAACCCTGGCTTCGATGAAGGGATAAGCGACGAGCAACGTGAAGACCAGACCCATGATCAATGCCACCGCGACCACAGCGGGGATGGTGTGGCCGAAGGGGTAGAACTCCCAGGCCGGCCAGATGCGGGCGAGGCCTTCGGTCCACATCATGTAGAAGTCGGGCTGGCTGCCGGCGGACACCTGCGAGGGCTTGTAGGGGCCGAGTTCCCAGATGGGGTTGATCTGCAGCAGACCACCCATGATGCCGAGGACTCCGGTGACCATGGCGAAGAACGCGCCGGATTTGACGGCGAAGACCGGCATGACGCGGACACCGACGACGTTCTTCTCCGTGCGGCCGGCACCCGGGAACTGGGTGTGCTTGCCGAACCACAACAAGATCAGGTGCGTGGCGACCAGCCCCAAAATAATTGCGGGAATGATCAATACGTGGAGCGCGTACATACGCGGGATGATGGTCTGCCCGGGAAAGTCGCCGCCGAACAGGGCCCAGTGCATCCAGGTGCCGATGACCGGGATGCCCAGGGTGATCGAGGACAGCGCGGCGCGCAGACCGATACCGGACAGCAGATCGTCGGGCAGCGAGTAGCCGAAGTAACCCTCGAACATGGCCAGGATCAGCAGCAACGCACCCGTCACCCAGCTGGCTTCGCGTGGGCGCCGGAAGGCTCCGGTGAAGAACACCCGTGCCATGTGCACCATGATCGATGCGGCGAACATCAGCGCGGCCCAGTGGTGAATCTGGCGGACGAACAGGCCACCGCGGACCTCGAACGAGATCTCCAGGGCGGATTCGTAAGCGCGCGACATCTGCACGCCGCGCAGCGGCTGGTAGACGCCGTTGTAGATGACCTCAGTCATCGACGGGTCGAAGAACAACGTCAGGTACACGCCAGTGAGCAGCAGGACCACAAAGCTGTACATGGCGATCTCGCCGAGCAGGAAGGACCAGTGCGTCGGGAAGACCTTGTTCAGCTGCCGGCGCACCGCCCCCGACGGGTGGTACCGCGAGTCGATCGCATTCCCCTGGACGGCAGGGGGATTCGACGCCCGCGACTGTCGTTGCGTTCGCATGACCGAGCCGGCCTTCATGTCCTGCCTCCTTTGCGATGAACGCCTTACCTCTTAGATGCATCTGGAGCTCGTTTTGTGACAGGTCCACACTGTGACCTGTATCACAAAATGGGAGGCGCTATTTTTCGGCGAGCTGCTTGAAGTTGAGCAGCTGCCGCCGTGCCATCACGAGATCGCCCACGCTGAGTAGGGGAGCGGCGAGTCGCCAGGATTGCGGCGCAGTAACTTTCAGCACCAGCCGGGTTCTGTGTTCGTCGACCGGGGTGAGCCGATAGGACATGTGAGCGCTCATGATCTGCGCCGTCAACTCCACCTGATGCTCCACCGAAAGCACCTTGCCCAGTGGCCGGCCGGCGCTGGCGGTGAACGGACCACCCGGCCGTGGATCGTTCAGGTTGTGCAGCTCGTGCGGTGATTCCCGGCCCAGGTTGTCGATCCAGTCATACGAGTACGGCGCCAGGCGTACCTGAACAACCCACGGCCACAACCGTTCTGGTGTGGTGTTCACGGTCACTCCGCGCCACGCCTCGAGTGATGGGTTGGCGACGTAGTTGTCACAGCCATAGTGCGCCTGAGTCTCGGCGTCGGTGACGCCCCAACGGTCACCGATCACCGGATGACCGCCTTGTTCATCAGGTACGGGGCGGCCGTGCGATGGATGGGGCCGATGGCCCGCCAGATCGCCGCCGCAGCCCGCCGGTGTTTGTAGTGCAGCGCGGTGATGAGTTGGCCTGTCGAGGCATTCGCTCGCCGGAGGATCAAGGTTCCTTCCATCAGCGGCGAATCAGCCTCCAGGCGAACGGCATCGGATGTCGATTCCGCGATGCGCCACCCGAGGACATGCTGCGGTGAGTTCGCCGGCGCGAGCTGGAACAGCAGGAATGCCTTGTGTGCGAATCGGATTCCCTCGCGGATGGGTGGTGCCGACTGCTCGAGCGCTTCCCGCGCCAGCATCTCAGGTGTGCGAGTGTCGGATTCGGCGACGGTGACTTCGAAGACGTCGAGGTAGTCGGCCTGCTGGAGGCGCGGAGGCAGTGCGACGCCCGCCAGGCTCACCTGGCGGGCATGCCCAACTGCCAACTCCGTCGCCATGTCTACGAGGCTAGGTACTGATTGGCCGCTTGTCAGGGGCCAGTTTCGTGGCGAAACCGGGTACCACTCGGTGGATGCGGTCGCGGCTGTGCTGGGGTGCCGGTGGAGCGCTCCGCCACGACCGCGCATCCGGTGCGTCCGTCGTGCTGGGTGCCACTTCGCGCCTGCTCTCACGTCGCGTCCGGCGCCATGTCGCGTGTGCCGCGACTTCGCGTCCCGCGCCGTCTCGCGTCTACCGCCTTCGCGTCCGGCGCCTTGTGGGGGAGTCGGCGACGGCGCTAGTCCCGGTCTGGGACTGCAGTGTCATTTTCAATACGCCTGTCATGTCTCGGCACCGCCGTGAAAGCCTCGAATGCACCCGAAAATCCGTGCATCCACCCCTTGCTATTCGAACATTTGTTCGATACGGTGTGTTATGGGAATCGCACCGGATCTCAACCCACTCCTCGACCAGTTGCGCGGCGTGGCCATCCCCGAGAACATGTCGGGCGAGGACGCTGTCAACCTCGTGCGGGTGCTGCTGCTGATCCGGGGCGTGGTCGACCATCTCGCCGCGACAATGACCGGGGTGCTGGACCGCTGTGGTGTGGCGGCATCGCAGGGCCGGTCGCCGCGCGAACTCCTGATGTCGCTGGGGTGTGCACCCTCGGTGGCCGAGCGGCTGATCCGGGTCGGTGCCGCGCTACCGCTGTTGCCCGCGCTCGCCGCCCATGCCGGCGATGGGGCGATCTCCGGCGAGCATGTCGACGCGATCGTCAAGGGCATCAACCACATTCACGCCCGCGCACCCGGACCGGTCGACGAGGAAGCCCGGTTCGCGCAGGTGAGCGACCTACTGGGGCAGTTCTTCTCGGGGGCGACGCCGGCTGAGATCGGTAATCGGGCGCGGCGGCTGGGCAACCGGCACGCCGCCGCCGAAGGCGGGCTGCCCGCCGCCGAAGACCGGTCGATCAACACCGTCGACCACCGCGTCACCTCCGATGGCCGGGTGCAGGTCCGCGCGGACCTCGACGCCGAGGTCGGCGCCAAATACCTCGCCGCGATGGAGGAATTGTCGGCGCCGCGACCCGAACCCGACGGCAGCCCCGATCTGCGTTCCGCCGGGCGGCGGCGGGCCGATGCGCTGGAAGCGGTGCTGGACATCGCCGCCCGCGGCGGCGACATCGCCTCAGCACCGCGCACCCAGCTGCTGGTGACGGTGCCCGCCGACACCCCGGACCTGGCCACGTTGGAGTTCATCGGGTCGATCAGCACCATGACCCTGGACCGGCTCACCTGCGACACCACCGTCACCACGATCATCGTCGACGGCGAACAGGTGCCCCTGGACATGGGCCGGGAGAAACGGCTGTTCCCGGCCCATCTGCGCAAAGCCCTGTATCTGCGGGATCAGTGCTGCATCAAATGCGGCGCCCCACCCGGACGCACCCACGCCCACCACATCGTGCACTGGACCCACCACGGCGAAACATCACTGAGCAACGGGTGCCTGCTCTGCCCGGCCTGCCACGCCAACGTCCACCACGACGGCTGGGACGTCGTCATGGGAATGGACAAACACCCCTGGCTCATCCCACCCGCCACCGTCGACCCGCAGCGAAAACCCATCCCCGCCTACAACCGCCGCACCATGCGACTCGACAACGCCGCATAACACTAAAAGTGTTGCGCACCTTGATAACTGAACAGTGTACCGGGCTGGGTGTCGGCCCGAAGCCCGGTCGAGTAGACCGGCGGTGGCCAGCTGCTCACCGCAGGAACTGACCGGCGTGGTTGGCCAGGTCCAGCACCGGTTGCGGGACGGCACCCAGCGCGAGGGTCACGAAGGCGGTCAGCCCGATCATCGCGGTACTCAGGGCGCCCGACTGCACTTCTGGGCCGTCCTCGACCGGATCGGTGAAGAACATCAGGACGATCACCCGGACGTAGAAGTACGCGGCGACGGCACTGACGATCACGCCGATGACGACCAGAGAAGCGGCGCCACCTTCGGCCGCGGCCTTGAAGACGGCGAACTTGCTGACGAATCCACTCGTGAGCGGAATGCCGGCGAAAGCCAGCAGGAACAGCGCGAACACCACACCGAAGAACGGATGCCGGCGTCCGAGTCCGGCCCACCGGCGTAGGTCACCTTCCTCGTCACCGTCGGCGCGGCGCACCACGCTGACGACCGCGAATGCACCGAGCGTGCTGAACCCGTAGGCGAACAGGTAGAACAACGACGCCGACAGCCCGTTGTCGTTGAGCGCGATCACGCCGGTGAGGATGAAACCGGTGTGCGCCACCGACGAGTACGCCAGCATGCGCTTGACGTCGTCCTGAGCGATGGCGATCACCGTACCGACCGCCATGGACAGCACCGCGATGACCGACAGCACCGGCCGCCAGTCATTGGCCAACGCCGGCAGCGCCACGTAGCAGACGCGCAGCAACGCGCCGAAGGCGGCGATCTTGGTGGCCGACGCCATGAAGGCCGTCACCGGCGTGGGCGCACCTTGATAGACGTCGGGTACCCACGAATGGAACGGCACCGCACCGACTTTGAACAGCAGCCCCACGCACAGCAGGGCGATGCCGATGAGTCCCAGGGACGCCGGCCCGCGACCGGCAGCGACACCCGACAGGCTCAGGCTGCCCGAGTAGCCGTACAGCATCGCGACACCGAAGAGGAAGAACGCCGACGAGAACGCCCCCAGCAGAAAGTACTTCAGCGACGCTTCCTGCGACAGCAGCCGATTCCGCCGGGCCAGGCCGCACATGAGGTACAGCGGCAGGGACAGCACCTCGAGCGCCACGAACATCGTCAGCAGATCGTCGGACGCACCGAACAGCATCATGCCGCCGAGCGCGAACATCGCCAGCGGGAACACCTCGGTCTGGGCGACACCGGTTTTGAGGGCGATCTGCTCGGCGGCGCTGTCGGGCACCGTCGCGGCCTGGGGGGTGAACGCGGCCAGCCCACTGCCGTCCGAAACGCGTTGTGCCATCAGCATGGTGGCCAACATGCTGACTCCGAGCAGAGTGCCCTGCAGGAACAGCGCCGGACGGTCGATGGCGATGGCCCCGAGGACAGCGGGTCGGCCGATCGCCGAACCCAGGTGCAGCGCTTGGGAAACCACGGCCACCAGCGCCACCGCCTGGCCGCCGATACTCAACGCGACCTGTGCGCGGTACCGCGCCGAGCGCGGTGCGAAGGCCTCCACGAGCACACCTGCCAACGCGATGCCGAACACGATCAGCATCGGCGACAGCAGACCGTACTCGACGGACGGCGCGGGGATGGGCGTCACCGGGTCACCGCCTGCGCCGTGCTCGACGAGGTGTGCCCGACAGCCGGATTGATGATGTCCAGCGCGGGCTTGGGGTAGACGCCGAGCACGAGCAGCAGGGCGACGAGCGGCACCACCACGGCCAGTTCGCGCGGCACCAGGTCGCGCAGCTTGTCGTTGCCCTCGGTGATGGGGCCCGTCATCATCCGTTGGTACATCCACAGGATGTAGAGCGCGGAGAGCACCAGCGCCGTGGCCGCTACGGCGGTGACGGCCGGGTAGTGGATGAATGTGCCGACCAGGACCAGGAATTCACTGATGAACGGTGCCAGGCCGGGCAGCGACAGCGTCGCCAGTCCGGCGACCAGGAATGTGCCGGCGAGGACCGGTGCGACGCCCTGCACACCGCCGTAGTCGGCGATGGCCCGTGATCCCCGGCGGGACACCAGGAACCCGGCGATCAGGAACAGCGCGGCGGTCGAGATGCCGTGGTTGACCATGTACAGCGCGGCGCCGGACTGCGCCTGCTCGGTCATCGCGAAGATGCCCAGAATGATGAAGCCGAAGTGTGAGATCGAGGTGTACGAGATCAGGCGCATGACGTCCGTCTGGCCGATGGCCACGATGGCCCCGTAGACGATGCCGATGACGGCCAGCGCAATGATCAACGGCCGGAACGTCGCTGCGGATGATGGGAAGAGCTCCAGGCAGTATCGGAGCATGCCGAACGTGCCCACCTTGTCGACGACAGCCATCATCAGGACGGCGGTGGCCGGCGTGGCGTGCACGGCCGCGTCGGGTAGCCAACGGTGCAGCGGCCACAGGGGCGCCTTGACCGCGAACGCGAACATGAAACCGCCGAACAGGGCGTTGGCTATCCCGGGGCTGATGTCGAGGTTGCCATAGCGCACGGTGTCCGCGACGGCACGGAAATCGAAGGAGCCGTGGGTGAATGCGGAACTGTTGGCGGTCGCCACGTAGAGCCCGATGACCGCGGCCAACATGATCAGGCCGCCGAACAGGTTGTACAGCAGGAATTTCACCGCTGCCTTGGACGCGGCCGGCCGTTCGGCACCGAAGCCGCCGATGAGGAAGTACATCGGGATCAGCATCGCTTCGAAGAACACGTAGAACAGCAGGATGTCGAGTGACACCAGGGAGATCAGCACCATCGACTCGACGGCGAGAATCAACGCGAAGTAGGCGTGCGTCGATTTGGCTTGCGCTCCTGCGTCATTCCAGCCCGCGATGATCAGCAGCGGTACCAGGACCGCCGTCAGCGCGACCAGCACGAGAGCCACACCGTCCACCCCGAGAATGTATCCGGTGCCGAACGAGGGGATCCAGGGGTGGTTCTCGACGAACTGGTAGCGCGCCCCGGACGGGTCGAACCGCAGCGCCAGTACCAGCGCGATGACGAGCACCACCAACGACACCGCAAGGGCGGCCGAGCGGGCGAAAGCCCTTGCGGTGGCGGGCAACATGATCACTGCCGCACCGCCGGCCATCGGGACGGCCCACAACGCCGTCAGCCACCACATTCCGGTCACCACACCCTCACCGTGAGAATGGCGGCCGCAATCAATGCCGCTCCGGCCAACATGGACAGTGCATATGACCGGGCGAACCCGTTCTGCCAGCGTCGAAGATCTTGCGACCCGCTGCGGACCAGCGCGGCGAGCTCGCGAGTGACACCGTCGACGGCGACGTCATCGAAGTCGACCAGGTCTTTGGTGACCCGCCGGCCCGGCACCATCAGTGCCCGCTCGTTGAACGCGTCGCCGTACAGATCGTTGCGCGCGGCGACCGTCAGCCCCGAGACCTTGACCGGTGCGGTGACCGGAATGGGTTGCAGCGCATACATCCGGTACGCGATCGCGACGCCGACGCCGACCACAGCGAGCGTGACGACCGTGAGCAACCAAGCCGGAAGGGCATGCTCGGGCTCGTGGTGGCCGACGATCGGCTCGAGCCAATGCTCCAACGTGCCGCCGACGGCCAGCAGCGCGCCGGCACCGATCGAGCCCGCGGCCAGCACCACCATCGGCCAGCCCATGACCGACGGCGACTCGTGGGGATGCGTCTCGGCACGCCAACGCTTTTCGCCGAAGAACGTCATCAGCATGACGCGTGTCATGTAGAACGCGGTGATGCCCGCGCCCAGCAGAGCCGCGCCACCGAACAACAGCCCTTTGGCGCCACCGGCCGCGAACGCGGTTTCGATGATGGGGTCTTTCGAGAAGAACCCGGACAGCGGCGGGATACCGATGATCGCGAGGTAACCCATGCCGAACGTGGCGAACGTGACGGGCATCGCGGTGCGCAGTCCGCCGTAGCGGCGCATGTCGGTTTCATCGTCCATGGCGTGCATCACCGAACCGGCACCGAGGAACAGGCCGGCCTTGAAGAAGCCGTGCGCCAGCAGATGCAGGATCGCGAGCGCATAGCCGGCGGGACCCAGGCCCGCGGCCAGCATCATGTAGCCGATCTGGCTCATGGTCGACGCCGCGAGGGCCTTCTTGATGTCATCCTTGGCGCAGCCGATCACGGCGCCGAACAGCAGCGTGACCGCCCCGACGATCGCGACCGCCAGCCGGGCGTCCGCGGATTGGTTGAAGATCGGGGCCGACCGCACCACGAGGTACACACCCGCGGTGACCATGGTGGCCGCGTGGATGAGTGCCGACACCGGCGTCGGGCCCTCCATCGCGTCCCCCAGCCAGGACTGCAGCGGTACCTGAGCGGACTTGCCGCACGCCGCCAGCAGCAACAGCAGCCCGATGAGCGTCGTGGTCGCCGCGGCGAGATGCGGTGCCTGGGCGAAAACCCCGGTGTACGAGAGGGTTCCGGTGTGGGCGAACATTGCCGCCAGGGCCAGTGCCAGCCCGATGTCACCGACGCGGTTGACGACGAACGCCTTCTTCGCGGCCGTCGCCGCCGATGGCTTGTGCGACCAGAACCCGATCAGCAGGTACGACGCCAGGCCGACGCCTTCCCATCCGACGTACAGGCCGAGATAGTTGTCGGCCAGCACCAGCAGCAGCATGGCAGCGACGAACAGGTTGAGGTAGGCGAAAAACCGGCGACGGGCGGGGTCGTGCGCCATGTAGCCGACCGAATAGATGTGGATCAGCGCGCCGACGCCGGTGATGAGCAGGACGAAGCACATCGACAGCTGGTCCAGGCGTAACCCGAAATCGACCTGGAGCTGCGCGACGGGAACCCAGGAGAACAGCGTCTCGTGCACCAACCGGGAGTCGTTGTCGCGACCGGACATCGCGACGAACTGGGTGGCGCCGACGAGGAAGGCGCCGACCATGGTGGCGCAGCCCAGCAGATGCCCCCACGCGTCGGTGGCCTTGCCGCCGAGCAGCAGGATCGCCGCGCCGGCCAGCGGCAGCGCGATCAGCAACCACACCGATGTCGTCATGGTCACTGCTTCAACAGGTTCGCGGCGTCGACGGACGCCGATCGCCGGGTCCGGAATATGGTCATGATGATCGCCAGCCCCACCACCACCTCACACGCAGCCACCACCATCGTGAAGAACGCCACCACCTGACCGTCGAGTTCGCCATGCATCCGGGAGAACGTGACGAACGCGAGATTGGCGGCGTTGAGCATCAATTCGACGCACATGAACATGACGATGGCGTTGCGGCGCACCAGCACACCGGCGGCGCCGATTGTGAACAGCAGCGCCGACAGATACAGGTAGTTGGTGGGATTCATGAGTCGCTCCCATCATTCGTCGAACTCTCGGCTCGGCCGAGGGTGGCCGACACACTGCGCCGGGGCAGGATGGCGCTGACGGACATGTCGGCGTCCGAGCCGTCGGGCAGCTTCGCGGGGACGTCGACGGCGTTGTGCCTCGCGTATACCCCAGGGTTGGGCCGCGGTGTCGGATGCCCGCCGGCGGCGAAGCGCTCGATTGCCAGCTCGCGCTGGGTCTTTCGGCGCTCGAACCGTTCGCGGTGGGTCAGCACCATGGCGCCCAGCGCCGCGGTGATGAGCAGCGCGCTGGTGGTCTCGAAGGCCCACAGGTAGCGGGTGAAGATCAGCACCGCCAGGCCCTGCACGTTGCCGGCGCGGTTGGCATGCTCCAAACCGACGAAGTTGGCACCGAGGCTCCCGATGCCGGCGATCACTGCGATGCCGAAACCGATGCCGGCCACGACAGCGGCAATACGTTGTCCCCGAATGGTTTCGATCAGCGAGTCTGCCGAATCGACACCGATGAGCATGAGGACGAACAGGAACAGCATCATTACCGCGCCGGTGTAGACCACTACCTGTACGACGCCGAGGAACACCGCGTCCTGGGCGATGTAGAGCACCGCCAGGCTGATCATGGTGCTGGCCAGGAACATCGCCGAGTACACCGCTTTGGGTGCGGCCACCATGGCGATGGCGCCGAGCACCGACACGGTACCGAGCACCCAGAACGTCACGGCCTCTCCGGTCACTTGGCCGCCTCGCGCCGCGCAAGGCCGTCCGCGGCGGGCCGCGCAAGGCCCGAAGCCGTGATGTTGCCCCGGTAGTAGTCCTCGTCGGTGCTGCCCTCGGCCATCGCGTGGGGCGGCGCGGTCATGTCGGGCTTCAGCGGCGCCAGGAGCTTGTCCTTGCCGTAGATCAGGTCGGACCGGTTGTCGTCGGCCATCTCGTAGTCGTTGGTCATGGTGAGCGCGCGGGTCGGGCAGGCCTCGATGCAGAGCCCGCAGCCGATACACCGTAGATAGTTGATCTGGTACACCCGGCCGTACCGCTCGCCGGGGGAAAACCGTTGTTCCGCGGTGTTGTCCGCGCCCTCGACGAAGATCGCGTCGGCGGGGCAGGCCCACGCGCACAGTTCGCAGCCGATGCACTTCTCGAGGCCGTCGTCGTAGCGGTTGAGCTGATGCCGGCCGTGATAGCGCGGAGCGACCGGACCGGGCTCCTCGGGATACTGCTCGGTGACGGGTTTCTTGAACATGGTCCCGAAGGTGACGCCGAAGCCGGCGATGGCATCGATGAATTTGGGCCTACCGGGCATGGTGTACCTCCTTGGCCGGGATGGGCGGCACCGGGAACGCTCCGGGCTGCGGTTCGACGGCAGGGGTGCGTGTGCGAGCCGACCTGCGCCGCACGGTATTCCACAGCGCGCCGGCGATGGCGACCACGGCGACGGCGCCGGCGATGGCCAGCACGACGGGCCAGCTGTCGTGACCCTGCAGGCGCAGCGTGCGCACGATGCTGACGAGCATGATCCACGCCAGCGAGATCGGGATGAGCACCTTCCAGCCCAGCGCCATGAACTGGTCGTATCGCAGACGGGGCAGCGTGGCACGGAGCCACATGAACAGGAACAGGAACGCCCACACCTTGCCGACGAACCACAGCAGTGGCCACCAGCCGGTGTTGGCTCCGGGAATGAGGCTCAGCGGCCAGGGCGCCTGCCAACCACCGAGAAACAGCGTGGTGGCGAGGGCGGAGACCGTCGTCATGTTGACGTACTCCGCGAGCATGAACATCGCGAACTTCAGCGACGAGTACTCGGTGTGGAAACCGCCGACCAGCTCGCCCTCGGCTTCGGGCAGATCGAAGGGCGCCCGGTTGGTTTCGCCGACCATCGAGATCACGTAGATCAGGAATGACGGCAGCAGCAGGAAGACGTACCAGCGGCCCTGTTGTGACGCGACGATCTGCGACGTCGACATGGTGCCCGCGTACAGGAACACCGCGGCGAACGACAGGGCCATCGCGATCTCGTACGAGATGACCTGAGCGCTCGACCGCAGCCCGCCCAGCAGGGGATAGGTCGAGCCGGAAGCCCAGCCCGCCAACACGATTCCGTAGACCCCGATCGACGTGACCGCCAGGACGTACAACACCGCGACCGGCAGGTCGGTCAACTGCAGCGGCGTCTCGTGCCCGAACACATGGACCAGCGGTCCCATCGGGATCACCGCGAACGCCATGATCGCCGGGATCACCGAGATGATCGGCGCCAGCAGGTAGATCGGCTTGTCCACCCCGGCCGGGACCAGCCCCTCCTTCAACGCGAGCTTGATGCCGTCGGCCAGGCTCTGCAGTAACCCGAACGGCCCCACCCGGTTCGGCCCGATACGCATCTGCATCCAGCTCAACACCCGGCGCTCGAGCAGGATGGCCACGAGCACCGTCAGCACCAGGAACACGAAGATGCCAAGGGCTTTGGCGAGGACCAGCCACCACGGGTCGAGGCCGAAAGAGGAGAGGTCGGGATAGTTCACGTTGCCGCTCCGCTGATCGAGACGACCGCGCCGGGGGCGACGCCGAGCGTGGCATGGACCGTCGATCCCGGCGAGTTCAGCGGCAGCCACACCACGCCGGTCGGCATGTCGGTGAGTTCGAGCGGCAGCGTGATACTGCCGTGATCGGTGCTGACCGTGAGGATTTCGGACGCGCCGACGCTCGCTGCGGTGTCGGGGGAGAGTCGGGCCACCGCCGGGCGGGCCGTGGCGGCCAGATGCGGTTCGCCGTCCTGCAGGCGGCCGGCGTCCAACAGCATCCGCCAGCCGGCGAGGATCGCCTGCCCGGGGCCTGGCACCGGGTTCGGGGTCGCGGTGAACTCCGGTGCGGCGGGCCGTGGCCCCGTCCAGCACCCGAGTCGGGTCATCTCGTTGCGCACAGCGGCGACATCGCGCAGGCCGAGATCGATGCAATGTTCGTCGGCGAGCGCCGCCAACACGCCCATGTCCGCTCGCGTGGCGGGCGGCAGCGCCGCGCCGAATGGGCGTTGGCGCCCTTCCCAGTTCACGAAACTGCCGGCCTTCTCGACGACGGGTGCCACCGGGAACACCACGTGCGCGAGATCGGTGACGGCGCTGCGCCGGACCTCCATGCTCACCACGAACTTCGCGGCACCGAGTGACTGCTGGGCCAGTTCCGGGTCGGGTAGGTCGGCCAGTTCGACGCCGGCGACCAGCACAGCCTCGAGCTCACCGTCGGCTGCGGCGGCGAGGATCGCGGTGGTGTCGCGGCCCGGTGCGTCGGGCAGTTCGTCGACGTGCCAGGCGACGGCCACCTCTGTCCGTGACGGCAGATCGGCCACCAGACGACCGCCGGGCAACAGATTGGGGGCCGCGCCCGCTTCCAGTGCACCGCGCTCGCCGGCCCGCCGCGGTACCCAGCCGACGGCGGCGCCCGTACGCTCGGCCAGCCGGGCCACCGCGGAGAAGCCGCCGGGCACGCCCGCCAGCCGCTCACCGGTGAGGATGACCGAACCGGGCGGCAGCACCTCGACGGCGTCGAGGGCCCGGGGTTCGCGGCCCGGTGCGGCAGAGATCAGGGTGCCGCCCATCTTCTCCAGGCCGCGGCTCGCGAACGGCGCCACCGCAACGACTTTCAGGCCGTGCTTGCGGAAGGCCTTGCGCAGCCGCAGGTAGACGATCGGCGATTCGTCCTCCGGCTCGAACGCGACGAGCAGCACGACGGGCGCCGCTTCCAGGTCGGCGTAGGTCACCCGCATCGGCTGACCCGCGACGGCGGCAGCCAGGAACTGGGCCTCCTCGTCGCTGTGGACCCGGCTGCGGAAGTCGATATCGTTGGTGCCCAGCACGATCCGCGCGTATTTCGCGTAGGCGTAGGCGTCTTCGCTGGTGAGTCGTCCGCCGATGAGCACGCCGGTCCGGGGACCGGCTGCCGACAGGCCGCGTGCCGCGACGGCGACGGCCTCGGGCCAGGATGCCGCGCGCTGGGTGCCGTCGGCCTCGCGGATCAAGGGTGTGGTGATCCGGTCACCCTGCGTGGCGTAGGTGAAGGCCCAGCGGCCCTTGTCGCAGTTCCACTCTTCGTTGACCTCGGGATCGTCACCGGCCAAGCGGCGCAACACCGTTCCGCGTCGATGATCGGTGCGCTGTGCACAGCCCGAGGCGCAGTGTTCGCAGACGCTGGGGGAGGAGACCAGGTCGAAAGGCCGGGCCCGGAACCGGTACGCGGTCCCGGTGAGCGCGCCGACGGGGCAGATCTGCACAGTGTTGCCGGAGAAGTACGAGTCGAACGGTGCCTCGTTGCCGATCCCGACCTGCTGCAGTGCGCCACGTTCCAGCAATTCGATGAACGGGTCGCCGGCGACCTGATTCGAGAACCGGGTGCAGCGCGCGCACAACACGCAGCGTTCCCGGTCGAGCAGGACCTGCGCCGACAGATTGATGGGTTTGGGGTAGGTGCGCTTGACGTCCTCGAAACGAGAATCGCTGCGGCCGTTGGACATCGCCTGGTTCTGCAGCGGGCATTCGCCGCCCTTGTCGCAGACGGGGCAGTCCAGCGGATGATTGATCAGCAGCAGCTCCATCACGCCGTGCTGTGCCTTGTCGGCGGCCGCCGATGTCACCTGGGTACGCACGGCCATGTCCGGGGTGACAGTGGTGGTACACGACGCCAACGGTTTCCGCTGGCCCTCCACCTCGACGAGGCACTGCCGGCAGGCGCCCACCGGGTCCAGCAGCGGGTGGTCGCAGAACCGGGGAATCTGGACACCGATGAGCTCGGCCGCACGAATCACCAACGTGCCCTTGGGCACACTGATCTGCTGGTCGTCGATGGTCAGCGTCACCATCTCGACCGCGGCCGCGTCCTTCGCCGGCTCAGTCACCGTCATACCCGTGCCCCCGTTTTCTCCGCGAGCAGACGTAAAACTGTCGTTTTTGGCCGGAAATCGACAGTTTTACGTCTTTTCGCGGAGAAGGTCGTAAGCCTCATGCGCCCGCTCCTTCCGTGGCGAAGAGCGTGGCGGCGTGCGCGTCGAACGGGCAGCCGCCGCCCAGGTGCGCGACGTACTCGTCGCGGAAGTACTTGAGCGAGGACATGATCGGGCTGGCCGCACCGTCGCCGAGGGCACAGAACGACTTGCCGAGGATGGCGTCGGAGATGTCGAGCAGCTTGTCGAGGTCGGCCGCCTGGGCCCGTCCGTTCTCCAGCCGGGCATAGATTTGCGCCAGCCAGTACGTGCCCTCCCGGCACGGCGTGCACTTGCCGCAGGATTCGTGCGCGTAGAACTGGGTCCACCGCCGGACGGCCCGCACGACGCAGGTGGTCTCGTCGAAAATCTGCAGTGCCTTGGTGCCCAGCATCGAGCCCACCCCGGCCATGCCTTCGTAGTCCAGCGGGACGTCGAGATGTTCGGGGGTGAGCATCGGCGTCGATGATCCGCCCGGCGTCCAGAACTTCAACTGGTGCCCGGCTCGCACCCCGCCGGCGTACTCCAGCAGTTCCCGCAGCGAAATGCCCAGTGGTGCTTCGTATTGCCCCGGCCGGGTGACATGACCCGACAGTGAGTACAGGGTGAAGCCCGGCGACTTCTCCGACCCCATGGACCGGAACCAGTCGATCCCGCCGCGGATCACCGACGGCACACTGGCGATCGACTCGACGTTGTTGACCACGGTCGGGCAGGCGTACAGCCCGGCGACCGCCGGGAACGGGGGACGCAGCCGGGGCTGGCCGCGCCTGCCCTCCAACGAGTCCAGCAGCGCGGTCTCCTCGCCGCAGATGTACGCACCCGCCCCGGCATGGACCACCAGATCCAGATCGAACCCGGTGCCGGCGATGTTGGTGCCGAGGTAGCCGTTCGCGTAGGCCTCGGCCACGGCGCCCTGCAGCCGGCGCAGCACCGGAACCACCTCACCGCGCACGTAGATGAACGCGTGCCGGGCGCCGATGGCGTACGACGCGATGATCGCGCCCTCCACCAGGGCGTGCGGCGACGCCAGCATCAGCGGAATGTCCTTGCACGTGCCGGGTTCCGATTCGTCCGCGTTGACCACCAGATAATGCGGGCGACCGTCGTCGGGGGAGATGAACGACCATTTGGTCCCCGTGGGGAAACCCGCGCCACCGCGGCCGCGCAGCCCGGAATCCTTGACCAGCGCAATGACTTCAGCGGGTGGCATCCGCAGCACTGTCCGCAGCGCCTGGTATCCGCCCTGCCGGGCGTAACTCTGCAACGTCCACGACTGCGGCTGGTCCCAGTGTCTGCTCAGCACCGGCGCGAGCGTCATTGCGGCGCCTCCATCCCACGCTCCTGCGCAACGCGCAACCCGGCCAACGTGGCCGCACCCGGTTCGGAGTCGTTGCTGCCTGGGCGTTCATCGGGGAAGCCGGCGAGGATGCGTGCGGTGTCCTTGAAGGTGCACAGGGGCGCGCCGCGGGTCGGCGTAACAGGCTCGCCGGCCCGTAGCGAGTCGACGAGATCACGCGCGGAACCGGGGGTTTGGTTGTCGAAGAATTCCCAGTTCACCATGATCACCGGCGCGTAGTCGCAGGCGGCGTTGCACTCGATGTGTTCGAGCGTGACGCGGCCGTCGGCGGTGGTCTCGCCGGCGCCGAGACCCAGATGGTTCTCGAGTGATTCGAGGATGGCGTCGCCGCCCATGATGGCGCACAGCGTGTTGGTGCAGACGCCGACCAGGTATTCGCCGGTGGGCGTGCGGCGGTACATGGAGTAGAACGTCGCCACCGCGGTGACCTCGGCGGTACTGAGGTCCAATTGCGCTGCACAGAAGGAGATTCCGGCAGGCGTGAGGTATCCGTCCTCGGATTGGACGAGGTGCAGCAGGGGCAGTAGCGCGGAGCGGGCACTGGGGTAGCGGGCGATGATCGTCGCGGCGTCGGATGCCAGGCGCTCGCGCACGTCGGCCGAATAGGATTGCGGCCCTTGGCCGATGGGCGGACCGGGCTCGTCCGGCCGGGGCCCGAGACGCAGTTCGATAGCGGTCACCTGTCCACGCCTCCCATCACCGGATCGATCGACGCCACCGCCGCGATGGCATCGGCGACCATGGACCCCTCGCACATCACCGACACCGCCTGCAGATTCGTGAACGACGGGTCGCGGTAATGCACCCGGTAGGGCCGGGTGCCACCGTCGGAGACCATGTGCACACCCAGCTCGCCGCGCGGCGATTCGACGGCGACGTACACCTGCCCGGCGGGCACCCGGATACCTTCGGTCACCAGCTTGAAGTGGTGGATCAGCGCTTCCATCGAGGAGCCCATGATCTTGGCGATGTGTTCCTTCGAATTGCCCAGACCATCCGGGCCGACTTTCAGGTCTGCCGGCCAGGCCAGTTTCTTGTCGGTGATCATCACCGGTCCGGGCCCCGTCCGACCGAGCCTGTCCACGCACTGCTCGACGATCTTGATGGACTCCCGCATCTCGCGGACGCGAATCATGTAGCGGCCGTACGCATCACACTGGTCATCGGTGATGACGTCGAAGTCGTAGGACTCGTATCCGCAGTACGGCTGCGACTTTCGCAGGTCATGCGGCAGCCCCGTCGAACGCAGCACCGGGCCGGTGATACCCAGCGCCATACAGCCGGTCAGGTCCAGGTAGCCGACGCCCTGCGTACGCGCCTTCCAGATGTAGTTCTCGTTGAGCAGATTCTCCATGTCGCGCAACCGCTTGGGCAGCAGCTTCAACAGTTCCCGTAGTTGCGGCAGCGCCTCGTCGGGCAGGTCGGCGGCCAGCCCGCCGGGTCGGATGTAGGCATGATTCATCCGGAGCCCGGTGATGGTCTCGAATATCGACAGCACCAGTTCGCGTTCCCGGAACCCGAAGAACATCGCCGACATGGAGCCCAGCTCCATACCGCCGGTGGCCAGCGCGACCAGGTGCGACGAGATCCGGTTGAGTTCCATGAGCATGACCCGGATGACGCTGGCCCGCTCGGGGATGTCGTCGGTGACGCCGAGCAGTTTCTCCACGCCCAGGCAGTACGCCGTCTCGTTGAAGAACGGGGACAGGTAGTCCATGCGGGTCACGAAGGTGACGCCCTGCGTCCAGGTCCGGTACTCGAGATTCTTCTCGATTCCGGTGTGCAGGTAGCCGATTCCGCACCGCGCCTCGGTGATGGTCTCGCCGTCGATCTCCAGGATCAGGCGCAGCACACCATGAGTGGACGGATGCTGCGGGCCCATGTTGACCACGATGCGCTCGCCGGCGACAGCACTCTCACGCGCCGCGGCCACGACGTCGGCCCAGTCTTGACCGCCGACGGTGACCACGCGTTCGCGGCCATCGGGTTCGTTGTCCTGAGTCATCAGTTGTAGGCCCGCCGTTCGTCCGGGGGCGGGATTTTCGCACCGTGGTACTCGACCGGTATTCCGCCGAGCGGGTAGTCCTTGCGCTGCGGATGGCCCACCCAGTCGTCGGGCATCTCGATCCGGGTCAGGGCGGGGTGGCCGTCGAAGATGATGCCGAAGAAATCGTAGGTCTCGCGTTCATGCCAGTCGGTGGTCGGATATACCGAATACAGCGATGGCACATGAGGATCGGCGTCCGGGGCGCACGCCTCGACGCGAATCCGGCGGTTGTGGGTGATGGACATCAGCGGGTAGACAGTGTGCAATTCGCGACCCGCGTCGTCGGGGTAGTGCACACCGGACACTCCCAGGCACAGCTCGAACAGCAGCTCGTCGCGCAGCGCCCGGGCCACCGCGACCAGGCGATCGCGGCGTACCTCGAGAGTCAGTTCGTCGCGGAACACCACGACGCGCTCGATCGCGGCGCCGAACTCGTCGGCGCCGAGGGCCGCCGCCAAGGTGTCGACGACGTCGTCGAAGTAGCCGCCGTAGGGCCGGGGTGAGCTGCCGGGCAGGGCGACCTCCCGGACCAACCGACCGTAGCCCGAGGTATCGCCGCTGCCGCGGACACCGAACATGCCGCGCCGCGTCCCGATCACCTCGGGTCCCGTCTGGTCGGGCGCGTCCGTCATGACCGCAGCAGTCCCTTCAGCTCGATGGTGGGACGGGCCTGCAGGGCAGCTTCCTCGGCCGCGGCGATCGCCTCGGCCCGGTTCACGCCCAGCGGCATCTCCTGAATCTTGGCGTGCAACTTGAGGATTGCGTTCAGCAGCATCTCCGGCCGGGGTGGGCAGCCGGGCAGATAGATGTCGACGGGCACGATGTGATCGACGCCCTGCACCACCGCGTAGTTGTTGAACATCCCGCCCGAGGAGGCACACACGCCCATGGCAAGCACCCATTTGGGTTCGGCCATCTGGTCGTACACCTGCCGCAGCACCGGCGCCATCTTCTGGCTCACGCGGCCGGCGACGATCATCAGGTCGGCCTGGCGTGGCGTCGCGGAGAACCGCTCCATGCCGAAGCGCGCGATATCGAAGCGCGGGCCCGCGGTGGCCATCATCTCGATGGCGCAGCACGCCAACCCGAAGGTGGCGGGCCACAACGACCCCTTGCGCACGTAGCCTGCGACCTTCTCGACAGTGGACAGCAGGATGCCGCCGGGGAGGCGTTCTTCGAGTCCCATGGATCCTGACCTCAGTCCCAGCTCAGTCCGCCGCGGCGCCAGATGTATGCGTAGGCGACGAACACCGTCAGCATGAACAGCAGCATCTCCACTACCGCGAATACCCCCAGCGATTCGAAGGAAACGGCCCAGGGGTACAGGAAGACGATCTCGATGTCGAAGACGATGAACAGCATCGCGGTCAGGTAGTACTTGACCGGGAACCGCTGGCCGGTCGTCTCGTGCCCCGGCGAGCCCGGCGCCATCGGCTCGATGCCACATTCGTAGGCCTCCAGCTTGGCCCGGTTGTACCGGCGGGGGCCGATGACCAGCGCAATTCCGACCGAACCCACCGCGAACGCCGCGGCGATCGCGCCGAGTACCAGGATGGGGATGTAGACGTTCATGCGTTCGTCATGCCCTGTGAGGCTCCCTCGTCGAGCTGTCGATGTGAGCTGGCCCACAGCTTAGCTCGGTTAACGGAACGGCCGCCGCATTTTGGCTAGGATCATGATCAGTTCCTGACGTTCCCGCGTCACATCGGCGTTGACGCGAAGAGTGAACGGCCACAGGCCATTTCGTGCTGGTTAACGCACGGTTTCACCGCTGTGGAGACAGCACCGCCACCACTGCCTCGCCGAGGCGGATCGGGTCGATCGGGTGGGGCACCGCCGCCTCCGCGCGCGACCAGGACGCCAGCCAGGCGTCGTCCGGGCGGCCGGTGAGCACCACGATCGGCGGGCAGTTCGCGACCTCGTCCTTGAGTTGTTTGGCCAGCCCCATCCCGCCGGCCGGAGTGGCCTCGCCGTCGAGGATGGCCAGGTCGATCCCGCCCGCGTCGACGGAACTCACCACGACGGGTGCCGTCGCCACATCGAGATAGGTCAGGTCGGGCAGGTCCGGGTGAATGCGCCGCCCCAGCGCCGTGCGCACCTGGTCGCGGGTGTTGGGGTTGTCGCTGTACACCAGGATCTTGAGCGCGGAGTCGGCCACCTGCCCAGGCTACGACAGTACGGTGACCAGGTAGGTCGGGTTCTGCCTACTCGTCGGCATAACCCGGATGAGCCACGTCGAGCCGATGTCGCACCAGCGCCCGCAGGACGGGCTCGAGTTCCGGACCGCGGCCGTCGAAATCCCCGTCGCGGATCGCGCGAGCCAGAGCCTGCTCGTCCTCGAATCCCAACAGCGCGGGTCCCGCGCCCTGTTGCGACAGTTCCCGCTCGACGATCCGGAGCGCGTTCGCGGCGACGCGGGCATGGAAGTTGACGGCCCCTTCGGTGGCGCCGCGAACCTCCGTCTCCAGGAACTCGGCGACAGCAGCGACCAGTTCGGCCGCGGTGGGGCGGTAGTGGCTCATCGGGCCTCCAGCAAGTTGAGCAGGTCCCATTCGGTCTCGCACACGCGCCGGCCGATGGTGGCCAACTCCACTGACCTGACGTGCCCGGACAGGTGCCGCTGCGCCTGATAACGGCAGATGATGCCCCAGCGCAAGGTGGCGGACACCAGCCACCAGTGAAAGGTTTTGCGGTCCAGAGTGATTCCGCTGAAGTGCTCGTAGGCTGTCAGGAAGTTCTCGATACCGCCCAGGCCACCGGCGTCCAGCGTGCGCGGCGCACCGAAGCGCCAGGCCCGAATGCAGAACCAGGCCAGGTCCTCGGCACGCGAGCCCAGATGGGTGAGTTCCCAATCCAGCACCGCCGCCAGCCGGCTGCCGTCGACGATCAGGTTGCCCATGCGGAAGTCGCCGTGAACCAGCACAGCATCGCCGGTGTCCGACGGCTGATTACGCGCCAACCAGCGGAAGGCCCACTCGAAGGTGGCTGTGGTGTCGCCGATCTCGTCGAGCTCGCGACGCCACGAACTCAGTTGGTCTTCGCTCGACAGCCCGATGCCGGTGGGGTCGGCGCGGTGGATCGCCGCCAGCGCTTCGGCACATTGCCCGAGAAGAGTGGCCCGGCCGTCGTCGTCGAGTGCTCGCTGGATCTTGCGGACGATGGTCTCGCCGGGCACGAAGTCGCACACCAGGAACGGATTACCCAGGGCGCCAACTGAATTGCTGGCCGCCAGTATGCGCGGCACCGGTGCGCCCGCTGCCGCGGCCCGGGACAATGCGGCGGCCTCCAGTTCCATGCCGGCATGGATCTCATCCGGTGGCCCGACGCGCAGGATCAACGCGCGGGCCCCGGTGGCGGTGACCGCATCGAACGCCCACGTCGCGCGGCTGGCCCCGCCGGTCAGCTCGTGCAGGTTCTGGACGTCGACCTTCCCGAGGCCCGGCGCCAGCACTCGGGCGACTGCCGCGGCGTCGATCACTTGCGCCCGAACTTCAGCATCCGCTGCGCCACCCGGCGAATCTGAATCTCTTCCGCACCTTCGGTGATCCGGTAGCGGCGGTGGTGTCGATAGATGTGCTCGAACGGCTCGTGCCGGCTGTAGCCGACGCCGCCATGGATCTGCATGGCCCGGTCGGCAGCCTCGCACACCAGTCGGTTGGCTCGGTAGTTGGCCATCGACACCTTGTCGGAGACCTCCATGTGGTGGTCACGATCCAGATGCCAGGCCGCGAAATACACCAGCAGCCGGACCATCTGGGCCTCGGTCTGCAATTCGGCGAGCGGCCACTGCACGGCCTGGTTCACCGCCAGCGGCTTGCCGAACACCACGCGCTCGCCGGCGTACTGCGCGGCGCGGTCGATGCAGTACTGCGCGGCGCCCAGACTGCTGGCGGCCTGGCGAATGCGGTTCTCGTGCAGGAACGTCTGGCCGACCTCCAAGCCGTGGTCCACCTCGCCCAGCACCGCATCTTCCGGCACGCGAACATCTTTCAGTTCGACCTCACCGTGGTCGCTCGGCATGTTGAACGTCCACCAGTAGTACGGCACGGTGAAGCCCGGGGTGTCGGTGGGGACCAGGAACGCGGTGATCCCGACTGCCTGACCGGGCTCGCCCGAGGTCCGCGCGAAGATCAGGTCGTGCGTGGCCCGGTGGACTCCGGTGTTCCAGCGCTTGCGGCCGTTGATGATCCAGCCGTCGCCGTCCCGGACGGCAGTGGTCTCGAGCCAGGTGGCGTCGCTGCCGTGGTCGGGTTCGGTGAGCCCGAACGCCATGGATCGCTCGCCGGTGATCATGGCCTCGACCCATTCGGCTTGCTGCGCCGCGGTGCCGAATCGGCTCATCATGATGACCTGCGGGAAGTTGCCGACTATCGACGATTCGTCCTGCAGGTCGTTGTGGAGCCCAAGCCCCTTGTGCGCCAGGTGTTCCCGGATGACAGCCATGTCCAGATTGGTGCCGTCGCGGCCGCCGAACTCGCGGGGCAGGCCGTACCGCAGCCAGCCGGCGGCGTCTGCCCGCCGGCGCATCTCGTCGAGCAGGTCCTCCCATTCCCGGGCCGGCACACCGCCGTTCTCCAGATCGGTGCGGGCGAATTCCCGTCGTCGGTCGAAGTACTGCAGGTTCTCCCGTTCCAGCGGCTTGATCTCTGCCTCGATGAAGGCATCCATCTCAGCCAGTAGGCCCGGAAGGTGTTCCGGTAGCGCGAAATCCACGGTGATCTCTTCTTTCGGTCAGAAGCCGTACAGGGTTTTCTTCCAGATGGTCGACAGCGTGGTGATGGCATCCTCGTCGCTGATCCGGAGTTCGGATCCGGGGCTGCCGACCACCACCACGGTGAAGTTCTCGAACAGCAGCGCGATGGCGGCGGCGATGTGTTCGGGGTTGAGGCCCTCGGCGTAACCCTGTGCGGCAGCGTGGCGTACCGAGTCGGCGACCATGTCCATGCCGAAACGACGGAACTCGTGCTGCACCTTGGCGAATCGCGGTTGGGTGGCGCCCAGTTGGGCGACCGCGATCATGATGCCGATGTTCTGCTTGAAGAGGTTCCAGTACCCCGTCACGACCGTGGTGAAGTAGTCGGTGTCCTCGGGCGATTCCGGCAGCGGCACACTCATGCCCGAGGGGGTGACGATGTCGTGCAGGAACGACTCGGCCAGTGCGGCCAGTAGGTCTTCCTTGTCGTTGAAGTAGCGGTAGAACACCGCCGACGACTTGCCCGCGGCCGACGTGATGTCGGCCAGCGTGGTGCCGTGAAAGCCGCGCTCGGCGAACAGCTTCCGCGCCGCCAGCTCGATGGCCTCGCGGGTCTGGCGGCCCTTGGCGGTCAGGGTGTCGGTCGGCATGCTCAGTCCAGGAGCCGGTCGCCGGCGCGCAGGAGCGCGCTGGGCAGTTCATGGCCGACCACCCGCTGTGCCACCATGGCCGCGTCGATGGCCAGGTTCAGGTCGATACCGGTGTCGATGTCGCTGTCCCGCAACAGATAAACCAGATCCTCGGTCGCGATGTTGCCGGTCGCGCCGGGTGCGAACGGGCAGCCGCCCAGCCCACCCACCGACGCGTCGAGTCGGGTGACACCGGCCTGCACGGCGGCGTAGGCACTGGCGAGGCCGGAGCCCCGGGTGTTATGGAAATGGGCGCCGAGCGGCAGGTCCCCGATGACCGGGCGGACCCGGTTGATCAGGTCGGCGACGCGCCGCGGCGTGGTGGTACCGATGGTGTCGGCGATGGCGACCCGGTCCGCACCGAATTCGCTTGCTGCCACTGCGATCTCAACGACTCTGCTCGGGTCGGTCGGTCCATCGAAGGGACAGTCCCATGCGGTGGCGATGATGACCTCGGCGCTGGCTCCGCTGTCGTGGGCCAGTCCCACGATGTCTGCGATCAGGGCCGTGGACTCGGCCGTCGACCGACCGACGTTGGCCTGGCTGTGGCTGTCGGCGGCGGACACCACGTACTCCAGGGACAGTATGCCGGCGGCCAGCGCGCGGCCCGCGCCACCCGGCCCGGCCACCAGTGCCGAGAATTCGACATCCGGAAATGCGGACAGCGCGGCTGCCACTTCGGGGGCGTCGGCCAGCGCCGGCACCTTGGACGGCGACACGAACGCCGTTGCCTCGACTTCCTTCACCCCGGTGGCGACGATGGCTTCGAGCAGTTCGAGCTTGGCCGACAACGGGATCGGGTCTTCGAGTTGCAGGCCGTCACGCAGGCAGACCTCGCGGACGGTGACGAACGCCGGTAGGTCTGTCACAGCACACCCTCCGCACGCAGCGCGGCCAACTGCTCGCCTTCGAGACCGAGCAGCCGGCCGAACACCTCCTCGTTGTCCTGACCTGGCCGCGCCGAACCGCCGTTGCGGATGGTTCCGGGCGTGTCCGACAGCACCGGGACGACGCCGGGGCCCTTGACATTGCGTTGCACGCGTTCGTCCCAGTGGTCGGCGATCATGTTGCGCGCCTGCAACTGTGGGTCTTGCACCACTTCGGCGACAGTGTTGATGGGTCCGCTGATCACACCGGCCTCCGACAGCGTGGCGATGATGTCGTGGGGCTCACGCTGCGCTGCCCAGTCGCCGATGATCTTGTCGAGTTCGTCCTGGTTGCGGCCCCGCGCCAGATGGTCGACGAACCGCTCGTCGGTCGCCAGCTCCGGGCTGCCCATCGCCTGGCACAGCCGGCGGAACACCGTGTCCTGGTTGGCCGCGATCACCACCCAGCTGCCGTTGGCGCTCTGATAGATGTTCGACGGCGCGATGCCTTCGAGCCGGGTGCCCGACGGTCCACGCACCACGCCGCCGATGTCGTAGTCCGGAATGGTGGATTCCTGGATGGCCAAACAACTTTCGGTGAGTGCCGTATCCACGACCTGCCCCTCGCCCGTGACGCTGCGCCGGTACAGCGCGGCGAGCGCGCCTTGCGCGGCGAACATGCCGGCGAGGCTGTCGCCCAGCGACAACGCGAGCCGCGGGGGAGGACCGCCGGGGAAACCGTTCATGTGGCGCAGCCCGCTCGCCGCCTCGGCGACCGACGCGTATCCGGCCTTGCCGGCGTCCGGGCCCGTCTGTCCGTAGCCCGACACCCGCACCAGGATGATGCCCCGATTGTGCGCGCGCAGAACGTCGTAACCCAGGTTCCATTTCTCGAGGGTGCCCGGCCGGAAGTTCTCGACGATGACATCGGACATCTCGACGAGTTCGAGGAACAGTTCCCGGCCGCGTTCGGTGCGCAGGTCCAGCGTCACGGCTTTCTTGTTGCGCGCGTGGACCGTCCAGAAGAAGCGGTGTCCGTCGAGTTCCGCCTGGCCCCACGTCCGTAAGGGATCGGGCGAGGACGGCAACTCGATCTTGAGGACCTCGGCGCCCATGTCGCCGAGCAGCCGGCCGGCGAACGGGCCGGAGATCAGCGTGCCGAGTTCGAGCACCCTGATGCCGTCCAGAGCCCCCGTCGTCACAGCGAGAACCCCTGTCGATGCAGCCAACCGGTGCAGATGCCGACGGCCTGTCGCAGCGTGCCGCGCTGATCCGGCCCCGAGTAGTAGTGGTTGGCGCCGGGAATCTCGTGCATCTCTTTGTCCGGATGCCCGATGGCCTCGAACAGCCGCCGGGTGTGGCTGGGCGTGCAGGCGTCATCGGCGAGGTTACCGATCACCAGTGTCGGCACCGCGATGTCGGGACCCGCCTTCACGGCGTCACCGTTGGCATCGTCGTAACTCCATTGCGACAGCCAGCTGCGCAGCGTACAGAATCGGGCCAGGCCGACGGGGCTCATGTTCACCACTTCAGGATCCCCCAGATAGCACTGCCCCGGGGTGCGTTCGTTGGGATCGACCGTCGGGTCGAGCCAACGCGGGTCGGCCATGGTGCCGTGCACGACGAACGCGAACTCGTCATCGGGGCGGCCGGCGGCCTTCAGTTCCGCGAGTTTTTCCTTGACCCACTTGGTGATTCGCCGGTTCCGGGCGACCTGTGCCTCGTGGTACCGCGCCAGGAACTCGGGGGTGTACGGCGGTCGGTTCGGGTTGTCCGGGTTGTAGAGATCGAGTTCCGGGTCGCGCTTCGACGGGTCGTTCTCATCGAGGATGGAGGCATCCATCCACTCGGTCATGGTGCCGTGGCGACTGATGTGGGCGGCCAGCAGCATCAGGCCGTCCGCCGGGATCAGGCCCAGCTTGGTCAGGTCGGGCCCGTCCCCCGAGGGGCTGGCGGTCACCGTCGGGTGTTGCGCCTGCTGCTGGTAGAACACCGACAGCGAGCCGCCGCCACTCCAGCCGGCGAGGACCACCTTCGAGTAGCCCAGCCGGTTCTTGGCGTCTTTGATGCACTCGCCGAGGTCCTCGACCACCTTCTCCATCAGCAGCGCGGAGTCGGTGCCGCGGAACCGGCTGTTGCAGTAGATGACGTGGTGGCCGGCGCGGGCCAGCGCGTTGATCATCGGCAGGTAGGCACCGCCCCCGATGGGGTGCATGAACACCAGGACCGTGTCCGACGGCTTGTCTTTGGGCTTGAGCAGATAGCTCTCCAACACGACGAGTTCGGCGACGCCGCCGTACACATCTCGGACCGCCGAGTTGTTCTGGTACGCAACCAGATACGGGATGCGGTCGTAGTCGTGCTTCACAGGCGCTTCAACAGTCATCAGTGTTGCCCCAGATCGTTGGCGAGGATTTCGGCGGATGGTGTGAGACGTCGGCGCGTGTCGATGGCGATCACCGACCAGTCGACGCGGTCGTATTGGTCGAACTTGCGGCGGGCACGCTCACGTGCGGCTTCCGGTGCACCGTGGTGAACCCCTTGCGGCGCATGGGAGACCAGTCCGGGTGGCATCGGGATGCCGTAGAGCGAGCCGGAGTGGAAGAACGCGATCTCGTCGTAGTCGACGTTGCGGTGATACCAGGGGGTGCGCTCGGTACCCGGCACGCTCTCGGCCGGCTTGGGCAGGAAGTTCATGACGTAGACGCCGGTCGCCTGCATGAACAGGTGCACCGTCGGCGGCAGGTGCACGCTCTCGGAGGTGATGACGGTGTAGTCCTCGATGTTGAAGGTGAACGGGAAGTTGTCGCCCCGCCAGCCCTCCACATCGAGCGGATTGTGTTGGTAGAAGAGCGAAGTCGGTCCGCCGTCGTGGTAGAGCCGGACCTCGTATTCGTCCCGCCCGTCGTCGTCGATCGGTTCCGGTTCGGGGATGGTGACCTGCGCCGGGTCGAACGGGAAGTGCCGTCCCAGCGTGCCTGCCGGCGGCACCCGGAAGTCGTCGGTGGCCTGGATCATGAGCCAGGTGGACTCGTCATCGGGCACCTGCCGGAACGTGCACGCCTTGGGGATGTAGACCCAGTCGCCCTCGCGGTAGCGCAGCGGGCCGAACTCCGTCTCCAGCAGCCCAGAACCCTTGTGTACGAACAGGAGTAGATCACCGTCGACGTAGCGGACGAAGAACGGCATCTCCGTGCTCCGCCGGCTCAGCAGCACCTGGCAGTCCGCGTTGGAGAACATCAGCAGGGGAGCGCCCTGGGGATCGGCCGCGTCGGACGGTTTCAGTTCGGACGACAGCACGTCGGTGGGCCGCAGCGGCCCGACGGTGCGGTAAGCGGTCGGATCGTTGCGCCGGTACATGTTGGCGGTACGGCCGACGAATCCGCCGCGCCCGAGTTCATCGTCCTTGAGTCCGTCGAGGTCGGCGTGTACCCGCTTCGGGGTCCTGCCTTTTCGCAGGTGGACGAATGATTCCATGCTGGACTCCTCGAGGATCGGGCAGCAAAACTGAAAGTGACATTACTTTTGGTTTTCCGTGGAGGCAAGGGTGAATCGGTCTGCTGCTCAGATCATCGACGTGCGCGGGATCTTCATGCCGAGTGCGAGTGCGCCGGCCAGCTCCCGGCTGGTGTCGTAGTCGAACACGACGTGCCCGGCCAGCACGTCGACGTCGCGCTTGAAGCGTTGCATCGGGCTGGACAGGAAATGGATGCTGGCTCCGCCGGCGCCCATGAGCTCGCCGATCACCGCGCGTGATTCGGTGACGATGTGTGCGGCCGCCAGCCGCGCCTGGGCCCGCACGGGTTTCTCGACGGAATCACCGGCGACGACGATCGCCTCGATCTCCCCGACAGTGTCGGCAAGCAGGGCGCGCAGTGACCGCAACCGGACCTGCGCTCCGGCCAAGTGCGCCTGGGCAATCGGCTTGTCTTTCTGCATGACGCCCTCGTACGGCAGTACCCGCTCGGCCAACCGCTGCGCGTAGCTCTCGGTCACCCGCTCGGCGCTGCCCAGGGCGGGCATCGCCGCGAGCAGGGCCAGTGCCGGCACCATGGGCCAGCGGTAGGTGGCACTGTCGTGCAGTCCCGCGCCGGGCGCGGTGCCGGCATAGATGTCGGTCACCTTGACCAGCCTGTGCTCGGGCACGAAGACATCCGCGGCGACGACGTCGTTGGAGCCGGTGGCGCGCATCCCGTCGGTGTGCCAGACGTCCTCGACGCTGACGGCGCTGATCGGCAGGAGCGCGAGGGCGGGGTAGATGCCGTCATCCGGCCCACACAGCGCGGCGACGATGATCCAGTTGCCGTGCATGACCCCGGTGGCCCAGGACCAGCGCCCGGTCAACCGGATGCCGCCGTCGGCCGGCAGGCCTCTGCCAGTCGGGGCCAGTGGTGCCGGTGCCAGGAAGGGCCGGCTGTCGAACGCCTCCTGCTGGGCCTGCTCGCCGAACAGCGCCAGCATCCAGTTGTGCAGCGTCAGGAACCCGATGGTCCAGGCGCTCGAGGTGCAGCCGTGGGCGAGGCGGCGCACCGGATCGAGGATCTCGGGGAACGGTGCTTCCTGTCCGCCGAAGCGTGCGGGCACCAGAAGCTCGGTGAAACCGGACGCGATCAGATCGCTCACGGTGTCGTCGGGGAGGCGTCGGAGTTTTTCGGCCTCGGCGGCGCGTTCGCCGAGTGCGGTGACGAACCCATCGGTGATGCCGGCCTGCGTGTTCAACATGCGCCGGACCGTACCATACCTTTTGGTATGGAGGTCAGGTCGCGAGCATCAGGTCGAGGAATCGTTCGCTGCGAGCAGCCAGCCGCGGATGCGGGGAGTCACCGGACAGGTGCAGGAATCCGATGCCGACGGCGAAGGTGGCGTCGGCCCGCAACTCGGCCTCGTCGGCGTCGAATCCGTAATCCTCGAACGCGCGCCGGACCGCGGCGAGAATGCGCCGGTCCGCGGCACGCACGCTCTCGGCGACGGCCTCATCCGAGCGCGCCCACTCCCGCATCGCCCGTTCCAGCGTCCAATGCCTGGGGCTGACCAGCGAATTCATCATGCGGACCAGTCGGTCGCGCGGGGCCAGGGCGCCGATCTCCTCGATCTGGCTGCGGTCGGCGTCACGCAGCTCGCCCCAGCCCTGGATGAGAGCTGTCCGATAGGCGGCGATATTGGTGAAATGCCAGTAGAAGCTGCCTTTGGTGACCTTCAGTCGAGCGCACAACCGGTCGATTTTGAGGGCCTTCAGGCCCTCTTCGGCCAGGATCGCGTACCCGGCCGCGCGCCAGTCGTCGATCCCCAACCGGCCGCCGGCTCGGGCGTCCGGCAGCTCGTCGACATGGTCCCGATCGCTCGTCACAAACGGCAGCCTACGGCCGCATGAACGCCGCGCGGCTTTGCGTCAGGGTGGTAGCTGAACGGTACGAAGTCCGCAACAACCTGGTCTCAAGCCGGAATCGGGGGTTCCTCGGCGTGTCCAGCGCGTGTTTTACTGCCCACATACAACTGAATCATTCGGTGCGTTCAGTTCCCGTACCAGGCTGAGCCGCCGCACACGGCTGCGAGTAATCGCGGCTGTGCCACCAACGCCGTTCGAGCGCGTGGAGTGGGCACGATACCCGGTACCTGATACTGAAATGGGATTGTGAATGTTCGTTGACAAGCTTCGCGGCCGCTGGGCGCGCAGGGTCGCCGGCGCCGTCTCGGCCGCCGCCCTGCTCCCGGGTCTCATCGGACTTGCCGGCCAGACAGCGACCGCCGGTGCGTTCTCGCGCCCCGGCCTGCCGGTCGAATACCTCCAGGTGCCGTCGCCGTCCATGGGCCGTGACATCAAGGTGCAGTTCCAGAGCGGTGGCAACGGTTCGCCTGCGGTGTACCTGCTCGACGGTCTGCGCGCACAGGACGACTACAACGGCTGGGACATCAACACCGCGGCCTTCGAGTGGTACCTCGGTTCCGGTCTGTCGATCGTCATGCCGGTCGGCGGTCAGTCCAGCTTCTACACCGACTGGTACAAGCCGGCGTGTGGCAAGGCGGGCTGCTCCACCTACAAGTGGGAGACCTTCCTGACCTCGGAGCTGCCGCAGTGGCTGCAGGCCAACCGCGAGGTCAAGCCGACCGGTAGCGCCGCCGTCGGCCTCTCGATGGCCGGCTCGTCGTCGATGACCCTGGCGATCTGGCACCCCGACCAGTTCATCTACGCCGGTTCGATGTCGGGCTTCCTGAACCCGTCCGAGGGCTGGTGGCCGTTCCTGATCAACGTCTCGATGGGCGACGCCGGTGGCTACAAGGCCGACGACATGTGGGGCTCGACGGGCGACCCGAACAACGCCTGGCAGCGCAACGACCCGATGGTCAACATCCCGCGGCTCGTCGCCAACAACACCCGCCTGTGGGTGTACTGCGGTAACGGCAACCCGAGCGAGCTCGGTGGCGACAACGTGCCGGCCAAGTTCCTCGAGGGCCTGACCATCCGCACCAACCGCACCTTCCAGGACAACTACCTGGCCGCGGGTGGCAACAACGGCGTGTTCAACTTCCCCGACAGCGGCACCCACGACTGGGGCTACTGGGGCCAGCAGCTGCAGGCCATGAAGCCTGACCTGCAGCGCGTGCTGGGCGCCAACCCGTCCTCGTAACCTCGACAGCAAACAGGCCCCGGGAGCAATCCCGGGGCCTGTTTGCTTGTCGCGGTGCATGATTGGACCATGACGGTCCACGCCGGCCCCTTCGATGAGCACCTGCCGGACCCGAAAGACATGCTCACCTGGAGTCCGGCCGAACGGGTGATCGGATTCCGTAACAGCTACCGCGCCTACCCCGGCAGTGTCTTCCGGTCGAATACCGCACGGCCGCTGCCGGTTTCGGCCGCACCACTCACCGATGTGGCGTACGAGTTCGGCGGCGTGACCCGCCACCTTGCCGACTACCTGGCGCGGCAGAGCGCCACGGGACTGCTCGTGCTCAAGGACGGCCAGATCGCGTACCAGTACCTGGGCCGCGGCAATACCGCCGCGACGCTGTGGACATCGCGTTCGGTGGCCAAGTCCGTCGTCTCGACGCTCGTCGGCGTAGCGGTCAAGGACGGCGCGATCGCGGCAGTGGATGACCCGTTGACCCGATACGACCCGACGCTGGCCGGTACCGCGTGGGACGGCGTGAGCATCAGGCAACTGATGTAACACACCTCCGGGGTCCAGTGGAATGAGGACTACACCGACCCCGATTCTGAATTCTCCCAGCTGACCCGATACGAGGCCGGCGTCGACGTCTACCCCGCGGTGTCGAATCTGGTCCGAAACCTCAAGCGCAGAAACGGTATTGAGCCCGGGCAACTCTGGTCCTACAACAGCGGCGGCGCCTGGCTGCTGGGGGACCTGCTCGAGAAGGCGGTCGGCATGCCGCTGAGCCGGTATCTGGAACAGAAGATCTGGATCCCGTGCGGGATGGCGGCCGACGGGGTCTGGCACTCCTACGAGGGGCACGACACCGGGGCGCACGGCTTCAACGCGACACTGGCGGACTGGGGCCGGTTCGGCCTGTTCGTCCTGGGCGACGGGGTGTTGCCCAGCGGAGACAAGATTCTGCCCGACGGATGGGTGCGGGACTCATCGGAGTGGTGTGCGGCGTCGGTGTCGCCGGACCATCCCAACGGCGTCTACGGCTATCAGTGGTGGCACAACGAACTGCCACAGGGCAGCGAAAAGCCCAGCGCAGCCGACGGTGAGTGTCTTTGGGCGCTGGGCATTTTCGGTCAGATGATCGCGATCAACCGGCGGGAGAACCTCGTGATGGTGCAGTGGTCCACCTGGCCGGTGGCCGAACCGTCGTTCAGTGCGCAACCGGGGGAGGCCGCAGTGATGTTCGCGGCACTCGCGACAGCGCTCCGGTAGCCCGGCCGAGGGCGGGCCACCGGAGCAGCGGTCACTTGAGCTGTGCCGACGACAGGCCCAGCAGGCGTCGCGCCACGACGAGCTGCTGAATCTGCTGCGTGCCCTCGAAGATGTCGAGAATCTTCGAGTCGCGGGCCCACTTCTCCAGCAGGGTGGTCTCCGAATAGCCGGTGGTTCCGGCCAATTCGACGGCCTTGAGCGTGACGTCGGTTCCCATGCGCCCGGCCTTGGCCTTGCTCATGGACGCTTCCTTCGAGTTCGGGATCTTGTTGTCGGCCTGCCAGGCGGCGCGCAGCGACAGCAGGTACGCGGCCTCCCAGTCGGACTCCATGCGGAGGAACTCGGCGGCCGGTGCGCTCTGGGCGTGGGCCGGCTTGTCGTACGAGATCTCGATGCCCGCGTCGGTCAGGATCGCCCGCAGCTCCTCCAGGGCGGCACGGCCCACGCCGATCGCCATGGCGGCCACCATCGGGCGGGTGTTGTCGAAGGTCTCCATGACCCCGCCAAAACCCTTGTCCACCTTGACCTCCGGATCGCCCAAGAGGTAATCCTTCGGGACCCGGCAGTTGTCGAAGCGGATGACCGCGGTGTCGGAGGCCTTGATGCCCAGCTTGTGCTCCAGGCGTTCGACGATGACGCCGGGGTGCTCGCGCGGCACGACGAACGACTTGATGGCGGCACGGCCCAGCGACTTGTCGACCGTCGCCCACACCACGATGTGGGTGGCGCGCGAGCCGGCGGTGACGAAGATCTTCTCCCCGTTGATGACGTACTCGTCACCGTCGAGCACAGCGGTGGTGGTGACCGCCGCGGAGTCGGAACCGAAGCTGGGCTCGGTGATGGCCATGGCGGCCCACACCTTGCCCCACTTGGACAGCTGGTCCTTGGTGGCGACCGCGGAGATGGCGGCGTTGCCCAGGCCCTGGTAGGGCACGGTCAGCAGCAGGGCGACGTCACCCCAGCTGACCTCGAGCGCGTTCAGCAGCGCAGACATGTTGGCGCCGTTGACGTTTGCGTGCTTGCTCTTGGATTCGTTGGCCGAGAAGCCGGCGCCGGCCACCGAGACGGTGTTCGACTCCTGCACGCCCTCGAACAGGCTGGCCAGGGTGTCGAGCTCGGACGGGTAGGCGTGCTCGGCGAGGTCGTACTTACGGGAGATCGGGCGGAGCATCTCGGCGGCGCCCTGATGTCCCTTTTCCGCGACTGCCTTCAGTTTGCGGGGCAGTTCCAGATTGATTGCCATGATTGGTCTTTCGGGTGAGTGGGAAGAGTTCGGCGATTCAGGCGACTACAGGACGACAACACCCTCGGCGACGCCGAGTGCCCGCAGATCGCGGTACCAGCGCTCAACCGGGTGTTCCTTGGTGTAGCCATGGCCACCGAGCAGCTGCACGCCATCGAGGCCGATCTGCATACCCTTGTCGGCGGCGAACCGCTTGGCCAGGGCGCCTTCACGAAGGAAGGTCATGCCCTGCTCGGCGCGCGAGGCACCGCGCCAGACGATCAGGCGCAGGCCGTCCAGTTCGATGGCGATGTTGGCGCACATGAACGCCACCGCCTGGCGGTTGGCGATCGGCTCGCCGAATGCCTGGCGCTCCTTGACGTAGGGCACCACGTAGTCGAGCACCGCGTGCGAGGTGCCGACTGCCAGTGCGGCCCAACCCAATCGGGACAGCGCGATGGCTTCGGAGTAGTCGTTGTCGGTCGCTTCGTCCTCGCCCAGGCGGTTGGCCAGCGGCACCGCGACGTTGTCCAGCTCGATCTTGCCCAGGGCCGCGGCGCGGATGCCCATGCTCGGGTCGGCCGTGATCGACAGCCCCTCCGAGTTGGACTCGACGATGAACAGCGCAGGCTTGCCGTCGAGCTGCGCGCCGATGATGAACAGCTCGGCGTCGGCGGCGGCCGGAACCAGGGACTTGACGCCGTTGAGGCGGTAACCGCTGGGGGTGCGGACCGCGGTGGTCCGCAGCGCGGTCGGGTCGAACAGCGCATGCGGTTCGGCGATCGCGACGCAGGCCTGCGGCACGTTCTCGCCGGCGAACGACGGCAGGTAGGTGGCCTGCTGACCAGCGCTGCCCCAACGGGTCAGGGCCGATGTCACGCCGCCGGGGGCCAGGATCGGCAGGGCCAGACCCATGTCGCCGTAGGCGAGGGCCTCGGCGACCAGTGCCGTGGTGACGGTGCTCTGGGAAGCGGCGATGCCGTCGAACTCCTCGGGCACATTGAAGGCGGTGATGCCGAGTTCGGCCGACTTGGCGATCAGATCGGCCGGGTAGGCCGCAGCCGCGTCGGCGTCATGAGCGGCCGGCCGCAGGATCTCCGCGGAGAACTCGCGGACGGTGTCCACGATCATCTGCTGGTCTTCGTCCGGATTCAGGTCGAAGTAATCCGAGCCGCCCGGCTTCAGGCGCGTCGGGGCGCCGTTCACTCCGGGAATGCGCTTGAACGTCCGGCCCGCCGCGCCGGCAGTGGAGAACGCCGTCTTGATGCCGTACTTCAGACCGCGGTTCATGGGATCCCGCAGGTTGTACTTGTCCAGGAACTCCTGCCCGACAAAAGGTGTGATCAGCGCCAGACCGATGTCGGTCGCTGTCCGCTTGTGTCGCTGGAGTCCGATGGCGCTCTCCGGGCCCTTGCGCACCGGGCGCTGGGCGGAGCCGGCAGATGTGCCGTTCTGAGGAAGGGTGTTGGTCATTTCGACAGCCTCGCGTCGTTGGGGCAGTGCGTTATGACCGTATCTTACTCCGGAGTAAGGTACGACGCTCGTGTTATCAAATTCACATTGGCGGGCCAGGTGATTTGTGCACGAAAACCCGCGCTGACCGCGGAAAATCGTGCACAAATCCCGGGTCAGGCGAGGGCGGCGAGCACCTTTTCGTGCAGCGATCCATTGGTCGCCACCGCGCTGCCGCCGTGCGGACCGGGCGCGCCGGCCAGGTTCGTGAACGCCCCGCCGGCCTCCCGGACGACGACGTCCAACGCGGCCAGATCCCAGAGTTTGACCTCCGGTTCGACGGCGATGTCGACCGCACCTTCGGCGAGGAGGCAGTACGACCAGAAGTCGCCGTACGCCCGTACCCGCCACACCGCGTCGGTCAGGGCGACGAAGGCGTCGCGCCGGTCCTCCCAGCCGGTGGTCAGATCGGAGTAGGACAGGCTCGCCGCGTCCAGTGCGTCGACACCCGATACCGAGATGGGCCGCGTCCGCCCGCCGAACGAACTGAACGCACCTGCGCCGGTGCCGGCCCACCAACGGCGGCCGAGAGCCGGCGCGCTGACGACGCCGACGACCGGCACCCCGTCCTCGAGGAGGGCGATCAACGTCGCCCACACCGGCACGCCGCGGACGAAGTTCTTGGTGCCGTCGATCGGGTCGATGACCCACTGCCGGCCCGCGAAAACCGCTGTGCCCCCGTATTCTTCGCCCAACAGGGCGTCGTCCGGCCGGGCCGCGGCCAACGTCTCGCGCAGCACCCGCTCCACGGACTGGTCGGCATCGGTCACCGGCGTCAGGTCCGGCTTGGTCTCGATGCGCAAGTCCAGCGCGCCGAAGCGATCGAGCGTCACGGCATCGGCCTGATCGGCCAGTTTCAGGGCAAGGTTGATGTCGTCTGCGACGCTGCTCATGCGCAATCCGCCTTCGCTACTTGCTGGGGAGTCATGGGTGCAGTCCTACCATGAGTATGTGTGGGAATTCGTCGTGCTCATTGTCTTGCTCGGAGCGCTCGTACTGCTGGCCGCCCCATGGCTTCGGCGGACGCGGAGCGGGGAGAGCGGGACGCTGCTGATCACCGGCGTCAGTCCGCGCCCCGATGCCACGGGGGAGCAGTTCGTCACCGTCGCCGGCGTCATCAACGGTCCCAGCGTGAATGAGCACGAGGTCTACGGCCGGATCGCGATCGACGTGGCCGAGTGGCCCGCGGTGGGCCAGCTGGTGCCCGTCGTCTACTCGCCCAAGAATCCCGACAACTGGAACTTCGCGCCGCACGCGCCTCAGCCGTAGTCGTCCGGCTGGTCACGGTCCCACTCTCGCCGCTATTCGGTTTGCTCAGCATCGTCGTAATTTTCCCGCAAATCGGTTATTTCGAGCATTGTCCTGTGCTAATAGATGGATGGTGCGATCACGCAGCTATCGCATCGAGCTTGCTAGCCGCGCTCGCGGGCAGTGCTCGGATTCGACCGTGAAGGGGACAACACACACATGCCCAAGTCTCAGATGTCGTCGACCGCTAGGGCCACCAGGATGATCGGAGCCGGCCTGGCAGCAGGCGGATTGCTGCTGCTGGCACCGGCCGGCGTGGCATCAGCGGATGGCGGGCCGCTCGACGGGCTGGGCAGCGCGGTGGGCGGTGAGCTCGGTTTCACGCAGCACTTCGCCACCCACAACATCGGCGGACTCGCGGGCATCGCCGCGATCAACGCCGGCGGCCTTCAGGCCGGCGTGGGTTCGCTGAGCTCCGGCGTCCTGTCGGGGTCGACGGCCACGTCGTCGCTTCTCAATTCAGGGGGCAATCTGACGACGTTCGCGGTGCAGGGCATCCTGCGTCCCGGTCACTAGGCGGCCGAGTGAGCACCCGCTGCGGGGAGCGCGCGGCCGGTCAGCCGTGCGCGACCCGCAGCATCTCCGTCACATCGGTCAGCTTCACGCGCGGCCGGTTCTGGCCCTCGCCGGCTGACCGCTCATGCGCGTCGATCAGGCGCCAGTGGTCATTGGTGACCAACGCGGGCTGCCGGGACCGGAACCAGGCCTGCAGGTCCTCGGTGTGGGTGGGCGCGAAGTCGGCCAGCTCGGCACCGCAGATGTCCTCGATCAGGGTGTTGACGGTGTCCTGCGAGTCCTTCTTGTTGCTGCCGATCACGCCCGACGGCCCGCGCTTGATCCAGCCGACGACGTACTCGTTGCGACTGCCCTCGACCCGGCCCTCGGTGTGCGGGATGGTCGCGGCGCGCTCGTCGAACGGCAGGCCCGCGGTCGGGACGCCGCGGTAGCCCACCGCGCGCACCACCAGCTGGGCCGGCAGTTCTTCGCGGTGGCCGCTGTCCTTGGCGACGATCCGGCCGCCGTCGTCGACCAGATCGTTGTGGCCCAACACGATTGACTCGACGCGCTGGGCACCCTTGATCTCGATGGGCGAGGTCTGGAACTTGAACACGATGCGGCGTTCGCGCCCGAGGGCGCCGCGTTCGGCGTAGCCGCGCAGAATCTTGATGTTCTGCCGCACGGTCTTGCCCGCCGCTTCCAGGTCCGCGTCGGTGATGCTGTCGACATCGGCCGGGTCGACGATCACGTCGACGTCGGCCATGGCCGCCAGGTCGCCGAGCTCGCGCAGTTCCAGCGTCGTGAACGGCGCCTGCAGTGGGCCGCGCCGGCCGATGATCACGACCTCGCGGACGCCGCGGGCGCCGAGGGCCGTCAGCGCGTGGTCGGCGATGTCGGTGGCCGCCAGCTCGCCCGGATCGCTGACGAGAATGCGGGCCACGTCCAGCGCCACGTTGCCGTTGCCGACGACCACGGCCCGGTCCTGCGTGACGTCGGGATTCATGGCAGCGAAATGCGGGTGCGCGTTATACCAGCCGACGAAGTCGACGGCAGCCACGCTGCCTGCCAGTTCTTCACCGGGGATGCCGAGCGGGCGGTCGGACTGGGCGCCGATGGCGTAGATGACGGCGTCGTACCGCTCCGCGAGCTCGGCGGCCTGCACGTGCTCACCCACGGTGATGTTGCCGAAGAACCGGAACCGGGGATCGTCGGCCACCTTGTCGAACTGCGCCGTCACGGTCTTGATCTTCGGATGGTCGGGAGCCACGCCGGAGCGCACCAGCCCCCAGGGCGTGGGCAGCATCTCGAGCATGTCGATGCGCACCTCGACCGGGTCATCGGTGGCAGCCTTGGCATCGGCGAATTTCAGCAGTGAGCGAAAAGACGGGCCGGATCCGACAACCGCCACATGGCCACATGGTAAGGGCGCATATGTATGGTTTGCCTTCTTGTTCTGCTCAGTGCGCGCAAGGGGCTGTCGCGACGCGGCCGAGCGGGTTACACGGCGATGCTAAACCGGTCTAAGCGATCAGGGCTTGCAATGTGAAAGTCCGTCTCACTGGTCGGTACCCTCATCCTTTGTGGACCTCGACCGTCAAGCCGACATTGCCGCCCTCGACAGCACCCTGACGACTGTGGAGCGGGTGCTCGACGTCGAAGGTCTGCGCGCGCGAATCGCCAAACTCGAAGACGAGGCATCTGATCCCAAGTTGTGGGACGACCAGGCCAACGCGCAGAAGGTGACGAGCAGCCTGTCGCACGCACAGGGCGAGCTGCGCCGCGTCGAGGAGCTGCGCGGACGGGTCGAGGACCTGCCCGTGCTCTACGAGCTGGCCGAGGAGGAAGAGGGCGCGGCCAAGACCGACGCGATCGCCGACGCCGACGCCGAACTGGCCAAGTTGCGTGAGGACATCGAAGCGCTCGAGGTTCGAACGCTGCTGTCGGGGGAATACGACGAGCGGGAAGCTGTCGTCACCATCCGCTCCGGCGCCGGTGGCGTCGACGCTGCCGACTGGGCCGAGATGTTGATGCGCATGTACATCCGCTGGGCCGAGAAGCACGGGTATCCGGTCGAGGTCTTCGACACGTCGTATGCAGAGGAGGCCGGCATCAAGAGCGCGACCTTCGCCGTGCACACGCCATTCGCCTACGGCACGCTGTCGGTCGAGCAGGGCACCCACCGGCTCGTGCGGATCAGCCCCTTCGACAACCAGAGTCGCCGTCAAACGTCATTCGCCGACGTCGAGGTGCTGCCGGTCGTCGAGACCGCCGACTCCATCGACATCCCCGAAGGTGACATCCGAGTCGACGTCTACCGCTCCAGCGGCCCGGGCGGTCAGTCCGTGAACACCACCGACTCGGCGGTCCGGCTCACGCACATCCCGACCGGCATCGTCGTGACCTGTCAGAACGAAAAATCGCAGCTGCAGAACAAAGTTTCCGCGATGCGAGTGCTCAGCGCCAAGCTGCTGGAACGCAAGCGCCAGGAAGAGCGCGCCGAAATGGACGCCCTCAAGGGCGACGGCGGCAGCTCCTGGGGCAACCAGATGCGCTCGTACGTGCTGCACCCCTACCAGATGGTGAAGGACCTGCGCACCGAGTTCGAGGTCGGCAACCCGGCCTCGGTGCTCGACGGCGATATCGACGGCTTCCTGGAAGCCGGAATCCGCTGGCGCAACCGAAAAGAAGATGACTAATTTTTCTCTGATTGCCGCGAGCCAACCGGAGTCGCTCGGTTGGTGGGCCCAGCAGTGGCACGACTTCTGGCGGGGCTCGATCGGCGAATGGATCATCACCCGCGGGCTGCGGATCGTCATGCTCGTCATCGCGGCGATGCTCATCGCGCGATTCGTCGGCTGGCTGACGCACCGGGTCACCGCCCGCATCGATGAACGTTTTCAGGAGAGCGACGCGCTCGTCCGGTCGGAGACCACCAGCACCGGCAGGCTGTCGCCTCGGTGATCTCGTACGTGGCCATCGGCCTGGTGTCGGTGGTCGTGCTCGTCGACGTCATCGAAATCCTCGGCATCCCCATCGGTTCGCTGGTCGCACCCGCCGCCGTGCTGGGCGCCGCGCTGGGCTTCGGTGCCCAGCGCATCGTGCAGGACCTACTCGCCGGGTTCTTCATCATCACCGAGAAGCAGTACGGCTTCGGTGACCTCGTCGCACTGACCGTCAGCGGTATCACGGTGCCGGCCGAGGGCACCGTCGAAGACGTCACGCTGCGCGTCACCAAGCTGCGCTCCAGTGATGGCGAGGTGTACACGATCCCGAACGGGCAGATCGCCAAGACCGTCAACCTGTCCAAGGACTGGGCGCGCGCGGTGGTCGACATCCCGGTGCCCACGACGGCCGACCTCGGCAAGGTCAACGATGTGCTCGGCCGGGTGTGCGAACGCGCGATGGAAGACCGCCAGTTGCGCACGCTGCTGCTCGACAAACCGCAGTTGATGGGTGTGGAGAGCATCGAACTGGACACCGTGAACTTGAGAATGGTGGCGCGCACACTGCCCGGCAAGCAGTTCGAGGTCGGCCGGCGACTGCGGGTGATGGTCGTGTCGGCCTTCGGCCGGGCCGGTATCGAGAGTCCTGCCGACCACGAGCCTGAAGTGGAGGCCATGGTGCATCCGGCCACCGCTGCCGGCGCCGCGGACGAGACCCAGGGGCCGGGGGGCGAGCGATGATGAGTGCGCTGTCCCGCATCGCCGTCAAACGCGCTGACCGCGCCTGGCCCGCATACATCCTGGGGCGGTTCCGGACGTCGACGGTCGGCCTGATCGTGGCCTTCTTCGCCGCGTACTGGCTGCACCAGACCTATGCACCGCCACCGCCTCCGCCGACGCCGCCGCCCGCGGTGGTGCCTCCGGGCTTTGTACCCAATCCCGAGTACACCTGGGTGCCGCGCACCGATGTGAACACCCGCCCGCGGACAACGCCCCGGTCGACGCCGACGGAGACTCCGACCGAGACGACCGAACCGACGACGACCACGACGACAACGACGACGTCGAGCACGACCAGTTCCACCACGTCGGCGCCGCCCACCACGACGGTCATCACCCCGGCGCCGGGACTGCCGCCGGTCACGCTGCCGTTGCTGCCCGGCATGGCTCCGGCACCGACGCCGGCTCCCGCACCGTCGCCGCCACCGGGGCCGCTCCCGGCCGCGGCGCCGCCCGACGGCCCGGTCACGACCACCATCATTTCGCCCGGTGCGGCACCGGCGGCGAGCTAGCAGCAACAGCCTCAGGCGTCACACGTCGGCGTCCGACTACACTGGCGTGCCGTGATGATCACCCTCGACCACGTGAGCAAGAACTACAAGTCTTCGGCACGCCCAGCCCTGGACAACGTGTCGCTCAAGATTGACAAGGGTGAGTTCGTCTTTCTCATCGGTCCGTCCGGTTCCGGGAAGTCGACGTTCATGCGTCTGCCTGCGGTGCGAGGTGCCGACGTGGCGTTCGCGCTCGAGGTGATCGGCAAGCGTCCGGACACCTGCAACCGCATCGTGCCCGATGTGCTGGAGATGGTCGGCTTGTCCGGCAAGGCCAACCGGCTGCCCGGCGAGTTGTCCGGTGGCGAACAGCAGCGCGTGGCGATCGCCCGGGCCTTCGTCAACCGGCCGCTGGTGCTGCTGGCGGACGAGCCCACCGGCAACTTGGACCCCGAGACGAGCAACGACATCATGGACCTGCTGGAGCGGATCAACCGCACCGGTACGACGGTCGTGATGGCCACCCACGACCATCACATCGTCGACTCGATGCGTCAGCGCGTCATCGAACTCGAACTCGGCCGCCTCATCCGTGATGAGCAGAGCGGCGTCTACGGAATGGATCGCTAAGTGCGCTTCGGCTTTCTCGTCAATGAAGTCCTGACTGGATTTCGTCGCAACGTCACCATGACGGTCGCCATGATCCTGACGACCGCCATCTCCATCGGCCTGTTCGGCGGTGGTCTGCTGATCGTGCGCCTGGCCGATCAGTCCAAGCAGATCTATCTGGACCGCGTGGAGAGCCAGGTCTTCCTGACCGACGACGTCTCGTCCAATGACCCCAACTGCGACGCCGACCCGTGCAAGTCGCTGCGCAAGCTGATCGACGACCGCAAGGACGTCAAGTCGGTGCGGTACATGAACCGGGACCAGGCGTACGACGACGCCGTGCGGCGCATCCCGGCGTTCAAGGATTATGCGAGCAAGAAGGCGTTCCCGGCGTCGTTCGTCGTCAAGCTCGACAATCCCGAGCAGCACAAGGGATTCGAGGACGCGCTGCGCGGACGTCCCGGCGTGCGCCAGGTGACCGACCAGAAAGAACTGGTCGACAGGCTGTTCGGCATCCTCGGCGGTATCAGCAACGCGGCATTCGCGGTGGCGCTGGTGCAGGCCGTCGCCGCGGTTCTGTTGATCGCCAACATGGTTCAGGTCGCCGCCTACACCCGGCGTACCGAGATCGGCATCATGCGACTGGTCGGCGCCACACGCTGGTACACCCAGCTGCCGTTCCTCGTCGAGGCGATGCTGGCCGCGACCATCGGTGTGGTCGGCGCCGTCATCGGCCTGATCGTGGTGCGGGCCATGTTCCTCGAAGACGTGCTCAACCAGTTCTATCAAGCCGGCCTGATCGCCAAGGTCGACTACGCCGACGTCCTCTTCTATTGCGCGCCAATCATGTTGGCTCTGGGCCTGACCATGTCGGGCGTCACGGCCTACGCGACGCTGCGCGCGTACATACGGCGGTAGCGATGGCCAAGAACGCAAACAAGAAGGACGCCGACAAATCCGGCAACAACGCCGTCGTCGCGACCAACCGCAAAGCGCGGCACAACTATTCGATCATCGACACCTACGAGGCGGGTATCGCGCTGGTCGGTACCGAGGTGAAGAGCCTGCGCGAGGGGCTGGCATCCCTGGCCGACGCGTTCGCCACCGTCGACGACGGTGAGGTGTGGCTGCGCAACCTGCACATCGCCGAGTACCACCACGGCACCTGGACCAACCACGCACCGCGACGCAACCGCAAGCTGTTGTTGCACCGCAAGCAGATCGACACGTTGGTAGGCAAGCTGCGGGACGGCAACTTCACCCTGGTGCCGCTGAAGCTGTACTTCTCCGACGGTCGGGTCAAGGTCGAATTGGCGCTCGCCCGCGGCAAAGAAGCCCACGACAAGCGCCAGGACATCGCCAAGCGCGACGCGCAGCGCGAGATCACCCGTGAGATGGGCCGACGTTTCAAGGGCAAGATCTGACCGGGGTTCTGCTGGCGCTGCTGTCAGCGCTGGGCTATGGCATCAGCGACTTCGTCGGCGGCATCGCGGCTCGGCGCGTCGCCGCACTGCGGGTGGTGCTGGTGTCGTACCCGATCGCCGGCGTGCTGCTGACGGTGATGGCGTGCGTTGTCGGCGGCCAGGTTTCGTCGACCGCGGTCACGTGGGGCATCTTGTGCGGCGTGCTGCAGGCGTTCGGTATCTGGTGGTTCTATGCGGCCCTGGGCTCCGGACCGATATCGGTCGTCTCACCGCTGACCGCCATCCTGGTGTCGGCGGGGCCGATCGGCGTCGGCGTCGCGATGGGGGAGCGGCCCAGCGGGCTGGCGATCGCCGGGATCGCGCTGGCGTTGGTCGCGGTCGCGCTCGTGAGCGCACAGGCCACCGATGAGGACGAGACGCCGCACCGGTTCACCGCCAAGGTCGCCTGGCTGACCGTCGGATCAGGATTGACCTTCGGGCTCAGCTTCGCCGTCATCCACCAGGTGCCGCACGAGGCGAAGCTGTGGCCGTTGGTGTTCGCCCGCTTCGCGGCTACCGCGGTGGTGATGATCGCCGCGGTAGCGACCCGCAATTTCGCTCTGCCGCGCGGACTTCCGCTGAAGCTGGCCCTGGTCGCGGCGGCGCTCGACGTCATCGCGAATGTGGGCATGCTGCTGGCGCTGCAGGCCTCGATGCTGTCGTTGGCGAGTGTGCTGATCTCGCTGTATCCTGCGGCGACCGTCGCCCTGGCCATGGTGGTGCTCAAAGAGCGCGTGCGGGCGTGGCAGGCCGTCGGCATGGCGCTGGCCCTCGGGTCGGTCGCGATGATCGCCGCCGGGTAGTTGCCTCCGTTTTCTCCGCGAACAACAGCTGGATGGCTTCATCGCCGCGGTCGCCGAGTCGGTGATTCTGCGTTGAGGGCGTGAAGACCCGGTGGCGGTAACCGTGAGTGCAGGCTCAACATTGAGCCAAATCGACTGCGCATTTTGGCCGTTAGGTACTCGAAGAAAGCCTGCCGCAGCGCACAGTCAACGAACACCCGTGTTGACTGTGCGCTGCAGCAGAAAAGATCGAGTAGCGAGCAGCGTAGACGCACCGGTCAACAGCCGCGTCTGCTCGCGAGGAAACTACAGCTGATTGATGCGGATCAGGTTGCCTGACGGATCGCGAAATGCGCAGTCGCGCACGCCGTAATCCTGGTCGGTGGGCTCCTGCAGGACGTCGGCGCCGGCGGCTTCGAGGCGCGCGAACAGTGCGTCCAGGTCGTCGGTCGCCAGGGTGACGGCGCCGTAGGAACCCTTGGCGATGAGCTCCAGGATGGTGCGGCGCTCGTCGTCGGTGATGCCCGGATCGGCGGCCGGCGGGTGCAGCACGATCGAGGTGCCCGGCTGCCCGGGCGGGCCGACCGTAAGCCACCGCATGTCTTGGTAGCCAACGTCTTTGCGTACCTCGAACCCGAGGTCGTCGCGGTAGAACTTGAGCGCGGCCTCGGCGTCGGTGTGGGGCAGGAATGCGTAGTGAATGGAGATTTCCATGCCCGTCACGGTAGTGGCGGTCAGTGCGGCGGTGCTTCTTGATTCCTGACCGGTCTGGTGACCTGCCGAGCCAGACAGGCCGGAATGCCGTCGGCCGCCTGTGAATGGTCGCGGCGATACACGCTGGGCGCCACGCCGACCAACTCGGTGAACCGCGTGCTGAACGTGCCCAGTGATGAAAAGCCAACGGCGAAGCAGACATCCGTCACGCTGAGGTCGCCGCGACGCAGCAGCGTCATGGCCCGTTCGATGCGGCGCGTCATCAGGTACGAGTAGGGCGATTCGCCGTAGATGCGCCGGAATTCCCGGCTGAGGTGGCCGGCGGACATGTGCGCGCCGCGCGCCAGTTCCTCGACGTTCAGCGGCTTGGCGTACTCGCGGTCGATGCGGTCGCGCACTTTGCGGATCACCGTGATGTCCCGCAGGCGCTGTGCCTCGGCGCGGTCGTCCCCCATGGGCCCATCGTCGCATGACGAAATTGGGACGCATCGCGGATTTCCCAGTGCGCAGGGTTCTGTCGTCGTACGGTCAGCCGGTGAGCAGCTCAACGCGACCCGTGACCGTCCTCGAGAAGTCCGACGTCTTGCCCGCCCTCTTCGGGGTGTGGGACGACCTGGACACGCTGTTGTCCACCATTTCCGAAGCGGAACTGCTGACCACGCAGACCGAGCTGCCCGGCTGGCATGTCCGCGATGTGGTCGCGCACATCATCGGCACCGAGCTGATGCTCAAGGGTGAACCGGTGCCGGAAGCCGACATGGACGTCTCCGAACTCGACCACGTGCACAACCCCATCGGCGTGATGAACGAATGCTGGAACCGGTCGATGGCCGGGCTCTCGAGCGCCGAACTGTTGGAGAAGTTCCGTGCTGTCACCGACGACCGGCGGGCGACCTTGACCGCGATGTCGGACGAGGAGTGGAACACCCCGACGATGACGCCGGCCGGGCAGGACAGCCTCGGTCGCTTCATGCGGATCCGGACGTTCGACTCGTGGATGCACGAGCAGGACATTCGCGAATCGGTGGCGCGCGTGGCGTCGGACGCCGCATTGCAGAAGCCGGAAGCGCGGCTGGCGCTCGACGAGATCGAGACGATGATGGGCTTCGTCGTCGCCAAGCGCGGGGGAGCCCCCGACGGATCGCGCGTCGAGATCCAACTGACCGGTCCCATGGCGCGCACCATCCGCGTCGCCGTCGACGGCCGCGCGGCCGTGGTGCCCGACTTCGGTGGCGCCGAACCGACGACGGTGATCCGGATGGACGGCTGGCAGTTCACGCGGCTGTGCGGCGGACGCCCACTGGGCGCGGTTCGTTCCGTGGCCATCGAATACGAGGGCGACGCCGAGGTCGGGCAGCGCATCGTCGAGAACCTCGGTTACGTCATCTGACCTGCTGGTTTCGGTGGCCTCGGATATTCAGTGGAGCTTGTCGGAGCTACCGGTATGATGGAGTGTCCTGCCGAAAGTCGGCGGGGGTGCGAGGGGCTGAACGGTTTCGACTTCGCGCATCGAATCAAGGGAAGCGTGCCGGTGCAGGCAAGAGACCACCGTAAGCGTCGTTGTAACCAATTAAGCGCCGATTCTCATCAGCGCGACTACGCCCTCGCTGCCTAAGTAGCGACCGCGTGTCTGTCAGACCGGGAGCGCCCTCGGCCCGGACCCTGGCATCGACTAGAGGGACCCACCCACGGGGCCGGTCGCGGGACCCGTGGGGACATCAAACAGCGACTGGGATCGTCATCTCGGCTTGTTCGCGTGACCGGGAGATCCAAGTAGAGGCATAGCGAACTGCGCACGGAGAAGTCTTGAGGGAATGCCGTAGGACCCGGGTTCAATTCCCGGCAGCTCCACAAGGGAAGGCCCGGCTCGAATGAGTCGGGCCTTTTCGTTTGGTTGCGTCATCGGGTCTGTCCCACCCGCCCCTCGACTCAGACGTTTCTGATGTCTGCCTTGAGCAGGTGGGGTTCGGTGTCGGTGTCATCGATGCCGAAGCTGATGATGCGACGCGGCGTGATGCGGATGATCGCGGAATCGAGGACGTCTCCCGCGGGGGCAACTCGCCCCGACGCTGTCACGGCCTGCTGGGCGGTGCCGCGTATCTCCAGGCACCGCACGCGCCATGGATTGCGCGAGGCGATGTCATCGACGACGAAAGCCACCTTGTCGTGGTGGGCGAGGTTGCGGTACTTCTGGCTCTTGGCCATGTGGTAGCCCGAGATGTCGATGGTGCCCAGTTCCTCGTTGTAGGTGAAGCCCACTGGGCTGACCTGCGGTGTGCCGTCGGGCTGGATAGTGGCGAGTCGCCCGAGGTCTGCCGCCTTCAGGTATTCGATTTCGTGTGGTTTGAAGGTCATACATTCGACGCTAGGACCTCAACATAGGTTGAGGTCAACCCCGGCGCCACCACACGTTCCGTAGTTTCGATACCACCATGTGGTGAGCGACATTCCGCATTTTCCGTGACAGAAACTGAAACACGTTCTAGTCTCGCGTGATGGGTAACCTGGAGGCGATCGCCGACATTCAACGGCTCAAGTACCGCTACTTCCGCTCCTTGGACCTCAAGGAGTGGGACACCTTCGGGGACTGCCTCGCTGCAGATGTCGTGACCCGCTACGGCACACACGCGATGGGTGAGCCGGTGCATTACGAGGGACGAGACGCCGTCGTCGACTTCATGCGGACGAACCTCGACAACGGCATCATCACGACCCATATCGCCAGCCACCCGAGATCGACCTCGACTCCGACACCACGGCGCACGGTTCGTGGGTTTTCGAGGACACCGTGATCGTGCCGGGCCACGCGATGATCCGCGGTTCGGGCTACTACTCGGACACCTATCGCAAGGACGAGGACGGTGTGTGGCGCATCGCCAGCACCGGGTACCAGCGCATCTACGAGGCGCTCACGTCGTTGGAGGATATGCCGAGTTTCAAGTTGCTTGCGAACCGCTGGGCGTAGTGCCGGCGCGCCCTGCGCCTAGTTCGTCAACACGTTCAACACGAAGTTGGCGTCGGTCTGATTCGGCACCTCGGGCGGCACCTGCACGGTGCCGTCACCGCGGGCCTTGCTGTATTTGCCGCTGCCGCCGACGATCGACATCGGCACGGTTTCACCCTTGCTGAACACGGCGGCACGGTCGGCAAGAGTCTGGACTGAAATCTGCCCACCGTCGAGGATGAAGGTCTCGGTGCACGAGACGTCACCCGAGGTGGCGTTGCCGCTGAGGGTGGTGCACTGTCCGGCGGTCCGCCCGAGCTTCGTGCCGCCCTGGCGATCGAAGACGTCGCCGGAGAAGATGAACTGGTCGCCGGGTCCCGGGAGTCCCGAGGTCCACGCTGGTCTGCCCGGTGTCGTGCTCATAGAAGTGCAGCGTGGTGACGGCCGACTGATCCTTGCCTTTGTCGCCCGGTGAACAGGACATCGTCAGCAGCAGGGCGGGGGTCAGCACGGCCGCCGTGGTACGCAACGTGTTCATGGATCTTCCTCTCGGCGGGGTGAACAGCTACTAATGGCCGCAAACCATCGGTTGAGCGGTAAGACCTCCTTATCCATACGATCAGCTGCGAGTTCCCTTGTGGGGAACCGTCGCTGTCGAGCATCCACTCGCGGGCCGCAATTCA